>CAVTIW010000001.1:0-1170304 GCA_963734795.1 uncultured Alphaproteobacteria bacterium
AGCGCCGCAACAACCCGCCGAGCGCGCCGCGCACCAGGGCGCGGCCGACCGAACCGCCGATCGAGCCGCCCACCGATTTGCCGAGGTCGGCGACCGACCCCGCCGACCACCTGGTTGGTCACCGAGCGGGTGACGTTTCGCGCGATCGACTGGCCGGTCGACAGCCTGCCGCGCGGCACGTTGGTGCCGAAGATCGTGCCGACGATGGCGCCGATCTCGCCGAGCACGCCGCCGCCTCCGCCCGCGCTGGCCGCGTTTCCGGCCACCCGCTTCTGCAGCACCTCATAAGCGGATTCGGAATCGATCGCGGTGTCGTATTTGCCCTTCACCGGGCTCGCGTCCATGATCGCCTTGCGCTCGTCCGACGTGATCGGTCCGATCCGCGCCGAGGGCGGCCGGATCATGACGCGCTCGACCATCGCCGGCGTGCCGTTGCCTTCCAGAAACGACACCAGCGCCTCGCCCTTGCCCAGTTCCATGATGACCTGCGCGGTGTCGAGCTTCGGATTGGGCCGGAAGGTCTGCGCCGCCGCCGCGACCGCCTTCTGGTCGCGCGGCGTGAAGGCCCGCAGCGCATGCTGCACGCGGTTGCCCAACTGGCCGAGCACCTTGTCGGGAACGTCGACCGGGTTTTGCGTCACGAAATAAACCCCGACGCCCTTGGAACGGATCAGCCGCACCACCTGCTCGATCTTGTCCATCAGCGCCTTCGGCGCATCGTTGAACAACAGATGCGCCTCGTCGAAGAAGAACACCAGTTTCGGCTTCGGCGGATCGCCGACTTCCGGCAGCTCCTCAAACAGTTCGGACAGCATCCACAGCAGGAAGGTCGCGTACAGTTGCGGACTCTGCATCAGCTTGTCCGCCACCAGGATATTGACCATGCCCCGGCCATCGCGCGTCGGTGCGCATGAAATCCTTCAGCGCCAGCGCCGGCTCGCCGAAAAACTTGGCGCCGCCCTGATTTTCCAGCACCAGAAGCTGGCGCTGGATGGTTCCGACCGTCTGTTTCGAAACGTTTCCGTATTGCGTGGTCAAATCCGCGGCGTGCTCGGCGATGTAGGACAGCATCGCCCGCAGATCCTTCATGTCCAGCAGCAACAAGCCCTGCTCGTCGGCGACCTTGAACGCGATGTTGAGCACGCCTTCCTGGACGTCGTTCAGATCCATCATGCGGGACAGCAGCAGCGGACCCATTTCGGAGACGGTGGCACGCACCGGATGACCCTGCTCGCCGAACACGTCCCAGAAAATCGTCGAAAACTGGTCGGGCTGGAAGGTCAGCCCGATATCGCCGGCCCGCTTGACGATAAAATCCTTGGGCTCGCCGGGTTCGGAGATGCCGGAGAGGTCGCCCTTGATATCGGCCGCGAACACCGGAACCCCCGCGCGCGCAAAGCCCTCCGCCATCACCTGCAGCGAAACGGTTTTGCCGGTTCCGGTCGCGCCGGTGACGAGACCATGGCGATTTCCGAGCGCGAGCGTCAGCCACGCCGGCTGTTCACCCTTTCCGATGAAAATCGTTCTCGGTCGGTATCGCCGATCTTGTTATCGGATGGTGCCATCGCATCACCTCTTTGCGCGCATCGAGGGTCGGTCGCCAGCCGCCGTCAGCATACTGCATTTTGCAGGCGGTATGAAACCGCTCGACGTCCTTCCGGGGATCGGAAACCCGGTTCGCCGACACGAGATCGACCGGCTTCGTGCCCGCCGAAAGCTGGAACGAGTGTCTCCGCTGCGACCATTTGCTGCAAATTTCCTTTCCACTCTTGCATTGCTGCAACACTCGCGGCGCGATTGGAGCTGAATCGCGCTTGGGAGGCGCGGATCGCTTGTAATTCGTTTCGCGGAAGATCAAGATAAATTCACAAGCAAGGATCCGGCAGGCAACCGGTTGAGGCGGGGCAATATGGACGAATTGATAGGACGGCTGGGCGCAAAGGCCGGCATTGATGATGCTGTGGCCGAAAAAACCGTCGGAATCATTCTGGGTTTCCTTCGCAACGAGGGTCCTTCCGAAAAAGTTCAGGCGTTGATCGACCAGATTCCGGGCGCGGAAGCCGCGATTCGGCCTCAAGCAATGGCGGCGGTCTCGGCAGGTTGATGGGCGGTGGCCTGATGGCGCTCGGCACCAGGCTGATGGGACTTGGTCTCGGCATGGGCGAAATTCAGAACGTTGCCCGTGAACTTTTCAGGTTCGGCCGCGACAAAATCGGAGCGGATCGAGATGGGCGAGATCATCGCGGGGACGCCGGGCCTCAGTCAGTTCGCTTAAAGCACCTTTTTCATATCGAGTACCATGACATATCCAATCTCCGAGATTGAAGGCCTGACCGCCTTCACCGCTTCCAAACTGAAATCGCTGGGTATTCGCACCACCGACGGGCTGCTTGAGGCCACCCGCACCGTCAAGGGGCGCAAGGCGTTCGCGGCGAAGACCGGCATCAGCGAGCAGCAACTGCTCGAATGGGCCAATATCTCCGACTACATGCGAATTCCCGGCATGGGCAAGGCCAAGGTCGGGCTGATGCGCGCCGCCGGCGTCACCACGGTCCGCGAACTCGCGCTGCGCAATCCGGCGCGGCTGGCGCAGAACATGAAAGAAGTGAATACCAAGCGGAAGCTCGTCCGCGTCTTGCCTTCGGAAAAGTCGGTCGAGCAGCTGATCGCGCAGGCCCGCAAGCTTCAGCCCAAAATCACCTATTAGACAATCGCCTGTTCAACCGGATCAGCAGTTGGACCGGGCAGAGGCGGCCCGACCGGCGCCGTAGCGGCCTCCCCGACATCTTGACTCCCCTGCGCGGACCGCGCAAAGCGACCGCATGATCGCGACCACGTCCAGACCCGCCCCGGCGGCCGCGCCGGCAGATCATCCGGTGTTGCCCGCCCTGTTGTCGCGGCCGCACCCGGCGGTGATGGGCATCCTGAACGTCACGCCGGATTCATTTTCCGATGGCGGACAGTTCATCGCGCCGGAGCGCGCGCTGGCGCAGGCCCGGCGGATGATCGCCGAGGGCGCCGACATCATCGACATCGGCGCGGAATCCACCCGGCCCTACGGCGCGCAGCCGGTCTCGGTCGAGGAAGAACGGCAACGCCTGCAGCCGATATTGGCCGAGATCGTTTCGCTCGGCGTTCCCGTATCGATCGACAGCATGAAAGCGGCCGTGGTCGGCTGGGCGCTTGACGCCGGTGCAGCCATCGCCAACGACGTCTGGGGCCTGCAGCGCGACCCCGACATGGCCCGGCTGTTGGCAGCACGCCAATCGCCTGTGATCGTCATGCATAACCGCGACCAGGTCGATGCCGGCATCGACATCATGCAGGATATCGCCGACTTCTTTACGCGCTCGCTCGAGATCGCGGCCAAGGCCGGCATTTCATCGCGGCAATATCGTGCTCGACCCCGGCATCGGCTTCGGCAAGACCGCCGAGCAGAGCATGACGGCGCTGGCCCGGCTCAAGGAATTCGGCGTGTTCGGGCTGCCGCTGCTGGTCGGCGCATCGCGCAAGCGCTTCATCAGCTCGGTCACGCCGTCGGAGCCGCATCAACGCCTGGGCGGCTCGATTGCGGCGCATCTCTTGGCGGCAGAAGGCGGCGCGCGGATCATCCGCACCCACGATGTGGCGGAGACCGTACAGGCGCTGCGCGTGGCCGCGGCGATTTGGGACCGGCGATGACCGACACCATCTTCATCACCGGCGTCGTGATCCATGCCCGCCACGGCGTCATGGAACATGAGACCGAGGTCGGGCAGCGCTTTGTCATCGATCTCGAACTGTCCGCCGATCTGTCGGAATCCTCGCGCACCGATCGGCTCGCCGATACCGTGTCCTATTCCAATGTGGTGGCGACCGCGACGGCGGCCTTCAAGAACGCCAATTACAAATTGCTGGAACGCGCCGCCGGCGCCGTTGCCGACGCCGTGCTGGCAGCGTTTCCGCGCATCAGCACCATCAAGGTCACCGTGCACAAGCCGCACGCGCCGATCGCCGCGATCTTCGACGACGTCGGCGTGATCCTGACCCGCAGCCGGCAACAGTCCTCGCATGGCTGACGTCCTGATCGCGCTGGGCGGCAATGTCGGCGATGTCCGCGCGACCTTTCAAAAGGCGATCGCCAATATCTGCGGCATGACCCAGGCGGCGCTGCTGGCGCGTTCGTCCGACTACGCCACGCCGCCCTGGGGCGATGAGCAGCAGGCCCGCTTCATCAATGCCTGCATCGAGATCGAAACCAGCCTCGATCCCCACGCGCTGCTGTTCACGCTGCACAAGATCGAACACAAGTTCGGCCGCGATCGCGCCAAAGAGACAGCGCTGGGGTCCGCGCACCCTCGACCTCGATCTGATCGCCTATGACGACGTTTCGATGCAAAAGCCGGAACTGACGCTGCCGCACCCCCGGCTGTTCGAGCGCGCCTTCGTGCTGGTGCCGCTGGCGGAGATCGCGCCCGACCGTCTCATAGCGGGACGCAGCGTGACGACCGCGCTGGCGCAGCTCTCGACCGAGGGAATTGAGCGGCTGCCCGACCTCGGCTGAGCGGAACGGTCGCAAACAACCGTTTGGCTTGGCGGTCGGCCCGTGGCAATTTCGGGACAACAGCAAGAACTGCTCGGGAGCGACCTGCCGAATGACATCTGGACCTGACGACCTGCGGCTCGCGGCGGATTTCGCGCCGGCGAGCTATGACGACTGGCGCAAGCTGGTCGATGGCGTGCTGAAGGGCGCGCCGTTCGAGAAGCTGGTCGGCAAGACCTATGACGGCCTCAGGATCGAGCCGATCTATCGGCGCGCGCGCGATGCCGCCCCGATCGCTGGGCGGCCTGCGGCCGCGCCCTGGCAGATCATGCAGCGGATCGATCATCCGGACGCCGCGACCGCCAACGCGCAGGCGCTGCACGATCTCGAAAACGGCGCCACCGGGCTGGACATCGAATTCGCCGGCGGCTCCGGCGCGCGCGGCTTCGGCGTCGCCGACGCGACCCGGGAAACCCTGGCGAAGCTGTTTGACGGCGTGTTTTTCGATGCCGGGATCGCGATCGCGCTCAACCCGGTGCTGGGACGCGACAATGCCGGCACCAACCTCGCCGATCTGATCGAGGCCCGCGGCGTCGATCCCGCTGACGTCGATCTCCGCATCAATTATCAGGCGCTCACCACCATGGCCGTGCGGGGTGCGGCGCCGGCACCGTGGCCTGAAATGGCGCCACCATTCGCAAAAGTGGTCGGCGACCTCATGGCCCGCGGTTTCAAGGGACCGTTCGTGCTGGCGGACGGCCGCCCGATCCATGACGCCGGCGGATCGGAAGTGCAGGAACTTGGTTTCGCGCTTGCGGTCGCGGTCGCCTATCTGCGCATGCTGGAGGCCGCCGGCATCGCGCTCGATCGGGCCAGCGCCGCGCTGTCGTTTCGTCTGTGCGCCGACGCCGATCAGTTCCTGACCATGGCGAAATTCCGCGCGCTGCGCTTGCTGTGGGCGCGGGTCGAGCAAAGCTGCGGCCTGACACCGAGGCCGGTCTTCGTCGCCGCCGAAACGTCATGGCGGATGCTGACCCAGCGCGACGCATACGTGAACATGCTGCGCGCGACCATCGCGACGTTTTCCGCCGGCCTCGGCGGCGCCAACGCCATCACCGTGCTGCCGCATACGCAGGCGCTGGGACTGCCCGATCCGTTCGCGCGGCGCGTGGCGCGCAATACCCAACTGGTGCTGCTGGAGGAATCCAATCTCGCCAAAGTGTCCGATCCAGCGGCCGGCTCCGGCGGCATCGAGACCCTGACGCAGCAGCTTTGCGAGGCGGCGTGGTCGCTGTTTCAGGAAATCGAGCAGGCCGGCGGGGTGTTCGCAGCGCTCGAGCAAAACCTGATCCAGCGCAAGGTCGCGGCGACGCGGGCGCTGCGCGAAGCCAACATCATCAGGCGCAAGGAAGTGCTGACCGGCGCCAGCGAATTTCCAAATCTGCACGAGGCGCCCGTCGCGGTGCTCGATGCCAGGCCGGCTGCGCCGGCACCGTATGGCGAGGCCAAAATCAAATTCGAGGCACTGCCGCCGATGCGGCTGGCGGCGCCGTTCGAAGCGTCTGCGCGACCGCTCGGATCAAATGCTGAAACAGCGCGGCGCGCGGCCAAGGGTGTTTCTCGCCAATCTCGGCACGCCCGCCGACTTCACCGCGCGGGCGACCTTTGCCAAGAGCTTTTTCGAGACCGGCGGCATCGAGGCCGTCGATACCGAGGGATTTACCGATCCGGCAGCGCTCGCCGCCGCGTTCAAGGCCTCCGGTGCGGACCTGGCCTGCCTGTGCTCGTCCGACAAGATCTATGCCGGACAGGCAGCGGCGGCCGCCAAGGCCCTTCAAGCCGCCGGCGCCAAACCATATCTATCTGGCAGGGCGGCCCGGCGAGCAGGAAACCGCGCTCCGCGCCGCCGGCGTCGACGAATTTCATCTTCGCCGGCGGCGATGCGCTGACGATCCTGCAGGAAGCCTGTCGGCTGATGGAGTGAAACATGACCGCGGCGACCAAACCCGTTCTGACCGGCGGCTGCCAATGCGGCGCGATCCGCTTTGCGCTGTCGGCAGCACCGGTGAGGGTCAGCATCTGTCATTGCCGGATGTGCCAGAAGGCATCCGGCGCGCCATTCGCCTCCCTCGCCGACATCGAGCGCGGCGATTTCGCCTGGACCCGTGGCAAGCCGGCCGCGTTCCGCTCCTCCTCGATCGCCGAGCGCGATTTCTGCGCCGCCTGCGGCACGCCGCTCAGCTTCCGCCGCATCGACGGCCCGCGGATCGAGATCATGACCGGCGCCTTCGACCGCCCGGACCTGCTGGTGCCGACCCAGCAATACGGCACCGAAGCCCGGCTCGGCTGGGTGGTGACCATCGCCAACCTGCCGAGCCAGACCACGCTGCAGAACTACGGAGCGGACAAGCTTGACGGCATCGTCAGCCATCAGCATCCGGACCATGATTGAGGGTGCGCGACCACCGAGGGTCGCATGTGCTATGATGGTGAGCCATGAGCCGCATACCGAACTTTGCGAATATCGCTTTTGAAAACACCGCCCGCGCCGAGTCCTCCGGCAACGCCGAGCCGTGGCTGACGCCCGAGGGCATCCTGGTAAAACCCGGCTACAGCGAAGCCGACCTCGAAGGCATCGATTTCCTCGACACCTGGCCCGGCATCGCGCCTTATCTGCGCGGCCCCTACCCCACCATGTATGTCAACCAGCCCTGGACCATCAGGCAATATGCCGGGTTCTCCACGGCGGAGGATTCCAACGCGTTCTACCGCCGCAACCTCGCCGCCGGGCAGAAGGGCCTCTCGGTCGCGTTCGATCTCGCCACCCATCGCGGCTACGATTCCGATCACCCGCGCGTCACCGGCGACGTCGGCATGGCCGGCGTGGCGATCGATTCGATCTACGACATGCGCACGCTGTTCTCTGGCATTCCGCTCGACCAGATGAGCGTGTCGATGACCATGAACGGCGCGGTGCTGCCGATCCTGGCGCTGTTCGTCGCCGCCGCCGAGGAACAGGGCGTGCCGCCGGAGAAACTCTCGGGCACCATTCAGAACGACATTCTGAAAGAGTTCATGGTGCGCAACACCTACATCTATCCGCCGGCGCCCTCGATGCGGATCATCTCCGACATCTTTGCCTACACCTCGCAGAAGATGCCGAAATACAATTCGATCTCGATTTCCGGCTATCACATGCAGGAAGCCGGCGCGACGCAGGATCTCGAGCTCGCCTATACGCTGGCCGACGGCGTCGAATATCTGCGCGCCGGGCCTGGCCGCCGGGCTCGACGTCGATCGCTTCGCGCCGCGGCTGTCGTTCTTCTGGGCGATCGGCATGAACTTCTTCATGGAAGTGGCGAAGATGCGCGCCGCACGGCTGCTGTGGGCCAAGCTGTTGACCCAGTTCAATCCGAAAGACCCGCGCTCGCTCAGCCTGCGCACCCATTGCCAGACCTCGGGCTGGTCGCTGACCGCGCAGGACGTCTACAACAACGTGATGCGCACCACCATCGAGGCGATGGCGGCGACCCAGGGCCATACCCAGTCGCTGCACACCAATGCGCTCGACGAGGCGCTGGCGCTGCCGACCGATTTTTCCGCACGGATCGCGCGCAACACCCAATTGTTCCTGCAGCAGGAAAGCGGCACCACCCGCATCATCGATCCCTGGGGCGGCTCGTATTATGTCGAGCGCCTGACCCACGATCTCGCCGCCAAAGCCTGGGGCCATATCCAGGAGGTCGAGGCGCTCGGCGGCATGGCCAAGGCGATCGAGGCCGGCGTGCCGAAACTAAGGATCGAGGAAGCCTCCGCCAAGACGCAGGCCCGGATCGACGCCGGCAGGCAGGCGGTGATCGGCGTCAACAAATACAAGCCGGTCAACGAGGCGCCGATCGACGTGCTCAAGGTGGAAAACTCCACGGTGCGGCGGCTGCAGATCGACAAGCTGTCGCGGCTGAAGAAAGAGCGCAACCAGAAGGACGTCGACGCGGCGCTGGCGGCGCTGACCCGCAGCGCCGGCGAAGGCAACGGCAACCTGCTGGCGCTGGCGATCGACGCCGCGCGCGCCAAGGCCACCGTCGGCGAGATTTCCGATGCGATGGAGAAAGTGTTCGGGCGGCATCGCGCCGAAATCAAGTCCATCACCGGCGTCTACAAGCGGGAGGCGTCCACCATGTCCAACCGGGTCGAAAAAGTGCAGGCGCTGATCGATGCGTTCGAGGATGCCGAAGGCCGCCGGCCGCGCATTCTCGTCGCCAAGATCGGCCAGGACGGCCACGACCGCGGCCAGAAGGTGATCGCGTCGGCCTTTGCCGATGTCGGCTTCGACGTCGATATCGGGCCGCTGTTCGCCACCGCCGACGAGGCGGCGCGGCAGGCGGTCGAGAACGACGTGCATATTCTCGGGACTTTCGTCGCTGGCGGCGGCGCATCTGACGGCGGTACCGGAACTCAAGGCCGCGCTGAAGAAACAGGGCCGCGACGACATCATGATCATCATCGGCGGCGTGGTGCCGCCGCAGGATTACGACGCGCTGTACAAGGCCGGCGCCGAGGCGATCTTCCCGCCGGGCACCGTGATCGCGGACGCCGCCGAAGAACTGATCCACAAGCTCAACGCGCGGCTCGGACATAGCGAGGCGGCGGAGTAGCTGCGCGTATTTCCTGGTTGTGCCAGGGGCGTACTCATAAATCGCTTGATTGCTATGGCTTGCCCGATGTCCGCTCTGATATCTCTCATCGGAGCCTCATTGAATCCGGGCGATGATCCCGCCGTACCATACGACATCATAGGCAAACGCGGCGCCGCCCAATATCACAAGCATCCACCACGCGGTCTGTTTCATGTCGGTCATGCTTTGGCGTGCAGCTGGTAATGACCCGGCGCGCACTTGTAGCGCTGCAGCGTCCAGTTGGTACGGTAGATCGGATGTTCGGACATCCATTTAGCAATGCCGATCTGGCCCTGGATCATGCAGCTTTGAAAGGTGATGTCGCTTTGACTGCTGTCAGTGACGATCTGTTCGACACAATCTCCGGGACCTCCCGACAACACATGACAGAGAACGGCCACAAGCGTAACGAACATCAGATCCTCCTGTCCAAGGCGGTTGCGACCTGCAAAACGGATGTTCGCCGCCGCGATACCCAGACCTTCGGACGCGGCATCGATTGGCGAGTGTGCGCAGGTCTCGGTTCCACACCCATGGTCAGGTAAGTCCCATGACCGGGGACGCCATTGAACGGAGGTTTAGTTGAGCCAGATGTTGGTTTACCCTAAGAAATCGTGCTCGCGCGAACGCGCACCGAAGAACCGATCCACCGGGCCCGACGCACAGCTCAGTAATGCCATCGATCAGCAGCTTGATCGGCGTATTGACGGGCACGTCCAGGGAAGGCCTCGCCGATCATCGCGCTTCGCAAAGAAAGATCCCGCACGGTTCGCCTTGGTTGATTTGCCTTGCGCTTTGAGCGTGGCCGCAAGTCCGGCACTTCCGCTTATCCTGCCAGCAGCGAAGTACCGCGGACATCGCTGATGGTCCACTTCAACAGGCGACATCGCGATGCGGCCTGCTGATAGGCGAGCTGTGGCGCAATAACCACACTGAGATGAAATCGCGCGGTTGATGCCGTGCCTGTTTTCATCCGGCCATGGTTCTGCCTGATTGGACCCCGCCCTTATTGCCTGTCGGATTTCCGTAGGTTTGGGGGGTACAATATGTCTTCCATTAGCTGCGCCAGAACTTCGTACGTCGATATCAAAGCAAACCATATTCTTGTCAGCGCGCCTTTGGTCTCGGCCGCTGGTGTTCGGAAAGTCGTTCAACTATTTGCCGTCGCTCTGGCGG
The DNA here is from genome assembly GCA_963734795.1 of uncultured Alphaproteobacteria bacterium. GTDB lineage: Bacteria > Pseudomonadota > Alphaproteobacteria > Rhizobiales > Xanthobacteraceae > Bradyrhizobium. The sequence goes on from CAVTIW010000001.1 coordinate 10,375, forward strand.
CGGCTTCGCTCGCGGCCTGCGCGCAGTCCTCCGTTGTTGCCAACAAGTCCGAATTACGTGTCGGTAGTCAACAGGCGTCACTGCCACACAATCGAACGGCATCATTCGTGACGAACAGGCGTGTGGCGGTCGTGAAAAAGCATACCCCGTTCGCGTCGAAAAAAACTGCAGCCGAGACACAGGTTGCGTCGCATGGACTTGCCAGCTTTTACACAGAGGGAACACAGACCGCGAGCGGCGAAAAATTCGATACCCACGAATTGACTGCCGCTCATCCTACGTTGCCATTCGGCACCCGGTTGCGGGTGACAAACGTCGCTACCGGAAGGTCCGTGACAGTCCGGGTCAATGACCGCGGTCCGTTCGTTCCCGGACGAGTTGTGGACGTTTCATATGCCGCGGCCGAAACGCTGGGAATGGTTGGAGGGGGTGTCGCCAAGGTCAAACTTGACGTCGTCCAGTAACCACCGAATCGACATCGCAAGACGGAACGATCGAAAGACCGCTCTCGGTCATTTGCAGACGTCGACGCCCGCAGTCACGAAGTCTGCTTTGCCGCAAGCCCGGAATCGGATCGCCCGGTTAGGTTAGAAAAGCGCTACCTTCGGATTTATGCACGGCGGCGATAACGTCTTGCTTTCGGTCACCCGTCGGCGACAAGCCGTCACCTTCTATCCACGACGTTTCTGAGGATGATTTCCGATAGCTTAATCACAAGCCTTCGCAGCCGGGCATTCTCTTCAAGCAGCGACACACTGTCGCCCATGTGCTCGTCGTCAGTATATTCGCCGCACCCAGGTGACGATCCATCAAGACGTTCTTGCGCGCTATGCGGTGGATATGCAGATCCCATGGCTAATCCCCCAATCAGGTAGCCAAACGAGCCCCTAGTCTTGTTGTTCACGGCAACAGTGATTTGAGTCGGGGGCAAATTTTAGGCCCAAATTGGAAATGCATTGAGAGGCGCCGCATTGGCGCCGCTATCTCGGCGTGATTTCGCGCCGGAGCCATGAACTTTCAAATCACGCACCGGCATCGTGACATGCGACCGACGATCGAGCCACGTCGGCTGCGGAAATGCCCTCGAGCGCCAACCCATAGCTGATAGCCGGACCGCCGAGATCGAGACCAGGACATCAACTAAGCCGTTTTCGACCTGCTCTGTTGGATGGGGCGACGCGGCACCTGCGAGAACAGCGGGCTGAGCCCCTCGGCCATCGTCGGGTGCGCGAAGGCGGCATCAGCAAGCCTCGAATACGAAAGGCCGGCCAGCATTGCGGTGTGCACCGCAGCCAGAACTTCCCCCGCCTCGGCGCCTATCATTGCGAAACCGAGAATGCGATCGTCATTCTCAGCGATCAGCGCCTTCATGAAGCCTTGCCTCTCGTCGGTGGCCTGCGCACGCAACACGGAATCCATCGGCAGCCTCACAACGCGTGCCACGATTCCTCGACGCTCAGCGTCCTCTTCGCTAAGCCCCACGCGAGCGAGCGGAGGATCTGTAAACATGCAGTAAGGAACCAGTCGATCGCGGGTGCTGCGGGCGTTTCCAGCGAGATTGTCGCGAACGATGCGAAAATCATCTTCGGATATGTGGGTGAATTGCGGGCTGCCCGCGCATTCCCCGATGGCCCAGACATCCGCGGCGCTGGTCTCGAGGCGCTCATTAACGCGAATGTACCCGCGATCGTCCAACTCAATCCCTGCCTCCTCAAGTCCGATTCCACTGGTGTTGGGAATCCGCCCGGCTGCCACCAGGATGTCGCTACCCTCTATGGTTCGTTGGCCGGAACGCGTGCGCACGACAAGACTAACCTTCTCTCCGGATCGCCCACGTACCTGGAGGAGTTCGGCTCCCGCTACGATTTCAATTCCCTCCTCGCTCAGAATCCGCTGCATCTCCTGCGCCACGTCCACATCCTCCCGACCCAGAATTTTGGGGCCAGCCTCAATGATGGTCACGCTGCTGCCAAAGCGACGGAAAGCCTGTGCAAATTCGAGGCCGGAATAGCCGCCGCCGATGACGAGCAGATGCGACGGCAAATAGTCGAGCTCCAGAGCCTCGAGATGGGTCAGCGGTCGGGCGGCGTCGAGGCCGGAAACGTTTGGAAGGGCCGCGTGCGTTCCGAGGTTGAGGAAGACTGTGTCCGCCGAAAGCACGCGTGTATCTCCGTCATTCAGGGTAACCTCAAGCGTTTTCGGCCCCGCGAAACGCCCAGTTCCCATGATCAATTCCGCGCCGCTTGCCTTGTATTGCTGCAGGTGGGTCGCAACCTGTCGCTCGACCATATCCCGCTTCCGCTTGCGAACCGCGCCCATGTCAATCGCTACCGGGCCGGCCGTCGTCCCGAACTGCGCGGCGTTACGCGTCAAATACGCAACCCTCGCGCTCGAAATCTCATTCTTGCTGGGCATGCAGGCGATGTTGGGACAGGCGCCTCCAATCCACTGCCGCTCCACGACGGCAGTTCGTCGACCTGACTGAGCCAAGTGCCAGGCTATCAGCTTGCCGCCTGTCCCACTGCCGACCACGAGAACTTCAAACTGCTCTGCTTGGGGCATAGGCTTTCTCCGTTTTGTGGATTTCGTAGCTTCGGAGTCAACAGGTCACGACAGAGCGGGCTGTCGTCCGGTAGCAGGAAGGACGCGACACTACCCGCTTCATGAGCCCGGCTCATTCCGCCTAGTGGGATGATCGAAAAATCGACACCAAATGTGGTTGAACAAAGACAGTGGCGCAGGGAGACCGTTCAACGAGATCATCATCAAGGCCTTCGACAGCATTGCCCGAGGCTGCGGGTCATGGGGCGCCCGGCATTCCCCACGCCCTCCGTTTTCAAGGGCGAAAAATTCATGCATCACTCGGGCGCATCGCGCCGCGGGATCGCGTCGTCGCGCCTGCAGGGGCCTTGTCTGAAGCGATCGTATCCTAAGCGGTCTTTTGACCCGCGCCGGCGCCAGGCTCCCCCTCGCCTGTTCCGCTTTGCCGTTGTAAACGGGATCATGGCCTTGCCGAACAATGCTTCCGTCGATCTCGCAAAACTGACAACAGACCTCCGTGCCGGCAGCCGCGCGGCGCTGGCGCGGGCGATCACGCTGATCGAAAGCCGGCGCGGCGACCACCAGGCCGCGGCGCGCGATCTGGTGCAGGCGCTGCTGCCCGACACCGGCAAGGCGATCCGGGTCGGCATCACCGGCTCGCCCGGGGTCGGCAAATCCACCACCATCGACGTGCTCGGGATGTTCCTGATCGAACGCGGCCACCAGGTCGCGGTGCTCGCGGTGGACCCCTCTTCCGCGCGCACCGGCGGCTCGATCCTCGGCGACAAGACGCGGATGGCGCAGCTCTCGGCCTCCGACAGCGCCTTCATCCGGCCCTCGCCGGCTTCCGGCACGCTCGGCGGCGTCGCCGCCAAAACCCGCGAGGCGATGCTGTTGTGCGAGGCCGCCGGCTTCGACGTGGTGCTGGTGGAGACCGTCGGCATCGGCCAGTCCGAGACCGCGGTCTGCGACATGACCGATTTTTTCCTGGCGCTGATGCTGCCCGGCGCCGGCGACGAACTGCAGGGCATCAAGAAGGGCCTGGTCGAACTCGCCGACATGATCGCGGTCAACAAGGCCGACGGCGACAATATCAAGCGCGCCAATCTCGCGGCCGCCGAATATCGCGGCGCGCTGCATATCCTCAGCCCCCGCTCGGAGCACTGGCATCCGCCGGTCGCTGACCTATTCGGCGCTGTCAGGCACCGGCATCGACGACGCTGTGGCAGAAAATTCTGGATCACCGCACCGCGATGAATGCCTCGGGCGAGTTCGCGGAACGGCGGCGGCAGCAGCAGGTGAAGTGGATGTGGTCGATGCTGGAGCAGCGGATGATGGCGCGGCTGCGCGCCGATCCGTCGATCCGCGCCAAGGTGAAGAAGACCGAAGCCGAAGTGGCCGACGGCCGCATCACGCCGGCGCTGGCGGCCGAGCAGATCGCGGAGATGTTGCGGTAAAATGCGCGACAAGCTCCGCATCCTGATCACCGGCTTCGGCCCGTTTCCCGGCGCGCCGTTTAATCCGACGCAGCCGCTGGTGGCGCGGCTGTTGCGGCTGCGCCGTCCGGCGCTGGGCGATGTCGAACTGTCGGGCCACATCTTTCCGGTGACCTACAGCGCCGTCGACCGCCAATTGCCCGAGCTGTTGGCGCAGATACCGGCCGCAGGCACTGCTGATGTTCGGCCTCGCCACCCGCACGCCATACGTCCGGATCGAGACCCGCGCCCGCAATGCCGTCACCATGCTGTGGCCCGACGCCGACCACACTCGGGCGCGCAAGGGATCGATCGCCGGCGGCGCCGACGCCATGATGTTCGGCCCGCACACCGCCAGACTTTTGCGCGCCGCCGCTGGCACCGGCGTCGATGCACGACGCCTCGCGCGATGCCGGCAGCTATCTCTGCAATTATCTGAGCTGGCGCGCGATCGAGGCGACGCACAGCGACACCGGTCCGCGCCTCGCTGCGTTCGTCCATGTGCCACTGCTCGCGACGCGACGGCGTTTCACAGCGCAAGCGGCACGTCGCATCGCGTCACGCTGGACGAACTGGTCGATGCCGGCGAAGCCATGCTGCTGGAGATGGTGAGGCTGACGAGGCAGCGGTGCGGGAGCGACGTCGTCCCCCTCGTAACGCGAGCGCTATCGCTGGAGGTGCAGCTCCGAGCATTGCGCGGCCCGGATACCATTAACCCTACCCCCAACAATCGGCCGTTCGCGCCCTCGCTCCCGCCACGCCCCGCCGTATTTTTGCGTTACTCCAGTATCGCGGAAACGCCGTACTCGCGCTTCACGAAGGAGACGCGATCATGGACGTCAATCGCCGCCATCTCATCGGAGCATCCGTCGGCCGGCGTTGCCGGCGCGCTGGCGATGTCGCCGGACGCCGCGCGCGCGGCGCCGCTGACCTCGACGCTCGGGCGCGACGCCACGCAATATGGCGTCCGGCCCGGCAGCCCCGACGATCAGACCAGAGGCCTTGCAGCGCGCGATCGACGACGCCGCGCGCGCGCAAGTGCCGCTGGCGCTGCCGCCGGGCGTCTATCGCACCGGGATGCTTCGCCTGCAGAACGGCACGCAACTGATCGGGGTGCGCGGCGCGACCAAACTCGTCTTCACCGGCGGCGCGTCGATGTTGTCAGGCGAAGGCGCCGGCAGCATCGGCCTCACCGGCATCACGCTCGACGGCGGCGGCATTGCGCTGCCGACCCGGCGCGGCCTCGTGCATTGCCTCGGCGGACGCGACATCCGCATCGCCGATTGCGAAATCACCGGCAGCGGCGGCAACGGCATCTGGTTCGAGAACGTCTCCGGCGACGTCAGCGGCAACATCATCACCAACACCGCCTCCACCGCTATCGTCTCGTTCGACGCGCAGGGCCTGCTGGTGTCGCGCAACACCATCCTCGGCACCAACGACAACGGCATCGAGATCCTGCGCACCGCGATCGGCGACGACGGCACGCTGGTGCTCGACAACCGCATCGAGGACATCAAGGCCGGCCCCGGCGGCTCCGGACAATACGGCAACGCCATCAACGCATTCCGCGCCGGCAACGTGATCGTGCGCGGCAATCGCATCCGCAACTGCGATTATTCCGCGGTGCGCGGCAATTCGGCCTCCAACATCCAGATCACAGGCAACAGCGTCAGCGACGTCCGCGAGGTGGCGCTGTATTCCGAATTTTCGTTCGAGGGCGCGGTGATCGCCAACAACACCGTGGACGGCGCGGCGTTCGGCGTTTCGGTCTGCAATTTCAACGAGGGCGGACGCCTCGCGGTGGTGCAGGGCAACATCATCCGCAACCTGCTGCCGAAGCGGCCGATCGGCACCGCGCCCGACGACGATGCCGGCGTCGGCATCTATGTCGAGGCCGACAGCTCGGTGTCGGGCAATGTGATCGAGAACGCGCCGTCGTTCGGGATCATCGCCGGCTGGGGCAAATATCTGCGCGACGTCGTCATCTCAGGCAACGTGATCCGCAACGCCTTTGTCGGCGTCGGCGTGTCGGTGGCGCCGGGCGCGGGCACGGTGCTGGTCAACAACAACATGATCTCGGAAACGCCGCGCGGCGCCGTGGTCGGGCTCGATCACGCGCGGCCGGTCACCGCCGATCTGTCCGCCGACGGCGCGCAACGTTTTGCGCAGGTGGTGATCGGGACCAATGCGGTGCGACGGTAGTTTTGCGTCATCCCCGCGTTCGCGGGGACGACGGATGCAGATACCGCGCGCATCTGAGGCTAAGTCGCCTACAGCGCGTTGCGCAGCAGCGGATAGCGTTCGTGCATCACGGCGAGGTCGAGCATCAGCTCCGGAGCGTTGTCCAGGGCTGGATCCAGCCTCGAATCCAAGGCTGGCGCATCCGAATCCGGCGCGGAAGGCGCTTCGTTCGACGACACGTGAACGGCGAGCGATCGAAACCTCCGATGACGGCGATTCGCCCGGGATCCGCGCCGGCCTGCACGGAAACCGGGGAGCCTGATCGCGCACCATTTCGCCGCGTCGCGGCGCGGTTCTGGTGCGACCGCGCCAGGCGATGTCGACGGCGGAATTGTCGCGGGACGCCTCGCGCGTCAACAGATCGCGCCAGATTTCGACCGCGGCCTTGGCTTCCTGGATATTTTCGAGAAAGGCGACTTCGCTGTGATAGCGGCGCCAGCGGCCGGTCTCGAACAGCTCGGTGAGGTAGTCCAGCCGCTGCTCGGCAAGCGCGCACCAGCGCGCGACAATGTCGCGGCCACGTGCCACGTCGAATCGATGTGTCATAAACCAGCCCGTAAGGAGGAAAAACGGACGCGGACGCAACGGGAACGAATCAATTGGACGTGACAGGGATATTCTGTGGAAAACTTTTGCGTTGTCCAGTGAGTGCTCTTACCAGACGCCCGCCCATCGACAGAAACCCGGAAAAATACGGGGTTGTCCTGCCTATTCACGGTCAAGCCGCGTGCCGGCATGGCGAGCCTTGCGGCCGACGGCCATCGGCAATGCGGACAGGACGGTTTCGTTTTGTCGAACCGCCCGACATGCCGCCGAAAACGAAAGACCCGTCCGGGGGGACAACCGGACGGGTCAAGCTATATGGGCGCTTGGGGTGGATGGGCGCTCGCGCCGGATACAGCCTCGTTGGGGAGGGATTACCGCTCCCACAGATATTGGTCGCGGCAGGGGTCGCCGCACGTTCAAAACGACCGGCGATTTTTTTAACTTTTTTGGCAGGCGATTTTCGGAGCGCAAGAATTATTGCGCGGCGGGGCGATCGTGGCTTCGCCGGCGGCCGGCTTGTCGGACGCCATGGCGGCGTGCCGGCTGCGTTCAGGGCCCTGGTCGCGGGAACCTGCTGACGGTCCGAAGCTTTTTCAGCGGCAGGCGGCATCGCGCCGCCGACCGGCACCGGCGGCGCCGGCGCCGTGACGACGGCCGAGACCGCCGCATAGGCATCGGCTTCGCCGGCGCCGAACAGATCGTCGCGGCCGGGCGCGCCGAGATCGCGGGCGGTTTTCATCAGGATCGCGCGCAACTCGTCCGGCTTCAACGCGGGATTGCGCTCCAGCACCAGGGCCGCGAGGCCGCTGATATAGGCGGCGGAAAACGAGGTGCCGGACGTCATCTGGTATTTTTCGTCGGGCGCCGGCAGGAAGATATCGACGCCGGGCGCGGCGACCGCGATATAGCCGCCGCGGTTCGATGCCGTAAACAGCCGGTCCTGGGCGTCGGTGGCGCTGACCGCAATCACGTTGGGGTTGGCGGCGGGATAGAGCGGCGGCGATTTCGCTCCGGCATTGCCGGCGGCGGCGACCATCACGATGCCCTTGGCGGCCAGCGCGGCGATGCCGCGCTCGATCAACGCATCCTTCGGGCCGGCGAAGCTCATATTGACGATCTGCGCGCCATGCGCCGCTGCGTAATCGAGCCCCCTCAGGATCACGAACGACGTGCTTTCCGCGCCGTTCGACGCCGTGCCGAACGCGCGGATCGCCAAAATCCTCGCCGCCGGCGCGCTGCCCATCAGCCGCGCATGCGCCACGATCGCGCCGGCAACGCCGGTGCCGTGGACATGCGGACCTTCCTTGCTGCCGAGCGCATCGAAGCGAGTCCGCGATCGAGTTGGCGAGTTCCGGATGTTTGACGTCGATTCCGGAATCGATCACGGCAATGGTGACATTGGCGCCGTCGGGCCAGCTTATGCGCCTCGGGCAATCGAAGTTTGGCGAGCGCGTATTGCGCGGGATCGCCTTCGGTCAAGGCGGCCTTCTGGTCCTGCAGCACATAACGGAAATTCGGCTGCACCGAGCGAACGCTGGCGTCGGCGGCGAGTTCGCGGCTCACGGTCTCCACCGCGCGGCGGTCGGTGATGCGGAACAGGCCGATGGTGCCGCCGATCAGCGGAAAGTTCTGCGATTGCAGGCGCACGAGGCCGTGACGCCGCGCCAGTTCGTCGGCCTGCGCCTCGGACAGCGCGCCGTCGATCTCGGCCACGATTTCGTTGGCGACGCTGCGCAGATCGAGCGCGGTCTGCGCCACGTTGCGGCGCGGACCGCTGCCTTTGTTCTTGCGCCGACGCGCCGCCACCGCCGCCACCCGCCAGCGCGCCGATGCCGCATCCGCCGTCGCGACCGTCGCTGCAGCGCGGATAGAGGTTGGGCGATGTGCGCGATAGGGAAGCGTCGATCAGGCCGATCCGCGGCCGATCCTGAGGTCGGGTGTGGTTCTGCCGATTCCCGTGACCGCCGTGCCGGCGATGTTCGGATCGATCCGCGGTCCCACGCGTTGACCCGGCTCCACGCTCGGATTGATCCGCGAGCGCGGCGCGATGTTGAGGTTGGGCGAGCGCATGATGCTTTGCGCCTGAACCGCCGAGCCATCGAAATACGCCAACGGCAACGCCGCGACGCTCAGCGCCAGCGCCGCACGCCGCGCCTTCATCCGCCAACTGGCACGATCGTGGACCATGAGACCTCGGCCTATGCGTTGGCCGGCACGAAACGCCGCGCGGCTTACGGCGTCGCCACCGCGAGACTGACGATCTTCTCGCCTTGCAGCCTGTTCATCAGGCCGGCAATCTCATCCTTCGGCATCGCCTTGTTGCCGAATTGCAGCCGAAACATGCCGCCCCGGGTGTCGACGATCGAGGCCTGATAGCTGTCGAGCAGTGCGGTGATGTCGGCGACGCGCGCATCCGGCGCGAACCGCACCAGCGCGCGCGGCGGCGCTTCCGGCCCCAAGCGACGCGGGTGATGGGCTCGTTCATGCTGAGCGACGCGGTCTGGAACGAGGCGGGCTGGTTCTTCACCAGCACCGCGCCGATCACGCCGGCCTGCAGCAGCAGCGCCAGCGCGCCGAGGCTCGCCGACCAGGCCAGCGTGCGCGGCGACAGGCTGGCGAAAAACCCGAAGATACCGCGCGGAGATGTTGCGCGACACCGACGGCTTGCGCGCCGGCTCGGCGTCGATCGCCGCGAACAGCTTCTGCATGGCGCGCGCGGACGGCGCACCGAGGCTTTCGTTGAGATCGATGGTCTCGGCGTATTCTTCCCGGATCGCGGCGTATTGCCTGGCAAGCTCGGGATCGCGGGCGAGCGCCTCCTCGACGCGCCGGGCATCGCGCGGATTCAGCGTGCCGGCCGCATGCCATGGCAACAGCATTTCGATTTCACTGGGCTCTTGCTCCAGCATTTTTTTGCTCATCGCCATCATGGCCAGCCTCGCTCTACGCCGGCTGCCTTGAGCAGTTCGGCCAGTTTCTTGCGTGCATAAAACAAGCGCGTCTTCACGGTGTTTTCCGGGATGCCGACGATTTCAGCCACCTCTTCCACGGATTTCTCGTGGTAGTAGACGAGATCGACGATCTCCCGATGTTCCGGCGAAAGTGCGGTCAGGCACTTGCGCAACGCTTGACTGGTATCCTTCTTCTGCGCCGCCACTTCCGGATCGTCGGACGCATCCTCGATCGCATTGGCGGCCTCATCGTCCAGTTCAACGTCCTTCCTGCGGCGCAGCGCGGACAGGGCCTTGAATCGCGTAATCGCCAGCAGCCAGGTGGAAACGGCGGATCGGCCTTCGAACTTGCCGGCCTGGCGCCACACATCGAGAAAAACCTCGCTGATGAGGTCTTCCGCAACCTGTTCGTCCCGCACCAGTCGAACCCCGAAGCGGAACACCCTGACATGGTGCCTTCCGTAAAGCACCTGCATGGCGAGCCGGTCGCCTTGAGCGATCCGAGCGATCAGGACGTCGTCCGAAGCCGCCTGTGTCGCACTCAATGGCCGTCTCGCAAGGTTGGTCGGATTGGGCTGCCGGCTGGTTCGACGGGAAAGGCAAGATTCTTCAAATTATTGCAATAGCTCGCGTGCATCTGTGATGTACCGCACAGAAGGCGATAGCAAGATAGCGCTCGGGGGTTCGGCAATCGAAACCCAAAAATTAGTATCATAATACCAAAATCTCATCACGTCTCGACCATATGCGGCCGACCCTAGCAAGGCTTGGCCCGCAACACAGCATTTGCGTGAGCTATCCGCCCCGGCCGGTCCGGCCCGAATTGGGCCGCCGCATCACGCTACCCGGAACCGGTCAATTCCATTGCAAAACAAGGACGATGGCGGCCTGGAGGGTTTGGGATTCGGCTATGAAAGATACCAAACCTAAAGGCTTTGCCCCCTAAAGTTCCGCCAAACCCATTCCACCGACGGCGAGACCATGAGCGGCGCACGTTTCATCGCTTCAAGGCCAGGGCTGATGGCGCCCTTGCGTTCGCCCAGGGCTGCCGCCGGACGTGCTGAAGCGTCGCGTCGGCCAACGCCGTCAGATGCTGGTCGTGCTGGCGGTCAGTTACGCCCTCGCTTCCGCTGGTCCTGCTGGTTTACTGCTACGCCGGCACAATCTCGATCGTCATTCCCTCGGCCTATCTTCCTGTCCGGTATTGCGTTGATCGGAATTTTTGTCGTGCTGTCCGAAACCCATGTCAACGACCGGTTCGAGGATCACTATCTCACGATCTTTCAGATCGGCGGCCATGTCGCGCTGCAGCTCGGCTTCCTGCTGGCGGCGCCCGAGATCGGCTACGCGTTTCTCAACGTGCTGTTCCTGATCTTCGGCTTCGGCGCGCTGCGGATGACCTCGCGGCAGGCAGCCGTGGCATGGACTCTCACGATCATGGGCTTGGCTCCGATTTTTCTGCTCACCCGACACGCCGATCAGCCTGCCCGTCGCGACATCATGTCGAACGTCTTGCCGCGATGCTGTGCTTCGTTCTTACCATCGGACAATGCGCGTTCGTCGGGACTTCTACGGCAGTTCACTGCGGAAGATGCTCTACGACCGCAGCTCCGAACTCAAGGAAGCCTATACGCGCATCGAGGAGCTCGCCGAACTCGACGAACTGACCGGCTCGTTCAACCGCCGCTGCATCATGCGGATGCTGGACGAGGAGATTGCCCGCGCCCATCGCATCAAGACGCCCTGCTCGATCGCGTTGATCGATCTCGACTGGTTCAAGCGCATCAACGACGCCTATGGCCATCCTACCGGCGACGAGGTGCTCAGGACATTCGCCATCACCGTGTTCGCCAACATCCGCGACATCGACAGGTTCGGCCGTTACGGCGGCGAGGAATTCCTGCTGGTGCTTCCCGATACGCCTGATGACGACGCCGCGCACATTCTCGAGCGGCTGCGCGCGATCATCGCCGATCTCGACTGGAGTGCGTTCTCGCCCGGCATGCGGGTAACGATTTCCGCCGGCGTCGCGACGCTGAAACCGGATGAGACGCCCGGACACATTTCTCGCGCGCGCCGACAGCGCGCTCTACGCAGCCAAGGCACGGGGACGCAACCGCATCGCCAGCGCCTGATCCGATCATTTCCGTTTCCGGCGACGGAGAAACCGTCGCCGGCCTAATTTCCGAACGCTCCAGGATAGAGTCATGAGTTCGAAATCCGCCGCCACCTCCGAAAGTCTGCTCGACGAATTGCAGACCACGCTCGCGCACGGAACCGTCGCGCGCCGGGTCGAAACCCTGCGCCGCGTGACCGATCTCTTCATCAACGGCGCGGTGGACTATTCGGACGAACAGATCGGGCTGTTCGACGACGTCTTCCAATGCCTGATGCATCACATCGAGATCTCCGCCAAGGCGCTGCTCGCCAATCGTCTCGCCCCGATCGACACCGCGCCGCCGCTCACGATCCGCGCGCTGGCGTTCGACGACCTGATCGAGGTCGCAGCTCCGGTGCTGTCGCGGTCGGAGCGGCTCGACGACGACACGCTGATCGAGACCGCGCGCAACAAGAGCCAGGCGCATTTGATGGCGATTTCGACCCGAAGGGTGCTGAGCGGCGCGGTGACCGACGTGCTGGTGCTGCGCGGCAACGACGAGGTGGTCCAGAGCACCGTCAACAATCCCGGCGCGGAATTTTCCGAGCGCGGCTTCACCCGGCTGGTCAATCGCGCCGAGGGCGACGACAATCTCGCGACCTGCGTCGGCCTGCGTCCGACCATTCCGCGGCATCTCTACCTGAAACTGATCGCGAAGGCGTCGGCGACGGTGCGGGCGCGCCTTGAGGCCGCCAACCCGCGGCAGGCAGCGGATGTACCAACCGCGGTGCGGGAGGCGACGCGGCTGGCGCGATCGGCGCCCTCGGCCGTTACCCAGCAAACCGCCATCGCCCATGCGCTCGTCAAATCACTGTACGAGGACGGCAGGCTCGACGAGCATCAGGTGGAGGCGTTTGCCGAGGCCGGCAAATTCGACGAAGCCAATGCCGCGATCGCTGCGCTCGCCAACGTTTCGGTGTCGATTGCAGAAAACATGATGGTGGAAACCCGCGCCGAAGGCGTGATGATCCTGGCAAAGGTCGCGGGGATGTCGTGGGCGACCGTCAAGGCGATCATCAACATGCGCGACGATCTCTCGGGATCGGACCCGACCGATCTTCAGAGCCTGCAAGGACACCTACGAACGGCTGCGGCCCTCGACCGCACAGCAGGTGCTGCGCTTCCACCGCATGCAGCAGACGACGACGCCGGCGGCGTGAGATCGCGAAATACGCGTTGGCCGTTTGCCGAAGAACCTTCGGGAAACCGAGAGTTTGTTGCTGCCGCCGGTGAAAGTTAAAGACCGCGCAGCGCCTCTCTCTGCACGTCTGTGGGCGATGCCCCGTAGACGCGACGGAAGCTACGATTGAAGTGAGAAATGTCGTTGAATCCCGCATCATGCGCGATGCGGCGTTTCGTTTCACGCAATGACATGGCGGTCCCGCTGTCAAAATCGCAACAACCTGGCGCCCGCCAGCGCGCCGATGGCGGTGACCAGCGCGGTGGCAATGCTGTACCAGGTCGCCACGAACAGCGGTGAATCGTCGGTGCAATGCGAGGCGTACAGCGTCGCCGCCAGTCCCGCCGACAACATTCCGGCGAGCGCGCCGGCGAGCGCGGGCCGTGCCGGCGCGCCGTGACGCAGGCCGATCAGCGCCGCCGCCAGCAGCGGCAGCGACAGCAGCGGAATAGCCGTCATGCAAACCCGCGAATTGCTGCCGATCAATCGCGTCATCATCGGCAGCCGCTGCGGCAACATCATCTCGCCTCCGATCCCGGCGACGAGAAGGCCCGCCGGAATCAGCAACAGCCACGCCCAGCCGCGCAGCGAGGCTTCCGGCCGCGACAAATGCAGGCTGACGGCGATGGCCGAGATCGCCAGCGCCAGCGTCACCGCAAATTTCAGGTCGAAGAACGGATTATGCATCGCGGTCATGACATCCGGGCGGACGCCGAGCGCGACGAAGAACATCACTACCGAAACCGGCGCGGCGGCGAGCAACGCCAGCGCCAGCACGAACCCGACCGGCCGCGCGCGGTGCGCGTTATCGGCGGCGAGGGTTCGAATGAGCTGATCGGTTTCCATTCTCATTGTTCCCGCAGTTTGGCGGTGAGGCTGGCGAGCCCGCGATGCAGCGCCACGCGCACCGCGCCCTCGCTCATCGCGAATTTCGCCGCGGTATCCTTGATCGAGGCGCTGTCGACCGCGATCGACTGCAAAACCTCGCGCTGCCGCGCCGGCAGCGACTGCAGCTGGGCCGCGACCTCGCTCGCCGGAGCGGTCTCCGCGGCGGGCTCGCTCGGGATCGTCTCGGCGAAATCGTCGATGTTGACGAAAACCCGCCGGCCGCGGCGGCGCAGCGAATCGATCAGCTTGTTGCGGGCGATCGCAAACAGCCAGGGCGCGAACGGCGCGTTGGCGTCCCAGGTGTGCCGCTTCAGATGCACCGCCAGCAAAATGTCCTGCACGATATCCTCGGATTGGTCGACCGGCTGCCCGGCCCGCGCCAGACCACGCCGCGCCGCAGCCCTCAACACCGGCGTGACGGCCTTGAGCAGACGATGATACGCCGCACTGTCGCCTGAAATGGCCGACCGCATCAGGCCGGTCCATTCGTCTTCACGCTCGCGCACGCGCGCTCCCACACTGCAATTCGGTCGATCTTTCAATTTGTTACGTCCGCAAACGTTAATCACGAAATCGTGATCAACGTCTGCGGAAGGGTCGGAATCGTCGCGTTCCGCACGGGAATCGCAACACCCGAATTCCGCACAGGCAGGCTCATAACATCGATCGGTCCGGCTGACACCCGCCACATGATTCCCGACGATTTTATCAGCCGATCGGCTCGAAATGCCCATCCGGCACACGGCCGTTGCCCCGTTTTCGCCCGGACTCGCCCGAAGATTCCCTTTTTCTGCCCCGCTGCGGACACGCCGCAAGGTCTCATTTCGCTTTGGGGGCTGGCAAATGGGGAGATTGCCAAATGATCATCAAAGCCAGCGGGCGCTCGGCGTTGATACTGGCAACAGGGCTCTGGGTATGTTTCGCAGGACCATCGCAAGCAGCGACGGGCGCTGCCGATGCGGCCGCGAGTGCAAAACCGGAAAATGCTGCGGGGCCCCCCATTGCGCTGAACAAATACGCCAAACATGGCTCGCACCACTGGAAAAAGCTACGCGCATCGTAAATCCGGCAAGGTGGCGGTGAAATCCTCGACCGACAAGAAAGCCACGCGACCGACGACGGCCGATAATTCGATCCGCGATCCGGCCCATCGTCCGAGATTCCGCCATCGGTCGCCAACGCCAATGCGCAACTGGCATCCACCGATACGCCGACCGGCGCCGCCAAGGCCATGTCCGCGCGGGCCAACAACATCGTGCAGGCCGCGCCGGAGAATGCGGCGGATACGCCAGCCTGCCGCCGACAGCCCCAGGATCCGTGGCGTCCGCCGATCAGCTCAACGATGTCGATCGCTCGCTGCACGAGAACAACGCTCGCCCGCCGACGCTGGCGATGGCCTCGGCCGAGGCGCCGGCCGCAGCCGCCAGCCGCCAGCAGCACGAAAGCTCCACCTGGGACCAGACTTCGCTGATCGGAAAAATCTTCATCGGTTTCGGCGCGCTGCTGACGATGGCCTCCGCCGCGCGCATGTTCATGGCGTGAACGCATTCGGGCCCCGGACGCGGTGCAGCGCGTTCGGGACCGGGTCACCCCCCACTTGAAGCCCGTCGCCGCCAGCGGGCACATTGCCCGCGAAAGTCAGGCGCGGGGTGGACCATGAGCACGTTCGAATACATCATTGTCGAAAGCAAAGGCGCGGTCGGCATTATCACGCTCAACCGCCCGAAGCTGCTCAATGCGCTGTCGTTCGGCGTATTCCGGGAAATCGCCGCCGCGGTCGACGATCTCGAAGCCGACGACGGGATTGGGTGCATCCTGCTGACCGGCGGCGAAAAAGCCTTTGCCGCGGGCGCCGACATCAAGGAAATGCAGCCGAAAACCTTCATCGACATGTTTTCCAGCGATTTCACCGCTGATCGGCGGCGACCGCGTCGCCAACTGCCGCAAACCGACCATCGCCGCGGTCAGCGGCTACGCGCTCGGCGGCGGCTGCGAACTGGCGATGATGTGCGACATCATCATCGCCGCCGACACCGCGAAGTTCGGCCAGCCGGAAATCACGCTCGGCACCATCCCCGGCATCGGCGGAACCCAGCGGCTGACGCGCGCGATCGGCAAATCCAAGGCGATGGATCTGTGTCTCACCGGACGAATGATGGATGCCGCCGAAGCCGAGCGCTCCGGCCTGGTCAGCCGCATCGTGCCATCGGACAAGTTGATGGAGGAAGCGCTGGCGATGGCGGAAAAAATCGCATCGATGTCGCGTCCCGCGGCCGCGATGGCCAAGGAAGCCATCAACCGCGCTTTCGAGACGCCGCTCTCGGAGGGAATCAATGTCGAGCGCAACCTGTTCCACTCGACCTTTGCGCTGGAGGATCGCTCCGAGGGCATGGCGGCCTTCATCGAAAAGCGCAAACCGGTGAACAAGAACAGGTAAAGCCGTCATCCCGAGGTGCGCGCTCTTGCGCGCCTCGAAGGATGGCCGCAAACAGTTTCGCCCACCTCTTCATCCTTCGAGGCTCGCCGAAGAGGCTCGCACCTCAGGATGACGTCGGTACTTGTTGCCTATGCCTACCCCGCCCTGCTCCGCACCAGCGCCGCGCTGACCAGCGCGCGGTAGGCGCGTTCGGCCAGTGTCGTGGGTTTGTCGAGGCCGAGCCGCGCCAGGCATTCGCTGGTCGGCGGCATCGGGCCGGCGGGTTAATCCCTGCCACAGCAGGCCGGGCAGGCGTTGCGGCGCGCGTTGCGCGTCCTGCAGCAATTGCAGAGCCGGAATCAGCCGCTGCTCGGCGTCGGTGAAATCGCTGCCGAACGGAAACGAGCGGCAGCAAGCCGGCCTCGCGCGCCGGCTTCAAGGCGCGCGCAATCCGCTCCGGGTGATTGTCGCGATGCGCCGCCGGAATTTCGAAGTCCTTCGGCAGCTTGCCGGCGTCCTTGGCCTGCCGCGCCAATTCGACCTGAAAGCGGGAATCCGCCACCTGCAGCATCGCCGCGATCACATCGGCGTCGGATTTTCCCCTGAGATCGGCGACGCCATATTCGGTGACGATGACATCGCGCAGGTGCCGCGGAATGGTCTCGTGGCCATAGCTCCAGCGGATGTTGGATTGCGTGCCGGCGCCGGCCCGCCGCGTCGCTTCGACCGTGAGGATCGAGCGCGCACCCTGCAGCGCGAACGCCTGCGCCACGAAATTATACTGGCCGCCGACGCCGCTGACGACCTGCCCGTTCTCGAGGCCATCGGAAATCACCGCTCCCATCAGGGTCGCCATCATCGCATTGTTGACAAAGCGGGCGTCAAGGCGGGCGCGCCGCTTGGCCTCCTCGTCGCCATAAAGCTCGTTGGTGAACGATACCGGCATCATCTGGATCCGCGCGATCTGGCTTCCGGCGTCATTTCGCGCAATGCGCGGTAGAATGATTTCGGCCCGAGAAAAAACGCGCCGTGCAGCAGCACGCCGTCGACCTCGCGCTTGAGAATGCCGGCGTCGATCAGGCCGAGAAACGCCTCGAACAGCATCTCGCTGACGCCGTAGAGCCCCTTTTCGAACGGTCCGGTTTGCAGCGCCGAAAGCTGCTCGGGTGCGGGCGAAAGCCGCTTCATGATCGCGTGAAACTGCGCATTGTCGCGATGGCGCACGATCAACCCCTGCGCCAGCGCATCGCCGACCTGGCCGATGCCGATCTGAAGCGTGCCGCCGTCGCGCACCAGGCCTGCGGCGTGAAGCCCGATGGCGTATTTGGTGTCGGTGATCGGCTCGGACGGCGGCGCGAACAGCGGAAATTCGGTCTCGGGACTATCGAGCACCGCGCTGAATTCGGGCTGCCGGCAGATCGCCCGCGCCCGGCATGAACGGCAGTTCGGAATTGACCTGGCCGATCAGTTTGAACGACGCGCGGCCCTCGGCGCGGGCGCGCAACAGATCCAGCGTGGTGTCGGTGTTGCAGCTCAGGCTGTAGCGCGCGACGCCGTCGACCACGCGTTTGGCCACCAGCTGGGTGACGACGTTGAGCCCGCGCGCCAGCAGATAGGACGCGGCATGGGTATAGTTTGCGGAAATGTAATGCTGCTGCGCGAACGGCACGTGCAGCCACCTTCCCGCCAGAAAGAAAAACTCGATCACTGCGTATATTGGGCGGCAATGCGCCGGCATGCAGCGCGTCGGCATAAGCGAGATCGGGATAGCCGCCGAACAGGCGGTCGATCACCGGCGTGATAAAGCGCCGCTCCAGCAGGTTGGCCGGCTTCGGTTTTTCCAGCGTCAGCGCGGAAAAGAAGGTCAGGCTGATGCCGCGGTCGGCGGCGGCGCGGGCGTAGAGCGCGTTGATGATATGGTTGGCCTTGCCGAGCCCCAGCGGCAGCCCGACCACCAGATTGGTCCCGACGTCGCGGATGATATCCTCCGCGATCGCCTCGGGGTCGGAGAACAGTTTCGGCATCAGTTGCAAACCCGGGCGGGACTGTGACAGCCAACGCCTGGAATCGGACGCAGCCGCCGGCAGCTATAGCGTATTTGTCCGCCATATTCGTCTGTGACGAACCGGCAACAGCGCAAGACCGAATTCATGTGGTTTCCGCCCTCCATGGTTTGCCTGTGGCGGCCACGCCCTCTAAACAGGTAAATGTGCCGATGGCGTCGGCGGGGGTGGACAGCCGGGGTTGCTTGCGGGATCACATGATTGGGCGTGCCGCTAAAATTGGCCACGTGGGAAGGCGCGTGCTTCGATCGGGCATTTGCGTGGGCGTCGCAGCCTGCCTCGGTTTTGCCGCGACCTCGGCCCGGAGCGAAAGCCTCCCCGAGGCTCTGGCCAAGGCCTATCAGTCCAATCCACAGCTCAATGCCGAGCGGGCGCGCCAGCGCGGCACCGACGAGAACGTGCCGCAGGCGCTGGCAGGTTACCGGCCGCAGATCGTCGCCACCCTCGGCGTCGGACTGCAGGCGGTGCGCGACCTGCTGCCGGACAACACCTTCCAGTCCGCCGCCCTGAAGCCATGGACCATCGGGGTGACGGTGACGCAGACGCTGTTCAACGGCTTCAAGACCGCCAACAGCGTACGGGTGGCGGAACTCCAGGTGCAGTCGGGCCGCGAGGCCTTGCGCAATGTCGGCCAGGGCGTGCTGCTCGACGCCGTCACCGCTTACTCCAATGTGCTGGCCAATCAGTCGCTGGTCGACGCGCAACGCACCAATGTCGCATTCCTGCGCGAAACCCTTGCCATCACCCAGCGGCGTCTCAATGCCGGCGACGTCACACCGACCGATACCTCGCAGGCTGAAGCGCGCCTGAGCCGGGGCCTTGCGGATCTGAACGCCGCCGAGGTCAATCTCGCCATCAGCCAGGCGACCTACACCCAGGTGATCGGCAACCCGCCCGCGCAGCTACGTCCCGCCGAAACCGTGGACCGGTATCTGCCGCACAGCCGCGACGAGGCCACCGCCCTCGCCTTCAAGGAGCATCCGGCTGTCATGGCCGCAGGCTTCGACGTCGACGTCGCCTCGACCTCGATCCGGGTCGCCGAAAGCAGCCTGTTGCCCACCGTCACCCTGCAGGGCAGCGCCAGCCACAGCAGCGACTCGGATCCCAGCCTCAGCACCTTCAGAACCGATCAGGCTTCGGTGATCGGCCAGGTCACCGCGCCGATCTATGATGGCGGCACCGCGGCGTCGCAGACCCGGCAGGCCAAGGAACTGACCACGCAAAGCCGGCTGGTGCTCGACCAGGTTCGCATTCAGGCCAAGACCGCGGCGATCGGCGCCTGGGTCTCGAATGAAGGCGCCAAGATCGCGGTGACGGCATCGGAATCCGAGGTGCGCGCTGCCACCGTCGCGCTGCAGGGCGTGCAGAAGGAGGCGGCCGGGCGGCCAGCGCACCACGGTTGACGTGCTGAACTCGGAGGCGGATCTGATCTCGGCGAAGGCGCGGCTGATCGGCGCGCAGCGCGATCGCGTGATCGCGTCCTACACGCTGCTCAGCGCGATCGGAAGACTCGACGTCAAGACGCTGGCGCTCAACACGCCGGACTATCTGCCCGAAGTGCATTACCAGCAGGTGCGCGACGCCTGGCACGGCCTGCGCACGCCATCGGGGCAGTGATCCGCGCGGCTTGCGCACGACGGCATAGGGCAAGCCAGGCTCCAAATCCGGCTTGCAGAAAAACCCTGAAACGTTCACGCTGGCCGCAATCAACAGGCGCGAAATAATGCGCGCCGCAAAGAACTTCGGGAAGAAAACACATGGCCATGCCGAAGGACGTGCAGGCGATCGAACGTCGGACGATCGCAAAAGTGTCCTGGCGGCTGCTGCCGCTGGTCGCGCTGGCCTACTGCATCTCCTATATCGACCGCAGCAACATTTCCGTTGCGGCGCTGACCATGAACAAGGACCTCGGCTTCAACGCCTATATCTACGGCTGGGGCGCCGGAATTTTCTTCTTCGGCTATTTCCTGTTCGAGATTCCGAGCAACCTGGTGCTGGAAAAGGTCGGTGCGCGGATCTGGATCGCGCGCATCATGATCACCTGGGGCATCATCTCCGGCCTCACCGCTTTCGTCACGGGAACCACCAGCTTCCTGATCGTCCGCTTCCTGCTCGGCGCCGCCGAGGCCGGGTTCTTCCCCGGCATGATCCTGTATTTCACCTACTGGTTTCCGTCCGAATATCGCGGCCGGGTGATCTCGACCCTGTTCATCGCGCAGCCGGTCGCCAATGCGATCGCCTCGGTCGCCTCCGCCGCCATTCTTGAAATGGACGGCATGCTCGGGATCAAGGGCTGGCAGTGGATTTTCATCATCGAGGCGGTGCCCGCCGTGCTGCTTGGCTTCGTCATCCTCCGAGTGATGACAGACCGGCCGGCGCTGGCCGACTGGCTCGCCGGAGAGGAAAAAACCTGGCTGCAAACCCGGATCGATGACGAGAACCGCCGGGTTGAAAATACGAGCGGCCGCCTGACGCTGCTGCGCGCGCTGGCCGATCCCCGCGTGCTGGCGCTGTCGATGATCTATCTGATGAGCGTCACCGCCAATTACGGCATCGTCTTCTTCATGCCGCAGATCATCAAGGGCATCGGCCTCACCAACATGATGACCGGCCTGGTGTCCTCGGTCCCCTATATCATCGGCACCGTCGGCCTGCTGGCATGGGGCTGGTCGTCGGACCGCAACGAGGAGCGCCGCTGGCATCTGATCGTGGCCTCCATCGTGGGCGCGCTCGGTCTCGCCTTCGCCGCCTGGTCCGGCGCATCCTATTGGGCGCTGATCGGGATGTCGGCCGCCACCGTCGGCATCTACGGCTCGCGCGCCGCGTTCTGGCCGATGCCGTCGATTTTCCTCACCGGCACGGCGGCGGCAGGCGCGATCGCGCTGATCAACGCCACCGGCAATCTCGGAGGCTATTTCGGCCCTTTCATCGTCGGCTGGATCAAGGATTCCACCGGCCGTTTTGAGGCGGGGCTGTATTTCCTCGCCGCCTGCTCGCTGCTGTGCGCCGTGATCACCTTCTTTGCCGCGCGCGCGGCCGGCGACCCTGCGGCGATGACGCGCGCCAACGCAGCGGCTGCGGCGGAATAGAGGAGACCGACCATGCTGACCAGACGCCATCTTCTTCTCGCCTCGCTTGCGGCCGGAGTGACCATGCCCAATCGAAACGCCTCTGCGGCAGCTTCCCAACCCGCCACGCCGGTGAATTTCGACGTTCCGGCCCACGCCTGCGATTGCCACACCCATATTCACGGCGATCCCGCCAAATTTCCGTTCTTCGCAGGCCGCGTCTACACGCCGGAGCCGGCGTCGCCCGAAGAGATGGCGGCGCTGCACAAGGCGCTGCATATCGAGCGCGTGGTGATCGTGACGCCGAGCGTCTATGGCCCGGACAACTCCGCCACGCTGTTCGGCATGAAGGCGCGGGGTGCTACCGCGCGCGGGGTCGCCGTGATCGACGACAACACGCCGGAAAGCGATCTCGACGCCATGAACCAGGCCGGCATTCGCGGCATCCGGCTCAATCTGGCAACCAGCGGGGTCAGCGATCCCAATGTCGGGCGGCAGCGTGTTCAGGCCGCGGTCGAACGGGTCAAGCACCGCAACTGGCACGTCCAGATGTTCACCAGCCTGGCCATGATCTCCGCGATCAAGGACCTCGTCGCCGCCTCCCCGGTGCCGGTCGTGTTCGACCATTTCGGCGGCGCGCGGGGCGAACTCGGGCCAGAACAGCCCGGCTTTGCCGACCTTCTCCAACTGGTGCAGTCGGGCAAGGCTTACGTCAAAATCTCCGGCGCCTATCGGGCGTCGAAGCTGGCGCCGGATTATCCCGACGCGGCCCCGCTCGCCCGCGCGCTGATCGCGGCGAATTCCGACCGCATCATCTGGGGTACCGACTGGCCGCACCCGAATTCGACCACGCCGCCCGGGAAGAAGCCGACCGATCTGACGCCACTCTATCAAATCGACGACGGCCGGTTGTTCAACCAGCTCCCGGTATGGGCGCCCGATGCGGCGATCCGCAAGACCATCCTGGTCGACAATCCGGCGCGGCTTTACGGGTTCTGAGGGTCGGCGCCTGAAGCCGCTGCGCGCTCTCGCGCAGCCAGTGGCCGGCCTTGTGCAGTCCGCCGAATGGAAACAGCTGAAATCCGGCAATCGACGCCGTCGCCGCAGGAGATCACGTCAACCGCAATCGGAGTGGGCAATAACCATGGGCGTGCCCACAGCCCTCATCGCGCCCGGCGCGAGAACAACGAGATCAGCACCGGCAGCGTCACCAGGATGACCAGCGGCGCCAGCATCATGCCGGTGACCACCACCACCGCCAGCGGCTTCTGCACCTGCGATCCGATCCCGGCCGACAGCGCCGCCGGCAGCAGTCCGACGCCGGCGACCACGCAGGTCATCAGCACCGGCCGCAATTGCAGTTCGCCGGTGCGGATCACCGCCCTCACCCGGTCAAAACCTTCGTCGATCAGCTGATTGTATTGCGACAGGATGATGATGCCGTCCATCACCGCGATGCCGAACAGGGCGATGAAGCCGATCGCGGCCGATACGCTGAACGGAATGCCGGTGATCAGCAGCCCGAGCACGCCGCCGAAGATCGCCATCGGAATCACGCTCATGGCGAGCAGCGTGTCGATCATCGAGCCGAAATTGAACCACAGCAGCACCGCGATCAGCGCGAGGCTGATCGGCACCACGATCGAGAGCCGCTTGATGGCGTCCTGCAGATTGCCGAACTCGCCGACCCATTCGATCCGCGATCCCGGCGGCAGCTTGACCTGGGCGGCGACCTTTTCCTGGGCTTCCCGGACGGCACCGCCGAGGTCACGTTCGCGCACCGAGAACTTGATCGGCAGATAGCGCTCCTGCTGTTCGCGATAGATATACGCCGCACCCGAGACCAGGTTGATCGAGGCAACTTCGCTCAGGGGTATCTGCGTGATGGTGCCGTTCGGTCCGGGCGCACCGATGCGCAGATGCTGGATCGCCTCGGCGGTCTTGCGATATTCGGGCGCAAGGCGGACGATGATCGGAAAATGGCGGTCGCTGCCGGGTTCATAGAGATCGCCGGCGGTGTCGCCGCCGATCGCCACCTTGATGGTGGCGTTGATGTCGCCCGGGGGCGAGTCCGTAACGGGCAGCCTTGGCGCGATCGATATCGATCTGGATGGTGGGCTGGCCGAGCGAGGTGAACACCGCCAGATCGGTAATCCCCTGCACGGTGGCCAGCACCGACTTGATCTGGTTGGCGGTCTCGGTGAGCGCCTGCAGATCGTTGCCGTAGAGCTTGATCGAGTTCTCGCCCTTCACGCCGGATACGGCTTCGGAAACGTTGTCCTGAAGGTACTGCGAGAAATTGAACTCGACGCCGGGAAACTTGTCCTGCAATTTCGCCAGCATCTGCGCGGTCAGTTCATCCTTGTCATGGGTACCCGGCCATTCGCTGACCGGCTTCAGCGGCGCGAAGAACTCGGCGTTGAACAGGCCCGCGGCGTCGGTGCCGTCGTCGGGGCGGCCATGCTGCGACACCACCGCTTCCACCTCGGGAAAGCTGCGGATCAGCTTGCGCATCTCGTTGACATAGGCGTTGCCCGTCTCCAGCGAGATGGTCGGCGGCAAGGTCGCGCGAATCCAGAGATTGCCCTCCTCGAGCTTGGGCAGGAATTCCAGTCCCAGCAGCCGGCCGAGCATGACGGTCATGACCACGAGCCCGATCGCGCCCGCCATGATCAGCTTCCGATTGCCGACGGCCCAGTTCAGCGCGGGAACATAGAGCCGGTGCAGGAACGCCATGATCCGGGTCTCGGTCTCCTGGACGTGCGACGGCAGGATGATCGCGCTCAATGCCGGCGTGACCGTGAAGGTCGCCAGCAGGCCGCCGGCCAGCGCGTAGGCATAGGTCCGCGCCATCGGCCCGAAAATGTTGCCTTCGACGCCGCTCAACGTGAACAGCGGCAGGAACGCCGCGATGATGATGGCGGCGGCGAAGAAGATCGACCGCGACACGTCGGCGGAGGCGCTGAGGATGGCATGGTTCTTCATGCCCATCGCGGTGTCGGTCGAGATATGGCTTTGCTCGGCTGCCGAAAGCGCCGTGGTTTGCGACAGCCGGCGGAAGATCGCTTCCACCATGATCACGGTGGCGTCCACGATCAGCCCGAAATCGATCGCGCCGACCGACAGCAGATTGGCGGATTCGCCGCGCAGCACCAGGATGATGACGGCAAAAAACAGCGCGAACGGAATGGTGGCGCCGACGATCAGCGCGCTTCTGAGATCGCCGAGGAAAATCCACTGCAGCAGCACGATCAGGAGAATGCCGACCACCATGTTGTGCAGCACGGTCGCGGTGGTGATGTCGATCAGGTCCTTGCGGTCGTAGATCCGCTCGATCCGCACCCCCGGCGGCAGGATGCTGGAATTGTTGATCGATGCCACCAGTTCCTCGACCCGCAGAATGGTCGGCGAGCTCTGCTCGCCGCGGCGCATCAGCACGATGCCCTGCACGATGTCGTCGTCCTGATCGAGGCCGGCGATGCCGAGCCGCGGCTTCTCGCCGACCGTCACGGTAGCGACGTCCTTGACGAGAACGGGATTGCCGCCGCTCTGCGACACCATGGTGTTGGCAAGATCGTCGATCGAACGGATCAGGCCGACGCCGCGCACCACGGCGGATTGCGTGCCGATATTGACGGTATTACCGCCGACATTGATGTTGGAATTGCTGACGGACTGCAGCAGCTGCGGCAGCGTCAGGCCGTAGGCGACCAGCTTGTTGAAATCGACCTGCAGCTCATAGGTCTTGGTCTTGCCGCCCCAGCCGGTGACGTCGATCACGCCGGGCACGGCGCGAAAGCGGCGCTGCAAAACCCAGTCCTGCAGCGTCTTCAGGTCGAGCACGCTGTAGTTCGGCGGCCCGGCCAGCCGATAGCGGTAGATCTCGCCGATCGCACTGAGCGGCGAAATCCCCGGCTGCACGTTGCCCGGCAACGGCGCCAGTTGCGACAGCCGGTTCAGCACCTGCTGCAGCGCTTCGTCATAGGTGTAGTCGAACGAAAACTGCAGCTTGACGTCCGACAATCCGTACAGCGAGATGGTGCGGATCGTGCGCAGGTTCTTGATGCCGGCGACCTGGGTTTCGATCGGGATGGTGATGTAGCGTTCGATCTCTTCCGACGACAAGCCAGGACTTTGCGTCACGACGTCGACCATCGGCGGCGTCGGATCGGGATAGGCTTCGATGTTGAGCTGCTTGAACGCGATCAGGCCGCCGATCATCACGATCGCGAACAGGCCCACCATCAAATAGCGGCGATTGACGGCAATGGCGACAAGGCGATCCATTCAGATCGAAGCTTTCAATGGGGTGAAATGGGTTAGCTGCCGGATGCGGCTCGGTCGATGAACAGGCTGCCCTTGGTGACAATCCGCTCGCCCGGTTTCAAATTGCCTTCGACCTCGACGAGGTCGCCATTGGTGAGACCGGTCTTGATCTGGCGCAGTTCGATCGACTTGTCTTCGTGCGCCACCCAGAGCCGGACCTGATCGCCCTCGTAGATCAACGCCCGCTTCGGCACGCCGATCGCCGGATGATCGCTTGCCGGAATAGATCGTGACATTGGCGAACATTTCCGGCTTCAAAAGACCGTCCTTGTTGGTCACGGTGGCGCGGACCAGCAGCCGGCGGGTTGCGGGATCGATCGCCGCGGAGACATAGTCGATGCGCGCCGTCAGCGGCCGGCCCGGCAACGCCAGCACATTGAAGGCGATCTCCTGGCCCACCGAGACCGTCGCCGCATCGGTCTCGCGGACAAAAGCGATCAGCCAGACCGTGGAGAGATCACCGATCACAAACACCGGATCGGTGGCGCCGGCGCTGACATATTGCCCGGGGCCGATCTTTCGCTGCACAACCGTGCCCGTGATCGGCGAGAAGACGGTGGTATTCGGATCGATGCGGCCCTTTTCCTGAAAGGCGGATATGGCGTCGTCGGTCAGGCCGAGGATGCGCAATTTGCCGCGCGCCGCCTCCAGCGCCGTTTGCGACGAGCGCAGGTCGTTCTGCGCCTGGACCAGGGTGGCCTGGCTCTGCTGATAGTCCTTCAGCGGAACCGCCCTGCCTTCGAACAGGTCCTTGGCGCGCTTGTCCTGCAGCTGCGCCAGATCGACCGCCGATTGGGCCTTGTTCAAACCGGTCATGGCGGCAATGAAATCGTTCTGCGCCTGCACCGTGTCGGCGGCTTCAATCACGAACAGCGGCTGCCCCTGGGTGACGCTCTCGCCCGGCCGGGCCAGCAATTTGGTGACCCGGCCGACGTAAGGCGAGAACACCGGCGTCGAGCGATCCTCATCGACCGCGATCTTGCCTTCGGTGACGGTCTCCGCCCGGAAAATCTGCTCGGTCACCGGCTCGATGGTCAGACTGGCCCATTCGGCCGGCGTCGGCGTATAGCGTTGCAATCCCTTGCGGGATTGGCTCGACAGCTCGGAATTCCCGTGCGGTGCCCCGCCCATATGCGTGAAGCCGTACAGGCCGGCCCCGGCGAGCCCCAGCAAGGACCGCGCCAACGGCCAGCCGTTGCCTCGTAAGCATCTGCGACTGCTTGGTAATTCCCGACAACATGAGGCCCAGTCAAATCGACGATGATTCCGGCAATGACTGCCTCATCGGTACGCTAATAGTGCCCATTTGATGTTTCAAACAAACTAAAAAGCCAATGGCCCGGGCGTTTAAAGTTAAAATTTTGAAAGACGAGGCGCAAAAGCTCAGCTACGCGCCGGCCATTGCGGCGGATGACTGCCGAGCGGCATCGCCGGGCGCGCCCAGAACGCCGGGGTTTTCGACAGCGCGGCCGAATGGCTGACGGAGCGCAGCGGACCGAAGCCCGAGGGGATTTCCTCGATAAAGCCTCGCACCGCGTCACCCTTCAAATCCTCGGTCGCGAGGCCGTCGGCCACGCGACCCAGATTCCACAGCCATCGGCCGGTCTGCGCCAGCGACACCCGGACGTGCCAGCTGCCGCCTTCGCGCGATTGCCGTGCCCGCGCCATCATCGCGCCGAACGCCATCAGGTAGCCGCTGGCGTGGTCGAGCATCTGCACCGGCAATTCCTTCGGCCCGTCGACACCGGCCGCCTGGCCTTCGGCGTGATTGAAACCGGTCGCGGTCTGCACCAGCGAGTCGAAGCCGCGGCGTTCCGCCCACGGCCCGGCATGGCCATAGGCCGACAGCGACACGTAGACGATGCCGGGGCTGATCTTTGCGGCATCCTCCGGCGAAAACCCAAGCGCTGCGAGCGCGCGCGGGCGATAGCCTTGCGAGAAAATATCCGCCTGCGCCAGCAGATCGCGCAAGCGGCCGCGCCCCTGCTCGCTCCTGAGTTCGATAAAACTCGTCAGCTTGCCGCGGCCGGTATCGATCGCAAGCCAGGGAATCGCCGGCAGACCGGGACCGGAGACCAGCAGAACATCGGCGCCATGCGCGGCGAATGTGCGGCCCGCGACCGGACCCGCGATCACCCGCGACAGATCCAGCACGCGCAACCCGGCGAGCGGGCGATCACCGGCAGGCCACGGTTTTGGCGCGGCCTCACCGATTTTTTCGATCGAGACCAGCGGCAATTCGGCCAGCGCCCTGGCGTGTGGCAGATCAGACCATTCCTGATACGAACGCATCATCGCGACAACGCCGCCGCCGGCATAGGCCGCGGTCTCGAAGGCCTCGCCGTCCCACTTCATCAGCGCGGCCTGGACATCATCGCGTTCCGGCTTGCAGTTCAGCACCCTGCAGACGGCGTCGCGGTGATGCCTGAAATTGGTGTGCAGCCGCACGAAGCGTCGATCGCGGGTTTTGTAGATCCCGGCGATGGCGTCCCAGGCCGGCCCCGGCGGCTGGCCGTCGACCCGCAAATAACGCTCGGAGCGGCATTCGACCACGGCATGACGCATGTCGACCGCGACGTTCTGCGATTGCCCGCTGCGCCATTGCCAGATCTGCGCGGCGGCAAGCCCGGTGGCGGCAATGCTGGCCTGCGCCGCGGCGGCAACACGAAACGACGACGGCAGCTGCGGCTCGTCTCCGGTCAGGGTGACGGCGTCGAGCGCGGTGGGATCGCCGCCGGCGGATGTCCAGAGATCGGCGAGGATGTCGCGAGGTGTTTGCATGGGGATTGCTCAGTTTATTCAGCCGTCATACGCGGGCTTGACCCGCGTATCCATCCTGCTTCAGAAGATATTTCAAAGCGGATGGATGGCCGGGTCAAGCCCGGCCATGACGTATCTGATAGTCGAACCGTCATTGCGAGGAGCGAAGCGACGAAGCAATCCATTCTTTCTTTGCGCGACACAATGGATTGCTTCGCGGAGCCTGTCATCGGGCGCGCATTCGCGCGACCCATTGGCTCGCAATGACGATTAATGAAAATCGCGCGAGCGCGGCAGGATGCGGACGTTGCGCGGATGGCGGATTTTCTGTGCTGGATTGTCCGGATGGTCGCGCCGGTCGTCATTGAGCGGCGTGCCGTAAGGCAAGACGGGCCGGCGACGAAGCGCGTCATTGGCCAGATTGACCAAATCGTGCGAGCGGTCGAACAGGCGCTGGGCCACCAGATGCGTCACCTGCTCCGGGCTACTCTGAATATAGCCCTCGACCAGGATGAGCCGCGCGCCCATCACCTCCTTGCGAAACTGCGCCATCACCTGCGGCCACACCACGATATTGGCGATGCCGGTTTCGTCCTCGAGCGTCATGAAGACCACGCCGTTGGCGCTGCCCGGCCGCTGCCGCACCAGCACGACGCCGGCGCAGCGCACACGCTTTTTGTCGTTGGCATGGCAAACCTCCGCGCAGGCGACGACGCGCTCTTTGGCAAACATCGGCCGCAAAAATTCCATCGGATGGCCCTTCAGCGACAGCCGGATGGTCTGATAGTCGGCGACCACCTGCTCCGGCAGCGGCATGACAGGCAATGGCCGCGCATGCTCGTCCGGCTGCTCGCGCGCGGCAGCAATCTCGAACAGCGGCAGCGGGACGTCATCGGGCAGACGCCGGACCGCCCAAAGTGCGGCGCGGCGGTCGAGCCCGATGGAGCGAAACGCATCGGCGTCCGCCAGCAGGATCAGCGCGCGCTTCGGCAAGCCTGTGTCGCGGGCAAAATCTTCCAGCGAGGTGAATGGACGCCGTTGCCGCGCCGCGACGATACGCTCGGCCCAATCCTCCGGCTTCGGCTTCCCGCTTTTTTTCCGCAGAAATTCCTCATCCGGGTCCGCCCATTTGAAGCCGTCGATCTGGCGAAAGCCGAGCCGCACAGCGTGATAATCTCCGCATTTTTCCTCCAGCGTATTCTGCGCGTAACTGCAGGACACATCGATCTCGCGCACCTCGACGCCGTTCTTGCGGGCATCGCCGACAATCTGCGCCGGGGCGTAAAATCCCATCGGCTGCGAATTCAGCAAGCCGCAGCAAAACGCATCGGGATGCCAATATTTGAGCCATGACGAGACATAGACGAGTTGTGCGAAGCTCGCGGCATGGCTTTCCGGAAAACCGTAGCTGCCGAACCCCTTGATCTGGTCGAAGCAGCTTTTCGCAAACACCGGGTCGTAGCCGCGATCGATCATGTTGCCGACCATCTTGGCTTCGAATTTGCCGATGGTGCCGACATTGCGGAACGTCGCCATCGCGCGGCGCAGCCCGTTGGCCTCCTCGGAGGTAAATTTCGCGGCCTCGATGGCGATCCGCATCGCCTGTTCCTGAAACAGCGGCACGCCGAGGGTCTTGTGCAGGACTTTGCGCAGCTCATTTTTATCGCCGCCCTTGGGGTAAGGATATTCGATATCCTCGGGGTTCATTTTGCGCCGCTTCAAATAGGGATGAACCATATCGCCCTGAATGGGACCGGGCCGAACGATGGCAACCTCGATGACAAGATCATAAAACGTGCGCGGCTTCAGGCGCGGCAGCATGTTCATCTGGGCGCGGCTCTCGACCTGGAAGACACCAAGCGACTCGCCTCTCTGCAGCATCTGATAAACTTCGTCGTCATCCCTGGATTTGATGTCGGCCAGTTCGTAACGCTTACCCTTATGCTGCGCGATCAGGTCAAAACATTTGCGGATGCAGGTCAGCATCCCCAGCGCCAGCACATCGACCTTCATCATGTTCAATGCGTCGACGTCATCCTTGTCCCATTCGATGAAGGTGCGGTCGTCCATCGCGGCGTTGCCGATCGGAACATAGCTGTCGAGCCGGTCCTGGGTCAGCACATAGCCGCCGACATGCTGCGACAAATGCCGCGGGAATTCGATCAGTTCGGTGGCGAGTTCGACCGCGAGTTCGACCATCGAATTCTTGGGGTCGAGACCCGCCTGCCTGACCTGCATGTCGTTGAGGCCGTCGCCCCAGCTCCCCCACACCGTATCGGCCAATGCCGCGGTGACATCTTCGGTCAGCCCCAGCGCCTTGCCGACATCGCGGATCGCGCTGCGCGGCCGGTAATGAATGACCGTTGCAATAATCGCGGCGCGGTGGCGGCCATATCTGCGGTAGACATATTGCATCACCTCCTCGCGCCGCGAATGCTCGAAATCGACGTCGATGTCGGGCGGCTCCAGCCGTTCCTTGGAAATGAAACGCTCGAACAGCAGATCGACCTTGGTCGGGTCGACGGAGGTCACGCCGAGCACATAACACACCGCCGAGTTCGCCGCCGAGCCGCGGCCCTGGCAGAGGATTTTTTCGCCCCGCGCGTACAGAACGATGTCATGTACGGTGAGAAAATAATGCGCGTATTTTAGTTTCCTGATCAGGCGCAGTTCTTTGTGCAGGACCTTTTTGGTCTTGGGTGAAATCCGGATCGGGAATTTTTTATGCGCACCCTGCCAGGTCAAATCTTCCAGATGACGCTGCGCGGTCTTGCCCGGCGGCACCGGCTCGTCGGGGTATTGATATCTGAGCTGATCCAGTGAAAACGTGAT
Source organism: uncultured Alphaproteobacteria bacterium (assembly GCA_963734795.1). Classification (GTDB taxonomy): domain Bacteria; phylum Pseudomonadota; class Alphaproteobacteria; order Rhizobiales; family Xanthobacteraceae; genus Bradyrhizobium. Next base: position 41,823 of record CAVTIW010000001.1, read on the forward strand.
GCGGTTCGCAAACCGCATGGTTTCCGCGACCGCCTCGGGCACATCGCGAAACAGCCGCGCCATCTCGGCCGCGGGCTTGAGATAGCGTTCGGCATTGGCCTCAAGACGCCTGCCGATGGCATCGATGGTCGTCTTCTCGCGGATACAAGTCAGCACATCCTGCAGCGGGCGGCGGACGGGATGGTGATATAGCACCTCGTTGGTCGCCAGCAGCGGCACGCGGGCGGTCGCGGCGATGCGATGCAGCCGCGCCAGACGGCGCTTGTCATCGCCGCGGTACAAAAGACTCGCGCCAAGCCACACCCCATCCGCGCGACTGCATCGCAAGCGATCCAGAACTCCAAGTACTTTTGCTGTCTCGAAGCGATGCGGCAGCGTCAGTACCAGAAGCTGCCCTTCGGCGAATTCCAAGAGGTCATCGAGTGCCAGATGGCATTCGCCCTTCTCGGTATCGTCCCCCCGCTTGCCGCGGGTCAGTAACCGGCATAGCCGGCCGTAAGCCGCGCGGTCGTGCGGATAGACCAGAATGTCCGGGGTGCCGTCCATGAAGACAAGGCGCGAACCGATCAGCAGTTTTGGTTTGTATTTGATCTCGGGATTGCCGAGTTCCTTGTAGGCCCGCACCACGCCGGCCAGCGTGTTGTGGTCGGCGATGCCGATGGCGGGAAGACGCAGCTCGCTCGCCCGATGCACGTAATCCTGCGGATGCGAACCGCCGCGCAGGAACGAAAAATTCGTCATAATCCCGATTTCGGCGTAAGCAGGAAGATTCATGCGAACAGTCCATGCACGAACCAATTGGAAGGAACCGGCTTGCCCTCCTCCGTGATCAGTTCGCTACCGTAAAGCCCATCGCGGTAAATCCAGAAGCGCAATCCATCCTCGTCCTCGATACGGAAATAATCGCGCGTCAGGGCCTGGCCGCTGGGCTTCCACCATTCCATGGCGATCCGTTCAGGGCCCTCTACCCGTACCACCGCATGGGTTGCACGCCGCCATGTGAATTGGTGCGGAGGTCCATCAGGAACCGTGGCAAAAGGCACCTTGATGGGCTCCGGCTTCTCGAACAGCCGTAGCGGCCGCAACGGCGGCTCGCTTTCCACACGTTCCGGCCAGACCGCCTGCACAGCTGCGGCAAGATGATGCTGCGCCGGCGCCGCCATCACCGCGCGCTCCGGAATATGGGTGTCCTGCGGCAGGTGCACGACCACGCGCCGGCCGCCGACGCGCGCGGCGATACGGTCGATCAAGGCGGCCAGTTCGTCATTGTCGTGCACATTGGCATCGAGATCGCGCTGCTGCTGCACGACGATTTCCGTGCGGCTGGCGGACAGGCGGATGAGATCGAAGCCGAAACCGGGATCGAGCGGATCGCTCAGTGCATCGAGCCGCTCGCGAAACAGGCGGTCGATCACCTCGCCCTTTGTCACGGGTTGTCCGGTGTCCACGACAATGGCGCGAACCGCGCCGTCGGTGCGAAAGAAACTCGCTTCCAGCCGCCGCGCACCCTTGCCCTGCTGCGCCATCGCCACGACCAGCATCTGCGCCAGCTGTGATAAAGTCGCGGATATCACGCCTTCGGTCGCCACCGGCTCGGCGAAACGCTTCTCCACGATGTAATCCGGCAGCGGCTTGCGCGGGCTGATCGGCGCATCGCTTTGCCCCAACGCCTGTTCCAGCAGGGATGTGAAGCCGGCGCCGAATCTTGCGGTGATTTCGTGACGCGCGCGGCAGGCGACATCGCCGATGGTTTTCAGCCCGGCGCGACGCAGGCCGCGGGTGATGGCATCGTCGGCGCCGAGCGCTAACACCGGCAGCGGTTTTATCGCTTCGGCTTCCTCACCATGACCGATGATTTTACCGGAGGTATAGCCCGCCATCGTGCGCGCGCAGACGGAGGTGCCCGCAATGGCAGCGCTGACGGCAAAGCCCTGTCGCGTCAGCCCATCGCAGATCATCCGCATCATCGCGGCCTCGCCGCCGAACAAATGGGCGCAACCGGTGATGTCGAGAAACAGGCCATGCGGGGAATCGAGCGCCACCAGCGGGGTGAAGCGGTCGCACCAGTCGGCAATGGCATTCAACGCCTGAGCATCGGCGGCTTCATCGGCATCGAACACCCTTAATTGCGGACAGACCGCGCGGGCATTGGCGAGCGACAGGCCGATCTCAAGGCCGAGGCTCGCGGCGGCTTCGTCCATGGCAAAAATCTGCAGCGCATTGTTTTGCCTGGCGACGACAATACTGGGATCATCGCAGGCGCTTTGTTTGGACGCGTTTTGTTTGGACGCATTTTCTTCACGCGAACCGGTACCCGTTTCGCTCGAAAACGCTTTAGCCGGCGCGGCGTTGCCGCGCGCGATCTGGCGCTTGATGCGGTCGATGGGCAGGCGCGGCAGCCACAGGCTGAGGATACGCCGCCGGTTTCTCGAAAAGGCACTCATCACATTTCCATTCCATGATCCAGCGCCCCACAGGGCCATGACGGTTGCGGACAAGCTGCGCGTCGAACACCGGCGCGCCCCATGCGTTCCAGGTTGCTGTAGGCACTAAAGACGTCGCGGGCGGCGAATGCGCCGCGCGCACGATCCATCGCGTCTCCGCCGTCGAGGGCGACGGCTCGGCCGCCACCCGCAACAGCAGGCCGGTGACGCCCGACATCTGTGCGGCCAGCGTCAGCCGGCGGCTGGCGACGAGATCGAGCTGCCGCGCTTCGCCCCAGAGTTCCAGCACGACGACGCCCAGCGCATCGCAGGCCAGCGCGTCGGCGGCCGTCCGCAACGCGGTGTCGACGTCCGCCGCGCGCACCGTCACCACACAGCGGGGATCGAGACCAAGCTCGGCCAGTCCGCTCATCGACAGCGCGCCGGATTCAATTTCGGTGAAATCCTGCCGCACCCACACTAGCGGCCGCCGTGCGCCCACCCGCCCTGCGAGCCCTGCGACAAAACCCGTCGCCGCGGCGCTGTGCCGACCGGCTTCAGCAAACACCTCGTGCATCGCCCCCAAAGCGAGGCCGCCCTGCAGCGCCGCATCCGCGGCGGCATGCCCGAGCGCCACACGATCCGGCGTATATGCATCGCCGTGCGCCTCGATGCGCTCGATGCGGCCGCGCAAGGCCGCAAGCGTGCTCGTGCGTGCGCCGGTCATGCGCGCCGCTCCTTCAGGAGGTTGGGCCGTCACAGGTTCTCTGAAAGTGAACCCGCGGCCAGCTCATTTGTTCATGCTATGTTCTAATATAAAGCTAATAGGGCCGAGAGAGTCAATCGGGATTGAGGTTCAAGTTTTTCGTGAGCAATCCCAATGGGATCGAAGGAACCCGCAGCGGCCTGCCCGCATTAGCCCCGCGCACGGCAATGACATTCGTAAATGGCGGTCCGGAAAACGTCCCATGGCAACCCTCAAAACCCTGCGCGAAGAGGCGAGCCGCTGCCGCGCCTGTCATCTCTGGAAAGAGGCCACCCAGACTGTGTTCGGCGAAGGCCCGCCGCACGCGCAAGTGATGCTGGTCGGCGAGCAGCCCGGCGACAAGGAAGACCTTGCCGGCAAACCGTTCGTGGGACCGGCGGGACAAATGCTCGACCGCGCACTGCAGGACGCTGGCCTCGCGCGGCCAAAAGTCTACGTCACCAATGCGGTGAAACATTTCAAGTTCGTCAGCCGCGGCAAAATCCGCCTGCACCAGAAGCCGAATACGCCGGAGATCAGGGCCTGCCGGCCATGGTACGAACGCGAACTGGCATCGATCAAACCTGATCTGGTGGTGGCGATGGGCGCCACCGCGGCGCAATGCGTGTTCGGGAAAATCACGCCCATCAACAAAAATCGCGGGCGGCTGATCGATCTCGATGACGGGATCAAGGCGCTGGTGACGGTACATCCGTCCTATCTGTTGCGGCTGCCCGATGCGGACGCCAGGGCGCGGGAATACCAACGCCTGGTCGATGATTTGAAAATTGCCGCGGAGCTACTGCGAAAATCGGCGCGCGCGGCCTAGTGGCGTGCCCCGAATGCTGCGCAACGCCCGCTTTTGCGGCGTAGTGCGCTGCTGATCCGGGTCATATTACCTGAACGCGTTTCTCGTGGGTCGCGGCTCTGCGGTGCGGCGCGAAGGGGCGCTGCACCGCGTCCGGAACACGACGGAACTCAAGCCGCCGCGGCGAGGTTTACCTCGGCTTCCGCAAGCGTCGTCAGGCTCTCGTCGGTCTTCTTTTCCTGCTGCAGGGTCTGATCCAGCAACCGGACCGCGTCCTTCATGCCGAGTTGCTGTGCCCATTGCTTGAGCGTGCCGTAGCGCGAGATTTCGTAGTGTTCGACGGCTTGCGCCGCCGCCACCAAGCCGGCGTCGAGCGCCTCGCAGCCCTTGTACTCGTCCATGATCTCCTTGCCCTCGTCGAGGATGCCCTGGATCGCATCGCAGGTCTTGCTGCGCGCCGGCACGTCGAGCAATTCGAAAATCTGCTCCAGGCGTTCGACCTGGCCTTCGGTCTCGCCATGGTGCTTTTCGAACGCCGCGCGCAGCTTGCTGGACTGGGCCGCCTTCGCCATCTTCGGCAGCGCCTTCAAAATCTGCTTTTCGGCGAAATAGATGTCCTTCAGGGTGTCGAGGAAGAGATCGTTGAGGTCTTTGTCCTTTGCAGCCATGACGCACTCCATCGGGTGAGACGTATAATGAGATACGGGATGTTCCCCCCGCGTCCTCAACGTCACCTCATGAGCAATGTTCCAGGGATTTCAAAAAGGAGCGCCGAAAGCCGCTTCGCGGACACTGGCGCCGGCAAGCCGGTCGGATGACGGCCGATTGGCGGAAGGATTTCGCCCGGCCCGTTGCGCTCGCAGCCCGGCGCAACCGTTGTCCCCAGCCGTTTCACGCCCCTGTCACATGCATCAAGCAAACTCCGGGCATTGGATTTTGGAGCATATCCCATGAGCGACGTTGCGTTACCTGGCTCGATCGAGCCCGCCCGCCACAAAGGTCCAAATCTTGACGGCGGCCTTCATCCGCTGACCGGGATCATCTACATGGGGGTGGTGGCCGCAGCGCTGCTGTTCGTCGCCTACAGCATCTACGCCGACGTCGATGCCACCGGCACGCGGGTCACATCCTATCTGCCTTATCTTCTGCTTTTCGTCGCATTGCTGATCGCGCTCGGTTTCGAGTTCGTCAACGGCTTTCATGACACCGCCAATGCCGTCGCCACCGTGATTTACACGCGCTCATTGCCTGCCAACATCGCCGTGGTGTGGTCGGGCATGTTCAATCTGTTCGGTGTCCTGATGTCGTCAGGCGCGGTCGCCTTCGGCATCGTGTCGCTGTTGCCGGTCGAGCTGATCCTGCAGGTCGGCAGCGGCGCGGGCTTCGCCATGGTATTCGCCCTGCTGATCGCCGCCATCGTCTGGAATGTCGGAACCTGGTATTTCGGGCTGCCGGCATCGAGCTCCCACACCTTGATCGGATCGATCATGGGTGTGGGCATCACCAACGCCCTGCTGCGCGGCCGTGACGGCACCTCCGGCGTGGACTGGTCGCAGGCCGCCAATATCGGCAAGGCGCTGCTGCTGTCGCCGCTGTTCGGCTTCGCGCTGGCGGCGCTGCTGCTGTTCGTCCTCAAGACGGTGATGCTGCGCGCAACCCCGGCGCTGTTCGCCGAACCGAAGGGCGATCAGCCGCCGCCGATCTGGATCCGCGGCATCCTGATCCTGACCTGCACTTTGGTCAGCTTCTTCCATGGTTCCAACGACGGCCAGAAGGGCATGGGCCTCATCATGCTCATTCTCATCGGCACGGTGCCGACCGCCTATGCGCTCAACCGGGCGCTGCCCGATAGCCAGATCCAGCAGTTCGAGGCGAATTCGACCGCCGCGAGCAAGGTGATCGATAGCAAGGCTGCCGGCTACAATGTCCTGGGCAATCCGCGGCCGGCAGTGACCAACTATGTCGCCGAACACCAGATCAACGAAGGCACCTACCCGTCACTGGCGGTTCTGGTGCGCGACATCCGCAATCAGGTCACCCAGTACGGATCGCTGGCGAAGGTCCCCGCCGATCTCGTCGCCAACACCCGTAACGACATGTACCTGGTTTCCGAGGCGATCCGCTTCCTGATGAAGGACAAGGAAAGCGAACTCAACGGCGATGACGTTGCCACCCTCAACCGCTACAAGGGCTCGCTCGACAGCGCGACCAAATTCATTCCCACCTGGGTGAAGATCGCGGTCGCTATCGCGCTCGGCCTTGGCACCATGATCGGCTGGAAGCGCATTGTCGTCACCGTCGGTGAAAAGATCGGCAAGACCCACCTCACCTACGCCCAGGGCGCCTGCGCCGAAATCACCGCAGCCGCCACGATTGCGGCAGCCGACGGATACGGCCTGCCGGTTTCAACCACGCACGTGCTGTCGTCCGGCATCGCCGGCTCGATGGCGGCGAATGGCTCCGGGCTGCAATGGTCGACGATCCGCAACATTGCGCTCGCCTGGGTGCTGACGCTGCCGGCCGCGATGATCCTTTCGGGCGCCCTGTATCTGCTGTTTTCGCGGATACTTTAGGCGGTCGGCTTGCGAATCCGGGCCCCGGCCCTGCGGTGCACCGCCAAAGCGGCGCTGCACCGCATCCCGGACAAGGCAGCGATCACGCCGCCAGCGTGTTCTCGACCAGCTTGACCCAGTACGACGTGCCGAACACGATCGCGTCGTCGTTGAAATTGTAGGCGGGGTGATGCAGCCCGGCGCTGTCGCCGTTGCCGCAGAAGATAAACGCACCCGGCCGCTGCTCCAGCATATAGGCGAAATCCTCCGCCCCCATCTGCGGCGGCAGGTCGTGAACGTTGGCGTCGCCGGCAATTTCCTTCGCCACCTGCGTCGCAAAATCCGTCTGCGAGGCATGGTTGACCACGACCGGATAGCCGCGCTCGTAGTCCAGCTCGATCCTGGCGCCGGTCATCTGCGCCACGCCTGCGACGACCTCGCGCACCCGCTTCTCGACCAGTTGCCTCACTTCCGCGGTCAGGGTCCGGACGGTGCCCTTGAGTTCGGCGGTTTGCGGGATGACGTTGCGGGCGTTGCCGGCGTGGAATTCGCAGATCGAAATGACCGCCGCTTCCAGGGGATCGACGGTACGCGAGACGATGGATTGCAAGGCCGTGATCAGCTGCGCGCCGACCAGAACCGAATCGATGCATTTGTGCGGACGCGCCGCATGCCCGCCCAGACCCTCGATCCGGATATCGATGGCATCGGTCGCGGCCATGATCGGACCGGACCGGATGGCGAACGAACCTACCGGAATACCGGGACCATTGTGCATGCCATAGACCTGATCGATGGCGAAACGGTCCATCAGACCGTCCTTGATCATCGCGGCGGCGCCCGCACCGCCCTCTTCCGCCGGCTGAAAGATCACGACGGCGTCGCCGGCGAAATTCCTGGTCTCGGCGAGATAACGCGCCGCGCCGAGCAGCATCGCGGTATGCCCGTCATGGCCGCAGGCGTGCATCTTGCCCGGCGTCTTGGAGGCGTAAGCGCAGATGGGTGTCCTCCTCGATCGGCAGCGCGTCCATGTCGGCGCGCAGCCCGATCACCTTGATATCGCCTGCGCCGGCCGGCTTGCGGCCCTTGATGACGCCGACCACGCCGGTGCGGCCGAGACCGGTCGCGACTTCGTCGCAGCCGAATTCCCTCAAGCGGTCCGCGACAAAGGCCGCCGTGCGATGCACGTCGTACAGCAGTTCCGGGTGTTCATGGATATCCCGGCGCCAGGCCTGAATATCGGGTTGCAGATCGGCGACACGATTGATGATGGGCATGAAAAGTCTCGGTGAGGGTCAAATGTAACCTTTGTTTAGCACGCACTTGGTGTCTGCCCAACTCTCTCCTCCCGCTGTACAGCGGGCGAACGCAACGCTATGGCCTTCAGCGTCGAGATGGGCAGCGCGGTGACGGCTTATGAAGCGGCTTGAAGGTGATTTCGACTATATCGTCGTCGGCGCGGGCACCGCCGGCTGCATCGTCGCCAACCGGCTGTCGGCCGATCCCAGGAACCGGGTACTGATCCTGGAGGCCGGCGGCAACGACAACTGGATCTGGTTCCACATCCCGGTCGGCTACCTCTTCGCGATCGGCAATCCGCGTTCGGACTGGATGTTCCGGACCGAGCCGGAACCCGGCCTCAACGGCCGCTCGCTGGCCTATCCCCGCGGCAAGGTGATCGGCGGCTCCTCCGCCATCAACGCGATGATCTCGATGCGCGGACAGGCCGCCGACTACGACCACTGGCGTCAGCTCGGCCTCGACGGGCTGGGGCTGGGACGACGTTCTGCCCGCGTTCCGCCGGCTGGAGGATCATTTTCTCGGCGACAGCGAGCATCACGGCACCGGTGGCGGCTGGCGGATCGAGGCGCCGCGGCTGTCCTGGGCCATCCTGGACGCGGTCGGCGATGCGGCGGAGCAAATGGGGATCCCGAAGATTGCGGATTTCAACACCGGCGACAATGAGGGCGTCGGCTATTTCCACGTCAACCAGAAGCGCGGCCGACGCTGGTCTTCCGCGCGCGGTTTCCTCAAGCCGGCGTTGAAGCGTCCCAACCTGCGTCTCGAAAAGGACGTGCTGGTCGACCGCCTGATTGTCGAGCAAGGCCGCGCCGTCGGCGTGCGCTTCATTCAGGGCGGCGAAACCGTCGAGGCCCGCGCCACAGGCGAAGTCATCCTGTGCGCCGGCGCGATCGGATCGACCCAGGTGCTGCATCGCTCCGGCATCGGACCGGCGGACTGGCTGGCGCCGCTCGGGATCGAGACGGTGCTCGACCGCCAGGGCGTCGGGCGCAATCTGCAGGATCATCTGCAGCAGCGCGCGATCTACAAGGTCGAGGGCGTTCGCACCCTCAACGAGACTTATTATTCGCTGCTAAGGCGCGGCCTGATGGGCCTCGATTATGCCTTCCGCCGCCGCGGTCCGCTGACCATGGCGCCGTCGCAGCTCGGAATTTTCACCCGCTCGGACCCGCGCCGCGAGCGCGCCAATATCCAGTTCCATGTGCAGCCGCTGTCGCTCGACAAGTTCGGCGATCCCCTGCACCGCTTTCCCGGCGATCACGGTCAGCGCCTGCAATCTGCAACCGACCTCGCGCGGCACCGTGCGGATTCGCTCGGCGCTGGCCGATCAGGCGCCTTCGATCGCGCCGAATTATTTGTCGACCGACGAGGACCGCGAGGTCGCCGCCGACGCGATCCGCACCACGCGGCGGCTGATGAAGCAGCCGGCGCTCGCGGCCTATCACCCGCAGGAATTTCTGCCGGGCCCCGCGGTCGGCGACGACGATGCGTCGCTGGCGAAAGCCGCCGGCGATATCGGCACCACGATCTTTCATCCCGTCGGCACCGCCAAGATGGGCGCGGCCTCGCGATCCGATGGCCGTGGTCGATGAACGCCTGCGGTTTCACGGACTGGCCGGACTTCGCGTGGTCGACGCCTCCGTGATGCCGACGATCACCTCGGGCAATACCAATACCCCGACCGCGATGATCGCCGAAAAAGGCGCCGCGATGATCCTCGGGGATTCGCGATAAGACAGAAAAAAGCCGTCCCTTTTGACAGGGGCCAAACGCAACTCCCACGCTTACGGCCGGCGCGTCCCGCCCTTAAGGGTCACGGAATCGTCATCGCGCCGGCGCCGGCTTTTCCGCCAGGCGCTCAAAATCCGGGAATAAACCCCGCCCTCCTCCGATCACGTCCCGGAACCCAATCAAGGGTCCATGGAGACTGGCGATGAGCGAGTTCGATCACGACCACAAGGATCAAGGCCGAAATGAAGGCTCGGGCGTCAGCCGGCGCCGGGTGCTGGAATGCATGACCTGGACCGGCACCGGCGTGCTCTGGACCATTTCGGGCGGCGTGCCCCGTTCGCTGGGACTGGTCGGTTCCGCGCAGGCGGCCGAGCCTGCCGGCATGACCTTCCTGCAGATCAGCGACAGCCATGTCGGCTTCGACAAGCCGGCCAATCCGAATGCGCTCGGCACCCTCGAGGAGGCGATCGGCAAGATCAGGTCGATGCCGATCAAGCCGGCGTTCATGATCCACACCGGCGATATCAGCCATCTGTCGAAGGCGTCCGAGTTCGACGACGCCGACCGCATCATTTCGCAGGCCAGGCTCGACGTGCATTACGTGCCGGGCGAGCACGACTTCCTCGATGAAGAGGTCAAGTTCTATCGCGAGCGCTACGGGCGCGGCGCACAGGGCGCCGGCTGGTATTCGTTCGACGCCAGCGGCGTCCACTTCATCGGCCTCGTCAATGTGGTGAACCTCAAGGCCGGCGGCCTCGGCAATCTCGGCGCCGAACAGCTCGAATGGCTGGAGCAGGACCTCAAGGGACGCTCGAAATCGACCCCGATCGTGGTGTTCGCGCATATCCCGCTGTGGACGATCTATCCGGAGTGGGGCTGGGGCACCGACGACGGCGCCCGCGCGCTGGATTACCTCAAGGGTTTCGGCTCGGTGACGGTGCTGAACGGCCACATCCACCAGGTGATGCAGAAGGTCGAGGGCAACGTCACGTTCCACACCGCGCGCTCGACCGCGTTCCCGCAGCCGGCGCCGGGCACCGCCCCCTCGCCCGGGCCGATGAAGGTCGCCGACGACAAGCTTCGCGGCCTGCTCGGCGTCGCCAGCGTCAATTTCAAGCGCGGCGATCAGCGCCTCGCGATCATCGACACACCGCTGCCGGCTAAGTGAGGAAATTCACGATGGCGTACGCAACCCTTCGCCGCGTCGGCCTTCGGCTGGCCGTCACGGCAGTGATGTTCTCTTCTCTCGGCAGCGCCCATGCCGAGGAGGCGACGGTCACGATCGACAACTTCACCTTTGCGCCGGCTGAGCTGACGGTGAAGGTCGGCACCACCGTCACCTGGAAAAATCACGATGACATTCCGCATATCGTGGTCTCGGCGGGAAAGTTCCGGTCGAAGGCGCTGGATACCGACGACAGCTATTCGTTCACCTTCACCGCAGCCGGCGACTACACGTATTTTTGTTCGCTGCATCCGCATATGACCGGGACGATCAAGGTTGAGTAGCGGGCGAAATCAAGGCATCACAACCATGCCCGGCCGGTGGATCGAAGCCGGCCGGGCATGCGCATTTTCCGCAAAAGCCGGGCAGGAAGCGATGCCGGTCACCACTTCGGAACGAGGATCCCGAGAAGGCGCGGCGTTTTCGCGACGCCGCACTTCCGCTATCTCGACGACGCCTATACGCTGGCGCGCTATCTGCTTCGCGACGCTGATGACGCCGAGGACGCGGTGCAGGAATGCTATCTGCGCGCGCTGAAGCATTTCGACAGCTATCGCGGGCCGGCGATGAAGCCGTGGCTGTTCGCGATCCTGCGCAATGTCTGCCGCGCCGAATTTGCCCGGCGCGCGGGTTCGCCCGACCAGCGCGCTCGACGAGGTGCCCGATGACGCGGCGCAAACGCCGCTGTGGCATGACGCGCCGGAAACGCCGGAGGGCCAGATGCTGCGCCGCTGGGACGCCGACACGATCCGGCGGCTGGTCGCCGCGCTGGCCGAACCGTTCCGGGAGACCTTGGTGCTGCGTGAAATTCAAAATCTTTCCTATCGCGAAATCGCCGATGTCGTCGGATGCGCCGGTCGGCACCGTGATGTCCCGCCTCGCCCGCGCCCGCGCCATGCTGCGATCGGCATGGATGGCGGAAGAGGAGCAACCGAAATGACCTGCGACGAGGCTGAAATCCTTCTGCATGCGCTGCTCGACGGCGAACTCGACGCCGGCCACGCACGCGAGGTCGAACACCATATCGCAGGCTGCCCGGCTTGCGCCGCGCAGCTTGCTGCCTATACGCGAGCTGAGCCAGGCGATCGCGGGCGCCGATTTGCGCTATGTGGCTCCGCCCGGGCTGCGCCGGCGCATCGAGGCTTCGCTGCCGCAAACGCCAACGCGGGCGCCGAACCGGCGTTCGGTGCTGAGGGGCTTTGCGATGGGATCGGCGGTGTCGGCGATCGCAGCGACCGGGCTTGTCGCCATCGTGCTGCGCAACGACGACGAAACGCGCATCAACTCGGAGATCGTCTCGGCGCATCTGCGCTCGCTGCAGGCGGGTCATCTCACCGACGTGGTTTCCACCGACCAGCACACGGTGAAGCCGTGGTTCAACGGCAAACTCGACGTGGCGCCGCCGGTGATCGATCTCACCGCGCAAGGCTTCACGCTGATCGGCGGCCGGCTCGATTATGTCGATGCCCGCGCCGTCGGCGCCATCGTGTATCGCCGGCGCCAGCACGTCATCAATCTGTTCGTCGCCCAGACCGCCAGCACCGAAAGCCGCGCCGCCAAAATGGAGACGATCCAGGGATTCAATATCCGGCGCTGGAGCGATCGGGGATTGAACTACTGGGCGGTCAGCGATCTCGCCGCCGACGAACTCGCCGAGTTCGGCGAGAAGTTCGAGGCGGCGATGAAGAGCAGTGCCACGGGTTGAGGTTCGCGATTCCATCACTGACGCCTCGAAATCCTGGGTCGTTATTACGAGGCGCATCAGGGAAGGCCCGCGCACAGATTCCGGCGTGCGCTGCTAACGCAGCGGGCTCCTCCCTCGGGTCAGACGTCGTGCGATGAACGATTTGGTCACGTTCGTCGCCCGACGCGCAGCCATTATTCGAAGGGACGCGGCATTTCGGCTCAGTGTCTGAACCGCGGTCGTCTAACGGCTGTTCCTCTAGGGTGAGCCCTTCCCGCCACGAACTCCGCAGGGAGTTGCCTGCCCTTGTTCGGTCGCTACCCAGCGGCATTCAACCGCACCCCGATCTCAGGTTCCGGTTGATGCGCGGGCAAATGCAGAAACCACCCTTGTGTTGGTCCCTTGCCCTTCACGTCGATAACGTGCGGGCCCGCGAAATCATAGTCGTGCGCCAGCGCCGCGCGAACCGTGTCAGTCACCTGGATGCGTCCGGCGGCGCCGTGGCTCTCCATTCGGCTTGCCGTATTCACGGTATCGCCCCAGACGTCGAAAATGAATTTCGCCTCACCGATTACGCCTGCCGTCACCGGTCCAGCATGCATCCCGATCCGGATGGCGATTTGGCTGCCGTCAGGTGCGCGGGTGCGGTTTGCCTCGGCCAGCATCTGCAGGGCCGCCTGTGCCAGTCGATTGAGGTGTCCGGGAAAGGGATGGGGGACGCCGGCAGCGGCCATGTAACAATCACCGATAGTCTTGATCTTCTCCAGACCATGCTGCGCGATGATAGCGTCAAAGCGACTAAACAAATCACCGAGCATCGCTACCACTTGCGTCGAGTCCAGCCGGGCGCAGAGCGAGGTAAAACCGACCACATCCGCGAATAGCAGGCTGGCCTCAAAAAAGTTGTCGACGATCGGGGCCTCGCCGGCGAGCTTGCGCGCTGCGATCGACGGCGGCAGCACGTTGTGCAGCAAGGTTCGCACCTGGTTCTCAGCATTCTGGAGGTCCATTCCCTGCAGCCAAGCCAGGTGCTGAGTCCGATCGAGCATGTAGGAGCCCACCCCGACAAAGACGATTACGCTGAATACCCAGGCGAAATGATAGAGAACGAGCAGACCGGGTTCCGGCCACAAAACGGTTACCGCGAAGAAGAAAAAGCAGATCGTCCCGGCCGCCAGCACAACCCCCTCAACGAACGAGACGCCGCAAAGAACGAACGAAACGACCGCCAACACCGGATAGACTTCCGACGGCGGATAATACGGCAATGAGATGGGTGACATAAAAACGAGCACCAGCGTAAGCAGGCCGATGTTGACGGCAAGCGCCGCGAAGCCGGCCGCCTCGATCCAGGGCCCCGGCCTGACCGTGAAGCTCGCGGCATAGAGCAGCAATAACCCGACCATTCCGCCGAGCCGAACGTAAAGCAAAGGCAGCGACGAGTCTTGAATGGTGAAGCTGTTCAACAACGTGAATAACAGCCAGATCGCCGCCCCGGAGATTGCGCTCACCCTAAAAGCGTTAAGCCGGAAATGCCGCCGATCATCGCGATAGCGCCGTTCCAGCGTGGGATCAGCGAAGCGAAGCAAAACCGGGTTGAGCGACCGCGGACGCCCTTCCATCGGGACCAGGGATGAAGAAATCATGCGACCTCTCGAGGAATTCGAGTCCGAGCCTAGATATCTCGAACTGATTCTATGGCCGGGAAATAAGTGTGCCTGTCAAGACAGCATGTCCGCGATCGGTCAAACCCATCAGTTTGACCACAGACCTAAACCTGAAGGTGCTCCACTGGAGAACACCCGGTTCTTCTAACGTTCTCATTTTCAAACCAGGCCACTGCGATTTTCAAATGAGGCCACTGAAGATCGAAACAGGCCAGTGCTGTCAGCGCGTTAAGGACGTCCGAAAAGTGCCAAACTCGGAAGTGGCCGGTTACCAAGCGTACCGAACGACGCCCTTGCCGGCGTAGCTGCTCGTCACATTGGAGAACTCGCCTTCAAAGGTCGCTCCGGCGGACCAGCCGTTGATCCACTTCGTCTCCACTGACGCGGTGGTCAGCACCGAGTCAGACGCCTGCGCCGCGCCGTTGACGACGAAGCTGGCGCCCGGCAGGGCCTGGAAGGTCGCGGCGATCGAGCGATCCGGATCGAAATCATGCGCCCAGGCCACACGGCCGCGCAGCGTCAGGATCGCGCCTTGCATCGCCCAGGATTTGTCGGTGCGAATGCCGAGTTCACTGCGCGTGTCGGTGACGTCCTTGGCATTATAGGCCAGCGCGAACGCATTGGAGCCGACGGTCGCCTGCTCGGCATAGGCCGGCAGATCGAAGGTCGTGAACTGCGCTGCTGCGTAAGGCGTGATGCCGATGCCGCCGATCCAGGGCGAGACAAAACGGTAGCCACCTTCGACGCGGCCGGAGAAGGCGTTGGCGTTGAATCGCGCCTGCAACTGGTCGAAGCCGGCCACCGTGACCGTGCGGTCGGTCGTGATGTCCTGCCAGCCATAGGCGAGCGCGGCGGAGATATAGGCCGGTCCATTGGTGTGGCGCAGATAGGCGCCGGCCTGGAACAGATCGGAGTGGCCAGAGCCGCCGTTGGCGACACTGAAGCCGGTGCCGCCGCCGGCCAGGGCAAATCCCGCGATGGTGCGCGGCGAAAAAATGTAGTCCGCGCCCACCGCGGTGCCGGCGATGCTGCTGGTCGTGCTGTTCGATCCCAGCGCCGCATTGCCGTTGGTGCTCTGCGAGCCGCCGAAGCCGGCCGCCCACACGCTCCAGCGCGGATCGAACGGAGCGGCCATTGCCGGTGCCTTGCGATAGATCGCGGCGTAGGCATCGCGCTCGCTTTTGCTGCGCGCGGGGTCTTGCGCCGCATAGGCGTTGGCGGCATCGATCTCTTCCGCGAACGGCGTCGCGCTCGAACCGGCCGTGAGGCCGTCGCCGCGTCCGCCGATAAACGGATCGGTCATCACGCCCATGAACTGCGTCATCGCGTTAAAGGTCGTTTGTTGCGATCCGGTGGCCGTCTCTCCGGCGGCTTGTGATAGCCCACCCGGCGACAGCGCGCCGAACACCATCGGAATACCGCCGGTGGCATTGAAGAAATTGGTCAGCGTATTGGCGATGTTCTGCTGATTGATACTAAGCCCGCCGCCGAAGTTCGGCCCCGGAGGTGGCGGCGTGAAATTCAATGCGAGATCGAGGAATACGTGGGCGGAGTCGTAACTGAGACTCGACTTGAAGCCGGACGGCAGGTTGGTGTTGACCAGCGAGCTGAAATTGCCGCTCACGCTTCCGGCGCTGAGGATGGTGTATTGTTTGGCGACATAGCTGCCGCTGGCGTAGATCGCGTTGACGGTAGCGCCGCCGAGCGTTGCCGTGCCTGTCACGTTGGCGAATGACGAGGTCGCCGGATTGAGTTGAACCAGATAAAACGCGCCGGACTGGAAGGCGAGACTGCCGCTGACCGTCATCGACGAGCCCGGCGTGCCATTGCCAGGGGCGAAGATGCCGCCGGACATCGTCAGCGTGGTGACGGACCCCGTGCCGGTGAGCATTCCCCCGGTCACGGTCGCGCCGCCGTTCAATGCCCCGTTGTCGGTGGTGACACCCGCCGTATTGGTCAACAGCCCGGAGAGCGTTGCGCCCGCATTGTTGTTGAACGTGCCGGCGTTCGACACGGTGCCGGTCCAGATCAGATTGTTGGTGATGGTGCCGGCGTTCGACACAACGTTGCCAGCCCACACCCCGTTGTTGGTGATGGCACCCGAGTTTCCATTAACGGCGCCGATCCAGGTCCCAACCGCGGCATTGATGATGGTGCCGGCGTTGCCGGTGACGTTGCCGTTCCATGTCAGGTTATTGGTGATCGTGCCCGTCGATGCGTTGGCGCCGACGTCACCGCCCCAGATGCCGTTGTTGGTGATGGTGCCGGCGTTAGCGGTCACATTACCGGTCCAGGTGCCGATGCTATCGACCAGGACGGTGCCGGCGTTGCTGGTGACATTGCCCGTCACCCAACCGGCGTCGGTGAACTGGCCGGCGCTGACTGCAACACTCGACGTGATGCTGCCGCTCGCTGTAACCGTGAGCAGGCCGCCATTGATCGTGGTCGCGCCGCTATAGGTGTTGGTGCCGCCCAAGGTTTCCGTTCCGGCCGAGATCGTGAGCCCGCCGGTGCCGCCGATCGCGCCGAAGAAGGTGCCCCCTGCGTTCGACAGCGTCAGCGTATTGCCGCCCAGCGTTACGACACCGCCGGCTCCCGACAGCGAAACGATCGAAACCCCGCCGGAGGAATTGGCGATGTTAAAGGTACCTTCGGCGGCGACCGCCGAGTTGGCGATGCTACCCGCGCCCGACAACGCGAGGCCGGCGCCTAAATTGATCGTCGTCGTGCCGCTATAGGTGTTGGTGCCGGACAGGGTTTCCGTTCCGGCCGAGACCGAGATCGTGAGCCCGCCGGTGCCGCCGATCGCGCCGGCGAAGGTGCCGCCGTTCGACAGCGTCAGCGTGTTGGCGCCGAGCGAGACCGTGCCGTTGCCGGACAGGCTGACAATCGAGGTGCCGCCGGTCAGCGCGGAAATATCGAATGTGCCGTTGTCGGCAACGCCGCTCGACGCGGCAATCGAGCCGTGCCCGACAGCGCCAGTGTCGCCCCGGAATTGATCGTGGTCGCTCCGGTATACGTGTTCGTATTGGTGAAGGTCACGACGCCGGTATTGGCGCCCCCGGTATTGGCAATCGTCAGCCCTCCGGTCGTGCCATTGCCGTTGGTGATGGCGCCGGTCCAGGCGAGGCTGTTGCCGTTGGCGTCGCCGAGCGAATAGGTGTTTTGCCCGGACAGCGTCAGCGCGCCGCCGCCATTGACGACGACGTCGCCGGGCGTGGGCCCCGTGGCGTCGCTGATGGTGCCGGAGATCGTCTGCGGCGTGCCGGGAGTCGTTACGAAGGTGGGATCGCCCGCCACCGTAATGTTGTTGGCGATGTTGACGCCGCTGCCGCTGACAAAGGACAGCGCCGTGCCGTTCGCCATCGAGAGGGTGCCGGAACCGAGCGCCGAACTATTGCCGACGACCAGCGTGCCGTCGGTGAGGGTGGTGCCGCCCTTGTAGGTATTGGCAGCCGACAACACCAGCGTGCCGCCGCCGCTCAGTACCAGCGATCCGATGTTGGCGGGGTTGCCGCCATTGCCGGCTTCGTCAGCGATACTGTTGACGATCGTGTAGGTGTTGCCGGCGCCCGGCGAAAATGTGATGGCGTTCGCGCCTTGAATGAAGATGTCCTTGCCAAAGGCCGAGCCGCCCACCGCCCCGTAACCGCCGCCCGCCGCGCCCGCCGTGACGTTGTCGGATGCAGCGGTCGATCCTTGGCCCGCGACCGTGAGCGTACCGCCAGCCACCACGAAGATCGCCCCGCCCATGGCACCACCGCCGCCGCCGACTGCCTCGTAACCAGTCGAGCCCTGACCGCCGCCGAAGCCACCATTGCCGCCCGGGCCGAAGCCAGCGCCGCCACCGCCGAAGCCGCCGGACGCTCCAACCCCGCCACCGCCACCAAAGCCGCCGGCACCGCCGCCACCATTGCCTATTCCGCCGCCGCCGCCGAAGCCGCCATTGCCGCCGTTGCCGCCGGATCCCGAGCTACCACCACCACCGCCGAAGCCGCCCGCCCCGCCGTTATAGCCTGACGCGGCACTCGCTCCGACACCGCCCGCGCTGCCATTGGAGCCGCCGCCGCCGGACGCCGCGCCACCACCGCCACCGCCGATATTGGCCGTAGTCGCGCCGCCGCCGCCATTACCCCCGTTGTAACCCGAACCCGGTGAGCCGGCGCTGGTGATACCGCCGCCACCGCCACCGCCTGCTACACCGGCGCCGCCATTGAATACCAGGCCGCCGCCGCCGCCATTCGAAGCACCCCCTGCACCCCCCATGCCGCCTCCGCCACCTACGCCGTTGCCGCCGGCGCCGCCGTTACCGCCGATTGCGGCCGCCTTCGTGAACGTCACGTCGGAAATGGTCACGGTCGCGTTCTGGTTGACGAACAATCCACCGCCCGCGCCAAGACCGCCGCCAGAACCGCCGCCGCCGGCGCCGCCCTGGGCGACCACGTTCTGGATCGCGATGTTGGAGATGTTGACCGTGACGGCCGGCGGCGCGCCATTGCCGGTGGTGGCGAGGCCGGTGACGAACAGGCCCCGATACGTATCGGCGCCGTCGATGGTTGCGCCCGCCGTGCCCACGATATTGACGTTGGTGTAGATCAGCGGCAGCGCCGATCCGAGCGTGATCGTGCCGACGCCGGCGTTGAAGGTGATGGTTTGCGTGGCGCCCGGCACCCCAGCCGGCGCGCCCGCCGCATCGGCATCGAGAATCGCCTGGCGCAGCGAACCCGCGCCGGAATCACTGTTGTTGCTGACGACGAACTGTGCGTTCGCGGCTCTCGACCCGAACGCGCTCAGCGTCATCACCGCGGCGCACAGCATCAGACGGGCGCGATGCCCACGAAGTGCCGATCGGGACACCGCCACCAGAAATTCCTTAACCAGAAGAGTTTTGAAGGCCACGACGCGATCGACTTCGGGCGGCTGAAATCGACGAGGCCGCCGCAGTTCTGCCGAACTGGCGGCAGCCATACAAGCCGGAGGGGTGAAACAAATTGCGTGGATCGCCGATCGTTTGCGAGTGTGCCTGCAGAGCAACAGCATCTGTGCCGGTTACCCGGACCATGGGCACAACTTGACAGCTTACCTCCCTGGCAGCTTCTAACCGTCCCGTGAACGGCACCTTGGCTGGCGGATGCGGAATTCGGTTCGGGTCATTAGCGCCGTTTTGACGGTCGGCCGATGACTTCCGGTGTATCCCGAACTTCGGACATATCGGTGCACCCCATTAAGTAATGTTGTGCGTCAACAGGTGACAACTGAAATGGAAGAGGTCGCGGGGCACGCAAGGCCCCGCGGCGAGGCGATGGGTTTCGCAAAAAGCTCAACCCATCCGGCGAACTACGAACTAAGCCGATTTCCGCACCGCGTTGTCGACCAGGGTCTTGCCGAGCGACCAGATCGCGCCGGGGACCTTGTGACTGGAGGCGATCACGCTGTCGAACGCGGTCTCGATCCAGCTGCAGTCCTCCTCGGTGATGGTCAGCGGCGGCAGCAGTTTGATGGTGTGGCTGCCGTGGCCGGCGACCTGGGTCAGGATCTTGTGATCCTTGAACAGCGGCACCGTGATGAGCTGGCAGAACAGGCCCTTGTTGGCGGTTTCCAGAACGTTCCACGACGCCTTCAGCCGCAGCGATTTCGGCGGCCCGAACTCGACGCCGATCATCAGGCCCTTGCCGCGAACTTCCTTCAGCAGTTCATAGCCGGGCACCATCCGGGTCAGCGCCAGCCGAAGCTCGGCGCCGCGCTTGGCGGCGGCCTCGATCAGCTTTTCGGACTCGATCACTTCAAGGGTCGCGATGCCGGCCGCCATCGCCAGATCGTTCTTCGCGAAGGTCGATCCGTGCACGACCGCGCGATCCATCTGATTGAAGATCTTGTCGAAGATGCTCTTGCGCGTCAGCAGCGCGCCGACCGGAACGTGACCGCCGGACAGCGCCTTGGCGAGCAGCACCATGTCGGGTTCGACATTCCAGTGCTCGACCGCGAGGAACCGTCCGGTGCGGCCGATGCCGGTCTGGATTTCGTCGGCGATCAGCAAGCGTGCCGTATTTCGGCGGCAGAGCGCGGCGGCGCCCGGCAGGAATTCGTCGGTGGGCATGTTGACGCCCTTGCCCTGGATCGGCTCGACGATGAAGGCGGCGACCTGGCGCGACGACAGCGCCTGCTCGAGCGCGGCGAGATCGTTGAAGGGAATCGACGTGCATCCCGGCAGCAGCGGCTCGAAGCCGCCGCGGAAATTGGAATCGTCGGTCAGCGACAGCGCGCCGTAGGACAGGCCATGGAAGGCATGGGCGCAGTAGACGATGCCGGGCCGGCCGGTGGCGCCGCGCGCGAATTTGATCGCAGCTTCGACGCATTCCGCGCCGGAATTGGCAAAAAAGACCTTGTCCAGATAGGGCACGTATTCCAGCAGGCGTTCGGCCAGCACGCCGGCCAGCGTCGAGACGTCGAGTTGCACCAGGTTGGGCAGGTCGCTGTCGAGCACGCTCTTCAGCGCCTCGCGCAGCGCCGGATGATTGCGGCCAATCGCAAAAACGCCAAAACCGCTCAGTAGATCGAGATAGCGCACGCCATCGCGATCGAACAGGTACTGGCCTTGGCCCTTCTGAAAGCCGACATCGTAGCCGATCGTCTTGAGGACCCGTACGAGCTGCTCGTTCAGATGGCGCGTATGCATGGAACTGCGCTGCGACTGCCGGTCCACAAACATCTCGGAAACGTCTAGATTCGGATATAACATCAGCTACATACTTCGGTTGATGGCCATTTCGTCAACTGAAAACGCTCAATGCGGCGTTTTGCCCTCCATTCGGACCATCTACTTAAGCATAGGTTTAAACCATGTTGCACTGCCCGCGAAACATCATGCGTACCGTAGCATATTCCGGAATCCTTTTGGCGACAGGCCTTGCGCCGGCCTTGGCGGCGGATCCGACCGGCGACTGGCGGGTAGCGGATGGCGTCGCCAACATCCGTGTCGCCGAATGCAACGGCAGCATGTGGGGCGTGGTGGCCTGGGAGAAAATCTCCGGCGGCCACGACAACAACAATCCCGATGTCTCAAAACAGAGCAGGCCGACCTTGGGCATGCCGATTCTGATCGACATGAAGAAGAAGCCCGGCGCCGACCAGTGGGAAGGCCAAGTCTATAACGCCAAGGACGGACAGACCTTACAGTTCGACGATCAGGCCTGTCGGTTCCGACCAGCTTGAGATTCAGGGCTGCGTGCTGGGCTTCCTCTGCGGCGGCGAGACCTGGACCCGCGTCGCGGGCCCGATTCCCTCAAGCCCGGTCAACAGCATGGCCAAAGGCGCGCCGAAGACCACGGGCGCGTTGCCCAAAACCGCATCCACAACAGCCGCCGCCGCGCCGAGGACCACCGGTTCCGCCAGCCCGGTCCGCCAAAAGGCCCGGTCAGAAACTGGCGGCGGTCACGCCGCCGGCCGATCCGGTCGGCGATATCTGCCTAATCCCTGACATCGCGCGGTTTGCCCATTAGCGCGGGCTGGAACAGCAACACCGCGGCGAGCGTCGTGACCAGCGAGAGCGCCAGCAGTTTGCCCATGCTCGCGGTGCCCGGGTGACTCGATAGCCACAGGCTGCCGAACGCGGTCGCCGTCGTCAGCGCGCTGAAAAATATCGCTCGCGTCAGGCTCGACTGCAGCAGATTGGTTCTGCCGGCGCGCCAGGCCGTGACATAGTAGATCTTGAATGCGACGCCGACGCCGAGCAGCAACGGCAGCGCGACGATGTTGGCGAAGTTGAGCGGCAGCCCGATCAGCACGCAGATTTCCAGCGTCACCGCGCCCGCCACCAGCAGCGGGACCAGGGTCAGCAGCACGTCGGTGATCCGCCGCAACGCCAGCCAGAGCAGCAGACTGATCACGATCAGCGCCGTAGAGACCGGCATGGATGAAGGCCCTCACCACGGTCTCGCCGGATTTGAGGATCGATACCGGACCGCCGATCGCGTTCGGCTCGGCGGCCAGCACGGCGCCGGCGAACTTGCGCAGCGTGTCGTTGTCGTTGGGATCGCCGCGCGGCAGCGCCTCGACGCGCTCCAGGCCGTCCTTGGTCTTCCAGGAATTCACCAGATTCGGCCGGCAGCGTCTTCAGGCTGACCGGCTGGGCCTGCAGCGAATTCTTGAGCTGGTCGAGCACGATCTTCAGCGGCATCGACGAAGATGGCCTGCGTCTTGTCGCGCGTCGGCTTGATTGGAGTCGGCGAGCTTTGACAGCGCATCGGCCAGCCGCCGCGACGCCACCGCGCCCGGACCCTTGGCATCGCCGGCAGTCCTTGCGCAGGCTCTCCGCCGAACTCCTTCAAGGCCTCGACGTTCTCCGCATCGGACGGCGCGGCATCGATGGAATCCGGATTGAGCGCGGGATTGAGCACCTTGGCGCCTTGCGCGATCAGCTTCAGTTTCGCCGGCTGGTCCTCGGGCACAAAACTGTCCAGCGACATGACGCTGAGGACTTCCGGCACCTTTTCCAGCCGGGCTTCGATCTTCCTGGCGTCGGCTTCCGAATTCGTCATCACGTTGATGGCGTTGGCGCCGGTGTTCGGGTCCTTTCTCAGATCGAGAAAGGTCGCGATCAACTCGACCTTGGGACTGCGCAGATTGATCGGGTTGAAGTCGAACCTCAGGAAATAAAGCAGCGGCAGACCGGCGACCGCGACCAGCAGCGTGCCGACGATGATGACGACGCGATGCTTTTCGAGGAAATGATCGACCGGCGCCAGGAACGCATAGCCGACCGGCTCTTTTTCGCCGGGCGGATTGAGCAGGCTCAGCAGCGCCGGCAGCACCGTGATGCTGGTCAGAAAAGCAACCAGCATGCCGACGCCGGCGATCTCGCCGAGTTCCGAAACGCCCTTGTAGTCGGTCGGCAGGAACGAGAGGAATCCCGGCCGCCGTCGCCATCGCGGCCAGCGACAGCGGGACCGCGGAGCGTTCGGCGGCCTTCGCCAGCGCGCTCCGCAGATCGTTGCTCTTGAAACGCTCCGACCGGTAGCGGACGCTGAACTGGATGCCGAAATCCACGCCCAGTCCGACGAACAGAACGGCGAACGCGATCGACAGCAGGTTCAGCGAACCCACCATCATCAGTCCGACCGCGGTGGTGATCGAAAGGCCGATAAAGAGATTGACGAACACCGCCGAAGATGATCTTCGCCGAATGCAGCGCCATCCAGAGGATGAACAGCACCACCAGCACGGTGCCGATGCCGTTGACGACCGCGCCGTCCTGCAACGGTTGCGAATTCCTCGTTGGCGATCGGAACCGGCCCGGTCAGCCTGACCCGCGCGCCATATTCACCCGCGAGATTGAGGTCGCGTGGCGGCCTGCCTGATGGCGTCGGTCGCATCCTTGCCCGGCTCCAGCGCATTGAAGTCGAGGATCGGCTTGAACTCGATGAAGGCGCGGCGATCGGCATCGGTCAAAGGCTTGTCGCTGACGAGTTCGCGCCAGGAGAACGTCGCCGTGCCGGTGTTCAGCACGTTCTCGACCGTCTGGGCGATCAGCGAGAACGGCCGCTCGGTGCTGTCGAGCTTGACTTGCCCGCGCTTGACGCCGGCAAGCCCGGTCTCCAGCGCACCGGTCAGTCCGCGCAGGCTGGGATCGCCGGCCATGATTTCGATCAGGGGAGCGGCGGATTCGAACTGGCCGGTCAGTCTGGCCGACCTCGGCCACGGGAAGGAACAGCAGCCCGTTCTTTTCGAAGAATTCGCCGGAACCGAGCGGCTGAACCGACTCGAAATGCTTGGTATCGCCGGACAGTTTCTGCTCGAGCGCGGCGCTCGCGGCGCTGGTCAGTTCCGGCGTCGGCGCATCCACCACGGCGAGGATGGTGCTGTCGCGATCGAACGCCTTGTCGAATTGATTGTCGCGCTTGCGCCAATCCAGATTGGGCGAAATCAGCGTGTTGATGTCGGTGTTGATCTGGAAAGTTCGGGCTGTGTAGAAGCCCGCCGCTATCGCCAGGATGAGTGCGACCAGGACCGTGAGAGAGGCAAACCGCGTGCAAGCTTTAACAATCGATACGACAATACTTGTCAGCACATCTTTTCTTTCTAATGTTGCGAGCTTGCCGGAAACGCCCGCTGTCTAGCGGAGTTCCACTGGCCGATCTAATGTTGTTTTGGAGGCTTTTTCTTCAAGGGAACGAACAGATACCGCAAAACTTGCCGAAATCGCGCTCGAGCGGCCGGTATAATCGGGATCGACCTGCGGTAAAGTGACGAACAAGTGAGGTTTAGGGCTTTATCTGCGACGGCCCGGAACGCACTGTACTATATTACCGTATTTCCTACTATATTACCGTCTTCGCTACCTTGACTGATGCTTTTTCGCGATCCGGCTTTCCTAGCCGGTCGTTTTTTGACACAAAGCCCTGTGCCTCCATGCGCTTAACGGCGAGGATGGATGCGGAATCGGGTCATGGTGCGGATATTGCAGATATCCAGGCTGCGCGGAGATACATGAATGAGTTTGGTGCAACTTGCGTAACGGGCGTCCCATGGAAGTGTTTCTTGCGCAGCCTCGCGGATTTTGCGCGGGTGTCGTGCGCGCGATCGAAATCGTCGAGCGTGCGCTCGAGAAGTACGGCCCGCCGGTCTATGTGCGCCACGAGATCGTCCACAACAAATACGTGGTCGAAAGCCTGAAGAACAAGGGCGCCATCTTTGTCGAGGACCTGTCGGAAGTGCCGCCCCACGCCGTCACCGTGTTCAGCGCCCACGGCGTGGCCAGGAGCGTGGAGGAGGAAGCCGCGGTGCGCGGCCTGCCGGTCCTCAATGCCACCTGCCCGCTGGTGACCAAGGTCCACAACCAGGGCAAGCGCTATATGTCGAAGGGCCGGGCGCTGATCCTGATCGGTCATGCCGGCCACCCCGAGGTCGAGGGAACCATGGGTCAGGTTCCCGGCCCGGTGCTGCTGGTCCAGAACGTCGACGACGTGGCGGCTCTGACGCTGCCGGCCGACACCCCGGTGGCCTATATTACCCAGACCACCCTCAGCGTGGACGACACCAAGGACATTATTGCCGCCCTCCAGCAGCGTTTTACAGATATTCAAGGCCCGGACATCCGGGATATCTGCTATGCGACACAGAACCGCCAATCTGCGGTAAGGGACCTGAGCAAGCTGGTGGACGTTATCCTGGTGGTGGGGGCCACCAATAGTTCCAACTCGAACAGGCTTCGCGAAATCGGCACCGAAGTCGGGGTCGCGAGTTATCTCATTGCCGACGGCAGCGAGCTGAACCCGGAATGGCTGAAGGACGCGAAGGCCGTCGGCATCACGGCCGGCGCCTCGGCGCCCGAAGTTCTGGTCGACGACGTGATCGAGGCCCTGAGGCGCATCGGACCGGTCGCGGTCTCGGTGCTTCCCGGTCGCGAAGAAAATATCGAATTCCGGCTTCCGGCCGAACTGACGGCGGGCTGATCCACTCTCTACTTAAAGTCCAGAAAGAAACTGTAATGGCAATACCGTTCTTCAAGGAAATGCGTATCGGCGGCTATCTGGTCAAGCAGAAGCTGCTGGGCCGAAAGCGCTATCCGCTGGTGCTGATGCTTGAGCCGTTGTTTCGCTGCAACCTCGCCTGCGTCGGCTGCGGCAAGATCGACTATCCCGACGCGATCCTCAATCGCCGCATGTCGGCGCAGGAATGCTGGGATGCCGCCGACGAATGCGGCGCGCCGATGGTGGCGATTCCCGGCGGCGAGCCGCTGATCCACAAGGAAATCGGCGAGATCGTGCGCGGCCTCGTGGCGCGCAAGAAGTTCGTGTCGTTGTGCACCAACGCGCTGCTTCTGGAAAAGAAGCTCGATCTGTTCGAGCCGTCGCCCTATTTGTTTTTCTCGGTGCATCTCGACGGCCTGAAGGACCACCACGACAAGGCGGTCTCGCAGAAGGGCGTGTTCGATCGCGCGGTCTCGGCGATCAAGGCCGCCAAGGCCAGGGGATTCACGGTCAACGTCAACGCCACGATCTTCGACGGACATGCGGCGGAGGACATCGCCAAGTTCCTCGACTTCACCACCGAACTCGGTGTCGGCGTTTCGATGTCGCCCGGCTACGCCTATGAGCGCGCGCCCGACCAGGAGCACTTCCTCAACCGCACCAAGACCAAGAAGCTGTTCCGCGACGTGTTCGCGCTCGGCAAGGGCAAGAAGTGGAATTTCATGCATTCCGGCCTGTTCCTGGATTTCCTGGCCGGCAATCAGAATTACGAATGCACCCCGTGGGGCATGCCGGCGCGCAACATTTTCGGCTGGCAGAAGCCCTGCTACCTGCTCGGCGAAGGCTATACCAAGACCTTCAAGGAACTGATGGAGACCACCGACTGGGAAACCTACGGCACCGGCAAGTACGAGAAGTGCGCCGACTGCATGGCCCATTGCGGCTACGAGCCGACCGCGGCCAACGCGGCGCTGACCAATCCGCTGAAGGCGATGTGGGTGGCGCTGCGCGGCGTGCGGACCACGGGTCCGATGGCGCCCGAGATCAATCTCGATAACCAGCGTCCGGCGCAGTACATCTTCTCGGCGGAGGTGCAGAAGCGGCTGTCGGATATCCGTCGCGACGAAGCCGCCGCGGCCCAGTTGAAAACGCAGCAAAAGGCGGCCTCAACCGCTGCCTGAGCCCGGACAGAAAAGCGAAACAGGGCGCGATTGCGATCGCGCCCTGTTTTCGTCTGAGGATCGAGTTGACGCTTTGCGCCGGCCGGTCAGATATCCGCCGCGACGAGGCCCTCGCCGCCCAGCAGAAAGGCTGCGACAGCCGCGCAGGCTGCGCAGCGCGCGATTGAAATCGATCCCGGTCGAGACCAGCGCGCGCAACGTCATCGGATTGCGCGCCACGCCGCGCAGCACCTTGCGCAGATCGATGTCGCCGTTCGGCTTGATCGCGGTCATCGCCAGCGCCGGCAAAGCGCGGGTGGCGGGATCGCTGATGACGCGCAGCGCCGCGAATGGCAGGCCCGCCTCGGCCGCATAGGCCGCGGCGATATGGCTCTCCATGTCGACGGCCGCCGCTCCGGTCTCCGAACGCAGCGCGGCCTTTCCGGCCCGGGCGGCGATCACCTGCTCCACGCCCGCCAGACCACCCCTGACCACGCGCCGGCGCCCCAGCGCGACGCTGGCGATCAGTTCTTCATTCAGCGCCAGACCGGCCAGCCAGCGGGTGTCGCCGGCCAGGACTTCGGTCGCCACCACGACGTCGCCGGATTTCAAGGTCGGATCCAGCCCACCGGCGACGCCGAAGCTGATGACGCCCCTGATCGTCGATGGGTCAAACACGGTCAAAAGCGCCCGCAATTGCTGCGGATCGCTACTGCTGCAGATGACGGTCATGCCGGGCCCGGCCGCGATGCGGGCCTCCTGCACCAGACCAGTCACAATCAGTACCGGCCGCGGGTCAATTGGATTGCCCGCGGACAGCGTCGTCCCCCGCCCCCAAATTCACATTCCGACCCCTACCACCCTGCTGTTGGTGCTGCTCAAATTTCGATACCGCGCCAACGCCCAGAGCGGAAAGAACTTCGAATAGCCATGATAACGCAGATAAAACACCCGCGGAAAGCCCGTTGCCGTGTAGCGCTGCTCGTCCCACAGCCCTTTTTCGGTCTGTGTGCTTTTTAGGTACTCCACCCCACGCGCGACCGCCGGATGCCCGACCTCGCCCGCCGCCATCAATCCAAGCAAGGCCCATGCCGTTTGCGAGGCGGTCGTGGGAGCCCCCTCAAATCCCTTGTAGTCGAGTCGGTAGCTGATGGCATCCTCGCCCCAGCCGCCATCTGCGTTCTGGATCGACACCAGCCAGTCCACCGCCTTGCGCATCGTCGGGGTCCTGGTGACTGACCCCGGCGGCGTTGAGCGCGCACAGCACCGACCAGGTGCCGTAGATGTAGTTCAGCCCCCAGCGGCCGTACCACGATCCCTCCGCAAGCTGGGTCCGGCGCAGATAGGCGACGCCGTCCGCGACCGCCTTGCTGCTTTGCGTCGGTCTCGCCGAGCTGGGCCAGCATCGAGACGCAGCGGGCGGTGACGTCCTCGGTCGGCGGATCGAGCAGCGCGCCGTGGTCGGAGAACGGAATGTTGTTGAGATAATATTCGAGATTGTTGACGTCGAAGGCGGCCCAGCCGCCGTCGCGGCTCTGCATGCCCTCGATCCATTCGCGGCCGCGGGCGATCGCGGCATCGTATTCGGGGCTTTGGGCTGGCGCGCCGCGCGCGGTCCATCGCCATCACCACGACGGCGGTGTCGTCGAGGTCGGGATAATAGGCATTGTTGTACTGGAACGCCCAGCCGCCGGGGCGAACGTCCGGCCGCTTCACGGCCCAGTCGCCCTTGACATCCAGCACCTGCTTCGGCAGCAGCCAGTCCAGGCCCTGTTTGGCCGGCAGGCAATGCCTCCTCGCCGCCGGCTTCGATCAGGGCATGACAGGTCAGCGAGGTGTCCCACACCGGCGAGACGCAGGGCTGGCAATAGGCCTCGTGCTCGCCGATCACCAGAAGCCTGTCGAGCCCCCTTCGCGTGACGGCGCGCGGCGGATAGTCCGCCGGCTTGCCGAGCACCTCGTACATCATCACGGCATTGGCCATCGGCGGATAGATCGCGCCCAGCCCGTCTTCGCCGTTCAGCCGTTCCTCGATGAAGGCGACGGCGCTGTCGATGGCGCGGGCGCGCAATTTCTTCGGAAACAGCGGCTCGATCACCCGCAACACGCTGTCCAGTCCGCGGAACAGCAGCAAACCAGCCCCAGCTTTGATGCGGCGCCTTGGCCGTCATGCCGATCGAATGCGGCGCCTGCAGGAACAGCTCGTCGATGCCGACGCCGCTGACATTCTTCGCGCGCGGTTTCAGCGCCGCCAGCACCATCAGCGGCACGATCGTGGTCCGCGCCCAGTACGAAATCTTGTTGAGATGAAACGGCGACCACATCGGCAGCAGCATGATCTCGACCGGCAGCACCGGCACGCTGCGCCAGGTCAGCACCCCGAACATCGCCAGCATGAAGCGCGTGAAAACGTTGCTGTGGATGGCGCCGCCGCGCGAGCGGATCGCCTCGCGCGCCCGCACCATGTGCGGCGCATCCGCGGAATCGCCGATCATCTTCAGCGCGAAATAGGCCTTGACGCTGGCGCTCATGTCGAAATCGCCGTCGTGCACCAGCGGCCAGCCGCCATGGGCGCCCTGAACCCGGCGCAGGTAATTGGCGATCTTGCCTTCCAGCACGGCGTCGACCGGCTCGCCCAGATAATGGCGAAGCAGCACATATTCCGCCGGGATGGTGCAGTCGGCTTCCAGTTCGAACACCCAGTGTCCGTCCGGCTGCCGGTAGTCGAGCAAGCGCGCGCGTCGCCGACGCGATGCTCGCCTCCAGGGCGGCAGCGGTTTCAACGCCAACGGTGTTAGTGCCGGAATGCATCTCGCTCGACATCCCCAATGTTGCCCCTGCCCGGTTCATCGGAAAACCGTTCGCTGTCCCCGATCAGGCCTGCCGCATGGCGAGGACCAGATCGGCGGCGCGGTCTCCCGACCGCACCGATCCCTCGATGGTTGCCGGCAACCCCGTATCAGTCCAGTCGCCGGCGAGAAACAGGTTTTTCCAGTCGGTGATCGGGCCCGGCCGCAGCGCATTTTGCTCCGGCGTGGCCTCGAAGGTGGCGCGGCGCTCGCGCACGATCTGCCAGGGCGGCAGTTCGCCCTGCACGCCCGCGGCCTTGCAGATATCCCGCCAGATCGCCTGCGCCAGTTCCTCGCGCGGCATATCCACCAGCCGGTCGGCATTGCTGATGGTGACCGACAGCCGCTGCGGGAACGCGAACAGCCATTCCACCAGCCCGCCGACCACCCCGAGAATCGGCGGCATGTCCTTGCGGCGGATCGAAGCGGAAATGCGCATTGACGATGGCGCGGAATTTGGACGGCGTTTTCAGGCCCGGCAGCAGCGACGCCGCCGGGCGCGGCGGAACCGCCATCACCACGGCGTCGCCGGGCCCGACGCGCGACGCTGTCGTCGCCGAACTTCAATTCGCCGACGCGGCCCGCCGACATGCCGAACTCGCGCAGTTCATGCCCGAACTGGATGCTGGCGCCCTTGTCCTGCAGCAGCCTGATCGCGGGTTCGACCAGCACCGCGCTGAGGCCGTCGCGCGCGATCAGCGGCCGGCAGGCCTGTCCGCCCGCCAGCAGCGTTTCCCGCACCACCGCGCCGGCAAGGCCCGCCGATCCCTCGGGCGGATCGACGTTCAGCGCCGCCAGCAGCAGCGGCTGCACCAGCCGCTGGTAGAGCGTGCCCTGGCAGGGGATGGTGTCGCCGACCAGCTTGCCCTGCGCTGCCCAGATCAGAGGCATCAGCGCCAGATAATCGAGCAGGCCGGTGTCGGGCACGCGGCGCGCCTCGATCGAACACCCACAGCGGCAGCCGGCCGTCGCCGAGGTCGAGCTGCCAGCGCTGGCCGGTCGTCAGATCGACGAATGGAAATTGCGCGCGCTTCGGCCCGACCAGCCCCGCCTCGGTGCCGATCGATCTGGCGTAGGCCGACCGCGTGGCGGTTGCCCGAGAGCAGCAGGTGATTGCCGTTGTCGATGGTGAGGTTGGTCGCCGCGTCGAAATAGGACCGGCAGCGGCCGCCGGCCTGTTGCGTGGCCTCGTGGACATGCACCTTGAAATTCGCATTGGCCAGCCGAACCGCCGCCGAAAGGCCCGAAATTCCAGCGCCGATGATGTGAACGGTCTTTGGCATCAGATCAATGCGTAGCGAAGAAGGATGGCGATGCGGGCCAGCTTGTTGAGGCGAACCGGCGCGCGCGGCGCGGCGAACCCCCGGGCGACCAGCAATTCCAGAATCGCCCGATAATATTTCGACATGATCCGCGGCGCGCGCACCACGCGCCGCGGATTGCGGTCCATGACTTCGTCGGCCTTCTCGAAATGCGCTCCGCGCCCGCTCGACCAGCGGCGCGCATACCTTCGGCAACGCCGGATCGGCGATGACCCTGAGCGGATCGGTCGAGGTGATGCCGGCGTGCAGCAGACCTTCGCGCGGCAGATAGAGCCGGCCGATGCCGGCGTCTTCGTCGATGTCGCGCAGGATATTGGTCAATTGCAGCGCGCGTCCCAGATGATGCGCGAGCAGGATGCCGTCGTCCTGCGGCAAGGCCGAACACCCGCACCGACAGGCGTCCGACCGCGCTGGCGACGCGGTCGCAATACAGATCGAGCGTGGCGAGATCCGGCGCCCGGATATCCTGCGGCACATCCATTTCCATGCCGTCGACGATGGCCAGAAAATCCTCGCGCTCGCAGATCAAATCGGCGAACCGAGGCGACGTAGTCGCGCAACCGCGCCGGCGGATGGCCCTGATACAGCGCGTCGATATCGTCGCGCCATTGCTGAAGCGCGGCCAGCCGCTCCGGCCGCGGCCCGTCGGAATCCGCGATGTCGTCGACCTGCCGGCAAAAGCTGTAGATCTGAAACATCGCCTCGCGCTGCTCGCGCGGCAGAATCCGCATCGCCGCGTAAAACGAACTGCCGGACGCGGACGTGCCGTCACTCGCATTGGCTGCCGCCGTCTCGAGCGTCATGCGCCGGCCGCCGGTTTGGACACGGGCCGCCGTCCGACTGCCCGGCGGGTCATTTCGCTGGCGACCCCGCCGAGGCTGTGGGCGAGCAGTTCGATCGGGCCGAAGGTGCACGCGTCTGGCTCAGCGGATCGCGCACTTTCAGCAGACCAACGATCTTGTCGGCGAAGCTCTGGATCACGGAGATCTCGAGCCCGAGCCGGAAATCCTTCACTTCGGCGCTGAGCGATTTGCTTTCATCGAGCAGAACTTCGGTTCGCACCGCGAGCGAGTGCAGGCATTGCAGCAGCGGCGCCGATGCCCGCGCGCCGTCCGAGCGCCTCGACCGAAGCCCCTGCCGCCGCGAGCGCATCGCGCGGCAGATAGACCCGGTTGAGGTCTCTGATAGTCCTTGCCGCAGTCCTGAAGATGATTGTTGATTTGCAGGCCGGCGCAGAGCGCGTCCGACGCCGCCCAGGTCGACGTGCTCTCGCCGTGGACGTCGAGCATGAAGCGTCCGACCGGCATCGCCGAATAGCGGCAATAGTGGATCACCTCGTCCCAGTTCTCGTAGCGAAGCTTGGTCACGTCCATCCGGAAGGCGATCAGAACATCGAGCGCATGGCGCGGCGGCATCGAACGCTCCGCCAGCGCGCGCCGCAGATTGACGGCCTCGGGCTGGCTGTCGCCCTGGCCCAGCAGTTCGGCTTCGAGCAGATCGAGATAGGCCAGCTTGTCGCGCTCACCGAGCGTCGCATGATCGGCGATGTCGTCGGCGGTTCTGACGAAATTGTAGAACGCGAGGATCAGCGCCCGGTGGCGCGGGTGAATGATCCACGACGCGACCGGAAAGTTCTCGTCGCGGTGAGTCTTGCCGGATCGCAGTTCGCTCGCGGTGGTCATCAGAACTGGCTACATTGGTCGGGGCACGGTGATTTCGCATGCGCCGGCACAGCCGCGCATGCGGACGGATCGCGAACCCCATATAGGGGAATACGTCACCAAAACCAATGCTATCTGCGATGGCTCGCGAATTCCGGCCGCGGCCGAATCGAGGCCGATAACAGGCCCGCAGCGGCGGGTGCCGGATGCGGTGGTCTATTGCCCGTGGTTTTTCAGCACCTGATCGCAGGCCTCGGCAATCTTGGGACGATTTTGCTGAAGGCAGGCCAGAACGGTGAGGTCGCCCTGATCGATCACCGCGCGGCAGTAGCGCTGAACATCGCGGGAACAGGCCTTCTGCTCCTCCGGCGTGCCGCTGCGCTCGCTGCTGCTGGGCGATGGCACCGGTGGAAACCGATATCGACAACAGGGAGAGTGCCGAGAAAAAACTTATGCATCGTGTTCCTTCATTCTGACCGCGGAGAATCCCGATCCCGGATAGCACATGGCTGAACGGGAAAGATCATTCAGATTGCAAACGCCACGAACCGCGGCGACGAGCGAACCAAAAGCGCTGGTAAATGCGGCCAAATTTACGGCGGCCCGATCCCGAATACCGGGGCCGGCCGGCCAACTCAATGCTACGCATAACCAATTGATATTAAAGTATTATTCATCGATCAGGCGGCTTCCCCGCATGGTCTGCTGCATGGGCAAGTCCGCGCGCAATCGTCTGACGATGTTCCTGAGGCAATTTCGACGCGGATCTGAAAAAGCGTTTGCGCTGGCTTCGACTGGCGCATATTGCGCGATAGCGCAGCTGCCTGCCGCGCGTTGTCATTTGAACCTAACACACTGCGGCGACACTAAATCTCGATGCGGCGAGACGTATCTTGCACGAGAACGTCAATTTGAATGGGGAAACTGCGATATGAAACTGTTTGGTTCCGCTTGTTTGGACAGGCGATCAAGGCTGCCGCCGTCGGCGCCGCACTCATGTTGTCGGTCACGGCGAGCCATGCCCAGTCCGGCCCGTTTGCCGGCTTTGACGGCGCCTGGTCCGGCAACGGAACCGTTTCGCTTTCCGACGGAACGACCGAGCGCATCCGCTGCAAGGCCGACTACAAGGTCGACGGCAGCGGACTGGCCCTGAAGCAAAATCTGCATTGCGCCAGCGACAGCTACAAATTCGACCTGAGCAGCGATGTGACCAGCCAGGGTGACCGGATTTCCGGCAACTGGAGCGAGGCAAGCCGGAATATTTTCGGCAACCTGCAGGGCACGGCGGGCGGTGGCCAGATCGAGGTGTTCGTCGAGGCTTCGGGATTTGCCGCCAACCTGACGTTGCGGACCAACGGCAACAGGCAGACCGTGCAGATCAGCTCCAAGGGCGATATCCGCGGCGTCACCATCACGCATGGTGAAGAGCTGACCATCGCTCTGTCCGTTCAACGCCGCGCTGCTTCGGCCGATTTCGCACCGGCTTGGCGTGCGGTCCCGCGAATCCGCTGCTCGACAGGTTGATCAGGAACATCGCCGTCGGCCGCAGGATAAAGAGATCGGCGATCAGGGCCGCGATCATCGCGAACGCGCTGAGCCAGCCGAACAGGCGCAGCGACGGCAGGTCGGAAAACACCGTCACCACCAGACCGCAGGCCAGCACCACCGTGGTCAGGATCAGCGCCGGACCGACCAGCACGGTGGCGCGCTCGACCGCCAGTTCCGGACTGACGCCCGGCGTGGTCTCGAGCCGCAGCCGGTTGAGGAAGTGAATCGTCGCACTCAGTCCGAGACCGAAGGACACGGTCAGCGCAACGACGCTGGCGAACTGCAGTCCCTCGCCCGAGCAACCACAGCACCGTGCCCGACAGCACGACCGGGAAAATGCCCGGCAGGATGCAGGAGAACATCACCACCACCGAGCGGAACGCCAGCCCGATGAAGATCGCGACCAGCGCGAACTCGATCGTCAGCCCGCGATTGAGCTTTTCGATCATGCTGGCGCTGTTGCGCGCGGCGATCGCCGAAAGACCGGTGACCGCGATCTCGTAGCCGGGATGCTCCTTGCGCACCGCGTCCAGCGCATGGTCGAGCTTTTCGACCACGGGAAGAATCTGACTTGAATCGAGATCGGGAACCCGGCCCGACACCACCACCGCATCCTGATCGGCGGAAATGAAGCGCCGCACCAGATATTTCGGGAATCAGGTTGACGTATTCCTTCAAGCGTCGCGACGTCGGAACTGCCGACCTTTTCCGCGAGCCAGCGCCGCAGCGTCTCCAGCGACCAGACGTTGCCGACGCCCGCCTGCTTCTCGACGATCGCGTGAACGTCGGCGATGGTCTGCAGCGTTTGCGGGATCATAGAGCGAGGCGCCCTTGGGAAATTCGATCAGGACGTCGATCGGATTGGCGCCGGTCAGCTTGGCGTCGAGCCGCCCGCTGGCCGCCACCGCCTGCTGCTTGTCCGGCACCTGGTCGGCGAGCCGGTAACGCGGCTGCAGATTGGCATAGACCACCGCCGAGGCCGCCGACAAAAATCACCGCGATCAGGCTGAACAGGCCGGGCCGGCTGACCATGCGCACCGCGATCCAGTAGCAGAAATTGCGCAGCGCCTGCACGCCGGCATCGGCGCTCTGGAACTTGACGGCGAAGATCTTTTCGTTGCGCACCAGCAGCACGCCGAACACCGGCACCAGCGAGAGCACCGCGATCAGCGCGATGATGGTGGCGGCGAGTCCCGCCTCGCCGAATTTGCGGATCAGGTCGGAATCCGAGAATTGCAGCGCAATAAACGAGATGCCGGCGGTGCCATGGGTGAGCACGCAGGCCGGCCCGACCACCAGGATGGCGTTCTTGAACGCGGTGTATTTGTCCTGGCCCGCGATCAGGCGGTCGCGCGCCGCGAAGGTCAGCTGCATCGAGTCCGAGAAGCTGATCACCATGATCAGCGGCGTCATCACGTTCAGGAACATGTTGAGGTTGAAATTGGCCCAGCCGAGGCCGCCGAGCGCCAGCAGGATCGCGATCATCGGCGGGAAGGCGGCGACGACCATGAACGATATCTTGCGGAAGAAGATGATCGCGATGATGCAGCCGGCCAGAATACCGAGGATATTGTAGGTCAGCCCGTCGCGCTCGACCGCGTTGCGGATTTCGAGCTGCATCACCGGAACGCCCGACAATTCCGCGTTGAGCCCGCTGCCGGCGAGATCATCGGCCATCAGCTTTCGGATATCGCCGACCGTCTTGCTCGAGCTTGTTGCTGGCGACGACGTCGGGATCGAGCGACAGCACGATCAGCGCCAGCGTGCCGTCTTCGGACAACAGCTTGCCGCGGATGATCTCGTTGCTTTTGACGGTCTCGATGAACTTGTCGTAGTCGGCGCCTTGCGGCAGTTCCGGCGGGAACAGCGCCGCCGGCAGCTTGCCCGGCGCCGGCGCCTGGCGCGCCGAGAACAGCGAAATCAGGCCGCGGGTGCCGTCGACCAGCTGCAGATCGGTGACGAGATCGCGCAGCTTCTCGAGATTGTCGCGCGCCAGCAGCGTCTTGCCTTCGACCACGACCAGCACGTCGAATTCGGTCGCCGGGAAGCGCTTGGTTTCCGCTTCGTACTGCTGGTAATCCTTGGAATTGGACCGGAACAGCTGGCTGAGGGAATCGTCGATCTTGATGCGCTGGATGCCGAAGATCGCGCCGATGATCAGCCCAACCAGGATGATGCAGGACAGGATCGGCGCCCGCACCGCAATGAGCCCGATTCGCTCCAGTCCGAAGGCGATGCTGGCCGTCGGCCGCTGCTCGATCTTCTCGACATGGACCTCACTGTCGCTGTTCTTTTCGAGCATGCCCTGTCCAATTCTCACATCGGCTCAATTTATATAGCGTTAAGATTCCGGGACGCGAATGAGGCCTCAATCGGCCGTGTCTGCTCGTCGCTAGCCCTTGAAAACATACGGAAAATTCGCCGTGGGCAGGTGTAGCAGGTCTATACGACGTCTCGCAAGCGCGGCCCTTGGCGCAAGATCGGCGCCGATACGGCGACAAACGGCCTGACGTCTCGAAGATGTCATGCCCGGTGAATTTGCCGTGATTCGCTGTGGCGTTCGACCGCCGCTTTCGTCCTTCAAGCGCGACGCCGGTGATCTCCCGGGCGAGGCCCTCACGAATCAGCCACGCTATCCTGAACGCGGCTTCGTCGTAGCCCAGCCCCGCGCGGTGGATGTTGGAAACACAATTGCGCTCCGCGTCGGTGAGACCGACCCTGGGCGCGAAGGTCAGATAGGCCCCGAGACTATCCGGCGCGGACAGGCCCGGCCGCTCGCCGATCAGCATCACGATCATGCGGGCCTCGAGAATGGCGCCGATCTCATCGCCCAGCGCGACCCGCGCGCCCGATGCGACCACGGCATTTCCGATCACGATCCCATCGGCGGCCAACCGCGGAATCAGGCCGCGAACCAGTTCGATCGCGTGAGCATTGACCGCCGACGGCGACAGGCCGTCGCCGACCACGATCGCAAGCCGGCAGCGAGCCGCTGTTTGTGGCCGCCAGCCGATGCTGCGAAGCCGGATCGAGCATTCGTCCGAGGTCGGGACGCCTGAGATAGTCCTCGTCGGTCGCCGGCGCGACTGCAGACATCCAGTGCCTCGAGGCCGAGATCGTCGAGGCCCAGCATGATGGCGGCCACATCGAAGGCGGCATGAACGGCGTCGCGGGCGCGCGCGTGGTCCAGCGTAAATGCGAGCAGCGCCTCGGTCGGCAGGCTGGCGCCGGCCCGGCCCAGCCCGACCCGCGCCGGAGTCAAATCCCTGAGATCGCGGAGCGGTCGGCCAGGCGGGCGAGACAATGAAGTCATGTCCGTGAAGTCATGTCCGTTTCATCGGTTCGTCAGCCGCGAGGTCATCGCCGCTGCAGGGCTACTCGGCCGGAACGGACGCTTCCTGCAGCTTGAGCGAGTAGTAGGACGCGTTGGTATGCCCGCCCGAGGCGTCGCGGGCGAACTTGATCAGGTGATGTGCGACCAGAATCGAACTGATCAGATATTCGATCTCGCCGCGGGCAAGCCGCCGCAGCGCGAATTTCCAGAATTCAAGCTTGTAGTCGCCGAGGACGCCGACCTTCCAGAAGATGTTGCGCAGCATGGTCAGGCCGAGCTTGATATTTCGCCACGACGCCCGTTCGCGGCGACGGCGGCGGCTGAATCCGGTGCGGATAGGTTTCGCGGATCTGATATTCGTAGCGCTCCAGCAGCTTGTCGGGCTGATAGGCGCTGCCCATGCAGGCGCGCCAGGTCGATCACGACGTCCTCGTAGGGCAAGCCGGAAATCGACGTTGGAATCGCGGCCCTCATCTTCGATCAGCCGATTCTCGCGCTTCAGCCGGTCCCACAGCGGCGTCTTCGGCAACGCCTGCAAGCAGATTGATGGTCAGCAGCGGAATCTGCGATGCATCGATGAATTCGAGCAGATGCTGCCCGGTTTCCGGCTTGTCGGTGTCGAGACCGAGGATGATGCCGGACACGACCTCCATGCCGAAACTGTTGAGGGTCCGAATCGCTTCCATGATCGGGAACCATCATGTTGTGGTCCTTGTGCATCGCCTTCAGCGCGACCGGATCCGGCGTCTCGATGCCGCAGAAAATCGTCGCGAAGAACGCCTCGCGCATGTCCGACAGGATTTCCGGCCGCTTGGCGATGTTCAGCGTCGCCTCGCAGGAGAAGCGCAGCACATAGCCGGTCTTCTTCTGCCATTCGATC
Source organism: uncultured Alphaproteobacteria bacterium (assembly GCA_963734795.1). Classification (GTDB taxonomy): domain Bacteria; phylum Pseudomonadota; class Alphaproteobacteria; order Rhizobiales; family Xanthobacteraceae; genus Bradyrhizobium. Next base: position 80,182 of record CAVTIW010000001.1, read on the forward strand.
AGATGCGGCAACAGGTCGAGCGCGGCCTTGCGATTGCCGATGAAATTGTCATCGACGAAATAGACCGAACCGGTGATGCCGCATTCCAGCAACTTGTCGAGTTCGGCGGTGATCTGCTGCGGGGTTTTGAGGCGCGGATTACGGCCATAAAGTCCGGGGATATCGCAGAATTCGCATTGATAGGGGCAACCGCTCGAATACTGGATGCTGCCGAGGAAATACCGCTTGATGTCGGCCAGTTCATAGGCCGGAATCGGAAACTTGGTCATGTCGAGGCGGTCGACGGTCTTCAGCACCACCTGCTGCTCGGGGCGGGACGGATCGCGCGCGAGCCGCGCGATCAGGTCGTTGGTCGCATCGCCGAGTTCGCCGACGTGAAGGTAGTCGAACGAGGGTAGTAGTCCGGGCAGGCGCTGACCGACGGCCCGCCGATCGCGACCGCCAGATCGAACGCGTGCGCCCGGCGGCAGATGTCGTTCATCTGCTGACGCTGGATGTGCATGCCGCTGACGAACACGGCTTCCGCCCATTCGAAATCTTCCGTGGCGGCGCTGCGGATGTTTTCGTCGATGAAACGGACCGGCCAATTCTCGGGCAGATAGGCCGCGATCAGCAGCAGCCCCTGCGGCGGCATGAAGGCCTGGACGCCGTCGGTCAGCGGATAGGCGTATTCGAACGTGCCGAACGAGGATGTATAACGCGGAAAGATGCACAGAATGCGCCGTACCGTCTCAATGCCCTCAGCTCTCATCAAATTTCCTCTGGCAAAGCCTCGAACAAGATAAGCACGCCGGCGGACGCTGGGCTATAAATTCCTCAACATTGTGGCAGCAGTTCTGACCTGCCGAATTGTAGCAGCCATTCGAACCTGCTGATGGCCGGATGGTGGCAAATCCCGGGCGGCAGCTGATTGCCCTCAGGCAATCAGGCGCGATGCAAAATCGGGTAGCAAGCGCGGTATTGCCGGCCAGACGAAAGTCGGCATCGGCAAGCCCGGCGCCCGAACAGCCAATCGTCGAACTCCGGGGCCCGTTTCAGGCCGAACAGGTCGCGGACATAGAGCGCGTCGTGGAACGAGGTGGATTGATAATTCAGCATGACGTCGTCGGCCCCGGGGACCCCCATGATGAAGGTCACGCCGGCAGCCGCGAGCAGCGTCAGCAGGTTGTCCATATCGTCCTGGTCGGCTTCGGCATGGTTGGTGTAGCAAATGTCGACGCCGAGCGGCAGGCCGAGCAGTTTGCCGCAGAAATGGTCCTCCAGCCCGGCACGGATGATCTCCTTGCCGTCATAGAGGTATTCGGGACCGATGAAACCGACCACGCTGTTGACCAGCAGCGGATCGAAGGCGCGGGCGACCGCGTAGGCACGCGCTTCGCAGGTCTGCTGGTCGACACCGTGGTGGGCGTTGGCCGAAAGTGCGGAGCCCTGTCCGGTCTCGAAATACATCACATTGTCGCCGACGGTACCGCGCCGCAGCGACAGTCCGGCCTGGTGGGCTTCCCGCAGCAGCGCCAGATCGACCCCAAAACTCCGGTTGGCCGCCTGCGTGCCCGCGATCGACTGAAACACCAGGTCGACCGGCGCGCCCTGCCCGATCAATCCGAGCGTGGTCGTGACATGGGCGAGAACGCAAGCCTGGGTCGGAATCTGCAGCCGCGCAATGATGTCGTCGAGCAGCCGCAACAGCCCGCCGATGACGGCCGGATCGTCGCTCGCCGGATTGATGCCGATGCAGGCGTCGCCGGATCCCAGCAGGATGCCGTCGAGAATCGACGCGGTGATGCCCTTGGCGTCATCGAAGGGATGATTGGGCTGCAGCCGCACGCTCATCCGCCCGGGCAGGCCGATGGTGTTGCGAAACGCCGCGGTCACCTCGCATTTTTTCGCCACCAGGATCAGGTCCTGGTTGCGCATCAGCTTTGAAACCGCGGCGGCCATTTCCGGCGTGATTCCGCGCGACAGGTTTTTGAGGGTTTCGCGCGTGGCCGCGTCGGAGAGCAGCCAATCGCGGAACGCGCCGACGGTCAGCGAGGATATCGCCGCAAAGGCCGGCACATCATGGGTATCGACGATCAGACGGGTGACTTCATCGTCTTCGTAAGCGATGACGGTCTCGCGCAAAAACTGTTTCAGGGGAACATCGGATAGCGCAATCCGCGCCGCGATCATTTGCTCGGCGCTGGCGGCCGCGATTCCCGCCAGGCGATCGCCGGAGCGCGGCGGCGTGGCCTTGGCCAGCAGATCGCGCAGATCATCGAACACATAGCTGGTGGCATCGATGACGTGGCGATAGACCATGGCGGCTCCGGGGTCATCGGCGCTGGTGCGCGGCGACCGTCGCCAGACTATCACCTGAAGATATCCTGCGCAGCCCGCAACAGATGGTGCTGGCCGGCCTCCGACTGCGGCTGCCGCCAAGACTCGACCTCGCCGGCGCCAGAGCGCATCGGCGAGGTGTTTTCAGTCAGCTTGCTTTACGTGGCGGTTCAGAGCCACTGTCCGGCGATCTGCAGGTCATAAGCAAACACAAGCGTCAGCGACATCGAAAGACCAGCCGCACAGAACATTGCAATCTGATTAAACAAACCGCATTCCAGTTTCGAACAAAAAATCTGTTTTATGTTAGACATGACCCATCCTTCCCTGACCAGTTTCGCGAGATAAAATTCTCGTCTGCATACAAGTCTAGGGGAGTTCGATTAAAAAGCGCCTTACGGGCGGCTGGCCGTACTTTCGACCTCTCGAATTGTAAAGGCGTGGTTAAAAATGAGAAACCACGAACCCCGACAAACGCCATTTGGAGCCGCGCCGCCAATCCTAGACGTGACGGCCGGCGGCATATCCCGATGACCAGGCCCATTGAAAATTGAAGCCGCCGAGATGGCCGGTGACATCGACGACTTCGCCGATGAAATACAGCCCCGGGACCGACCTCGATTCGAGTGTTTTCGAGGAAAGCTCCGAGGTATCGACGCCGCCCAGCGTCACCTCGGCGGTCCGGTAGCCCTCGGTGCCATTGGGCCTGACGCGCCACTGCTTCACGTCAGCAGCGACATCGGTGAGAAGCCTGTCGGAAAAGTCGGCGATGCGCTGCGGACCTCCGATCAAATCCGCAATGGTCTGCGCCAGCCGCTTCGGCAGGAAGTCGGCCAGCGCCGTCGCCATTTCCTGCCTGGGATGATCGCTGCGCAGTCTTTTCAGTTCGGCCAGCACATCGGTCTGCGGCGCCATGTCGATGACGATGTCCTGGCCCTGACGCCAATACGAGGATATCTGCAGAATGGCCGGACCGCTCAACCCGCGATGGGTAAACAGCAGCGCCTCGTCGAAACGCGTCTTGCCGTAACTCACGACGGCATCGACCGAGACCCCCGACATCTCCCTGAATCGCGCCAGCAGCGCCGCATCGAACGTCAGCGGCACCAGTGCCGGGCGCGGCGGCACGATCTTGAGGCCGAATTGCTCGGCGATCTTGTAGCCGAAGCCGCTCGATCCCATTTTTGGAATCGACGGGCCTCCGGTCGCCACCACCATCGACCGGGCGCGAAACTCGCCCTGATCGGTCGTCACGACAAAGCCGCTTTCGCCCCTGGCGATCGCGGAGATCCGCACGCCGGAACGCAACTGCGCACCTGCCTCGCGGCATTCCTGCAGCAGCATGTCGACGATTTGCCGCGAGGAGCCGTCACAGAACAATTGCCCGCGCGTCTTCTCGTGCCAGGCGATGCCATGGGCTTCGACCAGCGCGATGAAGTCGCGCTGGGTGTAGCCGCTGAGCGCCGAGTTGCAAAAACGCGGATTGTCCGACAGAAAGTTTGCAGGCGTCGTGTGCAGATTGGTGAAATTGCATCGCCCGCCTCCGGAGATGCGAATCTTCTCGCCCGGCTGTCGCGCCTGCTCGAGCAGCAGCACCTGATGTCCGCGCTTGCCGGCGACGGCCGCGCACATCAGGCCCGCGGCGCCCGCCCCGACTATGATGGCGTCATAGCCGTTCAATAACGAATTGCGATGCTGCTTCATTCCACCAGCAGCACATCCACTGCCACCGCGAGTTTTTGCCGGCGCGATCCCACGATGATGCCATCGACCGGCGAGACATCGGAAAAATCCCGTCCCACCGCCAGCACGATGTGATCGTTCTCGACCAGGATATCGTTGGTCGGGTCAAATCCGATCCAGCCGATCTCGACGCCGCACCACAGCGAGACCCATGCGTGGGTGGCGTCGGCGCCCTGCAGACGCGGTTTTCCCGGCGGCGGTATGGTGCGCAGATAACCGCTGACATAGGCCGCCGGCAGTCCGAGACCGCGCAGGCCCGCGATCATCACATGGGCGAAGTCCTGGCAAACGCCGTGGCGCTTTTCGAACACTTCGTTGAGCGGCGTCGAGATCACGGTGGCTTTCGGGTCGTACTTGAAATCGGTGCGGATGCGGTGCATCAGGTCGACCGCGCCGGCCAGGATTCCGCGCCGCCGGCGCAAAGCTCGCCGACGCATAGGCGGTGACCGGCTGCTGCACCGGCACCAGCGGGCTGGCAAAGACGTAACCGACCGGCGACGAGGGGCCGAGACTGGTGGCCTCGAACGCCACGTCGCGGACGCTCTCCCAGCAAGGACTTGGCGCGGCGCGGCCCGGCGCGTGGCGGGAAACCGAAACCCGCGACCGGGAATCGATGCGTAGGTTGCGATGCGGGGTTTCGATCAGGACGCTCTCGGTGTGGGTCCCGAAAAAGTCGTGCCGCACGGTGCGGTCCGCCGGTCGCGGCTTGATATCGACGGTGTGCGAGACCAGTTGCTGGCCGTCGCCGCTCTTCGGCTCCAGCCGCAGCGAGCACCGTGCGAAGCTGACCGGACTTTCGTAACTGTAGGTGGTGACGTGACGGATGTCGTAGATCACGCGAGGCCCGTCAGCTTTTCAGGCCGGCTGGCATTGGGCCCGTGCGGGAAATAATGCGATCCGATGGCATCGGCGAGGTTGAGCAAATCCTGCTCCAGCGCGAACAGCGATTTGGTATCGAGCGCTGCGGCCTCCGTCGTCGTCAGCATCGCCTGCAGGCCGACCGCAAGACGATGCGGCCGCTCGATCAGTCCACCTTCTTTCAAGGTCGGCAGGCTGGCGATGTGATCGTTCAGCGCGAACACCTGAAACGCCACCGACCGGGGATTATAGGGGTCGAGAACCACGAGATCGCGCACCGGCGCCAGCAGCGGCCCGACCAGATAGCGCGAGCGATAGGTGATCTGGCAGTCCACCAGCGTCAGCAGGATGTCGAGATCCTCGCCGCCGGCTTCGTCATAGGCGAACTGGCGCGCGAAACGCACGGTGTTGATCGCGCGCTCGGCGCGGCGGCCCATTTCGAGGAAACGCCAGCCGGCGGCGCGATTCATGTTCTCCTGCGCCAGGCCGGCGAAGCTCGCAAGCTCCTGCAGTGTCAGTTCGGCGGCGCTGACCACGCCGTCGTCATCATCGACTTCCACGGCGAGACGTTCCGTCATCTCGGTGATGACCTGCCAGGCATCCGGCGAAAGCCGTTCGCGCAGCGATGTCGCGGTTCGCTGCGCCGCCCGCAGCAGCGACAACGCCGAACCGAACTTGTCCTCGCTCTGCAGGGCCTCGGCGGCGATCTTGACGGGCTGTGCCCGCATCGCTTGCGACGTCGCGCCCCAGGTCACCAGCAGCCGCTGGATCCGCTCCACCGAGTGAAGCGCGGTTGAGGATCCCTTGCCGGGATCGCGCAGCGGCGCCGCCAGCGCCCGCACCAGCCGCAGCGTCGCCTCGGCGCGCTCGAGATAACGGCCGAGCCAGAACAGATTGTCGGCGGCCCGGCTCGGGACCCAGCCGGCGATGCGCCTGATCCGCACGGTATCGACCGTCGGCAGCAGGGTCGCGGTCGAAACCGCCTTGTCGGAAACCACCCAGACGTCCGCCGCCCGGGCGCCGTCGCCCATCGACACCGCGCGGGCATCGAGTTGCTCGGCGATCCGGCAAAAGCCGCCGGGCATGATGGTCCAGCCTCCGGGCGTTGCGGCGGCGAAAACCCGCAGCACGAAAGGGCGCGGCGTGATCCGGCCATTGTCCCATACCGGCGTGGTCGACAGCCGCACCAGTTCCTGGCCGACATAGTCGATGCCGCGATCGTTGATCGCAGTCCTGAGCCGTTCGCGCTCGCTTGGCGACAGCTCGCTGGCCAGCACCGGTCCCTTGCCCGGGAAACCGGGAACGCCCCTGCCGTAAGCGCCCTCGATCGCCACCTCGTCGAGCCGCGACAGCACTTCCTCGCGCGCGGATTTCTGGCCGCACCACCAGGTCGCGATGTGCGGCATCTTCAGATCCTCGCCGAAAAAACGCCGGCTCAGGCTGGGCAGGAAGCCCAGCAGCGCCCGGGCCTCCATCACGCCCGAGCCCGGCATGTTGGCGACGACGACGCCGTTCTTGCGCAGCACATCGATCAGGCCGGGCACGCCGAGCTGCGAGGAGGCGTCGAGCTCCAGCGGATCGAGCGAATTGGAATCGACCCGGCGCAGCAATACGTCGAGCCGCTTCAGGCCGGCGACGGTGCGGATATGAACGCGGTCGCCGCTGACGGCGAGGTCGTCGCCCTCGACCAGCAGAAATCCGAGATAGCGCGCCAGCGTGGCGTGTTCGAAATAGGTTTCGCTGAACGCGCCCGGCGTCAGCAGTCCGATGCGCGGCTCGTCGCGGTCGGCGCCGGCACGCAAGGCGTCGCGGAACGCCTCGAAGAACGGCGCCACGCGCTCGACGTTCATCGATTTGTAGAGCGTGGTGAAGGCGCGCGACAGCACCAGCCGGTTTTCCAGCGCGTAGCCGGCGCCCGACGGCGCCTGGGTGCGGTCGCCCAGCACCCACCAGCGCCCGTCGGGCCCGCGGCCGACATCGGCGGCATACATGTTGAGGTAGCGGCCGCCCGGCGGTTTGATGCCGCAAACCGAGCGCAGATATTCGTTGCTGCCGGCAATCGCCGCCGCCGGCACCGCGCCTTCGGCAACCAGTCGGCCCTCGCCGTAGAGGTCGGCCAGCACCAGTTCCAGCAATTGCGCGCGCTGCACGATGCCGGCGGTCAATTGCTGCCAATCGGCCTCGTCGATCAGCAGCGGCAGATGGCTCAACGGCCAAAGCCGCTCGGCGGTTTCGCCCGGCGCGCGATAGCTCACGCCGGCCTCCCGCAGATGCCGGTCGGCGGTTCCGAAACGCCGCTCGATGTCGGCCGGGGTCAGTTCGGCGAAGGCCTCGAAGAACCGGGTCCAGACCTCGCGCGGGGTTCCGTCCTGCGCGAGGTACTCATCGGGAATTCCAGGCAGCCGCGCATAGCCGCGCGTCCACTGCGCCACGCGCCGATGGCCCGAACGGGCCTTGTGTCCCTGACTGCTTCCGTGGCCGGCCTGCCCCGCCATTCCTACTCTCCTGCCCAAGGCCCATGCTCAATGCAGGAGCGGCGTCCTCAAGTCGAGGGTCAAAGGAAATTCAATGGTGCGCTCCTCGCGCGGCGGATCGATCTTGCCGGGCGTATGGCCGTGATCCTGAAACCGGGCGAGCCGCCGCGCCTCGGCTTCGTAGGAATTGACCGGTTTGGTGTCGTAGCTGCGACCGCCGGGATGCGCGACATGATAGACGCAGCCGCCCAGCGAGCGACCGTTCCAGCTGTCGATCAAGTCAAACGTCAGCGGCGCGTGAACCGGGATGGTCGGGTGCAGCCCCGACGCCGGCTGCCAGGCCTTGAAGCGGACGCCGGCGACCGCCTCGCCGGAGCGGCCGGTTTCCGTCATCGGCATCCGCCGGCCGTTGCAGGTGACGACGTGGCGGCCTTCGACAAAGCCGTCGGCCTTGACCTGCAACCGCTCCACCGAGGAATCGACATAGCGCACGGTGCCGCCGGCCGAGCCTTCCTCGCCGAGAACGTGCCAGGGTTCCAGCGCCTGACGCACCTCCAGCGCCACGCCGCCATGGTGGACCCGGCCGAACGCCGGAAAGCGGAATTCGAGCTGTGCGGCATACCAGTCCGGCGAGAAATCATAACCGGATGCTTCAGTTCGGCGAGCACGCCCAGAAAATCTTCCCAGAGGAAATGCGGCAGCATGAAGCGATCGTGCAGCGTGGTGCCCCAGCGCACGAACTTGCCTTGCTGCGGCTCGCGCCAGAGTTTTGCGATCAGCGCCCGGATCAAGCAGTTGCTGCGCGAGGCTCATGCGCGGATCGGGCGGCATTTCCAGCGCGCGGAATTCGACCAGCCCGAGCCGGCCGGTGGTGCCATCGGGCGAATAGAGCTTGTCGATGCAGATTTCGGCGCGGTGGGTATTGCCGGTGATATCGACCAGGATGTGCCGGAACAGCCGGTCGACCAGCCACAGCGGAGCCTTGATTCCCGGCGGCGGCACATGGGCCAGCGCGATTTCCAGTTCATACAGGCCGTCATGCCGGGCCTCGTCGATCCGCGGCGCCTGGCTGGTCGGGCCGATGAACATGCCCGAGAACAGATAGGACAGCGACGGATGCCGCTGCCAGTACAGCACCAGGCTCTTCAGCAGATCGGGACGGCGCAGGAACGGCGAGTCCGCCGGCGTGCCGCCGCCGACCACCACATGATTGCCGCCGCCGGTGCCGGTGTGCCGGCCGTCGACCAGGAAGCGGTTGGCGCCGAGCCGGACCTGTGCGGCGTCCTCATAGAGACCGAAGGTGATGTCGACGGCTTCGCGCCAGCTTGCCGCCGGCTGGATGTTGATTTCGATCACGCCGGGATCGGGCGTCACCTTGATCACCTCGACGCGCGGGTCGAATGGCGGCGGATAGCCCTCGATATGCACCTGCATCTGCATCTCTTCGGCGGTGGCCTCCACCGCCGTGACCAGTTCCAGGTAATCCTCCAGCCGCTCCACCGGCGGCATGAAGGCGCACAGAATGCCGTCGCGGATCTCGATCGACATCGCGGTGCGCACGCCGCCGGCTCTTGAGCTGCTGCTCCTGCACTTCTTGGAGGGCGCGGCCTCGGCCGGCGCCGTGCCGTCGTACACCGGCAATGCATCGCGCGGCTCCAGCGGATCCTGCTCGACGATGTAGGGATATTCCTCGGCGGGAATATGCGGCAGTGAGGCGATCGGCAGCCGCAGCCCGAGCGGGGAATTGCCTGGCGTCAGAAACAGATTGCCGCGACGCAGCTTCCAGCGCTCGCTCTTCCAGCGCGAGGAAGATTGACCGGCATCGGCGTTCCAGCGCTGGATCGGCAACACGAATCCCTTGGGAACGTTGAGCCCCTGATCGAACACCCGCGCCATCCGCGAGCGCTCTTCCGGATCGGACAATTTGGAATCGCTGGGATCGACATTGGGCGGCAGGCCGGCTTCCTTCTGCAGCCAGTGCGAAGGGTCTTCGAACGCCGGCATGATGAATTCGGAAGCGACGCCGAGTTTTTCCGCGGTCCCTTCCGCGAAGCGCTCGGCATCGTCGATCCCGGCCTTGCGCGGGTGCTCGATGTTCGCGATCAGATCGGAATTCTTCCAGATCGGCACGCCGTCCTTGCGCCAATACAGTCCGAAGGCCCAGCGCGGCAGGCTTTCGCCCGGATACCATTTGCCCTGCCCGAAATGCAGCAGGCCGCCCGGCGCGAACCGCGTCCGCAATTTGCGAATGAGATCGTCGGCAAGGCCGCGCTTGGTCGGACCGACCGCGGCAATATTCCATTCCGCCGATTCCAGATCGTCGACGGAAACGAAGGTCGGCTCGCCGCCCATCGTCAGGCGCACGTCGCCGGCCTTCAGATCGGCATCGACCTGTTCGCCGAGCCTGTCGAGACGCGCCCAGGATTCGTCGGAGAACGGCCGGGTGATCCGCGGCGCCTCGCGGATGCGCTTGACGCTCATCTCGAAGCCGAATTCGACTTCGGCGAATCCGACCGCGCCGCTGATCGGCGCCGCCGAGCGATAATGCGGCGTGGCGGCGACGGGGATGTGTCCCTCGCCGGTCAGCATGCCCGAGGTGACGTCGAATCCGATCCAGCCCGCGCCCGGCAGATAGACTTCGGCCCAGGCGTGCAGATCCGTAAAATCGTTCTCGACCTCGCGCGGTCCTTCGACCGGATCGATGTCGGGACGCAACTGAATGAGATAGCCCGAGACGAAACGGGCGGCGAGCCCGAGATGCCGCAGGATCTGAATCAGCAGCCACGCCGAGTCGCGGCACGAGCCCGCGCCCGATGCCAGCGTCTGCTCCGGGGTCTGGATGCCCGGCTCCATCCGGATGATGTAGCGAATCTTCTTCTGCAGTTGCGCGTTGAGATCGACCAGAAAATTGACCGTGCTCGGCGCCTCGCTGCGGAATCTGCTGCCAGATAGTCGGCGAACAGCGGCCCGGACTCGCTCGGTCGCGAGATAAGGCGCGAGTTCGGTCTTGAGGTCGTCGGTATAGGCGAACGGAAAACTGTCGGCATACGGCTCGACAAAGAAATCGAACGGATTGATCACGGTCATCTGCGCCGTGAAATCGACTTCGATCTTCAGCTCGGTGGCTTTTTCGGGAAACACAAACCGCGCCAGCCAGTTGCCCTGCGGATCCTGCTGCCAGTTCACGAAATGATTTGATGGCGTCACCTTGAGCGAATAGCTCAGGATCGGGGTGCGGGTGTGCGGCGCCGGACGCAGACGAATGGTTTGAGGGCCGAGGTCGATCGGTCGGTCATATTTGTAGTGCGTGACGTGATGTAGTGCGACGAAGATCGACACAGCGGGACAACTCCAGCAGCTTTTTTAAGCAGAACACCGGTTCCGGCTGACATCAAGCACTAACAACGGGCACGGGTTGCCTATGTGAGGGGCGAGTCCGCCTTAGCCGTCTTCGCCCGGCTTGACCGGGCGCCCGGTATTCCAGAGCGCCGCGATTAAACACCGATGCTCCGGGATACTCGACCATCCGCTTTCGCGGATGGTGACGGCACCATGTGAGGCGAGGCTGTCAGGATGAAGGCGCCCCTCGCCTACATCGTCGCCCCAAGCACCCACGGCGCGAACTCGGCGCCGCCGAAGTCGAAACTTTCGCTCTTGGTCGGCTGCGCCCGAGGCGGTCTTCAGCATCAGATCGAAGATGCGCTGGCCGCATTGCTGCACGGTTTCCTCGCCGTCGAGGATGGTGCCGCAATTGACGTCCATGTCGTCTTCCATGCGCTGGTACATCGCCGAGTTGGTCGCAAGCTTGATCGAGGGCGCGGGCTTGCAGCCGAACACGCTGCCGCGGCCGGTGGTGAAGCAGACCAGGTTGGCGCCGCCGGCCACCTGCCCGGTCGCCGCCACCGGGTCGTAGCCGGGCGTGTCCATGAACACAAAACCCTTCTTGGTGACTGCTTCGGCATAGTTGAGGACGTCGACCAGATTGGTGCTGCCGGCCTTGGCCATCGCGCCGAGCGATTTTTCCAGGATGGTGGTGAGCCCGCCGGCCTTGTTGCCGGGGCTCGGATTGGCGTTCATCTCGGCGCCTTCGCGCTCGGTGTATTCTTCCCACCAGCGCATCAGCGCCACCAGTTTCTCGCCGACCTCGCGGCTGACCGCGCGGCGCGTCAGCAGATGCTCGGCGCCGTAGGTCTCCGGCGTTTCCGACAGGATCACGGTGCCGCCATGCCGCACCAGCAGATCGCTCGCCGCGCCCAGCGCCGGATTGGCGGAGACGCCGGAATAGCCGTCGGAGCCGCCGCATTGCAGCGCCACCGTCAATTCGCTGGCCGCGACCTGTCTCGCGCTTGACCTTGTTGGCATCGGCGAGCGCCTCGCGCACAAAGGCGACGCCGGCTTCCACGGTCTTGCGGGTGCCGCCGATTTCCTGGATTTCCAGTTCGCGCAACCGGCCGGCGAGCTTCTGCTCCTTCATCAGGCCGCCGATCTGGTTGACCTCGCAGCCCAGGCCCAGCACCACCACGGCGGAAAAATTCACATGCCGCGCGTAGCCGCCGAGCGTGCGGCGCAGGATCGTCAGCGGCTCGTTCTGGGTCATGCCGCAGCCGGTCTTGTGGGTCAGCGCGACCACGCCGTCGACATTGGGAAAATCGGCCAGCGGATTGTCGCCGGTGAACGGATTCTTCTTGAAGATATCGGCGACCATGCCGGCGACATGCGCGCTGCAGTTCACCGAGGTGAGGATGCCGATGTAGTTGCGGGTCGCCACCCGCCCGTCGGGGCGGCGGATGCCGTCGAAGGTCGCGGGCAGATCGAAATTCGGCGTCGGCGTGACATCGACGCCGAAGGCATAGTCCTTGGCGAAATCGCCCATGCCGCAGTTCTGGGTATGGACATGCTGGCCCGGCGCGATCGGCGCGGTCGCAAAGCCGATGATCTGGCCATAGCGGCGGATCGGCTCGCCGACCGCAATCGGCCGGATCGCAACCTTGTGGCCGGCCGGAATCCGCTCGACCGTGGTGACGCCATCGGCCACCACCATGCCGGGCGGCAGGCTCGAGCGCGCGATCAGCACGCCATCATCGGGATGCAGTCGGATCACGGGTGCTGGGGTCATGGAGAATCTCCTGAGCTTTGATCGCCTTCACCTCTCCCCGTCCTTGCGGGGAGAGGTCGGATCGCCCTTGGCGATCCGGGTGAGAGGCGAGGCACTGAGTCAACTGCGACACACAGCATTCGCAGGACGAGGCCCCTCACCCCAACCCTCTCCCCGCAAGAGCGGGCGAGAGAGAAGCTACCTTACGCCTTGCCGCCGGATTCCTTGCGGGTCTGCGCGACCTGCATCTTGGCGTAGGTCATCATCAACCCGCTTTCGTTGGACAAGCGTCACGAGCTTGAAGCCCATGTTGATCGCGCGCACCGCGCCATCGGCGCCGCTGCAGTGGATGCCGGGATAGAGGCCGCGCTTGCCGCATTCCTTGACGATCTTCTCGTAGATCTTGAGGATCTCCGGTTCGTCGCGATCGAGCTTCGGCACCAGGCCGTAGGAGAAGCCGAGGTCGGACGGGCCGATATAGACGCCGTTGATGCCTTCGACGTCGAGGATCGCTTCCATGTTCTCGATCGCGGTCTTGGTCTCCATCATCGGCAGCAGCACGATCTCCTCGTTGGCGGTCTGCTGATAGGTGCCGGCCGAGCCGTACATGCCGGAGCGGATCGGGCCGTTCGAGCGGGTGCCGCGCGGCGGATATTTGGAATATGGACGAGGTTTTCGGCTTCCTGTTTGGTGTTGATCATCGGACAGATCACGCCATAGGCGCCGCCGTCGAGCACCTTGCCGATGATGCCGGGCTCGTTCCAGGGCACGCGGACCATCGGCGTCACCGGATGGCCGTTCATGGCCTGGAAGCATTGCACCATCGACTGGTAGTCCTGCACGCCGTGCTGCATGTCGACGGTGACGCTGTCGAAACCGCATTGCGCGATCACTTCGGCGGAAAACCCGGAGGGAATCGCGAGCCAGGCGTTCACCACGACCTTGCCGGAGGCCCATACTTTCTTGACATTGTTTGCCACTTGGTTCCTTTCCTTCCTTCGTTGTCATTGCGGAGCGTAGCGACGATCAATCCATGTTCGCATGGATTGCTCGCGAGATCAGCTTCGCGCGACTTGCTCGCAATGACGGTCAGCTTATGCAGTCGCCCTTTGGATGCTCACTTCGCTGACGCCGACTTCGCGGGCGGTGTTCACTATCGCCGCCCAGGTATCGTCAGGCAAGGGCACGCCGTTTTTGGTGCGATCGGCGCGCATTTTCCGCTCGGGATCGCCGGGGATCAGCACCGCATCGACGCCGGCGACCGGCTTGGTCGCCCTGATGAAGTCGACATAGCGCGAGATTTCGCCGTCGAAGAAATTGCTGGTGTCGACCACCTTGGGATCGACATAGATCGCGAACATGCCGTTGGCGAAGCGCCGGTTCGGCGCGGTGGCACCGGTGCCGGTCAACGCGCCGCCGAGCAATTCGCAGATGAAGGCGAGACCCGAGCCCTTGTGCTCGCCGAACGCGCGGATCGCGCCCGTTCCCCTTGGTGTGGTCGCGCGGCCCCTCGGCGCTGTACGGTCCGTACAGCACCGCCGGGTCTTCGCTCAAGGTGCCGTCGAGGTCGATCAGCGCGCCCTTCGGCAATTTCTTGCCGCCGCGGCTTGCGACCAGCACCTTGCCTTCGGCGACGATCGAGGTGGCGAAATCCAGCACGATCGGATCCTGCCCCTGGCGCGGAATGCCGACGCAATAGGGCGCGGTCGACAGCCGCTTCTCGACGCCGCCATAGGGCGCCACCAGCAGCGAGCCGGCGGCATTGACGAAATGGATCGAGACCAGGCCTTCGGCCGCCGCCATTTCGGCCCAGTCGCCGACGCGGCCGATGTGCCCGGCGTTGCGCAGCGCCACCGCGGCCAGGCCCGATGCCTTGCATTTTTCGATGCCGATCCTGACCGCCTGCGGCGCGACGGTCTGGCCGTAGCCGAACTTGCCATCGACCACCGCCAGCGACGGCGTATCGACCACGAGTTCGACGGTCTGGTCGGGAACGACCGAGCCCATCTTCTTCCAGCGGATATAGACCGGCACCCGGATCACGCCGTGGCTGTCATGTCCGGTCAGATTGGCGGTCGTGAGATAGGTCGCGATGCGCCTGGCTTCCTCCGGCGAAGAATCCGAATGGGCGAAGACTTCGGCAACGAAGTCGATCAGATTTTGAACTTGGATGGTGACCATGGATCAGTCGCTCTGCTTCTAGGCACTTACTTTGGCGTGGCCGCCGAGATAGGCGGCGCGCGATGGCTTCGTTGCCCCACAATTCGTCGGGCTTGCCGCCGAGCACGATACGTCCGGTTTCCAGCACGTAGCCGTGGTCGGCGACCGAAAGTCCCATGCGCGCGTTTTGCTCGACAAGCAAGACCGTGGTGTTGCGCCTGATCTCGGAGATGATCCGGAACACCGCCTGCACGATGACGGGCGCGAGCCCGAGCGACGGCTCGTCCAGCAGCAACAGCCGCGGCTTCGCCATCAGGCCGCGCGCCACCGCGACCATCTGCAATTGGCCGCCCGACAGGGTCCAGCCGAGCGAATTGGAGAATTTCCGTATATCCGGAAACAGGTCGAACATCGCGTCGGCCTCGCGCGACAGTTCGGATTTCGCTGACCCGGCGGTTCGAGGCGCCGAGCATGATGTTTTCCTTGACCGTCAGGCCCGGAAAAATCCGCCGCCCTTCGGGCACGTGGGAGATGCCGAGCCGGACGATGGTTTCCGGCCCCAGTCCCGCGATCGACTTGCCGTCGAACAGGATTTCGCCGGCCGCCGGCTTGGCCAGTCCCGAGATCGCCCGCAGCGTGGTCGACTTGCCGGCGCCGTTGGCGCCGAGCAAGGTCACCACCTGCCCCTCGTCGACGCTGAGCGAGACGCCGCGCAGCGCTTCGATTTCGCCATAGAGCACGATCAGATCGCTGATTTCGAGCAGCGGCATCATTCGGTCCCGAGATAGGCGGAGACGACGTCGGGATGGCGCAGCACCGCCATGGATTCGCCGTCCGCGATGCGGCGTCCGAAATTGAGCACGGTGATGTGCTGGGCCGCTTCGACGACCAGCGTCATGTCGTGATCGATGATCAGGATGGTCAGGCCCTGCGCGGCGATGCGCTTGAGCAGTTCATGCAGTTCGAGCTTTTCGGTGGAGTTCAATCCGGCCGCGGGCTCATCGAGCAGCAGCAGCGTCGGATTGGCGGCGAGCGCGCGCGCGATCTCGATCAGCCGCTGATGGCCGTAGGAAAAGCTGGAGATCAGCTCATTGGCGCGGCTGCCGAGGCCGACGAAAGCCAGTGCGGACATCGCGCGCTGCGTCAGCGCGTCGTCCCCGCCCTGACCGATCAGGCTATTTCCGGGCCGCTCGGCGCCGATCACGACATTTTCCAGCGCGGTCATCGAGCGGAACAGCCGGATGTTCTGAAACGTCCGTCCGAGCCCCGCGGCGGCACGCAGATGCGGCGGCATGTCGGTGACGTCGGTACCGTCGAGGATCACCTTGCCCGCGGTAGCCTTGTAGAGTCCGGAGAGCACGTTCAGCGTCGTGGTCTTGCCGGAGCCGCGTGCCGCTCTAGGTGTAAATTGATATAGCGGCAATTCAGCGTTGGTGCCCGCCCGCGCCCGACGCTGCAAATCAGCGATCCCCGCACGTCTTAATCCAATTGATGAAGGTGACGCCTTGCCCAAACAATAAGCATCCGGGAGAGCCATGCGGCGCCTTCAGGGGATCATGCAAATTTGCGCTCACTTGAGCGCGCCAGGCCCGGCGTTTCCGTCGTCGTCAACCGGCAGTTCCGACAGGCTGCCCTCGAGCGCGTGCAGCATGTCCTGCAGCTCGGCGAGTTGGCGGGCGCCGTAGCGCCGGGTCATCGCGGCGTAGATGGCTTCCGATGACGGCGCGACGGCCTCGATCAGTTTCAGGCCTTTTGCCGAGATCGACACCACGCCGCGGCGCAGATCGGCTTTCGCCGTCCGGCGTTCGATCAGGTGGCGCGCTTCCAGGTCGCGCAGAATCCGGGACAGGCTCGGACCCAGCAGAAATGCGACGCGCGCGAGTTCCGTGACCTCGATGGCTTCGATCGAGGCCAGCGCGCGCAGGATCCGCCATTGCTGTTCGGTCAGGCCGTGATTGCGCAGCGAGGGACGGAACAGCCGCATCACCGCTTCGCGCGCCCGCAGCAGCGACATCGGCAGCGACCGCGAGAATTCGCGCATCGGCACCCGCCGCACCACCGCCTTGCCGGACGGATTCGAACGCGCGCCGCCGAGCGATTTTTTCCGCGCCATTGTCAACCGTCCGTCATCTGGAACCGCCGGCTTGCGCTTTTGCGGCACGACAAGTTTGCGCTGCAACAAACACCAATAGAGTTTGATCGGCTTCACTTAACATGTTAATCATATTTCCGCATCAGCTTTTCGCAGCTCCCTTCGCTTACGGCTCCGACCCGAGCACGGCTCAGATTCCAGGGATCCATACATGCCGCATTTCACGCTTGAATATTCCGCCAATCTCGATGCACGCGTCGACATGGGCAAGGTCGTCGAGGTCGTCCGCAAGGCCGCGGTGGAGACCGGGATCTTTCCGCTCGGCGGCATCCGCGTCCGCGCGGTCCGCTGCGAGCACTTCGCCATCGCCGACGGCAATGCCGCATTTCGGATTTCTCGCCATGGTGCTGCGGCTCGGCGAGGGCCGCGATCTCGCCACCCGCAAGAAGGCCGGCGAACATATCTTCAAGGCGCTCTCCAGCTATCTCGATCCGGTGTTCGCCGACAGCAAATTCGCGCTGTCGTTCGACATGCAGATCAACGACAAGGAAACCAGCTGGAAGCGCAACAACATCCACGAAGCCCTGAAGGCGGAGGCCGCGCATGGATAAGATCACGCCGAAATCATCCGACGTGTTTCAGGCCAATCGCGACCGCGCCGCGCCGCTGCTGGCGAAATTGAAGGCAGACGGCATCGGCCATATCATCGACGGCAAGGTGGTGCCGTCGATCTCGGGCGAGACCTTCGAGACGAAATCGCCGGTCGACGGCGCGGTGCTCGCGACCGTCGCGCGCGGCAACGCCGAGGATATCGACCGCGCCGCAACCGCGGCCGCGCAGGCCTTCAAGGCCTGGCGCGACATGCCGGCGACGATGCGCAAGAAACTGCTGCATCGCGTCGCCGACGCCATCGAGGACCGCGCCGACGATATCGCCGTGCTCGAATGCATCGACACCGGCCAGGCCCATCGCTTCATGGCCAAGGCCGCGATCCGCGGCGCGGAGAACTTTCGCTTCTTCGCCGACAAATGCACCGATGCGCGCGACGGCCTGAACCTGCCGAGCGACGAGCACTGGAACGTCTCGACCCGCGTGCCGATCGGCCCGGTCGGCGTGATCACGCCGTGGAACACGCCGTTCATGCTGTCGACCTGGAAGATCGCGCCGGCGCTCGCCGCCGGCTGCACGGTGGTCCACAAGCCGGCGGAATGGTCGCCGGTGACGGCCGACCTGCTGGCGCAGCTGGTCAAGCAGGCCGGCGTGCCCGACGGCGTCCTCAACACCGTGCACGGCATCGGCGAGGAAGCCGGCAAGGCGCTGACCGAGCATCCCGCGATCAAGGCGATCGCCTTTGTCGGCGAAACCGCGACCGGGGCGGCGATCATGGCGCAGGGCGCGCCGACGCCTGAAGCGGGTGCATTTCGAACTCGGCGGCAAGAACCCCGTGATCGTGTTCGACGACGCCGATCTCGACCGCGCGCTCGATGCGGTGGTGTTCATGATCTACTCGCTCAACGGCGAGCGCTGCACCTCGTCGAGCCGGCTCTTGATCCAGCAGGGCATCGCCGAAAAATTCATCGAAAAGCTCACCGCGCGGGTGCAAGGCGCTGAAGGTCGGCCATCCGCTCGATCCCGCGACCGAAATCGGCCCGCTGATCCACGAGCGCCATCTGGCCAAAGTCTGCTCCTATTTCGACATCGCGCGGAAGGACGGCGCGGTGATCGCGGTCGGCGGCAAGCCGCATGACGGACCCGGCGGCGGGCATTACGTGCAGCCGACGCTGGTCACCGGCGCGCACGCCAAGATGCGCGTCGCGCAGGAGGAGGTGTTCGGTCCGTTCCTGACCGTGATCCCGTTCCGCGACGAGAACGACGCCATCGAGATCGCCAACGCCGTGCAGTACGGCCTCACCGGCTACGTCTGGACCGTCGGACATGGGCCGCGCGCTGCGTGTCGCCGATGCGCTGGAGGCCGGCATGATCTGGCTGAATTCCGAAAACGTCCGCCATCTGCCGACGCCGTTCGGCGGCATGAAATCGTCCGGCATCGGCCGCGACGGCGGCGATTATTCGTTCGACTTCTACATGGAAACCAAGCACGTCTCGCTCGCCAAGGGGACGCACAAGATTCAGCGGCTGGGCATTTAGACAAGCCGTCATTCCGGGAGCGCGAGCCCTTGCGAGCGAGCCCGGAATCCATAACCACGACAGGGAGTATGGATTCCGGGCCTGCGCCTCAGGTCGGCGATTGCCGCCGAGGCGCATCCCGGAATGACGAAAAGCATTCGAACTGCCACGCGTCTACAGGACACCGCCATGCCCGTTCCACAGCATATCTTCGATCCGCCGTTCAACATCGTCCGGTGCAGCCACGTCGTGCTCGACGTGATGGACCTGAATGCCAGCCGCGAATTTTACGAAAACACCGTCGGGCTGCATGTCGAGGATCGCGACGACAAGGCGGTTTATCTGCGCGGCAGCGAGGAGCACCAGCATCATTCGGTGGTGCTGCGCAAGGCGGCGACAGCCGCCTGCAACCGGCTCGGATTCAAGGTCGGCAACGAGCAGGATCTCGACAAGGCCGCGGCGTTCTTTTCGGAAAACGGCATCGCCTACGCCTTCGCCGAGCAGCCGTTCCAGGGCCGCACGCTTGCAGTTCACCGATCCCTTCGGCTTTCAGATCGAACTCTATGCCTCGATGGAGAAGCGTCCGCATCTGCTGCGCCGCTACGATCTCTACAAGGGCTGCCACCCGCAGCGGCTCGACCATTTCAACGTGTTCGCCGCCGAAGTGCAGGACACCGTCGACTTCTACGCGCGGCTCGGCTTCCGGCTGACCGAATACGCCGAGGAAGACGGCCCGAACGGCCGCATCGCGGCGGCCTGGATGCACCGCAAGGGCAACGTGCATGACTTCGCCATCACCAACGGCAAGGGCCCTCGCCTGCACCATTTTGCGTACTGGGTGCCGACCGCGATGAACATCCTGCATCTGTGCGACGTGATGGCCTCCAGCGGCTATCTCAAGAACATCGAGCGCGGACCCGGCCGCCACGGCATTTCAAATGCGTTCTTTCTCTATGTCCGCGATCCCGACGGCCACCGCCTCGAACTCTACACCAGCGATTACTTCACCAGGGACCACGACCACGAGCCGATGCGCTGGTCGCTGAAGGATCCGCGGCGGCAGACGCTGTGGGGCGCGCCGGCGCCGCGTTCCTGGTTCGAACAGGGATCGCCGTTTCCGGTCAGGCGGTCCGCGAACCGCTGTTCGTCGCCGATGTCACGATTGCGGATTAGAATCGGCGGATCGCCTCGGCGAGGCGAAGCATGAATCCCGGCTAAAGAATGTAAATGACAATCCCCTTCCGTCATTGCGAGGAGCGAAGCGATGAAGCAATCCAGACTTTCTTTGCAGCTATGGATTGCTTCGCGGAGCCTGTCATCGGGCGCGCATTCGCGCGACCCGTTGGCTCGCAATGACGTCGTCTATTCCAACCTGATCGGAATTTGAAATGCCCCCTCCCCGCCTCGCCACCTACTCCGTCGACGGATCGACGCGATACGGCGCCGTCATCGACGGCGGCATCGTCGATCTCTCCGCGCAGCTTTGGGAAGGAGTATCCGACGCTGCGCGAAGCGATCGCCGCCGGCGCCTTGACGAAACTTGCCGAGGATGCCGCGCGGCGGTCGCCGGACCATGCGCTCGACGCCATCACCTGGCTGCCGCCGATCCCGGCGCCGGAAAAGATCATCTGCATCGGCGTCAATTATCCGGACCGCAACGCCGAATACAAAGACGGTCAGGACGCGCCGAAATATCCCAGCATGTTCATGCGCACGCCGCGCTCTTTCGTCGGCCACGAAACGCCGCTGGTTCGCCCGCACGCCTCGGCGCAGCTCGACTACGAGGGCGAAGTGGTTCTCGATCATCGGCAAGGCCGGCCGGCACATCGCCGAGAGCGCGGCGCTGGATCACATCGCCGCGGTCACGCTGTGCAATGAAGGCACCATCCGCGACTGGGTCCGGCACGCCAAATTCAACGTGACGCAGGGCAAGAATTTCGACGCCACCGGCAGCCTCGGCCCCTGGCTGGTGCCCTACACCGGTGAATCGCAGATCGCCGACATCAGGCTGACGACGCGGGTCAATGGCGAGACCCGGCAGGACGACCGCACCGGCCGGCTGATCTTCGGCTTTCGTTATCTGATCAACTATATCTCGACCTTCACGACGCTGGTGCCCGGCGACGTCATCGTCACGGGAACGCCGACCGGCGCCGGCGCGCGGTTCGATCCGCCGCGCTACCTCAAGCCCGGCGATGTCGTCGAGGTCGAGGCCGACAACATCGGCGTGCTGCGCAATGGCGTGATCGACGAAGTCCTGTAATACCCGTGCAACGATTGGACGATGCAATGACTGTCAACTTCCGGCGGCGAAGCCATCGTCAGCGGCCTTGTCGCGCACGGCGTCGACACCGTGTTCGGCCTGCCCGGCGCGCAGATCTACGGGCTGTTCGACGCGTTCCAGCAGGCGCAGCTGAAGGTGATCGGCGCGCGGCACGAGCAGGCCTGCGGCTACATGGCCTATGGCTATGCGCGATCGACCGGCCGGCCCGGCGTGTTCAGCGTGGTGCCCGGCCCCGGCGTGCTCAATGCCGGTGCGGCGCATGCTGACGGCGTTCGGCTCGAACGAACCGGTGCTGTGCCTGACCGGCCAGGTGCCGACGCCATTCCTCGGCAAGGGCCGCGGCCATCTGCATGAGATGCCGGATCAGCTGGCGACGCTGCGAAGCTTCGTGAAATGGGCCGAGCGGATCGAATATCCCGACGCGGCGCCGGCGCTGGTGTCGCGCGCGTTCCAGGAAATGCTGTCGGGCCGCCGCGGGCCCGGTCGCGCTGGAAATGCCGTGGGACGTGTTCACGCAGCGCGCCGATGTCGGCCGCAGCAAAGCCTTTCGATCCGCTTCCCGGCGCCGCAGCCCGACACCGAACGCATCAAGGCCGCCGCCGCGCTGATCGCCGGCAGCAAGACGCCGATGATCTTCGTCGGCAGCGGCGCCATCGACGCCGCGCGATGAAATCCTCGAACTGGCCGAACTGATCGACGCGCCGGTGGTGGCGTTCCGCAGCGGCCGCGGCATCGTCAGCAACGCCCATGAACTCGGACTGACGATGGCGGCGGCCTACCGGCTGTGGCCGCACACCGATCTGATGATCGGCATCGGCACCCGGCTGGAACTGCCGACGATGTCGCGCTGGCCGTTTCGTCCCGACGGGCTGAAATCGATCCGTATCGATATCGATCCCGTCGGAAATGCGCCGGTTCACGCCCGACGCCGCCGTCATCGCCGACGCGCAGGCCGGCACCGGCGAACTGCTCGCGGCGGTGCGCAAGCGCGGCTACAGCAAGACCAGCGGCCGCCGCGCCGCGATCCGCGACGCCTCGGCGGCGGCGCTGCAGCAGATCCAGCAGGTTCAGCCGCAGATGGCCTATCTGAACATCCTGCGCGAGGTGCTGCCGGCGAACGCCATCGTCACCGACGAACTGTCGCAGGTCGGCTTTGCCTCCTGGTACGGCTTTCCGATCTACGAGCCGCGCACCTTCATCACCTCGGGCTATCAGGGCACGCTCGGCTCGGGCTTTCCCACCGCGCTCGGCGCCAAGGTCGCGCATCCCGACCGGCCGGTGGTCGCGATCACCGGCGATGGCGGCTTCATGTTCGGCGTGCAGGAACTGGCGACCGCGGTGCAGTTCAACATCGGCGTGGTCACGCTGGTGTTCAACAACAACGCCTATGGCAATGTGCGGCGCGATCAGCGCGAGCATTTCGACGGCCGCGTGGTGGCGTCCGACCTGGTCAATCCGGATTTCGTCAAGCTCGCGGAATCCTTCGGCGTCGGCGCCGCGCGCGTGACATCGCCCGAGACATTTCGCCCGGCGCTGGAAAAGGCGCTGGCGGATGGCGGTCCCTACGTGATCGCGATCGAAGTGCCGAGGGATTCGGAAGTCAGCCCGTGGACGTTCATTCATCCGGCGAAGCCGTAGTCGCCGTCATTCCGGGGCGATGCTTCTTTTCCCTTCTCCCCTTGTGGGAAAGTGTAGTGCGGAATATCACCACGGAATTCAAATACTTAGGCGATTGGTGTCCCTATAGTGTCCTCATCAGCTTTGGGCTGATGATAGGCTATAATCTGCTACTGACTCCCACAGGCGGGCTTGGGGATCATTCTGGCTCATATCCATCTGTCTGCGGGTCTCGATGACGTTTGCTCGGTTCGTTCAACACACCGGCAAGCCTGAGCCCGTCTAGAATTCCCTCGAGGCGCTGTTCGCGGATCATCGCAGCTATCATCGAAACCGCGTCTTGCTGCAGGATCGTGAAATGCACATCAGGCAACTGCTCTGACATTGCCTGAAAGAACGTCTGCGGGTTCGTCACGTGATCCCGGAGCGCACAGGTCGTGCCTTCGGCGAGATACGTCGCGAGATCACCCCCGCTCTTGCCACCAAAATCAAAGTCGTACTGAGCAGGCTCTTTGATCGATTGCCGAATTAACTGGCTTTGGTGCTTGGCCTCCCTGAAGAGCATGAAAACTTCATGCGCCAAATCTTCCCGAGCCACGTTCTTTAGGTCGGCGATCCGCGCGTAGATGTCCTTGCCCGTGCGCTCGTTCCTCTCAAATCGCTCCCGTATTTCCACTTCCTGATAGTCGCGTCGCTTCTGCTGTTTCTTTGCAAACATTCTCATAGCCCGTTGCTCGCTGAAGTCGCCGGGGTTCTCCTTTCATCGAAGTTGTTGGTCTTGAATGCCGGTCGGTTTCCCGTGCTTCGGACGACTGCCACGGTGTTTTGCAAAAGGCAACTTGAAGGTTGAATTCTATCTCACCACCCACGCATTTTCCTGAGGACATCGCGACGCAGCCCGATGGCGATACTCGCCGGGCTCGGTGATCGCGAGGCAAAGGGGCGTCGCCCGCCGCTACTTTCGGGGTGGAAAAGGGGTGAGTCGGAGGGCATATTCGCCGCATGGGACAAAACATAGCGGTTGTCGTTGGAGCCGGGCTGATTGCCATGGCGATCATGGTCACAAACCATTGGGCGATAATTCCCGGCGGACAAAACAGCATTGCAGCCACGATAAGACTAAACCGCTGGACGGGCTCAATCGATGTTTGCTCGCTCGATGCGAAGTCTGTTTCCGGCTCGAACGCCTCGGGTCTCCAGCTTACGTGCGAGGTTCAAAAAGCGCCCTAGGGACCTGTTAAATGGGGGTGTATGTGGCTCGAAAGCGGAACATTTCGCGATAAGGGTGTTCCTCTGGTGGAACACCCCCCAGTTGTGGGGTGTCAGTTTGATTGTGGCAGGGTTCGATTGAAACAAAGCTGCTCCCGGCCCCGTATCTCGACCGATGTAACTCGGGATGGGGTCCGGGCCGTGCTGGAAGTGCTGATTACCAAGCGAAGCCCGACCGAGGCAATGGGGGTCTGTGACCGTCAGGGCGCGACTATTATGAATGGGTTCAAAAGCACCCGACTAGCGGCCAAATACAGGGGGTTATCGAGCGCTGTTCCACCTGTTGGCTTTCGGCCGGGATCCGTGATCGCCGGGCCCAAGGGGGCGCGTTGCCCGCCGCATTGGCCCGCAAACGGCTCTAGCAACCTGCAAATGAGATCGCGCGCGTCCCTTGTTGGTCCCCGGATGTCTGCTCCAGCAGGGTCTCATAGCATTCGCAGGTCATGTCCTTGACCGCTTCGAGGTCGATGATCTTGATGATGCCCCGCGAATAGCTGATAGCGCCAGTCGCCTGTATCTTGATGGCCACCTCGGTGACAGACGTGCGTCTGACGCCAAGCATCTCGGAAAGAAATTCCTGCGTCAGCGTGATCGTGTCCAACTCTGCGCGATCTCGCGTTTGCAGTAACCAGCGGCAAAAGCGCGCTTCGACTTGATGTAGGGCATTGCAGGCAGCGGTGATCCTCGCCTGTGCGAGGAGAACCTCGTTGTATCGAATGCAAAGATCGGCGATGGGCTTGCTAGCGGCGACCGCCTTCCTCATTTCGGTCGAGGCGATCTTGCTGATGAACGTCGGTAATTGGACGATGGCTCGCACCTGCGATACGTGCAGGCCCAGCCCGGACATAGCGCCGACGACGCCCTCGCGCCCAACGGTGGCGGTTTCGATGGCTTTCCCGTCGCGCATCACGACGACCATCGAGATCATGCCTGATAGCGGAAAGTATACTTGATCCACTTCAACGCCCGGCTGGTGAAGGGCCGTACCCTGAGCGAGCTGCACGGGTATGAGATGTGGAATTAGAAGCTGGAAGTCTTTATGCGGAAGTGCCGCCAACACCTTGTTGCTGAGCGGTCCCGGCACGCTTGCATGCACGGCGCTATCCCGCCCGGTCGGTCTGGGCCTATTCCTGCGGGGATGGACGTGGCGTCCGAGAACCGCCTCCGCAGCGCCTTAGCTCTCTACGTTTAATTTTGGGATGTTCGTCTACAACAGCCAGAATGCTATTCCGTTCCCCTGTTCGCAAAGATAAGACCCGACACTCACTATCCACCGCCTAGGTAGCGGCGTTCTGGCTGACACCCCCCCAACCGTTGGTAACGTAAGCCCCGTAACGGCGGCAGCCTGTAGGCCGTTGAACATGCATCTTGACCGGTGCCGCCCGCGAGCGCCTCGGCGGCCTTTCGCCGCAGGCTTGAACGGTTCGCATGTACTGTTTGAGTAGGCCATCCGGGGTTGATCTCATGCCTCGCGCGCTCACTGGGCTACGCGAGGCCACGGCGCGGCGGCTCAATGCTGTTCTATCGATGGAACATAAATACGCTGAGGTTGTTTCTCTCGGATGAGAGGGTTTAGCAATGTGGTCACGCTGGATATGCGTTGCTGCGATTTGCTTGGGGCTGGCTCCGCAGGTGGAAGCCGCTGAGCGTTCCGGACTCGGCCATCGCGCTTCCTGCACCATCGTCAGGTACTACGTCGCCAAGTACACAGCCTCCGCCGCCGAGGCGTGGGCCCGAAGCAAGGGCGCCACACAGGCCGAGATCGAAGCGGCCCGGCATTGTCTCAAAGATGCACCTGCGCAGCCAGCGCAGACGGCCCCAGTGGTCAACGCAGTGACCTCAGCCACGTATTAAGCGTGTCACGCCATTCGCACAGCTTGCACGCTCTCCCGGCTTGCGGCAGATACGCGGTTGAGCTCTGAATGACGCCAACTCGTGACGCTGGAGCCGCCAGCGGCACACACCTCCGGAAAGGTAGACGCCAAGCTGTGGACAGTGCGCTCAATGTTGCACCGCATTTCACTACCCAAGTTGGAGCCGTGGCTTTACCGGGTATGCATTCGGGCGAGCAGTAGTCCGGCCAATTGCTCGGATGATGCGAACGCTCACCCCTGAACACGCCTATAGGCGACCGCAACTCACTCTTACCTTGATCATGTGCACGGGCGGCGCGTATCGCCCTTTCTTGCACGACCGGCATTTTAGCGCCTGAGTTCGGCGTATCGCCGCATGCGCTGAGTCGCATGCCGAGTTTTCAACACCCGCGACCCGCAGTGGATCGATTGTGTTCCAAGCCCAACGAGCACATCGGCGTGAACTAGGGACCTTTAAGCATCGGGACGCGTTGCTGTGAAGTTGGGGCGATCCCGGAACGGGAGTCTCTACCCATGAGCATTATTCCTCTTCACCTTCAAAGACGCTTCGAGCAGCGATGGGCTGCCCGGTTCGGTTCGCTGGTAATCGCGTCCCATACCAAAGAACGTCGGATTGAAGGCTCACCGGTCAACATTGTGCGGCGCGCGGCAAAAGCCAAGAAAAGCCCGCCGAAATGGGTCGGCGGGCAGTTGGTTTTGCGGGTCTAGTTTATCCCTGAGCGAGGGAGGCAGAATGATGGAACCGGACTTGGATAATCGCAACCGCGTCAGAAACGAGAAGATAAGCCGCAACTACGGAAGCACGCTCGTTCGCGATCTTCGAGAACGTTATGGCGAAACTTTTGCAGCTGGGCACGCGGACACCTTAACGCTTCGGGAGGTCATCAACCGGCTCGACGCAGCGTCACTAAACCGGCTTCAGGGTGATCTCGAAAAGGTCCAACTGGATGAGCTGTTCCGTCCCGGGCCTTCACGGGGTTAAGGGCACCTCACCGATCTCGTCCGTATGTACCCAAACGTAAGGCGTGATCGCGCGTTCTTGCGTCAACTTGATCATTTGCACAGGCGGCGCGTATCGCCCTTTCTTGCACGACTGGCATTTCAGCGCCGCCTCAAGTTTCCAGATCGGCGTATCGCGCGGACGCCGGATGGCGTCGAGCGGCAAGTTCGCCCAAGTCATGCAGCGATGGCATTTGACTTCGAGGCAGCCGTATGGTGCTCACGCGCCGCTGCCGGTTGTCGGCGACACGCTGTTTTTGGCGCGCTGTTGTATTTGGGAGAACTCCATGCCTGCTTCGCAGCGATATGCTCAGCCATTGGGCTGGGGGCGCTGCGATGTTCGACGTGTATTTAAACAGGAAGGGCGATCTGCTCGTCCTCCCGAACGGCTTGTCGATCCCTAACGAGGAGGCGGGAAGGTGGCGCAAGAAGAAGACGAAGGTTGCTGCCGTCAGCGACGAAATTAGGTTGGCCATTCAGAGACGGGGATACTATAGGCGCAAGCTCGGTGAACCGGTTTCGACCAACAACGGGATCGCAGCACAAAGTGAAATGTGATCTCGAGACCGCATCTGCACTGGCTTCCTGACGACCGCACCCAACGCCATCGTCGAGCCCATCCATCCCAAGGCCATGCCGGTGATCCTGACCACCGGTGAGGAGCGCGACGTTTGGATGCGTGCGCCGTGGGATGAGGCGAAAGCATTACAGCGACCGCTGCCTGATGACGCGCTCAAGATCCTGGCGAGGGGGGTGGATAAGGAAGACCTGCGGCGTCGGCATGATCAAACAAACATGTTGCCGATCAGCTCGGCGCAATCCATTAGTAATCAGGACCATCATGCACCTTCGACTTATTCACGGGGGCCGCTAGCCGATACAGAGACGCAAGGCCGCCTGCGACCTCATCCAAAATGGGAGTTCCATTAGGGCTGATAAATATATTCTCGATCAGATTATTCAGATCAACGGGAATGATCATGCCGCGGTCGCCCACCACTTCGATGTCGTCAGTTATCGGCTTCCAGAGGACAGCTCTTAGTTCTCGTTCGTGTTCGAAGCTCTTGCGTTTGTGCACGATGGACTGGAAGGCATCCGTAACGCTGATATATTGCCTGTCATAGTCTATGTAATTGACGGTGCCCAAAAACGCTTTTGACGGTAACAGCTGTTCAAGTTTTCGGAAGGTGGATTGGATACAGATAGCTTCGTCTTGTGATGCATACAGCTTCCACATTGCGAGTGACTCATGTTCATTAACGTGCCAGCAGTTGACGAAAAGGTTTAGCTTTTCCTTGGAAACGTCAGAAATGATTTTGCGGAAGTTTCTTCTGTGTATTGCTTCGCCCATGGTAGCGAACACGGGATCCGTCATCTGGGCCGCCACGAACAAGTCTTCGCTCATTGCGGTTGGCTTGGAGTAGTGCCCTTCGAAGGGGTCGCCCATTAGATCGCTTCGAGAAAAGTAAAGCGAGTTCCTCTGAAGCATCCAAAGGAATTTGGCCAAACTGGTATACCGCCAAATCCTAACGTCTAGATTTTCCGGCTTCTTAAACGTTGGATGGTCCTGAGCGGTCATTATTTTCTCCAGTGGTCATGTTGCGCTGATTTCAACCTGTGAGACAATAAGGGCAGTGAATTCGGGGGATGGCACATTCGTGTCGTGGGATCAAAGGTTTTTCGATCCAATCATATTGCCGGGCCGGAAACCGTTGGTCACGATACGCGACGCCGCGCTCTACATCACGGAAACTGCCGAAGGCAGACCACGACACCGGAAGAAATGGCAGGCTGCGATGCGCGCTCTTGCTGGTTGCGGAACATGACGGGCCAACGATGTTCGCCCGGATCGGCGTGATGCGAGCGCTTAACCGTCACGTCGAGCGGATGTTCGACACGTCACGCAAGGATAACCATTGGGGACGCCGGAAGCTGGCGCGAAATCGATGACGGAAACTCGGAGTTATCGCGGCATCGATCCTGACGGCGTGGCCGAAACCGAGGCTGATCATTTCATGAAGTGCCCGGGCTGCGGAGAATGGTTCGACATGCGCGGCCTCGACCAACTGCTGGCGCACGTCCACGACGCTGAGATTGAAATATGCGAGGGGCCGTCGCCGTGTCCGCCATGTGATCGGGTGCAGTAGGGCGGACCTAACAGACGGGGGGGCCGATGAAAAAGCCGATCAAGAAGCCGCAGAACAAAACTGCCCGGCGTGTCGCGGATCTGGCTTTCCCCCTGTGAAGCAGCCGGTGAAACCCGGGCGGCGGATATTGCGGCTCGCAGTGCGAAATACGGCGGCAAGGGCCGGGTGACAGGCAATCGAGTGAGCGGTTAGATGGCTACGGCGGACGCGCTGGAGCCTAAAACAGAATTTAATGGTCTCGGCGGGATTGCGAACCTACATTCGGAACTCGTGCCGGGCCCCCCGGCACGTCACGTCTACCTACAAGCGGCCTCAGCTTTCCCCCGAGCTGGGGCCGTTCTTTTGAGGCGGCCGCTATCGGGTACTGGCCGAATTAGGCCACTCGCCATTTCAAAACAGTTGGCTTCTAAAACTCAATTTAATGGTGTCGGCAGATTGCAAACCTACGTCAGCTTCACGCATTCGGTGTGCTCGTGAAGGCTCCTATGGATAGTCACCGCTCCAAGCTCAACGGTATTTTGTTCGGCGTGCATGATTGGCCTGACTGTGTGCGGGGCCAAGCGGCCCTATATCGCAACCTTGCCGAGCAGGCCGACGATCCTGTCGTCAAGCACGAGCTGCTCGCGTTGACGTTCGTTAGTGATGAGGTCGCCGATAACATCGAAGATCACCTGACGGGCGGGGAAGACCCTGCGCCGTGTGGCCTCTCGTCAAGGCTGTCATGAAAGAGGCTGCCAACTGAGGCGGCCTTACTCCGGTGCCCTAAGCCCGCTGTTTCTGCCATCCCGACTTGACTGAGTACATCGGGTCCTCAACGACTATTTTTTGGACGTGCTCGCACTTTGGACACTCAAACATCACAGGTCGGAATGGTCGGACCAGTTCGATCCGGGCCAACATCATGCGGCCCTGGCACGTAGGGCAGCGTGGCCGTTGGATTGGAAGTAATGATCGTTGGTGGAATGGGCTAATGGCATAGGCGGGGCGGTGATCAGGTGTCCTACACCGGCAATATGGCCGGAAGCCGACGTAAAAGTGCAACCTTGGGACACGATTTAAATCGGCCTAAATTGAAACTAGGCCACTGCGAAATTCAAATTAGGCCACTGAGGTCGGAAGCAGGCGAGTACCCGTCTGCCATGGGGACAAATCGGCAACCGAGAACAAATTCCTGAACCGGCACGAGTAGTATAAGGATTGCGCTCTGGCCGGACGTCGTGTGCCGGGCTAGTTAATCTGCTATCAGCAGCCGAAAGACCGTCTTCAATCGAATGCTTCGCTTGCCCACGAGCGCTGTAGCTTCGAATTCCGCACCCTCATCGGTATACGTTCCAGCAAATCCCATGGTGGCAATGTGTCCCGCAAACGGTCGGACATCAATGGTCGGCGTATGCTCTTGAGAAGTCACTTCACCTTTCCACTTGCCGCCGCTAGAACGTTGATTGCTTCCAATATGATAAAGGAACGAGCCGCCGGCGAGAGATCATTCCGACTGCCGTTGCGCAGCAAACCTCCCGACAGATGAACCATCGCCGTTGCACCGATCCAGAGGCCACGCTGATCCAGATCAACAGGGGCGGTTTTGTAGCTTAAGTTGCGATAAAGTCCGTTATCTAATCAGCTCTGTCGCGGCAGCGTGGACCACCGTCCCCGTAGATGCGTCCGTGGTGCCTTAGGGTCGAACTCGAGAGTCATACTCAACCGAAATTCGGTGGGACCCAATATCGGAAGTGGGTCGGGCTGGGGGCGTTTCAGGGTCAGCTGCGGGTGATCGATCAAAGCGCGTGCGAGCACGAGGCACGCCTTTCGCGAAATCGCCTGCTACTTGCTTGCCTGCGCGCGTGACTACTCGTTTTCCATCCGAGGAGATTTGACGGTTTTCTCGACGGTTTTCTGTTTCGGCGTTGTTGGCGTTTCCGATGAGAATTCGCTGTCCAACGGGCTCGGCTGGTGACCTGTCACTGCGTCGATCATCGACTTGGCCTGCGCATTTGGGTCCAAAACGGGATGCGGGTAAATCATACTCATTGACCGACCTCCGTCTTCAACGCCCCCAAGCTGCATCCTAGCCGATTTAGCCCCGTTTAGATACCGGGATCGCTCTAGTGCGGCCCTTGAGAACCGGGTCCGACCCCACGGGACGCGGAAAGATCAAGCCGGTTTGAAGGCAGCGGCGTTTTCAATGACCCGCTGCCACCGTTTACGACGGCCGCGTTCAACCGCCAACGCTTTCCGCGCCTGCACGTCCGAGATGATCTTGTCGATCTCGGCAGCGTCAAGCGTCCGCTTGATCCGCAACACAATAGACAACGTCATCACGACATCGCCGTAAGGCAACAACAGATCGCGCGCCGCAACATCGCAGTGCGCGATGAAGGTCTCAATTGCCTCCTCGCTGGAGCAGATCAGCAGACGCCAGCTCGCGCGCCTGCCGAAGGTCATCGACGGGCGGCGCGGCTCGCCTTCCAACAGCATACGCTCCGCAGCCCGACCGGCCATCAACTCGATGCATTGAGCATAGACGTTGCCCGAAAACATCAGACAACGGAGCTGCGATCCTCACCCGGCTTTCGGCATCAACGGAGCAAGCACTTCCCGAACGTCTGATGCGTCGCCGCGACCTTGCGCGAACGCCTGCGTGTGCTCGCCCCAGAAACGACCCTCGTAGCCGGGTCCCGGGTTCACGGTCACGCCGCCAATCGGATGCCCGAGCAGCCGCGCCGCGACGGCATGCCCAGCTTCGTGGACCGCGATCCGCTCATCGTCGCTCCTCCGTGCGTCCGAGCACGGCAAGCAATTCGATCGTACTCATCGACCTCCTCGTGACCGCCGCCGTTGTCGGCGTTGCCAACTCCGACGCCAGGCAGCGGTCACCGTTCCGGCCGGAGAGGCGGCAAGCTGCTCGGGGACCTCATCAGCCGGAATTCCTTCAGTCATGACCGAGTACCTTCCTGTGGCGGGCGTACATGCGCGCGCGAATATCGGCGACGGTGTCGTCGCCGAGCTGCGGCATTGCCCGGGCGATCATCTCCGCGACGGCGGCAGGGATGCGATCCTCGTCGTCGGGATCGATAACCCAGCCATCAATGCGAGAGATGATCTTATGCGGCTCCCAGCCCGGAGGCCCGCGCCTTCACGGCGCAATCTCCAGCTTGCGGGCGGGTCCGCGATCAATCACGGTGAAATTGGCCTCGCGCAAAGCCGGATCAGCAATATGGACGCCGAGGTACGGCACGCCCTTGGGCTCCTCGATGGCGTCAAGATCGACAACATCAGGTGCCAGCGGACGGTAGTCGCTGCCCCGCGCGCCACGGAGCTGAG
This sequence comes from uncultured Alphaproteobacteria bacterium, assembly GCA_963734795.1. Taxonomy (GTDB): domain Bacteria; phylum Pseudomonadota; class Alphaproteobacteria; order Rhizobiales; family Xanthobacteraceae; genus Bradyrhizobium. Next base: position 112,561 of record CAVTIW010000001.1, read on the forward strand.
CGCGGCGCGGATCAGCTACCGACACCGCCACGCCATGGCGCAATGCCCGCTGGGCGGTCGGCACCGGCATGATGGCGTCTTCGTATTGCCCGGCGAACCGCGTGCGGCCGGTCTCGTCGCGGTAGTTTGCGGACCGCAACATGAACACCGTCATCGTCGGCGCGACCGGTTCAGCGGGGACCGGCACGGCTTTCGGGCGGCGCGGGATGGCCGCGCTGCCGTCTTTCACCGCATCCGCCATCCGGCGAACGTCGGGGACCACGAACGCGAGCGCGACCTCGGCCTCACCGGATACACCGGACGAGATACTGACCGAGCTGCCCGACCTCAAAACTCAAGTGATCAATCGCCGTCAGGGCTTTCCGCGAGTTCGCGCATTCCCGACAACATCGGTTCGACACGCGTCTCGATGTCGGTGACGGCGGCGTTGATTTCTTCCGAGACCTTCGCGCGTTCGGCGCGGTCGCGTTCGGCGACGAGCTGGCACTCGGCTTCCGCCTTCTGCTCGCGCCAGTACGGACACCGCGTCGTCGATGCCCGCCAGCGCCGACTGGGCGCTATCGACCATGCCCTGCAGCTTATCGAGCGCACGTTGATCGTCGAGATCGCCCGACAGGAGCGCCTCCTGCCGAGCCTTGATCGCCTTGTCCAAGGCTTTCTGTGCCGTGATACGTTTGGCGGCAAGTTGGTCATCGCGCTTCGTGAGCGACGCGATGACGCTTTCAATTTTGTCCATTTGGCTCTTACGGAATAATGGGAGTTTCATGCAGCAATAGTACGCTGACGCGATTACGATGCGTAGACATCAGCCTGTTGCCACGCGCTCATGCGCGACGATTTTTGATGCGGCTCGCTCAAAAGAGCGTTTTTTCGCGCGGGCTTCTGCGGCAACAAGCGCGGGCAGACCATCGTTTTGCTCAATCCAGTCGAGCAATCGCCGCAGCGAGATCAACCAGACTGACCGCGCGATGCAGACTCCAATCGGCCGACCAGCGGCTGCAGCTTCGGCGGCGTGGCGGCGGATCGTTTGCCGCGACGCGTCGGCAATGAACGCAGCCTCATCCGTGCCGATGCAGTCATGCTCGACGAACGCATCAACCCAATCGCCGCCGGGCGCGACCTTGTCCAATTGGTCGAGCAACCGATGAACCTCGCGCAGGAGGTCGTGACGCTCGCCGGACATCAATGCACCGTCCGCGCTCGGAGCGCCTGATCCATAGCCGCGCGGATGGCGCAATCAATCAGGGCAGTCACCTCAACCTCGTCAAGCGCATCCACGCGGCCGTCCGGGCCAACCCGAAAGTCGACGATTTGATTGTCGGCCGCGAGCGACTTCTTGTCGTCTGTCATTGGATGATCTCCTCCTCTTCATCGTGGCCTACCGCTGCGTCGCTCTCGCCTACCCACGAGGTTCCATCAACGGGGAGGAGCGGTCCGCTCAGCTCCTCCAAACATTCGTAAATCTCAGCGCGCACGGTCTCCTCGACCTCGCTGCGCGGACGCATCTCGCAGATCGCCGCGATTTTGCCGGGGATCGACAAGCAGCGCTCGCGGAACGCCGCGAAGATGATCTCTGCGCCCCGCTGCACGGTGGCGAGGCGGACAAGCTCGCCTCGCGTCACCGCGTTCTTGAGCGCGACCGCCTCCGCCTGCTCGCGGGCAAGGCGGGTACGCTCGGCTGTGAGCCGGGCCGTGGCGGAGTTGCCGTCCGTACCGAGACGACCGTCAGGCTTCACACGATGACGCGCAAGCGCGTCCGATGCCGTCGCGACCCGGAACAGCGGCTTCTTATCGGTTCCGGCATCCGGCGACGTGCCAGCCAGCGCGCGCACCATTGTCTGCCGGTCAACACCGAGCATGCCAGCGAGTCTATTCAGACTGTATTCGTACATCTTCACCTCGAAAAAACAGATGTCGGGCTAGTAGCCATGTAACCGTGGTTATAGCGGGAGCTCGGACGGTACCCGCAACCCGGGGTGGTGCGGTTCCAGGACCCCCGCGAAACGTTCGCGCAATGCTTAAGCTGCCGAGTTCGAGAACTCTGATCAGGTTCGAGTTGGGGAATATTCCCCAACAGGCGTGCGACCTATCGACGATGCCGACCCGCGTCGGCCCGATCAGCCGTGCTCGACATCCGACATCCCGACCGCCGTTGCCGCCGTGACGCGTGACGCTGCTTTTCCCTATTTTCTCTAAACTCTCTATTCCCTTACTCCTCCACCTCTCTTCTTTATTTCTCTCAATTCCTTTCCTCTAAAGAAAAGAAGTGTCACCAGTGTCACCCATCCAGATTTCCGCCGACGGTTCAGCGGCTTCGGCCGTGACGCGCGGTCGTGACACATGGAGGGCCGTGACACTTCGCAAGTGTCACCGGCCGTGACACTTCGCGGCGCGTGACACCTGCCGGATACGGTGGTTGGAAGTGTCACCGCGCGATGTGTCACTGGGCGCTTGACCACAGGCAACACCGTTCGGCAGTCCAGCCATTATGCAAAGCGAGATGTTTCGTACCGTCACGGCTCACGAAGATTTCTTGCTGTCCTGACACCAAGCCCTTGCGGCGAAGACCTGCCAACGCGCCAGTTGGTAGCAACATGCTGGGCATCGTTGACCCAACGATTGCCGTCCTCATCGCAATCGACCCGATAGATTTCGGCCGCGATGGCAAAGGTTGTCGGCCGTTTGCCGATCACCTCGTATGGCTAAATGGCGAGCAGACATTCTCGCTGCACCCAGCCCAGCCCTCTCGACATAACTCCTCCTCTGTAAGTGTTCCTCAATCGGTTAAGTGATCTCATGAGGAACAGTTACGATTGGTGCGCCTTGCGCATCGCGATGACGCTCTCCCGCGTGTCCCAGCTCGGCGGGATCAGCGAATTGACTTCCCGGTCAGAGCTGGTCACCATCGCAACCTTCCCGTCGAACAGGCGGCTCTCGAACCCGGTCTTATGATAGTCGAGGCCGGACTTGTTCAGCGCGATGCCGCAATAGAAGCGGCTGGTGTTGTCCCGCATCTCCTTTGGATGCATACCTATGCGGGGATCACCGATTGCCTTCATGGCCTTGCCGATGCTGTCATTGCTCGGGATGCTGCGACCCTCCCCCTTCATCTGCAGGAACCAAACCGAGTGCGCGAGACAGAAGTCCGACACAGGCAGCCGCGCCATCGGATCAAACTCGACGCACTCCTCCAAGAAGCCCGCCACGAGGTTGCTGTCGCGGTGGATCGTGTCGGCGGTCTCGTCGATGCTGTCGGTCGTTTCGATAGACCGTCTCTCCAGCGCCCTGAGGAGTCCGGCCATCGCCCAATTGAGCACGCCCGGCAGTTCGGTGGCGACGATCAGCTCGCCCGGCTTGGTGAAGCCCCGGCGCAGCGCTTCGGCCGCAGCTCCAATGGGGTTCTTCTCGTCGAAGCGGCGCGATACTTCGATGATGATCATGCGGCTGACGATGGCGCGCGTCGCCTCCTTGAACTGCGGTTGAAAGTTGGTCGCCCAAAAGATCGGCGCGCGGATCACGGTCGTGATCATCGGCCCGTTCTTCACATTGATCATCACCGGCTCCTGCGTGATGATCGATTTGACGATACTGGACAAATGCCAGGCTCCGCCGAAGGCTTCATGCAAAACCCAAGGAAAGCGTTTGACAAACGGCATCGAGCCATGGGTTCCCTCCACGGAGCCGATGGGCGCGGCAATGGTGCCGCCGAACAGGCCAGCCACAACGTCGAGCGGGCCAGACTTACCAAGGTTCTGAATTCCCCAAAACACGACGGCCTTCGACAGCGCGCGCGACTTTTTGTCGATCAGGGCCGCGCCCATGCATTCCTGCACGACGCGGACCAGCGCGGCTTGCTCGGTCGGATCGCGGTCGCCGAAGATGTCGGCGATCATCGTCTCCCACCACGGGCACTTGGCGGCCGGGTCATACTCGACCTCGACGCGCCACGTGCAGAAGTGGTCCGGGCGTGCGGGCTCCAGTGCGCCGGTCAGAGGATCGACCAAGCCCGAGCGAGTCGGGATTTTGCCGTGCTGGTCCCACGGCACATCATCGTGCCAAATCTCGTGACGGCGCAAAATGCGGTTGCGCGCCTCTGAAGTCAGCTTGTTGGTGTTCGTAAAGCCCATACCCTCGCACACGGTCTCAATGCGCATCCCCAACCATGCATTGATGTCGGTACGCAGCTCCCACATTCCGCGCGAATAGAGCCACGCGCCCTTCGGGCCGTTGATCAAAGCCTCGCCCTGTGCGCCCATGTGCTCAAGCACCGCATTGCCGACCACGACGTGAAGCTCGCTTTTGGCAATGCCGACAGCGCGCGGAAATTCCACGACATTGTCATCGTCGGTGGCGCCGCTTCCGCTGACCTTGGCGTCCATCACCGTGCCTCCGGCCGCTTGCGGTTACGCGGCGGATGTTTCTTCAGCCACGTCTCGCACATGCCGCGAACCTTGCGTTCCTCGCGACGCCAGTTCCAGCGCACGCCATATTCGCCTGCTGCCCCGCGCGTCGCGATCAGCACGCGCTCGACAACATCGTCGATCTGCACTCGGGCATTGAGCAGCGATGCGGTGACGGCGAGTTGCGTCACGTGGATCGAGTTGTCGCCGCCTGCCATATACATCATGGCGCGCAAGCGCTGCTCCACATTGATGGGCGGCTTGATGCCATGGCGGTTGGCATAGTCGGCAAAGAAATCGCTCTCGCCGACCGCCATGTGCTCGCGGCGTGTCATGCACTCGCCCGCCGTCTTCGCATGCTCCCGGCTGCGACGCAGCATGACGGGCGACTGCTCGCTCAACCACTCCTCGATGTCATCGAATTCGTAGCAGCGGTCAGGGTGAAACGACGTGACCTCGACCTCTTTCCATTCACCGTCCTTGGTGTTATGCGACGCTGGCAAGCGCATCACGCGACTGACCTCGCAGACGGCGAGATCACCGGCGACGATGTCCGCGAGCTGGCGAAGCGCCGCCTCGATGCGCTCCATGCTCTCTTGCGTGTCGAGCGGTTCCGTCAGGCGCCAATAGGCATGCAGCCCATTACCCGACGACACGGTCGTGCTCGGCAGAAACTTCAGCCGAGCGATGTGACGCAACACGTCATTGAGCGGGTCGGCGCCGAGCAGATCGACGTTCTTGAAGTCGATGTCGGCGTGCAGGAAGTTGGTCTCTTTGCAGCTATCCTTGTTGCGCTTCTGCGTGCCTTCCTTCTGCGTTGCGACACAAAAGAAGGTGCCGCGCCCGTTCTTGTCCCACTTCTCGACGAAGCCGGTGATGTGGCCGGGCGTGCGGCTGATGACGTGGCGCTCGGGACCGGCACCGCGCTCATTCGTGAACGAGCACGTGTAGATCGGCCCGGTGGTGTGGGCGAACAGCGCCTTCAGGAACTCGATGGTCCCGATGGCCTTGCGGTTCGTGGCGACGGCTTGCGCGCACGCGGGCGCGCTGGCATAAGCGAGAAGCATTCTAGAAATTCCGTGAGAGGATGATGGAGAGGGCGGCCTGTGGCGGGCCGCCTTTTCTGCGACTAGGCTGCGCGCTCAGGCCCAGCCTGCGCCGCATTCTCGCGCGCACGACGCCATGCCACAGCAGCTTCGCGCGAAATCAATACGCGTGTGCCAACGTTGAAAGTGACAGGCATCAGTCCCTGCGGCTTCAACTTGTAAAAGAGCTGCGGGCTGATGCGATGACGCGCGCAAAATTCGTCAACGCTGTAGGCGTCGGCGTCATTTGCCGTATCGAGCTTTGTCGGCTTGCGGCCGGTTACTTCAGGGCGCGCCATGCTTTGTCCTCCGTGTCCATGTCGGTGCGTGGGAGCACTCTGGAACACAGGGAGGAGCCGCAGTAGTTAGAAAATCAAAAATCAATCGACAGTGCGAAGCGGGAAGTGGACCATTACCTGAACTCGTCAATGATCTTGGCAATCCCGGATGCTCCCGGTGCCTCGCCGACGATGGCTTTGAGCGTTATCGCGAGAAACTCGATCAATGGGCCGTAGGGCGTGCCGTCGAGCTTTCGTGAATACGAAAGCTCGCCGCCTAGCGTATTCACCCATTCTATCAGCAGCCACTCGCAAAGCTGGTCGCGGTAGTAGTCACTGCGCCCATAAAAACCTGAAGAAAATGGCCCCTCCAAACCCTCGTAGATAGAAAGCCAATTTTGCAGCCACTCCTCCAGAGAGTTGAAGCCGAAATCTGGCGCGCCATGGAGGACATGATCCGGCAGCGAGTTAACATCGGCCTGTAGCTTGCGCGCTTGCCGTAGCAGCCCCTCCAAACGTTTGCGCATTTTCGGGGGCAGACCGAATTTCTTTCTGCCTGCGTGCTGCGACCAATAGATTTGGCGTTGGCCCTCAATCCCCCGACGGAATTTCGTCCAGTCAACGCTCTCGGGCCAGTCGTCACGTATCGCGCGGATGGGCTCCAATTGCTCGTCCGTGAATGCCTCGAACGTCATGATGCAAGTCGCGCCAGCGGAACGACATCTGCCGAGCCCGGCAACGCCCCTAAATCAAGCAGCGTCGCCCGCGTCATCGCCTCGCTCGGATCGCCGATGATGTACCGCGAATAATTCTTCTCGATCATCGCGACCGACGTATCATGATGCGCAGCGACCACGCGGATCGGCACAGGCTTCAACAGTTGCCGGACAATCGAACTATGGCGCAGCGCATAGGGGGTCACCTCCGGCCCGAGGCCGAGACGTTCAACAACCGGCCGGAAGCGCGTCGCCAAGTTCCACATCTTCTCGAACAGCGGCCCATGCGCAGGACGACTTTCGGCCTGCTGGCGCAGCACCTTCGCCAAGCGCGACGAAATCGGCAGGGGTCGATCTTCGACCTTTCGGTTCTTGCCCTTCCTGCTGGTCGGCATCATCAGGCGCGGCCCGGTCGGATGACGGTCCTGTAGATCGTGCAGCTTCAGCTTGAACACTTGGCTTTCGCGCGCGCCGGTCTCGGCCAGAACATCGATCAGCACGCCGAAGTCCTGATCCTCATCGTATGAACCGCCGACCAACGCGGCGACCGTTTGATCCAGCAGGATGACGTTGCGCGCGACCTCGCTATCGGCCAGCTTCCGCAGTCCGTTTTTCCAAGCGCTGCTGTTCGCGATGCGCTGATCGGTACGCGCGGCCAATGCCAGCGCCGCCTTGAACGAACGGCCGATGCGGTCGGCGCTGGAGGGCTTCAGCCCCTTCTTGACCAGACCAGCGCGCCAGTCGCGCAGCTCGCGCTCGGTGAGCAGCGCGACTGTCTTGCTCTTCATTGCGTCGGTGAGATGCAGGCGAAGCTGGGTCGCGTTGTACTTGCGGCCGCCGCGCGTTTCGAGATCGGTTTCATAGGCGTTCACCGCCTCGGCAACGCTGATCGGAGTCTCGCTATTGCCTTCGCCAGCGCGGGCCAATTTTTTAGCCTGCTCCAAGGCTTCCCAATAGCTCATGAGGCTCGCGTTGTTGGCGTCCTCGTGGTCGTCGGCGAGGGCAAAGCGCTTGAGCCAGCCGTTGCACTTCACAGACCATGTGCCCGGGCCAGCGTTGCGACGATAGGCGAGAAAGATGCCGGGCGCGATCAGCGCCGTGTAGGGCTTCTTGCGGATTGGGAGCTTCAGACGATTGGTGCGGTTTTCAAGTGGTGCAGAACGTGTACGGCGGGCCATGACTTCTAGCGGTGTCCCTCAGAGTGTCCCCAATATGGGGGTAAATGGGCATGGACCGCATTGTAAGCGAGTAGTGACTCTCGAAGCAAATACAATCACTTACGGTAGTTGCATGGCGCGCTAGGGACCGCTATGGAGTGGACATTCTCCCCTTGTGGGAGAAGGGAAAAAGGAGTTCACCGCGCCTTGCGGAACGTCAGATTGATGCGCTGCCGGCCCATCACGGCGTGCTCGCCGTCGGCGAGCGGCGCGACGCCGTGAAACGCCAGCCGCGTCGGGCCGCCCCACACCGCGATGTCGCCATGCTCCAGCCGATAGCGGTTCGGCTTGTCGCTGCGCTTCAATCCGCCGAACAGGAAGATCGCCGGCAGGCCCAGCGACACCGAGACGATCGGCGCGCCGACATCGAGCTCGTCCTTGTCCTGATGCAGCGACATCCGCGCGCCCGGCTGGTAGCGGTTGATCAGGCACGCATCCGGTGCAAACCCGTCGAAGCCGGCGCGCGCCGCCGCCTGCCCGGCCAGTTCGCGAAACGATGGCGGCATCGCCGGCCAGGGTTTTCCGGATTCGGGATCGTCGGCATCGTAGCGATAGCCGGTGCGGTCGGTGACCCAGCCGACGCTGCCGCAATTGGTCATCGCCACCGACATCTGATGGCCGCCCGGCGTCAGCATGTGGCGAAACGGCGCTTGCGCCACGATCGCGCGCAAGCAGCGATCAGATCGGTTTCGACCGGTTTTGCGAATCCGCGCAGCAGCACGGCGCCCTTCCGCCATCTCTTGCCGTGCGCGGGCCGTACATCGGGAACGCTTTCAAACAGATCCGCAGTCAACGGGCTTGCACTCACTTCGCATCGTGAAAGATCACGCCGACGGTATGGCGATGGCCGGAGCGGATCCGGCTCACGCCATGGCGCAGGTTAACCCGATAGAACCCGCGCGTCCCCTGCACCGGCCTGACATGCACAGCAAATGCCACCGCGTCGCCCTGCGCGCAGCGGCACCACTTCGGGCCGCGACTGCATCCGCGGCCGCTGTTCGGTCAGCACGAATTCACCGCCGGTGAAATCGCGGCCCGGTTCCGACAGCAGGATCGCCACCTGCAGCGGGAACACGTGTTCGCCGTAGAGATCCTGATGCAGGCAATTGTAGTCGCCGGCGCCGTATTGCAGCAGCAGCGGCGTCGGCCGGGTCTGGCCGGCATCATGGCAGCGCTTCAGGAACGCTTCGTGGCTGATCGGGATAGCGGATATCGATGCCCATGGCCTCGTTCCAGCGATTGGCGACGCCGTACAGCCGCGCATAGAGCGCCGGCCGCAATTCCGCGATCAGATCGGGCAGCGGATAGGAAAAATATTTGTACTCGCCGCGCCCGAATCCGTGGCGTCCCATCACCACCCGGCTGCGGAACCGGCTGTCGTCCGGATAGGTCGCTGCGAGCGCGCGGCATTCTTCCGCCGACAGCAATCCCTTCAGGACCGCGCAGCCCTGCGCGTCGAGATCGCGGCTTGCCTGCGCCCAGTCGATGGCCTCGACGCGCGCGGCGATGTCGGAGAGGTGCGGGGCGGAGGCTGGTTTTTGCGTTGGATTTCATGGCGACAAATCTCGCAGACCAGATGGTTTTACGCCACCCGATTTCCGGCAAATTGCCCAACGCGTCATTGCGAGCCAACGGTCGCGCGAATGCGCGCCCGATGACAGGCTCCGCGAAGCAATCTATAGCCCCGAAAAAAGCTGGATTGCTCCGTCGCTTACGCTCCTCGCAATGACGGAGAGATCAACCCAGCACCGGCAGCGTCGACCACGTCATAGCCATGGCGATGCCGCGCTTCAGCACGGGATCCTCCAGTTCAAATTCGAACCGGCTGGCGGGGCGGATGCCGCCCTTGGCGGCAAAGGTGCCGCCGAACATGGCGCAGCCGTCGGGCAGTCCGGCGCCGCCGAAGCCGCGCCGAACGAGTTCGGCGACCGGCAGCATCCCGTCGAGCGTGCCTTCCTGGTACAGCACGCGCGCGCCGTCGATCCAGGCGAACGAGCGCAGGATCATCTGGTCCCAGTGATCGGCGACTTCCTCGAGTTCCCACAGCACCGACGCGATCGGCTTGTCGCACATCTGCTTCGACACCGTGACGCTGTAGGCTTCGACCTTTCGATCGGTGTGATCGGAGCCGACGCCGACAAAGATGCGGCCCTGCCAGCCGATCAGGACGAACTCGACCTCGCCGCTGGAATCGCTGCCGCTGACTTCGATGCTGTCGGCGGTGGTCAGCCGCCGCGCCGAGACGCGGTAGTAGATCGGCGTCGAGGCCGGCCGCGCAATCCCGATCGCCTCCAGTTCGGCGATGTGCTTGTCGCGCGCCACCGGATCGCGTCCGGTCCAGCCGGCGATCACGGCCTGATCGATCGCCAGCGTCAGCGGCGTCGTCGTGTCCTGGGCGTCGATGGTGAATGCCAGATCAAACACGGATGACACCTTCCATGCCGGCGGCGAGTTCAAAGATGCGGCGATCCGATCCGCCTGATGCCGCCAGCATCAGCCCGACCGGCACCTCGCCTTCGCGATGCGCCGGCAGCGAAATCGCGCAGCCGTCGATCATGTTGATCAGCGTGCAATTGCGCAGCGCCAGCAGGTTCGCTTTGGTGAACGCCTTGTCGTCGGCGAGATCGGCGATCCGCGGCGGGGTGTTGGCGGTGGTCGGCAGGATCAGCGCATCATAGGGCGCGATGCGCTGTTCGATGCGCGCGATCAGCGACCGCCGCGCGCCGAGCAGGTCGATATAGTCCGCCGCACTCTGGCTTTCGCCGCGCATGATCCGGCTGGCGACGCGGGGATCGTAGACGTCGCCCTTGCTGGCGATCAGATAGCGATGCCAGGCATAGCTTTCCGCCGCGGCGAAACCGCCCTTGGCGTTCATCGGCGCCGACGTCGAGGAATTCCGGCACCTCGATCCGCTCGATCAGCGCGCCCTGGCGCGACAGCGTTTCCAGCGCGCGCTCGAAGGTCCGCGCCACCGCGTCGTCGAGCTCGTCGAGCACGATCGTGGTCGGCACCGCCAGCCGCATTCCCCTGATCGGGCGCGGCTGCAACGGAACGACCGGCTCATCGGCCAGCACGGCGTCGAGCACCGCGCAGCAACCGACCGTGCGCGCGATCGGCCCAAAACTGTCGAGCGAGAACGACAGCGGCACGCCGCCGTCGAGCGGCACGCGCCGCTGCGTCGGCTTGAAGCCGACGATGCCGTTGAAGGCCGCCGGAATCCGGCACGATCCGCCGGTGTCGGTGCCGAGCGCGCCATGCGCCATGCCGTCGACGACCGACACCGCCGCACCCGACGACGATCCGCCCGGCACATGGCCGACGCTGCGCTGCCATGCGCCCTTCGGCGTGCCGTAATGCGGATTGATGCCGATCCCGGAATAGGCGAACTCGGTCATGTTGGTGCGGCCGATCACGACAAAGCCGGCACGGCGCAGCCGCGCCACCACCGGCGCATCGGCTTCCGCCGGCGGTGAATCGTCGAGCGCGCGCGAGCCGGCGCGGGTCACCTGTCCCTTGATGTCGAACAGATCCTTGATCGAAACGGGAATGCCGGCATAGGCCGACGGCGCGGCTTTCACCTCGCGCAGCCGGTCCATCGCTTCCGCCGCCTCGATCGCGGCTTCCGCATCGACATGAATGAAGGCCCGCATCGCCCTCGCCTGACGGGTCGGCGATCCTGGCAAGGCACTGCGTCGACCAGCTTGCGGGCGCTGGTGCGGCCGCTGTCGAGATCGTCAGCCAGCGTAGCGAGAGTTGAAACGTTCGGCATATCTATTTTCTCCGTCATGGCCGGGCTTGTCCCGCCACGTCTTGCTTTCGGTTTGCGACCTTAATGACCTGGGTGTCCGGCACAATGGGCCTGTGCTCGGGCCGGCGAAGCGGGACGTGAGTGCCGGGCATGACGACTATAGATCGAGGTCGCCTTCGATGTCCAGATCGAGCAGCGCGGAGCTCAGGGATTTGCCGTGGGCATCGAGCGCCAGCGACCGCGTCACGCCGCCGCCGAGCGCGCCGGCCATCACGAAATTCAGCGCCGACGATATTGGGCAGCTCATAGCGGACGACCTCGCCTTCGACAACGCCGGCAAAATGCGCCTTCACCCGCGCGCTGGTGACTTGCGCCAGCAGCAGCGGATAATGCCTCGCGTCATAGGCGATCACGGAGATGTTGGAGATGTTGCCCTTGTCGCCGGTGCGGGAATGGGCGATCTCGCGCAGTTTTATCATTCACGCCCCCACGAAACGGACCTGCGGCTTCGCAAGTTCGCGCGGCAGCAAGACCGACGCGACCGCGACCACGTCGCGCGCCGATTTGAACGCGCCGCCGCCGGCGGCGGGGCCGTTGGTGTAGAGCGTTTCGACCTCGTTGCCGATCCGCACCGCCTCGCGCAGGCTTTCGGTACGGCCGGCGACGCGAACGCGCACCTCGTAGGGCTCATTCGCGCGCTGCGGAGACTTCCGGCGCCGTGCAGCGAATCGACGCCGATCAGTTCGAACCGCAATTCGCTGGCGGCGACGCCGGTGAGTTTCAGCCGTTCGCGCACGATCTCCAGCGCCAGCCGTCCGCGCGCCAAGGCGCCGGGCCCGGCATAGGAAATCTGTCCCTCGCCGATAAAACTGTCGACATAGCCGACCGAGACCTTCAGCGTATCGGTGCGCTGGGTGCCGCGCCCGCCGCTGACGCGCACGCGATCGGCGGCGATCTCCTCGACCTTCACCTGCGAAAAATCCGCGACCACGTCGGGCTGGATATAGCGTTTGGGATCGTGCACCTCGTAGAGCAGTTGCTCCTTGCAGGTCTGCGCCGTCACCGCGCCGCCGGAGCCCGCGACCTTGGTGATGACGAGCGCGCCGTCCTCGCCGACTTCGCCGATGGGAAAGCCGAGCCGCGCCAGATCGGGGACATCCTTGTAGCCGGGGTCGGCGAAATAGCCGCCGGTGATCTGCCCGGCGCATTCCAGCAGATGCCCGGCGACGGTGCCCTGCCCCAGCAGATTCCAGTCGTCCATCGCCCAGCCGAAGGCGTGGATCATCGGCGCCAGGAACAGCGCCGGATCGGAGGCGCGTCCGGTGATGACGATATCGGCGCCGCCGCTCAGCGCCTGCGCCATCGGCTCGGCGCCGAGATAGGCATTGGCCGACAGCAGCCGGTTGCCGAGCTGCTTGATGCTGCCGTCGAATTCCATGATCGGGAGGTCGCCGTCCTTGCAGGCATCGAGCACGTCGTCGCCGACGACGGCGGCGATCTTCAGCGATGGACAGCCCGAGCGATCTGGCGATCTCGGCGGTCTTGCGCGCCGCGGCGACCGGATTGGCCGCGCCCATATTGGTGACGATCTTGATGCCCTTGGCGGCGCACACCGGCAGCACCGCGCGCATCCGCTGCTTCGAGCAGCGGATCGTAGCCGCTCTCGGGATCCTTCATCCGCGCCTGCTGCGCCAGCGCCACGGTGCGCTCGCCGAGGCACTCGAACACCAGGTACTGGATGTCGCCCTTTTCGGCGAGTTCGACCGCGGGCTCGATGCGATCGCCCGAATAGCCCGCGCCGGATCCGATCCTGATCGTTCGCATCACTTCAGCCCGAAATAAGCGCGCCGCAGCGCTTCGTTGTCGGTCATTTCCGCAACCGTGCCGGAAAAGCGGATGCGCCCGCCTTCCAGCACGAACACCCGCGTCGCCACTTCGAGGAAGCCGATATTCTGCTCGGCGATCAAGAGCGCCAGCCCGCGCCCGCGCAAATCGCTGAGGATGCGGATGACTTCCTTGACGAACAGCGGCGACAGCCCGGCCGAGGGTTCGTCCATCACCAGCAGCCGCGGTTCGGCGGCAAGCGCCTTGGCGATGCCGAGCATCTTGCGCTGGCCGCCGGACAGGCTGGAGGCCGGCGCGCGGCGCTTTTCGCGCAACACCGGAAACACGCCGTACAGTTCCTCGACCCGGGCGCCGGGATCGGCATGGCCGAGCGCCTGCGCGCCGACGCGGATGTTTTCCTCGATCGACAGATCGGGAAATACCGCAAGTTCCGACATGTAGGTCATGCCGAGCCGCATCCGGTCGCTGGAGCGCATCCGCGTCACGTCCTCGCCGCGCGAGCGTGATGCTGCCGTGCCGCGCCTCGATCAGGCCGACCAGCGATTTGAGAAAGGTGGTCTTGCCGGCGCCGTTGGCGCCGAGCAGCAGCACGGTCTCGCCGGCGCGCACGTCGAGATCGACGCCCCACAGCACCTGCATGGTGCCGTAGCCGGCATCGATGCCGGCGGCCTCCAGCAGCGGCGCGGCTTCAGGCGGCATGCTCGCCTCCGAGGAACACTTCGATGACCTGCGGCACCTGCACCGCGACCGCGAGCTTGCCCTCGAAAATCTCCTTGCCGGCGTTCATGACGATGACGCGGTCGGTGATGTGCTCGATGAAGCCCATCAGATGCTCGACCACGATGATCGCGATCCCGCTCTGCGCCAGCGCCTTGATGCGTTCGGCGATCCAGTCGAGTTCGGCCGGATTGAGCCCGGCGGCGAGTTCGTCGAGCAGCAACAGCCGCGGACGGGTGGCGAGCGCGCGAACCAGATCGAGCATCTTCTGCTGCGCGTTGTTGAGATCGGCCGCCGGCCGGTCGGCGACGTCGGCGAGCCGATATTCGTCGAGCAGCGCGGCCATCGTCGGCGGCGCCACCGCGGCGCGGCCATAGGCCAGCGCGACCTCGATATTCTGGCGCACCGTCAGCGACAGAAACGGCTTTGGCACCTGGAAGGTGCGGTTGATGCCGCGATGGACCAGTTTGTGCGACGCGACCCCGCCGATCGAGGCGCCATCCAGCACGACCTCGCCGCCATCCGGCGCATAGAGACCGGAGATCACGTTGATCGCGGTGGTCTTGCCGGAGCCGTTCGGTCCCACCAGCCCCAGGATTTCGCCGGACGCGACATGGAAGCTCAATCCGTCGAGCGCGTGAAAGCCGCCGAAGCGCTTGACCACGCTTCGAGACGCTGAGAATGGGCGTGCTGTCAGGGGACATGCCAGCCCCTGCGTGTCGCCAGCGACACCAGGCCTGCGGGGAGAAACAGCACCAGCCCCATGATCAGCAGCCCATAGATCAGCTGGAAATATTGCGGCGTGGTGAATCCGATCAGATTGTAGATGCCGTAGAGGATGATGACGCCGACGATCGGGCCGGAGATGGTGGCGACGCCGCCGAACAGCGCGAACACGATGGCGAAGATGCTGAAATCGCCGCTGAAGACGTTGTCGGGATAGAATACCGAGACGTACCAGGCATAGACGCCGCCGGCGAGGCCCGCCACCAGCGCGGAGGCCAGCCACGCGATCACGCGCATCCGCACCACATTGACGCCGGCCATCGAGGCTGAGACCGCATCTTCGCGCACCGCCTGCAGGGCAAGACCAAAGCGGGAGTTTTTCAGGAACACGACGGCGCCCAGCGTCAGCGCCAGCACCACGCAGCGCCGCGGCATAGGCCAGCGTCGGATTGAAGGTGCCGGTCAGCGAGACGCCGTAGGGCCCGCGCGTGATGTTCTCCAGCGCCGGATTGGCGACGAAGTGCAGCACCGCCAGCGACGCCGCGAGATTGGCGATGGCGAAATAGGCGCCGGACAGCCGCAACAGCGGCGTCAGCAACAGCCCCAAGCGCGACCCCGACGAGTCCGGCGGCGATCACCGCGACCACCGCGGGCGCCTGATAGTGCATCACCAGGATGGCAAAGCCGTAGGCGCCGGCGCCGAAGAAGCCGACATAGCCGAACGGCAGATAGCCGGTGAAGCCGTAGATGATGTTGACGCCCTGGGCGAGGATCAGAAAGATCACGAAATTGAACAGCAGCAGATGATTTTGGTAGACGCCCGGCAGCACCGCGAAGACGGCGATCAGCGGCACGACGATGAACAGCGTGTGTTTGAGGGCGCTAGGCAACGCGCACCCGCCTTCCCAGCAGGCCGCTCGGACGCAGCAGCAGGATGAAGATCAGGAGCACATAGGGCAAGAGGTCGGCCCATGAACTGAGATAGGTCTGCACCAGCATGTAGCAGACGCCGTAGACGACGCCGCCGAGCGCGGTGCCCAAGGGATTGCCGAGCGATCCCAGCACCACGATGGCAAATGACGTGACGGTCGCATCGGCGCCGAACGCCGGCGTCACCGATCCGAACATGAAGGGCGCGAATACGCCGGCCACCGCGGCAAGTCCCAGTCCGATACCGAATGCCGCGGCCGAGACGCGATCGACATCGATGCCGGTCGCGAACGCCTCGTCGCGCCGCGACATCACCGCGCGGGTCAGGGTGCCGAGCCGGGTGCGGTACAGATAGACATAGACCAGTGCGATCGCGATCAGGCTGGTGATGGCCGCGATCACCCAGGCGGCGGGAAATCCCTGGCCGAAGATATGGACCGGCCCGGCCGCGTCCGGCTTGCCGCCGAACAGCTTGACCTTGATGGTCGAGAACACGGTGCCGAGCGCACGGCTCTGGATCGAGCGCTCGCTGGTGCCGAAGAAGATCGTGGTGACCGCCTCGATCACCTGCGACAGCCCGAAGAACAGGATGATCGACAGCATTTCCGGATTGACCGAACCCTGCAGCCGCGGCACCAGCACCCAGTAGAGCAGCACGCCGACCAGCACGAAAATCACGAACGCCAGCGGCACCGCGAACAAGCGGATCGATGCCGGCCAGCGCCACGACGCCGAACGCGACGAACGCGCCCAGCATCAGAAAGTCGCCATGCGCAAGATTGACGATGCGCATGACGCCGAACACGAGATTGAGGCCGATACCGACCAGGCTGAAATACAGACCGAACAGAACGCCGGCGACGAGCGCATAGACCAGCATCAGCGCTGCGCTCCCGGCGTCCGGTTCCTGATCTGCAACCGCGATCATGGACGCGGGTAGACCGGCTTGCCGGTGGCGGTTTCGTGCGGATAGATCGAGATGAACTTAACCTGTCTCGATGCTTCGTCGAGCTCAAGTTGCCCGAGCGGCGTCAACTCGCCGATCTGGCCGCCCATTTCGTCGAGCGCGTAGGTGCCGTCGAGCGTCTTGAGTTGTCCGGACAGGCTGAAATTGGCGCGGCGCAGTTCGAGCTGGTCGAGGCTGGTCGCGACCGACAGCGTCTTCTCGATGACCAGCCCGGTGGTGTAACCGGCGACGGCATTGAAGCCGAACTCGATCTTGCCGTCGGGATAGGTCTTGTCCCAGGCGGCCTTGTAGTCCTTCATCGTCATGCCGAAATTGACCGGATATTCGAGCTCCGAGGGCGGCACATAGGTGAAGACGTGCTCCAGCCCCTTGGCGCCGACGTTCTTTTCGAGCAGCTCGGTCTCGAGGCCGGCATAGATGCAGAACAGCATCTTGAACTTGACGCCGACGTCCTGGACGTTGCGCAGGAACGCGATATCGTTCGGCGCGTAACCGAAGTGAATCACCGCGTCCGGCTGGGTGTTGGCGATGTTGTTGATGATGACGGTGTAATTGGTGGTCTCGGTGGGAATGCCCTGATCGTAGACGATCTCGATCGGCGCGCCGGAATCCTTGACGAATTTGCGGAAGGCGTTGGCCTGGGTGCCGGTGAATTCGTTGGTCGAGTAGAGAATGGCGATTTTCTTGATCCCGAGGCCGGGCCCATCGTGCGAGATGAAGTCCGCAACCGGCTTCGGCCAGACCGTCGAGACCGGGTCGGCCATCAGCGCGATGTAGGGATTGTCCTTGGAGAAGAAGCTGGCGCCGGTGCCGGTCTGGTCGAACAGGAACATCTTGTGGTCGCGCGCGATCGCCACCGCGGGCGCGGTCAGCACCGAACCGGAATCCGAGACCAGAAGGTCGACCTTGTCCTGGGTGACCAGCTGGTTGTAGAGCGTGGACGCGGTCGCGGTATTGCTCTGATCGTCATAGGCCACAAGCTTGACGGGAATTTTCTTGTCGAACGCCTTGACATAGACGCCGCCGTCGGCATTTTTCTGGTCGGCCCACAGCTTGAGCGCGCTGTAAACCGGCATCGAAATCGAGGCGTAGCGCCCGGATGACGCATAGAGCGTGCCGATCTTGATTTCCGCCGGCGCATCCGCCGCCATGGCGTGGGCGGCAAATGTCAAACCCGCAGCCAGCACCGCGCCCGTCATCTTCAGCATGAAATCCTCCGATTTTCTTGGTTCGCGGCGACAATAGCGCGGGGGGTCGTAGTGACACAAGCTTTCCCGGCCAAGCAATAGTGCGCGTGGGCCGGAATAGGCGGCATGCAGCAGGCCAGCTGGACCGTTGACGCCGGACCGTCCAATGTCGCATCAGATCAGAGCCGGCGGGCCGAAATGGGCCCGCTCCAGGGAGGAATCACCGATATGGCCGAGCCAGCGCGCGCGCGACCGAAACCGACGCCGGAAACCCAGCATTTCTGGGACGGCACGCAGGCGAGCGAACTTCGCCTGCAGCGCTGCGACGCCTGCGCCAACGTCTATTTCCCGCCGCGCCCGTTCTGCCCGGCCTGCGCCTCGCGCAAGGTCAGCGTGTTCAAGGCGAGCGGCAAGGGAAAACTCTACAGCTACGTCATCCACCACCGCCCGGTGCCCGGCTTCACGCCGCCCTACGCCATCGCCGTGGTCGAGCTCGACGAAGGTCCGCGCATGATGAGCAATATCGTCGATTGTCCGCAGACGCCGGAGGCGCTCGAACTCGACATGAAGCTGGAAGTCACGTTCGAGAAGCTCGACGACAAGATCACCCTTCCTCTGTTCCGTCCGGCGAAGGGCTAAGCATCATGCGCAGAAACCAGGTCGCCGTCGTCGGCGCTGCCGAGACCACCGAACTCGGCGTGATTCCCAATGTCTCGCAGATCCAGTTGCACGCGGACGCCGCGCTCAACGCCATCGCCGACGCCGGACTGAAACTGTCCGATATCGACGGCTTCGCCACCGCGGTCGAGACGCCGCAGCAGATCGCGCATTATCTCGGCATCACGCCGACCTGGGTCGACGGCACCTCGGTCGGCGGCTGTTCGTTCATGCTGCATGTCCGCCATGCCGCGGCCGCGATCGAGGCCGGGCTGTGCAAGACCGTGCTGATCACCCATGCCGAAAGCGGCAAGTCGAATATCGGGCGCACCCCGCGCATGATCGGACCCGACAGCCTGAACGGCCAGTTCGAACTGCCGTACGGCGTATCGACGCCGGCCAGCATGTTCCCGATACCGGTGCTGCGCTACATGAAGACCCACGGCATCACCCATGAGCAGATCGCGATGGTCGCGGTGGTGCAGCGCGAATGGGCCGCGAAGAATCCGCGCGCCACCATGAAGGCGCCGATCACGGTCGAGGACGTGCTGAACTCGCGGATGATCGCCTATCCGTTCCGCATCCTGCAATGCTGCCTCGTCACCGACGGCGGCGGCGCGCTGATCCTGACCTCGGCCGACCGTGCCAAGGATTTTCCGACCAAGCCGGTTTATATCCTCGGCACCGGCGAAAGCGTGGAAACGCCGATGGTCAGCCAGATGCAGACGTTTGACAGTTCGCGTGCCTTCAGGGTCGCGGGTCCCCTCGCCTTCAGGGAAGCCGGCATTGCCCATAAAGATGTCGATCATCTGATGATCTACGACGCCTTCGCGCATCTGCCGCTGTACGGTCTCGGCGATCTCGGCTTCATGCCGCATGAAGAGACCGGAAAATTCATCGCCGACGGCAACACCAGGCCCGGCGGCAAGCTGCCGCTCAACACCAATGGCGGCGGCCTCAGCTACATGCATTCCGGCATGTACGGCATGTACGCGCTGCAGGAGAGCGTGCGGCAGATGCGCGGCATCGCGCCGGCGCAGGTGCCGGGTGCAAAGATCTCGGTCTGCCACGGCGTCGGCGGCATGTTCGCGGCGAGTGGCACGATTATTTTTACGAACGAGCGATAACAACGTTCGTCATTCCGGGATGGTCCGAAGGACCAGGCCCGGAATCTCGAGATTCCGGGTTCGCGCTTCGGGCGCCCCGGAATGACGAAGACCAAACGGGAGGCAATCATGGCACCGATAAAATCACTCGAAGGCAAGGTCGTCATCGTCACCGGCGCCGGGCGCGGCATCGGCCGCGAGATTGCGCTGCTGTGCGCGGCTGAAGGCGCCAAGGTCGTGGTCAACGATCCCGGCGGCGCCGCCGACGGCTCGGGATCGAGCGCCGCACCGGCGGAGGAAGTGGTCGAGGAAATCAAGAAGCGCGGCGGGACGGCGGTGGCGAATTTCGAAACCGTCGCCGAAGCCGTTCCCGCCAGCAAAATCGTCAAGACCGCGATCGACAGCTTTGGCAAGCTCGACGGCGTGGTCAACAATGCCGGCATCCTGCGCGACGCGATCTTCCACCGCATGAGCATCGACGCCTTCGAATCCGTCATCAAGGTGCATCTGATGGGCTCGTTCTATGTCTCGCACGCCGCGGCGCGGCTGTTCCGCGAGCAGGAAAGCGGCGCGTTCGTGCACTTCACCTCGACTTCCGGCCTGGTCGGCAATTACGGCCAGGCCAATTACGCCGCGGCCAAGCTCGGCATCGTCGGGCTGTCGAAATCGATCGCGCTCGACATGGAACGGTTTCACGTCCGCTCCAACTGCGTGTCGCCGTTCGCCTGGAGCCGGCTGATCGGGACCATTCCGACCGAGACCGAGGCCGAGAAGGCGCGTGTGGCAAAGATCCAGCAGATGGGACCGGAAAAGATCGCCCCGCTGTGCGCATTCCTGCTCAGCGATGCCGCCAAGGATGTCACCGGGCAAATCTTTGCGGTGCGCATGAACGAGATTTTCCTGATGGGCCAATCGCGCCCGCTGCGCTCGATCCATCGCGCCGAAGGCTGGACGCCGCAGACCATCGCCGAGCACGGCATGCCGGCGCTGAAGTCGTCGTTCTACAAGCTCGACCGCTCGGCCGATATTTTCAATTGGGATGCGATTTAGCAAACCTCACGGGTCGTCCCGGCGAACGCCGGGACCCATAACCCTGGCATTCATGGTTGCGGAATGCATTTACCACGGCGCCGAAACACCGCGATACGGCGGGCGTATGAATCCCCGCGTTCGCGGGGACGACTCGTGAGACGGTGTCGCCATCGCCCTACCCGCTATTCCTCAGCCCCGCCGAAATGCCGTTGATGGTGAGCTGAATCCCGCGCAGCACCTGTTCGTCGGGATTTTGCGCGCGATGCTCCTTCAACAGCTCGACCTGCACGTGATTGAGCGGATCGAGATAGGGGAAACGGTTGCGGATCGAGCGCTCCAGCAGCGGATTGCCCTGCAGCAGGCGCTCCTGCCCCATGATGTCCAGCAGCGTTTCGATCGAGGTATGCCATTCGTGCCGGATGCGCCCGAAGATGTTTTCGCGCAAGCCGGCATCCGGCACCAGTTCGGCATAGCGCGAGGCAATCGCGATCGAACTCTTGGCCAGCACCATGTCCATGTTCGACAACAGCGTGCGGAAGAACGGCCATTCGCGATAGAGTTCCTTCAGGAACGGCATGCCCTTGTCGGGATGCTGCGCGATCCAGCTCTCGACCGCGCTGCCAAAGCCGTACCATCCCGGCAGCATCAGGCGGCATTGCGCCCAGCTGAACACCCAGGGAATGGCGCGGAGGTCCTCGATCTCGCGGGTTTTCTTGCGCGACGCCGGTCGGCTGCCGATGTTCAGCGTGGAGATTTCGGTGATGACGGTCGAGGCCCAGAAGTAATCGGCAAAGCCTTCGGTCTCGTAGACCAGCCCGCGATAGGCCTTGAAGGCCAGCGCCGACAATTGCTCCATCGCCTTCGAGGTATTCTGCCGATGGCGCGCTATGCTTCGGCTGCAGCAGGCTGGCTTCGAGGGTCGCGGCGGCCAGAATTTCCAGATTGTTGCGGCCGACTTCGGCGTTGGAATATTTGCTGGAGATGATTTCGCCCTGCTCGGTGATGCGGATCTGGCCGTTCACCGCGCCGCCCGGCTGCGCAATGATGGCGTCATAGCTCGGCCCGCCGCCGCGGCCGACCGAGCCGCCGCGGCCGTGGAACAGCCGCAGCCGCACGCCGTGACGCTCGAACACTTCGATCAGCCCGATCTCGGCCTTGTAGAGTTCCCAGCCCGAGGTGACGAAGCCGCCGTCCTTGTTGCTGTCGGAATAGCCCAGCATCACTTCCTGGACGCCGCCGCGGCTGTCGACCAGCTTGCGATAATCATGCATCGACAACAGCCGGTCCATGATCGCGGAGCTGGCCTGCAAGTCCTCGATGGTCTCGAACAGCGGCACGATGTTGAGCGCGCTGCGGCCGGAGGGATCGACGAGACCGACCTCCTTCAGCAGCAGCGCTACCTCCAGCATGTCGGACATCCCCTTGCACATCGAGATGATGCATTGCGGGATCACGTCCGCGCCGAACCGGCCGTGCGCCTCGGCAGCGGCATGGAACACCGCGAGTTCGCCCAGCGTCTCGTCGCTGTATTTCACGAAGGACGAAGTCAGCGGCCGCGAATTGCGCAGCTCGGTTGCAAGAAGCGCAATCCGCGCGTCTTCGCTCAGGGCCAGATAGGACATGCCGGGCATCGCCGCATCGAGCAGTTCCGCGACCGTGCGTTCATGCACTGCGGAGTTTTGCCGCATGTCGAGACTGGCGAGGTGAATGCCGAAACAATCCAACGCACGGCGCAGCAGCCGCAGCCGCCCGCGCGCGATCACGCCCGAATTGTTTGATATCAGCGAGCGGTCGAGAATATCGAGATCGGCCTTGTATTCGCCGACATTGGCATAAGGCGCCGCCTCGCCGACCGGCCGCCTTGTGATGTCCACGTCAAGCTTCAGCGCGGTCGCGGTGAGTCGTGCATAGATGCCGGAGACCGCGAGGCGATAGGGCTCGCCGCTTGCGGTGCGGCGAAGTATCGGGCGAACGCTCGGCCAGCGCGCGCAATTCATCGGAAACATCGGCCAGATGCGCCGCCAGCGACAGCTCGGCACCGAGCACATGCAGCTCTTCGAGATAGAACCGCAGCACGCGGCTGCTCTGCAACTTCAGGGTACCGCGCATCACGTCGGCGGTCACAAACGGATTGCCGTCGCGATCGCCGCCGATCCAGCTTCCCATCCGCAGGAACGAGGCCAGGTTCCCTGAAGCGTCGCCCTCGCCCTCGTTCAATTGATCCTCGAGCGCGCAATGCAGCCGCGGCACCTCGCGCAGGAAGGTGTAGTCGTAAAATGAAAGACCGTTGGCGACCTCGTCGAGCACCGTGAGCTTGGTGCGGCGCAGCAGGTTGGTCTGCCACAGCGTCAGCACCGCGCGGCGCAGCTGTTCGTCGCTGGCCTCGAGCTCTTCCGGGGTAAGCTGGACGCGTTCGCGCCGGTCCAGCAGTGCCGCGATCTCCATCTCGCGGTCGATGGTGCTCTTGCGGCGGACTTCGGTGGGATGCGCGGTCAGGACCGGGCCGACCAGCGCGCCAGCGAAAAAACGGCGCAGATCGGTCGCACTGAAGCCGGCCGCCCGCGCATGCGACAGCGTCGAAGCGAGCGTTCCCGCAGCCGGCGATCCGCCGGCGCTGGAGCGCGCCCGCATCTGCCGGATGTTGTTCTGGTCCTCGGCGATGTTGGCAAGGTGCGAAAAATAGCTGAAGGCGCGGACGATGCGCACGGTTTCGCTGGTCGACATGCTGTCGAGGATAATTTCGAGTTCGTGCCGCGCCGGCCTGTCGTCATCGCGGTGGAACCGGATCGAGGTCTGCCGGATGCGCTCGACCAGGTCGAACACGTCGGCGCCTTCCTGATCGCGCACGGTATCGCCGAGGATGCGTCCGAGCAGCCGGATGTCGGTCCGCAGCCGGACATCCTCTTCAAGCGCCAGGGCTTCGTCGGCGCGATTAGGCCGCAGGTCGGTATCGGAAGGCACGATCTGGGGGGACATGGCTGATGGCTCCAGAAATTGCCCGGCGATCCCTTGAGTCGCAATTTTTCGGGCCCAGCGCAAGACCAAGAAGGCGAATACCCGTGTCGCGTGTCCCGGACGCGGTGCGGCGCTCTTCGCGCTGCTCCGCAGTGCCGGTATCCAGCGACGCGTGAAGAAAGTAATGGGCCCCGGATCAGCAGCGCACCACGCCGCAAACCACAGCGCGTCGAACCCGCGCGTGAACGCGCCGATAGCGCTGCACAGCATCCGGGGCACGCCAAACACGAATTACCGTCAAATCCTCCGCCCTGCCCGTTCCCAATAGGGATCGCGCAGGCGGCGCTTGAAAATCTTGCCGGAATCCTCGCGCGGCAGATGGCTCAGGATTTCGACGTGTTTCGGCACCTTGTAATCGGCCAGCGAAGCCTTGAGCTGCGCGCGGATCGCCGCGATCTCCAGCGTCACGCCTAGCTTGCGGTTCCACCACCGCCATCAGCGCCTCGCCGAATTCATCGTCGGGAATGCCGAACACCGCGCAGTCGTGCACCCCGGGAATCGCATGCAGCGCGGCCTCGATCTCGGCGGGATAGATGTTGACGCCGCCCGAGATCACCATGTCGCGCTTGCGGTCGCAGATGAAGACATAGCCGTCCGCGTCGATGTAGCCGACGTCGCCCGAGGTGATAAAACCGTCGCGCTCGATCTCGGCGCGCTTCTCCGGCTTGTTGTGATAGGTGAAATCCGGATTGCCGGCGATGCGTGAATAGATTTCGCCGATCTCGCCCTGCGGCAGCAGTTCGCCGTCGTCGCCGACAAAACGAAGCTCCGCGCCCGGCGAAATCCTGCCGACGGTGCCCGGTTTCTTCAGCGCGTCCTCGGAATTGGCGAAGGTCACCGCGCCGGATTCGGTGCTGCCGTAGAATTCGTAGATCACCGGCCCCCACCATTCGATCATGGCGCGCTTGACGTCGGCGGGACAGGGTGCGGCGGCATGGATCACATGGCGCAGCGAGGACATGTCGTATTTCCGGCGCACCTGTTCCGGCAGCTTCATCAGCCGGATGAACATGGTCGGCACCATGAAGATGGTGTCGATCCGCTGCTCCTCGATCAGCCGCAAGAACTCCTCGGGTTCGAACCGCGGCATCAGCACCAGCGCGCCGCCGAGGCGGCCGGAACGCAGGCCAAACGAGTTCGGCGCCGAATGATACAGCGGCCCCGGCAGCAGCGCGCGGGCGCCCGGCTTCAGGCCGTAGATCATCGCGCGCATCCGCTCGGTCGACGCGCTCTGCTCCGGCGTCGGCGCGTTGCGCCGCACCCCCTTGGGATGTCCCGTGGTGCCCGAGGTGTAGATCATGTTCTGCGGCTGCGGCACACGCCGGACCGTCATAGGGCGGCTGCCGTTCGAGCCAGGTTTCAAGATCGATCGCGAAATCGGGCGTCGCAAGATGACCGGGATCGATCCTGTAATCGCCAAGAATTTCCGGCGGCGTCGGGACGCTGAGGACGGTAACGCCGGCGGGAATCGCGTCGCGCAGCTGATGCAGCAGATCGGCATGGCCGATCAGCACCGACGTTCCGGAGTCCTTCAGCACGTAATTGATTTCCTCCGGCTTGAAGTGCCAGTTCACCGGCACCGCATAGGCGCCGAGCCGCATCGCCGCATAGGCCGCCTCGATGAAGGCGATGTCGTTGCGCATCAGTATGCAGACGCTGTCGCCGGGCCTGACGCCAAGACGCTGCAATCCGCCGGCGATGCGGGCGGCGCGATCGGCGACCTCGGCGTGGCTCGCGCCGGCGCTGACCGCTGATGATGCCGAGGAAAAGCGGAGATGTGGACATGGTCTGTGCCGGTCTCTTCTGCGCGTCGAAACGACGCCAAACGTACAGGGGCGTTTCGTCATTGCGAGGAGCGAAGCGACGAGGCAATCCAGGCTGGGGTTGCGGCCTCTGGATTGCTTCGCGGAGCCTGTCATCTGGCGGCGCTTCGTGCCGACCCTTTGGCTCGCAATGACGTTTTGAACCTTTGGCGGCTAATCGCTAAACGTCCACAAACCGCGGCGCGCGTTTTTCGATATTGGCGCGCACCGCCTCGAGCTGATTGGCGCCGCCCATCAGTTTCATCTGCTCGACGGATTCGGCGAGCAGCGCCGGGCCGGGATCGACCGCCAGATTGTTCAGCAGGCGCTTGGCGGCGCGGATCGCCTCGGGACTTTTGCCCGCGATTTCGCGCGCGACTTCAAAGGCGGCGGCGCGCGGGTCGTCGCAGATCCGGGTCGCCAGGCCGTAACTCGAGGGCTTCCTGCGCCGAGAAAATCCGCCCGGTATAGGTGAGCTCGCGCAGGATATCGTCGCGCACGAGACTCGCCAGGATCGGCGTCCCCGCCATATCGGGCACCAGCCCCCATTTGATCTCCATGATCGACATCCGCGCGTCGGGGGCGAGGAAGCGCATGTCGGCGCCGAGCGCGAGCTGAAAGCCGCCGCCGAACGCCACGCCCTGGATCGCGGCAATCACGGGCACCGGAAGCTGCCGCCATCCCCACACCGCCTGTTGCGGGAAATTGGCGAGGCCATGGGTACGCTCGGTCAGGTCGCGCTTTTCGCCACCGGCTATCCCGTTACCGCCGTTCTCCTTCATGGCGGCGAAACGGCCCATGTCGAGGCCGGCGCAAAACGCGCGGCCCTCGCCGGACAATACTACCGCCCGCAGGCCTTTTTCGCCGGCAAGCCGCTCGCTGGTGGCGACCAGCGCCTCGAACATCGCGGCGTCGAGCGCATTCATCTTGTCCGCCCGCACCAGCCGGACATCGGCGATTCCGTCCGAAATCGATACCGAGACGCGCTTTTCCATCGATGGTTCTCCTGCTCTTCTTTATGTTTATGTTTGCCGCTTTACAGAAAGGCGTTGTCCGGATTTAGTCAATCAACCAATTAACAGACATTTTCCCAGGGCGGAAACCTCCCATGTTCAACGAGCAGCTTCTCGCCGGCCGGCGCATTCTTGTCACCGGCGGCGGCACCGGGCTCGGCAAATCGATGGCCGCGCGCTTCCTTCAGCTCGGCGCCGAGGTCCATATCTGCGGCCGCCGCAAGAGCGTTTGCGATGAAACCGCGACCGAACTGATGGACCTGCATGGCGGCCGGGTGACCAGCCACGGCGTCGACATCCGGAATGCGCTGGCGGTCGACGAGATGATCGAGACGATTTTCACCGAAGGCCCGCTCACCGACCTCATCAACAACGCCGCCGGCAATTTCGTCTCGCGCACCCAGGACCTGACGCCGCGCGGCTTCGATGCGATCGCCAATATCGTCATGCACGGCACCTTTTATGTGACCCACGCGGTCGGCCGGCGCTGGATCGCGGGCAAGCACCCCGGCAATGTGGTGTCGATCACGGTGACCTGGGTCCGCAACGGCAGCCCCTATGTGGTGCCGTCGGCGATGAGCAAATCCGCGATCCATGCCATGACCATGTCGCTGGCGATCGGAATGGGGACGCTACGGCATCCGGCTCAACACCATCGCGCCCGGCGAAATTCCGACCGAGGGCATGAGCAAGCGTCTCAACCCCGGCGACGAGGCCGGCGCGCGCACCATTGCCAGGAATCCGATGGGCCGCGTCGGCAAGATGGAAGAGTTGCAGAACCTCGCGGTGTTCCTGATTTCCGGCGGCTGCGACTGGATCAACGGCGAGACCATCGCGATGGACGGCGCTCAGGCGCTGGCTACGGGCGGAAACTTTTATGAGCTGCGCGACTGGTCCGACGCCGACTGGACCCGGGCGCGCGATTCGATCAAGGCGCAGAACGAAAAGGACCGCGCCGCAAGGGGGTGAATTGCTCCACCCGTCATTGCAATGACGTATGATTGCGCGGCGCAAAGCGGTGCCGATACTGATAAAAAAACAACAGCGACCCTTGGGAGGAAACATGTCCGACATCGCAGGAGCCGGCAAACCTTGCCGACATGGTGCGCGCGCGGGCGAGAACCCGCGGCAATGCCATCGCGTTCGAGTTCGAGGCAACGCCGGACCAGCTTTGCCGAGTTCGATATCCAGACCAATCGCGTCGCCAACGCCCTGCATCGCGCTCGGCGTCAAACCCGGCGAACGCATCGCCTATCTCGGCAAGAACAGCGACATCTATTTCGAACTGCTGCTGGGCGCGATGAAGGCCAAGGTGGTGATGGCGCCGGTGAACTGGCGGCTGGCCGGGCCGGAGATCGCCTTCATCGTCGAAGACTGCAAGGCGCCGGTGCTGTTCGTCGGGCCCGAATTCGTCGATCCAGGTCCGCGGCATTCAGGCGCAACTGCCCCAGCGTGCGCAGCTTCATCGCCACCGAAGGCGGTGCGCCGGACTGGCAGGAGTTTGCGGCGTGGCGCGACGCGCAGAGCGGCGACGATCCGAAGGTCGACGATCAGCCCGCGGGACATCGCGATCCAGCTTTACACCTCCGGCACCACCGGAAAGCCGAAGGGCGCGATGCTGTCGCACGCCAACTTTCTCAATCTGGTGCAGGCCGGCAAGGACGAGAAGCCCGACTGGAACAAATGGAGCGAAGACGACGTCTCGCTGGTGGCGATGCCGATCTTCCACATCGGCGGTTCCGGCTGGGGCGTGCTGGGACTCTATCACGGCGCCAAAGGCGTGATCGCCCGCGAGTTCGATCCGACCAAGGTGCTGGATTTCTTCGAGCAGTCCGGCATTACAAAACTGTTCATGGTGCCCGCCGCGATGCAGTTCGTGGTGCGGCAGCCGCGTGCGCGCGAGGTGGATTTTTCGCGGTTGAAATACATGCTCTACGGCGCCTCGCCGATTCCCGCGGCGCTGCTGAAGGAATGCATCGAGGTGTTCAAATGCGGCTTCGTGCAGATGTACGGCATGACCGAGACCACCGGCACCATCGTCGCGCTTGCCGCCGGAAGATCATGTCGAGGGACTGGACCGGATGCGCTCGGCCGGCAAGGCGTTGCCGGGCGTTGAACTTGCGATCCTCGATGCCGACGGCAACAAATTGCCGCCGGGCGAAGTCGGCGAGATCGCGACGCGGTCCGGCTCCAACATGGCCGGCTACTGGAATTTGCCGGAGGCCACCGCCAGCACGCTCGGCGTCGACGGCTGGCTGCGCACCGGCGACGCCGGCTACCTGGACCAGGACGGCTATCTCTATATCCACGACCGCATCAAGGACATGATCATCTCCGGCGGCGAGAACATCTACCCCGCCGAAGTCGAAAGCGCGATCTGCGATCATCCCGATGTCGCCGAGGTCGCGGTGGTCGGCGTGCCCGACGACAAATGGGGCGAAGCGGTCAAGGCGATCGTGGTGATGAAGCCGGGCAGGAAGGCGACGGCGTCCGACATCATCGGTTTCACCCGCGAACGCATCGCGGGATTCAAGACGCCGAAATCGGTCGACTTCATCGAAGCGCTGCCGCGCAACGCCTCCGGCAAGATTTTGCGCCGCCATCTGCGCGATCCCTATTGGGCCGGCAAGGATCGGCAGGTGAATTGAGCTGTCATTGCGAGGAGCGTCAGCGACGAAGCAATCCAGTCTTGCTCTCGGCGACCATAGCTGGATTGCTTCGCTTCGCTCGCAATGACGGCAGCCGACACCCCCCAATTCTTCCTCAATGCTTCCCCGCCCCCATATAGCCGAACAGAAATCCCGCCACTTTCCGCTTCTGGATTTCCTCGCTGCCTTCGGTGATGCGGTAGCGGCGGTGATGGCGGTAGATGTGTTCGAACGGCTTGTGGCGCGAGTAGCCCATGCCGCCATGCACCTGCATGGCGCGGTCGGCGGCCTCGCAGCACAGCCGGTTCGCCCAGAAATTGCACATCGAGACCTTGTCGGACAGCGTGTGCTCGACCTGCGCCTGGGTCAGCTTGTCCATCTCCCAGGCGGTCTTGCGGATCAGCAGCCGCAGCATCTCCGCCTGGGTCGCCAGCTCGACCAGCGGCCACTGGATCGCCTGGTTCTCGGCCAGCGCGCGGCCGAACGGTTTGCGTTCGCGCGCGTATTTCACGCTTTCCTCGATGCAGTAGACCGCAGCGCCGAGCGAACTCGCGGCCTGCCGGATCCGGTTCTCGTGCACGAAGCATTGCGCCAGCGACAGGCCGCGGCCGACCTCGCCGAACAGCGCATCGTCGGGCACGAACACGTCGGTGAAACTGACGCGCGGATGATCGGTCGGCATATTGAAGGTCCACATATATTCCTCGACCTTCACGCCTTCGGCCTTCGCCGGCACCAGGAAACAGGTGATGCCGCGCGCATCGCCGTCATTGCCCGAGGTGCGGGCGAACAGCGCGCAATGGGTCGCGACATGCATGCCGGTGGTCCACATCTTCTCGCCGTTGATGACCCATCCCGAGACGCCGTCGCGGGTCGCCTGCACCGCCGTGGTCTCCATGTGGGTGGCATCCGAGCCGTGCTCGGGTTCGGTGAGGCCGAAGGTGATGCGGTATTTGCCTGTGATCGAACCTTCGATCATCGCCTTCTGGTCGTCGCGGCCGTAGCGGTCGAGCATGGTGACCAGCGGCAGATTGCCGACGATCGAATGTTCGTTCTGCAGGTCGTTGTGCAGGCCAAGGCCCTTGGACGCAAAATGCTCGCGGATCACGGCCATCCAGAGGTTGGAGCCGTCCTTGCCGCCATAGCGTTTCGGAATGGCGAAGCGCAGATGCCCGGCGGCGTCGGCGAGATTTTTCACCCGGCGCAGCAGCGCTTCCCATTCATGCCGCGGCAGCCCGCCATTGTCGAAATCGGTGCGCGCCCATTCGCGGCGATGATCGAAGAAACGGATGTTGTCATCGGCTTCCTCGATCGGCTTGATCTCGCGCGCGATGAATTGATCGAGTTCGCCGAGATAGGCGACGAGGTCGGCCGGCAATGCAAAATCCAAGGCAGTTCTCCCAGATGTCGTTTTTGTCGTTGTCGCAAGGCTCCGCGACGTGATGCCTGCGCACTCGATTAAGGTGACAACCCAAATCCAAGTCAAGCAATGCAAGACGGCTTGTGACGCACAGGCTACCTGCGTAATTGGATAGCATCCGAGCGCGAGAGCAAGCTAGGATAGCTGTGAGCGTTCCTCGCCACCAAAAATCACGGGAGCAAACATGGACTTGAAATTTTCCAAGGTGACGCGCAAGGGTCCGGTCACGATCGTGACGCTGTCGCGCCCGGAAGTGTACAACGCGCTGCATACCGATGCGCATTTCGAACTGAACAAGGTGTTCGACGATTTCGCCGCCGATCCCGAGCAATGGGTCGCGATCGTCACCGGCGCCGGCGACAAGGCGTTCTGCGCCGGCAACGACCTGAAATGGCAGGCGGCGGGCGGCAAGCGCGGCTGGGACATCGGCGGATTTGCCGGGCTGACCTCGCGCTTCGACTGCGACAAGCCGATCATCGCCGCCGTCAACGGCGTCGCCATGGGCGGCGGCTTCGAGATCGCGCTGGCCTGCGACCTCATCATCGCCTCGGAGAACGCGACCTTCGCGCTGCCCGAACCGCGCGTCGGCCTCGCGGCACTGGCCGGCGGCTTGCACCGGCTGCCGCGCCAGATCGGTCTCAAGCGCGCCATGGGCATGATCCTGACCGCGCGCCACGTCACCGCCCGCGAAGGCCACGAACTCGGCTTCGTCAACGAGGTGGTGCCGCAGGGCGAAGCGCTGGCGGCGGCGGAGCGCTGGGCCGAGACCATCTGCAAGAACAGCCCGATGTCGATCCGCGCCTCCAAGCAGACCATCCAGAAAGGCCTCGCGGTCTCGCTGGAACAGGCGATCGCCGAGCAGCGCGACTATCCCGCGGTGAAGGCGATGGCGGCGTCGCAGGATTATATCGAGGGGCCGAAGGCGTTTTCGGAAAAGCGTCCGCCGAAATGGGTGGGGAAGTAAGAACCGCTCATCGTGTCCCGGACGCGGTGCAGCGCTCTTCGCGCTGCGCCGCAGAGCCGGGACCCATGGTGCTGCGGATGGACCCCGGATCAGCAGCACACCAGGCCGCAAAGCGCGGCCCGCTGCGCGGCATCCGGGGAACGTCGACCACTCGTTTCATTTTTCTCCCAGCTCCCTCTTGTACGACGCGTAGTTCGGCTGATCGACCGCGAGCTTGTCCATCGTGGTCTGCCACAGATGCTCGGCGAGCCCGGGCGTGTGCAGATCGACCTCGCCGTTGGCGATGCGGTCGGCGAGCGCGCGGTTGAGTTCGCCGAGCGAGCCCTTCATCGCCAGCAATTGCGACAGCCGCGCGGCTTCGGCGGCATCGCTGCCGGCTCTGCAGCGCCAGCTGGCGCGTCACCAGATCGAGCGCGTTGATCGAGACCCGCAGCTTGAACGCGTGATGCCCGCTGATTTCAGGCGCGATCTCATGGCGCAGGAAATCCGCGACCGCCTTGATCAGTTCGGTGGGTGTCGGTTCGTCCTGCATATCACATCCTCCCGGGGCGCCAGTAACCGCAGCAGATCGATTTCGGTTTCCGACGCGCGACGGCCGATCATCGCGCGCTCGACGGAATGCTCGGGGCCGCAGGCGAAAGCGCTGCATCATGCCGCAGCACATCACGCCCCAGCGCAGCGTGCCCATCACTTCCCAGAACATTACCCGCTGCGGGATCGACATGGCGGCCAGCCGATTCATAGCCCGCGAACAATTCCTCGCGCGTGCCGAAACCGCCGACCGGCTTGTCGATCTCGCCAAAGCGCCATGAATTGACGCAGATCCAGCCCAGATCTTCCATCGGGTCGCCGAGATGCGCGAGCTCCCAGTCCAGCACCGCGCGCACACCGTCGGGACCGATGATGAGATTGCCGTGGCGGAAATCGCCGTGCACCAGCGTGACCTGTTCGGACGGACCGGGGTCGCGGTCGCGCAGCCAGCGCAGCGCCAGTTCGAACACCGGACGCGGCCAATCGAAACTGCGGTAGTCGCGCTCCAGTTCGGCAATTTCCTTCGCCGCCGTCATGCGGCGAAGCTCCGGCAGTTGCGCCAAATCCAGTCCGTGAATGCCGGCCAGCACGCCGCCGAGCTGGCGCGCCAGTTTCGGGCGCGCTTGCGCGAATTGGCTCATCGCGCAAAATCTTGCGCGGGATGGTTTCGCCCTCGACCCGCGCCATGACAAAACCGGTGCCGAGTTCGTCCTGCGGCTGCAGCACATGCAGCACCCTCGGCGACGGCACGCCGGCGTCATAGGCAAGCTGCATCAGTACCGCCTCGGCGTTCAGCCCGGCCGCGCGCGCCGGTGCGGCGCCATAGCCCGATGGCGCGCGCCGCAGGATCGCGCCGATGTTGCCGGCGGGGTGCACGATGTCGAACGACCAGGTCTCCTGGCTGGCGCCGCCGGAAAGCCTGACCGCATTGATGACGCCGGTCGCGCCCGCGACACCACGAGGCGACGCAGCGTCCGAGCAGCGCCTCCATCATTTGCCCTGGAATTTTGCCGGACGCTTCTCAAGGAACGCGGTGACGCCCTCCTTGAAATCCTCGGTCGAACCGGCGGTGCGCTGCGACTCGAATTCGAGGTTGAGCTGATCCTCGAACGAATTGTCGGGGCTGTCCCAGTACAGTTTTCGGATCAGCGACAGCGCCACCGTCGGACCGTTCGCCAGTTCGTGCGCGAGCTTCATGGTCTCTTCCATCAGGGCGGCGTCGTCATAGACCCGGTTGACCAGACCCCATTCCAGCGCCTTCTCGGCCGGCAGCCGTTCGCCCATCAGCGACAATTCGACCGAACGGGCCTTGCCGATCAGCCGCGGCAGCAGCCAGGTCGATCCGCAATCGGGCACCAGGCCGATGCGACGGAACGCCTGCAGGAAATAGGACGAGCGCGCGCACAGGATCATGTCGCCCATCAGCGCGAAACTCATGCCGGCGCCGGCGGCGGGTCCATTGACCGAAGTGACGATCGGACAATGCAGGTTGCGCAGGCGCCGCAGGAACGGATGGAAGGCGGTTTCCAGCGCAGCGCCGGCATTGCTCTTGCCGGGCTTTTGAGTTGTTGCGGCCCTGCAGATTGGCGCCGGTGCAGAACGCGCGGCCCGCGCCGGTGATGACGAGGCAGCGGACCTCAGCCTTCTTGTCGTCGATGGCGTCGAGCGCCTCGCCGAGGCCGCCCAGCATATCGATCGAGACCGCGTTCATCACTTCCTGATGGTCGAGCTTCAGGATCGCAACCGGACCGTCGAAATCGAGCGTGACGTGCTTGAACTGCATTGGTTTCCTCGTGAGTTGTGGCCCGCGTTGTCAGCGCCGCGGTGATCGTGGTTTGATGTCTCGGAGCCATATTTGATTTTCTGGCCGGGCTTGTCCATGGTTGGTATCGGTACATCTGCCTGCCATCGGACGCACGGCCCAATGCGCGCCAAACCAAAATGGAAACACCCCATGGAAACGCTTGCCCGTATTTTCGACCTCACCGGCCGCGTCGCCGTCATCACCGGCGGCAATGGCGGCATCGGTCTCGGCATCGCGCAGGCGCTGGCCGCCGCCGGCTGCAACGTTTCGATCTGGGGCCGCAACGCCGACAAGAACAAAGCCGCCGCGGCGACCATGGCCGGCTGCGCCGGCAAGGTCGACAGCCGCATCTGCGATGTCAGCGATCCCGCCTCGGTCAAGGCCGCGATGGCCGCCACGCTGGAGGCATTCGGCCGGGTCGACGGCTGCTTCGCCAATGCCGGCATCGGTGGCGGCGGACGGCACGCCTTCATCGACCGCACCGAGGAGCAGTGGCGCAGCATGTTCGCCACCAATCTCGACGGCGTCTTCCACGTGTTTCAGGCCGCCGCGCGCCACATGACCGAACGCGCCACAGCGGGCGATCCCTTCGGCCGCCTGGTCGCGACCTCGAGCCTGGCGTCGCTGTTCGGCACCGCGCGCAACGAGCACTACGCCGCCACCAAGGCCGCCATCAACGCGCTGGTCCGCGCGCTCGCGGTCGAACTGGCGCGCCAGGGCGTCACCGCCAACGCCATCCTGCCCGGCTGGATCAAGAGCGACATGACCGCCGGCATCATGGCCAACGAAAAATTCGTCGCCAATGTGATGCCGCGGATTCCGATGCGCCGGTTCGGCGAGCCCAGCGATTTCGGCGGCATCGCGGTCTACCTGATGAGCAAGGCATCGTCCTATCACACCGCCGATTGTTTTGTGATCGACGGCGGTTACACGGCGTTTTGAGGGCACCCGTGGGCGAAGGCGCGCTTGCGCTGCTTCACAAAGAGCCGTCATACCCCGCGCGCACATGGCTTCGCGCACCCTGCAGCGACAAACTCGTTTTCCGTCATGGCCGGGCAGAAGCGCGCAGACGCGCTTCGCGCTTCTGCCGGGCATGACGAACTTAAAGGTCGTGCCGCCCTCTCAAGATGACACAGCCATCTTCTGCGGCCGCTCCGCCACCGTCATCGTAAAGCCTTCATAGCCCTTGGCCGCGACGTCGTTGCAGATCTGGCGATAGACCCCGACGCCGCCGATATAGGGCATGAAGATCTGCGGCTTGCCCGGGATGTTGGCGCCCATGTACCAGGAATTGGCCTGCGGATAGAGCGTGGTGTGGGCGACCTCGTTGACATGCGCCACCCAGTCGTCCTCGGCCTGCTGGTTGGCTTCCATGGCGTCGAGGCCGCGGTTGCGCATGTAACCGATGCAGTCGGCGATCCAGTCGACATGCTGTTCGATCGAGACGATCATGTTGCTCAGCACCGACGGACTGCCGGGGCCGGTGATGATGAACAGATTGGGAAAGCCCGCGCTCATCAGGCCGAGATAGGTTTTGGGGCCTTCGGCCCATTTCTGGTTGAGCGTCTGGCCGTTGCGGCCGCTGATATCGATCTTGGCCACCGACCCGGTCATCGCGTCGAAGCCGGTGGCCAGCACCAGCGCATCGACCTCGTAATCCTTGCCGCCGGTGCGCACCGCGTTGGGCAGGATTTCCTCGATCGGATTGGATTTGATATCGACCAGCGTCACGTTGGGCCGATTGAAGGTGGCAAAATAATCGGTATCGATGCAAATGCGCTTCGACCCGATCGGGTGATTGTTGGGTTGCAGCAGCTTTGCGGTCTGCGGGTCCTTGACGATCTCCGCGATCTTTTCGCGGACGAAATCGGCGGCGGTGTCGTTGGCCGCCTTGTCGAGCGCCAGGTTGTTGTAGACGCCCATGAAGGTGAGCCCGCCGCGGCTCCAGCGCTTTTCGTATTTGGCGCGGCGCTCGTTGTCGCCATCGTCGAGCGCGCCGCGGTCGGGCAGTTCCTGCACGATGCCGTTGCGCGTCTCTTCGCGCGCCTTGCGCCGGATCTCCGGATAGTTGGAACGGAACGCGTCGCGCTCCTCCGGCGTCAGCGCGGCATTGCGGGCAGGTATGCGAGAAATTGGCGGTGCGCTGGAACACCGTGAGATGGCTGGCCTGCTCGGCGATCACGGGCACCGACTGGATCGCCGACGACCCGGTGCCGATCACGCCGACGCGCAGGCCGGTGAAATCGACCGGCTCATGCGGCCAGTGGCCGGTGTGGTAGACCTTGCCCTTGAAGTTCGCGAGGCCCTTGATATCCGGCATCCGCGCATTCGACAGGCAGCCGGTGGCGAGCACGACGTATTTCGCCGTCACCGTCTTGCCGTCGGAGGTGGTCACCGACCACCAATTGGCGCTTTCGTCGAACGCCACCCGATCGACGCGGGTATTGAGCTGGATGTCGCTGCGCAGGTTAAACCGGTCGGCGACATGGTTGGCGTATTTCAGAATTTCCGGCTGCGGCGCGTAGCGCTCGCTCCAGTCCCATTCCTGCTGCAATTCGTCGGAGAACGAATAGGAATACTGCATGCTTTCGACGTCGCAGCGCGCACCGGGATAGCGGTTCCAGTACCAGGTGCCGCCGACATCGCCGCCCTGCTCATAGACCCGCACCGACAATCCCATGCCCGCGCAGCCTGTGCAGCATGTACATTCCGGCAAAGCCCGCGCCGACCACGACGACATCATAGGTCTCGGTGCCTGCGGCGTGGCTTTTGCCGGAAATGGATGGCAAGGCGGACATCGATTCGCGCTCCCTCGGATTTTTCTCGTGTTGCGACCAGCATTCTACCCGCAGCGCAAAAGCGCAAGAGACAAAAATGCAGGCCGAGAAAGGCGTCCCGGCACAGCTGTCATACCCGCGAAGCGGGTATGTCATCGCTGGCGTACGATGCTCGAACGGCACGGATTACGGGTCATCCGCTGGAGCCGTCATCGGGCTCGCCGAAGGCGAGACCCGGTGGCGGATGAAGACGTCAGAACTGGAGCGGCTCCCTTCTGACGACATTAGCGCCAGTCACGCTTGGCATCATGCCCATGATGCGCTAGCGTCGAGCTGGAATTCGCCATTCAAACCAGAACAAGCAGCACCAAAAAGCTGCCGCAGGGAGTGAACACAACCATGAAATCGCCGATCTGCGAGATGCTGGGAATTGAATTTCCGCTGCTGGCGTTCAGCCATTGCCGCGACGTGGTCGCCGCGGTCAGCCGCGCCGGCGGGTTCGGCGTGCTCGGCGCCACCACGCATTCGCCCGAATCGATCGAGCAGGAACTGAAATGGATCGACGACCACGTCGACGGCAAGCCCTATGGGCTCGACGTGCTGATCCCCGAAAACATTTCGACCGCGGGCGAAAAGGACGTCACCTGGAAGAGCCTGGAAGCGCGGATTACGCCGGAACATCGCGCCTTCACCCGCAACCTGCTGAAGAAATACGGCGTCGAACTGACGACCACCAAGGTCGCCGACAACCAGCCGCAGCCGTTCGACGCGCAACGCGCGCTGGAGGTTCTCGATGCCTCGTTCCGGCATCCGATCCGGCTGATCGCCAACGCGCTGGGCGTGCCGCCGAAGGCGATGATCGAGATGGGCAAGAAGCACGGCGTGCCGGTCGCGGCCCTGGTCGGCGCCAAGGAGCATGCGCTGCGCCAGGTCGCGGCCGGCGTCGATATCCTGGTGGTGCAGGGCACCGAGGCCGGCGGCCATTGCGGCGAGGTCTCGACCATGGTGCTGGTGCCCGAGGTGATCAAGGCGATCAAGCCGATCCGCGACGTGCCGGTGCTGGCCGCCGGCGGCATCATGACCGGCCGGCAGATGGCGGCATGCATGGCGATGGGCGCCGCCGGCGTCTGGACCGGCTCGGTGTGGCTGGCCACGGTCGAATCCGAGACCATCAGAAATCTTCCGCGAGAAGATGATCGCGGCCTCCTCGCGCGACGCCATCCGTTCCAGGGGCCGCACCGGCAAGCCGGCGCGGCAATTGCGCTCGGTCTGGACCGATGCGTGGGATCGCGGGCCCGACAGCCCCGGCGCGCTGCCGATGCCGCTGCAAAGCATCATCAGCCGCGACGCCTTCAACTCGATCGATCGCTCGGCCGCCGCCGGCAACGCGCAGGCGCGCGACCTCGTCAGCTATTTCGTCGGCCAGGGCGTCGGCCTGATCGACAGCGTGAAATCCGCCGGCGCGGTGGTGCAGGAATTCAAGGAAGATTTTGTCGAGGCGGTCGAGCACATGAACGCGCTGGTGGCGGAGTAGCACCGCCGTGATTGCGAGCCAACGGGTCGCGCGAATGCGCGCCCGATGACAAGCTCCGCGAAGCAATCCATAGCCGCACAGAAAGACTGGATTGCTTCGTCGCAAGTGCTCCTCGCAACGACGACTGAAGCGGACGACTGAAGCGAATGAGTGAAAGCAAACAAGAAAATGCCTGATGCACCCTCCCCGCTCTCCGACGACCGCATCCCCGTCATCGTCGGCATCGGCGAGATCGTCGATCGTCCGACGGAGATCGCCGTCGGGCCTCGAGCCGCTGGCCCTGCTGGATCGAGGCGCTCAGGCGCGCCGAACAGGACAGCGGCGGCAAGCTGCTGGGCGAGATCCAGCTCGCTCGACATCGTCAATTTCCTGAGCTGGCGCTACCGCGATCCGGAAAAGCAGCTCTGCGAGCGCCTCGGCATCACACCGGCGCACGCTTATTACGGCCCGGTCGGCGGCGAAAGCCCGATCCGCTATCTGCACGAGGCGGCCCAGCGCATCGCGCGCGGCGAATGCAGCGTCGCCGCGGTCTGCGGCGCCGAAGCGCAGTCGACCGCGACCAAGGCCGAGCGCGCCGGCGTCACCCTGCCGTGGACGCCGTTCGCGCATGATGTGCGAGGAACCGAAGCGCGGCGCCGCGTTCCAGAAGCCGATCGCCGTGAAGCTCGGCGTGTTCAGGCCGGTGACGGTCTATCCGTTGTACGAAGCCGCGACCTCGGCGCATTGGGGCCAGACCCCGCGCGAGGCGATGGCGGAATCCGGCGCGCTATGGTCGACCTATTCCGACGTCGCCTCGCAAAATCCCAATGCCTGGCTGAAGCGGCGCTTTGCGTCCGACGAGATCACGACGCCGACGCCGGACAACCGGCTGATCGCCTGGCCCTACACCAAGCTGATGGTGGCCAATCCGACCGTCAACATGGGCGCGGCCGTGCTGATGACCAGCCTGGCGAAAGCGCGCGCCGCGGGGATCCCGGAGGATCGCCTGATTCACGTCTGGGGCGGCGCGTCGGCGGAAGAGCCGCGCGACTATCTGATTCGCGACCAGTTTTTCGAGAGCCATGCCCAGAACGCCGTGCTCAACGCGGTCATGGAGCTCGCCGGCGGCGACGGCAAGGCGTTCGACGCGATCGAACTCTATAGCTGCTTTCCCTGCGTGCCGAAGATGGCGCGGCGAACGCTGGGCCTCGGCGCCGACGTGCAGCCGACGGTGACCGGCGGGCTGACGTTCTTCGGCGCGCCGCTCAACACCTACATGACGCATGCGGCCTGCGCGATGGTGCGGAAACTGCGCGACGGCGCCAAGCTCGGCCTGCTCTACGGCCAGGGCGGCTTCGTCACCAAGCATCACGCGCTGGTGCTGTCGCGTCAGCCGCCGCAGGACGCACTGGCGCAGGACACCAGCGTGCAGGCCGAGGCCGACCGGCATCGCGGCGCGGTGCCCGACTTCGTCACCGAGGCCACCGGCAAGGGCACGGTCGAGAGTTTTACCGTGCTCTATGGCCGCAACGGCGAGGTCGAGCACGGCGTGGTGATGCTGCGGACCTCCAGACAACGCCCGCGCGCTGGCGCGGGTGCCGGCGCAGGACGGCGCGACGCTGGCGCATCTGATGAACATGGACCGCACGCCGGTGGGCTCGTCCGGCGACATCGTCACCGCCGACGACGGCGTGCTGGAGTGGCGGGTGGGCTAGAAGTCTCTTCTCCCTCGCCCCGCTTTTGCGGGGAGAGGGTTGGGGTGAGGGGCTCTTGCCGCAAATTCTGAATATTAAGGGTGAGTGCGGTACCCCCTCACCCGGATCGCAGAGAGCGATCCGACCTCTCCCCGCGAGCGGGGAGAGGTTAAAAGCGTCCCTACCCCTTGACGTCCTGCTTTTCCGAAACCTTGGTCGGGCTTGCCCTTGGCGCCGGCGACGCGGACCTGATCGCCGTCGGCGATGCCGTCGGGCGGCGCGACGATGATGCGATCTTCCGGCGCGATGCCCGACGCCAGTTCGATATCGCGGCCGAGATCGCGGGCGATGGTCACGGTCTTGAACAGCACCTTGTCGTCGGACCCGACGGTCGCGACGCGCAGGCCGTTCTGGTTGAAGATCAGGGCGCTGGCGGGAATGTGCAGCGGCACGGTCGTCGCGCGCCAGACTCATGCGCACATTGGCATAGCCGCCCGGCATCAGCTCGCCGCTCGGCATTGTCGAGCGCCGAGCTGCATCCGCGTGGTGCCGGATCGATACGTCGACCGATTGCGAGGAGGCCTCGACCGTCGCGGGGAAGGTCCGGTTCGGATATTCCGGCATCGTGAGGATGGCCTTGGCGCCGATCTTGATCGCCGGCACGTAGTTCTGCGGAACGTTGACATAGACGCGCAGCTTCTTGATGTCGGAAATCACGAACATCGCCGGCCCGCTGCCGCCGCCGGCATTGATCAGGGCGCCGACGTCGGTCTCGCGCGAGGTGACGATGCCGTCGAACGGCACGGTGATCTTCTTGTAGCCGGCCAGCGCCTCGAGCCGCTCGACATTGGCCTGGCTGGCGTTGACCGCCGCGTTCTTGTTGGAGAGGTCGGCGGTGCGCTCGTCGATTTCCTGCATCGAGACGAAATTCGACGCGATCAGGGTTTTGCGGCGGTTCAGCGTGACTTCGGACAGTTTCGCGCTGGCCTGCTGGCTGGCGAGATCGGCGCGCGCCTGCAGCAGCTGCTGGTCGAGGTCCGGCGCCTCGATTTCGGCGATCACCTGCCCGGCCTTGACCTTGGCGCCGATATCGGCGCTCCAGCTCTTCAGATAGCCGCTGACGCGCGCAAAGATCGGCGCGCGGTAATAGGCCTCCAGCCGGCCCGGCAGATCGATGGTGGCGTTGAGAACCTTGGCGTCCGGCAGCACCACCGCGACGGTCGGAATGGCCTGGTCGTCGGTCCATTCGCGCAGCTTGGCGCTGGCGTCTTCGCGCGCGCGAATTCCGGTCACCACGACCAGCACCACGGCGATGCCCGCCACCACCCCGAAAATGCCCAATTTCCGGCGAGAGACCGGTGAGCTGTGTTCAGTGGGCATGTGACGTCTCCAGTGAGGCGGCGGCTTTGGCGCCCTGCTTCTTGTGTACCATACTAAAAACCACGGGAACAAACATCAGCGTGGCGACGGTGGCAAAGATCAGGCCGCCGATCACGGCGCGCCCGAGCGGCGCGTTCTGCTCGCCGCCCTCGCCGAGGCCGAGCGCCATCGGCGCCATGCCGATGATCATCGCCAGCGCGGTCATCAGCACCGGGCGGAAACGCACGAAGCCGGCCTCGATCGCCGCGGCGACCGGATCGCCGAGTTCCTCGTAGCGCTCGCGGGCAAAGCTGATCACCAGCACGCTGTTGGCGGTGGCGACGCCCATGCACATGATCGCGCCGGTCAGCGCCGGCACCGACAGCGTGGTCTGGGTCGAGAACAGCATCCAGACGATGCCGGCAAGCGCTGCCGGCAGCGCCGTGATGATCACGAACGGATCGGACCAGGACTGGAAGTTGACCACGATCAGCAGATAGATCAGCACGATCGCGCCGAGCAGCCCGAACAGCAGTCCGGAAAACGCGCTGTTCATGGTCTGCACCTGGCCGAGCAGAACCACCGAACTGCCCTTCGGCACCTCCTTGGCGGTGTCGGCGATCACGGTCCTGACGTCGGCGGCGACCGCGCCGAGATCGCGCCCCTGCGGCGTCGCGTAGATCTGCACCATCGGCTGGATGTCGTATTGCGAGACCACCGCGTTGGAGATCGTTCGCGTGATGTTGGCGATGCCGCCGAGTATCGGCGCGTTGGTGGTCCGCCCGCGGTGATCGGCAAGCGTCTGCAGCGCGCTCAGCGAATCGATCTGGTATTGCGGCGTCTGCATCACGATCGAATACGACACGCCGTTGTCGGGATTGAGATAGTAGGTCGGCGCGACCTGCGCGCTGCCCGCCAGATTGACCACCAGGCTGTTGGTGACGTCGCGCTCGGTCAGCCCGACATATTGCGCGCGGGTGCGGTCGACGTCGATGTTGAAGGCTCGGATTGTTGGGCGATTGCTGAATGCGCGCATCGGCGATGCCGGGGATCCGGCGAATCCGGCTCAGCAATTTATTGGCATAGGCGAAATTCGCGGTCGAGATCGGCGCCGCGGATCTGAAGGTCGATCGGCGCCGGCGCGCCGAAATTCAGGATCTGGCTGACGATGTCGGCCGGCAGGAACGCGAACGTCATGCCCGGAAAGGCGCGCGGCAGTTGCTCGCGCAAGCGCCTGGACGTATTCGACGGTCGGCCGGTGGTCTTCCTTCAGCTTGATCTGGATGTCGCCGTCCTGCGAACCGATCACGCCGGTGTTGTTGTAGGTCATGTTGATGCCGCTGATCGGCATGCCGATGTTGTCGACCAGCGTCTCGATTTCGCTCCGGCGGAATGATCTTGCGGATCGCCTTCTGCACATCGGCGAACTGATTGGCGGTTTCCTCGACCCGGGTGCCGACCTGGGTGCGCACATGCATCAGGATCTGGCCGGCATCGACCGACGGAAAGAAGTTCCGGCCGAGATACGGCACCAGCAGGAACGAAATCGCGACGAAGCCGAGGAAGCCGATCACGAAAACCGGCCGCCGCCGCATCGCCAGCGACAGCAGGTCGCGATAGCCGCCGCGAACGCGCTCGAAGCCGCGCCTCGAAACCGCGCTGAAACCGCACCAGCGGATTGCGCGACGGCGGCGGCCCCTCGCCTTCGGCATGATGCACATGCGGCTGCAGCAGGTATTTCGCCATCGTCGGCACCAGCGTGCGCGACAGGATGAACGACCAGATCATCGCGAACATCACCGCTTCGGCCATCGGCACGAACAGGAAGCGCGCGACGCCCTGCAGGAAGAACATCGGCACGAACACGATGCAGATGCACAGCAGCGAGACGAAGGCCGGCGTCACGATCTGGTTGGCGCCGTCCAGGATCGACGGCTCGACGTCCTTGCCCTGCTCCAGGTGCCAGTTGATGTTCTCGATCGTGACGGTGGCATCGTCGACCAGGATGCCGACCGCGAGCGCCAGGCCGCCGAGCGTCATGATGTTGAGGGTTTCGCCGATCGCCGACAGCATGACGATCGCGCCGAGCACCGCGAGCGGAATCGAGGTCGCGATGATGATCGTCGAGCGCCAGCTGCCGAGAAACAGCAGGATCATCACGCTGGTCAGCAGCGCCGCGATGACGCCTTCATGGGCGACGCCGGTGATGGCGCCGCGGACGAACAGCGACTGGTCGCCGATGAAGCCGATCTTGAGCGCGTCGGGCAGCGAATCCTTGACGTCGATGACCTTCTGCTTGATGCCGGCGATGATATCCAGCGTCGAGATCGAGCCGGTCTTCAGCACCATCATCAGCACCGAGCGATTGCCGTCGACGTGCACGATGTTGGTCTGCGGCGGATTGCCGTCGCGCACGCTGGCGACGTCGCGGACATAGACCATCGCGCCGTTGACGGTCTTGATCGGCAGGTCGCCGAGGTCTTCCATCTTCAGCGGCGAGTTGTTGAGCTGGATGTTGTATTCGAAACCGCCGATCTTCTGGGTGCCGACCGGCGTGATCAGGTTCTGCGCCGCCAGCGCGTTGGCGACGTCCTGCCCGGACAGGCCGCGCGCCTGCAGCGCCGACGAATTGAGATCGATCTGGACCTGGCGCTGCTTGCCGCCGAACGGATAGGGGATCGCCGCACCCGGCACCGTCACCAGCGGCGTGCGCAACTGGTTGATGCCGATGTCGGCGAGATTCTGTTCGGTGAGGCCTTCGCCCGACAACGCGACCTGGATGATCGGAACCGTGGAGGCGCTGTAGTTGAGGATCAGCGGCGGCGTCGCGCCGGGCGGCATCTGCTTGAGCAGCGTCTGCGAGATCGCGGTGACCTGGGCGTTGGCGGTGCGGATGTCGACATTCGGCTGGAAGAAGATCTTGATGATGCCGACGCCGTTATAGGAATTGGCGACGATATGCTCGATGTCGTTGACCGTGGTGGTCAGCGCGCGCTGGAACGGCGAGGTGATGCGTCCGGCCATCTGGTCCGGCGGCAGGCCGGTATACTGCCAGACCACGCCGATCACGGGGATCCGGATGTCCGGAAAGATGTCGGTGGGCGTGCGCAGCGCGGCCAGCGGTCCGATGATCAGCAGCAGCAGCGCGAGCACGACGAACGTATACGG
This sequence comes from uncultured Alphaproteobacteria bacterium, assembly GCA_963734795.1. Classification (GTDB taxonomy): domain Bacteria; phylum Pseudomonadota; class Alphaproteobacteria; order Rhizobiales; family Xanthobacteraceae; genus Bradyrhizobium. Next base: position 156,880 of record CAVTIW010000001.1, read on the forward strand.
CCGGCTCAGCGCGATACGGACCAGTGCGATCATAAGTCGGGCATTCCTCGGTCCCGCGGGTGGGTGCGGACCGGCCCATCAAGGGGCTAATTTGGTTGGCGCTGATTTACCTGAACCGCCATGAAAAAGCCAATGTCCGTGACGCGGGCCTGCCCTCAGTTCCCGGGTACCTCGCCAGACGCCCCCGTCGCCGGAGGGAGCTGTCGCGGTGGCCGCATCAGGCCGCCCGCACCGAATTGAGGAACTTGCCGACCTCGAGCTTGAGGCGGTTGCTGTCGCCGGACAGCGACTGCGCCGCCGACAGCACCTGCGAGGAGGCCGATCCGGTGTCGCTGGCGCCGCGCTGCACGTCGGTGATGTTGGAGGAGACCTGCAGGGTGCCCTGGGCCGCCTGCTGCACGTTGCGGGAAATCTCCTGGGTCGCGGCGCCCTGCTCTTCCACCGCTGCGGCAATGGTCGAGGAAATCTCGGAAATCCGTCCGATGGTGCGGCCGATCTCCTTGATGGCGGCGACCGAGTCCTGGGTCGCGGCCTGGATGCCGGTGATCTGCTGGCCGATCTCGCCGGTCGCCTTGGCGGTCTGCTCGGCCAAGGCTTTGACCTCCGAGGCCACCACCGCAAAACCGCGGCCGGCCTCGCCGGCCCGCGCCGCCTCGATGGTGGCGTTCAACGCCAGAAGATTGGTCTGCCCGGCGATATTGTTGATCAGTTCGACCACGTCGCCGATCCGGCCCGCCGCCTGCGACAGTTCGCCGACACGATCATTGGTCTTGCGGGCCTGGTCGACCGCCTCGTTGGCGATTCGCGCCAATTCCTGCACCTGGCGGCTGATCTCGTTGACCGACGACGTCAGTTCCTCGGTCGCCGAGGCCACCGACTGCACGTTGGTGGAGGCTTCCTCGGATGCCGCAGCGACCATGGTGGTGAGTTCCTGCGAGCGCTCGGCGGTCGAGGTCAGCGTGCCGGCCGAGGCCTCGAGCTGGGTCGAAGCGGCGGATACGGTTTCGACGATCTCGCCGATCATCGATTCGAACTCGCGCGTGATGCCATCGACCCGGCGTCCGCGCTCGATCTTGGCTTGCGCGTCCAGCGTGGCGGCCTCATCGGCGGCTTTCTTGGCGATCAGCGCCTGCTTGAAGACCTGCAGCGAGTCCGCCATCGAACCGATTTCGGTTGCCTCCCCCTGATGCGGTACCTGCGCGGTCAGGTCGCCGCTACCCAGCGCCTGCATCGGCGTGACGATCGAGGCAATGCCGCGCGAGACATCGCGAACCAGATAAAACCCGACGGCAACTCCGAGAATAACGGCGGCGCCGAGGATGGCCGCCAGGGTCGCGAAAGCCGAGGCGTAGTCGTCGGCCGCTACCCTGCCCGACGCATCGGCACCGGCGTTGTTAAGGTCGATATCCTTCTTCAGGATCGCATCGGCCTTGATCGCAATCGGGTTCACCGACGTTACGTTCAATTGATGCGCTTCATGGGGGATCTTGCCGACGCTATTGCGCGACAAGGCCAGCACCTCGCGAACACCCGCGTCATAGCTATCGGAAGCCTGGACCCACTCCTTGTAGATGGCACGCTCTTCCGGAGTGCTGATGAGCAACTCATAGCTCTGCCGGATCTTCAGGTTGCTCTGGATCACCTCATCCATGATCTTTTCCACTGCCTGTTTGTCTTGGGCGGTCTCCGCCAGCATGTGCTCCCGGACCAGGGCGCGATAGCTGACGAGGCCGGCGCGCAAATCGCCCAGCACGCGGACGCCAGGCAGCCAGTTGCTGTCGATATCCACAGTATGGGCGTTGATCGCCCGCATATTCCTGACCGCGAGCAGGCCCATGCCGGTCACCGCAACGAGCAGCAGCGCAACGACGGCGGTGATCTTGGCGCGGATGGAATATTTGGCAAACATGATTGGAATCTCTCGGATTTGAAAGGCGTTGATACGACGAATGCGAAAAATTGGGATCGGCAGAGCGGAGGAATGCCTGTCGGCATCAGAACCCCAGCATGCTGGACTTGCGTTAATTAACTCTCCGTAAGACTACGGAATACCCGCTCTGCATGGTCAGGCCGCTCTGACCGAGTTGAGGAACTTGCCGACTTCGAGCTTGAGCCGGTTGCTGTCGCCGGACAGCGACTGTGCCGCGCAGAGAACCTGCGACGAGGCCGAGCCGGTTTCGCTGGCGCCGCGCTGCACGTCGGTGATGTTGGACGAGACCTGCTGGGTGCCTTGCGCGGCCTGCTGCACGTTGCGGGAAATCTCCCGGGTCGCCGCGCCCTGCTCTTCCACCGCTGCCGCAATGGTCGATGATATCTCGGACAGTTTTTCGATGGTGCCGCTGATTTCCCTGATGTCGTTGACCAACTCCTGTGTCGCGGCCTGTATCCCGGCGATCTGCTGGCCGATCTCGCCGGTGGCTTTTGCAGTCTGCTCGGCCAGGGCTTTCACTTCGGAGGCCACCACCGCAAAACCGCGGCCGGCCTCGCCGGCGCGGGCCGCCTCGATGGTCGCGTTCAAGGCCAGCAGATTGGTCTGGCCCGCGATGGTGTTGATCAGTTCGACCACGTCGCCGATACGCGCGGCCGCCTTCGACAATTCACCGACGCGGTCATTGGTCTTGCGGGCCTGGCCCACGGCCTCGCCGGCCATCCGCGCCAATTCCTGCACCTGGCGGCTGATCTCGTTCACCGACGACGCCATTTCCTCGGTTGCGGAGGCCACCGCTTGCACATTGGTGGAAGCTTCCCCGGACGCCGCCGCGACCATGGTGGTGAGCTCCTGCGCCCGCTCCGCGGTCGAGCTCAGGGTTGTGGCGGAGTTCTCGAGCTCGCTCGAGGCCGATGACAGCGACCCCACCAGTTCGCCAACCAGCGATTCGAATTCGCGCGTGATGTTGTCGACGCGCTGGCCGCGCCGGATTTTGGCGTCGGCGTCCAGCGTCGCCGCCTCGTCGGAGGCCTTCTTGGCGATCAGCGCATTCTTGAACACCTGCAAGGTGTCCGCCATCGAGCCAATCTCGGTCGTCTCACCCTGATGCGGCACCTGTGCGGTGAGGTCGCCACTGCCGAGCGCCTGCATCGGCGCGACAATGGATTTGATTCCGGCGGACACGTCGCGAACCAGCATGATCGCCGCGCCAATTCCGACCGATATTGACAGCAGCAGCGACGCCAGCACCATCTTGATGGCATCGTCGAAGCTTTGCGCGGCTTGCACGCCCGCCGCGTCCGCGCCGCTGCTGTTCAGCGTGACGTCCCTCTGCAGCGCTTCGTCGGCCTTGACGCCGGCCAGGGACGCCTTGACATGGACCAGCCTGGCCTCGCTATCCCTGTTGTTCCGGGACAGCACCAGAACCTGCTTCACGCCGTCGAAATACTCGGCCCAGGAGGCACTGAACTCGTCGTAATCCGCGCGCTCCTCGGCCGTGGTGATCATCGGTTCATAGGCCTTGCGGGCTTTGTCGAGGATGTCGGTCCACTTGGCGAGAAGGTCTTGGCGAGAAGGTCTTCCTGGGCCTGTCTTCCAGCCGCGTCTGAGGCCAGCAGATGGGCGCGGACGATCGCTCTGATGGTGATGGTCGCGGCCCGTACCTCGCCGAGGATCCGGACGCTCGGCAGCCAATTGCTCACGATGTCGGTGGTGGAGGAGTTGATGGCGTACATCTGCCTGACGTTCAGCGCTCCCATAACCGACATGGCGACGAGCAGGAAAGCAACGACAGCCGTGATCTTGGTACGGATCGAGAGCCTGGCGAGCATGATTGGAATCTCTGGGAGCGCGGTGGTGCTTCGAATGTGATCGAGCGTGGGGGATCAGCGGAAGGCAGGCGATGCCTGTCAGCACCGAAGCTCACTGTCCCGCATTTTCGTTAAATTATTCTTCGTGCGGCCACGACGGCGGAGCGCTCAGTGCATCAGCTTGAGCGCATCGGAGAAAAATTCCACGCCGCCGAAATTGCCGGACTTCAGTGCCAGCAGCATCGCGCCGTCTTTTGAGCCGACGGCGCGCAGTACCGGGACACCGGCGGCGATTTCCGCGCCGACCAGAAAGCCGGGAATTCGCAGGCGGTCCACCACCGCACCGGAGGTTTCGCCGCCGGCGACCACCAGCCGACGCACACCGGACTCGACCAGGCCTTCGGCGATGTCGGCCATCGCCTGCTCGATGGCATGTCCAACTGCATCGCGGCCATGACGTGATTGCAGAGCTGCGACCTGATCCGGCGTCGAACTGCTGGCGATCAGGATCGGACCCTCATCGAGCCGCTCCCTGGCCCAGGCCAGCGCACGCCGCGCCTCATCCGGCCCCGCCACGACCCGGTCAGGATCGAGATGCAGCACCGGCATCGCGGCTTCGGCGCTGGCGATCTGCTGCAGCGTCGCCTGCGAACAACTGCCGGCGAGGCAGGCCGCGGGGCCGCCGACCGGCGCATCGGACAGCGCATTCGGCGCGTTCGATTTCACTCGACCCGATGCGACCAGCGCGCGGGCGAGCCCGAGCCCGAGCCCGGATGCACCGACCGAGACCCGTGATCCAGCGCGACCTTGCCGATGGTTTCCAGATCGCGTTCGAACACGGCGTCCACGATGGCCGCGCCAAAACCTTTGCCGGCGAGATCGGCAAGCCGCGCGCGGACTGCATCCGGTCCGCGCGCGATGTCGGCGAGATCGACCAGCCCGACCCTGGTCCGGCTCTGGCGCGCCAGCACCCGCACCAGATTGGAATCGTGCATCGGATTGAGCGGATGATCCTTCAGCGGGCTTTCGTTCAGCGGCACCGAGCCGACGAACAGATTGCCCTGATAGACGGTGCGGCCGGTCTCGGGAAACGCCGGCGTCACCAGCACGATCGCATCGCCGGAATCGGCGCGCAGCGCATCCATCACCGGGCCGATATTGCCGGCGTCGGTGGAATCGAAGGTCGAGCAGATCTTGAACAGCACATGATCGGCGCCGCGTCCGCGCAGCCATTGTTCCGCGGCGCGCGAGCGCGTCACCGCAAGGCTTGCCTCGATCGACCGGCTCTTCAGCGACACCACCACCGCATCGACTTCGGGCAGCGCCAGATCGTCCGACGGCACGCCGATGGTCTGCACCGTGCGCAGGCCGCAGCGGGTCAGCGTGTTGGCGAGATCGGATGCGCCGGTGTAGTCGTCGGCGATGCAGCCAAGAGATAGCTTTCTGGCCAGCGTCACGGTTTCACTCCGGCATAGGGCTTGAACCAGCCGAGACCGTCGGTGGTCTTGCCGCGCGGGTTATATTCGCAGCCGACGAAGCCGTCATAGCCGAGCCGGTCGAGTTCGGCGAACAGGAACGGATAGTTCAATTCCTCGCCGTCCGGCTCGTTGCGCGACGGAATGCTGGCGATCTGGACGTGACCGATGATCGGCATCATCTCGCGCAGCCGCATGGTGACGTCGCCATGGATGATCTGGCAGTGATAGATGTCGAACTGCAGTTTCAGATTCGGAATTTTCAGCTCGACGATCAGGTCGCGCGCAAAGGCAAAATCGTTGAGGAAGTAACCGGGCACGTTGCGCGGGTTGATCGGCTCGATCACGACGTCGAGGCCATGGGGCGCGAAGAATTCGGCCGCCGCACGCCACCGATTTGCGAAACGCCGCCACCGCCTGCGGATCGCTGCGTTTGGCAATGCCCGCCATCAGATGCAGGCGCTTGACGCCGGTCGCCTGCGCATAGGGCAGCGCGGTGCGCAGGCTCTGCTGCAGATCGGCAAACCGGTCCGGCAACGCCGCAAAACCCTTTTCGCCGGCGTCCCAGTTGCCCGGCGGCAGGTTGAACAGCGCCTGGGTCAGACCGTTGCGATGCAGCCGCTCGCCGACGGCTTCCGCCGGATGGTCATAGGGAAACAGGAATTCCACCGCGGTGAATCCCGCCTGCGCCGCCGCGTCGAAACGGTCGAGGAACGGGACTTCGGTGAACATCATGGAGAGATTGGCGGCGAAACGGGGCATCGACTGTCCTCTTGTTGTTCGGCTTGTTCACGGCTATTTCGGCTCGCCCGGCAAATGCGTGCCGGTGACGCGGGCATACATCCGCGCCACCGAGGCATCGTCGTCGCGGCCCATGCCGGAGGCCGCGGTCATCAGGAACATCTGCAGCGCCGCGGCCGCCACCGGCACCGGGAATTTCGCCGTGCGCGCCATGTCCTGGATGATGCCGAGGTCTTTCACGAAAATCTCCACCGCGCTGCGCGGCGTGTAGTCGCCGTCGAGCACATGCGGCATGCGGTTCTCGAACATCCAGGAATTGCCGGCCGACGCCGTGATCACCTCATAGACCTTGCGGATATCGAGCCCCTGTTTGGCGGCGAAGGTGATGGCTTCGGAGGCGGCGGCGATATGCACGCCGGCGAGCAGCTGGTTGATCATCTTGAACGCCGCGCCCTGGCCTGCGGCATCGCCGAGTTCGTAGAGCTTTGCCGCCATGGCGTCGAGCGCCGGCCGCGCCTTGGCGAAGGCGGCCGCGACTGCCCGAGGCGAGAATGGTGAGTTCGCCCTGCGCCGCGCGCTGCGCGCCGCCCGAGATCGGCGCGTCGAGATAGTGCCGGCCGCTGGCTTCCAGCTGTTTGGCCAGCCGCCGCGCGACATCCGGGTCCATGGTCGCGGAGGAGACGAACACCGCATCCCTGGCCAGCGTTTCGGCGACGCCGTCCTGCGCCGAACAGGATGGTTTCGGTCTGCGCGGCGTTGACGACGACGCTGACGACAATGTCGGCCTGCCTCGCGGCCTCCGCCGGGGTCTTGGCGCCAGCCCCGCCATCGGCGACGAACCGCGCCACGGCATCTTCGGAGACATCGCAGCCGGTGACGTCAAAACCGGCGCGCCGCAGCGAGGTCGCCATGCCGAACCCCATCGAGCCCAGCCCGATCACGGCGACGCGCGGTTTTTCGGAAGCGGTTTCAGGCATGCGGCGATTCCCCTTGGATTCCTTGCGGCCGGAATTCACCGACGGCTTTGCCTCTGGGTATCACGGCTTGGCCGCGCTGCCAAAGCATGAGACAAGGCGGCAAAGAGGATGCTGCCGGGAAACTGTCATGAGCGAAACCAAGCTCCGCGAGGAAATCTGCCGCCTCGGCCGCTCGCTGTTCGAGCGCGGGCTGACGCCGGGCTCGTCGGGCAACATCAGCGTGAAACTCGATGATGGCGGCTGGCTGGTGACGCCGACCAACGCCTCGCTCGGCTCGCTGGATCCGGCGCGGCTGTCGCGGCTCGGCGCCGACGGCAAGCTTATCGTCCGGCGATGCCCCGACCAAGGAAGTGCCGCTGCACACCGCGCTGTACCAGACCCGCAGCCTGCGCGCGCGGTGGTGCATCTGCATTCGACCCATTCGGTGGCGCTGTCGATGCTGCCGGAAATCGATCCGCGCGCCGCGCTGCCGCCGATGACGGCCTATTATCTGATGAAATGCGGGGCCACCGCGCTGGTGCCGTATTATCGGCCGGGCGATCCTGCTGTCGCCGACGCGATCAAGGGGCTGGCCGGAAAATATTCATCGGTGCTGCTGGCCAATCACGGCCCGGTGGTGGCGGGCGAGTACGCTGGAAGCCGCGGTGTTCGCGATCGAGGAACTGGAAGAAACCGCAAAACTGTATCTGCTGCTGCGCGGGCTAAATCCGCGCTATCTGACGCCGGCGCAGGTGGCGGATTTGTCGAAGACGTTCGGGCTGACGTTGCCGGAACATGGCCACGACCATTAGAGCACCGCGAGCTGCTTGTTGCGCAGATCCGTCACCAGCATCAATCCGGGCGCGTGGGTGATGGCAAACGGCAGCTTCGCCGCCGCGATCACGGCTTGCGGCGTGACGCCGCAGGCCCAGAACACCGGGATCTCGTCGGCTGCCACCGGCACCGCGTCGCCATAGTCGGGTTTGTCGATATCTGCGATCCCGATCGAATGCGGATGGCCGAGATGAACCGGCGCGCCATGCACGGCGGGAAACCGCGAGGTGATCTGCACCGCGCGGATCGCGTCGGCCGGCTTGAACGGCCGCATCGACACCACCATCGGACCGGCGAACGGTCCCGACGGGCTGCATGCGATATTGGTGCGGTACATCGGCACCCGCACCTTGCGCTCGATGTGCCGGATCGGCAGGTCGTCCGCCATCAGCGCTTCTTCAAACGAGAAAGAGCATCCGAGCACGAAGGCGACCAGATCGTCGCGCCAGTGCGCCATGATGTCGGTCGGCTCCTCCACCACCTCGCCGTCGCGCCAGACCCGGTAGCGCGGCAGATCGGTGCGGATGTCGAGATCGATCCCCAGCGAGGGGATGCGCGGGATCACCGACGTCGGACATGCCGATAATGGGGCATGGTTTCGGGTTGAGCTGGCAGAACCGGTGAAACGACGCCGCGAGCTTTTCGGGCAGGATCGCGAGGTTGCCTTGGACAAAACCGTTGGCGACGCCGGCGGTGCTCGAAGCCATTCCGGCGCGGCAGGCCAGACGCGCTTGCAGGCTCGGAAGCATCTCCCGCTCACCGCGGCCGCCCTGCTCTTGCTTCGCCAGACCGACAATCATCGAAAGCGCTCCATGCCTCGACAGGCGGTGCTACAGAGTTCTACCATGCAAACCGACGATACACACCAACAGGTTTTTCGGAAGGCTAAATGACCAAAATCGCATCTAATCTGCAGATCGATTCCGCCCGCCTCTGGGATACGATTCACGAAACCGCGAAGTTCGGCGCCACGCCAAAAGGCGGCGTGCGGCGGCTGACGCTCGGGCCTGAAGACAAGCAGGTGCGCGACTGGTTCCGCAACGCCTGCGAGGCCGCGGGCCTCGACGTGCATGTCGATGCGCTCGGCTCGATGTTCGGCTTGCGCAAGGGCCGCGACATGTCGAAGCCGCCGATCGGGCTCGGCTCGCATCTCGACACCCAGCCGACCGGCGGCAAGTTCGACGGCGTGCTCGGCACGCTGGCGGCGCTCGAAGTGGTCCGCACCCTCAACGACGCCGGGATCGAGACCGAAATGCCGATCTGCATCGTCAACTGGACCAACGAGGAAGGCTCGCGCTTCGCGCCGGCGATGATGGCGTCGGCGGCCTATGTCGGCGATTTCACCACCGACGATATCCTGTCGCGCCGGGATGCCGAAGGCGTCACGGTGGCCGAGGCGCTGGACCGCATCGGCTATCGCGGCGAGAGCGCGGTCGGCACCCAGAAATTTACCGGCTTCGTCGAACTGCACATCGAGCAAGGCCCGATCCTGGAAGCCGAAGGCAAGACCATCGGCGTGGTCGATTCCGGCCAGGGCGTGTTGTGGTATGACGGCACGCATCACCGGCTTCGAGAGCCATGCCGGCACGACGCCGATGCCGCTGCGCCGCGACGCGCTGGCGACGTTGTCGGAGATCGTGCTGGCGATGGAGCGCATTGCGCGAAAGCACGGTCCGAAGGCGGTCGGCACCATCGGCGAGGCCGTGATCGCAAAGTCCCTCGCGCAACGTCATCCCCGGTGAAATCGCGTTCACGGTCGACTGCCGCAGCGCCGATGCCGCGATCATGGACGCGCTCGACCAGGAATTGCGCGCCGCGGTCGCCGAGATCGCCGCCCGGCGCAAGGTCGACGTCGCGCTCGACCTGGTCTGGCGCAAGCCGCCGACCCATTTCGATGCCAAACTGGTCGACGCGGTGGAGAAGGCCGCCAGAGACGCTCGGCTATTCGCACCGGCGTATCACGTCCGGCGCCGGCCACGATGCCTGCAATCTCAACACCATCATGCCGGCGGCGATGGTGTTCGTGCCCTGCAAGGACGGCGTCAGCCACAACGAGCTCGAGGACGCCACGCAAGCCGACTGCACCGCCGGCGCCAACGTGCTGATGCATACCGTGCTGGCGCTCGCCGGCGTCGCTTCCTGATCGGGCATCGGCCCGGTTTTTATCGCAAAGCTACGGAGATTTCAGTGCGCGGGGTTTTTGTCGATGCCAACGAATCGCTGGCGGATATTTTCGAACGCCTGAACGAGCCCAGCGATCCACCGGTGCGCATCAATCGCGACCCCGACATCACGCCGGACCAGATGCCATCCGTGCTCGATGGCGCCGAGATCGTCGATCATCGATCACACGCGCGTTGCCGACCGAGATGGCGCGGCACTGCACCGGCCTGAAACACGTGGTGTTTCTCGGTACCGGCGCCCGCAGCTACATGAATCCGGAAGAACTGGCCGAACTCGGTATCGAAGTTCATCTGATCAAAGGTTATGGCGACACCGCGGTGGCCGAATGCGCCATCGCGCTGATGTGGGCGGCCGCGCGCGGCTCGCGCGCGATGGACCGCGAGATGCGCGCCGGCAACTGGCTGCGCGAGGACGGCATGCAGCTCACCGGCAAGACCCTGGGGCTGATCGGGTTCGGCGGCATCGCCGCCGAGGTCGCGCGCATCGCGCTCGGCAGCGGCCTGCGCGTGATTGCCTGGAACCGGACGCCGAAGAATCATTCCGGCGTCGATTTCGTCGACATCGATACGCTGCTGGCGCAGAGCGATGTGGTTTCGCTGCATTTGCTGCTGAACGACGAAACCCGCGGCTTTCTCTCGGCAAAGCGGATCGCGGCGATGAAGCCGGGCGTGATTTTCGTCAACACCGCGCGCGGCGCGCTGGTCGACGAAGCCGCGATGATCGATGCACTGAAATCAGGCCACATCCGCCACGCCGGGCTCGACGTCTTCAACACCGAGCCGCTGCCGGCGGATCACCCGCTGACAAAATTGCCCAACGTGACGCTGTCGGCGCATTCGGCCTTCCGCACGCCGGAGGCAAGCGAGAATTTGATTGAAGCGGCGTGGGAGCATTGCCGGCGGATTGCGAAAAGCTAACATCCGTCATTGCGAGCGAAGCGCAGCAATCCATCGCCGCACGCGAGAGAATGGATTGCTTCGTCGCTATGCTCCTCGCAATGACGAGTCAGGCACAGGGTGGGCAAAGGCGCCCTTCGCGCTCTGACATCGCTTCTCCCCTTGCGGGAGACGGTCGCAGCGCGCCACATGGGGAGCAAGACGCCCGCTACTCCACCATCTCGGCGACCGCCTTGCCGCAGGCTGGTCGTGTCGGCATTGCCGCCGAGATCGCGGGTGCGCAGCGTGCGTTCGCCGAGCGTGCGCTCGATCGCCGCGACGATCGATGCGGCGGCGGTCTTCTCGCCGAGATGTTCCAGCATCATCGCGCCGGACCAGATCATGCCGATCGGGTTGGCGATGCCCTGCCCGGCGATATCCGGCGCCGAGCCGTGCACCGGCTCGAACACCGAGGGGAAAAGTCCCGGACGGATTGATGTTGCCGGACGGCGCGATGCCGATGGTGCCGGTGCAGGCCGGCCCGAGATCGGACAGGATGTCGCCGAACAGATTGGAGCCGACCACGACGTCGAACCAGTCCGGATGCAGCACGAAATTCGCGGTGAGAATGTCGATGTGGTACTTGTCCCACTTCACCTTCGGATAGTTTTTCGCCATCGCCTCGACGCGTTCGTCCCAATACGGCATGGTGATCGAAATGCCGTTGGATTTGGTCGCCGAGGTCAGGTGCTTCTTCGGCCGCGACTGCGCCAGTTCGAACGCGAACTTCAGAATGCGGTCGACGCCGATCCGGGTCATCACGGTCTGCTGCGTGACGAATTCGCGCTCGGTATCCGGGAACATGCGGCCGCCGACGGAAGAATATTCGCCTTCGGTGTTTTCGCGCACCACCCAGAAATCGATATCGCCGGGCTTGCGGTTGGCGAGCGGCGACGGCACCCCCGGCATCAGCCGCACCGGGCGAAGGTTGACGTACTGGTCGAACTCCCGGCGGAATTTGATCAGCGATCCCCACAACGAAATGTGATCGGGGATTTTGGCGGGCCAGCCGACCGCGCCGAAATAGATCGCGTCATGCTTGCCGATCTTGTCCTTCCAGTCGTCCGGCATCATCTGGCCGTGCTTTTCGTAATAATCCCAGGAGGCGAAATCGAAATGGTCGAAATGCACGCTGACGCCGTGCTTTTTCGCCGCCGCCTCCAGCACCCGCAGACCTTCCGGCACCACTTCCTTGCCGATACCGTCGCCGGGAATGACCGCGATCCGGTATTGCTTTTTTTGCTGGCTCATCGAGAGATTTCCTTCAGTCCTGTGGTACCGGCAACGCGGTTTATTGGATCGGATTGCAATGGACCAAAGTTCGCCGCGGTGCAACGCTGCACTGCAATGTTGACCGGTTTGACGGCGGCGGCCTAACAGTTGAAATCTACCGGCGCCACCCCATCAGACTTTCCCCACCAAGAGAGAAATCCCATGGATCTTCATTTGCGCGGCAAGCGCGTCCTGATCACCGGCGCCTCCAAGGGCATCGGCGCCGCCGCCGCCGAGGCTTTCGCCGAAGAAGGCTGTCATCTGCGGCTCGCGGCCCGCAGCGGCGATCAGTTGAAGGCGCTCACCGAACGGCTGCGCTCGGCGCATCAGATCGACGCCATCAGCGCATGTCGTCGACCTGCGCAAGCCGGAGGACATCGCCAGGCTCGCCAAGGATGCCTCCGATATCGACATCCTCGTCAACAATGCCGGCGATATTCCGGGCGGCTCGATCGACAAGATCGACGAGCCGACCTGGCGTCACGCCTGGGAGCTGAAGGTGTTCGGCTACATCAACCTCACCCGCGCGATCTACGCCCAGATGAAATCGCGCGGCCATGGCGTCATCGTCAACGACATCGGCGCCGCCGGTGAAAAGTTCGACGCCAATTATATCTGCGGCAGCGCCGGCAATGCCGCGCTGATGGCATTCACCCGCGCGCTCGGCGGCAAGAGCCTCGCCGACAACATCCGCGTGGTCGGCATCAATCCCGGCCCGGTCGGCACCGACCGCCACGTCACGCTGCTGAAGACGCGCGCCAAACACCAGTTCGGCGACGAGAACCGCTACAAGGAATTTCAGAAGGGCCTGCCGCTCGGCCGCCCCGCGCATGCGCGCGAAATCGGCGACCTGATGGCATTCCTGGCCTCCGACCGCTCCGGCTATACCTCGGGCGTGATCTACACCGTCGATGGCGGCATCAGCGCGGGCTGGGGGTAGCCGATGCCACCACCGTCAGCTGGCCAACGGGTCGCGCCAATGCGCGCCCGATGACAGGCTCCGCGAAGCAATCCATAGTGCAGCGAAAGCGGATTAGATTGCTTCGTCGCTGCACTCCTCGCAATGACGGAACTAGATCCGCTCGAACAACTGCCTGATCAACGTCGTGATCCGTCCGGTCGGTGACATCAGTTCGTTCATGATCGTAAAATGATCGGCGCCGGGAATCTCTTCGTAGGTTACCGGCAATCCATATCTGGCGCGGTGGCCGGCGAAATCCGCGGTCTGCTTGCGTAACAGCGGCAGTTCGGCGCTGCCGACCACCAGCGACAGCGGCTTCATCGGCGCCGCCGGCCTGCATCATCGGCGAATTGCGGCGCGACATCGCTTCATCGAGTCTTAAGTTTGACGTTGAGATAGCTGTGGCGGATCGGCTCGAGATCGTAGATGCCTGATATCGCCATTCCCGCTTTCACGTGGCGGATGCGACAGCGCCATCGCCGTCAGATGTCCGCCGGCGGACCATCCGGACACCACGATGCCGGCTCGCGTCACCGCCGAGCCCGGGCAATTGTTCCGACCAGAAAATCGAGGCCGCCGTGGATTTCGGCGACGATCTGATCGAGCGTCGCCTCCGGCGCCAGCGTGTAGCCGATCAGTGCGACATTGATGCCATGCGCCATCGGGCCTTCGGCAACTACGGTAAAGGCTTCCTTGGCGCGCGTCTGCCAGTAGCCGCCATGGATGAACACCAGCGTCGGCCCGTTCTGGGCGGCCTTGAGAAAGTCGATGCGGTTGCGCTCGCGCGGGCCATACCGGAGGTCGAGATGGCCGGAATGTCGGCCGCGCATGTCGGCGGAGCGCCGCTCCCAGCCGGCGACAATATCGGCGCTATCAGCCACGGCGATGCCGTTGTTGAGGCCGAGGTCACGATCTTCCTGGCTCATGGCGCGCCAGTCAGGCGCGTCGGACGGCGTCGTCATGCTGAAATCTCCAAGGGCGGCGAACAGTTCCCGAGCGTTTCCACTTTGCCGCAAAATGTTCTACAGGACTACAGCATCCGCTACCCGGGAAAAAGACGACAGGAGACAGGCAAGTGGCATACGATCAGGCGCTGGTGCGGGCGACGGCGTGCGCCATCGTCGATAAATTGAACGCGGGCGAAGTCACGCCGCTCGATCTGCTCGACGTGCTGGAGCAGCGGATCGCCGAGGTCGACGGCAAGGTAAACGCGTTGCCGACGCTGTGCTTCGATCGCGCCCGGACCCATGCCCAGGCGCTGATGAAAAAGCCGCTCGGCGATCGCGGCCTGCTCGCAGGGCTGCCGGTACCGATCAAGGACCTCACCGATGTCGAGGGCGTGCTGACCACGCAGGGCTCGCCGATCTACAAGGATAACGTCCCCGCGCGCTCCGACGTTCTGGTCGAACATCTCGAAAGCCAGGGCGGCCTGATCTACGCCAAGTCGAACACGCCGGAATTCGGCGCCGGCGCCAACACCTTCAACGAGGTGTTCGGCGCCACGCGCAACCCCTGGGATCTGTCGCGATCCGCCGCCGGCTCCTCGGGCGGCGCCGCCGTTGCGCTCGCCACCGGCATGGCGTGGCTCGCCCACGGCTCCGACATGGGCGGCTCGCTGCGCAATCCCGCAAGCTTCTGCGGCATCGTCGGCATGCGGCCGAGCATCGGCCGGGTCGCGCACACGCCCCGCCTGCAAGATCGATCGCAATCTCGGTGTGCAGGGTCCGATGGCGCGCAATGTCGAGGACCTGGCACTGCTGCTCGATGCCATGAGCGGCGAACATCCGGCCGATCCGCTGTCGCTGCCCGCGCTGCCGACCTCGTTCCTGTCGGCCGCGCGCTCCGGCAAGCGAGCCGAAGCGCGTCGCCTATTCGCCCGATCTCGGCATCACGCCGGTCGATCCCGAGGTCGCCGCCATCACCCGCAAGGCTGCGGCGCGCTTCGCCGAGGCCGGCGCGATCGTCGAGGAAGCGCATCCGGACCTGCGCGAGGCGCATGAATGTTTCCACGTGCTGCGCGCGTTCGATTTCGCGCATCAGCAAGGCGGCGCTGCTGCGCAGCAAGCGCGACCAGCTCAAGCCCGAGGTGATCTGGAACATCGAGGAAGGCCTCAAGCTTACGGTCGAACAAATCGCGCGCGCCGAGGCGCAGCGTGTCGCGATGACCGCGCGCACGCTCGAATTTTTCGGAACCTACGACCTGCTGCTGACGCCGGCCACCATCGTTGCGCCGTTTCCGATCGAGAATCGCTACGTCGCCGAATGCGCGGGCACGAAATTCGACAATTACGTCGAGTGGCTCGGCATCGTCTACGCGATCACGCTGGTGTGCTGCCCGGCGCTGTCGCTGCCGTGCGGGTTTACGGCGTCAGGCCTGCCGGTCGGACTGCAGATGGTGGCGCCGCCGCGCGGCGAGGCCCAGTTGCTCGCCGGCGCCAGCGTGCTGGAGGATATTCTGGGCCTGCGCGGCACGACGCCGATCGATCCGAGGCCTGCCAGGTAGCCTGACATTAGCCACGAAAACCGACCATTTGTGCGCTGGCGAATAAAGCGTGCACGGCTATAATCGCGCGGAAACACAACTGCGCGAGCGATGCACGCGACGACAGGGGGAACGCTGGAATGGCTGGAAAGCTGAAAATACGTGTCGACCAGGACAAGTGTCAGGGCCACGCCCGCTGCAAATCGCTGGCGCCCGAACTGTTCGAACTCGACGAATTCGGCAATGCCCACGAAATCGGCGATGGTTCTGTCCCGAAAGGCCAAGAGGACAAGGCATGGCTCGCGCAGACCAATTGTCCGGAAATCGCGATCGACGTGACCGAGGAATGAACCCACCTCGCAACGGACCATATCGAGCCGATTCGTGCCGCAACAACGGATTGAGCGAGCGAAAAAGGAAACTTTCCTGATGTCCGATCATGCCCCCGTCACCGACTGGGTTCACGATTTCGACCATACCGATCCGCGCTGGACCGAAAATCCGTTTCCGATCTGGGACGAATTACGGGCCGAATGCCCGGTGGTCCACACCAAGCGCTTTCTCGGCTGCTATCTGCCGACCACCTATGAGGCGGTCAAGCAGATCGCCTACGACACCGAACATTTTTCCTCGCGCCGGATCATCGTGCGCGATGCCCGGCCCGAAATACTGCAAGGCGCGCCGCCAATCACCTCGGATCCGCCGGAGCACAAGCCGGCCAAGCAGGTGTTGCTGCCGCCGTTCACACCCGACGCCATGATGAAACTGGAGCCGAGGGTTCGCGCGATCTGCAACGAGCTGATCGACGAATTCATCGCGGACGGAAAATGCGACGCCGCGGCGCGCTACACCAAGCACGTTCCGGTTCGAGCCATCGCCCACATGCTCGGGATCCCGGAAACGGACGGCGAGCTCTTCATCAAATGGATCCATGAAATTCTCGAACTCGGCATCAAGGACAATGACGCTCTGATGCACGCGGTCCAGGAGATGACCGGATATTTCGCCGGCCAGATCGAGCAGCGCAAGCAACACCCGACCGACGACCTGATATCGACCTTGATGAACGCCCGGGACAAAGACGGCCAGCCGCTGTCCGAGGTGCATGTGCTGGGCTCGCTGCGGCTGTTGCTGATCGCCGGCATCGACACCACCTGGAGCGCGATCGGCGCGTCGTTGTGGCATCTGGCGAAGACGCCTTCGGATCGCGCGCGCCTGATCGCCGAACCCGAACTGATGCCGACCGCGATCGAGGAATTGCTGCGCGCCTATTCGCCGGTGACGATGGCGCGCGAGGTGATGAAGGAGACGGTGATCAGCGGCTGTCCGGTAAAACCCGGCAACATGGTGCTGCTGTCGTTTCCCGCCGCCAACCGCGATCCGACGGTGTTTCCCGATGCCGACAAGGTGGTGATCGACCGCAAGGAAAACCGCCACGCCGCGTTCGGCCTCGGCATTCACCGCTGCGTCGGCTCCAACCTCGCGCGGATGGAAATGACGGTGGCGATCGAGGAATGGCTGAAGCGGATTCCGGATTTCAGGCTGGACCCGGCCGGCCAGGTCACCTGGTCGGAAGGCACGGTGCGCGGACCGCGGCAGCTTCCGATGCTGTTTGGGAGAACGGCCTGAAGTCTTCGCGTGAGGTTGTCGGCGATGCACCGTCAGCAACAATGATGGCTTGAGACATGACCGACCCGGGCGACCAACCTCCGACCTCGAAACTGACGCGCAGCAAGCAGCGCTGGGCGCGCGAGGGCCGCTTCCTCACCGGCAAGACCGCGCGCCCGGAGGAGCAACGCCTGCCGCCGGGGCAGCATCTGACCAGGGACTGGCCGGTCCTCGACCTCGGCCTGACGCCGCGGATTTCCCGCGAGCGCTGGCGGCTCGACGTCTACGGCGCGGTTGAACATCCGATCTTCTGGGATTTTGCGCAGTTCACGGCGCAGCCGCAGACCCCGTTCACCTCCGACATCCACTGTGTGACCACCTGGTCGCGCTACGACAACCAATGGATGGGATTGGCGACCCGCGATCTGCTTCATGCCTGCCAGCCGCGCGACGAGGCACACCATGTCGTGCTGCATTCCCATGACGGCTACACCACCAATCTTTCGCTGGAAGATTTTGCCGCCGAGGACGCCCTGCTCGCGCATTCCTGGTCCGGCGCGCCGCTGGAGCCCGAGCACGGCGGCCCGGTGCGGCTGGTGGTGCCGCATCTGTATTTCTGGAAAAGCGCGAAATGGCTGCAGAGCATCGAATTCCTCGCCGCGGATGCGCCGGGTTACTGGGAAGTGCGCGGCTATCACAACCGCGGCGATCCGTGGGCCGAGCAGCGCTATTCCAGCGACTGACGCCAATGACCTGGTCGCCGATCCGAACCATGGAGACTGAACGTGCCGAATGAAGCGTTTCCAATTCACCGGTGCGGACGGCCAGCAACTGGCGGCGGCGCTGGAACTGCCCGAGCGCGAGCCGCATCGCCTACGCGCTGTTCGCGCATTGCTTCACTTGCGGCAAGGACGTGCTGGCCGCCAAGCGGATCGCGGTGGCGCTGGCGGCGAAGGGCATCGCGGTGCTGCGGTTCGACTTCACCGGCCTCGGCTCCAGCGAAGGCGATTTCGCCAATACCACATTTTCATCAAACGTCGCCGATCTGGTGCGGGCCGCCGATCATCTGCGCGAAATCCGAAAAGCCCCCGCGATCCTGATCGGCCACAGCCTCGGCGGCGCCGCCATTCTGGCCGCGGCGTCGCAAATTCCCGACGCCAAAGCCGTCGTCACCATCGCGGCACCGTCCGATCCCGCTCATGTCACCGGCCTGTTTGCCGATCGCGTCGAGGACATCCGCACAGCAGGGCAAGGTCGAAGTCTCGCTGGCGGGCCGGCCGTTCCACATCAGCCGCGAATTCCTCGACGACATCGCCGAACACCATCTGATGGCGCATGTGAGCACGCTTCACAAGGCGCTGCTGATCATGCATGCGCCGAGCGACGACACCGTCAGCATCGACAATGCGACCCGCATCTTCGTCGCGGCCAGACACCCCAAGAGCTTTGTGTCGCTGGCCGACGCCGATCATCTGCTGACCCGGAAGGGCGACGCCGCCTATGTCGCCGACGTCATCGCCGCCTGGGCGGAGCGCTACCTCGATCCCGCCGCGCCCGAGCCGGCGGCCGATTTCAGATAAGGCCCCGCGCAACGTCGTGGTGCGCGAGACCCGCAACAGCAAATTGCAGCAGATCGTTACCATCGGGCCGCATCATCTGCTGGCCGATGAACCCGCTGCCGCCGGCGGCGAGGATACTGGACCAGGACCTTACGATTTTCTGCTGGCCGGCCTCGGCGCCTGCACCTCGATGACCATGCGGCTCTACGCCGACCGCAAATCGCTGCCGCTTGAACGGGTCACGGTGACGCTGAAGCACAGCAAGATCCACGCCGAAGACTGCGCCGAATGCGAAACCAGGGCCGGGATGCTCGACCAGATCGACCGGGTCATCGCCATGGAAGGCGCGCTCGACGCCGAACAGCGCGGGAAGTTGCTGGAAATCGCCGACAAGTGCCCGGTGCATCGCACCCTTACCTCGGAGATCCGCATCGTCACCCGCGCGGCCGATTGACGAACCATCGAGCGGGCGTATCATCCGCATCCATCAAGAGCGTTTTCAAGCGAAGTGGACAACGGTTCGCGTAAAGAAAACGCGTCAAACAAAATTTGGAGCCGCCGATGCCGGTCGTGGCGCGGGTCGATCCCAAAACCGTTTTTTCAGCCGATGAATGGCGCCGGCTGACGTCGCGCAGTTCGCTGCGGGGCATGTGGCTGGTGGCTCACGCCTGGGGCACCATCGCGGCGGCCATCGCGCTGGTCACGCTATGGCCCAATCCGCTGACCTGGCTGGTCGCGGTGACGGTGGTCGGCACACGCCAGTTGGGATTGGCGATCCTGATGCATGAAGCCGCGCATGGCGGGCTGCACAACAACAAAACGATCAATGAATGGGTCGGACAATGGCTATGCGCGGTGCCGGTCGGCGCCGATCTCGCCAGCTACCGCTCCTATCATCTGCAGCACCACAAATTTACCCAGCAGCCTGAGGACCCCGATTTGTCGCTGTCGGCGCCGTTTCCGATCAGCAAGGAAAGCTTCACCCGCAAGGCGATCCGCGATCTCACCGGCCAGACATTTGTGAAGCAGCGGCTGCCATTGTTCCTGTCGCTGTTCAGCCGCGAGACCGCCGATGAGGCGGTATCACATGAAAGCTTCGTCTCCAGCGGAGCCGACAAGATGGCGCGATTTCTCGGCGTCAATGCACTGCTGTTCGGCCTGTTCTGGCTGGCGGGCGCCGGCATCTGGTTCTGGGGGGTGTGGGTGCTCGCGATGGCTACCTGGCTGCCGCTGGTGACGCGCATCCGCAACATCGCCGAACACGCCTGCACTTCTACCGGGGAAGACCCGTTCAGCCACGCCCGCACCACCCGCGCCAATCCGCTCGAGCGGTTGTCGATTGCGCCCTATTGGGTGAACCACCACGCCGAGCATCATCTCTTCATGTATCTGCCGTGCTATCGGCTGCCGGAAGCGCACCGGCTGCTGGTCGAGAAGGGTTTCATCAAGCGGATGGAAGTACGGCCGGGATATCTCGACGTGATGCGGCTGGCGACCTCAGGTCAGCGGGCCTGAGAGTCCTGCATCCCCAATGGCTGGACGCGGAGCAGTCCGCGCAGGCCCGCGGCTGAACCCAGCAAAATTCCCGCGACAGCAACGAACGACGCCAGCGCCAGCGTCGAGAGGCCGGTCAGGCCCTGCCCCACCGAACAGCCCAGCGCCATCGCGCCGCCGGCTCCCATCAGCACCGCGCCGCCGATCGAGCGCAGCATGTGGCGCGGCGAGCTGTAGCCTTCCCAATGGAAGCGCTGCGTGGCCAGCGCCGTCACCAGGCTTCCGGCGAATACGCCGGCCACCGTCACGATGCCGAAGTTCAGCGTCAGTCCGGTCGACAGCATCATGTATTGCAGCGTATCGGCGATCGGCGCGACGAAGGTGAGCGAGGTCACCGGCGCCGGATTGAAGTCGTCGGCGCCGAGATAGCCGGTGGCGAACCACCCCGCGGCGATCAGCAGGCCGACGATGACGCCGGCCGCGATCTGCCCCCAGGCGCGCTGGAACGGCGGGTGCGCAAAGGCGAAGATGATCAAGGCCGCGCTGATGATCGGGGCCGCCAGCGTCCGCGCGAAAGCCTCGCTGACACCGAATTTGGCAACCAGCGCCGGAAACGACGTCACCGTCGCGGTGATCTGGGTCCACTGCAGTAACGCGATGCGCCCCGGCGCGATCAGGCCCTTCAGCGTCATCTGGGCGGCGACGCCGAGCACGATCACCACCACGAGCGAACGCAGATTGCCGCGCCCGAGCAGCACCAGCGCGCGCGAGCCGCAACCGTTCGACAGCACCATGCCGTAACCGAACAGCACCCCGCCAAAGAACATCAGCGGCCCCGAAAATGTCGGTTGCAGATAGATCGATTTGCCGAGATCGACCACTCCGCGCACGGCCAGAAGTTGCGTCGCCGATATCGCCACGCCCAACGCCAGCGCATAGCTGCGCACCAGCCGGCTGTCGCCTTGCACCCACCAGCCGCGCAGGCTGCTCATCAGGCAAAATCCGCTCAGCAATCCGACCGCGCCGTAGACAAGGCCGATCAGCAGACCGGCTAGGATGACGATGTTGGCGGCGGGTGGCATGGCGGGTCCCCGGGTTTTGCAACAACTCTATCACGCCGGCCGCAGGATGACGCGATCGCGCGATGAACCGGCGACCGCGAGGAAAGCGGCTTTGGCATGTTCCAGCGGATGGATCGCACCGGGCCGAATCGGAAACGGCTTGAGGTGTCCGCTGGCGAAGCCGGGACCGAGCTCCCTCAGCACCGCGCCGGTTGCGATCGAGGACAGTCCCAACGTATCGATGCCGACATAGGTGTACTGGCCGCGATAGAATTCGAGGATATTGAACGGCACGACCCGCTCGATGGTGGCGATCAGGATCTGGCGTCCCCGCAACGCCAGTGATTTGTTCGCCGCCTCGAAATACGGATCGCCGACGGTATTGAACACGATGTCGGCGCCCTTGCCATCGGTGAGTTCGCGGACCCGGGTCGCGACGTCGCTCGCCGATGAATCGATGACCTCGACCCTGGAATTGGCGTGGCCTTCATAGGGCTCGTTCTTGCGCACCACGCCGATCACGCGCGCGCCGTGCCAGGTCGCGATCTGCACCACGGCCTGCCCGACCTTGCCGTTGACGCCCGTCACCAGCACCGTCTCACCCGATTTGGGGATTCCGGCGCGCCGAAGACCTTCCATCGCGGTGACGAAGGGAACGCCGATCCCGGCGGCTTCCTCCCACGACAGATTTTTCGGCTTCTCCACCACCGCTGCGGCTTCGACCGCGAGATGCGTGGCGTGGGTGCCGTCGCGCCGGATCCCGAGGTCGCCCGACGAGCCGAACACCTCGCGCCCGATCCAGTCCGTCGGACCGTCGAGCACGAACCCGGCATAGTCACGGCCCGGCGTGCGCGGAAATACCGCGTAGGGCATCAGGCCGGTGGCTGCCTTCACGTCGGACGGATTTACCGCCGCCGCCTTGACCTCGATCAGCACCTCGTTCGCGGCCCGCGACAGCGCACGCCGCTCGACCGTCGGTGCGAGCGAAGCCGGTTCGGCCGCCTTGGCCAGCAGTCGCACGCAGCGCGCCTCGACGGTAACGGGGGGAACGTCCGGCTTGTTGATAGCTGTCATCATGGATGTTTTCCGAATTGTTCGACATTCAACTGTAACGCGATCGAACGTGATTTCGACCGTTGGGAACGTTGACACCATAGCAGCTTCGCATCATGACTAGCCGACTGATCGCCTAGTTCAAGAGGCTTGTTGCAACAAGCCCGGCGGCGACTTTTAGAGAACCTTTTGGGAGAAACTCTTGGATCCGATCCCGATCGACAGGCGGCCGCCGAGATTCCAGGCCCGACCGCATGGGAGGCCGCAGTGAACGTCAAGGCCACGCTTTCGCCCGACGATCTGGCGCGCGCCTGCGCCGAGGCGATGTGGAAGGAAGACGACGCCAGCAAGGGTCTCGGCATGGAGATCCTGCAGATCAGGCCTGGCGAAGCGGTGCTGACCATGACGATCAGGCCGCACATGGTCAACGGCCACGGCATCGCCCATGGCGGCTTCATCTTCACGCTGGCGGATTCGGCGTTCGCCTTTGCCTGCAACTCCCATAACGAGCGCGCCGTCGCAGCACAGGGCAACATCTCCTTCATCAGGCCGGGCAAGCTCGGCGATCGGCTGATCGCGACGGCACGGGAACTCTCGCGAACCGGACGTTCCGGGATTTACGACGTACGCGTCACGGTCGATGATATCGCGATCGCCGAGCTGCGCGGCCATTCCCGCACCGTCGCCGGCACATGGGTGCCGGCGGCCGCTGCCGACGCCAACTTAAAATAAAGTCGAAATGAACCGCTGATTTCAGGGAAAATGCGCGATGGCTTCGACGAACCTTCAGTCCAGAAGAAGCGGTTATAGCGCCGAGATGGACGAGGCCGAGCGCGCCTCGCGCGACGAGATCATCGCGCTGCAAACCAAACGCCTCGCCTGGACGCTGGCACACGCCTACGACAACGTCGCCCATTACCGGAAGGCGTACGACCAGGCCGGCGTGCAGCCGAAGGATTTTCGGCAAGCGTCGGATCTGGCGCATTTTCCGTTCACGGTGAAGACCGACCTGCGCGACAATTATCCGTTCAACATGTTCGCGGTGCCGCGCGACAAACTGGTTCGCGTCCACGCCTCTTCCGGAACCACCGGCAAGCCGATCGTGGTGGGATACACCAGGGCCGATATCGACATGTGGTCGGACGTGATGGCGCGCTCGATCCGCGCCGCCGGCGGCCGCACCGGCATGATCATGCACAACGCCTATGGCTATGGCCTGTTCACCGGCGGCCTCGGTGCACATTACGGAGCGGAGCGGTTGGGCTGCACCGTGGTGCCGGTCTCCGGCGGCATGACCGAGCGACAGGTGCAGCTGATCAACGATTTCAAACCCGACATCATCACGGTGACGCCAAGCTACATGCTGGCGATCCTGGACGAATTCAAGCGCCAGGGCCTGGACCCGCGCCAATCGTCCCTGAAATTCGGCATCTTCGGCGCCGAGCCTTGGACCAATGCGATGCGCGCCGAGATCGAAGCGGCGTTCGACATGGACGCCACCGACATCTACGGACTGTCCGAGGTGATCGGCCCCGGCGTCGCCCAGGAATGCGTGGAGACCAAGGATGGCCTGCATGTCTGGGAAGATCATTTTTATCCGGAGGTGATCGATCCCGAAACCGGCGCGTTGCTGCCCGACGGCGAAAAGGGCGAGTTGGTCTTCACCTCGCTGACCAAGGAAGCGTTTCCGATCATCCGCTACCGCACCCGCGACCTGACGCGGCTGTTGCCGGGCACGGCGCGGCCGGGCATGCGGCGCATGGAGAAGGTTACCGGGCGTTCCGACGACATGATCATCCTGCGCGGCGTCAATGTGTTTCCGACCCAGATCGAGGAAGTGCTGCTCGCCACCGACTGGTGCGGCGGTCATTTCATCATCGAATTGACCCGCGAGGGCCGGATGGACGAGATGACGATACTGGCAGAAGCGCGGCCGGAAAGCTGGGACGGCAGCGGGCTGGTCGAGCACGCCGCGCGGGTCACCGCCTATATCAAGAACACCATCGGCATATCCGCGCGCATCAGGGCGGTGGCGCCCGAAACGCTGGAACGCTCGCTCGGCAAGGCCAGGCGCGTCTACGACAAGCGGCCGAAGGGCTGAGCTGAAATCATCGAAAACCCGCGCCGCCGCTGCGGCGCTCCCCTTCCCCGGATTTGCGAGTTCAGCCATGGCCGATTCCCATTCACTTACCGCCGCCGAGATCGTCGCTTCCATCCGCGACAAGAAGATAACGGCCGTCAGCGTGGTGCGGGCTGCGCTCGAACGCGCCGAGCAGTTGAAAGACCTCAACGCGTTCATCACCCTGAACAGAGACGGCGCGTTGGCAGCGGCAGCCGAGGTCGATGCCGGCGAAAGGACCGGCGCGCTGGCCGGTCTGCCGATCGTCGTCAAGGACAACATCAACACTGCTGACATGCCGACCTCCGGCGGCACCCCGGCGCTGCAGCACGCGCGCCCGACCGCCAACGCGCCATCGCTGCAGAAATTGCTGGACGCCGGCGCCATCATCATCGGCAAGACCAATATGCATGAACTCGCATTCGGGATCACCAGCACCAATCTCTCGTCGTTCGCGGGGCCGGTGAAAAACCCCTATGACCAGACCCGGATCCCCGGTGGCTCGTCGGGCGGAACCTCGGCGGCCATCGCGGCGCGCGTCGTGACGTGCGGACTGGGGTCCGATACCGGCGGCTCGACCCGGGTGCCGGCGGCGCTGACCGGGACCGTCGGGCTGCGGCCGTCGGTCGGCAATGGCGGTGCGCAACGGCGTTACCACGATGCCGACAAGGTGGTCCCGATCAGCCGCACCCGCGACACCGTCGGTCCGATGGGCCGCACGGTCGCCGATGTCGCGCTGCTCGATTGCGTGATCACCGGCGCCCCGATTGCCAACGCAGAACCGTTGCGCGGCCGGCGGCTCGGCATTCCCGCTTCATTCTGGAGCGGGCTCGATCGCGAGGTCGAGGCCGTCGCCAGCGCCGCGCGCGCCAAACTCGCCGACGCCGGAATCGTCCTGGTCGACGCCGATCTGCCCGGGCTGTTCGAACAGAACGCCAAGGTATCATTCCTGGTGGCGCTGCATGAGCCTATTGCCGACATCCCGGCCTATCTCAGGGCATCCGGCATCGAAGGCATCACGCTGGCCGACATCGCCGGCAAGATCGCCAGCCCCGACGTCCAGGGCGCATTCAGTGCCATCACCGCCGACGTCTTCGGCGCCGGCTATCAGGATGCGATCACGGTACAGCGGCCGGCGCTGCAGCAGATCTACCAAGCCTATTTCCGCGACCACAATCTCGACGGCATCCTGTTTCCAACCACGATTGCCCCGGCACCTGTGATCGACGCGGAAAAGGGTTCAAGCGAGATGTCGATCAATGGCGGCCCGCCGGTGCCCACATTCGACACCATGATCCGCAACACCGATCCCGGCAGCAATGCCGGCCTTCCCGGCCTGTCGCTGTTCGCCGGCATGACGCCGGATGGCTTGCCGGTCGGACTCGAGATCGATGGACCGGTCGGCAGCGACGCGAAACTGCTCGGGCTCGGGCTTTCGATCGAAGCCATTCTGGGCTCGGCGCCGCCGCCGAAGATTTAGATCATTAAATGTGGTCGTAATCGACCACGACCTTGTCCGAGGTCGGCCGCGCCTGGCAGGTGAGGATAAATCCCGCCTTGAGTTCCCACGGCTCCAGCGAATAGTTCACCTCCATGCGCGCATCGCCCTCGACCAGCTTGGCGCGGCAGGTCGAACACATGCCGCCCTTGCAGGCGAACGGCAAATCCATCCCCGCGCGCAGCGCCGCATCGAGAATGGACTCGCCCTCGGCGACCGGCACCTCGCGGCGCTTGCCGTCGATGATCAGCGACGCCATCGCCTTCGGCAGCGCGGTCACCGCGACGACGGCTTTCTGGCGCGGCTTGCCGCCGAGACCGGATACGAAGCGCTCGACGTGAATACGGTCCGCGGCAATGCCGATGTCGCGGCAGGTCGCCTCGATGTCCTCGCTCATGCCGGTGGGGCCGCAGATGAAGACATGATCGACACTTTTGGCCGGCACCAGCAAGCGCAGCAGCACCCTCACCTTCGCGCCATCGAGCCGGCCATGCAGGATCGCGATGTCCTGCTCTTCGCCCGGAGATCACATGGAAGACCGAGAGCCGCTGCATGAAGCGGTCCTTGAGTTCTTCCAGCGCCTCGCGGAACAGCATGCCGCCGGTCGAACGATTGCCGTAGAAGAGGAAAAACCGGCTGTGCGGCTCGCGCGCCAGCATGCCTTTGATGATCGACAGAATCGGCGTGATGCCGGAGCCGGCGGCGAAGCCGACATATATCCGCGCCTCGCCGGGCGCGTGCGCGAGGCCGAAACGGCCGGTCGGCGTCATGACGTCGAGTTGGTCGCCGACTTTCAGTTCATCGGCGGCCCAGCTTGAGAACGCGCCGCCATCGACCTTCTTCACCGCGATCCGCAATTCGCCGTCGTCGGGGCCGGAGCAGATCGAATAGGAGCGGCGCACTTCCTCGCCGTCCATCGTGGTGCGCAGGGTCAGGTACTGGCCCGGGCGCAAAACGATAGTCGTCGGCAAGCGCTTGCGGAATCGCAAACGTCAGCGACACCGCGTCGGCGGATTCGCGGCGCAGATCGCTCACGGCGAGGCGGTGAAAACGGGGAATCGGCGAGGACATCTTCAATGACATTTGAAATAGTCGAACGGTTCGCGGCAGCTTCTGCAGCGCCACAGCGCCTTGCAGGAGGTCGATCCGAATTCGGAGAGCACTTCGGTATCCTCAGAGCCGCATTGCGGGCACGCCACCTGCTGCACGCCGAACAGCGCGCGGCGGCCGCTGCCCGCCTGCGGCGGCGCGATACCGTACTCCCGGAGCTTTTGCCGGCCATGCTCGCTCATCCAGTCGGTGGTCCAGGCCGGCGACAGCACGGTGCACACCTTCGAATGGCGAAAGCCCTCGCGCTCCAGCGCCAGCTCGATTTCCAGCGCGATCATGTTCATCGCCGGGCAGCCGGAATAGGTCGGCGTGATCGCGACCTCGACGCGGCCGTCGGTCACCGCGACGTCGCGGAGCACGCCGAGATCGGCGATGGTGAGAACCGGTATCTCGGGGTCGACCACTTCAGCCGCGATATCCCAGGCGCGTTGCCGCAAATCGGCATCATTGAGGACGGCGGTCACCATGTGGCCCCCGGAAACGTCCGTTGCATCGATTGCAGTTCGCTGAGCAGATGCCCGAGATGCTCGCTGTGGCGGCCGTTGCGGCCGCCCTGCTGCATCCAGTTGCTGGTTGGCAGAGCCAGTGTCGCCTCGCTCAGAACATTCGAGACCGTCTTGAGCCATTGCCGGTGCAGCGTCGCCGGATCGACCGCGATGCCGCCATCGATCAGGCCGCGATCGCTGTCGTCGACACCAAACATCTCGCCGGTATAGGCCCAGAGATCGTCGATCGCTTCCTGCGCGCGACGATGGCTTTCCGCGGTGCCGTCGCCGAGCCGCACCATCCATTCCGACGAATGCCGCAAATGATAGGCGCTTTCCTTCTCGGATTTAGCTGCGATCGCCGCCAGTGTGGCGTCCTCGGACTGCATCATCGCGCGCCAATACAGATCGGCAAAGCCGGCGTAGAAAAACTGCCGCGCCATGGTGCGCGCGAAATCGCCGTTCGGCTGCTCCAGCAGCAGCAGATTGCGATACTGCCTGACGTCGCGCAGATAGGCGAATTTGTCTTCGTCGTTGCCGTTGCCTTCGACCTTTGCCGCGTAAGAATACAGTTCGCGGGCCTGGCCGAGCAGATCGAGGCCCATATTGGCGAGCGCCATGTCCTCTTCCATGGCAGGCGCATGGCCGCACCATTCCGACAGCCGATGTCCCAGAATCAGCACGTCGTCGGCGCGGCGCAGCACATAAAGCACCAGCGGCGTTTCGGTGACCTGAATCGATGCGTTGGCCATGTTCTCCAACCTGCTTGCGCTAAAAAATTCTTATCGTCATTGCGAGGAGCGAAGCGACGAAGCAATCCAGTCTTTCCTGGACTATGGATTGCTTCGCGGAGCCTGTCATCGGGCGGCGCTGCGCGCCGACCCGTTGGCTCGCAATGACCGTGTCACTTGAGAACGCCTCCGAGTTCACATATGCCCGACTTCGTCGGGCACATCATAAAACGTCGGATGACGGTAGATCTTGGATTCCGCCGGCTCGAACATCATGCCCTTCTCGGACGGATCGGAGGCGGTGATCGCATTCGACGGCACCACCCAGATCGACAGCCCCTCGCCGCGCCTGGTGTAGATGTCGCGCGCGGCCTGCAGCGCCAGCGTCGCGTCGCTAGCGTGCAGCGAGCCGACATGCTTGTGCGCAAGGCCGTTGCGGCTGCGGATGAAGACTTCCCACAGCGGGGTGTTCGGCGTGGCCATCATGACCTCCCTGATTCCGGTTGCGGCTTACGCCGCCAGTCTCTGCTTGCGCTTCTCGGCATAGGCTTGGGCGGCCTCGCGCACCCAGGCGCCTTCGTCATGCGCCTTGCGCCGCGCCGCGAGCCGGTCGCGGTTGCACGGACCGTTGCCGGCGAGCACCTGATTGAATTCGTTCCAGTCGATCGCGCTGTATTGCCAATTGCCGGCCTCGTTCTGCTTCATGCCGGGGTCGGGAATGCTCAGGCCGAGATAGTGCGCCTGCGGCACCGTGGCATCGACGAACTTTTGACGCAA
Organism: uncultured Alphaproteobacteria bacterium; assembly: GCA_963734795.1. GTDB lineage: Bacteria > Pseudomonadota > Alphaproteobacteria > Rhizobiales > Xanthobacteraceae > Bradyrhizobium. Next base: position 185,953 of record CAVTIW010000001.1, read on the forward strand.
CTCGTCGTTGGAGAACCGCTTGATCTTCCATTTGGTCGAGGTGTCGCTGTGCTGGCTGGCCTTGTCGGGCGGCCCGAACATCATCAGCACCGGCCACCACCAGCGATCGAGCGCGCTCTGCGCCATCGCCTTCTGCTCCTCGCGAGCCGCGCGCCAGCGTCAGCATGATCTCAAAACCCTGGCGCTGATGAAACAATTCCTCCTTGCAGACGCGGATCATCGCCCGCGCATAGGGACCGTAGGAGCAGCGGCACAGCGGAATCTGGTTCATGATCGCGGCCCCATCGACCAGCCAGCCGATCGCGCCGATGTCGGCCCAGGTCAGCGTCGGATAGTTGAAGATCGAGGAATATTTGGCCTTGCCGGCCAGCATCAGATCGACCAGTTCCTCGCGCGAGGTGCCGAGCGTCTCGGCGGCGGCGTAGAGATAGAGCCCGTGGCCGCACTCGTCCTGCACCTTGGCGAGCAGCGCCGCCTTGCGGCGCAGCGACGGCGCGCGCGTGATCCAGTTGCCCTCCGGCAGCATGCCGACGATTTCGGAATGCGCATGCTGCGAGATCTGCCGCGTCAGCGTCTTGCGATAGGCCGCGGGCATCCAGTCGTTCGGCTCGATGCGGTCGTCGGCGTCGATGCGGGCCTGAAACTGCGCGGCGCGGCCGGCGTCCTCGACGTTGCGGTCTTCGGCTTCGGAGGTGTTGAGCGCCTGCGTGTACATGGCCGATCTCCCGGGAAGGCTGACGCTCAATATATATCAAAAATATCTGATATCAAGTTAATTTTGTAACATATTAGGTGTCGGCGAACCGTCGCCCGAGTTCAACTGCCGCCGCCGGCAAGCGGGCCGTTTTCGTTTGATCCGTTGCGGTCAAGCCATTGTTCGGACGCGGGAAGCAGCCCGCGATAGATTTCGCCGCAGAGCTGGCGGGCCGCCCGGCCCGGCCAATCCGCAGGCAGTAACGCCGTCGGCAACAGCGGATCGCGCAGCACCACCCGCCGGTAGTGGTGGATCAGCAAAATCCGCGCTGTGAAGGCATCGATGTCCGACAGCGGTTCGCGGCGGCCGATCCAGCCGCGCAACGGTTCGAAGGTTTTCATGAACTTCAGATAGGCATCCGCGGTGCGATCCAGCGGCCAGCTTTCGCTCAGCAATCGCCGGCCGCTGTCGTCCTCGGCCGACACTTCCAGCCGGATCGCGCCCGCGGCTTCCTCGGGAATCGGGCACGCCCGACGGCGCGATCCATACCCCCGGCAGCGGACTGCCAAAGCCGGCATTCTTCAGCGCCTCGCGGGAAGCATCGCGATCTCTCGCTGCTGCCGATCAGCAGCAGCTCAAAGCGCCCGGTCCAGTCCGACGATGGCGGATCGTAGATATGCCGGGTGGCGGCATCGAAGGTTTGCCGCCCCTTCTTGACCAGCCGGTAAAAACTGTTGCGGCCGACCTTGTGGCGTTCGAGCCAGCCGTCGGCGGCGAGCCGCGACATCGCCGTGCGCACCACGCCGCTGTCGATGTCGATCGTCTCGAAAAATTCCAGCAGCGTTCCGAGCCAGACCGAACCGCCGCGCGGCACGATCGCATCGCCGAACAGCGTGATGACGATGGAGCCGGTACGCGAGGGTTCGCGCTTGAGCTGGTCGATGATGCGGGCAAGCGGATGCGGCATGCGCCACGCATAGCGCGTTTTTTGGATTCACGACAACGCCGGCCCGCGGCGACGCGCGCGCGTTACCTGGCAGGATCGGGATAGACCAGGCTGCGCCAGCCGCTGCGGTCGAACGGCGCCCAGTTGCCTTCGGGCTGCGCCAGACGATCGGCCACCGCGTAGACCGCCGCGGGATGATGGCCCATGCCGCAATGGCTGCTTTCGACCTCGATGTTCTCGGAGCGGGCGGACGGCTTTTCCATGCAGCCCTGCCAGGCGCAGATGCCGTCGGTGCGGCTGAAGATCGCGGTGGTCGGCACCGGCGGCGTTTCCGAGAGCGATCCGCCGAACCGACCATCCTCTTCGTCGGCGCGACGGCCGCTGGCCATCTCATAGACGCGCCAGGCATTGGTCGCCTTCGGACTGCCCGCGAACGGACTGCCGAGCGTGATCACCGAGCGCACCCGATCCGGCATCATCTTGGCCAGCTGCCGCGCGTAGAGACCGCCGAGGCTCCAGCCGACCAGGCTGATCTTGCGGCCATGGGTGTCGTTCAGTTCATGCACCAGATCGACCATGGCGTGCTGCACGCCGTCGCGGAGGCCGAGATTGCGGCCCTGGCGCCAGCCGCTGACGGCAGTAGCCGCGGCTCTTCAGGAAGCTGCGCAGCGGACGGGTCGAGGTATCGGAGGCGACCAGCCCGGGCAACACCAGCACCGGATGGCCGTCGCCCTTCGGCGCCAGGCTGAGCAGCGGCAATGCGCCGAGAAACGCGCCAAGCTCGTGGAACGCCCGCCCCTCCAGAAACATCAGGGTTTTGGACGGCGGGCGACAGCGTCTGGGCAGTGGCGGACATCGTATTTCCTCTCGTTGCCGGCCTCTTGCGGGCGGCCAAATCGATCAAGTTGAATACGCCGGCCTCGTGCAATCGTTCCGCAACGCAACACTGTCCTGATCAGGCCAAGGCACGATCAGGGCACTGATTCCGTCATTCAAGCGGCTGACGCTGCATTGGACAATAGGTCTCCACACTTAAAAGCCGTCCAGTGATCTAAAAGTCACAGCCATCGCAGCACGAATTCGGCCGTGTAAAGCCCAAGTCCGGCCAGGCCGCCGATCAGCGACCCGTTGAAGCGGATATATTGCAGGTCCCTGCCGATGTTGATTTCGATCAGCGAAAGCAACTGCCCCATGTCCCAGGCCTTGACCTGGTCGGAGATGAAGCTCGAGACGCCGCTCTTCTGATCGGCGATGAAGCTTCTGAGCACGGCGACCAGACCCTGGTTGATCTCGGCCCGCAGCTCGGAATCGCCTGCCAGCGCCTCGCCGGCCGCCACGAACATTCCGGCCAGGTGGTGCTGCAGCACCTGGGTCTCGCCGCTGGCGCTGCGTTCGATGAACGACCGCGCGTTCGACCAGACGTTTCGCGCGAGCTCGCCGAGTTCGGGACGCGCCAGCAGGTCGCGCTTCAACCCGTCGATGCGGTCGGCATAGGTCGGATCGCTGCCGAGCTCGGTCGACGAACGACAACACCATGCGATCGAACTCGCCGCGAAACGGATGGTTCGGATCGTTGCGAACCTCTTCGAAGAACGCGGTCGCGGAGGCAACGATCTTGTTCACCAGAAATTTGTCGGCGCGATAGAGCTTCAGCAGCGTCGGCAGCTCGCCGCGGATCTTGTCGCGGATCATGGCCATGGTTTCCGGCTGGGTCAGCGATTGATGCACTGCGCGCAGGATGTCGTCGAGCAGCCCCTGATGCCGGCCCTCGCGCACGAAGGCGCGCAGCGTGCCGGCGGCGAGCGGCGCAAGATCGATCGACTGCAACTGGGTGGTGATCCGGCGGGTGATGAACGTCATCAGGCCCGAAGTTTCGGTCGCGGTCACCGCCTCCGGCAACAGACGCAAGCTGAAGCGGGCGAGATCGGTGCTGCGCTTGCGGTCGCGCAGCCAGTCGGCAATGAAGCCGCCGAAGTCGATCTGGCGCAGCTTGGCATCGACGGGAGCGGCTTCGAGAAAATGCAGCTCGATGAATTCGCCGAGCTTGTCGGCGATACGATGCTGGTTGCTCTGGATGATCGCGGTGTGCGGGATCGGCAATCCCAACGGCCTGCGAAACAGCGCCACCACCGCGTACCAGTCGGCGAGGCCGCCGATGGTCGCGGCTTCCGCAAACGCCGCGACGAAGCCGAAGGCCGGATGCACCGGGAGCAGCACCTTGGCGACGACGAACAGCGCCAGCGTGCCCGCCAGCACCAAAGTGGCCAGCGCCTTGACGCGCCGCAGCTCGGCCGCCCGCGCGGCATCGCCGGGAGCGTCGAACGAGAAGGTGCCGGTCGCGGTCATGGCGGCTTTCGGAGCGCAGAGTTTTGCGTCGGAGACAGGATAGCAGCTTCCGTCATTGCGAGCGAAGCGAAGCAATCCAGAGCGACATTGGCGCCGGAAGATGGATTGCTTCGTCGCCTACGCTCCGCGCAATGACGGAGGTGCTCGCCGCAAAAAGAAGGCCCGCGCGAAGCGGGCCCTGAAAACGTGGCTTTCCGTCGATCGCTATCAGGCGGTCTTGCTGTAGGACGTAACCTTGGACAGGTTGTCCTGGGCGGTCTTGGCACCGTCGGCGACCAGCTTGCCGAGATATTCGGTGGTGGACTTCGCCCGCGACATGAACACTTCGCCGCGCGCGCGGACCATATCGGACTGGATCTGAACCGCCTCGTTGAGCGACTTGGCCGACGCCAGCCGGTCGATGCCGGCGAAGAACGCTTCGGCGTCCTGATAGATCGCCTGCTGGATGTTGCGGCTGATCTTGGCGGCCTCGGTGACTGAACCGGCAACGGCGGTCTCGATCGCAGCAGTCACCTTCTCCGAACCGGCGTGAAGATCGGCGGCGCGGTCCTTGGCGGTGCTCGGCCGTGCTTCTTGACGAAGTCACGGGCAGCCTCGGGGACTTCCAAGTTCTGGATGTTCTTCAGCGCGTCGGTGACGGGCGCGAAAGCTTCCTTGACGCTATTCAACGCGGAATTGGTTTCGGTGGTCATTTGGGTTTCTCCATCCTCAGATTTGAGCTATGGGCTCACCCCGTCCGGATTGGCCCGGGGCGAGATCGTTGTGCCATAGTTAATGGTGCATCGCAACATCAATGTTGCGCTGCGATATCACGAATTCGTGATGTGCCAAACAATTGAGCGGGCCAGCCAAGCGGCTCGCCAGTCAGGCTTGGGGCTGAACCGCGTCGGGCAGCCCATAGGCTTCCATCTGGGCCCGGACCTGCGCCACGTTGTGCCCGAGCACGACGATATCGTGCTTTTTGCCGGCCAGATCGCGGACGTGGTCGCGCAGCAGTGCTTCGGCCTTGAACCCGAGGCCTTCGAAAATCGCGATCGCGCCGGTCTGATCGACCGTCATCTGCACCAGCAGCTTTTCCAGTCCGACGCCCAACGCCAGCGCAAAGGTTTCCTGCGACAGCGCCCGTCCGACCCCCAGGCCGCGCACATCGGACGAAACCACCATCCGGATTTCGCCGACATGCGGCGACCAGGACAGAGGATCGCGCACCAGCGTCCCGCATCCGACCACCCTGCCCGACTTCACCGCCAGCAGGCTGATGATCGCACCGCGCTCGATTTCCTTGATCCAGGCGGCCAGCACCTTCGGCTCGCTGATGTTGCGCGGCAGGAACAGCAGATCGTGGGCGGGAAGCTGTTGCGCGAATTCGAGCACTGCCGCCTCGTCGGCCGGCGCCATCATCCGAAACTCGATGTCGCCGGCATCGGTGGCGACGTGCGCGGATAGGAACGTGTTTCGCTGCTGCTCATGTCGATCTCTCACCCAGCCAGGAATCCAGTTTCGGCCACAGCCGCTTGATGGCGTTGGCGCCGGCGACCAGGCTGACATGGCCGCCCTTCAGGATCACCTCTTCCTTGTCGGTCGAGCCGATCTTCTGAATCAGCGGCTTGGCCGCATCATAGGGAACGATGTGGTCGTGCTCGGCGACCGCGTGCAGGATCGGCACCGTGATTTTGGAAATATCGGCAGGCCGCCCGCCGACCGACATCGCGTCGTTGTAGAGCTTGTTGTCCCACATCAGGTCCTTGGTGATGGTGCGGAAATACTCGCCGGCCAGCGGCAGCGTATCGGTGGCCCAGCGATCGAACATGCGGTAGGATTTGACATATTCGTCGTTCCAGATGTTTTCCCATAATTGCACCTGGCTGGCGGCGCGCGACGCCGGCCGCAGCATCTCGAATGACGAAAGAATCATCTCTGGCGGCACGTTGCCGACACTGTCGACCAGCCGGTCGACGTCGAAATAGCGCTGGTCAGAGAAATTCCGGAACAGCTTCATCTCGCGGAAATCGACCGGGGTGGTGAAGCAGATCAGGTTTTTCATCGGTCCGTCGTTGAAGATCGAACCATAGAGCAGCGACAGCACGCCGCCGAAGCAATAGCCGATCACCGTGACATCGGTCTCGCCGGAATCGCGCTGCACCCGGCGGATGCAATCCGGAATGAAGTCGAGGACGTAGTCCTCCATCCGCAAGTTTTTCTCTTCCGGTTTCGGCGCGCTCCAGTCCAGCATGTAGACGTCGTAGCCGCGCTTCAACAGAAATTCGATGAAGCTCTGGCCGGGCACCATGTCGAGAATGTAGCCGCGGTTGGTGGTCGCCATCACGATCAGGATCGGCACCCGGTAGATCTCGTCCGACATCGGCCGGTAGTGATACAGATTCATGGTGCCGCGGACCTGCAGGATGTCCTTCGGCGTCGATCCGAGCGACGGGCCTGAGGAGGCAATATATTCAACCCCCTTGATGCTGCGCTGGATCGCGCGCTGCACCTCGGATTGAATCCGGTCCGGGATTGATTGAAGATCCAGGCCCGCGGCGGCGTTCATTTTGGCTCTCCGCCCACGACCGGCGGACGTTTGGTGCGCGGCGGCCGGGGTGGTGCCGCGGCGCCGCCTTGCGGCGCGCCGGAATTGTTATGGAGCTGATGCAGCATCGCCTTGATCTCGTGCAACTGGCCTTCGATCGACTGCAGCCGCTCGGCGATGCCGACCATCTGCGCCCGGCTCGGCAGGTTCATGCCGACCAGATATTTCTCCATGAGATCGCCGAGCTGCTTTTGCGCGCCCGCCGAAACCCCGCCGACCTGATTGACGACCTTGCTGAATTCCGGCGACGCCATCGCCTGATTGGCAAAGGAGTTGAACCCCTTTTCCATCTCGCCGAGCATCTGTTGCCAGATCGCGACCGGATCGTTGCTCTTGTCTGCCATGGGCGCCCTCCGGCACGATCGCTGTGCTCTCGCCTGTTTTCGGTCATACCATACTGTTGCGCCGGGACGGTCAACATCGCAGGATGATTTGTCAGTCTCGCTGTCGTTAGCCGCCTTCTGCAGCGCGAAAAACCGTGCCATAAAGTCCTCATCGCCAACCCATTCCGAGGGAATAGCCAGGTGAATCCGTCAGCCCATCAACCGCCGCAGCTTGCCCGCGCCAACGGCATCGAGCTTTGCTACGAGATCTTCGGCGACGCCGACGCCGAGCCGATGCTGATGATCATGGGGCTGGGCGCCCAGATGATCCATTGGGACGACGATTTCTGCCGGCAGCTGGCGGCGCGCGGATTTCGCGTCATCCGGTTCGACAATCGCGACATCGGCAAGTCCAGCAAGCTGACCGGCGGCAAGCGCCTGGGCCCGCTTGAACTGCTCAAGCTGCGATTCCTGAAGATCCCGGTCGCCGCGCCCTACTTGCTGCACGACATGGCGAAGGACGTGATCGGGCTGATGGATGCGCTCGGCATCGCCTCGGCGCATCTGGTGGGCGCGTCGATGGGCGGCATGATCGCCCAGGAAATAGCGATCGCGTTTCCGCAGCGGGTGCGCTCGCTGACCTCGATCATGTCGACGACCGGCAATCCAAAGATACCGCCGCCGACCCGCGAGGCCACCGCCGTGCTGATGGCGCCGCCGCCGGTCAGCCGGGAAGAGTATTTCGCGCGCTTCGCGCAGACCTGGAAGATCCTGCGCGTCGGCAGTTTTCCGCAGGACGAGCAGCTCGATCGCGCCCGCGCCGAACGCACCTATGAGCGCGGGCTCAATCCGGCCGGCGTTGCGCGACAGCTGCGCGCGATCCTCGCCTCGGGCAGCCGCAAGGAACGGCTGGGATCGGTCAAAGCGCCGACCCTGGTCATCCACGGCACTGTCGACCCGCTGGTCCGCCCCGAGGGCGGCAAGGACACTGCGGCCTCGATACCGGGCGCCAAATTGCTGATGATCGAAGGCATGGGCCACGCGCTGCCGATCCCGATGTGGCCGCAGATCATCGACGCCATCGACCAGCACGCCCACGCAGCCACGGAGACGCAGCATTAGTTCGAACCGAGCATTATATCGAAGGTGCGGTGACACGGGAATTCTGCGCCGAATGCGGCACGCATCTGACCACGCTGCGGCCGGGTCTGCCCGCGGCGATCCTGAAGGTCGGCACGCTCGACGATCCCAGCCTGTTCGGCAGCCCGCAGATAGCGATCTACACCATCGACAAGCAGCCCTTCCACCAGATCCCCGAGGGGGTGCCGACGTTCGAGCGGATGCCGCGACGATAGCGCAAGGAAAAACATTTCGTCGTGCCGGCGAATTAAATCCTGCGTCGTTCCGGCGCACGCCCGGACCCATAAACACAGCTTCGCGATCTCGCCGCCTGAAACGCGCCAGGTTTGCCACCATTTTACGCGCAGCGCTTTTCGGCGAAAGTTTTGTGCCGAAAGGTCGGATCAATTCACGTATTCAAGCCCGTTGGGCAAATCATTTGATGACAGCGATGCGCGCTGCGACAGCCAAACAAACTCTCAACATGTCGTCCCGGCGAACGCCGGGACCCATAACCCCTGGCGTCCATGATCAGCGGCGGATTTCCCGCGGCGTTACCAAGGGCGTGAATCCATGCCATCAGCGGAAGCCGCGGCTCCTTTCACGGGCGCTGAAATTAGAATAATATTGACCTGCAAGCGGCTCGCCATGAAACTTCCGCGCCGCACGTTCTTGCATCTGGCAGCGAGCGCTGCCGCGCTCCCGGCCGTGTCGCGGATCGCAAGTGCGCAAACCTATCCGACCCGCGAGCGTCTCACCAAAGTTGCTGTTTGGAATCCACTCGCAGATCATCAGGAAGACCGCCGCAATTGCGAGGAGCGCGCAATCATCACTTAGGGAGAGGCAAAGTGATCGATATACTGTTCAAGGGGGTCGGGTGGACCGACATCGCGCTCACTGTCATCCGTGTCGCGGTTGGGGTGTTCTTCATGTTCTCGGGCTACCACAAGCTATTCAACGCGCAGCGCCATCGTGCCCTGGTCGACGAGCTAACAGCCCTGCACGTTGGGGCGGTCAGGATTAACCAATGGTGGGTGCCGTCGGTCGAATTCGCCGCCGGCAGCGCCGTCTTCATCGGCCTACTCACGCCCCTCGCCGCGCTCGGTCTGCTCGTGATCGTCCTCGTCGCCAGCGTCACGTCGGGGCCAGTGCGAATCAAAGCTTACCAGCCGATCGATGAAGCGGACCGGATCGACGATTGGCTCGATCTCCCCGAGATCCTGTATGCGTTCATACTGATCATGTTCGTCTCGGCCGGGGCCGGACCGTACAGCCTCGATGCCGCGATCTTGCGCTTGATCGACAAGCCCAGCGCGCTGGGTTCCTTTCGAGACATGGGGAGTACGCCGGTATTGTGCGACTGGCGCCTACGCGATTTGCAGCGTGTGTCGACGGCCCATTGGTCGGCAAGACAATCCATCTGCTATCGAGGATTTTTGGTGAAAGATGGCGGGACCGTCGAACCGGGCACTATGATTGATCAGGTGTGACCGGACGCAACCAATTCTGAACCGCTTTTAATCCGCCGCTGGGGGCACCTTGTCAGGGATGGCTCTCATATTTTATGGTTCCCAATCCGAACCACGGGATCACAGATCGGGAGCCTATGTCGAACATCGAGCGTATGACGACGGGACGGTTCGACATCAAGGCGATAGCCGATGCCTTTCCGCAAACGGCCTCGACCTTGCTCGTCGACGAGTACTTGACCAATCGAGAGCACGCCAGCGCGAGGGTGTTTCGCGTGTATCGGCCCACGCCGCCACACTATCACGCGACCTGCGACGAGTTCCTCTATGTCTTCTCCGGAAGGGGTACGTTTTGGGCAAAGGACGCCTCGACCAAAGCTGAGTTCAAACCCGGCCAGCTCTTATTCTTCGAACGCGGCACCGTTCATGCCATGCCGGAGCTCTTCGAGCATCCGGTCGTATTCCTGTCCGTGGACACGCCGAGGCGCGAACCGACCGACATCATCTTCGTAGATCCCAGCGACGGCACGCCGGAAACGTTCATGGCGCGTAACGCGGCTGATTCAACGGAATAACCCGGCATCGGACTATCAAAGCCGCGTCCGGTTCACACTTTTCCACCTTCAGCGTTGCGATTTTTAATTTCAATCTGAGTTCGCGATATCCGCTTATCACCCGGTAGCGACCCGATCGCCGAAGCCGGCAATCGCGGCGTTATTTGGCCCATTGGGTGAGCCTACCGAGTAGCGCTTGCGCTTCTGCTGTCGCGGGAAACTCGGGCGTCCGCGCAAGCCCGGCGGAGAATGGGCGAACTTGGCGGCCCGATGTTTCAGGAGAAGCGCTAGAAATTTACTCCGCCGCCATGTGTAGATTGGATCAACATTTGTAGATTATTGTTTTGAGCCGCACTGTTCGCAGACGGAGTTACGCCCAATGAGGTAAATGCAGGTGTGAGCTTGCCTTTTGCTTGCTTTGGAGGTGCCGACTTTGGCGCAAACGAGATGATCAATTTGTTGGTGTCCTTGTGCTGAACACCCACCAACGGACCCGTTGGCCCTTTGAAATGCACCAAAGTCCAAGTCGGGCCAACGCCGTTCAGATTTTCAGTCAAGATAAACTGAATCGTCTCGCCGAATGCATCCCCGTTCACTGGATCGAAATCAACGGGGCCACCGGCCTTAAGTGAATGAAATCCCAGGTCGACGGTCTCTACAATGCCAAGATCGCCGGTAAGCGGTTGGTCCGCATATGCATCACAGGTATTTTTTTTCTTCCTCAAAGTACCGATATCAACAGAGAAGTTTTCAGAATAAATTCGCTCACGATCAGCCGTAATATTGGCACCCACATTGAAAACAAACGAAGTGGATGCCGCGGCGAGCGGATGAATAAAGGCGACGCTTGGCACCAAGCTGCCTTCATCGTCGACCTGGACGGTGAGATTTGCAACGGCTACCCATTCCTTGAGTTCTTCATGGGCCTCTGCCGCCTGCAAAATCTCGCATTTAATGCGATTGACGATCCTGTGTACTGTAATTCCCTTGTTGGGAAGATCCAAGGCAGGAACGCCCGCACAGTTACTCAAGCTCACCGCTAGTACACACGCCGTGATGCCGTTTCGATACTTGCTCACATCGCCCCCCGTGTGGCTCCAAATAACCCACACATCGCAGCGCCGCAGAGCGCCACGAGTTCAATCCGAATTAGTTAGCAACTTCAGAGCGACCGTAAAAATCACGGCCAGGGCCGCTGCAATAAAGGCCGCGACGCACGTTTCCCCAAACGGCCCGCAGAAATTGTACCGGTATAGTGGCGAACCTCTCGATTGTTTCAACCAGATAGTGTTAAGTCAATAGATTGCACGTCTAATGGGATAGAACTTTTAGTTTGGTCTGGATAGACTAACTGTCAGCCCTCGAGAGCACCATCAACGCTCTGAGACAGAATTACCTTACGAACTCACCAGTTCGGTTGCCCGATCGCCGTAACGCCGCATCCAGGGCGCACAGGCGCGACGACTACGTAACCCTGCTTTGCGAACCAAAGTGCTGCATCGCGGAACTCAATTACGGGAAAGAAACTTCGCTCCTTTGGATCGAGCGAAACGCCGAGCAAGGCTTGCTTTGCAAGTTCCGGAGCCCAAAAGCGATCCATCAACGGCCATTTTGCAGTCATATTTGAAAACCCGAGAGTTGCAGTTCAAGCACAGAACTTCTGCTTCAAATCGCCTATATTGCGCCCGCTGTGGGACAGCAGCCAGAGCACGGGTGCCGATATGGTCGCAGGAGGCACCCGAATTGGCAGATTGCTGACGAGCTGCTTCGCGTTGTTAGAAACTCGCTACTGGGGCCTAACGGAGTTTCCGAATGGGTGTGGCAAGCTGGCGCTTCGCGCGAAACCATAGGGGGCGGGCAGCCGTTATCGTTGTCCTCGAAGAGTTGCCGGTGATCTGCTCGGTGGTGGTCGCAGCCGGCTCGATGATCATGATCGCGATCATGCTCTACAAGGATTGGCTGCAGTGAACGAAGACATGGCGATGACGGTAATGCCGCTGCGAGCCCGCTGGCACTCTTGACGCGATTTGCTGGACCGGGCGCCACGCCATCGATAACGGGCCAGCGCGCCACGGATATATCTCGACGCCATCCTTGTCGCGCTCAGCTCGAAGCGAATACCTTGGCCTGTTCCAGAGCCTGTTCGCTGGTGAATGACTATCCTCGCATCACGGATGGGGAGACCAAGGGCGCGAAAGTAAACGCGCCGATGCGCCCAAGCGCGAGGTCTGCTGTGCTCCTATCAACGGACATCGACAGCGTGGCTGGTGACGTCCGTTAGGTGCCAACGCACAAAGTCGCTGCGCTCCAGCCCGCTGCGCGGGGGGCAAGAACCGAGAGACCGGAAGCCAGCTGATAGGGGGCAGTACTGGCGCGTTTGAGAGTCCCCTCCTGAGATCGAGGTCTTGTCAACCTCACTCAGGATGGAGTTCCCATGAGCGACACTACCACTGTCAGTCCGCTGCGTCAGCGCATGATCGAGGACATGGCTGCCCGCAAGCTCAACCCACACACTCAACGTAGTCACATCCAAAGCTGCAAGCGGTTCGCCGCCTGGCTCAAACGCTCGCCCGATACGGCAACGCCCGACGAGGTGCGCGGATTTCAGCTGCACCTGATCGAGAGCGGGACGAGCATCTGCAACCGCAATCGGATCATGACTGGGGTGCGGTTCTTGTTCCGCGTCACGCTCCGTCGCCACGATCTGGCGGCCGAGGTTTGGCACATCAAGGAGCCCGAGAGGCTGCCGCCGGTGTTGAGCCCTGAGGAGGTCAAGCGTGTCCTGACCATGGCGACGAGCCTGAAGGCGCGAGCGATGCTAACGCTGGCCTATGGTTGCGGGTTGCGGGCCGGCGAGGTGGTGCGGCTGCGAGCGGGCGACATCGACAGCGAACAGATGATCATTCGCATCGTGCAGTCGAAGGGCCGCAAGGACCGGCACGTGATGCTGCCGGCGGAAGTCCTCGAGCTGTTGCGGCGATGGTGGAAGGCGCGGCCGAGCGCATATAACGTCGGCGGCACGCCGGAACAGCGCTGGCTGTTTCCAGGTCGCCGTGATCAGCCTCTGACTACGCGTCAGTTCGGTCGACTGTTCAAGGAGGCCGCCAAAGCCGCGGCGCTGCGCAAGACGGTCTCGCTGCATTCGCTTCGCCACAGCTTTGCGACCCATCTGCTCGAGCGCGGCGAGGACATCCGCGTGATTCAAGTGTTGCTCGGACATTCCAAGCCCGAGACGACAGCCCGCTACAGTCGCGTGGCGATCGGACTGATTGCCAAGATCGAGAGCCCTCTGGAGGGTCTGGGCGCGCCGCGCCGCCGGCGTGCGAAGCGAGACAGTGCGGAGCCGCCGGCGCCATAGCGCCGCCGGCCATGGCTCGACCAGCTCTGGAGGTCGCGGACATTTTCCGCGACCACGGTCCTGCTTGGCGTGAGGCCAACCGCGGACATGTGAGCCTCGATCAGTTGAAGGTAATGAGTGCGATCGAGCGCTGTCGTACGGCGGCGCTCGGCGGCCATGTTGCGCGCTGCGAGAACGCGGCGTGCGGCCATACCGAGATTTCCTACAACTCCTGCCGCAACCGGCACTGCCCGAAGTGCCAGGCTGCGGCGTCACGCCAGTGGCTCGCCGACCGCGAAGCCGAGCTGTTGCCGGTGCCTTACTTTCATGTCGTGTACACGCTGCCGAGCGAACTGCGCGACATCGCCTACCAGAACAAGCGCGTGGTCTACAACCTGCTGATGAGGGCGGCAGCCGAGGCGACGCTCGCCATCGCCGCGGATCCCAAGCGCCTCGGGGCACGGATCGGTATCACCGCAGTGCTGCATACCTGGGGCTCGGCGCTCACCCATCATCCGCACGTGCACATGATCGTACCGGGTGGAGGGATCTCGTTCGACGGCGCGCGATGGGTCGCCTCGCGCTCCGACTTCCTGGTCCACATCAACGTACTGGCGGCCCTATTCCGCGGCAAGATGCTGGCGACGCTCATGGAGGCGCACGACGCCAATCAACTGACGTTCTTCAACACCCTTGCCGGACTTGCCGACAAGAAAACGTTCAAGCGTTTCATCGCCCCGCTGCGGCGCATCAAGTGGGTAGTCTATTGCAAGGTGCCATTCGCAGGGCCCGAGCAGGTACTACGCTATCTCTCCCGTTACACCCATCGCGTCGCCATCTCGAACCGCCGCCTCTTTGCAGCCGACGACGGCGCGATTGCGTTCCGCTGGAAAGATTATCGCGTCGACGGCCCCGATCGCTGGAAGACGATGCGGCTTCACCCGCACGAGTTCATCCGCCGCTTCCTCATCCACGTGCTGCCCAAAGGCTTCCACCGCATCCGCCACTACGGGCTCTTTGCCAACGCCAACCGCGCCGAGAACGTCGCGACCGCCCGCGCACTCCTCAACGTCGCCCCGCCTGCCACCCCGCAAGAGCCACCGGCTATCGCTACCGACACGCCACGTGTGCTGCCTTGCCCTTGCCCGCGCTGTGGCGGCCGCATGATCGTCATCGAAGTGTTCGCACGCGGCTGCGAGCCGAGGTGGCGTCCGATGCCCGGCAGGATCGACACATCATGAGCCAGACCTCCCCTGAGCGTCGCCACTTCCCCGCTCCGACGAGCTGGCCCTACGCCGGCAGCGATCCCTCTCGACCCGGTCACTACGCTCGACGCACCGTGCGCTCGTTGATCCCTTCAGAGCGCTTGCCGAGATGCCTATTCCACGCTTCCAATCTCGCCTGTCTGCAGATCCCCCTGCCGCGTCCCGTCGGCGTCACATCCAACATCGAGATCGGCGCCGCCATCAAATCCCCATAGCGCCCGTTGCACCACCGGTGCCCAACTTCCCGCGACTTCGTGCCTTGGCACTTTTCGGCCGCCGGCCGCCGCAATCCGTGGTCAGGCCGTCATCCCGGCGGCCGAAAACCTGCACAATAACCGACATCCTTAACGCAGGCTATTCAATCACCCGACGCCCGCTGGAAGGGCGCTCCCACCTTTCGGTGCTGCTACCGCGCCATCGACCGCTCAGATAGGATGGCGACAACTAGGGAGGGTAACGTGCGAGCTTTGATTTGTTTGGCAATATGGTTCTCAATCGGTGCGATTACGGTTGCATTCGCTGAGGGTAGCCCCGCACGGATCGAGAATCCCAAAGTGCAAGGAGAAAATGTCGATCGCTGCGCAGACATAGATGGGTCGAACGATTGCTCGGCACGCGGTCAATCGAAAGCCGCCACTGAGATTTGCATTGCGCATGGCTACGTTGATCAAGTGGATTCACATTGGCATCCATCGTCTGGTGTGGCCACACATTACATTTCACAATACGACATGCACGCTGGAGAGGTGGCGGGTCGCTGGGAATCGCGGCCCAGCGATGGTGTGTTTGACTGGGTTCTCTGCAAGAAATAGGAGTGGCTCTTCGCCGCTACATTGCTAGTGGCAATGCATCTCTCGACGCGCCTCAAAAAGAATAGCCGCAGGATCGCGGCCTGATAGTCAGCTTTGAGTCAAAATGCGAAATAGTCATCCCGAGTAGATGTTTTCCGCTTTGCCCTGAGAGCGGACATCGCGCAATGCAGTCGGCATGTCCGTTTCGTGCCACAAGCCGACATGTGCACCCTCATGCCGCCAACTCGTCGAGCAGGGTCTTCGCCTGCTCCAGGTCCGGCGTGTCGAAACCCTCGGTGAACCAGCCGTAGACTGGAGCGAGAAGTTCTCGGACCTGATCCCGCTTCCCTTGATCGCACCACAGCCGCGCCATGCGCATGGAAGCGGTGCAACTCCCAGGACTTCGCCTGCTGTGCACGCGCGACGGCGCTGTCCTTACCGGTGATCTCAGCTCTTCGTGACGGCCACGCAGTCGATCTCGATATCGAACGGACCGGTCCACTCCGGGACGCAGAAGAAGATACGGGCAGGCGGGTTCTTGGGGAAGTAGCGTTTGTAGATCTCGTTGAAGGTCTTGAAGCGCTCGGCGGATATGCAGAGCACGTTACACTTCAGCACGTGATCGAGGTCCGACCCCGCCGCCTCCAGCGCTGTCTTCATTTGTTCGAGGATGCGCTCGGCCTGGCGCTCGAACGGGGCATGCTGCAGGAGTTCGCCGGTGTCCGGGTCGAAGGGCGGCATGCCGGACATGAACACCATGTTCCCAGCTCGGGTGCAGACCGAGACGGGAGCGCCCCATTTCTCAAAATTAGTGCTGAACGGTTCGACGCGGATGATCTCTCGTTCCATGGCCTTCCTCCTTTAAGGTCGCTTCAGATGACCAATTCGACTACTACATCGTTTGCACGAGGGCTGTGTTGTGCGTTACAGCAATTTGACCGCCAATGTCGCTGATGGGTCAAATTCGGAAGTGAAGAGCCATTCGCAGAGAGTCCGCTTAACCCGATGAACGGACATCATCAGGCCGGGCCGACTGGTCCGTTTCGTGCCAATAGGTGACATGGTCCGCCTGCTTGAAAATGAAAGAGGCCGCCGACCGGGCGGCCTCTTGCGTGGGCCGCCCGCCGCGGACCAGACATTGGGTCAAAGGCGCCGACTTGACGCTCAGCGACCGCTTCCGGTTCGCCCCAATAAGCAGACGTCGCCGGACGGCCCGACTGGTCGGGTTCGTGCCAACCCGGAAGTGAGCAATCGCAGCAAAGGAGTTGTGATCGCTTACATACCGAGCTCCTCCCAACGGTGGGAGCCTCAACAGCATCCACATCCGTGGCACTCACGTGCCGGGTGGAGGAGCCGTCCACAGCATCAAAAGCACCCATTTCCGCATATCTTGACTCAGCAGCCGCAGGCTTCAATCTTCTTGACTCAGCAGCCGGAGGCTTCAATCTTCGCGGCGAGCTAGCCGAGTGGAACTCAGCTGATCGATCTTCAGATCGAGCACGCAGTCGGAGGACATTGTCGTGAAGAGTAGCGACACCAGATTGCTGAGCCGGCGTGAATTCAATGAACGTTGCGTCGCGCTTGGTTCGTTGGTGACTTTGTCAGGCGCGTTGGCTCTCGATGCAGGGACTGCCGTCGTCGCAGCGGGCGCAGCGCGGACGGTCAAGTTTCGCGACGGCATCGTTGTTCCGGCGATCGGTCAGGGCTCTTGGCATATCGGGCAGGGAAGACATCCGGCAGCTGACGAGGAAGAAGCGTTACGTACGGGCGTTTCGCTCGGGATGAGACTGATTGACACGTCGGGGAATTACGGTGAAGGCCGTTCCGAAGAATTGATTAAGCGCGTGATTGCCGGTCAACGTGATCGCGCCTTCGTAGTGTCCAAGGTGGAAGCCGATGAGGTCACTGGAGATGCCATGGCACGTGCTTGTGAGGCGAGCCTTACACGGCTGGGTACTGATCACCTCGATCTCTATTTACTGCACTCGCCAACTCCGAACGCCGAACCTTCCGAGGTCGTAGCGGGGTTCGAAAGTCTCCGCGCAGCCGGCAAGATTCGTGCCTGGGGCGTGTCCAACTTCACAGTCACCCAAATGGAAGATCTGTTCCATATTCCACAAGGCGATCGCTGCGTGACCAATCAGGTCTTTTACAACCTCGACGGCCGCAGCATTGAACGCGACCTACTGCCGTGGTGCGAACAGCACAGAATGCCGGTGATGGCCTATTCGCCGCTTGGCGGCCTCGGCGCCAGCCTGCTGAGTGATCCGAACCTTGGGCGTATTGCCGCAGCGCACGCTTGCTCCGCAGCCGCGGTTGCGCTGGCCTGGACCATCCGCGGCGGTAACGTCATTGCTATTCCCGAATCCGGGTCCGTGGCACATGTAAAGGAAAACGCCGTCGCACTGTCACTGACACTGACACCTCAGGAGCTTCAAACACTGGATGCGGCGCATCCGCCATCAGGCCGCTAGAGTCGAATTGGCGCTAAATGACTGCTCCGGGTCAGACTCGGAAGTGGAGAACCATTCGCGGAGAGTCCGCTCTGCCCCCGATGAACGGACATCATCAGACCGGGCCGACTGGTCCGTTTCGGTAGAGTCGAGGATGGGCGCGGTAGCTTGGGCCATTCGGCAACGCTCCGTTTCCCATCCCCGCTCATCGAACCGGACGTGCCCGATTAAGGCATCCGGCTCTCCGACTGGTTTCACCGTGAGGCACTCAGCGGGGCCGTTAGGGGTAGGCGTTCGAGACGCAGCAGACCGTGTTGTCCATAGACAACGTCGAGAGAGAACCGGTGTGTGCCACGTCCTGCCACTTTGTGCCGTCTGGCGAGGAAGTCGCGTACGCGCTCATAGACGTATCGGTCAATGCCGCGGAATGCCGATCGGCGTGTCCCATGGCAGAAGTAGTTCGACCAGCCAAGCAGAGAGCTGTTCAGCGTGTCGCGCACTTCGGGCCATGGATCGTTGTTGCCAGGCACCAGCAGATTGCCAACCTTCGTCTTGAGCCGTTGCACGCTCTTCTTGGACGGGCTCGCGCTCAGATACCAATGACCGTTCGCTTTGTAACGGTGAGGTCCGAACGAGTAGCCGAGGAAGTCGAAGCGTTCTTGCCGAGCATTCTTCAACGAGGTCTTGGCCTCGTTGAGTGTCAGCCCGAGCCGCGTCATCACTGCCTTCGTCCACGCCAGGGCCTCGGCCGCGCATCCGCGGCTGAGGATGACGAAGTCGTCGGCATACGCGATGACGTGTGCCCGGAACGCCTCCCCGCGCCCGGTCAGCCGCCAATACTTCAGGAACCGATTCATGTAGATGTTGGCCAGCAGTGGGCTCACGACGCCGCCCTGTGGCGTGCCGCGCGCGTTGCTCTTGCCACCACCGATGCGCCGGGTCCCGTCGCCATCATCCCGTTCCTCGATCGGCGCCTTCAGCCACAGCTTGATCAGCCGGAGCACGTGCCGGTCCACGATGCGACGAGCTACTGATTTCAGAAGCTCGTCGTGCGGAATTGAATCGAAGTAGCGGGATAAGTCGGCGTCGACCACGTCGGTATGGCCCCGGCAGATCAGCCGGTGCACTTCCTTGACCGCGTCCACCGCTCCGCGAACGGGGCGGTAGCCGTAGGCATTGTCCTCGAAGTCCGCCTCGAAGATCGGTTCCAGCACGAGCTTGGCGGCGGTCTGGACCACCCGATCCCGGATCGTCGGAATGCCGAGCGGTCGCTCGCCTCCGTCCGGCTTCGGTATGTACACCCGCCGCACCGGATCGGGCCGGTACGTCTTCGAGACCAGTTCCTCGCGCAGGCCCACCAGCCACCTCTCCAGGCCCGACGCTTCGACCGCCGCAAAGGTCATTCCGTCCGTACCCGGCGCGCCCGCATTTGCTCGGGCCAGCGCATAGGCATGACGCAGGATGTCCGCTCGGTAAATCTTGTCGTAGAGCAGGTAGAAGCGGAAGGCAGGCTCCGCCTTCGCCTTGCGGTATAGCTTTCTCTGAAAGGTCCGGATCGTTGTCGGTGTTGCCAGGCTCATCGCCAATCACCTTCACCTCGCCATCTTCGAAAGCGCACCAGAAGTCAGGGCCCTTTCCTCAGCCAGCATTACCCGGCTTCGACGGTCATACGACCCCATCCGACTCCCGCCATGGCCGCCGCCTTCGCGACGTTGAGGCCGCTACCCTCGCCCTTGACGGGTCTCCCCCGATTACCCGAACCACCTTTCCGACGTGCCGTGCCCACTACCCCGGCGGATCGAGCGGGTGCACGTGTCGATTGCTTCCCCGCTCATACAGCCTTCCCCAAATGGCAGGAGGGTCGGCATCCGCATTGTCACTTTCGAGGCCTGCTCAGGCTTCACTCACGTTACGGCCCGCCGGATTGCTCAACCGCCTAAAGCGGCCTTTGTCACGAGGCTCCAGCCCTGCCGGTTACCCGGCCGAACCGCTCGTCAGCTACCAGATCAATCGACAACTCTCTGGGTGGAATCTTCCTCCACTAGTGATCCGCGCCTTCGGGGCGCACTGCCAATAAGCGACATGGCAGCCATGCCGAGTTCGTCTACTGGACCAACTCAAAATCACCAGCTTTCACACCCCGTCGCCCGCCTGCGCAACATGCGCGCCGACGCTTGGCGGTCGTTGGAGCTGGCACGGTCCAGGCGCGCGCGATCAGCCGCTGGCAAGGGCCTTGTAGACGCCAGCTTGGAACTGGCCGTAGGTGCGGCCAGCGAGCGGATCTGTGCCGGGCAGGATCTGGGTGAGGATCACCCCGGTGACTCGCCGGGCGGGGTCGAGCCAGTAATAGGTGTTGGCCAACCCGGCCCAGGAGAGGCTTCCAGCGCTACTGCCGACAAGCCCCGGTTGTGTGTTGATCAGGAAGCTCAGGCTCCATTTAAGATCCTGGTTCGGGAACGGTACGGAAAAATCAACGTCGTTCGACAACTGGGGCACGATCGTCTTCCACAGCTTCGGGACGTTGATATCTCCGATCTGGTTCTGCGACATCTGGGCAACGGTTTCCGGACGCAAGATCTGGGCGCCGTTGAAGGTTCCGCGATCCATGATCATTTGGAGAAAGGCGAGATAGTCGTGCGCGGTCGAATAAAGACCGCCGCCTCCGCTGTAGAATTCCGGATCCTTGACGACCGGGAAATCGACAGGAACCAGCGATCCGTCAGGGGTACGTCCGTGAATGCTCACCAGCCGGGCCTGTTGGTCGGGACCTGGAACGAACCCGGTGTCAACCATTCCCAAGGGCGCGAGGATATGGTCGTGCAAATAGACGTCAAGCTGCTTCCCGCTCGCCACTTCTACGGCCTTGCCGACGTAGTCGGTGTTGATGCCGTACTCCCAGCGATCGCCTGGGTCGAAAGCCAACGGCGTCCGAAGCGCCGCATTCTTGCCGGACGCGAGAGGCGGCAATTGGGCGTATTTCTCATAGCGCGCGGTATCGGCGTTGAAGAAATCGTAGGTGAAGCCGGCGGTGTGGGTCAGCAAATGGCGCAGCGTGATCGGCCGTTTGGCGGCGCGAAGCTTGGGGTCGCCCTTATCGTCGAACCCTTCCAGCACTTGCGGCCCCGAAAGCTCCGGGAGCATGCCGCCAATGGGTTGGTCCAGCTGCAACTTGCCCTGCTCGACAAGCTGCATTGCGGCGGCGGAGGTGATCGCCTTGCTCATTGAGGCGATCCAGAACACCGAATCCAGTGTCATGGCGGAGCCGTTAGCAAGGTTGCGACTCCCGAAGGCGCCCTGATAGAGCACGCCATCGTCAGTTGCCGCCATCGCAACGACGCCGGGCACGTCCTTGGCCTCGGCGGCCTGGCGCAGGGTCTGGTCGATAGATCCAAGTACTTCCTTGCTGCCCCTGGCGGCCTCGGCGCGCGCGCCGAACGTGGCGAACCTGGCAAGCGAAAGAACCGCCGTCGTTGCCGCGGTTGATTTCAGCATGTGGCGGCGCGTCTGTAAGATCAGAGTCATGGGCCGATCCTCCTTTTTCAAATAGGTTGGTTTTCGGTCTTTTATTTTTTCGGCTCGACGGCTGAAACCAAAATGGTGACTGTGTCCGGAGGCGCGAAGTTGGCCACGTCAGCGGCTATTGCTTTCCATTCGGGAGTGGCCGCCACCGATTTGAAGACCTCCGGACTTTCGAACCACAGCTCTGTGACAAGATAGTACGGAGAAGGAGACCCGTTCGGGCCAGGGCCGGGTCGAGCGATCTCAACCTTCTTTATTTGCTTCACCGCATACACCAAAGGCATGTGTTTGGCGTCGAACTCTTGGGAGTTCTGCGGCTGGCTGTACAAGGCTGTGATCTTCAACTCGTCCGACAGTGCGGCGGACGAAACAACAAGCGATGCTGCAACCATTCCTGCCTTGAGGTACCACATAGGATTGCTCCGTGATTAAAGGACCTTTAGTCGGCGTAAAACTCGGCCTCCTCGATCACCGCAGGTGGTGGTCGACCCGTCATCTTCTTTTCATGCTGCATCCCTGCCGCGCCATTGGCGCCGACCTGCTCGGCGGGACTAGGGTGCGCTCATGTCATAGGTCTGTTGACGGGCCTAATGGTTCAAATCAGGTCCTCGAGCCGGCGACGCGAAACCTTAGCCGCCGCCCAGTCGCCGAGCGCGGCCAAATCCGCCCCATCGGAGAGCGTGTCCACAAAGTCGAGACGCGAATAACGCTTGAGCGCCAAGGCAGACTTCGGTTTTGCGCCCCGAAAGGGTTGAGCCGCCATGTCTCTGTTGGGTCAAACTCGGAAGGGGAGAGCCATTCGTGGAGAGTTTGCTCTACCCCCGATGAACGGACATCGTCAGACCGGGCCGACTGGTCCGTTAAGTGCCAATTCCGGACCATGGTCACGGGCGATGCTTGGGCAGACCAGCTGATTTTAACGACGTGACACGTAGGCCGAGCAATAGACCCAGAAAGCAAATTTCTGATACCGTAGCGAATGAGTCAGACTTCACGACCCGCAACTGAGAGTTCTCTGAAGGGCGTCGAGGGCGCGCAGGCCGACGTCGCACGGGCTGCGCTTAAGGCTGCTTTTGGCGCTCGCCCGATTGATGGCGTGAGCCCGGTTGCCGGTGGAATTACGACCGCATTGGTTCTGAAAGTCCAGGTCGGTGGTCGAAGTTATTTGCTGCGTGTGGAGGGCGAGGCAAGCCCCCTACGAAATCCTCATCAATACGAGTCGATGCGTATCGCGGCGGAAACCGGCATTGCGCCTGAGATCCTCCATTTGGACGAAGCTGCAAGGGTCGTGGTGATGGATTTCGTCGAGCCGCGTCCCTTGCTGGGTTATCCGGGTGGCCTCCATGGTTTGGCGCACGGGTTGGGAGAGCTGCTGCAGCGCCTGCAGGCTTCACCAATTTTTCCTCACTTCGTTGATTATCCCGATATCGTTGGCCGCCTGTTCGCCCATGTGCGTCGAACCGGTATCTTTGCCGCTGGTTTACTCGATATTCATGCCGAGCATCTGAAACGCGTTCGTCAAACCTACAACGAGGGCTTGGAGCGGCTTGTTTCCAGCCATAACGATTTTCATCCCGGCAATTTACTATTTGATGGCCGGCGCCTCTGGTTAGTTGATTGGGAATCCGCCTACCGCAACGATCCTATGGTCGATCTGGCGACGCTGATAGATAGCTTCGCGTTTTCACCTGAGATCGAAGGCATCATGGTGAAGACCTGGCTCGGCGGCGCGCCGGATGAGGCCTTTTACGGACGGCTGGCGACGGTCCGCGCGCTCACCCGCCTCTACTATGCTGGCGTATTCCTGAGCGGCTCCGCAGCTTCCCAAACCCGCACAGCTCCCGACACTGACCTGTTGGTCCCTACGCTCGAAGATTTCAAGAAAAGTGCTCGTGACAGGGAGTTGAGAGCCAACCTGCCCGAAACGATACACACCCTGGGCAAAATGTATTTGGCCTCGTTCCTCTCCGGGGACAATGTGCCGGGATTCCGAGAGTTGGGCGGCGCATAATCGCTTCGCTCGCGGAGGCGGCCCAACAGAAGGCTCGTGGAAGTAAAAGCGTCCATGTCCGTTCGGAGTTGTAGGCGTGGGTTTGACCGTACGCCGATCACTTCCGCTCTACCGCGATGAACCGACATCGTCAGACAGCCCTGGTATGTCTCAAAGATGCCAAGATCGGACGAAGCGTCCGCGGGAAGCTTGGTATCCGAATCTCACCGTCCAGGGCTCATGCCGGGATAGGCCCCTCGATCCGATGAACTTCACGTACGGCGTCGCGATTGGCGATCCGAGCGTGATGCGCGACCAGGTTCGGGTAGGCGTGAATGTCAAAGCCAACACGAGGCGTCCAGCCCGTCATCGCATACAAGCCGGCGTCGGCAATTGAGTAGTCCTTGCCCAACAGATACTCACGCGTAGACAGGTGCTGGTCGACAAAGGCGAAGCGCGCCCTCAACCGCTCGCGGAAAATATCCTTCGCTCGCTCGTCCAGTGCCGTGTAAAACAGTGGGCCAAGACCTCCCTTGTGCAACTCGCTGGAGAGAAAGTTCAGCCAAGCTTGAAGTCTCGCCCGCTCGATGGTTCCGTGCGGTGGAGCGAGCTTTCCCGTCGAATCGCGGTCCGCGATGTACTGGGCGATCGCGGCTGCCTCAAGAAGTACGCTGCCATCATCGAGCACCAAAGCTGGTACGTAGCCCAGTGGGTTTATGGCGTTGTAGTCCTCACCATCCGCCGTCTTCTTGCTGGCTTCATCAACCCTTACGGCGACAAAGGAAAGACCACTCTCGAGCAAGGCGACATGGGGCATAAGCGATATCGTGCCCGGCGCGTAGTATAGCTTCATGTTACCATCTTCCTGCTCCTCCCGGCCAACTGACGTTCAGGCGGCCTGTTTGCTTGGCGGACGTTAATGCGCGCAGGTGGAGATGCCAATCCGATTGCAAGCTCGTCCAGCCTCCGGCTTTTCGAGCCGCAAGTCGCGGGATGGTTCTGGTTTTGCCAAATATCCGCTTTGGGTCGAATCTCGGAAGTGGAGAACCACTCGCGGAGATTCCGCTTTAACCCGATGAACGGACATCGTCAGACGGGGCCGATTGGTCCGTTTCGTGCCATCCGCGGACATGGCCAAGGGCTCCGGCCGGGCCCCGAAGAAGGGATGGCCGGCCGGATTGCGGCGTCAGTTATCCGCGTCGGCGCGGGCGTGCCGAATGACCTGATGCTCGTCGCGGGTTAGCTGCACCGGCGCGAGCTTGAAGGTGAGCTTGTCAAGCTTGCCGGTGAAACGAAACGGCACCTGATAGTCCTTGTCTTCAACACCAGTGCGGGTATCGACACCCACGTCGAAGGTTTCCTCGACTGCAATGATGAATGGAATGGTGTGTGGGATTTTGCTGTTGGCGACCTCTTTGCCGTCCACCTTCAGGACGCCCGTGCCACCCTTGCCGAAGCCAGGCCCCTCGTATGCGAAGTCGAATACGATGGTGTGCTTGCCCGGCGTGAGCGCGTCCTGGCCTTCCCAGCGGAAGCGTTCGAGATCGAGGAAGTTGTAGAGGAATACTGGCTTGCCCTTGAGCAGATACAGGCCATAGCCACCGAAGCGTCCCCCTTCAGTGACGATCATTCCTTCATTACCGTCCTGCGAGCCCGCGCGCCCAATGGTTCCGTCCGCGCTGCTCGGGATGACCACTTCGGCGGTGATCGTATAGGACCTGTTCAGGATGCTGGGCGCATCGCTCTCGGGCAGGCCTGATAGCTCACCTGAGTATGCGAAGATGTTCCGGCCTGCAGTAGCGCTGGGCCGTGGAGCGATGATGCGCGGAAGCACCGAGTTGTCCAGCGGAAACACATTGTACTTCGTCGCCTCCACCATGAACAGCTCCTGCAACTCGCGGAGCTTGTCCGGCAGCTTCGCCGCGAGGTCATTGCTCTCCGAGTAATCCTCGGCAATGTTGTAGAGCTCCCACTTGTAGCCGTTGACCACGTCATCAGGCAGTTTGGCGGTGCCCAGGAGCCACGGCGGCGCAGGCGGCGTTGTCGCCGCTATCCAACCGTCGTGATAGATCGCGCGGTTGGCAAACATCTCGAAATACTGCGTCGTTCGCGCGGACGGCACGTTGGCGCTCGACTTGTCGAAGGTGTAGGTCATGCTGACCCCTTCAATCGGCTTCTGCGCGATGCCGTTGACCATCACCGGGGCCGGAATGCCGGTTGCCTCAAGGATGGTCGGGACGATGTCGATCATATGGTGGAACTGGGTGCGGATGCCGCCCGCATCCTTGATGCGGTTCGGCCAACAGATCGCCAAACCTTGGCGGGTGCCGCCGAAGTGCGACGCCACCTGCTTCGTCCATTTGAACGGTGTGTCAAACGCCCATGACCAGGCCACCGCCATGTGCGGGTATGTGGCAGCCGAGCCCCAGGCGTCGTAAGCCTTCAACTGCTCGGCGACCGGCAGGTCCAAAATACCATTGTAGGCGGTGTATTGGTTGGGCGTGCCGACCGTCGTGCCCTCCGCACTCGTTCCGTTGTCACCGCTGATATAGATGATCAGCGTGTCGTCGAGCTTGCCTTCGTCCTGGACTTCCTGAATGACGCGGCCAATCTCTTGGTCGGTGTAGGCGGCATAACCGGCGAACACTTCAGCCTGCCTTGCAAAAAGCTTCTTCTCATCGGCCGTCAACGTGTCCCATTTTTTCAGGTCATCCGGCCAGGCTGTTAGCTGCGTGTTCGCTGGTATGACGCCAAGCCGCTTTTGATCGGCGAAAATCTGCTCGCGAAGGGCGTTCCAGCCCATGTCGAACTTGTCCTTGAACTTGTCGATCCATTCCTTGGTCGGCTGATGCGGCGAATGGGTGCCGCCGGGCACGTAATAGAGGAAGAACGGCTGATCCGGATCGGCCGCATTGAGCTGTCGCAGGTGGGCGATCGCGTCGTCCGCCATGTCCGTGGTCAGATTGTAGCCGGGGTTTCCGACCCAGGGGAAAACCTGGGTGGTGTTCCGGAATAGATATGGCGTCCATTGGTCGGTCTCGCCGCCCATGAAGCCGTAGAAATAGTCGAAGCCCATGCCGATGGGCCACTGGTCGAACGGTCCCGTCACGCCGTACTGATAGCTCGGCGTGTTATGGTTTTTGCCAAACCAGGACGTGGCGTAGCCGTTCTGCTTCAGTATCGTGCCAATGGTGGCGCTCTCCGGTCCAATGATGCTGTCGTATCCCGGATAGCCGGTCGCCTGCTCCGAGATGATGCCGAAGCCCACCGAATGGTGATTACGGCCGGTGATCAACGCTGCCCGCGTCGGCGAGCAAAGGGCCGTGGAGTGGAACTGAGTGTAGCGCAGCCCCATTTGCGCAATGCGATCCATTGCGGGTGTCGGGATGACGCCGCCGAACGTCCCCGAAACTCCGTAGCCCTGGTCGTCAGTCATGATCAGGAGCACGTTGGGGGCACCCTTGGGCGGCACCACGCGGGCGGGCCAATACGGTTTCGACTGGCTGGCCTGGAGGTTGATCTCGCCGCCGAACTTCGGCGGCGGCGGCGGAAGATACTTTCCATCAATCGTCGTCGTCGCGCCGGGTGAACCCGGTGTGCCGGTGATCTGTTGTGCGGCCGCCGGTAGACCTGACACTGCCGCGATGGCAGCAGTTGCCAGCAGCCCGAGCCGAATGCTCCTCATCGTGCTCATGGTTCCCTCCGTCCATCTGCGATGCGGTCCCGCATCCTAAGCGCAGCTAGACCGCTCGCTATGCAGTTTCAGCAGATTCGGCACCGGACTATCGCGCTTCGATGTCCCGGGTGGGTCAAACTCGGAAGTGGAAGGCCGGACCCGCCCATGGCGTCCGTGATCAGCGGCGGATTTCCAGCGGGGTTACCATAGGGCGTGAAGCCATAAATTCAGAACTGTCGACGGATGTCCGCTTTGGTGCGCGTTCCCGGCCCAAGTCGGGCGTTACCGCACTTCCGGAAAATGCCATAACCGGACATATCGAGGCCATCGCCGACGAGGCCGCCTCGTCTGCAGCAACGTCGGCCTGGCTCGCGCCCGCATCGTCGACGCTTTCACGTCGTTGCTTCGCCCGTCTGTGCGAGGGACGGCGACCCGATTTACGGTTTCCTTCGTGCTCCGCCCGGAGACCGGCTGTTCTTCATGTGATCGATGAAGGCTCGCAGCTTCGGCATCACTTGATGGCGGCCGGGATAGTAGAGAAACACGCCCGGCGCCATCGGCGCGAACGGCCTCAGCACCTGCACGAGTTTTCCCGCTCTCACCGGCCCGGCGGCGATCGGCTCAGGCACTTGCGCAAGACCCAAGCCTTCGACGGCCGCGCCAAGCATGGTCGAAAAGTCGTTGGCGATGAGGGGGCCCGATACAGCAATCTCGATCGCGCGGCCGTTGTCGTTAAGCGACCATAGCGCGAGCGCGCCGTTGGGCCGCCGCAATCTCAAGCAAGCATGCTGACGTAAATCGTCCGGGCGCTCGGGCGGGCCGTTGCGCGCGATGTAGGCGGGGCTCCCGACGACGACAAAACGAAACGGCGGCGTCAGGCGCACCGCGACCATGTCGGCGGCGATGAACTGGCCCAGCCGGATGCCTGCGTCAAACCCCTCAGCCGCGAGGTCGACCAGATCTTCGCTTGCGGCGATCTCCACCTCGATGTCGGGGTAGGCCTGGCAGAAGGATGCGATCAGCGGCTCCAGCAGGATCGGCACGACCGCGCGCGGTACCGAGAGGCGCAACATTCCGGCCGGCCGCTGTCCGAGTTCGCGCGCGACCTCACTTGCGGCGACGAGCTCCTCGAAGGCGGGCTTTGCACGCGAAAGGAATCGTTCGCCGGCTTCGGTGAGGCCGACGCTGCGCGTTGTGCGCATGAACAGCGCAGCGCCGACCCGCGCCTCAAGTGCGCGTACCGCCTGACTGATGGCCGAGGGAGTTACCCCGAGCTCCGCGGCCGCTCTGCGAAAACTGCGATGCTGGGCAACGCCGAGGAACGCCTCCACGCCGTCGAGCGCGCCTTGCCTGACTGTGAAGTTCTGCTTCATACCCCGTCGACATTATCGCGGATAGTCGCTCGCGGGAAGCCGCCGTATCTCTGCGACAACGAACCGAAGTTTTGGAGGAACGCTGAATGACCGATGTCCTTGATGGCGTGCGCGACCACTATCGCGCGACCGGCCTGACCGAGCGGCTGAAGACGGCGCTCACGGCCTTCGGGCCGGAGGACCAGCGACTCACGCCGCAGCAGCTGGCTACCCTCGACCAGTTTCACACCCGAGGGCTGGCAGCGACCGCCGAGCTTGCCAAGTTGGCCGGGATTACCGCCGACATGTCGGTTCTGGATGTCGGATCGGGCGTTGGCGGGCCGGCGCGCTTTCTGGCCGCGACCTATGGCTGCCGGGTTACGGGCGTCGACCTCAGCGAGCCATTCGTCGATGCCGCGCGCTATCTGACCGAGCGGACGGGACAGAGCGGGCAGGTGTCGTTTGAGACCGCCAGCGCGCTGGACCTTCCGTTCGACGACGGCCATTTCGACGTAGTGTTGCTGCAGCATGTGGCAATGAACATCTCCGACCGAGCGCGGCTCTATCGCGAGATCCGGCGCGTGCTGAAGTTAGGCGGCAGGTTTGCGATCCTACGACGTCGTGTTGAACAGCGACGACCCGCATTATCCCGTCCCCTGGGCACGAACGCCGGCCACGAGCTTTCTTCTGACCGCCGCAGCGACGCGCGAGGCGATCGAACCGGCCGGTTTCCGCACGCTGGCATGGCAAGACGACTCTGAGGCCGCCAACGCTTGGTTCGCCCAGCTGCGCGCGTCGGCGCCGCCGCCTTCGCCAAATCTCGGCGTGGTGATGGGGCCGGACTTCGTGCAGCTTGCCGCCAACCTGGGACGTAATCTCATGGAAGGCCGGCTCAGCATTCTGACTGCGGTGTTCGAGGCCGCATCCACGAAGACCTGACAGGAATTCCAATGTCGCCGGCAACCATCTTCCAGATACATCTCATCCTGGGATACGTCCCGTGGCTGCTTTGCTTTGGCGCATATGTCTGGCCGAGGCTCAAGGCAATGGACCGGATCGAAGCGCAACGCTCCATCGCCACGTTGCACAGCTTCCGCTTCTTCGGACTCGTCTTCATCATTCCTGGCGTCGTCGGCCCCAATCTGCCTACCGGCTTCGCCGTTTTCGCCGCCTACGGTGACTTCGCAACCGGATTGCTGGCTATGCTGGCGCTTCTCACGGTACGGATACGTTCGCTCTTTTGGCCGTTCGTCATCGCCTTCAATCTCGTAGGAACAGCCGACATCATCATCGACTATTATCACGGCATCCAGGTCGGCCTTGCCGACGCTGGCGGGGGCAGTTGGGCGCTACCTACGCGATCCCGATCGTCTATGTGCCGGTGCTGATGATCACGCACGTCGTCGCTTTCTATTTGCTGGCGCGTCGTCAGACCGAGGCGGCTCACATTCTCCCCGGCGATGCGGCTGCGGTCGACGGTATTTCAGCCGGCTCAGCAGAGCCTGTCCTCCGGCATCGCGGGCGCCTCGATCCGTCCGCGTGCCGATTTGGCTTCGTTTCGTCATGATTGTCGTAGTCAGGATACTTCCAAGCAGGCGGATGGAGGGCTGGTCCAATGCGCGATAACGACCGCAACCGCGCTTGGATCGTGGTGGTGCTGCTGTTCATTTTCATGGTGATCAATTTCGCTGACAAGGCGGTGATCGGGATCGCCGCTGTCCCAATTATGCAGGAGCTGGAACTCGGCCCGCGCCAGTTCGGGTTGGTCGGTTCCAGTTTCTTCTTGCTGTTCGCGCTCTCGTCGGTCGCGACCGGCTTTCTTGTCAACCGGGTGCCGACGCGCTGGGTGCTGCTGGCGATGGGCTTCATCTGGGCGCTGACACAGTTTCCGATGATCGGCTCGGTTGGGTTCGAAACCCTGATAGCCTGTCGCATCGCGCTCGGGGCCGGCGAAGGTCCCGCGACACCGGTGGCGCTGCATTCCGCCTACAAGTGGTTCCCCAACGAACTGCGTACCCTTCCGACCGCCGTCATTGTGCAAGGCGGGGCGATCGGCGTCATGCTGGCACTGCCGCTGCTCAATTGGGTCATCGTGCGTTGGACCTGGCACTGGGCCTTCGGCTCACTCGGCCTGGTCGGCCTCGTTTGGTGCGCATTGTGGCTCGTGTTCGGCCGCGAAGGGTCGTTGGACAGCGGGAGCGCAAAGGCAAAGGATGCAGCGCAATCATCCCTGCGGGTCGGTTATGCTCAATTGCTGCTGAGCCCCACGATCCTGGCGTGCTGGGCGGCGGCGTTCGGGGCCAACTGGGCCCTGTCGCTGGCGCTCTCGTGGCAAGGCGCTTACCTGATCAAGGGTCTTGGCCTTGCGCAGAGCTCGATCGGGTTCCTGGGAGCGCTGCCGGCCGTCGGCAGCGCGGTCGCAATGCTTGCGACCGGCTGGTATTCGCAACGCCTGCTGTCGCGCGGCGTATCGAGCAGACTGGCGCGCGGCATCCTCGGCGGGTTGAGCGTCTTCCTTGGCGGCGTTGCGCTGGCGATGCTGCCGTACGTTCCGGGCATCCCCGTCAAGATTGCCCTGACGACGCTCGGTGTGGCGCTGCCTTCGGTGATCTACGTCATCAGCAATGCTGTCGTCGGTGAAATCACTCCGGCGGCGCAACGCGGCGCGCTGCTCGCGATCGGCACCGCGGTCGCGAGTTCAGCCGGCCTGCTCGCACCCTATATCATGGGCAGTGTCATTGAGACCGCCACGACACCGCTCGACGGGTTCAACACCGGCTTCTTCATGTGCGGGGTCATTATGATGGTGGGCGGCGCCATCGCCATGGCGCTCGTAAATCCCGAGCGCGAGGCAAAACGGCAGTCGAGGCGGCTGCAGCCGCTCACCGCGTCCACTTGAGAGGGCGACCGTAGATTTAGGTTGAAAGACAACGTTCGCCACCGCTCTCGGCACGGTCCGCGTAAGGCTAATTTCAGCAAGTCCAGCGCCAGCAAGCGGGGCACGGCGAACGCACTGCAGCAAAGAGCAGAACTATTCGATCGCTTCGTCGGCGGTGGCAGCAGCGTCGGTGGGATGTTGAGACCACGTCTGCTAAGCGCCATTTGCGGCTCTTGCGGCGCACCAAAGCTGCCGCCAGCCAAGTCCCGGTCACTGATCTTATCGGACCGGTGAGCATCGTTGGCGGCGCGCCATTCTGCGGCGTGCCAAACAAGCTTGGCGCGACGTACGGTATCATCACGCGACGGAGGCGCGCTCGACGAGCAGAGGCAATTCGGTGGCAGGGTTACCATAGACCAAGGTCGAATTTACCGGGCGGACCGAGGGACTACGCTTTTGATTTTCAAGACCGTGTCATTAGGGATGTCCGCTCCCGTGATGGCGTTCGGTGGAAGCCGCTCGCTATCCAGTATCGGCTTCCTGCAGCCGGCATGGGTGCGAGCGCGGAATGACGGCGCAGCCCCAACCAACAAAAAACAGACATCGATACCCTCATCCACCGCCGTGGATGGGGAACGAAACGCATTCCGCAAGGTCCCAGCGATATGGGCCAAGGAGAAGCAGAATGACGACATTGGACATCACAACCAGCCCGTTGCCGGAAGCCGACCACCGGGCGCAATTGCGCCGCGCAATGATCGCCAGCACGGTAGGCACCACCATCGAATGGTACGATTTCCTGCTCTACAGCACGGTGACCGGCCTCGTCTTCGGCAAGCTCTTTTTTCCCAGGTCCGATCCCCTGGTTGGCGTGCTGGAGGCGTTTGCGATCTACACCGTGGGATTCATCGCCCGGCCGATCGGTGCTGCGATCTTCGGCCACTATGGCGACCGCATCGGCCGCAAGGGGGCGCTCATAGCCACGTTGCTGGTGACCGGGATTGCCACTGCGGCGGTCGGCCTCGTCCCCACCTATGAACAGATCGGCATCTGGGGTGCCGTCATCCTGACCATCATCCGCTTCATCCAGGGCGTGGGCGTCGGCGGCGAGTGGGGTGGCTCTGTGCTGCTTTCGATGGAGTGGGCACGGACCAACCAGCACCGCGGCTTCATCACCTCGTGGCCGCAGTTCGGTGCACCCGCCGGGTTGCTGCTGGCAAACGTGGCAGTGCTCGTGTTCAGCCGCATTTCCGGCGACCAGTTTCTGGTCTGGGGTTGGCGCATCCCGTTCCTGCTCAGTATCGTGATGATCGCCATCGGACTTTACATCCGGCTCGGCATCATGGAGACGCCGACGTTCCGGCGGATCGTAGCCGAAAACCGTGTTGAGCGGGTCCCGGTCATCGAGGTGATCAAGCGTCAGCCGCGGTCGATCATCCTCTCGGCGCTGGCGCGGATGGGCGAGCAGGCGCCAGCCTACATCTACCTGGCCTTTGTCTTCGCCTATGGCACCCAAGTCATCCATCAGGATCGCGACTTCCTGCTCATCTGTCTCATCTGCGCCGGCGTCCTCTCGCTTTTCACCGTCCCGCTGGCCGGACACCTGTCGGATCGCATCGGGCGCAAGCGCATGTATCTGATCGGCTCGGTCCTGACCGGGCTGTTTGGCTTTGCGTATTTCGGCCTGCTGAACACAGCAGTGCCGGGGCTGATCTTCATCGCCATCGTGCTTTCGTTCGTACCGCACGACCTGATGTATGGTCCACAGGCGGCGTTGATCGCCGAATGCTTCACCCCGCGGCTGCGGTACAGCGGCAGCTCGATCGGCTATCAGCTCTCGTCGGTCATCTCCGGAGGGCCGGCGCCGTTGATCGCCACCGCACTGCTCGCCGCCACCGGATCGGGCTACATGATCGCGCTCTACATTCTGTTCTGCGCGGTAGTCAGCATTGTCGCTGCCGCCTTGATGCCCGACCACACCAACAAGGACATTTCCGAGGAACACGACAGGCCTTGATCAAATGCCTTGTAGTCGCGCGGGTCGAACGAGAACACCAATGGCCTGCTGAGACATTTTTTCCGAAGGGCACCGACTTGTCGGTGCACTCACAAGCCTATCTGAACAAAGCGGCTCGTCAGCTCAACGAACGACCGCGTGAGACCTTGCAATTTGAAACCCCGGCGGAGAGATTTAACGCCTGCGTTGCGTCGACCGGTTGAGCCGGCTCCCTGAAAGCGGGCATTGCTCAAGGCAGTCGGCATGTCTCAAAGCTGCCATGACGCCAGCGATTGTTGCGGCGATATTGGCGAATTCGTAGCCGAGCGAGGCTGGGGATCGAATATCGCGAAGGTGCAGATATCAAAGCAATGCGCTATAATTCGTTCGTGATGCTTGGCCATTTCGGGTCGGTTAACGCTTCAGAGGGTCCTGTGTCCGCTTTCGCGAATTTGCCGATCGCGCGTAAGCTTATGGCTGCGTTTGTCGCCGTGGTCGTGGTCGTATTTGCGAGCAGCGCTATCGTATACAGCCGCCTTCTCGTGATCGAGTGGGCCGAAAACTGGCGTGTCCACACCGCCGACGTGTTGGAGACGCTAGGGAAGGCAAAGGACGCGATGGTGGATGCGGAAACCGGCATGCGCGGCTATCTGATCACCGGCGACAAGAATTTTTTGGAGCCCTATCATGAGGGCGGCAATGCCTACACCGCGGCGATCCAGAAAATAAGAGACCTCGCCACGGACAGCCCCGCTCTGCAGAGCCGGCTCGATGAATTGAACGAGTTGGCGAAAAAATGGCGTTCCGGGATCGCCGAGCGGGAAATCGCGCTGATGGCGAAGCCCGAGACGCGCGAGGATGCGCGCGCCTCGGAGGGCTTGAGGGCCGGCAAAACCGCAATGGACGTCATCCGCGCCAAAGTGGACGAAATCGAGGGGGTTGAGCGCGATCTGTTGACAAAGCGCGCCGCCTTGCAGGAACAGGCGTTCGCAACTGCATACTCGATGACGATCCTCGGCGGCGCAGCCTCGCTCATCATCGCGACGCTGATGGGCGTTCTACTCACGCGTGGGATCGCAGCGCCGATCACCCACATGACCAGCGCCATGACAACGCTCGCCAAAGGCGATAACACCGTTGAAGTGCCCGGGACCAATCGCAGTGACGAGATCGGTGCGATGGCGGTGGCGGTCCAGATTTTTAAAGATAGCATGATTGAACGTGATAGGGCCCAGACGGAGCTCGCTCATGTTAATCGCGTCACGACGATTGGGGAGCTGACCGCCTCGATCGCCCATGAAGTGAACCAGCCGCTCACCGGCGTCGTCGCCAACGCCGAGGCCGGCCTGCGCTGGCTAGGCCGCGAAACTCCGGACGTTGCCGCAGCGCGCCGCTCGTTGGAATGGATCATTGACGACGGCAATCGGGCGAGCGAAGTGATCCGGCGCGTCCGGGCGCTCGCGAACAAAACCGACATCGAGAAGGCGCCACTCGACGTCAATGAGGTCATCAAAGAGGTCATCGCTCTGATGCAGAGTGAGTTAATCGGCCACCAGGTGCTGTTGCGGACGGAGTTTGCACCCACTCTACCCATGGTCCTCGCCGATCGGATCCAACTGGAGCAGGTGATTATCAATCTGGTGATCAATGGTATTGAAGCCATGCAATCGGTCACGGATCGGCCGCGCGAACTGGTGATCCGCTCAGGCCGGCACGAGACACATCAGGTGCTGGTAAGTGTGACGGA
The DNA here is from genome assembly GCA_963734795.1 of uncultured Alphaproteobacteria bacterium. Classification (GTDB taxonomy): domain Bacteria; phylum Pseudomonadota; class Alphaproteobacteria; order Rhizobiales; family Xanthobacteraceae; genus Bradyrhizobium. Next base: position 220,995 of record CAVTIW010000001.1, read on the forward strand.
TTGCGGGGTCGGGATCACCGCCGAGAATGCTGAGCGCGTGTTCAACGCCTTCTTCACCACCAAATCCAGCGGCATGGGCATGGGACTCTCGATCTGCCGTTCGATCATGGAAGCCCATGGTGGCCGGCTGTGGGCCACCGCAAACGTACCACACGGTGCCGCCTTTCAGTTCGCCCTGCCGGTGAACGCTGACCACGCATCATGAGGTTGCGCCGCCCAAAGAACAGAAGGCGGCGCGCCGCGTCGGCGGGGATATCGATGCCGAGTGCCTTGACGGTCTTCAGGTTGATGGCCGGCCCAATGCGATCAGGCTTGATGTCTCAGTTGGGTCAAACTCGGAAGTCGGCGCTCGCAACCGCGATGTCCGCTTTCCCCCGATAGCAACCAAACTGCGGACATCGCGGGAAGTCCGTTTCGCGCCAATAGGCGACATTTGCCGCTTCACTCGATCACCTCATCGGCGACACCCAACAGCTCCGGCGGGAGCGTGATGCCGAGCGCCTTTGCCGTTTTGAGATTGATTGACAGCATCATCCTGGTCGGGAATTCCAACGGGATCTCGCCGGGCGGTGTGCCGTGCAAAATCTTGTCCACGAAATAGGCGGCGCGGCGATAACACCAGCGCAAATCTACGCCATAGCTTATTAGCCCGCCGTCCAATACGTGCTCGCGATAGCCGTAGACCGTCGGCAGCTTCTTCGCCGCAGCGAATTCGGCAATCTGTCGTCCCACGCTCAACAACAGCCCGGTCTGCAAGACGATGACGACGTCAACCTGCGAGCTTGCGAGCGCCTGCATGGCGCGTTCGATCTGCGTGGGATCGTTAACGTCAGCCTCCGCGACCGACAATTCCAGCGCTTTGGCCGCGTCGGCCAATTCCTCTCGCTGCGGCGGAGCCTTCGGATCGTGAAGATTAGTAAGGAGACCGATGCGCTTCGCGCCGGGCGCGATCTCGCGGGCGACATCGATCTCCTTGGCGGGCAAACCGGCGACATAGGGCTCGATCCCCGTGACATTGCCGCGCGGCCGCGCTTCGCTCTCGATCAAGCCGAGATGGACGGCGTCAGCTAGCGCCGGGCAGACGATTGGGATCACCGGGGTCGCAGCCCGCAGCGGAACCGCGGCATTGACGGCCGCGGCCACGATGACGGCTGGCTTGAGCTCGATGAGTTCCTGCGCGAGCGCCGGCAGCCGGTCGGAAAATCCCTCGGCGTAGCGAGGCACGAACTCAAAGTCCCGGCCATCGACATAGCCGAACTCTCGCATGCCATCCAGGAAATCGTCCGCAAAGAATTTCGCCATCTTGCTTGCCGACCCTGACAGCCAGCCGATAGACCTGCGCTCCGTTGCCGCTACCTGCGATCGCACTGCAACCGGCCACGTGACCGCCGCGCCACCAATCGCGCCGAGGAAAGTCCGTCTGCCGATGTGGACTATCATCGAGACCTCATCGTTGCTTACAATCAACAACAATATACTCACGGCGCTTATGCGCCCACTGTCCGCTTGGGTCGTTCGCGTCGTTTTGACAGTAGGCCGGCCACTATCGGTCTACCCCAACAAGCAGACATTCTCAGTGTCCGCCGCATGTCTCAAACGTGCCAATACAAGAAGTCGGGGACATCATTCAGTCACTTCGTCGGCACGCATGAGCAGCGATGATGGAACTGTTAATCCGAGTGCTTTGGCGGTCTTGAGGTTAATTCCCAGTTGGTACTTTGTCGGTGCCCGCGCTGGCAGATTGGCAGGTTTCTCGCCTTTGAAGATGTATCGCATCGGGGCATTGTTGCAGGACAAGACTTCGATGATCACCGCATCGACGGCTACCATTCGTCGTCGTAGATCCACTCCCTTGGGATTCGAGGCCGCGCTCTCACGTACGGGGACTGATGCGTCCGCTCGGGCTTGCGCAAGGTCGGAGGCGGCTGCGTCGGAGGCGGTGACGTCTTGGGCAGGTTCTGCTCGGAAACCCTCGCGAGCACGCGTTTTATCTCTTCCTGGCTCGCCTTGAGCTGCTCAATGGCTTTTGAATTGTCGCTGGCTATTTGTTGCTGGTTCGCCTTGAGCTGTTCGACGTTTCGCTCCACATTCGCGAGATCGCGCGCCATCGTTTGTAGCAACTGTGTCTGATCGGCAAGCGCTGCGGTAGCTGCCGGCGCGGCGTCTTGCGGTGCGGTCTGAGCCAAGGGCGTTGCTTGCGGTGGTGCTGCCTCCGCCGCAGCCACTTGAACGATAGATGGAGCGGGCTGCGCGGGAGGCGGCGCATTTTCCGGCGGCAATGATGGAGTTGAAACGAGCCGCGGCGCCCAACGGGCGACAACCAGCTTGGCCCCGCCGCCATAGGACGACTGCAAAACCAGGGCAGCGACAACGATGCACGCCGCCAGCAGCAAGCCAACGAGGGCCCGGAGCGCCGGCCTTCTGGGCGGTGATTGCGGGCCGGGTCCGGCCGAAGGTGGGCGCGCGGCACCGTGCTCCATTTTTTCAAGCTGTTCACTCAAACGCACGAGCTCTTCATTCGCGCGCGCGATCTGTTCGTGGGCGTGCGCGAGTTGTTCATCGGCGCGCGCGATTAGGGCATTGTGGGGTTCAGTAGCGTTTGGAGTGGGTGTGGAGTTCATTGGCGTCTCCCTTTTCCGTCCAATGTCATCCGATGGTGACGGTCGACTATCCGTCGGGTCGACCAGCCGCCAACGCTCCGCTCAGTCTTGTCCAAAGAATGGCCGTATAATGGAAGAATATGGGATCACATGGCGATAGCGTCCTGGAATTCAGCGGCCCAGGTCACGTCGCGTAAGGGCGCGCCGCGAATTAGTTGGCCGAAGTTAACTATGGCCCGAAGAGCCGACATTCACGCGGAAGACCGGCAAGCTCGCTGCCATTACAAAGGCGGCGACCAGAACCACGACACGGCGCATGGATCCCGGCCTGCGCCGGAACGACGCCTTGAAAATCCGTCTCAGCCCCCCGCCCAGACATCGAGCACGTAGCGATTTTTGCTGCCGAGGTCGTCGATCCAGCGCTGCGCGGCAGCGGCATCCGCGCCGCTCCGTTCGCGATAGATCGCGACCAGTGCGGCCTTGACGTCCGGCTCCATCTTGCCGCCGTCGCCGCAGACGTAGATGATCGCGCCTTTTTCGATCAGGCTCCAGACCCGTTCCTGCTGCGCCGCGACCAGATCCTGCACATAGGTTTTCGGGCCCTCGCTGCGCGAGAACGCGGTGTGCAGTTCGGTGATGCCGTCGGCTGCGAATGCCTTGAGCTCATCGGCATAGAGATAGTCCTGCTCGGGATGCCGGCAACCGAAAAACAGCATCGCCGGGCCGAGCCTGGCGCCCCCGGCTTTCAGCGCGGCGCGCTGCTGCAGGAAGCCGCGGAACGGCGCCAGACCGGTCCCGGGGCCGACCATGATGATCGGCACCGAAGCATCGTCGGGCAGCCGGAAGCCGGCCTTGGTTTCGCGAACCGTTGCATGGATGGTCTCGCCCGAGCGACGGCCGGCGAGGTAATTCGAGCAGATGCCCCTGTAGACGCCGCGCCCCGAACTCGCAGGACCTTCGACCACGGCGACGGTGACGCTGCAGCGCGCAGGGTCGCCTGACGGCGACGAGGAGATCGAATAATAGCGCGGCGCCAGCAGCGACAGCATTTCGAGATAGGCGTGGAACGGCAATTCGCAGGCCGGATGTTCCTCCAGCAGGTCGAACACCGATTTGCGCTTGCCGAGGATGTCCGCGCGATAGCGCTCGGTGGCGGCGGCATCGTCGCCGACATAGGCCAATAGCTTCGGCCTGGTCACCGGACAGCGCGTGTGTTCCGACATGATCTGGATCTGCTTGCGGGTCGCGACCTGCTGCAATTCGACGAACTCGCTCAGCAATCGCCCGACCGACACGGCGTCACCGACCGGCAGTTGCGCGCGGCGGCCTGCCGGCGACCTGCAACCGGATCTGATCGGCGGGCAGGAAACCGAAGCGGCGCGCCACGGAATCCACCAGCGCCGGATCGTTGCGCGGCACCACGCTGAGATGATCGCCGACCCGGTAGCTGACGCCGGCAGGCAGTTGCACCTCGATGTGCCGGGTCGACCGGTCGGAGGCATTGGCGCCGGTCTTGTTCTGCAGCTCGGTGTTGACCAACACCTTCATCGGCGCAACGCCGCCCAGCGCCACGATGACATTGACCGCGGACGGCGCCACCGGCTCGATCGTGTAGAGCGGCTCGTCGTCGGCGCTGCGGCTCAAATTCGAATCGACGCCGAGTTCCTTCATCGCCGCCGGCGCGGCCTTGGCGAACCAGCTCTCGAATTGACCGTCGAGATCGCTGCGGGCATCGCCCTCGCCGCGCGCATATACGCTGCGCGCGCCGTGCGCCGCCAGTTGCTCGTCGAGCAGCCGCGGAATCGACTGATAGGTCGCCGCCCAGTCGCTGTTGCCGCAGCCGAACACCGCGTAGCGCACCTTGGCGAAGGCATCCTTCGGCAGCTCGCCGCCGAGCCATTTGACGAACTGCGTGGCGTTGTCGGGCGGCGCGCCGTTGTAGGACGCGCAGAAGATCAGCACGCCGCCCTGCTCCGGCAGCTTGCCGACGAAATCGTCGAGCGGCGCGAGCTTGGTGGCAAAGCCGTTGACCTCGGCGAGATCGGCGACGCGGGTCGCGAGTTCCTCGGCGGTGCCGAGGTTCGATCCGTAGAGCACCAGCAGCGGCGTGTTGTGGCCGGCGCGCGTCCGCGGCGCCGGCGCGGCGCTCGATGCCGCCGCCGTCGCCGTGGCGCGGCCGGCATAGGCGCCGCGATCCTGCGTCGGTGCGCGGCCGCACCTTGATCTTGAAGCCGTCGGGCTTGATGGTCAGCGTCTCCTTCAGCACCATCTGGTAGCGGTGGATGTCGATCAGCTTGAAGCGCTGCAGGATCATGCCGATCGCCAGCGCCGCTTCATGCATCGCAAAGCCGCGGCCGATGCAGGCGCGCTGGCCGTTGCCGAACGGCTTCCAGGCATTGACCGGACGCGCCGCCTCGGCCTCGCGGCTGAAATTTTCCGGATCGAACGCATCGGGATTGGGTCCCCATACGCTGGGATCGCGATGCAGCGCCAGCACCAGCACCGTGATGAAGGTGTTTTTCTTGAGCTTGTATTTGCCGCCGATGGTCTCGTCGCTGAGCGGCGAGATGCCGTAGGCCGGCGCCGGCGGCCACAGCCGCAGCGCCTCCTTCAGGATCTGCGTGATGTAGGTGAGCTGCGTGACCTGCTGATAGGTCGGCCTGGCGTCGAGGTCGGGCCCGAGCACCCGATCGACCTCCTCATAGGCCTTCTTGAGCACGTCGGGATGTTTCAGCAGCGCATAGAGCGTGCACGACAACAGGCCGCTGGTGGTTTCGTGGCCTGCGATCAGGAAGGTGTTGATCTGGTAGCGGATGTTGACGTCGTCGAGCTGCTCGCCGGTGGCGCGGTCGACGCCGGTCATCATGGCGCCGAGCATGTCCTTTTTGTCTTCGGCGGCCTCGGCGTTCTTGCGGCGCTCGGCGACGATCTCGTCGACCATCTTGTTCATGAAGGCGACGTCGCCGGCCAGATCGCGCCGGCGCTTCTGCATCCACAGATTCTCCAGCGGCAGGCCGCGGATCATCATGATGGTCTCGAGCGAGCGCACCAGCGACTCGACGAACGGATGATAGTCGCGCCGATAGAACGAATTGAAACGGTAGTCGAAGCCGCACAGCCCGATGGTGTCGAGCGTCAGCGCGGTCATGTCGTGGACGACGTCGATCTCCTCGTCGCCGTTGAGCCGCTCCCATTTCTTCACGAGCTGTTCGGCGATATCGACCATGCTCGGGTGATAGGACTGCATGGCGCGGTTGCCGAACGGCTGCAGCAGGATGTTGTGCGCCTTGCTCCAGTTCGGCTCCGAGGTATCGGCGGTGAACAGGCCGTCGCCGGCGACCGCGCGCACCCGGCGCAGCGGCCCGCGCACCGCCTTGTCGAACCGTTTCTCGTCGCTGAGTTCCTCGACCAGATCGTGACCGGAGACGATCACGATCGGCGCGCCCATCATGTCGAGCCAGAAGATCGGCCCCAGTTCCTTGGCCAGCCGCGCCAGGTTCTGCACCGGCGCGGTCGAGTCCAGCGACAGCATGTTGCCGACCACCGGCTTGGTCGGCGGATGCGGGATCGGGCTCAGTCGGTTGGTGGACGCCATCGCGGTAGTTTCTCCTGCCTATCGTCACGACCGTCATTGCGAGGCGCGCACTTGCGACCGAAGCAATCCATGACGCTTGCGCGGAAAGACTGGATTGCTTCGCTGCGCTCGCAATGACGACGACGCCTCACCCGAATCGCCTTCTACGCCATTCGATCAGCTTGGCGCTGACCTCTTCCGGCTTTTCCTGCTGCGTCCAATGGCCGCTGCCCCGGACCAGATATTTCTCGAGGTCGGGGATGATCTTCTCCATGCCGTCGGCCGCCGACGGCGGCAGCACCTGATCGTTCTCGGCCATGATCATCAGCGACGGCACCCGGACCGTATGGTCGATCTCGGCCGAGCGCTGCCAGTTGCGCGACATGTTGCGGTACCAGTTGATGCCGCCGGTGAAGCCGGTTCTGGTGAAGGTATCGACGAACACCTGTCTTTTCCTCCGGCGACAGGATCGGCGTCCGCGGATCGTGCTTGGCGTCGTAGCCGGCGATCATCTGCGGAAACGCCAGATTGAGCCGTCGGCGAAGCGCCGACGCCGGCGACCGGCTGCTCCGCCGGCGCGGTGTCGCTGCGCGGCACCGGCTTGCGCATGAACGCATCAAAGGTCTGCTCGACCCGGCTGTTGAAGATCTTGTCGGGCTCGCGCGCCGGATCCTGAAACTGCACGATATACATCTGCTCGCCGAAGCGCTGTGCGCAACAGTTCGATCGGGTCGGCCCAGCGCCCGGTTGGTGTGGGGCGTGTTGACGCCGACCACGCCGGCGACGCGATCGATATGGCGCAGCGGCATCTGCCAGACGATAAAGCCGCCCCAGTCGTGGCCGACGAAGATCGCCTTGTCGATCTTGAGATGATCGAGCAGGCCGACGAGATCGCCGGTCAGGTGCTCGATGTCGTAGGCTTCGACGGCTTCGGGCCGGTCGGTCGCGCCGTAGCCGCGCTGATCCGGCGCGATCACCCGAATGCCGGCGGCCGCTCAGCGCCTTGATCTGGTGGCGCCACGAAAACGCGATCTCCGGCCAGCCGTGGCAGAGAATCACCGGCGGCGTGTCGGTTTTCGGACCCGCCTCGTAATAGCCCATGCGAATGCCGTTGGTCTGGGCGAACTGCAGCGGCGGCATTTCGATCATCGTCGATATCCCTGATCCTCAGCTTGCCGCACTCTTGAAGATCGGCCGGCGGCGCGAAGGCGGCTTGCAGCGCGGCGAATTCCCCCGGCAGCATGTCGCAGAGCACCTGGACATGGGGAATGATGTTGGCGCCGGCGATGAAGCCGAAATCCAGCTGATCGCGATAGCTCTGCACGGTGATGTTCAGCGCAAGGCCATGGGTCGAGATCGACACCGGGAAGATGTGCAGCAATTCCGCGCCCGCCGCGTACAGCGTCTGGCGCGGCCCCGGCACGTTGGACACCGTGATATTCGCCGCCGGCGGCAGCACGTCCGACAGGCTGGAGCGGCTGTACAGCAGCGCCAGGATCTGCACCAGGATCGGCGCGCCCAGCATCGAGATGTTGGACACCTGCGGCATCAGCGCCCGCAGCGGATGCGACATTTCCTTGGACTTGGTGGATTGCGCGATGATCGCCTCGAGCCGCGCCTTGGGATCCTCGATGTTGGTGGCGATCGAGCAGATCATGCCGAACACCTGGTTGTTGGCGTCGGTGTTGCCCTCCTCGCGCAGCGAGATCGGCACCGCGGCCGTCATCGATTTCGCCGGCAGCGCGCCCTGCTCCAGCAGATAGCGCCGGACCACGCCGATCGAAATCGCCAGCACCACGTCGTTGAGCTTGCCGCCGGCCTGCTTGGCCAGCGCCTTGGCCTGCGACAGCGAGATCGACACGCCGGCAAAGCTGCGCTCCGACGAAATCGATTTGTTCAGGATCGTCGACGGCGACACCATGCTGGCGATGCTGTCGCGCGATTTCGGATCGGAAATCTTGCCGACCACTTCGGAGACGCTTTTGAGCATGGTGGGAACGTTGCCGGCGAACTTCACCGCGGCTTCGATCTGGAACATCGCGTTGTCGAACAGGATCGAGCCGAGATCGCTCTTGCCGGAGCGCGGCAGATCGATGCCCTTGGCGGCCGCCGAGGCATCGAACGGCTGGCGCCAGAGCTGCTGATAGGAATCGATGAAGTTGGCGGCGATGTCGCGCGGCTCCTGCCCGACCTTCGGCCGCGCCGTCGGCTTGCTCGACTTCCCGCGGCACCGGCGTCACGTCGTAGATCATGTTGGTCAGCGCCGCACCGGCGCCGCCGTCGATGCAGGCGTGATGCATCTTGGAATAGAGCCCGATCTCGTTGTCCTTCATGCCTTCGAAGACATAGAACTCCCACAGCGGGCGGGCGCGGTTGAGAAGCTTGGCATGCATCCAGCCGACGATGCGCTCCAGCGTCGCGCGGTCGTGCGGCGCCGGAAGGCTGCCGCGGAAGATATGGCGGTCGATGTCGAACTGGTCGTCCTCGACCCAGGAGGGATGATCGATGTCGAGCGGCGCCTTTTCCAGCCGCGCCTTGAGGATCGGCGCAACATGCAGCCGCGAGGCGATCATCGCCTTGAAGTCCTCGAAGAAGTTGCCGTTGTAATCCTCGGGCAGGCGGAAGATCGCCATGCTCCCGACATGCATCGGCATTTCCGGCGTTTCCAGGTACAGAAACGACGCGTCCATCGAGGACAGCTTCTTGGCGTCACTCATATTTTCCTCCCGCCTCGTGACAGATCACGCGGCGCCTTGCTGGCGCTTCTGGCGTTCAGACCGATTGTGCATTTTCCGGAGGCGCATATGCAATGGCAAACGGCCCGGACCGGTCAAATTGCGCGAATTGGCCCTCGGCCTGGGCCAAACGATCCGCGACCGCCCACAAAGCGGCCGCGTTCACGCCCAGCCCGACATGACTGGCGAGGTGCACCTCGATATTTTCGGCGGTATCGGAGGGACGCAGCAGGCAGGTTCGCCAGTTCACGATGCCGTCGGTGCGCGAATAGATCGAGCGTGGTCGGTACCGGCAGATCGCCCGCGATCGCCTTGCGAAGCTCCGAGTTCTCCTCGACCGCTTCGCCCGACATCGCCTCGTAGAGCCGCGTCGCGTTGGTCGCCCTGCACGTCGCCCGCGAACGGACTTCCCAGCGTCACGACATATCGCACCATCTCCGGCGCCTGCAGCGCCAGATCGCGCGCATAGACGCCGCCCAGGCTCCATCCGACGATGCTGACCTTGCGGCCGGTGGCGGCATGAATCTCGGCCAGCCGATCCCGCAGCGCGGCCCGCATCCGCGAAACGCCGCCGGTGTTGCGGCCCATTTTCCAGGCGTAGGCGTCGTATCCGAGTTCCTTCAGATATCGCCGCATCGGCGCCATCGACAGATCGCTGGCGAGGAAGCCCGGCAACGTCAGCACCGGATGACCGTCGCCCCGCGGCGCGCGCATCAACAGCGGCGACAGCAACACGCTGGCGTTGAATTCGAATATCCCCCTCACCTCGGCCAGCATCAGGCCGAGACCGGGCGGACGAAGCTCGGCCCGTTGCCGGTGGTTCGCCGCGGTCGATCAGGCATTACTTTTTCTTGTCGCTGGCGCGCACGCCGCCGAGGCCCGCCATGGTCACGAACATGTCCTGAAACCGCTCGGCGATCTTCGGATCGAAGGTGAACCAGCTCTGCATCAGCGCTTCCGGAGAAACCTTTTCGATGTTGGCCATCATCTGCTGCTGCAGTTTGTCCATCACCGCCGTCTGCATCGGCTGCACATCCGGCAGCCCGAAAAACTGCCGGGCTTCCAGCGGCGTGCAATCTATTTCAACGTTTACCTTCATGTCCGCTCCTGATTGCATCTTGACAGCCCGTCACAGTATCGCCACGACAGGCGGCACGACGCAAGCGACCTGAAGGGCGCGGCGGCGGCGTGAGCCTGCCATCGGCGCATATGGTCAACCGAAGCGCTCGACGGCAAAGGGCGTGGGATCGGCGAACGGCGTCTCGCCGGTCATCATTTCCGCCAGCAGACGGCCGGTCGCGGGGCCCAGCGTCAGGCCGTGGTGCTGGTGCCCGAAATCGAACCACAGCCCGGCATGGCGCGGCGCCTTGCCGATCACCGGCAGCATATCGGGCAAACACGGCCGCGCGCCCATCCAGGGCTTGGCGTCGACCGCGTCGCCCAGCGGAAACAAGCGCATGCGCCTGCGGCAGCGCCCGCTCGCAGCTGGATCGGCGTCGGCGGCGCATCGCGGCGGGCAAACTCCACGCCGGTGGTCAGACGAATGCCGCGGTTCATCGGCGCCAGCAGATAGCCGAGATCCGAATCGAGCACCGGATGATGCAGCACGGCGTTGCCGCGCGGCGCCAGATGCACATGGTAACCGCGCTTGACGCCAAGCGGGATGGAATATCCGAGCGGACGAAACACCAGATCGGACCACGGTCCCAATGCCACCACGACTTCGCGCGCGACCACCGCACCATCCGGCCCGCCGACACGCCATCCGCCGCCGACTTGTTCGAGCGTTCGCGCATCGCCCACGACAAAGCGTCCGCCCTTGCGCTTGAAAAGCGCCGCATAGGCTTTGGCCAATCCACCGGGATCGGGAACGAAGCCGGGCGCAGGCCAATGGACCGCGCCGGCGAATTCTCCGGTCAGATTGGGCTCGCGCACCGCGATGGCCTTGCGATCGAGAACCTCGCCTGTCGACGCCATAGTGCTTGGCTCGCTCGAGTTCGCGGACCGCATTTGCAAGCGTCGCTTCGGAGCGAAACAGCTTGATCCAGCCGGTCCGCCGCAGCAGTTCCGGCACTTCAGCCTCGGCGATCAGCGCCTCATGCTCGATCAGGCTGCGCCGGATCAAGGGCAGTTCGGCCATCGCGCTGTGCAGCGCCCGCTCCGGCGAAGAGGCGAGGAAGTAGCGCGCCAGCCACGGCAGGAAGGCCGGCAGGTCGGACAATTGATAGCGCACCTGCGGCGCGCGATTCAGCGCGTATTGCAGGATCTGCGCGAAATCCCGGGGAAACATATAGGGAAAAACCGATGCGCATTCGATCAGTCCGGCGTTGCCGAAACTGGTCTCTTCGCCGGCGAGTTCGTGCCGGTCGACCAGGATCACGTCCCGCCCCCGCTTCTGCAGATGCAAGGCGGCGCCGACGCCGACCATGCCTGCGCCCAATACGAGAACATCGGCCTTGAGTTCCGCCATCCGGCACTCCGTGAATGTTGGTGCTTGCGCTCGCCGCCCGCACTCAAGCTAGTTCTAGTTATTGCGGCAGCGGCACGCAAACCGGCTGACGCTTGCGGAAATCGCGCTTGCGTGGCAGCCAAACTCTGGCAACATGGATCGGCCTTAGCTGTCGAACTTGCAGAAATCAATCACGCCCGCCGCGGAGAACGTCAACAGATGTCGGTACGTCAAACCCTGCTCGCGGCGGCAACCGTGCTATCGGCCGCTTTTGCGATTGTACCGGCATCGGCCCAGACCCTGCGCTACGCCAACCAGGGCGACCTCAAATCGCTCGACCCCTATACGCTCCGGGAAACCACCACCATCGCCCACCACGGGCATGTCTATGAAGGCCTGGTCGCGCGCGACAAGGATCTGAAGATCATTCCGGCTCTGGCGGAAAGCTGGGAAACACCGGAGCCCACCCGCTGGCGATTCCATCTGCGCAAGAACGTCAAATTCCACAACGGTGACCCCTTCACTGCCGATGACGTGGTTTTTTCCGCCGACCGCGTCCGCGCCAAGGGTTCCAACTTCACGACCATCATTCCGACCGATGCCAAGGTCGTCAAGATCGACGACTACACGGTGGATTTCGTACTGACTTCGCCGAATCCCATTCTCAATTCGCAGTGGGACGGCTGGTACATCATGGACAAGAAGTGGTGCGAGGCGAACAATGCGGTAGCGCCGACTCCGGCCTCGGCCACCTCGCCGAGTTTTGCTTCGCTCCACGCCAATGGCACCGGACCGTTCTACATCGAGAGCCATCAACCCGGCGTGAAGACCGTGTTCAAGGCCAATCCGAACTGGTGGCGCAAGCCCGAGCACAATCTCAAGGAAATCATCTTCACACCGATCGGCTCGGATGCGACGCGGGTCGCGGCCTTGCTGTCGGGCGAAGTGGACGTCATCGAGCCGGTTCCGATCCAGGATATCGCGCGGGTAAACGCGAGTGCGAATGCCAGCGTGCTGAACGGACCGGAGTTGCGCACCATCTTTCTCGGCTTTGACCAGGTCCGCGACGAATTGCTGTATTCGAACGTCAAGGGCAAGAATCCCTTCAAGGATATCCGCGTCCGCGAGGCCTTCTACAAGGCTGTCGATATCGACCTGATCAAGTCCCGCGTGATGCGCGGCCTTTCGACGCCGTCGGCGCTGATGATCGCGCCGCAGCTGTTCGCGCTTTCCAGGGATTTTACACGGCCGAAATTCGATCCCGAGGTCGCCAAGAAGCTGTTGACCGCAGCCGGCTATCCTGACGGCTTCGAAGTCACCATGGATTGCCCCAACGATCGCTACGTCAACGATGCCGCGATCTGCCAGGCGGTGGTCGGCATGCTGGCCCGCATCGGCGTCAAGATCGACCTGTTGGCGCAACCCAAGGCGCTGTATTTCGCCAAGGTATTGAAGCCCGGCGGTTTCCAGACCTCGTTCTACATGCTGGGCTGGACCCCGGCGACGCTGGATTCGCAAAACGTCATGAACGACATCATGGGCTGCCGCGACGATCCGAAATCTTCCCGCGGCGAGGCCAATCTCGGCGGCTACTGCAACAAGGACTTCGACGCCTTGTCCGACAAGGTGCTGCTTGAGACCGATCCGGCCAAACGCGATCTGCTGATCAGGGACGCGTTCGAAATCGCCAACAAGGATTTCGCCTATATCCCGCTGCATCAGCAGGCGCTGGCGTGGGGCGTGTCGAAGAAAGTGAAATTGACGCAGCGTCCGGACAATCAGGTGCTGCTGTATTGGGCGACCAAACAGGAATAGGCAGACGCGATACTCATGGTCCCGGTGGCTTTCCGCTTCCGGGACTTTTCGTTTCAGGGTTCGCGATGGGGCGCGCGACGTCACAAAAGCAGTGAAAGGACCACATGCTCGCTTTCACTCTTCGCCGGGCGATACAGGCGATCGGCGTCATGATCGCGGTCGGGATCATCTCGTTCTCGATGTTCCGCTTCGCCGGCGACCCGGTCAACCAGATCGTCGCGCTGGACACCTCGGCCGCCGAGCGCGCCGCGATCCGCCAATCGCTCGGCCTTGACGATCCGGTGCCGGTGCAGTTCGCGCGCTATTTCGCCGACGCCGCGCAATTCAAGTTCGGGGTCTCCTATCAGTTTCGCCAGCCGGTCGCAGACCTGCTCAGGGAACGCATGCCGGCGACGCTGGAACTCGCCACCTGCGCCACCATACTCGCGATGGTGTTCGGCATCCTGATGGGGGTCTATTCGGCGCTGAGACGCGACTCCTTTCTAGCCAAAGTCTTCCAGGCGGTATCGCTGATCGGAATCTCGCTGCCGACCTTCCTGATCGGCATCCTCCTGATCTACCTGTTCGCAGTGATGCTGGGCTGGCTGCCGTCGTTCGGCCGCGGCGACGTGGTGCGGATCGGCTGGTGGACCACCGGGCTGCTCACCGTCTCGGGCCTCAAGGCCCTGATCATGCCGTCGATCACGCTTGGCCTGTTCCAGATGACATTGATCATGCGGCTGGTGCGGGCCGAGATGCTCGAGGTGCTGCGCACCGACTACATCCGCTTTGCGCGGGCGCGCGGATTGACCACGCGGGCGATTCATTTCGGCCACGCGCTGAAGAATACCCTGGTTCCGGTCATCACCGTGGCCGGCCTGCAGTTTGGCTCGGTTATTGCATTCGCGATCATTACCGAAACCGTATTCCAGTGGCCGGGCATGGGACTGCTGTTCGTGCAAGCGGTGCAAAATGTCGATATTCCGATCATGGCAGCCTACCTGCTGATGGTGTCGCTGATCTTCGTCACCATCAATCTCGTGGTCGATATTCTCTATACGGTGGTCGATCCGCGGCTGCGCTCGACCATCGGCCGTGCGACCTGAACGAGAGATTGGCATGACCGAAACGCGTCGTCCCGCATGCAAACCAGGCCGACGCCGTTCGCACGCCTGCCGCGACGGAGGGCTGGCTCAGGCGCGCCGTCGAGAGCGACATTTTCTATTCGTTCCGGCGCTCCCGGCTCACCATGGTCGCGGCCGCCGTCACCGTGGTGTTTTTCCTGCTGGCGATCTTCGCTCCGCTGTTCGCGGTGCAGAACCCGTTCGACCCGGCGCAGCTTCAACTGATGAATTCGCGGATCGCGCCGCTGTGGACCGCCGACGGCCAAAGCCCGTTCCTGCTCGGCACCGACGAACAGGGCCGCGATGTGTTTTCCGCCATTCTCTATGGCTTGCGGATTTCGCTGGTGGTCGGCGTCGCTCGGCGTCGTGTTCGCTGGCGCGCTCGGCATTCTGCTCGGGCTGATCGCCGGCTATGTCGGCGGCGCCGTCGATGGCCTGATCATGCGGATCGCCGACGTGCAGCTTACCTTTCCCGCCATCCTGATTGCGCTGCTGGTCAACGGCGTCGTCAAGTCGGTGTTCGGCAATCGCCTCGACGCGACGAGCACGCTGACGGTGCTGGTGTTTGCGATCGGACTGAGTTTCTGGGTGCAATATGCGCGCACCGTGCGCGGCTCGGTCATGGTGGAGAAGAGCAAGGATTACGTGGCGGCGGCGCAGCTGATCGGCCTTCCCGCCCCTGTCATCATGCTGCGTCATGTGCTGCCGAACGCGATGGGGCCGATTCTGGTGATCGCCACCATCAACCTCGCGCTCGCGATCATCACCGAGGCGACGTTGTCGTTTCTCGGCTCCGGCATGCCCGACACCATGCCGTCGCTCGGCACCCTGATCCGGATCGGCAACAATTATCTGTTTTCCGGCGAGTGGTGGATCGTCGCCTTCCCGGGCGTTGCCCTCGCCGCCCTGATCCTCTCCATCAACCTGCTCGGCGACTGGCTGCGCGACGCCCTCAATCCGAAACTCCGATGAGCAGCGCGGCAGCTCCCAACTATCGCATCGCATGACCGAACCCGTTCTCTCCGTGCGCAATCTTCAGGTGGAGTTCGTCACCCGCCGCAGCGTTCTGCGCGCCATCGACGGCATTTCCTTCGATATCGCCAAGGGTGAGGTGCTGGGCGTGGTCGGCGAATCCGGCGCCGGCAAGTCCGTCACCGGCCTTGCGGTGATCGGCCTGATCGATCCGCCCGGGCGCATTGCCGGCGGCGAGATTAATCTGTCCGGCCTGCGGATCGACAATCTGCCGCCGGAGGAATTGCGCCGTGATCCGGGGAAAACGGATCGGCATGATCTTTCAGGATCCGCTCACCAGCCTCAACCCGCTGTACCGGATCGGCGATCAGCTGGTCGAAACCATCCGGACCCATCTCAGTCTCTCGGCATCCACTGCGCGCAAGCGCGCCATCGATCTGCTGGCCGAAGTCGGCATTCCCGCGCCGGACAAGCGCATCGATGCCTATCCGCATGAATTTTCCGGCGGCATGCGCCAGCGCGTCGTGATCGCGCTGGCGATTTGCGCCGAACCGGAACTGATCATCGCCGACGAGCCGACCACCGCGCTCGACGTCTCGGTGCAGGCGCAGATCATCTCGCTGATCAAGCGCCTCGGGCGCGACCACGGCACCGCGGTCATGCTGGTGACCCACGACATGGGCGTGATCGCCGAAACCTCGGACCGCGTCGCGGTGATGTATGCCGGCCGAATCGCCGAAATCGGCCCGGTACAGGGATGTCGTGCAGAACCCGCTGCATCCCTATGCCAAGGGCCTGATGGGCGCGATCCCGACGCTGGCGGGCGACGCCAGGCGCCTGGTCCAGATCCCGGGCTCGATGCCGCGTCTGTCAGCGATTCCGCCGGGCTGCTCGTTCAATCCGCGCTGCGCCTTCGCGTTCGACCGCTGCCGGATCGAACGGCCGGAACCGATCCGGCACGGCACCCAAGCCGTGGCCTGCCATCTCTATGACGCGGCCGCCAACGAAGCCGCGAAGGAAACCGCGGCATGACCGCGCCCTTCATCGACGTCAGGAACCTGCGCCGCGTCTTCGACGTGTCAAAACCCTGGCTCAACCGGATGCTGGAAGGCGGCCAGCTGGAATTTCTGAGGGCGGTCGACGGCGTCAGCTTCGACATCGCCAAGGGCGAGACCTTTGCCCTCGTCGGCGAATCCGGTTCCGGCAAGACCACGGTCGCGCGAATGGTGGTCGGGCTGTTGCCGCCGACCTCGGGCGAAGTCATTATCGACGGCGTTTCGATGAGTGATACGAAACAATCGCAGGCACGCCAGCAACTGCGCCGCCGCATTCAGATGATCTTCCAGGATCCGTATGCGAGCCTCAACCCGCGCTTTCGGGTCGATGCCATCATCGCCGAGCCGATCCGCGCCTTCGATCTGATCCAGGGCGAGCGCGACATTCAGGCGCGGGTTGGCGAATTGTTGAACCTGGTCGGCCTGCACGCCGATGACGGCTGGAAGTACCCGCACGAATTCTCCGGCGGGCAGCGGCAACGGATCGCGATTGCGCGGGCGCTGGCATCGGAAGCCGAGTTCATCGTCTGCGACGAGCCGACCTCGGCGCTCGATGTCTCGGTGCAGGCGCAGATCCTCAATCTGATGCGCGACCTGCAGGACAAGTTCGGCCTCACCTATCTCTTCATCAGCCACAACCTCGCCGTGGTCCGCCACATGGCGAGCCGCATCGGCGTGATGTATCTCGGCCGCATCGTCGAGATCGCCGATGGCCGCGAATTGTTCGCGCGCCCGCGCATGCCCTACACCAAGATGCTGCTGGGCGCGGTGCCCGATCTCGCGATGTCCGGGCGTCAGCGGATCCCGGTCAAAGGCGAAATCCCCAATCCGATCGATCCGCCGCCGGGCTGCGCGTTCAACCCGCGCTGTCCGCTGGTGTTCGAGCTGTGCCGCCGGCAGGCGCCTGCATCTGATCGACGGCGTCGCCTGCCACGCCGTCAACAACCCAGCTGCCGCCGCGGCGCCAGCATGATCACAGGGATGCGGCATGGCTCCGGCCCGGACCGGTTGGCAGGCCGCCAAGGCTGTGGTCAAGTGCGCCCGCCCTGCGATCCCAGCGCCATCAAGGATTCCCATGAGCAACATCAACCCCGATCCGTTCACGACCAGGCCGGAAATCGAAGGCACGTTTGGGGTGGTCACCTCGACCCACTGGATCGCCACTGCGGTCGGGATGGGTATCCTGGAGAAGGGCGGCAACGCCTTCGATGCCGGTGTCGCCACCGCGTTCACGCTGCAGGTGGTCGAGCCGCATTTGAACGGCCCCGGCGGCGACGTGCCGATCATCGTCCACGATATCAGGCGCGGCCGCACCGAGGTGATTTGCGGCCAGGGCCCGGCGCCGGCGGGCGCCACCATCGCGCATTACCGCGGCGAGGGCCTGGAGATGGTGCCGGGCACCGGACTGCTGGCGGCCTGCGTTCCCGGCACGTTCGAATCCTGGATGCTGCTGCTGCGCGATTACGGCACGCTGCGGCTGCGCGACGTGCTCGAGCCGGCCATCGCCTACGCCCGGGACGGCTACCCGCTGGTGGAGCGGGCGTCGGCGACCATCGCCACCGTCGAGCAGATTGTTTCGCAAATACTGGACCACGTCGGCCGCGGTCTATCTGCCCAACAACGAAGTTCCAAAACCCGGCACGCTCTTCACCAACAAGACGCTGTCCGAAACCTATGCCCGCATCCTCAAGGAAGCCGAGAGCGCCGGCGCCGACCGCGTCGCGCAGATCGAACGCGCGCGGAAAGCCTGGTCGCATGGCTTCGTCGCCGAGGCGATCGGTCAATTCTGCCGCACCCAGGAGGTCATGGACGTCAGCGGCTCGCCGCATCGCGGCGTACTCACCGCCGACGACATGGCGCGCTGGCAGCCGACGATCGATGCGCCGCTGACCTACGACTATGGCCGCTACACCGTCTGCAAGCCCGGGGTCTGGAGCCAGGGCCCGGTGATGTTGCAGCAACTGGCGCTGCTGAAGGGGTTCGAACTCGACGGGCTCGATCCGGCGGGGCCGGAGTTCATCCATCTGCAGATCGAATGCGCCAAGCTCGCCTTTGCCGATCGCGAGAAATTTTATGGCGATCCGAAGTTCACCGAAATCCCGATCGCGACGTTGTTGTCCGACGCCTACAATGATGCGCGCCGCAAGCTGATCTCGGACCGGGCGTCGCTCGATTTCGTCCCCGGCTCGGTCGAAGGCTTTGGCTCGGTGGTGAAGCTGCGCCGCCAGGAAGGTCAGCGCGAGGCGGTCGACGCCATGGGCGCCGGCGAGCCCACCGTCGGCCGGTTCGGCGAGGTGCGCGGCGACACCGTGCATTTCGACATCATCGACCAGGCCGGCAACATGATCTCGGCGACGCCCTCCGGGCGGCTGGCTGCAGTCATCGCCGGTGATTCCGGAACTCGGCTTCTGCCTCGGCAGCCGCGCGCAGATGTTCTGGCTCGAGGAAGATCACCCCGCGGCGCTGGCGCCGGGAAAGCGCCCGCGCACCACGCTCTCGCCCACCATGGCGCTGCGCGACGGCGAGCCGTATCTGGCATGGGGTTCGCCCGGCGGCGACCAGCAGGACCAATGGACCACGCAATTCTTCCTGCGGCACGTCCACGCCAGGATGAATCTGCAGGAAGCGATCGACGCGCCGGCATGGCATTCGGAGCATTTCCCGATCTCGTTCTGGCCGCGCACCTCGCGGCCCGGCGTGCTGGTGGTCGAAAACCGCGTGCCGAAGCCAACCGTCGATACCCTCAAGAGCCGCGGTCATATCGTCGAGACCGGTCCCGACTGGTCGGAAGGCCGCCTCACCGCGGCCTCGAAACTCGGCCGCCGCCGCCGCGCCGCCGCCAATCCGCGCGGCATGCAAGGCTATGCGGCCGGACGGTAACGAGATGACATTAGAAGAGCCGAGATGACCTGGTCGATCATCGCCCGCGACAGCTCAACCGGCCAATTCGGTATCGCGGTCGCGACGCGGTTTTTCGCGGTCGGCGCGCGGGTGCCGTATATCGCCGCCGGGGTTGGCGCCATCGCCACGCAGGCGCTGGTCAATCCCTATTACGGCATCGACGGCCTGACGCTGCTGCGCGAAGGGCGCAGCCCCCGCGAAATCGTCGAGATCCTGACCGCAGCCGACAGCGGCCGCGCGAGCCGGCAGCTTCACATCCTCGACGCCAGCGGCCGCATCGCCTCGCATACCGGGCGCGAATGCGTCGACTGGTGCGGGCATATCGAAAGCAAGGATCTATCGATTGCCGGCAACATGCTTACCGGCGCCCGGGTGCTGGATGACACCGCGCAAGCCTACATCGCAGGCGAAGCGCTGCCGTTCGCGCAGCGCCTGATCGCGGCGATGCGCTCCGGCGAAGCGGCCGGCGGCGACAAGCGCGGCAAACAATCGGCGGCGCTTCTGATCTATGGCGACGATGAATGGTCTGATCTCGACCTGCGCGTCGACGACCATGCCGACCCGCTGGGTGAACTTGGACGGCTCGAACAGGTCAGCCGCCAGCATTGGGTTCATTTCCGAAAATATCTGCCCAGTCGCGACAATCCGGCCGGCGTGACCGACCGCGAGACCATCGAGGCCGGCATGGCAGCCTCGATTGCGGGCCGGAAATGACCGCTGGCCCGCTGATCGAAATCGAGGGTCTGCGGGTCATCTTCCGCGGCGACGACGGCCGCGCCACCCATGCGGTCGACCGCGTCGATCTGAGCGTCGCCAACGGCGCCACGCTGGGGCTGGTCGGTGAATCCGGCTGCGGCAAAAGCGTGACCTCGCTGGCCATCATGGGCCTGCTGTCGAAACATTCCGCCGAAGTCACCGGCTCGATCCGGTTCGACGGCTTAGATCTGCTTGACGTGCCCGACCGGACCCTGCGCGACCTGCGCGGCAACCGGCTGGCGATGATTTTCCAGGAGCCGATGACGTCGCTCAACCCGAGCTTCACCATCGGCGACCAGATTATCGAGACCATCCTGCGCCATCGCGGCGGATCGCGGCGTGGTGCGCGTGAACGCGCGATCGAGCTATTGCGGCGCGTCCACATTCCTTCGCCGGAGCGGCGCATCGACGAATATCCGCACAAACTCTCCGGCGGCATGCGCCAGCGCGTCATGATCGCGATGGCGCTGGCCTGCGATCCGATGCTGCTGATCGCGGACGAGCCGACCACCGCGCTCGACGTCACCTTGCAGGCCCAGATCCTCGATCTGATGCGCGAGCTGAAGGCGGCCAGCGGTGCCGCGATCATTCTGATCACCCACGATCTCGGCGTGGTCGCCGAGGTCTGCGACGAGGTCGCGGTGATGTATGCCGGCGAGATCGTCGAGCGCGCCGCCGTGGAGGACCTGTTCGCAGCCCCGCAGCATCCCTACACCGTCGGCCTGCTCGGCTCGATCCCGCGGCTCGACCGCCAGGCTTCGCATCTTGCTACCATCGAGGGCATGGTTCCGAACATGACCAAGCCGCCGTCCGGCTGCCGCTTCGCCGCGCGCTGCCCGTTCGTCGGCGACATCTGTATCGCGGCGCCGCCGCCGATGGTGGCGTTAAGTCCCGGTCACTGGTCGCGCTGCATCAAGGCGCCGCTGGAAAGGCTGGTGTCGTGATGGCGGTGCGGGCTCCGTTCGTTCCCCTGGCGCGGCGCGCTCGATCCAAGGGAGCGGTGAGTACGACCACAGCGAGCACGATGCGCCCCCTCTCCCGCACTTGCGGGTGAGGGTTGGGGCTTTCTCGGCACTATGCTCGCGGCTTTCCCCACCCGGCGCTGCGCGCCACCCTCCCACGCAAGCGACCGCAAGCGGGAGAGGGAAGAAAAATCGACTTCTCAGATCACCGTCTCGCGCATCACCCTGCGGCAATCCATCTCGTATTCGAGGTCGATCACCGGGGGCCGCGCGTAGTGCCAGGTCAGGCCCGAACGCATGGCGCCGCGGCGAACCAGTTCGTCAACGATGACATGATGGAAATCGCGAATAGAATAGGCCTGCGCCTCGGTAGTGTCGTTCCAGCCGAAGCCAAACGCGCTTAGACGCTCTTCCATAGCGCCGACGGTGGACCGGACTTTCTCTTTCAACCCGTCCGGACTGAGGTCACGGTAGCGCACGATCCGCTCGGGATAGCTGCCGCTGCCGCCGCGGGCTTCGGCGCCGCCGGCGATGACGAATGTCGGCGTCGTGCTTGGGCTCGGCCGCGTGAACGAGAATGCATAAAACGACGGCTCGGCCGGCGGATCGATTTCCGGGCAGACGTTGCTGCGCGCCACCGGATTGACTGACCCGTCGAACAGGCCCCATTCGGCGAGCGTCTTGACGTAATGCTGGTTGAAGGTTCGAAATCCGTCCTCGGTAAAGGCCGCCGGCGAGCGCAGCTCGCAGGCGCAGAACGACGTCAGCGGCCGCCCGGCCGCCGCAATATATCTTGCGACCTGCGCAAAGCCCTCGGCCAGCGGCAGCAGCCTGTCGAAGCGCACCCGCTCGATTTCAAAGCCGGAATCGGCCGCAGCACCGCTGGAATATTGAAACACCGCCGGAATGAATCGATAATTGCCGGCCGGAAAATCGCGCGTCATGTCTGGCGTCCCCTGATGCTTCTATTCCAATTGCATGCGGACGCCCTTGGCGCCGTTGAGCAGGCGTCGGAGATGGAAACCGGCCAGCGCGTCGTCGGCATGCAGCCCGACCAGCGCGGCAAAGGCCGGCATCGCCGCAGCGTCGCCGGCTTCCAGCCTGGCAAAGGCTTCGCAATATTGCGTCGTCGCCGGACCCTCGAACGTCGCCGCCGCCAGCGGCTCGTAGGCGCGCAGCGGCTCGCTGCGCCCGCGCAGCACGAGATCGCCGACCGGCCGTCCCTTGAAAGCTTCGGTGCCGCCGGCGACGGTGGCGCTGACGCAAATGCGGGTACCGAGAAACTTGTTGGCGGCCTCCAGCCGTGCTGCGGTATTGATGGTGTCGCCATAGGCGGTGTAGTCGAAGAAACGGCTGCCGCCGAAATTGCCGACCAGCGCCGGGCCGGCGTGAACGCCGATCCGGGTGGCGCCGAAACTGACGCCCTCCGACTTCCAGCGCGCGCGAAACCCCTCGGCCCAGACATCGAGATCATGCGCGCAGGCGATCGCGCGCGTCGCATAATCCGGCTGGTCTCCGGGGGCGTTGAAGAGAATCTGGATCGCATCGCCGATGATCTTGGCCACCGTGCCTTCATGCGCGAAGACGATGTCGGTCATGCCGCCCATATATTCGTTGAGCAGCGCACCCAGCACTTCCGGCGCGGTGTTCTCCACCAGCGAGGTGAAACTGGTGATGTCGGTGAAGATGGTCGCGACCTCGCGGCGATGCACTTCCATGCCGTTGCTGTCGCCGATGGCCGCGAGCCTGGATGGCGATTTGCGGCGAAAAATACCGCGAAAGCGACGCGTAAGCGCGCTCGGCTTCGACCTGGCGGTGGCGCGCCTCGCGCATCATCTCGACATGGCGGATGGTCTTGTCGATGGTCAGTTCGAGATCGCCGAAATCGATCGGCTTGGTGAGAAAATCGAACGCGCCGCGGTTCATCGCGGTGCGAATGTTGCTCATGTCGCCGTAAGCGGAAACGATGATGGTCGATTTCCTGTCCTCGGCCTCCTGCAGCTTCTGCAGCAATGACAGGCCGTCCATCCGCGGCATATTGATGTCGGACACCACCATGTCGACATGCGGATGATCCTCGATCGATTGCAGCGCCTCAACGCCGTCATGGGCGAATACGAACGCCACCGTGCCTTCGCGAATTCGCTTGCGGAACTTCTGCAGCACCAGCGCCTCAAGATCGGGCTCATCATCGACAACGAGGATGGTCGCAGTCATGCGGCTTGCCCGAGCCGGTTATCGATCTCGTGGCGCAGCAGCGCGAAATCGATCGGTTTGGTCAGCAGGCCAACAGCGCCGCGTTCGATCGCCTTGCGGCGTGTTTCGGCATCGCCATAGGCGGTGATCATGATGACGGGAACGTCGGGCCGCTCCGCGCGCACCTTCGGCAGCATTTCCAGTCCACTCATGCCGGGCATGTTGATGTCGGACAGAATCAGGATCAGCGACGGATCGGCAACATCGGCGACGCGGGCCAACGCCGCGGGCGCCGACGGCGCAAACTCCATCAGGAAACGCCCGGAGCGCAGATCGCGGCGGAACTGCTGACGGAACAAGGCCTCGACGTCGGGCTCGTCATCGACGACGAGAATGTAAACGCTCAATTTTTGCCTCCAGCCTGTACTTGCGACACCGCCGTCCGCGGCAGCGTGATGATGAATTCGGTAAATACGCCGGGCTCGGTATCGACGTCGATCTTGCCGCCATGTTGTTTCACCACGATGTCGTGGCTCATCGACAGGCCAAGTCCGGTGCCCTCGCCGGCCGGCTTGGTGGTGAAGAAGGGATTGAACATTTTCTCCTTCACTGCCAGTGGAATTCCGGTGCCGTTGTCGCGGATGCGGATTTCGACCCGGTTGCCGAGGTTTTTTGTGGTCGCGCTCAGGGTCGGCTCGAAGCCCTCGTCGCCGGCTTCCTTGCGTTTGGTGGCGGCATAAAAGCCGTTTGAAATCAGGTTGAGAAACACCCGCGTGATTTCCTGCGGATAGAGGTCGATCAGGCCGGCACCGGGATCGAAATCGCGCCGCAGGGTGACGTTGAATCCGGATTTCTCGGCGCGCGCGCCGTGATAGGCCAGATTGAGGCTTTCCTCGACGATCGCGTTGATATCGGCCGGCCGGTGTTCGCCCGAGCCTTCGCGCGAATGCAGCAGCATGTTCTTGACGATCGAGTCGGCGCGCTTGCCGTGCTGCACCACTTTTTCGAGATTGCCCTTCAGCATATGCGTGAGTTCTTCGATCTCCTCCCGCATCCTGTCGTCGAGCGCGGCCGGCTTCAGCACATCGTTGAGTTCGTCGATCAGTTCCGCCGACAGCGCCGAGAAATTGTTGACGAAATTGAGCGGGTTCTTGATCTCGTGGGCGATGCCGGCGGTGAGCTGGCCGAGCGAGGCCAGCTTTTCGGTTTGCACCAGCCGATCCTGTGCGGTGCGCAAATCCTCCAGCGAGAGCGACAATTCCTTGGTGCGCTCCTGCACCTGGCCAAACAGCCGTGCGTTCTCGATGGCGATGACGGCCTGGTCGGCGAAGGTCTCGACCAGGTCGATCTGACGTTGGCTGAAGGCCCGCACCACCTGTCTTGCCAGCATGAAGACGCCGATGGTTTCGCCCTCACGTCTCAAGGGCACGCCGAGGTTGGTGCGGTAACCGCCCAGTCGCTGATATTCCTGGGCGAGCGGACTTCGCGCCTCGTCGGCGAGTACGTCGACCACCTGAAGCGCGCCGCCGGATTCCACCGCGCGGGTAGTCGTGCTGCCGCCGTCCGTCGGATAGGGGTTGGCCTTGGCAAAAGTCTCGAACTCGGCGGAAAAGCCGTAATTGGACACCAGGCGATAATTATTATCCTGCTCGCGAAGAAAAATCACGCCCTTCTCGGCCTCGCAGAGTTTTGCCGCGGAAGCGAGCAGGGTTGCAAGCACCGAATTCGAGGTCAAAGGCCGAGCGGCTGATGACCTTGAGCACGTCGGCGGTCGCGGTCTGCTGCTGCAAGGATTCGCTGAGATCGTCGGTGCGTTCGCGCAATTCATTAAGCAGGCGCGCATTCTCGATGGCGATGACCGCTTGATTGGCGAAGCTTGTCACCAGATCGATCTGCTTGTCCGTAAACCGGCGAACGGTCTGCCGGAAAATTGCGATCGCGCCGACGAGCCTGTTCTCCTTCAGCATCGGCACAAGCAAGACAGTCCGGGCGCCGCCGAGTTTGACGAGTTGCACGATCGGCGGGAAACCCGCCACATAATCCGGCTCCTGGGTGACGTCTGCGACATGAATCGGCTGACGGCTCAGAGCGAGCCGGCCCAACGGATCCGTCGGCGGCGGGAAGACGATCGGA
Source organism: uncultured Alphaproteobacteria bacterium (assembly GCA_963734795.1). Lineage (GTDB taxonomy): Bacteria > Pseudomonadota > Alphaproteobacteria > Rhizobiales > Xanthobacteraceae > Bradyrhizobium. The sequence continues at coordinate 246,246 of CAVTIW010000001.1, forward strand.
TTGTGGGAAAAGGTTTCGGCAAAGGCTGCCGGCAGATTTAGTATCGAAGCGAGACGGAAGCCTTCACCTTCATAAAGAAACAAATTGCCGAACTGGGCTTCACATATATCGGTCGCGCTCGCCAGAATCGTTTGGAACACAGGCTCCAGTTCACCCGGCGACGAGCTGATGACCTGCAGCACCTCGGAGGTCGCCGTCTGGTGCTGCAACGTTTCGCTCAGTTCAGCGGTCCGCTGTTCGACCTTATTTTCCAAATCCGCATAAGATTCCTGCAGCCGCGCGCCCATGTCGTTGAACTGGTCGGCAAGACCCTCGAGTTCGTCGCCGGTGTTGATCGAAATCCGCTGGGTGAAATCGCCGCCGCCCATGCGCTCGGCGCCGGCGCGCAAGGCCTGGATCGGGCCGACCATGCGCCGGGCCAGGAACACCCCCGCCAGCACCGCGAAGATCAGCGCCCCCAGCAGCACAATGGCAAGGCGCTGCAACGCCTGGTATAGCGACGCGTAGGCTTCCTGGACCGGAAGCTCGACGAACATGGTCCATCCTAGCGGCGCGATCGGCGCGGATGCCGTCAGAACTTCCTGGCCCTGGATATTCCTGGTTCCCTGCAATCCCTCGGCGTTGGCGGCAGCGGTTCCGGACTGCGCCGCCTGCACCTGCAGCAGCTTCGACATATCGGTATTGCGCAGCACCAGGCTGATATCCGGATGCGCGATCAGGCGTCCCTGCTCGCCGACCACATAGGCATGACCATCCTCGCCGACCTTGATCTGCGACACCACGTCCCAGATCAGCTTCAGGTTGACCTCGGCGATGCTGACGCCGGCGTCCTTGCGGGTGCCGGCCAGCGACAGCGTCATGTAGGGCTCGGACTCGCGGCGGAAATACACCGGCCCGTAATAGACCTTGTGGGCGACGGCTTCGGTGAATTTCGGGTCCTTGGAGAGGTCGAGCCCGCTGTCCACCACATCCATGGCGAGGCGCGACACCCGCAGCCGCTCCTTGCCTGACGAATCGACCTGCGCCAGTTCGGTGATGGCCGGCACCTGCCGCAACAACCGCAGGGCATCGAACCGGCGCTGTTCGATCGAGCCCGCGGACCACGGCAGTTGGGTGGTCCAGCCCAGCTGGCTTTCGATCTCCTTGATGAACTGGCCGATTTTCGCCGCCGCCGCTTCGGCCTGTTCGTGCTGAATCCGGATCAGGGCCGCCTTGTGCTCACGGTAGTAGAAGAAGACCTCGAAAATCCCGTTCGACAGCAGCGCGACACCGACCACCGCGACGAACAGCGCGACATATTTGGTGAACAGGCGGCTGCGGATTTTCGAGGCCGAAGGCTTGGCCTCCGGCACCGCGCCCGCCACAGGGGCGCCGCCAGCGTTCGGCCCTGTGGCGCGTCGGGATGGAGGGAAATGCTCATCCAGCGCGTTTTAGCAAGAACAGGAGGCGTTGTCTCTTGCCGCAGTGCGGGAGATCACTCGATCACCTCGGTTGCGCATTGAAATAGGCGAAAATGACATCCGGCGCGAGTCCCGCCAGTTCTGCCGCAAAGGCGCGGGTGCGCTCGATATTGCCGCCGCTCCAGCGACTTTCAATGCGGACGTCGGCCCAGCCGAGGTCCCGAAAGTCCCTCGCGAAACGCCGCAAATACCGCCTGCCCGTCGCTGTCTTTCTCCTCGAAGGGCCACAGGGCGGCGACCCGTGGAATACGGCCGGCCTGCTGTGCATTGGGCAAGGGGCCACGCTGCCGCCACGCCCCCAAGTGCGGCGATGAAGTCGCGCCGCCTTATTCGATCACCTCGTCGGCGAGCGCGAGCAAGGTCGGAGGAATTTCGAGGCCGATCGATTTCGCCGTCTTCAGGTTGATCACGAACAGATAGCGCGTCGGCTGCTCGAACGGCAGGTCGGCGGGCTTGGCGCCCCTGAAGATGCGGTCGACCAATGCCGACGCGCGCTCGAACGATTCCGTCAGATCCGGTCCGTACGACATCAGGCCGCCGTCGCGAACCAGAAAGTCGTATTCATAGATCGCCGGCAATCGGTGGGCGGCGGCAAATTCGAATACGCGTTTACGGTTAAGCGTGGTGAGCGCGTCGGCGACCATCAGAATGGCATCCGGCATATCGTTGTTCATGGCAGCGAAAGCTTCGTTGAAATCGTCGGGCTCGCGCACGCCGAGCGCCTGCACCGTGATCCCGATCTCCTGCGCGACCTTCGCCGATGCCTGGTAGCGCAGCGTCATGCCGAGATCATCCTTGTTCCAGAGCATCGCCACCTTCAGAAGTTTTGGCGACAGTTCCTTCAACAGCGACAGACGCTTGGTGGTGAGCGTCGTCGCCACGTCGGAAATACCGGTGATGTTGCCTCCCGGATGGGCCAGGCTCTCGATCATCCTGGTTTCCACGGGGTCGCCGAGACCGACGGCGCCCACGATCGGAATTCCCGTCGACATCGCCGCCAGCGCCGCCGGATAGCCGACGACGATAATGGCATCGACGTTGCGCGCCTTCAGTTCCTGCAGCAGTGCGGGGAGTTTTGCGACATCTCCCATCGCGCCGAAGGCATCGAAGGTCAGGTTCTGGCCAAGGATATAACCGCGCGCGGCCAGCGCCTTGGTCACGATCTTTCCGAATGGACTGGCGTCGGTCAGCGGCGCGGCCGGATGCAGCGTGCCGAGATGATAGATCCTGCCCGGCCTCTGCGCCGACGCCTTTAGCGGGTCAACCAGCGCCGCCCCGCCGAGAAGCGCCAAAAATTCGCGTCGCTGCATCACGGCATCCTGCTTTTGGACGCCACGCAGAAAGGCGCCGATCACCGCAGGATATCACGAGACCATGCGAAAGCGCCAACGCCTATGACGCCGCCTCGTGCGTGGCGCTGTCCTGGCTCAAGACGCCTTGAGCGCCTTCGGACCGAGATCGAAGTCCTCGATCTCCTTGGCCCTTTGGGATTCGGCGCCCGCCCTGTGGTCGGTGGCGATCGCCACATAGACCGCGGGCAGCACGAACAGGGTGAACAGAGTTCCGATCGACATGCCGGAAACGACGACAAGGCCGATCGAGAACCGGCTGGCGGCGCCCGCCCCGCTCGCGGTCAGAAGCGGCAGCAAGCCTGTGACCATTGCCGCGGTCGTCATCAGGATCGGGCGCAGCCGGACCCGCGCCGCCATCTCGATCGCCGAGCGCCGGTCGAGGCCTTCATTGAGCTGCAGTTCGTTGGCGAACTCGACCATCAGGATGCCGTGCTTGCTGATCAGGCCGATCAGCGTCAGCAACCCGACCTGGGTGTAGATATTGACCGTCGCCATGCCGAAGAACAACGGAATCAGCGCGCCCGAGATCGCCATCGGCACGCTGATCATGATCACCAGCGGGTCGCGCAGGCTCTCGAACTGCGCCGCCAGCACCAGGAAGATGATGATGAGCGCGAAACCGAACGCGACCGCGAGCTGATTGCCTTCCTGCACATATTGCCGGGAATCCGCCAGATAATCGTGGCTGAATCCGGCCGGCAGCTGCTTGGCCTGCGCTTCAAGGAACTCGACGGCCTGGCCGACCGTCACCCCGGGCATCGGCACGGCCTGGAAGGTCGCGGAGTTCAACTGGTTGTAATGCGTGAGCGCGTTGGGATCGGTCCCGGTTTCGACCGACACCAGCGTCGACAGCGGCACCTGCTGCCCGGCCACCGTCGGCACATAGTAACCCGCAAGCGACTCCGGCGACAGCCGCAACCCGCGCGGGACCTGCGGAATCACCTGATAGGAGCGCCCTTCGAGGTTGAAGCGATTGGTATAGTTGCCACCGAGCAGGGTGGCGAGCGTATTGCCGATGCTCTGCATGGTAATGCCGAGATCGTTGGCCTTGGTGCGGTCGATCTTCAACCGGACCACCGGCTGGTTGAAGTCGAGATCGCTGTCGGTGACGATGAACAGGCCGCTCTTGCGCGCGGCGTCCTTCAGCTTGACCATCTGCTCATAGACCGCCTGGAAGCCGTTGGTGGAATTGATCACCATCTGCACCGGCAGTCCGCCCGGACCGCCGGGCAACGGCGGCAGGTTGAACGCGAAGGCGGCAACGCCCTCGATCTTGCTGAGCTTCGCCTGCACCAGCGGTTTCAGCGCGATCGATGAACGTGTGCGTTCGTCCCATGGCTTGAGCAGCATGCCGGCGATGCCGTTGCTGGGTCCGTTGGTGCCGTTGATCACGAAGCGCAGATCGGTTTCGGGAAAGCTCGCGAACACCTTGTCGAGTTTCTCGCCGTAGAAATCGGTGTAGTCGATGTTGGCGTATTTCGGCGCCTTCACCACCGAGAACACGATGCCCTGATCCTCTTCCGGGGCGAGCTCCTTGGAGGTGTGCTGATACAGGAACACCACGAGGCCGAGGATGGTGATGGCGAACATCGCGGTGATCGGGCGGTAGTCGAGGGTGCGGTCGAGCTGCCGTCCGTACCAGCGGGTGGTGGCGCCGAAAACCATATCCACTTTTCGGGCAAACCAGCCGCCATGCTCCTGCTTGAGCAGCACCGAGCACATCATCGGCGACAGCGTCAGCGCGATCACGCCGGACACGATCACCGAGCCGGCCAGCGTGAAGGCGAATTCGCGGAACAGCGCGCCGGTCAGGCCGCCAAGAAAGCCGATCGGCGCATACACCGCGGCCAGCGTGATGGTCATCGAAATCACCGGGCCGACGATTTCGCGGGCGCCCTGCAAGGAGGCCTGCACCGGAGGTTTGCCCTCCTCCAGATGGCGGTGAATATTCTCCACCACCACGATGGCGTCGTCGACCACGAGGCCGATCGCCAGCACCATTGCCAGCAGCGTCAGCAGGTTGATGCTGAATCCCATCATCAGCATCAGGCTGCAGACGCCGATCAGCGACAATGGAATGGTCACCACCGGGATGATCACCGAGCGGAACGACGCCAGGAACAGGAAGATAACCACGATGACGATGCCGACCGCCTGGATCAGGGTCTTCTCCACCTCGTCGATCGAGGAGCGGATGAACTTGGTCGAGTTGTAGGCGACCTTCATCTTCAGCGACGGCGGCAGGTTGCGTTCCAGTTCGGGGAACAGCGCGCGCACGCCGGTGACGATGTTGAGCGGGTTGCCCAGCGGCGTCGCCTGCACGCCGATGAAGATCGCGTGCTCGCCGCTGAACGCAACGCTGGCGTCGGTGCTTTGCGCGGCGAGTTCGACGGTGGCGATGTCCTGCATCCGCACAAAGCCGCCGTCCTTGGCCTTGACCACCATGCGCTTGAACTGATCGACGTTCTGCAGGTCGGTATTGGCGGTGACGTTGGAGATGATGAAATAGCCCTTGGTCTGGCCGGCCGCAGCCTGGAAGTTGTTCGCCAGGATCGCCTTTTGGACGTCGTCCGGCGATACGCCACGACCCGCCATCCGCTCCGGGTCGAGCCACAGCCGCATCGCAAAGGTCTGGCCGCCGAGAATATCGGCGGACGCCACGCCGTCGACGGTGGACAGGATCGGCTGCACCACGCGCGTCAGGTAATCCGAGATCGCCGAGCCCGACAGTTCGTCGCTGGAGAAGCCGATATACATCACCGCCGTGGTCTGGCCGGTGGACTTCAGGATGATCGGATCGTTGGCTTCTTTCGGGATCAGATATTTGACCGAATTCACCTTCGCCAGCACTTCGGTCAGCGCCTGGTTCGGATCGACATCGAGCTTGATGTAAACCGAAATCAGGCTCTGGCCCAGCGTCGAGGCCGACGTCATGTAGTCGACGCCTTCGGCGGCCGCCACCGCCTGCTCGATCGGCGTGGTGATGAAGCCCTGCATCAGGTCCGGCGACGCGCCGGGATAGACCGTGGTCACGGTGATCACCGTGTTCGACAGTTTCGGATACTGCCGGATCGGCAGGCTGGTCGCCGCCTTGAAGCCGATCAGCAGGATCAGCAGGCTGACGACAAGCGACAGCACCGGGCGCTTGATGAAAATATCCGTTAAGGCCATCGCAGGCGCTCCGTAATGCATCTTGCCGGACCGGCGACCGGTCCGAAGCGAAAACGCGAAAAATCAAATAGCGGCCGGGCTGCGATCGATCGCGCAGCCCCTCAAGTTCAGTTCAGCGGCGGCTGGGCCGGCACCGGCGGCGGCGGATCGGTCGAGATCGCGACCGCCGAGCCCGACTGCAATTTCAGCTGTCCAACCGCGACCACCCGATCACCCGGCTTCAGGCCGCTGGTGATCACGGCGCGGCCTTCGATGCGATCGCCGGTCCGCACGAAGGTGCGGACCGCGGTCAGGCTGGTGGTGCCGTCATCCGCCTTCTTTTCCATGATCTGAAAAACCGAGTCGCCGTAAAGCGTATAGTCGACCGAGGTCTCGGGAACGGTGACTACCGCCGACTTGTCCGGCAGCACCACCGTCGTGGTGGCGAACATGCCGGGCTTCAGCACGTGATCCGGATTGGCGATGGTGGCCTGAATGCGGATGTTTCGCGTGTCGGTGTTGATCTGCGGTTCGATGGTGGTGATCTTGCCTTCGAAAACCCGGCCCGGATAGGCGTCGACCACGACCCGAACGGTCTGCCCGTCCTTGAGCGTCGCGCTTTCCTTTTCCGTCGTGGTGAAGTTGGCATAGATCTGCGACAGGTCCGTCAGCGTCACGATCATGGTGCCTGCGGTGAGGAACTGGCCGACCTCGACATGGCGGACGCCGAGCACGCCGTCGAACGGCGCGCGCACCAGCTTCTGCGAAATGATCGCCTCGGTCTTGGCAATGCCGGCGGTGGCCTCGTCATACGCCGCCTGCGCGGTATCGACCGTCGACTGCGGACCGAACTGACGCGCGGCAAGCTGCTTGGCGCGATCCAGCGACAGCTGCCCGACGATGGCCTGCGCCTTGAAGCTCGCGAGATCGCCCTGATCGGGGGCGTCGAACAACTGCACCAGCGGACTTCCCGCCTTCACGGTGGCGCCGGCGGTAAACATGATGTCGGTGATGCGCCCGCTGACATCGGAGGTGACGTTGACCTGGTGTACGGCGGCGAGATCACCGACCGCCGTCAACAGATTCGGAACCACCTCGGACTTGGCCTCGGCGACGGTCACCGTCGACGGCGGCGGCTTCATATTGGCGAAGAACTGCGCGATCATGTGGCTGCGGAAGGCATTGAAGCCGACCAGGCCGCCGACCAGCAGCGCCAGCAGCAACCCGACAATGATGAACCAGCGCACCATCCGAACCGGACGCGTGCGCGGCTTTTCGGCAATCACCCGGCCCGAGATATTGGGTTCGGTCACAATGTTCATGTCATGCACCTTCTGCAATTACCGGATGCCCCGGATTCAGCGACAGGTCGCGATCCAGATGGCATGCAACAGCGGTTTCCTTGAGTCCAATTCCGCGGAGAATAAATTCGCAAAGCTGCCGTTCGAGATCGGCAGCGTCGCCGTAAGAAAGGCAGGGGACGACCGGAAGTCTCGCCAGCGCCGCCATTAGCACGGTGTGGTGCGCAAACCAGAACAAATTCAGCGAATCGCTTCCGATGCGCGAAGCATCGCCGGCCGCCACCGCGCGATCAAGCGACGCGGTAAACACCGGCCCGATCAAATTTTTCACCTTGGCGTAAAGCAGGCGGGCGAATTCTCCATCGTCGAGATGACTGGTGGCCATCAGCCTGATGCGCTGGGCTTCCTGTTCGTCCGGCCCGTCCGATATCTGCATGAAGTGCCGGACCATGCCCCTGACCAGCACGACCAGCGTTGCGGTGGAGGGCTGTTGCCCACGCAGATACGCCAAATCCGGATCGGCCTCGCACTCCTCGGCCAGGATCTCCGCATACAGCGCCGATTTGGTCGGGAAGTGCTTGAACAGCAAACCCTCGGAAATGGCGGCCGCCGCCGCGACGCTTTTGGTCGTGGTCCCCGCGAAGCCGTGACGGGCAAAGCAACGCTTGGCTGCGCTCAATATCAATTGCCGCCGCAGATCGCTGGTCATGCGCAAGGTGCTCATGCTCGTGAGTAAGCACTCACCTCCGGCAAATGTCAAGGAACCTGCTGCGGTGCACTCGCTTCTATCGGGATCTAGATCGGGCCAAACCCGAGGGCGCCGCGGATTCGCGTCACGATAAAGCTGCCGTCGCGGCTGGCGAGCACGCGCTCCAGATTGGCGCTGTCGATCTTGATGCTGGCAAAGCGCGGCCCGCTCGAGAGGTCCTGCATCAAGGGCATAAAGCCCTCGATCTCGGCCATGGTGGCGATCGCACGGGCGTCCGCTATCCCGCAGGCCCGCGCCACGCCGACGAGGTCGACGGTGGCCGCGGTATGGCTCGCCTGTCCGCCGGTTTCGCCATAGACCTCGTTATCGAGCACGACGATGGTGAGATTTCCGGGCTTTTGCAGGCCGACGGTCGCCAGACTCCCGATTCCCATCAGCATCTCGCCATCGCCGGTGATCACCACCACCGGCAGGTCGGGCTGCGCCAGCGCGATGCCGAGGCCGATCATGACCGCGCCGCCCATCGCGCCCCACAGATAGAAATTACGGTCGTGGTCGCCGGCGGCGGCGATATCATAGGTCGAGGCGCCTAGTCCGCCGACCACGATGGCATCCTTGCGCTCCGCCAGCAGGCCGGAGACGACGCTGCGCCGTTCGAGAAGATTTGCTTTGCTCATTTGATGAAAACCTTGGCGCCGATCAGGCGCTGCGACAACAGAACGGCGGTCGGCGTGCAGGCATTGTACGCCTGCCCCGCCGCGGCCTCGACAACCTCGCGGACCTCCTCCGGATGCGAGGCCCGCAACACCTTGATGCCGGACAGTTCGAACACGCCTGCTGTGCTCGAGCCCATCGGCACCTGCCAGGGATTGAATTCGCCCCATTCGCCGCGCATCGTCACCAGCGTCAGGAACGGCAAGCGGAAAATCTGGGTCAGCGACAGCATGTTCACGCAATTGCCGACGCCGCTCGACTGCATCAGCAGCACGCCGCGCTGGCCGCCGGCCCAGGCGCCGGCCAAAAGCGCCACGCCCTCTTCTTCGGTCGTCAGCGGCACCGCGCGCATCGAGGGCGCGCCCAGCACGCGTTCGATCAGCTGCGAATGCCCGGCATCCGGCACATAGGGCACCTGACGGACGTCGAAGCGCTGCAAAATCGCAAAAATATCCTCCGGCCAGGAAGGCTGGATTTCGGCAGGGGCATCGGCGCGGGCGTGCATTTCCATTTCCAGTCGGTTAACGGTTCGGTATTTCGGTGCGGGACTGTAGAAGCCGGCCGCGGTTTCGAAAAGAGCAAAAACGGCATATCGGTCTCCACCAAAGAGTATGGCAGCATGAATGTGACGCGCGAGAGCTGGCGGCAAGTTTCGACATCGAGAAACTGACCCCGGAATTCTATACCGACCCCTACCCGACCTATCGTGCATTGCGGGAACATGAGCCGGTCAAGCGCATGCCCAATGGCTCCTATTTCCTGACGCGCTATGACGATCTGGTCGGCGCCTACAAGAGCACCAAGCTGTTCAGCTCCGACAAGAAGCGCGAGTTTCCGCCGAAATACGGCAATTCGCTGCTCTACGAGCACCACACCACCAGCCTCGTCTTCAACGACCCGCCGGCGCACACAAGGGTGCGGCGGCTGATCATGGGCGCGCTGTCGCCGCGCGCGATCGCCGGGATGGAGCCGGACCTGATCGCCCTGGTGGATCGGCTGCTCGACGCGCTCGCCGCCAAAGGCAGTGTCGAGCTGATCGGGGATTTTGCCTCCGCGATCCCGATCCAGGTGATCGGCAATCTGCTCGATGTGCCCGTGGAGGAGCGCGAACCGCTTGCGCGACTGGTCGCTGGCGATCCTGGGCGCGCTCGAACCGGTGATCGGACCCGAGGCGTTCGCCCGCGGCAACACCGCGGTGCAGGATTTTCTGGCCTATCTGGAAATCCTGGTCGAGCGACGGCGGGACAAACCGGGCAATCCCGAACGCGACGTGCTGACCCGGCTGATCCAGGGCGAGGACAATGGCGAGCGCTTGACGGCAAAGGAATTGCTGCACAACTGCATCTTCCTGCTCAACGCCGGCCATGAGACCACCACCAATTTGATCGGCAACGGGCTGGTGGCGTTGTCGGCAAATCCCGCGCAGAAGCAGCGGCTGATCGAACATCCCGGTCTGATCAAGACCGCGGTCGAGGAAATTCTGCGCTATGAAAGCTCGAACCAGCTCGGCAACCGCATGACGACCGAGCCGGTCGAACTCGGCGGCATCACGCTCGCCGCCGGCACGCCGGTGACGCTGTGCATCGGCGCCGCCAACCGCGATCCCGCGCAATTCGCCGATCCCGAACATCTCGACATCGGCCGCAGCCCGAACCGGCATCTCGCCTTCGGCACCGGCGCACATCAATGCGCCGGGATGGCGCTGGCGCGGCTGGAAGGCGCGATCGCGATCTCGCGATTCCTGACGCGGTTTCCCGGCTACGCGCTCAACGGCGAGCCGGTGCGCGGCGGCCGGGTTCGGTTTCGCGGATTTTTGAGCGTGCCATGCATGGTCGGATCCTAGTTTGAAATCTGAACTTTAAAGGCTCGAAGCCGGCCGCACCCTAATCGCCGAACCCGACATAACGAACAAAATCGCCGTGCGCCTCGCGGTCGGAGGTGACGGCGTTGGCGGCAAAATTATCATCCGGATATCCCATCGCGACGCAGGTCATGATGACCTCGTCCTCGGGAATACCAGCGACCTCGCGCACGATATCCGACCGGGTGATGCCCTGGCCATTGATCACGGACCCAAGGCCGCGGTCCCAGGCGGCCAGCACGATGCCGTAGCAGAGCGCGCCGAGATCGAAGTGACACACCGCGCCGGGGTCGAGAATCCGGTCGTAGGTCAGCACCAACGATACCGGCGCATCGAATTGCCGAAAGCCCCGCAGAACCCAGTCCTGCCGCATCGGCTTGTCGTCGCGCGCGATCCCCATGGCGCCAAACAGCTTCTTGGCAATGTCGACCTGCCTTCCGCGATGCACGCCCTGATATTCACCGTGCGAAACGATGTCGCGTTTCGGCTTGGCGCCGGCCATCATCTCTTCCATGTTGCGGCGGCGGACCTGCTCCAGCGGCTCGCCCGTCAATACGTGGACATGCCAGGGCTGGGTGTTCATGGAAGACGGCGCCCGCTTGGCGACCTCGATGATCGCTTCGATCACGGCGCGCGGCACAGGATCGACCTTGAAACCACGCACGCTTCGGCGGGTGTTGACGAGCTGCTCGAAATCCATATCGCATCCTCAAACGTAAGTGGGCAAAGGCGCATCTGCGCCGTGTCCACCAATACGATTTTTTCTCAAACTCTCAAACCACCGACCGGTGCCGCTCGATGCAGATCTGCAAGACCTCGTCGATCGGCTTTTCCCACCAGTCGCTGGAAAAAATCTCGATCTCGCAATAGCCGGCAAAGCCCTGCGCCTCGACCGCTGACCGCACCGATCTGATGTCGATCACGCCGTCGCCCATCATGCCCCGGTCGTTGAGAATGTCCTTGGTCGGCACCAGCCAGTCGCAGACGTGAAACGCCAGCAGCCGGTCCTTGCCGGCACGAACGATCTGCGGCAGCAATTCCGGGTCCCACCAGATGTGATAGACGTCGAGCGCGACGCCCAGCGCGCCGGTGCGCTGCGGATCCAGCCGGTCGCAAATGTCGAGCGCCTGCCTCGTCGTGTTGACGCAGGCGCGGTCGGCGGCATAGGCCGGATGCAGCGGCTCGATCGCCAACGGCATCCGCGCCTCGCGCGCAAAGACCAGCATTTCGGCGATGGCGTCGTCGACTTGCGTCCGCGCGCCGGCGATATCCCTGGAGGCTGCGCTGCCCGGCCGCGAATATTGCGGCAACCCGCCGACCACAAGCACGACGCAGGGCGCGCCCAGCGCCTTGGCCTCATCGATCGCGCGGCGGTTGTCGTCGCGCGCCTCCATGCGATGCGCGGCGTCCGACGTGAACATGCCGCCGCGGCAATAGCCCGACAGTTCCAGCCCGGCGTCGCGCACCGCACGCACCGCGCGATCGAGGCCGATTGCAGCGACCTGATCGCGCCACGGATCGATGGCGCGGATGCCATGCCGCGCGCAGGCCTCGACGATGTCAGCCAGGTCACCCTGCTTGCGCACCGTCGCGGTGTTCAATGACAGCCAGCGATGATCGGTCGAAAAATCCCGCATCACGCTTCGATGCCGCGCAGCGCGAGCACGGCCTTCATGCGCCGCGTCGCCAGTTCCGGATTGGCCAGCAAGCCCGCCTGGTCGGCGAGCCGGAACAGTTCGGCGAGATGCAGTGTCGAGCGCGTGCTCTCCTGGCCGCCGACCATGGTGAAATGATCCTGATGGCCGTTGAGATAGGCCATGAACACCACGCCGGTCTTGTAGAACCGGGTCGGCGCCTTGAAGATATGGCGCGACAGCGGCACCGTCGGCCCCAGCACGTCGTGAAAGCCCTTGATGTCGCCGGCAGCCAGCTGCGACAGCGCGTAGGACGCCGCCGGCGCGATGGCATCGAAGATGCCGAGCAGCGCATGCGAAAAGCCCTTGGCGTCGCCGGCGATCAGTTCGGCGTAATTGAAGTCGTCGCCGGTATACATCTTGACGTCGGGTGCGAGGCGACGGCGCATGTCGATCTCGCGCTGCTTGTCGAGCAGCGAGACCTTGACGCCGTCGACCTTCGACGCGTTGGCGTTGATGACGCCGACCGCGACATCCATCGCCTGGTCGAGGCTGGAGCGTGCCCCAGTAATTCGCCAACGCCGGATCGAACATGTCGCCGAGCCAGTGGATGATGACGGGCTCGCGCACCTGCGACAGCACGCGATCGTATACCTTGGCGTAGTCATCGGGGCTGCGGCCGATTTTCGCCAGCGCCCGCGACGCCATCAGGATGATGCGTCCGCCGGCCTTTTCGATCCGCCCGATCTGCTCCTCATAGGCGCGGATCACGTCGTCGACGGTCTTGGCATCTTCCGGCGCGAGCTGGTCGGTGCCGGCGCCGGAAAACACCAGCGCATCGCCCCTCGCCTTCGCTGCCTTGACCGAGCGCTGGATCAGTTCCAGCGAGGTCGGCCAGTCCAGCCCCATGCCGCGCTGGGCGGTGTCCATCGCCTCGGCGACGCCGAGGCCGAGGTCCCAGACGTGCTCGCGAAACGCGATGGTCCGGTCCCAGTCGACCGCCGCCGACAGCCACGGATCGACGTCGGCGAGCGGATCGGCCACCACATGGGCTGCGGAAAACGCCACGCGGTTCAGCGGGCCCTGGAGTTTTGACGGAAACGTCCGCGACGCCGCCAGGCGGTAGGTCTCGATTCTGCGATCGGCGTTCGGCAATTGCAGCGACAGCGACGAAACGGGCAAAACCGGCTTGTTCATGGTTCTGATCCCCTAGACCTTGATCGGCGCAACGTCGATCCAGCGCCGTTCGCGCCAGCTCAGCAGCGCGCATTCCGCCAGCTGCACGCCCTTGGCGCCTTCCAGCAGCGTGTATTTATAGGGCGCATCCTCGCAGACGTGGCGAATGAACATTTCCCACTGCTCCCTGAAGCCGTTGTCGTAGACGGCGTTTTCCGGCAGCTTCTGCCAGTCGGCATAGAAATCGTGGGTGCGCTTCTCGTCCGGATTCCATACCGGCCGCGGTGTCGCCTGCCGCGCCTGGATCACGCAATCGGTGAGCCCGGCCACCGCCGAGCCGTGGGTGCCGTCGACCTGGAAGGTGACGAGGTCGTCGCGATAGACCCGCGTCACCCATGACATGTTGATGTGCGCGATCACGCCGCCCTTGAGCCGGAAGGTGGCGTAGGCGGAATCGTCTGCGGTCGCGGTGTACTTCTTGTTTTTCTCGTCCCAGCGCTCGGGAATATCCGTGGTGCCGAGACAGCTCACGCTTTCGACTTCGCCGAACAGATTGTCGAGCACATAGCGCCAGTGGCAGACCATATCGAGAATGATGCCGCCGCCGTCCTCGCTGCGGTAGTTCCATGACGGCCGCTGCGCCTCCTGCCAGCCGCCTTCGAACACCCAGTAGCCGAATTCGCCGCGCACCGAGAGCATGCGGCCGAAGAAGCCGGAATCGCGCAGGAACGCCAGTTTCTTCAGGCCCGGCAGGAACAGCTTGTCCTGCACCGTGCCATGCTTGACTCCTTTCTCGTTGGCAAGCCGCAGCACCGCCACCGCCTCGTCCAGATTGGTCGCGATCGGCTTCTCGCAATAGACGTGCTTGCCGGCATTGATCGCCTTGGTCAGCAGCGACGGCCGCGCCTGCGTGGTCGCGGCGTCGAAGAAGATGCTGTCGCTGTTCTCGGTCAGCGCGTTGTCGAGGTCGGTGGTCCAGCGCTGCACGTTGAACCGCTTGGCCAGACGCTCGACCTTGTCGGCGTCGCGGCCGACCAGGATCGGATCCGGCATCATGCGGTCGCCATTCGCCAGCAGCACGCCGCCGGAATCGCGGATCGCGATGATCGAGCGGATCAGATGCTGGTTCAGTCCCATGCGGCCGGTGACACCGTTCATGATGATGCCGAGGCGTTGCGTCGTCATATGATTTGCTCCTGCAGGGTTTTTGCTTTTGGTTGTTCGAGCGGCGACAACGCCGACCAGTCCGGATGCACGCCGGTTGCGAAACCGGGCGAAGTCAGCGATCCCGTCAGCAGATCGCCGTGGTGGATCGACAGCCGGATGGCGTTGCCGTCGCGAACATAGAGATCGGGATGTGCGGCGAGAAAGCCTTGCGCCTCGGCGGCGGGCGCCTCACCGAAACCGTCGACATAGTGATGGCCGTTGCGCTCGGCATGGCTGACGCCGATCCACGCGCCAAGCGCAAGATCCTGCTGCACGCCGAGGCCGGCCTGACAGGTCAGGTCTTCGCCGGTGATGAAGAATTTCTCGCTCGCCGCGCTCCATTTGGCGGCGCGCGTTGCGTTGACGATCGACTTGTAGATTCCCTTGCACGATTTCGACGAAATGCCGCGATAGCCGAGCGCGCGGGCCGCCGGGAATGCATCGTAGCAATCGTCGGCCTCGTCGATGATGAAATCGCGCGCCGCGAGCACGCCGAGCGGCGATTGCCTGAAGGTGTCGCGCGGCATCGGCTGCTCGATGTACAGCAGCTTTGCCGCAATCGGCGTTAGCGCGCTGTCGCGATCGAGCCGATCAACCAGAGCGCCAAGCGCGGCGAGATCGGCATATTGCTCGTTGGCGTCCAGCGTGACGCCGTAGTCATGCGGCAGCGTGGCGAGTTCGTTGCCGATCCGGATCAGGCGCGCGGCGTCGGCTTCCGGATCGCCATTGAGCTTGAGCTTGAAATAGCGGGCGCCGGTATTTTCTTTCGTGTCGGCGACGCCGCCCGGCCCCTCGACCTGATCGTCGAGGCCGACGGTATGCCTGATCGCGACGCGTTCCAGCCGTTGGCGCCCGGCGAGAAACTGCGCGATATCGTCATCGCGCAGATCGGGCGTCAGGCTGGCCTCGATCCCCGCGATATTGCCGGCCATGCCGTCGAAGAAATTCACCCCGAGGCCACGCAGCAGCGCATCCAGCACGGCCTTGTCGATTTCAGTCGGCCCGTAGGCCGCGGCGAGCGGCGGGATATCTTCGCCCGCGCAGGCCTCGATTTGCGCGGCGAGGCGCCCGGCATGCAGGCCGAACGCGGTCTCAAACCCCGAACCGGCCAGATAGAGCCTTCGCGCGATTTCGAGTGAGCGCCGCAATTCCGCAACGGTTTGTTCCGGCGAAAGATGCGGACGCTTGTCGAACCATTTCGGCACCAGCATTTCGGCGCTGGCGCCGACGCAAGTGCCCTTGCCTTCGATCTCGATTTTGACGCGCACGAACGCCTGCGGCGCGGCATTGATGACCACGGCGCCAAACCGGAACGGCCTGGTAAACCGAACCGGGCGTTCAAAAAATGCGATGTCCCGCACGGCGATACGTGGCGGCATGGCGTTGCCTCAATCCAGCGCGCTTTGGGTGAAGAAGTGCTTGCGGATGCGCTGCACCAGTTCGGTGAACACCGGATCCGCCATCACATCGAGCGAACGCGGCCGTGGCAGCGGCACGTCGTAGATCGCCGCGATCGCCCCGGGCCGCTCGGTCATGACCAGCACGCGATCGGCGAGCAACACCGCTTCGGGAATCGAGTGGGTGATCAGCAGCACGGTCTTGCCGGTTTCGCGCTGAATCCGCATCAGTTCGACGTTCATGCGCTCGCGGGTCATGGCGTCGAGCGCACCGAACGGCTCATCCATCAGCATGATCTTGGGATCGTGCACCAGCGCCCGGCAGATCGACGCCCGCTGCTGCATCCCGCCCGACAACTGCCAGGGCAGTTTGTTCTCGAAGCCCTCGAGCCCGACCAGCTTCAGCAGCGCTTTGGCGCGCGGAAGATAGTGATCACGGGGCAGCCGCTTCATGTCGATCGGCAGCATGACGTTGGCGAGGATATTGCGCCACGGCAGCAGCAGCGAATTCTGAAACACGATCCCGACATTGCCGTGCGGAGCGGTCACCCGCTCGCCCTCGACGAAAATCTCGCCGGTCGAGGGCGGCAGAAGTCCGGAAATCATTTTCAAGAGCGTGGACTTTCCGCAGCCGGACGGTCCGACCACGACAAAGAATTCGCCCGCGTTGATGCAAAAGTCCAGCGGGCGCAATGACGGCACGTCGCCGTCGTGCGACCGATAGGTCTTGGAGACGCCGGAAAGCTGAATTCCCGGCGCGGCGTCGGCGGCGCGGTCGGACACCAGGCGCAGATGCGCGCCGGATGGGCCAAGGCCTGAGGTTTTGTTCGCTGCGTTCATTCAGCAAAGTCCATTTGAGGAGCCGTCATTGCGAGGAGCAAAGCGACGAAGCAATCCAGACTCGTTCTGGCTTCCTGGATTGCTTCGCGGAGCCTGTCATCGGGCGGCGCTTCGCGCCGACCCGTTGGCTCGCAATGACGGTGCGCCTATTTCGGCAGATAATCGTTGGTGTAAAATGCCTTGGGATTATCCCTGGCCTTGGCATCGAGACCGCCATACTCGACCAACAGGTTGACGCTGTCGGCCATGTTCTGATCGGTGACCTGGAACGGCCGCTTGCCCCTGGTTTCCGGCGTGCGATACAGCGGGATCGTCAGCTCAAAACCCTGCGTCAGGGTATCGATCTTGCCGCCCTTCGGGTTGGCGTCGAGGATCGACTGCGCGGCGGCTTTCGGATCCTTCTCCGCGGCTTCGACCGCCTTTGTGGTGGCCGACATGAAGCGCTTGACCAGATCGGCATTGGCCTTGACGTAGTCGGTGTTGGCGATGATTCCGGAAGAGACCATGTTGATGCCGTAGTCGGCGAATTTGATCGGATAGACGTCCTTGCCGGTGGCGTCCTTGATCTTCATCGACTGGTCCATGACGTATCCGAGCAGCAGATCGGCCTGTCCGTTGATCACGGCGTTCAGCTTGGTCTGGCCGTCGCCGGCCACGGTGGTGAAGTCGCCTTCCCTGAGGCCGGTCTTCTTCAGGAACAGCGGCCAGATCTGCGTCATCGAATCCGCCGGCGTGATCGCCACGATCTTGCCCTTGATATCCACAGGCTTGCGGATGTTCCTGTCGGCAAAGCCCATCGCCGCCATCGGGCTGGTCTGCAGCAGCACGCCGGTGGCGATTACGGGCGCGCCCTTGACGGCGGCGCGCATCATGGTGGGGATGTCGACATAGCCGAAGTCGGCGGTCCTGGCCGCGACGGCCTGCGTGGTCGCAGCGGAGCCGCGGCCTTCCTGAATCTCGAGATCGATATTTTCGGCGGCGTAGATGCCCTTGGCCTTGCCGTAATAGAACGGCGCGTGCTCACCATAGACATACCAGTTCAGCATCAGCACGACCTTGTCAGCGGCCGCGGCGGGCGCCGCCGCCAGCGCCGTCCAGATCAAACCCGCCGAGAGCGCCGTCAGCAAACGCACCATGTTATCCTCCCTTAATTTTGTTTTTCCGTCATTGCGAGGAGCGTAGCGACGAAGCAATCCATTCTTCGCTGGCGACTATGGATTGCTTCGCTGCGCTCGCAATGACGGCCTATGTTTCTCTCGCCGCTCACGCCGCGAAAATAATGTCCTCGCGCTGGCTGACATGCCAGGGAATCACAAAGCGTTCGATCCGGTCGACGATCCAGAACAGGATAACGCCGAGCAGCGCCAGGATCACCAAGGCCGCAAACATGGTCGGCAGGTCGAAGGTACCGATCGAGCGCTGCAGCACGTAGCCGATGCCGGAATTGGAGCCGACGAATTCGCCGACCACGGCGCCGACCACCGCCAGCGTCACCGAAACCTTCAGGCCTGAGAAGATCGCCGGCATCGCGTGCGGCAGATTGACCGCGCAGAACACGTGGAAGCGGCTGCCCTGCATCGCGCGCGCCAGATCGACCATGTCGGGATCGACCGATTTGAACCCCTGCACCGCCGAGACCACCACCGGAAAGAACCCGAGCAGGAACGCCGAAATCACTTTCGGGATGATGCCGAAGCCGAACCAGACCACGAACAGCGGTGCGATCGCGATCTTCGGCACCGATTGCGAGAACACCAGCAGCGGATAGACGTAGCTTTCCACCGTCTTCGATCCCGCAATCAGCATCGCGACGGGAATCCCGAACGCCGCCGACAGCAGGAAGCCGCATATCGTGGCATAGGTGGTGGGCCAGGCCTGCCGCAGCAGTTCCGGCCAATCCTGCCACAGCACCAGCACCACGTCGCCCGGCGCGGGGATTTGATAGGGCGGAATCCGGAACAACCGGATCGCCACATCCCAGGCGACCACGATGAAAATCAGGAACAAAAAGGGTCGAATCCACGCCGCGTTCAGCGCCTTCGACACGCCCCCGGGGCCCTTCGGCTCGACCAATTTTCTCTCCCGCATCGCTTGCTTTTGAGCACAAATTAACCCGTTGGATAAATACTGTCTAGCTTCTTCAGGCGACAAATTGGGCCTCTCACCGTCATGCCCGTGCAAAAGCGCCAACGGGTCCGCGCACAGCGCGGCCCGATGACAGGCTCCGCGCGTCTTCGCGCCAGATGTCCCCGGCATCCACGTCTTGCGGCATTCGAGATAAACCCGGCCATGACGTGGCTAGCTTGGTACATCTTCGCTCAGGCGTCCGAATGTGCCGCAGCGCGCAGCCGCGGCGCCTTGTTCTTGCCAAGAGTCTTTTCCGGTCAGGGCCGCCAGCACCAGCGCGACCATATGGTCGAGGCGCTCCTCCTTCGCCTCCTTCTTCAGGAGGTCGCGGCCGAAAATCACGCTCAGGGTCGCGCTGTTGGACAGGTAGAAAAAACACAGCGCCGCGATCGAAATATAGAGCTGCACCGGATCGACTGCGACCTGGAAGTCGCCGCTTTCGACGCCGCGCGTCACCACGGTGCGGATCATCTCGACGAACGGCGAATGCATCGATTTGACCTTGGTGGAGCGCTTGAGATGACGCGCCCGCGCCAGGTTTTCGGTGTTGAGCAGCGCCAGGAATTCCGGGTTGCGGATGAAATAATTCCAGGTGAAGCCGATCAGGCGCTCGATCGCGTCCGGCGGATCGAGATGTTCCAGATCGAGCCCGCGCTCCTCGACCCGGATCTTCTCATAGGCGCCTTCGAGCACCGCGAGATAGAGATCGTCCTTCTTGCCGACGTGATAATACAGCATGCGCTTGTTGGCGCCGGCCTTGGCCGCGATGCGGTCGACCCGCGCGCCGGCAAGGCCGTGGGCGGCAAATTCCTGCTTGGCGGCCTCGAGAATGCGAAGCCGCATCCCCTCGGGATCGCGCTGCCACTTCAAAATTCGCTTTGCCTTGGCCAAATCAGTCGCTCGATGATGCCGGAAAGATCGGATGTAGCATGCGCGGCGCGGTTTGAGAACGACTCGCATGGCACATCGTCCCGCGCCCGGCGGGCGCGATCCGGTCGTCGCCGTGAGAACAGCGGATCCAGGATCAGGCCGCGCCGTCCGCTCCACCAGCAGCGTGGGGATGCCGCAGGTGCCGTTGCGCACCGTCAGCACCCGGGTGCCGGGCTTGCGGCCGGCGCGCGCGTCGGACACATCGACGCCGGCCGACGCCAGCCGCGCCCGCGTCGCATCGATATCGGCGACGCGCCAGCTCAGGCCCCACAGCCTGTCATGCGCCTTGTCCGGTGCCGTCCTTGCCCGGCCGCTGCACGACCTCGACAATGAGATCGCCGCAGCGGAAGAACATCAGCCGGCCCCAGTCCGGATGCGAACGGTCCAGCGCCATGTCGAGCCCGAGCCGCGCACCGTAGAGCGCGGCGGCCCGTTCCGGATCGGCGGTCGAGATCACCACATGGTCCATCGCGGTGATCGATGCGGCGGCGGTTCGCGACCGAGAGCGGGCGTTCTTTCGCCAGTTCAAGGAAGAACAGCCGCACCCCGCGCGTGGCTGTCGGTCGCCGCGCGGGTCCGCTTCCACGACAGCGTGGCGCCGGTCGTCGCATCGCGGCTTTCGGCCTCCGCGACCGGCTCCGGCTTCAGCGTGAGCCGGTCGAGCCTGCGATGCATCTTCGCGATGTCGCCGGTGCGAAAACAGATGCTGGCGAGCCCCTCGCCCTGCGCGGCAAGCACCGCGCGGATCCGATCCGCGGCCGCGCCGTCGCCGCTCGGCGACATCAGCTCCAGCGTCATGTTGTCGAGCGTGAACAGCACGCGGTCGGCGCCGTCGCCGCTGTTGCGCCACGCCGGCGCGCGCGCAAACAGCGTCTGGTAGGCCGCGGCGCCGGCCTCGATATCGCCGACCAGAACGACGACGTGATCGAGCCCGGTGATCACGGAAACAGCCCGCGCGTGGTCTTCGCGGCGCGGACCTTTTCCACGCCGATCGCCATCGCGGCGGTGCGGTGGGAAATCTTGTCGGCTTTTGCGCGCGTCACCATCTGGTCGAAGGCGCGATCGAGGATGTGGTATTCGCGCCGCGTCACTTCCTCTTCTTCCCAGAACAGTTGCTGCAGATCCTGCACCCATTCGAAATAGCTGACCACGACGCCGCCGGAATTGCAGAGAATGTCCGGTATCAGGAAAATCTCATCGCTGACGTTTTTCCAGCACCAGATCGGCGTCCGGCGTGGTCGGGCCGTTGGCGCCTTCCGCCAGCACCCGGCACTTCAGGTTTTCCGCGACGCGCGCGTCGATCACCCGCTCCATCGCCGCCGGCACCAGCACGTCGCAGGGCAGCGTCAGAATTTGCGCCGGATCGAATTGCAGCTGGCTGGAGAAACCCGGCGATGCTGCCGTGCTCGCTCGCGTGCCGCATCAGCGCGGGGATATCGAGGCCGGCCGGGTCATGAAGCGCGCCGGTGTGATCGCTGACCGCGATCACCTTGAGGCCGAACTGATGCAATCCGAGCGCGGCATAGGAGCCGACATTGCCAAAGCCCTGAACCACGGCGGTGCCGTTGTTCAGATCGATCGCACGTTCCTTCATCACCCGCCTGGCGAGATGCGCGACGCCGCGCCCGGTGGCTTCGCGCCGGCCCAGCGTGCCGCCGGACGCGACCGGCTTGCCGGTGACGATCTCGGTCACCGTGCGTCCCTGATACATCGAATAGGTGTCCATGAACCAGGCCATCACCTGCTCGTTGGTGCCCATGTCCGGCGCCATCACGTCGGTATGCGGACCGACGAACGGAATCATCTCCTGCATATAGCGCCGCGACAGCGCCTCCAGTTCGCGTTTGGAAATCGTCGAGAGATCGACCCGTGACCCCGCCCTTGGCGCCGCCATAGGGCAAGCCGACCAGCGCGCATTTCCAGCTCATCCAGATCGCCAGTGCGGCCACTTCGCCGATGTCGACGCTGGGGGCAAACCGGGTGCCGCCCTTGGTGGGACCGAGGGTGAGATGGTGCTGCACGCGATAGCCCTCGAACACCGCGATCGAGCCGTCGTCGCGGTGGATCGGACAGGACACGGTGATCGCCCGCTTCGGCAGCAGCAGCCGGTCGCGCTCGTCCATCGGGATCGACAGATGATTGGCGATCACCTCGAACTGGTTGACCGCCATGTCGAACACCGGACCGGAATAGACGGTCATCGTTCCCTCCCTGTTCTCTTCAGGAACCCCGGACAGCCGCATCGAGTTGGGCCGACGCGGCAGGCCGGCTTTGCCGGACTACGGTCGTAGTCCCGCCACAGGGTTATCTCAAGCGATTACGGCGACAGCCATTGCGAATAATTTTAGCGAATATCCTGTCGATAACCGGTGCTACTGTATGACGCCGGCCGGGACCACCCCTTCAGCCATGACGGACACATGATGCAGGCCCTCTTCATCGGACAGACCTATATCGACGTCACCTTCATTACCGACCACATGCCGACCGGCGACGAGAAGCATGTCGCCTCGGCCTATGCGGTGTCGTTCGGCGGCAACGCCGTCACGGCGGCGTTCTGCTGCGCCAAGCTCGGTATCGTGCCGGACCTGATCGCCACCGTCGCCAATGACTGGCTGGGGCGGATGTTTCAGGACATGAGCGCGAAGTACGGAATCTCGATCCATCCGCGCAAGGTCAATTCCTCGTCGCTGTCGTTCATCATGCCGAAGGACGGCAAGCGGGCGATCGTGCGCTGCCGCGACGACGAGCACATCCATCCGTTCCCGATGCTGAACCTCAACGGCTGCCGCGCGCTGCATGTCGACGGTCATCAGCCGGACGCCGCGATCCACTATGCCAAGCTGTGCCGCGAGGCCGGCATCCTGACCTCGCTCGATGGCGGCGGCTTGCGCACCAACACCCACGAGCTCCTGGAATTCATCGACGTCGCCATCGTCGCCGAACGGCTGTGCGAGCAGATGGACCTGACGCCGGAAAAGATGCTGGATTATCTCAAGAGCCGCGGCTGCCGGGTCGGCGGCGTCACCATGGGAGAGCGCGGCCTGCTCTGGTACGACGAGACCGGGGCCGTTCGCACGCTGCCCGCGCTGCCGATCGCGCGCGAGCGCGTGCTCGATACCAACGGCGCCGGCGACGTGTTCCACGGCGCCTATGTCTTTTCGTATCTCAACAATCCCGGCAAAGGCTGGCAGGACCATTTCGATTTCGCGCGCGCGGCATCGACCTACAAGATTCAGCGTCTCGGCAACGAGGCCGGATTGCCGACGCTTGCCGACATCGAAGCCGTCAGGCAGGAATTCGAGTTCGGGCCTAACCAGGCCGCCCTCGCGTTGTTCCGGCGTTCCGCCGGGACACCGAAATGCTGGATGCAGATGGCAGAAAATCCAACCTAACCCAGCGCCGCCTTCAGATCGAAGCCCGGATCCGCCGCCTGTTCCGGTTCGATCGAGCGGTTCATGCCGAGAAGTTTCCGGCCGAACACGTGATCCGACGCGCGATTGATCGACTCGATGCCGACCAGCTGTCCGGCTTTGTAGCAGAACGCCGAGAACGATCCCTGCCCGCGATCGCCGCGCACCACGACGCGATCATAGCCGGTGGTGAGACCTGCGATCTGCAGCTTGTCGGGGCCCTGATCGCTCCAGAACCACGGCAGGCCGTCATAGGTCCTGGCGTCGCCGGTCAGCCGCGCCGCGACGCAGCGGGCGTGATCGGTGGCGTTCTGCACGGATTCCAGCCGCAGCGAGCCGCCGAAGCGCGGGCTTGCGAACAGCGCGCAGTCGCCGATCGCCGAGATATCCGGATCCGACGTCAGCAATTGCTCGTTGACGATGATTCCCGCCGCGACCGGCAGGCCGGCTTCATCGGCCAGTTCGATATTGGGCAACACGCCGACGCCGACCACGACGAGGTCGGCCGGCAAGATGCCGGCCGTCGCTGAGGCTGACGCCGGTGACGTTGGCACCGTCGCTCTCGATGCTGGTGGCCTGCACGCCGAGATGGATGCGCATCCCCGCCGCGGTGTGCCGGTCCTGAAAAAATTCCGAGATCTCCGCGGTCACCGCGCGCGCCATCACGCGGGTGCCGAGTTCGACCACATCGACCTCGAGGCCCTTGGCGCGGGCGGTCGCGGCGAATTCCAGGCCGATGAACCCGGCGCCGATCACGACGACACGTTGCCCCGACGTGATCCGCTGCCGCAACGCCTCGCTTTCATCCAGGGTTCGCAGATAGCGCACGTCCCGGAGATTGGCGTTGGGGATGTCGAGCAGGCGATTGCGCGCGCCGGTGGCCAGCACCAGATGCCCATAATCGAGCGACGCGCCGGATGCGAGCAGCAGCCTGCGCGCCGCGCGATCGATCGAGACGGCGCGATCGGCGATCAGATCGATGTTCTGGTCGCGGTAAAACTTGTCGGGCCGGAACATCAGGCTGTCGGGACGGCCCTCGCCTTTCAGATAGGCCTTGGACAATGGCGGCCGCTGATACGGCAGATGCGCCTCGTCGTTGATCAGGCAGATGCGCTCGCCGTAGCCATGCTGCCGCAACGATGCCGCGAGCTTGAAAGCCCGCATGGCCGGCGCCGACGATCAGAACTGGTCCCTGCGTCATTCGCGTCAGGCCGGCACGACGCGAAGCGGCAGGGTGTCGAGCCCGCGCAGGGTGTTGTTCAGCCGCCGCGTCGGCTCTGCCCGTCAGTTCGAACGACACGACGCGCTTGGCGAGCGCGGCGAAGATCGCCTCGCTTTCGAGCCGCGCCACCGCCTGCCCGACGCAGCCATGAATGCCGGTGCCGAAGGTCATGTGGCCGGTGGCGCGGCGCCTGACGTCGAACGTATCGGGCTTGTCCCAGCGGCGCGGATCGCGGTTGGCGGCGGCGAGAAACAGCAGCACCTTCTCGCCGTCGCCCATCCGCACGCCGGCGACGTCGACCGCCCTGGTGGTGGTGCGGAAGAAGGTCTGCACCGGCGCCTCGAACCGCAACACTTCTTCGAAGGCGCCGCGGATCAGCGCCGGGTTTTCGCGAAGGATGGTCCATTGCTCGGGATAACTGGCAAAGCAGTGCAGCGCGTTGCCGAGCCCGTAGACCGTGGTGTCGATACCGGCCGACAGGAACGAGCGCACCAGCATGCCGGCTTCGGTCCTCGGTCAGTTCGCCGGCATCGACGGCTTCAAAAATCTGCATGCCCAATCCGCCCGGCGCCAGCGCCGCGCGGCTGCATTTCGACATGATCCAGTCGCGCACCGGACCGGCGTTGGCCATCGCCTTGCTCGAACAGGTCGTTGCGCGGACCGAACGAGTTGAACACCATGCTGCCATAGGGCAGCAGGTTCTCGCGGCCTTGCTCGGAAAGTCCCGACCGCATCCGGAAACACTTTGAGCGGATAGGCCTCGGCCAGATCGGCAATGCCGTCGAATTCGCGCTGTTCGACCAGCCGTGCGACCAGCAATTCCGCCTCGCGCTCGAAGGTCTCCCGCAAGATCTTGATCGCCGCCGGCGACAGGATGCGCGTCAGCACCGCGCGGGTGCGGGTATGCAGCGGCGGATCGGCTTCCAGGATGATGCTTGGCGGACGCCATGGCGGTTCCTTCCGGAAATCGCTCAAGCCGACCCCGGCCGACGAACAATAGGTCTGCCAGTCGGTCAGGGCGTCGCGGACCTCCTGGTGCCGGGCCATCGCCCAGATCCCGTATTGCTCCAGCCACACCACCGGTCCCGCCTCGCGCATCGCTTCGTGTTGCGGATAGGGATCGTGCAGGAACGCGTGCGAAAACGGATCGACGCTGGAAACCGGATGGCTGACTGTCGTATCCATGCTCACCACGCCTGCTCCCGCTCCGGGTTGTTGCGATGCGGTTATCCGCTCGGCCGTCGAGTCGCATTTTGCCGACTTCGCCGGGGATTGTCACCCCTTGCCTTCTGCTATTTAAATGCTGGCCACCTTCCGACAGCGGGTCTTCTGATATGTCAACACACGTTACCGCCTCCCTGCCCGACGATCCGGCATTGCTCCGGATCGAGGGTCCGGTCGCCACCATCACGCTCAACCGGCCCGCCGCCTTCAACTCGATCGATCTTTCGATCGCGAAAAAGCTCGAACAGCTCGGCGCGGAGGTCGAGGCGTCGGACGAGATAAGGGTGCTGGTGATCGAAGGCGAAGGCCGCGCATTCTGCGCCGGTGGCGATCTGCAAACCATTGGCGCCGCCGCAGCCGCCGATACCATCGCGCCGGTGGTCGGCGAGTTGCTGCAGCATTACCACGCCTTCATCGACGACAATGCGGCGGATGCCGAAGATCGTGCTTTCCAGCGTGCACGGCTCGGCGGCCGGCGCGGGCATGGTCGCTCGCCTTCGTCGCCGACCTCTGCATCGCCGCCGACGATGCCCGCTTCACGCCGGCCTACGCCAAGATCGGCGTGTCGCCGGACGGCGGCAGCACCGTTGGCATGGTCGCGCAGCGTCGGCGTCCGCCGTGCGCTGCAGATATTTCTTGCCGAAGACAGCTTTTCGGCGCAGCAGGCCTATGATTGGGGTCTGGTCGCAAAAGTAGTTCCGGCGGCAGAGCTGAAGGGCGACCACGCGAAAGTTGGCAGAAACGGCTGGCGCAAAACCGCCGGCCGCTATCGCTGGCACCAAAGCATTGGTCTATCAGGCGGCCGTCACCTCGATCGGCAGCAACTCGACGCCGAAGCAGAAAAAATCATCGACGCCATGCGCACCGACGAATTCCGCGTCGCGGTGAAGAAGTTCACGAACAAGGGGAAGTAGCGGGATCATTACCGCAAGTCGTTCCCGCGAACGCGGGAACCCATAACCCCTGGCGGCCTTTGTTGCGACGAGACGGTCCAAAGGTCACTATCACCTTCCATATCATTACCGACACTGCGCATGGGTCCCGCATTCGCGGGGACGACGTTGGTTTGTGTGCGATCGCCGTTCAATCCGGGCAGATATACCCCGTTCCCGCCGGCGACTTGAAGCAGCCGACCGATTCCGGGATTACCTGCTTCGGCAGCCACAGCACCACTTTCGGGAAATAGATCGTGAAGCAGATCGTCACCAGAAACACCACATAGATCGGCAGCGCAGCGCGTAGCGCCTTGCCGAAACTGACGCCGACGAATTTCGATGCCATCAGCAGCACCAGCCCGTAGGGCGGCGTGATCAGACCGAATGCCAAAGTGGCGATCAGCACCACGCCCATATGCACGCCGTTGATGTCGCCGGCCTGCGTCAGCGCGTTGACCAGCGGCATGAAGATGATGATGGTCGGCACCGGCTCAATGAAATCGCCGACCACGGTGAACAGCAGCACCAGCAGCAGCATCATGTAATGCGGTTCGCTGCCGGCGATCGAGGTGATCCAGTCGGCGATCACGATGGCGAAGCCCGGCGATCGAGACGTTGCCGACCGCGCCATAGACCACGGCGGTGATGCTCGGCGGCACCAATGCCGCGATGGTGGAAGCCGAGGCGATGATCGCCGCAATGAAGGCGGGGCTGTAGCCTTCGCGTTTCATTGGACCACCCAGCGCGCGGCTCATGACGGCGACGTCGGCGGTGGTCGATCCCGACATCTCCGAGAAAAACATGCTGAAGACGACCACGACCTGCGACAGCCCGCCCCTGATGTGCCCGACCAGCGACAGCGACAGATTGGCGATTCGCACCACGACATTGGCCGAACTCATGAACTCGCCGACCAGCAGGAAAAACGGGATCGCCAGCAGCGCCTCGGAATCCACGCCATCGAAAACCTTCTGGATGATCGCCGCCAGCGAAACGTCGGTCAGCAGCGCGCCGACGAACACGCCCGCCATCAGCGAGAACGGCACCGGCACGCCGAGATAGCCGAAAAACAGAAAGCAAAATGACATCAGCCCAAGGACAACCGGCGCGCTCACGGCCGCGCGCCCGTGCGAAGACTGGTATCAAAAGGCGGAATCGGAAGGTCTTCGTCGCTGCGCTCGCAATGACGGGACGCGGCGGAAAGCGCTTTTACCGTGAGTGTTGCTACATACGATGGCGTAGCTACCCTTTGCCCTTGCCGCGCATGAAATCGAAATCGCAGCCTTCGTCGGCCTGCAAAATGGTCTCGTTGAACAGATGCGCGTAGCCGCGCCTGGCCCACTCCGGCGTCGTCGCGGGCGCCAGTGCCGCGCGGCGCTTTTCAAGCTCGGCGGCGTCGACCAGCAGATCGATGCTGCGCCCGGCGACGTCGAGCCGGATCAGGTCGCCATTCCTGACCAGCGCCAGCGGACCGCCGACGGCGGATTCCGGCGTGATGTGCAGCACGATGGTCCCGAACGCGGTGCCGCTCATCCGCGCGTCCGATATCCGCACCATGTCCTTGACGCCGCCGCGCGCCAGCTTCATCGGGATCGGCAGATAGCCGGCCTCCGGCATGCCCGGCGCGCCCTTCGGTCCGGCGTTGCGCAGCACCAGCACGTCGTCGGCATTGACGTCGAGATCGGGATCGTCGACCCGCAGCGTCATGTCCTCGACCGAACTCGAACACCACGGCGCGGCCGGTATGCTGCAGCAATTTCGGACTCGCCGCCGAATGCTTTATGACCGCGCCGCGCGGCGCGAGATTGCCGTGCAGCACCGCCATCGCGCCTTCCGGCTTGATCGGATTGTCGCGCGGACGGATCGCATCCTGTCCCGGCACCTCTTCGGCGCCGGCGACGACGTCGCGCAAGCGTCGCGCCGGTGATGGTCCTGGCGTCGAGATCGATCAGGTCGCCGAGCTGCGCCATCAGTTTCGGCACGCCGCCGGCATGATGGAAATGCTCCATGTAATGCGCGCCTGACGGTTTCAGGTCGATCAGTACCGGCACTTCGCGGCCGAGCCGGTCGAAGGCCTCGAGATCGATGCGATGTTCGGTGCGGTTGGCGATCGCGGTCAGATGAATGAGGCCATTGGTCGATCCGCCGATCGCCTGCAGCACCACCTGCGCATTTCTGAACGCCGCCTTGGTCAGCAATTCGCTGGGGCGCGGCCCCTTCGCCATGGCCATCGCCGCGGCGACCCTGCCGCTGGCTTCCGCGGAACGAAACCGCTCGGCGTGCGGCGCCGGGATCGTCGCGCTCATCGGCAGCGACAGGCCCAGCGCCTCGGTGATGCAGGCCATGGTCGAGGCGGTGCCCATCACCATGCAGGTGCCGACCGAAGGCGCAAGACGGCCGTTGACGGCTTCGATCTCGACCTCGTCGATTTCACCGGCGCGGAATTTGCCCCACAGCCGGCGGCAATCGGTGCAGGCGCCGAGCACCTCGCCCTTGTGATGTCCGACCACCATCGGTCCCACCGGGATCACCACGGTCGGCAGGTCGGCGCTGACCGCGGCCATGATCTGCGCCGGCAAGGTCTTGTCGCAGCCGCCGATCACGACCACCGAGTCCATCGGCTGGGCGCGGATCATCTCCTCGGTATCCATCGCCATCAGATTGCGCAGGTACATCGAGGTCGGATGTGAAAAACTCTCCGCAATCGAGATGGTCGGAAACACCATCGGCATCGCGCCCGACAGCATCACGCCGCGCTTCACCGCCTCGATGATCTGCGGTACGTTGCCGTGGCAGGGATTGTAGTCGCTGTAGGTATTGGTGATGCCGACGATCGGCCGGTTCAGCGCGTCGTCGGAATAGCCCATCGCCTTGATGAAGGCCTTGCGCAGGAACAGCGAGAATCCAGCGTCGCCGTAACTCGTCAGACCCTTGCGCAACCCGTCAGCCATCTGAATTTCCTTTTTTCTGCAGCCACCTTACGTCGGCGCACGTCCAACATGAAGTCGTCATTCCGGCGCGGACGCGCACTTGCACAAGCGGGCCGGGAATCCATAACCACGACGGGAGTATGGATTTCGGACCTGCGCTGCAAGTGCAGCGCATCCTCAGATGTGCAATTGCACATCGGGGAATGACATTGGTGGCTAACTATCTCCAGTCCACGATCCTGCTCTTGTCGCCGTCAAACTCCATGCCGCAGAACGTGCCACCCTGGTAGAAATCGCCGACCGGATCGGGCCCGATCCTGGCCTGCTCGGCAAAAGCGTGTTCGCGAAAATCCTCAGCGCGGCCGGTCGGACGATAGCCGAGGTCGTAGGCGCGGTGATTGTCCCACCACGAGCGCTCATTGTACGACGCGCCGTAAAACACCTCGAAATGGATATCGGGATGATCGAGCCCGATCCGGCACAGTTGCACCAGGTCTTCCGGCTTGAGCCAGATCGACAGCCGGCGATGATCCAGCGGCTTGTCGCCGAAATTGCCGATCCGGATGCACGTCACGCTTCAGTCCGTGCTTGTCGGCATAGAGCGCGCCCACCGCCTCGCCGAACACCTTGCTGACGCCGTAGCGGCTGTCCGGCCGCGGCGTCACGTCGGTTCCGATTCGGTGATGGCGCGGATAGAAGCCCACCGCGTGGTTCGATGACGCGAACACGATGCGCTTGACGCCCTGTCTTGCGCGCCGCCTCGAACAGATTGTAGCAGCCGATGATATTGGACTGCAGGATGGCGTCCCACGGGCCTTCGACCGAAAAGCCGCCGAAATGCAGGATGCCGTCGACGCCCTCGCAGATCGCCTCGACCTGCGCAAGATCGGACAGATCGGCCGCCTTGAACTTCTCTTTAGGCCCGAGATCGGCGGGCGCCTTCAGGTCGCTCAACAGCAGATCCGGATAGATCGGCGGCAACAGTTTTCGCAAACTGGTGCCGATTCCCCCCGACGCGCCGGTCATCAATATGCGTGGCATTTCATCCCTCGTTTCTGCAGCCGATTTGCGGTCGTCGGCCGACAATGATAGCAAACCAGAACGCGAGGAAACGCAATAACGAGAACAGCAAATGTCCGAAACAAGGTCCCGACCAGCCGGCTGGCAGCCGGCGACCTATTATCCCGATCCGGCGATTCACGCACTCGATCCGCGGTTCGAGAAATACTGGCTGAAACTTTCCGCGGTGGAACGGCTGACCACGGGGTTGCGCTGGGCCGAAGGCCCGGTGTGGTTCGGCGACGGGCGCTATCTGTTGTGCAGCGACATTCCCAACAACCGCATCCTCAAATGGGAAGAGGAGACCGGCGCGGTCAGCATCTACCGCAAGCCGTCGAATTTCGCCAACGGCCATACCCGCGACCGTCAGGGCCGCCTGATCACCTGCGAGCACGGCGGACGCCGCGTCATCCGCACCGAATATGACGGCGCGATCACGGTGCTGATGGACTCGTTCGACGGCAAGCGGCTGAATTCGCCGAATGACGTCGTGGTGAAGTCCGACGGCTCGATCTGGTTCACCGATCCGATTTTCGGCCTGCTCGGCAATTACGAAGGTTACAAGGCCGAATCCGAAATCGACATGAATGTCTATCGGATCGACGGCGCGACCGGCAAGGCCAGCATCGTCGCCGAAGGCATTCTCGGTCCGAACGGACTTTGCTTCTCGCCGGACGAGAAGATCCTCTACATCATCGAATCCCGCGGCGTGCCGACCCGCAAGATTCTAGCCTATGACGTGACGCCCGGCGGCGACAAGATTTCCAACAAGCGCCTGTTCGTCGACGCCGGCCCCGGCACACCCGACGGCATGCGTGCGACATCGACGGCAATCTGTGGTGCGGCTGGGGCATGGGCGATCCCGAACTCGACGGCGTCGTGGTCTACGCGCCCGACGGCGCGTTGATCGGCCGCATCGCACTGCCCGAGCGCTGCGCCAATCTTTGCTTCGGCGGATTGAAGCGCAACCGGCTGTTCATGGCCGCGAGCCAGTCGATCTATGCGCTGTATGTCAACACCCAGGGCGCGCTGGGGGGATAGGGCGACATTGGTCCGTCATTGCGAGCGAAGCGAGCCTAAAATGCAAAACGCCGGAGCGGGATGTGATATCCCGCCCCGGCGCTGCCGTCGTCGCAAAACTTACGCGGCGTTGAAGCCGGCGATCGCCTTGACCTCGAGGAACTCTTCGAAGCCGTATTTGCCCCATTCGCGGCCGTTGCCGGATTGCTTGTAGCCGCCGAACGGCGCGGTGCGGTCGTTGGGCACGCCCTGCAGGTTGACGTTGCCGGCGCGGATCCGGCGGCCGACCTTGCGGGCGGTCTCGACGGTGTCGGCGGAGACGTAACCCGCCAGACCGTACGGCGTGTCGTTGGCGATCCTGACCGCGTCTTCCTCGTCCTTGGCGCCCATGACCACGAGCACCGGCCCGAAGATTTCCTCGCGCGCGATGGTCATGTTCTCGGTGACGTCAGCGAAGATGGTCGGGCGAACATAGAAGCCCTTGTTGACGCCTTCCGGCAGACCGGGACCGCCGGCCACCAGGGTGGCGCCTTCCTCGATGCCCTTCTGGATCAGGCCCTGGATCTTGTCCCACTGGCCGCGGTTGACCACCGGACCGATGGTGGTGCCTTCGGCGCGGGGATCGCCGGCCTTGGTCTTGTCGGCGACGCCCTTGGCGATGGCGGCGACTTCCTTCATCTTCGACAGCGGCACGATCATCCGCGACGGCGCGTTGCACGACTGGCCGGAATTGTTGAACATGTGCATCACGCCGCCGGTGACGGCCTTGGTGAGGTCGGCGCCTTCGAGGATGACGTTCGGCGACTTGCCGCCGAGTTCCTGGCTGACGCGCTTGACGGTCGGGGCGGCGCGCTTGGCGACGTCGATGCCGGCGCGGGTCGAACCGGTGAACGAGATCATGTCGATGTCCGGGTGCTCGCTCATGGCCGCGCCCACTTCAGGGCCGAGGCCGTTGATCAGGTTGAACACGCCCTTCGGCACGCCGGCTTCATGCAGGATTTCCGCGAAGATCAGCGCCGAAGTCGGGGTGAATTCGCGACGGCTTCAGGATCATGGTGCAGCCGGCGGCGATCGCGGGCGCGACCTTGCAGGCGATCTGGTTCAGCGGCCAGTTCCACGGCGTGATCATGCCGATGACGCCGACAGGCTCGCGCACCACCACGGCGGAGCCGACGGTTTCCTCGAAATGATAGTTCTTGAGCACGTCGAGCGTGGCGATGATGTGGCCGAGGCCGGCGCCGGCCTGCAGCTTCTCCGCCATCGGCAGCGGGGCGCCCATCTCGTCGGAGACGGAGGCGCCGATATCCTTCATGCGGGTCTTGTAGACCTCGATGATCCTGGACAGCAGCGCCACGCGCTCCTCGCGGCTGGTCTGCGAAAAGGTCTCGAACGCGCGCCTGGCGGCGATCACCGCCTTGTCGACGTCGGCCTTGGAGCCGAGCGCAATTTCATACATCGCCTCTTCGGTCGCCGGATTGACGACGGGCGTGGACTTCTTGACGGCGGGATCGACCCAGGCGCCATCGATGTAGAATTGCATGCGGTTGACCATCGTAAACCTCTTGATTTCGGAGCGAATGGTGGGGAACGGAGCGTTCGGCAGACATCTTTGCACGAAAGCCCGACAAATTGAACCCGCCATATGCGGGATGCCGCATTGCGGCGGAGGCGTCATATAAAATCAGTGGTATGAATGAAACAAGACCGCCGCCTGTTATTTTGACGTTTGGAAAGGTCCCGCTAAGCTAAAAAGCCCCCACCCCCGACCCTCCCCCGCAAGCGGAGAGGGCCCTCAGCACTTGTTGCGCGCGGACACCGCAAACTCAGTCCGGAAGCCTCACAACTCTGCTTATTGATGCACGGCGTCTGCCACATATCGCAGCGCGCTCCCTCTCCCGCTTGCGGGGGAGTGTTGAGGTGGGGGCTCTTACCAAAATCACACCGCCATTTTGCGGTGCCGCACCGGCGCCCCCACGGTGAGGCTTTCGGCGGCGTCGATGATGGCGTTGGCGTCGATGCCGTGGTGGCGATAGAGGTCGTCGAATGGTGCCGGTCTGGCCGAAATGCTCGACACCGAGCGCTTCGACGCGGTGGCCGCGCACGCTGCCGAGCCAGCCCAGGGTCGCCGGATGACCGTCGATCACGGTGACGATGCCGCAGTCGCGCGGCAGCGGCGCCAGCAGTTTTTCGATGTGGCTGAGATGGGTCAGCCCGCGGCGGTCGCGGCGCAGGTTTCGCGCCGCGGTCCAGCCCGCATGCAGCCGGTCGGCGGAGGTGATGGCGAGCAGGCCGACATCCCGGCGGCTTTCGCCGATCAGCCCGACGGCCTCGATCGCTTCCGGCGCCACCGCGCCGGTATAGGCGATCACCGCTTCGCAATTCGGCGCCGGGCTTGCGCAGCCAATAGGCGCCGTCGGTGATGCCCTTTTGCAGATCGGGCGTCATGATCCGCTGCGGCTGGTCGAGGGTGCGGGTCGAAAGCCGCAAATAGACCGATCCGCCCTCGCCTGCGCCTTCGCGCTGCATGTGCCCAAAACCCCAGCCCATGATGACCGCGAGTTCATCGACAAAGGCCGGCTCGAACGACGGCGAGGCCATCCTGCGCCATGCCGATCAGAGGCGTTGCGATCGACTGATGCGCGCCGCCTTCCGGCGCCAGCGTAATGCCCGACGGCGTCGCCGCCACCATGAAGCGCGCGTCCTGATAGCAGGCATAGTTCAGCGCATCGAGGCCGCGCTGGATGAAGGGATCGTACAGGGTGGCGATCGGCAGCAGCCGCTCGCCGTTGATGGCATGCGACAGCCCCAGCGCCGACATCAGGATGAACAGGTTCATCTCGGCGATGCCGAGTTCGATGTGCTGGCCCTTCGGCGAAAAATCCCAGTTGAAGGTCGAGGGGATCTTCTCGCTGCGGAACAGGTCGGCCTTCTCGGCACGCGCGAACAGCCCGCGGCGGTTGACCCAGGCGCCGAGATTGGTCGACACCGTGACATCGGGCGAGGCGGTGACGATGCGCGAGGCCAGTTCGGTGTCGCCGCGCGCCAGTTCATTGAGCACCAGCCCAAAACCCTGCTGGGTCGACATCCGCGGCGACGGCTTGAACGACAAGCTGCAGCGGCACCTCGATCACAGGCGCGGTCAGGCGGCGCCGGCCGTCGCGGTTGAACGGCGCGTCCGCCAGAAACGCCTCCAGCGCCGCCGGCTGCTGCGCCAGTCCCTCGAACTTCTCCCATTCATGCCCCGGCCGGATGTTCTGCGCGCCGCGCCATTTCTCCATCTGGGCGACCGTCATCAGGCCGGCATGGTTGTCCTTGTGGCCCTGGAACGGCAGGCCGACGCCCTTGATGGTGTAGGCGATGAAACAGACCGGACGGTCGTGATCGATCGACTCGAACGCCTCGATCATGCTGGCCATGTCGTGTCCGCCCAGATTGGACATCAGCTCCAGCAATTCGTCGTCGCTGCGCCGCTCGATCAGCTGCGACACCGCGCCCTGGTCGCCGATTTCGTCGCGCAAATGCTTGCGGAACGCGGCGCCGCCCTGGAAGCACAGCGCCGCATACATCTGGTTCGGGCAGGCATCGATCCAGCGCTTCAGGGCCTCGCCGCCGGGCTCGGCAAACGCGGCTCGCATCAGCCGGCCGTATTTCACGATCACCACGTCCCAGCCGAAATTGCGGAACATGGATTCGAATTTCTCCCACAGCCCTTCGCGCACCACGGCGTCGAGGCTCTGGCGGTTGTAGTCGACCACCCACCAGGTGTTGCGCAGGCCGTGCTTCCAGCCCTCCAGCAGCGCCTCGAAGATGTTGCCCTCGTCCATCTCGGCGTCGCCGACCAGCGCGATCATCCGCCCCTCGGGCCGGTCCTTCATCCAGCCATGCGCCTTGACGTAGTCCTGCACCAGCGAGGAGAACAGCGTCTGCGCCACGCCGAGGCCGACCGAGCCGGTGGAGAAATCGACGTCGTCGGTGTCCTTGGTGCGCGACGGATAGGACTGCGCGCCTTTGAAGCCGCGAAAATTTTCCAGCTTGTCGCGGGTCTGGTGCGCCGAACAGATACTGGATGGCATGAAACACCGGGCTCGCATGCGGCTTCACCGCGACGCGATCTTGCGGCCTCAGCACCGAAAAATACAGCGCCGACATGATGGTGACGAGCGACGCCGACGAGGCCTGATGGCCGCCGACCTTCAAGCCGTCGACATTGGGCCGGATGTGGTTGGCGTGATGGATGGTCCACGACGACAGCCACAGCACTTTGCGGGCCAGCGCGGACAGCATTTCAAGGCGTGCGGGCTCGATCGGCATGGCGGCCTCCGGACTCAGGGATGACCTGACGATGTTATCGGGGCTGCAGCGGCTAAAAATCTCAAATTTTCGCGACATACGCCTTTAAATTGGGATAAAATACCACTCAGGAGCCCATTACCCAGAGTTTATCCCAATGCACACGCTTGACGCCATCGACCGCAAAATCCTCAGCCTGCTGCAATCCGACAGCCGCACCACCATGCAGGAACTCGCCGACAAGGTCGGCCTGTCGGTCTCGCCGTGCCATCGCCGCGTCAAGCTGCTGGAAGAGCGCGGCGTGATCACCCGCTATATCGCGACCGTCGACCAGAAATCGCTCGGCCTGCATGTCAGCGTGTTCATCTCGATCAAGCTCGCGCGGCAGAAGGAGGAAGACCTCGATCGCTTTGCCAAAGCGATCTCGAAATGGGACGAGGTGCTGGAGTGCTATCTGATGACCGGCAACCGCGACTATCTGTTGCGCGTCGTCGCCGCCGACCTGTCGTCCTATGAAGCGTTCCTGAAAAACAAGCTGACCCGGCTCGACGGCATCGCCTCGATCGAGTCGAGCTTTGCATTGAGCCAGGTGAAATATTCGATCGCGCTGCCGGTGTGAGGGACATCCTATTGTCGAGACGCCGCCCTTCCCCGCTCCCTTGTGGGGGCTGCGATGCGAAGCATCGCAGACGGGTGAGGGGTTGCGGCCTCTCGTTATGTATCTACCCATCATCCGGCACGGACTTCGCCGCGCCACCGTCACCGCCACGGCTCGATGATGATCTTGGTGTGATGTTCCGGGTTGGCGAGATCGGCGAACGCTTGACCGACGCCGTCGAGGCCGACGGTCGCGGTCACCAGCGACGCCGCGTCGACCTGCCCTTCCGCGATCAGCCGCAGCGAATAGGCAAATTCGTCGGGCGTGTAGCCCAGCACATATTGGACGTTGAGCTCCTTCATGATGCCGAGCATCGGCTCGGAGCGGTCGGTTTCCATGCAGACGCCGACCACCACGATGCGCGCGTCGCGCGGCGCGCCTTCGAACACCTGCTGCAGCAGGCCGGGAATGCCGACGCATTCGAAGATCAGCGCGGGTTTGAGGGCCGGCAGCATGGCCTGCAACGGCGGACGCGCGGCTTTCTGCTCCGGCGACATCGCGGCGTGCTCGACCCAGGTCGCATAAGGCTGCGTGCGCGCGGGATCGACGACGATGTCGGCGCCGAGCCTGAGCGCCAACGCGCGCCGCGCCGGCGAATAGTCCGCGGCGACGATCGGGTGCAAGCCCCTTCAGCTTCAGCGCCGCGATCACCGCGAGCCCGACCGGACCGCAGCCGATCACCAGCGGCACCTCGTCGCCGCGCACATTGGCCTTGGCGACCGCGTGGATGCCGACCGCCAGCGGCTCGGTAAGCGCCGCATGCTCCGATGCAAGCCCGTTCGGCACCTCCAGCAACAGCGGCTCGCTCAGCAGCATGTGCTCGGCATAGCCGCCGATATTGTCGTTGGAATAGCCGATGGCTTGCGGGCCATCCGGCGTCAGCAGCGCCGGAAGCGAGCACACCCGGGTACCGGGCTTCAGCTTGCGCTGCGTGGCCGGGCCGTAGTCAACGATCTCGCAGCAGAATTCGTGGCCGAACACGACATCGCGGGCGAGGTCCATCGGCTTGCGGCCGCGGAAATGCCGGGAAAGTTCGACCATGCGATGGGCATGCTTGCGCGCATGCAGGTCGGAACCGCAGATGCCGCAGGCCAGCGTCTTGACCAGCACCTGCCCGGCGGCCGGCCTCGGGTCCGGCAGTGTGTCGACGATGATTTCGCCGTTCCTGAAAATGGCTGCGCGCAAGCTACGTCCTCCCGCGGGTCAGTGATGGACCGCTCTCATAGCACGGAAGGTTACCACGTGTAGCGCACAATGCCCTTGCCGGCGTAGGACGTTGTCACGTTGGAGAACTCGCCTTCAAAGGTGGCAGCAAGCGAGATTCCGTTCAGCCATTTCATTTCGGCCGACGCCGTGGTCAGCGCCGAATCACGCGCCAGCGCCGCTCCATTGACGACGAAGGATGCGCCGGGCAGCGTCTGGAACACCGCCTGGATATTGCGGTCGGTGTCAAAATCATGCGCCCAGGCAAAGCGGCCGCGCAGCGTAAGGATCGCGTTCTGCATCGCAAACGACCTGTCGGTGCGAACGCCGAGTTCCGAACGGGAATCCGTGACATCCTTGGCGGCGTAGTTCAGCGCGAAGGTGCCGGCGCCGGATAGCGCCTGCTCGGCATAAGACGGCAGATCGAAGGTGGTGAATTGCGCGGCGGCGTAAGGCGTGAGGCCGATGCCGCCCATCCACGGCGTGACAAAACGGTAGCCGCCTTCGACGCGTCCCGACCAGGCATTGGCGTTGAACTGCGCCTGCAGTTGATCGAAGCCCGCCGCAGTCACGCTGCGATCGGTCGTCACATCCTGCCAGCCATAGGCCAGCGCAGCTGAAACATAGGCCGCGCCGACATTGTGGCGCACGAACGCGCCGGCCTGGAACAGATCCGAGCGCCCGGAGCCGGAGCCGTTGACGCCGAAATTGGTGCCGCCGCCTGCCAGCGCAAAACCCGCCAGCGTCGCCGGCGAAATCCGATAGTCCGCGCCGGCGACGAAGCCGAACGCGCGCGCCGTTGACGTGTTCGATCCCGACGCCGCGTTGCCGTCGGTGCTGCTGCCGCCGCCATAGGCCGCACCCCACACGCTCCAGTGCGGATCGAATAAATCGTTGCGCGCGGCGTCCGCCTTGGTTGGGAATTTGGCGAAGGCGTCTCGTGCGGCATTCGACTTCGCGGCATAGGCGCTCGCGCTATCGCCTTCCTCGGCGAATGGCGACGCGCCGCCGGAAGGCGAACCGGCACCACCACGCCCGTCGATGAACGGGTCGGTCAGCAGTCCCAGAAACAGGTTCATCGCATCGAAGGTGGCCTGCTGCGAACCGGTTGCCAATTCGCCCGAGGCCTGGGTGAGCCCTGCGGGCGCCAGCGTGGCAAACGCCGCCGGGATGCCGCCATTGGCATTGAAGAAATTGTTCAGCACAGTGCCGACATTGCGCTGGTTGACGTTGAGGCCCGGCGTTGCTCCGAAGTCGAGCGCAAAGTTGAGATAGGCATGGGTCGGGTCGTAGCTCAGCGTGGCAACGAGCCCGCCGGAACCGCCGATGACAGCGGCTCCGTCAAAAGCGCCGCTGCGGCCACCGGCGAAAGTCAGGATGCTGTATTGCTTCATGACGGTGCTGCCGGCCGCGAACGACGCCCCGACGGTGCCGGCCAGCGTGGCCATGCCGATCACATTGGCGAACGTCGAGGTAACGGAGTTGAGCTGCACCAGGTACAGCGCGCCCGACTGGAACGCGAGGTTGCCGGCCACCGTCATCGAAGAACCCGGCGTGCCGTTACCGGGCAGCAAAATGCCGCCACTGCCGATCGTGGCGGTGCCGACAATGCCTGCGCCGGTCAGCGCGCCATTGGCATTCACCGTGGTGAGACTGGACGAAGCTATCGAGCCTTCGACGTCCAGCACGCCGCCGTTCACGGTTGTCGTGCCGGTATAGGTGTTTGTGCCCGACAGCGTCAGCGTGCCGGTGCCGACCTTCTCCAGCGAGCCTGGACCGGCCGGGAAGCAGCCGCACGGGTTGGAATCGGCGACCACGCCGCTGACGGCGGTCGACAGATTATTGCTGCCGACGACGAGCGTGTTGCCCGCGCCGATGTAGTAGATGCCGGAGCCCGCGATCGAGCCCGCCGCGATCCGGCCGTCGCCGTTCGGGCCGAGGCTGCCCGAGAAGTCAACAAAGCCGGTGCCGATGGTGATGAACTGGGCGTTGCCGCCGGTCGAGTTGTCGAAGAAAAAGGTGGCGCCGCCACTGTTGGTGGTGATGACCGCATTGCCGGCGGTGGAGAATGCGTTGAAATCGGTTTCGCCGTGGAAATTGTTGATAATCGTCGCGTTGCCGGCCGTTGACGTATCGGCGCCACCGGACTGGCCAAAGGCGGTGGAACCGAAGTTATTATTGATGATGGTCGCGGACGCGGCCGATGCAAGATCGATGAATTCCGCTCCACCATTATTGCGGTTGGTGATATGGGCGGTGCCGGCATTGGTCAGTGCCGCGAAGATGGTCCCGCCATCGTTGTTGGTGATGGTCGCATTTCCGGCCGTGCTGGTATCCGTGCGGCCCGGAAAACCGAACAGCGTGGTGCCGCCGGTTTTATTGGTGATGTTGCCGCTGCCGGCACTGCTGGTGTCGAAAAATGCGGTCGATCCGCCATTTTTGTTGACGAGCTTGGCGGTGCCCGCGGTGTTGCTGCCGAAGAACGACGTAAAGCCGCCATCGGTCTTGATCGACGTGATGCCGCTGGTGTTGGCGTTGACGATGTTGAAGACGCCGTCGTTGATGACAGGGCCGACCATGCTTCCCGTGGTGGCGAGCGTGCCGAGTTGCAGCGTTCCGCAGGAGCAGATGAAGGTGCCGCCAGTGTAGGTATTGGTGCCGGTGAGGATCACCACGCCACCACCAGATGAATCCAAAATCGTCAGCTTGCCCGCACCGCTGCCATCCATGATGTTGCCGGAGATCGTCAGCGCGTATCCGTTGGCGTCGATCGCGCTGCCCGCCGCCGTGTTGTTGACCTTGAAGGTGTTGCCGAATGTGAGGTCCGCCGCGCCGGCCTGAAATTCTCCGTCGGAAAGCGTCACCGTGCCGGTGCCCACCGCGCTGCTGTTGGTCACCTGCACCGTTCCGAAATCCGCTGATAGTGGTGCCGCCGGAATAGGTGTTGCTGCCCAAAAGCACCAATGTGCTGCTGCCAAGCTGCTGCACCTGGACGCCCGCGACCAATTCTCCGATATTATTGAAAATCGAAATCGTCTGGCCGGAATTGGCGTTGTCGATGATGCCGCCGTTCGTTCCCGCCAGACTGAAATTAACGGCCGCGCCGCCGATCACAAAGGGCTGCGCGGTCGCGTTGAAGGTCCAGGAATCCGGCGCGACGGGGGCAGCCACAATTACCGAGCTGATTCCTGTGGAATCGAAAATCGCCGATTGGCCGGCGGCAACCGGCGGCGCGCCGGCGGGCGGATTCGCCCAGTTGGTGCCGAGGTTGTAGTCGCCCGTGTTGGTCGTGCTGCCGAAACCGCCCCAGGTGAAACTCTGGGCTTGCGCTGGGGTCAGCGACACCGGGCCTGCGACGGCCAGAATCACGCTGGACGTCAGCGCAGCCGCGCTTCGGCGCAGCCGGCGCTGCACCCGCGATGGCAATCGAAAACGCAAACCCGCCGCCCCTGTATTCCAGCGCTCTTCGGCGCCACCCCGGCCGCGACGCTAGCACAGTGTTGACCGGCGGATCCGATGGCCCGCCCAAATCGCCTGATAAAGCGCTGAAAAGCAGGTTTTCCGTTCGAGGTGTTGCTCCCGCGCAACGTTTGCTGCCCGCCCCCGGCTATTTCAGCGGGTCATTTCGTCCGTGGATCAGGCGTTCGGAGACGGCTCGGCCGGAAGCGCCAAAAGCTGCGAGTGGCGCAGGCGCTCGCGGTGCGCGGTGTAGAGACCGCTGGCGACGATGAACACCGCGCCGGTCACGGTCCAGACGTCAGGCACTTCGCCGAACATCGATGAAGCCGAGCATGCTGACCCACAGCAGCTGGGTGTACGAATACGGCGCCAGCACCGAGGCATCGGCATAACGAAAGGCCAGCACGACGATCCACTGTCCCGCCGTCGATGCAATGCCGATCAAGATTCCGAACAGGATGTCGTGCCAGCTCGGCGCCACCCAGACCAACGGGACCAGCGCGGACAGAATGCCGATGCCCGCGAGCGACGAATAGGTCATGGTGGTGATGGCGCGTTCCTTGCCGCTCAACATGCGCGTCATGATCAGGGTGCAGGCCCAGGCCAGCGCCGACACCAGCGGAAAAAACGCCGCCGGATGAAACGCGCCGGAGCCCGGCCGCAGGATGATCAGCACGCCGATCAAGCCGATCGCGGTCGCAAGCCAGCGGCGCAAGCCGACGCTTTCGCCGAGAAAGAAAATCGACAGCGCGGTGACGAACAGCGGCGAGACGAAGCTGGTCGCGGATGCTTCCGCGATGGGAAGAAACCGCAGGCCGGAAATGAACAGCAGCGAAGACGCCAGCAGCGCTGCGCCGCGCACCAATTGCAGGCCGCGGCGGTCCGACGGCAAGGCGTATAGCGGCGACCCCGGCAGCATCGCCGGCACCATGATCAGCGCGAACATCAGAAACCTGATCCACGCGATCTCGATCGACGGCAGCGTCGCCGACAAATATTTCGCGGTCACGTCCGAGGTGCCGAGAAACACCGTCGATGCCAGGATCAGCGCAATGCCGCGCAATGGCCGATCGGCGCGCGCGGGCGCGGTGCGGGCGGCCGGCTTTTTCTCGGGCAAAGGCAATGGAGCACTGTCCAGCCTGGCTGCGCGGATGGCGGGATCACGGCTGAACTCTGACGCGGGAAATGATCGAATCGAGCGAAGGCCCAAGAGAACGATAAAAGACTGGCGCCGACAAGGCCGGAAAACAGCAATCGGATATGCGCGATTGCGCGCGGGCGGCCTGCACGCCGCGACCATCACAGCATCGGCAGGCTTCGCGGTTTCGGTCCGCGCGGAAAGGCTTTGTCGAGGGCCGCGAGTTCGTCATCGCCGAGGGTAAGCTTGCCGGCCGCGGCGTTGTCGGCGGCATGTTCGGAGCGTTGAAGCCTTTGGAATCGCGAACACCAAAGGCTTGCGGGTCAGAAAGCTCAAGCGCGACCTGCCGCACCGATGCGCCATGAGCTTCGGCGATCGCCTGCAGCATTTCGCCCGCTTTGCTGCGCGGCGACGGAAAATCATTGTGACCGAACGGCGAATAGGCGACCACCGCGACGCCGTGCTGCGTGCACCACGGCATCACCGCATGCTCGATCGCGCGCTCTTGCAGATGATAGAGCACCTGGTTGCAGGCGATCCTGCCCTCGCCGGCAACCGCCAGCAATTCGTCGAGGTCGTCGGCATCGAAATTGCTGACGCCCCAGCTGCGGATTTTCCCGGCGCCGGCCAGTTGCTCGAACGCCGCGACGGTTTCCGCCAGCGGATACGATCCGCGCCAGTGCAGCAGATAGCAATCGAGCCGGTCGGTCTTCAGCCGCTTGCAGCGAACGCTCGCAGGCAGTGATGGTGCCGCGCCGCGAGGCGTTGCTCGGCAACACCTTCGAGACCAGGAAGATGTCGTCGCGCCGGCCGGCGATGGCTTCGGCGACCACCAGTTCGGCGTCGCCATACATTTCGGCGGTGTCGATATGGATCATGCCGAGATCGATGCCGCGGCGCAGGGCGGCGACCGCGCCGCTGCGGTCGCCGCGGTCGATATACCAGGTGCCCTGCCCGATCACCGGGACCTGCGGACCGTTGTCGCCGAATTTTTGCTGTCTCACGATCACCTCGCCACGCCGATGCTAGTCGGCAGGTTACATGGCCTTCCCCGTCATTGCGAGCCAATGGGTCGGCGCGTAGCGCCGCCCGATGACAGGCTCCGCGGAGCAATCCATAGCCACGCAGAAAAGCTGGATTGCTTCGTCGCTTACGCGCCTCGCAATGACGAACTCAGAGAACGCTGATATCGGCGACCAGCACCGTGCCGGTCACCGACTCCGTGATGTAGAGTCGATCGCGGTTGGCGCCGCCGATCGCGACATTGGTGCAGCTCGGTCCGGCGCAGGACTTGATGCGCGCGATCAGCTCGCCATTGGGCGCAAACACGAACACATGGCCGAGCGAGGCGTGCGCCACAAACAGCCGTCCAGCCTTGTCGATCGTCAACCCATCGGGACCGCTGGTGCCGAAGGTCGAGCAGAAGCGGCCGACCTTGGCGACGCCGCCGTCTTTCATCAAAGGCACGCGCCACACCGCGTTGTCGCGGGTCATCGCCACGAACAGCACGGTCTCGGTGGGATCGAGCACCAGGCCGTTGGGACTGATGCCGGTATCGATCAGGCAGTCGAGCCGTCCGTCGCCGACCAAGCCGATAGACCCGCCCGGTCGGATCGTGCAGGCCGGTCTGTCCCTGGTCGGTAAAATAGATGTCGCCATTGTCAGGCGATATGCAGATCGTTGCATCCCCTGAAGGATTCGGAATTGCGCGCCGTCAGCACCGTCTGCATCCGCCCTTTCGCCACATCGAGCTCCATGATGCCGTGCATGTAGTCGGCGACCAAGACGCGACCATCGGGATGAATCTTGAGACCGTTGGGCCAGCCGTCATATTCCACGACAAGCGACCATGTGCCGTCGGGCGCGATCCGGAAGATGCGTCCGAACGGGATATCGACGATGTAGAGATGGCCTGACGCGTCGAACGACGGGCCCTCGATGAAACAGTCGGTCGGCTGGCCCGGCCGGTTGGCGTCGGCCCAATCGGTGCGCACGCCCTTGCGCCTGAAGTGATCGGGCATCGCCGAAAATACCGTGGTCTCAATCAGCCGTGGCGGGCCGTCCAGATACATCATCGCGTGGTTTCACCTGTCGAATTTGATCAGGTGCACCATA
This sequence comes from uncultured Alphaproteobacteria bacterium, assembly GCA_963734795.1. Taxonomy (GTDB): domain Bacteria; phylum Pseudomonadota; class Alphaproteobacteria; order Rhizobiales; family Xanthobacteraceae; genus Bradyrhizobium. The sequence continues at coordinate 290,769 of CAVTIW010000001.1, forward strand.
GAAGACATCGTTTGCGTCGTCGATTGACCTTGCGCGCTACTCACGTGCGTCTTGAAGGATGAGGCCCATGGTTCGAGACGGCGCAAGAGCGCCCCTCACCGTGAGGGCTGATGCGAGGTTGGATGCTGGTTGGCCGCGGCCACCCGCCGTTGTTCGCGATCCCCAGCGACGACGGAGATGCCCGCCTGCGCGATCAGCCGCTTCATCTCAGGGATGCACGAGCCGCAATTGGTGCCGGCTTTCACCCGCGCACCGATCTCGCTGGCCGTGCCCGCACCTGCCGCGATGGCCGCGCAAACCGTGCGGCCGACCCCGAAGCAGGCGCAGACCACGGGGCCCGGCGCTGGCCAGCCCGTCGATCGATTTACCCGACAGCAGCATCCGGCGCTGATCGTCGCTGAGCTTGTTCGCAGCGAACAGGTTCTTGACCGCGTCCCAGTCGCCGGCATCGCGCGCAGGCCCCACGAACGGGCAGGTCTCGATGCGATCTTCGGCAAACGATGCCGCGCGAAAAACACCGCCGCCGAGATCCCGGTATTCGGCGAGATCGCCGCCGGCGACGGTGCGCAACCATGATTGCCAACCGGCCAGATCGGCGTTGTCGGCGAGCAGATAGCCGTAGCCGCCGCTGACGGCGACGCGCGCCCCACCGCGCGCGGCGACAATTCCAGTTGCCTCCGCGACAGCACCAGCTACTCAAACTTCGTGCCAAGCCACCGCAATACAAAGAATTCTTGTACTATAACGAGTTAGCGACCTGACCCAGCGTCGCCTGCAGAGCGCGACCCGCACTCAAAATTTGCAATTCGCTCATTTGTTGTGCCCGCACAATAAATGAGCGGGCAGACCGAACCAGATTTTTCAGGCGTCCTCGGTCACCGCCATCATCGGCTTCGGGGCGGCTCCCTGGCCCGGCTTCATGCGGAAATCGTAGGTCATCAAATGCCAGGGCGCGGCAGCGGGTTTGCCGTCCGGCATCACGGCATCGCTGCGCTTCTCGATCTTTGAAATCAGGTCTTGCTTGACCCCGAACACCACATCGGAATCGAGGTACTTGTCGCCTTCGATAAAGACGTGGGTGATCAGCGGCTCGTAACCGTGCGCGTCGACCAGAAAATGCACATGCGCCGGCCGCATCGGATGACGCCGGGTCTGCAGGATCATTTCGCCGACCGGGCCGTCGGTCGGGATCGGATAGCTGCACGGCAGGATGGTGCGAAAGAAGAACCGGCCATCGGCATCGGTGACGAACCGCGCCCGCGATGACGGCCCCCGGGTCTCATAGTCGGGCTTTTGCGAATCGTAATAGCCGTCGTCGTCGGCGTGCCAGACATCCACCGGAACGCCCGCCAGCGGCTTGCCGCCGAGATCGGTAACGCGGCTCTGCACAAACATTCGTTCTCCGGTCAGGTCGGGCGAGATATCGGCGCCGTGCGGCATCGGCTTGTGCTCGCCGACATAGAACGGGCCGAGCACGGTGGTCTCGGTGGCGCCCTCGCGCTCGCGGTGGTTGACAGCGTCGACCAGCATCGAAACCCCGAGCACGTCCGACAGCAGGATGAACTCCTGCCGGCTCGGGGTGCACTTCTGCCCGGTGCGGGTCAGGAAATCGATCGCGTAACTCCATTCGTCGAAGCTGAGGTCGGTCTTGCGGACATATTCGTGCAGCGACTTCACCAGTTCTTCCAGCAGGAACTTGACCCGCGGGTCCGGGGTCTCCTCGAAGCTGCCGATCACGGCGGCGGTCAGTTCGGCGTCGTTGAATTGGGGCATGGTTGTTGTCCTGCGGGTTACGCGATTGTGAGTGCCAGCCTACACCAATGACCCGGCAAGGGTAAGCGCGTGGCGGTTGGAACATGGCATGGTTTTCGGGTATCAACATTCTATCAACGCTTGGCCCGAAGCTTACGGAGATCGATCCCGATGTTAGCACCGACCCCCGCCTCGCCCGAATCCGCCGGCATGTCCAAGGCCGCCTTCGACCGTCTGGAAGATCATCTGAAACATCGCTACATCGAAGCCGGCCGCTTTCCGGGAACGCAGCTTCTGGTCTATCGCCGCGGCAAGGTCGTCCACAGCGCGGTGCAGGGCTTTGCCGATGTCGAGCGCAAGGCGCCGGTGAAGGACGACACCATTTTCCGTATCTATTCGATGACCAAGCCGATCACGTCAGTGGCCTTCATGATGCTGTTCGAGGAAGGCCGCGTCGCGCTCGACGAACCCGTCCACAAATATATCCCGGAATGGAAGAACCTCGGCGTTTTCCAGGCCGGCACGGCGCCGGGGTTTCTGACCAGGCCGCCGTCGCGGCCGATGCTGATCGTGGACCTGCTGCGGCACACGTCCGGCCTGACCTATGGCTTCCAGCAGCGCTCCAATGTCGATGCCGCCTACCGCGAAATGAAAATCGGCGAAGTGGCCACATCCGGAACGCTGCAATCGATGATCGAGGGCCTGGCCAGGATTCCGCTGGAATTCTCGCCCGGCGAGGCCTGGAATTATTCGGTCTCGACCGACGTGATCGGCTATCTCGTCGGCAAGATCAGCGGCAAGCCGTTCGATCAGTTTTTGAAGGAACGCATCTTCGATCCGCTCGACATGAAGGATACCGATTTCTTCGTGCCGGCCGACAAGGTCCATCGTTTCGCGGCGTGCTACTCGGCCGACCCGCAAGGCGGCATGACGTTTCACGCCACCGACCGCAAGGGCGGCCTGACGCTGCAGGACGATCCGACCACCAGCCCGTTCCTGTCGCGACCGTCGTTCATCTCCGGCGGCGGCGGCTTGTGTTCGACCGCGGCGGATTATCTCACCTTCTGCCGCGCGCTACTCAATGGCGGCGAACTCGGCGGCGTCAGGCTGATCGGTCCGAAGACGCTGGCGTTGATGACGTCAAATCACCTGCCGGGCGGGCGCGACCTGCCGGAAATGTCGCGATCGCTGTTCTCAGAGGCGACCTATAACGGCATCGGCTTCGGTCTCGGCTTCTCGGTGACGATGAATCCGGCACGGACCCTGATCCCCGGCAGCGCCGGCGAATATTCCTGGGGCGGCGCCGCGACGACATCGTTCTGGATCGATCCCGCCGAGGAGCTGATCGCCATCTTCATGACCCAGGTGCTGCCGTCGAGCGCCTATCCGATACGGCGCGAGCTGCGCACCATGGTCTATGCAGGGATTACCGACAGCAATCTCTAATTTAGCCGGCGGTTGCGGCAACCCTCTTACCCTCCCCGGTACCCTCCCCGGCGCTAGCCGATATTCTGCAGCGCCGGAAACGCCTCCAGCAGCCAGATGCTGATGGTGGAGATGCTGCCGGTGAGAAAGCCGATGCCGGTGATGATCAACAGCACGCCCATCGCCCGCTCGACATTGGCGAGATGCCGCTTCATCCGCTGAAACAGCGCGGAGAACTGTTCGACCATGAAAGCCGCGATCAGAAACGGAATCCCGAGCCCGGCGGAATAGACCGCGAGCAGGCCGGCGCCTCGCGTCACGGTCGCCTCGGCCGCCGCCACCGAAGAATCGCGGCGAGGATCGGGCCGATGCAGGGCGTCCAGCCGAACGCAAAGGCGAGGCCCATCACATAGGCGCCCCACAGCCCGACCGGCTTTGGAATCGGCAACCGCCCTTCCCGCATCAGCAATCCGATCCGGGTCAGCCCGAGGAAGTGCAGGCCCATGATGATGATGACGATGCCGGCGGCGATCGAGAGCTGTTCCGACCAGGCGCGGATCAAGGCGCCGATCAGGGACGCGCTGGCGCCGAGCGCCACGAACACGGTGGAAAAGCCGAGCACGAACATCAGCGCCGACATCATCACCGCGCGCCTTGATGACGATGCGGCCTGGTCATTGGCGACATGTTCGATGGTCGCGCCGGTCAGATAGATCAGATAGGGCGGCACCAGAGGCAGCACGCACGGCGACAGAAAGCTGACGAGACCGGCAATCAGCGCCGCGGGGATCGAGACATCGTGGATCATGCAGTCATCGCTATTCGCTAACAAGGTGCGGCGCGCTGCCGTGGCGTCGGAAAAGCGCCGGGTTGACCCGGCTTAATGTCACGGATGAGCAAGAATGCGCAATGACGGACCGATTTTCCCGATCACCAATGCGGCATCGCGACGGCCCGAAGCGGCTCCGCCGCCGCCGCGCAGCCGATCCGGCGGCTCCGCGGGCTAAATCGGCGCAGCCGAAAGCCGTCGGAGTGGCGGAACCGGGTCGCTATTCGACCAGTTTCAGCACCGCCGAGGAAGGCCGGCGCTGGCCTTGCGGCGATATCGAGCCTTGCGATCTTTCCGACGGCCCGTCATCCGGCGTCATCGCATCACACAGGGCCTTCAATTCCGAATCGGCAATTCGGTTGAGCTTCATCCGCAGCTGGAGAATGGCCACCGACACCAGTTGCGCGGTCTCCCGGTGGGTGCTCGCGACCAGAACCGCCTGGCACTCCTCGAGCGTTGCAAGAACCGAATGCAATCGTTGTTCTGAACTAGCCACCGGCATTTTTTCCCTGACCGAGCTTGCGAGGTAAAGTGGAGGCGATCCAGTCGGTGGTTTCATATACCTCTCCATAAAGTCCCGATATTTTCGAAACCGCGCGGTGGACTTCGTCGGCCGGCATGTCTTCGAGGGTGTGGCTGGCCGAAGCGTCGCACAGATACGTGACCTGGTGATTGCGGTGGAACGCATCGATCATGGTCGAAAGGCAGGCCAACTCACCGGCAAATCCCGCGAGCACGATGCCGCCGCGGCTTTGGTTCACCAATGCGGCGAAGGGTTCGCAGGAGTAGCACGACGGACTGCTGCGCTCGAATACCATCTCGTTGCGACAGGGTTCGAAACCCTCGATCCAGCGGACGAACGGCGTTGCACGATTGAAAAAAGCCAACTCATTGAACCTGCGCATGAACGCCACCGGCAAACCGATCCGGCGCGAATGGTCCAGCACCCGCCGGCAATTGTCCAGCGCATGATCGATCCCGGAAATCGCGAGCAGACGCGGCTTCGCCAGATATTCCTGCTGCATATCGATCAACACGACGATCGGGACGCTCGATGAATTGGCCAAGGTCCGAAGGCTGACGACTGAAGTCATGCGGCTACCTTTCGAATGGCGGCACGGCTCGCGCCAATCCCGAGATCCCTGGGGACGCCGGCCGCGACGGCAGGATAGTGCGAAAAAGCGCGGCCATGGACCCGCCATGGTTGTAATTTCTTCAATATCTGGCAAGTTTAGCGGGTGAAGAGGGCTGTGTATGCGTCTGTTGCTGGAAAGGGGCGTTCCTCGGGAGGAACGCCACAAGATCGCTGCCGGTAGTCTAACGGATTGGGACGCGGCCAGGGTTTTTCTGGAAGTGGCGCGTTGCGGCAGCTTCAGGTCCGCAGCGGAGCGGCTCGAATTATCCATCAACGCCGTTCGCAGACGGATCGATGACTTCGAGGGACAGATCGGCGCCACACTTTTCACGCGCAACGTCCATGGCGCCCGCCTGACCGATGAAGGCGCGCTGGTTGTTGCGGCAGTCGAACGCATGGAAGCCGCTTCGTTCGACCTGCTGCGCGCCAGCAACTCCGTCACCAACACGCTTTCGGGCGAAGTCCGGGTTGCCATCACCGAGGGTTTGGGCACGTTTTGGCTGGCGCCGCGGCTTGTCGAATTTCAGCAATCGTTCCCGAACATTCTCGTCGATCTGCATTGCGCGATGCGCTCCGCCGACGTGTCGCGGCATGAGGCCGACGTTGCGATTCATTTGTCGCGGCCGTCAGCGCTTGACGTCAAACTGGTGCGGCTCGGCCGAATGCATTTGATGTTCTTTGCCAGCCAGAAATATATCGACACTTTCGGCGCGCCGAAAACCATCGAAGAACTGGCCGCGCGGCACCGGCTGGTGATGCAGGTCACCGATCAGGCCGCTGCAAGGGAGACCTTCGAAAGTTGGTTTCCCGGTCATTCCCCGCAGGATCTGCTGGTGATGAAAACAAACGTCAGCAGCGCCAATTACTGCGCCGTCGCCAATGGCGCAGGCATTGGCGTGTTGCCGACCTACGCCTGCGCGCTTGGCGGGACAATAATACCTCTCGAGGTTGAATTGCACCGGCCATTCGATATTTGGCTGTCTTTTCATCCTGATAGCGGCGGTATTCCCCGGATCCGCTGCATGATCGACTGGCTGGTGGAGTGCTTTAACCCTATAAGATTCCCGTGGTTTAAAGACGAATTCATCCATCCAAGCGAGTTTAAAGCAGTATATAAGGGTAAATCCCTGACCCATCTGTTCGGGGCATCCTCGACCGAAGGACGGTAACAGCAGTATGAACAAATCAGCGGCAAAGAAAATGAAGCAGCGCAGTGCCGGAAAACCCGACATTGAACTCGGCAAGCGAATCCGGCTGCGGCGCGTCGAGCAGCGCATCTCGCAGGCGGAGCTCGGAGACCAGCTTGGCGTCAGCTTCCAGCAGGTTCAAAAATATGAGAAGGGCGTCAACCGCGTTGGTGCCGCCCGTCTTCAGCAAATCGCCACAGCACTCGATGTCCCCGTCACCTTTTTCTACGACGGCGACGGCAAGGCGCGGGAAGTCGAAAGCCTGTTGTTTCTCGACAGCGCGTTTAGCCTAAGGCTGCTGCGGGCCTACAGCAAGATCAAGGACCAGACCGTGCAGCGTCAGCTGGTGTCCTTGATGGAATCGATCGCAGCCAACGAAGGCTAGCGCATGATCCGCCAAAGTATGGGCGGTTTGGTGAAAATCATGGCTCCCTGGTTTGGAGCACGAGCTTGGGACAAACGAAAATGTTTGTCCGAAAAACCTGACTCCACTTTTGCTGATCGCGCTGCCGGGCGATTGAGATAACTTGGCCAATTCCAGCCTCGCTTATCCAGCGTGCCAGCCGCCGCGGACGCGATCGATCAATGCACGTGGATCGGACGCTAGCGTATCATCCACGTGCCGGTCCGGGCGCGACCATACCAGCTTGCTGCCATTGGCGGTCGTCGGCCGCGCAATGTCGATCGCGCGCGTCAACCCGACCGGTCGCCCATGATCGGCACATCGGAGCCGATCATGTCCGGCATGAACCGCGCTTCTGTACCGGGAACGTCGGCGGGGGTGCCTGTCGTCATTCCGGCTCGGCGCCCGAATTCCTGACGATGTCAGCCCAGCGATCGACCTCGGTTTTCACATAGGCGGCAAAACTATCCGGAGTCGATCCGGCCAGCGGCTCCAGCGCCATCGCGGTGAGCTTGTCGCGCGTTTGAGGATCGTCAAGCAACTTTGCGATCTGCGCGGCCAATTGGTCGGCGATCGGCCGCGCCACGCCGGCAGGGCCGACCAGGCCCTGCCAGGCGACAAGCTCGAAGCCGGCCAGGCCGGCTTCCGCCAGCGTCGGAACGTCGGGCATCGCGGCGACCCGCTTCGGCGCGGTCACGCCGAGCACCCTCACCTTGCCCTCGCGGATCTGTCGCAGCGCGGGTTGAAGATCCGTCACCATAAAGGAAATGTGTCCCGCGATCAGATCCAGTATCGCCGGCGCGGTGCCGCGATACGGCAGGTGACGGATATTGATTCCCGCCGCGGTCTTCAGCATTTCGGCGCCGAGATGCTGCGGACTGCCATCGCCGGCCGAGCCATACACCAGTCCCGGCTTCGATTTGGCGTAGGCGATGAATTCGGACAACGTCTTCGCCGGAAGCGACGGGTTGATGATCAGCGCGAACGGCACGTCGGCCACCAGCGCGATCGGCGTAAAATCCTTCACCGGATCGTATGGCAATTTGTTGTAGAGCGCCTTGTTGATGGCGAGCGTGGTCGAGGTTGCCATCAGCAGCGTGTAGCCGTCCGGCTCAGCCTTTGCCACCTGTTCCGCGCCGAGTGCCGTGCCGGCTCCGGGCCTGTTCTCGACGATAACCGTAGCAGCTAGTCCGGTCTTGAGTTGATCGGCCACCAAGCGACCGAGGAAATCGGTGGTGCCGCCCGCCGGATAAGGCACGACCATGGTGATGGCTCGGCTCGGATAGGCGGTTTGGGCAAGCGCCGGCAGCCCTGTCAGCAAAGCCAGCCCGCCACCACATCCGGTAATCATCGCTCGACGCGTCAACGGCATTTGTTCTCCCAGAGGCACATTTATTTTGATCGGCCCGCTGCCTTCGCGAACCACATTAGCTGCCGCGGCGACATATCGAAAGCCACGAAAGCCCATCGGGTTTTGCGGCAATGCAATAGGCCCAATAATAACTTAATCAGAATGCAACTCTCATGGGCTAATGTTCCGAAACCCAATTGCGGATCGATTTCAACGTCAGCGCCATCACGGCGCATCCCAGGGGCATCAACATGCGAACAATGACGATCGTTGCCATTGCCACGATGCTTGCCACCGCATCGGCGTTTGGCCAAAGCGCCGGTACGGCCGGATCCGGCACAGCCTTGGTCCCGGCCAGACCGGCAACCACAGCGCCGGCGGGCGCAACAAATCCCGCGGCGCACGCAACAGCGCCAAAGCCGGCGGCAGCCGCATCCACCCCCGAATCGCGCTCGGCCGCGGAATTGGCGCTGTCGCACGAGCCGACCTTCGACGAAGGTACCGCGCAGCGGATCAAGGAAGCCGCGCTGAGCTATTCGGATCTGGCGGTACGCGGCGGATGGCCGGCGATTCCCGCCGACGCCAAATTCGTGGCCGGCGTGCCGGGACCGCATGACGATCTGCTGCGGCAGCGTCTCTTGATCAGCGGCGATCTTGCCTCCGACCAGGCGTCCGGACCGTTCGACGATGGTGTCGCCGAGGCGGTAAAGCGTTTCCAGCTACGCCACGGCCTCGCGCCGACCGGCATCGTGACCCCGCGCACCATCGCTGCGCTCAATGTTCCCGTGCAGAAGCGGATCAAGCAGCTCGAGGCCTCGCTCGAACGCCTCGACAACATGAGTTTCGGATTCGGCCAGCGTTATGTCGTCGTCAACCTGCCGGCGGCTTTCGCCGAGGCCGTGGAAAACGATCATGTGGTGCGGCGCTATCGCGTGATCGTCGGCAAGACCGAAAAGCCGTCGCCGACGCTGACCGCCGAAATCACCAGCGTCAATCTCAATCCGACCTGGACCGTGCCGTCATCGATCTCGAAAACCGAAATCTCGGCGCATATGCGCAAGGATCCCGGCTATCTCTCCCGTATGCACATGGAGGCGCTCGATGCGCACGACGCACCTATCGATCCGCGATCGGTGGACTGGTCCGGCGCCCGCACCCCGAACTTCACGGTGCGCCAGCAATCCGGCAGCTGGAATGCGCTCGGTGCGGTGAAGATCGACATGCCCAACCCGTATTCGGTCTATATGCACGACACCAACCAGCACAATCTGTTCAGTGACGACTACCGCTTCGACTCGCACGGCTGCTCGCGGGTCGACAATGTGCGCGACCTCGCCGCGTGGCTGTTACAGGAGGAGATGCCGAAATGGAATCGGGCCGCGATCGACGCGGCCATCGCCACCGGCGAGCGTGAGGATATCACTCTGCCCAAGAAAGTCCCGGTGGCCTGGATCTATCTCACGGCATGGATGACCAAAGACCAGACGATTCAGTTTCGCAACGACATCTACGACCAGGACGAGCAGCTGCTGGAAGCTACCGCCGAAGAGGCCGCGTTCTTCAGCCAGGCCGCCAATCATCCTTTGACGGCGCATCTTGCGCAGTAGGCGGGATAATAGTTCTCGCGCGTGCGCGGCAGCGGTGCCTTAACCTCTTCCCGTAAGAACGGGGCGAGGGAGCGCGCTTCCGTCGAAGCGAAGCCATGCGCCATTGCGCCCCGATATCAGCGCTTTCCCTCATCCGGCGCCGCACCTATACTTGGCCTTAAACCCACGACCTTGAAAAAAAGTGGGATGGCGAAAACAGGGAAGGAAGCAAAATGGCAAAGGGACGTCGTGAGGGTTTGGTCGGACATAAAAATAAAATGCTGTTGCTCGGCGTTGCAACCGCTGCCGTAGCCGGGTTGAGCGGTCCGGCGCTGGCGGAAACCAGTGATCCGATTCGTATCGGCGTCATCGCTGAAATCCAGTCGATCGCCGGAGCTTCGACGCCCGGTGGCGCCCAGATCGCGGCCGACGAAATCAACGCCAAAGGCGGCGTGGCGGGACGCAAGATCGAAATCATCTCCTACGACAACAAAAGTTCTTCCGCCGATTCCGTCCGCGCCTTCCAGCGCGCGGTCAGCGAGGACAAGGTCAGCGCCGTCATCGCCAGCTATATCAGCGAAGTGGTGCTGGCGCTCGAACCCTGGGCGGCGCGGCTGAAGATGCCGCTGATCACGCCGGGCGCGGCGAGCAACGAGATCACCAAGGCCATTCACGCCGACTACGACAAGAACAAGTACACCTTCCACGGCTATCTGACCTCGGCCGCGCAGGCGCAGGCGGTGTGCGACGCCGCCAAGGAACTTCTGGTCGACGGCCTGAAATTCAATACCGTGGCGATCATGAGTGAGGACGCGGCCTGGACCAAACCGCTCGATGTCGGCTACGAGGCATGCCTGCCAAAGGCCGGCCTGACGGTGGTCGAGCACGTGCGCTTCTCGCCCGACACCACCGACTTCACGCCGATCTTCAACAATATCGAGGCCAAGAAGCCCGACGTCATCGTCACCGGAATTTCGCATGTCGGGGTGCAGCCGACCGTGCAGTGGAAGAACCAGCAGGTCCCGATCCCGATGTTCGGCATCAGCGCGCAGGCGCTCAGCCCGACATTCTGGAACGACACCAACGGGGCCGCCGATGGCATCCCATCGCTTGCGGTCGCAACACCCAACGTCGCGGTAACGCCAAAGACCAGGCCGTTCGTCGAAGCGTTCAAGGCCAAGTTCGGCACACCGCCGGCTTACACCGGCTATACGGCCTATGATGAGGTTTACATCATCGCGGAGGCGATCCAACGCGCCGGATCGACCGATCCGGACAAGATGGTGAATGAACTCGAGAAGACCAATTTCGAAGGCACGATTGGCCGCGTGCAGTTCTATGGCAAGGACGATGAATTCACCCACGGCCTGAAATACGGACCCGACAATGTGAACGGTCTGGTATTTCAGTGGCAAGATGGCAAGCAGGTGACCGTGTGGCCAAAGAAGATCGCCGATGGAAGCCTGAAATATCCAAGCTTTACCAAAATATCCCAGTAACTTTCGCCTTGCCCATGTTCATTTTCCCTCAGGGGGGGCCGCCTCAATTAAGCGGCCTCTTTCATTTTCAAGCTCGCCCGCAACGTCGCGTATTCGCGTTTTGAAATATGCCCGAACCCGCCAAAAAATGGCTCTACACGCCTGGCATCTGACCCGGCAGGGTTTCAATTCAAGACCAGACCATGATGATCCCTCACCACGGCTGGCGCTTGAGCGCCTCGCGCCGGAGGCGGCCGGTCGCCCCACGCGACAGCGCGTGACGCTCCCCCGTATTTGAACTCGGACCAGACTGCCGATAGAGTGCTGCGGCGCCGTGGACCTCAAACCGTATCGAGGTGGTACGTAGCCGCAGGTTGGTTCGAAAGGCTGGTTGTCCTTTTCGTGGGCAATCCCACAGAGATCAGGCACATGACGAATGGTTTGTTTTAACCGGGCACGGCCAACCGAGTCGGTGCAATGACCGCATCCGGCATGCCATCCGATCCGGCTCCGGTTTCCCAGCTGGTGGTTCAGAATTTGACCCGCGCCGCGATCTTTCTGGTCGCCACGATCAACCCTGGCATGACGAGTCGGGCGGCGATCCGGTCGTTTTGCGGCGACCTTCCGGGGCTGGTGCGTGCGGTCGGCTTCCGCGATATCGAGGGAAACCTGTCCTGCGTGATGGGAGTCGGATCCGACGCCTGGGACAGGCTGTTCGGCCAGCCGCGGCCGGCAGAACTGCACCCTTTCCGCGAAATCAAATCCGGCCCGCGTCATGCCGTGGCGACGCCGGGCGATTTGCTTTTTCACATTCGCGCCAAGCGCATGGATCTCTGTTTCGAACTGGCCAGTCAGATCATGGACCGGCTGGGCGACGCCGTTTCACCGGTCGACGAAACGCATGGCTTTCGTTATTTCGACGACCGCGATCTGATCGGCTTTGTCGACGGCACCGAAAACCCGACCGGACAGCTCGCGATCGATGCCGCCTATGTCGGAGCCGAAGACGCCGTCTTCGCCGGCGGCACCTACGTGATCATACAAAAGTATCTGCACGACCTGGCGGGCTGGAATGCGCTGTCCACTGAAACCCAGGAGCTTATCATCGGCCGCAGCAAGCTTGCGGACATCGAACTCGATGACGCCGTGAAACCGGCTTACGCCCACAACGCGCTCGCCAAGGTCGTGGTGGACGGCAAGGAAATCAAGATCATCCGCGACAACATGCCGTTCGGCCGCGCGGCTGAGAAGGAGTTCGGCACTTATTTCATCGGTTACGCGCGTTCGCCGCGAACCATCGAGCAGATGCTCGAAAATATGTTCGTAGGGCAGCCTGCCGGCAATTACGATCGTTTGCTCGATTTCAGCGTTGCCAAGACCGGCAACCTGTTCTTCGTGCCGTCAGCGACTTTCCTGGAAAACATTTCGGACGACGATCCGGCTCCGGGAGCTTCGGACCAGCCGGCCGTTGCAGCGCCGACGCCGGCGCCGAAACGCGAGGGTTCGCTCGATATCGGTTCGCTTAAAGGAGACCCTGCCTCATGAACAATCTTCACCGCGGGCTTGCCCCGATATCCGACGCGGCCTGGTCAGAGATCGAGGAGGAAACCTCGCGCACCATCAAGCGCTACCTTGCCGGGCGGCGCGTCGTCGACGTGCAGGGGCCGGGTGGAATTGCTCTTTCCGCCATCGGCACCGGCCATTTACGCAATGTCGCCGCGCCGGGAGACGGAATCGTCGCGCGACAGCGTGAGGTCAAGCCGCTGGTCGAACTCCGCGTTCCCTTCGAACTCGATCGCCAGCAGATCGATGACGTGGAGCGTGGCGCCAACGATTCGGATTGGCAGCCCGCGAAGGATGCCGCACGACTGCTGGCCTTTGCCGAGGACCGGGCGATCTTCGAGGGTTACGCCGCCGCAGGCATCGGTGGCATCCGCGAGGGCACCAGCAATCCGGTCCTGACCCTTCCGCCCGATGTGCGCGCCTATCCCGACGTCATTGCCCATGCCTTGAGTAAATTGCGACTTGAGGGCGTCAATGGTCCCTATTCCGTGGTGCTGGGTGCCGATGCCTATACAGCTCTGAGCGAGACCAGCGATCACGGCTATCCGGTGCTGCGGCACATCAAAAGCCTCGTCGACGGCGAAATCATCTGGGCGCCGGCGATCAACGACGCATTCGTGCTGACGACGCGCGGCGGCGATTTCGGTTTGTATCTCGGAGAAGATGTGTCGATCGGCTATTCAAGCCACGACGATAAAAAGGTCCGCCTCTACCTTCAGGAGACATTTACTTTCCTGCTGCTGACGACAGAGGCCTCCGTTGCGCTGACGGCGAACGACAGCAAGGCCAAACCCTGATTCCCGTTTTTGACGCATTTCGGGGACATGGCGGAGATCGCGAGGAAAAAAGCGACGTTGCGCACCGTCATTGCGGCGGCATCGAACCAATGCTTCAATCCCGTCCATGTGGATCAAACCCTAATCACCGAAAGCACACCGATGCTGAACGTTCTAAAAGCCACCGCAAAATCCTACGCCGACGGCAAGATGCTGCAGAGCGTCGCCGATGGCGTCGGCGTCGTCACCTTCAACAATCCGGACAAGCGCAATGCCATGTCGCTCGACATGTGGGAGGGGCTCGGCCACGCATTGGTCGCATTGCGCGACGATCCCGGGGTGCGCGTCGTGATCCTGGTCGGCGCCGGCGACAAGGCGTTCGTTTCGGGCGCCGATATCAGCCAGTTCGAGAAATCCCGCCACAACGCCGAAGCCTCGGAAGAATATTCCAAACGCAGCGCCGCGCAGCGGGCTTTGCTGGCGGATTATCCGAAGCCGATCATCGCCTGCATCAGGGGATTTTGCCTCGGCGGCGGCATGCAGGTGGCGATGGCGGCGGATATCCGCATCGCCTCGGACAACAGCCAGTTCGGCATCCCCGCCGCCAAGCTCGGCATCGCCTATGGCTATGACGGCCTCAACAATCTGGTCTCGCTGGTCGGACCGTCCTGGGCGCGGCTCCTGATGTACACGGGCATGCGGATCGATTCCGCCGAGGCGTTGCGGATCGGCCTGGTCGATCGCGTGGTGCCCGACACCGAATTGTGGAACGCGACCCTGGAGATCGCCCGCACCATCTCCGGCAATGCGCCGCTCGCCATCAAGGCCGCCAAGATCACCATCGCACAGGTGCTGAAAGACCCTGGCGATCGCGACATGGCCGCGATCAAGCAGATCGGCACCGACTGCATGGACTCCGAAGATTTCCGCGAGGGGCGGCGTGCGTTCATGGAAAAACGGAAGCCGGAGTTCAGGGGGAGATAATCGCAGGATAGGCAATGGCGCACTCGCGCCGGGCCCGCCATGTCAGCGGAAAGAGGGTGGGCACGCTTCGCTTTGGCCGCCCTACGCATCTGTCATCCAGCATTTCCGAGGTGTACGTGATGGAACTGGAAAGCTGCGGCGTACTGGATACTCCGCTTTCGCGGAGTACAACGATTTCTGTGGAGCGGCGCAGCTATCCACCTAATCCCGTCTCGTTGCGAATCCGTCACTACAACACCGCCAGCACCGCCTTCGCGATATCGGCGGTGCCGTTGCGGCCGCCGAATTCCATCGGCTTGATTCCTTCCGCATAGACCTTGTCGACCGCGCGCTCGATGCGTTCGCCGGCCTCTGCGGCGCCTTCGAGACCGTGCTTGTCGGCCAGCCAGTCCAGCATCATCGCCGCGGACAGGATCATGCCGGTCGGATTGGCCTTGCCCTGCCCCATGATGTCGGGCGCGGTGCCGTGGCAGGGCTGGAACACCGCGTGGCGGTCGCCGATGTCGGCCGACGGCGCCATGCCCATGCCGCCGATCAGGCCGGCGGTCATGTCGGACAGAATGTCGCCGAACATGTTCTCCATCACCATCACGTCGAAATCCCAGGGACGCTTGACCAGCAGCGCCGAGCAGGCGTCGACATAGAGCCGGTCGGCCTTGACTTCGGGATGGCGCTTGGCTGCCTCGTCGAACATCTCGCGGAAGAACGCAAACGCCTTGAACACATTGGCCTTGTCGACGCAGGTCAAACCGCCCGGCTTGCCGCGCGCCTTGCGGCGTTCGGCGAGGCGAAAGGAAAATTCGAACAGCCGCTCCGAGGTTTTTCGCGTGATCACCAGGGTCTCGCGCGCCTCGGTGTCGGTGACGACGCCCTTGCCCATCGAGGCGAACAGGCCTTCGGTGGATTCCCTGATCACGACGAGGTCGATGCCGCGCGCATCGGCGCCGACGATCGGGCTCGGCACGCCGGGAATCAGCCGCGCCGGCCGCACGCCGGCATAGAGGTCGAACTGAAAACGCAGCTCCACCTGCGGCATGATCTCGGTGTTGTCAGGGTAGCGCACCGACGGCAGGCCGCAGGCGCCGAGCAGGATCGCGTCGGCCTCGTCGCACAGCCGGACCGTGCTCTCCGGCATCGACTTGCCGGTCGCGAGATACTCGTTGGCGCCGGCCGGCGCTTCGGTGAAGCGAAACTTCAGGCCGAGGTCGCCTCGATCTTGCGCAGCACCTCCAGCGCCGGAGCCATCACTTCGGGGCCGATGCCGTCGCCGGCAAGCACGGCGATGTGGAACGCGTCGTTGGCTGACATGGAATTTCCTTGGAGCGAAAGTTAGTCGTCAGGGCCTGAATGCAAAGCATTCGTCATGGCCGAAGGACAGATTGCCCGGCCATGACGACGGAATGACGGTCAAATGAACCTACGGCGTCAGCACGGCGCGGCCGACCAGCCGGCCCTTCTGCAGATCGATCAGCGCCTCGTTGGCTTTGGCGAGCGGCATCGGCGTCACCGGAATCGATCCGATCTTCTTGGCGCGGACGAGATCGAGCAGTTCCTGGGTCTCCCGGAGATTGCCGACATAGCTGCCCTGGATGGTGATGGCCTTGATCGGGATCAGCGGCAGCGCCCAGGCGCGCCGCCGCCGAACAGGCCGACGATGACGAGCTTGCCGCCCTTGGTCAGGCAGTCGAAGCCGAGCTGCGTGGTCGCGGCGTTGCCGACCAGATCGATCACCGCGCGGATCGGCCCGCCGGCCTTCTGTGGCGAGTTGCTCCAGCGCGTCCGGGCGCCTTGCCGTCGACGGTCGCGAGCGCGCCGGCCTTCTCGGCGGCTTCACGCTTGCGCGCGTCGATATCGACGACGATGGCGCCCTTGCCGCCCATCGCCTTCAGCAGCGACAGCGCCATCAGGCCGAGGCCGCCGGCGCCGAAGATCACGATCGGGGTGTTGAAATCGGCCTCGACCTTCTTCAGCGCGCTGTAGGTGGTGACGCCGGAGCAGGCATAGGGCGCCGCGGTCACGGGATCGAGCCCCTTCAGATTCAGCAGATAGCGCGGATGCGGCACCGTCATGTGGTCGGCATAGCCGCCGTCGCAATAGACGCCGATCGAATTCGGCTTGACGACGCACATATTCTCGTCGCCGCCAAGACAGGTTTCGCATTTGCCGCAGCCGAGCCAGGGATAGACCAGCGCGATGTCGCCGACCTTGAGACCACCTGTGGCGGCCTTGGCATCCGGTCCGAACGCCACGCACTTCGCCGACGGTCTCATGCCCCATGGTTCGCGGCAGCGACACGCCGCGATCCCTGAGCGAGAGCGGCTTGCGGCCGTGGCCGAGATCGTAGCCGCCTTCCCAGATGTGCAGATCGCTGTGGCAGACCCCGGCCGCCTTCACCTTGATCAGGACCTGCGTGCCCGACGGCTGCGGCGTCGGCGCATCCACTTCCTGCAAAGGCGCATTGAAATCGGTGACCTTGAAACTCTTCATCGCTTCTCTCCCGTCGATGGTTGTCGTTTTCAGGACATTGCCACGCATTTCGCCGCGGCGTCGAGATCAACACGCCGGCCTGATCCGGAATTCATGATCGGAGATTCCTGCCCGCCGTCAGCGCTATCAGGCGATCGGCAATTTCCCGGTAAAGGCGGCGATTTCATCTTCCGAGAGTCCGCTCTCCCTGAGAATCGCAACCGTGTGTTCGCCCAGCGTCGCCGCGCGTTTTCCGGCGCTGACGCTGGCCTCCGACATGCGGAACGGCAAATTCATGACCTTGAAGGTGCCGTCGTCGTCTTCCACCTCGGCCAGCGTCACGATGGCGCCGAACGCATAGACGCCGGTGACGACATCGGCATGATAAATTCCGCAGTAGTCCGGACGGGCTCGCCCGGGCTGGTACGACAGATGCGCCATATCGTAACCGGAGGCGGCATGGATGACGGGCGCGTAGGCCGGCAAGTTCCGCCGACGGCCCGGTCTGGCCGTATCCGGAGATCGAACAATAGATCAGCCGCGGATTGAGCTCACGCAGCGAGCCGTAGTCCAGCTTCAGCCTTCGCATCACCCCGGGGCGAAAATTCTCGACCAGGATATCGGCGCTCGCAACCAGCCGGCGGATAATTTCGATCGCCTGCGGCGATTTCAGATCGAGAACCAGGCTCTTCTTGCCGACATTGAGCTGGCCGAACACGGTGCTGGAGCTGTTGCGGACCGGCGGACGGGTTCGCATCGTCTCCCCTTCGGCGGGCTCGATCTTGATGACCTCCGCGCCCATGTCGGCCAGCATCCGGGTGCAATGCGGACCGGCAATCGTGGTCGAAAAATCGAGGACGCGAAGGCCTTCAAAGCTCCTGGTCTGAATTGTCAGCGGCATTTCGCCGTTCTGTCATTCCAGGCTCCCTGAACTGCTGTACCCGTTGGCGGCGCGAGGACCCTAAGTGCCGCCGCTATTCCTGGGAAGCGATTCCCGGCATGAGAGCCCGAAGCCGTTCGGCGTCCCCTGCCCGATTCGACTTTTTCTTTGCAGCGCAGCGAAATTGGAACCTTTCTTGCATGGTTTTGATCACGGCCGATACGAGGGCATTTCTTGAGGGTTTTGTTCGTTACAACGGAAATGGACGACTTCGTCCGGGTGGGCGGCCTCGCGGCCGTTTCGGCGGCCCTTCCCCGGGCGCTGCGGCTCCTGGAGCGACGTCAGGATCATCCTCCCCGGCTATCGGGACGTCGTCGAACAATTCACCCATATCCAAATCGTCGGCCAATGCGCCGGCATTGGCGGAAATGCCGGCCTGCTCGCTCGGGCTGGCAGTCGACCAAGGATGGCCTGCCGGTTTACATCCTGCTGTGCCCGCAACTCTACGACCGCCCCGGCAATCCCTATGGCGACACCGCCGGCCGTGACTGGCCGGACAATGACGTCCGCTTCGGGCGATTTGCCTCCGCCGCGGCCCAGCTCGCGGCAGGCACTCTGGACAAAAATTGGGCAGCGGATCTGGTTCACGCCAATGACTGGCAGGCTGCGCTGGTGCCGGCCTACCTCGCCTGGAACGCAGTCAAGATCCCCACCATTCTGACCATCCACAACCTGGCCTATCAGGGCCTGTTCCCGAAGGAGTCGCTGCGCCGGATCGGTGCGCCGGAGGATTCCTTTCATATCGACGGCCTCGAATTCTACGACAAATTGTCGTTCCTCAAGGGCGGCATCGTCTACGCTTCGCATCTGACCACCGTCAGCGAGACCTATGCCAGGGAGATCACCACCTCGGAACTCGGCTGCGGACTCGAGGGTCTGCTTCGCCGCCGCTCCGACGCCGCGCAACTGACCGGGATATTGAACGGCATCGACGAAAGCTGGGATCCGCGGATCCTGCGCCCAGCTGGCGCAGCCGTTTGGCGCGGGAGACTGGGAAGGCAAGCGCGCGAACACCGATTACGTCCGCCAGCAGTTCGGTCTGGCGCTGTCGCGCGGTCCGATTTTCGGCCTCGTTGCCCGGCTCGTCCATCAGAAAGGCGTCGATCTCGTGTTGTCCGCCGCGGACGAAATCATCGAGGCCGGCGGGCAGATCGTCGTGACCGGCAGCGGCGAGCCCGACATCGAGCAGGCTCTGGTCGATGCGCACCGCCGCCGGCCGGATGCGATCGGGGTCGCCATCGGTTTCAACGACGGCCAGGCCCGGCGGATTTTTGCCGGCAGCGATTTCACCCTGATGCCGTCGCGCTTCGAGCCGTGCGGTCTGAGCCAGATGTATGCGCAGAAATTCGGATCGCTGCCGATCGGCCACCAGACCGGCGGGCTCGCGGAAACCATCATGGACGGCGAAACCGGATTCCTGTTCACGCAGCCGTCGACCGAATCGTTTCTCGGCGGCATCCGGCGCGCGTTCACCACCTTCATGGCGAAGGATCGCCTCAACTCCATGCGCCGCAATGCGATGTCGCGATCGTTCAGCTGGGACGTTTCCGCAGCCTGCTACAGCGCGCTTTATCGAAAAGCCGTGTCCCCTTAAGCGCACGCCTACGCTCGGTCTGTTCTGGATCGTCACCCCACCGCTGCCGGCACGCCCGCACTCCGCCGCGTTTCCGGCATCACAAACCAGATCATGACCAGACCCACCGCCGCAACGGCCGCGAGCCCGCGTGAAGGCGACGCTGCTTCCGAAGTGATCGGCGACATAGCCGGCCAGCACGGTGCTGAGCGAGGCGCCAATGCCGGTCGCGGTGCCGACGATGCCCTGCGCGAGATTGAAATGGCCGCTTCCGAACGCGACGTCGGCGACGATCAACGGAACCATCACACTGAATACGGCAGCGGTGACGCCGTCGAACACCTGCACCGCGACCAGCAAATACGGATCTCGCACGATGGCGAACAGCACGCCGCGGATCGCCAGCGCGGCAAAGCCCAGCAGCAGCAGCGGCCGGCGTCCCCATTGCTGCGCCTTGCGACCGACCGACGGAGAGGTCAGCGCGACGATCGCCTGCGGCACGACGATGCATGCGGCGATCAGTACCGGCGCCCACTGGCTCGAGCGGGTCGTTACGACGCCCGCCATCAACGGAAGCATCGCCGCGTTGGCAAGCTGCAGCAGCAGCACCGCAGCCGGCGAAGATCAGCAGCGGACGGTGGCGCATCAGTTTCAGCACGCTGGTTGCGCTGGCATCGGGCACCTCGCGCGTCACCGTGCCGTGGGCCTGGGCCGCATCAATTTCACGCTCGCGGATCCGCGCCAGCGCCAGCAAGGTCGGAATGGCCAGGACGAAGGTGACCAGGAACACCGAACGGCTCGAGAGCAGATAACCGCAGGTGCCCATGACGGCCGCGGCGACCCCGTTGCCGAGCGAGGCAAAGCGGGCGTTGCGTCCGAACCGCTCACCGATCGCTAACGGCCCGACCAGACCGAGGCTGATCGCGGCAATCGCCGGGCCGAGCACGCAACTCGCAGCGGCGTGCAACGTCGCGGCGGCCACCACCACCGGAAAGATCGGCCATGCCGCATATCCCAGTGCGCTGAAGCCGATCGTCGCCACCGCAAGCCCGGCAACCAGCCGCTCGGAGCGGGCGGCGTCGACGATGGCTCCGCCGGGCATTTGCCCGATCAGCGCCGACGAGACCGCCGATCGACAGCACAAAGCCGATCTCGACCTGGGTCCACTTCTGCGTCGTCAGATAGACCGCGACGAACGGACCGAAACCGGTCTGCACGTCCGCGAGAAAAAAGATGAACCAGTCGAGGCCACGCAGGCTCTGCCGCGACGGCGATGGCGAAGACGACGGCCGGCGCGCCGGCGGTTCCGGCGACCGCACTGGATCGCCGTCACCGCCGATCGGCCGTGGGTCAATCCGGTCGATCAGTTTTCTGGGCGAGCGCGCGAAC
Source organism: uncultured Alphaproteobacteria bacterium (assembly GCA_963734795.1). Lineage (GTDB taxonomy): Bacteria > Pseudomonadota > Alphaproteobacteria > Rhizobiales > Xanthobacteraceae > Bradyrhizobium. The sequence continues at coordinate 311,606 of CAVTIW010000001.1, forward strand.
AGGCTGCTTCTCCGAAATGTCAGGGATTGAACGGCTGCAGGCTGCCCGATGCACCGAGCACCACGATCGGCGTATCTTCCTTGTATTCAGGCGCCGCCTTCACCTGATCCTTGGTCAATTCAAGCGTGATGCTGTCGCTCTTGTTGGCAACGCGTCCGAAATGCAACGCGTTCCAGTCGACGACGATTTTCCGGCTGCCGACGCCGAGAAAGCCGCCGAAGTCGATCACGGCTGCGCGCACCTGCGCCGGCGCGATCGACGATCACGTCGACGATCCGCCCCATGTCCTCGTCCGTCGGACTGCGGACGTCGCGCCCAAGCACGCCATGTGCGTCCGCCGCCCCGATGATGGTGACCGAGGGCGGCGGCGCAGGCGGCGTGGCCGGCGGCGCCGTATTTTGCTGTTGCGAGGAGTCCGGCGGGCTGCGGCCGGCTTGCGGCGAATCCGTATTTTCGGCTGCCCACGCCGGCGCAGCCGCAAGCGCTGCAAAAGCGATTACCGGGAACGCAAACAGGCGTTTCACACGCATATGACCTCCTCTGATCGAGCGTCGTTGATCTTCTAGTGCGTCAGTACGATCGACACCTGAATCTGGCCGCGGGTACGCAACACCTCCAGCGACACCTCGTCGCCGTGGCGGCGAACCCGGAGATCGACGCTGGATGGGCCAAGCCGCAAATCGCGCAGCACCACTTCGTTGAGGAAGGCCGGCAGCCGCGGATTGCGCAGGCGAATTTCACCGCGCTGCGCATCGAATTCGAGACCAAGGGCGGCTTCCAGCAGCGTGAACGGCGTCGCGCTCGCCCAGGCCTGCGGCGCACAGGCGACCGGATAGAGCGTCGGGCCGCGCTGCTTCTCACGCTGAAACCCGCAGAACAATTCCGGGCAGCCGCCGCAAATCCATGTAGGTGGCGGCGTCGAACAGGCCCTTGAACACCTGCTCGACCGACTGCTTGAGACCATAGCGCGCCAGCCCGAGCGCGATCAGCGCGTTGTCGTGCGGCCAGATCGATCCGTCGTGATAGGACATCGGATTGTAGCGCGCCTCGCCGCGCGCCACGGTGCGGATGCCCCAGCCCGTGAAAAAATGCGGCCGCATCAGATCGGCGGCGACCATGCGGGCGCGATCTGCGCGCACCATGCCGGTGAACAGCAGCTGTCCGGCATTCGAGGTGCGCACCTTGCACGGCTGCTTGGCGCCGTCGAGCGCGAGCGCATAGGTGCCGAGTTCGTCGCACCAGAACGCTTCTTCAAAGCGCTCGGCGAGCAGCTGTGCTTCGGCCTCGAGCTTGTGCGCCGTGTCGGCCTTGCCGAGGCGCGGGCGCAACGTGCCGCCAGTTGCTTGCCGGCAAACACATAGCCCTGCACTTCCGCCAGCGCGATATAGCCCTCGGCGAGCCGGCCGTCGGCATGAAAGATCGCGTCGTAGGAATCCTTCCAGCCCTGATTGGCCAATCCCTGTTCCGAGGCACGCTGATATTCGACGAAACCGTCCTGGTCGGGATCGCCGGCGCCGTCGATCCAGCGCAGCGCCGCTTCGATCGCCGGCCACAACTCGGCCAGCGTTTCGTCATCGCCGGTGCGCTCGACATAAAGACCGGCCAGCAGCACGAACAGCGGCGTCGCATCGACGCTGCCGTAATATTGCGCAAACGGCACCTCGCGTAGCGCCGCCATTTCGCCGCCGCGCATTTCGTGCAGGATCTTTCCGGGCTCGGCGTCGGCGAGCGGATCGACCGTCTTGGCCTGATAGAATGCCAGCCGCTTCAGCACACCGCGCGCGACCCGCGGATCGATCCACAGCATTTGCAGCGCGGTGATAATTCCGTCGCGGCCAAATGTCGTCGAATACCAGGGAATGCCCGCATAGGGATATCGTCCCTGCGGCGTATCTGTCATCAGCATGTTGAGGTCGGCCATCGATTGGCACAGCACCTCGTTGAAGATATTGTTCGACGTTTCGATGCTGGCGGCACCCCTGGTCGACTGGCGCATCTCGCGGCGATGCGCCAGCAACCCGCGAAAGAACGGAATCGGCTTGAACGGGGCCGGCTTGTTGCAGGACACGGCGACAAACAGCGAGCTGATCTGTTGCGGCCCCAGATCGAAATGATAGGTCGCGGCATTCACCGCAAGGCACGTCGGCCGCGGATCGAAATGCAGCGCCGTGCTGCGCGATTTGCCGTCGAGCCCTTTATATTCGAGCGCAACATCGGCCGGATCCAAGCAGTTTGCTGGACCCAACGCCCCGGCGCGGGCGCTTTTCGCCGCGCACTTCGAACAAATCGGCGAAGTCATTGTCGAACAGCAGCGTCAGGTCGAAGCTGGCGGGGCTTTCGCCGTGATTCTGCAAACCGATCCGCTGATAGGCGGTTCCGCGCCACAGAAAGACCGTGCGCACGATATGCAGCATATCCTTCTGCAGCACGATCCGGCCGTTGCGATAGACATCGGGATTGGTGAGATCGACCGTCAATGCGGAATTGTCGTCGCGCAGATTCGAGCCGAGCAGCAGCGGCTGGACATCGTCCAGAACAAGCTCGAGCCGGGCGAGATAACGGGTGTCGGCGTTGAACAGGCCGTCGGGTCCGCCGGCGGAAGCGCCGATGTCGCCGTGGCTGTCGAGCACGATGAAAGTGTCGTCATGCTTGAGCGAGCGCCGCGGCCGCGCCGCGGGACCGGTCATCGGGATGTAGAACGGCGATTCCGCGACCATTTCGACGGTCCGGATCGTCATGATTTGGGTTACGACTTCGGCTGACATTGGACCTCGAGCGGTTCTCTGGCCTTACAGATAAGCGCACTCGGACACAATACCACCGTCGTAGGTCAGGCCGCATGGGTCGCAAGGCGGCTCATTTCCTGCGTCACCAGTTCGCGATACGGGCCCTGGCCCTGCATCAGGCGATCCGGCGGACCGTCTTCGATGATCTTGCCTGCCTTCAGCATGATCACCCGATCGAAATTGCGCAGCGTCGCAAGGCGGTGGGCGATCGCGATCACGGTGCGACCGCGCATCAGGCGGGCAAGCGCTTCGCGGATCGCCTCTTCGGATTCGCTGTCGAGCGCGGCGGTGGCTTCGTCGAGCAGCAGGATCGGCGCGTCCTTCAGGAACGCGCGCGCGATGGCAATGCGCTGCCGCTGGCCGCCCGAAAGCTTGACGCCGCGGTCGCCGACCATGGTCGCAAGTCCTTCCGGCAAGGTTTCGACGAAATCGCATCGGGCCGCAATCGCCGCGCGCAGCACCTCATCGTCGGTCGCGGTCGGTCGTCCGTACCGGACATTTTCCATGATCGAGCGATGGAACATCGAGATATCCTGCGGCACCACCGAAATCGCCTCGCGCAGGCTTTGCTGAGTGACCCGGGAAATATCCTGGCCATCGATGGTGATGCTGCCTTCCTGCGCATCATAAAACCGCTGCAAGAGGACAAACAGGCTGGATTTTCCGCCGCCGGATTGGCCGACCAGGCCGACCCTTTGACCGGCCTGAAGACGCAGGCTGAATCGATCGAATACCTTGAGCCCGCCGGGATAGCGGAACGAGACGTTGTTGAAGGCGATGGCGGCCCCCGCCTTCACCAGCGGTTCGGCTTCCGGATGGTCCTGCAGTTCATGCGGAAGCAGCAGGGTGGCAATGGCTTCGGTCAGCCGGGCGACATGCTGGGTGACATCGACCAGCGCCACGGCAAGATCGCGCGTCGCACTCAGAATGGAAATTCCGAGCGTACAGACCAGCACCACGTCGCCGGTGGTGGCCGCGCCGCGCTGCCAGAGCACGATCGCCCAGGCCAGCAGCGAGATCGTCAGCACGACGGTAATGGCGGCGTGGGTGAGCCGCAGCTTTTCGAGATAACGCAGGCTGCGTCCCCGCGCCGTCAATTCCCGGTTGACGGTCGCATCAAACCGGTCGTGCTCGAAGCTCAGTCCGCAAAACGCGCGCACCAGTGGCATGTTGTTGATGACATCGACCATCTCGCCATCGACGGCCGCGGCCTTGTTGGCGAAATCGTCGTGCAGGGGCTTGCCGGCGGCGGCCAGATGAAACATCGCAATCACCATTGCGCCGGCGACCACGATCAATCCCGCCGCCATCAGCGGGCTGACGGTTCCGATCAGCGCAATGGCCGAGACGGTTGCGATGCACGGCGGCAACACATTCCAGACGAACATGTTCTCGACGGTAAAGACGGCATTGGATGTGGCCGTAATGCGGCTTGTCAGCATCCCCGGCAGCCGGTCGGAGAAATAGCTCGGCGCATGCCCGGTCAGATGGCGAAAGATGTCGCGGCGGAGATCGCCGGTTACGCCCACAAAGGTGAAGCTCGCGGTCCAGCTGGCGATCCGCCACAGAAAGTTGTCGGCCGCAATCAGCGACATGAGGAAAACGAATGCCAGCCATACGCCGCCCGCGTGGGCGGTTCCCGGCCGACAGACCGTCGACCAGGTACTTGACGCCATATTGCGTGCCTACCGAACAGGCAACCGCGGCCACAACGGCGGAGAGGATGACGACATGCGCCGCCAGACGCTGGCGGAGATAGCGCAGCACGAACGGAAGCGGCCGGTTCGCATATCCTGAAAGATTGTCCATGTGGCTGCAAATCCGTTGGAGGAGAAGGAAGATCCTAGCTGGATGAGTTCCGTTCGATCAATCGAATGGTGAATACGTCCGTGAAGTTCCAATCGCGCGGCCGTTATTGCGCAACAATTGTGCAGCAATGCGGCGGTAAAAACCTGATCGGGCGTGATGGCATCAGCAAGACCGTGGTGTGGAAGAAGTGCGTGTCCCTGGGGAACTTCGCACATGCGGAAACGTTCCCTGTTCGGCATGCCGGTGCCATCTGCGAAAATGGGGGCTTTTTCATCCATGATCACAAAAGGAGACGAATAGATGCGCATCGCGCAGGTTGCTCCGCTGACGGAGGCTGTCCCGCCCAGGCTTTATGGCGGAACCGAGCGGGTCGTGCACTGGCTGACCGAGGAACTGGTAGCGTTGGGAAATGACGTCACGCTGTTTGCCAGCGGCGATTCCCGGACTTCGGCGAAACTCGATGCAACCTGGCCGAAGGCCCTGCGCCTCGACGGATCGGTTCGCGATCCCAACGCGCTGCATATGGTAATGCTGGAGCGCGTGCTACAAAAATGTGACGATGAAGAATTCGACTTTCTGCATTTTCACCTCGACTACTATCCGTTCTCGCTGTTCTCCCGCCAGCCGACACCGTTTCTGACCACCCTGCACGGCAGGCTCGATCTGCCGGAGCATCAGCCGGTGTTCACGACATTTTCATCGATCCCGGTGATCTCGATTTCGAATGCACAGCGGCGTCCGGTGCCTCAGGCCAACTGGGTCCGCACCATCCACCACGGCCTGCCGGAAAAGTTGCTGACGCCGCGGCCGGTGACCCCTGGCTATCTGGCCGTGCTCGGCCGCATCGCGCCGGAAAAGGGGGTGGATCGGGCGATCAAGATCGCGACCCGATGCGGCATTCCGCTCAAGATCGCTGCGAAGGTCGATCGGGCCGACCAGGAATATTGCGACGAAATCATCCGCCCGCTGATGGATCACCCTCTGGTCGAATATATCGGCGAGATCGGCGATCACGAAAAATCCGATTTCCTGAGCGGCGCGACCGGGTTGCTCGTTCCCATCGACTGGCCGGAGCCGTTCGGCCTTGTCATGATCGAGGCGATGGCGTGCGGTACGCCCGTGCATCGCGTATAACCGTGGCTCCGTCCCCGAGATCATCGATGAGGGCCTGACCGGCTTCATCGTCGAGGACGAAACCAGCGCGGTCGCCGCCGTCGGCCGGCTCTCTACCCTGAACCGCGATGCCATCCGAAAACAGTTTGAGACGCGTTTCACCGCCCGCCGCATGGCGCTCGACTATCTCGCTGCCTATCGCAGCACGGTGGAGGCGGCAGCGCCACGTATCAAGCTGGTGAGCAGCGCCGAATAGCTCCCCGATCACTCCCGCGCAATATGCGACAAACCCTCGGCGTCAGAGCATTGCTCTGCGTCGAGGGGGGCAATTCGCCCGGCCTTTTCCAGTTCAATGCGCGGGCGCTAAATCGGCTTTGCCGAAGCGCCGTTCATACGCCTTCCGGAGAGGGCTTCAGATGGCGCCGGGAAAGCGCGACCAGTTCGTCACGACGCGAACCGCGAAGCGCCTTGATCATATCGAAATGGTCTCGGCGGGCGCGATCGAGTGATTCAGGAAATGCATTGGCGTAAGAACGAATGCCCGTAGAAACCTTCTGAGCGAGCAGATCGATCGTCTCGATCAGACAGGCATTGCCGCGCAGACCGAACAGAACCTGGTGAAAACGGAGGTTGCTGTAAAACACGGTCAGCAAGTCGCCGGCGGCAATGGCCGCGGTGTGCCTTCCTCGTCATTGCGAGGAGCCGACGGGTCGCGCGAATGTGCGCCCGATGACAGGCTCCGCGATATGCGGGGCCAACGTCAAGTTCTGTAGCCGGCTGGGCGTGGGGTGGTCACGCTTCCGTATTTTCGCCGCTGCTGTTACAGTGATTCTGCCAAAGATAAGGCGCGGAGCGGCTTTTATCGTTCGGCGACTGTAGGGAGGAAGTACGGAATGTTTTCGCATGTGATGATCGGCACCAACGACCTGGAAAAAGCCAAGTCGTTCTATGACGCATTGCTGGGCACGCTCGGCGTGCCGCCCGGGCGGCTGGACGGCCATCGGATTTTCTATATGACCAAAGCCGGCGTTTTCTCGGTGTCGAAGCCGATCGACGGCAAGCCCGCGACCGCGGCCAATGGCGGCACCGTCGGCTTTGCCGCGAGCTCGGCGGAGCAGGCCGACGCGTGGCACGCGACCGGCATCGCCAATGGCGGCAAGACCTGCGAAGACCCGCCGGGCATCCGCGAGGGTGCCGCGGGCAAACTCTATCTCGCCTATCTGCGCGATCCCGACGGCAACAAACTCTGCGCCTTGCACCGCATGGGTTGAACCAAAGGCGTCCAGGTCAAGCGGGCTACGATGTTTGCCCCGTTTGCTGCCTTTGTCGTCATTGCGAGGAGCGGAAGCGACGAAGCAATCAAGCTTTTGCTCCGCCCAACCCGCACCATGGATTGCTTCGCTTCGCTCGCAATGACGACTTGAAAAACCTGCCGTCAACTCACCATCGCCCGCTTCGGCTCGACGATCTCGAACATCCGCGGGAATTCGTCCATCAGGCCCATCAACTCCGCAAGCCGCATCGCATTGCCGATGAATTTGATTTTTCCGGCGCCCACCGCTTCCGGAAAACTGGTCTGCCTGGCGATCACCTCGTCGAGCGTGCCGCGCGCCAGGGTGAAACCGGCATCGGCGTTCGCGGCCTGCGCCCCCGCAATATAGGTCAGCGCGCAATTTTCCAGCGTGAGCGTAAAAGTCTCATTGGTATCGGTAAAACTCCAGTTCAGCACGATGTGCTTGCCTTCGGCCTTGGGGCCGTTGAGCCGGACCCCGAGCACGTCCCACAATTGCTCCGTGCGCAACGCCGCCAGCGTCTCGCGCGGCATCGGCGGGCGCGGCGGCGTTTTGGGCATGCCCTGCCGCAATTCCTGGGCGCCGAACAGATAGGCGTTGCGCCAGGTCGCGCTTTCCGCGGCGTAGCCGAGCTGCTCGAAGGTATCGGCGAGCAGCGCGCGGGCGGATTGATTGTCGGGATCAGCGAACACCAGATGGCTCAGCGCCTGGGCCACGAAACGGAACTCGCCCTTGGCAAAGTCCTTATGCGCGCGATCGAGGATGGCCTCCGCGCCGCCCATATATTCGACGTATTTCTTGCCGGCGTCGACCGGCGGCAGCGGATCGAGATTGACCGGATTGGCGTCGTACCAGCCGAGATATTTCTGATAGATCGCTTTCACATTGTGCCGGATATGGCCGTAGTAGCCGCGCGCATGCCAGGCGCCTTCCAGGCTCGCCGGCAGCTTTATCACCTCCGCGATTTCGCTGGCGGTCAGTCCGTGATTCATCAGCCGGATGGTCTGGTCATGGGCGAATTTGTAGAGATCGCGCTGCTGGCGGATCATGGTGTCGATGCGCTCTTTTCCCCAGACCGGCCAATGGTGCTGGCCGCACATCGCGTCCGCCTTGCCGCCCCACATCTGCAGCGCCTCGCCGAGATATTTCGACCAGGCCAGCGCGTCGCGCACGTCGGCGCCGCGGAACGGCAGCAGGTTGTGGAAATTGTGCGTGCAGTTCTCGGCCAGGTTCAGCAGCTTGTAGCGCGGGATGAAGAAATGCATCTCCGCCGGAGCCTCGCTGAATTCGGCGCCATCTGGAATTCGAATTCAAGCCCGTCGATGGTGCGCTTGTCGCCGGTCGCCATGATGAGATCGGTCGGGCGCAACAGCGCCACCGAGCCCGCCGCCATCGATTTTCCCAGCCCGCAATCGACCTGCCCGCGCGGGCCCTTGGCGAGGAACGGGCCGAACTGATATTGCGCGCGCCGCAGCATCGCCGGCCCGGCGATGATGTTCTCCGAAACCGCATGCTCCATGAACAGATTGGGCGCGACGATCGGGACGCTGCCGCTCGCCAGCGCCTCGTCATCGAGCACGCCGCGCGCGCCGCCCCAATGGTCGGTATGGGTGTGGGTGAAGATCACAGCCGCCACCGGCTTTTTGCCACGGTGCTGGAAATAAAGCTCCATCGCCGCGCGCGCGCCTTCGATCGAGGTCAGCGTATCCACCACGATCACGCCGCGCTCGCCCTCGATCAGCGTCATGTTGGCGATATCGAGACCCCGCACCTGGTAGACGCCGGGCACCACTTCGAAAAGTCCGTGGTTCATGTTGAGGCGCGACTGCCGCCACAGGCTTGGGTCGACCGTCGCCGGCGCCTCGGCCTCGGACAGAAAGCCGTAGGGCTCGAGGCTCCAGACCACCCTGCCCTGCGCCGACGCGATCCGCGCGTTTTCCAGCGTGCCCAGAAAGCCGCGCGACGCATCGTCGAAATCGCGGGTGTCCGAAAACGGCAGCGCCCGCAGCGTCGCCGCATGCTGCCCGGTTACTGACGCCGAGGCTTCCCGGGGTGTTTTGCCTGTTTCGGTCATGTCGTCGTGCTTCCTCGCTGGTCAACTCCGCTACGATCACTTCCTACGGCATGTTCTGTGACGGAAAACAAGCGGTGATGGCGCATTCGATAGCGGGTGGCGGCTCCAGCAAAATCGCTTGAGGTCAGCAGATCAATCAACCGAGGCATTGATGCAGCGCAGCAAATACCGGCTTGCTGCGAATAGAAAGTAGTGCGTTCTCAAATTTGGATGCGCCAGGCGTAATTACTGGGCGTATGTAAGCAATTTCACACCAATTCGCCGGTTGGGCGAGCGGCGGCATCAGGCCCGTCGTCAAGTACCCTTACTTGATCGCGCATGTCGCCTGCGCTGTGCAAGCCGATTAGGGTGATCGAATGAAACGACGCGAGTTCATCGCGCTTTTCGGCGGCGTGGCTGCGGTGTCGCCACTTGCGGTCGGTGCGCAATCCTCCCGGTCGGCGCGAATTGGGATACTGATGGGGATCGGTGAAAACGATCCCGAAGCCGGCCCCCGTGTCGAGGGCGCCCCGCCGGCTTGACGCCAGCACCACTTACGCCGCCAGCACGTCGCCGATCCGGCTGCGAATGAGTTCGCGTTCTTCCGCACCGGTGCCGGCGTCGAAGCTGACATCGTAGGCGATCATCGCCGGGCGTTTCAGCACCACGATGCGGTCGCCGATCTCCAGCGCCTCGCTGATCGAATGGGTGATGAAGACGGCGGTCTTGCCGTTTTCCTTCACCAGCCGGACGAATTCCGCGCGCAGCCGCCCGGCGGTGGATTCATCGAGCGCGGAGAACGGCTCGTCGCAGAGCAGAATATTGGCATTGGTCGCGAACGCGCGCGCGATCGAAACCCGCTGGCGCATGCCGCCGGACAGCGCGTGCGGAAAATCATTTTCGTGTCCGCCAAGCCCGAGTTTGGTCAGCCACAGCTGGGCCGTCGCCTGCCGCTCCGCCGCCGCGACCTCGAGCATCTCAAGTCCGAGTTCGACGTTTTGCAGCGCGCTTCGCCATGGCAGCAGCCGGTCGTTCTGGAACACGATCGCCATCTTGCCGCGAAACGAATCGAAATCCGCAAAGGGATCGCGACCGCTGACGCGCACGGTGCCGCTGGTCGGCTCGGTCAGCCCCGCGATCATGTTGAAGATGGTCGACTTGCCGCAGCCGGTCTTGCCGAGGATCGCCAGCATCTGGCCGGGGCGAACGTCGAGATCGAGACCATCCACGGCACGGTAGGCGGTTTCGGTACCCGGCTTGCCGAACACCTTGGTGACCCGCTCGAGGTGGATGGCGGCGTCGCTTGGCGTGACGGTATCCCTCATATCGCGCGCTCCGATACTGCGCGGTAGCGAAACGCGGTATTCTCGATCAGCGTCAACGCGCCCTGCACGATCAGCACGAAAAACACCAGCTGCAGCGTCCAGGCCAGCGCGCCGGCCATGTCGAACAGCTGCTGTTGCTGCAACAGCTGATAGCCGACGCCGCCGCTGGCGCCGACCAGTTCGGCGACCACGACCACGCGCGAGGCGTTGCCGAGATTGACTTTCCACGCGGTCAGGATGTCCGGCAGGATCGCCGGTGCGATCATCACCCGGAACAGCTTCATCCGGGTGGGGCGGAAGCTGAACACCATCTCCATCAGATCTCGCGACATCGCGCGCAAGGCGCCCAGCACCTGAAACGTGAACGCCGGCAGCGTCGTCATCACCATGATGAAGAAGATGCGAAACTCGACGCCATGAAACCAGATGATCGCGAACACCACCCAGGACAGTGCGGGAATGCCCTGGAACAGCGACAGGATGGGAGACAGGAATTGATCGACGGCACGCGAGCGCACCATCAGCAACGCCAGCAGTCCGCCGACGATGAAGGCGCCGGCAAGCCCGGCCAGAATGCGGAAGATCGTCGCCAGCACGTCCGCGAACATCGATCCATCGGAGAAAATCGCAAGGCAGCGCCAGAACACGTCGATCAGCGACGGAAACAGAAAGCGCGGGAAAAACAGCGAGGCGAACTGCCAGATCAGGATCACCACGACGAACGGCAGCACCGACAACCCCAGCCGTTTTGCCGCCGCCAACAACCTGCTCGCCAACCGCGACGCCCCGGCCTGAGATGCGGTCTCGCTCATTTGGCTGGCGCCCGATAGATCGTCGCGGCAGACGGCTCGGCGGGCAGGAAGCCGATCGATTTCCCGGCGGCATAGACCGAATTGATTTCCTTGGCCACGTCCGAGGCCCATTGCAGGTTCATGCCGAGCCGGTCATTGGCGCGAATGAGGTCCGCGATCGCTTTCTGATCGTCGGACGTTCCCTTCGCCGCGATCAGTTTCGACGCCTCGTCAGGATGAGCCGTTACCCACGCGGCGGCTTCCTTGTAGGCCGCGTAAAGCTTCGGAATCAGCGCGCTGATGCTTTTCCGCCCAATCGATGTGGGCGGCGACGCCGAGATAGGGAATGTTGCGGCTGCCGGTGAATTTCTTCCAGCTCTCGGCGATGCCGATGTCGATGGTCCGCATATCGCTCTTCTTCGACAGCAGCGTGGTATAGGCCGGCTCCCAGAGCTGGACCGCCGCGGCGCGATCGGCCATCGCATAGCCGATCAGGCCCGGGGTCGCGGTATTGATCACGGAAAATTTTGCGGTATCGGCGCCGAGTTGCCGCGCGAACCAGTCGAACATCACGTAATTGGTGGTGCCCTTGGCCGCCGCGAGGTCCTTGCCTTCGAAGATCCTTCAGCGTCTTGATGTCAGGCCGCGAGGTGACGACCGCTCCCCAGTAGTCGAACAGATTGAACAGATAGGTCACCTTGACGCCGCGGGTATCGGCAAGGCCGACCGTCAGCAACGACGCGCTGCCGCCAAGCTGGAATTCGCCGGAGTTGAATTGCGCGGTGTAGGCGTCGGGCGTGCGTTCCTCGAAGGTGATCGCAAGCCCGTTTTTCTCGTCGAGCTTTTGCGCCTTGATCACCGGCGGCAGAAACGCACCGAGCGACGGAGGACCGAAGATGACGATGGAGAGCGGCTCAGGGGCTTGAGCCCGGGATGCCCCGGGAAAGAGCAGCGCCCCGACGCAAGCCAGGCTTGCGAGAGTTTTGTTCATGAGCGTTCTCCAAATTCTTTCGTGATGGCTATTCCGCGGCGCCCTCGGCGGTCTCGAACTCCTTGCGAAGGGCGGTAAAAAAGCGCCCGACCAGGTGCTTCGAAACGCTGCTCAAAATCCTCTGGCCGACACCGGCGACCAGCCCGCCGATTTCGCCGGCGCCCTGAAACGTCAGGCGCGACGTGCCGGGTCCTTCCGGCGCAATCTCGAAACGCGCGCTGCCGTTGCCATGGCCCAGCGTGCCGGCGCCGGAAACCCTGATGCTGCAGGCCTTCGGCGGCTCCTTGTCCGACAGCGCGATCTCGCCTTCGAACGAACCACCCACCGCGGCGACGCGCAACTGCATCTCCACCTTGTAGGCATCGGGCGCGATCGCGGTCATGGTCTTGCAGCCGGGGATGCAGCGCGTCAGCACGACGGGATCGTTGAGCGCGTTCCAGAGCACCTCGACCGGAGCTTGAATGGTCTCAGTGCCGCCGATGTCCAGCTTCATGAAATCGCCCTCCTCACAGGCCGAACAGCTGCCGCGCCAGGCCGCCATTGATCGCGGCGCGCTCGGCGTCCGAAAAACCGGTCTCGGCGACGATTTTGGTCGGCGCCAGATCGCCGATCGGGAACGGCATGTCCGACCCCATCATGATGCGTTCGGCGCCGACGATGTCGGCGAGATAGCGCAGCGCGCGCGGATCCTGGACGATGGTGTCGTAATACATCGCCGCCAGCGCCGCGTCGGGATCGCCGAGCTTGTCCTTGTCGAGCGAATAATTCCGGCGCAGCCGGCCGATCACATAAGGCAGCGCCGCGCCGCCGATGCCGGCGACGATTTTCGCCTTGGCGTAGCGGGTGACGTGGCCGGCATAGATCAGCCGCGACATCGCGATCAAGGTATCGGTGATGCGCCCGACCGCGTTGGCCATGCCGTAATCATGCACGCGGTCGTCGCCGCTTTCGAACACCGGATGGATGAAGACCACCGATCCGAGCTCGTTGGCGGCTTCCCAGAACGGCTTGAGCGAGGGATCGTCGAGCACGCCGCCCTTGCCCTTGGGCTGGGTGCCGATCATCGCGCCCTTGAAGCCGGTGGCGTGCGCCTCGCGCAGCACCTCCGCGGCGCGCGCGCCGTCCTGCAGCGGAACGGTGGCCAGCGGCACGAACCGCGGCTCGCGCATCGCGGTTTGCGCCAGATGGGTGTTGATCAGTCGCGACCAGCTGGCGCCCTCTTCCGCCGGCACCTCATAGCCGAACATGTCGAGCCAGCCGCCGACCACCTGACGCTCGATCTTCTGTTCGTCCATCCATTTCAGACGCGCGGGCAGATCGCTCAGCGGCTTGGAAACCGGCCGGGTCGGCTTGCCGCCGGCAAACGAGAAGCCGAGGCTGCCGCCATCCTCGATCAGGCGGATCGATGGAAAGCTGGCAGCCTGGGTGCGGATCGCATCGAGCAGGCTCGGCGGAACCAGATGGGCGTGGCAGTCGATGATCATTTGGCTTGCTCTTGTGGTTTGCCTTGTTGCGCGTCGGCGATGGCATCGCCAATGGCGGAAATTCGAATCGGAAGCTTGTTGAAGGAGATACCGAGCGGCGCGACGCAATCGTTGATGGCGCCGGAGATCGCGGCCGGGGCGCCGAGATAGCCGCTTTCGCCGGAACCCTTCTGGCCGAACACGGTGTAGGGCGACGGCGTGCAGTGATGCACGATCTCGACTTCCGGGACCTCATGCGAGGACGGCAGCAGGTAATCCATGAAACTCTGGGTGATCAGCTGGCCCTCGTCGTCGTAGACGAACTCCTCCAGCAGCGCCGCACCGAGGCCGTGCGCGATGCCGCCCAGCGTCATGCCCTTGACGATGTGCGGGTTGATGACGGTGCCGCAATCGTGGCCGATCACGTAGCGCCGGATTTCCGGCTTGCCGAGTGCGGGATCGATCGCCATCAGCACCACATGAAACTCGAACGAGTGGCACGGATACATCTGCACGCGGCCGTTTTTCGGCAGCTTGTTGCCGGTCGGCACCTGCATCACATGGGTCGCCTCGAGGCCGGGCTCCATGCCCTGCGGCAACAGGTGAAAATTGCGATGCGCGATATTGACGATTTCCGCCCAGCCCAACTGCTTGCCGCTGGTCGGATCGGTGACGCCGCCCGAGGCGTAAACAACCTTGTCTTCGCCAACACCGAATTGATGCGCCGCGACCCGCGTCAGCTTGGCTTTCAGCTTCTGCGCCGCGTGGAATGCCGCGCCGCCCAGCATGATCGCCATCCGGCTGCCGACCGGCGAGTTGGACGGCAGGCACGCCAGCGAATCCGGCCGCACCACGCGGATCAGATCAGGCTCGATCTGCAGCACTTCGCCGATCACGGTGGCCACCAGGGTTTCGTGGCCCTGCCCCGACGAGGTGTTGTGGATGGTCACCGTGACGAAGCCGAGCCCGTCGATATTGATGCGGCATGAATCCATCCAGGTGGTGGTGGTGTTCTTCTCGTTCAGCAGCGGTTCGAACGAGGAGTTGCCGCCGCTCGGCTCCAGGCAGGCGGCGATGCCGATGCCGGCCAGCAGCCCGGAGGCTCGCAACCGGTCGCGCTCCTGCTCCATCGCGGCGAAATCGATATGCGCGAACACCTTGTCGACCACGGTGTGATAGTCGCCGCTGTCATAGGTGCTGCCGCTCGGGATCAGATAGGGAAACTGTTCCTTGCGAATGAAGTTGCGGCGGCGCACCTCGATGCGTTCGAGCCCGACGGCCGCGGCGACCTTGTCGATCGCGGTCTCGATCGCATAATTGGTCGGCGCCTGGCCGAAGCCGCGCACGGCTTCCTGCACCGCCTTGTTGGTGGTGACCGACTGCGCGCGGTACTGCACGCTTTCGATTTTGTAGGGGCCGACAATGGCGCCGATCGGCTTGCCCAGTTGGAACGGCGCACGGCCGGCATAGGCGCCGGCATTGTCCAGCGCGCGGATCTTCATCGATTTGACGATGCCGTCATTGTTGAAGGCCACATCGACGTCGAAAATGCGTTCCGGGCCGTGGGCGTCGCCGCCGCGCATGTTTTCCAGCCGGTCCTCGATCAGGCGCACGGGACGGCCGAGCCGTCGCGCCAGATACGCCACCAGCACCGTCTGCTTGATGCCGCGCTTGACGCCGTAGCTGCCGCCGACGTCGACATCCTGGTGCACGCGCACGCAATTGGCCGGAATCCGCAATGCGCGTGCGATCTGGTCGGGATATTTCGGCATCTGGATCGAGGCCCACACGTCCAGCATGTCGCGCCACGGATCCCAGGACGCAGCGACCCCGAAAGTCTCGATCGGAACGGTGGAGTTGCGCCCCCAGGTCACCCGGAACGACAGATGGCGCGGGCTGTCCGCAAAATGTTTTTCCACCTCGCCCCAGACGAAGGTGCGGTCGAGCAGCACGTTGGAGCCATGGGCGGGATGAACCGGCGGGCTGTCCGGTTTCAACGCGGCTTCCGCGTTGACCACGAAAGGCAGCGGCTCATAGGTGACGCGGACCTTCTCGGTGGCGTCCTCGGCCAGCGCGCGGCTATCGGCGACCACGGCCACCACCCATTCGCCGGCATAGCGGGTCTGCCCCACCGCCAGCGGATGGCGCTGCACTTTCGGCGTATCGAGCCCGTTCATCAGGGGATCGGTCGCGGCGGCGAGTTCATCGCCGGACAGCACATAATGCACGCCCGGCATCGCCAGCGCCGCCGACGCGTCGATCGAAACGATGCGCGCGGCCGGATGCTGCGACGGCAGGATCGCGACATGCAGCAGGCCTTCGAGCGCGACATCCGCGACGAATTGGCCGCGACCGGCGACGAAGCGGCGATCCTCGCGCACCCTGCGGTTGGTCGAGACGAAGCGGAAGGTGGCGGGATCCGCGCTCATCTCGTCACCTCGACGGGTTCGTCGGCTTCCGCAGCCTCCAGCACGCCTTCGACAGGAGCATCGTGTTCGGCTGGCGCATGATGCAACGCGCCATGATGCGGCTGCGGCGTGTTGGCGATCCGCAGACGGGCGGCGGCGAATTCAACCGCCTCGATGATCTGCCCATAGCCGGTGCAGCGGCAGATATTGCCGGAAATCGCTTCGACGATATCGTCGCGGGTCGGCGTCACCGTGTGCTGCAGCAAGGCATGCGCTGATAGAATCATGCCGGGCGTGCAGTATCCGCATTGCAGGCCATGGGTTTCGCAGAACGCGTCCTGCAGCACGCTGAGTTCGCCCGGCGCCGGCGCGAGGCCCTCGATCGTCGTGATCTCGTAGCCGTCGGCCTGCACCGCGAACATCAGGCAGGATCGCACCGGCTCGCCATCGACCAGCACCGTGCAGGCGCCGCAGACGCCGTGTTCGCAACCGGCATGGGTGCTGTTGAGAAGAAAATTCTCGCGCAGCGCGTCGAGCAGCGTTTTGCGCGGCTCGATATCGGCGGAATGTTTGGCGCCATTGATGCGCAAATCGACTTTCATCGCACGGCTTCCATGGATCTGGCCGACGCATTGACGCGCGCCTGTTCGAGGGCGCGGATGCAAAGCACTGACGCGACGCGGCGGCGATAGGCGGCGCTGGCGTGCAGGTCGCTCATCGCGTCCAGTTCACCCGAGGCGGCATGGACCGCGTCGGCCACCGCGGCCGGATCGAGCGCGGTGCCGATCAACGAAGATACGTCGAGCCGCAACGGCCGATCGCCGACGCCGCCGACGCCCAGCGCAATTTCAATGCAGCGGTCACCCTCATCGAGCGCGACTTGGGCCGCGGCCGCGACGAACGCGAAATCCGAGCGCCGCGCGCTGATCTCGAAGAAGCCGACGCCGATGCGCTGATGCGGCCAGACCGGAAACCGCACCGCACTGACGCAATCGCCGGGATTGATGGTGGTCAGCATCGGCCCGATGAAGAAATCATCCGCCGGCATCGATACCGGACCCTCGGTGGTCGCAAGCTGGATCTCGGCGCCGAGCGTCACCGCCACCAGCGGAATCTCGGCCGACGGATCGGCGTTTGCGATCGAGCCGCCGACGGTGCCGCGGTTGCGGGTCGGGGGATGCCCGACCCATGGCAGCACCCGCGCCAGCATCGGTACCGATTTCCGGATCACGGCATCGCGTTCGGCCTGCGCCTGCCGCGTGGTGGCGCCGACCACCACGGCGCCGGCCTCTTCGCGAATCCCCGCAAGCTCCGGCAATCGCAGGATATCGATCAGCCTGGCCGGACGCGCCAGCCGCATCGCCAGCATCGGCACCAGCGTTTGCCCGCCCGCGATCACCCGCGCGTCCTCGTCGCCGGCCAAGAGTTCGCAGGCCTCGGCGAGCGAACCCGGTCTGACATATTCGAAGGGGGCGGGTTTCATCGGTGCCGCTAGCCCAGCGGCAAGCCGCTGATCGCCGGCGACAGCACCGACACGATCTGGTTTTTCAGCAGCGGGCCGCCGGTTTCGCTGGCGGCCTTCACCGCCGCCCATTCCGGATCCGCCGCGAACGATGCCCAGGCTTGCTTGCGCGCGTCCTCATTGGCGAAGCGCGTCATATAGGTCAGGCGGCCGTCTTCGTCAGGGGCGGTGAATGCGCCAACAAGCTCGATGCCGTGACGCGGAAAAAATGTGGGCACGACGCTGTCGCAAAACCGGCGGCGCATCGCATCGGCACGGCCCTCGGCGGCTTCATAAACCCTGATTTCATAGATCAACACGCACTCCCGTCGTCACCGGCCGCCTCTCAAGAACCGCCGTCCTGCCGAGAACGATAGAAGCCTGGTGCGGAAATTGTCAAACACAAACTAAGGCAATTAAGCAAATTATGCGTGATTGAGCTGGTTCAATCCAGCAAATGAAGTGGTTATGGATTTCCAATAAATACTATTTAAAACAGCAGGTTGAGATTACGAAACTTTTTGATTACCGATAAAATATTGGAGCTGACGCTCAAACCTGTGTCAAACATTGCGACAATTCAAAAATTGTACTACTCAGAAAATGCCGCGCCGCGGCTTGGCAGATGCGACTTTGCGGATAACGGGAAATGACGGACTGGGTGCCCACTCTCGCAGCGATCCAGGGACCACGCTATCTCGCCTTCGTGGTGGCGCTGGAAGCCGATATCGCCGCGGGGCGCGTCAAGCCCGGCATGCGCCTGCTGCCCCAGCGCGATATGGCGCAGCGGCTCGAACTGAGTGTCGGGACGATTTCGAAGGCCTATGCCGAGGCCGAGCAGCGCGGTCTGATCACCGGCGAAGTCGGACGCGGCACGTTCGTGCAACGACGACGGCCGGAGGCGCGCAGCCTCGGCCCCTCGGAGACCACGATCAATCTGGCGCTGAATGTCCCGCCCTATACCGGCGAAGACGACGTCATCGCATCGGCGCTTGCAGAGATCGTCGCCGACGGCGAGATGTCGAACCTGCTCGGATATCTGCCGCACCAGGGGCTGCGCCGGCATCGCGAGGCGATGGTGGTGTGGCTCAGTGCGCTCGGCTTGACCGCGGATGCCGACCATCTCTTCATCACCCATGGCGGGCAGCATGCGCTATCGATCGCGCTCGGCATGGTCGCGGCACCCGGCGACATGGTGCTGACCGAAAGCTACACCTATTCCGGCATGCTCGCCCTCTCGGCGCAATGCGGTTATCGGCTTCACGGCGTCGCCACGGATGCATCCGGGCTGATCCCGGAAAATCTCGATCGTGCCTTTGTCGAGACCCGGGCCCGCGTTCTCTATTGCATGCCGACGCTGCAGACCCCGACCGGATCGCTGATGCCGCCGGAGCGGCGGCAGGCCATCGCCGAGATCGTGCGCAAGCACGACGCCTATCTACTGGAGGACGACGCCTACGGATATTTGCTGTCGCCGCCGCTGCCGCCGATTTCCCGGCTGATTCCCGAGCGCAGCTTCTTCATCGTGAGTTTCGCAAAATGCCTGGCACCGGGCCTTCGCATTGCCGCGATGATCGCGCCGGAAGCGTTTCGCGACCGTTCGATCAACGCGTTGCGCGCCACCGGTTGGATGGCCGTGCCGGTCATGGCCGAAGTGGTGGCCAAGCTGATCTATAATGGCGGCCTCGCCCGGCAGGCCCGGCTGAAGCGCGACAAGGCCGCGGCGCGCGACGCCATCGTCCGGCGCATCCTGAAGGAATGGTTGCCGGCCTCTACCGGCACACCCGGCTTTCACATCTGGCTGCCGCTCCCGGCCGGCCGCACGCTGGCGGCCCTGATCGCGCAGGCGGCGCAAGCCGGCATCACGCTGGCGCCGCCCGGCACGCTGCAGCGGATGGAACGTGAAAGCCTCGGCGTCCGACTTTGCCTGGGGGCGCCCAGCACCGAAGCGGATCTGGAGCGCGCCTTGATCGAAATTCGGCGGATCCTCGAGATGGCCGAAGCGATCTCGTTCGTCTGAAGCCACCCACGACGACGTTCGGAGCGAACCATGAGGAAAGCCTTCACCGCGCTGCTGGCCGTCGCCGTCCCGGCTGTGGCGACCGGCGTCAAAGCCGAGGAGTGGCCGACACGGTCCCCTACCGCGGCGCCAACCCCGCGATGCAGGATTTGATCAGCGGCCGGGTCGATTACCTCTGCGATATCATCACCACGGCCAAACCGCAGATCGACGGCGGCCCGGTGAAGGCGATCGCGATCCTGACCAGGCAGCGCTCGCCTGCCCTGCCCGACGTTCCCACCGCCATCGAGCAGGGTTTTGACGTCGAAGCCTACACCTGGAACGGGTTTTTCCTGCCCAGGGGCACGCCCGACGCCATCGTGCAAAAGCTCAATCATGCGACCGTCGAGGCCATGAAGACGCCGGAGGTGCGGGCGAAGCTTGAAAGCGCCGGGCTCCAGTTTGTCTCCGCCGATCGCACCACGCCGGACTATCTCGCCAAATTCGTGCAAGATGAGATCGCCAAATGGGCGGTGCCGATCAAGGCCGGCGGCATCAGCGTCGATTGGACGGGGGAAAAATCCGTGGAACCGCAACTCCTGACTATCGCCGAAAATGTCTATGCCTGGATCGGCGCCGGCGGCGACTTCGAACGCCGGCGCGATCGCCACCCCGCACGGCCTGCTGGTGATCGACGCCCAGCAATATCCCCGGCTGGCGCGTCAGTTTCGCGCCGCCATTGAGGCCAGGACCGGCAAGCCGGTCCGCATGCTGATCAACACCCATTGCCATCTCGACCACACCGCCGGGAATATTGTCTTCGCCGACGTGCCGATCCTCGCCCACGACAGGACGCTGGCCGCGATGCATGCCAATCTCGGGCCGAAGCACGGCGCGCATTGGACCGTTTCGGATTACGCCACCAAGATCAAAATGCTGTTCGGGCAAAACCTGTTCGATCTGGTGCCCGAGAATGATCCGGCCCAGGCCTGGTTTCGGCAACGCATCGGCCTGCCCGATTACGCCACCATGACGATCGCGCCGCCGACCGAAACATTTGCCGACCATTTCACCTTTGATCTGCCCAACGACACCATGCATCTGAACTATTGGGGTCCGGCGCATTGCGACGGCGACATCATCATCTCGCTGGAAAACAGCAGAGTGGTGTTTCTCGGCGATCTCCTGTTCTACGGACGGTTTCCCTGGCTCGGCGACTGCGATCTCAGCGGCCTGATCGACCGGCTCGCGCGCGTTCTCACGCTTGACGTTTCGATCGTCATTCCCGGGCATGGAATGCCGACCGATCTGGCACAGGTAAGTCGCTTCCGCGGCATGCTGGTCGCGCTGCGAAGCGCGGTCGAGGCGGCGATCAAGGCCGGTGCTTCGGAAGAAGCCGCCGTCCGCGAGGTGAAATTGCCTGGATATGCCGAGATTCCCCGCTACGCGGATTGGCTGCCGCATGACGTGCGCGCGACCTACCGCTATTTGCGTCATTGATCAGATGAAAGAAATCGACGCTTTACTATTTTCTCTTGGGAGGACGGCGAAATGAAGCGCATCGTCGCTACCACCATTGCCATCCTGGCCTCGGTAATGTTCGCAGCCGCGCAGCCGGCCAAGGAGCCTTATGCGCCGGGTCTAGGCGAATTCATGACCGCTACGCAGCTTCGCCATGCCAAGCTGTGGTTCGCTGGCAAAGAGAATAACTGGGACCTCGCTGCTTATGAGATTGACGAGATCACGGAAGGCCTGGAGGACGCCGAAAAGCAGTTTCCGACCCGTGACGGTCTCCCCGTCGCTGACATGATCAAGGCCAACATCGATCCAGCGATCGAGGAACTCAAGAAGGCGGTCGAAGCCAGGAGCAGCGCCAAATTCGCCGCTGCCTTCGACCAGCTCACCAGCGCCTGCAACACCTGCCACGCCGGGGCCAACAAGCCGTTCATTCGCATCCAGCGCCCGACATCGTCCCCATTGAGCAATCAAAATTTTGCGCCGGGACAGTAGCGGAAGCTGCGCGCAATCCGCAGGAAATTTCGCATGAGGATTTCCTGGGTTTGAAATGTGCGCAGGACGGGTGGAGCGAGCGATAACCATCATATTGCAGACGACCGCGATGGGTTTGCGAAGCGCTCAACCTGTGATCTGTTGCCTGACGGGCAAATCATGATGTGCCCTTTCACTTGCATGTCCAGCCCCTTTTGCAAAAAATATTCTGATTTTCCGAATACCCAAATCAGTCCTTATGGTTGCCGTCCCGTGCCACTCGGAGGGGCGTTGCGCAACCTCACCAACGCAGGGCGGGATACGGTGGACGCGGATGGCACTGTTGACGAGAGTACTTGAGGCGGATGGCGAAGACGTGTTCCTGACACCCCGGTGCTGGTGTCAGGTCGGCGGGGACAACTCTGCCGGCGACGGAGGCAAGAAAGTCGATCTCCGGGGAGAGCACGCTATAAGCCGTAAACCATTGCGTGGGGAATGCCGGATGATTCCGGTGTGACCTGACTAACGCGTGTACGTTCTGCCACTACCATCGCACGCGCGGCAGCGGGCGCATCGGGCGTGCGTTCGCAGGGACGACCCGCTGAGGGTTTGTGCGAGACCACAACCGTATCAACGCGCGGCTCAATTCAGCTATATGCGATAGCGCTCCCCGCAAACGGGGCGAAGTGAACAAGCGGTCTCCCGAAACCACGTGCAACACCGGAAAATCAATTATCTTCCTCCTGCAAGCGCAGAATCTTGATTTGAACTGTTGCCGTTTTCCAGTACAGCTTCGCCTCGAAGTCCTCTCGATGGATTGGACTAACCAGGGGAACGCGATGGCAAACCTCACTATCAACGGCAAAACGATCGATGTCGACGTCGAAGCGGATACGCCGCTGCTTTGGGCGATCAGGGAAAATGTCGGGCTGACCGGCACCAAATACGGTTGCGGCATCGCGCAATGCGGCGCCTGCACCGTCCATATCGACGGCGTCGCGACGCGCTCCTGCGCCGTATTGGTCAGCGAAGCCGCCGGCAAGCAGATCACCACCATCGAAGGCCTCGCCGTCAACGGCGCCCTGCACAAGGTGCAGCAGGCCTGGATCAACAACGACGTCCCGCAATGCGGTTATTGCCAGAGCGGCATGATCATGGCGGTGGCGGCGCTGCTCAAGGACAATCCGAAGCCGACCGACGCTGACATCGACGACGCCATCACCAATATCTGCCGTTGCGGCACCTTCCAGCAGGTGCGCGAGGCGATCCACGCCGCCGCGAACGTTTGAGGAAGCAGCCATGAACCATATGCCCACACTCAACCGCCGCGCCTTCGTCATCGGCACCGCGGCGGTCGGCACCGGCCTCGTGCTCGGCCTCGATATTCCGTTCGGCGGTCCCGAAATCGCGCGCGCCGCCGACGGCTCGCCCGAGGTCAATGCCTGGGTGGTGATCCAGCCCGACGACACCGTCGTGATTCGCATCGCGCGGTCGGAAATGGGCCAGGGCACGCTGACCGGCCTCGCCCAACTGGTCGCCGAAGAACTCGAATGCGACTGGTCGAAGGTCACCACCGAATATCCGACACCGGGCCAGAGCGTCGCCCGCAAACGCGCCTGGGGCGATTTTTCCACCGGCGGCAGCCGCGGCATCCGGAGTTCGCAGGAATATGTCCGCAAGGGCGGCGCCACCGCGCGCATCATGCTGATCCAGGCCGCGGCCAACGAATGGAAGGTGCCGACTTCTGAATGCAGCGCCGCCAACAGCGTCATCACCCACGCGCCGTCGGGCCGCACGACAACCTACGGCAAGGTGGCCGAAGCCGCCGCCAGGGTCGAGCCGCCGACCGACGTCAAGCTGAAGGATCCGAAGGACTGGAAGATCGCCGGCAAGGGCCTGAAGCGGCTCGATACCGCCGATAAGACCACCGGCAAGATGATCTACGGCATCGATCTCAAGCTGCCGGGGATGCTCAATGCCGCGGTCAAGGCCTGCCCGGTGTTCGGCGGCAAGCTGAAAAGCTACGACGAAGCCAAAGTCATGGGCATGAAGGGCGTCAAGAAAGTCGTGAAGGTCAACGACTACACCGTCGCCGTGGTGGCCGACACCTGGTGGCATGCCAAGACCGCGCTAGAGGCGTTGCCGGTGGTGTGGGACGAAGGCGACAACGCCAAGGTCTCGAGCGCATCAATCGCCAAATGGCTGGATGAAGGCCTCGACAACGCCCAGCCGGCCTTTGTCGGCAACCAGAACGGCGACGCCAAGGCTGCGGTGGCCAGCGCCGCCAAGAAAGTCGAGGCGGTGTACAATTATCCCTACCAGAACCACGCCGCGATGGAGCCGCTGAACGCCACGGCACTTTATACCGCGGATAAATGCGAAGTCTGGTGCGGGACGCAAAACGGCGAAGCCGCTTATGCCGCGACGCTGGAAGTGTCGGGCCTGCCCGCCGACAAATGCGACGTGCACAAGATCATGCTCGGCGGCGGTTTCGGCCGCCGCGGCCAGACCGACTATGTGCGCCAGGCGGTTGCGATCGCCAAGCAAATGCCGGGCATCCCGATCAAGCTGTTGTGGTCGCGCGAAGAAGACATGCAGCACGGCACCTACCATCCGATCACGCATTGCAAGATGACCGGGGCCTTCGATGCCGACAACAATCTGACCGCGCTGCAGTTGCGGCTGTCGGGACAGTCGATCCTGTTCAGCCTGCGTCCCGACGCATTGGTCAACGGCATGGATCCGGCGGCATTCCAGGGCCTCGCCGCGAGCGGCGAAGCCGCGATCGGATATTCGGTTCCCAATCTTCTGGTCGAGCATGCGATGCGCAATCCGCACGTCCCGCCGGGTTTCTGGCGCGGCGTCAACGTCAACCACAACGCGATCTACCTCGAATGCTTCATGGATGAACTGGCGCATTCGGTGGGCCAGGACCCGGTCGCGTTCCGGCGCAAGCTGATGACCACGCATCCGAAGAACCTTGCCGTCCTCAATGCCGTTGTCGAAAAGATCGGCTGGGACACACCGGCGCCGCAAGGTGTCTATCGCGGCATCGCCCAGCACATGGGCTATGGCAGTTACGTCGCGGGGGCGGCCGAAATCTCGGTGACCGAGGGCAACAAGATCAAGGTGCTTCGCATCGTTGCCGCCACCGATCCGGGCTACGCCGTCAATCCGGCGCAGATCGAACGACAGATCGCCGGCTCGTTCGTGTTCGGCCTGTCGGGGTTGTTCTATGGCGGCTGCACCGTCAAGGACGGCCGCATCGAGCAGTCGAACTTCGACACCTACAATTCGATGCGGATCAACGAAATGCCGAAGGTGGAATCGATCGTGATGCCGAGCGGCGGCTTCTGGGGCGGCGTCGGCGAGCCGACGATCTGCGTCGCGGCGCCCGCCGTGCTCAATGCCTATTTCGCGGCGACCGGCAAACGCATCCGCTCGGTGCCGCTGAGGGATCAAAACATTACCTTCGCCTGAACCCAACAGAGCGGCGGCCTCAATGGCCGCCGCTCGTTACCGGGAACATTTGCATATGGACGCGCTGCGCCAGATGACGCGGAGAAACGTCGTTGGTAGCATCGCGGCGTCGGCCGCCGCATGGGCTCTCCCCGCTCCTTCCCACGCCCAATCCGCGGCGCGCATCGTGGTGATCGGCGGCGGTTTTGGCGGCGCCAGCTGTGCGCGGGCGCTGAAACGGATCGATCCGAAACTGCAGGTGACGCTGATCGAACCGAACCGCATTTTCACCGCCTGCCCGTTCAGCAACGAGGTAATCGCCGGACTGCGCGAGCTGGCGGCGCAGCAATTCAGCTATGACAGGATTGCCGCCGAAGGCGTGACCGTCATTGCGCAGGCCGCGATAAAAGTCGATCCGCAGGCACGCGTGGTCGGTCTCGCCGACGGCACCACATTCGGCTATGACCGCCTGGTGCTGGCGCCCGGCATTGATCTCAGGTTCGACGCGCTGCCCGGCTATGACGAGGCCGCCGCTGCAAGAATGCCGCACGCCTGGAAGGCGGGCGAGCAGACCATGCTGTTGCGCCGGCAGCTCGAAGCCATGGACGATGGCGGTCTGGTTGCGCTGGCGGTGCCAGCCAGCCCTTCGCGATGTCCGCCGGCGCCGTATGAACGCGCCAGCCTGATCGCCCATTATCTGAAAGCGCGAAAGCCGCGCTGCAAGATCATCATTCTCGATGCCAAGGATGCCTTTCCGCAGCAGCGCCTGTTCGAGAATGCCTGGAAGGAATTGTATCCCGGCATGATCGAGCGGGTGTCGCTGTCGCAAGGCGGCCGGGTGGTAGCGGTCGATCCCGCCACCAACACCATCGTCACCGATTTCGGCAATTACACTGCACAGGTCGCCAACGTGATACCGCCGCAGCAGGCCGGCCGCATCGCCGGCATCGCGGGCGCGGCCGACCACACCGGCTGGTGCCCGATCGATCCGGTGACGTTTGCCTCGAAACTGGTGCCTGACATCCACGTCATCGGCGACGCCTGCATCGGCGGCGGCATTCCCAAATCCGCCTCCGCCGCCAACGCCGAGGCCAAAGCCTGCGCTGGCGCGGTGGCGAACCTGCTTGCCGGCAAGGCCCCGGACATACCTAAGCTGGTCGGCGCCTGCTACAACACCGTGGCGCCCGGCTATTCGTTCTCGCTGTCCGGCATCTATCAGCCGAAGGACGGCATGTTCGCCGAAATTGACGGCGTCACCACCAGCCCGGTCGATGCGCCGCGCGAGGCTCGCGCGCGGGAAGCGGAAGTGGCGCAGTCCTGGTACAAGACCATCACGGTGGACGCTTTTGGCTAGGCCGGCCATCCATATCACCGGCGTGTGGCTCGCGGCGGCGTTGGCGCTGTCCTGTGCCGCAAGCGCACAGGAATTGCAGTCCTATGTCGTCACCGCCGATGCCATTCCGGCGTCGCTGACCGGCACGCCCGGCGATGCGGCGCGCGGACGGGCGTTGGTGCTGGATCGCGCCAGCACCTGTATCCTCTGTCACAGCGGACCGTTTCCGGAAGCTAAATTCCAGGGCGATCTCGCCCCCAGCCTCGCCGGCGCCGGCAGCCGCTGGACCGAGGGCCAGCTTCGGCTTCGGCTGGTCGATGCCTCCCGCCTCAATCCCGCAACGATCATGCCGTCCTACTACCGCGTCGACGGGCTCGATCGCGTCGGTCCGGCATGGCGCGGCAAGCCGATCCTGTCGGCCGGGCAGATCGAGGATATCGTGGCGTATCTCGCAACGCTGCGCGACTAGGAAAGCATACGATGCGCAAGCCCGACCATTCCAGCCGCCGCCAGTTCCTCGGCCTCGCCGGCGGCGCGGCCGCGCTCGGCGCCGTTCCGATCGTGATCGTACGGCCTGCCGAAGCGACACCCGAGATGCTGGCGACTGCGATCCGCAACGTGGTCGGTGCGGCCGTGGTGCGAACCGGCAAGGTCAAGCTCGACGTGCCGCCGCTGGTCGAAAACGGCAACACCGTGCCGATGACCGTCAGCGTCTCGAGCCCGATGACTCCGGACGATTACGTCAAGAGCATCCACGTTTTCAACGAGAAGAACCCGCAGCCGAATATCGGCAATTTCTATCTCGGCCCGCGCGCCGGCCGGGCTCAGGTTTCGGCCCGGATTCGCCTCGCCGACAGCCAGAAGATCGTCGCCATCGCGCGGCTGTCGGACGATACGTTCTGGTCGGCCAGCGTCGACGTCGTGGTGACGCTGGCGGCCTGCACCGAGGAGGTGATCTGATGCCGTCCGCCCTGATCAACGTGCCAGCCAAGGCCAGGCGCGGCGAGATCATCGAGATCAAGACGCTGATGTCGCACATCATGGAGACCGGCTATCGCCGCACCGCGTCAGGCGAACTGATTCCACGCAACATCATCACCAGCTTTGCCTGCCGCTACAACGGCATCGAGATTTTCCGCGCCGATCTGTATCCGGCGATCGCGGCCAACCCCTTCATCAGCTTTTTCACGATCGCGACCGAGAGCGGCAAATTCGACTTCGAATGGATCGGCGACCAGGGTTTTGGCGAAACCGCCTCGGCCGCCATTTCCGTCGAATGAGATCTGCCGGGACGATAGTGGTCGCGGCGCTGTTGATCGCGGCGGGGATCGCCGCCTCGCCTCTGTCATCGACCGAAATTCCGCCGGCCGAGCGCCGGTCCGGCTCCAGCTTCATGGCGCCGGACACAAAGGCGATCCAGAACGACGATACCGCCAATCCCGGCATGCTGTGGGTGCTCGACGGCGAAGCGTTGTGGAACAGTAACGCCAACGCGGCGGGCAAAGCCTGCGCCGATTGCCACCATGACGTCAGCGCCAGCATGAAGGGCGTGGCGGCGCGCTATCCCGCCTTCGACCAGGCGCTCGGACGCCCGGTCGATCTGGAGCAGCGCATCAATCTGTGCCGCGCCCGGCATCAGCAGGCCACGCCATTCGCCGACGAAAGCCACGACCTTCTGGCGCTGACCGCATTGGTCGCGCGGCAGTCGCGCGGCATCGCGATCCAAACCGGCGCCGACCCGCAACTCGAACCGTTCGTGGCCAAGGGGCACGCGTTGTTCATACAGCGGCAGGGCCAGCTCAATCTCGGCTGCAGCAGTTGCCACGATGACAATTGGGACAAGCACCTTGCAGGCTCTGCGATCACGCAAGCGCAGCCGACCGGCTATCCGCTTTACCGGCTGGAGTGGCAATCGCTCGGCTCGCTGCAGCGCCGGCTGCGCAATTGCATGATCGGCACCCGCGCCCAGCCTTACGACTACGGCGCGCCGGAACTGGTCGAGCTCGAGCTTTATCTGATGTCGCGCGCGCGGGGCATGCCGATCGAAACGCCGGCGGTGCGGCCGTGACGGAAACAAGCCTGCCAGCGTACCGGCAGGCTCATTCAGCGCGGCACCACCGCGGTGGCTTCGATCTCGACGCGGGCCGCCTCTTCAACCAGACGCACCACCTGGACCAGCGCCATGGCAGGATAATGCGCGCCGAAGATGTCGCGATAGACCTGCCCGAGCATCTTCAGGTTCCCCAGATACTCTTCGATATCGACGACGTACCAGGTGAGGCGCACCAGATGTTCGGGCCGCGCGCCGCCCTCCGCCAGAATGGCCGAAATATTGCTCAGGGTCTGGCGGACCTGCGCGACAAAGTCGGCTGCCAAATGGCCTTGCGTATTCCAGCCGATCACGCCGCCGGTCACCACCAGCCGACCATCGGCCGCCATGCCGTTGGCGTATCCCTTCGGTGCCGGCCAGCCGCTCGGTTGCAGGATTTGCGGACCCGCGACCGAAGTCTCGTCCTTTGCAACCGGCAGCACGGCAAGCGTGGGCCCTTTTGGCATGCTCACGGATCGATCTCCCTCAGCTCAGATGCATTCATTCCGCGGCCAGGCCGGCCGACGAGGCCGCGCCGGCCGCAGCGATCTGCCGCAAGGCAAATCGCTTCAGTTTGCCGGTTTCGGTCTTTGGCAGTTGCGCAACGAATTCGATCGCACGCGGATATTTATAAGGCGCGATCTCGCGCTTGACGTGGTCCTGCAAGTCCGTCGTCAGCGCGGCATCGGCGGTGATGTCGGGCATCAGAACCACATAGGCCTTGACGATCATGCCGCGCGCGTCGTCGGGGGCGCCGACCACGCCGCATTCGGCCACTGCCGGATGGGTCAGCAGGGCGGCTTCGACATCGGGGCCGGCGATGTTGTAGCCCGCGGAAACGATCATGTCGTCGGATCGCGACTGGTACCAGAAGTAGCCGTCGCTATCCATCACATAGGTGTCGCCGGTGACGTTCCACCCGTGCTGGACGTATTTGCGTTGCCGGTCGTCGGCGAGGTAGCGGCAGCCGGTCGGGCCGCGCACCGCCAGCCGTCCCATCGTACCAGCCGGCAGATCGTTGCCGTCGTCGTCGACGATCTTGGCTTCGTAACCCGGCACCGGCTTGCCGGTGGCGCCCGGGCGGATTTCATCCTCGATGGCGCTGATGAAAATATGCAGCATCTCGGTGGCGCCGATGCCGTCCATCAGCTTGATGCCGGTCGCCTTCAGCCAGGCGTCGAAGGTGCCCTTCGGCAAGGTCTCGCCGGCGGAAACGCATTTGCGCAAGCTCGAAATGTCGTGCTTGGCGAGCTTGCCGAGCATGGCGCGATACGAGGTCGGCGCGGTGAAACAGACCGTCGCCTTGTAGCGCTCGATCGCCACCGGCAAATCATCCGGTCCGGCCTTTTCCAGCACCACGAACGACGCACCGATATGCATCGGAAACAGCACGCCGCCGAAGCCGAAGGTAAACGCCAGCGGCGCCGAGCCGATGAAGCGATCCTGCGGGCTCGCCCGCAGCACGTTGCGCGCATAGCCGTCGCAGACCGCGAGCATGTCGCGGTGAAAATGCATGGTTCCCTTGGGCTCGCCGGTCGTCCCCGAGGTGAACGCGATCAGGCAGATGTCGTCCGAAGCGGTATCGACCGCCTGAAATTCCGGGCT
Organism: uncultured Alphaproteobacteria bacterium; assembly: GCA_963734795.1. Taxonomy (GTDB): domain Bacteria; phylum Pseudomonadota; class Alphaproteobacteria; order Rhizobiales; family Xanthobacteraceae; genus Bradyrhizobium. The sequence goes on from CAVTIW010000001.1 coordinate 341,612, forward strand.
GGCGTCCGCGATCAGCTGTTCGAGCGAGCCGGGTTCATTGGAGCCCCAGTAGACGATACGCTTGAGTCTGGGCGCGATGCTTTTCGCCTTTTCCATTTCGTCGGCGAGCTTGCCGTCGCACAGCGCCAGCGCGACCTCCGCCTTCTGGATCGGATAGGCCAGTTCCTTGGCGCGCAGCAACGGCATGGTCGCAACCACGATGCCGCCCGCTTTCAGCACCGCAAGATAGGTCGCCACCATCATCGGATTGTTGGCCGATCGCAGCAGCACCCGGCCACCGGTCACCAGACCCAGCTTGCCGACCAGCACATTGGCGATGCGGTTCACCAGTCGCTGCAGTTCGCGATAGCTGTAACTGACCTCGGGGCTGAAAATGCAGGGCTCGTCGCCACGGCCTTCATCGACCCAGCGGTCGAGAAAGTTCACGACGCAATTCAGCCGGTCCGGATACTGCAGTTCAGGCCGCGTGAAGATGAATTCCGGCCAGAGATCGGGCGGCGGCAGATGATCCCGGGCGAAGCTATCGACGTGGGCGGAATGGGTCTCGGCGATGTGAGCTTTGGCGGCGTTGGCCATGGCACGCTCCTTCATCCTCGTATCACGCCCGGCAGGCTATCTGAATATCATTTTAGGCTTAAAGCATATTTGCGCAAGTGTCGAATTCGAGCGGTCCCATGATTTTTGAAATCGGAGTCACGCGCGCTCAGCGGCTCGCCAGTTGCTTCAGGCGCAACACCATCGGCGAGTTCGGATCGGCCAGCGGGGCGATCGCCGTAAAATGGTTGGCGCCGGCGACCGTGCCGAAGCTTGTGGCAAGACCGGCCGCGGCCCAGCGCTCAACGAGCGTCCTGCTTTGCCTGAAATATTCCGCGCTTTCGTTCCCGCCGACCACCGCATCGAGGCTGCCGCGCCGCGGCGCGGTCCAGAACAACGGGCTCGCGGCCCTGGCCGAGAGCTGGTCGAGATGCATGGCCTTGTTGATGGAGGTTTCGAGCAGCGGCGAAAGATCGAACAGGCCCGAAATGGTGTAGGCCGCGATCACCAGGTTTTCAGGCAACGCCGCATCGAACGCAGGCCAGTCGGTCGCCAGCATGCAGGCCGCGAGATGGCCGCCCGCGGAATGGCCGCTCATCACCAGCGGCCGGCCAAGCCGCGCCAGCTCCCGCGACGCCATTCGCATCTGCGTGATAATCTGGTCAATAGTGACAGCGGGACAGAGGTCATAGCTGGGAATGGCGACGCCGATCCCATGGGCATTCAGCCCTGCGGCGAGGTGGCTGAAGAAAGAACCGTCCAGCGCCTGCCAGTAGCCGCCGTGAATGAAAACCACAATCGGACCGGGATCATCGCCCGGAAAGAAATCAATGCTGTTGCGCGCGCCGGGACCGTAGGCAATGGAGCGCGGGACGTGCCGCTCGCGATAGGCCGCGGCGTCCCTTGCCCAACCGGCGATCAGCGAAGGGTTTTCCGGTACCCGCGCCCGGTTATTGTATTCGACCTCGTAGTCCACGCCGTTCAAGATTTACAATGCTCGTTGTTGTGCCGACTTCCGCGCCGAGGCCTTGGTCTTGGCCAGCAGGCGCATCAACTCGCGGACGTCCTTTTCGCCAAGATCCGAAAATATGCCGGCGATCCACGTCTCGTGTTCCGCCGCCATCTTGCGGAATTCGGCACGGCCGGCTTTCGTCAGCCGTATCACCTGCACGCGCCGGTCGGACTCCGAGGTGCGGCGATCGAGATGCCCGGATTCGACCAGCCGCTCGACCAGCCCGGTCACATTGCCGTTGGAGACCATCATCCGCTTCGAGACGTCCGACAGCGTCATGCCGTCCGGGACCTTGTCGAGCTGCGCCATCAGATCGAAGCGCGGCAGCGTGACGTCGAACCGCTCACGCAGCCGGCTGCGCACCTCGCCCTCGATCAAGGTGGTGCAGGTCAGCAGGCGGAGCCATAACCGGAGTTCGTCGCCGTGATCTTCCGGGAGTTCGACGGCCTTGGTCTCGGAATCAAGGATCATGATGCCATCATATCTGCTTGGAGCTTCCACGGCAGCACGGACACCGGCTTCGCCGCGCGTCCGCCGGGCTTGGTCCGGTCAGCTTGACCTTCAAATAATTCAGCGGGTGCTGCAAGTCAAAACGCGAAGTCAAAACGCGGTGGCCGACAGGATGTGCCGTTTTTGCGAATTTCTTTAGGCTTCAAGCAATTGGCGCGAGGCTTGCATGCAGCCTCGGATGACGTAGTCCGGCACGTGACTGCGGCGACCTCGACTTGCTGCCGCTTTGCTTGCAGCGATGGCCGTCATCGAGAATAAGCTGACGGTCTGGATCTGGGTCGGCGCGGATTTCGGCTGCACGCAGCAGCCGATCAGGGGGAGAAGTCATGAAGCAGCAACTGAAGTTGGCCGCACTGGCGGTCTTGTTTGGGTTCGTTACCACTGCGGCTGTGGCGCAGGAAAAGATCAAGATCGGGGTGATCCTGACCTTGTCCGGTCCGGCGGCGGTGCTCGGCCAGCAGGCTCGCGATGGCTTTGCGCTCGCGGTCAAGGATCTCGGCGACAAGATGGCGGGCCGGGACGTCGAGGTCGTGGTGGTCGACGACGAACTCAAGCCGGACGCCGCCGTCGCCAAGGTCAATGGCCTGCTCGAACGCGACAAGGTCGATTTCGTGGTGGGGCCGATCTTCTCCAATGTGCTTCAGGCGATCCACAAGCCGGTGGTGGATTCCAGGACTTTCCTGATCAGCCCGAATGCCGGCCCGTCGAGCTACGCCGGCAAGAACTGCAGCCCGTTCTTCTACGTGACCTCCTACCAGAACGATCAGGTGCACGAGATCCTCGGCAAGGTCGCCCAGGACCGCGGCTACAAGCGCGTCTACATCCTGGTGCCGAACTATCAGGCCGGCAAGGATTCCGCGGCCGGATTCAAGCTCGACTACAAGGGCGAGATCGTCGAGGAGACCTACATGCCGCTGGGCACGCTGGACTTCCAGGTTGAACTTTCCAAGATCGCGTCGCTGAAGCCGGATGCGGTGTTCACGTTCATGCCGGGCGGCATGGGCGTCGGCCTGGTGAAGCAGTACAAGCAGGCCGGCCTCGCCGATCAAATTCCGGTCCTGTCGGCGTTCACGGTCGATGAATCGACGCTGCCGGCGCAGCAGGATGCCGCGGTCGGCATGTTCGGCGGCGCCAACTGGGCACCCGATCTCGACAATCCGCAGAACAAGAAATTCGTCGCGGCCTATGAGGCCGCCTACAACAGCGTGCCCGCCACCTACGCCTTCCAGGCCTATGATGCGGCCATGCTGATCGACAGCGCCGTCAGGGCGGTCAAGGGCGACCTCACCAACAAGGAAGCGGTGGCGGCGGCGCTGAAGAAGGCCGACTTCACCTCGCTGCGCGGCGCTTTCAAGTTCAACACCAACGGCTATCCGATCCAGGATTTCTACCTGACCAAGGTCGCCAAGCGTCCCGACGGCAAATTCCAGACCGAGATCGTCCAGAAGGTATTCGAGAATTACGGCGACCGTTACGCCAAGGATTGCACGCCGGGCAACTAGCCAGGGCGTTTCGGGCGAAGCGGACACCGGTTGGCCTGAACAAAACGCGTTTAGAAGAGCGGGAAGGAAACAAGGCGATGAAGAACGAGATCACCGGCATCACCCGGGCCAACGAGGGCATGCAGGGAATTTCCTGGAATATTCTCGGCCAGACCTATGTGCCGAAAAGCTGCACCGAACATTCCTTCTCCTGGCACGCGACGCTGCCGCCCGGCACCTTCGTGCCGCCGCATATCCATCCGGATCAGGACGAATATCTCTACATGCTGGAAGGCAAGCTCGATTTCATGCTGGGTGGCGGCGAAGCCCAGGCGACGCCGGGCGATCTGATCCGCCTCGGAATGGGCGTCCCCCACGGCATCTTCAACAAATCCGATCAGTCCGCGAAAGTGCTGTTCTGGGTGTCGCCGAGCCAAAGATTGTACGATCTGTTCTGGGGCCTTCACAACATGAAGGAACAGAAGCCCGAGGACGTCGTGGCGATGGCCGCGGAATACAACGTCCACTTCCTGCCGCCGCCGCCGGGAGCGTGATCGGGAACGCCGAAATCGTTGTTGCGAGCGAAGCGAAGCAATCCACGGCCACGAAGGAAACATGGATTGCTTCGTCGCTACGCTCCTCGCAATGACGACGGCGTAACGAAGCCGTCCGTGCCACGAGCTGGTGCGTGAGGTAATCGGGAACGTCATCCTGAGGTGCGAGCCTGATGGCGCGTTTGCGCCATCAGCTTGGGCGAGCCTCGAAGGATGACAGAGACAGCCATCCTTCGAGGCGCACGAGAGCGCGCACCTCAGGATGACGTCGGTGTAAACGGCAAGCCTAAGCCCGTACCGCCGCCAGCCCCGGCACGGCGGCAAAGCCGGCCTTGCTGGCATAGCCGCGCACGATCGCTTCACGCTGGGAATAGCTCAGCACATGCTCGACATTGTCGAACCCGTCGGGCGCGAGTTGCTCGACCGCGTCGATCACGCCTTCCGGTCCGCCGCGCCGGTTCGAGCGCACGATTTCCGCCGTCATCGGCAAGCGCTTCTGCTCATAGGCCACCAGCGCCTGGCGCGGATGTTCGGAGCGCGCCAGCGCGTCGGCCAGACAGCGCGCATCGAGGATGGCCTGCGAGGCGCCATTCGACCCAACCGGATACATCGGGTGCGCGGCATCGCCGAGCAGCGTGACGCGGCCGCTGGACCAATACGGCAAGGGATCGCGGTCGCAGGTCGGATATTCGTAGAATTCCGGCGTCGCCGAAATCAGGCTCGGCACGTCGACATAGGGCACCGAGAACCGCGCCACATGCGGCATCAGTTCCTCGCGCTTGCCCGGCCGCGACCAGTCCTCGCGGCGCGGCGGCGGCGCGTTGCCGTCGCCGACTTTCACCAGCACCGCCCAGTTGGTCAGGCGGTTGGCCGGGACTTGATCCTTCCGCGATCGGATAGACCACGACCTTGGCATGCAGGCCGCCGGCGACGATCATCGAGCGGCCGGTCAGAAACACCGGCCAGTCGCGCGCGCCGCGCCACAGCATCAGCCCGTTCCAGCACGGCGGCCCTTCGTCCCGGAAACAGCGTCTCGCGCACCCGCGAATGAATACCGTCGGCGCCGATCAGGATATCGCCGCGCACGGTCTTGATATGGCTGCCGGCGCGATCGAAGAAATACGCGGACACGCCGCCTTCGTCCTGGGTGAAGGCTCCGAGCCGGCAGCCGGTGTGAATCGCATCCCGCCCGAGCCGCTCCTCGACCGCGCGGTGGATCACGCTCTGCAGCCGGCCGCGATGAATCGAGAATTGCGGAACGTCGTGACCGGCGTCGATGCCGCGGGATTCGCGCCAGACCTCCTGGCCGTGGCGATTGAGATAATAAAGCTCGTCGGTGCGTATCGCGATGTCGTCGAGCTTTTGCAGCAGGCCGAGGCCGGCGAGTTCGCGGATCGCATGCGGCAGCGTATTGATGCCGACGCCGAGCTCGCGGATGGTGTCCGACTGCTCGAACAGTTCGCAGGCAATGCCGCGGGCGCGCAGCATCAGCGCCGTGGTCAGGCCCCCGATACCGCCGCCGACGATGATCGCCTTCATCCGCTCCACTCCACCCTATACCAAACGCTATACGACGGTGGCTAAGCTCGCATGGTCCGTTACTCCGCCGCAAGCGGCTTTGTCGCCTCCGCCTTCAGCTCGGCCCGGGTCTTCGGCTTAGCCTTAATTTTCAGATCGTCGAAATCCTGCCGGTCGCGCACGCTGTTGCGGAAAATCTGCTCCTTGCCCGGCAGATATTGCGGCGGGCACGACACCTCCGGCGCGCCGTACCAGGCCGCGGCCCGCAGCGTGAACGACGGATCGACCAGATGCGGCCGGCCGAGCGCCACCAGATCGGCGCGGCCGGCGGCCAGGATGGTATTGACCTGGTCCGACGTGGTGATGTTGCCGACGCACATGGTGGCGACGCGCGCTTCGTTGCGGACCTGCTCGGAGAACGGGGTCTGGAACATACGGCCATAGATCGGCTGGGCGTCGCGCACGGTCTGTCCGGTGGAGACGTCGACCAGATCGACGCCGGCCTCGGCGAAGGCGCGCGCGATATCGACGGCGTCGTCACCGGTGATGCCGCCCTCGGCCCAGTCGGTGGCGGAGATCCGCACCGACATCGGTTTGTGCGCCGGCCACACCGCGCGCAACGCCTCGAACACTTCCAGCGGAAAGCGCAGGCGACTCTCGAGCGAGCCGCCATAAGCGTCGGTGCGCTGATTGGTCAGCGGCGAAATAAAACTCGCCAGCAGATAGCCGTGGGCGCAGTGCAGCTCCAGCATGTCGAAGCCGCAGCGCTCGCCGCGCTCCGCGGCCTGAACGAACGCTGCCTTGACTGCGTCCATCGCGGCGCGGTCCATCTCGCGCGGCACCTGGCTGTCGGGGAAGTAGGGAATCGGCGACGCCGACAATACGTCCCAGCCGCCCTGCTCCAGCGGACGATCCATGCCGTCCCACATCAGCTTGGTGGCGCCCTTGCGTCCGGCGTGGCCGAGTTGCAGCGCAATTTTTGCCGCGGAATTGGCGTGAACGAAATCGACAATGCGCTGCCACGCGGCCTGCTGTTCGTCGTTCCACAGCCCGGTGCAGCCGGGCGTGATGCGGGCGTCGCGGCTGACACAGGTCATTTCGGTAAAGATCAGACCGGCGCCGCCGATGGCGCGGGACCCGTAATGCACCAGATGGAAATCGCCGGGCACGCCCTCCTCCGCCGAATACATGCACATCGGCGACACCACCGCGCGATTGGCCAGTTCCATCTCGCGCAACCGCAACGGCTGGAACATCGGCGCCACCGGCTTTTCGACATCGACGTCGAGGCCTTGCGCGCGGACCTGCTTGGCGAAAGCCTTATCGACCTCCGCGACAAAATCCGGCGCGCGCAAGGTGAGATTGTCGTAGGTGATCGCCTTGGCCCGGGTCATGACGCCGAACGCGAACTGCACGGGATCGAAATCCCAGAACCGGTCGACGTGCTCGAACCAGACCAGCGACACGTCGGCGGCGTGCTGGGTCTTCTCGACCTCCTCGCGGCGGCCCTGTTCATAGTGCTGCAAGGCCGCCTCGATTGTCGGCGTGCGATGCATGGCCTCCGCCAGCGCGATGGCGTCTTCCATGGCCAGCTTGGTGCCGGAGCCGATCGAGAAATGCGCGGTCGCCTTGGCGTCGCCCAGCAGCACCATGTTGTCCTTGACCCAGCGCTTGCTGCGGATCATCGGGAAATTGCGCCACATCGAGCGGTTGGTCAGGAGCGGATGCCCTTCCAGGAACCAGCCGAAAATGCCGGCCATGCGATCGGCGGATTGCTTCTCGCTCAGCCCCTCGAGCCCGGCACGCTTGAAGGTCGCCGGATCGGTCTCGAAGATCCAGGTCGAGCGTCCCACTTCATATTGATAGGCATGGGCGATGAACGGGCCCCACTCGGTTTCCTGAAAGATAAAGGTGAAGGCATCGAGCGGCCGGGTCGAACCCATCCAGGCGAACATGTTGGAGCGGATGTCCACCTCGGGCTGGAAGTGCTCGATATATTTGTCGCGGAAGCGGCTGTTGATGCCGTCGGCCAGCACCACCAGATCGGCGTCGGCGAAGCGGGCCTCGTCCTCGATGTCGGCCTCGAACAACAGGCTGACGCCGAGTTCGCGCGCCCGCTCCTGCAGGATCAACAGCAGCATCCGGCGCGAGCAGCCGCAGAAGCCGTTGCCGCCGACCCGGTGCACCGTGCCGCGGAAGTGCACGGCGATATCGTCCCAATAGGCGAATTCCTGGGTGATGCGGCGATAGCTCGGGGAATCGTATTTCTCGAAATTGTCCAGCGTGGCGTCGGAAAACACCACGCCGAAGCCGAAGGTGTCGTCGGCCCGGTTGCGCTCGTAGACCGTGATCTCGGCCTGCGGCCGCTGCTTCTTGAGCAGGATCGCGGAATACAGACCGGCCGGTCCACCACCGATGATCGCGATCTTCATGAGAGCCTCCGTCGCTGCTATCCGACCATCCAATTATTTTAAACCTAAAGCATTTTTTCGGCAAGGGCCTAACCATGCTACCTCATCCTGGGAAGCCGCACACTTCGCGGCGTCTCGAAGGATGGACCGCACATCTCATGGTTCGAGACGCGCGCCGGCAAGCGCGCCCATGAAGGCAACCCTCAATTGCCCTGAAATGCCGGCTTCACCTTATTCGAAAACGCCTCGAAGGCGCGGGCAAAATCCGCCGTGGTCATGCACAGCGCCTGCGCGATCGCCTCGGCCTCGATCGCCTCCTCCACCGACATCGCCCATTCCATCGCCAGCATGCGCTTGGTCATGGTGTTGGCGAAGGTCGGCCCCTCCGACACCTGCTTGGCCAGAGCCTGCGCCTGCGACAGCACCTGCTCCGGCGCCACGATGCGGCTGAAGAAACCCCAGCGCTCGCCCTCCTCCGCGGTCATGAAGCGGCCGGTGTAGAGCAGTTCCGACGCCCGCGATTGCCCGATGATGCGCGGCAGGATCGCGCAGGCGCCCATGTCGCAGCCGGCAAGGCCGACCTTGTTGAACAGGAACGCGACCTTGGCGCCGGTGGCGGCCAGCCGCATGTCGGACGCCATCGCGACGATCGCGCCGGCGCCGGCGCAGATGCCGTCGACCGCAGCGATGATCGGCTGCGGACAGGCCCGCATCGCCTTGACCAGATCGCCGGTCATGCGGGTGAAGGCGGTGAGGCCCTTGGTGTCCATCTTGACCAGCGGGCCGATGATCTCGAACACATCGCCGCCGGAGGAGAAATTGCCGCCGGCGCCGGACACCACGATGGTCTTGACTTCGTCGTCCATCGCGCAGGCGCGGAAGAAATCGGTCAGCTCGCGGTAGCTCTCGAAGGTCAGCGGATTTTTGCGCTCGGGACGGTTCAGCGTCACCGTCGCCACGCCCTCGTTCACCGCCAGCAGGAAGTGCTGGGGCGAATACAGCGCCAATGGCAGCGTGACGGGATTGGCTGGTTTGCTCATGGGATCTCCCTTATTCTGTCATCGAGCCCGTCATTGCGCGGATGCGGCTCGCGACGAAGCAATCCATTCTGTGCTTGCGTTCTGGATTGCTTCGCGGAGCCTGGCATCGGGCTGCTTGCGCGACCGTTGGCTCGCAATGACGGTTTCAAATTTGTACGACGCGCCTTGCGCACTCTAAACCTCTCCGCCCGCAACCGCGATCGCCTGACCGGTGATCGCGCCGGCGCCCTCGCCGCACAGCCACAGCACGGTATCGGCGACTTCCGCCGGGGTCACCAGGCGGCCTTGCGGATTATGCTTTGGCGAGTTCGGCGACCGCCTGCTCGTGGCTGCGGCCGGTCTTCTTCATGATGTTGTCGATGCTGCCGGCCACCAGATCGGTATCGGTGAAGCCGGGACATACCGCATTCACCGTCACGCCGGTGCTTGCCAGTTCCAGCGCCAGCGAGCGCACCAGACCGACCACCGCGTGCTTGGCGGCGCTATAGGCGCTGACATAGGCATAGCCCTTGAGACCCGCGGTCGATGCGACCGCGACGATGCGGCCGTAACGCGCGATCCTTCATCGAAGGCAGCACGGCCTGGACCGCGTGAACCACGCCCATGAAGTTGACATCCATCATGCGCCGAAACAGCGCCGCATCGGATTTTGCGAACGGCGCGGACTCGGCGGCGCCGGCATTGGCAATCAGGATATCGATCGGCTGCCGCGCCGCCGCTTCGGCGATCGCGGCGCTGACGGCGGCCTGATCGGCGACATCGGCGACGCCGGCGAAATGCGCGGAACCGGCGGCAACAGCCTGATCCAGCGTGGCGCGATCGCGGCCGAGCACGGTGACCGTCGCTCCCGCCTGCGCGAGCACGGAGGCGATCGCGCGGCCGATGCCTCGTCCGCCTCCGGTGACGAGCGCATGCGCGGAACGCGGCAGTCCGGACATGCGCAAGCCTCCCTGAATGAATTCATCAACGCAAGCACCTGCGTATATTTTAGACTTCAAGCTTTTGCAAGAAATCAACCGCCCCGCTCGGCCGAGCTTGACAGATGGAGCGCCGCAGGTAGCGTCAGGCGGACCGGACGGAGGACGAGACATCATGGCGGCTCTCGAAAAAGGCATCACCCAGAACGGAACAGGATATTCCGGCAAGACCTGGAATATTCTCGGACAGGTTTATTTCCCGAAGGCGGTGACGGATTCCACCTTTGCGTTCGAGACCAACAGCGATCCCGGCCAGTTCGTCCCGGTTCATATTCATCCCACCCAGGACGAATTCATCCTGGTCCAGGATGGCGTGCTCGACCTGAAGCTGGATGGCGTCTGGGTGAAGGCCAACGCCGGCGATCTGGTTCGGCTGCCGCGCGGCATTCCGCACGGCTATTTCAACAAGTCGGACAAGACCGGCGCGGGCGCTGTTCTGGGTGTCGCCGACACAAAAACTCGAAGCGCTGTTCAATCAGCTTCACAATCTGACCGATGTCGCGGAAATCGTCCGCATCTCCGCCGAGCACGAAGTGAACTTCCTGCCGCCCGAGGCCAATGAGTGATGGAACGGGCCAGTTGTCCCGCCGGCCCACAATTGCTTTAAACCTAAAATTATCGCTTTTCATCGCTCGAGGTCCTGTTAGCATCGGCAGGTCCGACAATATCAGGAGGTTCGACGTGCCCGGTTCTGCGCCTATGAAAACCAGCGATGGCCGCTTCGGCTATGAGGCCGCCGGCGATCCCGCTTCGCCGCCGCTGGTGTTCCTGCATGGAATCGGCGGCGCGGCGCGGGCATGGCGCGGCCAGCTGGATTTTTTCAGGGATCGCTTTCGCACCATCGCCTGGGACATGCCGGGCTATGGCGGATCGGCGCCGCTTGCCGCCGTCAGCATCGCCAGCTCTGGCCGATGCCTTGCAGGATTTCCTGCACGCAGGTCGGCGCGACCAAGCCCATCCTGGTCGGGCATTCGATCGGCGGCATGATCGTTCAGCAATTGCTGGCGAACAACCCGCGCATCGCCGGCGCCGTCGTGCTCGCGCAGACCAGCCCGGCGTTCGGCAAGCCCGACGGCGACTGGCAGAAGGCCTTCATCGACGCGCGGCTCGGCCCGCTCGATCGCGGCGAAACGCTGGTCTCGCTGGCGCCGTCGCTGGTGAAGGAATTGGTCGGTGACGATCCCGACACCGGCGGGCATGGAGCTGGCGCGCGACTGCATGGCCGCGGTGCCCGAGGCGACCTATCGCGCCACCATGCTGGCGCTGATGGGCTTCGATCTGCGCGACGCGCTCAAGAGCATCGCGGTGCCGACGCTGGTGCTGTCGGGCTCGAAGGACAACAATGCGCCGGCGCCGATGATGGCGAAGATGGCGAGCTATATTCCATCCGCAACATATGTTGAACTCGAAGGCGTCGGCCATCTCGCCAATCTGGAACGCCCCGGCGCCTTCAACGCCGCGCTGGATGATTTCCTGAAGGCGAATGTGACTGCAACACAAGTGACGGCATGATGACGGTGCAAGCCAGCAAGAGCGTGACGCGGCCGACGGCATCGAGCCTGGATGCGCCGATCTTCGATCCCACGGCGTTCCGGCTGAACGACGAACAGGCGGCGATCATCGCGACCGCGCGCGAACTCGGCCAGACCGTGTTCGCCGGCCGCGCCGCGGCCTACGATCGCGACGCGAAATTCCCGACCGAGAATTACCGGGATCTGCACCGCGCCGGCCTGCTCGGCATCGCCATTCCCAAGAAGCACGGCGGCCTCGGCGCCGACTACCAGACCTATGCGCATCGCCGCCGCCGAGATCGGCCGCTATTGCGGCGCGACCGCGCTGACCTGGAACATGCACGTCTGCTCGACGCTGTGGTCCGGCCCGCTGGCCGACGATCTCGACATGGACGCGGCCACCCGCGCCGAACACGAACGCCGGCGCGCGGTGCACTACAAGCGCATCGTCGACGACGGCGCGATCTATTCGCAGCCGTTCTCGGAAGGCGGCGCCGCGGCGGCCGGTGGCGTCGCGTTCGGCACCGAGGCGAAACCGGTCAAGGGCGGCTGGATCGTCAACGGCAAGAAGATCTTTGCCTCGCTGTCGGGCCATGCCGATTATTACGGCGTGCTCTGCACCGAGATCGCGGAAGGCGAGAAGGCCTCGCGCCGCAATACGCTCTATCTCGCGCTGCCGGCCAAGGCCGACGGCGTCTCCGTGGTCGGCGACTGGGATCCGCTGGGCATGCGCGGCACGGTGTCGCGCACGCTGTTGTTCAAGGACGTGTTCGTGGCCGAGGATGCGGCGCTGATGCCGCGCGGCGTCTATTTTCAGGCGGCGATGCGCTGGCCGCATATGTTCCTGACGCTGTCGCCGACCTATGTCGGCCTCGCGCAGGCGGCTTACGATTTCACCGTGCGCTATCTGCGCGGCGAGGTGCCGGGCACGCCGCCGGTCAAGCGCCGGATGTATCCGACCAAGCAGATCGCGGTGGCGCAGATGCAGATCAAGCTCGAGCAGATCAAGGCGATCTGGTTCCAGGCCGTCACCGAAGCCCGCGCCAATCCGACCAAGGAGCAGGTGCTGCGCGCCTACGCCGCGCAATATTCCGTCATGGAAGGCGCCAACGAGATCGCGACGCTGGCGATCCGCACCTGCGGCGGTCAGGCGATGCTGAAATCGTTGCCCTGGAGCGGATCTATCGCGACAGCCGCTGCGGTTCGCTGATGCTGCCATGGACCGCCGAACTCTGTCTCGACCGCATCGGCCGCGAAGCGCTGTACGAGACCGGCGAATCGGACGACTAGGTTCGCGATGGACCTCTCCGACCTCATCGAGCGCAATGCGGCCTTCGCGCCGGACAAGCCCGCGATCCGTTTCGAGGGCGAGAGCTCTCAGCTTACGCGGCGTTCCATGCGCGCATCGAACAGACGGCGCGGGCGCTGAAGGCCGAGTTCGGCGTCGTCAGCGGCGATCGCGTCGCGATCCTCAGCCTGAACCGGCCGGACTATCTGGTGCTGCTCTACGCCTGCGCGCGGCTCGGCGCCATGCTGGTGCCGCTGAACTGGCGGCTCGCCGTCGCCGAGCAATTGTTCATCCTGTCGGACGCCGCGGCAAAGGTGCTGGTGCTCGAACAGGCCTTTGCGGAGATTCTGCCGGCGCTGGAAAATAGCCTGCCCGACATCAGCATCATCGGGCTCGATTTTGCGCCTCCGCAAGGAAGCGCGTTCGAGACGCTGCTGGCGCAGGCGCGCGGCGACGGCCGCGATCCGCATACCGACCTCGTCCTGTCCGCTGCTGATCGTCTACACCTCGGGCACGACCGGACGGCCCAAGGGCGCGGTGCTGCGGCAGGAGGCGCTGTTGTGGAACGGCGTGATGAGCCAGCACATGCACGGCCTCACCTCCAGACGATCACGTGCTGACCGTGCTGCCGTTCTTCCATGTCGGCGGCCTCAACATCCAGACCACGCCGGCGCTGCACCATGGCGCCACCGTGACCATCCATTCGCGCTTCACGCCGGAGGCGGCGCTCGCCACCATCGCGCGCGACCGTCCGACCTTGACGGTGCTGGTGCCGGCGACGATCCAGGCGGTGACCGACCATCCCGACTGGGCCTCCACCGATCTGTCCTCGCCTGAAGGCGGTCTCGACCGGATCGACCATCGTGCCGCCGCATCTGATCGAGCGCCTTGTCGCGCGCGGGGTGCCGGTGCTGCAGGTCTATGGCTCGACCGAAACCTGCCCGGTCGCGATCTATACCCGTCTTGGCGGCGATCTTTCGCGCGTCGGCTCGACCGGCCTGCCCGGCCTGTGCTGCGAGGCCGCCGTGATCGATGACGCCGGCCATGAACTGCCGCCGGACACGCCGGGCGAAATCGCGGTGCGCGGTCCCAACGTATTCTTGCGAATATTGGGGCAACGCGGAGGCCACCCGCGAGGCGCTGCACGACGGCTGGTATCGCACCGGCGACATCGGCCGGCGCGACGCCGACGGCTATTTCTGGGTGCACGACCGCAAGAAGAACCTGATTATTTCCGGCGGCGAAAACATCTATCCGGCGGAAGTCGAACGCGTGCTGCTGGAGCATCCCGACGTCGCGGAATGCGGCGTGATCGGCCGGCCCGATCCGAGATGGGACGAGGTGCCGGTGGCCTACGTGATCCGGCGTGCGGGATGTCTCGGTCGAGGCGGAAGATTTGAAAGCGCATGTGCTGACGCAGCTCGCCCGCTTCAAGGTGCCGCGCGATATCGTGTTTGTCGACGATCTGCCGCGCACGGCGTTGGGCAAGGTGCAGCATTTCATGCTGCGGCAGCTTGACGCGCCGGCGCCAGCGCAAGGAGAGACGTCTTGAAGATCGCGGTGCTCGGCGGCGGCAACGGCTCCTTCGCGGCCGCGGGCGATTTTGCGCTTGCAGGGCCACGACGTCAGGCTGTGGCGGCGCGATCTGGCGCAGGTCGCGGCGCATCGCGCGGCCGGCTCCCGCATCGTCGTCAAGGACGCCAATGGCCGGCACGAGGTGCAACTGGCGCTGGTGACATCGGACATCGCCGAAGCCGTCCGCGACGCCGAACTGATCCTGTGCCCGCCCCGGCCTTCGCGCAGCCCGATATCGCACGGCAGCTCGCGCCGCATCTGACCGATGGACAGGTGGTGTTCCTGCCGCCGGCGACATTCGGCTCGATGATCTTTGCCACGGCCGCGCGCGACGCCGGCAATCGCGCAAGCGTCGAGCTTTGCCGAGACCGGCACGCTGCCCTGGCTGACGCGCAAGCACGGACCGTTCGAAGTCGCCATCACCATCCGCGCCAAGCGGCTGCCGGTCGGCGTATTTCCGCTTGATACCGCCGATCATGCGCTCGATGTGATCGGGCGCGCCTTTCCCGGCGTGATCGAGCCGTGCGGCGATGCGCTGTCGGCGGCGCTGATGAATGCCGGGCCGATCATCCATCCGCCGCTGATCGTCATGAATGCCGGCCCGATCGAGCATTTCGAGCGCTGGGACATCCACAAGGAAGGCACGCAAGCTGCGATCCGCCGCGTCACCGACGCGCTCGATGCCGAACGCATCGCGGTGCGCGAGGGTTTTGGCTATGGCGGGCCGCACTTTCCGCTGGCGCATCATTACGCCAGCGAAGGCGAGCAATGGATGTATGGCCGCGGCTCGCACGACCGCCTGACCGATTCCGGCGACTGGCGCGAGCGGATCGTGCTGACGGAACATCGCTACATGCGGGAGGATCTGCGCCTCGGCCTGTCGTTGCTGGTTTCGGTGGCGGAACTGGCCGGGGTCGCGACGCCGCTGGCAAGATCCTTTCTGGCCATCGGCGGCACGATCTGCGGCGAGGATTTCGTGACACGCGGCCGCACGCTGGCCAAGCCTCGGTCTCGGCGACCTCGACCGCGACGAACTGCAGAAGCCTGCTGCGCGAGGGTTTTGACGCATGACCGTCGCCCGTCCCGCCATCGCCTGTCTCGGCGCCGGCCGCATGGGCCGCGGCATCGCGGTGGCCTTCGCCTATGCCGGCCACGCCGTCACCATGATCGACGTCAAGGCGCGATCCGCCGAGCAGTTCGCGACTCTCGAAGCCGACGCGCTCGGCGAAATCCGCAAAACGCTGGCAAGCCTGGCGCGGTTCGGATTGCTGGCAGACCATGACGCCGAAAGCGTCGTCGCGCGGGTCTCGGTGGTGCCGGCGCAGAATATGGCCGCCGCGCTCGCCGGCGCCGGCATCGTGTTCGAGGGCGTGCCGGAGGTGGTCGAACTCAAGCGCGAGGTGCTGGCGGCGGCCTCGAAATGCGTCGGACCCGACATCATCATCGCCTCGACCACTTCGACCATCCTGGTCGACGATCTCTCAGGCGCAGTCGAGCATCCCGAGCGCTTTCTCAACGTGCACTGGCTCAACCCGGCCTATCTGATTCCGCTGGTCGAGATTTCGCCGGGCGCTGCGACCGATCCGGCAGTCACCGCGCAGGTCAAGGCCCTGCTCGAGGGCATCGGCAAGGTGCCGGTGGTATGCGCCGCCACGCCCGGCTTCATCGTGCCGCGGATCCAGGCGCTCGCCATGAACGAGGCGGCGCGGATGGTGGAGGAAGGCGTCGCCAGCGCCGAGGATATCGACAAGGCGATCCGATACGGCTTCGGTTTCCGCTATGCGGTGCTGGGCCTGCTGGAATTCATCGACTGGGGCGGCGGCGACATTCTCTATTACGCCAGCCGCTATCTCGAGGGCGCGCTCGGCAGCGACCGCTACCGCGCGCCCGAGGTGATTTCACGCAACATGCGCGAGGGCCGCATCGGCATGCGGACCGGCGCCGGCTTCCTCGATTATTCCGGCCTCGATGTCGACGCCTATCGCGAGCAGCGCCTTGCGGCACTGGTCGACCTGCTCCGGCATTTCGGCCTGGCAAGACCGCCGGTGCTGCGATCGGGATCTAGCCGAACACGTCCTGCAGCACGCCTTCGCGGATCACGGCGACGCCGTCGAGTTCGATCGTCGTGCCCATCATCGGAAGATCGAAATGACCGGCGGTGTAGCGCCCGGCGAATTCGTTGGCGCCGGTGGAGAACAGGAAGTTGCCGGCCACCGCGCGCAGCTCGGTGCCGTTGGTGTCGCGCTGGTCGTACATCGCCAGCGCCTCGTAGCGCGCGCCGGGATTCATGCCGAACCCGACATGCGACACCGCATAGGCTTCGCGGTCGCCCCATGCCGCCAGATAGGCGCGCATCATCATGGCGTCGGCGCCCTCGCCTTCGCAGATCGGTGACGTAATCGTCCTTCAGCGTCATCCGGATCGGCGCGGTCAGATAGCGCTTGAAGGTGAGGTTGATGTCGCCGGCCGCCATCACCAGCGTGCCGTTGACGGTGCCGCTCTTGGGAAAGCTGACGACGATGCCGCCGGGCCAATGCGCCAGCGTGCCCGGTTTGTCGGTCCAGCCCCAGACGCCGACGGTCGAGGCGCCGACCATATCGACGTCGAGTTCGGTGCCCGCTTTGGAGGTCACGCGCATCCGCTTGGTTCCGCGCAGCATTTTCGCCGCCGCGCGCACCCGCTTTTCCAGTGCCGTGTCGGGCACCATGCGCTCCAGCGCTTCGGGGTGCTCGTTGGAGATCACCAGAATGCGCGCGCCGGCTTTCAGAATTTCCGGCGTCTCCACCGCGTGCATCAGGCCCTTCGATGGTGCAATCGACCACGAAGCCGGCCTGCTGCAGCGCGCTGACCACCGGCGCCAGCCGCTGGATCGCCTCGCTGGCGCCGGTGGAGCGGATCGGCACGATCTGCCGGTTGCGCGGCGTCGGCACGACGATGTGAAACGGCTGTGCGCCCATCCGCAACAGCGCCAGTTCGGCGAGGTGAACGTTGAGCGCGCGCGACTGCGTCTCCGACAGGATCGCCGCGGTGTCGCCGGATTTGACGGCGCAGCGTTCGAAAATCTCGCAGAACGCGTCGATCCATTTCGCTTCGATGCGATCGGCCAGCATGCTTTACTTCCTTTTCCTTTGTTGTCATTGCGAGGAGCGCAGCGACGAAGCAATCCAGCTTCCTTCGCTAAGAAGGCTGGATTTCTTCGCTACGCTCGCAATGACGGATTCATCTATCATCAGACTTCCGGAAAACCCGCGCAGCAGATAGGACCGCACCGCCTGCAGCAGGCCGTTGAGAATGAGGCCGAGCAGCGAAATCGTGATCAGCGGAACGAACATGTCGACGGCCTGAAAGGTCCGCGCCGCCGTCACCAGGAGATGGCCAAGGCCGTCGGTCGAGGTGATCATCTCGGCGAGAAACACCACGATGCAGGAGATCACCAGCCCGATGCGGCAGCCGGTGAGGATCGACGGCACCGCGGCCGGCAGCACCACCTTGAACAGGATTTGACCGCGCGGCGTACCCGCCGCCATCGCCGACCAGATCAGTTTCTGCTCCACCATCGAGGCGCCGTAATAGGTCGACAGCAGAATCGGAAACAGCGCGTCGGCGGCCACCAGCGTGATCTTGGATTCGTGGCCGAATCCGAGCAACAGCAGCAGGGCCGGATAAAGCGCGACCTTGGGCAGCGGCGCCAGCACCCGCACCAGGGGACGCACCACGGCGTTGACCGCCGGGGTTGACCGCCGCCGCAAGGCCGATGCTGACGCCAAGGATCACCGCGATCGAGAATCCGGCGAACAACCGGAATAGTGTGGCGGCGATCTCCTGCTGAAATCCGCTGGTGAAGAGCTGCTGCGCCAGGCGCAGGAACACCGCGCCGGGCGGCGGCAGCAGCGACGCCGGTGCGTAACCGAACGACGCGATCGCCTGCCACAATCCGAGCAGCAGCGCGATCGGCACGATCCCGAGCAGGACATCGGTTGTGAACGCGCGCGCGTTCATGAAAAGCTCAATGGCAGATCGAAGCGCGGTTCGGACCATCTGACCAGCCTGCCGCGCATCCTTTCGAACGCGGCGTCGAGACCGATGCCCATCGCGCCGATGATGATGATCATCGCGTACACCGTGTCGTACTGTCCCATATCGAGCGCGTTGAACAGGATATTTCCGGCGCCGGACTGCCGCGCGATCATCTCGCTGGTGACCATGGTGATCAGCGCCAGCACGAGACCGGTGCGGCAGCCGGTGAGAATTTCAGGCAGCGCCGCCGGCAGTACGATCCGGATCATGCGCTGCGCCGCGGACAGCCCCATCGCGGCGCCCGACCACAGCATCTTTTCCTCGACCGCCTTGGCGCCCTCAAAGCTGTGATAGATGACGGGAAGACTGACGCCGAGAAAGATCACCAGGGTTTTCGAGAGGTCGCCGACGCCGAGCCAGAGCATGATGATCGGCATCAGCGCCGCCTTCGGCACCGGATAGATGATCATCAGCAGCGGATTGAAAAACGACGCCACGCCGCGGCTGCGGCCCATCGTCAATCCGAGCGGAATCGAAACCATGACGGCCAGGCTGAAGCCGATCGCCATGCGGCGCAGCGATGCCAGAATGTTGATCAGGGATTCCTTGTCGCCGAGGATGGAAGGGATGGCGCGGATCGCGTCCAACGCGGTGGGAAAGCTGTCGGTGTTGAGGATCAGCGCCGCGACCTGCCAGACCCCGAGCAGGCCGAGGCAGGCGAGCAGCGGCGCCGAGCGAGAGACCAGCGCGCGTCCCGACATCATGGGCGCAACTCGTCTTCGCTGGTGTCATCGATCATGCGCTCGATATCGACGACGTATTTCTGGTAGTGGGCATCGAGCAGCAGTTCCGCCCGGCGGCGCGGACGCGGCAGGTCGATATCGACGATCTGCTTGATGCGGCCGGGCGAACGCGTCATCACCACGACCTTGTCCGACAGATACACCGCCTCCTCGACCGAATGGGTGACGAACAGCACCGTCTTGCGGTCGCGCTCCCAGATATTGAGCAGATCGTTCTGCAGCCGGGTACGGGTGTGCGCATCGAGCGCGCCGAACGGCTCGTCCATCAGCAGCACCGCGGGGTGATAGGCCAGCGTGCGCGCCAGCGCGACGCGCTGCTTCATGCCGCCGGACAATTCCTTGGGATAAAAATCCTCAAAGCCCTTGAGGCCGACCATCTCGATCAGGCGGCGGCTTTGCGCTTCGGCTTCCGCGTGCTTGACGCCCTGCTGGCGGGGACCGTACATCACGTTGCCGAGTACGCTCTTCCAGGGAAACAGCGCGAACTCCTGAAACACCGGCCCGCGATCGGGACCAGGCCCGGTGATTGCCTTGCCCTTCATCGTCGCAACACCCTCGGTCGGTCTGACGAAGCCGCCGACGATATAGAGCAGCGTCGATTTTCCGCAGCCGGATGGACCCAGAATCGAGACGAAGGCGCCATCCCCGATTGTCAGCGATATTTCCGACAACGCCAGATGGTTTTGCCGCCCGGAGGTTTGAAAAACCTGCGAGACGCGGTCGATTTCGATCATGGCAGCCGCCTGCCCGCGCGCCGGCATGGACTCCGCCTGAACGTCCGGCCGCAATGGCAATACCTTCATTCCGGCTTCTTTTGCCGGCCTCAATCCGTCAGGCACAGATGGTTTCTCGATTTTCCTCGGTCGACGGCCCAAGCATAGCGGAAACTCGCAGGGGTTGGCGATGCTGTTCGATGCTGCTTCATGCTGTTTCAAGAATCGGGCCAAGCAGGGATATGGCGCGGGGAAGTTCTGCCGTTCGAACTTGACAGCAGACAAATTTGCATCGAAGCCGGATCAGCGTCGCCTCGTATCTGAGGCTGGCCTGAACAACTTCAACAGGCTGAACTTGGAAACTACACGGGCAGCGCCTATCCGAACGGCAGCCAGATAACGCAACTCGCGATCGAGCGGCTTGTTATCAACGATTAATGGACGAGAATTCCGTGCTGCAATTCCTTCCGCATTCCGGCGCCGGCGATTCGAAAAACCAGACCAGCACGAACGTACAAAACGCCATCACCGCGACACAGCCGGACAGCACCATTTTGATGTCTTCGCTGTCGACGTGTTTGAGCCATTTGCGCATCTGTGCCCTCCCGGCGGATTCGCACTATGATACGCTTGTTGGCTGGCTGTTGTGTTAAAAATTTGTTAACCGGCGCCGATCGCGCCAAGACCGCTAATCGAACCACGGCCATTCCGCCGCGCCGTCATGGGTGACGGCGCCGCCGGGCGCCTGGCCGACCAGGCGCGCATATTTGGCGAGCGCCCCGGCGCGATGCCGCGGCGGCCGCGGCTTCCAGGCCTGCCGCCGCGCGGCGAATTCATCGTCGTCGATCAGCAGATCCATGCGGCGCGCACCGGCATCGATCCTGATCCGGTCGCCTTCGCGCACCAGCGCCAGCGGACCGCCGATGAAGGATTCCGGCGAGACATAGCCGATGCACATCCCGCGGGTGGCGCCGGAAAAGCGCCCGTCGGTGATCAGCGCGACCTTCTCGCCCATCCCCTGCCCATAAATCAGCGCGGTGACGCCCAGCATCTCGCGCATGCCGGGGCCGCCGACCGGGCCTTCGTTGCGAATGACGAGCACGTCACCGGCTGCGTAGTTGCGGTGGCGGACGGCATCGACGCAGGCCTCCTCGTCCTCGAACACGCGCGCGATGCCTTCGAACACCAGCTTCTTGAGGCCGGCGACCTTGATGACGGCGCCGTCAGGGCAAAGATTGCCCTTCAGGACCGCGACGCCGCCGTCCGGCATGATCGGCGCGCCGGTGGCGAAGATGATCTCGCCGTCGGGCGCATTCGCGCCGCCATATTCTTCCGCGATGGTCCTGCCGGTGATGGTCAGGCAATCGCCGTCGATGTGACCGCTTTCGACCAGCGCGCGGATCACAACGGCGGTGCCGCCGATATCGTAGACGTCCTTTGCGGTATATTTCCCGCCCGGACGCAAATTGCCGATCAGAGGTGTGCGCGCAAACACCTCGCCGACATCGTCGAGCGTGAAGGAGATGCCGGCTTCGTTGGCAAGCGCGGGCAGATGCAGCGCGGCATTGGTCGACCCGCCGGTGGCGGCGACGATGGCCGCACCGTTTTCCAGCGATTTTCGGGTCACGATGTCACGCGGCAACGGCCCGCCTCGCTGCAGCATCTGCATCACCAGCCGCCCGGCGCGGCGCGCAAATTGCGCGCGCTCGGCATAGACGCCGGGAATCATCGAGACATTGGGCATCGTCAGCCCCATCGCCTCGGACACCATCGCCATGGTGTTGGCGGTAAACTGGCCGGCGCAGGCGCCGATGGTCGGCAGGCACGCCCGCTCGATGCCATCAAGCGTCGCCTGGTCGATTTCGCCGGTCATGAAGCCGCCGACCGCCTCGTAGGAATCCAGCACCGTAAGAGTGCGTCCCTCGAACCGTCCGGGCAGCGCGCTGCCGCCATAGATGAAGATCGACGGCACGTTGCAGCGGATCATTGCCCATCATCACGCCGGGCAGCGTCTTGTCGCAGCCGCCGAAACCGATCAGCGCGTCGTAGGCAAGGCCATGGACCACGGCTTCGATCGAATCGGCAATCAATTCGCGCGACAGCAGCGAGAATTTCATCCCCTCGTGGTTCATGCTGATGCCGTCGGAAACCGAAATGGTGGAGAATTCCCGCGGCGTGCCGCCGGCCTCCGCGATCCCAGCCTTGGCGGCATCGACCTGGAAATCGTGGGTCATGTTGCAGGGCGTCTGTTCGCCCTTCATGCTGACCACCCCGATCATCGGCTTCGCCAGCGCCTCGTCGTCGAGCCCCATCGCGCGCATGAAAGCGCGGTGGGGCGCCCGATCGAGACCATCGGTCGTCACGCGCGATCGCCACTTCTTCATGGGTACCTTCTCTCGGGGTCTTAACTGAAAACGCAGCCGATCGAACCGAACTGGGCTTTCGGTCATTGCGGGGAAGATAGCGACGAAGCAATCCCGCCCTGGATCCAACGCACTGGATTGCTTCGCTGCGCTCGCAATGACGATTGTTTACTGTATCGGTGCCACGATCGTCGGGTGCTTGAACTGCGCGACGTCCATCTTCGGCAGCATTCCCGTCGCGGCGTAGATGTCGAGCATCTTCTGGATCGCATCGAAATTCGGCGCGGCGCCGGGATCCCTGCCGAAATCATTGTCCTTGAGCAGATAGGTGTCCAGCACCGGCGACCGGCGCCTTCAGCACTTCGGAGACGACCTTGAGCGTTTCGTCGCGATCGGCCAGCGCCTTTTTCATGCCCAGAGGTGATATCGCGCACATAGGCTCGTACCAGATCCGGATTCTTGTCGACGAAGTCGGCGCGGCAGGCCTCCAGAATGTGAACGATGTTCGGCATCGCCTCGGACAGCGAAAACAGTTTTCGTGTGCCGCCCTTGGCCTCGGCACGCGCGGCGAACGGCTGGTTCATGTTGACGGCATCGACGCGACCCTGACGCAGCGCATCCTCGGAAACCGCAAAGCCAACCTCGACCAGCTTGATGTCCTTGGCCGGATCGACGCCGTTCTTTTCCAGCAGCATCGCGAACGGCCCATAGGTGCCGCCGCCGATCACGTTGATGCCGACGGTCTTGCCCTTGAGATCGGCGATGGTCTTGATCGGCGAGTCGTCCTTGACCGCCCAATAGACCGAGAAGCCGCCGGGTTTCTCGTACACGTGCTGCGCCACGATGTAGGCCTTCAGGTTGCCGCCGACCACGCCGTTCGCCAGCGACAGCGGCGCCTGTGTCGCGCAGTCGAGCGCGCCGGCCGCCAGCGCCTGCGTCATCGGCGCGGTGCCCTGGAACTGGGTCCATTCGATATTGTAGGTCTTGCCGATATCGGGGAATTCCGCCGGCCTTCGCATCATCCAGTATTTCGATTCCTCCGCCGGAATTGTCCAGCCGACATGGATCGTCTGTTGCGCATGGGATGAGCCCATGCCGACAAAAACGGCGGCCAAAGCCCCGGCCGCAACGATCCATCTCAAAGGTATCCGCATCATGCCCACTCCACGTACCCGATGCCAACAGCCAGCAGAAATAACATGGGCCAAGCCTTTCATGGTTCAAACAATCAGGCAAGCCGGGTCGAGGACGCCATCAGGTGGACGTCACCACCCGGCAAGCCAGCGCGCTTTCAAGCGTGGCGGCCGGTCCCCGGCCTGGTTCACACCGAGCAATAGCGCTCCTTGATCTCGTCGTCGGCCAGCAGGTCGCGCGCAGCAGCGTGATAGACCACCGCACCCTGATCCAGCACATAGGCGCGATCGGCGATATCGAGCGCCAGCTCCACATTCTGCTCGACCAGCAGGACGGTGGTTCCCTGCGCCTTCATGGTCCGAAACAGTTCGAACATTTCGTCGACCAGCACCGGCATGATCCCTTCCGACGGCTCATCGAGCATGATGAGATCTGGCTTTGCGATCATCGCCCGCGCGATCGCCAGCATCTGCTGTTCGCCGCCGGACATCGTGACCGCCTCCTGATCCAGACGCTCGGCGAGTCGCGGAAAAATCCGGGCGATGCCTTCGATCAGCTCGACTTCCCTTTTCTTTTCAGGAGACGCCACCAGGCCCAGCCGAAGATTTTCCCGCACCGAGAGTCCCTGTACGATGCGCCGCTCTTCCGGCACATAGGCAAGACCAAGCGCAAAGCGCACATGCGCCGGCTGGCTTAACAGCTGCTGGCCCTTGAAAATGGCCGAGCCCCGCGTCTTGTCCAGCAGGCCCATGATGGATTTCAAGGTCGTGGTCTTGCCGGCGCCGTTACGGCCGATCAGGCAGACAATCTCGCCTTTGGCGACCTCGATATTGATATCCTGCAGGATATGGCTGGCGCCATACCAGGCATTCAGGTTGCCGACGTGCAACATCCGCTCAGTGCTCCCGCTGGCCAAGATAGACCCGCTTCACCGCCTCGTTCTTGCGAACTTCCAGCGGCGTTCCTTCCGCAAGCAATTCGCCGTGGTGCAGCACCAGGATCCGGTCGCTGATCCCCAGCACCAGTTTCATCTTGTGCTCGACCAGAACGACGGTCCGTTCGCCGGCCAGCTTCACGATCAGGTCCATCATGACGCGGGTTTCTTCCGGGCTCATTCCGGCGGTCGGCTCGTCCAGCAGCAACAGCCGCGGCCGGCTCGCCAGCGCCATGCCGATTTCCAGCGCGCGCTGCTCGCCATGCGCCAGCGTTTTTGCCGTTCGCCCGCGCGACTCCCACAATCCGACCAGCGCCAGCAATTCATCGGCCTGTTCGGTCAATTCGTGAAGCCTGGCGCGGGGACGCCACATGTCGTAACGCGACACCAGCGCCTGCAGCCCGATGCGGATATTCTCGCGCGTCGTCAGCTGGGGAAAGACGTTGGTGATCTGGAAAGACTTTGCGACCCCCATATGGGCAAAGCGATGCTGCGGAAGGCCGGTCACGTCGCGGCCTTCGAATTCCACGCTGCCGCTCGGTCGGCGGAAAGGCGCCGGACAGCAAATTGAAATAGGTGCTCTTGCCGGCGCCGTTGGGACCGATGATCGAGGTGATCGCGCCCTTGGTGAATTCGGCCGAGATATTGTTCAGGGCGACGAATTTGCCGAAGATCTTGCCCACGCCCTTGGTGCGCAGAATGACCTGCTGCGATGGCACGCCGACCGCCGTCATGGCTTGCCGCGCGAGATCAGCGTTCCCCAGATTCCAGCCGGGAAGAACAGCACGCAAATCATGAAGATGGCGCCGACCACGAGTTGCCAATGCACGGTCCAGATCGAAACCAGATTCTCGAGCAGCAGAAAGGCCGCCGCACCGACCATCGGCCCGAAGAACGTTCCCATGCCGCCGAGCAGCGCGATCATCACCACCACGCCCGAGGTGTCGTAATGCAGAATTTCGATCGGCACGATAGAGAGGTGCAGGGCCTGCAGCGCGCCGGCCAGTCCGCAAAACCCGCCGGACAGCATGAAGGTAATCAGGCGCGTCAAGCGTCACGTCATAGCCGGAGGCTTTGGCGCGGGTCTCGTTTTCACGCACCGCTTCGATCACGGCGCCGAACGGCGATGCCAGAATCCGCGACAGCACGAAGAAGGCCGCGATCACGAAGGCGGCGATCACGTAATAGCGGGTCAGCGGGTTGACGAAATCCAGTTTGACGCCAAGAATGTCGATGACGCGGACATTGATTCCACGCAGACCGTTCTCGCCGCCGGTCCAGTCGACGGCCTGATAAAACAGGTAGTAGACGCATTGCGACAGCGCCATCGTGACCATCGCGAAGTAGATGCCGCGGGTTCGAATCGCCAGCACGCCGATCAGCGCCGCCATCAGGACAGGCCGCCGACAATGCCGAGCGCGATGGCCGCAAACCAGGGCAACCCGAAATGCGACGATCGCGATGCCGCAGAAGTAAGCGCCGGTCCCGAACAATGCGGCGTGCCCGAACGACAACAGGCCGAGATAGCCGTAAACCAGATTGAAGCCGAGCGCATAGAGCCCATAGATCAGAATGTTGGCGGCGAGCGCCGTGAACGGCATGACGAGGGGAAACACCAGAACCACCAGGCTGGCGATGCTGGCACGATGCCTGGTGGCGAACTGAAACCAGCTCACAGGCACCGCCTGCGCCCGCGGATATGGCTGGGTAATCTCGTTCATGCGCTGATTTTCACCTTCAACTCATCAATCCGGCGCGGCCGAAAAATCCCTGCGGCCGGATGATCAGAACCACCGCCATCAGCGCAAAGATCGAAACCTTGGCCATTTCCGGCGCAAACAGCGATGTCATGCTGACGACGACGCCGACCAGAAGACCGGCAAGCACGGCGCCGCCGATCGATCCCATGCCGCCGACCACCGTGACCACAAACGCCTCGGCGAGAATGGTGCCGCCCATTTCGGGACTGACGCCTTGAAGCGGCGCCGCCAGCAGCCCGGCAAAGCCGGCGATGGCGGTTCCGATTCCGAACACAATCAGCCAGACCCGCGCCAACGTTGACCCCGAGCACGCGAACGATCTGCGGATCGCGCGCGCCGGCCCGGATGATCAGACCGAAGCTGGTCTTTTCAAGAAACAGCCAGAGCGCCAGCAGCACGGCTGCCGTCGCGCCGATCACGAACAGCCGATAGAGCGGAAAATAGCCGACGCCGATGTTGACGGCGCCTTGCAGAATTTCCGGAGTGTCGAAGGGATAGCCGGTCTTGCCGAAGGCGATGCGAACCAGCTCGACCATCACGTAGCTGAGCCCGAACGTCAGCAGCAGCGGATAGTCGATGCCGCGGCCGTAGAGCGGCCGTATCAAAATGCGTTCGACCACGAGGCCGAACAAACCGACGGCCAGCGGCACCGCGATCAGGCAGATCCAGAAATTGCCACCGAGCAAGAGGATGTAGACCCCGACATAGGCGCCGACCATATAAAACGCGCCGTGGGCGAAGTTGACCACGGTCAGCATGCCGAAGATCAGCGAGAGACCGATCGCGAACAGCACGTAGATCGCGCCCAGCGCCAGGCCGGCAAACAGCTGCAACGCGATGAGATCGAGGCTCAGACCGGCCATAGGCTCCCCCAAAAAGCGGTGCGCGCCCGAGAACGACACGCGCCGTTTCACGACATCAGGCTTTATGACCGAGTTCCTCGCAGCTGCGCAGATTTGCTTCATTGGGTTCATCGGTGCTGATGATCTCGAAGACATCGGATTCATTGCGCATATCCTTCGACTTCGACTGGATCACCAACACCGATTGCACCGATTGATGATCGCATTTGCGATAATATTGCGGTCCCTTGTAGAAATCGTACTTCAGCGCTTCCAGCGCCGCGATCACCTTGTCGGTGTCGACGCTGCCGGCGTTCTTGACGGCGGCAAGGACCGTGCGGACGCCGCCATAGCCGAGCGCGCCGTAGTCGGACGGCAGCTTGCCGTCATACATCTTGCGGAAGGCGTCATTGAACGCCTTGGTGGACGCGAACTTGTCCTCAAGGCCCCAATAGAACGAGCATCCGCCGATCACGCCCTCGAACGCCTGCGGTCCCGCCGCGACCCGGCTCGCATGCGACAGCAACGGCGCGATGATCTGCGTCGTCTTCTTGACGCCGAAATCGGTCGCCTGTTTCAGCGCGATCTGCTGATCGCGTCCGAAATTGCTGATGCACAGAATGTCGGGCTTCAGCGCCTGGATGCGCGGCAGCAGCGTCGAGAAGTCGGTGGTGCCGAGCGGGTGCCGGATGTCGCCGAGATTTTCGATGTTGAAGGCCTTGCCGACTTCGAGGAAGCCGCGGACCATCTCGTGGCCATAGGCATAGTCCGCGGTCAGGAACGCGACCTTCTTGCCGAATTTTGGAAACGCGTAGCGGCCCACCGCACCCGCGGTCATATGCGGATTCAGGGCCTCATGGAAGGTGTATTTGCTGAAGTCGGCGGCTTCGTTGATGGCGTCCGACTGGCTGATCGAATTGAAGATGATGCCGCGTTCCTTGGTGACGTTGTTGATCGCGAGCTGAACGGCGGCGGAAAGACTGCCGACGACGAAATTCACCTTTTCCTTTTCGACCAGCTCCAGGGTCCGTGTCGCCGCCTCGCCGGGATTGAGCTTGTCGTCGCGCACCACCAGTTCCGCCTTGCGCCCGTCGAGACCGCCGCCGTCGTTGAACTGGGCAATGGCGACCTGCGCGGCGCGCACCTGATCCTGTGCTTCGGCGCCGTAGGGCCCGGTCAATGGAACCGGGAAGCCGATCTTGATGGTGGCTTCCTGCGCCTGCAGAAGATTGATGCGAAACGGCGAGGCGGCAAGTGCGGCCCCCGCGCTCACCGTCGTCAGCAGACGGCGGCGGGAAATCGATCCGGATTTGGTGATGCTCTTGGTCATGGTGTCCTCCCCATGGATATTTATATTTGGCTTTTGCTTGCGTCGTCCTCGTTCAAATTCGTCCCAGCGCCGTCAGGATAAGCTGCGGCGTCAGCGGAATCTCGGTAATAATGACGCCGAACGGCTTCAGCGCATCGTTCACCGCATTGGCCACCGCCGCGGCGGCTCCCGCCGTACCGGCCTCGCCCGCACCCTTGGCGCCCAACTCGGTCTCCAACGTCGGCGACACCACGTGCCCGACGTCTATATCGGGCATTTCGCCGGACATCGGAACCAGATAATCGGCCATGTTGGCGTTGGTCAGCTGGCCGCGCTCGTCGTAGATGCATTTTTCGAACAGCGCCGCACCGAGGCCCTGCACCACCCCGCCCCGGATCTGCTCGTCGACCAGTTGCGGATTGATGATCGTGCCGCAATCCTCCACCACCCAATGCCTGAGCAGCTTGACGAAGCCGGTATCGGTATCGACTTCCAGCCACGAGGCCTGAACGCCGTTGGTGAAGGCGAACGGATATTCGCGGGGCACGAAATGGCGCGTCGCCATCAGTTCCGGCTGAATGCCCGGCGGCAGCGTGTCGGGGCGGAAATAGACGATCCGGGCGAGTTCGTTCAATTCGATGCGCGACGATCCGTCGCTGGCGTTCACGATCGCATTGTCTGACGATGTCGAGTTCGGCCGGCGAGGATTGCAGGATGGCTGCCGCGACATCCAGGATGTTGCTGCGCAGGATCTTGGCCGCCTGGAGCGCGGCCTCGCCGCCGATTCCGGCGCCGCGCGAGGCCCAGGTGCCGCCGCCATAGGGCGTGTTGTCGGTATCGCCGAGAATGACGCGAACGCGCTCCATCGAGACGCCCAGCACGCTGCCGACGATCTGCGCGGTGAGGGATTCCGAGCCCTGCCCCTGCTCGGTGATGCTGGTCTGGCAGATCACCGAACCCTGGGCGTCCAGCCGCACCGCGACGCCGTCCTGCGACGAGATGCGGGCGCCCCCGACGCCGTAAAATGCCGCACTCGGATTGGTGATCTCGATGAAGCTGGCGATGCCGATGCCGCGATGAATGTTGTTCCTGCGCAATGCCGCCTGTTCGGCACGCAGGGCGTCATAGTCCATCATCGTCATCAGCTTGTTCGATCGCGGCGTGATGCGACAGCAACTCGAACTTCAGGCCCGAGGGCGAGGCGCAGGGATAGGCGTCATCGGCAATGAGATTGCGGCGGCGGATTTCCACCGGATCCATCCCGATCCGCAAAGCCGCCAGATCGACCAGCCCTTCCGTCACCGAACACGCGACGGGATGGCCGACGCCGCGATACTGGCACATCACGTTTTTGTTCTGGAA
The DNA here is from genome assembly GCA_963734795.1 of uncultured Alphaproteobacteria bacterium. Classification (GTDB taxonomy): domain Bacteria; phylum Pseudomonadota; class Alphaproteobacteria; order Rhizobiales; family Xanthobacteraceae; genus Bradyrhizobium. Next base: position 371,260 of record CAVTIW010000001.1, read on the forward strand.
CACGACGCGGGCTCGCGCGCGATAATTCTTGGTGACGTAGGGCCCGCCGATCAGGTTGACGACCTGATTGGCCTCGATGGCGCTGGTGCGCGGATACATCGAATAGGGACCGATGCCGGTGAGATCGTCGATCTCGAACGCCGTGATGGTGCCGTCGCGCTTGACGCCGATCCGGCCCTTGCAGCGATGGTCGCGGGCATGAATATCGGTGTTGAAGCTTTCGACCCGGTCGGCGACGATATTTGATCGGCCGGCGCAGCAGCTTCGACAGCGCATAGGTCGCCATTTCGTCGGCGTAGATGTGGACCTTGATGCCGAACGAGCCGCCGACGTCCTTGCAGACCACGCGCACCTGCGACTCCTCGAGTCCCAGATGGAGCGCCGCGATGTTCTGCACCATGTGCGGCGCCTGGGTGCCCTGGTAGATCGTCAGCCGCGCCTCGGCGGCGTTCCAGTCGGCCACCACCGCGCGCGGCTCCAGCGTCACGCCGGTGTGGCGTCCGAAGACGAACTCCGCCTCCACCACCTCGTCGGAATCGGCAAACGCCGATCGACGGCGCCGGCGTCGAGGTGCCGCTCGAAGGCAAGATTGTCGCCCAGCGAGGGATGAATGACCGGGGTTTCCGGATCGAGCGCGGTGCGCATGTCCGTCACCGCCTCCAGCTCCCGGTACTCGACCGAGACGATTTCCGCGGCGTCCTCGGCGACGGCACGGCTGGTCGCCACGATGGCTGCGACGGCTTCGCCCTGCCAGCAGACATGGTCGATCGCAATCGCGTGCTGCGGCGCGGATTTGAGACCCTTCAGATGCGACAGCACGCCGACCCACGGCGTGATGACCGCCGCAAGCTCCTCCCCCGTCACGATGGCGATGACACCCGGCACGCGTCTTGCCGCGTCGGCGTCGATCGCCATGATTTTCGCATGGGCATGGGGCGAGCGCAGGAACACCACATGCGCCATCCGCGGCAGCACCATGTCGCTGACATAGAGCCCGCGTCCCTGCATCAAGCCGCTCAAGGTTGGGCCGCGGCACCGTCTTGCCGATATAGGAATTCGGCCGGTCCAGCACCGAGAGAACCTCAGGATTTGCCGAGGCGTGCGATCATGGCGTGCGTCCCGCGCGCGCCCGCGCCGTGGTCTCGACCGCATCGACAATGGCCTGATAGCCGGTGCAGCGGCAGTAATTGCCGGACAAGATGTTCGCGGATCTGCTCGCCGGTCCGGCTCGGGCATCTGCTGTCAGCAGATCCTGCGCTGCCATCAGCATTCCCGGCGTACAGAAGCCGCATTGCAGCGCATTGCGATCGCGAAAGGCGGCCTGCAGATCGGCGATCTCGCCGCTGTCGGATAATCCCTCGATGGTTTCGACCGAGGCGTTGTGCGTCTGCACCGCCAGCATCAGGCAGGAGCGAACGATATCGCCGTTCACGCGCACCGTGCAGGCGCCGCAAACCCCATGCTCGCAGCCGACATGCGTTCCCGTCAGTTGCAGATGCTCGCGCAGGAAGTCCGCCAGATTGAGGCGCGGCAGAACCTGCGCATCGACGCGCTCGCCGTTGACATCCAGCGAGATCGGCATGTGGACCGTCACGCCGATCCCCCGGCGGCAAGATCAGGGCGGCCGAGCAGCGCGGACACGCAGCGCGCCAGCAGCACCTTGGCAAGATGCCGGCGCATCGCCGCGGACGCCTGCTGATCCTTCCGGGGGATCGAGCTCTTCGCCCAGCGCCGTCGACGCATCCGACAGCACCGCAGGCGTGACGGCGACGCCGATCAGTCTGCGAGGCGGCCCTGGCCAATAGCGGCCGGTCGCCGACGGCAAAGAACGCCATGCGAAGGTCGGCGAAGGCGTCACCTTGCACGATCGCCTGCGCCGCGAGGCCGACGATGGCGTAGTCGCCGTGCCGCCGCGCGAATTCGCAGAAGAAATGCGCGGAATTCTTCTCGCGCGACCGGCAGTTCGACGGCGACCAACAATTCCTGCGCCGACAACGCCGTCTCATAAATGCCGGTGAAGAAATCCCCGGCCGCCATTCGCCGTTCGCCGGCCGGGCCGCGGATGATAATGGTCGCATCCAGCGCCACCATGCAGGCCGGCAGCTCCGACGCGGGGTCGGCATGCGCCAGGCTGCCGCCGAGGGTTCCCTTGTTGCGGATCGCAGGATGCGCGACATGGGCGATCGCTTCGGTCAGTAACGGCGCATGCGCGGCGATTTCGGGCGATCTCTGCGAGATCGACATGGCGCGTCAGCGCGCCGATGTGAAGGACATCGCCCCGTACCGCCAGTTCCCGCAGTTCGGCGATTTCGCCGATATCGACGACCAGTTCCGGAGAGATCAAACGCAGATTCATCGCCGGCATCAGGCTCTGGCCGCCCGACAGCACCTTGGCGCTGTCCCCGTGCGCGGCGAGCAATTCCAGCGCGTTGACGACGCTGGTTGCGCGGGCGTAGCTGAAAGCCGAGGCTTTCATCGACGTGACCTCCCCGGCCGGAATTTGGGCATATTTGCTGGGATTAGAAGGCGGCGACCAGTCAAAGGTCAAGTTTGTTTATCGAACGATTATTTCGAGACATTCGACTTTTGGACGTGGCATAATATCACCAACGAGGCACGGTTCGGGTCTCACCCAATCGGTCCCGGGGAGGAGCAGGCAATGAATCTGGGTTTCTTTACGATGCCGATCCATCCTCTCGACAAGGATTGGCGGCTATCCCTCAACGAAGATCGCGAAGCCTTCCTGCTGGCCGACGAACTGGGGTTTACCGAAGCCTATGTCGGTGAACACGTTACCGACAAGGCCGAGAACATCACCTCCTGCATCGCGTTCCTGGCGTGGATCGCGGCCGCCACCAAGCAGATTCGGCTCGGCACCGGCACGATCAACATGCCGAACACCCATCCCGCCGCCATCGCCGCCAGCATGGCGATGCTCGATCACATGCTCGACGGGCGTTTGATCTTCGGAATCAGCCCCGGCGGACTGCTGTCGGATGCGGAGCTGTTCGGCAATCTCGATGCCGATCGCAACGAGATGTTTCTCGAATCGATCAATCAGGTTCTGGACATCTGGGCCGGCGAGCCGCCGTACAATTTTCAGGGAAAATACTGGAACATCTCGACGCAAAAGACCCTGATCGAGGACATCGGCCAGGGCTACATCGCGCAGCCGTTGCAGCGGCCACATCCGCCCATCGTCGTGACCGCGGTGGCGCCGTTCTCCAAGGGCGTCACCGAGGCCGCCGCGCGCGGCTGGGATCCGATTTCGGCCAATTTCCTGATGCCGGCCTGGGTGAAAAGCCACTGGCCGAAATATGTCGAGGGCTGCGAGCGCGGCGGCCGCGCTGCCGAGCCCGCGAATTGGCGGGTCGCCAAGAGCGTCTTTGTCGCCAAGGACGCGGCGACCGCAAAGGCCTACGCCACCGACCCGGACGGGCCTTACGTCTATTACTATCGCTCGCTGTTCACCAAACTGAAAAAGAACGGCCGCATCGAGCTGTTCAAGACCCGCCGCGACCAGCCTGACGATGAGGTGACGCTCGAAATGATTTGCGACAGGCTGATCATCTATGGCACGCCGGACAGCGTCGCTGATCAGGTGCTGGCTTTCCAGGACGAGGTCGGCAAGTTCGGCACGCTATTGTATGCGGGCAAGGACTGGAAGGATCCCGAGCTTGGACGCCAGTCGATGATCCTGATGGCCGAAAAAGTCATGCCGCAAATCAACGCCGGCACTTCGAAGCCGATCCCACGCCGCGGAGTAATCCGCAGCCAACCCTGAGAAGGCTCACCGTGGCTCTTTACCGATCGCATCCCCTATCAGGCGCAAGTCGACCGGCCGAGGCTGCGGCTGCCGGACGGCAAGAAGCTGGCGGTATGGGTCATCCTCAACGTCGAGGAGTGGCGGATCGAGAACGCGATGCCGCGAACCGTGCTGAGCCCGCCGATGGGTCAGCCGCTGTTGCCGGACGTGCCGAACTGGTCGTGGCACGAATACGGCATGCGCGCCGGCTTCTGGCGCCAGTTCAAGGCGCTGACCGACCGCAACATGCCGGTGACCCTGGCGCTGAACGCAAACGTCTGCAACTCGTATCCGCGCGTCGCGTCAGCGGCCCTGGAAGCCGGCTTTGAATTCATGGGCCACGGATTTGTTCAGGGTCCGATGCACAAACTGGACAATCAGGCCGACGCGATCCGGCGGGCGGTCGACACCATCGCCAAATTCACCGGGAAGTCGCCGCGATCCTGGGAAAGTCCGGGCCTGACCGAAACCGAGGAAACCATCGATCTGCTGCGCCTCAACGGCATCGAATATCTGGCCGACTGGGTGATCGACGATCTTCCGCAGGATATCGCAACGCCTCATGGCGTCATGACGACAATCCCGTACTCGGTGGAGACCAACGATATCGTCATCCATGCGCTGCAGCATCTTGCTTCCGAGCAGTTTTTAAAGCGCTGCACCGATCAGTTCGACCGGTTGTATCTCGAGGGCGCAACCAATGCGCGGATCATGGCGATCTCGATTCATCCCTACATCACCGGCGTCCCGCATCGCATCAAATACCTGGAAGCGCTGCTCGACTACGTCATCGGCCATGACGGCGTCGCGCTGATGACCGCAAGCGAGATCGGCGACTGGTACCGAACCGAAATGCCGAAACCATGATCGGAAGCGCAAACCGCGCATGATCCGGGCCGGTATCATCTGACGCGGTCTATCCGACCGCCTTCACCGGCGGCTGCCGCGTGCCGACCGCCGGTTCCGAAAACCCGTTCGAAGCCGGCCAGAAATGCATCCAGCGCGTCGCTGATCATCTGATCCTTGTCCTCGAGCACGACGGATTCGTAGATGTACTTGCGAACCCCGTAATAGAAGATTCCGCCGTGGAACACCCACGCCATTTCAAGCTCGGACGCGGTCGGCTTGCTCTGCGCCGGCAAGTCCCACCTCATGGCGGCATTCCCGGATGATGCGCGTCAGAATCTTGTCCCGCACCACGCCGACGTACCACCGGTTGATATCGATCCCCTTCAAGCCGGAATAAAGATAGATGCGCAGCCATTTGCGGGTGAAGATCACGTTGGTATAGGCGTGGTAGAATTCCTGCAGCCGATCGCGGATCGGCCGGGAGCGGTCGGCCAGCAGCTTTTCCCAGCCGGTATCGAGCGGCTCGAGATAGACCGTGCGATAGACTTCCTTGATCAGGTCGTCCTTGCTTGGAAAGTAGCGATACAGCAGCGGCTGGGTCACGCCGAGCCGACGCGCCAGATCGCGGGTCCCGCCGCCAAATCCTTCTTCTGAGAAGAACTCGGTCGCCTTGGCAACGAATTCCTTGCGGCGATCTTCCGGTGACAGCCGCTTCTGCTTCGCGCGCGCACGCTTTGGCGAGGCTTTCCTGCTCATGAAGACCCGCCGGGGGCTTTGGCCTCATCAGCGGTGACGAAACCGGCCGTAGCCGCCGCGCGCGAACAGCAGCGGTTCCTGCCGGTTGTAGGCATAGGCCTCGACCGCGCCAAGGAAGATGACATGGTCGCCGCCATAATACCGGTCGGCGGCGCGGCACTGGAAATTTGCAACGCTGTTCGTAAGAATTGGCGCGTTGCCAAGCCCTGGCGACCATTCGACCCCGGCGAACTTGTCTTCCGAGGATTTTGCGAATTTGCTCGCAAGCGCCTGCTGCGATGCGCCAAGCACGTTGACCGTGAAATGGCTGGCGTTCTGGAACACGCTCAGCCCTTGCGAAAACATCCCCAAACTCCACAGCACCAGCGGCGGGTTGAGCGAAACCGAGGCGAACGAATTGCAGGTCAGCCCATAGGGCTTTCCATCGGGCGCAGCGGCCGTGATGATGGTGACACCCGTGGCAAAAGTGCCCAGCGCATTGCGAAAATCCCGGGATCGATCGACGAGCTGTCGCTGGCCAGTTCGTTGGCCGGATCCGGTTCGGTCGGATGCTTTGGCGCGTCGGTCATCCCCTCGCCTCAGAGCGTCAGGTTTTCGGAGGGCAGGCCAAGCGCTACACGGCCGTAATTGGTGCCGGCCGCATCGAAATTGAACGCGAGGTGCGAGTTGATGGCGTGGGCGTCGCGAAATTGCCGCTGCAAGGCGCCCGTCGTGAACAATCCGCGCGCACCGCTCGCCGCGAACAGCAACGACACCGCCTCGGTGCATAGATTGACGGAATAGGCCCCATCGCGTCGCAATCTGGTCTTGGCGGCCGTATCCGGAACACTGCCGCGCCGGGCGTCGGCCATCGCCTCGATGCAGGTCGAGCGCATGATGAGGCGCGCGGCATCGATCTTGGCGGAAGCTTCGGCGATCTTGATCTGCGTGCTCTGGAGGTCACCGATTTTGGCGCGGTTGTAGGTCGAAGCGCGATGCCGCGCGACATCGACATAATCGTCCAGGCACGCCTGCGCGTTTCCCAGCGCCACTCCGGAGAGCACGTAGGGAAACAACGAGAATACCGGCAACGCGTAAAGCGCATTCGGGTTGACCGCGCTTCCAGGCGTCGGGCCGCCGTCGAGATCGCTCACCGCCAGCGTCATCGCTTCCGCAACAAAGGCATCATGGACGTCGACGTCGTTCGATCCCGTTCCGCGCAATCCGGTCGCGTTCCAGGTGTCGTTGATTTTGTAGTCGCTCTTGTTGAGCAGAAAGATCCGGTATTGGATCCCGTCAGCTTCATCGTCGGACGAGACGACGCTGGCGAGCATGTTCCATTCGCTGGAATCCACCCCCGACGAGAACGGCCAACTGCCTCGCAGCACATAACCGCCGTCGACTTTTCTGGCGCGGCCGGCCGGAAAGATGAAGGAGGACGCAATCAGGGCATTGGCGTCCTTGTTCCAGACCAGATCCTGAGCGCGCTTGTCGAACATGCCAAGCATCCAGTGGTGGCTGGCGAGATTGGCCAAGTTCCAGGCCACCGACGCGTCGGCCCGCCCGATCGCATCGGCGCAATCGACCAAAGCGACATAATCGAATTCGTAGCCGCCGACCCGCTTCGGCTGCACGATCCGGAACAGGCCGGCGTCATGCAAATCGCGTTCGGTCTCCGGCGGCAGCCGCCGCAATTCCTCGGTCCGGGATGCGCGATCGCGCAGTTGCGGAATCAGCGCTTCGGCACGGCCAATCATCGCCGCATAGGCGCGGTCGTCGGCCTCCGGCGCCGAGGGCAGGCTTGCATTTGGCTTCCGGTCAACTCCTGCCATTTGCGAATTCCTCGCTAGCTCGCCCGTCGTGCAGTCTTCAGATGCGGCCGATCCAGATACAGCGAGGCGGCCAGGCCCTCTTCGTTCTGTTCGGCGAATTCGGTCAATAGCTTCATCTCGGGAATGCGCGAGCGATCGAGTGTCCCGACGTCGGGCCAGTCGATCTCGATCAGATTCCCCGCGGGATCGCGCAAGTACATCTGGACGCAGCCATCCGGAAGTTCGTTGACGGGATTGCGAAATGCCGTCGAGTCCAGCGCGCCCATCGCCTTGGCGGCGTCGTAGGCGGCATGGAAGTCGTCCACATCCACCGCGAAATGCTGGTAGAACGGAACCTGATCTTCCAGTTCGAAGATGTGCAACTGCAGATCGCCGCAGCGGAGATATTTTGTCTTGAAGCCGAAATTGTAGCTGGGGATGGTCTGCATGCCGAGCACGGTCTCGTAGAACTTCACCGACTCGGCGAGATTTTGCGTGCCGATCGACAGGTGGTTGAAGCCGGTAACCTTCATGACGTCTCCTCCGGAAAGCAAAACGCACCGCACTGCAACGAGATCGATTGAAGCGACCTTGTTATTGTTTATCGCCTGATCACTAGTTATTCAAGACGCGACCGCATTTACTTTGGAACCCGGCGTCCCTTTTGCAGGAGATTTGTCATGGACAAGACCGTTGGAATCGTCGGGCTTGGCATCATGGGCGGCGCGATCGCCCGCAACCTGATCGAACGCGGATGGCGGGTGATCGGCTTCGATATCGACGCCGCCCGACGAGCCGAACTGGCGCAAGCCGGCGTCACCATCGCCAGCGGCGTGGACCAGGTCGCGCGCGACGCCGCCATCATCATGACCAGCCTGCCCAGTCCCGCTGCGGTCGAGGATGTCGCGCACGGCATCGCCAATTCCGGTCAACCACAACGGATTGTGCTCGAACTCTCGACGCTCGCCATCGCAGACAAGCTTCGCTTCGAAAGCATCCTCAAGAAAGCCGGCCACGTTGCGCTGGACTGTCCCCTCAGCGGCACCGGCGCCCAGGCCAGGAACCGCGATCTGATCATCTACGCCAGTGGCGAAAGTGAAGCGATTGCACAATGCACGGGCCTGTTTGCCGACTTCGCCAAGCAACGCGCCGACTTGGGCGGGTTCGGCAATGGCAGCCGGATGAAATTCGTCGCCAATCACCTGGTCGCGATCAACAACGTCGCCACGGCCGAGGCGATGATCCTGGCGCAGCGCGCCGGGCTCGATCCGCAAATGGTGGTCGACATGGTCGGCCCGGGCGCCGGCGGCTCGCGGATGTTTCAAATGCGGGCACCGATGATGGTCGAAGGTGTTTATGAACCGGCCACCATGAAAGTCTCGACCTGGAAAAAGGACATGGCGATCATTGCCGAGTTTGCCGACGATATCGGCTGCGTCACCCCGCTGTTTACGTTGACCCAACCCGTCTATACCGAAGCGTTGGCGATGGGACTGGGCGACCAGGACACCGCGGCAGTGTTCGAAGTGCTGAAGAAAACCATCATCACGGACCGCAAATCCGGCGCTCACGATCAGGAATAACCGCCTCACGCCGGAGTTTACGGCAGCTGCGCTGCCGGCAATGCCAGCGCGTCTTGAATAACGAAGGTCTGATCGCCCAGAATCTCGTCGTCTTCCATGCTCACCAGGCGACGCATAGGATGAGCAAGCTATCAATTCACTCTTAAATCGAGGTCAAGCCATGAAAATCGGTGTATGCGGAACGGGACGAATGGGATCATCGATCGCGCAGCGGTTGATGTCGGTCGGACACGACGTCGGTGTCTGGAATCGCAACCCGGCGAAGACAAAACCCCTGACCGAGGCGGGTGCGAAGCTGTTCGCCTCCCCCGCCGAGCTCGTGCAGGGGTGCGATGTCGTGATCGTGATGTTGCTGAATGACGCGGCAACCGAAGCGGTTTACCGCGGACCAAACGGCATTCTGGAATCCAAACTCGCCGGCAAGCTCGTGATCGACATGAGCACGGTGCGCCCGGACACGATGAAATCGATCGGCGCTGCGGTGTTGCAGCAAGGTGCTGCCTTTGTCGAATGTCCGGTGGGCGGAAGCACCGGTCCGGCGAAAGAAGGCAAGCTGTTCGGCCTGGTCGGGGGTTCGAAGGCGGACGTCACCCGGGCGATGCCGGTTCTGGAACAATTATGCCGCCGCATCGAGCATGTCGGAGAACTCGGCTCCGGTGCGACGATGAAACTCGCGGTCAATCTGCCGCTGCTGGTGTACTGGCAGGCGCTCGGCGAGGCCTTGACCATCTGCAAACCGCTCAATCTTCCGGCCGACCGACTGATCGATATCTTGTCCGACACCGCCGGCACCCCGACCGCCATGAAGGGGCGCGGCGCTGTCATCGCCAAAGTGTTGGGCGGAGCGCCGCTCGGTGAAACCGCGTTCGGCCTTAGTGCCGCGAAAAAAGATCTGGCCACCGCAGTTCAGTTCGGCGCGTCCATTCATGCCGAGCTTCCGGTCACCGCGAGCGCGCTTGCCTGCTTCGAGGAAGCCGAGGCGGCGGGCCTGGGCGATGCCGACGCCACCACGGTTGCGGTTCGCTGGACCCAGCGCGCTGCAGCTAAATCCTGATCACACCGGCTCTGTGTCGGCCTCGATCTCGGAAGCGCAGGCTGCGTCAATGATGCGCACCAGCCGTCTTGTACCGGATCGGGCTGTATATCGTCCAGTTATTCGATAATGGCCAGCGACTGGAACACGGAATGACCGACGGATCAACCTGGGTTAGCTCCCTCGCCGGCCGAGAAAGGAACCACACCCGGCTGTTGTGCGTTGGATCGTCACTTGCCGAGGCACGGTCATGTGCATCAAGACACCAACGGTAGGGCTTACGTCAGTCCTGAAACTGGCAGCTTTTGACCATCGCCGACCTGTCCGGGATCATCACCCTGATCAACCACAGCGCCACGCCGGAAATTACATTGACGATGTTCGTGGGCACCATCGTCCTTACGTTCGGAATCGGCGCGACGCTAACCGGGCTTGTCTTCACAATGACGGACGATAGCTGACATCCCTCCTGGACCGCCCTCGCGAGATAGTGAAGGACGTCAGAATTGCAGCGGCGGGTTATTTTTGGAACAGCTTTCCGAGTGCGGCATTCTTATCCCATGCCGCGATATCATTTTGACCTGATCGGAAAACAGACCATCGTCGATCACAGCGGCCGCGATCTGGCTGACGACATTTTGGCGTCGGATATTGCCGATCGTCTGGCCAACGAGCTGTACTCGGTTCGACCGGAGCTGCGATATCAACACTGCTCGATTCTGGTGACGGATGAGGACGGTGAGGAGATTTGCCGCTCACCGATATGGAATCCCGTCCAGGACTAGCGAAGCGCCACTCCGGCTTTCAGAGATAGCCCTCGCCGGCCTCCGCGGCAAAACGGCCGGGATCGCCTTCCCAGACGATCCGCGCATGTTCCAGCACATAGACCCGATCGGCATGCGGAAGTGCGAAGGTCACGTTTTGCTCGCCCAGCAACACCGTGATCGGCGTGGTCTGGCGCAACTTTTCCAGCGCCTTCGACAATAGTTCGAGAATGACCGGCGCCAGCCCGAGCGTCGGTTCGTCGAGGATCAGGATTTTCGGTTGCATCATCAGCGCGCGGCCGATCGCCAGCATCTGCTGTTCGCCGCCGGACAGTGTCTGCGCCATCTGGCCCTGACGCTCCCTGAGGATTGGAAACAGTTCGAACAGCCATTCCATCTGCTTGTCCCTGGCCTCGTCGGTCAGATGCTGGCCGCCGAGATCGAGATTTTCGCGCACGCTCATCTCGCCGAACAGTTCGCGCGATTCCGGGCATTGCACGATGCCGCTTCGGGCGATACGTGCCGGACTGGTGCCGCGCAGTTTCTCGCCGTCGCGGACGATTTCGCCGGTGTAGGGCAGGAAGCCTGAAATCGTGTTGAACAGCGTGGTCTTGCCGGCGCCGTTGAGACCGACGACGGAGACGAACTCGCCCTGGTGGACATGGATCGAAACGTTGTCCAGCGCCTGCGCCTTGCCGTAATGGACGGTGACGTTCTCGACCTGCAGCAACGGCACCTTGTCCTTGAAGCTGGTTTCCGGGCGCGCCGATGTTTCGATGGCACCGCCGAGATAGACCCGCCGCACGGTCTCGTTGCGCATTACCTCATCGGCGCGGCCGGTGATGATCTCCTCGCCGAGATACATCGCCAGCACGCGATCGACCAGTGCCGCGACGCTCTTGACGTTGTGGTCCACCAGCAGCACGGCGCGGCCTTCGTCGCGGAAGCTGCGGATCAGTTCGGAGAAGACGCCGACTTCGGCCAGCGTCAGTCCGGCGAACGGCTCGTCCACCAGCACCACCTTGGGATCGCGCGCGATGGCCTTGGCCAGTTCAAGCCGGCGCAGGTCTGCGAACGGCAATGTCGGCGGACGGCGATCCATCACCGCCCCCAGGCCGACGCGGTTGGCGATCCATTCGGCGCGTTCGGTCAGGGCCTTGTCGGCAAACAACATGAACAGGCTGTCCGGCAGCAGCGCCACCATGATGTTCTCAAGCACGGTCTGCCGGTTCAGCGGCCGTGAATGCTGAAACACCATGCCGAAACCCTTGCGCGCGATCTTGTGCGCGGGAAGGCCGGCGATGTTTTCGCCCTGGAAGATGACATCGCCCGCGGTCGGGCGCTCGATGCCCATGATCGCCTTCATCGCGGTCGACTTGCCGGAACCGTTCGGACCGATCAGGCCGAAGATCTCGCCGGCGCGCAGATCGAGGTTCAGGTTCTTGACGGCGGTGAGGCCGCCGAAGCGCTTGGTCAGGCCGCGGACTTCGAGAACGGGAGCGTTGCTGGCAGTCGCGTCCATTACGAGCGGGCCTCACGCGACAGGGCCGTTCCGAGGAATCCGTTCGGGAAGAACAGGATCACCAGCAGCGCGACGGTCGAGACGATGAAGGTCGCCAATTCGCCGGTCGGCCGCAGGAACTCGCCGGCGACGATCAGGAAGATCGCGCCCAGCGCGGCGCCGAGCACGGTGCGGCGCCCGCCAAGCACGGCGGCGACAATCACCTGCACGCCGACGGCGACATCGACCACCGTTCCCACCGACGCGGTGCCGAAGTAGAATACCAGCAGCGCGCCCGACAGCCCCGAGAAGAAGGCGCTGACCACGAAGGCGGCCAGCTTGTGCTTGACGATGTTGAAGCCGAGCGCGCCGGCCTGCACCGGATCCTGGCCGCTGGCCTGCAGCACCAGTCCGACCGGCGACTGCGAAAGCCCGTACAGGATCGCCGCGCTGATGGTCATGAAGCCGAGCGCGATCCAGTAATTGGCGCCGGCGTTGATGGTGATCACGTCGGGAATGGTCAGGCCGATTTCGCCGCCGGTGAGATCGGCGAACACCACGATGAAGTTCTGCAGCATCAGCACGGCGACCAGGGTGGTCAGTCCGAAATAGGGGCCGCGCACGCGCAAGGCCGGCAGCGCCAGCACAAATCCGGCGATCACCGATGCCATCGCGCCGAGCACGATGCACAGATACACCGACCAGCCATATTGGTTGTTGAGGATGCCCGCGGTGTAGGCGCCGACGCCGATCAGGAAGGTCGGGCCGAAATTCACCTCGCCGGCGAAGCCGAACAGCAGGTCCCACGCCATCGCGAACACGCCGAAGTAATAGGCGACCGTGAGCAGGCCGAGAATATAGCCGGAGACATAGAGCGGCAGCGTCGAGGCGACGATGACGATCCCGAGCGCGATAAAGAACAGCCGCGATTTGAAGAAATCGGCCATGCTCATCGCCTCCCGAGCAGGCCTTGCGGCCGGATGTACATCACGACGACCAGCAGCAGCAGCGCCGGAATGGTCCGGTAGGCCGGCGAGACCAGATAGGCGGTGAGGGTTTCGAGGTAGCCGACCACGAAGGCCGCGATCAGCGAGCCGGACACGCTGCCGAGGCCGCCCAGCACCACGATCGAGAACGCGCTCGCGGTGAGCGGCCCGACGCTGTAGGAGCTGACGCCGAGGAACATTCCGAGCAGCACGCCGGCGATGCCGGCCAGGATGCCGTAGATCGCCCAGACCACGACATAGATGTTGGTCAGCTCAAGCCCGAGCAGCGTGACGCCGCGCGGATTCATCGACGCCGCAAGCACCGCCTTGCCGGTGCGGGTGCGGTTGACCAGCAGCCAGAGCAGGCCGATCACCAGGCAGCAGACCAGGGCGGTAAAGATTTCGTTCTTCGGCGTGCGCACGCCGAGGATGTCGACAACGCCCTCGACGATCGGCAGCACGGTCTTGGCATTGTTGGTGAAGAAATAGGCGATCAGTTCCTGAATCATGATTCCCCACAGCAACGTGCCGGTGAGAACGAAAATCTCTTTCTCCTCGTTGGGAATTCGCCTCGATTTCTGAATCGGCTGCACCACCGCGAAGTAGGTGACGAGCGCGGCGACCAGCGCGGTCGCGACGCCGATCAGCGCGCCGGCATAGGTGTTCACGTGCAGCACGCTCGCGGCGGCCCATGCCGCCACCGCCGCCAGCACCATGATGGCGCCGTGCGAAAGATTGAGCACGCCGGAGACGCCGAAGATCAGGGTGAAGCCGGTCGCACCCAGAGCGTACAACGCACTGATGGCAAAACCGTCGATCAGGATCTGTAAGGCAAGCATTTATGATGGCCGCGGCAGCACCGCTGCCTCACTCTGGGAAACTGCAAATGCGAAAATGCTCCCGGGCGAACCCGGGAGCATGATCATCGAAGGGTTCAGTTCGACGTGACCTTGATGAAGCTTGGGAACTTCAACTGTGCCCTTGGCGACTTCCTTCGGCCAGACGCTGACCTGCTTGCCATCCTGCCACTGCAGCATCAGGCCGGTGATCAGGCCCTTGCCGTATTTGATCGAATGGGTGAACGGATCGTCCTTGCCGTAGAACTGGATGCGGCCGATGGTGCCTTCCCAGTCGGTCTTTTCCAGCGCCTCGACCATCTTGTCCGCATCGGTCGAACCTGCGCGCTTCACGGCGTCGGCGATGTAATAGACTTCGTCATACGAGGTATAGCCGGCATAGGAGGGATAGTTGCCGAACTTCTTCTTGAAGCCTTCGGCGAAAGGAATCGACTTCGGCGTGACCGCGACATCGGGACCGGAGACGCCCTGATAGAGCACGCCGTCGGAGGCGTCGTTGGTGTCCTTGCCGAAGGTCTCGTTGGTGGCCTGCGAGGCGATGCCGAGCATCGGGATCGGCACCTGCTGGTTCTTCCACTGCACCGTCGGCTGCACGCCGACATGCGAAATGCCGGTGATGATCACGTCGGGCTTCGAGCCTTCGATCTTGTTGAAGATCGGCGTGAAGTCGGTGGTGTCGGGCGAGAAGCGGATGTGGTCGAGCACCTTCAACCCGATCTTGGGCAGGCATTCCTCGTATCCGACGTCGAGCGGCTTGGTCCAGGCGGCGTCCTCGCTCATGATGACCGCGGTCTTCATGTGCTTCTGGTCCACCAGCAATTCCTTGGCGGCGTCGCAGACCGACAGCGCCAGCGCGGCCGAGGTCAGATAGCCGTGGAAGGTATATTTGTTCTTCTCGTAATCGTTATGGACGCTCTTGCTGATCTCGTTGGACGCAGCACCGGGGGTAATGAACGGCGTCTTCAGGCGCGACGCCCAGGGTTCCAGCGCCAGCACGACTTCGCTGATGTAGCTCGCGATGACGACGTTGACCTTGTCCTCGTTGACCGCGCGCTGGAAGGCGCGAACCGAATCCGCCGAGGAGCTGTGGTTGTCGTAGGTGATGATTTCGATCTGGCGTCCGTCGACGCCGCCCTTGGCATTGATTTCGTCGGCGGCCATCTGGGCGGCCTGCGGGATCGACGCACCGGCAATGGCCTGCGCTTCCGCGATGACGCCGATCTTGATCGGGTCCGCGGCCAAGGCCTGACCGGAAGCCGTCGCCAACAGGCCGAGCGCGGTCGCTCCGAGAAGCCTGCCGCAATGACCAAAAAGCAGGCGGTCGGGATGTTCCTGTCATGTCGTTTCTCTCCACTGGATCAGCTTATTACTTTGCCTTGAGCCATTGTAACCGTGCTTGCGCACCGGGCAAGCGAAACTGCGTCGTAAATCCCCTCGCGATGGCGAAACTAAAGTAGGTAGTCTCGGCGTCTCCAGACCTTTAGGCGATTGTTCGCGGCTTCGAAAGGCCAGTTTGCAAGACCGGTCCTATGCCACTGGCCGTTGGCCGGCGGCAGAGTGTCGCATCGAGCCGTGTCCAAACGTTGTGGAAAGTCAGCATTGTTGATTGAGCGTGCCAAGTAATTTCGCAGCCATGTTGCATCGCCCGGGCAACACGCCGCGCGGTCTGATCTTCTGATCACGATAATTTCACGGCTGGCTCGGCAGTCTCGCATCCTGACAGCAGGCAGCAGCTTTCGTGCAGACGGGAACTGAGGCATCCGCACGCTGAATTTTGCCCATGCATTTGGAGCGGCGGCGGTAACAAGAAGCGGCGATACCGTCTTCGTTCTCGCTGCGCCAACCGTTCCTGAGCGTCCCGATTGCGTGCGACATTTACCTACGCAAGTTGTCCGACGACGGTGGCACCGCGGCCTGCGCCGGAGAACATCCAATCATCGTGGAAGCCATTAACAATACGGAAAACAACAGCAAGGCCGGTGCCGCCGATGCCGGTTTTTGTGCGGTGCCCCGCCAGCGCAAGGCGGAAGGAGGCCAATCTCGACAGGCCTCACCACTACGGGTAGGGTCCGCGCTAAAAGCTACTCCGGAGATACGCCGTTGCGGGAGAGATTCAGGTTGAAACGCGATTACTATGCGGGCGGCCTGATGCTGCTGCTCGGAGTGGGAGCGGCTGTGACCGGCGCCGGCTACAAATTCGGCACCCTCGCCAGGATGGGCCCCGGGTTCATGCCGGTCATGCTGGGTATCGTTCTGGCGTTTCTCGGCATCCTGATCGCCGGCACCGCGCTGGGGTCATCCGAACCCGACGACAAGAAGTTCCTGCCGGACAATCCGCAATGGTTCGGCTGGCTCTGCATTCTCGGCGGTCCCGTCCTGTTCATCATCCTCGGAGAATATGGCGGCATGATCCCGGCGGTGTTCGCCTGCGTCTTTGTCTGCGCGCTCGGGGACAAGACAGCCACCTACAAATCGTCGGCCATCCTGGCGGCCGGCGTCACCGTGTTCGGCGTGCTGCTGTTCCATTATCTGCTGAGCATTCCGTTCCCGCTGCTGCGCGGGGTCAACCTGTGATCTCGACTGCGATTACCGATCTCTGGTACGGCTTCGGCGTAGCGCTCGAGCCGCATAATCTGATGTACTGCTTCCTCGGCGTGCTGGTCGGCAACCTGGTCGGCGTGCTGCCGGGAATGGGACCGGTCGCGACGATTTCGATCCTGCTGCCGCTGACCTTCGGGATGCCGCCGGTGCCGGCGATCCTGATGCTCTCCGGCGTCTATTACGGCGCCCAGTATGGCGGAGCGATCTGCTCGATACTGCTGAATCTGCCGTGTCATCCGCCTCACGCCGTGACCTGTCTGGACGGGTTTCCGCTGACCAAGCAGGGCAAGGGCGGCACCGCGCTCGGCATCACCATCATCGCCGCCTTCATCGGCGCATCGTTCGGCATCACCGAGATGATTTTCCTGGCGCCGTTTCTGGTCAAGATGGCGCTCGAATTCGGGCCCGCCGAAGTATGTTCGCTGATGCTGGTGGGATTGCTCGCGGGCTCGACGCTGGCGAAGGGATCGCCGCTCAAGGGCATCGCGATGACGGTGCTCGGCCTGCTGGTCGGCATCGTCGGATCCGACATCGAGACCGGACAGCCGCGCTTCACCTTCGGCATCACCGAACTGTTCGACGGCGTCGAAATCATCGCACTGGCGCTCGGCATGTTCGGCATCGCCGAGTTCATGAACAGCATCAACAATACCGAAACCGTCGACATGAAATACGCCAAGGTCGGCATCTCCGACATGTTTCCGTCGAAGGCAGACCTCAAGCTGGCGTTCTGGCCGATGATCCGCGGCACCTTGATCGGCAGCCTCTGTGCGCTGATTCCGGGCACCGGACCGACCATCGCCTCGTTTGTGTCCTACGCCACCGAGAAGAAGATATCGAAGACGCCGGAGCGTTTCGGTCGCGGCGCGATCGAGGGTGTCGCGTGCCCCGAGGCCTCGACGCATTCCTCGGTGCAGGGCGACTTCATCCCGACCATGAGCCTCGGCATTCCCGGCGACACCGTCATGGCGCTGCTGTTGGGCGCGCTGATCATTCACGGCATCGTCCCCGGCCCGCAGCTGATCAGCCAGCACGCCGACATCTTCTGGGGCCTGATCGCCAGCTTCTGGATCGGCAATATCCTGCTGGTGATCCTCAACGTGCCGATGATCGGTCTTTGGGTGAAGCTGCTGAGCATTCCGTACCGCTATCTCTATCCGAGCGCGATGTTCTTCGTCTGCATCGGGGTCTATGCCGCCAACAACGACATGTTCCAGGTCGGCGAGACCCTGTTCATCGGCGTCGCGGCTACATCCTGCTGCGCCTTGACTTCCACCCTGCGCCGATCCTGCTCGGCTTCGTGCTGGGCCCGCGCTTCGAGGAAAATTTCCGCCGCAGCCTGCTGATCTCGCGCGGCGATCTGACGACCTTCGTCGAGCGTCCGATCAGCGCGTTCTTTCTCTTCATCTGCGTCGTGCTGATCGCGGCCCAGATTTATGTCTGGCTGCGCAAACCGAAGATACTCAGCGAAGAAAAGGCGATCGAGGCCCAGGTGCCGACCACGCCATATTCGGAATTGGCGGAGTAAGCTTCCGCTCAATCCCGGATCGCGCGCGCTGATCGCTCCACTTTGTTACATTTTGTCGGGCTTGTTCTGCTTGTCGAGCGGCCTGACGGCCTGGCTGCTGTCGGGCATCTTGTCCCTGCCCTGGTCGCCATTGGCATCTTTTCCGCCTGAGGTGGACGTGCCGCTGCCGCTCCGGCTCGGCTTCATCGAACTCCCCGTGGTCGGCGATGCGCCGGGGGTGGCAGAGCTTGCCGCGGGGTCACCGGTCACGGAACCTCTACCGCTCGGCGATCCGTTTTGTGCGTATGCGAAGGTGCCGGAGAATGCCAGCGCGGCTGCAAGTGCAACTATGGTGAATTTCATGGCCGTCCTCTCGGTTGACCATGATAATCCGCTATCGAGAGCCGGGTTCCGTCCCTCCGGCGCGATCGACGCTGTGAGGCCGCGCCCGATTTCGCACCGTTCAACCCGCCAGCGGTCGGCTCCGGTCGCGCGCATGGGAGAGAGATGCGGTCCGTACCAGCGCACCGGTCGCCGGCGCGCCATTGCATTCGATGAAGTGGGAAGCGATTTCTTCCTGCGCCTTGTGGTGCCACATCTCCGCTTCGGCGAGCAGGCGCCAACTCTCAAGGGGATGAAATACAGCGCTCTGGCGGCACAAGGATTCCATTGCGCGGTAGCGAACGAGGTCTTTCATTTCTCGCCTCCAACCAAGCCTGCCCAAAATTAGTTAAATCCGATTTTGCGACAGTGTCATTATGATTCTTTGCGATTCTTTTCTTGGAGAGCTTCCCTGAGTTGTCCTAGAAGTTTTCAGCAGACCGGAACCTGACTGGAACTTTAGCAACGTGCGGTGGTTATCGCACGGGAGTATCCGGATGAGCGGCTCCCACAGGCGACTCGCGGGGCCGCTTGAGGACGCCATGTCTGAGGACGCCATGTCAAAATTCAGAATCTATGCCGTTATCGTTTTGGCGACCGTTCTGGCAGGCGCGGCCTATGCGGCTCCAAGAGGCGGCGGAGGTCGTGGCGGCGGAGCGCCGCACGCCGGTGGTGGCCATGTCGGCGGCGGTGGCCATTTCGGCGGTGGTGGCCATGTCGGCGGCGGTGGCCATTTCGGCGGTGGTGGCCATGTCGGCGGCGGGGCCCATTTCGGCGGTGTTCGCGGCGGCGGGGCGCATTTCGGCGGCGCGCGTCACATTGGTGGGGGAGCCCGTTTCGGCGGCGCAGCTCACGTCGGCGGCAGGTCTGCGATATCACGGTCTGCGGGACGGTCTCAGCGCTCGATTGCTGCTCCGGGCGGTTCAAACCGGGCCGCCAGCCGCGGCGCTGTGTCGAACGCAACCCGAAGCGCCGCCTCGAGCGGAAATCGGGGCGCGAATGTGAGATCAAACGCGGTGCGCAATGCCTTGAACTCCCGCTCGGTCGCCGGCGCATTGCGCAACAGGACCGCGCTGCGCAATCCAGCTGCCCGCGCTGCGATCGTGGCGAGTGCTGCCACGGCGGGATGGCACAATGGCCGCGGCGGCGACGGCCGAAACGGATGGTGGCGACACGGCAACGGCGGATATGGCTGGGTCGGCCCGCTGTTTTGGCCGTTCGCCTATTACGACATGTACGACTATGCGATGTGGGGCTATGGCGACGCCGCGTTCTGGGATTACGGCTACAATGACATTTATGCCGGCGTGTTCGCGCCCTACGGCTATGACGCCCTCGCGGGCTATCTGCCCCCGGGCGCCGGCGGCAATCAGCCGGGTGCCGGACCCACTGCGGCAAGCGATCAATTGGCGCAAATGTGCGGCGAGGACAGCCGCGACATCGCCGGCCTGCCGATCGATCAAATCCAGCAGGCTATCCAGCCTAATGACGCCCAACGTGCGGCGCTCGATGACCTCGCCAACGCCTCGGTGAAAGCGGCGCAGGACATTAAAGCCGCGTGTCCGACCCAGGTATCGCTGACCGCGCCTGCCCGGCTCGCCACCATGCAGCAGCGGATCGAGGCGATGATAACAGCGGTCGGGACGGTTCAGCCGGCACTGCAGAAATTCTACGACTCCCTGAACGATGAACAGAAGGCGCGGCTGAACGCCCTCGGCCAGGATCAGCAAAACGGCGCAACCGCGCCAAACACCAACGGCTCGTCCGCCCAAAACTGCGGAGCGCAGGCCGGCTTGATGCAATGGCCCGCCGCCGAGATCGAGTCGAAGCTCCATCCGACCGACGCGCAACGCAGCAGTCTTGCGGCGCTGCAGGACGCCAGCGCAAAGGCGGCGGACATGCTCAAGGCCTCATGCCAGACCAGCGAGGCGATCACGCCGCCGGCGCGGCTCGAGGCGGTCGGCAAACGGCTGGATGTCATGCTGCAGGCGGTCAAGACGGTGCGCGCAGCCCTGGACGATTTCTATGGCAAGTTAAGCGACGAGCAGAAGGCGCAGTTCGAAGCGATCGGGCCGCGCCGCACCGCGCTTTCCGATCAGCCGAGCGCCGCGCAAGCTTACTATCACCATCACCATCACCATCACCGCCACCACGCCAGCATCGGCGGGATCATTCGGCATTTCACTTCCATGGTGCCGTAAGTCGGGAATGGCGACAGCGCGCGAGGCCGCTTACTTGCTGACATCTTAACAGCCGTTAGGCCGCAGACATATGGACGCCGTTGAAATCCGCACTATCGCCAAAGTCTCGAAGCGGCTCGTGCCATTCCTGATCGTCTGCTACTTCGTCGCCTATCTCGACCGCGTCAACGTCGGCTTTGCGGCGCTGACGATGAACCACGACCTTGGCCTGTCGGAGACCGCGTTCGGCTTCGGCGCCGGCATCTTCTTCATCGCGTATTTCATCTTCGAGGTGCCGTCCAACCTCCTGCTCGAACGCTTCGGCGCCCGCAAATGGATCGCCCGTATCATGCTGAGCTGGGGAATCCTGTCGGGTGCCATGGCGTTCATCCCCGCCATCGCCCGCGCTACCGGGCTCGGCAACGAGCACAGCTTCTACCTGCTCCGCGTGTTGCTTGGCGTGGCGGAGGCGGGCTTCTTTCCCGGCATCATCTTCTATCTGACACTCTGGTTCCCGGCAGAGTACCGGGCGCGCATCGTCGGCTACTTCATGGCCGCGATCCCGCTCTCCACCGTGATCGGCGCGCCGATCTCCGGCGTGCTGCTCAGCTTGCATGGCGGTCTCGGGCTCGCCGGCTGGCAATGGCTGTTCGTCATCGAGGCGGTGCCCGCAATCATCCTCGCCGCGGTGGTGTTTTTCTATCTCACTGACCGGCCTGCGGGCGCGACGTGGCTCGCGCCGGACGAGCGCGCCTGGCTCGCCGAACGATTGGAGCGTGAGCAGCGCCAGCGCGAGGCGGTGCACCACTATTCGGTGGCACAGTCGCTGGTGAACCCGCGGGTGCTCGGGCTGAGCCTGGTGTATTTCGGCGCGGTGGCGACGAATTACGGGCTGAGCTTCTTCCTGCCGCAGATCGTCAAGGCGTTCGGCCTCAACACGTTTCTCACCACCCTGGTCTCCGCCACGCCTTACGTTGTCGGCGTGATCGGCATGGTGTGGTGGGGTCGGCGTTCCGATCGCAAGGCCGAGCGGCGGTTCCATGCCGCGTTCCCGCTGTTGGTGGCGGCCGCCGGCATTGCAGTCTCGACGGCGCTCGACGACCCCCTGCTGAAGATGATCTCGCTTTGCGTGGCCGGCTTCGGCATCTTCGCCTGCCTGCCGGTGTTCTGGACGCTGCCGACCGCCTTCCTTTCCGGCGCCGGCGCCGCAGCCGGGATCGCGGTGATTAATTCGATCGGCAACCTCGCAGGATTCGTCGGCCCATTTGCGATGGGGTGGATCAAGGACCAGACCGGCAGCTACGCCGGCGGGCTGTTGCTGCTGTCCGCACTCGGCATCATTGCGATGGGAATCGTGCTGACGCTCGGCCACGACGAAGCGCTCGAACGCGCCCCGGTCCCGGCGGCGCAGTAACGCGATCTCGGCAAATCCTGACATCGAGACCGCGGCCGTGATCGCCGATCGGATCCGCCATGGCATCAAACATGTCGCCGCGCGGACCGGCTGATCCCGGCACCCGATTGCGGCACGAAATACATGCCGCGCCACACTTGCCTTCGGCAAGCTCAAGGCGATGAGCGGCGCGGCCGCGATGGTTCGCAAGGAGATCAGCCAGGCTGGCGAAACATCACGCGCCAACGAATTGTAAGGGATTTCAATTTTCAAACAGCTGCTCAAATGCTTGTAACACCGTCATTGCGAGCGAAGCGATCCATAGAGCAGCCGCAAAGAATGCATGGATTGCTTCGTCGCGGAGCCTGTCATCGGGCGCGCATTCGCGCGACCCGTTGGCTCCTCGCAATGACGGTAGGATACGCGTTCACGCTCTCGCGACGCAAAGCGCCCGAGACGTTGAAAGCTCTCTCGTCCAACGGCGGCGTGGGGACAAATTGCCCGTCGAGCAAATCACCAGCTAAGTTCGCAGCCCGGAATGCCGTGAATACGAGAGTGAATGCGACGCCGCCGCACTGGCGATCCACCACAGGCCGGCGCATCGATTCAGGACCGATCATTTAAACGTGGAGGTCGGCTCTTGGCACATTTGCGCCATGCCAGCCGGCCCGGAGATTATCCGTTGTTTGGGCAAGACCGGAAGTCACTGACGCAGCGGCAAACCGACGCGAACGACCCGAAGCGGATATCGGAGGCGCAACCCTTGGACAGCGCGCATGATCCTGCGGATTTGAACGAACGTGAGGCCGGTGACCCTTGGGGAAATGGCCGCCCGAATGCATTTGATCAGCAGCGTCCCAGCCCGCCGCGTGCAAGTCGGGACCGTTCGTCCCCCGACAAGTTGATTGGAGCCAATGCGATGCGTTCTTTTTTGGCCTTAAGCCTGCTGATGATCTTGTGTGCTTCTGCCAGCGCGGCGACTGTTCACCACACTATCCCGCGACATCATGTCATCATCGCGCGACATCATGTCATCGTTCGTCCTGGCCGAGGGTTCCCGGGCTACGCCGTTCCGGGCTGGGCCTACGCAGCGCCTCGGCCTGCGGTTCACTACGACGACACACCGAGCTACAACGATCCGTCCAAGTTTGGCGGCTCAACGGCCTTACCTATTGAGAAGTAGACAAGGAGCGGCGAACTCGGCCACCTGAATGCGCTCGCGAGACTGGATGGCGTTCGTGACGTCGATTACGGCGGGCTTGGTGGCGCCGTGCAACGCCAGCAGGATTGGCGCTGCCAATGACTGGATTGCGCTAGCTTTTTGTGATTGATCCCAGAGCGCCTCATGGGTCCGAGCGCTGAACTCGCGGCGCAGCACGCATGACCCGCGTGAGTGCTGCCTGATTCCGCTCTTAACGGTCACTCGCGTTCGATGATCTTCGCGCCCGGGTAGACCCCGCGGGCGTACGCAACGACCAGCGCCCGGTTTTGTGTCTCCAGGAACGGAGTACGGATCTGGCACGACCCGACGATGAGGTGCCACAAGCCGTTAAGCTTTTGGATGATGACGTTCATGTGAGTGCTTCCTTCACCGCTTGAGAGGTGTTGTAGACGAATTGGCCCGCCGGTTAAGTGTGCACATAAAGCGGCCACTACATGTCCTGACACAACCGTGCGGGCGAACGCAAACCGACGGGAGCACGAACGCACAGCTGGCGCTATAATCGCCGGTAATGACAGGAGGGGAAAAGCAGGCCGGTCAAGCCGATCAGCGCAAACCAACGCCGCTTCATGCTACACCGCCACGCATGTTTCGCGATCCCGTTATTCCACGCTGCGCCCACATTCGCGAGCAGCCGACCGGGCCGACGCCTTGGCCGCATCAGCGTGCGCGGCTTTCTCAGCTCGCCGCTCATAGTCCTCGGCGAGCGCCTTAAGCTGACCCGCAATGTGCTGGTCTGTCATTGTTTGGGCCGCCCGGAGTATGGTCCGTGCCGTGTTCAAATATTCTTTGCTCAGCATTTCGCCTCCACAATTCCAGTTCGACTAGCATGACGCCGACAACTACATCCAATCACAGAGAGATGGACCGGACCATTGCACAGACGTTTATCAGTGCCTTACATTTGTTTAAGACGAGGATACTTAGGTTTACGATCGACGACCTGCGCGCCCCGCGAGTGGTGAACGCGGTCTTCGCCCGGGGGCTACCTGGCGACATCGGTCGATCAGCTGGTGACGCGGCTGTTCGCCAAAGTACGCTCGCGAGGTCGCTAAGGCGCCGCCAAGCGACAAAGCATATCCTCCACGCAACTCGAAGAAACGCGCGGCGCGCGCGTCCAGCGGCTTGGCGTTGGGGCTGATTTCGGGTTTTGGCACCAAGCTGCCGATCGAGGATGTCCCCCACCGACCGCTATCCGAAGTAAACCGGACATCTCTCGCAGAGCCCAATTCGGTCGAGATTGACCGTAGCAGACATGAGCGAACCGCCTCCGAGAAGGCTGGTTTTCAACGGAACCCTGGCTGCAGCATGATCACAGTTGCGGACCCGATAGGTTCAGCTCACGCTCTGCGCGGAAAACATTAGCATAAAGGTTTGCTATCCATTGGCGTCCGCTCGACGTGACATTGAGGTAGCGTATCGCCGTCTGAATTTGCGGAGCGACATTGCTCCAATAAAACTGCGGGTACTTATAGACGACGTCTGCGGGCGTATCGTAGCCGAGCTTTTTGTTCAAACCGATTTCTTCAAATTCGTAGAACAGTGCATTTGCCTTTTTCAGGTAGTTGGGATCACCGAGTTGACCGATAAGATCGGCAGCTCGCAGCAACAAACCCTCCTCTTCGATCAGGTCGTCGTTCGAGGAAGATGCATATGGAAAGCGCGTATATTCGATCGCCCGGGCAATTCGGTCAGCGTCCACCTCTTCGATCCCGACGAGGCGCTCGGAGGCGAACAACTTTGACCGGTCCACATGGTAGGGTGCGAGCGCGGCATCGGACGACCCTCGCGGCAGACGAACCGCACAACCGCTGAGATCTGCAACATAGGAATCGTTGTCATCTCCCTGCAAAATTCCGCGAACGTATCCGATGTCATGGGCAAGGCACGCCAAAATGAAATTCGCATAATCGCCTGCGGTGGTTGGCCGCAACATCTGTCGTCCCATCAGGATGTCATGCCCGGCGAGGGTAACAAGCATTGAGTGCTCAATGTTGTGATATAGGGCGTCGCTATTACCGATGCACTCCAATGTCAGTCTGGCTGCGAAAGGAAGAACTTCAGCCAGGCGGGCATGTGAAGAACCAAACCGGCTCCTGGTTTCTGAAGTCAGGAACGATCCCAAAGCTTGTGCTACCAGTTCCGGAATTGTGATCATCTAAACACCCATGTCAGCTGAGCGCCTTGGTGTGACAAAACCCCGTCGTCGGGACCCAATGATAGCACATCGCGCCTCATTCCGCCGGCGAATCTGATCTCATTGGCACAAATGCAAAGTGCCGACCGCATTGATCAGACGCGCGCCAGCTTCAAATCAAACATTCTTCACTCCATCACGGGCCATGATCGCGGCTGCCGAACCATGGCAAATCCGGACCTTGAATAAAAGCACTGAAAATAAGGTTCAATATCCAAATCGTCCGCTGCGTTTGCGCCGTGCCTTGGGCAGCCCCGGAGCGGCGAGATTGCCGCCGCGATTCCGCCCTCGCCAATGGTGGTCGACTCTCTTCGCGTCCGTGTCAGGTCCCGATGCGAAGACAGGCGCGCTGCTTGCGCAGATAGGCAATGACCGAGAGCGCGGTGATGCGGCCCGTCTTTGGGTTTTCCGACGGGATATTCTCGATCGACATCGAAAATCTGGCGGAATCGGATTCCACCTCGATACGGTGCGTGTTGCGCGTCAACGCAGGATCGGCCCAGATTTCCAGTTTGGTCCGGTCGGGACCGATCCCGGCCAGCGACAACGCGACCGCCACATTGAGATTTGCCGGAAAGCCCTTTGCGGCCTCCCGCGCGGTACCGTCGAATATTTTCAGCGGTTCGGTAATTCGTTCGATGTCGATGTTGTTTTCGACAATATAGGGGGCGCCGGCGAGCCCGCGGACCGGCTTTCGGGTGACCATCCGGACCGAATGAATGGTCCCGACCGCCGCCGCGGTCACCGCGTCGAGGCCGATCAGCGCCCCCGTCGGCACCACGATTTGACCGCCGTTTTGTTTCGCCAGATCGATCAGGTCCTCGTGGTCGAGCAGCGCGCCGGCGCTCAGGACGACCGCGGTCTTTCCGCTTGCCACAAACGGCGCGACGATCGACCGGACGAGTTTGCCCGGCGCGCATTCGATGACCATGTCGGCGACATCGCACAGCGCCTCGATCGGCAAGACCGCAGGCGGTGTCTTTAAGTTGGCCAGCCGGCTGCGGTGCTTCTCGGGATTTTGCACCGACACCGCGGCAAGCACCATCCCGTCTATTCCGCGGTCGAGCGCTTCCACCACCCTTATTCCAATGGGTCCCAGCCCAACGACGGCAACCCGCAAGTCAGTTCGCGAGCTCTTCAAAATAAATTCCCCATTGGCTGGTTTCTCTGTCCTCCGACGACGCCTCGGCACAGTAACGATCACCCATTCCCGGTAGCAATTGCCAAACCGCCACTCCTCGTCAAAAGCCGGTCGCGCGCCGAAATCTGCCCAACTCCATTGCATACAACTCAACAATACTGCTTAAATTTTCATCCTTATGCAGGCATGCCCAACCTTTGAACCAGCTTCTTTTATTTAAAAACTATCCAATATCAAATACTTGCATGTTTATGGGCACAAAACAGGCTCTGGCACGAACATTGCGATACAGGCTCCGGGCTCCGCCGGACCGGCGAAGCCGCGAAATCAGCGGCGGTCAATCCGCCAGAGGGAGCAACCAATGGATTTTGGCAGGATTTCAAGACGGCATCTGTTGCAGGGAAGCGCGGCGTTGACACTCGGCAGCGCGCTTGGCGCGCGTTCCGCCGCGGCGGCAGAGACCACGATCGGCTTCATCTATGTCGGATCGCGCGATGATTATGGATACAATCAGGCCCACGCCCAGGGCGCCGCGGCGCTGAAAAAAATGCCGGGCCTCAAGGTCGTCGAAGAAGAGAAGGTTCCGGAAACCGACGCCGTCGAAAAGACCATGGAGTCGATGATCAATCTCGACGGCGCTTCGCTGCTGTTTCCGACCTCGTTCGGATATTACAATCCGCACGTGCTCAAGATGGCGAGCAAGTTTCCGAAGCTGCGCTTTCAACATTGCGGCGGCTTGTGGACCGAGAAGGATCCGAAGAACGCCGGCAGCTATTTCGGCTACATCGACGAGGCGCAATACATCTCCGGCATCGTGGCCGGCTATTCCACCAAGACGCGGCAAGCTCGGCTTCGTCGCCGCCAAGCCGATTCCCCAGGTGCTGCGCAACATCAATGCCTTCACGCTGGGCGCCAAACTCGCCAATCCAAAGGCGACCACGCAGGTGATCTTCACCGGCGACTGGTCGATGCCGGTCAAGGAAGCCGAAGCCACCAACAGCCTGATCGATCAGGGCGTCGATGTCCTGACCTGCCACGTCGACGGACCGAAGACCATGGTCGAGAACGCGGCGCGCCGCGGCGCGATGGTCTGCGGCTATCACGTCAATCAGTCGCCGCTGGCGCCGAAGGCCTATCTGACCGGCGCGGAGTGGAACTGGGAAGCGCTGTATCCGAAGTTCGTGAAGATGATGGCCGCCGGTGAAACGATCCCGAATTTCTATCGCGGCGGCCTGAAGGAAGAGATCGTCAAAGTCTCGCCCTACGGCGAAGCGGTCTCGGCGGAAGCCCGCAAGCATGCGGACGACATCAAGGCCAAGCTCGCCGCCGGCGATTATGTCATCTTCAAAGGCCCGATCGTGGACAACAAGGGCAAGACCGTGATCGGCGCCGGAACCGATCGCGGCCAGAAGGACGCCGAACTCGAAAAGATGGACTATCTGGTGGACGGCGTCATCGGAGCGACTTCGTGACATCAGAGGTTGCGGATCCCGCCGAAGCCGCTGTGATTTCTCCGGCCGCGGATCCGGGATTTCTGCAGCGCTATGGCGGGATCGTCGAATATATCCTCATTCCGGGCGCGGCGCTGGTCGGCGCGCTCGGGGTGTTCGGGATATTCGTCGCCCTGTTCGGCAAAAGCCCGCTCGATCTCTATTTCTATATGTACCAGGGCGCGTTCGGCACCTGGTTTTCCTGGCAGAACACGCTGACGCGCGCGGCACCGCTGATCCTGACCGCGCTGTGCACCGCGCTGCCCGCGCAACTCGGCATGGTGATCATCGGCGGCGAAGGCGCGCTGCTGATCGGGGCGCTGGCGGCGACCAGCGCGGCGCTGCTGGTGCAATCCGCGCCGCCATTGGTGGTGCAGCTGGCCATGGTCTGCGCCGGCATGACCGGCGGCGGCCTCTGGATCATGCTGGCGGGCGGGCTTCGTCAATACCGCGGCGTCAACGAAACCATTTCAAGCCTGCTGCTGGTCTATATCGCGCTCGCGATCCTCAATCACCTGGTCGAAGGCCCGATGCGGGACCCCGCCAGTCTCAACAAGCCATCGACCCGCGAGATCGGCGCCGCCAACATGATCGGTTCGATCCCCGGCACCGACGTGCATTGGGGACTGGTGTTCGGCATCGTCGCCGCCATCGCGTGCTACATCCTGATCTATCACACCGTGTTCGGCTTCGCCGCGCGGGTCGCCGGCGGCAACATTCGCGCCGCCAAGATCGTGGGCCTCAGCGTCGGCAAGCTGATCCTGACGATCTGCTTTCTCGCCGGCGCTTCGGCCGGCCTCGCCGGAATGGTCGAAGTCGCCGCGGTCCAGGGCCGAACCAACGCCAACCTTGCCGCCGGTTACGGCTTTACCGGCATCCTGGTCGCGTTTCTGGCGCGGCAAAATCCGCTGGCGATCATTCCGGTCGCGATCCTGCTCGGCGGCATCAGCGCCAGCGGCGGGCTGCTGCAGCGCCGGCTCGGCCTGCCCGACGCCTCCGTTCAGGTGCTGCAGGGAATTATCTTCGTCGCCGTTCTCGCAAGCGACGCGCTGTACGGACGCATTGGCTTTCTGAAAGGCAAATCCTGACATGGCGGACGGCACGATCGGACTCTGGACAGTTCCCCTCGAGGTGTTTGGCGGCGCCATCCGCGTCAGTACGCCGTTTCTGTTCGTCAGCCTCGGCGAATGCATCACCGAGCGCTCGGGGCGCATCAATCTCGGCCTTGAAGGCACACTGGTGATGGGCGCGATGAGCGCCTACGGCATCTCCTATCTCACCGGCTCGCCCTGGCTTGGCGTGCTCGCCGCCGGCGTGACCGGCGCCCTGCTCGGCGCGCTGCACGCCGGCATCTGCTCGCTGCCCCGCGTCAATGACATCGCGGTCGGCATCGCGCTGATGCTGTTCGGCACCGGCCTCGCATTCTATCTCGGCAAGCCTCTGATCGAACCGACCGCGCCGCGGCTGCCGGCGATCGATTTCGGATGGTGGAGCGATATCTCGCAGGTGCGCGCAGCGCTGCGGATCAACGTGCTGTTTCTGATCGGCGTGGCCATCGCCCCGATTTTATCCTGGGCCTTTCGCACCACCCGCTGGGGCCTGCTGATCCGCACCGCCGGCGAGAGTTCGGACGCCGCAAGGTCGATGGGATATTCCGTGCTCGCGATCCGTCTGCGCGCCACCATGGTCGGCGGCTTCCTCGCCGGCATCGGCGGCTCGTTTTTGTCGCTGTTCTATCCCGGCAGCTGGAATGAGGGCCTCTCCAGCGGACAGGGCATCACCGCCGTCGCGCTGGTGATCTTCGCGCGCTGGAATCCGATGTTGTGCATGTGGGCGTCGCTCGCCTTCGGCGGCGCGGCTGCGCTCGGGCCGGCGCTGCAATCGGTCGGGGTGACTTCCGGCTATCACTTGTTCAACGCCGCGCCCTACATCCTGACCCTGGCGATCATGATCATCACCTGCTCGCCGAAACGAACCCTGACCGGCGCACCGGCAGAACTTTCGATCACGCGATAGAGCGACGACGACATCAGAGAGACCACGACATGGCCGAACGCTATCTGAAATCCGAGCCCTACCCCTGGCCCTACAATGGCGATCTGCGCCCGCAGAATACCGCGCTTGTGATCATCGACATGCAGACCGATTTCTGCGGCGTCGGCGGCTATGTCGACAAGATGGGCTACGACCTGTCGCTGACGCGGGCGCCGATCGAGCCGATCAAGCGGCTGCTTGCGGTGATGCGCGATCAGGGCTTTCATATCATCCACACCCGCGAGGGCCACCGCCCCGATCTCACTGATCTTCCCGCCAACAAGCGCTGGCGTTCACGCCAGATCGGCGCCGGGATCGGCGATCCCGGTCCGTGCGGACGGGTGCTGGTGCGCGGCGAAGCCGGATGGGAGATCATTCCGGATCTCGCACCGCTGCCGGGCGAGCCGATCATCGACAAGCCCGGCAAGGGATCGTTCTGCGCCACCGACCTCGAGTTGATGCTGCGGCTGCGCGGCATCGAGAACATCGTGCTCACCGGCATCACCACCGACGTCTGCGTGCACACCACCATGCGCGAGGCCAACGACCGCGGCTTCGAATGCGTGCTGATCGAGGACTGCTGTGCCGCGACCGACAAAAGCAACCACGAACACGCTCTGAAGATGATCAAGATGCAGGGCGGCGTGTTCGGCGCCGTCGCCACTTCGCACGGCGCTGATCGGAGCCTTGTCATGATCATCGGCGAAACACCCTTGCCGGGTGGGGCGCTTGGCGTCGACGCCGTCGCCATGACCATGCGGTTCGGTGATTTCACCGCCCTGGACAATGTCGAATTAAGGTCCGCCCCGGATCCTTCCATGCGCTGCTCGGTGAAAACGGCGCCGGCAAGAGCACGCTGGTGAAGTGCATCATGGGCTACTATCACCCGACCGAGGGCGATGTGCTGGTCGGCGGCCGCCAGCAGTCGATCGCCAATCCCAGGGATGCCCACGCGCTCGGCCTTGGCATGGTGTACCAGCACTTCACCCTGGTGCCGGCGATGACGGTGGCGGAAAATCTGGTGCTGGCGCGTAACGACGTTCCTGCCGTCGTCAACTGGGCCGAAGGAGAAAAAGGAACTGGAGGCGTTCCTGGCGCGCATGCCGTTCAAGGTGCCGCTCAATGCCAGGGTCTCCGACATATCCGCCGGCGAACGGCAAAAATGCGAGATCCTCAAGCAGCTCTACCTCAAGCGGCGGTTTCTGATTCTGGACGAGCCGACCTCGGTGCTGACCCCGGGCGAAGCCGACGAAGTGCTGGGCATGCTGCGCGGCATGGTCGTCGACGACGACCTGACGATCCTGATGATTACGCATAAATTTCGCGAAGTGATGGCGTTCGCGGACGAGGTCACCATTCTTCGCCGCGGCAAGCTGGCGGGCCATGGCAAGGTTGCCGATCTCACGCCAGACGAGCATGGCCCGCATGATGATCGGCGCCGAACAGCTGACCGTTCAGCCGGCCCGCGTCGGAAATATCGGTGAGGCGCGGCTCGAATTGACAAAACTCAACGCGCGCGACGATGCCGGCGCGGTCGCGGTCCATGACGTTTCGCTGAGTGTCCGCGGCGGAGAAATCGTCGGCATCGCCGGGGTTTCCGGCAACGGCCAGCGCCAGCTGGTCGAGGTGCTGGCCGGCCAGCGCGAGGCCGAAAGCGGCGAAATCCGCGTGGCCGGCGATCTCTACCACGCCCGCCGCGAGGAAATGCGCCGGCACAAGATGTCGCTTTTGCCGGAAGAGCCGCTGAAGAACGCCTGCGTCGGCGGCATGAGCGTCGCCGACAATATCGCGTTCCGCGAATTCGACCGTGCGCCGTTCGCCGCGGCGGATGGTGGCTCAACCGCGCCGCGTTCCGCGACGACGCAGAACACAAGATTGCGCGATACAAGATCAAGACCCGCACGCCCGACACGCCGATCGCGGCGCTGTCGGGCGGCAATGTGCAGCGCGCCGTGCTGGCGCGGGAACTGGGCGATGTCGTGGAAGTCCTGATCGCCGCCAATCCCTGCTTCGGCCTGGATTTCGCCGCGGTCGCGCAAATCCATGCCGAGATCATGGCCGCGCGAAATCGCGGCGCCGCCGTGCTGCTGGTTAGCGAGGATCTCGACGAATTGCTTGAACTGTCGGACCGCTCGCCGTCATGTTCCACGGCGAGTTGGTTTATGAGGCGCGCGCCAGCCAGGCCGATCTCACGGAAATCGGACGGCACATGGCGGGGCACTGATCATGGTTGACGGCCGTCTCAAGGCTCACGTGACTGGCCGGGCGATAACGAACTTTACCCTCCCCTGGAAGGGGGAGGGTCGGCTCGCATCGCAAGATGCGAGACGGGGTGGAGCTGTGGGCGCAGCAGATGAACAATCACCCCGCCCCGCTCGCTGCGCGAGCGACCCTCCCCCTCAAGGGGAGGGCGAAGAGATGCGGCGACTGCTTTGCTTATTCGGCGGGCGCTGCCATCGGCATATGCGGATGCGAAGCGGTCTCAGTGCCGAAGCTGAACTTCTCGACCGCGAGGAACCCAGCCGCCACGACGGCATAGGCCAGCGCAACGCCTGGCGTCACGCCCAACCCGCCGCCGAAGCCGACCGCCTCGCCATGCATGAAGCCGAAATAGGTCAGCACCGCTCCCGCAAACGCGAAGGCCGAAGCCTTCATGAAGTCGCGCTCGATGACAAAGACGCCGATCGCGCCGAGCACGAGGCCGGCGAGGATCGAGCCGCCGCCCATGACTTCCAGCCCGTGATAGAGCACGCCCTGCTGGGGCAGCGCGGCGATCGCCGCGGCCTTGACCTCGCCGACCTTGTCGCCGGCGCAGACCGCCGACCTTCTGCGCGGCGTCGAGGGTCGATCCGAGCATGGTGTCGATCTGCAGCTTGGCCCACGCGGCGAGATGCGGCGTCAGGGCGAGCACGATCGCCGGGGCATGCTTGATCGGCGTGGTCTGGAACGCCTGCGCGCCGATCAGCATGCCGATGTAGAGCAGGATCGGCGAGATCGCGACCACCGGCACCAGCGCCAGCAGTACCGAGATGATGCCGAACCACGCCAGCACCACCACCATGATTCCGGTCGCCGCCGAATAACCGATCCGGCCGCCCATCGCCTTCCATCCGGGATGGCCGATATAAACCGCGTTGATGAACGGATTTCCCATCAGGCAGCCGATCAGGCTGACGACGCCGTCGGCGGTCAGCACCCGCGTGGTCGGATATTCGTCGCCCGCGGCCTCGGCGCTTTCGACGTTGTCCATCGCCTCGACCAGATCGTAGATGCCGAACGGGATCGCGGTCACCAGGATGACGCCGAGAAATTCGAAGCCCGAGAATACCTGACCGACCGCGGGCAACGGCACCGAGAAGCCGAAGTTCGCGAACGCGTCGCCGACGCCCTTGACGCTCACCCCTCCGAGCCCAAGGCCGAACAGGTTCGAGCCCCACGCGATGACCATGCCGACCGCGATGGCGACCAGCCCCGCCGGGATGCCCTTCGGATACTTCACGCCGCCGAACCAGCTCACCAGAATGATGGCAAAGCAGACCAGGCCGATCTGCGGCGTCATGTACATTTCGAGCGCCGGCCGCATCGAGATGAACGTCACGGAGACGCCGGCGAGCGTGCCGAGCAGGGCCGCGCGCGGCGTGATTTTCCGGATATAGGGCGCGATGAATCCGCCGATCATCAGAATAAAACTCTGGAAGAACACCCAGACCAGGCCGGCGGACCAGCCCTTCATGGGATCGCCGGTCTTGATGGTGATCGGCAGCATGATCACGAAGGTGACGATGAACATATGCGGCACGCTGACGCCGGAAGGCAGCGCGCAGACGTCGCTGCGGCCGGTCTTCTGCGCCAGCCGGTAGGCCAGCCACGCATAGTAGAACGTCGACAGGCACATCATCAGGCCAAGCGCCGGCAGGATGCGGCCGAACACCAGCGTATCCGGCATCTTCAGCACGAACCGCAACAGACCGGTCAGCACCAGCATATTGACGAGGATATTGGTGCCGAATCCGAAGAAGGCATTCCAGTCACCCGGCGTCCACAGCGCCGGCTTGAAGTCTGACTTTCCGGCAGTCAGTGCTCGTGCTCATCGTGATGCTCCCGCTGCCAGATTGTTTGAAGTCTCCGTTGTCATTGCCTTGAGAACCGCGGCCGAGTCGCTGACCCAGCCGAAGATGCCACCCTGGGCCTTGATCATCTTCAGGCCCATCTCGTGGAATTCGGGAAAATACGATGCGCAGCCATCCGCCAGCACGACGCAGCGATAGCCGCGGTCGTTGGCCTCGCGCACCGTGGTGTTGACGCAGACTTCGGTGGTGACGCCGCATACCAGCAAATTCTCGATGCCGTATTTCTGCAGGACGTCGGCGAGTTCGGTGGCGTAGAACGCGCCCTTGCCGGGCTTGTCGATCACGATCTCGCTGTCGAGCGGATAGAGCTGCTGGAATAATGTCGTGGCCGGCTTCGCCGCGGATCAGGATCCGCCCCATCGGGCCGGGATCGCCGATGCGCAAGGACGGCGCGCCGCGTTCGATCTTCGCCGGCGGCGCGTCGGACAGATCGGGTAAATGGCCCTCGCGGGTGTGTACCACGAGCATTCCGTTCTCGCGCGCCGCGGCCAGCACCGCCGCGATCGGCTTCACCGCGCGCGCCAGCTGCGAGACATCGTTGCCCAGCGTTTCGCCGAAGCCGCCGGGCTCCATGAAATCGCGCTGCATGTCGATGATGAGAAGCGCCGTTACCGACCAGTCGAGATCGATCGGCTCCGGCTCCGCGGCGACGGTACCGACGGATGGATGCTTTGAGTTCGCCATGGCGCACGCGTCCCGAGCAGAGACACTCTCGGAAAAGAACTAAGCAAGGCCCATGCCATTGTGTACAACGCCTTCAGCGCCCGCTCCGTTCGGGAATCTTTCATATTTTCAGTGAGTTGTATTTCGGGTCGAGGTTTGCTTATTCCCTATGCGCAGCTTTTATGACGCGCATTTGCTTATTCATTGAGCGCCTTATTCCGCGCACGGTTTGCAGAGGGGACCGCAAGGCCTCCCCAAGGGCGACCACGTGCCGGCCCGCTTTTCCTGCCGCCGCTCGCTGCTGATCCAGATGGCGGCTGCCGACACAGTGCCTGCATTCACACCGTCATGATCGGCGGCGCATCGTCCCTCACGGCGGCAAACGCTTGACCCCCGATGAGCTATCCGTGAAAATCGCGCGCATTCGGCCTGCCGACGCGCAAATTGTTTCCAGGAGATTGATATGAACGGACTTGTGACATGAACGGACTCGGCGGCCTCAACAAATCGCCTGAAGGCGTCGTCATCGGGCTCGTTCAGTTGCAATTGCCTGTCGTGGCGACTCCTGCGGACCTGGCGCGCCAAACCGAGCGCATCGTTTACATGGTCGGCAAGGCGCGCCGCAATCTGGGCACCATGGACCTCGTGGTGTTTCCTGAATACTCCCTGCACGGCCTGTCGATGGACACCAATCCCGCCATCATGTGCCGTCTCGACGGCCCGGAAGTCGCAGCCTTCAGGCAAGCCTGCACCGACAACAATATCTGGGGCTGCTTTTCCATCATGGAGTTCAATCCCAACGGCAATCCTTATAATTCCGGCCTGATCATCGACGATCACGGCGAGATCAAGCTGTATTATCGAAAACTTCACCCCTGGATCCCGGTCGAGCCGTGGGAGCCCGGCGACATCGGTATTCCCGTGATCGAAGGACCGAAGGGCGCCAGGATCGCGCTG
Source organism: uncultured Alphaproteobacteria bacterium (assembly GCA_963734795.1). Taxonomy (GTDB): domain Bacteria; phylum Pseudomonadota; class Alphaproteobacteria; order Rhizobiales; family Xanthobacteraceae; genus Bradyrhizobium. Next base: position 407,080 of record CAVTIW010000001.1, read on the forward strand.
ATCATCTGCCACGACGGCATGTTCCCGGAGATGGCGCGCGAGTGCGCTTACAAGGGCGCCGAGATCATGATCCGCACCGCCGGCTATACCGCGCCGATCCGCGACAGCTGGCGCTTCACCAACCAGGCCAATGCTTTCCAGAACCTGATGGTAACGGCCAATGTCTGCATGTGCGGATCGGACGGTTCATTCGATTCCATGGGCGAAGGCATGATCGTGAATTTCGACGGCGGCATCATCGCCCACGGCACCACCGGGCGGGCCGACGAGATCATCACCGCGGAGGTGCGGCCCGATCTGGTGCGCGAGGCGCGGATTCATTGGGGCGTCGAGAACAACATCTATCAGCTCTGGCACCGCGGTTACGTCGCGGTGAAGGGCGGCGCGATGGATTGTCCCTACACCTTCATGCAGGACATGGTGGCCGGCACGTTCCGTCTGCCGTGGGAGGACCAGGTCAAGGTGACCGACGGCACGTCCTGCGGCTTCCCGGCGCCGACGCGAATCTTTGGGCCGAACACCGCCAAGGCGGCGGAGTAGTCGTTCGTATCGGAGTGCCACAGCGCTGATCGCGCCGTCTCCGGCTACCTTCTCCGAATGGGATTTCGGTGCACGCCGTCGTCGAAGACCATGCATCGAACAGGATCCCGGTCAGGCCCTATAACAAAACAAAAAAAGCGGGCATGCTTGCCGGCAACCGAGGGACAGCGGCGCCGTCCCCGATCGGAACAATCTGGGGAGAGAAACGATGAAATTGGAACAGTCCGGCCAACGGCGCGCTGCCGCCATCCTCGCGCGCCTGGACCGGCTGCCGGGCACGCGGCATGTGTGGCTTATGATCACGCTGCTTTCGCTCGGCGGCATGTTCGAGTTTTACGACCTGTTCATGACCGCCTACGTCGTTCCCGGCCTGATGAAGAGCGGATTGCTCGCCCATGTAGGGGTCAGCATATTCACCGGCCCGGCACTGTTTGTAGCGGCGACCTTCACCGGCCTGTTCATTGGAACCTTCGCCTTCGGCTACGTCGCCGATAAATACGGGCGGCGGACCATCTTCACCTATTCGATGCTTTGGTACAGCGCGGCAACGTTGGTGATGGCTTTCCAGGATAGCGGTATGGGAGTCAGCCTGTGGCGGCTGATCGCCGGCATCGGCATCGGCGTCGAACTCGTCACCATCGATACCTACCTCTCCGAGCTCGTGCCCAAATCGATGCGCGGCCGCGCATTCGCCTTCAACCAGGCCGTCCAGTTCTCGGTAGTGCCGGTGGTGGCGTTCATCGCCTACCAATTGGTGCCGATCAGCCCGTTCGGTTTTGACGGCTGGCGATGGGTCGTCCTCATCGGCTCGATCGGCGCGCTGTTCGTTTGGTTCGTCCGCCGCGCGTTGCCGGAAAGCCCACGCTGGCTGATCAATCAGGGACGGCTGGACGAGGCCGATGCCGTGACCTCCGCGATCGAGGCCAGGGTTGTCGCCGACCTCGATGGCGCGTCCTTGCCAATGCCGGGCAGCCATTCGGTGGAGAAGGCCGAACCCCTGGGCCGCTTGGCCGAGATCTTCGAGCCGCGCTATCGCAGCCGCACCATCATGTTGATGGTCTTCCAGTTCTTCCAGACCTTCGGCTTCTACGGTTTCGCCGCCTGGGTACCGACCTTGATCGCCCAGCAGACCGGCATCAATCTCGGCGCCAGCCTGCTCTACTCGTTCATCATCGCCATCGCCAATCCGTTCGGTCCGTTGCTGGCCATGAGCTTCGCCGACAAGTTCGAGCGGAAATGGCAGCTGGTCGGCGCCGCCTGCTGCATCGGAATCTTCGGAATGCTGTTCTCCTTTCAGAACACCATGCCGTTGCTGATCCTGTTCGGCGTGCTGATCACGCTGTCGAACAACGTGCTGTCTTACGCGTTCCACGGCTATCAGACCGAGCTGTTCCCCGCCCGGGTGCGCGCCCGCGCCGTCGGGTTCACCTATTCGCTGAGCCGGATCAGCGCGGTTTTTGCCAGCTTCATTATCGGCTTCTTCCTGCAGACCGCGGGCACCAAGGGGGTATTTGGCCTGATCGCCTTCGCGATGATGCTGGTGGTATTGTCGATCGGCGGCTGGGGCCCGCGCACCCTCGACCTCGAGCTCGAGGAAATCTCGGGATGATTGGAACGGACGTCTTGCATCGCCGACGACAAGACGGTCGCCCGGTCAGGTGACTCCGATCGATGGCGCATGTCCGGCCAACGCATCGCATATGCATCATGCACCACGGCGTCTGGGGGCCGACCGGTATCCGTAGTAGACCCCGCAGCTGGCAAGACCGCATCATCGCCGGTCCGGAGAACCCTGCAGGATGTCAACGGATGCAACGGCGGCGAAGGGGCCTCCTACGCCGACGATCGACGGCCTGCCCACGGAACGCAGGCGATGGGCCGTCGCCGCGATCTTTACCGCACTTGCCATGGCCTCGCTGGATACCGCCATCGCGAACATCGCCCTGCCCGCCATTGCCACCAAACTCCATGTCAGCCCGGCAGACGTGATCTGGGTGGTCAATGTTTATCAGATCGCGCTGGTCGCGACGCTGTTGCCGCTCGGCGCTCTCGGCGAAATCGTCGGCCACGAACGAATCTATCTCGGCGGCCTGTTGTTGTTCACCGTGGCATCGCTGGCCTGTGCCTACGCGTGGTCCTTGCCGAGCCTGCTCACCGCCCGGGTGCTGCAGGGGCTCGGCGCCAGCGGCATCATGAGCGTGAACTCGGCGCTGGTCCGCTTCATCTATCCGAACCGCCTGCTCGGCCGCGGCTTCGGTCATAACGCACTGGTGGTCGCGACCGCCTTCACGCTGGGGCCGACCATCGCATCCGGTATTCTGGCGATAGGGTCCTGGCCCTGGTTGTTCGCGATCAACATTCCCTTCGGCCTGATCGCCATGGGGATCGGCCTGAGGACTTTGCCAGCGACGCCTCGGGCGGTGCACGCGTTCGATTTCCCCGGCGCGCTGCTGGCTGCGAGCTGCCTCGGCCTCTTCATTGTCGGCATCGGCAGTGCCGCACACAGGGCGTCGCCCGGTCTGGTGTTGCTTGAGCTCACGGCCGCGATCCTGCTCGGCTGGCTGTTGACTCGCCGGCATGCGGATCATCCGGCGCCGATGTTGCCGATCGACCTGTTCCGGCGGCCGGTGTTCGCGCTATCCGCCGCCACCGCGGTCTGCTCGTTCGCGGTCCAGGGCCTGGCGTTCGTTTCCCTGCCGTTCTATTTCGAGGACATCCTGCTGCGGACGCAGGTGGAAACCGGCTTCTTCATGACGCCGTGGCCTCTCGTGGTTGCCGTCATGGCGCCGATCGGAGGCCGGCTGTCCGACCGCTATCCAGCCGGCATTCTCGGCGGCCTTGGATTGGCGCTGCTCGGCCTGGGAATGGTGCTGCTGGCGATGCTTCCCACAGCCCCCGGCGTTGCCAATATCGTCTGGCGCATGGCGATTTGCGGTTTAGGATTTGGCCTGTTTCAGACACCGAACATGAAGGCCCTGATGTCCAGCGCTCCGCCTGATCGCAGCGGAAGCGCTAGCGGCATCGTAGCGACGGCACGCTTGACCGGACAAACCACCGGAGCCGCCCTTGCGGCTTTATGCTTCGGCCTCGCCGGTCGTGAGGGAGCCACGCTCGCATTGACGCTCGGCGCAGGATTTGCCGCAGTAGGAAGCGTGATGAGTTTCCTGCGCCTGATCGCGGCTCCGCGGCGCAATACCTGATCGCCGCGGCGGGTTCATCCGTGCCGAGCCGCGGGCTTGCGTTCGATCGGATGAATGTCGATGCCGCGCAGCCGGCCCATCCGCAGCACATCCATTTCAAGCTTGCGATCGATCCGGTCGCGATCGAGGACGCGGATCAGATCATCGACGCCGTTGATGTCAACGCCATCGAGGCGGATGACGACGTCGCCCGGCAACAGCCCGGCCTGCGCCGCCGGCCCGTCCGGCTCGATCTGCGCCAGCAACGCGCCCATCGTGTTCTCGACGCCGGCGAGCACCGCATGCCGTCGCGGAATCGGCGCGCTCTGGCCGGACACGCCGATATAGGCGCGCCGCACATGGCCATGGCGAATGATCTCCGACAGCACGAACTGCGCGGTGTTGCTGGCGACCGCAAAGCAGATGCCCTGCGCGCCGCTGATGATCGCGGTGTTGATGCCGATCACTTCGGCTGATGACGACACCAGCGGACCGCCGGAGTTGCCGGGATTGAGCGCCGCGTCGGTCTGGATCACGTCTTCGATGGTTCGGCCGTTGGCCGAACGGATCGAGCGGCCGAGCGCCGAGACCACGCCGGCGGTGACGGTCGATTCAAACCCCAGGGGATTGCCGATCGCGATCACCAGCTGGCCGCGGCGCAGGTTCTTTGAATTGCCGAGCGAGGCATAATGCAGATCGCGCGCGCCATCGGCCCGCAGCAAAGCGAGGTCGGTATCGGGATCGACGCCGAGCACCCGCGCATCGGTGACGATGCCCTCATGGTCCCGCAACCTGATCTGCTTCGAGGCGCCGACCACATGGCTGTTGGTCAGCACCAGGCCATCGGGCGAAATGACGATGCCGGAGCCGAGCCCGCCCCGCTCACGCGATTGAGGGCTTTTCGATTCGGTTTCCACGCGCACGACCGCGGGTCCGATCCGTTCGGTCACGCCGATTACCGCGTTGGAATAGGCGTCAAGCAGCGCGGAATCGTTCGGCGGAGCCGAGCTCGGATGCTGTTAGCGATGCTGTGTCGTCAGGGGTATCCCGGGTAATATCCAACATGGCCAAATCCTCTGATGTCAGATGGTGGCCACATTTCGCAGGTGCAAGAGCCGCCGCGGGCAAGGGGGACTCTCCGCGAGTCCGTCCCTGTCGAAGAGTCCCACCCCGACCCTCCCCCACAAGCGGGAGAGGGAGCAGAGATCGATCTGCCACGGCACTTCAACCGAAATTCATACCGCTTCAAGCGGCTTTCTTCTGTTCCAGATCGGCCTGCCACTCGCCTTTGCTGGCGAGCGAATTCATCCGCGCGCGATGGGTAAACGCCGCTTGTCCGGCGGCGACGTTCTCCGCCTTGCCGGACCAGGCTTTTTGCGGCGCCGCCTGCAGCGCGCGGCCATAGGAGAAGGTCAGCCGCCACGGCAATCCGCCGATCCGGTTGATGGCATCGAGATGCGCGGTGGCGTCCTCGTCGGATTGGCCGCCGGACAGGAACGCGATACCCGGCACCGCCGCCGGCACGCAGTTCTTCAGCAGCCGTATGGTCTGGTCGGCGACTTCCGCCGCCGGGACCTGTTTTGCGCTCTTCTTGCCCGGTACCACCATGTTCGGCTTCAGGATCATGCCTTCGAACGCGACGCGCTGGATCCGCAATTCCTGGAACACCTTGTTGAGAACCCGCTGGGTGATGTCGTAACAGCGGTCGATATCGTGATCGCCGTCCATCAGCACTTCGGGCTCGACGATCGGAACGATCTGGGCGGCCTGGCACAGCGCCGCATAGCGCGCCAGCGCGTGGGCGTTGGTATGAATCGCGGTCATACTCGGGATATCCTGGCCGATATCGATCACCGCGCGCCATTTCGCGAACCGCGCGCCCTGCTTGTAATAAGCCGCGAGGCGCCCGGCGAGCTTGTCGACGCCGACCGTGATGAGTTCGCCCGGGCAATTCGGCAGCGGCTGGGTTCCCTCGTCGACCTTGATGCCGGGGATGGCGCCCGCCTGTTCGATCAGTTTCACCAGCGGCGTGCCGTCCTTGGCCTTTTGCCAGATGGTCTCGTCGTAGAGGATCACGCCGGAGATGTATTTCGACATCGCCTCTTTCGAGCGAAACAGCATCTCGCGGTAGTCGCGGCGGGAATCCTCGGTGGATTCGACCTTGATCGCGTCAAAACGCTTCTTGATGGTGCCGGTGGATTCGTCGGCGGCGAGCAGTCCCTTGCCGGGCGCGGCTATGGCCTGAGCCACCTTGTTGAGGTCGGGAAGATTCATCGGTGTCTCCTCGGGATGGAGTTTCCGAGCATTGAAACAGCTTCAGGGCCGGCAAAGTTCCACCCAAACCAGCGTTGCATACCACATAAGAGAGCCTCGCGAGGAGTGCCACTTGATCCCGGCGTCAAGCCGGGTTCAGATACTTTCCGACGATCGAAGGCATTGAGCAAAAAAGGAAAAATCCATGGCCCACGACGAACCCCAGGCGGCCGGCCCAAGCAAACTGGTGATCCGCAATATCGGCCTGCTGCTGAGCGGCATGATGGAGAAGCCGATCCTCGACGCCGACACGATCCTGGCCGAAAACGGCAGGATCACCGCGATCGGACGCGCCAAGGAGATCGACGCCGGGGGCGCCACCACCGTGATCGACGCCCAGGGCACCACGGTGACTCCCGGCCTGATCGACAGCCACGTTCACCCCGTCGCCGGCGACTGGACGCCGCGGCAGAATCAGACCGGATGGATCGACAGTTTTCTCAACGGCGGCGTCACCACCATGATCTCCGCCGGCGAGGTCCACATGCCCGGCCGGCCGCGCGACGTGGTCGGCGTCAAGGCGATGGCGATCTTCGCGCAGCGCGCGTTCGACAATTTCCGCCCCGGCGGCGTCAAGGTCCATGCCGGCGCGCCGGTGATCGAGCCCGGCATGGTCGAGGATGATTTCAGGGAGCTGGCCGCGGCGGGCGTCAAGCTGCTCGGCGAGGTCGGTCTCGGCGGCGTCAAGGATGGACCGACCGCGCGCAAGATGGTGGCATGGGCGCGCAAATACGGCATTCAAAGCACCATCCACACCGGCGGACCATCGATTCCGGGCTCCGGCCTGATCGACGCCGATGTGGTGCTGGAAGCCGACACCGACGTGATCGGCCACGTCAATGGCGGCCACACCGCCCTGCCCGACGGCCAGATCCGCTGCATCTGCGAGGGCTGCAAGCGCGGGCTGGAACTGGTTCACAACGGCAATGAGCGCGCCGCACTTTATACGCTGCGGATCGCGCGCGAGATGGGCGACCTCAACCGCGTCATTCTCGGCACCGATGCGCCGGCCGGCTCCGGCGTGCAGCCGCTGGGCATTTTGCGCATGGTGTCGCTGCTGTCGTCGCTCGGCGACGTGCCGGCGGAAATCGCGTTCTGCTTCGCCACCGGCAACACCGCGCGGATGCGCGCGCTGGACTGCGGCATCATCGAGGTCGGCCGCTCGGCCGATTTCGTCATCATGGACAAGGCCCAGCATTCCGCCGGCAAGGACATCCTCGACAGCGTGCAGCTCGGCGATCTCCCCGGCATCGGCATGACCGTCATCGACGGCATCGTCCGCACCCAGCGCAGCCGCAATACCCCGCCGGCAACCAAAGTGCCCGTTATTATCGGGCATTGATCCAGCTCGATTTTCCTTCGAAACCTGTTCCGCCCCCGGAGCCCACATGACCACGCCGCTCGATCCCGTCATCGCCCAGATCATTCCGCTGCTGCCGCTGCGCGATCCCGAGACGATGACGCCGCAGAGCGCGCGCGATGCGCTACGCGTGCTGGCCGCGGCACGCGCCGCCGTTCCGCCGCCACAGGTCCTGAGCGTGAGCGACCGGCACGTGAAGGGCGCAACCGGGCCGCTGGCGGCGCGCGTCTACCGCGTCTCGCCGGAAAAATCGCCGACCGTGGTGTTTTTCCATGGTGGCGGCTGGGTCGCCGGCGATCTCGAAACCCACGACCGGCAGGCGCGTCTGCTCGCCATCGAGACCGGCGCCTCTGTCGTTTCCGTGGACTACCGGCGTCCGCCGGAGACGCGCTTTCCCGGCGCATTCCAGGACGCCTTCGCCGCCGTGTGCGACGTCATCGCCGATCTTGCCGCGTTCGGCGGCGACAAGGCACGCGTCGGCGTGGCCGGAGACAGCGCGGGAGGTAACCTGGCGGCGGCGGTCGCAATCGCCTGTCGCGACGCGGGCATCGATCTTAACGCGCAGCTGCTCGTCTACCCCGTCATCGATGTCGTCGGGAACTACGCCGACGCCAGCGAGAACGCGCGCTTTCCCTCGCGCGCGGAAAACGCCGAAGGCTACTTTTTGTCGCGCGCGGTCATGCAATGGTTCGCCGACCATTATCTCGGTGACGCCGGGGATGGCACCGACTGGCGCGTTTCGCCGTTGCGCGCGAAAAGTCTTGCCGGACTTGCGCCGGCAGTGGTTTGCACGGCGTGGTTCGATCCGTTGCGCGACGAGGGCAAGGCCTATGCCGACGCGCTGGCCGGCGCCGGTGTCGCCACCAAATACCATCCTGGCGCCGGCCTGATCCACGGCTATTTCGGCCTCGGCGATGCGTCGGAAACCGCGCGGCGCGAGGCGCAACGCGCGCGCGCCGATTTCAGGGCGATGCTCGAACGCGGCGCGTGATGCGCTTGCTTGCGACGGGCGTGTGGGTTTCCGATGCACTGATCGTCGTCACCGGGCGTGAGAGCCGAGCGATGACGACTCGGAGTGCGGTGCCCGGCGCCACTCCGTAAAAATCCGTCGTACCCCGCGGGGTACGACGCGGCCCTTCGATTCCATCACTGACGCCTCGGAATACTGGGCGGTCAAGCCGGGCGACGACAGCTGAACGTGTCGCGCGTTTGCATTCAGCAGACACAGCTCCACCACTCCGCGGCGCTCTCCCTCTCCCGCTTGCGGGGAAGGGTTGGGGGGCTCTTGCGACGCGCTCTGCGACACGAGCATGAACCGGGAAGCCTGTATAAGAGCCACCTCGGATGAGAACAGTTGTGAAGCGGTTCGTTACTCCGGAAGCCCCGCTTTGCGGAGGCCTTCGGCGAACCGTTCATTGTAGGCCAGCCATCTCGGATTATCTGCCATCGCCAGCTGCTGTGTTTGAAACTGGCTGATGGTTCTGCTCTTGGCCCGACTGTCCGCGAGATATGCCTTGATCGCCTCGCCTGCTTCAGCCTGCTGTCCGCTTAGCGCAAATGCCGAGGCCAACATCAGCCTTGCATAAGGATCGACGGATTGGAGGGTCGCGGCGGACCGTCGGATCAATTCGATCGCGCTGTCGTCCTGGCGCATGACGAAGTAGGCCTCGCCTTTTACCTCATAGAAGCCCCCGAGGGCCGGATCCCGCGGGCTGAGGCGAATAGCCTTGTCAATGGCCTCGAAGACCCGTTCCGGACGGCACAAAAAGTTGTTGGCGACGCCAAGGACCAAGTAAGCGTCCACGTTGCTGGGGTTCAGAGCCAGACTGCGTTCGGCCTCAACGATCGATTCTTCCTGACGATTTTGCGCCATGAGAACCCAGGCCTTGGCGAGGTGCCCACCGTCGAAGTTCGGGTCAATAGCCAATGCCCGCGAGGCAAGTTCATCGGCCCGCTGCGTGGCTGCGATGGGATCGTCGCTTTGACCTAGAATGACCGGGAAAATGATAAACCAGGCCGATTGGCCAAGCGCAAGAACGTTGCGAGGGTCGATCTGAAGCGCACGGTCGCAAAGACTGGCGGCACTGGGCCAGCTTGCGGGCCCTTTGATGACATCCGCAATGCAACGCATGGCCAGGTCCTGGGCATTCAAATTGCCGGGTCGCGTCCGATCCCCGCTAGCTATACCGACAGCTAAGAACTGGAACCCCAAGGCTCGTGACAGGTGAACGACAATCTCATCCTGCATCTCGAGAAGATCGGACCGATCCGCATCGAATTGATCCGCCCAGAGATGTGCGCCGGTCCCGGCGTCAATGAATTGGGCCGTCACCCGGACCTTATTGCCGCTATATTGCGCGCTGCCTTCGAGGGCGTAGCGCACCCCGAGCTCCTTGCCGATCTGCTTCACATCTATCGGCTTGCCCTTGTAGGTGAAGGCCGTGCTACGCGCGATCACGAATGTGCCTTTCTTGCGCGATAAGGCTGTGGTCAACTCCTCCGTAATGACATCGGCCAGGTAATCCTGTGCTGGATCGCCGTTCAGATTGGTGAATGGCAGCACGACAATGGATAGTGGTGGTGTAGACCCGAGCAGCGAAGGCTCCTTGGCAGGTCTGAAACCGAGCCAAAGCCCCGCTGCGACAACAAAGACCGTTGCCATGCCGGCGGCGGCCAGCCAGCCGCGGTTCCAGTGCCTCCCAGACGATTGCTGGCTGTCCACTGACAGTTGAGAGGCCGGCACCGCCGCGATGGCATTTGCGCTCAGCGAATACACCCGCACGGGGCGGGCAATGTTCTTGACCGTTTGCTCCCCCTTATCGGTAAAGACGTAAGGAAGCCGATCACGAACCTGATCGTGAGCTGTACCAGAGATGCACACGCCACCGGGTTCAGCCAGACCCTCAAGTCGGGCAGCAACGTTCACACCGTCGCCGTGAATGTCACCCGGTTCTACGATGACATCGCCGAGATTTATACCAATCCGGAACACGATGCGTCGATCTTCCGGGAAATCGGCGTTACGGTCGATCATCCCGCGCTGGATTTCGACCGCGCACCTTACCGCGTCAACGACGCTGGCAAACTCAAGGAGCGCACCGTCGCCAGTATTTTTGATGATCCGCCCGTGATGCTCGCTAGTCTTGGGTTTGATCAAGTCCCGCTGGAGCGCGTTGAGGCGCGCATGTGTGCCCTCCTCATCCAGCTCCGAGAGGCGCGAAAAGCCGACCACGTCCACGACGACGACTGACACGAGCTTCCGCTCAATGCGCTGCTGTAACATGGACCCGTCCCTCTTGGGCAGTTACAGGCCATAGCCTAGCAGAAAGGCACCCCTCCGGCATTCCAAATTAGGGCAACCGGTTGCGATTTCCGAATTGGGTCAATCGCTACAGAAACGCGATGTCTGCGCTAAGTCCGCTTTTCCCCTGATAGCGACAGGAGAACGGACATCGCGGCATGTCTCAAACGCGCCGACAAAACGGACATCGCGCAGTGAGCAATCGAAGGACTTATGATTATTGCCCGAGTAATTGGGATCGCCCGTCTAACCACGTGAGTCGTGCTACGGGCGATAGTGAAGTCGGGAGGATCTATGGACGCGCTTGTATTGAATCCATCTGGCCCGAAACATCCGTGCGGCATCGGCCGCCAGTCTTCGTGAAGCCTTCCAAACTTCCATCGATTCGATCACGTCCATCATGTGACGCCAATATTGATATCCCCAAGCAAAGGCCGGAATCGACAGGAGCTTCTCCCGGTTAAGCTGAAACAGCCGCTCTACGAGTGTAAGCTTCAAAACTTCCGCCGTGATGAAGGTGACGGCGCCAGCGAAGAAATGACCGGTTCCCAACAAATACCCCGCCAAGGGCTTTGCCGGCTCAAGGATGATGACTGGCACGGCAAAAAGTGCGAGCGATGGATAAGGCCCCAAAGAAATCACCCAGAGTCGCACTCGCTCGAAAAGCTTTTTCTTAGCGAGCCATGCCGTTATGGGCTCCGTGACGTAAGAAAACATCCCGTCTACGACGAAATACACCGTGGCCAAGATGAAAACGGGTGTGTTCCAGACGCGGGCCATGAAATCCTCCGCTGCTCGAGTCAATACGAAGGGGATTAATGGGTTCCAGCCCGATAAAAAAGGCACGTCGGAACAAGACGTGTCAGGGGCTGGTGCGTCCCTTTTAAATCAACGGATTGATCGAAGTCAGCTGGGCTTAAAGTGTTGGCGAGGTGTCATGATAACGAGTGCCGTCGAGCATTCCGGAATAATACCCGGGCAACCGCCAGCTTTGGCACGATTCCCGTCGTGATCGTCTCATCGGTGCTCTCGAGTGTGATTTCATTCCACACGATGTTTGGGCCAATGCTCAAGCCCAGGGTTCCGACGACCTCGATCACGAACGCGGCATAACTCTGGCAATCCACGCGGCTATCCCCGACCTCATTACAGACACCAATCGTCACGCCATGGCTGGCAGCGGCTGCCTCATGGCCTTGGCGAGACGGTTCGAGTGGAACTCACAGGCGAAGCCGGTTTAGCAGGGAAAGGTACAAACCCAATCACCGCAGCGAGGCGCCGTTACAAATCGAAAGGTCCATTCGATGACTGATAACGAAATTGCGACCAATTTTCGCAAGTTGCCTGAAGTGCCAATGAATACTCACGACGAACTCCTCCTCTGGCACGCTCTTCATCGTCTTGAGGTGGCATATTGGTACGACGTTGACGTCAACGAAGGGCGCAGTGCCCATGAATTTTTCACCCCGGACGGCGTGAAGATAGTGGGTCACAACCGGATGGAAGGGCGTGAACAGATCCGAGCATTTTATCAGTGGCGTGCTCGTCAAAGCCCCACGGAAGCAGTGCGTCAACTAGGGATTAGCGGCTTGAGAGCAGTGCGTCACCTGATCACCAATCTATATGTAGCGTCGAGCAGCGAACGCTGCGCGACAGTGCTGGGTATTGTCATTTTCTATGGCGGTCCGTCGAAGTATCAATCAAATCCCCCTATGGTGGCAGATTTGATCAATGAGTGTGTATTGAACAAAGACAACGTGTGGCGATTCAAATCACACACGCTCCAGCCGGTATTCATGAGCAAAGTGACGCCTCCGGAAATGCAGATCGATCCCAATTTCCTAAAGCACGCGTGAGCGAACCGCTGGATGATGACCGCCGCGCGAAGCGTGAGCCCGGAATCCATACTCCCCGCGGTGGTAATGGATTTCGGGCTCGCGCGCCGGAATGACGAGAACTCACCTTAGCTTGCTCAGCAAAGCGACCAGCGTTTCGCGCTCCTTCGCATCGAGCGGCGCCAGCGTCTCCCGGGTGATCGCCAGCGCATTGGGTGCGGCCTTCTCGGCGGTTTGCTGGCCGGCGCGGGTCAGGCTGACCAGCAGGCGGCGGCCGTCTTCGGGATCGGCGCTGGTTTCGGTCAGACCGCGGGCGGTGAGCCGGTCGATCACGCCCTTGATGGTGGCGACATCCATCGCGGTCAGCCGCCCGAGCTGATTCTGCGAGCACGGTCCGGTCTCGGTGAGTTTGGAAAGCGCCGCCCATTGCGCCGGCGTCAGGTTGATGCCGATCTCGCGGGCGAAGATCGTGGCGTGGCGCTGCCACACCTGGCGCAGGATGAAGCCGATCTGCTCCTCGAGAATGTAGGCCGGCCGCGACGGCCTGGCGCTCCGTTTCGGCGAAACAGCTTTGGTCATATGCGTTCCCCGCCCCTTTGTTTCCGGCGCCGCGATCACAGCGCCAGATGCGCGTCGCGGATGTCCGGACGGGCGTCGAGTTCGGCCATGGTGCCGGCAAAGCAGATGCGGCCGCGCTCGATGATGTAGGCGCGGTCGGAAATCAATCGGGCGAAATGCAAATTCTGCTCCGACACCACGATGCTGACGCCCGCCTTCTTCATGGTCAGGATCGCCTCGACCATCTGCTCCACGATCTTCGGCGACAGGCCTTCCGACGGTTCGTCGAGCAGCACCAGCGACGGGTTTCCCATCAGGGTGCGCGCGATCGTCAGCATCTGCTGCTCGCCGCCGCTCATGCGGCCGCCCTGGCGGCCGCGCATTTCGCCGAGGTTCGGAAACAGCGCGAACAGCTTGTCCCGGTCCCAGTGCGGCGCGTTCGGCCGCATCGGCTGACGGCCGACCTCGAGGTTTTCCTCGACCGTCAGATCGGTGAAGATGCGCCGCTCTTCCGGCACATAGCCGAGCCCGCCGCGCACGATCGCATGGGTCGGCTGATCCGAGACATCCCTGCCCTCGAACACGATGCGGCCGGTGCGCTGCGCGCACCAGGCCGACGATGGAGCGAAAGGTGGTGGATTTGCCGGCGCCGTTGCGCCCGAGCAGCGCCACCACCTCGCCGTCGCCGACCTCGCAGCGCGATATCGAACAGGATATGCGCCGGGCCGTAATGGCTGTTGAGGTCCTGAACGCTGAGCTTCATGCCGACGCTCCGTCGCGGTGGCGCGCATCGTAGACCAGGCCCTCGCCGAGATAGATGGCGCGGACCTGCGGGTTGCGCCGGACCTCCTCCGGCGAGCCCTCCGCGATCAGGCTGCCGCGGTTGAGCACCAGGATGCGGTCGGCGTGTTCGAACACCACGTCCATGTCGTGCTCGGTGAAGAGCACGCCGATCGATTGCTCGCGCGCGATCCGCGCGGTGAGCCGCATCAGTTCGATGCGTTCGCGCGGCGCCATGCCGGCGGTCGGCTCGTCCATCAGCAGCAGTTTCGGCTGATTGGCGAGCGCGATCGCGAGTTCCAGCCGCTTCAGGTCGCCATAGGCGAGTTCGCCGCACGGGCGCTCGGCATAGCCGCCCATGCCGACCAGTTCGAGCAGGCGGCCGGCCTCGGCTCGCGCGAATTTCGGCGTCGAGGCCCAGAGATTGAACAATTGCCGTTCATACGACACCAGCGCGACCTGGACGTTTTCGCGCACCGTCATGGTCGGGAAGGTCGCGGTGATCTGGAAGGTGCGCCCGACCCCGAGCCGCCAGATCGCGCGCGGCTTCCTGCCGGCGGTGTCCTGGCCGAGCAGGTTGATGCGGCCGCTGTCGGGAACGTTCTGGCCGTTGAGCATGTCGAAGCAGGTGCTCTTGCCGGCGCCGTTGGGGCCGATCAGCGCCAGGATTTCACCGGCCTGCAGCGCGAAGCGACACGCCGCGCACCGCATGGACGCCGCCATAGGATTTGCTCAGGCCTTCGACCGACAACAGCGTGGGCACGGTGCTCATTCGGCGCTCTCGATCCGGGACGCGAGGGGTTTTGGCAATCCGGGCCGGCGGCGATTGCGGATCGTCTCCAGCATGCCGACGATGCCCTTGGGGAAAGCCACCACGATCAGGACGATGACGCCGCCCAGCACCAGCTTGGACAGATCGGTCTGGCTCACCAGCCAGATGTTGAGCGCCTTGTAGACGATGGCGCCGACCACCGCGCCGGACACCGTCTCGACGCCGCCGAGCAGCACCATGACCAGCGCATCGACCGACAGCGAGATGCCGAGGCTGTCGGGAAACACGCTGCCCTTGAGATAGGCGAACAGCGCGCCGGCGATGCCCGCCACGGTGCCGGCAATCACGAACGCGGTCCACTGCACGCGCTTGCCGTCGATGCCGATCGCCTCGCTGCGCAGCGGCGAGTCGCGCGTCGCCCGCAGCGCGTAGCCGAACGGCGAGAATACGATGATCCGCAAGCGCTGCCACCGCCAGCGCGGCGACGCCGATCGAAAGCCAGTAGAAATGCGACGGCGCTCGCCGCCCATTTTTCCGGCCAGACGCCGAGAATGCCGTTGTCGCCGCCGGTGACGTCGACCCACTGGAACGCGATCGACCAGACGATCTGCGCGAACGCCAGCGTCAGCATCGCGAAATAGACGCCGGACAGCTGCACCGCGAAGAATCCGAACACCGCCGCACCCAGCAAGCCCGAGCAGCGGGCCGAGCAGCAGGCAGACGATCATCGGCAGCCCGGCCAGCTTGGCAAGCAAGGCGACGCCATAGGCGCCGAGCCCGAAATAGGCGGCATGGCCGAACGAGGCGAGCCCGCCGACCGACATCAGGAAATGCAGGCTGGCGGCGAAGATCACGAAGATCGCGATTTCCGAGCCGACCGTCAGCGCGTAATTGCCGCCGATCAGCGGCAGCGCCGCCGCCAGCACCAGCGCTGCGATCGCCGCCAGGCGCTCGTTCGAACGTCAGCGGACGCCACGGATTGACCGTCAGCCCCGGCGTGCGGCGCGCCGGCGCCTCCGGCCTTTCCGAACAGGCCCCAGGGCCGCACGATCAGCACGGCGGCCATCACCAGGAACACCAGGATGATGGATATCTTCGGAAATATCAGGATGCCGAACGCGTTCAACTCGGACACCAGCACCGCCGCCACGAAGGCGCCGATGATGCTGCCGAGACCGCCGATCACCACCACCACGAACACGTCGACGATGATGCGCAGGTCCATGGCGTGATGCACCGCGTCGCGCGGAATCTGCAGCGCGCCGCCGAGCGCCGCCAGGAAGACGCCGACCGCGAACACGCTGGTGAACAGCCATTTCTGATTGACGCCGAGGGCCGCCACCATGTCGCGGTCCTGGGTCGCGGCGCGAACCAGCACGCCCCAGCGCGTGCGCTGGAACAACAGCCACAGCACGCCGAGCACGACCGGGCCGAGCGCGATCAGGAACAGGTCGTAGGTCGGGATATTCTGGCCGAAGAAATCGACCGCGCCGCGAAATCCCGGCGCGCGGCGGCCCGAGCAGATCGCTCGGCCCCCAGATCAGCACCACCAGATCCTCGACCATCAGGGTCAGGCCGAACGTCGCCAGCAGCTGAAACAATTCCGGCGAATGATAGATCCGCCGCAGCAGCACCATCTCGACCAGCACGCCGACCGCCGCCACGATCAGCGCCGCAGCGACGATGCCGCCCCAGAACCCGATCGCGCCGGCAAAGCGTTCGGTCAGCGTGAACGCCGACATAGGCGCCGAGCATGTAGAAGGCGCCATGCGCGAAATTGACGATCCGCGTCACGCCGAAGATGATCGACAGCCCCGACGCCACCAGAAACAGCGACGCCGCGCTGGCAAGACCGGTCAGGAACTGGACGAAGTAAAAGGCCATTGGCGGTCCGGGCGAGATTTCGAACGTCACCTCTCCCCGCACGCGGGGAGAGGTTAAGAACTCACTCCTTCGGGCGCAGCTTTTCGACTTCGGCATCGCTCGGCAGATAGTCGGCGCCCTTGCGATAGACCGAATCCACCATGATGCCCTTGCCGTCCTTGAGCGCGGTCTTGCCGACGAACGCGCCCAGCGTCGACTGGTGGTCGATCTTGCGGAAGGTGATCTCGCCGAACGGCGACGGCACCGACAATCCTTCCGCCGCCGCGATCAGCTTCTCCGGGTCGTCGGACTTGGCCTTGGCGAGGATCGCCGCGGCCGACTTGATGGTCTCATAGCCGACGATCGAGCCGAGCCTCGGATAGTCGTTGTACTTGGCCTGATAGGCTTTCAGGAACGCGTCGTGCTCCGGCGTCTTGATGCTGTACCAGGGATAGCCGGTGACGATCCAGCCTTCCGGCGTCTCTTCCTTCAGCGGATCGAGATATTCCGGCTCGCCGGTCAGGAAGCTGACCACCGCGCGGTCCTTGAACAGGCCGCGGGTGTTGCCTTCGCGCACGAACTTCACCAGGTCGGCGCCGAAGGTGACGTTGAGGATGGCTTCCGGCTTGGCCTCGGCGAGGGCCTGCACCACCGGGCCGGCGTCGATCTTGCCCTGCGGCGGCCATTGCTCGTCGACCCACTGGATATCGGGCCGCTTTTCCGACATCAGCTTCTTGAACACCGCGACCGCGGACTGGCCGTATTCGTAGTTCGGCGCGATCGTCGCCCAGCGCTTGGCCGGCAGCTTCGCCGCTTCTTCCACCAGCATCGCCGCCTGCATGTAGTTGGAAGGACGCAGCCGGAAGGTGTAGCGATTGCCCTTCGCCCAGGTGA
The DNA here is from genome assembly GCA_963734795.1 of uncultured Alphaproteobacteria bacterium. Taxonomy (GTDB): domain Bacteria; phylum Pseudomonadota; class Alphaproteobacteria; order Rhizobiales; family Xanthobacteraceae; genus Bradyrhizobium. Next base: position 424,475 of record CAVTIW010000001.1, read on the forward strand.
TGGCGTCGGTCAGCGGCTCGGCGGCCAGGAAGAACACCTTCTTCTGCTTGGCGAAATCGCTGACGGCGAGGCCGATGTTGGACAGGAAGGTGCCGGTCAGCATCGCCACGTTCTCGCTCGACACCAGTTCGTTGGCGGCGGTCTGCGCGTCGGCCGGCTTGCCGCCGTCGTCCTTGGAGATGACCACGAGCTTCTTGCCGTTGACGCCGCCGGCGGCGTTGATCTCCTCGACCGCGAGCTGCCAGCCCTTGCGATAGGGCTCGGTAAAGGCGGGCAGCAGCGAGTAGCTGTTGATTTCGCCGATCTTGATTTCGCTCTGCGCCATGGCGGCAGTCGCCATGCCGGCAAGCAGGAGCGCCGAGCCCCGCACCCAAGAGACGTTTGCTACCGTTGCATCCCGTTACTCTCCAATGTTGAAAAATCGACTATCGCAGACCGTCTTCACCCTTGATCTCGGCAACCGTCAGGCCGCCGACCCGCGGCAGCGGCCTGCCGCTGTCGGTGACCGCGACCGCCACCATGATCTCGTTGGCGCGCGGCGCGTCGTTGATCTGCACTTCCATGCCGTCGAAATGGCTGCGCACGAACGCCGCATCCTTGTGGCCGAGCGGAATGTTCAGCATCGTTCCCAGGCCGCCGCGCTTCTTCGACGACGGAATCAGCGCCGCGCCCTTGCTCAGCACCTTGCGCACCGGCGCGCCCATCTTCGGGATGCAGGATCGCGGCCGCATGTTCGAGCTCGCCGTTTTCGCCGACCGCTGCCGCCTTGCCGTAACTGTGCGCCTTGGCGCCCTCGATGCCCAGCGCCGCCACCGCCCTCGCCGCGAGCAGTTCGCCGAGTTCCTCGCCAATCGCGATCAGCGGCGACGAGATCCTCGACATATCTTCCGGCAAACGGATTTTCGATCACGGCGATGGCCGCCGCGCGCCGGGTCGGCGGCGTCACCGCCTGTCCCATCTCCAGCAGCGTCTCCTCGACCACCGTGACAATCTTGCGAATGATCGCGCTCATCGCTGTCCGCCTTGCTTGCTGGTTTCGCTGATTTCCAAATCGACGTCAGGCATGCATCGCACTCTCTACCATGCGGCTGCGGAACGTCATTTCCGATTCCGGCGTCCCGATCGCCTTCGTCGCGACGGCGACCGTCTCGCCCTGCAGCCGCAGCGCCGCGCCGTCGATCAATCCGGCCGCGAGCAGCTTGCGCGCACAAGCCGCGCCGGCCTCGAGCGCCGCTGCGATTTCACGCGCGGACAATTCGCCGACATCGCGGGTGACCAGGCGCGCGCCGAGATCGCTGTCGGGCTGCAGATCCTGCGCCGGACAGCGGACGATGGCGGGGTGTCCGGGCAAATCGACTGCATTGGCGATGATGGTGGCGGCGGCGTCGGCTTGCGCAGCGGTCCGCGCCAGCACCGTCACGGCGTCGGCAATGCCGAGCGAGAAACTGCGGCCGTGGCGTCCGCTGGTCGCAATCCCGCGCGTGGGATCGTCGGCATCGATCATCGCCGTCCGCATCAGACCGGGCCGGTCCGGCCGATCGATCAGGCCGACCGTGAAGTGTTCGCCGTCGCATCAGATGCAGCGCGATGTCGCCGCCATTGTTGACGTAGGCGCGCGCAAGCTGCGCCGCGTCCACCATCGCGCCGAGGATCTCTTCCGCGACGGCGCCGGCCACCGCCGCCATCGGCGTAATGAAATGCTCGGCCGCAAACGGCGCCACCGCCGCATGCATGCGGCGCGCGACCTTGCCTTGCAGCCGGCAACGCGCCGGATCGGCCGCGCTGCGCAACGCCGGCAACTCGTCGCAGAGTTCATCGAGCAGGCCGGTGAAGCGCCGCGCCGCGGCGTCATAAGCCGCATGCACGTCGGACCTCGCTGCCCCGCGCCTCCACGATCAGGTCGATCGGGCCGTCCTGCAGATGAAGCCGCCTGCCGTCGGCCAGAAACCTGATGTATGCGGGCTCTGGTCATGCTAGCGGTTCCGGTCCGGAAGGCTGCGTCGGCCGTTGCCGGATTTCAGTGTTGTCCTTCAACGACGCCAGCGGACGGACGTGATCCATATGGCCGCCCAGCGCCGCATAGTCCGACAGTTGCAGCGTGAACTCGATCGGCGCCACCAGCGCCGGGGTCGGGACATAGCCGAACGCGCCGGCCGGCAACCGCGTCACATCGACCATGAAGGTGATGCCGCCGCCGGGCCAGACATAGACCGGCGCGCCGCCGCTGGTCACCCGCGTCAGCGCCTCCTTGACCGATCGCGTCAGCCGCACCGGATTGTCGGTGACACCGGCGCGCAACGATCCGCCGGCTCCGCCCATGAACAGCACGGTGCACAGCGCCGGTTCGCAGTTCTCCTGGATCCGCTCGACCGATTGCCTGAGATCGGCCGGCATCGGCTTTTCGACCGGCTCGCAGCGCCGCGTCGAGCTCGTAATACGCCGCGTGTTCGCCGGTGGTGGAGACCATCAGCATGGTCATGCCCGGCCGCGCCGTCTTCGGATCGAACGGACCAAGCACCGACAGCGGATCGGAAATCATGGTGCCGCCCCAGCCGGTGCCGGGTTCGGCCACCTGGAAATAACGGCCCGGCGTCGAGCGCCGCCCCTTCATCTTGATCCCGGTGTCGGCAATATCGAGCAGTTTGCCGGCCTGATGTTCCGAGAGCACGCCGGTGATGTGGTCGTCGACCACCACGACCTCGTCGACCTTGCCATGCCACTGCTTGGCAAACATGCCGATCGTCGCCGAACCGCAGCCGACCCGCATGCGCTCCTCGGCAACGCCGTTGACGACAGGCGGATGGCCGGCCTGCACCACCACGGTGGCGCCGCCGTCGATGGTCAGTTCGACCGGCTTGCAGTTGCTCAAATCCATCAGCGCGTCGCAGGTGACGCGGCCTTCTTTCTTCGAGCCGCCGGTCAGATGGTGCACGCCGCCCAGCGACAGCATCTGCGAGCCGTATTCGCTTGTGGTGACGTGGCCGACGGCCTCGCCCTGCGCCCGGACCGTCGCCGTCTCCGGACCGAGATAGCGATCGGTGTCGATCTTCACCTTGACACCGCAATAGCTGAAGATGCCTTCGGTCACCACGGTGACCATGTCGACGCCATCGATCTGCGAAGACACGATGAAGGGCGCCGGCTTGTAGTCGGGATAGGTGGTGCCGGCGCCGATGGCGGTGACGAAAACGCTCGGCTCGCGCACGATGGTGCCGTCCCAATCGCCGACGGCCTGGAACGGCACCAGCCGTCCGCCATGCGACACCGTTTGCTCCAGCACGATGTGCGGATCGACGCGCACCAGTTCGCCGTTATGATTGGCATAGCGATCGCAGGCGCCCGCTGCACCCGGCTTGATGTAGCACATCACCGGGCAGGCATCGCAGCGGATCTTGTCGGCGGCAGCAGTCGCATCAGTCAGCATGAACAAGCTCACAAGCCGGCATCAAACTGTCGAACGGCGCAACGGGTAACGATGCACATTGGTGTCAATCGGACGCGTCGCTCGTTTCGTGCCGGTATTTTGTTCGTACACGAACGATGTTGCGCGCGCCGCTGAAAGCTGTCAAGCGCTCGCGCAGGCGAAAAACCCCGCTGCCACTTAAAAGCTCATTTGCCTGCCATGTCTGTTCACAAACAGGGCAACCCGCTTCGCGAGGGAAAGGTGCGCTTGCACGTTTGTATGCAAACGGTATCTTCGTAAAGTGCGTTTCACGCGATGTTTGCTGGCGTTGCCGTCGGACCGGAATCATGAGCATGACGCAGCCCCCGATCCGCCTGACCGTCAACGGCCGGATCCATGACGTCGACGCCGCTCCCGATACCGCGCTGCTTTACGTGTTGCGCAACGACCTCGAATTGAACGGACCGAAGTTCGGCTGCGGGCTCGGCGAATGCGGCGCCGGCGCGGTGATCATCGACGGCATGGCCGCGCGTTCCTGCGCGATCCCGATCAGCGGCTGCGTCGGGCATGACATCGTGACGCTCGAGGGCCCCGGCTCGCGCGATCATCCCGATCCGCTGCAGCAGGCTTTTATCACGGAACAGGCCGCGCAATGCGGCTACTGCCTCAACGGCATGATCATGACCGCCAAGGTGCTGCTGAAGCATACGCCGCATCCTTCCGAGACCGACGTGCTCGAAGCGCTGCGCTATAATCTATGCCGATGCGGCGCGCATATCGAAATCCTGCGCGCGGTGATGCGGGCCGCGGGTGATATCGCCGAGACCCGAAATTGACAGCCGCGCCGGATGTTGAACGTCAGCCGGGATCGTTATCCGTGGTTCGTCCGGTTGGCTCCGGCACAGGCTTCGAAGCCTTCATCGAGATAACGGCCGCTCAAACCTGTCGATGCCTAGACCATTGTCGGGCAGTCGACCCCGCGCGTCGAAGGGATTTGCATGCGCGGTGGCAAGATCCGGGGGCTTTGGCGCCTGTCCCGTCAAGGTTGCCAACGCCTATCTGGCGGACGCTTTCGCCGAAGGCTGGGAAGCCCCGCCACTGACCTCGCTTTCGCACGCGCCGATCCCCTGGAGCGAGGATGAGCTGTACGCCTAGGCGTGCATGCCGCCGTCGGCCTGGCCAGGCAGGGAGCGGGGTACTGATCTGTTCACCAGGCAGGAGCCGAAACGGCTCTGGTTCCCGGCCTTGCGGCGGGATACGGTCCGGACATGGCAGTCACAGACATCGCATCCCGAACCTATAATCACGGCTGGCGGCTCGACCCGATCGTGCGCAGCCTGCTCGATACCGATTTTTACAAGCTGCTGATGCTGCAGATGATCCGGGAGTTTTACCCGGCCCAGCACACCACCTTTTCGGTCATCAATCGCAGCCGGCATATCCGGCTCGCCGAGGTGATCGACGAGGGAGAGCTTCGCGCCCAGCTCGATCACGCCCGCACCATCCGGTTCGCCAAGAAAGAGCTGATATGGCTCGCCGGCAACACCTTCTACGGCAAGACCCAGATGTTTTCGCCCGACTTCATCAACTGGCTCGCCGCCTTCCGGCTTCCCGAATATGAGCTTCGCAAGGTCGACGGCCAGTACGAACTGCATTTCCACGGTCCGTGGACGCATACCACGATGTGGGAAATTCCGGCGCTCGCCATCCTCAATGAACTGCGCTCGCGCCAGGTGACCAAGGGCCAGGGGCGATTTGCCCTCGACGTGCTCTATGCCCGCGCCAAGGCCAAGCTCTGGACCAAGGTCGAGCGACTGCGCCGGCTGGAAGGCCTTCGGCTTTCCGATTTCGGGACGCGGCGGCGCCACGGCTTCCTGTGGCAGCGCTGGTGCGTCGAGGCCGTCAAGGAAGGCCTCGGACCGTCCTTCACCGGCACCTCCAACGTGTTGCTGGCGATGGACAACGATCTGGAGGCGATCGGGACCAATGCCCACGAACTGCCGATGGTCGCTGCCGCACTAGCCAACGACGACAGCGAGCTTCGCTGGGCGCCGTACCGTATCCTCGATCAATGGCGCCATACTTATGCCGGCAATCTGCTGATCGCGCTGCCCGACGCCTTCGGCACCTCGTCGTTCCTGCGCGATGCGCCCGACTGGGTGGCGGACTGGACCGGCTTTCGGCCCGACAGCGCGCCGCCGATCGCGGCGGGCGAAGAGATCATCAAGTGGTGGAAGCAAAAGGGCCGCGATCCCCGGGAGAAGCTGCTGGTGTTTTCCGACGGCATGGATGTCGGATCGATCGAGGAGACCTACCGTCATTTCGAAGGCCGGGTCAGGATCAGCTTCGGCTGGGGCACCAACCTGACCAATGATTTCGTCGGCTGCGCGCCGGACGGATCCGCCGATCTCGATCCGATCTCCATCGTTTGCAAGGTGACGTCGGTGGACGGCCGGCCGGCGGTAAAACTCTCGGACAATCCGGAGAAAGCCACCGGCCTCAGCTCCGAAACCGAACGCTATTTGCGGGTGTTCGGCAACGCAGGCCGGGTTCGCAGCGCGGTGCATGTGTGAGGCACCAGCCGCAATGATCCCGGCCGCTGCCGTACACGGGCGTTGTTGCTCCTTAACCTATCCCCGCAAGCGGGCAGAGGTGAGTTTAAGTTCAGCCGTTGCGGAAGGTGTAGCTGTAGCCGTTCAGTGCAGGCGCGCCGCCGAGATGCGCATACAGCACCTTCGACCCCTTTGGAAAAAATCCCTTCTGCACCAGATCGATCATCCCCTGCATCGATTTGCCCTCGTAGACCGGGTCGGTGATCATGCCTTCCAGCCTGGCCGACAGCCGGATCGCCTCGATTGTCTCCTTCGATGGCACGCCGTAGACCGGATAAGCGTAATCCTCCTTCAGGACGATGTCGTCCGCGGCGACGTCCTTGCCGCCGACCAGCGCCGCGGTGTTGCGGGCGATGTCGAGCACCTGCGCCTTGGTCTGCGCCGGCGTGCAGGAAGCGTCGATGCCGATGACGTGGCGCGCGCGGCCGTCGGCGGCGAAGCCGACCACCATGCCGGCATGGGTCGAGCCTGTCACCGTGCACACGATGATGAAATCGAACTTGATGCCCATCGCTTTCTCCTGCGCCCGCACCTCCTCGGCGAAGCCGACATAGCCGAGACCGCCGAACTTGTGCACGGAGGCGCCTGCCGGGATCGCGTAAGGCTTGCCGCCTTTGGCTTTCACGTCCGCCAGCGCCGCGGTCCAGCTCTCGCGGATGCCGATGTCGAAACCTTCATCCACCAACTGGATCTCCGCGCCCATGATGCGCGACAGCATGATGTTGCCGACCCGGTCGTAGACCGCATCCTCGTGCGGCACCCAGCTCTCCTGGATCAGCCGGCATTTCATCCCGATCCTGGCGGCCACCGCCGCCACCATCCGGGTGTGATTGGATTGCACCCCGCCGATCGAGACCAGCGTGTCCGCATTGCTCGCAATGGCGTCGGGCACGATGTATTCGAGCTTGCGCAGCTTGTTGCCGCCGAAGGCGAGGCCGGAATTGCAGTCTTCGCGCTTGGCGAAAATCTCGACGTCGCCGCCGAGATAAGCGGTCAGCCGGGACAGCTTCTCGATCGGGGTCGGACCGAAGGTCAGCGGGTAACGTTCAAACTTCGACAGCATCGTTAAGCCGCTTTCCTGGTTGGCCGATGGCGACATGCTAGCAAAAAAACAGCATGGTTCGGACAAATTGCTCAGATTTGGAGTGAGGCCTGCGGCCGCCCGGAACAGCGGCTAGGCGCAACCGCTTGCCCTGCCCTCTTTGGAAAGGTCGTTCAAGGAAAACGGCATGGACGCCAAGACCGACGTCGTGGTGAAGAAATACATCGAACCGGCGCTCGCGATGAAATAGACTGGATTCGCGCGGCGCAGGTCGCGCGCCGATCCCGGCTTTCACGTGGGACTATTCTGCCAGGACTTTCGCCATGACTGAAGCGACTGCACCCTCCGCCGCTGAGCGCGGCGCGGGGGTTCTCGAACTGCTCCGCCTGTTCAAGAACAACGGCGCCGCCGCGGACCAGTATGCGGCGGTCTGTCTGGACCGGGCAAAGGCCGTTGAGCCAACGCTGAGGGCATTCGAATATCTGCCGCGCGATACTTCGCGCCGGCCGGGTCCGCTGTCGGGCATTCCGGTGGCGATCAAGGATATCATCGCGACATCGGACATGCCGACCACCAACGGATCGCCGATCTACCGGGATCACGTTCCCGCCGCGGATGCCTGGGTGGTCGAGCGGCTGCGCAACTTGGGCGCCACGATCTTCGGCAAGACAGTGTCGACCGAATTTGCCTGGCGTCATCCCGGACCGACGGTCAATCCCTGGAACATCAGCCATACGCCGGGCGGCTCATCCTCGGGCTCGGCGGCGGCGGTGGCGGCGGGGCTGGTCCCGCTGGCGCTGGGTACGCAGACGCTTGGCTCGGTGATCAGGCCGGCGGCCTTCAATGGCGTCGTCGGGTTGAAGCCGAGTTTTGGCGCGATCCCGCGCACAGGGGTGCATCCTCTCAGCCCTTCGCTGGATCACGTCGGCTGCTTCGCCCGGCGGGTGGACGATGTGGCTTTTGCCCTGTCACTGCTGGCCGGCTGCAGCGACAGCGATCCGCACGGCCGACCCGCTCCCGGCTTTCACGTCGATGCCGACAAGGGTCTGCAACCGCTGGACCGGCCGCGCCTCGCCATCGTGCGTTTCGCAAAATGGTCAAGGGTCGAGCCCGAACAGCAGAAGATATTCGAGGCAGCGATCGCAAAACTGCGCGGGGCGAATGCCGTTCTGGAAGAGCTGGAGTTAAGCGAACTCGATCACGCCAACTGGAACGCGATCAATACCATCCTCGCCGGCGAGGGCGCGCTGATTTTCAGCGATCTGGTCGCGCGTTATCCCGACCGCAGCAGCGATCATCTGAAATCGCTGGTCCAAACCGGAAAAGCCCATACCGCCCTGGACTATCTTGCCGCCAAGGCGCTGCAGGAAAAGCTGAGGCGTGCGTTCGCGGTCGAGCTTTCCGGTTTCGACGCCATACTGACCCTGCCGGCGTTCGGCGAAGCACCGGAAGGCCTGAGTTACACCGGCGATGCGGAATACTGTGCGCCGTGGACCCTGCTCGGCGTGCCCGCGGTGTCGCTGCCGGCCGGATTTGGCAAAAACGGCCTTCCGCTGGGGCTCCAGATCGTCGGCGCTTACAGGGAGGACCATCGCTTGCTTCGGGTGGCGAAATGGGTCGAAGGCGTCTTGCAGTTCGATCCGGGGCTTCCGCGGATTTAGCCAACCATCGCGACCCGGCGGCGTCCATCATTCCAGTTTCAAATGATAGCGCCGCGCCTTTTCGCGTTGAATGCAGCGAATGGCGCGATCGGCGACCTTCTTCTTCGCCGCGCCGTAATCGACCACATGCACCGAAAACCCGCCACGCAGGTCCCCGAGAACGCCAAGCCCGGCAACGGTCTCGCATCCCGGCCAGAGCCGGATTTCCCGAAGGCAATCCCGCGTCAAATCCTCTCGACCAATTCCGACGGTTTGCCTCGAAAATCCCATGGATCGGTTCCGCCCAGCCGCCCCGGCGCGCCCGCAAGACAGCGTGTCTTCGAGAAAATTCCTGCTTCAGCAATCGCGTTTCGGATCTCCCACCCGCGTATCGGCTAGGACATGACGATGGACGAAAACCCCTATCCCAAAATCCGGTGCGGCTGGCCGGCTGCCATGGTCCCAATGTGCAAAAATGCCAGGCGGCATCGGTGACCCCGTGCTCTCCTATCGCCGCAGCACCGCGCGAACGGGAGCGGCGTCGAGGCCGGAAAGCTTCAGCGGAAGCGCGATCAATTCATAATCGCCCGGCACCACATCCGCCAGCACAAGATTCTCGATGATCCTGAGATCGTGGGCGCGGCAGACCATGTGGGAAGCAAGCTCCTTCGAGGTCTCGGGATCGACCGAGGGAACATCCACGCCAATCAGCCGGGTGCCGCGACGCGCCAAACGCTCGACGGTATCCGGAGCGAGCGCGCGGAAGCCGGTCGGCCAGACCATCGGATCGATCCGGTCCATCAATCTGAACAGCAGCCGCGGCGGCGCGCCATCAAGGGCGGCAGCGATGTCGTCAAACCCGCAAAGAGCATCCTTGCCGCGCGCGTCGATAACCCTGGCCGGGCCGATGAAGTCGGCGAGATCGAGCTTGTCGATGCTGGCGCCGTTGGGATCGTAGTGCAGCGGCGCGTCGGCGTGAGCACCGCAATGCGTCGACATCGCGATCTCGGCAACGTTGACGGAGCAACCGGGCCCAATCGTGAATGTCTGCGCAGTCTGAAAAACGGCGTCGCCGGGAAACACCCCCATGCCGACGCGGAGCGATGGCGAAATATCGATTAAGCCCATCAGAGTTCGGTCCTGACCTGCCAAAGCTCGGGAAATAACACCACGTCCAGCATATTCCGCAAATAGGAAACACCCGACGTGCCGCCGGTGCCCCGCTTGAAGCCGATGACGCGCTCGACCGTGGTCACATGATTGAAGCGCCAGCGGCGGAAATAATCCTCAAAATCCACCAGCTTTTCGGCGAGCTCATAGAGCTCCCAGAAGCGGGCGGGATCGCGATAGACCGACAGCCATGCCGCCCGGACGCTGTCGTTCGCGGTATGCGATGCAGAGAGGTCGCGTTCCAACACATCGCGGTCGATGTCGAGGCCGCGACGATGCAAAACCTGTATCGTGAGATCGTAGATGCTCGGGGCCCGGCGCGCCGCTTCGAGACGCTCCAGCACCGGCGTATCTTGCGCGTGGGAACGCATCATCGCGGCATTCTTGTTGCCGGCAAGAAACTCGATCAGGCGATATTGATGGGACTGGAAGCCGGATGAACGCCCGAGCGATTGACGAAATTCGGTGTATTCGCTGGGAGTCATGGTGCGAAGCACGTCCCAGGCCGAGTTGAGCTGCTCCAGAATGCGCGATACCCGCGACAGCGTCTTGAAAGCCCGCTGCAGATTATCCGCCGCGATCAGCTGGCAGGTGACGCTCAATTCGTGGATTGCGAGCTTCATCCAGAGTTCGGACGTCTGGTGCTGGATGATGAACAGCATCTCGTCGTGGGCCGCGGAGAGCGGGTGCTGCGCATTCAGAATCCCGTCGAGCCGAAGATAGTCTGCATAGGACATGCCTTCGCGCGAGCTCACCTTGATATCGCCATTCGGCGGATCGCTGGGATTTTCGGTCATCTGATGTTCACTTGTGCCCGAAGCCCGACCGACAGGATGCAAAGACGCCGTTTCCGGAATGCGGATATCGGTCGCAGCGCACTCCAGCAACAGCGCGCGCATCATCGGCCGATCGTTTTTGGTGTCAATCGGGATTTCCGTCCGCTTGCCGGCACCTGGCATTGCCAATCCGCGGAGGCGTTTTATGCTTGAACCGTTCGCCGGTCGGCTTCCGGTTGTCGGCAGGGCTTTCGAACGCGCGCGGACCGTGACACGCGCGGAGCGTTTCATTCGACCGTTGTGAGGTTTTCAATGATCTCGTCCGATGCCGCTGTTTCGCGCGCCGCGTGCGTTGCGCGCGATGCAAGCGATCCGATCGGCGCTTTGCGCGATCGCTTCGTCATTCCGGACGGCGTGATCTACCTCGACGGCAATTCGCTGGGACCACTGCCGCGCGCGGCAGTGAGCACTTTGCGCCGCACCATCGAACAGGAATGGGGGCAAGACCTCATCAAGAGCTGGAATTCCGCTGGATGGTTCGAGATGCCGCTCCGGCTCGGCGATCGGATCGGTGCGCTGATCGGCGCGGCTCCCGGGCAGACCATTGTTTGCGACACCACGTCGATCAATCTGTACAAGGCGGTTCATGCCGCGATCGGGCTGAGGCCTGATCGTGATGTGGTGATTGCGGAAGCGGCCTCGTTTCCGACTGACCTCTATATCATCGAAGGCGCCATCGGCTCCGCGGGCCGGCCGATGCAGCGGCGGTTGGTGGGCATAGATGGTCCGTCGATCGAAGCCCTGCTCGACCAAAGGGTCGCGGCGGTGGTGCTTTCACATGTCGATTATCGTAGCGGCGCGCTGCTCGATGCCGCTGATATCACCGAACGGGTTCACAACGCCGGCGCGCTGATGGTGTGGGATCTCTGTCATTCCGCCGGCGTGATCGAAATTGCGTTCGACCGGCACGCCATCGATTTTGCGGTCGGCTGCACCTACAAATATCTCAACGGCGGCCCTGGGTCGCCAGCCTTCATATCGGTCGCAAGGGCACACCAGGCCGCCGCAAGCCATCCATTGTCGGGCTGGTGGGGCCACGCGGCTCCGTTCGCCTTCGACCGTGACTTCCGGCCCGATGCCGGCATCAAGCGCTTTCTGTGCGGAACGCCGCCGATCATCTCGCTGCGCGGCGTCGATGCCGCGCTTGACGCGCTGGACGGCGTTGAAGTCGCCGCCCTGAGAGAGAAGAGCCTGGCGCTGACCGAACTCTTCATGAGCCGCGTAGCCGCGCTTCTGCCCGATCTCGACATCATGACCCCCCGCCAATCCTCGCGGCGCGGCAGCCAGGTCGCGATCACATTCGACCACGGCTATTCGGTCGTACAGGCGATGATCGCACGCGGCGTGATCGGCGATTTTCGCGAACCCGACGTGATGCGCTTCGGCTTCGCGCCGCTTTACCTTCGATTCGCCGATGTCTGGGATGCTGCCGAGCTGCTGGCCGGCTGCATCCGCGCCGAGGTATGGCGGGATCCCCGCTACAGCCAGCGTCTTGCCGTGACCTAGGCCTTGTCGAAGGTGCCGTGCCGAAAGCCGCATCCCTTCATGCTCCTCACCGAATTGTTGGATTCGAGCGTCACGTGGCACTATGATATGGCATCAACCGCATCCAGGACCGCGTCTATGCAGCAGCCATTCGACCGCGCCGCCGAAGATCTCGGCAACTCGATCCATCTCGAACACGTCAATGTCCAGGTGCCCGACCAGCGTCTGGCCACCTTGTTCTATGTCGCCGGGCTCGGCCTCACCCGTGACCCCTATCTGATGGTGTCCGACACCAACATGTGGATCAACGTCGGGAGAAGCCAGTTTCATCTGCCGAGCGGCGAGGCCCAGGTGCTGCGGGGCCATACCGGGATCGTCATCGCGGGCCGCGAGGCGCTGCTCGACCGGCTCGCGTCGGTCGCCCGGAAGCTCGACGGCACGGCGTTCGCATTCAGCGAGAACAACGATTACGTCGAGACGACCTGCCCATGGGGTAATCGCATCCGCTGCTATGAGCCCGATGCGGCGCGGTTCGGGCGCATCACGCTCGGCATCCCCTATGTCGAGTTCGAGGTGCCGGCCGGCACCGCGCAAGGCATTTGCGAGTTCTATCCGCGGATCATGGGGATACCCGCCGGGCTCAGGAACGGCGACGGCACCGTCGCGCGCGTGAAGATGGGCAAGGACCAGCATCTGCAATTTCGCGAGACCGACCGGCCGCAGCCGGAATATGACGGCCACCATATTCAGATGTATATTACTGACTTCTCCGGCCCGCACCGCGAGCTGTCGAAGCGCAACCTGATCTACAGCGAGGACAACCAGTACCAATACCGCTTTCGCGATATCATCGATCTTGCGAACGGCAAGCACCTGTTCACGGTCGAGCACGAGGTGCGCAGCGCCACGCATCCGATGTACCTGCGGCCGCTGGTCAACCGCAATCCGGCGCAGACCAACAGCAACTACGCCTCCGGTCACGACCAGTGGCTGTTGGCGATGGAACCGGACCAATACGACGGACGCTAGCGGCGTTTAAGCCTTTTGATTGGCATGATCCTTTCGGAAAACCGGCGTCCACCTTCCGGGATCACGCCTCTATCGCTGCATCTGCATGATCTGATCCATCGGCATCATGTTGTGGTTCAGATTCGCCATGATCCACAGCGAGCCTCCAATCACCAGCACGACGATGAGGACGCCGAACGCGAGCGCCATGACGTTGTTGGTGTTGTCGGGCCCGGTGGTGATGTGCAGGAAGAACACCAGATGCACGCCCATCTGCGCGACCGCCAGCACGACCAGCGCCACCGGAATGCTGGGCGCCCAGACGAGATCGGTACCGGCAATATAAAACGAGGTCGCGGTCAGAAGCACCGCCAGCGCAAGCCCGACCACATAAACCAGCACCGCCTGCGCCACGCCCTCGCCGCCGGCCTGCTGTTCGCCGGGTGCGCTGTCCGGCGCCAAGGATTGATTTTCCCTTGGGCTCATCGGGAGGCTCCCATCAGATAGACCACCGTAAACAGCGCGACCCAGATAATATCGAGCGCGTGCCAGAACAGCGCAAAACACAGAATGCGCCGCTCGATGTCGGCCCGGAAGCCTTTGGCGAAGACCTGGGCCATCATCGTCAGCAGCCAGAGTATGCCGGCGGAAACGTGCAGGCCGTGACACCCGACCAGCGTAAAGAACGCCGACAGGAAGGCGCTTCGTGACGGGCCGTCCCCGCGCATCACCAGCGATGCGAATTCCTTCAGCTCCAGTGCCAGAAACGACAGGCCGAGCAGGCAGGTCACGGCCATCGCGACGTAGAACCACAATTTGTTGCGGACGCTGACGGAAATGCTGGCCAGACCGCAGGCAAAGCTGGAGGCGAGCAGGCACGCCGTTTCAATGCCGGCGTTGCGAAGATCGAACAGCTGGGCTCCGCTCGGCCCGCCCGCCGTCGCGCCGACCAGCACGGCGTAGGTCGCAAAGAAGGCGGAGAACATCACGATGTCGCTGAGCAGAAAAATCCAGAACCCGTAGCCGACGACGATCCGCTTCGGCGCCGATCCGCCCTCGCTTTGAGCCGCGCTATGGCCGTGTCCGCCGCTTCGGTGATGGCCGGGCTGGTGGGGGCCCGCATGGTCGAACGGCACCGCGGTCATGTCGCCTGCCCCGCCTGGGCCAGAACCGCGTGGCGCTCGGCAATGTTGGCGCGATCGATCCGTTCAACGTCCTTTGCCGATATCACGTATTCGACTTCGTCGCGCCACGCGAACACGACGAAGGTGGCGAATGCGCCCGCGGCGCCGGCGCCGACCAGCCACCAGATGTGCCAGATCAGCGCAAAGCCCATGATCGTTGCGAAGAAAGCGCAGATAAAACCGGTCGGCGAGTTTCGCGGCATCTCGACGGCTTCATAATGCGGCGCTTCGCCGCCGCCGCTTGTCCGCGCGCGTTGCTTGATGGCCCAAAACGCGTCCCCCCCGGATACCCTGGGCAGAATCGCGAAATTGAACGCGGGCGGCGGCGAGGCGGTCGCCCATTCGAGCGAGCGCCCGTCCCAGGGATCGCCGGTCTTGTCAGCCAGCACCGCGCGATCGCGAATGCTCACCGCCAACTGGACGATCTGCAGGACGATGCCGGCCATGATCAACGCCGCGCCGGCAGCCGCGACGACGAGCCACGGATGCCATTCGGGCACATCGTAGTGCTGCATCCGCCGCGTCATGCCGAGAAAACCGAGCACGTAGAGCGGCATGAAGGCGAGGTAGAAACCGACGATCCAGCACCAGAATGCCGCCTGACCCAGCCGCTCATGGAGCCTGAACCCGAACGCCTTGGGAAACCAGTAGGTGTAGCCCGCGAACGCGCCGAACAGCACGCCGCCGATGATCACGTTGTGGAAGTGCGCCACCAGAAACAGGCTGTTATGCAGAATGAAATCCGCCGGCGGCACGGCCATCAGCACCCCGGTCATTCCCCCCAGGATGAATGTCACCATGAACCCGATCGACCACAACATCGGCGCGGAATAGCGGATTCGGCCGCCATAGATCGTGAACAGCCAGTTGAAGATCTTCACCCCGGTCGGAACCGCGATAATCATGGTGGCAATGCCGAAGATCGCATTGACGTCGGCGCCGGCGCCCATCGTGAAGAAGTGATGCAGCCACACCATGAAAGCCAGAATGCAGATCGCCATGGTCGCCGCGACCATCGAGCGGTATCCGAACAACGGCTTTCCCGAGAATGTCGATATCACTTCCGAAAAAATACCGAAGGCGGGCAGCACCAGGATGTAGACCTCGGGATGACCCCAGGCCCAGATCAGATTCATGAACATCATGACATTGCCGCCGGCTTCATTGGTGAAAAAATGAAAGCCGAGGTAGCGGTCCAGCAGCAGCATTGCCAGTGTCGCCGTCAGGATCGGGAATGCGGCGACGATCAGAAGGTTGGTCGCGAGCGTGGTCCAGCAGAACATCGGCATGCGCAGATAACTCATGCCGGGCGCCCGCATTTTCAGCACGGTGGTCACGAGATTGATGCCGGAAACCAGGGTGCCGACGCCGGAAATCTCCAGCGCCCACAGATAATAGTCGACGCCGACGCCGGGAGAGTAAGTGATTTCCGACAGCGGCGGATAGGGCAGCCATCCGGTCCGTGCAAATTCGCCGACCAGCAGCGAAATATTGACCAGCAGCGCGCCGGTCGCCGTCAACCAGAATCCGACGGAATTCAGCGTCGGAAACGCCACGTCACGGATGCCGAGTTGAAGCGGAACCGCGAAATTCATCAGGCCGATCATGAACGGCATCGCGACGAAGAAGATCATGATGGTGCCGTGCGCGGAAAACACCTGGTCGTAGTGTTCGGGAGGCAGGAAGCCCGGCGCCTGGAAAGCCAGCGCCTGTTGCGCGCGCATCATGATGGCATCGGAAAAGCCGCGCAGCAGCATCACCAGCGCCAGCAGCGTATACATCACGCCGATGCGCTTGTGGTCCACGCTGGTGATCCACTCGCGCCACAGATAGGGAAAATGCCCCTTGAGGAATACCCAGGCCAAAACCCCGAGGATCGCGCATGCGACGACGCCGGAGGCGACCATCGGGATTGGCTGATCGAGCGGAATGGCAGCCCAGCTCAACTTACCGAACATCGGCGTCTTTCGATGGCGAGATCGACGGCTCGCCCTGCGGTCCGGGACCAGCCGGTATCTTTTGCGTCGCGATCGACTGAAAGAGATCGGAATCGTCGAGCCGGTAGCTCGCCGGCGTCACCTTGATGCTCTGCCTGGCAAGCAGCGTGTAGCCGCGGGAGTCGAGCGTTGCCCCTGCCTTGCCCGTCGCTTGTACCCAATCGGCGAAGTCCGCCGGCGAGACCGCATGGACGGCAAAATGCATGTCGGAAAATCCATCGCCGCTGAAGTGAGACGACAGGCCATGAAAAACCCCGGCGGTGTCGGCTTGCAGGTTAAGCCGGGTTGTCATGCCGTTCATGGTGTAGATCATGCTGCCGAGCTGCGGGATGAAGAACGCGTTCATGACGCTTGCCGACGTCAACGAGAAATGAACCGGCACGCCAACGGGTATGGTGAGCGCGTTGACGGTGGCGATCTTCTGGTCGGGATAGAGGAACAGCCATTTCCAGTCGAGCGACACCACCTGTACCTCGAGCGGCGTCTGCGATGAGGCCATCGGTTTCGCCGGATCAAGATCATGCGATCCGATCCATGCCACGCCGCCAAGCAGCATGACGACCAGCGCGGGAATTGCCCAGACGACGAGTTCGATGCGGCCCGAATAGGCCCACTCCGGAAGGTGGTGCGCCCTGGTGTTGGAAGCGCGAAACCACCAGCCGAATCCAAAAATGGCGACGATTGTCGGTGCAACGATCGCCAGCATGATGGCGATGGAATTGATCAGAATCGACTTCTCGGCGGCTCCGATCGGACCTTGCGGCGCCAATATACTGATCTTGCAGGCCGAGAGCGCCAGGGAGCAGACCGCTATCGTGGTCAAACGCCCGATGTGGCGCCACTGAAACCTGATAGAAAGCATCCCCAAGTCCGATCGGCCTGCAGCGACGCATGAGTTCAAAGGGCGCTGCGCAGAATTCACATGCGCATGCTCCGCCAGGCTTTTACCGATTCCCGACAGCGGCTTCCCCCAAAACGCCAAAGTTCATGACTAGTTACCGCGTGAGCGATACAACCGGCAATGGTAAACCGCCTTCGCAGGGCGAAAATCCCGCAGGAATTCCATCTCTCAAGCGTCGTCGCCTTCCGGGAAGGCGACATGAGAAAGCCCCGCATTTCGCAGGGCTTTCTCTACATGCTCGATATGTTAGCTACTTGCTGAGGCCGGAGCCCGGACCGGTCGGCGCGAGCGTTGACCCGCTGGGCGAAGTGCCCGCACCGACGGTGCTTCCTGACGGGTTCCTGGTGGTAGTCGGGCCCGTGGCCGTCGAGCGAGCCGCGTTTCCCGTACCAGCCGTGCTTCCCGTGGTTCCACTCATTGACGAGCCGGTGGTGGAGCCGCTCGCTGCAGCGCCGCCCGCAGCGGAACCTGCTCCAGACGAACCGCCGCTGCTTTGTGCAAGCGCGAACGTGCTGGAAAGCGCGAGGGCCGTAGCCAGTGCGATTGTCGAAATTTTCATGGCCGCTTCCTTTCTGCGATGTCATGAATAAATCGCGGCGTGGCTTTATGTTCCGCCCCTTTCGGCGCCATGGCATACGCCGGTCATCACGTGAGGGTGCTTACGCGGCGACAGTCGTTTTCCATCCCGTGTTGTTTGGGTTTGAAGAGCCGCCGGACTTGCCCGGGCCGCTTGAGCCGTCGGTATGGCGTTCTCTGGAATGGAATGCGATTTCAGCGTGAGCGAGATGTTCCCAACGCTCCGCGTCGCCCAGATGTTTCCAGCTGTTCTGCGGGTCGAACACCGCGCGCTGGCGGCACAAAGAACCCATGGCGCGGTAGCGTTGAATATTTTTCATGGCGACTTCCCTACCTTTGCTCATGAACTCATTCCTCTCCTCACGTCAGGTCATTGCGATTTATTCAGAACCGATTGGAATGTCGGTCAGCGGACTCAAGGACGGACCTGTATGAAAGCATGTACGAAAGATTGTGTTTTCGCCTCCGTTATCCGAACCTGGCTTGTCCGTGGGCTTCGAGCCTGCCGAACCCGGGGGTAGGTACAAGACAATCCATTAAAAATATGGAAAAGAAAGTTTTGCCCGGATGCGGGCGCCGGGAACAGGTGTCCTTGCAGCCGCACGGCAAGACGAAATCGGCCGCCAGTTGGCCGGAGGGTAAGAGAACTGCGGATGCAACCGTTTCAGATCACGAGCACGAGCCCGCTCCCGATTGCGTTGGCGCTCAACGACGGGACCACGCTTGCGACGGTAGGACATGCCGGAGTTTACCTTTCCAGATTATCCGAGGATCAACTCCAAAGGCATCATTGGAAGGTCGCCGTCAAATTGCTGGATTCGGCACTGAAGGAACCCCGGTATCTGTACGCCGCGAACGTGACCTTGCAGACGGCTTTGGTGCTGGACGGGTTGCTCGATGCCCCCCCTGAATTGCCCGTCGAAGTATGAAATGCCGCCGGTGTGGTGCAGCGGTCACAGACGAATCAACGGCCCGTCGCCTATGCTGACGTGGTAAGGCCGCAAACAAGGTAACGGCGGTACACAAACGCTGGGGTGCAAATTCCAAGCTGCGACTTTGAGCCGTCCCCGCACTGGACGGCTCTTTTTCTTTGTCGGCAGCTTCAGCCGCCAGATTTTCTCTGAACTCCTGTGCCGCATCACAAGTATCGGCCTCCGCCCCGTCCGGCCCGCTTTAGGGTTCGCGTTTGACGATCCGGATTGTAGGGTGAGGCGGGTGTTTGAAATTCGGATGATGGGTAGCGGGATGCGCATGAATATGAATGACAGGGTTGCCGTCGTCACCGGCGGCAGCAAGGGCATCGGGCTGGCGGTGGCGCGGGCCTTTGCGACAGCAGGTGCGAAAGTCGCGATCGTGGCGCGCGGCGCCGAAGCGCTGGAGGCCGCTCGCCTGTCGCTGACAAGCGAAGGTCTGAATGTAAAAGACTATATCTGTGATGTATCCAAAGCTGAACATATCCGCAGCGTGCATGGCCGGATCGTTTCGGACCTCGGCAGCGTCGATGTGCTGGTCAACAATGCCGGCACATCGCGCGCCATGGCGTTCGAGACCGTCACCGACGAAATCTGGCAGGACGACCTCGATCTCAAGCTGTTCGCCGCGATCCGAATGAGCCGGCTGGTCTGGCCCGGCATGAAAGAGCGCCGCTGGGGTCGGATCATCAACGTGCTCAATACCTTCGCCAAGGCGCCCGGCGCCCGATCGGCACCGACCTCGGTATCGCGCGCGGCGGGGATGGCGCTCACCAAGGTCATGGCTTCCGAAGGCGGCGAGCACAATATCCTGGTCAACGCGCTGCTGGTCGGCCTCATTGTCAGCGATCAATGGGTGCAGAGGCACGCTGCGACCGCGCCCGACACCGATTTCGGCGACTTCACCCGCAACCTCGCCAAGCGCGTACCGCTCGGCCGGATGGGCAGCGCCGAAGAGTTTGCAAATCTGGCCTGCTTCCTGGCGTCGGATCTCGGTTCCTACGTTACCGGCACCGCCATCAATGTCGATGGAGGCCGTTCGCCGGTGGTATGACGCGGTTGCGCTACCGATTTATCCGATTGCGACGGTCACAGGAATCCTTTGATGCCGCGGCAATATAGCAATGGCGGTCGAGACCCCCGGCGGCCTTCGGGCCCGGCGGCTTTCAGGTCTTCCGCGTCACCCAGCAGATCTCTCAAGGAGCGTGTCGGAGCCCTGAAGAATCTGCGCCCTTTCCTGACGATGGTTTGGCGCACCAGCCCCGGATTGACAGCGGCATCGCTGCTGTTGCGGCTGGTTCGAGCCGTTTTGCCCGTCATTACCCTCTTCGTCGGCAAGCTGATCATCGACAATGTCGTGCTGCTGGTGCAGGCGCCGCATAAGCCGGAAACGCTGCGGTTATGGCTCGGCAGCGGCCTGCTGAACTGGCTGATGCTGCTGCTGGTTTCCGAATTTGCGCTGGCGGTGCTGGCCGACATCCTTGGCCGCGTGGTCTCGCTGATCGACAGCCTGCTCGCCGAGCGCGTCACCAACGCCTCGAGCGTACGGCTGATGGAGCACGCCGCCGAGCTCGACCTCGAGGATTTCGAGGACTCCGAATTTCAGGACCAGCTGGAGCGGGCGCGCCGCCAGACCAGCGGAAGAATGACGCTGATGGGACAATTGTTCAGTCAGGCGCAGGATATCGTCACCGTGGTCAGTTTTGCCGCCGGCCTGATTTTCTATGCACCGTGGCTGATCGCCCTGCTGTTTCTGGCCCTGGTCCCGGCCTTCATCGGAGAGGCGCATTTCAACGCCCAAAGCTATTCGCTGGATTTTGTCCGCACCCCGGAGCGGCGCGAACTCGACTATGTCCGGCAGACCGCCGCCAGCGTGGAAACCGCCAAGGAAGTGAAAATCTTCGGCCTCAACGGATTCCTGATCGATCGATACATCCGCCTTGCGACCGACTTTTACGCGGCAAATCGTCGGCTCGCGGTGCGGCGCGCCGGCTGGGGCGGACTGTTTACCGCGATCGGCACCATCGGCTATTATCTGGCCTATGCCTACATCACTTGGCGCACGCTGACCGGCGAATTCTCGGTCGGCGACCTGACCTTCCTTGCCGGTTCGTTCCGCCGCCTGCGCACGCTGCTTGAGGGACTGCTGACCAGCTTCTCCAGCACCGCCAGCCAGGCGCTTTATCTCAACGACCTGTTTTCGTTTTTCGAGGTCAAGCCGGAGATCCTGTCGCCGGCCAATCCGCGACCTTTTCCGGATCCGGTTCAGCGCGGTTTCGAGTTTGACGACGTCGGGTTTCGCTACCCCGCCTCGGAGCGATGGGCGGTGCGCCATCTCAGCTTCACCCTTCACGCCGGCGAAGTGCTGGCATTGGTCGGAGAAAACGGCGCCGGCAAAACCACTTTGGTGAAACTTCTGACGCGGCTCTACGACCCGGTCGAAGGCCGCATCCTGCTCGATGGCCATGACCTGCGCGAATACGATCTGGAAGCGCTGCGCGGCAACATGGGCGTCATCTTCCAGGATTTCGTCCGCTACAATCTCAGCGCCGGCGACAATATCGCGGTCGGCAAGATCGCGGCGCGCGACGATCGCGGCCGCATCGAACGCGCGGCCAAGCGCAGCCAGGCCAATGAGGTGATCGCCAGATTGCCGCCGCGGCTATCAGCAGATGGTCGGCAAGCGGTTCAAGGACGGCGTGGAACTGTCCGGCGGAGAATGGCAGAAAATCGCGATCGCGCGCGCCTATATGCGGGAAGCCGCGGTGCTGATCCTCGACGAACCGACCGCAGCGCTGGACGCGCGATCGGAGTTCGAGGTGTTTCAGCGCTTCAAGGAACTCAGCTCCGGAAAAACCGCGATCCTGATCTCGCATCGCTTCTCCAGCGTGCGCATGGCCGACCGCATTCTCGTTCTCGCCGACGGTCGCATCGAGGCCGCCGGCACCCATGACGAACTGCTGGCGCAGTCGGGCCGCTATTCCGAACTTTTCGAACTGCAGGCCGCCGGATATCGCTAACCAACGCTTGGCCAACTCACCTGTCGGCCATGATCCGGCTGTGGCGCGCCCCATAGGCAAAGTAGATCACAAGTCCGATCGCGAGCCACACCGCCAGCCTGATCCAGGTGTCGAGCGGCAGGCCGAACATAAGGAAGATGGCGGTCGCAGCGCCAGCCGGGGCAACAATCCAGACCGCAGGGGTTTTGAACGGACGGGCAAGCCCGGGCTCGGCGATGCGCAACGCCAGCACGCCAAGGGACACAACGGCAAACGCGAACAAGGTCCCTATGCTCACGAGCTCGCCGACCAGCCCGATCGGCAGCAGTGCCGCCAGGGCCGCGACGACGACGCCGGTCGAGATCGTCGCGACATACGGCGTCTGGAGCCGCGGATGTATCTTCGCCATCACCTCGGGAAGCAATCCGTCGTGCGCCATGGCGAGGAAAATTCTGGGCTGCGCCAGGAGCATGACCAGAATGACCGAGGTCAGGCCGAAGATGATTCCGACCTTGATAAACGGGGAAAGCCAGCCGACCCCCGCCGCATCGATGCCCACCGCAATCGGATCGGGAACGTTCAGCTTATCGAATGGCACGATCCCGGTGAGAACCAGGCCAACGGCGACGTACAGAATCGTACACACCAGCAGCGAGCCCAGAATGCCGATCGGCATATCCCGCATCGGATTTTTGGTCTCCTGTGCCGCCGCCGAGACCGCATCGAATCCGATATAGGCAAAAAACACCACCGCCGCGCCGCGCACCAGACCTGACCAGCCGTATACGCCAAAACCCGCGTTCGGCGGGATAAAAGCCCCCGCGGGGTTACTCGCCGCAACCCAGTTCGCCGTGCTGAAGGCGGGTACGGCGCAGACGATAAACAGTGCAATCACGACAAGCTTGACCGCTACAATGAAATTATTGAATCGCGCCGCTTCGCGTATGCCCGCAACCAGAAGCAACGTGATGATCACAATCACGGCCGCCGCCGGGAGGTTCAGGACGGCGCCGGTCAACAACCAAACGTGCTGTTTGGCGTCGTAGGCAAACGGAGACGACACAAACCGTGCAGGGAGGTTCAGCCCGAAATCCCTGGCGAGGCTGACGAAATATCCAGACCAGCCAATCGCGACCGTCACGGCACCCACGGCGTATTCGAGGATCAAGTCCCAGCCGATCACCCAGGCCACCAGTTCGCCGAGTGTGGCATAGGCGTAAGTGTACGCACTGCCGCTGATCGGCACAGTCGATGCCATTTCGGCGTAGCACAATCCGGCGAATGCGCACGCCACGGCGCCAAGGACAAACGAAAGCGCGACCGCGGGCCCTGCATTTGTTGCGGCGGCGTGTCCGGTCAGCACGAAAATTCCCGCGCCGATGATACCGCCGATTCCGAGCGCCACCAGGTTGAGGGCGGTCAGTGAACGCTTCAGAGGCCGCGGCTCCCCGTCCACGCCGTCGGTTCGAGCCGCCTCTTGCGCCAACGCCGCGGTGGATTTGCGAGCCCAGAGATTTGCCATCGAAGATGCGCCCCATGCGTCGTGCGGCGTCAACACCGGACCGACAGCCAAAATATACCGATAGGAATAATTAGACCAATGTTCGAATCATCGGTCGAACCAGATGGCCGGCAGGCGGTTAAGCTCGACAGCGTGCAAACCTCCCCGACAGTTGAGTTGACGCGCCGGGGGCGGCTGGCCTTATAGTTTGTGAGTTTGGTTCTCCGCTGATGGTGCAGCGCCTTATGCTTTCCGGGTCCCGACCATGCTCAATGCCGAGCGGCCGCGCTTCTGGTCATGGCTTTACTGCCGGCTCCGGCATGGGCATTCGCGATCGATCCGGGTGCGGTCAATTCAGCCGAATTTGCCGAACTGACGCCGGACGACCAGATTCATCCCGACATCGTCAAAGCCCAGATCTTGTTGGATCGGTCCAACATATCTCCGGGCGAGATCAACGGGAAAACTTCCGGCAATTTTGACGAAATGCTGCATGCTTTTGCGGAAGCACACGGCCTGCCGGAGAATCTCACCTGGAGTCCGGAGTTATGGTCGCAACTGGCGGCATCCTCCACGGACCCCGTGCTGACGGAATACGTCGTCACCAGGGAAGATACCAAAGGCCCGTTCGCCCAGCTGCCCGCGAAGATGGAGGATATGAAGGGCCTGAAGACTTTGGGTTACGCCAGTCTGCGCGAAGCCCTCGCCGAGAAGTTTCACATGAGCGAGGAGCTGCTGGCAGCGCTTAATCCGGACATATCCTCGGCACAGGCCGGAGAGAGGATCGTCGTCGCCAACGTCATGACCGGGAGGAAACCGGCGGCCGTGGCGCGTGTCGACGTCGACAAGGACCGGCAAACCGTCCGCGCCTATTCGAGCAGCGGCGAACTGGTGGCGTTCTTTCCGGCCTCGGTCGGCAGCGACGAGAAGCCAACTCCGTCCGGAACGCTGAAAGTGACCTTGATCGAGTCCGAGCCTTCCTACCACTACAATCCCAAATTTCGCTTCAGGGAGGTCGACACGCAAAAACCCTTCGACCTCAAACCCGGCCCCAACAACCCGCTGGGTTCGACATGGATAGCGTTGTCCAAACCCAGCTATGGAATCCACGGCACGCCTGAGCCATCGCTGGTCGGAAAATCCGAATCGCACGGCTGCGTTCGGCTGACCAATTGGGATGCGCAGCGGCTGGCCGGGATGCTCAGCAAGGGCGTTCCGGTCAATTTCATCGAGAAGCAGCGCAATGAACCGGATTTCCTGTTTGCCGCTTACTGACGCGACATCGCGTCAGGCCTTCACACCACGCCGCACCATCAATGCGCCTCGGTCAGCGCAGCATCGACCGCAACCCCCGCCACGGGTACCGCCGCGGTCTCGGACGGCACATCCGGAAATGCCGTTTCCCAGCCGCCGCCAAGCGCCTTGAACAGCTGCACCAGGTCGAGCGAAACGTTGGTGGTGCTGGTCGCGTATTGCTGTTCCGCCTGAAGCAAGGACCGTTCCGCGTCGAGCACGGTCAGAAAATCCACGACCCCGTCACTGTAGCGGGTGCGGGCAAGCCCGAGCGCGGCGCGGGAATGTTCGGACTGCGACCGCAGCCTGGCGCGGCGGTTCTGCTCGAGACGGTGCGCGACCAGCGCGTTGACGACGTCGTGCCAGGCCTGCAGGACGGTCTTGCGGTAGGCGATGGCGGCTTCCTGCTGCTGCGCTTCACGCAGCTTGAGGGTGCTGCGCAGGCGGCCGCCGGCAAAAATCGGCAGCGTGACCTGGGGGCCGACCATGTATTGCAGCGAACTCGCGTCGTACAAATTCTTGATTTCGAGCGAATCGAAGCCGACCGTGCCGTTCAATTGCACCTTGGGATAGAATTCGCCGATGGCGACGCCGGTGTTCGCGGTCGCAGCATGCAGCTGGTCCTCTGCGGCGCGGATGTCGGGACGTCGGCGGGCGAGTTCAGAGGGAATGCCGAGCGGAATGCGCGGCGGGCCGGTGCGGGCGGACGGACGCGAGCCGAGTTCGGTCTTGAGCGCTCCGGGCGGCTGGTCCATCAGCAGGCTCAGCGCGTTGATGTATTGTGATTCCTGCTGCAGCAGCTGCGGAATCTGCGCGCGGACGAGATTCGACCTGGGCGGCGGCATTCTCGACATCGAGACCGTTCTGCAACCCGTGCTGCTGGCGCGCCTGCACCAGTTCCAGGATATCGCGATCGACCTTCAAATTGTCGCTGGCGATCTCGATCTGGGCCTGCACGCCGCGAAGCTGCATGTAGTCCCGCGCAAGTTCGGCCAGGGTCGAGACCAATGCATCGCGGCGCTGGTCCGCGGCCTGATCGACCTGGGCGTCGGCGCTTTCGACCTGCCGGCGTACCCTGCCCCAGAGGTCCAGTTCCCAGGAAGCGTCGAAGCCGCTGTTGAATTCGTTGATCGGATTCAGGGCGACGCCGCCGCCCGCCGTGGGTCCAAGCAGACCGCTGATCAGACTGACGATGCCGTTCTTGCTGTATTGCTCGCGCTGGTACTTGTTGTCGCTGTTGAGCGACGGAAGTTCGGCAGCGGCGACCACGCCGCGCTGGAAACGGCTCTCGGCGAGACGCAGCGTAGCGGTCCGGACGTCGAGATTGGCCGCGGCAACGCGCTGTTCGAGGTTGGTGAGGACGGGATCGCGAAAAACGTTCCACCAGATCGGATCGGTCGGCGCCGGCAACCGCGCACCAGGCACAGCCTGCCCGTTGTCGCCAAGGAACGACACCTCCGGAAGGTTCGGATCGGGCCGCACAAAATTGGAACCAACGGTGCAGCCCGCGACAAGGGCGCACGAGCCCATCGCGGCCAGCACGTTCCTGACCATTCGGAAGTCCATCAATGGGCTCCGCCTGGAGCGCCGCCGCCGCCGGTCTTGGGCGACAGCAGGAAGCAGAAGGGTACCACGATGAAGGCAACGGTGGCGCAATAATAAAACACGTCGGAATAGGCCAGGATCGTCACCTGGGTGCGGAATGCCGAATAGACTTGCCCGACGGCGACGGTATGCACGGCGGCGCCTGCGCGTCCCAGCGAACGCAGGCTATGTTCGTAGGTCGCGATCAAGGCCTGGTAGGGCTGGTGGAACGGGCTTGCCCATTGCGACAAATAGGTCTGATGGACCTGCGAGCGTTGCGTGACCTGCGCGGTTGCAAGCGAAATGCCGATCGAACCGAACACGTTGCGGAACATCGAGAACATCGCGGTCGCATCTCCGTTGAGACGGCGCGGCAGCGTCAGATAGGCAACGGTGCTGATCGGTACAAACAGGAAAGCGAGGCCGGCGGTCTGGCTGGTCCGCATCAGCACCAGGGTTCGAAAATCGATGTTCGGCGTAAGCGTGCTGGAATAAAGCAACGCCAGCCCCATGATGGTGAAACCCATGGCGATGACGTAGCGGGTCTGCAGCACCGTCATCAGCCTGCCGACAATCGGGATCAGCACGATCACCATCACGCCGCCGGGCGACAGCACGAGCCCGGCCCAGGTGGCGGTATACGACAGGTTCTGCTGGGCGAATTGCGGGATGATGACGGCGCTCGCATAAAGGATAGCGCCCATGGCGCCGATCAGAATGCAACCCGCCGCAAAATTGCGATCCTTGAACACGTTGAGATCGACAATCGGCTTCCGCGCCGTCAGGAGCCATCCGATGGCACCCAGGATACCGAGGAAGGCGATCAACGCCATCACCCAGATGAAGTTGGACTGAAACCAGCCTTCGTCCTCGCCACGGTCCATCATGATCTGCAACGACCCAAGTCCGAGCGTAATCAGCGACAGGCCGATGTAGTCGATGCCGCGGCTCCTCCTGTTTTTCACCCAGGGCGGATCCTCGACCAGAACCGAGACCAGAAACACCGCGAGCACACCGACGGGTATGTTGAGAAAGAAGATCCAGCGCCAGCTGGCCTGATCGGTGATGTAGCCGCCGAGCGTCGGGCCAAGCACCGGCGCAACGATGGTGGCGATCGCCGTCACGCCGAAGGCTGCGCCGCGCCTGGCCGGGGGAAACGTGTCGAGGATGATCGATTGCTGGTTGGGCTGCAACCCGCCGCCGAAGAAGCCCTGGGCCAGCCTGTAGATGATAAGCTGCGCCAGACTGTTCGCGGTCCCGCACAGGAACGAGCAGACCGTGAACATCGCGATGCATATGATGAAATACCGCTTGCGCCCGAACAGATCGCTGAGCCATCCCGAAATCGTCAGCACGATGCCGTTGGCGACCAGATAAGAGGTCAGCGCCCAGGTCGCTTCGTCGCTGCTCGAGGAAAGGCTGCCGGCGATATGCGGCAGCGCCACATTGACGATCGTGGTGTCCAGGATTTCCATGAAAGCCGCGAGCGTCACCGACACCGCGATCAGCCACGGATTGTACGCGGCCTTCCAGGCGGCCTCCGGCCCATGGCCCGCAGCTTCGGCCGCGCTCATCTGACGGTCACCGTCGGTTCGACGGAGATTCCGAGCGGCAGCGGAACGTCGGGTTTGAGGCCGCTGTCGATCACGATCTTGACCGGCACGCGCTGCACGACCTTGACGAAGTTGCCGGTTGCGTTCTCCGGCGGGAAAGCCGTGAATTTGGAGCCCGATCCCAACTGGATGCTGTCGACATGACCGCGCAGATCCAACGCCGGATAAGCGTCGACCGTGATCCTGACGGGTTGGCCCTTGCGCATGTCGGCGAGCTGGCTCTCCTTGAAGTTCGCGGTGATCCAGACTTCCGGTGCTACAATCGAGAAGATCTGCTGCCCGGCCGTAACGTAATTGCCGGCCTCGACGTTGCGCTTGGTGATCCAGCCGTCCTGCGGCGCCTTGACCAGCGTCCATGACAGATTGAGATTGGCCTGATCGAGCTTTCCCTGGGCCTGCTCGATCTGCCCCTTCAATTGTCCGACCTGAGCGTCGCTCTCGCCGATCCGCTGCGGCACCGGCGAATTCTGAACGACTTGCGCGTCGGCCAGCGCCACCTGTGCTTCGGCCTGCTTGAGTGCGGCCGTGGCGGCATCGACCTCCTGTTGCGTCGTCGCCGCCTTCGGCAGGCTCTTCTGACGGTCGTAGTCGGCCTGGGCCTTGAACAGGTTGGCCTTGGCATTGGCAAGCTGCGCTTGTGCCTGCTGAAGCTGCGCCGGGAAATTCTTGCGCGCGATCTCGGCGCCGAGTTGCAGTCCCTCGTATTGCGCCTTCGCCGTCGCCAACGCACCTTCGGCCTGATCGCGGTCGTTGATGAATTGCCGCGGGTCGATGTGGATCAGCAACTGGTCCTTCTTGACGAACTGGTTGTCGTTGACGTCGAGCGACAGCACCACGCCGGAAACCTGCGGCGCAATGGTGATCGCGCGACCATCGGTGTAGGCGTCATCGGTGCTTTCGAGATTGCGGGTCGTGATCCAGTAGTAAAGACCGCCGGCGATCAACAGGACAACGATGGCCGCACCGATCGTCATGATTCGTGGGCGGCGCTTCTGGCGGGTCTCCTCGTCGGCGTCGTCCCTGGCCTCGTCCTTGTCCTTTTCCTTGTCGAGCGAATCGTCCTCGCCCGGACCTGTGCCTTTGTCGCCGCTCTTTGCTGCGGATCGCCGGTTACTCTCGCCGGGCCGCGTCGTATCATCGTGACTTGCGGCAACCTTGTCGGTATCACTATCGGCCATCTACATCCCGCTCCGTCGGTGTGTTCGCCGGAGCCGGCGAAGACGCCGGAAAACTTAACCGAACTTGTCGGTTCGTATTATAAAATAGGGTCCGTCGAAGTCAACCGGCGCAGGCCAATCCAAGAGATCAGATGGCACGACCGAGACCTCAAATCGTTCGAAGGATTCCGCGAGGAGAAAAGCGTAGAACGGAACTGGCCGGCGTCGCCGAGCGCCTGTTCCTGAAGCATGGATTTGCCGAAACCACGATGCAAATGATCGCGTCGGAAGCGGGAGGCTCGAAGGAGACGCTCTACCGCCACTTTGCCAGCAAGGAGGCGCTGTTCGCGGAACTGATCAGCGCGAGGGCCGCGGCGATCGCCGGCCCGCAAAGCGCCCTCGCCAGCGACGAGCCTCCGGAAAAGGTGCTCATGGAGCTCGGAATGAGCCTGATGCGGCTGGTATCGATGCGCGATGCCTCGTCGCTGCTCAGCATTGTGGTTGCCGAGACCCATCGTGCGCCGGAGTTGGCCGGCATCTTCTACAGCCTGGGACCGGGCGCGACACTGGAACGCCTGACCGGGTATTTACGTTCCGCAACGCGCCGCGGACAGCTCCGCTGCCCTGATCCTCAACGGGCTGCAAAGCTGTTCCTTGGCGCGGTCGTCTCACATCATCATCTGCATTGTCTGATCGGCCAGCCGGCAAAGCCGGTGACCACAGTCGAAATGCGCAAGCATGTCAGGGCGGCGGTCGAGATGTTCCTGTCACATTTTGTAGCACGATGAGCAGCATTCGTTGACCTCTTCGTGATCTTCGCGCTGAACGTATCCAGGTTGCCGGCTTGCGAGACGAGGTTAGGTAATCCGCACCATACGATGATACGAAAAGTGAGGGATCATGCGGTTATGCCATTGCGCCATACGTTGGCTACTAGCGATATTCGCTGTCACCGGCGTTGGCCGTGCCTTGGCCCAATCGGAAGCGCTGGCGGGGCCTGCCGCCTTCGGCGACTGGCGCGCCGACAAACCCGGCGTGAGCCGGCTGATCAGACCTCAGGATTTGCCGAAGCCCGGGGCAACGCCCTCCTCCGCCAACGTCTCTCATGTCGCCGCGCGCCCCCGGTCTGCCGTCCCGCAGGTTCCCGCCGGATTCAAGATCGCATTGTTCGCCGAGGGACTGAGCGGACCACGCGAAATGCGGGTGGCTCCCAACGGCGACATCTTCGTCGCCGAGACCAGGGCCGGCACCATTCGCATCTTGCGCGCCGCCGACGGTGACTCAAAACCTTCCGCCAACAGCGTTTACGCAAGCGGTCTCAACGCGCCCTTCGGCATCGCGTTCTTCCCAAGCGGCAACGATCCGCAATGGGTCTACGTCGCCAATACCGACAGCGTCTTTCGCTTTCCCTACAAGACCGGCGATCTCAAAGCCACGGGGGAGCCTGAAGCCGTCGTTGCCGAGTTGCCCCATGGATCGGGACACTCGACCCGCGATATCGTCTTCACCAACGGCGACAGCCGGATGCTGGTGTCGGTCGGCTCCGGCAGCAATGACGCAGAAGGCAAGGATCCGCCGCCGGGTGGATTGCAGTCATGGAGCAGTCAGCATGCGCTCGGCGCCAGTTGGGGACGCGAGACCGACCGCGCAGCCGTGCTCGCTTTCGATCCCGACGGCAACAATGCCGGGGTCTTTGCCACCGGCATCCGCAATTGCGTGGGCCTCGCCGTTCATCCCACCAGCGGAGACGTGTATTGCTCGACCAACGAGCGCGACGGCCTCGGCGACAATCTGGTTCCGGACTATGTCACCCGCGTGCGTGAAGGAGCGTTCTATGGATGGCCCTGGTTCTATATCGGCGATAACGAAGATCCACGGCACCTCGGCGAACGCCCCGACCTGAAGGGCAAAGTCACCGTTCCCGATGTTCTGCTCCAGGCGCATTCGGCGTCGCTGGGGCTGACGTTCTATAATGGCAGCGCGTTTCCGCCCGAATACCGCGGCGACGCCTTCGCGGCCGAGCACGGCTCGTGGAACAGGTCCAAACGCACCGGCTACAAAGTCATCCGCATTCGTCTCAAGGACGGCGTACCGACCGGCGAATATCAGGACTTCGTCACCGGGTTTGTCGCCAACGATTCCGACGTATGGGGACGGCCTGTCGGCGTGGCCGTCGCGCACGACGGCGCGCTTCTGGTGTCCGAAGACGGCAACGGCACGATCTGGCGGATCACGCACTGAAAAATGCGGATAATCGAAAGCTCTTCAGCCCTGGCTGGAGAGCGGACTGGCGATGTCTTCCAGCGACTTTCCCTCCGCGTCGATACCGAGCTTCCACTCGGTCACCGCTGCAATCAGAAGCAGCAGCGCGGACAGCGCATATCCGATGCTCACCATCCAGCCCGATCCGGACTCGATCAGCCAGCCGAACAGCAGCGGCGAGAGGCCGCCCCCGATCGCGGTCCCCAGCGCGTAAAAACAGGCAATCGCCAGCGCTCTGGTCTCGAGCGGGAATATTTCGCTGGCGGTAAGGTAAGCCGAACTTGCCGCAGCCGAGGCAAAAAAGAAAATCAACAGCCATGCGGCGGTCTGCGTCACCTCCGACAAAACCCCCGCTCCAAACAGCAGCGCGGTGACAAGCAGCAGAAGGCCGCTGATTGCAAATGTCGCCGCGATCATCTTCCGGCGTCCGATGATATCGAACAAGGTGCCGAGCAACAGCGGACCGCAGAAATTGCCGAGCGCCAGCGGCAGCAAATAGAATCCAACTCGCTGCTCCGGCACGTGATAAAAGTGAGACAGGATCAGCCCGTAACTGAAAAAGACCGAATTGTAGAGAAACGACTGCGCCACCATCAAGGTCAGCGCCAAAACGCTCCGCATCCGGTATTTCCCGAGCATGGACGCGAAGATCATGCCGAGGCCGAACGACCTTCTCGGGTGCACGGTGAGACCGCCGCCCGCTACGGGGGAAAGCGCTTCCCCGCTCGATGATGCGACGTCGGCTTCTATCTCCCGGACGGTTCGGTCGGCCTCCTCGCTTCGACAATGCGTCACCAGCCATCTTGGGCTTTCCGGCACAAAGCGTCGGAGCAGGAGGATCGAAAGTCCGAGCACGCCTCCGATCCCGAATCCGAGTCGCCAGCCGGCGTTGACC
Source organism: uncultured Alphaproteobacteria bacterium (assembly GCA_963734795.1). Lineage (GTDB taxonomy): Bacteria > Pseudomonadota > Alphaproteobacteria > Rhizobiales > Xanthobacteraceae > Bradyrhizobium. The sequence goes on from CAVTIW010000001.1 coordinate 456,604, forward strand.
GGAAACAGGCTCTGATCGAGCAGCAAGGGCGTGACTGCCGCACCGGCCGCGGCCCCCACCCAGAAGCTGCCATTGACGATGAGGTCGATGCGGCCGCGATATTTTGCCGGAATCAATTCGTCGATCGCCGAATTGACGGCGGCATATTCGCCGCCGATTCCCATGCCGGTCAGCATCCGGAACAGCGCAAAGCTCCAGAAGTTCCAGGCCAGCGCGCTCAACAGGACGCCGGCGAGATAGACGATCAGCGTCGCATAAAACACCAGTCGACGTCCGAAGCGGTCGGTCACCCAGCCGGAGACAAGCGCGCCGGTTACCGCGCCAACGACATAGAACGAGGCAACGGCGCCCAGGTTTGCGCTTGAAAGATGCAGCGTCAGAGGGTTCTGCAGCGCCGGTCCCAGCGCACCGACAATGGTGACCTCAAGCCCGTCCAGAATCCAGGTCACACCGAGACCGACGACGACGAGGAGATGAAAGCGGCTCCAGGGCAGCCTGTCGAGCCGTGCGGGGATATCGGTTTTCACCGCCGCACCGCTTGGCGAAGATAGGTTGGCAGCCGACATTGCGACAGGCGAGCTCCTCGTCAGAACTAACCTAAGCGCTTCGGAGAGGTTCCGAGGATGGTCCGGGTTTCGAATCTGAGCATCAAGAGAGAGATGCCTGATCGCGAGCCATGGCTAAAGGACCGCAGCATGGCTGCCGGGAGCCTAGCCTCCGGCGTCGAGCGTAAACAACAGGACGCCGTTGGCGGGGATGACCAATGCAGCCGATGCCGGAAAGCCATGAAGGGCAGTGCCGCCGGCGTCAATCTGCCCGCCGTTGCCGGCGACCAAGGGGTTGACCCAGTGATCGTAGACATCGGAGTTGAAGGCTTCGAACCAATGTCCGCCGCGCGGAAAGCCGATTTCGTAATTGGCGTAAGTCGTATCGCTCAGACTGGCGACGACGACGACATCCCGCCCACTCCCCTCGAGCCAGCGGTGAATCGCGATCACGCGATCTGTTTCGTTGACGTAGAACGGTCGAGCCGCGGAACCGCGAAGCGCGGGATGGGTCCAGCGCGCGCCGATCGCATCGCGCATAAAGTGAAGATGATCGACCATCGACTGATCGCCCGAGCTTAAGCCATCCCACCAGATATGAAGCGGGGAGCTCGGAACTTCGCTCCACTGCTTGTCCTCCAGAAACTCCTGGCCCATGAAAATCTGCGGGATGCCGGGCGAAAACAGCAGCAGCGCCGATGCAACGCGCGCCCGGCTGCGCGCATACCAGGAGCGCGCATTGGATCCGTCCGCCAATCGCGCAATCCTGAGATCGGTGCCGTCCTTGACGATGTCATGATTTTCGATGCAGGTGACGGCCTTCCATGCCTCCGAGACGGCGTAGGCGTTGATGTTCGAGGCGACGGACGACAGGTTGAGGGAGGCGCCGCCCCCGTGGGATGCCTGCGCGACGGCGTTGCGCAGGCTGATGCGCAAGCCGTCGTGCTGAATCACGTCAAACCCGGCGCCCTGCGGAGGCGCCTCGGTGATTTCAGACGCGACCGGCCAGTGTTCCGCATTTTGCAGCGAGCGCGGGCGCTTCCAGCGAACTGTATTGGTAATGTCCTGACAGAAGCTGAAACCGCTGCCCTGATTCAGGTTGAGCAGCGCGCTGATCTCGTCGTAACGCAGCCCGTCGATGTGGTATTCGTCAAAGTAGCATGCCGCGTTGTTGATGATGAACTGGCGAACATCCTCGCTCCAAAGGGCAAAGGACAATCCTCCGGCCCAGCCCTTGTCGGTGAAGTAAAGCGAGTTGTTATTGTCTGGATCCGAGAACCGATCCCAGAAGTAGGTTGCCTCGTCGTCCCCCATGAAGCCGCCGGCGTGATTGTAGACGACGTCGAACACCACCGCGAGCCCGTAGAGGTGGCACAAATCCACCAGGAGCTTCAGTTGATTCGGGCCGGGTATGAACTGACTTGTGTCGGCGAGCGGCGGCTGGCCGCACGCGACCAGCATCCGATTGACCGTCGCGAGGTGAGATTGAAGCCTTCCGGCGTCAAATTCGACATATTTGGTATCGGGCGAGAAATAGTCCGAACCGTTGTAGCCGAGCGTCGGATCGGTTTCAGCCTCGTCGATCGGCAAAAGCTGGATGACGTTGGCGCCGAGCGCCGCGAGGTACTCGATCTTTTCGACGACGTCGAGAAATGTGCCGGTCGCGCCGGGCGCTCGCGGCGCATAGGCTCCGACATGCAGCTGATAGACAATCATGTTGGAGTAATCAGGGTTAACAAATGCCTGATCGTGCCAGAGATAGGATTCGGGGTCGCAGATGATGCAGTTGCAGTTTGGAAACGGCGGATCCGCGGTGAGCTCGCGCGCATAAGGGTCGCGCTTGTAGCCGCTGCTGCCGACGCCGACGACGTAGAATTTGTAGGGGTCGCCGTCCTTCGCGCCGGGTAGGAAACCGGTCCAGTAACCACGCGCATCGACCCGCATCAGATTTGGGGGTACCGGATTCCATTGGGCGAGGCCGCTGAACTGGCCGCACAGATAGACCGCGGTCGCCCTCGGCGCCCACACCCGAAAGGTGGCTCCGGCGCCGGTCAGCGTGGCGCCCATCGGCGTGTTCGGCGTGATCCACTGTTGCGAGATCAACCCACGCTCCCACCCCTGCTAAAATCGGACTGGCGCGCGAGCTCAATATCGTTCAGTCCGCCCTCGGCATGCAGATCGCAAAGCTCCAGAAGTCGCCGGGCAAGCAGCTTTTCTATCGCGCGTCCCGCGCACGTCGCGAGCGACTTCAGGCCCATTCACCTCGGCGAAATACCGGCGTGCGGCTGCCGTCCGCGTGGATGCCATCGATGTCGGTCTTGTCCGAGCCGATCATCCAGTCGATATGGATGAGGCTCTTGTTGCCGCCCTGCGCAGCGATCTGTTCCGGAGTGAGACTGCCGCCGTCAATGAAACATTTGGAATAGCATTGGCCGAGCGCGATGTGGCAGGCGGCGTTTTCGTCGAACAGCGTGTTGAAGAACAGCAGTCCGCTTTTCGAGATCGGCGAGGAATGCGGTACCAGCGCCACTTCGCCGAGCCGGCGTGCCCCCTCGTCAGTATCCAGGACCTTGTTCAGGACCTGTTCGCCGCGCCCGGCCGTGGCCTCAACGATGCGTCCCTGTTCGAACCGCACCGCAATGTCATCGATCAGCGTACCCTGGTAGGACAGCGGCTTGGAACTGATGACACGCCCGTCAACTCTCCTGGCATGCGGGGTCGTGAACACCTCCTCGGTAGGAATGTTGGCGTTACAGGTGATCCCGTTCCTGGCGGTCGAGGCGCCGCCCTGCCATTCATGACCGTCGGCAAGTCCGATCGTCAGGTCCGTGCCGGGTCCGGAATAATGCAGTGCATGGAACCTCTGTCCGTTCAGCCAATCGGTCCGGGTCCGCAGCGCGGCATTGTGCTTTTGCCACGCTGCGACCGGATCATCATTGTCTACCCGTGATGCCGCGAAGATAGCCTCGGCGAGCTTCGCGACCGCGACATCCTCCGGATCTCTGGGAAACACCTGCTTCGCCCATGACGCGCTCGGATAGGCGATGATGTTCCAATTGATGTCGAAACCGACGATTCTTTCGAGTGCGGGTTTGTAGGCGATGGAATTGGCCTTGCTGGCGCGCGCGACCTTCACGGGGTCTTCGCCGGAAAGCAGCATCGGGTTGTCGCCGACGATGGCAAGCCGCGCGGTGTCGCCGGCGAAGGCCTTCGACATGCCCTCATAGAGCCAGCCGGCAGCGCGGTCGAAGCTGTCGTCCTGTCCGAACCGATAGCGCGCCAGCGTGACCGCCTCGTCAGACAGGATCGGGGTAACGAGACCCGCACCGGCCCTGTAGGCGTGCTCGGCGATCTTCCGTACCAGCGGGAGCGCCGCGGCCGGCGCGGTCAGAAGCAGATCCTGCCCCGCTTTCAACTGAAGTCCCACCTTGATCGCCACCTCGGCGAGCCGGTCAAGTTTGACCGGATCGATCGGCGCAGCGAGATTACGATCATGCGTGTTCATAGGAATTCTACCCAAAAAAGAGGTTGGCGGTGCAGTGGCGATTCTACCCGCGACCAGCGGGTTGGTCACGCTCTGATATGGTGGCGGTGCGCTCGCGGGCAACCTTTCGCACCGAACCGGGGGCAAACGACGTCGGTTAGAAGCGCGAGACCAGCGCCTCCAGATGCGGCAGCGAACGGGGGGATGTGCGGTGAGCGACGCGCGAAAATGCATCGCGCTATTGCGACGCCTGCTTCCTCAATTCCGCCACGTCCTGCGCGGTGAGGCTTGATCCCTTGCTGCCGAAGCGTGCGGTGACGTAATTGGCAACTGCCGCGATCTCGACGTCGGAATAGGCGTTGCCGAAGGCCGGCATCGAGACGGCGTCGTCCGGCGTATGTCGCCGGGTCCCGGAAATCACGATCTGGGCGACATTGGTGGCGTCGGGATCGTTGACCGCCCAGGCTCCGATCAGCGTGGCAAAGGGCGATAGTCGAACTCTCGCCGGTCCAGCCGTGGCAACTGACGCAGGCGCCTTCGAACACGGTTTTGCCGCGGGCGTCCGCGCTGCCGCCGCCTTCTTTGTGCGACGCAGGCGCCGGCGGTGCAAGCGTCGCCGGCAGATCGGTCGAAACGATCGGAGGCACGCTGCGCAGATAGGCCACGACAGCGCGGATGTCGTCCGGCGCCAACTGGCTAAAACTTTGGTCCACGGCCTCGCCCATCGGGCCTGCGGCGGTGCCGTGACCGGTCGCGTGACCGATCGAAAGGTAGGAGACGAGATCGTCGTCGCTCCACGCGCCGATACCGGTGCTCTTGTCCGAGCTGATGTTGAAGGCGCGCCAGCCTGCCGTCACCGCGCCGGCAAATTTCCTGCGATTGTCAAGCGCAAAGGCCAGGTTTCGCGGCGTATGGCATTCGCCGCAATGCGCCAGCGCTTCCGCAAGATAGGCGCCCCTGTTCCAGTCCGGACTCTGCGAAGTGTCGGGCTCGAAGCGGGTATCGGGATTGAACAGCGCCGACCAGAAATTCATCGCCCAGCGCTGGTTGAACGGAAACCTCAGCGTATTTTCGGGCGCCGCCGCGTGCACCGGCGCGCAGGCTGAACAGATAGGCCTTGATCGCCAGCGCGTCGGCATCGGTCATGTAGGTGTAGGATGTAAACGGCATCGCCGGATAAAGCCGCGCGCCGTCGCGGCGGGTGCCGCGGTGAACCGCGTCGAGGAAGTCCTGGTCGCTGTAATTGCCGATGCCGGTGTCCTTGTCGGGCGTGATGTTGGTCGAGTACAGCGTGCCGAACGGCAGCTTGAATCCGAGACCGCCGGCATATTCCTTGCCGCCCTGGGTGGTGTGGCAGACCATGCAATCCGCCGCCCGCGCCAGATATTCGCCGCGCTCGACCAGGCTCGCCTTGGCGAGCGCTGCCGGAACGCCGGTGGGATCGGCGCCTTTGTAGTCCGCCAGCGCCACTTTCGGGCCTTCCGCGAAGGCCATCGGACCGGGGCCGCGAATAAACCAGACGCCCGACGCGAGCGCGATCACCACAATCACGACAACGCTGACGAGAATGCGGCGCGCGGCGGAGCTCATGCCTTTTTCCCTGCTGCTATCAGGGTACGGTCGATCGGCAGCCTGCGCAAGCGCGACGCCGGTCGCGGCATAGATCGCGTTGCGCAGCGCCGGCGGCCCCGCGGTGACGCCGGTCTCGCCGATGCCGCCGGGCGCCTCACCGCTCTTGATGACGTGAACCTCGATCTTCGGCGCCTGGTCGATGCGCAGCATGCGGTAGTCGTTGAAGTTGGATTGCTGGACCCGCCCCTTGTCGATGGTGATTTCGCCATAGAGCGCTGCGGTCAGGCCGAAGATCAGCCCACCTTCGAGCTGCGCCATGATGGTGTCGGGATTGACCGCGATGCCGGTATCGACCGCTGATGTGACGCGGCGCAAATGCACCTCGCCCTGCTCGTCGACTTCCGCCTCCACCACGGTCGCGATGAAGCTGCCGAACGACGGCTGCACGCAGACGCCGCGACCGACGCGCGCCGGCAGCGCTTGGCCCCAACCGGATTTTTCGGCCGCAAGATCGAGCGCCGCGAGAAAGCGCGGCTGGTTCCCAAGCATCGGCCGGCGGAACTCGACCGGATCCTTGCCCGCCTTGCGCGCCAGCTCGTCCATGAAGCATTCGATGGCGAACACGTTGTTGTTGGGACCGACGCCGCGCCAGAACCCGGTCGGCACCGCCGGCGGCTCGGCCCGCACATATTCGACATGGATGTTGGGGATGTCGTAGGGCATGTCGACCGCGCTATCGACGGCGTCGATGTCGATGCCCTTCTGGAACGCCGGCGGCAGCCAGCGCGCCATGAATGGCCGAACCGGCGATGCGATATTTCCAGCCGACGATCTTGCCGTCGGACAGGGTCGCAGCGATGGTGTCGCGATAGACCGGGCGATAGATGTCGTGCTGGATGTCTTCCTCGCGGGTCCACACCACCTTTACCGGCCCGTCGACCTGCTTGGCGATGCGAACCGCCGCAACCACCATGTCAGGCTCCAGCCTGCGGCCGAAACCGCCGCCCAGCAGATGCTGGTTCACGGTGACCTTTTCGACCGGCAGTCCAGCGGCCTTCGCCGCCTCCGACTGCACCCGCGTCATGACCTGGGTACCGACCCAGATTTCGCAGGAGTCGGGCTTGAGATGAACGGTGCAGTTCAACGGCTCCATCGTCGCGTGCGCGAGAAACGGCAGCTCGTACGACGCATCAAGCCTGTCGCCGGTGGCGAGCCCCTTGGCGATATCGCCTTCGGATTTTGCGACCACGCCATCCTTTTCGCTCGCCGCGCGCAAATCGTCCCAAATATCTTTCGAACTGACGCGCGCGTTGGCGCCTTCGTTCCAGGTCACGACCAGGGCATCGAGACCTTTCTTCGCTGCCCACATGTGATCGCCGATCACCGCGACCATATCGTCCAGCACCACGACCTTCTGCACGCCCGGAATTTTCGTGGCGGCGCTGTCGTCGACGGTGCCGACCTTGCCGCCGAACACCGGACATGCCGCCAGCGTTGCGAACTTCATCCCGGGAAGCATCGCGTCGATGCCGTAGATGGCCTTGCCGTTGACCTTGTCCGGCGTGTCGAGGCGCTTCAGCGGTTTGCCGATCAGGGTGAAGTCCCTGGGATCCTTGAGCGGAACATCCTTCGGCGGTGTCTGCGCATTCGCGGCATCCGCCAGTTCGCCATAGGCAAGCTTGCGCCCGCTGTCCGCATGCAGCACCTGGCTATTCGATGCGGTGCAGCTTGCGGGCTCGACCTGCCATTGCTGCGCGGCAGCCTGCACCAGCATGGCGCGCGCGCTGGCGCCCGCGTTGCGCAACGGCTTCCAGAACGATCGAATGGAGTTGGAATTGCCGGTGACCTGAAGGCCAAAGGTCGGGTTGCCATAGAGCTTGTCGTTCGGCGGCGCGTGCTCCAGCGTCACTTGCGCAAAATCGGCATCGAGTTCTTCGGCCAAAATCATTGCTATCGAAGTATAGACGCCCTGTCCCATCTCGACCTGGGGCATGACCAGCGTTGTCTTGCCGGAATGATCGATGCGGATGAAGGCATTCGGCGCGAACTTGCCGGCCGGGTCGTCCGGAGGCTGCGTGGGCTCGTTGACCGCGCGCACCGGAAGATGGAACGCGAGCAGAAACCCGCCCGCCAAACCGCCGGTCAGTACGGCGCGGCGTGAAACGCCGTCGGACACCTTCTGGGCAACTGCCATGGTCCGCTCCTACGATTGACGTTGGGAAGCAGCTTGCTTGATCGCGGCGCGGATGCGCACATAGGTGCCGCAGCGGCAGATATTCCCCGCCATCGCGGCGTCGATGTCGGAATCATCCGGATTGGGTGTGCCTGCCAGCAACGCCGCCGCCGACATGATCTGGCCGGACTGGCAATAGCCGCACTGGATCACTTCGAGATCGAGCCAGGCTTTCTGCACTCTTGCGCCGACCGGCGACGCACCGATGCCTTCGATGGTGGTAACGGCGCGATCGCCTACCGCGCCGACGGACAGCATGCAGGAACGTACCGGCCTGCCGTCGATATGCACTGTGCAGGCGCCGCATTGCGCGATGCCGCAGCCGAATTTCGTTCCGGTCAGACCGAGCACATCGCGGAGAACCCAGAGCAGCGGCATGTCGGCCGGAGCGTCGAAAGATTTCTGTTCACCATTGATTGTCAAGTTTATCATGGCGGAACCCGATTTCGCTGGGGACCGCCTCAATGTAGTCGAAATGGCACCGGGTTGGAAGCTCCTTGGACCGCCCCTCTCAAAAGCGATGCCTGATCGCCGGCCGGATTCTTGACAGAACGCAACTGCAAGGCGTGCCGATGCTCGCACGGGTAATACCTCGCGCACCGCATCGCATTCAACGCCGGTTTTGTCCTGCCCATACGTTGCTCAGGCGGTCGACCTGGCCGCCGATCTCAGGATTTGCCTCGACGCGGTTTTCCTACTTCCCAATCGATCGCGGGAATCCGCCGCCGTGCCGCCTTTCAGTGCAGCGTTTCGAGATACGCGATCAGGTCGGCGCGCTTGGCGTCGTCCTTCAGGCCGGCGTAGAGCATCGACGTGTCCGGCACCATCGCGCGCGGATTGGTGAGGTATTTGTCGAGGGTGGCGGCGTCCCAGGTGACACCGAGCTTCTTGTGGTCGGCCGTGTAGTTGAAGCCCGGAACGCTGCCGGCCGTACGGCCGACCACGCCGAACAGCGTCGGGCCGATGCGGTTCTGACCCGCCACCACGGCGTGGCAGATGCCGCACTGCGCCTTGAAAATCTTCTCGCCGGCGGCGGGATCGGCGGCAAGCGCGGCGGTGGCGGATCCGGCGAGCAGCAGCCCGGCAATCACACCGCGCCTCAAGCGTAAGCTCGGGCATCCCTTGACCACCACTTCAATGCTCCTTTGGGCCTTTTCCGTTGTCATCATGACAGTCAAGCTCCTGATCGGGGGCAGTCAGGCTGCCTTCGGCAACAAGCCGTGCGGGTCGAGCACGAATTTGGCGGCGATGCCCTTGTCGAATTGGGCGTAGCCCTGCGGCGCATCCTCCAGGCTGATCGCTTTGGCATTGACCATCTTCGCAATCGGCAGGCGGTCGTTCAGCAGCGCCACCATGAGCTGACGATTGTAGCGCAGGACGGGCGTTTGGCCAGTGTGGAAGGAGTTCGACTTGGACCAGCCAAGGCCCAGGCGAAGACTGAGGCTGCCCGTCCTGGCGGCCTCGTCGTGCGCGCCGGGATCTTCAGTGACGTACAATCCCGGGATGCCGATGGCGCCGGCCGGCCGGATGATCTCCATCGCCTGGTTCAACACGATCGCGGGCTGATCGCCACCTCCATGGCCCTTGGCTTCGAAACCCACCGCATCGATGACCGAATCTACCGTCGGTTCGCCGACGACCGCGGCCACTTGCTCGCCAAGGCGATCGTGTCTGGCGAGATCTATCGGGACGAAACCAACGCTCCTGGCGTGGCTTAGCCGCGCCTCATTCATGTCGCCGATCATGATCACAGCCGCCCCCAGGAGCTGGGCGGAGGCGGCCGCCGCGAGGCCTACCGGACCGGCGCCGGCGACGTAGACCGTCGAGCCCGGCTTGACGCCCGCACTCAACGCGCCATGGAAGCCGGTCGGCAGGATGTCCGTCAGCATGGTCAGGTCCATGATTTTGGACAGGGCCTGGTTCTTGTCCGGGAACCTGAGCAGGTTGAAATCGGCATAGGGGACCATGACGTAGCGGGCCTGCCCGCCGATCCAGCCGCCCATGTCCACATAGCCATAGGCGCCGCCGGCGCGACCGGGATTGACGGTCAGGCACACGCCGGTATTCGTCTCCCGGCAGGCGCGGCATCGTCCACAGGCGACGTTGAACGGCACCGAGACCAGATCGCCCAACGCGATCATCTCGACATCCGAGCCCTTCTCTATCACCTCGCCGGTGATTTCGTGGCCGAGTACCATGCCTGCCGGCGCACTTGTGCGGCCGCGGACCATGTGCTGATCGGATCCGCAGATGTTGGTCGAAACGACCTTCAGAATCACGCCATGCTCGATCTTGCGGCCTTGCGGGTCCTCGAACTTGGGATCGGCGATGTCCTGGACTTGGACCTCTCCCGGCTTGGTGTAGACGACGCCGCGATTTCCGCTCATGACAATCTCTCTTGCAGTGTGGTCTGAACAATCAAGCCATTCAGCGCGTTGCAAAGGCATCCGGCAGAACCGGCACGTGATACTCGGCGAGAATCGCCGAGATGGCGGAGTGATTTCTTTCGAGTAAGTCATCGAGACGCTGCAGCAGCACATTGTCGCCGCGGCGAACCCCCATCGAAATATAGAACGCCATCGGCAAATCCGTGCCGTCGCGCCAGGGCTGGACCGGCTCGAGAGTCAACGGTGTGGGACTCTGTGCGGCGAAATAACCGGCCACCGGGCCCCAAACGACGGCCACGTCGACATCGCCGTTTTCCACCGCATCGACGATCGCTGATGCCGGGTGCGGCTGGCGGTAATCGCCATAGAGCATGTAGCCGCGTACGTTCTGCACGATGCCGCGGCGGGCAAGGGCATGCGCCGGAGGCGTGTTCATGGCGTCGGAGCCCACCATCTGTACACCGATCATGAGCTTGCGAAGCTGAGGATCGTCGAACGAGGCGATATGCAGCCCGCGATCGGCGCGTGTGACGAAGACATAGCTCGATCGGTAATACGGTCGGGTGCTGGTCATCATCTCGGCGCCGCTCGCGACGCCAGGCCAGATGTCGCAGATATCCGCCTTCAGCGTGTTACGGACATAGCCGCGCCGTTGCGCCCACCACGTATAGTCCACGGTCGAGCCGAGATCCCGTGCAATCAACTCCACGACCTTGTTCTCGAAACCCCGGCCGGCCCGGTCCGAGAACGGGAGATTGTTGGGATCGACGCAAACGCGAAGCACGCCGGCGTCCGCGGCGGCGGCGCCGATCATCATGGGGACCGCCGACACGACGAAGCAGAGACGCCGGCACCACTTCATGGCTTGACGCCCGTGCCGGGCATCGCGGTTTGCGACGCCGGAGAGGGAGCGGGCGCCGACAGCGACTTCACGTATGCCGCCAGCTCCCATATCTGCTGAGGTTGCAAGCTGTCCTGCCAGGACGGCATGCCGTTCGGACGGCCTTGCGCGATGGACTCATAGATCTGGTCTATCCGTCCGCCGTAGCGCCAATGGCCGGACATCAGCGCCGGCCCCATGCCGCCGCCGCCGTTGAAATGGCAGCCCGTGCAGTTCATTTGGCCGAACAGCTCCTTCCCGGCCGCGATGGCGAGCTGGTTTCCCTCGAACCGCGCTCCGATCATATCCTGCGGGGGCGGAGCGCCGCCGTTGGGGAAAAGGCCAGTGACCGAAACCTCGTTGGGTCCGTGTTGTGCCTCCGGGGCAGTGTCTTGTTGCGCCGATGCGTTGTTGGCGGCGACGGCAAGCACGGTGACAAGGGCGAAAGGCAGGAGCCGCGTCGCAGCCGTGCATCGCTCAGGATTTCGGGAGAGCGAAGACATAGAGTGTTCCTCCGGGTGCGGTTTTCGTCTTGAGATCCGCCATGACGCCGTTCATGCCAAGCGCGCCGGTGGGATCCCGCGGATCAAGGTCGCCGGACACGATGGCGCCTGCCCAGCCGCCGACCCCCGACAGGATGGCGACATATTCGTGCCCGTCCGGACCACGATAGGCGACAGGCTGGCCGATGATCCCGGAGCCAGTCCTGAACTGCCATTTCAGTTCGCCCGTCTTGGCGTCGACGGCTTTGAACCAGCCATCCATGGTTCCGTAGAAAACGAGTCCCCCGGCAGTGGCCATCGTGCCGCTCCACAACGGCAGGTCCTCCTTGATGGTCCAGACCGCCTTGCCCTCTACCGGATCCCAAGCGGTGAACTCGCCGCGATTGCCGCCGGGGCCGGCCTTGGTGACGACCTCGGCACCGACGAACGGCGTACCGGCGATGTAGCTGACCGGTTTGCTTCTCCAATCCATGCACAGATTCTCGTGAGGTATGTACATAAGGCCGGTCGACGGCGAAAACGCCGATGGATTCCAGTCCTTGAGGCCAGACGCTGTCGGACAGATGTCGCGTACTACAGTGCCGACCTTCGTGAGCTTGTCCCGGTTCATGACGGGCCGCCCGGTCTTAAGATCGATGCTGAGAACGGAATTGACGTAACCGTATGGCTTGGCCGAGATGATCTCGCCGCTCTCGCGGTCTACCGCGTATAGATGACCGTTGCGGTCAGGATGCAGCAACACCTTGCGCGGGTTGCCGTCCACATTCATGTCGACCAGGATCTGCTCGTTGATCCCGTCGTAATCGTGCTCGTCATGCGGGTTATACTGCAACGCCCATTTGGCGGCGCCGGTATCGGGATCGCGTGCGAACAGCGTCGTAGTCCATTTGTTATCGCCCGGACGCTGCTCCTGGTTCCAGGGGCCAGGATTGCCGGTGCCGTAATAGATCAAGTTCAGGTCGGGATCGTAAGCGATCCATCCCCACATCGTTCCTCCTCCGGTCTTCCAGGCGTCGGTCGGCCAGGTCTTGACGCCGAGGGCCGTGCCGTTATCCGAAGGGTAGAACGAGCGGAATCCGGGGCCGATCAGCACGTCCTTGTCCGGCCCCGTGGCGTAGGCTCGCCATACGATCTTGCCGGTGGTGACGTCGAGCGCCGCCACCCAGCCGCGCACGCCGAGTTCGCCGCCGGAGTTGCCGACCAGCACCTTTCCCTTCACGACCAGCGGCGCCATCGTGATCGTTTCGCCAGTATTGATGTCGCCCAGATTGGTCTTCCAGAGCTCCTTGCCGCTCTCGGCGTCCAGCGCGATCGTGTTGTCGTCGAGGGTGTTGAAGAACACCTTGCCGTCCGAATAGGTTGCGCCACGGTTGACGACGTCACAGCACGCCACACCTTGCGACGCCGCGGCCGGATGCGGCCGATAGGACCATTTGATCGGCGCGCCGGGCTTGGTGAGATCGAGCGCAAAGACAATGTTCGGATATGGCGTCACAATGAACATTGTGTTGTTGGCCACGATCGGCGCCGCTTCCTGCCCGTGGTCGACGCCGGTTGAGAAGGCAAAGGCGACCTGGAGATTGCGCACATTCGCGCCGTTGATTTCATCGAGTGCAGAATATCGTGTGGCTGCATAGTTCTTGGCCGGCATCGTCCATTGCCCGTCATCGGACGGCGCCGCGGAGGCTGGCACAGTTGGCATCTGTGCTGCGGCCAATGCCGGGTAAAGCAAGAGCGACGCGCCTGTCAGGAGCAGCCGAAGCCATCTGGGTCGCCAGCTGGAATCCGTCAGATGCGTCACCTGGTAGCGACGAATGGATTGCGATATCGGAAGTGTCAGCATTGGAAAACTCCGCTTACGTCCGGTTTGCTATTTCCCCACAAAGAGGCTCCCCATGACATCATGACCAGGCGGCGGTCGCTGCTTCGGCCACCGCATGGTCCTGCTCGCCGCTGCCGCCGCTGACGCCGACAGCGCCCACGATCTGGCCATTCGTCTTGATCGGGATGCCGCCGGCGAAGATCATCACCCGGCCGTGGTTCGATACGTGGATGCCGAAGAACTGGCCCCCCGGCTGGCTGTTACGGCCAAGCTCCAGCGTCGAGATATCGAAGGCCTTCGCGGTAAAGGCCTTGTTGATGGCGATGTCGATGCTGCCAAGCCAAGCCCCATTCATGCGCACGAAAGCCGTGAGGTTGGCGCCGACATCGACGACCGCGATATTCATCGGCTGGCCGATTTGCTTCGCCTTCACGATCCCCGCTTCAATGATCCTTTGGGCCTTTTCCATTGTCATCATGGCGGTCGAACTCCTGATCGAGGACACTCAGACCGCCTTCGCCAACAAGCCGGGCGGGTCGAGCACGAATTCGGCGGCGATGCCCTTGTCGATTGGGCGTAGCCCTTTAGCATCCTCCAATCTGGTCGCTTCAGCATTGACGATCATCAAGATCGGCAATCGGTCGTTAGTAGACTTCGTCGCTGTGGGCGTGCTTTGCCGGCGGGGCACATACCTGATTCCGACAGTCGGGATGTCGCGGTTGCGCTTTTGGCCAGGGATCGTGAACATTTTTCCACCTGCAATTGGCTCTTTTGCAGCGAGTTAAAATGATCAAGATTGGGCTCAACTATACGTAGGTAGGAGCCCGATATAGAAAAGGATCGGAAAGCTATACGGAAGTTTGTGGTGTCCGGCGCCGGTGCATCAGCTCCTTCGTCGCATCGGTTTGTGCACAGATGGCAGCGGGCAACAGCATCAACACCGCAACGGAACCCGCCAAACAATATGACGCCAGGTTTCGGCGTAGCAGCGACTGCAGTTTCATGGGAGCTGTTCCTTCTATTAAATTAGAGCTGTGGCGTTTGCGAGGAGTCCAGAAACGTTAGTACGAAGAGGCGGCAGGAAAGGACCCGCTGCTTTGTTCCTAGTGCTGGAACCTAAATCCGATTGTGCGCAAAGCCTCATCAGTTCTGCCATTTACAGATCGCAACTCAGCATCGGGTGTTAAAAAAGCACTTGATCAAATCGATAAAGCTTGGTGTCTTTTAAGTCACACGATGTGCAGAAATGTGTTGACACCTTCATTTCTGATGTGACAGGGGCGGAATCCGGTTTAGGATCACCGCTGACCTTCTAGGCCTCTAGAGATGTCAGCACGAGGGAGCGCTGGCATCTCTTTCGGAAGTCAGGGAATTGGGCACAGAGCAATCGACGCATTTCGCGTCTTGCTCGGGGTGTGACGCGTTGCCGGAAGCCCATCCCGCTTTGGCGTTCCGCGTCGTTTATATTGCCGGTTCGGGTCGAGCGCTTGTTGATCCTTGCCACGGCTCGCGACGGCGCTGTGATACTCAAAATGGTTTCTTTGGGGGGTCTATGATCGGCCCGCAGCAGATGGCAAGTACCATCACCCGCTTATGCGCAGCATGCGCGTTTTCTGCGCTGACGTTGGCATGGTCGCACGCCAGAGCGGACGAAACCACGAACGCGCTGCTCGACCTGCTGAGGGCGAAGGGAGCTATCACTCAATCGGAATACGATAAAATCAAAGCGCGCCAAGAGGCCGAAGCGAACGGTAGCGCTCAAAAACTGCAGGCCGCGGAAACAAGAGCCCGCGAAGCGGAAGCTAAGGCTCGCGAAGCGGAGGCGAAGCTCCGCGCCGTGGAAGCCGCGCCGAAGCCTGCGACCAACCAAGCTCGGGGCGGTGGCAATGCTGCGGCGCAAGCCCATAGCCAACCGGCGTCGAACAATACTCCGACGGAGGCCCAAACGCGCGAAATGACGTTGAGCGCGGCCGACCAAACGATACCGACGAAAGCGCTCAAGTCGCCGGTCGAATACGTGACCGTTCTTCCTAATTGCGTCGGCATTCGCGTCGGTGAAGTGGATATCTGCACCAAGGGCGACGTCAGCTTTTTCGGTGTAGAAAATTTCCCGGACAAGAACCCTGTTCCGCCGACTATCACGGGCGGCTTGGCTAACGCCGATCCACGTAACGCCGCTGCCATCCGGGGCGGCTTGTTGCCGAGTTCAATTCAGCTCAGCCTTGCCACCAATCAAGCGGGCATGGATATCGGCGTCTATTTGGGTATTTATAGCGACGGCAACGATGTGTTTCCTCAGGCTGCAAATGCCAACAGCAGCGGCTCGCCGATCGGTCTCGGCACCCCGGGCATCGACTTTCGCCAGTTCTATGGCACGATCGGGACCCCTACCTGGGGCACGGTCAAGATCGGTCGCGACATCGGCCTCTTCGCTTCCGATGCCATCCTCAACGACCTTACTCTGTTCGGCGTTGGGTCGGTCCCAGACAACGCCGCGCCCAGCAACACGTCGCTTGGCCGGATCGGACTTGGCTATATCTACGCCGACTGGCTTCCTCAAATCACCTACAAAAGTCCGACCATCGGCGGGTTCACGGGTTATGTTAGTCTGATGACGCCATTAGACGCATTTGCTACGAACCCATTTTCTGCGGCGGTTACGGCAACAGGCTCCGGCTGCACCGCCGTCTCCTGCCTCGTGACCCCCTCGAGCGGCGACCCGACGACGAGCACGCTGTTCACCGGACATGATGCGCCTATGGTCCAGGGCAAGCTGTCATACGTGAACGCCTTTTCGCCTGATGCCAAGCTGACTCTTTCAACCAGCGGGCTTTGGCAGAGGCAACTGGCTGACTGCACAGGTGCAAACTTGTCTGGCGGACTTTGTGTGTCGAATTCCGTTGTAGCTGGTTCAGGTGTAGCTTTGCCGGCATTGAATCCCAATGCTGTTGTTAACGCTTGGGCCGCGGACGGGTTCGCCATGCTCGACCTGTGGGGGTGGAATTTCGTCGCCTACGGCTACGCCGGCAAAGGCGTCGGCACCACGGGTCTCTTCTACAACGGAATCGACGTAATTGGCGGTGCGCGCACGTCCGACGGCGGATACTTGCAGGCGGCCTATACGTTTAACGAGGTTTTCACTGTGGGCGCCAGCTGGGGCGTGAGCCACTTGGAAACGGCCAATGCGATCGACAACACCTTCGTGTTCGAGCAATGCACATCAACAGGCCCGTTAGGTTCACCAATGCTACCAAACACATCGGCAGGGACAAGTTGCCTCGTCAAAGACAACTCGTCCTGGATCGGCTTCGCCCGCTACGAGCTGACGAAGTGGGTCAAGCTGCAGGCTGAGTACGTCTCCACGACAGCCGAAAACCAGATCGGTCAAAAAATCCGCAACAACGCGATCGTGGCCGGAACTACTTTCTTCTGGTAACCCTGAACCTCGTGGCCAGCGCCGCTGTCCTTGAGATAGCGCTTTCGTCTCCGAAATGAGGATATCGGACGCCAATCGGTTGAGCTGGTCGGTGCTTGCTTTGACAGGGGCATGGATGTCGATGACTGCGTCTGGATAAAAGCCCGAATTGGTCACCACCGCTTGCCAAAAGGGGTGCGACTCACAAACACCCCGTGTCGGGTAGGGCATTGCCTCAGCATCTCGATGATGACGGCGAACAAAGCCGTGAGCAGCATGACGACGACGTGTTCGAATCGCTGACAAAGCGTACGACCAAGCTCAATCACGCGGTGACGATCAGAATGATCGAAGCGTTCGTCGCGGAACAAGTGTGTCAATCACCACCGCGGTCAAAATTGAGATCCGTCAAGGCGTGGGGCTTTTCCATTCGGAATATTAGGGGCGAGCGATAGCCTCCCGCTGTCGCTGCCCTCCCCAGGGCGTTTCCTCCCTGACTTGGGCCGCCGGCGAACGCTGCGCGGTCTTTTTTTTGCAAATCGGCTGCCGAACCGGCAATGCTCGTGCAGCAATAAATACGCACGTGCTGCAAAAGCAGCAGAGATTTAAGTAAGCCGGCGCCGCTCGTCATATTCTCCTTCAAGCTACGGTCGCGGCAGCATGAACGAGTCAGCCCCACTGCGGTCGGAACCGCCGCTTAAGGCAAGCTCGGAAAGCACGACATCTCTGATCAACATGACATCGATGGCTCGCCCTATAATTGCGCCAATACCGAACAGTTAGCTATCCTTGCGCGATGCCGCGAAAGTCAATTTGGCGTTGCCAACTTCAGAAGACAGGTGTCAAATTCGTTCGGGCCGCCGCGAACTTAAGGGACGCCGGCAATGCCATGGACGGACCCGGTTGCAAATTCTGGCGAGTTGCAACGTTGTGTTCGCGATCTCGTTGCGCTCTCGACGCTTCCGGCCGCGTGGCAGAATTATGACATGCACCAGATCGGCAGCAGCATTGTCGCTGCGCTAATCTCGATGTTGGATGCCGATTTCGTCTTCATAGCCCTCCCCGGCGACAGCATCCAACCCGCGACCGAACTGGCCCGCAGCAACCCGAGGCTAAGTTCCGCAAGCCTCAGGCGTGTGCGAACGAAACTGCAACAAGAAAACACAACACTCGGCAATGCGCGGAAGTTCGTTATTGCGGATGCATCCGGCGGCAGCGATCTGCACGTCGCGACGGCGCCGATCGGGTTCGGTGGCGATGCAACGCTTGCCGCAGGTTCTATCCGCGGCACCTTTCCAACCAGAACGGAGAAGCTGCTGCTGAATACCGGGGCCAATCAGGCGGCGATCGCCTTTCAACATTGGCTGGGGGACGCCGAGAAAAGAAGGTTTACGGCATTGGCGCAGCGAACGACCGATTTCGTCGGTATCGCCTCGCTCGGCGGTCAGGTCCAGTACGTCAATCCGGCCGGTCTTCAATTGGTAGGACTTGCCACACCCGACGAGGCATTGCGGCTTCACGTACTCGATTTTATTTCGCCGCAGAATCGCAAGAGAGTGCAGGATGAGATATGGCCTCTGGTGCTGCGTGCCGGCCGGTGGAAGGGAGAAATCGACCTCGGACATTTTGCATCCGGGGTACCAATACCTTTCCTGGTCGATTGCTTCAGGATCGACGATCCACGTACCGGAGAGCCGATGAACGTCGCGACAGTCAGCCGCGATCTCAGCGCGCAAAAGAATTCAGAAGCGGCGCTGCGCCGTTTGAATGAAAGTCTGGAACGGCGTGTAGAAGAACGAACATCTGAATTGGCAGACGCCAACAAACGGCTCATCGCGGAGACGCTTGAACGCACGCAGGCCGATTTGCGCTTTCAGAAATTGCAGAATGAACTTTTTCATGCAGCGCGCCTGACCACAGCCGGTCAGATGGCAGCCACTCTTGCACACGAAATCAGCCAGCCGCTCACCGCGGTCGTCAATTCAGTCAATGCGGCGAAGCGGCTGCTTGCACGCGGGGGGAGGCTCGATCTCCTGACTGCGCAAGAAGTCACTGATGAGGCTGCAGAGCAGGCATTGCGCGCGAGCGAAATCGTCCGTAGCCTCCGCCAACTGGTTAGCAGGGGCGAGACGGAAAGACGAATAGAGCTGCTTCGCCCGATGGTCGAGGAAGCAAGTGCCCTTGCATTGAGCAGCATTGCTCCACTAACGGTGCGCCTGCGATTTGAATTCGACGACAGCGCCCGGGATGTATGGGTGAACCGGGTTCAAATCCAGCAGGTCATTGTCAATCTCATCCGGAACGCGTTTGAGGCGATGACCGATCAAGAACCGAGGGAGGTGACTTTAACGACAAGGGTTCTCGACGACGAGACGGTAGAGATCGCCGTCGCCGATACAGGACCTGGTATTCCAGGCAATATTGCCGGACAATTATTCAAGCCGTTCGTTTCAAACAAACACGACGGCATGGGGTTGGGACTCTCGATTTCGCGCTCAATCATCGAGGCGCACGACGGTCAATTAATCGCGGAGCCGAAACTCGGCGGCGGAACCGTTTTTCGCTTCACCCTTCCGGCCGGAAGAGTTGCAAATGGCAACTGAACGAACCGTCTATGTTCTTGATGATGACGACGCCGTCCTTCGTTCGATGGAACGCTTGCTGAGTTCGGCGAACTTCGAACCGATCACTTTCGGCCATCCGGACGCATTTCTGACAGCCGCGAAGACGTTCAAGACGGGCTGTGTCCTGCTCGACGTCCGCTTGCCGGGCATAAGCGGACTGGACGTCCAGGCGCGACTTCTCAACATCAGAAACGACCTCGCGGTTATTGTCGTAACCGGGCAAGGAGATATTCAGACGGCTGTTCGTGCGATGAAGGCGGGCGCAGCCGACTTTCTGGAAAAGCCATATAGCGATCACGCCCTGCTTGGATCGATTGAGGCGGCGTTTGGCAAAGAAAACCAGTCGGCTCGCGATCTCGATATCGCCGACGCCGTTCGTCGGGTCGCATCTCTCAGTCCGCGCGAACGGGAAGTTCTCGACGGACTACTGGCAGGCCGACCGAACAAGTTGATCGCTTACGATCTCGGGATCAGCGTGCGCACGGTCGAGGTCCACCGGGCGCGCATGATGGAGCGGCTGGGGATGCGTCAACTCGCAGAAGTCATACGTCTGGGAGTTATGGCGCGGCTGGACGCGCCGCTGTCCAGCGGCAGACGAAAGGGCTAGGCCGCAATTCGGCCCGGCCCCATCGACTGAGACCTGCCGCCATTGAGCTTGTCCCGGATGGGGTCCTTCAAGGCGCCCCGGTTCAGAATTTTGACCGTTCGTTTGCCTGCCAGGGTAATGTCGCCCCTCTGCTGCAGATCCGTGATGGCACGACACACGGTCTCGACCGAGACTGCCAGATATTCGGCAATGTCATAGCGCGTGACCGGCAGTTCCACTTGCCCCTTCCCTTCCCGGATGCGGCTGTCAAGCGAAAGCAGAAAAGAGCCGACTTTCTCGAGAGCGGTGACACCCCCAAGGATCAGGAGTTGTTCCTGGGACCGAGTGAGGGACTGAAACGCGACCTCGCGCAGTTCACGCGCGAACTGCGGGTCGCGGGCCGCGAACAATTCAACCCGTCCGCCAGGATAGCTGGCAAGCACGGTCTCCTCGGCAATCGCTTCGATCGTCTCCTCCCGCTTGCTGTCCGAGACAAAAAAGAAATCCCGCGGCAGCATCAGATCGACGATTTGTCGCCGCCCGTCCGAACGGATCGTGCAACGCCGGACCGCGCCAACCACAACGTAATACCAGTGGCCGGCAGGGCCCGAGTTATTGAGAATCTCCTGGCCGCGATGGCATTTCACAATCGCGGCAAATTCGTCAAGGCGTTTCAGCGCATGGGGCTGCATTGAAAGCATCTGCCGATAGTAGTCCGCTGGGTGGGTTCTCGTTTTCATAACCGCATCCTGTGTTTCGAGGAGCCGTCAGGGTGATGAGAAGTGTTCCCTTGCGCAGGGTGGATGAATGATTGCTTGGCATTGACGGTCGAGGAATTCGGAGAATCTACGTAGCGTAAAACTACGTAATGCGGTCGCGGAACGCGGAACAAAGTATGCGGACTGAGGCAAAATTGGGTTCCGGAATTGATTGCAATCAATGACGCAAGTGCATGCTGGCGCCCAAATAACAGGAATCCAGTTCGAACCGACAAGGCAGACGCACATGGCCATCCTGAAAACGCCGATCACGCAAAACGATCATATCCGCGGATCTGCACACGCGCCGATCACTCTTGTCGAATACGGCGACTATGAATGCCCGCACTGCGCGCTGGCACATCCGATCGTCAATCAGGTTCAATTGTCGTTTGGCGGGCGCATGCGGTTCGTCTTCCGTCATTTCCCTTTGACGGAAGTGCATCCTCACGCCGAGATTGCCGCCGAATGCGCCGAGTTCGCCGGCGCAGCGGGCCGGTTCTGGGATATGCACGATGCCCTGTTTGAAAACCAGAACAGCTTGAGCGTTACGACTATTTTCCTGATCGGCGAAGAGCTTGGGCTTCCCGAAGCAGCCATGCGAAGCGCGCTTGAGACGGGCCAGTACCGCAACAAGGTGCGCAGCGAGTTTATGGGCGGCATACGCAGCGGCGTGAACGGCACACCGGCCTTTTTCATCAACGGCGTGCGGCATGACAGTGTTTACGACTATGCCTCCCTGGTGTCGGGAATCCAGATGCGTGTCGCCGCTACCAGCACATAGCCGGTTTGCCGGTCCGATCGACCTGGCGCTTCAATATAGGTTCTTCAAATTGACAAGGTTAGTGCTGCCTCAGCATGGTGCGTATTGCCAATCAGTGCGACATGAACACCGGAACAGTCATCGACTTCAGCATGGCGCGGGTCACGCCCCCGAGAATGACCTCGCGCAGCTTTGCATGGCCGTAGCCACCCATTACGATCAGCGTCCCGGAATTGTCGGCGACATAGGACAAGATGGCGTTGGCGACGTCGATATCCGCCGCCGGAACGGTTTCGATCTGGACCTTGACGTCATGGCGCGCGAGATGCTTTGCCATTTCGACGCCGCGAACTACGTTGTTCTCGTTTTTCGTCTTCTCATTCAGCACGATCAGCAGATCGACCGCCGTCGCCTTGACCAGTAGTGGCAGCGCATCGTTGATAGCGCGTGCCGCGGCGCTGCTGCCGTCCCAGCAACACACCACGTGATCGAGCTTTAGCCCATCCTTCTGGATGTACGGCACCACGATGAGCGGACGCCCGGACTGAAACAGCGAGGCTTCGATCATGTCATCGTTGTCCAGGCCGCTCCGTTCGGATTGCATGAACACGCTGAGATCGAAACGCCGGGCGAGTGTCGACAGGATCATGGGGGCTCCCGCCCCTATTGTCTTGAGCAAGCGATGTTCTGCGGAAATCAGGCTGCGCCTGGCGACCTCATCGAAGCGATCGATCGCGGCCAAAGCGGCCTTCTCGCTTTCGGCGACCATCTGGGCCACAATATCGGCTTGAATTTCCAGCATCACGTATCCTGGAAAAACCGGTGCATATGCGAAAACAACGCCGGCGACATGTGCGTCAAAGGTCTCGGCAATATTGATGGCAAAATCGCGGGCCGGATCGCGCGCGATTCGACGCTCCAGATTGACGATAATATCCTTGATCATCGGAATGCTCCCGCAGTAGACGTGAAGCCGTCGGGGAAGCATTGTCGAGGTCTGTGCAACAGGGCATTGATGTCGGTCAAGGTACGCCACTCATTAATGGATGCGGTGCCGGCCGGCTAGCTACTGCTCGCACACTTCCGAGGAACAAAACGCCGCGGTTGCCGCACATAGTACGGCGCCGTTCCGCAGGTTCGGCCCATGCGTCACCGCTCCCGCGTTCCTTGCGGCGTGGCCCGTGGCATTTTGTCCACTCGATTGATGGCGTCTTGTGTTGTCTGTATTTCGTCGAAATTTCCCTTGGTTCGCCGGATATTTCAAATCGTTCTAAGGAGCCCATGCCACGCTACTATTTTCATTACCGGGACCGATCATCCCTGTTCAAAGACGAAATCGGCGAGATATTTGCGGATGCCGCCTCGGCACTGCAGCATGCCAGGCGGATCGCTCTCGAACTGGTGCGAGGTGGCGAACCGACGAATGCTCTGATTATCGTGGCAGAGGGCGATCAGCAGATTTACGAAGTCCCGCTTTCTGAACAGCGCAGCTAAGACGCCCCTTTTCTGTGAGTCCGCAACGGAAAGATATCCGGCGTCGCCGGGCGCCAGTCTTCCCTACCAGGATGGCGTCTCAACCGCAGGTCAGAAGCAATCATCTACACGTCGACCGGGCCACGAGCCGACGACCTCAGTTTCGGGCCAGCGACTTCCTTAAATTGGCAGCACCAACCGCCAGCGCCTGTCGCTCCTCGGGTGACATCTTCGGTTCGAAGCTCCGTATCACCCCACTTCGTCCAACGATGCTCGGAAGCGACAGCGTGACGCCGAAGCTGTCATTGTAACTTCCGATGGGTATGACCGCCCGCTCATCGCGAAGAACCATTTCCGCGATCCGTGCCGCAACGATGCCGATACCGAACTGACTGGCGTCATTACCCTCGATGATGGTGATGTTGGCGTAGCGAACGCTTTCTTCGATTTTCTTGCATACCTTGTCCGGCGCTTCGCCCCGCTCCTCGATCAGTTTGTTGATCGATACACCGGCGACGCGTGCGGTTGACCATAGAAAAACCTGCGAGGTTCCGTGCTCTCCGATCACCTGAGCCTCAACCTGATTGGCATCGACGTCAAAATGCTCTGCCAAATGAACCCGGAAGCGCAGGCTGTCGAGGAAAGTGCCAGTACTCAGCACGCGATCATGTCCTGCGCTGACACGGGCAATGTCGGCGAGCGGGTCGGGAGGATCGGTTACGACCAACATAACGGCATGAGGTGCGCCGCGCACAATTTGCGGAACGATGTCGCGGTAGATTTCAATGTTCTTGTCCAGAAGCCGCAATCTGCCCTTCGGATCACTGCGGTCGGTAGCGCCCCCCGCCTTTTCGTTGATGCCGGCGGTGATCATCACCAACGCTGCATCCGCCAGATCGTCATAATCCCCATCGACAATTGTCGTCTTGGGACAAAGCGGTGATCCGTAACGAAGGTCGGTCGCAACCGCCTTCGCGCGCTTGCGGGTTCGGTCCACGAGGACGATTTCCCGGGCACTCCCGCGCACCACCGCGGCGAGAGCACAGGCACAGCCGACCCTGCCCGCACCAATGATTCCGACCTTCATGATCGACCCCGCTTTGCAAAAGTGTTCATCGGCGTACCCATCACATCGCAAGATGAGTGCATCACTGGTCGATCGTGCGGTCAATGCTGGTTCGCGAATGCCGGCGGTCCGGCGGCCGGCAGGCAAATGAGAAAATCCCCGACCCGTCAGGGCAAGCTCATCCGCACGCATAACCCGGCGTGGCGTATGGCCGGACATCCGGTTCGGGAACCGGCTCGTACCGACCTCCCCGAGCTACAGCCGGCGCGACCCGCAAATATTGCAAGAACAATGCACGTGGTCGTGAGCCGCACGGGACCTCCCTTATAACGGCGTTTGGATGGGCTTTGCGCAGACGCGGCAATCGGTCGAGGCGTTGACCGCCGTCAATTGACCTGCGTGCCGCAGGAAAAGGCCAGCGGCCCGGCTCATGTCATGCTGCCCGGCATGAAGCAGCGGATTGAAATCCCGAGTGATCCCTTGATCGGCCAGACCATGGTCCGGCCCGTCCGGTTCGGTTCTGTAATCACCGCATCGTCGGGAACCTCGATCCATTGGTTATCGATGCGGACAAGGTAATGGCCGTTCCTCGATTCCCAGTCCGGATCTGAAACGGCAAAACCATCGGCATCTGAACAACACGGTCCCCTGCCGGACCTGAGGCTGTCAAACCAGGGCTTGAGCGGGGATTGGGAATAGCGGCCATCGTCGCGAGCCTGGACCGCTCCGATAAATGCCGCCACGAGAATGCCGAAGGTGAAGCCGAGGACAGGATTTTTCATGATCGCACTCGGAGGCTGATCGAGACGCGCTTCAATCGCGCAGATGGTGTACAGCATCATGACCCTATCGAATTTCACTCCGCCGGCCTTGACGGACGTCAATCCGCCTAAGCGCCAGCCTTCGCCGCGCGGAGCGATGGTTTCTTGATGCCTGTCAACGACGGGTCGATCGGCGATCCCCGTTATGGATTTGTCAGCCGAACATGCCGCATATCGAACTCGGGCAGGCCGGGCACTATGCCGTGGCCAAGATCAAGGAAGCCGTGCTCGCGGTCACCGGCGGGTAACGGATTTCGATGGCGTCCCGTCGGCTCCGGCGGCGCCTCGTCGGGGCACGAGGGTTCGAACCTCCGTATGGGTGGTCAAATCAGGCAACCGGACTGGCCCCTGCTCAAATTTAGCGAACCGACAAGCTTCGAATCCCTCGACGAAGGCACTCCTTGCCTAACGCGCCTTGCTGTCTTCACCTGGGCTGGTCTGAAGCGCCGAGTGCCCGCGATATCGCCCGCGTGACGTCGAGCAACCGCCCGACATTGCCGCGAACGTTTTCTACCGCGCTCTCCGTCGGGGTGATGATTGTCAGGGCACCTGCGAGCTCACCCTGATGGTTCCATATCGGCGCTGAAACGCCGGTGAAACCATCATTGAGGAGGCTGTCGATTTCGGCAATTCCAGCGTCCGCCACCCGCTTGCGCAAGGATGCTGCATCGAAGGCATCACGCGCCTGCGGCGGAAGTGTCAGAGTTTCTTCACGCAAAGAATGCTCGGTCAAACCGTGCGGAAGGTAGGTCAGGAAGACTCGTCCGGTCGCGCTGCGCAGCAGCGGCAATACGTAGCCGATCTGGAGCGTCATGGGGATGCGGCGCGGCCCGTCGACCTTGAACACGATCGTCGGGCCACGATTGCCCCATACCGACAGAAAAACCGACTCGCTGATTTCGGAGCCCAGCGTGCGCATTGCCTCCTGCGCGATTTCAGCCAGATCAAGCCGGCGCAGTGCACTAAGACCGAGGTCAAGCGCGTAGCGTCCGAGCAAATACCGGCCGTTCTCCTCGTTCTGGGCGACAAGGCCCACCCGCTTGAAGCTGACCAGATAAAAGTGCGCTTTGCTGGGCGGCATGCCAGCGCGTAGCGCCAGTTCCTTGAGCGTCAAGGAGCCCTCGGCACATTCCAGAGCCTTGATGAGCCTGAAGCCGACCTCGATCGACAGAATGGACCGTTGCCGCGCCGGCGCCTTGGCTGTCTCGGGCGTTGCGATGTTTTTGCCGGGCACGTTGATCAAACCGGAAACGTCAGGGGATCATAGGCGAACAGCCACTCGTACCGTTCCCGAACACGCTCGGGCTGCCATTCGCGCGAAACATAATCTGCCGCTCCGTGCGCGTTCGCAAGGGCCGGATTGTGGAATCGCTGTGCGTTCTCGGCCGACTTGACGACGATCGATGTCGTTCGCGCAATGCGGGATGCCTCGTAGCGCCGAAGCGCCTCGGGCCCCTCGAAATGACCAAGGCAGCGCGCAAGCATCATTCCGTCCTCGATCGCCATGTTGGCGCCCTGAGCCAGAAATGGCAGCGTCGGATGCGCGGCATCGCCGACGACGAACGCCCGCCCGGTGCAGAAATGGTCGAGCGGACTTCGGCCCAGCAGCGCCCACTTGTAGGGCACCTCCAGGGTTTCGATGATGGTGTGAATCTCCTCATTCCATCCGGCAAAGCAATCGATACACTCCTCAATTGTCCCCCGTTCGGTCCATGACTCGACAGGCCAGCTCTCTCGCTCGATGATTCCGACGAAATTCAGCAGTTCGCCGTGGCGAACAGGATAGGTGATGACGTGGCCGCCCGGGCCAACCCAGTTTGTGCCGACGTCGCGCCGCATGTTGGCCGGCAGACGCTCCATCGGCACCAGGCCGCGCCACGCCGCAAGGCCCGTGAAGAACGGCTTCACGTCTCCGCCAATCTGCCGCCGGATTTCAGAGTGAACGCCATCGGCGCCCACCACGATGTTGCCGCGATGCCGCTTCCCGTTGTCGAGCCTCAGCCAGACGCCGTTCCGGTCCTCGTCGAAACCGACGCAGCGGCTGTTCAGATGAAGCGCTCCGGGCGCACGCGCTTTGAACGCGTCGAGTAGAACACGTTGGAAATCGCCCCGGTGCACCATCCAGTATGGAGCGCCGTACATCGCGCGCGACGAAGCGCCGAGATCAAACAGCTTCCAGGTCTGCCCGGTGTTATACAGCCGGATCTCCTTGCCGGACGGCTCGCAGGCGATCGCCTGCATCTGCCGCTCCAGATCGAGCGCGATCAGAACGCGCGTGCCGTTGGCGCTGAGCTGCACGCCGGCGCCGAGCTCGCGCAGCTCCGACGCCTGTTCGAAAATCTCAACCTCGATTCCTCTTTGGACGAGCGAAAGCCCTGCCACCAGGCCGCCGATTCCGGCCCCCGCAATCAGAACTTTCGGCCGCTGCTCATGCATAATCGCCCGCTCCAGGTATCGAGATCAGATCGCCCCGAGGGCATCATCAGGTATTTGGGACCGCCCTGCCGGAAAGCGGAATGTCGTCGCGCGGGGCGGATGTACAGACAGTGCGGCGAACGCGGCGTCACCTGCCATTGCCACGCCAACAATCGTCGGCACAGGCGGGCACCGGTTTGCAGCCTCATCCGGTGCATCGAAAACCGGCTAGCCCCGGCCACGACGAGAAAACGAGGTTTCGCGAGATAGCTGCGGACAGGCGAAGCGCGGCTGGACTATCGCCGGTCAATCAGGAAGTCGTCGGTAAATTCCCCTCGTGATACCTTTACCGGAATTTCGCCCTCGCTTCCGACCTCCAGAATCTCCGAGCCGGACTTGTTGTCCTTTGGGGTGAGACCTTCGATGCGCTCTGCAATCCGCGCCGCCTGCCAATTGTTCAATTTCCATGTAAATTTGCCGCCGACGTCTCGCATGCCGAATTCGTCGTCGGCCGGCGCGAGAAGCAGCTCAGCACGGGATGTCGCGCCGGGAATACGTCCCACGACAGAAATTTCCTGGGGATTGTCGGCAAAACGGCGAAGCAGCTTCGCGAGCGCAGCAAGGTCCGCGCCTTCGCCAATGAACAGAAAGAGCGGATGAAAATCACTCGGCATGTATTCAAAGCGCAGCATGGTTGATACCCGACAATTCTTGCACCGAGGTTCAGGTGTCTCCGGAGACGCTCAAAACCCTGAGAATGTCCTGCGCATGACAGAGCTCGACCACGCCGACTTCGTTCGGACTCTTGGGAACTTCGAGGTAGCGTACCTGCAACCACATTCCGTCCTCCATGTTCTCGAGCACTTCCGCCACGATGCCCTCTCGCAGCTGAAGCCGCTCTCCTTGCTTGATGGTTAGAACGTTGATCATCGCACAACTCTCTCCGCCACGCGGCCCGGCTCAAAAAAACATCGTCAGGTTCTTTGCGAGCAGAATATTCTGCTCAAGGAGGATTTCGCGCTTGGCGACCTTCCATCCGGCGTCCGTCATCCGAAGCATGTCGTTTCGCCGGCCGACAAATGTGTAGGTCTCGTATTCGACGCGGTTTTGGTAGATCAGAAAGCGGCTCGTAACGTCGATTTCCCGTGGCTGCGCAAGATCGGGGCGAACGCCCTTGATCTGGACGTTGCTGACCATATGGCAAATCCGGGACAGCGGCTCTTCGGCATAATGCACGCCGGTGAGGATCTGCTCCACCCGCTTCGTGAGCGTCCACTTGTCTTCGTCGAACCAGCTGATGCCCTCACCGATCTTGGTGTTTTCCCGCGCTGCATGCTGGCCGAACTTCACGTTTCGCCGGATCGGCATGAAGTAGGTGATGTCGTCCGCCAGAATGTCCAGCCAATCGCGAAATCGGCGCTCGTCGAGCAAATCCGCCTCGTTGAAGTAGAAATCCTCGATATCGGCTTTCAGACGATAATATGCGGCGGATCGCTCGATGGAGTCATTCGTGGCGGGCGGCGCGGCGCCCTTCTCCTTGTCCTGAACGACTGCGTTCATGGGAATGTCCTTTGTAGGTTGCGCATGGTGTCAAGAGGCCTTGGTGATCGGGGACCTGGCGGTCGTGGGCTTGGGAGGGACCGGACCGCCCTGGTGCGAGAAGCAGCCGACATCGATCACCGTGCCCGAGAGCGTTTCCGCTTCCGCCGACAGAAGGAACGCAACGACATTGGCGATGTCCTCGCCGGTCGTCACCCGGCCCGCGGCAGTGCCGGGCGCTCCTTTGCCGAAGCGACTTTCATCGCCCCCGACCCGACCGAGACTCATCCCGCTGACGATTCCGCCACCGCCGGGAATGACGGTGTTGACGCGGATGCGCTCATGGAAGAAGTCGTAGGCCAGCGCTGCACTCAGTGCCATCACCCCGCCTTTACTGGCGCTGTAGACAGCCATGTTGGGCTTGCCCCAACCGGCGCCGGATCCAATGTTGATGATTGAACCGCCGCCGAGGCCGATCATATGCGGAATGACGGCGCGACTGGTGAGATAGGGACCTTTGAGATTGACGGCCATGATCCTGTCGAACAGCGCCTCATCGGTATCAAGCACCGTTCCCAGCGGGCCGATCGCCGCGTTGTTCACGACGGCATCGATGCGGCCGAACTTCGCCAGCGCGCGGTCAACCACCTCCGCAACATCACCCGCCTGCGACACGTCCGCCTCCATCAGTTCGGCCGTGAGTCCGCGCCGGGAGAGTTCGTCGCGAAGGCCGGGGATCGCCGCCTGCGCGGTGCTGGAGATCTGCGCCGCCTCCAGTCCGAACGCGACCACGGCATGGCCGCGATCGGCGAGTCCGAGCGTGATCGCGCGGCCAATCCCGAAGGTGCCTCCGCTGACGAGGACGACTTTGCCGGCGGCGGTCACTCTGCGGCCTGCCTGCTGCCCGCGGGCAAGCCCAGCAGTTCGTTCCAGTCGCCTCCGCGCATGTAGGTTGTCCACCGCCGATAGAACCCGCGCGCGATCTGTTCGGTGATCTGCGTGCTGACCTCGCCACCCAACATCTGATGGTCGGTCACGAACGCCCCCATCGATTGCTGATAGTTGAACGGGTAGCGCCGCGCGATCGTGCCGGTGCTTGCCGCCGTCGCATAAAGCCAGTTTTCCATGTCGTCCTGCTCGGTCATGCCGGCCGGCCCCGAGTAACGCATGTAGTAACGGCGAAGATAGTCTTTGACCTCACTCGGCGCGTCCTTGTCGACGAGGAAGAAACGCCACCCTTCTGTGGAAGTCGGACTGTGCGGATGCCACGCGCAAAGACCGCGCGGCTGCCGTCCATGGTAAGATGTGTTGGGGAAGATCGTGCCGACGAACGGCAACAGCTTGGCTTGCTCGCCCAGTCGCCGCTTTCTCTCTTCAAAACAATGACGGAAATATTGTTCAAGAACGGGATTGTCGAGAAAGGATTCAACATACTCGTTCGCATCCGGCTGAATAGCGCTGTGCACGCCGTGGCCAGCCGGAAAACTGATCCAGACGTGTTGCGCCTTTTCCATTTCGTCGTCGCGCCGGCCTTTCTTGCCGGCGGCAGCGCTTGGTCCGATGCCGATCAAATCGACCGAACGGTGACTTGGATTGTGGTAGGTATCGCCGAGAAAATTCTCCGCTGCGAATTTCCAGTTGGCGGGAAACACCCATTTGTGCACGCCGATCACCTCGGAGCCGCCCTCGCGCCCATCGCGACAATCCAGCGCCTGATCGAGATGGATTCTGGCGTCGCCCAGATAAGTGACGAAATCAGGCGCGTCCCTGTCCCAGGTCGCCCAGATCGAGCCTTTGTAGTTGCAGAGCTTGGCAACGGAGACCAGCGAATTCGCATCCCGATCCAGCACGCCGTCGTAAAGCGACCGATACAGCGGGACCCCCTGCAGCTTGCCGTCGGTGGTGTAGGTCCAGCTGTGATAAGGGCACGTGAACAGCGACGTGTTGCCTGACTCGTAGCGGCACACTTTCATGCCGCGATGCCGGCATGAGTTCAGGAAGACGTGGATCTCGCTTTTCTTGTCGCGACAGAGAATAACGGACTCCTCTCCCATCCGCGACGTATAGAAATCACCGGGATTTGGAATCAGGCTTTCATGGCCGACCAGAAGCCAGGCCCGCGTGAAAACCTTGTCGAGTTCTTCTTTGTAGATATCCGAATCCACAAAAATTTCCCGGCTGACGAAGCCTTTGTCGACATCGATAAGCTGGTCGAAATCATTCTTCGGAGTCATGGGTTTCTCTTTTTTCAAAATTCACGGCGCTATTTGTCGAGCTTGCAGGCCCCGTCACTTTCGGGACGGAACGCCTTCTCGCCGGGAATCACCGATATCTTTTCATAATAGTCCCAGGGGGCACGGCTCGCCGACGGTGCTTTCACGCGATAGAGCGAGAGATCGTAGATGACCCTGCCATCTTGCCGGATGTGCGCAGGCCTGCCGAAGAAATCGACCGGCAGCTTTCGCATCTCGGCATTGACGGTTTTGGCCTCGTCGGTACCGGCCGCTTCGATCGCCTTCAGATAGTGGCGGACCGCGGCGTAGGTCGCGGCCTGCAGTTTGGTCGGCTCGCGTTTTTCGATCTCGAAAAATCGCTTTGCGAACGCGCGGGTTCCATCGTCATCATCCCAGTAATATTGCGACGCGACGTACATTCCTTGCGCGTCTTTCAGTCCTATCGAATGAACGTCGGAAATGAAAGTCAGCATCCCGACGATCGTTTGACCAGAATTTTGGAGTCCGAATTCTTGGGTTTGCTTAACTGCATTGACGGTATCCGCGCCGGTGCCGGCGAGCGCGACGACCTTGGCGCCAGAACCCTGCGCGGCAAGCAGAAAGGAGGAGAAATCAGTGGTGTTGAACGGGTATCTTACGCTCCCAATCACCTTGCCGCCGGAATCGACGACCGCCTTGGATGCATCGCGCACCATCGAAGTGCCAAAGGAGTAATCGACCGCGACGAAGTACCAATCCTTGCCGACTCGCTGGCTGAGTTCGTTAACGAGACCGGCCGACAAGGCATAGGTGTCATCCGCCCAATGGGTGATCACCGGCGAACATTTGGCCCCGGTCAGTTCGGAAGTTGCCGCGCCGGAAATCAGCGCGCTGCGATCGTATTGGGTCGCCAGTCCGGCCACGGCCAAACCAACCGAACTTACGGCCAGGTCAGTGACGGCATCGACATGTTCAACATCAAACCATTGCCGCGCGATTCCGACTGCGACGTCGGGCTTGTTCTGGTGATCCGCTGATATGATCTCGATCGGCTTGCCCAGCACCTTGTTGTGAAAGTCTTCAGCGGCGAGTTTCGCCGCCGTTACCGAGCCCGGTCCGCCGAGATCACGGCCGCTTCCGTAATCGCCCAGAACGCCGATGCGGACCACTCCGTCCGATATGCCAGAACCATCCGGCTGCGCCTTCACGGCGGAAGCCGAAAACAGCACAAGGGCAATCGTCGATATTGCCAGGCAGTGGCGCGATCCGGCGAATGGGGCGCGGAGCTGTATCAATTCATGCCTCCCTGAGAATTGGCGATGTCCACCAGATGGACATTGTTATCATAATAATATAATCATCGCTGGAAGCCGGTCAAGTTTTGCTGCGACCGACCGAGGCGCCGAGGACAAAAGGCCTCCAAAGTACGAACATAAGGCGGCTCAAGCGAGCAGCGGATCGGAATTGAATTGAGGCCGCGCAGACGCAAAGGCTTCGCGATATCGCCAATGGCCTACGGCCTCGACCTTTCGTGAATCCCGATGGCTCGGTATGATTTGCCGCGGCAAAACGATATTCGTCTCGACGATCTCAACACCTTTGCAGGATTCAATGCCGAAAGTACGCAAGGCGATCTCTCCCAACGCGAAGCTTGGGACAATCGGGGTACGGGCCGTCGATCGCGCCATCGCGATCCTGCAGTGCTTCAGTCCCGATCGACCGTCGATGAGCGTTATCGAGATTCAAAAACGTGTCGGACTGAGCCGTCCCACGCTGTATCGGATTCTTCACACGCTTTCGTCACGCGGCCTCATTCACTCCGAAGGCGATCCACAGCGATTCAAGCTCGCCCACGGTGTGATGAAGCTTTCACATGTGTGGCTAAAAGGCCTGGAGGTCGTGGTGGTGGCGCGGCCGATCGTGGAAGGTTTGCGCGACGCCACCGGCGAAACGGCTGCCTTGTTCAGATTGCAGGAAGACCACAGCATCTGCATCCTTGAATGCGAGAGCCGGCACGTGCTTTCGATCAGTCGCGGCGTCGGCGATTCACTGAAGATTACTCAAGGCTCGACCGGAAAGGCCATCCTGGCCTTCATGGAGCCACGCCGCCAGACCGAACTTCTTTCCCACATGCCAGTGGGGGCGCAGCGAGGCCATCTGGAAGAGTCACTCGAGTCGGCACGACGAAATGGCTACGCGATCAGCCGCGGCGAAATATTTGTAGGCGCCGTCGCGGTTTCCTCGCCCTATTTCGATCACCGAGGCAGCGTCGTCGGCTCGGTTGGCCTCTATGGTCCGAATGCACGAATCAGCGACGACAAGCTCCTGGAATACGCAAAGCTGGTCCGCGAAGCCGGTCGGAAGATATCCACCCTGCTCGGCTTCCAGCAAACCGGGAAGTCGGCGGACTTAAGCGACCTCCCCGGCGAATCCATTCAGAAGCAGGCTCGCAAGCCGCCGCGTTCGCGTGCGTGATGCTGCCGACCGGCACGCTGCGCGCGGGACCTGGGTGAAGACACAGTTCGCGAGTTATTGAACATCGATGCAGCCGTCGCCATAGGCATCCGCATTTCGCGAACGCGGACCAGCAGCCCGCACCGGCCAATGCCACTGTGCGCCACGCTATCTTGGAGTCACAGGGAGGCCCCCGAGCGAGCTCCGCGACCTGCCATGGACCCGATCCAACTACTCTGACCCGGCGCGAGGACCACGACGGTCGCACCTGGCTTCACCCGGTCAAAGAGATCGATGACATCCTCGTTGGTCATGCGGATGCAGCCGGATGATACAGCGTGGCCGATATATTCCGGCTGGTTGGTGCCATGGATACGGTACAGGGTGTCCTTGTTGCGCTCGTAGAGATAGAGCGCCCGCGCGCCCAGCGGATTAGCCGGACCTCCCGGAATGCGTGCCGGGTAGGGGCCGAGCCGCGCCTGAATCTCCGGCGTCGGGATCCAATCGGGCCACGCAGCCATTCGGCCAACCGTAGCGACGCCGGACCAGGCCATCGCTTCCTCGCCCACCGCTACGCCGTACCGGATCGCCTTGCCCCCCGGCTGGATGTAATAGAGATAACGCGCGTCGGTATCGACCAGGATCGTACCCGGCGCTTCTTTGCGCGGATAGTCGACGAAGTGCCGGCGATAGGACTCTGGAATGGTCGCCTGCGCATAAGGCGGATGGGCCAGCAACTGCCGGTCCCTTGGGCTAAAATTGGCATCCGACGACGGACTGAGCGTCGATTGCATGCAACCGCCGAGTACGGACCCGAGCAACCCCACGAGCAACAACGCGAATCCGAACCTCGGCACCGCCTGTCCTCCACAGTATTACTGTCAGTCCATTTATTCCCCGAATCGTGCAGAAAAAAAGGCCGATGGGAGGCGCGATGATGTCGGCTTGCTGCTCAGAGAAGCCTGGCGCGGACAAACAGCGCGCGTAACGCGTTTGTCGCCTGCACAGTTAACATCGCATTCCCGGCCGCACTCTGAAGACAGTTTACGGCATCCTCATGCAGCGATCTAAACTCCATCCACTCGACCGAGTTGAGATTTGTTATAAACTGATAAGCTTGACCAACGGTGCCAATTGAAACGGTATTGCCGTTCAAGCTGATTTTGAACGTCGTCCGTAGCGGCGTGTCGGAATTTGATACTTCGCTCATGACTTGGTTGTGGAACGAGAAGGGCGAAAGTAATTCGGAACTCTTCGGCTACCGTTCATTGCTTCAGACGACCCGCGTCATGACTGTGAGGTCGACCGCCGCGACACTGACATCTCGTCGCCAAGGCTTGGCACAACGACGAGGCGCTTGATCTCGCCGTTTGAGAACGCTTTTAGAAACTTCTCATAGTTCTTGATCGACACGCAGCCGTTGGAATCCCCATTGGGGCCAAGCATATAGCTGTGCGCGAGCAATCCGGACCGCCCGAGCGTACCGTTGTCACCCACGGGGATCATGCGGAGCGCCTGGACGCCATGAAACAGTTGTTCTCGTGGTTTCAAGTCATACACATTTGGCGGCGTTGCACCGACATTTCGCTCGTTCACGTGTCCTGGATCGTCCATCAGACTGCCGAATCCTGAATGCGCCTCGAGTTTTGATCCATCCGGCATGTAAACGGCACGCGCAGAGATGTCATAGACGGCGGTGAGGTTGTCGTAGCCAAGAGATGTGAGATTTGGCCGATCCCCAAGCAGCCCACCATCGGGAGCCAGCGACGCAAGGGTTATGCGCGCCGGGAGCAGGTCGGAAAGCTTCTGCAGCAGCGTGCGATTGTCAGACTGCGCCGTAGGAGGAGGCTGAGCCGCAGGAGGCCCGGCCTGTAATTCGAGATTCGCCTCAACCGGACGAGACCTGGGAAGAGGAATGGCAGCGACGCTCGATAGCGCTGGCTCCTCGACCTTCGCTTCCTTGGTGCTCGGTTCCTCGAAAAGGGCACCCGGCCAGTCTCGAGATTGCAGTTTCTGGGCGAGACGGCCTTTCGCCTGTTGGAATTCAATCTCCCGTTCTGAAGGCAAAGATCGAACAAGGAAACGTGGCGGGATGCCTGTGGACAAGTCCGACGCCGAAGCGACCGAGAATCGGTCATCGAACGATGAAGCGCCGATATCTTTCGGAGAAGCGGAATCTGAGACCCAAGCAACCGGATTGAAATCGTCAATCCAAGCTGCCGCTGCCGACGCCAATGCTGCAATGACCAATGCAATCGCGCCGGAGAATGACGTGCCACGACCCAACGGAACCTTGCCGGCGTTCACTGCGACGTAGGTCATCCATTTCCCCAGTTCGACGCCTCGGAGAACCACCCGTTCTGAAAAGGACCCGTCGAGCAACGGTCGCATCATGGGAGCCAAAGTGAGGCATAATCGAGACAATCGGCAGCAGCGGGGCCTTTCCGCCCCCTGGAATCTTCCTTCAAATTGTATCAATCAAATCCACAATCCGCCAATGTCCGTGTTCGAAGTACGAAGACAACCTCCATGACATCATCATGGATCTCTTGAGCTATTTGGCCGAGCGGCGGATTTTCAATCGAAATGAACCGGATCCGGTCCGGGGTAAGCGAGGGCGACGAACTCGCAAAAAGCGCGGGCTGCTGGGGAAAGCCGGGCTTTGCTCTTCCAGGCAAGGCCCACGTCCATGGTGTGAACATCGTCATCGAGAATTTTGAGATCGATGCGATGTCCTTCGAGAGACCATGGCCGATAGACCATGTCGGATAAAATGGTGATACCCATACCGGTCGCCACCATACTGCGCACGGCTTCCACGGATAGTGTACGGAAGATGACATTGGGAACGTGCGGCGTACGTTGCCAGTAGCGCATGGCAGAGCGCTCGGCCTCGTCAACGGTCAGCATCAGAAATGGCTCACTGGCAAGATCAGCCAGCCTGACACTGTCCTTGTGCAGCAGCGGATGGTTGGCGCAGGCCCACAAGCGGCGTGGCGAACGCAACAAAAGGTGCGATCGAATGGAGCGCCGGTCGTGCAGGTTGGAGACCAGCATGACGGCGGCATCGACGCTGCCGCTTATGAGGCTGTGTTCGATGGCGTCGCGCTCGAACTCATGGAGTCGCACCGTGATGCCCGGAAAGGCTCGCCAGAAGCGCGACAGCAGCGGCGGCAGGAAGTAGCCGGCCACGGTGTAGCTGACGGCAACGTCGACGGTACCGTCGACCTGGGTCCCCCAGCGATGCGGTCCCCCCATCGCATCCGAAACGCTGGCCTCGATGACGCGGGCGCGCTGCAGGAATTGCTGTCCGTCGAATGTGAGTGTGACGCCGTTCGAATGCCGGTCGAACAGCTTTCGTCCCAGTTCGGCTTCGAGCGCCTTGATGGATGCGGTGACGGCCGATTGCGTCACGTTGAGACCTACCGCGGCCGCCGAAACCTTTCCGATTTCGGCGGTGGCGATGAAGTGACGCACCTGACGGAAGGTCAGAGCCATAAAAATTTCCGATATCAGTGAACGATTTTTCGAGTTTTACAATTGCTTGCTGCAGCACAAAAAATCAAGCTTCGTTTCGTTCGCATTTGAAAAGGCGTTTCAATGACTTCCGGTCACTTGGACTTGGTCGCGCGCGATGTCAGCGTCCAGTTCGAGGGCTTGAAAGCCTTGTCCGGCGTCACGCTGGCCGTGCCGCGGGGACGGACCACCGGGCTGATCGGCCCCAACGGTGCCGGAAAAACCACACTCATCAACGTCTTAACGGGATTTCAACGCCTCGGCGCTGGGACCGTGGAACTGGAAGACGAAACGGTCAACGGCGTTGCGGCCCACAAGCTGCGACGCAAGGGCGTGGCCCGCACTTTTCAATCAGGACGCCTTTTTCGCGAGTTGCCGGTCCTCGACAACCTGGAAGTCACCGGCGTGGGCCTTGGTCTAACCCGGCGCGACGCCATCGCGGAGGCCGAGCGCGTGATGGATTGGCTGGGCATATCGCACCTCGCGGGTGCGATCGCCGGGGCCCTGCCCTACACCGACGAGCGGCGCGTCGCCATCGGCCGCGCCATCATGTGTAATCCCCGCTATCTGCTGCTTGACGAGCCCGCGGCCGGCATGTCCGAACATGAAAGCCATGATCTGGCGGCCATCATCAGACGGATCACCGGAGAACTCGGGGTCGGCGTGCTGCTGATCGAGCACAATATCGGCCTCGTGCTCGAACTCTGCGAGCGCGTCTTCGTGCTCGACTCCGGCGAGATCATCGAAGTCGGTCCACCGGACCAGATCCGCAACAGCGATGCGGTCCGGCACGCCTATATGGGTACGCAACGCGACGAAGTTATTCCAGCGCTTGCGATCGGCGAGGCGTTCGTATGACGTTGCTGGCCGTCGACAACGTTACGGTACGCTATGGACGCTTGACGGCCTTGCGCGGCATCAGTCTGAAGATCGCCGAGGGCGAGGTCCTGTTCGTGACCGGTCCCAACGGCGCCGGAAAGTCGACCTTGCTGAATGCGATCGCCGGCGTCGTACCTTCCGTCTCGGGAACCGTCACGTTGGATGGCGCGGAGGTGACAGGAGCCCCGCCCGAGTCGATCGCCCGGCGGGGATTCTCGCTGGTGCCCGAAGGGCGCAACGTCTTTGGCGCGCTGACCATCGAGGAGAATTTGAGGGTCGGCGCCGGCATGCGGGCCGACAAACAAAAGGTCGCCGGCGATCTTGCATCGGTCTACCGTGAATTCCCGATGCTGGCCGAGCGCCGCCATGCAGCGGCCGGCATGCTTTCCGGCGGCCAGCAGCAGATGCTCGTCATCGGCCGGGCCCTGATGGCCGCGCCCCGGCTCATGGCTATCGACGAACCATCGCTTGGGCTTGCGCCCAAAATCATCGATCAAGTGTACGAAATCCTGGCGCGGCTGCGCGCGCAGCGCAAGCTAACACTCTTGATCGTTGAGCAAAGTTCGACGCGTGCGATGATGACCGGCGGGCGGATGATTCTCATGCGCGGAGGACGCATCGTTCTCGAGGGCGAGACAGGCGAGATGATCAAGGACGAGCACCTGAAGCAGGCGTATTTCGGCTTCGGAGACCATTGAGCATGACTGAATTGCTGCAAATCGTCTTCGACGCACTAAGCTTGGGGAGCCTTTATGCTCTGGGCGCGCTGGGAATCGCGCTGATCTTCGGCGTGATGCGGCTGGTAAACTTCGCGCATGGCGATTTCATCGCCGTCTGCGTGTTCGCAATGCTGTGGCCGTCGATCAACGCGGCGGCCATCGTCTTCGCCGGCAATCTGCCATTCTACCTTCTCGTTCCGCTGCTGCTGCTTGTCGGGGCCACTCTGTCGATGTTGTCGGAGGTGATCGTTTTCCGCCGTTTCCGCAACGCCAATCCGGCGGCAATGATGATCGCTTCCTTCGCCCTCGGCTTTGCGATCCGGAATCTTTTGTTGATGCTGTATTCGAGCCGCCCGAAATCCATTACGCTATGGCCCAGCCTCAGCCTGCCGGTCGAACTTCTGGGGGCCCGCATCCCAATGCTGCAAGTTGTAACGATTGCAATCACCTTGGTCGTGCTGGTTGCACTTACGCTGTTCCTCAAACGTACGCGCTACGGTTTAGAGATGCGCGCCGCCGCGGAGAACTTCACCATGGCCCGTATGCTCGGGGTGCGCGCCAACAGCGTCATTCTGCTGGCCTTTGCCATCAGCGGCATGCTGGCGGCCGCGATCGGATTGATCCTGGCGACCAACTCCGGCACGGCGGATATCGGGATGGGCGCCAATGTCATGCTGATCGCCTTCATCGCCACGGTGATCGGAGGTCTTGGCAGCGTGCCGGGAGCCGTTGCCGCCGGCTTCCTGATCGGCGGCGCCAGTGTCGTATTTCAGGCGACGCTGCCGCATGACGCCCGCGTGTTCCGCGATGCCTTTGTCTATGGTGCCGTGATCGTGGTCCTGCTGGTGCGCCCGCAAGGGTTGTTCGCACCCAAATCCGCTAAGCAGAGGGTCTGACCATGTTGCAGCGGCCATCGGTCATCCGGCGAACGATTGCGACACCGGTTGTCCTGGTCGTGGTGCTTCTCGCCATTGCGGCCTTGACCTATCAATTCGGCGGCAGGCCCTTCAATCGCACCGTGGTCGAGATGTTCATCAACATCATGGTGGTCGGCGGCCTCTATGTCTTCGTTGGCAATTCAGGCCTGTTGTCGTTCGGCCATATCAGCTTCATGTGCCTCGGCGCCTATATGACCGCATGGCTGACCATCCCGCCGGTGATGAAATCGATCACGCTCAAGGGGCTGCCCGCGTGGCTCCTGCACACGCAATTGCCGATGTGGGCCGCCACGCCGATCTCGGGCGTGTTCGCGGCCTTGTTCGCGCTCATCGTCGGGCGCGTCATCATGCGGTTATCGGGGATAGCCGCTTCGATCGCCACCTTCGGACTGCTCGGCGTCGTCAACAACGTCTATTCGAACTGGGACTCGGTAACAGGCGGACAGGGTTCTATTGTCGGCATACCGCCCAACATGAACGTCTGGACCGGATGGCTGGGTGCGGTGGTCGCCATTGCGATCGCCTACCTCTACTCGATTTCCCGCTCCGGCCTGGCGCTTCGCGCCACCCGCGACGAGGCGGTGGCTGCCAGCGCCTCCGGAATCGATATGGTCCGCGAGCGGCTGATCGCCTTTGTCGTCAGTGCCTTCATCATTGGTCTCGCCGGCGCGCTCTATGCGCACTTCTTGAGCATCGTCAATCCGGGCTCGTTCTATCTGCGCACGACGTTCATCACCCTGTCGATGCTGGTGGTTGGCGGGATGAACAGCCTCAGCGGAGCCGTCACGGGCGTCGTGGTGATTTCCGCGCTGATCGAGATGTTCCGCGACCTGGAGAAGGGCGTCAGTTTCGGCGACCTGACCATCGCGCTCCCGAACGGAGTTCAGGAGATCGCGATCGGCATCATCACGATCGTCATTCTGATGTACTTGCCAACCGGCCTCACGCGTAACCGGGAGTTCTCCTGGAGGGGATGGCCGCTCGACAGGCGGTTGCCGCAAACTGTGCAGACGGCCCTGAAGGAATCGAATTAAAGTCCAGTTCACAAAACGGAGGAATGGTTAAATGCGTTTCACGAAGATATTAGGTGCCTTGGTTGTGGCGAGCGCGCTGTGGTGTACACCGAGCCTTGCAGCCGACGAGATCGTGGTTGGATTTGCCACGGCAGCATCCGGCTTCATGCAGGCCTATGACAAGCCGGCCCAGGATGCCGCGATGATCCGCATCGACGAGATCAACAAGGCGGGCGGTCTGCTCGGCAAGAAGATCAAGCCGGTGTTTGCGGACACCAAGACCGATCAGGCCGAGGGCGCAAAAGCGGGCCTCGCGGTGCTCGATCAGGGTGCGGAGTTGGTGATCGTCTCTTGCGACTATGACTACGGCGCGCCGGCGGCTCTGCAGGCACAGTCGGCCGGCAAGGTTTCCTTCTTCCTGTGCGCGGAGTCGATCAAGGCTGGCATTCCCGGCGTCGGTCCCTACTCGTTCTCCGCTTCGGTGCTGGCGCCCGTGCAGGGCGCGACCA
Source organism: uncultured Alphaproteobacteria bacterium (assembly GCA_963734795.1). Lineage (GTDB taxonomy): Bacteria > Pseudomonadota > Alphaproteobacteria > Rhizobiales > Xanthobacteraceae > Bradyrhizobium. The sequence continues at coordinate 497,731 of CAVTIW010000001.1, forward strand.
TGGCCGAATGGGCCTACACGAAAAAGAATGCCCGCAGCTTCTACCGGCTGCTCGACAGCTGGACTGTCTATAACAAGGGTATCTGCGACGGTTTCGACTGGATGATGCCGCGTCTGAAGGATGCCACGCTCGCCGGCAGCGACACATTCAAGAACGACGATGCCTCGATCGCCTCTCAGATCACACGCATCAAGAGCCTGCCGAAGGAGCCCGATGCCATCATGCTCTGCACGATGATGCCGGGCGCCGTCTCCGCCATCAAGCAGATCCGGGCCTCCGGCATCAAGTCGATGATCCTCAACGGCTCGGGCGTCGATGGCAGCTATTGGCTGAACGCCGTTCCGGACCTGTCGAATTTCTACGTGCCGGTGCAGGGCTCGATCTATGGCGACGACCCCAATCCGAAGGTCCTCGAGTTCAACAAGAAGTACAAGGCCGCCACCGGCGGCGATCCATCCAGCCAATACGCCTATCCGGGATATGTCCTGATCGACGTCTGGGCCAAGGCGGTCGAGCGCGCCAAGACGACGGACGCCCCGGCGGTGGTGGCGGAACTCGAGAAAATGAACAACGAAGCCACGCTGTTCGGGCCACGCACTTTCAGCAAGGAACTCCACCATCAGAACCAGGGCCGCTATCTGATCGTCGATACCGAAGCGGGCAAGCCGCACGTGGTCGATCAGTGGACGATTTCGGAGAAGATCCCGCTCGACTATCTGCTGTCCAAGTAGGCCGGCAACGCACCGCCCAGGGGGGTCGCGCATGCGGCGTCTCCCTGGGTCGATCGCGATGAACTTGGCGCCTGCTGAAGCCGGCAGGCGCCTCGTTCATCGGCTTTTCGAACTAGTTTGCGACTACTGCGCGCGAATGCAGCGGCAGAGATTAAGGACAACACAGAGATGGTCATCATCAATTGCGACATGGGCGAGGCTTTCGGCCTCTACAAGATGGGCGACGACGACGGCCTGATGCCCCAGATCGACGTGGCCAACGTCGCTTGCGGATTCCATGGCTCCGACTTCAATCACATGCGCAAGACCGTGCGGCTGGCCAAACAGCATGGCGTCAAGGTTGGCGCCCATCCCTCTCTGCCCGACTTACAGGGGTTCGGACGCAGGGAGATGAAGATCGACCGCGAAGAGCTGACGAACTGCCTTCTCTACCAGATCGGTGCACTCAAGGCGTTCCTGGATGCCGAGGGCGTGGTCCTCAATCATATCAAGCCGCACGGCGCACTCTATGGCATGGCCGCGCGGATGGAGGACATCGCCGAGGCCGTGGCGGACGCTGCCGATGTCTACAAGGTGCCGCTGTTCGGCATGAAAGGGACGCTGCACGAGAAAGTCTATCAGCGCCGCGGCCATACCTTCGTCGCCGAATACTATGCCGATCTCGACTACAATGCCGAGGGCGGCCTTATCATCACGCGCGAACATGATGCCAAGGATCCAACCGACGCGGCCGCACGGTGCGTGCGAGCCCTGACCGAAGGCAAGACCCGCTCGGTGGCCGGAAACGACGTCGCCGTCGGGTCCGATTCCATCTGCGTCCACTCCGACACACCGAATGCGGTCGCCATCGCGGTGGCCGTTCGCGAGGCAGTCGGCCCATACCAGGCAGCGCACTGACGCGCGGCCGGAAGGCCGAAGCAATCAAACTATGAGGAATCTATGGCTATACAGCAAATTTTTTCGCCCCTCCCAGGCATATTCTACCGCAAGCCGGCGCCGGACAAGCCAGACTACAAGTCCGATGGCGACACGATCGCGCAAGAAGATACGATTGGCCTCATCGAGGTCATGAAGTCGTTCAACGAGGTGAAGGCAGTCACAGCCGGCAAGATCGTGCGCTTCCTTGTCGAGAATGAGGAGGCCGTGATGGCCGGTCAGCCGATCGCAGAGATCGATGTTTGAGCCATTCAAACCGTCCATGACGATCCGTAAGCTTCTTGTTGCCAATCGCGGCGAGATCGCCGTGCGCATTATTCGTGCGGCACGGGAGCTGGGTCTTGCCACGGTGCAGGTCTACAGCAAGGCCGACAAGGAATCGCTTGCCGTGCGGCTCGCTGACGAGTGCATCGACATAGGCCCTCCGCAGGCGTCGAAATCATATCTCAACCGCGACGCGATTCTCGCCGCGGCCAAGGCAACGGGCGCCGACGCCATCCATCCAGGCTATGGATTTCTTGCCGAAAATGCCGAGTTTGCCGCCGCGGTCGAGGCGGCGGGGCTCATCTTCGTGGGCCCGACGGCCCACTCGATCCGCCTGATGGGCGACAAGGTCGCCGCCCGGGAAGCGGCAGCGGCAGCAGGGGTCCCCACGGTTCCGGGCAGCCGCGGCCGTCTGGAGTCACCTGAAGCGGCATTCGCCCTGGCGAACAAGATCGGCTTTCCCGTGATGATCAAGGCGACGGCGGGCGGCGGCGGCCGCGGCATCCGCATCGCGCGTTCGGCCGAGGAGTTTCATCACCTCATGCCGCAGGCGCAGGCCGAGGCGCTCGCGGCCTTCGGCGACGGCGGGCTCTATGTCGAGAAGCTTATCGAAGGTGCGCGGCATATCGAGGTGCAGGTGCTGGGTGACGGACGGGACGTTATCCACTGCTTCGAGCGCGAGTGCTCGCTGCAGCGCCGCCGTCAGAAGGTTTGGGAAGAAGCTCCGTCGCCCTCGCTGACGCCTGCCATTCGCGAGAAGCTTTGCTCGTCCGCGGTTGCGCTCGCCAAGGCGGTGCACTACCGCGGTGCGGGGACGCTCGAATATTTGTACGACGATCGCAGCCATGAGTTTTATTTCCTGGAGATGAACACGCGCATCCAGGTCGAACATCCGGTAACGGAGATGGTGACCGGCATCGATCTGGTGCGCGAGATGATCCGGATTGCCGGCGGCGAGCGCTTGCGCATCCGCCAGGATCAGGTGCGCGTCAACGGCCACTCGATCGAGGTCCGCATCAACGCCGAGGACCCGGCGAAGGGCTTCGCCCCAAACCCGGGTACCGTCACCGCGCTGAGCGTGCCAGGTGGCAACGGGGTGCGGTTCGACAGCATGCTCTATGCCGGTTACACGGTGCCGCCGTTCTATGACAGCTTGCTCGGCAAGTTGATCGTCCACGACGAGGATCGAGCGAGCGCGATTCGACGTCTCGATCGCGCCCTCGGTGAACTGAACGTCGAGGGCTTGGCGACGACCAAGCCGCTGCACCAGGCGCTGGTTCGCGACCCCGACGTACAGGCCGGGCGGTTTCATACCGCCTGGCTCGAACCGTGGCTGACATCACATATGGCAAATCTTGCCGCAGCAGAGCCTGCGCTGGTAGTGCCGGCCACTCCTGTCCCAGCAACCGCAAAATAATCCGCCCCGTCAGCAACAGGAGGCCAGTGTCTATGCAAACTCGATTTTCCTTCGGCGGCGATGAGCACATCTTTGCCGAAGTAGATGCGTCCATGTCGCTCGAGGCGTTTTTCAAGAGCCTCTTCATCACCAATGCGGTGCGCGACGCCAAGATCAAGGGTGTCACCGAGATCTGCCCGGCCAATGCCTCCTACCAGGTGAAGTTCGATCCGGATCTGATCAAGCCCGATGACATGCTCACCGAGCTGAAGCGGCTGGATTCGGCGGCCGAGAAATCCGAACCGGTCATCGCGACCAGGATCATCGAGATCCCGGTGCTTTACGACGATCCCTGGACGAACGAGACGCTCATGCGCTTCCGCGAGCGCCACCAGGATCCCAACAGCACCGATCTTGAATACGCGGCGCGCATCAACCATCTCGATGGTATCGACGCGTTCATTAAGGCGCATTCGAGTGCGCCCTGGTTCGTCTCCATGGTCGGCTTCGTCGCCGGTCTGCCCTTCCTCTATCAGATGGTCGAGCGCAAACGGCAGCTGCAGGCGCCAAAATATCTGCGCCCGCGCACCGACACGCCCAAGCTCACGGTCGGGCATGGCGGCTGCTTCAGCTGCATCTACTCGGTGCGCGGCGCCGGCGGCTACCAGATGTTCGGCATCACGCCGATGCCGATCTACGACCCCAATCAGAAGATCAGCTATCTGCGTGATTTCATGTGCCTGTTCAAGCCGGGCGACATCGTGAAGTGGAAGCCCATCGACCGGGCGGCCTATGACACGGCGGTCGCCGATGTCGAGGCAGGCCGTTTCGCGCCGATCATCCGCAATGTCTCGTTCTCGCTCACCGAGTTCAACCGCGACATCGACGGCTACAATCGCAAACTCGAGGGGGTTCTCCATGGCCATTAAGGTTTTGAAGCCGGGTCTTGCGACCACCGTCCAGGATCTCGGACGGCCTGGCTACTATCACATCGGCATCCCGCTCTCCGGCGGCATGGACCGGCATGCGCTCGTTGCCGCCAACCTGCTGGTGGGCAACGCCGAGGGGGCGGCGGTGCTCGAAGCCGTATTCATGGGGCCGGAGCTCGAGTTTAGCGATGACGCCATGGTCGCGGTCACGGGGGCCGAGTTGCCGCCCAGACTCGATGGCGTTGCGCGCGACACATGGGCCTCCTTCAAGGTGAAGCGCGGTCAAAAACTCTCCTTCGATTTCCTGAAAAAAGGTGCGCGCGCCTACATTGCCGTCGCAGGCGGAATCGATGTGCCCGAGGTTCTCGGCTCGCGCTCGACCTACGCGCTGGGCGCCCTCGGCGGCTTCAAGGGGCGAAAGCTCGAGGCTGGCGACGAGCTACCGGTCGGTGCGGCTACGGCGGCGGTCAAGGAAGGCCGCACGGTCGGGGAAGAATTGCGCGGCTTGCCGATGGCGATGCCGACGGAGTTGCGCGTCATACCCGGACTTTACTGGCATCGCATCAGCGATGCCGCCGGCGGGGGGTTCTTTTCCGATACCTGGAAGGTCGCTCCGGAAGCCGACCGGATCGGCTACCGCTTCAAAGGCGGCAAGCCGCTCGAGTTCGTGCCGCGGGAGCCACCCTTCGGTGCGGGCTCCGATCCCTCCAACATCACCGACGCCTGTTATCCGTATGGCTCGATCCAGGTGCCAGGAGGCACCGAGCCGATCGTGCTGCATCGAGACGCGGTTTCAGGCGGTGGCTACTTCATGGTCGGTACGGTCATTTCGGCCGATATGGACCTGATCGGCCAGCTTCAGCCCAATACGCCGGTAAAGTTCGTCGAGGTCGAAATGGATCAGGCGCTTGCGGCCCGCGGCGTGCGTGCTGAGCTGCTGGCGAAAATCCGCTCGTCGTTGAAGTCATCGCCCTGAATTCTCGGACGTAACTTCGGCGCCGATTGAACTCGGAGCATCGCCACCAACCGCACAAAATCGCGCGAGCGCGTCGAGGAGAAAATCGCAGGATTTGCCAGCGGGGATCGCTACATCGCGATGCCCATCATTGCGCAAGCCCTGCTTCCATATTGCCGGACAGCTTAACCGACGAACTAAGATCTGCACACGTCCGCTTCGCGCGACGAGCGGTCGGTTACGAATTTTTCATTTGGATGAGATCCAGACCGCATAATTAAATTAGATTCGCGCCAGACGCGGCTGCCGTACGGCTACCGGCTTTGTCCAAGCCTGTCCATGACTCGCTGGAACTCCGTTTTCATGTCTTCCATAATATCGAGGATGGCCTGCTCCTTCTTGATCCTTCCGACGATTTGGCCGGACATATAGCCCATGTAATCCACGGCATTTGCCAGTTCGAGCCGCTTTAATGCAGGGATGACAAGGAGCTTTTGAGCTGGAAGCGGAAGCGGCTGCGGCGCTCCGGGGGCGTCCCATGCGTCCGTCCACTTGCTGCGCAGCACCCGAAGGGGCTTCCCCGTGTCGTACTTGCGCTGGATCGCATCCTGCGAGCGTGCGGCGATGAACTTCTTCCGCATGTCGGGAGACAATTCGCTTTCGACGGATCCGAGCCAGATCGTTCCGCACCAGACCCCCTCCGCCCCGAGCGCGAAGGCGGCCGCAATGTGCCGACCGCTGCCCACCCCACCGGCGGCCAGCACCGGAATAGGCGCGACCGCGTCAACTACCTCCGGCCACAATACCATCGATGAAATAGTGCCCGTGTGCCCGCCCGCCTCGCTCCCTTGCGCCACCACCAGGTCGACGCCCGCCTGGACATGTTTGAGCGCATGCTCGGCGCTGCCGGCCATGGCACCGACCTTGATGCCGTGGCGGTGCAACGTCTCCACCACACGCGCCGGCGGGGCGCCCATGGCGCTCAAGACAAACTTCGCTTGCGGGTGCCTCACCACCACCTCGAGGACCTCAAGAACGCCTTCCTCGGTATGCCCGCGACCCGGCGGCTTGTCCCGCAGCAACTCCGCCTCCACCTCCGGCGGCAAGGGCGGGATTCCGGCCTCATCGAGAATCTTCTCGACGAAGTCGATGTGTTCCTTCGGCAGTGCCTTGAGACGTTCCGACATCGGCACGACCTCGCCGACTTTATTGGCAAAGAGTACGTCGATGCAGTACGGCCGACCGCGGGTCTTTTCGTCCATATCGGTGAGGATTCGCTCGAGTTCGTCGGGCTGGTAATAGCTGGCCGCCAGGGCGCCCATGCCACCAGCGTTCGTAACTTCGATGGCGACCTCGGGTTTATGCGTAAAGGCAAAGATGGGGACATCGATGCCGAACATTTCTGTCAAACGGTTTCGCATGGGACCTCTCAGTCTCGATATGTGATATAGGGGCGGCTCTGTCCAAACTCTGGCTTTCGCTTCTCTTTGAACGACATCGTCGCTTCCTCATGGTCGGCGGCCTCGAAGGTCACATGTTCGAGCGTGATGATCGTTACGGTCGATGCAAGCCCCCGCATCGCGTTTGATGTCTTGCAGAACATCCATTTTCACAGGGCGCGCGCGATGAGATCTTTCATTAATTCGTTGGAGCCGCCCCAGATCTTTTGGATGCGCCCGTCTGTCCACATGCGTGCAATGGGATATTCCAGCATGTAGCCATAGCCACCGTGCAACTGGACGCAATCGTCGATGATCGCGCACTGTTTGTCGGTGGCCCACCATTTAGCCATTGCCGCCGTTTCCGCATCAAGCGTTCCGGAAACGAGCTTCTCAATGCAACGCTCTACGAATACACGTGTCACGGCGGCTGTAGTCTTCGCTTCGGCGAGAACCATTCGAGTGTTTTGGAAATCCATTAGGCGTTTGCCGAAGATGTGGCGCTCCTTAACGTATGCGATCGTCTCGTTGATCGCCGCTTCCGTAAGAGCCAGCGCCTGCATTGCGATATTGAGTCGTTCCTTCGCGAGTTGTTCCATCAACTGATAGAATCCGCGCCCTTCGATCCCTCCGAGCAGGTTGGCCGCCGGCACGCGAGCGTCGTCGAAGAACAACTCCGCCGTGTCCTGCGCCTTGAGGCCGACCTTGTCCAATAGACGACCGCGGCGAAATCCGTTCGTCTTGTCGGCTTCGATCATGAGCAGACTAAACCCTCGCACTCCGTTTGCTTCGCGGGTGTCGGTCTTCACCGCCAGACAGATAAGGTCCGCCGTGTGGCCGTGCGTGATGAAAGTCTTCTGGCCGTTGACGACGTATTCGTCGCCGTCGCGGCGAGCCGAAGTTCGGATTGCCTGCACATCCGATCCTGCGCCCGGTTCGCTCATGGCCAGTGCGGCGACAAGATCGCCGCTCGCCATGGGCGGTAGCCATCGACGCCGTTGGTCCTCGGTAGCGTACTGGACAAGGTACGGAGCCAGAATAACATTCTGCAGAGGGATGCTGAAATCGGGGAAGGCGATTCGCGCCAGTTCCTCTATGATTATGGCCTCATGCCAGAACGTGCCGCCACCCCCGCCGTACTCCTCTGGAACGCTGGCGCAGAGCAAGCCAAGCGCACCTGCCTTGCGCCACAAATCGCGATCTATGTAACCTCTTGTCCTCCATGCGTCAGCGTTAGGACCCACCTCCGCATATAGAAAGCGGCGCACAGTCGTGCGAAATAGGTCGAGTTCGCCCTGATCGGTGGTTGCAGCCATGCGCGGCTTCCTTGTCTATGGTTTATTTTCCAACCAGCGGGCAACCGCCTTCATCTAGCGGACGGGTCGCCTTTTCAGCAGGTATCACTCCGATCTGCTTGTAGTAGTCCCAGCGTCCCTTGGACTCATCTGGCGACTTGATCTTGAAAAGGTACAGGTCCCTGAGGACTCGACCATCGGCTCGAAGCTTCGCATTGTGGGACATAAAATCGTTGATCGGTAATTCACGCATTTTGGCCATCACGACATCCGGATCCTTGGTTCCCGCCGCCTTGATCGCTTTCAAATAGTGATTGACGACGCTATATGCGCTCGCCTGCACCTGCGTTGGCATGCGCTGCATCCGATCGAAAAACCGTTTCGCGAATGCGCGGGTTTCATCATCCTGGTCCCAGTAGAAGGCCTCGGCGACAGTGATCCCCTTCGCGGCTTTGAGGCCTATTCCGTCGATTGCATCGATTGTCGCCATCAGAGCGACGAAACGTTGGCCTCTTGCCTGAATGCCGAATTCCTCGCCCTGTTTAATAACGGTACCGAGGTCGGCGCCGGCTTCGACAAGGCCGATTACTTTGGCGTGTGAAGCTTGCGCCTGCAGTAAATACGAGGAAAAGTCCGGCGACGCCGTCGGCGTACGAACCAAACCAACAACCGTTCCACCCGCTGCCTGGACCGCGGTAGACGCCTCCTTCTCGAGGCTCGTACCGAACACGGTGTCGTTGATCAGAAAGAACCATGAATTATCGCCACCACTGATCAATCCGCTGGTCGGTCCTCGACCAAGGGAATAGCTGTCGTAGGTCCATTGCGCGACATAGGGAGAACATTTGGGCCCGGTTAGATCCGAACTCGACGCAGCATTGAACAAAGCCAATTTCTTTCTTGTACGGGTCATGTCCGCGATCGCGAGCGCAAGACCCGAGAAAGGAACGTCGATAATCGCATCGACATTATCCTCGTCGTACCATTTCCGGGCGATGGCCACGCCTACATCTACCTTCAGCTGGAAATCCGCAGAAACGATTTCGACGGGTTTGCCGAGCACCAAGCCGGCGTCTTCCGCTGCGAGCCGGGCAGCTTCAACGCTGCCTTTTCCGCCGGCAGCAGAATAAGCTCCGGTCTGATCTCCCAACACGCCGATCTTGACGGGCGTTTCCGCGGCCGCTTGCGCGATCAATGGGAGAAAAAGCAGGGCCGCACTCGCTGCAACTATCGACTTCTTAAACACGTGCCAACCTCCCTGTTTGTCAACGTCTGATTTTCGAGGCACGGATGCACCATGGCATAATTTGTCGAACGTTCAACAAAATAGTTGCGGTCCTTGTTTTTGGGCTCTAGCATCGCCGTTACCAAACAGGCGGACGGGAACTTCGGCAAAAAATCGGGCAAACGAGCCGAGCAATGGGCTTAACAAGCGCGAGCCAATATCGCGAAGGCCGAAACGATGGGCAGGAGCTGTTCTGACTGGCAACGCCTCGACAATGTCCTGTCCGACCCTCGGCTTGAGGCGCCGGTCGAGACGTCGTTGTCGGATTACGCGTCGCGCGATCTGATCAGAGAATAACGGGAACGCTAGGGAGAAAAGGCCGATGGCCGAGACCATTTTTGAAGCGTTGCAGACGAGCGCAGCTGCAGCGCCCGACAATGCTTTCATTTGTGTTCCCAAAGGTACTTCCTATGCGCCTGACGGTCTCGAGTGGACCTATCTGGAGGTTATGCAGCGCGTCGCCGACATGGCGAGGCGCTACGAGCAAGCCGGATACGGGCTTGGGCATCGCGTAGCGTTGCTCCTCGAGAACAGGCCGGAATACTTCATCCACCTGTTGGCGCTCAACGCGGTCGGAGCGAGCGTCGTACCAGTGAATCCGGACCATCGACACGCGGAACTCAACCATCAAATGACCCATTGCGGGGCTGTGCTGGTGGTGGCGCTGGCGCATCATTTGGTGCGTCTTCAGGCAGTTGCGGGCGAGATGGAACGGCCTCTGGCGATCATTGAAGCTAATGAGGCTTTAGAGTTCCTGCCGCCTGCGCCCCAAAGGGCCGTCCTTGGGCGTCCCGGCCGCAGCACGGAGGCGGCGGTTTTCTACACGTCCGGCACCACCGGGCGCGCCAAGGGCTGCCTCGTGACCAATGAATACTGGCTTTCCGCCGGCGAATGGTTCCTCACGCTGGCAAAGGGGAAGGGACTTTTCACCATCGAGCCCGGGCGCGATCGCCTCCTCAACCCGCTCCCTGTGTTTCATGTTCATGCGGGCGTCGTCGGGTTCATGCCCATGCTGCTATCGCAGGGGTGTCTGATTCGGCCGGAATATTTTTCAGCGAAGCGCTGGTGGAGCGAAGTGATCGCAAGTCGCGCGACAATCGTTCACTACATCGGGGTTATACCGCAGGCGCTTTTCGCTCTGGAGGAACTGCCGGAAGAGCGCGCCCATTCCATCAGATTTGGCTTCGGAGCTGGAATGGAGCCGGCCGTTCATTCGCAGTTTGAATCTCGATTTGGATTTCCGCACCTTGAAGTGTGGGGCATGACAGAGGTGGGACGCTGGACAGCGAACGACCACGAGCCGCGTCCTGTGGGCGCGCGCGCAATCGGTCGTCCGACGAAGCCGCTGGAGATAAACGTTTTCGACGAAAGTGACCGAGAAGCGCCCCGAAACATGGAAGGCGAACTGGTCGTTCGGCTGGCTGGGGAAGACCCCCGTCGTGGCTTCTTCGCCGGTTATCTCGACGACGACGCAGCGACGGAGACCGGCTGGCGCGGAGGCTGGTGGCACACGGGCGACGTGGTCCGCCAGGACGAAAGCGGAATGATCTACTTTGTCGACCGCAAAAAAAATATGATTCGGCGATCTGGCGAAAACATCGCGGCAACGGAAGTGGAGACGGTGCTTTGTGCACATCCCGCGGTCGGTCAGATCGCCATCTTGGGGGTTCCGGATGAAAAGAACGGAGAGGAAATACTCGCCTGCATCGTGCCGTCACCTAACTACCCGGCGGATGCCAAGTTGGCCAAGAGCATATTCGATTACTGCAGCGAACAACTTGCATATTACAAGGCGCCGGGCTGGATGGTATTTTTGGATCGTATGCCCGTGACGGCCACACAAAAGGTCAACAAGACTCAGATTTTTGCGTCCGGGGAAGATCCAAGGACCCTTGCGGGGGCGATGGACTTACGCGCGATGAAGAGACGCAAATGATGATCACGATAGAACTGATCGGTGATGCAGCGTCGACTTCGTTTCTACCAAGCCTCACCTCCCTTGAAGCGAGGCATTCCTCTATGGCACCGTTCGAGCGTCAGGAAGAAACGCGTTCAATAAGTCGTGGCACGCCGCCTCGGCCTCGCGAACAGATACCGTTTTTGGATCGGCGGCCCAGCCGGACCACAAACCTTCAACGAGTTGGGTCAGCGTAACGGCGAGGCGCTCGGAATTGATTTTTACACCGCGATTGTCCCCGGCTTTCTTTAACAGCCGAGCCAATCCGCGATGGTAAGGCCGATAGAGCTTTCTATAAACGTCGGCAAGCTCCGGCGACCAGTGCGATGTACTGGCGAGCGCAACCCATACCAAAACTTTTTCTGGCGTGAACACAGGCTCACGGAAACTCGCAGCGAGAACGGCATGGAGGCGATCAAATGGGTCCGGACCGGCTCCGGCGGCTGCCGCCCGCGTGGCGTTTTCGAAATCTTTCGCCAACTCGCGCACGGCGTGCAGTAGCAAAGCATCCTTGCCTGGGAAATAATGGCTAATCAGGCCGCGCGAAAAACCTCCGGCTTCGCAAATCGTCGCAACTGTCAAATCCTTGTAACCGTTCTCTGCAATCGATCTCATGACTGCTTCGACAAACTCCTGTCGCTTGGCTTCCTGATCCGAGGACCCTAGCGGACGTCCTCGCTTCGCAACCTTTTGCACGCCGCGTTCTCCCGATGGTGTGGCGTAAGTCAGCGAAGAAACGCGTAGCCATATTTTTGTTGAATGTCTATTTAATTGTTGCAGGCTGCATTGCGATTATGCGGCGGTATCGAGATGGGTGCGCCAGCCGAATCCGGGAACGCATACGAGGTCGGGCATCTCGTCATATGAATGTCCGCTTCGCGCCATAAGCGGTCATACAGGCCATCAAGTTGGCAACTCATCGGTTGGACCCGGCTGTGCTTGATCGGACGAACACATGCACCCAACTGCAGGCTTGGGCTTCTAATGCGAAGACTTGAACCCGAGTGCCCAGGCAGCGCACGGTACTCGAAGGTGACGCTTTAGCCGACGGCCCTCGTGCCGGATTGCAGCTGGCTGAGGATTTGCACGGCGCGCGTGTGATCGGGAGATACTATTCCGGCTGGCATTCGATCAAGAGCCACGCTGAGATGCCTGTGGGCTTCCGGCATGCGCCCCTGCCTCAGCAATAGCTCGGCGAGCTCGTTCGCAGCCTTCAATTCAAACAACGTGGCAGACTGGCGTTTCGCCCAGTCAATTGCCGACAGCAGGCTTCCTTCGGCTTCAAAATAATCCTCGGCCGATCGAGACGCCAGGATGAGCCCTTTCATCTTGAACAAGGCGGACATATACAGAAATTTTCCGCCGCGATGCTGCACATCAATGGCGCTCATGGTCAGCGTCAGCGCTTCCTGGTACTCGCCCATGGCAATAAGACCCGCACCGAGGTCGCAGACAAAGTCCATGTTGAGCATTTCGTGATGTTGAGTGTGAAGCTCTGCCATGGCTCTCTTCAACAGCAAAATCCCCTCAAGTAGATTATTTTGAAGGAGCAGCCACTGACCTCGCAGGCCAATCGCTACCGCACGGTAGGGTTTCAAGGAATAGACCGCGGAGAGTTCTGTTAACTGCGCGATGTACTGTTCCGACAGGCGAGAGTCCGCCAGGGCCAAATAAACCGGAAGGACCAAGCTGAGAGAACTACACAGCGTTGCTGGATGATCGGAGTTTTCTCCTTCCTCTATGGCAAGTCTTGCGTAGTAAAGTGACTGTTCGAGCAAACCGCTGTACAGCAGACAACGAGCCATCCCGACGAGCAAAAGGCTGCTGTGAGGAAACAAATGTTGCCCCGCGCGGAAGCGTGAACCGGACGCCGAGTGGCTCAGGCCGGATTCGAAATGCTTTAATGCGACGAGGTTGTTTCCGGTCAAATGATTGGCGGCGCCCAACATCGACTCAGCAAGCGCCATATCGTCGGGATCCCCGGTTTTTAAGGCCACCTCCTTGCTTCGGGAAGCGATGTCGAGCGCAGCATTAATGTCGATGTTCCAACGGTAATACATGAAAAGTCCGCTCAGGAGCCGCAGCTCGTAGGCTAAGTCTCGTTGTATGACCGCAACGTCCAGTGCCCCAGAAAAAACCTCGCGAACGCGCTGGCTGCTCCCTTCGGTGTGCATCAGCGCCAAGGACAATGATGCGTAGATCTCCATCTCCCGGCGAGAGTTTTTGTGCTGATCTCCGAGACGAGCTATCGCGCGCTCTGCCCAGATACGGCATTCGATCAACAGGGACAACTCGAGGAACAGCTGCGTCGAAGCCGCCGCGAGCCTCGTCGCGATCTCGTCGTTACCTTGCGGTCCAAAACTCCATTCCAGCGCCGCACGAATGTTACCCAATTGGTCTGAATGCGTTGAAGCGACCGCCACTCTCGTCGCGATCTCGTTATCGCCGGGTGCCCCAAAGCTCCCCTCCGGCGCTGCGCGAACAGTTCCCAGTGGGCTGGAACAGGCTGCGACTCTTTCAGCCTTTAACAGAGCCAGCAGCGCCGCTCTTTCCAATTCGAGGTATCCGGCGACGTATTCCGCATGCCGGCGGAGGCACACGTCGAATTCGGCATGCTCCTCCAATTTTTCGAGTGCATATGCCCGCGTCGTATCCAGCAATCGATACTGTGCCTGCGCTTCATCGATCCGAGTTGCTATCAATGACTTCTCGACCAGGCCGGCGATCGCGTCAAAAATTTCTCCAGTGCCTGCGCCGAGTTCGCCTGCGACATACCGCGCGCCCTCAAGGGTAAAATGGCCGACGAAAGGAGCAATGCGTCGAAGGACAATTCTCTCTCCGTCAGACAGCAGATTGTAGCTCCAATCCAATGTCGCCTTAAGGGTCCGGTGTCTGGGAACGGCCGTCCGATGGCTTAGTCTCAGCAATTCCAGCCGAGACACCAGGCGGGCAGCCGTGTTCTTGATGCCGAGTGCGGCCACCTGCCCCGCCACCAACTCAATTGCCAACGGTATACCATCCAGCTTTCGGCACATTTCCGCGACAAACGGCGCCTCCTCGTCGATGAGAACGAAGCTTCCTGCTCTCGCCGCCACGCGCTGCACAAACAACTGCGCTGCCCGATATCGAAGCACGGCATTTGCCGTCTGCTCAGAACCGTCCGGTGGATAATCAAGGGGAAGAACCCGGTAACAATGCTCACCCTCGACTTTCAGCAATTCCCGAACTCGTGGTCAGAACATGGACCTCTTCCGTTTGCTGGTAGAGTTGCTCGGCGAGCGAGGCGACGGCCTCGATCACATGCTCACAGCTATCGAAAATGATAAGAAGCTTTCGCGAACGAACGAGGTCGACCAGCTCCAAGCTGGGATCTTTCGATTTGAGTGCAAGCCCCAGCGATGTCGCGACAGTCCCCGCAACGTGCCGCGGATCGGTAAGGCTTTCCAAGTCGACAAAATGCACTTTCCCGCCAAACTCCTCGGCAACGGCGCGGCCAACGGCCGAGGCAATGGTCGTCTTGCCAATGCCGCCGGGGCCGAGCAGTGTTACGAACTGCTGATCTCGAAGCTTGTCGCTAACTTCGCTGACGACCGTTTCGCGCCCAATCATCATGAGCGGCCGCGCGGGGAGCCTGCCTTGCTGCCGGAACTTGGCGTTCCTGCTTTCCGTGCCACCAGCGAGGAAGACGGTGCCGACGAACGAGTAGCCCCGCCCCTTGATGTTTGCGATGTAGCGGGTGCCAAATTGGCCGTCACCAAGTGCCTTGCGGATCGCGGCCACGTGGACCCGGAGGCTCCCCTCCTCGACGGTTACGTCCGACCAGACGTGGTCGATCAGTTCCTGCTTCGCGATCACCTCACCCGGACGCTCGGCAAGGTAGATCAGAATGTCGAGCGCCCTGCCGCCAAGGGGCAGCACCACGCCCTCGCGCCGCAGCAACCTTTCGCCAATCGAAAGTTCGAAAGGGCCGAACTTCAGCTTTCCATAAGCAGCAGCGCCGGACATGGCTTCAAAGCTCAGCATGAAATTCTCGCACATTTGCGCGATGTGATTCATTGGGCGGGTCGGCTTTGCGCGCCGGCCTGCTCTGCCGGATCAGGTCGTAACGACCAAATGAACGGAGCAAGATGTACGCCCGATTGGTCGTCCGGGACTTTTGCCGCTGTTCCACCCTTGGCATGCTTTGCAAGCCCTAAGCCGGCCGCCTGAGCGGTCGCGAAATCGAGGCATTCGCACCAGTAACCGCTGGCCTTCCCTGTTGCCATTAGAGATCGTACAATTCTGTCGTTGAGGTACCCCCCAAATGGGGGAGGGACGGCCGCGTGTAGGGGGAGCCCTTGATCGAGCCGCGCTTGAGGCACTTTGCAGTTGGGGCTGGCCCCCCGGTCGCCACGGTCAGCACCAGACGGCTGCCGTTTTTGGCGACCAAAATCATGCCAGCCCGACCCGCGGGGCTGGTGTCGCGTCCACGGCTCCTTGCCATCCTGTCCGAGCTTCAAGGCAAGCGAGTTGGCGTGATAAAGGCGCCAGCGGGACTCGGCAAGACCTCTTTGGCGGCCGCCTGGGCCGAGCAACTGGAACAGAACGGCCATTCTGTGGCCTGGCTCACAATCGATTCAGATGATGACGAGGCTACCCGATTTCTCTTCTATGTATCTCAGGCCCTGCAGCACGCTTGTCAGGGAGTTGGACCCGATGCGACCGAATTGATCCTCGAGAACAACCTGATCGACCCGCAAGCGGTCCTATCTAGCTTGATCAACGATCTGGCGGAGTTGGATGACGAAGTGTACCTGTTTCTCGAAGATTATCATTGGCTCAACGATCGTCGCATCCATCAATCTGTCGCGTATTTTCTCAAACACGCACCATCGCACTGCCATGTAGTGATTACGACGCGCGCCGAACCCTCGCTCCCACTCGCGACCTTCCGCGCTCAGAACCAGCTGCTGGAGATCGATGCTTTGGCTCTGCGGTTTGACCAGCAAGAGACGCAGGCCTTCATTGAGCGCACCAGGCCTGGCGCGTTAGAGCTTGCCGACGTCCAGCTACTGCAACGCAAGACCGAAGGTTGGCCTGCGGCCCTGCGAATCATCGCCTCGATGCCTGCCCAGTCCGGGCTCGATCTAAAGAATTATGTGCGCAACCTCTCCGGTTCGCAGCGCCCAATCGCTACCTATTTTGCAGAGCTGCTGGATGGGCTTTCGACCGAATTGGTCGAGTTCATGCTCCGGACAGCCATTCTCGATCGGCTCTCCGGTCCATTATGCGAAGCCGTCACCGGTGCGAGCGCGGGCCGAACAATCTTGGCAACGCTCGCGCAGCGGCAACTTCTTCTCATGCCGCTCGACAATGAAGGCGTTTGGTATCGCTATCATTTGCTTCTCGCCGAATATCTGAGGCAAAGGCTGGAGGCGGACCGGGGCATTGAAACTCCCGAGCTGCACCGGCGTGCGGCACTTTGGTATGCCTCCCAGGAATTGTGGACCGAAGCGGTCGAGCACGCAATTGCAGCTGGCGATTCTGATCGTGCGATCGGCTGGATCAAGAATTGCGCAATGGCCTTGATTAAGAGAGGTGATCTCTTCACCCTGCTCGAATGGCAGCGCCAGTTTCCCGACGAACTCATGAGAGGTCAGCCCGAGGTCAGGTTGGCGATCGCCTGGGGATTGGCACTCGCGTTACGTTTTGATGAGGCCCTGCAGCTCGCAACTGAAATAGAGAACGATATCGCTGCTAATCATCCGCGAGAGAGTGATTTTCTGTGCGAATGCCAGGCGATCCGCTCCGTTGCTATCGCGCTGAAGGATGATAGCGAAAGAGCGCTGCCGCTAGCGGAGGATTGCGTCAACCGATCTCGAGATCCGTGGACCGCAAATGTAGCCTCCAATGTTGTTCGCTTCGGCCATATGCAAGCCGGTGACCTCAAGCAATTCTACGCGACGCCCTGGATACCCTATTCGCTGGAGGACGACCGGAGAAACGTATTCGCGTCGGTATATCGGCGTTGCCTTCAAGGTATCGCAGAGCTCCGGCAGATACGTCTCACCGCGGCCGAGGGGCATTACCGTGAGGGGTTGCGCATTGCGGAGCAGTATGTTGGCCCGAACTCGGTGGCAGCGGCTTTGCCTACCAGTCTAATTGCACGGATTTTGTACGAGCACGGCCAGTTGGACGAGGCGGAAGCTTTGGTGATCGATCGCGCGTCGCTGATCAGCTCTGGAACGATGCTCGACTGCGTTCGAAGCGCCTATCTCGTGTTGGCTGGAGTCGCGGCTGCTCGGATAAACCTCGAGCGGGCTCACACGCTCCTGGAGCGGGCTGAAAGCCAGGGCATATCACGGGATTGGGGAAGGCTGACGGCAGCTGCGACAGCAGAACAAGCGCGGCTTTACCTCAACGAAGGGCGCGTGGATGAGGGCGCCGCTTGCGTCGATCGCCTGGAGCGACTTGCGCGAAAGTACCCTGCGCCCAGGCTTTGCGCCTGGTCGGAAATTCGATGGGACTACGAACTAGCCCACGCTCGTTTGTTAGGACAACGGGAGCGCCCTGAGGAGGCGATGTCAATCCTGCGGGAGGTGCAGCGCGAAACCGAAGCAGCACACCATCGCCACTTCCTGATCCGGGTTGAGATTCGAATCTCAGCCCTTCAGCTAAGCGTCGGCAAAGCCGCGGAGGCAACGAATCGATTTCGCCGTATTCTTGCCGCATGCGCAGGCGGAGGTCTCTATCAGATCATTTTGGACGAGGGGTCGATCATTTCCGACCTCGTCCAGATGGCCCGGCAGAGCGGCAGCATTAGCGCGCATTTGATGCCCTATGTCGACCGGCTCGTGGCCGATTCCCAAAGGGCACGGCAAGATCGCTTGGTACCGACTTTCGGATCCCAGGCCCTGCACGCATTGAGTACACGCGAGACCGAAATTCTCAAGTTGATCGCTCAAGGATTGTCCAACAAGGAAATCGCTCGGAACCTCGATATTGGTCCTGAGACCGTGAAGTCGCACCTCAAGAACGTCTTCACCAAGCTGGGTGTGGAAAGGCGCGCACAGGCGGTATCACGTGCGCAGACCCTGGGCCTTGTCACCACGCAGTGAAGCTAAGCCCGGGTACTGTTCGATACAGACGACGGAACCGACAAACAAGTAGGCCCCTCCCTCGATGTATGAAATATACCTGCTGCCGAATTGACGCTCACCAAGCGCCTTCCGAATGATCGCCATGTGAACCCGCAGGCGCGCCAAGGGCCCGAAGCTCAATACTTCGCTGCGCTGATCGCTCATCGGATATTTTCGTCCATGCCGATTCTTGAGGTGACCTCGCCAGGCATTCCGCGCTCACGTCGCCAGCCGGCCGGACTTTGACCAAAGGTCTGTCTGAAGAGCCTGCATAGATGTGCTTGATCTGAAAAGCCTGCGCTCAAGGCTATTTCGCTCAGTGGTTCCGCACTTGTCATCATCAGGTGGCAGGCTCTCTCCAGCCGCCTTCTCACCACATAGGCATGTGGCGACTCGCCAACAGCCAGTTTGAACTTCCGTGAGAAGTGCGCCGGGCTCCGGCGCGCGACGGCACTGAGATCCCGGATGTGAATGGTGCGGTGTAAATTGCTGTCAATGTAAGATCGCACGCGCCCGATCTGCCAAGCCGCCAGACCGTTCCTTGTGGAGCCGTTAGCGCCCGAACAGCGCTCGATCTCCGCTTGCAGGATGTGCGATGCTGTGATCAGCGACGCCTTGGCTGCCTCCCGATTGCTGTCGAGTTCGCGCCGCGCTGTCTCAACGAGCTTCGCCAGACCTTTCGCCAAATAGTGAAGTGGCAAACCAACTGCAGTCGGCGGGTTCGTTGCGTTGGTTTGAAGGCTTTCTGCGAATTGATCTACAACGACTCTCATGTTCCGCTCCGTCGGGCTGACACCATGGGCTCTCGAGACAGGCAGAGTGCGAACCACATAGCGATCGACTCCGCGTTTCGCCGCCCATTATTGTGATTTCGCGTGCCGCAATAAATTGCTCGCGGGTAGCTCGGACGTAATTCTCGAGTTTCTTGTGCTAAGCTAAGGTGCAGGTAATCGAAAAAGAAGATAGCGGAGCCCTGAAGTCGCATCGCCTTTTCAATGGACGTTCTGCCTGTCTGCCGCGCCCGTGGTAGGCAGACCGTGTCGTCGAGGGTGAGAACACTAGGAACGTTGCGATTTATCAGGCATCAGGTTGAGCTTAGCTACCATTTGGCCAAACTCGGGAAGCGAACGAGCATTCATTTTCCGCATCGCCTTGCTGCGATGGACCTTCACTGTAGCTTCGGCAATACCGATATCCCCGGCAATCTGCTTGCTCAGCCGCCCCCGCGCGACGTGAACCATAATTTCTCGCTCCCTGGGACTTAAGGTCGCGAAACGCTTTCTGAGGTCTGCCAGCGCCCCTTCATTCTCTCGACGGACGCGATCACGCGTCAGGCCGAACTGAACGGCCTCAAGAAGCTCCTGATCACGTATTGGCTTCGTGAGGAACTCGATCGCGCCACTTTTCATGGCTTGCACCGACATCGGAATATCGCCGTGCCCCGTGATAAAGATGATTGGAAGCTCTCTGCCTGCCGCTGCGAGCTCCCGCTGGAATTCAAGACCGCTTTGCCCCGGCAATCTCACGTCCAATACCAGGCAGCTGGGCCCCTCCGTCGGCTCAGATTTGAGAAAGTCGGAAACGGACGAAAATAGCTTGGCGTTCAAGCCGACAGACCGCAACAGGCGCCCGAGCGAGTTACGAAGATCGACGTCGTCGTCGATGACCAGGATTGTGGAAGTCGCGTCAAGCATAGTTGCCGCTCGGCGTTAGCTGACTGCTAAAATGGGCCCCCGTCTCCATTCGTACGATTAGCCATGGAACTACCAATTTAATCCCAAACCGCGAGCCTGAACAGTCCATTTCTAAGTGGATCCGCGGGGCAGCATAAACCAAGGTTTATTGGGGGTGCGATTGCCCGGCGATATGCTTTGGCGCAGATTTACGTCTGCACAGACTCATGCGACCGCGGCAACGTCTTCGGCAACGCCTGTATGCGTATTTGTGCGAACTGCAGGAGGCCGTATGCCGAAACGGTCATTAGTCTCGGTCGTTGAAGATGATCAGTTCTTTCGTGAGTCAATGACAAGGCTCATGAGGTCGCTGGGCCATAGAGTTGAGGCTTTCGCGTCGGCAGCCGATTTCCTCGCATCCCCTCGTCTTGGCGAGACTGCCTGCTTGATCGCGGATGTCAACATGCCGGTGATGACCGGCGTTGAGCTCTACAGACATCTGATAGATTCAGGTCATGCGATTCCGACAATTCTCGTGACAGCCTACGCAGACGATGATGTCGGGTCCCGTGCGCTGGAGGACGGCGTTATTGGCTACCTTCGAAAGCCGGTGGACGAGAACCATTTAAAGCGATGTCTGCTTGCGGCTCTCTAGTGTGGTGGACGCCTGTCGATTGATGGCTTCGCTTCCGCGCTGGGCAGCGTAAACTGAAATAGAGCGCCTCTAGGCTCGGTCGCGGCGGCCCACAGCCGACCTCCATGAGCAGCTATAATCGACCTCCAGATGGACAGACCCATCCCCATTCCACCCGATTTCGTGCTGTAGAAGGCCTCAAAGACGAGTCCAAGACGTTTCGGATCAATTCCGGGCCCGGGATCACGCACCGCGACGAGCGTACCATTTGCCTCGCTTTGGTCTGTGCTAATCAACAACTCTCTCTCGTTCGCCTCAACCGAGCTCATGGCTTCGACGGCGTTCAGGATTAAATTCAAAACGACCTGTTGAAGTTGAACACGATCGCCATGAACGGGGGCCATCCCGCTTGCTAACGGGCTCTGCACCGAAACTCCGTTCTCGGTAATCATGCTGCTAATCCAACGACCTCCTCAATCGCCCGATTGAGATCGAAGCGATCGCTTCGCGGAGGCGCTTTTTTGATTTGATCTCGGATCCGGTCGATAATGCCTCCGGCTCGATCAGCATCGGCCACGATGCAGCCGAGCGCTTCCCTGACTTCGCCTAGGTCTGGAGGGCTTCTGTCCAGAAAATTCAGAGCCGCCCGTGCGTTGTTACGCGCGCTGCCGATTGGCTGGTTTACCTCGTGAGCGATCGATGCCGTGAGCTGACCTAAAGTCATTACCCGGCTGACATGGGTAAGTTCGGCCTGTACCGTCCGCAGCGATGCCACTGCTCGTTGCCCGCGCACGATTGCTGTCACATCGGTACCGGTGCCACGATAACCACAGAACTTTCCGCTACTGTCAAAAACCGGATTGCCGCTGGCCTTCACGTACATTTAAGCGCCGCTGCCGTCCATCGTGCAATATACGGAGCCCGTGAGCATCTGGTAGAACGTGACGCCGAGCGCATAGAGGTCGCGGCGGGAATCGATCGATCGATTCATCCGTCCGGTTTGTTCGGGCGCCATGTAAGGGAGTGTACCGGCGACAGTTTCCGGCGGCTCGGGCGCCTGTCGCTCACGCGGTACGCGTGATGTGATCCCGAACCCCGTAAGACGCACCTGCCCGTCCGCGCAGTTCACCATGATATTGGCGGGCTTTGTGTCCTTGTGCAGCAAGCCTCGCCGATGAAGCTTGCCGAGAGCCACAGAGATGCCGATCGCCAGGCGCAGGAAGTGGTCCATCTCGAAAGGCACGCCGAGCAATCGCTCGAGCGGTTCGCCGCCGGGATCTTCGAGCACCAGCGTGGTCCGGCCGCCTCCACGAATCAACTCGAGGGACGCACCGCCCACGCGCCGTCCAACTCCTCCTTCAGTCCATATTCGTGAGCAAGACGATCGAGGGTGGCAGGCGTGGGACGCTCTGCAGCAGCCAGCACGGTCAGCACGGAGCCGTCAGCGCTGGCGTGGCTACCGACCCTGCCAAAGACACGTTCGCCATCTTCCAACAAAGCCTGGAAGTTGGCACTCCCATCTGCGAGCAGAGTGGATCGATTCAAGTGCCGCGCTTAACAGCAAGTCCGCCACATTTCCGGTCGTCGCGCAAAGCAGCCAATTAGCCGATCCTTGAGGTGACCTCGCCAGGCATTCCGCGCTCGCGTCGCCAACTGGCCGGACTTTGACCAAAGGCCTGTCTGAAGAGCCTGCATAGATGGGCTTGATCTGAAAAGCCTGCGCTCAAGGCGATTTCGCTCAGTGGTTCCGCACTGGCCATCATCAGGTGGCAGGCCCTCTCCAGACGCCTTCTCACCACGTAGGTATGTGGCGGCTCGCCAACAGCCAGTTTGAACTTCCGTGAGAAGTGCGCCGGGCTCCGGCGCGCGACGGCACTGAGATCCCGGATGTGAATGGTGCGGTGTAAATTGCTGTCGATGTAAGCTCGCACGCGACCGATCTGCCAAGCAGCCAGACCGCCCCTTGTGGAGCCGTGAGCGCCCGAACAGCGCTCGATCTCCGCTTGCAGGATGTGCGATGCTGTCGTCAGCGACGCCTTGGCGGCCTCTCGATCACGCTCCAACTCTCGCCTTGCAGTTTCAAGCAGCTTGGCCAGGCTGTTCGCAACCAGATGGAACTGTTGATCGGCTGCAAAGGAAAATTCCGGTGCGGGGATTTGAAGTCCTTCCATGACCACTCCCTCGACGAGCTATCCGAGGCTTCGGATCGGCGGGAGATTGCAGCAACGGGCCACTTTTGGCTCGTTAATCAACGTTATGGAAGGTTAATCTTACCTACCCCATGGAACGAATTTAGTATTAAATATCAGCATGTTACATCTTGGCGAACCTGAGTTCGGAACGATTCAGAACACCTCGGGTGTTACTCAGATCAAAACGCGATGAGAGACACGAAGATGCAGACGCACAGGGCCGCTTCCGCAAGTGGAGGGTTCGCGAACGCTGATCTCAATCCGACGCGACCGACAACAAATCGAATCGCGATCAGGATCACCAATGCGAAGGAGGCGGGTCTCGCGCAAGCCAGAGCCCAGCTAAACCAGGCGCGCAATCAACGTTGCGAACGCGCAGCCAAACAGTCAAGGGGTGGCTACCGTCAATCCCATCTTTACCTGGGTACGCCTGGCCCAACGCATCCCGGTTCGCATCCATATCGATGAGGTGGCCCCCAATGTCGTCCTTTCGGCCGGCATGACCCCTACAGTTGAGATCCACGATCGAGGTCGGGCGCCAGCCAAGTGAATGCGGGCGTCTGTTCGAGCGCTTCCTCCCCACGCTTACATGAACCCGCATATACGTTCTATGCGGCGCATCGCCGTTCAAGAATAGTTCGGCACGCCGCTGTATCCAATACCGCGGGGTGGCGGCGCAGCTGGCTCTGGAACCGGTCGGGTGAATAGATGAGCACAGTCCTCACAAAATGCTTTCCGCAGGAAAAGCCACTCGTCGCGAATGCGGTTCTCCGGAAGAAGCGCGTCTTGATCGTCGGCGGTGGCTTTGCCGGTATTGCGGCAGCGCGGGCACTGAAACGAACCGATGTCGAAATCACGCTGATCGACCGGCGTAATCACCATATCTTTCAGCCGCTCCTGTACCAGGTCGCCACCGCTGTTTTGGCGCCATCCGAAATAGCGACGCCGATCCGTCAGCTTGAGGCGAAACAGAAGAACCTCAGCGTATTGCTGGCCGAGATTAACGGCATCGACCTGGGGGCGCGCACCATCGAGGCCGTTTGCCCGGGGATTGGCAGTCGAAAACTCGAGTACGACTTCCTGGTGGTCGCCACCGGAATGCATCCGAGCTATTTCGGTCATGACGAGTTCTCGCGCTTTGCGCCAGGTCTCAAGAGCCTCAACGACGCTGAGACGATCCGAACCAAGATCCTGAGTGCGTTTGAATTGGCTGAATTGACCGATGACCAGAACGAACGCGCCCGCCAAATGACCTTCGTGTTGGTGGGCGCCGGCCCGACCGGCGTCGAGCTTGCCGCTTCGATCGCTCACATGGCTGCGGTGACTCTGCGCAACAATTTCCGAAAGATCGACCCTGCCAAGAGCCGAATTGTGTTACTGGACGGCGGCGCTCGCATTCTTCCAACATTTGCGGAATCGCTGTCGCGAAAAGCGGCCAGGCGACTAACGAAGCTCGGCGTTGAGGTTTCGACGAGTGTAAAGGTCGAGAAGGTTGACGATCAGGGCGTGATCGCGGCTGGCGTCCGGATTCCCAGCGCCACCGTGCTTTGGACAGCAGGCGTTAGCGCCTCGCCGGTTGTGAAAATGCTGAAGACGAAGACAGACCGCGCCGGGCGTGCATTCATCGGCGCTTTCATGGACATCCCCGAGGCGCCCAATGTCTTTGTAGTGGGAGATGCAGCCGCGATGACCCAGGATGGTCACCCCGTCCCCGGAGTAGCGCAGGCAGCCATTCAACAGGGCCGATTTGTCGGACATGTCATCGCCAACCGAGTCAGGGGACGCAAGGATGGCCGGCCGTTTCGGTACCGCAACAAAGGCAACATGGCGGTGGTTGGCAAGAACTTCGCCATCCTTGAGGCCGGTCATTTGCGCAGCAGCGGCTTCGTGACCTGGCTGGTGTGGGCCGTGCTGCACGTGCTCACGCTG
The DNA here is from genome assembly GCA_963734795.1 of uncultured Alphaproteobacteria bacterium. Classification (GTDB taxonomy): domain Bacteria; phylum Pseudomonadota; class Alphaproteobacteria; order Rhizobiales; family Xanthobacteraceae; genus Bradyrhizobium. Next base: position 522,464 of record CAVTIW010000001.1, read on the forward strand.
CCACAACTTCAGAACCGGTTCCGCGTTCAGACACAATGGTTCTGGTCGTATCTGACAGGGCAGCGCAGCTCACGGCTGATTTCCGAAGCACCGCGACCGCCTGCGTCGCCATAGCTCTGGACCGGTCCTTTTGGTGCACTCGCTGATCCAAGGATCATTCGATGGACGCGTCGATCATCTCCGCGTTATCTGCACTCACCGGTTCGGCCATTGGCGGATTCACAAGTGTGCTTGCCAACTGGCTCAATCAGCGAAACCAGATCCGCGCACAATGGGTAAGTCACGAGAAGAACCACCGTCAGGTCCTCTACAGGGATTTCATCGACGAAGCGTCAAAATGCTACATCGACGCGCTCCAGCACGCTGAAGCCGATATTCCCGGTCTGGTCGGTCTCTACGCCAAGCTGAGCAGGATGCGGGCGCTGTCATCAAGGCAGGTAGTTCATCGCGCTGAAGACGTTGCCCGAAAGATCCTCGACACCTATTTAGAGCCGGACAAGAGCTTCGTTGAACTGCGTGAAATGGCCATCGACGGCACGATCGATCTGCTGCAAGGCTTCAGCGACGCCTGCCACGATGAATTCGAGGAAATGCAGGCCAGGCAATTTTGAGCTTCACCCGCGCCGTCTCTTGTGCATCAGCAATCCCAATTACCTGTTACCCGGATACCGCACTCGCTCGCGCTGCCCGCAAGCCGTCAGATGCGCTGGCCTGAGATCGGATCGTCTCGACCCAATTCGCGAACGCCTGCATGAACTCCTGCAGGAATTTGCGGGTGCCGTCGCTGACGAGCTTGCCCTGCTCATCGAAGAGCTTGTCGGCATGGCCGACATAGGCTTCGGGCTGCTGCATGGTCGGCACGTTCAGAAACACGAGCGACTGCCTGAGATGATGATTGGCGCCGAAGGCCCCGATCGCGCCCGGCGAGCCGCTGACGATCGCACCAGGCTTGCGGTCCCAGACGCTGCTTCCGTACGGCCTCGAGCCGACATCTAGTGCATTCTTGAGGACGGCCGGCACCGACCGGTTATATTCCGGCGTGACGAACAGAACTGCATCAGCGGCTTTGACCCGCTGACGGAACGCGGTCCATGGCGCAGGCGGAGGATCGGTCTCAAGGTCCTGATTGTAAAAAGGCAATTTTCCGATCTCGACGATGTCGGGTTTCATCGAGGACGGCGCGAGCGAGATCAGTGCATTCGCCAGCCTCCCGTTGAACGACGCCTTCCGCAGACTTCCAACCAACACGCACACATTCATCGGCTTATCCATTGTCATTCTCCATTACGATGTTTCAGTTCGAAGCGAATCCGGTTCACTTTATTCGTGAGTTTCCAGGCGGCGATCACGATCACCTCAAGCAGCTGACCGAGCAATGCCGAGACGTAGAGACGGCTGGCGTGGCTCCAGAACAAGGTGGGCACTGCAGCGGCGCTCACGCTGCTGCGGTCAGGCCACTCCACCCCCCGGCGATGCGGAGCGCGAAGCTCTGCCGGAGACACTGCGGGCTTGGGAGACACTTCAATCGCAGTGATCACGTGTCGGCGGAATCGTATGCTCATTCCTATGCAGTCGCCGACGATTTGATGATCCTCGTGAAGTCGGGCTTGCGCTTTTCCAGGAAAGCCGTGAACGCCTCTCTTGCGTCTTCGGAGCGGACCTGCGCACTGAACTCCTCGTTCTCAGCCTTCATCGCAGCCTTGATCTGCCCGCGAAATGGCTGCTTCATGAGCCTCTTGCTGGCTTGCAGCGCTTTCGCCGGCTTCGCTGCCAACTTGCCAGCCGTTTCGGCCGCTCGCGCCAGGACATCCTTGTCGGCTAAGACTTGGGTAACCAGACCCAATTCCGCCGCGCGTCCGGCGTCGAAGGGAGCTCCCAACAAAATCAGCTCGGCCGCAAGAACATGACCGATCCGCGCCGGCACGGAGCAGCTCGATCCGAATTCCGGTACGACAGCAAGATTGATGAAGGGCATCTGGAATTTCGTGCTTTCTCCCGCGTAGATGAAGTCGCAGTGCGTCAGCATGGTGGTGCCGCCGCCAATCGCCGCGCCGTGGACCGCCGCGACGAGCGGCTTGTCGATGTTGACCAGCGCCTCCATCAGTCGGGCCTGCGGAGATTCTCCCGGCCCCGGAGGATGCTTCAGAAAATCCTCGATATCGTTACCCGCGCAGAATGAATCTCCCGCGCCATGCCAAAGGACGACACGCGTGTTCTCGTCATTCGCCGCCTCGTTGAAGATGCCCGCGAGAGACAGGTACATGGCGGACGTCATCGCGTTCCGCTTTGTCGGGCGGTTCAATTGGACGCGCAGGATGCTTCCTGCGTGTTCGGTAACGATCTCATTCATTGTCGAAGTCCTGGTCCCTTTGGTGAATCACTGCAAGCGAGGTTCGGGGCGGCTCCCGCCGCCCCGACAGTGGTCGTCACGCTAAGCCGCATGTTCCGTTGCTTTCGGAATGGCACCGCTCGCACGCAGACCATCGATCTCGGCCGCGCTAAATCCCAGCTGCCGGAGAATCTCCTCGTTGTGTTCTCCGATCTTCGGGGCGCGCTTCGCCGGCACCTTGGTGACGCCATGCACCTGAAGCGGGCTGCTGACGGTAGAGGTCAGCTTGCCGCCGGCGCCGTCGAGCGGAACGACGATGTCATTGGCCCGGAGCTGAGGATCGTTGACCACCTCTTGCGGCCCACGCACCGCTCCGAACGTCACGTGAGCGTCGTTGAACACCTCGTACCAATGGGCCATCGGCTCGCCACAGAAGATCTCGTCAAGGATTGTGGTGAGCTGCGGCATGTTCGCCATCAGCTTCGCCGGATTGGAAAAACGCGGATCGGTCAGAAGATCGGGACGGCCGATGGCCTTGGCGACGGCTGCCGCTTTGTCGGGCGTGACGATGAGAACGAACCAGGTGCCATCCTTGGCGCGATAGACGTTCAGCGCCGCATTCGCTGGGTGCATGCGATCGTGCGGGCCGAAGAATTTCGCATCGCAAAGTGCGGCCTGGATCGAGACGCTGGCGGACCATACGCCTTCGGCAAGAAGCGAGGTCGTGACATGCGACCCCTCGCCGGTGCGCTCGCGACGATATAAGGCAGTGACGATCGCCGAATAGAGCCCGACGGCGGTGGCATTGTCACCGCTGCCGGCCACTGGCCAGGTCGGCGGCGCACCGGCATCGCGCGTCATTGACAGCAATCCGCTGCGTGCCCAGTACGACGTGATGTCAAAGCCGGGAAGATTCGCATCGGGTCCCTTGTCGCCGAAACCCGTGACGTCGGCGTAGATCAAGCGCGGATTCCACCGCACCACGTCTTCGTATTCAAGCTTCAGTTTCGCACGCGCCGGATGCGGCGTGTTGACGATGAGAACATCGGCCCATTTGACCAGCTTTTCGAGGACCTGCTGGGCGCTTGGCAACTTCAAATTGAGCGCCATTCCGCGCTTGTTGCGATTGGCGAGGTGCCAGGGGTAGGCATCCTCGGAGACCGGCTGTGGCGGGAGCTTGTTGCCAATCCTCCAGAGATCGCCGCTCGGCGGCTCCACCTTGATGACGTCGGCGCCGAAATCCGACAGGATTACCGCGGCGCTGGGGCCGGCGATGAAGCTCGCCAGATCCACCACTTTCAGTCCGGAGAAAATATTGTCGTTTGACATAGCTGTCCTTTCCAAATCGCCGTGTGCGGGCTGTTTCACCGACCGCGGAACTTCGGTGCACGTTTCTCGAGGAAGGCGGAGGTGCCTTCCTTCTTGTCTTCGGTGGCGGCACAAATGCCGAAATAGGAAGCTTCCAATGCAAGGCCTTCGCTTTGGCTGGTCTCCAGCCCTTTGTTGGCCGCCTCCAGCGAGAACTTCACCGCGATCGGCGCATTGGCCATGATCTGTTTGAGGATCGCCTCGGCACGGTCAATCAGGCCGGCTGCGGGAACGACTTCATTGACGAGGCCAATGCGATAGGCTTCCTGCGCGGAAATCGTCTCGCCCGTGAGGATCAGCTGTAATGCGCGACCCTTGCCCACCAGACGCGGCAAACGCTGCGTTCCGCCGCCGCCGGGCAGCAGGCCGAGCTTCACTTCGGGTTGTCCAAATTTGGCATGTTCCGCCGCGATCCTCATCGTGCAGGCCATCGCGGTCTCGCAACCTCCGCCCAGCGCAAAGCCATTGATCGCCGCGATCACCGGCTTGCCGAGGTTTTCGATGTGCTCCAGCACACCCTGCCCGAACCGGCTGGACTCCTCCGCACCGTAGGCATCGACATCGGCGAGTTCGCTGATATCGGCGCCGGCGATGAAAGCCTTGTCGCCCGCGCCGGTCAGGATCACGCCCTGCACCGAGGCGTCGGCCTTTGCATCCGCGAATGCGGCCTGCAAATCGGTCCATGTCGGCGTGTTGAGCGCGTTGAGCACCTTGGGCCGATTGACCGTCACATAGGCGATCGGACCCTTTTTCTCGTATTGGACGTTCGCAAGCGCCAGCGTCGCTCTGGGCAAGGAGTTGGATGCTGTTGCAGACGAAGGCGTTAACGATGCTGCTTGCGAAACCATAGTCATATCTCCTGGATGGGAGCGACCGGCGTCGGAGCGCCGGCCGCTCGGATGTCAGATGAAGGCGCCGTGACCGGTGATGGCTTTGCCGACGATCAGATTTTGCATCTGATACGTGCCTTCGTAGGAGTACAGCGCCTCGGCATCGGCGAAGAAGCGCGCGACATTGTAGTCGGCGACGATGCCGTTGCCGCCCAGGACCTCGCGGCCCCATGAGACCGTCTCGCGCGATTTCGACGTGCAGAACGCCTTCGCCAGCGCCGCATGATGGTCGTCGAGCTTGCCTTCGTCATCAAGCTGCGCCAAGCGAAGCATCAGGCACTGGCATGCGGTCAGATTGGCGAGCATTTTGGCGAGCAGATCCTGAATCAGCTGGAACGAAGCGATCGGCTTGCCGAATTGCAGTCGCTCCTGGGCGTATTTGAGGGTTGCTTCGAATGCGCCCATCTGGATGCCGGTTGACGCCCAACCCACCATGTATCGTGTCATCCGCAGCACGCGTGCGGTATCGCGGAACGAATTGCCGCCCTGAAGACGGTTCGCCTCAGGCACCCGGACATCCTTCAGCGTGATCTGGCCGTTCTGCACCACCTTGAGCGCAATCTTGTGCTCGATCTTCTCGACGCTGAAACCGGGCGTTGACTTGTTCTCGACGATGAATCCCTTCACCTGGTTGTCGCCAAGATCGCGCGCCCAGATGATCGAGAGGTCGCACCACGGCGCGTTACCGATCCACCGCTTCTGTCCATTGAGAACCCAGCTATCGCCTTCCCGCTTGGCCGTTGTGGTCATACCGCCGCTCGTTCCTGAACCGACCAGCGGCTCGGTGAGACCGAAGCAGCCGATCTTTTCTCCACGCGCCATCGGCGGCAGCCATTTTTGCTTCTGCTCCTCGGAGCCATCGATATAGATCGAGCCCATCGCGAGGCCGCTGTGCACGCCAAAAAACGTACAGAACGACGCGTCGACGCGCGCCATCTCCATCGCGACGAAGCCGAACAGCTTCTGGCTGCCGCCTGGGCAGCCGTAGCCCTCAAAGCCGAGCCCGCTGATGCCGAGTTCCTTGAACGATGGCAGCAGTTCGAACGGAAACGCATCATCGGACCAATACTTGTTGATGATCGGCTTGACCTTGGTCTCCATGTAGGTCCGCACCTTCTTGACGAGCGCTTTCTCCTCGGGGGTAAGAAGCTCGATCAGCTGATAGAAGTCGCCGTCGGGTACAGGCACTGGCTTCGGTGGTGCGGCGATCTTGCTTGCTGCGGTTGCGGTGGGCATTTGAGACTCCTTTGGTTTGGTTGCGGCTTGGGAAGCCGAATAAGTTGAAGGACGTATGATTGATCTTGGCCGTGGCGCCCGGGTCTCAGGCGACCCGCTCCGTCGATTTCGTTTGGCTCGACTTGTCCGCCTTCTTGCGCAGCTCAATCAGGCCGAGCAGAACCTCGTCGCGCTCCGCCTCCAGTTCCTCGATGGTGCGCGATCCGACCTCGGCATGAACGCTGTCGATGAGCTTCTTCTGCACTTCCGGAGTCAGCACCGGCGAGCCGAGGGTCTTCCACCAGGCCGTCATCGGGCCGGTGAACTGCTGGAAGAAGTGCTCGATGCCGCCCGGACCGCCGCCGAGATGGTTGAGCATCAGGTTGCCCATAACGCCCCAGCGCAGGCCCGGGCCCCAACATAGGGCGGTGTCGACATCGGCGGCGCTCACCACACCCTCGGCGACAAGGTAGTAAACCTCGCGCGCCAACGCGGCCTGCAAGCGGTTAGCGACGTGCCCGGGCATCTCCTTGTTGACGCGCACCGTCCGCTGCCCGATCGACGTGTAAAATTCCGCCGCGCGCCGGATTGTCGCTTCCGAGGTCTTTGCCCCGCCGACGATCTCGACCAGCGGGATCAAGTGGGGCGGATTGAACGGATGGGCGATGACGCAGCGCTCGGCATGGGATGCGGCGCCCTTCTGGATTTCGCTCATGGTGAGCCCCGACGAGCTCGAGGCGATGATCACTTCGGGCGGCAGCAGCTCGTCTAACTGCCCATAGAGCTTCTGCTTGAAATCGATCCGCTCGGGCCCGTTCTCCTGGACGAGGTCGGCGCCGGCGAGCGTCTGCGCGAGGTCAGCCGTGAACGTCAGGTTCGACTGCGACGCTCCGGGCGACAGGCCCAATCGCTTGAGCGTCGGCCAGGCGGTCCCCACGAAATTCCTCAGCGCAGCTTCGGCGTTCGGCGCGACGTCGGTCGCGACGACCTGCAGTCCCTTGGCGAGAAATAGCGCGCTCCAGCTCGCACCGATCACGCCGGTGCCGATGATGGCGATGCGACGAATGGGTTTGTCTTGCGACATATCACTTCTCCTTCGGGATTTCGGCGTAGGCGATGCCGGTGAGATTGCCCTGTGCGTAGAGGAAATTTCGTTCACCGGATCCGTCGAGCCGTGCGGAGTAGATCGAGCCGGCGAAATCGGTCACGAACATGCGGTTGTTTGGAACGTCGAGCGCGATGCCGATCCCCTCCATGAGGTGGGTCACCACGATCTCTGGCTCGGCAGGCTTGCTGTCGATCGAAGCCCGGTTCACTGTATTGCCGCGCGGAGGGTCGCCGCGGTCGGTCCAGTAGAGAACACGGTTCTTGTGGTCGAGCTCGATATCGATCGGCTCCGGCAAACCGTCGAAGAAGATCTCGATGTCGGACCTGGTCGCTGCAGTTTGGCCGGCGGGAATTTCGACATTGGCACGGAACATGCGGCCGAGCCCGGCATTGTCCGGGCCTTTTTGCGTCCAGTAGATATGTCCGAATTTCGGATCGATCGTCAGCCCAACGCACCATCGCGTCTGATCCTGGCGATCGGCTTCGCCGCGCCCCGCCTCGATGAGCGTCTCCAGCTGCGAGCCGTCAAGATTGCAGCGCATGACGCGCATACCCTCGCGGTCGCACCAATAGAGCTTGCCGCCTTTCTTATCGAGGATAATCTGCTTCGGAGTGTGGGTGGCTCCCTGCGCGACGATCGTCTTGCGGTTCTTGCCGTCGATGTCGGCGCGCTCGATGGACCCGTCATTCAGGTTTGGGATGCCCATGTTGGTCCAGTAGATATGGCCGGCCTCGGCATCGACGACGATGCCGTCGGGCAAATGACAATCCGACACGATGGTCTTGCGGTCGGAGCCGTCCGTATTCATGGAGTGAATGCGGTCGGCATTAATCTCAAGGACAAAGAGACGAGGGGCGACGGCGCTGGCGGTGGCGCTTCGATTGGTCTTCTTGACAGCTTCAGACATGTGGCACCCATATGGCGATCTGACGCGAAATTGGTCAGCGCTTGGCCGCGACTGTGCCGCTAATACTCGCCACGATATTGAATGAGAGTGTCGTCGGTAGAATGGTTATGCTTCTTCATCGCTGTCGCACGGCGCAGCTCATGCCTTGCCGCGCACTCGCACATGAAGAACGTGCGACGGCTCGTCGGTTTCCGCACACTCAATGCCGCCACGCGCAGCATGATTGGGCACACGAATTTGCAAATCCGAGTGCGTCCACGAGTTGGCGCCGAACGGCCTTTTAGCGCGGCAAGCGCTCCAAGTTCAGCAGAACCCGCAGTTTTAGCCTCATTGCAGCAGGGGTCTCCAAGCGGCACGAATGATCCTGGTGTTTGATCACTGATGCCAGCCAAGCGATGAAAAATGGGGCGATTGTGCCTGAAGTGGGACGAGTGTGACATGGAAAAGCGCGATCCCAGGCGTTGAGGCCTTCGGCGCCTGAGAAGCACGGAGCAAGAATGCGAAGGTTGTTTGAACCGATACCCGCGCCATTGGCCGTCCTCGTGGTTCATCCAACCTGCTCGATGAACCACCTCGGCATCAGCGCGCAGCTCAGTGAAATCGTTTCCAGTCTTGCCGTAGAAGCAGAAGTGCCGTGGCGGACACCTGCTGCGGCACCGCCGGAGATCGCGGCTTGCCGCACCCGGAGCTGGTGGTGTCCGCGACCAAAGACACCAAGGCCATGCTTGATACCCGGCCCGCGGACGCGTACATTTCATCAAATAGAACTTGTCAGCAAATAGAACTTGCGAAATGGGCCTTTTGCACGCGACGCGGCGTCTCAATCGTTTGTCCTCCTGCTCGAGCAACTAACTCGCCCGGAACGGCCATCGATCGTGGGCGAGGCTTAACAACCGGGCCATAGAAGCCGCTATCCCGATCATGAGCTACGTGGAGTCAGGCATGGATATGCCGACCTCTGGTAAGGAAGTTCAAGGTACGTCCGACACACCAAGTGACGGACAAGAGAAGCACACGCGGACCGCGACGCGTGCGCCTTCAATCATCGTCGGTATCGTTGCAGCTATCGTCGTCGCGCTTTCCCTCTTCTATCTCTTGCGGCCGGAACCGCTGCTCGTGCAGGGCGAGGCCGATGCAACGCGGTTCGATATCGCCGCGCGTGTCGACGGACGGGTCAAGGAAATACCTGTCGAACGCGGCCAGAACGTTCCTGCGGGGGCCGTGCTCGTAAGGATCGATAACCCGGAGACTGTCGCCAAGCTCGAACAAATGAAAGCGGCGATGGCCGTTGCCGAGGCACAGCTTGCCAACGTGCTCGTCGGAACACGGGTGGAAACCATTGACGCGCGGAAGGCGGAGCTGGAGCGCGCGCAGGCGGCTCTGGTGCTGGCGCAGAAGAACTTTGACCGTACTCACATATTGACCGAGCAAGGCAATGCGCCGCAAGCCCGCCTCGACCAAATGACCGATACGCTGCACGAAAGCGAACGCGCCGTCGATCAAGCCAAGTCAGCCTATGACCAGGCTGTCAACGGCTACACAAAAGAAGAGCGGGCTATTTCCAGGGCCAGCGTTGAAAAGGCCAATGCGGATATCCAGAGCGTTCAATCGATTATCGATCAACTCGCCGTCTACGCCCCCGTCGCTTCGCAGGTCTACCAGCGCAATGTGGAGCCGGGCGAATATGTATCTCCAGGCGTGCCGCTCATTACCTTGATTGATCTGGGTGATGTCTGGATCCACTTCGATCTTCGCGAGGATCTCGTCAAGAGCCTGAAGGTCGGCGATCGATTTGATGTCCGTATCCCGGCTCTCGATGAGCGCCGTGTCATGGTCGAGGTCAAGCTTATTGCAACGAAGGGCGAATATGCGAGCTGGCGCGCCACGCGTGCTTCGGGCGATTTCGACTTGCGAACGTTTTCGATTCGCGCCTACCCGGTCCAGCCGGTGCCCGAGCTGCGACCGGGGATGAGCGCCTATCTCGACTGGCGGTCACGGCAATGAGGCCGGCGTCGAAGCCCGGATTTCTGCTGGTCGCTCGACGCGAGTGGCAGTGGCTGTTTCACGATCGGGTGGCGCTGCTTTTGATTTTCGGCGTACCTCTCTTTGCTTTCGTGGTTCTCACGACCGTCTTCAGCCATCCGGTTATCCGGGACCTTGGAGTGACGGTTGTCGACGAGGATAGGTCGAACGCTTCGCGCGCCCTGGTGGAATACGTCGCGGCGTCTCCGAGCCTGCAAATCGTCGACCGCTCCGGTACGCTGTCCACAGCCGTGCAGGATATACGGTCAGGCAAGGCGATCTCGGCAATCTACATTCCGCCGGATTTCGAGCGCGATCTGGAAGCCGAACGCCGCCCCCAGATCGTCGGATTCTATAACCAGCAATTCCTGACCGCGGCCGGCATTGCGTCCTCGGGTCTGAGCGATGCGCTTTCCGCCGCCGTCGCCGCGGCAGCCCCCGCCAAACGTGCCGCCCCTGCACCAGCTTCCATCGGAACGATGCAAGGCGAGACGATCGCGCTTGTCAATCCGCAGAAAAACTACGCGCAATTCCTGCTGCGCGCGCTGCTGCCGATGATCATCCATGTGGTGATCACCTTGGCCGCAGGCTATTCAGTCGGATCCGAATTCCGCCGTCGCGACGCGAGGGCTTGGCTCGAAAGCGCGGGAGGCGATCCGGTCGTCGCGCTGGTCGGCAAGCTCGCACCGCTGTTCGGCATCTTTTTCGTGATCATGCTGGCTGAGACGCTCTTCCTTGAGGGGGTGCTGCAAATCACCTTCAGGGGAGACTTGCCGCTGACGGCGGCCGCTGGCTCCCTCCTGATTGTTGGCTACCTGTCGCTGGGAGCCTTGCTGCAGCTCCTGACCGGCGACCTGGCGACAGGGCTGGGACTTGCGGGTCTCTTTGTCTCTCCTGCATTCGGCTACGCTGGCGTCGGCTTCCCAATTGTCGGCATGAATGCGTTTGCGCAAGTCTGGAGCGCGATTCTGCCGCTGCGCTGGTACATGGCCGTATTGCTGGGACAAGCGGCGCGCGGGTTGCCGGTTTCGGAATCGGCCATTCCCTTCGCGGCGCTCGCGGGTCTGGCGCTGCTCTATGCCGGCCTCGCATTGCTGCGCATGACCAGCCTCAAGCGCAAGGGCTGGTTTGAGACGGCGCGACTTTCCGAGCAACCCGAGATCGGCGGGACGCCGCGAGGAATCGGCGGCGCCTTCAAGGCGGAGTGGCGGCGCGTGCTGGGAACGCGGAGCGCCTTCAGCCTGATTGTCCTGGCTCCACTGGTGTACGGCATTTACTATCCGCAACCCTATCTGAACCAGATCCTTCGCAAGCTTCCCATCGCGGTCGTCGATAACGATCTGAGCGATCTCAGCCGCCAGATGGTCGAGACGCTGGATGCGAGTGGAGCATTGAGCGTTGCGGTTCGCGCCCGAACACTTGCCGAAGCGCGCGCCGCAATCGATCGCGGCAAGGCCTTTGCCGCTGTCGAAATCCCGGCAGACACCGAGCGCGACGTACTGAAGGGCATCACTGCTCACATCCCGATCTATGCGGATGCCACCTACCTCTTCATTTTCAGATCGACCGCAAGCGGGGTCGCCACGGCCATCGGAGCATTGACCTCCGAGCTCGTTTCGCGAGGCGCGCGCTCCGATGGAAGCCTCGTCAAGGCGAAATTAGCGAACTTGAGCCCGGCCGACGTTCTGCTGCAGCCGATATTCAACCCGGTGGGCGGCTATGCGAGCTACATCGTCCCGGCGGCGTTTTTGCTGATCCTGCAGCAAACCCTCCTGATCGGTTCGGCGATGTTGACCGGTACTGCGTTGGCGAAAGGCGGCGGAGCATTCGCCGGCGTGTTCGGCCGCGGCATCGCCCATCTGACCATTTACCTTCCAGCGCTCGCGCTTTATCTGATCGTGCTGCCGCGTATCTACGGCTTTTCGACGCTGGGGCATCTCCCACAACTCCTCGCGCTCGGTGCGGTCTTTTTGCTCGCGACCAGCTTCATGGGGCAGGCCATCGGGGCCTGGTTCACGCGGCCGGAAAACGCGACGCTCCTCCTCCTTGCAACCAGCCTGCCTCAGTTCTTCACCGCTGGCTTCGCATGGCCGCGCGAAGCAATCCCCGACGCGGCCATCGCGCTGGGCCGGATTTTTCCCGCCGACTTCGGGATTGATGGGCTCGTGCGCATCAACCAGCTGGGCGCCAGCATCTGGGAGGTCGCGCATGACTGGCTCGGACTGTGGTGTCTGGCCCTGGCCTATTTCGCGCTCGCCGTGATCTCGGCGCTTGCCGTCAAGAGAGGACGGGAACATGCGCAGGGCTAAGCGTGCCGCCATCGTTGCGACCGCGCTCGTGCTCGTCGCGGGTGTTCTGATCTACGCCGTGCGTCGTTCCGGATCGGCGGCCACAATTGTTGGCGTCGTGCGGGCGACCGAAGTCAGGGTGGAGCCGGAGGTGGACGGTCAACTCGTGTCGATTGCGGTCGAGAAGGGCGCCCACGTGCACGCGGGCGATGTCCTGGCGAGGCTCTCCGCGGTGGAGTTGACGGCACAGGCCGACCAGGCGCGCGCCGCCCTCGCCTCGGCAACCGCAACCCGCAACAACGTCTATGTCGGCGTCCGTCAGGAACAGGTCGCATCGCTGAAAGCTGAAATCGCCAAGGCAAACGCACGCCTCGAATATGCGCAGCTCCAGCTCACAAGGACCAGCACGCTGGCGCGCCAGAGTTTTGAGTCTCAGCAGGCGCTTGACCAGGCCGAAAACGACGCTGCAAGCGCACGCGCCGATGTGGCGGAGGCCCAGGCGAATTACGATGCGGCCGTAGCCGGCCCGACCCGCGAGGAACGCGCGATCGCCGATACCCAGGTTCAGGCCGCGGCAGCCGCGCTCGAGGTGCTTGAGCGCCGTCTTGAAAAGATGACCCTGCGTGCTCCAGCCGACGGTGTAGTGAGCGTCATCGCCGCAGAGGTGGGCGAGAATATTCGCGCAGGTCAGCCGATCCTGATGGTCGAGGCGGCAGGCGAGCAATGGCTCTCGTTCAATGTACGCGAAGACCATCTCAGTGGTCTCTCGATCGGAAAAACAGTGAGCGTGATGCGGAACGGTGCCGATGGCGCGATCAAAGCCGTCATCAACGAACTGCGGCCGCTCGGAACGTTCGCCACTTGGCAGGCCGAGCGGGTTATTGGGGATCATGACCGCAACACGCTTCGCTTGCGCCTCGACCCGGAGGGAGAGCGGGCAGGCCTTGAGCCGGGCATGACTGTTTGGATCGATAACTAGCGGACGTCCCAGATTGGCAGCTTCGTGCCCGTCACGCCGCGCGGACGCTATCCAGGAACTTCTCGACCTCGTCCTTAAGGTGAGTGCTCACATCCGAGAGTTCCTGTGCCGATGTGAGCATCAAACCCGATGTCGTTCCGGTTTCGCGGGCATTTTTCGCGACGCGCTCGATGTTGTCAGCAACATCGAGGGTGCCGCTGGCGGCGGCCTGGACGCCTTCCGCGATGCTTTGGGTCGCAGTACCCTGCTGCTCTACCGCGGAGGAAATCGACGTAGTGATCCCGCTGATACGCTCGATCGTCAGCCCGATAGCCTTGATCGCACTGACGGATTCTCCTGTGGCCTGCTGCATGTTGACAATGTGCGCGCTGATCTCGTCGGTGGCTTTTGCAGTCTGGCCCGCCAGGTTCTTGACCTCTTGCGCGACCACGGCAAAGCCCCGGCCGGCTTCGCCGGCGCGGGCGGCCTCGATGGTCGCGTTGAGCGCGAGGAGATTGGTCTGTCCAGCAATCGAAGTGATCAGCTTCACCACGTCGCCAATCCGGGCTCCCGCCGCCGACAACTCCCTCATTCGCTCATCAGTGGCGTCAGCTTGCTTGACCGCATCGGCGGTAACACTGTTCGAACTCTTGAACCCGTCGGCTGATTTCAACGATCGACTGCGACAGTTCGTTTGAAGCGGCCGCAGCACTTCTGACATGTTCAGAAGCGCGTCTGGAAGCGTCGGCGGACTGACCCGACATCTCCGCCGTCGAACGCGCGGTCACGGAGAGCTGCTGCGCATCCTTTTCGAATTGCCCCGAAGAATTCAGCACTCGCTCGATGATTCCGCCTATCTTTGTGCGGAAATTCTCCACAAATTGATTGAGTTCCGCCTTGCGCCGATCCATCGCAAGCTTTTCGGTATTAATGCGTTCGGCCTCAAGTTGGCTACGTTCGATGCGGTTGTTTTTGAAAACGTCGACGGTGCGGGCAATCGCGCCGATTTCGTCGTGGCGATCGGCGTGCTTAACTTCGACGTCTACCCTTCCGTCGGCGAGAACGGTCAGCGTTTCCGTCACGGACTTCAATGGCTTGGTGACGCGGCGGACAATCAGCATCGTTATCCCCAGCACCAGCAGCGCGGCGATGGCCGCGGCAATGATCATTGCCCAGAGAGCCTGCCACAGCATGCCGTCGAGCTCGGCGGTGGGAATGCCGACATAGACGATGCCGACCACCTTGCCGGCGGCTCCGAAGACCGGCTGATAAGCCGTGTAGAAACGACGCCCGAATAGCATCGCCGGGCCTTTGTAGGCCTCGCCGCGGCGAAGCACAGCCTGTGCGGGATGATCAGCCGCCAGTTGCGTGCCAACCGCCCGGTCGCCATTTTCTTTTTTCACATTCGTCGTTCGGCGAACAAACTGCTGTGACGCATCGTCGTGGACGAATAGCGTGGCAGTGCCACCGACATACGAGGTTACCCGATCGACAATCTTGTGATCGCTGAATTCCGGCATCTGCTGAATTTCAATACGCTCAACGACGCCATCTCGAATTGCGATCTTCGCGCTAGGGAAGGTTTCGCCGAATGCAAGACTGAGAGTACGGAGATTGGCGTCGATATCGCGCTTCGCGCGGGTGTCGAAGTCGCGCGTCAATGACCAGTAGCCCGCACCAACCACGAGCGCAGTGTTCACGGCTATCAGGAGAGCTGCGCTCAGGACAGCCTTTGGCCCCAGGTTAAGTCGCAAAAAAGCGAAGCTGCTTCCCTCAAATCCGAACGCCATCGGGGCTCTCCAGAAAATCCGGTTTTATTCAAAAGGGACTTACTTTCAATAATTTCCTTTACCATCACGCTAATGGTGGGTTGGCTTGTATGATCCCGCGCGCCTTCGCGGTCTTGAGATTGATAGCTAGCTCAAATTTTGTGGTTGCTCGATCGGTAAGTCCCAACGGATTTGGCACCACGTGCAGCAAACACCTTTCGCTGCGCGTGCGCAGTCATCCGAGAGAAAGCCGTACGTCGACCATGAATCCGGTCAGTGAAAAGTCACAGGCTCCGCTAGGTGGGCATCATCCGGACGAGGTGAACGCGGTTCGTTAGAAGAAGCCGACACTCATATCCAAGCCGGAGGTTGCCAGGCACATGAACACGACCACGCCAAGACCGCAAATTATGGCGACCATATTCAAAGCGTAGACGTTAGTTTGCGTTTCGGAAACAGCCGGCGTGGAAACTTCTGAGATCGCTTTCATGTCACCCTCCAACAACCCCACGGAAACAACCCCACGGAGGGGTCTGTCGGTGTAAACTAACTACAAAGAGTTTATAGAAAGTTGCCATGCGTCATTAATTCTATCAGAAAGTGCGCCCCGCCCAGGTCTGCGAGAGGATACGAAGAGATGGGGGATCGGTCTTCCCGGCGCAGACACTCCGGCGAGACCGACAGCTTTGTTCACGAAAAATGCGTGGGCCTCGGAAATTCTGTCGGATCAACTTTTAGAGCATTTTGCAAGCCTGCCTACGATCTTCAGGCGCTCTCACAATCACCGACTTACGGCTGATCAAGAGGCATAAAGCCGTCCGTCAGCGTTTGCATGAAGCTCACGATCGCATCCTCTTCTGCCTCCGACAGGCCGAGCTGCCCGACTTTGCTCCTGTTCATGTTTTGGGTCGATTCCGGCGCGGGCCAGCAGGTCGTGCCTTCACCGGCATCATGGGGCTGGCAGCGCGGGAACACATCGCGTGTGTTGTAGAAATGCACGATCTGCTTCAGGCTCGTGAAATATCCGTTATGCCCATAGGCCTTGACGAAGGCCGGATACGGCCGCTTGTCCACGTTGCGAAGCGTCGGCACCTGAATTCGCGCCTGGTTGTCCGGCGCCAGCTTGAGCCAACGCGCATCGACCGCCGAGGGCTGGCTGAGGAGGTGTCCGTTGCTGAGAAAAGTGCCGACACCGCCATCGACGAATGACGATCCCAGCGGATTGGCGACATAGCCCAACGCGTCGGGCCGATTCTCCTCATAGTAAGGAAGCCTCGGGTTGGCGGGAGTGCCGATATTGCTGGCGGTGAAGTCGGTGAACAGCGGGTCCTCGCCAGGTCCGCCGTCACGGTGACATTCGTTGCATCGCGCCTGGCCGCGAAACAGATCGTATCCCTGTTGCTCCTGCGCCGTGAACTGGGCCTTGTTGGCGCGCACCGCATCGAATTTCGAGGTGAACGTGGTCACCTCGGCAGAGGCTTCATAACCGGCAATAGATTGCGCCATCTGATCGAAGGTCGTGCCGACCCGGCCGCGATCAACTGGGCTGAGGTGAACCGGCAACGGCTCTGCGGCCGTCGGCGGCCCGGGCCGGTCACAGACCTTCCCCACATCATTCGGCCACGGGATCGCGAACGCCTGTGGTCCCCACACGCTTTCGAACAGACCGCGGTAAGGCCGCAGCGAGGCGCGATAGACTGCGCAGGCGATATCGGGCAAGCCCATTTCCACCGGGTTGGTCGGCGGGCCTTGCGCCTGCTCGGCGGCCGGGTTGCCCAGCCGCCGTCCCGTCGCACGCATGTCCCAGAAATTGCCGCCGACGAGGTCGCCCTGCCCCGGATTGTAATGCAGCACAGGCGAGAGCGGCGCATAGGCGTGCGTTTGCGGCTTGCGATTGCCGAATCGCGTGCGCACCGACCCGGGATAGGCGGCGGTGGTGCGGTTCAATTCCGACACCGGACCGGTAAAGCCCGTCTCGGGCGTGTGGCAGAAGGCGCAGGCCTCGTTGCAGTTTACCGACAAATCCTTGTCGTACAGCATTAACTTGCCGAGCAATTCGACTTGCTGGATCTGATTGTCCGGCGGTGCTGCAAGCCGCTCGATCGCCTGCGCCTCGATGCGGTCAATCTCGACTTCGACCTGCGCCATTTCCTGCAGCGCCCGGGGCGAGAGATTTGAGCTGGTCTCCTCCGCGTCCGGCGCATCCGCGCCCAGCGTGGAGAGGAATATGGCCGCGGCGATCGACAAAAGCGTGCGCTGTGTCTTCACTTCGGAACCTCTGCAGGCCAGCGCTTAACGGGTGTGCATGACATAGCACCGTGGCCCGATCGCTTGAAGAGTGCGCATCCCGACGCAATACTAAATTCTATTTTACGATTTCCTCAAATTGGCAGTACTCGGTTCAATTACATGTCGCTCCTCGGGTGATCTATCCGGGACACGCCATACCAGAGATCGAAGGTCTCGATGCCGCTGGATTTCGACGATGCCGCGCCGAGTCCGCAAAACCAGGGTCAAAGGTCGCGATGTTTGTATTGAGTCCGCTTTGCGCCCCAACAGCGGATGTTCGTCGATCGAACGCTATGGAATATCGAACGAGTGAATGGCCGCATTGCGCCAGAAACAGTTCTCCTGAAAAGTCCGTTTGCCCTCGGCCGGGCAGTCCGACAAATTGCGAGGCGTCGACAATCTTCCAAAGTGTTGGACCTGGAAGGCCGCCCTAGTTGCCGAGCTTGATGCCGGCATCCTTGATCACTTTTGCCCACTCGGGCGTTTCTTTCTTGATGATCGCTGTGAACTCGGCCGGCGTGTTGCCGACCGGCTCGAGGCCAGGTTCGTCGAACTTCTTGCGCACCTCCGGCATCGCCAGGGCCGTGACGGTTTCGCCGTGCAATTTATCCAGAACATTTTTCGGCGTGCCGGTCGGTGCGAGCAGACCGAACCACGGCACAGCCTCGAAACCAGGGAAGCCGGATTCCGCCATGGTCGGCAGGTCGGGCGCCAGCGCCGAGCGTTTGATCGAGGTGATGGCCAGCGCGCGCAATTTCCCTTCGCGCGCGAGCGGCACCACGTTCACGATATTGGCGAACGACATGTTGATTCGGTTGGCGAGCAGGTCCGGCATTAACGCCGTGGTGCCGCGATAGGGCACTGGTGCAATATCGACATGCGCCATGTATTTGAACAATTCGGCGCCAAGATGCTGCGACGTGCCCACGCCGGCATGGCCATAGGAAAGCTTGCCGGGCTCCGCTTTGGCGAGCGCCACCAGTTCCGCCACGGTCTTGACCGCCAGTTCGGGCGGAACGGCGAGCACGTTCGCCGCGATGAATATCTGCGAGATCGGTGCGAAGTCCTTCAGCGGGTCGAATGGCAGCGTTTCATACAAGCTCGGATTGATGACCAGCGCCGAGTTGCCGCCCATCAGCAACGTGTAGCCGTCGGCGGCCGCCTTGGCGACGCGTTCGGTGGCGATGTTGCTGCCGGCGCCGGGAATATTCTCGACCACGAACGACGTGCCCCAGGCCTCCGAAAACCGGTCCGCAAGCATGCGCGCCGCAAGGTCGGGAGCCGTGCCGGGCGTGAAGCCGACCAGGATTTTCACCGGCCGGTTCGGATAACTGGATTGCGCCGATGCTGTCTGCGTCGCGAGCAGCACAAGCAGGGCGGCAAACAGGTTCGCAGCGAACTTCATCCGGCCATCGCTTCGTATTCCCCAGCCGGAAGGCCAGCCTTATCAAAATTATGTTCTGATGAGATGGCACCGGCCTCTGCCTCTTCACCAAGCGGCTCAAGCAAGGCGTATTCCTCTGGCCGTCGAACGTCGGCCCAGGTGGGTGCTGATGCTGAACTCCGCGCAGTTGATGATGCCGCGGCCTGCCATCGCGCGAGGCAGGCCGCGTCGTTGACTTACATCTTGGTCCAGTCGCCCGCGCCTTCGAACGCCGCGGCGGCTCGATAGATCACCGACTCGTCGTAGTACTTTCCGATCAGCATCAGCCCGATCGGCAACCCGTCACTCATCCCGCAGGGAATGCTCATCGCCGGATGCCCCGATGCGTTGAAAGGCGCGGTGTTGGGAACCATTTCGAAGGCGCGCTGGATATAAAGCTCGCGCGGCGCGTCGGGCGGGGGCAACGGCGTTGCCTTCATCGGCAGGGTCGGCATCAGCAGCAAATCGTAACTGTTCAGCGCCGTATCGTAGGCGGCTCGCAGCTTTCGGTTCAGGTTCTGCGCCTTCGCGTAGAAATGACCGCGATAGTGCTTGGTGAAATATTGACCGAGCAGCATCGTTATCTTCAGGCTGTCGGACAGTTCATCGGCACGATGGCGCCAGCCGGAGTGGGCATCGAGCAGCGTCGTATTATAGAGACCGCGCCAATTGGTCCCCATGCCGTTGCCCTTCATCATGAACTCAGTGCCGCCTTCCGCGGCGATCGGCAGCCAGATAGCCGGGGCCAGCAGATGCATGGGCACCGAGATTTCATCAACGACGCAACCGAGTTTCCTGAAGAGCTGGGCGCCGGCCATGACCTTGGCATCGACGTCACGCTCGGAGACTCGGAAGTCCGAAACCTTCCTTGACGATGCCGATGCGCAACCCCTTGACGCCGCCTTCGAGCGCTTGCGTGTAATTCGCAACCTTGGGCGCAATCTGCCGTGGATCAAGGCCGTCCGCGCCGGCTATCACCTCGAGCAGAAGCGCGTTATCCCGTACATTGCGGGTCATCGGTCCGGTATGATCGAGGGTGATTTCGATCGGCATGACCCCGGTATAGGGAACGAGGCCGTGCGTCCCCTTCATGCCGTAGATGCCGCAAAACGAGGCGGGGATGCGGATCGATCCGCCCTGGTCGCCGCCGATCGCCATGTCGGCTTCGCCCGTCGACACCACGACGCCGCTGCCCGAAGACGAGCCTCCGGACGAATAGCCCATCTTGTGGGGATTGTGGACCGGACCAGTCGCGTTGGTGTGGCTGCCGCCGGAAAAACAGAAATATTCGCAATGCGTTTTGCCGAGGATGGTGCCGCCGGCATCGAGGATACGCGTGACGATGGTGGCGTCGGTGTCGGGTACATACCCTTCGAGCGTCGAGGCGCCGTTCATCATGGGAACGCCGGCCAGGCTGACATTGTCCTTCAGTGCAATCGTCTTGCCGGCGAGCTTGCCGCTTGACGCGCCTTTGATCGTGGTTTTGACGTACCAGGCATTGTATTTGTTTTCTTCGCCCTCCGGACGGTAGCCGGGCATTCGCGGATAGGTAACGGCGGGAACGTAATCCGGCATCGCATCGACGATGTCGTAGGCGGCGTAATTGCCCTGCAGCAGGGTGTCGTAGGATTTGAGTTCCTCATCACCCATGTGCATGCCGAGATCCTCGGCGACGCTGCGCAACTGATCGAGAGTGGGTCTTCTGACGGCCATGGCCTGTCTCCCTGTGATACCGCCCGCTGAATCGGGCTTAGGTGGTGATTCCAATAAATTCGCCGATGAGACTTGCGTCGCCGAGATCGCCCGGCTGCACTTCCCTTGTAATCGTGCCTTTTTGAATGATGAGAATCCGCTTTGAGAGCGCGGAGATAAAGTCGAGGTTCTGCTCGACCAGGATCATGGTGAGGCCGCGGCGGTCGCGCAGCCGCAGCAGGACCTCGACAATCTCGTCGATGATCGAGGGTTGAATGCCTTCGGTCGGCTCGTCGAGAAGGACAAGGCGCGGCTTGCCGCAAAGGCAGCGCGCGATCGCCAGCAGTTGCTGTTCGCCGCCCGATAGCGCGCCGCCGGCGCGATCGAGCAGCGGCTTGAGGCGGGGAAATTCCTCCAGCACATCGGCGATGGTCTCCTGCTCGCCGCCTGCCTGCTGGGTGCATCCCATGCGCAGATTGTCGTAAACCGTGAGGCCCGGGAAAATCTCGCGCCCCTGCGGCACGTAACCGAACCCGAGCCGGGCGCGGCGATAGGGCGCGGCTGCGGTCACATCGTTACCGTCCAGCCGCACCAGCCCGGCGGTCGCCGGCAGGAACCCCATCAACGCCTTGAGCAGCGTCGTCTTGCCCATGCCGTTATGACCGAGGATTCCGATGAACTCGCCCTCGTTGACCGCGAAGCTGACCCCGTTGAGGATCGGAATCCGGCCGTAACCCGTACGCAGCCCCTGCACATTGAGCATCATGCGGCCGCCTGTTTGCCGAGATAGATATCGCGCACCAGCGGGTTGCGCAGGATGTTTTCCACGGCATCCTCCACCAGCACGCTGCCCTGATTGAACACCGTCACCTGCTTGGCGATCATGCGGATGAACTGCATGTCGTGCTCGACGACGATCAGAGCCTTGCTGCGATTGATCTCGCGGACCAGTTCGGCGGTCTTGTGCACCTCCTCATGGGTCATGCCGGCAGCAGGCTCATCGAGCAGAATGAGCTCGGGATCCGTCGACAAGACGATGCCGAGCTCAACCCATTGCCGCTGACCGTGGGCGAGCTGGCCGACCATGCGCGCCGCCGCGCCGGTGAGGCCGATGCGTTCCAGCATCTCGTCGACCACGGCATTGACACGCCCGCGGGCATGGATGCGGCTCGCCGCGAGCCAGATATTCTCGCGCACGCTCAAACCATCGAATACGCTCGGCACCTGGGTCTTGATGCCCATGCCGAGCCGCGCGATCTCGTGGGCGTGGGCGCTTGAAATATCGTGGCCGCGGAACAGCACCTGTCCCTGGCTCGGCTGCAGCTGCCCGGTAAGCATCTTGAAGAAGGTGCTTTTGCCGGCGCCGTTCGGACCGATCAGGCAACGCAGTTCGCCTTCGGCCAGCGTGAAGTTGACGTTGCGTACCGCATGGACGCCGCCGAAGCGCATGCCGAGGTCGCGGGTCTGAAGCAGCGGCGCAGCCATCAGCCCTCCTCCGCCTGCTTGGGTTCAAGCCGCGCCGCCCTGCGCCGCGTACGCTGGCGCAGCAGCCATTGCCCGACGTCGCCCAGCGTAGGCACCAAGCCCTTCGGCACCAGCAGCACGAACCCGATGAGGATGATTCCAAAGATGAGCGGCGCATTGGCCGACAGTTTGGTCCACCAGTCCGAACCGCTGGGCTGGTTCGCCCCCAGCGCCGTAGTGAGCCACTGGATGCCGATGCAACCGACGATCGGACCGATCAGCGTGCCGCGGCCGCCGACGATGACCCAAATGATGATCTGGGCGGACTGCGCCAGCCCGAAGATGGTCGGGCTGACGAAATTTCCCCAATTGGCGAAAAGGCAGCCGGCGAAACCGGCCAGCGCGCCGCCGATGGTGAAGGTCGCGAGCTTGTAGGCCCGGGGATCGTATCCCAAAAGCTCGGCGCGCCGTTCGTTTTCCCGGATGCCGACAATAATGCGGCCGAACCGGCTGGCCAGCAGCAGCCGCAGTCCGAAATAGGTCGCGAGCAACGCCGCCGTCGCCAGATAGAACATGCCCTCAAGGTCGATGACCGCGGCCTTGTTGCCGGGCATATTGAGCGGCGGGATTCCTGGAATGCCGTTGAATCCGCCGAGTCGCGCCACGCCGATATGGAACTCCGGGCCGGCGGTGGAATTCACCGAATTGAACAGGATCAGCGTTACCGTCAGCGTGATGACGCCGAGATACACGTCGCTGATGCGCCCGTAGAACATGAAATAACCGAGCAAGGCGGCGAAAGCCGCCGGCAGGGCTATCGCGAGCAGCAGCGGGATCGTGCTGTCGCCGATATTGAACATGGCGATCGCATAGGTATAGGCGCCTAGCCCGAAGAAGGCCGATTGGCCGAAGCAGAGAATGCCGCCGTAACCCCAGATCAGCGCCAGGCTGAGCGCCAGGATCGCCATGATCATGTAGACGGTAAGTTCGAGCACGGTGTCGAGCTCGGCGAAGCGCGGCGTCAGGATCAGGAACGCGATACCGACGATGGCGACCAGCCCGAGGCCGAGAAGATTGAGGGCGCGGGCGTTCACAGGCCTCTCCGGAAGAAGCGACCGGTGATTCCCTGCGGCAGCAGGCGGATCAGGACGATGGCTGCGGCGAGCAGCGCGACCTCGCCGAACACCGGCGTGGTGGCAAAGGTGGCGACCTGATTGATCGTGCCGAACAGCGCGGAGGCGGAAACCGTTCCGCTGAGAATCGCCGCGCCGCCTCCGATCACGGTGATGAAGGATTTCGCGACATAGGCGACGCCGATGGTGGGGAAGACGCCGGAGACCGGCGCAAGCACCGCGCCGGCAAGCCCCGACAAGGCGGCGCCGATGCCGAAAGTGACGGCGTAGACACGCGGCGGATTGACGCCCAGCGCCGCCGCCATGTTGGCGTTCTGCATGGTGCCGCGGGCGATCAGCCCGAGCCGCGTCCAGCGCAGCACGGCGAAGATACCGGCCAGCACCGCGACGGCGACGCCGATGACGAACAGCGTGTAGCCGCTGGTGCGATAGGCGCCGATCTGGAAGCTGCCGAGCGGCGCCGAGATGCCGACCGTGGTGTTGCCGAAGATGGCCGTCGTCAGCCCGACGAGAAAAAGACTGAGTCCCCAGGTCGCGAGCATCGTGTCGACCATGCGGCCATACAGGAACCGGATAATCGTCATTTCGACGATCACCCCGATGATGCCGACGACAACCGGCGCCACCACCAGGATGGCGATCCAGATGCTGATGCCGTGGCTGGTGGCGACGATCGCCGCATAACCGCCGAGCATCAGAAATTCCCCATGGGCGAGATTGATGACCCGCATCATGCCGAAAATAATCGCCAGCCCGACGCTGATCAGCGCCAGGCTGGCAATCGCGTAAAGCACCTGGATCGCCAGGAGAGCAACGAGATCCACGTTCACCATTCCCAAAAGGGACCCGAGGCCAGCCGGCCTCAGATCTTGATCACGTACTGCTGGTTGTCGTTAGGGTTCTTGATAAGGTCGCATACCGCTGCGGTGTCCGACGGTTTCTGCTGCACGAAATCCTCCAGCACCTTGAGCTTCTTGTCGTCGACCTCGGCGATGTGAACATCGAGAACGCAATGATGGGTCGGCGGGTCGATCGTGACCTTGCCCGAGGGCGCATCGATGCTGATCCCGGTTTCGAGCGCCTCGATGACCTTCATGCGGTCGATGCTTTTCGCCTTCTTGACCCCTTCGGCCCACAGCCGGAAGCCCTGATAGGTGCCCATGGCGAGTTCGGTGACGTTGGGATAATCGGCACCGAAGCGCTTGTGGAAAGCGGCGACGAACGCCTCATTGGTCTTGTTCTTCAAGTCCTGGAAGTAGTTGTAACAGACGAGCATGCCGTTGCATTCGTCGGGCGACAACACAATGTGCTCGTTGCCGACGGCGAAGGTGGTCGACGCCATCGGAATGCTCTTGCGCATGCCCGCCGCGGCCCACTGACGATAGAAGGACATATGCGCGCCGCCGACCAGCGCCGACCACACGAAATCGGGCTTCGCCGCCTGGATCTTGGAGATGGTCGAGCCGAAATTGGTGACGTCGAGCGGAAAGAAATCAATCGATGAAACTTCGCCGCCGTTTTCGGTGACGTATTTCTTCACCCATTGCGAGGTGATCTGGCCGTAATTGTAATCTGCCGCGACGACATAAACCTTCTTGCCCCACTTCTTCATGGCGTAAGGCACCAGCTTTTCGACGGTCTGCGCCGGGGTCACGCCGGTGTCGAACTGGTCGCGATCGCAGACGCCACCTTCATACTGCGTATTGTAGAAATACAGGGTCTTGAAGCGGTCGAGCACCGGCCGGATCACCTCGCGCGACGCGGAGGTGATGCCGCCATGCACGACGGCAACCTTGTCCTTCAGCGCCGCCTGCTGCGCGAACTGCGTGTAGAGCTGCATGTTCGACTGCGTGTCGTAATTGATCAGCTTGATCTGCCGTCCCAGCAGGCCGCCCGCCGCATTGGCTTCTTCGACCGCAAGCGTCAGCGCATCGACCATCGGCTTGCCGTAGATGTCGAGGCCGCCCGAGAGATCGTGAATGCTCGCGACGCTGATCGGATCTTCGGCCCAGGCGCTGGAACCGAACATCCCGGCAGCAGCGGTAACAGCCGTACCCTGTAGGAACTTTCTGCGATTGACCTTCATTGCCGTACTCCTCCTCGTTGTTGCCGAAATTTCATCAGACCAGATATTTTTTCAAAATCGAGACGCCCATGGTGTATTTCGGATCGACCATGTTTCCGAGCCGAACGCGTCCGGCCTGACTGCCTCGGCCTGAATGTCAAACGCCAGGCAATCCCCTTCTCCACGCCGCTGCCGGCTACCGGACCACATTGCGGGTTTAGAACGGGAAACCGCAATTTCGCGGTCGGGCTGTCCTGCTCGCTGGTGACGACGCCGCCGAAGGCGTCTTCCGTCTCCACCACGATGACGTCGCCGGGATTGATCGTGAGCACCGTCTTGGCACAGGGACCATAGACGTAGTGAAAGTCGCCTTGCGCGGCGATGGAGAGCTCGTGGCGCAGGCCGGCCTGACCTTTGGCGATTCCACGCTCCGCCATGATCGAAGTCTTGAGCCAGGGGCCGCTGATCATCGAGATATCCTCAAAATCGTCAAAGCAAAAGTTGATCAGCAGGGAATTGCTAACCGCCGGGATTGCGCTATCGGACCTCAGGCTTTGTCAATAGCGGTTTTTAGGATCAAGGCAAACACCCAGCCGATAGCCGGGGTCGCCTGTCCGGAGACCCTGAAAACGTGCCCCGACTTCATGGTGACGTTCATCATCGGCGGCATGACCGGCGTGCTGCTGCCGGTACCGCCCGCCGACTTCGTGCTGCACAACAGCCTGTTCCTGGTTGCGCACTTCCATAACGTCCTCGTCCGAGGCGTTCTATTCAGCGCGTTCGCAGGCCACACCTACTGGTTCTCCAAGCCCTGTGGTTTCAACCTTGACGAAGGCCTCGGCCTGGGCGGCATTCTGGTGCTGGCGCCCGGCTTGTACGCCGCCTTCATGCCTCATCTCGTCCTACCCGGCAAAACGCGCAATGAAGCTTGCATGCTGTGCCTGGTTGCGGGTCATTGGCGCGTGACCCGGCCGCAGGACGGCAACGAGCCTGTCCGCGTGCTGTTGGCGAAATCGCTTTCGTGAAGACGGGACACTCATGAGGCATTTCCGCCGGTTGCTGCCCCCGCCTTGCGGTTCTGTGCGCAACCGGCGCGCCCGAAGTGATTCGAACTCCCGACCGCCGGCCTCGGCTGCGATGGTGAGCATCGCTAGCCGAAGTATTTCGCGATGATGCTTTTATCGACCTTGCAAATATAAGTATATTTGGGATTGACGACCTGAGTGCACCGCGCATCCGCTATTTGTCCGAGCAGCATATAGCCTTCCGCGGCAGGAATCTTCCATTCCTCTTCCAGCCAGTAGACCATCTCCTCGAATGCCATTCTCATGGCATCTTCCAATGGCCTGGCACACCCCAATGTGCAGATATGTGTCGGCGTCTCGATACGCGGATGATTTAATCGCGTCGGAGCCTTTCCGAGCGATACTTTTACGGTCAGCGTTGCCGCGATCTCGATCGCCCCCATGCCGTTACATTCCCCGTCGCCCTGGATCGCGTGACAGTCGCCGAGAAACAGGTGAGCGCCGTCCTTGTTGACTTCGCAACATCACAGTGTTGCCGGTGGTGATCTCCTGGACGTCAAGGTTGCCGCCATGCGTGCCGTTGTCGATGGTGAGAACCGCGCCATGGATCGGCGCAACGCCGATCACACCGATCATCGGCTTCACCGGCAGCTTGACGTGTTCGTTCCAATGCACAAAGTCGTTCTTGACCTCGACGACCCTCGTCTGGATGCCGAATTCCTTGCGGCGTACCCAGTCTGGAAACATGCCGATGCCCGGCCAGAGCGCAGTGAAGCCCAGGCCGTCGAGTTCCATCTTGACGATCTCGACGTTGAGCATGTCGCCAACTTTCGAGCCACGCACCTCGATCGGCCCGGTCGCGCCATTGACGAAGGGCATGGTAACGTCGGCCGGCGTCAGTTGCTGGCCGAGGTGACGGATGGTGCCATCGTTGGC
The DNA here is from genome assembly GCA_963734795.1 of uncultured Alphaproteobacteria bacterium. Classification (GTDB taxonomy): domain Bacteria; phylum Pseudomonadota; class Alphaproteobacteria; order Rhizobiales; family Xanthobacteraceae; genus Bradyrhizobium. Next base: position 549,345 of record CAVTIW010000001.1, read on the forward strand.
ATTGATCGCGCACTCCACCACGAAGGTTTCGCCGGGATCGACGCTCGCGACGAACTTGTCGTCGCCGGAAAGAGCGTATTTGATGTTGCCTGTTTTGCTGACGCGCTGTGACATGTTCATTCCTTTTTTTGAGCGTTTATTCATCATTTACTGGATTCGCCGCCAAGGCATCAGGAGGCGCTCGATCCGGCCGACCACAAATGTCAGCAACAGCGCCAGCGCTATCGTTGCGACCAGCGCCGCAAATACCTTCGGAATAATGTAGAGCGAACCTGCCTTGAAGATCGCATGCCCCAATCCCTCGGATGACGACATGAATTCGCCGACGATCGCACCGATCAGCGCAAAACCGACCGTCAGCTTCAGCCCGGCGAAAATATCGGTGAGCGACGCAGGCACCACCAGCTTGCGGAATATCTGAAACTTCGACGCACCCAGCGTCCGCATCAGGTTGATCTGATCCGCATCGACACCTATGGCGCCCTTGTAAGATGTGACCAAGGCAACGATCACCACCGACAGCGTCGACATCGCTACTTTGGAAATCAGTCCGGTGCCAAACCAGATGATGATAATGGGCGCGAGCGCGATGATCGGGATGGATCCGAGCGCAATCACGAACGGCTCCACGACGCGCGACACGAACCGGGAATACCAAAGCAGCAGTCCGATCAATGTGCCAAAGAGGTTGCCGATTCCGAATCCCAGTAGCGTTTCAAGCCCGGTGACATAAGTGTCGCGCCACAAACTACCGTCGTGCGCCATCTGGCCGAGAAAGCCGAAGATCGCCGAGGGTGATCCGAACATGAACGCAGCTTGCTTGTCGCTCGCTGTCAGATGCTCCCATAAGCCGAGCAGCAACGCGAGAAGAGTTACCTGCGTTGCCAGAACAACGGCGATCGCACGCAATTTGTGCCATCGTGGCCTGGTCGGCGGTCTCGACGGCTGCGCGGTTTCGGGAACAACGGAGTTGATCCCGCTCTCCATATCCGCCGTCATTGCAGAACAACGTCAAGATCGGCCCAGATGCGCCGAACATATTTGCTGAAATCACGACTGTCGCGCGATGCCATCATATCCGTTCTATCGATGCCGAGTTCGATATCGTAAACCGCCTTGACCCGGGTCGGCCGCTTCGACAGGACAATGACGCGGTCCGCAAGCGACACGGCTTCCTCGATATCGTGCGTGATCAGCAACAGCGACCGTCCGCCCTCGCGCACCAGCTTTGCCGTATCGTTTTCGATCAGGAGTTTGTTCTGGAAATCGAGCGACGCGAATGGCTCGTCGAGCAACAATACGCTAGGTTCGTTAACCAACGTCCGCGCGAGCGCCACTCGTTGGCGCATGCCGCCTGAAAGTGTAGAAGGGTAATGATCGGCAAAGCCATGGAGCCCGAGCTGATCCAGCATTGCACGGCTGCGACTGACCGCTTCACTCGCCGCCATTCCGCGAATTTCGAGCCCGAGCATCACGTTGTTCAGGGCGGTTCGCCAGGGCAGCAGCAAATCCTTCTGAAGCATGTAGCCAACGTTTTGCGGCTGACCGGCTATCTCCTGACCATACCAGCGAATGTGCCCGGAATCCGGCGCAAGCAATCCGCACAGGGTATTCAGCAGCGTCGTTTTTCCACAACCCGACGGGCCGACGATGCTGACGATCTCGCCTTTGTTTAGCGAGAGGCTAAGATCACCGATGACCGGCACGATCTTTCCATCGACGTCGTAGCTTTTCGCCACGCGATCGACAATCAGTGGAATGGCCGGAACGATGCTGGTTCCGGCCATCGAGCCCGTCGAGACGACACCGGCGCCGTTTGTCTTGCCCGTCATTTCAGGCTGGCTACCGCCTTGTCGGCAAACGAGTTGTCGACGATCTGGTCGAACGGAATCGATCCCTTGGCATTGCCCAGATATACCTGCATCTCCATCAGGTTCTTCCACTGATCCGGTTTCGTCACGACGGACTGCGCCGGGATCAAATATTTCAGTTCGGCGTCGATCGCCTTGTCGACAACGTCGCCCGGCAGATCCGGAAATTCCTTGCGCGCCACTTCCTTGGCAAACGCCGGGTCGGCGTAGGTCTTGCGTGATGCTTCTTCGAACGAAGTCACGAGGGCCTGCACCATCTCCGGACTCTTCTGGATCGTGGTTGGAAGCACCATGATGCCGGTGTTGCAAAACGGCCCGATATAAGACGCAAAGTCGAACACCACTTTGGCACCCTGCGCTTCGGCTGCGGCAACGCTTGGCTGATAGGCGATCGCGATATCCGCCTGTCCCGCAAGCATCGCTGCGATCTCGGTGCCAGGATTAACGGGAATGATCATCGCATCCACGCCGACCTTGAGGCCGGCTTTCTCCAGCATTCGCTTGGCAACGCTGTAATTCGTGTTGGGCTCGGGGGAGGTGACGATCCTCAGACCTTTGAAGTCTTTCGGATCGGTGATCGGCTTCAGGGTTTTTGATACCCCGAAATAATGCGCTCGTTGTACCACCGTTCCGACGACAACACCTGGACCACCGTTCTCTCGTGAAATCTGCGCCATCGTCGCGTCGCCGATCGCGAAATCTGCGGATCCGCCGAGCACAGCAGCAAATGTTTGAGTGTCGCCGCCGGCGGCGCTCACTTTCATATCGAGGCCGTTCTTTTCGAAAATCTTGGCGTGCATGCCGACATAGAGATTGATGTAACCGAGGTTATGGACCGCCTCGCTGAAACGGACTTCTTTCAAGGCCGCCGCAGATGCCCGTCGTGAACCAAGGGTAGGCCCGATCGCCATACCACCCGAAATGGCTGCGGATGCCACCAAGAAGTTGCGGCGACTGATACGAGAGCTGCTTGCGTCGAGAAAATGGCGGAAGGTGTCGGTCACGGTCTAACTCCCCGGAAATGGATCGGTCGCCCTTGAGCAAGTTAGTCGGTTACGCGAATATTCCGCAAGAAAAAAGCGTAGACTGAAAATGATCGGTCCCGTGCAGCGCATCAAATTGCGTCACGGACGCGACAAAATGAACTCAAAGCCTGCAATTTTGATTGTGATATTTGTGCAGGACTGACAGGCTGAATGAGCAAGCCAGCGTCACGCGCCAAACCATTATGGCATTTTTGACATTATAACGGCTCAAACAAAATAACGGCTCAAACAAACGGCTGGGCGGTCAGGGATTGGCGCGCACCGATGCAAACCGCCCGGTCAGAGCTCCGCCGTCGACCCGTCAGCGTCTAACCGGCAGCGGCTGACGTCTCACGCGAGGTCGCTGCAGCGATGGCAGGCCCGCGGGGCGCCTCAGCCCCCGTGCTGGGGCCGTTTCTTCAGCGTTCGCAGCGCATGAGGGCCACGACGTCGGTTAAACTTTCGTTAACCACCCCCTTGCAGTCTGACCTTAGCCGCGATGGCACCGGAAATCGAGCCGGCAATCGCAAGAAGAAGCCGACGGTGTAACGCCCGCCGGCTTTTTCTCTGGATTGCCGCCGCGCGGCAGGCGGTCCCGCCTCCCCTTTTCATAGGACCCCGACAAGCAGCGCTGGCGAGCCCTGCGGCCGATGGGGATCGCCGGGCAACTCGGCAGCCTGCAAATCCCACGCGCACCGGCGGCCTCCTGAGACTCGGGACAGGGCCATCCTGCGCAACGTCCCTTCGCGCCACAAGTCGACATTTCATACTCGCGCAATAACGAACGCGTTTCAACATGCCTATCTGTCGGCGCGCTGTCAGCGTAGACTGATGAGTTGGAAGAAGTAAGGTAGGATGCGCACCATGATCAGGCCGCCAAAATCCGATGCGCGTTCAGCAGAAGAGATTGCCCGCACGCTCAAGCTCGACAAGGGCCTCGGTTTTCTGGTGCGTCTGCTCGATACCCGGGTTCACCTGCTCTACCAGCAATTGACCGCACAGAGCGATATTACGCCGCGCCAGTTCGGTGTGCTGCTGACCCTTTATCAGCGGGGCACGCTAACATTGACGGAACTTGCTGGGCATATTCGGGTCGACCGCAGTACGTTGGGCGAGATGATCAATCGGATGGCGGAACGATCCCTGATCACTAAACGCAACAACGGCGGCGATCGCCGTTCTGCCGAGGTCCTGCTGGCGCCCGCCGGCAGGAGGGCGTTGTTTGAGATTGTTGCCGGCGCCGCGCAATTGCAGACCGCCCTGCTCGCGCCGCTGCCGGCCGAAGACCGGGTGCATTTCATGCGAGCCATGAAGCTCGTTGCGGAACCTGGACCAATTACCGGCGTCGAAGACTGAGCCGACCAGCCGATCTGGCCTACGCGAGGGGCCGGCATGCTGCTTTGCCACCAAATTCGCATTGCCGAACCGCCCGCCAAATGTTACTACGTATACGTAATAAATCCGGTGGAGGAAGGCTTGCGGCTAAGGGACTATCTCAGCGTGCCCTATGTTCTGGAGGCGGAAACGGTCGAGATAGCCTCGGGATCATGGATCAGGCGTGTCGCCTATCCGGAACTCCCGGGCTGCGCTGCCGAATCCCTTGTCGTGGAAGACGCCCTTCAGCTGCTCGAACGGATGCGGATTGAGATGATCGTTCGCATGGTCGGCGAGGGTCGGACGCCTCCGGTGCCGCGCCCGCCGCTGCAAGACTGCGATCCCGCATGGATCGCTAAACATGCTGGGCTCTCGAATGAGATCATCGCGCTTATCGATCGCGACGTGACAACGAACGCTCACGAGCCCCAAACCAACTGCTGACGTCACGGAACTCGGAAACGGAAGGAACCTCGATGCTGTCTCACCAAGACAATGAAACGCTGGTTCGGGTGGGGCCCGGCACGGCCATGGGATCGCTGTTCCGGCTGTTCTGGATTCCGTTCCTGCCCTCGAAGGACCTGGTCGCGGATGGCCAGCCGAAGCGGGTGTTGCTGCTCGGTGAAGACCTGGTGGCGTTTCGCGATTCCGGGCAGCGCGTCGGTCTCGTCGCCAACGCCTGCGCGCATCGCGGCGCCCCGATGATGTTCGGCCGCAACGAGGATTGCGGCTTGCGCTGCGTCTATCACGGCTGGAAATACGACGTGACGGGTGCGGTGACGGACATGCCGGCCGAGCCGGTCAAGAGCCGGCTCAAGGACAAGGTCAAGATCACGGCCTACCCTTGCAGGGAACGCAACGGCATGGTCTGGGCCTATATGGGCCCGGAAACGGCAGAGCTGCCGCCGCTGCCGAACGTCGAATGGAATCTCGTGCCTCCTGAGAATGTGCAGGTTTCAATCCGGGTGCAGGAATGCAACTGGCTGCAGGCGCTGGAAGGCGAAATCGATTCCGCGCATGCCCCGATTCTGCATGGCCGGATCGATTCCAAAGGTGCGATCAGCGATTGGCTTGCCAAGCGCGATCTGCGGCCGAGCTTCGAATGCATCCGGCAGGATTTTGGCATGAGCATCGCAGCGAAGCGGCGTCTCGACGGCGAGAGGTTCTATTGGCGCGTCAACCAGTTCATGATGCCGTTCTATTCATTGGTGCCGCCGCAATCGAAATTTCCCGATCTCAGCGGCCACGCCTGGGTGCCGATGGACGACAATCACACGCTCTGCATCTTCTTCTCCTATCACCCGTCCGAACCGCTGCCGGCGCGCACCCGAGAACTGTTCGAGGAGGGCCATAATGGCCGGGAAACCGGTCATCCGAGCCGGCACGCCTTCGTGAAGAAGAACGCCACTGTGCCGTTTGCCGACTACTGGACCAGGTTCACGCGCGAGACCGGATACGAATTCGACTATCAAAGCCAGGTCGACACCTGGTTTTCGGGCCTGCCGGGGCTCTGGATCCAGGATGGCGCCTGCCAAAGCGGGATTCGCCCGATCTTCGACCGCAGCAAGGAGCATCTCGGCTCCAGCGATACCGGCATCGCGATGACCCGGCGGCTGCTGCTGGAAGCCGTCGGCGCCTATCGCGACCACGGCATCAAGCCGAACGGCGTGACCAATCCCGATACCTTCATGGTGCGCGCGGTCTCGCTCACGCTGCCGGAGACCACGTCGTGGGTCGATTTCGGCCGCCCGCACATGGCGGCAAAACTCGGCACCGATTTCGGCTATGCGTTGTAGCCTGCATTCGGCAAAGGGAACCACGCGATGACGGAGAACATGATCCCGGATGGCGGCTTCGACGTTCGCCTGCATCGCAGCGGGCGCACCGTCACCGTGCCGGCAGGGGAGAGCATTCTGGACATTTTGCTCGACAACGGCGTCAACGTTTCCTTTTCCTGTTCGGAAGGCATCTGTGGCACCTGCCAAACAAAGGTGATCGATGGAATTCCCGATCATCGCGACAGTTTCCTCAGCGATGAGGAAAAGGCTGACAACAGCAAGATCATGATCTGCTGCTCCCGATCGAAATCCCCCGTGTTGACGCTCGATCTCTAGATATAGATTAGGGGAGTGGACGCGCGGCGAACAACGGTCCGTCGCGGTAGTTGAGGACGACGATCTCCACTGCCGTATCGAGCCTTGGCCCGATATCAGCCAGCACCCGGGTCGCTATCCGCAAGCCTTCGTCGAGATCGACGATGCCGACCCGATACGGCACTTCGTCCTGAAATACCAAAGGTGCGGCGTGCACCGCAGTCTGCGAATACAGCTTTCCCCGGCCGGACAGCGGCACCCAGGCAATGCGCTTCGACCAGCAATGCGGGCAGAACGGCTTTGGCGGAAACGTCAGCCGCTCGCAATCCTCGCATCGCGTGGTCTCGAAACGCCCGCTTGCGAGGCCTTGCCAGAAACGCTGGGTGAATTCCGTCATCCGCGGCGGAAAGGCGCGGACACGATCGATCGCCAGCGAAGCCAGACTCATCGGATACCCTCCAGCACGTGAACCAATGCCGCATTGTAGTTGCCGAGCTCGGCACTGGTGACGGCAAGGCGGGCATTGGCGACCTGGCGCTCGCCGGCGCGGCCGGTGAGCTGCTCCCTGACCTCGAAGTAGCTGTAGAACGGGGTGACATGCGCGGGATGGCCGCGCGACTGCAGGCCGCCCGAGGTGCATATCGGAATCCGGCCGCCGAGCGAGGTCGCGCCCTCGGCGCACAGGCGGGCGCCCTGCCCGCGCGGCACCAGACCGAGCGCCTCGCTGGCGAGCACCTCGATAATGGTGCAGGGCGCATAGAGTTCGGCAAGATCGATATCGGAAGCCGATATGCCGGCTTCCTCGTAGGCCGCCTGCCCCGCCCGCTGTGCGGAAATCAATGCGATCATGTCGTTCGGCACCTCGTTGATCTGGTGGGCACCTTCGTGAAAGAAGCCCTTGCCACGCACCCGGACGTAAGGTTTGCCGGACGCCCTTGCGATGTCTTCGTCGACCAGCACGATGCAGGCTGCGCCGTCGCCGCGCGGCGGCACCTCGTAGAGCCCGAGCGGTTCGACGATCGGCTTTTGCGCAAGCACCTCGTCCAGCGTGATCGGTTTGCGAAACTGCGCCAGCGGATTGAGCGCAGCGTGCCGCCGGTTCTTGACCGAGACGCTCGCCAACTGCTCCCGCGACGATCCGAACTCATGGATGTAGCGCACCGCGTCCATCGCATACCAGGAGATCGGCGTGAAGCCGAACGGCGCATGGAAATCGACGTCGCCGGTGGCACGCATCGAATTCATCATGTGTTCGACGGCCGGCGTTGCTGTCTCGAAGTTGACGCCGAGCGCGAGTGCAACTCTCGACTTGCCGAGCCGGATGTCGTTCGCGGCCGCCTCGAACGCCAGCGCTGCGGTCATGCCGTTGCCGAGAACTTCCAGCACCGAACCGGTACAGGGCAGCCGCAGGTAGTTCGCGATAAAGGTCGCAAAATATTTCTGCTGGGTGTAGGGCCGCGGCTGCGCAAAGGCCAGCGATGAAATTTCGCGCTTGTCGACGCCGGCGTCCGCCACCGCGTCGATCACCAGCTGCGCCAATATTTCGTGTTCGAGCACCTGCAGCTCGGCGTCGCGCGGTTTCTGCCACTTGGCGACGGGCAGTGCGGCCGCGCCGAGAATTGCGACACTTTTTGTCATGATGTTGTCCTCTTGACGGTTGCCGAACGCGCCGTCATCGGCAAACGATCAATGCATCGACAGCCGTGACGCCGGCGGCGCCGGCAATGACGGGATTGACGTCGATCTGGTCGATGACATCTCTCAGATCGTGCGCCAGTTCGGACAGCCGGCAGATGGTGTCGACCAATCCGTCGATATCCACGCCGGGCCTGCCGCGAAACCCCGTCAACAAGGCATGGCCCTTCAGCGACTCCAGCATCGCGTGCGCCGTCCGATCATCGACGGGGGCCAGCCGCACGGCGGTATCGCGAAGCAATTCGACCAAGATCCCGCCGAGCCCGGCCGCGATCAGCGCTCCGAACTGATGGTCGTTCTTGACGCCGAGCGATATCTCGACGCCTGAAGGCGCCATCTGCTGCACGCTGATGCCGTCAATTCTCGCTTGCGGCGCGTAGCGGGAGGCCGACGCCAAGATATCTGCAGCCGCACTGCGTACATCCTCCGGCCTCGATAGCCCCAGCCTGACACCGCCGGCTTCGGTCTTGTGGAGAATATCCGGTGATACGATCTTGATCGCCACCGGGCCGCCGATCCGGCCGGCGGCCAAAGCCGCCTGTTCCGGATCGCGCGCCAGAATCTCCTGCGGGATCGCGATGCCATAGCAGGCCAGTATTCGCTTCGATTCCGTCTCCGACAGCGCCGCTCCACGGCTCAACGCTTCGGAGAGAACGGCGCGCGCCGCCGGCTCGGCAGACGGCGGCGACCGCCGCGCAGCCTGCACAGGCCGGCGTGCCCGGTGCTGATGCCAGTCGAACCAGGCGCGCAATGTCGCAAAGCAGCGATCCGCCGAGCGAAACATGCAGACTTTGGGATCGGCATCGAGAAGTTCGCTGCCCGGTCCTTGATACCACTCGTTCATCCAGACCACGGCGAGCGGCCGATCGCTGCGGGCAGCCGCTTGCACGATCGTCGGCGCGCGAGCGCCGCTCGAGGAAGCGTGCGCGAAGATCATCGGCATGACCAGCGCGCTGAAGCCCGCATCGTTCATGAAGGCGTCGAGGCAAAATCCGAAAGTCTCCGACGTCTTCAGCACTTCGGCGGTGAGATCGGACGGATTGGCCACCGAGCCGAAATCCGGAACCACCTCATGGAGCGACTTTGCGGTTTTCGCTTCCAGCCCGGGAAGCAGAATGCCATGCGCCTCCGCCTTGTCGGCGCAGATCACGGCGGCGCCGCCCGAGGTCGAAAGGATTCCAACGCCGCCGCCCCTGGTCGGTGCCTTGGTCTTGGCGAAGAACGACGCCGTCTCAAGCACCGCTTCCAGATCGTCGATCACGATGGCGCCGGTGTCCTCGAACGCGGTCCGGTAGGCGACCGCCGACCCGACCATCGTTCCAGTGTGCGACATCGCCGCCTTGCTGCTGGTCTCGCTGTTGCCGGTTTTGTAGACGATCAGCGCCTTGCCGGCGTCGCGCGCCTTGCGTGCGGCGCCAAGGAAGCGGTCGCCGTCCTTCACCCCTTCCAGCAGGCAGATGATCGCCCTGGTGTCGTCGTCTTCGGCGAGATAGGAGACGAAATCGCAGACGTCGACGTCGCAGGAATTGCCCGCCGCGAGATAATGCGAAAACCCGATCCCGCGCTCCATGCCCTGCAGCACGGTATAGCCGAGCGCGCCGCTTTGCGAGACGATACCGATCGGACCGCGTCTGTGGCCCATGCCGGCATAATCAGGCATGAAATTCAATCCCGCGCCCGAGCGCGTATTGGCAAGGCCGACGCAGTTCGGCCCGACCACGCGTACCCCGGTGCGGTGCGCGAGTTCGATCAAGCGCTGCTGCGCGTCGATGCGCTCGGGTTTTGCGGTTTCGGCAAAACCCGAGGCATAGACGATGACGCCACCGGCCTTGACGGCGGCGGCGGCCTCGATCATGCCCTCGACCATCGGCCGCGCGACACAGAGCACCACGCAATCCGGACTTTCCGGCAGCTCCGCCAGCGACGGCACGCAGGGGCGCCCGAGCAGGGTCTGGTATTTCGGGTTGATCCCGAACACCTTGCCGGTGAATGACGACATGTTGGAGAGCGTGCGTTCGCCGAACGAGCCCTGCGTTTCCGAGGCGCCGACGATCGCGACAACCTTGGGATTGATCAGACGACGCAGATCGTCACGGTGATATAGGGTTCGTGCTGTTGTGTGGGCCATGCTCTATCCTTGTTCTCCGCGAGGCTCGGTCCGAACTGGATCTTCAGATAGGCCGCGCCCTGGCGTTTTTCTGTGTTCGTGAGATCTAGCTGGCGCGATACCGCACCGGCAGCCGCTTCACCCCGCCCAGAAACGACGTTTCGGTCCAGGCCGGATTCCCGGCAAGTTCGATCCGGTCGACCCGCCTGAGCAATTCGCGGAAGAACGCCACAATTTCAGCCTTGGCCAGGTGCCTGCCGATGCACGCATGAATTCCGAAGCCGAAGCCGAGATGCCGGTTGGGGGAGCGGTCAGGAATGAATTCGAACGGACGATCGAAGGCTTCTTCGTCGCGGTTGCCGGAGGGGTAGCTGATGAAAATGCTGTCCCCGGCCTTGATCGTGTTGCCGCGAATTTCGTAGTCCGCGACCGCCGTCCGGAAGAAGTGCTTGACCGGCGACACCCAGCGCACCATCTCCTCGGCTGCGTCAGGCAGCATGTCAGGCTCGCTCTGCAGCCGGGCCATGGCGTCGGGATTCTCGATCAATGCGAGCAGCCCGCCCGCGATGGTGGCACTCGTGGTGTCATGGCCGGCGCTCGCGAGCGCCACGTAATAGGAATAGGCTTCGAAATCGCCGATCGGCTTGCCGTCGATCTCCGATGTCGCGATGACGGTGGCGACGTCGTCCTTTGGGTTCTGTCGTCTCTCCTTCACGACGTCCTTGAAATAGTCGACATAGGCCATGGTCGCGTCGATCAGGTCGTTGCCCTGCTGCATGTCCGGATCGCCGCCGCCGAAATAAGCCTGGGTGATCTTCAACAGGCGCGCCTCGTCTTCAGGCGGAAGCCCAAGGATCGTCATCAGAACACGCAACGGATAATAGATCGCGATATCGTTGTAGAAATCGCATTCACCGCCCATCCCGCAGAGCCGATCGACGCTCTCCTTCGCCAACGCCTCCATACGATCCGCCAGATTGCGGATGTGACGCGCCTGAAACCAGGCGTGGGTGAGCTTCTGATATTTCGAATGGTCCGGATTATCCATTTGCGGCAGGGCGCGGACCAGCATGGGCCTGCCGTTCATGGCTTCTCTGACCTTGCTCTCGAAATCGATGCTGAGCAGTTTCGTCCGCGGCTGGTTGATGAAGCGATCGGCTTGGCGCTCGATCTCGACGATGTCGGCATATTTCGAGATCGTCCAGAACGGACGAAAGCCGTCGGGTTGGGTCCAATGGACCGGATCGTCGCGCCTCAACCCGGCGAACAGCCGGTGCTGCGCGTCGACACTGCCATAGGTTTTGTGATCGGCGATTGCATTGTCCAGCGCCTTGTCGAGCATCTGCTTTCCTCCCTGTTTGGGGTACAGGACCTTCCGGCGTGTTCATCTCACCTGCCCGATCAGGGCGTATTGAAGCCCTTGAGCACGGGTTTCGCGGTGGCTTTTTCGGGCGGCCACACCGTCACGAGCTTGTCGCCCTGGAACTGCGTCAGCGTGGTGTCGCGCCCCTTGTTGCGGCCGTTTTCATCGAATTCGAGATAGTCCGAAGAGGTGATCATCTCGTCCTTGCCGACTTTCATTTTGCGAAGTGCATCCGCAATGTCTTCCGGCTTGAAACTCTTGGCGGCGTCGAGCGCCCTGATCGCAACCATGGTGCCGAAATAGCCGAGTGCCGAGTTCAAGGTCAGCGGCTGTTGAAATTTTTTCTCGAAGGCCTCGTCGATCTTGCGCGCCGCCGGCAGGTCCTCGGAGAACGGCGTGACCGCGAATTGCCAGGCAACCAGTTTGCCGATCTCCGGGCGCAGCTTGGGGTCGCCCGACATACCGCCGGTGCCGATCACGATCGGATGAAAATCGAGCTGCTCGTAAGCCTTCGATGCCAGCACGCCGGCGCGGAAATAGCCGACCTGAATCACGATGTCGGGCTGCGACGCCTTCAGTTTCAGGACCGGCTGCAGCAGGTCCTGGGCCTGGAAGCCGTAGTCGATGAACGACGTCACCTTCAAATCGGTGCGCTTGGCCAACTCGAGCTTGAGTTGCTTGCCCATCTCGATGCCGTATTCATTGTCCGGACAAAGCACGGCCACCTTGGTCAGCTTGGGGTCGATCTGGTGAATCATGTCAAGCGCGCGAAAAATGCCGGTGACATAGTCGCTGTCGATCAGCGTGGTCGACCAAGTCCATTTCAGGCTGCCGTTGGTCATCGATTCCTGCTGCGGAATCGTATTGATGTGCGGAATGCCGTATTTCTCCGCGACCTGCGAGAGCGGCACGGTCTCGTTGGAGGTGGCCGCCCCCATGATCAGCGCGACCTTGTCCTGGTTGATCAGCCGCTCGGTTTCGCCGACGGCGTTGATCGGTTTGCTTTGTGAATCCCCCTTGATCAATTCGACCTGGGCGCCGCCGTGATTCTTAAGCCCACCGTCGGCATTGACCTGTGCTATCGCGAGCTCGGTGCCGCGCATGCCGTCGCCGCCGCCGACCGCGCCGGGCCCGGTCAGCGCATAGACCGCCCCGATCTTGACCGCGTCGGCCGCGTTGGCACTGACAACCGACAGCAACATCGCCGTCGAAAGAAGAAAACCCATCATGCGTTTCATCTGCATCTCCCTGGTTGTTTTATTGTCGGTCAAATTCCCAGATAGGCCTGTCTGACCCGCGGATCCGCGATCAGACTGGAGGCGGCGCCGTGAATCGCAAATTGACCCTGCTCCAGCACATAGCCGTGGTCGGCGACTTCGAGCGCCAGCGCGGTATTCTGCTCCACCACCAGAATGGTCAGGCCTTGCGCCGCCAGCCGGCGCACCGCAACAAAAATCTCGTCAACCACGATCGGCGCGAGGCCCAGGCTGGTTTCGTCGAGCAGCAATAATCGCGGCGACGCCATCAACGCCCGCGCAATCGCCACCATCTGCTGCTCGCCGCCTGAAAGCGTGCCCGCGCGCTGGGCGCTGCGTTCCCGCACTCTCGGAAACAGCTCGAGCACCATCGCGAGGTTCTCGTCGCGCTTGCGCCGCGCAGATGGCGACGATGAGCCGACCAAAAGGTTCTCGAACACCGTCATTTCCGAAAACAGCCGCCGGCCTTCCGGCACCTGCACCAGCCCGGCGCGAACGATATCCTGCGGCGGCATCCCGACGATATCCTTCCCGTCGTAACGGATCGTTCCGGCGTCGGCGGTAATGATCCCGGAAATCGTGCGTAGCAGCGTCGTCTTGCCGGCGCCATTGGCGCCGATCAAGGCGGTGATGCTGCCCGCCGGAACCGACAGATCGATGCCGCGGAGCACGGGCACGTCGCCGTATCCGGCGCGCAGGCCAGCAACGTCAAGCAGGGCCATGATGCCTCCTGCCAAGATAGGCCTCGATCACGGCCGGATCGGCGGCAACCGCAGCCGGCAGCCCCTCCGCGATCTTGCGGCCATTGGCCATGACCACAAGGCGATCCGACAATGACATGATCGCACGCATGACATGCTCGACGATCAGCAGCGCGATCCCCCCGCGCCTGATATCGGCGAGGATCACCATGATCTCGTCAATCTCGGCCGGGGTCAGACCGGCCATCACTTCGTCCAGCAACAGCAGGCGCGGACGGGTGGCGAGTGCCCGCGCAATCTCCAGCCGTTTCTTTTCGGGGAGCGACAAATTGCGTGCGATCGCGGAGGCACGGTGATCGAGTTTGACGCGGGTCAGGACCGCCATTGCCTCTGTCGGCGGATCGGCGCTCTCTCGGTTCGGACCGACCACGCCCGCAATGACATTTTGCAGCACGGAAACATCGCGGAACGGCTGAACGATCTGAAAGGTGCGGCCAATGCCCAGCCGTGCCAGGCGATGCGGCGGCTGGCCGGTGATATCCATGCCGTCGAATGCAATGTTTCCTTTGGTGGGGCGAATAAAGCCGGAGATGGTTTCGAAGAGGGTGGTCTTGCCGGCGCCGTTCGGCCCGATCAACCCGACGATCTCGTTGCCGGCAAGATCGAACGACACCTCATCGACAGCCCGCAGGCCGCCGAACCAGCGCGAAATGCCGCGGACCTGCAGCAGCGGCGGGCTCATTTCGCCCTCCGTGGCATCGCGTTCACTATCAAGCCCCACAGGCCCCGGGGCGCGAGCCGCATCACCAGAATGAGGATGACGCCATAGACAATCAGATGAACGCCGGCGAGCCTGCCCGCCAGCAGGTCGCGGAGTAACTCAGTCATCGGCACCAGCACGACGGCACCGAGCAGCGGGCCGAATAGCGATCCGAGCCCGCCGACAAAGGCGAACAGCAACGCGTCGATCGAAAGCTGCACCCCGAGTACGGATTCCGGGTCGATGAAAAGCACGTAGTTGGCGTATACCGGTCCGACCAGCGCCGCCAGCGCGCCGCTGATCGCGGCGGCGATGACCTTTCCCTGCACGACGTCGATTCCGAGCGCCGCCGCGGAACGCTCGTTCTCACGGATCGCCAGAAAGACGTAGCCGAGGCGCGAGCGATGGATGGCGAGAACGACGCCGGATGCCACTGCGAGAACGCCCAGCGACACGTAACAAAAGCCGAGTTTGGTGAACTGGAAATTGGCGAAATCCGGCTTCGAGGGAATTGCCAGCCCATTGGCCCCACCCAGGCCAGCGACATTGTCGACGATATGCAGCGCCATCTCCGCCAGCGCGAGCGTGACCAGCGCGAAATAGACCCCCGACAATTTGCGGCGGAACACCGTGTAGCCCATCAGCGCGCCAAGCCCGCCGCCGAGACCGGCGGCTGCCACCAGGCCGATCCAGGGACTGATGCCGAAATTGAGATAGAGCGCGGTGGAGACGTAGGCGCCGGCGCCGACGAACAAGGCATGGCCCAACGACATCTGGCCGGCCATTCCGCCCAAAATATTCCAGGCCAGCGCCACCGTCCCGTACAGCGCCACCAGAATGAAGATGTGCTGCCCATAGACCGGCAGCAGCGGCGCAACCAGAGCGAGCAGCGCGACGGCGAGCCCGAGCAGGAGCATCGGTCTCATAGCCGGCGCCCCCCGAGAAGCCCCTCCGGCTTGAACAGCAGAAACAGGATGAAGATGGCGTAGGTGATGATGAAATTGATCGAACCGCCCGTCACCAGCCCGCCGACCGCCTCGACGATGCCGATGATGAAACCGCCGATCAGCGCCCCGGCGAAATTGCCCATGCTACCGAGCACCACGACGATGAACGCGGTCAGGGTGAAACTGGAGCCGACGCTCGGACTGACGTAGCTGAACGGCGCAATCAGCGGCGCGACCAGGCCGAGGGAGCCGACGCCGATACAAAATGCGAGCAGGTACATCCGGTCGACATTGACCCCGCACATCAGCGCCGCATCGCGGTCCTGCGCCGCGGCACGGATCAACCGGCCAAGTTCGGTCGATCGCAGAAACCAGTACAGCCCGAGGCAGAGCGCAATCGACACCGCACTGGCGATCAATGCCGTGGCCTGGATGAACACATTGCCGAAACGCACGATTTGCCCGGACAACACCGAAGGAATGGCGTGAAGGTCCGCCGTGAAGAACACCAGCATGGTGTTCTGCAGGATCAGCGAGAGTCCGAGCGTCACCACGATCTGGTTGTGCTCGGGCGCCTGGATGACCGGCGCGACCAGCAATTTGTAGGTCAAGGCGGCCGCGAGCGTGACCAGCGGCAGCACCAGGATCAGCGACAGATAAGGATCGAGACCGAGCAGCGTCGCACCCAGATAGGTCAAATACAGCCCGATCGCGAGGAAGTCGCCATGCGCGAAATTGACGATCCGCAGCACGCCGAACGTCATGGTCAGCCCGACCGCGACGATGGCATAGACGCCACCGAGCAGGAGCCCGTCCGCGAGCGCCTGCGGAAGAAGCGGCAACACATCCATCAGGCCGCCGCCTTGCCGCGCCGTAGTTGCCGTCTCTCTCCGCCCACGACGCCGTCCCTCCACCGCTTTGGTCGATTGCCGCGCTTGTTTCGGAGCCGACGCGGCTCGCGGCATTTCCGGGCCATCCGGGCTTTCGGGCCGGATCGGGCGGCCCGGACGTGGCTCGCTCGGCCATTGGACAGACCATTGATACATTTCGTCCCGGGTTCGTCAAGAACGTTCGGTTCTGGTGTCCAATCCGGTCCGGTTGGTATAAGACTCGATGCGCTCGCATCAGGTGCGGGTTCGCGAAGAGGTGAACAAGACCGTGACCAGGAAGACCACGATTGCCGCGATCACGCCGGTTCGGGCCAAGAAGCGCCCTGCCGCACGGCCGCCAGCGGCCAAGGCAATCGAAAAGCCAATCGAGACGGCTGCGAAGGACCGATCGCAACCGAGATTTGCACCGATTCGCACCAAGCGCGTGTTCGAGGAAATCTGCGAACAGGTTCGCCGCGAAATGGCCGCAGGCTCGCTGCGCCCCGGCGACAAGCTGCCGCCCGAACGCGAGCTCGCCCTGAAACTCGGGGTCAGCCGGGCGGCGGTGCGCGAAGCCTTGCGCAGCCTCGAGATCGCCGGCGTCGTCGGTTTGCACAAGGGCGCACGGGGCGGCGCCTTTATCCTGAAAGGCGACCCCGATCTCGTCACCCGATCGATCCGCGACATGTTCCACCTTGGCCGCATCTCGCTCGACAATTTAACGGAGGCCCGCACCTTAATAATGCAGGTAGCCATCGAGCTTGCGAGCGAACGGATCAGGCCGACAACGGTTGCCGCGCTGGAACGAAACGTCGATCGGCTGACGACCCTTCCCCCATCCGGAAAGGCCTCGGAACGCGTTGCGATCAGCGCGGAATTCTACCGTTTGATCTCGCAGGCGACCGACAACACGGTGCTGCAGGTGATCATCGAAGCCCTGACCGACATCGTGCTGCAGCAGGTCGAGCAATCCAATATCGAATTCTTTCCGAACCTGATCGCGCATCGGCGCCGGCTGGTGGAATATATTGCGACCCGTCAGGTGGACGACGCCAAGCGGGAAATGACCGACCATTTGCAGCGTCTTCGCCGCCATCTGATGCGCGCCGAGCGCACCGCCGCCGAAAACAAGACGGCCCTGGCGCTGGCCGAAGAGACCTCGCGCTAGAACTTTCCGGCAACGCCGTATCACCATCGAAACGCAACGCGGCCGGCGTCATGCGCCGCCGCGCGCCGCGCCATGCCGATCCCGCATTTGACATTCGATCCGGCCTCCCCATAGTATGGTCTGACCAATGGCCCTTAAGCAAAGAAACCCGAAAAATGGCCTCACCCGATTGTTCGATGGCGGAATTACAGGCGGTGCTGCTGGCGCGCGATCTGCGCGACGGCGAGAAGGCGATCGTCGGCACCAACAGTGACGTGCAGGTTGCGGCCTGCAACCTCGCCCGATGCCGGCAGGCGCCGACGCTGTGGTGGGTGTCGGGTCCCGGCGGCATGGTCAACTGCAACGAGCCGGTGATCCGCTCGACCGCACGCACCGAGAATATCGCCTGGAGCGAGGCGATGATGGATCTTCCGCAGATGGTCGACTTCATCGACTGGAAAATCCATTTCTTCGATTTCGCCATTCTCGGCGCCATTCAGGTCGACCGGTTCGGCAACATCAACACGGTCTGTGTCGGGCCGCACGACAAGCCCAGGCTGCGCGGCCCCGGCACGGTCGGCATCAGCGCCCTCTGTGCGCTGGCCCGCCGCTTCTATGTCGTGATGGCGCGACATGACCGCGGCAGTTTTCCGGAACGCGTCGATTTTCTCAACGGCCCCGGCTTCCTCGACGGCGGCACCTCGCGCACCGACCGCGGCTTGCCGGAAGGTGGACCAAAGCTGGTGCTGAGTCCGTTCGGCGTTTTCGATTTCGAACCAGTTTCAAAACGCATGCGCGTGATGTCGCTGCATCCGGGCGTGGCGATTGAGCAGGTTCAAAAGCACACCGGCTTCGAGCTCCTCGTCGAGCGGGCGCCTCCGGTGACCGACATGCCGACCGACCAAGAACTCAGCGTGCTGCGCGAACACGTCGACTCTACCGGCGTGCTGCGCGAGAAGCGGCGCGCTTAAATCCAACAACACCGCGACCATACAAGGGAAACGTTCATGTATCTGACTGAAGAGCAGACCGCGTTCGTCGACAACATCAGGAAAATGGTCGAGCGCCATGTCGCACCGATCGCCGCCGAAATCGACGAGACCGATCGCTTTCCCGAAGAGCTGGTGCCGATCTTCGGTGACATGGGCCTGCTGCAGCAATGGGTCCCGGAATCCTATGGCGGCCCCGGCGGCAATCTCACCTTGCTTTGCCTCGCCAAGCACGAGATCGCCAAGGTCTCGATGGCGTGCTCGATCCTGGCGGGCCAGAATTCGATCGGAATGATCCTGCCGCTGCTGCATTTCGGCACCGAAGAACAGCGCCAGCGGTTTCTGCCTGAAGTCGCCAAGGGCCGCACCCTGACTTCGGTCTGCATGTCGGAACCGCATTGCGGATCCGACGTCGCGGCGATGAAGACCAAGGCGGTGCGGGACGGCGAATCCTACGTCATCAACGGCGAGAAATGTTTTATCACTTTCGGCAGCGTGGCGCACTGGGTGCTCTTGTTCGCGCGAACTTCCGAGGGCCGCGGCGTCGACGGTATCAGCGCGTTTCTGGTCGACACCAAGACCAAGGGATTCAAGGTCGGCCGCAACGAGCGCAAGATGGGCCTTGGCGGCGTACCCAACGTACAGCTGTTCTTCGAAAATATGCGGGTGCCGGCCGAGAACCGGCTGGGCGAGGAAGGCCAGGGTTTCAAGGCCTGTATGCACATCCTCAATCTCAACCGCCCGACCGTCGCGGCCGCCGCGATTGGAATCGGCCAGGGTGCGCTCGACGCGTCGATCGCCTATGCCAAGCAGCGCAATGCCTTCGGCAAGCCGATTGCGAGCTTCCAGGGCCTGCAGTGGATGATCGCGGACATGGCGATGCAGCTTGAGGCCGCCCGCGCGCTGCTGTTCGAATGCACCCGGCAGGTCGACATGGGAGACTTCAGCAACCTTTCGATGATGGCCTCGATGGCCAAATGCTTCGGCAGCGACGTCGCCATGAAGGTGACGACCGACGCGGTACAGATTTTCGGTGGCGTCGGTTATCTAAAGGATTATCCGGTCGAGCGGATGATGCGCGACGCCAAGATCAACCAGATCTGGGAAGGCACCAACCAGATCCAGCGTATCGTGATCTCACGCCATCTGCTTGGAAGAGAAGCCTGATGTCCAAGCTCAAAAGCCTCTCCGACGCGCTCGATGGCATTAAGGACGGAGCGACGATCGGCATCGGCGGGTGGATTTTCAACTCGCAGCCAATGGCGCTGGTGCGTGAGTTGATCCGCCGCGGCAAGCGCGATCTGCGCCTGGTGCCTGCCCCCGGCAGCATCGCGCCCGACATGCTGATCGGCGCCGGCTGCGTCGCCGAGACCGGCTGCGTATTTATCAGCTTCGAGCAGTTCGGGCTGGCGCCGCATTTTCGGCGCGCCGCCGAATCCGGCACGATAAAAGTACATGAGCTTGACGGCCCGGCGATCGCCGGCGGCCTGCGCGCCGCCGCGTGCGATCTGCCCTACGGCCTGATCCCGGACATGTGCACCGACCTGCCGCACGTCAATCGGCAGACCTACCAGCCGGTGCCGCGCGCGCCCGGCGAGCGCGCGATGCTGAGGGTGCCGGCGATTCATCTCGATGTCGTCTTGCTTCATGCGCAGCAGGCGGACGAACTCGGCAATATCCAGTATTTCGGACCGGTGTTCTTCGACGTGCTGATGGCTCAGGCGGCCAGCAAGGTCATCGTCTCGGTCGATCGCATCGTGACGACCGATGTCATCCGGCGGGATAATCATCTCACCAAGCTGCCTTCTGCGTTCGTGCACAGCGTGGTCGAGGCGCCATTCGGCGCCCATCCGACATCAAGCGGCGGACTGTACGAAGCCGACGACACTCACCTGGCCGAATACGTCAAGGCGAGCGGCGACGCCGCCTCCTTTGCGCAGTATCTCGAACGCTATGTGACCGGTGCAGCCACGCATCGCGACTATCACGCGCGAATTGGCAGCCCGGATTTGCCCGAACCCGCCGCACGACAGCCCGTGAGCTGACCATGACCGAAACGGCTCCTTCCTCGAATTCTCGGCCGGGTCCGTTGCAGGGCATCCGGGTGCTCGACTTCACCGCGATGCTGGCCGGCCCGCATTGCGCGCGCCTGATGGCCGACCTCGGCGCCGAGGTCATCAAGATCGAGGGGCCCGAGGGCGATCTGATCCGCGGGCGGCCGCCGCTGCGCGACGGCAACAGCACCTATTTCGGCGCGCTCAACTGCGGCAAGAAGAGCCTGGCGATCGACCTCAAAAGCGACGGAGCAAAACCGGTCATTTATGAGCTCGCCAAGGTATCCGACGTCGTCGTGGAAAACTTTCGTCCCGGGGTGATGGCAAGGCTGGGCTTCGATTACGCCACGCTGGCAAGCCACAACCCGAAGCTGGTCTACTGTTCGATTTCCGGCTATGGACAGTCGGGTCCGGGCGCCACGCGCGCCGCGTATGCGCCGATTATCCACGCCGCCAGCGGTTACGATGCGGCCAATCTCGGCTATCAGGTCAAGCAGGAATCCCCAGCTTCGACCGGCATTTTTGTCGCCGATATGCTCTCCGGCGCCTACGCCTTCGGCGCCATCCAGGCCGCACTCGTGCATCGCGAGCGAACCGGACAGGGACAGGCCGTCGACGTATCACTGATGGATTCGATGCTGAACCTGATGGTGTTCGAGTGCCAGGAGGCGCAGTTTCCGAGCCCCCGCAGGCGGCCGGTCTATGCGCCGATGAAGACCAAGGACGGTCACGTCATCATCGCCCCGATCAGTCAAAAGAACTTTGAGCAGATGGCGGACGCGATGCGGCGCCCCGATCTGAAGGCAGATGTCCGGTTCTCGACCAATCAGGCGCGCGAGCGACACTGGGCCGAGCTCATGACGATCATCGAACAATGGACCGAAGCGCGCACCGGGATCGAATGCGAAGCCATCATGGACGCCGGCAACGTTCCCTGCTCCCGCTTCCTCACCGTCGCCGATGCCATGAATGACCCGCAACTGGCCGAAAGAGGCAGCCTTTCCCGCATCAGCGACGCAGCAGGCAAATTCCTGGTACCAAACGCTCCGTTTCAATTTACCACGCCAACGGCGGCAGGTCCGACCGTATCCGAGCTTGGGGCCAATAACAGGGAGCTGCTGTCGGGCCTTCTCGGGTTCTCCGATGAACGGATTGACGAGTTGCGAAACCGGCGCGTTATTTTCCCTCAACAATCCTCCTCTATGTAAAGTCATCCTTCACCGGCGAAGAAAATGACCATGTGGTCGATTACAAGCCTGAACCGGCCGTCTGGCAGGACGAGAACTCGACCATCCCGTTGGAGGCGAAGATGCGCGCGATAATCGCGGGCACTCCTCCCGGAAAAGGCCGGGCGCCGGTCGCGGCAGCAACCTAAACCGCCGTCCCGTCGGCGAAGGCCCACAGCGCAAATTTGGCGGCGCCGATAGCGATGATTTCGCCGACCTCGGGATGAGCCAGCGCCGGAACCTCGAGCCTCAGTTCTCCGGCCTCGGTCCGGACCCGAAGCGTACGCCGCGCGCCGCGAAACACTGATTCCAGAACCTCGCCCCGCCATGCGGCGTCGACCTCGTTCTGCATCACTTCCGGCCAGATATCTTCCGGCCTTACCAGGACGCGCACCTTGTCGCCGGGGGCGAAGCGCTGATTGCCGTAAGCCACGCCCTGCCAGCTCTCGCCTTGCACCCCAAGCCTGGACAGATCGGCCGCCGCCTCCACCGTCATCACGGTTGCGTCCAGCAGATTCGGTTCGCCGAAGAAGCTTGCGATGACTTCGGAACCCGGACGCTGATAGATATCCTGCGGCGGACCGACCTGAAGAATCTTGCCGGCCCGCATCACCACCACGCGATCCGACAAGGCCATCGCTTCATCCTGGTCGTGCGTGACATACAGCGTGGTAATGCCAAGGCGCTTCTGCAACGACCTGAATTCATCGCCCATCTGGGTACGCAACCGCGCATCGAGGTTGCTGAGGGGTTCGTCGAGTAGCAGCACCTCCGGTTCGAACACCAGCGCGCGCGCGATCGCCACGCGCTGTTGCTGGCCGCCCGACAGTGCCGGCGCCGGACGCTCCGCATAACGGTCCATTTCTACCAGCTCAAGCGCTTTGGTAACCCGTTGCTTGATTTCACTGTCGGATTTCCGGCGCACGCGCAACGGATAGGCCACGTTGTCGAACACGCTCATATGCGGCCAAATCGCATAGGACTGGAACACCATTCCGAGCCGGCGGCGATCGGGAGTGATATGAATCTTCCGGGTGGGGTCGTTGACCACCCGCGATCCGATCGAGATCCGTCCTCCCGTGGACTCTTCGAGCCCGGCGACCATGCGCAATGTCGTGGTTTTGCCGCAGCCGGACGGTCCCAACAGCGTGACGAACTCGCCGGCTTCGACCCGTAGGTCGATGCCGTCGACCGCGATAAAGCCGCTGAAGGCACGCGAGACATTTTCGAGGACAAGGTCTGACACGAACGATGCCGCTCCTAGAGGTTGCTGATGTAATGCTTGATCAAGCGAAGCTGAACCCACCGGAACAGGAACACCAGCAGCAGCATCATCAAGCCGATGACGCTGACCGCCTCGGCCTGCCCGTTCTCCCACATCCGCAACAGCACGACGGAAAGCACTTCGGAGCCGACCGAATAGAGCAGCACCGACGCGCTCAGTTCACGCATGATGCCGAAGAAGGTCAGCACCCATCCGACCGCGAAGGACGGCCACGCCAGCGCGATCAGGATCCGCCACAGCGTTTGCCACCAGCTTGCGCCGTGCACCCGGGAGCATTCTTCAAGATCGAAGGAGAGTTGCCGATAGGCCGCCGACATCACCCGCACTGCGATCGGCGTTCCTAGCGCGACATAGGCGATCAGCAATGCCCAGATCGTGCCGTAAATCGAGATGAACGACGGCAGAAAGGCAAAGCCCCACAGAAACCCGACCGCGAGCACCATCCCGGGCATCATCCAGGGCAGCCACGCCAGCAGGTCGATCACCTGCCTGCCGCCCCACCGGGTGCGGGTGGAGATGTAGGCGACAATGGCGCCGAGAACCATCGTCGCCGAGGCGCCGGACAAGCCAAGCAGGAAGGTATTGCCGAAAGCCCGCCATACCTCGGTGTTCGACAGCACCGAGCGATAGTGCTCCAGCGTCAGCATGTCCCACTGATAGAAGCCGAAGAACTGGAAAAACGATCCCAGCAGCAGCTGACCGACCGGCAGCACGACGCTGATCACGAAAAACGCCACGCAGACCGCAAACGTCAGCCACCGCCACGGACCGAGATCGATCACGCGCGGCGCGTAGCCCTTGCCGGTCACGGTCTGAAAGCTTTTGCCGCGCAACAGCCGCCACTGCCATAGCACCAGCAGGAACATCATCGCCATGATGGCGAAACTCAGGGCGCTGGCGAACTGATAGTTGGGAATCGATTGGTGGTTGATGGAGTTGTAGATCGCCGTGGTGACCACCTCGATCCTGGCGGGCGTTCCAAAGAACAGCGGCGATTCGAAATTCTCGAGGCCGCGGATGAAGCTCAGCAGAAAAGCCGTCACCACCGCCGGCATCATCAGGGCGAACGTCACCCGCCGAAAGGTCCGCCACTGCGACGCCCCGCACATCCGGCTCGCCTCTTCCAGCGCCGGATCCATCGAACGGAAGGCCTCGACGATGAACAGGAACAGAAACGGCGTCGAATATTGCAGCATGTGCCAGATCACGCCGCCATAGGAATAGATATTCACCAGCGGATCGGCAGAGCCGGTGATCCAGCGCCATACCAGATTGACGACGCCGACCTGCGGATTGCCGAGCATGCCCCATGCCATGGCGGTGAGGATCGGCGGGACGAAGAACGGCAATGTGATCAGCACTTCGAGCGTCCCGCGCGCCGGCGTATTGGTCCGCGCGATAATCCAGCCAAACAGCACGGCGAGCAAAAGCGATATCACCGTCTTGATCAGGGAAATGCCGACCGTATTGGCGAACAGCATCGCCGTTGGCCAGGTGAACACCTGGCGATATCCGGCGAGATCGAAGGTCCCGGCAATCCCGGGCGGCGTGGTATGCAGGCTGCCGTAGAACAGCATCGAAAGCGGGTAGAGCGACAGGAAGGCCAGCAGCAGAACAAGGGCTGCCACCGCCAGCCGCCGCGGCAACTTGCCGTCGAGCAGGCCTGGAAGCGTTGCCCCCGGCAAGATCGCCGGGCGTTTGATCTGATCTGTCGAGAGCGATGTCACGGACCTTCTACTGATAGAGCTTCTTGGCGAGTTCCATCATCGCCGGCCGCTCCTCCAGCAACGCCGGGCCCATCAATTTTGCGTCGGCGTACGGCTTGGCGTCATTATTCGCCTCTTCGGCCACGCCCTTGACGACCGGCAGCATCCAGCCATTAGCATAGAGCAATTGCGAATCCTGCTCGAGGAAGTAATTGACGAGCAGCCGCGCGGCATTGGCATGCGACGCGTTCCTCAATAGCGCGAATTCCATCTGGGCATAGGGCGCGCCCTCCTTTGGAATGATCACCTTGACCGGCAGGCCCTTGAGGTCGGACGCAAACGCGAACACCTGCGGCACGTAAATCGGATATTCGCCGCGCGCGACGCGTCGCGCGTCGTTGCGCATATCACGACTGAAAACCGGCTTCTGCTCGGCCAATTGCTCGTTGAAAGCGGCGCCCATCTTCTTCTGCAGAATTGCGAACATGGTATTGCCGCTGCCGAGCGGGCGCATGTCGTCGGACAGTATCTTGCCCTTCCATTTGGGATCGTTGAGATCGTTCCAGCTTTTCGGCTCATCCTCGGACTTGACGAGGCGGGTGTTGACCAGAATTCCCATCGGCTGCACATAGGCCGGAACGCTGAAATCGCTGGCTTTGAACGGCGACCGCAGATTTGCGGCGTTGGGAACGGTGCCCATGTTCTGGATGTAGTCGCCATTCTTGCGCTGCTCCTCGATCATCGTCGTGGTGATGATCTCGACGTCGCCGAGAAACCGTCCGGCCGACTGCTCCGTTCTTACCCTTTCGGCGAGTTCGCTGGCGCGCAAATCGAGGCTTTCCACCTTGATCCCGTATTTTTCCTCGAAGGCTTTCAGAACGGCGACGTAATAGGGCGCGCCCAAAGCCATGCTGTAGACGACGACCTTGCCTTCCTTTTTTGCGGCGACGACGACGGAATCCCAGGAGGCGTCCTG
Source organism: uncultured Alphaproteobacteria bacterium (assembly GCA_963734795.1). Taxonomy (GTDB): domain Bacteria; phylum Pseudomonadota; class Alphaproteobacteria; order Rhizobiales; family Xanthobacteraceae; genus Bradyrhizobium. The sequence goes on from CAVTIW010000001.1 coordinate 574,789, forward strand.
TGCCGACGCCGGCACGACGAAACCGGCGAACAAGGCGACCAGGGCAGCCCTCTTCAGTTTCACAAACACGTTCGTCCTCCGCGCGGTTTATTGCTTTGCCGATCGACCGCTTCGATCAGGTGTCAGACTTCGATCACCACATACTGCTTCTCGATTGAAACCGGGAACGTTTCGGCCCGAAGCGCGCCTTCGACCAGCGTCCCTCCCGCCTCCACTTTCAACTCGAAGCTGCGGACCTTGGTGCGGTCGGGTTCGCACCAGGATTTTCCAGTCCTCAGATCGAACTCCCAGCCATGCCAGGGGCAGCGCAACAGTTCGCCGCGCCGGCTGAACTGATAGGATCCAGGTTCACTGGATTCGACGAGGCCGACGATGCGGCCCTTGCACAGCGAGGCCCCTTCGTGCGGGCACCGGTTGCTGATCGCAAGGTATTCGCCGTCGACGTTGAAGATGCCGATTTCCCGGCCCTTCACCGTGACCAGCTTGCGCTGGCCGGGCGGAATGTCGTCGACGGTGGCAACGATATGTCGCGCCATCAGCGGATCCCGTAGAACGCCTGTGCGTTTTTATAGAGAAGCTGCTCACGCTGCGCTTCGCTGAGCGGGGCCTTGAAGGCGTAGCGCGGGTCGTCGAAATCCCAATGCGGATAGTCGGTCGAGAACAGCAGGCGATCCCAGCCGATCCGGTCGAACAGATCGATCAGTTGCGAGGCGCGGCCCGGCTCTTCCATCGGCTGGGTGGTGAACCAGACCTGCTCGCGGATGTATTCCGATGGCTTGCGCTTCAAATGCGGCACTTCGCTGCGCAGCCGCGACCAATGCTTGTCCATCCGCGCGCTCAACGACGGGATCCAGCCGAGCCCGCCTTCCATGATCACGACGCGCAATTTCGGGAATCGCTCGAACACCCCTTCGAAAACCAGGCTGGTCAGCACCGCCTGCATGGTTTCCGCGACCGCCTGGTGCTCCTCCATATAATAAGACGGCCAGCCGCCGCCGGTGGAGGGATGGCCATTGGTGCCGCCGACATGGATGGCGATCGGCAAATTGTTGCGCACCGCGGCCTCGAAGATCGGCCAATAGCGGCGGCGCCCGAACGGCTCGTCGGTGCGCGGCAAAACCAGGATCTGGGTGAAATTAGGATCCGCCGCCCGCGCATCGATTTCCGCGACCGAACCGACGGCGTCTTCCTGCGCGATCAGTACCGACGCCTTCAGGCGCGGTTCGTTTTTGACCCAGCGCTCGATCTGCCAGGTGTTCATGGCCTGCGTCAGCGCCACGCCGAAATCCAGATTGCGCTGACTGCCGGGATTCCACCGCAGCGGAATCAGCATGCCGTATTCGACGCCATTGGGATCGAGATGCTGCGACCGCATCATCGCGAGACTCGAGCCGGGCGGACCGCCTTCGTCGGGATAGGCGTCAACCCGCGCCGCGTCCGGCGACATCCGTGGATGGGTCAAGGCTTCGGAAAATGCGTGACGCAGGTGGCTGCCATAGACCGACAAATGCTCGATCCATTGCTTGGCCAGATAGGGATGAACCTCGGTCCACGCCGTCATCGATGGATGAATATCGCAATCGATCACCCGCAGTTTGGCCCCTGCGGGCCGGTCACGTTCGAGCTCGACAATGCTCATACGCCGATCTCCATGGCGCGGTCGGCCTTCGCCAGCCGCGGGTAAGTTGCCAGCGCATTGTCGCTGGTGATCTTGCGCAACAGCGCACCGGAAAGTTGACTTGGCAGCACATGATCGCCGTCGAACTGCCAGTGCGGATAGTCCGTCGAGTACAAAAACAATTCGTCCGATTCGAGATGCTCGATCAGCCGCAGGATCGCTTCCATCTCGTCCGGTGCGTCGATTGGCTGCACCGTGAAGCGAACGTGGTTGCGAACGATCTCCGAGGGCGCACGCGTCACCCAGGGGACCTCGGCGCGAACGCCTTTCCAGGTCTTGTCCGCACGCCAGATAAATCCACTCAACCAGGTCAATCCCAACTCGATGGCAACCACCTTGAGCCCGGGAAACTTGGCGAACACGCCTTCGGAGATCATGCTCTGCAATTGATTTTCGAAGGCGGCCGACTGCGACACATAGTCCTCGACGTAATACGACGGCCAACCTACCGCCGTCGGCGCATAACGGTAGGCGTTTCCGGCATGAACCCCGATCGGCAACCCCAGTCGTTCTGCCAGTTGATAGATCGGCCACAGTTGGCGCCGGCCCAGCGTGACCTCGCCCGATACCAGCATCAGCACCTGCACGAAGCGCTGATCGTCGGCGCGGCGTTCGATTTCGGCGACCGCCAGCTCGGTATTATGTGCCGGAATCACGATCGAGGCGCGCAGCCGCGGATCGCGGCTGAGCCATTCGTCGCGGATCCAGTCGTTGGTGGCGCGACAGAACGCCGCCGCCATGTCTTCGCTGTGCATGACCTGGGCGCCGTACAGGCAGTTGAGAATTCCAAAGCGCTGACGATAGCGATCGAGCACATCGACCTGCATCGCTTGCAGCGACGAGCCCGGCTTGCGGCCGCCATCGAGTTTCCAGTCGGGACGGCACGACAGCGGCGCATTCTGCGGATAGCTGGTGAGAGTGAGGTTCAGGCGATCGAGCGCGCGAACCGTGACCATTTCGCGCCAATAATCGTCGAGATAAGGCAACAGCGCACTCATCCCGGGCAATGCCGGGTGAAGGTCGCAATCGATTGCGCCGGCATATCGCTCCGGACGCTCGACATCGGCTGATTGGCGATCTGCCACCATGAACTCTTGTCTGTGTGGATGGCCGGGTTTTTGCGCCGGCTTGCAGGACTTATATTGACGCATCAATAAATGATGTGTCAATCATTTGATCCAGACCAATGCGGGGGGATCGACCCCGCTGGAACAATTTCGGAAAACCGTGCCGGGATCCCAACGAAATGCGCGCGACCAAGACATCGGCGGTCAATGATGCATTGCCCACCCGGTCGCCCTTCGGGGGAAAGCTCGCGCAGGAACACATCACGGTGCTTTTGGTCAGCATCGGCATGCGGCTCAACCGGGGGGCCACCGCCTATTATCGCGCGACATGGGACCTCGGCATGGCGGAATGGCGGCTGTTGCTGGTGCTCAGCAGCACCCAATCGCTCAATGTCGGTGAATTGTCCGAGGTCGCCGATCTCGACAAGGCCGCCGTCAGCCGGAGCCTGGCCGTCCTCGAGGAACGCAAACTGATCTCGGTTGAGCAGACGCGGACGCGCGGGCGAGCCGCCATCGCCAAATTGACGACCGAGGGAAAGAAACTATCAGCGCGACTGATGCAGGTCTCGCTCGAACGGCAGGCGCGGCTGTTCAAGAACTTCGCCCGCGCCGACAAGCAACGCTTGAACGCGCTACTTCATCAGTTGTCGCAGGCATTGGCCGCTGCGGATTGGGAGCATTAATTCATGAAAATCGACGATCTCTTCAACGTGCGCGGGCTGTCGGTCCTGGTCACCGGCGGCGCCAGCGGCATCGGGCTCGCTTATGCGCAGGCGATGGCGGAGAACGGCGCGCGCGTCATGGTGGGCGACATCAACCCGGAGGCGCTGGCCAGAACCGTGGACGCATTGGCCAAGCTCGGCGCCGAGGCCGCCGGTGAGACGGTCGACGTCACCAGGCGGGCCGATCTGGATCGTGTCGTCGCCGCGACGGTCGCGCGCTATGGCCGCATCGATGTGGTGTTTGTGAACGCCGGAATCAGCGGAGGACCGGGATTTCTCGGACCCGACAAAACCCGCAACCCGGAACGGGCGCTGGAACTGATCTCCGATGAACTGTGGACGCGGGTGCTGGAGACCAACCTGACGTCGGTGTTCCGCACCGTCCAGGCGGTCGTGCCGCAAATGAAGGCGCAGGGCGGCGGGCGGATCATCGTGACCAGCTCGATTTCCGCGACCAAGACCGAAATTTATGTCGGCGCCGCCTATGTGTCGTCCAAGGCCGGCGTCGCGCAATTCGTTCGGCAGGCCGCGATCGAACTGGCGAAATTCAACATTCTGGTCAACGCCATCGCACCGGGACCTGTCATTACCAATATCGGCGGCGGACGGTTGAAGGAAAGCGAGGCGCGCAAGCCTTTCGAGCAAGCCTGTCCGATGCATGAAGTCGCCAGTCCGGACGATCTGAAGGGCGCGGCGATCTATTTCGCGTCCCCCGCCTCGCGCTTCGTTACAGGCGCGCAAATCGTGGTCGATGGCGGCGTCACGCTCGGAGAGGCCGATTAGACCGGGGCTGCCGTTAGCTCTTCACGAACGGGCAGCCGCCCTCGGACAATGGCCGCCAGGCCTCCTCAATCGGAATGGTCTTGACCGGCCTGAAGCAATCCCATTCCCCGGTCGACTCTGCCGGTGTCTTCGCCGAGAGCAGATAGGTCGGATGCAATTTTCGGCCGTCTACCCGAATCGAGCCTTTGCCGAAGATGACGTCGTCGGTCGGAATCGCCTTCATGGTATCGACGAGGCGCTTGCCGTCGACGGCGGTTTTGATCTGCGCCATCGCCTTGATCAGATGCTGAACCGCCGAATAATTACCGGCCTGCTGATCGTTCGGCATCAGCTTGCGCGGATGTGCGGCCTGGTAGCGCCTGGCGAACGCGCGGGTTCCGTCGTTCATGTCCCAATAAAATGAAACCACGATCTTCACATTATTGATCGCCTTGATGCCGATCGCCGGAATATTGGTGACGTTTAGGATCAAGCCGGCAAGCCGCTGCTTGTTGCCAAGACCGAACTCGGTCGCCTGCTTCAGGCAATTGCTGGTGTCGTCCCCGGCATTGGCGAGCCCGACGACGTCGGCACCGGAGGCCTGCGCCTGAAGCAGGTAGGACGAAAAGTCCGACGTGTTGATCGGATGGCGCACGGCGCCGAGCACTTTGCCCCCGGCCGCTTCGACGGCTTCAGCGGTATTCTTCTCGAGGTCCTTTCCAAACGCATAATCCGCGGTGAGGAAGAACCAGGTCTTGCCGCCTTCCTGTGTCAGCGCGCGGCCGAGGCTGTGGCCGAGCGACCAGGTATCGTAGGTCCAGTGAATGAAGTTCGGCGAGCATTGCGGCCCGGTCAGCACCGATGAGCCGGCGCCCGATCCGATCAGGACCTTGTTCTTCTCCCGGGTTAGCCCCGAGACCGCGAGCGCGACGGCGGAATTCGGCACATCAAGGATGACATCGACGCCCTCATTGTCGTACCAGTTGCGCGCGATGTTAAGGCCGATGTCGGATCGGTTCTGATGGTCCGCGAACACGATCTGCACCGGCACACCGGCTTTTGCCGCGAAATCGTCGGCAGCCATCTGGGCGCACAACACCGAGCCGATGCCTTGGTGATCGGCGTACGGACCGGACATGTCGTTCATGACACCGATCTTGAGCGGCTTGACGGCCTGCGCCCGTGCAAGACGCGGCAGCGCCGATACCACAGTGCCGGCAATCAGAAATTTCCGTCGATCCAACATCGCTTCCTCCCCTGCGCCCTGTCCCGCAGCTTCTCTGAACTGCGTTCGGACAATAAAATAGCCGGACTTTCGGCGCGAACGCCCGGCCTATTTGTAGATCTCCGTGGCAAGCGCCAGCATCGCGTCCTGGGTGTCGACATCGGTGGTGCCGAGCAGCTTCGCGCTGGTCAGCGCCCGCATCTCTTCCTTGACCGTGCTGTTAAGATTGGCGACCACCGGAATGAGGCCGGCGTTGGCATAGATCAGCTGCACCTCGTCGCTGAGATAATAATTGATGAACAGCCGCGCCGCGTTCGGATGCGGCGCGTTCTTGATCAGCGCCATATCGAAGCGGATATACGGCACCCCTTCCGCCGGGATCACGAGCTTCACGGGAAGGCCCTTGAGGACGGTCGTATTCGAGAACAGCTGCGGTATCCGCAGCGGATATTCGCCCCGCGCCACGCGCCGCTCGTCGTTGCCGACATCCCGGCTGAAGATCGGCTGTTGTGCGGCGAGCTTCTCATGGAACGGCCGCCCGAATGCACCTTCCAGCACCGAGAACATCACCTGCCCGCCGCCGAGGGCGCGCATATCGTCGGAGAGAATCTTGTCCTTCCAGGCCGGATCGAGCAGATCCTTCCAGCTTTTCGGCTCATCCCCGCTTTTGACCTTGGCGGTGTTGACCAGAATTCCGTAGGCGAGGATGTAGCTCGGCACCAGCACATCGGTTGCCGGCTGCTGCGCCGAAAGCCGTTGTGTGTTGGGAATGCCGCCATGCGGCTCGAGTTCGCCGTCGCGCTGCGAGCGAATCATGGTCGCCGCGCCATTCTGGACGACGTCGCCGATGAAACGCCCGGCCGCCTGCTCGGTCCGCAGCCGTTCGCGCAACTCGCTCGCCCTCACGTCGAGCAGCTCAACCGAGATGCCGTATTTCTTTTCGAAGCTTTTGATCGCGGCGATATGAAAGGGCGCACCGAGGAACGAGGTATAGAACGCGAGCTTGCCCTCTTTTTTGGCCGCCGCGACCAGTTCGGGATCATCGACCTGCTGCGCCGCCGCGCCGAACGACGTGGTGCCCAGCACCACAATCGCCGCAAGGAAGCGCAAACCGGCACGGATCATCTCGTTCGCTCTCCCTTAAAACTCTCCGCCCTTCTTGACCGGGGCGTCTCACCACTCAAATGCGCGGGCCGGCGCCGCCGCTTATGGATTTTTCTTCTTGGTGATCTCGACGACGCCGCGATCACCGTCAACCTTGACCCAGTCTCCGGTCTCGATGACGTCAAGCGGATCGCGGTCGAAATCGGTGATGGCGGGCACCCGCATCACCACGGCGCCGAGCGCAACCTTGGTCGTGGTCCGGTTGTACAGAATGGCCTTCGGTGCGGTACCGGCGAGCCGCGCCAGATGGAAATATTGCGACCAGCCGGACGAACCCTTGGCGCCCGGAAAAACCAGAATCCTGTCTTTCAGGGAGATGCCGCACAATTCGTGCCGGGTCTCGACCACCTTGCCGGTTCGGGGATCGAAGCCGCCCCAACCCGAGACGGTCTCGCGGGTCACCAGCGCCTCGCCTTCCGACGTGCCGCCGACCACCTTGCGCCCGTGCAGAACGATCGTGGTCATCCGAGCCTCCCGTTCCAGCGCCCGCTCACCGCCGCCTCGACGCAATCGGCGACCGAGCCGAACCACGCCTGTACGCCGGTGATCGCAGGCAAGTAATGCGCCTGCTTGGCGGAATCGGTGGCGACCACCTTGGTGTCCTTGGGCATGATGCGCGAAATCGCCGGACAGGTATCGGTGAGGACGTGCCCGCCCGCTGCCTCGATGATGTCGGTATAGCCGCTGCGATCGGCGACTTCCTTCAGGGCGCGCGGCGTGAACACCCACAGCGAGGTGTTGGGGCTGAGGCGCTTGCCTTCCAGCAGCCGGGCGGCAAGTCCAACCTGCTCGATGGAATTGTGCGGACAGCCGAGCATGATGAAATCGACGTCGTGCGATTTCGCCGTTGAATTCAGCTTCTCGTAAGCGATCCGCCGCTCGGCCTGGCCGTAGACCAGTGTCGTCAGCGGTTTGCGGCCGCCGAAAGCGTACTCCTCCGAGCGGGTTTCCGGCGTCACGCCGGGGATATGGTACATCTCGACGCCCCCCGAGGAAGCCGCTGCTGCGCCAAAATGCTTCAGCTTGATCATGTTGGGCTGCGCCGACAAACCGCGGAACGCGGGAATGTCCTCTTCCACCATTTCGCCGATGGCATAGCCCAGAATTCCCCAGTCCATCATGTCGTCGACCGGCACCTGAACGTCGATCAGATGCGTTGCCAGGCGATTCTCCGGAATATGCAGGCCGAAATAGGGAATGCGGCCGGTGATGCTGGCGGCGCCGGTGCTCTCGCGCCCTTCGGTATTGGTGCGTGCGCCGAGCACGGCATTGCAATAGATCACCGCTGAGGATTCCATCCATGCGCAGTGCTCGCCCATCACGGGCACGTTACCGACCTGGTAGGGCGTGCAGGTCGCAAGCATGTTGACGCCCTTGGCGCCGAAGAATTTCTCGCCTTCCTTCTGAATCCGCACCGTGTCTTCCAGACCCTGATTCATCTCCGGATGCTTGCTGTCGATGCCCATCACCAGGTGGCAGGTATAAGCCTTCACCGCAGGCATTTCGACGCGCTCGGAACTGTCGAGATTGAACTCGGAAAAGATCGCGTCATTGCCCTTGCTGGCGAACTCGCGGATCATCGGGCCGGCGGCAACGAACGTGCCGCAGACATTGTTGGTCTGCACCAGCCGCTCCGCACCCAGCGCTTCGCCATAACGCATGAGCAAGTCCATCGCCTTCGCCACGGCGGGACCGTCGCAGCCGTCCAGCATCTTCTGTTCGTCGTCGGTGAGTTTCATGGTCAGGCGTTTGCCTCTGCAAAGGGGCGGATGGTGCGGGCGATCTCGTGACCGCTGTCGTTGCGCTCGAGATTGTCGTGGAGACGGGCTTTTAGCGCCGCCATGTCGATCTGGTGCACGCTGCCGGTTCCCGCAAGATCGAGCGCATGCGCCGCCGCGGCACCCATCGCGATGCAAGGCCCCATCACGCGGATACTGGAGAGTGCGGCATTGTCGGCATCGACGCAGCGGCCGGCAACAACCACATTGTCGGCGTCCGCAGGCGTGAGGCAGCCGAACGGCACGTAATGCATATGGTCGTCGCCGAACGGGCGCCAGACGTGGTCGTTTCCGGAATCGTGCAATTCGATCGGCCAGGCCGTGCGCGCGATCGCATCGTCGAACTTGCGCCCGGAGACAACGTCGTCGACGGTGAGTTGCTGACGGCCACGGATCCAGCGGGTCTGCCGGATGCCGGGAAAGCCGTAGGCCCGCACCCGCGCCTTGCCGAACGCCTTGGGAAACTCGCTCTTGAGGAATTTGACGGCGCGATCGGCCTGCTCTCGTCCCTCGAGCGTCTTGTCGGACATTTCGAACGGATCGAGCGGGGTTTCGATGTGGGTCATGTTCATGGCGGCGATGCCGCGGCCGGGAATGATGAAGCTCAGCCCCTCGCGCCGAATCAGGCCATAGGCTTCGCCCTTCTCACGCATGCGCACCGGCAGTTCTTCTCGGCTCGGCACATGCGCCTCGTCGATGCCCTCAAGCACCACCATCTGGGTGCCGAATACCGGGCCGTCCGCCGCTTCCTGGCACGGAAAGCCGGCCTGCCAGACCAGGGTGGCGTCGCCGCTGGCATCGACGAAACCGGTGGCGTTGACACGGACATCGCCGTACCGCGTCGAAAGACCGAGTGATTTGATCCGACGGTCCTTCACCTCGACTTCACGGACGATGGCGCCGAGCAACACCTTGACGCCGGCCTCGCGAACGGCGTTTTCGATCCACCTGGCGAGCGCGACTTCATCGTAGATGATGATGTTGTTGACGCCCTGCCGGTAGTGGATCGATCCGGTCTTGGAGAGATCGCGGATGATGTCCTCCGCGATGCCATAGGTCACCTGGTGGCCATCCTTGCCATTGGAAAACATGCCGCAGATGGTGCCGACGATCGAATTGACCGCCTGTCCGCCCAGCACCGGCAGGCCGTCGATCAAAAGGACATTCTTGCCGAGGCGGGCGGATTCGATCGCCGCCGATACGCCGGAGATGCCGGAGCCGACCACACAGACATCGGTATCGCGGACCAGCGGCTCGCTCCGGGTACGAACGACGGTGCGCGTCGCCGTCGATGCCTTGGTGCGAAAAGTGAAAGGAGTGCTGCTCATGGTCGGCCCTGGGGTCTTCGGATTTTAGCCCTGCGAGAAGGTGCATGGGGCGGCTTTTGCCGCAGTTTGCTCTTTTGCGGCACGGAAATGAACCCCTAGTTACAACCAATCAGTTTTCTCGTATTGGAAAAACAGGTAGCTTGTCTCTTCGTCCGGTGACGCGAAAACAGGGAACAAGCCATGGATACCATCCAGAATATCAAAGCGTTCCTGCTGGTCGCCCGCACCGGCAGCATCACCATCGCGGCACGGCAGCTCGGCGTCGTCCCCTCGGTTATCACCAAGCGGATCGACCGGCTGGAAGATCGGATGCGCGTGAAGCTGCTGCAGCGCTCGACCCGCCGGATCGGGCTGACTGAAGCGGGCGAGGCGCGGCTGCCGCGCTTGCAGGCCGCGGTGACGGAGCTTGAAACCATCTTTCAGGAATCCCAGGTCTCGACGTCGGAAATGGAAGGACATCTGCGGATCAAGTCCCCGACAACGATCGCGATTCTGAGCCTGGGCGAGATGCTGACCCGCTTCCAGGTCGCACACCCCCGAATCAGCATCGAGCTGGTGATGCTCGATCGTTCGGTCAATCCGACCGAAGAGGGTTTCGATCTTGCCATCGGCGCGCTGCCAACTTCCTATCCCGGCGTGATCGACGAGCCGCTCTGTGCCTATCCTCGCGTGATCTGTGCATCGCCCGCCTATCTGGAACGCCGCGGCGCACCCCATCATCCGCGCGATCTGGTGCAACACGACTGCCTCACTTTTGCGACCACAGGGCAGAGCTGGGCTTTCGAAAGCCGTCGCGGCCTGATCAATGTCGACGTCAAGGCAAAACTCAGCGCCAACGACAGCCATCTGCTGCGCCGCGCCGCCGTCGCCGGCATGGGCATTGCCCGGATCGCGCGCCATGTCGTCACGCCGAGCCTCGCGCGGGGCGAACTCGTGACCATACTGCACGATTATCCTGTGCCGGAATTCTGGGTGAAAGCGCTGATCCCGAAAAACCGGATCGAGCGACCGGCGGTACGCCATCTGCTCGGCATCCTGAAGCAGGGCTTTGCCGATGCTTTGATCGGACCGGATCAGGCTATGGCCTGATGGTCTCGCCGGCTGCGCGAGCCGACTTGGCTTCCTGGATCCCCCGGTAGATCCGCGTCCGCAATTCGGCGAAGCCGGGTTCGATCCGGGTCGTGGCCTGGCTGCGCGGGCCCGGAATGTCGATGCGGACGTCGTCAAGAACGCGGGTCGGAGATGACGACAGCACCAGCACGCGCTGGCCGAGATAGACCGCCTCGTCGATATCGTGGGTCACGAAAATCACCGTAAGATCGAGTTCGGTCCAAAGCCGGAGCATGAGGTCTTCAAGGTCGGCGCGGGTCTGCGCGTCGACCGCGGCGAAGGGCTCATCAAGCACCATCACCTTGGGCTGGTACGCCACTGCGCGCGCGATCGCCACGCGCTGTTGCATGCCGCCGGACAACTGCCACGGATAGGAGTCACCTGCACCCGCGAGCGCGACCGCCGCCAGGGCGTCGTCGACCAGCCGCTTTCGCTCCGGCTTCGCGATCTTCTTCTCGCGCAGCGGCAGTTCGATGTTCTCCCGCACGGTCTTCCACGGGAACAGGCTGCGCCCGTATTCCTGGAAAACCACCGCCATCTCGGCCGGCGGTCCGGTCACCGCGTGCCCATTGACCAGGATCGCGCCGCTGGTCGGCGCCAGCAGTCCGGCGAGGCATTTCAGCAGGGTCGTCTTGCCTGCGCCCGATGGGCCGACGATGCAGGTGAAGTCGCCGGCAGCGACGTCGAACGTCAGATCACCGATCGCTTCGACCCGGCGTTCCCCGGATTGATAGACTTTGTTGAGGTGATTGACCGACACCACCGCAACTTCGTTCATTGCCATTCAGCTTCGCCTTTCCAGATCGCGCAGACCGTAATACCATTTCAGCGTCCGCCGCTCGAACAGGCTGAACAGGACCGAGAGCACGAAACCGAACAGGCCGAGCATCAACACGCCGCTCCACATCTCCGGAATTTCGAAGCTGCGCTGAAAAACGATGATGGCGGCGCCAAGCCCGTTGGTGGCGGCGAACATTTCGCTGATCACCATCAGGATGATGCCGATCGACAGGCCGACGCGCATGCCGACGATAATCTGCGGGCTCGCGCTGGGGAGCACGAAGTGCCACAGGCGGCTCAGGCCCTTGATCTGGTAGGTGCTGCAAGTTTCGTCCAGCACCGAATCCACGCTCCTGACGCCTTCCACCGTGTTCAACAGGATCGGCCAGATCGACCCGGTCACGATCACCGCCACCTTCATGGTGTCGCCGAAGCCCGCCAGCATCACCAGCACCGGAATCAGCGCCGGTGGCGGAATGGCGCGGAAGAACTCCAGCACCGGCTCCGCCGCACGGCGAAGCGGGCCAAACATTCCGATCGGCACGCCGATGATGAGGCCGGCGAGGCAGGCGATCAGATAGCCGCCGATCAGGCGCCCAAGGCTCGGCAGGACGTCGCCTGCGAACCTTTGGCCGAGCCACAGCGCATCGAACCGGTCCAGCACCTTCGCCAGCGGCGGAAAGTAAAAATTCAGCGAGTTGGAACTCACGACCCACAGCACCACGAATAGTGCGAACGGCAGCGCCAGCTCGACCGCGGCACGGCGCATGATCATGCCGGCAATCCGAAGCGTTTTGCGGTCGCTTTGCTTAGAATGCTGCGGCATTGCGTACCGACGGGTGCCAGCGCAACACCCGCTTCTCAATCGCCCGCGCCGCGGCGTTGATGCCGATCCCCATCAGGCCGGTCACAATCACCAGCGCATACATAGTCGGGATCGCATCCGAGTTCTGCGCAATCACGATACCCCGCCCGATGCCAAAGCTGCCGATCACCATTTCCGCTGTGACGGCGAGCACCAGAGCGATCGACGCCGCCAGCCGAATGCCGGTAAAAAGGAACGGCAGCAGAGTGGGCCATGCAACATGCACGATAAAGCCGGCCGTGCTGAAGCGAAACGAGCGGGCGGTGTCCCGTGCCACCGCGTCGACGTCGTTGAGGCCATACAACATCTGCAGCAGCACTTGCCAGAACGCCGCGTAGGTGATCAGCACGACACCCGATTGATACCTCGAACCGAAGATCAGGATGACGCCGGGGATCAGCGCCACCGAGGGGATCGGGCGCAGGAACTCGATGGTGGAATGGGTGTAGGTCCTGGCGCCCGGCACCAGCCCGATCAGGAGGCCGCCGATCACGCCGGCCATCGTCGCCACCACCAGACCGATGGCCCAAGTCCGCATGGTGCTCAACAGATAGGCCCAGAACTCCTGTGTGGCGGCAAGGTGGAACAATTCGACCAGAAGCGCACTGAGCGGCGGAAAGAACCGGGGATCGGCTACCCCGAGCCGGGGTGCCGCCTCCCAGACAAGTGCGAGGAGCAGAAAGCCGCTGACGCTGTTCAGGTAGCGAGTCACCCTACCTGGCCTCGCTCCAGACGATGTCGTCATACACCGTCGGCTTTCCGATCATGCCGAATTCTTTGGCGTAACTCGAGAACAGTTCGATCGATTGCTTCGGCACCGCCGTGAGGTAGGTCGGAAGAATCAGTTTCGCGGCGACGTCGGGCCCAAGCTTGGTAAATTTCGGCAACTGCTTGCGAACGCCGTCCGGGTTGTTCCGGGCATAGTCGAGCGACTCGTTGATGGCGGCGCGCAGATTCCTGAACAATTCAGGGTTTTTCCGCAGCTGATCCTCGAAGGTGAAGTAAGCCGAGGTCATCATGCTCTTGGGCGACATGGCGATGTAGGGTGAGCTGATCGCCGGATATCCCGCTGCGATGGCCGCGGTGCCAAAGGGCTCGGCGCCAACCATGGCGTCGATCTTGCCGGACTGCAGCGCAGCCAGCGCGTCCGCAAAGCCCAGTTCGATGAAGCGCACCTTGCTCGGATCTCCTCCATCCGCCTTCACGGCGATGCTGCCGAGCAACTGCAGCAGACCGTTGAGCGCGTTGACGCTGACGGTCTTACCTTCCAGGTCCTTGGCCGATTTGATACCGCTTTTCGGCCCGGCGTGAATCATGGTGACGTCGGCGCCGTTTATCGCGGTCGAACTCGAACCGGCGGCGATGATCTTGACCGGCAGCCCCTTGTCGCGTGCCTGCAGCAGCGATACCAGTGAGCTAAAGGCGAAATTGTACTCGCCGCTCATCACCGCCGGCACCAGCGCCGCACCGGTGGTTCCCATATTCACCTTCAGATCGATGCCGTGCTTCCTGAAAATGCCGACTTCGTCGCCGAGGTACAGCGCCGCCACGTCGGTTACCGGAATGAAGCCGGCTTGAACCGTCACCGTCGTCGTCGGTGCATCGGCCGCCGACGCGTTGCCCGCGCCCAGCAGGCTAGCCATGGCAAGAGCCAGCGCAACGCCGCTGTTTCTAAAGAATGCTTTCATACCCGTTTCCCTTGTTGGTTTTCTGCGGGCGTTCGCCAAAGCCCGCAACGCGGGTCTGCGAAAGTCCTTATTTTTCCTGGGTTTTCTTCTCGGGTCAGACGACTGGCGGAGGGAAGGATTTGCATCCCACCCAAAAAACCCTGATAGATATCGGCCTTTGCTCGCTCTTGCGGCTAGGCTTTTACCACTCGTTTGTACCATGGCAACGAGATTCTGACGCGGGCGCGACGGATTTGAAGTCGCCGCAATTGGGTTCTGCTCGGTCGATTCCAAATCTAACCGGTCGGTTGGCCTGAAGCGAAAGCGTGCTGCTCCCTCGTTCGAAACATTTCAGCCGGCCATTCAAGAGGGAAATGTTGGACTCCAGACCGTAGCTACACAGCTTCCCGGATATCTTCAAGAGGACGCAAATGGGCGGTCGCGAGAAAGGCAGAAACGACCGAAACAATCGCAAAGAACAGTGGATAGGCCGACAACTGGTACGGCGAGTATTGGCCGATGATCGGCAAAATAATGGGCGTGATGCTCAGCACCGGTCCAAAGCCGAACGTCAGAGCGAACCCGGTAAGGCGCGTTTGAGGAGGAAACATCTGCGAGATGACATACAGCGGGGAGCCAAGACCTTTCGCGAAGCAGCCGAAGCGGCGCGACACGCCGTATCATTTTTCGGCAACAGCCGCTGTCTTGAAATCCTGCAGCGCTTTGCTCGCTGCGTTCAAAATATCCTTGAGAGCTTGGGCAGGCTTGCCCTGATAGGAAAGATCGAAGTCGCGGTGGGAACCCATCACGGTCACTGCAAATCCGATCCCTAGCGGTCCGTGGATCGGGCCGGACAAGGCGTCTATCCCGGTGCGACGCTCCCCCTGCGACCTCGCCAATCCAAACTGACGTACGGCATCTATTCGATCGCTATACTGATGCAGAAGGGCTTCTCTGGATAATTGCCCGGCATGTTCGAGTCGCATCAACTCGCTATCGATAATCGGCTTTGTCGCCTGTGATGGCAGATAAGATGCCCATACCCGCCCGGTGGCTGTGGTCAGCACCGGAAGGATAACGCCTGACCTGACCTTGATCGCCACGCCAGGGGACCCTTCGAGCCATCGAATGACCATCGGTCCGGAATCAGTCCATACCGTCGCATGCACGTCGCGATGGATCTCGTTCACCACCGCCGCCAACGCATCCGTGACGACTTCGATGCCGCTGATGCGCTTGAGCACGGAGAGGCCGATATCGCAGCAGAACGGCCCCAAATCGTATTGGCCGGTGTCGGGGTCCTGCTTCACCAGACCCGTCTCCGACAAACTCACCAGGTAGCGGTAGGCCTTGCTCGCCGAAGTTTTCGATGCCTTGGCGACCTCGCGCAGGTGAAGCGGTCCTGTGGAGGCAGCCAATGCATTGAGAACCTGCATCCCGATTTCTATCGATTGGATGCCTCGCGGCGTCCCGGACTTTTTCGGGCCATCAGGACGTTTCCTACTGCTGACGGAAGGCATCGATCCCGCACCAATTTTCGTCTTAATAAAGAATGTTCGAATAGACCCACTAAAGCCCGAAGAAAACCCGCCAGTGGCAAGCCTGACGCCATTGATCTTGAAGCACGCGTCGATCGAACGTCAAGCGACGCGCGAACTGCTGAGCTCATTGACTGCCGACAAACGCGCTCCCCTGACCACGTCCAGAATTTCACCGGCGTCATTCGGCGGGTTATCCGAACGCCAGGCCACGTGTCCATCGGGACGAACCAGCACGAGCCGATATTGGTAGATTTTGCACGCTTCCTCGTCGTCCACGGCTTGAATGTCGAGCGGCATATTTATGGCCTTCGCCGCGCGTACGAATCCTTCGGCGTCGGGCGCATCGCGGCCGAGGCGCAGCAGGACGAAGCTTCGGCCGAACAGATCGAGCGTGGAACGGCCGTCCGCGCGCCAAACGTGGGGCGCGCGCGAACCGGGCCGCGAGGTTTGGGTGTAGGTCGCGATCTCGTCGGCCGGCGGCAGGGTGCCATCGTTGCAGACGACCGGGGAATCTTCATAACGGTAGCCCAGATGGATGCCGATCGTGAACCATTCGCGGCGCATCTGTTCGGCGTACCAGTCGCCGAACTCCTTGCGGGCCTGCCGTCCCGTGCCGCTATCTTCGAATATCTCGGCCGGAGGCTTGCGATCGCGACTGGACAGCATTCGTTTCAGATTGCCGCTGCTCTCGCTGATATTGCGGACTGCGATCGGCTTGCGCTCGATTTCGTAGCTGCGCATGAGATCAGTGCCACCCCAGCCCCGTATCATCGCGTCCAGCTTCCAGCCCAGATCGACGGAATCGCCGATGCCGGTGTTCATTCCGAACCCACCGGTCGGCGACATCAGATGGGCGGAATCACCCGCGATAAACACGCGTTTGGTCCCGTAGCTGTCCGCGACCAGTTCGCGCCGGACCCACGGGACGATTGTCAGGATCTCGAACTCAAAATCCTTGCCCATTGCACGCCGAATGAGGTTTTTGACTTCCTCCTCCGTGAATGTTTTCTTCTCCGCGGTGCCGACGATCGACATTCGCCATCGATCCGCGCCGTTGATCGCGACGATCGTCAGCCAGGTTCCTTCCGGACCGATGAAGATGAAGCGGTAGGCCCTGCCCTTGTCATGAAGTTCGGGAAGATTCGGACAGCGGAAAATGATGTTGGTCGTATAGGTCAGTACCGGCTGTCCGGACATTCTGATGCCCAGTTTCTCGCGCACGACGCTGGCGCCGCCGTCGGTACCTACCAGAAAATCCACCGTCATTTGATAATCGCGCCCGGCGGCATGGTCGCGAAGCGTCGCTACGACCTCGTCGTCTCGCTCGACAAGGTCGACAAGTTCGGTGCGATAGCGCAGATCGACGCGCTCGAATTGGCGAACGAAGCGCGTCAAGATCGGATCGAACATGTCTTGCGGGCAACGTTCACGGTTCTGAGGGCTTTGCGGAGGCCGCTTCTCGAGATTCTTGGGCGGTATGACTTCGCGCCCGAGTTCATAGCCGGTCAACGACGTCAGAAAAACGTTGTCCTGCGGATAGTCCCGTGGATAGGGCGAGTGCGAGACCCAGTCGGAGATGCCCCATCTGCGGCAATGTTCCATCGTGCGGATACCGACCATGTCCATCTTGGGCGCCGAGATCGCACCGTCGGTGCGTTCGATCAGCGTGCACGCATTGCCGCGCCAGCCAAGATCGCCGGCCAACGCCAGGCCGACCGGACCGGCGCCCACGATCAATATCGGGGTTCGAGATTTCGTCATACTCTCTCTCACAACGTTCAGCTGGTGGTTCGATAGAATACGCGCCCCTCCATGAGGCGCCGCGCGGTGCGGTAGACCACGACTTCCTCGGCGACGGCCTCGCCGTCAGAGACACGCACCCTTGCGCCGAGAGTCAGAATTCCCGATGCATGCGCGATCGCTATATCGCGGTCCGGATCGGAACGCTCGCCAAGAGCCTCGGCGACAATCGAGCCGGGCAGCCTCCCGGCGACGGCAAGACACATCGCTCCCGTCAGCGGGGTAGCCCGATGCGGTTGCCCGGCCGACATCATCCGCGTTACGATATCAGCGTCGGCGGAAGCTGCGGATCGCGGCCAGATCAGAGACACCAACGGCAGGTTCTTGATCTTGGTGCGGGCTTCCTGTTCGCTGCAAAGGCCCATTCGCGCCGCGCTCGCGACACGGACTTCCTCAAGCCGCTTCATGAGCCCCGCATCGCTCTCGATGTCTTCAGGGCGCGATCGCGCGTCGAGCGCAAAGTCGCTGCCGCGCACGAAAACCACCGGATTGGCGGCGTCGATCAGGGACGCTTCGAGGCGACCGACACCGGCGACGTTGATCTCGTCCCGCGCGTTTCCCGTCGGCAGGAGCTTGCCGGTGGTGGCGCCGCCGGGATCAAGAAAGGCCAGCCTCACGGAATCGCTCTCTCCAGCAACGCCAGCAATTGATAGTTCGCCACCGACCGCCGCCTTGCCATCCTGCAGCGCAAACGAGGCGACCACGATCTTGCCCGTGTTGGTATTGTGGATCCGGACCGTTGCGGAATTTCCTGCTGGCCTGACCAATCCCTCGTCGACGGCATAGGGACCGACCGCCGACGAAATGTTGCCGCAGGTGCCGCGATAACTTACGGTTGCTTCCCGGATACCGACCTGCGCAAAAGTGAAATCGACGTCGGCGTCGGGATGCGTCGGTTTTCCGATAATCGCAATTTTCGACAGCGATGAAAGCCCACCGCCCATGCCGTCAAGCTGACGCCCGTTCGGATCGGGCGAGCCGAGAACGCCGCAAAAGATCGGATTCCAGTTCGAGCAATCGCGCGGAGGCGTCGCGTCTGGCAGATCTTCCTGGCGAAAGAAAACCGCCTTGCTGGTGCCGCCGCGCATGAACACCGCCGGCAGCGACATGTGCCGTCCGCAAGAGCCGCTCATCGTTGGGGCATTCCTTCCGGCACGATGGTGCGGACCAGCGTCGAGTTCGAGCTCCTCGAACTCCTGGTAGTTGATACGGGCATAGAGCTCTTTCCGGGTCTGCATCCGTTCCAGGACCTTGTGCGTTCCGTCGTCGCGGTTGATGGCGGCGTAGAGTTCCTCCTGCGCCTTGTTGGCGACGCGCAGCGAACTGACCGGCCAGATCACGATCCGGTATCCCATCTTTTCGAATTCTGCCCCGGTGAAGAAAGGAGTACGCCCGAACTCCGTCATGTTCGCGAGCAGCGGTACTTTGACGCGGTTTGCAAATTCGGTGAACATCTCGGCATCGATCAATGCCTCCGGAAAGATGACGTCCGCGCCCGCCTCGATATAGCGCTCCGCCCTCGCCACCGCTCCGTCCATGCCTTCTTCTGCAGCGGCATCGGTGCGTGCAACGATCAGCAGATGCCGACGCGCTCTCCTTGCCGCAGCGATCTTCGCGGCCATGTGGAGCGGATCGGCAAGTTTCTTGTCGTTCAGGTGCCCACATTTTTTCGGCAGAATCTGGTCTTCGATCTGCACGGCTGCAGCGCCCGCATCTTCGAGGCTTCTGACCATGTGCATGACATTGAGCGCTTCGCCAAAGCCGGTGTCCCCGTCGACGAGGATCGGCAGGTCGGCGGCGCGCGCGATCTGCCGGGCGAACCAGCACACGTCTTCAAGACCGAGGACGCCGAGGTCCGGCAGTCCCATCGAAGCCGTCATCGCCGCGCCCGAAAGATAGACCGCCTCGAAGCCGGCTGCCTTGGCCTGCAGCGCCGCCATACCGTTGTGGGCTCCGGGCATTCGCAATATGCCCGGGCGTGCCAACAGCGACGCCAGGCGGTGTCCTGCGGGGATGGTCGAGAGACCCTCGGCAACCAAATATGTCATCGCCACTCGCTGTCCGAACCGGCCCCTGCTACGTCGCGAGCGCAGAGTAGCCGAGGAAATGCTTATTGTTTGATTTCCCAATAGTCAATACATATGACATTGGGAAAAGCAGCATCGCTATCGATCCGTTCGCGGAACAAAACTAGGATGCCTGCGTCGATCGAGGGGGAACAGGTCGCTTGAAACGAACGCGAAACCAACGTCCACCGCGCGGAATTCAGTCCATCACGGTCGGGGCTTCGGTGCTGAGGGCGCTCGCGGCCATGAGCGGCCCCGCACCGCTGCGCGACGTGGCCAGAGCGGCCGCCATGCCGGCGAGTAAAGCCTATCGATATCTCGTCAGCTTTGGCGTGCTCGGCATGGTTCGCCAGGACGTTGCGACGGGACTTTACGATCTCGGCCCGTTTTCCCGGCAACTGGGACTGACGGCTTTGGGCCGCATCGACGCGGTGGAGGTGGTCGCATCCGAACTGGCGCGGCTCGCGGCGGCGGCGGGGCATGATGCGCACACGACGGTGTGGTCGCAGCACGGTCCCATGGTGCTGAGATGGAGGCAGGGCGCCAACGACATCGCGGTCCGAATCAACGAAGGATCGATTTTGCCGCTGCTCACGACTGCGACCGGGCGTGCCTGGGTCGCGCATCAACCGGCGGAGATCACCAAGCCGCTGATCGAACGTGAACTCGAGATCCTTCATGCGAGCAGCGGCCAGGCGGTGGAGGTTCTTCGCGCGCGCTACAGCGAACGCGTGGAGGAGGTTCGGCGCTCGGGATTCTCCCACGCCGAAGGCGAGCGACGTTCCGGAATCGATGCGCTCTCCGTACCTGTGTTCGGTCCCGCGGGCATCGCGTTCGCGATGACATTGCTCGGAACGCATGGCGACAGCGATTTCTCCTATGATGGACCGATGGTCCGACTTCTCACGGCGGCAGCCGCACGTGTGTCGGCCCAACTCGGCGCCCGCAGCCGAAGCGATTGAGGTAGCAGCTAGGCGGCGGGCTTGTTCCAGAGTTCGTGCGCTCCGCTTTCCGATTGAACGACGTCCAGCGTCATCGAGCCTACGTGACTGATCACGATCTTCACCTTGTCGCCACCCTTTAACGGTCCAACGCCGGCCGGCGTGCCGGAGGCGATGATATCGCCGGGATAGAGCGTCATCACGCTCGAGGCCATGCGGACCATGTCGGGAATGTCGACGATGAGATCCCTGGTGTTGGCTTTCTGGCGAACCTCGCCGTTGACCTCCAGCAGCAGAGCGATGTCGTCGTATCGCGGCACCTCATCGCGGGTCACGATGTAGGGACCGAGCGGACAGAAGGTATCGTAGGATTTTCGCATTACCCGCTCCTCCTGACCGCGAACCACGATGTCCAGCAGGCAGGAGTAGCCGAAGACATGGTTCATCGCGTTTTCGCGCGAAATCATCCGGCCGCCCTTGCCGATGATAACGGCAAGCTCGCACTCGTGATGGACCTGTCGTCCCTTGATGTTCGGCAAGACGATCGGATCGTGCGGGCCGCTCAGGCTGGAATTCGATTTGAGGAAGAAGCCTTGTCCATCCGCCTTGAACTTGGAAATGAGGCCGGTGCCGGTCTTCATCTCCTCGACATGGGCATGGTAGTTGGCCGGAAACGCGATCACCTTGTTCGGCCAAAGTATCGGACATTCCAGATCGACGGACGCGAGCGGCGTCCCGGCTCCGCTTCGCGAAAGTGCCTCCAGTTGCGGCTTGGCGCGGTCGAAATCCGCAATCAGTTTCACCATGCCGACCGGAGGCCAAAAATCCGCGGGCACTGAGGCTGCCGCGGTAGCATCGACCAGCCGGTCGTCAACGACGACCCCGATGCGGCCGCCACCGAAACTTGCCAACTTCATTTCAGGCCTCCGTTATTTCCGCGCCGCGCCACTTGGTTCAACTCGCCTGTTCGCGGTAAAGGCCGAGCGCCTTCAGCACGGGAAAATCGTTGACCTGGAACATGACGGCTTCGGACGTCGATGAGCGGTTGCGATGACTGTGCTCCGCCCAGGGAGGCAGCGCGATGAAGTCTCCTTTTTCCCAGTCGAATGTCTGGTCATCGATGGTCGTGCTGCCGCTGCCGCGGACGATGTAATAGACCACGCTTCCGGTATGGCGGTGCGATTTGCAGCGCGCCCCCGGGCGCAGCATCTGCAGCGCCGTCCCGATGGTCGGCAAGGCCGGGGCGCCGGTGAGCGGATTCTGGTACTCCAGGATAACGTCGTCGAACGGATCGGGTTCGAGTCCGGCGGCCTGCTGCAGGGCTTCTTCGGCGCGATCCCTGGTGTAGGCCAGATATCGGGCTGGCAAGCCCGGCGTGCGACGGCGTCATCGGCCGCATGATGCCGCTTCCGAATTCCCGATACGACCTGTTTGAAATATTGGAGACCGGTTGTCGCGGCTGCGACGATCCTTCGAAGAACGTGGCTTCGAGCGATCGGACCAGCGAGATGTCCAGCACATCGAGCCAGATCATCGGCTCGGAGCCCTTGTGTTGATGGTCGTGCCACATCCAGCTCGGCGTCAACACCAGATCACCCTCGTTGATGGGGTATTGTTCTCCTTCGACGATGGTATCGACGCCGTTGCCCTGCATGATGAAGCGCAGCGCGGTCGCGGCGTGACGATGAGCGGTCGCGACTTCGCCGGGCAAAATGTACTGGATCGAAGCCCAGAAGGTCGGCGTTGTTCCATAGGGAAGACCGGGATTGGTCAGCCGGATGGTGCGACGTTGTCCCCCGGCTTCCAGCTTGAGCTTGGCTCCGATGTTTTCGAGCAGGCGATCGAGGTCCCCGCTTCGCCAATGACAGGGCTTCATCGCCGAGACCGGTTGCCTGGTGAACAGTGGCGGATCGTCCGGCTGAGCCACCCTGCAGTTGAAGCGCTCGAGCTCGGCGGAAAGCGCTCGCCGCTCCGAGGCGTCGGACATCATGGTTTCGGCCATTCTAACCTCCATTACCTGTAGCGACGCCGTCGTAAACGGTCGGGACCGCCGCAAAAGGCTTCAGTGAAGAAACGGGCATGCGGTCTTGTTGAGGGGAGCGAACAATTCGTCGCCGGGTTGTGAACTGACTTTCCGGTAGAGGTCCCAGGGACCTTTCGATTCCGCCGGGCTCTTCACCTGGTAGACGTCGAGATCGAAGATGGCGCGACCATCCTCGCGAATCTTCACAGGCTTTCCGAAGTAATCCGCCGGGGTCGACTTCATGGCGCCAATGACGGCGTCGGAATCGGACGAGTTGGCTGCCTTCACCGCCTGCAGGTAATGCAGCGTCGCGGCGTAAAGGGATGCATGCGTCTTGTTTGGCTTGCGCCCCTCGATCTTCTCGAACCTGGTCGAGAACGCGCGGGCCGCATCGTTCTGATCCCAGTAAAAGCTGGAAGTCACGTACAGCCCTTGTGCGATATCCAGACCCAGGCTGTGAACGTCCGACAGATAGGTGATCAGGCCAGCAATCTTCTTGCCCGACTGCACGAGGCCAAATTCATGGGCCTGCTTCATCGACGCCACGAAATCATTTCCAACCGTCGCGAATGCCACCACCTCGGCGTTGGTTCCGGCTGCGGTCATGATGAAAGAGGAATAATCCATGGTCGAGGTGGGGACCCAAACGGTGCCCACCGAGACACCCCCCCTGCGCGCCAGCACGGCTTGAGCGGCAGCTTCCATGGTGTGGCCGAAGGCGAAATCCGCCGCGACGAAATACCACTTCTTCAGGCCGCTCGAGGCCAGCGCGCCCACGGTTCCTGCCGCGAGCGCGTTGGTGTCCTCAGCCCAATGCACCGCATACGGCGAACAGGATTTGCCGGTGAGATCGGCCGTCACGCCGCTTGTCACGATATCGATGGTGCGATGCTGCTGGGCAATCTTCTGCACCGCGAGCGAGACGGCCGATTGCGGAAGATCGAGCAGCACGTTGACATGCTTCTCGTCAAGAAATTCGCGGGCGAGATTGGCGGCGATATCCGGCCTGTTCTGGGTGTCGGCCGAGATCAGTTCGATCTTCTTGCCGAGCACGGTGCCTCCAAAATCGTCGATCGCCATTTGAACTGCGGTCAAGGAGGCCTTCCCCGTCACATCTGCGCCGAAACTGGAGAGGTCGGTCAGCACACCTAACTTCAGGGTTTCCTCCGCGCGGGCCGGGAAGACCGCCGCGAAGAAGATGACTGCGCACAACACGCGCGCGACTTTAACCGAACAATTGACCACCCGGTCACCTCCTCTGTTTCCCACAGCCTTATCGATTAATGCGCGCACGTCGCGGAGCTGCGGTTCCCAAGGAGCCGCATTCGCAACCTCTTCCGCGCGACGCCGATGTCGCCGCTCCGAAAGAACCGTGATCGGGAAAGCCGTCGAGCGTTGAACGCACCATCTGCTGATTAACCAATAGCAGATGCATATGTCAATGGACCAAGAGAGACCGGAACGAAATCATGACAGCAATGCAAATATCGACTCTAAAACGGCTATCGGTGCTGTTCGCGGGGATCGCCGGCAACGACGTTACCAACTGACATATCTATATGCCATGGCACACACCCAGCTCGTCAGTGAGTTCCGGGGGAGCAGGCAGATGTGGGAAATCAAAGATTTCGCCGTCATCGGAGCGGGCTTGGGCGGACTGACATCCGCCATCGCTGCAGCAGCAAGGCTTCAACGTCACCCTCTACGAGTTTGGCGGAAATCGGCGCCGGAGTCCAACTCAGGCCCAACGCCATGAAGGTGCTGAGGGCACTGGAACTGGAGGACGAGTTCAGGAAGATATCGTTCGAACCGAATCGCCACGTCCACGAAGCTGGAAGAGCGGCCGCATTATTTCCGCGACGCATATGAGGAACGTCCACGAACGTGAATTCGGCGCCGGCTATTTCGGCGCTCATAACGTGGAACGAGTTCTTACCGATATCGATGCCGACTACGGCAATCGCTCTTTGCTGTCGCAGGCATGGCGTGCTCCTTGTCCTGGCGTCTCTGGCCAGCTTATCGCTGGCGGGGCAGGAGCACGGCCGGACCATCCCATTAGCTGACCTCGCGGCCTGCCTGTTCCTTGGACGGCTTACGTGATGCGCAAAACAACAGCAATTTCGGACAAGCGATTACAAGTTCACATTCATAGATTCTAAATGTCGATCGGTAGCGCGTTGGCGGGAAACCGATCGATTACTGTCGCTCATCGGCGACGCGGGGATAATCTCGGAAAGGGTCGTCAATGTTACGCAATGCCGTAGTTGTTTTTGCAATTGTCCTTGCTCTCGGAAGTTCCGGGCTGTCCAATACCGCATTCGCCTATGGTGGCGGAGGCGGCGGCGATGGCTTTCCTGACAATCATTTTGGCGGTGGCTTCGTTGCTGCTCCAAATGACGGCCATGGCGATCACGGTGACCACGATCGCGGTTTTCGTGGCGGATTCCGCGGGTACGGGAGCCGTGACGTGTGGGGCCATTGGGGCGCCTACTATGGGCCCATGGTGCCTAGTATTTTTTGAGGTGGGACGGTCACGACAATTACGTGGACTCGCGTCGTGTCGTTCGCAAGCTTTTTCTGGCCCTTAGTTTCGCTCATGGCGCGATCCGCCTGGTTCTCGTTATGCACCTGAAGCCGACATGACTCATTGACGTGTCAACCGGCTGTGCGTGACGCGCGGCTGGCCGGTAGCGACGGCAGTAGTTTGGCGCGCATAAATGTGAGCCGCCCTTGACAACCTTGCGAGGAATCCTGATCCGGGGCTCGCACGGATCGTAACTGCCAACCTCGACCCCGCCGCGCGGGTTTTCCGGAATGCAGCACGCCTTCGGCGCGTCGGCGTCATGCTTTTGCGAATACCAGTCGGCAGTCCACTCCCAGACATTGCCGATCATGTCGAAAAGACCGAAATTGTTCGGCGGAAACGCCTTGACCGGAGAGGTGCGCGCGTATCCATCGCTGGCGAGATTCTCGCACGGAAATGCACCCTGCCAGGTGTTTGCCATGTGCTTGCCGCCGGGCGTCAGTTCGTCTCCCCACGCGAATTCCGCACCGTCAAGTCCGCCCCGAGCGGCAAATTCCCATTCGGCCTCGGTAGGCAACTCCTTGCCGGCCCATTTGGCGTAGGCTTCGACGTCCCGATAGGCGACGTGGACGACCGGATGATCGTCGAGCCCGCTGATGTTGCTGCGCGGCCCGTAAGGCCGGCGCCAGTTGGCACCGAATTTGAAATTCCACCATTGGCTAAAGTCGCGCAGATCGACGGCTTGCTTGGGCGGTGCAAAGACCAGCGAGCCGGCTTTTAGCATGTGCGGCAGCGCGTCGGGATAATCCTTCGGGTCAGGCCTCAATTCTGCGAGGGTGACGTAGCCGGTCGCGTTGATGAACTTGCGGAACTGGCGATTGGTGATCGGCGTGCGGTCCATCCAGAACCCGTCCACGATGACGCGGTGGACGGGCGCTTCCTCCGGATAGTGCCTGTCTGAACCCATGCGAAAGGTCCCGCCGGGCACGTACAGCATTCCGTCCTCCAGCGGAGGCTCGAGCGATTGCCTCATGTCGGATCTCGTACTGGCGAAACTCATCACAAACTCCGCCCCTCTCTTTCAAGCAGTCTGCGCAACGTCATCCCTCACATTGCCGAAGCGCGGGCTCGCGGACTATGCGCTTTCGGCGGAAACGCGGCTGATGATGGGCCTCCAATACTCAGGAGAGAGGAATGATTGCTGACTCCTAGTTGCTGGACGGCGGCAGCCTGAGCATCTCCATCGCCTGCTCAACCGAGAAAGAACCGGGTCTTTGGCGTGGCGGAAATTGTACAAAGCTTGCGAGATGCTGTGCCACGATCCCCTGCGCCGGAACGACCACGAACGCGTGCTCAACAAACCATCGTACGTAATCGCCAGACTCATGCTGCGCCCGCTCGAACGGATCGGAGCGCAGATTGAACAGCATGGGGAGTCGCAGTTGCACCATCGGCTGCTGCCATACGCTCAGCCCTTCGGCCGTCTGCTCCAGGAAAACCGCCTTCCACTGATCATAACGAAGGCCGGCAAGGTTTCCGTCGTCGGTCCAGTAGAAGAACTCACGGCGTTTGTCAGGCCCTTTCCGGCTTAGAAGGTCACGCTGGTCGTATCCATCCAGGTGAACTTTAAAGGTTTGGCCCGCCGCGCTGTAGCCCTGCAGCAGCTTGTCTTTGACATCGGGCTCGCCGGCGGCAGCGACCAGCGTCGTCGCCCAGTCCTCCGCCGAGAAGATGTCGTTGATCTCAGTATGTGCGGCCACCAATCCGGGCCAGCGCACCATTGCCGGGACGCGATATCCGCCTTCCCAGTTGGTGTTCTTCTCACCCCGAAACGGCGTCGTGCCGCCGTCCGGCCACGAGAACGTTTCGGCACCATTGTCGGTGGTGTAAATCACGATCGTGTTGTCGGCGATTCCGAGGTCGTCGAGCTTTTTGAGCATCTGCCCGACTTGCCCGTCATGTTCGACCATGCCGTCCGGATAAATGCCTAACCCGGTTTTACCCTGGGACTCGGGCTTGAGACGCGTCCAGATGTGCATCCGGCTCGGATTGAACCAAACAAAAAACGGCTTCTTGTCGCGATTTGCGCGATCGATGAAATCCATCGAGGCCGCGAGGAATTCCTCATCGATGGTTTCCATACGCTGCTTGGTGAGCGGGCCGGTATCCTCGCATTTCTGCTTTCCCCATGGACCGAAGCGTGGATCGTCGCCTGGCGTCTCTGTGGCGGTTGCAACGCATTTCATGACGCCGCGAGGACCGAACTGCGCCCTGAATGCGGGATTTTTCGGATAGTCCGGATGCTCCGGTTCATCCTCGGCATTGAGGTGGTAGAGGTTGCCAAAAAACTCATCGAAGCCGTGCACCGTCGGCAGGAACTCGTTGCGGTCACCGAGATGGTTCTTGCCGAATTGCCCGGTCGCGTATCCCTGCGGTTTGAGAAGCTCAGCGATAGTCGGATCCTTTGCAGACAGCCCTTCCTTCGCTCCGGGGAGACCCACCTTCAGGAGTCCGGTTCGCAACGGACTCTGTCCCGTGATGAACGCTGCGCGGCCCGCGGTGCAGGATTGCTGTCCATAATAATCGGTGAATATCGCGCCCTCGTTGGCGATGCGGTCGATGTTTGGCGTGCGGTAGCCCATCATGCCGCGATTGTAGGCGCTGATGTTCCAGTAGCCGATGTCATCAGCCATGATGACGAGAATGTTGGGCTTTTGTTGTTGCGCAAGCGCAGGGGCCGCCGTCATCGTCACTGAAGCGAGTGATGCCAGTAAACCGACCCAGAGGTTCTTGTTCATACCATCCATCTCCTCAATCTAGCCTCGGTTAAAGGCAGCCGATTGGGCTAACCTGACCGGGGCGAAAGAAATCTCGCAGGCGCCCACTCCGTAGGCGCCCGCGGGTTGCATCAACATCGCCCCTGGGCCGTTAGTCGCCCGAATGGTTCATCCCCGCCTTTTTGACCTCGGCCAGGATCCCACTCAGGTTGTAGGTTTCCGGTGCCTGTAGCGGGGGGTACTTCTCGTAGGACAGACAAATGCTCCTCCCAGAGTTGTTGGCCGATAGGCAGCATGTTCCAATCATATTGGAACGCAGTCATCGGTGCCCCAAGCGTACCGCCGATGCTCATCGCCGTTTTTTGGTCGATGCCGACGGCCTGCTCGAACGGATCGCGTTTGATGTTCTGGACCAAGGTAAAGTGGAACGGAACGAGCGGCATGATCCAGCCGGCCGGACCAGGCTGCGACATGGTGTAGTACATCTTCCAGTTCTTGTAGCGAACCGCCGAAGGGGTCGCGCCTGAGAAATAGAAGAAGTAATCACGCGCCGACTTTTCGCTCGTGCCTTCGAGGTAAGCGCGTTGGTCGAAGCCGTCGAGCGTGGTCTTGACGATACCGGGGTACGATCCGGCCTCGATCTGAGTCCTCAGACCGTTGTCCTTGGGCCCGCCGGCAATATCGACCAGCGTCGGTAACCAGTCGAGAGCAGCGAACAGCTGGTTCTTGACCGTGCCTGGCTTGATGTGGCCTGGCCAGCGGACCACCATCGGAGCACGGTAGCCGCCTTCCCAAGCCTCACCCTTTTGACCTTTGAAGGGTGTAACGCCGCCGTCGGGGAAGCTGATCGCCTCGGCACCGTTGTCGGTGGTGAAGACAACGATGGTGTTATCAAGCTGGCCCATGTCTTCAAGCTTCTTGAGAACGACGCCGATGTTGTCGTCCAATTGCTTCATGCCGGCTTCGTTGACGCCCCAGTCCTTCCCTCCTTTTACGCCAAGCATGGCTTCATACTTCGGCGAGAGCACGGTTACTACGTGCATGCGTGCAGGATTATACCAAGCAAAGAACGGCTTGTTGGTCTTCTTGGGATCGTTGCGATCGAGGAAATCGACGACTTTGGCCGAGATTTCCTCGTCCACCGTCTTCGAGCGTTCCAGCGTCAGCGGGCCTTCGTCCTTGCACGTCTGGTTCGCCTCCGAGCCGTCCGACGATTTGCACGAAATGATCGGGCGCGGAGGCATCAGGCAGAGCGCCGTTTTTTGGTCAACGGCGCCAGGGACCTCAGGCAAGCCTGGGACCGGGGTGTTACGGCATGGTGGCGCAACTTCCTGCACGGTCGGCGACGCATTGATGTCCTGGAAGCTGACCTGCTGCATCGCATCGAGATGGTAGAGGTAACCCCAATACTCCTGGAAGCCATGCGCGGTCGGAAGAGACGCCGTGTGGTCGCCGAGGTGGTTCTTGCCGAACTCACCCGTGTTGTAGCCGAGATCGAGCAGGAATTTGGCTAGAGCCGGCGTGCCGGGTCGCAAATAGGACGGGCTGCCGGGCAGTTGCGGAGGAATCATGCCCGTGCGCAATGGGTACATACCTGTAAAGAAGGCATTGCGGCCGGAGGTGCAGCTCTGCATGGCCACATAGTCCATGAATTTGGCGCCCTCTTGACCGATGCGGTCGATATTCGGCGTCTCGCCGACCATCAGGCCTTGGTGGTAGATGCTGGGCTGCATCCAGCCAATGTCGTCACCCATGATGAAGAGAATATTGGGCTTGCTGGCGGGCGTCTGAGCGAATGAGGGTAAGTTTGTTGAGGGAATGCTTATTGCTGCCAGCGCGGTTGAAATCAGCAGCCCTCCGATCCGTTTACATAACTTCATGACTCATATCCTCCCTAGCAGTATTTGATTACCCGGGGGCGGAGCGTCGACAACAGGCCGTGGTCTTCGCCCCCGCTACTGTCGAAGGCGTGGGTTTCCTTATCGATCCGTCCATCTTCCGCAGGTTGCTTGGCGCGAGCTATGCGGCTTCGGCAGAATTGCTGATCAAACCGTTTTGATTGATGAGCGCCGAAGCGTGAATGACGGCATTTCGCCGAAGACGGTGCGATACGCGGCGGCGAAGCGACCGAGCTCCAGAAATTGATGGTTACGGGCGATCTGAGTGACGCTTGTGGTTTCCGGATCAGCGCTCAGCAGCTCTGAACGCACCCCATTCAACCGCCGCAGCAAATGGTACCGAGTTCGGACTCATCCCCAGTAACTCCGCGCTGCACATGCGCAATGTCCGCTCCGGCACGCCGATCGCCGAACAAACCGCAGGCAAGTTCAGATGTGGTTCGCCATATAAGGCCAACGCTTCCTCGAACCGGATCATGATATCAGCATGATGCTGTTTCCGTTTTGGATTGCCGCAGGCATCGCCGGCTGTCAGGCAATTGATGAGCGCCTCAAGCAATTCCTGCTGGAGCGCTCGCGCAACTTCCGGATTGGCGATCAATTCAAGTCTCGTTTCGACGAGACGGCAGACTTTCGAATGGAGCCGCAAAAAACGGCTTGCTGTACTGCGGGACGGTCGCAGCACCCGACCTTCCGGCGGTGACATTATCTTCGTTCCGGTCATTGCCTTAGTGGCAGCCGCAAGCTGCTCGTGTGACAACGAAATAAGCCCCCACTGGCTCTCTCCATTGATCCGCTGATGCGCTCGCTCCCCGCGGCTGTGGAAAACCACATCGCCATACTGCAAGCCAAATGCACCGTATGTTAGGGGCAGCCGCGCGTTCGTTCGAAACGAAACAAACGCTTGCGCTGGCGACAGGGAGAAAAAGCCAATGCGTGGCAGATTTTCGCGGCTACGAAGCAAGTAGAGGTGATCCAAATTCAACCACGTCAGGCGAGCGTTGAAATCTCCGCCACCGGTGACGATGATGTTGACACGCGCGGCTCCAATGGCGGCACCATATTCGTCTGGATTGACAAATGTCGCTGTGCCACTCCGCACCATGCCCAAAATCTCATTCGACGCGCGACGCTGCCGCAAACGGAGATCGCTAAAAGCTGAGGATGGGAGATCAGTTTCGATCCGGCTATGCGACTTCGGAAGTTTGCGTTTAACTTTGGATATGGCGTCTGGCTAAAGCTTGAATTACCTTCCGTTGGCAGGGGTCACCCTTTGCGAAGGGGCGACGGGGTGTTGTATTGATGCAATCGAAGGGAAACGATCGGCGGATTTTGCCGCTCCTGTATAGCGTTTTTTGATCAATCCAAAAACGTGTCAAATCGTTGCATCGGATCGCGCCGCGCAAGATATATTTTTCTGACGCCAGTTTGCCTGATTCACTCTGGGGCGACGTTCCGCCGCGAAGCAGGAAGACACTTCCGGCGTAGAGTGCATCGGCGTACCCAGTCCCGACCGACTATCAGCGATGCAAAACCGAACTTCCAAGCGAAGACGGGCGGTTCAGACGTAGAGGTCCGTCGTACGAAGGCCGTCGCAAGGACTCGGACGGTGACTCGCCAAACAATTCCCGGTAAGCGACCGAGAATCGCCCGAGTTCCCAAAAGCCGTGATCGGTGGCAACCCGGGTGACGGTTTTCGTCGAGGGATCGGCCTGTAGCAGCGCGCGGTGAACAAGATGCATCCTCCGCAAAGAAAGAAAACGAATTGGGCCCATGCCGAGGTGCTCCTCGCAGGCGACCCGCAGCGTTCGTTCCGCCACGCCAATCGCCGCGCATATCTCTGCCAGATACAGCGGCTGGTCGGGATGCGCCTCCAGGAATTCTTCGAACCGAACGATGATCATATCGTGACGGCGACCGCCGGTGGTCATGCGCGTGGGCTCACCGCCGGTCAGGCACCGGATCATCACAAGAAGCAGCTCCTGCTCGAGCGCCCGCGTTACCTCAGGGAGAGAAAGAATATCCGGCATGGTTTTGGCGAGCTGATCGACCATGCCTTGAATCTTCAGCAGGCGTGACATCAGGTCAGGTGCTGGCTTAACCAGATGTTTTAAGGGCGACCCCGCATATTCGCGGCCGGTTATAGCTTGGCACGTCGCATCGAGATCGTCTTTAGGTAGAGACAGCGACCCCCAATCGCAGTTGGCCGCGGTCCGCCGATGCATCATGTCAGTGTCGTTGATGATGATATCGCCCGGCGAGACCGCCATGCCACAGTGCAGCATCGGTGGCTGATTTGGCCTGGTTAGAAAGCCGATCGCGGTTCGATGCGGCTTGACCATACCGACGTAAACTCGGGGCAGATCCTCGTGAGCGCCGTGGATCCATAGCTTGCTCATGCTGACCTGGGTCAACTCGGCGTAGAAAGTTCCCTTGGCGGTCGGGAAAAGCTCCACTTCCACGGAACGAAAAGCCGATTGATAAGCAAACGGGTCGGTAAAGCTGAGTACGCTGCTTCGCGACATTTCCATACTCCTGGAATTGCCGAAACTGAAACGTATTTCCGGGCCGCGCTTTGATGAATGCGAAGCGATGAGCGGCGCGCTCTTTGCCGATGATCACCAGGCACTATTTACGGGTCGACTTCGGACCGCCGCCGAAGAGAATGCCGCAAGACAATCTGAAGATTCATCCAACCGCGATGCTATGCAGCTGTTCTGTATGGAAAATGACATAAATCCGGAGGATGCACAAAAGGAAAGTTCGTTTCCCGGCAAAGCCTTGGTTAACGTAGCCCAATTCATAGAGCGTCCTTGGATGACGTCGAAAGCCAGACGTTTCGCGAACGGAAACTCGTATCGAATGCAGAGCCGCTCAGCACACGAATGTCAGGATGCCTGACGTGTTACGGATACAAGCTCGCGTCAGCCCTACTCCATGCCGTTTTCGCATTGTGAAAAGTCACTTTGATTTTACGATTAGCCACCAATGGATTGACAAAGCGAGCAGGCGTGAAATCGAGCAACACGTCTGGACGTACCGGCGCGAACGAACCCAATTTAATCCAAAGGCCGCAAGATCGGTGGTTGGGAAAAAGGAAACAGCGGACGGATGCAATTTGGGCCACCGCCAAACGCGACCGGATACCAAGCGTCGTTCGTCAAGGCGAGGCTTTCCGCCGGATGGAAAGGACGCGATTCCGCCCGCACACTTTTTAGCGCTTGGCTCGTCGTTGTCATGATTCTGCGGCCGGCCGTTGCAGTTTCACAAGAAGCGTCCTCCCGTGATCAGAACGCAAATGCCGGCGAAGACTTTTTCAGGCCTCCGGCAAATCTGTTTCAATTGATGTATCAGTACAGGACCTCTCCTGGAAGCGGCAGCACGAATGGTTCTATTCGCGACGTCACGACCGAGACGCTGAATCTGCGTTTTGACCACTCGCTGGATCTGGCGCCGATGTGGCTTCTGGCTCTGCGCACCGATCTGCCTATGCTCACTAAAAACCCTATCTCGTCCAGCAATCCCAATGGCGATTACCTGCAAGGCGTGGGCGACGCCAATGTCCAGGCCGCCATCATCCACAACATCAACCAGCGCTGGACGATCGGCTTTGGCGCCCGCGTTATCGCCCCGACGGGTGGAGACACTCTCGGCTCGGGGAAATGGCAGACTATGCCGATTGCCGGCATGCGTTACGCCTTGTGGGAGATCAATTCGGCCAGCTATTTCGAGCCGATCGTTCGATACGACGTCAGTGTCGCCGGCGATCCGACGAAGAAAAACATCAGCAATCTGCAATTTGCGCCGACCTTCAACCTCGGCCTTCCGGACCGATGGTTCATTACCTTCTATCCGAGCGCCGATATCCGGATAAATTTTGGCGATCCGATCACCGGACAGACCGGCCGGCTGTTCATTCCGTTCGACGCCAGATTCGGACGCAAATTGTCGGACAACGCGGCACTCTCATTCGAGCTTGGCGTGCCTATCATCAAGGATTATCCAGTCTACAATATAAAGACGCAAGTCAGACTTAATTTAACGTACTAGGCTTAGCGACAGACCAGCATGTTGGCATCCGGATCGGTCAAGACGAGTAGACTAGCTCGATCGCGTTCTGACAGTCACTTACTACGACAAGGCTAAGCCGCCGCGCCCGTGGCGACTTCCGAGTCTGGCACTTGGCCATCGAACTAGCGCTCCGCCATGTCCGCTTCTCTAATCGGCCCTTCGGGGTCAAGCACTTTCAGACTATCCATCAATGCGGTGTCGATGTCGCTCGCGGGCTCGTGCTTCTCTTCGGAATCGGCACCGGGGCCTTTCCATCATGGGATTCGAGGACGAGGCGGAACAATCTGTTAGTCGGCCTTGCCGTTGAAGAACGGCGGGTCCAAGCGGACATACGAACTCACCTCATCCATCGTCCCGCAAGGGACATCTTTCCACCGCTCGGTGGAGCTCGGGTTTTCTCCTATCGGGTTTGATCCTGAACGGTTTTCATGCGGCTGCCGCCACTTGCTCCCGGGTCCACCGGAACTCGGTGCCGTCAACCCAGATGCGGTGCATGATCACGGCCAGCCGGCGCGCGAGCGCCACGATCGCCTTCTTCATCCCGCGGCGCCTGGCGATCTGCATGGCCCACGCCTTGAGCCAGGACCATTTTTTTGAATGCATCATGCTCTGCGCTGCTTCGTAGAGCATCGTCCGCATCATCTCATCGCCACAGCGCGATATTTTGCCGCTCCAATCGACCTCGCCTGATTGATACCTGGAGCACGTCAGCCCAAACACCGCCCCGACTGACTTGGATTTTCGGAACCGGGCTGGCACATCGACGGTGGCGCGATAGGTCAGCGCCACCACGGGGCCGACACCCGGGGTCGTCATCAGGCGCCGGCATACCTCATCCTCCCGGACGATAGCCAGCAAGCGGCGGTGCAGGATGACGATCTGTTCGCGTAGCGCCCGCCGGACGATGAGCAGCGGCTCCACCAGTACCGCCAAGTCCGGGAGATTCTCGACAAGCTCCTGGATGCGGGCCTCGAACCTCACCTTGCCAACCATTCCGACCTTGAGGCCGAAATTGCGCAAAGTACCTCGCAGATCGTTCTCGATGGCGATGGCCTTCGACTGCAGAAGCTTGCGATGGGTCAGCAGCATTCGCAGTTTCTGACTGCGGAGCGTCTTCACATGCACCGGACGGTACAGTCCCACCCGGATCATCTGAGCGATGCCGCGCGCGTCATTGCGGTCGGTCTTGTTGATCTGCGCCTTCAGCACCGCCTGCATGTGGCGCGTCTCGACACAGATCACCGGTAACTCGGCTTCCGCGAGAGCGCTGAACAGCCATTGCGACAGCGGCCCGGCTTCCAGTCCGATCCGCTTGAAGCGGTAGGTGGGGTTCCCCAGAACCTTCAAAAGGACTTCAGGCTCGCTCGCTACCTTCACTTCCTTCACGATCCTGCCCGTGTCATCCACAATGCAGATGCTGGTCTCCTTGACCGATACGTCCAATCCACCAAAATGGTCCATGCTGCGCTTCTCCTTCTGATGCTTGAGGCCGTCACCACGGACCTCGTTTTCACCATCAGCCTGAAGCGCAGCACCCAAAATCTTCAGCTATCCACAACCTGGGCCGGCCGATTACACCATCTGTTGAGGTGCCGGCTCAACCGGTCGACGCAACACAGGCGTTAAATCTCTCTGCTGGGGTTTCAAATTGCAAGGTCTCACGTGGTCGTTCGTTTAGCTGACGAGCCACTTTGTTCAGATGGGCTTGCGAATGCACCGACAAGTCGGTGCCCTGAGGAAAGTACTGTCTCAGCAGGCCATTGGTGTTCTCGTTCGATCCGCGCTGCCACGGGCTTTGCGGATCGCAAAAATAGACGTCGATGTTGGTCGCCAACGTAAATCGACGATGAGCCGTTAGTTCCTTGCCCCGGTCCCGGGTCAAGGACTTATACAGCTCCTTTGGTAGCTTCTTTGCCTGCTTGATGAGTGCTGTGACTACCGTCCGGGTATCCTTGCCTGCCACCTTGGCCAACATCACGTAACGCGTTTGACGCTCGACCAAGGTCGCGATGTAGGTGTTGTTCGGCCCGGACAGCAGATCGCCCTCCCAATGGCCAGGCACCGCTCGATCTTCAACCGCCGCCGGTCGCTGACGGATTGAGACGGCATCCTTCATATATCCCCGTCTATCGCCATTCGGATCAACCGGCCTGGAGCGACGCATCGAGCGCTTCGATCGAAGATGGCGAAGCAGCTCTTTCTTGAGTACGCCGCGCGCTTGGACAAACAGGCTGCGATAGATGGTCTCGTGTGACACCTGATTATACTCGTCTTCAGAATGCGTCCTCTTCAGCCAACCGGCTATCTGCTCGGGTGACCAATCCAATCTGAGCTTCCCTGCCACTGACCGCCGAAGCCGCGAATTGATCGCCAACTTACAGCATTTTGGACGACGAGATCGCGCCCACGCATTCTCGTCCGCAAGTGTCGCTCGGTAACGATTATAGCCGCCATTGCGGCTCATTTCCCGGCTCACCGTCGAGGGTGCGCGGCCAAGTAGCTTTGCGATCGACCGGGCCGATTGATGGGCCGTAACACCCCTGGAAATCACCTCGCGTTCCGCAAGCGTCAATGCCAACCTGGAGCGACGCCGCTCCGCGGGACGAATCCCACCGTGCGGAGCCACCAGAAAATAAATCGACGATGACTCCTTACCAAAAGCTCTCCCGATCGCCTTCAGCGACTCCCCGCGCTTCCAGCGATCCCATAACTCCGTCTTCTCTGCCGCAGTAAAACCTCTATGAAATCTTCGTTCCATCCCACACTCCATCTTTTCCCTCTAAGATAAAGTGTTGCGTCGACCGGTTGAGACCACCAGGGACAACCGGACCTGGCTGCGATGCGGCTCGACGTCCGAAAATGGACCCGACTGCGACATCCGCGTGATCTATAATTCCGCCAAGGCGGCTACAAAAAGGCGCCCTGGACCATGCCGGGGCTTGAAGTTTTCTGGAGATGGGAAATTAGATCAGTACCGCCCGATGGCGGAGCCATCCCAGTTGAAGCGGCAGTTGATGCGCGCAGTGATCATATCAACGTCCTCACAATTCGAGCCGGTGCGGAATATGCCGCGCCATCGAGCGCCGGATTCCGCGAGATCTTTTCTGCCGTTTCCGCATAGTGGAGGCCTGAAGCGCCGCTTAGGCTCATTGGACACCCTCTCCGTCCCTCTCGGGCGCCCCTTCGAGTGAAAGGAAAAACCATGAAAGCGGGTAAGGATGGTCCCAAGTACCGCATGGAGATTTCGATACTGGCGATGTCAATGCTGGGTACTCTGGTTTTCGCGGCCGAGCCGGCTATGGCGCAGAAAAAGCCGAACGTCGTAATGCTCATGACCGACGACACGGGCTGGAACGATTTTGGCGCCTATTCGGGAGGTGGCGCGGCGCTCGGGCACCCGACACCAAATATCGACCGGATCGCCAAGGAAGGCGCGACGTTCACAAACTGGTACGGTCAGGCGAGCTGCACGGCAGGCCGCTCTTCGTTTATTACTGGGCGCATTCCAATCCGTTCGGCGCTCTCAATTGTAGTCGCCCCAGGCGATGAGAATGCCCTTAAAAAAGAAACGCCGACTATCGCGGAGTTCTTTCAGAAGAACGGCTATTCAACCTACTTTTCCGGCAAATGGCATCTCGGTGACAAGCCCTCATCCTATCCGATCGAACACGGCTTCGACGAGATGAAGGCATTCGCCGCGTACTACCCGGGTGTCTATACTTATGCCGACACCTCCAAGTGGTTCCATCCGTGGTTTCCTTCATACAATCCAGAGTTTTCGAAGGAGTACTTCGACGTTGTGAACATGTACGAATGGGAGGGCGTCGCCGGTCAACCGGCAAAACGGGACGAATACATCACCTACGAAGGCATCGCCAACTTTGACGTTCGTCAGTCCGACTATGCAATCGAATACATCAAGAAGCACGCCAACGATTCCAAGCCCTTCTTCATGGACGTTAATTTCCTGAAGATGCACAATCCGACAAATGCCGCGCCGAAGTTCGTCGGTAAGTCGCGCCTCGGCGACTACTCGGATTCGCTACTTGAACTCGACGACGACGTCGGCCGTATCATGGATTCGATCCGCGCAGAGGCGCCCAACACAATCGTCATCCTGACGGCGGATAACGGTGCATGGCAGGACGCTTACCCTGACGCGGGCACCTCGCCTTTCCGCGGCGAGAAGGGTTCAGCGTTTGAAGGTGGCTGGCGCGTGCCCGGCTTGATGTGGTGGCCTCAGCACATTCCTACCGGGGCGAAATACGATGAAATGATGTCGCACATTGACTGTTGGGCAACGCTTGCCAAGATGGTCGGGCTGACCCCGCCGCCGCACGGCGGGTGGACCGACAACAATGGCAGGCCAATTTACTTCGACAGCATCGATAACAGCGACTACATCCTGGGGAATGCGAGGCACTCTGCGCGGAGATCTTGGATCTACATCGATGGCGAGAACTTTATGGGAGCACGGACCGACGTCGCCGGTGATCCGACGAACCCTGATGTCAACATTGCTTGGAAGTACCTTTGGACGGCCAAGGATACGTGGCTCGGCCCAGAGCAGAACCTTGGCAGCATCGGTTCCATTTACAATCTCACCATGGATCCCTTTGAGAAATACGACATGGCATTCAACGGCGCGGTGTCGTCACGTTTACCCACAGCCTCGCCGGGTAAGTACGCCGGGCAAGACAACGGCTGGGTTTTGGCGCTGATCTATCCGACTGTGATGGAGTTCAACAAGTCGGTCGTTGACTATCCTAGCATCAAGCGGGTCCCGGGAGGCGCCTCAACCGACTGGCGGCCCGACCTTCAACGCCCGGACAACCCGGTGCCGCTGTTGGATATGAAAAACCCGCCACGCGTGAAAGCTGGTGGTGGCTAGTCCCGCGGACGAATGTTCATAGGCGGCTCCGCGTTGTCGTGGTGGCATCAAGTAGGCGGCGAGCGCCAAGAACCGCTCGCCGGTTTTCTTTTTATCAAATGCGGGAAATTCAATTTGGAGTTTTCACGCAGCCAAGACCCGTAACGTCGCGACCTGCAAATGCGAACAACAGTTGCGTAGCTTGATCTGTGTTCTAATCTCCACGAGCTATGCCGTAATGTAATACAAGTTGCGCGTCGACGTCACCTACGGGCTGCATCCTTTACGATTGGGGAAGGCACGCGGGATGTTTACATTTCGAACCTCAATCACCTATGCGGTGATGGCGTTTATCGTCGCTCTAACCGCGGTGCTGATCGCTATTCAGGTCCGGGCTCTTCATTGGGCCACGCGGGAAGCAGCGTCTGCCTATATGGACGCGACCAGTTCGGAAGCCTTCGGGCGCCTTCAGGCGGAGATAACCGCTATAACTTCGTTGGTGAATGTGCTCGCGACCAGTTCAAGTATAGCCGATTCAAATGAAAGAACCGAGACCGGCCGCGCGATCCCACTATTCAAAGCCGCACTGCAGGAACTGCCCCAAATGGACAGTATTTATGCCGGTTTCGAAAACGGCGCCTGGTTGCAGGTGCGGCGCATTGGCGAACTAAACGATGAACAGCGGGGGATGTTACGCGCGACGCCTGGCGCCATCAACGCCATCAGTTTGGTCCGCCCCAGCCCTAGTGGCGAACTGCCCATGCGACGAATTTTTGAAGATCAGCAAGGCAACGAAGTCGGGCAACTTGATCTGTGGAAATACGGATACGATACGCGCAAGCGGCCTTGGTATCGTGAGACGATGAAAGCCGACCGACCGCTGGTCTCATCGCCTTATCTTTCTTTCACCATCGGCGCTCCAGTAATCACGGTTAGCTCACCCTTGCGAGGCAAAGTACCCGGGGTCCTTGCCGCCGATCTCAAGCTCGATACCTTCAGCGATTTCGTCCAGGCGCAGCGGCCTGGCGAGCACGGTATCGTCTTGATCTTCGACTCGGCCGGCTCGCTTATAGCCCACCCCAATTTTGCACAATTCGTTGTCGATGCGATGACACATCCATCCCAACCGCAATTGCCAAACATCAAGGAGATCAACTCCGGGGTCGTGGCGGCAGTCTTGCGAAGGTCGGATGGTCGCGACCACTACGACGGAAGTATTCGTGACGACGAAGGACGGGACTATCTGTTCAGGATGGCGAAATTCACTCTGGGTGAGCAGTACAAAGCCAACATATTGTTGCTGGCGGCCCAAGAAGACTTTGCCCAAGATGTTCGGAGGCTCCAGTTCACCGGATTGATCTTCGCAATTGTCGCCAGCGCTGCCTTTATTCCGGTCGTTTGGATATTTGGCGGCGGAATGTCTCGATCCTTGAAAAACATAACGGCTGAGGCAGTCAAACTCCAGAAGCTGGCTGCGCCCGATCCCTCGCCGGTCACATCACGCATTGAGGAAATTCACGAACTCGGCATTGCGATGAAGCTTGCGCAGCGCGCCATATGGTCGTTCGCTCACTTTGTCCCCAAGGAGCTTGTCCAGCGGGTCATCGATAATGCCATCTCCACAGAGCTCGGCGGAGTCCGAGAGGAGATTACCGTCGTTTTCACCGACGTCCGGGATTTTACGACTATCGCCGAGTCCGCCGACCCCGACATTCTCATGCACCAAACGTCGCGCTATTTCTCCGCGCTTACGGAGGCTTTCCACGCCGAAGGTGGAACAATCGACAAGTTCATTGGCGACGCGGTGATGGTGTTCTGGAATGCGCCCAACCCACAGCCTGACCACGTCGAGCGAGCCTGCCGGGCGGCTCTTGCGGGTAGACTGGCCTCCGAAAAGCTCAACTCCCAATTTGAAACTGAGGGTCTGAAGCCATTTTTCACACGGTTTGGCATTCATGTCGGGGAGGCCGTCGTCGGCAACCTCGGGTCGACCGAACGCATGAACTACACGGCCCTCGGCAATACGGTAAATCTGGCGGCGCGCCTCGAAGGGCTGAACAAGCAGTTTGGGACCGCTATCCTTGTGAGCGAAGCCGTCTATTTGCGGGTTAAGCAGAGCTTCCAGTTCAGACCCTTTGAGTCGGTCATTGCCAAGGGCATGACAAAGGAAACCCGCATTTTCGAGCTCGTCGGGGCATCGACATGAAGTCAGCTTCGGTCCTACTACGTCTCGCGATGGGATTGCTGGTTTTGCAGCGCGTGCTCGTCGTTCCAGCAGCTCGTGCAGGCGAAGATACCATCAAAGTTGGTATTCTGCATTCTCTGTCCGGCACCATGGCAATCAGCGAAGCGGTACTCAAGGACACAGTCCTCATGCTGATAGCGGACCAAAACAAGAAAGGTGGGCTGCTCGGACGGAAACTGGAACCGATCGTCGTTGATCCGGCGTCCGATTGGGACCTCTTTGCCAAAAACGCCCGGGAGTTACTTACGAAGGAAAAGGTCGCGGTCGTGTTCGGCTGCTGGACCTCCGCCTCCCGCAAATCCGTCCTGCCGATCTTCGAGCAACTGAACGGCCTGCTCTTCTACCCGGTGCAATACGAAGGTGAAGAAAGCTCGCGAAACATTTTCTACACAGGAGCCGCGCCCAACCAGCAGGCAATTCCGGCCGTTCGATATTTGATGAGCAAGGAAGGCGGCGAAGTTCGCCGATGGGTTCTGCTCGGCACCGACTACGTCTATCCGCGGACGACCAACCAAATCTTGAGCGCGTACCTTACCGCAGAGGGGGTATCGCCCGACGACATTATGACGATTTATACGCCGTTCGGCTATTCCGAGTGGCGAGGGATCGTCGAGCGGATCAAAGCCTTCGGTTCGGAGGGAAAAAAGACAGCGGTCATATCAACCGTTAACGGAGATGCAAA
The DNA here is from genome assembly GCA_963734795.1 of uncultured Alphaproteobacteria bacterium. Classification (GTDB taxonomy): domain Bacteria; phylum Pseudomonadota; class Alphaproteobacteria; order Rhizobiales; family Xanthobacteraceae; genus Bradyrhizobium. Next base: position 616,373 of record CAVTIW010000001.1, read on the forward strand.
TACGTACCTCTACAGGGAACTCGTAGCCCAACAGGTAGACGCCAACGTAATTCCGGTCATGGCCTTCTCGATCGGCGAGCGCGAATTGCTCGGTGCGGACATCTTTCCAGTCGGGAACATGGCGGCCTGGAATTACTTCCAGTCGATCAAGTCACCGGAAAACGAAGCGTTCATCAAAATGTGGGCGGACTTCAACGAGCAACGAGACAAAACTACAAATGACCCGATGGAAGCCACCTTCATTGGCTTCAGGATGTGGGCGCAAGCCATTGCCCAAGCGGGCACCACCGACGTCGATGCAGTCCGCCAGGCCATGTACGGTCAACGAATCAAGGCGCCGAGCGGCTTCGAGGTTGTGATGAACACCAATCATCATCTTTCCAAGCCAGTCATGATAGGCAAAATAAATTTTTCCGGGAATTTTGACGTCATTTGGCAGTCAATCAATCCGGTCCGAGCCGATGCCTGGAGCAAGTATATCCCCGACAGCGCCAAGCGTACGGCCGATTGGACCTTTCCTTGGGTCTGCGGGGGATGCATCGAACCGACATTCAAGGAATGGTGAAGCCCGCTTTGAAAGCGACGATGGGTTTCGCAGTGATCAGCGATCATTCGATGAATGCCCTTAAAGCCAATCGCCGCAAACGGGCCGGGGAAATTTTCCCAAGGCGACAAAGACATTCGAGGATGGAGTTCCAGTCGGCATCGCGTTGTGTGGAGATAAGATGATCGAGTGGAGACAAGGGCGGCGTCACATTGCTGGCGTACGGAAAAAGTATAGCCTGCCGATCAAGCTGCCGGTCGGCACCTGCCAAGTCCGCTTAGCAATTTAAACGGCAGTGTCCCTGCCGTCAGCAGGCATCACCCTGACCTATAATTTCTGGTCCGTGCTATCGAACGGAGTTCTTCGCCCCGCCTCTTGCAGAGGCGGGAGTGACTCTTCAGGCGTCAATCTGTGCGGGGAACAGAGTCGGCCGTGAAAAATTCGGAAGCGATTGATACGTCGGAGTGATTTGACCTGAACGAGTATTCGATTTTGCAAGAAAGCCGGGGGCGGGTCTCGATTTTCTTGCGTTTTGGGATTCCGGATTTCGACGTTTTGTGATTCCTTTGACGACAGATTCGCTGTCGGAGGAAGCCGTGAGCCAGCCGCGCGACGATCGTCAGGACGATCTGTTTGGTCCATCTCTGGAGACGATCATCAACCTTCGCCATCCGCTGGTAGGTCTGGCGGCGGAAATCGACTGGAGCTTCCTGGCCGGACGCTTCGGTTCGGTCTGTCGGGTTGGCCCAGGCCAGCCACCATTGCCGACGCGGTTGGTGGCCGGACTGCTCATCCTCAAGCACATGCACGATCTGTCGGATGAAGCGCTATGCGACCGCTGGGTGGAGAATCCGTATTTCCAGTACTTCTGCGGGGAAGTGGTGTTCCAGCACGCGGCGCCGTTCAATCGTTCGTCACTGACGCGCTGGCGCCAGCGGCTGGGTGAGGAGCAGACTGCGGCGCTTCTGCAGGAAAGCCTTTCGGTCGCGCACCGGACCAAGGCGATCGAGACCAGGGATCTCGAGCGCGTGGTGGTGGACACCACCGTGCAGGAAAAGGCGATTGCGCATCCGACCGATGCGCGGCTCATTCACCGCGCGATCGAGAAGCTGGTCGTCCTGGCCAAACGCGAGGGCATCGAATTGCGCCAGAGCTATTTGCGGGTGGCCAAACGCGCCGCCATCATGGTGGGACGCTATACGCACGCCCACCAGTTCAAGCGCGCCCGGCGCGAGCTCAAATTCCTGCGCACCCGGCTCGGCCGCGTCATCCGCGATATCCGCCGCAAGATCGAGGACGATTCCACGCGCGAGGAATGCTTTGGCCCGCTGCTCGATCTCGCACTGCGGGTTCGTCATCAAGAGCAGCGCCAGCGCGGACCCAAGGTCTATTCGCTGCATGCCCCGGAGGTCGAGTGCATCGGCAAAGGCAAGGCCCGGACGCCTTACGAGTTCGGCTGCAAGGTCTCAATCGTGACCCCGGTCACCTCACCCAAGGGCGGGCAGTTCGTGCTGCACGCCAAGGCGCTGCACGGCAACCCGTATGACGGCCACACGCTCGGTCCCGTCATCGCCGACCTGGAAAAGCTCACAGGTGTCGCGGTGCACCGCATCCACGGCGACAAGGGCTATCGCGGCCACACCTATCCCGACCACTTCAAGGTCTGGATCAGCGGCCAGGTCCGCCGTGTCACCAAAGCCATCCGTCGCGAGATGCGCCGCCGCGCCGCCGTCGAGCCCGTGATCGGCCATCTCAAGGACGACCACCGGATGCGCCGCAACCATCTCAAAGGCCGCGACGGTGACCGCGTCAACGCCGTGCTCGCCGCCGCCGGCTACAACTTCAGCCTGCTCCTGCGCTGGTTCGAGGAGCTTTTGCACGTCTTGTTGCTAATCCTTGCTCGCGCCGTCTTGGCGCCCCGCTTCGCTTAAAATAGCGTTCGGAAACATTCTTCACGGCCGACAACAGAAGAACTGTCCGCCGGGATTTCTCTCTGGCGACCCACCACCCAGTCATCGAACCGGTCTCCGCCCAGGCCGGAAATGGAAATTTAAGATGCAGAGACGAGCGCGCAAAGGCCGCCTAGGGCCTAGCAGAGACCGTTGCGGAATACTAACTTTCGAATTTGAAGGAGACTTTGAGCTTGGCTCGATACGCTTCGATCTTCCCGTCGTCCATCTGTAAGTCAAGCTCAACAACTTCAGCAACGCGGAGATCCCGGAGCGATTTTCCGGCTCTATCAATCGCTGCCTTTGCTGCCATTTCCCACGAATCTTTGCTGGTCCCAATCAGCTCAATGACTTTATAAACGCTCTCGGCCATGTCGTCCTCCCGTTCTATCTTGTTGCTAGAAAGCAGGCTCGCCGCAATAGAGGGATGATATCCAAAGTGATGGTCTCGTCCAGAGGCAAGATATGAATGGTCTGCATGAAGATAATCCGACCGCGAGACTCCGGCAATTCGAAACGCGACACGCTGGACTAGAATCCGAAGGGGTGCGCAGGGATGGGCTGACAAGTCCAGTCGGCACGGGCGCCCCAGCCGCCTTCGGCAGGCGCTCCAACTCATGAAATCATACCGCTCACTGTATGGATTTCCGGGGTCCCTGGGATCGCGCGCGATGTGGAGATCGCGTGCTTTGCCGTTACGTGCCTCGCCATCGCGGGCCATCCCAGTAGAGAAGAAAGGACTGTCGCCGCGAACGGGGTTCCTATCTTGGTTCCTAAAAAATAGCTTCTTGTTGCACCGCACAACCTTTGGCAGCGAACGGTACAGCCGTCTTCGAAAAACGCGGCCTTAAGCGGAAAGCCCCGTCTCGAAAGAGGCGGGCTTTTGTCGGACATCAGAACGGCGAGTCACCGTTCATTCAGCACGGGCGACACAAACAAAGCGTCGTTTGTCCAAATACGAATGTTGACGCCACCCCCGTCACGCGTGAAAGCCTGACATTCGATTTTCGCGTTCGGGATTTCGATATCCACTGGTTCTGTTTTGTCCTTCAGTGCCGAGCGATGGCACAGACGGGAAGCCGATTCCAGCTGTTTCAAATCGGCCCCCGTTACCGCTTTGCCTGCCTTCACGAGTTGCCCGAACCACTCGTTCGGCGGAAAGTCACCCGCATCCCACGTGAGGGAAATGCCGGTAAGCCCATGGCTCTTGCAACTCAGCACACTTTTGGGGCTTCTAAAGAACACGTTTTCGCCTGAAGGCGAATAGTGGTCGAAACTTGCATCGGTCGCTTCAAGCAGACGCGCAACGGCCCCCTTGCACTCGGCCGAATCAGTGGCCCTTTCAATCGGGGCTGCAAATCCCGATGTCATTACAAACACAAAAAGAATTGTAATCGTTGCGCCGCAAAGCCTCATCAAAATTTCCTTTCAGCCTTCGTCAGAAATCAGAATCGTTTTGCATGTCACAACGCTGTCGGGCTGATCGCAGGCAAGCTCGATAGCGCCACGGCTCAATGGGTCTGCCGCCCCACCCTCCAATTGCGCGCGCTTCGCCTCTAGCTTTGCGTTCGCGTATCCACGGGCGCTGGCGGGGCGCAAAGAAATGCCGCCGTGAAGAGCAATCGCGCTAACGTAAAATCTCGCCGCGCCATTTCTCGCGCCCCAATCCCCAATGCTCTGCAAAACGATTTGCAGCGCGTGAGCGTCTCCAAATTCGTCTTCCCGATAGATCTCACCAACAGGCCAAGCCTACGCGTTGCGCGAACGCGGCCGACCGTCCATATGCGCAGGTGAAGCGGTAGGCCAGGCCAAGACCACGAACGATGCGAAGGCGACCGAGGTGTTCGACGCGAGGAAGTACCACCATGATGTACTGGAACCCGAAAGTGTTGCTGAGGTAGGTTCGCAGTCCGCCGAGACCATTAAATTCTATTTTAGAGAGCGCTGCGGTGCCCGGCGTCGCGGCAACGGCATCGAGCGGCGGCTGCGCGATCCGCCGACTGAATGGAGCCGGCAGTTTGTGGCGCTCGTGCTGAACCCGGGATAGCTGAGGCGCCAGCCCAGGATTCCGAACTGCCGAGACGCACCGGGATGGAATCAGGTTCGGATTGCGGATCCGCTCCCGGCGGCGTGCGGCGCGCCTTCGACCGGCCTGCCAAGACTTTGCCAACGACCGCCGGTGCTAGGAATGGTCGAAACGAGCGTTTATCGGGCCAAAACACCCGCCACCGCCAATTTCCGGCGTGTGTCATCTTTGACGGCTTGCCGCGTTCGCGTCGCTCGGAGCCTGCCCCCTCCTTTAGTCGCGCATTCTTGGCGCGCAGAACCGGTCCCCACTTGGCTGGAAAACGCTGTATACTGCCGACGAGGTAACGCTCCGGCCGATGGACGAACATCATGACCGCCACGTCGATGAGCCGAATGGTCCTGCTGGCGCTTGTTGCGGCCTGTGGTATCCCGCTTGTCTTCGCGATCCAACACTTCCGCCGCGAGCCGCCGATTGACACCAAGGCCGCAACCGCCACGCCGGTGGTCTCCAAGCCAGCACCGGGCGCGCAAGATCAGGGTCCGGACGCGATCGCAGCGGCGCAAGCAAAAGCAGACGCGGTGGCGGCCGCGCTGGCCGGATCGCCCGTCCCGCCGGACAGCGACGACGGCGTGCCGACGTTCGACGTTGCCCGCATCGAGCCGACGGGCGAAGCGGTAATCGCGGGCCGGGCGACGCCGGGCGCAACAGTGGAACTGCTGCGTAACGGCGAACTGCACGATCGCGCGGTCGCGGATCAATCCGGACAATTCGTCATGGTCCCACCCCGGTTTCCCTCAGGCACTTACGATCTGACGTTGCGCTCCAAGCAGCCGGACGGCAAGCAGGCCACGTCCAAACAGAGCGTGGCGGTGGCGATTGAGCCGAACCCGACCGACCGACCGGTCGTGGCGCTGATGACGCCGGGCAAACCCACCGTCGTGCTGTCGCAACCGCCTGCGCCAAAGCCGATGGCCGGCGCAGTAGCGGTGGAATCGGTCGAAATCGAGCCAGGCGGCAAGTTCCACGCGAGCGGCCGCGCGCGCCCCGGCGTCGCGGTGAGGCTTTATCTCAACGATGCCTTTGTTGCGTCAGTAACGGCCGGCGCGGATGGACGTTTTGCGGTCACGATCAATCAAGGGGTCGCGCCCGGCAGCTACCGCGTCCGGCTGGACGAGATGGAGCCAAATTCGGGCGCTGTGCGCGCACGCGCCGAGGTACCCTTCAACGTGCCCGACACGATGGTCACGGCGTCCGTGCCGGCGCAGGCCAAAGCCTCCAAGCCGCCGGACATTGCCGCTGCACAGCAGTCGCAACTGGCGGCCGCCGTGGCGACCGTTCTGCCGGACGAAGGCTCGCCCTCCACCGCGGTCGTGCCGAAGATCGCAACCACTACCGTCTCCCGCGGCGACAGCCTCTGGCGCCTCAGCCGCCAGACCTATGGTGTGGGCACGCGCTACGCCGTCATTTACAAGGCGAACCGGGAACAGATCCGCAATCCGAACCTGATTCATCCCGGACAAATCTTTGTCCTTCCAGCGCGATGATAGCGAGAAGCAGACGGGCGGGGCGCGCAAACGGAATGGGACCTTCTGCACCGGCTCCGGAGCCGAGACCTGTGCCGACGAACTGATGATCACTTAAATAAGATCCGTGTGTGATCGCAGTTGCCGCAGCGGAAGACGACCACATCCCGCCTTGGTAAGGACGTCACGACAACGAACCCGGCCCGAAACGATCGCCCGCCGCGGAATTGCCGATGTCCCATGAACAGACCGGTGAAATCTGCCAGACCGATTTTAACGGGATGAATACGTGAATCCGCTGCGCTTACGCAACGGATTCACGCACCGCTCAATATTGCTGAAAGCCCTTCAGTTCCTTGAAGGCTTTTTCCTTGATATTGAATTGATAGACCGCGACGGCGCTCCCTCCTAGCTGCTTCTTGTTATCGAAGCTGATGGGAGCGCTGAGGCCGCCGGTGTCGAAATTCTTTACCGACTTGAGCTTCTCGATCGTGCAAGCCCGCGTCAATTCTTTGCCGCACTGTTGCATTGCATGCGCAAGGGTCTTCAGGCCGACATAGGTCGCGTAGGTATAACGGCTCGCAGCAGCGAGTTCCTCGGGAGTCACAAACTGCTTCGCCATTGTTTTGAACCTCTCCGTCGCCGGCCCCGCCAACGCCACGTAATCGGCCACCATGTAGTCGTAGCCGGCCGGCGCGGAGAGCGCCGCCGAGGCCAAGATGCCCTCACTCCAGACGCCGGCGGTCTTGATATCCATGTTGAGCTTGCGCGCTTCCGACAGCACGTTCGCCGCACCAGCAAAAATCGCTCCGTTGGCGAGCACGTTGACGCCGGCATTCTTCATCTGCGCCATCTCCGCGGAAAAGTTGCTGGTCCCCTTCTTGAAGCTCAGCCGAAGAGCGTCTTTAGCGCCGAACTCCTTCACGGCGCGGTCATAGCCAAGCTCGACATCCTTGCCGAAATCGTCGTCCTGCCGGATCAGACCGTAGACCGGGTTGGGTGGCGACGCATTGTCGTGGATGTATTTGAGTTGAGCGTAAAACGCGTCCGAATAGGTGGCACCGATCGTGAAGACAGACGGCCGCACTGGATTATAGACCAATTCGGCAGGTGCCGTCGTGACTACCGTTGGCAGATTGTTCTCGACGATTAGCGGCATCATGGCCAGAACATTGGCCGTTCCTGACGTACCGTTCAGCGCAAAAATGTGATCGACCTCGATAAGCTTGGTGAGCGCCTGGAACGAGCGCGACGGGATGTATCCGTCATCCTCGGTTATTATGACGATCTTGCGACCGTTGACGCCTCCGGCCGCGTTGATCTCGGCCGCTGCTATCTTCGAACCGAGTGATACGCCTCTACCGACGAAGGCCGCGGGACCGGTCATTATGTTGACGTCGCCAACTCTGATCTCTGTGTCGGTGACACCCGGATCGGCAGCATACGCCGCCGTTGACAGCAGCAGAACAGTTACGAGCGAAGAGATTGTTGTCTTCATGCCTTCCTCTCAAGTTTGTGCAAGCGGGTTCTTAATACGCGAGTGGCCAGTTACTCCAGTATTTGCGCGCGTCTCGCCATACGCCGATAAGACCCTCCGGCTTAAATCGGAGGAACATGACGATAACGACACCATAGGCGATGCCGCGGATCTCATAGACGTAGTCGGTATAAAACGTCGAATTCGGATCGCCGAACATTGCGAAGAAGAGCCGGATCGTCTCTGGCAGGAATGAAAGGAAAACGGCGCCGAGTACGGCGCCCGCTATCGAGCCGAGGCCACCCAGGATGATGATCGCGAGCGCCTCGATGGACAAAATCAGCGCGAAGACGTCGATGTTGATAAAGCGAATTTGCAGCGACATAAGCGCGCCGGCCACGCCGACAATGAACGAACTGATGGCAAAAGCGAGCAGCTTGTAGCGCACGAGGTCGATACCCATCACCCGAGCAGCGATATCATGATCGCGGATCGCCATCCAGGCGCGGCCGATGCGGGTACGCGAGATGTTGAGCGCTGCAAATATTGTCGCGATCGTCAGGCCAAGCGCCAGATAGTACAACGGCTTGCCCTTCTGCAAATCGATTCCGAAGATCTGTGCGCCCGACACGAAGATGCCGTTCGGTCCATGCGTCAGTCCATCCGCATAGAGGATCACATGATCAATAATAAACGAGAAAGCGAGCGTGGTGATCGCCAGGTAGAGTCCCTTGAGTTGCAGCGAGGGAATGCCAACCAGAATGCTGACGAGCGCCGCGCTGACTCCCGCAGCGGGCAGGCTAATCCAAACCGGGAGCCCGCAATCGCTAAGCAAGATAGCATTTGTATAAGCGCCGATGGCGAGAAAACCGGACTGACCGAGCGAGATCAATCCGGTTGTTCCAGTCAACACGTTCAACCCAACGGCACCGATGACGGCGATGAGCGCCGACACCACGAGAGCGAGGCCGTAGTTTCCGATCAGAAACGGCATCAGCAGCAGCGTGGAGATTGCTGCGATGGTCCAGCCCCAGACAACCTTGCTGTCGCTCAGTGCGACGAGCTGGCCTGTTTTTTCCTTGAAGTGTCCAGTGCGCACAGCTTACACCCGCTCGATGTCTCGATTCCCGAAAAGCCCATAAGGAAAGGCCATCAGCACTACAATGATAACGACGAAGCCCGCAATTTCGCGCATGCCTTGCCCGATATAGCCCTGCGCTAGATTCTCGATGACGCCGATGATGAGACCGGCCAGCGCGGCGCCGACGACGGAATCGATGCCGCCTAAAATGACTGCCGGAAAGGATTTCAAGCCCTGAAACCAGAGATCGGGAGCGAGCTTGAAATTAACCGCGTAGAGTAGTCCCGCTACAGCGGCAATCCCCGAAGACAACATCCAGGCCAGAGCATGGACACGGCTGACACTGACGCCGACCAGCAAGGCTGCGGTTTCGTGGGCCGCCGCCGCGCGCATCGCAATGCCCATGCGGGTAAAATGGAGAAATAGCCACGCCAGCAAGGTGATAACGGCCAGCGCGGCGATCAGATACAGCTGCGCAGGATAGAAAGGCACCCCGGCGATTTTAACTACGACCGTGGAGATGCCGGCGGTGAAATTATAAGGTTCTGAACCCCAGATCATAATGATGATCCCGCGCAGGATCACCGCGAGACCGACAGTCACCATGACGATTGCGAACACGGGTTCGCCCAACATCGGCCGGATAAAGATACGCTCGACCGCCAGTCCGATCGCCATCGAGAGCGGAATGGTGATGAGAATCAGCGGCAAAAACGAAAGACCGAGCGCATTGGCCAGCGAGAACGCGATATACGCAGTCAGCATGACCATCTCGCCTTGGGCGAAGTTAACGACCCCGGTCGATTTGTAGATCAGCGCGAAGCCCATCGCGATCAACCCGTAGGCGGCGCCAGAAACAAGACCGGCAGAGACGAGCAGCGCTAGAAGATCCATCACGCCGCCTCCCCGTAAATCGATGCGATCTCATCGCAGAATTTCTGTTCGATGATACGGCGGCGGACCTTCATCGTCGCCGTCAGCTCGCCGTCGTCATGGTCGAGCTCCTTCAGCAGGATCACGAATTTTCTGATGTTCTCGACACGGGCGAAACGATCGTTGACACGCTTCACCTCACCCTCGACCAGATCGCGGACGGCCTCGTTCTGCGCCAGCGAACGGTAGGTGGTGTATTGAATGTTGCGTTCCTGCGCCCATTTTCCGGTCGTATCGAGATCGATCTGGATCAGCGCTGAAAGAAAATGGCGGCCGTCGCCGAGAAGAATTGCTTCGCGAATATAAGGCGAGTCTTTGAGCGCGTTCTCGATCAGCGACGGCGTGATATTCTTGCCGCCGGACGTGATCAAAATATCCTTCTTGCGGTCAAGCACGCGAAGCTCGCCGTTATCCTCGGTGGTGACGATATCGCCGGTATGGAGCCAGCCGTCGGCGAGCGCGAGCGCCGTTCCCGCCTCGTCAAACAAATAGCCGCGAAACACGCTCGGGCCCTTCAAAAGGAGTTCACCGTCAGAGGCGATCCGATGCTCGATGTCTGAGATCGCCATGCCCGAGCAGCCGATGCGGGTGCATCCAGGCCGCTGCGAATAGGCGACACCCGCACTCTCCGTCATGCCGTAGATCTGATAGAGCGGCACGCCGAGTATCCAAAAGAACAGCAATACTTCCGACGACACGGTTGCGCCGCCACAGAAGCCGGCACGGACGCGATTGAGCCCGAGGAAGTGCTGGAGGCTGCGGAAGCCTACCAGCCAGAGCAGCGCGAAGGCGAACCGATCGCCGACCCCCGCCAACTCGCCGCCATTGGCCACACGCCGCTCCGCTATCGGCCGGCCCAGGCGAATGCACGTCTCGAACACGCGCCGCTGAAATGCAGTGGTATCCTTGGCGCGGTAGTAGATGCTCTGTTGCATCTTCTCCCAGATGCGTGGCACGCCCAGAAAGCCCTTCGGTGCGATCTCCCGAAGATTGGTCACGACGGTATCGACCAACTCGGCGAAGCTCACGACGCAACCGGTGACGAGCTGCATCACGGTGGAGAATCCACGTTCGGCGACGTGGCATAACGGCAGGTAGCAAAGCACGGAGTAAGTATCACGATTGAGTCCGTGAACAGCGGCGGTTTCTATCGAGGTGTGCAGCATATTGCGGTGGCTGAGCTGCGCGCCCTTCGGCATGCCCGTCGTGCCGGACGTGTATACGATAACGGCAATGTCTTCGGGCTTCCCTGACGCGAGCACGGCATCGACCAGCGGGCCGATCTCGGATTCCTGGCTGGCGCCAAGATCGAGAACAGCCTCGAAGGACATCAGATTTTCCTGCGTGTAGTGCCGCATCCCCTTCATATCGACGCAGACGATCATCACCATATCGGGCAGACCGCCTTCGAAACGCTGCGCATCGAGAACCTTGTCGGTCTGTTCCTGGTCGCCGCAGACGACGATCTTTGCGCGAGAGTGGCGGACGATGTATTGCAACTCGGGCCATGGGTTGGTTGGGTAGATCCCGAGGCAGGCACCGCCGATCATCTGCGCCCCCAGGTCGGCGTAGAGCCATTCTGGAGTATCGTCGCTCGCTACCGCGAGCCGGTCGCCGGGTTGGAAACCAAGTACATAAAGCCCGATCGCGAAACGGCGCGCCGTCTCGTAATAGTCTTTCCAGTTGGACTTCCGCCAAAGGCCGAGATCCTTCTCACGGAGCGCCAGAGCGTCGCCCTGTATCTCGGCGCGCCGCTTGAGCACCTGCGGCATGGTCATCCCTGCAATAGTCTGATGATCGAGGATCATGCCACGACTCGCCCCTTACCGAGATAGGCGTCGATCACTGCCGGGTTCTGAACTACCTCCGCCGGCGTTCCCTCCGCGATCTTGCGTCCATGATTAAGCACGCAGACGCGGTCGGAAATGTCCATGACGATACCCATGTCATGTTCGACCATGAATACCGTCACGCCAAGCTCCTCCTTGAGATCGATGACAAAGCGGGCAATGTCCTCACGCTCCTCCTGATTCATGCCTGAGACCATCTCATCGAGCAGAAGGAGCTTCGGCGAAACGGCCAGCGCCCGACCAAGCTCGACTCGCTTCTGCAGACCGTAGGAGAGCGTGCCGACGATGTTATCGCGGATATCCTCGATCTCGAGAAAGTCGATGATTTCCTCGACTCGGTCGCGTGCCCGGAATTCCTCGCGCCGCGCCGCCCCCCAGAACAGCGCCGCCGAGAGCGGATCGGTGCGCAGGTGGGCGTGCATGCCGACGAGCAGATTGTTGACGACGGTCTCGTGCTTGAACACAGCAAGATTTTGGAATGTGCGGGCGATGCCGAGCCGCGCGAGCGCGTAAGTCGGCAGCCGAGTCAGATCGTTGTTCTCGAACAGGATGCGGCCCCCGGTGGGACGAAACACTGCGCTGATCAGATTGAATAAGGTGGTTTTGCCGGCACCGTTCGGGCCGATCAGGCTGTAAATCTGCCCCTGCTCCACCGTCAGGCTCACGTCGTTGACGGCTGTCAATCCGCCAAAACGCTTGGAGACGCAGTCAAGTTTAAGAAAGGGACTCACGACAACCACCGCTTGCGACGCTTGTAATGCTTAACATCCCGCATGCTTTTGCGCTCGCCCCCGGAGAAGCCGAGATAGAATTCCTGGACGTCGTCGTTGGCCCGCAGCTTTTCGGCAGAGCCGTCGAGCACAATCCTGCCGTTCTCGATGATGTAGCCGTAAGAAGCGACCTGCAGCGCAAGTTGCGCATTCTGCTCCACCAGCAGCACCGTAAGCCCTGCGTCGCGGTTAAGCCCAAGGATGGTTTCGAAGATGTCGTCAACGATCTGCGGCGCCAATCCCAGCGACGGCTCATCGAGCATCAGCAGGCGCGGACCGCCCATCAGCGCACGGCCTATCGCCACCATCTGTTGCTCGCCCCCAGAGAGATAGCCGGCGATCTGCGCTTTGCGCTCCTTGACACGCGGGAACAGTGCATAGACTTGCTCCAAACCTTCCCTGCTCTCGGCTCGGCTGCGTGTGATCGCACCCATGAGCAGGTTCTCCTCGACGGTAAGTGTGGCGAACAGCGCGCGGCCTTCTGGAACTTGCAGCAGCCCGCCCTCGACGATCACACGCGGCGAGCGGCCGGAGATAACGGCACCCTCGAACTCGACGGTGCCGCTGACGATTTCGCCATCCTCCTGGTAGAGCACACCTGAGATAGCCTTGAGCAGCGTCGATTTGCCTGCCCCGTTCGAGCCGAGAAGAGCGACGATGGCGCCCGCCGGCACGTCAAGTGATACGTCCCGAACGGCCTCGATCGCCCGATCGTAGAGGACCTGGACGTTTCTCAGTGCAAGCACGGCGCTTCGTCCCCCACTCGTGTGGCCGCGCATGCCGAGATACCCTGATGAATTGAACTTATCAATGGAGGTTGCGCGCAATAGATGTGCACATCGAGGAGCGCGTCCCGAACCCAAAGAACCGCCGGCCCGAAGCATAGCTCCAGGCTAATAATGCTAGATTCAAAGGACTTTCCTCCGCATTTTCTCTCTCTTCCCCAATTTCCGCGGCTATCGAAAAGAAGCTTGCGTACGCCTGGAGGATGATGAATTTTCCTCATTAACGGTGAAGCCGGCAATTTTGTCAACGAGAAAATGGCGCACGGCCACGCCGTTTCCGAAGCAATGCAGGAGCATGAATATGAGCCAGTCTGCCTCCACCGTCGGAAGGTATTCCGCCTTTCAGGCGAGCGACGTGTCGTGGACATCATGAAAGCAGCCCAAGAAGTCTTCTCTGAAAAGGGCTACGATGAAGCCGCCCTTGCAGGTATCGCCGAGCGTGCTGACGTCGTACTCCGCCTGGCCTGGCCCTCCGTACTTTCGTGGCCGCGGCCACCCCGGTCTCGGCACTGTTGTAGAATACGGTCAGTTTTGCTTTCTAAAAGCCGTCGAAACCGACAATCGGCGGCGCGTCTCATGGGCGCACGGACATATGGATCGTCGTCAAAAGGAGAATGATAATGGCGCGGACGGCAGTTCGGCGGCAGGTTAACCGTCTTCCCGCAGAGCGGCGCATTTCCGACATCATGCTCGCTGCCCGGGCCGTGTTCACCGAGAAGGGCTACAACGACGCATTGATCTCCGACATCGCCGAGCGCGCGGGTGTCGTGGAAGGCAGCATCTATCGCTTCTTCACCAACAAGCGCGAACTTCTCGTTCGGGTGGTTGAGCACTGGTATGAAGAGATGCTGGCGCGAGACGAAGAGCATTTCGGCAGTTTACGCGGAACCTGGAACCAGATCCGTTTCATCGTGCATCATCACCTCATGTCGATCCGGCGCGACCCGGCCTTGAGCCGACTTGTTTTTCAGGAGTTGAGACCGGATCCGGCGTACCGGAAAACCCGCATCTTCCAGCTCAACCAAACCTACACTCATCGTATTATCGACGTCATCAAGGCCGGCGCGGCAAATGGCGAACTGAAAAAAGATGTCTCGCCGTCGCTGGTCCGCGATATGGTCTATGGATGCATCGAGCATCGCACCTGGGCATTTCTGCGTAACGAGGGCGATTTCGAAATCGATGAGACCGCCGACAACATCACCGACATTGTCTATCGCGGACTAACTGCCGGCCGATCCCCGGACGATCACGTCTCCGACGCGGTGGCACGCCTTGAACAAGTTGCCGCGCGTCTGGAAGGATTTGCCTCGGCCAAATCCAAGTAGGTGTGCATAGTCCAGGGCATGATCCTAAAAAATGGGTACCGGTTCGGAAGGATCATGTTCAACAAAAAAGACAAGTCATGAACCAGATCCAGCGAAGCTGGATCAGGCTCTAGAGCGGGTATCCGGCGAGTTTCTCGCCTTCGATTCGCTCGATGTACTCGGTCATGCCGTATCCCTGCCGGCCATCCCAGGTGAAGCAGGTGAACCCTTCAGCGATCCGCGACACCAAAATCTGACCGTCGGCTTCCCTTCGATTGCGCAGCGGCGCGAGCCTGATGACATCTGCGGTGATCTGGGCCTTCCGCTTGGCCGTCACAACGCCGAGCCATACCCTGGACGGGTCCTGTCGTTCGGTCCACTCCGTCGTTACGTCCATGTCCAGAATCTCTTCATATTGACCATCGACCAACAAAACGCCCTGCCGGCGTGAGACGCCGTTCTTGTCCGTGATCTTGAGCAGCATGAAGCCGTCGCCATTCGGGAAATTCGCGATGAAGAGGCGATAATAAAAAATGGCCTGCCAATAACGCGGTCCCCAGGAATGATCGCGCCAGCCCCGCCCGTCGATCGGCCAGGTCTCGTCGCCGACGCGAATCTCGCCATGTACCCGGCTATGCTGGTTGAAATGCCCGAGCGAGAAGTCGCGACCGTACATGGTCCGCACGCTGTCATCGATCGGTTGGCCGCCATGGATTGGCGACTTTGCCTCATGTACCCAGTTCACACGACCGATCTGGCGCGGGGCGTTCGCAAAAAGCTTCTTCGGATCGCGCAGCGCTTCCGGGTCTTCGACGATGATCAGTTCGCCATCGAATGTCATCGATACTTTCTTAAACGGTTCGATCACCGAATAGGAAAGGCCGCCCGCATCGAACCGGTCGTTCTTCACGATAGACGGGCGCTGGAATTGGCAGGCGATCCTTCCATCCGGTAAGTAAAGGCAGACGGATAATTCAGCGTAGCCCTCGTTCACGCGATTACCGAGGCGCATCCATCCGCCGACCGGCGAAGACGAATTGAAGCCGTTCGTATAGACGCTCTCGTTGAAATTAACCGAACGGTCGGGCTGGTGCATCAGTTCGTCTTCCCGATGCATGACGAAACTTCCCATTAGACTATCTCCCTGTTTCGCGAAACTCAGTCCGTCCTTCATAACGGCGACGCGCCGGCCGCGCTTCAGGCATGAGTTTTGTGTCTATTTCGCAACGTTGCCATCCTCACCGCTTGCGATCTCGGCAAAGAGCGGCTTGCGGGTTAGTTTCATCTGTTGCACCAGCTCGTCGTGGATATGCCGTTTCAGCAGCCCGAGCGCTTGCTCTCGCGTCCCGGCATTGCGGTTTGGCTTTTGCGGACCGAGCAGCGCCAGAATCTCGCAAATCGCCGCATCGAGCCGGTCCCGTTCGGCCGAAAGCTCCGCTGTCGATATGATCTGGGCCTCGCCAGATCGGACCCCAGATCGGACCAATGTCGACACCTCCGGCAGTAACCCCGTAATCTCGCTGAGCAACGCGGTCTTTTCGGCCACGGCATTGATCAACGGTTCACGCGCCCACTCGATTTTTGGAACGATATTGTTCAGAAGATCGATGACGCCAACCGCCTGGCCGCGAGCGTAGGCATCCGGAATATTCGGAATAACGTCGGCGCGTAACGTCGCGATAATGCCTTCAATCAATCTCTCAAGCGCTATCTTCATTTTGCGCGCTCCATGGCTGTTTCCAGTTGCAGCAGCATGCGCGGGATCTGGGCGCCCATGCCGGCCATGCGCAGATCGTTGAACCCGCGGACTTCGAAACAGTGCGTGGCAGCATAGTGCATAATCGCGAGCTTATATGTCCCGAATACCTCCCAATAGCGCATTGCTTCAAGGCTGACCTCAATGCCGGTCAGCGCGACATAGCGATCGCGCAGTTCCTCGCGGGTGAAGAAGTGACACATGTAAGGCAGGCGGCCACGCCACGCCTGCAGGCATATCCAGCCCAGATCTTCGACCGGGTCGCCGAGCCGCACGAGTTCCCAGTCCAGAATCGCGGTGATGCGGCCGTCAGCCTCGAGGAAATTCCCGATCCTGAAGTCGCCATGGACAACGCTGATCTTCGGCGCGTGAGGCGCATTTTCCCGAAGCCAGATGGTTGCCCATTCGAGCATTGGGATGGGCCGCGCCGACCATTTCCGCATCAGACCTTCCCAATGGTCGATCTGGTCACGCGCGGCCGTACTTATGTCCGTCGAACCGCCTATCCCCGCGACAGGCGTGCCTTGCCACTCAAATTTGTGAAGCGCGGCCAATGCCGCGACAAACTGGCCGCCGAGATTTTCGCGTCCATCGTCATCGAAGGCCAGACCACCGTCATGGGTCCACGGAATCGGCGCCTCACCCGGCACCAGGTCGCAGACGAAGAATGGCGCACCAAGCACGTCGCTGTTTTCGCAGTACCAGTACACGCCGGGTACCGGCACCCCGCTATCCGCAAGCGCGCGCAAGGTCACAAATTCCGGCCACGCCCGATAAGGCGCGAAAATGCCATTGGGCGGACCTATGCGCAGGATAAGCTCGCGCTCATTGGTTTCTTTGCCGTCGCGCCAGGACGCGCGTAATCCGTAGGTCACCCATGAGAAACCAACCGTGTAGCGGCGCAACCGACCTACGGAAACGTCGGCGAGGCCCTGTGCGGCGATAAAACGAGCGAGCCGCTGACGGACGCTTTCCACGTCAAAAGAATCGAAGACGTCGGTCATACTTCCTCGGGAAACATCGCTATCGGTCCTCGAAATAGTCGGGCTTGCCGGTTGTCCAGGTCTCGCCCCATAACTGGCCGCCGCCATCGACCGTCAAAAGTTCGCCCGTGACGAACTTTGCTGCCGGACCGCACAGATAAACGCAGGCCTCGGCGATGTCCCAGGCCGTGCCGGCTCTCATCATAGGGTTGGAGCGCGGATAAGCGGCGCGCGCCTCAGGTGTATAGACTTTCCAGCCCTCCGTTTCGATGGCGCCCGGCGCAACGCAGTTGATGCGGATGCCAAGCGGCGCCCACTCGACGGCAACGCTGCGGCTGAGGCCGATGACGCCCGCCCGGGCTGCGATCGAATGCGCGACACCGTAGAGGCCATGTGTGGTGACAACGACAATATTGACGATGCTTCCGGGCTGCCCGGCTTCGCGCCAGCGCTGCGCCGCCATCTGCATCATGTACCAGGTGCCGTTGAGATTGGTATTGATGACCGCGTTCCAGCCCTTCACCGAGAAGTCGATCGCCGGTTGCGGGAACTGGCCGCCGGCACTGTTGACGATACTGTCTAGACGTCCGTGGTCAGCCCATACATGGTCGAAGAGCGCACCCACGGATTCCGGATCGCGAATATCCACGACGCAACTGCTCGCCTCCAGGCCGCGCGCTTTGATTGCCGACACCGCCGTTTCTAGCTTGGCCCCGCTGCGCCCGGCGACGACGACATGTGCCCCTAGCCGTGCAAGCAGCCAGGCTGTGGCACGACCGATGCCCCCAGCGCCGCCCGAGACAAGCACGACCTGCCCCTTGAACGAATCCGAAGCATAGACTGTCGGATGCACGGCGAGCGCGGCATCATCCAAACCGAAGCTCTCGCTGGTTTCGATACCGCTCTCAGCCATCACGCCTCATATTCTTCAGCAACTCAGCGGAAATGATCATCTTGCGGACTTCTGTCGTACCGGCGCCAATTTCCATCAACTTGATCGACCGGTAGAGCCGGTTAATCTCCGATTCCCAGATGTAGCCGGAGCCACCATGAATTTGTAGTGCCTTGTCGAGCACGGTATGACAGGAATTGGCAGCATACATAACCGAGGCCGCTGTTAGCATGTGAATGTCACCGCGCCCGCCCGCGCCGACCTCCAGCGGTGCCGCCGCCGCCAGCGTACGATAGGTAAAGGTACGCATCGTCTCGACCAGCACATACATTTCGGCGAGCATCGACTGCACCATCTGGAACGAGCCGATCGGTCTGCCGAACTGTTGGCGGGTCTGAGCATATTCCACCGAAAGCTGGAGCGCGCGTTCGGCGACGCCGAGGCAAAGCGGCGAAATCATCGCACGCTCGAGATCGAGTCCACTCATCACGATCGAGACGCCGCGATTCTCGCCACCAACGAGATTCTCTGCGGGAACGCGGCAATCCTCAAAGACGAGTTCGCCCGTTTGACTGCCACGATAACCCATCTTCTCCAGCTTCTGGGCGACTTTAAAGCCAGGAAAATTCTTCTCAATAATGAAAGCAGAGATGCCCTGGGTGCCCTTTGACTTGTCGGTCTTGGCATAGATCAGCAGGACGTCGGCGACCGGGCCATTGGTAATGTAAATCTTGCTGCCATTCAGGACATAATGGTCACCGTCGCGCCGGGCCGTGGTGCACATCGACCCAAGCGCATCCGAACCCGCGCCCGGCTCGGTCAGTCCAAGCGCTCCGATCTTTCGGCCCGCACAGAGATCGGGAAGATACTTCCGACGCTGTGCTTCATTCCCGTTTCTGTAAATGTTGTTTGCGCACAGATTGTCGTGCGCCACCCAGGCCAGAGCCATCGCATGGTTCCAGCGTCCAAACCCCTCAAGCACGAGGCCGGCTGACAGGAGGTCGAGGCCGACGCCGCCATATTGCTCCGGGATTGTGACACCGAAAAAGCCATTGTCCCCGATCTTCGGAAAAACATCCTCCGGCCACCACTCGTCCGCGTCCATCCGCTCCGACAGAGCGTAGAGTTCGTTGCGCGCAAAACGATCCGCCTGATCGAGAATGACGCGGTGGTCATCATTCAGATCAAAGCCCAATGGGCCGCCGATAAGGTTGTCGTTGGCCAAACTCACTGTTTGTCCTCCCTTCACGCCGCTTCTTCGGTCTGACGCCGGATACAAGCTCGCCGGCGCAATGCCGCCTTTACCGCCAATAATGAACATGTTTCATCAACTAAAATGCAGCTCCGTGTCAACGACAAATCGTCTGTTTTCCTATCACAGGCACAATATGCAAATCGCAACGGCTAGCGCTCGGCCTGAGAGTTGACATCGTTGATGAATTGTAATCATTTGCGAAATCTGAGCAACCGCACGAAAAAAACATCAGGGCTGGGATCGTGACTGATCAGGTGCATATCCAACGCAGCGGCGCGACGCTAACCATCGTGATCGACCGGGAGTCCCGGCGCAACGCGATCAACGAATCCGTTGCGGCTTCGATCATTGCCGGCCTTGACGAGGCCGAATCCGACCGCTCCGTTCGCGCTATCGTCCTTACCGGCGCCGGCGATAAGGCCTTTTGCGCCGGCGGCGATCTTCAACCGGATGCCGATGGAACGCCGTTCACGATCGACGTAGCCGATCCGCGCCACTACGTCGCCCGGCTGTTGCGCCGCATGGACGCCTGCAGACTACCACTCGTCGCCCGCGTCAACGGCCATGCGCTGGCCGGCGGTTTCGGCCTCGTTTGCGCCTGCGACATGGCCGTGGCACGTGAAGACGCGCTGTTGGGAGTAAGTGAAGTCAAGGTCGGCCTTTTCCCGATGATGATCCTCCCGTATCTGCTGCGCGTCCTCCCTTTCCGCGCGATGATGGAGCTGTGCGTCACCGGAGAAACCATCACCGCAACGGACGCCGCCTCCCGTAATATCGTAAATTATGCCGTTCCGATTTCCGATTTGGACACCAAGGTCGCGTGGCTCCTCGATCGTATCGTAGACAAGTCACCGACCGGAATTCGCCTGGGCAAGCAGGCTTTGTCCAAGATCCGGGAAATGTCCACCGACAGCGCGCTCGAATACGCGCAATTCATGCTGGCTAATATGGCGCGGACGAAGGATGCCCGAGAGGGTTTTGCAGCCTTCAACGAACGACGATCACCGCGCTGGACAGCAGAGTAAGCAGTATGAAAGAGACCGTTCGCATCGGTTGCGGCGCCGGCTTCTGGGGCGATAGTGCCGAGGGTCCGAAGCAGCTTATCCGTTCGGGCAACATCGATTATCTGGTGCTCGACTATCTCGCCGAAATCACGATGTCGATCCTCGCGCGGATGAAGGCCAAGCGCCCCGATCTCGGCTATGCGACGGATTTCGTGACGATGGTCATGAAACCTCTCGCAAAGGAGATTGCGGAGAAAAAAATTCGGGTCGTAACCAACGCGGGCGGCATCAATCCCAAAGCCTGTCGCGCGGCCTTGATGGCGGTGTTGAGCGAGGCAGGCATAGATTTGAAGATCGCGGTCGTCGAGGGCGACGATCTTTCGGACAAGGTTGAAGCGTATCGCCGCCAGGATATACGCGAGATGTTCAGCGGGGCCCCGCTTCCCGAGAACCTTGCCAGCGTAAATGCCTATCTCGGCGCCTTTCCGATCGCCGCTGCCCTCGATGCCGGGGCCGACATCGTGTTGACCGGCCGCTGCGTGGATTCGGCGATCGCCCTTGGGCCGCTCATCCATGAGTTCGGCTGGAAAAATACCGACTACGATCTGCTTTCAGCCGGCAGCCTTGCCGGCCATATCGTTGAATGCGGGACACAGGCGACCGGCGGGATTTTCACCGACTGGCGAAGCGTCGCCGATGGATGGGACGCCATGGGTTTCCCGATAGCGGCATGTCGTGCCGACGGCACCTTCGAGATTACCAAGCCTAGCGGCACGGGTGGCCTCGTCAACCTGGCAACGATCGCAGAGCAAATCGTCTATGAAGTGGGCGATCCGGCGACCTATATCCTCCCGGACGCCACTTGCGACTGGAGCCAGCTTTGCCTTGAACAGACCGGCCCTGATCGCGTTCGCATCAGCGGTGCCAAAGGGCAGATGCCGACCGCGACCTATAAGGTGAGTGCGACCTTCGCCGATGGTTACCGCGCGGCCGTCACGGTCATGATCGCGGGGCGCGAAGCGGCTGCAAAGGCCGCCGCGGTTGGCAATGCCATTCTCTCTCGTGCGCGTCGGCGCATCCTCGAGGCCGGGTTCGACGATTTCAACGAAACCTCGCTCGAAATCCTGGGAAGTGAATCCAACTACGGAAAACAAGGCCGCGGCGGCGCGTCCCGCGAGGTTCTCCTCAAGATCGGGGTTCATCACAACAGCAAGGACGCGCTCCAGATATTCGCTCGCGAAATCTACCCAGCCGCCGCAGCCATGGCGCAGGGACTGACCGGCTTTGCCAGCGGTCGGCCGGAACCGCAGCCGGTCGTCCGGCTGTTCTCGTTTCTTGCCAGAAAATCCGACGTTTCCGTCCGTATCGGGGTCGGCGAAGATGTAACCGACGTACCCATTTTCATTCCGAACGGCACTGAACCGGAGCAGAAGATAGCTCCGACAATCGTCGAATCCGACGGCGAGGACGGCGCGACGACCAAGGTGCCGCTGATCGCGCTCGCTCACGGTCGCAGCGGAGACAAAGGTGACATAGCCAATATCGGCGTCCTAGCCCGACGGGCCGAATTCGTCCCGGCCCTCCGGCGCAACCTGACTGCTGACGCCGTGCGCGACTACTTCGCGCATTTTGTGAAAGGTGATGTCGAACGGTTCGAATGGCCGGGGCTCAACGGATTCAACTTCCTGCTCCACGAGGGCCTGGGCGGTGGCGGAATAGCGTCGTTGCGCCATGACCCGCAAGGCAAGGCACTCGCGCAGATCCTGATGGATTTTCCCGTCACCGTTCCGGCCATCTGGCTGGAGCCTGGCAACCAGCTGGCCGAATGGGCCGGAACAAAAATCGAGCAATAGCCAACGCCGCGAGACCATGGCCGAGAAAAAAACCATCCCCTTCCGAAAAGTCCTCATAGCCAACCGAGGCGAGATTGCCTGCCGCGTGATGCGCACCTTGCGCGATCTCGGCATTGCTTCCGTCGCGATCCATCACGCGATCGAAGCGAAGGGCAGGCATGTCGGCATGGCCGATGAGGCCGTCGAAATTTTTGGAGAAACGCCGGTCGGTGCGCATCTCGACGCAACGCAGATCATCCAAGCCGCCCTTGCGACGGGAGCCGACGCCATCCATCCGGGCTACGGTTTCCTCTCCGAAAACGCCGGTTTTGCAAGGGCGGCCGCGGACGCCGGAATCACTTTCATCGGTCCCGATGCAGATACAATCGCACTTATGGGCGACAAAATTTCAGCCCGCGCTTTCGCTGCCAGCCATGGCGTGCCCATTGGGCCCTCGGTAATGCCAACCGGTGATCTCGATGCCTTCACGGCCGAGGCAACGGTGATCGGCTTCCCGCTGCTTATCAAGGCGGCCGCAGGCGGCGGCGGCAAAGGAATGAGTATCGTTCGGTCCGCCGCCGATCTCGGCGAAACTGCACGCATCGCCTCGAGCGAGGCGTTGCGCTATTTCGGTGACGGGCGGGTTTATGCCGAAGCCTATGTCGAGCGCCCGCGCCACATCGAAGTGCAGGTGCTGGGGGATGGACAGGGCGGCGCCATCCATCTGTTTGAAAGAGAATGCTCGGTACAACGCCGTTTCCAGAAAATCATCGAAGAGGCGCCCGCCGCGAATCTGCCGGCCGCCCTGCGCAACGACATGTGTGCGGCTGCCACCCGGCTCGCGGCCGCCGCGCGCTACAAGAATGCCGGCACGGTGGAATTCATTCTGGGGGCCGACGGCCGATATTTCTTCCTGGAAATGAACACTCGCCTTCAAGTGGAGCATCCGGTCACGGAAATGATCACCGGGCTCGATCTCGTTCGCGTCCAGATCGAAATCGCGGCCGGCCATGGCCTCCCGCTGACGCAGGACGAGGTCGTCGTGACCGGTCACGCCATCGAGTCCCGTATCTGTGCAGAAGATCCCGAGCGCGGCTTCACACCCGAAACCGGGGTGATCCAGTATCTGGGAGTTCCCGAAGTCAGCTATGTTAGATTCGAGAACGCGCTTGCCGCCGACCAGAAGGTTACTACCGATTTCAACTCGATGTTAGGCAAGCTCGTCGTCTACGGTGCGGACCGGGGCACCGCGATCGACCGCTCCGTTGCGGCGCTTGGCGAACTGACCCTGCTCGGCGTGCGAACGAACATAGACTATCTCGCCAGAGTGCTCGGCCATCCAGCATTCCGTGCGGGCGACTTGCATACGAGTTTTGTCGTGGAGCACGCGGATTCACTCGCGGCGCTCGCGATCGATAAGGAGACGCTCGACAGGGTGCTTGTTGCCTTCGCGCTCGGCTTCCGCGAGTTCCGTGAAATCGCCTTTGGCGTACCCGAGCCCCATGCCACCATTGGCCGGTGGAGGAACTGATCATGGTCTTCAAAATCATGATCGATGACCAGCCGCACGAAATCGATATCATCCACCGGCGGCCGCATCTGATCGTCCGCATCGACGGGCGGGAGCACGAGATTTCGACTGTCGGCGACTGCGGCAACGGTCGGCAAATTATCGAGATTGCCGGAATACCCGTTCATTTCGCGCGTGCACATAGCGGCGATCAGCAAAGCATCCGCCTCGCCGGTCGAAACTTCGAGGCCAGAATCCTAGATCCGCAATCGGAAAACTCTCGTAGCGGCAGTACGTATGACAACGTCAAGGCGCCGATGCCCGGTGCAGTCATACTCGTTCACAAGAGGATGGGAGACACGGTCACACGCGGCGAGAGCATCGTGACCATCGAAAGCATGAAGCTTCAGACTGCGTTAGCCGCGCCTCGCGATGGCGTCATCGCCGAAATTCTGCGCACGGAAGGCGAGACCTTTCAGAAAAACGAAGTCATCGCACGCCTCGTCGCAATCCAGGAAGGCTGAGTCCATGCGCCGAATTCAGTCAACGATCAGCACCTCGAACGCCGAATATCGGCGGAACGAGAAGCATAACCGCAAACTGGTCAGCCTGTTTCGCGAGAAGCAGGAAGCAGCCCGCCACATTCGCCCCGCGCGCGATCTCGAGCGGCTGCACAGCCAGGGCAAGATGCCTCCGCGCCAGCGGATTGAGAAAATACTGGACCCAGGGACTCCCTTCCTGGAGCTTTCGTCGCTTGCCGCCAACATGGCCTATAACGGCGAATCGCCGTCGGCCAGTTCAATCGTCGGCATTGGCATCGTATCAGGTCGTGAGGTCTTGATTCGTGCCGACGATCCGACAGTTAAAGGCGGTGCCTGGTACCCCCTGACCGCAAAGAAAATCGTTCGAGCGCTCGACATTGCCATCGAGAATCGCCTGCCGGTCGTCCATCTTTGCGATTCAGCCGGCGGATTTCTGCCGTTGCAATCGGAACTGTTTCCGGACAAATACATGTCCGGCCGCATCTTCCGCAATCAGTCGATCCTTTCGAAAATGGGCATCAAGCAACTGTCGCTGGTGTTCGGTCATTGCACGGCGGGAGGGGCCTATATTCCAGGCCTTTCGGATTACAGCGTCATCGTCCGGGGCACCGGCGCCGTCTTTCTCGGTGGACCTCCCCTGGTAAAGGCCGCAACCGGCGAGGAAGTAACCGTTGAGGAACTCGGCGGCGCGGAAATGCACACCAGCATCTCGGGTACCTGCGACTATCCGGCAGAGAACGAAGACGAAGCGATCTATATCGGACGCGAGATAGTTTCCCAGTGGGATCGTCCGAAGAAATGGGAATGCCAGTACGAGACCCCCGAAGATCCGGCCTATGACCCGCAGGAAATTTACGGGATCGTCCCTCATGACATCAAGACGTCATTCGACATGCGCGAAATCATCGCGCGCATCGTCGATGGCAGCCGATTTCACGAATATCAGCCGAACTACGGCACGACCCTGATCTGCGGCTTTGCTAATATTCTAGGCTTTAAAGTCGGAATCCTGGCCAACAACGGCGTCCTGTTCAACGACTCGTCATTGAAGGGCGGTCACTTCATCGAACTCTGCAATCAGAACAACACGCCGCTCGTGTTCCTGCAGAACATCACCGGCTACATGATAGGCAAGGAATACGAACGGCGCGGCATCACCAAGGACGGCGCCAAAATGATCATGGCGCAGAGCTGTTCGCACGTCCCAAAATTCACCATCATGTGCAACGGCTCATTCGGAGCGGGCAACTACGGCATGTGTGGCCGCGCTTTCGACGGCCGGTTTCTGTTTACATGGCCGAATCATCAGATTGGCGTGATGGGCAGGGACCAGGCCGCCAATACGCTGGCCGAGGTGAAGATGAACCAGATGAGGCGCAACGGCGGAACCGTCGATCAGGCCGAAGTCGCACGGCTCTGGGAAGAAACCAGCAAAGCCTACCAGAATCAGCTCTCTGCCTATTATTCGTCTTCCGAAATCTGGGATGACGGCATTATCGACCCTCTTGATACACGTAACGCGTTGGGTATTGCGATCTCTGCCTCCCTCAATGCCCCGCTGGGTATTCCCGGCTACGGCGTCTTCCGGTTTTGACGATGGCGGATCTGCTGTACAACAGGAGACAACTCCGTGACTAAATTCAACGATATAACCTATCGCGTCGCCGGCGCCGTCGCCTATATCGATGTAGCACGGCCCGAGAAACTCAACGCGTATCGCAATGAAACCGCCGACGAACTCCTTGTCGCCTTTCGTCAGGCCGAGCGAGATCCCGCGGTGCGCGTCGCCGTGCTTGGCGGACAAGGCCGGGCTTTCGGTGCGGGATACGATCTTTCCACGATCCAGCCGAACGAGACACCGCAACTCGACAACGTACTCGAAAAGCACTTCAATCCACTCGTCATGCATTTGCGCGAAACGCGCCTGCCCGTCGTGGCCGCAGTCAACGGACCCTGCGCCGGTGCCGCCGTCGGGATCGCGCTCGCCGCCGACATCGTGATCGCCGCGCGCTCGGCGTATTTCTACGAACCTTTTGTCGGTATCGCTCTTGTGCCGGATGCCGGCAACACCCTGTTCCTTTCGCGCATGCTGGGCCGGATCCGTGCGTCCGGAATGATGCTGCTTGGCGAACGGATTTCAGCCGAAGAGGCTTATAGTTGGGGTCTGGTGTGGCGCGTCTTTGATAGCGCGGAGTTGATGGCAGAGACCGATCGCATCGCGTCAAAGCTCGCGACGCTTTCGCAGGCTGCGGTCGCCGCAACCAAACGACTGATCGGGGGCGCATCCGATTTTGGGGTCAAACAGCAGCTAGACCTTGAACGCGATTTGCAAGGAGAGGCCGGACGGTCGACGGAGATGAAGGCTGCAATTGCTGCGTTCTTCGGGACCAGAACAAAAACGCAAACGCAGTAACCACCCCTGTGTATGCCAAAACTTAAGCTCGGGGGATGGTAGAGGCGAGCCTTTTGCAGTGGTGGCCCCTTGCGGAGCCTCGCTGCGCCCCGGGCGAAATTCGGTGGCGGTGGCCAATCCTAAACCTAGGTATGCTTTTCTCAACCAAATGTAACGAACGGATCAACCTCCGTGCAATGGTCCGGCCATCTCTCTATGATTATTCTTGGGTGTAACTTGGATAACCAAACGGCAGGAAAGTTATCTGAAATTCCCATACGGGAAAACACCAAAAAGGCTAGGAACGAGTCATGGGTTGGATGTTCGACAATGTCGGACGTTTGATTGCACGGTTGCAGAAGCCGGCCAACCACTGTGAGCCGTTCACTCCGAACAATTCGACGGCCTTACGCGACACCCTTCGACCCGGTGATGTTTTGCTGGTCGAGGGCAAAGGTCGTATTTCCGGCAGCATCAAATATCTTACTCAATCGACCTGGTCGCATTCGGCGTTGTACGTCGGACCGATGGCGGGTGCCGCAACCGACCGCGAGCCCCACGTCCTGATCGAAGCCAATATCGACGAAGGTGTCGTGTCGGCGCCGCTGTCGAAATATCTGCATTGTCAAACCCGCATCTGCCGGCCGGTGGGCCTAAGCGAAGCGGACTGCGAAAAGGTCTGCCGTTACGCCTCCGAACGCATTGGTCTCGGCTACGATTTCAAGAACGTCATCGACCTGATGCGCTATCTATTCCCATGGCCGGTGACGCAGCGTGGGCGCCGCCGAACCATCGCGCTCGGCTCCGGCGATGCCAGCCGCATCATCTGTTCTTCGCTGATTGCGCAAGCATTCGACGCCGTGCGTTACCCGATCCTGCCCAAGATCACGCGCGTCGAAAGCCGGGCGGCGCCGCGGGAAATCGCCGAGATCCGTCACTCGTCACTTTACGCGCCGCGCGACTTCGATATTTCGCCCTACTTCATGGTCGTGAAGCCCACGCTCGCGCGG
The DNA here is from genome assembly GCA_963734795.1 of uncultured Alphaproteobacteria bacterium. Lineage (GTDB taxonomy): Bacteria > Pseudomonadota > Alphaproteobacteria > Rhizobiales > Xanthobacteraceae > Bradyrhizobium. Next base: position 643,797 of record CAVTIW010000001.1, read on the forward strand.
GGCTTCAATTACAAAGACATGCATTGGGCCGATCTTCCGCAGGTTCACACCGCAAAGGTCACGCTCGCTCCAGAGATCGAAGGCGCGATCGCGGACGTGGCCTACGCCGCATTTCCCGGATGAAGCACTGAGTCGGCTCGAAACAGGGCACTTGTCTTCAATGATTCCGCAGATCGCGATCTTCTTGTCAATCGGCGTCTTGATACCGAAGATGATTCCTTGGGGGACACGCGCGTCTTGTACGCAAGTGCAATATCAGAGCACCTGACCAGGCCGTGCAGGCTATTTTGCAAATGCGCCATGAACTCACCGCCGGCCTGAAAAACGATTGGCGACGGGTCGCCTGCAAAGGAGGCTTCAGCCGCATTCAGCCAAACGCTGCTTTTGACCCAAAGCCTCTTACGCTTCCGGCACTCGGACGGGACGAAGCTATGGTGCAATCATGGCGTGACCCGGATTGGGCATTTTATTGCTCTCGCGCCGGAAATTTCCGGTGCATCTTTCGGCCACTATGATGGTATTATATTATACCAGCCCTTGATGTTCATTTTGCCGGCGAACAGGGAGCGGCCTTCCGGGGCGCAACCCCGTAGGGTGCTCCGAAAAGCAAATGCCTGTTCTGCTAGATTTATGAGCTCTCGTTTGCGAGGGTTTTCGGGAACACCTGAATCCGTCCCTGTCAGCCCGACTTGGTCACTCGCTCGAAAGAGAAGGGAATTACTGTCCAGAATTTGGTGCCGTCGAAAAACAGACAGCCGTAGACTCTGGGTTCAGGTTGTTAAACCTAAACACTGGAGGACAAATCATGAAGATCATCATCGCAATCTTAGCCGTTATCTTGCTCGCGTCGGCAGTTGCCGAGGCCCGAACGGCTAACTTTGGGAGCTGGAACCGCCATAAGCACCATCACCATCAACATAACCTTGCGCACCGGTGAGCGACTGCGGCAGTAAACATCCTGCGGGCTATCGCATCGGGGCTGAGCGAAGCTGGTATCCGACGGTGCGCGGCGGCGTCAGCGGTCCGGGCGGCGCGCGGTACTGTTTCCTGGAGCCAGGGATCGCCGGAGTCGAGCGCTTTGCAAAAGCAGGCTGTTGGCCGCTCGCGAGGAGGGCGCAACACGAAGATCCATGCACTCGCAGATGCTGCAGATACTAAAGGGCGCCTGATAGCAATCTTGTTGACGGGAGGCGAAGCGCACGACTGCCCGGTCGCGGAACGCCTGATCCGCAGAGTGAAGTTATCGAAACACATACTCGGCGGCAAGGCCTACGACAGCGCTGAACTGCGCAATCAACTGCATGAGCGTGGAACCAAGCCTGTCATTCCCAACCGCCGCAAACAAAAGATATCCTTCGGCTTCAACAAGCTTCTCTGCAAAAAACGACGGCGCATCGAAAACGCCTTTAGCCGCTTGAGGGGTTTAAAGCGCATTGCCACCGGATACGATCGGCCAGCGCGAAACTTCTTCGCCCCTGTCTGTCTTGCAGCCGCCCTGGTATGGTGGATTTAATGAGTCCGGACTTTAGATGCGACTTTTTAGATGATACGAAATATCGAGCACATCAATTGAGACGCGAAGAAAGGGAGGGAGTTCCATGTGCAATGATTGTGTAGAGAGAAACCTAAGCCGCCGCACACTTTTGCTGGCAAGTGCCGCGCTCGCAGCAGCACCACTTGGTAAGGCTCAAGCTCAGCCCGTAGCAGCCGTCGATACACCGGACGCAGCGTTGAAACTGCTGATGGACGGCAATGAGCGCTACGTGTCGAACCAGCCGCGCGAGCGTGATTTTTCCACTGGACGTGCGAGCCGTACTCTCGGCCAGGCGCCGTTTGCGGCGATCCTGGGTTGCGCAGATTCCCGCGTTACGCCTGAATTGGCATTTGACCAGGGTCCAGGCGACCTTTTTGTGGTCCGTGTTGCCGGCAACTTCGTAACAACCGATGGTCTAGGCAGTTTGGAGTTTGGCGCCGAGGTGCTCGGCACGAAGCTGATCATGGTGCTCGGCCACAGCAGCTGCGGCGCCGTTAACGCCACTGTTTCGGCGCTGCAAAAAGGCAATAAGCTGCCCGGCCACATCGCGGATCTTGTACGGGCGATGAAGCCGGGTATCGAGCCGGTTGTGAAGCAATCCGGCCCTGATTTGGAGCAGCGCGCCATTGCCGCTAATGTGCGCCACAACGTGGAGCGGCTACAACAGGCAACTCCGATCCTGGCCGAAATGGTGGCCAAGAAAACGCTTCGTGTAGTGGGAGCGGTATACGACCTGGGAACGGGAAAAGTCAGCCTCGTATAGGCGTTGCGCATATCCCGAATTTCATGCTCGCCTTTTCAGCGCCACTGCCCGCCTCGGCTACGCGCTCGATCACTTGTCGTCGGCGTTGGTAATAACCGTGAGGCGACAACGTTACGGAGCGGTCGGCATAATACGTTTGAGTTCGGCGTCCGTGCTGGTTGGGCTTCCATCGCAGTCCCTATGGCGGACGTTGCCCGAACGGTGGCGGAGCTGTTGTTGTCGTTTCGGGAGCGGTGGTCGTGGCCTCCGGCGCAGGACCGTGCAGCGGCATCGGACGGCATCGGGTTTGTGGCATCGCCGCCACTGCGTGATGGTTTGCAATTAAGCGGCGCGCGACCAACACGATCGCCGAAATGACGGCAACTCCAAACACAAGTCCGCACCCGCGTAATCGTCTGGCCATCCATGTGGCCGATAGCATTGAGTGCTTGCCGAAGGGCGCTGAACCACTGACTCTGACCGACTGGGCGCTGGTAGGAACGCTAAGATACCTTGACGGATCAAACGCATTCGGGTCCTTCCAGTGAACTGGATCCAGGCTGGTGCTTGTGTGGGGTGTGCTGATGTAGCTATGGCGTTCCATAGGAAAGCCAAATCTTTGCTGCGGAGATGCTCTCGCGCTGTTACCTCCCACCGCCCTCTTCGGTTGGAGATGAAACGACACCTGATTTAGGACGAGCCCACAATGCTTCGTCTCGAACCTTCGTACGATCGACGCAGCAGCGCGAACAGGCTGCCGCCCGTCGCCGTGCCCAAGAGGTAGGCGACGCCGATCAACAGCGCGAGCGGCACACGGGCATTGAAGCTGAGAAAGGACACGGTGACGATCTCGAAGTTCTGCAGCGCGAAGATGATCGTCGCGGCGGCGAACAGAATGATGACGGCGAGGTAGATCCAACGCATGGGTGCCTCCTTATCGCCGATCAAGAGACCGCGTGGCGCGCAGTCGGCCAACTGCACGTCAACCGCTGCGGCGCAGGCCGAAGCCGAGTCCGATCCAGCCTGCGCCGGCCATGATGAGATCGATGCCAAGGAACAGGCCGAGGATATAGAGGCTCGAGACCGGCCAGTGCGCCAAAATCAGCAGGCCGAGCAGCAGCGTGATCACGCCGGACAGCAGTACCCAGATCCAGGGTGTCTCCTGCTTCATGCTGAAGGCCAGAATGATCCGCATGACGCCCGAAGCCAGCAGCGATGCACCGAGAATGAGGGTGAGCAGTGCGGCGGCGTGCAGCGGATTCTCGAACGTGACGAAGCCGGCGATGATGTAGAGCACACCGAGCAGGGCCCAGAGCAGGAATTTGCCCCAGCTCTTGATCTGGAAGGCGCTGAATACTTCGGCGACGCCGGCGATGATCATCATCACGCCGACGACGAGGACGCTCACGACGAGCGCGACGATCCAGCCCCACTTTGGCGCGCAGCGGCGCTACTTCAAAACCGGCTTGAGGATTTCTGAGCGTGTCTGAAGCAGTAGTCACGACGGTCCTCCGATGCGGAAACCTATCTGACGCTCGTCTGCAAGAGACGGAAGATGAATCATATCGAACAAGTGGTACCGGCTGCAATCGCTATTTGTTGCCAATTTTGGCTTTTCGATTTTCGATGTCGGTTCGCGCCTGCCGACAATTTTAGTGAACGTCCCGGATCGGAGTAGTAGTGTTTCATAGAGCTTTTGCCGCGCGAAGCTGGCCCTGGTCTCCAGCATTTGACGGGTTTCTTCTGAAAGAATTTAAAGAATGGCGGCCGGCCTTACATGAAGATCACCGTCGGGATCATTGCGGCAGTGCTGCTTGCGGCCGCCGCCGCGCAAGCGAGCACGGTATTTGCGCCGCTTGCGCTGGCAATCTTCATCGTCGCGATCGTTTGGCCACTACAGCACCGGCTGCAGGCGCAACTGCCCAAGCTGCTGGCGCTGGCGATCACGATGGTCGTCACGGTCGCGGTGTGCCTCGGCTTCGCTTCGCTGGTGATCTGGGGCTTCAGCCGGGTGGGACGATCACTCGTCGCGGATGCTGCGCGTTACCAGGCGCTGTATGACACCATGGTGACATGGCTTGACGGTCACGGCGTCTCAGTCGCCGGGCTGTGGGCCGAACATTTCAACGTTGCGTGGCTCTTGCGCGCGACGCAGCACATCGCCGGCCGCGTCAACACCACGCTCAGCTTCTGGCTTATCGCGGTGGTCTACGTCATTTTGGGGCTGCTGGAAGTTGACGACATTCGACGGAAGGTCGAGGCGTTCGACAACCGCGAGGCTGCGCGCGTGCTCCTGGCCGGCAGCGCTGCGACCGCGGAGAAGTTCAGAAAATACATGCTGGTGCGGACGCAGATGAGCGTCATGACCGGCGTGCTCGTCGGGGTTTTCGCCTGGGTCGTCGGGCTTCCGTTCGCGATTGAATGGGGCGTGATCGCCTTCGCGCTGAATTATATCCCGTTCATCGGGCCTTTCATCGCTACGCTGTTTCCGACTTTGCTCGCGATGACACAGTTCGACAGCTGGCAAGCGATTGTGGGCGTCTTCGCCTGCCTCAACATCATCCAGTTCGTAATCGGTAGCTATATCGAGCCGCGCGTGTCTGGCAACATTCTTTCGATTTCTCCCTCAGTCGTGCTGTTCACTATCTTCTTCTGGACCTTCCTGTGGGGTCTGTTCGGTACCTTCATCGGCGTGCCGATCGCCCTCGCCATCCTCAGCTTCTGCGGCCAGCATCCGTCGAGCCGCTGGCTGGCCGATCTGCTCGGCGGACCAAAACAGATCAAAAACCCATAAGGTTTAACCAGCTGATCGACGTTCGACGCCAGCGATCTCGATGCACTCGGGCGGAAGCAGATAAAGCCGCCCGTCGAGGCCGGCGGCCAGCGTGTGGATATGAAAATGCGTGGGTGCGTCGTCTGTCGCGCCCATCACCGGCGACGGGGCGGACACGATCTTTACCGCGCCGCAAGCGCCAATCCAGTCGATATGGCGGTGGCCGTGCATGACTACGATGCGGGCCGCGAACGGTTTGAGCTTGCGTACGAACCAGGTGCCGTTGACGAGCGCAGTGCCGACGCGTTCGGAAAATGCCACCACCGGCATCGGATATTCCAGCAAGTGGTGATGCAGCGCGACGACCCAGATGGCCCTTGGAAACCGGTCGATCGCAGCCACGAGACGGTGCGCTTGTTCGACAGAGACGAGCCCGAGCGCGTTGGTGAAGGAGAAATGAGTTTCGGCGTTGGAGTTGAGGATAGCGACACCGAGACCGTCCTCCGGATCAGGCGGCAGGATCATCGGAAACTGATCGTCGAAGACGCGCCCGAGTCCGACAGCGCGGCGCAGGCCGCCACTCTCCGCGAAGGCTGCGATCCGCAGGCGGTGCGGCGCCAGCGCCTCATTTAGCGTCGACGTGTGTTGCTCGGCGCCGTCGACGATGTGTACGCGATCACCCTGCACTGCAGCGATCGCCGACAGCGTCCGTATTTGCCGCAGACGCTTGCCTGGGCTGAATGGCAAGTCGAGCCGCGCGGGATTGGCGCGATCGACAATGTTCACGTCGTGATTGCCAGGCAGCACGATCATGCGCGCGGCGAGAGCCGGATGCCGCGCCACGATGTCAAGGAATTCGGCCCATTCCGTCGCGCGGCCGGCATCGGTCATGTCGCCGCTGACGAGCACGAGATCGAGCGGATGGGTGGTATGGATGGCCGCGAGGCGAGCCATGACGCGGTCGAGACGTTCGTTACCGCGCGGGCCGCCGCGTCCGCTTTCGATACGAAAACCATATCGCTCACCGACTACGTGAAGGTCCGAAAGATGCACGACCCGCCAGGCGCGGCCACCGGGCGGCGCGGCATCGAATGCAGCGAGATCGAACGGCTGATCCATGATGGCGTCCGCAAAGCCCCAGACGAGCGCCGCGATCGCGAGATAACCTGACACCAGCACGACGGCGTTGGCAAGCGTCGGCACGACTAAGCGATGCAGTGCCACGAGGTCGGTCACGGTGCCCAACCAGCGCGAGCCCGGCCAGACGAGAATGGCGATCAACGCCGCGCACCCGCACACGATGATGCCGGCGCCGGCGGAACTCGCGGCGCGCAACTGCGCCCGCCCGGCGGGAGTGGAGTGCTGAGCGAACATCCGCTCCGACAGATGGCGCAGCGTCTCACGGCAAAATGCATAGCCTGGCTGGACGGCGAGCGCGTTGAGCGACCAGAAGTTGATCTCCGCGATCCGCAACAGAGGGCGCCATCCGATCCATCCCAGCGCGGCGACGACGACCAGTACCAGTGCGGCGCCGATTTCCGATAGCGCCAGAATGCGTGCCGACACCGTGGCAAGCCACGCCGTAGCCACCAGCGGCGTGAGGCCGAGCAGTGCAGCCGGCATCAGTAGCGAGACCGTCCAGGCGAACAGTAGTTTCGGCAGGCTGATTTCGACCAACAGACTCCCGGCGATCGCGAGCAGCGATCTTCGTCCGGGGCTCGCGGCGTCGTCCTCGACATCGCCTTGACGCGGATCAACAAGTGGAAACGCACCGCGTTTGATATTCGTTGAATCAAGTCCCGCGGTAGACTTCGTCATGACGGGAGCCCGCATCGTGCATCGGTAGCGGGATTGGTTGCTCCCGCGGAACCGATGCTATCAGTTTCTTGCGGTAAGATCAGCGACCGAGCACCGCGAAAGCGGGAGTCCCAACCGCATTGTTGGAATAGACCTCTTAGAGGGGCAACGGTGCACCGCACGCTGCGGGAGCCACATTTTGGATGATGATTGGGGCCCACAATTCTTGAGTTCAGGCGCTTCGAGACATCGAATATACCATCGTTCAAGGGATCGAGTGTGGCACAAGCGATCTGCTCGATCCCCGGCAATGCCTGTTTATAAAACTTCCGGAATGGCCAGGCCTATGACAGTCTGTACAAGGTCGCCGGTCCGACAAAAATCTCTCGCCCCATGGTCCCACCGCACCATCGTACGCAACAAATCCGATCACCTACTGACAGGATTGCTGTTTGACGATGCCGGCCATCGCATGATTCCAACTCACCTCCAGCGTTTGGCGGTCCTTTAGCCGAACGTAGAAGTCCACGATTTGTTGGCCCATCCCCAAGAAGAATAATGCACAGAACCAGATACCAACAGCGCGGATATGCGAACGCGTAAGCCCCGCAGAGCGTCGTAAATGCGAGAAATCGCTCAGCATCGGCGGACTCGCCGATCCGCGGACGGCGGTGATTGGGCCAAAGCGTCGCGAAGATAATGACGCCCAGGACCACAGGTCCGAGGACTGCCGCGGTTGAACGAAGCCAACAAAATATCCGGTTTGTGCGTCCTTCGATTATCGGCGTGATTTTTGAGTTCCCTTCGGCCTTGGGCAAGGCTGTTCTCCGGTCGAAAGTTGAGAGGTACTTTTAAAACGCACGGGGTTGAATGCGCCCCTGATCGGGAGATTATCGCAACGGTGGATTAACTCCCGGCGTACGCCTGTCCCCGACGCTGATCATACGAACGGCATGCCGACCCCACCGCAAAACTCTGCGCGGGACGACTCCACAGATAGTTTTTCCATCTTGACGCCGCCCCGAGAGAGGGCTCGGCAGGGACCAGATTTCCTTCGGCTGGCGGCCCGGCGTGCGGGCGACGTGCCGCACGCCTTCGTCACCTGCTACCGACACGCAGCGAATCGTCTGCGGTCGCGTCGGCCCGGCCTATCCCTAATGGGATATTTAAACTGCCCAGCCTTCGGAGAGGGGCGTCAGGACCTTCCTCGTATCGCAGCGAGACCTCAACGATGTCACCCGGCTGCAACTCCGCATCTTCGCTTGCGATAATCCGTTCCTGCCCTTTCTCGCCTTTTCTAATGATGGCAATCTCCGCTTGGTTGCTGGCGCCTTGTACGAGTTGCGATCGAACCATCGCAGTGTACTGAAGCTTCTCGCCGACGCTCTGCAGCTTTTCGCGAATTTCGTTGAGCTTTACGCTGGTGTTTTGCAACTCACGGAGCAAGTCGAGCCTCCGCTGGTCGTCGAGCTTTTCCAGCTTTCTAGTGAGCTCGTCCTGCTCCTTCTTGACCAGCATTAGTTGCGCAGTGGTCTGCAACTTCCGAGTTGATGACAGCAGTACGGCGCGACGCGCATCCGTAACGCGGGTGCTGATCAAAGCACCCTTGCCGAAGAGGTCGCCTGCTTTCTGCAGTTCTTCCAGGTCCGACTGAAATCCCTGTTCCTCATTCTTCTCCTGTTCTGACAGCACGCTGACCTGGTCGTCTCCCTGTCGGACGCCGCGCTGAAGGAACGCCTTTTCCCGCTCATAATCGCTCTGTTTCGTCTTCAAATATTCCGTTTCTGCATTGACGATTTCCGAAACCGCGGATTGAGCTATAGGCACGTCCCTCAGAGCGCGTGGAGTGACCTGCGACTTGTCTCCAAGCTCATTCTTGATACGCCACATATGCGCCTGTTCTTTGGCGAACTCTGTCCAAAGCGATGCATACTCGCTTCTCAAGTCTGCTGACTCGAGATACGGGTTATTCATTCTGATATGCATGATGTCGTAGCCGCCCGCCACGGCGATGACTTGGCGTGCGGTGGTGGCTGGACGATAAGGGTACTCACCCGGCTTCGACACGTCCCCGTTTACGTATATCGGCCTGTATTCCGCCACGGTCGTCGTGACCTCATCTGGTTCTATCACGACGACGATCTCACGGCCATCCGTTGTCCTCTGTCGAAACACCTTGCTCGCCAGTGCGACCCGGATTTGGTCTCGGATCTGCGATAAGGGCAGGCCGGCTACTGGAACCACTCCGACCAGCGGCAGCGAAATGTTCCCGTCAATTTGGACGGGAGCACGATGCCCCAGTTCCGGCACGCCAGCCACCGCGACCTCAAGCACATCGCCGACGTTTACTCGATATTCAGCCTTTGCTTGAGTGACGGAAATTGTCAGGCCAACGGCTACCAAGCCCCATTTGATGCAACGACCCAGGTTACTGCCAAAGACATCGATATGGAAACAGTTGCGCAATCTGGAGTTCGGCATGGCGGCAGCTCCCTGTGCGGACATGGCCACCGGGTGAAATTCTTCTGTCCCCGGAAGGCAGCGCTCCGACATGGCTACCGTCCGAGCAACCGTCCAGACGGCAGTGAGATCCGCGAAACCACCGTTCGGTTCACTCATTGGCTCCGCACAGTGCCATCTTCACCACCTTCGATTGACCTTCGATTGAGTCGCGTTCCCATCGGACACATTGGGATGGGCACTTCGAGCAGATTGCTTCTCGACAATTTTGATCCAGCACTGCCGCGGCGCGCAATTACCCATCGTAGTTACCCCTCCTGCTCTACCCATTTGTTGGCAATTCCCAACCAGTGACCCGAATGTTAGGGAGACCGGGTTACTGGGCAGGGCGCTATGAACTATGCCTCCTTTACCAATCTGCCGGCCTCTACCAAATTTCCCAAGTTTCTGGGACATTCGGTCGATCCCGACAGAGCAGCTCCAGCGCGCGTCGGTAGGGGCCGATTGGTTGCCCTGTTAATTTTGGCAGCAGCTACCGAATTCCTATTCGTAGCCGTTGCGGCCTATTTCGCAGCCATACTCTATCATCGGTTGTTCCTGCTGCACTGGCCGGACCCCGCCAAGTACATTCCGGAATCCCTTCTGATTTCCACGTTGGATCTGCTGGTTTCCATAGGGCACCGGCAATATTCCCGGATTCAGACGCAGCCCCGCCAGGTGTTCCTATGGAACGGCGCCAGCGGCGTCTTCCTCGTATTCTCCTTCTTCCTCTCGACGATATTCCTTCTGAAAATCTCCGAAGACTACTCGCGCGCTACCGTCATGGTCCAAGCTGTGAGTGTCGGCCTCGCGGTACTCTACACACGGACAATATGGTTCTCATTGCTGCATTCCGCCATTGCGTCGGGCCTGGTCGACGCCAGGCGCGTCATTCTTATAGGAGACCCGCATCACTGCTTGCATTTTTCCGCTCGAGCGATGGCCACCGGAATTCGGACCATCCGCTCGTTCGACTTTCCGACCGTTCACGCCCACAGCTCAGTACCCGCGCGCTCCGGTGCCGTCCACGTGCGACCTGATGCCCGCCAGCTGGTCGCGGATTGCCGGCCCCTCCGGGCGGATGACATTATCATTTTGATTTCGCAACAGGATGTTCCGTCTGCCCTCGCGCTTGCCAGCGCCCTATCAGACCTGCCAGTTGACGTTCACGTCGTCCCTGTGGGATCCGTCGATCTGATGGCCGTGTCGCGAATTACTCAGTTCGGCAACATGGTGACGATGCGGATCTTTCAGTCCCCCCTTACTCCTTTCAGCCGAGCGATTAAACGAGCATTCGACGTCGCCGCTGCAATCGCCGGCCTTATTTTGCTTAGCCCTCTCTTCGTAATCGTTTCGCTCGCAATCAAGCTCGATTCCCGTGGGCCGGTGCTATTTCGCCAGACGCGGCACGGCTACAACAACGAGCCCATTCGCGTATTGAAATTCCGATCGATGACTGTGATGGAAGATGGTGACAATTTCAGACCAGCCATCAGACACGATCCACGTGTGACCCGTTTGGGACGCATCTTGCGCAGCTCCAATATCGATGAGCTTCCGCAGCTGTTCAATGTCCTGGTCGGTGACATGTCGATCGTCGGGCCCCGTCCACATGCCACCGCGCAAAACGAGTTGTTCGCTGAGCTGATTTCGTCATTTTCCCGTCGCCACAACGTCAAGCCAGGTATTACGGGTTGGGCGCAGGCCAATGGATACCGTGGAAACACGGATACCCTCGAGAAGATGCGACGCCGTGTTGAGTATGATCTTTATTATATCGACAACTGGTCGCTTTTTCTCGATCTTAAAATCATGGTCATGACCTTGTTTTCCAGAAAGGTGTATTGGAATGCTTATTAACGCGACTCCGTCTGTCGCATCTTTGATGCCTGCACATTATGCCGACGCCGTTCACAGACGGCGCGTCCAACGCAGGGAGTTTCATGTCCCTCAAGGCGCTTCGTTTCTTCTGATGCGCGGAGCCGCAGTTCTGCAACTATTGGCGCTGGTACGACAAAATGCTGCAAATTTATAGAACGGTTAATCCGGTAAATCCGAACAGTATGCCGCCTGAGTTTCGTTCGCCGACCGAGTCACTGGCAGAAGGGATGGCTTTCATACGACGACGTCTATCGATCATATTGTTGATGTGTTTGATAACGTTTGGCCTTGCGCTACTCTACCTCGTTACTGCGGTACCGACGTTTACTGCCGATGCGGAACTCGTCATAGAGTTCGAAAGCGGCTTCGGGAGAAGCTACGTCGGTGTCAACGATCGTGGAAAGTCAGATCGCAATCATAAGGTCCGAGGGTATCGCTAGTGCCGTGATACGGAAACTCGGTCTAGCAGAGGATCCGGAATTTGCCGATCGCGGCGTCGTGCACAGTATGATTGGGCCGATATTCCGACTACTCGGCTGGAGTAAACCAGAAACGGAATTCAGCGTGATGCGACACGCTATTGAGTCGTTTCAACGCAAGCTTTCGGTTAAGCGCGTCGGCCTTACGTACATCGTCGAGATTAGCTTCGTCTCCACCGACCCTGAGCGAGCGGTGCAGATCTTAAATACCGCTGTGGAAATATATCTTGTGGGTCAAATGGACGCGAAATACCAATCAAATATACGAAGTACGAAATGGGTCAAGGATCGGATGAACGAATTAAGCCGTCAAGCGTCAACTGCCCAAAAGGCAGTGGTGGATTATTATAAGAACAGGAATGATATCGCGAATTCCGCTAATACTGCCGATGCAGGTGCATCCTCATCGCAACTGACGGAGAGGATGCAAGGTGAGCTTCACGAATTGGAAGCCGCCGCAGAATCCGCCGCAAGGAACTATGATAATTTTCTTCATATGCTGCGCTACATGGAGGCCATGCAACAGCAATCCTTGCCGGTGTTCGAGGCACATCTGCTCACCGAGGCGTCACGTCCCTTGAGGGCCAGTTCTCCGAAAGTCGGAATGGTGCTGGGAATATCGACTATTGGGGGGGTGCTTCTTGGCATCGCTGCCGGAATGCTGCGCGATCTGTTAGATCGAGGCATCCGCACCAGCGCGCAGGTCTGGAGGGAGCTTCAAATAGCCTGCATCGCAGTTGTTCCAAGGGTCAAGTCCGACGGCGCTAAGCGTGCTTTATCCAACCCCAGGTCGACGGTTCGTCCAACATCGAAAAACATCGTACCTACAGAGAATCCAATCTGGACTATTACCGACGCACCACAATCCCGATTTACCGAGTCGTTTCTTGAGATCAAGCTAGCCATCGATTCGATGAATCGTAACGGTAAGCGAAACCAGGTTATTGGGATTACCTCAACGCAACCCGACGAAGGAAAGTCAACTGTTGCAGGGGCCTTGGCGCTACTCATGGCAAATACCGGGGCCCGAGTAATTTTAGTAGACTGCAATTTGCGAAATCGATCGCTCTCGTCCGCATTGGCTCCAGCTGCGGAACTTGGTGTTTTGGATGTCATGTCGGGAGCGGTTTCGGTGCGTGAAATAACGTGGACCGATTCAATAGCACAGCTGGCCTTTCTACCAGTCGGTAACAATTCTCGACCAATTTACGCGAGCGAAGTTCTGGCATCGGAGACACTCGATAAACTATTTCATACTCTTCGTGAATCTTACGACTACGTTATTGTCGATCTGTCGGCGGTGGCACCGTTTCCGGATGTGCGGGCCGCAGCGTATGCATTGGACTCATTTATCTTTGTGATTGAAGCGGGTCGCGCGAATATCAATGTCATCAAGCGTGGGCTTGATGTTATTCGAGAGAGCCATGAAAATATCGTCGGCATCGTACTCAATAAGGCAAAATTCGATGAGGTATAGGCGCGCTTGGTACGTAGGCCGTATGTCGACGGGTCCAAAGCTTCCGGCTGGTCCTGACGTTGTCCCTCGGGCTTAATCCCGGTTGAAGTTCGCTCTGACCCATAACGAGGACCAAATGGAAAGCGAAGTTCGGCGGCATGGAGGTCTCGGAGGCCAAGCGGCTGAAGACCCTGGAGGACGAGAATACGCGGCTGAAGCGGTTGCCGGCCGACGCCATGCTGGACAATGCGGCGCTGAAGGACCTCTTGGGAAAGAAATAAAGAAATGGTGACGCCCGCGGCCGAGCGGATGGCAATCACCGGACACGGCGTGGCGTCCAACAGCGTTGGCATGACCGATGACGAGCCTATTCGGGCGTCCGGCGGGCCGGGAACCATATTCAGCCCTATCTTCCGGCAGTCGTGGCTGGCTCTGGTCTATCGCTGCTCGGGCGCCGTGGTCACCTTCCTCTTCGGCGTGAGTTTTGCGCGGATGATGAGCATCGAGGAATACGGGGTGCTCATGTCGCTGATGACGTTCACGTTCATCGCCGCTACAGTCGGCCTCGTCGGTCAGCAACTTCTTGTGCTGCGGGAAATACCAAGTCTCGCAGCTCGGAAGAACTATACGGCGATCAGCTCGATTGTCGCAAAACGGGTTCGTGTGACATGTCTGGGCAGTATTGCGGCGACAGTGACCGCCCTCCTCGTGTTCGTTGCCGCCCACGGCCAGGGAGGAATATTCGGGCGCTGGGAGTATTCCACGAGCTTGCTTCTGGTGTTGCCATTGGCATTGATCGAAATGCAGAGCTCGGTCGGTCGCGCGCTCGGCTCCGTCAACCTCGCACTCGTGCCGAAGGACGTGTTGTGGCGGTTGCTCATCATATTGTTGGGCGGAGCTCTCTTCGTAACGTATGGCCATCCGGTGAAGGCGGCAGATGTTTTCGTGATCGCAACCGGCGTCTTGGTCCTGCTGATCGCCATTCAGCAAGTTCACCTGCGACATCTGGCCGACGGCCATAGGTTGTTCACCACGGCGGTGAGGCGATCGAAGGACAGCATTGCCGACCTCCTCTCCACTTCGGCACCGTTCTGGGTGACCAGCGTTGCCAGCATTCTGTTCGCCACAATCGACGTCGTCGTCGTCTCGGTCATGGTTGGTCCAGAATCCGGTGGGTATTATTATGCCGCCAACCGGATCTCGCTCCTTCTCGATTTCTTCCTGTCGACCTTCGCCATTCCCGCAGCACCTCTCATCGCGCGGCTATTCGACGAGGATCGTCGCGCGGAGATCATACGTGTCGCGTCGGGTGCGGCACTGGCTGCCTTTGTCGCAGTCCTTGGATGCGTCGTGGCATTGGCGCTGGCCGGCGACATCGTGTTGATGTCGTTCGGAGAGGCTTTCGTCCGCGCCCACGGCGTCCTGATGGTTCTGGCGCTCGGTCAGTTGGCGTCGACATACTTCGGCGTCGGCAGTATCGCACTGAACATGACCGGGCACCAGCGGGCCGCGATGTACATCATGGTCATCACCTCCGTGTTGGGGATCGTGGCCATGGTCGGCGCGACCTGGACGTTCGGGATCTGGGGAACAGCGGTCGTTGCCGCCAGCGTAGGTGTCGCGACAAGGGTATGGATGGCGGCCCATATCCACGCGGCGGAAGGGATCGATCTCACCGCCACCACGATGTTACGCACTATCGCGAGGCGTGCAACACGGATGGGCACATGAGACACTACCTGAAGAAGGACCTGGGTGCATTCGATTACGAAGTTTCGGGAAGCCGGCTTTCGATGGGGCTGGTGAGGCTTCTGGACACCGCTGTTGCGCGAATTACCGGGCGCGGAATGGGACTCGCCATGCAGGCGATCAAGCCCCTTCTGAATTCCCAGTTGTCTTGCGCCCATTTCGCGGACGGCAGCCGCTTGTACTTTCGGCTGGACGACATCTACTGGAATTCGCTGATCCGCCAGCCCAACATCGAGTACGAGCCGGAGATAGGAAAGTTTCTGCTGCGGCTGAAAGATGTAGACTATCAGTTCTTCGATTGCGGCGCCAACATCGGATACTGGTCCGTTCTCGTCACGTCAGAAATGCTGGGGCGTAAACGCGCGATTGCCGATCGAGGCCTCACGGGAGACGATCGCGATTCTCCAGCAGAACCGTAACGCCAACGATCAGCGCTTCGAGATATGCTGTAGGGCATTGTTCGAGCACGACGGACATAGGTTGTTCTTCTCCAACGGGCCTCATGACGCCCGACACATCGTGGAGCCGGAGAGTGGCAATTCGACAGACATCAAACCGGTCATGTCAATAACGGTTGATGAGTTGGCACGGCAACTGCAACTGACCGACAGCGATCGGATCGTAGTCAAGCTGGATGTCGAGGGCGCAGAGATCTCGGCGCTAAAGGGCGCACACCAGGTGCTGAATCGCGACACGCTGATCATTTACGAAGATCATGGGAAAGATCGGAGCCACGCTACCACAAGGTATGTGTTCGATGAGCTCGGATTTCCGGTCTTTTCGCTTGCTCGCGATGGGGCAATTACGGAGGTCGAGGAGCTTTGCGCACTGGATCGGCTGAAGACGGACCCGAAAATAGGCTACAATTTCGTGACCTGCCCTCCACGGTCTGGCTTCCACCGGTGGATAGTAGACATTGCAGGTTGCGCAAGATCGCGGTGAATGCCGGACTGCTCGGATATTGCGTGGCCCCGGAGATGATGCGTGGCGAGCGGGTCCGACCATGCTCCCGCAATCGATGCGCTGGGTTCCCCACGGCTCGACCGCGTCGCGTGGCCAGTCTTCCACGGATGGTATTGCGCGAGTGCCTCTGGTCGTAGTGCGGCGCCAGATTACGATCGTAGCGGCTAAACCTGGTTCGGCCAGCCAGCCGCCCGCGCAAGCTCATCGCCCTCGGCCGCGAAGGGCTGTTGTCCATCGTTACGACCGTGAGCGTGCCAACGTTCGGGCCGGAACATCGGATTCGCAGTGAGCGAGAGATGCCATATCGGCGTGCTCTCGCCGATATCTGCCGTGGCGCTTGCAAGCTCTCCAGGACGATCTTGGGCTTCTCATCTTCAGATGCAGACCAACGACGACGCCGGCCTGTATCAACCACTTCGAGCCGCTCGACCAGGGCACTGCGCTCATCACTGTCCGGAAGGAACAGTTTTCAAACTGCGCCTTACCTGAAAAGGCGGCCTTCAGCGGAGGGAGATCCCTCGTCGTCCTTGACGGCCAGCTCACTCTGGCATGGTCGGCTCGTTCGCGCCGTGGTCTGCAGGCGTTTCGACACGAATTGGAGTCTTTACTCGTTCAGCCGGAAAGGCTTCGCCAATCCTGTCTCAACTCTTACGCCGAGCCACTTCAACCCCACCCGCCGCGTTTCGCGGGCAAGCAGCTATTCGGCATCACCCGAAGACAACAGTTGCTAGGAATGACCCAGCAGCATCTGGACGGCCGACTGGATGCCGTTCATTCGAGCCTCGAACGCGGCTCTCGTATCGAATTGACCCCCAACGCCGATGCGAGGAAGTGCAAAATGATTTAGCTCGCGATCGGATACATGCCCATGCCGCGTTGTTACCGCGCTCGAAAAGCCTACTTCCCTCGCGAGATGTTCTTCCCGAGGACCACATGCTCTGGAGTTGCCGTAAGGATAAGCAACGTGTCGAACGGGAAGCTGAAGTAATTTCTCCAGATAGTCGCGGTTATCCGCCATTTCGGCTCGCGCTGAAAGGACATCCAGCGATGCCAGTGCCGCGTGCGAAGCAGTGTGCCCGCCAATTGACGCGAGCGGATGCCGCGCCAGAACCTGAAGCTCGCGTTCATTCAAGAAATATGCCTCGTTCAAAGCCGGTAGCGATAGACCTGCCCTGTTGAACGTTGGGGCGAGCATTGCAACCCGGCGGTAATCATCGTGAATCCACTGGGTTACCTTGCTCAAGGCCGACGTCTTACTGTCAAAGTCGGGACAGCGAAACCGGATGTCCATCGCGTCGATCGTAACCGTATCTCTCGAGCGAAATATTTCGCGTAAACCCAGCCACCAGGATTGCTGTGTTCGCGTCAGGGCGCCAGTAGTAACGTACATCATGAATGGCGCGTTGTTTCGCTCGAGGATTGGAAGTGCGGTCGAGACGTTGTCTCGGTAGCCGTCGTCAAAGGTAAGCACCGCGTAGCGGCGCGTTTGGGGACCCGCGGCCAATCGTTCGAGACATGCTTCGATACTGACAATCTCCCATCCTTCTCGCCGCAGCCAAGCGAGTGAATATTCAAAAAGGGCAACTGAAGCGCCGGTCATCAATTCCGAGCGACAATCTTGCTGGATCTCATGGAACATCAGGATGACTGCCCTACCGGCAAAAATCCTGCGGAGGGTTGGCGACAGTCCGGACCAACGAGCCGCGTGGAATAGACCGGTTTTGAGAAGCTGTTTCATTCTAAGCCACCAAGAAACACACCGCTCACCTTGGAGAATTGACCGCCCATTTCTGACGGCTTTATTTCGTACGCGGCCTGCCGCCAAGGCTGATCTTCAAAACCCTGCGAACGAAGCGCCACCGAAACATTAATGCGTATCGGGTGAATGTTTCGAGCGACACCGGTGCACTTCCGTAGGGCAGCGCTGCCTCGTCACAGAACTGCTGTCGAGTGCAGCGCCCGGTCGGATCCGCAAGGCTCGAAGCGACTCCCTCCGACTTGAGGAACGTACCCGCCGGGATTTGCGTCCGCCGACGATTTATCGGTGAGCCAAAGATACGTAACTCCACCCCACAAGACCGCAAGTAAGCCGCGACCGATACGCCAAATGGCCCCACGCCAATGATGGTTACCGGCAGATCGGATACCCTTGCCATTTTGCGGCTCCCGTTTGGGTCTTCACCGACGTCGCAACTTGGATAATTACACGCGAAGGCAAGGAAAGAAGAAAAAAAGAGAGGTACTCTTCCAGTTGTTGGCGAAGTGCTTGGGCCCGCTACTCCCTTGTAGGTACCTCCGAATTCGAGACCTCCGTCGGACAGCTTTCTGATAACGTCTCTCGGTCTTGCTCGCTGTGACTTGGCGCACAGAAATCCTGTTCTTCCCTAACGTGTCGCCAGTTCCGGCGAACATCGGCAAAGTCATCTGGGTCGTCCGGATGAAAGTATTGGTCGTCTGGATGAAAGTATTGGTCGCCAATAAATTTCTTTTCAACAACGGCGGCGCAGAGGCCGTGTTGTTCCAGGAAAGAGTGTTTCTGACGAACACTGGGACAGAAGTCATCGACTTTGCGATGCAGCACGGCCGGAATATCCAATCGCCGTACAAGGCGCATTTTGTGTCTCACCAGGATTATCGGAGCGGTGGCTGTTTCTCCAAAATAAGGGGCGCGCTCTCGTTGATCCACTCGCGCGAGGCGGTGAGCAAACTCGCATCCCTCATCGAAGAAACACGGCCAGACCTGATGCATTGTCACAATATCTATCATCAGATGACTCCATCGATCGTCGGCGTAGCCAAGTCGCGGGGGATTCCTGTTGTACTGACGCTGCACGATTCGAAGCCGGTGTGTCCGGTGCATACCCGCATGCGGGGAGGCCAATTGTGTTCGTTGTGTCTCGCCGGAGATTTCCATCACGTGCTGACACATCGTTGTGCCGATGGCTCGATAGCGCAAAGCGCCGCGCTTTACATGGAAGCGGTCGTTCAACGCTGGTTAGGAAGTTACGAAAAGGTGGATCGCTTTCTCGCACCGAGCCGATTTATGCGGGAATCGGTTTTACGTCGGTTCTCAGCGGACCGGGTGAAACTGCTCTACAACGGTGTGGATGTGACGAATATTTCGGTGAGCGGTCGGGACAAGGGATACGTGCTCTATTGCGGTCGGCTTTCGCCGGGTAAGGGTGCTGAAACCCTGCTGCGCGCCCACGAGGCTGCGGGATGCAGATGGCCAGTTGTCATTGCCGGCACAGGCCCGCTGACGGATGCCTTGAAGTCGCAATTTACCCGGAATGTGCGGTTTGCGGGCCAGTTGTCCGGGGAGACATTGAGCACGACGATCGCTGAAGCCTCTGTGGTGGTTGTGCCTTCGGAGTGGTGCGAGAACTGCCCGATGTCGGTGCTGGAGGCGATGGCGTATGGCAAGGCGGTCGTAGCGACCCGCATTGGCGGCATTCCAGAACTTGTGAACGATCGGGTGACGGGGCTTCTATTTGAGCCGGGAAACACCGAGGAGCTTCGAATGCACCTCGAGTGTCTCATGGGTGATGCCGCGCGCCGCGCACAGATGGGAGCGGCCGGAAGGACCCAAGTGGAAAGGGACTTCTCTCTCGAGAAGCATAACGCTGAACTGATGGCCGTCTACAAATCACTGGTGAGCAATTGAACGGCGTGCATGACGATGAGGACCACAAATGGACCTTACCATAATATCCACGTATCGGTGCAACTCGAAATGCCAGATGTGCTATATCTGGCAAAACCCGACCGATCCCAGGCAGGAAGTCACGCTCGAGACCCTCGCGAAGCTTCCCACGGGGTTCGATAACCTGAATATTTCCGGCGGAGAACCAACCCTGCGGAAAGATCTGGCCGAGATGGTGGACCTGCTCCATCCCAAGGCCCGCGTTATAGAAGTCAGTTCGAACGGACTACATCCCGAACGCCTCCTGCCCATCGTCAAGAAACACCCAAAAATTAAGATTCGCTTCAGCCTTGAGGGTGACGAGGTCACCAACAACTCCATTCGCGGCGAAAAGGACGGCTATGCCACAAAGGTGGCCGGGCTTCGATTGCTGCAAGAGGCAGGTGGTCAAGATCTGGGGTTCGCCTTCGTCATCCAGGACGAGAATGTGGCTCAGCTGGTGCGAACCTATGAATTCGCGTGCTCGATGGGGTTCGAACTCGCAACTTCGACGCTGCACAATGCGTGGCAATTCTACAAGAACGATAACTACTTCTACGAGCGCGTTGCGGTGGCGCGACAAGTGGAAGGGCTTATCACTGCGATGCTTAAAAGTAATAAGCCAAAGAACTGGTTTCGCGCCTATTTGAATTTGGGCTTGATCAAAAAGATCCTCGGCCAACCGAGACTGATACGCTGTACCGCGGGAACGGACTTTGCATTCATCGATCCCTGGTCAGATGTGTGGGCCTGCAATGTGCGATCGGACTTGCTGATGGGTAACCTGGCGCGGCAGTCCTGGAATGAGATCATGGCAAGTGACGCGGCCAAGAACGCGGTCGGTAAAGTGCGCACCTGCGAACAGAATTGTTGGATGGTGACGACCGCACGCACGGCAATGCGCTCGACGCTGCTCCCCC
This sequence comes from uncultured Alphaproteobacteria bacterium, assembly GCA_963734795.1. GTDB lineage: Bacteria > Pseudomonadota > Alphaproteobacteria > Rhizobiales > Xanthobacteraceae > Bradyrhizobium. The sequence continues at coordinate 664,272 of CAVTIW010000001.1, forward strand.
AGGTGCCGAAGAGGGGACCGCTAACGTGGGTGCTAAAGAACAAGATTAAAGTCGCGCTTGGCAAGCCGATTTGCTTCGATCAGTACATTGATTATTCCAACGTAGCGCCCACTCCGCGCGTTCAGCGAACGTCATTCCTAAACGAAAAGCAAAAGGCCCGCCTGGTGCGCGGGAGAGACTCTGTCGACGCCCGATACCCGCTCAAGGAGTTCATAAATAACTAGGAGGGTGTAGTGAGTGCGGATCATCTGGTGCTGCGGGTGACCATGCTTGGCTTGCGTGGATTCCCCGATGTACAGGGGGGAGTGGAATCCCACGCAGAGCATTTGTGCCCCTGCCTCAAGGAACTGGGTTGCGATGTCGAAGTGATTGTCCGTTCCTCCTATATGCCGCCTAACCGGGGCGACGAGTGGCAGGGAGTTCGGTACTTGCGGGTTTGGTCCCCAAAAGTCTCGGCTCTCGAGACGATAGTTCATTCGTTTCTCGGAGTGCTGGTCGCGGCATGGCGGCGGCCGGACGTATTGCACATCCAGGCCATCGGGCCGGCCTTGATGGTGCCGCTCGCGCGGTTGCTGGGACTGCATGTTGTCGTGACGCACCACGGCCCGGATTACGAACGAGAGAAATGGGGCCCGCTGGCCAGATTGGCGCTGCATGCTGGCGAGGCCTGGGGCATGCGGTTTTCCAATTGCCGCATCGTGATCTCGCGGACTATCGGGAAGCTGGTACGGGATAAGTACGGTCTGAACTCGGACCTTATTCCAAACGGCGTCACCTTGCCTGAAGTGCCGAGGAGCAGTTCGGTGCTGCAGAAATTCGGGCTCGCGGCGGGCCGATACGTGTTGATGGTGAGCCGGCTGGTACCGGAGAAACGGCACACGGACCTGATCGAGGCCTTTGCCGATGCCAAACTCGACGGATGGAAGCTCGTGTTGGTTGGGGCTTCTGAGTACCCCGACGCCTATGCTGCAGCGGTGGCGGCACGCGCTCAGGCGACTGCTGGGGCGGTCATGGCGGGCTACCAGAGCGGACTCGCACTGCGGGAGTTATACACCCATGCCGGGATTTTCGTATTGCCATCCTCGCACGAAGGCTTGCCGATCGCGTTGATGGAGGCCTTGAGCTACGGTCTGCCGGTGGTGGCCAGTGACATTCCCGCTCATTTGGAGATCGGATTGGATGACACGCACTATTTCCCTTTGGGAGACGTATCAGCGCTCGCGGATCGCCTGGCGTCGTTTGCACGCAACCCGTGGCCGTCGGAACTCCGTGAGAAAACGCGCAGCTGGCTGGCCGAACGGGAAGACTGGCGATCTGTCGCCGAGCGAACCCTCGGATGCTATCGCAGGGCAATCGAGCCACGCAAAGGTGGTCCCCATGCGCGGCCTCGGACGGCACCGCCCCACGCTGCCTAGCGGATTGCTCACGCGGCGCGGCAGCAAATCCGTCCGTCCCGCTTTGGGGTCACCCGCACTCGGGGCCACGCTGTTCCGACAGTTGGGCTGTATTCTGACCTTCGAACTAAGGCGCCGCTCAAAATGACTGCACTCCCATTATATTTTCTTGTCCTTACGTTTTTAAGATCACTCTCTAATGGGGTCGATCGTCTGTGCAATACGAGCTTTTCACTGGCTCTTTCAATCACCGCTATGGTGATGGGTCTTATGGCCGCCTGGCATATGCGACATATTAGAATACACAAGAGAATTTTCACGTTGTTGATATGCTTATCGGTTTTTGTTGTCACCTGCGGACTGTCATTTGTCGTCAACGCCTTTGATACCAGGGACATTATCGACCAATATGCTGCCTGGTACGAGGTCTTGAGGTACGCATATCTGATTATGTTTGTGATATTAGTTTCTTCTGTTTATCGATATCCAACTTTTTGTCTGGACGTTCATCGTGTTTATATATTGCTGTTGTTTCTAATTTCAGTGGTTGGACTAGGTCAATACTTAACCGGCAATGCGGAGCTCGCCACAAAATACGACAAGTATGCACGGGTGGCGGGTCTTTCTGCGCACCCCGTACCTTTCAGCCTGGAAATAGTGTTGACGTTTTGCGTTTGCGAGCTATCTCGCCGAAAACTGCGCCTTCCCATCAGGCATTTCCACGTTGTGGTGTACACGTTATTTCTCGTAGCTCTGGTCCTTTCTGCTTCAAGAACCGGGGTTACGCTACTGGGGGTGACCATCGGCATATTCCTTATTGCTGAGAGACCTTCCCTCCTGCCAGCGTTCGCTGCAGCATTCGCCTTACTCATATGGTTATCTCCATTTGGAGAATTGTTTTCCGACCTGAGATCAGTTCCGGAATATATTTTGAGCGGCGAATATGTGGTGTGGGATTGGCGCACCGCGGTGACCTCGGTCCATTGGCGCATTCATCACTGGTACTATCTATCTACACTTGCATTGGAGCGACCATGGATTGGATTTGGTCCCGGTCAAGAGATTTTACACAGCCCGTTTGCCCTGCAGGCGCATAATCAGTTCGTGGAAATATTCTTCGACACGGGCATGATCGGCCTGATCTCCTTTGCCGTGTTTTGGTTCAGTATGCCGCTGGCCGCAATGTCGGACCGGCGGCGGCTTGTTATCTCATATGGAAAAAAGTCAGCGGAAATTGGAATTTTGCACTTCTGGATTGCCATGTTTGCCGGCGTGACGCTGGTTGCATTGTTCGATCAAAGCTTCAATCGAGAAACGGTGGCGTTTTCGCACTTACTCGTCAGTATTTTTGTGGTGCTGGCTCAACCTGTAGCAGTCACCGAACGTGACGTCAGATCATCTTACTCGCACGTCTCGATGGCCTCCGGTTCGCGCGCGATTGAAGCATTGGGAGGACAATAACCTTGTGGTCGCGGAAGAAGGGCGTCATACCTAAATCTAATTATGGATTGAGCCGGCGACTTGCACTTCGGGCCGTCGCCAGCGCCGCCGTGTACGGCGTGGCGCGATCCCCTGTTTTCGGCCAGCGGAAAGCCGAACTTCCCCTCGATCGCCAGTCAGATGCCGCGTTCGTTTCGTCGCGCGATCGCCTGCGCGGCTTAAACATCCAGCAGCCGTTCGCTCATTGGGAAAAAGGCGTGCCATGGAACACGCAAAAGCGCTGGGACAATTGGTTACCGAGAGACCGTCTTGCAACAATTGCCGCCAGTGGCATAGATTTTTTGCGTATTTGCGTCGATCCTGCGCCGCTGCTCGCTGCTAAGACTGAGGTGGATCTGGCCTCGGGCATCGAAACTGTCTTTCAAGCAATTGACGCCGTCCTTCAAGCCGGCATGAAGGCCGTTTTTGACGTTCATGTCAGTGCGGATCATCCGATCTGGAACATTCATACGTTAACTGATGTAACAAGAGTACGTCTTGTGGAACTAGAGACAAGTATCGCTAGAACATTGCAATCGAGGTACAGTCCTCATTCGGTAGCGTTAGAGTTGTTCAACGAACCACCGCCGTTGCGGGATTTTTATTTAAAGACAGCTTGGCCGGAACAGCTCAAATATTTGTACGACGCAGTACGATCAGTCGCTCCGAAACATACTCTAATTCTTTCAGGAACCAATTTCACGAGCATAGACGGTCTCGTCTTGATCGATGCAGCACCTTTCGACACAAATACGGTATTCGTATTTCACTATTATGAGCCTCTTCTTTTCACTCTTCAGGGCCTGAATCTGTCTTATTACAAATATGTTCATCGCCTCCAGTTTCCCCCAAAATCCGGCGAACGCCTTGGGGTGGTCGAGCGCGCGACGGCTCTGGTGAACTCGGATAACGACATTACCGTGTTTAGAAAGCAGGCTCTCATCGGGGAGTTGATCGAAAGTGTCGATCAATATTTCAACGTCCCTCAGGACATCGCGTACATCCGTGGCAGAGTCGATCAAGTCGCCGCTTGGGCCGATAGGAACCAAATTGATCATAATCGTATAATGTGCGGCGAGTTCGGATGTTTTGGAGACTTCGCCGGCCGAAGCGGTGCCGGGTTATCGGATCGGGCGACGTGGTTGCAGACAGTGCGTCAGGCGGTCGAGGACAGCGGATTTAGCTGGTGTGTTCACGACCTTGATGAGTCGTTTCGTATTACCAACGACGACGGTACGTTTATTCCGGAGCTGCTTACAGCGCTTGGTTTGCGCACGCCGTGAGATCGTACGAAGCCCGAGTATAGTGAAGGACAAATGTACGTCTACGCCTAGAGCGTTTTCCGTTTAGATGTATTCATCCGTGTAGGCCGCCTTGCCGAGTTGGAGCGGATGTAGCGGACTGTCGGTATGGATAGGCTTACTGACACTCCATAACCCCCCAGTGAGAGTCGCGGGTGATAACGTCGACGGATTAGGCAGCGAGCGCCTTCTTGCATTACCAGGGTAACAGCTCATGGAGCCGGCCTTGCGGGATGCCGGCGATACGAGCGAGCACCATCAGCGAGCCAGAATTACGGATCGACGTCGTTGAGCTTCGTCGTCGTGATGAGGGTTTCCGCGAAAGAGCGCGCCCGACGGTAGCGGATGCTCATGAGGTGGATTTGGCGACTTGTCGCACAGTTCAAATTCGACGACCCGCAGCACCAACCCAAGCACGGACGAAGCGCCCTCGCACCCACGCGCTAAAATCGATTGACACTTACGTGCGTTCGCCTCGGCTGGCTCCCGGTCGCTCGCGATCTCTCCACAACTCCAACGTCGACGAGATCTGACAGAAAAATCGAGCGCGCGTCTTGAACCGACGAATCGAGCACGTGTCGGTGCAGGCGCAACATACGTGCGTGTAGGGCAAGTCGGGCGCCACATATGCGCGTATAAATCACACTTTGAAAGTTTTTTCGCCATTTTTGATTATTAACGAACAGACCCAGCAAGTAGGGAATGGCCAGCTTCCAAATTCCTGCTGCTTTGAATCTGCTCGCGGCCGAGGCTGCGAGCATGCAGTGTGTCGAGCGCCTTCGCAGTGCGCGGCAGTGGGATTCCTTGTCTTCAACTTTGGCCTGCAAGGAGATCTTAGAATGTCCACAAGTGCATTGACTGATGCCATTTATCAAAATACGGCAGGGAACAGCCAGGGATACCCACTAGGCGTCCCCACAAGCTGGTCTTGGTACAGCGGCACCGACACCGTTACAGGGAACACCCCTCCCTCCAATTTCTCGGCTGTCACGGGATGGGGACAGGTTTATCCCCAGGCCGGGGCGCCGACCAATTCCAATCCGAGCGCCAGTGTTCAGATAGCCAATTTCCAGACCTATGTGCACCTCACAAGTGGCGCCTGGGTCCTGGTGCAAAATCAGTCGACGGACCCCATCAGCGGGGCCCATTTTCTCGCTAATTTTTCTGGAAACTCAACCGTTGCATGGAACGAGACAACATTATCGGACGGCAGCGCAAGCGTGGATGCGCCGCAAAGTGGTTACAACGACCATTTTTGGCCGGGGGCACGCGGGACTTACGCGCCCGGAACGGTGGATGGTGTTTTCGTTGAAGCGAGCATGAAGACCAACGATCCGAACGAGAATCTCGTGGCGAATCTCGGCGCTGATTGGTGGCTGAACTCCAGTGCTTCATACGTCAACGGGTTTTCTAACAATCCCGGAGCCGGGATGAGCGACTGGGTCAAACTGACAACTCAGTGGCAAAGTCTTTATTTCACTTCGCTCAGTCCGCAGCAATTGCAGGCTGATCCACCGCCCGGCCTGCAGACCAACTCTTCGCCGGTTACGACCGCCTCTCCGCCGGCCACGATGCCTGCGGTGACGCAGGCCACGGCCTCGCCGGGAACTGGCGTCGAGCAGGTTGGCGACAAGATCGCGCTGGCGCTCGGCTTCAACGAAGCCGTGACGGTGACGGGCAAGCCCACGCTGACGCTCAACGACGGCGGCACCGCCACCTATGTCAGCGGCTCCGGAACTGACACGCTGACCTTCGAAACGACCGTCGCGTCGAGCAACACCAGCACCTCCGCGCTGGGCATCACGTCGGTCGATCTTCCGAGCGGCGCGAGCATCAACGACGCGAGCGGCCTTTCCGCGGACCTCTCGGGCGCGGTGACGACGTTCTCCGGCCTTCAGGTCGACCCGCCGGTGACCACGCCGCCAGTGACTACTACGCCTCCGGTGACGACACCGCCTGCGATCGATCCTGCGGTGACGCAGGCCACGGCCTCGCCGGGAACTGGTGTCGAGCAGGTCGGCGACAAGGTCGCGCTGGCACTCGGCTTCAACGAAGCTGTGACGGTGACGGGCGAGCCCACGCTGACGCTCAACGACGGCGGTACCGCCACCTATGTCAGCGGCTCCGGAACCGACACGCTCACTTTCGAAACGACCGTCGCGTCGAGCAACACCAGCACCTCCGCGCTGGGCATCACGTCGGTCGATCTTCCGAGCGGCGCGAGCATCAGCGACGCGAGCGGCCTCTCCGCGGACCTCTCGGGCGCGGTAACGACGTTCTCCGGCCTTCAGGTCGATACGTCGCCGGTGAGCGCGCCGAACTCCTTCCGGACCGACCGAGCCCGTTCTTTCGGTGCCGGACAACACGTTGTCGGTGACCGGCGGCGGCGGCAAGGTCGATCTGGGAGTTGACGTCACGGCGACCGAGAACGACGTCGTGAGCGTTAACATCAAGGGATTGCCGAGATACGAGACAATAACGGACAATCTCGATGGCCAAACGTTCAGGGGCAAGGACATCACCCTGACCGCCGCGCAGGTCGATAGCGGGTTGACGCTGCAATCGAATTATCGGGGCTCGGGTGACCCGACGGCGACGCTCTCGGTGACGGCAACGGGGACGGATCCGGTCACCGGCACCCTTGCGACATCGGCGACGAAGACCATCACCGTGACGGATCCTCCGGCGACGGCCGGCGGGAGCTCGCCGTCCCAAGGCGGCCAAGGCAATGACCACGACCATAGCTTTGCGCTGCTGAGTCAGTCTCTGGCGGGCGGCTTCCAGAGCCGTGCCGACCTGGGTCAGATCGCCACGACCGCGTCGCACGCAGCCAATTGGCTGAACGAGTCGATTTTGACCCGTCCCCAGCACTGATCTGGCCTCCCGCGTGCCAGGCGCCGCTCCGACCGGTCGACGGCGCAGAGCAAAGGATGGCGCTTACCGTCCTGCGCCTGGCACATCTCCCTACGCCGTCGCTTCGGCTTCTGCCCGTGCACGGACGTGCATGCGAAGGAATATCGAGATAGGACATGTGAGCGAGAACGTCCATGCGGAGGATGCGGGGCTGCCAATGGGTTGGGGAAACGCAATCGACATACCCTCCCTTTGAAACAAACGTTGGACCACTGCCCAATGGGTAGCGGTCATGTCACCGATATCTTTGGCAACTTCCGTCCCTGGGTGCCGCCTCAATCGCCTGCAAGCCCCATCGTGACAACTCAAATTGGGTCTTAAGAGCGCGGTTGTTTCTCCAGACACAGCCTTCGCCGGCCATTTGTCGATGTCGCAATGGAGGTAGTCAAAAGGGAGTAGTTGTACCAATCGGCAATTAAGCAGGCTGTCGAGAAATATACGTAGATTGCCGATCACCTCTACCTCGTGGAAGCCCGGCTCCTTGACGCGAGCGCTAGGACCCTGGGTTCAAATTCATTCCAGTAACTTATGATCGCGGTGCCGACCGTCCTGGCCTTTAATTGGCAGGCAAAATCGAACCGTCATCAGCGCATCGCCCGCTTCGTCGATTAGCTGTTTTCCCGGATCGACAGGCTGCAAGCGCCGGCTTCGACCCGAAATGGAAGTCGATCAGTCTCGCTGCGACTGTTCCCGGACGATTATCCCAGGCGCGAATGGAAGGTGAAGGCGAACTCGACAGCGTTTTCCATCAAAGTTGCGAGTATGGTCAGAGCCGTTGTAGTCCGCCCTCCCATCTCCGAGGGGACGCGAGCCTTGGCCGGCGACGTGCACAGCGTCTCGTTCCGGAGTTCGTCCCTCAAGCGCCCATCGAACTTGTCGATGAAGGCATTCTACATGGGTTTCCCGGCACGATATAATGCCATTTGACGCGGGTGTGATCAGCCCAAGTCAGGATGGCTTTGCCGGTGAGTTCGCTGCCATTGTCGCTGCCACCTTCTTCGGCTTTGCCGCGCTCGACCATCAGCCGGTCCAGTTCCGCACCACACGAACGCCGGTGAGTGAGGTGTCGGCCACCAGCGCCAGGCACTCGCATGTGCAATCATCGAAGACGGTCAGGATGCGGATGCGGCGGCCCGTCGGTGAGCTGATCCGACAAGTCGAGCGACCAGCGGTCGTTCGGCGCCATCGGAACCAGCATCGGCGCCCTGGCCCAATCGCACACTTGCGCCCGCCTCGCGGCGCACCGCAAGCTTCTCCTCCCGATAGAGCCGAAAGAGCGAAGCGGCGGCGTTTCTGGGCGATGGCCTTCACGCGATGGCGAAGGTCGGTATCGTCCGTCGTCTGGTATCGGATGGCTTCAGCCCGGTATTCTCGTCCTCCTGGCGTCGCTGACGCCGTGTTTGCAGCACAGATCGGCGACCGAAACGCGGCCTCACGTACCATCAAAATACCGGTAATTTATTCTTCCGAAGAGCAGCTGCGCTTCATGCTCTGGTCTTCGTCATGGGCCAGAGCGAACTTCAATCTGGATTAACCCCCGGGAGCAATGTCACCGTTTGTCGGAACGGCCGACTAAGCCAAACGGGCTATACCTCCAAAGAGTTCAGCGAGAACGCGAATTCGAATCTATCATTTAACAAAAGTCCAATCCTATGAAGCGGAGGGGCCCCAAGGATTGAAGAAGCCAAAATATTCCACACCTAGTTTTCACCAAATGGTTTTCACCAAAACAAATAAACACCAAAATTTTCACAATAAGATTTTCACGACACTAAGATTTTAACGGAATAATAAGTTCTTACCCGATCGACAAATCATAAAATTAGAGGGCCGTAGTTTATAGGCCGGTCCAGTGTCAATTGTGCGTCCAGGCTGGGAGGGTCACCATGAGGAGGCGACAATCTTTTGCGATTATACTCGTTGGAAAACGCATTTTACTCAGAGAAGGACTTGCCAGAATCCTGCGCTCGGCAGATTTTTGTATCTTGGCCTCGGTATCTTGCGCCGATGATTTGCTCCCGAGCAAACTTCAACTACACCAGCCGCTGTTTCTCGTCGTTCATACCGGCGACAATTTTGACGCTGCGGTCGAACAAATCGAACTCATCAGGGACCAGCACCCAGGCGGCCGCATAGCGATCGTGGCCGATCACTATCGCTTGGGCGAACTCGTTTCTGCATTTCGGGCAGGCGTCAACGGCTATTTCGTCGACATGACGTGCGATGTATTCATAAAATCCATGGAACTGGTGATGATGGGTGAAACGATTTTCCCGCCGGCATTTCTGTCATTCGTTCTCGATCCCGAAGGCGCCATCCTCGGCGAGGCCGCGCCGCGCGACGAAAACAACCAGGCGATGCCCATCAGGGCCAAGAACACTTTTGCGCCGCTGCTTTCCGCGCGGGAGAAATTAATCCTGCGCTGCCTGATCGAAGGCGATTCCAACAAGTGTATAGCGCGAAAGATCAATATCGCCGAGGCGACCGTGAAAGTTCACGTCAAGGCGATCCTTCGCAAGATCCGGGTCCAGAATCGGACACAGGCAGCGATTTGGGGGATGAACAACGAGACATTGACACGGCCTGCGAACGACGGCTCCCCGCCCTCAACTTCCAATGTGGGCAGGCAGCTTCCAAAGCCCCTCGAGGTTCTCTCCGTAATCAAGCAAATCGGGGCATCGGCCCCGTTAGGCGCGATCGAGCACGAATCAAATAACTTTGATGTTTCTCGCATCATCCGTCTGAACCATAAGGTGCATCAATCGAAGAACTGATGGCACCGCTCACGTGGCGAATCGCGGCGTTTCCACGTTCGGGCAAACGTCGCCGCGCAGAGAGAGACTCGTCAGATCCTGATGTTCTTCCGCGTGACCACGTGGACGTCCCGCGGGTACGTCAGTGCGATAAATAAGGACGCGGCCGCGGCTGAGACCTTGCGTCCCGGAACCGGTGGAGGCGCGAGAAGGGGCTCTTTCCGCAACCGGAATTCCGGCTCGTTACCATGGACGGCGATCCTCTCGCCCGCCGACCTGCTGAGAAGAACTCGGGATCGGATCCCATGACGGAGTTCGGAGCATGATCCGATGCCGCGAGATAGGAATAGCCGATCTTGATGCCGTAGCCGATTTTCTGGCGCGCGGCTTTGCGCGGCGCTCGCGCGACTACTGGATGAGCGGGCTCCGGCGCATGTCCCTGCGTGAGGTACCCGAAGGTTTCCCGCGCTTCGGCTACATGCTCGACCATGCGGGGACGCCCATCGGCGTTCTGCTGTTGATCTACACCGCACGGGACGGTGGCGGCGGGACCTCGATCCGCTGCAATCTCTCGAGCTGGTATGTGAAACCGGCCTACCGCAACTACGCGCCGATGCTGACCAAGGTCGCGCAGCGACACGAGTACGTCACCTACGTCAACATCAGCCCGGCGCAATGGACCTGGCGCACCATCGAAGCCCAGGGATTCCGCGCCTATTGCAGCGGCTTGTTCTTCTCCTTTCCGGCGCTGTCGCGTCCGGCGAAGGGCATGCGCGTCGAAGTGGTCCGGCAGGACAGGCAGACGGTCGACGGCTTGTCCGAAGCCGACGTCGCGCTGCTTGCGCGGCACGCGGCCTGCGGCTGCCTCAGCCTGGTATGCCGCGCCGGCGACGGCCGCCGCTTTCCCTTCGTCCTGCAGCCGATGCGCATCCGCGACCGGATCGCGCCGCTGGCGATGCAGCTGATCTATTGCCGCGACGTGGCCGATTATGTCGCCTGCGCCGGCGCCATCGGCCGCTTCCTGCTCAGGCGCGGCAAGGTCGCGGTCGCTCTCGACGCCAACGGCCGCATGAAGGACCTGATCGGCCTCTACAGGGAACGCCGCAAATACTTCAAGGGTCCGCAGTGCCCCCGGCTTGCCGATCTGTCGGATACCGAGCTGGTGATCTATGGACCGTAACTCGGTCGCCCACATGGAGGGTCGTCATGGTTCCCAACAGCAAGTCCGTCAGCCATTCGCGGACATGGACATTCTTCGAAGGCCAGTGGCACGAGGGCAATGTGCCGATCATGGGGCCACGCACCCATGGGCTCTGGCTCGGCTCGACCGTGTTCGATGGCGCCCGCGCCTTCGAAGGCGTTACGCCCGACCTCGACCGCCATTGCGCCCGCGTCAATCAATCCGCGGTCAACTTCGGGCTGAAACCGATCGTCGATCCCGACACGTGGCTGGGTCTGGCGCTCGAAGGCATCGGGCGCTTTCCGGCCAATGCCGAGCTCTACATCCGGCCGATGTATTGGCCGCAGAATGGCGTCGGCGGCGGGGTGCTCTTCGATCCGGAAACGACGGACTGGTGCCTTTGCATCTACGAAGCGCCGATGCCCGCGCCGGTCGGCAGCGCGATCACGCTGTCGCCGTTCCGTCGACCGACCGCCGAATGCGCGCCGGTCGGCGCCAAGGCCGCCTGTCTCTACCCGAACAATTCGCGTGCGCTGATCGAGGCCGCCTCGCGCGGCTTCCAGAACTGCCTGATGCTGGACATGCTCGGCAACGTCGCGGAGTTCGGCAATTCCAACGTGTTCATGGCGAAAGATGGTGTCGTCTACACGCCGGCGCCGAACGGCACCTTCCTGAACGGCATCACCCGGCAGCGGGTGATCGACCTCTTGCGCGGCGAGGGCGTCACCGTGGTGGAGGCCACGCTGCGCTATGCCGATTTCCTCGCCGCGGACGAGATCTTTTCGACCGGCAATTTCGCCAAGGTCGCGCCGGTGATCCGGATCGACGACCGCAAGCTCGCGCCCGGACCCTTCTATGCGCGTGCGCGGAAGCTGTATTGGGATTTCGCGCACGCGATGAAGCTTGCCGCGTGAGAAGAGACGGCGCGCTATCCTACCGGCGGAAGATCCTCAGCAGTAACCGAGATGGTGTCGCATGGCTTTTCGGGTTGCCGATCTAATCGTAGATACTCTGATCGCGCACGGCGTCGACCGGGCATTTAGCGTACCCGGCGAAAGCTTTCTTGCGCTCCTCGACGCTCTGTACGAACGCGACGAGATCGATCTTGTGACTTGCCGCCACGAGGGAAGCGCGAGTCTTGCCGCAGTTGCCGACGCCAAGCTCACCGGCCGGGCGGGCGTGATGATGGCAAGCCGCGGACCGGGCGCATTCAACGCGGCGCTGGGCCTGCATGTAGCTTCTCAGGAGGCCATACCCCTCGTATTGCTGGTTGGTCAGGTCGACACGCCGAACCTGAATCGTGACGCAGTGCAGGAGATCGACACGGCGCGGGCGTTCAGTGGCCTTATCAAGTGGTCCACTAGAATCAATTCAGCGGCAGAGGTCCCCGAGATGATGGCGCGCGCATTTTCCGTGGCGCTCGGCGGCACGCCCGGGCCGGTTGTGATCGAGCTTCCTGAAGATGTGCTCGAGATGGAGGCCGGTCTGCTCTCCGCCAGGGTTCATGGCGTCGCGCGAGCCGAGCCCAGTCGAGCCGCCGTGGAACAGGCGGCCGCCTTGCTTGGCGAGGCGGAGAGGCCGATTCTTCTGGTCGGAGGAGAGTGTCGAACTGCGGAATTTCGCGAGGACTTGATCGCGCTGAGCGAACACTGGAATGTACCGGTCGCAGTCACCAACAAGATGCAAGATCAGTTTCCCAACGATCACCGCCTCTGGGTTGGGCAGCTTGGTTTCTTCACGTCGCCACCCCATGTTGGGCTCTTTGAGCGAGCGGATCTGATCGTTGCGATCGGAACGCGGCTCGGCGATTTGTCTTCTCTGGGATTTCGGTTTCCGCGACAATCGCCGACGTCGCAGCCTCTGGTTCACGTCTACCCCGATCCGAATGCGATCGGGACCCACTTCCACACGGATGTTCCGATCGTCGCGTCGGCGCATCCCTTCTTGAGATCCTGGCTCGACTTGCCGGCCGTCTCACGCGAGCGGAATGGGTGGATCGAAGCCGTGGCGAAAACCCGGGAAGCGGTGCACGCATGGCCTGAGCAAGGTATCCCCAGCGCTGATGTTTTGGGGCATGCGGTTGCGGCCGTCGCCAAACTTTTCCGAGCAGATGGTATCGTTACGACCGACTCCGGCAACTTCGTCGCCTGGGTACACCGTATATTCCGCTTCAAGCCGTCAGCACGACTGCTCGGTTCCGCCTGCGGCGCGATGGGCGGTGGTGTTCCTTCTGCGTTGAGCGCGAGCCTTCGTCATCCGGATCGTCAGGTGATCGCGTTTTGCGGAGTCGGCGGTTTCCTGATGACAGGGAACGAGTTGGCAACTGCCGTGGGCCGCCGGCTAGATGTAAAGATCGTGGTCTCCAACAACCAGTCTTACGGCACGATCCGCTCGCATCAGGAGAGAGCATTTCCGAACCGTCCTTGGGGTACGGACCTGTCCAACTCCTGACTTTGCGGCCCTTGCCCGAGCATTCGGCGCGCGGGGCTATACGATCACGAACGCAGCGCAAGCGGCCGAAATCGTCCCGGAAGCAATGTCGGCGAAGGGCCCCGTGGTGGTCGAGGTTCGATCCGATGTACGCCAAACAATCGATCGATCCCTCGCTGCGGGGGCGGGCTGATGCCTCGGAGTGCTCTGATAGTCTGAGGATCGCAAGATTCAACACAGATCGCCACAGATCGGTCAATTTAGCCGATTGCGGGAGCTAGTGGCTTTGTCAGCCACATAATTAAAGACCGCAGAGGGTATCGCTGGCGCTCGAAAAGAAGGCCGAGAACAGCGCAGCAAATCAAGGTCGCGATTATGGTGACTATCGAGCGCACCGGTCCATGCGGCCATTTTTTCAATACGGCGGATGCCATCGTCATGAGCGGGAAGTGAAACAGATAGATCGACAACGTCAATCCGGCCGTGAACTCTATAATATTCCGAAAACGGACAAGAACATGTTCGATGCGATCGTGCAGGCACCACGCGCCGTAGAAATGGAGGGCGGATAAGAGACCCACCAAATAAGCCCACAGGAAGTTTTCGCACCAAATCCAATGTCCCAAGCTTCCGTCCTCGCCAATCAATTTTCCTCCGGCAGCGATCAACGCCTTATTCCAATGGGCCAATATCATTGAGCCGATGATCAACGGAGGAAGAACGAAGCATGCCCATGCTACCGCCCCGCCGACAAGCCGACGCCGCCCCAGTTGATATACGGCCACCCCGAGAAGCCAAATCAGCAACAGCAGCAGGATGCGCGGGCCAGCTATCAACGCGACAACAGATACGGCGATGTATCTCCACTTGCCCGGAGCGAAAATGATGACGCCGAAGAAGACGTAGTACCAAAATTCAAAACCAATCGACCATACCGGGATGTCAGACAAAGGGGCAACTGCATGGAACCACAGTTCATTCACAAAGAGGGCCGATGGCAGCAATAGCCAAGCAGAGCCGTCAGTCACGATCCAGTTAGGCACCGGATTCATCCGCACACCAAAAAGATTGATCAAATAGGTAAGAGCAAGTGCAGGTATCAAAACTGACCACAGTCGTGCCAACCGGCTCGAAATGTATAATTGTGGACTGCTCTCTTTCGTGTCCACCACATAGGAAATCACCAGACCGGAGAGAACAAAGAACACGGTGACTGCGTCAGGGCCGATCGTCCCCGGGTGAAACCAGTCCCCACCATTTTTCTGAAAGCCGGCGTGATACAATACAACGGCCAGCGCCGCGCTCACTCGCATAAGATCGAGATAGAGCGAAAATCCTCTGCTGAACCCGACGCGCTCTGCTATGACCATAACACGCACCTCAGGGCACCATTATCGTCTCTTTTTCGACAGCATCGATCAAACTGAGAAAAACTCTTCCGGGTTACTCCTGAAAGCGGACATTGCCCGGTACAATCGGCATGTCGCAAACGTGCCAAGAGGGAGCCTGGAAAGGCGAGACTTCTCCCGTCTCCACCTGTTCGACAGGCCGCTGTTCGTTGATCTGGTATGCGACCTTGACCTCACCCATCCGGGGCCCATTCCAGGAGCCTGTCGTGGAGATGACCAGCTCCGTGAGCGACGACGCGGCGTCTTGCGGCGACGTGCGCGCCATCGTCAGCGCAGCGATCTGCGGCCTATAGTGGCGGGTAACAGGAGGCCGAGCACGGCCAAGGTCATGGTTGCTGATGCCGCCGTGGGATACTTCATGAGCGAGATGGACATCTCCATCCTCCAGCTGACCGCCGCGGGCTGGCCGAGCTACGATCCGCTCGCTATTTCAAAGCTTCGATCCGCGCCTTCGCGTCCCCAATGCCGCCTGCCTGCGCCCGTTGATATAGTTCGCGAGCCTTCGCAGGATCGCCGGAGATTCCGCGCACGCGCCACGATTGCAGCACGCGCGCGTCGTAGGTCTCGGCCAGCATAAAGGCAGCTCGCGCGCTACCACGCTCAAGAGCGTGCGCAAGCAACGCGCGCGCGCCGCTGATATCGGCTTGCCGGAGCAATTCGTTGGCCCGAGCAAGCAGCCTCTGCTCGTCCACAGGGGAGTGCGAAGCGGCGGCCGCCGACGCAGATCGCTCTGTCGCCATGGCGACTTTCGGATCCGGGGCTTCGCGGGCGGTCGACGCCGCCACCGGACCCGGCAATTCCGAAGCGGACGACCGTCCCGAGGTCGAAGCGACGGCTTCGCCAGAAATCTGCTCCGTTGAGCGCCCCTTTCCCGCGGTCCTTGAAAAGGCAGCAACTATCCGCTCCTGCGAGCTATCAACGGGCGACTCGCGCATGTGCAGGGCACGAAACGCCTTCAAGGCAGCGGCCTGCCAGTTGCCGGCATCGAGTCCGTTCCTTGCGGATGCAAGCTCGCGCGCAAGCGCGTCGGCACGATCGCGCTCGCTTGCGACGGCCCGTTTCTGCTCCGCTGCGATGGCGCTGTTTGTCTCGGTCGTCCGCAACAGCCCGGCGTTTGCGGCAGCGAGACGTGCGGAATACTCCTCGGCATTCTTTTGCACCGAGGCAATCTCGCGGGTGAGCGCCTCGGTTTTGTCGCGTTCCTTCCGGAGCGCCAGCTCTTGTTCGATCCTCGCCGCCTCGGCGGTTCGCAGGGCCTCTCCGCCCTGGGCTCGTGCCGTATCGAGTTCTGCCCGCAGCGAGGTTAGTTCACGCCCAAGGGCCTCTGCTCTGTCTCGCTCCTGTTCGAGCGCCTGCTTTTGCTTGCTCTCTGCGTCGGCCGCTAGCACGGCCTCCGAACCTCCGGTCCGCGCGCTATCGAGTTCCGCGCGCAGCGAGGTTAGTTCGCGCGCAAGGGCGTCGCCCCTGTCCCGTTCCTGTTTGAGCGCCTGTTCGACCGCCTGCTTTTGCTTGCTCTCTGCCTCGGCCGCTAGCACGGCCTCCGAACCTCCGGTCCGCGCGCTATCGAGTTCTACCCGCAACGAGGTTAGTTCGCGCGCAAGGGCGGCGCCCCTGTCCCGTTCCTGTTTGAGTGCCTGTTCGACCGCCTGCTTTTGCTTGCTCTCTGCCTCGGCCGCTTGCACGGCCTCCGAATTTCCTGTCCGCGCGCTATCGAGTTCCGCCCGCAGCGAGGTAAGTTCGCGCGCAAGCGCGTCGGCCCTCTCTCGCTCTTGATCAAGCGCTTGCTTTTGCTTGATTTTCGCCGCCTCAGCCGCTGACCGCAGTGCATCGAGCTCTGCTCGGAGCGACGAGGTAAGCGCACGTGCAAGGGCTTCAGCGTGTTCAAGCGCCTGAGTTCGCTCCCACGCAGGGACGGATTGCGGGGCTTGCGCGGCATTGCCCTGCGCTGCATCTGATCCTTGAATGGGAGTCAGCTGATCTGCGAGAATGTCGATTTTCTCACGGCTGCGTTCGAGAATCTGCTTCTGCTCGACAACGGTCGTCTCGACAACCCGCGAGACCAGCGAAGTTTTGTCCCGCATGGCATTGGGCTGCGCGATCTTGCGTCCGTCTTCGGTTGGTGCAACAAAAGCCTGAGCGCGGGTATTGCTTTCACCGCATAGTCCATTGTCCCTCACAGCTCCAGTGAAAAGCCACAGAACACACGCTCCTACCGTGACAGATGCGCGCGCAGCAACTCTGCTTGTTCCGCATGAGCCCCGGACGGTCATGGATCCCGGCAGCCAATGGGTTGGGGAAAACGCAATCGACGTACCCTTCCTTTGAAACAAACGTTGGACCACTGCCCCATGGGTAGTGGTCATGTCACCGGTATCTTTGATATCTTTGGGGCTTCCGTCCCTGGGTGCCGCCTCAATCGCCTGCAAGCCCATCGTGACAACTCAAATTGGTCTTAGAGCGCGGTTCTTAGCCATGACACAGCCGTCGCCGGCCGTTTGTCGATGTCGCAATGGAGGTAGTCAGAAGGGAGTAGTTGTACCAACGGCAACTGGTCGATCACACGCGCATTTCGGTGGAACGTGACCGGTAAATTCGCGCATGACTACGCTGCGGCATACACTTGAGCGAGTAGACTAAATCAATTCAAGCGCCTGTGAAGTTTCGGCGAGCTCGGGCAGTCGTTTTGAATCTTAGATCTGACTTTACAGACGTCGGATAGCTCCACGTAACGTCTGGACATCTTTGCGCTTTGTGATCCGACGAGAACACGGGCGCGTACCCGATAGCGCCCTACACTAAAAGTGCCCCAGCATCGGGCCGATAGCGTTTTCATTTTATGCTGATATTTGAAAGCATTAAGTGGTGGAGGTGATCGGGCTCGAACTGGCGACCCACCACCCCGTCATCGAACTGGCCTCCGCCGCGAGCTATGCGCGGCATTCCGCAGAGGGGCGTCGCTGAATCCGCCGGTCGAAAACCACGCCCATCCACGAACTGGAACGCTACGTGCGCTGCAAAGACTGCTCGCAGTACCGGGTTCGAGCTTCTCTAGCCAGCTTCGATTAGCCCCGACGCGACCAGGTCGAAAAACTCGCGATCGCACTGGACCCGGTGAAGCCCAGAGATGTTGGCTGGCTGTTGGTGAATTGCAGCCGCCGACTTAGGCCGTCGCGTTTTCGGAATGGCCTGATGCGGCCGGCTCTACCTAATCGGACCGGGTGCTGAACTGATCCCGCGCCTTTCCGACCGCATCCGCGCTGACCGGCGCGGCCGAAGTTTTCCAGGCATTACGGATATAGGTCAGGACCGCGGCGACCTGCGCGTCGCTGAGCTGCCAGCCGAACGACGGCATGCCGGGCGCGGTCGGCTCTGCATCGGTGGCCACACTGCGTCCGCCGCGCAGAACGAGACGGATGGCGCTGGTCGGGTCGCTGGCGTGGGCCAGCGAGGATCGCGCCAGCGACGGAAACAGCATCGCCACACCCTGTCCGTCGAGCCCATGACAGGCCGAGCATTGATCGCGGTAGATGGCCTCGCCCGCGTTCATCGCCGACGGCTCCGCCCGCGCCGGCGTGGCGGCTTGCTGGCCCGGCAGCGACTTCAGATAGACGGCAATCGCATGGAGATCATCGTTGTCATATTGCGAGGTGGAATTGACGACTTCCTCCGCCATCGGTCCGGTCGCAGCCGTGATACGGTTGTGGCCGGTCTTCAGGTAGCTCGTGATATCGGCCTCACTCCACTGGCCTAACCCCTCGCCGACATCGCCGGTGATATCGGGTGCAAACCAGCCCTGCAGGTTGAGGCCGCGCAGATTGTCGCTGGTCTTGTCGCCGCCAAGAAAAGATTTCGGGGTGTGGCATGCCGTGCAATGGCCGGGGCCCTGCACCAGATAGGCGCCACGATTCCACGCCGGGGATTGCTGGCTGTCGGGCCTAAACTCGCCTTCAGTGAAATACAGCACATCCCAGGCCCGCATCGCCAGACGGATGTTGAACGGGAACGGCAGCGTGTTGGCCTTGACCGGCTGGTGTACCGGCTCGACGGTCGCGAGATAGGCGCGGATCGCCAAAACGTCGTCGCGCGTCATCTTAGTGTAGGCGGGAAATGGCATCGCGGGGTAGAGCCTGCTGCCATCGGGCCGCACGCCCTTGCGGACGGCGTCGTCGAACTGCTGGTCGCTCCAGGCGCCAATGCCGGTTTCGTTGTCGGGCGTGATGTTCGACGAGGTGATGACGCCGAACGGGGTTTCGATCGGACGGCCGCCGGCAAATGGTTTTCCAACGTTCAACACGGTATGACAGGCAAAGCAGTCTGCGACCGTGGTCAGGTAGTGACCCTTTTCGATCCGGTCGAACGCCTGTCCATCCGGATCAGCGGCGTTGCCTAATACTGTGCCGGCGAGCCATATCGCTGCGGCACCCGTGACTATCGAGAGTTTCGCGGCGTTACGCATGCATCAACGGCCCCGGATTTTTCAGATATTGCCCGCGGATCGCGGTCGCCGCCCAGAGCGCCAGCGCCGCCACGGTACCGGTCGGATTGTAGCCGGCATTTTGCGGAAACGCGCTGGCGCCCGTGACGAACAGATTCGACACGTCCCAACTCTGCAAATAGCGGTTGATCGCACTCGTATTGGGATCGATCCCCATGATGACGCCGCCATTCAGATGCGTGGTCTGGTAGTCGGTCGCGTCGTACGGTCCCTTGCGATACTCCTTGTCGAGGGTATGGGCGCCCATGGCACGGATGATCTCGGCGAATTTGTCGGTCAGGTAGGCGTTTTGCTTCAGCTCGTTCTCGTGAAAATCGATCGTCATCCGCATCATCGGACGGCCAAAGCGGTCCTTGTAAGTGGGATCAAGATCCAGGTAGACGTCGCGGTAACTGTAGAAGCTGCCATGCACGCCGGTGCCCGGCGTGACAGTGGAGAGATAATTGTCACGCACCGCGCTCTTCCATTGCGCACCCCATTTTGGGGTGCCTGGAGGTACGTGTGTCGTCTGAATTGGCCGGCCGCCGGTCTGCACCTGCCCCATATAGCCGCCGCCAACGAAGCCGAGCGGGCCATGATCGAAATTGTCGCCGTTGAATTCGTCAATACACATTCCGATGGAGCCCGACGCGATGAATGGATTGAAGTTGAACTTTTTGTTGTCGAAGAAGCCGTTGACGCTCGAAATCGTCTGGTGCGTGAAGTTGCGGCCGATCACCCCCTTGTTGGCGACGGGGTCATAGGGTGTGCCGATTTTCGAATGCAGCAGCATTTGCACATTGAACATCGTGTAGGCCGAGAGAATGACGAGGTCGGCCGGCTGCTCCCATTCGACACCGCCGGTATCGACGAAGGTGACGCCGGTGGCGCGTTTGCCCGAGCGATCGAGGTTGATCTGGACCACTTCCGAATTATCACGCGCCGTGAAGTTTGATTTGCGGATCAAATGCGGCAGAATCGTCGTCTGTGGACTGGCCTTAGAATAATTGCCGCAGCCGAACCATTCACAGAAACCACAATAGGTGCAGGGGCCCATCTGCAGCCCGAGAGGATTTTTATAAGCCTGTGACAGGTTACCTGACGGCTGCGGAAACGGCTTGTAGCCGAGTTCGCGTGCGGCTTTCGCAAACAGCGTGTGGCTAAACGGTTGCTTTTGCGCCAGCGTCGGATAGGGCCGCGACCGCGGTCCCTCGAACGGATTGCCGCCTTCCTGGATCTGACCGCGCAGATTACCGGCCGTGCCCGAGGTGCCGCATAAATATTCGAACGCGTCATAGTGTGGCTCGAGCTCGTCATAGGTGACGCCGAAATCCTGGATCGTCATGTCCTCAGGCAGGAACGCAGCGCCGTAGCGCTCAGTCAGATGCGTCCGCAGCACGAAATCCGTCGGAAGGAAGCGCCAGGTTTCCGCATTCCAGTGCACGCCACCGCCGCCGACGCCGTTCGGAGGCATAAACGAGCCCCAGTCGCGGATCGGTAGCGCGGTCTGGTCCATCTTGTTGCGGAAGGTGAAGGTGTTTTGCTCGGGGCGTAGGAAAAGTTCGTGGCGGATGCGGTAGCGCAACTCGTCCTGCGCGTAGTTAGTCGGAAATTGCGTCGGTGCGTCGCGCCATGGACCTCGCTCGATCGCGATCACGTCGAGACCTTCGTCGGTCAGCTCATTGGCCATGATCGATCCGGTCCAGCCGAGCCCGATGATGACGACGTCTTTTTTCGGCAGCTTACGCGCCATTGCGCCTCGCTCTTAGGTTTTCGGGGACCAGTCGGGGCGCCCGATGAGGCTCACGGGCGGCAGCGGAAAGCGTTCGTTGTGACGTTCGACCCAGTCGAGATAATTGTAGCGTGCCCCGGGATAGCCGATCATTTTCCAGCCGACCATGTCGCGGTTGCCACCATAGAGCGGATCGGCGAAAAAACCCTCCTGCATGTCCTTGATGACTTGCGTGAAGAATGATTGGCCGTCGACGCCTTCGAGTTTTGTCTTTCCGTCCTCGATATTCTTGAGGAGTTCGTCCTTCTGCTCGTCGGACAGATCAGGAAAAAGCTTGCCCTGATAGGTCGACCGGCAATATCGATCAAGCGCGGCCAGCGCCTTGCGATAGGTTGCCGCCGGCCCATCCGCGGATTGCGGGCCCTGCTGCTTGGTGCCGGGCATGAAGGGCGGCCTGGTGTAATGACCTTCGGCGCGGCCGTAGGGTCCGGCCAGTTGGCGGTCGATGAAGACTGCGCATCCGGAATCCTTGCCGCCGGGCGTCTGCGGATCCGGTGGAATGATGCGGTCGGCCAACGCCTCGATGGCGCGGCCTTCGTCGGATGTGAAATAATGCCAGGGGCCCGGCCTGATCGGTACCGGAGGGCTGCCCGCATTTGGCGTCCACGGCAGGCCGCCGGAGATGACGGTGGCCCGGCTTTTCATGGTGCTGAGCACCAGGATAGCGGTGCCTGCCAGGAAGTCGCGCCGCTTCATTGTCATGATTAGCTCAACCCACTGCCAGCCGCTTCAATGAATGCGCGGGCGGGGTTTAAGTTCCGGTCCGGGATCTAAAATCCAGCGCTGAAATTCAAAAACAGTTTTTCTAAACTTCGTGCGCCTGCCGCGGTAAAGCCAGCACACCGGATGCGCGGTTATCCTAGCCGGTATAGTAGCCGGTCGGCGGTGCGCGGATGATACAGTATGCGAAATGCCACAATACGGCGGGTCGTGGGAATGACGAGATGGTTTCTGCAACCTCGAATTGCCCGCTGCAGGGGCCGTATCATCAGACATTGCGGCTGCAGTTACGATGTCGCCGGTCGGGTGGACGCATCCACGATCACCTCGCAGATCCTATGCGTTGAGCGCTCCAATCACTCTGATGTCCGGGAGCCTACCGGAAATATGCAGTTTGCAAGGGCTGGATGGTGAAGACAGTTGGGCTCAAACTGATGACCCACCATCCAGTCATCGAACCGGTCTCCGCCCTGCGCCGGGAACGGAAATTTCCTCCGCGGAGATAGGCCGGCAAAAGCCGGCTCATCACTTGGCAGAGACAGATTTAGAGACCCGCCGGAAGCGAGAAAGCCCCGATTCCCGCGGACGAACTGCGAGATTGCTTGCGAAGCTTTGAACCCCAGGACTGGATGGTGGGCGCACCAGGGCTCGAACCTGGGACCCGATGATTAAGAGTCATCTGCTCTACCAACTGAGCTATGCGCCCGGAACCGGCCCGGAAAGCCTTCGCAAGAGGGCGTCGTTTAGCAAAGCAACTCTCCGATGTCCAGCAAGCCGGCAGAGTATTCCCGGGTCATCGTACCGAGCCGCCAAAATCAAAAAGCCGCCGGAATCCGGCGGCTTTTGCTGGGTTTCGATGGATTGGCGGTTCGCGCGGCTAGAGCCGTTCGGGGTCGCCGCGGCCGCCATGATCCCGCTCGGAGCCATGATCGCGGTCGGAACCACGATCCCGATCGCCGCCGTCGCGGTCGAATTCACGGTGCCGCCAGCCGCCGCCGAACCGGCCTTCCATATGCGTCAGAATCTTGAGGCGGCGCTTCTGGCCGTCGTCGAGGGTCTTGTAGAGCGGATCGGCCGCGTCCGCGATCCGCTTCAGCGCCGCTGCCGTGGTCGCCATATTGTCGGCGCGTGCGCGCAGCCGTGCCACCGGATCGTCCGGCTGCTGCGCATCCTTGGCGTCATCCTGCTTCGCTTTCATCCGCGCATTGGCGCGGTCCATCCGCAGTTTTGCGAAATCCCGCACCGCGGTCTCGACCGGCGACCACAATTTGTCCTGATCGGGGGTGAGCTTCAGGCCCGCCTTGACGGCGGCGATCCGCGCGTCGGTAAAGGCCGCCCTGTCCTCGGGGCTCATTCGTACATGGTCGTGAGACCACGGACGATGCTGGGCGTAGACCACGGTCGTACCGGCGATGGCGAGCGCTGCAACGCCGGCGAGCAGAACTTTCTTCATGCGAAACCTCCTTTGAAGATGGCGCCAAGGATGGGCGCGCGCACACCGGCAATCAACTTACAGTTTGGCAAGGGTGCCGTCTCTTACCAAGATGTAATCTGCCGCCATTAAGAAATGTTTCAAATCATTCCAAGCAGGTGCGGCAGCCACAGCGAAATCTCGGGAATGTAGGTGATCAGGGCGAGGAAAATCAGCATCGCGCACAGCCATGGCAGCACCGCGACGGTGATTTCGCTGATGCCCATTTTCGCGATGCCGCTGGCGATATACAGGTTGAGGCCGACCGGCGGATGACACAGTCCCACTTCGGTATTGACGATCATCAGGATGCCGAGGTGAACCGGGTTGATGCCGATCCGGGTGGCGAGCGGAAACAGGATCGGCGCCATGATCAGCAGTATCGACGACGGGTCCATGACGTTGCCGGCCGCCAGCAGCAGGACATTGACCACCAGCAGGAACATCCAGGGGCTGAAATTCTTGGTAATGATCCAGGCCGCCATCTCCTGCGGGATCTGCTCATGGGTCATCAGGAACGAGAACAATACCGCGTTGGTGATGATGTAGAGCAGCATCGAGCTCATGCTCGCCGCCTGCAGCAGCACCTTCGACACTTCGCGCAGCTTCAGTTCCTTGTAGACGAACACGGTGATGAAGAAGGCATAGACCGCGGCCACGGCGGCGGCCTCGGTCGGCGTGAAGATTCCGCCATAGATGCCGCCGAGCACGATCACGATCAGCAGCAGGCCCCAGACGCTTTCGCGGAACGCGGTCCATTGCTGCTTCAGGGTAGCCTTCTGCATGCGCGGGTAGCCGTTGCGCCAGGCGATGAACCAGGTCACCGCGGCCAGCATCAGCGCCAGCATCACCCCCGGCACGATGCCGGCCATGAACAGCGCCCCGATCGAGGTGTTGGTGGAGACGCCATACAGCACCAGAATGATCGACGGCGGCACCAGGATGCCGAGCGCGCCGGAGGTCGAGATCACGCCGACCCCGAACCGGCGCGGATAGCCGTGCTCCACCATGGCGGGCATCATGATCGAGCCGATCGCGACCACGGTGGCGACGCTGGATCCTGAAATCGCCGCGAACATCGCGCAGGCCGCCACGCCGGCAAGGCCGAGCCCGCCCGGCAAATGGCCGACCAGCGAGGTGGTGAAGGCAATCATCCGTCGCGCGACGCCGCCGCGGGTCAGGAAGGTGCCGGCGAGGATGAAAAACGGAATCGCCATGATTCCGAAGTTATCGAGGCCGGAAAACAGTTTGAGGCCGACGCTCTCGATCGGCACTTCGGTCATCGTGAACAGGAAGGTCAGCACGGTAAGGCCGAGCGAAATCGAGATCGGCATGCCGGTCAGCATCAGGGCGAACAACAGTCCGAAAATCAGGGCAGCGCTCATCACGCTTCTCCGAGCGAGACCGGCGCCGTCGGACTGACTTCGATGCCGTCGATATTGGTCGCGTCATGATGCGGCAACTCGCCGGTCTTCCAGTAGCTCCAGCACACCTGCAGAAACCGGAAGCTCATCAAATAGGAGCCGAGCGGGATGCAGGCGTAGACGATCCAGCTTGGCAATTCCAGATCGGGCGACACCTGGTCGGTGCTCATCAGTTCGATGACGAATTTCGCGCCCATGGTGCCGACGACAAAGGTGAAAAACGCGCCGCCGAGCAGGCCGAACAGAATCACGCCCTTCTGCCAGCGCGGATTGAGCTGGTTGATCAGCACGTCGACGCCGACATGGATGCCGGTTCGCACCCCGTAGGCCGCGCCGAACTTCGCCATCCAGATCAACATGTAGATGCACAGCTCCTGGGCCCAGGAGATGTGAATGCGGATCAGATAGGGATACAGAAACGGCACGCCGGTGCCGAACCGGTGCACGACGGAGATGAAAATCAGAATCGTCGCGGCCGCCATCAGCGAGGCGATCAGGATTTCCTCAAGCCGATCAAGGATACGAAGCAACATCTCTTCCCCTCATGCGCCCGGATGAATTCCGGACACGCCGCCTTGGACGACTGCGCCAATCGGTCCCCACCGCCGGCGCCGCCCCAACGAAAAGCGAACTCCCGCGACAGCCTCGCGGGAGTTCTTCAGCATCCTGTTAGTGGGTGGCGCCGCCGGTTTCCTTGACGAACTCGTCGATCAGCGGCTGACCGACCCGGCTGGCGACATCCTTGTAGACCGGCTCCATCGCCTTGCGCATGGCGGCATCCTGCTCCGGCGTCAGGGTGTCGATTTCGGTCTTGCCGGCCTTCTTGATCTCGGCAAGCGCTTCATCGTTTTCCTTCGCCGATTGTCCGTTGCCGAAGGCGGTAGCTTCCTTCATCGCCTTCTCGAGCTGGCTGCGAATGTCGGCGGGAAGACCGTCCCAGAACTTCTTGTTCACGACCACGACATAGCCGATGTAGCCATGGTTGGTCATGGTCATGTATTTTTGCACTTCATGCATCTTCTGGGTGTAGATGTTGGAGGTGGTATTCTCTTCGCCGTCGACCACGCCGGTCTGCAGCGCCTGGTACACTTCCGAGAACGCCATCACCTGCGGAACGGCGCCAAGCGCGCGGAACTGGGCTTCCAGAACCTTGGAGGACTGGATGCGGAATTTCAGGCCCTTGTAGTCGTCCGGCGTGATCAGCTTCTTGTTGGCGGTCATCTGCTTGAAGCCGTTGTCCCAGTAAGCGAGACCGGTCATGCCCTTCGGCTCCAGCAGCTTGAGCAGTTTGGCGCCGAGCGGTCCGTCGGTGACTTTGCGCAGGGTGGCGAGGTCGGGAAGGATGTAGGGAAGATCGAACACCTCGAACTCCCGCACCCCGATCGGGCCGAACTTGGAGTTCGACGGCGCCAGCATCTGCACCGCGCCGAGCTGCAATGCCTCCAGTTCTTCCTTGTCCTTGTAGAGCGTCGAATTCGGATAGACCTCGACCTTGACCTTGCCGTCGGTATATTTCTCCGCGAGTTCCTTGAACTTTTCGGCCGCCGCGCCCTTCGGCGTGTTCGAAGCCACCACGTGGCTGAACTTGATGATGATCGGCGACTGCGCCGACGCCGGTGCAGCCAGAGCCAATGCGGCCACCGCCGCCATAGCCCAAATCAACCTACGCATGTTTCCTCCCGCATGATTTCTGCAAAGCGCGCCGGCTGCGCGGCTCCCAACCTTGTATGCCAGCGGCACCAATACAGAGAAGCCGCTGGAAATGCCATTGCCTGTTAGCAGGGTCTGTTCTGGATGTTTTGCTGCAGTGCAAAACGCGACGCCGTGGGCGCCGCGTTTGGTCGATTTACCGCAATCAGCTCGCCGCGGCCGCCGGGATGTCGCGCTGGCGCTTCATGACGATCTTGTTGAGCGCCCCGAGATAGGCCTTGGCCGAGGCCACCAGCGTGTCCGGATCGGAAGCCCGTGAGGTCATCGACCGGCCTTCATGGGCAAGCCGCACCGACACCTCGGCCTGCGCGTCGGTGCCCTCGGTGACGGCGTGGACCTGGTAGAGCTCCAGCTTGGCCTCGTGCGGAACCAGCAGCTTGATGCAGTTGAATACCGCGTCGACCGGGCCGTTGCCTTCGGCTTCCTCGATTTTGATCTGGCCGTCGACGTTGAGCTTCATGGTGGCACGCTGCGGACCGTGGGTGCCCGCGATCACCGTCAGCGACGCCAGCTTGATGCGGTCATGCGAGGCGGCGATTTCCAGGTCGACCAGCGCCTCGATGTCCTCGTCGTAGATGTCCTTCTTGCGGTCGGCCAGCGCCTTCATCCGCAGGAAAGCGTCTTCCAGCTGGTTGGCGCCGAGCTTGTAACCCATCTCCTCCAGCTTGTGCACGAAGGCATGGCGTCCCGAATGCTTGCCCAGCACCAGCGACGACTGCTTCAAGCCGACGGTTTCCGGCCGCATGATCTCGTAGGTCGAGGCATCCTTGAGGACGCCGTCCTGGTGGATGCCGCTTTCATGGGCAAACGCATTCCGGCCCACGATCGCCTTGTTGTACTGCACCGGGAACGAGGTCGCCGCCGAAACCAACTTCGACGCCCGCGTCAGCATGGTGGTGTCGATCTGGTTCCAGTACGGAAACTTGTCGTTGCGGACGTTGATGGCCATCACGACTTCCTCGAGCGCGGCATTGCCTGCCCGCTCGCCGATGCCGTTGACGGTGCATTCGATCTGCCGCGCGCCGCCGGCGAGGCCGGCCAGCGAATTCGCCACCGCCATGCCGAGGTCGTTATGGCAGTGCACTGAGAATACCGCCTTGTCGGAGTTCGGCACCCGTTCGATCAACGTACGCATGAAGTGGGTGTACTCTTCCGGAACGGTGTAACCGACGGTGTCGGGAATGTTGACCGTGGTGGCGCCGGCCTTGATCACCGCTTCGACGATCCGGCACAGAAACTCCATTTCGCTGCGGGTGCCGTCCTCGGCCGACCATTCGACGTCGTCGATGTGGTTGCGGGCGCGGGCGACGTTGGAGATCGAGGTCTCGATCACCTGCTCCGGGGTCATGTTGAGCTTGACCCGCATGTGCAGCGGCGAGGTGGCGATCACGGTATGGACGCGGCCGCGCCGCGCCGGCTTCACCGCTTCGGCGCAGCGGTCGATGTCTTTGGGGTGGGCCCGCGACAGGCCGGCAATCACGGCGTTCTTGGAGCGCTTGGCGATCTCATGCACCGCCTGGAAATCGCCCTCCGACGAGATCGGAAAGCCGGCCTCGATGATATCGACGCCCATGGTGTCGAGCATTTCGGCGACTTCGAGCTTCTCCTCGAAGCTCATGGTGGCGCCGGGGCATTGTTCGCCGTCGCGCAGGGTGGTGTCGAATATAACGACACGGTCCTTGCCGGACTTGTTCACGCTGGTCATTTCGAAAATTCCTTGTCGCTGGTGCGCTGCTTTTCGAGCGCTGAAGGGGTCTGGTGATCTCGCGCCACCCCTGAGTGCCCAGGCGCAAAGCGCCCAGACGGCCCTCAGGGGCCGATAAGAAGCAGAAGCCCGCCAAGAAGCAGGGTGGGCAAGGACGCAGCCGGAATCGCCTGGGCACGGGCGGCATTGGCCGCTCCACCCCGAACTCCGTACCTGCAGCTGCGAATCAGCATTGCCAGACCCTTTGAAACCGCATCCTCGGCCAAAACCATTGACGGTTTGTTGCCAGCATCGCGCTTTCCATGTCCTTTCTAAACGAGAATGGGGGATTGCCGCAACGTCAAAAGATAGTCAGCTGGACTGACCTATCGACGTGTCGGACGCGGCGCAGCGTTCTCCCGGCGACGCGAAGCATCGTCGGGTCACGCTGCTCCGCGGAGTCGGGATTCCCCCGGATCAGCAGCACACCACAAAATCAGCGCTTTGCACCAATGCGGACATGGCTCTTGGCGACGGCGTAAACCGTTCGTCGTCAAAGCTGTACGGATGGTCGTTAACAATTGAGGGTGGCACGGCCATTGCTAAGCAAAGATGGATGCCCCGTGCTGTGCCGAAAAGGGACCTTAAGATGAAAGAACAACGTAGGAGCGAAAGGCGCCGAACCTATCTTGCTGGCCGGATTGTATTTAACCAGCGATCCTCGACCATGGACTGCCTGGTACGGAACCTGTCTCGAAATGGCGCGATGCTGGAGTTTTCTGAGCCAGTGATTCCGCACCACGAGATCGATCTTTGCATTCTCAGCCGGGCGGAGAGTCTGAGAGCACGCATTGTCTGGCGCAACGGAGGGCGCATAGGCGTTTCCACCGAGCCGCCGGAGTCCGGCTCTGTCATCACACTTGAAACAGCCCGCCTGATCAGAAGGCTCAAAGCGGACCGTGAGGCGTTGGCGAAGCGTGTTGCCCTGTTAAGGGAGCCGGTCTGATGCTTAAGTCCGTAGCGACGACGCTGTTGAACCGTCTGGTTTTATTGGCTGCCATCATGCTCGTCGTGAACGCGTACACGCCAACCAGCTGTTCGTCCGGTGACGGTCCCTTCGCTCAGATTGGGAAGGCCATGTCGAGCCTCAACGAAATCGCAACGACACTGCAGAAGCGTTAGGGCCGTGCTGGCTTCCGATGCCATTCGACGCGACGAATGCCCATGTACCACGCCACCTGCAACAGTTCTTTAGATTCCAGAGCCATCCTTGTAGCGCCGGACTTCAAGGCTTGAACTCAATATTCCTGTTAGGATAAGTTCCTATCATGGGCATCAGGCTAACCCGCATTGGCCCGGGACCGCGGCGATTCTGGCGAAGGCTGGTCGGCGCGGCAGCCATCTATGCGCTTATTGTGCAACCGCTCTTGCTGGCGGTCGTGGGCGCTCAATTAGCCGATGCCTCTGCGATCGACGATTTTTCTCTATCCCAACTGTGCCTGCATGCGGCCGACGGTGGCCCCCTCTCGCCTGTGGGCCAGCATCAGCATCCTGCGGATGACCATTGTGCATTTTGTTTTGCCGGGGCATTTCACCTTCTGGATGCGCCGCGATCGGCAATAGTCCAGCACTTTAGTTGGGAGATCGGCAGGTTATTGCAATCGGCGCATCCGCTGCGCCTATCCTCATTCTCGCGATACTCGGTCGCAGGTCCCAGAGGTCCTCCGTTCAGGGCGTGAGGCAACGCGGCCTCAGGCTGCCCGTAATTGCTTTCACGTTCCTTGACCGGAGAAATCCCGATGTCTCGATACATGCCGCTTTCGTTTGCGCTCGCGAGTTTTGTCGCGCTGGCGTCCAGCTCCGATGCGTTCGCTCACTGCTTTGTCGGCGCCCGGTTTTTTCCGGCCACCCTGGCAACGGATGATCCCTGCGTCGCCGATGAGATGTCGTTGCCGACCGTGTCGTGGTCCAAGACCGCGGATATGCCGCCGGCGGCCGAGTGGGATATTTCTACCGAGCTTTCAAAGCGGATTACCGAGAATTTCGGCGTCTCGATCGGTGAAGCCTGGACGCAAATTCGCCAGCCGGACGGGTCGGTCACGGCTGGATTTCAGGACCTGGAGACAACGTTTCAGTACCAGTTGCTAAAGGACGGGTCGCACGAGTTGGCATTGTTGGCCGGGGTGGTTGTCGATTGGGGCAACACTGGCGCAACCAACTCCGGGGTGGGCACGCCATATAGCCTGGTCACGCCGACACTCTACTTCGGGAAAGGTTTCGGCGAACTGCCGGACACGTTGTCATGGGCGCGCCCGTTCGCGGTGACCGGACAGGTCGGCTATGAAATTCCAACGAGTTCCTTTGATTTCACCCAGAGCGTCTTCATTCCTCAACAACTGGTCTACGGCGCGTCGTTGCAATACAGCATGCCATACCTAAAATCAGAAGTTGTTGATCTCCAGCTTCCGGATTTTTTCAATCATCTGATTCCGATCGTCGAAGCAAGTCTCTCAACGCCGGTCGCGAACAATTTTGGCAATTCCTACACCACGACCGGATCGATCAACCCCGGCGTGATCTGGGTCGGAGGCTATTTCCAGGTTGGCCTGGAGGCCGTGATACCCATCAACCGCGAAAGCGGCAGCGGGGTGGGCGTTCTTGGGCAGTTGCATTTGTATCTCGACGACATGTTCCCGACGACCGTGGGACAGCCCCTGTTCGGCGCCACGTCAGCGACCCCCCGTAAATTGACCTTTTGAGGCAAAACCATGCGAAAGCTAACTTTTGCGACAACAGTCCTGCTCACAGTGATCGTGGGCACCGCCGCCGAGGCGCACGCCTTTCTCGACCATGCAGAGCCGCGCGTCGGAAGCACGGTGTCGACCGCGCCCCGACAACTTTCTCTTTTTTATACCCAGAATCTGGAGCCGGCGTTTAGCTCGGTCGAGGTTAGCGATGCCAACGGCAAGCGAGTTGATCTGGGCAAGCCGTCAATCAGCGCGAGCGTCATGCGTATTGGACTGAAGCAATTATCTCCAGGGACATACAATGTCCGTTGGCACGTCCTGTCGG
The DNA here is from genome assembly GCA_963734795.1 of uncultured Alphaproteobacteria bacterium. Classification (GTDB taxonomy): domain Bacteria; phylum Pseudomonadota; class Alphaproteobacteria; order Rhizobiales; family Xanthobacteraceae; genus Bradyrhizobium. The sequence goes on from CAVTIW010000001.1 coordinate 695,478, forward strand.
TAGACACCCATACAACCGAGGGCAGCTTCACCTTTCACGTGGGGCAGTGAAAGCAGAAGCGGCTGAAAAGGCGCCACTGCTGACCAACACCCCCGGGGATGGTCAGCGGCGGCGCCGAAGATTGCTCGACTGGAGGACATCTTGGCCAATCCACTGATCGCGGTGCGGGACATTCACTTAGGCTCGTCAGTGATCATGGCAGGCATCATCTTTTTCGATTTGCTCATCGTTTCGCCGATCATGCGAAGGGTGGATTTTCGACTTGTGGCAACCGTGGCCGCCTTTAAGGCCCGTTCCGCCGCGGCGCTATGGATCTGTCTCGCCTTGTCAATCATTTCAGGCTTTGCCTGGCTGTGTCTGCTGGCTGCCCGGATCGCCGGCAAACCATTCGGAGAGGCCATTGCGGACGGCACCGTCTGGATCGTTCTTTCGCAAACGCAATTTGGCTTCGCTTGGGAGCTGCGATTTTTATTCGGCGTGCTCCTGGCCGCGTGCCTGCTGGTGCGACGGGCAAAGAGCGCCGACGCGCCCTGGCGAGTAATTTTGACTGCATTGCTGGCCGGTGCATATCTAGGGTCGCTGGCCTTTGCAGGACATGGCGAAGAGGGGCTGGGACTTGAGAGATACCTCCACCTTACCTCCGACTTCCTTCATTTGACCGCGGCCGGTCTCTGGCTTGGGGGCCTTTTCCCGCTTGCGTTATTGCTCGTATTATTACGCCGATTCCGCGAAGTGGGCTGGATCTCGGTCGCCTGTGACGCAGCCAGCCGTTTTTCAAATCTCGGCATCGTGGCCGTTGCAACGCTGCTAGTTAGCGGAACAATCAATGCATGGTTTTTGATTGGCGGCATGCAGGACCTCGTCGGCACAAGCTACGGTCGGTTGTTGCTCTTGAAAATTTCGCTTTTCGCCGCGATGGTTTGTCTGGCCGGGATCAACCGTCAATATCTGCTGCCGCGACTTTTCGGCGATATTGCAACGGACCGGGGCTCTCGGACCGTGCAATGGCTTCTCCGTAGCGCGCTGGTTGAAATCGCCCTCGGGTTAACAGTCATTGGGATCGTCGGCATACTGGGCATCATGGCGCCAGCAACCGATATGCATGCTCATCTTCATTGACTTCGTCCTAAGCGGGCCCTTCCGGCTTCGCTCGCCACTTCCGCTAATGGCACTTTTCGGACCTCCCGTGACGGCCGACTTGGGCCCGCAACGCGCACCAAAGCGGGCATCCGTCAGCGCCACTGATTTATGAGCTCACGCCCCAATGCGGGCTTCTTTGTTCTAACCGCGGCGATTCAAGGCCGACTGAGTTAGTGTCGAACCGCTTGGATCATGCGCGATAGGAGCAAGAGTATTGCCGGAGATGTTCGGAGGCCTGGTTGCGATACGGCCTGCCGTGCCGATGGTGACGCCCCTGACGACAGGACGAGCGGCAGGGTCGTCCAAGTTCATGGGGCCTTCCGCAAATGCGAGCGTGCCTGGGAGAGCGAATGCAATTGCGAGTGCGATTGTCGTAAGTTTCATGACATTTCCTTATTTTAGTTTGGATACACGATAATATGGGAATGTCTGTTTGATTGTTCGATTAAAATCTTCTTTAGCGCGATGGAAGCCGGCAAGCTGTTCATATCTCGCAGAGCGCGATGCTCGAGCAATCGTCTTCCATCGCGTGTCACTCGACGTTTTCGTTGTTGGATTTGACCAACTCACTTGAGCGATTCGCAATTCGTTCCTTGAACGGGTCAGACCGCAATGAATCAGACAGTCTGAATTGCTTCCATTCCTCCGCTTCCGCCAGCCAGTATTTCATCAGCGAGTATTCCATTTCCTTCTTGGCAAGCGCGGCCTGCTCACGGCACATAGCCTCCAACGCTGTGAATTGCTTTTTTGAGTACATGGGCTTTCCAGTCGTTACTCGATCTACGCGCTCTACCGATCAATACCAACTGACGATGTCGTAACGTGACTTGACGCTTCCGAGAGTATGTTTCCGAACGTGAAACCTACATGACAAACCCCGGCGCTTTGATGCAATTGGAAGCGAGAAGAATAACAAATAATTTATGGAACAAAGATTCTAACTTGGTGCGGATGCGAGGGTACGGCTTTATTGCGGTAGCAGATAATGGTAAAGATGGTGTCGAGCGCCAAGTGCGGACAGCACGCAGCCTTCCAGGACGCCCCCGGCGTCGACGAGCTTTAGCTCACATCGGCGGCCAGCTCGATTGCCGAACTTTGCCCGATCGCGGCGAATGCGTCGGCAAGACGGATTCTACGTCCCGCGTCGGATACGAATTATCGGACCCGAACCCGCCTGACAGGGGCATCGGCGGGATCCGCAGATCTATCAGGACCTGCGCTGCCGAGAACAGCGCCGGGCCTGATCATGGCAGGGATACCCAAATTGTTAATTCCGCAGCGGGCACTGATCTCGTGACGCAGCACGCAATCAGGACCGAACCAAAGGGCGTGGCGGCAGGAGGCGCGGACAACGAAAATTTCGTGACGGCAAGCACGATCCCAACGGAAAATCAATATCCGCGTTTGGCCCAAGGCGGCGCGTTTGCAAATCCCCGCCGGTTATGGGAACCAATTCGGCCCCAGCTCGTTTTCACGGTTAAGCAGGAGTGCGCATGGCGGGCAACGAGCAGCAAGTCGAAAGACACCTATTTGAAAGTGAACGGAATTTTCGGCTGCTGGTCGAGGGTATCACCGACTACGCGATCTACATGCTTGACCCCCAGGGTCGCGTGGCCAACTGGAACAGCGGCGCCGAGCGCATCAAAGGCTACACCGCGGGCGAGATCGTCGGCCAGCACTTCTCCCGGTTCTATACGCCCGAGGATCGAGCGCAAAACCTGCCGCAGCGCGCCCTGGAAATAGCGCGGCGGGAAAAGCATTTCCTGGCCGAGGGCTGGCGCGTGCGCAAGGATGGCTCGCGGTTTTTTGCTTCGATCGTCATTGATCCGATCTATGAAAACGGCGCGTTGGTGGGCTTTGCCAAGATCACGCGCGACATCACCGAACGTCAAAGCGCGCTCTCTGAGCTTTCGAATAGCGAAAGCCAGTTCAAGACGCTGGTGGGAGGCGTGACCGATTACGCGCTCTACATGCTCGATCCGAACGGAATCGTCTCGAACTGGAACGTCGGTGGCGAACGCATCAAGGGCTATTCCGCGGCCGAGATCGTCGGCCAGCATTTTTCACGATTCTATACCCCCGCCGATCAGGCAGCCGGAAAGCCGGCCAGAGCGCTCCGGATCGCCGTGGAGACCGGACATTACGAAGAAGAGGGGTGGCGGGTCCGCAAGGACGGTTCGTTTTTCTGGGCGAGTGTCGTCATTGACCCCATTCGCAACGACGCCGGTGAGCTGCTTGGCTATGCGAAAATCACCCGGGATATTACCGAGCGCAAGGCCGCGCAGGAAAAGCTCGCGCAGATTCAACGCCAGCTCGCGGAGTCGCAGAAGCTCGATGCGCTCGGTCAGCTGACGGGCGGCGTGGCCCACGATTTCAATAATCTGCTGATGATCATTTCCGGCAACATTCACACCATCAGGAAGGCGATCACCGACGAAAAACCTCTCAGGGCCTTGCAAGCCATCGAGACCGCTTCGCAGCGCGCTGCTTCACTCACCCGTCAGTTGCTGACCTTCGCCCGTCGGCAAAACGTTCAGCCACAACCGATTAAACTGGCCGAGTGCCTCGATGCGCTCCGGGAGGTTCTCAATAGCGGTCTCGGAAGCAAGATTATCCTCATCACCGATGTTGCGCAGGATGTCTGGAACATCCTGGTGGATCCAAACGAGTTCGAGACGGCGCTGGTCAACCTGGCCGTCAATGCGCGTGACGCGATGCCCGAAGGCGGCAAAGTCACGATCAGGGCGAAAAACATTCCGGGAAACGATCAAGTCGCGATATCCGTCGAAGATACCGGCGTCGGAATTCCGGACGACATCGCGGCGAAGGTGTTCGATCCCTTCTTCACGACCAAAGCGGTCGGCAAGGGCACCGGTCTTGGTCTGTCTCAGGTGCATGGGTTCGCCTACCAGGCCGGTGGCACCGTTGTTCTCGATAGCACGCTTGGCGAGGGCACCAGGGTGACGATCTGTTTACCGAAAGCGACCGGGCAATTGACGCCCGAACACCAACAAACCTTGATGGGGAATAGCGGGACCGTCCTTCTTGTCGAGGACAACCCCGAGGTGGCCAACGCCAGTGCCGGCTTGCTTGAGCAGCTGGGCTACCATGTGCGTTGGGTGCCGGACGCCTTGTCCGCGCTGGCGGAGGTCGAAAAGGATGGCATCGATATCGTTTTCAGCGACATCGTGATGCCGGGAAAAATGGATGGCGTGGATTTGGCCAGGACCATCCGCGAGCAGAAACCGAAGCTGCCCATCCTGTTGGTGACGGGATACAGCGCCACCGCGATGGACATCGGCTCGCAGTTTCCGATCTTGCGTAAACCTTACCAGCTGCACGAACTGAGCCGCGAGTTGCAGAAATTGACCGCCACGCCCCCGTCCGCCACCATCCTCGGCGGCCGCGACCGGTTGGCAAAACCCTGATCAGCGAAGACCGCCGGCTTTACTGCTCCCTCGCCCCGCTTGCGGCGAGAGGGTCGGGGCGTCTGCGCCGTTTCAATCTAAAATCATCTTGCTTTAGCCGGCTTTGTCGCCGCCTTGGCGACCCGCGCTCCCCGCTTTGCGCTCCCCTTGCCCTCATTCTCCAGCGCCTTGCGCACCTGCTTGAACTCCTCGAGCGACGCCCGGTCGGCCCGCGGAAAATGCAGATCGAGCTTATCCAGCGCGCTGACGATGGCAGAGCCGATCACCACCCGCGCGAACCATTTGTGATCGGCCGGCACCACATGCCATGGCGCCACCGCGCTCGAGGTGTGCCGGATGATCTCCTGATAGGCGGCCTGGTATTTCGCCCACAGCGCGCGCTCGGCTGATATCGGCCATCGAAAATTTCCAGTTCTTCGAGGGCTCGTCGAGCCGGTCGAGAAACCGCTCGCGCTGCTCCTGTTTCGACACGTTGAGGAAGAACTTCAGGATCACGGTGCCGTTGCGCGCGAGGTAGCGCTCGAACGCGGAAATGTCCTCGAACCGCTCGCGCCAGATGTTCCTGGTCACCAGCCGCGGCGGAATCTTCTCCTTGGCCAGGATTTCCGGATGCACCCGCACCACCAGGCATTCCTCGTAATAGGAGCGATTGAAGATGCCGATGCGGCCGCGCTGCGGCAGCACGATCGTGCTGCGCCACATGAAATCATGATCGAGTTCGTGGGTCGACGGCTGCTTGAACGAATGTGACCTCGCAGCCCTGCGGATTGACGCCGTCGAAGACGCTCTTGATGGCGCTGTCCTTGCCGGCCGCGTCCATGCCCTGAAAGATCAGCAGCAGCGACCAGCGATCCTGCGCGTAAAGTTTCTCCTGAAAATCGTTCAGCCGCTTGCGGTTGGCCTCGAGAATCTTTTCGGCCTTGTCCTTGTCGAGACCGCCCTTCTCATCGGTCTTGTGCGACTTGAGATGGAATTCGCCGCGATCCGTCGAAACGGAACGGCGCGACGAACGGCTGCAGCTGGGCGCCAAGAGATGGCGCGGGTTTTTTGCTCATGAGGCGAGGAATTCCGGTTGGCAGGTGAACGGTACATGACGTACGGCGCGCGATCGGCGCCAGATCAGTTCGTCATTGCGAGCCAACAGGTCGGCGCAAAGCGCGCCCGATGACAGGCTCCGCGAAGCAATCCAGAGACACAAGCACGAACTGGATTGCTTCGTCGCTCGCGCTCCTCGCAATGACGGCGACGCGCTCCTCAAGAGGGTGCTGAAAACTGCCTCTCCAGAAACGCGGTGACAAAGCGCGGCATCGCCGCGGTGAGATCGGACGTCGCGCGCACCAGATGGATCGCCGACCAGTTCGGGCTGATGCTGCCGGGCGAGATTGGCCTCGATCCTGGCGCGCAGCGCTTCGCCCGGTCATATCGACATCCAATATCCTGCATCATCGCGATCGCCGCACCGGAGACCACGCAATCCCAATGCGCGCCGGCGCGGTAATCCGCCGGCGTCAGGCCGGTTTCCTCCTCGACTTCGCGGGCGACGCTGCCGGCGATATCGACCGCGCCGTCGCTGACATCATCGAGATCGGGCGTTCCCGACGGAAAATAGATGCGCCCGGCATTGGCGGTATGATCGGCCCATTTCGCCCAGCACGAACGCGCCGTCGGCGCAACGCAGCGCGCCCATGCCGAAGCCGTTGAACACGCTCCGGGTCCGGAAAGCCCCAGTCGCGCCACGCCAGGAAGCTGGCGAAATCGGTCTCGAAATAGCCGGCGCGGAAGCGATCTCCGGCGAAGACCGGATGGCGCGCCCAGCAGAACACGTCCGTTCCAGAGTTGCGGCTTCTCGACCGCGCTTGGCGCGAAATGCGCGTCGATGTCGGCGCGCCGCTCCTCGGCGAACGGCCACGACCATGGCTGGACGACTCAAATCAAGCGTCGTGACGCGATGAATGACCGGAAGCGTCATGTCGGCCGGCTTTATTTCGCATTCGTCGCGGTGGTCTTGCCGGCGTGCTCGACATATTTGTTGGTGTAGGTCTTGCCGACGTCGATGTTGGCCTTGGCGACATCAGGCGAGCTCTCGCTGAACACCGCCAGCACCGCGTCGGCGCCCTTCGGGTCCATCTTGCCGGTTTCCGAATACATCGGGATCGTGTTCTTGAGCGCGGCGAGATAAAGCTCCTTGTTCTTGCCGACCATTTCCGGGGGCATTTTCGCCATGATATCCTCCGGCGAATGCGAATGGATCCATGCCAGCGTGTTCAGGATCGCATTGGTCAGGGCCTGGACTTCCTTGTCGTGCGCGGCGACCCATGCCGTGGTGCTGTAGAGCGCGCCGCCCGGATATTCGCCGCCGAACACCGCCAGCGTATCTTTCTGCGTGCGGGTATCGCTGAGGATGCGCAGGTCGGGATGGCTGCCTTGCAGCACGGTGACCGACGGATCCAGCATCACCGCGGCATCGATCTGGCCCTGCTCCATCGCCGCGACCGCGGTGGCGCCGAGACCGACGCCGATCACGGAGGTGCCGGCGGGATCGAGGCCGTTTTTCTTCAGCAGATATTTCAGGAAGAAATCGGTCGAGGAGCCGGGCGCGCTGACGCCGACTTTCTTGCCGGCCAGATCCTTGATCGATTTGATCTCGTCGCTGTGCATCGGCGACACCACCAGAACCAGCCCGGGATAGCGGTCATAGACCACGAAAGCCTGCAGTTCCTGCTTCTTGGCGGCGAGATTGACGCAGTGGTCGAAATAGCCGGAAACCACGTCGGCGCTGCCGCCGAGCACGGCCCTGAGCGCATCGGAGCCGCCCTTGAGGTCGACGAGTGTCGACGGCAAGGCCGGCCTGCTCGAATTCGCCCAGCTGCTTGGCCAGCACGGTCGGCAGATAGCACAGGCAGGCGCCGCCGCCGACCGCGATGGTGATCTTGCTTTGCGCCGCCGCCAGATCTGACATCAGCAGCAACGCCAAAAACGTCGCGGCAAGCCTGCCAAACATCGTTCTCATGATTTCCTCCGGGCCAGCTGTCGGTTGCGGGCAGGATAGAGCAGCGCGCCTTCGCTGAGAAGCGGCCTATTAAAGTCGTGCACTTCGGCGGATCATGCGCTAGTCAATCGCCGTTTGCCGACATGGCATTCGCACACAAAAAAATTGCAAAACGGGGAGAAACATCCATGAACCGCATCGTTGCCACGATATCGATCGCCGCCGCGTTCGCCGCCGGGTGTGGCGTGACCCACCTGCTGCGGCCGGCGCTGGCCGCCGAGAACGTCACCGCGCAGGTCATTCACACCCAGGACTTTTCGGCTGACGCGCTCGGCCCGGCCAACCCCGGCGGCATGCATTCCAAGATGTTCATGTCTGCCGATGGCGCCACGATTTCGATCCAGGACGGCAATGTGGGCAAGCACATGCATCCCAACACCAACGAAATCCAGTACATCCTCGAGGGGACCGGGACGATCTGGCTCGGCGACAAGGAAGTGCGGGTCCAGCCGGGCGACCTCGTCATCATCCCCAAGGGCACCCCGCACGGCGGCACCAAGCCGGACGGCCGGCCGCTCAAGGCGATCGCGATCAAGACCCCGCCGCAGGCGCCCGACGACACCAAGATGCTGGACTGAAGCGGGATCCTCCCGCGTCATCGCAAGCGCCAGCGAAGCAATCCAGAGCCTCGGCAGGAAAATGGATTGCTTCGTCGCTTTGCTACTGACGGACGGGAATCTACCCACGCCCCTCGGCCACGCTTGGCCGCCACACCAAAAGCCGCCGCTCCACCACCGTCACCACGAGATCGATCAGGATGACGAAGGCGGACAGCACGAACATGCCGGCGAACACGCCGGCGACGTCGAACACGCCTTCGGCCTGCTGGATCAGATAGCCGAGCCCCGCCGCCGAGCCGAGATATTCGCCGACCACGGCGCCGACCACGGCAAAGCCGACCGAAGTATGCAGCGAGGAGAACATCCACGACAGCGCCGACGGCCAGTAGACATGCCGCATCAGCTGCCGTTCGCTCATGCCGAGCATGCGACCATTGTCGAGCACGGTGGAGCTGACCTCCTTGACGCCCTGATAGACGTTGAAGAACACGATGAAGAACACCAGCGTGACGCCGAGCGCGACCTTCGACCAGATGCCGAGGCCGAGCCACAGCGTGAAAATCGGCGCCAGCACCACGCGCGGCAGCGCGTTGGCCATCTTGACATAGGGATCGAATACCGCCGCGACGCAGCGGCTGGCGCGCGAACCAGAAGCCGACCGCGACGCCGCCCAGCGAGCCGATCGCGAAAGCCAGAATCGACTCCCACAGCGTGATCAGCAAGTGTTTCCAGATCACGCCGCTGGCGAACCAGTCGACGATCTGGCTGCCGACATCGACCGGATTGGAAAAGAAGAACGGCGGCAGCAGCATGTGGCCGAACACCGGCACGGTGGCGAGCAGTTGCCACAGCCCCGAGCACGATCACCGCGACCAGCGACTGACAGACGAGACAGCATCAGGCGCGACATGGCGATCCTCGCCTCTCTCCTCCCGCTTGCGGGGAGGGGTCGGGGGTGGGGGTCAACATCGGCAGCTTCGCTTGTGGCCACCCCCCTTCCCCAATTCTCCCCCGCAAGGGGCGAGGGAGCAGCTGCATTTGCCGCGCGGCCTCGTCTAAAAATGCCGAAGGCGACATCAGCTGCTCCACGCGAAATTTTTCAAAATGCCGCCTCGCCGCCAGGCTCAGGAAGTTACGGCTTCGAGAACGTACCGATCAGGCCGGTCGCCTGCTTGGCGTGGCCGTCGAGTGCCTTGATCAATTCGTCGCGGGTCAGGCCGGGCGCGAGCGCTGACGGCTCGAGATCGGTCGCGATCAGCGTAAACGTGTAGTGATGCGGCGCGCCGGCCGGGGTGCAGGGCCCGGAGTAAGACCCGATCTTCTGCGTGCTGGTGCCGCCGACATATTTGTCGCTCGGCTTGGAGACCTCGCCCTCGGCGAATCCGGTGACCGATGCCGGAATGCCGTAGGCCACCCAGTGGCTGACGCCGCCGGGCGGACGGCCTTCCGGATCGAACATCATCAGCGCGAAGCTTTTGGTGCCCTCGGGCGGGTTGCTCCAGGACAACGCCGGCGAAGTGTTCTCGCCGACGCAATTTGGATTGGCCTTGTTGTTGCCGGCGTTTTTCACCGCCATCCGCGCGCCGTCCTTGAAGTCAGGCGACGACAGCGTGAATGCGGCTTGCGCGCTGGCGTCGTGAGAACCGCCGAACGCCGCCAGCGTGACGGCAACAGCCAGAATCGAACCACGTAGAAGCATGACATCTCTCTCCGATTTTTGGTTGCCCGGTCGCAGTGTAACTTGCGCCGCATCGGGATCAAGGCGCCTCACCCGGCTGCCGCCGTCGCTTGCGACGATTGCGCGTAGCCCTTCAACACCTCGTCCTTGAGAACACTCCATATCTCACGGTGAAGCGAGTGAAATTCCTTTTCCATCCGGACCTCCAGAATGTCGCGCGGCCGCGCCAGCGGCACCCGCCAGTCGCCGATGATGCGCGCACCCGGCCCGGCCGACATGATCACCACGCGGTCGGCCAATGCGATCGCCTCCTCGAGATCGTGGGTGACGAACAGCACCGCCTTGCGGTCGGCGCTCCATAATTCGAGCAGGAGATTGCCCATGATCTGCCGGGTCTGCGCATCGAGCGGCCCGAACGGCTCGTCCATCAGCAGGATCTTGGGATCGCGGATCAGCACCTGCGCGAGGGCGACGCGCTTGCGCTGCCCGCCCGACAGCATGTGCGGATAGCGCCCGGCGAACGCGCCGAGTCCGACCGAGCCCAGCCAGGCCTGCGCGCCGTCCAGCGCCTTGGCGCGCGCCACGCCCGATATTTCGAGACCGATGGCGACATTGTCGACCGCGGTCTTCCACGGGAACAGCGCATCGGCCTGAAACAGGTAGCCGGCCTCCCGATTGAGGCCTGCAAGCGGCGCATCGAAAATCCGCACTGCGCCGGACACCGGCCTGAGCAGGCCGGCGGCGAGATTGAGCAGCGTCGATTTTCCGCATCCGGTGGGCCCGACGATGGCGACGAACTCGCCATGCTCGACCGCCAGCCGGACCTGCTCGACCGCGGTGTAGACGCGCGCGCCGGCCATGCGAAACGCCACAGTCGCGTCGTCAAGCGCGACCGCTGTCGGCTTTGCCATCTCCACCACGTCCCTCCCGACCCGGATGATGCCTTAGCGGTTACGAAGGATAAGTTCAACGCGGCGCAACGACGTGGTAGCTCTTACCCTCCCCTGGAGGGCCCTCCGGGGGAGGGTAAGAGTCGAGACTGCATAGAATGGCCCCAACGCCCCTGATCGCCTTTGCGCATGTCGGCAAAAGCTACGGCGGCCGCGGCGCGAACATCATTCTGGCCGTGGACGACGTCTCGCTCGATGTCGCCGAGGGCGAATTCCTGGCCATCGTCGGCGGCTCCGGCTCCGGCAAGACCACGCTGCTGCGGCTGGCCAACCGGCTGATCGAAGCCGACAGCGGCAGCATCCGGTCGAAGGCGAGGACGTGCGCAGCGTCGATCCGGTCCTGTTGCGCCGCCGCATCGGCTACGTGTTCCAGAGCGGCGGACTGTTCCCGCATATGACCGTCGCCGACAATATCGGCATCACGCCAAAACTGCAGGGCATGCCGGCTTCGGAGATTTCCGCACGGGTCGACGAACTGCTCGATCTGGTGCGGCTCGACCGCGCCCAGCACCGCGATCGGCTGCCGCAGGAACTGTCGGGCGGCCAGCGCCAGCGCGTCGGCGTCGCCCGGGCGCTGGCGGCGAGGCCGCGCATCGTGCTGATGGACGAGCCGTTCGGCGCGCTCGATCCCCTCACCCGCGATGCGCTCGGCGACGATTATCGCGCTCTCCATCGCAAGCTCGGGCTGACCACCGTCATGATCACCCATGACATGACGGAAGCGATATTGCTGGCCGACCGCGTCGCGGTGATGCGCGGCGGAAAACTGCTGGCGCAGGGCACGCCGTCGGAGCTCTCCGACAGCGACGATCCCTATGTCGGCGAGCTCCTGCACACGCCGCGGCGGCAGGCCGAACGGCTCAAAATGCTGCTGCCGCGGGATGGGGCGGCATGAGCTTGTTCTCCGATCCGCGCTGGAGCGAGGCGCTGACGCATCTGCCGGATTATCTCGGCAACCATGTGCGCGTCAGCGTCACCGCACTGGCGCTGGGCCTGGTGGTCAGCCTGCCGCTGGCGATCGCGGCGCGCAACCGCCCGTTGTTGCGCGGCACGCTGCTCGGGCTTGCCAGCATCGTGCAGACGGTGCCGGGGCTGGCGCTGCTGGCGCTGTTCTATCCGCTGCTGCTGGCGCTGGCGGCCTTGTCGCTCGGCTGGTTCGGGTTCAGCTTTTCCGCGTTCGGATTTCTGCCCGCGGTGCTGGCGCTGGCGCTCTATTCGATGCTGCCGGTGCTGCGCAACACCATCACCGGCCTGCGCGGCGTCGACCCCGCGATCCTCGAGGCCGCGCAAGGCGTCGGCATGACGCCGCGCCAGTCGCTGTTCACGGTGGAGCTGCCGCTGGCGCTGCCGGTGATGATGGCGGGCATCCGCACCGCGGCGGTCTGGGTGATCGGCACCGCGACGCTGTCGACGCCGATCGGCCAGACCAGCCTCGGCAATTATATCTTCGCCGGGCTGCAGACCCAGAACTGGGTGTTCGTGCTGTTCGGCTGCCTCGCCGCGGCGGTGCTGGCGCTCGCGGTCGATCAGTTGCTGGCGCTGATCGAGATCGGGCCTTCGCCATCGCAGCCGCGTCCGGGTGGCGCTCGGCGGCGTCGGCATCGCGGCGCTGGTCGCGGCAACCCTGGTGCCCTCGATGGCGCGCTCGCCATCGAGCTATATCGTCGGCGCCAAGACCTTTGCCGAGCAATATGTGTTGTCGGCGCTGATCGCGCAGCGGCTGCGCGCGGCAGGGCTGTCGGCGACGACGCGCGAGGGCCTCGGCTCCAACGTGATTTTCGATGCGCTGGTGACAGGCGATATCGACGTCTACGTCGATTATTCCGGCACGCTATGGGCCAACCAGTTCCACCACACCGACATCAAGCCGCGCCAGCAACTGCTCGACGAGTTGAAGGCGACGCTGGCGCAGCAGAAAGTCACGTTGCTTGGCGAACTCGGATTCGAGAACGCCTATGCGCTGGTGATGCCGCGAAAGCGCGCCGATGCGCTCGGCATTCACTCGATAGCCGATCTCGCCTCTCACGCATCGACGCTGTCGATCGCGGCGGACTACGAATTCTTCTCGCGGCCGGAATGGGCCGGGCTGCAAAAGGCCTATGGGCTGTCGTTTCGCGCCCAGCGGCAGATGCAGCCGGACTTCATGTATGCCGCGGTCGCCTCCGGCGAGGTCGATGTGATCGCGGGCTACACCAGCGACGGGCTGATCGCCAAATACGATCTGGTGGTGCTGGACGATTCAAGACACGCGATTCCGCCCTACGACGCCATCGTGCTGATCGCACCGAAACGCGGCGTCCGATCAGGCGTTGCGGGCGGCGCTGCAGCCGCTGCTCGGCAAGATCGATATAGCGGCGATGCGCGAAGCCAATCTGCGCGCCGCCGGCGGCGACGGCGCGTCATCGCCCGACGCGGTAGCGCGCTGGCTGTGGAACAAGATCGGGATGCAATAAAAAATTCGTCGTGCCCGGTCTTGTGCCGGGCATCCACGTCTTGCTTGCGACAACAAAAGACGTGGATGGCCGGGACGAGCCCGGCCATGACGCCCCGTGCCGACAGGTGGTCAAGCCTTCGGCGTCAGCCCAAGGCGCTTGGCGATGATCCTGTCGACCATACGCTTGGGCAGGATGGCCGTGACCAGGTGCCGCATCGGATCCGGCGTGATCTGGTAGCGCACCTTTGGGCTGGCCGATGTCAGCACGTCGGCGATCCGCTCGGCGATCTTTTCCGGCGGCAGTCCGTTTTCACCGAGCTGCAGCATGAATTTTCGGATTCTTTCCAGCGCCGGGAAGAATGGCGAATTTTTGTAGACGGCAACGTCGACTTCCTCGGCCTTGCCCCAGATCGGTGTCTTCACCGCGCCGGGCGCGATGACGATGACGTCGATGCCGAACAGCATCATTTCGCGGCGCAGGCTTTCCGACAGCCCTTCGATCGCAAACTTGGATGCCGAATAGGCCGACATCAGCGGATTGCCGTTTTTCCCCGCCACCGAGCTGATCATCACGATCCGGCCGCGCGGCCCCTGCAGCGACGGATCGGACCCGAGCAACGGGCCGAAGGCCTGGGTGGCGATGATCGGCCCGATGACGTTGACGTCCATCTGGCGGCGGAATTGGTCGGCCGAAAGCTCGAGCACCGGCCCGGCGACCGCAATGCCGGCATTGTTGACCAGCCCAGTCAGCGTCTCGCCGCGCAGCGCCGCGCGTACCTCGCGGGCGGCGGCCAGCACCGCGGCCTCGTCGGTGACATCGAACAGTAGCGGGGTAAAATTGGCGCCGAACTCGCCGCTCAGACGGTCGGCGTCGGCCTGCTTGCGCACACTGCCGAACACGCGAAATCCGCGATCGAGCAAAAGCCTCGCCGTGGCCCAGCCGATGCCGGTGGACGCCCCGGTAATGACAACGGATTTCATGGTTCACTCCCCCGCCCCGGCCCAGATTGTTCTGCCGACGCTCTCAACTGGAGAGTTAAACAGGCTGGAGGCTAAAGCAAGATCGGTGCGGCGGGGAGCCTCGTGTCCCGGACGCGGTGCAGCGCGCGCTGTTGCGCTGCTCCGCAGAGCCGGGACCTATTTGTGCAGAGCCATGGGCCCCGGATCAGCAGCGCACCGCAACGGCGCTGCGCAACATCCGGGGCACGGCCCTCAGTTCTTCGTCTTATCCACCAGCGCGCCCTTTTTGATCCACGGCATCATGTCGCGGAGCTTGACGCCGACTTCCTCGATCGGATGCGCGGCGAGCTTGGCGCGGGTCGCCTTGAACGAGGTCTGGTTGACCTTGTTCTCCAGCATCCAGTCGCGCGCGAACTTGCCGGACTGGATGTCGTCGAGCACGCGCTTCATCTCCTTCTTGGTCTCCTCGGTGACGATGCGCGGGCCGGTGACGTATTCGCCGTATTCGGCGGTGTTGGAGATCGAATAATTCATGTTGGCGATGCCGCCTTCATAGATCAGGTCGACGATCAGTTTTACCTCGTGCAGGCATTCAAAGTACGCCATCTCGGGCGCGTAGCCGGCTTCCACCAGGGTCTCGAAACCGCCCTTGATCAGTTCGACCAGACCGCCGCACAGCACCACCTGCTCGCCGAACAGATCGGTCTCGCACTCTTCGCGGAACGAGGTCTCGATGATGCCGGCGCGGCCGCCGCCGATCGCCGAGGCGTAGCTCAGGCCGAGGTCGTGGGCGTTGCCCGAGGAATCCTTGTGGATCGCGATCAGGCAGGGCACGCCGCCGCCGCGCTGATATTCCGAGCGCACGGTATGTCCGGGACCTTTTGGGGCGATCATCAGCACGTCGAGATCGGCGCGCGGCTCCAGCAGGTTGAAATGCACGTTGAGGCCGTGGGCGAACAACAGCGCGGCGCCGTTCTTCATGTTGGCGTGCAGGTGATCGCGGTAGATGTCGCCCTGCAATTCGTCGGGGGTGAGCATCATGATGACGTCGGCCCACTTGGCGGCCTCGGCGACTTCCATCACCTTGAAGCCGGCGGCTTCGGCCTTCTTGGCGGAGGCCGAGCCCTTGCGCAGCGCGATGGCGACATCCTTGACGCCGGAATCCTTCAGGTTCAGCGCATGGGCGTGGCCCTGGCTGCCATAGCCGACGATGCAGACCTTCTTGCCCTTGATCAGGTTCAGGTCGGCGTCGCGATCGTAATAAACACGCATGGTCGTTCCTTTTGGCTGGGCGGGCGGAGTGCCCGGATCGTCATGTTCCAGGGAATGTTCGGCGGGCGATTTCCGGCGTTGTCTAGTCCATTTTTAACCTCAGGGGAAACCCGTTTCTGCATGACGCATCGCCGCATCATGCAATCTTCGGCACAACTTGCGGCCGCTTCGACAGCAGCATGATGGCGATGCCGCAGACCACGATGACCATGCCGGACAGCCGCAGCGGGCCGAACCGCTCGCCGAACACGAGGCTCGATGCGCCGGCGCCGACGAACGGAACCAGCAGCGCGAACGGCACCACCTGCGCGGCGGTGTAGTCGCGCAGCAGCCGGCCCCACAGCCAATAGGCAACGCAGGTCGAGATGGCGCCGACAAAGAGCATGCTGGCCAGGCCGGTCAGCGACATCTGCCACAGCGCGTGCGCGGTCGCCTGCGGTCCGTCGATGAGCAGGGTCAATACCAGCAGCGGGATGGCGGCGACCAGACAGAGCCACGCAAACAGATCGAACATCGGCGCGCCTCTCGCCCGCCGCAGCAACAGATTGCCGATCGCAAAACTGACCGGCGAGATCATCAGCACGGCAAAGGCGCCGACGCTGAAATCGAAACCGACGGTGCCGCAGATCATCAGCAGGCCGATCGCGGCAACGCCGATTCCGGCAATCTGGATCCGCGTCGGGAATCTCGCCGAACGCCAAGGCGGCGAACGCCACCGTGAACAGCGCCTGGCTCTGCACGATCACGCTGGCGAGCCCGACCGGAACATCTGCGCGATCGCCCAGGACTGCGCCAGGAACTGTCCGAGAAACAGCGTGGCGCTGATCGCGATCAGCACCGTCCAGGAGACATTCGGGCGGCGCACGAACAGGCATGGCACCGCCGCGAGCGCGAAGCGCAGCGCCGTCATCAGCGCTGGCGAGAGCTCGTCGAGCGCCATCCTGGTGGCCACGAACGCCAAACCCCAGATCACCGCCACCAGGATGGCCAGGAAAACGTCGGCTGGCTTCATCGACGTGCCCTAGCTCTGCTCGCCGGGTTTCGGTTTCCGCAACAGATAAGTGCCGTGCAGCGGGGCGTGATAATCGGCCGAGACCAGCGTGAAGCCGACGTCGGTCAGCATGCGCTCGATCACCCAGCCGAAGGTCGAATACTCGTCGCGCATATGGGTGACGACGCTGTCGCGCGCAAAACCGTGGTTCTTGATGTTGAAATCCGCCCACGCCTCGACGTCGCGCTCGGATCCGTCCGGCGTGCTGACGAACACGATATCGCGCAGGAAGAAGCAGGCGCCGGGCTTCAGCGCCGCAAAGATCCGCGACAGCGCCACCGCTTTCCAGAAATCCGGCAGATGATGCAGCGCGAACTCGCTGACGACGAGATCATACGAATTGGGCTGATAGGCAAAACTCAACAGCCCCGCCGACTGGGTCCGGATCGCGACCTTGCGGTCGCGGGCCTGGATTTCCGCCAGCGCCAGCATCGCCGGCGAAATATCGATCGCGTCGACCTCGGCGCCGATCTGCGCCGCCTCGCAGGCCAGTACGCCGTTGCCGCAGCCGATATCGGCCACCCGCCAGCCGCGCTGCACGCCGAGCATGCTCAGCGCCGCGCGGGCGCGGATGTCGCGGTCGTCGTGGCAGTCATAGATCGAGGCGACCGCGGAATCGAGCCCGATCTGCCGCCGTTCATTGTAGTACCAGTCGCGCGCCAGCATGGCTCACATCCCCTCGGGCCCGCGTCCGATCGCGGCGACGCCGGTGCGCGAGACCTCGACAAGGCCGAGCGGACGCATCAGGTCGATGAACTGGTTGATCTTGGCGGAGTTGCCGGTGATCTCGAACACGAAGCTTTCGGTGGTGGCGTCGATCACGCGGGCGCGAAACGCCTCCGCCAGACGCAGCGCCTCGACGCGGTGGTCGCCGGTGCCGCGCAGTTTCACCATCGCCAGTTCGCGCTCGATCGAGCGGCCCGACAGCGTCATGTCGACGACGCGGTACACCGGCACCATGCGGTCGAGCTGATGCTTGATCTGCTCGATCACCATCGGCGTGCCTGTGGTGACGATGGTGATGCGGGAGACGTGTTTCTGGCTCTCGGTCTCGGAAACGGTGAGACTTTCGATGTTGTAGCCGCGGCCGGAGAACAGCCCGATCACGCGCGCCAGCACGCCCGGCTCGTTCTGCACCAGCACCGAAAGCGTGTGGGCCTCGATCGGGTCGTGGCGGTCTTCCATGAAGTAGGCGGATGCGGGCTGGTTCATCGTCGAATTCCTGTCGTTCTCTTACGCATTCAAGTTGGTCGTAAGCGTGCCTAATCCGCTGTTGTCATCCCCGCGAAAGCGGGGATCCAGTAATCGCAAACGTACGGGATGGAATCGAAAGCTCTCGGAAATACTGGATCGTCCGGTCAAGCCGGACGATGACGGCAGAATTTGTGGTCGACGCTTCGTGACACTATCAGTCATGCTCACACCGGCACCTCGGCTGCAGCCGAAACGCCGGCCCCTGCAACGACCCATCGGTTGAACAGATCGAAATCGATGTTGCCGCCGCTCAGCACCAGGCCCACTTGCTTGCCCCGAAGTTTCGGCTTGTCCTGCAGGGCGGCGGCGAGCGCCGCGGCGCCGGCGCCCTCCGCAAGGTTGTGCGTATCGGTCCAGTACGCGCGTATCGCCGCGCCGATTTCGCCGTCGCTGACCTCGACGATGCGCGAGGCGCCCTTGCGAATGATCGCCAGCGCGTCCGCGTCGGGGACGCGCGTCGCCATGCCATCGGCCAGCGTGTTGCTGGTCTGCGTCGTCACCACCATGCCGGCCGCGAAAGACAGCGCATAAGAGGGGGCTTCGGTGGATTGCACGCCGACGATTTCCGTCGCTAACCCGAGCAGGTCGCGCGCCAGGATGCAGCCGCAGATGCCCGAGCCCTGCCCGATCGGAACGTAGAGAACGTCCAGTTCCGGCGCCTTTCGCAGCAGTTCCAGCGCATAGGTCGCGACGCCCAGAACAAGATCCGGATGGAACGACGGCACGAATTCCAGCCCGCTGCGCTCGGCGCGACGTCCGGCCTCCTCGCGCGCGGACTGAAAATCATCGCCGTGTTCGACAAGATTTGCACCGAACGCTTGCATGGCGCGATTTTTCTCGACCGAGTTGCCTGATGGCACGTAGATCGTCACCGGCATGCAATAGCGGCGCGCCGCGAAGGCGAGACTCTGGCCGTGATTGCCCCGCGTGGCCGAAATCAGTCCGGCAGTGCTCGGCCGCTCGCGCTTCAGGCGGTCGACATAGACCAGCCCGCCACGCACCTTGAAGGCGCCGGTCGGGGTATGGTTCTCGTGCTTGACGAGCACAGTCGCGCCGAGCCGCTCCGCCAGCAACGGCCACGCATAGGCCGGCGTCGGCGGCATCGCAGCGCTGACGACGCCCTGCGCGCGCTCCAATTGCGGCAGATCAAACATCGGCGCGTCTCATCGGTCGATCTCGCCCGCCAAGGCTCGTCATGCCCGCGAAGGCGGGCATCCAGTAATCGCAGGCGCCTCGGCTGAAACACGAACGCCGAGGAGTACTGGATCGTCCGGTCAAGCCGGACGATGACGGCAGAGTTTGTGGTCGCTGCTCGGTCACAACGATAGCCATCTTCACACCAGCGCCTTGCCGCCGGCGAAGGCCGCGGCGGTGGCTTCGTCGTTGGCTTCGGCCGGCAACAGCATTTCGTTGTGGGCCTTGCCGGACGGGATCATCGGGAAGCAGTTTTCCAGCGCCGCCACCCGGCAATCGAACAGCACCGGGCGCTTGATGTCGATCATCTCCCTGATCGCGCCATCGAGATCGCCGGGTTTGATGGCCTGGATGCCGACGCAGCCGAAGGCGTCGGCGAGCTTGACGAAGTCCGGCAGCGCCTCGGAATAAGTGTGCGACAGCCGGTTGCCGTGCAGCAGCTGCTGCCACTGCCGCACCATGCCCATATACTGGTTGTTCAGGATGAAGATCTTGATCGGCAGTTCATATTGAACCGCCGTCGACATCTCCTGCATCGTCATCTGCACCGAGGCGTCGCCGGCGATGTCGATCACCAGGCTGCCGGGATGCGCGACCTGGACCCCGACTGCCGCCGGCAGGCCATAGCCCATGGTGCCCAAGCCGCCGGAGGTCATCCAGCGGTGCGGCTCCTCGAAGCCGAAGAACTGCGCCGCCCACATCTGGTGCTGGCCGACCTCGGTGGTGATGTAGACGTCGCGGTCGCGCGTCGCCTCGAACAGGCGCTGGATCGCGTATTGCGGCAGGATGATATCGCTGTTCTTTTGATACGACAGCGAATTGCGCGCCCGCCATTTCGCGATCTCCTGCCACCAGGGCCGGATATCCGGCTTTTTCGCCTCGGCCTTGAACACCTGCAGCAGATCGCCGAGCACATTGCCGGCATCGCCGATGATCGGAATATCAACGCTGATGTTCTTGTTGATCGAGGACGGATCGATGTCGATGTGGATTTTCTTCGAGCCCGGCGAAAACGCGTCGGTGCGTCCGGTGATGCGGTCGTCGAAGCGCGCGCCGACGCACAGCATGGCGTCGCAGCCATGCATCGCCATGTTGGCCTCAAAGGTGCCGTGCATGCCGAGCATGCCGAGCCAGTTCGGGCCCGACGCCGGATAGGCGCCCAGCCCCATCAGGGTGGAGGTGATCGGAAAGCCGGTGACTTCGACCAGTTCGCGCAACAGCTTCGAGGCTTCGGATCCGGAATTGACGACGCCGCCGCCGCTATAGATCACCGGGCGCTTGGCGGAGGCGAGCAGAGCCACAGCTTTGCGGATCTGCACCGCGTCGCCCTTGACCCGCGGCGCGTAGGACACATGCACGTCGGACTTGCGCGGCGGATGGTAGGTGCCGATCGCGAACTGCACGTCCTTGGGCACGTCGACCACCACAGGGCCGGGACGGCCGGTGCCCGCGACGTAGAACGCCTCGTGCAGCACCTTGGCCAGATCGTTGACGTTGCGCACCAGCCAGTTGTGCTTGGTGCAGGGCCGGGTGATGCCGACGGTGTCGCATTCCTGGAACGCGTCGTTGCCGATCAGGTGGGTCGGCACCTGCCCGGTGATGCACACCAGCGGGATCGAATCCATCAGCGCGTCGGTCAGCGGCGTCACCATGTTGGTGGCGCCGGGTCCCGACGTCACCAGCACCACGCCGGGCTTTCCAGTGGAGCGCGCATAGCCCTCGGCGGCGTGGCCGGCGCCCTGCTCGTGCCGCACCAGGATGTGTTCGACCTGGTCCTGCTGGAACAGCTCGTCATAGATCGGAAGCACCGCGCCGCCGGGATAGCCGAAGATGTGCTTGACGCCATGATCGATCAGCGCGCGTACAATCATGGCGGCGCCGGTCATCTGGTTCGGATCGTGGCTGTTGTCGCTCATGGCTGGCTCCGGATGCGCTACTGTTGCGCTGGCTTCTTCAGTTGGGTTTTCTGGAAAATAAAAAGGGGCCCAAGAGGCCCCATGCACACCGCCCGAATGTGGATGGCCCTAGCCATCCCCGGCGGTGCGCCTGGGTACGACGACGATAAGCAGTTTGGTAATTTTATTACGCATCTGACCGCTCGGACTTCCCAAAGGTTGCGCGGAACATAGCGCCTGAGCCCGGAAAGTCAAGGCAAGTGCGGCAAGACGCGCTGAAATCAGAGTTTAGCTGGGTTCCGGCCGCCCGGCGAGAGGGAAATTGCTGTTTGCAGCCATGCGCGCGCCTCCTCCGGCTTCAGCCACTCGAATTCCGGCAATTGATGCCGGAACCAGGTGAATTGCCGCTTGGCGTAATGGCGGGTGTCGGCGCGACCGATCGCAGCCGCCTCCTCCCGCGTGATCTCGCCCTGGAGATGCCGGAGCAACGCTGGCACGCCATGGGCCTTCATCGCCGGCAGCAGCGGATCGAGCTGCCGCGCCGCAAGCCGGGCCACCTCCTCCAGCGCGCCCGCGGCCAGCATCGCGTCGAACCGCGCATCGATCCGCGCATAAAGCGCGTCGCGATCGGGCGCGAGAAACAGCGCGCGGAATTGACCCTGCGGCAGCAGCGGCGGCAATCCGTCGCGATGCCAGTCGGTCAGCGAACGCCCGGTGGCCTCGACCACCTCGAGTGCGCGCGCGATCCGGGTGCGGTCGCGCGGTTTCAGGCGTTCGGCGCTCGCCGGATCGCGTTGCGCCAGTGCGGCATGCAGCGCCTCGACGCCATCGCGTTCCAGCCGCGCCCGCACGCTCTCGCGTGTCTCAGGCGCAATCGGCGGCACCGCCGACAGCCCACGCGTCAGCGCCTTGAAATACAGCCCGGAGCCGCCGACAAAAATCGGCAACCGGTTTTTCCCGCACGCATCCGCCAGTACTGTCGCGGCATCGGCCACCCATGCTCCGGCCGAAAAATTCACCGCGGCATCGACATGGCCATAGAGCCGGTGCGGCGCGCGGGCCTCCTCTTCAAGCGTCGGCCGCGCCGTGATGACCCGCAGGTCGCGATACACCTGCATGGAATCGGTGTTGATGATGATACCGCCGGTGGCCTGCGCCAGTTCGACCGCCAGCGCCGACTTGCCGCTGGCGGTCGGCCCTGCGATAAGCACGGCCTCAATGTTCTCCTGAAGCGAATTCACCTGCATGTCTCTGGTCGCCACGCTGATCTGCAATCCCGCCGATCCCGCGCTCGATAGCACGGTGGTCGACGGCGCGCGCGCCATTCTTCCCTCGCCCGAGCCGGCGCAATGGCTGTTCGACGAAGTGGCGGTCGACATCCCTTTTTCCGGCAGCGAGGACATCGGCGCCATCGTCGCCCGGCTGCGCGAGGCGCGCGGCGATCTGCCGATCGACATTGTGGTGCAGCCCCGGATCGACCGGCGCAAGAAGCTTTTTCTGGCCGACATGGATTCCACCATGATCGGCCAGGAATGCGTCGACGAGCTGGCGGATTTCGCCGGGCTGAAAGCCCACGTCGCCGCCATCACCGAACGCGCGATGCGCGGCGAGATCGCGTTCGAGCCGGCGTTGCGCGAACGCGTCGCCCTGCTCAAGGGCCTGCCCGTCAGCGTGGTCGATCAAGTGCTGAAAACCCGCATCACGCCGACCGCGGGCGGCCGCGAGCTGGTCGCGACCATGCGCGCCCACGGCGCCTACACCTGCCTGATCTCCGGCGGTTTTACCTTGTTCACTAACGCGGTCGCGGCCATGCTCGGGTTTCAGGAAAACCGCGCCAACGAATTGAAGGTGCTGGACGGCAAGCTGACCGGCGAGGTCGCCGAGCCGATCCTGGGCCGCGCCGCCAAGCTCGCCGCGCTGGTCGAGCTGCGCGAGGACTTCGATCTCGACAATATCGACACCCTCGCGGTCGGCGACGGCGCCAACGATCTCGGCATGATCGAAGATGCCGGCCTCGGCGTCGCCTACCACGCCAAGCCCGCCGTCGCCGCCGCCGCGGCGGTGCGGATCGATCACGGCGACCTCACCGCATTGCTGTACGCGCAGGGGTACCGACGGGATGAGTTTGTGGGGGCGTAGGCCGACGTCATCGCCGGCGCGCGAAACAGATTGCGTGGTGGGCAAGGCGCGTGCGTTGCCCACCAGTTTAGTCCGCGATGACATCGTGGTCACGGCGCAGATGCAAGCGGTAGAGAGCACGCGTGGCGCAGCCATCCCGAAAAGCCGATCCCGACTTTTTCCTGCTCGCAGGCTTCCGCGCGGAGCGGTCTTTGCAGCCTGCTGGCGCGTCACGTACGATTTCAACGCGGCGCCGATGCGGGATTGATAGCCCGGGCCGCTCTGCTGAAACCAGCGAAGCACCGCGGCATCCAGCCGCAAGGTGATCAGTTGCTTGGGTCAAGCCCGGCAATGACGAAACAAAGGCCGTGCCGCTGCTGCCACGAAGCGCAATTGCAGCGGCTGACCCGAGCGTCTTGCGTCCACATCGTGTGCACCGCCGGGCGGGTCACCCGGCGCTACGGCAGACGCCCTTAACCTCGCCCCGCTCGTTGCGGAGAGAGGTTGAGAGCGCCACCCCTACTGCACGCTCAGCGCCACGAAGCGCAGTTCGCCGTCGGCGTTCGACACCAGGAGCAGGACGGATTTCTTGCCGTCCTTTTTCAGCTGGTCGACGCGCTTCTTGACGTCGGCGGCGTTGCTGACCGCCTCCTGCGCCACCTCGACGATCACCTCGCCGGGGCTGAGCCGCTTGTCGGCGGCATCCGACGTGGTGTCGACATTGGTGATGATGACGCCCTTGACGCTGTCCTTGATCTTGTAGCGCGTGCGCAGATCCTTGTTGAGGCTGGCGAGATCGAGACCGAGCGCTTTTTGCGTCACCGGCTTGTCGGCGGGCTGGTCGGTCTTGACCGCGGCCGGCACCGCCTTGTCGCCGTCCTCGAGCCGGCCGAGCGTCACCTTGTGGGTTTCCTCCGCGCCCTTGCGGATGATGACGACGTCGACTTCCTTGCCGACCGCGGTGTCGGCCACCACGCGCGACAGGTCCTTCGGATCCCTGATATCGGCGCCGTCGAACTTGATGACGACATCGCCGGGCTCGATGCCCGCCGGTTTCGCCGGGCCCTTGTCGTCGACGCCGGCGATCAGGGCGCCGCGCGCGGGCTTGATGTTGAGGCTTTCGGCGATCTCGTCGGTGACCTGCTGGATGCGGACCCCGAGCCAGCCGCGGCGCAGTTCGCCGAACCGCCGGAGCTGGTCGACCACGCCGGCCACGGTCTTGGAAGGCACCGCAAAGCCGATGCCGATCGAGCCGCCGGAGGGCGAGATGATCAGCGTGTTGACGCCGATCACTTCACCGTCGAGATTGAACAGCGGGCCGCCGGAATTGCCGCGGTTGATGGCGGCGTCGGTCTGGATGTAGCTGTCATAGGGGCCGGAGTTGATGTCGCGGTTGCGCGCCGAGACGATGCCCGCGGTGACGGTGCCGCCGAGGCTGAACGGATTGCCGATCGCGATCACCCATTCGCCGAGCCGCAGCTTGTCGGAATCGCCGAACTTCACCGCGACCAGCGGCTTGGTCGGCGTGAACTTCAGCACCGCCAGATCGGTCTTCTTGTCGACGCCGACCAGCTCGGCCTTGAACTTGCTGCCGTCGTTCATGATGATGTTGATCTCGTCGGCGTCGGCGATGACGTGATTGTTGGTCACGACGATGCCCGAGGTGTCGACGATGAAGCCGGAGCCGAGCGAGTTGGTCTTGTGCGGCTGCAGATCGCCGCCCTTGCCGCCGGGGCCGCCGTGGCGGTTCTTGAAGAAATCGTCGAAGAACTCCTCGAACGGCGAGCCGGGCGGCAGTTGCGGCATCGCGCCCCTGCTATCACCGCCGCCCTTGGCTTCGATGGTCTGCGACGTCGAGATATTGACCACCGCGTCAATCACCTTCTCGGCAACGTCGGCGATGCCGTCGGGACCCCGCGCCAGCGCCGGTGCCGGCGTGAGGATACTGGCGCCAAGGGAAACGCCGAGGCAGACGCCAAGGTAGATAGCGGCCAACCGCGGGCGCAGGCGATGACTCAAGGCTGGAATCGCACCGGTCATATCGCTCTTCTCCTGAAAACGGGTCGAAATTTGAAATCCACAGTGCGCCCGAACGGGGCGATGGCGCAAGCATTGGGCGGGACATTTCGCCGCCATGAGCGCGCGCCAAATGCGGCGAAAAACCGGCCCGGCGGCTCACGATGGCGTTGATCCCGCAGCATTTTCGGCGCGCCTGGAACCGAGCCGATTCCAGCTGACAGCGAGCGGACGAAATATAGAAATCGGAATGCGGGAGTTCAACCACTTCTCCCATGGGGCGAGGTCGGCGCACCCGGATCGGCGTTTCACGCCGTCCGGGCACAGGCTCCGCGCCGGGTGAGGGGCTACGGCATGTCGTTGGGTCGCAACTCCATCCCTCTCCCTCTGGGAGAGTGCTTTCGTCGCTTCGATGTCATTCCAACATTCCAACTAATTGAATCGGACTCTAGCGCCGAATGACCCAGATCAGGATCAGGCCCGCGACCGCCGATCCCAAGCCGACCGCGCGCAGCACGTTGTCCGGCGTCGCCAGCGCGCTCTTCATGGCCCGGCGCATCCAGGCCGGGCTCGCCGCGAACAGCAGGCCTTCCAGCACAAACAGAATACCCAGACCGATGAGGAAGTCGGCGAACGCTATGGACCTCATCGGACTGAAACCTCCCGCATGATTGTTTCTGCTTCCGGCATCCAGACCGAAGTTTCGCTTCGGTCCGGGGCTTGTTTTGGCGCCTGCGCCTTACGGCTTCGGCGCAGCCGCCGCCGGTGGCGTGGGCGTAGCGGAAGCCGTCGCCGGCGGCGTGGCCGCCGCGGGCGGCTTGCCCGACGAGTTGTTGAAGAACTTGAAGAAATCGGAGTCCGGCCGCAGCAGGAACCGGGTGTCGCTGCTCTTCAGGCCGTTCTCATAAGCCGTCATCGAGCGGTAGAACGCGAAGAAATCGGGATCCTTGCCATAGGCTTCGGCGAACAGCCGGTTGCGTTCGCCGTCGCCCTCGCCGCGCACCTGCTCGGCGGTCGAATTGGCTTCGGCTACGATGACGGTGGCTTCGCGGTCGGCGTTGGACCTGATCTCCTGGGCCTTCTGGCCGCCCTGGGCGCGGAATTCGGCGGCTTCGCGCTGCCGCTCGGTCTGCATGCGCTGATAGACCGCCTGGCTGTTCTGCTCCGGTAGATCGGCGCGCCGGATCCGCACGTCGACCACCTGGATGCCGTAGCCGTCGGCTTCACGATCGAGCTGGTTGCGGATCCGCCCCATCAGGGCTTCACGCTCGTCGCGCACCACCTGGATGAAGGTGACCTCGCCGAGCACCCGGCGCAGCGACGCGTTCAGCAGCGTCGTCAACTGGATGTTGGCGGCCTGGATCGAGCCGACGCTCTGATAGAACCGCAGCGCGTTCTTGATGCGATAGCGCGCGAAGGCGTCGACCACCAGCCGCTTCTGGTCCGACGCGATGACTTCCTGCGACGGATTTTCCAGATCGAGGATGCGCTTGTCGATATCGATCACGGTATCGATGAACGGCACCTTGAAATTGAGGCCCGGTTCGGTGACGACGCGGACCGGCTCGCCGAGCCGCACCACCAGCGCCTGTTCGGTCATGTCAACGGTGAACACCGAGCTGTAGCCGACGACAAGGACGACAAACAGCACGAACAGCGCAGCAATACCTGCAACGGGGGACCTCATCTTGTAGCTCCGGTCTGCGATTGCGGCTGGCCGGTCGTGGCAGCAGGCGGACGTCGCGGCGTCAATTCGCTCAACGGCAGATACGGCACGATACTCTGCGCCGACGACGAACCGCCGCCGTCATAGATCAGCTTCTCGGAGCCGCCGAGAATGCGCTCCATGGTTTCCAGATAGATGCGCTGCCGGGTGACGTCGGGCGCCTTCTTGTATTCGTCGTAGACTTTCAGGAAGCGCGCGCTCTGGCCCTTGGCCTCGGCGACCGCCTGCTGCTTGTAGCCTTCGGCGATCTGGATGATCTGCGCGGCGCGGCCCTTGGCGTCGGGAACGACGCGGTTGGCATAGGTCTGGGCCTCGTTCTGCAAGCGCTCGAGATCGGCGCGGGCGGCTTGCACATCGCGGAACGAGTCGATCACCTGCGCCGGCGGATCGACCTTTTGCATCTGCACCTGCTGCACCAGGATGCCGGAACCATAGGTGTCCAGCGTCTTCTGCATCAGCTCCTGAACGTTGGCTTCCGTGGTGGTGCGGGCGCCGGTCAGAATCGGCTGGATGTTGGATTTGCCGACCACCTCGCGCATCGCGCTTTCGGCGACCGCCTTCACGGTGCCTTCCGGGTTCTGGATGTTGAAGAGATAATTGCCGACGCCGTCCGGCTTGATCCGCCACAGCACGGTGAAATCGACGTCGACGATATTCTCGTCGCCGGTCAGCATAAGGCTCTCTTCCGGCACGTCGCGCATGGTCCGGCCGCGCCGCGCCGGATCGTCGATCAGGGTCATGCCGATGCTGATGGTGGAGACGCGTAGCGCCTTCGGCAGCAGCACGGTCTCGATCGGATACGGCAGGTGATAGTTCAGACCCGGCTGCACGGTGCGCACATGCTTGCCGAAACGCAGCACCACGCCGAGCTCTTCGGACTGAACGCGGAAAAATCCGGACAGTCCCCAGATCGCCAGCGCGCCGATCAGAATGAGGGCGATGCCGATGCCGCTGAAGTGACCGCCGGGCAACAGCTGCTGAAGCCGGTCCTGACCGCGGCGCAGAAGGTCTTCCAGATCGGGCGGCCTCGGCCCCACTGATTGCGGGCCGGAGCCCCACGGCCCTTTCGGACCCGAGCCCCACGGGCCTCCGCCTTGATTCTTCCACGGCATCGAACAATCTCCTCGGCGGACTTCAGGGCCAAGACGCCCAGCCTCGCGATATCTGCTCGGCTTTATAGGGGACGGCCCCGGCGCTTACAACGCAAGCTTCGCGCTCGATGCAGCTAAGCCCGAACCGGTAATTGTCAATGTAATCATCGCCTGACGCGGTTAATGCGACTTTCGTCGACGGTAGGTCACATAGGAAAAGCCCGCGCTGTCGTCCGAACCGGACGAATTCCGCACGCGGGCAACCTCTTCCCAGTCGGCAGGTTCAATTGCGGCAAAATAAGTATCGCCCTCCGGCCGGGCGTGAACTTCGGTAACTTCCAGCCGGTCGGCAATCGCCATCCATTGCGCGTAAATTTCCGCGCCGCCGATCACGGCGATTTCACCTACGAAACGCCGCAGCGCGTCGCCGGTGGCGACGGCGCGGGCGGCGGCGAACGACGTCGTCACCACTGCGCCGGCGGCGGAGAAATTAACATCGCGGGTGACGACGATGTTGGTGCGCCCGGGAAGCGGCCGGCGCAGCGAGATAAAGGTCTTGCGGCCCATCACCACCGGCTTGCCCATCGTCATCGTCTTGAGGCGTTGCTGATCGGTCTTCAGCCGCCAGGGTATAGCACCACCGGCGCCGATCACGCCGTTGTCGGCGACGGCGACAAGGAGGACGATTTCCATCAGCGCATTCCCTGTGCGAGTGCGCTCAGCGCCGGACCGCCGAGTCGGCACACCGTCCACTCGTCCATCAAGACCGCGCCGAGCGACCGGTAGAATTCGATCGACGGCGCGTTCCAGTCCAGCACCGACCATTGCAATCGCGACCAGCCGTTGGCTACGCAGTGCTTCGCAAGATGCACCAAGAGCGCCTTGCCGATGCCCTTGCCGCGCTGCGCCGGGCGGACGAACAGATCTTCCAGATAGATGCCGGAGCGGCCGCTGAAGGTCGAAAAATTGATGAACCAGACCGCAAAGCCGGCCGGCTCGCCGTTGCACTCCGCGATCTCGCAGAACAGCCGCGGATTGTCGCCGAACAGCGCCGCGCCGAGCATCGCTTCGGTGGCCTCGACTTCGTGCAGCAGCTTCTCGTATTCGGCGAGTTCGCGAACCAGCGACAGGACAAGTCCCGCTTCATCGGGACGCGCGCGGCGGATGGCAAGGGACATGCGATCGCTCACACCGCGGCTCTCATACCGCAACCTGGGCCTTGATGTGCGGGTGCGGGTCGTAGCCTTCGAGCACGAAATCCTCATAGCGGAACGCGAAGATATCCTTCACATCGGGATTGATCTTCATCACCGGCAGCGCCCGGGTCGGACGCGTCAGTTGCAGCCGGGCCTGCTCGAGATGGTTCGAATAGAGGTGGGCGTCGCCGAGGCTGTGCACGAAGTCGCCGGGCTTGAGGCCGGTCACCTGCGCCACCATCATCGTCAGCAGCGCGTAGGAAGCGATGTTGAAGGGCACGCCGAGGAAGACGTCCGCCGAGCGCTGGTAGAGCTGGCACGACAACCTGTCGCCGGCGACGTAAAACTGAAACAGGCAGTGGCATGGCGGCAGCGCCATCTTGTCGACATCGGCCGGATTCCAGGCGCTCACGATCAGCCGCCGCGAATCCGGGTTGCGCCGGATCATGTCGATGACGTTGGAAATCTGGTCGATGCTGCGCCCGTCCGGCGCCGGCCAGGATCGCCACTGCGATCCATAGACCGGGCCGAGATCGCCATTGGCGTCGGCCCATTCGTCCCAGATCGAAACGCCATTATCCCTGAGATATCCGATGTTGGTGTCGCCGGCGAGAAACCACAACAGCTCGTGCACGATCGATTTGAGCGGCAGCTTCTTGGTGGTCAGCATCGGAAATCCGGCGGCCAGATTGAAGCGCATCTGATGGCCGAAGATCGACAACGTGCCGGTGCCGGTGCGGTCGTGCTTTTCCGCGCCGTCGCTGAGAATCCGTTCGAGCAGATCGTGGTACTGATTCATGGCGTGATGCCGCGGGCCTTTGGCGAGCCTTTTGGAGATGATGAGTTCTAGCGGCCGCTACCGCCGTTCGACAGCGGCGATTCGGTCGATGGCGTCGATTATACCCGGAAAAATGACCATCCGGCCCACCAACGACAAGGCCGAACCCTCAAGTTCTGTCAGCCGATAACGCCGGCAAAGCCCAGACAACCGCCGGCCAGCAATATCCAGAACGGATTAAGCCGCGTCGCGGAAGCCAGCACTACGGCGCCGGCGGTGACCAGGGCGACCGCCCAGGTCCGATCGGAGGTCAGCGCCAGAATCAGGCCGCTGGCGCCCATCAGGCCGATCGACAGCGGAACCAGCGCCGCCTGGATAATCGCGGGCCAGCGCGAATGGCTCGATCGGCTGAGAAGGTGGCTCACACCATAGGCAAGGACGGCGGTCGGAACGCACATCGCCAGGGTTGCGATCAGCCCGCCGGCCACGCCGGCGACGGAATAGCCGATCAGGGTCACGATCAGCACATTCGGCCCCGGCGACAATTGCGAGATCGCGAACACGTCGGCGAATTGCTTGTCGGTCAACCAGTGATGAACATCGACCGCAACCCGGTGCATTTCCGGAATCGCGGAATTGGCGCCGCCAACCGCGAACAGCGACATCAACCCGAACGTCCAGGCCAGCATCCAGATCGGGATTGGCGTCCGAATTCATGGCGCCGCCCGCCGGCGCATGGCTACGGTGATGGCGATGCTGAGCGGGATCGCGACCAGCAAAACCGCCGGCAGCGGCAGCCGCAGCAGCCCGATCGCGATAAACACCGCCGCCAGGACGACAAGGCCGACCAGATCGCGCTTCCGGATCAGCGGCATCATCATCCGGAAAACCACCGATATCAGCAGGCCCGACCGCCGCGCAGGAGACCCCGGCCAAGATGCGCCGCAGCGCGTCGACTTCGCCGAAACGCGCATAGAGCGCCGCCAGGATGGTCACGATCACCACGGGTGGGCCGACCAGCCCGGCAAAGGCCGCAAGGCCGCCGGGGATGCCGCGAAAGCGCGACCCGAACACCACGACTGAGGTTGACGATGTTGGGGCCGGGCAGAAAATGACACAGCGCGAAGGTCTCGTTGAACTCCTCCGCCGACATCCAGCGGTGCCGGTCGACGATGGCGCGCCGCGCAAACACCAGCACGCCGCCGAAGCCGGCAAGCGACATCTGGGCGAACGCCACGAACAGCGCGACCAGGCCGGGCGGCGTCGATGTCAGGATATCCGGCGCCAGAACGGCGGCCGGCGGCGAATCCGAAGGCATTTCCAAGATCTAGAACGGCGGCTCGGCGAGGCCAACCCATATTCGGGGTATTCCACTCCTGCGGATAGGGGCCTCGCCGGATGCCCGTGCAGGCTCTGTTTTTCCCGGCCTTTGCGCCTTATATTGGGGGTGCCGGTTCGCCGGCTATGGAAATAAATTGCCGCCGCAATAAACCATTCGGACCCGGGGGCAGCACCCGGCGCCTCCACCCAAGCCCGCCCGCAATGCCACGGGTTTCGGCGGGGGCGAAACAGGATCGACGAGGGCGTAAAGGGCGTGTTTTTTCCCGGTATGGTTCCGCCGTTATCGGGCTATGCAATAGTTGCAAACGACAACTATGCTCCGGTGGCTCAGGCCGCGTAAGCGGTTTGAAAAACCACGTCTAAAGTCCTGATGGGTTAAGCTCCATCTGGCGGGGTTCGGAGGCACCTGGCAACAGAAGCCTCCACTCGCGCCATGGCTCGACCTTTTTGCCGGAATTTTCACCACCGGCGGCCACGCCTGCTGACCTCGGCCCGTTGCCGGGGTAGCATGCGCGGATGGCGCCGAGTCGGGCCACGGACACCGCCGCCGATCCAAAGGCGGCATCTGAATGCGACAGGACTGACAATGGCGACCGATCATATCCGATACGACGTCCTGGCGCGCGACGCGCTGCGCGGCGTGCTGCGCCGCGTCCTGACCGATGCCGCCGAGCACGGCCTGCCCGGGGAGCATCACTTCTTCATCACTTTTCTGTCCACCGCCGAGGGCGTCAAGCTGTCGCCGCGGCTGCTGGCGCAATATCCGGAAGAGATGACGGTGATCCTGCAGCACCAGTTCTGGGACCTGACGGTGACCGAGGATCGCTTCGAGGTCGGGCTGTCGTTCGGCGGCATCCCCGAGCGCCTGGTGGTTCCGTTCAATTCCATCAAGAGCTTCTTCGACCCGTCGGTGCAGTTCGGCCTGCAGTTCGAGGCGGCCGACGCCGACGCCGAAGAACCGGCGTCAAACTTGCCGGCGGTCCCTGCACCTTCCCCTGTTGCCTCGGCCGTGACGGCTCCCGAACCGGCCACCGACGACCAGGACGAGCCGGCAAAGCCGAGCGAAGGCGCCGAAGTGGTGCGGCTCGATCGCTTCCGCAAGAAATAATCGGCGCGCCGGAAATCCTGCGGTTCTGAACGTTGCGGAACTCCAGCAAGTGCTGGATACAAATCACGCGACCTTGCATAACGGATATGATCGATGGCTCGATCGACCACGACATCGCGGTCCCCTGCCACGCGCACCGAGACCGACAGCTTCGGTCCGATCGAGGTTCCCGCCGATCGCTACTGGGGCGCGCAGACCGAACGTTCGCGACAGAATTTCCGCATCGGCCATGACCGGATGCCGATGCCGATCATTCGTGCGCTCGGCATCGTCAAGCTCGCCGCGGCCGAAACCAATCGCGAATTGGGGCTGCTCGACCAGCGCCGCACCCGCGCCATTATCCGCGCCGCGCGCGAGGTGATCGACGGCAAGCTCGACGATCATTTTCCGCTGGTGGTCTGGCAGACCGGATCCGGCACCCAGACCAACATGAATCTCAATGAGGTGATCGCCAACCGCGCCAACGAACTGCTTGGCGGCAAGCTCGGCGCCAAGCAACCGGTTCATCCCAACGATCACGTCAATATGAGCCAGTCGTCGAACAACTCGTTCCCGACCGCGATGCACATCGCGGCGGCGACACGCATCACGGCCGACCTGATTCCGGCGCTGAGCGAGCTTCATCGCGCGCTGCGCAGCAAGGAGAAGGCGTTCGCCGGCATCGTCAAGATCGGCCGTACCCACACCCAGGACGCGACGCCGCTGACGCTCGGCCAGGAATTTTCCGGCTATGCCGCGCAGGTCGAGAGCGGCATCGCGCGGCTGCGGCTGGCGGTCAGGGATCTGTATCCGCTGGCGCAAGGCGGCACCGCGGTCGGTACCGGCCTCAATTCGAAGCCGAAATTCGCTCGCCTGTTTGCAAGGCATGTCGCCAGGATCACCAAAATGCCGTTCACCAGCGCCGCCAACAAATTCGAGGCGCTGGCCTCCAACGACGCCTACGTCTTCGCCCACGGCGCCGTCAATTCGGTGGCGACCGGCCTGTTCAAGATCGCCAACGATATCCGCCTGTTGGGATCGGGTCCGCGTTCCGGCCTCGGCGAACTGATCCTGCCTGAAAACGAGCCGGGCTCCTCGATCATGCCGGGCAAGGTCAACCCGACGCAGTGCGAGGCGATGACCATGGTTTGCTGCCAGGTGTTCGGCAACCATACCGCCATCACCGTCGCGGGCAGCCAGGGACATTTCGAGCTGAACGTCTACAAGCCGGTGCTGGCATATTGCATGATGCATTCCATACAATTGCTGGCCGACGTCACACGCTCGTTCACGGAGCATTGCGTCGAGGGAATTCGCGCCGACGAAAAACGCATCCGGGATCTGATGGAACGCTCGCTGATGCTGGTGACGGCACTGGCGCCCAAAATCGGCTACGATAATGCTGCCAAGGTCGCCAAGACCGCGCACGCCCGCGGAACGACCTTGAAAGAAGAGGCGGTGCGGCTCGGCTTTGTTTCCGCCGACGAATTCGACCGGTTGGTGCAGCCGGACAAAATGACACACCCCGGCTGATCCGCACGATGCGGATCCCGAGAAAGCAGCCCTGGTATTATAATTATAATTCATAACACCTAAAGACTGAGACCGATCAGCTATCGTCGTTGCGCGGGCCCGTGGTAGAGCACAAAAATATTTCGTTTTCGCAGGGCGAAGCTTATTCTTTGATGCTATCAGAAGGCATGACGGGATTTTCTTAGATGATGACCAAGCCGGCTAAGGCCACGCGCGACGGTTCACGGCGTCGTGAAAATGTAGTATGCTCCCAATTTGCGGGATGATGGGGGCAGGCATGGGGGATCTGGTCAACCTGAAGCGATTTAAGAAGCGCACCGAGCGCGAACAGTCGGCGAAACAGGCCGAGGCCAACCGGACGCGGTTTGGCCGCACCAAATCCGAACGCGTTCTGGATGAGTTGCGCACCAACCGCGCCAACGACTTGCTGGATCAGCATCGGATCGACGGCGAGGACGCGTCATGAAATCGCCGGTCGTAAAACGCTCGATCGTGGTCGCCGGTCACAAGACCAGCGTCAGCCTCGAAGAGGCATTCTGGAACGGCATGAAGGAAATCTCCGGACTGCGCGACATGACGCTGTCCGAACTGGTGGGCGAGATCGACAGCAATCGCCAGCAGGGCAATCTGTCTTCCGCGATACGCCTCTTCGTGCTCGATTATTTTCGAACCCGCGCGATGGCCGCCGCGTCCGATCCAAAGCCGCAGAGCTGATCGCATTTCGCCGGCGCATGCGGTAGCGATTTCCTCGCGCGGACAGGCTGTCGACCTGACACAGTTTTACCCTTGCGGGAATCTGGTGTTTCCAGGCTAGCCGCCCATCATCGCGACACCGCGGAAAGCGCCAGCAGCGACAGCAGCAGCGCGGGCGGCATCACCACGAGGCCGAGCTTGAGAAACCGCGATGCGCCGACATGCTCGCCCTCGCGCCGCAGCGCGATCAGCCAGAGAATGGTGGCCAGCGAGCCGGTCACCGACAGGTTGGGACCGAGATCGACGCCGATCAGGATCGCGCCGGTGACATGGACCGGCACCTGCGCGATCTGACTGGTGGTCGCCGCGATCAGCCCCATCGGCAGATTGTTCACGAGGTTCGATGCAACGGCGACGACGATGCCGGCGATCCAGGAGGTGAGCTGCGGCGAGGCGGTCGCGGCCTGTTTCAGCACCCGCGCCAGCGCCGGCAGCACGCCGGTCCGGTTCAGGCCTTCGACCAGGATGAACAGGCCTGCCACCAGCGGCAGCACCGACCACGAAATATCCTTCAGAACCGGCAGCGGCGACTGCCGTCCGATCACCAGAACAAGCGTCGTCACGACCGCGCCGGCGATGAAGGTCGGCAGCCCGAGATCCGAGCCCAGCGCGGAAGCCGTCAGCAGCACGACCGCCGTCATCACGATTCCCAGTGCCGCGAGCTTGCCGGCGCGGCGTCAGCGGCGCAATGTCGCCGGCCGTGGCGACCGCTGCATCGAGCGCGCGGCGTTGCGTCAGCCGCAGCGCCAGATAGGTCACGACGATCGCGACCACCGACGGCAGCGCGAAGGTGCGCAGCCACTCCGCCAGCGGCGGCATCTGCTGTGCCGAACACCACGAGGTTGGCGGGATTGGAGATCGGCAGCACGAAGCTCGCGGCGTTGGCGATGAACGCGCAAATGAACAGATATGGCAACGGCTCGACCTTGGCGGCGCGGGTCGCGGCATAGACCGCCGGCGTCAGAACCACCGCGGTGGCATCGTTCGACAGCAGAACCGTGACGATGGTGCCGACGACATAGACGATCAGAAACAGCCGCTTCGCCGAGCCCTGCGAATGCCGCACCGCCTGCGCCGCGAGCCAGTCGAACAGGCCCTCCTTGCCGCGCCACTTCCGCCAGCAGCATCATGCCGATCAGAAAGAAATAGACGTCCGTGCCCTTGCCGGCGGCCGCCAGCGCGTCCGGCCATGGCAGCAGATGGAGCAGCACCAGCAGCGCCGCACCGGCCACCGCCCAGATGAACTCCGGCAAATTCCACGGCCGGGCGATCACGCCGAAGGTTGCGAGCGCTGCAATCCCCCAGGTCGCGGCATTGGTCGTCGAGCATCACGGCGCTGCCGCCAATGCGGTTGCCATCGGCCGATGCATCCGAACCGTCCCGCCGTGCGCAGGCCGGCTTCAGAACCGAAGCAAATCCAAGCCACAGCGCGATCGAGCCGAGCGCAAAGCTGCCGAGAATGAGAAACATCGCGCTGTAGCCGATCTCCTGCGCGATCCAGCCGCCGATCGCGGGGCTGAGCGAGGCGCCGAGACCCTGCACGGTCATCACCGCGCCCTGACCGACATTGACGCGCCCGGTGCCGTCGAGGATGCGCGCCACGAGGCCGGGGACGGCGACGCTCTGCAGTCCGGCGCCGACCCCGTCGAGGATTTGAACCGGATAGACGCCCCATTTGTTCATCACCAGGCGGCGATGCACGCCGCGGATCGGCAGCGCGATGAACGAAATCAGCAGCACCAGCCAGTAGCCTTCCTTCTCGGCGAGACGCATCGCGATCAAGGATACGAGGATCATCGTGCCCTGCGCCACCACGATGGTGATCGGCGACAAAGCCGGCCGGGTCGCCCTGCTTGGTCGGAGACCACGGCAAGCCCGTAGAGCGGAAGCATCGCGGCATTGCCGAGATGAAAGCAGGCCAGCGCCGCGGCCAGGATCAGCAACGGCTTGGATTCGAGCAGCACGGTGATGCCGCCGACCTTGCCGTTGTCGTCCCCGCTCCTGTTGAGCCCGCGCGCCTCGTCGTCATCGATCGCAGCACTCGGGATCATCAGGACCGAGACGATCGACAGGACGCCGAACACGGCGGCCAGCAACAGCACCGCCGGAAAGCCGAACATCCAGCCGAGCAGACCCGACAGGCCGGCGCCGACCATGTTGCCGGCATGGTTGAACGCCTGGTTGTGGCCGTTTTGCCGGTTGAACCCGGCCTGGCGAACGATGCCGAGCGTGATGCCGGCGACGGCGGGTCCGATCGCCGCACCGGCGATCGCGGTGGCGACCTGCGACAGCGTCACCAGCCAGAAGTTTTGCGAAAGCAGAACGATGCCGGAAGCGATCACCGTGCAGATGCCGGGAATGATGACGTAGAGTTTTTTGTGTCTGGTCGCATCGACCAGCGCGCCGGCCGGCGTGGTCATCAGCATGCCGGCGACGCCGCCGACGGTCATCACGGTGCCGATCAGCCCGCTCTCCCAGCCATGCGCCAGCAGAAACACGCCGAGGAACGGGCCGATGCCGGCCTGCATGTCGGCCATGAAGAAATTCAGCGACAGCAGCGGCCGGATGCCCCGGGCGCGTGACTCTTTCGACGGCGGATTCAGGTTGAGACTCCCATCACTCCTTGGCGAGTGGCTGGGCTAACGTCTGGGACCGTGTTTCGGTCCGCGCCTTAGAACGCCGGTTGCGCCGGATTGGCAACCGGCGGCGTCAGCACGAGCGGCGGCCGCGGCTTCGGCTGCCGCAGAATACCCGGCGCCGGCCGAATCTCGATCGGCGGCGGCAGCGGCGGCGCAAGCTGCTGAGCTGACAACCGGTGCGTTGGGGTTCGGCGGCGCTGCCGGCGGACGCGGAACGTTAAGCTCTTGACTTCGGCTGAAGCCGGTGCGGATCGCGGCCGGGAACCGGAATCTCGGAAAGCGGCTGACCTGAAGGAAGCGTGGCGGGCGATCCTGCCGAGGGCAGCGGCGCCGCAGGCGGCGGAAGCGACGCCGGCACCGCCGCCGGCGGCTCGCCGCGCTCGATCGAATCCAGCCGGCGGGTTTCGCGATCGATCGCCCTCACCGCCAGCCATGACGACAGCGCCGCAACATCGACGGTGCGATTGAGTGCATCGGGCGAGCCTGCGGCGAACAGCTGAATTTCCGGACGGCCGGTCGCCGCTCCGGCCGCCGTCGAAGCCAGGATGACGCGAATATCGGCCTGGTCGGCGGGAATATCGTAGCCACCCGAAACGATGGCGCGCGCGCCCTTGGCATCGAGCGTGGTTGCGCCGACGCGAAGCCGGCCGTCCCTGATACTGAACGGAATTTGCGCCGACGCGACCGACAACGCACCGGCCGACAATACCGGCTCGACGATCTGGCGCAGCCTGGTGTCGTCGGTCGCCTGGCCGCCATCGCTGGCGCGGATCGCGACGTCGAAGGCACGCGGATCGAGCCCGGCGATCCCTGGCGGATTCCAGCGTCACGGTTCCGCTCCCGGACAACGCGCCGGTCAGCGCCGACGCGCTGCGGCCCTGGCTCGCCAGCGTCATTTGCAGCGACGCCCGGCCGGCGGGCATCGCCAGTCCACGATAATGCAACGCCGCGCCATCGACGCCCCTGAGCTCGAACCCGCGCATTCAGCGCAATGCCGTTCGTCGTCGGCTTGGCGTCGATATTGGCCGTCGCTTCGCCGCCGCCGATTCCGCCCTTGATGGCGTCGAAGGTCAGCGATTGGCCGTCGCTTTTGACGGTACCGCTGACGGGGCGCAATTCGCCGCCGCCCGGAAGCGAACCGCGCAGCGCCTGAAACGCGATGTGGCCGCGCCAGCCTTTCAAGATGCCGGAACCGAGCGGCTCGGCCGCATCGTGTCCGGCTGCGCCGACGGCAAGCGCAAACGCCGGCGCCAGATCGAGCGCGTCGAGTCCGACTTCGCCCTCGACGTTTTTTTCATCGTCGAGGGTCAAGGCAATGCGCCCGCGCAGCCGCGCGCCCGCCATCGTGCTGTCCAGGTCGTCGAAGGTCAGCTTGTTGCCCGCGAGCGACAACGCGCGACGACAGGCTGATGTTTTGCGCCTGCGTGTCGGACGGCTTGAGATCGAACAGCGGCGCGAGATCGACACGGCCGAACTTTGAGACTGACGCTGGCGGTGGGCTCCGGCGCCCAGGGTTCGGCGGTACCCTGCGCTTCGGCCTCCAGTCCGGTCCCCGACAGCTTGACTTTCAGCCGCAGCGGCGCGCGCCACACCCCCGTCACGGAACCTTCGAATTGCGCCGGGCCGTCGCCCGCCGCGATCGCGCGGTCGAGCCCCAGCAGCACCAGCAATGAACGGCCCTGCTCCGACGACAGTTTCGATTCGATGCCGATTTCGCTGCGCCGGAGCGCATCGAGATCGATCCCGCGCATGGCGGCGATATCCGGCTTCGCCGTCAGCGTGGCGTTGCCCTTGAGCTGCGGCGCGTCGAGGTCGACAACGGCGCGCGCGATGGCGCGGTCGGCATGTTCAGAATCCTTGTCGAGATCGAGCGTCAGCTTCAGCTGCGCGGGACCCGGAGCGATCCCGGCCGAATTGAGCCGCGACGCCAGCGCAGGCGCCAGCGGCGCGATCAGCCCGGTGATCTCGACCAAGCGACGCGGCGCTGGAATTCAGCGCCAGTCGCCCGGTGGCATTGACACGGTCGAAACGACCGGCGCCTTCGACCGTCACGCTGCCGGCGTCGCCGATTTTCAGTTGATCCAGCGTGATCGTCGGTCGGACCGTAGCCCAGCTTCGCCAGCAACGGATGCAACTCCTGACCGGCCGAGGTGGCGCGGCCGATATCGAGCGACAGCTGCGCCTCGTCCGGCCACTCGGCTTGCGGGCCTGCCAGCGAACGCGCGAATGCCGTCGCGGCATCGAGATCGAGACGGTCGGCCTTCAACTCGGCATCGAACCGCGAGCCGCTGTTTGCCGATTGGGTTGAAAGCGCAAGGCGCCCTGCCACGGCGCCGCCGTCGATCTCGGCCTTCATGGCATCGATCGCCACGCGATCTGCGGCCACGCTGACATCGCCGCGCAGGCGCAACGGCTTTTGGCTGCGATAGGTGATCTCGCTGCGGCCCTGCAACCACGCCACCAGCGTATCCGGATCCGATGACTCGACGCTGAGCGCTCCCTTGAAACCTCCGGACGGGCCGGGCCGCGCAGTGGTGCCGGTCAGCGAAACCTGGGTCGCGCCGGGCGCGCGAAAATCCAGCCGGTCGATGGTCCAGGATTTCACATCGGATCCGGCGTCGGCGTGCAGATCGGCAGCCAGATTCTGCAACGGACGTCCGCCCAGCATGATCTGTTCGGCGCTGAATTCGATTTGGGCCGGAAGCGGTGGCTGCGGGATCGCGGCGATCAGCGCGCGCAGCCCCGGCAACAACCGCATCGGCTCAGTGGCGTTATCGTTATCGTCGTCCCTGGCGACAAATCTGTCGGCATCGAGCTGCCGCGCCGAGAGCACGGCATGAAGCAAGGGCGCCGCGCCAAAGCGAAGATCGGCAAGCCCCACGAATTTCAGCGCGGTTTCCTCAAGGCCGTAGCTGGCCTCGAGCTGTTCGAGTTTCGCGGCCGCCGGATCGGCCTTGATCCTGGCCGATATCCGCCATGGCGTCGGCGACGCCTCGCCGTCGGCGTCTTTGGACTTGGGCTCGGCGGACGCGGCCAACGTCACCGCGCCTTCGAAGCGCGGCGCCCGCGCCTCGAAGCTGAGCACGCCATCGAGATCGGCCGACAAGGCGCGGGTGCCGGGATCGATGTTGAAATGAATGCGGGTGCCGCTGCCGTCAGGGGTCTGGCCGGATGACACCCGAAACGGGTAGCGCGTGCCTGACAGCATGAAGTTGCCGTCGCCGCGCACCGCGCCGGCCAGCGAGCGCACGTCGCCGCTGAAAGCGATATCGTTGAGCTCGAGCGGCTCGGCGGCTGGCGGCGTCATGCAGCGCGATCCGGCCGGTCAGGTTCAGGCGGTCGATCGCCAGCGACCCCAGGCTGAACTTTCCGGTCGATGCCGGCCAGTCGATCCGGCCCTGCGGAATCGAGGCCGAGATCGAGCGCCATGCCGTTGATGGTCAGTTCGGTGGCGCGCCATTCGCCGCGCATCAGCGAACCCAGGCTGAACTCGACGTCGAGCTTGTCGGCGCGGACCTTGCCGAGATCGTTGGCGCCGCCGACCACCACGGAGCGCAGCCGCAGCGACGGCGTCGGCAGCAGACGGGCATCGAGCTCGCCGCCGACGCGCACCGGCGCGCCGACCACCCTGGTGGCTTCAGCCTCGAATTGCGGCCGGAACTGATTCCAGTCGATGAAGTACGGCCCGACCAGCGCGGCTACCAGCGCGATGATAAAGGCAATCGCCAATCCGAGCAGCGTCGTCTGCACGGTGTCTCCCTTGAGCCTGTTCCGGCGCGTTGGCCTTGCGAGGCATGACGCGGTCGGTTCGCCAGGCCGCCCGCGCCTGAAACCATCCGCCCGCCAGCGGCGCTGAAATCAACGCCGGAGCCACGCCATATATAGAGACAACTGTGGCGAAGTCACAGCAGCGTCACGCGACGGCTTGACGCCGGCGCCATCACCAGCTCGCGGGCAGCTTTTTGAGGCCACGCAGCACAAAGGTCGGCCGCCATTCCGGATTCTCGGCGTCGTCCAGCCGCAGCTCGGGGAGACGCCGCAGCAGGGTGGCGATGGCGACCTCCGCCTCGATGCGTGCCAGCTGGGCGCCGAGGCAGAAGTGAATGCCCCCGCCAAAGGACAGCGGCCGCACATTGGGACGGGTGATATCGAGCCGATCCGGCCGGTCCGGATAGACCGCCGGGTCGCGATTGGCCGAACCGAGCAGGCACAGCACGGTTTCGCCTTTCGGGATTTTCTTGCCGCCGAGGTCTTCGATGTCCTCCAGCGTCACCCGGCCGGTCAATTGAACCGAGGAATCGTAGCGCAGGAATTCCTCGATGGCGTTGGTGATCAGGCCGGGATCGGCCTTGAGCAGCGCCAGCTGATCCGGGTTGCGGTGCAACGCCAATAGTCCGTTTCCGATCAGATTGACCGTGGTCTCATGGCCGGCGCCGAACAGCAGGATGATATTGGCGGTCAATTCCTCGTTGGAGAGCTTGCTGCCGTCTTCTTCGGCCTGCACCAGCTGCGTCGTCAGGTCGTCGCCTGGATTGCGGCGGCGCAATTCGAACAGCTGCCGGAAATACAGCTCCGCCGCGGTATGGCCGACGTTGGCTTCCGCGATTTCCGCCGGCGACAACGGCACCGGGTCGAGCAGGCGGCCGCCATTGCGCGAACTGGCATAAAACACCTCGCGATGTTCCGCGGGTATCCCGAGCATGTCGCAGATGATCGTCACCGGCAGCCGGAATGCGAAATCCTCGATCAGATCCATATGCCCCTGAGGGGCAATGCGATCGAGCGTCTCATCGACGATGTGCTGGATGCGCGGACGCATGTCCTCGACCCGTCGCGCCGTGAACGCCTTGACGACCAGGCCGCGCAAGCGAGCATGGTCGGGCGGATCCTGCTGCAGCATCCAGTGGCTCATGCTGCGAAAGACCGGCTCCTCCATGATCTTGGGCCCGTAACGCCGCGTCGAGCGCTCGACAAAGTCCTTGCCGAAACGCTTGTCGCGCAGCACCAGACTGGCCTCGGCGTGGCGGCTCGCGACGTAAGACCCGAACGGCGTGAGGTGCATCGGATCGGTGGCGCGCAGCCGCTCGTAATGCGGATAGGGATCGCGAATGAACTCCGGCGACAGCGGGTTGAAAAGCGGTTGGTTCGTCGCGGTCTGAACATGCTCGTTCATGGGCGCCCTCCATGCAGTCAGTGATTTGGGCGCCGATTAAGCCCACAAGCCGTTGACGGCGGCAAGCCCGTAAGTGGCCTGTTCCCGGCTGTCGGCGGTGCTAGCTTTGCGCCCGCTGCAACCGTCCCGCGACCGAGCGAATTTTGCCCGGTGACGCCCGCCAGATCGCCACCGCGGATAGCCCGCTCACCGCGATACCGATCGCAAAGGCAACGGTGTAGCTGCCTGAAAGGTCGTGCAGAAGGCCGGTGACCCAAGGGCCCGCGGCGCCTCCGGCGAGCGCTGCCAGCATCACGGTGCCGAAAATGCTGCCGTAATGTTTGCCCTGGAATATCTCCATGACCACCGCCCCCATGATCGAGGTCAGGCCGTAGCCGAGTGCGCCCTGCGCCAGAACCATCAGGTAGACCAGCGGCAATGCCGGAACCTGCGAAAGCGCGATCAGCGCGGCAAAGCAGATCGCAAAGCCGA
Organism: uncultured Alphaproteobacteria bacterium; assembly: GCA_963734795.1. Classification (GTDB taxonomy): domain Bacteria; phylum Pseudomonadota; class Alphaproteobacteria; order Rhizobiales; family Xanthobacteraceae; genus Bradyrhizobium. Next base: position 738,265 of record CAVTIW010000001.1, read on the forward strand.
TGCAGCTCGCGGTCCATATCCATTCACGCCCCAGCCGATCCGAGAGGTGTCCGAGCACGATCTGGCCGGGAATACCGAGCAGGCTGACCGTTCCCAACGCCCAGACCGCGACGCCCGGGCTGAAGCCGATGTCGAGAAGATACTTGGTCTGGTGAACCTGCACCGCGTACCAAATATACAATCCGCCGAAATAGCCCAGCGCCAGCCACCAGAAACGTGCGGTGCGAAGCGCGCGCTTCAAGGTCCAGTCGATGCCGGCCCAATCGGAATCGACGATATTCGATACCGGCCTGGCAGATAACGCCGAGGGTGCCGCGTCGCCGTCCGGCTCAAGCCCGATGTCCTGCGGCCGCTTCCGCAACAACAGGTTGATCGGCGCCAGCACCACCAGCACCAAAATGCCCATCGCCGTGCAGGCGGTTCGCCAGCCGGTTTGCTCGATCATGTGCTGCACCCATGGCAGCAGGGTGACGGAGCCGATGCCGACGCCGGCGAATGCAAGCCCCATCGCAAGGCCGCGCCGGCGGTTGAACCAATTGGGCAGGAACAACGATTGACCGGAATAGCCGAGGCAGATGCTGCCGGCGCCGACCAGCACGCCGATCGTCAGATACAGATGCCAGGGCTGCGTCGTCAGCGGCGCCAGCAACAGGCCTGCCGCCATCAGCGCGACGCCGAGTTCCATCACGGCGCGGGGACCGAAGCGATCCATCATGCGACCGATCAGCGGGCTCATGGCCGCCGAAACCAGAAAGCCGAACGAGAAAGCGCCGGCGGTTACGCCGCGTTCCCATCCGAATTCGTCGACGATGGGTGGAAAGAACAGCGAAAACGCGGTGCGGGCGTTCACGCCGATCGCCATGGTCACAAACGTCACGGCGACGATGATCCAGCCGTAAAAGAGGGGAAGCCGCATCGGCAGTGACATCCTGTCTGAGTGGCAGGCAACCGGATCGTGATCGCGTATCTCTGCCTGGTCGGCGCGATAGCGTTACGTTATTTCTGATTCCTGCCGGTGAATCGATGGCCATGGTGCGGTCGGTCGATGTTGCCCGGCGAAGCGGCCACCAGCCTGGCCGGGCTCCGGCGTCAGTGGCCCCGGGCAGAATAGATCTGATATAATGTGCCGAGAATCTCGAGCGCGATCAGCACCACGACAATCAGTTCAAGGCGCAGCGATCGGCGGGTGTCGATGATGTCGGCCAGCGTATTGGCCGTTTCCGCCACCACGGCGAGTTTCCGGCTCAGCGCCTCGACACGCTCCTTGAGTTCGTATTCGTCTTCAAGGCGGGCATAAAGCCTTTCCAGGTCGGGACGGTCCCATAGCGCATCCGGCTTTTCGCCGATCGCGACGCGGCCTGACACCCGGTGCTGGACCAGCAGGGCGTTTCCGATCAGCTGCAAAACCCCTTTTCGGTCCCTTCGGGTGCGTCCGTGATCCGCCAGTTCTTTCGCGAATGGTTCGATGATCTCGAAAACCTTCGCAACCTCGCGTTCGTCATCGGCGAGCACGACGCTCTTCGCCAGCACATCGGCAATGACCAGAAGCTTTTCCGGCAGCATGTCCCGCAGCTGAATCGGCCCTCCCGCCTGAACCTGATCCTCGGCCTCTCCGGCGAGCGCCACGATCGCGGTTTCCTCCTCGAAACGCCCGAGCTTGCCACCGATCCGCGGCTTCAGCTTTTCCAGAAAGCCCTTTTCATCCTCCGGCGAAAGGCCGATCAGCACCGCGACGCCATAGCGAAAGATGACGGCGATGCCGGACTTGCCGACCCGGATCGCGAGCGGGACCGCCGAAAGTGCTTCACTTTCGAAGCCCATGGTATTGATCCGGTCTCCCAGATGCAGCGCGTGCGCAGTGACCCGCGTCCCCATTTCGGCGGAAATGAATGCGGGTTTGGTCATCACGCCGTCTCCTCCAGGAAACACGCTTGGCGGCTTCGAAGACGGGCTTGGCTCCAAGCCATGCCTGTGTTCAGCCAGCCTATCATCGCGTCAGGCCGCGCCAAAGCGGCGGCCTCCCGGCTTTGCTGAATTCGCCATGCTGGTGGCGGCCGCAACTATCAAGCGACCTCACGTTTCGTTGAACGGAAATCGGGAACGTCTTTTTCGGGGTGTCGTTGGCTTTAGCACGCGACGGCGAAGCTGAAATGACGAAACTCAACATTTTGCACGCAGGTTTCATCGCCGCGGCGATGCTGATGACCCCGGCGATGGCCCAGGAAGCGACTCAGGAGCCCGGCGCCATGGGACAGCACTACCCCAACTCGGATTACCTCACCGGGGACTATGGTGCTCGGGCGACGCCCAGGCCGGGCTATTACTTTCGGCGTGACCTTTACGGATACGGGTATGGCTACGGATACGGTTATGGCCCGATAGTTTACGGGCCGGCGGGCCTGGCGGCCGGCATCGTGGGGGCGCGATCGGGGCCGCCGATGCCGTCGTTATCGCGCCTTTCGACCGCCGCGGTTCCTACGCTTACTACGGCGGTCCGGAATACTGATCCCGAAGCGGAGCCGCGCCGTTGCGGCATGGCGTGTCGAAATGCAGCGCGCAAACGTGGTTCGATGGCGGCAAGATTCCGGAGTTGTGTCTTGGAGCGCGACATCCGTCACGCGCGGTTGATCACCGGAAACTTGGTTAACGAAATTTTAACGCCCCCCGCGACATGACTGCTCAGGGGCGGTCGGCGACCGTAGGATACGATGCTCGATACCATCATTCTGCTGTCCGGTCCGGCCGAGCAAGCCACATTGCCGGCCGTGTTGCTTGGGCATAATCCGCTGCTGACGGTGATCACCGTCGGGACCTGCGCCGGTCTGGCGACCGTTGATTCCGAAGTGCTTCGGCGCGCCCGGCTGATCGCCTTCGTCACGCCGGAAATCGTCCCGAAAAGCATCCTTGCCGGACTGGGCTACGGCGCCTTCAATTTTCATCCTGGCCCGCCCAGCTACCCCGGATGGGCGCCGGCCCATTTCGCACTTTACGATCAGGCCACCGAATTCGGCGTGACGGCCCATGTCATGGTCGAACAGGTCGATGCCGGCCCGATCATCGACGTCGCGCTGTTTGCCATTCCAGCCGATATGCCCGTGCTCGCCCTGGAAGGGCTGGCTTATGCGCATCTCGCGCAGCTGTTCTGGCGCCTGGCCAGAGTGCTGGCGACGGATCCGGAGCCGCCGCCGCCGCTTCCTTTTCCATGGGGCAGCAGGAAATATTCCCGTCGCGCCTATCGCGCGATCTGCGACATTCCGCTCGACATTCCCAAGGATGAACTCGACCGGCGCATCCGGGTGTTCGGCGGCAACCATTTCGGAATGTCGCCGACCATCAATCTGCACGGCATCGAGTTTCGCGCGGTGTCGCCGACAGCGGAGCAGACCGCCGCGTAGGCTGGACCGATAACAGTTTGACCGGTGCGCCGCCTCCGGCCGGACCGAAGCCCGGTTTCCATACCGAAATATTCGTATCCCTATTTGCTCTCCGGAGCGGCTGGCGGTGCGGCAGGCGTCGTCACGGCTTTGACGCCGGGCGCCGGATCGTATCCGGCCGGCCTGTCTCCCGCCGGGAGCCCCGGAATATTGCGACATTGCATCGAATAAACCAGATCGCCCTTCGAGGTGCGTCCAATGGGCTGGCACACCGGTTCGACTACCGGTGGCTCCGTTTGCGCCGATGCAGGCGCCGCCAGCAGCAACGCGACCACAGCCAACTTGTTCATGTCATCTCCCGACGCTGTGCTGACCAGCACATTACATCACGTCACGGTCCTGCCGTACCGCCTATTTCGAAACCACGACAATTCGCGTCACGAGCATGCCGAGGTCGCGATCAAGCACGCCTTTGCTTCGGCCCGGCGCCAATCGATGCACGTGCGGCGTGATTGGTCCGAACAGATGGCGCGAAAGCCGTGTGAGCCGGCAAAACGCTGACCCGGCTGCAGGCGCTACACCGCCGGCAGGATCTTGCCGGGATTGAAGATATTCTGCGGATCGAGCGCCTGCTTCAGCGCCCGCATGGCGTCGATCGCCTCGGGACCGAGTTCGGCCTTCAGGTATTTCTGCTTGCCCTGCCCGATGCCGTGCTCGCCGGTGCAGGTGCCGCCCATCGCCTGCGCGCGTTCCACCAGCCGATGCATGAAGTCCTCGCCGCGCGCCATCTCTTCGGCGTCGTCGACGTCGCACAGCAGCGAGCAGTGGAAGTTGCCGTCGCCGACATGGCCGACGATCGGCGACTGCAGATTGAGCCGCTTCAGATCCGCTTCGGTTTCGGTCACGCAATCGGCCAGCCGGGAAATCGGCACGCAGACGTCGGTCGCCACCACGCCGGCGCCGGGACGCAAGGCTTTCACCGCCCAATAGGCGTCGTGCCGCGCCTGCCAGAGCTTGGTGCGATCCTCCGGCCGCGTGGTCCAGGTGAAATCGCCGCCGCCGCATTCCCTGGCGATCTCGCTGAAATTCTTCGACTGCTCGGCGACTTCGTTTTCGCTGCCGTGAAATTCGAGCAGCAGCAGCGGCGTCTCCGGCAACGACAATTTCGAGTAGGAATTGCAGGCGCGCGACCTGCTCGGCGTTGAGCAGTTCGATGCGCGCGACGGGAATGCCGGTCTGGATCGCCAGGATCGTGGCCTGGCAGGCGCCGCGCACGCTGTCGAACGAACAGGCCGCCGCCGCGATGGTTTCGGGAATGCCGCGCAGCTTGATGGTGAGTTCGGCGATGATCCCGAGCGTGCCTTCGGCGCCGACAAACAGATGCGTCAGGTCGTAACCGGCCGAGGATTTCTTCGCCCGCGTGCCTGTCGTGATGATCTCGCCGTCGCCGCGCACCACCTTGAGCGCCAGCACGTTGTCGCGCATGGTGCCGTAGCGCACCGCATTGGTGCCGGACGCCCGGGTCGACGCCATGCCGCCGAGCGAGGCATCGGCGCCGGGATCGATCGGGAAGAACACGCCCTGGTCGCGCAAATGCTCGTTCAGCGCCTTGCGGGTGACGCCGGGCTGGATCACGCAGTCGAGGTCCTCGGCATGGACTTCCAGCACCTGGTTCATGTCGCGCAGGTCGATGCAGACGCCGCCGGCCGGCGCGTTGACCTGCCCCTCCAGCGAGGTGCCGGTGCCGAACGCGATCACGGGAACGCCAAACCGGGCGCAAATCCGCACCACGTCCTGAATATCCGACGGTCTCCTGCGCCATCACCACGGCGTCCGGCGGCTGCGGCGCCAGCCAGGTCGTGGTATGCGCGTGCTGGTCGCGCACCGCCTGCGAGGTGATCAGCCGGTTGCCGAACCGCGCGGCGAGCGCTTCAAGGCGTGCTCGCCAGCGCCTGCGGCTCCGGACGCTTCAGATTGTTGGTGATGGTGATGCCCAAGCGATATCCTCCCGACGCGGATGACCGTGGCAAAGGATATATAACGGGTCAAGGGATCGGAATCGAACAAACGGGGATGAGCTGATGACCAGTGTTGACGCCGGCGACGATTTGCGGTTCCGGCCCGCGCCGTTCCTGTCGTCGGTGATGCAGATCGAGCCCGCATGGATCGACTACAACGGCCATCTCAACATGGCCTATTACAACGTGATGTTCGACCGCGCCATCGACGAATTATGGCTCCAGCTCGGGATCGGGCCCGGCTACATGAAGGAGCGCCACGGCTCGACCTTCACCGCCGAATGCCATGTGCGATATCTGCGGGAAATCCATCTCGGCGATCCCGTGCAGGTTTCGATCCTGCTGGTCGCCGCCGACGAGAAGCGGCTGCACACGTTTGAGGAATTGCGCCACGCCACCGAGGGCTGGCTGTCCGCCACCTCGGAAAACATGACCATTCATATCGACATGACCGCGCGAAAGACCGCGCCGTTTCCGTCCGATATTCGCGCCCGCATCGAGGCCCTGGCGAACGCCCACGCTGCGATCGCGCGCCCCGAGGGCATCGGCCGCAAGATCGCGATGCCCGCAGAGATAGCGTTTCGCTCAGACCCGGGTGCGCCCGCGCGCCAGGCCGACCACGGCCGAGATCAGGAACAGCACGACCGCGATGAAGAAGATGGTCTTGGCGATTTCGATGGACGCGCCGGCGATGCCGCCGAAGCCCAGAATACCCGCGATCAGCGCAACAATCAGAAACGTAACAACCCAGCTCAACATGACAAAACCTCTGGTTTAAACTTCCCGTTTCGATATCAGCGCGACCCCTGGCATCGCGCATCGGCTGCAGAAACAATCCGGCCTGGGAACAAAAGTTCCGCGCTGTTCCGGACAGGGAAATGGCGAAAAATGGCGCCTGTCAAAGGAACAAAATCGCCGCTGAAGGGCGAAACCGCGGCGGCGCGGGCGACGGGATAACTCCTGTCAAATCCGCCGCCAAAGCCCTATATGCCCTTCAATCCTGCTATGAAGGCTCCCCTTCACGGCCCCACGGTGCCATCGTGGGCGGAAGACGATTCGCATGACCGAGCCGAACAAGCTGACCCATCACGGCGTCCCCGACCACCAGCCGGCGGCCGGCGGCATTGCCGCGCGCGCCCGCGCGGCCGCCACCCCGCAATATCTCGCCGGGCTCAATCCCGAGCAGCGCGAGGCGGTGGAGACGCTGGACGGACCGGTACTGGTGCTGGCAGGCGCCGGCACCGGCAAAACCCGGGTGCTGACCTCGCGCATCGCCCACATCCTCAGCATGGGCCGCGCCCGTCCCGGCGAAATCCTGTCGGTCACCTTCACCAACAAGGCCGCGCGCGAGATGAAACTGCGGCTCGGCCACATGCTCGGCCAGGCCGTCGAAGGCATGCCGTGGCTCGGCACCTTTCATTCGATCGGCGGACGCATCCTGCGCACCCATGCCGAACTGGTGCAGTTGAAATCCAATTTCACCGTGCTCGATGTCGACGACCAGATCCGCCTGCTGAAGCAGCTGCTGGCGGCCGACAATATCGACGACAAACGCTGGCCGGCGCGCATGCTGGCCGGCCTGATCGACGGCTGGAAGAATCGCGGACTGACGCCGTCGCAGGTGCCGCCGGGCGAAGCCGCGGTGTTCGGCAACGGCCGGGGCGGCAAGCTCTATGCGAGCTATCAGGAGCGGCTGAAGATCCTCAACGCCGCCGATTTCGGCGATCTGCTGCTGGAAAACATCCGGCTGTTTCGCGAGCATCCCGACGTGCTCCGGCAATACCAGAACCGCTTCAAATTCATTCTGGTCGACGAATACCAGGACACCAACGTCGCGCAGTATCTGTGGCTGCGGCTGTTGTCGCAGGCGCCGTCGTCCGCTCCGTCGTCTTCCTTAACCTCTCCCCGCCTGCGGGGAGAGGTCGGCGCAGCGGCAGTTCGCCGGGTGAGGGCGTTGCTGAGCTGACCTCGTCATCAGCATCAGCGATGGTACTCCGCGCTCTCCCCGCAAGCGGGGAGAGGGAGAGGCCAGCGCATCCCGGAATGACACCCTTGCCCACCTCGCCCCTCAAAAACATCTGCTGCGTCGGCGACGACGACCAGTCGATCTATGGCTGGCGCGGCGCGGAGGTCGACAACATCCTGCGCTTCGACCACGATTTTCCCGGCGCCAAGGTCATTCGGCTCGAGCGCAATTACCGCTCCACCGGCCACATCCTCGCCGCCGCCTCGCATCTGATCGCGCATAATGAAAGCCGGCTCGGCAAGACGCTGCGCACCGAAGACGTCGACGGCGAAAAGGTCACCGTCACCGGCTCCTGGGATTCCGAAGAGGAAGCCCGCGCCATCGGCGAGGAGATCGAGGAGCTGCAGCGCGCCGGCCACAAGCTCAACGACGTCGCGATCCTGGTGCGGGCCTCGTTCCAGATGCGCGAGTTCGAGGACCGCTTCGTCACCCTCGGCCTGCCCTATCGCGTGATCGGCGGCCCGCGCTTCTACGAGCGCGCCGAAATCCGCGACGCGCTGGCTTACCTGCGCGTGATCAACTCGCCGGCCGACGATCTCGCCTTCGAGCGCATCGTCAATGTGCCCAAGCGCGGCCTCGGCGACGCCACCGTGCAGATGCTGCACGACCACGCCCGCAAGCGCCGCATTCCGCTCTCGGAGGCCGCCCGCGCCATCGTCGAGACCGACGAGCTGAAACCGAAGGCGCGCGGCAGCTTGCGCGACCTGATTCTCAATTTCGATCGCTGGCGCGCGCAGCGCGAGGTGACCATCGCATACCGAACTGGCCGAAATCGTGCTCGACGAGAGCGGCTACACCGAGATGTGGCAGAAGGATCGTTCCGCCGACGCCGCCGGACGCCTCGAAAACCTCAAGGAGCTGGTGCGCTCGATGGAGGAATTCGAGAACCTGCAGGGCTTCCTCGAACACATCTCGCTGGTGATGGACCGCGACGGCGGCGCCGAGGACGACGCGGTGTCGCTGATGACGCTGCATTCGGCCAAGGGACTTGAATTCGACAATGTGTTCCTGCCGGGCTGGGAAGAAGGCCTGTTTCCGAGCCAGCGCACGCTCGACGAACAGGGCCGCGCCGGGCTCGAGGAAGAGCGCCGCCTCGCCCATGTCGGGCTGACCCGCGCGCGCCGCCGCGCCAAATTATACTTCGCGACCAACCGGCGGATCCACGGCACCTGGTCGACCACGATTCCGTCGCGCTTTCTCGACGAGCTGCCGGCGCACAATGTCGAGATCACGGAATCCAAGGGCGGATCGGGCTGGGGCGGCTCTGGCGGCTACGGCCCGTCGCGCTTCGACAATGTGGAATCGTTCGGCTCCAGTTATTCGACGCCGGGCTGGCAGCGCGCCCAGGCCAACCGCGCGCGCAGCCAGGGCGGCCGCAATGGCCAAAGTGGCGGACAAGCCGGCGGCGGCTTCAATGAAAGCCAGTCGCCATTTTCAGGCTCGCGCAGCGATGCCTCAGGCTCGCGCGGCGATGCCTCGTCATCGCGCAGCGACGCCCCCGGCAGCGGCTTCTCCCGCAACAAGCGCGGTCCGATGACCATTGAAGGCGAGCTGGTCGCGAAATCCACCGGCACGACTTCCGAATTCACGCTCGCCGACCGCGTGTTTCACCAGAAATTCGGCTACGGCCAGGTGGTGAAGATCGACGGCAACAAGCTCACCATCGCCTTCGAAAAGGCCGGCGAGAAAAAGGTGGTCGATAGTTTTGTGGAGCGGGTGTAAGCCTTCCGCGCTCAACGTCGGTTAGCCGACATTGTCGTGCTGACCAACAGCCCGACACTCGCGCGATGGAACGATGGCCATCAACGGTCCGAGCCGATTGCGCAACGGCAGACGCGTTGCTGTTAGTCGTTAAGCTCTTGTCGGCCTTGCCACGGCAGAGAGCTTAACAAACTCAACCGCATTTTAACGAATTTTTAGCGAGATACCTATCCGCTGCCTTTACGAAAAAATTGTCTGTGCGGGCGTATGACTCGAAGCAGGATATCGTTTTTGCTGGTTTGCTGGATTTAAGGTCTGCCAAAATGCCCGAGGTAAAATCGTTTCTAAGGGATCTCGACGACGCGGTGTTGCGCGGAACCGCCGAAAGCCGCACGCGGGCGTTGTGGCATACCACCGATTTATTGATCGCCGGCCGCTACAGCGATGAAGAGATATGGACCTTTGGCGAGGTCATCGGGCGGCTCGCGGACGAAATCGAGGTCGCAGCGCGCGCGCAGCTCGCACGGCGACTGGCCGACTTCGACAAGGCTCCGGTCAACATCATCCATAAACTTGCCTTTGACGACGAGATCGAGGTCGCCGGCCCCATCCTCCGCGATTCCGAGCGGCTCGAGACTTACGCCCTGGTCGCCAACGTCTGCACCAAGAGCCAGTCGCATCTGCTCGCGATCTCGAAACGAAAATCGATCGAGGAGTCGGTCACCGACGTGCTGGTGACGCGCGGCGACCGGGACGTCGTGAACTCGGTCGCGAAAAACAAGGGTGCGCGTTTCTCGGACTTCGGCTTCCTGCACATGATCCAGCGGGCCGAAGGCGATTCCATTCTCGCCGAGCAGCTCGGTCTCCGTAAGGACATCCCCAGGCATCTGTTCCAGCAGCTGATCTCAAAGGCGTCCGAGGACGTGAAAAAGCGGCTGCAGCGCGAGCGCCCCGGCATGGTCGACCAGATCCAGACCTCGGTGACCGACGTTGCGGGCGAGTTGCAATCCAAGTTCGGCCCGGTCTCGCGCAGCTATTTTGTCGCAAAACGGCTGGTGACGGCGCAGCACCAGCAGGGCAATTTGAACGAGAACAGCATATCGGGATACGCCCGATCCCACAGGGTCGACGAGGTTACGATCGGACTCGCGCTGTTGTGCGCATTGCCGGGCGACGTGATCGAACGCGCCCTGATGGACAAGAACCGGGAAATGGCGCTGATTCTGGCCAAGGCCCTCGACTTTTCGTGGGGGACGACGATGTCATTGCTTTTTCTGGGCGCCAAGGATCATCGCATCACCGCAAAGGACCTGAACGACATGGAAAGGGAGTTTGGCCGCCTCAACGTCGAGACTTCCCGGAGCGTTGTGAAATTCTATCAGTCGCGCAAAACCACCGCGGGCGCGGATTCCGACCTGAGCCGCGCGCCCTCGCTCCATATGCAGCAGGGATTACCGATCTGAAATTGGCTGGGGAACATCGGCAATGAACGCAATCCCGTTCGGCGCAGCCGCACGCCAACGCTTTGGCGCCACTTCCGACGAGCCGAGGCCGGACAACGCCTCGGATTCGGCATGGATCGTGCTCGAAGCCGCAAACGATCTCGGGGACGATGCGACTGTCGAAGCCTGCCGTCGCGTCATCGATGCGAACCTGAACGGCGCTCCTGCCTTCCAGTCCGACTTGCGCGTCATCTTCGATTATTTCAAGTAAAGGCGGGGCGGCCTTCGGACTAGGCGCAGTGCCGACATCGAGTCCATGACGCACGCCAGCGCGGACATTGACCAGTTCCTGCCCTCTCCTTTAAGAGGGCCTGGCTTCGCCGGCGATTGCGCAATGGCCACGGCGACCCTATCTGTCTGGCCTCGCCACCCTCTCCCGCTTTAAGCTGGCCGAAGCGCCGCTTGATGTTTTTTTCCCGCGTTTCCAATTCAGATTGTCAATCCCGCCATGTCTCCCATCATATCCATTGCAAATCTGTCCAAGACCTATGCGCTCCGGCTTCAAGGCGCTGAACGGCATTAACCTCGAGATCAGCCGCGGCGAGATCTTCGCGCTGCTGGGGCCGAACGGCGCCGGCAAGACCACGCTGATCAGCATCATCTGCGGCATCGCCAATCCGACCTCCGGCAGCGTATCGGTCGATGGCCACGACATCATCACCTCCTATCGCGCCGCGCGATCGCTGATCGGTCTGGTGCCGCAGGAGCTGCACACCGACGCCTTCGAATCGGTGTGGGCCACCGTCAGCTTCAGCCGCGGCCTGTTCGGCAAGCCGAAAAACCCCGCGCATATCGAGAAGGTGCTGAAGGACCTGTCGCTGTGGGACAAGAAGGACGCCAAGATCGTCACGCTGTCCGGCGGCATGAAGCGGCGGGTGATGATCGCCAAGGCGCTGTCGCACGAGCCGCAGATCCTGTTTCTCGACGAGCCGACCGCGGGCGTCGACGTCGAATTGCGCAAGGGCATGTGGGAAGTGGTGCGGACGCTGCAGGCCTCCGGCGTCACCATCATCCTTACCACGCACTACATCGAAGAGGCCGAGGAGATGGCCGACCGGATCGGCGTCATCAACAAGGGCGAGATCATCCTGGTCGAGGACAAGGCGAACCTGATGCAGAAACTCGGCAAGAAGCGGCTGAAGCTGCATCTGCAGGGCAGGATCGATGCTATCCCCGCGGCGCTGGCGCCCTACAATCTCGAGCTGTCCGATGAAGGCTGCGAGCTGACCTACGATTACGACACCAAGGGCGAACGCACCGGCATCACCAGCCTGCTCAGCGATTTCCGCGGCGCCGGCATCCGCTTCTCCGACCTCGACACCGTCAAGAGCTCGCTGGAAGACATCTTCGTCAGCCTGGTGAGGGCGTCATGAATTTCAGGGCGGTCCGCGCGATCTATCTGTTCGAAATGGCGCGAACCTGGCGCACGCTGCTGCAAAGCATCGTCTCGCCGGTGGTTTCGACGTCGCTGTATTTCGTGGTGTTCGGGGCCGCGATCGGCTCGCGCATCACCCAGGTCGAGGGCGTCAGCTACGGCACCTTCATCGTGCCGGGGCTGGTGATGCTGTCGGTGCTGACGCAGAGCATCGCCAATGCCTCGTTCGGCATCTACTTTCCGAAATTCGTCGGCACCATCTACGAATTGCTGTCGGCGCCGATCTCGTATCTCGAAATCGTGCTCGGCTATGTCGGCGCGGCCGCGACCAAATCGATCATCCTCGGCCTGATCATCCTCGCCACCGCCGGGCTGTTCGTGCCGCTGCACATTCACCACCCGTGGTGGATGCTGACGTTTCTGGTGCTGACCGCGGTCACCTTCAGCCTGTTCGGCTTCATCATCGGAATCTGGGCCGACGGTTTCGAAAAGCTGCAGATGATCCCGATGCTGGTGGTGACGCCGCTGACCTTCCTCGGCGGCAGCTTCTACTCGGTGAACATGCTGCCCTCGGGCTGGCGCACCATCACGCTGCTCAACCCCGTGGTCTATCTGATCAGTGGCTTCCGCTGGAGCTTTTACGAGATCGCCGACGTCAGCGTCGGCCTGAGCGTCGGCATCACCCTGATGTTTCTCGCCATCTGCATGAGCACGGTGTGGTGGATCTTCAAGACCGGCTACCGGCTGAAGAACTGAACGCAGAAAAAAGCGGCCTCAAGCGGGCCGCGGGCTTGATGATCAAGGTGTCATTCCGGGGCGCGCTCTAGCGCGAACCCGGAATGACGTGTAAAACTTACCGATAGCAGTGGAAGCGATCGTAACGATCGTAGAAGCCGTGGCAATGATGATGATGCCGGTAGGGAATTCCGAGCACGCCATTGACCACGCCACGCGCCGCCGACACCGGCGCCGACCGCACCGCCCACGACCGCGCCTACCGGACCCGCGGCACGCCCGCCCTCGCGCGCGCCTCGCTCTGCGCCACCGACCAGGCCCTGCGCATGCCCGAACTGGGGGATGGCAAGCAGTGCCAGAATAATAGCGGTAGCCGCCAGATGGAATTTTGCGGGCAAACCGGTTGGCATCGTCGATGTCCTGATCTTCGTCTTCATCTGAATTCCTCATGCTCGGCCGCTGCTGGACCGACGGGGCGGGCATGTGTAACGCCGATGCGGCCAAAAGGTTGCGCGCCCGTGATGAATTGTTGCGCAGCCATGATGAATTGGTGGCGGCCGGCCTGGCACGCTTGCGAATATAAATCGGCACGTCGATTCAGCTCGCAGATTCAGCCCTCGCTCCGCCATGTTTGCGCCCAGCCTCGCATTAACGATGGGTTGACAGGCCACTGGAACCAAAACCGAATTTCGGGCATATAGATGCGGGGACGGTGAGAGCGGCGCTGCAACACTAGTCAAGGCCCGGAGGCCAAAGTTAAATGCGTTCCTTCCTCGTTGCTTCTACTGGCTTGATGCTGTTCGCCACCGGCGCCGCACAGGCCAATGTCTCCATCACCGTCGACAAGAATGCGCAGCTGATGACCGTCGCGGTCGACGGCGTCGAGCGCTACCAGTGGCCGGTCTCGACCGGCAATCCCTCCCACGAGACGCCGAACGGCACCTTCCGCACCTTCCGCATGGAGGCGGACCACTTCTCCAAGGAATTCGACGACGCGCCGATGCCGCATTCGATCTTCTTCACCAAGGATCGGTCATGCCATTCACGGCACCGAGTCCGAAGGCCACCTCGGCACCCCGGTTTCCCACGGCTGCGTGCGGCTGTCGCGCGCCAACGCCTCGACGCTGTATGCGCTGGTCGAGCAGCAGGGCGTGCTCAACACCACCGTGACGCTGACCGGCTCCTCCCGGATCGCGCTGGCGCGCAACCCGGGTGCACGCACCGCGGTCGCGGGCCGTGACCTGGATTCGCAATACGCTCCACAATACAATGCCGCCGGCGACCCGGTCGTGCTGACGCCGCAGCAAGCGGCGCCCGGCCGGATCGCGCCGCAACAGCGGCCCGATGACGGCTACATCTATCCGGCCGACGGCAGCCCGGATGCGGCGCGCTATCCGGCACCACGCAGCAGCAGCCGCCGTCTCTACGACGCGCAGGCGTATCCGCAGCAGCAGCAGCAGCAGCAATATTACGACAACCGCGGCTATGCCCCGCAATACGCTCCGCAGGTCTATGCACCGCGGCCGTATTATCAGCCCCGCGGGTTGTTCGACTGAGCAAGGCTGATCTTTCCCTTCGACCAGCTTGCAGCTAATCCGACGCCAGCCCGAACCCGGGCGCGCGCCCGTCGGCGGTGGCAATCAGATCGTCGGGCACCAGCAGGATGGTCGGCAGGATCAGGGCGTAGACAAGCGTGATCGCGACGACGCAAACGGCAAACCCGCCGTAATGATCGTAGAGATAGGTGCCCAGCACATCGCCAAACCGCGAGACCACGAAATAAAGGCTGCCGGACATCATCAGCGTCGTCCCCTCTAGGCCGCGGGGACAGGATCGCATGATCAGATCCAGATAAGCGCCAGTGGCGACACCGCCCATCAGGCCGATCGGCACCGCGGCGATCAAGGCTCCCGTCACCGAATCGATGAAAAGCAGTGGAATCATCTGGGGGACCGCGATCACCGTGCCCCACCACAGCAGCGTTTTCAGCGGAAGCTTTCGGCAGAGCAATCCGAACACGATGAAGGTCGGAATGAAGGAAACAGCAAAGATGGCATTCCACTGGCCCCATTGGGCATCGGTGGCATGCAGGGTGTTCTGGAGGTGATACTGCAGCGGCGTGGCGGATCCGGGGGCGAAGTTCCATAGCAGCCAGATCAGCAGCGCCGGATAGATCGGCCGGTGTCGCAGCAGCCGCTTCAGGTCCTGCATCGGATGGCCGTCGGTCCGGTATTCGCTGCGGACATGGTCGAACACGTTTCTCGGCTTCCACAGGGCAAAAACGGCAATTGCCGTCATGATCGCGGCGCCGGCGAGAAACAGGATGCGGGCGGCCTGATCGGCGCCCTGGTCTTCGAGCAGGCCGCTGAGGGTGCCGCCAAGCAGCAGCGCCGCGACGGTGGGGATCGAGGCGAAGATATTCCACACCGCACTGATCTGACCGGTCATCGCGTGCTGCTGGCCGATCGTCGACGCCAGCCCGTTTTGAGCGCTGGCGACGAACAGGAACGAGATCGTCAACAGGCCCATCGCGACCAGCAGCGTCATATAATCGACGGGAGCGAACGCAAAGAACGCATAAAGCAACGCGGTGATGGCGCCGAACAGCAGCATGAATCCGCGGTCTCCCATCCCGAACGGGTTCCAGCTATCGCGAATAAATCCGAACACGAAGGACAGATAGAGCGGAATGGCGGCCAGCAGCCGGAAATTGGCGACCTCATGCGCCTTCAGTTGCAGCTTGTTTTTGAGAAGGAAACTGATCGGAATATCGATCAGGCCTCCCGACGGGCCACCGAAGGCCAGCAGAATGATCAGGATGCCGAGATAGAGGAAAATGCTGCGCCGCGCCGCGGCCGACAGCGTGGCCGGAGCAACCGCGGCGGCCGCCACTGTGGCCGCGGAACGGTCAATCGTCATGGCAAGCGGCCTCTCCTCTGGAAACGGCGAGGGTCTGCGAACCACGCGCGTCCACGACGTTCTACTGCTCGCCGTCGCGCAGCCGGCGCCAGACCGCGCCAAGCACGTTGGAATAATCGTCGGTCCAGACCCGCTGATCCTTGTCGGCCTCGGTCAGCTCCCACTCGTCCGACGAAGCGAGCTTGCCGACGTCGGCCTCCTGCCGCGCCGAAACCACCACAGAGGTTGCGAAGATGTACTCATCGTCGCGGTTGGAGTCCTCGCTGTAGACCCAGCTCTTCAAAGCGTTCGCCTCGGCAATCCCGACCACGACGCTGGCGAGCTCCAGATGCCGGTTGGAGACGTGCATCAGCACCGCGCCCTGCGGCGCCAGCTTGTCCTTGTAGATCTTCATCGCCTGCTGGGTAGCGAGATGGATCGGAATCGCGTCCGACGAATAGGCATCGACGATGATCAGGTCGTAGATACCGTCCGGCTCGCGGGCGAAGGTCAGCCGCGCGTCGCCCATCACCGGCTTCAGGTCCGGCTGGCAATTGCTGATGTAGGTAAAATATTTCGGATCGCGCGCGGTATCGACCATCGATTGATCGATCTCGAAGAACTTCCAGTTCTCGCCCGGTTCGGAGGCGCAGGTCAGCGTGCCGGCGCCGAGGCCGATCACCGCAACCCGCAGCGGGCCGCCCTTGCGCTCGCGTATCGCGGTGATGGCCTGGCCGATGCCGCCGTCCTTATGGTAATAGGAAATCGGCTCGGGCCGCCCGGTCACCGCGGTGCCGTCGTTGTTCTGGAACTTCTGGGCGCCGTGAATGGTGGTGCCGTGCATCAGCACATGATACTGGCCGTTCGTCGTCACCATAATCTTGTGGACGCCGAAAAAGCTGCGCACGGTATCGACGCGCCCGCCGTCGAGCGGATACACCCGGGTCAACACCAGCGCCACCACGACGGTGGCGAAGATTTTCCAGCGATTGGCATTCAACCCCAGCGCCAGCAGTGCCGAGAGCACACCGACCGCGCCGATCACCCAGACCCTGTTCTCGTCGAGCCAGGTCGTGAGCCTGCCATCCGACCAGGACGGCGCGATCAAGGCCAGTGCCAGGACGGCGATGAACGGCCAGTACCAGCGGCTCCAGCGCGGCAAACGCTCGTCGCCGCCGGACGGCCGGCACAACGCCGCCAGCCCCAGCAGGATCGGGTATTCCGCGATCCACGAAAATGTAAACGGCGCGATCAAGCCGGCGAACAAGCCGCCGATCATGCCGCCGAACGACAGCGCGACATAAAAACCGGTGAGATATTTCGCGGCCGGGCGGGTACGCGCCAGCTCGCCATGACAGGCCATCGCGATAATGAAGAAGCAAAGCAGGTGGCCGCCGAGCGTCAGCAGCAGGTTCTGTTCGCCGCCGATGGCCAGCAGCACGATGATGCCGGCGATCGCCAGCGGCTGGGCCATCAGCATCCATTTGTGCGGCAACAGCGGGCGCGACTGGAACACCAGCACCCAGGTCAGCAGATAGAGCGACAGCGGCAGCACCCACAACAGCGGCGCCGCGGCGACATCGGTGGAGATATGCGCGGTCACCGCGATCAAGAGGCCCGACGGCACCGCGGCGAGAAAGATCCAGCGCCCGCGCCGGATCCAGGCCGGCGGCGGCGCGTCGGTATCCCCGGCCAGCACATCGACCGCCGCGGACGCCGGCGAGCGCAGCAGCAGCACGCCGCAGGCTCCGATCAGGACGATCAGCAGGCCATAGACGCCGGTCCAGATCAGGTTTTGGGTGCGCAGCGTGAACATCGGCTCCAGCAGCACCGGATAGGACAACAGCGCCAGGAAACTGCCGATATTCGAGGAGGCATAGAGGAAATAGGGGTCGGGGCCATCAGGATGCCCTGATCCGAACGAACCAGGCCTGCAGCAGCGGATTGTTGGCCGCCAGCGCGAAGAACGGCAGCCCGATCGAGACCGCGAACAGGCCGAGCAGCCAGAACGCATAGCCTGACGACGGCGGCTCGCCCCAGCCGCCGGCAATCGACAGCGGCAGCGTCAGCAACGCGATCACCAGCAGCGCCAGATGCACCACGACCGGAATCATCCGGTTGCGCAGCTGCATCAGGTAATGCGCATAGGCATAGCCGCCGAGCAGCAGCGACTGGAAGAACACCATCGCCACCGACCACACCGCCGGCGAACCGCCGAGCCGCGGCAGCACCATCTTGGTGAACAGCGGCTGCACCGAGAACAACAGCAGCGCGCTGACAAAGATGGCGGAGGTGTAGACGATCAGCACCAGCCGGTTTCGGGCGGCGGAAGGCTGGTCCGTGGCGGCCGATGAATCAGGTGAAAGCATGCGAACTCCGGCTTGACCGCGGCGGCGGGATTCCGGCGTGGCCGCCGGGAACGGCAATGGAGCATACGGCATCACGGCGGGCAATGCGGGGGGAAGCGGCCAAATCCTCACTTGACGCTGTACTCACATCCGAGTCTTCGTCATTCCGGGTTCGCGTCTTCGACGCGCCCCGGAATGACGCGTCCAGCAAGAATTCTTGAAGCAGACATTTCCCGAAGCAATCATGACAGAAACCGACGTGGTCATCATCGGCGCGGGGCACAACGGCCTCACTTGCGCGGCCTATCTGGCGATGGCCGGCTTGCGCGTGAAGGTGGTCGAGCGCCGCAAGGTGGTCGGTGGTGCGGCGGTCACCGAGGAATTCCATCCGGGTTTCCGCAATTCGGTGGCGGCCTACACCGTCAGCCTGCTCAACCCGCAAATCTCGGCGGATCTGAAATTGAGCCAGCACGGCCTGCGGATCGTCGAGCGCCGCGCCCAGAATTTTCTGCCCGCCCCCGACGGCCGTTATCTGCTGACCGGCGAAGGCCGCACCACTCAATCCGTGGCCAGGCTTAGCGAACGTGACGCAGTGCGGATCGATGCCTTCACCCGCGAACTCGAGGCGATCGCGGACGTGCTGCGCGCGTTCGTGTTGCGCGCGCCGCCGAACATCATCAGAGGGATTTGGCGCTCGCTCGATCCGCGAGGTTTTCAATGCGCTCGGCACCGCCAACCTGCTGCGGCGGCTGACATTGGAACAGCAGCGCAGCCTGCTCGATTTGTTCACCCGTTCGGCCGGCGAGATGCTGGACGATGTCTTCGAGAGCGATCTGGTCAAGGCGCTGTTCGGGTTCGACGCCATCGTCGGCAATTACGCCAGCCCGTACGCCGCGGGCTCGGCCTATGTGATGTTGCACCATACGTTCGGCGAGGTGAACGGCAAGAAGGGCGTCTGGGGCCATGCCATCGGCGGCATGGGCGCGATCACGCAGGCGATGGCGAGTGCGGCGCGCGGACATGGCGTCGACATCGCGCTGGAGGCCGGCGTGCGCGAGGTGATCGTCGAACGCGATCGCGCCGTCGGCGTCATCCTCGACAATGGCAAGACCGTTCGCGCCAAATATGTCGCCTCCGGCGTCAATCCGAAGCTGCTGTATACACGGCTGTTGCCCGCCGATGCCTTGCCGCCGGAATTTCTCGCGCGCATCAAGAACTGGCGCAACGGCTCCGGCACCTTCCGGATGAACGTCGCACTCAACGCCCTGCCCTCGTTCACGGCGCTGCCGGGCGCCGGCGATCATCTCAGCGCCGGCATCATCCTCGGCCCGAGCCTTGGCTATATGGATCGCGCCTGGCAGGATGCCCGGGAACACGGCTGGAGCCGCGCAGCCGGTGGTCGAGGTGCTGATCCCCTCGACGCTGGACGACACGCTGTGCCCGCCGGGCCAGCATGTCGCCAGCCTGTTCTGCCAGCATGTCGCGCCGTAATTGCCCGACGGCCGATCATGGGACGACCATCGCGACGAAGTCGCCGATCTCATGATCGCGACGGTGGACGGCTACGCGCCGGGTTTTGCGACGAGCGTGATCGGGCGGCAGATACTCTCGCCGCTCGACCTCGAGCGCCAGTTCGGCCTGCTCGGCGGCGACATCTTTCATGGCGCGCTGACACTGAACCAGCTGTTCTCGGCCCGGCCGATGCTCGGCCACGCCGATTACCGCGGTCCGCTGAAGGGGCTCTACCATTGCGGCGCCGGCGCCCATCCCGGCGGCGGCGTCACCGGCGCCCCCGGCCACAACGCCGCGCGGGTGATCCTAAGGGATCATCGGGGGCTGTTTGGGTGAGCGGGCGCATGTCGCCCCGCCGTCATTGCGAGCGCAGCGAAGCAATCCATGGCCGCAAAAAAGCTGGATTGCTTCGTCGCGTTGCTTCTCGCAATGACGGGGATAAACCTGTCGACAATCCCGTGGACAAGCTGTGGAAAACCGATGGATGACCCCGTGGAGAAGCCTGTGCACATGCGGTGCAAATCGGCCAAGTGGTTCTATGAAAAAGCCGGGTATGTTCCGGTGGATAAGGCTGTGCACGACCCTTGCGTTCGCAGACGAATTACTTGTCACGCGTCGGCGGGCGCCAGAAACAGGCTGTCGATCAACGCCGTTTGCGCCTCACCCGTCTGTTTCAGAAATTCGGCGATCTCGACCTCGTCGAAGCCTGCGTGCCGGGATGTCCGCCATTCGTGGCGCACCAGCAAGCGCCGCGTTTCCTCGTCGAACACCAGCGACCAGGAATCCTGATCGGTCGGGGCCGGCCCGCGCCAGGTCTGGTAAAACTGACGATTGATCACGGTCATGGCCGCTCCTTATCCCGGCTGTTCGCCTGAATATAGCAGGGATGGCGACGGGAGTTAAGGAATGGACAGGCGGTGACCGGCCGTGTTTCCATCTGTTCCGGCGTCATGATGCTGACAGGCGGGATCGAGGCTGCGGTCGGGAAGTCGGCGTTGGTGGGTTTTCCAAAGTCAGTCGAACAGCCCGCTGGGCAGGGCCTGGGCGTTTTAAAAATTGGTTCGGGGCTGCCGGACGCGGTAACATGGCAGCCTCATTCACCGCGAGACGGATCGACCGAAATGCTGGATCACGTCACGCTCGGCGTCAGCGATATCGAGCGCTCGAAGGCGTTTTATGATTCTGCGCTTGGTCCGCTTGGCATCGAACGCCTGTATGCCGAGGGAGACGGTTCCGCCGGCTATGGCGCCAGCGGGAAAGCTTTTTTCTGGGTCGGTCGCAGAAGCGTTTTGCAGACCGGCGCCCATATCGCCTTCACGGCCCCGGACCGGGAAACCGTCGATCGATTTCACACGGCTGCACTCGCAGCCGGAGGAAAAGACAACGGACCGCCGGGGTTGCGCCCGCATTATCACAAGAATTATTACGGGGCGTTCGTTCTCGATCCGGATGGCCACAACATCGAGGCTGTTTGCCACCGCAAGATCGGCTAATCCGATCACCCGCCCCCTGCACTTCCCGGACCCTGCATGACCTCCATGATCACCCCCAGCACCAGCCGCGCCAGCTTCGCGATCGGCAGCGAACCGACCGCGCGGCGGGTGGTCGATCTCCTGACCGAGAGCCTTTTCGAGGGCCAGGCCGCGATCGCCGCGTTCGAGCGTCCCGACGGGCGCTGGGACGTCACCGTGCATTTCGCGGAAGCCCCCGACCAGAACTCGATCCGCGAACTGGTCGGGCTCGCCGCCGGCGACGAGGTGGCGCGGGACATCGCCTTCGACACGGTGGAGGCCAGGGATTGGGTCAAGGCGACGCTCGAAGAACTGGTTCCGGTCCGCGCCGGGCGCTTCGTCGTGCACGGCCGCCATGACCGCGTTGCGGATACCTCCCAACAAGCTCGGCATCGAGATCGAGGCGGCGCTGGCGTTCGGCACCGGCCATCACGGCACCACGCGCGGCTGCCTGCTGCTGCTCGACAGGTGTTGAAGGCGCATCGTCCGCGGCGCGTGCTCGATCTCGGCACCGGCACCGGCGTGCTCGCCATCGCCGCGGCCAAGGCCTTGCGGATCAAGGTACTGGCAAGCGATATCGATCCGCTCGTCGGTGCTGACGGCGCGCGACAACGCCCGGCTCAACGGCGCCGGCAATTGGCTGGAGACGATGTGCGCGACCGGGTTTTCGGCGCCGCAATTTGCCGCGCGCCGGCCGTTCGACCTGGTGCTGGCCAACATTCTCGCCAATCCGCTGCGGCAGATGGCGACGGCGATGGCTCGCCATCTCGCGCCCTCGGCGCTGGTGATTCTATCGGGGCTGCTGCCGCCTCAGGCCCAAGGCGTGATCGCCGCCTACCGCGCCCGCGGGCTGGTGCTGGAGCGGCATCTGCAGATCGAAGGCTGGAGCAGCCTGTTGATGCGCAACATGGGATGAGGACCGCCGACCTAATCCTGGGATTTCTGTTCGCGGCGGGCGATGACGCCGTTCTCCTTGCGCAGCGTCCGCTTGACGCGCGTCTCGACAAAACGATCCAGAATCTGGACGATGACGCCGCGTTGCTCGCTTGACGATGGCTGGAACCGGTCCGCGGCGGACCGGCGGCGATATCTTCTCAAACGTAAAAGCAGGCATTGTGCATCCCCTCGTCGTTGAGTTGAAACACCCCTGGAATTCCCCCAGATGTCGTCGGGTGAACTGTCTGTGACAGCAGACCCTTCCATCCGGTCTAATGCAGCTATTCAAGCATAAATCTATGCCAAATTGAGCAAATCTGCGGCGCGTTGCGGAGTTGTTCCCGCAATCCTAAGGTGGTCATGCGATGTTCGAAGCCCATTTCCAGACATTCGAAGAACCCGAAGGCGGCGTGGCGCTGACTGCGCGGCTATCGGCGTTTCGCGAGGAACTGGCGCGGCGCAGGCTGACCGGATTCGTGATTCCCCGCGCCGATCAGCAGCAAAACGAATATGTCGCGCCCTCCGAGGAGCGACTGGCCTGGCTGACCGGCTTTACCGGTTCGGCCGGCCTCGCCATCGTGCTGGCCAGCAGGCCGCGGTATTCGTCGACGGCCGCTATACGCTGCAGGCGGCCAAGCAGGTCGATCACCAAGGCCTGGAGCATCGAGCCGCTGGTCGACCCTTCCCCCGAAAGCTGGCTGGCGGAGCATCTCGCGGCCGGCGACCGCCTCGGATTCGATCCATGGCTGCACACTTCGGCGGCAGCCGAGCGGCTGGCCGCGGCCTGCGCCAAGGCGGGCGCGGAACTGATCGCGGTCGACAGCAATCCGCTGGATTCGGTATGGACCGAGCGCCCGGCGCCGCCGCTCGGCCCGGTCGCCGTTCACGGCACGCAATTTTCCGGCGAAGCCGAGACCGACAAGCTCAGGCGGATCCGGCTCGAGATCGCCAGACTCGGCGTCGATGCGCTGGTGCTGTCGGATTCGCATGCGGTGGCGTGGACCTTCAACATCCGCGGCGCCGACGTCTCGCATACGCCGCTACCGCTTTCCTATGCGCTGGTGCCGAAGGACGGCCGTCCCACCGTGTTCATCGATCACCGCAAACTGTCCAACAGCGCCCGCGACCATCTCGAGCAATCCGCCGATGTCGCCGAGCCGGACGCCCTGACGCCAAAGCTCACCGAACTGGCGCAACAGCGGCGCATCGATCGCGCTCGACAGCGCCACCGCCGCCGATGCCCTGAGCCGCCTGATCGGTGCGGCCGGCGGCAAGGCGGTGCGCGGCAACGATCCGGTCAGCCTGCTCAAGGCGGTCAAGAACGCGACCGAGATCGAAGGCACCCGCATGGCGCATCGGCGCGACGCGGTGGCGCTGGCGCGATTCCTCGCCTGGATCGACCGCGAAGCGCCAACGGGCGCGCTGACCGAGATCGACACCGTCGAGGCGCTGGAAACCTTCCGCCGCGACACCGGCGCGCTGAAGGACGTCTCGTTCCCGACCATCGCCGGCACCGGGCCGAACGGCGCCATCGTGCATTACCGCGTCACCCGCAAGACCAACCGGCGCATCGCGCCCGGCGATCTGCTGCTGATCGATTCCGGCGCGCAATATGAAGACGGCACCACCGACGTCACCCGCACCATCGCGATCGGCACGCCGACCGGCGGAAATGCGCGACCGCTTCACCCGGGTGCTGCGCGGCCATATCGCGATCGCGCGCGCGGTGTTTCCCGACGGCACCACCGGCGCGCAGATCGACAGCGCTGGCGCGGCAATTCCTGTGGCAGGCCGGGATCGATTTCGACCACGGCACCGGCCACGGCGTCGGCAGCTATCTGTCGGTGCATGAAGGCCCGGCGCGAATTTCAAAACTCGGCACCACGCCGCTGCGGCGCGGCATGATCCTGTCCAACGAGCCCGGCTATTACAAGACCGACGGGTTCGGGATCCGGATCGAGAATCTCGAACTGGTGGTCGGCGCCGACATCGCCGGCGCCGAGAAGCCGGTCAACGCGTTCGAGACGCTGACGCTGGCGCCGATCGACCGCCGTCTGATCGATCTGAACATGCTGAGCGCGACACGAGCTGAGCTGGCTCAACGATTATCACGCCCGGGTGCGCCGCGAGGTCCGCCCCCATGCTCGACGAAGCCACCAAAATGTGGCTCGACGCCGCCACCGCGCCGCTGTCGCTTTAGGCGCACGAAGAGTTTGGCCTGCCGTGGCGAGCGCGCGGAGCAAGGCGCCGCTCCAATGACAGCCGTCGTCACACGGCTTGACCGGGTGACCGCGGCTTCTCGCTTCCATCACTGACGCCTCGGATTACCGGATCACCCGCTTTCGCGGGTGATGACAACTGTATGTATGGTTGACCCGGCGTCCCGAAAACGGAATAGCGGCATTCCGAAACCGGCGTATTCCCGCGGCGAGATCGGGCTACAGTGATTCAAGCCATTTGAATCAGGTCGGAGCCGGCACCGGAAACACATGCACGGAGTGATGGGCAGGCCGCCCAAAGCGGCGCAGGACAACAGCGGCGACGCGACATCCCGGATCACGCTGTTGCTGCTGGTCGCGATGACCGGCGTGGCGCCGATTTCGCTCTATATGCTGGTGCCGGCGCTGCCCGAGCTCGCCACCACGTTCGGGCGCGATATCTCGATCGCGCAGATGACGGTGTCGCTGTACATGGTCGGCATCGCCTGTTCGCAGATCATCATGGGACCGCTGTCGGATCGCTTCGGACGCCGTCCGGTGCTGCTGGCCGGGCTCGGCCTGATGGTGGTGGCGAGCGTCGGCTGTATGTTTGCCGAAACCTTGCCGCAGTTGATCGCGGCGCGCTTCCTGCAGGCGCTGGGCGGCGCCACCGGCATGGTGGTGAGCCGCGCCATCATCCGCGACCTCTACAGCCGCGAGCGCGTCAGCTCCATGATCAGCCTGGTGATCGCGGTGATGATGATCGCGCAGATGCTGAGCCCGCTGACCGGCGGCCTGCTGGAGATCGCGTTCGGCTGGCGTTCGATCTTCTACGTCATCACCGCGGCGTCGGTGATGACAGCCGTGGCGATCGCGCTGGCGCTGCCGGAGACACGCCGCGACCGCGCGCCGGGCAGCGGATTTCGCGGCGATTTCGGCAGCCTCATGACCAGCCGCGCCTTCCTCGGCTACATGCTGTGCCAGGTGCTGGCCTCGCAGATCATTTTCGCCTTTGCCGGCGGCGGCCCCTACATCGTGGTGATGCAGATGGGCCGAACCGGCGCCGAATACGGCGCCTGGTTTGCGACCACGGGGTTCGCCTATCTGATCGGCAATCTGTGCTGCGTGCGCTTCTCGCCGCGTCATTCGCTGGAACGACTGATCTGGTTCGGGCTCGGGCTGCAATTGCTGGGCGCCGCGCTGAACCTGTTGTGGGGCGTCACCGGGCTCAACCAGGCGCCGTCCTGGCTGTTCGGCACCCAGATGCTGGTGATGTTCGCCAACGCGTTCGTGATGTCGAACTCGGCGGCCGGCGCCATCAGCATCCGCCCCGAGGCCGCCGGCACCGCATCGGGCGCGATGGGATTCCTGCAGATGGGGCTGGGCTCGCTGCTGTCGCAATTCGGCGCCTGGCTCGGCGGCCACTTCGCGACCCCGGTGCCGCTCAATATCGCCATCGTCATTCTGTCCATCGCCTGCGCCTCGACCATGCTGTTCCTGGTTCCGCGCCGCACGCTGCTGGTCAGCGAACAACTGATCGAGCAGGCCGAAGAGGAAGAATCGGGGATGCTGCTGTAGGGAGTGTGAAGTCTCATCAAGAACGGCGTCATCGCCCGGTTTAACCGGGCGATGACAGAGACGGCGATAATAAATCGAGAACCCGCAGCGTACTGGATCATCCGGTCAAGCCGGATGACGACGGCTGAATGTTTGGCGAGCCCCGTGCCCGCGCAGAGCAGGCAGAGGGAGCGCGCTGTTGCCCCGCTCCGTTCTGCGCGACTCTTCCTCACTCCCCGATCAGCTTCAGCCACTCGTCCTCGGTCAGCACGGCAACGCCGTGCTTTTTGGCCTCGGCGAGTTTCGAGCCGGCGCCGGGACCGGCGACCACATAGTCGGTCTTTTTCGACACCGAGCCTGACGCCTTGGCGCCAAGCCGTTCGGCCGTGGCCTTGGCTTCGTCGCGCGTCATCTTCTCCAGCGACGCCGGTGAAGACCACGATCTTGCCGGCGACCGCCGAATTGCTTTTCGGCTTTTCGGCATCGAGGATGGTGACTTCCCGCGTCAGCCGCTCGACGATGCCGCGATTATGGCTCTCGCCGAAATAGGCTTTGATGCTGGCGATCACGGTGTCGCCGATCTGGTCCAGCGCATCCATTTCGGCGATGGCCTCCTCGTCGCCTTCGACGACCTTGAGGCAGGCGTCGTGAAAGGCCTGCCACGAACCGTAGCCGCGCGCCAGCGCCAGCGCAGTGGTCTCGCCGACCTGGCGCATGCCGAGCGCGAAGATGAAGCGTTCGAGCGAAATCTCGCGCCGCCGCCGGATCGCCTCGAACAGATTGCGCACCGAGGTCTCGCCGTAGCCTTCGATCTCCTCCAGCTTCAGCCGGGCGTTGCGCGCTTCCAGCGTGAAGATGTCGGCCGGCTCCTTCACCCATCCGTTCTCGAAAAAGAATTCGATCTGTTTTTCGCCGAGCCCGTCGATGTCGAAGGCGCGGCGCGAGGCGAACAGCTTGAGGTGCTCGATCTTCTGGTAGGGACAGGCGAACTCGCCGGTGCAGCGGGCCCGCGCCCCCTCCTCGCCGGCCGCGGTCTCCTCGCGCACCACGTCGGTGTGCAGCGGACACGGACATTTTTTCGGAAAATGAAACGACTTGCGCGTTGCTGCGGCCGCTTGTCGAGCACGACGTCCACCACCTGCGGAATGACGTCGCCGGCGCGCTGGATGATGACGGTGTCGCCGATCATGATTTCGCGGCCCTCGCGCAACTGCTCGCCGTCGCCGCCGATCCCCTTGATGTAGTCCTCGTTGTGCAGCGTGACGTTTTGCACGATGACGCCGCCGACGCCGACCGGCTCGAGCTTGCCGACCGGCGTGAACGAGCCGGTGCGCCCGACCTGGATCTCGATATCCCTCAGCACGGTCATGGCGCGCTCGGCCGGGAACTTGTGCGCGATCGCCCAGCGCGGCGTGCGCGACACGAAGCCGAGCCGCTCCTGCCAGTCGAGACGGTCGACCTTGTAGACCACGCCGTCGATATCGTAGTCGAGTTTTGCCCGCGCTTCCTCGATCTTGCGGTGAAACGCGATCAATTGCTCCACGGAGTGACACAGCTTGGTTAGCGGATTGGTCCTGAAGCCGCAGCGCTCGAACCAAGCGATCATGCCGGACTGGGTATCGGCCGGCATCGCGCTCATCTGCGCCCCAGGCATAGGCGAAAAAGCCGAGCGGACGCGAGGCGGTGATACGGAAGGATCCTTCTGGCGCAACGAGCCCGCCGCCGAATTGCGCGGGTTGGCGAAGATGGTGTCGCCGGCGGCCTTCTGCCGTTCGTTGAGCGCGAGAAAGGCCTGCTTGGTCATGTAGACTTCGCCGCGCACCTCGCACAGCTCGGGCACGTTGCTGCCCTTCAGCTCTTTCGGCACGTCTTCCAGGGTACGGATATTGGCGGTGACATCCTCGCCTTCGGCGCCGTCGCCACGGGTCGCGGCGGTGACGAGTTCGCCGCCTTCGTAGCGCAGCGACATCGACAGCCCGTCGATCTTCGGCTCGGCACTGAAGTCGATGCTGTCGTCATCGCCGAGTTTGAGGAAACGCCTGATGCGACCGACGAAATCGATGACGTCCTCTTCGGCAAAGGCGTTGTCGAGCGACAGCATCGGCACCGCGTGCCGGACCTTGGCGAAAGCGCCCCGACGGCGCCGCGCCGACTTTCTGCGACGGCGAGTCGCTGGTGACGAATTCGGGAAACCTGGCCTCGATGGCGTTGAAGCGCTGGCGCAACGCGTCGTATTCGGCGTCCGAAATGTTCGGCGCGTCTTCCTGGTAGTAAGCCTTGTCGTGGCCCTCGATCTCGAGCGTCAGCCGTTTCTGCTCGACCTTGGCCTGGGCCTTGGTGAGCGTGGAAACGTCGGGGAGCGTTTTCGGTTTTGCGGTCTTGTTGCAGTTCTGGCCATGGCCAATGAATACGACGAAGATTGCCAGGAGAAAAGGCGGCGCGGCGTTACGTGCCCCGGATGCAGCGCAGCGCGTAAGCGGTGCGTTGCTGATCCGGGGTCCAGACTGGTTCGACATGATCCCGGCTCTGCGGAGCAGCGCGGAGCGCGCTGCACCGCATCCGGGACATGACAATCACGCCGTCGCCGCCCTCAGCAGCCGCTCGGCGGCGGCGCGGGCTTCGGCGGTGATCTCGGCGCCGGCCAGCATGCGGGCGATTTCCTCGCGGCGGTGATCGGCGGCGAGCGCGTTGACCCGGGTGGCGACGCGCTTGCCCTTGTCGAGTGCGTCCTTTGAAATCAGCAGATGCTGGTCGGCGCGGGCGGCGACCTGCGGCGCGTGGGTCACCGCCATCACCTGCACCTTGCCGGCGAGCCGCGCCAGCCGGGCGCCGATGGCGTCGGCCACCGCGCCGCCGACGCCGGTGTCGATTTCGTCGAACACCAAAGTGGGCGCCGAACCGCGGTCGGACAGCACGACCTTGAGCGCCAGCAGGAACCGCGACAGCTCGCCGCCGGAGGCGACCTTCATCAACGGCCCCGGCTTGGTGCCGGGATTGGTCTGGACCCAGAACTCGACGCGATCGAAGCCCTGCGGGCCCGGCGATGCCGGATCGGATTCGACCTGGGTGGTGAATTTCGCGCGCTCCAGCTTCAGCGGCGCGAGTTCGGCATTGACCGCCTTGTTGAGCTTCTCCGCCGATTTGATGCGCGCCGCGGAGAGTTTGGTCGCGGCGGCGCCGTAGCGCTTGTCGGCTTCGACCGCTGCCGCCTCGAGCTTTCTTCAACTGACCGGCGCCGGCATCGATCAGCGCCACGTCGGCGGCATATTTCGCGGCCAGCGCCGCCAGACCGTCGACCGGCGTGGCGTATTTGCGCGATGCGGCGCGCAGCGCGAACAGCCGCTCCTCGATGCGCTCGAGCTCGGACGGATCGAAGTCCGCCGCGATCAGCGCCGCAGTGAGGTGCTGGTCGGCTTCCTCCAGCGCGTTGATGGCGGCATCGATCGCCTTCACCGCGGGCTCGACCAGCGCAGGCGCGTTGCCGGCCCGGCGTTCCAGCCGGCGCACCGCCGCCGACAGCGCCGCCACCGGCGAATGATGGCCGCTGACGGCGTCCTGCGCCTCGCGCAGATCGCTCGCGATCTTCTCGCCCTGCATCATGGTGGTGCGGCGCCCGGCCAGCGCGGTCTCCTCGCCGTCCTTGGGCGCCAGCGTCTTCAGTTCGTCGGCGGCATGGCGCAGATAATCCGCCTCGCGGGCGGCGCGCTCCATGCCGGCGCGATGCTCGTCGAGCACCGCGTTGGCGGCACGCCTTGCGTCCCAGAGCAATTCCAGCGCCGCGACGTCCTTCTCAAGGCCGGCAAAGGCGTCGAGCAGCCGCCGGTGGGTCGAGGCATCGACCAGCGCGCGCTCGTCATGCTGGCCGTGAATTTCGACCAGCGCCGAGCCGACCGCCTTCAGGGTCTGCACGCTGATCGCCTGGTCGTTGATGAAGGCGCGGGTACGGCCATCGGCCAGCTGCACCCGGCGCAGGATCATCTCACCGGTATCGTCGAGGCCGTTGTCGCTGAGGATCGCCGAGGCCGGATGGCCCTTGGGGACGTCGAACACCGCGGTGACCTGTCCCTGCTCCACGCCGTGACGGACCAGGCCGGCGTCGCCGCGGCCGCCGAGCGCCAGCGCGAAGGCATCGAGCAGAATGGATTTGCCCGCGCCGGTTTCGCCGGTCAGCACCGCAAGGCCACGGGAAAACTCGATATCGAGCCGTTCGATCAGGACGATGTCACGGATCGAAAGACGCGCCAGCATGCGAAATCAATTCCTAGCCGAGACCCAGTTTCTTGAAGGCCCTTGAAATGTAGGAACCCCGGTTCTCGCTCGGCTCGAGACCGCCGGACTTTACAAGATTATAGGCGTCCTTGTACCAGCGGCTGTCAGGAAAATTGTGCCCGAGCACGGCGGCGGCGGTTTGCGCCTCGCCGACGATGCCGATCGCCATATAGGCCTCGGTCAGCCGGGCCAGCGCTTCCTCGACATGCCGGGTGGTCTGGTACTGGGTGACCACGGTCTTGAAGCGGTTGATGGCGGCGGTGTAGTCGCGCTTTTCCATATAATAGCGGCCGATGGCCATTTCGCTGGCCCGCGAGCTGGTCGCGCGCGCCTTCCAGCTTGGCCTTGGCGCTGACGGCATATTCCGAGGTCGGATATTTGCGGACCACCTCTTCAAGCGCGGCGATCGCCTTTTCGGTGCGGCCCTGGTCGCGGGAGATGTCCGGAATCTGGTCGTAGTGCGATGCCGCGATCAGATATTGCGCATAGGCGGCGTCGGGGCTGCCGGGATGCAAGGTGACGTAGCGGGTCGCGGCACCGATGCAGCTGTCGTAGTCGCCGGCGTTGTAAAAGGCGTAGGCCGACATCAGCAGCGATTTGCGCGCCCAGTCGGAATAAGGATGCTGGCGGTCGACTTCCTCGAATTTCTTCGACGCCGCCTTCGGATCCTTCTTCTGATTCATCAGGTACAAGCCCTCATTGTAGAGCTTGTCCGCAGGCTCATCGACGAAGGTATCGTCCTTGGCGAAGAACTTGTCCCACAGCGCGCCGGTGCCGCAACCGCTCAGCGGGATCGCGAGAACAGCCAGCCCCGCGAGCCAGGCGCAACCGCCGTCCAAACCGCTTGATGTCCGGACGAGCGGATAATTTGCGTAGTTCGAGCGTCACACGCTGTGCCGACATGGAATTAAGACCTGACGCCTGTGATGCGGTGCCCGCCGCGCGCCATGAACTCGGTCATGAACGCCATGATTACAGTCCCCGTGGCGCCATGCCATGCAACCGCGAGCCTGTGTAGCCGAAAAAAGTCCGTTAACCAACCGGATACGCAGGCATTTCGCCCGGATTAAGGCGGCCGGATCGGCATTGCGGCCGAGTGTGGTTACTGGACCCATGGACGTTCGATCGGAGACATGTCGCGACGACGCTCAGGAGATGTCCACAGGACGCTCAGGACAGACGTCAGGAACAGGACGCTCAGGATACGTCAAGGACGCTCAGGAGACGTCGGGGCCGTAGGCCGGGGCGATCATGCCGCCCACCATTCCACTTCCGACCTCGGCGTGACCGCGCGGACGACGCGCCGTTTCGGCCTCGATCACCCGCCAGGCGCTGCGATCGGCCATCAAGGCCGTCAGCACCGCGTGGTTGAGCTTGTGGCCGCCGCGCACCGAGCGATAGGCGCCGAGCAGAGGCAGACCGGCCAGAGCGAGATCGCCGATCACGTCGAGAACCTTGTGGCGCGCACATTCGTCGGTGTAGCGCAGCCCTTCGGCGTTGAGCAGACGGGTTTCGTCGAATACCACCGAATTCTCGAACGATGCGCCGAGCGCAAAGCCGGCGCTCCAGAGCCGCGCCACATCGTTCATGCAGCCGAAGGTCCGGGCGCGGCAGATCTCGCGGCGGAATCGTTCGGGGCTGAGATCGAGCGACATAGCTCTGACGGCCGATCACCGGATTGGCGAAGTCGATTTCGACTTCGGCGCGGAAGCCGGCCGCATAAGGCCGCAATTCGCCGAACGAATCGCCCATCGCGACCTGCACCGGCTTCAGCACCTGGATGAAGCGGCGCGACGCCGACTGTGCGACGATACCGGCCTGATCGATCGCGGCGACGAAAGCCGCGGCACTGCCGTCCATGATCGGAACTTCGGGACCATCGACTTCGATCGTGGCGTTATCGACGCCCATGCCGCGCAAGGCTGCGAGCACATGTTCGGCGGTGGAGACCAGCGGGCCTTCGCGGTCGCCCAGCACGGTGGCGAATTCGGTGGCGATCACGGATTCGCGCGGTAGCCTGAACTTCGCGATCGGAACCATCCAGTCCGGTGCGGACAAAAATAAAACCTGCATCGACAGATGCAGGTCCGATCGTCAAGCTTACCGGTAAACCGGAATGAACGCCGACGCCCGTCACGGTGGCTTGCGACCGAAGCGTTGTCTGCCGGCTAAATTTCATTCGAAAACCGCCCACTACCGACTTACTCAAAGATCATAACGACCCGATTGCGCGTGCCGATTCGTCTTCAAGTATCCCCAAGTCACGGCAGACCATAGTCACTGCCTCAAAGCAGCGCCAACTCACGCTTTTTTACCGATTGTTACCCAATCTCTGCCGTATTCACGCCAAAGGTTAACCAAATTCCGCCGCGGCCGAGGCCGATTTACGATCCGCCATCTCACCATGAAATACATAATTAATCATTTAACATCAGATGCTTGGTGAATGCCCCGCAGCTTCTGCCGGCCGAAAAGACAAAGGTCCCGGCTTGCACAGCCGGGACCTTTTCCGTCGTCAGGATTGTAACAAATTTCAGTTGGTCTGCCGGCGCAGGAAGGCGGGGATATCAAGATGGTCGTCGCCCTGTGGCGTTGCTGCAACAGGTGCCGGGCGGCCGTGAGCGTCCAATCCCTGCGGCGCAGGCCGCCGGGCATACTCGGATACCGGCTCGCTGGCCGCGATTTGCTGCGCGACCGAGCGTTGGGGCTTGCGCTCCGGCAGCGGCGGCATCGGCGCCATCGCCGGACCGGAGGCGCGGGCCGCGATCGGCGGCTCGGTCTCTTCGTCGCGGCGGCCGAGGCCGACATTGGCGAGGCGCTGCAGCAGCGACATCCGGGTCTTCTGCGGATGCTCTTCGTCGGCTTCGCCGCGGGCCTGCCGAATTTCGTTCTGCGCCGGCATCGGCAGATCTTCGAATTTCGGCATCCTGGGCGCGCGAAGCGGCGCGCGTTCGGCCGCCTGCGGGATGAATGTCTCGGGCGTCGCGGGCTCGTGGGTCTCGATCGGCGCGACGTCATGATCCGGGAACAATGACGGCTTCTGCGCGATCGGGCGAACCGTGACATCGCCGTAGGACGCGGGCTGCAGCGGCGCCGACCCGGCCTGCTGCGGCGTCTCCGGAGCGACCGCCGCGGCGATGGCCGCGAGCGCTGCACGTTCGACGCTGCTCGAGCCGCGCGGCGCGCACGGCGGCTGCCTGCACCGGGGCTCGACGCCTCCAGCTTCTGGGGCGCGTTCGGCAACGCGCTGATTGTCGGCGCGCAGCCGGGCCGTCAGATCGGCCAGGCGGGTGTCCGGCGTCGCGGTCGAAGCCACCGCATTGGTCACGGTTGCAGCCGGCGCCGCGGCGTTGCGCGAGATCAGCGCCTGTTCGATGCCGGTGGCAACCACGGAGACGCGAATCACGCCGTCGAGGGTCTCGTCGAAGGTGGCGCCGACGATGATGTTGGCGTCCTGATCGACTTCCTCGCGAATCCGGGTCGCGGCTTCGTCGACCTCGAACAGCGTCAGATCCTTGCCGCCGGTGATCGAGATCAGCAGGCCGCGGGCGCCCTTCATCGAGGAATCGTCGATCAGCGGGTTGGCAATGGCGGCCTCGGCCGCGGTCAATGCGCGCTTCTCGCCGGAGGCTTCGCCGGTGCCCATCATCGCCTTGCCCATTTCGCGCATCACGGCGCGAACGTCGGCGAAGTCGAGATTGATCAGGCCTTCCTTGACCATCAGGTCGGTGATGCAGGCGACGCCCGAATAGAGCACCTGGTCGGCCATCGCGAAGGCGTCGGCGAAGGTGGTCTTTTCGTTGGCGACCCGGAACAGGTTCTGGTTCGGGATGATCAGCAGCGTGTCGACCACCTTGTGGAGTTCGGCGATGCCGGACTCGGCGGTGCGCATGCGGCGCTGGCCTTCGAAGTGGAACGGCTTGGTCACGACGCCGACGGTGAGGATGCCCATGTCGCGCGCGGTCTTGGCGATGACGGGGGCTGCACCGGTGCCGGTGCCGCCGCCCATGCCGGCGGTGACGAACACCATGTTGGCGCCGGAGAGATGATCGCGGATCTCGTCGATGACTTCCTGGGCCGCGGCGGCGCCGACATCCGGCTGCGAACCGGCGCCGAGGCCCTGGGTGACCTGGGTGCCCATCTGCACGATGCGCTGCGCCTTGGACATGGTGAGCGCCTGCGCGTCGGTATTGGCGACGACGAAATCGACCCCCTGCAGTCCGGCGGTGATCATGTTGTTGACGGCATTGCCGCCTGCTCCGCCGACGCCGAACACGGTGATCCGCGGCTTCAGCTCGCGAATGTCAGGGACGTTGAGATTGATGGTCATGGTTGCCTCTCGATTACGCGCGCGTTGGTTCGCCCCGGCCGACGGCCGCGGGAGTTGGTGAAAGTCGAAGGGTGATGGAAAAGATTCATCAGAAGCCCTCACGAAGCCATCGTCCGACTTTTCCGAAATAGCCGTCAGTCCCTGTCCTGAGCTGCCGCGTATGCCGCGGTTCGACGTGTTCAAGATGAGCGTATTGCGGATAGACCAGCAGACCCGAGGGAACCGCGAACGACGCGCTCTTCGCCTCATTGGGCAGCCGGCCGAAGCCGAGCGGACGGCCGATCCGCACCGGCCGGCCGAGAATCCGGGTTGCCAGTTCGGGAATGCCGGTGAGCTGCGACGCGCCGCCGCTCAGGACCACCCGCGCCCGCGGCTCTGCCGCAAAGGGGGAATCCGCCAGGCGGTCCCTGACCATTTCAAAAATCTCCTCGGCGCGGTGCCGGACGATGTTCGCGATCGTGGCGCGGGATACGATCTGCGGAACATCCCGCTCGTTGTCGCCGGCCGTCGGCACCGACATCAACTCGCGCGCATCGGATCCGCCGGTCAGCACGGTGCCATATAACGTCTTGATTCGCTCGGCATCCGCAATGCATGCGCTAAGGCCGCGCGCAAGATCCATGGTGATGTGTTGCCCGCCGACCGCAAATCCGCTGGCATGCACGAAGCGGCCGCCGGAATAGGTCGCGATCGTGGTGGTGCCGGCACCCATCTCGACCACGGCGGCGCCGAGATCGGCTTCGTCGTCGGTCAGCACCGACAGGCCGGCCACATAGGGGCTGGCCGCCATGGCCTCGACGTTGAGATGACAGCGCTCGACCACCAGCATCAGGTTCCTGGCGACCGTCGCATCCGCGGTGACCACGTTCATGTCGACGCCGAATTGCCGCGCCACCATGCCGCGCGGGTCGCGAATGCCCTTGACGCCGTCGAGCGCGTAACCGACCGGCAGCGCATGCAGCACGGTACGGCCCTCGCCGGTGGCGTGGCGCATGCCGGTGCCGGTGACCCGGGTGACGTCGGCGGCGGTGACCGCGCCGCCGCGAATATCGGCCGCGGCTTCGATCAGCTGGCCCTGCAACCGCCCCGCCGAGACCGACAGCAGGACCGATTCAACCCGGACCTTGGCCATGCGCTCGGCCAGCGCCACCGCGTGCCGCACCGCCTGTTCGCATTCGGCGAGATCGACCACCGCGCCGGCCTTGACGCCGCGCGACTGGATCTGGCTGTAGCCGATCAGCTCGACGGCATGGCTGCGTCCGCGCAGGGCGTCGTTCGGCGGGCACGGCTTCAGCCGCGCGATCATGCAGGCAATCTTGCTGGTGCCGATATCGAGCGACGCCACCAGCGCGGTGCGCTTCTGCGGCATCGGACGCGTCTTCGGCGTCTGATTGCGATCAAGGCCGGTCATGCGTCACCGGCCTTCTTCTTCGGCTTCTTGTCCTTGAACAGGTCTTCGCGGGCCTTGGCCGCGTCATCCGACAATTGCACGGCCAGCCGGTCCGGCAGCCGCATGTCGACGGCGACGATGTCGCGGGAGAACAGCCGGTCTTCCTTGTCGAGCGTGCTCAGCGCCGCCAGCGCGTTGCCGACGTCGTTTTCCGGCAGCCTGATATCGAGACCGTCCTTGAGCCGCAGGTTCCAGCGCCGTTCGCCGACGAAAATCGCGGCCTTGGTCAGCGCGTGCACCTGCGGATAGCGGGCGAGCAGCGCCAGGAAATCCCTGGCGCGGGTTTCGGCGCCCTTGCCGACCACCAGCGGCAGCGAGATGAAGCGGCGCGACAGGTAGGGCTCGAGCACCGCGCCGTCATCTGAAATCACCGACAGGCGGCCATCCTGCTGCCACAGCGCGAACGCCGACCGTTCGACAATATCGATCTGCAGCTGGCCGGGATAAAGCTTCAGCACCGTCGCTTCGGCGATCCAGGGATTGGCTTTCAGCCTGTCGCGCACCGCTTCGGCATCGAGGAACAGCAGCGAGGAGCGGCCGTTGACGCCGCCGATCGCGAGCACCTCGTCCTGGGTCAACTGCTTGCGGCCGTTGATGGCGACCGCGGTGATGCGAAATCCGGCGGAATTGGCGATCGCATTGCGGGTATCGCTCAGGGCCGAGGTCAATTCCTCGACGTGACCGCCCTTGACGATGCCGAAGCCGGCGCTGCCAAGCAGCATCAGCACGGTCGCGGTGACGCCGACGCGGTTCGGCAGATAGCGCTCGAGCAGCGCGATCAGGCGGTGCGGGCTCGTCGTTGACGCGTTGCAGGCGCGGTTTGGCGGCGGCGCGCTTCCGGCGCCAGCCACTCGCGCAGCAGCACGACCGCGCCGATGGCGGCCGCTTTCAGGTCAGCTTGGGGCCTCAGCGATCTCAGCGACCGAGCGAGGCGTCCTGCACCATCCATTGCACGAGCTCGTCAAATGTTGTGCCCGCAAACGCTTGCGAGTTCTGGCACAGATGACGTCTCGGTCATGCCGGGTTGGGTGTTGACCTCAAGGCAGAAGAGGCCATCCGTTCCCTCGATGCGGTCGTCGAAGCGGAAATCCGCAACAGCTCACGCCCCGGCAGCCAAGCGCCACATGCGCCGCCAGCGTTAACCTTCGGACTTCCTGGTAAACAAAGTGGTAAAATCAGGTGCCGGCTGGGATGTGTTTTGATGCGCCCGCTGAGTACTTTGCTGCGAATTCGTTAAGATTTTAACGATGGAACCCTTGCGATTGCCGCGGCCGGTTGGTCCCGGTACCGGCACGGGCATGCAACGGGCGCTACTTTTGCGCGCGTTTTGCCGCCAGCGCGATCTGGTCCTGCAGAAAATCGGCGAATTCGATTCCTTCCGCCTTGAGCGCCTTCGGATAGAGCGAGGCCTTGGTCAGGCCCGGCAGGGTATTGGTTTCCAGATAAATCGGGCCCTGTTTTGTCGAACGATGAAATCGGAGCGGGAATAGCCGCGGCATGACAGCGCCTGGTGGGCCCGCACGGCGCGATCCATGATTTCTGCGCTGACGTCGGCGCAGAACCGGCCCGGGACAGATCTCCTGTGTCGATTTGGCGAGATATTTGGCCGTCGTAGTCGAAGGCGCCCTCGGCCGGGATGATCTCGATCGGCGGCAGCGCGATCACCGACCCATCGAGTTGCTCCAGCACGCCACAGGTCGCTTCGACGCCGGCGATGAACGGCTCGATCACATATTCTTCGGTCCTGGCGGCGTTGCGGACAGCGACGAGATCCTGCTTCGCGTTGACGAAGATCAGGCCGTAGCTCGAGCCGTCTTGCACCGGTTTTGCAATCAGCCTGCCATATTCGGCGAACGCGGCCTCGATATCCTCCAGTGCGATACCGGCCGGCGCGATCACGCCCGCGAGCGCGGCGAAGCGCTTCGCCGCTACCTTGTCGAAGGCCAGATGCGACGACGCCGAGCCCGAACCCGTGAAGGGAATCCCGCGCATTTCGCACATCGCCTGCAGTTCGCCGTTCTCCGCCCGGCCGCCGTGCAGGCCGAGCACCAGCACGCGGTCTTCGGCCTTCGCCTGATCGAGCGCCTGCTCGATCCGCCGACGCCGGGAGTGCCCGGCTTGAATGGCTCCTCGAACGGCCGCGAATGCTGCAGAAGCACCCCGGACGAGGTTTCATGCACGGTGTCTTCGACATCCCAGAACCACAGATCGGCTTCCGGCAACGCCGAATGCAGCGCCTGAGCGCTCGCGACCGAGACCAGCCGCTCCTTGTTGGTGCCGCCGAAAAGAATGGTGATCCGCATCAGCTTTGCTCGATCCCGATCCGCTTGATTTCCCAGTGTAGCTCAATTCCGGAATTTTCCTTCACCCGCGCGCGAACAGTTTCGCCGAGGGTTTCGATATCATGGCCGGTCGCGGCGCCGGTGTTGATCAGGAAATTGCAGTGCATCTCCGACACCTGCGCGCCGCCGACGCGCAGGCCGCGGCAGCCGGCGGCATCGATCAGCTTCCAGGCGCTGTGGCCGGGCGGATTCTTGAAGGTCGAGCCGCCGGTCTTTTCCCGGATCGGCTGCGCGGTTTCGCGATGATTTTGCACCTCGTTCATCCGCGCGCGGATGGCGTCCGGCGCGGCGATCAATCCGCGAAAGCGCGCCGAGGTAAAAATGATCGAAGGGTCGACGCCGCTGTTGCGATAGACGAATTTCATGTCGGCATTTGTAAAGCTGATGCTGCTTGCCGTCGCGGCCGATGCCGACAGCCTCGATCAGGACGTCCTTGGTTTCGGCGCCGTTGGCGCCGGCGTTCATGCGCAGCGCGCCGCCGATGGTGCCGGGAATGCCGAAGAAGAATTCCAGCCCGCCGATATTGGCCGCCGCTGCGGTCTCGGCGACGCGCTTGTCGAGCGCGGCAGCGCCGGCGCTGACGATGTCGCCATCAGCGCTGGTCTCGCCGAAGCCGCGCGGGACTGAGCCTGATCACCACACCCGGCAGGCCGCCATCGCGCACGATCAGATTGGAGCCGACGCCGACGACATAGACCGGGAACTCCTGCGGCAAGTTTTTCAGGAAATAGCCGAGATCATCTTCATCCGACGGCGTGAACAGCACCTGCGCCGGCCCGCCGACCCGAAACCAGGTCAGCTCCGCCAGCGACTGGTTCGCCAGCAGCCGCCCGCGCAATTCCGGCATCGCGGCTTTGAGATCGGGCGTGATGTCGGGGAAGGCCGTCACGCTCACCCCAGCGCCTTCAATTCGCCGGGCAGCGCGTAGGCCCATTGGGTGATGTTGCCGGCGCCGAGGCAGACGACGAAATCGCCGCGGCCGGCGATGCCGTGGATCACGCCGGCAAGGTCGGCGGATTTCTGCAGCGGAATCACTTCGCGATGGCCGTGCGCGCGCAGGCCGAGCACGAAATGATCGCGATCGATGCCGGCAATCGGCGCCTCGCCGGCCGGATAGACTTCAGCGACCACCACCGCGTCGGCATCGTTGAAGCAGGTACAGAATTCCTCGAACAGCGATTGCAGCCGGGTGAAGCGATGCGGCTGCACCACGGCGATGATCTTGCCGTTGGTGGATTCCCGCGCCGCCTTCAGCACCGCCGCGATCTCGACCGGGTGATGGCCGTAGTCATCGATCACGGTGACGCCGTTCCATTCGCCGGTCTTGGTGAAGCGCCGCCGCACGCCGCCAAAGCCCGCGATCGCCTTGCGGATGGTGTCGTCGGATAGTCCGAGTTCATGCGCCACCGCGATCGCGGCGGTGGCGTTGAGCGCGTTGTGCCGTCCCGGCATCGGCAGCACCAGGTCGGCGATCTCATGCGCCGCATCGGTCTTGCGATCGCGGAACGCGACCTTGAAACTGCGAACCGCCGCCGGTCGGATTGAGATCGATCAGCCGGGCGTCGGCCTGCGGATTTTCGCCGTAGGTGATGATGCGGCGATCCTCGATCTTGCCGACGATGGTCTGCACCACCGGATGGTCGATGCACATCACCGCGAAGCCGTAGAACGGCACGTTCTCGACGAAATGGCGGAACGCGTCCTGCACCGCCTCGAAGGTCTCGAAATGATCGAGATGTTCGGGGTCGACATTGGTGACGATGGCGACATCGGCCGGCAGCTTCAGGAAGGTGCCGTCGCTCTCGTCGGCCTCCACCACCATCCAGTCGCCGGCGCCGAGCCGGGCGTTGGTGCCGTAGGCATTGATGATGCCGCCATTGATCACGGTCGGATCGAGATCGCCGGCATCGAGCAGGGCTGCGACCATCGAGGTCGTGGTGGTCTTGCCATGGGTGCCGGCGATCGCGACGCAGCTTTTCAGCCGCATCAGTTCGGCCAGCATTTCGGCGCGGCGCACCACCGGAATGCGCTGCGCCCGCGCCGCCATCAATTCGGGATTGTCGCGCTTGATCGCGGTCGACACCACAAGCACGTCGGCGCCGGCGACGTTCTCGGCCTTGTGGCCGACGGTGATGGTGATGCCCTTGTCGCGCAGACGGCTGACATTGGCGCTCTCGGAAGCGTCGGAGCCCTGCACGGTGTAGCCGAGATTGCACAGCACCTCGGCGATGCCGCTCATGCCGATGCCGCCGATCCCGACGAAGTGGATGGGTCCGATCTCGCGCGGCAGTCTCATGGGTTTTTCCTTGGCGTCATCGTCCGCGAAAGCGGACGATCCAGTATTCCGCGAAGCCGGAGATTCAAATCAGCCGCGCGCGAGTACTGGATGCCCCGCTTTCGAAGGCGCATGACAAGGGGCAATTTTGCGCGCTATCGCCTAGATTCCGGCGACTTTCGCCACCAGATCGGCCAGCCGTTCGGCGGCGTCGAGCCGGCCGACGGTGCGGGCGCCGGCGGCCATCGCGGTCAGCCGCGCCGGCTCGGCGGCGAGCGCGGAGATTTCCGCGGCCAGCCGGTCGGGGGTGAAATCCGCCTGCGCAATCCGCAGCGCGCCGTCCGCCTGCGCCAGCACGCCGGCATTGGCGAATTGATCCTGATCGATCGAACCGGGCAGCGGCACCAGGATCGAGGGCCGGCCGATGGCGCCGAGTTCGGCCACCGTGCCGGCGCCGGATCGCGAGACCACCAGATGGCTCGACGCCAGCCGCGCCGGCAGATCGGCAAAGAACGGCGCCAGCTCGGCGTTGATCTTGAGCCGGTCATAGACCGCGCGCACCCGCGCCATGTCTTCCTCGCGGACCTGCTGGGTGAGGATCAACCGGTTCCACAGCGAAGGCTCCAGACGCTCGATCGCGCCAGGCACGATATCGGCCATCACCCGCGCGCCCTGGCTGCCGCCGACCACCAGCAAGCGAAGCGGACCGGTCGGGCTCGGGCGAGGCGAATTTCACCGCGGCCGCCGCCAGGATCGCCGGACGCATCGGCGTGCCGACGGTGGTGGTCTTCGCCGCCAGCGCCGGATCGCGATCGAGCACGCCCGGCAGCGAGGTCGCGATCGCGCTGACGCGGCCCGACAGGAAACGGTTGGCGCGGCCGAGCACCGCATTGGCTTCGTGAACGAGCGTCGGCACGCCGAACAGCCGCGCCGCCAGCAGCGGCGGCACCGTCGGATAACCGCCGAAGCCGACCACGGCCGCGGGCTTCAGCCGGCGCATCAGATTGAGCGCCACGACGGTGCCGGCGGCGAGCATCGCGCCGGTATAGGCCAGCGACCATGGCGTGCGGCCGCGCACGGTCTCGCTCGGCACCACGTCGATGGTGTCCTTGGAGAACAATCCGCTGTAGCGCAGCGCGCGGGAGTCGGTGACGAGGCGCACGCGAAAGCCGCGCCGGATCAGTTCGACGCCCAGCGCCTCGGCGGGAAACAGATGGCCGCCGGTGCCGCCCGCCGCCAGCAGAATCAGAGGCGAGTTGTTCATCGGTCTGATCGTCACAAATTTCAGTCGTCATTGCGAGCGAGCGAAGCAATCCATCGCGACGCAAAGTGAAGTCTGGATTGCTTCGTCGCTTCGCTCCTCGCAATGACGAAAAGTTGCCGTCGGGTCAAGCGTAGCTGCGCACGGCGTTGGCGTCGCCGATCGATTCCATCTCGGTGCGCGGCCGATGCCGCGTCAGCGCCAGCATCATGCCGACGCCATAGGCCAGCGAGACGATCGACGAACCGCCATAGGAGATGAACGGCAGCGTCATGCCCTTGGCCGGGATCAGTTGCAGATTGACCGACATGTTGATCGCGGCCTGCACGCCGAACAGGACCGCGAGGCCGGACGCGGCAAACCGCGCGAACATGTCCTCGGTCGCATAGGCGCGCGACAGCGCGCGGATCACGATGAAGGCGAACAGCGCCAGCAGCACCAGGCAAAGGATGATTCCGAATTCCTCCGCCGCCACCGCGAACACGAAATCGGTGTGGCTGTCCGGCAGGCTGCGCTTGGCGATGCCTTCGCCGGGCCCGAGCCCGAACCAGCCGCCATTGTAGAACGCCTCCATCGCGGTATCGACCTGGAAGGTGTCGCCCGAGGCCGGATTCATGAAGCGCTTGATGCGGCCGGCGACGTGCGGCACCAGAAGATAGGCGCCGAACAGCCCGGCGCTGGCGGCGCCCGCGAGCCCCAGCACCCAGATCATCCGCATGCCCGCGATGAAGAACAGCGAGCCCCACACCATCAGGATCAGCATGGTCTGGCCGAAATCGGGCTCCATCACCAGCAGCGACACCAGCAGTCAGCAGCAGCGCCAGCGCCATCGAGGTCGCCGGCATTTCCGGCCGCCGCGTCGATTCCGCAAACAGCCACGCCGCCAGCACCACGAACGCCGGCTTGGCGGATTCGGAGGCCTGGATGTTGACGCCGATCAGGGTGATCCAGCGCCGCGAGCCCTTGACCTCGGGACCGAGCAGCAGCGTCGCCACGATCAGCACGATCGAGACCGCGAACACGATCAGCGCGGTGCGGCGGATCTGCCGCGGCGACAGGAACGACACCCCGATCATCACGATGAAGGACGGCAGCAGAAACAGCACATGGCGGTTGAAGAAGTGGAACGGATCGAGCCCGATCCGGGTCGCCACCGGCGGGCTGGCCGCCAGCGACAGAATGATCCCGGCCAGCATCAGCGCGATGATCGCCGCGAGTTGCAGGCGGTCGACGGTCCACCACCATTCGCTGAAAGCGGGGTGCGTTGTTCACGGGAGAGCATGGGCGTTCCCAAGGGCAGAGGTTTGCCCATTGGTCGCCCATGATGGTTTCCAAGAGGTTAACGGAAGT
Source organism: uncultured Alphaproteobacteria bacterium (assembly GCA_963734795.1). Classification (GTDB taxonomy): domain Bacteria; phylum Pseudomonadota; class Alphaproteobacteria; order Rhizobiales; family Xanthobacteraceae; genus Bradyrhizobium. Next base: position 781,233 of record CAVTIW010000001.1, read on the forward strand.
TCGCTGATACTTTGATGAACATTGCGGTCAGCGCAGTGCGTCGCGCCACAAAGAGCCGTCATACCCGCGAAAGCGGGTATCCAGTACGCCGCGCCTTGCATGAAACTATCGAGCGCTCTGGAATACTGGATCATCCGGTCAAGCCGGATGACGACGGCTGTGAATGCGGGTGATGCACGCTCGTAGCCTCACACCACCGGCTTGACGCCGGGCAGCGCGGTGACGAGGTCGCGGAACGCGGCGCCGCGGATTTCGAAATTGCGGTACTGGTCGAACGACGCGCAGGCCGGCGACAGCAGCACCACCGGATCGGCCGATCCGGAGGCCTCCGCATCGCGCGCCGCATTGGCCACCGCGACATCGAGCGTTTCGCTGATCTCGTGCGGCACGCGCTCGCCCCGAGCGTGCGCGGCGAATTCCTGCGCGGCTTCGCCGATCAGATAGGCCTTGCGGATGCGCGGGAAATATTCGGTCAGGCTCGGTGATGCCGCCGAGCTTCGGCTTGCCGCCGGCGATCCAGAAAATATCGGCAAAGGACGACAGCGCATGCGCCGCCGCGTCGGCGTTGGTGCCCTTGGAGTCGTTGACGAACAGCACGTTGCCGCGGCGGCCGACCTGCTCCATGCGGTGCGCCAGACCGGGAAAGCTGCGCAAGGCCGTTTTGCAGGACTTCGGTGCTGACGCCGAGCGCCAGCGCGCAGGCCGACGCGCACGGCCGCATTCTGCGCATTGTGCAGGCCGCGCAGCGAACCGATGCCGCCGATCCGCGCGATCTCGCTGCGCGCGCCGCCGGAGGCGCGCCAGATGGTTTCGCGCTCGACATAGATGCCGTCGGGAAGCGGATTTTTCACCGAGATCCGGACCACGCGCTGGCCGGCCCGCTCGATCCGGTCGGCGATGTTGCGGCTCCAGCCGTCGTCGACGCCGACGATCGCGGTGCCCTGCGGCTGCACGCCGGCGACCAGACGCTCCTTCACGGCGGCATAATGTTCGAGCGTGCCGTGGCGATCGATATGGTCTTCGCTGATATTGAGCAGGATGCCGACGCGAGGGATCGAGCGAGGGCGACAGATCGATCTGATACGACGACATCTCGATGACGTGGACCCGCCCCATGCGCGGCGGCTCCAGCGACAGGATCGCGGTGCCGATATTGCCGCCCATCTGGGTGTCGTAGCCGGCGACGCGCATCAGATGCGCGATCAGCGCCGTGGTGGTGGATTTGCCGTTGGTGCCGGTGATGGCGACGAACGGCGCATCCGGCGCATGACGGCGGCGCTCGCGGCAGAACAGTTCGATATCGCCGATCACCTCGACGCCGGCCTGCCGCGCCGCCAGCACGGTCCAGTGCGGCGCCGGATGGGTCAGCGGCGCGCCCGGCGTCAGCACCAACGCGGCGAAATTCGCCCACGATACGTTGCGCAGATCCGCGGTGATGAAGCCCGCTTGCGCGGCCTCGGCGAGTTGTCGGCGCTGTCGTCGCCGGCGATCACTTCGGCGCCGCCCGCCTTCAGGGCGTGGCAGCTCGCAAGCCCGGAGCCGCCGAGGCCGAACACCGCGACCGTCTTGCCGGCGAAGGAAGTGACGGGGATCATGATTCAGCACGCCATTCCGGAGCGTCGGAAAGTATCCGACGCTCACCGCAGCTTCAGCGTGGAGAGGCCGGCCAGCGCCAGCATCACCGAGATGATCCAGAACCGGATCACGATCTGCGGTTCGGTCCAGCCCAGTCTGCTCGAAATGATGATGGATCGGCGCCATCCGGAAGACGCGCTTGCCGGTGAGCTTGAACGACGCCACCTGCACGATCACCGAGACCGCTTCCAGCACGAACAGGCCGCCGATCACGCGCCAGCACGATCTCGTGCTTCACCGCGACCGCGATCGAGCCGAGCATGCCGCCGAGCGCCAGCGAGCCGGTGTCGCCCATGAAGATCGACGCCGGCGGCGCGTTGAACCACAGGAATCCGAGGCCGGCGCCCAGCACCGCGCCGCACAGCACCGCGAGTTCGCCGGTGCCGGCGACGTAATTGATCTGCAGATAGTCCGAGAACACCGCGTTGCCGGCGAGATAGGCGATCATGCCGAAGCTCGCCGCCGCGATCATGACCGGCACGATGGCGAGACCGTCGAGGCCGTCGGTCAGGTTGACCGCGTTGCCGGCGCCGACCATGATGAAGGCGCCGAACAGCACGAAGAACCAGCCGAAATTCAGCACCACGTCCTTGAAGAACGGAATCACCAGCGCGGTCGAGAACGGATCGCGTCCGAGCCGGACCAGCGCGTAGCAGGCGACCAGCGCGATCACCGCTTCGATCGCAAGCCGGATGCGGCCGGCGAAGCCGCTATGGGTCTGCTTGGTCACCTTCAGATAATCGTCGTAGAAGCCGACGAAACCGAAGCCCAGCGTCACCGCCAGCACGATCCAGACATAGGGATTGAGCGGATTGGCCCACAGCACGCGTCGAGACCACCAGGCCGGACAGGATCATCAGCCCGCCCATGGTCGGCGTGCCGTTCTTGGTGACGAGATGCGATTGCGGACCGTCGGTGCGGATCGGCTGGCCCTTGCCCTGGCGCAGCCGCAGATGATCGATGATCCAGGGGCCGAACAGGAACACGAACAGCGCCCCGGTCACCATCGCCCCGCCGGTGCGAAAGGTGATGTAGCGAAACACATTCAGGAACGTGCGGAACACGCCCAGGCCGGGAACGGTATTGGAAAGATCAATCAGCCAGTAAAACATTCAATCCGCCCTATACCGCGGCTTCGTCGAGCGCGGTCTTGCCGGGAAAGCGCTTTTCGAGCGCGTTGACAATCGTTTTCATCTTCGAGCCGAGCGATCCCTTGACCATGATCGCATCGCCGGCGCGAATCGCGGCGACCGCCTGCGCTTCGAGGCCAGCCGCGCTCTCGGCATAGCCGCCCCGTTTGCCGGTGGAAAGAGCGTCCCACAGATTGCGCATCAGCGGACCACAACAATACACCAGATCGACGTGGTTGGCCTTGACGGCGTCGATCAGGCCGCGATGCAACGCGGCGCCGGTGGGGCCCAGTTCCAGCATGTCGCCGAGCACCGCGATGCGCCGGCCATGCGGGCCGACCGCCGCCTGGCCGAGCACGTTCAGCGCCGCCGCCATCGACGCCGGATTGGCGTTATAGCTTTCGTCGATCAGGGTCGCCTCGCCGCTGGCGACTTCCAGCGCGCGCCGGACGCCGCGGCCCGCCGCCGGCTCGATCTGCGACAGCGACAGCGCCGCGAGCGCCAGATCGGCGCCCGCCAGCGACGCCGCCGCCAGCACCGCCAGCGAGTTCATCGCCATGTGGCGGCCGGGCATGCCGAGCTTGTAGGTGACGTCATGCCCGAGGATATTGGCATGAACCGCCGAACAGGCCGCGTGCAGCGACACGTCGAGCAGCCGCGCCTCGGATTTCTTGTCGGCGCCGAACGAAACGATGCGCGAGATGCCGAGTTTTTTGGCGCGCCTTGCCAACCGGGCGAACTGCGAATTGTCGCGGTTGAGCACCACCGCGCCGCCGGGCTCGACGCCCTGCAAAGATTTCCGCCTTGGCGTCGGCAATCGCCTCGATGCCGGCAAAGAATTCCAGATGCACCGGCTCGACCGTGGTGATGATGGCGACCTGCGGCCGCACCAATCTCGACCAGCGGCTCGATTTCGCCGGCGTGATTCATGCCGATCTCGAAGATCGCAAAGCGCACCGACGCCGGGCATCGCGCCAGCGACAGCGGCACGCCCCAGTGATTGTTGAACGACGCGGCCGAGGCATGGGTCGGCCCTTGCGCGCCCAGCACGCGCCGCAGCGCTTCCTTGGTCGAGGTCTTGCCGACCGAGCCGGTGACCGCGATCACCTGCGCGTCAAGCCGCGCGCGCGCGGCGCGCGCGAGATCGACCAGACCGGCCAGCACGTCGTCGACCACCAGCAGCGGCGCGTCGCTCGCGAACTTGTCGCGCTGCGCGGCTTCGACCACCGCCAGCGCAGCACCCGCCTTCAGCGCCGCCGCGACGAAATCGTGGCCGTCATGGACGTCGCCCTTGATCGCGAAATAGGCTTCGCCCGGCGCGATGGTGCGGCTGTCGATCGAAAGGCCCGATACCGCTTCCGGCAACGCGCCGTTGATCGACGCGCGCATCGCCGCCGCCATCGCGCCGGATGTCCACAACGGCGCTGCGCTCATGCGACCCTCGGCGCAAGCGCGGCCGCAACCGCATCGTGATCGCTGAACGGCAAGATGCGGTCGCCGACGATCTGCCCGGTCTCGTGGCCCTTGCCGGCGATCAAGCAGCGCATCGCCCGGCTGCAGCCCGGCGATCGCGGTCCGGATCGCCTCGGCGCGGTCGCCGATTTCCCTGGCGCCCTCGGCGGTGCTGAGGATCGCGGCGCGGATCGCTTGCGGATTTTCGCTGCGCGGATTGTCGTCGGTGACGATGACGCTGTCGGCATTTTCGGCGGCGATCGCGCCCATCAGCGGACGCTTGCCGGCATCGCGGTCGCCGCCGGCGCCGAACACCACCACCAGCTTGCGTTTCGCATAAGGCCGCAGCGCCTGCAGCGCCTTCGCCAGCGCATCGGGCTTGTGCGCGTAGTCGACAAAGATCGGCGCGCCGTTGCGTTCGCCGACCCGCTCCAGCCGGCCCTTGGCGCCTTCAAGATGTTCGCAGCGCGGCGAACACGGCTTCGGGCTCGCTGCCGGTGCCGATCGCAAGCCCGGCGGCGACCAGCGCATTCTCGATCTGGAATTCGCCGACCAGCGGCAGCCGGATCGCATGGCTGCGGCCGCGATGTTCGAGCGTGAGTTTCTGCGCAAAGCCGTCGATGCTCGGCTTCGACCAGGCGAATGCCCTCGCCGGCGCCGTCGCCGTTGCGGCCGACCGTCGACGATCCGCAAGCTTCGCGCGCGCGCCGCATCGATCACGGCCTGCGAACAATCATGATCGGCCGAGATCACCGCCGCGCCATCCGGCCGCGACCAGATCGCGGAACAGCCGCAGCTTGGCGGCAAGATAATGCGCGACGTCGGGATGGTAATCCATGTGGTCGCGCGACAGGTTGGTGAAGCCGCCGGCGCTGATGCGCACGCCGTCGAGCCGATACTGGTCGAGCCCGTGCGAGGACGCCTCGAGCGCCAGATGGGTGACGCCATCGCTTGCGATCTCGTCGAGCTGGCGATGCAGCGCGATCGGATCCGGCGTCGTCAGCGATCCGTAGATGGTGCGCTTCGGCGAGACCAGGCCGATGGTGCCGATGCTGGCCGAGGCGTGACCGAGCCGCTGCCAGATCTGCCGCGCGAAGGCGGCGACCGAGGTCTTGCCGCTGGTGCCGGTGACCGCCGCGATGGTCGCGGGCTGCCGCGGATAAAATTTCGCCGCGGCCAGCGCCAGCGCGCGGCGCGGATTGGGCGTGCTGACGAACGGCACGCGGCCATCGCCTTGCGGCGGATGATCGCCCGCGATCGCGACCGCGCCGGAGGCAATCGCCGCATCGACAAAGCGCGCGCCATCGGTCTTGCTGCCGGCGAGCGCGAAGAACAGATCGCCCGGCTTCACCGCGCGGCTGTCCACGGCGAGGCCGGTGACCACGGCCGCTTCCGCCCGCGGGTCGATCGTGGCGTCATCGCTGAACAGGTCGCGAAGTTTCATTATCTTCCAGTCCGGCCGGCGCTGGTGGTACGCCTTACTGGGTTGTCTTCGATGCCGCAAGAATAAGGCGGTCGGACGGCGGCAGATCGAAACGCGGCTCGATGCCCAAAAGCGGCGCAATGCGGGCGATCACATCGCCGCCGGTCGGCACCGCGTTCCAGCCGGAGGTGATGAAGCCGTAGGTTTCCTTCAGCGACTGCGGCTCGTCCAGCATGACCAGAAGCTGGTATTGGGGATGGTCGGCCGGCAGGATCGCGGTGAAGGCGGTGAGCACGCGCTTCTTGGCGTAGCGGCCGTTGATGACCTTTTCGGCGGTGCCGGTCTTGCCGCCGATATAATAGCCCTTGACGTCGGCTTTTCTCGCGGTGCCGATCTCGGCGTTGAGCCGCATCAGGAATCGCATCTTCTCGGAGGTCTCGGGCTTGATCACCCGCTTCGCCATCGCCATCGCTTCCTGCTTCGGTGCGCTTCAGGAAGGTCGGCGGAATCAGATAGCCGCCATTCACCAGCGCATCGATGCCCATCACCGCCTGCAGCGGCGCCACCGCGATGCCGTGCCCGAACGCGATCGTCACCGTGTTCAACTCGCCCCAGTGCCGCGGCAGGATCGGCGACGCGCTCTCGGGCAGTTCGGTGCGCAGCCGCTCGAGCTGCCCCATCTTGCGCAGGAACGCCTTGTGCGCCTCGACGCCCTGCGACAGCGCGATGCGCGCCGCGCCGACGTTCGAGGAGAAGGTGAACACCTCCTTCATGTTGAGGAAGCGGCCCTTCGGCTCGTCGTCATGGATGGCGAACTTGCCATAGTGCAGCGGCCCGCGCGCATCCCACATCGAGTTGAGATCGTACTTGCCGGAATCCAGCGCCATCGCCAGCGTGAAGGCCTTGAAGGTCGATCCCATCTCGTAGACGCCGGTGGTCAGCCGGTTGATGCGATCGGGATCGTGCGCCTCTTTCGGATTGTTGGGATCGAAATCCGGCAGCGACACCATCGCCACGATCTCGCCGGTCTTGACGTTGGAGACGAGGCCGGAGGCCGCCTTGGCGTGGAATTTTTCCTTGGCCTTGAGCAGTTCGTCGCGCAGCGCGTGCTCGACGCGCAGATCGACCGACAGTTCCACCGGCCGCTGCAGGCGATCGGTGGCAAAGCCGGCGCGATGCAGATCGGCAAGACCGTTGGTGTCGAGCCATTTCTCCATCCCGGCGATGCCCTGGTTGTCGGTATTGACCAGACCGATCAGATGCGCGACTTCGGCGCCGGTGGGATAGACGCGCTTGTTCTCGCGCAGGAAGCCGATGCCGGGAATGCCGAGGCGGTGAATTTCCTGCTGCTGCAGCGGCGTGATTTCGCGCTTCAGCCAGACGAAGCCTTTTTTCGACGACAGCCGCTCGCGCACTTCGCCGGTGTCGAGATCCGGCAGCGTCGCGGTCAGAAGCTCGATCGCTTCGTCCTTGTCGATGATCCGGCGCGGCTCGGCGAACAGGCTGGGCGCCTTGACGTCGGTGGCGAGCACCTCGCCGTTGCGGTCGACGATATCCGGCCGCGCGGTGGCGATGGCGTCCTGCGACGCGGTGCGGCGCGCGCCGTGACTGTCGCCGATGACGGCGAACATGATCAGCCGGCCGCCGATCACCGCATAGATCGCCGCGAACGCCAGCGATCGCAAATCCGACGCGGGCGCGCGCTTTGGCGGCGCGATCGACGTTGCGCCCGTACAGCAGGCTGCGGATCAGCCGCTGCCGCCACGGTTCTGTCGGCTTGACGATGGTCCGCGCCTGGCCGGTCATTGCCGATCCTCCGGCGCCGGCACCGAACCGGTCACGGCGACCGCATCGATCGGCCTCGATCATCGCGCCGATCGGATCGGGATCGCCCGACTTGACAAAGTTCGGCGGCCGCTCGGGCAGGTTCTTCAACGAATCATATTGCGTGGCGTTGATCGGCTTCAGCGGCAGATGCCGTTCGGCGAGACCCTGCAGCCGCAGCGGCGCATCGAGTTTGGTCCATTCCGCGCGCAGCACCGCGATGGCGTCGCGCTGCTCGCGAATTTCCGCATGCAGCCGCAGCACCCGCTCGGTGCGGGCGGTGGATTCCATCTTGATCCGGTAGACATAGGCCGCGGCGAACACCAGGACACCGATCACGAGGAGATGGATGATCCGCATGGTCAGCCTCCCCTCATCACGTCGGCGAGCAACAGGCCATGCCGGCAATGCGGCGGCGGCATGCGCGGGCGCGCGCGGTGCGCTCGGCCGCGCGCAGCTTCGCCGAGCGCGCGCGCGGATTGGCGGAGATCTTCAGCGTCGTCGGGCGTGACCGGGCGCTTGGTCAGGATGGCAAAGCTCGGCGCGGCCTGCGCGACCTCGGGCAGATGCCGCGATCCGCCGCCGGCCTTGGCTCGCTCGACCAGGAAATTCTTGACGATGCGGTCTTCCAGCGAATGAAACGACACCACCACCAGCCGGCCGCCCGGCTTCAGCACGCGCTCCGCCGCCGCCAGCGCCAGATGCAGTTCGTCGAGTTCTTCGTTGACGAAAATCCGCAAGCGCCTGAAACGTCCGGGTCGCCGGGTGAATTTCGCCCGGCTTCGACCACACCACCTTGGCGACGATATCGGCCAGCGCCCGGGTGGTCAGGATCGGCGCTTCCTTGCGCGCCGCGACGATGGCGCGGGCGACGGCGCGGGAATGACGCTCTTCGCCGAAGATGTAGATGATGTTGGCGAGATCGGCCTCCGACGCCTTGGCGATCACATCCGCCGCGGTCGGGCCGTCATGGCCCATCCGCATGTCGAGCGGACCGTCGAGGCGAAACGAGAAGCCGCGATCGGCCTCGTCGAGTTGCATCGAGGACACCCCGACATCCATCACGACGCCGTCGACCGCAGCGATACCCTGGGCGGCGCAAACCTCGGCCAGATTGGAAAACCGGTCCTCGACCAGGGTCAGCCGGCCGTCCGATCGATCGACCAGATCGAACCCGCCCGATATGGCCGAGCGGTCGCGGTCGATGCCGATCACCCGGGTTCCGGCGACGTCGAGAATCGCCCGGCTGTAGCCGCCGGCCCCGAAGGTGGCGTCGACATAGATGCCGCCGTCGCGCGGGCTCAGCATCTCGACGGCTTCCCGGCCGAGCACGGGAATATGACGGTTGCCGGACGGACTCATGCCCGGGCCCCGGGCGCTGTCCGGCTTGGAATAGGAAAATTGGACGCCAACGGGCCCATTGCGCCTCAAATGTCTGCGCTTCGCCGGGCTTTTCCGGTCGAAAAGCCACGTGCGCGGCACGATTGCCGATCCCCGCGCGTCCCAAACCGCAAACCCTGATTTCCGCACGGGATTTGGTGGGCTGCCATGGGATTTCGAGCGTCAAATGGGGCCTCGGCCGTCCCCCAAACCGGTTCGGCTCTTCACCACTTAGTAACGGCAGTTAGCGTTAAGAAAGCGTTGATGGGTCCGGTACAAATCCTCTTCACGGGGGGGGCGCCGGACCGACGATCCGGGTGATGCTTCCCGCACACACTCGGCCAAAATGCGAAGCCGCGGCCGGCGCGCGCATTGCGCTGACGCCACCGTGAAGGAATAGTAAAGCGTGTCCGTTTTGAAAACGCACTGTTGCCGTTCTCTTGCCCGGTTTGAGCTATCCTATGCCGCTCGGTTCGTTCGCGTCTGCTGGATTTGATTCGAAGCGTCAACGTGCCCTCCCGATTCCAAGGGCCAACGCGAACATGAAGACATTCACCCCCGATTCATCGATCGCTTCCGACGTCATCCCGTCGGCGAATTATGGCGACCGCAACAAGGGCCGTCTGCCCGACATGATCTTGCTGCACTACACCGGCATGCCCGATGTGGAAGGCGCGATCGCGCAGCTGTGCACGGCGGGCACCGACGTCTCGGCGCATTACATCGTGCTGGAAGACGGCCGCATCGTGCAGTGCGTCCCGGAAGCCAAGCGCGCCTGGCACGCCGGCGTGGCGTCCTGGGCCGGCGAAGAAGACATCAATTCCTGTTCGATCGGCGTCGAGATCGTCAATCGCGGCCATGACTGGGGCTATCCGGAATTTCCGCTGCGCCAGATCGCCGCCGTGATCGCGCTGTGCCGCGGCATCATGCTCCGCCGCAAGGTGCCGTCGCATCGCGTGCTCGCGCATTCCGACGTCGCGCCGTCGCGCAAGAAAGACCCCGGCGAAAAATTTCCGTGGCATTCGCTGGCCAATTCAGGCGTCGGCCACTGGGTGCAGCCGGCGCCGATCGTGCGCGGCGAAACCCTCAAGCTCGGCACCATCAGCGACGACGTCGTCGGCCTGCAGCAGGCGCTGGCCAGATACGGCTACGGCATCCCGACCAACGGCAAATATGACGGCGCCGACCATGGAAGTGGTCACCGCCTTCCAGCGCCACTTCCGCCCCGCCCGCGTCGACGGCGTCGCCGATCATTCGACGCTGACCACGTTGCAGTCGCTGCTGGCAAGCCTTCCGGCCGACGCCAAGGCCGTCGCGGCGCGGTAGGGTACCGTCGTTCCGGGCCTGCGCCTCAGGTCGGCAATTGCCGACCGAAGGCGCATCCACGATGCGCAATTGCACATCGGGGAATGACGAACTCAAAGCTAGCTGTTCCCGCAATCCATTTCCGCCAACCGTCGCGCGTAGAGCCGGCGCAGCGGCTCCAGTTGCGTCGCGGCGGTCGCCGCGAGATAGGCTTCGCGCGCGGCGTCGTGCCGGCCGAGCCGGCGCAACAGATCGGCGCGGACCGCCGGCAGCAATTCGTAGCCGTTGAGTCCGCCGCGCGCTTCCAGCGCATCGATCAGGTCCAGCGCCCGCGCCGGTCCGTCGACCATCGACACCGCGGCGGCGTGATTGAGCTCGATCACCGGCGACGGGCTGATCCGCAGCAGCACTTCATAGAGGCCGGCGATCTGCGGCCAGTCGGTGTCGCGATAACTCGGCGCCCGCGCATGCAGCGCCGCGATCGCGGCCTGAACCGCATAGGATTCCGGCCGGCCCGGCATCCGCAAGGCCTCTTCCACCAGCTTCAGGCCTTCGGCGATCTGGCAACGGTCCCACAGCGCGCGATCCTGCTCTTCCAGCAGCACGATGTCGCCGCCCGCGGTCTCGCGCGCGGCGCGGCGCGCGTCGTGCAGCAGCATCAGCGCCAGCAATCCCTTGATCTCGCCCCGTTGCGGCATCAGGGCATCGAGCAGGCGGCCAAGCCGGATCGCTTCGCGCGCCAGGTCCGGACGCATCAGGTCCTCGCCCGACGGTCGCGGCATAGCCTTCGGTGAAGACGAGATAGATCACCGCGAGCACCCCGCGCAGCCGCGGCGCCAGCGCTTCGCGTTCCGGCACCTCGTAGGGAATGCCGGCGAGCCGGATTTTCTGCTTGGCGCGGACGCAGGCGCTGCGCCATGGCGTCCTCGCTGGCCAGAAAGGCGCGCGCGACCTGCGCGGTGGTCAGCCCGCAGACCGTGCGCAGCGTCAGCGCGACCTGAACCTCGGCCGCGAAGGCCGGATGGCAACAGGTGAAGATCAGCCGCAGCATGTCGTCGTCGAGCGCGGTCGCCTCGCCGGCCTCGTCGGAAGCCGCGGCATTGTGCAGCAATTCGTGCGTCAGTTCTCGACTGCTTGCCGCGAAACGTCGATTTGCCGGCGGACCCGGTCGATCGCCTTGTTGCGTCCGACATTGACCAGCCAGGCGCGCGGATTGGACGGCGGATCGGCGGCGGGCCAGCGTTCCAGCGCGACCGCGAACGCATCCTGCAACGCGTCCTCGGCGAGATCGAAATCGCCGACCAGGCGGATCAGCGTCGCCAGCGCCCGACCCGCCTCGTCACGGAATATTTTTTCGATTTCGGCAGGGGTCATGTGATCACGACGCTTCAGTGAACCGTCATTCCGGGCTCACGCGAAGGCGCGTGCCCCGGAATGACGACGATAGCCGTCAGTTATAAACCCAGATCGGCCTGACCTCGATCGAACCGGACCTGGCGCCGGGAATCCGCGCGGCGATGGCGAGCGCGGCGTCGAGGTCCTTGGCCTCGACCAGATAATAGCCGCCGAGCTGCTCGCGGGTCTCCGCGAACGGACCATCCGTGGTCAGGGTCTTGCCGTCGCGAACCCGCACCGTGGTCGCGGTCGATGTCGGCTGCAGCCCGTCGCCGGCCTTGAAATTGCCGCTCTGGATGATGGACTGGGTGAACGCACCATATTCCGCCGTCATCTTCTGGCGCGCCGCGGCGTCCATTTTGCCGTATTCGGCTTCGTTCTGATAGATCATCAATAAATACTGCATCTGCGTGTAGCTCCTTTTGATCGGCTGTTTCGCCGACATCCAGTCGAACGGCCGGCACGCAAAACGACATCTTCAGGATAATTTATTTTGGCGGCCGCGGCTGGTCGTTATCGGCTTGACGCGACGGCCTTGAGCCCCCATGCCTAGCGCGTCAGTCGGCCGGACGGCCGCTCCGGCTACGGCCGAAAGGCTGCGGGAGAGGAAAGTCCGGGCTCCATCGACATACGGTGCCGGATAACGTCCGGCGGGGGCGACCCCAGGGACAGTGCCACAGAGAACGAACCGCCCGCCACACCAGCCGTAAGCTGCGACGGCGGGTAAGGGTGAAAAGGTGCGGTAAGAGCGCACCGCGGGTCCGGCAACGGAAACGGCATGGCAAACCACACCGGGAGCAAGACCGAATAGGGACGGCAACGCGGGATTGTTCGCTTGCAAGGCGAAAACACCGCAGGGCGATGTCAGGCTCGCCGTCCGGGTAGGTTGCTCGAGGCAACGTGCAAACGTTGTCCCAGAGGAATGGCCGTCACGTATCGTCCCGCGCAAGCGGGCGGTGCCCTACAAAACCCGGCTTACAGGCTGGCTGATGCTTTTAAGCGAAAGCGTTTTCGAAGAAAACGCGTCTTACTGAGAATGAGGGGTTCGGCGCCAATGCGCCGGACCCCTCGCCAATTTGGGGGCGCGAACGTTGAACGGGCTCACGACGCTCGCTAGATTGAGAGGATGAGAGCGAAGCGAGCGATGCATGCTGCTTAGAGTTCTTTTCCCGTATCCCTACCAAGTCGAAGTTTCGAAACTGCAACAACAACTCGACGAGGCGCATCTGGCCTGGTCGACGGAATGGAAACAGCGGCAGTCCGAGTTCAGAATCGAAAACATTCGCTTCACCCACGACCCCGACTGGAACAAGCGAATTTTCAGCCTGCAAGCAGCCCACAACGGAGAAACCTGGTTCTGGAGCGGCGTGCATGTGGTCGCGGGCTGGGGTGTACTATCGATCTAGCTAGGGCGTCGACTCCCTTAACGCGTAGCCAGACGCGGATCACCACCGCTTCCGGGATTACCCACCAGCCGGACGTGACGCCAACATGCCAAAATCGACGCAAAAGACCCGCAGCGGTCATGACCTTCAACTGCCAGGTCTGCATCAGGCTCTCGAAGAACTTTGCGCTCGGATTTGAATGGCCTTCCCAGAGCCGATTGTCTATGGTGTGCCTATGTCCCGCCTCATGTGTCTATCCATTGCTGTTGTTCTGTCGCTGCTGCCGGTGGTCGCGCCGGCGGCGCCAATTCACAAGCGGCCGGCGCCACGCTGGCATGGCTACGGCTTCCTGCCGGGCTATCAGCAGCCACCGAACAACAGCCTTCCGCTCTATGCCCAGAAAGCTGCGGGGCGGAGTACCCGCGACCGGCGCCCCTGGTATATTGACCCGACCCCCCGTTATTACGGGTATGATGGCAACCGGTACTATTTCGGCCGGCCCGGCTTTGACGGCGGCGGCCACTACAATGGCGGCAGCTTTGGTCCGTGCTACACGCAGACACCGATCGGGCCAGTCTGGAATTGCGGCTGATCAGCCTGTCGAAGGACCACGCTTGATGGTTCAATTGCGCCGTCGGGTCAGAGAGTCAGAACGACCTTCCCGAACGGACGATCTTCGTGGAGATGGCGGAGCGCCTCGGCGGCTCGCTCAAGCGGATAGGTCCGCTCGACGACGGGTACGATCGCGCCGCGGGTGATGAGCGTCATAACCTGTTCCCAGGCTTTCCGCTTCACGGCGGGCGTCTGCGCGAGAAGCGCGAAACCGGCAACGCGGGCGCGCTTCCAGATCAGGTCGGTCACATCGATGCCGGCTTTGCGCCCTGCGGTATAGCCGATCGTAATGAGCGTGCCACCGACCGCCAGTGAGCCGAGACCGTCACCGATAAAAGCGCCGCCAAGGCTCTCGATCACAATGTCCACGCCCCTGTTGTCCGTGATCCGTCGAACACCGTCGCCGATATTCTCCGCGCTGAGGTCGATGATGTCGCCATAGCCGCGATCGCGGGCTTGCGTGGCTTTTACGGTACTGCCGGCTGTCGAGATCACTGCAGCCGCGCCGAGTGCCTTCGCCAACTGGTAGGTGGCGTTGCCGACCGAGCCGCCGATCGCTGGCGTGAAAACCGTCTTGCCGGGAGCGAAGCCCGCGTCATCGAGGGCGATCTGGGCGGTCAGATAGGCGACCGGAAGGCTGGCGGCGAGCACATCGTCGATGCCGGCCGGAATGGGCAGGAGGTCGTCGGTTCGGACGGTTACATAGTCCTCCCACGATCCGTTTTCAGCCACGCCATAGCCGCCGGTAAAGGCGACCCGGCTGCCGGGCGCGAGCCCCGAGGCGCCCGCATCTTCGATCACCCCGGCGCCCTCGTTGCCGAGCACCAGCGGTGGCTTTGCGCGTGGATGGCCGCCCGACATGATGGTATGATCCAGTGGCGTTACGCCAGCGGCGGTCACGCGCACAAGAACCCGTCCATCAGCGACTCCCTCAGCGAACTCGGGCTTGGGGGCATCAAGCTGGACAAATCCCTGATATCCCGTGAACTGCGTTGCCTGGATCATCCTCATGAGCTTCTCCTGAATGGCTGCTCGCTTCGGCACTCACTTGCCTGCGTCGCCTGTTCGGTACTCGATGCTGGCTTCTCAAGCTTTCAGACGAATTACTTAGCTCGGCCCGCAAACAGATTTGCAGACGGAGAAGCCAATGAGAGCGATCAGGCTGCGCGATACCTTCGCGCGGTTGAGGATCTAATTATCCGCAGCCTGTTTTGACTTCAGCTACTGGCGGATTTTGTTGCAAAAGTCGGCCGCACAGATTGAGCGGCGTGCCGCGTCTTACCACCAGCCCCGTTGCACCGGATAATAGTTCTGGCCGCCGCGCCGGCGCGGATCGCCAGTTTGGAGGTCCCGACCGCGCTGGAAATTGAAAAAGCCGAAGCCGAAGCCGAAGCCGTTGTTGTCCTGGACGTCGCGGCTCGCAACGAGGGCATCAGGCGTAGGCTGGCGCGTCACGAATCCGCCCTGGGGCTGGTTGTTCAGCACCGCGACGAATTCGGTGCGATAGTTGGTCTCGCGGCTCAGCGGCTCGTCCGAGACGATGATCGAGGATCGCGGCGATGCGGTCGGCGCGATGCGATCGAGCACATCCTGCGGGATGGTGATGCGGTCGAGCGCGTCCTTGGCGTCGTCCCCGTTGTCGATCGTGACCGCGGTCCAGCGCAGGCCCGTGTCGTTGCGCGCCACCGCCGTGAACACATGCGTGCCGATCGGCTTGTCGGGATTGCGGATCGTGACCGGAACCTCAATGGTCGCATCGAACACCTCGCCCCCGTCCGGCCACGACTTATGCGTGTTGCGCCGCACGTAAAGTTTCTGCGTCGCGCGGCTGATGTAGACCGAGACCGGCTCGAGCGCGAGATTCGCCTCGTTCGCCGCTTTGGCGGTGTCGGCCTTCCTGGTCGCGGCCGCCTTGGCGGTGTCCTTTGCGGCGGCGGCGGCGCCGAGCTTCGACTTCGCATCGGCCTTGGCGGCATCGAGCTGCGTTCCCAGGTCCGCGGCCTTGGCGGCGGCCTTCTGCTTGAGGTCATCGGCCCGCGCCGTGGCTTGTTCCGTCCTGGCGGCGGCGAGCGTCTTATCGGCGTAGGCGAGCTCGGCGTCGGCGCGGGTTTTGAGCCATTCCAGCTTGCGCAGCGACGCGGTCAGCGACGCCGTCTCGCGCGCCGCTGTCGCGGCGGTTTTCTTCGCCTCGTCGGACGTCTCGGCAGCTTCGGCCGCCTCGCGGGCGAGCGCCTCGGCCTTGGCCGGCGCGGCCGCAATGGCCTCCCGGTTCGGGACGAACAGCGCCGGATGGGAGAACTCGACCGGCTCGGCGTCAACAGGCGAGATGATCACGCGCATCCCGATCCGCGTCTTGTCGAACAGCTCCTCGGCAAAGTCATAGGGCATCCGCACGCAGCCATGCGAGGCCGCATATCCGGGCAGCGGCCCGCCATGCAGCGCCAGGCCGTTCCAGGTGATGCGCTGCATGTTCGGCATCCAGGCATCGTCATAGAGGCTCGAGTGGTGGTCCTTGTCCTTCTCGAGGAGGGCGAAGACGCCGGCTGGCGTCTCGCGTCCCGTAATGCCGGTCGACACCGGCGCGCGCAGGATCCAGCCGTCGGCGTCGTAGAAGGTCACCTGCTGACTCTTGATCGACACGATCGCCATGATCGGCTCGCCTGCCTCGCGCGGCGCTGTCGCCTCGGTGGGTGGCGCGGGACGCGCCTGTCTCGCGGCGGCGTCGGCGGTCAGCGCCGTCAGTGCGGCCATCACCGCGAGCGTCAAAATGGCGGAAGGCCCCCAACGCCGCATCGCCACGGTGGACTGCGCCGTCGTAAATCGATTTACCATGCCATGCCCCGGTTGAAATTTCTGTCAGCGCTTGCGTCGATCAAATGTCAGATCGCGATTTTGGATTAATTACCCCGCCGCCACTTTCCACGCCGCCAATTCGCTCCTGGGGACCATCGGCACGTTCCAGTGACAAATCTCTCATATACGACAGCCCGCGCAGGAGGAAGGTGGTTCGCGGCTGAGGTCAGACTTTACCTGAGCCTGCAACGCTTCATAATGGCGGGCATATGACCAAGTCGTGTCGAAACCTGTGCGACGCCCGCGTCGGTCGAGAATTTTCGTTCCGCTCGGAACCGAAGGCCTCGCCAGGGTGTTTGCACGCGGGGCAAGGGCTAACGGAGACCAGTAAATATGCTCAGAAAAATCCTTTCCGCGGCCGCCATCAGCGCAGCGGCGGTCATGGCGTCCACTTTCAGCGCATCCGCAGCCGTCGTATGCCAGGGCAACACCTGCTGGCATACGCACGAAGCGTATGAATTTCCCCACGAAGCGGGTGTCGTCGTTCATGAAGACAATTGGCATTGGGGTCCACACGAGAAATTCATCTTCCGGGAACACGAGGGCCGCGGCTACTGGCGTGGCGGCAAATGGATGACATGGTAATTTTGCTTACACCCCGCATGACCGGAGGCCGCCGTTTGGCGGCCTCATTGTTTCATAGCCGCGTTTCATAGCCGCCCCGCTCCCGGCGATAGGGCTTCAGCAGACGCGGATCACGCGCCCACAACCGCCGCAAGCTACGCCGCAACAATCTTCTGCAACACCCGCATCAGCGCCGCCGGCGCAGTGACGTGCGGCGAATGGCTGGCATCGATCTCGTCATAGCGCCAGCCGGGCTCGCTTTTGGCGCGCCTGGCGAAGGGAGCAAAAGTGTCCGCGGCTGTGGCGCGGGTGGCGTAGATATAGCTGCGCGGCAGCGTCAGCTTGCCGTGGCGCAGCTTGAGCGGCATTTCAAAACATTTGATCGGCATATCGACGCGGCGCTCGGTCAGCCATTCCACATCGGCGGGCGATGTATCGGGCGGCGTCGGATTGGGCGGGATGCGCCAGCCGTCGCCGGATTTGGCCAGCTCCATCATCGCTCGCCGCGCCGGCTGGTTCAGGTCCAGCAGCGATTGTCCATCGTCCGGCACGAATGCATCGAGATAGATCAACTGTGCGATGCGGTCGCGCGCGCGGTCGGCGACGCCTGACGCGACCATGCCGCCATAGCTGTGGCCGATCAGCACGATGTCGCGCAGGTCTTCGTATTTGATGACGTTGAGGATGTCCTGGATGTGGGTTTCGAGATCGATCGACGGATTGGCCAGATGCTCGCGCTCGCCAAGCCCGGTGTAGGTCGGCGTCACCAGGCGATGCCCGGCCGCATTCATCAAGGGGGGCATCTTCTTCCATGCCCACCCCGCCGACCAGGCGCCGTGGCAGACGAGAAAAGTCATTTTTGAGTTCACGGGTGTTTTCCAATTTTGTGGAGCGTGCGGAGGGCGGGATCAGCGGCGATAGTACCCGCCCGTTGCGTGGTGTAAACATCAGCACTGAAGGACAACAAATCGGAGCGTTGGTGGACACGGCTGCGTACGCCCTTCTCTTCCTCGGCGCGTTCGCCGGCGGTTTCGTATCGGGGTTGGCGGGTTTCGGGACCGCGCTGATGGCATTGGGTATCTGGCTCTATGTGTTGCCGCCTTCGCTTGCGGTGCCGCTGGTCCTGATCTGTTCGGTGGTCGCCCAGACCTCGACGCTGCCGACGATGTGACGGTCGCCCGCCCTGGATGTCGATCGGCGAGGCGCTTGCGACATCGGCGATGCCTTGCGCCTACGTCATCGTATCGCCGGCGCCAGCCGCTTCCTGAACTCCAGACGCAGCAGCCACAAACTTACGCCCGCCTGCAGCGTGGTTGTTGCAATCGACAGGTACCAGACATCCTCGATGCGGAAATCAGGACTCCGAGATAGCCATATCAGCGGCAACCCGTAGCTGATCAGGCGCGCAGCGGAGCTCAGCAGCACCGGCCTGGTGTTGCCCAATCCCTGAAACATGCTCGAGCACACGAAGATCACGCCCTGTGCGACGAGGTTCAGCGCGATCATCCGCAGAAACAGCGCGCCGACGGCGATCGTCTCGGCATCTTTGGTGAAGCCGCCAAGCAGTGCCTCGGGCCTCCATTGCGCGATGACCGTAAACGCGATCATCACGGCGCTGCCCAACAGCAAGACGCTTCTGAACGTCTCCCTGACACGCTCATTGTTTCCAGCGCCGAAATTCTGCCCGGCGATGGCGCCGGCGGCAAACGCGATCGATAGCGCCGGCATATGAACGACGCCCAAAAGCCGCGAACCGATGCCGAAGCCTGCCTGCGCCGCCGCGCCAAAATTCCGCAGCGCGTAGTAGATCACCGCCATGTTGACGAAAATAACGGCGAACTCGCCGCCTGCCGGCAGTCCAACGTTCAAAATGCGCTTCCATTGCCTGATTTGCGGACGCCACAAGTCGCGATCGATGCCGACATAGTGCTCGAATTTGTGAAAATATATCCACATCAGCACCACGGCGATCAGAACGGCGATCGAACTGGCAAGACCGGCGCCGGCGACGCCCAAAGCCAGGCCGGTGCCCCAGCCTGCGATGAGAACCGGCGCCAGCAGGATGTTGACGATCACCGTGACGGCCTGAACGATCATGGTGGGCCGCACGATGCCGGTGCCGCGCAAGGCCGAAGCCATCACCAGCACGACGAATTGCAGCGCCAGCGCCGGCATGAACCAGACCAGATAGGTCGCGCCCGCCTCGATCACCGCACCGTCGGCGGCAATCGAGCGCATGTAACCGCGCGCGAGCATGCACCCGGCAATCAGCGTCAACATTCCACCTAGCGCCGCCAACCCGAGCGACTGATTGAATACCAGGTTGGCATCGGCCCGGTCTTGGCGCCCCACCGCGTGCGAGATCAGCGCCACGCTGCCCACGCTCAGAACCTGGGTGAACGCATTGATCAGAAAGCCCACATTGCCCGCCGCGCCGACGCCGGCGATCGCGGCGTCGCCGAGACCGCCGACAAAATACAGATCGATCAGCCCGCAGAGCATCATCATGATCATGCCCGCGAAAATCTGCGGAGCCATGGCCGTGATATGGCTGACGATGGAGCCTTTGGTGAGGTCTTTCATGGCGGCCTATCCGGCTGCGCTCGCGCACAGCTGCTCCATTGGCTGGTCGACGCGCGACGGCCTGGCCGAGCGCTAGCGTCGTTCAAAATTGGGCAGTGACTTAACGGGAAGCTTTTGATGATCGGGACGTCAGGCCCGATCGATGCTGATGGAGGCGACGGCCCTCAAAGGGCCCGACGGGCGTCCAGCATGGGCGTCGGACGCGAGGGCGCGAGCTGCGAATAGACTGAAATCATGCAAATCCCTCCCCGGTTCGAGCGACGATCCAGCTGCGTATAAATGCATCGCGCGCGTTTGGCAATATGGCGGAGGCCCTAATGCGCGGGCGCCGACGAAAGCGTCGCGGGCTTCTTCAGCAGCAGGACCAGCAGGCTGAGGCCGAAATAGAACATCGTCAGCATGAAGAAGGCGTCGCCATATCCCATCACCACCGCCTGCCGGTGAACGATCTGGGACAATTGCTTCATCGCCATCAGCGAGGCATCGCCCATGCCCTGCAGGCGCTGGGTCAGCATATTGAGCGTTTCGGTCGCGGTGGCGTTGCCCCAGGTCACCCTGTTCCTGCAGCCGCGAGATATGCAGGTCGGTGCGGTCGTTCAGCACCTGGTTGATGATCGCGAGCCCGACCGCACCGCCGAGATTGCGCGTCAGGTTGAACAGTCCCGAGGCGTTCTTGACCCGATCCGGCGTCAGGGTGCCGAGCGCGATGTTGTTGGTCGGCACCATCGCGAACATCATGCCGATGCCGCGCAGGATTTGCGGCACCAGCAGTTCGTAGAAATCATAGTCGCGGGTGATCCACGTCATCTCGATAGGAGCCGAGCGCGAAGATGACGAGGCCCGCCGCGATGATCAGGCGCATGTCGACCTTCTGCATCAGCCGGCCGACGATCGGCGCGGTCAGGAACATGGTGACGCCGGAGACGAACATGGTCTCGCCGATCATCAGCGCGCTGTAGCCGCGCACTTCCGCCAGATAGCGCGGATAGATGTAGGTCAGGCCGTAAAGGCCGATGCCGACGCAGAACGAGATCAGGCAGCCGACGCCGAAATTGCGGTTGTTGAAGGCCCTGATATCGACGATCGGCTCTTCCGCGGTCAGCACGCGGTAGAAGAAGGCGATCGCGGAGATCCCGCAAACGCAGGCGCAGATCGCGACCGAGGTATCCTGCAGCCACTCATATTGCGGCCCTTCCTCGAGCACATATTCGAGCGAGCCCAGAAAGCCCGCCATCGCGATCAGGCCGAACCAGTCGAAGCGATCGAGCAGTTCGAAATTCGGCTGGTCGAAATCGACCAGCGCCAGCACGCCGATGGTGATGCCGATGCCGGGGACGACGTTGATGAAGAACAGCCAGTGCCACGACATCGCGTCGGTGATGTAGCCGCCGACGGTCGGACCGATGGTCGGCGCCAGCGTGGCGACCAGGCCGATGATCGGGCCGACGATATGGAATTTCGAACGCGGAAACACCGTATAGGCCGATGCGAACACCGTCGGGATCATGCCCGCGCCCAAAAATCCCTGGATCGCGCGCCACAGGATCATCTGCTCGATCGAGGAGGCGAAACCGCACAGGAAACTCGCGAGGGTGAAGCCGGCGGCGGAAATCGCGAACAGCAGCCGGGTGCCGAGCGCGCGCGACAGGAATCCGGACAACGGGATCGCGATCACTTCCGCGATCAGATACGCGGTCTGGACCCACGACACCTCGGTCGAGCTTGCCGACAGACCGGCCTGGATGTCGGTGAGCGACGCCGAGACGATCTGGATGTCCAGGATCGACATGAACATCCCGAACACCATGATCAGAAACGCAACCAGCCGCCGCGGCGCGATGCGCTCGGACGGCGCGGCAGCGGCGCTCATCATGGTCGGCGGGGCGGTGGTGGCGTCAGCCATGATCTGCTCAGGTCAGGACGTGCTCGTCGAATCGGGCGCGCCGCCCGACGCGCAAATTATTGCGGGTGGATCATCGTCGGCGAGTCGAGATCGGCGTCGCTGTCGGCATCCTTGGCGCCCTCGCTGGTATCGACGGTGGCATAGACCGACATGCCCGCGCGCAGCAGGTTCTGCGCGGGCGACATCCTTCGGCACCCGAATCCGAACCGGAAGCCGCTGCACGATCTTGGTGAAGTTGCCGGTGGCATTGTCCGGCGGCAGCAGCGTGAACACCGAGCCCGCCGCCGGCGAGATGCTGTCGACGATGCCGGCGAACTTGCGATGGCCATAGGCGTCCACCGAGATCGTCACCGGCTGGCCCGGACGGATGCGCTTGAGTTGCGTCTCCTTGAAGTTGGCATCGATGAAGACGTCATCGAGCGGCACCACATTGCCGAGCCGCTGTCCCGACCACGATGAAGTCGCCGGTGTTGACCAGGCGGTTGGAGAAGGTGCCGTCGACCGGCGCGCGCACCGAGGTGAAATCGAGGTCGCGCTCGGCCTTGGCGAGCGAGGTCTGCAATTCCGCAAGCTGGGCGCGGGCCTCGGCCTGCTGCGCCTTGGTGACCTCGACATTGTCGCGCGCCGCGTCATAGGCCGCCTGCGCCGACTTCACCGCCGCCGCGCCCTGATCGCGCCCGGCTTCGGACACCTCAAAGGTCGCGCGCGAGGCGAAGCCCTTGGTGCTCAGCGCCTGCTGGCGATCGTAGTCGAGGCCGGCACGCTTCAGGCCGGCGTCCGCGGATGCAAGCTGCGCGCTGGCCTGCTCGACCGCGCTTTCCAGCGCCGTGACCTGACGGCCGATCCGGTCGATGGTGGCCTGCTGGGTCGCGATCTTGGTGCGCGCGGCATCCACCGCGATGCGATAATCGCCGTCGTCGATCTTGAAGACCACGTCGCCGGTCCGGACCAGCGCGTTGTCGCCGGGAAGGATGGCCGCGACATGGCCCGACACCCGCGCGCCGAGCGTGGTGTTGTTGGCCCGCACATAGGCGTCGTCGGTGCTGACCAGAAAGCGCCCGACCAGAAAATAATGAACGCCATAGGCCGCCGCGGCGAGCGCGAGCAGCGCGCCGATGCCCGATCAAGACCAGTTTGCGCTTGCCGGATTTCGGCGCGGCCGGATCGGCGGTAGCGGCTGGTGCGGCGGCCGGTTTGTCGATGGCCGGCACGGTCCGGCGTTTCGGCAGGGCGACGCGCGACGGTCTCTTCCGCAAGATGAGCACGAAGCGATTCAGCGAGAGCCGCGGCAGACGTCGCGCGCGAGCCTCGCCTTCGGCCGTATCCGGCTCGGCACGAACAATGCGGGCGGCCTGGTCTCTTGCTAGCGGCCATCACGGCCTCCTCATTACGAATGTCGCGATGCAAGCGCAGCCAAAAACAGGCCTCGCCGCCCCGCCGATTTTGCAAATTAACATTGACCGAACGGTTCGGTCAAGATATGTTAATCCATGACCACCATAGAACGCCAGTTCCTTCCGGGGCGTTGCCACGGCCGGAATCTTTTCAGAAAAGCTAAACCAATGGTTGCAGTTCACCCAGCCCCCCTCCGCCTCGTCGGCGACGAGGACAGTGCAAAGCGCCGGCAAATTCTCGCCGGCGCCAGCAAGGTCTTCATGGATCTCGGCTTTGACGGCGCCAGCATGGGCGAAATCGCCCGCGCCGCCGGCGTCTCCAAGGGCACGCTGTATGTCTATTTCGCCGACAAGAACCGGTTGTTCGAAGCCATCGTCGAGGAGGAAACGCTCGAACAGGGCAAGGTGGCGTTCAATTTCGACCCCGAACGCGACGTCGCCACCACGCTTCGGGAGTTCGGCCAGGCCTATATCGAGTTGCTGTGCCGGCCGGGCGGCGGATCGGCGATCCGCACCGTGATGGCGATTGCCGAGCGGATGCCGGATGTCGGCCGTCGCTATCTACGAGAATGTGCTGGAGAAAACCATCAACCGCTTCGCCGCCTATCTCGAGGCGCATGTGACGGCGAAGGATCTGGCGATCGACGACTGCCAGCTCGCGGCATCGCAATTCATGCTGATGTGCCAGGCGTCGCTGTTTCTGCCGTTCATTTTTCAGGCGGCGCCGCCGCCCTCGACGCGAGCGCATGGCGCAGGTGGTCGAAAGCGCGACGCGGATGTTTCTCGCGGCGTATCAGGTGAAACCGGCCTGATCGCGCCCGTTCGGCAGTGCGTCATTCGTCCTCGAATTCGTCTTCTTCGTCGACCTTGGGCTTGTGCGGATGCGGCATGGCTTTCCTGCCGCCGAGCGATCCCGTGACCATCGGCTCGCGCGAGGCATAGGGATTGCGCCGCGCCGCCCGCGCCGCGACCTCCTCGCCGGACATCGCGGCCGGCTCGCAGATGATGCGGCCGGCGGGCACGGCGCATCAGATCGACGTGAATATGATTGTAGTGATAGACGTTGGAGCCCGGCGCCAGCACGGTGGTGAACTCCCGGCAGGCGGCCGCCTGCACGTCGCGCAGAAAGCCCTGCTCTTCCGGCATGCCCTTCCAGCCGTCCTGCACCGAAATGCGCCGTCCGTCGGCGAGCGTGAAAGCGGCGATATCCAGCGCGTTGCCGAAGGCGTGTTCGGAAATATGCGCGTTGGCGTTGCCGTTCATGCCGCGGCAGGAATAGGCGGAGATCTGCTTGATCTCGACGACGCGCGCGCCGAACCAGCGCATCGCGGCGGGCTGCACGGAATCCGCGAGCCAACGGTCGAGCACCGAGACGATCGGACAGGCCAGCGTCGCCGCGGGCTTTACCGCCACCGGCCCGAACGCAGCGATCGAATTGCCCTGCGCCGGTCCGAGCCGCGGCAGCGGCTCCTGCGGTGCGCCTGGCGCTGCATTGGAACGCTCCGGATAAGGCACCGAACTGCGATCGCGCGGCGGATAGGCCTGCGCGCCGGAATACGGCCGCTGGCCGGCCGGCTCCTGCCATCCCGGCATGCCTTCCGGCGGAAGCTCGATTTCGCTCTTCGTCGGGCGCCACACCGGGCGCGGTCAATGAAATCGGACCGCCCGACCCCGCGCCGTAGCCGGGCTGGCGCATGGCGCTGTCGGGATAGGACGATGCGGGATAGGACGATGCCGGCGGCGGCTGCGCGATCGGCCAGCGCGGCTGATTGCCGATGTTGCCGGGCGGCCGCAGATCGTCATCGGCAAAACCGAAGCTGCCGCTGCCTTCGCCGAGTGCCGCGACCTTGAGCGGAAACTCCGCGCCGCACACCCCGGGGCCCGAAATCGGATCGATCCGGACCAGCTCGGCGTTCTCTTTCACCGCGCCGGACTTCAGGCATGCGATCTCGGCCTCGGCCCGCCACGGTTCGCGCTCCGCGGATTGAAAAAATCCGCGACCGCAACCCGCCAACGAAACAAGGACGAAGGAGCCGACGAGATACAAACGAACTCCGCGCGTCATCCGCGCAACTTCAACGAATTTATTTAAGGACTCTTCAACGCGTTGATTTCACGACTCTTTAACCACGTTGCCGGTGGTTCCGGGCGTTGGGGATGTCGCGGAGCGACAGCAGCGCTGACTTTTTCCGCCGTGGAACGGTTTGCTAGGTTTAGCGTTATGCGGGCAGCGACGTGAACCAGGGGAGGTTTCCCATGACTTTCGGTCCGTCAGCAGACTGAGCGTTGTTACCGCGTATGTCGCCTTCGCCTTTGTCGGCGCCATCGTGCTTGGCGTAATTTAGGGCACGAGCCCACAACCGGAATTTTGGGCGCCCGGTGGTTTGGATCGATCCAGCCGCTGGGCGTTTTCATGGCTTTCTCACCATGGATAGCGCACCACGCCCTTGCCGGCGTCAGAGCGGATAACGTCGGAGAATTCGCCCTCGAAGGTGGCGGCGACCGAAAACCCGGTCAGCCATTTGATTTCGGCTGACGCCGTGGTGAGCGCGGAATCGTGCGCCTGCGCCGCGCCATTCACCACGAAGCTTGCGCCCGGCAGCGTCTGGAACGTGGCGGCGATCGACCGGTCGGGATCGTAGTCGTGCGCCCAGGCCACGCGGCCGCGCAGGGTGAGGATCGAATCTGTTAGCGCGTATGATTTGTCGGTGCGCAGGCCAAGTTCGCTGCGCGCGTCGGTGACGCTCTTGGCGCTATTTCGCGGCATGTTTGTTTCCGGCCGGCAACAAATTCCGACATCGTTCGACACGCGGAGCGCACGATATCGCCTCATATTCCACATCCCGCTGACCGGGGTCCGCCGCGTTTGCCGCTCTGGCGTCGACTGCACCCGACCTGTAGACTCGTCCGTTCAATCAATCCGGGGCGACGATGCGTCTGAAGACGATTCTGCTCGCGATCGCGGTAATCGCGGTCTCGTTCTTTGCCAGCTTGAAGATCATGGACTGGCTGTCACCGCGCGGCGCGATCAAGGCGCCGGTGCTTGTCGAATTACCGCCGCTGCCTCCGGCGCCGCGCAGTTCCAGCATCATTGCCACCGCGTCGATTTCGCTGGCCGCGATCCGCGACGCCGCCGAGCGCGGCACGCCGCGCACTTTCTCGGGCAAGGCCGACAACCCGGTGTCGCAAATTCTGCAGAACGCCGACATCGGCTGGACCGCATCGCGCAGCCCGATCATCGCGACCGGCGCCCAGGACGTGTTATCGCTGGCAACAGCGCTGACGGGAACGCTGAACGTAACCGGCTCGCTGTCGTCGAAGGCGACCGGTGCGGTCGGCAATGCGCTTGGCAGTCTGCTCGGCGGCAACGTCGCCAAGCAGATCGGCAGCGTCAACATCAAGGCCCTCAACGCCAGCGCCGAGATCAAAGGCAACGTCACCTTCACCTCGCGGCCAAAGCTCGCCGCGGCCTGGCACCTCGAGCCGAATCTGGCCGCGCAGGTGAACCTGGGCAACACCAGCCTTTCGGTCGCCGGCGCGCGGGTCGACGTCCCGGCGCAGGTCAAGCCGCTGATCGACAAGACCGTCGCCGACCAGGTCAATGCGGCGGAGGTCAGGATCCGCAGCGATCCCACCTTCGAGCAGAACGCGCGCGCACAATGGGCCAGGGCCTGCCGCTCGATTCCGCTGCAAGGCACCGGCGCTTCCTCGCTGCCTCCGCTGTGGCTGGAGCTGCGGCCGACCCGCGCAATCGCGGCGCAGCCGCATGTCGATGCCTCCGCGGTCACGGTGACGCTCGGCATCGAGGCGGAGACCCGGATCACCTCAGAGCAGACCAATCCGGACTGCCCGTTTCCCGAGAAGATCTCCATCGTCCCGCCGACTCCGGGAGGGGTCAGCATCGGGGTGCCGATCGATGTGCCGTTTACCGACATCAGCAAGATCCTGGAGGCGCAACTCGTTGGACGGACGTTTCCGGAGGACGGTTCGGGCTCGGTCGACGTCACCGTCAAGCATGCCTCCGTTGCGGCCTCGGGCGACCGGCTGCTGATCTCGCTGGTGGTGCACGCCAAGGAAAAAAAGAGCCTGTTCGGTTTCGGCGGCGAAGCCACCGTGCATATCTGGGGCAAGCCGGTGCTCGATCAGGCGCAGCAGACGCTGCGGCTGACCGACATCCAGCTCGCCGTCGAATCCGAGGCGGCGTTCGGCGTGCTCGGGGCGGCGGCGCGCGCGGCGATGCCGCATCTGCAAAGAGCGCTGGCGGAAAAAGCCACCATCGACCTCAAGCCGTTCGCCACCAATGCGCAGAAAAGGATCGCCGCGGCGATATCGGATTTTCAGAAGAACGAGGACGGCGTGCGGGTGGCGGCGGAAATCACCAGCCTGCGCCTCGCCGACATCGCCTTCGATTCCAAAACGCTGCGCGTGATCGCGGAAGCCGACGGCACCATCAATATCTACATCACCGCGCTGCGGGGCCAGTGAGAGCTTCTTCTGCGTTGCTCCTGCGTGATGGCCGGACATCGCAGGTCGTGGTCAAATGAACGCCATGCCGCCATTCAAGACTATCGTCTGGCCGGTCATGTAGTCGTTGCCAAGAACCATCAGCACCGCCTGCGCCACCTCGTCGGGGTGGCCCAGGCGGCCGAGCGGGATGTTGCGCGCCAGATCAGGCCTGCCGCGCATCATGTCGGTTTCGATCAGCGAGGGCGCCACCGCGTTGACGGTGATGCCTTGCTTGACCAGCCGCGCCGCATAGCCGCGGGTCAAGCCCTCCATGCCGGCCTTCGAGGCGTTGTAGTGAACTCCGATCGCGCCGGCGCCGCGCGCCGCTCCGGAGGAGATATTGACGATACGGCCCCATTGGTTGACGCGCATCGCCGGCAGCACCGCCTGGCTGCAAAGGAAGGCCGATTTCAGGTTCACCGCGATGGTCTGATCGAACTCGCTTTCGGTCAACTCCTCGATGCCGCGCACGATCGCCATGCCGGCGTTATTGATGAGAATGTCGACCGGACCGAGCGCCGTTGCGGCTTGCTTGACCATGGCCGTCACGGCGTCGCTCCGGGATACGTCGGCTGCGATCGCGATCGCTGCGCCGCCGGTGCTCTTGATCCTCGCAACCACCGCCTCGGCCTGGTCGGCGCGTTTCCGATAATTGACCGCGACGGCGGCCCCCGCTTCGGCGAGCGCCACGGCAACCGCAGCGCCGATGCCGCGCGATCCGCCTGTCACCAGCGCGACGCGCCCGTTCAAATCCGGCTTGATGGTCATCGATATGGATCCCTGTTGGCCGCACAAGCGGGCGGCGTGATACGCCGGGGCGAAGGACAGTTACCGCGACGTCATGTTATGCGAGACCTGTCTGGCTCTCTGCCTCAGGCCGCAGGTCCTGCTGCTTTGATAGCGCCTCCTGCCGGTGGCCGAGCCACCAGCTGTTGGCCAGCCAGCATCCGGAGACGGCGGCGGCGACCACCGAGACTTCGTTCAGTCCAAGCCCAAGCGCGCTGAGCAGCGCGAACGACCAGGCGCCGATCTGGTCGCCGAGCCGGTAGACGGCGGTGTCGATGAAGCTCTTGGCCTTGTAGCGATCCTCGCGCGGCAGCACCGTGAACAGGACTTCGCGGGTCGGGCGCGCGATCGCGAAATTGCCGGCGCGCCGGATCAGCTGGAATGCCACCACCGACGACAGCGTCGGCAGCAGCGCGACCGCCCCGAAGCCGAGCACACTCAACAGCGGCAGCAGCGAAAGCGTCGTTCCCACCCCAAACCGCTTGAGGATCCGACCGGTCAGGAACAGCTGCACGACCAGGGTGAGAACGTTCACGCCCAGATCGACGCTTGCGAAAAACGCGGTCTGCGCTGCGCGATTCTGGAAACTGTGGCTGACGACCGCGGCCTGCTGAAAGTACAGGAATGTCGATGTCACCGCGTACAGCAGCAGGAACAGGCTTACATTCAGCAGATAGCTCGACGAAAGCGCGTCGCGGATACCGCCCAGCAGCGTTCCTCCGATCGGCTGTTGCGGCTGTTCGGTCCGGGGTCGTAACGCCAGCGCCGCCGACAGTCCGGAGAGCCGGCGAACGCAGAACACCGCGACCTCGAGCATCAGCGCCGCACCGACCATCAGATAGCCCTGCGCCATATGCTCGACCGTCGACACCGTGAACACCGAACCGGCGATGGCGCCGAGCGTGGCGCCGGCGGCGATGAAGCCGAACAGCCGCTTGCCCTGCTCCGAGGTGAAGATATCGACGATCATCTGCCAGAAGATCGAGATCACGAACAAATTGAAAATCGAGGTCCAGATGAAGAAGATGCGCCCGACCCAGATCGTCTGTTCCGGCGTCGCTGCATACAACGCCAGTGCGAACAGCAGGATGTTGGCGCTGAAGAAGCGATACGAGATCGCAATGAACTTCTCGCGCGGAAAGGTCTTGACCAGGTAGGAAAACGGCAGGTTCAGCAGCAGCATTCCGACCAGCGTGCCGGTGAACAGCCACTGCAGATTGTTGACGCCGCCCGCGACCCCCATCTGGTCGCGGATCGGACGCATGATGTAATAGGAAGACAGCAGCGAGAAAATATAAAGCCACGACCAGCCCAGCGCCGGCACTTCGCTGGGCCTGACGTCGATCATCCTGTTCAGCAAGCGATGGAAAGCGGACTCAGAGCCCGGTGGAGCATCGGCGAATGCCATCAATGAAGACCTTTTACTTGATCGCTTCGGCTTTCTGACGCATTTCCGCAGCCGTCAACTGGACGCCATAGAGCGGAGCGCCCTGCTGAAAATCCTTGGCGCGCGCCAGCGGGCCGATAATGACCGGGTCGAAGCCGGCGTCGTGCACCAGCTTCGAGGCGATCGCCAGCGCATCCTTGTCGTCGCCGGCCAGCGGAATCGCCATGCGGTCGCCGGCCCGGTTGGCTTCCGAGACGAAGAAACGATAGCTCATACTGTTGAAGGCCCGCACAATCCTCGCGCCGGGCAGATACTTGGCCGAGGTCACGCCGATGCCCTCCTCGCTTTGCTTCGTTGGTGATTTCGCCGTCGCGCGCCGCGACGGCGTTGCCGGCATCGAGCACCACCTTGCCCGCAAGCTGGCTGCCATAGTCCTTGCCGATCTGCGGATAGGCGCCATAGGGCACGGCGATGAAGACGACGTCGCCGAACGCGATCGCTTCCGCGACGGTGCCGGCCTTCGCCAGTTCGCCGAGGCCTTGCACCAGCGGCGCCAGTTCTTCCGGATGGCGCGATGAGAACATCACGGGATGACCGGCCTTCACCCACAGCGATCCGACCGTGCTTCCGATATGGCCGGATCCGATGATACCGATTTTCAACGTTGCTGCGGGCGTCTGGCCGGACGCACCGCGAAAGGCCGTCGCGGCGGCCAAAGCCAATCCGGTAAATCCGCCGGCCTGCAGAACGGCGCGGCGGCTGGGGCGAACGCGGTCGGAATGGGACATAGCTTGCTCCCTGGGGTTCTTTCGACGCGAACAGGTTCGCCATCACAACTTGCAACACCGGTCGCGGCGGACCAAATAACGATCTCGTAATACAGGTGCCGAGATGGCGATCAGAGCGCTTCGAAGAATTCGATCATGGCCTTGCGCTGGCTTGCATCGGGAAAACGCCCGCGGCCGGCGCTGATGTTGTCGGCGAGGTGTGCGGGATTGGTGGTGCCCGGAATCACCGCCGTCACCGCTTGATGGCCGATCAGGAATTTCAGAAAGAACTGCGGCCAGGTGGTCGCGTCGAAATCGCGCGCCCATTCCGGTACGCTCTTGCCGCGCACCGCCGAAAATACCGAGCTCCGTCCGAACGGCAGCGCGGTCAGGACCGCCGCGCCGGCATCGGCCGCCGCCGGAAGCAGCCGCTGTTCCGCCTCGCGGTTATCAAGCGAATAATCGACCTGAAGGAAGTCCGGCTTTTCCCTGCGCAGAACCGCCTCGGCGGCCTGATAATCGTTTTTGTAAGTGGTGGTGATCCCGATATATCGGCACAGGCCTTGCGCCTTCCAGTCGCGAAAAGGACCCAGATCCTGGCGGCGATCCCGCACATTGTGCAGCTGCAACAGATCCACTTGCCGGTAGCGCAGCCGCGCCAGCGAACGCCGGAATTCAACCAAGCCTGCAGTCTGGCTGCCATCCTCGAGCTTGGTGGCGAGAAACACTTTTGAACGGTCCTGATCGGACAACAGGTCGCCGAGCACGGTTTCCGCCGAACCGTAGGAGGAGGCGGTATCGATCAGCTTGCAGCCTTGTGCCAGCAAATCGTCGACGACCTTTTTCAGGTTGGCGCGTGCGCCTCCCTGCGGTGGTGCCATAAAGTCATTCGCGGTCCCGAGACCGATGACGGGAAGCTTCTCTCCGCTATGCGGGATCGCCCGCGTCGCAACAGGGGAATCGGACTGGGCGAACGCCGGCGGCATCCCCTCAAGCAGCGATCCTGCCGCGATGCCGAAGGCGCCCCGGAGAATCCGGCGGCGCGAGGGGTTGCTGGTAAGCAAATCAAAACGCATGGCTCGACCTCCTGATAAACCCGGTGGAGCGTCGCGCAACATTGTCATCCGGCGCAGGTTCACATGCCAGGAAAGAAAATGTAATGCAGGCGGCCCGAAACAACAACAAGAGGGCTTCGTTCATGTCGGGCAGGACAGGTGCCGGCAACGGCCCTGACATCGCGACATCATCGCTGGCAGACGCAATCCGGGCGCGCCAGAACGGCCCCCGGCACGCCCAAAAAGTCGGCTTTGCGGGCTCCGCCGAAGGCGGCTAGAACAGAGCCATCAAAACCAAACTTTCGACAAAAGCCAGGGAGACGAACACCATGAAGTCACTTGCAGCCGTGGTCGCGGCCGGCCTCGTTTTCGCAGCATCCGGCGGCGCAGCCAACGCGCAGATTTCGGACGACGTCGTCAAGATCGGCGTCCTCACCGACATGTCCAGCCTCTACGCCGACGCCACCGGCAAGGGCTCGCTGGCCGCCGTCGAGATGGCCGTCGCCGATTACGGCGGCAAGGTCAAGGGCAAGCCCGTCGAGGTGATCTCCGCCGACCATCAGAACAAGCCCGATGTCGGCGTCGCCATCGCGCGCAACTGGTATGACAACGAGAAAGTCGACGCGATCTTCGACGTGCCGACCTCGTCGGTCGCGCTGCCGGTCTCGGCGCTGACCCGTGAAAAGAACAGGATCAACATCAATTCCGGCGGCGGCAGCTCCGATATCACCGGACCCGCCTGCTCGCCCAATACCGTGCACTGGACTTACGACACCTATGCGCTGTCCAGCGTCGCCGGCAAGGCGATGGTCCAGCGCGGCGACGACACCTGGTTCTTCGTCACCGCCGACTACGCCTTCGGCATGGCGCTCGAGCGCGATGCGGCGAACGTCGTCAAGGCGAACGGCGGCAAGGTGCTGGGAGACGTCCGCCACCCCTTGAACTCCTCCGACTTCTCGTCGTTCCTGCTGCAGGCGCAGGCCTCCAAGGCCAAGGTGGTGGCGCTGGCCGACGCCGGCGGTGACACCACCAATGCGCTGAAGCAGGCTGCGGAATTCGGCATCACCAAGGGCGGCCAGAAGATGATCGCGCTGCTGCAGGAAATCACCGACACCCACGCGCTGGGCATCAAGGAAACCCAGGGCCTGATCGTCACCGACGCGTTCTACTGGGACATGAATGACGAGACCCGCGCGTTTTCAAACCGGTTCTTCGCCAAGGTCGGCCATATGCCCACCATGATCCAGGCCGGGCTGTATTCGGCAACGATGCATTATCTGAAGGCGATCGATGCTATCGGCACCGACGAAGCGCTGAAGGTGATGGCGCAGATGCGGGCGACGCCGATCAACGACTTTTTCGCACACAACGGCAAAATCCGCATCGACGGCCGCATGGTCCACGACATGTATCTGTTCGAGGTCAAAAAGCCCGAGGAGTCGAAGGGCGAGTGGGATCTCTACAAGCTGATCGCCACCGTGCCCGGCGACGAAGCGTTCCGCCCGCTTGACAAGGGCGGCTGCCCGCTGGTCAAGACCAATTGATTTTCGTCATTGCGAGCGACGCAATCCGGAAGGCCCGCACGCGTAACTGGATTGCTTCGTCGCTTCGCTCCTCACGACAGGATTTCAAAACAGAAGCGCGCCCGGCAAAACCGGGCGCGCTTCTGTTTGATCAAGCCATTCAACCGCTGCCTTACGTCGAATATTTGAACTCGGGCATCGCCTTCAGTTCATCCTTGGTGGCGTTGAACACGGCGTGGTCGGGATACCACGGATTGGAATTCGAGGTTGCCGCCGGAGCCGGGTTCGTGGTCGCGGCACCCGTGGTGGTGGTCGATGACATCGGCCGGCTGCCGGTCGCGCTCGGCGCGCCCGCCGCGCCGGTGTAGGCGACCGGCTCATTGACGAATTTGATCTTGTCGAAGGGAACGGCGACCAGATGCGTGCCGACGCCAAGGAAGCCGCCGACGCCGATCACCGCCGCTTTGATGTTACCGCTCTTGTCGGTCAAGAGGTCGTTGATCGAGCCGATGCTCTCGTTGTTGTCGTTGTAGACGCTGAGGCCGACGAGCTTCGAGGCGCGCCAGTCACCCTGGTGCGACGCATCCGAAACCGCCGCCGGCGCCATATTCGTGGTTGCCGTCGGGGTTTGCGCGAACGCAACGGTCGCCAGCAAGGCGGACCCGGCCAGCCCGGCCGCGATAGCTTTTGCCAACATGTGTTTTCTCCCTGATAGGAAACGTCTGGAGAAAACCCGCCAATCCGCCGGCTGTTCCAGTTGCCCCGCCCCCCATTTTCGACATTCGCGGCGCGGCTGCTTGAAGGGTTCCAGGGAACCAGGCGTTGAGCGAGGCAAGCCGCGCAGCAGCGCCGCTCTGCACAATTTCAAAACGGTCAGAACCCGCCCCAGTACGGCGGAATGCCATAATAGCGATGCAGCTCCGCTTCCTGCGAGCGGTCGCCCCAGTCGAAATCCTTGTCGGCGCGGAATGACGGCGCGCGCCTGAGCTCGTCATCGTCGATGTCGAGCTGATAGGCTTCGAACCTCGGGTTGTAGGTGAGACGCGCCCACGGCAGCGGAAGCAGGCTGGTTCCCATGCCGAGGAAACCGCCGAAACTGAGAATCGCGTAGGATACCTTGCCGGTGATCTTGTCGATCATCAGCCGCTCGATGTGGCCGAGCCTTTCGCCGTTCGGCCGCCGCACCGCGGTGCCCTCGACCCGGTCGCTCGCTATCAGTTGGTGTGGTTTTGCCATGACGTCGGATGTCATCAGATCCTCCCGGGGGTGGATGAGAAAACCAACGTTTCAGCCATGCCCCGGTTCCAGCGCCGAATCGCCGATCGCGGCCACCGGCGGCAATTATCTTTCCGCTCCGGGAAAGATAATTGCGTCCCGGTGTGTGCGTCAGCTTGAGGTCAGGTGGTCGCCGGCAAATCAGGTCTGGTAATTGATCAGCAGCGCCGAGAACGACGAGTTGCCGGTGCCGGCGGTGGAGCTGTTGCCGGTCGCGCTGTACGAGGTCGGTGACGAACCCGACTGCGAATCCTGCAGCGATTGCAGAAACTGCTGCAGAATGTTGTTGGC
Organism: uncultured Alphaproteobacteria bacterium; assembly: GCA_963734795.1. GTDB lineage: Bacteria > Pseudomonadota > Alphaproteobacteria > Rhizobiales > Xanthobacteraceae > Bradyrhizobium. Next base: position 815,661 of record CAVTIW010000001.1, read on the forward strand.
GGAGCTGGCGCTCGACGAGTTGCTGCTCGTGCCGCCGGTCGGGGACGAACTGCTGATTGAAGCGCCCTGGCCACCATGGCCACCACCGTGATGGCCGGGATGGACGCCGCCGGCGCCACCCGATGCACCGGCGCCAGTTGGCACACCGGCAACGGGCGCCGCGGCGGCGGTTGTAGCGTCGGTACTGCCGGCGCTGGCCGAATCACCGGCGCCGCCGGAGCCATTGGCAAACGCCGTCTGGAAGACCCCCTGCAGTTCGGTGGCCTGCTGGCTGGTCAGCTTGCCGCTGGACACTTCGCCGGCAATCAAATTGTCGATCTTCGACTTCAGGTCGCCGGGAGAGGCATTTGTCGTGCTTGTCGTGCTGCTGGTGCTGCCGCTTTGCAGCGAGGAGGTGATGTCGGTCAGCGCCGAGGACAGCGCGCCCTGATCGGACGAACTGACGGCGCCGGAGTTTACTTCCGACTGCAGCTCGGCCTGCAGCAATTGCTGGGGCGACTGGTAATTGCTGGAGGTCGCGGAGATTGACGTCATGATGGCTCCGTAGGTTCTGGCTGGTAACCTCGACCGTAGGGTTAATGATCTTAACGAGGCCTTTTTATTGCCCTGCTGACATGTTGCCCCGTATTGCGAGGCTCTGGTCGGAAATATTACGAAACAAAATCCCTTCTCAGTTGCCACAAATCACAGACAAAGGTTCTGCATGGCCACAGCATCCCCGAACATTCTCGTCGTTGAGGACGACCGCGAGACGCGGTCGCTGATCGCGAAATACCTGCGCAGCAACGCCTGCAACGTCACGACCGCGACCGACGGACGCGAAATGGCGCGGGCGATGGCCGACCATCGCGTCGACCTTCTCATCCTCGACGTGATGCTGCCGGGCGAAGACGGCCTCAGCCTGTGCCGCAAGGTACGCGCGGAATCGCAGGTGCCGATCATCATGCTCACCGCGCGCGGCGAGGATGTCGATCGCATTCTCGGCCTGGAAATGGGCGCCGACGACTACCTTGCCAAGCCGTTCAATCCGCGCGAATTGCTGGCCCGGATCAACGCGGTGCTGCGCCGCCAGGCTGCCGCCCAGACCGCCAGCGTCACCAATGGCGCCACCGCCCTCACCTTCCTCGGATGGCGGATCGATTTCAGGTTGCGGGAGTTGCGCAATCCGGCGGGGGCGCGGATTGCGATGACCAGCGCCGAATTCGACCTGCTGCGAACCTTCTGCGAGCGGCCGGGCCGCGTGCTGTCGCGCGACAGCCTGCTCGATCTCACCCAGGGCCGCAGCGCCGGCTCGTTCGAGCGCAGCATCGACGTGCTGGTCAGCCGCATCCGGCGCAAGATCGAACCCGATCCGCAGGACGCCACCATGATCAAGACGGTGCGTTCCGGCGGCTATATGTTCACCCCGGGGGTGGAGGCGGTCGCGATCCCTGCCAACGACCGATCATGAAGCGGCTCGGCTTTCTCAATCTCAGGGGTATCAGCGGACAGATCGCGGCACTGGTGGTCGCCTCGGTCGATCGCGATTCACCTGATCCTCACCGCAAGCTTCCTGGTGCATCGGCCCGGACCAGATCGATCTGTCGATCGACCGCAGCCACAGTCAGCTTGCCGCGGCGATCCAGTTGCTCGGCGCGGCGCCCGCGACCGAACGGCCACGGCTTTTCGCCGACATCGCCCGGGCTTTTCCGCAATTGGACATGGAAAGCCTTGCACCGGATGCCGCGGCTGCGGCGAACGATCCGGATAGTTTCGACCTGCGTGGCCTGCATCGCCGCCTCGGCGGCGGCTACCGGGTGTTTTCGCTCGGGCAGGAGGCAGATACCCACAAGGTCGGTATCGCGCTGCCGGACGGCGCGATGTTTTCCGCCAAGCTCCTGCAGGACCAGTGGCAGCGCCGGTACTGGGTTGGACCGTGGATCATGACATTGCTGTTTGCCGTCATCAGCGTCACCCTGCTCGGCCTGTGGGCGGCGCGAGCCCTGACGGCGCCGCTGTCGTCGTTCGCAAAGGCCGCCGAAAGACTTCAGCCTCAACGGCGCCGCGGCGCCGCTGCCCGAACGCGGCCCCGAGGAAATTCGGTCGGTGGCGAAGGCACTCAATCGCATGCGGGAGCGGATCACCACCCTGATCGACGACCGCACCAAGATGCTGGCCGCCATCAGCCACGATCTGCGCACCCCGATCACCCGAATGCGCTTGCGCTCCGAATTCATCGAGGACGACGTGCATCGCAGCCAGATGTTGCGCGATCTCGACCAGATGCGGTCGATGCTGGAGTCCGTGCTCTCGTTCCTGCGCAACGACCGCAAGCTCGAATCCATGACGCTGGTCGATATCGCGACCACGCTGCAGCTCGTCTCCGATCAATTCGCCGATATGGGACACAAGGTCGTCTACGACGGCCCGGAACACGCCATGGCCACAGTCCGGCCCGACGATCTGCATCGCAGCGTCACCAACCTCGTGGAGAACGCGGTCAGGTTCGGTGCCGAGGCCACCATCCGCCTCGAGGTTTTGTCGGATACCGTGACGATCGAGGTCGAGGACGATGGTCCCGGCATCTCCGATGCGCGCAAGGATGTCATGCTCGAGCCGTTCGTGCGCGGCGACGACGCCCGGAATATGGATGAGACCGCGGGCTTCGGCCTCGGCCTTTCGATCGCGCGCAGCATCGTGCTGGCGCACGGCGGTGAGCTGTCACTCAATGACCGGCAGCCGCATGGATTGATCGTCCGCATCCAACTGCCGGTACGCCAGCGGAGCCGGCAGTCGGCGGCCTGAGCGCGAAACCGAAATTCTCGAGCGCGATAGCGTCAGGCCGCGATAGCGCTGCGATCCGATTTCGACGCGTCGAAATAGGCCACCGCCTCGAACCGGTAGTCGCAGGCCTGGCAATGCCAGAGATATGAAATGCGGCGCGCGCCGTTTTCAATCCACTCCGGCGCGGCGATCGGCTCGCCACATTGGGCGCAAGGGTTTCCGCGAGGCAAATAGCCGAAATCTGTTCTGGCCATGGCGCATCTCCCTTTGCTCTTTGGTACTGAAGGCTTGGCGGTGCTGAAGGGTTTGAAAGCGATCGGACAGGCTTGCTGTCGGATACCAGCACTCCGTGCTTGCGGCAATTGTTGGCGAGAAATGAGTTTTTTGAACGGCAATGACCCCGTGTCCCGGACGCGGGACAGCGCTCGCTGTTCCACCGAGATCGCGAGCACCGCCAGCAAACTGAGCGTTTGGCAGCTTTGATCGCCATCGAGCAACATTTTAAAATGATTGGAAACATTTTGGAGATTTCTTGGCCACACTCGCAGCGTACCGGCTGTCCGGAACAACAAGGGCGCGTTGCGGATGAATGTTGGAATGCGAGTGCGGGGGGGCTTGGTTGCCGCCCTGATGATGTTTGCCACCCCGCTGTCGGCCATGCTGGTGTCGTCGCCCGCCGTCGCCCAGACCGTTTCTTCGATTGAGGTCGAAGGTAACCGGCGCGTCGAAGTCGAGACCATCCGGTCTTATTTCAAGCCGGGTCCCGGCGGGCGCCTCGACCAGAGCCAAATCGATGACGGCCTGAAGGCCCTGATCGAGACCGGCCTGTTCCAGGACGTGAAAATCAACCAGGCGCGCGGTCATCTGGTGGTGACGGTGGTCGAAAACCCGGTGATCGGGCGGGTTGCCTTCGAGGGCAACAAGAAGATCAAGGACGAGCAGCTTTCGTCGGAAATCCAATCCAAGCCGCGTGGCACGCTGTCGCGTCCCATGGTGCAGTCCGACGCGCTGCGCATCGCCGAGATCTATCGCCACTCCGGCCGCTATGACGTCCACGTCAACCCTGAAATCATCGAACAGCCGAACAACCGCGTCGATCTCGTTTTCACCATTACCGAGGGGGAGAAAACCGGCGTCAAGTCGGTCAAGTTCGTCGGCAACAACGCTTATTCGTCGTATCGCCTCAAGGATATCATCAAGACGCACGAATCGAATCTGCTGAGCTTCCTCGGCGGCGGTGACGTCTACGACCCGGACCGGGTCGAGGCCGATCGCGACCTGATTCGCCGCTATTACTTGAAGCACGGTTTTGCCGACGTGCAGGTGGTGGCCGCGCTGACGGAATACGATCCGGCGCGCAAGGGCTTCCTGGTGACCTTCAAGATCGAGGAGGGCCAGCAGTACCGGGTGGCGTCGGTCAATTTCCAGTCCAGCATCAGCACGCTGGACGGAAATTCACTGAGCCGTTTCTCGCGGGTCTCTGTCGGATCGCTCTACAACGCCGAGGCGCTCGAGAAGTCGGTCGAGGAGATGCAGATCGAGGCCTCGCGGCGGGGGTACGCCTTTGCAATCGTGCACCCGCGCGGCGACCGCAATTTCGACGCGCATACCGTTTCAATCACCTTCGCCATCGACGAAGGGCCGCGGACCTACATCGAGCGCATCAATATACGCGGCAATACCCGCACCCGCGACTATGTGATCCGCCGCGAATTCGATATCTCCGAGGGCGATGCCTACAACCATGCGCTGGTCGATCGCGCCGAGCGCCGGCTCAAGAACCTTGATTTCTTCAAGACCGTGAAAATCACCACCGAGCCCGGATCCTCGAGCGATCGCGTGATTCTCGATGTCGATCTCGAGGAGAAATCCACCGGCGACTTCTCGGTGTCCGGTGGTTACTCGACGACCGACGGTCCGCTCGCCGAGGTCAGCGTTTCCGAGCGCAACTTCATGGGCAGCGGCCTGTTCGCGAAAGCGGCGGTGACCTACGGCGAATACGCGCGCGGGGTCTCGCTGTCGTTTGTCGAGCCCTATCTGCTGGACTACCGGGTCGCGCTGGGTCTTGACGTGTACTGGCGCGAGCAGCTTGCCAACGAATACATTTCGTACGGCACCAATACGATCGGATTCTCTCCGCGACTCGGTTTCGCCTTGCGCGAGGATCTGTCCCTGCAGCTTCGCTATTCGCTCTATCAGCAGTCGATCACGCTGCCGAGCACGCTCGACAATTGTAACAACATTGCCCCGACCAATGCAGCCGGGTTGGCATATAATCCGACGCCGGCCTACATCAATCAGGTTTTGGGCGGCACTGATCCCACCGGCAATGCCCAGAACGGTCTGTATCCGGGCTGTTTGTCCGACGGAGAGTCTTCACTGCCGGTTCGGCAGGAACTGGCCAACGGCCCGACCTTGACTTCGTCGGTCGGCTATTCGCTGGACTACAATACCCTCGATAACAACAAGAATCCGACCGACGGCCTGCTGATCGACTTCAAGCAGGACTTCGCCGGTGTCGGCGGCGACGTCAGCTACCTGAAATCCACGATCGACGGCAAATACTATGCGCCGCTGGTTGCCGATGTCGTCGGGCTGATCCACCTCCAGGGCGGCACGCTCAACAGCGTCGGCGACAGTCAGCTTCGTATGCTCGACCAGTTCCAGATGGGTCCCAACCTTGTCCGCGGCTTTGCGCCGGACGGGATAGGTCCGCGCGATCTGACCTTCTTCCCCTATACCGGAACCGGCGATGCGCTGGGCGGCACCAAATATTGGGGTGCGTCGGCCGAGTTGCAGATGCCGTTCTGGTTCCTGCCGAAGGAGGTCGGTCTCAAGGGCGCGATCTATGCCGACGCCGGGTCGCTGTGGGACTATCAGGGGCCGACATCATGGGCCCAGACCGGCGAGATCAACGGCCTGGTCAACGGCAGCCCTTGTAAGTGCGCGATGGTGTACGACGATACCAATGTCATCCGCACCTCCGTCGGTGTCGGCATCATCTGGGCGTCTCCGTTCGGGCCGCTGCGCTTCGACTACGCGATCCCGATCACCAAGGGCAAGTACGACATCGTACAGCAATTCATGTTCGGCGGCGGGACAACTTTTTGATGCCGATTGCCTGCCGGCCTCGGATGGCTGGTGCTCACTTCGAGGCGGGATCAACCGCGGGCTCGACGCTATGCACCGCGCCGGCCTTGCGGACGTGGATGGTGGCGATATCGTCGGCATAGACCTTCTGCCAGCCGTCGATGTGATCGAGCAGCTTGGTCGCTGCACTCTGGGTGCGCATCAGCGTCGCCTCGATCTTGTACTGGTCCAGCAGCCGGAACAGGTTTTCCGGCTCCATCAATCCACTGGCAGCGTTGTGGTCGACAAAGAATTTCTCGCCATAGAGTTCGGTGCGGCCGTCGATGAAGGGTGCGACGCCATTGGCGATCAGATAGCCGCCGAAATCGTAGTCGTTGAACACCCGCGCGAGATTCAGTTTCTTCAGCGCGACCACCGCGGCGACCGGCGCGCCATGGGGGTGCGGCTCGAAGCGATGCACCGATGCAAAAGCGAACGTTCCCGCCATCAGCGCGATCGCGACACTGGCGAACAGCACCCCGCGCAGCGGCGGCGCGGCGCCTGGATATGAAAGCTCGGCGCCGCCGATCTGTTTTGCCAGCGGAGCGGCGAGGACAAGCGGCGCCAGCAGCGCCAGAATTTCGGCGGCCCGGCCCTGGGAAAGCGCCATGTGCAGCAATCCCAACAGCAGCACGATGCGCAGCGGCGGCAGCTTGATGCCGCGCAACAGCGAAAGCCCGATGCCGAGCAGCAGGCAGATCTCGAGCGCCCCGAGGCTGCCGAAATCCGCGGGCTTCCATTCCATGATCAGCGGCAGCGCGGCGCCGAGTTCGAGAATCTTCTGCGAGGCCAGCAGCGAATCCCAGCCATAGGGCGTGCAGCAGCTGGCCAGCAACGCCGCGACCGCGAACGCCGCCCATTTCAGGGTCAATGATTTCCGCAACCGCGGCGCGGCGTTCCACACCGCATCGAGCGCGATCGGCGCGATCAGCACCAGGCCGAACACAAAGCCGCCATGCAGATTGGCCCACAGCGCCATCAGTGGAAGCCAGCCAGAATGACGGCGCGCCGCGCCGGTCCGCCGCCGCGATCAGCCCGCCGACCCACGCCACCATCACCGGCATCGCCAATACATGCGGCCGCGCCAGCAGATGCGGCACGGACAGGGCCAGCGCCGCGGCGATCAAGACCAGCGTCGTGCTTTCGGGCAGGCGCCGGCTGAGGAATTTGGTGAGCAGCGCGAACGTCGCCGCGATCGCACCGGCCGCCAGCACCACCGGCCCGCTCCAGCCGGCGATCGCATAGGTTTTGGCGTAGAGCACCTGCGCCAGCCACTGCGTCGAAATCCAGGGCTGGCCGCGCATGGTGAAGGAATAGACGTCGGTCTGCGGCACCGCGCGATGGTCCAGGATCCACTGCCCGACCGTGATCTGCCACATCGTATCGGGATCGATCAGCAGCCGGTTTCCGGCCACGAGAAACAGCGCATAGACGCCGACTGCCGACCCAAAGCGGCAGCAGGCCGCGCATCGGGCTTGCGGCCTCGGCGCCATGGGCAACGGAGATGGTCATCGGCGCGGTCGGATTCCCTCGGATTCCCGGGGATCGAAGCACGTCAGGCATAATTCTTGGTAAATCCGGCCGGGCTCGGGGGAACAAGTCGCGGGCAAAAGCCGGGTTTTGGCCACATCACCGCCCGGCGGTTGCAACAATCAGGGCGGATAGGCGTTGGGTTGATGGATTCCGCCCCGCACGCCCGAGGCCGCCCAGATGAAATCCTTGCTGTCCCTCGCCTGGCTTGTCACCATGGCCGCGCTGCTGTTTCCGCAGATCGCGTCGGCCCAGCATGCCGACTACGATGAATTGGTCACCACCCATGCCAGGGCCAACGGCCTGCCGGAAGCTTTGGTGCATCGCGTGATCGTGCGCGAAAGCGGTTACCGGCCGGCGCTGGTCGGACGCGGCGGCACCATCGGCCTGATGCAGATCAAGCTCGCGACCGCGCGCAGCCTCGGCTACACCGGCGACGCCGCCGGACTGCGCGATCCCAACACCAATCTGACCTATGCGCGTGAAATATCTCGCCGGCGCCTATCGCGCCGCCAATGGCGACCACAACCGCGCCGTGCCTATTACGCCGCGCGGCTATTACGAAGTCGACAAAACGCCAGCGGCGTGGACGCATCCGGCAAGCCGGACCAAAGATGCCGCCGACGCCAGTGCCGAGCCGGTTCCGAGGCCAGTAGATCCCGTGCGCGTTCAGTGCAGTTCCCGCGACAGACGCGTTGACACCCCACACCATCGGCCTACATTAACTCCGTTCCGAGGGGAGCTCCGATGAGGAGCTGAGAGACCGCAAGCTCAAGCCTGTTCGCAGGTGCGAGACCGCGGTGACCCTTTGAACCTGATCCGGGTCATGCCGGCGAAGGGACAGGGATGTTTCAGGGTTCGGAGTCACAGCGCGGGCCATTGCCCGTCGCGCAGCGGGGGGAATCTCCCATTTCCGTCATCGGCGCAGGCATTGCCGGCGCCTGGCAGGCGCTGCTGTTCGCGCAGGCCGGCCGCGCGGTCACGCTGCACGAGCGCAGCGACGCCGCGATGACGCAGTCGACCAGCTACTGGGCCGGCGGCATGCTGGCGCCGTGGTGCGAGGCCGAAGCCTCCGAACCCGTCATCAGCAGGCTCGGCATCCGCTCGCTGGCGCTTTGGCGCGAGAACTTTCCGCACACCCCGTTCAACGGCTCGCTGGTGGTGGCCCATTCGCGCGACCGCGCCGACTTCGAGCGTTTTGCCAAGCTGACGTCCGGCCACCGGCGGCTTGACGCCGCCGCCGTGACCGCGCTCGAACCCTCGCTCGAGGGCCGTTTTCGCGACGGCCTGTTCTATGCCGACGAAGGCCATGTCGAGCCGCGACGGGTGTTGCCGGAACTGCACGCCCGCTTCATCGCCGCCGGCGGCACCATCCAATTCAACAGCGACGCGGAGCCCGACGCGATCGACGGCATCGTGATCGATTGCCGCGGCGTTGTCGCACGCGACACCCAGAGCGATCTGCGCGGCGTCAAGGGCGAGATGATCATCATCGAGACAGACGAGGTCGAACTGGCGCGTCCGGTGCGGCTGATCCATCCGCGCTGGCCGCTCTATGTGATTCCGCGCGGCGACAACCGCTTCATGCTGGGCGCGACCTCGATCGAGGCCGAAGACACCGGCGTCAGCGTCCGCTCGGCGCTGGAACTGCTGGGCGCGGCCTATGCGGTGCATCCGGCGTTCGCCGAGGCGCGGATCGTCGAATTCGGCTCGGGGCTTCGCCCGGCCTTCCCCGACAATCTGCCGCGCATTTCGGTTCGACAATCACACGATCGCGGTCAACGGACTTTACCGCCACGGCTTTCTGCTGGCGCCGGCGCTGGCGGAGCTGACGCTCGGCTATGTCGAACGCGGCGTGATCGACAACGAGGTGATGCAATGCGCGTGACGATCAATGGCGAGCAGCGCGAGATCGCGTCGTCCCACGTCGACGCGCTGCTCGGCGAGCTCGAATACGAGGGCACGCATTTTGCGATCGCGCTGAATTATCGACGTGCTGCCGCGCAGCCGCTGGGCCCAGACTGAGCTCAAGCACGGCGACGAGATCGAGATCATCACGCCGCGGCAGGGAGGGTGAGATGAGTGAAGCAAGTGAGATGCACGACATCGCCGCAGCACTCCCTCTCCCCGCGCGCGGGGAGAGGGTTGGGGTGAGGGGGCGTCAAAGAAAAAGCCGACGTCGGTGTTCAAACAAGACGCCCCCTCACCCGGAGATGACGCTACGCGCCGCCTCCGACCTCTCCCCGCACGCAGGGAGAGGTGAGGCAAAGCGCGGCCGCCCGCCCGTTCGCAAGCAGCAAGGATGCTAACCCCATGCTGAACTTCTACGGCAAGACCTTTTCCTCCCGGCTCTTGATCGGCAGCGCGCTGTATCCGTCGCCGGCGATCATGCAGGCGGCGATCCGCGCCTCGGGGGCGCAGATCGTCACGGTGTCGCTGCGGCGCGAGGCCGCCGGCGGCAAGACCGGCGACGCGTTCTGGTCGCTGATCCGCGAGCTCGAGGTAACGGTGCTGCCGAACACCGCCGGCTGCCGCAGCGTGCGCGAGGCCGTCACCACAGCCAAACTGGCGCGCGAATTGTTTGCGACCTCGTGGATCAAGCTCGAAGTGATCGCCGACAACGACACGCTGCAGCCTGACCTGGTCGGCCTGATTGAGGCCGCCTCGATCCTGATCAAGGACGGGTTTGAGGTGTTCCCCTACTGCACCGAAGACCTAAGTGTGGCGATGCGGCTGGTCGATGCCGGCTGCAGGGTGGTGATGCCATGGGCGGCGCCGATCGGCTCGGCCCGCGGCATCATCAACCCCGATGCGCTGAAGCTGCTGCGCGACCGGCTGCCCGACATCGCGCTGGTGGTCGATGCCGGCCTCGGTGCGCCCAGCCATGCCGCGCAGGCGCTGGAGCTCGGTTATGACGCGGTTCTGCTGAACACCGCCATTGCAAAAGCCGCCGACCCGGTCGCGATGGCGTCCGCGTTTCGCCTCGGCGTCGACGCCGGCCGCACCGCTTATGAAGCCGGGCTGATGGAAGCCCGCGATTTCGCCTCTCCTTCCACTCCAGTCATCGGGACCCCGTTCTGGCATGCCGTATCCTGATAAATTTTATCCCGTTGTCGACAGCGTCGCCTGGGTCGCGCGCCTCGCCGCGCTCGGCGTCGGCACCATTCAGCTGCGCGCCAAGGATTTGAACGACTCCGAGGCGCTGCAGATCGTGACCGACGCGCTGGCTGTCATCGGCGGCACGGCGACCAAGCTTGTCGTCAATGATTACTGGCGCGCGGCCATCGTCGCCGGCGCCAAACATCTGCATCTCGGCCAGGAGGACCTTGCCGACGCCGACCTCAAAGCGATCCGCGACGCCGGCCTCACGCTCGGCATTTCCACCCATGACGACGCCGAGCTCGAAACCGCGTTGCGCGCCAAACCCGATTACATCGCGCTGGGGCCGATCTTTCCGACCACGCTGAAATCGATGCGCTTCGCGCCGCAGGGCATCGCCAAAATCAGCGAATGGAAGCAACGCATCGGCGCGATCCCGCTGGTCGCGATCGGCGGCATCAAGCTCGAACAGGCGCCCGCGATTTTTGCCGCCGGCGCCGATAGCATCGCCGTGGTCAGCGACGTCACCCAAAATGCCGACCCGGACGCGCGGGTGCGCGCCTGGCTCGGCCAGAACGTGGAGACCGCGTGAGATGAACGACAACCGGCAAGCATCTCCCGGACAAACCCCCACCCCAACCCTCCCCCGCAAGCGGGAGAGGGAGCGCGCTGCGCCTGTTTCTTTCACCTCCAGCTTTCGAGAACGCACTTCTTCCCCTCTCCCGCTTGCGAGGGAGGGTGGCGCGCTCGCCAGAGCGCGACGGATGGGGGCTCTCGCGCAACGAATCGAACTTCCAGATCCCGGATCGGTCCGCGTCCCGCGGTCCGTCCGGAATGACGAACAAAATTCACAGGAGGATACACCATGAACATCCGCTCCAACCCCGACACCACGCTTCCCGCCGTCACCACCGGGCCGCTGCCCTCGTCGCGCAAGATCTGGGTCACGCCCGATGAAGCCCCCGATGTACGGGTGCCGCTGCGCGAGATCATCCTCAGCGAGGGCGCCGGCGAGCCCAATCTTCCTGTCTATGACACCTCCGGTCCCTACACCGATCCCGCCGTCACCATCGACGTCAATGCCGGGCTGGCGCGCCCGCGCATCGCCTGGGTCAAGCAGCGCGGCGGGGTCGAGGAATATCAGGGCCGCGACATCAAGCCGGAAGACAACGGCAATGTCGGCGCCTCGCATGCCGCCAAATCTTTCACCGCGCATCACAAGCCGCTGCGCGGCCTCGACGGCCACATGATCACGCAATTGGAGTTCGCGCGCGCGGGCATCATCACCAAGGAGATGATCTACGTCGCCACCCGCGAGAACCTCGGCCGCAAGGTGCAACTCGAACGCGCCGAGGCCGCATTGGCCGACGGCGAAAGCTTTGGCGCCTCGGTGCCGGCGTTCGTCACCCCGGAATTCGTGCGCTCCGAAATCGCCCGCGGCCGCGCCATCATCCCCTGCAACATCAACCATGGCGAGTTGGAGCCGATGATCATCGGCCGCAATTTCCTGACCAAGATCAACGCCAATATCGGCAACTCCGCGGTGACATCGTCGGTCGAGGAAGAAGTCGACAAGATGGTGTGGTCGATCCGCTGGGGCGCCGACACCGTGATGGACCTCTCGACCGGCCGCAACATCCACACCACCCGGGAATGGATTCTGCGCAATGCGCCGATCCCGATCGGCACGGTTCCGATCTACCAGGCGCTGGAGAAATGCGAAGGCGATCCGGTCAAACTGACCTGGGAGCTCTACAAGGACACATTGATCGAACAGTGCGAACAGGGCGTCGATTACTTCACCATCCACGCCGGGGTGCGGCTGCCCTACATCCACCTCACCGCCAACCGCGTCACCGGCATCGTGTCGCGCGGCGGCTCGATCATGGCGAAGTGGTGCCTGGCGCATCACAAGGAAAGTTTCCTCTATACGCATTTCGAGGAAATCTGCGACCTGATGCGCAAATATGACGTGTCGTTTTCGTTGGGCGACGGCCTGCGCCCGGGTTCGATCGCCGACGCCAACGACCGCGCCCAATTCGCCGAACTGGAGACGCTGGGCGAGCTGACCCAGATCGCGTGGAAGAAGGGCTGCCAGGTCATGATCGAGGGCCCCGGCCACGTGCCGCTGCACAAGATCAAGATCAATATGGACAAGCAGCTGAAGGAATGCGGCGAGGCGCCGTTCTACACGCTCGGGCCTTTGACCACCGACATCGCACCGGGCTACGACCACATCACCTCCGGCATCGGCGCCGCCATGATCGGCTGGTTCGGCTGCGCCATGCTGTGTTACGTGACGCCGAAGGAGCATCTCGGCCTGCCCAACCGCGACGACGTCAAGGTCGGCGTCATCACCTACAAGATCGCCGCGCACGCGAGCGATCTCGGCAAGGGCCACCCGGCGGCGCAACTGCGCGACGACGCGCTCTCCCGCGCCCGCTTCGACTTCCGCTGGGAGGACCAGTTCAACCTCGGGCTCGATCCGGAAACGGCGCGCAGCTTCCACGACGAAACCCTGCCGAAGGACGCCCACAAGGTCGCGCATTTCTGCTCGATGTGCGGCCCGAAATTCTGCTCGATGAAGATCACGCAGGACGTGCGGGATTATGCGGCGACGTTGAACGATCCGGCGGGTGTGGGGCTGAGCATCAGTGGCACCATCGAGGATGGCATGGCGCAGATGTCGGCAAAATTCAGGGAGATGGGGAGCAGCGTGTATCTGGATGCGGAGAAGGTGAAGGAGAGCAATCGGGTGTTGTGAGACACCGCCTCTCTTCGCGCCATGCCCGGGCTTGACCCGGGCATCCATCGGAAATGCAAACGGCCGGGCGAAAGCCCGGCCTTTCTTATTGACGTCTCCCAGAGCTACCTTAGTCCTTCAACTGAAAGTAGCCAGCGTGGCCCGGATCAGCACAGCGACATCCGGGGAAACACCGCGAAATCCGCATGACGCTTCTCATGCGGGTTGATCAAGAAAAGGATCTTGGATGAAGCCCGTAGCAAGGATGGGCTGATCCCTTGCGAAACCCGTCGCGAGTCGCAGCTGTCACGATGGGTTTGCTTCCGCCTTCGCTCGTTGAGCTTCGGCGAACGCGGTCGCTCGACCCATCCTGCAAACTACTGGCTTTCGATTTTCGTGATGGTCTTCTTCCCGCCGCTTTCAGTGGCGGAAAAGGTAACCCTGTCGCCGGCGTGCAATTTGTCCAGCGAGCCCGGGGGTGCCTTGAATTGCTGTTCGGTGGCTCCGCCGGAACCAGCTCCGACGGTGCCGCCTTGCGCCTGCTGAATGCCGATGGTCCCACTGATCCGATCGATGGTGGTGATCGTTCCCGTCAACGATTGCTGTGCCATGGTCACCGAAGGGGCGGCCGCGAGCATGGCGCCCGCCAACATTATCTTTGCCAGATTCATCGAAATCTCCCGATTTTCGGACCGTTGGCGATAAACCGCAACGAGCGGGTTTGTTCCCCGAGATGACGCCCGCCTCGCTCGCGCGGGAGAGACGGTGGGTTACGCAAAGCCTGTCATCGGACCACGCATTGCGCGCGCCCGTTGGCTAACCAACCCTATGACGGGCTTACGAAATGGAACTCAGAATTGGCTGATCTCTCTCAGCGCTATTTCAACGTAATCGCCAACCCGCTCAGATCCACATTCGCCATCAGCCCGACCTGGCGGCCGGACAATTCCAGCACCGCGCCCTTCTGGTTGGTCAGCACGATCGCGCGGGCGCCGCCGCCGACCGCGAGGCCGGCGCCGGCCGCGCCATAGACGCCGGCGACATCGGAGGGCCGGCTGATGTGGCTGACCCGGCCGCGCAGCTCGGTCTTCGATCCGCCGAACACCAGGCCGTAGTCCAGCCCGCCGGCCGACAGCGGATAGCTCCGGCCGTGAAAATTCAGCATGCCGCCGCCGCCGGAGCCGCCGATGATCCATCCCGCCTTGTAGATCGTGAGCGCCACGAAGCCCTCGTCGGCACGGGCGGCGGAGGAGATGACGGCGCCGGCGACAGCGGTTAGCGCGAGCAGCGCGACACGAATGGCGGATGATGGCTTCATTGGAACGGTCCCCCGGAATTTTGTGAATGGCGTCGCGACGCCGATTGAGTCGCGCCTGACCGAGTGTAGCCGATGGGCCGGATGGGCAAAGCGGTTTCGCACGCGGCGCCGATGGGATCGCGGCATCGCACGAGCTCTCAGCAGGTCGTCCCTGCGAACGCAGGGACCCATAACCCCTGGCCTCAAAAGTGAAAAAGAGCCTCTGCTGCAGCGCTAAAACGAGAGTCCGCGCCGTATGGGTCCCTGCGTTCGCAGGGACAACTCGTTGAAACGCCGTGCCAAACTGGAAAATTTCGGCCGAAGGGCATAGCCCGTAGGATGAGTTGAGCCCTCGCAAAACCCATCGCAAGCCGCCGTTGTCACGATGGGTTTCGCTTCCCCTCCGCTTGTTGAGCTTCGGCGGACGCGGTCGCTCAACTCATCCTGCAAGCTACGTCACTTCTCGAACATTTCCTCAAACAGCGCCTTCGCCCGCTCCAGTCCTTCATCGGTGAACACCACCGATTTCACCTTGCCGACGGGATCGCCGATCATGCCCTTGTCGTGCAGGCGGCCGAGCACTCCCCAGTCAAAGCCTTTCCAGGCCCTGTAGCCGTCGTGCAGCGTCAGATAGAGCAGCGCCAGCGCCGTGTCGTCGATCTTGTCGGTGTCGAGGGCCATCGCGAACCTCCTGTTGCGGCCGGTACGCCATCGTATTCAGGATCGTGCCGAGCGCAATCGCAACAGCATGGTGGGCACCCGGAGTTTGTGATCAGGCGTGCGATCGCGCGACCCGTTGGCTTGCAATGATGAGACTATTTCGCGGCAGCCAGCGTCAGCAGCTCGCTTCGCACCTGATCGACGACGCTGACGTATTCGCGGTTTTCGGTCTGCCGGAACAATCGCATCGTCGGATACCAGGGGCTGTCGTCGCGATCGAGCAGCCAGCGGTAGTCCGGCGCATAGGGCAGCAGGATCCAGGTCCGACATCCAAGCGCGCCGGCGAGATGGGCGACGCTGGTGTCCACGGTGATCACGAGATCGAGGCATCCGATCAAGGCCGCGGTCTCGACGAAATCGGTGAGATCAGCGGTCAGGTCGACGATCTCGGTCCGTTCGAGAAGGACCGCCTTGTCATCGGGCCGCGGGTCCTTCTGCAGGCTGACGAACGTCGCGTCGAGGTCCAGGATCGAGGACAGCACGTGCAGGGGAATTGACCGGTTGCGATCGTTCATATGACCCGGGTTGCCGGACCAAACGAGACCGACGCGGAGCTTGTCGCGAGGTCCAAGCCGGCTTTCCCATGCCTGTCGACGCGGATGCGGCGCTGGAGCAAGGTAGGGCACCGCCGACGGAATCGTTTCAATTCGCGTACCGAACGCCAGCGGCAGGCTGGACATCGGGCAATGGAGTTCGAACGCCGGCAGCGCGGACGGTATCGGCAAGCATTGCGAAACGCCGGGTATCCCGGAAAGCAGGGGCTGGACCGGATTTGCAACCGCGAGAATGACGCGCGCGCCCAGAGCGGCCACCATCGGTATGTAGCGAGCGAACTGAATTGAGTCCCCGATCCCCTCGTCTGCATGGAGGAGGATGGTCTTTCCCGCGATGGATCGGTCTCCCAACCATAGCGGTTGAGAAAATTTTGGATCGACCATTCCGAGTGTCGGAGCCTTCCAGCGAGATTCACGGCCGATCCAGCCGGCCTCGAAATTCCCGGTCAGCATATGCAGAAGCGACAAATTCCATTCTGTCAGAGGATTGTTCGGATCGACGGCTCTTGATCTATCGTAGCACGCGAAGGCTTCCTCAAAACGATGAAGTTGACCGAGCGAAAAGGCCTTGTTGTTGAGCGCCGCAACGTAATTTGGGCGGCGTTCGA
The DNA here is from genome assembly GCA_963734795.1 of uncultured Alphaproteobacteria bacterium. Lineage (GTDB taxonomy): Bacteria > Pseudomonadota > Alphaproteobacteria > Rhizobiales > Xanthobacteraceae > Bradyrhizobium. The sequence continues at coordinate 832,104 of CAVTIW010000001.1, forward strand.
GCACTTTGTCGAACCATATCAGGGACTCTTCGATCCGGCCGAGCGACTGAAGGACGCTGCCGAGGTTATTTTGTGTTTCGCCATGGTCAGGCTCCAACGTCAGCGCCTGCATATTGTCTGAAAGGGCTTCGTCGAACCTCTTCAGGCGCTGCAACGCCAGGGCGCGGCTGCGCAGTGTAGCCGCCCGGTTCGGATGCAGTTCGTTCGAGTGGATGAGGTAATCAACCGAACGGGTGAGGTAATCAACCGCTTCGTCAAGTCGTCCCGAATTGAAAAGCAGGGTTCCGTAGATGTACGTGGCGTCCGGATAGCGCGGATTTAACTTGAGCGCCCGTTGCAGACCCAGTTCCGCTTCACCGAGGCGATCCAGTTCTATCAGCACATTGGCGAGATTCTTCCATAGCTCCGGATCGTTGGGCTTTAGAAGCAGTGCCTTATCGTACGCCTTGAGCGCCTCTTCGTGCCGTCCCTGGTGCTGGAGGGCGGTCCCGAGGCTGGAGAGGTATTCGGGCGCCGGGGTTTGTCTGATCGCTTTGGCTATCCATTCCACGGCAATATCGTATTGCCGCCGTTGAAAGGCGATTGCGCCCATCAAATGCAATGAATCCGCGTGATCGGCATCAATCGCCAGGGCTTGCCGGAAGCAGTTTTCAGCCTGTGGGAATTGGCCCGACTGGAAATGTCGGAGGCCGGCCTCGGCGAAAGCTGACGCTGTGTTTGACGAACCGCCGGAAAGTTTCCCGAATTTAGAGGCCGCCCGGCGCTGTTGACGGTTCATTGTCAAGATTTCCGAATAAACAGAAGACCTAAATGATTCGAGAAAAGCCGGAAAGGGGATGCTGAACTGCCGGCCGGACTACTGGGAAAGGGACGTCTGTGATGTTCCTGGACGATCTACGACAGCAGCTCGAGTGAGTTCACGGCCTGGTCTGTATCGAATCTCAAAACCGGAAAGCACCGAGGAACCTCACCATGCCCCTTCTCCAGAACCATATCGCGGTCATCACCGGCGCGGGCTCCGGCATCGGCCGCGCGATCGCATCGGGCTATGCCCACGAGGGCGCCCAGGTGACGCTGCTCGACCTCAACGAAGCGGCGGCCGCCGAAGCAGCGCAGGAAATTCGCAGGTCCGGCGGCCAAGCCGAAAGTTTCGCGCTCGATGTGACCCGGCGCGAGGATTGTGTCGCGGTCGCCAAACGCATCGCCGAACAGGTCGGCGAGGTCACGATCCTGGTCAACAATGCCGGCATCGCGCGGCGCAACGGCATGCTGGGTGCGGCCGACGCCGTGATCAGGGATTGGGAAGACATCATCGCGATCAATCTCACCGGCGTCTTCAACGTGACCCATGCGTTTCTCGCACCCTTGCGCGCTGCAAAAGGGCGCATCGTGAATATCGGCTCGATCCAGTCGTTCGTGCATGTGCGCCAGCCGAGTTCGCCGGCCTATACCGCGTCGAAGCATGGCGTGCTCGGCTTCACCAAGGCGTTGGCCGCCGAGCTCGGCAAGGACGGCGTGCGCGTCAACGCCATCGGCCCGGGCTTCATCGAGACGCCGCTCAACGCCGGCACCCGCGCCAGCAATCCGGATGCGGTGAAGATGTTCATCGACCACACCCCGCTCGGACGCGCGGGAAAGCCGGAAGACATCGTGGGGCCGGCAATCTTCCTGGCGTCGGATCTGTCGGCTTACGTCACGGGCTCGATCGTGATGGCGGATGGCGGCTATCGGGCGGTGTGAAGGGCGAGGCGGCGCACCGGACTTGCAACATTCACACCCCTCATCGCCCGGCCTCGACCGGGCGACCCAGTATTCCTGGGCGCCAGCGATGGAAGCGAGAGGCCGCGGCGCACTGGGCCACCCGCATTCGCGGGTGGTGACAGCTGGTTGTGGAGAGTTGCGCGGTGCGCACACGGTGACACGCAAGACCACGATCGCACTTGCGCGGCGGGGGTTCCTAACGGATGATCGCGCCAAAGCCGACCACTCGCGACGGAAACGCCATGTCCAACGCCCCGCATTTCGACATCGACGTGCCGGCGTTCTGGGCCGATCCCTATCCGGATCTGGCGAGGATGCGCACGCGACGCGCCGATCGCGTTCGTGCCGCAACTCGGCTCGACGGTATTCACCCGGCGCGACGACATCTTTTCAGCCAGGAGAAACGCATCGACGTGTTCTCCTCGCACCAGCCGGCCGGCCTGATGAACACGCTGATGGGCCACAACATGATGCGCAAGGACGGCGACGCGCACATGTCGGAACGCGCGGCGATGTTTCCTTCGGTGTCGCCGCGCACGGTGCGCGATACCTGGAGCAGGCAGTTCCAGGCCCATGCCGACCGCATCCTCGATGCGCTGGCGCCCGCCGGCCGCGCCGACCTGTGCAAGGCGTTCGCGCTGCCGCTGTCGGCCGAATGCCTGAAGGACATCACCGGCCTCACCAACATGCGCTTCGAGGACATGGACGCGTGGTCGCAGGCGATGATCGACGGCATCGCCAATTACAGCGGCAACAAGCGAGGTCGAGGCGCGCTGCCATGCCGCCACCGCGGGAATCGATGCCGCGATCGACGACATGATTCCGGTGGTGACCAAACATCCCAACACCTCGATCCTCAGCGTGCTGCTGGCCGCCGGCAGCCGCATCGACAGCGTGCGCGCCAACATCAAGCTGGCGATCTCGGGCGGCCAGAACGAGCCGCGCGACGCCATCTCGGGCACGGTCTGGGCGCTGCTGACCCATCCCGATCAGCTGGCGCTGCTGCGCGAGGGCAAGGCAAAATGGCTCGACGTGTTCGAGGAATATGCGCGCTGGATCGCGCCGATCGGGATGTCGCCGCGCCGGGTGGCAAAGCCCTGGTCTTTGGCGGCGTCGATTTCGAGCCGGAGGATCGGGTGTTCTTCATGTTCGGCTCGGCCAATCGCGACGAGGCCTGCTTTCGCGATCCGGATGTGTTCGACATCAGGCGCGACACCGCCAAGAGCATCGCGTTCGGCGCCGGCCCGCATTATTGCGCCGGCGCCTTCGCCTCGCGCGCGATGGTGGCCGACGTGGCGCTGCCCAGCATCTTTGCGCGCCTGAAAGGCTTGCGGCTCGACAGTGCCGAGCCGGTGCGGATCGGCGGCTGGGCGTTTCGCGGGTTGCTCAATCTGCCGGTGAGGTGGGATGCGGGATAGGGCAGCTCCGTAGATGCCGCGCGTCCCACCAGCTTCAGCCGAACCGCAGCCTCGAGCGCTCCCTGGCCTTCTCGGCTTCGATCTCGCGGTCGCGCGCCGGCGCGTGGGTGTGCAGCGAGGCCAGCAGCCGGCGGGCCGAATCCGAGACTTCCGCCACCGCGCGGTCGAACGCCGCTTCATTGGCCTGCGACGGCTTGTTGAAGCCGGAGAGCTTGCGCACGAATTGCAGCGCCGAGGCCTGGATTTCGTCTTCGGTGGCGGGCGGTTCGAAATTGAACAGCGTCTTGATGTTGCGGCACATTTGTCTTCTCCTTCGCCCGGCGCGATCGATTCCCGGTTCCTCGAACCAAGGACGATCGGCGGCTGCAAAAACCTACATCGCGGTCTATTTTGTCATAGAATGGGCGATGCGTTCACCCCCTGTCGCCGCGCCTCCGCCAACAAAAAGCGAGTTCCCCATGACCCACGTCACCTACAAGATCGTCGAGCATGACGGCGGCTGGGCCTATACCGTCGACGGCGTGTTTTCGGAAGCCTTTGCGACCCATGCCGCGGCACTGGCCGCCGCCAAGCGCGCCGCCGCCGAGCAGCGCGTGCCGGGCCGCACCGAGGCGATCGAATACGAGACCGCCGACGGCAAATGGCACACCGAGACCGCCGCCGGCAGCGACCGTCCCGAGACCGATATCGAGGACAAGCCGTAGCGGCATTAGCCGCGCCTCCCGGAAAATCGACCGCATGGGCGGAGCGCAAAGCCTCTCGGATCGTCGCGCGCGGCGTGACGGGTTCGCACCAGATGGCTCCGGCAACGCGGCCGTGGCCCGGGGAAACGCATCATGAGACTATTCGCGCGCGGCACTTTCGGCGATCTTTGCGATGACTTCATTTACCGCGCTTGCGGCGGATTATCCCGCGCCGAAACAGGGCGACTGGATCGCCAGGGATTTCAAATTCCACACCGGCGAGACCATGCCGGAACTGCGGCTGCATTACACCACGATCGGCGAGCCGACCGGCCAGCCGGTGCTGGTGCTGCACGGCTCGGGCGGCTCGGCGGCCAGCATGCTGACGCCGGCTTTCGCCGGCGAGTTGTTCGGCCCCGGCCAGCCGCTCGATGCGTCGAAATACTACATCATCATTCCCGACAGCCTCGGCCACGGCCAATCGTCCAAGCCGTCCGACGGCATGAAGACGGCGTTTCCCGAAATACGATTACGACGACATGGTCGATGCGCAGTATCGCCTGGTCACGGAAGGGCTCGGCATCAAGCATCTGCGGCTGGTGATCGGCAATTCGATGGGCGGCATGCATACCTGGATCTGGGGCGTGAAATATCCGCAGATGATGGACGCGCTGGTGCCGATGGCGTCGCAGCCGACCGCGATGGCGGCGCGCAACTGGATGCTGCGGCGGATGATGCTCGAGACCATCCGCAACGATCCCGACTACAATGGCGGCAATTACACCGCGCAGCCGCGCATGATGAAATACGCCATCAACGCCTATCAGCATCGCCACCGGCGGCGGCACGCTCGGCTATCAGACGCTGGCGCCGACGGCGGCGAAAGCCGACAAGATGGTCGACGACCGGCTGGCGATGCCGATCACCGCCGATGCCAACGACTTCATCTATCAATGGGAAGCCTCGCACGATTACGATCCCTCCGCCGGGCATGGAGCGGATCGAGGCCACGCTGCTGGCGATCAATGCCGCCGACGACGAACGCAATCCGCCGGAAACCGGCGTGACCGACGCCGCGTTGAAACGGGTGAAGAACGGCCGGCTCTATCTGATCCCGGCCAGCACGCAGACGCGCGGCCATCTCACCACCGGCAATGCGGCATTCTACAAGCAGCAACTGCAGGAATTGCTGCAGACCGCGCCGCAACGCGCGATGTGAGGCCGCACGGGTGTCTGGTCTCGCCACCGACGAAGCGGGCTTCCGAGACGCCGCATCGTTTTTCGCAGCGCATCAATTTGCTGCGCCGCGCATCGCTTATTTTTTGAGCGTGCATCGGCATGACAGCTCGGGCCTAATCGCATTCAATCGTGCGATTCGTGACGCGCCGACAACGCCGCGCGACGACGATGCGAATGCAGCGCTGTGGAGGATCGCATGCGAAGGTTCGCGCAGATCGGCCTGCTGGCGTGCCTGTCCGCGCTGGCGAGCGCGGCGCTCGCCTTCGACAACGGGCAATACGAGAACGTCCCCGCCGATATCCGCGCCTGGTTCAAGGGCATGATCGCTCCGAACGGCGTGCCCTGCTGCGACATCGCCGACGGCCATCGCACCGAATATGATTTTCGCGCCGGCGCCTATTGGGTTCCGATCGAGGGCCAGTGGATGGCGGTGCCCGAACACGCCGTGATCCGCGACCGCGGCAATCCGGTCGGCGAAGCCGTGGTGTGGTATGTGCATCATCGCGACGGCATCGTGATCAGCTGCTTCGTGCCGGCGGACGCGGTGTGAGTTTCCGCATCGCGTGCAAAGCATGGCGCCGCCGCACGGCAAATGTTACACCACGCATTCTTTCCGGAGAACGCCCTTGACCGATCTTGCCGCCAGCGATCTCGCGACGATATATCCACAACCCTCGCCGCGCGTGATCGCGAAGGCGCGGCCGGAAATCGACGCGCATGCGAAAAAATTCATCGCGATGTCGCCGTTCTGCGTGCTGGCGACGTCAGGTTCCGACGGCAGCGTCGATGCCTCGCCGCGCGGCGGCAATCCGGGTTTGTCCACGTCACCGGTCCGAACCAGCTTCTGCTGCCGGATCGCTCCGGCAACAACCGGATCGACAGCTTCAGAAACATCGTCGAGGGCAGCGGCTTCGTGCAGCTGATCTTCTTCGTGCCCGGCATCGACGAGACGCTGCGCGTCGGCGGCAAGGGCAAGCTGTCGGCGGAGCCGGCGCTGCTGGCGTCGATGGAGGAATTCGGCAAGCCGCCGCGCGCGGTGCTGAGCATCGCCGTGCACGAGGCCTATTTCCACTGCGGCAAGGCGCTGATGCGCTCGAAATTGTGGTCACCGGAGACGCGGGTCGAACGCACGGTGCTTCCGAGCATCAGCCAGGTGATCCACGACCAGACCAGGCTCGGCGAGCCGGAAAGCCAGGCCGTGGTCGAGGCGCGCTACAAGACGCAGTTGTAGCGACGACGGTCAGTTCGGCCCGCACTCCCGCTTCACGGGTGAAGTGCTCGCTTTCGAGCCCGCCGACATGCTTCTGGGTGTAGAGCTCAAGCCCGATCCGCTCGATCAGATCGAGCTGGGTTTCGAGGAAATCGATGTGATGCTCCTCGTCCTTCATCAGGCTTTCGAACAGGTCGCGCGAGACGTAGTCCTTGACGCTGTGGCAGTAGGTCGCGCCTTCCTGGTAGAGCGTGCGCGCGGCGACCTCGGCGGCCAGATCGCATTCGATGATTTCCTTGACGTTCTGGCCGATCCGCAAGGGATCGAGCACCTGCATGTTGGGAAAGCCGTCGAGGAACAGGATGCGGTCGGTGAAACGGTCGGCGTGCTGCATCTCCTCGATGGATTCCTTGCGCCAGTGCTTGGCCATCTCCAGCAGGCCCCAATTGTTCAGCAGCCGGTAATGCAGCCAATACTGGTTGATGGCGGTGAGTTCGCTGCGCAGGCCCTTGTTGAGATAATCGATGACTTTTGGGTCGCCCTGCATGATGCACTCCGCTTCTCGAGGCCAACATGATCGGCCTCCGAATTAATTTAGAACGTTTCTAAATCAGATTGCGACGCGAGAGCAACCCTCCTGCCAGAAATGGCAGAAACGCAGGAAATCCAAGCATTTTTGAGATTTCAGGCGGCGCCTTCAAGCGAGAACGCGGCGTGCGAACCGGTTCCGCGTCAGGCTGTGCGGACATCCGGAACAGCAGGCCTTGGCGCAAGCGCCCAGAGCCTCGTCGATGATGGTCTTGATGGTGCGCGCGCATCGGCCACATTCGGCGCTGCAGCCGAGGCAGCCGTAGATCTGCTTGGCGCTGCGCGGAAGATCTTCCGCGGCGCTGACGGCAGCTGCGGACATCGTGGTCAGTGAGGACGTTGCAGGAACAAACAATCATGAAAGCGGCGGGCTCATCGGTGATGCGTACACCCTTCGATATTTAAGACCGCGGCAGGATGCAAAAGGAAAAACCGTCTTTTCAAGTGATTCCAAACTGATCCCTGATACAGACTGGAATGAATCTAAATGCCTGTGGCAGTGGGACAAAGCGCTGCGCCGTTGTCCGCGCAACACGCTGTTTCAATCGCTTGCGGCACCGCCGTCGCCGGCTTCCCCGCCGTCGCCAGAGTCGCTCGGATTGCCCGAATTATCGGGTGCAGAATTGTCGCTGTTGGTCGCATGGAAACGGCTTCCGCCGTCACCGGCATCGTTGCCACTGCCGACATCCCTCCGCAGCCGTCGCGAGACGATGCGCTGACCGCGCGGCGGCGGCTCTGCGACCGCGCCATCAGCGCGCAGCAGATCAGCGGCGTACCGCCGACCGCGATTCCGAATGCCGTTATCGCGCCGGTCATCGTTTCCCCTCGCTCCGAATCAGCGCGAACGTCGGTGCTGCGCCGCAAAAGAGCTCCATGCCCGGCCATCATTCGTCGTCAAATGTGGCAGCTCCGTTCATTGATCATTCAAGCGGGATGTGAAACTTTCGCATGACAGACTGCTTATCCGCTGTCCTTGCCAATCGCTTCCAATGAGAAAGGTGAAGCCATGAGGAAAACATTGATGGCACTCGCTGCCGTCGCCACCCTGGCCGTTTCGGCCGTGGCGGCTCCTGCGCCGGCCCACGCCCAACGTGGCCTCGGCGCCGCCGTCGCCGGCGGAATTGATCGGCGGCGCCATTGTCGGCGGCGCGATTGCCAACCGGACCTTATGGTTATGGACCCGGATACTACGGACCCGGCTACGGCTATTACGGCGGGCCGGCCTATGTCGCCGCTCCCGGCTATGGCGGCTGCGTCTGGCAGCGGCAGCGTTTCTGGGACGGCTATGGCTGGCGGTTCCGCAACGTGCGGGTGTGCGGCTAAACCCATTCAGCTTGCTTCAAACAAGACCGCCGTCCCCGGAAAACAGCGTGTTTTCGGGGACGTTTTCTAACTTGGCCTGAAAAAACCGTTTTTTCGGCCGACCAGCTCGTCGACGTTTACTTGGGATTGACTGTTGTGCGCTTTTTAGCGAGACGGCCAGTTTCGAATACGGCGTGTGAGTCACCTTAAACCCGGCGCTGACTTAAGGCGCCATCTCCAGGAGAGCCCAAGACATGAAGAAGACATTTGCTGCCTTCGTCGCGGTCGCATCGATCGCGGCTGCTTCGCTCGCCGCGACCCCCGCAAGCGCACAGCGCGGCCTCGGCGCCGCCGTGGCTGGCGGCATCATCGGCGGCGCGATCGTCGGCGGCGCCATCGCTGCCAGCCGCCCGGCCTATGGCGGCCCGGTCTATGTGGAAGACGCTCCTCCCCCGCCCTGCCGTTTCGTTCGCGAGCGCTTCTGGGATGGTTACGCCTGGCGCTTCCGCCGCGTCGAGGTCTGCAACTGATCGAGCGCAGCGGCGCCTAGTTCGCCGCGCCTTGATTTTAAAACCCGGCCGATGCTTCGGCCGGGTTTTTGTTTCTCAATGCGCCGCGCTCATCGAACGCAACACCGCTTCGCTCGGCCAGCAATCGACCTTGAGCCCGGCCGATTTCTGGTACGCGCCGAGCGCCGCGCGCGTCTGCATCCCGGCCTTGCCGTCGATCTTGTCGGCATAGAGAGCCAGCCGCGTGAGCTGACGCTGCATGGCCTCGACATCGGCGGTGCGCAGTTGCGTCGATGCCGACCACGGCGTCGCGAACGGTTGCGGGCTCGATCATGCGGTCGCTGAGATGCCCGACGAACAGCACGTACAGATCCGAAAAATTATATTCCTTGATCACGAAGTAGTTCTTCGTGGTCAGAAACGCCGGGCCATAGATGCCCTCGGGCTGCAGCAATGACGCCGGCTGGGCCTGCTCGGCGGCGCTGAGTTTTTGCCCGCGCACCGGTACGAAACCGGCGCGCAGCCATTCGCCGATCGGCTTTGTCACCTCCGGCACGCCCTGGGTGCAATCGACGTTGGCGGGCGCCTGCACCTCATAGGCCCAGCGCAGGCCTGGCTGCCAGCCCTTGTTGACGAGCTGCTGCGGCGGCGGAGGCGAGCGCATCCGGCACCGAATGCCAGATGTCGCGGCGGCCGTCGCCGTCGAAATCGACGCCGTGCTTGTAGAATTCCGACGGCAGGAATTGCGTGAGGCCGGTGGCGCCGGCCCAGGACGAGCGCATATCCTTGCGCGTCACCTCGCCGTCGCCGATCATCTTCAGCGCCAGGATGAACTCGTTGCGATACTTGTCCTTGCGGCGGCCGACATAGGCCTGCGTCGCCAGCACGCGCAACCCGTCATAGGGCAGCGTGTAGCGGCCATAATCGGTTTCGCGGCCCCAGATCGCCAGCACGATGGTGGCGGGCACGCCGAAGCGCGCTTCGATCGCGGTCAAGCGCGACGCGATATTTCGCCATCAGCCGCTGGCCCTCCGCCGCCAGCGCCGCGATGCTGGCTTCCTTCACATAGTCGGCCGGCACCTGCACGAACTCGGCCTGCGACGGCGCGCCGGTCGCCGGACGCCCGGGCAGGATCAGGTCGGGCAATTTGTAATCCGGCTCGAGGCCGCGGGTCTCGGCATCGAACGTCGCGCGCGACACGCCGGCCGCTTGCGCCTCCGGCCACAACGAGGCGATGAACTGCGTGAAGCCGGCGTCGGCGGCGAAGGCGGGTGTCAAGCCCGTCATTGTCGATACGACCAAAAGGGCGAGCAGAACGCGATTCAGAGCGTTCCCAAACCTGATATCTCGCATTCTTGCCTGCTGATTTAGAGTGTCACGCCGACCTAATGATCTTGCACCGCAAGGAGCGGCAAATCTATGAAGAAGCCTAACCCGGTCCCGATATTCAAGACCGAGGCCGAGGAACGGAAGTTTTGGGAGACTCCGCCGATTACATCGACTGGAGCAAGGCCGAGCGCGTACGCTTTCCAAACCTGAAGCCCTCGACCGCCGCGATTTCGATTCATCTGCCGCTGGGCTTGCCGGAGCAGATCAAGATCGCGGCCAACAAGCGCGACGTGCCGTATCAGTCGCCGATCAAGATGTGGCCGGTGGAAAAGGTGGGATGACCCTCAAACAACGCCGTCGCCTCAGCCCTTATCTTACCGCCACGATGAAAATCCGCGGAAACCGCAGCAGCACCTTGCCGTCGGCCTGCGGCAGATAGCTGGCCGCGATGCGCGCGGTGTATTCGGCGAGATATTGCTTGCGTTCGGGCTGCTCCAGCGGATCGACGAACGGCCGCAGCCCCGTCCCCTTGACCCATTCCACGATGGCGGCGGCATCGTCGAGCACGTGATTGTAGATCGTGTGCCAGATCTCCAGCCGGGTGCAGAGCGGGCCCAGCGCGTCGTAATATCCGCCCGGCTTCGGCAAGATCGTCGCGCACCCGCGCATTCTCGGCCAGCTGTCTCGCGCCACGGCTCCAGCCGCGCGACCTCGCGCATCAGCACATGGACGGGCTCATCGAGATTGTCCGGCATCTGCACCGCGAGCACGCCGCCCGGCGGCAACGCGCCGAGCAGCCGCTGCAACTGCCTGAGATGGCCGGGCACCCATTGAAAGATCGCGTTGGCAAACAGCACGTCGGTGTTTGCAGGCGGCGCCCAGTGCGCGATATTGGCTTCGATGAAGGTGTGTCCGCGGCAACCGCTCGCGCGCCTGCCGCAGCATGTCGGCCGACGTATCGATGCCGATCACCGCCGCCTGCGGCCAGCGCTTGACCAGAAGCTCGGTTGAATTTCCCGGACCGCATCCGATATCGACGACCTTGCGCGGATCGGCAAGCGGTATCTGCGCCAACAGGTCGCGCGACGGCCGGGTCCGCTCGTCCTCGAATTTGAGATACTGCTCTGCGCTCCAGTCCGCCATGCCGGGCTCCCGGTCTACCGCGTCAGCTTCTTGTACTTCACCCGGTGCGGGATGATGAAGTCCTGGCCGAGCCGCCGCATCTTGTCCTTCTCGTAGTCCTGGAAATTGCCTTCGAACCATTCGACATGGCTGTCGCCTTCGAAGGCCAGAATATGGGTGGCGATGCGGTCGAGGAACCAGCGGTCATGGCTGATGATCACGGCGCAGCCGGCGAAATCCTCCAGCGCCTCTTCCAGCGCGCGCAGCGTATCGACGTCGAGATCGTTGGTCGGTTCGTCGAGCAGCAGCACGTTGGCGCCGGATTTGAGCATCTTCGCCAGATGCACGCGGTTGCGTTCGCCGCCCGACAGCGCGCCGACCTTCTTCTGCTGGTCGGCGCCCTTGAAATTGAACGACGAACAATAGCCGCGCGAATTGACCTCGCGCTTGCCGAGCAGGATCAGTTCGTTGCCGCCGGAAATTTCCTCCCACACGGTCTTCTTGCCGTCGAGACTGTCGCGCGACTGGTCGACATAGCCGAGATGCACGCTCTCGCCGACGGTGATGGTGCCCTTGTCCGGCGTCTCCTGCTTGGTGATCATCCGGAACAGCGTGGTCTTGCCGGCGCCGTTGGCGCCGATCACGCCGACGATGCCGCCGGGCGGCAATTTGAAGGTGAGGTCGTCGATCAGCACGCGGTCGCCGAAGGCTTTGCTCAGGCCTTCGAAATCGACCACGTTCTGGCCGAGCCGCTCGGCCACCGGAATCGTGATCTGCGCGGTCTGGGTCTGCTTTTCGCTGGCCTGCTTCAGCAGGTCCTCATAGCGCTGATAGCGCGCCTTGGATTTGGCCTGGCGCGCCTTCGGCGAGGCCGCGATCCATTCCTTCTCGCGCTCCAGCGTGCGCTGATGCGCGACGTCCTCGCGGCCTTCCTGCGCGAGGCGCTTCTGCTTCTGCGACAGCCAGGCGGTGTAATTGCCCTCGTAGGGAATGCCCTTGCCGCGGTCGAGTTCGAGAATCCAGCCGGTGACGTTGTCGAGGAAGTAGCGGTCATGGGTGACGATCAGGATCGCGCCGGGATAGTTGCGCAAGTGCCCTTCCAGCCATGACACCAACTCGGCGTCGAGATGGTTGGTCGGCTCGTCCAGCAGCAGCAGATCCGGCTGGTCGAGCAAGCAGCTTGCACAGCGCGACGCGGCGGCGCTCGCCGCCGGAGAGTTTGCGTGACGTCGGAATCGTCGGGCGGGCAGCGCAGCGCGTCCATCGCCTGATCGACCTTGCTGTCGAGATCCCAGAGGCCGGCGGCCTCGATCTCGTCCTGCAATTTGGTCATCTCGTCGGCGGTCTCGTCGGAATAGTTCATCGCCAGTTCATTGTAGCGATCGAGGATCGCCTTCTGCTTGGCGACGCCCAGCATGACGTTCTCGCGCACGGTCTTGGCTGGCGTCGAGCTGCGGCTCCTGTTCGAGGTAGCCGACCCGCGCGCCCTCGGCGACCCAGGCCTCGCCGTTATATTCCTTGTCGAGGCCGGCCATGATCCGCAGCAGCGTCGATTTGCCGGAGCCGTTGACGCCGAGCACGCCGATCTTGGCGTCGGGATAAAACGACAGATGGACGTTATCGAGCACCTTGCGGGTCGGGTAGCTCTTGGTCAAACCCTGCATGAAATAGACGAACTGACGGGCCATCGCGATCCCTGAAACCGTTGCATTTGTGGAAATTTGCTGCCGCTGATGTAGCGGCGCGGCCCCCAAAGGGCAACCGCGCACGCGCGTTTTCCGATCCGTTCACCACGGATCATTACCGGGTCGACACCATGCTGGCGGCGGATCCCGACAATTGAAACCTTCTTTTAATAAATCAGGCCAAAACTGCCGATCGGCGTCTCAAAAAGGCGCTCCGCGCGGCAGAAGCCGCGAGCGAAAACAGGCAGGGCCGCGTCATGGCAACCATCACGTCAGGATCGCTCACCCGCCCCGGCAGCCGGCCGAGATCGCGAACCCGGTCTGCTTGCCGATATCGGCGCCTTCTGGCGCCAGTTCTTCGTCCGGGCATTCGATCCCTACCGGCCGGAACTGCATTATATGCGCGGTCCGGGCCCGGCCTGCCGCGCCAAGCAGGTGGCGTTGTCACCCGCGGTCCAATCGATGATCCTCGAAATCCGGGCCGCGAAGGCGCTTCGGTCGCCTGAGCCTTCATAACAGCAGGCGCTTTTAAAGCCGCGGGCGCTTGCGCGCCCGGGAATTGCGCGCGACCATGGCGCCTCCCCGACGGCCGGCTTCTGCGCCGTCATCATCGCCATGAACGGACCTTCCCATGACGCGGCTGCGCTGTGCAATTCTCGATGACTATCTGAATCTGACCTTGGAGATCGCGGACTGGTCGAAGGTCAAGGATCGCGTCGATATCACGGTGTTCAACGAGCCGTTCGCCTCCCCCGAGGCCGCGGCCAGCGCGCTGAAGGATTTCGAGATCATCTGCGCGATGCGCGAGCGCACGCCGTTTCCGCGCGCGCTGTTTGCGGCATTGCCCAAACTGAAGCTCCTGATCACCTCGGGCATGCGCAACGCCGCGATCGATATGGAAGCCGCGAAAGACCACCAGGTGGTGCTGTGCGGCACGCAATGGGGCCGCGATCCGACCGCGCCGCTGACGATGGGCCTGATCCTGGAACTGACCCGCAATATCGGCCGCGAGAACGCCCGCATGCATGCCGGCGAGCCCTTGCAGAAATTCGTCGGCATCGAGATCGAGGGCAGGACACTCGGCGTCGTCGGCCTCGGCAAGCTCGGCAGCCAAGGTCTCGGGGCTGGCCAAAGCGTTCGGCATGAACGTGATCGCATGGAGCCCGAACCTGACGCCGGAACGATGCAGGGAAGTCGGCGTCGGCTATGCCACCAAGGAGGAGTTGTTCTCCACCGCCGACATCGTCACCGTCCATGTGGTGCTGAGCCAGCGCTCGCGCGGACTGGTCGGGCCGGAGGATCTGGCGCGCATGAAGCCGACCGGCTATCTCGTCAACACCGCGCGCGGGCCGATCGTCGACGAGGCCGCGCTGCTGGAAACCCTGCAGCAGCGCAAAATCGCCGGCGCCGCGATCGACGTGTTCTCGGTCGAGCCGCTGCCGGTCGATCATCCCTTCCGCAAGCTCGACAACATCGTGCTGACGCCGCATCTCGGCTACGTCACCGAGGAAGGCTTTCGCAACCATTACGGCCAGATGGTCGAGGGCATCGACGCCTGGTTCAAGGGCGAGCCGCTGCGAAGGCTGGCTTAGAACGCCTCATCCCGAAGCGTCGCGTTCCACAACGTCGCGTTCCCGGATGCAGCGCAGCGCGCCGCTTTCGCGGCGTGATGCGCTGCTGAGGTTAGCGCACCGTCACCGGCGCGGGCAGCGGCGGCACCACGGTCGGCCGGGCGCCGGGAACGCTCGGCGGCGCCGCGACGGCCCGGCATTCGGTCCGGGCATCGGTGCGGCCGAGGCGGTGGTGGTCCCCGGCGGCGGGCCGCCGGGAAGCACGACCACGCGGGTGCCGACCTTGACGCGATCGAACAGGTCCGAGACGTCCTCGTTCAGCATCCCGATGCAGCCCGACGAGACGAACTTGCCGATCGTCGAGGGCTGGTTGGTGCCGTGGATGCGATAGACGGTGGAGCCGAGATACATCGCGCGCGCGCCCAGCGGATTGCCCGGGCCGCCGGCCATGAAGCGCGGCAGATAAGGCTGGCGATCGATCATCTCCGGCGGCGGATGCCAATCCGGCCACTCGGCCTTGCGCGAGATCTTCTGCACGCCGGTCCAGGTGAAGCCGTCGCGGCCGACGCGGACGCCGTAGCGGATCGCGCGGCCGCCGCCCAGCACGTAATAGAGATAGGTGTTCGGGGTATCGACGATCAGCGTTCCCGCCGGCTCCTTGGTGGGGAAAGCGACTTCCTGCCGGCGCAGGTTCGGCGCCAGTTGCGCCGGCCCGACCTCCGGCTGTTCATCCGGCCGGCAGCGCGGACAGCACCATCGGCCGGCCGTCGGGTCCCAAGCGGAGGCTGCATCGATCCGGTGGCGCCATCGGAGCGCCGACGGCCCCGGGCGGACGCATGCCGCGATTGTCTTCGCCGGGATAGATGAAGCCAGATCCGGGAGCGCGGTTGTCGCGATCCGAATAGGTCTGCTGCGGTGGACCGCCGGGGCGGTCCGAATAGATCACCGGGGGCGGCCCGGCGGGACGGCCATAACGCGGATCATCGGGCGAAAGCACCGGACCGGTCGGCGCGCCGCGGTCGGAATAAACCGGCGGAGCGCCCATCGGGCGGCCATAGCGCGGATCGTCCGGCGAAAGCACCGGACCGGGCGGCGGCAGCGCGGTCGAACTCGGCGTTCGTCCGTCATCTTCCAGCGCGTCGAAATCCGGCGTAGCCGGACGCACGGCGATAATCGGCCGGATAGCCGCCGGGCGGATAGGGCGGAGGTTCCGCCGAATAGGCCGGGCCGGGAGGTGGCCGGATAGTGCTGCGCCAACGCGAGCGAGGTTCCCGCCGCGCCAGCCGCCACGGCAGCACAAATCGTCAGAATGCGTTTGATCATCATCGCTCTTGTATAATCCCCAAGCCGACACCGGATCGTTAACCGCAGATGACTGAAGATAGCGGCGCATTCAAGACAAATCCGGCCAATTCGCGCCGGGTTCCGGCATTTGTGATGATCCGGGGAAGCCGTTGCAACGAAGCCTCACCGGCCAGGAAACGTCCTCCGGACATGCCGGCGGCGCATTTACTCCGCCGATTTTTAACAAACGCCGCGCAAGCCGTTGCGGTATCCTCAAATCAGCCTGATTCGCTGCGCGCTGGTGGTGCCCGCTGCGTCGCGAACGCGGCCCATTCTGTCATCACCGCGTTCCCGACGGCTCAAGGCCTTCGCAGACTATCCCGCGAAGGCGGAACTAGCGTCCATGCTCCCCGGCTTTCGTTTTCTGTTCGCCGCGATCGTGTTGTCGATGTCGATACTGGTGTTCGGGCTCGGCGCGGCGGCGCTGCTGCGCGCGGCTCACGAGGAATTCGCCAGCACCCCGTCATGGCACGCGCGCCCCGAGACCAATGTTTGCGCAGCAAGGCGAAGCCACCAGCCCTGTGCTGGCGATGCTGCACGTCGATGCCGACCGGTCGCGGAGCAGAAAGCGCCGGACAACGTTCCGGCAGACGGCGCCACCGGCGGTAACGACGCCGGCGGAACCAGCCAGTGACCGGCTCGATGCCGCCGGAGCAGGCGGCGATCACCCGCGGTGCCGACGCGAACCCGAACGAAACCGCCGCGCCGCAGCCGGTCGGAATTCACCCGCGCCGAGCAACCGCCAAGCCCGAAACACCGGTCGCCGGAAAATCCGCCAAGCCCGAGATCCCGGCCGCGGAAATCCAGCCCAGGCAAGAGGCCGCAGCCGCCGCAAGCCGGTGCGCCCGCTGCCGCCGACGAAACCAAGATGCGACATCGAGCGACCGGACAGCGGCAACCGAGGCAGTCTCCGCCGCCGGCGAGCGAGGCGGCCCCAGCCGCACCCGAAGCTGTCCCGGCCGCACCTGAACCAGCGACCGCAGCCAACTTCAACCGACACCTTCTCGACCAAAATCGCCACGCTGGGCGGCCCGCCCGTCACCATCGAGCCGCCGCCGGCGAAGGCCGCCGTCGCAAAGCCCGACAAGAACGCGATCAGGAAGCGCGAGCAGGCACGGCGGGCGCTCGGCGCCGCAGGATTGCGTTGCGCGCGCGCGGCGGCGGCGCAAATACCTCAACAGCCGACCGACCCGTTCGCCCAGCCGGCGGCCGCGGGTTCACAGCCGTCGAAGCCTCGCTGATCAGGCGGGGCCGGTCGCGACCGGCGGTCCGTCGGGCAGCCCCCATTCGGCCCATGAACCGTCATAAAGCGCGCTGCCGCGCACGCCGAGCCGATAGAGCGCCAGCGTCAACACCAGCGCGGAGACGCCGGAGCCGCAGGTCGTCACGATCGGTTTCGCCAGGTCGACGCCGGCCGCCGTTGAACGCCTGCCGCAAATCCTCCAGCGGCTTCATCGCGCCGGTTTTCGCATCGAACAATTCGGCATAGGGCACGTTGCGGCTGCCGGGGATGTGACCGGAGCGGCGGCCCGGCCACGGCTCGGCGACCGTGCCCTCGAAACGCGGACGCGGGCGCGCATCGACCAATTGCTCGGCACGGGTCTCCAGGTTGCCGAGCAATTGCTGCTGGCTGCGGACGATAGCTTGGATCGAGCTTGGCCTGGAATTTTCCCGGCTTCGGCATGACCTTGCCGGAATGCGTCGGACGTCCCTCGCGCAGCCATTTCTGCAATCCGCCGTCCAGCACCTTCACCTCGCGATGGCCGAACGACAGGAACATCCACCATGCCCGGGGCGCGGCGACCCAGGCGCCGGAATCGTAGGCCACCACGGTATCGCCGGAGGAAATGCCGAGCGCCGCGACATCGCGCGCGAACTGCGTCGGCGTCCGGATACATATGCGGCCGCGGGTCGTTGTGGATCGGAGATGGCGTCGACATCGAAAAACACCGCGCCCGGAATATGCGCGCCGAGATAATCGTCCGACGGCAGCGGCAGCACGCCGGGCATCTTGTAGGACGCGTCGATGATCTTGACCTTCGGATCGTCGATACGGGCGGCGAGCCAATCGGTCGAGACCAGCGGATCGTCGGTGGATGATGTCATGGCTTCGCCCTCTCGACTTTCGTCATTTGCCGGGCTCGACCCGGCAATCCATCTCTTTGAGAAGATGGACACGCGGGGTCAAGCCCGCGTGTGACGACCCCCCTACCCCTTCGCCTTCTTCGGCTCGAACTTCTCGATCGGGCCGCCGGCATCGCGCCAGGCGGCGAAGCCGCCGCCCATATGCGCGACCGGCTTCAGCCCCATGTCCTGCGCGGTTTTGGCCGCCAGCGCCGAGCGCATGCCGCCGGCGCAATGAAAGATGAATTTCTTGTCGCTCTGAAAGATCGGCTTGGCATAGGGGCTCGCCGGATCGATCCAGAATTCCAGCATGCCGCGGGTGCAGGAGAACGCGCCGGGAATTCGGCCGTCGCGCTCGATCTCGCGGGGATCGCGGATATCGACGATCACGACGTCGTCGCTTTGCGCGGCCTTGATCGCGTCGGCGGCACTAACGGTTTCGATCTGCGCATTGGCCTCGTCGATCAGCGCCTTGATGCCGCGGTGGATGGTCTGGGGCATTTTTGCTGTACCTCCGGTTCCGTCATTCCGGGATGGTCCGGAGGACCAGACCCGGAATCTCGAGATTCCGGGTCGATGCTTCGCATCGCCCCGGAATGACGGTGCTTGTTACCGCACCAGTTCCTTCATCGCGCCTTCCAGACCTTCGATCGTGATCGGGAACATGCGCTCCGAAAACAGCCGGCGGATGATGGTGGTGGATTCCGAATAGTCCCAGTGCTTCTGCGCCACCGGATTGAGCCACACCGCGTGCGGATAGGTGCGCGTGATGCGCTCGAGCCAGACCGATCCGGCCTCTTCATTGACATGCTCGACCGAACCGCCGGGCACCATGACTTCGTAAGGCGACATCGAGGCGTCGCCGACGAACACCACCTTGTAGTCGTGCGGATATTTATGCAGCACGTCCCAGGTCGGGGTGCGGTCGGTAAAGCGGCGGCGGTTCTGCTTCCACACGCCTTCATAGAGGCAGTTGTGGAAGTAGAAATATTCCATGTGCTTGAATTCGGTCTTCGCCGCCGAGAACAGTTCCTCGACCTGCTCGATGTGCGAATCCATCGAGCCGCCGATATCGAAGAACACCAGCACCTTGACCGCGTTGCGCCGTTCGGGGCGCATATGCACGTCGAGATAGCCGTGGTTGGCGGTCTCCTTGATCGTGGTGTCGAGATCGAGTTCGTCGGGCGCGCCGGTGCGGGCGAATTTGCGCAACCGCCGCAGCGCGATCTTGATGTTGCGGATGCCGAGTTCGACGTTGCCGTCGAGATCCTTGAACTCGCGGCGGTCCCAGACCTTGACCGCGCGGAAATTGCGGTTCTTCTCCTGGCCGATGCGGATGCCTTCGGGATTGTAGCCCTCCGCGCCGAACGGCGAGGTGCCGGCGGTGCCGATCCACTTGTTGCCGCCCTGATGCCGGCCCTTCTGTTCCTTCAGCCGCTGGCGCAGGGTCTCCATGAGCTTGTCCCAGCCCATCGCCTCGATCTGCTTCTTCTCTTCCTCGGTGAGGTATTTTTCCGCGAGCTTCTTCAGCCATTCGGCGGGAATGTCCGCCTTCTCCATGGCGTCGAGCAGGCTTTCCAGCCCCTTGAACACGGTGCCGAACACGCGATCGAACTTGTCGAGATTGCGCTCGTCCTTCACCAGCGAGGCGCGCGACAGATAATAGAAATTCTCCACCGTCTGCTCGGCGAGGTCGGCGTTGAGCGCCTCCATCAGCGTCAGATATTCGCGCAAGGTCACCGGGACCTGCGCGTCGCGCAGCGATGTGAAGAATTGCAAAAACATGAGACTACAGATTGCCCGCCGGACCGCGAACGTCAAGGGCCTCGGCGCGGCACAGAGGCCTAGACCTGCCGGGTTTTTCAACTAGAATTGAACCGTCAAGGCTGTTTCAACGGGGCATTATCAATGGGTATTCTAGCTGCACTCGTGATCGGCGCGATCGCCGGCTGGCTCGCCGGCCTGATCGTGCGCGGCGCCGGTTTCGGGCTGATCGGAAACATCGTGGTCGGCATCATCGGCGCGCTGGTCGCAAGCTGGCTGCTGCCGCAACTGGGCGTCAGCCTCGGCGGCAGCACGCTTGCGCGATATCGTCAATGCCACCATCGGCGCGGTCGTCGTTCTCGTCATCCTCTCGCTGGTCAGACGCGTCTGACCGATCCCTTCACTCCGCAACAACCGCCGATCCGGCGGTCGTTTCCGCTTCCGTCCGAGGCGCGCTCCTGCGCTCAAGAATAAACAACAAGGCAAATACTCGATGAAATTTACCGGCACCAAGGACTACGTCGCCACCGATGACCTCAAGATCGCCGTCAACGCCTCGATCGTGCTGGAGCGCCCGCTGCTGATCAAGGGCGAGCCCGGCACCGGCAAGACCGTGCTGGCCGAGGAAGTCGCCAAGGCGATCGGCGCGCCGCTTCTGACCTGGCACATCAAGTCCACCACCAAGGCGCAGCAGGGCCTCTACGAATACGACGCGGTGTCGCGCCTGCGCGACAGCCAGCTCGGCGATGCCAGGGTTTCCGACATCGGCAATTACATCAAGCGCGGCAAATTGTGGGAAGCCTTCACCCACGAGAAGCGCCCGGTGCTGCTGATCGACGAAATCGACAAGGCCGATATCGAATTTCCCAACGATCTGTTGCTCGAACTCGATCGCATGGAGTTCTTCGTCTACGAGACCGGCGAGAACATCAAGGCCAAGCTGCGCCCGATCGTGATGATCACGTCGAACAACGAAAAGGAATTGCCGGACGCGTTCCTGCGCCGCTGCTTCTTCCACTACATCAAGTTTCCCGACATCGACACCATGAACCGGATCGTCGACGTGCATTTTCCCGGCATCAAGAAGCGGCTGGTGGAAGAAGCCCTGCGGATCTTTTTCGAGGTGCGGGAAGTGCCGGGCCTGAAGAAGAAGCCCTCGACGTCGGAGCTGCTGGACTGGCTGAAGCTGCTGCTCAACGAGGACATGACGCCGGAAATGCTGCGGGAGCGCGATCCGCGCAAGCTGATCCCGCCGCTGCACGGCGCGCTGCTGAAGAACGAGCAGGACGTGCATCTGTTCGAGCGGCTGGCGTTTCTGAGCCGACGAGAGGTGTGAGCGCTGTAGCGCACCTCGCAACTCCACAACGAGCGGTCGTCCCCGCGAAAGCGGGGGATCCAGCACGCCGCAGCTTCTCGATTCCATCGCTGACGTCTCGGAATACTGGGTCGCCCGCTTTCGCGGGCGATGACAACTCAGAGTGTTGCACGTTTGTATTCAGACAAAGCTTCGCCAAGCCTCACCCCACCTCGGCAGCCGTCCAAAGCGAAGCGATCATCGATGTCACGGCCAGCAGGATGATGGCGGCGCCGTAGAGATAGGCGGCGGTCGAAAGCCCGATCAGCGGGACCGACAGCCCGGCGGCGACCGCCGGCAGGCTGAACGCCAGATAGGATTGCAGGTAGAACGCGGAAAGCAGCCCGGCGCGCTGATGAGGTCCGGCGGTGGGCAGCAACGCACGCAGCGTTCCCGAGAAGGTTGAGCCAAATCCTGCTCCGGCGATGACAGTTCCGGCCAGCAGTGCGATGACCTGCTGCTGCTGGATTCCGATCATCGAGACCGCCACCCCCAGCGACAAGGTGCTGGTGCCCGTCAAAATCAGGCGCCGCGCCGGCCAATCCCGGAAAGCCGCCACCGCAAGCGCCGCCGTCAACATCAGCGCCGAGACCACAACCCCGCCGACCCACGGCGAGGCGACGCCCATTGCCGTCGCCACCACGGTCGGCATCAGCGAGAGGTAGAGTCCGCCGAGCGCCCAGGATGCCACGTTGGCCGGCGTCAGCCTGATCAAGAATCGACCTCGACTGCCGCGGCACGCCGACATGCGGGCGCAGCGACGCCAGCGCTCCAGTCTTTCGCGTGGTGCTTTCGGGCATCACCCAGAGCAGCGCGACCATCAGCGCGGTCAGACCGAGTAGAACATCGTAGACCCGGTGCAGCGGATCGGGCGCGAATGTAATCAAGGCCGTCGCTCCGAGCGAGCCGGCCGTCAAACCCAGAAACGCAGTGACGCTGTTGAGCAGCGGTCCGCGCGCGCGGTTGGTATCGAGGATCGCCGCGCCCAGCGCCGTGGTGCCGACGCCGACGCCAATCCCTGGACCGCCCGCGCCAGAATCAATTGCCCGACCTCGCGGGCCTCAGCGAACAGGATCATCGCCACGGCGTTGAGCAGCAGCGCCGCCAGGATCACCGGCCGGCGTCCGACATAGTCGGATAATCCGCCGACCGTCAGCAGGGCGGCGAGCAGGCTGGCGACGTAGGTCGCAAACACGACCGTGATCCAGAACGGCGTCAGATGCATCGACGCCTGATAGAGCCGGTACAGCGGCGTCACCGCGCTGCTGCTCGCCGCGATCAGCATCGCGCCGGCGAAGCTGAACAGCGTCATCGCGCCCGGCGACAGGGCGCGGGTTGATCGGGGAGCGCTTCGGCGGGGATATGGGCGGGCTGGCGGCAGGCTTGCATCTTGGGCTCCTAAAGCTAATATGTAGCCTTAGTAATATGGCAGGTCTGGGCCTTAAAGCAACTAAATTGCATTAAGATCGAGCCTCGTTTCGGCATGGCAAGGTTGCAAGGAGAGAGCGGCGTGGCCGTCAAAGAACGCGTTCGGGTCGGCGGACGCAGCGCGCGAATTCAGAGCGCGGTCCATGACGCGGTGCGACACCTCGGCGCGCAAACCGATCGCGACCAACTCACGGTGCCGCAGATCGCCGCCGAGGCCGGGGTGACGCCGTCGACGATCTACCGGCGCTGGGGCGACCTCGCCGCGCTGCTGGCGGATGTCGCGGTCGAGCGGCTGCGGCCGATCGCGGATCCCGAAGACACCGGCGCGGTGACCTCGGACCTGCGGGCCTTCATCGAGCAATTCATGGAAGAGATGTCGTCGCCGGTCGGGCGGGCGCTGGTCAGGGATGTGTTTTCCACCGCGGGGGAAACCTATCCGGTCCAGTGCGGGGGCTTCACCCGGGAACACCTGGCGACGATCGTGGCGCGGGCCAAAGCGCGCGGCGAGACGCCGTTCGATACCGACGAGGTGATCGACCACGTCGTGGCGCCGATCGTCTATCACATCCTGTACGGCGATCGCGAACTGACGCTGGCGTACTGCCATTCGCTACTGGACCGACTGCAATCGCTGCCGCGAACCGTGATGGCGGGCCAGCGGGTTGCTGCAAAGCGCCCGGTGAAGCAAGCGAGAGCTTGATGCGACGGCGGCTGGATAGCTTCGTCGCCGAGCCCGTCATCGGGCACACATTCGCGCGACGCGCCCGCTTCTTCCCCCTCCCGCTTGCGTCGGCGCGCGAAGCGCGACTGGTAGGGGAAGCCACGAACGCGGGCGCAATGTGGTCGAGTTGAATGCGACGCACCATCGCACACGACATTCCGCGCGCAGCCTGCGCCGTACCGGTAGAGCGACCAAAACGCGATCAATGTTTTGTTGACGTCGCATAGATCGGGATTCAGTCCGCGTTGCCCCCCACCCCGGCCCTCCCCCGCAAGCGGGAGAGGGAGCAGGCAGCCGCGTCGCGCGATGATGATTCAATCTGAAATCATCGCGCCTCTGGTCTGATTCTTACAGGTCTCAAACGCCCGCGGCGCCAAGCACCGCCTCCGGCGGCGTGCGGCCGCGGATCAGATCCGATGCCTTGTCGGCGATCATCATGGTCGAGGCGTTGAGGTTGGCCGAGATCATCCGCGGCATGATCGAGGCGTCGATCACGCGCAGGTTCTGCAGTCCGTGCACGCGCAGCTGATCGTCGACCACGGCCCATGAACTGTCGGCCGGGCCCATGCGGCAGGTGCAGCCGGGATGAAACGTCGTGGTGCCGCGCTGGGTCGCGGCGGCGAGGAATTCATCGTCGGTCTGCACGTCGGGTCCGGGAAAATCCTCGTACGCGTAATAGGGCGCGAGCGGCGCCGACGACAGCAGCCGCCGCGCCAGCTTCATGCCGGCGACGACGGTGCGGCGATCGAGCTCCTCGACCAGATAATTGGTCTGAATGATCGGCGGCTCGAACGGATCGGCCGAGCGGGCGCGGACATAGCCGCGGCTTTCGGGCCGCTGCTGCCACGACGCCACCGTCATGCCCGGCTCGTCTTCGAGCTGACCCTGCACGCCCTCCTTGTAGCTTGCGGGCGTGAATGTCAGCTGCAGATCGGAGCTCTCGGTGGTCTCGCCGGAATGCCAGAAGCAATAGACCATGGTCGGCGACAGCGACAGCAGGCCGCGCCGCGTCGTGGCCCATTTGATCGCCTCCCTGACCAGGCTGAGGCCGCGCCGGCGCTCGTTGATGGTCTTGATGTTCTTGACGCGGGCGACCGAACGCGGCGCGTAATGGTCCTGCAATCCCTCGCCGACGCCCGGCAGCGCGTGGCGCACCTCGATGCCGAGCGAGCGCAGCAGTTCCGGCGACCCCACCCCCGACAATTGCAGCAGTTGCGGCGAATTATAGGTGCCGCCGGCGAGGATCACTTCCTTGGCCGCGCGCACCTCGGTCGACGGTGCCGCCCTTGCCGCCTTTGGCGTAGCGCACGCCGACCGCGCGCTTGCCCTCGAACAGGATTTCGGTCGCATGCGCATGGGTCCGCACATGGACATTGGGCCGTTTCATCGCCGGATGCAGAAACGCGGTCGCCGCACTGACGCGCAGGCCGTTTTGGATGGTGCGCTGGGCGTAGGAGACGCCCTCCTGGATCGCGCCGTTGTAATCGGGATTGCGCGGAATGCCGAGGCTGATCGCGCCGGCCATGAACGCCTCGCACAGCGGATCGCGCCAGTCCATGGTGGTGACGGTCAGGTTGCCGTCGCGGCCGCGAAACGCGTCCTCGCCCTCGCCGACCCGCCGTTCCAGCCGCTTGAAATACGGCAGCACGTCCGGATAGCCCCAGCCGCGATTGCCGAGTTGCGCCCAGGTGTCGAAATCCTGGCGCTGGCCGCGATTGTAGATGTGGCCGTTGATCGAGGAGGAGCCGCCGAGCGTCTTGCCGCGCGGCGCGTAGATGCTGCGGCCGCCGGTCCACGGACCCGGCTCCTGCTGGTAGGCCCAGTTGATGCTCTTCATGTGAAAGGTCTTGATGAAGCCGGCCGGCAGATGGATGTAGGGATGCCAGTCGCTGGGTCCGGCTTCGAGCACGCAGATGCTGGTGCCGGCATCCTCGCTGAGCCGGTTGGCGAGCACGCATCCGGCGGAGCCCGCGCCCACGATCACATAATCGAATGTATCCATCATCTTGAGTCCGGCGGAACGCTACCGCGCCTTTTCGTTCAGTTGATAGGTCAGATGCGCCTTCACCGTCGGCCATTCGCTGGCGATGATGCTGTAGACGACGGTGTCGCGCAGCGTGCCGTTCGGCTGCGATCTGATGGCTGCGCAGGATGCCGTCCTGCTTGGCGCCGAGCCGCTCGATGCCGCGCCGGCTCTGGTGGTTGAAAAAATGCGTGCGGAATTCGACCGCGATGCAATCGAGCTTTTCGAACGCATGGCGTGAGCAACAGCAATTTGCACTGGGTGTTGACCGCGCTGCGCTGCACGCGCTTGGCATACCAGGTCGAGCCGATCTCGACCCGCCGGTTCGCCGCATCGACGTTCATATAGGTCGTCATGCCGGCGATCCTGCCGCCGGCATCGAACACCGTCCACGGCAGCATCGCGCCCGACGCCTGCAGGCCGAGCCGGCGGTCGATCTCCTTGCGCATGTCTTCGGCGCTGCGGAATCGAGGTGTACCAGAGCTTCCACAGCTCGCCGTCCTTCACCGCCTCGGTCAGGCCGTCGCATATGATCGTGCGACAACGGCTCCAGCCGCGCGTGCGGGCCGCTGAGCGACACCGGTTCAAGCCAGGGCATTAGACATCCTTTCTCCTCGCGCCGAGGAGCCTGCGTTTCGTCATTGCGAGGAGCGAAGCGACGAAGCAATCCATTCTTTCTTTTTGGCGCGATGGATTGCTTCGCTTCGCTCGCAATGACGTAGATAGTTATCGTTTTCGTCACTTGTTCAGAAAATTCAGCGGCAGGCCCGGCCGCGCCCAGTCCATCGCGATCAGTTCGCCCTTGCCGGACAGCGTGATGTAGGCGGTCTTCAGGTCAGGTCCGCCGAAGGCGATGTTGGTGGTGACGCGGTCGCCGGTCGGCACCTGCTCGACGATCGATGCCATCCGGCGCGATCACCGAAATGCAGCCCGAGATCAACGTGGCCACGCAGACATTGCCGCAGGCTTCCACCGCCAGCGAATCGAACATCTGGTAGCCGCCGAGGCCCGCGATCGGCTTGCCGCGTTCGCCGCGATAGATCACGTCGCGCGGCTTGACCTCGCCCGGCGCCGACAGATCGAACGCCCACAGCCGCGCCGTCGGCGTCTCCGCGACATAGACGGTGTTTTCGTCCGGCGACAGTCCGATGCCGTTGGCCGGCAACATGCCGAACACACCCTCGACGACTTCCTTGGCGCCGGGCTTGATGTAGTAGAATGCGCCGACATCCATGTCGCGGGCGCGGCGCTTGCCGAGATCGGTGAACCAGAGCCCGCCATGTTTGTCGAACACCAGATCGTTCGGCCCCTTGCAGCGGATGCTCGCCGCATTTGTCGAACAGGGTTTCGACCTTGCCGGTGGCAAGATCGACGCGCTGGATCGAGCCGCCGATATATTCATGCGGTTCGGGCGCGCCCGGCATCATGGTGCCGCGCGACGGGATCCAGCTGAAGCCGCCATTGTTGCAGATATAGCATTTGCCGTCGGGGCCCATCGCCGCGCCATTGGGACCGCCCGGAATTTCCGCGACCACCTGCTTGCGCCCGTCCGGCCATACCCGGGTCAGCCGCCGACCGCGGATTTCGACCAGCACCACCGATCCGTCCGGCAAGACCACCGGCCCTTCGGGAAATTCCAGATCGGTGGCGAGAACGCGAACATTGGACATGAAATCCTCCCGGCTTTTCTTGAGGGCTTTTCTTTGGGCGGCAGGCGGATTTCAAACGCATTCCGCACGCGCAACAGTTTCGTTGCACGATGTTATGGCAAAGTCGCTCTCGCTTGCCAAGCAACCAGCCGACATCCGAGAACGCAAGGCAGCCCCGCGTGCGAGACTCCATGTCTCTGTTTGACGCGTTTTCTTCACGCGAATTGGGACCCCGCGTCGGGTGCGGGGGCAGGCTTTCGCTCAAACACGCCTTAGTTAGTCCCTGACCGGCACCCAGATTTCGAGGCCGCCATTGCCGGTGATCGGATCGAAGTTTTCGTCGTAGCGCTCGAAATTGGGGGCGTCGGCGACCTTCAGGCCGGACGCCGGCAGCCACGCATTCCAGATCGTGTTGACGGTGCGGCGGATGGTCGAGATGTGGTCGCTGTGGGTGAACACGGCGTATCTCTGCGCGGGAATCCTGACCTTGGCGAATTCGCGCGGCAGATCGGAGAAATCCGACACTTCGACGCCGGCGATGTAGTCGAAATTGCCGGCATCGTCGCCATTGCAGCAGACGCCGTAGGCGACCTGCCCGACCCGGCCGGGAATCCTGGGCACGGCTTGATGAAAGCGCTGCCACTGGCCGGGGACCGCAGCGCTGCTGTCGAAATTATAGCGCTCGCCGATGCCGGCGACGAGAAGCGGTTGGCCGGTCTCAAAACGCGGCGCGGCAAGATTGTCGATCAATGTTGAATCCATGACGATCGGTCCCTGAAGCTTGATGGTGTCGAGACGCGAGGCGCGGACCGCTTCGGGCGTCACCCCGAAATGGTCGCGGAACGCGCGGGTGAATGCTTCGTGAGAGCCGTAATCCGCATCCAGCGCGAGGGCCAGAATATCGGGAGCGCCGCTGGCGAGCGCGCGCGCCGCCTCCGAGAGGCGACGGGCGCGCACATATCGCATGACGGAAAACCCTGTCGCAGCGGCGAACGCCCGCACCATGTGGAAGCGCGAGACTCCGGCGACGCCGGCGATCTCATCGAGCGTCAACGCGTCGGCGAGATGGCTTTCGATAAACCACAGCGCCTTCTGGGCAGGATTCATGGATCACAGCCTTGCTTCGAAGCATCCGCATCATGACCGCTTTGCATCCGCTTCATTTGACAGTCCTTGCCCTCTCGCGCACGCGCGCCCCGCGGAACCCGATGCGCCGGCTTGCTCTGCAGTGCCGCCTATATCCTGAAGAACTATCCCGGCAAGACCATCGGAATTCTCCATCAGAACCAAGATTTCGGCAAAGACTATGTCATCGGCATGCACGAGGGCCTCGGCGAATGGCGCACCTTCATGACCAAGCGGTATCCGCAAGGCGACCAGTCGGACGCATCGACCACGTTTGGTACGGCGTCGCGAAGGGGCTGGACCAGGTGCTGCGGCAGTGCGGCGACGACGTCACCCGCGAAAACGTCATGAAGCAGGCCGCCAATCTCGACTTCGAGATCGGCGTCTATCTGCCGGACGCCAAGATCAGGACCAGCCCGACCGATTTTGCTCCGCTCGAGCAGCTGCAGATGATGCGCTTCAAGGGCGAAAGCTGGAAACTGTTCGGGCCGGTCATGTCGGGCGAAAAGAGCAGCTGAGGACTCCTTCCTTCTCCCCTTGCGGAAGAAGGCGCCTGAGCGAAGCGAAGGCGGATGAGGGGTTTCTTTCTATCGATAGACCGGAACCCCTCACCCGTCCGCGATACTTCGTATCGCGTCCACCCTCTTCCGCAAGGGGAGAGGGGAAGTAAGCATCCTCCTCGTCATTGCGAGGACGATTCTACTTCGCCCCATCCTTCGCCGCCGGCGCCTCGGTTTTCTTCTTCGGATCCTCGACCATTTTGTTCGGCGCCGCCTGCAGGTCGGCCACGGTCTTCCGCAGGCCGGCAACGGCGCTTTTCAAACCCTCGATCTGCCGGTTGGCGGCATCGAGCTTCTGCTGGTGGTCGGCGCCGAGTTTGGTGATGGTCTTTTGCAGGAAGTCGACATTGCTCTGCAGGCAACTGGTCCGCCGCTCCATGGTCTTTTCGACGGTGCATATCTCGATGCCGGGAACATCCTGGGCCCGGGCGCCTTCGGAACTCGACATGCAGGGCGCCAGAACCAGCAGCGCGAGAACAGTCCGGCCGATCATCAAAATCCCCATTCAGGTGGTGCCGGTCGCGGTCAATTTGTTGCGAGCGGGTGCGACAGTTCGAAGATATCATACTGAAACCTCATTCGCGCGTTGAGGTTTTGTGATCAACACCCCAGCTAAAGTACGGGACCGGGGCTGATGGGCGCGGAAAGCAAACGGGCACTTGCGCGCTCCGTAACGGAGAATCATGGAATGGCAACGCGCGAACGACGTCTGGCCGAATTCAACGGCAACGGCGAACCGCCGCCGGATCAACCGGTGCAGGTGCTTTGCGAAGATCACAGCGGCACCTATCAATTGCCGTTCTCCTGCCGCTTTGTCGATGGCGAGTGGCGCAACCACGAGTCTGGCGGCGCCGTCGAGGCCACCGTGGTCGGCTGGCGCCTGAACCGCCCCTGACGCGAACGCCCCCTCGCCGCCGCGATCTGTACCAAAATGCAACGGCAATCCGCTGCATCTTAAGGTCCGGAACGCGCACGGAACGAAACGCGCCCAAATCAGCCGTTCCGGGGCGCGCTCATGCGTTCACGGCTAGATGTCGACGCTCGTCCTGAGCGCCGCACCATATCCAGCGCCGCCCCGCCGGTCAGCGGCCCGCATCGGGCTTCAAACGTTAACGGCGATGGCCGTGCGGCGGCCTACTTCCAAGGCGTCACCGGCGGCACCTTGTCGGTGGCCGGCGACATGTCGACGGTCTTGAATTCGGCCGGGCCGACGATTTCAAGATATTCCATGTCGTAATCGCAGAGATAATGCACGATCCCCGGCCGCTGATGCACGACGTCGCCGGCCTGCATCGCGGCAAATTCACTGACCGCGGTCGCAACGGCGCCGAAGCTGCTGCCGGCAGGCCGAGAATTTGCGTTGAGCGATTCGCGGCGCGTCATCGCCGGCTCGACGGCGCCGATCGCGCAACCGCCGTGGATGGTACGTATCGATGAACCTCGAGCGTCACATCAAATCCCATGCCCCGCAAGCGGCAGAGGGAGCACGCTGCCGGTGACGAAAGATCAAAGCAACTTCAATCGAGGTGATCGATCTAGGCGAGCCTCGGTTTGCGGAATACCATCGCCCGTTATCGAGCACGGCAGATCAAAGAGCCGTCCCGGGAGGAGCGTTCGTGAAGTTCAAACCGGCAGATTTCCGCGCCCTAATGCTGGGCGTGGCCGGCGCCGTGCTGCTGGCCAACGCGGCTGACGCCGCCGAGGTCCGGGTGATGATCTCCGGCGGGCTGACCGCGGCCTATAATGCACTGGTCCCGGAATTCGAGCGCGCGACCGGCAACAAGGTGATCACCGCCTACGGGCCCTCGATGGGAACCACCGTCAACGCGATCCCGATCCGGCTGCAACGCGGCGAACCCGCCGATGTCCTGATCATGGTGGGCTATGCGCTCGGCGACCTCGTCAAGCAGAGCAAGGTGGTTGCCGATAGCCGCGTCGATCTGGTCAAATCGCCGATCGGCATCGCGGTGCGCTCCGGCGCGCCGAAGCCGGACATCAGCTCGGCTGACGCGGTCAAGCGCGCGCTGCTGGCGGCAAAATCGATCGCCTATTCCGACAGCGCCAGCGGCGTCTATGTCTCGACCGAAATGTTTCAGCGCCTCGGCATTGCCGATGCCATGAAGGACAAGGCCAAAATGATTCCGGCCGAGCCGGTGGCCGGCGTGGTGGCGCGCGGCGACGCCGAGATCGGACTCCAGCAGATCAGCGAGATGCTGCCGGTGCCCGGCGTCGATATCGTCGGCCAATTGCCGCCCGACCTGCAGAAGATCACGGTGTTTTCGGCCGGGATTGCCACCGTTTCCAAAGAGCCCGATGCCGGAAGGGCGCTGATCAAATTTCTTGCTTCACCGGCCGCAAGTGCCGCCATCGTCAAGAGCGGCATGGAGCCGATCCCGGCCGGCGCGACCAATTAGGGCGTGAACCCATCATGAATTCAG
Source organism: uncultured Alphaproteobacteria bacterium (assembly GCA_963734795.1). Classification (GTDB taxonomy): domain Bacteria; phylum Pseudomonadota; class Alphaproteobacteria; order Rhizobiales; family Xanthobacteraceae; genus Bradyrhizobium. The sequence goes on from CAVTIW010000001.1 coordinate 863,051, forward strand.
CGTGGTCGGCCGACGTCCGCTTTGGTGCGCATTCCGGACTCAAGTCCGACATCGTGTGAGGTCCGTGGCAGGGATTTTTCTCGACATAGGTGCCCGCATGGCGAAGCCATCCACGAGGTCGCTGGGATAGGTCATCACCAAGCCCCGAGCGACATTTGGTTCCAGGCGCACTAATTTGTCAGAACGGGTGTCCTAACTACATTAATTTTAGATGACTTTGAAACCGAATCCAAAATCGCGATTTATCCAGGCAAACAAGGAATAACATTCCCAACGGATTGTGCCATCGGCACAACGTCTTCCTTCTTCCTCTTGCAAAACAAAGGTCGGAAAAATGGCAAACCAACCAACGAGTGACTATTCCGGCAAGTTCCCGGATTTCATGCCGTTTTTTGATTTCGCAGGGCTCATCGAAACAGGCCGAAACACGCTGACAGAAACGGCGAAGCAGAACTCGAAGCTGAGCACAACCCTGCAAGCTCTCGGCAAGGAATGGACCGAATTCGTCGGAGCGCGGTTGCATGAAGATTCCCAGCTGCTCCAGACGCTTCGTGAGTGCAAGGGGTTGCCGAGTATGCAACGCGCATATGTGCAATTTTGGGAAAAAGCTTTTTCCCAGTATGAAGAGGAAAGGCAGCGCCTCTTGCGAATAACGAAAGGGGCCATGGAAGAGGCCACCCATATTGCGCAAGAGCGCATTGAAGCCACAAACGGCAACGCTGATGGCAGCAACGCCGATGGCAGCGGGGCCTCCAGTAGCTCAATGCCGCCGTCACCGACGAAGAGGGGCAGCCCTTCCCATCGTGACAGGGCGTAGCGGATCGCTTCGGCAAGTTTGGTTTTCTGGCTGATTAGGCCGAGTTTCCGAGCAGCCACGGCTCGAGGGCGTCGGCCGGCTTTTTGCATGCCAAAGCTGGAACGACGATGTGGAGTGACGGAGGCCCGGCGCAACTTGGACGGTCACGGGCTTCGATGGTCATACGACCCCGTCCGACTCCGCTACCCTCGCCCTTGACGGGTCTCCCCCGGCGGATCGAGCGGGTGCGCGTGTCGATTGCTTCCACGCTCATACGGCCTTCCCCAAATAGCAGGAGGGTCGGCATCCGCATTGTCACTTTCGAGGCCTGCTCAGGCTTCAATCACGTTACGGCCCGCCGGTTTGCTCAACCGCCTGAAGCGGCCTCACGAGGCTCCAGCCCTGCCGGTCACCCGACCGAACCGCTCGTCAGCCACCGGTTCAATCGACAACTCTCTGGGTGGAATCTTCCTCCACTAGTGATCCGCGCCTTCGGGACGCACTGCCAGCAAGAGACTTATGCACCACAGCAAACAGCATCTCTATTCACTTCGTCGGCGCGGCTGAGCAACGTCGCCGGGATATCGATGCCGAGTGCCTTGGCGGTCTTGAGTGGAGTTAACAATCGCGTGCTCAACTACCGTGAATTTTCCTTTGGGCCGAATTGCGCGTTTCGGTTCAACTTCCAGCGTGTGGCCCAACGCGGGCAAGCCTCGTACGTCGTCGCCGTCATGGCACCTTCCGATTTTGCGCAGCTGTAGTAGCAAATCTTGGTTAGTCCCGAGATTTTCTCTCCAGATTTATTGCACAGCAAAGGCAGTCGGTAAGGCTCTCCCGTTAGCGGCGATTGTTCTGCAAATGCTGATGACGACGCTGCAAGAAAGGCTAATGCCAAAACTATCCTCATCTTGCCCCTTCGTTGTGTCGCTCGCACCGCGCGCTCGGATTGGCGAACGTACAGTTGACGCCCGCCGCCGGACCGGGAGCGGAATTAGCAATCTCGCATCTATGAGGCCTGATAAGTTGATCCCTGTTACCGGCTAAAAATTCCCTTTTCCCTGAAATATTTCGTCGCGAAATTTTCCAAGGAAAAGCCAATCACATACTGTTGTTGGACTAAGACCGCGAAAAATCGATCTCTGCAGAGCGACAGCAACGAGGGTCTTTGCCATTGGCACTGCTCCCACGTTCGCCCCTAGGCAAAGTGCAGGAAATGAGAGCGATCCATGTCAAGCAAAACAATCTTTGGCGCTGCATTGGTTGTGTCGTCGTTGTTGCTGGCAAACGTCGGATATGCAGAGCAAGTTCCGCCGGTTCACAAAGGACCATGGCCCATACGCAACGGTCGCAACTACCAACCCACCGATAATGAGCTGAGATCATCGCATCTCCAGGATGTCACGCCGGATCAGGCGCGCGAGATCGACCGGTTATACAGTGAACTCCTAGCGGCACATCCTGCGACCAAAATTGATCGAGCGGCGGAAAAGGAAATCAGCCAATGAGATCCATCTGGCAACGATCGAGGATGATCGCAACTGCAGTCGACGTCTCGGCGCACGGTCGCAAGTAGCGCTTCCCCAGCATCATCCTGGTCGGGAATTCCAACGGGATCTCGCCGGGCGGTGTGCCGTGCAAAATCTTGTGCGGGAGTACGGGGATTATGATGGCAGGTCCGCTTGGCGCCAATTGGCGATACGTTACTCAATCCGAAAAGGCGGCCATGCTGGCCGCGGTATCGATCATCGATTGTTGATTGTTTGTAATGAAGCCGCTGCTAGGGCGGTCGAGATCAAAGATCAGAAGTATAACCGTCGCAACGAGGAATCCCATCATGTATACTGGAAATCGGGTACGCTTCGTATCACGTCCGCTTGCGTAACCTGCAAATCCGCCCACAACGGCGGCAATACCAAAGAGCCCAAGCAGTACAACGTTCGGAACTCTGTTGCGGAGGGCCGCCAATCGCTTCGCTTGATCATCGATCATTTCATTAAGCGCCTGGATGAAGAGCCCGGTGGGGACCATGCCGCTGTCCTTCACGATCAATCCCCTCACCTGGAGCCAGAGTGCCTCTTGAATATCATTCGAACGATCGACAGCCGCCCTTCGCTCCGCAAGCGACTGCCCACTCTGAATGACGTCGAGACGAAGTTGAATATACTCCCGCAGCAATTTGAGGGTTTCTGCCCGGTGTGGATTTGGCAACAGCCGAGCGCGTAAAGCAGCCGTGCCGATTGCATTGGCCTCATTCAATACGGCTTCACGTCGGGCCTCAAAGCGTGACAAGGCCATAGCGAAGGTGAACCCAATAATGAGCGCCAGCAGGCCAAGCATGGCGCTCTCCAGCGTCGAAATATTGGCACCACCTCGACCTTCATTTCGCATTCCGAAATGCCAACCTAACTCGCTGGCCGCGAAGATCGCGATAAGGCCGACCAGGAATATCGTCAGAAGGGAATAGCCGTACAAATCGATCATGATGACAATGCGCTGCCGCCGAGACTAGGAAGGACTGCCGTAAGTTACGTTTGAAGAAGAGTCCGCTGGAGAATCGTAAGGGCGGGCACGCCTGCGTGACCTATCGAGCCTTTGGCACCGGGGGCATGGCAAAATCCTGCACACGCTGCGGCTGCCACGTTGATCTACATCAATACATCTGTCGCCTTGATCAAATCAGTTGGAGCCGCAGAAGCCCGGGAAGCCGTCCCGTGATATGTCCAGGGGCTCAAGCCGCGCTCTTGGCCGCGATTGGCAGCATGAGACGAATGTGAGCCGAGCGCAGTCGGCTTTGGGTCCAGGCCGTGTGCAGCGCCATTTCGCCGCTGTCACATTTTTTACATCTGGCCCCGGCGCTTAAGTGTCGATCGTCTCGTTCGGCAGATGGTGCTCATGCCAAACGGCATTGAGAATGCCGAAAGTGCAGGCGAAAGCAACTCCGAGTATCCAGGCAAAGTACCACATTCTTGCCTCCTCAATAGAAACCGGATGAATTGTGCTCAATAGTTTTCGCAGTCACCCGCCCGCGCAGCACAGCGAAAACAATCGCGGTGTAGATGAGGATGACAGGCAGAAAGATCAGCGTCGCCAGCAGCATCACGAACAGAGTGAGTTGAACTCGATGAGGCATCCCATACGGTTAAGCTCGCGCCTGGTGCAACATTCGACGGCAGCAAGAAGGGGAACATGCTCACGCCGGCGGTCGCGATGATGCCAAAAATGCCGAGCGCACTGGCCATGAAGGCCAGTCCGCGCCTTTGAACGTTGGTCAGGAGCAGCGCGAGCAGCGGACCAGTTATGCCGAGGCAAGGCGCTACGATCATCCAAGGGTGCGTTGCGTAATTGGCGAGCCACTGGCCCGGCTGGCGAATGACCGTCTTCATGAGGGGATTCGACGGCCCGTCGCCTGTCACCGTGCTGGTGATGGCATAACCGTCGATTCGGACCCACACCCACAATCCAGCCAGGCCGAATAGAACCGCCGTAAGCACAGCTCCAATCTTGATGAACTCTTGCGCGCGCTGCCGAATCGGTCCGTTCGTCTTCAGCGTTAGATAGATCGCGCCGTGAGTGGCAAGCATTGCGGCGGAGACAAGGCCGCACAGCAGGCCGAATGGATTGAGCAGTTCGAACAGTCCGCTTCCCTTGTAGTGGACGCGCAGGTCGGAATCGATGTGGAACGGAACGCCCTGCAACAAGTTGCCGAACGCCACACCAAACACCGCACTCGGCACCAGCCCGCCGGCGAATAGGGCATAGTCCCAGAACGTCCGCCAGCGTGTATCGGCAACCTTATTGCGAAATTCGAACCCGACCGGGCGCAGGATGAACGTGGCGAGGACCAGAAACATGGCGATGTAGAAGCCCGAGAACGACGTGGCGTAAACCGGCGGCCATGCCGCGAACACGGCGCCGGCACCGAGGATCAGCCAAACCTGATTGCCCTCCCAGACCGGTCCGATGGCATTGATCGTGACGCGCCGCTCAATGTCCGTACGCGCGACGTAGGGCAGCAGCATCGCCACTCCGAGATCGAAACCATCCATGATGGCGAAGCCGATAAGCAGCACGCCCAGGAACAGCCACCACACGAGCCGAAGGATTTCGTAGTCGACCGGGATCGTTGTCATTGCGACCACCTCATTCCGCGGGCAGCGCTACAGGCCGCAGCGCTGGTTCTGGCAATCCCAGCGCGCCAACCGGTCCCATGCGGATGTATCTGAGCATCAGCATGACATCGACAACGAGAAGGGATGAATAAAACAAAACGAAGCCCGTCAGGGTGAACAGCTACCTGCGCGGCGGACACCGATGACACAGCAAGAAATGTCGGCAGCACGCCGTCGATTGCCCACGGCTGGCGGCCATATTCGGCGACGATCCAGCCCAACTCCGCCGCGATCCAGGGAAGCGGCAGCGACCAGAGCATGAGGCGCAACAGCCATTTCCGCGAAAAGTTACGATTCGACGCGTTCCAGAACGCTATCGCAAACATTGCAATGAAATAGAAGCCGAGACCCACCATGATGCGGAAACTCCAGAACAGCGGCGCGACCTTTGGAACGGTGTCGCCGGCGGCCCGCACAATCGTTGCAGCGTCGGCGCTGCGCGGGTCGTCGACATAGCGCTTCAGAAGCAGCGCGTAACCAAGGTCGGCCGCGTGGTTGCGGAGCTGTGTCGCCGCCTGGCTGTCATCGCGGTTCTGCCTGATTTTCTCCAGCGCCCCATAGGCGATCAAGCCGTTCCGGATTCTCTCCTCGGCGCGCGCGATCAAGTCGTTGATTCCCGGTATCGGCTGGTTGAACGAGCGCGTCGCAATAATGCCGAGCATCCAAGGTATCTTGACGGCGTATCTGACTTCGCGGCTCTGCGCATCGGGAATGCCGAACAGGTTGAATCCGGCGGGCGCCGGCTCGGTTTCCCACATGCCCTCGATGACGGCGAGCTTCATCTTCTGGTTCTCGGATACAGTGTATCCGCTTTCGTCGCCGAGAACGACCACGCATAGCGCCGCGGTAAGGCCGAACGCCGACCCAACGATGATCGACCGTTTGGAGAACGCCTGGAAGCGTCCTGAAAGCAGATAAAAGGACGAAATGGCAACGACGAACATCGAGCCGGTGACGTAGCCTGCGCCGACCGTATGCACGAATTTGGCCTGACCGACCGAGTTGAAGATCAGGTCCCAGAACGACGTCAGCTCCATCCGCATGGTGTCTGGATTGAAGACGGCCCCGGTCGGATGCTGCATCCATCCGTTCGCAATCAGGATCCACAAGGCGGACAGGTTGGATCCGACCGCAACCAGCCACGTCACGACCAGGTGCCCGAGCTTCGGCAGCCGATCCCAGCCGAAGAAGAACAGGCCGACGAAAGTCGACTCAAGAAAGAAGGCCATCAGACCCTCGATCGCCAGTGGAGCGCCGAAAATGTCACCGACGTAGTGCGAGTAATAAGCCCAATTTGTTCCGAACTGAAATTCCATGGTTATGCCGGTGGCAACTCCCATGGCGAAATTGATACCGAACAATTTCCCCCAGAACTTCGTCGCGTCACGCCAAATTTCCCGTCCGGTCATGACGTAGACGCTTTCCATGATGGCAAGCAGGAACGACAACCCCAGCGTCAGCGGCACGAACAGAAAATGATAGAGTGCCGTTGCTGCGAATTGCAGTCGCGAAAGGCTGATGGGATCAAAATCGAGCACGTCAATGTCCCCCTTTGTTTTGTTACGGCAGGGAGGGACCGATCAGGCGCGAGACCGCGATCGAGTCCACGACCATCCGCCCGGTGCTCGAAAGAAAAACGCCGATAGCTGCGATTGCCATTAGCTTGACGACCAGCACCAGCACGATTGCCTTCGCGAGCGGAGTTGGCGGTCGCGCGCCGGCACCGAGGAAAGCGGCAAGTGACGATAGGATGGCGTTCATCGATAGCCTCGCAAGAAACCGTCGCGCCTTACGTCGGACGACATTCCCTAACCGCAGATATGCCGAGCCATACGTGGCGACAGCCGCTATATATTGCAGTGCCGCACAACTAATAAACGAGATCAGGCGGGTCGGGAGCTTGATTCAAATCAAGCCGACGACAGCTCCTGATCGCGCGGGTTAGTTTATTTCGACTTTACCGATCTTCGCCTTCACAAGCGTACCATTTTCAGGACCGACTTCCGGTCGGGTAGAGTCGAGGATGGGCACGGTAGCTTGGGCCATTCGGCAACGCTCCGTTTCCCATCCCACCGGGTCACCGGATGCGGTCGCCCGTGAGCTTGATCAAGTGCACGCCCGCGAATGTCGAGGCATCCGGCACGACCGGCATTTCAGTGCGGCCTCGAGTTTTCCAGATCGGCGTATCACGCGGTCGGCGGATGGCATCGAGCGGCAGGCTGGCGCGGGTCTGGCAGCGATGGCATATGACCTCAAACCAGCCATAACCGCAGTTCAAACACCGCGCGATGGGTCGGCGACGGCTGCGCCGGGCTGCCAAAGCCTTCCATCTGTTCGGACCATAGCAGGCATTCCGCGGCGTCCGCTCGGCGGGCGGCCACTCACCGCCCGCTGTTCGGACCCGGGCTGTTGCTGGTGCCGGGATCGACTTGGCCGGTGGGGTTCCAGGCTCTGCTGCGATCAGATAAGCCGCCGGTCACTGCGAAATCCCCTGGTTCGGTCATTTCGCTCTCGCGAATTCCGAAGTTTTCGCTGTTGCCCATCGGTGCAAAATAGACATTGCGGTGGTTAGCGCGTGGCTTCAACCGCTTTAGATGAATCGATGAGGCGGGCGATCTTTCGTTTCTTTGTGGCTGCGCAGAAGCCAGGGAGGCCATAATCGTGGCAAGGGCTACGCCAGCGAGAATCTTTTTCATTAGGTCATCTCCTGATCGTTCGATCAGCTTGTGCTGTCGACGGCAGAAGATTAGAAGCAGGTGCGATTGATATCTCTCGCACCTAGGTTTCATCGGGGCCAACCAAAGCGCAGCTTTATTATACGTCAGTATGAAAGGCCCTTGCTACCCGCCGGGCAAGGTCTACGGCTTCCCGACCACCGAGGCGAACGCGCTGGTGAAGATGACGATCCATTCCTCGCGATGGATCAGTCCGGCTTTTGTGAAAAAAATCCTCAAAACGGCGCGAGCCGACGGGAGGTACAGCGAAACGATGACTTTCGATTATTTCTGTTTCGCCGGTTGAGCCAGCAACCATATCATCGCCGCACAGACAGGGAGTGCTCCGATGAACCAGCATGCCAGCAAGAACAGCGTCCCGCCATCGGTGGGCGTGGATGTGATACCAACGGCCCTATTTATTGACTGTTGCCCATGTTCGGGTGGTGATTGAGGCGATGCGCATTGGGTCGTCTGCGAGGAAGTTCCAGGCGTCGCAGGTTTTATCGACGATGTCGTCGTAATCGTCGAAGACGGTGATCGCGAGTTTGTTTCCGCGCAAATATTCCCAGACGTTTTCCATCGGGTTGAGTTCAGGAGCATAGGGTGGCAGGCGCACAAGGGTAACGTTTTCGGGGATCGTGAGCGCGGCAGCGATATGATAGCCGGCGCCGTCGAGGACGAGAGCGGCGTGGCTACCTGCCGCCACCTTGTGGCCGATAGCGGTCAAATGCAGCGACATGGTCTCGGCGTTCGCCGCCGGCATGACCAGGCCCGCTGCGACGCGACGTTGCGGACAGGCCGCGCCGAACAGGTAGGCCCAGTCGTAGCGTTGGTCGCGCGGTGCGCGGGGTCTCGTTCCACGTTTGGCCCAGACGCGGGTCAGCGTGCCCTGCTGGCCGATCCGGGCCTCATCCTGGAACCAGATTTCGATCGGCTTGCCTTTGGCGCGGTCGGGGATTTGCGCCGTGACTGTCGCGGCGAAGTTTTTTTAAATGTCTCCTGGGCCTCTTCGTCAGCCTGTGGGTGGCGGGGCCTGACCGACAGTTTGCGGTAGCCGAGCTTGGCCAGAACCTTCCCGACCGAACGCTCGTGGAGCGTGACACCGAAGCGCCGCTGCAATTCGTCGCGCAGATCGACCCGCCGCCAGCGCACGACACCGTGCACCGCGGGGTCGGGACCGGCCTCGACAAGTTCGGCCAATTCGGCTTGCTGCCGCGCCGTGAGTTTTGATCCAGGACCCGGCGATTTGAGATTGCGAAGCCCGGCCAGTCCCGCGGCGTTGTAACGATGCACCCAGTCCCGCAAGGTCTGACGGTCCATGCCGCAGGTTTCGGCCGCCGTCTTGCGGTCCACGCCATCAAGCACCAGCGCAAGCGCAAGTATCCGGCGCGCCGCCGAACTATCCTTCTCTCCGCTCGCCGCCCTGCGAAGCTCTGAAGCCGTCAGATCAAGTCGGGTGATCGATACCGCTGCTCCCATCGATGCCGCTCCACTCAAAACCAGCATCGAGGCAGAGTTTAACTGATTTGGGAATCCCTAATGAGTCACAGTTTCGGGCCGTTGGTATGAGTGGTATCGAGACGCTGCTCAACCGCAATCTTCCGGAAGTATTCGGTGAAGGTGATCCGGCTCGCCGAAGGCGCGCAATTCACGAACTTTATACCGAGGACTGCGTGCTGTACGCGCCGCCCGGCACGTTCGTCGGTCACGACGCACTGGACAAGTTCGCCGGCGATCTCCGAGCGACGCATCCACACTATGTTTATACGCCTCATGGCTCGCCGCAGGTTCTGCACAATTCAGGACGCCTGGCGTGGGGCTCGGGGCCGAAAGGCGAAACGCCCGCGTACACCGGTGTGGATTTCATCATCGCACGGGCCGGCAAGATCGCGGCGCTTTATGTTTACCTCGACTCGCCACCCACATAATGCGCGAGCAGAACGTTGCATAGGTCTGCTAAGGGTCCCGATCTCGGAAGTGGCCCCGTTGCAAAGCACTTCTGTTTCTACCCTCAAGAGGAGACTTCGTCAGGCCGCCCCGGCATGTCTCAAAGGTGCCGGGCGCAGACATCGTTGAGCACTTCGTCCCGGCTGGTGCATGGATGGGTCCGCCCCCAACAAGGCTGGAGGTCCGATCTGGAGCAATCTGCGGCCGATGCGCGCGGCGGGCGCCCGCGTGAAAATGCCCGGGATGGCCAGGACTAGCTCTTCGGGGTAAACAGCTGGCACCAGCCGCTCGGGCTGATGTCGCCTTGAACGAATTTGCACGCTTTCGGCGGTTGGAAATTGACGCACCGGTGCCCGTACTCCGTGAAAACGTAATCTCTTGTCTGCACTATCGTGTGGCACGCGAACCCGCACTTGGCATCGTTCGCCTGTGGCGGCTGGTCATTTAAGGTGCCGGGCATGAACGTATCGGACGCCGCGTCATACTCGAACTCGGCATATCCCCATCCGCCGCTGTCGGCGAACCTCTTGCTGTCCTTCACCATGAAATCAACGTCATGCTGGGTCCCTGGCACCATTGGCTGACCGGGGTACGTCTCCTGCTTTTTCGGGATCCAATGGATTTTCGCCATCCTGGCGCCGTCTGGGAAAGGCTTGCCGTTGCCGGGCACGCCCTCCTTATAGGCGTCGATCATCACGGAATTCCCCATGATCACAGCGATCTTGCCTCCGTTCTCACTGACGGCAATTACCGGCCAGCCTTCGTATCCTCTGAACTCAGCGAACGCGAGCCCGCCTCAGACTTGCAGAGTGTACTTGTCCTGCGCGGAAATGGCTCTGCCGCCCAAGACGGCGGCCACCGCTGCAATGATCGAAAATCGCTGAGAATGTCGTTCTCTTATCACTCTCTCCCGCGCTTAGCGTTTATCGGTCGGGTCCGTTCAACCGGTGCCGGTTCAGTGCGTGTACGATACAGTTTAAAGTTGGCTCCTGCTTAAAAGGCCGGACATCTCCGTCGGCCGTGACGCTTGCCTATTATTGCACGCGAAATTCTCGCAATCCATGGGGCGTTCGGCTAAAAATTGAGCGCAATTTCACTGACCGAACATAGCGCTCGCCCGTGTCCGTTCCGGGGCATTTTCGGAAGTCGGGCCGCTCGTAGCGAGGTCAGCTTTATCACCGCGAACGGACATCGTCCGCCTGATCGTTCAAGTCCGAAAGGTGCTTGCCTGAACGCAGCTGCCCTAGCCTGGGGATTCCTTCCCATTGACCATCGAGAGGACCGTACGGGCGAGATCGGCGGGGGAATCCACCAGCTGGTCTGCGCCGGCAGTTTCAAGTTCGTCTCGGGTACCATAACCCCAGAGCACGCCAAGACCGCGCATTCCGACCGCATGCGCACCGGAAATATCATATCGGCGATCCCCGACCATCAGACTGTGGGACGGCGAAAGGCTGTGTTTAGATAGAATGTGGGCGAGCAATTCAGGCTTGTGATCCAGCTCGCCGCTCGGCACTGAGCCATAGATGCCATCGAAGTATGTGGCAAACCTCAGATGGTCCAGAATGCGGCTTGCGACAATCGCCCTTTTTGATGTCGCGAGATAGATTCGCAATCCGGTCCGCTTCATCTCTTCAAGGGATTTGCCAATTCCCGGATAAGGCACGCTTCCGAGAAGCCCACTTTCTCCGTAATGTTGACGATAGGCAGCGACTGCTTCACCAACTCTGTCGTCTCCGTATGACTGTAACAAGATTTTCGTCATATCTTCGAGCGGGAGCCCGATGGTACGTCCTATGTCGAGGGTTTCATCCGGTTCATGTCCAAGGGCGCACAGTGCCGCAAGGCAGCTTGCCAAAATGCCGGGGTACGAATCGATTAAGGTGCCGTCGAGGTCTAGAAGAACGGAGCAAGTCATGATCCGAAGATAGCGGCCAAAAACAAACGAGTCCACGTTCGTTTGGTTTCGTTTCCGCTTCGGGTTAAAAACCGGCCTCGATCCGCGAGACTGCGAGGTCAGCCTTACCCCAGTGAACCGACATCACCAGCTTGACCGTGAGCTGCCTGAGCTTCCTCATTTGCTTTGCTTGAGCATCGCTTCGAGTTCTTGTTCGAGCGATCGTGGCGAAATGCCGAGCACGTGAAACCCCGGCAAGTTGTCCGAGGCCGTGGTGTCGATCCGCATCAGCTCGACCTGATTGCGGGTGAGTGGGGGGTGCGGCAAGATTTCAGCGACGCCGGCAAGTGCATCCCACAAGGCAAACGGCATCCGCATCAGCACCGGCCGCAAACCCGCGGTACGGGCAATAGTCCGCAACAACTCCTCGTATGAATAGACGCGCGGGCCGGCCAGTTCGTAGATTGGAGACGGCTTTTTGCTCTGCCGCAGAACTTGTGTGATCGCCGCAGCAACGTCATCCGCGTACGTCGGCTGGAGCCTCGTCCTGCCGTCGCCGAATATCGGATAAGCCGGCAGGCTCCGAAGCAGCCTGAGAATTGTCGTGAGAAAGCCGTCGTCGGACGCGAACATCACCGCTGGGCGGATGATGACCGCGCCAGGAAACGCGGCCTGCACGGCCGCCTCGCCTTCGCCGCGACTGCGAATATAGGGCGAAGACGAGGCCGCGTCGGCGCCGATTCCTGATAGGTGAACTAACCGTCTGGCCCCGACCCGCCGCGCTACGTTCGCGATCCTGGCGGCCGCCTCGACGTGCACCGAATGGAATGTATCGCTTCCGTGCTCGACGTACAGGCTAATCGCGTTGACCACCGCATCTGCGCCCGCAACGGCGGCTGCTACGGAGCGCTCGTCATGCGCGTCGGCGGCGATCTGTTTGACGTCGTCGCCCTCAGCCTGTCCGGGATGCCGTGAGACGACGCGCACCGTGGCGCCGGACTCGCACAAATGGCGCACGACGCGACGACCAACAAAGCCAGTTCCTCCAAACACGGTTACGCAGCTCATTCGCTGATCGATCCAATGATCCTGGGCGACGCTCTTGATTGAGCCGTTAAGCGCCGCGCGGACTGCCTCAGCGGCCACCGCTGGCGAACTGCCATTGTTGACATGATGCCCGATAACATCGATCAAAATTTGCGCCGCGGGGCCGACAGTCTGTAACTCTTTCATCGCTTCATCGATCAGCGGCTCAGCTTCCACGTACAGCTTTTGCGCCTGTTCGATGATCGGCTGTGCCCTGTTGAGAAGATCGATCAGCGCCTTACTCGCCGGCAACGATTTCTCAATCTGCCTAAGTTGCGAATCGCTCAGACCGGAAACATGGCCAATGAGGTCAATGAGCAGGTGCTTCAACATGGTCTACCTTGCCGGTGGCTTTACCGCTGGCCAATTGCTCAGGAATGACGTGACGAGGCAGTTCCACGATCACAAATCCTCTGCGATGTCGTTCTCCGCTTCGCCCCCGAACGCAGACACTGTGCAACGCGGCCGACATGTCCGTTTCGTGCCAGGGTCGGACGTGGCCCCTGCTGTTCAATTATCTCGTCGGCACGCGCGAGCATTGTGGGAGCAATTTCGAGGCCGAGCGTCTTGGCGGCCTTGAGGTTAATGACTAACTCGAACCGGGTCGGCTGCTCGATCGGCAGGTCGGCCGGTTTGGCGCCTTTGATAATCTCGATGAAGTAGGCCGCGCGGCGATACAGGCTGAGCAGGTTCACGCCGTAACCAATCAGACCCCCAGCTTGCGCATATTCCTGGGCCCCGATCGAGGCGAGCTTATTGGCCGCTGTCAAAGTCGCAATCGCTCCAAAGCTTGCGGCGAACTCTCCGTCCTCGGGGGACCCGGTAGCTGATGCGGAGCCCAGAAATCCGATCCGCGCCATCCTCCCGAGCGGCTGCGTGTACGAAACAAGCGGCCACGCTGCAGCCACTCCGCCGACGAGCGCGATGAAATGGCGCCGCTGCATGTAGTCCCTCGGGAGTCAGGATCACGCCGTGCTCAGAACATAGCAGGTTTTCGGGCATGACGCTGTGGCGTGAGGCGTGCCGGGAGGCCGAAAAAATTACCATCGTCATACGGCCCCGTCCGACTCCGCTACCCTCGCCTTGACGGGTCTACAGCGCTTATTACAGCGAGATGAGGGGCGCGGGCGCGGCGCTCGCAGCGCAACGACAGAGGGAAAGTCGTGCGGCTTCCGAGACGGCCTAAACCTGGGCCCGGACTATCGACTGTGCGCCATTCAATGAGGCCAATGACCCCAAAATCCCTGTGGGCACTGCTGCTTTCGCGAGCATGGTGGCTCTGATTGTCGCATATGGATTTTTGACGCAGTAACACCACCCGCGCGGGCGAATTTGGAATCCCGAGTCCGCACTGCCGCGACGATGCGGCAGTCTTTTAGTTGAGAAAACCCCTGTTGGCTAAAACCGGCAGATGGGGTTGAGTCCGATGTTACTGCTTACTCGGATCATCAGCGGGATTAACATATGTAATCGCGAATGGCCCTTGGCCGTGTATCTGGATAACAGACGGACTGCTTGCCCAAGCATAGTGATTCATCTTCGCAGGGGCTTCGCCGAAACCACCTGCCGTTAGTTCGATACCGTTTTTCTCATCAAGCTTGTCGCCCATTCCGAGATGAAAATTACCGGATATAACAGTTACGTATTCGGTTGTCGGATGATTGTGCGCGGGGACCTTGTAGCCGTCCGGCACTTTCAGTCGGACAACGTAAAGTCCGTCTTTGGAAGGATCGCCCGACAGAACGGTGATTTCCGCCCCTTTCGGTAGTGCCGGCGGTGCAGGACCCCATTTGAGATCGCCAGCGTTAGTCGGCATCTTCATATCATCGGCCAAAGCCGCGCTCGCACCCGCCAGCACGAAAGTCAAAAGAATCAATCGGCGCAGCATCGTCTCCTCCCTAATATTGAAGCCGTGACTCCCGCTCCAAAGAGAAAGCAACCCGGGGCTTTTGGTTTTTCCCATTGAGGTCACGACAGCCGACCAAGTGGACTGGTTTCCGTGGACGCAACTCGTTCCACCGAAGCCATATGCATTTTGCTGAGACACGGGGCTTGGCCCCGCGAGGTGAACTACATGGCACGTGTACTCAGAAATCAAGTGAGGGGTGCTGCCATATCGTCGTCGGCGGTGTCGGTTAACTTATGTATCTCCGAGATGGGTCAAACAGAGAACTCAGTGCGAGCGAATGTTTTCCGCTTTGCCCCGAACCCGGACATCGCGTGATGATGTCGGCACTTCGCATTTGTGCCAGACTGCGACATTCTGCGTTTACTTCAGGTTGCCGGCTTGCTTGCGGACAGAAGCGCGCCGATGTCCGCCCGAACATCAGCTGGAATGCCAGGGGACCTATCGGCGGCATGGCGTATCGGATAATCGCGGATGCCCAAGCGCCTGTTGCCACCGGACGCCGCCACTCTCTGGTTACATTCCGTGGCTCTGGAATACCCTCTGGCAACTCTTGCTTAGCCTCGTGCGATTTTGCTGCAAACATTGCTGCACCGCGCTGTCGTCGCCCAACTGTTTACGGCAAAAACGCTGTGCGTCTCGAGTGCACGCCTGTTGCTCCTGCGGCGTGCCCATATGGCCCTGAGCTAGTAACGATGACGCTCCGATCAGTAACGCGATAGCGGCGAGCATTAATTGGCGCATCGATCATCTCCATGAATTTGTGTTTCGACCCAATCTCGGGATAAAGCGGCAACCTGTTGCGCGGTTCCACCGGTCCCGGTTTTGATGTCCGTGGAGTCAGCGAGATCCCGAGGCGTACGGGCTGGAGCCGTGGAATTTGACGACCCAATCGAGTTGCCCGGACCGGGCGCGCGTTCGTCACGCCGGCTATTCCGCGATGTCAAGCAATCCTTTGAGTTCATGCGAGTTGCCGCGTTTTTATTTGAAGGCATCGAGCTTCCAGGGCGCCGTCATCACGGGCCGTCGCATTCTTGAATGTGCTTGCTCGACAGCGGGGACAGCCTGCCGATTACTGAAGGAGCTGGGTGCGAAGACGCGTAAATTCGGCGTCGCTGATCGACCCTGCTTTTTTCAGCCGATCGAGCTTTTCGATTTCATCTGCTGCACTAAAGCCAACCACGCGCCGAATCTCCTCACGCGCCTGCCGAGCCTGCTGCATATTGCGCTCCGCCATACCCCGTCCTTGCGAGATCAAATACGCAAAGACGCCGATATACGGAATCAAGATCAAGACTATTATCCAGATTGCCTTGCCCCAGCCCGAAATATCGTGGCGTCGGAAGAGATCGCCCACAATCGAAATGAGCAGCCAGAACCACATGATGAAGACGAATATCGTCAAGACGTCCATGAAGAAATTTCGATAGGTGAAGCCCTCTTGAAAAAAGAACATTGTGATTCCTCCTTCGCTTCGTGACCCGCAACCAACTGATTACGCAGGCCGATCAAAAACCAAGCATTGTGGTCTGTGCCGACGCAGAGATGGACGCGAATGGCGCGGACAAACCCGGGAGCAACGCCAATGTCGAGAGCAGAGCGCGGCGGTCGATGGCGGAACGCGGAATATTTCCTGTCATGTTCGGCTCCCCCTCGGTGGGTGCAACCGTAATATTCGTGACGGGCAGCGCGGCCCGCCGCCGGGACGGGGCGCCGCAGCTCCCCCTGTGCTCGACCCAAACGATAGCACATCACAATGCGTCAGCAGAGGTTGCTGCAGTGCGAATTTCGACCCGGCCCATATCGGCTTGGGGTCGAACTCGGAAGTCTGCGCTCGCAACCGCGATGTCCTCTTTCCCCCCGATAGCAACCAAACTGCGGACATCGCGGGACCGTTTCGGTAGAGTCGAGGATGGGCGCGGTCTTGGCCTCGCTGAGTGTCAGTCCGAGCCGCGTCGTCACCGCCTTCGCCCACGCAGGGCCTCGGCCGCACATCCGCGACTGAGCATGACGAAGTCGTCGGCATACGCGATGACGCGTGCCCGGAATGCCTCCCCGCGCCCGGTCAGCCGCCAATACTTCAGAAACCGATTCATGTAGTTCCTTGCGTAGGCCCACCAGCCACCTCTCCAGCCCCGACGCTTCGACCGCCGCAAAGGTCATTCCGTCCGTACCCGGCGCGCCCGCATTTGCTCGGGCCAGCGCATAGGCATGACGCAGGATGTCCGCTCGGTAAATCTTGTCGTAGAGCAGGTAGAAGCGGAAGGCAGGCTCCGCCTTCGCCTTGCGGTATAGCTTTCTCTGAAGGGTCCGGATCGTTGTCGGTGTTGCCAGGCTCATCGCCAATGACCTTCACCTCGCCATATTCGAAAGCGCACCAGAAGTCAGGGCCCTTCCCCCAACCAGCATTACCTGGCTTCGACGGTCAGCCAAGAGGTTGTCGGCAGCGGACCAGAGGTTAGAAGTGTCACCGACACTTCTCGGCGCGGGGGTGCTATAAGGTACTGGGCGTCAGCCTCGTCCGATCCCTTTGCTTGATGGGCCGAATGGCTTGATGCAGACTCTATAGCTTCAAGATTTGGTTATTTGAGCCAAATTCGCGACTAAACGGCAGGCGTCACCTGCGAGGCCGGCATATGAGCATAGGGCTCGATATGTCCACGGCGCAAATGTTGCGTCATGGGCGCGACGTGTTGCGCACCCTGTGCGTCACGGGCGGACTCGTATTTCTTTCCGCCACGCAAGCCCTCGCGCTCGATTGGGTATCGCCGCAACTGAAATGGAAACCTCAGTTTCAGTTCGCCTATCCGATACTGTGGGTCTTCCTTGCGGTCGTTGCTGCTATCCCGCTGGGCCGGATCCTTTATCGCCGGCTTGCGCGCACAATCGGCGCGCTGCGACTAAGCGCGGCGATGTCGGGATTGTTCGTCCTCCTCAGCATTCCCGTGCTGGTATTCATCCTTGCCTACAACTACTGGCAAAACTCTGCCACGATCAATGCGACGCTGAACGACGTCGTGGCCAAGACCAAGCGGGCCAGCATCGATAACGCCCAAAACCTGATCAACCCGGTCGCGGCCACGCTGGAGTTGCTCGCCTCCGTCGCCGCGGAAGCTCCCGAGACCTTCAAAAAGGAGGAGAGCCGAGAGTGGCTCTACAAAGCGCTCACGTCGGGGCCGCAGATCGATGCGGTCTATGTCAGTTTGGAGGACGGCTATCATCGGGTTGTGACCCGGATTGACGATGACCGCAGGCGCTCCGATCCCGAAATTCCAGCGACAGCGAACTGGCATTCCAGCTATATCGACAGCTTCTCCGGCTCGCCGCGACGGGTCCGGCATCGCACGTTCTACGATACATGGCCCCATGTCGTGGGGAGTTACGATGTTGGGACAATCGAGGACATCAGAGCCCTCGCGGGCTACCAGGCGGCGAAGGCTGCCCGCGCACTGATCGTCGAGGGGCCTCGGCCCAATCCGGACACCGGCTTTCCGGTCATCATTCTGAGAGTCCCGATCATCAAGGACGGTGCGTTCGTCGGCTGTGCTTCCGCAAATATCACGCTCGACGTGCTGTCGCGGTTTCTCATCAGCCACCGCGCCAGCCCCCACAGCACCACGGTGATCGCTAATCCGACCGAGGGCACGATCATTGCCTATCCCGACCCGAAGAAGGGCGTGAGACTGGAGAACGGCCGGCTGGAAATGGCCAAGCTGGATACGATCGACGATGGCAATGTACGCGAAGCGTATCGGCTACAGAGCCTTACCAATCGCGACGACTTCCTCTTCCGCTCGCCACAGGGCGGCGAAGAGATCAGCGCATCCTTCACGCCCTTTCCGGGCAGTCTCGGCAAGCCATGGGAGGTCATCACCCTGACGCCGACCGATGATTTCGTCGGTCCTCTCAAACGAACGAACCAGCAGATGATCGTCCTGATCGCCGCGCTGACCGGGTTGGAGTTGCTGATGATCTATGTCTTCTCGCGGCGGCTGGCGCGCCCGATCGAAGGCGTGTCGCGGGACTTGCGGTCGGTCGAAGACCTGACGTTCTCACACGCTGCCCCGGCGTCATCAAATATCAAGGAGATCAAGGAGCTGCAAACCGCCGTTTCGCTATTCGAGACCTCGCTGCGCTCGTTCTCCTCTTTCGTGCCGCTGGATGTGGTCCGAAAGCTGATCAAGACCGGAATGCCACTGACACTCGGGGTCGAACAGCGCTTCCTGACGGTGCTTTTCAGCGACCTGCAGGAGTTTTCCAGCCTCGCGGAGCAAATGGCACCGAGCGATCTGCTCGCGCAACTCTCGATCTATTTTGAGGCCGTCTCGCATGCAGTAGCGGAGGAGTCCGGCACAGTCGATAAGTTCATCGGCGACGGCATCATGGCGTTCTGGGGCGCTCCGGTCTATCGCGACGACCACGTGTTGCGTGGCTGCCGCGGCGCGATGCGGGCGAAGAGGCGAATGGAACAGCTCAATGCGGACTGGAGCAAGCAGGGCCGACCGTCATTGCATCTTCGCATCGGCCTGCATTGCGCGGACGTTCTGGTCGGCAATGTCGGATCGAGCGAGCGGCTCAGCTATACGGTGATGGGGGACGGGGTGAATGTCGCGGCACGACTCGAGGGTGTCAACAAGACGTTTGGTACCACGATCTGCATCAGTGACAGCGTGGTCGAGGCCGTCGAGCCGGAAATCGTGGCAAGGCCAATCAGGAAGGTTCAGGTCAAAGGTCGCAAGCGCGAGTTCATGATCTACGAGCTTCTGGGCATCAGAGCCAGCGACGATCCAGAGCTGAAGCCGACGGACGATGCGGCCAGACTCTGCGAATTGACGCGGGAAGCCTCATCATATTTCGAGCAAGGCGAAGTGAAGCAGGCTGCCCGTCACTACAACGATATTCTGCGGGCCTTCCCCGACGATCCAGTTGCAAAGTCGCTGCTCACGATGTGCTTGGCAAAGGCCTCGGCCTAGCTGTGGAGCCTCAAGAGGTTGTCCCTGGTCAAACCGAGCCTGCTGATCGGCGTTTGACATACCACCATGGGGTCGGTGCCAGTTGTATTGATGCAGCCAATCAGCCGCCAAAACTTCAGGAACCGATTCATGTAGATATTGGCCAGCACCGGGCTCACGACGCCGCCCTGTGACGTGCCGCGCGCAACTCTCTGGGTGCAATCTTCTTCCACTGGTGATCCGCGCCTTCGGGGCGCACTGCCATCAGCCGACATCGCGCCGCGGCAGAACTGTTATTCCGGCTGGAGCACGTCAACGGGGAAACTGTCGGCGTTAATCTGGTCATTCACGTCGGTCCAAAAGCAATCCACCTGATCGCCCTTGATATCTTTGACGGTCATCAATGGTCCTCCTGAACGCAGCCGAACAAGACTGCCGCTCCGAAACGCAGGCGCGGCCTGGTTCTGTGTGTTTGACGAAGTAGTCGCGGAAGAGGCCGGAGCCTTTCCTACTGTTTTTGTGGAGGCGCCATCGCCACCAACTGTGGTTAAGCCTGGACCCGAAAACGTCTGTCCCGACGAGCCTCCGACCGGCGGCTGTTGGACCGCACCAGATGCGGGCGCGGGCACATAAGCACTGGTGGAGTCGTTGAGTGTCGCAGTTTGCGCAAACGTCGCCGCTGTTAAACCTGAAAGCCGACCACGGAGAATGCCGGTTCCGTAGCGAATGCCCGTTCCATAGCCAATCCGTGTTCCATAGCCAGTTCCCGTCGTATAGCGAACGGCACCTCGGGAAATGCCCGCCATATAACGTCCGCCAATATCTCTGACGCGAGCTCCGATGTGAGCGCCGCCGAAACGGCCGACGTGACCGACGCCACCGCCTCCGTGGCCTCCGCCTCCGCGCGCCTGTGCATCAGTAGCCAGAAGGCTGCCGACAAGCGCCGCACCTGCCAAGACCACCATCAATCGTCGTCTCATGACATTCTCCTTTGGAATGGACGGAGCCGACCGCACCGGGGGCCTTGTCCGACGCTGGCGTGACCAAATGCTGAGGTCGCGACGGACTGAAAATGGGAAAACCTATTTATTGTCTCCACTAAATTCACGTTTATGAATTGAACATCTGCGTGACAGCTCGACTGCCGGCGTAATCGGCGAGTCCAAGTTCATTTTCGATGTTTGGGCGATACCGTCAATATCGCCAGCCGCATGGAGAGCAACGGCGTCGCTGGTCAAATACAGGTCACTGAGGCGGTGATGAGGGCGCCAATGGGCCGATATTCATTCGATGGGCCGCAGCTGGTTGATATCAAGAACAAGGGACCAGCAAGCGTTTGGAAGCCGAAGCCTGCATAGGGCGCAGCCGCCCTTGGGATTGGCTCATACCGAGGCAGCGTTCCATCAATGTCGCATTCGGGTCGAGCTCGGACCTTGGAGCCCCGTCTGAGCTGGGTCCGCGGGAGGTCCGTTTCGTGCCAAGAATGGAAGTCGCGTCTTACTCGGTCATCTCGTCGGGACGAGCAGGCGGGAAAGAGAGAGACTTCCTCATTGCCTGCCGGATGAAATCGCGATGACAATTGGATGGTCGCTTAGAGCAAGTTCGAACGAACCAACGTTGGTCGGTGTTCGGACAGGCTCAATTCCAATTGTTGGATCGTAGATCCTCACCGACGCGGGCGTGACGCCAAGTTGGACCGTCACGCGGTGTTGTCCCCTCAAGCGTTCATCCCATACGATCAGCTGGAACGTGGCCTCGCTGTGCTGTAACAGCAGCTCATGAACGGTTTCGGGTTGGTTCACGATCGCGAAATCAAGTTGGCCGGGTTTGGCGAGGGTACCGTTGTCCGCCAGAATGGTCGTGAGATTGTGAAGGTAGATCGCGGCCTTACGGGGCGAATAGTCGGCCCGGTAGAAACCGAATGATTGGTTGCCAGCCTCGTCGGTACGGTCCCGCAACAGATAAACCGATGTGTAGGCGTAGCCACGCTTAAACTGCGCGAGGTACAAGTTCATCAGGTTTAAGCCGTGTATCTCCTCCGTGACCGGTCCTTCGATATTGGCACCGCTCTCTGTCGTGACACGCGGCAGCGTATCGAGTTGCTCTTGGGTGTAGCCCCGAAACCGTCTCGCCCACGTGACGCCGAAGTTGCCAAACAGGCCGTCCACTTTGGATGCTGCAGTTGGATCGGCAGCGTCCCACGTCTTGTTGTCCGCCAGATACGGCGAATGCGGATGATAGATATAGTTGTGCACGTTGGCGTAGTCGGCGTACTTCGTACCGTCGGGCATCAGGGTTTGGGCGCCGGGCGGGATAGTAAGAAACTGAAGGCCTACGTTATCCCGCTGCGCGCCCGGTTCAGAGATCGACCAGACAGGATATTTGGCCAGCACCGGGTCCCTCTTGACGGCCTGGTACAGGTCGCGCTGAAGTTTTGCAACGGCCATCCACGAAGGCTGCCTACCGCCGCCTTTCTCACCCTGATAGGTGACGCTCCAGTTGTTCGGCTCGTTGTTGCCCTCGAACGCGAGCAGTGCGCCGGCTTCAGCGAGCACCTTGCCTGTTTCCACCAGCTTTTTCACATCCGTCCCGCCACTGACCAATCCCCAGCTAAGCCGCACGCCGGTTTCGCGATGTAGATCAAGAAAGGTCTGGATGGTTGTGGGGCCGTTGTCGCTAAGCCCTTCTATTCCTGCCCTCACCCATCGAAAGCCGCAATAGCGGACCATCTCAATCGTTCTGGCCAACGGCTGGCCTCGATCGGGGAATGTGGTAACGACGCCAATGCTATTGAGAAAATCGTTCGTCGCAATGGCCACCTTGGGTGCTGCAAGCGAATGGCGAGGCGATATGGGCAGCAGCATAGCCAGCGCGAAGCATGCGCTTACCACGGGCCGGATGCAGGCGGTCATCGACCGGCGAGATTTCATATAGTCCTACGCATCGCGCTGGTACGGGGTGAGTTGATCGGCCACCAGGTGTCGGTGCGAACAGAGTTCGCACCCGCTCTACCCACGATCCTGGGCGATCGGGTCCAGCTGCAGCAGGTGATGATCAACCTGGTGATGAATGGCATTGAAGCCATGCGATCGGTCACGGATCGCCCACGCCAGCTGGCGATCCGATCCCGCCAGGACGGGACGCAACAAGTGCCGCTAAGTGTGACCGATTGCGGCGTCGGGATCTCCGCCGAGAACGCGGACCGGCTATTCAGTCCGTTCTTCACCACCAAAGCCGGCGGCATGGGATGGGACTCTCGATTTGCCGTTCGATCATGGAAGCGCACGGGGGACGACTGTGGGCCACGGCAAACATACCCCACGGTGCCACGTTTCAGTTCACCCTGCCGGTAAACGCAGACACTGCTGCGTGATCGGCGCAACTAGCAACCCGCGCAAATGCTTTTGACGATACGCTCGATCTTCGCGGCCTCGCGATCTAATACGCCAATCTCGTCGGGCCGGCCCTTCACTTTATCAGCGGATTCCCCGGTAGGCAGGCCCGACGAGAGCGCGGTTCCCGCCGTGTTCGTGCCGGCGAGGGGATGAGAAGCGCCCGTCCCGGACACACCTCTGTCGCTCGGATTGATAGCCAGATTGTTCGGGCCACCACCATTGGCCAAGCTTGGCGACGTTCCAGAGGCGCCCGCGCTTCGCGACGCTCCGCCGCCGGCAAGCGAGGCGCCAGCGTTAGATGGAGTGGTGGGACTGCTTATTGCCGGGGGGGCCACACTGTTGCTCAAGGGAACCCTGTTGGTATTCGGAGGAGCCGTCTGCGCCCCATTGCCGCTTGAGGTACCCGCCGCGCCGATACTGGAACGGGCTACCGCACCGGACGGCGAGGTCGCCCCAACCGCCGCGCCCGGCATGGCGTGAAAGCCGCCATGACCGCCACCGCCTCGGGCCGATGCCGGATGACCTGCAACAAGGAGACTAATTGTACCCGCCATGACGGCGATCATCATCTTTTTCGACATCACCAATTCTCCGATGCCGACCATGCTGCGGGTCTTAAGCCTGTGTGGCCGATTGGTTCCCTCACAATTTGGCGAACGGCGGCTTGGCACGATCGTCGGTCGCTGCCCTTTTTCGCCGCCGGCAAATCGGACCGCAAACTTGTTAGCCGGCCAAACTCAGAACTCGTCTGTCGGACCTGTGCGGCTGATACTCAGGTACCCGTTTTTGCTGCACAAATCCAACGCCGCAACCGTCTCGTCGCACCACCCATTACTGTAAACTGATTGTGCAAGAAGGTCGGATTGGATCGATGTCCGTTCCGGGCCAAGAGCGCCGTTTTGACCACCGGCCGGCCACTTCCGGTCCAGCCCGATAACCCGGACATTGTCAGACTTCGGCGGCATGTCTCAAAGGTGCCAGCAGCCGAAGTCCGGGAGCTTCCTGTCCTCACCAATTCATTTTCGCTGCGATCAACGACATCAATTCGGGCTCCTCGAAGGTCTTCGCCGTCGCGATTGCGCCTGCTTCAATCATGTCTGCGTGGCTAAGACTTGTTCGTATTCCAACGGTCGCAATGCCTGCTGAGGACGCAGACTTAACGCCGGAGCGAGAGTCCTCGAAAGCAACAGATAATCTTGGATCAGCGTCCGCCGCGCGCAATCCTTCCAGATACGGCATTGGATGGGGTTTCCCGTGCGCAAGTTCGTCGCCAATTATAATGGCTTTGAACCGACGCATGATCCCAAGTCCGGAGAGCAGCATTTCAGCATTGAGGCGGGGAGCGTTCGTAACCGCGACCATAGGGATGCCCGCCTGATCCGCGAGGTTAAGAAGCGTCATTAATCCTGGCGTCGGATTAATTCGTCCCGAAACAAGCTCGCGAAAGGCCTCTTCTTTCTCTTCCATGATGGCCGCTTGACGAGCAGGCAGCTCATTCGCCAGAAATCGCTGGCTGATAGCAGCTGTTGAAACGCCCAGAAGCTCTCGCATGAAGCGTTCGCGATCAAAGATATGACCACGAGGGCCTAAAATTAGATTGAAGGCTTCCAGGTGCAACGTGTCGGTGTCGGCCAGCGTGCCATCAATATCAAACAGCAGTGCCTTTTCTGGTCCCGGTGGCATCTACAAGAAACTCCCGTTCGAAAAGCTATCGCGGCGCGGCTTTATCAAGAGCTGGAGAAGCCGGGCGTCAATGGCCCGGATGGATGGCATCTTTGAGATAGATGCAGGTGAGGATGGCGAAGACGTAGGCCTGCAGGAACGCGACCAACAGTTCGAACGCGGTTAGCGCCACGGTTAAGCCAAGCGGGAAGATGGCACCAATCCAGCCAATCAAGCCGAGAGTGCCGAGCATTCCGACAAAACTCGCGAACACTTTCAGCGCGATGTGACCCGCCAGCATGTTGGCGAAAAGTCGCAGCGAATGCGAAACCGGCCTCACGAAAAAGAACGAAATGATTTCGATCAGCACCACCAGCGGCAGAATGTAGATCGGAACACCCGACGGCACGAACAGCTTGAAGAATTTCAGGCCGTTCTTGTACAGGCCATAAAACAGCACGATGAAGAACACCAGTAGCGCCAGCGCCGCGGTGATGATAAGATGGCTTGAAACTGTGAATGCATAGGGAATAATCCCGGTCACGTTCGAGACCATGATGAAGTGAACAGCGAGAACACCAGCGGGAAGAACCTCATGCCTTCCGGGCCGACATTGCCTCTGATCATGCTGGCGACGAATTCGTAAATCAGTTCAGCCAAAGATTGAATACGGCCGGGAACAAGCTGTCGTCCCCTCGTGCCCCCGATCATCAGCAGCGAGATCACCGCCACCGAAGCGAACATATAAGCCGACGAATTGGTGAATGCGATTTCCTGTCCGCCAATGTGACCGATGGTGAAGAGCTTGTCGATCTGGAATTGATGAATCGGGTCGACGGCCATTCGTCTCGCAGTCTTTGGGGTTTCGCGAAACCGAAGCTTATATCCGTGTTCGGCAATCCTTGGTTGAGAAATTTTTCCTTGGAAGGCCACCTCAGCATCTCCGCGCGGCAATGCGCGTTGGCGGCTGACTTCCGCTAGGGGGCATTCTCGTCGATTTTGGCGGATCCCCAGCATGTCCGGTTTGGGAGCGCGCTAACGAGTCCACGCCCTGGCAAACAGAACTTCAAGAGCCCCCACTATTTCGACCGGATCGGCGTGTCCTTGAGGCCGTTATTGTCGTAGGCCTTGCGGAGCGTTCCGTTCGAGGTGGCGTCCGTCATGAACTTGGTGACAAACGCCAGCGCCAGCGGGTGGTTGAGCGGCACCGCCACGGCGGTCACGGTCTGCTTGAAGGTTTCATCCAGCACCCGCGTTCCCGGAATCTTCCTGGCCATGGCGTTGAGCTGATCGCGCGACAGCGCGAAGGCATCGATCTTGCCGCTTTGAAGCAGGCCGAAGATTTCGTCGTAGGTCTGATAGCCGGTGACGTCGGCGTTCTTCAGATGGACGATCGCGCCGCGCATGGTGGTGGTGTTATTGACCGCCGCGATCTTGATGCCGGGCTGGTCCAGCGTCTGAAAATTGGTCACCGGCGAGCCCGCCTTGACGATGTAGGTCGCATCCGCAGTCTCATAGACCGGGCCGAACGACATCCTGGTCTCGCGTTCGGGGTCCTTGGGTAGGAAGGTGACGTCCCAGCCGCCTTTCGACACCGAATCCGTGATCTGTCCGGAATTCTGGAACACGACATATTCGACGGACACCCCGAGCTGCGCCGCCATCTCCCTGCCGAGATCGACCGGCACCCCGGCATAGCCGCCGGCTTCATTTTTGGTGGACCAGAACGCGCCGCCGGCCGGGCTGATCGCGATCGCCACCCGCAGCTTGCCGGTCGGGGCGATTTCGTCCTTCAGCGCATCGGCGCGTGCGGGAACAGCCATCATCATCGAAACACCCAGAACGAGACCGGCGATACGCAGCAAAGACTGAAGGGTCATCGGATTCCTCTATCCCCGGCCCGTTATCGTGATCGAGCCTTCACCGGCCATTGTGGTCGATTGGAGGAAGCGTTGAAACCCAAAATCCGGACCGAACCGGTACATTTGTTGCGGCGTGGCCTCACATCCCGTTGATAACGTTCGCCCGCTCACCAGGGGCTGCATCACGGCACGATGACAGTGCAATTCGCCGAATAGATTCGACGTGAAAGCTGTCCGCCGCCCCTCCGCTGCCCCGGCGGCGGGATGGACCGGGCTTCCGCCTCATCGCGCCGACGAGGGTTTGCGCCAGGCCAGCTGGATCATCTAGGGCCACCGCCCCGCTCCCGCGTGGTTTAAAAATATAGCCCTCTGCACCGTCAGGTAGAAAAGCCCTTGCGCGATTATATCGGTTGCGAAGATAGTCTGCGGCGTATTAGCTCATCCGGAAGCCGCAGAAGCTGCGCGCCGCGCCGCGGCCGAAGCATCTTTCAAACGGTGAAAGCTGGCGCATCGGAGACGAGCGGCGAAACGATGCTCAGAGACCGCCCTCGGGTACTTGCCCCGGTCAATTCGCGCCTGTCGCCGGCACCTTGATTTCGGTCGGCAGGATGATCGCCGCCGCGATCACCAGCAAACACAGTGCTGCGAACGCGTGCAGCATCGTCACAAAACCGCCCTGCTGGTACAGCCACGCCACCAGGCCGACGGAGGCGCCCGCGGCGGTGAAGCCGACGAAATAGCGCACCGCGTAGGCCCGCGAACGCCATTCCTCGCTGGTGTATTTGCCAACCATGGCGTCGTTGACGGTGACCTGGCCGAACGCCCCCATCACGATGCCGATCGCGGCCAGGATCAGCGGCAGGTTGGATAACGTCGCCGCCAGATACAGGAACGGCGCCAGCACGAACGACAGCGGCAGCGAGACCGCCTTCAGCGAATAGCGGTCGATCAGCTTGCCGATGGTGTATTGCGTCATCGCGCCGAACACATAGACGCAAGCCGCGATCACGCCGAGCAAGGCCGGGCTTTTGGTCAGGTCGCTCAATCGCTCCGCGAACAATTTCGGCAACGCCACCGTCACCGCGTTGAAGGTGGTGGATATCGCGACCACCACGATCAACAGCGCCACGATCACCCGCCACATGTCTTCCTTCGCGACCCGGGCCTGCGCCGCGGCCTGCCTGTGGCCGGAGCGGTCCTCGTGAACCACCGCACGCATGAAGGCCACGCCGATCAGGATGGTGACGATACCGGGGATGACAAAAGCCCAACGCCAGCCGAGATACTGGCCGACCACGCCGGTGACCAGCGCCGACGACGCCACGCCGAGATTGCCCCAGACGCCGTTGAGGCCCATCTCGCGGCCGAGCTTTCCGGCATAGGACACGATCATGGCGGTGCCGACCGGATGGTAGATCGACGCGAACAGTCCGATCGACAGCAGCGCCGCGCCGAGCTGGAACCTGCGTCTGCACCAGCCCGACCGCGATCATCGAGGCGCCGATCCCGACAAAGAAGATCACCATCATATGGCGGCGGCTCCAGCGATCCCCGAGCCAGCCGGTGAGCAGCGAGCCCGCGCCGAAGGCAACGAAGCCAGGGGTGGCGTAGGGCAGCAACTCGGAATAGGCCATGCCCAGCGCCGGCCCCATGACGATGACGGCGGCGGCGAAGATCAGCATCGAATAGTGGTCGATAAAGTGGGCGGCGTTGACGAAACCGATCACCCGGGTGGGGCTGTTCATGGACGATTCCTGTAATTTACCGGATAGGTTATAGGTGCTTGTGCTGACGGGATGTGGCCAATGAGTATCGCCGAAACGCCAATCGCTGCCATCAGAGGAGGCCACCGCGCGACCGGCGATGGCGTTCATCTGGTGGCCCGCCATTACAAAAAGGGCGTCCGGCTCGACACCCACATGCACCGCGAGTCGCAACTGGTCTATGCGGCCAAGGGCACGATGCAGGTCACCACCCCGAAAGGGCGCTGGCTGGTGCCGCCGGACCGCGCGGTCTGGGTGCCGGCTCGACTCAGAACATTCGATCGACGTGCTCGCCGATATCGAAATGCGCACGCTGTATTTCGATCTGGCCTGGCTGGCGCGCGAGCACCGCAGCGCGGGCCTCGATGTGGAATTCGTGGTGCGGGTGTCGCGGCTGCTGCATGAGACGATTCTGGCGCTGTTCGACGGCCGCCATGATCCTGACCGCACCGCGCTGCTGGCCAGGCTGGCGGTATTCGAACTGCACCAGGCCGAAGACTCCGCCACCTTCGTTCCATTGCCGCATGAGCCGCGCTGCCGGCGCGCGGCGGACATCGTGCTCGGCGACCCCACCGGTTCGCACGAGATCGAGGCGCTGGCGCAAACGGTCGGGACCTCGGCGCGGACGCTGTCGCGACTGTTCTCCTCGGAAACGCAACTGAGTTTCAAGAGCTGGCGCCAGCGCGCGCGGATTGCGGCGGCGATTGAAAAACTGTCGATGGAAGCCAATGTCTCGGTCAAGCAACTAGCTGCAAATCTCGGCTATGCCAGCGTGCCGGCGTTTTCGCACGCCTTCCGGCAGGTTACCGGCAAGACGCCGACGGAGTTTTCGGAAACGAAATAGCGGGATTCGGCTGCTGGCGGATGGCGGGCACGCTCTACAACATCCTCTGCCGTCATACGTGGGCTTGACCCGCGTATCCATCCTGCTTGCCAGAGCTTTTTCTGAAATGGATGGATTGCCGGGTCAGCCCGGCAATGACAGCTTCATTTTTGTGCTACGCCGACACACCCGCTTGATTGTGATCCACCCCGCCTTAAATCCGTGTAACAATTCTGCCCAGATTGGATTCGGCCTGCCGACATGAACAACGCCTTTTTCTCCGATCTGCTCGCGTCCATTTCCGTGCGCGGTCGCAGCTTGCTTCGCCGTGCGGGGTCATCCGGCGCAAAGCAGGAGGCGTCCGACCTGATCGAATTGTGCGAGGCATTGTTGTCCGGCCGTGGTGAGGCCTCCGGCACCGCGATGGCGCGCGAGGTGCTCGACCGCTATCATCACCTCGACGAGGCCGGCCGGCTGTCGTTTTTCGAAACGCTTGCCCGCAGTTACGGTCCGGACCGGGAAAAGCTGGCCCAGGCGATCGAGACCTGGCGCGCGCAGCCGACCGACGACGACGCCAGCGACCTGCATTTTGCCTCCGAACCGCGGCGGCAGGAATTGATCCGCCGGCTCAACCGTGCGCCGGGCGGCACCGGCGAGCTGGTGGCGATGCGCGCCGATCTGCTTCCGCTCATGAATGGCCACAAGGAACTTGCCGCGCTCGACCGCGACGTCGTGCATCTGCTGGCCTCATGGTTCAACAGGGGATTTCTCGTGCTGCGCAGAATCGACTGGTCAACGCCCGCCAACATCCTGGAAAAGATCATCCGCTACGAGGCGGTGCATGAGATTCGCGACTGGGACGATCTGCGCCGGCGCATCGATCCGGCGGATCGGCATTGCTATGCGTTCTTCCATCCTGCTCTGGTCGACGAGCCCCTGATCTTCGTCGAGGTGGCGCTGACCGAATCGATTCCGGGCGCGATCGCGCCGCTGCTCGCCGAAGACCGCCAGCCGGTGCCGATCGAGCGCGCCCGCACCGCGGTGTTCTATTCGATTTCGAACACGCAGCGCGGGCTCGGCGGAATTTCGTTCGGCAGCTTCCTGATCAAGCAGGTGGTCGAGGAATTGCAGCGCGAACTGCCGAGGCTGGAGAATTTCGTGACGCTGTCGCCGGTGCCGGGCTTCATGCCATGGCTGAAGCAGGCGAGCGATGTTCCGGTATCCGAAGAGGACCGCGCGCTGCTCGATCAGCTCGACAGGCCGGACTGGTTCGAGAATGCGGAGCTGGCGGCGCAACTGCGTTCGGTTCTCGAGCCGCTGGCGGCGTATTATTTTCTCAAAGCGCGCACGCCGAAGGGCCGGCTGATCGATTCGGTGGCGCGATTCCATCTCGGCAACGGCGCGCGGCTGGAACGGATCGACTGGCTCGGCGACCTGTCGCCGAAGGGCCTGCGCGAATCCGCAGGCATCATGGTCAACTATCTCTACCGGCTCGACGATATCGAAAAGAACCACGAAGCCTACGCCAACCAGGGCGAGATCGCCGCGTCGAATGCCGTGAAGAAACTGCTCAAGCCCGAAGGCCGGCGCTTGCTGGATATGCGGCTGTCGTAGCTTTCGAGCGCCTGAGTGGCGCAGGGCAGCAAACAGCACGTGTTTGTTTGGCTAGAACGTGGCTCGTGCTGACACACGGAAGGTGCGCGACTGTCCTGGCGAAATGTTGTTATTGCCGTCCGCCGACGCCCAATAGCCCTTGTTGAAGATATTCTCGATGTTGAACTGTGCCCTCCACGTCTCATTGGTCTTCAGATAACGCGCGGCGTCAAAACGAACGAAGCCTGTCCCTTTCGGAACGAAATCAGGGGATGCTGCAAGAATTCGCATCGCGGATGGTGAATTGCAATAAATCAAAAGTTGCGGAGCTCAACCTGCCAGCGCCTTCATCTCCGCGTAAAGATCGGATTTTCCCTCGAAACCGATGCCCGGCAGATCCGGCATGGTGATGAGGCCGTTCTCGACGCGGACGCCATCCGGAAAACCGCCATAGGGCTGGAACAGGTCGGGATAGCTCTCGTTGCCGCCGAGGCCGAGACCGGCCGCGATGTTCAGCGACATCTGGTGGCCGCCATGCGGGATGCATCGGCTCGCCGACCAGCCGCTGGCCTGCAGCACGGCAAGCGTGCGCTGATATTCGCACAGCCCGTAGGACAGCGCGCAATCGAACTGCAGCCAGTCGCGGTCGGGCCGCATCCCGCCGTAGCGAACGAGGTTGCGCGCGTCCTGATGGCTGAACAGGTTTTCGCCGGTCGCCATCGGGCCCGGATAGAATTCCGCCAATGCTGCCTGGAGCTGGAAATCGAGGGGATCGCCGGCCTCCTCGTACCAGAACAGTGGATAGTCGCGCAGCATCCTGGCGTAGGCGATCGCCGTCTCCAGATCGAACCGGCCGTTGGCGTCGACCGCGAGCTGCGCACTGCTGCCGATCTCCTTCAGCACGGCTTCGATGCGCTGGCGATCTTCCGCGATCGGCGCGCCGCCGATCTTCATCTTCACGACGTTGTAGCCGCGATCGAGATAGCCGCGCATCTCGCCGCGCAGCGCCGACAGATCCTTGCCGGGATAATAATAGCCGCCGGCGGCATAGACGAACACGCGCGGGTCGGCAATACGGCCGTGGCGCTCGGCCAGCAACCGAAACAGCGGCTTGCCCGCGATCTTGGCCACCGCGTCCCACACCGCCATATCGATGGTGCCGACCGCGACCGAACGCTCGCCATGGCCGCCCGGCTTTTCGTTCGACATCAGCGTCGTCCAGACCTTGTCCGGATCGAGATTGTCGCCGGTGGAATCGAGCAGCGTCTTCGGATCGGCCTCGATCAGCCGCGGCGCGAAGCGCTCGCGGATCAGTCCGCCCTGCCCGTAACGGCCGTTGGAATTGAAGCCGTAGCCGACCACCGGCCTGCCGTCGCGCACGACATCGGTGACGACGGCGACGAGGCTGATCGTCATTTTCGAAAAATCGATATAGGCGTTGCGAATGGGCGACGCGATCGGTTTTGTCACTTCGCGGACGTCGACGATACGGACGGACATGGTGGTTGCTTTCAGGGATTTTGACTGTAGTTGCGGGCAGATTCCGCCTGAACCGTCATTGCGAGCCAACGGGTCGGCGCACAGCGGTGCCCGATGACAGGCTCCGCGAAGCAATCCAGCGCTCCGTCACAAAGCGAAAGAATGGATTGCTTCGTCGCAAGTGCTCCTCGCAATGACGGAAGCCTCAGGACGCATCCTTGTCGCGGAAATACGGCTCGACCGGGCCGTGGACCTTGATGGTGAGCGGGTTGCCGTAGCGATCCTTGGCGTTGCCTGCGGTCACGCGCACCCAGCCCTCGCTGACGCAGTATTCCTCGACGTTGGTTTTCTCGATGCCCTTGAAGCGAATGCCGACATCGCGCGCCAGCAGTTCGGCATTGTAGTAAGGACTTTTCGGATCGCTCGAGAGACGGTCGGGCAGTTGGTCGGCGGTTGGGTATTCTCGGTTCGGTTTTTCTCGTTCACAGCAGTGCCTCGATTTCTCTGGTCAGTCCTTCCGGCTTCGCGGTCGGCGCATGCCGCGCCACCACCTTGCCCGAGCGATCGACCAGGAATTTGGTGAAATTCCATTTGATCGACGCGCCGAGCAGTCCGGATTTCTCGTTCTTCAGATATTGATACAGCGGATGAGCGTTGTTGCCGTTGACGTCGATCTTGGCAAACATCGGAAAGGTGACGGCATAATTGCTGGTGCAGAACTGCTCGATCTGCCTGGCGTCGCCCGGTTCCTGGCTGCCGAACTGGTTGCAGGGAAATCCGAGCACCGAAAAGCCGCGCGGGGCCAAGCGCCTGGTGCAGCGCCTCGAGACCCTTGTATTGCGGCGTGAATCCGCACGCGCTGGCGGTGTTGACGATCAGCAGAACCTGACCCTCGAACCGCTTCAGGGGGATGTCCTCGCCGGCAAGCGACTGTTGCCGTGAAATCATGAACGCCAGCCATCGTGGTTCTTTCAAGACCTCGTCAGCAATGCACTTAGCGGACCGGATCGACCGGCGACGACGGCGTTCCGCCGGCTTCGATCGCCTCGCCGGCCAGCAGGCACAGATCCTCGCGGTAGCGGCCGGAAACCACCTGAACGCCGACGGGAACGCGCCCCACCAATCCCGTGGAGACGGTTAGCGCAGGCAGCCCCATGAAGGGAATAGCAATCTGCGGCAATTGCGCGCGCCATACCCGGGCGAACGAGGCGTCGTCGCGCAGATCGAGCCCGTCGGGGAACGGCAGTTCCGCCGACACCGGCATCAGCAGCACCGGCATAGCGTCTCGAAGAACAGCAGCCATTCGCGCGTCAACGTCGCCCGCCGCGTCAGGGCCTTCGAGAGCGCTGCCGCATCGAACGGATGGACCTTGGCCTTGTTGCCGCGCAGGCAGGCCAGCGCGCCGGGATCGCCTTCGCGCTCGGCGGTGTCCAGTTGCGCTTCATAGCCATCGCCGAGCCACAGCTTGGTCTGAAGCTCCGCGGCCTCGCGCAGCGGCGGCGTAGTCTCGATCTCTTCGACCACCCATCCGGCGCGCTCCAGGCGCTTGGCCGCATCCGCGACCGCGGCCTTCACTTCGGCGACGGTCTCGAGACCGTCGGGATGAAGACAGAGCGCCGCCCGCTTCGGCATCGCAGGCCCTTCGCAGCGGCGCCGGCACCCACCAGGGATCGCGCGCGTCCCTGCCGGACATCGCCGCCAGCGCGATCCTGAGATCGCCGATGGTGCGCGCCAGCGGACCGGAGACCGCGCTGATCTGCGGCCCGATGGTGCGTTCGGGCAACGACGCATTGAAGGCCGCGATCCGGCCAACGGTCGGCCGCAGGCCATGAACGCCACAGGCATAGGCGGGATAGCGGATCGATCCCGCGATGTCGGTGCCGTGCGCGATATGCCCGATGCCCGCCGCGACCGCCGCCCCCGCGCCGCCGGACGAGCCGCCCGGCGTGATGCCGGGATCGCGCGGATTTTTGGTATCGCCATGGATCAGATTGGTGGTGAACCAGCGATACGAAAACGCCGGGCAGTTGGTGCGCCCGAGAATGACCGCGCCGGCCTTGCGCAGATTGTCGATCACCGGGCTGTTGCTGCTGCGCGATGAGGTCGCGCTGCAGCTTGAGGCCGTTGGTGGTGGCAAAGCCTTGCCTGGTCGATATTGACCTTGACGGTGACGGGCACGCCGGCCAGCGGACCGACGTCTTCGTTGCGCGCGATCGCCGCATCGATGGCCGCGGCCTGCGCCAGCACATCTTCCGGACGATGGTCGACGACGGCGTTGATCGACGGGTTGACCGCGTCGAGCCGCGCCAGCGCCGCCGCCGCGGCCTGTTTCGCCGAAACCTTTTTTGACCTTATCAGGGCGGCGAGTATCAGCGGCCGACAGACGCCAGAGATCTTCCATGGACAACTCCGTTTGATCGCCCGTCTTGTAGCGCCGCCCACACCGCAGCGCCATTGCGATTCGGACAAAATGCATGCCGGTCACGAGATGCGACCGGCGGTATGGCGGGCTCAGCGCAGGCGGGCGAGAAAATAGGCGAGATCGGCAATCTGCTCCACGCGTCACGGGCTGCAGCACCTCGGCCATGGTGCCGTCATAGCCGTGGCGGCTGTTGTCCTTGTATTCCCGCATGGTCTTGGCGAGATAATCCTCGCGCTGATCGGCGAGCCGCGGAACATTGTCGCGCCCGGAAAAGTCGGCGTTGTGGCAGGAATTGCAGTGGTTCTGCTGCACCAGCGCCTGGGCGCGCTGCAGCCGCGCCGGATCGCCGGCATCGGCCGGCGGCGCCGGTTTCGGCAGTGTGGCGATGAAGTCGGAAAATGCACGAAGGTCGTCGTCGGTGAACGCCTTCGCCATCTCGTTCATCGGCTCGAACACGCGCAGCTTTTCGCGAAACATGAACAGCTGGATCAGCGCATAGGGCGCCTGCTGCGCGCCGAGCGACGGAATGTTTTCGGTCTCGCGATTGTCCGTGCTCGCCATGACAGGCAAGGCAGGGCGCGGCGCGCTCCTCGATGGTTTCTGCGCTCAGCGGCGACATCACGAAGACGAACGCGAGGACAACAAACATTTTACGCATTGAAAATCCTGGCGGCGGTCGGTCGAAATTCAAATGCAGACAGCACTGCTCGTTTTCTCGTCGTTGCGAGGAGCGAAGCGACGAAGCAATCCACTCTCGCCTTGCGGCTATGGATTGCTCGCGACTGCCATCGCGGCTTCGCCGCCGATGGCTCGCAATGACGTATTCTTGATCGTTTAGTCGTCGTTTTGTCTTAGCCGCTTACTTCGAAGCGACCGTCGGCTTGCCGTAGGTGACGCGATAGACGGCGCCGTTCCAGTCGTCGGAGACCAGCATCGAGCCGTCCTTCATCTGCATCACGTCGACCGGCCGGCCGAGGTAATTGTTGTTGTCCAGGAAGCCGGTGATGAACGGCTCCACGGACTTGACCGTGCCGTCCTTGTTCAGCTTGACCACGACGACGTCGCCGCCGGCTTTCCTGGACCTGTTCCACGAGCCGTGCCGGGCCACGATGATGGCGTTCTTGTAGCTCTTCGGGAACATGTTGCCGGTATAGAATCGCATGCCGAGCGAGGCCAGTGCGGTCCCATCAGGCCGACCGGCGGGGTGTAGTCGGCAGCAGGAGTGACCCCAGCCGAATTCCGGATCCGAGATATTGCCCTGGTAGCAATAAGGCGCGCCGAAATCCTCACCGACCTTGGTGACGCGGTTGAGTTCGTCCTGCGGCACGTCTTCCGACATCCAGTCGCGGCCGTTGTCGGTGAAGTACATCTGCTTGGTTTCCGGATTCCAGTCGAAGCCGACGCTGTTGCGAACGCCGTAGGCGACCACTTCGGCGCCGGTGCCGTCGAGATTGATCCGCCGGATCTGGCCGTGCGCGTCGTCATGCAGGACGTTGTTGCCGGGCTGTCCGACCGGAACATACAGTTTGTTGTCGGGACCGACGGCGATGAATTTCCAGCCGTGGGCTTCGTCCTTGGGCAGATTGTCGTAGATCACGGTCGGCTTCGGCGGGTTGTCGATGACGTCTTCGACCTTGTCGATCTTGGAGATCTTCGACAGCTCGGCGATGTACAGCGTGCCGTTGTGGAACGCGACGCCGTTGGGCCGGTAGAGGCCCGAGGCGAGCACCTTCACCGACCGCTTGCCGTCCTTGTTGACGATGGCATAGACCTTGTCGACGAGGCGGCTGCCGACAAACACCGTGCCCTTGTCGCCCTGGGCCAGCGAGCGCGCGTTCGCCATGCCGGCGGCGTAGACCTCGATGTTGAAGCCGGGCGGTACCTTGAGCTTTGCCGTCGGCAATTTGTCGGCGGCGGTCGCAATCGGCGGCCCGGCGACCGGCGCGAGCTTGGCCGCGGCTTCGCTGTCCGGCCGTCCGATCAAGGGCGAGCCCGGCGGAAGCGCCGGCGCGGCGGCGGTGCGCCGCCGCGGCGGAGTGGCCGGCTGCTGCGCGGCAGCGCCGAACGTAAACGCACCGATAACAGCGCCAGCCAGCAACAGGCTGCGCGGCGCGGACGAGCAGATCATCATCATATTCTCCCCTATGCGGAAGCCCTGGATCCAGGCGCGGGCGAGCACAATGCCGGCGCCGGTGGCTTTCCTGGCGGGCACTCTCCGATATTTTTCCGTCGCTGCGCAATCGGAAACATCTTTTGGCGAGGTCGGCGACACGACCGCAAGAGAAGCAGGCCAGCGGTGCAGCCGATGTGCAATTGCACATCAGGGCCTGCTGCTTCGGACTATCCCGGAATGACGGCGTGTGCGGTCAGTGTTTGGTGACCGGCCCGTCGGAGAGGTCGAGGATCGCTTCGGCGAACGGAAACTCCAGCACGATCTCGCCTTCATCGTCGGTCACTTCGAGAATCGCATTCAAAAGACCACCCTCGGCGTCTTCGGTCTTCAGCAGTTCCCGGATCATGGCCCGCGCGATTTCCCAGGCGCGATCGGGATTCCGCAGCTCTTCGCCTTCAGGATCGGAGATCAACTCGTCGCCGATACGTGTGTTGAAAAAATACCTTGGCATGAGTCGAAACCACTCCTCGTTGAAGGCTCCGGCGGAGCCGTTGGCTCTCACAAGTTATTTATCCGGAACCTGGCTGTGCCGACGTCGACCCGAAGCCGGGCATCGGGCCTTGACGCGAATGATCCTGAACCTGTTGATCCGTCATTGGTTTGACACCGGTTCGCACAAATATCGTGAATTCCTCTTGCACTGCAGCATAAAAAGATACTGGCGTACGACCAAAGATTTCACTGGCGAACTTTTCTTTCCGCAGTAGTTTATCTGGGAGGGCGGAATTCGTCCGGTCTTGGAAGGAGAGCCAAATGGCCTGGAAAACCCCGAAGATCGTCGAAGTGCCGGTCGGCATGGAAATCAACATGTATGCGTGCGCCGCCCGCAAGTAAGCGGCAGCGTTAGCTTCACGTTTTGACGTAGGTGGACCTCCAGGCGTGACACGATCCCGATCGGGATCGTGCGTGTGCTGGTGTCCACCTTCGAAACGTGTTGGGTCCTAATTAGCTTTCCAAAGCGTTTAGATTATTCCAGGAGACGGATCATGCTTCGCGTCGTCGTCCTGGGCGCCGCGGCAGGTGGTGGCGTTCCGCAATGGAATTGCGGATGTCCGGTGTGCCGGAAGGCGCGAACCGAGCATCCCGAACTTCAAAGCACCCAGGCTTCGATCGCGGTCAGCGCCGACGGCGATCATTGGTTCCTGATCAACGCGTCTCCCGATCTGCGCCAGCAACTGATCGCGACCCCGCAGCTTCACCCAGCCGCCGGCAAGCTTCGTCACAGTCCGATCTCGGGCGTGATCCTGACCAATGGCGAAATCGATGCGGTCGCAGGCCTGCTGTCGATGCGCGAAGGCTGGCCATTCACGATCTATGCCCACGCCAGGGTGCTTGCGATCCTGAAGGCCAACAGCATCTTCAACGTGCTGAACGAGAAGAATGTGCGGCGCCAGCCGATCGAGGTGGACGCGACGTTCGAACCGGCATTGCCCGACGGCTCGCCGTCCGGCATCGAGATCTTGCCCTTCGCGGTACCCGGCAAGGGCGCGTGGTATCTGGAAGGCAAGGCTCACCCCGCCGGCGACGATGGCGGCGGGTGACACGCTTGGGCTTCGTATCGGCGACAAGGCGAGCGGCAGGTTTTTCTATTTCCTTGCCGCCTGCGCCCACGTCACGGACGATCTCAAGTCGCGGCTCGCCGGCGCCTCTGCGGTCTTCTTCGACGGCACGGTGTGGCGCGACGACGAGTTGATCGTGGCCGGCCTCGGCAACAAGACCGGGCAAGGCATGGGACATATCGCCATGTCAGGCGAGAGCGGCGCCATCGCAGCCCTTGCCGATCTCGATATCGGCAGCAAGATGTTTCTGCATATCAACAACTCCAACCCGGTGCTGCTGCGCGACTCCGCCGAGCGCAAGATAGCCGAGCGCGCCGGATGGCAAATTCCCGCGGATGGAACGGAGATTACGCTTTGAACGCCAGACCGACAGCCTTTTCCCGCACCGCGCGGCGCGCCGCTGCAAGACGCCGAGCAACTGGAAGCGGCGCTGCGCCAGATCGGCGCGACCCGCTATCACAATCTGCATCCGTTCCACCGGCTGCTGCACGGCGGCAAGCTCAACAAGGGACAGGTGCAGGCCTGGGCGCTGAACCGCTATTATTACCAGAGCACCATTCCGATCAAGGATGCGGTGGTGATCTCGCGCTTCCGCGACCGCGGCACCCGGCTCGAATGGCGGCACCGGATCGAAGACCATGACGGCGATCTCGGCACCGAAGGCGGCATCGAGCGCTGGCTGAAGCTGACCGAAGGGCTCGGGCTCGACAGCGCCTATGTGGAATCCACCGAGGGCATCCTGCCGGCGACGCGCTTTGCGGTCGAAGCCTATGTGCATTTCGTCCGCGACAAGACGCCGCTCGAGGCGATCGCCTCCTCGCTGACCGAACTGTTCGCGCCGAACCTGCATGAAGAACGCATCTCGGGCATGCTGGCGCATTACGATTTCGTCAACCCCGACATCATGAGCTATTTCAGCCGGCGCATGCAGCAGGCGCCGCGCGACGCCAACTTCGCGCTCGACTACGTCAAGACCCATGCGCAGACCCCCGCGGAACGCGAGGCGGTCTGCAATGCGCTGATTTTCAAGACCAATGTGCTATGGGTTCAGCTCGACGCGCTGTACCATGCCTATGTCGATGGCCATATTCCGCCGGGAGCGTTTGTTCCCCAGGACAATTGAAACGACACTGAAACGACAACTGAAACAGAGACCAGCCGATGGCAGCCCTGCGCAGCCGCAACATCAGTGTCAGCGAGACCAGCCGGCCGGTGCTGCCGCGGCATGCCAAGCTGAAATTCGATGAGACCCGGCAGGTCTGGGTGATCCTGGCGCCGGAGCGCGTGCTGGCGCCGGACGAGATCGCGGTCGAGGTGCTTCAGCTCTGCGACGGCGTGCGCAGCGTCGCTGACATGATCGACCAGCTCGCCGAAAAATACGCCGCCGACCGCGCGACGCGATCGGCGACCGACGTCATCGCCATGCTGCAGGACCTTGCCGACAAGGGATTTCTGACGGAAGCGCGCGAGAAGACATCATGAGCCCGACGCTTACTGATGCCAATGTGGCGGCCAGCGATCCCTCCGACGGGCTCGCGGTGCTGGAGCAGCGCGGCTCGACCGCCGAGACGTTCGGCATTCCGCTGGCGGTGCTGGCCGAACTGACGCATCGCTGTCCGCTGCAATGCCCGTATTGCTCGAATCCGGTTGAGCTCGATCGCGGCGGCAGCGAGCTGACCACCGAGGAGTGGAAGAAGGTCCTGACTGAACTCGCCGAAATCGGCGTGCTGCAAATCCATTTCTCCGGCGGCGAGCCCACCGCGCGCAAGGATCTGGTCGAACTGGTCCAGCACGCCAGCGATGTCGGGCTGTATTCCAACCTGATCACGTCAGCCGTGCTGCTGACCAGAGAGCGACTTGCAGCGTTGGCCGATGCCGGGCTGTGCCACGTGCAGATCAGCTTCCAGGGCAACGAGCCGGTGGTCGCCAATCGCGTCGCCGGTCTGAAAAACGCCCATGAGAAGAAGCTCGAAGTCGCCAAATGGACCCGCGAACTGGATTTGCCGCTGACGGTCAATGCGGTGATGCATCGCCAGAACCTGTTCCAGCTTGCCGACATCATCCAGATGGCGGTCGATCTCGATGCCGACCGGCTGGAAGTGGCCAATGTGCAGTATTACGGCTGGGCGCTGAAGAACCGCGCGGCGCTGATGCCGACGCTCGAGCAGATCGAGGAGACCAGCCGGATCGTCGAGGAAGCCGAAGCGCGGCTGAAAGGCATTCTGGCGATCGACTATGTGGTGCCGGATTATTATGCGCTGCGGCCGAAGAAATGCATGGGCGGCTGGGGCCGGCAGTTCTTCAACATTTCGCCCGCCGGCAAGATCCTGCCCTGCCACGCCGCCGAAAGCATCACCGGGCTCGAATTCGAGTCGGTGCGATCAAATCATTCGATCGCCTGGATCTGGCAGAACTCCGAAGCCTTCAACCGCTATCGCGGCACCGGCTGGATGCCGGAGCCGTGCCAAGAGCTGCGAGTTCAAGGAAGTCGATTTCGGCGGCTGCCGCTGCCAGGCCTTCGCGCTGACCGGCGATGCCGGCAATACCGATCCGGCCTGCACGCTGTCGCCGCTGCATGAGCAGATTTTCAAGCTGGCCGAGTCCGAAGCCGCGGCCGACAACAACCGTTTCATCTATCGCAATTTCGCCGGGGGCACGCTGGAGACGGACGACGACCATGGCGCCTGACGCCGACGCGGGGAAATCCGCCGGCAACCGTTCCGATCCGTTCGCGCCGCTGACGTCGCAACTGCTCGCCGGTCGGCGACGGCCACGAGATTTACGTCGAGACCGTCGGCCGGCCGGACGGCATCCCGGCGGTCTATCTGCACGGCGGCCCCGGCAGCGGCTGCCAGCCCGACCATCGGCGGCTGTTCGATCCGGAGCGGTTTCATGCGGTCCTGTTCGATCAGCGCGGCGCCGGGCGAAGCCGTCCCAAGGGCCGCCGCGAGCACAACACGCTGCCGCATCTGATCGCGGACATGGAGATGATCCGCGAAAAATTCGGCTTCGACGCGCTGGATGGTGGTCGGCGGCTCCTGGGGCGCGACACTGGCGCTGGCCTATGCGCAGGCCCATCCGCACCGGGTCAGCGGCATCGTGCTGCGCGCGACCTTCCTCGGCACCCGCACCGAACTGGAAGGCGCGTTTGTCGACGTGTTGCCGCGCTTCTATCCCGACCTCAGCGATGATTTCCTCGAGCTGTTGCCGGCGGAAGAACGCGCGCCAGCCGCTCGACGCTTACTGGCGCCGCATCCTCGAATTCCGATCCCGCGCGTGCACGGCCCAGCCGCCCGCGCCTGGGGTGACACCGAACGCATCCTTTCCGAACATACGCCCGGACGCGGTCCGGCTCGATCTGGCTTCGCTGAATTCGACGCGCGCTTTGCCCGCCACGCCGTTCATGGAAGCGCATTATTTCCAGAACGACTGCTTCATGAGGCCGGATCAGCTGCTGGCGGAAGCCGACAAGCTCGCGGGCATCCCCGGGATTATCGTGCAGGGCCGCTATGATCTGCTGTGCCCGCCGCCGACGTCGCATGCGCTTGGCGCGGTGTGGCGCGACGCCGAGGTTCGTTTCGTCGAGGGCGCCGGCCATTCGCTGTACGATCCCGGCGTGCGGGATGCGGTGATGAAGGCGATCGCGGATCTGGCTTCCAGGATTACCGGATAAGGGACCGTCAAAAATGCCGCTGGCCGGAAAAGGCATGCTGCTGACGTCGATGGATGTCGATCCGTCGGACGAAGCCGAATTCAACCGCTGGTACGACCGCGAACATCTCGAAGAGCGCGTCGCCATCGACGGCTTCCTCGAGGCCCGGCGCTACATCGCGCATGCAGCCAGTCCGAAATATCTCAGCCTCTATTCGACGGAAACCTTCGAGGTGCTGGACAGCCCGGCCTATCGCACCGCGCTGGCCCACCAGACCGACTGGTCGAAGGCGAATATCGCGCGCTTCGAGAACATGATCCGCGCGGTGGCGCGGATCACGATCAGCCGCGGACAGGGTCGCGGCGCGGCGCTCGGCATCGTCCGCCTGCGCCCCCTCGCCGGCGGCGCGGACCAATTGCGCGCCGCGCTGCGGGATGCGCTCGATCCGGGTACGCTCGACGGCATCATCTCCATGCATCTGATCGAGGGCGATCCCGTGCTTTCCAAACCGCTCACCGACAATGCTTCCAGTTCCGATCCCGGCGCCGGCGACTGGTTCGTCCTGATCGACGGCACGCAGGTGGATGCGATCTCGGCGGTTATCGCCGACCGCTTCAAGGATGTCGCAGCGTCGACCGAGACGGTTTCGACCGGCGTCTACAATCTGATGTGGGATATTTCCAAGAGCGACATTCCGCCATCAAAGCTTCGCTGAAAGACGCATATGTTGCACTGCCGCATTTATGCGGGATCGGCGTTAAAGCTGGGGGTCCAGACCAATCGGCAATGCCGATCAAGTAAAAATGCCTTTGTGGACACCTGGAATGGCTCTAATAAGATAACCCTATGATCCAATTCAAAAACCACAAGAACGCCATTTAAGCGTTCGCCGGAAAAAGTAAGGCCGCGTGGTTTTTCGTTGCGCGGGCAGGATGGGAATGAAACCGACCGATATTGCGGCGCCCGACTACTTTCACAAAGTCGTCGACTGCCAGTGGGCCTGTCCCGCGCATACGCCAGTTCCAGAATACATCCGCCTGATCGCCGAAGGCCGCTACAGCGACGCCTACATGATCAACTGGAGATCGAACGTGTTTCCCGGAATTCTGGGACGCACCTGCGACCGTCCGTGCGAGCCCGCCTGCCGCCGCGGCCGGGTCGAGGAAACGCCGGTCGCGATCTGCCGGCTGAAGCGGGTGGCCGCCGACTTCAAGGATGACGTCAAACACCGCATGCCGCAGCTCGCGCCGACCAACGGCAAGCGCATCGCGATCGTCGGCGGCGGTCCCGCTTCGCTGGCCGTCGCCCGCGATCTGGCGCCGCTCGGCTACCACTGCACCGTGTTCGATTCCGACCCCAAGGCGGGCGGCATGATGCGAACGCAGATTCCGAAATTCCGGCTGCCGGATTCCGTGATCGATGAGGAGACCGATTACATCCTCAATCTCGGCCTCGAGTTCAAGGGCGGCCATCGCATCGACAGCCTGAAGAAGCTGCTCGGCGAAAATTACGACGCGATCTTTGTCGGCTCCGGCGCGCCGCGCGGCCGCGAACTCGAAATTCCCGGCCGCAAGGAAGCCGCCAAGAACATCCACATCGGCATCGACTGGCTCGCCCGCGTCTCGTTCGACCATACCGAGCAAGATCGGCAAGCGCGTGATCGTGCTCGGCGGCGGCAACACCGCGATGGACTGCTGCCGTACCGCGCGCCGCCTCGGCGGCGAGGACGTCAAGGTGATCGTGCGTTCCGGCTTCGAGGAGATGAAGGCCTCGCCCTGGGAAAAGGAAGACGCCATGCACGAGGACATTCCGATCCTCAATTTCATGGTGCCGAAGGCGTTCGTTCACGACAACGGCAGGCTCACCGGCGTCACCTTCCAGAAGGTCAAGGCCGAATACGACGCCAAGGGCCGGCGCAACCTGGTGCCCTCGGGCGAACCGGACCAGACCATTGGGTGCGACGACGTGCTGGTAGCGGTCGGCCAGGAGAACGCGTTTCCCTGGATCGAGCGCGACTGCGGCGTCGAATTCGACAAATGGGACATGCCCAAGGTCGATCCCAAGACCATGGGCTCGACCAATCCAAAGGTGTTCTTCGGCGGCGACGCCGCGTTCGGCCCCAAGAACATCATCTGGGCGGTGGCGCACGGCCATGACGCCGCGCTCTCGATCCACAAGCTGCTCTCCGGCGAGGACATCACCGAGCGCCCGCTTCCCGAGGTGCAGATCTCGTCGCAGAAGATGGGCATCCACGAATGGAGCTACGACAACGACATCTCCAGCGACAAGCGCTTCAAGGTGCCGCATCGCGACAAGGTGGTCGCGCTGAAGGACATCCGCGCCGAAGTCGAACTCGGCTATGACCTCAAGCTCGCGCTCGGCGAGGCGCAGCGCTGCCTGAACTGCGACATCCAGACCGTGTTCACGGCGCCGTTGTGCATCGAGTGCGACGCCTGCGTCGATATCTGCCCGATGGACTGCATCACCTTCACCGAGAACGGCGAGGAAGCCGATCTGCGCGAGCGGCTGAAGGCGCCCTCGCCGCATCTCGACCAGGACCTCTATGTCGCCGACGGCCTCAAGACCGGACGCGTGATGGTGAAGGACGAAGACGTCTGCCTGCATTGCGGGC
Source organism: uncultured Alphaproteobacteria bacterium (assembly GCA_963734795.1). Classification (GTDB taxonomy): domain Bacteria; phylum Pseudomonadota; class Alphaproteobacteria; order Rhizobiales; family Xanthobacteraceae; genus Bradyrhizobium. The sequence goes on from CAVTIW010000001.1 coordinate 907,536, forward strand.
TGTGCGCCGAGCGCTGTCCCACCGGCGCCTGGGACATGCAAAAATACCTCATCGATATGACTCACGCGGGAACATCATGTCCGTCCAAAGCCCGATCAGCAGCGTAAACGACTTCGTCGTCCGCTTCGCCAACGTCAACGGCTCGGGTTCGGCGAGCGCCAACGAACTGTTCGCCCGCTCGATCCTGCGCCACGGCGTGCCGGTGTCGCCGCGCAACGTGTTCCCGTCCAACATCCAGGGCCTGCCGACCTGGTACGAGGTGCGGGTGACCGAGGACGGCCATCTCGGCGCCCGCGGCGGCGTCGACATGATGGTGGCGATGAACCCGCAGACCTGGGACAAGGACCTCGCCTCGATCGAGCCCGGCGGCTATCTGTTCTACGATTCGACCAAGCCGATGCCGTCGTCGAAATTCCGCGCCGACATCACCGTGATCGGCGTGCCGCTGACCGCCATCACCAACTCGACCTATACCGACCCGCGCCAGCGCCAGCTGTTCAAGAACATCATCTATCTCGGCGCGCTGTGCGCGCTGCTCGACATGGATCCGAAGCTGGTCGAGCAACTGATCGGCGAGCAGTACAAGGGCAAGGAAAAGCTGTTGTCGTCGAACGTCCACGCGCTGCATCTCGGCCGCGACTGGGCGCTGCAAAACCTCAAATGCCCGATCGGCCTGCGGGTCAAGAAATCCGACAAGGTCGGCGACCGCATCTTCATCGAAGGCAACAGCGCCGCCGCGCTCGGCGCGGTCTATGGCGGCGCCACCGTCTGCGCCTGGTATCCGATCACGCCGTCGTCGTCGCTGGCCGACGCCTTCACCAGCCATTGCAAGAAGCTGCGGCACGATCCGGAAACCGGCAAGGCGAAATACGCCATCGTCCAGGGCGAGGACGAACTCGCCTCGATCGGCATCGTGATCGGCGCGTCCTGGAACGGCGCCCGCGCCTTCACCGCGACCTCCGGCCCCGGCATCTCGCTGATGCAGGAATTCATCGGCCTGTCCTATTTCGCCGAAATTCCCGCCGTGATCATGAATGTGCAGCGCGCCGGCCCCTCGACCGGCATGCCGACCCGAACCCAGCAATGCGACATCATCGCCTGCGCCTATGCCTCGCATGGCGACACCAAGCACGTGCTGCTGTTTCCGGAGGACCCCGCCGAAGCGTTCGAATTCGCCGCGCAGTCGTTCGATCTCGCCGAACGGCTGCAGACCATGATCTTCGTGATGCTCGATCTCGATATCGGCATGAACCACCGGCTCAGCCGCCCGCTGAAGTGGGACGACGCCCGGCAATATGACCGCGGCAAGGTGATGACGGCGGAGATGCTGGACGACGGCCGCGACTTCGGGCGCTATCTCGACGTCGACGGCGACGGCATCCCGTTCCGCACCTATCCCGGCACCCACCCCACCAAGGGCTCGTTCTTCACCCGCGGCACCTCGCGCGACCGTTACGCGCGCTATTCCGAGGAAGGCGCGGTGTACGCCGACAACATGCAGCGGCTGGTGCGCAAATTCGAGAGCGCCCAGGACATGGTGCCGCGGCCGCTGCAGGCCAACGCCGCCAAGCCGACCAAATACGGCGTGATCTATTTCGGCTCGACCGCGCCGGCGATGGATGAGGCGATCGGGATACTGGAAAAACGCGGACATCAGCTCGACCGGCTCCGGATCCGCGCCTTCCCGTTCCATTCCAGCGTGGCGAGCTTCATCGCCGACCACGATTTCGTCTATGTGGTCGAGCAGAACCGCGATGCGCAGCTTCGCTCGCTGATCGTCAACGAGAACGGCATCGATCCGGTGCGGCTGGTTCCGATCCTGCATTATGACGGCACGCCGATTACCGCGCGCTTCATCGCCGGCGCTATCGGCGACCACCAGGACCAGCTCAAGGTGACCCCGCTCCGCAAGGTTAAGTCATGACCTATATCGCCAAGCCGAAATTCCAGCATCCGGGTCTGCCGAAGAACGATCTCGGCTACACCCACCGGGATTACGAGGGCAAGATCTCGACGCTGTGCGCCGGCTGCGGCCACGACTTCGATCACCGCATCGATCATCGAGGCCTGTTACGAGCTTTCGATCGAGCCGCACCGCGTCGCCAAGATTTCCGGCATCGGCTGCTCCTCGAAGACGCCGGACTATTTCCTCGGCAATTCGCACGGCTTCAATTCGGTGCATGGCCGGATGCCGTCGGTGCTGACCGGCGCCAATCTCGCCAACCGCGACCTGATCTATCTCGGCGTCTCCGGCGACGGCGACTCGGCCTCGATCGGCTTCGGCCAGTTCGCGCATTCGATCCGGCGCGGCGTCAACATGACCTATATCGTCGAGAACAACGGCGTTTACGGCCTCACCAAGGGCCAGTTCTCGGCCACCGCCGACCGCGGCTCCAAGAACAAGCGCGGCCTGATGAACAACGACAACGCCATCGACCTGGTGGCGATCGCGCTGCAGCTCGGCGCGAGCTTCGTGGCGCGCAGCTTCTCCGGCGACAAGACCCAGCTGGTGCCGCTGATCGCCGCCGCGATCCAGCACAAGGGCGCGGCCTTCATCGACGTGATCAGCCCCTGCGTCGCCTTCAACAACCATGCCGGCTCGACCAAGAGCTTCGACTATGTGCGCGAGCACAACGACGCGGTGAACCGGCTCGACGTCATCACCGGCCGCGAGCCGATCACGGTGGATTACGCGCCGGGAACGGTGCAGGTGGTCGAGCAGCACGACGGCACCAAACTGGCGCTGCGCAAGCTCGATGCGGACTACGACCCGCATGATCGCGTCGGGGCGATGACGTTCCTGCAGAAGCACGCCGCCAAGGGCCAGATCGTCACCGGTCTGCTCTATGTCGACCCGGAGTCGGAAGACCTGCACGCCCATCTCGACACCGTGGACACCCCGCTCAACCAGCTCGGCGAGCAAGCGCTGTGTCCGGGCTCCGTCGCGCTGGACAAGATCAACGCCAGCCTGCGCTAGGGCGTCCATTCAATCCAAATCCGGGGCCGAATGCTCGGCTGACGTCTGCTGCCCGGGAGGGTTTCCCGGGAAAATGCAGCGCGATGGGATCATCTGTGACACACTCCGCCCCGGAGCAACATCTTGTTGCGCCGCCTGGTCGCGATCGCGGCGCCACCGGCTGGCTTGTCGTGTTTGGTTCGACCCTTGCCCTCATCGTCGGCAATGGTCCCATCATCCTGTTTCCCTTTGGCGTTCTGCTGCAGCCGATCAGCGCGGAGTTTGGCTGGCAGCGAAGCGTCCTCGCCGAGAGCGGTCGTTGAGATGACCCGCTATTTGCCGCCGAGCACGTCGCCGAACAGCACCCACGATTTGCCGTCGAACCGCGCCATCTGAATCTGCCGGATCGGCGTCACGTTGTTCGGCTCGGTGTGGATTTTTATCCCCGGAAGCAGCATCGGCAGCGCGAGGCCGTTCAAGGTGGTCGCCTGCTTGATGATATTCTCGCGGCTGAGATCGTCCTTGCAGTTCCGCAACACCTCGACCATGACTTGCGCGGCGGTATAGCCCTGCACATTGAACAGATCGCCGGGGCTGGCGCCCGGCTGGTACTTCTTCGTCCATGCCAGCCAGTCCTTCAGCGCCGGGTCATCGGCCCAACGCGCATCGTTGGGATCTTTCAGGTAAAGCCCGGTCACCACGCCAACGGTGTTCTCTATCCCCGCCGGTTCGAGTACCGCGGAGACCGAATTGGAAACCGACGGCAGGATGATCAGCGGCTTCCAGCCCATGCTGGCGGCTTTTCTGATGGCCTGGGCCGCGAATTTGGGCGTCGCCTCGGCGAAGAAAACGTCCGCGCCCAACTCCCGCATGGTGACCATCTGGGAATCGATGGTCGGATCGGATGTCAAATAGGTGGTCTGCGACACCAGCTGATCGACATGCTCGCCCAATCCCGCCTTGAACCCCCTGAGGTAATCTTTTCCCGCATCCTCGTTCGGCGTGATGACGGCGATTTTGGCGTTCGGTTTGGCTTGCAAAATATACTGCGCGTAGAGTTGGCCCTCCAGTTCGTAGGTCGGATTGAACCCGACCGTCCAGGGGAATTGTTCGGGATCATTCCACCGCGTCGCCCCGGATGAAACGAACAGCTGCGGGACGTGTTTGGCATTGAGATATTTTTGCACGGAAATATTCCGTGCGGTGCCGACCGAGCTGAACATCGCGAGCACCTCATCTTGCTCCACCAGCCTGCGGGTCTGCTCGACCGTCTTGGACGGCGAATAGGCATCATCCAGGGTCAGAAACTCAATTCTGCGCCCGTTGATGCCGCCCTGATCGTTCAGCATCTGAAAGTAGGCGGCCTCGGCATGCGCGACGGTGCCGTAGGCAGAGGCGGCTCCACTGTAAGGCGCGGTATTGCCGATTCTGATGGTGGTCTCCGCGGCGCCGGCATCGCCGATCAGCAGCATCGAGAGCGTAACGGCGACAAGCGATCCGGCGAGATATCTGGTGCGCGTGGGCAAGGTTTTTATCCTTTTTTGTTTTCTCGGTTCTGCAGCGTATTTTAATCGGCTCGCCCTAGGCAATCGGCGAAGAATTCCGCCGGCCGGTAATTCGCCGGAAGCCAGCTCAGCGCGAGGCGACACACTTGTTGCACCGGCTTGTTGTTGACGTTGACGGCGCAAAAACCAGCGCATCCCTGGCCGCCTGATCGGTGGTCCGGCGGCCGGTGGCCCCGCCAAAATGCGAATTGCCGTCGACCGCAAAAGCCTTGGTGGGTCCGCTGTCGAGATAGGTTTTAAACACCCCCGCGGCCGCGGACATTGAGGCTGGATGACGGCGGCAGGGCCGGAGATGGAACCTTTGCAGCGCGTCCAGGCGGATTTCCCGGCCCGAGCTTGTTCGGCCGAAACGGCTGTTACAATGAGTTCCAGCAGCGAGGCCGCCCCAAAAAGTCCTAAGCGTGTGGAATGGCTCATCGATCTCGCCAGCCTGGGTGCAGTTCGTCTGCATCGACCCGCGAATGCCAGGCAATCATGGGATGGCAGACCGTCCGCCCCTCAATATCCGGTTTGGATCGATCGCGCCGGCTTTGCCGTCAAAACAGCAAATTCAAGGGATCGATATGTCGCGAATGGCGTTATGCTGTGCGGATACGCCCTTGGTCGGCACCTCCTCATTGTTGACAAAATTCGGTTTCCCGCAGGAAAAAGGTCACCAAAGCCGAAATGGGCCAGCTCAAACAGAACAGGGCATCATGAATCCCGTCAAAGCACTCGAAAACCACGGCCAGGCGGTCTGGCTGGATTTCCTGGCCCGCGGCTTCGTCGCCAAAGGCGACCTGAAAAAGCTGATCGACACCGACGGCGTCAAGGGCGTCACGTCGAATCCGTCGATCTTCGAGAAGGCGATCGGCAGTTCGGACGAATATGACGCCCCGATCGGCCAGGCGCTGAAAGTCGGGCGACCGGCCGGTCGCCGAACTGTTCGAGCATCTCGCCGTCGAGGATATCCAGCATGCGGCCGATGTGCTGCGCCCGGTCTACGATCATCTCCATGGACATGACGGTTTCGTCAGCCTCGAAGTATCGCCTTACCTCGCGATGGATACCAAAGCCACGATCGCCGAGGCCGAGCGGCTCTGGAAGGAAGTCGAGCCGCAAGAACCTGATGGTCAAGGTGCCGGCGACGCCGCAGGGCCTGCCGGCGATCCAGCATTTGATCGGCGAGGGTATCAGCATCAACATCACGCTGTTGTTCTCGCAGAAGGTCTATGTCAAGGTCGCCGAGGCCTATCTCGCCGGCCTGGAAAAATATGTCGCCAAGGGCGGCGATCCCTCCCATGTCGCCAGCGTCGCCAGCTTTTTCGTCAGCCGCATCGACAGCGCGGTCGACAAGCAGCTCGATGAAAAGATCGCCAGGGCCAACGACCCCACCGAGAAGGAGCGGCTGGCCGCGCTGAAGGGCAAGGTCGCGATCGCCAACGCCAAGCTCGCCTATCAGGAATACAAGCGGCTGTTTTCCGGAGCGCGCTGGGACAAGCTGGCGGCCAAGGGCGCCAAGCCGCAGCGGTTGCTGTGGGCCTCGACCGGCACCAAGAACAAGGACTATAGCGACGTGCTCTATGTCGAGGAGCTGATCGGCCCCAACACCGTCAATACCGTGCCGCCGGCGACGCTCGACGCATTCCGCGATCATGGCAAGCCACGCGACAGTCTCGAGGAAAATGTCGAGGAGGCCCGGCACGTCCTCGCCGAGCTGGAGAAATCCGGCATCTCGCTCGATGCGATCACGGCAGATCTGGTCAAGGACGGCGTCAAGCAGTTCGCCGACGCCGCCGACAAGCTGTACGGCGCGGTCGCGCACAAGCGCGCGGTCGTGCTGGGCGGCGGCATCGACCGCCAGCAACTGGCGCTCGGAAGCAGCCTCGGCAAGGCGGTCGAAAACAGCACCGAGGACTGGCGCGCATCGGCCAAAATACGCCGGCTCTGGCAGCCACGACAAATCGGTCTGGACCGGCACCGACGAAGACAAATGGCTGGGCTGGCTGACCAGCCCTGCCGCCGCCGATATCGCCGACTATGAGGACTTTGCGCACAAGGTGAAGGGACAGAACTTCACCGACGCGGTGGTGCTCGGCATGGGCGGATCGAGCCTTGGGTCCGGAAGTGCTGGCGCAGACTTTCGAGAAGAAGCCCGGCTTCCCGAAACTGCATGTGCTTGATTCGACCGATCCCGCGCAGGTTCGCACCATGCAGGCGTCGATCAACCTCGCCAACACGCTGTTCATCGTCTCCAGCAAGTCCGGCGGCACCACCGAACCGAACGTGATGAAGGATTATTTCTTCGCGCGCGTGTCCGGAGACCATTGGCGCCGACAAGGCCGGCCATCGCTTCATCGCGGTGACCGACCCCGGCTCGTCGCTGGAGAAGGTCGCGACCAAGCAGGGCTTCGCCCGCATCTTCTATGGCGATCCCAGCGATCGGCGGACGTTACTCCGTGCTGTCGCCGTTCGGACTGGTGCCGGCCGCCGCCGCCGGCATCGACCTTCGCACCCTGCTGAAGCACACCTGGCGATGGTGCGCTCCTGCGGACCGGATGTGCCGCCGCACGAAAATCCGGGCGTGCAGCTCGGCCTCGCCATGGGCCTCGCCGGCCTCGAAGGCCGCGACAAGGTGACCATCCTGTCGTCAAAGAAGATCGCCGATTTCGGCGCCTGGGCCGAGCAGTTGATCGCCGAATCCACCGGCAAGGACGGCAAGGGCCTGATCCCGATCGACGGCGAAACGTTGGGCGATGTGTCGGTATATGGCAAGGATCGCTTCTTCATCGACATCCGCACCGAAGGCGAAAACGACGCCGGCACATGACGACAGAGCTGGCCGCGCTGGAAAAGGCCGGGCATCCGGTGGTCCGCATCGTCATGAAATCGATCGACCATATCGGCCAGGAATTCTTCCGCTTCGAGATGGCGACCGCGGTCGCGGGCTCGGTGCTCGGCATCAATCCGTTCAACCAGCCCGACGTCGAGGCCGCCAAGATCAAGACCCGGGAATTGACGGCAACGTTCGAGAAGACCGGTTCGCTGCCCAGGGAACAACCGGTGATCTCGACCGACGAGGCCGACATCTACACCGACGACAAAAATGCCGCCGACTTGCGCAAGGCCGGCGCCGATGGCGATCTCGGCTCCTGGCTGAAGGCCCATCTCGCCCGCTCCGGCGCGGACGACTATGTGGCGCTGCTGGCCTATATCGAACGCAATTCCGCCCATATCGACAGCCTGCAGCACATGCGGCTGGCGGTGCGCGACAAGCGCCATGTCGCGACCTGCGCCGAATTCGGCCCGCGTTTCCTGCATTCCACCGGACAGGCCTACAAGGGCGGCCCGGACAGCGGCGTCTTCCTGCAGATCACCGCTGACGACGCCAGGGATCTTGCGGTGCCCGGCCAAAAGGCCAGCTTCGGCGTGATCAAGGCCGCGCAGGCCCGCGGCGATTTCGGCGTGCTGACCGAGCGCGGCCGGCGCGCGCTGCGCGTGCATCTCAAGGGCGATCTCGAAGCGGGACTGAAGATGCTCGATACCGCGATCCAGAACGCACTGAACTAGAGTTGCTGAATGACCGAGAAATCGGAGAACGCGCGTTCGGCCACCTCTCCATGGGAGAGGAAGCGCGCTGCGACGAATACTTCAATCCATGTAACACATTTAGGAATCCAAAATGCAGCTCGGCATGATCGGTCTCGGCCGGATGGGCGGCAATATCGTCCGCCGCCTGATGAAGCACGGCCACACCACGGTGGTGTACGACAAGGATCCGAAGGCGGTCGCAGCCATCGGGGCCGACGGCGCGGTCGGCGCCGGCGCGCTGGAGGATTTTGTCAGCAAGCTGGAAAAGCCGCGAACCGCCTGGGTGATGCTGCCGGCGGGCAAGATTACCGAGGCGACCATCGATACGCTGTCGAAGCTGATGCAGCCCGGCGACGTCATCATCGACGGCGGCAACACCTTTTGGCAGGACGACGTGCGCCGCGGCAAGGCGCTGAAAGAGCGCGGCATCCATTATGTCGACGTCGGCACCTCGGGCGGCGTCTGGGGAATCGATCGCGGCTATTGCATGATGATCGGCGGCGACAAGGCGGTGGTCGACCGCCTCGATCCGATCTTCAAGACATTGGCGCCGGGCATCGGCGACATACCGCGCACCGGCGGGCGCGAGGGACGCGATGCCAGGATCGAGCAGGGCTACATTCACGCCGGCCCGGTCGGCGCCGGACACTTCGTCAAGATGGTTCACAACGGCATCGAATACGGCCTGATGCAGGCCTATGCCGAGGGGTTCGATATCCTGAAGAACGCCAATATCGACGCCCTGCCCGCGGAACATCGATTCGATCTCGAAATTGCCGATATCGCCGAGGTGTGGCGGCGCGGCAGCGTGATCCCGTCCTGGCTGCTCGATCTCACCGCATCTGCACTCGCCAGGAACGATACGCTGGATAATTACTCCGGTTTCGTCGAGGATTCCGGCGAAGGCCGCTGGACCGTCAACGCCGCCATCGACGAGGCAGTCCCGGCCGAGGTTCTGACCGCGGCCTTGTTCGCGCGCTTTCGCTCGCGCAAGCAGCATACCTTCGCCGAAAAGATTCTTTCCGCGATGCGCGACGGTTTCGGCGGCCACAAGGAGCCGCAGCAGCATCCGGATTCAGCGGCGCGAGGCGCCCCGGCATCGTCAAGCCAAAGGCCGGCCGCTCGTGACAGACGCCCCATCAAAACAGAAAAAGCCGGATCCCTGCTCGCTTCGTGATCTTCGGCGTCACCGGCGATCTCGCGCATCGGCTGGTGATCCCCGCCCTCTATAATCTTGCCGCGACCGACCTGCTGCCCGACAAATTCTGCGTGGTCGGCATCGCCCGCAAGGCCATGTCGAATGACGAGCTGCGCGACAGCCTGATGAAGGGCCTGCGCGAATTCGCAACCCGTCCCGTGGACGACGCGATCGCCAAGCGGCTGCTGGAGTGCGTCACCTGCATCGCCGCCGATCCGAGCGAGCCGGCCTCATTCGATCAGATGCGCAAGCAGCTCGAGAAGCTGGAGGCGACACGCGCACACCGGCGGCAACCGGCTGTTTTATCTGGCGACACCACCCAACGCATTCGCGCCGATCAGCCGCGAACTCGGCCGTACCGGCTTGCTGAAGGAAGAAAACGGCGCGTGGCGGCGGCTGGTGATCGAAAAGCCGTTCGGAACCGATCTCGCCTCGGCGAAAGCGCTGAACGGCGAATTGCTGAAAATCGTCGATGAGCACCAGATCTATCGGATCGATCATTATCTCGGCAAGGAAACGGTCCAGAACATCCTGGTGCTGCGCTTCGCCAACGGCATGTTCGAGCCGATCTGGAATCGCAATCACATCGATCATATCCAGATCACCGTCGACGAAAAGCTCGGCGTCGGCCACCGCGGCAGCTTCTATGACGCCACCGGCGCGCTTGCGCGACATGGTGCCCAACCATCTGTTCCAGCTGTTGTCGCTGGTGGCGATGGAGCCGCCGGCGCGATTTGACGCGCATGCGGTGCGCTCGGAAAAGGCCGAAGTGCTGGCGGCGATCCAGACCCAGAGCGAGGCCGAAGCGCTGCAGAATTCCGTGCGCGGCCAGTATCGGGGCGGCAAGATCGGCGACACCGAGATCGAGGATTATCGCAAGACCGAGGACGTCAAGCCCGACAGCACCACCGAAACCTATGTCGCGCTGAAGCTGACCATCGACAACTGGCGCTGGGCCGGCGTTCCCTTTTATCTGCGCACCGGCAAGGCGCTCGGCGTCAAGCGCACCGAGGTGGCGATCAAGTTCAAGCAGGCGCCGTTTGCGATGTTTCGCGACACGCCGGTGGACCGGCTGTCGCAGAATTATCTCGTCATCAGCATCGAGCCGACCGAGGGCATCACGCTGCAGTTCAACACCAAGGTGCCGGGGCCGACGATTTCGATCGACGGCGTCGAGATGAAATTCCGCTACAAGGACTACTTCAAGGTCGAGCCGGCCACCGGCTATGAGACGCTGATCTACGACTGCATGATCGGCGACAACATCCTGTTTCAGCGCGCCGACAGCGTCGAGGCCGGCTGGCAGGCGGTGCAGCCGTTCCTCGATGCGTGGAAGAAGGCGGGCGCCAAGGGCCTCGAGAGCTACCAGGCCGGCAGCGAAGGACCTGTGGACGCCGAGGAATTGCTCAAGCGCGACGGCCGCAGCTGGCGAAAGTTTGGGTAGGATGGCTCCGAACCAACATGGTCGTGGGAACATCAAGGTGATCGCGGTTTCCGATCCGCGGCGCTGGCGAAAACCGCCGCGGATCGCATCATGGCAAGGATCGCCGCGAACGGCGGTCGCGTCGCGATTTGCCTGGCCGGCGGATCGAGCCCGAAGCAGCTGTTATCAACTGCTCGCGACCGACGCCTATCGAAGCCAGATCCCGTGGGACCGCGTGCACTGGTTCATCGGCGACGAGCGTTTTGTGCCGGCGGACGATCCCCGCAACAACATGGCGATGGCGCGGCAGGCGTTTCTGGATCGCTGCGCGCCGGCTGCCAACATCCATCCGATTCCGACCGACAGCGCCGATCCCGGAGGAAGCCGCGCGCCGTTACGAGCGGCGAGCTGAAATCGTTCTATGGCGCTGACGAACTGGATCCGGCCCGGCCGCTGTTCGATGTCGTGCTGCTGGGCGTCGGGCCCGACGGCCATACCGCATCGCTGTTTCCCGGCTATCCAGCCGTGGAAGAGACCACGCGCTGGGTGATCGATGTCCCAAGGCCCATGTCGAGCCGTTCGTGCCGCGGGTTACGCTGACCTTGCCGGCGCTCGGCTCCTGCCGCGAGATGCTGTTCGAGGCCAGCGGCTCGGGAAAGCGCGCGATCCTGACCCGCGTGCTGGCTGGCGAGAACCTGCCGGCGAACCGCGCGCATTCCATCGGCGAGACCATCTGGCTGGTGGATAAGGCCGCGCTTGCCGGAGAATTTTCGTGGCCGATGACAATGGCGAAATGCCGTGCGCGCTTGTCGTGATGGGCGTGTCCGGCTCGGGCAAGAGCACCATCGCCGACAAGCTCGCCGAGCGCCTGGGCTGGCGCTACGAGGATGGCGACAAGTTTCATCCGGCCAGCAACGTCGCCAAGATGAGCGCCGGCCATCCCCTCACCGACGAAGACCGCTGGCCCTGGCTGCAGGCGATCGCCGACGAGATCGACCGGGTCTGCAAGGCCGGCGAGCATGCCGTGATCGCCTGCTCCGCGCTGAAGCGCGCCTATCGCGACATCCTCGTGCATGGCCGCAACGATGTCCGCATCGTCTATCTCAAGGGCAGCCGGCAATTGATCGCCAACCGTCTTGCCGAGCGCAAGCACCATTTCATGCCGCCGGGGCTGTTGGACAGCCAGTTCAAGACCCTGGAGCCGCCGGACGCCGGATGAAAATCCGCGTGACGGTGTCGATCGACGCCTCGGTCGATCAGATCGTCGATGACTATCGTCCGCAGCTGAGGCCATGTCCCGCTCTGACGGCAACGCCAACGGCAGGAACCGCCCATGACCCGCATCGCGCTCGTCGTCTCCGATGTCGACGGCACGCTTCTGACCAAGGACAAGACCCTGACCGAGGGCACCAAGCGCGCGGTGCGGCGGCTGGAAGACAGCGGCGTCGGCTTCACCATCACCTCCAGCCGTCCGACGCATCGGCATGCGGTTTCTGATCGAGCCGCTTCGGATCACGCTGCCGGTCGGATCCTTCAACGGCAGTTCGATCGTCGATGCGCAACTGAACCCGATCGAACAGCATCTGATCCCCGCGCCCGCGGCGCAGCGCAGTCTCGATGTATTGAACGAATTCGGCGTCGATGTCTGGCTGTTCACCAACGACCGGTGGCTCGTCCGCAGCGCCGACGGCGAGTACGTTCCGTTTGAAAAGCGCACCATCAAGACCGATCCGACCATCGTTCGGGGATTTCACGCCTTATTTGTCGACCGTCTGCAAGATCGTCGGCGCCAGCGCCGACGCGGCCTTGCTGCAACGCTGCGAAGCCGCGATGCAGAAGGCGTTGGGCGCGCAGGCCACCGCGGTCCGATCGCAAACCTATTATCTCGACGTCACGCCGCCCGGCTGCGACAAGGGCACCTTCGTGCAGGCGATGGCCAAGCGCCTAGGGCATTTCGACCGACGCGATCGCCACCATCGGCGACATGCAGAACGATCTGGCGATGTTTCGAACGAGCGGCCTCTCGATCGCGATGGGCAACGCCACCGACGACGTCAAGAAACAGGCGACCCATGTCACGGCGTCGAACGAGGACGAAGGTTTTGCCGGCGCGATCGAGATAATTTTGAAGAACAACGCCGGATAAGCGGCGGCTGCACGCCTCTTTCCGCGTTATCCCAGCCATGCGGGCTCCCGGCAGCGCACCAGCGCCGTCCGGCGCGAGCGCGAGCCGGGATGTCTACGCCGTGTCATCTCGTATCGGCAATGTGGCAGATGCCGTGCTCTACCAGTGATGTCAGGGGTTACGGGTCCCGGCGGTTCGCCGGGACGACGTGATCTTAAGCCCCTTACTTCGACCGCTGCACCGCCGGCTTTTCGGCCGACTTCTTGGCATCGCTGAGATTGTGCGCGGTATTGATCAGCGCGATGTGGGTCAGGGCCTGCGGGAAATTGCCGGTCTGACGCCCTTCGCCGGAATCGAATTCCTCCGCCAGCAGGCCGAGATCGTTCGCCACCGCGACCACGCGATCGAACAGCGCCTGCGCCTTGGCGATCTCGCCGGCCAGCACATAGGCGTCGGCGAGCCAAAGGCTGCAGGCGAGAAACGCGCCTTCGATCGGCTGCTGTTCATCTGTAGACCTCGCGGGGATCGTGCCGCAGCACAAACCCGTCCCGCATCATGTATTTTTCGATGGCCGCGATGCGTGCCGCGAACGCGCGGGTCCGAAGCCGGCAGGAAGCCCACCGACGGCAGCAGCAGGATGCTGGCATCGAGCACTTGCGATCCATAGGACATCGACAAACGCATTCTGCTCGCGATCGAAGCCGTTTTCGCAGACGTCGCGATGGATGGTGTCGCGCAAGTCTCGCCACCGATCGAGCGGCGCGTCGAAGCCGAATTTTTCGGCGCTCTTGATGCCGCGATCGAACGCGACCCAGGTCATCACCTTCGACGAAACGTAGTGCTGTCCGTCGCCGCGCCGCTCCCAGATGCCGCTGATCGGGCTGGTCCCATACCTCCGCCAGATGCTCGAGCACCGTGCATTCCAGGTCCCACGATCCCATCGTCGAGATCCAGCTTGGCCATGCGCGACTGATGAAACGCATCGATCAGTTCGCCGTAGACATCGAGCTGCAACTGGGCATGCGCGGCGTTGCCGATCCGAACCGGCTGCGCGCCTTCGTAACCGGGCAACCAGTCGGCTTCCCATTCCAGCAGGCGGCGCTGACCCTTGATGCCGTACATGATCTGCATGTTCGCCGGCGCTCCGGCGACGGCGCGCAGCAGCCAATTGTGCCAGGCAGGAGGCTTCCTCGGTGTAGCCGCTGTTCATCAGCGCCAGCAGCGTGAAGGTGGCGTCGCGCAGCCAGCAAAAGCGGTAATCCCAGTTTCTGGCGCCACCGAGCTTTTCCGGCAGCGAGGTCGTGGGCGCCGCGACAATGCCGCCGGTCGGCACATAGGTCAGCGCCTTCAGCGTGATCAGCGATCGCATCACGAGATCGCGGCTGTCGCCCTCGTAGGTGCAACGGCTGCACCATTCGGTCCAGAAGTCTTCGGTATCCTGCAGGGCCTGCACCGGATCGATCGGCTCGGGGACCGGCAGATGCGAAGGCCCGTAGGTGAGCACGAAGGGAATGGTTTCGCCTTCGCTCACTTCGAAATCGGCCACCGTGGTCATGTCCTCGCCGCGCGTCTCGACCGGCGTTCGCAGCACCGTCATGTCCGGTCCGCAAATCGCCAGCAGCGCGCCGTCTTCGGTTCGCTTGACCCAGGGGATATCGGTGCCGAACCCGAAGCGGATCACCAGCTCCATCCGCAGCTTCACCCGGCCGCTGACGCCGCGCACCAGCCTGACGATGTCGGAGGCATGGCCGCGCGGCGGCATGAAATCGATCAGGGCGACGGTCGCCGTTGGCGGTCTCGAAGCGCGTCTCCAGGATCAGCGTATTGTCCCAGTAGCGGCGGGAGGTTGTCGTGACCTCTTCCGCCGGGCGCGATCAGCCACCGGCCCTGCTTGGGCGTGCCGAGCAGAGCGGCGAAACAGGCATCGGAATCGAACGCCGGCCAGCACAGCCAGTCGATCGATCCGTCGCGGCCGACCAGTGCCGCGGTTTCGCAATCGCCGATCAATCCATAGTCTTCGATTTTGCAGGACAAATTATTATCACCGGTTGAAGATGGTCATGCGTCAGGTGCGTTGCGCGCGTCCGGCTCCGCGGTCGCGGCCTTGAGCGCGGTAACGATCGATCGCCGCCGCGATCTCGTCGATCGCAAGCGGCAGCCGCCGCCGCCAGTTCGGATGTTCGTCCACGGTGCCGGGAATATTGGGCTGGTCGATCACGCCCAGCAGATCCTCCAGCGATATCGCGAGCAGGCGCGATTTGGTCCGCGCCAGAAAACCGGCGACCGCATAAAGATCGTCACGGTCGATGCCGTGATGACGCAGCACCTCGGTCAGCATCGCCAGCGCATGCCAGCGCGCGTCGTCGCTTTCGCCGGGATCGATCCCGAGCGACCGTTTCAGCGTCGAGATCGCTGAAGCGAGCGCCAGCCCGCATAGGTCGACAGATCGTGGGTGTTGAAGGTGACCAGGGCATTGGGCGCATAATGGTCGATGCCGCGAAACGAGCCCTGATCGTCGCGCTCGAACATCATCACCTGATACGACCAGATGCCCCAATCCGCCATCTGCTCGCGAAAGCCTTCCGGCACGGTGCCGAGATCTTCGCCGATCACCACGCAGCGATGCGCCACGCTTTCCTGCGCGGTCGCCGCCAGCAGCGCCTCGAACGGCATTTGCACATAGACGCCGTTGTCGGCGGCAAATCCGTGCGGCACCAGATAGAGCCGCTTCAGGCCGAGCACATGATCGAGCCGGATCGCGCCGGCGTGGCGCATCGACGCCCGAAGCATCTCCCGATACGGCTCGAACGACTGAATTTCGAGGCCGGCGGCGTTGAACCCGGCGAGGCCCCAGTTCTGGCCGGCAGTGTTCAGCGGGTCCGGCGGCGCGCCGACGGCGAGATGGCGGGAAATCGCGGCCTGCTCGTTCCAGGCGTCGAAGCCGTCGGATTGCACGCCGACCGCGACATCGAGATAGAGACCGACCTTCATGCCAAGCCGGGCGGCGAGATCCCGGCAAGACCGCAACTGCTCGGTCGGCGGTCCATTGCACGAATTCGACGAATTCGATCTCGGCCGCATCGGGACCCTCGCGCAGGGCGGCGCATTCTGGCTTCATCGGGCTGCCGCCACTGCTTCGGGCCATTCCCACCAGGGCTTGTTAAATCGATGCCGGAGCACCTCGAAGCAGGCGAACCGCGACAGCAGCGGCGCCGCGCTCGGCGCGAAATTTCGCGAAATCCGCTGGCGTTCGGGCTTGCCGGATCGGCCTTGAAGGCTCGAACGCCGATCGCAGCGCCCGCCATTTCAGCTGCGGCGACGGCGGCATAATCGACGAGATCGCCCTGCCTCAGCCGGGCGATGGTGCCGCCGCTCTCGGCGAAAGCCGCGGGCCGAAACTCCGGCGAGCTTCTCAACATCGATATAGAGCGCATTCAGAAACAGCCGGCTGTTCGGCGAATAGGGGCTGCAATCGCCGGGACGATCGTCGAACAATGCATGCAGCGGATTGAGGCCGACGCCGTCCGCTCCCAACTGCGCCGCAAGTTCGATCAGCGCTTCGAGATCGGTGAAATCGCCGATTCCCCAATTGCGCGCCGACCGGATGCCGTAAAGCTGGACCGCCAACAGCCAGCAGCGGTCGAAATCGCCGCCGAAAGCCCGTGGCGGCGCCACGATCAGCGGCGCCTCTTCCGTGACAACGAGGAGGCATCGGTCAGGTGCAGCCGGTAGGAGCCGATCGGCAAATCCGCCGGCCAGGCGATGATACGATCGCCGGTCTCGCCCTGCGCGATAACCTTAAGACCGGCAACGATTTTCCAGCGCACCGGGAACGTGGCAGCCTGGCTCGAGTTCGGTCCGCGAGGGCTGACCGGAGCGAATCACCACCGCCCCGCCGAGAAACCGGTGCGGCGGCTCGAACCGGCAGGGCATCGAGGATGATTTTCAGCGCGGCGGCGTCCGTCACATGCCGGTGACCCTGACCGTCGATAAATTCGGTCTGGATTCCGAGCTGCTTTAGCTTTGGCGAAAAGGTCCATTCGGCACGCTGTTTGCACGCAACGGTTGGGAGACGTCGCGAAATTCTCTAGATGCAGGAAGAGGATAGCCGTGTTTAACTCCTGCCGTCCCCGGCGTTCCCCGGGAACCAATGCTCGGCGAACGGCTTTGTATATAGGTCCGGAGCGTCTCCTTTCCCGCAAGCGAAACGGGACGTCGCTTTCCATGTCAATGGCATCACCGTGAACAAAACAACTCAAACTGTCGAGAGCGCCGCAGTCGGCGGCGCTTTCCATATTGAAGATGTTTATCCGCTGATCGACGGCGGCCGCTTTCCCGTGAAGCGGATCGTCGGCGAGCGCGTCGAGGTCTGGGCGGATATCTACCGCGACGGGCATGACGTCGTGAACTGCGGCGCTGGTCTGGCGCCGCGAGCGGGACCGCGAATGGCGCCGCGAGCCGATGATCCATCACAGCAACGACCGCTGGGGCGGATCGTTCGTCCCGGACCAGCCCGGGCGCTATGTCTATGCCATCGAGGCCTGGACCGACGAATTCGCGACCTGGCGGCACGGCTTCGAGCTGAAGCAGAAGGCCGGCGCCGACCTGACCCTCGATGCGATCGAGGGCGCGGGCATGCTCACCAAGGCGCAGGCCGGCGGCAAAGCCGCGGCCGCCGTGATCCTGCGGCAATGCGAGGATTTTCTGCAAACCGGCGACGCCGCGCCGCTGCTGACCGCCGAATTGAAGGACGCCATGGCCGAGAGCCAGTTGCGGCCCGACCTGACGCGATCGCAGTTGTTTCCCTTCGATGGCGGACCGGCCGCGGGCGCGGGCCGGTGCATGGTACGAGATGGTGCCGCGCAGCCAGGGCCAGACGCCCGGCCAGCACGGCACCTTCAAGGATTGCATCGCGCGGCTGCCGGATATCGCGCGCGATGGGCTTCGACGTGGTGTATCTGACCCCGATTCACCCGATCGGCCACACCAACCGCAAGGGCCGCAACAACGCGGTGACCGCGGCCGAAGGCGATCCCGGAAGCCCCTACGCCATCGGCGCCGCCGAAGGCGGCCACGACGCGGTGCATCCGGAATTGGGCACGCTGGAGGATTTCCGCAGCTTCGTTTCGGCCTGCAAGCTGCTCGACATCGAGGTCGCGCTCGACTTCGCCGTGCAGTGTTCGCCCGACCATCCCTGGCTCAAGCAGCATCCGCAATGGTTCAGGCGCCGGCCGGACGGCTCGATGCGCTATGCGGAAAATCCGCCCAAGAAATATGAGGACATCGTCAACCCCGATTTTTCATCCGAGGACGCCGGCGCGCTGTGGAATGCGTTGCGCGACGTGGTGCTGTTCTGGATCGAACAGGGCGTCAGCATTTTCCGGGTCGACAATCCCCACACCAAGCCGTTCCCGTTCTGGGAATGGCTGATCCATGAAGTCCAGCTTCGCCATCCCGACGTCATCTTCCTCGCCGAAGCCTTTACGCGGCCGAAACTGATGAAGGGCCTCGCCAAGCTCGGCTTCACGCAGTCCTACACCTACTTCACCTGGCGGACCGCAGAAGTGGGAGCTGGAGCAGTATCTGAACGAGCTGACGGCCTATCCGGAGCGCGATTTCTATCGCCCGAACTTCTTCGTCAATACGCCGGATATCCTGCCCTATCATCTGCAAAGCGGCGAGACCTGGATGTTCAAATCCCGCGTCGCGCTTGCCGCCACGTTGTCGAGCAGCTACGGCATCTACAACGGGTTCGAACTGCTGGAGCACGATCCGATTCCCGGCCGGGAAGAATATCTCAATTCCGAGAAATACGAGATCAAGGTGCGGGATTGGGACAAACCAGGCAATATCAAGCCCTATATCCGCGATCTCAACCGCGCCCGCCGGGCACAACGCGGCGCTGCAACAGACCAGCAATCTGCGTTTCATTCCGATCGAGGACGGCAACGTCATCGGCTTCGTCAAGGAATCGGTCAACCAGACCAACAGCGTCGTGGTCGCCATCGCGTTGTCGCGCGAGCCGCACGAATTCTGGTTTCCGCTCGGCGACGTCCAGGTCGGCATGCCGGCGAGCGCCGCAACGTCGCCGCCGTCGAAAATCTGATCACCGGCGAACGCTACCCGGTCGAGTGGGGCGGCATTCGCCTGCGGATCGATCCGGTGCGCGATCCCGCTCTGCTGTTTCGCTGTCTGGCGTGAGGGACGCCATGAATCTGATGCCATCCATCGATGCAGAGGAATTGCCGGCCACCACCCGCGATGGCGACGAGCTATGGTACAAGGATGCCATCATCTATCAGCTGCACGTCAAGGCCTTCGCCGACAGCAACAATGACGGCATCGGCGATTTCGCCGGGCTGACCGAAAAGCTCGGCTATCTGCAGGACCTCGGCGTCACCGCGCTGTGGCTGTTGCCGTTCTATCCGTCGCCCGGCCGGGACGACGGCTATGACATCGCCGATTACGGCGCCATCAATCCCGATTTCGGGACCATGAAGGATTTCCGGCGCTTCATCGTCGAAGCCAAGCGGCGCGGCCTGCGGGTCATCACCGAACTCGTCATCAATCATACCTCCGACCAGCACGACTGGTTCAAGCGCGCCCGCCGCAGCGATCCGAAGTCGAGCGCGCGCAACTGGTATGTGTGGAGCGACACCGACCAGAAATATCCGGGCACCCGGATCATCTTCACCGACACCGAGAAATCGAACTGGACCTGGGATACCGAAGCCAGCGCCTTCTATTGGCATCGCTTCTTCTCGCACCAGCCGGATCTCAATTTCGACAATCCGCGCGTGGTCAGCGCGCTCGTCCAGGTCATGAAGCGCTGGCTCGATACCGGCGTCGACGGCTTCCGTCTCGACGCCATCCCCTATCTGTGCGAGCGCGACGGCACCAACAACGAGAATCTGCCGGAAACCCACGCCATCATCAAGAAGCTGCGCGCCGAGCTCGACGCCTATGCCAAGGGCAAGGTGCTGCTGGCGGAAGCCAATCAATGGCCGGAGGACGTGCAGGAATATTTCGGCCGCGGCGACGAATGCCATATGGCCTATCATTTTCCGCTGATGCCGCGGATCTACATGGCGATCGCCCAGGAGGATCGCTTTCCCATCACCGACATCCTGCGCCAGACGCCGGATATCCCGAACAATTGCCAGTGGGCGCTGTTTCTGCGCAACCACGACGAACTGACGCTCGAAATGGTCACCGACGTCGAGCGCGACTATCTGTGGTCGACCTACGCCAACGATCCCCGCGCGCGCATCAATGTCGGCATTCGCCGCCGGCTGGCGCCGCTGATGGACAACGACCGGCGCAAGATCGAGCTGATGAACTCGCTGCTGCTGTCGTTCCCGGGCACGCCGATCATCTATTACGGCGACGAGATCGGCATGGGCGACAATATCTATCTCGGCGACCGCAACGGCGTACGCACGCCGATGCAATGGACGCCGGACCGCAACGGCGGTTTCTCCCGCGCCGATCCGGCACGGCTTTACGCCCCGACCATCATGGATCCGGTCTACGGCTATGAGTCGGTCAACGTCGAGGCCCAGTCGCGCAGCCTGTCCTCGCTGCTGAGCGCCACCAAGCGGCTGATCTCGGTGCGCAAATCCACGCTGGCGTTCGGCCGCGGCACCATGACGTTCATCCGCCCGGTCAATCGCGCGGTGCTGGCCTATGTCAGGCAGTACGGCGACGAGGTGATCCTCTGCGTCGCCAACCTGTCGCGTTCGGCGCAGGCCACCGAACTTGATCTTTCGGCCTGGAAGGACCGCATTCCCCTGGAAATGCTCGGCCGCACCCGCTTTCCGGCGATCGGCGAATTGCCCTACATGATCACGCTGGCGCCGTACGGCTTTTACTGGTTTCAGCTTCGAGAACGCGACAAATCGGAGCATGTCGCACCTTCCGTCGTTCCGGAATTCGAGACCCTCGTGGTGCCGCTGGGCGCGACATGGATGTCGCTGGCGCGCACCCGCGGCGTATTCGAACGCGATGTCTTGCCGGATCTATCTGGCGCGAACCCGCTGGTATCCGGAACGTTCGGCGAAAGAAATTCATCCGACCCTGACTTCGGCGATCCCGTTCTGCGATATCGGCGACAACCGCCCCTGGCTTGCTTTTTTTGAAGCAACGACGCAGCGCGGTGCGACGACGCGTTACGTATTGCCGATGCAGATCGAGTGGATGCGGTTCGATCGCGAGCGCTACAACCCCCGTGCCTTTGCAGCGGTACGCCAGGGCGCGCGGGAAGGAACGTTGCTGGATGTCGCCACCGACCAGATCTTCATCGCGCTGCTGCTGCGCAATCTGCGCGAATCCCTGACCGTTGAAGAAAACGGCTTGCGCCTTGAGTTCAGGCCGACCAGCAGGTTTTCGGACAAGCCGATCGAACCGCCCGAGCACATCCGTGCCGTCGAGACCGAACAATCCAACAGCACGGCGCTGGTGGACAACGACTACGTGGTCAAGATCTATCGAAAACTCGAATCCGGCATCAATCCCGAGATCGAGGTCGGCCGGTTTCTGACCGAGGTCGCCGGCTTTGCCAATACGCCGGCGCTGCTCGGCAGCGTCGAACTGATCGAGGGCGACAAGACAAGCGCGATCGCGATCGTTCATGCCTTCGTCGAGAACCAGGGCGACGCCTGGACCGTGACATCGGCCTATCTCGATCGCTTTGTCGAAGAACAGCGTCTGCTGGCGAAAAGCGAACATCCCGAGCGAAAGCGAGGAGCAGGTCCCCTATCTGCGCTACATGTCGCAAACCGGAAGGCGCGTCGCCGAAATGCACCTCGCGCTCGCCGGCAGCGACGAATTCGCCGATTTCAGGCCGGAACCGATCCGGCCCGAGGACGTGCAGCGCTGGATCGAAGATGTGGTCGCCCGCGCGGAACGCGTCTTCGACACCTTGAAGCAGCGGCGCGATACGCTGAAGGAAGCCGATCGTCAGCTGGTCGACCAGGCGCTGGCACAGCGCGCGACCTTGCGTGATCGCCTCAACGCGCTGCTTCCGCAGACCATCGACGGCCTGAACATCCGTCACCATGGCGATTTCCATCTCGGCCAGATGCTGATCGTCAAGGACGATATCTTCATCATCGATTTCGAGGGCGAGCCCCGCCGTCCGCTGGCCGAACGGCGGCGCAAGGCGCCCGCGGCGCGCGATGTCGCAGGCCTGATCCGCTCGATCGACTATTCCGCCACCGCGGCACTGGAGCGCGCGCTTAAAGTGGCGCCCGACGAGCACGGCAAGCTCGGCGCGGCGCTCGCGGAATGGCGCGATCGCTCGGCCGCGGCGTTTCTTGCCGCCTATCGCGAGGTCATGACCAATCAGCGTCTGTGGCCGGCCGATCCGCATGCCGCCGGGCAGATGCTGAATTTCTTTCTGCTTGAAAAAGCGTTCTACGAGATCGAATACGAGCTGGCCCACCGGCCGGATTGGCTGCGCGTCCCGCTGACCGGGATGCTTCGAATATTGTCTCAGCAGACGAACGAGGCCTCATGACCAAGCTGTCCGCGGAGGCCTATGCGATCGTGGAAGGCCGCCACTCCGATCCATTTCACTATCTCGGCCTTCATACCGAGGGCGACAAAACCGTGGTGCGCGCGTTCCTGCCGGAGGCCTCGAAGGTCGATGCGATCGACGAGCATGGCGAAACCGCGGCGCTGGCGCGCATTCATGACGCCGGACTGTTCGCCGGCGCGCTGCCGAACGGCTCGCGGCGCTACCAGTTGCGCGCCCGCTTCGGCGACACCGTGGTCGATCTCGACGATCCCTACCGCTTTCCGCCGGTCTTGACCGATTTCGATCTGTATCTGCTGGGCGAAGGCACCCATCAGCGGATTTACGACAAGCTTGGCGCGCATCCGATGACGCTGGACGGCGTCGACGGCGTGGCTTTCGTGGTGCTCGCCCCCAATGCGCGGCGGGTCAGCGTGGTCGGCGACTTCAATTTCTGGAATGCACGGCGGCATCCGATGCGGGTGCGCGGCATTGGCTATTGGGAGCTGTTCGTGCCCCATGCCACGTCGGGCGACCATTATAAATTCGATATCATCGGCCCGCAGGGCCAGCATTTGCCGCTGAAGTCCGATCCGATGGCGTTTGCCGCGGAAATGCGCCCGAGCACCGCCTCCATCGTGTTCGACGAGACCAAGCTGCCGCATCCGCGCCCGGCGCCCGCCAACGTCAATGCGCTGAGCGCACCGATGTCGATCTACGAGGTCCATCTCGGTTCGTGGCGGCGCAAGGGCAACAACGAATGGCTGACCTATCGCGATCTGGCCGAGCAGCTTCCGCGTTACGTCCGCGATCTCGGCTTCACCCATGTCGAATTTCTGCCGGTCAACGAGCATCCGTTCGACGGCTCCTGGGGCTATCAGCCGACCGGCTTGTTCGCGCCGACCAGCCGGTTCGGCACGCCGGAGGATTTTTCCGCGCTGGTCGACGCCTGCCATCGCGAAGGTCTCGGCGTGATGCTGGACTGGGTGCCCGGGCATTTTCCCGACGATCCGCATGGCCTCGGCAATTTCGACGGCACCGCGCTTTATGAGCACGCCAACCCGCTGCAGGGCCGCCACCTCGACTGGGGCACGCTGATCTACAATTACGGCCGCACCGAAGTGGTGAATTTCCTGGTGTCGAACGCGCTGTTCTGGCTGGAGCGCTATGCCATCGACGGCCTGCGCGTCGATGCGGTCGCCTCGATGCTGTATCTCGACTACAGCCGGCCCGCCGGGGGCTGGATCCCGAACAAATATGGCGGCCGGGAAAATCTCGAAGCCATCGATTTCCTGCGCCGCTTCAATACCGAAGTGTTCGCCCGTTTTCCGCAGGCCACTACGGCGGCGGAAGAGTCGACCGCATGGCCGCAGGTGTCGCGCCCGGTCGAATATGGCGGGCTCGGCTTCGGCTACAAATGGAACATGGGCTGGATGCATGACACGCTGAACTACATCAGCAAGGATCCGATCCACCGCAAGCATCATCACGGCGACATCCTGTTCGGACTGCACTATGCTTTCTCGGAGAATTTCATCCTGCCGCTGTCGCACGACGAAGTCGTGCACGGCAAGCGCTCGCTGCTCGGCCGGATGCCCGGCGACGACTGGCAGCGCTTCGCCAATCTGCGCGCCTATTACGCCTTCATGTTCGCCCATCCCGGCAAGAAGCTGATGTTCATGGGCTGCGAGTTCGGCCAGGAGCGCGAATGGAACCACGATCGCTCGCTCGACTGGCATCTGCTCGAGCAGAAGAACGCACGCCGGCATCCAGTCCCTGATCCGCGATCTGAACCGGCTCTATCGCGCGTTGCCGGCGCTGCACGAGATGGATTGCGACCAATCCGGTTTTGAATGGATCGTGACCGACGACGCCGGCGGCAACGTGTTCGCCTGGATCCGCAAGGGCAACGATGCCCGCGCGCGCTGTCTCGTGGTCGTCAATTTTTCGCCAAACGTATATCACAATTATCGCGTCCGGGTGCCGTTCGCCGGCAAATGGCGCGAGGTTCTCAATTCGGACTCCGCGCATTACGGCGGCAGCAATGTCGGGAACGTCGGCGAAGTCCGGACGTTGGAAGGCCTCGTGCCCGAACTCAATCTCACCATCCCGCCTTTGGCCGCTATTTTTCTCGTACCGGAAAGCTGACGCATGCGACTGTCCGCCGGAACGTCCTCACGCCTCGGTGCAAGCTGGGACGGCCGGGGCACCAATTTCGCGCTGTTCTCCGCCAACGCGCAGAAGGTCGAGCTCTGCCTGTTCGACAGTCAGGGCCGCCGCGAACTCGAACGCATCGAATTGCCGGAGCGCACCGAGGATGTCTGGCACGGCTATCTGAACGACGTTTCGCCCGGACAGCTCTATGGCTATCGCGTTCACGGACCCTATGAGCCCGAACACGGCCACCGCTTCAACGCCAACAAGCTGCTGCTCGATCCCTATGCCAGGCGGCTGGCCGGACGGCTGGTATGGAGCGATGCGCATTTCGCCTATCGCACCGGCAGCGCGCGCGAGGACCTTTCGTTCGATCGCCGTGACAACGCCCGCGGCATGCCGAAGGCCGTCGTCGTCGACGAGACCTTCAACTGGGGACGCCGCGAGACGCGACCGAACATCGCCTGGGAAGACACCATCATCTATGAAGCGCATGTCAAGGGCCTGACACAGAAGCGCGAGGATGTGCCGCCAAACCTGCGCGGCACCTATGGCGGCCTGTCGTCGCCGGCCATGATCGACCATCTCAAGCGGCTCGGCGTCACCACCATCGAGTTGCTGCCGATCCACGGCTTCGTCGACGATCGCAATCTGGTCGAAAAGAAGCTGGTCGAACTACTGGGGTTACAACACGCTGTCGTTCTTCGCGCCGGAGCCGCGCTATTCGCAGGACAATCCGCTCGATGCCTTCCGCACCACGGTGGCGCGGCTGCACGACGCCGGCATCGAGGTGATGCTCGACGTCGTCTACAATCACACCGCCGAGGGCAACCATATGGGCCCGACGCTGTCGTTCCGCGGCATCGACAACGCCTCCTATTACTGGCTGAAGCCGGACAAT
This sequence comes from uncultured Alphaproteobacteria bacterium, assembly GCA_963734795.1. GTDB lineage: Bacteria > Pseudomonadota > Alphaproteobacteria > Rhizobiales > Xanthobacteraceae > Bradyrhizobium. The sequence goes on from CAVTIW010000001.1 coordinate 932,942, forward strand.
CCGCGATTCTACGACGATTTCACCGGCTGCGGCAATTCGGTCAATCTCACCCATCCGCGCGTCCTGCAGATGGTGATGGATTCGCTGCGCTACTGGGTCGAGGTCTGCCACGTCGACGGCTTCCGGTTCGACCTCGCCACCACGCTGGCGCGCGGGCCGAACGGCTTCGACCGCAACAGCGCCTTCCTCACCGCGGTCCGGCAGGACCCCGTGCTGGCCTCGGTGAAGCTGGTCGCCGAACCCTGGGACCTCGGCATGGGCGGCTATCAGGTCGGCGCGTTTCCCTCGCAATGGTCGGAGTGGAACGACCGATATCGCAGCGCGATGCGGCGCTACTGGAGCGGCGAAGGCAGCCTGATCGGCGAAGTGTCGAGCCGCATGACCGGCTCGTCCGACCTGTTCAACCACGATGGCCGCACGCCAGCGCGCCGGCGTCAATCATGTCACCGTCCATGACGGCTTCACGCTGGCGGATCTGTTCAGCTACAACGAAAAGCACAATGAAGCCAACGGCGAAGACAACCGCGACGGCTCCAGCGACAACCACAGCAACAATTGCGGCCATGAAGGCCCGACCGACGATCCGACGATTGTCGCGCTTCGCCGCCAGCTGCGGAAAAACCAGCTGGCGTGCCTGCTGCTGGCGCAGGGCCTGCCGCTGATCCTGGCCGGCGACGAGGTCGGCAACACCCAGAACGGCAACAACAACGCCTATTGCCAGGACAACGAAATCGGCTGGGTCGGCTGGGAGGGCCTCAACCGCGAAGGCGACGACCTCACCGATTTCATCGGCCACATGACCGAGTTGCGAAAACGTTTTCCGCAGATCCGCTCGCGGCGCTGGCTCGACGGGCGGCGCGCGGACGGATCTTACGGCGTGTTATGGCTGACGCCGGCGGCCGACGAGATGAAGGAGCAGGACTGGAATTTTCCGGAAGGCCGTTTTCTCGCTTACGTGCTGGGGCCCGCCGAACCAGGCCAGGCCGCCGATCTTCATCGTGCTGAACGCCGCACCCGAGGCGATCGCGTTCAAGCTGCCCGAAGATGCCGGAATACAAGATCCTGGCAGCAGGTGCTGAACACCACGGACAGCAAGCAGACAACCGCGGACTTCGCGTCGGGAGGCGACGCAGAAGCACCTCCCCGCTCGGTCCTGGCCTTTGCGGGTTCGGCATGAATGAGCGGCAATTCGGCGCAAGGCTGACCGCGGACGGCACGTCGTTTCGGCTATGGGCGCCGGCGGCAAAGCGCGTCGATCTGCTGCTGGAAAAATCCTCATCCCGCTGCGGCGCGGCGAGGACGGCTGGTTTTCCGCCGAATATCGCCGGCGTAAAGGCCGGCACGCGTTACAAATTCCGGATCGACGACGAGATCGATGTGCCCGATCCCGGCTTCCGCGTTTCAGCCCGATGACGTTTCCGGCCCCAGCGAGGTGATCGATCACGCCGCGCTATGCGTGGCGCGCCACGGACTGGCGCGGACGCCCCTGGCAGGAAACCGTCATGATCGAAAGCCATGTCGGCACCTTCACGCGGGAAGGCACCTACCGCGCCATGATCGGCAGGCTCGATCATCTCGTGGCGACCGGAATCACCGCGCTGGAACTGATGCCGCTGGCGGATTTCGCGGGTCAGCGCAACTGGGGCTATGACGGCGTGTTGTGGTACGCGCCCGACAGCGCCTATGGACGCCCCGACGATCTCAAGGCGCTGATCGATGAGGCGCATCTGCGCGGGCTGATGGTGTTTCTCGACGTGGTCTACAATCACTTCGGCCCGGAAGGGAATTACCTCGGCCGCTATGCGCCGGACTTCTTTACCGAGGCGCAGACCCCCTGGGGCAGCGCGATCGATTATCGGGTGCCGCAGGTGCGCGCCTTCGCCATCGAGAATGCGCTGTACTGGCTGCGCGAATACCGCTTCGACGGGCTGCGGCTGGATGCCGTGCACGCCATCGCCGAGCACGGCGAAATCCCGATGCTGCACGATCTCAGCCGCGCCGTCGGCGATCTTGCCGCGGAAACCGGCCGGCATATTCATCTGGTGCTCGAAAACGATGACAACGCTGCCAGCCTGCTGGATGCCGAAGAGGATCCGCCGCGCGGCAAGTACCGCGCGCAGTGGAACGACGACTATCACCACGCCTGGCACGTGCTGCTGACCGGCGAGACCCACGGCTACTACCGCGATTATCGGCAGTCACCGCTTGCTCGACATCGCCCGCGCGCTGGGCTCGGGCTTTGTCTATCAGGGCGAAGCGTCGGCGCATCGCGGCGGGCAATTGCGCGGCGAGCCGAGCGGCGATCTCGCTCCGACCGCCTTCGTCAATTTTCTGCAAAACCACGACCAGATCGGCAACCGCGCGCTCGGCGATCGGCTCGAAAGCCATGTCAAGCACTGAGGCGATCGAGGCAGCACTGGCGATCACCTTGCTGGCGCCGCATGGTGCCGATGCTGTTCATGGGCGAGGAATGGGGTTCGAAGGCGCCATTTCCGTTCTTCTGCGATTTCCACGGCGATCTCGCCGAAGCCGTGCGCAAGGGCCGGCGCCGGGAATTCGCCGGGGCCTATGCAAAATATGGCGACGAGGTTCCCGATCCGCTGAACCCATCGACCTTTCAATCCGCGGTGCTGGATTGGGATGCGCGCAACGAACCGGCGGGACACAAGCGGCTGGCGCTGGTGCAGGACCTTCTCGCGATGCGCCGGCGCGAAATCATTCCCCGGCTTGCGGGCGCGCGCTTCGGCGACGCGCATGCGGCGGACAACGGCCTGCTGACGGCAAGCTGGCGCATGGGCGATGGCGCGACGCTGCAGCTCACGGCCAACCTGTCGGCCAGCGAGATCGCTGCAACCACGTGAAACGACCGGCACCTCCATCTGGGGCGGCGAGATCAGCGATCGCGATCCCGCCCTGGTCGGTGTTCTGGCGATCTGGACGCGCGCTGATGCCGCCGGCCATTCCGATCGCCACCTACCGCGTGCAGCTCACCGCGAACTTCGATTTCGACGCGGCCGCGGCCATCGTCCCCTACCTGAAGGCGCTCGGCATCACGCCATCTCTACGCATCGCCCTTCATGAAGGCGCGCAAGGGCAGCACCCATGGCTACGACATCGTCGACCACACCAGGCTCAATCCGGAACTCGGCGGCGATGCCGGCTTCGAGCGATTGAGCGCAGGCGCTGAAGCAGCACGATCTCGGTCTGATTCTCGATTTCGTCCCCAACCATGTCGGCGTGCATTTCGCCGACAATCCGTGGTGGCTCGACGTGCTGGAATGGGGCCCGGCCTCGCCGCATGCGGTGTCGTTCGACATCGACTGGGACATATTGCCGTATCGCGCCCGCGGCGGCGTGCTGCTGCCGATCATCGGTTCGTCCTATGGCGAAGCGCTGGAAAAGGGCGAGATCGAGCTTCGCTACGATCGCGGGCGAAGGCAGCTTTTCAGCCTGGTATTTCGAACATCGGCTGCCGATCGCACCCGAGCGCTACAGCGAGATTTTGCGCGGCGATCGTCAAGGAAGCCGGCGCCGAGCGACAGCGCGGCGGGAAGGCGCATTCTCGACCTCGCGTCGCGCTACAAGGGATTGCGACATCCCAATCGCAAGGAGGCGCCCGCCTTCAAGGCGGAGCTAAAAGACATCGCCGGCAGCGCGGACATCATCGCGCGCGGGCTCGACGCCTATCGGGCGGGACCCGGATCGCGCCGCGCCAGATCCTGGCGCTGCATCATCTGCTGGAACGCCAGCACTACAAGCTCGGCCATTGGCGGCTCGCCTCCAGCGACATCAACTACCGGCGCTTTTTCGACGTCAACACGCTGGCCGGATTGCGGGTCGAGGATGCCGGCACTTTCGACGCCATCCATCGCCTGGTCAAAAAGCTGATCGCGGAAGGCAAGCTGCAGGGGCTGCGGCTCGATCATATCGACGGCTTGCGCGATCCCGCGCAATATTTTCAGCGCCTGCGCCGCCTGATCCGCGATGCCCAGGGCAAGGCCGCCAGGCCGTTCTATATGGTGATCGAAAAAATCCTCGGCGAACATGAACGGCTGCATCCCTTCACCGGCGTCCACGGCACCACCGGCTATGAATGGCTGAACGCCATCACCCAGGCGCTGGTCGACGGCAAGGGACTCGATCCGCTCGACGAGATCTGGCGGCAGATCAGCAATATGTCGCCGAGGCTGGAGCCGGTCCTGAAGGACGCCAAACGCCGGGTTCTCGAGACCCTGCTGACCAGCGAGTTCACGGTGCTGACGGCGCCTGCTGGCGCGTATCGCCGGCGGACATTACTCCACCCGCGATTATTCCGCCGACAGCCTGCGGCAGGCGCTCGAACTCTATGTCCTGCACTTCCCGGTCTATCGCACCTATCTGACTTCGTCCGAGACGACGGCGCACGACCATGCGCTGATCTCGGAGACGATCGAGAAGGCGCGCGCCGACTGGTTCGCCGCCGACGAAGGCATTTTCGATTTCCTGCGCGATACGCTGACGATGGATCTGATCAAGCCCGGCCGCGCTTTGCACAGCGCGCCGCGCGTGCGCCGTTTCGCGCTCAAGGTTCAGCAGTTTACCGGTCCGATGATGGCGAAGTCGCTGGAGGACACCGCGTTCTATCGCTATCACCGCCTGCTCGCGCTCAACGAGGTCGGCGGCGACCCGGCAGCCAAGGCGCTTTCGATCGATGCCTTTCACGACATGATGCAGGCGCGCGCCAAGGAGTGGCCGCATGGCATGACGGCGACCGCGACGCACGACACCAAACGCGGCGAGGATGCGCGGGCCCGGCTGATGGCGCTGACCGAGATTCCCGGCGAATGGACCAGCGCCGTCGGCGCGATGGAAAATCCTCAACGCGCCGCATCTCGTCATCGAAGGCGACATGCGCGCGCCCTCGGCGACGTTCGAATACATGCTGTATCAGGCACTGCTTGGCGCCTGGCCATCGGGCGGACGCGACGATCGCGTTTCTGGCGCGGATGCAGGCCTATGCGTTGAAAGCGGCGCGCGAGGGCAAGCAGGAAACCAGTTGGCTCAATCCCAACGAAGCCTACGAGGCGGGATTGCAGACCTTCCTGGCGCGGATTCTGGATCGCTCGGCTTCGGCTGAATTCCTCAATTCGCTTGAAACTCTGGCGCAGCGCATCTCGCTGTTGGGCGCGCTGAATTCGCTGAGCCAGATCACGTTGAAAGCCACCATGCCGGGCGTGCCGGATTTCTATCAGGGCACCGAGTTCTGGGACTTGTCGCTGGTCGATCCCGACAACCGGCGGCCGGTGGATTTTGCGGAGCGCGCCTCGGTGCTGGCGTCGGTGGAAACGCCGGATTGGGAAAGCCTGGCGCAAAACTGGCCCGACGGTCATCTGAAGCTGGCCTGGACCCGGCATCTGCTGAAACTGCGGACCGAATTGGCTGACGTGTTCGCCCACGGCGATTATCAGCCGCTGCAGGTCAGCGGGCCGCACCGCGACCATGTCATTGCCTTCGCGCGCCGCCGTGGCCGCGATGCCGCGATCGTCGCCGTGGCGAAATCGCTCGCGCCGATGTCGCAAGGCGGCCGGGCCTGGCCGCGCGCGGAAGCTTTTGAAGGCTCGCTGAGCCTGAACGGCTATTCCGTAGACAGGCATCAGCGGCGCAGAAGTGGGCCTCTCCGCGCTGTTCCGGCACTGCCGGTCGTGGTGCTGAAGGCGCAATTCGCAGGCGCCTTGAAGCCGCGAAAGCGTATCCGCAGGTGATGCAGGCTTGAAACGCGAAAGGCCGCCCGGGATCGACGGCCGGACGGCCTGGCGGTTGTCGTGCCGACTATGAGGTCGGTTCCCTGCCTCCGCGCAGGATCTGATTCTCCGGAGAGTTCGTTACCAGCAAGCTTATGGGAATGGACCGCAGCTAAGTTGTTTCTTGCTGCAGAGCAATACACCTCATCGTTGCAGAGCAATATTAGTTATGGCGCGTCAGCCCCGTTTGGTCAGCAACAGCTTGCCCCGATTCCTGATCGCGACCTGGGCGACCTCGGCAAATCGTTGCAACAGCCAGGGCAATGTCACTTCCAGTCCGGACATGATCGTCGGCCACATCGAGATGACCCGACGCCGCCTGTCCCAGCGCGCGGACTCGAAAGATCATGCGGTTTTCCTGCCATCTCTCCTCATCGACTTTCAACACCGGGATGCTGGAGGCTGCGCGCGCCAATCCGGCCTTCAGGCGGCGGGTAGCTTCTTCGCGGCCAAGCTGGTGCGGAATCGAAACGATCAGAGGTGCGGACATCTTTGTAAATCCCGATGCTCGTGGTCCCAAGAGCTTTGTAAACTCAGGCAAACGCGAGTGCATGTAATAGCGGACCATCGTTAGAAAAAGAGGGCGGCGAACCAGCGATCGCGAAACCATGGAACTTTCCGAGTTCCAGTTTGTTTTTTAGTCCGAAGGCAGAGCAACAGGTGCCGGCTGCCCGGCTGGAGGAGATGATTTATGTCAATCGGAACTATCATTCTTATTATTCTCGTTATCGCCTTGCTCGGCGGCTTCAGCGGCATCGGCGGCGGACCGTTTTACGGCACCGGATATTATGGCGGCGGCGGCCTCGGCCTCGTCATCGTGATTCTGCTGATCCTGCTGCTGCTCGGACGACTGTAAGTTTTTTAGAAATCGAGAGGTGGGCAAGGTGCTCGCGCCATGCCCACCTCTCATTTTGTTGCGCGCAGCGGGATGTTACGCACTGCGTATGACGACCGTGGTTGATACCCCTGATCTCGAAATCATTTCCGCGCGCCTAGCTTCCTGATCGCCGCCTTGATCGATGACGCCGCCTCGTCGTAGCCTTCCCACGCTTTGGTCTTGCCGAGCAGCGCCGGCACGGTGCGAACCGTGTAGCGTTTCGGGTCGAGATCGCCGCGCACCTGCGCCCAGGTCAGCGGCATCGAGACGGTGGCGCCTTCGCGCGCCCGTGGCGACAGCACCGCGACCGCGGTCGCCATGCGGTCGTTGCGGAGATAGTCGAGGAAGATCTTTCCCTTGCGCAGCTTCTTCGACATGTTGAGCAGATAGCGCTCGGGATCTTCATCGGCCATCCACTGGCAGACGCCCTGCGCAAAGGCCTTGGCTTCCTTCCATGTCACCTTGTCCTTGGCGCCATATAGCAGTGGCGTCACCACATGAAGCCCCTTGCCGCCGGTGGTCTTGCAGAAACTCTCCAGGCCGAGATCGGAAAGATGCTGCCGCATGTCCTTGGCGGCCTCGATGACATCGGCGAATTCGACCTCCGGCGCGGGATCGAGATCGAACACCAGCCGCCCCGGCATATCAGGCGCATCCGGCGCGCAATTCCACGGATGCAGTTCGAGGCCGCCGATCTGCGCCACCGCGGCGAGACCTTCGACGCGATCGATCTGCAGATAAGGCTTGCGATCGCCGGAGACCTTGACCAGCTCCAGCAGGTTCGAGGTGCCCGGCATCGCGTGACGCTGAAAGAAGGTCTCGCCGCCGATACCGTCCGGCGCGCGGACCACCGAACACGGCCGGCCCTTGCAGATGGCCGATCATCCAGCCGCCGACCGCCTCGAAATAGCGGGCGAGATCGAGTTTGGTCACGCCCTCGCCGTCACCGGCGTCCGGCCACAGCTCCTTGTCGGGCTTTGAGATCACCACGCCCATCACCTCGGCGGATTTGTTCGCCGCCGGCTCCGCCGGTGCCTTGCCTGGCTTGCCGGTTTTCGCTGCCGCCTTCCCAGCCGGCTCGGCGATTTTGGTCATGGCCGGTTTCTCCGCCTTGACCTCGTCGGCCGGCTTGTCCTGGCGCAGCCCCTTGAACGCAGCCTGCCGTATATTGCCACCATCGGTAAAGCCGGCGAATTCGATCTCGGCGACGAGTTCAGGCTTCAGCCAATGCACGTCGCGGGTCTTGCGCGGCGCATCCTTGCCGCCGAACGGGCTCTTGTCCGAGGCCGCGGCCTTCAGCGCCGGCATGATGCGCCTGACCTTGTCCTGCCCGAAACCGGTGCCGACCATGCCGACAAAGGCCAGATGATCGCCGCGATAGACACCGGCCATCAGCGAGCGGAATTTGCCGTTGGTGGTTTTCCAGCCCCCCAGCACGACCTCCTGTCCGGCGCGGCATTTGGCCTTGGTCCAGTTTTCCGAGCGGCCGGAACGATAGGGCGCGCTGAGCTTCTTCGAGACGATGCCTTCCAGCGACAGCTTGCAGGCCGATTGCAGGATGGCGTCGCCGCCGCTCTCGAAATGCTCGACATAGCGGATCGATCTGGCTTTGCCTTCTGGCCCGCGCTTCCAGCAATTGCTTCAATCGCTGCTTGCGCTCGCCGAGCGGCAGCGCGGCGAAGATCCTCGCCGTCGGCGAACAGCAGATCGAACGCAAAGAAGATCAGACTGTCGGTCTTGCCGTCGGAAATCGCTGCCTGCAGCGTGGAAAAATCCGGCGCGCCATCATGGTCGAGCGCGACGATCTCGCCGTCGATCAAGCATATCGGGAAGCGCGTTACCCTCTTTGGCGATGGCCGGGAATTTATCGGTCCAGTCCAGCCCCTTGCGGGTTTTCAGCATGGCCTCGCCGTGCTCGACCCGCAATTGCACCCGGTAGCCGTCGAACTTGATCTCATGGCACCATCCCTCACCGCCGGGCGGACGATCGACCGAAATACAGAGTTGCGGCGCGACGAAATCCGGCATCGCAGCGACCTTCTTGCCTTTTGAAGCCTTCGCGGCAGCGCGCGCCGGCGTGGCGGCCTTTTTCTCGGCGCGGGCTTCGGCGGCATCGCCGCGGTTCGAATTCCAGACCGCGTCAGCCGCCACGCGGCTGGACTTCGCGGTCATGAACGGCTTCGGCGCTTTGCCCTTGCCGGCGGCGATCTGGTCCATCGTGCGCCCCGACGCGACCGACTCGTCGGCATCGAGGATCTTGTTGGCTTTGCCTTCCCTGGCAAAATCGTCGCGATGCTTGATCAGCAGCCAGTTGGTGCGCTTGCCGCCGTTGCGGTCGTGGCGCATCCGCACCAGCACCCAGCTGCCATGAAGCTTCTCGCCGTGCAGCGTGAATTTCAGGTCGCCCTTCTTGAATCCGCGTTCCGGATCGTCGGCTTCCCAATAGCCGCGGTCCCATAGCTGCACGGTGCCGCCGCCATACTGGCCCTTGGGAATGGTGCCTTCGAAATCGCCGTAATCGAGCGGATGATCTTCCACCTCCACCGCCAGCCGCTTGTCATGCGGATCGAGCGAGGGACCGCGCGTGACCGCCCAGGATTTGAAGACGCCGTCGAATTCCAGCCGAGATCGTAGTGCAGCCGGGTCGCGTCGTGCTTCTGGATCACAAACCGCCGCCGCTTCGAAGGCGCCACTTTGGCCTCGCCGCTGGGCTCAGCGGTCTTGTCGAAATCCCGTTTCTTCCGATAGGTGGAGAGGTTTCTGAGAGACACGGTCAAATCCCACGTCAATGGCGCTGCGGCGGCGGTCGCCGCGACCTTAGAGCCTGGAACCAAAACCCTCAATTACCGTTGAAGTTCCCGAAAGCGCCTGCGCTGAATTTTCCGAAGACGGAACGGGCTGGAGATTGTAATGGCCCTGCCGCGCGCCTATTGGAAAGGCTCCCTGAAGCTTTCTTTGGTGTCATGCCCGGTACTGCTCTATCCGGCCTCGACATCATCGGACAAAACCCGTTTCCACATGATCAACAAGGAAACCGGCAACCGGCTGAAGCAGCAGATGGTCGACGCCGAGACCGGCGACGTCGTCGAAGGCGACCAGAAAGGCCGCGGTTACGAACTGAAAAAGGGCGAATACGTCGAGATCGAAAAGGAAGAGCTGGAGGCGGTCCAGATCGAAAGCAACCACACCATCGACATCGACAGCTTCGTGCCGAAGGACGAGATCGACAAGCGCTATCTCAACCATCCCTATTACATCGCGCCCGACGGCAAGGCCGGGATCGACGCCTTCGCCGTGATCCGCGACGCCATGAAGGACCAGGATCGCGTCGCGCTGGCGCGGATCGTGCTGACCAACCGCGAGCACATCATCGCCATCGAGCCGCTGGGCAAGGGCCTGCTCGGCACCACGCTGCGATATCCATACGAACTGCGGGACGAAGACGAATATTTCGACGACATCAGGAATCCGAAAATCTCAAAGGACATGATCGAACTTGCGAGCCACATCCTCGACACCAAGGCCGCGCATTTCGATCCCGTCGAAATTCAAGGACGAGTACGAGAATGCGTTAAAGACGCTGGTCAGGCGCAAGGCCGCCGGCAAGCCGGTCAAGGCCGCTGAGCGCGAGGAAAAGCCGGACAATGTCATCAGCCTGATGGACGCGCTCAAGCAGAGCCTGAAAGGCAGGGCGAAAGGCCAGGCATCGGCCAAACGGTCGGCCCCGGCGCGCCGTACCACGCACCGCCCGGCAAAGAAGGCGCATCGCTCGGCGGCGCGGGCACGCAAGGCGGGTTGAGGCCGGGTATCTCTTCTCGTCATTGCGAGGAGCACTTGCGCGAAGCAATCCCGCCTTGCCTGCCGCCTCTGGATCGCTTCGCTTCGCTGGCATTGACGATTTTAGGCTTTGTAGCTTTGTCGGGTGGGCAAAGGCGCGCTTGCGCCGTGCCCACCACAATAACACCTGCTCAGCAAAAGACGCGGATGGCCGGGGCAAGCCCCGCTATGACGGAAAAATCTCAAGCGGATTGAATAGCGCGCTACCTCTTCGCTTTACGCTTCTTGGCGGTCTTTTTCTTTGCAGCTTTCTTCGGGACTTTCTTTCCTTCCGCCCTCGCCTCGGACAGACCGATGGCGATCGCCTGCTTGCGGCTCTTGACCTTCTTGCCGGAGCGGCCGCTCTTCAGCGTCCCGGCCTTGCGCTTCTTCATCGCGCGCTCGACCTTGGCGGAGGCTTTCTTCGAATACTTCCGTGCCATGACTGTTCTCCCGGTTGCGGGAAAATAATCTTCGCGGATGAAGAAGGTTCCCGCGGGGCACGAAGCGAAGATGTGTGCACCTCTTCCGTTGGAGAGGTTGGCGTGCAGCGCCGGGCGAGTGAGTGGTTACGGCCTGACGACAGATCATAACCCCTCACCCCAACTCGCTCCTATCGAAGTCGGATATATCCGACTTCGACAGACTTGGATGCCCAACTCGGGTAAACCCGAGTTGGGTGGGAGAGGGAGCGCGCTTCCATTGTCGAGAAGTCGCGACAATGCATTGGAGGATAAAGTTTAGTCCGCCGCCCGCAGCCGATAGCCGATTCCGGTTTCGGTCAGCACGAATTGCGGGCGCTCCGGATCGGTTTCGATCTTCTGCCGGAGCTGGCGCACATAGACCCGCAGATATTGCGCGTCGGTCAGTTCGTCCCACAGCTCCTTCAGCAGAAAACGGTGGGTCAGCACCTTGCCGGCGTGCTGCACCAGCACGCGCAGCAATTCGTATTCCTTCGGCGACAGCTTGACGTCCTTGTCGCCGACCTTGACGATGCGGCGCACCAGGTCGACCGAGAGATCGCCGGATCGAAACACCGGGCGCTCGCCATGGACCTGCAATTGATGCCGCAACGCCGCGCGCATGCGGGCCAGCAATTCGTCCATCCCGAACGGCTTGGTCAGGTAGTCGTCGGCGCCGAGATCGAGCGCCTGGACCTTGCCGGCCTCGTCGCCGCGGCTCGACAGCACCACGATCGGCACGCTGTCGTTGCGGCCGCGGATCATGCGCAGCAGTTCATGGCCCTGGATATCCGGCAGGCCGAGATCGAGAATGATCAGGGCCGGATTCCTGGGCCAGCAATTCGAGCGCGATCTTGCCGTTGGAGGCTTCCAGGATCTCGTAGCCCTGCGTGCTCAACCCCATCCGCAGCAATTTTCGGATCGGCGGCTCATCGTCGATGACCAGGACCTTGATCGGTGTGGCGTTCATGCGGCGGTATCCAGCGCGGCCGATGCCGCCGGGATCGGCAATCGGATGGTCAGCACGGCGCCGCTGCGATCGGTGCGGTTGGCAGCCGAGATCGTGCCATGCATCGCCTCGACAAAGCCGCGGGAAATCGCCAGCCCGAGACCGGTGCCGGGACGGACATGGTCGCCCTTCTGCGCGCGATAGAATTTGTCGAACACGCTCTCCAGTTCCGCCGGCGGAATGCCGTCGCCTTCGTCGATGATCTGCAGCGATATCGAATCCCTGTCGCGCAAACTCCTGATCGATATCGTGGTGTCGGCGGGCGCATATTTCGCTGCGTTGTCCAGCAGGTTGAACAGCACCTGTTCGAACAGCACCGCGTCGAGCTCCAGCATCGGCAAGTCGGCGGCGAGTTCGAGCGAGACCCTGTGATGCGCGAGGATCTTGCTGGCGCGCCGCAACACGCTGCCGACGATCTCGCCGACATCCTGCCGCGTCGTATTCGGCACGATGGCGCCGGATTCCAGCTTGGTCATGTCGAGCAGATTGGCGATGAAGCGGTTGAGCCGCTCGGACTCGTCGATCACGGTAGCGAGCAGATCGCACTTTTCCGCATCGGTCAGACCGCTGGCGAGATCGCGCATCGTGCTGGCGGCGCCGAGCACCGAGGCCAGCGGCGTCTTGAGATCGTGCGAGATCGAGGTCAAAAGCGCCGCGCGCAACCGGTCGGACTCCACGGTGCGCTTGACCCGATCCATGTCCTCGACCAGCAGCACCCGCTCGATCGCCAGCGCGCCCTGATCCACCAGCGCATCGAGCAGGCGGCGCTGGTCCGGGGTCAGCAGCGGCCCCGTCTTGTCGTCGTCGATACCGATGACGCCGATCGGTCCGCGTCCGGTTCGCATCGGCAGGAACAGGCGCTTGGCGCCCGGCAGCGTATCGGAGCCGCGCCCGGCGGTGCGGTCGTTGCTCCAGGCCCAGTTCGCGGCGGCAAGATCGGCCTTGTCCAGCTGATCCTCGGGCGGATAGCCCGCCTTCACGGTCAGGACACCCTCCTCGGGCAGCAGCAGCACCACTCGAACCTTGAGCATCAACGCGATCTGGTAGGCGGTCGCCCACAACACGTCGTCCAGCGTCGCGGTGCCCGCGAGCTTGCGGCTGAAGGCGTACAGCGATTCCGTGGTCCGTACCCTGCCGATCGCCGATACCGCCTGGGTGCGCACCCGCGCCGCGACATTGGAAACCAGGATCGCGATCAGCATGAAGAAGAAGAACGCCGCGACGTTGGTCGGATCGGTGATCGTGAAGGTATAGACCGGCGGCAGAAAGAAGAAATTGTAGCACAGCGACGCCGCGACGCTGGCCAGCAACGACGGCCACAGGCCGTAGCGAACCGCCACGCTGACCACCGCCGTGAGGAACACCAGATCGACATTCTCGATGCCGAAGATCGGCTGGATCAGTTCGGCAGCGCCGAGGCCGATGGCCACGATCACCAGCGCCATCAGATAGGGCCGCGGGTCGAACGGCTCCGGCCGCGCCGCGGTCTGCACCGTCGATTTGGACGCAGGCCCCGCCGCGCAGTTCGTCGCCGGCGATGACGTTGACGCTGATATTGCCGGCGCGCCGCACCAGATCATGCACCACCGAGCCGCGGATGATTTCGAACCACCACGAGCGGGTCGCCTTGCCGATGATGATCTGGGTTACGTTGTTGGCCTGCGCGAAGCTGATGATGTCGTCGGCGATGCGGCGACCGACACCGGGAATGGTGAGCGCCTCGCCGCCCAGCGCTTCCGCCAGCCGCAACGTGTCGGCCAGCCGGTCGCGCTGCTCGTCGGTCAATTGCAGGCTGCGCCGGGTCTCGATGCTGACGGCGGTCCACGGCGCATGCAGCCGGTCCGCCAGCCGCTTGGTGTAGCGCACCAGCCCCGCCGCGCGCGGGTCCTCGCTGAGGCAAACCAGGATGCGCTCGCCGGCGGCCCAGGGACCGGCGATCGCGTTGGCCTGCATATGCGTTAGCAGTTGTTCGTCGACGCGCTCGGCGGTGCGCCGCAACGCCAGCTCGCGCAGCGCGGTCAGATTGCCCGGCGAGAAATAATGCTCAAGCGCGCGCTCGGCCTGTTTGGGGACGTAGACCTTGCCCTCCTTCAGCCGCTGAATCAGGTCGTCCGGCGTCAGATCGATCAGTTCGATGGCGTCGGCGCGGTCGAACACCGAATCCGGCACGGTCTCGCGCACCCGCACATGGGTGATCTGGGCGACCACGTCGTTGAGGCTCTCGATGTGCTGGATATTGACCGCGGTGTAGACGTCGATGCCGTGGGACAGCAGTTCCTCGACGTCGAGATAGCGCTTCGGATGGCGGCTGCCCGGCGCATTGGTGTGGGCGAGTTCGTCGACCAGCGCGATCTGCGGATGGCGCGCGATCAGCGCGTCGAGATCCATCTCCTCGAGCACCTGGTCCTTGTATTCGAGCCGCTTGCGCGGCAGAACTTCGAGGCCCTGCAGCAGCGCCTCGGTCTCCGCCCGGCCGTGGGTCTCGACCACGCCGACCACGACATCGACGCCGGCCTTCAGCTTGGCATGCGCGCTCTGCAGCATCTCATAGGTCTTGCCGACGCCGGGGGCGGCGCCGACGAAGATCTTGAGCCGGCCGGCCTGATCTGTCCTCGCGCCGGGCTGCCTCCAGCAGCGCTTCCGGCGAGGGTCGTTTTTCAGGATCGCGGCGCTGATTTGCCATAAGGCATTATAGTCCTCGGCGCCCGGTCCAGCCTAGCTCCGCTATTTCGACGCGGCCGCGTCCAGCGCCAGATTGAGCGCCAATACGTTGACGCGCGGTTCGCCGAGCAAGCCGGCGAGGCGGCCTTCGGTGTTCTCGGTGACCAGCTGGCGGACGCGATCTTCCGGCATGTTGCGCGCCTTGGCGACACGCGGCACCTGGAACAGCGCGCCCTCCGGCGAGATGTCGGGATCGAGGCCGCTGCCGGACGTGGTGACGAGATCGACCGGCACCGCGGCCGAACGGATTCTCGGCCTTCAGCTTGTCGACGTCTTCCTTGACCCGGTCGTTCAGCGCCTTGCTGGTCGGGCCGAGATTGGAGCCGCCGGAATTGGCGGCGTTATAGGGCGCCGGGACGGTCTTGGTGGCATCGGCCGGGTCCGGCGCGGTCGTCGCCGAGGGCCGGCCATGGAAATATTTGTCGTCCTTGAACTCCTGCCCGATCAGGGCGGAGCCGACCACCTTGCCGTCCCGTTCGATCAGGCTGCCTTGCGCCTGCTTCGGGAAGATCACGCCGGCAATCGCGGTCATCGCGAGCGGATAGGCGAGACCCGTGATCAGCGTCAGCACGACAAGCACGATGATGGCGGGGCGAATTTCTTTCAACATGGTGTCTCTCCTCGGTAATCTTCGTCATTGCGAGGAGCGAAGCGAGGCAAGCCATCGAACCACATCAAGACTGGATTGCTCCGGATCGCTTCGCTGCGCTCGCAATGACGGTGGGTTAGGCCAGATGCAAGGCGGCGACCACGAGGTCGATGGCCTTGATGCCGATGAACGGAATGATGATGCCGCCGAGGCCATAGATCATCAGGTTGCGGCGCAACAGCGCGCCGGCCCCGATCGCCCGATACGCCACGCCCTTCAGCGCCAGCGGAATCAGCGCGATGATGATCAGCGCATTGAAGATGATCGCCGACAGGATGGCGCTTTGCGGGCTCGCCAGATGCATGACGTTGAGCACGGCGAGCTGCGGATAGAAGGCCAGGAACATCGCCGGGATGATGGCGAAATATTTCGCGACGTCGTTGGCGATCGAGAACGTGGTCAGCGCGCCGCGGGTCATCAGCAGCTGCTTGCCGATCTCGACCACCTCGATCAGCTTGGTCGGGTTGGAGTCGAGATCGACCATGTTGCCGGCCTCGCGCGCCGCCTGGGTGCCGGTGTTCATGGCGACGCCGACATCGGCCTGCGCCAGCGCCGGCGCGTCGTTGGTGCCGTCGCCGCACATCGCCACCAGCTTGCCCTTGGCCTGCTCGTCGCGAATGAGCTTCAACTTGTCTTCCGGCGTCGCCTGCGCCAGGAAATCGTCGACGCCGGCTTCCGCGGCGATCGCGGCCGCGGTCATCGGATTGTCGCCGGTGATCATCACGGTGCGGATGCCCATGCGGCGCAGTTCGGCGAAGCGCTCGCGGATGCCGCCCTTGACGATGTCCTTGAGGTGGACGACGCCGAGCAGCCGGCCGTCCTTGGCGACCGCGAGCGGCGTGCCGCCGGATTTCGCGATCTCGTCCGAGATCGCCTGGATCTCGCGGGCGATGTCGGAATTGAGCCGACGGCTGCAGCGCGCGGACGGTGTTTCCGGACGCCATGGTTCGCGCCGTGCCGCCGCCGACATAGTTCAGGATCGCATCGACCGCGCCCTTGCGGACCGACGAGCGCCGGCATCGACGCCGCTCATGCGGGTTTGCGCCGTGAACGGAATGAAGGTCGCGGCCAGTTCCGCCATGTCGCGGCTGCGGATGCCGTATTTTTCCTTGGCCAGCACCACGATCGAGCGCCCTTCCGGGGTTTCGTCGGCCAGCGAGGCGAGCTGCGCCGCATCCGCGAGCTCCTGCTCGGTGACGCCGCGCACCGGGCGGAACGCGGTCGCCTGCCGGTTGCCGAGCGTGATGGTGCCGGTCTTGTCGAGCAGCAGCGTATCGACGTCGCCGGCGGCCTCGACCGCGCGGCCCGACATCGCCAGCACGTTGAAGCGCACCAGCCGGTCCATGCCGGCGATGCCGATCGCCGACAGCAGCGCGCCGATGGTGGTCGGAATCAGCGTCACGAACAGCGCCACCAGGATCGACGACCGAGATCGAGCCGCCGGCATAGGCGGCATAGCTCGGAATGGTGACGGTGGCGAACACGAAGATGATGGTGAGGCCCGCGAGCAGGATGTTGAGCGCGATCTCGTTCGGCGTCTTCTGCCGCTCGGCGCCCTCGACCAGCTTGATCATGCGGTCGATGAAGGTCGATCCCTGCGCCGCGGTGATGCGGACGCGGATCCAGTCGGACAGCACCTGGGTGCCGCCGGTGACCGCCGAGCGGTCGCCGCCGGATTCGCGGATCACCGGCGCGGATTCGCCGGTGATCGCGGCTTCGTTGACCGAGGCGACGCCTTCGATCACTTCGCCGTCGGAGGGAATGTTGTCGCCGGCTTCGACCAGCACGACATCGCCGACCTTGAGGCTGGTGCCGGACACCAGCCGATAGGTCTTGTCGGATCCCGTCAGCAGCTTGGCCTGGCTCTCGGTGCGGGTCTTCTTGCAGCAATTCGGCCTGCGCCTTGCCGCGGCCTTCCGCGACCGCTTCGGCGAAGTTGGCGAACAGCACCGTGAACCACAGCCACAGGATGATCTGGAAGGTGAAGCCGAGGTTCGCTCCGCCGGTCACGAGATCGCGCAGGAAGATCACCGTGGTCAGCGCGGCGACGACCTCGACCACGAACATCACGGGGTTCTTGATCATCAGCCGCGGATCGAGCTTGACGAAGGCCGAGCCGATCGCGGGGATCACGATCTTCGGATCGAGCATCGCCGAGACCGGCACCTGCTTCTGCAGTTTCATGGTTTCCATGGACGTAACTCCGAATGAGATCGATCAGAACAGGGTGTTGGCGTTGCCACGCGAGGTGCTCGACGATCGGTCCGAGCGCCAGCGCCGGGAAGAAGGTGAGACCGCCGATGATCAGGATCACGCCGACGACGAGGCCGACGAACAGGCCGCCGGTGGTCGGCAGCGTGCCGGCCGACGGCGGGATCGACTTCTTGCCCGCCAGCGAGCCCGCCAGCGCCATCGCCGGCACGATCATGAAGAAGCGGCCGACGAACATCGAACTCGCCAGCGTCAGGTTGTAGAAGAAGGTGTTGCCGGAGAGGCCGGCGAAGGCCGAGCCGTTATTGCCGGTCGCCGAGGTGAAGGCATAGAGCACCTCGGTGAAGCCGTGCGGGCCGGCATTGGCCATCGACGCCACCGCCGACGGCAGCACCACCGCGACCGCGGTCCAGCCGAGATACATCAGCGGCAGCACCAGGATGGCGAGCATCGCCATCTTGACTTCGCGCGCCTCGATCTTCTTGCCGACATATTCCGGCGTGCGGCCGACCATCAGGCCGGCGACGAAGATCGCCAGCACCACGAACAGCAGCATGCCGTAGAGGCCGGCGCCGACGCCGCCGACGATGATTTCGCCGAGCTGCATGTTGATCAGCGGAATCATGCCGCCGAGCGCGGTGAAGCTGTCATGCATGGCGTTGACCGCGCCGCAGGAGGCCGCCGTGGTGATGACCGCGAACAGCGCTGGAGGCGACGATGCCGAAGCGGACTTCCTTGCCTTCCATGTTGCCGCCGGTCAGCCCGAGCGCATGCAGCGCGGTGGTGCCGTTGGCTTCCGCCCAATAGGTGACGGCGACGCCGGCCAGGAACAGCACGCCCATCACGGCCAGGATCGCCCAGCCCTGGCGCTGGTTGCCGACCATGCGGCCGAACACGTTGGTCAGGGCTGCGCCGAGCGCGAAGATCGAGATCATCTGCACGAAGTTCGACAACGCGGTCGGGTTCTCGAACGGATGCGCGGCGTTGACGTTGAAGAAGCCGCCGCCATTGGTGCCGAGCATCTTGATCGCGACCTGCGAGGCCACCGGGCCGACCGCGATGGTCTGCTTGGCGCCTTCCAGCGTGGTGGCGTCGACATAGGCGCCGAGCGTCTGCGGAATGCCCTGCCAGACCAGGAACAGCGCGTAGACGACGCAGATCGGCAGCAGCACGTAAAGCGTGCAGCGGGTCACATCGACCCAGAAATTGCCGATGGTGCGCATCGAGGAACGCGAGAAGCCGCGGATCAGCGCCACCGCGAGCGCGATGCCGGTCGCCGCCGACAGGAAATTCTGGTGCGTCAGCCCCAGCATCTGCACCAGATAGGACAGCGTGCTTTCGCCGCCGTAGTTCTGCCAGTTGGTGTTGGTGATGAAGCTGATCGCGGTGTTGAAGGAAAGATCCTCGCGCGACCGCGGATTGTCCGGCCGGATTGAACGGCAGCAGCGCCTGCAGCCGCATCAGCGCATAGATAATGAGAAAGCCGCCGACATGGAACAGCAGCATCGCGACCGTATAGGTCAGCCAATGCTGCTCGCGCTTCTCATCGACGCCGCCGATCCAGTAGATTCCGGCCTCGACCGGCCGCAGGACCGGCGACAGGAACGTGCGCTCGCCATTGAAGACGCGCGTCATGTACCAGCCGAGCGGTTTGACCAGCGCGACCACGATCGCGCAGAACAGAATGAATTTGAATCCAGCCAATGACGGTCATCGGGATATGCCTTTAGGATTTGCGCGGGATCGGTTACGACGGAATGCGGTCAGAACCGCTCGGGCCGCAGCAGGGCGTAGGTCAGGTAAAACAGCAGGCCCACCGAGACGAGACCGGCGAGTGAATAGTCGAAGATCATGGTCGTTCTCCTTCAGACGGTTTTCGAGCGAAGCGGGTACCGGTTCGCGTGAAGAAAACGCGTCAGAAACTAGAGCCGTTCGCAGGCGTAGGCGTAACCCATCGCTGCCGCGAAAAAGCCGAGGCCGAGGGCCAGCATGAAAACGTCCAGCATGAGATGCTCCTATGCGGTGCGAGCTGCGGGCGAG
This sequence comes from uncultured Alphaproteobacteria bacterium, assembly GCA_963734795.1. GTDB lineage: Bacteria > Pseudomonadota > Alphaproteobacteria > Rhizobiales > Xanthobacteraceae > Bradyrhizobium. The sequence goes on from CAVTIW010000001.1 coordinate 952,506, forward strand.
AGCAGCGGCCTCTCGCGTTGTGTGGTGGAAGTGCCACCCGGCGCATAGGTTTTCGAGACGGGAGCAACGGCAATGTTATAGGAATCTCATAAAGGCGGATCCTTCCGCCAGCGTGGTCCCGCAGCTCATGGTGCGGTTTTCGCGCGTCGTCCCGCTGGACGCCGGATGCGGCGATAACGGGCCTGTCCGTGCTATACTTATGAAATCCCTATATCTTCGGCGCTTGGCCTCACCTCGTTTTCAAACGGCGTTTTGACCATCTTGCGGGTGCGGCTGCAGATCGCGGCCGCACCTTGTGCGAGATGACGCCATGCCGCTGCTTTCAGAACAGCACGATCCCGACGAGCTCAACGATCGGCTTCGCGACGCCGCATGCCGTGACGGCAGAACTGCTGTCGGAGCGTCATCGGCGCGACCTGCCGCCGCTTTCCGTCGCGCGGGACAGACCGGCAAGACCGCGCGGATCGAACGCTTGATCGGGTCGGGCGCCTGGACCGATGCCGCGCTGGCGCTGATCGATCTGGAGCTGCCGCAATGGCAGGTTCGCCGCATCGCCTATGACGAGGGCGAATGGCATTGCGCGCTGTCGCGCGAGCGCGAACTTCCCGACTGGCTCGATCAGTCGATCGAGACCCATCACGCGGATTTGCCGCTGGCGATCCTGAGCGCGTTCGTCGAGGCCGGGCGCATCGCCGCGCCGTCGAGCCGGACCAGCGTCCCCGCCGCGCCGCGCGACGCCAACGCCGCTCTACCAGCCGCTCTGCTGCGATAATTTCGCGTAACGCCGCCAACGACCGCCTGACCCATCAGAGTTTCGAATTTGGCGCAATTTCCGAATCTACCGCAAGAGCTGAGATCGACCCAGGTGCTGGTTCGCTTTTGCCTGCGAATAATCATCCTGATCCTCTTCGCCGCTTTCGGCAGCATCGGCTTCGGCAGAAGCCTTGCCGCGCTGCTGTGGATGTCCGCCCTCCTCAGCGCCGTCGTCGGCGCCATCAGGCGCGAGACGCCGTTCGACGTCGCTCTCAATCACTGGGATGAAACGATGGCCTACGCGGCGCTTGTTCTGCCTGGCCAACGGCTTCAACCATGTCGTCCCGGGCTGAGACAGCGCGCGATCTTATACGGCTCCTATGAGATCGCCGGCGCGTCGCTCTCGAATTCATATCCGCCCGGGAAGATATTGGAAGCATGAGTGAAGCAGCCTCCCGGCGACCTTCATCCAGACATTGCTGCACGGAAACAACACGGCAACGGATGAGGCCGTGGCTTCGGGAGCGCGCACTCGTCACCAGAAGGAAATCCAACGTGAAGTTCGTCGAACCTCCCTCGTGCAGCTCTGCATCTTCCATCGTCTTTATCGGCAGGAACAGCCGCGGCAACTGGGTCGCCCAGGAACAGAACGGTCTCTACGGCGGCCTGTTCGTCAACCGCGCGCAAGCCGTCAAATACGTGCTGTTCGAGAATGGCCATCATCCGGAAACCATCGTCGAACTGTCGCGCGAAATCGAGCTCGACATCAGCGGCAAGCTCCCCTCCTCCGATCACAACCCCGCCGCCGGCACCCAGCCGCGGCGCGTCGCATGACGGGCCGAACAACCGCCGTTCAGGAGAGCAAGATGGTTCAGCCTCATGCCGATCCAAATCGCGAGCAGGTCATCGATACCATGATCGGGCTCACGCGCCTGTCCACTCTGCATCGCGCCATCGTCGCTGGCAGCGACAGCCTCGAACTGTATCTTGCGCTGCAGCGGCGCGGCTTCTTTCGCGTCGCCACCACGGCGACATGCCGGGTTCCGAGGGGCCAGCACCCGGTCGGTCTGATCACCGGTCAGACCTCGCCGGCGGCGATCGAGGCGGCGCTCGGCCAGATACTGCCTTTCCTCTGCGCCAGCGCGGCGATCGCGGTCCTGATCGACTCCCGCGAAAGCGGTTCCAGCCTGAGAATCCGCACCAGGCTGCAGCAGATCGGGTTTCGCATCGAGGCCGGGGTCAGGTGCCAGCAGGGCCTTGTGCTGTCGGCGTATCGGCAAGGCTTCGGCTGGATGGAAAACGCGGCGTGACATCCGATGACAGCTCTTGTCCATTCCACCGCCTGGCTGGCGGGCTACATCCCCGATCTTCCGACCCCGTTCGATGAAAACGATGGAATCGATCTGGCCGCATTCGCGAAGCTCTGCGAACGCCAGATCGAAGCGGGCGTCCCGGCGATCGTGGCCGGCGAAACCGGCGGCGAGGCATCAACCCTGACGCCGGTCGAGCACGACGATCATCATCCGCGCCGCCGTCGAGACCGCGCGTGGACGGGTTCGGGTTATCGCGGGAGCGGGATCGAATTCGACCAGCCAGGCCATCGAATTGACACGGCGCGCCGAAGCGCGCCGGCGCCGATGCGGTGCTTTCGGTCGTGCCCTATTACAACAAGCCGATGCAATCCGGCATTCATGCGCACTTTCAGGCGATCGCCGGCTCGACCACCCTGCCCGTTATCCTGCACGACATTCCATCGCGAACCATCCGCGAATTAGTCCGACGACACGCTGGCGCCCTTGCCGAATCGCGGCAGTTCATCGGACTGAGGGATGCGACCGGCGATATGGCCCGCCCGCTGCGCCTGCAGTCGCGGCTGCCGCCGGGATTTCGACTGTTGTCCGGTGACGACGCCACCGCGCTCGGTTTTCTTGTCAATGGCGGCGACGGCTGCATATCGGCGATCTCGAATGTCGCGCCGCAGCTGTGTCAGGCGATGTTCTCGAACTGCAGACAGGGACGGTTGCAGTCCGCGCGATATTTGCAAAATCGACTGGCACCGCTGACGGCCGCGCTCGCCAAAGAGAGCCCGGCTGCCTTGAAATATGCACTGTGCATGCTCGGCTTTATGCGACCCCACACCCGCCTGCCGATCGTCGAACTGGCCGCTGCAGCGAAAGCTCAAGTCGCAAGCGCGATTGCGGAGATCGGCGATGAGAATATGGCTTGTCCGAGCGAACGCTGGCGCGGCTTCCGCTTTCACAACGGTTCGGCCGCAACGCCGTAGGGGCCTCATCATTCGTAGCGAAGGCGGGGTGGAATGACCCGCCGGAACGGCGGCGTGAAAATCAGGTCCCGCCGACGGATGCGCGATCAACAAAATGCTTTTCGCGCCACTTCGGTCCGGGACCACGCATATAATGATCCTCCGGACGGTATCTCCGCGCTGGCCCGTCCCAGGATGGACCGAGAAACGTCACCAGGGAGCTGATCGCGCTGCGGAGAAGAACGCGGACAGGAACCCGGGTACGTTTTCCATGCGTCCTGGCAAACCGGTAGCCGATCGGAGCATTTGTCCGGTCGACGAGATACGATCGATAATCATCGTCGTGGATCAAATCGTGGCCTTTTTCATTGCCTGCAAGAACCTGCGCCATCTGCCTTCTCCGCCGTCAGTCCGAGTTACGAGCCGTTGGTCAGAACATGCGCGTGAAAGCATATGAAATCGAGGCGGCTTTCAGCGCTCTTGCATAAGCGCGCTATAGGGGCAGAACTGGAACAAAGCGGCGTAACTCGTTCCCCGGCATTTATATCTTTCCTATGAGACGCAACGCTGATCCATCTCGCATTCCTATGGCATCGTCGGCACATCATGGCCGTCAGATTCGTAATGAGGCCGCCATGGCCATCGTTATCGGCAAACGCGCGATGATCGCCATGCGGCTAACAAGCCCGGACCTTTCGCCGCGCCAGACACCGAGCTGTTCGACTGCCGCGAACGCGCAGCAAGGCGAATGCCCGGCCGTCTTGCCCGTCGCGGAGACCGCAATCGTCACTACTCAATTCATGCCGCTCGATCCCGGCATCGTCAGCGAGTTGATCCCGGCATTTTTCATAGGACGCAACAAGGAGGGCTTCTGGGTCGCACGTGACGCCAGGGGCCGGATCGGCGGAATTTTTCCTGCTCGCGAACTCCGCCCTGTCGTTTGCAAAGAGGAACAGCCGGCCGACAGGATGTGCAACCATATTTCCGTCCGAGAGGTTCGAGCTCGACCTGGAAAACAGCGGCAATCCGCTTGTAGCGCAGCTTGGACCGTTGATGCGCCTGACCATGCGCCCTCGCCAGCGAATGATCGCCTTGGCCGACAGAATCATGAAACCACTGCAACGCTGGCTGAAAGATCATCACGTCATTTGAGCTGGCAGCCACGCGTGAAGTAACCATGCCGGCTGGCACCCGTTCCCCGACGCTCAAGACAAGCCTTCGTCGCGCCGGCACGCGCGGTGACGACAGGGGATTTTATATGTATGTGATTGCGATGCTGGCGGTGGGTAACGCCGTCGCCGTCATCTTCGTGCTGAAGACCGCGATTTATCTTCTGTTTTAACTATCGACGCTGGCCCGGATGCAGTATGCGGTTTCGAGGCGGCTCGAAACGGCGCCGCGAAGCCGCATGGCCCAGGGCGGACGAGACGCCGAGCGCGACGCCCTGCTTCGCCGAGGGGAGACCGATGAGTACTGCAGCAGACCCATCGACGCTGGATCGAATTCTCGACGCAGCAACGGACAACCTCAGGATCGCAAAGGTTCTGATTCAACTCGGCCTGGACCCCAACGACGTCACATATCACGCCATAGGCCACCGGCTGCTGGAAATCGTGCTGGCCAATATCAACGTGGCCAACGCGTGCGCCCTGATCGGCGCGATCTTCTTCGTCGCCACCCTGCTGACGCAGACCATGGTACCGCTACGGGTTGCGAACATGATCGGTTGCGCCTTCTTCGCCGTCTTCGGCGCGCTCACGGGAACGGTCACGACCTTCCTCCTGTATCTTCTGATGGTTCCAATCAATGCGTATCGCCTCCGTCAAATGCTCGTTCTGGTCAAGAAAGCACGCAACGCAACGCAGGGCGATACCTCGATGGAATGGCTCAAGCCGTTCATGACCGAGCGCAAATTTCGCAAAGGCGACGTCCTGTTCAAAAAGGGCGACGCCGCCAACGAGATGTTCCTGACCGTCACCGGGATGTTCCTGGTCACCGAAATCGGCGTCGGACTTCCGCCAGGACGCCTGATGGGCGAACTTGGCTTCCTTTCGCCCGATAACCGGCGGACTGCGACGGTCGAATGCACCGAGGACGGGCATGTGCTGACCATCACCTATGAGAAATTGCTCGAAATCTACTTTCAGAACCCGCAATTCGGCTATTACTTCCTGGTTCTGACCAGCCAGCGCCTGCTCGAAAATATTTCGCGGCTCGAGGCAATCGTCGCGCAAAACAAACCCGCGCAGCAAATTTCAGCCACGCTCGGCAGAAATTGAGCCCAATGCACGGGCGCAATCGCCGCGATCGGGCACGAAGATCCGGCGGCGGAGACGCTCCGGCTGTCTCAGAAATCCCACTTGTCGCCCAATAGCAGCGGTCGCTGCGGGAATTTCAAGGCATCCTCGCCCGATTGACGGCTTTGCTGCCCGTCCTGCGCGCAAAACCAGCGGTCGTGACAGCCGTTCTGAAACATCAGCTCGCGCTCGATCCGGCGCATCCTGCCGGCTACCATCGCCCGGTGCATGATCTTGAGCGCGACGCCGGTGCGGCCGAACGCCCGTCGCGCGAATCTGCGCAGCGATTTTGCGAACATCTGCCGGGACGGGCGAGCAGATCGGCTTGCGCCGGTCACATCGCGGAGCTGGTCTTCGTGCCAATGGAACAGGGTCATGTTGATCTTCCACCCTCCGGCGCAGGCAGGCGCGCCGGATCGACGGGAAGATGCGGGCACGGACATAGGAAATCGAGATAGCCGGCGGCGATCCGTCATAGCCACGGCATAAGCGCGGCGCGGCCTATTCCGCCGCGCTGCGCATCTCGATGCGTTCGGCCTTGACCGCGCAGAACTTGAATTCGGGAATCTTGCCGAACGGATCGAGCGCCGGATTGGTCAGCAGGTTCGCGGCCGCCTCGGCGTAGCAGAACGGCATGAACACCATGTCCTCCGGCACGTCGCGGTCGGCGCGCACCTTGACCTCGACCGCGCCGCGGCGGGTCTCCAGCCGGATGAAGTCGCCCGGGCGCACGTCCAGCCGCCGCATGTCCTTCGGCGACATGAACGCCACCGCCTCCGGCTCGATCTCGTCGAGCACGTCGGAGCGCCGCGTCATCGAACCGGTGTGCCAGTGTTCGAGCACGCGCCCGGTCGAGAGCACCATCGGGTACTCCTCGTCGGGCAATCTCGTCCGGCGGCAGGACATGCGCCGGCACGATCTTGCCGCGGCCGCTCTCGGTCGGGAAGCCGGCGGTGAAGATGATCTCGTTGCCGGGCTGATGCGGATCGTCGACCGGATAGGTCACCGCACCCTCGCGCTCCAGCCGCTCCCAGGTGATGTTATTCAGCGAGGGCATCACCTCGCCATCTCGGCGAAGACGTCCGCCGGACCGGAGTAGTGCCAGTCGAGCCCCATGCCGTTTGGCGATCTCCTGGATGATCCACAGATCCTGCCGGGCATCGCCGGGCGGCTGAGCACCTCGGGCGCGCCAGCTGCACGCGCCGGTCGGTGTTGGTGAAGGTGCCGGATCTTCTCGGCGAACGCCGAGGCCGGCAGCACCACGTCGGCGTGGAACGCGGTCTCGGTGAGGAACAGGTCCTGCACCACCAGGTGATCGAGCATGGCGAGCGCCTGCGCGCGCGTGTGCAGGTCCGGATCCGACATCGCCGGGTTCTCGCCCTCGACGTACATGCCGCGGATCTCACCGGCATGGATCGCGTTCATGATCTCGACCACGGTGAGACCGCGGCTCGGGATCGAGCTCCTGATGCCCACAGCTGTCTCGAACAGCTTGCGCACATCGGCCTGCGCCCGACCGACTGATAGTCCGGGTAGGAACATCGGGATCAGCCCGGCGTCGGATGCGCCCTGCACGTTGTTCTGGCCGCGCAGCGGGTGCAGCCCGGTGCCCTGGCGGCCGATCTGGCCGGTGATCGAGCGCGAGCGCGATCAGGCAGCGCGCGTTGTCGGTGCCGTGCACGTGCTGGCTGATGCCCATGCCCCAGAAGATGATCGAGGCGCGCGAGCGCGCATAGAGCCGCGCCACTTCGCGCATGGTGATCGCATCGATGCCGCAGACTCGGCGCCATCTTCTCCGGCGTGAACTCCTCGATCGTTCTCCTTGAGCGCCTCGAAGTTCTCGGTGTAGCCGGCGATATATTGCTCGTCGGTCAGAGCCCCTCGGTGATGATCATGTTCAGCATGGCGTTCAGCAGCGCCACGTCGGTGCCGGGCTTGAACGCCGAGATGCAGGTAGGCGTGGCGCGACAGCGCCTGCCGGCGCGGATCGATCACGATCAGCTTGGCGCCGTTCTGCTTGACGGCGTTCTTGATGAAGGTCGCGGCCACCGGATGATTCACCGTCGGATTGGCGCCGATCACGATGATCACCTCGGCATCCATCGCGGCCGCGAAACGGCGCCGACACCGCGCCCGGAGTTGAGCCCTTCCATCAGCGCCGCCACCGAGGAGGCGTGGCACAGCCGCGTGCAGTGATCGACGTTGTTCGAGCCGAAGCCGGTGCGCACCAGCTTCTGGAACAGATAGGCCTCCTCGTTCGAGCCCTTGGCCGAGCCGAAACCGGCCAGCGCCTTGCGCCCTTGGTCGTCGCGGATCTTGACTTCAGCCCGCCGGCGGCGCGTGTCGAGCGCCTCCTCCCAGGTGGCTTCGCGGAAATGCGTGCAGGGATTGGCCGGATCGACCTGGTCGTTGGCATCCTTTTTCGACGTTCGCAGCCGGACCAGCGGCTTCGTCAGCCGATGCGGATGATGGATGTAGTCGAAGCCGAAGCGGCCCTTGACGCAGAGCCGGTTGTGATTGGCCGGGCCGTCGCGGCCCTCGGCGTAGATGATCCTTCTCGTCCTTGACCTGTAGGTGACCTGGCAGCCGACGCCGCAGTACGGGCAGAGCGAATCGACCTCGCGGTCGGGATAGATGACGCGGGTCTGCTTGTCGTCGAGGTAGCACCGCCGGCATCAGCGCGCCGGTCGGACAGGCCTGCACGCATTCGCCGCACGCCACGCAGGTCGATTCGCCCATCGGATCGTCGAAGTCGAACACGATCTTGGCGTCGTGACTGCGATAGGCCATGCCGATCACGTCGTTGACCTGGACCTCGCGGCAGGCGCGCACGCACAGATTGCACTGGATGCAGGCATCGAGGTTGACGCGCATGGCCGGATGGCTGGCGTCGCCGTGCCAGCGCTCGGCCGCGGGAAAGCGGCTTTCGGTCACCTCGACCTTCTCGGCCCAGTGCCAGAATTTCGACTCCGGATCGTGCGAGGTGGCGCGCGCCGGCTGGTCGGCGACCAGCAGTTCCATCACCATTTTCTGCGCCGCGACCGCACGCGCGCTCGGCCGATTTCACCTTCATGCCGACGCTGGGCGTGCGCTTGCAGGACGCCGCCAGCACCCGTTCGCCTTCGATCTCGACCATGCAGGCGCGGCAATTGCCGTCGGGCCGGTAGTCCGGCTCGGGCGAATAGCACAGATGCGGGATCTCGCGGCCCTGGCGCTTGGCGACCTGCCAGATGGTTTCGCCGTCGATGGCCTCGACCTGCTTGCCGTCGAGTTCGAACTGGATTTTTGTCATTCCGCGGCCTCGCGCGTATTCCGCAAAAGTGGGTACCGCTTTTGCCGAGCAGAACTACGCGCAAAACCTTGAACGTGAGCATCTTCTTACGGCAAACCGGACTTCCACTTTGCCGGAAGATGCTCGCGTCACGAATTCTTCCGGAAAATACTTAATCACTGTGGTCAGTCGGATTCGAGGCCGCCTGGCCGAGGCCGCAGATCGAGGCATCCCGCATCGCCTGCCTCAATTCGTCGAGCAATTCGCGGTTCCAGACCGGCCGTTCCATCAGCAGCGCCGCCTTCTGGGTGCCGACCCGGCAGGGCGTGCACTGGCCGCAGCTTTCGTCCTCGAAGAAACGCATCAGGTTGAGCGCCGCACCCTTCACGTTGTCCTGCTCGGACAGGATCGATGACCGCGGCCGAACCGATGAAGCAGCCGTATTTCTCCAGCGTGCCGAAATCGAGCGGAATGTTGTCCATCGACGCCGGCAGGATGCCGCCGGATGCGCCGCCCGGCAGGTAGGCGTGGAAGGCATGTCCATCGGCCATGCCGCCGCAGAATTCGTCGATCAGTTCGCGCACCGTGACGCCGGCCGGCGCCAGCTTCATGCCGGGATTCTTGACCCGTCCCGACACCGAATAGGTGCGCAGGCCGTGGCGGTCGTTGCGGCCATGGCTCTTCCACCACTCCGCGCCCTTTTCGACGATGTCGCGCACCCACCACAGCGTCTCGATGTTGTTGATCAGCGTCGGCAACCCGAACAGCCCGACCTGGAACGGATATGGCGGCTTGTGCCGCGGCAGGCCGCGCTTGCCTTCGATGCTTTCCAGCAGCGAGGATTCCTCGCCGCAGATATAGGCGCCGGCGCCGCGCCGCAGATGCAGCACCGGACCGCCGGGCGGTAGCTTCGCGATCTCGCGCGCGAGAATTTCGCGCGAGCGCCGGATATTCGTCGCGGATGTAGATGTAGATGTCGGGTGCTTCCACCACATGCGCGCCGATCAGCATGCCCTCGAGAAAGCGATGCGGATCGCGTCTCGAGATACTAGCGATCCTTGAAGGTTCCGGGCTCGCCCTCGTCGCCGTTGATCGCCATCAGCCGCGGACCGGGTTCGCCGAGCACCGAGCGCCATTTGCGCCCCGTGGGAAAGCCGGCGCCGCCGAGACCGCGCAAGGAAGCGTCGTCGAGCGCCTTCAGAAGGTCTTCCTTCGCCAATTCGCCCGAGCGCAGGCGCTTGAGCAGCGCGTAGCCGCCGCCGGCGACATAGGCGTCGTAATCGACATAGTCGGGCAGGTGGGCGTGCGTATCGCCGCCCTTCGCCGCGGCAAGCACGCTGGCGACACTGGCGTGATCGACAAAGTGATGTCCGACCTCGACCGCCGGCGCGGTATCGCAGCGGCCGACGCAGGGCGCGCGCACCACGCGAATGCCGGGGCCGGCGCCGGCCTGCAACTCCTGCAGCAATTTTTCCGCACCCAGCATCGCGCAGGTCAGGCAATCGCAGACCCGAATGGTCAGCGGCGCGACATCGGGCTCGCCCTCCTTCACCACGTCGAAATGCGCGTAGAAGGTCGCGGTCTCGAACACTTCCGCAAACGCCAGCTTCATCTCTTCGGCCAGCGCCGCAAGGTGCGCGGCGGAAATCTGATCGTATTTGTCCTGGATCAGATGCAGATGCTCGATCAGCAGGTCGCGCTGGCGCGGCCGGTCGCCGAGCAGAAGTTCAATCTCGTGCGCGGCGGTCGGATCGATCTGGCGGCCTTTGGGGGTCGATTTGGCCCGCCGGCGTCCCTCGCCGGGATGCTCGAACGAGCGGACTTGTTGCACGTCATGGTTCATCGAAGTTTCAATCCCGCTCTGATCCGGCGACTCTAATCAGTGGCATGCCACATGCCAATAGCAAATTCGCCCGATGGAACGGGCATTTGAGGGTATAGCCGTCGCGCCCCTCTTACCCTTCGAAAACCGGTGAGCAGCAGCGCTTCGAACACGCCGCCGCCAACCGAAACGCAACGCGCTTTGTCGAAAGGTCAACGAAACCCACGAGCGCAGGACCGCTTCGGGATAAAAGCGACCCTTGCTGACCCCAAGCGAGATCGTTGAGATCTGGTTCCAGCACCATCTCGGCACCGGTACCATGATCAGTGGAAACCCGCCCAACGCAGTCGAAATCGATCTGGCCAACTTAAACTCGGCGACGCGGCGCTATCGCAACGGACGCTGGTCCGCCGCCTGGCCAACTTCACCCTGATTCGAAGACGCAGCCGTCGCGGCTCTCAGGTCTTATCCATGCACTCTTCGATGTAGAACCAGCGGTCATCGCCGACCAGTCCCTTCGACTTCACCTCTTTGCGACAGGCCTTCAGCTTGGGCCTGTTCTGGACCCACTTCGCGCGCATTTCCTTGAGGCGTTCGACGGTCAGCTTCATCTTCGAAGGCTTTGCGGCGGCTGGAGCCGGAGTGGCCGCCGGCGGCGACGTCTGGGCTGATGCCGTATGGAGGCTGCCGGCGACAAGCAGCATGGCGGCGAGACAAACACGGGTGCGAAGCATGGTATCCCCTGATCTGATTGCTTTGATTGATTGAAAGGCGGAGATTGCGGGACGGTAAGATGCCGTCCCGCAACGATGACCTGAGATCAGAAAATCTTGGCCGCGCTCTGCAGCGTGATCCAGACACCCCATGCCAGCGGAATGCTAACGAAGGCCCAGAACAGCGCCGCCTTGGCGTCGAGACCGCCCTTGCCGATGCCGTACGAACCCGATGGCAGCGCCGCAGTTGGATTCGCGGTGTCCGCCTGCAGTTTCGCTAATTCCGCATCGCTCATGTGCCACTTCGGATCGACCGGCTTGATCAGATAGTTGCAGATCAACCCGGCGATCAGCATCGCGCACAGGATATACATGGTCGTGTTGTAGAGCTGATCGCGTGGCACGCCGGCCGCAAGCTGAAACTCGCGGAGGTAATTCACGACCACCGGACCGATGATGCCTGCGGTCGACCACGCCGTCAGCAGCCGCCCGTGAATGGCGCCCACGAACTGGGTTCCGAACATGTCGGCGAGATAGGCCGGCACGGTGGCAAAGCCGCCGCCATACATCGACAGGATAATGCCGAAGCCAAGAACGAACAGCAGCTTGGAACCTATCGCAGCGAAGGTCGGCGCCAGCGCGTAGAGCGCGATGCCGATCAGGAAGAAGCAGTAGTAGGTAGCCTTGCGGCCGATGTGGTCGGACAGCGACGCCCAGAAGAAGCGGCCGCCGATGTTGAACAGCGAAATCAGCCCGGTAAAGCCGGCTGCGATCCCGGCGATGGTGGCCTTTTGCGCGACGCTCAGCGCGTTAAAGCCGAGGTCCGGCAATCCGATCAGTTTGCCGGCGAAGATTTCCTGCAGCATCGGCGATGCCATGCCGATCACGCCGATACCGGCGGAGACGTTCAGCGTCAGCACCCACCAGATCAGCCAGAACTGCGGCGTCTTGTGGGCGTTGTCGAGATGCACGTGATGCTGCGATATCATCGTCCTGTTTTCGCTCGGCGGGGTCCAGCCCTCAGGGCGCCAGCCGGCCGGGGTCACACGGTAAGCGAAGGCGCCGATCGTCATAAAGACAAAGTAGATCACGCCCATGGTGGCAAACGTCTGCCAGACACCGACCGAGGTCGGCGTCTTGAAGTAATTGATCAGGATGTTCGCCAGCGGCGCGCCGATCATGGCGCCGCCGCCGAAGCCCATGATGGCCATGCCGGTCGCCATGCCGCGATGGTCGGGAAACCATTTGATCAGCGTCGAAACCGGGGAAATGTAACCGAGACCGAGGCCGACGCCGCCGATCACGCCGGCGCCAAGCCACATGATCCAGAGCTGATGGACATAAATGCCGAAGGCGCCGATCAACAGGCCGCCGCCCCAGCAAAGCGCCGCGACAAAGCCCGCCTTGCGTGGACCGGCACGTTCGAGCCAGCCGCCCCAGATCGCCGCCGACACGCCAAGCACGACGAAGAAGAGGGTGAACATCCAGCCAAGGCTGGCGACGCGCCAGTCGCAGGTGGTGGTGAACAGCTCCTGCATCAGCGACATGTCCGGACAGGCCTTTGGCGCCGTCAGGCCGATCGCGCGCGACAGCGGCAACCAGAACACGCTGAAGCCGTAGGCCATGCCGATGCACAGATGGATGCACAGTGCTGCCGGTGGCACCAGCCAGCGGTTGAAGCCGGCCTTTGCAATCGTGTGTTCGCGATCGAGAATTCCCGCCCCGGCGCCGGACATGGTCCTACCGCTGCTAATTGTCGTCATTGGTTCCTCCCCTACAGCCACCCTTGCCGGGCAGGTCTGCCGCCTACGATCCTGTTATCTTAATTTCGCGCAACGCGTGCAAGCATCTGTCTTGCTGCCCCGCACCATTTCGAGCTGCGCCAGGATCGCGGAGCGCATTCGATAGTTCCCTTACCTGACGCTCTAACCCCTGACGTGGCCCGATAGGCCCGCCGCCGATGCCCGCCTTGATCGAGTAGCTGCCTGCCCAGGGCTGTAAGTCCGTTACAGGCGCGACTCGACCTGCGCACCCCTGCGGAGGCCATGAATTGGGACAGAAGCCCAGAGGTGTGTCGATAGGCAAAAGGTAGCGGGTCCGAACCAGGGAACCCGGCACCTACGGCTGCGGGGCCGCGGCCGCAAGGCCGGGGGCCTTTTCGATCAGGAAGACGATCCGCCGCTCGCGCGCGCTCGGTGATCTCGACCTTGTCGCCGGTTTCCCGGATCAGATTGGGGATATCGATCACCGACAGCGGGTCGGTACAATGCACTTCCAGAAAGTCGCCGGGCGTCAGCGCCTTCAGCGCCTTGCGGGTCTTCAGCGCCGGCAGCGGACATTTAAGTCCGGTAAGGTCGAGTTTTGTCGTGGCCATGCGCGGAAGATGGCGAAGCGGGCTGACATCGTCAACGACCATCGCCGGGAACCATGAGCCTCACATCAGGCTCGCATACGACAAAAATCCAACCGTCTGGCCAGGCTCGACCCGCGTGAGCGGTTCGCCGAGTTCGACCAGGCCGTCGGTATCCACCAGCGACGACAGCAGCCCGGCGCCCTCGCGCGGAAATTTGGTCACTTCGAGCACGCCGTCGGGCGCTCTGCGCAGATTGACCCGGACATATTCGCGGCGGGCGATTTTCTTCTTGTAGCCGAAGGCGGCGCGGACCGGCATCGGAACCAGCGGCTGTTGGACGGCGCCGGACAGCGCCAGCACCGTGGGCCGCACCACATGGACGAAGGTGACAAAGCTCGCCACCGGATTTCCCGGCAATCCGATGAAGGGCGTGCCGCCGATAATTCCCATGGCGACCGGCCGGCCGGGCTTGATCGCCATCCGCCACAGCACCAGCGTGCCGACGCTTTCGACACTGGCCTTGACGTGGTCCTCTTCGCCGGTCGAAACGCCCCCGGTGGTCAGGATCAAATCGTGGGTGCCGGCGGCCTGCTTCAGGGCCCGGGCCAGCGCCGCGCGATCGTCGGCGAGGATGCCGAGATCGCTGACCTCGCAGCCCAGCCGGCGCAGCATCGCCATCAGCATGAAGCGGTTGGAATCGAACAGTTGCGCCGGCCCGCGCGGCGTCCCCGGCGATACCAGTTCGTTGCCGGTCGAGAACACCGCGACCCGAATGCGCCGGCGCAGATCGACCTGCGTCAGTCCGAACGCCGCGGCGAGCGCGACATCCTGCGGCCGCAGCCGCTGGCCTGCCGCCAGCGCCGAACGCCCGGCAGCAATGTCTTCGCCCGCCGGGCGCACATTGGCGCCGGGCCTCAAACCCGCCGGGAGAACCACCTTGCCGTCATCATCGATGCGCACGTCCTCCTGCATGAACACGGTGTCGGCGTCTTGCGGCATCGGCGCACCGGTGAAAATCCGCATGGCGTGGCCCGACCGGAGCGGCTCGCGCGCCGACGCGCCGGCCTGAACCCGGCCCGCCACCGGAAATGCCTGTTCGGACTGAGGCGGAAGATCGTCGCTGCGCACGGCATAGCCATCGACGGCGGAATTGGTGAAAGGCGGCAGCGGCAGCGGCGCGGAAATGCCGCCCGCGAGAATCCGCCCGTCGGCCTGCTCGAGCGCAACGGTCTCGACGTCCTGCACCGCCGTGACCCGCGCGGCGATGATGCCGACGGCTTCATCGACCGACATCATCGGGCCGCCGAAGGCAAAGCAATCGTCGGACAATTGCGCCATGTCTGCTTCGTTAGCTTTCGGCTGCGCTGCGTGCCAGCACGTCTTCGACTGAAATCGCGGACCTCCGCATCATAGCGGCGACGGCTGGAATGTCATCGAGATGGGCGACCGGCAGCGCGGTTTCCGGGGTCGCGTCGGTGGCAATGCCGACGATACCGGGATCGTCCGGGAACAGCAGTGCCTTGCCATTGGCGAGGCGATGCACCTCGATCTTGCAAAGCGGCTCTCTTTTGAATCCTTCAACCACCACCAGATCGACCCGCGACATCCTCGCCAGCAATTCCGGCAGCCTCGGCTCGCTGGCGCCGCGCAATTCGTGCATCAGGGCCCATCGCGCGGTCGAGGACACCAGCACTTCGGTGGCGCCCGACTGCCGGTGCACCCAGGAATCCTTGCCCGGCACGTCGACATCGAACGCATGGTGGGCATGCTTGATGACCGAAACCCGAAGACCCTCGGCGAGAAGATGGGGGATGACACGCGCCAGCAGCGTGGTCTTGCCGGCGCCGCTCCATCCCGCCAGGCCAATCACTTTCATCTTATTCTCCGAGCCGCCGACGGAACCGGGCTATGTTTTGTCCATGGGTGCTTTATATCGGCCAACGGGCAATGTCATGCTAGCCTGCGAACGATGATGAAAATCGATAAAGCGCCCGTTCCCCTGATCCTTCCGAATCCGCACGATCCGCGGCTGACCGAACGCGTCGCCGGTACCGACCAGGCGGGCGCGCCGGTCGAGATCAATGTCCCGGTGGAGCGGCCGCTGACGCTGTATCTGAACGCGCAGGAGATCGTCACCATGATGACGATCGGCGATTATCCGGAATATCTCGCGCTCGGTTATCTGCTCAACCAGAACATGCTGAAATACGACGACATCGTCACCGAGGTCGAATATGACGACGATCTGCAGGTGGTGGTGGTGCGCACCGAACACCACACCAATTTCGAAGCGAAACTGAAGAAGCGCACCCAGACCTCCGGCTGTGCGCAAGGCACCGCGTTCGGCGATCTGCTCGAAGCCGTGGAAAGCGTGGCCTTGCCGAAGGCGGAGCTGCGCACCTCCTGGCTCTACCAGATGACGCACACCATCAACACCATGCCGTCGCTCTATCTCGAGGCCGGCGCGATCCACGGCTGCGTGCTGTGCAAGCAGGGCACCCCGGTCTGCTACACCGAAGACGTCGGCCGCCACAACGCCGTCGACAAGATCGCAGGCTGGATCTATCGCCACGGCGTCGATCCCGCCGACAAGATTCTCTACACCACCGGGCGGCTGACCTCCGAGATGATCATCAAGACGGTGCGGATGGGCATTCCGATCCTGGTCTCGCGGTCGGGCTTTACCGCCTGGGGCGTCGATCTGGCGCGGCAGGTCGGATTGACGCTGGTCGGGCGCGCGCGGGGCAAGCGATTCATCGCGCTGTCGGGCCAGGAGCGGATCATCTACGATCAGAACCTCGCCTTTGTCGAAGAGGAATCCGCAGCCCACAAGCGCAAGGGCGGCGACCGTGACGAGTGAAACGCCGCCAACGCCCGGCGTGCTGCTGGCCGGCGGCCTGGCGCGGCGGATGGGCGGCGGCGACAAGCCGATGCGCCAGATCGGCGGCCGCACCATCCTCGCGCGCGTGATCGCGCGGCTGACGCCGCAATGCGACGGCCTCATTCTCAACGCCAATGGTGATCCCTCGCGTTTTGCGGATTTCGGCCTGCCCGTCCTTGCCGACACGGTGGCGGATTTTCCCGGACCGCTGGCGGGCATTCTGGCGGCGCTCGACTGGGCCGCGACCAACCGGCCCGACGTTGCATGGATCCTCAGCGCCGCGGCGGATTGTCCGTTCCTGCCGCGCGATCTGGTCGCGCGGCTGCATCGCGCCCGCGCCGAACAGAATGCCGAGCTCGCGGTCGCCGCCTCCGACGGACAGTCGCATCCGGTGATCGGCTTGTGGAGCGTCGCCTTGCGCGAGCAGCTTCGCCACGCGCTGGTGGTGGAGGACGTCAGAAAGATCGATCGCTGGACCGCGCGCTACCGGCTCGCCACGGTGGAGTGGCCGGTGGAGACGCTCGATCCGTTCTTCAACGCCAACACCATGGACGACATCGCCGCCGCGGAGCGGCTGGCCGCGCTGGATGGGGGTTGACGTGCCCCGGATGCTGCGCAGCGCGCCGCTCTTGCGGCGTGGTGCGCTGCTGATCCGGGGCCAATAGGGTATGCATTGTTTGCGATGGGCCCTGGCTCCGTGGAGCAGCGCCGAAGAAGCGCTGCTCCGCGTCCGGGGCACGATATCGAACAATTCACGCCGGCCGAAACCCCGCGCCCGCCAGCGCGTTGCGACCTTCGTCCGACGCCAGCGCCTGCAAAAACGCCTGCACCGCGGGCCGCTGTTTCCGCGCCGTCACCAGCGCGAAATCATAATGCTCTTCGGCAAAAGGAATGAAGCCGAGCCCGGCGGCACGGGCGACCGGCGCGATGGTCATGCCCCAGTCGGCGCGATGCTGCGCCACCGCCGCGGCGACCGCGTTGTGCGACTTCGGCTGGTTCCAGTAGCCGTCGGGGCGCGCGCCTGCGAGCAGCC
This sequence comes from uncultured Alphaproteobacteria bacterium, assembly GCA_963734795.1. Lineage (GTDB taxonomy): Bacteria > Pseudomonadota > Alphaproteobacteria > Rhizobiales > Xanthobacteraceae > Bradyrhizobium. The sequence continues at coordinate 969,892 of CAVTIW010000001.1, forward strand.
GGTCGAGCAGGATGCGGGTGCCGGCGCCCTGGTTGCGGTTGACCATGATGCAGGCGGGGTCGGCGAGCGCCGCGCGCACCGCCGCTTCCGCGTCCAAACCTTCGAAACGCACATCGCCTGATCGAAACACGATGCCCTGCATCCGCCGCCAGCCCGGCACCAGTTCAAGCCCGCCCGTCAGGAACGGCGTGTTGTAGCTTTCGGTTGCCTCGTCGAACAGATGGATCGGCGCGAAATCGCACTCGCCGCGCTTGGCCGCCGCCAACCCGCCGAGACTGCCGACCGCGATCGAACGCACGAGCAGGCCCGCGCGCGCCAGCGGCGCGGTCACCAGATCAAGCCCGGTGCAGTGGCTGCCGACGATCACCAGATCCGGCACCCGCACATGCGGCGTGAACAGCGTTATTTCGGCCTCGGTGCCGACAGGCATCTGGTCGGCCAGTGCGTCGATCCGCAAAAACCCGTCGGCCTGCGCGAACGAGGTGATGGCGCCGGAGCCCTTGCCGGAGGGATAGGCGATCAAGCCTGCGTCGCCTTCGACCAGGGAGACCATGACGAATTCGGTGCGGCCCAGTTCGGAGGCAATCCGCACCGGAACCTTGGCGGTGACCTTGGCGTCGGAGCGCGGCGGCAGGCCCGCCATCCGGCGCAGCACCGGCACGATCATGTCGTGGAAGGTGAACATCGCCGAGGTCGGAAATCCCGGCAGGATCACCACCGGCTTGCCGTCGCAGACCGCGAGACACAACGGCTTGCCCGGTTTCAGCGCGACGCCATGCGCGATGATGCCGGGCCGGCCGAGCCGCGCGATGATGCGATGCGAGACGTCGCCGGCGCCCTTCGAGGTGCCGCCCGACAGCACCAGCATGTCGCTGCTCTCAAGCGCCTCGCGCATCGCGGCTTCGAGTTTTTCCTCGTCGTCGGCAATGGCGCCGAGGAAGATCGCCTCGCCGCCGTTTTCGTTCACCGCGGCGGTGACGATCGCGCCATTGGTGTCGTAGATCGCCGCAGGACGCAGCGGCAGGCCGGGCTGAACCAGTTCGTCGCCGGTGGAGATAACAGCCACCCGCGGTTTCCGCGCGACGGCCACATCAGCGATGCCGCAGGCCGCCAGCATGCCGATCTCGCGCGATCCGATCAGGGTGCCGGCGCGCAGCAGCGCCTCGCCGCGCGCGATGTCGGAGCCGGCATAGGAGACGAATTGTCCCGGCGAGGCGGCGCGGCGGATCTCGATCGCGCGGGGGCCTGCCGGTTGGGTATGTTCGATCATGACGATGGCGTCGGCGCCGCGCGGCACCGGACCGCCGGTCGCAATCGCGGTCGCGGTTCCCGACAGCACCGGCCGCGCCGGCGCGGTGCCGCAGGCGATGATTTCGTCGTTGAGCAGGAGGCGGACCGGCGCGGCTTCGCCGGCCGCCGCGAGATCGGCGGAGCGCACCGCAAAGCCGTCGACATTGGAGCGGTCGAACGGCGGCACGTCGATCGGCGCCACGATGTCCTGCGCCAGTGCGCAACCGAGAGCATCGGAAAGCGGTCGCTGTTGGCTCGGGACGGCGCGCGGAAACAATGCCGCTTCGAAGCGGGCCAGCGCCTGTTCGCGCGACAGGACGGTCAGGAACTGATCCTGATCGACGCCGTCGCGGTTTTTCGGCAGGGGCGCGTGTGTCATGTCGGCACTCATCTCAGTCCCGCAACATATAGGCATCGACCGGCGTGCCCGCCGCAAACCCCTCGCTGCCGCCGGGCACCGCCAGCCATGCGTCTGACCGGGCGATGGTCTCGAGCGACAGCTCGCCGACCGCAAGCGGCAGCCAGGCGCCTTGCCTGCTTTCGAGCAGGACGATTTCGGCGAGGCCGACGCTGGAAGCAATCTTGCGCGCCAGCGGCAGGGTTGTCGTCTGCCGCGGCCGCCGCGCCGACAAATGGTCCAGCACCGGGAGTGCCAGGGTCCACCACGCCGCGAGTGCCTGATCCGGCGCGCCCGGCAGCGCAATCACCGGGATTGTTCCAATCCGGCCGACGGCAGCGGTCCGGCCGGGCTGCAGCGCGATGCCATGGGCGACGATCTCGCCGCGCCGGGCCAAGGCCGCGATCGTCGCATCGGTGCGGCCGACGCCGCTGCCGCCGATGGTCAGCAGCAGATCGCACGCGCCGGTATCGAGCGCCGCTGCGACCGACGCCGCATCGCGTGCGGCGGCCTCGGTGAGGACGACGCCGGCACCGGCTGCGCGGGCGCTGTCCGAAATCAGCTGTGCCGTCGCGGTCGTGCCCGAGGCCGCAGGAATATTGACGACACCCAGGCGCGGGCGGCGCACATTCAGTCCTTCCAGGCCTGCCGCGCGCGCGATCAGCAGATCGAGCGGGCGAACGCACCGCCCGGCTGCAATGACAGCACCCCGCCGCGGCGATGTCGCCGCCAATGCGGCGAACCCCCTGCCCCGGAATCGCTTCCGCCAGCACCTGGACCATCGGGCCTGACTGCTCGACGGAATCGGAATCGATCACGCAGTCGCAGGCTTGCGGGATTGCGTCGCCGGCTTCGACCCAGACCGGCGCGACCGCCAGCGGCAGCGGCGAATAGGACGACGCGCCGACGAGGTCGCGGGAGCGTAGCGCCCAGCCATCGGCCGCGGCGATGTTGCACGGCGGGATGGCTTTGAGCGGCGGCATATCGGCGGCGATGCAGCCCAGGGCCTGCGCCAGCGGAAGCGCATCCGGCGTCACCGGCTCGAGCCGCTGCAGCAACGCCGCCAGCGCCATGTCGAGCGGAGTGAGCGAAGCCGGCAAGCGCTGGGTGGTCACCATGCGGCGTATGTACTGAATCAGGCCCGAAATATACAGCCCAATGGTCCAACGCGTTTGCCTAAGCCATTCGGCTGCGTTGACGCGGGCGATGGAATGATTGCAAAAAGACCGGCCGGCTGAGTTAGGCTCCCGGTCAAGCACGAGGCCAATGCGCCTGACGGGTACGAGAGGAGACCAGATGTTCGCCAGAAAAGCATTTATATTGGGGGCGCTCGCCGCCGCGATGCTGCCGTCGCGGGCTGCGCTGGCCCAGATATCGGACGATTTGGTCAAGATCGGCGTTCTCACCGACATGAACGGGCCGGCGTCCACGCCCACCGGCCAGGGCTCGGTGACCGCGGCGCAAATGGCAGTGGACGATTTCGGCGGCACGGTGCTGGGCAAGCCGATCACGGTGATCGTCGGCGATCACCAGGACAAGCCGGATATCGGCGCCGGGATTGCGCGGCGCTGGTATGACACCGAACAGGTCGACCTGATCGTGGACGTGCCGGTGTCGGCGGTCGGGCTCGCGGTGCAGAATATCGCCAACGAAAAGAAGCGGATGTTCATCGCGCACTCGACCGGCGCTGCCGATTTCCACGGCAAATTCTGCTCGCCCTATGCGATCCAGTGGGTGTTCGACACCCGCGCGCTCGCGGTCGGCACCGCGCAGGAGGTGGTCAAGCGCGGCGGCGACAGCTGGTTCTTCATCACCGACGATTACGCGTTCGGCCACTCGCTGGAAAAAGACGCCTCGGCCGTGATCGTCAAGAATGGCGGCAAGGTGATCGGCGCGGTCCGACCGCCATTCGCCACGCCCGACCTGTCGTCGTTCATTCTGCAGGCGCAGGCCTCCAAGGCCAAGATCATCGGCATCGCCGGCGGCCCGCCCAACAACATCAACGAGATCAAGACCGCCGGCGAGTTCGGGGTGTTGAAGGGCGGCCAGCAGATGGCCGCGCTGCTGGCGCTGATCACCGACATCCATTCGCTGGGACTGCCCGCGGCGCAGGGCCTGCTGCTGACGACGTCGTTCTACTGGGACATGGACGACAAGACCCGCGAATGGTCGAAGCGTTATTTCGCCAAGATGAACCGGATGCCGACGATGTGGCAGGCCGGCGTCTATTCGTCGGTCATGCACTACCTCAACGCCGTCAAGGAGACCGGCACCGACGAGCCGCTCAAGGTCGCCGCCAAGATGCGCGAGAAGCCGATCGAGGATTTCTTTGCCCGCAACGGCAGGCTGCGCGAGGACAATCTGATGGTGCACGACCTCATGCTGGTGCAGGTCAAGTCGCCGGAGGAGTCCAAATATCCGTGGGACTATTACAAGATCCTGGCCCAGATTCCCGGCGAGGAAGCGTTCGGGCCGCCCGATCCGGCCTGCCCGCTGGTGAAGAAGTAGCTGCGGCAGAACAAAGCCGCGTGTCCCGGACGCGGTGCAGCGCATCTTGCGATGCGCCGCAGAGCCGGGATCCATGAAGACGATGTGTGCAGACGATGTGCGCGGAATGGGCCTGGATCGGCAGCGCACCACGCCGCAAGAGCGGCCCAGTGCGCTGCATCCGGGGTACGATGCTGAATAACCCCCTACTTCACCACCCCGATCTCGCGGAAATAGCGCAGCACGCCGGGGTGGATCAGCTCAAGGCTCGGTGCGGCCGCCACCGTGTTCGCGGCCGTGGTCTCGCAGGCCTGCGCCAGTTTCTTGCACAACGTGCTTTCGGCGCCATGCAGCGACCGCGCCAGATGATAGGCGACGTCGTCGGGCAGATTGTCGCGCATCAGGACAAAGCTCCAGGAGCCGAGCGAATGGATCGGAGCGCTCTGGTTTGGATAGCTGCCCGCCGCCACCGTCAGCGGCTTGAGAAATGTATGTTTGGCCCGGATGCGCGCGATCTCGTCGGCATCGGGCGCGATGAACCTGGCGCCGCCGGGACTTGATCGCGATCGCGGTGAATCCGGGCCAGCCGATGCCGGCGCCCCACAGCGCCGCGACCCGTCCGTCGAGCACCATCGCCGGGCCGTCGCCGGCGTGGTCGAGATAGACCGACTGGAAATCCTCGTCCTGCTTCAGTCCGAGACCGTCGAGCAGGTAACGCGACAGGATCGGAAGACCGGAGCCCTTGGCGCCGAACGCGATCGGCTTGCCGACGAGATCGCGAATGGTCTTGTACGGGCTGTCCGCGCGCACCACGAACATGCCCGGATTCGAATAGATCGCGGTCAGGATTTTGACGCTGGTCCGCGGCCGCCCGATGCCCATAAAGGCCTCGTAGGCCGGCTCGCCGGCGACCAGACCGATATCGAGCTGGCCGGCCTCGAGCAGCGGAATGTTCTCGTTGCTGCCCTTGGTGTTGCGCGGCGCGATGACAAGCGTCGGGTCGGCCTCATTGATGATTTCGGCAAAAGCGTTGCCGTAGAGCGGGAAACCGCCGCCGGGCGTCGCCGTCCCCAGACTGATCGTGGTCTTTGAAATGACCTTGTCTCCCTCCTGCGCCGCGGCGCTGCCCGCCAGCAACAGAGCGCCGGCGCAAACGATATGAACCATGTTCATCTGCCACCCTCACGCATCGACGCGACGCCGCGAATGCGCCAGCCTGTTTGAAGGATATCCGTCGAAGGCCAATGTAGGCAAATTGCGATTTGTGTGAAAGCATGCGCGCAATCCGTTTCGAATGGAGCAGTTCATGATCGCATTTTCGCGCGCAGCGACGTTCGGTCTGGCCTGCCTTTGGGGCCTTGCGGCCGGCGTCGCGCCGTCATCCGCCGCCGATTATCCGAACCGCCCGGTGCGCTGGCTGATCGGGTTCGCCGCCGGCGGCCCGGTCGATATCGTGGCACGGATCATGAGCCAGTGGCTGTCGGAGCATTTCGGCCAGCAGTTCGTGGTGGAGAACCGCGCCGGCTCCGGCGGCAATATCGCCGCCGCCGCGGCGATCAATTCGCCGCCGGACGGTTACACCCTGTTGTTCGACGCGCCCAACAACGCCATCTCGACCTCGCTCTACAAGCATCTGTCCTATGACTTCATCCGCGACACCGTGCCGGTCGCGAGCATCATGCAACTGACCAACATGCTGGTGGTGTCGAACGCGATGCCGGTCAAAACCGTTCAGGAATTCATCGACTACTGCAAGGCCAATCCGGGCAAGGTTTCCTATGCTTCATCGGGCTACGGCACGTCGGTGCACATGTCGGCGGAATTGTTCAAGGCGATGACCAGGATGCGACATGGTGCACGTGCCCTATCGCGGATCGGCGATCGCGTTTCCCGATATCATCTCCAACAAGGTGCAGCTGATCTTCGACAACCTGCCCTCGGCGCTGGAGCAGGCGCGTGCCGGCACCGTGCGGGCGCTCGGCGTCACCTCGCCGCAACGCTGGCCCGGCGTGCCCGACGTTCCCGCCATCGCCGAGACCGTGCCCGGATTCGAGTCGCTCGGGTTCTACGGCATTTCGGCGCCGAAGGGCACGCCGCCGGAAATCGTCGAGATCCTCAACACGGCGGTCGGCGAGGCACTGAGGGATCCCAAGCTGGTGGCGCAGCTCGCCGACGATCGGCGGCATCCCGAAGCCGATGACGCCGGCCGAATTCGGCAGGCTGATATCAGACGAAACCGAGAAATGGCGCAAGGTGGTGGCGTTCGCCGGGGTGTCGGTGGATTAGAAAAAAAGCGTTTTTGGCCACAGTGCTGCGCCTATGCCCGCGAAAGCGGGCGATCCAGTGAGCGCCGGTGATGGAATCGTGAAGCGCGCGGCGTACTGGACGCCGCGCTTGAGCCTGTCATCGGGCTCGCCGATGGCGAGACCCGGTGGCGGGGCATGACGCCAACAAAGGAGCGGCGAATGGCTCTGCCGCTCCGCTAAAATCCCTCCCCGGCACACACGGCATTGCCGGATCGCCGGCCACATTGTAAGGGGTGTCGGCACCGTTGCCTGCCGCTCAAGCGGCATCTCGGCGGGGCCTGTAGCTCAATGGTTAGAGCCGGCCGCTCATAACGGTCTGGTTCCTGGTTCGAGTCCAGGCAGGCCCACCAGACAAAGAACAACTCCATTTCGGTGAAAGAACGACTCGCCGTCGAGTTAACATATTGTTATTATTGAGTATTTCTAATTTACTTTGACGCGATAGGTGCGCCATCAGCCCGCTTCGCGCGGCCCGGGCTTTCCTTCCACGATCTCGCGGCGGCTGAGCGCGCTCGAAACCTCGACACCTTGCGGCCGGTCGAGAATTTGATCACGCCGCACGCACGCTGTCGAGGAAGCGTGCGACGTCCGTCTTCAGCCGCTCAGATTGCTCCGACAGCTCACTGGCTGAATTCAGCACCTGCGTCGCCGCCGAGCCGACCTCGCCCGACGCCTGCGTGACACCGGCGATATTCGAGGACACTTCATTGGTCCCTGCAGCCGCCTGACTCACGTTATTCGCGATCTCTTTGGTCGCAGCGCCTTGCTGCTCGACGGCAGACGCGATCGCGGAAGCGATCTCGTTGATCTGCCCGATCGTCGCGCCGATGCTCTGGATCGCCGTGACGGCTTCACCGGTGGCACTCTGGATTGAGGCGATCTGATTCGCGATCTCCTCGGTCGCCTTGGCCGTCCGGCTGGCGAGGCTCTTCACCTCGGATGCGACCACGGCGAAGCCCTTGCCTGCCTCGCCCGCGCGCGCCGCCTCGATCGTGGCGTTCAGCGCGAGCAGGTTGGTCTGGCTCGCGATCTCCTGGATCAGACCCACCACCTCGCCGATGGTCTGCGCGCTTTGGGTCAGGCTATTCACTGTGCCGTTGGTGCGCTGTGCCTGATCGACCGCCTTCACCGCGATCGCCGAGGACTGCGCCACCTGGCGTCCGATCTCGCTGATGGAAGCGGAGAGCTCCTCGGCCGCCGCAGCAACGGTCTGGACGTTGCTGGTTGCTCGCGTCGCCGCGCCCGTAACGGCGGTCGCCTGGCGGTTCGCCTCCTCCGCGGTCGCGCTCAGCGACTGCGCGGCGCCCTGCATCTCGGCCGCGGTGGAGGCGACGGTATCGATGATCCCGCCGACGCTCGCGCTGAAGTCGTCTGCCATCCGGATGAGTGCCACCTTCTGCTCGGCCGCCGCGCCCGCCTTCTGCTGCTCCTGCTCCTCGCGCAGGCGGTTGCCCCCAATCATGCTGTCTTTGAAAACGCCGACCGCGCGGGCCATCTCGCCGACCTCGTCCGTCCGGCCGGTCGCCGGGACCTCCGCCGCAGTATCACCTCCCGCCAGCCTGGTCATCGCGCCGGTGAGCGCGCGGACAGGCCGGACCAAGCCACGCGCGAGCCACCATGAGCTCACGCCGAGCAGCGCGAGGATTGCCCCGACCATCATCAGCACATTGAAAACGCGGGCCCGGAAGAGCACATCGACGTCGTCGATGTAGACGCCGCTACCGACTGCCCATTGCCACTCGCCGACCGGCGCTGCATAGGCGAGCTTCGGAGAAGGCGTGTCGCTGCCGGCGCGCGGAAACATGAATTCGGTGAACCCGCCTCCGGCTTGTGCGGCGGCGATCACATTGGCGTTGAGCCGCACACCGTTGGAGTCGACCTGGTCGATAAAGTTTTTGCCCTCGCGCTCGGGCTTGAGGCCATGGACGACGTTCACGCCGTCATAGCGGTAGACGAAGAAATAGTCGCCATCGCCGAAACGCATCGAACGCAGCGTCATGCGCGCGCGTTCCTGCGCCTCGGCCTCGGAGAGCCGTCCGGCGGCCGCCTCCGCAGCGAACGCACGGGCGATCGAGACAGCGGTCTGGACCTCATTGCGGATCGCGGAGCGCCGTTCATCGAGCAGCGTGTCGCGAATGGTTAAGAGTTGAACGGCAAAACCGCACAGCATGAGGAGGGCGGCGGCTCCCACCAGCAACGCCAGCCTACGGGAGATCGTGAGCCGGAACCAGGTGAAACGCGGGCCGGGGGCGGCAGTCATCATTTTCTCTCACCAGGGCACGGTAGCACAAGCTGCCGCCGTGCAAAAAAGGACAACACGAGGTTACGTGTCTATCCCCCATTTCTTACGAAGACGTTCACGATGGCTTTGCCGCCCTGCGTGGTATCACCTCGATACAACCCCTGGTCGCCGGGCGTTGCGCGGACGCGATGCATGTGCCGGTGAGGAGGCATTCGCGCCCCGAATCGGCTGGACGCTCACAGATGTTGCGGTGTCGTGGAGGCCATGTGGGCAATAGCGGGCTTTTTTCGAGAGCACAGACCGCCGATCGTGAATGGGGATTTCCCCCGGTGTCCGCCAAGGCCTCAGTGAATCGTCGGTGCGTACAGCCCGGCAACTACACTTACGCCAATCGTTACGAGCACGATGGCGGAAATCATCCCAAGGAGATAATCACGCTCGCGCAAGAACATGACCAGCATCACGACAACGCGCAGGATCGGCAGCAGGATGATGAGTGCGATGCCTTTCATGACGATGCTCGTGCCCAGCGTCACGGTATGCCCATTCGGAACGATGCATCGGCCAAACAGGGCAACGATCATCCCGAGCGCGGTCACGCCCGACGCGAGCCAGATACCGTATTTTAGCAGCCGTGAAACGAGCCACCCCATCCTGCGAGCTTCGTCCACGGCCTTGTCGTCCACGATCATGCGGCCTTTCCGAACAGCTCGATGTGGAAGGCAGAGAGCAGCATCTGCGCCGCAAGGGCCATGAGCACAACAACAAACAGGGCTCTCACTTTTTCATTCGAAATTCGCATCAGGATGCGGGCTCCGAGGATTGATCCCAGAACCGACCCCAAGGCGACGGGACCTGCAACGGCGGGAACGATGGAGCCTCGTATGAAGTACGCCCCCGCGCTGGCAGCCGCGGTCACTCCTATCATGAAATTGGAGGTTGCCGAGGACACCTTGATCGGCAAACGGAGGGCCGTGTCCATCGCGGGGATCTTGAGCACGCCGCTGCCGATCCCAAGCAGCGCCGAGATAAGGCCGGCGCCGTACATCAGGACCATTCCCCGGGGCAGCTGTCGTACCTGGTAGGTGACGCTGCGGCCGAGCATATGGTCGGGATAGCTCGCGTGGAGTCGAAGTGTGTCCGCCCAATTGCCGGGCGTGTCGGCAGTGCTGATGCCGACCGGATCGCCGCGCCGGGCGAGCATCTGATGCGCCGATACCAGCAACACGACGGCGAACAGGCCGTAAAGGAAGGACACCGGGACCAGCCCGACAAAGCACACGCCCGTGAGAGCCCCGAACGTCGTCGCGGTCTCCAGCACGATGGCGAGGCGAACGTTGGTGAGTCCTCCATCAAGGAAGGATGCCGCGCTGCCGCACGAGCAGGCGATCACCGAGACGATGCTTGCGCCGATGGCAGTGCGGAGGTCCACGCCGCCAAACAGGGTAAGGATGGGCACGATGAAGATGCCGCTGGCCATGCCGAGCATTCCGCCCAGCGCGCTCGCGCCGACGGACATGAAGAACAGCCAGGATCCGAAACCGGCATCCATGTCAGGCGTCTCTGGTTTGCGTTGAGGTCCTGGTGCGTCGGGCAAGCCGCGTCACGAACCGGATCAGATCGCCGCGATAGTGTAACCGCTCGTAGTCGACGGGCCGATTGCCGGTGGTGTAGGACGTGCGCTCGATGAGGAAGATCGGACTGCCGGTCGGCACTTGAAGCGCCTCGGCAGCGACAGCGTCCGCCGCGGCCGCTTCCAGCTTGTATTCAGCTTCGACCAGAGGCGTGTTGTACTTCTCCTCCAGCAGCGCAAAGACCGGTTCAGCCTCGAGGTCGTTGTCCGCGATTTTCTCACCTATGTCGCGCGGCAAGTAAGTTTCGTCAAACGACATGGCCACGCCGTCGGCCAGGCGAACACGCCGAAGCCTGAACACCAGCGTCCCGGATGCTAATGCAAGTTGGCGGGCGACGGCTTCGTCGGCTGCGATGACGCGCTTGTCGAGCAAGCGGGCGGTCGGGCTTCGCCCCAGCGCCTGCATGTCCTCGACGAAACCGGTCAGCTCGGTCAGTTCCTGCGTGATCTTCGGCTGGGTGACGAAAGTCCCCTTTCCGCGTCTCACTTCGACGAGGCCACGCTCGATCAAATTCTGGATCGCCTTCCGCACCGTTGTGCGACTGACTTTGAACCGTTCAGTGAGACCTTCTTCCGGCGGTAATTGAGTTTCGGGCGGCAGGCTGCCGTCAGCGATGCCGGCCGCCAGAGCGGACTCGACCGTTTCATAGAGTGGCAAAGGCGACATAACGCCATCGTGACGTCATGATGTCTTGATGTCAACCTTGGCTCGCGTTAAGTTCTCGTCAGACAATGGTTTTCCAAGATAGAACCGAATTTAGATAAATGGAATCAACGAATTATACTGAAAAAGGGCCGCGGAAGTGGCACCGTCTTCTCAGCCTCAGCAGCAGGCCGTCGATCGCCCGCTGGGCTCCGATCCCACTGCGCCTGATCGTTGGATACGGCTTCATGGAACACGGCTTCGCCAAGGCGGCGCGGGGCTTCGATGCATTCCCCGCCATCTTGTCCGCGATGGGCCTTCCGGCGCCTCATTTGCTGGGATGGCTCACGATCACGGTAGAGATCCTGGGCGGGTTGGCTGTGTTGCTCGGTGCACTTGTGCCGCTGGCCAGCATTCCGATGGCGATCGTCCTGTTGACCGCGATATTCACCGTGCACCTGCCCTATGGCTTCAGCTCAATCAAGCTTCAGGCAATAACGGCAGCCGGGGCACAGTTCGGGCCGCCGGGCTATGAAACCGATCTCCTTTATCTCGCGTGCCTGTTGGCCCTCGTCCTGGGAGGATCCGGACCTCTTTCGATCGATCGCTTTCTAACGAAGCGCCCGGGCTTGCGCGAAGGCGCCACGAGCAAGACGTCATGAGACCTGTCATCCTCATCACCGCCCTACCCGAAACGCAGTTGGATGACGAAGCACTGCGCTCATAACGGTCTGGTTGCAGCTTCGAATCCTGCCGGGCCCAGGGACATCTTCACCTCTCGACGTGCGGCGACGTCCACGCTCCGACATCCAACGATTTTGTTGGCATATCTGTTGGCAGGATATTGCTGCCAAAAGCGACTGGGAAACCGTCGGTCTTGACCTTGACGTTCTTGATCCCAGCGGTCGGGTCGTCCTTGATCATGCCCTGCTTGACAGCAAACTGCATCATCGTCCGTACCGTCTCTAGCCAATTGCGCGTCGCGAACGAGGCAAGGTCAGCGAGCCGTTCGCACGCGTCATGCGCGGCCCATAACGGTATCCGCAGGGTTCGCCGAACGAGACGTCGAGGCGACGACGCGACCCTCAACCAGCACGGTGCGTTCAAGGGCGCCGCCCGCTACCAGATCATCGACAAAGTCCGCGCGGGCAATGAGAAGATCCGCCCGCGCGCCTTCCCGGATTCCCCAATCATCGCCAAGGCCCATCATCTTCGCGGGCGCCGCGCTGACCATGTCGAAAGCTTTTCGCAAATCGGTGAGACCGAACTGTCCGGCGAGCAGCGTCCACCGGGCAATTTCCAACAAATCGCCGGAACCCGTGGGGACAAACGGGTCCTGCACGTTGTCCGACGCCGCCGCGACGGCGACGCCGGCATCGAGGAGCTGCTTGACCCGCGTCAGTCCACGCGGCGGCAGGCGATCCGCCATCCGGCCCTGCAGGAATAGATTGGCTGCCGGGAGCGTGACGATCCCGATTCCGGCATCCCGAAGATTATCGATCGTGCGCAGAGCCGCATCAAGCGGCATCGCGCTCAGCGCCGAGCAATGGCCGGCGACCACGCGACCGGCCATGCCATAGGCGCGCGTCATTTGTGCGAGTTCATCAAACAGCACCTTCGCGCCGTCGAGATGTTCGTCGATGTGCATATCGAGCGGAAGCCCGCTCCGTTGAGCCATCTCGAACAGCAGCTTCATGAACGCGATCGGTTGATCGGAATAAGCGGGCACCCCGCCAATGACATCGACCCCAAGGTCGCAAGCCGCCCGCAACCAGGCTTCACTCTCCGGCAGCATCGACGCGGCCTCGGAAGTGATATGGGCGACGATCTGGACCCGCATGCGGTCCGCACAGCGCCGGCGCACGGCGACCATAGCCTCAATGCCCCGAACGCCGGATTGCGGATCGATATTGGTATGGCTGCGGATCGCCACCGTGCCGAAGGCACTGCAGTCCTCGACCGTCCGGAGCGCGCGCGCGATCATCTCAGCCTGTGTGATCCCCGGCGCCAGCGCGCGATAGCCAGCGATTGCACCGGCAAGTGTGCCGGAGGGGTTGGACACCAGCGCGCGAGTCCGCGACTTGTCCAGATGCTGATGGATATCGATCAGGCCCGGCACAACCAGTTGGCCATCGAGCGTAAAAACCTGAGCATCATCCTCGGGCAGGACGGGCGCAATCGCGACGATGCGCCCATTGCCACCAATCCTGACATCCAGGCGCTCCGGCGCCACCGAGCCGAAGCACAGAACGCGGCCGCCACGCAGGATCAGATCACGGTTCATCCGGAGCTTTCGCGCGTTCGCCGATCAGGGGTTATCGAGGGACAGCCCGGAATGCTCCGAGCTGCGCACAAAACGCAGAGCCATGGCACCGCCGGCGGGCTCCGCCTTGCTTGGACGAGCTCTCGAAGCCGTCAGCGGCCGTCCGGACCGTGACCCGCCGCGATGCGCCGTGGCCCCATGATCGCTTTGGCGACGTCGCCGACAGCTTCAACCGCCTCGTCCATGCCCTGGAAGCAGACGATACGGCAAGGGCAAGCTTCGAGCCCTTCATAGCGCCAGGGAAATGCGCCGATAACCGCACGTTGATTCAGCATCTTCTCGATATCGCCGCCGATATTTTCGGCGTGAATGAGCCCCTCTTGGAAGGCATAGGAGTGAAACGGAAACATATCCTCCGTCACATGGCGGCCGGATTTCTTGTGCACGTAATTATATTCACCAAAGAATTCCTCGCAGGTCTGTCCGACCTTGGCCTCGAAACGCCTGGTGAGGTCAGGTCGCATCAGACGAATAGATGTATTCATCGAGTGATCCCCGGATCCACAATCGATACCGAACCATTTGATTTTCTTTTTCAGCATCCATTCGAGAAGCTCAAACTTGCCGCCAGGATGCATGCAGAAATAGCGGACCAGATCTTGCTCTGGCTGACCCTCCCAATACCGATGCCATCCGGTATGAATGATCAGGATGTCACCATCGCGCACTTCCACAGGTGCGCTCTCGATCATTTCAGGTGTGATGACGGCCCAATCGTCCATGTGTTTCGACACGTCGACGACGGCTCCCGGGCCGACAAGGAAATCGAGCGGGTAGGACGCCATGTCACCCATCCCGTCGGTGCCGTGCATGGCACCGTCGATGTGCGTGCCAACGTGCAGCGCCATATCGATACGCTGAGCGACGATCATTTTGGTTTGCAGGTTCTGGGCGTAGTACATCTGGTTGCCGGCGTATCCCACCCAGCCGGGCGTGTGCACGTTCATCAGATGAGACAGATCAACAATTTTCATCGAGCACTCCTGATTTGGTTCCTGAATTCAACGTCCGTTCAACGAACGTTGAGCATCGATATTCGCGACCGCCGCTTCAATGGATCACGCCGCCCGACATCAAACCGTAGACATCTACTCGTCGGTCTTGCCGCGGTTGGATCAGTTCGCTGCGGCATTGCGCCAATCGAACGACACCGAGATCAACCGGAGCCGATACGATATCCTGCTGCTCATCGTCGAGCGGACCCGCGATAACGTCGCCATAGGGATTTACGATCAGCGACGAACCAAGAAACGGAATGCCAGTCGCATCCCCGGCCTGTGATGCACATGCAATAAAGATCTGATTGAGGTTTGCCTGCACGGCCGCACCGTTCGCCTGTCCGATTAGTCCAGACCGATCGCGCGCTCCGCGGTCAAATCCGCCAACCCAGGCGGTGGGGACGGCAACTATCTCCGCGCCCGCAAGCGCCAGAATGCGCAGCACCTCGACAAAGCGAAGATCATAGCAAACGCACAGGCCGATCCGGCCTATAGCCGTCTGGACGACGCCGAGCCCTAGATCGCCTGGCGAGAAAACCAATTTTTCTTCGCCGAACAGATGCAGTTTTCGATAATGACTCTTAAGGCCATCGGGACCGACCAAGATCGCCGTGTTGTAGAGTTTGTCGCCCTCGCGCTCGCAAAAGCCACCTGCGATATAGCTGCCGGTTTTTCTGGCGATGTCTTGCCAGACCTCGAAGGTCGGACCCTTGACTGGCTCCGCCGTTGCCTCGGCGACCTCGCGGTCCACAGTATAGCCAGAGATCGCCAGTTCAGGGATCACGACGAGTCGGGCCCCGTCTGAAGCCGCTCGCTCAATTCGTTGCGCACTGTATGTTCGATTGCGGGCCGCATCTCCTGGCGCGCCCGTCATCTGAACAACGGCTGTCGTCACGATCATGCGGGCGGCGTCGCATCGGCCGGAAGCGCTCCTACCGCTTTCAGAAGCGGTAGATCGGCCGGACTGGGGCCGCCAACACTAACAATGGCCACCCCACGATCCGCACTGACGGCGTGCTTCACTCCGACGGGCACGTGCACCACACAACCAGCATGAAAAGGCAGCTGAAGGTCGTTGGTATAATCGTGGATCGTTCCGGCACCTTTCAGAATGAAGATCGTGTCTTCGGAGATAGAATGGATATGAGGGGTATTGGCTTCACCTGGTTCCAGAACCACGTAGTTCATATTCGCCACCCAAGCGCCGGTGCCGGGCCAAACCACGAATTGCGCATCCTTCGATATAAGCGGCAGTCGCAATGTCGGATGATCGCGATGAAAAATTCGAATCGCCATGCGCGTTGCCCTCAGATTGCCGTTAGGCCGACGTAGAGACTCTCGTCGGCCGGACAGGGCCCGCCGAGAAGCTTGATGCCTTGGCTTTTGTCGGCGCTGAACCGGTAGGAATTGCCAGCATCGACATGAACCATTGCCCCCTCGGACAGAGGCGAAATCTCACCGGACGCCAGGTCGACAACCGATCCGGATCCGGAAACGACATAGTAGACGGAATCGCTGGGATGATTGAGGGGAATGGTTCGCGCACCGTCCTCAAGCGTCAGAATTTGCATGGTCCGAAACCGCGATCCATTTCCCGGCCACAATACAACCTTTGCGTTGCCGCCACCGTCGATGATGGGTATTTGTGGGCAATCGGTTGCACTATCGATGACGCGGACGATGTTGTTGTCAGGCTGGGTCATTTTGGTCGCTGATGTTTATATACATTCAAACCGTTTTTGATATAATCAAATAGAACGCTGCGCGCAATAACTTTCTTCGCGACAGCAAACAGGAAAACAAGGACCAGACATTTGGCCATTGAACCACTAGCGAATGAAACAACGGGATTTGCCGACACCACTGCCAGCACTCTCGCGGCAATCGGCGATCGGATTCGCGAGGTCAGGCTGGCACGAAATATGACGCTTCAGGTTCTCGCCACGGCGACCGGTTTGAGTACATCGATGCTCAGCCTCGTCGAGCGCGGCAGAGCATCACCTTCGATTGGATCTCTCATCGTCATCGCCAGTTGCCTCGGCGTCACCATGTCGGACCTCATGACCAGTGAACCTGCATCCAGCGAGGAGCCGGTGGTGCGGGCATCGCAACAGCGCGTTGTCGAAACGGCCGAGCATGTGATCCGCAGGTTGATCCGTGAAGACCGGACACGCGGCATTTCAGTCGCCATCAACGAATATGAGCCCAATACTGGGAACGCGGAACTGCCGGTGTCCCACGGAGGATACGAATATGGGTTCGTGCTTGAAGGAACGGTGACTGTAGAACTCGACAAAACGTCGTATGTTCTGAAGGGCGGCGATCTGATTTCCTACAGTTCCCGCCGGGAACACAGGATATGGAATCACGGGTCGAAGAAAGTGCGGACGCTGTGGTTCAATATTGACCGTGAATAAACGATGCGGTCGCTTCAAATCGGCGAGGCCTCGACGGTCCTCCGAATGAAGCAAGGAACAAGGATTTGATAGGGCGGAATTGATAGGGCGGAAGGGATTGACGGAAAGAGTTAATTTAATTGGACTGCTTTCGCGAAGTTGGCGAAGAACTCGTCTGCAAGCTTTTTGGCCGAGCCGTTTATCAGGCGCTGCCCCAATTGCGCGAGCTTACCGCCGATTTGTGCCTCAACCTCATATATCAGCAGCGTGCCGTCATCCTTGTCCAACAGTGTAACGGTTGCGACGCCTTTGGCGAAGCCTGCAACGCCCCCTTCTCCTTCGCCAGAAATCCTGTAGCTGTTCGGCGGATCGAAATCGCTCAACGTTACACGGCCCCTGAATCGGGCGGAGACCGGACCAACTTTCATTTTGGCGGTGGCCTGAAACTGGTTGTCAGCCGACTTGACGAGGTCTTCGCATCCCGGAATGCAGGACTTCAGAATTTCCGGATCGTTGAGTTTTGTCCACACCACCTGCCGGAGCGCAGAGAGTTGGACTTCGCCGCTCATCGTCATAGCCATGGGTACTATTCCTCTTGTTGGTCGCACCGTGCCCAGGAACTCACAGGCAAGGCAGAACATTTGATCGTGTGAAGGGCCGCGATGAAAAATGGGCACTGATCCGAGAAGGACCTAAGCGGCAACCGCCACCGGCGCTATCAGAAAAGGCCAAAGCGTCTCAACCTGGAAGCAAATGCACGTCTTCGCCACTCCAGGAAAACCGAAACGGCTGCGCCGGGATGCAAGGACTCGTTCGTCGTGAGCCATGCTGGAGGATCAGGTCTTCGCCGGATCTCGACTCGACAACGCTGCGAGATGTATTTCCGTGACAGGTGACTTGCTTGATCGTGCCGGAAAAAGCAGGTGCTGTCGTGTCGGCTGGCAACTGAATAGCCACATCTTGATCTTTTCTGGTCGGATCACCAACGCCCGTCTCGCCCGACGGACCGTCCCTATGTCGATCGGCAGCAATGACAGAGATGAAGACATCGATTTTTGCGGATGATCCTTTGATTTCCATGACGTGGTGCGGAGTAGGCACCAAGTCTTCCCGATAGGCGATTCCGTATCCGACGCAATCGAGTCCGATTGTGTCTTTGAGGAACTGTTCGTACCAGATCGGATCGATATTCTTTGATATTGGAATGTCGGTCGCCATGAGTTCCAGGCCAATTGCCCTTTATAATCGTCCGAATACGGCAACAGCAGAAAGATCGATTTCCGCGGTGCGGCGGTTGATGAGGGAGCCTTGGCGAACCGCCGTCCAGCTCTTTATTGCTTACGCCGAATTTTGATACAGTTCAATATTTTGTTTTAAAATTGAACGGGAATAATTAAAATTGGCCGGGATTGGGGCTCCTGATAGCCGGCAATAAAGCCGAAATTTGAGCTAATATAAAAATCTAACTGACAGTTCCGGCTTTGACTGTCATTAAATTTCATTGTAATGAAATTCAAAGACGGTGGCGTCATGAAAGACACTTTCGTATCTTTCGGGTCCAACCGGGAGCGATCCCTCGATGCGAATTGCCTTGATCCACGCCCTGCGCCACTCCGTCGAGCCGGCAGAAGAGGCGTTTCATCGTCTGTGGCCTGATGCCACTCTCGTCAATATTTTGGATGACAGTCTCTCCCAAGATCTCGCGCGCGATGGAGTTGTTACGCCCGGCATGACGGAGCGCTTTCTGCACCTTGCTCGTTATGCGGTCGGCACTTGCGCAAACGGAATTCTATTCACCTGTTCGGCGTTTGGGCCGTGCATCGATGCCTGCAAGCTGGCTCTCGCTCCCATCCCGGTCCTGAAGCCGAACGAAGCGATGATTGATGACGCGATTTCGGCCGGTGCGCCGATTGGACTGCTCGCAACATTTGCTCCGACTCTCGATACGATGCCGGCGGAGTTCATTGCAGCAGCACCCTCCACCAGGATTGTTCCGCAACTCGCCGCCGGCGCGCTTGCCGCCCTGAACGCAGGCGATACCGAAAGGCACGATGCTCTTGCGGTCGAAGCCGCAACACGCTTGACGGATTGCAATGTCATTGCTCTGGCGCAGTTCAGCTTGGCGCGCGCCGCGGCGGCGATCGCCACCGCAACCGGCAGGCTCGTGCTCACGACACCCGATAGCGCAGTGAAGCGAATGAGATCTCTCTTGTCCTGAAACGGATCAGTTTCTGAAATCTCAGTCGCTTTACACGCATATCCAAAAGGGCTCTTCGATGACCACAAATTCCAAAATGTACCTTGGTGTCTTTACCTTGGCACCGGTCATCGACGGTGACGAGAAATTCCTCGGCCAATACGAAATGCTTAGATTGACTTGTTCGCGGGTCGATTGTTAGCATACAAGCGAATTTACATTCCGAATGAGGCTAATTCATTCATGAAACCCGCACCGTTCATTCGACACGTGCCAAGAACGGTCGAAGAGACCCTGAATGCCTTGGCCGAATTTGCGCCACTCGATGGTCGCATTCTCGCGGGTGGCCAAAGCCTCGTGCCCATCATGGCATTTCGAATGGCGCGACCTTCTCACCTGATTGATATCAACGAGGTCGCCGGTCTCGACAAGCTTTCACTTGATGGAGACTTGCTTTCGATTGGTGCTCGTGTTCGCCATGCAGCTTTTCATCGCCCCGTAGTTGAAACGCCATTGGGTCGATTGCTGTCATTCGTCGTTCGCCATATCGCGCATTATCCTATCCGCATGCGGGGCACGTTTTGCGGCAGCCTGGCCCACGCAGATCCTGCCTCCGAATGGTGCCTCGTTGCCGCAACCCTCGGCGCGAAGTTGGTCGCACACAGCGTGCGAGGCAAGCGCGTCATCGACGTCACCGATTTCCTTGAAGGAATCATGTCGACGGCGCTCGCGGAAGATGAGTTTCTGGCGGAAGCACGTTTGCCGTTGCTGCCGAATGATGCAAAATTTGGTTTCTACGAATTCAGTCGCCGGGCCGGCGACTTCGCCATGGCCGCAGCGCTGGTGACCTATCGGATTGTGAACGGCGCAATGGTTGACGTTCACGTGGGGCTCGGCGGCGCGGAAGCTTGCGCGAGGCGAATCCCCGAGGCCGAAGCCGTGTTGACGGGCCGATCCCCTGGCGGCGAGGTCTATCGTGCGGCAGCGGAAGCCGCTGCCGGCGCCATCGATCCATTAGAGGACATTCAAACGACCGCTGAATATCGCCGTGATCTGGTGCGCGCAGTGGTCCGTCGCGCGCTGGAGTCCGCGGCGCAATGACGGCGTATACCAAGGGCGCGGGGACGACATGGGTTGGGCGCTCGCTAAGGCGCCTCGAAGACCCCGCCTTGCTTACTGGTCGTGGTCGTTTTACCGCGGATCTTCCGGCAGCTCATTGGGTAAGGTTCGTGCGAAGCGCCGTCGCGGCTGGTCGTATCGAAAGGATCGATGCGCCACTGCACGCCAACATTATCACGGCCGACGATCTCACTGGTCTTAAACAGATCCGGCCGATGTTGCATAAATTCAACTACGTGCCCGTCGGCCAACCGATACTCGCTGATCGGAATGTTCGATATACCGGCGAGCCGATCGCTGCGGTGTTCGCCGCGAACAAAGACCAGGCCGAAGATCTGGCCGATCAGGTCGAAGTCTCGATCATTGAAACTCCGGCGTTAACGGACGCCCAGGATGCACTCGCTGACGGTGCGCCGCTGGTTCACGCGGAAGCCGCCGGGAACGTCATTATTGAAGGTCAAATCAAGACTCCTAACTTCGACGAGGTGTGGGCCGAAAAACATAAGTCTGTACGCGTCGACGCCCGCTCCCATCGACAGAATGCCGCCCCCATGGAACCGCGTGCCGGTCATGCGTCATTCGATGAGCGCACCGGCCGAGTGACATTGTCCTGCACCACGCAGATGCCCCATCTCATGCGTACGGCGATCGCTGATATCATCGGAATGCCGGAGTCGGATTTGCGCGTAATTGCTCCGGATGTTGGCGGCGGCTTCGGTCAAAAGATGTCACTCGCTCCGGAGTACGTTTTGCTGGTTTGGCTGGCGCGGCGGTTGCGCAGCAGCGTCGCCTGGACAGAGGACCGGCGCGAAAACTTGATTGCGAGCTTTCACAGCCGCGATCAGCATATTCGTCTCGAAGGCGCTTTCGACACGAACGCCAAGCTGATTGCGCTGTCGGGAGATGTTGTCGCCAACGTGGGCGCCTATTCGTGTTTTCCAACCACCTGCGGCGTGGAGCCGCTGATGGCACTTGTCGAAATTCCCGGGCCCTATGACGTCCGGGCCTACAATTGCAGAGCTCGGGGAGTTTTAACCCACACCTGTACGATGGCTCCGTATCGCGGTGTATCGAGACCCGCTATCACCTTTGCGATCGAGCGTCTGATGGATAAGGCCGCAGCGGCGTTTGGAATCGAACCGGTCGAAATCCGCCGACGCAATTTGATCGACAAATTCCCATACACTTCGGTAACCGGCCTCGTCTTCGACGACGGCTCGTACAAAGAGACCCTGGAGATGGCGGTCAGGACCATCGACCTCGAAGGCTTCAGGAAGCGGCAAGAACGGGAACGAGACGCAAAAAGATATCTCGGTATCGGTTTCTCGACATTTTCAGAGCGCACCGGGTACGGCACGCCAGCGTTTTCCGCTCGCGGCATGGAAATCACGATGGGATGGGAAACCGTAGATCTGACGATCGACCCATCCGGATTCGCCGAGGTGAAAATCGGCGCATCGCCTCATGGTCAGGGCCTTCGAACCACGCTGGCGCAGGTCATCGCCGATCAAATCGGCATTGACCCGCAACACATAAAAGTCACGCACAGCGACACCGACCAATCGCCATACGGCTGGGGCACCTTCGCCAGTCGCTCAATGGTAATCGCCGGGGGCGCCAGCCTGTTTGCTGCGCGCAAAGTGCGCGCCAAGCTTATTAAGATCGCAAGCCACATGCTCGAGGCCGCCCCGGAGGATATCGTGCTGAAGGGAGGCGCCGCGCACGTGGTTGGCACAGATCGTTCACTCGCCATTGCTACTCTCGCACGCGCTGCTTATCATCAGGCGCACATCTTCAACGGCGAGATAGAACCAGGACTGACCGAAACCGGAAGATACGACCCGCCCGGGACTTTTTCCAATGCTTGCCACGTCGCGGTCGTTGACGTTGACGTTGAAACCGGACACGTCAAGGTCGAAAAATTCCTGGTAGTCGAAGATGCCGGCCTGCTCATCAATCCTATGATCGCTGACGGGCAAGTCCACGGCGGTGTGGCGCAGGGCATCGGAAATGCGGTTCTGGAAGAAATTATCTACGACGAGACCGGCAATATCCTGACCAGCACGCTTGCCGACTTTCTTCCTCCAACCGCCCGTGAAATACCTTCGATCGAGCTGCATCACATCGAAACCCTCACAGGCATGTCGGCGACCAAAGCCAAGGGACTCGGCGAAGGCGGCGTCATCGGCGCACCTGCGGCAGTGCTCAATGCCATCAACGACGCACTCTCGTCGTTTGGAGTATCAGTCGACGAGATGCCGGCAACGCCGCAGCGGATTCGTGCGGCCTTGCGATCCAGCGGAAACCTGACATGACCCAAAAAACCGATATTAATTTGAATATCAACGGTCGCGACTATCCCATTTGCGTCGAGTCTCGTCGAACATTGGTGGACGCGATCCGGGAGGAATGCGGACAAACCGGAACCCATATCGGCTGTGAGCACGGAGTCTGTGGTGCATGTACCGTCATTGTCGGCGACGAACCTGTGCGATCTTGCCTGATGTTCGCGCAGCAAGCCGCGGGAAAGCCAATTCGCACGGTCGAGGGTCTTGCCAAAGGTGATGTCACGCATCCGATGCAGCGTGCATTCATGGAGCACCACGGACTGCAATGCGGTTTTTGCACCCCCGGATTTCTGATGCTGGCGGTGGGTGTGCTCGAGCGTGAGCCCGAGATCAGCGACGAAGAGCTGATGGACGTACTCTCGTCCAATTTGTGCCGCTGCACCGGCTACCAAAACATTATCAAGGCAGTTCGCGCGGCCGCGGCCGAAATGCTCCGGCCGTGACGATCGTCGATATCGAACTCGAATTGAACAGCACATTCGCGAGCCGCACCAAGTGACGATCGTCAGAAAGAAGCTGGTCGGCAGTTCCATTCCGCGCAAAGAAGACGGATTGCTGCTCAAGGGCCAGGGCCGGTTTGCCGCCGACATCAATTTTCCGAACCAATTGCATATGCGCGTCGTTCGTTCTGCCCATGCGCATGGAAAGATAATCTGCATCGACGCCGCGTCGGCCCTCGCGATCCCAGGAGTCCATGCGGTCTGGACGTTCGCTGACGTTGCTGAGATCCCACCGATCGATTTTCGTCAGATGCGGATCGAAGGGCTTGCAGCTTATCGCCAAACGATCCTGGCCACAGATCGGGTCCGATATGTCGGCGAGCCCGTTGCGGTTGTCTTTGCCGATGATGCTTACGTCGCTGAAGACGCCGCCGAACATGTGGCGATCGAGATCGAGGAGCTGCCGGTTATCCTTGAGGCGGACCAGCAACCGGGTGAATTCGCGACGGGTCTTTCCACGGAGCCAGCGATTGTTCGCAAGGAATATGGCGACGTCGACGCGGCATTTCGCAACGCTTACGCTACTGTCGATCTATCCCTCGCGATCGGACGGCACACCGGCGTACCACTGGAAACGCGTGGTGCCGTCGCGCGCTATGACCGAGCGGCGGATATGCTGGAAATGTACGGTGCTTCCAAAGTGCCGCATTCGAATCGCGATCAGATCGCGCGCATGCTGGGCCGCTCACCCGCCTGCATAAATCTCTTCGAGGGTCATGTCGGCGGTGGATTTGGCATTCGCGGAGAGCTTTATCCCGAGGATGTGTTGGTATGTCTCGCGGCCCTGCGTCTCGGCCGGCCGGTGAAATGGATCGAAGATCGTCGTGAACATTTTACTGCCGCCAACCATTCACGCCAGCAGCTTCATCGCGTCCGGGCCGCCATCGACCGCGACGGTCGTATCCTCGCAATCGATGACGAATTCTTTCATGATCAGGGCGGCTATATCCGCACCCATGGCTCCACCGTTCCGGATCTGACAGCGGCGATGTTGCCGGGTCCGTATCGCATTCCGGCGTATCGGGCGACCGGTCATATCCGTCTAACCAACAAGACCCCGTGCGGTACCTACCGGGCCCCCGGGCGGTACGAAGGGACATTTGTCCGCGAGCGTTTGATCGAAGCGGTTGCGACCAGATGCGGGATCGACTCAGTTGAGGTCAGGCGAAGAAACCTTATCGACAAGAGCGAGATGCCATTTACTCGCGATCTCGACACACTTGGCACCCACGTCGTGCTTGATTCTGGCGACTATGCAGGCCTACTTGATAAAGCGCTGGGCGGCGTCGGCTGGACCGAACTGCAGGCCCAGTTAAAACGACGGCGACAGGCCGGAGAGCTGGTGGGCGCCGGCATCGCCATGTTCGTCGAGAAGAGCGGGTTGGGCCCGTTCGACACCGTCCGCATCACGATCGACGCCGCAGGCTTTGTTGAAGTCGTAACCGGTGCTGCGTCGGTCGGTCAAGGCGTTGAAACGGTTATCGCGCAAATCTGTGCCGATGCCCTCGGCGTAAGGTACGATCGTATCACTGTAATCCATGGACAGACTGATCGAATTGAAAAAGGGTTCGGCGCTTTTGCGTCGCGCGTTACGGTGATGACCGGCGAGGCAACGCGTCTCGCCGCGACGAAGCTGCGCGACAAGGCCTTGGCGGTCGCCGCAGAGATGATGCAGATGTCGGCGGAGCAGCTGAATATTGTCGATGGCGAGATCGTTTGCGTCGATCAGATCGACGGTCCCTCCATCGGACTTGCCGAAGTTGCGGCTGCACTGGCACCCGGCGCAACGTTTCTCGCCGGTCGAGAGCCGGGGCTTGCCGCCGATGGGCTGTTTGAATCTCGCCATATGACCTATCCCTATGGCGTTCATGTCGCAGTCGTTCGCCTCGCGGGTGATACCGGGGCGGTGCATATCGAACGCTATCTGGTCGCCTATGATGTTGGCAAAGCCGTCAATCCGATGCTGGTGGAAGGCCAGATCGTCGGCGGGGCCGCCCAAGGCATTGGCGGCGCACTTTACGAAGAATTCCTCTACGACGATCGCGGCGAGCCGCTGTCCGTCACATTTGCCGACTATCTGATGCCGACTGCACGCGAAGTTCCGCACATTGATGTCATCATTTCGGAAGATGCACCGAGTCCGCTCAATCCCCTGGGATTAAAGGGGGCCGGCGAAGGCGGGACCAACGCGGTTGGAGCGGCCATCGCCGCGGCTATCGACGATGCACTGGGACAACCAGGCGCGGTGACGCACTTGCCGGTATCGCCGCAGCGTATCCATGCCATTTTGAATCGAAAGCGCTAAGGCGGTTTCGGTTCGATTTGTTCATGATTGTCATTGGTCGGCTCGATACGGCAAACCATCAATTCGGCGCTGACGTAGAAAATGGCAGCGGCGAATAAGAAAACAAACAAGTCGACCCGACCAGAAATGATTCCGGTCCGAACCGAAAGGCTGCAACGTTACATCAGCTTTTTCAGCAGACGGGCCAGCGTCCGCTGCTCATTGCCGGTTAGGGGCTTCAGCGTCTTCGCGGTAATCTCCGTAGCTGCGCAAACCGCCGCTTCGACGACGCTGGACCCTTTGCCAGTGAGCGACACCGGGCGGCGCCGGTGGTCATTTGGATCGCTCCCGCTGATGACAAAACCGCGCAAACCCAGACGATCGACGACTCCCTTGATTGTGGCTGGATCGAGATAGACCAACCGCCCCAAATGGTTTTGCGAGCACGGACCAACCTCACGAAGCTTCGACATGACCGCAAACTGCGCCTGGGTGAGATCCGCGATCATGGTCGACATAAAAATATACGTGTGCCGTTGCATCGCGACGCGTAACTGAAATCCAACCTGAGCATCGAGGAGATAGTTCGATCGCAACGGATCGGCGCGGTCGGATGGAGCTTTTGTCATATCGCGCTTCAACATCGACGCCGCCTTGATCAAACTATCCAAATTTTTAGCAATCTTCGCCTCTCACGAAAACGGTCCGTCGTCCGGTGCGGTTGATCCAAATGCATGAAGCCAAAGCAGAAGTCGGATCTCATCTGTGATGAGGCTTCAACAAACAAAAAAGCGCTTGCTCATTTTAATATTATATAACAGATTTGATTTTAATTCAAATTGGCCGCTGCTCCCGATCTACTCAAATAGGAGACCTGACCTGAGATCGGCGACAAGCCCGGCCGTAGTCCGCGGGGGAAGAAGGCTAATTGCAGCCACCCGGTTTGTGCCCGTAGTCGTTCCAGGAACATGGCCATTGTCGGAGGAATCATGACTGCCTTATTGCCCGCCTTTTTGAGAACCGGATCAATCGGGCGCCTCCAGCTGAAAAACAGGCTGGTTCGAGCTGCAACCTCGGAAACGATGGCGACGGCCTCAGGCGAGTCGACCGATGCATTGGTCCGCTTGTACGGAGATCTGGCACGAGGCGGGGCTGGCCTCATCATAACCGGGCACATTTATGTCGAGCCATGCGGCCAATACGAGCCCATGCAGCTGGGCCTGGATCGGGACGACCGCATTGCCCCTCTGCGCAAGATGACGGACGCGGTTCACCGGGAAGGCGGCGTCGTCTTCGCCGAATTGAGCCACGCAGGAAGTCAGTCGATAATCCCGGAAGTCCAACCGATAGCCCCCTCCACCATACCCAACGCGATTTTTGGCCGCCCTCCCCTCGAGATGACGGACTCTGACGTGCGGCGCGTAATCGCGGCGTTCGGCTCGGCTGCGGCCCGAGCCAAGCAGGCTGGCTTCGACGGCATTCACGTTCATTCCGGCAATGGATACCTGCTATCGCAGTTCAATTCCCCTTATGCCAATCGCCGGACGGATCAATGGGGCGGCGATGTGCAGGCCCGAAGCTCGTTCATACGCGCAGTATACCGGGCGGTTCGCGACGCAGTCGGTCCCGATCTGCCGATCACGTCGCGTCTCGGGGTCGCCGATGCGATCGAAGGCGGGCTTCTGCTTGAAGACGGGCTGACGATAGCAAAAATCCTGGAGGCCGAAGGGCTCGACGGCCTCGAAGTTTCGTACGGATTGTTGTCGTCGTACACGCAAAACATCCGTCCTTATGTCGGTGTCACGGTGCTCCGCGGTCTGATGGACGGCTTGGTGCCAACCTTATTCACGCGTTTTGTTCCCGAAGCCTACTACCGACCTTTCGCGAAGGCAGCCAAAGCGAAGCTTAGCCTGCCGCTTATCTTGGTCGGTGGCCTCCGCTCGACAGAGGTCATGGACGACATCATCCGTTCCGGAGATGCCGATTTCCTGGCTCTTGCCCGACCCTTCGTTCGCGAACCTGATCTCGTGAAGCAAATCATGGCTGGCCGCCGCGGTCCGGTGAGTTGCGTTTCCTGCAATCTCTGTTTCAAGCATGAGGGCCTCGATGCCTTGCGATGCTGGCGTACTCCCACCGGTATCTTAGAGCATGTAATCAAATTCTACGTTAAGCCGGTCTTTTCGCTGGGGCGGAAATAGGCATGGGCACGGAACTGGTCGCAACCCGCGCGCGCACGTGGCATGTAGGAAACAGACCTTTCTCGATCTTATGAAAAGTCAGCTTGCGACCTATGCCAATCAATCGGATGCACTGCTTGCGTCGAAACGTTTGCAGATCGTGATTTCGACCGCGGCGACGGGAGTGTTCTGTTCAACCTCCCGCTCAAATTTTCAAGCTGGTTTTTGAAGCAGACGAACGATCTGGCGCTGTTCTACCCGGCGTGTACCTGCTTTGACGTTCGATAGTTGCCGAGGCCCCGCTGGCCGCGTCCACGAACAGCTTCGCTCGGCGACGCCCCAATCAAGCCCCGCTCGTTAGCGGTTAGATGGCTCGATCGGCGACGCCGCCAATGCCGAGCTTTCAGGCCTTCTGGCGCCGCCATTCGGCCACGAGATCTGCGCTGTCCGTGACAAGCCCGAGATGGAGCGAAACCATCTTCAAAGCTGCGGCCTCCAGCTCCGGGTCGGTGCCGCGAACGAGATCTTTCAGCACCGTCACGCGATAGCCGAGGTTGCTCGCATCGAAGGAACTGTTGAGCACGCAGCAGTCCGCCATGCAGCCCGTGAAGACGATCCGCTTAGTGCCGAGATTCCGCAGCAGGAGATCAAGATCGGTCGGATAGAAAGCAGAAAGCCGCTTTTTTCCGTTGACCACCAGATCGCGCTCGTCGACGTTCGTCACAAACTCCGTCCAGCGGCTCCCTGCGATCGCATGTTCATCCGAGTTGGGGATCGGCCCGACATGCAATGGAAAGGTCATCCGCCAAGCTGATTTGAGACCCTTGATATCGTCAACGCCGCCCGGCCGCAGTACGGTCCGCACATGAATTACCGGGACACCATGCGCGCGCGCAATCTCGTTGAATGCGTTGACGCCGCCTACGATTTCCCGTCCCCGAGGCGCAGGGCACGGGCAACCCGGATCATCCGACAGATGCCCCTGATGCAGATCGATTGAGACCGTGACGGTATCGGCGAGGTGTATGAAATCTTCAAAGCCGTCGGGTAGTTCTTTCTTCACGCCATAGACATAGGACTTCATATTAGCTCCTCTGGATGATTAGGACGTTAGCGCGCAGAGCTCCAGACCGCAGGAGCTCGGAAGTTGATGTCGTCAACGGAGACGTCACAATTCGTC
This sequence comes from uncultured Alphaproteobacteria bacterium, assembly GCA_963734795.1. Taxonomy (GTDB): domain Bacteria; phylum Pseudomonadota; class Alphaproteobacteria; order Rhizobiales; family Xanthobacteraceae; genus Bradyrhizobium. The sequence continues at coordinate 998,412 of CAVTIW010000001.1, forward strand.
CGACACCCGTTCGGCTGTGGGACAAACTGGCGACGCATCAGCGATGGAAACGAAAGCCTCACGAAACAGCATCACCTTCGTTCCTCGCGTACAAAAGGTTTGCCGAGGCCATCCGGCTCGTCGGAACCGGTCCGGTTCTTGAGGCTCTGCCACACCATCACGGCGAGTGTTGCCAGGTAGGGCGTCATGAGAAGATAGTACTGTGGCAGCCTAATCCCGGCGGCAGCGATCTGCGGGATGAGCGCCTCGATACCGCCGAACAGCACGGCGCCAAGAAGGGCCCGTCCCGGATTCCATCGTGCGAAAATCACGAGCGCCACGGCGATCCAGCCGCGGCCACCGGTCATACCGGCAACCCAGATCCTCGCGCTGACGACCGACAGGTAGGCGCCGGCGAGGCCGATCAAGGCCGATCCCCCCACCACTGCCAGGAAGCGGTAAAGCGAAACATTGATACCGGCCGAGTCCGCCGCGTCCGGATTTTCACCGACAGCCCGCAGTCGCAGTCCAAATGTGGTGCGCGTCAACATCCACCGGACGAGAAGACAGATCGGCACGAGCAGATAGACGAGTGCATCGTGCCGGAAGAGGACCGGTCCGATGACGGGCAGGGTTTCGAGTGCCCCGAGCGGGAGCGGACCGAGTCCGGGGATCGTCCGATTGCTCCAGTCCAACATTGTTCCGACGAGATTGGTCAGACCCTGGCAGAAGAACACCAGGGATAACCCCGCGATCACTTGATTGACGCGCAAAAATACGACCAGGCCCGCGAACAGGACAGACACCAGTGAGGCCGCAAGCATCGCTGTCAGCAGGCCGAGCGCAGGATCGTTGGTTGTCAGGACCGTGCCGACGCCGACAAGCGCTCCAACCAGCATCAGGCCTTCGGCGCCCAACGACAGCACGCCCGCGCGCTCGCCGATAATGAGTCCGATAGACGCCAAAGCATAAGGGAGCGCCAGCCCTGGGATGCTACTGATCCAGTTGACGAGAAAATCCGTCATGCCGTTAGCCCCGTAGGTTAATGCGGTGGCGGATAAGGAATTCGGAGGCCGCCACACACATCACGATAATGGCCTGGATGAGTTGCACCATAGAGGACGGAATCTGGTAAAATATCTGCAGCGTCTGTCCGGTCACGAACAGCATGGCGACCAGCACCGCGACGATGGCCGCAACGAGCGAGTTGTTCCGCGCCAAGAACGCGATAAGTACTCCCGAAAACCCGTAGCCCTCGAAAAAGCCCTGGGTGAGCCGTCCCTCCATGCCCGAGGACACCACGAATCCTGCGAGCGCCGCGAGCGACCCGGATAAGAGAACCGCACCGAAGGTCGTGACGACTACGGGCACGCCAACCCGCATTGCCATGGCTTCGTTGGCGTGGATGAATCGCAGATAGAAACCGAAGCGACTGATCTGCGTCAGCCAGACGACCACGAGCATCAGGGCGACCGACAGTGGCAGCGCAGCGTTGATCGACCATGCGATGTCCGGCAGCCGTTCGCTCGCAGCATAGACCTGCGAATGTGGAAACCCGTCGGTCGGATCCTTCCAGGCGCCGTACAGAAGATCGTAGAGAAAATAGGTCGCCACATAGTTGAGCAGCAGTGTCGCGATGATCTCGTTGACCCGAAGCCAGAGCTTGAGCAATGCTGGGATAATGGTCCAGACCAGGCCACCTAGAACAGCGGCGCAGGCCATCAGCAGTAAGCGGAGCGAGTTGGGCCCGATATGCCAGAGTGAGACAGCACTCGCCGCGATGCTGCCGAACACCATCTGCCCCTCGATCCCGAGATTCCAGAAGCGAGCCTGAAAGGCGACCGAAGCCGCGACGCCGACGAGGATTAGCGGCGCCGCCTGAGTCAACACTGCACGGACGCTCTGCTCGTCGACGACGGTATTGGCGAATTCGCTAAGGAGTTCCGATGCCGGGACGCCCGCCCCGACCAGAATCACCGTTGATATGGCTGCGCCGCACAAGACCGAGAGCGCAAGGATGAAGGCCTGCTGCCAAGCCGGCATGGATTGGCGAATTTCGAGCACGAACCTCGGTCGGTAGCTCAAACGACGAGCGGCGGGAGGTACGAACGGCGTCGCTTCCGAGGATCGTGTGGCCGAGGAAGTCTCAGACATGATCCACCATCGCTCTGCCGACCGCCTGGCGATCTGCCGGTGCATCGAATTCGGCAACGATTCTTCCACGGGCCAAGACGCCGATCCGGTCGGCCGTGCCGAGCACCTCGTCGAGGTCTTCGCTGATCAGCACCACGGCCACGCCCTCATTGCGGGCCTCGACGAGCCGGCGCTGCACCGCGGCGCCAGCCTTGGCATCGAGCCCTCGACTGGGACTGTGGGTGACGAGGATGCGTGGCGAGCGGCTGAATTCCCGCGCCAGCACGAGTTTTTGGGCGTTGCCGCCCGACAGTAGGCCGGCCCGCTGCGAGAGGGAGCGGACACCTCGAACGTCAGCATCGCGTATTGCGGTTTCGGTCGCACGCCTGATCGCGGGACGGTCCACGCGTGCCCAGGATCCGAAACGTCCCTCGTGAACGTGACCGATCGCGTAATTGTCGGCGACCGACAACGATGATGCGAGCGCGTGGCCGTGCCGGTCTGCTGGGATGAATGCGAACCCAGCCGCGAGGCGCTGGCGCGGCGATGCCCTCGTGATGTCGGAAGGTCTGTCTGCGATGTCTCCCGTAACCTCGATGCAACCGCTTTCGAGAACAAGTCCACCGCACAAAGCGTCCAGAAGTTCGGTCTGACCGTTGCCGCCCACCCCGGCAATTCCGTAGATCTCCCCCGCGCGTACCGTAAACGTGACGTCATCGAGCGTCGCACGCGCCGCATTTACCCTGTGTTTCAGGTGCGACACGATCAGCCGCGGCGCGCCCGGTGCACGGAAAATTCGCGACGGAAGCTCCACATTCACACCGACTGTGAGGGCGGTGAGTTCCTCGATTGACGTTTTGAGCGGATCGACCGTGTTCACGGTGCGACCACCGCGCATGACGGTAACGCGATGCGAAAAGGCCTTCACGTCCCGCAGCTTGTGAGTGACCAGAATTACTGCGGCCCCAGCAACAGCCAAGTCCCGGATAGTGGTCAGCAGGCTTTCGGACTCTTGTTCGGTCAGGACGGCCGTGGGTTCGTCCAGTATGAGGATGTTGGCGCCTCCCACGAGAGCTTTCAGGATCTCGACCCGCTGCTGTTCGGCGATGGACAAAGTATCAACGCGTCGATCCGGGTCGATCTCGAAGGACAGCGCATCGGATTTGGCGCGAATTTCTCGCCGGATTGCGGCTTGCGCCTCGCGATATCGGTTGCGAGGATTGGCGAGCAGGATGTTCTCGGTGACCGTGAACCCCTTCACCAACTTGAAATGCTGGTGGATCATGCCTATGCCGAGCGCCGCGGCATCGCGAGGCCCCGCCAGTCGGCACGTGCTGCCGTTGATCGTGACGGAGCCGGCATCGGGCGCGTAGAAACCGGCCAGGACGTTCATGAGCGATGACTTGCCTGCGCCGTTCTCACCGAGGAGCGCGTGCACTTCGCCGCGTTGCGCAGAGAAGGTAGCGTGGTCGAGCGCCAGGAAGCCGCCAAAGCTCTTGCGGATACCCGATAGTTCAACCGCCGCCATACCCGCCTCGATCCGTTAGCGCGCCCTGCCTCCTTTAGTTCTGCGTCACGACACCCTTGACATACCAGTTCATCTTCCAGAGGTCGGCATCGTCCAGCACCTTACCGTCCGGAACGCGCTCCTTGCCATCGCGGTCGGCGAGTGGACCCGCGAAGATACGCTTTCCGTCAATGATCGCTTGACGGGCTACCATGATTTTATCGACCACGTCCTTGGGCATAACCGCGTTGCAGCAGGCAATGTCTGTGCCGCCATCCTTGATCCCCGGGAATTCGCCGTACTGATTGGGCGTCCATTTTCCGGCCGCGATCTTCTTGATTTCAGGGACGAAGAAGCGGTCCCACACCCAGACAGACGAGCACAGGGTAGCCTTGGGCGCGAACTCGCGAAAATCGCGGTCGTGGCCCGTTCCGTAAATACCGCGCTCCTGCGCCACGATCTGCGTTGTGGGCGTATCGATATTCTGTCCCAGGACATCAGCACCCTGATCGATAAGTGCGCTGGCAGCAGCCCGCTCCCTTACCGGATCGTCCCACGCGCCAGTGAAGACGGCGTGGACCACGGCCTTGGGGTTCACCGCCTGGGCGCCCAGTGCATAGGCATTGATGGTCCAGTTGACGAGACCAAGCGGATGCGCCGTCACGAAACCGATATTGCCCGATTTCGACATGGCCCCCGCCGCCATGCCGCACAGATATTGGCTCTCATAGGTGCGACCGTAGACCGACCCCAGATTCGGCCCATGTTGCGTGCCGGAAATGTCAATGAACGCCACATCCGGATGTTTCTGCGCCAGCGTCTTAAATGCGTCCGAATAGCCGAAGGAGGTGCCGATTATGATGTTGTAGCCGCGCTGGATATAGCGTTCGACCGCGGGAGTGATCTTGGCTGCGTCGTCCGGTATGCTCTCGACATAAGCGATCTGAATGCCGATTGCTTTCTCGATCTTCTGACGCGCCTCGTCGACCGCCTGCTGCCAGCCGCCGTCGTTCTTGGCATTCAGATAAATCATGGCAACCTTGGGCGGCGCCGAAAGTTTGAACTCAGCCGCGCCGGCGGTAGCAAGTTGAGCGACGAGCGCGGCAGCGACAAGCAATCCTCTGATCATGTCTACGTATCCCCTGCGTTCCTAACGCGGACGGCGACTGCGTTTTACATCGCGCAGCAAACTCCTCCACCTTCCCAGACTTTAATCATGATCAAAAATATTAGATACAATTGAAATAGGCAAGCGCTTTTTTTGGGCACGATGCGTCGATGGCCAACAGCCACAGCTGAAAGAGCCAGTTTTAGAGCGATTTATGTTGTTGCGTGTGTGGCGAGCGGTCAATCGTTTCCAAGGCAAAAATCTTCAGGCCGTCAAAAACTCCATGTGGCGCAGCCAGCGTCCTTTGAACTCATCCAGCTACAGCATCGACCTGTCTCCCAATGCCCATCACGACTTATTCTTTCTCCGGGTCAAAAGGAACGCCGTTGCAAGCGCACAAAACTTTTATCAGGTCCCAATCTTCGCGAACGTATTGACCTTGCAAAGTGAACTGCACCCGGTTCGGTTGACACCCGGTTAAGCTGATCCGGCCTGCCGTTCGGCCTCCATAGGGCTCAAATATCCGATCGTCGAGTGCCGACGTTTCGGATAGAAGCGCTCGATATAATCGAAGACGTCGGCCTTGGCGTCGTCCCCCGTTCGGTACGTTCTGCGCGCAGTCCGCCCGGCCTTCAACGACGAGAAGAAGCCCTCCATCGCCGCATTATCCCAGACGTTGCCTGACCGGCTCATTGAGCAGACATCGCCGGAAGCATGCGGATTGACCAACGCAGGATGAGGTGAATTTGCAGAGTTGAAGATGTCGAGCCTGTCGACGTGGGCGCGGGGCCGGCAAAAGGCCGGCAGGATAACGGCGGCCGTTGTGCTTAGCCTGTTTGCCGCGGCAATCAACCTGCCTCCCGCGAAAACGCGGCCGCTCCCGGCTCTTGGGCAACCCGGCGTCCTGGCGGACGTCCGCTTCGCGCCAGGAGCGGCCAATCAGGTTGGCGTCATACGAAGGCACTCAATCCCGTAATAGACTTGCCGACGATCAGCGTGTTCATCTCCCTGGTACCCTCATAGGAGTAGATTGCCTCGGCATCGGCGACGAAGCGTCCGATGTGGTTCTCGAGCAGGATGCCGTTGCCGCCGAGCAACTCGCGCGCATAGCCGACGGTTTCGCGGCATTTGACCGTGCAGAACGCCTTCGCGAGCGATGCATGCTCGTCGCGCATCACACCTTCGTCTTGAAGTTGCGCGAGACGGAGCATCATCGCCTGGGTCGAGGTGACGTTGCCAAGCATGCGCACCAGCAGATCCTGGACGAGCTGGAAGCCGCCGATAGGCCTCCCGAATTGCGTCCGCTCCGTCGCATAGCGAAGCGCATGCTCGTATGCTCCCATCTGGCAGCCTACGGCGAACCACGCCACGCCGGTACGCGTCATCCTGAGAACCTTGCCGGTATCCTTGAACGAGTTGGCGTTGTGCAAGCGGTCGGCCTCGGGAACGCGACAGTCGTTCAGGGTGATCAATCCATTCTGGACGACCCGCAATGCCATCTTGGTTTTGATCTTTTCGACAGAGAAGCCCGGATTGTCCTTTCCTACCACAAAGCCCTTGACCTGGTTCGAGCCTTCCTCGCGCGCCCAGATCACGTTGATGTCGGCGAAGGTGGCGTTCCCAATCCATTTCTTCTGGCCGTTGAGGATCCAGACGTCGCCTTCGCGGCGACATGTCGTCATCATTCCACCTGATGTCGCCGACCCCACCAGCGGCTCCGTCAAGCCAAACGAGCCGATCTTGTCGAAGCGCATCATGGGCGGCAGCCAGCGCTGCTTCTGCTCCTCGTCCCCGCACAAATAGATCGAGCCCGCCGAAAGGCCAGTGTGCACGCCCCAGAACGTCGCGACCGATGAATCGACACGTGCCAATTCCATCGCGACAAGGCCGTTCAGCAGCCAGCTGCCGCCGGCGGCGCCGTATCCCTGATAGCCCACCCCTCCGATACCGACCTCCGCCATGTCAGGGATGATCTCGAAAGGAAATGCATCCCGGCTCCAATAATCCTCGATCACCGGCGCGATGACGCCTTCCGTGAACTCGCGAACACGCTTGAGCAGCGCCCGCTCGCTCTCGTTCAGCACGGCAGCTATCCTGTAGAAGTCGCCTTCGATGGGAGGCGGCGTATAGTCCGGTTTTCCGATCGTTTTTGCGTGCTGAGTCGCCATCGGTTTCTCCCTGCGTTAGGTAGCGAGGCCAGCCTGTGCCATTATTTTCTCCCCTCTTGCTGCGCTTGGACATCGCGGCCTTCTCCGAACCTCGAAACGAGACCTCCGACCCAATTGGCCATTCGGGAGAGCGGAGATGATGGCTCGACATGCCTGCTCGCGTCGGCCAGAAATGCCTCGATGATGCCGGCGGTTTCCGCCGGCCGCGTCACGATGAACAGGTGCCCGTCATCGATCATCTGGAGCTCAGCGTTCGGGATCAGGCCCGCCAGGATGTGACCATTGATCAGCGGGACCAGTGGATCGTCGCGCCCCATCAGAACGAGGGTCGGCTGCGGCAGCGACCACAGCCACGGCAGACTGGTCCAGCCCGCGACGGCAAGAAGCTGGTACAGGTATCCGAGGTTGCGCACGCCATGCATCGTTGCCGCATGCCGGCCGATCAGTGACGGGTCGCTGCGAAAGGCGCCTCCATACAGGTCCGCCGCAATCCTGTTCATGTATTCCTTGTCGGTGTAGCGGCGTGGCGTCAGCATCTTCCAAAGTACGGAGGGGCCTCCCGGCACCATGGTGACACCGGGCGCCGTTGCAGCGAGCACCAGCCTCCGGCACAGCTTTGGATATTGATGCGCGAACTGCTGCGCGATTCCACCTCCCCACGACACGCCGGCGACGTCGATCTCCGCGTAGCCAAGTTCCGCAACGAGACGGGCGGCAAGCCGCGCCAGCGTCGATGGCCGATACGGCAACAGCGACCTCGGCGAGCCGCCGATGCCGGGCACATCAAAGATAATTGCCGTCGTGCTCGTAAGTGCTTCCAGGAATGGCTTCGCCAACTCCCAGTTGGCGCCGATTCCGTTGAACAGCAACAGCGGCGGCAATCGGCCGTTGCTGTGCCTGATGGCAACCTGCAGCATCTGCCCATCAATCGCGATTTGCCGCGCTTCGATCGCCGGCGCCACGCTTCGGTTCTTTCCTGCGGGATCGTCAGTCAAAGACGTAGGTCCCCGGAGCTGCGGCGAGGACGGGATGGCGTTCGCTCCCCAGCGACGCCGGCGCCGTAACCTCGTCGCCCGATCTCGCCTGCAGCCAATCGCGCCAGTCGAGCCACCAGCTTCCCTTTCGCTTTTCGGCTGCGGCGACGAACGCGTCCGGACCGGATGGATTGACCGTCCCGATCATGAAGGAGGCCTTCGGATTGGTCGGCGGATTGATGAGGCTCTGGAGGTGACCGCTATTCGAAAGCACGAAGGTCGTCCCCTCGCCCATGATCTGAGCGGTCTTATGCACACCCTTCCAGGGCGTGATGTGGTCGGTCAGTCCAGCGACGACGTAGCTGTCGGCCTTGATCCTGCTCATGTCGATCGTCTTGCCGTTTAACGTGAGCTTTCCGGTATTGACGAACGGATTCGTGAAATAGAGATCGAGATAGTCGCCATGCAGACCGGCCGGAAGCCGGGTCGTGTCGGCATTCCAGTAGAGGATATCGAAGGCCGGCGGCTGGTTGCCGAGCAGGTAGTTGTTGACCCAGTAGTTCCAGACCAGGTCGTTCGGCCTCATCCACGCGAACATGCGCGCCAGTTCGTGGCCGTCGACCATGCCGCGCAGCCGGGAGGCTTCCTTGGCCGCGCGCATCGTCTCCGGTGTCATCAGGCAGCCGAAGGCGCTTTCGTCGGCGGTGTTCGGATCGAGCAGGCAGACCGCGAGCACCATATTCCTGATCTTCTGTTGCGTCGCACTTCCGAGCGTCGCGAAATAAGCCGTCGAGGTAATGCCTCCGGAACAGGACCCCATCATCGAGATATTGTCGCTGCCGGTTAGGTCCCGCGCAACATCGACAGCTTCATCAAGCGCCGCGACATAGGTATCGAGCCCCCATTCACGATGCGCCGTCGTGGGATTGCGCCAGCTGACGCAGAACACCTGAATGCCGCTGTCGAGCAGGAAGCGGACCATGCTTTTGTCCGGCGACAGATCCAGCGCGTAGTATTTGTTGATCTGCGGTGGAGTGATCACAAGCGGCCGCTTTCTCACCTTCGGCGTCGTCGGCGTATACTGTATGAGCTCCAGCAATTCGCTGCGAAAAACGACCCCGCCCGGCGTGATCGCCAGAGTTTCGCCGACCTTGAAGGCGCTCTGATCCACCATCGACGGCATGCCGCCGTTTTTGGCGAGATCGTCGAGATAGTTCTTCAGTCCGGACCACAGGCTTCGGCCGCCGGTATCCACGAATTTGCGCACCGCGGCCGGATTGGTCAGCATCGCATTGGTCGGAGCCAGGGCATCGATCAGGATTTCCGTCACCAGATGCGCCCTTGCCTTGTCGATCTCGCTCAAACTGGTCTTGTCGACCAGACCGCCGACGGCATCGCCCCAGGCGAGATATGCCTTGAGCAATCCGCTGTGAAGCGCACTCTCCTTCCAGGTGGCGTCGGAGAATCGCCTGTCACTTGCCTTCGGCGCACGCTCCGACTTGCCGGCGACGATGGAGCCGAGCTCACCCAGGAATGAGAGCCATTGCTCCGTTGCGACCTTCGGCTCGTTGACGATAGCCTTGAACAGGACACCGGCGCTTTCGACCAGATCCTGGCCCCGGATGCCGACAAGGGGATTGAGCGCCAGCGTATTTCGGGATGCGTCTTCGGAGATCCCTTCCATCGGCGAAATTTGCTCGCGATTTTCCGTGCTCATTGCCGTCGTGCTCCCGCCGCGGGGATCAGAAGCGCCAGCGTCTCGGCAATCAGAGCAGGCTTCTCCGATCCCTCCACTTCCAGCGTGTTCTGGGTCTTCATGATCATCTGACCGCCGTCCCTCGGCTCGATCCCGGCAAGGACAACGCGCAGCCTGACTCGCGCCCCGGCCGGAACGGGAGCCAGAAAGCGAACCTTGTCGATTCCGTAATTCAGCCCGGCGGCGGCATCGGTCGGGATGACGCCGATTTGCATCGCGAGCGGAGCCACCATCGCCAGCGTCAGATAGCCATGCGCGACCGGACCGCGGAATGGACTTTCACGTTTCGCTCTTTCGATGTCGATATGAATCCATTGACGGTCGCCGGTGCACGAGGCGAACGTGTCGATACGCGGCTGGTCGATCGTGACCCAATCGGACATGCCGAGCTCCTGTCCTATTCTTTCGTTCAATCCGGCAAGGGTGAGGTTGCCCATCTCTTCCTCCGTGGTCTTTCCGCGGTCGTGTTCGAACGGCTACGTGTCGCCGTATCGTTCGCGCAGCTCTTTCTTGTTGACCTTTCCGACGCTGGTCTTGGGAATGCTGTCGATGAAGATGATCTTCTCCGGAATGCCGTATTTCGAGATCGCGCCCTTGTCGGCGAACACCTTGAGATGGTCCTTGATGGCGGCCTCGCTGATGCCGTTCGCATCCGACGCCCGCTTGACCACCAGCGCAAGCGGCCGCTCGCCCCATTTCTCGTCCTTGACGCCGATGACGGCCGCCTCCGCAACGCCGGCACATTGCGAGATCAAATCCTCGATCTGCAGCGACGAGACCCACTCGCCGCCGGTCTTGATCACGTCCTTGATGCGGTCGGTGATGTGCACGGAGCCGTTGGCGTCGACCACGGCGATATCGCTGGTGTGCAGGTAACCCCCGGCCCAGAGTTGCTCCGAGCCTTCGGGATTGTTGAAATAACCCTGGGTGAGCCATGGCGCCCTGATCACGATCTCGCCGGCGGATTTGCCGTCATGCGGCACGCTATTCATGTCGGCGTCGACGATGCGCAGATCCACCAGCGGACCGGCGATGCCGGCCCTGGCGCGGAACTCGACCTCTCCGTCGGGATCGCCGGTCAGATCCTTCGATCGAACGTGGGACACCGCGGCAAGCGGGCCGGTCTCCGACATCCCATAGCCCGCGAAGATATCGATGCCCGCGGCAAGCGCCCGCTTGGCCAGCGCCTTCGGCAAGGCCGAACCGCCGATCACCATCTTGAGGCCGTTCAGATCGACATTCGCCTTGGCGGCGGCGTCGAGCAACATCTGCAGAATGGTCGGCACGCCGTGGGTGAAGGTGACGCCCTCGCTCTTGATCAGCTTGACCAGCATCGCCGGTTCGTAGCGTCCGGGATAGACCTGCTTGACGCCGGCGAGCGTCGCGGACCAGGGAAAGCCCCAGGCGTGGACGTGAAACATCGGCGTAATCGGCATGTAGACGTCATCGCGCGAAAATCGTCCCTGCTCCCCCGCCATGCCGAACAGCGCCAACCCGCAGATCGAGTGCAGCACGAGTTGCCGGTGGCTGTAATAGACCCCCTTGGGCAGTCCGGTCGTGCCGGTGGTGTAGAACGTGGTCGCCTGGGTGTTCTCGTCGAAATCGGGAAAATCGTAGTCAGGCGGAGCCGCGGCAAGCAAACTTTCATATTCGCCGACGAAGGACAGACCGCCGGTCTGCGGCGCGGGCCGGTCCGACATCACGATCAGCCGTTTGACCTTCGGCAATTGGGCCTTCAGCCCCTCCACCAATCCGACGAACTCATCGTTGACGAGAAGCGTCGAGGCGCCGGCGTGGTCGATGGTGTAGGCGATCTGTTCGGGTGACAGACGGACATTCACCGTCTGCAACACGGCGCCCATCATCGGGATCGCGAAGAAAGCTTCGAGAAACCGGTTGCTGTCCCAGTCGAGCACGCCCACGGTGTCACCGGGCACAACCCCCGCTTTGCTCAGCGCCGACGCGAGACGGCCGATCCGCTCCTTGATCTGGAGATAGGTGAAGCGCTTCAGGTCGCGGTAAACGACCTCCTGGTCCGGCGCCTGCACGCGCGGCGTGTGCCACAATTGCTTGAAGATCAACGGATATTGATAAGCTGATGGGGTGATCTGAATCAGCCTTCCCACCATGGCGGCCTCCCTCGAATGATCTTCCTCCGGCCGTTTCGGCATCCGCCATTCTTAGGTGAGCGGATCGCCTGCTTTGCCTCGCAGCGCACGACACCAGCCCCAAGCCTCGCGCGCGGCGTGGTCCTTGTGAAGGTCTGAAACGGACGAACAGCGGGTCCCGGCCGGACAAGCTGCCCCTCATCGGGGGCCAGGTCTTGGATAAAACTGCTGCATTTGCGGCCCAGGGAAGCCGGAGCCCAGCCCCCTGAGCCTACGGGCGATCGGAAAAGCTGTTATCGTGCGCCGACGCCAAGTGACAGAAGCTTCGAACCGTGTGGTATTCAAAGGCAGGTTCAGTTGCGCTATTCCGGGCAGCCCGAAAGATCCTCCGCTTTGCGCGCGGTTTCGAACGGCGCAAAGCAGAGACCGATCGTTGGATCCGGTGAGCGGGTTTACGAGTTGACCAAACTTGCCGCGCTATTCGACGTACTCGTCGAGCGGGGATGCCCAGCCGGCGAGATACTGAGAAACGTCAAACTGACCGTGGACGCGGTGCACTCTCCGAAGTCGAGGATTTCGCTCGCGGAATTGATGACGGCCTGCCGGCCGCGTCTCCAATCAGGTGCGAGCCAACCAACGCCAGCTTGATTAAAACGCTATCGCCGATCTAAGATCGGTAGCCTCGGGAAAAAGCAGCCGAATATCTCAAACCGGGCCACGTTAAACGTAGGTTGGGGCTGGCTTCATGGGAGGTACAGTTCAATGAGCGGATTCATTACTCGTCGCGCCATGCTGGCCGGTGGTGCGGCCAGCCTGCTGGCCGCCCCTTGGGTGGCAAGGGCACAGGCCAATACGTTGCGCATCGGAATGCAAAGCATCCTGTCGGGGCCGATCGCGCTGCTCGGCACCTCCTCCCGCAACTCACTGATGATCGAGCAGGATCGCATCAACGCCGCCGGCGGCTTTCTCGGCCGGCCGATCGAATTCGTCTTCCGCGATTCGAAGGGGCAGCCCCAGGAGGCCGCCCGTATTGCGCGTGAGCTGGTGAACACCACGGGCTGCGAGCTGCTGGTCGACGCCGAGGCCTCGTCCGCCTCCTTCGCGGTCCAGGAAGTCGTGCGCGACCTCGGCATCGCTTGCATTCACACCAACAGCGAGACCTCGTCGCTGACCGCCGATCCCAAGATCCGCGCGCCCACCGCCTTCCGCGTCGCGCGTCAGGGCGTGCACGATGCAGTGGCCGGCAGCATCCATCTGGCCGAATTCGCCAATGCCAAGAAGCTCAACAAGTGGGCGACCTGCTCGCCGGACTACGCCTACGGTCGCGACACCACCGCGCAGTACCTGCAGTTCTTCAAGCAGTTCAAGCCGGACGTCGAGATCGTCACCGATGCCTGGCCCAAACTCGGCCAGCCCGATTTCACGGAAGTCATCACCAAGCTGATTCAGGCCAAGCCGCAAGCTTTGTTTACGCTTCTGTATGCCGGCGACCTCTCGGCGTTCGTGAACCAGGGCAACATCTATGCGCTGTTCTCGCAGATGGCGGTGGCGACGCCCAACGTCGACTATCCCGTGCTGGCCGCCATCAAGAATCTGCCGGCCGGCATTCAGTCGGCGACGCGCTACCTCGAGACCTTTCCGGATACGCCCGCCAACAAGGAATGGGGCCAAGCCTACCTCAAGAAGTGGAACGAGCGGCCGACCAACTGGTCGTGGCAAAACTCCGTGGCGATGCAGTTCTACGAGCAAGCCATCAAGAAGGCCAACTCGCTCGACGGCAAGGCTCTGGCCGCGGCCCTCACGGGCATGAAGATCAACACGCCGTTCGGTGCCGACGGAACGATCACCATGCGCGATGACCACACGACGATCGGCTACGCCATAGGCTGGGGCCAGACCACGACGAAGGAGCCGTTCATCGTCGATGTCAAGGCCGCCGACTGGGGCAAGATCATCGAGTTCGAGACGGAGTGGAAGAAGCAGCAGAAGTACATCTGAGATGGATCTCAGCACGCTCGGCGCTTGCCTCACGACACCCGCCTGCGTGGTCACCCAGACCACCAGCGGGCTGATCGTGGGAATGTTGCTGTTCCTCGTCGCTGCGGGCCTGACCCTGATCTTCGGCGTATTGAAGATCGTGAACTTCGCCCACGGCACCTTCTACATGCTGGGCGGCTACGTCGCCTATACCACGCTCGGCGCAACCGACAGCTACGCTCTTGCGGTGCTGTCGGGAGCGCTGGCGATGGCGCTGTTCGGCGTGCTGTTCGAGCGCGTCCTGATCAGTCGCGTCTACGGCTCCAACGTGCTGATGCAGCTCCTGATCTGTTACGCCGTGGTGTTGATCTTCGACGACCTCGTGAAGATCGTCTGGGGGCCCGAGTTCCACGCCATGGGGATGCCGACAGCGTTCCAGGTGCCGCCGCTCTTCATCGCGGGCGGCGTGGTGCCGCCCTTTTACGCCGTGCTGATCGGCATCGCCGCGCTGATCGCGATCGTGCTTGGCCTCGGCCTTTCGATGACACGGTTCGGCAAGACGGTGCGCGCCGCCGCGATCAACCCCCAGATGGTTTCGGCGCTGGGCGTCAACACGACGCTGCTTTTCGCGATCGTCTTCGCCATCGGCGGCGGGCTGGCGGGGCTGGCAGGCGCACTCGCGGCCCCCGTGCGCTCGCTGTCGCCCGGCATGGGCTTCTCGATCCTGATCGAGAGCTTCATCGTCACGGTGATCGGCGGCATGGGCTCCATTGCGGGAGCGCTGGTCTCGGCGCTGCTGATCGGCATGGTCCGCGGCTTCGGCACGATCGGCTTCCCCAAATTCACCGATGGCCTGATTTACATCGTGATGATCGCCATCCTGCTGCTGCGTCCGCAGGGCCTGTTCGGGCGCCGGTTGTGAGCAACCGCCCCGCGTTGCGCGAGGTGGCGATCGCCGCAATTGCGCTGATCGTGGTGCTGGTGATCCCGCTGCTGCATCGCAGCCCCGCCTTCGAGGATTTCGTCATCCGCCTGAGCCGCCATGGCGCTGTTTGCAACCTCGCTCAACCTGCTGGTCGGAAACACCGGCATGGTGTCGTTCGGCCACGGCATGTTCTACGGCCTCGGCGCCTACTCCTTCGCGCTGATGATGCAGATGACCGACCTCTTGCTGCCCGTCGCGGCTGTACTCGCGATTTTGATCACGACCTTTGCCGCGCTCTGCGTCGGCGCAATCTGCGTACGCCTCGGCACGGACTACTTCGCCTTCATCACGCTCGCAGTGCAAATGCTGTTCTACAGCGTCATCATCTCCTGGCAGAGCTTCACCGGCGGCGACCAGGGCCTGCGCGGCGGCATCCCGCGCCGTGAGATCTTCGGCTTCGAGCTCGCCTCGCAGCTGCATCTCTACCAATTCTGCACGATCGTGGCGGTGCTCGGCCTGCTGGCGCTGCGCCACGTCTCGGCGAGCCCGTTCGGCCAGACGCTTGCGCATGATCCGCGACAACGAGAACCGCGCCAGCTTCCTGGGCGATCGTTCTGTGGCGAGCCCGGCTCTGGGCATTTACGATCGCCGGCGCCTTCGCAGGATTAGGCGGCGTGCTGGCTGCGCTGTTCGTCTCGGGCGCCTATCCCGAACTCGCGGACTGGCCGAATTCCGGCCAGGCGATCTTTGCCGTCATGCTGGGCGGCATCAACAGCTTCCTCGGACCCGTCCTCGGCGCGATGATACTGCTCGCGCTGAACGATGTGGTGACACGCTTCACCGAATATCAAGGGTTGGTGCTGGGGATCGTGATCCTGGCCTTCACGCTCGGCCTCCGCCGCGGCGTGCTCGATTTTCTCAGGCTGGCCCGGCCCGGACGCTCGCGATGAAGCTCGAGATCAAAAATCTCACCAAGGCGTTCGGTGGCCTGCGGGCAATCGACGATGTGTCGCTGGCGTTTCCGTCAGGGTCGCTTTCGGCGGTGATCGGCCCAAACGGCGCCGGCAAAAGCACCTTCTTCAACCTGATCAGCGGCGCGTTCCCGCCCGACTCCGGCCAAGTGCTGCTCGACGGTCAGGACATCGTTCGTCTCTCCAGGAGCGAACGGATGCACCAGGGCATCGGGCGGGCCTTTCAGGTGGCGAGCTGCTTTCCGACCATGACGGTGATGGAGAACCTGATGGCCGCAGTTACCGCCCATATCGGTCAGTGGGGCAATCTCTCCCACCGCTTTCCACCACCCGGCGTACGCGAGCGAGCAGAGCAAGTGATGGAGCTGGTCGGCCTGACGCAGGTTCCGAATGTAGAAGCCGCGATCCTCTCCCACGGAGACCAGAAGCTGCTCGATATCGCCATCGCGCTTGCGCTCGAACCGAGGGTGCTTCTGCTCGATGAGCCAACGGCCGGCATGGGCCCGGACGAGCGCTGGCGCATGATCGAGCGCGTGCGCGATCTGTGGGAAGGTCGCAAGCTCACGCTGATCTTCATCGAACACGACATGGACATCGTCTTCCGGGTCGCCAATACCATCCGCGTGCTGTGCTACGGCCGCGTCCTGGCCGAAGGCACACCGGACGAGATCCGGAACAACAAGGCTGTGATCGAAGCCTATCTCGGCACGGAGGACGTGGCATGACGGACCTCCTGCGCGCCGAAGGATTGAGCGCCTTCTACGGCGCGAGCCAGATCCTGTTCGATGTCGATCTCGCCCTTCAGGAGAAGCGCACGCTGGCGCTGCTCGGGCGCAACGGCGCGGGCAAGAGCACGACCATGAAGACGCTTGCGGGAGTCGTGCCGGTAAGGCGCGGCCGCATCTTCTTCGCCGGCCGCGATATCACCCACGCCCCGCCGCACGCGCGTGCCCGGCTCGGCCTCGCCTACGTGCCTGAGGACCGGCAGGTGTTTCCCGAGCACAGCGTGGAGGACAATCTCCTGATCGCGGCAAAGGACGGTCCCGACGGACGGCGAGACTGGAACCTGGCGCGCATCTGGGAGACCTTCCCGTTCGCTCGCAAAACTACAGTCGCGCGAGGCGGGCCGCCTGTCCGGCGGCGAACAACAACTCCTGGTCATCGCGCGTGCCTTGATGGGCAATCCTTTGGTCTTGCTGCTCGACGAACCGAGCGAAGGCCTAGCTCCGATCGTGGTCGCCACGATCAGCAAGGTACTGCGGGAACTGGGAGCGAGTGGCGCCACTATCCTGATCGCCGAGCAGAACATGCATTTCTGCTTACGGATTGCTGAGGAAGCGCTTGTCATCGATAGAGGAAAGGTGGTGCATCGCCAGGATACGGCTGGCCTTGCCGGAAATGAAGATATCCGCCGGCGTTATCTCGCAATGTAGCAATTCTCTGTCGGGTCGCCGAGGATCACAAACGCCAATCGTTGACGATAAGTGGGACGCGGGGGCTCGTTATTGGCCAGTGTCCGCTCATTTCATGAGGTAAGCGGCCCCCGCGAGCGCGTCGAGGCCGTCGGGGAGGGCCTTGCATCACGCCAGAATGGTACGATCGAGGATCCAATAAAAGCCCAGGACCGCGATGATGCCCGAGAGGCTATAGACCAAAGCGGCCGTCCGTGCGGGGGCCACGTCACGGTCCGTCGCCAGGAGGCGATCAAAACCGGCAAGCACCGGGATGACGATCGACACGATCGCGACCTGTCCAAGCTCGACGCCGAGATTGAAGGCACCCAAAGCCGGCACGACGGCACCTCGCGGCAGTCCAAACTCCTGGAGTGCAGAGGCGAAGCCGAAGCCATGGATCAACCCGAACACGAAGGTATCGTGCCAGCGACGATCGACGTTGCACGAAAAAAAATTCTCGACCGCCACATAGACGATCGAGGCGGCGATCGCCGGTTCCACGATCGAACTCGGGATGACGACGATCTGCAGGGTTGCGAGTGACAAGGTTATGGAATGCGCCAATGTGAAGGCGGTAACGATCTTGATGACCGGCCAGAGCGTGCGTGCCCACAGCACGATTGCGATCAGGAACGCGATGTGATCGTAGCCGAGAAAGATGTGCTCGATGCCCGCTTCGATGTAGCTTCGGATTACGTCTAACAAGCCGGGTGGCGGAGCGGTCAGCCTCAGATCGGTCTGGGAGGCGTCCAGCAAGGCCTGCGACGCATTCGAGCCTGCGCCGATGAGCACGACCTGCTTCGCCGATGAATCGATATCGATAAGCACGGTCGATCGGTAAATCAGGTCGCCGGTTACCTGCTGGCACGACCAGGCAAGGCGAGCGATGACCCCGTCCTGATCGGGATCGACCTTGACGGGACCGGCCTGACAGGGCGTGCCGTCGGCGCCCTGGACCTGGGCATGCGACGTGATATAGGCGGCGATCGGGCCGGACGAAGCGGCGAGCCACGCGGCGTCAACGAGACCGTTCTGCTCGTCGAAGACCCTCGTTCGGACCGCCCTGTCGACGTCACTGCCCTTGAGCGCGACCTCCAGCTTCACGATTCGGTCGGACCCAAGCTCGACGCGGGCATTCGACAGGTTGATCTGATGCGCCGCTGCGCCGGGCGCAAGAGCACCCGTCACAGTCACGGCGACGATAGTGACGGCGGCAGAGCGGACCACGACACCTTGGAGTTTCACGGAACAGCTCCAACGGCCTTTAAAAGCCCGACGAGCCGCTCGGCCTCGTAGCCGGCGATCTGCACCACATCGCCATCCTGGGATAGCCGAGCATAGCGACTGAAACCGTCTTCGGCCATGCCGCCGATCTCGATCCGCGCCAACGGAAACGAACTATCCCGGGCATAAAGCAAAGCGATAACGGTCGGGCGGCTCAAGCCGTAGCGATCGATGTCGCCGCCGCTCGAATGGCGCGCGACCAGCGTCTCAATCTGGGTCTGCTCGAAAGCCTCCAGCGCCGCCGCGATGATGCTCGCCTTCGCAGGGTCTGCGACGTGGGTGAAACTCGCAGCATGGGTGTGTTCGCCGACATGAAGAAACCAGTTACCAGAACTATCGCGCTCGAGGCGATGCAGCGCGCCGCCGTAAACAATCTCGACGGCCCAGACTTGATCAATCGATGTCGGCAAGAACAATGCCGAAAATCGGTCGGCAGAAGTCGGAGCGACGGCTGGGCTGCCGGCCGTCGGCGGTCGCAGCCGCTTGGCCATATCGGCCGTCAGTTGCCACTCCGCGCCCACATAACGCGGGAGGAGATAGAGCGTTGGCTGGCCTAGCAGCCGGACGTATTGCGACGTCCCGGACGGGTTGAGCGTCCCGAAGTCCGCGACGATGGTGGAGTGATCGGCCGCAACGAGGGAGACCACATAGGCGGGCGGATCGAGTCCAAAATCGGCGAAGGTCGATCCCTGGTATTCAGCCGGGTCGATCGTACGGGCCGCTGTCGAGACGTGCATGAAACGCAGTGCGGACTCCAGATGCGACGCCAGTTCGTCCGGCAGTCGCGCCGCTGTCGACTGATCGAACGCCCACGATGTCGGGTCCAGGCGATGGAATACCGAGCGATCCTTACCCTGCGTGAGCTCGATCCGGACGATAGAGGAGGGCGACGCAGCAACGATCCCCTGCGATTTGAAATTGCCGACGTCCATGCCGGGCGGCTTGCCCGTGAACGCCAGAGCCGCGATGAATGCGACCAGCAGGACGGCTGCGGCCGGCAGCACGTAGCCCCGGAGCGATCGCGTCAACGCCGCCTCCACCAGACGATCCCTCCCATCAGGACCAAGCTCAGCGGCAGGATCAGCTCGACCAGGATGAAGATGTTGCGCATCTGCTCGCGCGTCAGCGTGATCCGCTCCAGGCTTAGTTTCTGGGGCGTTACCGCCGCAGCGGCCTCATCGCCCGCAAGCCAGCGTATCGTTCGGACGGCGAGATCGCCGTTCGAGACATATGCGAAATAGGAATTGGCGGCGAAATTGCTGTTGCCGACAAAGACCAGCCGGAACGGTTTGGCGGCGGCGGCTGCCGGAGCATCGGGCCAATGCCCTTCGACCGCGACTGCCAGAACATTTGGTCCCTCTCCGGGTGACCCCGCGTCACCGGCGTCGGCCGCTTTCGCCGCATCCGAGGTTTGCGTCGAGGGACGCAAGTAGCTGTCCTTGCTGCTGGACGCGAGAATGCTGACCGTCACGCCGGCCGGCGGAGGGGCGAGGTGAATCGGACGCGCGTTTGGAAAGATCGTCATCGCCAATCGGTTGGTGATCGGATGCGGCGGATAATACGGCACGGCAACCTTGTCGTCCTCGCTGCCGTAATGATTGAGCGGATCGATCACGACGGCAGGCTCGGACGAGAGGCCCAGTTTGCCGAGAAGCCCTTTGAGCCCTGAACCGATCTGGTATTCCGCGTCGATCATGAGAAGCAACCGGCCGCCGCCCACGAGGTAAGCCGACAGCAGCAGGGCTTCGCTCGGCGCCAAGGCCTGGCGCGGGCCAATCTCCGCAACAACCGCGCAGTCCGGTGGAATGACCGTCAGGGTCGCCGGCAGAATCCTGCGGACGGTGTAACCGAGCGTCGTCACGGCCAATTGGAACCTATCGAGACCGTCCGGATCCCCTTCCAGGACGTCGCCGGCGCCGGGCACATCGTGGCCCTGCAAGGTCTCGACGTGGCTGTAATGAACATGCGTTGAGTCATCGGGAACGCCCTCGCCGTGCCCGGTCACAAGGCAGACAACATCGATCTGCTTCTTGAGCACGCGCAGCGCTGCGTAGGCGAACTGCGCGAGATCTACGGTATTGTCCACGACTACCCGGCGGTCCTGGGCTTGCAACACCGCGGTGTTGTAGGCGTGAACCCCGAACTCCCGGGCAGTCGCGGGCGCCTTGTCGAGGTCCACGGCGAGGAAATGAAAACGATGGTTCTCCCGCGACGCGATCGTCAGCAGGTCCTTGGCCTTGAGCGCGTTCTCATCGCCCGCGTTGTAGAAATAGGTCAGCGAGATGTCCGACGGAAGCCCTGCGAGGACTGCCTCGAACTGTGGAGGCGGTGTATTGGCCCGCTCGTGGCTGACGTCGAAATGGGCGTCATGCCGGAACACGGCGACGTTCGCCAGACAGGCGACAAATATCGCGGCACCCGCGAGCAGCGCATTCCAGAGCACCGCCCGATATCGCGGGCCCCGGGTCCGCAGATGCAACCGAAGCGCCAGCACGAACAACAGTAGCACCGCCGCGCACCACGCCGCGAAGAACAGATTGTTCGCCCCCCAGCTGTCCCAATATCCCGACACGCCGAGCGCCCCGAAAACGACGGCGGACAACGCAAGCGCGGCTGCCAGAATAATCCAAGCGGAGATGCGGAACACGTTCGGATCCTGTTCGGGTCAACGCCACGCCAGGGCGCGGACGCTGAGGAAAAGCGCAAGCAGCATCGCCGTGAGATAAAAGGCGGCGTCGGACAAATACAACGAGCCTGTTGCAAACGGCTTGAAGTGAATCGAAAGCGACAGGTCCGTGACCAGCGCGTCGAAAGGGTCGGGCAGCAGGTAGCCGAAGTCGTCGATGATCCAGAGCAGCAGAAAGACGCTCAGTGACAGCAGCGCCGCGATGATCTGGTTCGTGGTCAATGACGACGTGAGCAGCCCGAAGGCGACCAGCGCGCCACCGAGCAAAACCAGGCCAAGGTAACCGCTGAAGATCGGTCCCCAGTCCGGGTTGCCGTAGATCGCGAGTATGATCGGGTATACGCCGGACAGGGCCAGCATCAGCAGCAGCAGACTCATGCTCGCCGCAAATTTCGCGAAGATGATCTGGACTTCGGTTACCGGTGAAGTAAGGAGAACCTCCATCGTCCGCAGCTTGCGCTCCTCTGCAACGAGCCGCATGGTGATGATCGGTACGGTCAGCAAGAAAAGCACGAACATCTGAAAAAACAGGTGAACCAGGCTCGGAGAGTGGCCGATGAAAAGCGTCAACAGGAAACTGTAACCCATGATCAGCAGGAACGCGGCGAGGACTACATAGGCGATCGGCGAGGAGAAGAGCGCCCTTTCCTCCTTCAACCAAAGGATCGCGAATCCTCTCATGCGGCGGCCTCATCGGGACGTCGGGTCAAGTCAAGAAAGATCCGCTCGAGGTCCGGCGGAACTGCGACCAACTCCGACAGCGCGAATCCGCGGGAGACCAGCGCCGCGGCGACTTCCTGCGCAAACCGCGGTCGCTGCTCCGCTTCCACGACATATCGCACCGTCCCCACCTCCGAGCCCGGTTCAACCGTGATCGAATGTACTCCGGCCACGGCGCCGATGCAGGCGCGCACTTCTCCATCCCCACCGACTACATGCAACCGCAAACGCTGGGTCCCCGCGCCGTGCGCCAGCGCATCGGTCGTCAGCAGCCTGCCGTCAAGCAGGATCATGACGCGGTTGGCGATCAGTTCGACCTCCGACAGCACGTGCGACGCGATCAGCACCGTCTGCTTGCCGGCGAGTTCGCGAATGAGATCACGGACAACAATGACCTGGCTCGGATCAAGCCCACTCGTAGGCTCGTCGAGAATCAGGAGCTTCGGCTCGTTGAGGAGCGCCTGTGCGATGGAAACGCGCTGCCTGTAGCCGCGTGACAGCTTTCCGATCAGCAGGCTGAGGACGTTCCCGAGTTGCAGACGCTCTGCGACCGCACCGACCCGGGCAGCGACATCGCGGCCGCCCAACCCCTTGAGCCGCGCCATGAAACGCAGAAACTCTTCAACCCGCATGTAATCGTAAAGCGGCGCGTCTTCAGGGACGTAGCCGACAACCTGACGGAGTGCGAGCGATTCCAGGTCGACGTCGTGGCCCGCCACGAGGGCGGTTCCCGACGAGGGAGCGACATAGCCAGTCAAGATCCGAAAGATGGTGCTCTTGCCGGAGCCGTTCGGCCCCAGCAAACCAACCACCTCTCCCTTGGTCACCGAGAACGAAACGTCTCGAACCGCCAGGCGCGGCCCGTACCACTTGACCAGATTTTGCGCCTCAATGATCTGCGCGTTCATCGCTGGCAGCCCTTGCTCGTCACAGGTTCAGGTGTTGGCTCCGCCCAGGCCGCAAGGCGAATTGCCATCCCCGCCGCTCATGGCGGGATTTCCCGGCCTTTCACCGCTTCGATCAGATGCTTGATTGGACCGCAAAAAAGTCATGCGCGGGTCAGTCAACCTCCGCGCATGACAAACCATCAAGGACGGACCATCGCCGATTGTATTACTCGTAGTACTCCGGAGAGTGCTTGTGCGCGTTGAAGGTCTCGGGGTCATGCGCGAAGATAACGTCACCGTTTTCCGTGTCGCGTGTCCGTTTGATATACGCGTAGGCGTCGAGCATTCCGGTCGGGTCGTACGTCAGTCCGATGCTCGGCAGGATGTTCTTGTTGAGACTTTCAGCCAGGTAGCAAACGTCGCTGGTCAGAATCACCAGGCCTTTTTTCGGCAGCCTGACGAGGGCGATCTGGCTTCCCGGAGTGTGCGATACCGCCCGATGGACGTAGACGCTTCCGTCACCAAACAGATCGAGGTCGCCATTGAGCTCGATCATCGGTTGCTTGCCCGTCATTCCCTCGCCGACGCCGTTGCGCAGCATGCCGAAATCGGTGGTGATGTAGGATACTGCGGTACCCGGCTTTGGCCAGAACGCGTTCGCGATCTCGTCCCTTTGAACTACGATGGTCGCGTTCGGGAACTTGCCGACATTACCCGCATGGTCGAGGTGCATATGCCCGAGAATGACGTAATTGATGTCGGTCGCCTTGACCCCGACCTTTTCGAGTTGGGTGTCGATCGCGAGATCAGCGCTCGTGCCGAGGTCAAGCAAGCCGGCCAACGGTCCCCAGTAGGTCGGGTCCTTGATGACGCGATCATTATCCCCTGTGTCGAACAGGATATTCCCCTTCGGGTGCTTGATCAGAAAAAAAGCGACGGGAATCTTTATTTTTTCCGTCCCGCTTACCGAGCTCTGCAACGCCGCTTTCGAGATATCCAGTGGCTGCGACGTGAACACGTACAGCTTCATTCCATCAGGTGACGCCGCCAGCGCCTGTGACGCGAGACCAGCAGCGGCATACGCACCAATTGCAAACTTGGCTAACCGTCGAGCGATACTTGTCATGAAAATCAGTCCTCCGGTCTCGAGCGCGGCAAAACCGCCGATGCCGGGAATGTGGACTGCGCTGCTACAGGCTTATTGTTCTTATTACTTTCGGGCCGCCAGCCCGCAACTTACTTTCGGGCCGCCAAGCCCCGCAACGCGTGACCTCTTCCCTACCGAATTGTACATCATTTGCCACAGTCCGCAACAAGATGTAATCCCAAAAAGCGGAGGCCTGCACCGTTGGAGCGGTGGAAATCCCCCTTCTTAGTTTGCGGTCCGCGGCAAACGATCTGCCAGGTAGTCGACAGCCAACTTCGGAACGATGAGACCAAAGCTCATGGCCAGGATGATCATGGCAGCGATCAGGCCGTCGGCAGTGGTCGCGCTGAGCATATCCAATGTCGTGGGCGAGCCGCTCGCAATCTGCAGGAGACCGCTGGCCATCCTGAACAGGTAAACGCCGGGCATCATCGACACCACGGCAGCGAAGCCGATGGCGGCAAACGGCATGTGCGATCGCCGCGAAATCGGAGTGAGGATGAGCGCGACCGCCATGCAAGCGACCAAGGCGCCGGTCGCCACGCCGAAACCAAGCTGCGTAACAGCCGCCCATCGCAAGGCATGGGCGAACATGCCGACGGCAATTGGCCACGGCAACATATATAGCGGAGTGGAAAAAAACACGCTGTATGCGGCAACGGCGACACCGGCGGCGATCACGTCCTGCCACAGCGGGATGGCTCTGCCGGTTGGGTCGGTTGGCAAGGATACGCCGAGCAGCGCCAGCCCGAGCAGAAGCCCCGCCAGGATCGCGACGACGATCAGCCCGGCATAGACCAAGCGGGCGGCACCGAGCGATATTCGGCCGTTGATGAGGTCGAGCGCACCATTGAGAAAATGCGGACCGGGCACCAGGACCATGCACGGACAGACCGCGACGAGGCGCAACGAGGAGCTCAGGTCGTAGCGGACAGCCAACGCCCCGACAATGCCGGCGAGGACCGCCGCGCAAAACGGCTGCAGCAGGAGATTTGTGCTCAATTGGCCCAATGCGCGGCGTAAAAATGCGCCGGCGCCGGCGCTCGCGAATATCAGCGCCGCGGCCGCGATGTGCTGGACGCCGAAGATTACCGCCAGTGCCACCGCGCCGGTTGCTGCAGCGAATGCGAAAAGCCATGTCGGCGCCGGCGCCGAGCGCGAAATTTCTACGATGGTTTTCGTTGCCGCGCCCGGCGTGAGGCGACCCTGCTCGATGGCGTCTATCGCCCGCATGGCAGAAGCCACGCGGTCCATCTCCACCCCCGCCGGATCGGCCGCCACCTGGGCCGTCGGGTTGCCCTGCTTGTCGTCGATCAAGAGGTCCAGCACGCCCCACTGTGGCAAGATCGTAGCGCGCAGTCCCAGCACTCGAGCGAGGCGTTCGGCCGCGCTCACGGTCTGTTCCGTGGCTTGTCCATTGACGTAGAGAACCCTGGCGAAAGCCAGGGTCAATTGACATCGCTCATCCGCAGTCATCGGAGCTTCCTGGCCTCCGGCTTTTTCTGCAGGGTTCTCCAGCCTGCTGCGCGGCCGCAGCCGGCGGCTAACCGCGCCGGGCCGGAGCATGGTCAGCGGTTCAATGCGCGGAGGAACTCGCGGCATCGATCGCAACGTCAGGCTTCACCATTTTTCTCGGGTCGACAATGCGATCAAATTCCGCTTCGCTGACAAAGCCCAACTTCAACGCGGCCTGTTTCAGCGTGAGGTCGTTGTCCATCGCATAGTGGGCGATCTTCGATGCTTTGTCGTAACCGATGATGGGCGAAAGCGCGGTCACCAACATCAATGAACGATCGACATATTCGCTGATCTTCTTCAGGTTTGGCTTCGTGCCCTCGACCAAAAACTTACGGAAATTGGTGCAGCCGTCCGTCATGATCGTGATCGAATGCGTGATGTTGTAGATCATCAATGGCTTGTAGACGTTCATTTCCAGGTAACCGCCGGCACCGCCGAAGCCCACCGCCACGTCATTGGCCATCACCTGCACGGCAATCATGGCAAGGGCCTCGCATTGGGTCGGATTGACCTTTCCGGGCATGATCGAAGAACCGGGCTCATTCTCGGGGATGTCCAGCTCGGCAAATCCGGCACGCGGGCCGCACGACATCAAGCGGATGTCGTTTGCGATCTTGTAGAGGGAAACCGCCAGCGTGCGAAGCGTCCCGGAAAGCTGCACCAGCGCATCATGGGCGCCCTGAACCGTGAACTTGTTCGGTGCGGTGACGAACGGCAGCCCGGTGAACTTCGCGATCCCGGAGGCAGCCGCTTCGGCGAAGCCGGGCGCGGAGTTGATGCCTGTGCCGACCGCCGTACCGCCGAGCGCCAGTCGATACACGCCTTGCAAGGCGGCTTCGGTCCGTTCCAGATTGTCGGACAACATCCCGGCATAGCCGGACCATTCCTGTCCGAGGGTCAGCGGGGTGGCGTCCTGCATGTGGGTGCGCCCGATCTTGACGATGTCGTCCCATGCGTTGGCCTTGGTGTTGATCGCATTGCGCAGTGCGGTGACGGCCGGAATGAGGCGCTGCTTCACGCCGACGGCAGCGGCGATGCACATCGCTGAAGGAAAGGAATCGTTCGATGACTGCGCCATGTTGACGTGATCGTTCGGATGAACCGGCGTGTGGCTGCCGAGCGGCGTTCCGGCGAGTTGGCAGCAGCGGTTGGAGATCACCTCATTGACGTTCATGTTGAACTGGGTGCCGCTGCCGGTCATCCAGACGTGCAACGGAAACATGTCGTGGTGCTGGCCAGCCAGGATTTCATCGCAGCTCTGAACGATCAATTTGTATCGCTGCTCGTCGAGCCGCTTGCCACCATGGTTGGCAATGGCGGCGGCCTTCTTCAGGATCGCATAGGCCGTGATCATCTCGCGAGGCATGAGATCGTGGCCGATGCTGAAATGCTCGAGTGAGCGTTGGGTTTGCGCACCCCACAGTCTGTCCTCAGGCACTTCAACCACACCGAGGCTGTCGGTCTCTTTTCTCACGCCACCCATTTTGCCGTCTCCGCTATAGCCAGGTCTCAACAGTTGGGCGCCATGTCCCGGTCGTTACGTTGCGATCGATGGCGGCGCTCCACCATGGCGAGATCGCTTGAAGAAAATTCCCGGCCGCTTACCGGACGCCTGCAGATTGGCCCTGGGCTTGCGCCGGCGTGCGAGCCGCGTTCACGTCCTCGATCTTGAGCGCCCGTGCGGTCTTGGACCGGATCTCCCGGGTGAAGTCGGCGTTGTCGATCAACGAAATGCCGTAGGACGGAATCATCTCCTTCAGCTTCGGCAGCCACGCCTGTGCCGTCAATTCGCCGCCGAAGCACTTTTGCAGGACGCCGATGGCGATGAACGCCGCGGTCGAGGCGCCTGGCGATGCGCCCAGCAATGCCACCAGCGAGTTATCCGCCGCGCCCACGAGCTCCGTGCCGAACTCGAGGAGCCCGCCGCGCTTGACATCGGGCTTGATGATCTGGACCCGCTGTCCGGCGACTTGCAGCCGCCATTCCTTCGGGGCTGCTTTGGGGTAATACTCGTCCAGCGCCGCCAGGCGGTGACTTTCGGACTGGAGCACCTGTTCGACCAGATATTCGGTCAGGTCGAAATTGTCGCGGGCGACCGACAGCAGCGGCTTGACGTTGCCCGGTCTGACCGATTCGACGAGGTCGAGCAGCGAACCGTGCCTCAGGAATTTGCTGGAGAAACCGGCATAAGGACCGAACAACAGCGAATGCTGTCCGCCGATGACGCGGGTATCGAGATGCGGCACCGACATCGGCGGCGAGCCGACCGCGGCCTTGCCGTACACCTTGGCATGGTGGCGCTTGTTGATCGCGGGATCGTCGCAGCGCAACCAAATTCCGCTCACGGGGAAGCCGGCATAGCCGTGTCCCTCAGGAATGCCGGATTTCTGCAGCAGCGGCAGCGCGCCGCCGCCCGCGCCGATGAAGACAAATTTGGCGAGGACCGAGCGGGTCTCGCCGCTGTCGAGATCCTGCACCTCGACGCGCCAGCGCTTGTTTTCAGCGCGGACGATTCCGGTGACGCGGGTCTTGTAATGGAGGCCGCAGCCCGGCTGAGAGAAAAGGTGCTGCACCAGGTGATGCGTCAGCGCGCCATAGTCGACATCGGTGCCTGAGATGATCCGTGTCGCCGCCACCGGCTCGCCGGCATCTCGGCCCTCCATCACCAGCGGCACCCAGTCGGCGATCTTTGTGCGATCGTCGCCATACTCCATGCCCTCATAGCAATGATGCGCCGACATCGCGGCGTATCGCTTCCTGAGGAACGCGACGTTGGTGGCGTCGTGCACGAAGCTCATATGCGGCACCGGATGGATGAAGCTGCGCGGGTCCGCGATCGCGCCCTTGTTTACCAGATATGTCCAGAACTGCCGCGACAGGTCGAACTCGACATTGACCTGCAAGGCTCTGGAGATGTCGATGCTGCCGTCCGGCCGCTCGGGGGTGTAGTTCATCTCGCAATTGGCGGCGTGCCCGGTGCCCGCGTTGTTCCAGGCTTCCGAACTCTCGAGCGCGCAGTCCTCCAGCGTTTCGAACATGACGATGGAGAACGACGGCTCCAGCTCCTTGAGGAAAACACCGACGGTCGAACTCATGATACCTGCGCCAATCAGGACGATGTCGGGTTCGGTGCTCATGCTGCCGTCTCCTCATGCTCGGGAAAAGCTCGCTTTGTTATTGCCTCTCGCCTGGCTGGTGGCCTGCCGCAGCCGCGGTGCGAAACGGCACCGCCGCGTCGGGCTGAAGCACGACATAGGCGCGGCGCCACGACGCGTCGTCGGTCAGCCGCCAGCTGTGCCCGGAACCGGCGGTATCCTCCGCAAGCAGGATGTCACCGGGGCGAAGCATGAAGTGCTTGCCCTCGCGGGTCTGAAAATCCAGCGTGCCGCTCAAGGTTATGACCAGCTGCCGCACCGGCGCTGTGTGCCAGGCGAATGAGCCGCCGGACGCCGTCTCCTGGATGGAGATGCTCGCCGCGCCCATCCGCTCGCTGAGCCAGTCGCCGCGCACGCCGGGGGCGAGATCGATCACGCCCTCCTCGAAATGGGAATTGCGGTCTTCCCCGGTCCACAGGCGCACGCATCTAATCATGGTCGTTGTCTTTGTTGAGCGCCCCAGCGCGGCGGCTTTGGCTGGATCGCTGTCCTTGGCTACGTGGGCCTGATCAACTTGGCGGGATCGACGACCCGATCGAATTCCTCCTCGCCGACCAAGCTATGCTTGAGCGCCGCTTCCTTGAGTGCGCGCTGTCCATCGCGTAATGCGCTTCGACGCGTTGTCGTCGCCGATCACGGGCGAAAGCGCCGTCACCAGCATCAAGGAGTGCTCGATATATTCTTTGAACTTCTTCAGGTTGGGCCGCGTGCCCTCGACCAGAAACCGGTGCAAATTGACGCAGCCGCCGGTTACGATGGTGATCGGGTGCGCAATTTTGCAGATCATCAGCGGCTTGTAAAAGTTCATGTCGAGATACCCGCCGGCACCGCCCAATAGAATTGGCGGGCCGAACACTACGCCCGCGCCGGCGGCTTCTTCAATCAAAAGCGCTTTACCGTCGCCGCCTGGAGTTGAGGCAGCTTAGTATTCGTAAAGAAAAACAATAACTTGTACGCTTGTTACGGATGAGGGCCACCCGCTCGCTTCGTTCCTGTCGGCTAAGCGTCTCCACTGGCTTCCCGCCTGAGGTAAATATTCGCGACCAGTCGCCACCGGTCGCAGCTCGCCGCGACATGGCGCGGCCGGCCGTGCGTTTCAGACGATGAGGTCCGCTTACTGTCGTTTCAGAGATTGTTTCTTGTTGGAAATCTTGTCTAGCTTTAAAAACTGGACGCCAATCTGGTCGCCGGCGAGACGCACCAAACGACAGCGGCGATATGCGAGGCCGGTCGACGAGAGCAGCAGGAAGAACTCCCTGAGGTCTAATACCAACGGCCCGAAACTGTGACTCATTGGGGATTCCCAAATCAGTTAAACTCTGACTCGATGCTGGTTTTGAGAGGAGCGGCATCGATGGGAGCAGCGGTATCGATCACCCGACTTGATCTGACGGCTTCAGAGCTTCGCAGGGCGGCGAGCGGAGAGAAGGATAGTTCGGCGGCGCGCCGGATACTTGCGCTTGCGCTGGTGCTTGATGGCGTGGACCGCAAGACGGCGGCCGAAACCTGCGGCATGGACCGTCAGACCTTGCGGGACTGGGTGCATCGTTACAACGCCGCGGGACTGGCCGGGCTTCGCAATCTCAAATCGCCGGGTCCTGGATCAAAACTCACGGCGCGGCAGCAAGCCGAATTGGCCGAACTTGTCGAGGCCGGTCCCGACCCCGCGGTGCACGGTGTCGTGCGCTGGCGGCGGGTCGATCTGCGCGACGAATTGCAGCGGCGCTTCGGTGTCACGCTCCACGAGCGTTCGGTCGGGAAGGTTCTGGCCAAGCTCGGCTACCGCAAACTGTCGGTCAGGCCCCGCCACCCACAGGCTGACGAAGAGGCCCAGGAGACATTTAAAAAAACTTCGCCGCGACAGTCACGGCGCAAATCCCCGACCGCGCCAAAGGCAAGCCGATCGAAATCTGGTTCCAGGATGAGGCCCGGATCGGCCAGCAGGGCACGCTGACCCGCGTCTGGGCCAAACGTGGAACGAGACCCCGCGCACCGCGCGACCAACGCTACGACTGGGCCTACCTGTTCGGCGCGGCCTGTCCGCAACGTCGCGTCGCAGCGGGCCTGGTCATGCCGGCGGCGAACGCCGAGACCATGTCGCTGCATTTGACCGCTATCGGCCACAAGGTGGCGGCAGGTAGCCACGCCGCTCTCGTCCTCGACGGCGCCGGCTATCATATCGCTGCCGCGCTCACGATCCCCGAAAACGTTACCCTTGTGCGCCTGCCACCCTATGCTCCTGAACTCAACCCGATGGAAAACGTCTGGGAATATTTGCGCGGAAACAAACTCGCGATCACCGTCTTCGACGATTACGACGACATCGTCGATAAAACCTGCGACGCCTGGAACTTCCTCGCAGACGACCCAATGCGCATCGCCTCAATCACCACCCGAACATGGGCAACAGTCAATAAATAGGGCCGTTGGTATAATCCTTCAAAAGATCCTTCGACGCACAAGCGCGCACCCGTTTGCGACACGTCGATCATCATGCAGTCCCGACGCCAGGTTCCATCAATCCCCATGATGTAAACCTGAATGCCGTGTTCGAAATCGACGCGCTCGCTCTTTCTATTCCCATAAGTCATCTGTGCAATCCGATCTTCCATAAAATCGAAAATACGGTATTGGGCACTCCTCGCCGTCACCTCACGGACCTGCCAAAATCGAAGCGGTCGCTGGACGTTCGATTTCGATAGTTTCGCGGGATCGGCCCGCTTCGGTTGTTCGTAACAAAAGCTCTTGGAGAAGGCCGAGCGGGTAATCCAGCCGCGAAGCAGTCTTCTCGGCCAGTTTATCGTCGGTCTCGGCCGCTTTCAGTAATGAGGCAAAGCCATTCTCTGAAAATTCCGCGCCGGGATTTTTCCAATGGACCGCTCTGCAGGCGGCATCGAGATCACCAAACAGGGAGCCTTCACCTTCTGGCATGACCGTGTTCTGGCATGACCGTGCCCAAAAAAACTAAAAACAGATGCGGTGCCTGGTCTTCGGCGTGACGCGAGAGACCCGCCGCCGTACATTCCAATATTATCAGAATCGCGCTGGTGCACCGGCTCGTCAACAAATACAACGAGTTCAATTGCAGTCTGTAATTTAAGTATCATACGTCCAAAATGGTACTTCTTCGTAAACGGCATAGACAGTCCAACTATTAAAAAATTCATAGGATGGGGGCTCCTCCGGTGATCGGGAATATTTTCTCCCGAGGGCTGTTGTCGCTGAGCCTGGAAAGAGACCATTAACCGTCTTTGTCGCGCAATCGATCTTGAGCCTTTGCCAATAGATGTGATTTGCAATGGCGCTCCTTATTTCGCGCAATTATCCGTTTATTGATTCTCAATCGCTTGTCGAATATCAGGCGCGCGATTCGCTATTGCGAATGGCAGATGGAAAATTTTTATTACATCTTTCATCAAGCTACAGACCTGTCGATGACGAGCAGCCAATTCGGATCGACCGTGGGGCCGCGCTGATCTGGATTAACGCGGCGCCGGATCAAGCGGCGGGCACTTTTCGCACCAGCGACGCGGTACGCTCGGGGGCCGCGGCGGAGCGATGCTGCCCCCTGTTCTTTGGACGTCTTACGTGCGCAACCTCATGATACCGTGTCCGCGTTTACCGGCACTGTGAACTGAAACATGGCACCGTGGGGTGGGTTTGCCGTGGCCCATAGCCGGCCACCGTGGCCTTCCATGATCGAACGGCAGATCGAAAGTCCCATCCCCATGCCGCTGGATTTGGTGGTGAAGAAGGGGTTGAACAGCCGGTCGGCGTCCTCGGCGGAGATCCCGACGCCGCAATCCGTCACGCTTACGAGCACCTGCTGTGTCTCGTCCTGATGGGATCGGATCACCAGTTCGCGCGAACGATCCGTGACCGGTTGCATCGCTTCAACGCCATTCATCACCAGGTTGATAATCACCTGCTGCAGTTGGACCCGATCACCGAGGATCATGGGTAGAGCCGGTGCTAGCTCCATTCGCAACAATACCTGATGGCTGATCAACTCACGCTGTACCAGCGCGATGGTCTCCCTGACGACGTCGTTGACGTCGAGCGGCGCTTTCTCGATGCTGGTCTTGTTGGCGAGGGCCCGGACGCGCCGTATCACCTCACTCGCCCGATTGCCGTCGTCGATCATCCATTCCGCCGAGCGGCGCGCGGCGTTCAGATCGGGAGTCCCGCGGTCGAGCCAGCGCAGACAGGCCTCCGCGTTGGCCATGACGCCGGCGAGCGGCTGGCTCACTTCATGGGCGATCGAGGCCACCAGCTGCCCAATGGTGGAAACGCGATTGACGTGCGCGAGCTCCATTTGGGCATCGAGCAGGCGCTGTTCGCTGGCGCGCAGCTTCTCTTCCGCCCGCTTGCGGTCGGTCATGTCGATGACAAAGGCAACCCCTTCGTCGGGCTTCCACTCAAAAATCGCGCGGGCGACCAGCACCGGCACGCGCCTGCCGTCTTTGCGAAAGTACTCTTTCTCGCGCGGTTGGACGGTTCCCGTCGCCTTCAGCTCTGCGAAGGCTTGGTCGTCGACATCGCGCCATTCGGCCGGCGTCAGCTCCGTCCATCGCAGCGAGGCGAGATCTTCCCGGGTATATCCGACAATATCGAGAAAGGCCTGATTGGATTCGATAATCCGGCCCTGAAAATCCCAGATGACGATCCCGATGATGTTCGAGTCGACCAAGCGGCGGATCCTGGCCTCCCGTTCCCCGAGATCGTTATACAGACGGGCGTTCTCCAGCGAGATCGCCGCCTGCGACGCCAGCACTTCCAGCACCGAGATCCGGGAAGGCGTGAACACGTGCGAGGCCAGCTTGTTCTCGAGATAGAGCACCCCGATCAGCTTGGACTGCTTCACCAGCGGCAGGCAGAGCATCGACCGGGCGAGCTGCTGACAGATGTACGCATCCGCCGAGAACGGGTTCTGCACCAACGCGTCATCGAGGATCACGCTTTCCCGCGTCCGGATCACGTAATGCAGCACGGATTCGGGCAGCTCGGCCGATGACACGGCGGTCTGGCGCAGCGTGACCTCAACCTGGCCGCGACCGGTCGTGGCTTCCGCCGCAATCCGTGGCTCGTCGCCCGGGAACAGGATCAGCAGGCCACGCCCGGCGCCGGCATGTTCGACGGCGATCCGCAGCAGCGTCTTGATGAGCTCATCGAGGACGATCTCGCCGGACACCGCCTGCGCGGCCTTGATGACGCTCGCCATATCCAGCTCCTGGACCGCGGAGCCGATGGTTGCTGTGGCAGGCTGCCCCTCTGGAGCCGCCAGACGCGGATAAAGCCGATCGAGTTGCCGGACCTTGCCGTGGGCCCCCCAGCGGAGATAACAGTTCCTTGCATTGCTCACATAGAGATGAGCGATCGCCTCGAAACCGCGCGCTGCGTAGAACCGCGCAGCCACCTCATGGGCCAGGCCCTCCTCATGGACCAAGCCGTTGACACGCGACGAACGGATCGCCTCTTCGTAAAGACTCTCTGCGTCGAGCTGGCGGTCCTCGATGCGGGCGATCTCGGCTCCGACTAACGCGGCACGGCTCTCGAAGTTCTCGGGGCAGTTCTCCGCCCAGCGCGCAAGCTGCCGGTGATGGGCGAGGAGCACAAGCAGATGGCGCGGCCGGTCCTCGGCGGACGCCGCGCCGAAGCGCGCTGCCCTCGCGAGCGCCCCATAGAAATGGTATTCGGCCTCCTCGAAATTGGACTGCGATGTCCAGAGAAGTTGTTCCGCTTTCGATGCGGCATCGGCGGCGGCAATCCATTCGCCCGCGTGAAAGCGTGCTTGCAGTTTGCGAATCCAATACCAGCAGGCCGCGATCGCGGAACGTGGACCTGCCTCCAGGTGGAGCTCGAACCGGCCCTCGTCGAACTCCCCATCGCCGAACCATCCGAATTCCGCGGTCAGCCCCCGGAGCGTGCGAATGAGCCGCAGCGACCCGGTCATCATGTCGGCAACAAGACCGAAACCCGACTTCCGGACGAACGCAAGCGCGCTGTCGGCTTCCCGCTGAAGATTGCCGAGGCTATCGCCGGCGGCAAGGCGGAGACTGACCAGAGACATGCTAGCATAGGCCGCAAAGGTCAGATCGCCGGTCTGCTCGCCGGTATCGAAAGCACGCCGGAGCCACTCGACGCTGGTGCGTAGCCGATCGTTCCATGGACTGATCGAATGCCCGAACACCAGGTAGACGCGGGCTTTGAATCGGTCCAGACCGCGTTCATCGACCAGATTGAGCCCGAGCCTGCCGAAGCGGTACCCAGCCTCGAACTCGCCGAAACGAGTCAGCAACTGGCCGACCCAAACATAGCCGAGGGACGATGCATCACTGTTCCCGTGGTCGAGGCTGAGGTTCGCCATGCGACCGGCGAGGAGGCGGGGCAGATTTTGGTCGGTGAACCGTGCCGGCGCCTGGAGCGACGTGAGCACATCGAGAGTTGCCCGGCATACGGGGTCCTCAATTGGGGGTAGATCGGCGAGATCCTCGATCGAACGGGTTCCGATTTTTCGCCACATCCGTTCGTATTCGAGCCGGACCTCATTGCTCGTCGGATGCGGCGACCAGTTGATGTCGACGCTACGGAGGTAGTCTAGACAAATCTCGACGGCGCGGTCGCTCCGATGCAACGTTGTGTACAGGTCGAGCCGCAAGCGCGTCACCGAGACCTTGTCAGCGAGGCTTTCGGCGTGAGCCCAAAGCTGGAGGAGTCCTTCTTCAGCCGCCGTCAGGTCACCGGTCAGGAACTCGCACTCGGCACGGTAAAACGCGAGGGCGAAGGCGAGATTGTGCCTCCGCTTCCAACTGTCCTTCGCGAGTAGCGCGCAGCCGGCGGCGAGATATGTCAACGCCGACGCGTAGGCCATGGAGGATCTGGCGCGCTTGCCTGCGATGAGGTCAAG
The DNA here is from genome assembly GCA_963734795.1 of uncultured Alphaproteobacteria bacterium. Lineage (GTDB taxonomy): Bacteria > Pseudomonadota > Alphaproteobacteria > Rhizobiales > Xanthobacteraceae > Bradyrhizobium. The sequence goes on from CAVTIW010000001.1 coordinate 1,033,776, forward strand.
CTGGGCGACCTGCTCCCGCTCCTCGACCGTTCCGATCAGCGCGGTCGCCCGGTCGAATTGACTGACGATCTCAAAAATCTTCTCTTCAAGCTCCTGGGAAGGGGTTCGTGAGACCAGCACTCTGCCGATATGAAGGTGGGAAGCCGCCCGCTCGACTTCGGAGATCAGCGCATAAGCCGCCTCCCGAACACGGTCGTGGGCAAACGCATAGGCGCCCTCCAAACGGAAGATCAGTCCCGTGCGCACGGCCTCCACCAACACTCCGTGAATTTCCTCCTCGGCCTGCCCGACGACCATTCCTATTGCGGAGGTTTGGGCACTATTCCCGAGGCAGGCGAGACATTTCATGATCTGCAGTGCGCCGGCTGGAAGGCGGCCAAGCCTGCCCGCCATAAGAACGGCCACGTTATCAGTGATGCCCTTGGCACGAATCCGGTCGAGGTCCCAGTGCCAAGCCAAGGTGTCCGGGTCGAACGCGATCAGCACTTCGTCCACCAACGAATTGAGAAATTGTATGGTGAAGAACGGATTGCCCCCGGTCTTCGCAAACATCAGCTCGGCCAAAGGCCGCACGACTTCCGGTTCCGCATGCAGGGTATCGGCGGCCAGCCGCCCGACGTCCTCCGACGCGAGTGGCCCGAGCCGGAGCTCCTTTATCTCGCTTCTCGTGTCGGTAATCGTTGCGAGCATCCGCACCAGCGGGTGCGCAGGGCCGACCTCGTTATCGCGATAGGCCGCGATCAGCAGCAGGTGGCGCACTTCCGAGTGCGTAACCAGATGTTGGAGGAGATTGAGCGTCGCCCCATCAAGCCATTGCAAATCATCGAGAAACAGCGCGAGCGGATGCTCCCTACGCGCGAACACCCCAAGGAAGCGCCGGAACACCATCCGGAAGCGATTCTGCGCCTCCAGCGGCGGCAGATCCGGCACTGGCGGTTGTTTTCCGATCACGACTTCCAGCTCGGGAACGAGGTTGACGATGAGCTGACCGTTCAGGCCCAACGCCTCGCTAAGAAGTCCCGCCACTGGCCGAGCTCGGTCTCGCTTTGGGTGAGCAGCGAGCGGACGAGGCTCTGGAACGCCTGACCCAGAGTCGCGTACGGGATGTCGCGCTGGTACTGATCGAATTTTCCGGAGGCGAACAACCCACGCGACGGTACGAGTGCTTTATGCAGCTCGTTCACCACCGATGACTTGCCGATCCCGGAATATCCGGACACAAGCACGAGCTCCGGTGTGCCGTGAGCCACAACCCGATCAAAGCAGGCCCGCAGAGCATTGATCTCTCGCTCTCGGCCGTAGAGTTTCTCCGGGATCACCAGCCGGTCCGATACGTCGTAAGCGCCGAGCGGGAACGGGTCGATACGGTGATGCGACTCCCATTCCGCCAGGCAGCGCCGGAGATCGGCCTCGACGCCCGCGGCGGTCTGGTAGCGCTCTTCGGCGGTCTTGGCGAGGAGCTTCATCGCAATTGCCGAGAGCGGACCCGGGATGCCGGCGACCCGCTCGTGGGGCGGCATCGGTTGCCGCGCGATATGGCAGTGCACCCACTCCATCGGATCGCCGGCGGTAAAAGGCAGTTGCCCCGTCAACATTTCGTAAAAGGTGACGCCCAGTGCATAGAGATCGCTGCGGGAGTCCACCGAGCGGTTCATCCTGCCGGTTTGTTCCGGCGCCATATAGGGGAGCGTCCCGGCGATCACTTCCGGCGGCGCGGGGACTTGACGTTCGCGCGGCAGACGCGAGGCAATGCCGAACCCCATCAGCCACACGCAGCCAGCCGCGACGTCCACCAATATATTGGTGGGCTTAATGTCCTTATGGATCAGGCCTCGCCGATGTAGTTGCCGGAGCGCCCGCGCGAGAGGAATCGCGATGCGCAGGAAATGCGGTACGTCCAGCGGTCGGCCCAGCAGTCGATCGAGCGGCGCACCGCCTGGATCCTCGAGAACCAGCGCCAAGCGATGGTTGTAGCGCGTCAGTGCAACGGGTCGCGCCGTCCAATCAGCGTCAAGTTCGGCTCTGAGCGCATGTTCGTGTTCAAGCCGCTCGACGCAACCCAGCGACGTTTCTTCCGCGGCAACAAGCAGTATAGGCGCCAAGCCATCGCCCGAGCCCCGGTAGAGAGCGATGTCTCCCTCCCTCAGCGGCGAGAATACGTAGCTCAAGAGCTCGTTCATGCGAGCCTCCTGGCAGGAGGACTACTTTAAGGCATTGATTAGGTTACGTTTGCTTTTGTCCGTCAACCCAAAACCAGGCGCCTAAAAATGCGATTGGTGCCACATTGTGGCGAGACGAGAACCTCGCGACCTCTGCTCATAAGCTCGAAGGTGCAACATTATACATTAGTTTCGATAATGTATCCCGCCCGAGCAATCTGAGTACCCTCAGGTACAATCGAAATATTGTCGCGGCTCATTTACACTGCTCCCTACTTGAAGACCGTGGTGGAGGTCGTGATCGAGTATCTGGAGCCGACATGCTGAGCAGGGAATATTTAGCTACCGCGCGGACCTTGCTCCGCGCAGCCCAAACCATGACCGACCCAAGGGTTTCGGGTCAGCTTATGGCACTCGCCGAGGACTACGAGCGGCGAGCTGAGAAAGCCTCGCACGTTGATGCGGCGAAGGCATTGGCCCGGTCAGCTGCTCGCGCTGACCGTGACGAAAGCACGCTGAACTAAGGCATTATCCGAAAATCACCAAAGAGGCGCACAAATGCGACGTTTTCCTAAAGGTATTGTTCTACTTCACGGGTACACCGCCGAGGGAGTCGCTATACGGCGCCTGCTTTCGGGATGGACCGTTGTCAAATCTCACGTGGCGTAACAAGCCATGGATGTCTCTGCCAGTGCCCGCATCCTCGCTGACGCGCTGAATACCGCGAGCACATCTCGCGAGATACCTCACGAGTTTCGCTATCACGCCAGGGTGCTGAACGATCACCTCACCGAGGTGCTTCGCAGCGGGATGTTCGAGGACATCGACCATTTTTTCAAGATGCTCGAAAGGCGCGTCTGCAATCGCAGGGCAAGGTAATGCACCGCCCAAGCGACCGACAAATCAACTGTCTTACTGTGTCTCATGGCAGTGGCACCAATGGGATTCCAACGCCAGCCTCTCTGGGTCGTCTTCATTTCGACAAGCGCAAGCGGGCGCGGCTGCGGCTAGTCCGAAAGGTTGCGTGCGCGTATCCAAAGTAGAGGACGACCTGTTCCTGGATTTGGACTCCACTGCCTTGGTGCCAAGACCGGGTGGGCACCGAAGCGCAATTGAAGCGCGCCGAACCGGGGTTGTATTGTCGTGCCGAGCACAAGGCGCCGCAAAGATCGTCGATCGTCACCTGAAAATCCGGAACACTCGAAACGCCGCTGATCGCATCACGGGCATCCCTTCAACCGATGCAGAAGACGTGGTCATCGGCGAGCCGGCAGCGTGGTTCTCAGGTTTTGCGGGCGCAACAGCGTACCCGGCGAACCCGACCATTGGGTGGAGATTTTGAGGCGGCGTTGATGGCTGCGCTCGTGCGGTGCCGGTTCGAAAATCTCTTTTGGTCTACGGTCAAAAACGGCGATCAATTCATTCGGCAAATGGAGCTGGATGATGCGGCGAGCCGTAAGCGACGGGCCAGGGGACCGTGGAAACGTGCACCAGGTGCCGTCGAACTCGCGCGTCTCGACAAGGTTTTAACGTGCCCGGATGTCGGATAGTGTGCGCGCGATCAACAAGGGGAATTCATGAGCTTGTCCGGTATTTTTGCGCGCATCGTCGCGCTGATCGGCGCCGCCGCGCTGCGGTGGCGCCGGCTGCAGGGCGTTGCGCCCGAGCCGGCCTGGGGCAGCGCGCCGATGGTTCCGACGGCGAAGCCGCAGGGCGCCATCCCGACGCTCAAGATGCCGACGGCCAAAGGATGGACCGAAGGGCAGACGCCAGTGGCGGCGCCGGGGCTCAAGGTCAATGCGTTTGCGACCGGTCTGCAACATCCGCGCTGGATCGAGGTGCTGCCCAATGGCGACGTCCTCGTCGCCGAGTCGAATCAGGTCGCCGGACCGGCCAGGAGCGTGTTCAGCTACGCGATGCAAGCGACGATGAGACGTGCCGCCGCCCTTGGCGTCAGCGCCAACCGCATCACGTTGTTGCGCGACACCGATGGCGACGGCATCGCCGAAAGGCGCGAAATTTTTATGGAGGGACTGAACCAGCCGTTCGGCATGGCGCTGCTGGGCGACACGTTCTATGTCGGCAATACCGACGGCGTGGTGGCCTTCCCCTATGCGGCGGGCGCGGACCGCATCACCGCGCCGGGGCGGAAACTTACCCGCTTCAAGCCTGGCGGGCATTGGACCCGGAGCCTGCTGCCGAGCCCGGATGGCCGGAAACTCTTTGTCGGGGTCGGCTCGTTCAGCAATATCGCCGAAAACGGCATGGCGGTAGAGGACGGCCGGGCTGCCATCTACGAGCTCGATCTGGCTGATGGCAGCAGCCGCATCTTTGCCAGCGGCCTGCGCAACGCGGTGGGCCTGGCATGGGAGCCACGGAGCGGCGTGCTCTGGACCGTGGTCAACGAGCGCGACGGCCTCGGCGACGAGACACCTCCCGATTATCTGACCTCGGTCCGCGACGGCGGTTTCTACGGCTGGCCCTATTGCTACTGGGGGCAGACGGTGGACGATCGGGTGCCGCAGGATCCGGCCGCGGTCGCCAAGGCCATCACGCCGGACTACGCGCTGGGCGGGCACACTGCGTCGCTGGGTCTATGCTGGCTGCCGGCCGGCACGCTTCCGGGCTTTCCGGACGGCATGGCCATCGGGCAGCACGGCTCCTGGAACCGCAGCACGCTGAGTGGCTACAAGGTCGTCTTCGTGCCGTTCGCGAACGGACGCCCGGCCGGGCCGCCGCGGGATATTCTGACCGGGTTCCTCGCACCGGACGAGCGGGTGTCCTATGGACGACCGGTAGGGGTGACACTCGGTCCCGACGGCTCCGTTCTGGTGGCGGACGATGTGGGCGATGTGATCTGGCGGGTAACGGGCGAGCGTCAGGGCTGAGGCCTGGTGATCAACATCCGCTTGTAAACTTCCAGGGTGCGATAACGGGTGACTTAGACCCGTCCCTTGTGCAGAGCGATGAGTTGATCGGCCACGTCGTTGAGGTCGTTGCCGACAATCCGCGGCTGAGGGCCGACCTCCAGGACATCATTGCCGACACGCTTGATCAGCGCCGCCTCCCAGCCGGCCGCGACGGCGCCGAGCGTGTCCCATGTGTGGCAGGCGACAAGACAGAACTGCGAGGGCTCAACCGCAATCTCTCTCGCGACGTAGGCATAGGCCTCGCGCGACGGCTTGTGATGCTTCACGCCGTCCGCACTGAATCGTCGCTCAAAGAGATCGATAATGCCGCCGTGTTCAAGCTGGCGAGTTTGAACCTCAAGCAGATTGTCGGTGAGAGTGAAGAGCCGGAAACCTGCATCGCGCAGCTTGCGCAGCGCGGCCGGAACCTCAGGATAAGGCGGCATCGTGGAGAATTTTTCCGTCAGCTCTTCCTTGTCCTTGTCATCAATTTTGATGCCCCGCGTATCGGCCAGCATTTTCATCACCGCCGATCCGATATCGGTGAACGGGACGTAGCAGCCGGCCACGGTCAGGGCGGCGGAATACAGGATCAAGTTGGCGAACCACAGGCGCATGGCGCTGTTTTCGCCGAAAATGCGCTCGAAGGTCGGCTCCATGGTTTCAAGATCGAGCAGCGTCTCGTTGACGTCAAAGACGATCAGGGGAAGAACAGCCATGTTATGGGAACTCCTTTTTGTTGAGCTTGGTCCAGGGTTCCTCAGCCCGTCTGTGCTTGCTCTTGAGCCGGTTGCGATGCGCGGCCTGTTTGGCGCGGTTGCCACAAATCGCCATGCTGCACCATCGTCTCGCCCGCCTCCGTGTGCGGTCGGCGAAGACCAGCGTGCAGCCATGTCCCTCGCACGCTTTGACGCCGGCGAAGTCTTGTTCACACACGAACTTCGCCAGCGCTTCGCCGATCGGCAGCAACAGGGATTCAGGAGATCGCCAGCGCCGCATCATTCGCAGTTCCAGGCGATCGCCGTCGCTATGGCGATGTCGTGATATCTGGCTGAACGCTTCGTCACGCTCGAGGAGCCTGTTCAGGGGACCCAGTTCGTGAAACGCCTTGGGCGCGAGCGGCCGACCCGCATGCTTTCGAACGAAGCCTCTGAACCATTCGCGCAGGGCGCGAGCCTGATCTGCAACTTTGTCCAGTTCGCCCGGCATCGCTCGCGCCTTCAACGCATCCAATTCATCCGCTGGAACAAGCTCCGCCTGAGCCAGCCACTCCAACAAGCCATCGCCGCTGTCGAGCCAATCAATCGGTGTATCGACCGGTGTCGCGATGGAATTCAGGAAATCGAGGCCGGGCGAGTCGGCAATGAAAATTGCAGGCGGTCTGAGTTGCACGAATGGCCCCCGAAGCGGTTCCAATCGCATAACCTGTCAACTGGTTCTTGACAAGTTATGCGACACATACATAACCTGTCAATAGCCGGTTGACAGGTTATGATCTGACGACCCCCCGCGATCTCCGGAGCAACAGGATGGCGATGCAGGATGTGAGCGTAGTGCTGGTCCATGGAGCATGGGCGGATGGATCGAGTTGGGCACGGGTCATCACGGCACTCAAGAAAGAGGCCGTTAAGGTGGCGGCGGCGCCGCTTCCGCTGACCTCTCTTGCTGACGACGTAGCTGCCCTTAACCGCAGCCTGGACCGGACGGAAGGGCCGATCGTATTGGCGGGACATGCCTATGCCGGCGCGGTCATCGCTCTCGCACACCCCGAACGAGTGAAGGCGCTGGTCTATGTAACCGCTCTTGCTCCCGACGAGGGCGAGAAGGTCGCGGACGTGTTCTATCGTCTCGAACCGCATCCCCAGGCACCCAGGCTCGCACCAGACAACAACGGTTTGATTTGGCTACCCGAAGGAGCCTTTGCGACCGCGTTCGCACAACACGCATCCGCGGAGGATTGCGCAGTGCTTGCCGCCGTGCAGCGGCCGATATCGCTGAGCTGCATCACGGTTCCTGTCAGCCGCCCGCTTTGGAAGGACATCCCGAGCTGGTTTCTGGTAGCCGAAGACGATCGGATGATCGTCCCCGAGACGCAGCGTTATATGGCGACGCGCATGAAGGCGAAGGTAAAGGCGTTCAGTGTCGATCACGCTCCCATCGTCACCGCCCCAACAGCCGTTGTCGAGGTTATCCGCGAGGCGATCCGCTCCGTCAGCTGAAGCCGTCCCTTGCGGGTTGGAAATGAGAGGTTGTCGGGGACCTCCCCTGACGATCTTCGTCGAACAAGGTTACCAACAGAGGAGGGTTGCATGACCCCTGTCAGATACCGGACTGCCGATGTGGACGGCTTCAAGATTTTCTATCGCGAGGCGGGATCCGCCGGTGCGCCAAAGCTGCTGCTGTTGCACGGCTTCCCGAGCGCGGGCCATATGTTCCGCGACCTGATCCCGCTCCTCGCCGACAGATTTCATATCGTCGCGCCGGACCTTCCCGGGTTCGGTCAATCCGATATGCCGCCACGGGAAAACTTCAGCTACACGTTCGACAACATCGCCCGCGTGATCGACCGCTTTACCGAGGTCATCGGCCTCGACCGGTTTGCAGCTTATGTCTTCGACTACGGCGCGCCGACGGGCTTCCGGCTCGCCGTCCGCCACCCTGAGCGGATCACCGGCATCATCTCGCAGAACGGCAACGCCTACGAGGAAGGCCTCAGCGAGGGCTGGAGTCCAATCAAAGCCTACTGGCAAGACCCGTCGCAGGCCAACCGAAAGGTGCTGCGTGCCTTCCTCACTCCGGAGACGACCCGCTGGCAATACACGCACGGCGTTCCCGACCAAACGATGGTGTCGCCGGATGGCCAGAACCTCGACAATTTCTATTTGGCGCGTCCCGGCGCTGATGAAGTGCAGCTCGACCTGTTCGGCGACTACAAGAGCAACGTGGCGCTGTATCCATCGTTCCAGGAATATTTCCGAACCCACAAGCCGCCGCTTTTGGCGCTGTGGGGCAAGAACGACCCGTTCTTTGTGCCCTCAGGTGCCGAAGCGTTCAAGCGGGACAATCCCAGCGCGGTCGTTCGCTTCTTCGACACCGGCCACTTCGCACTCGAAACGCACGCCCGCGAAATCGCGGAAGGCATCCGCGACTTCCTGAAGTGACAATCTCGCAACGTCGGCGAGCGCCCGCCATCAACCGACCGCTGGAAAGCGCCAGGCTTCGTTCGCCTTCAAAACCGCAAGGCGCGCGCAGCGGAGAGAAACTGGGCGAGGTTCGAGCACCAGCGGTTCGGCGCCTATCGCTTTGACCCGCTGGCCCGGGCGCGATCGTGACGGGCCGTCGATTGTCCATGCTTGAAAAAGCCGCGGCATCTGGGAAGATCGCGCTCGAAGCAGCCAAGCAGCAATTTTTCAAGCAGGCCGGCACTAATATCGACAAAGGGTGACAAACGCGGTCAGGTTCGAACGAAACCGCCAGAAATCAAGGAAACCGACCTTCGCGGAGGCGTGGATCATGCGAATTTCCACCAAAACAGCGGCGGCCCTCATCGCCTGTACTTCACATTTCGCAGCCTGCGGCTCCGCTCAAGCCGGGCCGTGCAGCGCCGAAATTGCGCAATTCGAAGCCGCCATTCGGCAATCGGGCGGCAATCCCGATGCGGGATTGATGGCGCATCAATCGGTCGATGCGCAACTCAGTCACCAGCCAACGCTGAGCACCGTAAGACACGCGGAAAACCGGCTGCAATCAAAATTCTCCGCGCGAATGGCCCGCGCCAAACTTCTGGACGCACGAGGCGATCCCGGCTGCACTAGCGCTCTCCGAGCAGCCAAGAAGATGTATATTCCGTGGCAACGAAAAACAGGTTAGCTGATCTCGCCGTCGCGAAGCACCGATGCGGAGTTCTGTTCTGTTGTTCAAAATCGCCCCGGTAATGTCTGGGGCCTTCAGTGGTGCTTCGCCGGCGCGACATATTCCCCGAGGCCCTTCGCAAGATGGTCCATCATCAGGCGCAAGCGCCGGCTTGCGCGCAGGTCTTCGTGCAGCACCAGCCACATGTCCATCGGCAGGCTGATCGCGTCGGGCAAGATGGCGACGAGATTTGGGTCGCGGCGGGCGATGCCTTGCTGAACAAACCCGATTCCGAAACCGGCACGCACCGCGGCCAGGTACGCAAGGTCGCTGTCGGTCCGCAGAGCGAAATGGTTACGGGTGATGGGCACGCCAGTCAGCAACTGTCGCAGAAATGGCGTGCCCTGGTCGAAACCGATCAAGGCGTGGTCGCTGACCAGCGCTGCCAGCGATTTCGGCGCCGGCGCATGCTTCAGATAAAGCCGGTGGGCATATAATCCGAGGCGCACCTCACCGATCTGCCGCGCCACCAGCGCCTGCTGGCTCGGGCGCACCATGCGAACGGCGATGTCGGCCTCGCCGCGCAGCAGGTCTTCCACGCGGTTGGACAGCACCAGTTCAACCGTGACGCCCGGATTGGCGCGGCGGAATCCGGCCAGCAGCGATGGCAGCACTTCCGCACCGATGATCTCGCTCGCGGTGATGCGCACGACACCGGCCGCGTCGCCGGCGCCTCCGGAAGCGGCGCGCATCATCGAGCCGGCGGCTGCCGCCATCGTCTCCGCGTGCGGAGCGATATCGCGCGCCGCGTCGGTAGGCACCAGGCCGCGCTGCGATCGGACGAACAGCGCCGTCCCCAGCCGGCGCTCGAGCTCCGCGATCTGCCGGCCAAGCGTCGGCTGGGTCAGGCCCAATTCGCGCGCGGCGCCGGAAAGCGTGCCGTCGCGCAGGACGGCGAGGAAGGCGCGAAAGTGACCCCAGTCCGGCTCTGTCATACAAATACCTATATCAAGTCTAATATATTAGGCAATTCCCGTATGGCTGACGGAACGGCATGGTTGCGCCAACAGCCAACGGAGAAGCCAGATGTCCCATCCAACCCAAAGAACCGCTCTCGTGATCGGCGCCGCCGGTGGCATTGGCGGAGCAACCGCCGCGGCGCTGGCGCGCCATGGATGGACCGTACGCGGCCTGACCCGCCGCCCCCAGCCTGACAACCGGACCATCGAATGGATCGCCGGCGACGCGATGAACGCAGCCGATGTCCTTCGTGCCGCGCGGGACGCGTCGCTGATCGTCCACGCCGCCAACCCGCCGAGCTACCGCAACTGGGCCACCCAGGTGCTGCCGATGATCGACAACAGCATTGCCGCCGCCAAAGCGGTCGGGGCGCGCGTCGTGCTGCCCGGCACGATCTACAATTTCGGCGCGGACGCCTTCCCTGTGTTGCGCGAGGACTCGCCGCAGCATCCATCGACCCGCAAGGGCGCAATCCGGGTGGAGATGGAAAAAGACTCAAAGCCGCGGCGAACGACGGCGCGCCGGCGCTGATCGTGCGGGCCGGCGACTATTTCGGACCGAAAACCACCGGCAACAGTTTCTTTTCCGCCCTAATGGTTCGGCCCGGCGCGCCGGTCAGGTGGATCGTCGATCCCGCACGCCGCGGCTCCAGCCACGCCTGGGCCTATCTTCCCGATGTCGGCGAAACCATCGCGCGGCTGATGGATCGCGAGGACAAGTTCGCCAACTTCGAGGTCTTCAACTTTGCCGGGCATCAACTGGCTTGCGGCGAGATGGCGGCTTCGATCGCCAAAGCAGTCGGCAAACCGGATATCCCCGTCTGGCGGTTTCCCTGGTTTGCGGTCGTCGCACTTCAGCCGCTGATCCGGCTGTTCCGGGAAATGGCGGAGATGCGTTATCTCTGGAGCAAATCGATCTCGCTCGACGGCAGCAAGCTGCGGGCGTTTCTGGGCGACGAACTGCCGAACACATCGCTCGACACCGCCGTCCGCGACACGCTCGCAGGACTGGGGTGCCTCACGGGGGCATCGCGGGACGCCGGCGGCAATGACATCTCCGCCAAATACGCCAGCAATCACACCGATGCGAACAGGAGCGCGACATGAAGCTGTCCTTTCGCGGGGCGGCGATCGCCGGGAGCAGCATTTGCTTCGCACTTGCCGCGATATGGATGGGCGCGCCTCAGTTCATCCTGTGGATCTGGCAAATCGACGGATCGCAACCGGCGTTGCTGATGGCGCGCCGCGGCGGCGCGCTGCTTGCGGGGCTCGCCATCATGTTGCTGCTGACGCGAGACGCCGAACGCTCGCCGACCCGTTCCGCCATTGCCACCGGATTTTCGGTTTCGTGCGCCGCATTGGCGGCGCTCGGAGTTTACGAGTTTGCGGCAGGACACGCCGGCGTCGGCGTGCTGGCGGCGGCCGTCGTCGAATCCGTGCTGGCACTCGCCTTCGCGAAACTATTTCGCCGGATGAAACGTAAGAGAAACAGTGATCTTCCGGAGTCGCCTCCATGCGCGCCTTGATCCTGCTGGTCGCAGTCCTGATCGGCCTCGCCTCACCCGCTTGCGCCGCGGACGATGTCGCCACCGCGCAGGGCGTGATCCGCTCCCAGGTCGAAGCGTTCGGCCGCGACGATGCGGAGGCGGCTTACTCTTATGCGGCGCCGGCCATCCAGGACATGTTCCCGCAAGCCGATATCTTCCTGTCCATGGTCCGGCGCAGCTATGCCCCGGTCTATCGCCACCGGAGTTTCGAGTTCGGCGAGGCGCAGGTCTCCGACGGCCAGATCGCGCAGCAGGTTCACATCATCGACGCCGCCGGCGAGGCATGGGAGGCGCTGTATACGCTGGAGCGTGAATCCGACGGCAGCCTGAAGATCATCGGCTGCGTTCTGCTCAGGGCGGGCCAGGCGGTATAAAAAGCGTTTTCGAGCGAAAGCCTGCCCCGGACGCGATCCGAGGTGGATGCCGGTTCGCGCTAAGAAAACGCGTCAAAAAGAGATGGCCTCACGCCACCGCCAGCCGCTGCCGCGCGCGCAGCAGCAGCGACACCATGATGGTGATGTTGAGCGCATTCCAGCCGAGCCCGTTGAGGAACGCCGCGCCGTAGGAGCCGGTGGCGTCGAAGATCACGCCGGACACCCAGCCGCCGAACGACATCCCGACCACGGAGGCCAGGATCACGATGCCGACGCGGGTCGCGGCTTCGCGCGCCGGCATCGATTCCCGGACGATGATGGCGTAGCTCGGCACGATGCCGCCCTGAAACAGGCCGAACATCGCCGAGATCACGTAGAGCGAGGAGAGGCTGTCGAAAAACAGATAGAACAGCAGCGCAAAGCCCTGCGCCACCGAGCCGATCAGCAGGGTGCGGATGCCGCCGATCCGGTCGGCCAGAAATCCCGAACCGATCCGGCTGACGACGCCGAACGCCATCATCAGCGACAGCATCTCGGCGCCGCGCGCCACGCCGTAGCCGAGATCGCCGCAATAGGCGACGATGTGGACCTGCGGCATCGCCATCGCCACGCAGCAGGAAATGCTGGCGATGCACAGCAGGGCCGTCAGGGTATTGATGGGCAGCCGCAGATCGACCCGCGGCGGCGGCGCGTTGTCGTGACTTCGCCGCGCAGCACCGCCGATCTGGGCGCGCAGCAGCGCCAGCACCAGCGTCATCGCCACCGCGCAGAATACGCCGACGGCGATATGGGTGGTGCGCCAGCCGACCGACTGCACGCCCCAATTGACCAGCGGCGGCCAGATCGTGCCGCCGACATAATTGCCGCTGGCGACAATGGTCACCGCCAGCCCGCGATAGCGTTCGAACCAGTGCGAGGCCTCCGCCATCAGCGGGGCGAACGTCGCCGATGCGCCGAGCCCGATCAGGAAATACACCAGGATGAACTGCCACAGCGTGGTCGAAAGTCCGGCGATGACATAAGCCGAGTCCGAGGAAGGCGATGCTGAGCGCGATCGCCACCACGATGCCGAAGCGATCGGTGATCTTGCCGGTGGCGACGCCGCCGAGACCGAAGCCGAGCATGGTCAGGGTAAAGGCCAGCGACACCGCGCCGCGGGTGGCGCCGAATTCGGCCTGCACCACCGGCAGCACCACCACGACCGACCACATGCCGACGCTGCCGATCGAGCCGATCACCAGCGCGAGCGCAAGCCTCACCCATGCCTGACCGGAGTCCGGGGTGAAGAGCGGCGGAATCCTCGGAATCGGAGGGAGCGTGCACGACCGCAACTTCGTCGCCCGGCGCTTCGGGGTCAAGCAACATGGCGCGATAATGGGCATGCAGATGCACTGCAATAAAACGGGCCGCGTCTGTCGTTGCGGAGGGCGCGGATGCTCCACACCCGTCATTCCGGGGCGCCGGGCCCAGCATCGAACCCGGAATGACGGGATGGCCAAAGGGCCCGTTCTCAGGGAGCCGCCGCCCGTTAACCCTTTCCTAACCATAAACCGGGCAAAAATTGCCGAGTGAAGTCGAGTGTCGTCAGCCGCGTAAGACGGGGGAGTACCCGTGGACGCCAGTGCGGTGCCTCACTTTCGAAACGGTGGTCCTTCGGCCGCCGCGCAGACGTTTGGCGCCCGCGACCGGCATACGCGGGGGGAAGCAGCAACGATGGTCGACGTCACGGCAGGTCAGGGCGCAGCAGCGCCGGCGACCGGATTTCCCAGTTTCGGCGAAATCGGCAACATCCTGAAGCGCGGCGATCTCGCGCTGGCGTTCGGCATCCTCACCATCCTGGTGGTGCTGATCCTGCCGCTGCCCTCGATCGTGCTCGATCTGTTTCTGGCGATCTCGATCACGCTGTCGATCCTGATCCTGATGACGTCGCTGTTCATCCAGGCGCCGCTGGAATTCTCGTCGTTCCCGACCATCCTTCTGATTTCGACGATGCTGCGGCTGTCGCTCAACCTGGCATCCACGCGGCTGATCCTGTCGCGCGGCCATGAGGGCAGCGACGCCGCCGGCCACGTCATCGAGGCGTTCGGCAATTTCGTGATGGGCGGTAATTTCGTGATCGGAATTATCGTCTTCGCGATTCTGGTGATCGTGAATTTCGTCGTCATCACCAAGGGTTCGGGACGCATCGCGGAAGTCGCGGCCCGCTTCCACCTCGACGCCATGCCGGGCAAGCAGATGGCGATCGACGCCGATCTCTCCGCCGGGCTGATCGACGAGAAGGTCGCCAAGGAGCGCCGCAAGGCGCTGGAAGACGAAAGCGGCTTCTTCGGCGCGATGGACGGTGCCTCGAAATTCGTGCGCGGCGACGCGGTCGCCGGCCTGCTGGTGGTGTTCATCAACATCATCGGCGGCATCATTATCGGCGTGGCCCAGCAGGGCCTCAGCTTCGGCGAGGCCGCGCGCAGCTACACGCTATTGACGGTCGGCGACGGCCTGGTCACCCAGGTACCGGCGCTGATCGTCTCCACCGCGGCGGGCCTGCTGGTCTCGAAGGCCGGCGTCAGCGGCGCCGCCGACAAGGCGCTGATGAAGCAGCTTTCCGGCTATCCGCAGGCGCTCGGCATGTCGGCCGGCGTGATGCTGGTGCTGGCGATGCTGCCGGGCATTCCGATGATTCCGTTCCTGCTGCTGGGCGGCGGCGCGGCTTTTCTGGCGTTGTCGGCGCGCAAGCGCAATCGCGCCACCAGGGCGGCCGAAGCCGCCGCGGCCGCCGCTCCCGCGGCCGCCGCTGCGGCCAGTGCCGCGGCGGAAGAGCCGATCGCAACGGCGCTGAAGATCGACGACCTCAAGATCGAGCTCGGCTATGCGCTGCTGCCGCTGGTGAACGGTCCTGACGGTACCGACCGGCTGACCGAGCAGATCAAGGCGCTGCGCCGCTCGCTCGCGGTCGAGATGGGCTTCGTGATGCCGGCGGTGCGCATTCTCGACAACGTGCAGCTGGAAGCCAACACCTACGTCATCAAGATCAAGGAAGTGGACGCCGGCACGGGCCGGATCTGGCCGAACCAGTTCATGGTCATGGACCCCGGCGGCAGCCAGGTCGTCGGTGCCCGGCATTCACACCATCGAGCCGACCTTCGGGCTGCCGGCGACCTGGGTCGACGCCACCCTGAAGGAGGAAGCTTCGCTGAAGGGCTACACCGTGGTCGACGCCGCCACCGTGCTCTCGACCCATCTCACCGAACTGCTCAAGAACAACATGTCGGACCTGTTGTCCTATGGCGAGGTGCAAAAGCTCCTGAAGGACCTGCCCAAGGAGCAAGGCGAACTGATCAAGGACATCGTGCCGAGCCTGGTCACCATTTCGGGCATTCAGCGGGTGCTGCAGCTGTTGCTCGCCGAGCGCATCTCGATCCGCGACCTCTCGACCATTCTCGAAGGCATCGCCGACGCGCTGGCGTTCTCGCGCAACCCGGCGACGATGGTCGAGCATGTTCGCGCCCGGCTGGCGCGGCAGATTTGCGCGCAGAACACCACCGGCAACGGCTATCTGCCGCTGATCGCGCTGTCGGCCAAATGGGAGCAGGCGTTCGCCGAGTCGCTGATCGGCCAGGGCGAGGAACGCAGCCTGGCGATGCAGCCTTCCAAACTGTCCGAGTTCATGACCGTGGTGCGCGAACGCTTCGAGCAGGCCGCCCGCGAGGGCGAGGCGCCGGTGCTGGTGACCTCGGCGGCGATCCGGCCGTTCGTGCGGTCGCTGGTGGAACGTTTCAGGTCGCAAACCACCGTGCTGTCGCAGGCGGAAATCCATCCGCGGGCGCGGCTGAAGACGGTCGGAAGCGTCTAGTCGCGAGCAGCACTGGCCGCGCGGCGCGCCTTTCGCCTCGCTCCCGCGATGCATTTTCAGCCACAGGCAAATGTTTTATCGGCTGGCGCGCTCGGCGCCGGTCTGTCGCTCGGCAATCGCCATAAAACTATAACCTACTGTAATTATTCAGATTATCTGCAGATGTCGGCGATTCCGCGGGCAGCGCACCCTCGCGGACGTTCACGTCTTTTCACTGCTTTGTGATCGCCTCTTAGGAACCCAAAGCCGAATCCCCACGTTTGCATCGCATGAGATGTTGAACCTGTCAGCGGACGGCACGAGACAAATCCGCAAGAGGCAGTAAGACGGCAGGAGGCTTCCATGAACCATTCGATCTACAGCGCAGATCGCTCGACCCACCTCAAGATCGTGGTCGTGGCGCTCGTTGCTGGTATCGCGGTGGCGGGCTTCGGCATCTCGGCTCGCAGCAATTCGGACGACAGCTACACCCAGACCGCGCGCGTCATCAAGGCCGGCAAGGCCGTGACGATCACCAGTTCGGACACATCGATGGTCCGCTAAGGATTTTGTGAATTCACGCGGCTCTTTACCAGCCCCCCAAAGTCGCCACGTGAGTATGTAGAAGACCCCAACTACCCCCAAGTTGACTGAGAAAACGCCCGCTCCCCACGGGCGTTTTCTTTTTGTGGCGATCGTTCCGCGGATGTCGTCTAGCTTTGCCGCCGCGCGGGCGGCACACGGTCTCGATCAGCTTGCCGGCAAACACCGGCGCTGAAGTCGGCTTGCCGTCGGGCGATCCGCCTGCCTGCTCGACCGTCACCGCATAGGTCGCCGCCTTGATGGTATCGGTGTCGTAGGACGCCAGCACCGGACGCGCGGTGAAGTCGCCGCCGCCGATCACGCCGAGCGAGCGCGGCCGCGGCAGCTTGTCCGAGATCAGCCACAGCTCGAAGCTCTTGCCGGGTTCGGCGGCGGCGCCGACCTTGCGAACCGTGAAATTCTTGGTCGCCCCGTCGACCGTGAGAATGAAGGCCGGCGAGCCGCCCTCCTTCTGCAGGACCGCGACATACTGGGCGGACGGCGGCGCCGGAGCGGCGAGCGGTCTTTGACCTCAACCACCTGCGTCCGCGGCTTGGGACGAAGCCGATCGGGCAAGCAGATCCGGCTGATAGGCCTGAACCGCGATCATGGCGACCAGTGCCGCCGCGATCGCCGTCGTCAGCGTGGCGACGTTGCGCCAGCGCCGGGCCGTGGCGGACAACCGGATGACGTTGGAGGTGTCCACCGTCACGGCAGGCTGCGTCGACTTCGGGAGCGACCGGCGGCGGCAGCGACGCCTCGGGAAGCACCAGCGGCGCCTGCGGCTCGGAAAGTCCGACCGCGGTTCTGATCCTGTCCCAGACCTCGGGCCGCGGCTCGACCGAGCCGACCATCTGGTTCAGCACGCCGAGCTTTTGCTCCCACGCCTCGACCATCGCCGTGAAGTCCTTGTCGACGGACATCATGGTCTCGACCTGCGCGCGCTCGTCGGCATCGAGCGTGCCGAGGGCATATTCCGCGGCGAGCGCGATATGGTCTTCGCTGTAGGCCATCATCTAAAGTCCAAGGCACTCCCGGATGTCCATCATGCTGCGGCGCAGCCAGGTCTTTACGGTATTCACCGGCGTCTCGAACTTCGCCGCCAGCTGCTCGCGGCTCCAGCCGTTGTAGTAGGCCAGCAGCACGAGCTTTTGCCGATCCGGCTCCAGACGGCCAACGCACTCCAGCAACCGCTTCAACTCTTCGGTCATCTCCCGGCGCGCCAGCGGATCCGGGGTGTCGGCAGCCACTTCCATGGCCGCCGGCTCCTCTTCGATCGAGACTTCGCTCCGTTTGCGCACGACGTCGATGGCACGGTTTCGGGCGATCGACGCCATCCACGTGATCGGCGACGACAGACCGGGATTGAACTGTCCGGCACTGTTCCAGATCTTGACGTAGGCCTCCTGAATGACCTCCTCTGCGAGATCCTGTCGGCGCAAGATACGCAGCACCACGCCAAAGAGTTTCGCCCGCGTGGCGGCGTAAAGCCGCTCGAAAGCGGCCTCATCCCCCTTCGCCACAGCGGCAATCAGCCAGACCAGCTCAGCTGGCGTCAGCATTCAGCGTCCTCTGAAATCGCGATGCCCCATCGCTTTGTACACACCGGAAACGGCGGTCCAGACCTGTCGTATCATACCCTGCGCCAAACCGGTCCACCAAGTCACCGATGGGCCGGCCTGTGAACATCGGTCAAGAAAAACCCGGACCTCGCGGCCCGGGGTTTCGATGATGCTGCGAGCAGGTCAGAGATCGAAGCGCGTCAGGCAACCGCTCCGATGCGGGCGCGCATCAGGCCGATGCTGTCGAGGTCGGCCTGCTCGCGGGCGTTTTCCTCGGCGCGCTCGCGCGCCTGATCGCGCTCGTCGAGCAGTTCGACTTTCTTGAGTTCCTCGAAAGCCTCGCCCAGCAGGCTCTTGGCGTCTTCGAGCTGAATACGCAGTTCGTCGGCGGACCGGGTCAGATTTTCGCGCCGCTGGATCGCCGCCTTGGCATAGGTCGGATAGGCGAAGTGCGAGGGATCGTTGATCCCGGCGCGTTCCTGCTCGGTGTGGATTTCGCGCTCCAGATCGACCGACATGCGCTGGAAGTCGGCGATCATGCCTTCAATCTGGGCGACCCTTCGGCGCTTTTCATCGACCTGAAATTTCTTCAGGCGGATTAGCGTTTCACGTGACTTCATCGACTCATACTCCCCAGAAGTCCCAATCTGAACGCGGGACAGGACCGGCATCCCCCAGGGGGCCCACCGGCATCGCTACGTGTGTGGCGCGGATGATGGCCTGACAAAGTTAGCGTTCCGTTTCCAAACTTCCGAGGATTTGCTCAAGTTGCCGATAACCCTCATTCAGGCTGGCCACCTCGTCCTTGGCCTGGCGCAGAAAGCCCTCGAGCGGCTCATGCAGCCGGATCGCCTCGTCGACCTCGGCGCTGGAGCCCGCGCGATAGGCCCCGAGCCGGATCAGTTCCTCCATGTCGGCATAGGTCGCCATCACCTGGCGCGCCCTCGTGATGGTCGGCAGATAGACCGGATCGGCTGATTTCGGCATGGTGCGGGACACCGATTTGAGAATGTTGATGGCGGGAAAACGTCCGCGCTCGGCGATCGCCCGCTCCATCACGATATGGCCGTCCAGGATGCCCCGGACCGCGTCCGCGATCGGTTCGTTGTGGTCGTCGCCGTCCACCAGCACCGTGAAGATGCCGGTGATGGTGCCGACGCCGATACCTGGACCGGCGCGCTCAAGCAGCTTCGGCAGTTCGGTGAACACGGTCGGCGTATAGCCCTTGGCGGTCGGCGGCTCGCCCGCCGACAGCCCGATTTCGCGCTGGGCCATCGCAAAGCGCGTCACCGAATCCATCAGGCACAGCACATCCTTGTTCTCGTCGCGAAAATATTCGGCGATCGCCAAGGTCAAATAAGCCGCCTGCCGCCGCATCAAGGCGGGCTCATCGGAGGTCGCCACCACCACCACCGAGCGCGCCAGCCCGGCGTCGCCGAGGTCGTCCTGCAGAAATTCCTGCACCTCGCGGCCGCGTTCGCCGACCAGGCCGATCACCGTGATGTCGGCGTCGACATTGCGCGCCAGCATCGACAGCAACACCGACTTGCCGACGCCGGAGCCGGCGAAGATGCCGAGCCGCTGGCCGCGGCAACAGGTCAGAAAGGTATTGAGCGCGCGCACGCCGAGATCGAGCGGCGCGCCGACGCGTTTGCGCGAATGCGCCGGCGGCGGAGAGTTGCGATAGGGCATCGGCGACGGGCCGTGGGCCAGCGGCCCCTTGCCGTCGATCGGCTCGCCCATCGCGTTGAGGACACGGCCGAGCCACAACGGCGAGGGCCGCACCTGGCTTGCGGCGTTGGCGATCACCGCACGGCAGCCGCGCCTGACACCTTCGAGGCCGGCGAACGGCATCACCACGGCGTTGTTGCCGGAAAAGCCGATGACCTCGGAAGGGATAAAGCGATTGCCGCCGGTCTCGATCACGATACGGGCGCCGACCGACATCGCGTGAATCGGACCCGCGATCTCGACCATCAGGCCGCGCACGCCGACCACGCGGCCATAAATGTTGACGCCGTCGATGTCGGTGATCTGCTCGGCGAGCGCTTTCATTGCGAAAACCTTAAGTTTCTGCGCTTTCGGGCCCGGCCCTTAACTTCGTGTTTACCCGCATCGTTAATCATTACGTCACTGTCTTTGGTGACTGAGGGCGCTCGACCGTCAGAAGGAAGGTCGAGTCGCGGGAGTCGGTTAGGCCCGTCTCTTAATGTGGAACTTGAACGGGAATGGATACAAAAAACTGCTTCGACGCAATATCTTAGGGCGATTCGATAAAAATTGCACGGTTAGAGCTTGCGCAGACGAATCAGATTTTGTTAACCATATGTCGTCAGGATCCGAATCAGTTGTTCAAAGGCGTTTTGAGTGCCGCAAGTGCGGCCGACCTGACGCCCGGAGCGGCGACTATAGGGGACTGGCATGCGCGTATTGCTGATAGAAGATGACAGCGCCGTCGCGCAGTCGATCGAGCTGATGCTCAAATCCGAGAGTTTTAACGTCTATACGACGGATCTCGGGGAAGAAGGCGTCGATCTCGGTAAACTTTACGATTACGACATTATCCTGCTCGACCTCAATCTGCCCGACATGTCCGGTTACGACGTGCTCAAGCAGCTTCGGGTGTCGAAGATCAAAACCCCCATTCTGATCCTCTCCGGCCTCGCCGGCATCGAGGACAAGGTCAAGGGTCTCGGCGTCGGCGCCGACGACTACATGACCAAGCCCTTCCACAAGGACGAACTGGTCGCCCGCATCCATGCGATCGTGCGCCGTTCCAAGGGCCACGCCCAGTCGGTGATCCAGACCGGCGATCTCGTGGTCAATCTCGACACCAAGACGGTCGAGGTCGGCGGCCAGCGCGTGCATCTGACGGGCAAGGAATACCAGATGCTGGAGCTGCTTTCGCTCCGCAAGGGCACCACCCTCACCAAGGAGATGTTCCTCAATCATCTCTATGGCGGCATGGACGAGCCGGAACTGAAGATCATCGACGTCTTCATCTGCAAGCTGCGCAAGAAGCTCGCCAACGCCTCCGAGGGCCGCAACTTCATCGAGACCGTGTGGGGCCGCGGCTATGTGCTGCGCGAGCCGCACGAGGTCGAAGAGCGCATTCCCGCCTGATCGAAAAGTTTACTGCGAGCCCGAAAGGCTCGTTCCTCCCGGACTGGACCCCGCCGCAAATGGCGGGGTTTTTGTTTGAGGTGGAGTAAGCGCGCCGACTGCCGCACGTTGTTGTGAAAACGCGCGGCTTTCGCTTGCCTCGTCGCCTCCAGGTGATGGAAACTCTCGGTCGTTCAAGGACAATCCTTGGGCATCGGGGGCCCACACCATGAAACGCTCGCGCCGTGTCGTGTTGACCATGATGGGTACCGCGGCGATCGGCACGGTATCGATGGGTTTCGTGCGGCGAGGCGGCTGCGGTCCCGGGTTCGTCTTGCAGCCGGTGCTCGGCCCGGACGGGCGGGTGATCGAGACCTGCCGCGTCACCTATGGCGGCTTCGGTGGCGGACCGCATGGATTCCACGGCCACGGCCATGCCCGTGGTGGCGGCTAGCGGCCGCCTGATGCAGCGCCTCGCCTGCCCTGAGCGCGACGACTGGCGCACCACCGCGGACGAAACCGGGTTTGACTTTCACACCATCGATGGCGAGCGCTATTGGGACGAACGCGCCTGCTACGCCTTCACCCTGGAACAGATCGAGCGTCAGATCGAGGCGCCCACCAGCGAAATCGATGCGATGTGCCTCGAACTCGTCGGTCGCGCGGTCGACGACGAAAACGATCTGCGCCGGTTGAAAATTCCGGAAGTGTTCTGGCCGCTGATCTCCGAGAGCTGGCATCGCGACGAAGCCAGCCTCTATGGCCGGCTCGACCTCAGTTTTGACGGACGCGGGCCGGCGAAATTGCTGGAGTACAACGCGGATACGCCGACCTCGATTTTCGAGGCAGCGGTGTTTCAATGGACATGGCTGGAGCAGGCGATCGAGCGGCGCATCATTCCCGGACATGCCGACCAGTTCAATTCGATCCATGAAAGCCTGATCGGCGCCTGGAAAAAGCTCGGCGAAGGACGCCACCTTCATCTGGCGGGAACCACCGAAAACACCGAGGATGCCGGCACGCTGGCCTATCTCGAGGACACCGCGAGGCAGGCCGGCCTGGCAACCAGCCTGATCGATATCGCGGACATCGGATGGCGCGAGGACTGCAGGCTTCGTCGACCCCGACGATCGTTCGATCGAGCTGATATTCAAACTCTACCCCTGGGAATGGATGTTCCACGATGCGTTCGGCGCGCGGCTTGCCAAAGCGCCGACGCGCTGGATCGAGCCGCCGTGGAAGGCCATCCTTTCCAACAAGGGCATTCTTCCGCTGCTGTGGGAGATGTTTCCCGATCACCCCAATCTGCTGCCGGCCTTTTTCGAGGATGATCCGAATGCGGCGCGGCTCGGCGACTCCTTTGTGCGCAAGCCGCTCTATTCCCGCGAAGGCGCCAATGTCGCGCTGATCAGCGGGGGCATCACGATTGTGGAACAACAGGGGCCGTATGGCGCGGAGGGTTTCATTCGCCAGGCGTTGGCGCCGCTGCCGAATTTTTCCGGCCAATATCCGGTGCTTGGAAGCTGGCTGATCGATCACACGCCCTGCGGGCTATCGATCCGCGAGGACGAGAACCCGGTCACCGGCAATACCTCGCGGTTCTTGCCGCACGCCATCCTGTAGACGCTACTCAGCGCGCCGCCGAGGCAACGACCTTCAACGCGTGCGGCATGACAGCCGTGACACCGCTACGACCTGTTCGGGCGGCATTCGGGCGGTAAAGTCCGCGCCGCTCCGGATAGGGCTTGAAGGCGTCGGATATCCCGACCACGGATTCGGCGGCACCCAGCGCCAATATGCCATCGGCTTCCAGCCCCTTTGCAAGACGATCGAAGACGCCGGCCTTGGTGTCCTGATCGAAATAGATCATGACGTTGCGGCAGAAAATCACGTCGAAGGTACCGAGATGAGAAAAATCCTGCAGCAGATTGAGTTGCCGGTGCTGCACCATGGCGCGGATATCGGCATTGAGCTGCCACAGCTCTCCGACTTGCGTGAAGTGCTTGACCAGCATCTGAATCGGCAAGCCGCGCTGGACCTCGAACTGGCTGAAGATGCCGGCTCTGGATTTTTCGAGGACGCCTTGCGACAGATCGGTAGCAAGAATTTCGACCCGCCACCCCGCCAGACCGGCACCGATTTCCTTCAGGCACATCGCGATCGAATACGGTTCCTGCCCGCTGGAGGAAGCCGCGCACCAGATGCGCAGCGAACGGCGGTTCGCGCGCGCCTGCATCAGTTCGGGAAGAATCGCCTCGCGCAGATGATCGAACGGAATCTTGTCGCGGAAAAAGAACGTCTCGTTGGTGGTCATGGCCTCGACCACATCTGACGTCAGCGGGTCGGTTCCACTCCTTATTTTCTGGACGAGTTCGGCGATTCCAGGCAGCCCGGCCTTTCGCGCCAGCGGGATCAATCTGCTTTCAACCAGATATTGCTTGTCGGCAGACAGGTCCAGACCGGAACGTTCTCTTGAGAAGCTTGCGCAAAAACTCATAGTCCAGCGGTGTCACGAACGATCTCCCGAAAACAATCGAACCAGTTTCGGCGCGATCTGATCAAGCGGCAGAATGGCCGCGCAAATGCCCGCATTCGCAGCCGCACCCGGCATTCCCCACACCACGCTCGAAGCTTCGTCCTGGGCGATCACACTGCCGCCGGCCGCGACGATTTCCTTGCCGCCGCGCATGCCGTCCGAACCCATGCCGGTCAGCACCACGGCCAGAACGCCGCCCTGCCAGACATCGATCGCGGAGGTGAACAATGGATCGACGGCGGGCTTGCAGAAATTGACCGGCGGTCCATCGTCGAGCGCGATCGCCACGTCCGCACCGTGGCGCACGACGCGCATGTGGCGTCCGCCCGGCGCGAGATAGATCTGGCCGGCCTTGACGATCTCGCCATCGATCGCTTCATGCGCCGGCCGATGGCTCGAGCGCGCCAGGTGCTCTGCAAGAATGGTCGTAAAGGTCGGCGGCATATGTTGGGTAATGAGCACCGGAAAGCGGTCGATCACGGCACCGATCTCGGTGACCAGCGTCATCAGCGCCTGCGGACCGCCGGTCGATGAACCGATCAACAGCACGCGCGGCGCCTGCAAGCTGAATGCGCGGCGCAGCAGCTGCGGATGCTCAACCGGAGCCGGCGTCGAGCGCGACAACGGCTCACGGACACGCTCGAGCGCCGGGGCCAAGGGAGGGCTGGTTGAAGCCGGACGGCGCACTTTGGCGCCGAGCGAGCGAATTTTCGCAATGAGATCGTGGCGAAAGGTTTCGGCAGCGGCCGGTTCGCGGGTGCTTTCGGGCTTTGGAATGTAGTCTGACGCGCCAAGCGAAAGCGCCTTGAAGCTGATCTCGGCGTTGCGGCGGGTCAGGGTCGAAGCCATGATGATGATGAGGTTGCGCTTCTTCGCCAGCAACAACGGCAGCGCGGAAATACCGTCGAGTTCCGGCATTTCGATATCGAGCACGGCAATATCCGGATCGACGCGCTCGATCTGGTTGACGGCGTCAAGGCCGGTGCGCAGCGAGGCCGCGACAACCATATCCGGCTCGGATGCGATCCAGCGCGAGATCAATCCTCTGATAACGACGGAGTCATCGACCACCATCACCCGCAGCGGCTCATGCCGCGTCGAATTCGGGGTTGAGGGACTTGCCAACGCAATACTCATTATTCACCGGATACGGCTCAAGCGGCACATTGAAACGACAACGCCGAAGGCCGTTCAGCCGCCGGATCCAAAGACGTTAGATCAGATAAGGCCGACTTCCTGGAACTTGGCGGTGACGATGTCCTTGTCGAACGGTTTCATGATGTATTCGTTGGCGCCGGCGTGAAGCGCGCGCGCGATGTGTGCGACATCGTTTTCGGTGGTGCAGAACACCACCTTGGGCTGGTCGCCGCCGGGCATGCGGCGCAGATTGCCGAGGAATTCATAGCCGTCCATCACCGGCATGTTCCAGTCGAGCAGGATCGCCTCGGGCAATCCGCGCTTGCAGACCTCCAGCGCCTTCTCGCCGTCCTCGGCTTCGATGATCTGGAAATCCAGCCCTTCCAGAATGCGTCTTGCGACCTTTCGGATGACGCTTGAGTCATCGACCACCAGACATGTTTTCATTTCAGCCTCTGCTTCTTCAGGATTCCGAAGGGGACGTTTCCATTGCAACTTGAGTTTGCATTATGCCTGTCGCTGGTCTTATGCCGCCAGCATGGCCGGCACGATTTCGAGGACGCGATCGACGTCGAGGACGACCATCAGCTGGCCGTCGAGGCGGTGTACGCCGCCGGCGAGCTTGGCCATGCGGGGATCGAGATTGACGGGGTTTTCCTCGCGGCCGTCGTCGGCGAGCTTGAGCACCTCGCCGATCTGGTCGATCAAGAGGCCGTAGGATTCGCCGCGCAGATCGACGCCCACCGCCATCGGCGGCTTGCCGTCGTCGTTCTTCGGCAGGCCGAGGCGGGCGCGCATGTCCACGACGGTGACGATGCGGCCGCGCAGGTTGAGCACGCCGGCGATCTCGCCCGACGACAGCGGCACCCGGGTCAGCCGTTCCGGCATGAACACGTCCTGCACCCGCGAGATCGGCAGCCCGAACAACTGGCCGCCGATCATCGCGGTGACGTATTCGGAAACCGCGCCTTCGCCGGTCTGGGTCTTGCTGCTCATGCTGGCCTCCTTCAAGCTTGGCTGAACTTGTTTCATGCCGCCCGATTCAGTTCGGCGGTCTGTTCCTTCAGCGCCGCGATCAGGCCGGGACGGTCGAACTTGGCGACGTAATCGTGGAAGCCGGCCAGCCGGCCGCGCTCGATCGCCGCCGGCGACACCATCGAGGACAGCGCGATGATCGGCATCGCGCTGCAGATGCTGATCGGCCCGGATGGTCTCGGCGAATTCGAACCCGTTCATGTCGGGCATTTCGATGTCGGTCAGCACCACGTCGAAGGCCTGACCCGAGCGCAGCGCCACCAGGCCCTCCTGCGCATTGGGCGCCACCCGCACCCGATAGCCCGCCGCCTTCAGCACCGGCGCCAGCATGTTGCGGAAGAACGCGCTAGTCGTCGACCAGCAGCACCGATTGCGCAGCTCGCCGAGGGCCGCATCTCCTTGCGGCTGAACCAGTCGGCGAACGCCATCGGCAGGAAGTGGCCGACGTCGATCACTTCGGTGGCCTGGCCCTTGATCACGGCGGAGCCGAGAATGCCCTCTTGGGAGCCGGCGACCTCGATGTGGAGCCGTTCCTCGACGATGTCGATGATCTCGTCGACCACCAGCCCCATCGAGCGGCCGTCGTCGGCGAACACCAGGATCGGCTGGACGCCCGAGGTCTGGACGCTGACCCCGGTCATCTGCACCAGCGGCATCAGCTGATCGCGGTATTGCACCATGTAGCGGCCGTTCGACAGTTCGATCTTGTCGGCGGCGATTTCTTCCAGCCGGGTCACGAGGCCGAGCGGCACCGCCTTCGGCTGCGAGGAGCCGGCGCGGAACACCAGGAGCGAGGTCAGCTGTTCGGCGGCGCTGGCGCGCATCGCCGCGTTCTCGTCGGCGATTTCGTGGCTGACCGCGACCGAGGTCCCGAGCGCCTTGGCGATGCCGTTGGGGTCGATGATCATGATCACCGCGCCGTCGCCCAGGATGGTGTTGCCGGAGAACATCTCGATGTGACGCAGCTTGGTCGACATCGGCTTGACCACGATTTCCTCGGTGTGGAACACGCCGTCGACCACGATGCCGAAGGTCTGGCTGCCGACCTGCGTCACCACGATGAAGCCGTTTTCCGGATCGGAGGAGGAGCCGTCGTCGATCTTGAGCAGCTTCTTCAGGTGCATCAGCGGCAGCAGCTTGTTGCGCAGCCGCAGTACCGCGGTGTCCTTGATGCGCTCGATGCGGTGCTCGGAATTGGCCCGCGCCCGCACCAGTTCGACCACCGGCAAGTTGCGGGATCGCAAAGCGGTCGCCGGCGGCTTCCACGATCAGCGCCGAGACGATCGCCAGCGTCAGCGGGATCTTGACGGTGACGCTGGAGCCCTCGCCGGCCACCGACTTGACGTCGATGGTGCCGCCGATCTGGTCGATATTGGTGCGCACCACGTCCATGCCGACGCCGCGGCCGGACACGCTGGTGACGGCGGCGGCGGTGGAGAAGCCCGGCGCGAAGATGAATTTGTGGATCTGGGCTTCGGTCATCTTCTCCAGTTCGGCCTCGCTGACGAGACCGTTGGAGACCGCCTTGGCCTTGATCCGCTCGGTGTTGAGCCCGCGGCCGTTGTCGGCGATGCAGATGATGATGTGGCCGCCTTCATGATAGGCCGACAGCCGGATGGTGCCCTGCTCCGGCTTGCCCGCGGCCAGCCGCTCGGCCGGGGTCTCCAGCCCGTGATCGGCCGAGTTGCGCACCATATGGGTCAAGCGGATCCTTGATCAGGTCGAGCACCTGGCGGTCGAGCTCGGTGTCGGCGCCGTGCATCTCCAGTTCGATCTGCTTGTGCAGTTCGCCCGACAGGTCGCGCACGATTCGCGGCAGCTTCTGCCAGGCATTGCCGATCGGCTGCATCCGCGTCTTCATGACGCCTTCCTGCAGCTCGGCGGTGACGTTGGACAGCCGCTGCAGCGGCACCTTGAACTCGGTGTCCTCGTTGCGCCGGGATATCTCCAACAGCTGATTGCGGGTCAGAACCAGTTCCGACACCATCGTCATCAGATGTTCCAGCGTGTCCACATTGACGCGGATCGACTGGTTGGCGACGCGGTCGCTGTCGGATGCTTCCAGCTCGACAACCGTCTTTTTCGCAGCGGGCTTTGGCTCTTTTTTGGGGGAGGCGGCGCGTGGCGCAGGCTCCGGCGAAGCCGGCAATGCCGGCACGAGCGGCGGCGCAACCTCGATCGCGGTCTCGCGGAACGCACGCTCCAGTTCATCCAGCGACACTTCGCCGGGACGCAATTGCCGCTCCAGCATCTGCGGCACCAGCGTGGCCTGCGCGCTCGCAGGCTGGACGGCGACGGCGCGAGGCGCAGACATCGCCTGCATCCCGAGTTCGACCATCTCATGAAGCTTGACGATCAGATCCTGATCGGTGCCTTCCGGCTCGGCCTCGGTGGCCTCGAGCCCTGCCGAGAATTTCCTTGATGCGATCGATGCTGCTCAGGATCAGGCTGACCGCTTCGGCCGTCACCGGCATGCCGTCGCGGAATTTGCCCATCAGGGTCTCGCCGGCATGGGCCAGCGCTTCAAGCCGCGGCAGCCCGAGAAAGCCGCAGGTGCCCTTGATGGTGTGGACCAGGCGGAAGATGTTATCCAAAATCTTGGCGTTGTTCGGATCCTGCTCGAACCGAACCAACTGATTGTCGACCGTATCCAGGCTTTCGCTGGTCTCCGTCAAAAACTCCCGCAACAAATCATCCATGAAACAGGCCTTCGAACGCACGGGCGCGCGACTTCGACACGCCTTTCAGAGTTTGGCCAGTTTCTATGCAAAGCGTTTAATATTGATTGAGTAATTGGAAAAGAACGCCATCAACAAAGAGATAATGTGGAACCGCGGACCGTAAACGGCCGGTTAACCATGTTGTCGCGCCCGGCCGCTTCAGGAAGCGGTCACCACCACCGCATCGCCCTCGGGCGCCAGCACCACGTTCAGTCCGCAGGCCTGCGCCAGAAGCCGCGTGTAATAGGGCTGCACCGCATGGGCATCGACACCGGAGCTGTGGCCCGAGCTCAAGAGATCGGCGATATTTTGCGGCATGCGGGCATTCAGCCCGCTGGCTGCGACGCGAAAGCCGACGGCATCGCCTTCGCCGACGAAATCGACCGTGAGCACTCCGCCGCGCGGAATGGTCTGCTGCGCAATCACCATCATGTTCAGCAGCAGCTTGACCTTGTTTTTCGGAAGCAGCACGCGCGGCAAGTTCCACGCGATCGTGGTCTTGCCGTCCTCCAGATGACCGCGCGCCATGGACTGGGCGTCGCCGAGATCGATCTGCGCGCCCGACGATCCGGCAGCGCCGAACGCCAGACGGCAGAACTGCAGGCGCGCCGACGCGGTCCTGGCGCTCTTGCGAATCAAATCGAGCGCAAATTCGCGATCGTCCGGCTTGGGATTGTCGTCGAGCACTTCAAGCCCATTGACGATGGCGCCCACCGGACTGATGAGATCGTGGCAAACCCGCGAACACAACAGCGCCGCCAGTTCGAGGGCATCGGGGGCAGGACCGGGAGACGAGGTGCCAGACATAATGTGTTCCTGGAAATCCGCACGGCGCGGACTGGGGCGAATCACGCATACTCGCTGGTTTGATACACTGCGGACGCGCGTGCTGCCAACACAAGGCAGCTCACCCGCGGGGCCGGTTGTTCGCGGTTTTGCGCGATTGCAGCGCCGGCGCGGAACCGTATAGGTAGGGAAAGACTGCAGATGAGGCCGGTCAATGAATAAGGCACCTTTGTCAGGACCCGCGATCGACCGCGCCGCCGCGGCCGCGCTCATGGAACCCTTGACCGATCTGGTGGTGCGGGCCGGCGCCGCCATTCTGGCGGTCAACCGTATTGCCATGCAGATCGATGGCAAGCCGGACGGATCGCCGGTGACGGAAGCGGATCTGGCCGCCGACCGGATCATCGGCGAAGGTCTGGCGCGGCTTGCCCCCGGCGTCCCGGCGCTCTCGGAGGAGCGCGTTCATCTGGCAAAGCCGTCCTACGACGGCAGTTTCTTTCTGATCGATCCCCTCGACGGCACCAAGGAATTCGTCGCCGGCCGCAGCGAGTTTACGGTCAATCTGGCGCTGGTGATGAACGGAACGCCCCTGCTGGGCATCATCGGCGCCCCCGCGCTCGGATTGATATGGCGCGGGCTGGTCGGACGAGGCGCCGAACGGCTGACGATCCGTGATTCGCTCCTCGGAGCGGCCGAGCCGATCCATACCCGTCGCATCCCGCAGCGCGGCGAGCCCTGGCTTGCGGCAGTCAGCCGCTCGCACGGAGACCACAGGACCGAAGCCTTCATTGATGGCAGGCCCGGCGCGATCCGGCAGAAGCTCGGCTCGGCGGTCAAATTCGGCCGGGTGGCGGAAGGCGGCGCCGATATCTATCCGCGCCTCGCCCCCACCTGCGAATGGGACATCGCTGCCGGCCATGCGATCGTCACCGCAGCCGGCGGCAAGGTCACCGACGGCCAAGGCGCGGAGTTGGAATTCGGCAAAGGCCGCAAAGACTTTATCGTGCCGGAATTCATCGCCTGGGGCGATCCCGCGGCGGCGTGTTCACTGTAGCCGCAGCCCCAATCCGCTACCGCGCCAGCGTTTCCTCAAGCCCCGGCCAGCGCTGGTTGGCTTTCCGCAGCAAGCGCTGCGGATCGGCGGCAAAGGCATTGCGGGTTTCCTCGCGGCCGAACAGATAAAGCCGTTGCCCCGAGATCAGCCAGAACCGGGGGTTGCCGGCCACCGTGACGCCACGGGCCACGTCGGTTGGGTCGTAGCCGCCGAACTGGGGGCCGTAGATATCGGGATGGGCGACAAAGGAAGCGCGATTGCCCTCGTTGCGGAAACGCCAGACCGCCCCGGCCTCGGATGCCTCGAAGTCCGCTATACCGATCTTGGGGCAGGCGTCGGTGAAATAGGCGACCGGGTCGAAGCCCTCGATGGCAAGACCGCTAAAACGATTGACGATCACCCGCTCGGTGGTCGCGGCACGGGCCACGGACGGCAGCCAGGCCAGCGCGCCAAGACCGATCCAAACAAGGCTTAGGCAAACGAGGTTTACCCATCCAAGGTTTGCCCACACGGGACTTGCCATTGGGGCGATAAAGGCTATTCCGGGGCGCCAGCCGTTTCTTTCTTGCCGTTGTGCCGTCATAGTTGATGCCGATAACATCCGAGTCGGGGGACGATGGAGGCAGCCTAAGGCCGTGCCTGTTGGCATCCGGTTAAGGCGGCGGCCATGATTTCAATACCCAGGGGATTTTCATGATTTTCGCCTCACGCCTTGCAGCGGTGACGCTCGCCGCGCTGATGTGCTGGACCGTGCCCGCTTCCTCGCAGCAAGCGGAGGCGCCCCCACCGCAACGCGCACAAGGGCCCTACACCTACGGGCCGGATGAACTGACCAGTGCCGGACACCGGTTTTTCGGCAACGTCTCGCGCGGCCTCGCTTCGGTGATCGAACGCGCAGTCAGCCAATGGGGCCTGCCCAACGGCTACATTCTGGGCGAGGAAGGCTCCGGCGCCTTTGTCGCCGGGCTGAGATACGGCGAGGGCACGCTCTACACCAAGAATGCCGGCGATTTGCGGGTCTACTGGCAGGGACCCTCGGTCGGCTTCGACTGGGGCGGCGACGGCGCGCGCACCATGACGCTGGTCTACAATCTTCCCGCCACCAATGCGATCTACCAGCGCTTCGCCGGCATCGACGGCTCCGCCTATATCATCGGCGGTTTCGGCATGACCGCGCTGACCGCGAACAGCATCGTGCTGGTGCCGATCCGTTCCGGTCTCGGCCTGCGCCTCGGCGCCAATATCGGCTATCTCAAATATACGCCGCGCGCGACCTGGAACCCGTTCTGAAGCGGTTCTGACCAAAGATTCCCAAAGCGGAACGGCTGTGGTTACGGATTGACGTTAACGCGGTATCGGGCTGGCCTTCCCCCCGCCCCCCGTGGCATTGTGATTAACGAAAAGTTTCTGGTGGGGAGTGTCATCCATGGTCGAACCGATCATGTATCTGGCGATCGGTTTTCTGGTCTCGATGCTGTTCGGGCTGATGATCGTGCCGCTGGTGCATAACCGCGCGGTGCGGCTGACGACGCGACGCCTCGAGGCGGCGACGCCGCTGTCGATGGCCGAAATCCAGGCCGACAAGGATCAGCTGCGGGCGGAATTCGCGATGTCGGCGCGGCGGCTCGAGATGAGCGTCGATCAGCTCAAGAACAAGACCACCAGCCAGCTCGCCGAACTCGGCAAGAAAACCGATGCGATCAACCGCATGAAACTCGAGCTTGGCGAAAAGAACGCTGCGATCTTTTCGCTCGAGGCGCGCGAGAAGGCGGTCAAGGAGCAGACGCGGGCCACCGAAGAGGAATTCTCCGCCAAGACCGAAGCGCTGCGCGACGCCGAGCAGGCGCTGAAGGACAAGCAGAGCGAGCTCGCCAAGATCAATGCCGAATTGTCCGACCGTTCGATGACGGCGGACAGCCGCCAGGTCGAGCTGGTGGCGGTGCGCACCCACATCGAAGAACTCAGGAATCGCGTCGGCGACGCCGAGAAGGAATTTGCCGCCACCCAGACCCGGCTCGAACAGGAGCGGCGGGATTCCGAGAAGGCGACGCGCGAGCTTTCCGAAGCGCGCGGCCGGGTCGAAAATCTGAGTCAGCGGGTCACCGATCTCGACCGCCAGCTGATCATCCAGGTCAAGGAAGCCGAAATGCTCGGCAACCGCGTCAACGATCTGGAAACCCGGCTCGCCACCCAGGGCAAGCTGCTGGCCGAGCGCGACTATGAAAACAACCAGTTGCGCCAGTCGCATGAAACCGCGGAGCGCACCGCGCAGGATTTGCGGGCCGAAATCGCGGCCATGAATGGCGGCAAATCGCCGGCGATCGAGAAACTGCGCAACGAGAAGGCGGCGGTCGAGGAAGCGCTGCGCGTCGCGCGCGACGAGCGCGCCAAGCTGCAGCGCGACATCAATGCGATCCAGCAGCAGGCCGAAAGCTCGTGGGCCACCGAGCGCATGGAAAACGCGCTGTTGCGCGAACGCATCAACGATATCGCCGCCGAGGTGGCGAAACTGGCGATGCAGCTGGAAGGGCCGAATTCGCCGATCGAGGCCATGCTGGCGGCCGAGCCGGTGATGCCGGCCAAGATGGCCCGGCCGTCCAACGGTGCCGCCAATGGCGGCATTCCCGAAGGCGGCGGCACGCTGGCCGAGCGCATCCGCGCCCTGCAGTCCCACGCCTCCCGCGCCCGTCAGCCGGGCTGAAGGCACAATCCATCTCGTTTGAAGCGAGTTTCGACATCGCAAAAATGGAAACGCGCTCCCTCTCGCCCTGTGGGAGAGGTTGGGGTGAGGGGTCACGGCCCCTCGTCAAGCCGCAATCTCTCCGCACGGTTGGATACGACAGCTTGACACCAGTGCCCCGCACTTCGTAAATCGCGGCTCTGACGGCGTGTATCGTCCGACCAAGCGCTGATCTGCAGCCCTTGACCGATGCACGACATTCCCGGGCGCATAGCTCAGCGGGAGAGCGTTCCCTTCACACGGGAGAGGTCCAAGGTTCGATCCCTTGTGCGCCCACCATTGCCGCGATGAGCGACCGGGTACCGTCCAGGCTAAATCTCGAAAATCCAGACCGTGACGATGACGCCGGGCACGGCCACGCGGGAAATCGACCATCCGGCAACATAGGCCGTTTCATCTTCGCCGGTGCCGCGCATCGCGTCGGTTCGGCCGGTTGCTTGTCGCCAATGAGACATGATCGTCTTCCAAATCTCGGGAGGAAGCAGTTCGTGGTCGGCGTAGATTTACATTCGTCTCACTCGAACAGATCAGTTGGCAGGCAACGGCGAGCCCGCGGTGCGAACCAACCGATCCGCCTTCTGAAGCACGTAGTGGTTGTCCGGCTGCTCCCTCGAATTCCCCCGCCAAACCAGTGAGGGAATCATAGCGTGGGAGGAGTTTTCACACAGCCTGGACCCGAACCGGAGATGTGGAACTTCGGCGTGAAGCCTTACGCCGCGCTGAGGCGACTCCGGTCCGAGTTTGCTGTCCCCAAGCAAGCAAGCGATTGACATTTGCTGCTAGAAATCGCGGGAATCGATCCCTTGCTCTCCGGGTCCACTTAGTGTCCCGCATGAATGGAGTCGTTGAGATAGATGCAGGTCAGAACCGCAAATACGTAGGCCTGCAGGAAGGCGACCAGCAGCTCAAGCGCGGTCAGCGCAACGGTCAATATCAGCGGCACTATCCCACCGATCCAACCAATTGCGCCGAGCGAGGTGCCGAGCAGGGCGACGAAACCGGCGAATACCTTGAGCGTGATATGACCGGCCAGCATGTTAGCGAACAGACGTACGCTGTGCGACAGCGGCCGCGACAGGAAAGAAATAATCTCGATCGCGACGACCAGCGGCAGGATGTAGATCGGAATACCCGACGGCACGAAGATTTTGAAGAATTTCAGGCCGTTTTTGTAGAAGCCATAGATCAAGACCGTGAAAAACACGAGCAGCGCGAACGCGGCCGTGACGATAATGTGGCTTGTGACCGTGAAGGTGTAGGGAATAATGCTGATCACGTTCGAGACCAAAATAAACATGAACAGCGAATACACCAGCGGGAAGAACTTCATGCCGTCCTCGCCGGCGGTGGAGCGGATCATGTTGGCCACGAACACGTAGCTCAATTCGGCCATCGCCTGGAAACGGCCGGGAACCAGTTGCAGGCCTTTAAGGCCGCGAACCGCCAGCAAGCAAATTACCGCCACCGTGAGCAACATGTAGGCCGAAGAATTGGTGAAGTAGATGGCGTGATTGCCGATCTGGCCGATCTTGAAGAGGTTGTTGATGTTGAACTGGTGGATCGGATCGAGTGTCATGCGTGGGTCCTCCGGACCAGCAACAACAGCAATCGCTGTCACATCATTGTTATGGTGACACGAGCCAAATTAACCGAGAGCCCCGCACCCAATTTAGGGCCGCGAATCACTAAGATAACCCCTTTCGCATTACGCAACCGCGCGACGCCTGCTCCTCCCACAATGGCCCCACCAGCTGCGACCGCGATATAGTTGCCGGCGAGATCCTCGGGGGTATTTAAGTTCAGCGCCCGCCCTTCTAACTCACTGGCAGTTTGCGTCAGCGTCGCGCCAAAGCTCGCACCGGAAACCTCAAACGAATACGTTTTCCCTTGGAATGTTAGCGTGCCTTTGCCATGGCCAACGCCCACGACAATCCCCGCCGTGCCGAAGAGAACGCGCACGGTACCAGTACCTGCTTGCAGTGGATTGCCCATAGCTGTCCAGGCCGCAAGCGTTAAAAAAGTGTACGCAACCAAACTGCAAAAGTGACGCATCGTTTTTGCACACTTGATGAAGCCGTCAAAGTGCAAACTAATTGTGCGTGTATGTTGAGATAGATCAAAGCACCGATGGCCCTGGCGGACATGGCCGAGGACGCGGGGATATCGCCTTCCGGCACTTTTCGGACCTCACGCGATGTCCGACTCGAGTCCGGAAATGTGCCCCAAAGCGGACATCAACGGGTCGCGCGAATGCGCCCGATGACGGGCTCCGCGAGGAAGCACTCCATCAACCGTTGTGTCCGTTCTCTGGATTGCCTCGCGGAGCCTGTCATCGGGCGGCGCTTCGCGCCGACCCGTTGGCTCGCAATCACGGTCTCAAACGCCCCTTCAATCGTTGCCCCTACATCTGCACTTCGATCAGCTGCGGACCCTTTTCGGCGACGCCTTCCGCCAGTGCCTTGACGAAATCGTCGACATTGGTGACGGCGCGGGCCGGAACGCCCATGCCTTTGGCGAGCGAAACAAAGTCGATGACCGGGCGGTCGATCTTCAGCATGTCGAGCGCGCGCTGGCCGGGCTCGCCGGCGCCGACACCGTCGAATTCGCCGCGCAAGATCTGATAGATCCGGTTGGCGAACACGATGGTCAGCACGTTGAGGCCTTCGCGGGCCTGGGTCCACAGCGACTGCAGCGTGTACATCGCGCTGCCGTCGCCGACCATGCAGATCACCTTGCGGTCGGGGCAGGCCACCGCCGCGCCGGTTGCGACCGGGGTGGAGAAGCCGATCGAGCCACCCATGTTCTGCAGCCAGTCATGCGGCTTGGCGGCGGCGGTCGGCGGGAAGAAGCCGCGGCCGGTGGTGATGGATTCGTCGACGATAATGGCGTTTTCCGGGATCGCCATCGCGATCGCCTGCGCGATCGAGGCGTGGGTCAGCGCGCCCGTGGGCCTGGATAGCTCCATCAGCTTTTGCGGCTTGACGTCGGACGGCTTGGCGCCGACCGCGGTCGCGAGCGCTTCCAGCGCCGCGACCGAGTTTTCGCCCCATGAGGTCATGCGATGGA
The DNA here is from genome assembly GCA_963734795.1 of uncultured Alphaproteobacteria bacterium. GTDB lineage: Bacteria > Pseudomonadota > Alphaproteobacteria > Rhizobiales > Xanthobacteraceae > Bradyrhizobium. The sequence goes on from CAVTIW010000001.1 coordinate 1,069,782, forward strand.
CTTCGCAGCCCTCGGGCTTGAGCATGCTCGGCTTGTTCGGATAGGCAAAGAACGCGACCGGGTCGTTGGCCTCGACCAGCACGATGTGCTTGAAATTCTTCAGGATCGGCAGCGCCTGTTCGATCACATAGGGAATCCGGTCGATCGAGAACCGGCCCTGCCCGCGCGCCATCCGCGGATGATAGGTCTGGCCCATCACCTTGCAGCCGGTCTTGCCCGCGATTTGTTCGGCCAGCGCCAGCGCCTGTTCGGTCAGCGCACTGCCGGTCATCAGCACCAGTGTGTGGGCGGGATCGTCCCGCAGGATCCTGGCCGCGCCATCGACGGCTTGCGGGGAATAGCTGATGCGTTGGTTGTCCACCGGCACCTGGGCGATGCCGTCGGCCTCGTTCCAGGCGGTGTCGGCCGGCAGGATCAGGGTCGCGATCTGCGGCGGCGAGCTCTTGGCCGCGGCGATCGCCGCCGCGCCGTCGGAGGCGACCGATTTGGCGTCCGGCGAGGTCCGCACCCATGCCGACATCGGCCGCGCCAGGCCCTCGATATCGGAGGTCAGCGGCGCGTTGAAACCGATGTGGTAGACCGCATGCTGGCCGACGATGTTGACGATGCCGGAATTCGCCTTCTTGGCGTTGTGCAGATTGGCAAGCCCGTTGGCGAGCCCGGGCCCGAGATGCAGCAGCGTCGAGGCCGGGGTGCCCTTCATGCGGAAATAGCCGTCCGCCGCCCCCGTCACCACGCCCTCGAACAGGCCGAGCACGCAACGCATGCCCTCGACCCGATCCAGCGCGGCGACAAAATGCATCTCCGAGGTGCCGGGATTGGCGAAGCAGACGTCAACGCCGCCCGCCACCAGGGTCCGCACCAGACTTTCCGCACCGTTCATCATTCCACTCCCGTTCGCCATCATTCTTCAGGGTAGCCGACGATCAATCATTCCCGGCGGGTTTCGTCAAAGGGGTCGCAGGGCATTGCTGCCACGCCGGCGGCCACGGAGCTTTTTTAACCGCAGCATTTGAAAACCGAGCCCTCACGCGGGGCGTGGGTTGCGAAATCGGGTGAATTATGGCTTTTTTGCTGGCCAAATCCCTGCGGGCGAGGACGACGATGACCCGGGCTTTTGCTGTTTTGTTCGCGGCGGTGACCCTGCTGGCCGGCGCCGGCCATGCGCAGGCCCAGGGTGTCTACTCCCGCGATATCATGGGCGGCGGCCCCAATTTCTTCGGTGGCGGCTCCAGCCCGATTCCGCGCACCACCGTAAGCTTTGCCAGCAATTATGCGCCCGGCACCATCGTGGTGAACACCGCCGAGCGGCGGCTTTATCTGGTGCTCCGCAATGGCCAGGCGCTTCGCTACGGCATCGGGGTCGGCCGCGACGGCTTTCGCTGGGGCGGCGTCCACCGTATCTCCGCCAAGAAGCAATGGCCGGGCTGGACGCCGCCGTCGCAGATGCGGGCGCGACGGCCGGATTTGCCGCGCTACCTCGCCGGCGGCATCAACAACCCGCTCGGCGCCCGCGCCATGTATCTGGGCTCGACGCTGTATCGCATTCACGGCTCCAACGAGCCGGAAACGATCGGCCAGGCGGTCTCCTCCGGCTGCTTCCGCATGACCAATGAGGATGTCACCGATCTCTATGACCGGGTCTCGGTCGGCGCCACCGTGGTGGTGAAAAACTGAGGTTTGCGCTGGAGAGGAGTGCAGGACGCCTGCTCCATGGCTGACCGTCACCACCCGCGAAGCCCGGTATTGCGGAGCCTCGCGCTCAATCATCGGCGTTCTGGAATACCGGGCGGATTCAACCGGTCAAGCCGGGCGACGACAGTCCCGGTCAATCGCAGCGCGCCGCGCCCATTCAAGCCTTGCACACATGTGCCCGTTGCGGCAGCGTAGATGCATGCGCGCGCACTTACGCTCTCACTTGGTTCGTCGGTTCCTTGCAGTTGTCCTGATCGGTTCCGGCATGTGCGTCCCTGTTCTGACGCCGGCTGCATCGGCCGAAATTCCCGCCATCGCCTCGCGCCGGAGCGCCGAAAGGAAGAGCTTCACCGACAGCGAAATCATCGACGGGTTTTTCAAGACCGCGTTCGGCGCCGAATATCATCTCGCCGGCCGGGTCGACCGCATCCGGAAATACGACGTCCCGGTGCGGGTATTCGCCGGTGGCGCCAGCCGCCCGGAGCGAAAGGCGCAGCTCGCCAAAGTCGTCACCGACATCGGCCGGCGGGTTCAACATCTCGACATCGCGATGGCGGACATCCAGCGACGACGCCAATGTCGTGGTCAACCTGGTGCGCGACCGCGATCTCTCCCGCACCATCACCAGTTTCTACGGCAGCGAGCGCGCCCGCGAGATCCGCGCTTCGCTCGATCCGCAATGCCTGTCCGGCTTTCGCAAGAACGAAAAATTCGAAATCCAGCATTCCGACGTGATCCTGACCTTCGACAGCGGCGATTTCATCTTCCTCGACTGCGCCTATGAGGAACTGCTGCAGTCGCTGGGGCCGATCAACGACACCAGTTCGGTGCCCTGGACCATGTTCAACGACAACGTGTCGATGGGATTTTTCGACGTCTACGACCAGTACATCCTCAATGTGCTGTACGACCCCCGGATCAAGGCCGGCATGACGGTCGAGGAGGTCAAGGCGGTGCTGCCCGACGTGCTCGCCGACGTGCGGGTCTGGGTGAAGAAGGTCAATGATCTGCCGGAGTAATGATACTGCCTGAGCTGCAAATCGCCTTGAGCGAGGCCCACTCGGCTGCCGTCAACAGCGGCGGACCGCGCCTGCGATGACTGGATACCCGCTTTCGCGGGTATGACAGCCGCGGAGGTGGCAATCCGTTCAAACGGCTTATGCCGATTTCTCGAACAGCTCCCGGCCGATCAGCATGCGGCGGATTTCGCTGGTGCCGGCGCCGATCTCGTAGAGCTTGGCGTCGCGCAGCAGCCGCCCGGTCGGATAGTCGTTGATATAGCCGTTGCCGCCGAGCAGCTGGATGGCGTCGAGCGCGCATTGCGTCGCCTTCTCGGAGGCATAGAGAATGGCGCCGGCCGCATCCTCGCGGGTGGTCTCGCCGCGGTCGCAGGCTTTTGCCACCGCGTAGACGTAGGCGCGCGACGCATTCATCGTGGTGTACATGTCGGCGATCTTGCCCTGCACCAGTTGAAAGCTGCCGATCGGCTGGCCGAACTGCTTGCGCTCGTGCACATAGGGCATCACCACGTCGAGGCAGGCCTGCATGATCCCGAGCGGCCCCGCGGCCAGCACCGAGCGCTCGTAATCGAGCCCCGACATCAGCACGTTGACGCCGCGGCCGACCTCGCCGAGCACGTTTTCTTCCGGCACTTCGCAATTCTCGAACACCAGTTCGCCGGTGTCGGAGCCGCGCATGCCGAGCTTGTCGAGCTTTTGCGCGGTGGAAAATCCCTTCATGCCCTTTTCGATGATGAAGGCGGTGATGCCGCGCGGGCCGGCGGCCGGATCGGTCTTGGCATAGACCACCAGCGTCTCCGCGACGGGTCCGTTGGTGATCCACATCTTGCTGCCGTTGATGACGTAGCGGTCGCCCTTCTTCTCGGCGCGGGTCGACATCGACACCACGTCGGAGCCGGCGCCCGGCTCCGACATCGCCAGCGAGCCGACATGTTCTCCGGAAATCAGCTTGGGCAGATATTTGCGCTTCTGGGCCTCGTTGCCGTTGCGCCGCATCTGATTGACGCAAAGATTGGAATGCGCGCCGTAGGACAGCCCGACCGCCGCCGACGCGCGCGAAATTTCCTCCATCGCGATGCAGTGCTCGAGATAGCCCAGTCCCGATCCGCCATATTCCTCCTCGACGGTGATCCCGTGCAGGCCGAGCGCGCCGATTTTCGGCCACAGATCGCGCGGGAATTGATTGCTCTTGTCGATTTCGGCGGCGCGCGGCGCGATCTCGTGGGTCGAGAAATCGTGCACGGTTTCGCGAATCGCGTCGGCGGTTTCGCCGAGATCGAAATTGAACATCCGATGCGCGTTGGGAATCATGGTCGGGCGGCCTCCGGGCAAATCGTGCGGCTTGTTGCGCACAGCCTTATTGTCTTTGGAAACAAGCTTGTCACGGGCCGAACGGGCTGAGAAGGGGGTCCGCGGATCGGCGCAAAGCGCTTCCCGCACGCGGAATGCTCAAACTTCCCTTGCCCTGGCGCGCGCAACGGGATGTAATTCGGCCCAAATCAGTCGCCCTGCCGGAGCCAACCACGGACGGGGACCATCAGGAGAGCGTACCGATGCACGGAACCATCGATCTCGCCGGAGATTCCCATCAAAAGGCCGCGCGGGAGCGCGCCTATTCGATCCCGCTCGAGCAGTTCGATCCCGGCGATCCCGAATTGTTTCGCACCGATACGTTCTGGCCGTATTTCGACCGGCTGCGCCAGGAAGAGCCGGTGCATTACTGCAAGGACAGCATGTTCGGGCCGTACTGGTCGATCACCAAATACAACGACATCATGGACATCGAGACCAACCATGCGGTGTTCTCGTCGGCGGCATCGCTCGGCGGCATCACCATCCGCGACGTCGCCGACCGACCTGCGCCGCGAAAGCTTCATCGCCATGGATCAGCCGCGCCACAGCGCGCAGCGCAAGACCGTGGCGCCGATGTTCACGCCGACGCATCTCGACCAGCTCGCGATCAACATCCGCAAGCGCTCGGCCGAATGCCTCGACAATCTGCCGAGGACGACGTGTTCGACTGGGTCGATCGGGTCTCGATCGAACTGACCACGCAGATGCTCGCGGTGCTGTTCGACTTCCCCTGGGAGGACCGCCGCAAGCTGACGCGCTGGTCCGACGTCGCCACCACGCTTCCCGGTCCCGGCGGCGTGGTCGCGACCGAAGACGAGCGGCAGGCCGAACTGATGGAATGCGCGACCTATTTCGCGAGGCTCTGGAACGAGCGCATCGACCAGCCGCCGAAGAGCGACCTGTTGTCGATGATGGCGCACGCGAGGCCACCCGCGACATGGACCCGAAGAATTTCCTCGGCAATCTGATCCTGCTGATCGTCGGCGGCAACGACACCACCCGCAACACGCTGTCGGGCAGCATCTATGCGCTTGAGCAAGAATCCGGATCAGTACAGGAAGCTGCGCGACAATCCGGCACTGATCGACAGTTTCGTGCCGGAGGTGATCCGCTGGCAGACGCCGCTGGCGCATATGCGCCGCACCGCGCTCGAGGATATCGAATTCCGCGGCAAGCAGTTCAAGAAGGGCGACAAGGTCGTGATGTGGTACGTCTCGGGCAACCGCGACGACGAGGTCATCGATCGTCCCTACGAGTTCATCATCGACCGGGCCGGCCGCGCACCCATGTCTCGTTCGGCTTCGGCATTCATCGCTGCGTCGGGATCAGGCTGGCCGAGCTGCAATTGAAGATCATCTGGGAAGAAATCATGAAGCGTTTCGACAATATTGAGGTGGTCGGCGAGCCGAAGCGGGTGTATTCGAGCTTCGTCAAGGGCTACGAGACCCTGCCGGTGCGCATCGCCGGCTGAGTACAGCCGACGACCAGCTACTTTGGGATCGAACAACGATGAACATCCAGACCTCAGTCAGAGCCGACAAGGCCGAGCTGCAGCGCGCCGCGCGCGAAGAGGCCTATTCCACGCCGCTGAAGGATTTTCATCCCGGCGCGCCACGGCTGTTCCAGAACGATACGCTGTGGCCCTGGTTCGAGCGGCTGCGCAAGGAAGAGCCGGTGCATTACTGCACCAACGCGCCGATCGAGCCCTATTGGTCGGTCACCAGATACAACGACATCATGCATGTCGACACCAACCACGGCATCTTCTCCTCCGACGTCCACCCTCGGCGGCATCTCGATCCGCGACGCGCCGCCGGGCTATGACTGGCCGAGCTTCATCGCGATGGATCAGCCGCGGCACTCGCGCCCAGCGCAAGACCGTGTCGCCGATGTTCACGCCGACGCATCTGGACGAACTCGCGATCCTGATCCGCGAACGCGCCGGCAAGGTGCTCGACGCGCTGCCGCGCAACGAGACCTTCAATTTCGTCGATCGGGTGTCGATCGAATTGACCACGCAGATGCTGGCGACGCTGTTCGACTTTCCCTGGGAGGAGCGCCGCAAGCTGACGCGCTGGTCCGACGTCGCGACCGCGCTGCCGAAGAGCATGATCGTCGAATCGGCCGGAACAGCGCCGCGCCGAGATGGACGAGTGCGCGGCCTATTTCACCAAGCTCTGGAACGAGCGCGTCAATGCCGAGCCGCGCAACGACCTGATCTCGATGATGGCGCATAGCGACGCCACCCGGCACATGGATCCCGACAATCTGATGGGCAACATCATCCTGCTGATCGTCGGCGGCAACGACACCACCCGCAACACCATGAGCGGCTCGGTGCTGGCGTTGAACGAAAATCCCGACCAGTATCAGAAGCTGCGCGACAATCCGGCGCTGATCGATTCCATGGTGCCGGAAGTGATTCGCTGGCAGACGCCGCTGGCGCATATGCGGCGCACCGCGCTGGTCGATACCGAGCTCGGCGGCAAGACCATCAAGAAAGGCGATCGCGTCGTGATGTGGTACGTCTCGGGCAATCGCGACGAGGAGGTGATCGAGAACCCCAACGACTTCATCATCGACCGCGCCCGGCCCCGCACCCATCTGTCGTTCGGCTTCGGCATCCACCGCTGCGTCGGCATGCGGCTGGCCGAACTGCAGCTGAAGATCGTCTGGCAGGAAATGCTGAAACGCTTCGACAAGATCGAGGTGGTCGGCGAGCCGAAGCGGGTGTATTCGAGCTTCGTGCAGAGGCTATCGAATCCCTGCCGGTGCGCATTCCAGCGTGAATTGAACTAGAACCTTGAACGACCCGCCCGAACCCGCCGAACCTCGCCAGGACAGCGCCGGGCTTCCACGGCGAAGGGCTTTCGAGCACCATGCGCGCCCTCGATCTGCCAACCGAGTTCCAATGACCCCAACAGAACCCGACGATTATGCCGACATCCGCGACGCCGTCGCCAAATTGTGCGCGCAGTTCCCCGGCGAATACTGGCGCAAGCTCGACCGCGAGATGGCCTATCCCAGCGCGTTCGTCGATGCGCTGACCACGGCCGGATATCTCTCGGTGCTGATCCCCGAGGAATATGGCGGCGCCGGGCTGAAACTGTCCGCCGCGGCCGCGATCCTCGAGGAGATCCAGCGCGCCGGATGCAACGGCGGCGGCTGCCACGCCCAGATGTACACCATGGGCACGCTGCTGCGGCACGGCAGCGACGAGCAGAAGGCAAAATGGCTGCCGAAGATCGCCAGCGGCGAATTGCGGCTGCAGGCGTTCGGCGTCACCGAGCCGACCAGCGGCACCGACACCTCGTCGCTGAAGACCTTTGCCAAGCGCGACGGCAATGACAGCTACATCGTCAACGGCCAGAAAATCTGGACCAGCCGCGCCGAATATTCCGACCTGATGATCCTGCTGGCGCGCACCACGCCGAAGGAGCAATCCAAAAAGCGCACCGACGGCCTGTCGGTGTTCATCGTCGACATGCGGGCGGCCAAGAACAACGGGCTCTCGATCAGTCCGATCCGCACCATGATGAACCACTCCACCACCGAAGTTTTCTTCACCGATCTGCGGGTGCCGGCCGAAAATCTGATCGGCGAGGAAGGCAAGGGCTTTCGCTACATCCTCTCCGGCATGAATGCCGAGCGCATCCTGATCGCGGCCGAATGCATCGGCGACGCCAAATGGTTCATCGCCAAGGCATCCAATTACGCCAAGGAGCGCGCGGTATTCGGCCGCCCGATCGGCCAGAACCAGGGCATCCAGTTTCCGATCGCCAAGGCCTATGCCGCGATGCGCGCCGCCGAACTGATGGTGAAGGAAGCCACCCGCAAATATGAGGCCGGGCTCGATTGCGGCGCCGAGGCCAACATGGCCAAGATGCTGGCGGCCGACGCCTCCTGGGAAGCCGCCAATGCCTGCGTGCAGACCCATGGCGGTTTCGGCTTTGCGGAAGAATACGATGTCGAGCGCAAATTCCGCGAGACGCGGCTCTATCAGGTGGCGCCGATCTCGACCAATCTCATCCTGTCGTACCTGGCCGAGCACGTGCTGGGCATGCCCCGCTCCTACTGAGAAGGTCAGATGCTGCCGCTTGAAGGACTGATCGTCATTGCCGTCGAACAGGCGGTCGCCGCACCGTTCTGCAGTTCGCGGCTGGCCGATGCCGGCGCCCATGTCATCAAGGTGGAACGGCCGGAGGGCGATTTCGCGCGCGGCTATGATGCCGCGGCCAAGGGACAGAGCAGCTATTTCGTCTGGCTCAACCGCGGCAAGGATTCCGTGGTCATCGACCTCGCCACCAAGGAAGGGCGCGCGAGCCTCGAACAACTGATCGCCGGCGCGGACGTGCTGCTGCAGAACCTCAAGCCGGGCTCGATGGACAAGCTCGGTTTTTCGCTGGAGCGGCTTGCGCAAGGATTATCCGGCGCTGATCTGCTGCACCATCTCGGGCTATGGCGACGACGGCCCCTATGCCGCATCGCAAGGCCTATGATCTCCTGATCCAGGCCGAGAGCGGCCTCGCCTCGATCACCGGCGGTCCGGACGGCCCCTCGCGGGTCGGCACTGTCGATCGTCGATATCGCCACCGGCGCCACCGCGCATGCCGCCATTCTGGAAGCGCTGATCGCGCGGTCGCGCATCGGCAAGGGCGCCGACATCCGGATTTCGATGTTCGACGTGATGGCCGACTGGCTGTCGGTGCCGCTGCTCAATGCGGAAGCCGGCAATCCGCCGCAGCGGATGGGGCTCGCCCATCCCTCGATCGCGCCCTACGGCGTGTTTCGCTCGAAGGACGGCAAGGACATCCTGATTTCGATCCAGAGCGAGCGCGAATGGAAGAAATTGTGCGCCGATGTGCTGGGCCAGCCCGAGCTGCCCAACGATCCCAGATTTTCCAACATGGTCGAGCGCGTCCGCAACCGCAAGCTCACCGACAAGACCGTCGGCGACAGCTTTGCGACCATGACCCGCGACGAGCTGCTGAAGCGCTTGTCCGACGCCGACATCGCGTTCGCCGAGGTCAACACCATGGCCGACCTCGCTGGCCATCCGCATCTGCGCCGCATCGAGGTCGACACCCCGAACGGGACCGGTGAGCTATGCCGCGCCCGCCGCGATCGTGGTCGATGAGCCGCGTCACTATGGCGCCGTGCCCGCGATCGGCGAGCACCAGCGACATCGCCAAGCCTGCTCAAGCCCGGACCAAATCGTCATGACCGACAAACCCGATCTCGATCATTTGCGCCAATGGATCGGCCGCACCGAGAAAGCCTCCGACATCGTCACCGCGCAACTGGTGCGCGGCCTGCGCGCGACGCTGTTCCATGGAGATCGGCAGCCGAAGCCGGGCGACGCGGCGCCATTCACCACGCATTGGTGCCTGGCGCAGCCGGTCTTTCCGATGTCGGAACTGAGCCCCGACGGCCATCCCGACTCGCGGCGGCTTCCTGCCGCCGGTGCCGCTGCCGCGCCGGATGTGGGCCGGCGGCGAACTGGAATTCATCGACACGCTGCGCGTCGGCGACGAGGCGACGCGCACTTCGCGCATATCGGACGTGACGATGAAGACCGGCAGCACCGGCATATTGTGTTTCGTCTCGGTCGAGCATGTGATCACGACACCGCGCGGAATCGCGATCCGCGAGCGCCAGGACATCGTCTATCGCGACATATCGGCCGCGCAGCCAGCCGCGCCCGCCAAGCCGCCGCCGCCGCCGCCTGTCGCAAAACATCGCGAAAGCCACATGGCCGATCCCGTGCTGCTGTTTCGCTATTCGGCGCTGACCTTCAACGGCCACCGCATCCATTACGACCGCGACTACGTCACCAAGGTCGAGGGCTATCCCGGCCTGATCTTCCACGGCCCGCTGCAGGCGGCTTTCTGGTCGAACTGGCGGCCCACCTGCATGGCGGCAAGGCGCCGAAGAAATTCAGCTATCGCGGGGTGCAGCCGCTGTTCGAAGGCAGCGAGTTCAGCGTCAATGCCAATGACACCGACGGCGGCATGGAATTGTGGACCGCGAATTCGGCAGGCCAGCCGACGATGAAGGGCACCGCGACGTGGTGAGCACCGTCATTGCCAGCGAAGCAAAGCAATTCATCGATCCGCGCGGCAAGCGGGGATTGCTTCGTCGCTTCGCTGCTCGCAATGACGGGCGTTGCATTTCGAGTTATCCTCAAAGGACATAGCATTGTCTCGCAAACCCGCTAAAACCGCCGGCACATCACGTCACCGTCAAGCACGCCACGCTCGACCTGTTGCGGGCGTTCGGAATCCGGAAGGTGTTCGGCAATCCCGGCTCGACCGAATTGCCGTTCCTGAGCGACTGGCCTGACGATATCGACTACGTGCTGGGACTGCAGGAAGCTTCCGTGATCGGCATGGCCGACGGTTACGCCCAGGCCACCCGCAATGCCGGCTTCGTCAATCTGCATTCCGCCGCCGGCGTCGGCAATGCGCTCGGCAATATCTACACCGCGCACCGCAACCAGACCCCGCTGGTGATCACCGCGGGCCAGCAGGCGCGCAGCATCCTGCCGCTGCAGGCCTTTCTCTATGCCGAGCGCGCCTCGGAATTTCCGCGTCCCTATGTCAAGTTCAGCGTCGAGCCCGCGCGCGCCGAGGATGTCCCGGCGGCGATCGCACGCGCTTATTACGTGGCGATGCAGCCGCCCTGCGGACCGACCTTCGTCTCGGTGCCGATCGACGACTGGACCCATCAGGCGCAAGCCGTGGAAGCCCGCAGCATCAGCCGCGAATTCGGACCCGACGCGGGCGCCATGCAGGCGCTGGTCGCGGCACTGTCGGCGAGCAAGCGCCCGGCCCTCGTGGTCGGCCCCGGCGTCGATCGCGCGCAGGCCGTCGATCTGATGGTGCGCGTCGCGGAGAAGGCGAGAGCCGCGGTCTGGGTCAGCCCGTTCTCGGCGCGTTGCAGTTTCCCGGAACGGCATCCGCAATTCGCGGGCTTCCTGCATGCCTCGCCGGGGCAGCTCTCGGACGCGCTTGCGCGACCATGATCTGGTGGTCGTGATCGGCGCGCCGGTCTTTACCTTTCACGTCGAAGGCCATGCCTCGATCTTCGACGGCGCGACCACGATCTTCCAGATCACCGACGATCCGACCGCGGCCGCGGTAACGCCGGTCGGCACCAGCATCATCGCAACCATGAAGCCCGCGCTGGCGATGCTGCTCGATCTTGCTGCCCGAGACCAGACGCGCGATGCCGGCGGGCCGCGTGCTTGCCGCCGGCACCGGCCACCGGGCGATCCGATTCCCGCCGAATATCCTGCTGCACGCGCTCTCGACCGCGATGCCCGACGACGCCATGCTGGTGGAGGAAGCCCCGTCGCACCGGCCGGCGATGCAGAAGTTCATGCCGATGCGCGGGCAGGACAGTTTTTACACCATGGCGAGCGGCGGCCTCGGCTACGGCCTGCCGGCCTCGGTCGGCATCGCGCTCGGCCACCCCGGCCGCCGGACCGTTTGCCTGATCGGCGACGGCTCGGCGATGTATTCGATCCAGGCGCTTGTGGACCGCGGCGCAACGCAAGCTGCCGCTGACGGTCGTGGTGATCAACAATGCCGGCTACGGCGCGATGCGCTCGTTCAGCCAGGTGATGCAGGTGCGCAACGTGCCCGGCCTCGATCTGCCCGGCATCGACTTTGTCGCGATCGCGCAAGGCCTCGGCTGCGACGCCGTGCGCGTCAGCAAAGCGTCCGAACTCGCGCCGGCGCTGAAGCGCGGCCTTGCGCATGACGGCATCAGCCTGATCGAAGTGATGGTGGATTCGGCGGTGCCACTGCTTTACGCGCGGAAGAGCTGAGAACACACAACGTCGTTGCGAGGAGCGTAAGCGACGAAGCAATCCAAATTTTCTTTTTTGCTCTGGATTGCTTCGCTTCGCTCGCAATGACGGCCGGCGATGCGCTTTACGCCTTCCCGAAACTTTCCCGCATCCTGGCCTGGATCTTCGCCATGCCGCCGATCCAGCGATCGTAATTCTCGGTCTTCTTGCGCATGTAGCCGAGCACTTGCGGGTGCGGCAGGATCACGAACTGTCTCCTGCTCCAGTCCCGCCAACACATCCTTGGCCACCTGCTCCGGCGTCAGATCGCCGTCGCCGGATTGCGGGCCTTTCGGGATCGAGCGCAGCATGTTGGTGTCGACGCCCTGCGGACACAGGATCGAAACGCGGATGCCATCGGCCTTGTGCGAGATCGCGAGATTTTCGGCGAAACCGACCGCGGCATGCTTGGTGGTCGAATAGGCCGGGCTTCCAACCTGCGACAGCAGGCCGGCGGCGGAAATCGTGTTGAGAAAATAGCCGCCGCCGCGCGCCTTCATGCGCGGGATCAGATGCCGCGCGGCATAGACATGCGCCATGACATGGATGGCCCAGCTTTTCGCCCACGGCTCGTCGGAAGTGCCGCCGGCATTCTCCGACAGCGGATCGAAACCGCCGCCGATGCCGGCATTGGAGCAGAACAGCGCAATCGGGCCGAACTGCCGCTCGGTTTCCTCGATGACGTGGCGGATGTCTTTCTCCTGCCCGACGTCGCATTTGAAGGCCGCGCCATCGACCGCGGCGGCGACGGCTTCCGCGCCGGCGAAATCGAGATCGGCGACCACGACCTTGGCCGCACCGGCGCGATGAAAGGCTTCGCACAGCGCCCGGCCGATGCCATTGGCGCCGCCGGTGACAACCACGACCTTGCCGGCGACCTGCATCGTCTTATCCGCTGTTAGAAAGTCTCAGGCCAGAACGAGATCGAGCACGGCGGTGTAGTGGCAGGCCGCGCCCAGCAGCACGAAGCAATGCCAGATCGCGTTTTGAAAACGCAACCGCCGCCAGGCATGAAAGATAACCCCGAAACTATAGAGCAAGCCGCCGGCCACGATGAACCACAGCGCCAGCTGCGGCAACGACGACAATACCGGCATCGTAAGCGATCAGCCCGCTCCAGCCCATCGCCAGATACAGACCGACCGATACCCGGTCGAAGCGTCCCGGGAAAAACAGCTTCAGCACGATCCCGACCGCGGCCACGCTCCAGACTCCGGCCAGCAGCGACATCGCAAAGATGCGGTCCTGCAACTGAGCGAACACCGGCGTATAGGTCGCGGCGATCAGAATGTAGATCGCGGAATGATCGAAGCGGCGCAGCAGCCATTTGCCGCGCGACACCGGCCAGAGATTATAGGCCGCCGAAAACCCGAGCATGGCGAGCAAGTCCGATAGCGTAGACCGACACCGAGACGATTTCGTACGCGGAGGCAAATACGCCGGCCAGCACGATCAGCACGGTCGCGGCGATCAGGCCGAAGAACACGCCGATGCCATGCACGACGCCGTCGGCGATCAGTTCGGCCCGATCGTAGTTCCAGCGGATGGCGCCGGCCGCCGCATGAGCGGAGGTCGAGGCGAGTTGCTTGAGTCTGAAAGATGGTCATGGCGGCCCGGCAAGCTCCTGACGAAGCGATAAATCATACCTCGGAGGAGGTCAACGAACCCTGCGAACTCCTCGGCTCAAATCGCGTCCTAAATATGAAACTTGATTTCCCCCCGCCAATCGCCATTTTCCGGGTAGTCCTGCCGCCGTTCCCGCCGTCAAATCGAGTTTTCCGCGCCCGCATGGCCCTCCAGTTTCGCCGATATCGTCGAGGAAGCGCGGCTGTCGGCGCGGGCGCTGCTGGACTATGGCGAGCACTTCTTCAATCCGACGGTTCGGCTCGGCGTCACCGGACTGTCACGCGCCGGCAAGACCGTCTTTATCACGGCGCTGATTCACGGCCTCACCCGTGGCGGTCGCTTTCCCGTTTTCGAGCCGTTCGCCACCGGGCGGATCGCACGCGCCCGGCTTGCGCCGCAGCCCGACGACGCGGTGCCGCGGTTCGACTATGAAAACCATGTCCGCACCCTGATCGAGGAGCGCCGCTGGCCGAATTCGACGGTCGATATCAGCGAACTGCGGCTGGTGATCGACTATCAGCGGCACAACGGCGCGGACCGCACGCTCGACGCTCGACATCGTCGACTATCCCGGCGAATGGCTGCTCGATCTGCCGCTGCTCAACAAGAGTTACGAGCAATGGTCTGCCGAAAGTCTTGCGTTGTCGCGGGAAGGTCCGCGCGCGCGGCTCGCGGCGCCATGGCACGCGCATCTGGCGACGTTGAACGCCGAAGGCCGCGAAGACGAGCAGGCCGCGCTGACATCGGCGCGGCTATTCACCGACTATCTGCGCGCCTGCCGCGACGAACGCTTCGCCATGAGCCTGCTGCCGCCGGGACGCTTCCTGATGCCGGGCAACCTCGCGGGATCGCCGGCGCTGACCTTTGCGCCGCTCGATCTGCCGGCTGACGGTGTGGCGCCCGATGGATCGCTGTGGGCGATGATGGTCAGGCGTTACGAGGCCTATAAGGACGTGGTGGTCCGCCCGTTCTTTCGCGATCATTTCTCGCGGCTCGATCGCCAGATCGTTCTGGTCGATGCGCTCGCGGCGTTCAACGCCGGACCGGAAGCGCTGCACGACCTCGAGGCGGCGCTGGCGGGAATTCTGGATTGTTTCAGGATCGGCCGCAGCACGTTCCTCAGCAGTCTGTTCCGGCCGCGGATCGACCGCATCCTGTTCGCCGCCACCAAGGCCGATCATCTGCACCATTCGAGCCACGATCGCCTGGAGGCGGTGTTGCGGCGGACCGTAGCCAAGGCCGCGGTGCGCGCCGAATATAGCCGGCGCCGCGATCGACGTCGTGGCGCTGGCCGCGGTGCGCGCCACCCGCGAGGCCCAGGTGCAGCGCGGCCGGGAAAAACTGCCCTCGATCCTGGGCACGCCTGCCGACGAGCGAGATCGCCAATGGCGAGGCTTTCGACGGAACACCGAGGTCGCGACCTTTCCGGGCGATCTGCCTGATGATCCGGAACAGCTTTTCGCAGGCGAAGGCGCGTTTCGCGGTCTCTCCAGCGCCACCGCTGAAAAGACCGATTTTCGCTTTCTTCGCTTTCGGCCGCCGCAACTCGAGAGCCAGGATGCGGAAGGTCCGGTGCTGCCTCACATCCGCCTTGACCGCGCCCTCCAGTTCCTGATCGGAGACAAACTGCAATGAGCGAGCGATCTCCCCATCGGCGGCCGGCAACCTTCAAGCTCGACGACCCCGGCGTCATCGTGATGGATCCGGACGATGCCAGCCGTCCGCACCGCGGCACCGTCCACGTTACGCCGGAAGCCGACCCCGCGCTGCTGCCGGTCCCGATTGAGATGCCGGTCCTCGTCGCGCAACGAGGTTTCCGCTGGGGCGCGGTATTCTGGACCGCGATCGGCGGACTGATCCTGCTCGGTACCGGGCTTGGCGTGACCGGTTTGATCGAGGATCTGTTCGCGCGCAGCGAAGGCCTCGGTTTCCTTGGGCTGGCTTTTGCCTGTGCCGCCACGCTGGCGTTTGCCGTTGTGGTCGCGCGCGAAGCGTTCGGGCTGGCGCGTCTCGCCACCATCGAAAAACTGCATCTGCGCGCCGCCGCAGTCCTGCTGAGCGATAACCGGGCCGAAAGCCGGACCATCGTGCAGGATCTGCTGAAACTTGCGCACCAGAACCCGCAACTGGCGCGGGCACGCGCCACGCTGCAAGGCCACGTCGATGACATTATCGACGGCGCCGATCTGGTTCGATTGGCGGAGCGCGAACTGATGACGCCGCTCGATCAGGAGGCGCGCCGCCTCGTCTCGTCGGCCGCGCAGCGCGTCTCGATCGTCACCGCGGTCAGTCCGCGCGCTTTGGTCGACGTGCTGTTCGTATTCGCAGCGTCGCTGCGTCTGATCCGGCAGCTGGCGCGGTTGTACGGCGGACGGCCGGGCGCGCTCGGCATGATCCGGCTGATGCGCCACGTCATCGCGCATGTCGCCATCACCGGCGGCATGGCGGCGAGCGACGGCATGATCCAGCAGGTGCTCGGCCACGGCTTGGCGGCGAAACTGTCGCAGCGGCTCGGCGAAGGCATTCTCAACGGCCTGCTCACCGCGCGGCTCGGCCTCGCCGCCATCGACGTCACCCGCCCGATGCCGTTCACGGCGTTGCCAAGGCCCGCGCTCGGCGATCTCGCCAAGGATTTGCTGCGCAGGCGCGACAGCGAGGGGTAAGCGTTAGAGTCCGGCTCAAGAGTTTTGAATGAGGCGGACCGCCATGCCGCCGCCGGCGGCAAACGGCACGATCATTTTGATCGCATGATCGGGATAATTAGCAGCCGAGGCCGGCAGTGCCAGCGCGCCAACCGCCAGCTCCAGGGCGGCAATTCGAAAGAGCATCTACAGGATTATCCGTACAGGGTCAGCTGAAAATCGCCCGCCAGCACGCGCCAGCGGTAGAGCGGCGAATCCGGCGCCGGTGAAAGCTCCGGCGTCCAGTTGGTCAATTTCTCCAGCGCATAGGTGTCCATCACGATCCCGCGCCAGCATGCGATCGACCCGTTCGAGCGGCGTTCGGATCGCCGTGGTGGCGGCCCATACCGGATTGGCATTGTCGGGCACGCGCGCGACGTAGAGGCCGGTTTGGCCCTTGATCAAGCTCATGCCGGGATCGCGAAAACCCATGAACCGGCCGCGCTCGTTGATCTGGACCACCGGCACACGGCCGTTGAAATACCAGCGCAGCATGGCGTAGGTGCGGTAGTCCGTGGTCGCGATCCAGGTCGCGCCGGTCTTTTGCAGTTCGGCCTGCGCCCGCTCCACCACCTGCTCGTAGCCCGCCTCGCCGCCGATCGGATCGGCGCGGCCGATGAAATTCCAGGGGCTGACCACATAATAGAGAAACACCAGAACGACGAAGGCGATCCCGGAGGCAATGGCGGCGACCGACCCACGACATGGTCGATTTGATGATCCATGCCGTCCAGCCTTCCCGCGGCAGCATCGTTGATGTTGATGGCCGCGGCGGCAAATCCAGCCGGCCACAGGAACATCGGCCAGGTATCGCCGACCCGCAGCGTCAGTGATTTCCAGAAGAAATAGCCGAA
Organism: uncultured Alphaproteobacteria bacterium; assembly: GCA_963734795.1. Lineage (GTDB taxonomy): Bacteria > Pseudomonadota > Alphaproteobacteria > Rhizobiales > Xanthobacteraceae > Bradyrhizobium. Next base: position 1,086,862 of record CAVTIW010000001.1, read on the forward strand.
GGGAACCATGACGCAGGTCGAAAGCAGGATCGCCACCGCGTCGCCCCGGCGATATCCCCGCCACGCCGTCAACGCCACGCCCGACAAAACCACCGGCAACAGGATAAACCCGACCAGCCCGAACTGCAGGCCGATAAAATCCCCGACGGTGCGGAGCGACAATTCGTGGGTCGCGGTGGCCCGCACGAACTGGAATCGGAACGACGCCCAGTCGTGCTGGTCATTCCAGATCAGGACCGGCAGGAACACCACCAGCGCGATCAGCGCCGCGAGCCAGGGATAGGGGCTCGAACAGCCAGCGCCGGCGCCAGTCCGGCACCAGCATGAAGGCCAGCACGGCCGGAACCAGCATGACGGCGGTGAATTTCGACAGCAGCGCCAGTCCGGCGAACAATCCGGCGGCCAGCCACCACCGCGCCGTCGTCACTTTCGTGAAGCCGGACCAGCGCCCACACCATCGCGACCGCAAACGGGATCAGCGCCACGTCGGGCGAAACCTTGGCCATCAGCAGCCCGTAATAGAGGGCGGCCTCCGGCATCAGCACTGCCAGCACGATCGCGCGGGCGTCGTGCGTCACGCGCCGGACGATATCGGCGAGCAGCAGCTGCGTGACCAGCATGGCCAGCACGCCGGCAAACCGCACGCCGAAATTGGTGTCGCCGAAGATCGCGGTGCCGAAGCGGATGAACCAGGCAATCATCGGCGGATGATCGAGGAAGCAAAGCACGTTCTCCTTCGACCAGGTCCAGTAATAGGCCTCGTCGGTGCGCAGGTCGATCACGCTGGCGTAGATCACCCGCAGCGCCGTCAACGCAGCGACCAGCGCCGCGACGGCAAGCCATTGCCGAGGGCCAAAACTGTCCGGTTTCGTGCTGCTGCTATCGGGCGGGGCAATCGTCACGGCGCTTTCTCCCCAACTCCCCCTGAAGTGTCAACGTGCAGAAGGGGAAGCGGCAGCATCGGCGGACCAACCCTGAGCGTCATCCCGGCGTTCGCCGCGACGACTCGCAGGTGGTCACTGGCGAAATTAAACTCTAACATCAGGAGAGCATTATCGACGGAATCGCATGACCGCGCTCACCCGAGCCCAGTTCGCAAGATTCGTCCGCGGCATCGGCGTCCGGCAGATCCGTCTCGTCTGCGGGCTGGTGTTGTTTGCCTATCTGGTCAGCCATTTCCTCAACCACGCGCTCGGCAATATCTCGATGGATGCGCTTGCCACCGGCGTCCATTACCACATCATGTTCTGGCAATTCCTCCCGGTCGCGATCGTGTTTTATACCGCGGCGCTGGTCCACACCGGTCTCGGGATCTGGGCGCTTTACCAGCGCCGGCAATTCCACTGGAAAGCCATCGAGCCGCTGCAGCTCGTGCTCGGCCTGAGCATCCCGGCGCTCATCATCGCCCACATCGCCGGCGTGCGGCTCGGCCAGCCCTGTTCGGACAGAGAAGCTCTATCCGCAGGTGTTTTATGCCGACTGGGTCGCATCGCCGTACAAGATGTGGCTGATGTTCGCCGTCCTGATCGTCGCCTGGATTCACGGCAGCATCGGGCTTTATTTCTGGCTGCGGATGAAGGCGTTCTACAACCGCGCCGCGCCCTTTCTGCTCGCCGCCGCGGTGCTGATTCCGACGCTGGCCATGCTCGGTCTCTATCAGGGCGGACGCAGCGTCGTCGCCGACAGCGACAGCGCCGAATGGAAGGCAGACAATCTTTCGCAGCGCCAGATCGGCACGCCGGCCGAACAGGCACGTGCTCGAACGACATCACGGATTATTTCCTGATCGGCTATCTCGGCCTGATCGGGTTGGTCCTGCTGGCCAGGGGCGCGCGCGCCCTGAACGAACGCCGCGGCGGCATGATCACCCTGTCCTATGGCAACGGCCGGACGGTTCGGGTGCCGAAGGGCCTCAGCGTGCTCGAGGCGAGCCTGCGCTATAATGTCCCGCATGCCAGCGTCTGCGGCGGCCGCGCCCGCTGCTCCACCTGCCGCATTCGCGTGATCGGCGACTGCGACTCGCTGCCGGAGCCGTCGCAGCGGGAGGCGTTCGTGCTCGACCGGGTCGGAGCGGCCGACCCGTCGATCCGCCTCGCCTGCCAGCTGCGCCCCACCGGCGACCTGTCTTTCTTCCAGCTCTTCATGCCGCACGCGATGTCGGCCAACGCGCACGCCTCGCATCCGCACCGCATCGGCCAGGAGCGCTATCTGGTCAGCCTGTTCGTGGACATGCGCGGCTCGACCAGGCTCGCGGAACAGCGATTGCCGTTCGATACCGTGTTCATCGTCAACCGTTTCCTGGGCGCGGTGTCGCAGGCGGTGATCGCGTGCGGCGGCAGACCCAACCAGTTCGTCGGCGACGGACAATTGGCGCTGTTCGGGCTCGCTGCCGGCCCGCAAACCGCCTGCCGCCAGGCGCTCAAGGCGGCGGCCATGATCGCCGCCAATGTCGAGGAGCTCAATCAATTTCTCAGCCATGACCTGAACGAGCCGATCCGTTTCGGCATCGGCATTCATGGCGGCGAGGTGATCATCGGCGACATCGGTTACCGCGATCACATGGTGTTCACCGCGCTCGGCGACGCCGTCAATGTCGCCGCACGGCTGCAGGACATGACCAAGAGCCTCGGCTGCGAAGCGATCGTGTCGGAGGAGGTTCGCATCACCGCCGGCCTCGCCGCCGGATGATTTGCCCGAGCAGGAAGTCGCGATCCGCGGACGCACCGAACCGATGATGGTGCGCGTCGTCGTCGAGGCGAGAACATTGTCGGCGCTGGTCGACGGCCTGGACGTTGTCGCGGCGTAGCGCAAGCGTGGGTGTCGACGTCGTGGCGGTTACCGCCGCGCATCGCCCCGGGACGGTTTCCAGAGAGATAGACGGCGTCCGCATCTTGCCGTGTCCCGGACGCGGTGCAGCGATGACCTCGCATTCGTTGCGCACACATGAACAAGCATTCAGAAAATTGTCGCTGAACCACCGGCCATTTTCTCGAACCCCGCACCTGCGCGATGCAGCGGATGTTACGTGGTCCGCCGCGTCCCTACTGCGTTCGGTTATCGCCTGCGCACCATCAACATCTGCGAACATTGATCGAGCTTCGGTTCTTTCGATTCAAAATCCCCGGTCGCCTGGTGCGGCCGGGGATTTTTGTTGTTGCCGCCGGGTTTGACGCGATCCGCGGCGTTCAAGCGAGCTTTCGGGATTGTGCATCGCAACGCCCTCGACGCGCCGAAAGCATGAATTGACTTGGTCCCTGCCGGTGCGACACTCGCGCCTGTGAGGCCGGTGGCGACCGGTCTCGACAGACAAGCTTCGGAGGAAGCGCTATGCTCGACAGGCGAGAGATGATGAAGCGCGCCGGCATGGCGGCGCTGGCGACCGGCTTCGGTTCGTTCAGGGCGTTCGCGCTCGATAACGTGACGTTACCGTTCGAGAACGGCGAGCGGCCGCTGGTGAAATATCCGCAGAAGCGCCTGATGATCGGCATGACCAGCCGGCCGCCGCAGCTCGAGACGCCATTCTCCATCTTCAACGACGGTCCGATCACGCCGAACAATGCCTTTTTCGTCCGCTATCATCTGGCGGATATCCCGCTCGACATCGATCCGGACAAGTTCACGCTGGAGATCAAGGGCAAGGTCGATCGTCCGCTCAAACTATCGCTGAAAGACATCAGGAAGCTCGGCGCCGTCGAACTCGTGGCCGTCAACGAATGCTCGGGCAACAGCCGCGGATTTTTCGATCCGCGCGTGGCGGGCGGCCAGCTGGGCGATGGCGCGATGGGCAATGCGCGCTGGCACGGGGTGCCGCTCAAAACCGTGCTCGATATGGCCGGCGTGCAGCAGGGCGCCAGGCAGGTCACCTTCAACGGAATGGACGGCCCGGTCATCGACAAGACGCCGGATTTCGTCAAGGCGCTCGATATCGACCACGCCCGCGACGGCGAGGTGATGCTGGCCTATGGCATGAACGGCGAGGATTTGCCGGTTCTCAATGGCTTTCCGCTTCGTCTGGTGGTGCCGGGCTATTACGGCACTTACTGGGTCAAGCACCTCAACGAGATCACCGTGATCGACAGCGTGTTCGACGGTTTCTGGATGAAAACGGCCTATCGGATTCCGGATACGCCATGCGGATGCGTCGAGCCCGGCACCGCGCCAAGGCGACGATCCCGATCAACCACCTCACCGTCCGCTCTTTCATTACCAATGTGAGCGACGGCGCGAAACTGAAGCCGGGCCGAACCACCCTGAAGGGAATTGCCTTCGACGGCGGCAAGGGCATCAAGGAAGTCGCGGTCTCGCTCGACGGCGGAAAAACCTGGATCCCGGCCAAACTCGGCAAGGATCTCGGAAAATATTCGTTCCGCGAATGGAAGCTGCCGGTGAAGCTTGCGGCCGGCGCCTACCAGCTGAAAGTCCGTGCCACCAACAATGCCGGCGACACGCAGCCGACCGAGCCCTTGTGGAATCCGGCCGGCTATCTGCGCAACGTCGTCGAAACCGTTCGCGTCACCGTGGCGTGAGGAGAACCGTCATGACCCGCTCGTTTGTTCTCGTTCTTGCCGCCATCGCAGGTTTGACTCCTGGTTCGGCAAGCGCGGCTCCGGTTTCCTACACGCTCCCCGACGAGACCGCGGCGTTCGGGCCGGGACCGAATCTCGAGGTGATCCAGGCCAATTGTGCGGCCTGTCACTCCGCGGACTACATCACCACCCAGCCGCGCGGACCGAAATTCAAGAGGGAGTTCTGGCAGGCCGAAGTGACCAAAATGATCAAGGTCTTTGGGGCGCCGATCGACGACGCCGACGCCGGCAAAATCGTCGATTATCTCGCCGCGATGAACTGAAATTCGATCGAACCGAACTTGGTGTGCGCGTATCGGCAGGAGGGGGCATCAGAGGTTGCGGCTTCAATAAGACCGGAACCCGGGCGAATTTGCGGGTTTGGCCGCGTCAAATCATCGCAAAATAGCCAAAAAGCGCGAATGTGCCGCGATAATGATCGTTTTCCGCCGAAATCCAGATGTCGTTTAAGCTATCAAGCTTGCACTATACCGCGTATCGTGCGCCCGTCGGACATGCCGGTTTGCGGGGACCAGCAGTTCGTTATCGATTTTTGATCCCGCGGAGACGACGTGATGGCTAAAGGTACTGTGAAGTGGTTCAACGCGACCAAGGGTTTTGGATTTATCCAGCCCTCAAGTGGCGGCAAGGACGTTTTCGTTCATATTTCGGCGGTCGAGAAAGCTGGCCTTTCCTCGCTCAACGAAGGACAGACGGTGGAATACGAAGAGGTTGCCAATCGCGGCAAGACCTCGGCCGAGAACCTCAAGGTTTAACGCTTAGAGACGCGGTCCGCAACAGCGCACTCTCGGACGCAATCCGGGAGTGGGGCTTGCAAAGAACATCTCAAAAAAACAGAGTGCATGCAGGCAGGGGCGAACTCCGCTCTTGCACGCCTTCGAATCGGCGCATAATGCGCTGGTTCGACCGCTCAGTCTTCCTCGACCCATTTTTCGAGCGTCATGACATCCGGTGGCTGCGCATAGCCGCGCGGCCACATATCCACCACCCATTCGACCTTGGTCGCGCGCTCGACCAGCACCGCCGCGTGTTGTGCGGCAGTTGCAGCACCAGCGCATTGCCGCGGTAGTGCGGATCACCCACCACATGATATTTCAACAGGCCCCATTGCTGCAGCACCAACAGCAGGCTGGTGGTGTTGCGGGTGGTGTCCCAGCAATCGAAATTATGCTCGACGTCGAGGGCACGGATATCCGCGTTGGCGACGCGCTTGTCGGTTCCGATCAGCGGTCCATGCGGCGATCGAACCGGATCACGGCTTTCTGTACCGCCGCCCGTTCGGCCGCGGCCGAGGCGCGGCCCGCCGCCAGGATCTGCGTCAGGGCGCTGCGGTCGCCGGGCGTGAAATCGAGAATCTCGCGGCGCCGGCAGACGAAGCCGTAGCACACCGTCATAGACTTCGCCGAGGGCGGAAAAATCGACACCGTGCTGTACAGCGCCGCCTGCGGCGCGCTCAGTTCAGTTGCTGGCGCCGGCGACGGGCCGACAATCAGGGGCAACCCCACGAAAAATGCCGCCAGACCGCAAAACGCCGAGGTTTTGTCCGGCCCACCAGATCGTGGTCTCCGCCTGTGCGTCGATCCCATCCGTCGCCATGCCTTACGCAAAAAAATCTCGCGAAAGCTATCGCAGCGGTTTCACGCTGCCAAGACCGGCTGCATGATAGAATAGGAGGACCATGAGACATGCCATGACGTCCGATCCCTCACCGCTTCCGCCGTTCGAGGCGCCCTACGCGCCGGACGATGGCGCCATGGCGGCGCGGCTGCTCGAAACCGCCGGCTTCGGCGCCGCGCAGGAACAGCGCGATCGACCGCACCGCGACGCGCCTGATCGAGGCCATTCGCGCCAATGACGACCGGCTCGGCGGCGTCGAGGACATGCTGCGCGAGTTCGCGCTCTCCACCAAGGAGGGCCTGGCGCTGATGGTGCTCGCGGAAGCCCTGCTGCGGGTGCCCGACGCCCGCACCGCCGACCAGTTCATCGAGGACAAGCTCGGCCAGGGCGATTTCGTGCACCACGAGACCAAATCCAGCGCGTTCCTGGTCAATGCGTCGGCGTGGGCGCTCGGGATGTCGGCGCGGGTGATTCAGCCCGGCGAAACCCCGCACGGCACCATCGGGCGGCTGGCAAAACGGCTCGGCGTTCCGGCGGTGCGCGCCGCCACACGGCAGGCGATGCGGCTGATGGGCAGCCATTTCGTGCTGGGCGAGACCATCGAAGCAGCGCTGGCGCGGGCGCAGCCGGATTCGGCACGCTGCTCCGCGCTATTCCTTCGACATGCTCGGCGAAGGCGCGCGCACCGCCGCCGACGCCGAGCGCTATTTCAATTCCTACGCCAGCGCGATCGAAGCCATCGGCCGCGCCGCCGACGATCGGCCGCTGCCCGACCGGCCCGGCATCTCGGTCAAACTCTCCGCACTGCATCCGCGTTTCGAAGCGTTAAGCCACCGTCGGGTGATGGCGGAACTGGTTCCGCGGCTGATCGATCTGGCGCGCCGGGCCAAGGCCTTCGATCTGAATTTCACCGTCGATGCCGAGGAAGCGGACCGGCTGGAATTGTCGCTCGACGTGATCGCGGCCGCGTTCGGTGACACTTCGCTTGCCGGCTGGGACGGTTTTGGTCTCGCGATCCAGGCCTACCAGAAACGCGCCGAGGCGGTGATCGACTACGTCGACGACCTCGCGCAAGCGCTGAACCGGCGGATGATGGTGCGGCTGGTCAAGGGCGCCTATTGGGACACCGAGATCAAGCGCGCGCAGGAACGCGGCCTTGACGACTATCCGGTGTTCACCCGCAAGGCGATGACCGACCTGAACTACATCGCCTGCGCGCAAAAACTGCTGACGCTGCGGCCGCCGCCTCTTCCCGCAATTCGCCACCCACAATGCGCTGACGGTCGCGACCGTTCTCGAACTGGCCGACGGCGAAAGCGGATTCGAGTTTCAGCGCCTGCATGGCATGGGCGAGGCGCTGTATGCGCAATTGAGCGAGGATCGCTCCGACACTGGCCTGTCGGACCTATGCGCCGGTCGGCAGCCACCGCGATCTCCTGGCCTATCTGGTGCGGCGCCTGCTGGAGAACGGCGCCAATTCGTCCTTCGTGGCGCTCGCCGCCGACGCTGCGGTGCCGGTTGCAACGCTGCTGCGGCGCCCGGCCGACATCATCGGCGCCGCCGGCCAATGCGCGGCATCCGAACATCCGCTTGCCGCGCGATCTCTATCAGCCGCAGCGGCAGAATTCGCGCGGCATCGAATTCGGCGAACGCGCGGCGTTGCGCCGATCTGCTTTCGGCGATCGCGGCGAGCAAGCCCGATGTCGCTGAGGTCGTGGAGGCCGATCCACAAGCCGCAAGCGACGCCGTCATGGCCGCCCGCGCGGGCTTCAGATCGTGGAGCCGAACGCCGGCGCAGGCGCGCGCGGAAATCCTGGAGAAGGCCGCCGACCTGCTGGAGCAGCGCGCGCGCGCATTTCATCGCGCTGTTGCAGCGCGAGGGCGGCAAGACGCTCGACGACGCGCTCTCGGAAGTCCGCGAGGCCGTCGATTTCTGCCGCTATTATGCCGCGGAAGGCCGCAAACTGTTCGGCGCGGGCGAAGCGATGCCGGGACCGACCGGCGAGAGCAATGTGCTTGCGCTTGCGCGGCCGCGGCGTGTTCGTCGCGATCTCGCCGTGGAATTTTCCGCTGGCGATCTTCCTGGGCCAGGTCACGGCGGCGCTGATGGCCGGCAATACCGTGGTCGCCAAGCCCGCCGAACAGACGCCGCTGATCGCGGCGGAAGCCGTTCGGTCTGCTGCATGAGGCCGGCGTACCCGCTATCCGCGCTGCATCTGGTGCAAGGCGACGGCCGTATCGGCGCGGCGCTGGTGGCGCATCCCGATATCGCCGGCGTCGTCTTCACCGGCTCGACCGAGGTCGCGCGATCGATCAACCGCACGCTGGCCGCCAAGGACGGCCCGATCGTGCCGCTGATCGCGGAAACCGGCGGCATCAATGCGATGATCGTCGATGCCACCGCGTTGCCCGAGCAGGTCGCCGACGACGTCGTGACCTCGGCGTTCCGCTCGGCCGGCCAGCGCTGCTCGGCGCTGCGCTTGCTGTTCGTGCAGGACGACGTCGCCGACCGCATGATCGAGATGATCGCCGGCGCCGCCCGCGAACTTGCGATCGGCGATCGTCAGCGATCCCGCCGTGCAGATCGGACCGGTGATCGACGCCGAGGCCAAGCAGCGGCTGGACGCGCATATCGCGCGGATGAAGCAGCAGGCTCGCGTGCATTTCGCCGGCATCGCGCCCGACGGCAATTACGTCGCGCCGCATATTTTCGAATTGTCCGACGCCGATCAACTGACCGAGGAAGTGTTCGGCCCGATCCTGCATGTGGTGCGCTACCGCGCCGACCAGCTCGACCGCGTGCTGCAATCGATCGAACGCTCCGGCTACGGGCTGACGCTCGGCATTCACTCGCGCATCGACGACACCATCGAGCATGTGATCGACCGGCTTGCCGATCGGCAACGTCTATGTCAACCGCAACATGATCGGCGCCGTGGTCGGCGTGCAGCCGTTCGGCGGCCATGGGCTGTCGGGCACCGGTCCCAAGGCCGGCGGCCCGCATTATCTGGCGCGCTTTGCGACCGAACAGACCGTGACGATCAATACGGCCGCCGCCGGCGGCAATGCCGCGCTGCTGTCGGGTGGTGAATAGAGCACCCGTCATTGCGACGAGCGCAAGCGACGAAGCAATCCATTCTTCCTTTGCGGCGCCATGAACTGCTTCACTGAGCCTGTCATCGGGCGCGCATTCGTGCGACCCGTGGGCCCAATGACGTGGAAACTTCGTTGCATCACCCCACCAACATCGGTCAAATGCGCGTCGGAACCTGCCGATCGCGGCGAACGGCAATTCCATCAGCGCGGAATAAGACCAACAACAATCACGGGAGCGAGCTCATCATGGAAGACGGCATCTTCGAAGGCCTCAAGGTTCTGGACTGCGCGAGCTTCATCGCAGCACCCGCGGCCGCAACCGTGCTGTCGGATTTCGGCGCCGAAGTGATCAAGATCGAACCGCCCGGATCCGGCGATCCCTATCGCAACCTGCCGAATTTGCCGGGATATCCGCACAGCGAGCACAATTTCGCGTGGATGCTGGAATCCCGCAACAAGCGCAGCCTCGCGCTCGATCTCTCGCAAGCCGGAAGGCCAGGCGGTGCTGCATCGCCTCGTCGCCGAGGCCGATGTCTTCATCACCAATTTTCCGCCCGCGGTGCGCGGCCGGCTCGGCATGACCTATGCCGAACTTGCCCCGCTCAACGAACGGCTGATCTATGCGTCGTTCACCGGCTACGGCGAAAAAGGCGACGAAGCCAACAAGCCCGGCTTCGACAGCAATGCCTATTGGGCGCGCTCGGGCCTGATGGATCTGGTGCGCGCGGATACGAGCAGCCACGCCGGCGCGCTCGGTCGCCGGCATGGGCGACCATCCCTGCGCGATGGCGCTGTATGGCGCGATCGTCACCGCGCTCTACAAGCGCGAGCGCACCGGCAAGGGCTCGCATGTCAGTTCGAACCTGATGGCCAACGGCGTCTGGGCCAACGGGGTGCTGGCACAGGCCAAATTATGCGGCGCGAAATTCGGCGAGCGGCGTCCGCGCGAACACGCGCTGAACGCGGTGACCAATCACTACAGTGCCGCGACGGACGCTGGCTCATCCTGTCGCTGCTCAACGAGGAGCGGCAATGGCCGACGCTGGCCCGCTGCCTCGGCCGCGAGGATTTCATCACCGATGCCAGATTTGCCACCAAGCCCGACCGTCATGCGCGGTCGCTGGAATTGATCAAGATCTTCGACGAGATCTTTGCCACGCAAGGACCTCGCCGAATGGCGCAGGATACTCGACGGCAACGGCCTGGTGTTCGGCGTGGTCGGCATCCTCGACGACATTCCCAACGACACGGCAGATGATCGAAAACGACGTGCTGGTGCCGTTCGAGGGCGACACCATGCTGACCGTCAACAGCCCGATCTGGATCGACGGCAGCAAGAAGACCCAGCCGCGGCATCCGCCCGGCATCGGCGAGCACAGCGACGAGGTGTTGCGCGAGGCCGGCTATGACGACGCCGCGATCGCGCAGCTAAGGGGTTCCGGCGCGGTGGCTTAAAGAACCAAGAGACCGAGCGCCTGGATTCAGGGGAGCGACATCGCGGCAACGGAAGCGCGCTCCCTCTCCCATTGGGAGAGGGTTGGGGTGAGGGGCTACAATCTATCGTTAGGCGGTAACCCCTCACCCGGATCGCGTGAGACGCGATCCGACCTCTCCCTATGGGAGAGGTGACGCTGAGCCAACGGCCCGCGCCTATTCCAAACTCATGAAGCAAAATTTAGTTATTGTGGATCAGCACCCAGCCGACGGCGGCAAGCCCGATGATGACGGCGGCTGCGATCGCCCACGCGCTGACGCGGATGTCCCCCACGGTTTGCCGTTCGGCTTCGTTCTCGGCGATCTCGCGGTTGCGCGCCTTGTTCTCGTTGTCAGCATCGTTCATCGCCTGGTCTCCCCATGATGCACGTCGACTTTGCCGGGATCGCGCGTCCAGCGTTGTAACCTAGCCTAGGCTCCGGCCGTCGTCGACGGGCGCAAGGCTGTCTCAAACGGTGTCGGTTCGGCAGCGCGCTTGTGAGGCGGTTGCCGGAGATGAAACACGAGCAGTGAGCCTACTGTCAATCTGGGGATCGCGCCGTTGGATCCGCTGTTGTCCTAGCGGCTCTTGACGAAGCACATCCCCATGCGCGAGGCACTGCCGACGACCTGACACGCCAGCCCCTCGGCGCAGGTCCACGACCGGAAACTTCTGTCATTGTCGGCGGCGTCAGGCTTCGGCAGATAGCAATGCGCGCCCCAGCCGTCGTCATATTCGGTCCCGGCGAGTTCGGTGCTGCCGCGCAATTGCGGACGGCTGGAGAAGCCGCGGGAGTAATCCGGACGCCGGCCGTCGCGCAGCGAGGTCAGAATATCGCGGCGCCTGATCTGGTCGCCGAAGAAATGCGGCGACGCCGGCACCACCGTCGAATTGGAGGGCTTGGCCGCCATCCAGTCGACGCCGGGAAAATGAAAGCCGCCGATGCCGCGGGTTTGATGGCAGCCTGCGCAGGTGACGTCGTTGAGCCGGCGCTCAAAGCCGGCGACCGAACGGATGTTCTGCAGGCCGATGCCGCGCTCGGCTGCCTTCTTCAAGGCCGCGACCACGTCGGTTTCCGTGAACACCGGATCAGCGGCGGCGTCCTCGCCCTGCACCAGGCCGAAGGCGGGCTGCAGGTTCGACGGCGCAAATCCGACCGGGGTCGCGGCGATCGCGCCGGTGGCCAGAAATTTCTCCGGGATCAAAATCGTGCCGCGATCGAGCTCGCTGAAATGCCTGGGATCGAGCAGCCAGGCCCGAAAGTCGCGCTTGAGATTGTCATCCGCCAGGATCCGCTCGCGATCGATCTGGTTCTCGAGCGGCGCCTGCTCGAACAGCTGCGTCTGCGCGTCGTAGTCAAACACCTTCAGGAGATAGTCGGTGCGGAAATCGCGGATCGCGCGATTTCGGCGCATGCGCGATCTGAAGGTTGGTTTCGATGCGGATCGATGTTTTCAGGCTCGATCAGATCCAGCGGGCCATCCTTCGCCAGCAATTTTTCCGCAAGCGCCAGCGCCGGTCAGCGGCAAGTCGCCGGCGGCCAGCCAGCGCCGCGCGATCTCGGCGCAGGTGAGCGCCGCGCCGTCGCCGTCGATCGCGTGATCGCCTTTGGCCTTGCAGCACGACATTGAGCGTCATCGGCAGCCGCGGCGAGGTCGCGGCGTCGCCGGCCTCGCGGCACATCGGTCCGCGTCAGACGATAGATCAGCCTGATCTCGCCGCAATTGGCTTCGGCGAGATAGGCGCGGTCCATCCGGTTGACGATGCCCGCCAGCACGAAGCGTGAATCGGCGGAATAAAGCAGCGCGCGATCGAACAGTTGAAAGTCGTAGGAGTTTCCGACGCCGATGGTTTCGTTCGGGATGATCGGCCTTATGCCTGACGACGTATCGATCGAACTCGTCGTCGAGCGCCTTGCGGACCGGAGCCATCGACGGCAACGCGAACAACTGGCTGTTGGTGAGCGGCGCGTCGGCCGATCGCGCCGGCAGCATGACGCGGACAAGGCCAAATCGGTCCGCGATCGAGTTCGCGCAAAGCGAGCGGATCGGTGATCGCAGCGCCACGCTCCAGCGCCGCGGCGCTTTGCGCCGGCGCAGCGGCAGAACGCTGCAAAGCAGAACAAGGATGGTGACAAGAAATCGCACGTCGGCCCATCTCCTGGCGAGGGTCCGCGCCCGGAAAACGCCAATACGAGGCGTCATGCGGACAGCGACTTCTATCCAGGAAAATAACCGAAAAGCCGACGGCCTGTCGCGCAGCAATCGGAATGTGACAGGGCCTTCGCTTCACGTGGCGGTGAAGCGATTGCTCTTCAGCGCGCGACGATCAGGCCTCTGCTGGTCACGACCACCCAGCGGCCGTCCTGGCGCCGGATCGCATCGACCCGGCCGAGGCCCGGCACCGGATCGCCGGCATAGACTTCGAAGATACCCTGCCGCCCCTCGATCACGGCGCCGCCATTGGCGACGTCACGCAGCAACCAGCCTTCCACCGTCGGCAGCCTGGCCACTTCGACCTTGGGCGCGGCAGCCGGCGCGGCCGCCGGAGGCGAGATCGAACCGGTGACTTCCTTCGCAGCGCGGCGCTGCAGCGGCCACCGGAACGGCGCGGCCGGCGGCGCGGCGTGGAGCTTTTCCACGGCCTCGCTGAGCTTGGCGAGCTTGGCGGCGGGTTCGGCTTGCGCCTTCTCGACCTTGTCGAGGCGCTCGCTGGTCTTGTTGAACTGGGCTCATGCCGAGCCTGGAGGTATGATCGACGCTGGCTTTGAGCGCCAGGACATCGGCATCGATCCGCGCCACCGAGGCTTCGAGCGCCTGGTTGCCGGCTGTCGCCGCGTCATCGCCGACAAAATGGCCGAGGCCCGCGGTCGCCAGTGCGCCACCGAGCGCGCCCGCCACCGCTGCCAGCGCCACCACGGCCGCCAGTGCGGCAAGCCGGCGCTTGCCGAACATGCCGGAGGCCTGCTCGGATTCCGACTTCCGGACCGGCGCCGTGGCTGTCCCAGGCGCGCTCGCCGGACGACATGATCATGATCTTGCCGGGGATGCGCGGCGCGTCTGCCTTGGGGGCATCGCTTTTGGGAGCATCAGCTTTGGGCGCGTCCACCTTGCAGCGGTTTCGTGCGACTCTCGGGCGCCTGCTCGGGCACCAGCTCGGGGGATTCGACGCGGCTCGATTTCGGGCACCGATTGCTGCGTCGAAGCCGCGACCGGCTCGCGCTGCGCATCCGATGAATTGGGAACGATCGGCCCGGCGCTGACGGAACCGGGTTCACCGCTGGTCTGGCTCGGCGTTTTGTTCGCTCACGTCGAAATCTCCACGTAAAGGTTGACCATTTGGTAACTTTCATTGCTTGCGAAATCGTTACCGGCCGCGGGCTTACGAAAATTTTAGGAAGTCGTCCGGTCCGGTTTCGACCCCGACCGGCGCCTCGGCGGCGGCTCGAACTGGTCCATGCTGCCCTGCGGCATCGCCTTGGGGTCCTGGCGGCCGATGCACCGTTTGCGCCGCCGGATTTCCCGACTAACATGGCGACGCGGACCAGCCAGAAGGCAGAGGGCTCCATGGCCATCGAAAAATGCATCAACGAATTTGATGTGGACGACGTCATTTTCGAGGAAGGCTCGACCGGGCGCGAGCTGTTCGTGGTGCTCGACGGCAAGATCGACATCGTCAAGATCAGCGGCGCCGGCAAGACCGTCATCGTGACCCTCGGCAAGGGCGAATTCTTCGGCGAGATGGCGGTGATCGACGGCTCGTCCCGCTCGGCGACCGCGATCGCCGCAGCACCCAACACCCGCGTGATGCGGATCAATCATGCCCGCTTCGTCTATCTGGTCAGTCAGCAGCCGGCGTTCGCGCTGATGATCATGGATGCGCTCAGCAAGCGGCTTACGGGCGTCCAATGCCGTCACCTTTCGGGCGGCCAACCCATGAGCGACCGCAAGCCGAGCCCGTTTCCGGTTCTCTTGAACAACGACGTCTGCTCGCTGATCCAGGCGGCCGAGGACGTCTACCAGATCCGTTTCAAGAACCGCGCCGCCAACGCCTATCTGGTGCGCGGAAAATCGCGCACCATCATGATCGACGTCGGGCTGTCCTCGAATTTCCCCGCCTTGCTGGAATGCCTCGATCACGTCGGCTGTCCGCCGGACAAGATCGACATGGTGATGCTCAGCCACGAGCATCTCGATCACATCGGCGCGGCCTATCATTTCGGCGGCCGCACCATCATTGCCGCGCATCGCCTCGCCGCCAACAAGATCATGCTGCGCGACGACTTCTCGATGCTGCGCAAGATGTTCAACGAACCGAATGTGCCGATCAATGTCGATATCTGGCTGGAAGAAGGCAATCTGATCGACCTCGGCAATTTCCGCCTCAACGTGATGTACACGCCGGGCCACACCTCGGCCTGCATCAGCCTGTTCGATCAGGACCAGGGACTGCTGTTCGCCGCCGACACCCTGATGCCCGGCGGCGTGATGGGCGGCGTGTTCGG
The DNA here is from genome assembly GCA_963734795.1 of uncultured Alphaproteobacteria bacterium. GTDB lineage: Bacteria > Pseudomonadota > Alphaproteobacteria > Rhizobiales > Xanthobacteraceae > Bradyrhizobium. Next base: position 1,102,139 of record CAVTIW010000001.1, read on the forward strand.
ATCGGGCAGCATCAGCGACTACATCCAGTCGCTGGAGCGGCTGAAGGGTCTGAATTCCAGAATCCTGCTGTCGGGACATGGCCGGCTGTCCGATACGCCGCAGGACGATGTCAGGATCGCGATTGCGCGATCGCACGCGCTGCTGTCGGACACCGCCCAGCTGTTCGACGCGCTCGACGCGCGATCGAATTTCGAGCCGATCATGCAATCGGTGCGCGACCTCAACAAGCTCGACGACGCCTGAGCACGGTTCGTCGATTTGACAAACCGGCCGGCGGTCTGCTCAAAAGCATCAACAAGGATGCCGATATAAAAACACATATAAGAACACTGGGGATGAATCATGAAATTCTACAACTCGATCGGACCGAACCCGCGCATCGTCCGCATGTTCATGGCGGAAAAGGACATCTCGATCCCCCAGCAGACCGTCGACCTGCGCGGCGGCGAAAATCGCCAGCCCGAGCATCTGAAGCGCAATCCGCATGGCCAGATGCCGGCGCTTGAGCTGGATGACGGCAGCTATCTGTCGGAGATCACCGCGATCTGCGAATATCTCGAAGAGAAGAATCCGCAACCGCCGATGATCGGGAGTACGGCGGAGGAGCGGGCCGAATGCCGGATGTGGACGCGGCGCGTCGATCTCAATATCTGCGAGCCGCTCGCCAACGGCTATCGCTTCGGCGAAGCTTTGAAATTCTTTCAGAACCGGATCCCCTGCGCGCCCGAAGCTTCCCCCGGCCTCAAGATGATCGCGGCCAACCGCCTGCAATGGCTCAACGGGCAGATCGCAGGCAAGGAATATCTGTGCGGAACCCGCTTCACGCTGGCGGACATGCTGCTGTATTGCTGGATCGACTTCGGCAATCAGGTCGGCCAGCCGCTGGATGCCGCCAACAGCAACATCGTTGCATGGTTCGCGCGGGTCGGGGAACGGCCTTCGGTGAAGGCTTAGGCGTGCTTCGTGTCCCGGACGCGGCGCAGCGCATCTTGCGCTGCACCGCAGAGCCGGGACCCACTCGTATTAAAAACAATGGACCCCGGATCAGCAGCGCACCACGCCGCAGGAGCGGCGCGCTGCGCAGCATCCGGGGAGCGGCACCTTGGATAACGCTTCACTACATCACCACCGGCGCGTCCGGCAGTTCGTTGCGGTCGCCGGGCTGCGCGGGGAAATACGTTGCCAGTCTGCCGCGACACCGCGGCGATTCCCTTGATGACGCCGCTCTCGAAATTTCCCGCCTTGAAATCAATTTCCATGTCCGCGCAGATTTTCGCCCAGCCGGCGGCGCCGACCTGGGCGTCGATGCCGCGATCGGCGACGATCTCGACCTGACGGTCGGCCAGTAGCAGATAGATCAGCACGCCGTTGTTGTGGGCGGTGTCCCAGATCCGCAGCTGCGCGAAGATGTCGAGCGCGCGCTCCCGTGCCGCCTGATTCGCGGAACAGCGGCGCGCCGTCCAGCGCGCCTTCCACGACAAAGCGGACCTGGCCGGAATGCGTGGTCTCGCCCGCCTTGATCGCCTGCTCGATCGCAGCCAGTACCCTCGGCGGGAAAATCCGCCGTGCCCGCCAGCGATGCTCGAGAAGATGCCTGCCGATGCGCCTGATGCCCATATCTACCAGCTCCAGATTCTACCAGCTTCCCGACGCGCCGCCGCCGCCGAAACTGCCGCCGCCGCCGCTGAAGCCGCCACTGTCGCTCGAACTGCTGCTTCCGCTGCTGTAGCTGCCTCCGGAAAATCCGCCGCCCGACCAGCCGCCGGTTCGCCGAATCGACGACGCGCTCCCGGCGAACATCGCGAAGGCAAAGGCCCCGAGCGCGGCGATGACGGAGACCATCAGAGACCCAACCGCCAGCCATGCCACCAGCCCGAACACGCCGCCGATCCCGATCGATCCGAGCAGCCGGCCCAGCAGCGTGCGCAGCACGCCGCCGACCGCAAATACGCCGAACAGGATCAATGGATTGAACAGAATGTCGTAGCGATCCTCGCCGCCAAAACTCTGCTGCGGCTCCGGCGCCGGCAATGGCTCGCCGTCGATAACGCCGACGATCCGGTCGATCCCTGCGGAAATCCCGCCGGCAAAATCCCCGCTCCTGAATTTCGGCGTGATGATTTCATCGATGATGCGTCTGGCGGTGACATCGGTCAGCGCGCCTTCGAGACCGTAGCCGACCTCGATGCGAAGCTTGTGATCATCCTTGGCGACGACGAGGAGCGCGCCGTCGTCGATCTTCCTGCGCCCGATCTTCCAGGCCTCCGCGACCCGGATCGAATATTGCTCGATGGTTTCGGGCGCCGTCGTCGGCACGATCAGCACCGCGACCTGGCTGCCTTTCCTGGCTTCCAGATCCTTCAGCGTTTGCGTCAGCGCGGCCACATCGCTGCTGGAGAGCGTCCCGGTCTGATCGACCACCCGTCCGCTGAGCGGCGGCACCGCGACATCCGCCAGAACAGCGAAAGCCCAGCACAGCAGCAGCGCAAGAAGAGAGGCTCTTGCAGCGTTCATCGCGGTCAACTACTTGGCGGGCGCGGGCGTAGCCGGAGCTGGAGCCGGGTTGAAATCCACCTTCGGCGCGGTCGAGATTTCCTTTTCGTTCTCGACCGAGAAGTTCGGCTTCTCTTTATATCCGAACGCCATCGCCGTCAGGTTGTCTGGAAACGAGCGGATCGTCACATTGTAGTCCTGCACCGTCTTGATATAGCGGTTGCGCGCCACCGTGATGCGGTTTTCGGTGCCTTCCAGTTGCGCCATCAGGTCGCGAAACAGCGCGTCGGATTTGAGCTGCGGGTAGTTCTCGGTCACCACCAGGAGCTTCGACAGCGCGCTGGTCAGTTCGCCCTGCGCTGCGGTGAATTTCGCGAAGGCGCCGGGATCGTTGATCAGCTCCGGCGTCGCCTGAATGCTGCCGACCTTGGCGCGGGCATTGGTGACGCCGAGCAGCACGTCCTTTTCCTGCTGCGCAAAACCCTTCACCGAATTGACCAGATTGGGCACCAGGTCGGCGCGGCGCTGGTACTGGTTCAGCACCTCCGACCACGCCGACTTGACCTGTTCGTCATTGGTCTGGATCGCGTTGTAGCCGCAATTGGTCAGGCTCAGGATCGCCAGCGCCGCCAGCACGGTCCATAATCTGCGCATCGAAGCTCTCCGTTATAAACTACGCAGCGTATCAGACGACCCCGGGAGCAGTAAGAGCTTTTACTCCGTCATTCCCTATGTGCAATTGCACATCATAGCTCGCTCGCTTTGCTCGCGCCCCGGAATGACGGGGGTTGGTTCAAACCCCCGCCGCCTTCGCTTCCCTGATCGCCTGCCAGACTTTCAGCGGCGACAGCGGGGTGTTGAGCGTCTTGATGCCGAGCTCGCTGAGCGCGTCCATCACCCCGTTGGTGATGCAGGGCGGACCGCCGATCGCGCCGGATTCGCCGCAGCCCTTGGCGCCCAGCGGATTGGTGCGGCACGGCGCGGAATCATCCAGCGTGACCTCGATCGGCGGAATGTCGTCGGCGCGCGGCACGCAGTAGTCCTGGTAGCTCGCGGTCAGCAGCTGCCCTTCGGGATCATAGGATACGCCCTCGTACAGCGCCTGACCGATGCCCTGGGCGACGCCGCCATGAACCTGTCCGGTCACCAGCATCGGATTGACGGCGACGCCGACGTCGTCGACCGTGGTGTAGCGCACCACTTTGCTGACGCCGGTTTCCGGATCGATCTCGACTTCGCAGATATGGGTGCCGTTGGGCCAGCTCGGCCCGTCGACCTCGCCCTCGCTGTCCACGCTGAGGCGCGCGCCGTTTTCCTTCTTCGCGACATCGAACAGACCGATGCGCCTGTCGGTGCCGACCACCGTGAGCCAGCCGTCGCGGTATTCGATATCCTCGACCGAGGCTTCGAGCATGTTCGACGCCTTCTCGCGCGCCTTGGCGATCAGGTCGTTGGTCGATACCGCCACCGCGGTACCGCCGACGAACAGCGAGCGCGAGCCGACGCTGCCGAACCCGATGGCGAGATCGGTGTCGCCCTGCACCACGTCGATCTTGTCCATGGAAATGCCGAGCGACGCCGCCACCATCTGCGAATAGGTGGTTTGCAGGCCCTGCCCCATCGCCTGGGTGCCCGGAATGCAGGACGATGCGCCCCTCGGCGGTGGCATGCAGGCTGACTTTTTCGGTATGCGCCCGGCCGCCGGTCCATTCGATGTAGCTGGTCAGGCCGCGGCCGTAGAGCAGGCCCTTTTTCCTGGCCGCCTTCTTGCGCGCGGCAAAGCCATCCCAGTCCGCAAGTTCCGAGGCGCGCTCCAGCATATGCGCGAACGCGCCGCTATCGTAAACCTGACCGACCGCGTTGGTGTAGGGCAATTGCGCGGGCTTGATGTAGTTCACCTTGCGGATGGCGCGCGGGTCCATCCCGATCTGGCGCGCCGCCGCATCCATCAGCCGCTCGACGATAAACACGCCTTCGGGCCGGCCCGCGCCGCGATAGGCGCCGACCGGCGCGGTGTTGGTCATGACAGCCTTGATCTCGTAATGAACCAGCGGCAGGTCGTAGACGCCGGTCTGCACGAAGGGACCGAGCACCAGCGGAATGATGGCGCCGGTACCGGTGATATAGGCGCCGGTGCCGCCGAGCGAGCGCACCCGATAGGCCTGCACGCGGCCCTTGGCGTCGAGCGCGAATTCGCCGGTCGAAGTCAGGTCGCGGCCATGGGTGCCGCCGACGAATTCGTCGGTGCGATCGCCGCGCCAGCGCACCTTGCGCCCGAGCTTGACCGCGGCATAGGCCACCATGCCGTCTTCCGGATAGAGGCTGGTCTTCTGGCCGAAGCCGCCGCCGATGTCGCCGACCAGCACCCGGACGCTTTCCTTCGGCCGCTTCAGCACGGCTTCGGCGAGAAGGTCGCGGGTCGAGCCCGGGGTCTGCGACTGCGTGTGCAGGATCAGCCGTCCGGATTTCTTGTCGATCTCGGCAATGCTGCTGCGCGGCTCCATCGCGGAAGGAATCAGCCGCTGGCTGACGAGATCGAGCGAGACCACATGGGCGGCTTTGGCGAAGGCCGCCTCCACCGCAGCGGCGTCGCCATAGCTCATGGCGGCCACGATATTGTCGGGCGCATCGGCCCATACCGCCGGCGCGCCCGGCTTGATCGCCGCAACCGGATCGACCACCGACGGCAGCACGTCGTATTCAACCGAGATCGCTTCCGCCGCGGTCTGCGCCGCGACCCGCGAACTCGCCACCACGGCCGCGACCGGCTCACCGGCAAAGCGCACGATTTCATGGGCCAGCAACCGGCGCGGCGGCGCCGTCATCGGCTTGCCGTCGGGCCGCTGGAAAACCAACAGCGTCGGCAGGGTGCCGATGTCGTCGGCGATCAGATCGGCGCCGGTATAGACCGCTTCCACGCCCGGCATCGCCGCCGCGGCCGTGGCGTCGACAGACACGATCCTGGCGTGGGCATGCGGCGAGCGCAGCACGTGCAGCCACAGCGCGCCGTCTTCCGGCTTGTCGTCGATGAACAGCCCCTTCCCGGTGAGCAGCCGCTGGTCTTCAAGACGCTTGACGGGCTGGCCCGCACCAAAACGCATATTGCCGGGAAGAATGTTCATCAGTTGGTCCTTCGAGTCTTTTGTTCGGTCGGGCGGGTTTTAGCCGAGAAGCAAGCTGCAGGCCAACCCCAACCAGCCGCCAAGAATTGTCATCGCCGGGCACAGCCGTCCGAGGGACGGCGTCGCTTCCGCTCGCCCATGTGCAGCCATCCACGCCTTTCCTGATTGCCGCCATCCAAGGCGTCGATGCCCCGGGACAAGTCCAGGCATGACATCCACCGGCAGGATGGAAGCGATACCGATCAACTAAAATTTGCGAAAATGATGGGTTTCGCGAAGGGCTCAAACCCCACGCGCTACGCGCTGCCACTCACCCGATCTCCCGCAGCACCGCCTCGACCGCGCTTACGCTCGCCGGCGGTCAACGCCGCCTGGGGGGCGACGGGATCGCCGACCTCGTAGCCTTGAAGCGCCAGTCCGGCCTTGATGCAGGCGGCGAGATTGTAGCGCGCGAAAACTTCGTTGACGCGCCACAACCGCCGCTGCAGCGCCAGCGCCGCGTCCCAGCGCGCGGCCTTGCAGAGATCATAGAGCTCGACGCTTTGCCGCGGAATGATGCAGGCCGGTCCTGCCATCCAGCCGACCCCGCCGATCAGCATCACCGCGGCCGGGATATGCGCGGAGGCCGAGAACACCCGGATGCTGTCGCCGCAGCGGTTCATGATCGACAACAGTCGGCCGGTATTGGTCGAGGCGTCCTTGATGTAGCCGATGCGCGGATGGGCGGCGAGCCGGGCGATGCAATCGAGCGAGAGGTCGGAGCGCTGGAATTGCGGATTGGTGTAGATCACCACGGGAATATCGACCGCGTCGGCGATGGCGCGAAAGTAGGATTCGACCTGCGCGTCTTGAAGCGGAAAATACGCATCCAGGATCGCGAGAATGCCGTCGGCGCCGAGTTGTTGCCAGGCTTTTGCCTGCGCCACCGCTTCCTGCGTCGAGGTCGAGGCGACGCCGGCGACAACGGGCACGCGGCCTTTGGCGGCTTCGATCGAGGTTTGCACCACCGCCGCGCGCTGCGCGTGGTTCAGATAGGCGAACTCGCCGGTCGAACCGAGCGGCGTCAGCCCATGCACGCCGGCCTTGATGAGATCGTCGCAGAGCCGGCCCAGCACTTCGGTGCGGATGCGCCCGTCGGCATTGACCGGCGAGACCAGATAGGGAAAGACGCCGTGGAAATCGGTCATGGTCGGTCAGGTCTCGGGAAATCGACGGCGCGCGCGCCGCGCCGCGCCGCGATCGGTGGACCGCCGGCGGCCGTTTCTAGACGAAAATCGGTGAAATTGCCCATTGATTTCATTCGCACTTCATGTCGATTGGGTCGATCTGTTCTCAATGTGATCGTGCCCGATATGTCCCTTGCGCCTGTCTCCTCGCCTGAACTGCCCGCCGAGCCTGTGGTCGGGAGCGGCCCGCCGATTCGGGACCCGGAACGCAGGGTCAACCTGCTGATTCTGTGCGGACTTGCGCTGGCGGTCGGCGTTATGACCGGTTGCGGCGCCGTCGCGCTGCGCTGGCTGATCGGGTTTTTTCACAACGCATTCTACAACGGTACTTTCAGCATCTGGTACGATGCCAACATCAGCGAAGGGCCGAGCCGGTTTGGCGACTGGGTATGGCTTTCGCCGGTGCTCGGCGGCCTCGTCGTGGTGTTTCTGGTGCAGCGTTTCGCCCCGGAGGCCAAGGGCCACGGCGTTCCCGAGGTGATGGACGCGGTGTTTTACAAGCGCGGCAACATCCGCGGCCAGGTCGCGATCATCAAATCACTGGCCTCGGCGCTCTCGATCGGCAGCGGAGCGGCGGTCGGGCGCGAAGGCCCGATCATCCAGATCGGCGCGGCGCTGGGTTCGGCTTTCTCCCAGGCCATCAAACTCTCGACCGGGCAGAAGATCACCTTGCTTTCCGCCGGCGCCGGCGCCGGGATTGCCGCGACGTTCAACACGCCGCTGGGCGGCGTGCTGTTCGCGCTGGAAATCCTGCTGCCCGAGGTCTCGAACCGCACCTTTCTCCCCGTGGTGCTCGCGACCGGCGCCGCCACCACTATCGGCCGGATCCTGATCGGACCCGACCCAGCCTTCGTCGTCCCCAGCATCCAGCTTTCGCTGGCGCAATCGCTCGGCACGCAAGAGGCGATTGCTTTTATCCTGCTCGGAATACTGTGTGGCGTCGCCTCCTGGGCCTTTATTCGCCTGCTCGTGGTGATGGAGGACTGGTTCCCAAAGCTGCCGGGAAATGCCTATACCCAAAACATTCTCGGCATGGCCATGGTCGGCCTGATGATGGTCGGTCTGACCCACGCCTTCGGCCATCCCTATGTGGACGGCGTCGGCTATGGCGTGATCCAGTCGACCCTCGATAACGACATGACCTCCGCGGGCCTGCTGGCCCTGCTTTTTGTGCTGAAGCTGCTCGCCACCACCATCAGCCTCGGATGCGGCGCTTCCGGCGGAATCTTCTCGCCTTCGCTGTATCTCGGCGCCACCCTGGGCGGAGCCTTCGCCATCGCCCTCGGCGCCATTCTGCCCCATGCCGGCCTGACGGCGCCCTCGGCGGCGATCGTCGGCATGGCGGCCATGGTCGGCGCCGGAACCGGCGGCGTCATGACCGCCATCGTCATGGTGTTCGAAATGACGCGCGATTACGCCATCATTGTTCCGGTCATCGTCGCGGTTGCGGTCGCGGCCGGCATCCGGCGGGCGCTGATCAGCGAAACCATCTACACCGTCAAGCTGCGCCATCGCGGCCACCGCATCCCCAAGGACCGGCACATCAATCTTTATCTGGTCATGCAGGCCCAGGACATCATGGAACGGCGTTTCATCCTCGCCAAGGCTGGAACAACCCTGAAACAGGCCATCAGCGCCGAAGGAACTGACGACGTGCGCGCCATCATCGTCGAACGCGAAGGCCGGATTGTCGGCCTGATTCCGCCGCGCTCGGGCCTGTGGCGCGAATCCCACACCAATCCGAACCTGCTGGTCGAACATTTTGTCGAAAGCCACGCGGTGATTTGCCGGGACGTCGACCTGTTAAGCTTGGTGTTCGCCCGGCTGAAACGCCGCCGCGCCGGCGCCGCCATCGTCTTTCACGGCGTGGATCGGCCGAGGGTCGGCGACATCGTCGGCGTCATCACCAAGCGCGCGATCGCCGACACCGTCATCGACAGCTACGACGATTGAACCGCGCGCGGCGCGGCAGGCGGCGCCAGGGGTGCGATCACTGGCGCACTCTGGCCACGATCACATCCCGCCGCTTGACCACGCGATCGACGCGGTGCGCGATGCGGTCGTAGGGCGGATGCTGAACCACCTCCAGCGGCGCTACCTGCGCAACGAGGTCAATCATTTCTGCGCGGCTGAATTGGGTCGCGTCCCAGGAGAAGGCGATGCAGCCGCCCGGCTGCAGCAAATCCGCCCATACCGGAAGGCGGCTGGTGAGCAGTGCCGCGAGCGGCGCCTGGTGCTGAATGCCGTAGGGCAGATCGGTCACGATCAGATGCGGCTGACCGAAACCCGACGTCAGTTCCCGCGCCAGCACCGCATCGCCGTTGACCAGCATGCAGCGACGCTGATCCTCTGTTTTTCCGATCAGGAACAGCCAGCGCCGCGCGCTCGCCAGCTTCCGCAGCCGTTCCTCGGTCACCGAGATACGGATGCGGCTTTCGCGGCAGAATTGGGTGATGAAGGTCGCGGTGGATTCGACGTCGCCGCGGTCGAGTTCGATACCCGCGACATGGGCGCCGAGCGACAGCGCCGCGAACAGGGTGGTTCCACCGCCGCAGAGCGGATCGAGCAATTTCAGATCGCGCCATTCCGCATCGCGAAAATCGGAGGCGTTTTTGGCGATGTTAAGGAGAAACCGGGTGAAGAATTCATTGGTCTTGCCCTTGTAGCGCCGGATCGAGGCAAGGTCGGGCGATATGAAGAACGGATAGATGGCGCTGGTCGGGCGCAGCAGCGGTCCTTCGACTTCACCGATCGCGGGGAAGAATTCGAAAAGGCTTCCAAGCATTGCCATGCTGGCGAGTTGCTGAAGGTGCTGCGGTGACAGCGATGCGCCTGACGTCGTGAACTTGAGATAGTCCTGACCGGCGATGTGCTCCATCGACAGGTCGGTCAGGGTCTGCCCGAGCGGCGACGCCTGCAACTCGGCGGCGGCAAGGTCGCGCGCCACATTGGTGTATTGCGTGCTCCGCTGCGGGGAGATCTGCGCGACATAGGTCGTCGTTGAAGTCATCTGCCGGTCTCTTCCAGTTCGGGTGAATCATTGGCTTGGCTAAACCAAAGAATGACTAACCGCTACCAAGAGATGATGCGGAACCTCCACTCGTATAGCTAGCAAAAGCATTGGGCGGGCTTAGTTGGTTGAGGCGCGGGGCTTCTATAAGCGTGGCGTGATTGCCTTTCGCAGTGTCCGATCAGCAGAGGTTGTCGCGATTGATGGAGGCTACAATGCGAAGTTCAGTTCTCACCACCGTAATGCGAACCACGATCTTCGGCTTGTTTGGCTCGACTTCTGATTGTCGCGTCGACGGCAAATGCCGCCACGGCCGGCAAACACCTCACCCGACACCACAAAACGTACGCGAGCGAAACAGTTCGGAATGCCAATGCCTTTTGCCCGGACCCCTCGAATGCATTCGTGCAAGATCAGAGTGCCTTCGGCACGGTCTTTCGCTGGCCGTCGGGTATGCAGCCCGACGATTGGCGCCAGAGCGTAAACGGCGACTGACGCCGCGCAAAATTTTTGGTGCGGGCCGGCTTGCAGCTCGTGGGGCCGATTGTGCGGAGTTTATCATCGGGCCTGCCGGCAGCAACGGTGCTTGGCAAGCAGGCGCAGCGTCGAGGCATCGATCCTCAGCGAGGCTCGCGCAACAGGACGGCGAGAGCGCCGGTCAGGTGGCGCTCCAGTTCGTCCAGCGGATCGATGTCAGTGAAGCCCGTGGAAAGTGCTCCCGCAGCGGTAGCCACGACGTGGAAGTGTGAGACTGTGCATTGCTTCCGCCGCCACCGGGCCAGCAGGTAGCCTCCGCCATCGGCCAAGGAAAAGCCCCGTCCCTATGAAGGACGGGGCTTTCTGGATTGCGCCCATCACTGCGCGAACAGTGCTGAGCCCGTCAAGCTCGGCGCGGCGTCTGGATCGCCGCGCCGATGCGCTCAGAAGGAGTAGCGCGCGCCGATCGTCGGATCGATGTTCGACGCGGTCGACTTGCCATTATTTCCAAGCACCGCTCCGGTCGCGCTGAGGATCGAGGTCTGGACGTAGCCATTCGCCAAGCCGTTGCTCACCTGCGAGTACTCGACGCCGGCATACACGTCGAAGTGTTTGTTGAAGACGTAGTCGGCCACGAACGATACGGCATCCAGCGTTCCGCTGCACGTGGAAAACAGCGCCGTGTTGCATCCGGTGGAGGCGCCAACGCCGAACGCATTCTGCGTTTCATGATAGTAAGCCGCGATCAAGGTCAGATGATCGGTTGCCTTCCACTTGCCGCCGACCCACATCATCTGCAGGATCTTGTCGTTCGGGAAAGCGATGTTGCTCACCGAGGTGAACTGGTAGCCATAGTTGTTGACGAAACCCACCGGCACGGGATTGGCCGGATTGGCGAAGTCGATGTGTTCGTAGCCGGCCATCACCTCGAACCGGTCCCATTTGTACTTCGCGGTGACCATCGCCTCGACGTTGTCGGAGATCGTTGCCGAAAGTCCCGTCAGACCGATATTCGCCGGAGAGGGCGCTAGTGGTGACGCCGACACCATGCCGCGGATCTTGGCGGCGGTGCCATCGATGCTGAAGCCCTGGTAGATCAAGCCAAGATTGCCCTGGACGTCGTCGTGCACCCATTCCGTGCCGCCGCCGCTGCCGTAATTGCCGACCTGATAGAGCGCGCCTGCATGAAGCAGGCCATAGTTCCAGGTGTATTTGATCGACTGGTCGAGCCGCCCGTCTTCGGTCGAGCCACCGCCTATCCACGTACCGGAGAATCCGATCGGCGAGAACGCATAAGACCCACCCATCGGGTCGTAGGCGAGGATCTGATCGAGCGGCAGCCCGTTGTTGCGGCCGACGGTCAACGTGCCCCAAACCGGCGATTGAACACCGACATACGCCTGGCCGTTGAAGGCCTGGCCGTTGCGGCTCGAAATCGCCGTTCGCCGAGCGCAAATTCAGCGGAACGCCGTTGTTCTGCACCATTGAGCCCTCGCCGTTGGCGAGTTGGCCGGCCATCGGATTGAAGCCGGTTTCAATCTTGAAGATGGCATCCAGATCAGGAAGTATTGCGACTGCACCCTTCAAACCGATGGTCGACTGCGACATCGCGTTGGGTGAGGCGGTCCACATCGAGCGATTGCTGCCCGCGCTCACCAGATACTGCGCACCCGTCGGGAAGGCGCCGTTGAACGGCTGACCATGCGACTGCCAGCCAAAGCCGGCATCGACGATGCCGTAGAGGCAGACGCGATTCCAGCACAATGCATCATCCACCGGCGCGGCGGCGGCGGCCTTGTACGGTATCGGCATATCGGCCGCATGCGCATTCATGATCCGCTGCGTGGCGCTGGCGCTGGTCTCAATGACCTTCTGGCGCTTTTCGATCGCCGCGAGGCGCGTGGCCAACGCATCATTCTGCTTTTGGAGTGCCTTGGCCTCGGCCTTGAGGTCGGAGACCTCGTCGGCGTGAGCCACACCGATCGGCAACGCCAGGAATCCCGCAGCGACCATAGCTGCGGACAGATACTTATTGCGCATGAGAGAACCCCCTAGAAAGTGATGTCGGTCGTAGCTGCCGACAATTCTTTGTGTACGAGGAGCCATCAAAATCCTGTGATGATTGCGCAACAGGCGGTAGAATAAGTGAAGCTTTCTATCTCTATTCACACACGCGAGGGCACCGGCACGACGATGAACGAAGGTGATCTTGACGCATTTCGTGCAGTCTCGCGCTCGACCTCAAAGATTCCCCGCGGCTCGTTTGGATGTGCCACAAATAACTAAAGTCTAATGCTGCCGGACGTCCCCTCCCATCAACGCCTGATCGTCGATGCGGAGCGGTCGTTTTTTCGGCGCCGGTCTCGCCGTTGCCGGCTTCATCGAGGAAGCGAGAACGCGCCCGCCGGTCAAATCTCATGACGCGTAAGCAGCTGCCTGCATTAAGAAATATTGCCGCCGGTGACTGTGGTGGGTCGGCGCGAATCTATCTTCAGAAACACTTCAGGTTTGTCCCTGTGGCCTGTAAGCAACAGGATTTTCCGCCCCTGCGCGCTAGGGGACCGTAGCCATCCGGTAAGGATCGCCTTCACACACAAAACGACACGGGAAAAGCAGATGAAGTTAAACAGCAACGCTCTATTGGCGGCAGCAGGCGTGATCGCGCTGTCGTGGTCGCCAGCACATGCGTTGGAGCCAGGCGCTGCGGCGCAGACCAAAGCGGGCCTCTTGATCGGCGCCAGCGCCGGCGTTCCCCCGCCGGGCATTTACATGATCAACCAGGTGTTCACCTATCAGGCGAACCTTGCTGGTCCCGGCACTGCTGGAGCTACCGGCAAGACCGGTGTGCATGCGGATGTGGACGTGCAGGCTTTTCTGTTCGTTCCCGGCTGGACATTCCTGGGCGGCACCTATGATGCGGTTATCGCGCAGCCGTTCGTGGATACGAGCGTCGGCAACCCGGTCAACGCTCAATTCGCCGGCGTGCATAACACCTACATCGCGCCGGTCGAGTTGAGCTGGAAGCTTGGAACCAGCGGCCTCCAATTCAAAACCGGTCTCGGCATCTACACGCCGGACGGTACGGTCACCGGTTTAACCGGCACTGGCAACCAGGGAAACGCGTACTGGACCTTCCAGCCCGAAGCGATCCTCTCGTATCTGGCTAATGGCTGGAACTTGACCGCTGCAGTCTACGCGGAGTTCAACACCTCAAGCAGCGTCACCGGGTATACCGGAGGTGATATTCTGCACGCCGACTTCACCGCGACCAAGGCCATTGGCAAGTGGACCATCGGTCCGGTGGCCTATTACGAAGGACAGGTTTCCAACGACTCCTGTTCGTCGGTGGGCTGTCAGGCGGCCTACGGCGTAACCCCTGGTACCGTCGCTGCTCTCACCAACAACAGGTTCAATGTCTGGGCGGTTGGTGGTCTCGTGGCGTACGACTTCGGACCCGCCGCGCTGTCGGTCTGGGCGACCCAGGAAGTTTCCGCAAAGGCTTCGAACGCGGCTGCTCTCGCAGCAACCGGTGCGGATCCCTCCACCGTTTCGCAGGGCATGACGGTCTTCGCGACGCTGAGCTATCGTCTCTGGGGACCTGACGAGGCGCAGTCGGTCAAGACCTCGATGTACCACAAGTAACTAAAAGTCTCTTCCTGCCGAATGTCCCCTCCCATCGACGCCTGATCGTCGATGCGGAGGGGACATTTTTTTCAGCGTCGGTAGTAGCTCAAATCCGTATGAGCAGCTGCTGGCATTAAACAATATTACCAGGACGACCGCGGAGCGAATTCGTTCGGATGACGAGGCAACAGCGCAGCGGCTCGCTTGGCCGACCGGGACCGCGCCAAGGCCGCGCTCGAACGGGCCAAATCGCACTCATCGCAAGCCATCCAGATCGACCCAGCGCAGCCTGAGCAGTTCGGTCACACCATGCGCGAGAACTTCAGTTCCGGATCGATTCTATTCCGCAAGGCCCATCTGCAATCCCTCATCGACGTGATAGAGGTCGACGCTCCCCAAATCCGCATCAAAGGTAGCAAAGACGTACTCGAAAAAGCCGTCCTGGCCAGCCGGAACGGGACCATTCCAGGTTCGCAGATGAGTACTGGATGGCGCTCCCTAGGAGAATCGAACTCCTGTTTTCGCCGTGAGAGGGCTAAAACTGGCGCTCTATGGATATTCACGGACACTTGCCAGCAATCCAACACTCTGATTTAGCTCATTTTTCATATTTATCAGTCCATAAATGTCCGCACGAGTCCACCGCGTATACTCCCCAAAAACTTCCCAAAATATTGGAGCATCCTAAATTGGCCCGAACCACCCGGGAAAGCTCGATCCAGTCCCGCACCGCTCGTGGAAACCTAGTTCCTCGCACGGAGCCATATTACCGGTCGCTGCAGCGCGGCCTGGCGCTAGGCTATCGCCGCGGAAAATACGGCGGCAGCTGGCTGGCGCGGATGCACGATCCCGTCCGGGCAGCATATTCTGAAATTAAAATCGGGCCTGCAGACGATGAATCCGGTCGTACGGTCCAGGGACTGACGTATGATGAGGCCACGCAGCGGGCGCGGGAGATCTTTGCCGAAGAGGTGGCCCGCCGAACGTCCGGTGTGCGGCCTGGCTCCAAACGGACAACCATCGCCGACGTCCTCGACCGCTACGTCGAGGGCTACACCAGCGGCGCCGCCCGCCGGGGCGAAAAACCTGGCCGGGATCTGAAAAACTTGAACAGCATACTCAACGTTCACATTCGCCCGGCGCTCGGCCACCTGCGTCTCGATCAGATCAATTCGGATCTGCTGGAGAAATTCAAAGCTGGTCTCGCGAAATCGCCCAAGCTATCCCGTACCGGGATGCCGGCAAACAGCGGCAGGAAAGACATCAGAAAACAGTCCAACGATCCCGGGCGCGATCAAGAGGACGACCGGGAGGCAGAAGAGGAGCGGTTGAGAAAGCGAAAGGCGCGCGCCAACCGCATCATCACGCCCCTGCGAGCCGCACTCAATTATGCAATTAAACAAAAGCTGATCGCCTCGGATAGCGCTTGGAAACACGCCTTAAAACCATTTCCCGACGTCGACGGCATCACGGTACGCTATCTGACATTAGAAGAATGCCAAAGGCTTCAAAACCACTGCGATGATGATTTTCGCCCGATTATCATGGGCGCGCTATTTACGGGCGGACGATACGGTAGCTTGCGACTGCTGAGGGCGAACGACGTCGATTTCGTCTCTCGAACGGCTGTCTTTCGCGCGACAAAAAGTGGCAAGCGCCAGTCCGTCAAATTGACTATCCCAGCCTGCAAATTCCTCAAAGTTCAGATCGCGGGCAAATCAGGAAGTGATTATGTGTTCGTCAAGGACTCCGGGAAGGGGTGGCGGCCTTCGGACCAAGCCCGCAGAATTGGAGATGCCTGCTCGAGAGCGGCGATCCGGCCGCCGATCACCTTTCATGAGCTGCGTGACACGTTTGCGAGCCATCTGGTCATGGGCGGCGTTCCCATCTTGACAGTATCCCAGTTGTTGGGCCACGCCGACGTGCGCGTAACGCAAAAGCACTACGCCCACCTTGCACCCGATTATCTGCAACGAGCTGTCGACGAAAGCCTCCCGGACTTCAGTCTGCGTTAGCACCGCAAGTCTGGCGGATTTCGGAAGCTTGCTGTCGGCTCTGTTATTCGACCAAGGGAAACGGGGCCCCTAGATTCGTAGTCTGGGTCGGGCCATTGAAATCGTTGAGGTCCGTTACCGTAAGAAAGCCGTTACTCGTGAAAATATGCGAGTTTTGGCGGCCATCGAATGCATTCCGTTACCGCAAAACTAAGCGTTCTACTGACCATCCTCAGCCTTAGGTCTAGGTGTGTGTACCGAAAACTTAAACCCGGACGTAGTGATGGTGAAGTCCACCAAGTATCGCGTGTGAACTGATGCTTCCGGTGCGCTGAACCGGGCGAGAAGCCGGCGCGTCTTTGTCCAATGACCGTTGCGTTCTGATGTCGTTATAATAGTGTGCATAAGATCGCAGGATCCGGCGCAGATGCACCTCACCAAGAACGACGATATGATCTAGGCAATCGCGACGAATCGATCCGATCAGCCGTTCGGCGAAGCCATTCTGCCATGGTGAAGCCGGCGCCATAGCGCCTGTCCCTAATTCCCATGGAACGCAATCGGCGTCTGACGACGCTACCATAGATCTGATCCCGATCGCGGATGAGGTAGCGCGGAGCCTCACCCAAGGAATGCCTCCGTTATTTGACGCGCAACCCATTCTGCCGTCGGGTTTGCTGTGACGTTGATCCAGACGAGGTCTCTGCGGTCAAGCCGGACAATGACGAAGGCATAGAGCAGGTCAAAACCGATAGTTGGAACAACGAACAGGTCCATGGCGGCAACGTCCGGCGCGTGGTTACGCAAGAAGGTCCGCCATCCCTGGCTGGGCGGCCCTCGCCATTTGGCCATGTACTTGGCGACGCTCGACTGCGCGACCTCAAACCCAAGCTTGAGCAGTTCGCCGTGGATGCGTGGCGCGCCCCAAAGCGGATTTTCGACGCTCATCCGCCGGATCAACACGCGTAGCTCCGCGTCGATCTGCGGCCGCCCTCCCAATGGGAGCGACTTCCAACGCCAGTAGCAGCGAAAGCCGGCCCTATGCCAACGCACGAGTGTCTCGGGCCGGATGATTGTGAGAACCTGCAGGATTGACGGAAACCAGCGATACAGCTGAATCAAGAACCAGCGATCATGGTTGGTGAGCCGGACGCGACCAGGCAGCCTGCGCCTCACGACATTCAACTGATGTCGAAGCACCGCGTTCTCAGCTTCAAGCCGCAACTTCGACTTGAATGGCGAGGCCAGGACGGCCAGAACGAAACAGAGCAAACTGATCATTCGGCCAGCTTAAGCGATTCCATCACGTCATCAACTCGAATAAGGTTTTCGGTACACACCGGTGTTGTTAATGCTCGATCCAAACAGTCATGCCCGGCTCAAGGCCTGCCCGCTCTCCCTCCGGGTCGAGGCGCAAGCGAAGCGTGTTGCGGTCATGATCCCCAATAACCCGCTCGGCCTGCCAAGTGGCGAACGTTCCGAGCGGCCGCAGTTCGTTGATGACGGCTTTGATCGCGCCATCGGCACCGTTCCGCATCACGCTCACTGTTTTTCCGATCGAGAGACCACTGAGATGGTCTTCGCGTACATTGAACGAGAGCCATTGCTCGCCTGCCGCCTCGACCATCAGGATCGGCTGACCTGCGCGAATATTCTCGCCCACCTCTGCGGCGATGACGCTGACCACACCGTCGGCTGGAGCACGCAAGGTCATCTTTTCAAGACGGCGCTCAAGCACCTCGAGCGCGGCTGCCGCGGCCTGAACCTGCGTATCGGCGATCGCGCGTTCCTCGCGGGTCGGGCCGGCTACGGCCGCATCGTAATTCGCCTGGGCCTCCGCCACATCGGCACGTGCGCTTGCAGCGTCGTTTTCGGCCTGGTCAAGCGTCTGCTGAGACTCAAAACTCTGCCGTGCCAGCGTGCTGGTCCTTGTGAGCTGGAGCTGCACATATTCGAGGCGTGCGTTTGCCTTGGCGATTTCAGCTTTCAGCGACGCAACCTGTTCCTGACGGACGCCGGCATAGACGTTGTTGCGGGTTGCGGTTGCCGAGGCGAGGGCGGCACGCGCCTGGTCGGCCTGTGCCGTCAACTCCACCGCGGAGAGCCTCGCCAGGACATCGCCCGCGTGCACGTGGGCGCCCTTCTCGACCGCAATCGACACGAGTTGGCCGTCCACCTCCGGCTCCACCCTGACTTCGGTCGCCCGCACGACGCCAACGATTGTGGCCGCCGATCCGGAACGACGCACGGCGAAGATCAGAACGCCCGCGACGAGCACGAGCGCGATCGCAACGATGGCGGCACGCTTAGCCCTGCGCATGTTCCCGTCCTCTCTTGACGGCAAGCGCCGAGATCACGGCGAGCGCGAAATAGGCCAGGGCCAGACACCACAGTCCGAGCCAGTCATGCGCGACCTCCCAGATGCTGGCGCCCAGCTGGTTGATGCGCACGAGGCCATCAATCGCGAAGTCGGCGGGAAAAATCCGGCCCAGCGCGATGGCCGCGTCGGGGATTGCTTCGCGCGGCCATGCGAAGCCAGCGGTGAAGAACTGAGGCAGGCTGGTTGCAAGGAGGAGGAGCGTCGCGTTTTCCGGCCGCGTGAACCAGGCCCCGACGGCCTGCCCCATGAAGCTGGTCGCGAGCAAAAAGACCGCAGCGAGCGCGAAGAGTTGTGGGAGATGCCCCAGCGTCGAAAAGCCGTAGATACGCGGCAGCACGATCAGATAAAGCGCGAGCGCTGGAAGGTAAATGGTCAGATGGGCGATGCCGCGGCCGAACACGCCGGCGAATGCTCCTCCGCCTTTCGCCAGCGCAGTACCGGTCAACATCGCCGAACCGATCAGGAGGGTTTGCTGCAGGATCAGCAAAAACGCCGCCGGGACGATATAGCTCGCATAGCCTCCCACCGGGTTGAATATCGGCTGCAGCAGAACGTCGGCCGGGCTCAAGCTCGCCAATTTCGCCTTGACGAGGCTTCCATCGGAGCGCGCGCCTCGCGAAACGAGCTCGGAGGTCAATGCTCCGATGGCCGTGGCGACCCCGCTTGCGGTCGATCTGAAAATGAAGAGGTAGGTGGCATCCGCATAGATCGGGATGTGAGCAGTGATGCCCTTCAGCACGTCGCGCTCGGTGTCTGCCGGGATTTCGACAGCGGCAAAGGCCTTGCCGCGATCGATTGCGGCGCGCGCTTCGGCAAGTGTTCGGGCACGAACCGCAACGCTCAATGCTCCACTCGCATCCAGCGTCTCGACCATCTGGCGGCTGAGATCGCTCAGATCGTTATCGACGACCGCGATGGGAAGCTTGCGAAGGATCTGGTTCAGATAGGGTTGCGGATAGTAAATGCCGTAAACCAGGGGAGCCAGGACAATCAGGCTGAAGGCGCTCCGCGTTCCCAGCACGCGCCGCCACTCCGCCTTGAAGGCGCCGCCGATCCCTCGCGGCGTCCCGCCGATCTCGGGTTGCTCGGAAGGTCGCGCCGTCTCAAACCAGCCCTTGCGCTTGAGGCTGGTCATGCGCAGCAATGCGAGGCCGGCATAGAGCAGCGCCAGGCCCGCGAGCGCCGCGAAGGGAATGGCCGATTCCGAGACCGGCAATCCGCGCGCCGCTTGTCCCAGCAATACGGCCATGTACCAGCGCAGCGGCAGAATCGCGCTCCAGACTTGCGCAAACGCATTCATGCCGACAATCGGGAAGCCGACGCCGGCGTAGCCGAATGCAGGAGAGACAAAGAGACCCGCAAGTCCCAGCCCCGTCGCCAGGTCGCCGGTCAGGAGCTGCAGCAAGGCTCCCAGCGACAGGTAGTCAACAATCAGGAGGGAGCCAGCGGCCGCCGTCAGCGGCAAGTCTCCCCTGAAGGTGACTTGCAGCCCCCCCTCAAGGAAGAGCGTCTCAGCCAGCATGATCACGAAAAAGATGCCGAACAGCGGCGCGAGCTTGCCGACCAGCGCGACGACCGGATTTCCTCCGGCGCTTTCGAGCCAAGCCCTCGCGTCGCGACGGCGGAATTCGGATCCGACTGAATAGCCTGCGGCCAAGGTGATCACCACATGGATGATCATCGGCAGCAGCGCGCGCAGCAAGAATTGCGCATAGTTTTTCTGCGGATTGACAAGCGCGATCGTCTCGCCTTGCATCGTTCCGATGGAAGCTGGTGTAGGGGCGGCGCGTTTGGCGGGGGCTGCCGCGGCGACGGCGGCGGAAAGCGCATCGCTCAGACCTGAGGACGCAATGCCGGCCGCGGTCAGGAATTGCTGGTTATAGAACCCGACGATCTGGGGGCGGCGTTCGGCTTCCAGATCGCGCTCGAAATTCGGCGGAATGTAGATTGCCGAGATCGCCTTGCCGGACCGTATATCCTGCACGGCTGTGGACAGCGTACCGGAGCGGTCGACGATTTGCAGGCTCGGAGACGCCGCGACGTATTCCACCAGGGCGCGCGAAGCGTTCGACCTATCCTCGTCGACGACCGTCACTCCAAGGTCCCGGATGACCGGATGGCTGAAGACGGTCGTGAGAACCACGAAAGCAAAGAGAGGTACGCCGAAGATCAAAAGCAGCGCCACACGATCGTGAAACAGCCACTGCCACTCGCGCCGAGCGACCAGCAGAAATCCGGGCTTCGACGACGGCCTCATTGCCGTGACCGCCAGTCGAGATAGGCGCTCATCCCCGGTCGCAGCTCGGGCACCGGCTGGACCGGGTAGGCGCGAATCGAAAACGTTCGCAAGTCGAAATCGCCCGAAGCACGCGTGGCGCGCCAGCTCGCATATTCGCCCTTCGTTGCAATAAGCTTGACCTCGACCGTGACACGGCGCTCATCGAGAGCCGGGATACGGACATCAAATCGATCGCCGACCTTCAGGCTCTTGACGAGATCCTCGCGAAGATCGAAGTGGATCCAGACATCACCCAGATCGATCAAGGTAATGAGCGGCACGCCTGGAGATACATATTCGCCCGGCTCCACATTGCGCTGGTAGACCTGCGAAGCGACGGGGGCGTAGACGGCGAGTTGATCGATAATCGATTGAACGCTCTGGATATCCGCATTGGCCTTTTCAACGCTGGCCTTGGAAATAGCCCGCTCTTCTTTTGTGTAGCCGTTGACAGCCTGGTCGTAGGCTGACTTGGCTTGATCGACGGCGCGTTCGCTTTCGTGCAGCGTATCGGTCATTTGGTCGAGGCGGGCTTGCGGCGCATTGCCTTGCTCGGTCAATATGTGAGTACGGTCAAAGTTCTTCTGCGCCAGCACCAGAGCCGCCTGCGCGCGCTCCAGCTCCGCCTTCCGCGCGTCAATGGTTTCCACCCGTGTTCCGACGAGCACGTTGGCAAGCTGTGCTTCGGCAACGGCCATCGCCGCTCTCATTTGTTCGAGCTTCGCGACAGTCTCCGGATTATCGATCCTTACGAGCACGGCCCCCGCAGGAACGTTCTGGCCGCGTTCGACAGGTATTTCCTTGACCCGTCCGTCGACACGCGCGGCGATATCGAACCGCGTTGCATCGGCCTCGCCCTGCACGAGCAGTGGTTCCGGCCGCAAGAGATAGAAGAGGGAAAGCGCGACGACGATAGCAGCAACGATACCGACGATGATTGAAGGCGCACGCGTCGCGGTGCGCGTGTGCTTCTCTTGTCCGTCACTTGGTGCGTCGGACGTACCTTGAACATCCTTACCAGAGGTCGGCATATCCATGCCTGACTCCACTTGGCTCATGATCGGGATAGCGGCTTCTATGCCCGGGTTGTTAAGCCTCGTCCAAGATCGATGACCGTTCCGGGCGACTTAGTTCCTCGATCAGGAAGACAAACGATTGGTAAGGGCGTCCCGTCGCGTGCAAAAGGCACATTTCGCAAGTTCTAGCCTCGGAACCGGCACCATCGCGCCGATAGTGTTGCTCGCTATCCGCCTCAACGACTGGTCGAGGACGGGCCTGTTGCCGGCATCGACGGCCGGGCGTCTCGGGAGTACAGGCGCTCAATCCTCCAGTTTTCGCTTCGGGCGGCCATTTTAGTGGAAGAGTCCTCCGCCGTGCCAAGAGCCAAGAGCTCGTCTTGCGGCTAAAGACTCCTGGCCCGGCCCGAGACACGCTTCTCGTCAGACGTTTTCCTTGATCATTTCGATCAGGTCGTGGGTTTGTCCGCCGAGCACTGCCCGCGCTGAATAGAGGGCCATCCCATAGGCTGGTCCAAACTCGATCGCTGGCGGCATCACCAAGGTCATGTTTTCGACTTTCACATTGAGCAGAGCGGGGCCCGGGTGAGCGAGCCACTCCCCTATCGCTGCCTCGAGCTCGTCCGCCTTGGCGACGGTGCGGCCCCATAGGCCCATCGCCTCTGCGACCACGCCGAAATCGGGATTTTGCAGATGGGTGTAGAGCGGCAGCAACCCTTCCGATTTCTGCTCGATATCGATGAAGCCCAGCTTTCCGTTGTCGAACACCGCCACCTTGATGGGTAGCTTGTGTTGGACCGCGGTCATCAGATCGCCGAACAGCATCGCGATCCCGCCATCGCCCGAGAGAGAGATGACTTGGCGGCCGGGCGCCGCCTTTTGCAGGCCGAGCGCGGTCGGCATGGCAGACGCCATGGTTCCGTGCAGAAGGCTGGAGAAGAAGCGCCGCTTGGCGGTGGCCGTGAAATAACGGTGCATCCAGACGGTAGCCGTGCCGTCATCTCCCGTAACGAGGGCATCGTCAGCCGCCATCCGGTCGATGAGTTCGGTAAGGTAGATCCCGGAAATGGTGTCGCGTCGCTTCGGTACGGCCTTCTCTTTCTGGTTGGCGATCACTTCGCGGTGGCGCTTGACGTAGCGATCGCGGAAATGGGTGTCGGATTTTTCGTGCAGCCGAGGGATCAATGCTTCGAGAGTCGCCTTGATGTCGCCAACCAATCCTCGGGTCACCGGATGGCGGCGGCCCAGATGGGTCGGCTCGATGTCGATCTGCACGATCTTCGCGTGGTTAGGATAGAATTGCCGCCAGGCGAAATCCGCGCCGAGCAGCAGCAAGGTGTCGCATTTCAGAACGGCGTGATAGGCCGCCTCGTTGCCGATGAGCCCGGTCATGCCGACATTGTACGGATTGTCGTATTCGAGGGAGTCCTTGCCCCGGGAAGTGTGGGCGATCGGCGCCTTGAGGATCTCGGCCACACGAAGAATCTCGTCATGCGCGCCGCGACAACCTGACCCGCCATAGATGGCGATCTGCTGGCCGGCATTGATGATGGCGGCGATCTCGTCCAGATCGGCATCGGTGGGACGTACGACCGGATGGCTCGTGTGCACCGTGAACGGTACATCGTCATGGACGTCGGAATGCGAGATGTCGACCGGGACGATCAGTACCGCCGCTCCGCGCTTCGCGATTGCTGTCTGGCAGGCCATCACGGTCTTGCGCCGGGCCTGTTCGGGGGTCAGGATCATGTCGCAATAGACGCTACAGCTCCCGTATATCGCCTTGAAGTCGACCTCCTGGGGAAAATCGAACCCCATTTCGTCGCGAACGATCTGGCTGGCGATCAGAATGACGGGCGCGCGATTGCGGTTCGCCTCGACGATGCCGTTGATGAAATGCAGGCTGCCGGGACCGCAGCTTCCGGCGACCGCGGTGAGGCTGCCGGTTAACAAGGCTTCGCCCTGGGCCGCGAAGGCCCCAGCCTCTTCGTGGCGCATGCCTACCCACTCGATCGCGCTTTGGGAAATGCTGTGCGCGATCCGGTTGAGAGTGTCACCCACGACGCCGTAACAATGTTTGACTCCCGCGCTCTGCAACGTCTCAACGATGACATCTGCGACCTTCTTGCTCATGGCACCCTCTTCCTGCTGTGACTATTTCGGTCGCAGCATGCGCCCTGACGCAGAATAAAGCTTGGATGTGAATGCAAAGATTTGTATTCGACTGCGCAAACGAAATAGCCTTTCCAGCGTCGCCCCATTCCGCCGTCCGGGGCACCGGCCTGAAATCGCTGCATTGCTACCATCATTTGGGATGCTTGATCGCTTCGAAGTGACCAGCCTGAAGGCGCGCTTACTCGTAGCGCCCATCGGCGACTTTTCCTCGAAATAGCCGGTACACCACGAACGTGTAGATCAGCGTGAGCGGCATGACGAAGAGGCCTGGCCCCCAGAAAATGAAGTTAAGGCTGGCCGCCGGCGCCGCGGCCTGCTCGACGGTGAGCGCAAAGGGAATCATGTATGGCCAAAACGAACCGGCCAAGGTGCTGAAGGCCGCCAGGAAGATCAAAGCGGAGAATCTGAAGGGAGCTAAATCATCTCGCCGTTGTACGCCCTTCAGGAGGCAGATCGAAGATACTGCGCCGATCAGCGGAAAGACGAGGAGGTATGGACGCTCCAACCAGCGAGTCATCAGGTTAAGATGCATGGTCAGCGCAAGAACAAAGGCGGTAGCCAGAAAGGCAAGCACGCCCACGGTCAATACAGGCAGCAATTGATAAGCGCGTTCCCTGATCGGCCCCTCGCACTTTCGCACAAGCCAACTTGCGCCAAGAAGGCTATAACCAAGCACCAGTCCAAGCCCGCATAGCGTGGCGAACGGACTGAACCAGCCGAACGTGCCACCGACATAGTGGCCGTCCTTCATGGGAAGACCTTCCACCAGCGCGCCGACCGTCATGCCTTGAATGAAAGTCGCGACCAACGATCCTGCCGCAAAGCCCGAGTCCCAGAACCAGCGAAAGCCTATCGACTTATATCGAAACTCGAATGCAACGCCGCGCAGGATTAGCGCGCATAACATCAGCACGAGGGGGAGATAGAAGGCTGACAGGAGCGCCGCATACGCGGCCGGAAAGGCTCCGAACAAAACTGTGCCGGTCACGACGAGCCAGGTCTCGTTTCCGTCCCAGACAGGCGAGATCGCACTCAGCATCTTCCTTCGGTTCGGCTCGTCGGCGAACGCAAACAGGATGCCGACACCCAGGTCAAAGCCGTCCAGCAGTACGTAAAGCGACGTGGTTACGGCGAGCAGGCCCGCCCAAAAAAGGATCATGTCCAGTTCCCTCCTTGCGTCATCCCGGGAATCGGACTGGCGCCAGTGACCCCGAGCGGACGCTTTGGATTGACGGGAAGCAACTTCTCGGATTCGGCGGGCCCAGCCTTCAGCAGACGATAGACATACAACGTCCCGAAGCTGAATATGATGAGGTAGACCACTGCGAAGAGGATCAGGGAGATCGTTACAGCTTGCGCCGTGAGCGTTGGTGTGACGGCATCTGCGGTGCGCAATGCCCCGTATACGCTCCATGGCTGACGACCTACTTCGGCAGTAAACCAGCCCGTTAACGTCGCAACGAACGGAAGCGGAAAACTGAGGAAGGCCGCCCACAGCAACAGCCTCTCGCCCCGCCAACGATCAACCAAGAGATGAAACGAGCCCAGCCACGCCAACGCCATCATCAACAGGCCGCATCCGACCATCACTCTGAACGCAAAGAACGGAATCGCGACGGGCGGTCGATCCTCTTTCGGAAAGCTGGACAACCCGATCTCCTTCGAAGTCAAGCCGCATCGAGGCGATGAGGCTGCCGAGGTATGGGATCTTCAGCTCGAAGTGATTTTCTTCCTTTGCTTCATCGGGAATGGCGATAAGGACCTCGCCGGCAGGCTGTTCGTCGTGCCAGCGGCCTTCGATGGCCGCGAATTTGGCGGGCTGCTTCTCATGAACATAGTCGCCATTCAGGTGACCCAGAAACAGCTGAACCGGAACGAGAATGGCCGCAAGGAATAGGCCCATTCGCAGCATCAGCCTGCCCTCCGCCGCGTATATGCCGCGCAAGCGGTACCATGCGCCTGTTGCGGCGACACAGAATGCGCCGGTCAGATAGGCGGCGACCAGCATATGAGGAAAGCGGACCCATACGACCGGACTGAATATAATCGCCTTCCAATCGGTCGGGACGAAGATGCCGTTCTCGATCGCGTAGCCTACCGGTGCCTGCATCCAGCTGTTGTTCACCATGATCCAGAAGGCGCTGAAGGTCGTGCCAAGCGCCACCATCATGGTTGAAAACAGGTAGACCGGCGGCGGAACCCGGCTTCGCCCGAAGATCAGCACGCCGAAGAACGATGCCTCCAGGGCAAAGGCCGTGAAGCTCTCGTAAGTCAACAGCGGGCCCTGAATTGGCCCTGTCACCTCCGACAGCCGGCTCCAGTTCATGCCGAATTCAAAGGCGAGCACGATTCCGGAGACGACACCCATGCCAAATGTCACGCCGAATATCTTGAGCCAGAATTCGAAGACACGGCGATACACCGGCTTGCCCGTGACCAGATGGAACGTCTCCAGCACCGTCAGCCACGCGGCAAGCCCAATCGTGAATGAAGGAAAGATGATGTGAAACGATACAGTGAAGGCAAACTGCAGCCGGGATAGCAGAAGCGCGGTCCACATCATGTCTTGGTTTCCTTTCATGGACACCGGTTGCACGCTGCGCCGCAGCTTAAAGCGCTCATAGCGTGCACCTTACCGCAGGATTTTTCTTGTATTGCGCGGCGAGCACTTGCATCCGACTGCGCAAATGCGTGCAAAAATGGTGAAGGGCACCCAATCACGCTGCAGACGGCACCAGCGGCAAAGCGCAGCCGCTCTTCGCAAGCGCCCGGGATAAAATTGTGATATGAGCTTGTGCTCGTGGCAGGGCTTCAGAATCGTCCCAGCCTCTTGTCGCTCGTCAATTGCTGTTTAGCGTCTCGGTGGAAAGAACCGTTTTGTCGAACTAACGTCAGCAGAGCTGAGTGCACCCGACCAGCAGTAGAGCCCTGGACCCAAATCAGATATCTATCGTTACGTGGGTGTTCGCCGGATCGTTCGAGCGAACGAAAATTGAGAATTCTTCTCCAATACCGGCCTTTGAGATTGAACCACGGATCTTGCGATGGCGCCGCCAGGTCGATGGGCTTTGATGATACGCTCGCTGGAAAAGCTTGCACAAATGGGCTTGATCCGAAAGACCGACGCTCAGAGCTATTTCGCCTAGCGATTCTGAGGTTGTTACCATCAAATGACAGGCTCTCTCGAGGCGCCGCTTAATCACGTAAGTGTGCGGTGGTTCGCCGAAGGCTTGTTTGAACGAACGCGAGAAGTGCGCCGAGCTTCGCTGCGCTACGGCACTAAGATCCCTAGCGTCGATATTGCTGTGTAAATTCTCTTCGATAAATGCGCGCACACGCGTTATCTGCCAGCCCGCCAATGCTCCTGGCCTGGAGCCGTTAGCGCCCGAGCTACGTTCAATTTCCGACTGCAGAATTGATGACGCCGTGACTAGTGACGCTTTTGCTGCCTCGCGATCGCTGTCGAATTCGCGTCGCGCCGTCTCAAGGAGCTTCGCCAGACTTTTTACCAAATAATGAAGTGGCAAATCAGCCGCAGCCGGCGGGTTCGTTGCGTTGGTTTGAAAGCCTTCTGCGAATTGATCTACAACGAATCTCATGTTCCCTCCATTGGGCCAGCACCATGGGCTCCCGCACCAGACGGAGTGCAAAGCACATAGCGACCGTCTCCACGTTTCGCCACCCAACGCCCATTCTGGCGGTATCGCGCGCCGTGATAAAGCTAAGCTAGGGTGTAGGGAGAGCGATACCGGAGTCCTGCTGTCGCAGCGCTTTTTCAATGTTCTGCCTTTTTGCCCGCTCGTGTGTCAGTACCCCTACGAAAGAGATCGACGTGGGAATAGATTGGACAATTCATGCGTCCTGGCTCTGAGGCCATGTATCCTGAAGCAGCACGTTCGGGGAATGAAAACTGGTTTAGGGCCGCAATGCGCGGCGCATTGCGAACCCCTCTTTGATGATTTCAGTTGCGGCTATATTGCTGCGAGTAAGCTACTCGCGCTGTGATGCCCGATAGGCAGACCGTCTCGTCGAGAATGAGAACACTAGGAGCCTTGCGATTTCTCGGGCGTCAGGTTGAGCTTTGTCACCATTTGGCCAAACTCGAGAAGCGAACGAGCATTCATTTTCCGCATCGCCTTGCTGCGGTGGACCTTCACCGTACCTTGGGCGATACCAATATCGTCGGCAATCTGCTTGTTAAGGCGCCCCCTCGCGACTTCAATCACGACTTCTCGCTCCCTGGGACTCAAGGTCGCGAAACGCTTTCTGAGGTCGATCAGCGCGCTTTCATTCTCTCGACGGACGCGATCACGCGTCAGGCCGAACCGAATAGCGTCAAGAAATTCTCGGTCGCGTATTGGCTTGGTGAAGAACTCGATCGCGCCACTTTTCATGGCTTGCACCGACATCGGAATATCGCCGTGCCCAGTGATGAAGACGATTGGGAGCTCTCTGCCTGCCGCTGCGAGGTCGCGCTGGAATTCAAGACCGCTTTGCCCCGGCAATCTCACGTCCAGCACCAGGCAACTGGGCCCCTCTGTCGGCTCTGATTTGAGAAAGTCGGAAACGGACGCAAATAGCTTCGCGTTCAAGCCCACAGACCGCAACAGGCACCCGAGCGAGTCCCGAAGATCGTCGTCGTCGTCGATGACCAGGATTGTGGAAGTCGCGTCAAGCATAGCTGCCACTCAGCGTTAGGTGACTGCCAAAATACCCCCCAGTCTCCATTCGGGAGATTA
Organism: uncultured Alphaproteobacteria bacterium; assembly: GCA_963734795.1. GTDB lineage: Bacteria > Pseudomonadota > Alphaproteobacteria > Rhizobiales > Xanthobacteraceae > Bradyrhizobium. The sequence continues at coordinate 1,130,674 of CAVTIW010000001.1, forward strand.
GCCACGCTACCACCAATCTAACCCCAAACCGCGAACATGAACAGATCCATCTTAATTCGACCCGCAGGCAGCATAAACCACGGTTTATCTAGATTGCGATTGCCCGGCGGCGCTCTTTGGCGCAGGTTCACGTGCACACCGACTTAGTACGACCGCGGCACCGTCTTCGGAAACGCCTATACGCCGCATTTGAACGAAACTGCGGGAGGCCGCCGTATGCCGAAACGGTCATTGGTCTCGGTCGTTGAAGATGATCAGTTTTTTCGTGAGTCAATGACAACGCTCATGAGGTCGCTGGGCTATAGAGTTGAGGCTTTCGCATCGGCAGCCGATTTCCTGGCGTCCGATCGTCTGGGCGAGACTGCCTGCTTGATCGCGGACGTCAACATGCCGGCAATGACTGGCATTGAGCTCTACAGACACCTTAAAGATTCGAATCTCACGGTTCCGACAATTCTCGTGACAGCATACGGTGATGACGACGTCGAGTCCCGTGTGCTCAAGGATGGCGTTATTTGTTACCTTCGAAAGCCGGTGGACGAGAAGCATTTAAAGCAATGTCTTCTTGCTGCTCTCCAGTGTCGCGATTGATGACGTCGCTTCTGCGCTGGGCAGCGTAAACTGAAACAGAGCGCCTCTGGGCTCGCTCGTGGCGGCCCACAGGCGACCTCCATGGGCAGCTATGATTGATCTGCAGATTGCTAGACCCATCCCCATTCCGGATTTCGTGCTGTAGAAGGCCTCGAAGACGAGTTCAAGACGCTTCGGATCGATTCCAGGCCCGGTATCACGTACTGCGACGAGCGTACCATTTGCCTCGCTTTGGTCCGTGCTAATCAACAATTCTCTCTGACCGGCTTCAACCAAGCTCATTGCTTCGATCGCGTTCAAGATCAAATTCAAAACGACTTGCTGAAGTTGAACACGATCCCCACGAACTGGAGCCATTCCGTTTGCTAATCGGCTTTGCAGCGAAACTCTGTGCTCAGTAATCATGCTTTGCGCCAATCCAATGACCTCCTCAATCGCCTGATTGAGATCGAAGCTATCGCTTCGCGGAGGCACTTTTTTGATTTGATCTCGGATCCGATCGATAATGCCTCCGGCCCGATCAGCAGCGGCCACGATGCTGCCAAGCGCTTCTCTGACTTCGCCTAAGTCTGGAGGGCTTCTGTCTAAAAAATTCAGAGCGGCCCCTGCATAATTACGCGCGCTGCCGATTGGCTGGTTCACCTCGTGAGCGATCGAGGCCGCGAGCTGACCCAAAGTCATTACGCGGCTGACGTGCGCTAGTTCGGCCTGTACTGTCCGCAGCGAAGCCTCCGCTCGTTGCCCGCGCACGATTGCAGTCACATCGGTACCAGTGCCGCGATAGCCAAGGAATTTCCCGCTACTATCAAAAACTGGCTTGCCACTAGCCTTCACGTACATAGGACCGCAGCTGTCGTCCACCGTGCAATATACGAAGTCACGAAACGATTCATGGGCATCAAGAGTTGCCCGAAATCTCTGCCACTTCTCCGTTTCCGTTTCAAGGTCGAGAACGTGATCCCAGTATATCGCCCCAATCCGTTGAGCCGGCTCTGAACCAAATGCATTCTCGGTAAGCAGGGTAAATTTGTAGTCCGGACCAATTTCCCAAAGCCAATCGGAAGCAGTTTCGGCATAGTCACGGAACTTCGCTTCGCTCTCCCGCAATGCTTCCTCGGCGCGCTTTCGATCCGTCAGATCGAGCACGAATGCGACGCCCTGATTACCGCCCTCTTCAAACGTTGCCCCACCCATCAGCACGGGCACACAGCTGCCGTCTTTTCTCGTGAATTCCTTTTCGAACGGCTCGAACCGGCCGCTACTTTTTTGCTGTTCGATCCTTGCGTTGTTCCTGTCGCGCCAGTCGGGCGGCGTCAGGTCCGCCCACCTTAAGCGGCCCGTAACCAAGTCTTCGCGATCGTAGTTCACCATGCGAAGAAACTCGCCGTTGGCCTCAAGAATACGACCTTCGAAATCCCAGATGAAAATTCCGATGATGTTGGAATCGACCAGGCGTCGAATCTTCGCCTCGCGCTCTGCGAGATCGCGGTTGGCATGCGCAAGCGCCAGCGCGCGTTGCTTCTCCGCTTCGAACAGGCGCGCATTTTCAATGGCAATCACCGCCTGGTCGGCGAAGGTCTCGATAAGCGCGATCTGTTCGTCGGAGAACGGCCGGACCTCCCTTCGGCGTACTAGAATTATTCCAATGGGGGTACCCTCGCGCAACAACGGCGTCGCAACCGTGGTACGGTGGCCCTCGCGTTTTGCGTTATTGCTGCCCACCGGGTACTCGCCTTCCTCTGTGGCGAGATCGTGGACATGAATGGTCTGACGATCGCATGCGGCTCGTCCGGTCACCGTATCTCGGTTTACGGGAACGCCCTGGTAGGCATGGATCACCACTGGAATTTCCCCGTAGGAAGCTGCCAACCGAAGAAGGTTGTTTTCCATGCGGAAGATCTCCGCATTGTTCGCGTCGGACAGGCGCGCGGCATTTTCGGCTACTGCGTCCAGCACTGACTGAATCGGCGAGTTCGAAATGATGCGCAGCATCACAGAGGTGGCAATTTGTTGCTTCTCGCGCTCCGTGACTTCACGATACAAGCGGGCATTTTCCAGTGCTACGGCGGCCTGCGAGGCGAGCAATTTTAGAACCGAGATCCTAGCGGGTGCGAAAACGCGAGGCGTCAGGTTGTTTTCGAGGTAGAGTACGCCGATGAGTTTGGCCCGATTGAGCAACGGCAGGCAGAGAATGGACCGAGCCTGGCGCTGACGGATATACGAATCCACGCCATACGGGGACTGGGCCGCGGCATCGTCCAGAATAACAATCTCGCAGGCGCGCAGGACGTAGTGCAGCACCGACTCTGGCAGCACGCGCTCGGTCACGGCCTCGTCGACCAGATGTACAGTCACCGTATCGCCGCTGGTCGTAGCTTCCGCCTCGATACGAAGTTCTTGCCCGCGCAGCATAATCAACAGCGCTCGCTCGGCACCTGCGTGCACCATTGCGGTACGCATGAGCGCGTCGATCAGATTTTCGAGCACGATCTCACTGGAGACAGCTTGCGACACCTTGATCACAGTGGCGAGATCGAGCTGTTCGATCGAGGCCGCGGTCATACTCGTTGGTCCGGCCGCAGACACATCCCCGGCAAGCTGCGGATATCTCCGTTCGAGCTGACCTACCTTGGCATCCGCTCCCCAAAGCAGATAACAATAGCGCGCATCCCGCAAGTACAGGAGTGCGATCTTCTCAAAGCCGCGCGCACCGTAGAAATATCCAACCAGTTCGCAAGCGATTGCTTTATGATGGACGAAGCCGTTGGCCTCGGCGGCGCGAATTGCGTGTTCGTACAGACGCATCGCCTCGGTTTCGCGGCCTTCGATCCTGGCTATCTCGGCGCCGACCAAGGCGGATCGGTGCTCAAAATTAGCGGGACATTCCCGTTCCCAGGCCCGGAGCTGGGAGTGATGAGCATGAATCCGCTCTAGAAGCCCGGGTTCATTGGTAACCGCGCTGGGACAACAAGCTGCCAGAGACAGCGCTCCGTAGAACTGAAACTCGGCGGCAGCGACTTCGGTCGGGTGCGTCCATAGCTTCCGCTCTGCCTTCGACCTTGCGTTGCTCGCGGCCGCATGGTCGCCGGCAAGAAAGCGTGCTTGCAGCACGCGGATCCAGTACAACGTTTCCAGCGCAGCCAATTCGGGATTGCCGGCGAACGCAGCTGAGCCGTCCTCGGAGTGTTCGTCGTCAAACGAGGCAAAGGCGCGCGTGTGCCCCTGCAGCGTCCGAACGTAGTCGAGCTGCATCGTGGCCAGATCAGATACGTATCGGAACTTCATCTTACGGACTTTATGGAGGCTTGCTTCAATCGCTATTCGTGTTTCTGCGAGCGAATCGCCCGCCACCAGCATGTTCGCGTTCAGACCAACCAGACTGTAGGCTTCATAGATGAGATTTCCGGTCCTGCTGGCCGCATCCAAGGCACGCGCCATTAGCTCGCGACTATCTTTCACATGCTGGCCCCACGGCATCGCATTGCTTGCGACCACATAATAAACCTCGGCCTGAAAACGGGTTAGCCCGCGCCGGTCTACGAGATTGCAGGCCAGCCGGCCAAAGCGATACGCCGCCTGGTAATCGCCGAAGCTGCCAGCCACAACTCTGCCAAGCCATGCGTAATGGACGCACGAGGCGTCGCCGTTACCGTACTCAAGACTAAGACTCACGGCCCGGCAGGCAACTAGCGACCTCAAGTTGGCGTCCAACCTTGCCGCGGGCGAAAACATCCGCGTCAAGACCTCCAGGGTGGCAATACAAGTCGAATCCGCCAGGAACGGCATATCAATGAGATCCTCGATCGCGCGATCGCCCAGTTGGGAGCACATTCGTTGGTATTCTACTCGGGCTTCGTCTTCGGTTGGATGGAGCGACCAGTCGATCCCCAGATCACGGAGATAGACGAGCCCAACCTCCACGGCGCGCGAGTTCTGACCCGTCAATAGGTGCAGATCTACGCGCAGGGACGCGACGGCTGCCCGATCCGTCGTATTTCTGGCGCGCACTGAGAGGGCAATGAGGCGCTGTTCAGAATCAACCAACTCGCCGGTTAGAAATTCGCATTGCGACCGATCTAGCTCGAGTGCGAAAATGAGCTCGTAGCGGCGCTCCCAGCAATCCGCGTCTAGCAGCGCCGTGCCCGTCGCGAAATAGTTCATTGCTGAGAGATAGGCCGTCGATGCCTTGGCGCGCTTACCGGCGATCAGGTTAAGTTCGGCGAGCTTCTCGCGCTCTTGCTGCGACCTAATGAGGGACCCGCCGCGGTTGAACTGGTTGACGATCTCGAATGTCGCCTTCTCTTCCTCTGGCGCTATGCACGTCGAGAGCCGCCTGCCGATTCGGAGATGGGCCTCGGCGCGCGCTTCTTCCGGAATCAATGAATACGCCGCTTCCTGGACACGGTCGTGGAGGAATGTATAGGAGTGTTCCGAGCGGAAGATGAGGCCCGCTCGAATTGGTTCCCACAGCTGGCCGTGCATTTCCTCGATCGACTGCTGGGACGCCATCTCCAGCAGGGCGAACTCCACGCTGTTGCCCATGCACGCAAGAAACTGCAATGCTTGCTGCGTTTCGACCGGCAAGCGGTTCAACTTGCCGACCAGAAGGTCCACAACATTGTCGGTATAACCCTTGGCGCGAATGCTATTCAGGTCCCAGGACCATCGCCCTTCACCATAATCGAATGTGAGCAGCCCCTCCTCGACAAGTACAGAAATCAACTGAATGGCGAAGAATGGATTGCCCGCCGTCTTCTCATGGATCAGTTTTGCCAGCGCGGTGACGCGTTCGGGTTCGCAGTGAAGCGAATCCCCAATCAACTGTCCCAGGTCTTCACGGGCGAGAGGCGCTAGGATAATTTCGTGCACGACCGCGCCCGCCTTGCGGATCGCTTCGAACTTGCGGATCAGAGAATGGGAGGAATTGACCTCGTTATCTCGGTAAGCCCCGATCAACATCAGATGCTGCACGTCCGGCTGGGTCAACAAATCCTCCAGCAGGTCCAGCGTTGCCGGGTCGAGCCATTGCAGATCGTCGAGGAACAGCGCCAGCGGGTGCTCCGGCCGGGCGAACACGGCGAGAAAGCGCCGAAAAACCAGCTGAAAGCGGCGTTGCGCGTCACGGGGTGGCAGCTCAGGGACCGGCGGTTGGTCGCCGACGATGAGCTTCAGCTCCGGAACCAAGTCTATGATAAGCTGCCCGTTCGGGCCCAATGCTTCGCGAAAGACCTCGCGCCATCCAGCCAACTCTGGCTCGCTCTTGCCAAGCAGTGCTCGGACCAAGCTCTGAAAGGCTTGCGCCAAGGTCGAATAGGGGATGTCACGCTTGTACTGGTCGAACTTGCCTGATGCGAAGAGCCCGCGCGGTTGAACAAGCATTCTGTGCAGTTGATTGACCACCGAAGATTTTCCGATGCCGGAATATCCGGAGACCAGCACCAGCTCCGCCGCGCCGTTGTTGACTATGCGGTCAAAGCAGGCGAGCAAGGTCTCTATCTCGCGCGCCCTCCCGTACAACTTCTCGGGAAGCAGCAACCGATCTGGCGCGTCGTGTTCGCCAAGCGGGAACGTATCGATCTGGCCCCGCACTTCACCAAGACAACGCAGAAGATCGTGTTCGAGGCCTGCTGCCGTTTGATAGCGGTCCTCGGCTGCCTTGGCGAGCAGCTTCATGATGATTGCAGAGACAGGAGCCGGAACATTCTTCAGTCGCTCGCCTGGAGGTATCGGATTCTTCGCGATATGGCAGTGAACCCACTCCACAGGATCAGACGCCGTGAAGGGCAGAGATCCCGTCAGCATTTGGTAAAGCGCGACCCCGAGCGAATACAGGTCGCTCCGGGAATCGATCGAACGGTTCATGCGCCCGGTCTGCTCCGGCGCCATGTAGGCGAGTGTCCCTTCGAGAAATTCAGGGGGGGCGGGCGGCTGGCGCTGGCGCAGAAGGCGCGAAGCAATGCCAAAGCCCGTAAGCCAGACTTGGCCGGTCGAGAAATTAACAAGGACGTTGGTCGGCTTGATATCCCTGTGAACGAGACCGCGCCCGTGCAGCCTTCCCACGGCGGCCGATAGGGCAACCGCTAGACGCAGGAATAGTTCGAGCCCCATGGGCGGACCAATAAGCCGGTCGAGTGGCTCGCCACCCGGGTCCTGAAGCAGGAGCATGGCCTGTCTTTGCTCGCGCACGAACTCCAGCGGTCTTGCGGCCCACGCAACGTCCAGTTCGTCCCTCAATTCGTATTCGTGAGCAAGTCGATCCAGGACAGCTGGTGCGGGATGCTCCGCGGCGGGGAGGACGGCCAACACGGGAGTAGTGTCGTCGCCGTGACTATTTCCTCTGCAGAAAACGCGCTCACCGTCCTCCCAGAGCACCTGGAAGCCGCTATTCTCGGCGGAGGCAAATCGAGAAGCCGGATTCAATGAGGTCCTCCACTGCCCGACCGATGGCCGCCGTTTTGCTGAGAGCGGACGGAGTGTTCGCCTCAGCGGGCTAGGCGCGCTCCAAAACTAGCTTACCATCGACTTCGTCTCTGTGCTTCGTAAGTTGCATAAGGGCCGAGGGTTTTGCAATACAGTCCCGCTCATGCGCGGGCCTGGCCCAAAATGGCGTGCGAAGCATAATGTCGTGTCAGAACGGACAGTTTTTCGCGCGGGGAGGCCTGCTGAAATCGAAACCCTCGGTCGATCCAAAAAGAGGACCGGTGACAGACGTCACCGGCCCAAAATGACCCTGCGTCACGGTTGAAAACCTGACCGGGCAGCGCTCTGCCGAGATTCGAACATGCAGCGTTTGCGTATGAATGACTGTTTGCGCCAGAAGCGGTCGGGTCCATAACCGCTCATTATGCGCTCGGCTATTGCGGAACCGGGGTTTTGCGTTCCACCTATTTCGGCCGGAAGATCGCGCTCAATATCCTCGGCGATGCCGAAGGCAACACCGCTTTCGCCGATATGCTACTGCCTGGCCATCCATTACACATGTTCGCCAAGGCAGCCGCGCCATTGGTCGAGGGGTGGTACTGCCCGCGCGACGTCGAGAACTTTTGAACTATTGCCACCGATTTGGCCAACCATCTGGTCTGGCACGGCATGCCGATTGCAAGTATCTTTCGATGGAGCGCGATCATGCCGATCGGCGACCAAGCAACGTGAGCTATCAATGACATCGATGGTCGGAACGATCGGGACGATCATGCGATTTCCCGTGAAGTCGCTGCTGGGAGAAACCCTGAATAAATGCGAGATAACACTTGAAGGTCTCGAAGGCGACCGCACGCACGCTTTGGTCGATGCATTGACCGGGAAAATCGCCAGCGCGAAGCAACCCAACCTGTGGCGTCATTTGCTCGCGTACGCCGCGAGCACCGCCACCTCGGCTCCATTGTCGATCGTGATTTCGGATGCTGAAGGAAACCAAATTCCGCACGGGGATCCCGATTTCGGCGAGAAATTATCGAAATTGCTGGGTCGAGAGGTCAGGTTGATCGATGTCCGGCCCGCGGGGATTGAACTCAATCGTGCAAGGCCGGATGAAGTCATGACCCAGGGGCTGGACGCGACCGTGACCCAGGATGTGCTCGCTATAGCGGGGGCTGCGCCGATAGGTGGATTTTTCGATTTTGCTCCTCTGCATCTGATGACCACGGCTTCGCTCGATGTGATCCGCGCCGCCGCGCCGGATGCATCGATCGAGGCGGACAGATACCGGCCCAATCTCCTGATCGAGACCCTGCCCTCGATGGCTTTTGCAGAAAACCGTTGGATCGGTCGCCAAATCCGCATCGGCGATTCCGTCAGAATTGAAGTGATCGCTCCCACGCCGCGCTGCGCGGTGCCGATGCTCGTCCATGGAAGCTTGCCATACAGTCGCGAGGCTGTTGCCGGGGTGAATAAACTGAATCAGGTCGAATTTCCGATGCTCGGGCCTGGAACCTTCCCGTGCCTTGGCGCCTACGCAACCGTGTTGGCCACGGGTCCGGTGCGCTGTGGCGATCAGGTGATGCTGGACTAAATTTGCTGCGTGGCAACCCAACGCTCCAACCGCGGACCAGAAGAACGGCCCTCTAGTCTAAACGCCCGTTATGTTGGCGGATTAGCTGACCTAGCTGATCCGCCATACGTCCGCATTGGGCCCAGGAGCGGTCACCCGGACGCCGGCAGCTCAGAAGCATAGCCGAAGAAACTGCGCCGCCGAATCGGGCGGGATTTCGGTAATATAACGGTCCAAAAACTTGTTTTGAAATATGGAATATCCTTCAAGGGAATCGAACGCCCGGAAGGTTACCTATTGGGGAGAAAAAAGCAGTGTTATATTACATGAACTCGTTTGTCCTTGCCGACGAAGGTTGCGACGACGCGAGACGGGGTTTCTACGTCGAAGGCTTTGCACTGCGCGGTGAAGCGCCGAGCGTTTGCGGGCGTATCCGCCACAAGCGGTCGTCGACTGATCGCCGGTCGGTTCTGTTCAACGGAATTTGCGGAGACGCGCCACAAAGAATGGGCGGAATACTGCCCCGGGCGCTTCCGACTCACCACGCATCGATGCAGGGGCGCTTGCGTCCGGTACGCGCCGGCACCGCCGGCATCGATCGTAATCCGGCCACGATCCAGTGCCGCGTCTCTGCAGGATCGATCACTTCGTCGATCTCCAGCACGGACGCGATCGAGACCGCCTTGCCGTTGGCGTAGAGCTGCGCGACCTTGTCCTTGTAGTATTTTTCGCGCTCGACCGGATCGGCGATCGCTTCCATCTCCTTGCGGAAGCCGAGGCGCACATAGCCTTCCAGCCCCATGCCGCCGAACTCGCCGGTCGGCCACGCCACCGTGAAGAACGAGGCGTGGAAGCCGCCGCCGATCATCGACTGTGCGCCGAGCCCGTAGCCCTTGCGCAGCACGATACCGAACAGCGGCACCGTGAGGCTCGCGCCGGTGACGAACATGCGCGCGACGTGGCGCACGATGGCGGTCTTTTCCGCCTCGGGTCCGACCATGAAGCCCGGCGTGTCGCACAGCGACACGATCGGAATGTCGAAGGCGTCGCAGAGCTGCATGAAGCGCGCGGCCTTGTCGCCGGCCGGCGCGTCTATGGCGCCGCCGAGATGCTTCGGATTGTTGGCGATCAGGCCGAACGGCTTGCCCTCGATGCGGATGAACGCGGTGATCATGCCGAGGCCGAAGTCGCGGCGGATCTCCAGCACGGAGCCTTCGTCGGCCAGAAGATCGATGACCGATGCGGATGTCGTAGACCCGCAGCCGGTTTTCCGGGATCGCCCGGCGCAGCAGGCGCTGGTCGCGCGCTTGCCACTGCGTCACCGGTCCCTGGAAATAGGAGAGATATTGCTGCGCGACGCGGGTCGCCTCTTCCTCGTCCTCGACCAGGACGTCGACGACGCCGTTCGGCGCCTGGACCGAGACCGGGCCGACCTCGGCCGGATGATAGACCCCGAGTCCGCCGCCCTCGATCATCGCCGGCCCGCCCATGCCGATCGAGGCATTTTGGGTGGCGATGATGACGTCGCAGCAGCCCAGCATCGCGGCGTTGCCGGCGAAGCAATAGCCCGAGACCACGCCGACCACCGGCACCAGGCCCGACAATCTCGCGAACTGCACGAAGGAGGGTCCGTCGAGGCCGGTCATGCCGAGCCGGTCGGTGTCGCCGGGACGGCCGCCGCCGCCTTCCGCATAAAATACCAGCGGAAGCCGCCACTGTTCGGTGAGGGAGAGCATGCGGTCGATCTTCTTGTGGTTCATATGGCCCTGGGTGCCGGCGAGCACGGTGTAGTCGTAGGCGATCACCATGCAGCGCGCCTCGTGGGCGCCGACCTTGTCGGCGTTGATGGTGGCGATGCCCGGTGATCAGGCCGTCGGCGGGCGTGTTCTTGATCAGGTCGTCGAGCTTGCGGCGGCGGCGCTGCGCGGCGACCGCCAGCGAGCCGTATTCGACGAACGAGCCGGCATCGACCAGCTGCGCGATGTTTTCTCGCGCGGTGCGCTGGTTGGTCTTGCGCCGGCGCTCGACCGACGCCGGGCGATTGGCATCGAGCGTGTTGGCGTGGCGGGCGATCAGCTTCCGCCAGATCGGCGCGGATGTGATCGAGATCGACGGTCGTTTCCTCCTCGGTGTGGCCGCCGTCGACCTCGGCGGGTTCGATGAACAGGATCGGCTCTCCCTGCATCAGCGTCACGCCGTCGCTGGCGGCGATCTTGGTGATCATGCCGCCATGGGGCGCGGTGACGAGATGCTCCATCTTCATGGATTCGATCACCGCGATCTGCTGGCCGGGCCGGACGAGGTCGCCTTCGCTCACCTCGATCGCCACGACGGTGCCTTGCAGAGGCGCGGGAATCGCCTCCGATCCGGCCGGGCCGGCTACGGCGCCTTTGGCGACCGGCGTAGGCGCATCCGCGCCGGCCGTCGCCGACGGCAAAGAACAGCGGATGCGCGTCCGTCTTCGCGGCTTCGACCAGCGCGGCAACGTGGCTGTCGATGAAGCTCGTGCTGATGCGGTTGGCGACGAAATCGGGGTCAGCCAGCACCGCCTGCAAGAACGCAATGTTGGTCTCGACGCCGCCGATGCGGAATTCGCGTAAGCGTGCGCGCCGCCTTCGCCACCACATCGCCCCAGCGCGCGGCCGGGACGTGGACGATGACCTTGGCCAGCAGTGAGTCGAACGCGGCGCTGGTTCGATATCCAGCATAGCCGAAACTATCGACGCGGACGCCGGGACCGGAGGGCGGATCGAACACCGTCAGCGTGCCGCTGGTCGGCTGCGTCGCGCCGGTCTCGCTCATGGTCTCCATGTTGACGCGCAACTGCATCGCATAGCCGCGCGGCGCCGGCACCTCGGCCTGAGTCAATCCCAGCTCGACCAGCGTGGCGCCGGCGGCGACGGCGAGCTGCGACTTCACCAGATCGATGCCGAGCACCTCTTCGGTCACGGTGTGCTCGACCTGAAGCCGCGGGTTGGCCTCGATGAAGGCGAACGTCGCGGCGTCGCCGGACGTTTCACCGTCGACCAGGAATTCGAAGGTGCCGAGGCTGTCGTAATGGGCGGCCGCCGCGAGCTGTTTTGCCGCCTCGACGATGCGCTGCCGCAGGCCGTCGCTCAGCGACGGGCTCGGCGCCACCTCGATCAGTTTCTGGTTACGCCGCTGGATCGTGCATTCGCGCTCCCAGAGATGGCTGACGGCGCCGTGGCGGTCGCCGATGATCTGCACCTCGATGTGGCGCGCGTTGCGGATCAGCCGCTCGACATAGATGCCGTCACTGCCGAAGGCCGCCTTGGCCTCGGACTGGCAGCGCGCATAGGCCTCCTCCAGCCTGTCGCCGTCCTCGACGACGCGCATGCCGCGTCCGCCGCCGCCGGCCATGGCCTTGATCATCACGGCGCCGCCTTTGCCGAGCGAGGCGAAGAAGGCTTTTGCATCCGCGAGCGTCGTCGGGCCGGTGGTGCCGTCGATTACAGGCACGTTGCAGCGTCGCGCCAGCGCCTTGGCGGCGACCTTGTCGCCGAACAGGTCGAGCGCCTCCGGCGAGGGACCGACGAAGCTGATCTTTTCCTCGGCGCAACGCCGTGCGAGCGCGGAATTTTCGCTGAGGAAGCCGTAGCCCGGATGCAGCGCGTCGCATCCGGTCGCCTTCGCCGCCGCGATCACGGCCTCGATGTCGAGATAGGCCCGCGCCCCGCGTCCGGGAATGGCATGCGCTTCATCCGCCGCGCGGACATGCAGCGACAGCGCGTCGTCGGCAGGATGGATCGCGACCGTGGCGATGCCGGAGTCCGCCGCGGCGCGGGCGATGCGAATGGCGATTTCGCCGCGATTGGCGATCAGGAGTTTACGAAATGACATCACACTTTCCGATACAGAATGAATGAACCGCCCGACGACGGAGCGGCGATGGCCTCAGCCGACGAGTTCCTGCTTCTTCACCTTGCCCGTCGCCGTCATCGGCAGGGCCTCGATGATGCGCACCTCCGGGACCTTGTAGACGGCCATGCGCTCCTTGCACCACGCCTGCAACTCTTGCGGCGTGATGGTGCCCTTGGCTTCAGGCTTGAGCTGGATGTAGGCGACCGGCACCTGGCCGCGTTCGGCATCCTCGCGTCCCACCACGCCCGAACCCAGCACCGCCGGGTGCTGGCCGAGCAGCGCCTCGATCTCCGGCGGAAACACGCTCATGCCCTTCACCTTCAGCATTTCCTTGCGGCGGCCGAGGAAATGAATGAAGCCGTCGGTATCGATCAGCCCGATGTCGCCGGTGCGCAGCCAGCCGTCGACCAGCGCCTCCGCCGTCGCCTGCGGCTTGTTCCAGTAGCTCTTGAGCAGCGACGGCGTGCGGACGCGAATCTCGCCCTCGCCGCCGATCGGCACCAGCGCCCCGGTCTCGAAATCGGTGATCTTGAATTCGGCGCCCGGCACCGGCAGCCCGACAAAGATCGGCTGCGAGTTGAGATCGAAGTCGTCGTCCTGGAAGCCGGTCGTGAAGGTGTTCGAGGTGTGGGTTTCCGTCATGCCCCACGCGCTTTCGGCGAGAATCGTTCCGGTCAGTTCCTTCCAGCGCCGCCGGTAGTCGGCATTCAGCTTCTTGACGAACGAGACCACGCGGATCTGCCGCAGCGACGACAGGTCGAACTCGCCAAATCGCGGGTGGTCCATCAGTTCGACCGCGCCGTCGACCGGCATCGCGGTGAGCGTGACCTTGTGGGTCTGGATCGCCGACAGTACCCCGATCGCATCCCAGCGTGCCAGCAGCACCAGAGTGGCGCCCGCGAACAGCGGGAAGATCAGGCCGAGGTTTTCGCCCGCGATCCAGAATTCCGGAAAGAACGACAGGCAGATGCTGTTCTCGTCGATGTCGAGCGCGATGCCGTAATTGGCGGCCGCGGTGTAGACCATGTCGCGCTGGGTGTGCACGCAGCCTTTCGGCATCCCGGTGGTGCCGCCGGTGTAGTTCAGCGCCGCGACGTCGTCGAGCGCGGCGGGCGGCAGCGGCGTCACGTCGCCGAGCGCGGCCAGTGCGGGCAGCAGGTCGGTCGCGCCGGGAATGCCGATGCGCGGCGTGCGGATCGAGTCCGGCACGGGAATCGCCGGGTTCGCCGGGAGGACGTCTGCAAAGCTGGTGACGATGACCTCGCGCAATTTGGTCTTGGCCCTGACCTGATCGACCGTCTCGACCAGTTGATCGAGTGCGACGATCACCTCCGCGTCGGTGTCATCAAGCTCATATTCAAGCTCGAAGGCGCGCGATAGCGGCGAGACCGGCACATGCACCGCGCCGAGCTTCAGGATGCCGAAGAACACGATGTGGAATTGCGGGCAGTTCGGCAGGAATACCGCAACACGGTCGCCCTTGCGTACGCCCTTGGCGGCGAGCAATGCAGCGAAACGGTCGCTCTGGCGGTCGAGTTCGGCGTAGCTCAGCACATGGCCGTAGAAGATGACGGCGGGATGGTCCGGCTGGCGCCTGGCCCAGGCCCGCAGATATTCGCTCAGCGCGATCTCGCCATGCGGGTATTGCGGTTCGCGCGGGGCGCCTTTCGGCCACGCCTTGCGCCACAGCGCGCGCATCTGGTCGAGATAGTCTTCTTCATTCAGACGTGCGGTCATGCTCGCCTTCCTTTGCGTCGCAGGGTTTATCGGGCAGATGAATTCAGTTCGTCGAGGATCTGACGTTTGAGCTTGTATTTCTCGACCTTGTTGGTCGGCGTCACCGGCAGCGAAGGTACGAAGCGGATGTGGGTCGGCTGCATGTATTTCGGCATCACGCGCCGGGTGTGATCGCGCAATTCCTCCTCGCTTAAGGTCTCGCCTTCGACCAGTTCGATGAAGACCGCGACGTCCTCCTCCTCGCCGATTTTCGCCGGAATGGGGACGGCCGCCACGGCCCGAACCTTGTCGTGGCCGGCGATCAGCGCTTCGACCTCGAATGACGAGACGTTCTCGCCCCGCACGCGGAAAAATCCGCCCATGCGGTCGACGAATGCGAACAGCCCGGATCCGTCGTCAAGTTGCTTGCACGCGTCGCCGGTGTGAAACCAGCAGGTGCGGAACGCCTTGAGGGTCGTCTCCGGCTTGCGGAAATATTCCTGCAGCAGCAGACCGGGAAAGCGTGGCCGGAAGGCGAGCTGGCCGACCTGGCCCGGCGGCAGCATATTGTCGTCCTCATCGAGGATGGCGGTCTCCAGCAGCGGATTTGGTGCCCCCATCAATCCCTTCGGCAATGGCTGCGAGCCGTCCAGCACCGGACGTCCGATCGCCCTGCAGCGGGCGCGGATGTCGTGTTTCGACAACCCGCGCCACAACTCGCGCGGTGTCCCTTCCCCGTCCACGAACTGGTCGATCACCGCGGCGAAGGCCGAGCCGGATTCGGTCTGGCCGAATCCGACGGTCATGAAGTCGACGCCGAAGCGACGCGCCACTTCGTGGTGGTTGGCCGGAAACGGCTGCATGTGCACCTTGTTGAGCGTGTTGGCACGGTCGCCCGCGCGTGGCTCGCCGCTCATCAGATACGGCACCATCACATCCAGCAGCACGCAGGTGGTGGCGCCGCATTCGGCGATGCGATCCCAGAACCGGTTGGGGCTGAACTTGTCCCACAGCCCAACGGTGTTGCCCTGCCATACCGCGCGGGCCAGCAGGACGAACGCGCCGCCGACATGATAGAGCGGCAGGTCGCAATAGATCACGTCGTCCGGGGATGTCAGCTGGCGTAACGGAAAACCGTAATGGTTCATCCAGCGAAACGGCTGCACCACGCCCTTGGACGGGCCGGTGGTGCCGGAGGTATAAACGATGTTAGCGAGATCGAACGGGCCACGATCGATGCTCGGCACGGAAGTGTCGCTGGCGCCGAGCTGCGCGAAGGCGACGATATCGAGCGCCTGGAACGCCGGGCCGAAAGCAAGGTCAGTAAAATCGTGGTCGCCGGGTTCGGGCGTATGCACGATCAGCCGCCGCAGCGGCACCTCGCCGATGACTTCGCCGAGCACCTCGGCGAAGGAGGGGTCGGTAACCAGCGCGAAGGGTTCGGTGTCCCTGAGCTGATAGGACAACAGCTGGCCACGGAAATTGAAATTGACCGGCGCGAAGATGCCGCCCGCGCGCCAGATCGCGAACATCGCCAGCGCGCTCAGGAGCGAATTGCGGGTCAGCACGCTGACCGCGAACCCCCTCGGTGACGCCCATCGCCGCGAGGCCGGCGGCGATCCGGTCGGTCCGCTGCTTGAATTCGGCAAAGGTCAGTTTGACGCCGTCTTCGCCGTAATGGATGAACACCTTGTCCGGCACGGTGCGGGCGCAGTCGTCGAGCCTGCCGAGCACGCTGTCGCCCTCTGCCACCATCTGCGCGAATGTTTCGCTCAGGCGTCATGCGATGTTCTCCCGATCATAGCCGCTTCATGGTGGGGTCCAGCGCCACCCGCAGTGATTCACCTAATGTGTTGAAGGCGAGCGCGGTGAAGAGGATCGCAAACCCCGGCGGATACATCTGTTCGGGCGCGATCTCCATGTTCTGATAGGCGCGCGCCAGCATCGAGCCCCAGCTCGCATTCGGCGGCTGGATGCCGAGCCCGAGAAAGCTGAGGCTGGCTTCGGCGAGCAGCGCGCCCGCAAGCAGCAGGGTCACCTGCACGATCACCGGCTGGATCGTGTTCGGCAGTACATGCCGCCACAAGATGCGGCCGGTGGAGGCGCCGAAACAGCGCGCACTGTCGACATAGAGTTCGTTGCGTACCACCAGCGTCCGCGCGCGGACCAGGCGCGCAAGTTGCGGCGCGAACACGATTCCGACCGAAATCATGCCGTTGGTGAGACCGATGCCGAGCGCGCCGGTGACCGCGATCGCAAGCACGATGGCCGGGAACGACAGGAAGCTGTCGATGACGCGGCTGACGATGTCGTCGACCCAGCCGCCGAGATAGCCGGCGAACAGCCCGACCGGAACCCCGATCAGAATCGCGACCCCGACCGCCAGAAAGCTCGCATAGAGCGACGCCATGCCACCGTAGATCAACCGGCTCAGGATGTCGCGGCCGAGATCGTCGGCGCCGAGCCAATGCTCCGATGACATTGGCGCCATCATGGCGTTGAGGTCCTGCTCGATCGGTGAGTGTGGCGCGATCCACGGCGCCGACGCGGACACGGCGACGAGAAAGATCAGGAACGACAGGCTGAGCGCGCCGCGCAGGTCGCTGCGGAACCAGCGTATGAGGCCGCCAAGCCGGCTCGGCCGTCGATCGGAGACGAGCGCGAGGTCTGCCATGTCAGGCGATCCTCGGGTCGAGGACGTTATAAAGAATGTCGGTCACCAGATTGAGCGCGACCACCACCAGCACCATCGCGAACACGACGCCCTGCACCACCGGAAAGTCGCGATGGATCGCTGCGTTGACGATCAGGCTGCCCATGCCGGGAATTGCGAACACCGCCTCGACCACCACGGTCGCGGCCAGCAGCCGGTTGAACAGCAGACTGATCACCGTGAGCAGGTTGACGCTGACGTTCTTCAGGCCGTGCCGCCACAGGATCGCCGACGGCGACAGGCCCTTGGCGTGAAGCGTGCGCACCTGCTGCGACGACAGGATTTCCACCAGCGACGAGCGCAACTGTCGCGTGACCTCGGCGACGCCGCCGGCGGCGAGCGCGCAGGCCGGCAGGATCGCGTGGCTCAGCGCGCCGCGGACGCTCTGACTGAGCGGAACGGCTCCCGTGGCCGGCAGCCAATTGAGGTCGAGCGCGAACAGCGCCACCAGCAGCATGCCGAGCCAGAAATTCGGCACGGCGACGCCGAGCGAGGCGACGGTCATGATGGCGTCGTCGAGCCACGAGCCCTCGCGGCTGGCAGCGGCCACACCGAGCGGAATGCCGATCACCAATGCCATGACCATGGCCAGCACCACGATCAGCAGCGTGTGCGGGAAACAGCGCGTGATGGAGGTCAGCACGGCCTCGCTCGAGATCAGCGACGTCGACAGGTCGCCATGCGACGGCTTTCCACAGCCACGCGCCGTACTGGACCAGGAACGGCCGGTCGAGGCCGTAGAGGTGGCGGATCTCCGCAACGCGCACGTCGGAGGCGTTGTCGCCGGCGAGCGTCACGGCGACGTCGCCCGGCACCAGCTTGAGCAGCGCGAACACGATGAATGTCGCGAGCACGATCACCGGCACCGCCTGGAGCAGGCGGCGCGCGATGACGTTGCTTTTGGTCGAGCGAGACATTCCGTGTGTCCGAATTGCGGGAAAGCGCGGCGCCGCCAATCCCGGCGCTGCCGCGTTCGTTGTTAGCCCAGCGACATGTTCTCGAATTTCGGCTTGCCGAGCAGATCGGCCTTGTAGCCCTCGGCCTTCTGCGCCAGCGCATCGAGTTCGTACTGGAATGCGATCGGCGCCGAGAGCGCGTTCTCCATCACGAAGCGCTGGATCTTGGCGAATACGACGGCGCGCTCGGTGAGGTTCTCGCTCTCACGGCTCTGCTGGATCAGCTTCGACAGCTCCGGATCACATTCGCGGCCGGCGTTGTAATAGGCGCCTTTGTCGAAGCCGAGCGCATAGGTCATGCTCGGGTCCGGGCGTCCGGTCCAGGCCGACAGCAGCACGTCGAACTTCTTCTCGGTGGCGAAGAACTGCGCGCTGATTTCGGGGATGGTGCCGCGGGTGAATTTGAGCCGGATACCGCCCTGCCCGAGTTGTGCCTGCAGCACCTCGCTGCGCTGAACCGAATCCTGGTCGTTGTAGCCGCCGATGGTGAGCTCGATGCCGTCCTTGAAACCGGCTTCCGCGAGCAGCTTGCGGGCCTTGTCGGGATCGTGCGGATAGAGCGTCGAGACCGATTTGTCATAGGCCCAGTGCGAACTCGGCAGCGTCATGGCCGCCGCTTCCCCAAGGCCGCCCATGGTCGCCTTTACAAAACCGTCGCGGTCGAGTGCGAAGTTGATCGCCTGACGGATCTTGACGTTGTCGAGGGGCGCGCGGGCATAGTTGAAATAGAGCTGGACGCAATAGAGCGTCGGTGCGGCGACGGTGCGCAGCTGCTTGGCGCGGTCGATGATCGGCTTCAGTCGCGCCGGCAGCGAAAACGCCATGTCCTTTTCGCCTGAAGTCACCGAGCGCAGCGCGGTCGCCGATTCCGGAATGATCGCGAATTCGATGCCGTCGAGATACGGCCGCCCGGGGCGCCAGTAGCTATCGTTGCGCGTCACCACGACGCTTTCATTGTCCGCCCAGCTGACGAACTTCCAGGGCCCCGCACCGACCGGCTTGCGGTTGGTCTCGGTGCCGAGCGTCTTGAGATTGGCCGGCGACGCCATCATGCCGGCGCGATCGGACAGGATCGCGGGCAGCGCGGTGTCCGGATTCTTCAGCCGCAGCGTGACCTGCAACGGCCCGGTGACGTCCACCGACGCAACGCTGGTGAGATCCGCCTTGATGTTGGAGCGCTCGTTCTGCCGGTTGCGATCGAGGTTGAACTTGACGGCCTCAGCGTCCAGATCGGTGCTGTCGTGGAATTTCACGCCCTTCTCGATGTCGAGCACCATGGTCTTCGGATCGGGGTAGGACCATTTGGCGAGCCCCGGCTTCGGCTTCAGCGTCTCGTAATCCCACTCGACGAGCGTGTCGTATATGGTCCACAGGACACTGTGATCGGCGCCCGAGCCCCCGGTCGCCGGATCGAGCGACGATGGGTTGGCGGGAGCCGCAACCTTGAGAATGCCGCCCTTTTTCGCGGCCTCCTGCGCCAATGCCGGCAGGCCGGTCGCGCCGGCAAGCGCGACGCCGCCGGCCAATACCAGGATGTCGCGCCGGCTCAGTCCGCCGATGGTCCAGTTGCGGTCTGTCATTTCGTCCTCCCGAATGCAGTCGTTTTTTGCGTATTTATGTTGCGTGACGGCGGCCCCTCAGCCGTCGAAAAATAGCAGGCCACCCAGTGCCCGGGTTTCAGCTGGCGCCAGGCGGGGACCTCTTCGGCGCAGCGCGCCTGCGCGGCCGGGCAGCGCGTGCGGAAGCGGCAGCCCGACGGCGGCGTGACCGGGCTTGGAATTTCGCCTTCGAGCATGATCCGGCGGTTCGTGCGCAGCGTGGACGGCAGCGGCACCGGCTCGGCCGAGAGTAGAGCCTCGGTATACGGATGCAGCGGCCGCTCGATGACGTCCGCGGCCGCGCCGAGTTCCATCAGCCGGCCGAGATAGGTCACCGCGATGCGATCCGAGATGTGCGAGACCACCGCGATGTCATGGGTGATGAAGACGTAAGTGAGATTGAATTCGCGCTGCAGGTCGGCGAACAGATTGAGGATGTCGCCGCGGATCGAAACGTCGAGCGCGGCCACCACCTCGTCGCAGACGATGACCTTCGGCCGCAGCATCAGCACCCGCGCGATATTGACGCGTTGTTTCTGACCACCGGAAAGCTGATGCGGATAGCGGCGCGCAAGCTCGCGCGGCAGCCCGACCCGCGCCAGCACGGCGAACCCGGCCTTGCGGCGAGATTCGTCGGTGCCGTCCCGCATGATCTCGGCCGGCTCGATCACGCTGTCGAGAATCGTCATGCGCGGGTTGAGCGCGGCGTTCGGGATCCTGAAACACGATCTGATAGTCGCGGCGATGCGCGCGAAACGCCGCGCCGCGCAATGTCGCGGGATCGAGGCCGTCATGCAGGATCTGGCCTTCGGTCGGTGCGATCAGTGAGACCAGGGCGCGCGCCAGCGTGGTCTTGCCGGAGCCGGATTCGCCGATGATGCCGAATGTCTCGCCTGCGTGCACGTCGAAATCGACGCCGTCGACGGCCTTGACGGTGTCCCTGCCCTGTCGCGTCGGAAACAGCACGCGCAGATTGCGCACGGTCATGATCGGACCTTGCGGCGTTTCGGGTCGCGTCGCGCCGTCCGCTATCGTCATGGGTTCACCGTTCCCGGCAACACGATCTCCGACGCGCGGCAACAGCGCACCCGATGCGAATCGTGAAGGCTCGGCAAGCGCCTGCGGCGCCGCGCATCGATCGACCGCATGCGTGCATCGAGGCTGGAAGCGGCAACCCGGCGGCATTGCCTGCAGCGACGGCACGCGGCCAGGGATCGACGGCAGCACGCTGCGCCGCGCACAGAGGCCGGGAAGCGAGCGCAGCAGCCCGGACGTATAGGGATGCCGCGGGTTTGACCAGAACGTCATCGACCGGCGCGTCCTCGACCACTTCGCCCGCATACATCGTGATCATGCGCGTGCAGGTTTCGGCTACCACGCCGAGGTCGTGGGATGATGAACAGCAATCGCCGTGCCGGTGCGTTCGCTCAGCCGTTGCAGGAGATCGGTGATCTGGGACTGCACCGTGACGTCGAGCGCGGTGGTCGGTTCGTCGGCGATCAGAAGCTTCGGCTCGCAGATCAGCGCCATCGCGATCATCACGCGCTGGCGCATGCCGCCCGAGAGCTGGTGCGGATAGTCGTCGCAACGCCGTTCCGGCGCGGGGATGCCGACGCCGGCGAGGGCGGCGATGGCGCGTTCGCGGCCTTCCCTGCGGTCGACCGGGAAATGCGCGCGATAGGCCTCGCTGATCTGATCGCCGACGGTGAAAACCGGATCGAGTGCGCTCATCGGTTCCTGGAAGATCATCGCGATCTCGCGCCCGCGCACGGCGCGCATCTCGCGCGTCGACAAGGCCGCGAGATCGCGGCCTTCGAACAGTATCTGGCCGGACAGCCTTACCGACTGGGGCGGCAACAGCCGCAATAGCGCAAGGCCTGTAACCGTCTTGCCGCAGCCGCTTTCGCCGACGATGCCGACGCGTTCGCCTGGATTCACCGAGAAGCTGATATCGCGAACGACGGGCAGTTCGCCGTTCGAGGTCTTGAACGCGAGCGACAGGGCGCGGACGTCAAGAAGGGCTGGCGCAGGGGCGCCTGCCGCCGACACGCGCGCATCCGGCGGATGCGCCGCTATCGAGCCGGAGATGTCGGCGAGACCGGCCATCGCAATCGGGCCGTCAGGATCTTGAGTGGTTGGACTGACAAACCTGGCTTCAAGGTCAGGGCAAACGTAAAGGCAGGCAGCGATATCTGCGCTGAAGACAATAGCGTCATTCGCCTGCTCCCTTCCCTGATCCTGCCCGGTCTTGCCGCCGGGACATCGAGCATGATGGCTTTCGCGATGTCCGGAAGGTCTTTCAACCCAAGCCAAGCCGCGCTGTTTTCTGGGTGAAAACAGCCACATTTTTCTTCGCAGGCTGCCTGAAATCCATTGAAGGATAGATTGTCGATTGTCAACAATTGATCTTGTTGGGTATAGAAGCGTTGCGCCGGACGACCGGCCCCGCGCGATCCGGCAATATCCGGGAGCTCCATGACCCAAGACGATGACCAGTTCGAGCGAAAGTTCGCGCCTCGCACGCTTCCCGAACAGGTCGCCGAAGAGCTCGGCGCCGAGATCGTCGCCGGGCGCCGCAAACCCGGCGAGCGGCTGACCGAAATCGAACTGGCGCAGTGCTTCGGCGTCAGCCGCGGTCCGATCCGGGAAGCCATCCGCATTCTCGAGCGCCGGCGTCTGGTCGACTTCAACCCACGCCGCGGCGCTTATGTGCGGCCGCTGTCGCTGAAGTCGGTCGCCGACCTGTTCGACGTTCGCGTGGCGCTGTCGCTGCTCGCGGTTCGCACCATGGCGACGGCGCCCGTCGAAAGCTACATCGACACGTTTGCGCGGCGCTGCGCGGAGCTCGACGCGATGGTTGACGACGGCGACCCGATCGCGTTCGCGCGGGTGACGACGCGGGCGGTGCGCACCGTGGCGCACGGTTCCGGCAACGAGTTGCTCGCCGACCAGCTCGCCGATCTCGCCAACCAGACAGTGTGGACGACGATCTGGAAGGCGCCGCTCGATTACCAGACCCGGGAGATCCGCCGCGAAGCCGCCGACCTGATGCGCTCCACGCTCGACGCCATCCGCCGCCGCGATGTCGCGGCCGCGGTTACCAGCCACCGGAGATTGCTGGAAGACGACCGCGATCGCGCACTTGCGTCGTTGTCCCGCATCATGGCCGCCGCGGTCGACTTCGGAGTGTTCTCGCTGGATGATACCGGCAAATCGGGATTGCTCGCCAGCTCAGCGGCCTGATCTGGCGCACGCTGACAGGCTTAGCGACAACTCCTACGGCCACGTCCCGCGCACCGCCGTCATACCCGTTCGGCTCGCTAGGCGGTCCCTACGCTCCACCGCCGAAGCCCGTCACACCCGCAGTGAAGCGCAAGGCGTTTTTCTCGTTCCATTACGACGACATCATGCGCGTGAACGTGGTCCGCAATGCATGGAAGATCGACCACCCCGACAATGCTCTCATGCGGAGTTTTCAGGACAGCAGCCTGTGGGAAAGCCGCAAGTTGGAAGGCGATGAAGCTGTCAAACGCCTGATCCGGGACGGCGTCGAATACACATCCGCTGTCTGCGTGTTGATCGGCACTGATACGTGGGTGCGGCGATGGGTGCGATACGAAATCGCGAGGGCGATCATTGATGGTCGCGGCCTGCTCGGTGTTCACCTGAATAGCATACGGCATCATCAAACAAAGACGCCCCATGCGCGCGGCCTTAACCCGCTCGACTTCATGGCGGTCGGGAAGGTGCAAACGGGCGTGCTGTCCGCGCCGAGCTACTACCTTTTCGAGAAGCAAGCCGTGCCGAATGGCGTCGGCGGTTATAATTGGATTTGGAACCGATACAGCGACTAAAGTTCCTCGGTGCCCCTTCCGCCTTGGCTAATTGATCCGGCAGCCGGATACGTCACGCCGCTTTCCAAGAATGCCTCCGTTTATGACTACATCGCCGATGAAGGTCATAGAAATATCGGAAGCTGGATCGATAGCGCGGCGAAGAGCGCGGGGCGTTGATCTTCACCTTTAGGAAAATCCAGAATGTCATCGACCAAAGAGGCTGTCAGCTTTACCGGGGTTCTTCGTGGACAGGGCCAAGAAGCAACCTGCACCGTACAGGCAATCAAGGTGACCGTGCCGGGTGGTGGGGCCCTTACGAAAAAACGAGTCGTGAGCGTGTCAAAAGCGCTCCCCCGAAGGGGTTTATCATCTATCCGTAAACGGTGAAACGCCAACCGCCGTGCGGTACAGTAACGGTCACTGGCTGGACGCTCTGTAAGACCTCGCGGCATGAACCATCTCGCCCTCACACAGCTCCTCCCGATGGCGCGCTCGCGACGGAGAAAGCGTCGCGATGCAGAGGTTGAGCCTTTGTATGGATAGCTGGCAACGCCATATTTGGGTTCTGATCGTAGCCGTCCTTTTGACCGTCTGCGTCTATTTCATCTTCAACAGCGGTCGCGCGATGACGTGCTTTTGGGGGCTCGCTATGGCCGCAACCCTATTTTGGATGCGCGAGAGGCACCCCATAGCTTATGGGTCGACCGAGATGATGGCCGGGCTGTTCATTCTTTGGCAGAATTACTCCAATGGACGAGGCGGGTGCAGCGCCGGGTTCTTCGCCGAGGCTTTTCAGACGTTCCAATCGAACGTCGTCTTCGTGACCACCTTGAGTGCCGTCTATGTCATGGTTCGTGGGTTCGATAACATCAAGCGGAGCGTGACCGCTTTGAGATAGCGGTGTCTATCGATCCTCATTCGGATGCGCCCAAACGTAAGGCCTGATCTCGCGCTGCATCGTCAGCTTGATCATTTGCACGGGCGGCGCATATCGCGCCTTCTTGCATGACCGGCATTTCAGCGCCGCCTCAAGTTTCCAGATCGGCGTATCGCGCGGACGCCGGATGGCGTCGAGCGGCAAGTTCGCCGAGTCATGCAGCGATGGCATTTGACTTCGAGCCAGCCGTATGGTGCTCACGCGCCGCTGCCGGTTGTCGGCGACACGCTGTTTTTAGCGTGGTGTTGTATTTGGGAGAACTCCATGCCTGCTTCGCAGCGATATGCTCAGCCATTGGGCTGGGAGCGCTGCGCGACTGGGGAACTAAGCTCTGCACCAGCGCGTTCTTATGGTCAGGAGAAATTGCCATGTCAGTTCTCTCTGCCGTACTGCCCGGTTGGCTTGTTTTCAACGGAGCTGTCTTCGCCGCGCTCTTATCTAGGCGTCCTCGGCCCGAGCTACGATCCCGATTGTTCCTGGGGGTCCTTCGGAGCGATCATGCGTCTCGTGCGCGCTCTGTCGTTTCTGGCTAGTGAAAAGTAGAAGAATGCTGACCGAACTTTGCCCCGATCACCAGGAGCGCGCCTAAAAGACGCCGAGAGCACCTGCTGCGGGTTCTCTGTCCGCGCCATTGCACAGTTCATGCAAACGTAGACCATTGCCGTACCCCTCAGCCCCAATTTGACGCTTAGGATTTCAAGCGGAAGACAGCAATGCGGGCATTCATCGGAGGGTTCTAGGACTTGGTTCATCGAAACTCCCAGCGATTGCTCTTGCGAGGGACGTCGTTATCCTCTTGATAGGTGCGACTAGTCGGGATGTTAGAAGGCGTCGCCTTTGAATACGAGGTGCTACGTTGACGCAGTTTCCTCGGTATGCCGGCTTCGATCCTGACGACGTGGCCGAAACCGAAGCTGATCATTTCATGAAGTGCCTGGGCTGCGGAGAATGGTTCGACATGCGCAGGTCCCGAGCCGCCCGTGCGGGGCGGTCCGCTTTTATGAAAAGGGGCCGCCAACCGGTCCAACGCTAGTCGGTCTGTCGCGCTTCCGGTCGTGCGCTCAGGTGAGTTCCGGCCCTCAGCACTTCTTGCTGATAGGCCTTCCCATCCTCAGCAATCAATTCCGCCTCTCGCGTGAGCCAGTTTTGATATTCCCTGAGTACATCCGAGGGCGTCTGGGCATCGCCAATATGTTTGGCCGCTTCAAGCGCCGCTTGCATGCCCTTATGACGCCGGGCAAACCAACCATCCACAAGTTCCCTCAAGCCTGCGAGCGCGGTTTCTTGGTTCGTCCAGAACTTGATGCCCATCGGCGCGAAGGCCTTGAAGGCAGCTGCTGGCTGCAAGATGCTCGGAACTAAAGTCACGTTACTTGGTCCGTTTGAGTTGACCTGCCTTATGCGTTGTATAGCGCACTAACCGTCCGCGCGAGAGACGTGCGATGTTCAAATATCGGACAACTAAATTAAATTTTCGCCATACGTCGTTGGATCAAGCCGCGCCCTTTGAGTTGAATTCGCCATTGAGCCAGCCGGAGCTGTGTCCCTTGGTTATTATGGGATGACTTGTCGTGCTGGCGCTTGCATTTCTATCGACACGATAATTTAGGAGGCCGCCAACTGAGGCGGTCTTCGCGCTTGTGGGCACCAAAAGCACAATACTACTGAGCGGAATGTGATCGCTCGGCGGTGTTGGTGTTTCCGCGGTATCAGGCCTCAGCCGCCCCCGAGTTGCGGCCGTTTCTTTTGGGCGGTTGCTATCGGCTACTGGCCGAATTAGGCCACTCGCCATTTCAAAACAGTTGGCTTCTAAAACTCAATTTAATGGTGTCGGTAGATTGCGAACCTACATCAGCTTCACGCATTCGGCGTTCTAGTGAAAGCACCACTGTGACCACTCTAAGATCAACGGTTTTTGTTCGGCATGCATTATTGGCCTGAATGTCTACGGGGCCAAGCAGCTACGTATCGGAAACTTGCCGAGCAGACGGACAATCTTGTCGTCAAAAAAAACCTGCTTGAGTTGACGTCGGTCTGCGAGCAGGTCGCCAATAGCATCGAGGACCGTCCGACAGGCGGGTGATTGGCGCTGAACATGAGGCTGCCTGTACAAGTGCACGACGCGGAGATTGAGATCAGCGAAGGTTCGGAGCCGCCGCCGCGCGATGGACCAGTGCAATGACCGTGACCTATTACGTCGCTTTACCCTTCATCCGAGCCCAGGACGGCACCGTCGTGCCGGGCGAGGCGATTGAATGCCGGAATACTGGGGCTGCGATCCTGAGAGCGGAAATCCTATCGCGAATTCAAGGCAACGTGGGCGCTATTGCATTTAGCCGAACCGATGACATGGGCAAGTTCGAGGACGCAGTGGTTCTCAAGCGGTTCGGCGATGTGCCGAGCGATATAACGGTGCTATTCTGATCTGCCGGAATGCGCGATTTAGCTCCTGTGTGTACCGAAAACTTAAGCTCGGGCGTAGCGGTGATGAAGTCCGCCCAGGATGGCGCGTGAACTGATCACACCGGTTCGCTGAACCGGGCGAGAAACCGGCGCATCCTTGTTCAAGGATCGATGCGTTCTGTCGCTATTATAATAGTCGGCGTAGGATTTCAGAACTCGGCGCAGATGCGCCTCGCCCAGGACAATGACGTGGTCCACACACTCACGCCGGATCGATCCGATCAGCCGTTCGGCAAAAGCATTCTGGCGGGGCGACGCGGGTGTAATGGGCCTATCCCGGATGCCCATGGCGCGCAGTCGGCGCATGACGACACTGCCATAGATCCGGTCGCGATCGCGGATGAGGTAGTGCGGAGCCCCACCCCACGGAAAGGCCTCGGTTATCTGACGTGCGATCCACTCCGCCGTCGGGTTGCTTGTGACGTTGATCCAGTCGAGACCTCTGCGATCAATGCGTATGATCACGAAGCCATACAGCAGTTTGAAGCCAATGGTCGAGACCACGAACAGATCCATGGCAGCAATATCCGGCGCGTGGTTTCGCAGAAAGGTCCGCCATCCCTGACTCGGAGGTCCACGTCGCCTGACCATGTACTTGGCGACTGTTGATTGAGCGACGCTGAATCCGAGCTTGAGCAGTTCGCCGTGGATGCGCGGCGCGCCCCAAAGCGGATTTTGGACGCTCATCCGCCGGATCAACGCGCGCAGCTCCGTGTCGATCTGCGGTCGTCCTCCCTGTGGGCGCGACTTCCAACGCCAGTAGTAGCGAAAGCCGGCCCTGTGCCAACGCACGAGCGTCTCGGGCCGGATGATGGTGAGAACCTGCAGGATAAAAGGAAACCGGCGATACAGCTGGATCAAGAACCAGCGATCATGGTTGGTGAGCCGGACGCGACCAGGCAGCCTACGCCTCACGACATTCAACTGATGTCGAAGCACCGCGTTCTCAGCTTCAAGCCGCAACTTCGACTTGAACGGCGAGGCCAGGACGGCCAGAACGAAACAGAGCAGCCCGATCATTCCGCCAGCTTAGGCGATTCCATCACGTCATCAACTCGAATAAGGTTTTCGGTACCTGTGTGTACCGAAAACCTTAAATCCGACTATAGTGGTGATGCAGTCCACCGAGGATGCTGCGTGAATTGATGACACCGATCCGCTGAACCAGCCGAGAGACCGGCGCATCTTTGTTTAGAGACCAATGCGTTCTCACGCCATTGTAATAGTCCGCATAGTTTTTCAGAATTCGGCGCAGATGTGCCTCGCCCACAACCATGACGTGATCCAAACACTCGCGCCGGATCGATCCGATCAGCCGTTCGGCAAAGCCGTTCTGCCAAGGTGAGGCTGGTTCAGTGGGCTTGTCGCGAATGCCCATGGCGCGCAATCGGCGCGTGACGACGGTGCCGTAGATCCGATCTCGGTCTCGGATCATGTAACGCGGAGCCCCAGCCCACGGAAAGGCCTCGGTTATCTGACGTGCGATCCACTCCGCCGTCGGGTTGCTTGTGACGTTGATCCAGTCGAGACCTCTGCGATCAATGCGTATGATCACGAAGCCATACAGCAGTTTGAAGCCAATGGTCGAGACCACGAACAGATCCATGGCAGCAATATCTGGCGCGTGGTTTCGCAGAAAGGTCCGCCATCCCTGACTTGGAGGTCCACGTCGCCTGACCATGTACTTGGCGACTGTTGATTGAGCGACGCTGAATCCGAGCTTGAGCAGTTCGCCGTGGATGCGTGGCGCGCCCCAAAGCGGATTTTGGACGCTCATCCGCCGGATCAACGCGCGCAGCTCCGTGTCGATCTGCGGTCGCCCTCCCAATGGGCGCGACGTCCAACGCCAGTAGCAGCGAAAACCGGCCCTGTGCCAACGGACGAGCGTCTCGGGCCGGATGAGTGTGAGAACCTGCAGGATTGATGGAAACCAGCGATACAGTTGGATAAAAAACCAGCGATCATGGTTCGTAAGCCGGACGCGACCATGCAGCCTGCGCCTCAAGACGTTCAACTGATGTCGAAGCACCGCGTTCTCAGCCTCAAGCCGCAACTTCGACTTGAATGGCGAGGCCAGGATGGCCAGAACGAAACAGAGCAGCCCGATCATTCCGCCAGCTTAGGCGATTCCATCACGTCATCAACTCAGATAAGGTTCTCGGTACACACAGGTGCTTAGGGGCGTTTATCAGAGAGACATTTCGACGGAGCGAGACTGCGCGTTGAAGAAGTTGCGCAGAACACACTTTCCGCGACTATCGAACACCCGACAACGAGTCAGGTACTGTGTGACGCAAAGAACTCGTGATCTTCTGCCGCAAACGGATCCACCATCAGTTGCACTATATTGACGTTTGGTCCTTTTTCGCGACGCAGATTTTTTGCAGCGAGCTCCGTGATGATCGCCTGATTTCGTTTGAGATATTCGCCGACAGCGCCCGCTTCCGGGACCGCCAGGATCAGCGTGTCGTACAACCAGGCGAGGCCGTAGGCGCGTGTCAGCCAATCAGCACAACGCGCGATGTAGTTCTTCTTGTTTGAATACGGACCAACGATCAAAACTGCAACGCTTCGCGCGTCGCCAGCCGTTTCTTTTGGCGTAAACAGGAAGTCGACGACGTGTCCGCCGACCGCTTTCGAACGTTTTTCGGACAGAGTTACGTCGGTGCCGGCTATTTCCATCACAGCTGCCGTAACCGCCGGCTCGGCCGCTTGCAGGTATGCACGTTCGAAAGCCGGCCCGCTCTTACCGAGGAAACCCGTCGGACGATGCTCGTGCATTTCCGCGGTGATTGATCGTACCGTGCCGATACCTCGCGACCATTTGGCCGCCGCTTCAAGCGCGCCCTTGCGATCGAACGCGTACCAACGCGCGATGACTTCAACGACAGAGAGTGGGGCTTCTTCAAGATGCCAAAACGCCGGGGATTGCGCCTTCTCCAAACTCTGCAGAAATTCGTACGCGAAAATTGTCCTACGCAGCGCGGTGGTGTCCGTATGCTCACCCAATGCGTGGGCGATCACGTGCATTTCCCTATCCCGTTCGCCATGTCCCACCTGGCTCAAATGTGCCAGTGCGGCCCGAGCATCATCTCTCCAGTTTCGGCGCACTTGGCCCCCGACTCGCATGTTAACCATCTCGAAAACTACGAGCTTGCGTGCGTCCCGTCAATGAAGTAACCTTCACTAGGTTACATAAAGCGTTTTTGCGCCCGTTTGTAACCTGAATTAGGTTGTAATGGAATGGAAAAATGAGTTCTTTCGTGATCGACCGCTTGAGCGGAGAAGCCCGCGACATTGATGTCGGCAGGTCGGCCTTGCAACCAGCCGTCGTCGTTTGGCTCGGTAGGGACTGGGTCGGTCTCATTTTCTGGTCCGGATATTTAATCGAACGATCCGACTCATTCTCCCTTAGCGGACTTGCCATCGGGGCGGATGCAGATGGTAACGGCCCTCGCGAGAAAACATCGTTCTGCCACAAAAGCTTTACGTCGAATGCTCGACAAGCTGCCGCGAACGTCAGAGTTCATTCTGACCACGAAGACGGGGCGTCCGTTCAAGAAGCGCTATTTCTGCCGGCTATGGCACCAAACCATGGTCGCCGCCGGCATCGACAAAATCAAACTTGAAGGCATGGAAGACCATGTCGATCTTCATTTCAACGATTTAAGGGGCACCGCCATTACGTTGCTATCGGAGGCGGGCTGCACTCCGCAGGAGATAGCTACAATCACCGGGCACAGTTTGAAGTACGTACAAGCCATCCTGGATAAGTACTTGGCGAGGACGAAGGGACTCGCGCGGCGCGCAATCGCAAAATTCGAGGCGTCACCGGGCGCGAAGTTCATGCACGATCTCACGACGTCGAAGGTAGCCTAGGAAATTCGGAACCACGCAACTCGAACATAAGATAGGAAAGGTAAAAGATGATCGGAAACACAGAGATACTTTTAAATTTCGACGGCTTCGAAAACTGGGGATGGGAGGCCGAATTTCAATCGGCGCTTACGGCGCACCGACCGGACGCGATGTCCGACGACGTCGTGGTTGGAAAGATGCGCTTGGGGATCCTTCGCGAATACGCCGATTTTGTCAGGGAGGTCGCGAGTCAGGAGTTCCGCCTTGGTCTTTTAGTTGAAGTGGAAAGCTTGACTCAGAACGGAGTCGTGGGGCGCGTCGATTTCGCGAATGATAGACGGACTGCGCTCGCCGGGGTCGAACGACGGGTACTTCAGGCTCGCGGAGAGCTGCCAGACGCTTGCAAAGATGGAGAACCCATTCTCGATCGACTGCTCAGTTGCGCGGAGATTGTTTTTGCCCCCGATCGCCTGGATTCATCGCTGGGCGAGTTCAAGCGCGAATGTTTGACGCGCTTCAAGAACGATCGCTGCATCTCAGGGTATATTGAGACCGCAAATCCCGGAGGAATGAGCATTTACGACTTATACCTCGGCCGTGCCTGAGGAACATCGTCCGAGGGGACGCTTCGCGGCGGTTGTGACCGAACGGGAAGCGGCCTGCTCGTCGAGCGGCGCCGTAGTTAACAGTCCTTCTCAGGCCCTACTTTCATCTCGCTGCGCTCTCAGAGAGTGACGAATGCGCCACCGAGGCGCGATTAACCCAAAGCGGAGAAACGTGGTGAGTAAGAGTGAAATAGCGCGTGCGAAGCTATATCGTAGCAAATCTTTCCGCCACGAATTGGCGGATGGGCTCGGTCTCATCGGAATCAAGTTGCACGTTACGTCGTGTCTCGATGCCCTGCTGGCGGCCCGTCGCCTGCCGAGTCTGGTGCGCCGCGATGGACGCGGCGCTTGTCGTCATCGCCGTGGGAAGCATGCAGACCAGCGCAGAAGGCGTGCTGCATATGACCGACCGGCTGGGTGCGATGAAACTGACCAGAGTAATCGACATGAGCGGCGTGGCGGAACGCGAGATCCCCATCGTCGCAGAGACCGATCTCGTCACGGACCTGTCGATGGTGTTCGAAGAATATTGGGCGGCCCCCGATGGCGCATTCCTTGAAGGGCTTTGCCACACGGCGTTCATGACCACCATCGCCGACACCCCTTTAGACGACTCAGGAACGCTCACCCGCGTCTCGGCCAAGAGGCGACATATCTATTCGGCCGCGACCTTGCCGACCATCGAACACGAAGGCATTCCTCGACCAACGACACGCGGCGGCATGACCATCATGCCGTCGTCGCTCGCCAATTTGGCTGAGCAACTTAGGCAGGATCTCGACGGCACTGCAGCCGCATTTCGGGGTTTGCGATCGGCTATCGGCGGCGTCGAGACGCCGTCCGGCTCGGCCGAAAAGGAGGGCCAGACTTCGATGACGAGCCTGACAGACGGGAAGATCGTGTCGTCCACCGAATTTTCCCGAATTCTTCTCGAACAGGTCGGCGGGAACCTCGACGCGACTACGGCTCTGACCCTTCGCTTCGAGCTCCAAGGACGCGCCACCGTGGGTGGTGTCGAGTACCACCGGGACGGCGGACCGAGCGATGAACACAATCGCTTCGCCAAGCAGGCCATGGACATAGCCCATCTCGCGGCGGAGACCGCCGAACGCTATCCCGAGGGGTGGGTCGCCGTCGACGCTATCGGGAGGCCGTGGTGTCGCGTCAAGAACGGCCTTTCCGAATACCGACATGGAAGCGTTCCCTTCGTCTTCAAGAGCGAAGAAGAAAGCACGCGGTTCGCAGAACGCACTAACGCGCGGTCAAAGGGCGATCCGTACAAGCTGATCAGTTCGGTGTCGGCGCACGACTTCGCGAAGGAGACCATGAAGCACGCCGATATGTGGCGTCGCGCCTGCTGCTGAAGTCTCCATGATGTGAGCTATTCTGATCCGATTGATAGCCAATAACTGAGGCGTTACTGCGCAGGCTGAGATTTGAGCTCGGCGGCATCGACCATGAGGGTCATTCTTAGATTTATCGCGACGTGCAGGCGGATAATAAAAAGCTCCAGCCTGGTGACCTGACCGCCATCAAAGTCGAAGTATTTTGATCTTTATCGTTTCCATGCGCCGATATCCAAGCCTTCCGGACGTCACCTTGAAGTGTCGCAAATCCGAATGAGCGAAGAGCTGGTTTCGCGCCTTGAGGATCAACTCGTGCAATGCTAGTTGCTCCTTCGTCGGACTAACGAACGACAGGAGTTTCGATTCCCAATTCCTCGGCTCGGTGAATGCCCGTGCGTAGGAGGTGACCAGCGCCGTCGCAAATGCCTTAGACTGAAAATAGGCGCCTTTGCTTCTGACGTGCCCCTGGTGGAGACGTTTTTTCAGGATATGCTTCGCAAACGCGCGGGCCTTTTCAAGGTCGTTCCTGCTCGTCCAGAGCCGGAGGTAATCCTTCTGCTGATGCGCTGGCAGTTCAATGTGAACGATTTTTCCCAAGGCAGTTGTTGCCCGCTTGGCCATAGTTCTTCCCTTACGAAATTTTCCATTTTGTCCTGAGCATCCCGGCGAGTTCGACTGACTCGGAAACGGTAAGGGTGGAAAGCGCTTCCGCCAGTTTGGGTACATCCACAGCTCGCCGGCTTCCCGGGGATTCGTCCTCGGACAGGCTGGACAGAATTGCGTTACCACCCTTGAAATATCCCAAGTCGGTTCGCAGTTGCTGCGCCCTTTGAATATCTTCAGCCGTCCACTCGCCCGTATCGAGGCAGATGAAGTCCTCTGACGATCCCTTAACGCCGCGAGCATCCATTGCGATCCCGACAATGAAGCGTTTCTCAGGAGTGACGGCCTTTGCAGCATGGCATCGCATCTGAAGCTCCCTGGCGCGATCTGCACGGTACGCTGCATGATCCTTTCCCTGGTCGCCCTTCCCGATATACAGAACATAACTGACGTCCGGCTGATCGGATGGCAGCAGTGTGCTGATCGCCTGCTTTTTCGCAAACTCCCCCCGCTGCAGGATAGCTTTCGAGAGAACCCTTCTGTGGAAGCGGGTTTCGCCAGCCAGCGTACGCACGAGCCTCTCATGGTCGGACATGGTGTGATCGTTACCAAATTCGAGCGTCTCATTAAGGTAGTGACCATTGATGTACTCGATGAAGTCCATCCCAGAACTGACTGACCTTGTTTGCTTCCCTGCCCGCAAGAAATTCCGGTGATGCCTCGACCGTCGCCCAGAGATTAGGGTCAAGGCCATAATCATAGTCCCAGGGTGGAAATGCCCTGTCATTCCAGAGGTAATAGCCGAGCAAATCGGTTTCGGCGTTGGCAACTTTAAAGTTGGTTTGAGTTAGCGCGACCTTGCTGTTCAGGTAGTTGATGAAATCCGTGACCGTCGAGAGTTCGGCGAGGACAGTTGCCAGGCTTTCTTCATCGAACACGTGGACCCACCCCGTCGCCTTATCGGTCGTACCCACGGTGAAGCGAACGGCGTCATTCAAGACTGCCGGCTCAATCCTCAACGCCCGCGTCCCCGTTTCGGCTTCCGCGCGATCGAGAGCACCTACCGCAACGCAAATCCGGTGCACGCGCATCTCGGGGGCGCTTGGCAGATCAATGGGAAGCTTCTGAAGGCACTTCGCATCGAGAAAAACCTTATCGGAATTCGACAAAATGCATTTCTCTGCCTTGGCGATTTGCCTGACGGAGTGAGCAATAGAGTGATTATACCAGCGCGACCAGTCCAGGTCGGCATTACCGGTGTTTGGATAGCTGCACGACTTGTCGGAAAAAATAATTACGTCGTTCCCGAACACGACCAGCAGATCGGTAAGCTCCTTACTCGGTTTTCTGACAGGTTGGGATAGGTCCACATCTTCAGGAAAGACTTGTCGCAAAGCGCTGCGAGCACCTGTTCAGATGCCGTCAACCCCTCCGATCGCTGAAAGCGCATCGTCCCCTCGCCCAGTCTTGTTCAATTGAAGGTAGCATAGGCCAGTTTTTGGTTAAGTGCATACCGACCAAACGATTTCCCCCCCAGCAAGTTCGTTACCCGTTCGAGCCGGTTTTCCGCGCCGGAGATTGCTTTCTCATTTTAATTGCTCCGATCTCGGCTTTCGATGCAGAAGCGAGTAGCCGAAAAATTTGTCGAACTTTCCGAACTCACCCGAACCGGCGTCGCCGAATATTTCGCCGAGGGGCGGCGCGAAGCGCCAATCACGTTCGAACGCAATAGTTCGTAGTCTTCCTGCGAAATCGCAGCTTTGTCCGGGCGGATGGCATCCGTGCCGTTGTAGTCGATGATGAAAAACTTCGTACTCAACCGGGCCGCTTGAATCAGCATTTCGTTGATGTGCCCATCGCGAAAACCGTAGCCGATGATCATGGTCCTAGCGCCGGGATCGGAGATGCTGCGCGAGAACGTGTCGTGATACCATTTCAGGAGAGGATGCTTGGCGATGTTTCCTGTTTGCCGCCGCCCAAGATGAGCAACATCTCGTTTTCGTAGAGCCAGTCGATCGATCCGTGCAGTTTGAAGTACGGTTGAAGGTTGGGAACAAGGCCAGAACGTTGTCGCTGTCAGGCGTCTTCAGCCTGAAGTACGGGTCCGCCGTCATGCCGATGGTCAGCAGGTACTCGGTATCCTTCAGCCCCGGCGTGTAGCAATCTACGAACCTGTCCGTCACCGACCGAAAATAGCGATCTTCTAGAAGAGTGTCTTGGTTGAGCGTGAAGAGCGCGTCGAATTGCGATAGGAAGAGGCTGACCGTCCTTTGGACATGGGTCGTCTGAAACTCGATTTGGCCGGAGTGGAATTCGCGCCCCATGGCGGCGAACATCCTGAGGATAGCGCTTGTGAGGTTGCGCAAATCCTGCTCGACCTGTCCGTCGAACTTCGTTTCGTAGCGGGCCTGCAACTGCGCAAGAGCAGCCTCGAATCCAAGTCTTTCGTCTCGCGACTTCCAAAGATATTTGCGGAGGTCATCGTCGTGCTCTACTTCGCCGAGCAGAAATTCGAAGGCTTCTTCGGCCAGCCATCCGCCCCAGTTCCTGCTGAAGCCCGCGCCCGTCAAAAGGAAGTAGGACATTTGCGTTTTCTGCCCGTTTTCCATTGTGTGCCTAAGCGACTGGTAGCGCGTCTTCCTTGGCGCCACGGGCGACGATCCGGAGCAAGCCGTCCGGCAGCGGTCGCTGCAGCTTCAGGGCTTCTTCCGGAGGCGCGGTCATCCAGGTCTCGACTTCGTCCGGCGTAGTCAGGATGACCGGCATCACCGCCTTGGGGTGGATGGCGCCGACCTCGGCGTTTGGCTCGGTGGTCAGGAACGCAAAGATATATCGTTGGTGGTCTCGCCCTCCTTGACCTTACGGACCGACGTCCAGTTGGTCCAGATGCCGGCGAAGCAAGCAGGCCAGTGGTCGGCGACTCGCCGAGCGCGAACCATATGTCACCGCCCTCCCCCTTGTTGAACTCACTGAGTTGAACGGCACCACACAGCGGTTCTCGACGCCGAGCCATCGCGTCCAATGTTTGCTTTTCACGTTTCGGATGTTGGTTGTGCCGGAATCCGGCTCCGTCCGGAGCAAATCCTTGGATAGCTCCCATTTCGGGAACGAACTTTTCCGAAACCGCTTCACATCGCAAATATGCTCCGAAGGAAGGCGCGAGGCATTGGAAATAGGCGCGACCAACTTCAAAAATGCAATACGCATCTTCGAATGCATTTTCAGCTCTGCGCCGTTCATCGATTTAGATCAAATGAGCGAGTGCAGTCCTAAGCCAATCTGATCCGTAACGGACAAGTTGCCGAGGGCTGGCTCATCTTGTCGTAGCGATGTTAATAGGGTTCCGAATGCAGCCGCTTTCCCACTCGATGGCTTCATCCCACCGAGCACGAACCCGGTCCCAAAGTTCTTTGCTTCCGACCACTTTGGATTCTTGGATATTTCTTTCATAACTTGATCGTGAACGGTCTCTTGCTTCGCGGTCGGTTCGGCTGGTCTGTTGCTTTCCGGTAAACTCGACGCCTCCGTATCGGACTTTGACTTCTGCCCAGAATCGTTCTGGCAAATTTGACATAAAAAAATCCCTCCATCGGTTTGATCCGAGGAGGGCTGACGTTCGCGACCCGTTTCGTTGCCGAAGTGGCCGCATCTCCCTTGCGGGAAACCACCTTGCCCAGGTTTGGCAGGTTGGCGAGGGCGTCAGCCCTGCTCTTGATGCTTGCTCAATATGAGGTCAGGGCTCTCCGGCCGCAAGCTCGATTTCGAAGTTGGGGATGTGCTCGCAATCAGGAGGGATTCCCAAATGCCGCGTTTCTGCGATAAGTACGGCGATTTCCGTTACAATTGTTCTGTGGTGAAGAGATTAAGAAGCCTTTCGGCCAAGAAAGTGAAACATGAGCACTTTAGAACGGGCCATCGTCATCGCCGCCGAAGGTCATGCTCGCGTTAAGGACAAAGGCGGATCGCCATATATTCTCCACCCCCTGCGTATGATGCTCGTCTCTCTCCCCGATGAACGCATCGTCGCGGTGTTACACGACGTTTGCGAGGATTGCCCCGGGTGGTCATTCGACCGGCTCGAGAGGTGAAGGCTTTTCCGAAACGGTTATCGCGGCGATCAAATCTGTGACAAAGCGCGAGGGGGAAGACTATGACGCTTTCGTTCGACGCGCAGCCGCCAATCCGATCGGTCGGCAAGTCAAACTAGAGGACCCTGAGAGATAATTCGAATTTGTCACGTATCAGCCAACCTACGCAGAACGACATTGATCGCATCGAAAAATACCGCAACGCCGCTGAGGTGATTGAACAGTTCGGCGATGAGTGCTGATGGAGGGGCGGAAATCCGAGCCTCCGGGTATGCTATACGAGCCAATGAAGAAAAAGCCGGAGGGTTGACAAATCATCATGGACAAAGATGAAGTCGTCGTTGAAGTGGGTGCCGAGGGTGGCTCCATTCTATTAATTGGAACGCGCCACAATGGTGGACATTTTCTAGATCGGTTGGTAAATCTGCTACGTATGATCTTATCGGTGAAAAGCCGGTTCTTCATAAGTCGGCTGAAGTCAATTCTTGGAAGGCCGCACTTCGTCTACTGGATAGATATCCTTGGCAAACGCTTTATCCAATAAAAGTCCACCCTGAATTTCGAGCGCGGGTATGGATTGCTCTTCAGGAGCAACTCGGTAGTGACGAGAAAGGGTCGTTCGAACTTGAAAGATGGGCGGAACCTCTGCACATAGTCGCGGTTCCGACTTCTGAACTTTATTCAAAATCCTTCACCATTTTCAGGACTCTCGCGACGGCGTCCCATAGCTTACGAGCCTCACATCAAGTCCAAAACCCGACATCATCTTTAACGCCCGCCGGATAGCCGCGTAAATCCACTCATCTTCGTTACCAAATGCGCCTCCGCCGAGGAATGTGAGCAGAACAACATTCGATACACCTCGCTGTTTGTTTGCAGAACAGCAGCCAACATCGTGGCCTCGTAGGCCGCATCCAAAACCAGCGATGCGAACGGCTTCCAGTGCGCCGACGGCACACGAGCGTAAGCTACCGGCAGAGCAGAGCAAAACGCTTGCGAGACTAGCGGCCGACGTTCCTCCCACGGCATCGGTGACTTCCACGTCGCTGTGTACCCCGATGCATAGCTTACCACGCAGGATATCAACCTGCTCAGGTCGCAGCCCCCGCAGGTGCTGTGTAATAGCATCGAGCCCAGCTTGGGTGCACAATGCGTAACCGTTCAGCATTTCCCATAATGCATCAACCGGCTTATTGAGTGCCGCGCTCAAAGCCTCGCCGAGATCGGCCAACCCGTCGAGCTGCCGTATTGCTGTCTGGCCGTAGCTGCCGTCTACTGGTGCGAAGTAGTTACGATAGATCGTGGCCGCACCCGGCGGCTATTGCGCATGCTGGGCCTTGCGTACGATCGTGTTCGTAGCGGGTAACGCCCTGCTCCGGGTTCACAGTGGGCGAGACCATCTCTAGCAGGTTGAACTGGGAGGCGACTTGGAACAAGGCCCCAGCGTTATCGGGGGACCGATGCATATGCCGGATGTCGCCGGTCACTACACTTACCTTGAGCGGCCTGGGCAAGGCGCCAGCGGATCTAACCCTCTCGCGCAGAGCCTGCAGCGACACCAGCTCAAGCTCGCCGATACGATAGGTTTTCCCGTTTACCTGCAATTCTAAATGGCTGCCTTCTACCTTGAGCTTGGCACGCGTGTCGTCGTAGCTCGTCTCGCGAAATCCCGTAAGTATTTCAAACCAATCCATTGATCTCTCCTGGCAATCATTTGTGCGCGCTAATACCTCTGACAAAACGTTCTTGATCGCCAGTCTCGATCGCGCCTGCCCCTGAACGCGTTCGCGCGCTGACTGCGCTGGCAGACACGGTCCATCGCGTCGACGCGAAAGCGTCAGAACTTTCGACCCGGTACGATCTTAAGGCAGCATTGCTTGATCTTCCTGCCCTGCAACGCGAATGGACCGAAGCCTGCGCTTCGAACGTGCTGGTGCGCAACGGCCGCAAAAAGAAGGTCCGTCTCCATCTCAAACCGTACTGCAGGGAAGACGAAGGCGTGCCGGACGAAATCGGCCGTGACCTCGTCGTGCTTCAGGAACTCGGCGGCCTGTTGCGCGAACTAGAGGCGCTCAGACCGAGATTTGCCGGCATGGAGCGCTTGTGGCGGGGGCTGGACAGCAAGCCGTCGCGCATCGCGTCCCTTATCGAATGGGCCGAGGGCCTGCAGGCCGCGGTCGATGCCTTTCCAGATCGAGGGCGTGCCGCCGGAGCATCTACTCGCCCATATCGTCGGCCTGCTCACCGACGAAATCTCGCGTTTCCGGACCGGCGGCCAAGTGCGCAGGGCTTTCGATCCAGGTGTCCAGGCCTTTCCGGCGATGCATCAAGCGGCCAAGGAGCTTGGCGCCTGCATCAGTCTGGACCGTCCAGAGGAGATCATCCGGCTTGAACCCGGCTGGATCGAAACACTGCTCGCGCAGACGGCCCGTTGGAAGACTAACGTTAT
>CAVTIW010000002.1:0-627779 GCA_963734795.1 uncultured Alphaproteobacteria bacterium
CGACAGAGTTGCGTTCGAAATCAGCGTGATTTTTCGGAATCCCAATGTGGGTTGGCGTGTAACCTGACATTTTGATTGGTGGCCCCCGTTGGGAGTGGCTCTCCATTTCTTCGAGGATGCGCTGGTGGCGATTCCCTATGTGCGATGATCTCACAACCTAAAGTTATGCGATAGCCTGACGTGCATCGCAAGGTTTCGCGCACTTGGTGCCCAGCGGATCCAGGCCGATTAGCTTTTGTTAGAAACCTTATCAGTTCGCAAATCGACTAACGTCCTCGTTAAGAAGTCCGTCTGTCGGATTCCCAATACCAGACGTTCCGGCCGGAGAAGCCAACGACATCGACGCCCGGCCCCCGCACGCAGTGGAGATCGAACCGGGTCTCCAGTGAAAGTCTCCCGAAAACGGGAATATTCGCGGTAGTCGCCGGAGACTTTTCCCGAAATGGCCTACGAGTTCTCCAATTTGAGAGTTCAGAGACCGGCGCCGAATTGCAAAAGCCCGCCAACAGCGCGCTTTTCTCGCCTTTGAGGGGTTCTATCTTTGGCTTCAGGACTGCCTGGCTGACCTGGGAGGATTCGAAATCTACGAATGACTATCGCATTCGCGACCCAACCGGCGAGAAAATATTGCTCGGAATTGACTGGAATTCGGGCCTGAACGGAGCGTTGCTGTGGTGACTCAGGGGGGCTCAGGCCTGCTTCGGT
This sequence comes from uncultured Alphaproteobacteria bacterium, assembly GCA_963734795.1. GTDB lineage: Bacteria > Pseudomonadota > Alphaproteobacteria > Rhizobiales > Xanthobacteraceae > Bradyrhizobium. The sequence continues at coordinate 706 of CAVTIW010000002.1, forward strand.
TTCCTGCCCTGCCGGGCGATTTGCCGGGCGGGGCTGAGGTGGTGCGGCGGATGGCGTCGCGCAAATCTCAGAGGATCCCATGACTAAACCGAAATCCAAGCCAAAGGCTGCGAGCCCGCTCGACCGACCGAAAGTCCGCCAAGCGCGTGGCTCGCAAGCGACCGACTGCACCATCCCGACCAGCTGCGGGATCCAATACCAAGCATGGCCGCGTCATCGCGATGTTCGGAAACCCTCTGGTGCTACGATCGCGGCGATCTGGTGCTGACAGATTGGCAGCAGCATTCGGTGCGCGGCTTCCTCGCCGGCATCGTCCGCAAGAAGCTCGGACTTAATCTTGTTTCAGATCAGACTGACAAGGGTCGGGTCTATCGCATCAAAGATAGTAAAGCTTCGCTGCAGCTGCTGACCGGGCGCAGCAGGCGGCCTGATGCGATGAGAGAGAAAACGTCGCAACGGCGGCACGTCAACCAAAAGGCCCGTTGAGGACGAGATCGCGCATCTGCGCGGTCTCGATCTGAGAGGGATTACGTGCGCGCTGGCAGAGCGTCTTTCAGAGACAGGCCCCCGCTCATTTGACGCGGCACTTGTTGTTTGCGGTCATCGCCTATCGCTTCAGGCCGACCGCTTTGGCGATCTCGACCACGCAACCCTGCAGGTGCTGGATCGAACGGTTGCGAAGGAAGCAGGACCGGCCATGTCCGCCCGACTGGCCAGCTTTGACCAGAAGCGGACCGAGCTTACTCCCGGTACGGTTCTGGTCCGGGAGTGGGATCGACAGTCGCAGCGGGTGATGGTGATGGCTGACGGCTTCGCCTGGAACGGCCAGACCTATGACAGCCTCTCCAAGGTCGCCTTCGCGATCACCGGCACGAAGTGGAATGGCCCGCGCTTCTTTGGCCTTCGGGACAAAGAGGACTCGACCGGCGATGGAGGCTCGGCCATGAAGGCTCCCTCCGTCAAAGCCGGTCCGCTGCGCGATCTATACGAGGGTCTCCACCGACCACGGGCTCGACCAGGAGTTCAACTCACTGGACGCGCAATACGATGCCGCCTCCGCCTACATCAAAAGCCAGGCCCACGCCGGCTGGACCCTGATCCGGTCCCGCTATGACGATGGGGGGTACTCCGGCGGGTCCACCGACCGACCCGACCTGCAGAGGCTGCTGGACGATATCCGCGCCCGGAAGATTGACGTCATCGTCGTCTACAAGGTCGATCGCCTGACGAGGTCGCTGCGCGGACTTCGCCAAGCTGGTCGAGCTGTTCGATGCCCACGGCGTCTCATTCGTCTCGGTGACCCAGCAGTTCAATACCACGACCTCGATGGGCCGGCTGACCCTCAACGTGCTCCTGTCCTTTGCCCAGTTCGAACGGGAGGTCACCTCCGAGCGGATCCGGGACAAGATCGCGGCCTCCAAGCGCAAGGGCCTGTGGGTCGGAGGCACCCTGCCCCTTGGCTATGAGATGAAGGACGGCAAAATCGCCATCGTCGAAGAAGAAGCTGAACTGGTCAGATCCATCTTCCGGCGATACCTCGAACTTGGCAGCGTCAACGAACTGTTACGGGACCTCAGAGAGCGCAACATCCGGACCAAAACCAGGCTGCTCTCCACGGGAACGACGCGCGGCGGGATCCCGTTCGGTCGCGGCGCGCTGTACTACCTGCTGAGCAATCACTTCTATATCGGCGAGGTCAAATACAAGAACGAGATCCTGCCGGGCGGGCAGCCTCCGATCATGGATCGCGCGCTGTTTGAGGCAGTCCGACAGAAATCGCTCGCCCAATGGTCCCACCGCACCGTCGTACGCAACAAATCCGACCACTTGCTGACAGGATTGCTGTTTGACGATGCCGGCCATCGCATGATTCCAACCCACGCCACCAAGGCCGGCATTCGCTATCGCTACTATGCGTCGACGCCTGTCCTGCATGGCGAGGCCAAGACCGCGTCAGCCGGATCGATCTCCCGCGTTCCTGCCGCTGACATCGAAGACGCCATCGTCTAAATTCCTGGAGGAGCATCTTGCCGCCAAGCAAGGACGGCTCGACATATAGCGCTGCTCGTTCGAGGACCGCGACGTCCTCGCAGAGCTGGTCGCAGGGATTGTTGTGCACAGGGATAGGCTAGTCGTTCGACTTAAGTCGGATGACGACGGACGAAGCACCCGATCGCCCGGATGATCAGACGCGGCTCACGATTCCTTGGCACAAACCGCCGTCCAAGAGAGCCCGCCGGATCCTGCTGCCGCATAATACGTCTCGGAGCGACGTCCGACCGGAGCAATTCGAGCGCCGGGCACGTTTGGTCAGCGCCATCGCCAAAGGCCGCCGATGGCTGGAGGATATCGTCTCTGGTCGAGTAACCAACGTCACCGAGCTTTGTAGGCGCGAGAAATGCAGCGTTCGGCAGGTCAACATGACGATCTCACTGGCCTTCCTGGCTCCCAACCTTGTCACGGCAGCCATAGAAGGTCGCCTGCCCCGCGGTATCGGCGTGGAACGGCTTCGCGATCCGCCGACGGAATGGAGCCGGCAATTCGAAGCCCTCGGCCTTAATCCAGAATAACCTCAGAGCCTGCCTGACATCTCGAATTAAGCTGGCTCGAAAACCGCATTTGCGGCTCTGATTGCGGTCGGGATTCACACCCCAGCCCAGCCCCCGGGAACGGAATTCTTCATCGCAGAGACAGACCCGCAAAAATCGGCGCACCAGCCAGCAGAGACTGAGTTGGAGACGCTCGGGAAACGAGAAAGTCCCCATTTCTGCGCGCATATCAGGCGGCTTACAGGAACGGTGTGGTTTGCGAAGGACGAATGGTGGAGACAGTTGGGCTCAAACTGGTGACCCACCATCCAGTCATCGAACCGGTCTCCGCCCTGCGCCGGGAACGGAAATATCCTCCGCGGAGACAGGCCGGCAAAAGCCGGCTCATCACCTGGCAGAGACAGATTCAGAGACCCGCCGGAAGCGAGAAAGCCCCGATTTCCGCGGACGAACTGCGAGATTGCTTGCGAAGCTTTGAACCCTAAGACTGGATGGTGGGCGCACCAGGGCTCGAACCTGGGACCCGATGATTAAGAGTCACCTGCTCTATGAAGCCAACCCAGGATTATGCCTCCCGTTTTACAGCCGTCTTCGTCGGAAGGCTCTTCAAATATGAATCTATACTTTCTTTGCTTATCAATGTGCGTCTGCCGGATTTTTGAGCGATGATCTCTTCTTGCTCTATTCGTTTGTAAAGTACTGATCGACCTATTTTGGAATAAGCTACGGCTTCCTTGATAGTGAACACCTTTGGTTCAATTGCAGCGTGCTCGACCCTTGCAACAATTTCTCGCGCAGCTTTCTTGGAGGAGGTATCGATCTGCCCTTGCTCTAAGGGTTGCAATGACGGTTCTGGAATGGAAGTAGCGGAGGCGGATAACCCGGGAGCAACGGTCGATTGAGGAAGTGGAGGAGCGGCATAAAGAGCGAATAACCAATCCTGATCTCCCCGCTTGGCAATTCCCTTTTTCCAGTCAACAACCTCGAAGAGCTCAAATGCATCCGCGGTAATTTGAGTAAATTTAGATGCGTGGGCTTTGTCGCAACGTGCAAAAATTCTGCAATGCCCTTGCTCCACCGCGCGTCGAAACCGCTCCTCCATCCTTGCCCAGACGGATTCCACTTGGTTGACGAGCAGTTCGCACCCTTCCCGCACTCCTCCGGTATTGGATGCCAGTTGCTTCCTAACCTCGTATGGTGCGAAATTTTCATCGACGAAATCATCCTCGCTATCGCTGACGAAAGTCCCACGAACCACAATACGCATCGAGTCCCAGTCAATCCAACATTTGACGATACCTGGACCCTTGATTGAGGTGCGAATGAATTCCTCTATTGCCGCTTTTGAAAGTCTCGGGTTTTGCAACGGATTTGGATTGGCCTGATAGTAAAACGGCGCATACCGCAACGGCGCGTAAGAATGACGCTTGTTGTCCGCGGTTGTTTCGCGTGGCGCAAATTCGTCGTGACGCTCGCAATCCGCTAGATCGACGCTCCTTCGTAAAATTGTCAAAGCGGTCATGTTTGCTGCTGTCCCAACATTTCGGATTCGCATTTGGACCACAAAGAGTTCCTAACGCTCCCTTTTGGGCTGCGCAAACCCGCCAAATCACTCAGCGATTGCTTAACTGATAGGTGGAAGTGAATGCTGATTTTGAGAGAATGGACGCTCGTGGACGCCCATGGATTTTCCCCAAAACCTTCCCAAAAGCCTGTCTGAAGTCTGTTTTGGAAAGGCCAAGCCCTTGAAAAGACTGGCGCTCCCTAGGAGAATCGAACTCCTGTTTTCGCCGTGAGAGGGCGACGTCCTAACCGCTAGACGAAGGGAGCGGACGAGAGGGAATAGCCTTGAAATCCGCCGGCTGCAAGCCGGGGTTGACGGCCCCATGCCCGGACCATCGGGGTGGGCCCGAGAGCCTGCCTGGCGGATCGGGCGTCAGGGTTCGCTGACGAATTTCAGCCGGCCGGCCGGCTTCAGGCTGCGCGCGTCGAAGGTGCGGATTTCGGTCGTGCCGCCAATGTCCAGCGTCACCACCAGCCGGTTGCCGGCGACGCCGGTGGCGACGATGCGGGCGCCTTTCGGCAGCGTCGCCGTAGTATCGGTCGCGACAGCGCTTCCCTCGGCGTGGAAAAGGCGGTAGCCGATGGCGATGAGAACGGCCGCGACCGCCAGCGCCGTGGTCAGGCCCGCAATCAGCATCAGCCGCCGCACCCGCGCGAACAATGCGGCCTGCTCTTGGGTCGGTTCGGGCGCAACAGTTTCAGTCATGCAAGGCTCTTTTTTTGGAACAAGGCTCTTCGTTGGAACAAGGCTCGTCGTCGAACAGCGGTCAGAGGCATGAGGTCATCGTCGCCGGCGACGAGGGCTCGACCCGGCTCGACCGTGTGCTCGCGGTGCGGCTTCAAGCGCTGTCGCGCTCGCGGCTGAAAGCGTTGATCCTCGCGGGTTCCGTCACTCTCAAGAACACCCCCGTCCGCGACCCCGCTTATCATGTCGCCGCCGGCGATACGATCACAATCGACGTGCCGGAGGCGATCGCCGCCGAGCCCGCGGGCGAGGATATCGCGCTCGATGTCGTCTATGAGGATGACGACATCATCGTCATCGACAAGCCCAAGGGGCTGGTGGTGCATCCGGCCGCCGGGCACGAGACCGGCACGCTGGTCAATGCGCTGATCGCGCATTGCGGCGCCAGCCTTTCGGGGATCGGCGGGGTCAGGCGGCCGGGCATCGTGCACCGGCTCGACAAGGACACCACCGGACTGATGGTGGCGGCGAAGAACGACCGGGCGCATAAATCGCTGACCGAGCAATTCGCCGACCACGGCCGCACCGGCGCGATGCGGCGCGGCTACATGGCGTTCGCCTGGGACCTGCCCAATCGCCAGCGCGGCACCGTCGATGCGCCGATCGACCGGCATCCCTATGCCCGGGAGAAAATGGCGGTGCGCGATTGCGGCCGCGAGGCCATCACCCACTGGGAAATCCAGGAATCCTTTGAGGGACGCGACGGCAAGCCGATCGCGGCGCTATTGGCCTGCCAGCTCGAGACCGGACGCACCCACCAGATCCGGGTGCACCTCGCCCATATCGGCCATCCCCTGCTCGGCGATGGCGTCTATGGCCCACACTTCAAGACCAAGGCCAGCCATCTCGGCCCGCAGAGCCAGGCCGCCCTCGTCGCCCTCGGACGGCAAGCGCTACACGCATACCTCCTGGCGCTGGAACACCCCCGAACCGGGGCGATTTTGGAGTGGATTTCGGATTTGCCCGATGACCTGAGCCGGCTGAGGGAAACCCTGCGAGCGACGCAATGACGCAGGGCTCCGGAAAAAACCACGCTATGCCAATAGGTTATATCAGCCACACGGGGACGTGACGGCCGCTATCCTTCCAAATGCCGTCCGATTTGGTGTATGTTGCACCTGCGTTGAATACCCAACGCGGAACATCGCAGAGCGACTGGCTTTAACACAGCGGTCGTCTGCCTGGCCCGCCGCTATCGGGGGCCTGAACCACTGGAGGGCGCTAAAATGGCCCGTACAGCTACCCTGCCGATTCTCAACGGAGAATCCGGCCTTTCCCGGTACCTCGCCGAGATCCGCAAATTTCCGATGCTGGAGCCCCAGCAGGAATACATGTTCGCCAAACGCTGGCGCGAGCATGACGATCGCGACGCGGCACACCACCTTGTCACCAGCCATCTCCGGCTCGTGGCCAAGATCGCCATGGGCTATCGCGGCTACGGATTGCCGATCTCCGAGGTGGTCTCGGAAGGCAATGTCGGCCTGATGCAGGCGGTGAAGCGGTTCGAGCCCGAAAAGGGTTTCCGGCTCGCTACCTACGCCATGTGGTGGATCAAGGCGTCGATTCAAGAGTACATCCTGCGTTCGTGGTCGCTGGTGAAGATGGGCACCACCGCGAACCAGAAGAAGCTGTTCTTCAACCTGCGCAAGGCCAAGAGCAAGATCTCGGCGCTGGACGAGGGTGATCTGCACCCCGACCAGGTGAAGCTGATCGCCAAGCGCCTCGGCGTCACCGCCCAGGACGTTGTCGACATGAACCGCCGCCTCGGCGGCGATGCCTCGCTCAACGCGCCGATCCGCGACGACGGCGAGGCCGGCGAATGGCAGGACTGGCTGGTCGATAACTCGCCCAACCAGGAAGCCATCATGGCCGAGCACGAGGAGTTCGATCATCGCCGCGAGGCGCTGAACGGCGCCATCGGCGTGCTCAACCCGAGGGAACGCCGCATCTTCGAGGCGCGGCGGCTGGCGGAAGATCCGATGACGCTGGAAGACCTCGCCGCCGAATTCGGGGTGTCGCGCGAACGGGTGCGGCAGATCGAAGTCCGCGCCTTCGAGAAGGTGCAGTCGGCGGTCAAGGGCACCATCGCCCGGCAGGAAGAAGCCACGCTGCAAGCCGCGCATTGATTTTCGCGGCGACAAGCGACAAGTGACGAAAGCCGGCGGTAACGCCGGCTTTTTTGTTGGGGCGGGAATTGGTTGTCATGGCCGGGCTGGACCCGGCCATCCATTCTCTTTGCAAGAGTCTTCGGAAGATCGATGGATACGCGGGTCAAGCCCGCGTATGACGCCGCATGTGGTGCTACGCATCGCGTCTCAGGAGGCGCCCACTCTACGGTGCTAACTCCGCCTGCCGCGCCAGCGTCGCCAGCGCGCAGCCTTCGCAATAGCGGGCGTCCTTGTAGTCGATCCAGTCATGGGCATAGACCCGCTCGGCGGGAATGCCGTAGCGCGCCCGCAGCACCCGCACCAGAATCCGCCACGCCGCGATCTGCGCCTCGGTGGCGCCGCGCGTCACGTCGGGATAATTGCCGGCGAATTCCACCCCGATCGAGGTGTTGCGCGTTGACCTGATGAAAGGTCGGGCCGTTGTCGATATATTTGTTGTCGTTGCGATCGGCGCCGTCGGTGTGGGTCGGGACCAGGTTTTCCGGCACCGCCCAGTACACCGTGCCGTCGGTTTCCACCCAGACGGTGACGCCGCGCCGGGTCGGGTTTTTCGCTTGCGCTCGCGCGCCGCCGCGCGCCGAGCCGGCCGGTCCCTCGGTCTGGTGCACGATGATGTTGCGCCAGGGATGGGCGTTTGACACCTCGCCCCACGGCGCCAGCCAGACCATCTTCAGGCCGGGAATCTCGGGCGTGCCCGAGGCGCGCGCGATTGTCGCGAGTTCGGGCGTTTGCGCCGACGCCGGCGCAAGGATCGCGAGGACGCCAAGCGCCATCGCCAGCAGGCGAATCATGGTTGAGGTCCCGGTGAACGCGAACCGATAGCACGCTCACGCGTGCTTGCGCAGGGCCGGCTCCGGCATCGCTGCTTCATAGGCGGGCGCCAGCGGCGGCGACGGGTCGTACACCGCATGGCGGTTCTTGCCGTCGTTCTTGGCGACGTAAAGCGCATGGTCGGCGGCGGCGATCAGCCGGTCCGGAAATCGCGCCGATCTCCCGGGTCCATTGCGCGACGCCGATCGAGACCGCGATCGGGATATCGGCGCCGACGCAGGCTTCGGCGTCCTCGCGGCAGACATCGAGGATGCGGCGCGCGATCATGGCGCCTTCGCGCAGCGTCGAGGCCGGCAGCACGACGCAGAACTCGTCGCCGCCGGTGCGCGCCAGCATGTCGCCGGGCCGCAGCCGGGTCTGCGCCATCAGGGTGAAATGCTGCAGGCAGGCGTCGCCGGCGGCGTGGCCGTGGGTGTCGTTGATCGCCTTGAAGCCGTCGAGATCGATCACCAGCAGCGCGAACGGCTCGCCGCTGCGCTCGGACCTGGCGCATTCCTCGGTCAGGCGCTGCAACAGATGCGGCGGTTGCCGACGCCGGTGAGATCGTCGAGCAGCGCCAGATCGGCGACCTCGTTGCGCAGCCGGTCGATCGCCATCAGCAGGAAGCCGAAATTCCACGCCATCGACAGGAAGATCAGCAGCAGCACCAGCGACCGCACTGCAACGGGTTGGAACGGCTGAACGAGAACTCGACGCCGATATGCAGCAGGTTGCCCACCGCGCGCATGGCATAAATGGCGATGATGAGAATGGCGACGATGCCGGCGAGCCGGGCGCCGGGATTTTTGCGGCCGTCCTGCCGCGACAGCAACAGCTTCAGCGTCAGCGCGAGCGGCAGCGACTGGCCCAGCGAATAGATCAGGATCCGCATCGACACGCTGTCGTAGCCGACGATGAAGAACGTCAGTGCCGGCAAAGCTCAATCCGATGATCAGCGCGGTGCCGCGCCACGAGACCGGCTGGCCGTAAAACCGCTTGATGCCCATCGCGGCGAGGCAGGCGGCGAAAATCAGCACGGTGCCGCCGGCCAGCAGCGGCATCAGCGAATCCACAGCGAAGCGCAGCATCGCCAGCGCAGCACCGGCGGCCGCGGCGAACGCCGAGCGCGGTCCAGAACCGCGCGGCCTCGAATTTGGGATAGCTGCGCATGACGTAGGCCCAGATCAGGCCGAGCGCGAGAAAGTTGATGACGAACACCGTCCACAGCGTCGGAACGTTCAGCATCGCGAACCCAGAACGCGCATGGCGCCATCTCCCTCGTTGTCGAACAGCCCGCCCATCACATCCCCCTTGTCTGGCTGCGCAAGATGCAACCGCGACGCTTAACGGACTCTCACCGCGACGGCGCAATCCACAGCTGTGGTTTTGAATTGATGAACGGCGCGGCGGCGACGCCCGCGGCTGTTTTGGATCGGTGCGGATGCGCTTGCCGGTCGGCGCGTCGTTAACCCTGACGGCGCGTTCGCTCCCCGCGCGCCAAGCGTTTTGGTGACGCTGATCGCATCGCGCCGGTGAAATCGCGTATCAAAACGCATAACAACTGTGGATAACGTAATGACACCGGCGTGACAGTGCGGGGCAGCAGCCTGCGAATCTGTTGGGATCGCATTCGAGGATGTTGCGAGGTTGGCCCTCCGCCGAGCATGCCTCGTGTCGCGTTTCCATCCATTAACCCAAATGAGGATGCTATGGCTAAGAAAGCGAAGAAGGCGAAAAAGGCGAAGAAGGCAAAGAAGGCCAAGAAGTCCAAGAAGTGACTTCAGGCCCGGGTGGAGCCTCGCTCCGCCCGGGCACCCGCTCCATCAGCGACAGTTCGATCAAAACGGCGGGCCTCGGCCCGCCTTTTTGATGTGGGGTAGTCGTCGTCACCCGGCTTGACCGGACGCCCCGGTATTCCGCGAGATCAGAGTTTTCATCATCGGTGCCACGTATTACTGGATGCCCCGCTCTCGCGGGGCATGACAATCAAAATCAAGGCGCACTTCCGCGCCGCCAACGCCGGTCCATTTGCCAAAGCTCATCCGCTGTATCAGGGTCGCGGTTGAGCCTCGCCTGCACCTTCCTTCCTCGACATGGAGCTGACCTGACATGACTGCGATCCGTGGAGCCGCCGCGGCCGTCACCGGCGCCGCCAGCGGCATCGGCCGGGCGCTGGCGCTTGAACTTGCCGCGCGCGGCTGCGATCTGGCGCTGGCCGATCGCGACGAGGTCGGCCTGCAGACGCTGGCCGCCGAGATCAGCCAGCCGCCATGCGCAAAAGGTCACGCTGCACCGGTCGATGTGGCGGAGCCGAGCCAGATCGAAGCGTTCGCGCAAGGCCGCGATTGCTGCCCATCCCGGCCTCAACATCGTCGATCAACAATGCCGGCGTCGCCCTGATGGGCCAGTTCGACGAGATCGACCAGGCCGAGATGGACTGGCTGATGAACATCAATTTCTGGGGCGTGGTGCACGGTACGCGCGCGTTCCTGCCGCATCTGGCGCGCCAGCGCGAGGCCCACATCGTCAACCTCTCCAGCATCTTCGGCATCATCGCGCCGCCGGGCCAGACCGCCTATGCCGCGGCGAAATTCGCGGTGCGCGGTTTTTCCGAAAGCCTGCGGCACGAGCTTGCAGATGGCGAATAGCCCGGTCCGGCTTTCGGTGGTGCATCCCGGCGGCGTCGCCACCAACATCGCCCGCAATTCCCGCACCGGCGTCGGCATGACCGACAATGCGCGCCGCGCGCAATCGATCGAGCGGTTCGACGCGGTGGCCAGGACCACGCCGCACGACGCCGCGTTGCGCATCATCCAGGGCATCGAGAAAAACCAGCCGCGCATCCTGATCGGCAACGACGCCCGCTTCATGGACCTGCTGCAACGCCTGCGCCCCGGCGACCTACTGGTCGGTGCTGGCGCGCCGGATCGAGAAGATGACGAAGGCGGGGAAGAAGGAAACTTGAGTTCGTCGTTGTGGGGTAACGGGTCGGCGCAGAGCGAGGGGTCTTGGCGCGCAATCTCTCCACGTCGTCCCCGCGCACGCGGGGATCCATACGCCGTGTCGATGATGTTCCGGATGACGTCAGTGTCCTTGTTGGACCGTCGCGTCGCCGCAATAAGCGCCAGGGGTTATGGGTCCCCGCGTGCGCGGGGACGACACATGTTGGGGCGCACGGCGCCGCATCACAAAGGGCCGTCAGCCGCTGTCAGGACGTTTGGCCGTGCGTCACCGCCCCACCAGCTGATCCGCGAAATACGCAATGGTCTTGCGGTAGATGGTGGCGTGATTCCACTCGCGCATCGCCTCGAAATTGGCGCTGCCTTCGTCGTAGGGCGCGCCCATCTTGAAGCCGTTGGTGTGCAGCAGGTTGGCGGTGGAGGCGAGCACGTCGGGCACGCTGTGGCGCAGGTCGACGCGGCCGTCGCCGTCGAAATCGACGCCGTATTTGATATAGGACGACGGCAGAAATTGCGTCTGGCCGATCTCGCCGGCATAGGCGCCGATCAAATCGCGCAACGGCAGGTCGCCGCGCTGCACGATCTTCAGCGCCGCCAGCAATTCGCCCTGGAACAGTTCGGTGCGGCGGCAATCATGCGCCAGCGTCGTCAGCGTCCGGATCACCGGCAGCTTGCCCATGTCGCCCTTGCCGAAATCGGTCTCCAGCCCCCAGATCGCGACCAGGATCTGCCGCGGCACGCCGAACCGCGCCTCGATCCGCGACAGCAGCGCCGCGTTCCGCTGCAGCATCGCCCGGCCGCCATTGATGCGCCCCGAGCCGACCCGGGTCGAGACATACTGCTCGAACGATCTTGTTGAAGGTGTAGCGCTGGCGCCGGTCGAAATTCAGCACCGCCATGTCCTGCGGTGACGCCGCCGAACGCCTGCGAGATCACGCTTTGCGAGACGCCCGCAGCGGCAGCCTCCGCCGACATGCTGGCCACGAAGGTGTTGAAGTCGCCGCCGCAGTTGGCGGCGTAGGAAGGGGTGGCGGCAATGACGGTGGTGAACAAAATGACTGAAAAAAGCTTGCGCATGCGAATCCCTTGTTGGTGCGGGATTCGACCATGCCATGAAAGGCGGCGAGGCGCACATCGTCATTGCGAGCGGAGCGCAGCAATCCATTTCTCGGACCGTGGCGCCGTGAGATGGATTGCTTCGTCGCGGAGCCTGTCATCGGGCGCGCATTCGCGCGACCCGTTGGCTCCTCGCAATGACGCTGAGAGAGGCATGCAAGCGACGCGCCAGCGCGCCACCGCCCCCTACTCGCCGCCGTCGATCTGGCGGCCCATCAGCGCGATGGCCTTCTCATAGACGTCGGCGGCATTCCACGCCTCGATGGCCGCAAAGTTGGGCTCTCCCGGCTGGTATCCGGCGCCGGCGCGCCAGCCGTGCGCCTTGAGAAAATTCGCGGTCGAACTCAGCGCATTGGCCGCGACGTCGAGATTGCCGATGCCATACGCCATGATGTTTTTCGGCAGAAACTGCGTCTGGCCGACTTCGCCGTGCATGGAGCCGCGCTGGGCCGGCGAGAGCGCACCGCGATTGATCAATTGCAGCGCCGCATAGAGCTGTTCCGTGAAATACTCCGTCCGCCGGCAGTCGTAGGCAAGCGTCGCGATCGACGAGAGCATGTTCTGATTGCCGCGCTGGCTGCCAAAGCCGGTCTCCATGCCCCAGATCGCGATCAGCGGGCCCGGCGGCACGCCGTAGCGCGCCTGAATGGAAGCAAACAACGCTGCCTGCGACTGCTTCAGCGAACGTCCGCGCGCGACGATGGACGCCGCGCCGCGCTTGGCGAGAAACGCGTCGAGCGAGAGACCAAAACTTCGCTGGCCGCGGTCGGCGGCGATGGTCGCGCTGGCGTAGTTCGTCCCCATCAGCGCCGAGATGGCCGAGGCGCCGATGCCCTTGGCTCTCGCCTCCTGGGCGAACTCCTGCTTCCAGGCCTCGAAGCCGGCGGGGCCGCTGCCGCATTGGGCGGCGTGGGCGTGGGGGGTGAGGCATGCAAGGAGAGCAAAGGTCAGGGTCAGAACAACGGCGTTTGTCGATCTTGTGCACGTGGTCATCGGAAAATCCCTTGTCACAAAGTACTGACTGGGCGGCGTCATCGCCATTTTGGCGCATCCGCGCAGGATATCAGCTTTTTTTGACGGGCGCGTCCCGATCGAGGACAACGCTGCAGTATCGCTCGGTCAGTACTAATCCGCGTTACGTGCACGCGGAGCGACGCATGTTGCTCGAATGATCCGGTCAAAATGGTATCTCATCGCGCGATTGCGAATCTTGGCCAAGCCCCGCTTTCGAATCAAACCTATTATGTTCAATGCTTTTTACGAATTGCAAAATGGCAGTGATCGAGTCATAAACAAACCTAGCTTCGGCCGCGTCCAGTAGATCATTATCATGGGCGAGCGACTGGTTATTTCGAACGTGATTAAATTTATCGAAAACGCCAATCGCATTCTTAATGATCTGCGCAGTTACTTCGCGAAGGTCGCGATCTTGACCGAGCGCTTTCACATATTTTCCAACCCTGCTGTGAAGCGGCTCCGAGCGATCCCACTGCACGTTTCGCAAGTCGAGAAGGTAACCAAATTTCTTCATGCAATACGTATGCAAACGATCAAGCGCAGCAGCCGGACGGTTAGCGCCAATATCGCGTTCGATCGACGCGACTAATTCATCGAGCGTCTCGTCCCGCGCAAAGCGATCGATCGCATCGGTGCGCGGCACATGGCCTCCGCTTTCAAGCCTATCCAGCAAGGAGAAGAAGCGAGTTTTAAGATGACCGTTTGCGTCGACATTATCATATTGCTGAATGGTCTCACGATGCTCCCATAATTGCCGCATCACGCGGCACACCGTGAACGGGTCTTCGATGTCGATAAAGGCCCTCATGTGCTTTGCCTTAGATGTGCCGTTGAATCCGTACTTCTCTTGATAAATCGTGATTCCCTGATCGTCGAAGAATTCGGCGAAGGTACGATCCGAGAAGTTAAGGACATAACCACTGCTCATGTCGAGCGCGTCCTCAAATATCCTCTTCTCTCCGTGCTTTAACTGCACCATTTCGTCCACTCAATTATCCGTTGCAAATCAGGGAGTTTTTTATATCGGCGACCGCATCCTCCTGCACCGAAGGTGTTGAAGTCGCCGCCGCAGCGCGTGACAACAGCACCATCGGCCACGAAAATTACCGCGACGACGATTTTCCAGGTCTTCCAGGAAACTCCAATATATTCCCTGTTTCCAGATCAACGGTCTTGAAACTAGCCCCTCGCTTGGATACGGCAAGCGAAATAAGCTCGGCTTCGTCCAAAAATCCGGCGTTAGCTCCAGTGATCTGTTCGATTTCATTTTGCGGAAATGCTAGGGTCGATTTGATCGCTGACCGTCCAAAAATTCCCGCAGTCAACAATAACTTCTGAACCCACGCTTAAGCATCCGCGGCTTTTCCAACGGCATATCTTCGTTGTTATCAAAAGGCTCGCGTAAAACACCCCGCCAACGGCGGCGAGCCATATTGTGATAGAGAGCAGACCTTTCGAGGTCATCGATTACGCCAAGATCAAAGGCACGAAAGATCATGGCGGCGATGGACATTCCCCATCGTCGCTTTAAATCGCAGAAATAATCGAGCGTCGGAGCGCCCACTTCCGCCAAAAAACTTTTCCGCGGGAACAAAAAGGCTGCTGCAAAACGATGCGCTTGTTGTTCAAGCAACTTGTGAAAAACTGGATCACGAGAATTCTTGCGGCGTCACTTGCTTGTGGAGAATGATGTGTCCTAATTCATGCGCGGCATCAAAGCGAGCACGGGCGGCGCTGACATTGCAAGTGTTAATCCCGACAAACGATCGATCGAGTTCTTGCGACCGAAAACAGAAACCATCCTGCTTTTCAGAGATGATTTCGAGGTTGACGACTGGAATACCTGCATTCTCAAGAGCCAAGGTTACGTCCGGAATTGGTAAATCTCTGAGACCCCAATGCGTCCGAACCAGCGCCGCGACATTTTCTATCATCTCTGCACTAACCAAACGAAAATCGCTTGGAAGGTCTAACTTCGGTAAATTGACCGATGGAAAGTCGACTTCGCGCTCTAGGAAAGAAAATATCTCACAAAGCCAACGCATGCGCTGCTCTGTCATTTCACGCGCATACTTTGTTTCAGAGGATCGCTGCCGCCAAAAAACAAGCTCAAGTTCTTCCGGCCATACCGGCTGAAGGAAAAACTCAATGGGAAAATTCAGTTGATCAGCGAGCAAGCGCAATTTGTCGTGCTGAGGATTATCAGCACCGTCCTCATAGCGACCAATTGCCATTCCCGATATGCCAACCATGTCGGCTAGAGACTTCTTAAACAAGCCTCTAGCAAGACGGGCTTCGGTCAGTCTTCGACTACGAAAGTTTTGTACGCCAGACGTCATCCGCCCGTCTCTCGGTCAGTGTTGCGCCGCTTGAGGGTGACATGAACTTTGTCCGGCTGGCGCAGCTCTTTGTCATCGGGATCCTCGATATCAAAGCCGTACCCGCTCATAGCCATCGAATGCAGATCGAGACGCAAAACCCAGTTGCTATAAGCAGCGTCAGGTATTGCGAGCATGAGCGCTCCCAGCGATCGATGGTCTCGCGTAAAACGCGGGCCCGCCGCGCCGTGGAGGATGACACCTAGGACACAACCAGACCAATCGCGATTTGTTATTGGCCGGTCGCCCAAATCGAGTTCCAACTGCCGAACCAGACCATGCGTGTGGGCGAGCTCTCGCTTGTATTCTGATGCCCGAGGGTCATCCTCTAAAGTAAGAATGGGCTCTTGAATAAGAACCACGCGGCCAGCTTTCACGATCAGCTTGTTCTGGCCGTTGCAGTTCAAATATTTATATTCATGAGGGATACCGTGCTGTCTGGCAGCCGCCGAAAGCGCTCGAACCGCGCAACCGCTCCGGCGCCGTGCGAACTCCTCCAAAGCATAAGCTTCGCCGACATCGCCGAGAGCGGCCAGCTCATCGTAGAGGTCGGCATATGCCCAACCCATTGCGATACAAAAGGATTTCATAAAATCCGGGTCAATGTCATTCCTGACAATATCGTTGACTTGCTCAAGCAATGGCACCGCGCGAATCCTCTGCTGCTCAGCCTATAAAGCGTAATGCACTTTTTATAATAAAAAGTAAAGCGAAGGTGACTGGGGTTGCCGGAGAAAGGCTCGATTTTCACATCGAAAGCGACGCCAAAACAAAGGCGACGGGCTTTCGCCCGCCGCCTTTGTTTTGATGGATGCCCGGGTCAAGCTCGGGCATGACGACATTAGATTGAACTGAGCCGCGTCATCCTGAGCTGCGAGCTTTAGCGAGCCTCGAAGGATGGGCAGCAGGCGGGCCGTCGCCCTTCGCGCCGCTTCCCGGATCAAGTCCGGGGCAGGCTCTCAGGGTGACGGTCGCGGGATCAGTTATCCAGGAAGCTCCGCAGCTTCCGTGCTCCTGCTACGGATGCTTCAGCTTGCGCAGCGCCTTGGCTTCGATCTGCCGGATGCGCTCTCTGGTCACCGAGAACTGCTGGCCGACTTCTTCCAGCGTGTGGTCGGTGTTCATGCCGATGCCGAAGCGCATGCGCAGCACGCGTTCTTCGCGCGGGGTCAGCGAGGCCAGCACGCGGGTGGTGGTTTCGCGCAGGTTGCTCTGGATCGCGGCGTCGATGGGCAGGATCGCGTTCTTGTCCTCGATGAAATCGCCGAGATGCGAATCTTCCTCGTCGCCGACCGGAGTCTCCAGCGACAGCGGCTCTTTTGCGATCTTGAGAACCTTGCGGACCTTCTCCAGCGGCATGCCGAGCTTTTCGGCCAGTTCCTCCGGGGTCGGCTCGCGGCCGATCTCGTTCAGCATCTGGCGCGAGGTGCGCACGATCTTGTTGATGGTCTCGATCATGTGCACGGGAATGCGGATGGTGCGGGCCTGGTCGGCGATCGAGCGCGTGATCGCCTGCCGGATCCACCAGGTCGCATAGGTCGAGAACTTGTAACCCCGGCGGTATTCGAATTTGTCGACCGCCTTCATCAGGCCGATATTGCCTTCCTGGATCAGGTCGAGGAACTGCAGGCCGCGGTTGGTGTATTTCTTGGCGATCGAGATCACGAGGCGCAGATTGGCCTCGACCATTTCCTTCTTGGCCTGGCGCGCTTCGCGCTCGCCCTTCTGCACGCCGTGCACGATCTTGCGGAATTCGCCGATCTCGAGCCCGGTCAGGGCCGCCAGCGACTGGATCTCGTGGCGCAGTTCCTTGATGCGGTCCTTTTCGTGATGGACGAAATTCTTCCAGCCTTTGGCCGAGAGTTTCGAGACGCGGTTGAGCCAGCGCGGATCGAGCTCCGAGCCCTGGTAGTTGCGCAGAAAATCCTCGCGCGCGACGCCGTGGCTGTCGCCGAGGCGAAGCAGGCGGCCCTCGAACGACACCAGCTTCTTGTTGATGTCGTAGAGCTGCTCGACCAGCGAATCGATACGGGCCTGGTTGAGCCGCAGCGACTTCACCTCGACGATGATTTCGTCCTTCAGCTTCTTGTATTTGCGCTCCTGCGCCGGCGACAGCGTCTCGTTCTGCAGCTGGTTGGAAATGTCCTGCTCCTGCAGGCGGCGCAGCTTCTTGTAGTTGTCGGCAATCTTGTCGAAGGTCTCGACCACCTTCGGCTTCAGCTCGGCCTCGATGGCGGCCAGCGACATCTGGTTTTCGAACTCGTCGTCATCCATGTCGCCGTCGGCGGCGGACTTCGGAGGTGCTTTCGCCCTCGGCGGCGGCGGCCGGCGCGGCGCGGAACGGGGTCGGCGCCGGGGGGGCGGCGGGCGGCGCGATATGCGCCGGTGCCGCCTGCACCGGCGAGGCGCCATTGCCATTGCCATTGCCATTGGCGGCCGCCAGCGGCTGGCCGTCGGGGCCGAGCGGGGCCGCCAGCATCGCCGGGTTCATGTTGTTCTTGGCGTCGGGGCCGGCGTAGGTGGCTTCGAGATCGATGATGTCGCGAAGGAAGATCTTTCCCTCGTTCAGTTCGTCGCGCCAGATGATGATGGCCTGGAACGTCAGCGGGCTTTCGCACAGCCCGGCGATCATCGCCTCGCGGCCGGCCTCGATGCGTTTCGCAATGGCGATTTCGCCCTCGCGCGACAATAGCTCGACGGTGCCCATCTCGCGCAGATACATGCGGACGGGATCGTCGGTGCGCTCGCCGGGCTCGGATTTCTTGACTTCGGTGACGGCCTTCTGCGTGACCTCGACCAGTTCGTTGTCGGTCTCGTCCTCGGCCTCTTCCTTGTTTTCTTCCTCGCTGTCGGCGTCCTCGGCCTCGGAGACGTTGATGCCCATGTCGGAGAGCATCGACATGATGTCCTCGATCTGCTCCGGCGAGGTGGTGTCGGACGGCAGGACTTCGTTGAGCTGATCGAAGGTCACGAAGCCGCGCTTCTTGGCCTGCTTGATCATCTTCTTGACGGCGGCATCGGACAGATCGAGCAACGGCGACGGCGCGTCCGGGGAATCCTTCTCAGGGGCATCCGCTGCCTTGTCGTCTTTTTCCTTGTCCTTGACCTGCAGCGTCTTTGCCTTGGTGGCCATTCATTGCTCCTAAAACGCGCTCATGCAGGATGCGTCGCCGCGCCCGCGCTGAATCACTGACGTCATGTATGACGCGGAAAGGGCGGCGCAGACCCGTCGCCACCCTCGAATTGCATTCATCGGTTACGAACTCTTAGCCCGCAGGCTGTTAAGCTTCGATTAACCCTGTTTTTGCAGCCAAACCATGGGTTTGGCGAGTCATTTCGCGGTTCCGGCCCCGCCAGTCCGCATCATTTTTAGTCAGACGCTGCGCTGGAACCGGCCTGAAGACTCACCAAACCCCTCGATCAGGGCCTCGGTGCCGTCGACTTCCGCCAGCCGCGCCTTGACATCCCGCAGCCACGCCAGATTGGCCTCGCTGGCCTCGTCGCCCAAGGCCAGCTCGGCATCCTTCAATTCTCTAAGTAAGGAGTGCCATTGGCGATGCAAGGATACGAGCTGGTGCCAGGTCGAAAGAACGTCCTCGCGCGCCGCGCCGGGTCTTGCGCCCCACACCGCCGCGGTCGTGATCGCGAGCTCAACCCTTTGAAGAGACTGCGAAAATCCGCCCGCGGCGAGATCGGCGCGCATTTTTTCGCTCTGTTCGGAGGGCTCCGGACTGTGGTGATGGTCGTTGGCGAAGGCGGCGATGATGCCGGCGCGCAATTTGTGCGCCTCCGGATGCGCCAATTCCAGCGCCGCCACCTCTTCCAGATGGTCGTGCAGCAGCCAGGGATGGTTGATCAGGGACTGCAGAATCAGCGCCTCGCGGCGCGAGATCGCGCTGCGCTGGCCGCGCATGATCGGGCTCGACGCCAGCTGGGGGCTCGCCACCTGATAGGGCTGGCGGTTGATGGTCTGGCTGCCGGGCGACGCCTGCGGCACGGCCGCGCGGCTCGAATCGGCCCGCCGCACCCGGGGTGAACGAGCCGCGCGCGGCAAAGCGCCGGCCCGATTCGCCGCCGAAACTGCCTGCCGCCGCCGCGAAAGTTGCCGCGGCCATAGCCGCCGCGGCCGCCTTCCGGCGCGAAGGTCCGCTGCAGCCGCTCGGCCAGATCCTGGCGATAATAGCGCCGCACCACTTCGTCGCGGATGCCGTTGGTCAGTTCGTTGATCCGCGCCTCCAGCGCCGCGCGCCGCTCCGGCGTCGCGAAACGTGCCGCCTTCGATTTCGCGCGACCAGATCACGTCGGCGAGCCCGCGCGCCGCCGCGATCACTTCCTCGATGGCGCCGCGGCCGCCGGAGCGCGCGAGATCGTCGGGGTCCTGGCCTTCCGGCAGCAGCGCGAAGCGCAGGCTCTTGCCGGGCAGCGAGATGCGGCAGCGCCAGATCGGCGGCGCGCCACGCCGCCTTCTGGCCGGCCTTGTCGCCGTCGAAACACAGGATCGGCTCGTCCGCCATCTTCCACAGCAGCGCCAGCTGGTTCTCGGTCAGCGCGGTGCCGAGCGGCGCCACGCTGGCGGCAAAGCCGGCGCCGACCATGGCGATGACGTCGACATAGCCTTCCACCACCACCAGCGCGCTGCCGTTATGGGCGGCGAGCCTTGCGGGGGCGAGGTTGTAGAGATTGTCGCCCTTGTGAAACAGCGGGGTTTCCGGCGAGTTCAGGTATTTCGCCGGCGACGTCCTTTTCCAGCGCACGGCCGCCGAACGCGATCACCCGTCCGCGCAGATCGGTGATCGGAAACATCACCCGGTCGCGAAAGCGGTCCTACGGCACCGGGATGTCGTCGCCGGATACCAGCAGCCCGGCTTCGACCATGTCCTCGACCGGGATGCCCTGGGCGCCCAGATATTCCTTCAGCGCAAAACGTTCGCCGCCGGCGCATAGCCGATGCGAAACTGCAATTGCACCGCCGGCGAGATGGCGCGGTCGCCGAGATAGCCGCGCGCCCTGGCGCCGCCCCGCGAGGCCAAAGTGTCGGCAAAGAATTTCGCGGCCAGCTCCATCACGTCGTACAGCGTCTTGCGGCGCTGCTCGTGGCGCGCGGCATCGGGCGTCACCGCCGGCAGCGGCACCCCGGCCATCGAGGCCAGCCGCTCGACCGCCTCGGTGAAACCGACGCCCTCGGTCTCCATCAGGAACGAGATGATGTCGCCGTGCTTGCCGGAGGAGAAGTCGTGGTAAAAACCCTTCTGGTCGTTGACGGTGAACGACGGCGACTTCTCCTGCTGGAACGGCGACAGCCCCTTCCACTCCCTTCCTGCCTTCTTCAACTTCACGCGCCGGCCCACCACTTCCGAAACCGGAAGCCGGGCGCGCAGTTCATCGAGGAATTGAGGCGTAAAGCGCATGTCAGGGATTTTCGGTGAGTTGGGGGCCGCTGCCAACCGACCATGGATATAGGGATGGCGGGGTAAAATACGAAGATTGTTGGGATTTTCCCGGCTATTCACAGGAGCGGAAGCATCGGTTCACATTGACAATCGAAATACAATTGTATATACAACATTGGTCCACCGTGTTCCGCCAGCATGGGAGATGAAATTATGATTTCATTGATCCAAACGAGCGAACGGCGATGGCTAAAGAAAATTTCGAATTACTTGCGCAGACCCGCTTCGAATGGGACCAAGACAAGAACAAAGCGAACTTGATCAAGCACGGTATCGACTTCGAGGACGCCAGCGAGGTTTTTTACGGGCCGATCCTCATCAGAGGATCGAACCGCAACAGTGAGGAGAGATGGGTCGCGATCGGAATATCCCATGACCGGATCTTGTCGGTGATTTTTACCCGCCGGAACGACTCGATCAGGATTATCTCAGCGCGCCATCCGAGACCGAATGAAAAAAGAGCGTATCGTAACGCGTCGATGGGGCGATCGACGGAAGGGCAAGACTGACTGGGCTCGTTTCGACGCCATGACGGACGAGGAAGTCGAAGCCTCGATCGCGAATGATCCCGATTGGGCAGAGTTCAATGATCTCGACTGGTCGGACGCCGTTCTGGTCATACCGCCGAAGAAAAAGGCGATCTCCATTCGCGTCGACGAAGACGTGCTCGACTATTTCAAGAGCGAAGGCGACGGCTATCAGCGCCGCATCAACGCCGTGCTGCGTTCCTACATGCAGCAGAAGGCCAAGCCGAAGAAGCGGGCGTGAGGCGACAATTGCCCAACGCCGACCAGACATCACGGCGTCGTGCCCCGGATGCTGCGTAGCGCGCCGCGCTTGCGGCGTGGTGCGCCGCTGATCCGGGGCCCATGGCTGCAAATATGGGTCCCCGCTCTGCGGAGCAGCGCAAAGGACGCTGCACCGCGTCCGGGACACGCGTGACGCTATGCCCTACTTCTCCATAAACCGCCCGGAGGCGATCCGCGGCAGGTGGGCGACGGGCCAGTTGTAGATGTAGGTCCAGGCCTCAACCGCCGTGCCGTCGTCCAGGGTCACCGGCAGCATCTGCCTGACATATTCGGTCGGCGCGACAAAGCCCTCGCCGCAGGCCTCGTACATGTCGAATTCGCGCAGCAATTCGTCAGGTCGCCGCAGCCGATACAGTTCGCCGAACACCATTTCATCGGGGGCATCCGACAGCACCAGCCCGGGATAGTGTTTTACCAGATGGAGCCGGCCGCCGCAGCGCGCTTCGCCGACAAACGCCGCGTTGCGCGACAACAGCCGCGCCATCGGATGATCGAAGCCACGCATCAGCGTGCCGTAGACGAAGAGAAGATCGGAAGTCATGGACTGTTCCTGTCATTGCGATGCGCGCCCGATGACAGGCTCCGCAAAGCAATCCATAGGCTGCGCACAAGAACTGGATTGCTTCGTCGCTATCGCTCCTCGCAATGACGGAAACAAGCTCAGGCCGCCACGACTTCGTCGCTGATGACGAGGAACTTGACCAGATCCATCCGTCCGAAGCTGGTGGTCAGCGCCACGTCGGCGGCGTCACGGCCGGTGCCCATCAGGATGCGGCCGATCCGCGGCTTGTTGTGGCGGGCGTCGAAGGTGTACCAGCGGCCGGACAGATAGGCTTCGAACCAGCCGGAAAAATCCATCGGCGCCGGATCGTGGGGAATGCCGATGTCGCCCATATAGCCGGTGCAATAGCGCGCCGGGATCCCCATGCAGCGGCAGAAGGTCAGCGCCAGATGCGCGAAATCGCGGCACACCCCGGCGCCCTGCTCGTAGACGTCATGGGCGGATTTCATGTGATGGGCGTGCTGATAGCCGAAGGTGACGTGGTTGTGCACGAAGGTGCAGATCGCGGCCGCCCGCTCCCAGCCCGGCCTGGTATTGCCGAACAGCGACCACGCCACGTCGGTCAGCTTGTCGGTTTCGCAATAGCGGCTCGCCATCAGATACAGCAGCACGTCGTCGGGCAGTTGATCGATCGGAAGCTGCTGCGCCGAGGGCGCGATCACATCGGGCAGGCCGGAATCGCGCACCAGCGCGCTGCCGTGCAGCGTCACGCCGCCGGCCGGCGCCACCAGCCGGCCGCAGACATTGCCGAAGCTGTCGCGGTAAAACCCGATCGGCACGTTCGGCTCGGCGATGATGGTTTCGGTGCCGACGATGTCAGGATAGCGCGAGGGGTGGATGCTGAGCATGATCACCATCGGCGTCGGCTGCACCGCCGCGTAGCGCGATCTCGAAGCCTACCTTGATTTCCATGGCTAAACCTCCGCCTCTTCGCCGACCGAAACGACGTTGATGCTGACGTCCATGCCGACGAACGCGTCGGCCGAACCGAGATAGGTGCCGTGCAGCGGGATGGCCTGGCGCGGATCGCGCGCCACCGCCACCCGCACCAGGTCGCGGGTGCCGACGATGCCGTTGGTGGGATCGAACTCGATCCAGCCGGCGCTCGGCAGATAGACCTGGACCCAGGCATGGGTCGAGCCGCCGCCGGCATAGCCATGGGCGCGGTCGCCCGGAATGAACAGATAGCCCGACACGAAGCGCGCGGCGATGCCGAGCCGGCGCAGCGCCTCGATCATGAACAGCGCATAGTCGCGGCAGGTGCCGGAGCTGGTCTGCAGCGTGTCGAGCGGATGCTGGGTGCCGTGCTCGTGCCGCTTGCGGTAGCTGAAGGCGTGGCGGATGCCGTGGGTCATGCCGCTGAGAATGTGGAAGGTCGGGGTCGGTGCCTTCTGCGTCGAGAAAATTCCGCGCCCACGCCGACAGCTCGCCGTTCGGATCGCCATATTGCGGCGTGATGAACTGAACCAGATCGGGAAACTCCTCGTCGTCATAGAGAAACGGATAGAAATAGGCCGGATCGTCCGCGGTCAGCGCGAATTCGTCGGCGGGATTGTGCTCGACCGTCGCGGTGCTGACGATCGACAAGATTTCCGCGCGCTCGTCGAAGGTCGCGATCGCGACGCTGTTGCCGAACACGTCGTGGATCCAGCGCAGCGACATCGGCTCCGGCACGATTTCGAGATTGCCGGAAAGCACCCGCAGATCGTGGCCGTCGCGCGGGCGCAGCATGATGCGATGTTCGCCGAACGCCACCGGGTGCGCATAGCGATATTCGGTCTTGTGATGGATCGTCAGCAGCGGGCATCGTCGAAGCAATCATCGTGACTTTGTGCACTCTAATCTATACCGATCCCTGCTTATTTCTAAATCGGTATGCTGCTTCGCTAGGCAACGAACAGGATAAAATGGCTTTGGACAGCGTGGGCGACACATCATTACTCCTCGGAGCCGCAGATGTTCCGCCGGTCCACGAAGGTAATGCCGCCGGACGCTCGCCATTTTTGCTGACCTGCGATCATTACGGCCGGCTGATCCCGCGCCTGCTCGGCGATCTCGGGCTGCCGGAAACCGAACTCGCGCGGCACATCGCCTGGGACATCGGGATTGCCGGCGTCGCCGAGGCGCTGGCGCAACATCTCGACGCCCATCTGATCGCGCAGCGCTATTCGCGGCTGGTGATCGACTGCAACCGTCCGCCGGCGGCGGCAAGCTCGATCCCGCGCATCAGCGAAGCGACGACGATACGCGGCAATGAAGGCCTTGCGCGCGAGGCCGCCGCGGCGCGGCGCGCCGCGATCTTCGATCCCTATCATCGCCGCATCGCCGAGGTCATCGAACGGCGCCTGCGCGATGGCGTTCCGACCGTGCTGGTGTCGCTGCACAGCTTCACGCCGGTTTATGCCGGCATCATCAGGCCATGGCATGTCGGCACGCTCTACCAGCGCGACACAAGGCTGCCGCCGCTGTTGCTCAAGCTGCTGCGCGGTGAAGGCGACCTGGTGGTCGGCGACAACGAGCCCTATGCGGTGAGCGACGACACCGACTACACCATTCCGGTGCACGGCGAGGCGCGCGGGCTGATGAATTCCGGCATCGAGATCCGCCAGGATTTGATTGCCGATCCCGCCGGCCAGCAGCAATGGGCCGATCGGCTGGCGCGGATTTTCGCCGAGATCGAAACGAGCCTGCGGGCGCGGGGGCTGTTGCCAAGCTAGTGCGCGTTCACCGCGCCCGCGTCAGCGCCAGCCAGATGCCGCCGCCGATCATGAAGCCGCCGGAGATGCGCGACAGCAGCCGCGTCCGCCGCGCCGAGAAGAACAGCCGCGCCCGGCCGGCGAGCAACGCGTAGGTGGCGTCGGTGATTCCAGCCGTGACCATGAAGGTGACGCCGAGCAGCGCCACCTGCGAGACATGGTCTTTGCTCATGTCCATGAACTGCGGAATGAACGCGCCGAAGAACACCAGCACCTTGGGATTGGACAGCAGCACCAGCAGACCCTGCAGGAAGAAGCCGCCGCGCGGCGGTGGCGGCGGCGCGTCGGCCTTGACGCCCGCGACCGGGAAACGAATGAGCTTGATGCCGAGCCAGACCAGATAGGCCGCGCCGGCAAACCGCACCCAGTCGAACCAGTAGCCCATGGTCGCCATCAGCGAGGTCAGCCCGATCGCCACGATGCCGATCACGATCGCGAGGCCGAGCTGCGCGCCCGCGATGTTGGTCAGCGCGGCGCGGGTGCCATGGCGCAGGCCGTTGGCGATCACCAGCGTGACCATCGGTCCCGGCAGCAGCGCCAGCGCGACGCAGGCGGCGACAAAGGCGAGATAGAGCTGAAGCGACATGGTGGGGCTCGCGTGAGATCGATGTGGGTGATTATGCACGATCAAGGTGTCGGTGAAAGCCGCCTTCTTAACCTCGCCCCGCTTGCGAAGCGAGGTTAAGGAAACGGCGCCTTCTGTGACACCTCAACCGCCGTTTAACGTGGACGTCATCCAGCGCTTCATCTCGCCCGAGCCTCAAAACCAATCTTTGTTGGCTGATCGGCAACGCTAGCACGTCAAGCTACATGGCGAAAACACGCCCTTGACATGCAACCATTTGGTTGCCTATTGTCCGGCCATGGATGACGTCTTCAAAGCGCTGGCCGATGTTTCGAGGCGGTCGCTGCTGGACCGGCTTCACGCCAGGAACGGACAGACCCTGAACGATCTCTGCGACGGCCTCGCCATGTCCAGGCAGGCCGTGACCAAGCACCTGGCGATTCTCGAGGCCGCCAACCTCGTCACCACGTTCAGGCACGGCCGCGAGAAGCTGCACTACCTCAATCCGCTGCCGATCCACCAGATCGGCGAGCGGTGGATCAGGAAATTCGAACGCGGCAAGCTCACCGCGCTCAGCGAATTGAAACGGCAACTGGAGAAGCGCGATGACTAAACCGGAATTCGTCTACACCACCTATATCGAGACCTCGACCGAGAAACTCTGGCAGGCCCTGATCGATGGCGACTTCACCGAACGTTACTGGTTCGGCCACAGGGTCGCTTCCGACTGGCAGCCGGGATCGGCCTACAGCTTCACCAAGCAGGGCAAGACCACCATCGAAGGCAACGTCCTCAGCCTCGATCCGCCGAAACGGCTGGTCTATAGCTGGAATCCCTGCTCGCCGGAGACCAAAGGCGAGCGCGTCTCCCGCGTCACGTTCGACTTGGAACCGCGCGGCAAGGTCGTCAAATTGACCGTGACGCATGACAATCTGGATCCGGCCGGCAACACGTTGCGCGGCATCTCCGGCGGCTGGCCGATGGTGCTGGCGAGCCTCAAGAGCCTGCTGGAGACCGGGCACCCGCTGACGATCGATCCTCCCGCAAATGCGGACGCGAAGAGTACCTGTGATGCGCAAGCCTGAATTCATTTACGTCACCTATATCGAGACTACGCCTGAAAAATTGTGGAAGGCGCTGACCGACGGCGACTTCACCGAACGTTACTGGTTCGGTGTGCGGTTGCGATCGGACTGGAAGGCCGGTTCGACATTCGAGATGGTGCGAACCGACGGCACCGTCTCCGACGCCGGCAAAGTTGTCGAATACGACAAGCCGCGACGGCTGGCCTACACCTTCGTGAATTTGTCGGACGAGTACAAAGGCGAATTGCCCGCGCTTGCGACATTCGTGATCGAGCCCTATGGCAAGCTCGTCAAGCTGACGCTGACGCACGAAGGTTTTGCGGAAGGCAGCAAGTTCCTCTCGGGAATCTCCAAGGGGTGGCCCGCCATTCTGTCGGGTCTCAAGAGCCTGCTTGAAACCGGAAAGCCGCTTGAGATTCCCTACGCTGCGATGAAGTCCGAGAGCTGAGGGCGTGATGAATATCGACAATTTCAGGCCTGATATCGTCTACACCATCTACATCGCCTCCACGCCTGAGAAGGTCTGGCAGGCGCTGACGACGGCGGAGTTCTCCAGGAAATATTTTTTCGGCTTTGCGGTGGAGGCCGAACTGAGGGTCGGCGGTGCGTTCACGGTGCGCGCGCCGGATGGTTCGGTGCATATCAGCGGTGAAGTCGTCGAATGCGTTGCCCCGCACAAGCTCACCATCACCTGGAACGTGAACTGGCCGGCGCTGATCGAAAAGCTCGGCGTCACGCTGGTCAGCTACGAAATCGAGCGCGCCGGCAACGCCGTCCGGCTCACCTTGACCGAGGCGCACGACCGGCCGATCGGCGACGACATTTTGTCGGGCGGCCGTTCGGGCTGGCCGGCGATCCTGTCGAGCCTGAAAAGCCTGCTGGAGACCGGCGAAGCGCTCGATATCAAGATGGCGCCGCCACAGCGGATGCTGGAGGCGCTGAAGAAGCTGGGGATCGCGACGCCTTAGCGCAGCGGGAGTCGCGGTAGAGATCATCGTCGTTGGACGCTGCGGTGAGCATGAGAAGGTTCTTTTCTTCACCTCTCCGCTGCCTTTTTATTGCCTCTCCCCGCATGCGGGGTTAAGAAGCCAGCGCGGCCTTCACCATGCCGCTGGCCTTGCCGAAATCCATCTGCCCGGCGTATTTCGCCTTCAGCGCCCCGATCACCTTGCCCATGTCCTTGATCCCGGCGGCATTGGTCTCGGCGATCGCGGCCGCGATCGCCGCCTTGACGTCGGCTTCGGCCATCTGCTTCGGCAGATAGGCGGAAATGATCGCGATCTCGTCGCGCTCCTGATTGGCCAATTCGGCGCGGCCGCCCTTGTCGTAGAGCTCGACGGATTCCTGGCGCTGTTTGATCATTTTCTGGAATACGCCGAGCAGGTCGCCATCGCTCAGCGGCGGCTTGCCTTCCCCGCGCGCGGCAATGTCGGCGTTCTTGATGGTCGAATTGACCATGCGCAGGGTGGAGAGCTTGCGCTCGTCCTTGGCCCGCATCGCGTCCTTGACCGCGTTGTTGATGTCGTCGCGCAGCATCTCTTGTCCCCTCGCAGCCGTCAGGTCCTCTCGCGGACCTCAGGCCGCGTCCGCTTCAAGCCCCTGATCTAGGCCGTTCGCGCCCGCCAGACAACGGGGATCCGCGGGCCTTCGACCCACAGCCGGCCGGAAATACGCGCATTTCGCATGTGAATCCGCGGGTTCCGGCTTTGACGCGGGCGGATGCGACGACTATGTAATGCGCTCATGACAGCCTCAGAAAACGCCTCAGCCTGGCCGGATCACACACCGACCGCGCTCCTCGTGCTTGCCGATGGCACCGTGCTGGAGGGCTTCGGCCTCGGCGCGGAAGGCCAGGCGGTCGGTGAAGTCTGCTTCAACACCGCGATGACCGGTTACGAGGAGATTCTCACCGATCCCTCCTATGCCGGGCAGCTCATCACCTTCACCTTTCCGCATATCGGCAATGTCGGCACCAACGACGAGGACATCGAGACCGTGAACATGGCGGCAACGCCGGGCGCGCGCGGCGTGATCCTGCGCGCCGCCATCACCGACCCCTCGAACTACCGCGCCACCCGGCATCTCGACCAATGGCTGAAGGCGCGCGGCATCATCGGTCTGTCCGGCATCGATACTCGCGCGCTGACCGCGCTGATCCGTGAGAAGGGCATGCCCAACGCCGTGATCGCCCACGCCAGAGACGGCCAGTTCGACCTGCACGGGCTGAAGGAAGAAGCGCGCGAATGGGCCGGCCTCGAAGGCATGGACCTGGTGCCGATGGTGACCTCGAGCCAGCGCTTCACCTGGGACGAAACACCGTGGGCCTGGGAAAAAGGCTTCGGACGGCAGACCGAGCCGGAGTTCAACGTCGTCGCCATCGATTACGGCATCAAGCGCAACATCCTGCGGCTGCTCGCCGGCGAGGGCTGCCGGATCACCGTGGTGCCGGCGACCACCTCGGCCGAGGATATCCTGGCGATGAAGCCCGACGGGGTGTTCCTGTCCAACGGCCCCGGCGATCCCGCCGAGACCGGCAAATACGCGGTGCCGGTGATCCGACAAGTAATTGATTCCGGCACGCCGACCTTCGGTATTTGTCTGGGCCATCAGATGCTGGGCCTGGCGGTCGGCGCCAAAACCAAAAAGATGCACCAGGGCCACCACGGCGCCAATCATCCGGTCAAGGACGAGACCACCGGCAAGGTCGAGATCACCTCGATGAACCACGGTTTCGCGGTGGATCAGGCGACCTTGCCTGAAGGCGCGACGCAGACCCACATCTCGCTGTTCGACGGCTCCAATTGCGGCATCTCACTCGACGGCAGGCCGGTATTCTCGGTGCAGTACCATCCCGAAGCCTCGCCCGGCCCGCGCGACTCGCATTATTTGTTCAAGCGCTTTGCGGATCTGATGCGGGCCAACAAGGCCGGCTAGACGTCACCGGGCTCCATACCAACGTCGCTGCCAATTTTAATGGGTCCCGGCTCTGCGGAGCGGCGTTGCACGCCGCACCGCGTCCGGGACACGACGGTTGCGCGCAGCGCTCGCCATTCAGTATGATGATCATCATCGCAACAGGAGCCGCTCTCTCATGGCCGACACCTCCGCTCCAACGATCGAATACGGCGTCACGCCGGTCGACATCATGGCCTCGATGGCGGGCATCGATTTCGTTCGCGCCATCTTCGCCGGCCAATTGCCGGAGCCGCCGATCATGCAGGGCATCGCGCCGTTCGATTGCACCGCAGAGCCCGGAATCGTGGTGATCAACAGCGTGCCCGGCTTCCGGCATTACAATCCGATCGGCTCGGTGCATGGCGGCTATGCCGCGATCTTGCTGGATTCGGCGATGGGGCTGGCGGTTCATTCCATGCTGCCGCCGGGCACCGGCTACACCACGCTCGAATTCAAGATCAGTTTTATCCGGGGCATGACCCAGGACACCGGCGCGGTGCGCAGCGAAGGCCGCACGCTCAATGTCGGCCGCCGCACCGCCACCGCTGAAGCGCGCATCACCGACGCCAACGGCCGCCTGCTCGCGCATGCCACCACCACCTGCCTGGTGTTCGAGATTCCCAAGGAAACCAATAAGGGAACGTGAAGAGCTGACGGCGGTTGAATCGTCGTACTTCAACTGGTGGGCATGGCGCCAATGCGCCTTGTCAACCCTGCGATCACGAGAAACTGCCATGTCGGTTGTCAGCAACGACATCGAACCGCTCACCATCGTGTTCGCCGACGACGGCCTGGTGCCGAACAATCCGATGCCGTTTCTGGTCTACCAGCAGGCGGTAGCCGTCGACAACGATCATCCCGAGAAAACCATCGAGGGGTTGTTCGGCGCCAATGGCTGGGGCCAGATGTGGCGCAACGGCGTCTACGACTATCTGCATTACCACGCGACGGTGCACGAAGCGCTCGGCGTTGCCTGTGGCCATGCCCTGATACGGTTCGGCGGCGACCAGGGCGAGGAAATCGAGATCGCGGCCGGCGACGTCGCCATCCTCCCCGCCGGCACCGGACATCAATGCCTGTCCGCGAGCGGTGATTTCAGCGTGGTCGGCGCCTATCCGCCGGGCCCCAAAATGCGTGTGACGCTGCCGACGCCTGAAAATCACCAGAAGGCGCTGAAGACAATTCCAAAGGTCAAACTGCCGAAGACCGACCCGGTGATGGGAGAGAATGGTCCGTTGGTGGGATTGTGGAAGCAGGAATCGTAGGGTGGCCAAGGGCGCATCTGCGCCGTGCCCGCCATCTGCGTCGCACGGTACAATGGCGAGCACGTTGCGCTTTGCCCACCCTGCGGTTCTTCTCGTCATTGCGAGCGCCGCGAAGCAATCCACCGTTACAAAGCCGTATGCTGGATTGCTTCGTCGCTTGCGCTCGTCGCAATGACGGAGCCGTCGACTACGCCTCGTTGCCGCCTTCCTGGCGGCTGGCTTCGAACAGGAACCAGGTGCGGCGCTCGGTCTCGTCGATGAAGGTCTCGAGCAGTCCGGCGGTGCCGGAATCCTCGTGATCGTCGCAGAGCTTGTGGGCTTTGCGCATCGCGGCAGCGATGTGCTTGTTGTCTTCCATCAATTCGCGCAGCATGTCGCGCGGCGGCACATAGCTCTCGTTGTTGTCCTTGATGGTCTGCAACTTGCTGACCTGCCCGATCGAGCGCAGCGTGGTGCCGCCGAGCTTGCGAACCCGCTCCGCCAGCTGATCGGTGGTGGCGAAAATCGCATCGGACTGGTCGTCGAGCATCAGATGATAGTCGTGGAAATGCCGGCCGCTGACGTGCCAGTGAAAATTCTTGGTTTTCACGTAGAGCGCGAAAGCGTCCGCCAGCAGCGTGTTGAGCGACGCCGAAATCTTGTCCACCGCGGCCGGCGGCAGATCGGTCGGCGTATCGAGTTCGGGCGAGGTTTTGTCAGACTTGGCTTTGCTCACGATGGACCTTCCTGTTAGGAGACCGGACATTGGCGGCAATGGACACGGATCGCCGGACCATCTAACGCATCATGCACCCCCCGGTTCCCGTGACCGGAACCTCTGTTTTTACCGGACCCCGGGACGATGGACGACTGGATCGACTACTACGATTCCACCCATACAATTTA
Organism: uncultured Alphaproteobacteria bacterium; assembly: GCA_963734795.1. Lineage (GTDB taxonomy): Bacteria > Pseudomonadota > Alphaproteobacteria > Rhizobiales > Xanthobacteraceae > Bradyrhizobium. Next base: position 32,344 of record CAVTIW010000002.1, read on the forward strand.
CGCGAGCAGGCTGCACCGCGACCTGCATTTCCAGCTGATCGCCAGCGACATCGTCGGCTACATCTCGTCGCCGGACGCGGTGGTGCTGGATTATGCCTGCGGCGAAGCCTTGTACGCGGCCCGGGTCGCGGAGGCCTGCGGCAAGCTGTATCTGGCGGAGCCCGCGCCCGGGCGTGCGCGGCCGGCTGATCGCGCGGTTTGCCCCGAACATGAAAATCAGGGTGCGGTCGCTGGAGGACCTCGGAACATGGAGGAAAAATCCATCGATCTCGCGGTGATGAATTCGGTGGCCCAATACATGACGCCGGGCGAGCTCGATTCCGCCTTTGCGGTGATCCGGCGGCTGTTGAAACCGGGCGGCCGACTGGTGTTGGGCGATATCCTGCGCCCCGAGGTCGGCATGCCCAGGGACGTGCTCGCGCTGCTGCGCTTTGCGCTGACCCACGGCTTTCTCAGGGACGCGCTGATCGGGCTGGTCAGCACCGCGCTGTCGGACTACCGGCAATTGCGCGCGCGCGTCGGCTTGCAGCGCTACAGCGAGACCGAGATGGTGGCGAAGCTGGCGGCGGCCGGATTTACCGCCTCGCGGGCGCATTTCAATATCGGCCACAATCCGTGGCGGATGACCTTCGTCGCCCGGCAGGCGTTCTGAGGCTTTCATCCGGAAGGTTAGGGTTAACCGAGGCTAGCCATGGCTCACCGCGGCGTGATCGGCGATGATCGGCGCGGCCCGGTGGCGGAAGGCGTCGACGCGGGAGCAGTGCATCGCTCTTTATCCTGGTTCAAATCCAGGCCGGGCCTCCAGCCTTCGCTGCTCCGCAGCTTCGGCTCGGCAAGTCACTTGCGGCCAAGGCTGCCCCGCCATAACGCGAACAGCGCAAGCGAGGCTGCACGGGCAGCGCCAAAATGCCGGTTGATGGGGCCTTTAAGACCCTTTCGCGGTTGCGGAATCTGGTCTAAAGACCACCCGCGCGCGAGGGCAACCTGGCGCTTTGGCTCGAGGGACGCGCAGCATGCGCGCCCTTTTTTTGTGCCCGATTCCCTGTCCGTGAGACTTGATGCCCAAACGAACCGACATCTCCACCATCCTGATCATCGGCGCCGGTCCCATCGTGATCGGCCAGGCCTGCGAGTTCGATTATTCGGGCACCCAGGCGGTCAAGACGCTGAAGGACGAGGGCTACCGCATCGTCCTGGTCAATTCCAATCCGGCCACCATCATGACCGATCCGGAACTGGCGGATGCGACCTATATCGAGCCGATCACGCCGGAGATCGTCGCCAAGATCATCGAGAAGGAGCGCTACGTCATTCCCGGCGGCTTTGCGCTGCTGCCGACCATGGGCGGCCAGACCGCGCTGAACTGCGCGCTGAGCCTGCGCAAGCAGGGCACGCTGGCCAAATTCGACATCGAGATGATCGGCGCCACCGCCGACGCCATCGACAAGGCCGAGGATCGCGGCCGTTTCCGCGAGGCGATGACCAGAATCGGCCTCGAGACGCCGCGCTCGATCCAGACCAAGAATCTGCCCGATGCGCTGCGGGCGCTCGACGAGCATCGGCCTGCCCGCGATCATCCGGCCGTCCTTCACCATGGGCGGCACCGGCGGCGGCATCGCCTACACCAAGGCGGAATTCATCGAGATCGTCGAGCGCGGCATCGACGCCTCCCCCACCGACGAAGTCCTGATCGAGGAATCCGTGCTGGGGTGGAAAGAGTTCGAGATGGAGGTGGTGCGCGACAAGAAACGACAATTGCATCATCATCTGCTCGATCGAGAACCTCGATCCGATGGGCGTGCATACCGGCAATTCCATCACCGTGGCGCCGGCGCTGACGCTGACCGACAAGGAATACCAGATCATGCGCGACGCCTCGCTGGCGGTGCTGCGCGAGATCGGGGTCGAGACCGGCGGCTCCAACGTGCAGTTCGGCGTCAATCCGGCCGACGGCCGCATGGTCGTGATCGAGATGAATCCGCGGGTGTCGCGCTCTTCGGCGCTGGCCTCGAAGGCGACCGGCTTTCCGATCGCAAAGGTCGCCGCCAAGCTCGCGGTCGGCTACACGCTCGACGAGATCGCCAACGACATCACCGGCGGCGCGACGCCGGCCTCGTTCGAGCCGACCATCGACTACGTCGTCACCAAGATTCCGCGCTTTGCGTTCGAGAAATTTCCCGGCGCCTCCACCACGCTGACCACCTCGATGAAGTCGGTCGGCGAAGTGATGGCGATCGGCCGCACCTTCCAGGAGAGCCTGCAAAAGGCCCTGCGCGGCCTCGAAACCGGGCTGACCGGCCTCGACGAAATCGAGATCGAGGGGCTCGGCCGCAGCGACGACAAGAACGCGATCCGCGCCGCATTGGGCACGCCGACGCCGGATCGCCTGTTGCAGGTGGCGCAGGCGATGCGGCTCGGCTGGAGCAATGACGAGATCTTCACCTCCTGCAAGATCGATCCGTGGTTCCTGGCGGAAATGCGCGGCATCGTGGAAATGGAAGCCAAGATCAAGGCAAAGCGGCCTGCCCGGCAACGCGTTCGGCATGCGCAGCCTGAAGGCGATGGGGTTTTCCGACGCCCGGCTGGCGGTGCTGTCCGAGACCACCGAGGCCGAGGTGACGGCAACGCGCCACGCGCTCGGGGTTCGCCCGGTGTTCAAGCGCATCGACACTTGTGCTGCCGAATTCGCCTCGCCCACCGCCTACATGTATTCGACCTATGAATCGCCGTTCGCCGGTGCGCTCGCCGACGAGAGCGCGCCGTCGGACAAGAACAAGGTCATCATTCTCGGCGGCGGACCCGAACCGGATCGGCCAGGGCATCGAATTCGACTATTGCTGCTGCCACGCCTGCTTCGCGCTGCACGACGCCGGCTACGAAACCATCATGATCAACTGCAATCCGGAAACGGTGTCGACCGACTACGACACCGCCGACCGCTTGTATTTCGAGCCGCTGACCGCCGAAGACGTGCTCGAAATCATCGCCACCGAACGGAAGAACGGCACCCTGCACGGCGTGATCGTGCAGTTCGGCGGCCAGACGCCGCTCAAGCTCGCCCGCGCGCTGGAAGCCGCCGACGTGCCGATCCTCGGCACCTCGCCCGACGCCATCGATCTGGCCGAAGACCGCGACCGCTTCAAGCGCGTGCTCGACAAGCTGCGGCTGAAGCAGCCGAAGAACGGCATCGCCTATTCGGTCGAGCAGGCGCGGCTGGTGGCCGCCGATCTCGGGCTGCCGCTGGTGGTGCGTCCGTCCTACGTGCTCGGCGGCCGCGCGATGCAGATCATCCGCGAGGACAACCAGCTCAGCGATTATCTGCTCGGCACCTTGCCCGAGCTGGTGCCGGGCGACGTCAAGGCGCGCTATCCGAACGACAAGACCGGGCAGATCAACACCGTGCTCGGCACCAATCCGCTGCTGTTCGACCGCTATCTGTCCGACGCCATCGAGATCGACGTCGACTGCCTGTGCGACGGCAAGGACACCTTCATCGTCGGCATCATGGAGCATATCGAGGAAGCCGGCATTCACTCCGGCGATTCCGCCTGCTCGCTGCCGCCGCATTCGCTCGATGCCCAGATGATCGCCGAACTGGAGCGGCAGACCCGCGAACTGGCGCTCGGCCTCGACGTGGTCGGGCTGATGAACGTGCAATACGCCATCAAGGACGGCGACATCTACGTGCTCGAAGTCAATCCGCGGGCGTCGCGCACGGTGCCGTTCGTCGCCAAGGTGATGGGCATGCCGGTGGCGAAGATCGCCGCCAGGATCATGGCCGGCGAGAAGCTCGCGGACTTCAATCTGAAGAAGCGCAAGCTCGGCCATGTCGGCGTCAAGGAATCGGTGTTTCCGTTCGCCCGCTTCCCCGGCGTCGATACCGTGCTCGGCCCGGAGATGCGATCGACCGGCGAGGTGATGGGCATCGACCGCTCGTTCGAAGTGGCGTTCGCCAAGAGCCAGCTCGGCGGCGGCACCCGCGTGCCGCGCAAGGGCACGGTGTTCGTCTCGGTCCGCGAGATCGACAAGACCCGGATCGTCGACGCGGTGCGGCTGCTATCCTCGCTTGGCTTCAAGGTGATGGCCACCTCGGGCACGCAGCGTTTCCTCACCGATAGTGGCGTACCGACCGAAAAAGTGAACAAGGTGCTGGAGGGACGGCCGCATATCGTCGACGCCATCATGAACGGCGACATCCAGCTGGTCTTCAATACCACCGAAGGGCCGCAGGCGCTGGCCGACAGCCGCTCGTTGCGGCGCGCTGCCCTCTTGCATAAAGTGCCATATTACACCACTCTTTCCGGTGCCGTGGCGGCCGCACAGGGCATCCGCGCCTATCTGGGCGGGGACCTTGAGGTCCGCACCTTGCAGAGTTATTTTTCCGAAAGCTGATCGTTGGCCGGACTTATGCGTCCGGCAATCGATCGGCAATGAAGCCCTCGTGACTGGAACTCGCCAGCCATGAGGGTGTTCTGTTTCGGCGTTTGTGCGTGCCGCGGATGGGTCCGCACGAGGTTGAAGGACGAAGAGCAGATGATGGAAAAGGTTCCGATGACCGCTGGCGGCTATGCCGCCCTTGAGGTCGAATTGAAGCAGCGCCAGTCGGTGGACCGTCCGCGCATCATCGAGCATATCGCCGAGGCGCGCTCGCATGGCGACCTTTCGGAGAACGCGGAATATCACGCCGCCAAGGAAGAACAGTCCCACAATGAAGGCCGCATCGCCGAGCTCGAGGACAAGCTGGCGCGCGCCGACATCATCGACATCAGCAAGCTGTCCGGCGACACCATCAAGTTCGGCGCCACCGTCACGCTGGTCGACGAGGACACCGACAAGAAAGCGGTGTGGCAGATCGTCGGCGAGCCGGAAGCCGACGCCAAGAAGGGCCGCATCTCCATCACCTCGCCGCTGGCGCGGGCGCTGATCGGCAAGAAGAAGGGCGCCTCGGTGGAAGTCGTCGCCCCCGGCGGCGCCAAGGCCTACGAGATCACCAAGGTCGAGTGGCGCTAGATCGTCGTTCCGAACGGTCCGTTGCGGATTTTGTCGGCCATCGCCGCAACCAAGCCGCGCCGACCGGCGCGGCTTTTTGCTGCGCTGCGAATGCGCGCGCCGGCTGCGCCGGGTTCGGTCCGGAATATTCCAGATATAAGAAGTGTTTCCATCACGCGACGCATCGACCGGTAGCCTGCGCTGGCAGACTTCCAAGTCTGAGCGTGTCAAACAAGGGGGATATTGACATGGACCAGACCTTCGACAAGATGTCAGCCGATCGCGCTCAGCCTGTTCCGTTTCATCACCGGGCTGCTGCTGTTTCAGTATGGCATCGCCAAGATCTTCAAATTTCCGGCGCTGCCGTATTTCGACAATATTCCGCCCTTGATCACGATCGCCGGCGTGATCGAACTGATGCTGCGGCGGGCTGCTGATGCTCGGGCTGTTCACGCGCCCGGTCGCCTTCATCCTGTCGGGCGAAATGGCGTTCGCCTATTTCCTCGGCCACATGTTCAAGGGCGGCTCGATGCGCCGGTTTTCCACCCGCTGTTCAATGGCGGCACCGCGGCCATCCTGTTCTGCTTCGCCTGCCTCTATCTCGCCACCGCCGGCGGCGGCCCGTGGAGCCTCGACGCGATGCTGCGGAAGAAGGGCTGACGCAGACGCACGCAACAAAATCCGCGTTGTTCGCAGCGCGGGTTTTTCACGCGTGTTGTGCGGGACGCGGCGCAGCACGAAGTGGTGCGCAGAGCCGGGGCCGATTCGGGAATCGAGCGTTCGTCTCGATCCCGGTTCTGCGATTCAGCGCTCCGCGCTGCATCGCGCCCGGGACACGGTCGCGTCAGCCCGGCACCTTCAATTCAAGCGGCACCGCGGCTTCGTATTTGGAATTGTGCAGCACCAGCGAGGTCCTGACGTTGCGCACATGCGGCGCCGCGGTCAGGTGAGTGACGAAATCCTGAAACGTCGCCATGTCGGGCGCCACGCATTTCAGGATGAAGTCGACCTCGCCCGACAGCATCCAGCATTCCCGCACCAGCGGTTCGCGCGCGCACGAAATCCTCGAATGCGCGCAGATCGGCATCGGCCTGGCTCGACAGATGCACCGACGCGAACACCGTGACGTCAAAACCGAGCCGGCGCGGATCCAGCAGTCCGCGATATCCCTGGATGTAGCCGGCCTCCTCCAGCGTCCGCACCCGGCGCAGGCAGGGCGGCGGCGAAATGCCGACGCGTTTGGCCAGTTCCACATTGGTGATTCGGCCGTCGGCCTGGATTTCGCTGAGGATTTTAAGGTCGATCTCGTCAAGATTCTTCGACACGCGGGTCCGGTCCTGGGCTGAGATAAGCTTGCGGGTAATATCGGCAACAGTCATAGCGCAGCTGGCGCGTCTTGCGCAATTTTATTGCGCGTGCGGTGCGTCATTTATCGCAACGTACGTGGAAAATGCGCTGATATGGATTGCAATTCTTGCATAGCTCGCCAGATATCCTAGACTTGGATTTGACAACTTTCAGCGCCCCGCGATGCCTTTCCGGGCGCTTTCCGCTCAAGCGCTGACCAAATTCCCTTAAGAGAGGGATCTGCCCCATGCCTGCCCCCATCCACGCCAAGGTCGTCATCATCGGTTCCGGACCGGCCGGTTATACCGCAGCGATCTATGCGGCGCGCGCGATGCTCGAACCGGTCCTGATCCAGGGCATCCAGCCCGGCGGCCAGCTCACCATCACCACCGACGTGGAAAACTATCCGGGCTTCGCCGACGTGATCCAGGGCCCGTGGCTGATGGAGCAGATGGAGAAGCAGGCCACCCATGTCGGCACCAAAATCGTCACCGATCTCGTCACCAAGCTGGAACTCGCGCAGCGGCCGTTCCGCCTGACCTGCGACAGCGGCGACGTCTATCTCGCCGAAACCGTGATTCTCGCCACCGGCGCGCAGGCGCGCTGGCTCGGCACGCCGTCGGAAGAAAAATTCAAGGGCTTTGGCGTTTCGGCCTGCGCGACCTGCGACGGATTTTTCTATCGCGGCAAGGAAGTCGTGGTGGTCGGCGGCGGCAACACCGCGGTCGAGGAAGCGCTGTTTCTCACCAACTTCGCCTCCCAGGTGACCATCGTGCATCGCCGCGATCATTTCCGCGCCGAGCGCATCCTGCAGGAGCGCCTGTTCAAGCATCCCAAGATCAAGGTGGTCTGGGACAGCGCCATCGACGAAATCTGCGGCACCGAGAACCCGGGCAAGGTGACCCATGTCCGGTTGAAGAACGTCAAGACCGGCGCGCTGACCGAACTGCCGGCCGACGGCGTCTTCATCGCGATCGGCCACGCGCCGGCGACCGAACTGATCCTCGGCCAGATCAAGCTGAAACCATCCGGCTATGTCGAGGTGGCGCCGAACTCGACCGCGACCTCGGTGCCCGGCGTGTTCGCCGCCGGCGACGTCGCCGACGAAACCTACCGGCAGGCCGTCACGGCCGCCGGCCTCGGCTGCATGGCCGCCCTCGAAGCCGAACGCTTTCTCGCACTGCGCGCGAGCGACCGCGCGGCGGCGGAATAATCATGGCTCGAACTCGCGACGGATTTACCGATATGGACTGGGACAAGCTGAAGGTGTTTCACGCAGCGGCGGAAGCGGGCAGCTTCACGCATGCCGGCGAGCAGCTTGGTCTGTCGCAATCGGCGGTGTCGCGGCAGGTCAGCGCGCTGGAGCAGGAGCTTTCGGTGTCGCTGTTCCACCGCCATGCGCGCGGCCTCATTCTCACCGAACAGGGCGACCTGTTGTTTCGCACCGCCCATGACGTGTTCATGCAGTTGCAGGCGGCGCGCGCCAAGCTGACCGACAGCCGCGAGCGGCCGAGCGGCGATCTCAAGATCACCACCACGCCCGGCGTCGGCATCAACTGGCTGATCCCGCGGCTCGGCGAATTCACCGCACTTTATCCGGAGATCCGGATTTCGCTGATCGTCACCGACGAGGAACTCGATCTGTCGATGCGCGAGGCCGACGTCGCGATCCGCACCCGCAAGCCGACCCAGCCGGACCTGATCCAGCGCAAGCTGTTCGCGATGGGTTTCCACGCCTATTGCTCGCCGGAATACATCAAGCGCTTCGGCACGCCGCGCACGCTCGACGAACTCGATGCGCATCGCATCATCACGCTGAGCGACGGCCAGGTCGCGCCGCATCTGCAGAATCGCAACTGGCTGATCGAGGCCGGCCGCAACGGCTCCGGTCCGCGCGAGACCTATTTCAAGGTCAACAACATCCTCGGGCTGGTGCGCGCCTGCCAGCAGGGCCTCGGCATCGCCGCGCTGCCGGATTATCTGGTCGAGGAAAATAACCGCCTGGTGCAGCTGTTCGGCGAATCCAATTCGATCCAGCTCGACACCTATTTCGTCTATCCCGAAGAGCTGAAGACGGTGGCGCGGGTGCAGGTGTTCCGCGACTTCGTGGTGAGCAAGGCGCAGCGCTGGCCGTCCTGATTATCGCTCGATAAGCCCCCGGTCTCCGCATGACTGACATGCGGACGTGACTGGTTGCCGCAGGGCGCCGACGGGGATCATAGTGTTTGCACGCTGAGAGTTCGCGTTGCGCATTTGTCCCCCTCCTCCAGTGGCGCGAGGACTCAGTAATCCCTCTTGGAAGGTGATTGTGTCGGCCTCACGTGGCCAATACCTTAAGCCGGGCTCTTACGAGCTCGGCTTTTTTTTGTGCAATTCCTTACTCCGAAGGAAAACCAATGTCGTTGCGAGGGGCGTATTGCAGCGACGCCTCGTCCCATCATCCTCCCTCGATCATCACGAATTCGTGCGCTGCCGCACTGCCGAAAAGCTCTCCTGCCTGTCGGCGCAAGGGCGCGGAAGTGCGGTTGCCGATGACGGAAGTGAGCGCCGAGTTCGCCGCAGGTTTGGATGCGGAAATCGAAAGGCGTGCCCTGCCGTCATTGCGAGGAGCATAGCGAAAGCAATCCAGCCTCTCCTAAAGGACCTGGATTGCTTCGCGGAGCCTGCCATCGGGCGCGCATTCGCGCGGCCCGTTGGCTCGCAATGACGTCAATATCGATGGGACGGATATCAATCCAGCCGCGTCCGCGCCAACCGCAGCGCATTGGCGATCACGCTCACCGACGACAGCGCCATCGCGGCTGCGCCGACCATCGGCGACAGCAGAATGCCGAACGCAGGATAGAGCACGCCGGCTGCGATCGGCACGCCGGCGGCGTTGTACAGAAACGCGAAGCCGAGGTTCTGGCGGATATTGCGCATGGTCGCGACCGACAATCGCCGCGCCCGCACGATGCCCATCAGATCGCCGGTCAGCAGCGTGACGCCGGCGCTTTCGATCGCAACGTCGGTGCCGCCGCCCATGGCGACGCCGACATCGGCCGCCGCCAGCGCCGGCGCGTCATTGACGCCGTCGCCGACCATGGCGACGCGGCGGCCCTCGCTGCGCAGCCGCTGCACCACGTCGCTCTTGCGCTCCGGCAGGATCCCGGCCTCGATCTCCTCGATGCCAAGCGTTTTCGCCACCGCGCGCGCGGTGGTGACATTGTCGCCGGTCAGCATGACGATGCGCAGGCCATCTTCGCGCAGCGCCGCCAGCGCGTCGCGCGCCGACGGCTTGATCGGATCGGCGATCGCGATGATGCCGGCGGCGCGGCCGTCGATCGCCACGATAGATCGCGGTGGCGCCATCCTGTCGCGCGGCTTCGGCGGCGCCGTCGAGATCCCCTGTCGCAACGTTCAATTCAGCCATCAGCATCGCATTGCCGAGCGCGATCGCCCTGCCGTCGACGGTGCCGGTCGCGCCCTTGCCGGAAGGCGAAGCGAAATCGCCGACCTCGCCCAGCCCGAGCTTGCGATCCTCGGCGGCATTGAGGATCGCCCGCGCCAGCGGATGCTCGCTGCCGCGCTCGACGCTGGCCGCCAGCCGCAGCAGCTGGTTTTCCTCAAACCCGTCGGCCGCAATGATACTGACGACCTTCGGCTTGCCTTCGGTGAGCGTGCCGGTCTTGTCGAGCACGATGGTATCGATGCGCTCGAACTGCTCCAGCGCCTCGGCGTCGCGGATCAGGATTCCCGCATGCGCGCCGCGTCCGATGCCGACCATGATCGACATCGGGGTGGCCAGCCCCAGCGCGCAGGGACAGGCGATGATCAGCACCGTCACCGCCGCGACCAGGCCGAAGGTGAAGCGCGGCTCCGGCCCGAACAGCATCCAGGCCGCGAACGCCAGCAGCGCCGCTGCGATCACCGCCGGCACGAACCAGCCGGCGACCCGGTCGGCGAGGCGCTGGATCGGCGCCCGCGAGCGCTGCGCCCGCGCCACCATGTCGACGATCCGCGCCAGCATGGTGTCGCGGCCGATCCTGTCCGCGCGCAGCACCAGCCCGCCGCTCTGGTTGACGGTGCCGCCGATCACTTGCGCGCCTGCGGCCTTCGCCACCGGCATCGATTCGCCGGTGACCATGGATTCGTCGACAAAGGAGCGGCCTTCGGTGACGACGCCATCGACCGGAATCTTCTCGCCGGGGCGCACCCGCAAGCGATCGCCGACCGCGATGGCGTCGATCGCGACATCCTCGTCGCCATGCGCGGTGATGCGCCGTGCGGTTTTCGGCGCGAGCCCGAGCAGCGCGCGGATCGCGCCGGAGGTGCGCGCGCGCGCCCGCAATTCCAGCACTTGCCCCAGCAGTACCAGAACGGTGATGACGGCTGCCGCCTCGAAATACACCGCGACCATGCCGTGCATGTCGCGAAACGCCGGCGGAAACAATTGCGGCGCCAGCGTGCCGACCACGCTGTAGAGCCAGGCTACGCCGGTGCCCAGCGCGATCAGCGTGAACATGTTGAGATTCCCGGTCCGCACCGACCGCCAGCCGCGCGCGAAGAACGGCGCGCCCGCCCACAGCACCACCGGCGTCGCCAGCACGAAGGCAATCCAGTTCGACCACAGCGGCGGCACCAGATGCATCAGGCCGAGATGGCCGCCCATCTCGATCACGAACACCGGAAGCGTCAGCGCCAGCGCGATCCAGAATCGCCGGGTCATGTCGATCAATTCCGGGTCTGGCGCATCGTCGAGCGAGACCTGCTCCGGCTCCAGCGCCATGCCGCAGATCGGACAGCTGCCCGGACCGACCTGCCGGACCTCCGGATGCATCGGGCAGGTGTAGATGGTGCCGGCCGGCGCCGCGGCGGTGCGGCTGGTCCGGCGACAGGAATTTTTCCGGCTCGGCTTCGAAACGATCGCGACAACGTGCCGAACAGAAAAAATACGGCTGCCCCTGATGCGTGAAGCGGTGCTTCGCAGTGGCGGGGTCGACGCTCATGCCGCAGACCGGATCGATCGACCGAGGCGGCGGCCTTGTTTCCGTCGTCGTGTTTGCCGCCGGAGCAGCAAGCAACCTGCTTCCCTGCGCCATGCGCATGGCCTCCGGCATGGGCGTGAGCGTGATACGGTTGCGCCATCGAAACTCTCCAGGCCCCTTGATTTATATACCCTCGGGGGGTATATGAGGGCAATGCGCACCGAGATCAAGACCTCATGCCTGAAACGGCTGAAACGAATTGAAGGCCAGATCCGCGGCCTCGCCGGAATGGTCGAGGACGACCGCTATTGCATCGACGTGGTGACGCAGATCTCCGCGGCCAAGGCGGCGCTGCGCCGGGTCGAGGAGGAAATCCTGCGCGACCACGTCGCCCATTGCGTCGAGCATGCGATCTCCTCGGGCGACAAGGCCGACCAGCGCCGCAAGATCGCGGAGCTGATGGACGTGGTCAGCCGCGCCGACCGGTAGTTGGGGTCCATGGCTGCACAATAAAAGAAAAGTGTGGGTCCCGGCTCTGCGGAGCAGCGCAAACGCGCTGCACTGCGTCCGGGACATGAAGCAGTCCGCGTGGTTAATGCGCGGTGACCGCGGCCTGCCAAATTCGAACCATGCGGCGGCCATGCCTTTAAAATTTGAGGCTTATTGAAACCCCATAACAAAAATTGGGGGAAGCAAACAATGACCGCGCGAACCATTCAAAATACCGGCTATCCGATTGCCGAGCGCAGCGCAGAGAATGCAGGATTTTCTTCTGGTGTCGTCCTTCGGCCTGTGGGCGGCGCTGCTCGGCCTGTCGCCGGTGCTGGCCTTCCATTTGCTGCTGGGAAGCTGACGGCAACGGCGGGCGCCGTGGTTAAGCCACGGTAGCACCTGTGTTCAAATGCGAGCGAAGTTGCGACCGGCTTTTTAAAATTCGACGCGTATCAAACACCCCGCAAAAACAAAAAACGCGGGGGCGTCGTGAACACTCAGAACAATCGATTTCCTGGACAACAGGGTTTCAGCACGCAGGACATTCTCTGGGCGCTCGGCATCTGGTCGGTGATCCTGAGCCTGTCGCCGGTGGTGGTCTTCTACATGCTGATGGTGAATTGACGCGCACGGATGCACGCCTTCCCCGTCAGGGCGACGTTGCCCACCATGACGATGGGGCGCCATTCAGTGCGGCCCACAACAGAAAAACGCGCGGGACCCGCGCGTTCCTTGTCCACCCGACGGTGCGGCGAAACTACGCCGCCTGCTTGTGCATCGCGCCGTTCGCCGACGCCGTGCCGCGGATCGCCTTCACCGAGCGTTCGATCGCAGCCCACAGCCGGCTGATCTCGTCCGCGGCGCGGCCTTCGGCGTAATATTCGCGCGCACCTTCACCATGGCCGAGCGCCATCAGCAGATCGGCGCGGTTGGTGATCTGGCCGCCCCACACCGGCGCACGGAATTTGGCCAGCGCCTCGCGCGCGATGGTGACGATCGGGCTTTCGGCGTCGTCGCGGCGCGCCGGCGCGCCGTTGATCACGACCGCATAGGGCTTGCGCGCCGCGCGGCAGGTCTGAATGGTGTCCTGCACCGCGTTGACGTCGAATACCCCCGGCCGCGCCGGAATGATCACCATGGTGGCGTTCTTGATGGCGTCTTCCACGACGGCCGACATATTCGGCGGCGTGTCGATGAAGACCCATTCGATGCCGTCGCGCTTGGCGGCGGCGACAATCCCGCTGACGGAATTGACGGCGGTTTTGATCGCCGGTTCGTTGGTGCCGCGCAGCTTGTGCCAGAGCGTGAGCGATCCCTGCGGATCGGCATCGACCAGCAGACACGGCTTGGTTGCCTTGTGGACATGCGCAGCGAGATGAGCGGCCAGGGTACTTTTTCCCGAGCCGCCTTTACGCGATGCGAAAACAATGACGTTCATACCTTCGCCTCCAGATTGACCCCAGAAACGCAAAAATGAATCAGCGCGCTGATTCGTGAAAGAAAAATTTACAGCTAAATTCGCAAGAAGCCTCTGATTTATCTGCGGCGTTGGCTTTTGAGTCACACCATGCGCCGCAGCACGGCCGAAAATCGAAAAACTGAATCCGGAAAAGCACTTGAAAGAGTCACAAAGCGACTTTTTGGCGTCTCGGCGCTCGACCCACCCGCATTCAACCCATGCGGGCATCCGCGCCATCGGCTTTCCGGGGAAATGCAGGGCCGGGTGAACAAAACGAGTCCGGATCCCGGCCGATTCAACCGCCGGTATAATGGCAGGAAATGCGAAGCCACAGCGAAACGCCTGCCTTCGATCAGGCGAGATGCAGGGATGCGCGACGAAACATCGGCAGCGGCCCGACGATCGGCTGACCTCGCCTCGTCATTCCCCGATGGGCAAGCGCACATCCGGGGCGTGCGTCGGCGCGACCCCGGAAGTCTCGCGACGGTAGACCGCGGATTCCGGGTTCAGCCGTACCGGCTGCGCCCGGAATGACATCGCCACGAGGACAGCGTCGACGGGTGCTCCCTACTTCACGTCGTCCCAGCTGGCGCCGTTGAAACGCTGCAGCTGCATGTAGGTCACCACGCGATAATCGGTGGCCGAGGTGTTGATGCGGCTGTCCGGCAGCAGCAGGCCGACGCGGAAATCCCGCAAGTTCGCCGCCTGCTTCATGATGTTCTCGCGGGTCAGATTGTCGCCGCACTGCTTCAGCACCTGTTCCAGCGTCTGGGCGAAGCTGTAGCCGGCGGCGGTGAGGCTGTCGTTGAGGTCGGCGCCGGGCATGTTGGCCTTCATCCACTCGGTCCAGGTCTTGACGTCGGGATCGTCGGCCCATTTGGGATCGGTGACGTCCTTCATGAAGCCCGCGCTCATGATGCCGACCGACTTGTCGAGGCCGGCCGGCTTGAAGGTGGCGCCGACCGACGCCGCACCGAGATGCAGATAGGTCTCCGGCTTCCATTTCAGGTCGGACATTTTCGAGATCGCCTGCGCCGCCTGCTTGGCATAGGTGAACAGGAACAGCGCGTCGGCGCCGGAATTCTGCAGGATCACCATCTGGCTGTCGATGGTGGGGTCGGTCGACTGAAAGTTCTGCGCGCTGACGATCATGTTGTCGGCGTCTTCGCCGAGGCCTTCCTTGAGGCCGTTGACCAGATCCTTGCCGAAATCGTCGTTCTGGTAGAGCACGGCGATCTTCGGCTTCGGGTTATGGGCGAGCAGATGTTTGGCGTAGAATTTGGCCTCGTCGCGCAGGTTGGGCTGCCAGCCCATGGTCCAGGGGAAATGCGCGGGATCGTTCAGGGCCGACGAGCCGGCGGCGACGAACAACTGCGGCACGCCCTGCTTGTTCAGATAGGGCCGGATCGCCATGTTCAGGGGCGTCCCGAGCACGCCGAAGATCAGCGCGACCTCGTCGCCTTCGACCAGGCTGCGCACATTCTCCACCGCCTTCGGCGGCGAATAGCCGTCGTCGCGGCTGATGAAGGTGATCTTGCGGCCGTTGATGCCGCCCTTGGCCTCGTTCAGCCACTTGAAATAGCCGGCTTCGACCTTGCCGAGCGTGCCATAGGCCGAGGCCGGCCCGCTATAGGCGATGGTCTGCCCGATCTTGATCTCGGTATCGCTGACGCCGGGACCATACTGCTTCTGGGCCAGCGCCGGCTGCGCTGATAGTGCCGCGATCGCCGCGCCGAACAGCGCGAACTTCCTGACGAACATTTGGCTTCCTCCACGTTTTTTGTTGTGGCGGAAGTGTGAGCGCACGGCCGGGTGTTGGCAAGCCGATCCACGGCCTACCCGAGGCCAGTCGGGGGCGCCCGCTGCATCGCGGTCAGGTCGCGCCCGGCCTTGCCGGTTTCCGGGGGTTGTGCGGTCAGGTGTGAACAGGCCTTCGCGAAGCCGCCGTGAAGGCTATCGCGCGACCGGCGAAGGTCGGCAGAAGCCGACCAACGCGGACCTCATATCAGGCGTGCCCGCAAGCCAGGACTGCCGCACCGCCGCGCAGCGCCAAGCCCGCGCCTGTCGCCGCGCGAAGCAAGGCCCATCGGACGAAAGCGTAGCGCGGATGTCCGGCCTGTCGCTGGTACAATGGGGTGGGTGCGAACCACCGGCCTCCTGTTGCACAGGAGGGTCATGGCTTTGATCAAAAATGCCGCTGGTTTTTGCGCAAACTGCTAGTTGAGCTTGTAGTTCAGGCCGGCGCGAATGATGTGATCCTGAAGCTTGCTGTTGGTTGTGAGAGACGCAACCGCGCCGAAACCGGGCTCTATTACTGTCATCGTGTCGCTGATCCCACCGAAGTCCATATAGAGGTACTCGAACTTCGCAGACCACGGACCGGAAATCCGCACTTCGGTGCCGCCGCCGAGAACCCATCCAGCTCTAGTAAAGCTGGTTGTACCCGACTGCGCGAAGCTGACTGCGCCAACTGATTCTGAAAACGCGGTGCTCGCATCGATCCCGGCCCACGCGCCACCACCGGTGATGTACAGCAGCCAACCATTGTCGGCCCAGCCGAGCCGTCCTCGCGCCGTGCCAAACCATTTAATGCTTTGTTCGGCAGAGCCCAGTGTGATCGCGGTGCCAGCCTCATTCACGCATTCAAGTCCGCATCCCGCGGTATCCCGCTGGCCGCTCCACTGAAAGTCTCCTTCCACGCCAAACACGGCATGGCCGGACTGGTAGTTGTAGCCGAGTTGCCCGCCGAATATCCCGCCATTGGGGGTAACCCGAGAATTGATGGAGGAGGATTCTGTCAGGCCTCCTCCGGTCAAGGTTTGGCTAAACGGATCTTCGGCCAAGCCGTATCCACCGTTGAGACCGGCATAGAAGCCAGTCCAGGAATAAACCGGTCCAGGTGCCGGCGCCGCCTTCAGTGGCAGATCGGCCGCACGAGCCGCTCCCAGTGCCGAAGCCATGAGAAGAGCCGAAGCACCGGCAACGGCAAGCAATTTGTTCAACATGGCAAGTCCTTATGCAAATCAACGGGGAGACTTCGGGTAAGAGCACCGGAGGTATAACAGTCCGGGTGGCGTCCGCGAGGAGGCATCGGTCTTTCGCTTCTCTATTGCTGGAGCTGTTGCAGCCTGGGCACACTCCGGACAAGTTCTGGAAATGGCGCGTTCGCAGAGACGTAATTGCCAGCTTCCGTCCGGACTCGCCGCACGGATGGTCAAAAATTGGAAGCCGATCGGCGGTAAAACCGCGATCACGCTTCGAACTCGATGAAGGTGTCGTGAAGGCCAGGCGCGAGACCGGCGAGGGTTGGCAGACGCGGATCAACGCCGACCAGTGGCGTGCGCGCAAGCTCAATATTCAATATCAGGATTCAATATCAGAACCGCAGCACCGCCGCGCAGTGCAAAGCGCGCGCGTGTCGCCGCTCGCAGCAAGGCCTACCAAACGAATGCATAGCGCGGAGGTCGGACCTGGCGCGCTGGTACAGTTGGGTGGCAACCGCTGTTGCTGTGGCCTGCCCTTGATAAACCTGACTAATTTGCTCGCTTTTGTAGCGCGGTTTTGGGATCCCTGTTCCCGCAATCACGCTGCCACCAACCGCTGCTGCTCGGCTGCACGCGGCGTGTCTCGCTTGGATGTACGCTTTCGCCCCACGCGCGGAACCGAAATTCCTAGTGGGCCGGACTTGGATCGGGCAGCTCCATGGTCGGAGCGGCGATCCTTTCCTTCAGTTCGGTGCAGGTCTTGCGGACCTCCGCCGTCATCAGCGAACAGTCCTCAATCTGAACGAAGATGCGCTTGGCCTCCTCGCGGTAGCGCATTGCGGTTTCCTTCATCTCCTCGGTCACGGCGAGCGCATCGCGGGTCATCGCCTCGCATTGCTTGACGCGCTCGATCAGTTCCGCGCCCATCGCCTCGATGTCTTTCGCCGCCGCTTCGTATTCGCGGACAATGGCTTCCGCCGTCAGCTTGCCGATTTCCGTGGCCCCCTCGCGATGCTCGACATAGTCCGGCATCGACAGGGTTGGCACACGCACCCCTAGCGGCGCGAAATTGACAGGACGCAGTTCGTGGCTTGGCGGCCTGTCTCGAAACTCTGCCTCGATTTCGCGCTCCAGATCAATCACGCTCGAGACTCGTTCTACTGTTGACTGCACCATCACAAATACTCCCTTGGTTTAAAAGTAAGTCCTCGTAATCGAACCTAGTCAGAACTCCGCTTGTTCGGACGCTGCGGCGCCGCGCTGCTGCGAAGAGAGAAGAGAATATCGCTAAATTTCCCGCAGTTCTACTGTAGCCGATTAGATTGTTCACTAAACGTTCCTTCAATGAAGGTGGCACTGCGCTCGCAGAAACTCACCTTTGCCCCGAAGGAACCCCGGTCCACGCTGCCCCAATCAAAGGTCTTCCGGGCATCTACGGCGACCGGACGTTTGACGCTGGATACCAGCGGCAGCGGACGCGTCGAGGGAGTTTTGAGTGCGAAGCGCCTGTGTTCCTGGGCGTGGAACCAGGAGTCGTGCGTTATCCCGCATGATCTGGGCGCAAAGGGGCCTTTGGGTACGTGTGGGTGCACGCACAAAAATGGGTCCCTTTTGCCTGGGACCCCTGTTCTCAAAAACACGCTGCCACCGGTTTCAATCGTTGTGCCGGAAGCGACCGCATTCGCCGATTAAGCAGAACCTTCTACCCCGCGCGCTGTCAAATGCGGATCACGTTATCCACGCGTATGCGGCCTTGCCTTGCTGCCTGAACCAGTCTTCGGGGCTTCTTGAACTCCTGGCGGCGACGTCCCCCTTGTGAGCGACGGCTTCATGTTTCCGACGTACAGGGAGCTTGAGTGGTGCTTCCCATTTCACGCCAAAAAGGCGCTCGCAGGCATCACGGACATCCAGAGGGACATGCTCGTGCGCGAATTTGCGGTATTATGGCGCAAACACCACAAGCCCTTTAGGTGATTTGCCGCCATCTCTCCAGCCAAAGGAGAGAGAGCAATGCCAAGGGCAGAGATACTATCGAAACAGGCCATCCACACACTGACCCAGCTTCATGCCGAGTTGGCCGGGAAGATCGAGACCAACCGCAAGAGCGGCGACAAACTGCGGTCTCAAATGGTCCAGGTTGAAGCGGTCATGAAGATGCTGGACCCGGACTTCAATGCTCGGGCCATTTCGGCCAAGCGGCGCAATGTCGGCAATCCATGGTTCAAGCGCGGGACGATGTTTCGGAGCGCCGTGGACGTGATGCGGCGGGCTGGGACGCCCCTGACCGCCCGGGAGATCACGGACGCCCTGATAGCCGGGAAGACGCCTCAAGCCACCCGTAAGCAGGCCATCGTTTTACAGGCGGCCATCCTTGCCGCGCTGCGGAAGCGGGATGGCGGGAGCGTCGTTGGCGAGGGAAGTCCGGCTCGGTGGCGGCTGAAAGAGGCTAGCTGAGGCGGCCCGGCGGGGCCGTAAATACCCGCCGGCCCTAGCAAGGGGAGGTCAGGGCTACCGAACACTCATTTGGTGACTGCGGGAAGTCGTAGGAATCACAACCGGGATATGGTAAAAAACTGGGCCCGGCCCAGTCCCTGCCCAGTTTTTCGGTTTTTGTCACAAATGAAGATTTTCCTCCCGAACAGCGCCAATCTGCAGAATATTACGGCTCTGCTGAGCACGATGGACCTGTCCAATCCCGAGCAGCTTGAATTTTCTATGCATCCCAAGTGGGTTGCTGTTCACCCCGTCGTTTTGGCAATGACAGCGTGTCTGGCCGCGAGCGTCGTAAATCAGGGCGGGAAGATCATCGGACACGCAACTGCGGTGCCAACGCTGCCCTATCTTCTGAGAATGGGTTTGTTTAACCATCTCGGAATCGATGCCGGCCGGGAGATTGTTGAGCATGAAGAAAGCGGTCGCTTTATTCCAATTACGCAGATTCGAAACGCCACAGAATTGAAGCAGGCAATTATTAACCTCGTGCCACTGCTTCATGCGCCTGCGGCGGTTGCCGATCCCATCAAGTATGTGTTCTCTGAAATGGTTCGCAATTCGCTTGAGCATTCTCAATCGCGGGTTGGTGCATTTGTCTGCGCCCAGTACTATCGCGAAAGCAAGCGGATCGCGATTGGTATCGCTGATGCCGGGATTGGCGTTCGTGCGCACATGCATAAATCGCATAGAGTAGCGAACGCCGAAGAGGCCATCTACCTCGCCCTTCAACCGGGGATCACCGGTACAACAAGCAGAATCGGAGGAAATGAATTTAACGCAGGCGCAGGTCTATTTTTCACCAAATCGATTGCTACGATGTCCCGCAACCGTTTTTTTCTATATAGCGGTGACAGCATGTTCCGACTGATGAAAACCAGAAAACGTTATGATCCTGAGCTGAATACTGATCCACATCATGACCCTCACACGTTCGTGTCTGCACCATCGTGGCAAGGGACTATCGTTGGAATTGATCTGAGCATCGAACAAGGAATCGATTTTGCTGAGTTACTTGAAGTCATTCGAGGCGCTTATTCTATCGATGTTAAGCGCAAGAAGGATTACGCGAAAAGGATTCGCTTCTCGTGATTATTGATATGTTCGAAATCTTCGGAGATTTCGGTGAAGACAAAGATGTTGCCGCGCGATTGCGGGAAGAAAAACTCAAGCCGTCTATAGCAAAGGGCGAAAGTATTATTCTCAATTTTCAAGGCGTCACCCTCGTCACTCAATCATTTATCCATGCACTGATTAGCAATGTGCTTAGGACTCAGGGCGAAGGAGCGTTGGATTTCTTAGATTTTAGAAATTGCGTTCCTGTTGTGAAGGGCATCGTCTCAACCGTCGTCCAGTATTCCTTGGACACATTAAACGAGGATTATAACGAAGAATGAGATTGTCCTAATCTGCCGCCGCGAGTGTCCGAATTAGGACAGTTAGCTAGCGATATGCCGCTGCCAGTAGCCGGTGAAGTCCACGGACTTGCCGCGCTTCATCGCCAGCGCCGCTACGCGGCTCACCTGATCGCCATTCGAGACGCGGCGGTTGTCTTCCCGCCATGACGACTCCTGCGCGTAGCGGAGGAGATAAGCGCCAGCAATGTGATGGTGGACGCCGATTTCAGCGCGGCGTAACCGGCTGAAGTACTCTTCCGCCCAATTCGTGCACGCGCCATCAAGCGAGTAGGCTTCTTGATGGTTGATGCGCTTCATTTCGAAACGCTCATGCAAGCCATCCCAAGATGAGGCCTCGTCGGCGTGAACCGTGGTGCCCTTCGCAATGCGAGCCTTGATGAATGAAGCGGCTGCGCTCTCCGAACCGAACACGGCAGGAACCGAATTGCCGCCGCGTTCGCGGACGATCACTACCACCTTGCGCTTGCCGTTCTGGTTAACGGCGAAACGGCGATCGATACGCTTTTCTTTTTGGTTGGCGGGCTTGATGTAACCGCCGAAATATCCGCCATCGACTTCCGCGACCTTGCCTTCACCACCGACGACGCGGCCCTTCATTTCCTCTGCCATGGCTTCGCGCAGCTTGTGCAGCAGGACGAATGCGGACTTATAGGACAGGCCCAGGTCGCGGCTGAGGGCGAGCGCGGACTTGCCCTTCACCTCATTGCAGAACACGGCAATGGCCGCCAGATAGCCGCGCAGGGGCAGCTTGTGGCTGGCGAACAGCGTCCCGCTGGTGATGGTGAAGTCCTTTTTGCAGCCCTTGCAGCGGAAGCGCAGTGCGCCGGTAGCGCGGCGGGCCTCGTAGGCTTCTACGGACCCGCAGGACGGGCAAACCGGAGCGCCGTTGGTATCGGCCCAGCGGATAGCCTTGAAGGCCGTTTCGGCTTCCGCATCAGTCACGCGGAACACCTGAGCGAGGCTCAGGGTCTTTGCCGCTTTGCTGAGGAGGAAGTGTTGGGACATTGATGCTCAACGGTTTTCGTTGACATCACTGATATTGAAGGAAATAATCCACGTCAACGAAAATCGTTGAAGATTACAAAAATAGTTGGCATTGACGATTCGGGGTGAACTAGCTGGATTCCAGCTATGTCACCGGAACAATGCAGAGCTGCCAGAGCGTGGCTGAATTGGTCAATGAGCAAGCTTGCGGAGCTTGCTCATGTCGGAGAATCGACGGTGCGCGATTATGAGGCAGGGCGCCGAACGCCAATCCAGAACAACCTGGATGCGATCAGGAAGGCGCTTGAAGTCGAGGGCATGATTTTTACATATACAACGAGGGGCGAACCTCTTGGTATCGCTGGCAAAACGCGGGGGACAAGCCCCCGCGTTGACGTTGCTGATAAATCCCCGAAACTTAAGACAAAGGGGAAGAAGAAGGCTTGACGCTTTTGGGGCGGACGTGAGCGCGGACATGCTCGGGACGGCGGTGCCGAACCCTCAGATATCCACGCACCCAATGCCGCTTACGGGTTCCCATCGGGCAACCTTTCGCTCGGGTGAATGAACCCCCGGGCTTGAAAGCGAGCCCAAAAAATGCGATTCTACGCGCGCACGGCCGCATCTTTTGAACTCGCCTCCTCACCGGGGACAGTTTACGCGGTCTAGGCCTGCACCACGTTGACGCGTGGTGCAGGCCTTTTTATTCAGTCAGGGACCGACCGCATGTCCCTGACGCAGATCTGATCATCAATCGAAAACACCCCCCGCTAGCGTCCATCCGGACCTACCATGGGACCGGAAATCATCCGATTTGTAGAGCATGGCGCTTAGATTGTTCTGGGGGTCGCCCCCGCCAATCTGGACGCCGGCTTCTTGGATGCGAATAAAGATATCAGCCGTTCGCGTGGGCTCGGTCTTGCCCTTCAAGAAATCCCTCGCAATCAGGAGGGCTTGAATTCTCTCTGGGGACGGCTTTCGGCCAGAGCGGTGCTCATTCACTGCCGACGCCTGACGTGGCGAAGTCAGGTAATTGCCATTGCCGTCCGGCAACAGGCTGGTCATCGGCGGGATTGGATCGGGAATGGCGCCATTCCCGAGGGATCGCAGGAGCGCGCCCGCATTCTGGGTGCCATTGGTGGAGTTACCGTAGAGCTGGCGCACGCGCTTCAATTCCATCAACTTGATGTACTTGGGATCGGCAGTAAGTTGCCGTTCCAGAGCGCCGATTTCCGCGTCTAAGGCTGATTCAAATGACATTGACCGCCCCTCCTTATCGGGGATGGTCAGTAGATGCGCCACTCGCAGCCATTATTCAATTGGAGGGATGGAAAATTTTCCTGTGTATAACTTAATACAATCCATTGACGCCACACAACTCAAGCTTGCAGCGAATTGTGATTTCGATCACCCATTAATTCAACCCAATTGAATTGCTGAAGAAATTGGAGTTGGTGGCGTTTGCGCCATAATACCGCGAATTTGATCCTGTGCATGAAAGGATCACGTATCGCGGTGCGATTCCAAGCTGCGACAGCGGACGCCTGCTGCAAACATTCGTTGGGTGCTGAGGATGAACGCTTGCACTGAATTTACGAACAGGTCGTCGCGGCTTGATGCGAAGATCGGACTTGGATCGCCGCATGCTGTTGTCTGAGATGGTCGCCAGTAGCTGATCCACGAGTATGGCCGATGGCGAAGGAGACCAAAGCTCGCGAATGATGCTGACGACCAGATAGTCGGGCAGACAAAACAGATGAGCCGCGCGGTCTTCGGATGGCGCGGCTTTTCGTTGCGAGCGATTGCGCCTAGCTCCGCCAAGCGAACGTCGAAGATTTTCAATTTTGGCCTAAGCTATTGCTTTTGCTGGTACAGTTGGGTGGGCTCGAACCACCGACCTCCTGTTCCACAGACAGGCGCTCTAACCAACTGAGCTACAACTGCATCCTTGGCCGGGCCCCCAAAAAAGGGGCGCCGAACCGGGCGGAAACTAGGTGCAACGCACCGCTTTGGCAAGGCCGCAGCGGCGACAACATCGGCGTCGTGCCCGCGAATGCGGCAAGCCAACGCCGGGCATTTTCATCCGGCAATGCGGCCAGAAAGGCGATGGAGCCAATTCCCGGGACCAAACACCTGCGCGGGGACGACGCCGGGTTTGGCTGCACCGCGTCGACGCAGCAAGGCGACAAAAAGCCCGGGCAGACCGCCCGGGCTTTTTTTAGTACGCGGAAGGCTTGTCGATCAGGCGGCGGCGGGCTTGAACAGCTTGGACGCGTTGGCCTTGATCGGCTCGGCGGTTTCGGTCGCAACCCGCTGGGACAATTCGGCGAGTTCCTTGGTATGGGCGGTGAAAGTCTCGAACTGCTTCTTGGCATGCGAGGTCCACAGCTCGATCGCCTCCGAGGGCGATTTCACGCGCGATCAGCGCCTGGGCGAAATCGAGGGTCGCGGTGGTGTTGGCTTTCATCATTTCCATCAGCTTGGCGGAGTATTCGCTGGCGCCCTTGCTGGCGCTGGTGAACACGGCCTCGATGGTGCCGTTGTGGGTCTCGGCAACATCCTTGAACTTGGCGTAGCTGTCACGGGCCTGCGAAACGCCCTTTTCGGCGAACGCACGCATCTGCTCGGGAACTTCGAACGGGATAACGGAGGCGGAGAAAGGATCGGTAGAACTTGCCATTAGACGTGTATCCTTCGCGATGGGGTGAAATGGTGTGACCCTGCGAACGCTTGCAGCCGAAGTCTTGGCTGGATCGATTTGGATCACCTACTGGAGATGCCCTTCGTTGGGCATCCGAGAGAAACACCCATAACATGTCAATTTTGTGCAACGCAATGCAATTTAAGGTGCAATGCCGCATGGCAGGCCCGGACTGGATGCGCGTTCCGTTCCGGAAACTTCCGAGAAGTGGCTGGATAAGCTCAGCTTTTCGGCTTGGCGACATCCATCGCCGCCCGGCTGACGATCTGGCCCATCTCGCTGGCCTGCTCGGCCAGCGACCGCATTTGGGCCTGCAGATATTCGCTGTGCAGCCGCATTATCTCCGTCAGATCCTTGGCGTGCAGCAGCGCCTGCGCATAGTCCAGCGACGCCTGCACGTTCTTCTCGGCATAGGAAATCGCCTTGTCGCTGATGTCCTTGGCGCCGGCGCGAACCGTCGCACCACGCGCCTCGATCGAGCCGGCGGTTTGCTGCACGCCGGCGAGGAATTTCTCAAAGCCCTTGCGGGCCTGCTCGAAGCTCGCCTCGGCCATCGATCGCATGTCCTTTGGAATCTCGAAACGGTCACGCCCATCTTCGCTCATGGTCCTGCTCCTGTTGCTTGGTCCCAAGGCTGTCCACAGCCCCGGCTCTCTACTCAAATATCGACAGAGGGCTTCGCGGGTGTGACATCAATCGATTCCCCTCGTCGGCCGTCCATCGCCTTTCCCCAACAACGCGAGAGCCGGCACCAGAGTTGCCCCTGTACAGGTTCGGAAATTCCTATTTTAAGGTTATCGCGGCTTTGGATATCCCCGCAACTGCCAGGCCGTGGACCTGCCGCCTCCCGCGGGCGATACTAACGATCCGTTAGGGCTGTCATCGTTTGGCCGCCGATTTCTGCCGCCATTGTCGAGCAACAGCCAAACCTGCCGGTCATGTCACTACGATGAATCATGCGGAATTCCAGTTGCGAGGCGTCGGCGATCCGCGACTGGCTGTGCATGCAACGAGCGCCTTCCCGGCGTGGCTCTGGTCGACCGACGGCACCCGGATTCTGTGGGCCAATCCGGTCGGCGCCAGGCTGTTCGGCGCAACCAACGGCGCGGCGCTGGCCGAAAAGGTTTTCGGTCCGGCGGATTCGCAGCGGCGCCAGGTGGCGCAACTGGCTAACCGGTTGCCGCCGACCGGCGCGATCCGGCTGGAGCGGCTGCGCGGCTTCGGCGCCGCGCTCGGCACGCTCGTCACCTGCGGCTGCGCCCGGCTCGAGTTTGCCGATGGCAGCCACGGCGTTCTGGTGGTGGCCGCCGAACCGGTCGGCCGCGCGATGCCGCTGATCGAACGGCTGCAGCGCCTGGTGGAAGGCATCGATACCCCGATCGCCGCATTCGCCCGCGACGGCATGTTCGTCGGCGCCAGCGACGCCGCGCGTTCGCTGCCCGGGTTTCGCAATCTCACCGAGGCCGGGCTGGACCAGGCGCGCAGCGACGCGCTGAAAGAGGGCCGCGTCGAGACGCCGATCGGCCTCGGCCATCTGGTGCTGCAGCGGGTCGGCAGCGGCGCGGATGTCGGCCTGGTGGCTCTGATCGCCCCAGGCGCCACCCCGATCGCGCATTGCCCACCGAACGCACCGCCAATTGATGTCGCCGCGCCGGCAGAACCCTCGCATCCGTCAGTCGCTGCGGCGGCGGACTACGAACAACCCGAAATGTCAGGCGAAGCGCCGGCCGAATTCGCGTTGATCGACGAGTTCGCGGAATCGTCCGCAGCCGCGGACGTCGAGCATGTCACCCCGGAGCCGTCCGAACCTGAGCCGCCGGCGATCCCGCAGCCTGTCATGTCCAATCCGCACACGTCATCGCGGTGAAGCCTCCCCGGAGGCGGTGACATCGGAGTTCGACACGCCCCAGCACGAACCTTCGCCTTATGTCGAAGCCGTTGCCGATGAGCCCACCGCTCCGCCCGCCGACGCGCCGCCATCCGCGGTGGAAGAGTCCGTCCCGCCGGAGGAGCCGGCGCCGCCGGCCAAAGCGCCGTCATGGCTCGACGAGCCCACACCGACCACGCGCCGGCACCCGCTGCGCTTCATGTGGCAGATGGACGTCGAAGGCCGCTTCTCGCTCGGCTCCGACGAGTTCACCCGCCTGATCGGCATCGCGCACCGCCGCCGGCTTCGGCCGGCTGTGGAGCGAAATCGCCGAGGCGTTCGGGCTCGATCCCGAAGGCCGCGTCGTCAAGGCGGTCGCCACCCGCAATACCTGGAGCGGCATCACTTTGAACTGGCCGGTCGATGGCGGCGGCCGGTTGCCGGTGGAATTGTCGGGATTGCCGATCTACGACCGGGCGCGGAATTTTGCCGGCTATCGCGGCTTCGGGGTCTGCCGCGATCTCGACGGCCTGGCGCGGCTTGCCGCGCTGCGCCGCTTTGAATTGTTCAGCGCTGCGCCGGCGCCGCAGCCGCTGTCAGCCGATATCGTTCCGGCGGGTCCTGCCGGAGAGCCTCCTGCCGACGTGACGGAAGCGCCCGACGTACCATCGTCCGGCCCGCCTGAATCATCCGCGCCGATTGCTTTCGAGAATTCACCGCCAACCGATCTGGAAACCTCCGTGGAAACGCCCAAGAACGTCCTGCCGTTTCGGCCGATCGGCGAATCGAAATCGCCGGCCCTGACGCCGGTGGAAAACAGCGCCTTCAACGAGCTCGCCCGGCAATTGTCGGCCCGGCTCGACAGCGAGAACGGCGCGCCTGCAACGCCGGCGGCATCCGAGCACGCCCGAGCCGGTTGTCGATCCGCCGGCCGCGCCGGAAATGCCTGAGCCCGCCGGCGCACAGCCCGGCTGGCTGACGCACCCCGAGGCGCCGGCGCGCGGCGAAACCCGGCGCGACAGGACGCTGCTCGATCTTCTCCCGGTCGGCGTGCTGATCTACCGGCTCGACCGGCTGCTCTATGCCAACCCGGCATTTCTGGAACGGATGGGCTACCAGAGCCTCCACGCTCTGGAGGAGGCCGGCGGTCTCGACGCGCTCTATGTCGAGCCCGGCGTCTCGACCGCCAGCAGCACCTCCGACACCGGCACGCCGGTGACGATTTCCGCCGGCCAGGCTTCGTCCGAACACGCGCCGCCATCGGCAACCGACGCGCGCCTGTACACGATTTCATGGGACGACGAGTCGGCGCTGGCGCTGATTTTTTCGGGCGCGGCCGCGCAAAGCGGCGATATCGCCGCTGCGATCGCGTCCGCGATCCCGGTCTCCGAAGCGATCCCGGTCTGCGAGCCGTCGGCGGTCGGCCACGCCAATGCCGAGGAACTCGGCGCCATCCTCGATACCACCGCCGAAGGCATCGTGATGTTCGACGCCGACGGCAACCTCAATTCGTGCAACCGCAGCGCCGAAGCGCTGTTCGGCTATGACGGCGCCGAACTCGTGCAACGCAATCTCACCGCATTGTTCGCGCCGGAAAGCCAGCCCGCGGTCAGGGACTATCTCGCCGGCATCAAGAGCGCCGACGTCGCCAGCCTGCTCGATCACGGCCGCGATGTGCTCGGCCGCGTCCGCGAGGGCGGCCTGATCCCGCTGTCGATGACGATGGGACGGACGCAGCCTGACGGTCCGAATTTCTTCGCGGTGTTTCGCGATCTGTCGCAGAGCAAGAAAAGCGAAAGCGAACTGCAGCAGGCGCGGCGGCTGGCCGATCGCGCGGCCAACGCCAAGGGCGACATGCTGGCGCGGATCAGCCACGAGGTCCGCACGCCGCTCAACGCCATCATCGGGTTCGCCGAAGTGATGATCGGCGAGCGGTTCGGCGCACTCGGCAACGAGCGTTACGTCGAATACATGAAGGACATCCGCGCCTCCGGCGAGCGCGTGATCGCCATCATCAACGACCTGCTCGATCTGTCCCGGATCGAGACCGGCAAGCTCGACCTCGCCTTCGCCAACCAGAACCTCAACGATCTGGTCGAGAGCTGCGTCGCGGTGATGCAGCCGCAGGCCAATCGCGAACGCATCATCATCCGCACCTCGCTGGCGCACATGCTGCCGCCGGTGGTCGCCGACGCCCGCGCGTTGCGCCAGATCACGCTGAACCTGATCGGCAATTCGATCCATCTCGCCAATGCCGGCGGCCAGGTCATCGTCTCCACCGCCTTGTCGGATTTCGGCGAGGTGGTGCTGCGGGTGCGCGACACCGGCCACGGGCTCAACGACAATGAAGTCGCCGCCGCGATGGAGCCGTTCCGGACCCAGGCGCCCGTCGGATCAGGCCTCCGACAGCTCCGGCGTCAGCCTGTCGCTGACCAAGGCGCTGGTCGAAGCCAACCGCGCCCACTTCCAGATCAAGACCGGGGCGCATTCGGGCACCCTGATCGAAGTGGTGTTCTCGCGCGCGCTGGCGCGGGCGTAGGACGTGAAATTCGATAGGGCAAAGTCACTTGCGAGGCTTTTAGATCATCGTACACGCACTGGTTGGCACCCGGCGTTTAGCATCCGGAACAACAACGTTTATCTTCTTAAATCGGCGGGCACGGCACCGACCCGTAAGAACAAAACACACAGCAATCGCCGGCCTTTGGTTTCAAACGCTCGCCACAGCCTTTGCAATCATAGAAAAACTGACATGCATCGATTGGCATCATCTCCAATGATTGATAGCTGCACCGGGGACACGTGATAGTCGATTCAAGTTCTGTCATGAACGAACCTGCCTGATCAGAATTAGCGCTTACAGAACTCATTCATGTAAGCCCCCCGTTCGCCGAAAAATGCAAAATTGAAAGCGCTGAGCGGATTTCCAGGGGGTCGAATGATCGTGTCGCCGCAAGTCTACCAAGACAAACCCTGCCCCTAGTTCTTTGGCAAAACTCGCCGCGTCATATCGATTGACGGGCAACCCGCTGCATTTTTCCGGACCATCGACCGCAAACGTTCCAATGATGACGTGACCGCCGGGCTTGAGGGCTTGTTTCAGGCGAGCGACGTAAGCAGAGCGATCCGCGGGATCAATCAAGAAATGGAAGGCGGCCCGATCATGCCAAACATCGAAGGTTTGCGTCGGGTGCCATTTGGTTACGTCCGCTCGGATCCATTGTACCTGGCTCGCTCGTTGACCGAGCCGCGCCCTGGCGGCATCCAGCGCGGCCGCCGAAATGTCCAATACCGTCACATGACCAAATCCGCGCACGACCAGGCTATCAACGAGACGGGATGTGCCGCCGCCGATATCGACGATAGCAAACTCCGGCGTCGGGTTTGCAAGGTCGATCAATTCGAGCGATGGCCTGGGATTTTCCTGAAACCAGCTGACTTCATTTTCGCCCTTTGTCGTGTAAACAGTTTCCCAATGGGCTTTTCGGTTCGTATCGTTCATGACGGCCCCGCTCACATTGTCAAAGGCCATCATATATGGATAGGCCCCCCATATTAGACAACAAACGTCTCTCTTCACCGTCGGTGTTCGCGCCTTCTGCCTTGTTGCGAGAGGCGAGACGGCAGAAGAACCTTGAAGCTGTCGACGTGCCGGGTGTCTGCATCCTGGACCCGGACGGCGACCTCGTCCGAGCGCTTCGTGCCGCCGGAAAGACCAAGCGGTTTGAAGGGTGGCCCTGCCACCGATACGGAAATGGATTGCTTTTTACTCGGTGGACACGAGGTCGAATCGGTGGCGATGTGGTGGGTCATCGTTCGCCGTGCGGGTGGCGGAACAATTATTCGCCAGCGGCTGTCGCCTCCTGGTGAGCCTTGCTTCAGCCGGGCAAATCGTGCCGTCCGGGTCGCCGCCGTATTTTGTGATTATTGATCGCGCGTTGCGAGATGAGGGAACCAGCCATCACTACGCACCGCCCCAGGTCGAATTCGGCGAGCGCGGCGCAGGCGGCGTAAAACACGCCCGCGTCGTTTTCAGGAAGGCCTCGCGATGGTCGCGCATCAGCTCGGAATGCGCCTGCTGAAATCCTGCCGGTGCATCGCGACCTAGGTGATCGCCGCAAGCCCCTTGGCCTAGGAGGCCGCCGCCATGTTGCGGAAGGCCTGGCGTCCGGGTTCGGAAAATGACGATTTCAGATCGTAGGGTGGGCAAAGCGAAGCGTGCCCACCATCTGTTTTCAATGACGTTCTGAGTGGTGGGCACGGCGCGAACGCGCTTTTGCCCACCCTACGGTGCTACGCGACGACGCTCACGCGTTCTTCAGCGCCACCCGGAAATCGGCTTCGGTCTTCGACTTCACTTCATCCAGCGTGACGCCGTCGGCGAGTTCGATCAGCGCCATGCCGTCCTTGCCGTGCTTGTCGATGGTGAACACCGCCAAATCAGTCACCACCATGTCGACCACCTTCTCGCCGGTCAGCGGCAGGTTGCATTTCTTCAGCAGCTTGGGGCCGTCCTTGGCGGAATGCTCCATCACCACCACCACGCGCTTGACGCCGGCGACCAGATCCATGGCGCCGCCCATGCCCTTGACCATCTTGCCCGGGATCATCCAGTTGGCGAGGTCGCCGTTCTGCGCCACCTGCATCGCGCCCAGGATCGACAGGTCGATATGGCCGCCGCGCACCATGCCGAAGGAATCGGCGGACGAGAAATAGCTGGTGGTCGGCAGTTCGGTGACGGTCTGCTTGCCGGCATTGATCAAATCGGGGTCTTCCTCGCCCTCGTAGGGGAACGGCCCCATCCCGAGCATGCCGTTCTCGCTCTGCAGCTGAACGTCGACGCCTTCGGGGATGTAGTTCGACACCAGCGTCGGAATGCCGATGCCGAGATTGACGTAGAATCCGTCGCGCAATTCCTTGGCGGCGCGGGCGGCCATTTGATCGCGGGTCCAGGCCATCAGACTTCCTCTCCGGTTGCGGCGGCAGCGGCGGCGTCCGTGCGCTTGCGCGTGGTGCGCTGCTCGATCCGCTTCTTCGACGTGCCGACATCGATGATGCGTTTGACGAACACCCCGGGGGTGTGGATGTGATCGGGGTCGATTTCGCCGGCCGGCACCAGGTGCTCGACCTCGGCCACGGTGATCCTGGCCGCGGTCGCCATCATCGGATTGAAATTGCGGGCGGTCTTGCGATAGACGAGATTGCCGGCGGTATCGCCCTTCCAGGCGTGGACGATGGCGAGGTCGGCGAACAGCCCGCGCTCCATGATGTAGTTCTCGCCGTCGAATTCCTTCACTTCCTTGCCCTCGGCGATCAGGGTGCCGACGCCGGTCTTGGTGTAGAACGCCGGAATCCCGGCGCCGCCGGCGCGAATGCGCTCGGCCAGCGTGCCCTGCGGCGCGAATTCAAGTTCCAGTTCGCCGGCCAGGAACTGCTGGGCGAACAGCTTGTTCTCGCCGACATAGGACGAGATCATCTTGCGGATCTGCCGGGTCTCGAGCAGCCGGCTCAGTCCGATGCCGTCGACGCCGGCATTGTTGGAGACCACGGTGAGATTCTTGACGCCGGATTCGCGCAGCGCGTCCGACAGCGTCTCGGCGATGCCGCACAGTCCGAAGCCGCCGGACATGATCATCATGCCGTCCTTCAGGATGCCGTCGAGTGCCGATTTGGCGTCGGGATAGACCTTGTTCATGAATTGCGACCTGATCGAGGGAGGCACTGACGGCCTGGAGGCGCTGGCGGCCAGCATGTTTGGGGACTATTAGGCGAAATCTTCGCAGGCCGTCAATCTGATTGGCGTGTCGGGCGCGACCAAACATGCCTGATGCCCGGTTGCCGCAAAACGCATGCTACCAGCCGAAAATCCCTTTGAGGCCGGCGTAAACCGAGCCGCCCGCGGTCATCACCAGACCCATCACCGGTCCCGCCGTGATGAACAGGTCCTGGATCCTGCGCGCGCGCCGGCGCAACTGCTCTTCGCCGACATGCTGGCCGAGCGACGACGCAATCATGAAGGCGATCGCGTTGGGCTTGCCGTCCCGCGCCATCGTCTGCGGCAACACGTCCAGCACCAGAAACCCGAGAATGTTGCCGGTGATGAAGGCCAGCGCGATGCTGGTAATGTACTCGATGACTTCGCGCCATTCGATCCAGGGGCCGGGAATGATCGGCACGTTGTCGTTGAGTCCGGTGACCACCAGCATGCACGTTACCGCCAGCGTCGCGGTCAGGATTCCGAGCGGCGCGGCGCCGCGCCATCCGATCTTCTGCCGCGCGTAGAGCGCCAGCCCGAACGGCAGCGGAATCACCACCGATGCCAGCCGCAGATAAAGCGGCGTCACATCCAGCACGATGGTGACGATGATATGCGCCGCCACCAGCAACAGGATCGGTATCAGCACGTAGGCAATGCTATGAGTGACGAAATAACGCACCGGAAAACGGATCCGCACCAGCCTGGCGTTGACCCCGTCGAGTTCGCGCCGCAGCCGGTCCAGTTCGGCAGCGATCGCCTGAACTTCCAGCATCACCGGAAGTGCGACGCGCAGGTCGCGCGAGCAGTGCCTGCAAACGATGGCTTCGGTCTTGACGGATTCGGCGCAGAACGGGCACTCCATCAGAGCAATCGATTTTTTCGATGGCGTTTAAGCGCCTCGACATCGGTCCTGGCCTTGTTCAGCTGCTCGCGCACGGTCTCGCGCTTGCGGGCCAGATCGTCGCGCTCGGCGATCAGCGAGACCGGCACCGCGATGTCGCGGGAGCAGGACGCGCAAACCAGCGCGTTGGCGGCATTTTCCCGCATGCAAAACGGACACATCATGTGCATCGGAGCATGTGCATCGGAGTCAGGGCGCGACCTGCAGGACGAAGCTGGCGCTGCCGGAGCGGCCGTCGGAATCCTTGACATCGACCCGCACCATATGATCGCCGACCGGCAATTCGGCATCGGGAACGTCGATGCCGGTCATCTGCACGAACGGCTTGATGCGCGGCGTCAGATCGACGTTCGGGGTCTTGAGATAGGTGACCTTGACCGAGTTCTTGATCGATCCTGGCGCCGCCGAACGATTCGAATTTGAGCTGCAAATGCGTCGGCGAATGCAGCGGCTCGCTGTCGCCGACCAGGCTGATCTTGGGACCGCGGGTCACGCCGCGCCGATCGACCGCAACCGCCGCTTTCGGCGGCGGCAATCTCGCCTCGTCCTGGGTGATCAGGACATGGGCCGCCGACGCAGCGGCGCAGAACAGCGGCGCCGCGGCTGACGCCATCGACAGCCCGGCCAGCATGGCCCATTTCCTCATCGTGAACCTCCTGTCAACGCAAGCCGCCGTCGCCGATAATGGAATAGGGCGCCCAGAACAATGGATGGGCGTAGGCAAATTCCGTGTTGCCGTCGGCGCCAACGTAGCCGGGGCCGTCCACCAGCGCCATCATCGCCTGGCGCAACGCTTCGCCGCGCGTCAGTTTCGGATCCTTGGCCTGCCGGGCGAACAGGTCGGTGACCAGTTGCCGCGCCGACAGCGAATGCACCGACCAGTTCGTCACCAAGAGCGCGCGGGTGCCCGCATAGAAGAAAGCCCGGCCGAGGCCCGAGGCGGCCTCCGCTCCGGCGCCGGCGCCCGCGCCGGTATTGCAGGCCGAAAGGATAACCCAGTCGGCATCGAGCTTGAGCTCGAGAATTTCCTCCATCGTCAGCAGGCCGTCGCCGTCCTCGCCGGTGACGGCGGGCGCCGACAGCGCCAGCGCCGGCTGGGTCAGACCGTTCAGCTCGCCGGGCACCAGACCATGGGTGGCGAAGGCCACGATCTTGAACCCCGACAGGTTGACGGTCTTGACGGTCCGTTCGCTGGCCTGCTTGCCGAGATTGAGAACCTTGGACGGATCGGCCTGCAGCGCCAGCGCGATCGATTTCAGTTCGTCCGCCGTATCCGGCAGCCGCGGCAGCATCGCCAGCTCGGCGCTGTCAACGCCTTCGAGCTTCGGGCTGCTGCGGCGTTTCAGCGGCATGCCGCGGGTGACGTTGCCTTGCGCGCTGGCAATCTCGATCTTCGCATCGGTTGCTTCGGCTTCGCTCGCCTGCTCCTTGCTGAAATAGGGATCGCCGAACGCGATCAGTTCGCCGCGATCGGGCTTGCCGGCGGGCAATTGCCGCAGCGTCCGCAACGCCGCGGCGGAGGGTACCGTGGTCACCGCATGGGTTCGGGCCAGCCACGGCACCTTGCGGTAGCTCGAGAACAACGGATCGTCATCGGGCTGGACTTCGGACGGCGCGGTCGGCAGCAGCGACAGCGGCAGCAGGCCGAGCGCCCCGTTGGTCACCACGATCAGGCTTTTGGCGGGCTTCCACCCGGCCTCGACCGGCGCCAGCAGCAAGCTGTAAAGTTCGTAAGCAAGCTTGAGGTCGAAAGCCGGAATGTCGGAGATCATCGCCGCCTGCGGCTCCAGCGCCTCGCGCAGTTTGCGAACCTTGCTTTCGACGTCGCCGCCGGTGGCGTTGATCGACGCAAACGCCACCGCGCCGTCTTTCGGAACCGCCCAGACGAAGCTGCCGTGCCGCCCGAAATAGAACGACAGCATCGCTTCACCGTCGGTCAGCGTCGCCTTGATCTGGTCGACCGTCGGCGGCCGCGGCGACACCAGGTCGGCATAGGCGGGAAATTTGCGGCCGATCTCCTGCCGCGCCTTGACGCGTTCGGCACGCAGCGCGGCGATCGATCCGTTGATGCCCTGGACCTGCTTGTCATCGCGATCGGGCAGCGCCAGCACGTTGTTGAGCGTTCCAAGCTCGGCGTTGACCTGCTTGCCGAGGTCCTGCTCCTTACGCACCAGTTCGGCGAGCGCCGGATCCTTGGCGGTTGAACGCGCGCTGGAGGCCGCCAGCGCCTGCTGCACCGAGCGGCCGCGCACCGCATCCGCAAGGCTGAAGGTCTCGACGCCGACGTCGGCGGCCGGATCCTTCTGGCGCGCCAGGATGGTGAAATAGGCCTCGACGATTTGCTGCAGCCGCTGGCTGCGGGCCGCGACCACGGTGGTGTCCTCATCGTCGGCGTTTTCGCGCGACGCCTCCATCAGGACCGGGATCGCGGTTCTTGAATTCGCGGATCGCGTCGCCGTCGCGTCCGGCCTGCATCAGTCCGATCGCCAGCGTGCCCCGGGCCGAGGCGGTATCGAACTGGGCCTCGCCGAAGCTGGCGGCCCGCTTCTTGACCAGTTGTTCGGCAGCGGCGATGCCGGCGTCGACCTGGCCCGAGGCGTACAGCGAGGCGATGCGGGAATCGCTGAGTTCGAACACCTGCCGCCGGGCCGGCTCCCAGTTCGCGATCGCCTTGTCGATCTGGGCGTAGACCGCGATCGCCTCAGTGGCTTTGCCCTGCAGATTCAGGATGCGGCCGAGTTGCGACAGCATCTGCACCGCCGACTGCGAGTCGTCGGGAACGCCGACGGTGCGGTCGATGTCAAGCGACGCCTGCGCCAATTGCTCGGCTTCGGCGTAGCGGCCCTCGCCGACCAGGATTTCGGCCAATCCCATCGCGTAGCGCGCGGTCACCGGGGTGTATTTGCCCTGGTCCTTCAGCCGCGACAGCAGGGCGCGGCGGGCGTCGGCCTCGGCTTCCGCAAAGCGGCCCTGCGCCGCCTTCATGCGGGCCTGACTGAGAAGGAGGGCGTCCGCCCCCTGCAGCAGCACGGTTTCCGTCGGAGGATTTTCGGTCGCCAGCACGCTCTTGATGCTGGCGCGCTTGCGTTGTTCGGCCAGCTTATAGGAAAGCTCGGCGTCGTGAAATTGCCCCCGCGCCTCGAAGATCATGGCGCGGCCGAGTTCGATATCGGATTCCCAGCTCTGCCCGAACGCCACGTAGGCGCTGCGCCATTGCGGAAATCCGCTGGTGCGCGCCTCCTGAAGTGCGGGAAGGCTGCGGCGCAGGACGGCCTCCGCCTGTGCGACATCTCCCAACTGAATGTAGAGGCCGGCCATCGAACGGTTGGTGTTGAATATGTAACCCTTCTGTCCGCTGACGGTCGCGACCTCGCGATACATTCGCTGCAGTGATCTCCAGCGCCTTTTTCGGATCGCCGGCGAATGCATATTGCATCGAGGCCAGCTGCAGCATCCGGCCCATCAGCCTGTTGTTGACCGCGCCCCTGCCCAGTTCGATCGCCTTGTTGGCGTCGGCGATGGAATCGGCCAGCCGGCCGAGCTGCGCGCGGGCGTTGCCGCGATCGAGATAGAATTCCGCCAGATCGCCGCGCGA
The DNA here is from genome assembly GCA_963734795.1 of uncultured Alphaproteobacteria bacterium. Taxonomy (GTDB): domain Bacteria; phylum Pseudomonadota; class Alphaproteobacteria; order Rhizobiales; family Xanthobacteraceae; genus Bradyrhizobium. The sequence continues at coordinate 68,296 of CAVTIW010000002.1, forward strand.
CTCCTTGCCGGTGGGCTGATCGTCGGCATCCGATTTCAGCTGCTCGAGCTTTTTGACGTCGGGCTTCTCGCTGTCCAGGATCGCGGTGATGTCGGCGATGGTGCGCGGCGGGGCGACGAAGCCCACCGGCAGGGCATTGGCGGGCGCCGCCGGCGCGGCTTCGGTCGGAACCGCGACCGCCACGTTGGCGCGACCATTGGCCGCGTTCATCGCGGCCAGGACGCAGGCGCGCACTTTGGGCGTGATCTGGGCCCGGCACGAGGCCAGATTGGCTTCGAAGTTGCCGGAATTTCTTCCGCCCATGCCGCGCACACAGGACTGAACGAACGGCTTGCCGATCGAGGCCCTGCAGTTCTCGACCGCGGCTTCCTTGGTCAAAGCCAGCGCCGGGGCGGCGGATGCCGTCAGCACCGCAACCGCAACCGCGCCTTGTAAAATACGTAAAATACCGCCCAAAACCTGGGATATCGAAGCCGGTCTGGTGCAATCGGAAGTAATAAAATGCGTCGGAGGCAATGCAATACCCTCCCCAACCAAATAATGGCCCCATGATACATTTTTTGGCGCAGCCGCAACGTGGTTTTTTCACAGTTCCACAACGTGGCAGAACCTGCCCTGCCGGCCGGACCTCCGATCCGGCCCGCGCGCCGCTGGTCGGCCTGCTCGCCGCTGGATAGAACCGACGCCGGCCTTGAAAGCGTCAAGAAAACCCATCAAGTTGCGCCGGTTGGCGTGGGACCCGGCGCTTTGCCCTGCCCCCTTTCAGCAGCAACCCGACGACAGCAACCCGATCAGGATATGTCATTGACGATGGCCCAAGGAATGAAGCGCCTGGGGATGCCGATCGCGGCGTTGCTCGGCGTGGCGCTGGTCGGCCTGGTCACGATGTCCTGGTTTCTCAACCGGGATGCGCTGCGGCAGGCGGTGGAAGCGCAGATCCGGGCCGTCACCGGCCTCGATCTGGTGGTCAACGGCAGCATCGATATTTCGGTGTTTCCCGGCAGCTATGTCTCGTTTCATGACGTCGGGCTGAAGGGCGGCGGCACCGCCGACCCCGCGCTGGTGGTCGACGTGCTGACCGCCAACCTGCGCCTGCTGCCGCTGTTGCTGCAGCGGTTCGAGATCGCCGACGTCATGATGCTGCGTCCGCACATCCACGTGGTCCGCGAGGCCGATGGGGTGAGCAACTGGACCCCGTTCATCGACACCATCGTGCGCACCATGAAGCCCGGTGCCGACAACCAGGTGTCGTTTTCGGAAATCCGGATCCAGGACGGCGTGCTGGACTATGAGGATGCCGCCAATCACGAAAACCTCGAAGACATCGACCTGTCGCTGGCATGGCCGTCGATCTCGCGTTCGTTCGCCGCCACCGGGCAATTCGACTGGCGCGGCGAGCGCGTCGACGGCTCGATCAGCGCCAGCGACTTCATTGCCGCCCTGTCGGGCGACCGCTCCGGCCTGAAGGCGCGGATCGCCAGCGCGCCGCTGAAGCTGGCGTTCGACGGCACCGTCGCCGACCGCACCAGCATGATGATGGAAGGCACCCTGACCATCGACTTCGACCTCGCTGCGCAACGCGCTGCGCTGGACCGGGCAGGAGCCGCCCGGCAGCGGCGGCTTCGGCCGCTTCGCGCTGAAGGCGCGCGCCAATGTGGTCGGCGCCTCGGTGGCCCTGACCAACGTCAATGTCGAACTCGACGGCAATGTCGCCGAAGGCGTCATGACCTACACCAACAACGGCCGCCAGACACTGCAGGCGACGCTGGCCGCCGGCAACCTCGACTTCACGCCCTATATCTCCACCTTCCGGCTGCTGGCGAGCGGCGCGCGCGACTGGAACCGGCAACTATTCGATCTCAATTCACTTTCATCGACCGATCTCGACATGCGGCTGTCGGCGGCCCAGGTCACGGTCGGTTCGTCCAAACTCGGGCGCACCGCGCTCGGCGCCAATCTGCGCGGCGGCGCGCTGGCGCTGAGCGTCGGCGAAGCCCAAATCTATGGCGGCATCGCCCGGGGCTCGTTCGGGATCGCGCGTTCCGACGCGGTCGCCGACGTCAAGGGCCAGTTCCAGTTCACCGATGTCGACCTGCAAGCCTGCGCCGCCGACCTGTTCGGCGTCACCAAGCTGACCGGCCGCGGCAATCTCAACGTCGCGCTGGAGGCCTCGGGGTCGAGCCCGTTCGGGCTGGCGCAATCGCTCGACGGCACCGCCACTTTGACCGGCCATGACGGCGCCATCTCCGGCTTCAATGTCGAGCAGCTGCTGAAGCGGCTGGAACGCCGGCCGCTGTCCGGCGCCGGCAACTTTCGCAACGGCTCGACGCCTTACGACACCCTGACCATCGCGGTGAAATTCGCCGACGGCGTCGCTACCGCCGAGGATGTCCGCGTCGAAGGCCCCGCCGCGCGCCTGACTCTGACCGGCACCGCCCTGGTGCCGTCGCGCGAATACGACCTCAAGGGCATCGCCAGCCTGGTGTCGGCGCCGAACGCCCCGCCCGGCTTCGAGTTGCCGTTCGTGATCCAGGGCCCGTGGGAGGATCCGCTGATCTTCCCCGATCCGGAAAGCCTCATCCGCCGCTCGCCGGCCTCCGCGCCGCTGCTCGACGCGGTCAAGGACCGCAAGACGCGCGATGCGGTGCGTTCGGTGATCGAGCGGTTTACGGGCGGTGGCGCAAAGGCGGCAACGCCGGATCCGGCCGCCCCGGCGCCGGCGAGCGCGCCGGGGGCGGTGGGGAATGCGAAGGGGAATTGAGGCGGTGGAGGGTTCGATAACCTGAGATCCCTCGACTATTGCGGGCCCAATCCACTCTTGGTCCGTGGCTATGAATTGCTTCGCTTCGCTCGCAATGACGGCCGGAACGATGGATTGCTTCGCCGAGCCCGGCCCGTCAGATCATTCGCGCGACGACGGGTATTTTCCGCAAGATGACGGTCAGCGTCCAGCTCGCGGAAAGCGTGCCGGTGAATACGATCAAGAATTTGACGAAGGCCGGAATTGCCGGCTGCAGCACCGCGTATTGCAGCCACATCAGCGGCATGAAGTGCACGAGATAGATGCCGTAGGCCGAGGGCTGCATCGCGTCGAGCAGCCGGAAGGGGGATCGCGCAAAGCGCAGGAAGGTTGCGGGCACCGTGAAGGCCATCGCGGCGCTGAACAGCGCAAAGGCGAGCGCGTAGGCGGTCTGCCACCACAGCGGCGGCGAAGCGAAATTCGAGATCCAGTTGTGGTGGGCATAGACCAGCAGCAGGATCGCGCCGTAGAAGACAAGCGCGAGCGCCAGCCACAACCGCCAGCGCTGCGCCGGCGGACCGTCCGCGGCCAGCATGCCGGTTTGCAGGCCGGCGGCGCCGACCCCGACGCCGGCGAGGAAATAGCCGGCATAGAGCAGGATGCGGCTGGTCTGGATCGGCAGCGGATAGTGGCCGGGCACCAGCCAGGCTGAGGCGCCGAACCTCAGGCACAGCGGCAGATAGATCACAATCGAGAACGCCGCGAACGCGACGAAGGCCGCGACCGCCCGGTCGCGCAGCGCGTCGATGGCGCGGCCGAGCGCGTCGATCGCGCCGCGCGCCGTCGCCCACAGCAGAGTGGCGATCGCATCGAGCGCCAGCAGCACCCATAAAAACCACGCCGCGCCCGACGGCCACGGGCCGACCGCCAGCGTCTGCCACCAGTAATGAAAGACATTGAAATCCGCCGTTCCCGGCGGGTGATAGCGCAGCAAGTCGGCATAATAGGAAATCGGCACCACGAAGAAGATCGAGACCAAATACGGCACCCCGAGCCGCCAGCCGCGGCGCTTGAGGAAACCCGCCGGCCCGTGGCGCGCCAGGCTGCCGCAGACGAACAGGCCGGACAGGAAAAACATGCAGGCCATGAAGAAGCTGTCGTTGAACAGCGCCACCAGATCGAAGCCGAGCCAGCGCTGCTTGCCGCCATCGCCGAACCAGGTGAAATCGAGCACCGAATGATACAGCACCACCAGCAGGGTGATGAAGCTGCGCGCCCGGTCGAGCGCGACGACACGTACCGGCGACGCCACAGCCTGACTTGGTAACGTGCGGTTGGTGCAGCATGATTTGATCGTACCCAAGGTGATCTGCGTTCGGCAAGTAGGTGACCGCGCCCGCGTCGCGATCACATGGCCACGAGCGGGAGGAGCGAAGCGACGAAGCAATCCACTCTTGCTTTTCGCTGCTCCATGGATTGCTTCGCGGAGCCTGTCATCGGGCGCGCATTCGCGCGACCCGTTGGCTCGCAATGACGTGGATGGTTCTGAAATCGAATTGAGAATTGGCGTACAGGGCGTCCAAGATCCATCACCTCTCCCCGCGTGCGGGGCGAAGCGCCGGGTGAGGGGCCTATCCGCGAGTCAAAGCGCGTCGCAAGAGCCCCCACCCCAACCCTCCCCCGCAAGAGCGGCGGGCGCGGTGAAGTCGTGAAGGCTCGCCCCCTTACGCACCACCGTCATCCTGAGGTGCGCGCTCTTGCGCGCCTCGAAGGATGAGCCGTAAGCACCGTCCGCCGCTTCCCATCCTTCGAGGCTCGCCGAAGAGGGCGAGCACCTCAGGATGACGGCGGAGCCGTTGTGACGATGACGGGGAATCACAGCGGCGCCGCGCTCTCGCCGCGTGCGCCCGACAGTTTCGAGGCCAGCGACGCCACCACGATCACGATCGCGATCAGGCCGATCACCAGCGTGCAGATGGCGTTGATCTCCGGCTTCACGCCGAGCCGCACCTCGGAATAGATCCGGATCGGCAGCGTCTCCGAACCGGGACCGGTGGTGAAGCTCGCGATCACCAGGTCGTCCAGCGACAGCGTGAACGCCAGCATCCAGCCGGCGGCGATCGCAGGGACGATCAGCGGCAGCGTCACGGCGAGGAACGCTCGCGACCGGATCGCAGCCGAGATCCATCGCCGCCTCCTCCAGGCTGCGGTCGAGCGGGCCGAGCCGCGACTGCACCACCACGGCGACGAAGCACATGCGTCAGCGTGGTGTGCGCGATCGTCACGGTCCAGAAGCCGCGCTCGGCGTCGAGCGCCACGAACAGCAGCAGCAGCGACAGCCCGGTGATGACTTCGGGCATCACCAGCGGCGCATAGAGCATGCCGGAAAACAGCGTGCGGCCCTTGAAGCGCTCGCCGCGCGACAGCGCCACCGCGGCCAGCGTGCCGAGCAGCGTCGCCAGCGTGGCCGACACTGCCGCCACCCGAAAGCTCATCCAGCGCCGCCTCCAGCATGGCGCGGTCGTTGAAGAATTCACGGTACCAGCGCAGCGACCAGCCGCCCCACACCGTGACCAGCCGCGAGGCGTTGAACGAATAGATCACGAGGATCACGATCGGCAGGTACAGAAACGAAAGCCCGAGCGCCAGCGAGGCGATGTTGAATGGAGATAATTTGTTGGGCGCGCAGGCCATCATCGGCCGCCTTCGAGCTGGCGGCGCTGCAGCCGGTCGTAGAACGCCAGCGGCGCCAGCAGCAGTACCAGCAGCAGCACCGCGGCGGCGGAGGCCACCGGCCAGTCCTTGTTGGTGAAAAATTCCAGCCACAGGGTCTGGCCGATCATCAGGGAATCCGAACCCGCCAGCAGATCGGGAATCACGAATTCGCCGACGATCGGAATGAAGCACAGCAGCACCCCGGCGCCGACGCCCGGCAACGACAGCGGAAACGTCACCAGCCAGAACGCCCGGCGCGGCGAAGCGCCGAGATCGCCGGCCGCCTCCAGCAGCGCCGGGTCCATCTTGGCCAGCGTGGCATAGAGCGGCAGGATCATGAACGGCAGATAGGAATAGACGATGCCGAGATACATCGCGCTGTCGGTGGAGAGCCACACCACCGGCGCCGAGACCAGATGCAGCGCCAGCAGGACTTTGTTGAGCAGGCCGTCATGCTGCAGGATGTTGATCCAGGCATAGATCCGGATCAGGAACGAGGTCCAGAACGGAACGATCACCAGCATCATCGCCACGCTCTGCCAGCGCTGCGGCAGCCGCGCCATGCCGTAGGCGATGGGATAGCCGATCAGCAGCAGGATCGAGGTCGAGACCGCGGCGACGACGAGGCTGCGCAGATAGGACAGCACATAGAGGTCGTCGGAGACCAGCAGCCTGAAATTATCCAGCGACAGTGCCGCGAACGCCGCCTTGATCGCGGCAAGGCCTTGCGTCAGGTCGAACACCGGCAGATAGGGCGGCTGCGCGATCGCGGTCTGCGACAGGCTGATCTTGAGCACGAAGCCGAACGGCACCAGGAAGAACAGCACCATCCACAGATAGGGCGCGATCGCGGCGAGCCGCGCCGGGCGGGCGAAGATGCGGCGGCGCGCTCATTGCTCCAGCACCACGCAATCGTCGGGCGTGAACCACGCCACCACGCGCTGGCTCGGCGCTGTAGGCATCGATGTCGAGCCGCGCGGTGTTGGCCATCGACGAACGCAACACCGCGCCGGTGTCGAGCTTGACCTTGTAGGTGGTGAGACCGCCGAGATAGCTGACATCGGTGACGACGCCTTCCAGCCGGTTGATCGCATGCGCATTGACCGCGTCCGACGCCGGGCCGCGCCGCGACAGCTTGACCTTTTCGGGGCGGATCGCGACGCAGACGATCGGTTTTGGCGACCGGCTCGGCGCGGCCCGGCGACGACGATGGTGCCGGCGTCGCGCGTCGCAATCGCCAGCCGATCGGCCTCTGCCGCGCGACCTGCCCCTCCGGATCTGGCCCTCGAACATGTTGACGTCGCCGACGAACTCGGCGATCCAGCGCGAATTGGGCGCCTCGTACAGCTCGCGCGGCGTCGCGACCTGTTCGAGACGGCCGTTATCCATCACGCCGATCCGGTCGGCCACCGTCATCGCCTCTTCCTGGTCGTGGGTGACGATGATGAAGGTCATGCCGAGGCGACGCTGCAGCTCCATCAATTCGGCTTGCGTGCTTTCGCGCAGCTTCTTGTCGAGCGCGGCCAGCGGCTCGTCGAGCAGCAGCACCTGCGGGCGGCGCGCCAGCGAGCGCGCCAGCGCCACGCGCTGCTTCTGGCCGCCGGAAAGCTGATCGGGCCGCCGCTTCTCCAGGCCCTCGAGCCTGACCAGCGCGACCATCTCGGCGACGCGGGCGTCGATCTCGGAACGCGGCATGCCGCGCGCGCTTCAGTCCGAACGCGATATTGTCGCGCACGCGTGAGATGCGGAAACAGCGCGTAGTTCTGGAACATCATGTTGACCGGACGCTGGTGCGGCAGCACCTGCGCGATGTCGTTGCCGTCGAGCAGGATGCGGCCCTCGTCCGGGGTCTCGAAGCCGGCCAGCATCCGCAGCAGCGTGGTCTTGCCGCAACCGCTCGGACCGAGCAGCGCGAAAAACTCGCCGGCCCGGATCTCGAGCGACAGCCGGTCCACCGCCCGCAAGGCGCCGAACTTCTTCACCACCGCGTCGATGCGCAGCAGCGGCATATCGACCGCGATTATCGGCTGCGGGTCGGGTTTTGCCGAATCCACATCCACATGCGGTTCGGGCTTTGCCAATTCCTCAGCCATGATCCCAGCCAGCCCCATCATGGCTGCACGCTAGCGGCGGATCGGGCTCGGCTCAACCGCGACGCAGCGTGCAGCCACACTATTATCGATTATCGGCGGCCCTCTTCGGCCATGAACGCCGCCAGCGCCTCGCGATCCCCTGCGGCCATGGTCAGACCGAGTTTCGAGCGCCGCCACAGAATGTCGTCCGGGAAACGCGCCCATTCCTTTGCCATGAGATAGCGCACCTCGGCGCCCGTCAGTTCGGGGCCGAATGCCGGACCGAGATCGGCCCGGCTGTTGGCATCGCCAAGCACGGCCGCAAGCCGCGTGCCATAGGCCGCGACCAGACGCCGGGCCTGCGCCTCGCCGAGAAACCGCCAGCGCTCGCGGGCGAGATCGACCTCGCTGCGTCGAACCGCGTCCAGGCAAAATCGCCGCCCGGCAGCGGCGCGTCGCGGTCCAGCGCGGCGACATCGGATAGAACGGCGTCAGCCTGGAGACCGCCCGCTCGGCGCGCAGCCGCGCGGTCGTGACATCGCCGCCGAACATCGTCAGCAGCGGCGCCTTGCCGCGCCGGCGATCGAACGCCATCGCGCCATCCCGCGCGCCGGCGCGGCTCCATCACCGCGTTGGCGCCGGAAATCGTCCGGATCACATCGGACGGATCGACCCGCTCGCGAAAATAGCGGTTGGCCGCGTCGCAGAGATAGGCGACGTCGGCGGCGGCCATCGACACGACGGCGGGATCGCCCTTGAAGGTCTGCCCCACGGTGCCGATCAGCGTGAAATCGCGCTCATAGGGACTGGCGAAGATCAGCCGCCGGTCGCTGTTCTGGAACACATAGACGTTGTCGGTATCGAACAGGCGCCGGACGATGATCTGGCTGATCCGGGCGGCGCCGACGTCCGGCGGCGGCATCCGCAACACGGTTTCCGCGACCGACGCGGTCCAGGCGCCGCTGGCGTTGGCCAGCGCCCTTGCCGTGATCACCCGGCGATGGCCGCGATCGATCGCCACCAGCCGCCAGATGTCGAGCCGGTCGGCGCGAACGCAGCGCGCGCCGGTGCGGATGTCAGCGCCCCGCTCCGCGGCATCGACGCGCATTGGCGATCACCAGCCGCGAATCGTCCACCACGCAATCGGAATATTCGAACGCGGTGCCGAACGGCCGCTTCAGCGCGTTGCCGATCGGATGGTGCGTGACGTCGACCGTCACCGAGGCCGGCAGACGCCGGCCGCGGCGCAAGCCGGTCGTACAGCAGCAGCCACGACCGCAGCAGCCACGACGGACGCTCGTCGGAATGCGCCGGGATCGCAAAGCGCATCGGGCGCACCAGATGCGGCGCGATCCGCAGCCAGATGTCGCGCTCGGCCAGCGCCGCGCGCACCCGAAAAAAGGCCCTGCGCTCCAGCACCGACAGATCGCCGTGGATCAGCCGCGGCGAGGCCGAGGAGGCGCCGCCGCCGAGGTCGCCCTGCTCGAGCAGGATGACCCTCAGGCCGCGTCCGGCGGCGTCGCGCGCCACGCTGACGCCGTTCAAGCCGCCGCCGATGATCGCAAGATCGTAGTCCGCCATGCGCAAGCTATAGCGTTTTCGAGCGAAGCTGTCCCGCACTTGATGCGGGATGGTACCGGTTCGTGCAAAGAAAACGCGTCAATCCGAAAAGCTCTAGCCGGTCTTGCGCGCGGGCTCCATCGCATTGCCGCCGCTGCGGCCGACCAGCGCGGCGTATTGTCCGATCGGCACCGGCTTGCCGATGAAATAGCCCTGCACCGCGTCGCAGCCCTCGTCCGCGAGGAAGCCGAGTTGCTCCTGGGTTTCGACGCCTTCGGCAACGATCGACATTTCGAGGCCGTGGCCAAGGCCGATCACCGCGCGAACGATCGCCGCCGACTGCGGATTGCGTCCGAGATTCATCACGAAGGCGCGGTCGATCTTGATCTTGTCGAACGGAAACGCCTGCAGATAGCTCAGCGAGGAATAGCCGCTGCCGAAATCGTCCATGGAGACGCGCACGCCGAGCGCCTTCAGCCGCCGCAGCAGCGCCAGACCGCGGTCGAAATCCTCGATCAGCACGCCCTCGGTGATTTCCAGTTCCAGCCGGCCCGGCGCGAGACCGGTTTCGAGCAGGATCGAATGCACGAGGCCGACCAGATCGCCGTGCATGAACTGCGCCGGCGACAGGTTGACCGCGATCTGCAGCGGCATCGGCCACGACGCGGCCTCGCGGCAGGCCTCGCGCAGGATCCATTCGCCCATCTCGACGATCAGGCCGCTTTCTTCCGCGAGCGGGATGAAATCGCTCGGCGGAACGAAGCCGCGCACCGGATGCAGCCAACGCGCCAGGGCCTCGAAGCCGATCACTTCGCTGCTGGCGACGGTATGGCGCGACATCGCCTGCGGCTGATAATACAGCGACAGCTCGCCGTTCTTGATCGCGAGCGACAGATCCTGGTGCAGCACGCGGCGATCGCGAATCTGCTGGTCCATCTCGGGTTCGAAGATGCTGATCGAGCCGCGCGATTTCGCCTTGGCGCGGAACAAGGCCGCGCCGGCATTGGCCAGCAGCGATGCGGCGTCGGCGCCGTTGTGCGGGAATACCGAGATGCCGGTGGTGACGCCGGTGCGAACCGATTTGCCGTCGATCTGGAATTCGTTCGCCAGCGCTTCGGCGAGCTGCTCGGCCAGCGCCATCCCGGCGGCGGGTTGCTTGCCGTCGATGATCAGTCCGAATTCGTCACCGCTGAGCCGGGCGACGACGCCGCCGCGCGCCGAGGCCTGGATGCGGCGCGCCACTTCGATCAGCAGTTTGTCGCCGACCGCATGGCCGAACACGTCGTTGATTTCCTTCAGCCCGTCGAGGTCGACCGACAGCACCGCGAACTCCTCGTCGGTGCCTTCGCAGGCCTCGATCATCTGCGCCAGCGCCTGCAGGAACGCGGCGCGGTTCGGCAAATCCGTCAGGCCGTCATGATACGCCATATGCGCCATCCGCAACTCGGTCTGGCGGCGGTCGGTGACGTCCTCGTGGGTCTTGATCAGATATTGCGGCTCGCCGGCCTCGTCGAGCACCGTCATGCGGCGGGTCAGGAACAGCCGCAACCCGTCCTTGGTGCTGATCGGATGTTCTTCGGTGAGCAGGCCGCGCTTCTTGATCGCCGCCTCGTCGCGCGCGATGATCAGCTTGGCTTCTTTCGGATTGAAAATATCCGCAGCCGTCAATCCGGTGGCGTCCTCGCGCCGCCGGTTGAGGATGGCCTCGGCGCTGCGATTGGCGAGCAGGTATCGTCCGTCGCTGACGCGCTCGACGATCAGCGAGACCGGGATGTTGTCGACGACCAGTTCGAGAAACTTCTTGGTATTTTCGAGCTCCTTGGAAAGCGATTTGCGGTCGGTGACGTCGTCGAACAGCGCGATCAGGAATTCAGGCTGGTTCTTGTCGTCGCGCGCGATCACGCGGGTGCTGGCGAGAATCCGCTTCTCCGAACCGCGCTCGACGGCGAACTCGTTGCGAAACTGGCCCTCGGGCGAGTTGAGCGCCGCCTGGTCCGCGGCTTCGATGCTGGCCGCGGTCTCGGGCCGGAAAATCTCATCGGCGCGCTTGCCGACGATCTTGTCGCGGGAAAAGCGCGAGAAGCGCTCGAACGCGCGGTTGGCGAAAATGTAGCGGCCGTCCTCGATGCTCTTGGCGGCCACGCATACCGGCACATTGTCGAGCACCAATTCCAGGAACTGCTTGGTCGATGCGAGTTGCCTCGACAGCTTGCGCTGCTCGCTGCAATCCTCATGCGTCGCCACCGAACCGCCGTTTGGCAGCGCAAAATACCTGACCAGGATCGACCGCCCGTCGGGCAGCTCGGTAACGAGGCCTTCCGGAGCGCCGGCGTTTGCATAGAAATCCTCGATGCTGACGTCGAGCGATGCCGCGCTCGCGCCGCATCTCCAGCAGTTGCGGCCCGGTCATGTTCCTGGGAATATCCGAACGCGTCAGGCCGTAGATTTCGAGATAGCGATCGTTGCAGAACACGATCCGCTTCTGCGAATCCGTCATCACCACGCCCTGGTTGAGGTTGTTCAGGGCGGAACGGACGAATGCATTTCTGCGCAATTGCGAGCGTTTGACCTTGCGCAACGCCGAGAGGATCCACAGCGCGACCGCGGCAAGAAACGAGCAGACGACGATGCCGCCGATCAGCACTTCCCAAATCATATTGGGATCGGCCGAGCCGACATAGCTCGTCGGCGCAAAATTATCGGATACGCGCCCGGGCGGCGCCGAACGGCACAACGGTGGCGATCAGGCACACGACGGCCTGCGCGGAAATCAGAATCTTGCCGCCTGCCTGCCAATTCTTGTCAGCCATCAGTCACCCGCGGATTTCTGCGGCGGAGTGTCTGGCTTCACGGGTTTGGATCGGGTAAACGCCTACCCCTGCAACCCGAAAATGTGACTTAAATTACGGCAATTGCCCTGACATGATTAATGCTTCACTAACGGGAACCGGGTTCGGAAAGCCACTCTGAAAGCAAACCCGACGGGTTCTTCGAAAAATCATCCCAAACAACGCGATAGGGTGTGAACGCGATTGACCCCGGACGCGCGTCGGCATTCGGCGTGGCGTCGGGTCGAACAGCCAACAATCCAGGATTCGAACTGCGAATGGACAGAAGTTGATTGCGTCGTGGTCGGTGCCGGGGTGATCGGTCTTGCCGTCGCGCGACGGCTGGCGCAGGCAGGCCGCGAGGTCATCATCCTGGAGGCGGCGGAAGGCATCGGCACCGTCACCTCGTCGCGCAACAGCGAGGTGATCCACGCCGGCATCTATTATCCCGCCGGAAGCCTGATGGCGCGGATGTGCGTCAGCGGCAAGCGTGCGCTCTATCGACTATTGCCGGCGATCACGGCATCCCGCATCGCAATTGCGGCAAGCTGATCGTCGCGACGACGCCGAAGGAAACCGAGAAGCTGCAATCGATCAGGGCTCACGCCGAGGCCAATGGCGTGCTCGACCTGCAAACTCTCTCCGGCGATGCCGCGCGGGCACTGGAGCCGGCGCTGAATTGCGATGCCGCCCTGCTGTCGCCTTCCACCGGCATCATCGACAGCCACGCCTTCATGCTGGCGCTGCGCGGCGACGCCGAAGATGCGGGCGCAGTCTGTGCCTTTCATGCGCCGCTGCTGCGCGCCAAGGCGACCGCGGGCCGGATCGAACTCGACGTCGGCGGCGATGCGCCGATCACCCTTGAATGCGGGCTTCTGGTCAATGCCGCAGGGCTCGGCGCGCCCGCGGTCGCGCGCGGCATCGACGGCATGCCGATCGAGCTGATACCGCCGGCCTATCTCGCCAAGGGAAACTATTTCAGTTGCAATGCGCGGGCGCCGTTTTCGCGCCTGATCTATCCGGTGCCCGAGCCCGGCGGGCTCGGCGTGCACCTCACCCTCGACATGGCGGGACAGGCCCGGTTCGGCCCCGACGTGGAATGGGTCGAGACCATCGACTACGCCGTCGATCCGGCGCGGGCGGAACGGTTTTATCCGGCGATCCGGCGGTACTGGCCGACGCTGCCGGACGGCGCGCTGATGCCGAGCTATTCGGGAATTCGACCCAAGATCGTGCCGCCGGCGGTGGCCGCGCAGGATTTCCTGATCCAGGGACCGCGCGATCACGGCGTCGACGGGCTGATCAATTTGTTCGGAATAGAATCGCCGGGGCTGACATCGTCGCTGGCGATCGCCGATTATGTCGGCGACCTGGCGGGGGTTTAGGCGGCGCCGCCGATCGGCCCGACACCACAACCGTCATGCCCCGCCATCAGGTCTCGCCTTCGGCGAGCCCGATGATCGGTTCCCGTGGGGCTTCCAGTATTCCGAAATGATAAGAAGCAACGCGGCGGCGCGAAAATACCGAACCGTCCGCCGGAGAGCCTGTCGTCAAGCGCTGCACTGCGCCGACCCGTTGGCAGGCGACGACGGCAGGCGTTGCGGAGCCTGCCGATCCCTGGCGAGGTATTTCGCTCTAGTGCAGCGTTTCGCTCGCCGTTTGTCTCAACCGCTCGATCTCGTCCTTGACCATCAATTTTCGGCGCTTCAACTCGACAATTTGCAGATCGTCTGTGGAAAGGTGCACGAGAGCGTCGTGCAATTCATTTTCGAGAATCTTGTGTTTCCGTTCCAGTTCAACAAGATGCGCCTGCATTGCCATACGAAACCTCCTCGGTGGAATTAAACCTCAGATTCGATCCGGACGGCCGAGTGTACACGAGCTCGCCGAATCTGTCGATGGATATCAAAAATTGCACTCTCATATTTGGGCGTCATATGTAACGAATCGTGAGGAAGGAACCTGTTGACGCTTGCAGACCGGGCCGGCAGGGACGATATTCCTTCCGGAGCTTCCGCAACCTCATCGCGCTTTTCAGCTGACGTACACCATGACCGACGAAGATGAGCGCGAACTCGAAACCGAGCTCGCACGGCTGCAACAGGAGCACCGCGATCTCGACGCGGCGATCGATGCGCTGCATCAATCGCCCGCGCCGGATTTGCTGCGGCTGCAACGGCTGAAGAAGCGCAAGCTGCAGCTGCGCGACCGCATCGCCTTCATCGAAGACCAGATCACGCCGGATATCATCGCGTAGCCAAAGATTCCGATTCGCTCATTTCATTTCAGCGTCATTTGCGCCTTCCGGCGGTCCGTACTTCACGCGACGCCGGTCAATTCTCGCAGCACGCCGGTAACCTGTACCGGACTGTAGGGTTTCGGCAGAAACCGCCCGCCTTCGGGCAGATCCGTTTCCCTGACATCGACATGGCCGGAGGTGGCGACGATCTTGATCGGAGGCCAACGCCCCTTGACCGCCCGGGCGAGTTTCAACCCATCCATGGAACCCGGCATCTGGATATCGGTGAAAACCACCGTGATGTCCCGGCGGGATTCCAGGATTTCGATCGCCTGATCGGCATTGCCGGCTTCGACAACCTCGAACCCGGCCGCCCCGATCATATCGGCTGCGTCCAGTCGCAACAGAAACTCGTCCTCGACGATCAGCACCACGGGTCTTTTGGACTGCACAAGACCCATGCTTCTCACTCCATGCGAATACGCGTTAAGCGCCGGACATTGTTTTCGTTCCCGCCGCAGCTTTCGGACCACCCCACCGCGGACGCGGCCGACGCCTCGGCTGCGCGCTGTGGAAATCGGCCATGACGCCGGTCTGATCAGCTTGACTCCAAGAGAACAAAATAGGAACATTATTTCTGCCCTCTTACCCTCTGGGAAATTTCGCCATGTCCGAACCTTCTTCACAGTCTGAGATCAGTCGTTACGAGCAGGCCTGCGACCAGGCGATTGCGATGTGCGACGGCAACCTGCGCAGCACCATCAAGGCGCTGATCATGGCCAACGAATATCTGGAATCGGAATTGCAGGATTTGCAGGCGGCGGCTTTGAGCGATGGCGCTGCGGTGAGATTACCGCGGACAAAAAGCGACGCCGCCTGATCGATCGATCAAACCGGGAGCAACGTCATGGCCGATGTCACCTATTACGTCGCGCTGCCGTTCCTGCAGGACGACGCCGGCTCGCCGGTGGCGGGTGCTGCGGAAGAATGCCAGAGTTCGTCAGGAGCGCTACGGCGCGCGGAAGTTCTGTCGCGGGCGCCCGGCAGCGTCGGCGCAGTCGCCTTCAGCCGCACCGGCGATCCCATGATCGGCGAATTCGGCGACGCGCAATTGCTGAGAAAATTCGGCAACGTGCCGGACGATCTGAGCGGGTTGTAAGACGGCCTCGCGCGGCCTCAGCGCAATTCCCGGAAGAAGGCGCGCACCTCATCGGCGAGCAGTTCCGGTTGTTCCAATGCCGCGAAATGCCCGCCCTTGGGCATGATGCTCCAGCGGCGGATATCGGTGAACACGCGCGCCGCCGCCGAGCGCGGCGGCTTGATGATCTCGCGCGGGAATTCGGCATAGCCGGTGGGCACCGAAATCGTATCGCCGACGGGCATGATCGCCGAGCCGTGAAGCCGGGCGTAATAGGGCCAGAACGACGAGCCAATCGCGCCGGTGAACCAGTACAGCGCGATGTCGGCGAGCATGCGGTCCCGGCTGATCGCACGCTCGACCTCGCCGCCGCAATCCGACCAGGCGCGGAATTTCTCCACAATCCAGGCCGCGAGACCCGCCGGCAAATCCGTCAACGCGAAGGCCAGCGTCTGCGGGCGGGTGCCCTGGATCGACTGGTAACCCGCCTCTTCGCGCATCCAGTGCGCAAGTTCGCCGAGATAGCGCCGCTCCTCCTCGTTGGGATTGGGAAAGGCGGAGGGATCGCGGCCTGCGGCCTGCATCAGGTTGATGTGGATGCCGATCATCCGATCGGGGTAGGCATAGCCGAGGCGGCTGGTGATCGCGGCGCCCCAATCGCCGCCCTGCGCGCCAAAGCTGTTATAGCCGAGCACGTCATGCATCAGTGCGGCGACACAATCCGCCATTTCGGGAACGCCGAACCGCTTTTGGCCGGGCCGGAACGACAGGCCATACCCCGGCAGGGACGGCGCCACGACGGTAAAGGCGTCATGCGCATTGCCACCGAAGCGCGCCGGGTCGGTCAGGCGCGGAATGATGTCGAGAAACTCGAACACCGAGCCGGGCCAGCCATGCAGCAGGAGCAGCGGCATCGGGTCGGGGCCGACGCCGGGCACATGCAAGTAGTGCAGATCGACGTCATGAAGCGCGACGCGGAATTGCGGAAAGGCGTTCAGCGCGGCTTCCTCGGCTCTCCAGTCAAAATCGTTGCGCCAGTACTCGGTGAGGTCGCGCAGATAAGCGACATCGGTACCATGGGCCCATGCGTCACCGGGCGCCTGATCGGGCAAGCGGGTGCGGGCAAGCCGGTCACGAAGATCGGCGATGTCGGCGTCCGGGACATGAAGACTGTATGCGCTCGGTTTGACTGTCATGATCCTGCTCGGTTTCCAGAAACCCGCCGCACGCGTCCAGCGGCGGCGGCGTCAACCCGTCGAGGGGGTGCTCTCATGCCGCCGCTGCGCCTTGCGCACATACATCGCGCTGTCGGCTTCTTCCAGCGCGCGGCCGGCTTCCGCGTGAGGACCGAGAATGGCGACGCCCGCGGACGCGCCCGCGGTGACGGTGCGGCCGCCGAACACGAAGCTGAGCCGATCGACGGCTTCTTCCAGCGACGCCGCCTTGGCCCGGGCGTCGGTCTCGCTGAGATTCCACAGCAGCAGCGCGAACTCGTCGCCGCCCAGCCGTCCGATCACGTCGGAGGCGCGCACGTGGCGCAGCAACACCGCCACGACGGCCTTCAGCACCTGATCGCCGGCGGCATGCCCGAAGGCGTCGTTGATCGGCTTCAGGCGATCGACGTCGAGCACGATCAGCGCGCCGCTCGCTTGATAGCGCTTGATATAGGCGATCGAGCGATTGAGCTCGCGCTCAAAGCCGCGCCGGTTGGGAATATCCAGCAGGAAGTCGGTATCCGCCGAGGCCTGCAATTCGTCGATTCGCCTAGCGCCTGCGCCAATTGGGCCCGGAGCCGGCGAATGACCGGTTTGGCGTCATTGGGCGCGGCCGGCGGCCGCCCCGGGGAAGACCCAGGCGAGGCCTTCACCGGCCGGGCGCGCGGCGGCGCGGCCTTGCGCTCCGCCACGCCGCTTTTGCGGCGTTTGGCTGACTTGGGAGCTACCGCCCTGGTTTTCTTCTTCATGGGCATCCCTGAGAGGAGGCTTGCCGGAATTCACCAAGACAGGATAGTCCATTCCGGACCCCTTGCCACGCCTTGCCGAACCTTGGGCCGATCCTATAATCCGGCCTATGTTTTTGGATTCCCGAAAAGAATTGACCGTATGACCGCCCCTATCGCCATCATCATGGGAAGCCAGTCGGACTGGGACACCATGCGCCATGCCGCCGAAACCCTGACCGCGCTCGGCGTCGGCAGCGAGAAACACATCGTCTCGGCGCATCGCACCCCGGACCGGCTGTTCGCCTTTGCCAAGGGCGCCAAGGCGGCCGGCTTCAAGATCATCATCGCCGGCGCCGGCGGCGCGGCGCATCTGCCGGGCATGACGGCGTCGCTGACGGAACTTCCGGTATTCGGCGTTCCCATCGAATCGAAGGCGCTGTCCGGCGTCGATTCGCTCTATTCCATCGTGCAGATGCCGGCCGGGGTTCCGGTCGGAACGCTGGCCATCGGCAAGCCCGGCGCCATCAACGCCGCGTTGCTCGCCGCCAGCGTGCTCGCGCTGAACGATCCGGCGCTGTCGGGCAGGCTTGTCGCCTGGCGCAAGCAACAGACCGAGGCGGTCGGCGAGCGCCCGGAGGGATCGGCGTGACGGCATCAGATCAGGTGAAGCTGAAGCCCGGCGACACCATCGGAATTCTCGGCGGCGGACAATTGGGCCGGATGCTGGCAATGGCGGCGGCGCGGCTCGGCTTGCGATGCCAGGTGTTTTCGCCGGACCCGGATTCGCCGGCGTTCGACGTCGTGCTGAATGCGACCTGCGCGGAATATGCCGATGTCGAGGCGCTGGAACTGTTCGCCAGCGACGTCGACGTCATCACCTACGAATTCGAGAACGTGCCGGCGGCCTCCGCGATGATCCTGGCGGCGCGCCGGCCGGTGCTGCCCGACCGGAAAATCCTCGAAACCACCCAGGATCGCCTTGCGGAGAAGGATTTCGTCAAGCGGCTCGGCATCGGCACCGCCGATTACGCCGACGTATCGTCGGCCGCGGCGCTTGCGGGCCGCGATCGCACAAATCGGCCTGCCCGCCGTGATCAAGACCCGCCGCTTCGGCTATGACGGCAAGGGCCAGGCGATCATCCGCGAAGGCGACGATCCGGACCAGGTCTGGGAGGACCTCGCCACCAAATCCGCGATCCTCGAGGCCTTCATTCCGTTCGAGCGCGAGATCTCGGTGATCGCCGCGCGCTCGGCCGACGGCCAGGTCGAATGCTTCGACGTCACCGAAAACGAGCACAGCGACCACATCCTGAAAATCTCGCGCGCGCCGGCGGCGATCTCCGACGCGCTGGCGGCGCAGGCGCGCGGCATCGCCGAGAAGATCGCCAACGCGCTGAATTATGTCGGCGTGCTCGCGGTCGAGATGTTCGTGGTGCAGGGCGATGGCGGGCCGAAGATTCTGGTCAACGAGATTGCGCCGCGGGTGCACAATTCCGGGCACTGGACGCTGGACGGCGCCTCGATCTCGCAGTTCGAGCAGCACATCCGCGCCATTGCCGGCTGGCCGCTCGGCAAGCCGGTCCGTCACGGCCCGGTCACCATGACCAATTTGATCGGGGACGATATCAACGACTACGAGCAATGGCTGACCGTCCCGGGCGCGACCGTGCACCTTTACGGCAAGGGGCCGCCGCGGCCGGGCCGGAAGATGGGGCATGTGACCCAGGTCGGAACCGTGCCGCCAAAAACCGCCTGATCGGGACCGAAAACAGGCCGATTTGGCCGCCGTACGCATTTGCTCTTCCGCCGGTGGACATTCCCGGCTTTGTCTGATACATCCGCGCGCTTGAGGTTAAGGGCCAGGCCTTTTGCCAGCCCTTTGCTTTACCAGAATTCCAATCCGATCAATTGAAAGAGGATGCCGCGTGCAGGTTCTCGTTCGCGATAACAATGTCGATCAAGCCCTCAAGGCGCTGAAGAAGAAGATGCAGCGCGAGGGTATTTTCCGCGAGATGAAGCTCCGCGGCCATTATGAAAAGCCCTCCGAGAAGAAGGCCCGCGAAAAGGCCGAGGCGGTGCGCCGCGCGCGCAAGCTCGCCCGCAAGAAGCTGCAGCGCGAAGGCCTGCTGCCGATGAAGCCGAAGCCGGTATTTGGCGCGGGTCCAGGCGCCGAACGCGGTGGTGCTGGCGGCCGTGGCGGTCCGGGCGCAGGTCCGCGCGGGCCGCGCTGATCCATAAAGTCTCGCAGATTTGAATTTGATGACGCGGGCGTTTGCGTCCGCGTCATTGTTTTGGTCGATGCAGTTTTGACCGATGCATTTTGCGGCGCAGCGGGCTACCAATACGGTCGTTAGCCGCGCGAGTGTTCTGCATCGATGGCCATTCCGGTTCTCTATCCTCTTTCCGGGGCTTCGCGTTTTCGCCGGCGCACTTCCGCGTCGATCGCATTGGTTGCGATTGCGCTGTGCGGTTGCTCGATCAATCTGGGATCTCTGTCGTCAGAGCCGGATCAGGAAGCTCCAAAGGCGGCTCCGGCCGCCGGCAACGATGCGCAGGCCGACACGGCCCGCGGCGAAGCGCTGGCACGATCCGGAAAAACCGAGGAAGCGCTGGCCGAGTTCGACCAGGCGATCGCGCTCGATCCGAACAACGCCGAGGCGTTCTACAACCGCGGCCTGCTCTATCAGGGCGAAAAACAGCATCAACTCGCGATCGACGACTTCACCGCGGCCAACGGGCTGACGCCGCAGGAGGCCGAACCGCTGCTGGGCCGCGCGATCAGTTACCTCGCGCTGGACAAGGTCAAGGAAGCCGCCGCCGATCTCGATGAGGCGGCGCAGTCCGATCCGCAGAACCCGCAGATCTGGATTGCCCGGGGGCAGGCCTATGAACGCCTCGGCGACAAGACCAAGGCCGCCGGCTCGTATGGCCGCGCCATCAACATCCGCCCCAAGGATGAGGCCGCGCGAAGCGGTTTTGCGCGCGTCGGCGGCAAGCCCGGCCAAAGCAACGAGACATTCTGACTATTGCGGCAAGACCGAGTGAAACACCGATTTCGCAGCCGACAACACGTCCTCGGCAACCGTGGTGTGTTCGCGCGGCGGGCGGCTCTGACGCCTCGGCCCGCAGATCGAGCGGCGCGCGATTCGGGAATGTCGGCCGGCGGTATCGGGCGACGCGGATCGTCGATCCGCGCGGCGCCCGGGTAAGGCAAGTTCGTCTGCGTCGATGCCGCCGTCGCATCGAACGTCTCACCTGCCGGCGACGTCGAGACCATGATCGGTGGCGGGAGCGGCCGAACCGGCGGCGCGGACGCGATACGCGGCGGATCCGGCATGCGCGTGGCATCCGGAATGCGAACGGCGTCTTGCGCCCGCGGCGCACCGTCGTTCACGCCGCGCAGGCGCTCGATCGCGGCGCGGGCGAGATCGTTGGCGTCGCGATGCTCTTCCGGAACGATGGCGGCCTCGACCGCCGGGGCGGCATTCGGCGCAGCGACGACCGGCGCGACGGCCGATGCCGCAGGCTGCACCGTCAGCGGGATGGTCCTGATGGCGGTCTTTTCCTTTTCACGTCGCGCAGCTGGCTGGTGCCGGCGCGTATCGACCGGAATGCTGGCGGTTTCCGCGGGCTTGTCAGCGGATTTCTCTCCAGATCTTCTCCAGACTTCTCCAGGCCTTCTTGCGGGCTTTTCGACCGCCGATTTCTCGAAGATGGCCTTTTCGGAGATCCCCTTCGCCCTGACACCCGCCTCCGGGAGGTTGGCGACGTCGGAAGAGGTCTCCGCGGCCTTCGCATCGACCTTGAGGTCGACCTTTTTCGGGGTGGCGGACGATGCAGCAGCGGCGACCGGCGCGTCGGTTCCAGGCTTGGCGGCGATGTAATGATTGACGATGTAGGCCCCGATGATGGTCGCGGCCACCGAGGGCAATATGTCCATCGCAAATTTCGAAACGTATTTCAGCATGACCGGCCAACTCCCCGCGCGGGTTTTGATGCGGAAACTTTGAGGCACATTGAGGGATCAACTGCGACAGATCGGTGGCAATTGGGTTAACGGCGGCAAACGGCGCCGTTATGGTTTCAATTCGACTTCGAGGAACACGATTTCGGCCGTGGTCTCGTTGAGCACGTCATGCTCGACCCCGGCCTTGCGGAAGTAGGATTTGCCGACCCCGAGCTGCGCCTTGGAGCGTTCCCCGTTGGGCGCCACGATGGTCATTTCGCCCGAGGTCACGGGAACGATCACGTAGTCCATCCCATGGATGTGATGGCCGGTGGCGCTGCCCGGCGCCAGCCGCCACTCGGTGACGCGGACTTCCGGGGTATCGATCTGAACCTCGGATTTGGCACTGATCATGTCATCGATTCTCCAGCCGGATCATGGCACGAACACCAGGAATAAAAACACCGCAAACACCACCAGGTGAACCAGCCCGAACAGGATGTTGGTGCGGCCGGTGCCGAAGGTGAGCATGCTCAGGACGAACGTCAACACCAGCAGCACCATATCCTGGGCATTGAGCCCCAGCACCAGTTGCTTGTCCAGCGCGTAGGCGGCCACCGCGACCGCCGGAATCGTCAGCCCGATGGTCGCCAGCGACGAGCCGAGCGCCAGGTTGATGCTCTTCTGCAGGTCGTTCTTGCGCGCGGCGGAGATCGCGGCGACGCTTTCCGGCAGCAGGATCAGCAGCGCCACCAGAATGCCCGCAAAGGCCGGCGGCGCGCCGATCAACGCGGTGGCGGCATCGACCACCAGCGAGAATTTCTTCGCCAGCAGCACCACCGCCAGCAGCGACACCAGCAGCAACGACGACGCTCAGGACCAGCAGTTCGATTCGAGACGTGGATCTCCGCCATCGCCGACGCCGTCACGTTCCTTGCCGATGAAATAGTCGCGATGCCGGATGGTCTGGGTATAGAGAAACACGCCATAGAGAACGACGGTGACGACGCTGACGAAGCCAAGCTGGGCTGCCGAGTAGATCGGTCCCGGCGTCGTCAGCGTGTAGTTCGGCAGGATCAGCGTGATGGTCGCCAGCACGATCAGCACGCTGAGATAGAGATTGGCGCCGCTGACCTGAAATTCCTGCTCGCGGTAGCGCAGATCCGCCGATCAGGATGCAGATGCCGACCAGGCCGTTGCAGACGATCATGACCACGGCAAACACGGTGTCGCGCGCCAGCGTGGGTACGGCTTTTCGCCGAGCATGATGGTCGCGATCAGCGCGACCTCGATGACGGTGACCGCCAGCGTCAGCAGCAGCGTGCCGTAGGGCTCGCCGATCCTGCTCGGCGATCACTTCGGCATGATGGACCGCCGCGAATACGGTGCCGAACAGGATCGACCAGCAGCACGGCCGCAAACACCAGCCCGCCGGGCGATGGCGTGAACGTACAGTCCGAGCCCGGTGGCGGCGGCAAACAGCAACACCGCCAGCGCCGGGAAAATCCACGCCGATCGCGGCATCGGGCCGTGTACGCTCATGTGGACATATCCTTGAAGTCCGGGAATGGACTATGCGCCAAGCAGCGGCAGCCGTCAGCCTTTTGAAGCACCGATGAAGTTGTCGCGCGGTTTCGATCGCACCATAATTGTCCAGATTATCGTGGCCTCCTTCGGCAAACCGCACGAATTGTTTCGGTTCATGGGCGAGCGCGAACAATCGCTCGCCAAAAGCGATCGGAATGGCGGCATCGCGTGCGCCATGCATGATCAGGAGCGGAGCCGTGACACGCGCAATGCGCTGGTCGGAGCGAAACTGATCCCTCATCAGCCAGCGCACCGGCACGATTCGAAACCGCGCGCCGGCAACGTCCGCGATCGACGTATAGGGCGCTTCCAGGATCAGTTTCCCGACCGGCTGCGTGGCCGCCAGCGCCACCGCAACCCCGGTCCCGAGCGAGAATCCCCAGACGACGATTCGATCCGCGCCGTACCGCGCGGCGGTGAAGGCATAGGCCGCCGCGGCATCCAGCAGCAACCCTCGCTCGCTGGGCTGGCCGCTCGAGCCGGCATAACCCCGATAGGACAGCGCGACGAGCCCGGTCCCGTCAGAGCTGATGCCGCGAAAGACGGCCGACGCGCCCGGCGAGAAAATCTCCGTTGCCGGGAAAATAGATCACGACGGCATGTCCCGGCTTTGCCGGGACATGCCAGACGATGACCTTCTCGCCGTCTGCCGTGGCCAGAACATGCTCTTCGGCTTCCGGAAAGCCGGCCGCTTCAGGAGCCGTGCGCACCGTTTGCGGAATCGGAAAGAGGAACGTCCGCTGCAGCGAAAAACAGGACGACAAGACCGCCGAGATAGCCGACCGATACGACGAACGACGAGCCATTTCAGGACGGTCATGATTTCTCGTCAACAGTCTCACAGCGCCTTGACGATGTTCTCGGTCATCTTCTTGGCGTCGCCGAGCAGCATCATGGTGTTGTCGCGGTAGAACAGGGGATTGTCGATGCCGGCGTAGCCGGAGGCCAGCGAGCGCTTGATGAACATCACGGTGCCGGCCTTCCAGACCTGCAGCACCGGCATGCCGTAGATCGGCGAGGTCTTGTCGTCTTCGGCCGCCGGGTTGGTGACGTCGTTGGCGCCGATCACGAAGGCGACGTCGGCCTGGGCGAATTCCGAATTGATGTCCTCGAGTTCGAACACCTCGTCATAGGGCACGTTGGCTTCGGCCAGCAGCACGTTCATGTGGCCGGGCATGCGGCCCGCCACCGGGTGAATGGCGTATTTGACCTCGACGCCTTCCTTCTTGAGCTGGTCGGCCATTTCGCGCAGCGCGTGCTGGGCCTGCGCCACCGCCATGCCGTAGCCGGGCACGATGATGACCTTCTGCGCGTTCTTCATGATGAAGGCGGCATCGTCCGCGGAGCCGAGTTTGACCGGGCGCGCTTCGCCACCGGCGCCGGCGCCGGCGGCGGCGGTCTCGCCACCGAAGCCGCCGAGGATGACCGAGATGAAGGAGCGGTTCATCGCGTGGCACATGATGTAGGACAGGATCGCGCCGGATGAGCCGACCAGCGCGCCGGTGATGATCAGCGCCGAATTGCCGAGCGTGAAGCCGATGCCGGCGGCGGCCCAGCCGGAATAGGAGTTCAGCATCGAGATCACGACCGGCATGTCGGCGCCGCCGATCGGGATGATCAGGAGCGCGCCGAGCGCCAGCGCGATGATGATGATCAGCCAGAAGTCGAGCGCGCTGCCCGACATCACGAGGCCGACGATGAAGAACACCAGCGCCAGCCGCCAGCACGATGTTGATGAGGTGCCGCGCCGGCAGGATGATCGGCGCGCCGCTCATGCGGCCGGACAGTTTGGCGAACGCGATCACCGAGCCGGTGAAGGTCAGCGCGCCGATGGCGACGCCGAGCGACATTTCGACCAGGCTCTGCGGATGGATGTGGCCGGGCGTGCCGATGTCGAAGGCCTCGGGCGCGTAGAACGCGCCGGCCGCGACCAGCACCGCGGCCATGCCGACCAGCGAGTGAAACGCCGCGACCAGTTCCGGCATCGACGTCATCGGCACCCGGCGCGCGATCACCGCGCCGATGCTGCCGCCGATGGCGACGCCGAGGATCACCAGCACCCAGCCGATGCCGTCGGCCGGCGGATGCGCCGCCAGCGTGGTCGCCACCGCGATCGCCATGCCGATCATGCCGAAGAAATTGCCCTGGCGGCTCGACGCCGGGCTCGACAGTCCGCGCAGCGCCAGGATGAACAGGACGCCGGCGACGAGATAGAATACTGCAGCGAGATTGGCGTTCATCTCAAGGCCCCCATTGTCTTCGTCACCACGAGGTGCACGCCGCTCACTTGGCTTTCTTCTTGTACATCGCCAGCATGCGCTGGGTGACCAGGAAGCCGCCGAAGATATTCACGCAGGCGAAAGATCAGCGCGACGAAGCCGAAGCCGCGCGCCCAGGCCCCGCCGCTGCCGACCATGGCGACGCCGACCGCGAGCAGCGCGCCGACCACGATCACCGAGGAGATCGCGTTGGTCACCGACATCAGCGGCGTATGCAGCGCGGGCGTCACCGACCACACCACGAAATAGCCGACGAACACGGCAAGCACGAAAATCGACAGCCGGAATACGAAGGGATCGACGGCCTGCGCGATATGATCCATGGCGGCGCTCCTTATGCGGTTTCGGCTGGAAGTTCGGATGAATGACGGCGCCGTCCTTGGTCAGCGCCGTGGCCTTGACCAGTTCGTCGTCCCACTTCACCGTCAGCGCCTTGGTCGATTTGTCGACCAGCGTCTCGATGAAGGAAAACAGGTTGCGCGCGTAGAGGCTCGAGGCCGAGGCCGCGACGCGGCCGGCAACGTTGGTGTAGCCGACGATCTTGATGCCGCCGACATCGGCGACTTCGCCGGCCTTGGCGCCCTCGACATTGCCGCCGCGCTCGACCGCAAGATCGACCAGCACCGAGCCCGGCTTCATCGACTTCACCATGTCGGCGGTGACGAGCTTCGGCGCCGGCCGGCCCGGGATCAGCGCGGTGGTGATGATGATGTCCTGCTTCTTGATGTGCTCGGCGGTCAGCGCTGCCTGCTTGGCCTGATACTCTTTCGACATTTCCTTGGCGTAGCCGCCGGCGGTTTCGGCCTGCTTGAACTCCTCGTCCTCGACCGCGAGGAATTTGGCGCCGAGGCTCTCGACCTGCTCCTTCACCGCGGGGCGCACGTCGGTCGCGGTGACGACGGCGCCGAGCCGCCGCGCGGTCGCGATCGCCTGCAGGCCGGCGACGCCGACGCCCATCACGAACACCTTTGCCGCCGGAATGGTGCCCGCCGCGGTCATCATCATCGGAAAGGCGCGGCCGAAGGCCTCGGCCGCCTCGATCACCGCGCGGTAGCCGGCGAGATTGGCCTGGCTCGACAGCACGTCCATCACCTGCGCGCGGGTGATGCGCGGCATCAATTCCATCGCGAATGCCGAGATGCCGGCGTCCGCCATCGCCTTCAGCGCGGCGTCGTTGCCGTAGGGGTCCATGATGGCGATGACCAGCGCGCCGCGCTTGTAGTTGGCAAGCTCGGAAGCCTCGGGCCGCTTCACCTTGATGACGATGTCGGCGTCCTTGAGCGCATCGGCGCTGACGGTGGCGCCGGCCGCGGTGAACTCCGAATCCGGCAGGCCCGACTTGATGCCGGCGCCCGGCTCGACCGCAATATCGACGCCCAGCGCCTTGAATTTTTTCACGGTGTCGGGCGAAGCGGCGACCCGCGGCTCGGACGGATCGATTTCCTTGGCGACGGCAATCTTCATGGGGCCTCCGGCGGCGCGAGGCGCGCGCGCGCGAGCAAACTAGCGCTTATTTCGCTGAGATGGATACCGGTTTTGCAACCGGAATGTGGGCAATTTTCTAAATCGCACCGCCGCGCTGCGGCGCGACCGCAGCGACGGATCAGGTCAGGAAGATCGCCATCATGGCAACGATGAAGATGACGGCGGCGGTGCCGTATTTCACCAGCATGATGAAGCCCTCATAGGTCTGCTCATGGGCCGGATAATCGTTGCCGTCGGCGGTCGTGTAGGCCACTTCGTTATGCTCTGCCATCGGTATCCCCAGTCAATGTTCGCATCTGGCGTGGAATTACCGCAAACCCGGCGGCAGGGCAACGGCGATGCGCCGTTTGCGCACCTGGCGCACTCCGCTACTTCTGGGGCTCGGGCGGCCAATTGTCCCTGATCCAGCGGGTCAGGCTCTCTTCGTTGACTTCGCCGGCGGCGAGGGAGAGGATCATGGCGGTGGCACTTGCGGGTCCGGCGCGAAATCAACGCCGTTGCTTGACGCAGAAAACACGATCATGGCCATGAAAGGCGATGCGCTTGTTGCCATCGACGAACGCATGGTTTCGGGCGAGGCCGAACGCATAGGCTGCTGCAAGCTCGGCCAGGTCGGATTGTCCGTAGCGCCATTTGTTGATCGGGCGTTCAAGCGCGGACTCGCAGCATGCCTTCGATCGCGCAAGCCGTCGGTCCGCCGAACAGCGCGCAGCTGCTCGGCATGAATGCGATGACCTGATCATAGGTGATCCACACGTCTTCAGGCCAGATTCGGCTCGCTCATTTTGCAAGCGCCTGCGAGCGTATCCGCGATACTTGTGCATGATCTGGTCGGGCGATTTCCATCGTCTTGGCGAAGCTTCGGATCGTACGGCGACAGCCTGAAAGCCGCCGTCCGGTCAGTTCGACGATGTGAACTTGTCGCCTTCCTTGAGCCTGAGCCGTTGAGGTCAAGCCGCTGCATCAATTCGCGCAGGCAATAGCAAGCCGATCGGAATTGCCGATCTTCTTGATTTCAATGTTCAGTCGCCTTCAGTCTCGTCTTGCGAGCGGCATTCGTTCATGGCACAAGCTCACGTTATACAGATTGTATAACATGAACCTCAGCTCCGTTCAACAGATGTTTTACGCTCTGCCGCGTCAGCCCATCCCCTCCAGCTCGTCGATCATGCCCGAGATCACCGACAGCCCGCCGTCCCAGAATTTCGGGTCCTTGGCGTCGAGCCCGAACGGCTTGAGCAGTTCGGAATAATGCTTGGTGCCGCCGGCCGCCAGCATCGCCAGATAGCGCTCGGCAAAGCCGGCCTGGGCATTTTCGTAGACCGCATAGAGCGAGTTCACCAGGCAATCGCCGAACGCATAGGCGTAGACGTAGAACGGCGAATGGATGAAGTGCGGGATGTACATCCAGAAATTCTCGTAGCCGGGCCGGATGTCGATCGCGGGACCGAGGCTCTCGCCCTGCACGCTGAGCCAGATTTCGCCGATGCGCTCGGCGGTCAATTCGCCGTTGCGGCGCTCGGTATGAATCGCGCGCTCGAACGAATAGAACGCGATCTGCCGCACCACCGTGTTGATCATGTCCTCGACCTTGCCGGCGAGCAGCGCCTGGCGCTGTCTGGCGCTGCCGGTCTGCGCCAAGAGCCGCTTGAAGGTCAGCATCTCGCCGAACACGCTGGCGGTTTCCGCCAGCGTCAGCGGCGTCGGCGCCATCAGCGCGCCGTTCTTCGCCGCCAGCACCTGATGCACGCCGTGGCCGAGTTCATGGGCGAGCGTCATCACGTCGCGCGGCTTGCCCTGATAGTTCATCAGCACGTAGGGATGCGCCGACGGCGTGGTGGGATGCGAGAACGCGCCCGGCGCCTTTCCCGGCCGCACCGGCGCATCGATCCAGCGATCGGTGAAAAACCGCTCGGCGATGCTCGGCCATTTCCGGCGAGAAGCCGCGATAGGCCGTCAGCACCATGTTCCTGGCGTCGGGCCAGGCGATGCTGCCGGTGGCGGCAAACGGCAGCGGCGCATTGCGATCCCAATGCGCGAGTTTCTTCTTTTTGAACCAGCCCGCCTTGAGCCGATAATAGCGATGCGACAGCCGCGGATAGGCCGCGCGAACCGAGCCCACCAGCGCATCGACCACCTCGCGCTCGACGCGATTGTTCAGATGCCGGGAATCCGCGACGTCCTGAAAGCCGCGCCAGCGATCGGAAATCTCCTTGTCCTTGGCGAGCGTATTGGTGATCAGCGCAAAGGTCCGCTCATTGGCCTTGAAGGTTTTCGCCAGCGCCTGCCCCGCCGCCTTGCGCTTGTGCCGGCGCGCGATCCTGCAGCAGACTGAGGGTCGGCTCGATCGCCAGTTCCCGGCCGGCCACCTTGAAGCGCAGGCCGGAGATGGTTTGATCGAACAGCCGGTTCCAGGCGGCGTAGCCGCTCTGGGATTTTTCGTGGAACAGCTGCTCGACGCGATCCTCCAGCTGATACGGCTTGTCCTTGCGCAGATCCTCGATCCACGGGCGATAATGGCCGAGTTCGGGCGTCTGCATCGCGCGGTCGATGGCGGCATCGTCGACGCGGTTGAGTTCGAGCGCGAAGAACAACAGATGCACCGACGCCGTCGTCAGCCGCTCGGAAACGTCGCCGTAGAATTTGGAGATCGCGGGATCGACGCTGTCGCCGGCATGAACCAGACCGGCATATGATCCGAGCCGGCCGGCGAGATCGTCGATCGCCTCGTAGCGCCTGACCGCTTCGGCGAGCCATTTGCCGCCGCCCTCCTTCGCCGTCTGTTCGGCAAGCTTGCCTTTGTAGTCGGTCTCAAACGCAACGCATTCGGCGTCCATCTTCGCAAGGTCGCGGGTGACTTCCGGCGCGTCGATGCCGGAATAGAGATCGGCCAGGTTCCATTCCGGCAGCTTGCCGGTCTTGTTCCGGGTTTGGATTTGGCCGCGGATTTCTTGCCGTTCGGTTTGCGTTGAGCCGACGACTTGCGGAGAGCGGATGCGGAGCGCGAGGTCATCTGGTTCGAGCCTGTGTATGCGTTTCAACCTGAAACGGCCGAGCGAGGGCGGGGCGACAACGTTTAAGAGGGCGTTAATCGGCATCAGCCAGAGTGCCCCGATTCGAGACAGATAGTTGTAACGTCCGAGGAAAGCCATGGCTGCCAGCATTTTGATTGCCGATGACGACGCCGTGCAGCGCCGCCTGGTCGAAAACATGGTGCAGAAATGCGGCTATGAAACGCTCGTCGTCGACAGCGGCGACGCGGCCATCGCCGCTGCTGACCGCGCCGGACGCGCCGGCGATCGATGCCGTGGTGCTCGATCTGGTGATGCCCGGCCTCGACGGCATGGGCGTGCTGGCCAAAATCCGCGACGCCGGCCTCAACATCCCCGTGATCGTGCAGACCGCCCATGGCGGCATCGACAATGTGGTGTCGGCGATGCGCGCCGGCGCCCAGGATTTCGTGGTCAAGCCGGTCGGCATCGAGCGGCTGCAGGTGTCGCTGCGCAATGCGCTCAACGCCAGCGCGCTGAAAGGCGAACTGCAGCGCATCCGGCACAGCCGCGAGGGCAAGTTGACCTTTGCCGATATCATCACCCGCAGCGAGACCATGGCGGGCGTGCTGCGTACCGCGCAAAAGGCCGCCGCCTCGACCATTCCGGTGCTGATCGAAGGCGAATCCGGCGTCGGCAAGGAATTGTTCGCGCGCGCCATCCATGGCAGCGGCGAGCGCAAATCAAAGCCGTTCGTTGCCGTCAATTGCGGCGCGATCCCCGACAATCTGGTGGAGTCGATCCTGTTCGGCCACGAGAAGGGCGCCTTCACCGGCGCCACCGAACGCCACATGGGCAAATTCGTCGAGGCCTCCGGCGGCACGCTGTTCCTCGACGAAGTCAGCGAACTGCCGCTGGCCGCACAGGTGAAACTGCTGCGCGCGCTGCAGGAAGGCGCGGTCGAGGCGGTCGGCGGCCGCAAGCCGGTCAAGGTCGACGTCCGCATCATCTCCGCGACCAACCGCAAATTGCTCGACCGCGTCAAAGGCGGACAGTTTCGCGAGGATCTGTTCTACCGCCTCCATGTGCTGCCGCTGACGATTCCGCCGTTGCGGATGCGGCGCGAAGACATCCCGCATCTGCTGCGGCATTTTCTGGCGCGATTCTGCGCCGAGGAAAATCGCCCCATTACCGGCATCAGCGGCGAGGCGATGGCGCTGTTGTCGCAACTCGAGTGGCCCGGCAATATCCGCCAGCTCGAGAACGCGGTCTATCGCGCGGTGGTGATGAGCGAAACCGACCAGCTCGGCATCGCGGATTTTCCGCAGGCCGCCGCGCAATCGCTGGCGGCGCCGGAAGCGCCCCAGCACGCATGGCGAACCGCTGATCATCGGGCCCGGCTCTCACTCAACCGTGCCGGCCATGGTTTCAGGTAACGAAATACCTATCGCGCCGCTGCCGTCCGCCGGCACCTGGCGATGCTGACCAGTGCCGGCGAAATGCGGCCGCTCGAAGAGATGGAAACCGAAATCATCCGGTTCGCGATCTCGCACTATCGCGGGCAGATGTCCGAGGTCGCACGCCGGCTGAAAATCGGCCGCTCGACGCTCTATCGCAAGCTCGACGAGGCCGCCGCCGATGATCCGGCCGGCGGCGGCGACGGCCAGACGAACTGACACGAATGCCCGATTGCCGTGGCTTCGATGCCCGGAACCAGGAGGCCGAGGACACCGGCCATTCCGGGAACATTTGAACCGTTGCTTGCCGGTGACAGACAAAGGGCAAAGCGCGTGGCAAAAGCGCACAATCCGTTGCAAAGCGGGTGCTTTGAAGTCAGTTTGTCGTGAGTTGCCCCCGCACGGCGCTGGCTGCATAAATGGGGCGCGTGTATCGTCTGCGTATGAATTGTTGCGTGCAGGCGTACAACGCTTAGAGTGATCCGGAGCGCGTTCAGCCGATCGTTGACTGAATGTGCTTCAGAACCGATCAGGCCGGCGCGCGTTAGCCAAAGCTGTGACGGACGATACCGCGAGCTGTTCCATGCCGGGCAGTTTCGCCCAAGGGGTATGACGATGCGTGACTGTTCGAAGAACCGTGCTGGATTTGACCGCGTGCTGATGGCCGTCGCGGCGACTTTCCTCACGGTGTCCGCGACCTCGGCGCTGGCTCAGTCCGATCCGGCCCGCAACAGCGCCGCGGAGCTGGCGATCGACGCGGCGGTCCCGCGTCCCGAACCCGCCAACGTCCCGCCTCCGACCGTCAACGATTTCAAGCCGGACACCACCGCGGCAACTTCCGGTGCACCGACCGCGTCGGTGCCCGACGCGGCGAAGGTGACGCAAGGCCGCAGAGACCAAACCATCCGATGTCGTCCCCGCTCCGGCCGCCGACGCCAGCAAGAGCGACACCAGCAAGATCGACACCAGCAAGGCCGCCGATACCGGCACGAACGACACCGCGACCACCACCGACCACCACCGCGTCGCCTCCGGCTGCCGCCGCGGCAACGCCGGCCGCCGAGCCCGCCAAGGAAGCCAATCAAGGCTGCAAGCAACGTCCCGCCGGCCGATCAGCCGGTCGCCGACAAACTGCGCGACATGCTGGGCGCGAAATCGTTGCGCTATTTCGAGCGCAAGGCCGAACGAGCCGCGGTGGAGAAGTTTTATACCGCGCGCGACTTTGCGCCGCTGTGGACCCAGGGCGGCGCGCTGACCGAGACCGGCAAGGGCGTCATCGCGCGCCTCAAGGATGCCGCCTCCGACGGCCTGAACGCCGCCGATTATCCGGTGCCGGATTTCGCCGCGGCGACCAATCCGGATGCGCTGGCGGAAGCCGAACTGAAACTGACCGCCAGCATGCTGGACTATGCGCGCCAGGCGCAGAGCGGCCGGATGCACTATTCGCAGGTCAGCGGCGACATCCAGTATCCGGAGCATCCGACCGATCCGTCGGAAGTGCTGGCGAATGTCACCACCGCCAAGGATGCGTCCGCAGCGCTCGACAGCTACAACCCGCCGCAAAAGCTCTATCGCGAATTGAAGGCGAAGCTCGCCGAGTTGCGCGGCCAGGGCGATGGGCCGGTGGTGCAGATCGCAGAACGGCCCGGTGCTGAAATTCACGCCGGCCGCGCGGCAAGAAGCAGGCCGGCGGTCGAGATGGAAGATGCGCGGGTGCCGCAGCTGCGCGCCAAGCTCGGCATCAGCCGAAAACGCCGACGACACCCATTACGACGCCAAGGTCGCCGAGGCCGTGCGCAAATTCCAGCAAGGCGCCGAACTCAGGCCGACCGGCGTGCTCGACGACAAGACCGTCAAGGCCATCAACAGCCCGAAGCGCGACCAGCCAGATCGACACCGTGATCGTCAACATGGAGCGCTGGCGCTGGCTGCCGCGCGAACTCGGCGCGCCGTCGATCGGCAACGCCTATGTCATTCTCAACATCCCCGACTATACGCTGAAGGTGATGCAGAACGGCGCCCAGGTCTGGACCACCAAGGTGGTGACCGGACAGCCGGGCATTCACGCCACGCCGCTGCTGACCGAGACCATGAAGTTCATCACGGTCAATCCGACCTGGAACGTGCCGCCGTCGATCATCTACGACGAATATCTGCCGGCTCTGGCAGCAGGATCCGACGGTGCTGCAGCGCATGGGGTTGAAGCTCGACCGCGACCCCGACGGCAGCGTCCACATTTCGCAGCCGCCCGGCGAAGCCAATGCGCTCGGCCGCATCCGCTTCAATTTCCCGAACAAGTTCCTGGTGTATCAGCACGACACCCCGGACAAGAACCTGTTCGCCAGGGACGAGCGCGCGTTCAGCCACGGCTGCATGCGGGTGCAGAATCCGGATCAATACGCCGCGACCCTGCTCGGCATCACCGATCCGAACGAGCATTACACGCCGGAGAAGATCCGCAGCATGTACGGCCACAGCGAGATCGACATCAAATTCCCGACCCCGATCCCGGTCAACATCACCTACCAGACGGCGTTTGTGGACGATGCCGGCAAGCTGCAGTTCCGCAAGGACGTCTATGGCCGCGACGCCACCATGCTGGCGCTGCTTCGCGACAGCCAGGGCAAGGACATGGAGAACGTGGTGGCGCATTCGCAGCCGAGCTATTCGCATCCGGTTGGCAATCTGCCGACGGGCGTCAGCTTCGCCAGCGACAACACTTCTCGGGCCGTCGTTCTTCGAACGGCTGTTCGGCGGACCGACACCGGCCCTGGCTCCGATCCCCCGGGCCGCCGCCCGCCGCGCAGGGTGATTACCCGCTGATCTTCATCGCCGTTTCGGCGGCCGCCGAAATTCCGCAGCAAAATCAATGGCCTCGCCAAATATGGCGAGGCCATTTACATTAACCATTCTCCATCCGGATTTCAGCAGTGGGCTATTTTTCGCCACACTCGACGGGTTAGGTTAAGGCCTGACTTGGGGATGGGGTGTAAATTTCGGTTAACCCTCCCGCTTTAAGACTGCGTTCATCCTCTTTCGCCGCACGGGGTAGCGAAAGAGTCTCTCGATCGGTCGTCCTCTGGGTGGGCTCATACGTGCTGGCTGGTTTCGCACGCCAATTCAAATCGCTGTCGTTGCCGAAGGCCGGGGTTCATTTCGGCCTGACATCCTTGCTGCTGCTCGCCGGAGCCGGATCGGTCCACGACGCGGCGGCGCTGAACGAAACCCGCACCCTTTCGTTCCACCACACCCATTCCAACGAAGATCTCACCGTCACCTTCAAGCGTGACGGGCGCTACGACGAAGACGCGCTGAAGCAGCTCAATCACTATCTCCGCGACTGGCGCACCCAGGACCAGACCACGATGGATCGTCATCTGTTCGACATCCTCTGGGAAGTCTACCGCGACGTCGACGGCAAGAAGCCGATCCAGATCATTTCCTCCTACCGCTCCCCCGCCACCAACGCCATGCTGCGCCGCCGCTCTTCGGGGGTGGCCCGCTTCAGCCAGCACATGCTCGGCCACGCCATGGATTTCTTCATTCCGGACGTGCCGCTTGAGCAAATCCGCTTCGCCGGGCTTCGCCTGCAACGCGGCGGCGTCGGGTTCTATCCGACCTCGGGATCGCCTTTCGTCCATCTCGACACCGGCAGCATTCGGCACTGGCCGCGCATGACCCGCGATCAGCTGGTCCGCGTCTTCCCGGACGGCCGCACCGTGCATGTGCCCGTCCGACGGCAAGCCGCTGAAGGGCTATGAGCTGGCCTGCGCCGACATCGAAAAACGCGACGGCAACGACAAAGCGCTGACGAAGACCAGCCCAAGCCTGTGGACCGCATTGTTCAAGGGCAAATCGAACGACGACGAGACGAGGGCGCCAGCGACGAGGTTGCCGCCAACAATACCGCCCCGGCCGGCGTGACGGCCGCTGCGCTTCCCGTCAAATCTGCCGACGCGGTGCCGATGCCGCGCGCCAAGCCGCTGGCCGCCGCGACCTTCCAGCTGGCCTCGGCCGACGCACAGATCGTGCAGCCCGGAAAATCGAAGCAGGCGGCGGCTGAAAATGCCGAATCGAAGCCGCAAACGCCGGCCGACATCATCAATGCCCGCGGCTTCTGGGGCGATGCGTCTGCACCGCCGAAACAGGCGACGCCGGCGCAGATCGCGGCCATCAGCGCCCGCCAGGCGGTCACCTCCGCCGATCCGCAATCGACTGCCAGCATATCCGCTGCGTTCGAGGCGCTGGCCTACGCGCCGGCCTCCAGTTCACCGGTCGACCGCGCGAACATCGTCGCGGCCAGCGCGCCGATCCCGCGCAGCGCCCGGCCGGCAGCGGTCGCCCGCAACGCCATGGCCGTCACCAATGTCACCTCGGTGATCGCCAAGGGACCGCAGGGTCAGGGCGGCGCGGTTCCGACATCGACGCGGATCGCCGCGGCCAAAGGCATCGATATCTGGATGCGCGTCATGATTCTGGCGCCGAGCGCCACCACGTCGATGTCCTCGACCGTGCTGGGCGATGCCGACATGACCCTGATGCGCACCTATTTCGTCAAGCCGCAGGCCGCGGTCGCGATGAGCTTCTCGGACGACCCGCAGATGGGACTGCTCTGCGACCGGTTTACCGGATCGGCAACCGCGACGCTGGTGACGACGTCGTTCGTGTGCAGACCGCATCGCTGCACTGAGTCCCGCGTAGGACACCCAACGCTTCCACCCTTTCAGGATCGCCCGTCCTCGCGAAACGCGGCGACCCGTAACCCCGGGCCTCGCCAGTGAGGCCTGGAGTCAGTTCCGCGCACCTCTTGAACGTCAGTGGCTGTGGGTCCCGGCTCGCTCCTCGCTTGGCCGGGACGACGTCGTTTAGATTCGCCAGGCGGGCGCGCCTCACAGCATTCCCAGCGCCTGCATGTAGGTCTCCAGGATGGTTTCCTGTTCGGCCGCTCGTTGGCGTCCTGCTTGCGCAGGCGCACGATGGTGCGCAGCGCCTTGACGTCGTAGCCGTTGCCCTTGGCCTCCGCATAGACGTCGCGGATATCGTCCGAGATCGTCTTCTTTTCTTCTTCCAGCCGTTCGATGCGCTCGACGATGGCCTTGAGCTGGTCCTTGGCGAATTTTGTCGCGGGTTCTTCCTTGACGGCGGCAGCAGAGGTGGCCATCGGGTACTCCTGAATGAACTGATGTTGGAGGCTTGAAGAGATGCGCCGCACGCTTCACCGCGCAGCGCATCTGAAAATGACCCTCAAGAGTGGCGGCGCCTTGCGTCAAGGCAACATCGCGCTCATCCACAGCGCGCCCACAGGAGAAAAACGAGACCGATCTCGAAGCAAGCGTCGATGGCCCGATCCGCAACGCGTCCCGAGAGTGAAGTCTCAATGCCCGCTATGGGCTCTTTTTCATCGCCGCGAGTTGCTCGGGACTGGCCGCACCCTGATGCGTCGACTTCCAGGTCTCGTAGGGCATGCCGTAGACGGCCTCGCGGCTCTCGTCCTTGCTCATCGCCGTGCCCTTGGCGTCGGCTTCCTCCTTGAGCCAGTTGGACAGGCAGTTGCGGCAGAAGCCCGCCAGATTCATCAGATCGATGTTCTGGACATCGCTGCGGGAACGCAGATGTTCGACCAGACGCCGGAAAACGGCAGCTTCAAGTTCCGTTCTGGTTTTTTCGTCGATCGTCATGGCCGCACTCTCGCCGTTTCACGCAGGATATATGATATTAGGTGGGAGTTGTCACAGATTTTGCCATATCGCAGCGCAAACAGAGCGCCCACCGGGAGAAATTTCGGCTACCCCTTGCCTGAAAATGCCTCGGAGCCGTTGACAGCCCCCGCTCGCTCACGCGAAATCGTCAAGGAATTGATATAGCTTCGCTAAATGATCCCTGAAAATCCCCATCGCCCCCATCCATTCTCCGCTCGCATGATCGCCGGTTTGATCCCGGCGCTGGCGCTTGCGGTGATGTGTCTGTGGAACAGTTCGGCCGCGGCGGACTTTCGTCTCTGCAACAACACCTCAAGCCGGGTCGGCATCGCGCTGGGCTACAAGGATGCCGAGGGCTGGACCACCGAGGGCTGGTGGAACGTGTCCTCGCGAGCTGCGAGACCCTGCTGCGCGGCACGCTGGTCGCGCGGTTCTATTACATCTATGCGCTCGATTACGACCGCGGCGGCGAGTGGTCGGGACAGGCCTTCATGTGTTCGCGCGACAAGGAATTCACCATCAAGGGCACCGAGAATTGCCTGGCGCGCGGTTTCGACCGCACCGGCTTCTTCGAGGTCGACACCGGCGAGCAGCGCGCCTGGACCGTGCAACTGACCGAATCCAGCGAACAGCAGCCGGCGCAGACGGGTGCCGGGAATGCCGGGAACGGTCGGTCCCGAACGGGCCGGGCGGACTTCCCGGCATGTCCAATTCGCCGGGCGGAACGCCCGGCCTGCCCAATCCACCGCGGCGGAACGCCTCCGGGCGCGTCCGGTCTGCCGCCAGCCGCTGCGCCCGGAAGCAAGCCATGAGACGTCTGCGCCGTATCAAGATCCTCGCAACGCTCGGCCCCGCATCTTCCGACAGCGCCATGATCCGGCGGCTGTTCGAGGCCGGCGCCGACGTCTTCCGCATCAATATGAGCCATACCTCGCACGACAAGATGCGCGAACTGGTCAAGACCATTCGCAACGTCGAATCGAGCTACGGCCGGCCGATCGGCATTCTGGTCGATCTTCAGGGGCCGAAGCTGCGCGTCGGGTCGTTCGCCGAGGGCTCGATCCAGCTCAAGAACGGCGAAAGCTTCGTGCTCGATTCCGACAAGGCGCCCGGCGACAACACCCGCGTCCAGCTTCCGCATCCGGAAATTCTGGCCGCGCTCCGGCCGGGTCACGCGCTGCTTGCTCGACGACGGCAAGGTGCGCCTGATCGTCGAGGAAACCTCGCCCGAGCGCGCCGTCACCCGCGTCGTGATCGGCGGCAGGATGTCGGATCGCAAGGGCGTCAGCCTGCCCGACACCGATCTGCCGGTATCGGCGATGACGCCGAAGGACCGCGCCGACCTTGAAGCAGCGCTGGTCACCGGCGTCGACTGGATCGCGCTGTCGTTCGTGCAGCGCGCCGAGGACGTCATCGAGGCCAAGAAACTGATCCGCGGCCGCGCCGCGGTGATGTCCAAGATCGAAAAGCCGCAGGCGATCGACCGGCTGCCGGAAATCCTGGAGGCCTCCGACGCCTTGATGGTGGCGCGCGGCGATCTCGGCGTCGAGTTGCCGCTGGAGCGGGTGCCGAGCCTGCAGAAGCAGATGACGCGGCTGGCGCGGCGCGCCGGCAAGCCGGTGGTGGTCGCGACCCAGATGCTGGAATCGATGATCCAGAGCCCGGTGCCGACCCGCGCCGAGGTCTCCGACGTCGCAACCGCGGTCTATGAAGGCGCCGACGCGATCATGCTGTCGGCGGAATCGGCTGCCGGCAAATTTCCGGTCGAAGCGGTCTCGACCATGAACCGCATCGGCGAGGAAGTGGAGCGCGACCCGACCTATCGCGGCGTGCTCAACGCGCAGCGCGCCGAACCGGAGCCGACCGTCGGCGACGCCATCGCCGATGCCGCCCGGCAAATCGCCGAAACGCTCGATCTGTCCGCGATCATCTGCTGGACCAGTTCAGGATCGACCGCGCTGCGGGTCGCGCGCGAGCGGCCGAAGCCGCCGGTGGTGGCGATCACGCCCAATCTCGCCACCGGGCGCAAACTGTCCGTGGTCTGGGGCGTGCATTGCGTGGTCGCGGAAGACGCACAGGACCTCGACGACATGGTCAACCGCGCCGGCAGCATCGCGTTTCGCGACGGCTTCGCCAAGGCCGGACAGCGCGTGATCATCGTCGCCGGCGTGCCGCTCGGCACCCCCGGCGCCACCAACATGGTGCGCATCGCCTATGTCGGCCCCGAGCGCGACGCGGATATGTGAGCCGCGGCGCCGTCGTAATTCCGGGATGGTCCGAAGGACCGGACCCGGAATCTCGAGATTCCGGGCTCCTCGTTTCACTCGCGCCCCGGAAATGACGGCAATGTGTCGAGCCACTCAGCTCAGAGCAGCGTCGCGTCCAGCGTGATCTTGGTGTTCAGCAGCTTCGATACCGGACAGCCGGCTTTCGCCATGCGCGGTCAGTTCGTCGAATTTCGCCTTGTCCGCGCCCGGGATCTTCGCCGTCAAGGCGAGGTGCACGGAGGTGATGGCAAAGCCGTCGCCCTGCTTCTCAAGGGTGACGTCGGCCTTGGTCTCCATCTGCTCGGCGGTGAGCTTGGCCTCGCCCAGGATCAGCGACAGCGCCATGGTGAAGCAGGCGGCATGCGCGGCCCCGATCAGTTCTTCCGGATTCGAGCCGGGCTTGCCCTCGAAACGGCTGGCGAAGCCGTAGGGATAATCCTTCAGCGCGCCGCTCTTGGTCGAGATCGCACCCTTGCCGTCCTTGATGCCGCCCTGCCATTTGGCCGATCCGAAAGTCGTGGTCATGGGTTGCTCCTTGCATTGTCCGTTAGGCCGCCGATCGCGCGGTACACGGCCGTATATCGGTGGCTTGTTGCGTCAAAGCGATGTCCCTGACGGGAATTTTTACGCGCCGACCAGCGTTTTCGCCGGCAGCACCGCCTGCACGACAAGGCCGCGGGCGCGGGCGTCCATGACGCCGACGGCGCGCAGCGCCAGCAGCGTCACGGTTTGAACGGCGTCGCGCAGCTTTGCGGAATCGTCCATATGGTCCGGCGCCAACGGCCCGACCAGCGATTCATGCAGCGCGCCGAGCAGCGCGGTCGCGGCCAATGCGGTGTCCTGCGCGGGCAGATGTCCGGCGCGGACCGCGGCGTCGATCCGCGTCGCGATCTCGCCGGCGATCTCGCGGCGGCTCGCCAGCCGCGAGGCGGTGACGTCGACATCGACCGGCTCGGCCAGAATGCCCCAGGCGAGCCTGCGCTGCGACAGCACATGCACCGCGACCGTGGTGACGGCAGCAGCCAGCGCCGACGACGGTCCGGGGGCTGCGTCCGCGGCGCGGCGGATCGCGGCCAGTTCATCGCGCGACACGTCCGCGATCAATTCCGAGATCAGGTCGGCCTTGGACGGAAAGTAACGATAGACCGTGCCGGCGGCGACATTGGCCCGGACCGCGACCGGCGCGATCTGAACCGCGGCCATGCCGCCGTCGGCCGCGGCACTGCGCGCCGCCGCCAGAATGGCGCTGCGCCGCGCCGCGAGGCGCTTCACCACCTGATGGGTCCGCCGGTAAACCATGGCCGCGTTGCTCGTCCCTCGTGCGACCAGCGCACGCCTTGATGATTTTGCGCGGTTCGACACAAACCGCATTGAAGAACTGAACAACTATTCAGATCACATGACAAGGCCTCTTTCGTGTGAAATTTGCGGCACACTTGGAGCCTCGGCCCCGCATGAGTTGAATCACGGCTCTTCTCGGCGCTGTTGTGCGCATTTGGGGCCTTAAGAAGCGGTTAGGGCTTCCTGTCTAGTTTCCGCTCAAGTCGCATAATGGGAGGCTCCATCAAGCGGGCCTTTGGGGTGCCGGAAGGGCGTGAGATGCAAACCCTGGGTTCCGCCCTGGACGAGCAAAAGGGTTTCGGCCAGGGCTTTGATTTCCTGCGAATATTTTTGGCGACCGGGATTATCGCCTGGCACACCGCGTCGCTGAGCGGGCATGCGGAAATCGCAAGGGCATCCGCCTTTTGGTTTTCCGAATACATGCTGGTGCCGATGTTTTTCGCGTTGAGCGGGTTTCTCGTGGCTGGAAGCGGCAGTCGCCTCTCCGCGAAAAATTTCCTGTTGAACCGCGTCGCTCGCATCATACCGGCATTGGTTGCCGACATCGTTTTCGCAGCACTCCTCATCGGCCCGCTGGTGACGACCCTGCCTCTGCGCAGCTATTTTACCGACCCGACTTTCTTCAGCTACTTCCTCAATATCGTGGGTTGGATTCATTACGCTCTACCGGGCGTATTCGAGAGCAATCCCTCTTCGCAGGTGAACGGGGCGCTCTGGACCGTCCCCCTCGAAATCGGCTGTTACGTTATTCTCACCGGCCTGATCATTACCGGCGCCATTAAACGACCCAAGTTGGTGCTGTGGTTCACCTTCGTCGTTCTGTTTGTTGGAATTCCTCTCAGGGTCATGACATCGCATCTGGTCAGCGATCAGGCATCGTTTATCGAAAGCCTGGCCATGGACTTCTTCCTCTTCCGCGGATCCTTACTCTGGCCGTCGTTCTTGATCGGAATCGTTCTTTATCAAATGCGGTATTACGTGCCGTTCTCCAAAACGGCCGCGACCGGCCTGGTGGTTGCGGCGATCCTGGTGAGTGCGTTCGGAGATTCCGCGACCCTGTTCAGCAACGCCAGTATCCACGCCCTCGTACTTCCGCTGCTCGGATATCTGACCGTGATGATCGGGCTGTCGCCAATGCCTCGTCTTCCGGGATTCGGAACCGGCGACTATTCATACGGGCTGTACCTCTACCACGTCCCGTTCCTGCAATTGCTGATCCACTGTTTCCCGGAGGCCTGGATCGGCGACCGGTGGTGGACGTTATTTTTCGCAGGCTTCCCCCTCGTGCTGACCGCGGCCGTGATTTCGTGGCACTTGTTTGAATATCCGGTGCTGAGGTTCAGAAATTCCTTCGTGATCAAACACCGGCCAGAGGGTGGCCTCCCAACCACCATCCTTCCCTCCAGCCAATTGCTTCTGAAACAAGACCCGTCATCATCATCCTAAAACGACGTCTGTTTGCATCATGCAGACCCGGAAGTACGCAGAGGGCTTCATTTATGGACGCGCAGGAGGCCTGGGGCGACTATGACAGAGGGTCCAGCACGGTCACATCCTGCTTTCAGAGGTCCGGAATCTATATTTTCCTGATTTCATTCGTGTGTGTGTATTACCTTTCAAACGCGGCCATCCTGCTTGGCCATCTTGATTTGGGATGGCACCTGGCCGCCGGAGACCTGATCAGGGAACGAGGCAGTGTTCCTTTCCATGATCCATGGTCATTCACGTCCGGAGGCAGGCAATGGTACAATCTTTCATGGCTCTGGGACGTGATCGCCAGCGTATTGTTTCAATACACGAAATTTAGCGGCCTCGTATTAGTTACAGTTGCATGTGGCGCGGTCATTGCCGGATATCTTGCGTCGGCCTGCCTGCGCAGCGGCGCCTCTGCCATTGCGGTTTGTATTTCCGTGCTCTGCGCGTGTTTGCTTTACCCCTCCTTCGCGACGGCTCCGAATAGCTATCTTTCCGTTTCGCCAAACACCTGCACGATGTTGTTTTGCGTCATTTTTTACGCAGAATGCCTGAAAAGAACGAGATGGTTTTTGTTGCCTGTGATCATGGCCCTTTGGGTCAATCTGCACGGCGGATTTTTGCTTGGTTTTCCTATTGTCGGCATTTTTTGCGTCACGGCCTTGCTCAGGCGGGATTGGGCGAATTTTAGGATCTACAGTTTCGCGGGAGCCGGTTGCCTGATCGCAATATTCATCAATCCTCTTGGCTGGCATATCTACGACGGCGTAACGGCCACACTGGGCCACTTTGTGCAAGCGTACATCACCGAGTGGTGGTCCTATTTCCGGAATGTGGAGGTGCCGGGCTGCATTCCTGGCGTCATCTATATTTCGGTATTTGTTGCGTTTGAACTGCGCCACAACAATTCCCGTCCTGTCCCGCCGGAGTCACGGCTGCTGTCCTGGCTCTTCTTGTTTTTGGGATTTTATCAATTCAGATACATGTCCTTCTTTTTCATATTCTCGACGGTTCCGATGGCTCATCACATTGATCGGCTGCTGCCCAAACATCTGAATAATCTTAACGTTCGACAATCGTTGTTGGCCGCCGGCATTGTTGGAGCTTGCGTTCTGCCAGTGACATTTTTGCAAATAGAACCGGCTCTCGGACTTCCACAAACGCTTTCAGAGCAAGATGCTCGTTATCTTCAAACACACTTTTCACATGCGCGGCTTCTGAACCATTGGAACTTCGGTGGAACTTTGATTTTCCAAACTCACGGCGCCGTGCCTGTATTCGTGGATGGCCGGGGAGCTACCGTCTATCCAGATGCTTTGCTCCATGACTACTTCAAACTGACCGACCAATTGGAGATCAACGAGATCGCCTGGGACACCGTGCTCGAGAAATACCAAATCGACGCGGTGCTTTGGGTGAAGGGGCATGAAGAGTTAAGGCGGTTTCTCGTGGCCAAGAGAGGTTGGAAGGAAGAATACGCGGGATCGGATGTGAGCATCTACGTCAAGCCATGACGCAGCGGCAGGTTCTTGCGCGCTTCAACTCGGGGGCTGGTCAATGAGCGCGTCCAACCTCTCCGCCTCACCCCGGAGGCTCTTTCTGACGACCGATACCGGCGGTCCGAAGTCCGCTACGGCGGCGCGCCTCCGGGGGCGGCCCCATCTTTCCGAAATTTGGAAGCGGCTGGAATGATATTTTAACCCTCCGCTCCTACCCTTGGCGGGCGGCGCTTTCGGACGGCTTCAATTTTTGTGCTCCGACGCTGTTTCCGGCCGGCGAACACAGCATCTGAGTGCGGACATGACCAGGACGCGTATCGGCCTCGCAGTCCTCTTGATCGGTGCTATCGCGGTTGGTTTCTCCTACGTCAGGAAGCAATCCATTTTGGAATCACACCGTCGGACCCGGCAGGTTATTCTGTATTACACGGTGAGCCGCCTGGACAATCCCATCATCATTGTCGGCGACAGCATCGTCGAAGCGTCCACACCGCCGCGGGAGCTGTGCGGCCATGCGATCGTCAATGCCGGCCTCGATGGTGCATCGACGGCGAGCGATCTCGGGACCTGGCTGCTCGACGTGCTCGATGGCAAACCGGTGGCCGCTATCGTGCTGTCGCTGGGAACCAATGATGCGTTAGACGCGCGGAGCCGGCCGCAATTCGAGGCGAACTACCGCGCGCTGCTGGCCCAGCTTTCAAAGGCGACAGCCCATGTGATCGTGCTGGCGATCCCGTCGATCGATGTTCTCCGCCGCGTGACCAGCGAGATGCAGACAAATGTGATGGGCCGGATCAACGATTATAATTCCGCTCTGCCCGAACTCTCCGCGGAAAGCGGCGCGACATTCGCCCCGTTGCCGCCGATGCCGACGCCGCACACCGTCGACGGGGTGCATCTGAGCGCCGCCGGATATCAAATATGGGATCAAGCCGTGCTCGAGGGAGCATCCACGCTATGCGGTTCAAAATGAAGCCAACCACCGCACCGGGACCGGCGAACAAACTCCTGGGACTGGAGCTGCTGCGCTTCGTGGCGGCGTTCGCCATTCTGGTTTTTCACTATCGACACTTTGCCTTCGTCGCCGACCGGCCGGTCGGTCTCGTCAACGATCGGCTTCCGCTCTATCGCCTCTTGCATGTCTT
This sequence comes from uncultured Alphaproteobacteria bacterium, assembly GCA_963734795.1. Classification (GTDB taxonomy): domain Bacteria; phylum Pseudomonadota; class Alphaproteobacteria; order Rhizobiales; family Xanthobacteraceae; genus Bradyrhizobium. The sequence continues at coordinate 112,698 of CAVTIW010000002.1, forward strand.
CTACGACCACGGTCCGTATGGCGTCTGGATCTTCTGGTGCATCAGCGGCTTTATCTTTTTCTGGAAATATCGCGACGCTGTTGCCGACCGCTCGATGGGCAGCTGGAAGTTTTTTGTGCTCCGCTTCTCGCGGCTCTATCCGCTGCACATCGCCACACTTCTGCTCGTGGCCCTGGTGCAGCCGCTGTATTTCAAGCTCAACGGATATTTCTTTGTCTATCAGGACAACGACCTCGCGCATTTCCTGCCGCAACTGTTGATGGCGAGCAACTGGGGTTTCCAGGATACCTTGAGCTTCGATGGACCGATCTGGTCGGTCTCGGTCGAGGTTCTGGTCTATTTCTTCTTCTTCGTCATGCTGCTGGCGACCCGGTCATGGCTGCTCAATCTGGTGGTGATCGCCGTTTGCCTGGCGGCCGGCGGGCGGGTCGCGGCGGACTGCGCGACGGCGAGCGGGCAGGTCGCGGCCTGCTTTGCCTTCTTCTACGCCGGCGGGCTGGCGGCGATGGCGCGGCGGGCGGTGACGCCCTCTGTCTACAGATTGGCGGCCGACAGCGCGGGCTGGCTTGCCGTCATCGTGTTTCCGCTATGGGCCTGGCAGTTCACCAAAGGCCCTTTGGAATCGATGGATTTTCTGTTTCTGCTGCTGACCTTTACGCCGATCCTGCTGTTTTGCCTCTCGCGCGACATCGTCATGCCGGCTTCGCTTCAGAAGGTCGTCGAGGCCGCCGGCAACATGACGTATTCGAGTTACCTGCTGCACTTTCCGATTCAACTGATGGCAGTCGTGGGTTTTGCGATAGTCCGGACGCCGATCCCTCTGTACGACGGCATGTTCTTCGGGCTTTTCATCGGGACGACGCTGGCGGCGGCGTATCTCACCTACCGGTATTTGGAGGCGCCGGCGCAAAACCTGATTCGTGAGCTGTTGCTGCGGCCACGCGCGGCGGGAGACCGTCCCGGGCCTGAGCCAATAAAGCCACCGGCCTTTATCCGGTAGCGTTTATCCGGCAACTCCGACTTGCGCGACAGACACGGTACTGCTGCGCCACAGCCCACATCGGCGCGCGATCAGGCCTGCGACGATCAGCGTAGCGCCGAGCCCGACCGGCGTCCCGAAGAGGACGAAACTCACGATCAAGGCGACCGCACATCCCAGCGCCGGAAGCTCATACGGACGAAAGCCGCTCCTGAGCCCGATGCGAACCAGGAACGCCACCGGTATCGCCAGCACCATCATGTCGTACGTGAACAAATAGGGCGTGATCAGCAGCGCGCCGGTCGCGAGTGCTGCCGCCTTCAATGAATAGCTGATACGGCTGCGCCACATCAGCGTCAACACCACCGCAACCGTCGCGGTCATAACCCACTGGAATGCCCATGCCAGTTGCTCGGTGCCGCCGAGGTAGCGAACCATCGAGAAGATGCTTTGCAGCTTCCACCAGGGCGCCTTGCCTTCAGTAAGGAAGGCCTGCGAGAACATCGGCATCCAGTGGAAGAACGCCTGCCAGCTCTCGGTGCCGAAAGCGAGACACGAGACCGCGGCCATCGCCACCGCGACGATTGCGGCGGTGACGAACACCGTCCACTGCGATGCTGCGATCAGCACCAGCGGAAACAGCAGTCCGTATTGCGGCTTGTAGCTCAGCAGCCCCAGGCAAATCCCTGATAGCACCGGCCGTACCGGCATCAGGTACAACGTGCCGCCGATCAGTGCCGCGGTGAGAAAGCCGTTCTGCCCCACCAGCACATTGTTGAGCAGCATCGGAACCGCCAAGGCCAGCAGCAGGCCGAAGGAGCGACCGACGATCGCGCGCATCACCGCGAGATACGGCACGAGGCTGACCGAAACCCAGCCGATGAACGCGACCGGATAGGGAAACTGCGCAAGCAAGGCTGCGACGAACAGGAACGGCGGCGGATAGTGCCAGGCAAAATGGCCGATGAAGCCCTGGCCGAGCAGCGCGACCTCGACCTGCTTCTGGATATCCCAATCATAGGCCAGCGCCGGATGGCCATCGAGCACGAGGCGGCCCGCGGCCCAGACGTTGACGAAATCGGTCGGAATTCCCAAGCCGTTCGGATCGTAAATCCACCAATGCGAGAAGAACGCGATCGGGAAGAACGTGACGTTGATGACGAACAGCACAAAGCATACGTTCAACAGCGACGCCGGAATCGCACGATGCGCAGGAGCAATGGTCGGGGCGGATAGGGGCGTGGCCATGCGAAGTCCTTTTCGCGCGCGCGACGCGTGTTGGCAAAAGCGCGCCCCGTCAACCAATAGGCCGAACAGCCTTGAAGAAATCTTAAGGCTTAAGGCCGTCCTGACGTGATTTTCGTGGCGAAATGGCCTGTTTTCGACGACAGTCCGGCCGCAAAACGACGCCGCGGGTAGCGGGCGGGACCGGGAGGAAGCGTGGCGAGGAACTGGACGCGACGGTCGGTACTGACGGGCGCGGCGGCGGCGGGATCGGCCCTGATCGTCAGGCCGGCGCTGGCCGCCGAATACAGCTTTTCGCAGTATCACAACCAGGCCGCCTCCGGCACGCTGCACCAGAACCTTACGGCGATGTGGCAGGCGGTGGCCGCGGAAACCAACGGCCGCGTCGAAACCACGGTCTATCCAGAAAACAACAAGCTGCCGGGTGGCGACCCCGATGCGCTCAAGATGCTGATCTCGGGTGAAATCCAGTTCTTCACCCTGATGGGCGGCATCATCGGCACCGTGGTGCCGGTGGCCGAGGCACAGCAATTGCCGTTCGCGTTCAAGTCGGCGGCCGAAGCGCACAAGGCGATCGACGGCCCGCTTGGAACCTATATCGGCGAGGAGATGGCGGCCAAGGGCATGTATCTGTTTCCAGTGGCCGGCTTCGACAACGGCATGCGGCAGATCGCGTCCGTGCCGCGCCCGGTCACGGCGCCGCAGGATTTCGCCGACATGAAAATCCGCGTTCCCCCGGGACAGATGATGATCGACACCTTCGGCGCGTTCGGCGCGCAGCCGGTGACCACGTCGGCCAACCAGATCTACGACGCTCTGAAAACCGGCCGGGTCGATGCGCAGGAAAATCCGCTGGCGATCCTGCAAGGTTTCAAGCTCTACGAACTGGTGAAGTATGTCAGCCTGACCAATCACATGTGGTCCGGCTTCAACGCGATGGCGCACGCCGCCACCTGGAACGCGCTGCCCGACGACATCAGGAGCGTGATCGGGCGCAACGTCACCAAATATGTCCGCCGGCAGCGCCAGGATCAGGCCGCGCTCAACGCCAGCCTGCGTGACGATTTCGTCAAACGCGGACTGGTGTTCAACGACGTCGACCAGGCCGCCTTCCGCGCCAGGCTTCCCGGCGTTTACGCGACCTGGAAGGAAAAGCTCGGCTCGAAATGCTGGTCGCTGGTGGAGGCCGAAGTCGGCAAGCTGGGATAATTATTACCCGTCATTTCCGGGGCGCGCGTTTTCGCATGAACCCGAAAATCCATAACTCCCGTATGCGTTCAGTACCGAAACGCCAACACGGGAATATGGATTCCGGGTTTGCCGCTTCCTTCGCGTCGTCCCGGAATGACGGAATCAATTCCCGGTCTGCAACTCGCCGAAGCGGTCCCACGATTTGCCGTTGAAACGCATGAACTGCATCTGGTCGATCGGGATATGGTCGGTCGGCGAGGTGTTGAGCTTGATGCCCGGCAGCAGCATCGGCAGTTCCAAATTCTTGATGGCGTAGGCCTGCTTTAGAATATTCTCGGTCGACAGATCGTCGCCACAGGCCTTCAGCACCGCTTCAAGCGCCATCGCGCTGTTGTAGGCGTTGACGTAATTGGTGTCGTGCTGGTCGGCGTCGGGAATGTATTTGGTCATGAATTCCCGCCATCCCTTGACGCCGGCGTCGTCCTTCCACGCCGGATCGTCGGGATCCTTGACATAGGCGGTCGACAGAATGCCGACGCCGGCCTCCAACCCCGCCGGCTGCATCACGCTGGACACCCAGACCGCGACGTTGGACAGGAATATCATCGGCTTCCAGCCGATCTCGTAGGCCTTGCGGATCGACTGCGCGGCGAATTTCGGCGTCGCCGCGATCACCAGAACATCGGCGCCGGAGGCTTTCAGCTTGACGATCTGCGAGTCGATGGTCGGATCGGTTATTTCGTAGGTCGCGCCGGTGACCACCGCATCGTATTTTTCGCCAAGCACATCCTTCAGCCCCGCCAGATAATCGCGCCCGAAATCGTCGTTCTGCGAGATCACGGCGAATGTAGCGTTCGGATTGCTGGCCAGCGCATGGCGGGCGTACAGCCGCGCCTCGTAGCGGAACGGCCCCTGCACGCCCAGGGTCGCCTGCGGGTATTGCGCGATGTCGGCGAATTTCGATGCACCAGAGCCGACGAACAATTGCGGGATGTTCTTGCCCTGCAGGTATTTGGCGATCGCGGTGTTCTGGGCGGTGCCGATCGAGGAGAAGATCAGCGCGACTTCGTCGCTCTCGACCAGCCGCCTGGTCTGTTCCACGGTTTTCGGCGGCGCGTAGCTGTCGTCCAGCGAAATCAGGTTGATCTTGCGGCCGTTGATGCCGCCGCGCTCATTGAGCATCTTGAAATAGCCGACCTCGCCCTTGCCGAGCGCGCCGAACGCCGAAACCGGGCCACTGTAGGGCATGGTCTGGCCGATCTTGATCTCGGTTGCGGTGACGCCGCGCATTTCGGCTGCGGCGGAGGCCAAAGGCCACGCCAGCACCACGAGCGCGCTCACCGCGCCAAATTTCGTGACGAAACGCATCGACGCCCCTCCCCCGTTTATTTTGTATTCCGGCGCGCTCGAACGGCGGCCGCAACCGGCGCGGTTGGCCGCGCTCGCGTCGTGTTCGAAACATGCCATGGCACCGGGATCGACGCCAACCATAATCATGGTCGACCAGGCGCGAAAACCCGCCGGCGGCATAAAAAAACGCGGCGTTGCCGCCGCGTTTTCGATTCAAGATGGCAATCCCGTTACGCCTGCGGCTGCGGCTCCAGCCCGGCATCCGGATCGGGCCGCGGGCGCGGCTTGCCGGCCGGCGGCACCGCCGAGGTGCGCGGAGTGGTCGGCTCCAGCACCGACTCGCGGTTCGGCTTCTTGCCTTTGAGCAGGTCCTCGATCTCGTCGCCGGTCAGGGTTTCGAATTCAAGCAGGCCCTTGGCCAGCGCTTCGAGGTCGGCGCGCTTCTCGGTGAGAATCCGCGTCGCTTCGTTGTAGCCCTCTTCGACAAAGCGCCGGATCTCGGTGTCGATCTTCTGGACCGTCGCCTCCGACGCGTTCTGGGTCCGCGACACCGACATGCCCGAGGAAAACCTCGTCCTGGTTTTCGCCGTAGGACACGGTGCCGAGTGCTTCGGACAGACCCCAGCGCGTCACCATCATCCGCGCCAGCCGGGTCGCCTGCTCGATATCGGACGAGGCGCCCGAGGTCACCTTTTCGCGGCCGAACACCAGTTCTTCCGCGACGCGGCCGCCCATCATGATGGCCAGGCGCGAGGTCATCTGCTCGAGCGACATCGACAGCTTGTCGCGCTCCGGCAGTTGCATCACCATGCCGAGCGCACGGCCGCGCGGAATGATGGTCGCCTTGTGGATCGGATCGGTCGCGATCACGTTGAGGCCGACGATGGCGTGGCCGCCCTCGTGATAGGCGGTCAGCATCTTCTCTTCCTCGGTCATGACCAGCGACTTGCGCTCGGCGCCCATCATCACCTTGTCCTTGGCCTCTTCGAATTCGGCCTGCGTCACCATGCGCTTGTTGCGCCGCGCCGCCGTCAGCGCCGCCTCGTTGACGAGGTTCATCAGGTCGGCACCGGAGAAGCCGGGCGTGCCGCGGGCGATGGTCTTGAGGTTGATATCCGGGCGCCAGCGGCACCTTGCGGACGTGAACCTTGAGGATCTGCTCGCGGCCGACGACATCCGGATTCGGCACCACCACCTGGCGGTCGAACCGGCCGGGGCGCAGCAGCGCCGGATCGAGCACGTCGGGCCGGTTGGTGGCCGCGATCAGGATCACGCCTTCATTGGCCTCGAAGCCGTCCATCTCGACCAGCAACTGGTTCAGCGTCTGCTCGCGCTCGTCATTGCCGCCGCCGAGGCCGGCGCCGCGATGGCGGCCGACCGCGTCGATTTCGTCGATGAAGATGATGCAGGGCGCGTTCTTCTTGGCCTGTTCGAACATGTCGCGGACGCGGCTTGCGCCGACGCCGACGAACATCTCGACGAAGTCCGAGCCCGAAATCGTGAAGAACGGCACGTTGGCTTCGCCGGCGACCGCGCGCGCGATCAGCGTCTTGCCGGTGCCGGGAGGGCCGACCAGCAGCACGCCGCGCGGAATCCGTCCGCCGAGCCGCTGGTACTTTCCGGGATCGCGCAGGAATTCGACGATCTCCTGCAGATCCTGCTTGGCTTCATCGACGCCGGCGACGTCCTCGAACGTCACGCGGCCATGCGCCTCGGTCAGCATCTTGGCGCGCGATTTGCCGAAGCCCATCGCCTTGCCGGCGCCGCCCTGCATCTGCCGCGACAGGAAAATCCACACCCCGATCAGCGCGATGAACGGCAACCATGAGACCAGCAGCGACACGAACCACGGCACGTTGTCGCCGGGCGGTTTCGCGGTGATCGAGACCTTGCCGTTATACAGGCGCGAGACCAGCGTCGGATCGTTCGGCGCGTAGGTCTGGAAGCTCGAGCCGTTGGTGAAGGTGCCGTGGATTTCCGGGCCCTGGATCACGACGTCGCGCACGTGATTCTGCATCGACCTCGGTCAGAAGCTGCGAGAACGAGATGTCCTGCGAGGAGGCGTGCTGACCAGGATTCTGGAAGAGCGTGAACAGCGCCAACAACAGCAAGACAATAATGACCCAGAGGGCGAAATTGCGCAGATTGGCGTTCATCGATCTTCCTTCGTGGTCGCGCGGATCGCGGCCTTATGTCCTTGGGTAGGCACGAGGGAATGCCCTCGGTCGACTGCCCTACAATCTAGGTGCCGCCCCGGTCGCTGCCAAGGGAACCACGCAGGACTATTTAGCGCATCCTAGCGCGATTCCCGCTCAAATAATGGCGCTGAAACGGGTGTTTTCCGGGGTGGTTAAGAGCTGAAGCGGTTCAAGGCAACGACGGCGTTCGATTACCACCTCAATCCGCCCGGCGGCGGCGGGCGGCGCCGGCTCGATGCGAATCCGGCCGTCGACCAGGCTGATCAGCGCACCGGCAAGGGTCTGTTTCAGCCTCGGCCGGCGCGCTGCGCGTCTTTTCGGCAGCAGGCTCGGTCCAGGGCCGCCAGCAAGGCTTCGACCTTGCCGAGTTCCGCCGGCCCCTCATGACCGAACCGATCGATCGCGCGCAGCAACAGCCGAAGGCGGATTTCCTCCGGCATGCGCGGCAAAGGCCTTGACATTCGAAATCCTGGCGTCGAATCCCGGCGCGGGCTTCGCGGTCCCTCAGCGCCAGATAGCGCTCGGCGCCGTCGACCAGCACTTCCACCGCCGCATTGGCCCGGGCCAGCCGCGCCGCCAGCCGCGCCAGATTGCGCGTATCGCCGCCCTCGGCGGCCAGAACCGGCATCAGCGCGCGGAGCCGCGGACGCGTGAAATGCGGTGTCGCGGTTGGTCGGATCGTCGGCGAAGCCGATTTTCGCCTTTTCGAGCGTCGCGACCAGCTGCGATTTCGAAATATGCAGAAACGGGCGCGCCAGCCAGCACGCCGTCGCGCTCGGACTGCCGCGCCATCGCCGCGAGACCGGCGATGCCGCTGCCGCGCAGCATGCGCATCAGCAGCGTCTCGGCCTGATCGTCGCGGGTATGCGCGGTGAGGATATGGGTAGCGCCATTGATCCGCGCGGCCTCGGCCAGCAGGCGGTATCGCGCGGCACGCGCCGCGGCCGGCAATCCGGTTTTCGGCTTGGCGCCGGTCCAGCGCACCGTGCGATGCGGCAGCTCGAGGGTGCGCGCCAGCCGCTTGACGTCGCGGGCCTCGCGCGGCCGCCTCGGCGACGCAAGCCATGATCGACGGTGACCGCGACAAGGCGCGGACCGCGCGCCAGAGCGCGGCGCCAGCGGGCCGCCAGCCACATCAACGCGATCGAATCGGGACCGCCGGAAACCGCGAGCACGATCGCAGGAACGGCCTTCCAGTCCGCGAACAGACGTTTCGCGTCGCTGTGCCGAGATCGCGGAATTATCGTCGTCAGGCATGGGCGTTGGAATTCCGGTGTCCACCTCGGATCAGGCTGCGCGCGCCGGGCCAGATGTCCTTCTGCGATAGGCGTCCGGGGCCACGCCGACAAGCTGCTTGAACATTACGGTAAAGGCGGCGGGCTTGAATAGCCGAGGTCATAGGCGATCGTCGTCACCCGGCGGCAGGTGGTTGTGGTCCATGGCTGGAGCAGCGACGCGGTCTTCGCCAACCTGTTCGGCATCGCCAGGTGCCCGGCCCCAACATCATCCTGGTGAGCCTGATCGGCTGGCAATTGGCCGGGCTCCCCATCACCCTGGCGACCGCCGGCTTTGTGGTGTTCAGCGGGCGCAATCCGCTTGGGCCATCGGCCTCGGAACCGGCGTGAACATCGCCGCGCTCCGCTGCGGGCTGCTTCATCAATTTTGAGCTGACGGAGGGTTCAGTCCGGACCCTAGCACTTGACCCGCTTTTGCTCACGGTCCACGGCCGCTTTGACGCCGGTCGAGGCGCGCGGATATTTCCGCGTCACCTCGCCGAACGCGGCGCAGGCGGCCTCCTTTTCCTTCAGGGCCGCCAGCGATTGTCCGAGCCGCAGCAGTGCGTCCGGCGCCTTCGCCGATTTGTCGAATTTGGTGGTCACCGCGAGAAAGGCTTCGGCGGCGTCGCGATATTGCTGGCGCTGGAAAAAACTCTCGCCCAGCCAGTATTGCGAATCCGCCATCAGGGGATCGCTGGGATATTTTTGCGCGAAGTTGCGCATGGTCTGTTCCGCCAGCGCGTAATCCTTGCGCTCCATATAGCCGATGCCGAGATCGAACTCGTCCCTGCGGCGTCGCCGACGGCGGCAAGGTGGTGAGCGTGGTTCCGCTATCTGCACCGCGCGGTGGCGGCAGGCGCCGCCTGGGCCGCGCGAACCGGAATTGCTCGAGATCGAGCGGCTCTCCGGCGCCGCGTCCGCCGGGGGCGCCGACCGGCGCTTCGTTCGCAATCGGCAACTGACCGCCGCCGAGCGCGCGCGGCGCGCCGGGGGCATTCGGATTCTGGCTGGGATCGAAGGCATCGCCGCGCCGGCGGCCCGGCGCCGGCACTCCCGGTTCCTCCTGGACGATCGGCGCCGGAGCCGCAATCTGCGTGGTCATAACCCGGCTGGGCCGGCGGCTGCCGATAGGCCGGGTTCGGCTGTGCCGGAGGCATCGCAGCCACGCTGGGCTGGACCGCTGCGGGCTGACCGCCGGGCGCGGCTTGCGCGCCGCCCCTGAAGCAGCTTCAGGCGATCTTCGAGCTGCCGGTTGCGGTATTGCAGCTCCTCGTTCTGGCCGGTGAGTTGCCGCAACTGGTTCTCAAGCTGCTGAATGCGCATTTCCGGATCGACATCATCGGATTGCGCCAACGGCCTGCGAACAGAACGCCAGCATCGCGGCGATGGCCGCGGCACGGGTAATTCGATGAAATCTGGATGACATTTTGGCCTGACGACGAAATCGGCGTGACATCGAAAGCGGAAACTACATTGAGAGACGGAGTACGCCAAAAATGTGACTGATACAAACAGGTGTCCGAAGCAAGGCGCCAAAACAAAACCGGCGCCCGAAGGCGCCGGCGACGAATTTGGCGAGTCAGGCGAACGCTCAGGAGCTGGCGTTCAGGACCGTGACGGCGCGGCGGTTCTGCGACCAGCACGAGATGTCGTTGCAGACCGCGACCGGGCGTTCCTTGCCGTAGGAGATCGTCCGCATCCGGCTCGGATCGATGCCGCGCGAGGCGAGGAAGGTGCGAACCGACTGGGCACGCCGCGCACCCAGCGCGATGTTGTATTCGCGGGTGCCGCGCTCGTCCGCATGGCCTTCGATGGTGAAGGAGTAGCGGTTGTAGCTCTGCAGCCACTGCGCCTGCTTTTCCAGGGTCGCGATCGCCTGCGGCGACAGATCGGTCTGGTCGCTCTCGAAGAACACGCGGTCGCCGACATTGACCACGAAATCCTGCTGGCTGCCCGGGGTCGCCGCACTGGCCATCGCGCCGTCGGCGCCGAGGTTCTTGTTGGCGCAGGCGCCCATCGACAGCGCCACCGCGAGCACCGCGGCCAGCTTCAATCCCTGGAGGATACGCATCTGATGTTTCATTCCGGAGCCTCCACGCTCACGTTTTTCGACTGTCATCCGGTCTACAGGGCGATGGTTAAGCGAACGTTCCGTCAACCTTGATGGGGTGTTGCCAGACCCGATCAAATGCCCGCAAACGGCGAAAAGCAACCGCGATGGTTAATGAGTTGTAAATGTGGCGCGAGGGTGAAGGCAAGCGGGAACCAGGCCGGAATCACCCCTTTTAGGCGTTCGGCACCTGACCCGAACGGCGGTTTGCGCGCGAATTTGGCAGAGAACCGCCGGCGCGGCAACACCGGCAAGCTCCGGCCAGGCCGCTTCAGGAACTCGGAACGATCGAGGCCGGCTCGAAGGTCGAGACTCACGGCAGCCTGGATGGCGTCGACGATCACGCTGAAACAACATCCGCCGCTCGAAAGCGCTTGAGCGCATGATGGGAAAACGGACCAAGACCTGTTCCCGCACGGCCCGGAAATCGGACGCCATCAATGCCACCTTTGCCAAGGCGTTCGGAAACGGGCGCGGTTCGGCGATGGTCTCGTGCAGAAAGACCCGGCGATAAAACGCCTGATGCTCGGCACGAACGAGCGCAAGCCCGGTATCGGCATTGAAATATTCACATGCCAGATAGGCCAGCCGCACCGTCAGATAGGGAAGCTCGGGGAAACGCTGGGCCTTTTCGGGGTCTGCGACAAAACGAGCCGGATCGATGAAAACCTCGCCTCGATCGAGGCGGGGGTGAAGAACATCGCCGAACAATTCGGTCGTATAGGACATCCGCCATTCTGACGTCAGGACGTGGAGACGGATAGAACTGCAGAGTTCTCCGTCAACATAGACCCCAAACGTCAAGGCATTGGGCGCATCGTCGTAACGATCGCTGTAGCGCTCGGAGACTCGACGGCAGGATCAATCCGCCCTGCCGATAGGCCCTGTAGCGCATCAGATAAAGCTGATCTTTCTCCTCAGGGGTTTCGATGAGCCGGTAATCGACGCGATCAAACAGCGCTCCTCCCCGGACAAAGAGCGAAGCGCGCGGTTCGGCTTCGGACTTCATCTGATACTCCCTAACTTGCAAACAACTTCTAGCGAGTGAAAAAAGATTAACAGTCCCTTAATAAAATTGCAAAGCTATCGAGAGGTTAGGGTTAACCGTTTGTGACGGTCGGCGCGGCATTCGAACCCGTAGAATTACGGAAGTTGCCTCAGGCGATCGATCGCGACGGAACCACGAGCCAGCGGCTCGTCCGGCAGGCGGCGGCCGTGCGATGCGTTCAGCAATTGGCGCACCCGCACCGCCGGAACCGGCCGGCTGAACAGATAGCCCTGCGCCTCGGTGACCGTGCCGTCGGCGCTGATCAGTTCCAGTTGCTCGTTGGTTTCGATGCCTTCGACCACGACCGACATGCCGAGATCGGCACTGAGCCGCGCCACGCCGCGCAACAGCGTCAGCGGACGATCGGTATCGATGCCCTCCAGGAAGGAACGATCGATCTTCACCTTCTGCAGCGGGAAATTATGCAGATAGCTCAGGCTCGAATAGCCGGTGCCGAAATCGTCCAGCGAGATCCGCACGCCGATCGCGCTCAACTGCGACAGCACGTCGTGGGTCACTTGCGTGTTGCGCAACAACGACGATTCGGTGATCTCGATTTCGAGACGGTGCGCGGGCAAGCCCGGAGACCTCCAGCGCGTAGCGAACCTCGCTCAGCACGTCGCGCTGATGGAATTGCTGCGGCGAGAAATTGACCGCGACGCTGACGGCTTCGGGCCATTTCATGCATTCCATGCAGGCCTTGCGCAGGATCCAGCGGCCGAGATCGACGATCAGGCCCATGTCCTCGGCGACCGGAATGATGTCGATCGGCGAAACCGTGCCGCGCACCGGATGATTCCAGCGCAGCAGCGCCTCGCAGGTCGATATCCGTCCCGGACTTGAGATTGACCAGCGGCTGATAGAACAGCTCGAATTCCTCGTTGGCCAGCGCCTTGCGCAGGTCCAGTTCCAGAATGCGGCGCGCCTCGACGGTCTGCGCCATCTCGTCGCGGAAGAAGCAGAAGGTGCCGCGGCCGTCCGCCTTGGCGCGATAGAGCGCCATGTCGGCGTTCTTCAGCAGCGTATCGGCGCTGATGCCGGCCGGCGACGTCATCGCGATGCCGACGCTGGCGCCGATCTCGACCAGATGATTGTCGATCTTGTAGCGCTCGCTCAGACGGTCGACGATTCGCCGGGCGAGACCGGCGGCGTCCTCGTTCGATTTGATGTTCTGCTGGAACACCACGAATTCGTCGCCGCCGAACCGCGCCACGAAATCCTCCGGGCGCAGCATTTCGCGCAACCGGTCGGCGACCGCGCACAGCAACTGGTCGCCGCAGGGATGGCCCAGGGTGTCGTTGACCTGCTTGAACTGATCGAGGTCGACAAACAGCAATGCCGACAACTGCGTCGGCATCATGCGGAACCGCCAGCAGACGCTCGATCTCGTCGCGGAAATTGAGCCGGTTGGGCAGCGCCGTCAGTTCGTCGTAACGCGCCAGATGGCTGATTCTGGCTTCGGCGTTGCGCCGCTCGGTGATGTCTTCCAGCAGCACGACGGCGCCGCCGCCGGCCATCGGCTGGAATGTCCATGACAGCGACCGGACCGCGATCGGCGTCGGGATCGGTGGTGATGATATCCCTGGCCTGCGAATTCTCGATTTCGGAGAGGATCATCTTTCCGCTCGCCGCCGAGATCGATCCGGCGCCGACGCAGGCGGCGATGATGTCGGCGGCGCTGGCGCCGCGATGCACGAGATCGTCGGACAGGTTCATCATCTCGCTGAAGCGATGATTCATGACCGCAAGACGCCCGTCGGCGCCGAACATGCACAGGCCGTGCGGCATGTTGTTCAGGGCGGTGTCGAACTGGCCGGCCAGCGCCGCCTCGCGCTCGCGCGCCATCAGCGCCTGCATGAATATTCTGTGCAGATTGGCCGAGATCTGCATGAGCGCCACGAAGAAATGCGGCGCACACGACCGACATGGCGATGTAATAGGGTGTGCCGCGCAACGCCAGCGCGATCACGGTCGGACCGAAGCAAAGCAAAACCTGCAGCTGGAATATCCACTGCCGTGCCATAGGCCCTGCCCGCGCCTCCCGCCACGATCCCGGTGGTGACGGACAAGCAAATCATGTGGGCCACGGCGTCGTCGCTGCTCAACAGAGTGGTGGAGCACCATATGCCGATCGCGGCGGCCTGGATCATCGCCCCGATCTGATAGCGCTTCTTCCACTGCGCGGCTTCGTCGGCAGTCAGGGTCGATTTGCGCGCCTGGTAGCGGTGCAGGTCGAACGCGCGGACGGCGCCGGTCGGCGATCAGAAGCGCGACACACGCCCAGATCGGATCGTCTCCCGTCTTCAGCGCGGTCATGGCCGCCGCGACGGCCACGAAGACGATACCCGGCAAGCAGCGGAGCGGGAGTTTCGAACAGCGAATCGATCAGCGCCGCGTGAATGGTACGGCGATATCTTCTGATCGAGTATCTTCCCGTCTGATTGGCAAGCTGCATTCGGGGCGCGCGCGCGTCCTTCTCTGAGGCGTAGTTTTACCGCGTCGCAGATGAAGTCTTTCTGAGGGAACATCGTTACCGAGACGTTGTCTTTCGGCTGCGCGACGCGAAAATCTGCCCGTTAAATCAGCAAGCTAGGCAAGGTTTGCCGGCTGCGACAGCGCGCCGGCCGGTGCGGCGGCGCCGGTCTCAGGACAGCAGGGGCGACCACGCCGGATCGGACGCGAAGCCGGGGGTCGGGACCTGCTGTTCGCTGCGTCCGGAAATGTCCACGGTGAACAGCGAAGGTCCGTCATTGCCGCCGGGATCGCGGAAGAACATCAGGACGCGGCCGTTCGGCGCAAAGGTCGGTCCTTCGTTGTGGAATCCGGAGGTCAGAATCCGCTCGCCCGAGCCGTCGGGCTTCATGATGCCGATCGAAAACTGTCCGCCGCCCTGTTTGGTGAAGGCGATGTAGTCGCCGCGCGGCGACCACACCGGGGTCGAATAGGTCCCGTCGCCGAAGGAGATGCGTTGCGCGGGTCCGCCGGCCGCCGGCATCACGTAGATCTGCGGCTTTCCGCCGCGGTCGGATTCGAAACACAGCCGGGTGCCGTCGGGCGCATAGGACGGCGAGGTATCGATCGCCGGCGTGTCGGTCAGGCGCGTGGTCGATTTCGAACGCAGGTCCATCACGAACAGGTTCGAATTGCCGCCCTGCTGCAGGCTCATGATCACGCGCTGGCCGTCCGGCGAGAACCGCGGCGAGAACGACATGCCGGGAAAATTGCCGACGATCTCGCGCTGCCCGGTCTCGATGTTGAACAGATAGACCCGCGGGTCGCCCTGGCCGAATTCCATATAGGTGATTTCCTGGGTCGACGGCGAGAACCGCGGCGTCAGCACGAGATCGGTGCCGCGCGTCAGGTAGCGAACATTGGCGCCGTCCTGATCCATCAGCGCCAGCCGCTTGACGCGCCGTTGCGCGGACCCGGTTTCGTCGACGAACACCACGCGGCTGTCGAAATAGCCCTTCTCGCCGGTCAGGCGCTCGTAGATCTGGTCGGAAATGATGTGCGCGATCCGCCGCCAGTATTCCGGCGACGGTGAAATATTGCTGGCCGGTCAAGCTGCTGGCCGGTGGCGACGTCCCAGAGGCGGAATTCCGCCTTCAGGCGGCCGTCGCCCTGCCGGGTCATGCGGCCGGTCACCAGCGCCTGCGCGTTGATGGTCTTCCAGTTCTGGAATTGCGGCGCGGCATCGATGTTGATGACCTTCTCGATATAGGCGGCCTGGTCGATCGGCGCGAACAACCCGCTGCGCTTGAGGTTGTTGGTGATGACCTGGGTCACGCCGACGCCGACGTCGCCGTCCGACGGCGTGCCCGCCGACGAAATTGGGGATCGCGATCGGCAGCGGCGCGAAGTCGCCCTCGGGAACGATGACGCGCTTCGGCGCCTGCGCCGAAGGCGGCGCGGACGGCACCGCCCGCCAGCACGCCAAGCGAGGCCATTCCGGAAAGTATCTGCCGGCGGCTCGGGCGGAACGGCATCTGCACGCAATCTATCTTTGTCGGTCATCTGTACGAGCTTCATTTCATATCTGCGATCGCCGGCGGGCGACCGCTTCAGGTCTTTCGTTCGGTGAACACCGGCGCAAAATATTTCCATTCGTCGAAAAAGGCCGCCGGCAGATTATACGGCTGGCATTCGATGATCGCGCGCAGGGCGCTCTCCTGGTAGACGCGAAGATACGGCGTGGCCGGCGTCCCTTCCGGAACCGGCATCCCTTCCAGCGTGCCGTCGCGCTTCAGCTTGATGGCGAAAGCCGACCTCGGGATTCTGGCTCTCGATGCCGCCATAGGGCTTCTTCCAGCAGCGCTCGACCTGGGACTGGAACATCGCGCCCCAGGTCGCGGAATTGTCGGCGGCCTTGCCCTTGGACAGGCCGAGCGCCGCGTTGGAATTCAGCGTGTCGCCGGTCACGGCCTGCCGGGTCGGATCGCGCTTGTCGAGCAGCTCGGCGATCTTGGTCTGATCGAAGGTCCGCTCCTTCGGCTTCGGCGGCTGCGGCGGTGGCGTCGCTGCCTGGGCCTGCGGCTTCGGCGGCGGCTTCTTCTCTTCCTTTTTCAAGGCTTCCGCGATCGGATCGACCTTGGGCGGATCCGGCTTCTTCTCGATCGGCTTCGGCTCTTCCTTGGGCTTGTTCTCGGCGACCGGCTTCGGCGGATCGGGCTTTTTCTCGACCGGCTTTTCCACCGGCTTCGGCGGCGGCGGCGGCGTGGTGTCGGTCACGACCGGCGGCTTCTCGGTGATCTTGCCGACGGCGTCATCCACCGGCTTGGCTTCGGCGACCTTCTCCACCAGCGGCTTCGGATTTTCCTTCTTGCCGGTTTTCATGCCGGCGGTGACCTTGGCCAGCTGGTCGGCGGAAATGATATCGACCGGCAGGGATTCTTCCGGCATCGATTCGAAGGCCTTGGACGAGAACGACACCAGTCCCCACCCGATCACGAGGACGTGCAGGGCCACAGACGCAACCAGTGTCTTGTCGACCTTCACCTTCACCCGTTAGGACCCCTGCTCCACTTCGGTGACCAGCGCCAGCCGCTTGAAACCGGCGCCCGACAATTGTCCCATCACCCTCGCCACGGTTCCGTAGTCCGCCTTCTTGTCCGCCCGCATGAATATACGCTCGTCGAGGCCGCCGCGGGCGTCGGTGATCGCCTTTAATTTCGGCATCAGTTCGTTCATCGCGACTTCGGTATCGTTGATGAATACCCGTCCCTTGACATCGACCGAAAGCTGCAGCGGCGTCTTGTCCTGCTCCAGGCTCTTGGCCTGGGTCTGCGGCAGATCGAGCGGCACGCCCACCGTCAACAGCGGCGCCGACACCATGAAGATGATCAGCAACACCAGCATTACGTCCACCATCGGGGTGACGTTGATCTCCGCCATCACGGCGCGACGCCGGCCGCGGCGTCCGCCGCCCGGCGAGCCTGCCATGTTCATCGCCATGATCTGGTGCTCACGATGTGCTCACACTTTACCGCGCCTCACGCCCGCTCGTCGATCTGGCGCGACAGGATCGCTGAAAATTCGTCGGCGAACCCTTCCAGCCGCTGGGCCTGCCGGTTCACCTCGGAAGTGAATTTATTGTAGAAAATAGTCGCCGGAATGGCGGCGATAAGGCCGATTGCGGTCGCAAACAGCGCCTCCGCGATGCCCGGGGCCACCACCGCCAGCGAGGTGTTCTTCGAGGCGGCGATCGACTGGAAGCTCGACATGATGCCCCAGACGGTGCCGAACAGGCCGACGAACGGACCCGCCGAGCCGACCGTCGCCAGCACCAGCAGCCGGCGTTCCAGCCGCTCGATTTCGCGGGCGATGGAGACGTTCATGACCTTCTCGATCCGCATCTGAAGCCCGGCGAACGACCGCGCCTGGCTTTCGAACGACCGTTTCCATTCGCGCATCGCCGCGACGAAACAGGCCGCCATCGATTGCGTCGGCTTGGCCGACAGCGCGCGATAAAGTTCCTCGATCGACTGCCCGGACCAGAACGCCTGCTCGAACCGGTCCATGGCGCGCTTGGTGCGCGCATACAGGATGATCTTGTCGATCGCGATCGCCCAGACCCAGACCGAACAGGCAAGCAGCCCCAGCATGACCACCTTCACGATCCAGTGCGGCCTGCAGGAACAGTGCGATCAGCGATACGTCGCTGGATGCCAGCGGCAAGGCTGACTGAGCCACGTCGGCCGGATTCATGAGCGGTATCCTCTCAACGCAAGTGTCCCAAATTCTCCGGGAGCAAATGGCCGCCGGTTCCACAGCCGCGCGCCAGGCGCGCGGCAAGCGCCAGCGCGAGAGCCTTGTTGTGTCGCATGGGAGGCCCGTCCGAAGCCGAGGCCTGCATCCCCTGCCAACATGTCAAAACGAGGGCTATCAGCGCGTCTTTACGCCCCTAACCAGACGCTAATCATGGTTAAGGCGAGGTTACCAAAGGGGATTTTGGCTGCGGCAAAAGACGGCAGGCCGGGATCGGGCATTTCCGGAGCGCAGGCTTCCGGGCGCCAAAACAAAACCGCCCGTCTGCTTTCGCAAACGGGCGGTTCTGTCGCCGTCAGGTTTATGGGGGCACTACGCCTGCGGCTGAAGCCTTCGAGCTTCACGCCAGTTCAGGCCTGGGGCTGACCGTCCGAGGGCGGGGTCGGACGCGGGCGGTGCTGCGCCATGAACTGGTCGAACTCTTCCTTGTCCTTGGCGTGACGCAGCCGATCGAGGAAATCCTTGAATTCGGTCTGCTCCTCTTCGAGGCGCTTCAGCGTTTCCACGCGGTATTCGTCGAAGGCGCGGTTGCCGCTCGAGGGCGGACCGAACCCGCCGAAGCGGAAAGCCGCGGCGCTCCATGCGGTTGCGCATCCGCTCCATCTTGTACTGCATCCGCTCCATTTTGTTCTGCCAGCGATCCTGGTGACTCCAGCAACCCATTTTCGTGCTCCTGAGTGTGAAAAAGAGGAAGGCAAGTCCGACCGGCCACCAGAACAGGAAGCCGAGAATGGTCGCGATCACCATGCCGGGATGGATGTGCATATGCGGGCGGTAGGGCTCTTCAACGGGGCCGCGCCATCGATTGACATCTGCGGTGTAGGCCATTTCCCTCTCCATGACGGCATCACGCCGTTGTGAATGTAAATAACATTTACATACGTAAACCATCGCCAGGTTTTTGTCAAGCGGGGCGCAGGCCGCGCCTGACGAATTTATTTTGGGGTGCCCCAGGGACCAGCCGGCTGGCCGGCCGGCTTGTGGATCCGGCCTGGTTCTTTTGGCCGGACGGTCTGCGGTCGGTCGGGAAGCCGAGACCGCGCAGATAGATCAGCACTTCGGCTTCCAGCAGATCCTCCGCCGACATCGGCAGCTTGCGGCGGGCCGCATCGCCGCGCGCAAACAGCGAGGCCACGCCGTGCGACATCGACCAGATATGCAGCGCCATCATCAGCGCCGGCGGCCGCGGCATGCCGGGCGGCGCCAGCGCGGCAAGCCGCTCGGCGGCGGCCCGGATGATGCCGAAGGCGCGCTCGCTCGCCGCCAGCAGTGCCGGATTAAGGTCGACCGGAAGCCCGGATTCGAACATCGCCGAATAGAACGCCGGCTCCTCGCGGGCGAAGGCGAGATAGGCCTTGCCGACCCGCTCGAACGCCGTGACGGTGTCCGGACGCCCGTCGTCCCAGGCCGCGGTCAGCACCGCCTCGAATTGCTCGAAACCGCGCTGCGCGATGCTGGAAAGCAGTTCGTCGCGGTCGCGAAAATGCCGGTAGGGCGCCGCCGGGCTGACACCGGCCGAACGCGCGGCGTCGGCGAAGGTGAACCCGGCCGGGCCTTTCTCCGCGATCAGGCCGAGCGCTGCCTGCAGCAGCGCCTCTTTCAGATTGCCGTGATGATAGCCGCGCTCGGCGCGGCGCTGTTCCTTGCGCCAGCTCATGTGAAAGGCTTTTACATGAGCCGCACGCAAAGGTCACTAGCGCGGGCTGATCGGGGCACGCTTTCATCCGAATGACCGGCCAATCCCCCAAGTGTAGCGGCGAGCCCGCGGTCTACAGCCCGTCTCCGCGCGGCCCTTCGGCCCTGTGCTTGGCCTGGAATGCCTTGATCGCCAGCAAGAGATCAGGTGAGAAAAACAGAAACCAGGGGACAAAGGCGAGCAAGAACGCTGCGAAAAACGACGCGCTGATGGCAATGTCTGTTGGAATGTCTCTCAGCTTCACGGCGCGACTTTAGCACATAGATTGTAGTGTCCGAATTCACAATCGTGAGTACCGGGAGGCGTAGGCCGCTCGCCGGGCGGCCTTTGCTCATTTCCATCGATCGCTCGCAATGAACGCGCCCCCAGTTGGCCTTCAACCACCCGGGATCGGCAGCACCGGCATGATCTCGACGGCTTCGCCGGGGAAAATCGCAAAGTGCGGGTGGTTCTCGAACATCCTTGCCGCGGCTTCATGCGATTCGGCGCGAACGACGGTAAAGGCGCCCAGTTCGTTGCTGATGTCGGCAATGCCGCCCGGGCCGACCCGCTTGGTCTTGCCGAGCGGCCCGCCCATCTCGGCGAGGGCGGCGTGGTGCTTCTCCACCCACGCCTTCCAGGCGGCAATGCCCGCTTTCTCCCTGGCCTTTTGATCCGCCGCGGACAGCGCGTTCCAGGCGGCCATCCTGGCGCTGGTTTTGCTGCCGACGAAGACCGCAAGATAAGTATTGCTCATCATCTGTCTCCCTGGTTGCTGCTCGATCAATTCTAGCGGGCCTGCAGTTCGTTAAATCCGGCGGCGGCTTCCTGAACGTCGGCGGGGAACTCGGACATTTCGTGCACCTGGCGAATCTCGATGATATCGGCATCGGCAGCCGGGCAGCGTTTGGCCCAGCCGATCGCCTCCTCCCGCGAGTTCACCTCGATCATCCAGTAGCCGCCGAGCACTTCCTTGGACTCGGTGAACGGACCATCGGTCACCACCGGCTTGCCGCCGGCAAAGGAAACCCGCGCACCGGCCGACGGCGGATGCAATCCATCGAGCGTGATCAGCACGCCGGCCTCCTTCAGCGCGGTGTTGTACTTCATCATCGCCGCGACCGCCTCCGCAGAAGGCATCGCGCCCGGCGCCGCCGCCTCGTAGCCCTTCGGAATCATCAGCATCATGAACCGCATCGTTGGTCTCCATTTTTAATTCAGCAGGGCGACGGCGAACGGTGTCCGTCGGCCGAACCATCGCTCATCAACAAGACGAACGGGCTTTTACGGCACAGACATGTCGAGCGAAATTATTTCACGGGTAATGGGTTATCTCCGACCTCATCCTGAGGAGCGGCCTCCTGGCCGCGTCTCGAAGGATGGCCGCGAGTCCGTGCGGTGCGTCCATCCTTCGAGACGCTCGCTTCGGGCCGCGCTTCGCGCGGACCATGGCAAGCTTCCTCAGGATGAGGTCTGTATTTTGTGATCATCGACCGCGCTTTTATGATGTCTGCTTCTCTAATCGGCCCTTCGGGGTCAAGCACTTTCAGACTATCCATCAATGCGGTGTCGATGTCGCTCGCGGGCTCGTGCTTCTCTTCGGAATCGGCACCGGGGCCTTTCCATCATGGGATTCGAGGACGAGGCGGAACAATCTGTTAGTCGGCCTTGCCGTTGAAGAACGGCGGGTCCAAGCGGACATACGAACTCACCTCATCCATCGTCCCGCAAGGGACATCTTTCCACCGCTCGGTGGAGCTCGGGTTTTCTCCTATCGGGTTTGATCCTGAACGGTTTTCATGCGGCTGCCGCTACTTGCTCCCGGGTCCACCGGAACTCGGTGCCGTCAACCCAGATGCGGTGCATGATCACGGCCAGCCGGCGCGCGAGCGCCACGATCGCCTTCTTCATCCCGCGGCGCCTGGCGATCTGCATGGCCCACGCCTTGAGCCAGGACCATTTTTTTGAATGCATCATGCTCTGCGCTGCTTCGTAGAGCATCGTCCGCATCATCTCATCGCCACAGCGCGATATTTTGCCGCTCCAATCGACCTCGCCTGATTGATACCTGGAGCACGTCAGCCCAAACACCGCCCCGACTGACTTGGATTTTCGGAACCGGGCTGGCACATCGACGGTGGCGCGATAGGTCAGCGCCACCACGGGGCCGACACCCGGGGTCGTCATCAGGCGCCGGCATACCTCATCCTCCCGGACGATAGCCAGCAAGCGGCGGTGCAGGATGACGATCTGTTCGCGTAGCGCCCGCCGGACGATGAGCAGCGGCTCCACCAGTACCGCCAAGTCCGGGAGATTCTCGACAAGCTCCTGGATGCGGGCCTCGAACCTCACCTTGCCAACCATTCCGACCTTGAGGCCGAAATTGCGCAAAGTACCTCGCAGATCGTTCTCGATGGCGATGGCCTTCGACTGCAGAAGCTTGCGATGGGTCAGCAGCATTCGCAGTTTCTGACTGCGGAGCGTCTTCACATGCACCGGACGGTACAGTCCCACCCGGATCATCTGAGCGATGCCGCGCGCGTCATTGCGGTCGGTCTTGTTGATCTGCGCCTTCAGCACCGCCTGCATGTGGCGCGTCTCGACACAGATCACCGGTAACTCGGCTTCCGCGAGAGCGCTGAACAGCCATTGCGACAGCGGCCCGGCTTCCAGTCCGATCCGCTTGAAGCGGTAGGTGGGGTTCCCCAGAACCTTCAAAAGGACTTCAGGCTCGCTCGCTACCTTCACTTCCTTCACGATCCTGCCCGTGTCATCCACAATGCAGATGCTGGTCTCCTTGACCGATACGTCCAATCCACCAAAATGGTCCATGCTGCGCTTCTCCTTCTGATGCTTGAGGCCGTCACCACGGACCTCGTTTTCACCATCAGCCTGAAGCGCAGCACCCAAAATCTTCAGCTATCCACAACCTGGGCCGGCCGATTACACCATCTGTTTCACGAACGCACCATTTTCGTAAGCAGCGCCGAAATAGACATCGATGCGTTTGACCTTGTCGCCCTCGAAGCTGAAGAACTCGGTATTGCGGAAACGCTTTCCACCCTTGGCCACGCATTGGTAGGTGACAAAGGCCCCGTCGCCGTCGGCCATGATCTTTTCGAGATGATGCCGTTCGATCCAGTCGCTGCCGCGCCAGCAGCGCGCGAAATAGGTGGCCTTGTCGATCTCGTCGTCATACGGGCTGGTGAAGCGGAAATCGTCGACGAGACAATCCTCGACGGCCTTGCGGTCGTTCGCCAGATAGGCGGCAAAGACGGCGCGGACGATGTCGGGCCTGCTGCCGCTCATCTCAGGTCTCCTGCGGGAACATGTGAAAATAGGGCTCGGCTTCCCTGATCACGCGCGCGAAGCTCGGCCGCGCCTTCAGCCGATCGAAATAAGCCGTCACGTTCTTATGGGTCTCGCCGAACGGCACCACCTTGTTGGCGTAGAACAGCGCCGGCGAGGCGGCGCAGTCGGCCATGCTGAAGGCCTCCCCCATCGCCCAGGTCCGGGTGGCGATCTCCTTGTCGATCATGCCGTAGCAGGACTGTATTCGCGCCTGGGCTTCTTCCACGCCATGCGGATCCTTTTTGTCGGATGGCCGCAAACGGTCGCCGACGATCTTCTGCACCGGCAAGTGCACGTAGAGATCGTAAAACCGGTCGCGCAGCCGCGTCTGCAACGCCAGTTTGGCGTCCGCGGGAATGAAGCGGGTGCGGCCCGGATAATGAGTGTCGAGATATTCGATGATGATGCTGGACTCCGGGATGGTGCGGTCCGCGGCGTCGTCCCGCAGCACCGGAAACTTGCCGACCGGCCACAGCTTCAGCAACGCGGCGCGCTCGGTCTCGTTGGAGAGATCGAGCATCCGCGGCGTAAACGGCGTATCGTTCTCGTACAGGGCTATCAGGGCTTTCCAGCAGAATGACGACAGCGGATGAAAGTAGAGCGTGAGGGACATCGGCTACCCTTGATGCGCGTCAGACCGATCGCACTTTACAACCAGTTGCATCCTGACCGCCATATTCGAAATCACAGCGTCCGAGACATGCTGCCCCCCCTGGGCTATAGCAACGCCCTGATCATCCATTGCCGGCGGACCCGCCCATGACCCCCTCCCCGCAAAAAGCGGCGCTCGTAACCGGTGCCGCGCGCGGCATCGGTCTGGCGGTCGCGAAACGGTTTCTCGCCGAGGGCTGGCGCGTGGCGCTGCTCGACATCGAGGGCGAACTGCTGTGGAAGAGCGTGGCGGCGCTGGACGCCGCCGGCGATACGCTGGCGCTGCATTGCGACGTCTCCGATGCCAAGTCGGTCGCGCGCGCGGTCGCCGAAGTTGAACGGCGTTTTGGGCGGCTCGACGCGCTGGTCAACAATGCCGGCATCGCGGTGTTCGCGCCGCTGCTGGAAACGTCCGACGACGACTGGAACCGGGTGCTGGCGGTCAATCTCACCGGGCCGTTTATCTGCACCAAGGCGGCCGCACCCTTGATGCGCGAACATGGCGGCGGCTCCATCGTCAACATCACTTCGATTTCGGCGGTGCGGGCCTCGACGCTGCGCTCGGCCTACGGCACCAGCAAGGCCGGGCTCGCCCATCTGACAAAACAGCTCGCGGTCGAGCTGGCGTCGCTCGGCATTCGCGTCAACGGCATAGCACCCGGTCCGGTCGAGACCGCGATGGCGAAAGCCGTCCACACCCCGGAAATCCGTGCCGACTACCACGACGCCATCCCGCTCAACCGCTACGGCCTCGAAGAGGAACTGGCGGAGGCGGTATGGTTCCTGTGCAGCGACCGCTCCAGCTACATCACCGGGCAAATTCTTGCGGTCGACGGCGGCTTCGACGCCGCCGGCATCGGATTGCCGACCCTGCGCGGCGAGCGGCGCAACGGGTAGCGCCTGGTCGCCCCGCTCCCGGCAGGAAGAGATTGAGGAGGACGGCAAACTCCGCCGGAACCTTGTCCGGCGCTTCACAATTGCCTAGCTGATCATCATCGGTTCGATGGATCCTTCGGGCATGCGGACAGCCATCGCCAGAATGATTTTGCTCGCAGCGTTGCTCGGCGCGTTCGTCTCGCCGGGACATGCCGAGATCCGCATCATCGCCAGTGCGGGCGGACGGGTCGGCCCGTTCCTCGACCTGTTCGAGGGCGTGCGCGCTTCCGGCGAACGCGTCGTGATCGACGGGCCGTGCCTGTCGGCCTGCACGCTGGTGCTGAGCATGGTGCCGAGCGACCGCATCTGCGTGACGCGCCGGGCGATCCTGGGATTTCACGGCGCGCGGTCGATCGACCGGCGCGGCCGGATGTACGCCGAGCCGCGAGCCTCCGAACTGGTGCTCGAGACCTATCCCGCCGCGGTGCGAAACTGGATTCGCCGTCGCGGCGGATTGACCTCGCGCCTGCTCCTGCTCCGCGGGCGCGAGCTCACGGCGATCTATCCGGCCTGCCGGTGACGGATCAACCCTCCATCGGGCAGTTGACCATCCATGGGATTCCGAACTGATCGACGCACACGCCGAAGCCCCTGGAGAAGAAGGTCTTGGCGAAAGCCATGTTGACTACGCCGCCTTCGGACAACGCCTTGAACTTGCGCTCGGCTTCGGCCGGGTCGCCGACCGATAGCGAGACTGCAAATCCCTGCGGCTGATGGAAGCGGCCTGGAGGCGCGTCGGACGCCATGATCACCCCGCCGTCGATCGACATCTTGGCGTGCATGATCTTCATTTTCCATTCCGGCGGAGTCGGCATCGACGCCGGTGCGCCCTCATGCGTCAGCATGGCGTCGATCTTGCCGCCAAGCACCTTTTCGTAAAACTTGAACGCCGCTTCGCAATTGCCATTGTAAAACAGATAGGGATTGACCTGCATCGCTTGCTCCTTTGGTGATGGGTGCTTCGAATCTCCGATTAATCCAGACTTTGAGTGGTCAGTCAGACAACATCAATGCCGCCACGGAATCAGCGCGCGCAAGCCCCCGTTGCGCAACCAGAGCCCGCCCCACACTATCAGGCCCAGATAAAACCCGAACAGCGTGTGGCTGAACAGCGGACTGCCGATCCGCACGTGCGACGCCATCGCGCCGCCAAGGTAGCCGGTCAACAGGATCGCGCCGAGGATCGAGGTGGGCGGAATCGCATAGAGAATGGTGCAGACCAGCGTGATGAACCCCAGGCTTCGCGCCAGCATTTCGCTGGAACCGTAACCCATCCGATCCATCGTTTCGGTGACGACCGGCCACGGTACCAGCTTGATGGCACCGTCGAACAGCATGAACAAAATGACGAAACCGCTGAGAACGCGGCCGGTCCATCGCGCGGGCTTCGAAACCGGCGCGGTCTCGGCAATCGTCGGCATGGCCGTCTCCTTGAGCGTGGGATGTATGCTTCAAAGACGAACGAGACCGGCGCGATGCGACAGCGGTTCGAATTATTTTTTCGAGATTTTAGAGCCGCGCGGCTGGCTGTCGCGCATCAGGCGGTCGAGATGCATCCGGATGTGGGCGGCTTCCGCCGAGGTGTTGGCGAGCGCGATGGCGCGGTCGAAGGCGACGCGGGCCTCGTCGTTGCGGCCAAGCTGCATCAGGAACGCGCCGCGCACGCCGAAGAAATGAAAATAATTCGACAGCCGCGGCGCCAGCGGCTCGATCATTTCCAGCGCCGCCTCCGGCCCGCGCACCTTGGATACCGCGACCGCGCGGTTGAGCGTCACCACCGGCGACGGCTGCATGAGTTCCAGCGCGCCATAGAGCAGATCGATCTGGGTCCAGTCGGTGTCTTCGGGCTTTGCGGCGCGGGCATGCAGTGCGGCGATCGCCGCCTGAACCTGATAGGGGCCGCTGTGGCGATGCCGCATCGCCTTGTCGATCAGCGCCAGGCCCTCGGCGATCATCTTCTGATTCCACAAGCTGCGATCCTGGTCGTCGAGCAGCACCAGCGCGCCCCCGGCGTCGAAGCGCGCCGCCGCACGGGCATGCTGCAGCAGCAACAGCGCCGTCAGTCCCATGATCTCGGGCTCGCTCTGGAACAGCCGCAGCAGCAGCCGCGCCAGCCGGATCGCCTCTTCGCACAGCGGCACGCGGATTTCGGCGGTGTCTCCGCCCGCCGAATAGCCTTCGTTGAAAATCAGATAGACCATCGCGGCGACGGCGGCGAGGCGTTCGGTGCGCTCCACCGCGCCCGGCGTCTCGAACGGCACCTCGGCATCCGCGACCCGCGCCTTGGCGCGGGTGATGCGCTGCTCCATCGCCGCCTCGGAGACCAGGAACGCGCGCGCGATCTGTTTGACCGTCAGCCCCGAAACGATGCGCAGCGCCAGCGCGATCTGCTGCGTCGCCGGCAGATCGGGATGGCAGCAGATGAACAGCAGCCGCAGGATGTCGTCGCGATAATGCGAGCCGTCGAGCCGCTCGGCCAGCGCGGCCTCGGCGTCGTCGAGATCGGAGATCGCCTCGTCCTCGGGCAGCGGCTCCTGCCTGCGGCTGCGCCTGATATCATCGATCGCGACATTGCGCCCGACCATGATCAGCCAGCCGCGGGGTCGCGCGGCGGGCCGTTCTGCGGCCAGCTTTTCAGCGCCCGCAGGCAGGCGTTCTGGAACGCCTCCTCGGCGGTGTCGAGATTGCGGAAATAGCGCAGCAGCGCGCCGACCGCCTGGGGACGCGCCGAGGTCAGCGCGGCATCGATCCAGGCGCTGTCGGTCACGTCTTGATGCTCCCCGGGTTCAGCACCCCGACCGGGCGGATTTCATAAGCGCCGCCGGGATTGGCCGCACCAAGATCGCGCGCGACGTCGAGCGCGTCGTCGAGATTGCTGCAATCGACGACGTAGAAACCGAGCAGCTGTTCCTTGGTCTCGGCATAGGGGCCGTCGATCACAAGCGACGGGTCGTCCTTGCGCAGCGTGGTCGCCGACGTCGTCGGCAACAGCCGCGCCACCGGCCCGAGCCGACCCTGCTGTGTCAGTTTGTCCTGCACGACGGCAAGCTTCTTCATCACAGCGGCGTCCTGTTCCCGGGTCCAGGAACCGACGGTGTCTTCATCGTGGTAGCAGAGAATGGCGTAGAGCATGCGGATGGCTCCCGTTTGTGACAAGAACGAACGAGTATGCCGGGAGCCGACATCGAATCGGAAATATTTTGCACGGCAACCCCGGACCGGTAATGTCGCCCGATATTCCGCAATATGAGGCAAAAAATCCCATGAACAAAGCTGCGCTCGCTCTGCTGGTGCATGGCGGGACCGAGAACTGGTCGCCCGCGCGCTGGAAGCGCCGGTTCGATGAGGTCTGTGGCGACCGGCGGGTTTTGCTGTTGCCGGATGCGGCGTTCGATCCGGCCGACATCCACTACGCCGCGGTCTGGAAGCCGGGTCATGGCGAGCTTGCGGCGTTTCCAAACCTGCGCGTCATTTTCAATCTCGGCGCCGGCGTCGATGCGCTGATGGCCGATTCCAGCCTGCCCAAGGTGCCGCTGGTTCGCGTCGCGGTCGGAGACCTCACCGGCCGCATGACTGAATATGTCGTGCTTCATGTGCTGATGCATCATCGGCAGGAGCTTTATCTGCGCGACTGCCAGCACCGGAAGCAATGGGCGCCGAAATTTCAATGGCCGGCCAGTGCGATTTCGGTCGGCATCATGGGCCTCGGCACGCTCGGGGCGAGTGCAGCCGAGGCGTTGCGGCACCTCGGCTTTCGCGTGTCAGGCTGGAGCCGAAGCCGACGGCAGATCGACGGCGTCGAATGCTTTCATGGCGCTGCGCAACTCGAACCATTTTTGCGGCGGACCAATATCCTCGTTTGCCTGCTGCCGCTGACGCCGGATACGCGACAGATCCTGAATCGGGAATTGTTCGCAAAACTCGATCGCAACAGTCCGATCGGTGCGCCGGTCCTGATCAATGCCGGCAGGGGCGGCCTGCAAAACGAAGCCGACATCCTGCAATGTCTTGATGACGGCGCGCTCGGCTCAGCATCGCTGGACGTCTTCACCACCGAACCGCTGCCGGCTGACAGTCCGTTCTGGACCCATCCGAAGCTCGTGCTGACGCCGCACAACGCCGCCGATACCGATCCCGACGAAATATCGAAATATGTGGCGCGCCAGATCGAGCGCTTTGAGGCCGGCGGCGCGCTGGAGAACGTCGTCGATCCCGCGCGGGGCTATTGACGGCGATCGATCTGTCGTCATCCCGGCGCACACCGGGACGACGCCGGGGGAGTTGATACGCGAGCTCAAAACGGACTCTCGTCCAATCCCGCAACATCGACCGGCCTTGGGCCCGGCGCCGCCCAGCGGAAGCGGCGGTCGCTTTCGCCGATCGCGACATCGTTGATGCTGGCCTCGCGACGACGCATCAGGCCGTGGTCGTCGAACTCCCATTGTTCGTTGCCGTAGGAACGATGCCACTGCCCGGAATCATCATGCCATTCGTATTGAAACCGCACCGCGATGCGATTGCCGTCGAACGCCCAGAGATCCTTGATCAGGCGATATTCGTGCTCTTTCGCCCATTTGCGGGTCAGGAACGCGACGATCGCCGCCCGGCCTTGGAAAAATTCAGCCCGGTTGCGCCAGCGGCTATCCTCGGTATAGGCCAGCGCCACGCGTTCGGGATCGCGCGAATTCCAGGCGTCTTCGGCCATGCGGGTCTTCTGGGCGGCGGTTTCTCGCGTGAACGGCGGCAACGGGGGACGCGACATGATGACCTCCGGTTTCGGTGTGACCGGGAAGTGTATCGCCGCTGTCCGCCAAGTCGATGGCGCGATGCCTATCGCCCGATAGCTAGATCACATCGGCCTTCAGCAACATCCGCAGCGCCTTCGGTATAGGCTGCGCCCGGCCTTCGCTGATGAAGGCGACGCGCACCTGCGCTCTGACCAGCACGTCCTCGCCGCGCCGGACCTCCTGCTCCAGCGTGATCGAGGCGCCCTTCACCGCGACCGGCCACGTCACCACCTCGAGCACGTCATCCATGCGCGCCGGCTTGAGGTAATCGATCTGCATCGAACGCACCACGAAGGCGAAGCCCGGCGTTTCGGCCTGCGCTTCCGCAAACAGCGCATGCTGCTCGGCGCCCAGCAGCCGCAGATGATTGGTGCGTCCGCGCTCCATGAAGCGCAGATAATTGGCGTGATAGACGATGCCGGAAAAATCGGTGTCCTCGTAATAGACCCGGATCTGCATGCGATGACGGCCATCGCGGATCTCGCCGTCGAGCGAAGACATTGCTGTTATTCCTGGATTTCAGCCGCGATCGACAGGGATTGAGCGGCCGTGTGCAATCGCTTGTCGCGTGTCCAAAGAAAAGTCTCTTTCCCGAGCGCGGCAGCGGCAAGCAGATGGGCATCGACATATCCGATGCCCGATCCCGATAATTTTCGATGCGCGATAAACTTGAGGACCTCGTCGGTGTCGGCCACGATTGCCCTGGGAAGCGTGAGCAAATCTTCGAGCATCTCAGCGATCCTGGGCACATACCCGAGCGCCAATTCTCCAACTACGAAGGGATGCATGACGACATCGCCGCGATCAAGAAATTGAGTCAACCGGAAATCGCTGCGACGAAAATGATCTATCCAAATCGACGTGTCAGCGAGGATCATCGCTGAGGGCGGCGACGCGGTGGTGCTTTGGCGTCCGGTTCCGTGCCTCCCAAGCGGGCAAGCCGGCGCGCAGCTTCACGCTCGACAAACGCCTTCAACGCTTCCCTCACGACGGCGGATTTCTCGGTAATGCCGGCATATTCCTGGGCCTTGGCGAACAATTCATCGTCAATGGCGATCGTGGTTCTCATGGGACCGACTCCATTGCGTCAAATATAGCATCATATGATGCAGATTTCCATGCCTACTCTTCCTCGCCCCCGCCGCCGAACAGCCCGAACTGCGCCGGATCGCGCGCGGGCTCGGCGAGGCCGAGATGGCGGAAGGCATGCGAGGTCAGCAGCCGTCCGCGCGGGGTGCGCTGCAGATAGCCGCACTGGATCAGGAACGGTTCGATGATGTCCTCGATCGCGTCGCGCGGCTCGGACAGCGCCGCGGCCATGGTTTCCACGCCGACCGGGCCGCCGCCGTAATTCATCGCGATGGTGGTGAGATAACGCCGGTCCATCGCGTCGAGCCCGGCGGCATCGACCTCCAGCGCGCTCAGCGCATTGTCGGCGATGGCGCGATCGATCGAGTCGGCGTCCGCTGCGGAGGCAAAATCCCGCACCCGCCGCAGCAGCCTGTCCGGCGATGCGCGGCGTGCCGCGGGCGCGACGCGCGATCTCGTTGGCGCCATCCGGCGTCATGCCGATCTTGAGCACGCGGGCACCGCGGGTGACGATCTTTTCCAGTTCCTCTTCAGTGTAGAAATTCAGCCGTACCGGTATGCCGAAACGGTCACGCAGCGGATTGGTCAACAGCCCGGCGCGGGTGGTGGCGCCGACCAGCGTGAATTTCGCCAGCTCGATCTTGACCGAGCGCGCCGCCGGCCCCTCGCCGATGATGAGGTCGAGCTGGAAATCCTCCATCGCCGGATACAGCACTTCCTCGACCGCGGGGCTGAGCCGATGGATTTCGTCGATGAACAGCACATCGCGCTCTTCGAGATTGGTCAGCAAAGCCGCAAGATCGCCGGCCTTGGCGATCACGGGTCCCGAGGTGGCGCGGAAGCCGACGCCGAGTTCGCGCGCCACGATCTGCGCCAGCGTGGTCTTGCCGAGGCCGGGGGGCCCGACGAACAGCACATGGTCCAGCGCCTCGTTGCGCTTGCGCGCGGCCTCGATGAAGATCGACAGATTGGCGCGCGCCTGCGCCTGGCCGACGAATTCCGACAGCAGTTGCGGGCGCAGCGCGGTGTCGCCGACATCGTCGGCGCGGCGCTCGGGGGTGACGATGCGGGAGGGCGTGGTCATGCGGCCTCGAACCGGTTGCCGCAGGTCCCCTCTCCCGCTTGCGGGGGAGGGTTAGGGTGGGGGAATTGGGCGACCGACGCTTGTGTCTGCCCCCTCCCCAGCCCTCCCCCGCAAGCGGGAGAGGGAGCGGCCTGCGTCCGTTGATACGCCAACCTTTCGTCACTCACTTCGCCAGTTCCTTCAGCCCGAGCCGGATCAGCTGCGCGGTCTCCGCGCTCTCGCCGGCGATGCGCGAGGCGCCGGCGATGGCGGCGGCGGCCTGCGGCGGGCCGTAACCGAGATTGACCAGCGCCGAGATCGCGTCGGTGACCGGACGCGGCGCGCGGTCATTGTCGATCGCGCCGGACAGATGCACCAGCGCCGGATCGACATTGGCAAAGGCCGGCGCCTTGTCCTTCAATTCGGTGACGATGCGCTCGGCGACCTTCGGGCCGACGCCCGGGCGTGCGCGTCACCGCGGCCTTGTCGCGCAGCGCGATGGCGTTGGCGAGATCGGACGGCGGCAAGGTCGAGAGCACCGCCAGCGCCACCTTGGCGCCGACGCCCTGCACCGTCTGCAACAGCCGAAACCATTCGCGCTCGATGTCGCCGCGAAAGCCGAACAGCTTGATCTGGTCCTCGCGCACATAGGTTTCGATCGACAGCACCGCAGCCTCGCCGGGCGACGGCAGCGCCTGCAGCGTCCGCGCCGAGCAATGCACCTGATAGCCGACGCCGCCGACGTCGAGGATCACATAGTCCTCGCCGTAGCTGTCGATCAGGCCTTTGAGTTTGCCGATCATAATCCCACCACCTTCAGCCTCAGCGCGGCGCTCTCGCGGTGATGGGCGTGGGTGATGGCGATCGCGAGCGCGTCGGCGGCGTCGGCGGATTTCGGTTCGGCCTTCGGCAGCAGTATTTTCAGCATCATCAGAATCTGGTTCTTGTCGGCATGGCCGGCGCCGACCACGGTTTTCTTGACCTGGTTCGGGGCATATTCCGCGACCGAAATCCCGAACATCGCCGGCGCCAGCATCGCGACCCCGCGCGCCTGCCCGAGTTTCAGGGTGGCGACGCCGTCCTTGTTGACGAAGGTCTGTTCGACCGCGGCTTCGACGGGGCGGAAGTCGCCGAGCACGGCGGCAAGGCCCTCATGGATCGCCAGCAGACGGCTCGCCAGCGGCAGGCCGTCAGGCGGTTCCACCGAGCCGCAACCGACGAAGGTCAGCCGGTTGCCGTCGATCTCGATCACGCCCCAGCCGGTGCGGCGCAGGCCCGGATCGATGCCAAGGATGCGGACGGGATGGCGAATTGGCGGAGATGTCATGGGGTAGTGATAACGCCGGAGCGACGCGGGCGAAACAGAAACAGAACGTCATACCCCGCGAAAGCCGCGGTGACGATCGTGTCGCCTGCGCTCACTGTCGTCACCCGCTCGACCAGACCGTGCGCATTCTCGACTATCCGACGGCCTCTGGAATACTGGATCGCCCGGTCAAGCCGGGCGACGACGGTTGTGCAGCGCCGCACCGCGTCCGGGACACGATCTCACCCGCCCATCTTGCTCATCAGCGCGTCCGAGACCTCGAAATTGGCGAACACGTTCTGCACGTCGTCGTGCTCGTTCAGCAGGTCGATCAGCTTCAACAGCTTCTCGCCGGTTTCGTCGTCCACCGGCACCGTATTCTGCGGTTTCCAGGTCAGCGCGGCCTTGCGGGCTTCGCCGAATTTAGCCTCCAGCGCCTTGGCGACCTCGCGGAAGGTCTCCTGCGACGCGTAGATCTCATGACCGTTCTCGCTGGACAACGACGTCGTCGGCGCCGGCCTCGATCGCCGCATCCAGCATCGCGTCGTCGGATGCGACCTTGGCGTCGTATTCGATGATGCCGGTGCGATCGAACATGAAGGCGACCGAACCGGTTTCGCCGAGATTGCCGCCGGATTTGGTGAAGTAGGAGCGGATGTCGGAAGCCGCGCGGTTGCGGTTGTCGGTCAGCGCCTCGACGATCACGGCAACGCCGCCCGGCCCATAGCCCTCGTAGCGAATCTCGTCGTAGTTTTCGCCTTCGCCGCCGATCGCCTTCTTGACCGCGCGCTCGATCGAGTCCTTCGACATGTTTTCCTGGCGGGCGGAGATGATCGCGGCGCGCAGCCGCGCATTCATGCTGGGGTCGGGCTGGCCCAGCTTGGCCGCGACGGTGATTTCCCGCGCCAGCTTGCTGAACAGCTTCGACTTCTGGGCATCCTGCCGGCCCTTGCGGTGCATGATGTTCTTGAACTGGGAATGTCCGGCCATGCGGTCTCTCTTGCGGATTCGTCCGGGATGATTTGGATGAGAAGCGCGGCGTTATAGGCCGCGACATCGGCAAAATCAAAGATTTGCCGAGATTTTCGGTATTTTGGTAGTGGCCACTGCCTTTGGATGAGGCAATCGTTAACCATGATTTCATGCCGGAATGCGAGTATGGCGGCCGCATTGCATGTTTCGAGAGTGGCCCATGGCATTCGGTTTGTTTCGAAAGCGACTGCCGGAGCCGGCTGCGCCGGCCGTTGCCCCGGAGGCGGTGCCGACGCCAGCCGCGGTCGATGCTTCCAGCGCTTCGGACGGCGATTCCGCCAGGGAGATCCTCGAACTGCTCGAACTCGAACTGGGCGCGATGATCCGGCAACTCGAGCGTGCGGCCCATGCGGTCGCCGGCGGCGCCGAGGCGACGGCAGCGACGCTGTCCACCATCCGCCAGCGCACCGACGCCCTGACCGGACGCACCAGCGCTGCGCAGAGCACCGCGACCACCTTCTCGCAGGCCGCGGACAAATTCACCGTTTCGGCTGAAGGCATCGGGTCGCAGGT
This sequence comes from uncultured Alphaproteobacteria bacterium, assembly GCA_963734795.1. Lineage (GTDB taxonomy): Bacteria > Pseudomonadota > Alphaproteobacteria > Rhizobiales > Xanthobacteraceae > Bradyrhizobium. Next base: position 146,763 of record CAVTIW010000002.1, read on the forward strand.
GCGCGACGCCAGCAAGCTCGCCGATCAGGCCAGCGCCGCGGCCCGTGACGCCAGCCTCAACGTCGATCGTCTGAAGGAATCGTCGGCCGCGATCGGCAATGTCGTCAATCTGATCGCGCAGATCGCCAGGCAGACCACGCTGCTGGCGCTCAACTCCACCATCGAGGCGGCACGGGCCGGCGCCGCCGGGCGCGGCTTCGCCGTGGTCGCCTCCGAGGTCAAGGCGCTCGCGGTGCAGACCCAGAACGCCACCGAGGAAATCACCAAAAAGATCGACGCGCTGCAGCGGGATGCCGCGGGCTCGGTCGATGCGGTGCACCGGATCTCGCTGGCGATCGAGGCGATCCGCCCGGTATTCGAAAACGTCAACGGCGCGGTGGCGGAGCAGAACGAGACCACCAGCGAGATGTCGGACAACGTCGCCACCGCATCGCATTTCATCGTCTCGGTCGGCGACAGCGCCGCCGAAATCGACAGCGCGACCAAGGAGGCCGAGGCCCATGGCGAAAGCGTCGCCAGCGCCGGCAAGGCCGTCACCATGTTCGCGCAAAAACTCAAGGCCCGCTGCGCGGTGCTGCTGCGCCAGGGCGATCGCGAAGACCGGCGCAAGCGCGAACGGCTGCCGTGCAATCTCAAAATCGAAATTCAGACCGGGCGCGGCCTGGTCGCCGCCCCGGTCTACGAGATTTCCATGGAAGGCGTCCTGATCGGCGGACCGGACGCCGGGAAGCTGCCGCTCAACCAAAGCCTCCACGCCACGCTGGAGAATGTCGGCGCGTGCAAAATTCGCATCGACGAGCGCTCGACGGCGGGCGCGCAGGCGCGGTTCGAGGCGCCGGACGCCGAGCTTGCCGAAAAGATCGAAGACAGGCTGTGGTCGATCCACGACGAAAACACCGAATTCGTCACCCGCGCCATGGAAGCCGGCATCGCGCTGACCAAAATTTTCGAGGATGGCGTCGCCAGCGGTGCCGTCTCCGTCGACGACATGTTCGACGCCGATTACGTCGAGATCGCGGGCACCAACCCGCTGCAGCACCGCACCCGGGTCCTGGGCTGGGCGGATCGCGCGCTGCCGCCGTTTCAGGAAGCTTTTCTCGCCAGGGATCCGCGCATGGTGTTCTGCGTCATGATCGATCGCAACGGCTATCTGCCGGTGCACAACAAGATCTACTCGCATCCGCAACGGCCCGGCGATGTCGCCTGGAACACCGCCAACAGCCGCAACCGCCGGATCTTCAACGATCCCGCCGGCCTCGCCGCCGGCCGCAATTTGCGCTCCTATCTGATCCAGAGCTATGCCCGCGACATGGGCAACGGCAACACCGTGATGATGCGCGAGATCGACGTGCCGATCCGCGTCAACGGCCGGCACTGGGGCGGATTCCGCACCGCGTACAAGCTTTGATCCGGCGTAACAATCGAGCCTGAAGTCATGAAACATTCATCGAATTTGTTGACCCAAAGCAGTCCGGCGATACCGGTTGCGCAGCCGCAACGCCGGATCCTGCCGCAGCCGTCCCATCGAACAACGAACGCCTGGTCGATCAGCTGGCGAACCGGATCGGCGGCCTCGGGGTTGAACTCGCCGACGTGGCGGGAAACCTGCAGGAAGTCGCCGGCCGGGTATCCGGCCAATCCGAGCGGTTTGGACATCTTCAAACCACCGCCGAGACGATGGTTTCCGCCAACCACAACATCGCCAGCGCGTCGCGCGCGGTGCAGACGGCGACATCCGCTGCGGTCGGTGACATCACCCAGTCGCGCGCCGTGGTGGAAACCGCGGTCCAGCATATCGCCGAACTGATCGAAGCCGTCGCCCGCATCGAACTTCGGCTCGGCGCGGTCGGAACCGCGCTGGCGCAGGTGGCCAAGGTATCCGGCTCGATCGAGGCGATCGCCAAGCAGACCAATCTGCTGGCCCTGAACGCCACCATCGAGGCCGCCCGCGCCGGCGCCGCCGGACGCGGCTTTGCGGTGGTCGCCAGCGAAGTGAAGAACCTCGCCGAAGCCACCCGCCAGGCGACGCATCTGATCGGCGATACCGTTCGCGATCTCGACGGCCAGGTCGGCAACCTGATCGGCGCCAGCGGCGACGCCTCGCTGCGGGCCAAGAGCGCCGGCGAAGGCGCCCAGCAGATCCAGGGCATCATCGTCCGGGTCCAGGACGGCTTCACCGCGGTCGGCCACGAGATCGATGGGGTCGCCAGGGCGGCCACGTCCAACCTCGCCCATTGCGACATGGTGATCGACGAACTCGACATCCTCGCCAAGGGCGTCGATCTGTCGTCGACCGATCTCAAGCTTGCCGACGACAGGGTCGCGAAGCTGCTCGACATTTCCGAGGGGCTGATCGAGCTGATCGCCAACAGCGGGGTGGAGACGTCGGATGCCCCGCTGATCCGCGTCGTGATCGACACCGCCAAGCAGATCTCCGCCGCCTTCGAGGCCGCGCTGGAGCGCGGCGAGATCCGGCTCGATCAATTGATGGACGAAAACTATCGCGAGATCCCCGGCACCAACCCGCAGCAATACCTCACCGACTATGTCGCGTTCACCGACCGCATCCTGCCGCCGATCCAGGATCCGATTCAGAAGATCGACCCTCGGATCGCCTTTTGCGTCGCATGGGCGAAGGGCGGATATCTTCCGACCCATAATCCGAACTACCGCATGCCACAGGGACCTGATCCGGTCTGGAACAACGCCAATTGCCGCAACCGGCGGCTGTTCAACGATCGCGCGGTGCGCAAGGTGGCGGCGAACACCAGGCCGTTTCTGCTGCAGACCTACCGGCGGGAAATGGGCGGCGGCAATTTCGTGCTGATGAAGGACCTGTCGTCGCCGATCCACGTCCGTGGCCGCCACTGGGGCGCATTCCGGATGGGCTTTCGGCAGTCCTGAGCCGATCGAAAAACCGGCGCCGCGCATCAAGCCGCTCGCCGGAACGCCGTCCCAAGGACACCTCGGATTGAACCGCCCGCCGACCTGGCTATTGCCGGGCCGCACCGAGTTCTCTGAAACCGAGACAGGAACTCACGGCTCCGGCGTGACGACGATGTCGGCGCTGCACCCGTTCGCCGGATCGATGTCGTCGAACCAGGCTACCCCGTCCTGAACGACGGAAAGCCGCAGCTGATAGCGGCCTGGCGGGCAATTGGCGTCGACGTCGACCCAACCATGGACCGCCTCACCGGTCGCAACCGGCTTCGGCAGCAGCGTCCTCGGCGCGTCGTCGGTTACGATCGCGGCGCCGGACGGATCGAACCAGCGATAGCCGAGCCGGATCCGGAACGGATATGACGGCATCAGCGTCTGTTCGGCGCGGTTCTCGAGTTGGTAGGGGACGCGAAAATGGCTGCCGGCAACCGCCGACGCGGGCAACTCGGCCTCCAGCCGGACGCGGCAGGCGTCACGCGGCAATGTATTGTCCTCGTAGAACTGCAACTGAAATCCGCGCCGCTCGCTGCCCTGGAGGCTGCTTTCCGTCAGGCGATGAACGCCGTGGAAAAAGACGTCGGTGCGCGCAAAGATCAGCATCGAGTTGGGGCGAAACGGCGCGGTTGCGATCCGCTCGAACCGTGCCGGGTCGTGATGGAAGAACCCGCGGCAACACATTCCCTTTTCCAGCGGACGATAGATGGCGGTGCCGAGGTCGTCGAGCCCGTCGCGCTCGGGCATGTAAAACACGCACGTCACGACTTTCTCGTGGCGATCGGTGTGCGGACCGAGATAGTAGCCCGGCTCGTGCCTGTTGACGACCAGTCCCGGACGCAAACGCTCCGTGAAGTTGGACCCGTCAAGCGCCGATCCGAACTGCTGCCGGTAGTGGTCTTCAAAGCGCTTGAGCAGAAGCCGTGCGAATTCCGGGGCGCAGAGATAGGCGCTCAGTTCGTTCCAGAATTGCCGCAGGTCGGGCGGCAGCCGTCCGGTCGCGTTGGGCAGCACGAGCTGGCCGCGACACGCGTAGTTGCCGAAAAACTCCGGCGGCGTGCCGGTGTGTTGCCACGGCGTGAATGCATCCGCCGCTGGGAACAGCTCCAGCATCTTCTGATAGAACGGTGCTGAAAAAACCTGCTCGACGAAAACGTGGGGCGAGGGATCCGGGCGGAGCGCCGCGCCGAGGATCGCGCGTCGGACGTGCGCCCGCTCTTCCGCACCGACCATGGCAGCTTCGAGCGTCGTCAACGCCGGTGATCCAGAAATATTGGAAGCGTCTCCTTCCAATTGTACTTGTGCGACGGGCACTTTTCGCGCCGTTCTTCCTTCGACAGCATGTTGCGCTGCGGACATGCGGAGTAGCACACCGGCAGCATCGGGCAATTCCGGCACCCGGAATCGCCCTCGGGGCGGAAAGCGTCATAGCTGGCGATGTAGTCGGCGGCGAAAGCGCCGCTGGACGGCCTGATCGAGTCGAACGCGGTCGCCGGACGGCTGACATCGTTGGTGCATTTCTTGACCTCGCCATTGGCATCGATGACGAAGCCGTTGGCCTGGACGGCGACGCAGCCGGTGTAGCCTGCCCGCAGCGGGTTGCGTAGCTTAAAGCCGCGCGCAACGGCACGTCGCAGCAGCGACACCTCGGCTTGCGCGAATGATTCGATTTTCAAATGTACCTTCGGGCGCCCTGCGTAGCTGACCTCGGGCGTGGTGGTCGAATACCCGAATGCCGGGGCGAAATAGATGGCGGCGAGCGCGTCGTGCAGGCCGGCGCCGGCCAACTCGTCGATCAGGTCCGGAATGCGGCGCAGGTTAAGCTCGGTGACGTTGACGCGCGCGGTGATCTCGAACCGGCGGCATGCGCCCTGGAGGTTCTCGACGATTTGCCCGAACGAGCCGGTGCGGACACCGGTCGCCGGGTCGAGGCTGCGGCGAACCCTGTCATGCGTGGCCCCGGGACCGTCGAAGCTGACCTGGATCCGATCCACCGCGCATTCCTCGAGCAGCGCGGCGGCGGCGACATCCAGATGATAGCAGTTCGATATCACGCAGGCGGTGTAGCGGGCGTCGCGCGACGCGGCGAGCGCCATGAGTTCGCGCGATGCGGCGGCGATGAACTCCAGTTCGAGCAGTGGTTCGCCGCCGAACCACGTGATGTCCAACTGGCCGTTTCTCTCCAGCCGCTCCCCCACGAAGCGCACGATGGCGCCGATGTCCCCGACCGCCAGCCGCTCGGTGTTCTTGCGGTCCTGATAGCAGTAGAAGCACGACATATTGCACGAGACGGTCGGCGTGATGACCACCGACATCACATCGGTCGCATGCCGCCCTTCGTCATATTGCGCGAGCGCGGCCTCCAGTTCGTCGGTTCCGGCTTCAACCAGAAACCCCGATCGCAGCATCAGGTCGGAAATGCCCTGTTCGGCGGTCGAGCGCCGGCCCTCGGGCCTGACAAGCGCGGCTCCGAGCGCCGCGTACTGCGCGTCGTCGAGCGTGAGCGAGGCGCCGGAAAGCGTGTTGAACAAATAATGCCGTTGGTCGGCGGACGTTTGCAGCGTGTAGCGGGAAAATTCGAGCATGGTGGCGGCCTCGTTGAACGATTCCGGAGGCGCCGCCCGCGCAGGTCACCGCGCGGGCGGCCTGTCAGGCTCAGGAATAGTCGATGACGCAGCCCTTCGGGGTGACCTTGTTGGCCTTTTGTTGTTCGAGATATTTGCCAAGCTGCTGGTGCAGGTCTTCTGCTGTCACGGTGGGCTTGGTCACCTTGCTGTTCGCTCCAAGACGGATGCGGATTTCCTTGTCGCTGACTTTATCGATTTGCAGTTCGTCGGACATGGGCGCTAATTCCTTTCCTTTGTAAGTAAAAATGCATTTGCAGGCAGAATCGGCTTTTGTCGCGGTTATCCGCGCGCGACGCTCATCACCTGCCTTTCTGACAGCGTACAGCTCTGGTAGTAGAACGTGACGAAAGCGTCGCTGACGCCGACATAATGGATGAAGCAGTCGAACGGGCGGATGGCGTCGAGCCAGCGCACGGCCTGGTCGCGGCACGCCAGCGCCGTCGCGATGCTGAGGATTTCGTCGGTATAGTCGTTGATGTATTTGAGCTGGTCGGCATCGAACAGCGAGCATTCGACCGCGTAGGCCGAGGCCGCGAGTTCCGCTGCGTCGGGCGGCGTCCATACGCCGCGCGGCCGCCGAAACTTGATGATCGGCTTGTTGCAGTTCTGGCCGGCCAGGATCGTTTCAAGTGCCGAAACGATCTGCGCGCGTTCGGGCAATCGCAGAATACGGTTTTCGATCTCCGGGTGGGGCCGATAGTTTGCGGCCAGCACCTCCGACAGGCTTCCGGCGTCAAGTCTCCAATAGGCCGAGCGCCTCCACGCGGCGCTGTCCATGTCGAGTTCCAGGCAATCGATATGGGCGGACGCATGCAGCGCGGCTGACAGCGACCGCAGCGCCGTCGCGTTCCGGAACGCAACCTGCTGATGACGAAGACGATAGAGTTTGTAGCGTCTCTGGTCGAAATCGACGCCGAGATAGGTGATCACCGTGCCGGGACTGTTGATCCAATCGGCAATCTCGTTTGGGCAGTTCGAAAGAAACTCTCGCAAGCGGGAAGTCGGAGCGCAGCTGATCGCGCTGTTCAGGAATCCGTCACCGTCATGGCTGTCGGGCGGCCAGGCGACTGCAGCGTCGTACCTATTGCGCTCGAGCGTGCCGTGGCTCAGCCGCGCGGAAGCGGTGATCAATTCGCTGACATCGAGATTCTTCGGCGGATTGATCCGCGAAATCTCGCGATAGAGCCGTTCGCTGCCCGGCCCGGCCTCGTTCAACGCCGCGGCCAGAAAACGCGACATCGGCGCGGGTGTCGACACCCTTGCGAAGTTGTCGACAGCGACAGCCGCCGCGTGCTGCCCGAAACCCGATAAGGTCATTTCAATTCCAACCAGCCAAAACAGATGGAACAATCTTGGCAAGAATAAGCTGACGATACTCGTCGAGCGCGAACATGCTACGGCGGAAGTGCATGCGTCAAGTAAAAAACCAGAGATTGTTCCGATGGAACACGATGCGCTTGCGTCTGAATTTACAAGCAAGTGTGAAGCAGTTCATATTTCAACTTGGCATTGCACGAGCGAAATCGATTAACCGATTTCATCAGCCGACATTGAACGGGAATGGAAGGGTTTTTACGAGTTCACCTTGCCGAGCTGAGGCTGTCGTTCTTGGGACTTCACAGGCCGGAATGCGACGTCCCATGCAACAAGCCGCGCGGCCATAGACCATGGGCCAGGCCGGCGCGCATTGCGGTCGCATTGGTTTCACTGAATGGCCACAAGAGAATCAGACGCCAGCCAAATTTCGCAGGTAGTGCTTTTTCAGTCTTTCAAACTCTGGAAAGGAACGACATGCGCATCATGACGGCATCTGCCATTGTTGCAGCCATCGTCCTCGGGACGCCGGCTTTCGTGCAGGCACAGGGAGCACCCTCGCAGCCCGAGGCACAGACACCTGCTCAATCCAGCCCGGCCATACGAAGCATACTGGTCGTCGACGTCAAGGACCTGAAACCGGTGGCGCGCTCGAAGGTCGATGACATCGTGGCACACACAAGCGAGCAAGATATGCAGGCACTTCGGCAGTCGATTGACGCGACACCGGCGGCGGCATCCGCGCTTAAGGCCAAGGGCCTCAGTTCATCACAAGTCGTTGCGATCAATCTCGCCGATGGTGTCCTGACGATGTTCGCCAAGACAGCTTGAAACCAAGACAGCTTGAAATCAAGACAGCTTGAAATCAAGACAGCTTGAAACCGGAAGAGCCCGCCGCGTGAACCGGCGGGCTCACCTCTCCTCGTCCGGATGCACCCACGCGCAGGGTACGATCTGACGCTCCATCGTCAGCAGGCGCAGCCCGGATGGGCGAAGCGACATCAGGGGAGGTATTTCTTCTGATCCCCGCATGTCGCTGCGCTCATGCGGGCTATTTGTTTGATGATAGAACCGATTTCACCCCACGATCAGAAACTTACCGAGCCGACATCAAGCGCTTTGATAGAACGACATCGTTGTTAGCAGCGTAGATGAAGCAACCTCCGTCCCATCCCCCGCGATCTTGGTCGCTGTTGCACTCTGCGAGCGCCGTTTCCTCGGCCTCTTTCAGGCTGGCATTGCCCTGCGAGATAAAAACTTTGCCCCATGGGTGTATCGCCATGGCTTTCGGTTGCATGGCGGCAAAGTAACTTTGGACGTCAGCACGGTTTCTGGTCACGAGCCTTATGATTGGTACTTCGCTGAGATCGAACTCACCCGCATATTGCAATCGCGGCATGTCCTTCGAAATCAGTTTGCCTTCCGCCGCGATTTCCTCGTTGACGGCTATCAATGCGCACGGCCTTCCGTAGCGCAATTGACATCCTTCCAATGTGCGGTCGCCCGCGACCGCCTGATCCTCATGAATTTCAGAGCGCCAAGGGCGGCCGCCGATCAGCTCTATCGCTTGCCCTTTATTGGCCTTTCCATCCTCGTAATCTTTGATGATTTTTTCGCGATCTGTCGCCGACATTTGCGGTGCCACAGTGGCCAAGATAACGTTCAATGCTTTTTCAAACACGGATTTTCGCGGAGTTTCCGTAGGAACGGCAAGCGCAACACCCGATTTCACGCACGCGGTAACCAACCAGATCAAACGCGTCATTATGATTTCCCCCCGAAATACCCCGATGATATCAATAATTGTGGGAGCCGGATGCCAGTGCTGTCAACGGGCGGAATTGAAGTTAGGCCACCCATTGCGGTGCGCCAGCCGATAGCGTGGCAGCACGTCGCCGGGATCATCTGCTCAGGTTAAAGGCCGGGAGTTACGGAAACAGGATTTGCGAAAAGGGAGACAAGCCATGGAGGATATCGCGGCCCGGCGCGCGGCCGAATCGCTGCTCGCCGAACACAAGGCCAATACACGGTTCAAGCCCTTTGATCCGCCGGACGCCCCGGCTTCGATCTCGGACGCCTACGATATCCAGCAGCGGTACGTCGCACTGTTGCGCGGCCGGCACGGCGACGCCGTAGGCTACAAGGTCGGATTGACCTCGGCTGCGATGCAGAAATTTTGCGGGATCGACCATCCGATCGCAGGCGTGGTGCTCGCACGCCGCGTGGCTGCATCGGGCGCGCGCGTAGGGCGATCGGATTTCGGGCGGCTGGGCCTGGAATTCGAGATCGCGGTTCGCATCAAATCGGACGTCCCCGTCACCGACCGGCCATGCACTGCCGCGATGATCGCGCCTCACATCGACGGCGTTTGCGCCGCCATCGAACTGGTCGACGATCGCGGCGCGGACTATGCCAACCTCGATGTGCTTGCGCTGGTTGCGGACAATTCCTGGAACGGCGGTATCGTGCTGTCGGAATTTGCGACCCAATGGCCCGACCTGGAGACCGTGCGCGGGCGTGCAACCAAAGACCTGGTTGCGATCGGCGAAGGCCACGGACGCGACATCCTCGGCCATCCCTTCAATTCGGCCGCGTGGCTGGCCACCCAACTGGCTTCGCGGGGCGTCGGGCTGAAAGCAGGCCAGACCGTGATGACCGGAAGCGTCATGAAAACCATCTTCCCGGAGCAGGACGCCGGCTATCGCTTTGAGCTGGAGGGAATCGGCGTCGTCGACGTGCAGGTGGCGTGAGGCGCCGGCGCCGGTCTTCAACCCGGCCCTCAGCCACGCCGACTCCCAGACCGGCTCAGAAGGTCGACAAATCCGGTATATTCATCCGGCAAAAGCGCGTCGATGATCTGCGCCGCGCGGCGTCCGAGTAACCGGGTGTCGTCCGTGTCGCTCATTGGATGCATGATCGCATGATGCGTCGCCAGCGCCGCGGGTGTTCCAATTGCTCCATCTCACGCTGGCGAGACTTTGAAGGTCCGTTGCGACAGGTCGCCTGGTTCGCCTCTCATGGACAGCAATGCATCGCTCCGATTCCGCGATCTTTCGCTTCAGCCTGGCTATGGTTTTTTGCGTTTGGCCGGTCGAACCCGCGGGCTCGCCGATCCTGAACCGACCGGTTTCCAGGGCCTTCACGGCGTCACGGTTCTTCTTGAGCTGAGCCCTGTGCCAGGCAATGTTGCTGTTGCTGTCGACAATCATGTGGCCACCGCCGCGAGCGATCTTTCAAAGCCGTTGGGCACTTCAATATCGACTTCAAGCGTCGATACATGGTTGCCCCTTTCCATCCGGACGATGACCTTTTCCGGATCAAGCACGACATGCCGCGAGACCACAGCAAGGATCTCTGCCCGCAGCAGTCCCAACAATTCAGGCTGGCCGCGCAAGCCGCGTTCATGCGCAAGGAGTATCTGCAACCGTTCCCGTGCAACAGGCGCGGAAGCAGCACGGCCACCGAGGAGCCGCAGCAGATTCATCATGCGGCCCTCCGTCCCAGCAATCGGCCCATGAAGCCTTTTCGTTCGGCCGGCACCATCATGGTGACCGTTTCGCCCATCAGACGACGCGCTGCGTCGATGTAGGCGCGGGCCGGCGCACTAGCGGCGTTGTTCAGGGTAACCGGAGATCCGACGTTCGACGCACGCAAAACGTCCTGGCTTTCCGGAATGATTCCGAGCAGCGGCGTCGCGAGGATTTCGAGAATATCCTCGATACTGAGCATTTCTCCCCGCGCCGCGCGCGCTGAGTCATATCGGGTTATCAGAACATGCTTCTCTACCCGTTCGCCCCTCTCGGCCTTCACGGTCTTTGAATCGAGCATTCCGATGATGCGGTCGGAGTCACGCACCGACGAGACTTCGGGGTTGGTGACGATGACTGCCTCGTCCGCATAGCGCATCGCAAGCGTCGCGCCCCGCTCGATGCCTGCCGGACTATCGCAGAGAATCCAGTCGAATTTGGTTCGCAGGTCCGCGATAATGCTCCCGACACCTTCGTCGGTCAGGGCATCCTTGTCCCTGGTTTGGGATGCGGGAAGCAACCACAAATTCTCGAGGCGCTTGTCGCGGATGAGAGCTTGCGAGAGTTTTGCAACGCCCTGCACAACGTTGATGAGGTCGAACACAACCCGTCGTTCCGCCCCCATCACAAGATCAAGGTTGCGCAGACCGACATCGAAGTCGACGACGACGACCTTCTCATCCATTTGCGCGAGCGCCGCGCCGAGCGCGGCTGTAGAAGTTGTCTTGCCGACGCCGCCTTTGCCAGACGTCACGACCAAAACTTTGGCCATATTTTGCCTCCTTAGCCGATTAATTCAGTGGTGAAATTTTCATGATGTCGCCTTCGAGCCACGCTTGCGCCGGTCGATTGCGCAAGCTGGCGTCTATTTCTTCAGCAGTTCGGTAGTAACCGTCGATCGCCAGCAGCTCCGCCTCGATCTTCTGACAATAAATCCGCGCGGCTGAATTGCCGTTGACACCCGCCATGGCGCGGCCGCGAAGCGTTCCGTAGATATGGATGGACCCCCCGGCGACGATTTCCGCGCCGGAACCGACCGAGCCCAGCACAGTCACGTCACCTTCGGAAAAAACAACCGACTGACCGGAGCGCACCGGCCTTTCGAGCAGCAGAGACGTCAGCTTCGGTTTAGCCTCAGGCTTTTTCGGCTCGTTCTGCGTAAGCACGCAGTGGCGTCCGCCTGTAAGCAAGGGCGGCATGCTGGTCGTGAGGTGAGCAGCGTCCACCCCCTCGATGCCAAGGACACGAATGTTCCGTTGTTCGAGGCTTGTGACGAGGTGTGCGATAGCGGTTTGGCTAAGGTCCACGGCGGACAGGTCGAGCACCACCGGCTTGCCGACAAAAAAGCCGGGCGAGCGGGCGAGCGTTGCGTCTATCTCTTCAAGCCAGCCTACGATCGGAACGACCGGGCAAAAGACAAACGCAACGTAAGATCGCCCTCGCATGCGAACCAGTTGACGTGTCGGCTGCGCAATTGCGTCCATGGTGGTCGACTCGACTTTCTTTTCGAATGGTTAAGAATGGGCGGGCTCGGTTAACGGTTGGTTAATGGCGGCGGTTTTCGGCCAGGAAGCAGCGCCACAGGTTTTTCGACGCGAAACGCCGCAGCGGCTCTTGCTGCGGCAGGCCGATGATCAATTCGTAGTCGTCGGGGGCCGGCGTCGGTCGTGCCGGCCGCAAGAAGCGGACGAGGCGCTCGCCGCGGAGCGGCTTCTACTCCTCGGTCTCGCCGTGGGCCCGGGCATCCCTGATTTGCGAAGCGCGCATCCTGACCAGATGAAGGGAGCGTGAGGTTTTGAGCAAATCAGGCCGGATGGGATTTGGACGGCAGCAGGCCGGCGTCATCTACGCCAGGCTGCATTTGACGAGCGTCACACCCGCTTCGTTCGCCTTCGGCATCTGTAGCGGGGGTATATGCCTAGACATCGCCGCGGTGTAGCATAGGTGGTGGCATCCGGTGTGGCATCAGCCTGGACCGGACCTGCCGTCCAGGAACGTCGGGCCACCACGGTGACGATGAACGCAAAGTCCAGCGAAACTGCTGTTCCTTCCAAAGGCGAACGTCATCGGTTGACGGTCCTTTTCTCTGACCTGGTGGGGTCCACCGTGTTGGGTAGGGAAATGGAGTCGGAGTACTTCTCCGAGCTGCTGGGCCAACTGCGCGAGATCTGGCATCGAGCCACGGTCAAACACGGCGGCCGCGTCATCAGAACGCAGGGTGACGGCGCCCTCGCCGTGTTCGGCTACCCAAGTTCCGGCGAGGACGACGGGCGGCGTGCCGCAGAGGCCGCCCTCGACATCCACGAATGGGTTGGGCGGGTGCAGCACGACGGCTTGTTGCCGGCTCGCCTGCCGTTGCGAATGCATTCGGGCATCCATGCCGGCACTTTGCTGCTGGCTGAAGGCGATATCGAATGGGGCCGGTTCGATCTGATCGGCGACGTGGTCAACACCGCGGCCCATCTGTCCCGGCATGCGGCTGCCGGCCAGATCCTGGTCACCCTTGACGCCCTCGGACCCAACGCAAACTTCTTTGAACTCGGCGAAGGGCCCCGCGATGCCGCCCCGGAATTCGGGCTGCTCCAGGTCTGTGCCGTGATCGGTCGCAGTTCGGCCACAAGGCGCTTCGAGGCCACCGCCCGCCGTGGCCTGACGCCCTTCATCGGCCGCGGCGGGGTCGAGAGTTTTCTGACCGGTTTTCTCGCCGCGGCATCCCCGCCCGCGCAGCGCTGCGTGCTGGTCGTCGGCGGTCCGGGGCTCGGCAAGACCCGGCTGCTGGAGGAAGTGCTGCACCACCACGACAATGACGCCCTCACGGTGTTGCGCGGCAGTTGCGAAAGCTATCTCGGCGCCGAAGTCCTGCAGCCGTTCCTGCAGATTTTGCGGGCCTTCTTCGGGATCCAGGCGGATATGCCGGAAGACGAGGCCGCCAGCGCCGCCCGCGCCGCGCTGCAGCCATGGATCGCCGAACTCGGTCCGCGCGCCGAACCGATCCTGGCCCTGGTGTCGGGCGGCACTGAGGCGGGCGCCAGCCGCCTGACCGCCAGCGGCGTGGTCGGCGACCTCCTGGTGTTCTTTGCGGGACTATCCGCCAAGACCGATCTGGTGCTGGTGATCGACGACTGGCAATGGGCCGACGATGCCAGTCGCCAGTTGATGGAGGCGCTGCTGCAATTGAACGTCGGCCCGCGCATCATCATGGCCAGCCGGCCGCGCGACGACGGCGCCGAGTGGATTTCCGGCGCCCCGCATTTGTCGCTGGAGCCGTTTCAGGGAACCGAAACCGATCGTGCGGTGCGGCGCTGGGTGCCACATGCCGATCCGTTCCTGGTGGCGCGCATTCACAACTATGCCGGCGGCGTGCCCCTGTTCATCGAGGAGCTGTGCCATTCGGTGGCCGCCGGCAATCCATCCTATTCGCTGGAAGGCCGCGGCACCCACGGCTGGGTCGCCACGCTGGTCGCCTCGCGATTGGCGCGCTTGCCGCCGGAGCAGGTCCACGTGGTGCGCGCCGCCGCTGTGATCGGCAACGCGGTGCCGAACTGGCTGTTGGCTTCGGCCTGCGACGACGCGCCGGATCAGGCCACCATGCGCGCGCTGGCGGATGCGGATTTTCTCTACGCCGCGCCGGCCGCCGGCGGGCTTCGCTTCAAGCACGGCATCACCCGGGATGCGGTCTACGAGGCCATCGGGCTGCACGAGCGCCAGGCCTTGCACCGGCGGGTCGAACTGGCGCTGCTGGCGCGGTCCGAACAGACCGATCGCGAAGATACGCTGGAAGCGCTGGCCTATCACTCTCGCGGCGCCGGCCATTGGGAAAACGCGGCGCATTATGCCGAGCGCGCCGGCGACAAGGCGATGGCGGCATTCGCGATGGATCGCGCCTGCGCGCAATATCAGGTCGCGATGGAAACGCTGGACCGCGTGCAGCATCGCTCGCGCGAACAGTCGCTGCGCTGGTGTCAGCTTGCCAACAAGCTGGGCATGGCCAGCATATTCGATCCCTTGTCGATCAGCGACGACGTCACCGTGTTCGAACGCGCGGTGGAGCTGGCGCGCTCGCTCGGCGACGCCAGCGAACTCGCGCGCGCGCAATACTGGCTCGGTTACATGTGCTACGGCTTCGGACGCTTTCGCGAGGGCGTGACGCACGCACGGACGGCGATGGCCACGGCCCGCGAAGCCGGCGAGAATCGCCTGGCGGCGCAGATCGAAGCGTCGCTGGGACAAATTCTCGCGGCGTCTTGCCAGTACGACGAAGCCATTGCGCTGATGGACCGCGCCGTCTCGGCCAAGCGGCAGCGCAGCCGACCCGGTGGGGGCATCGCCATCGGCTCGGCCTATGCATTGTCGTGCAAGGGCAGCGTGCTGGCCGACCGCGGCGATTTCGCCGGCGCCCAGGCGTGTTTCGACGAGGCAATGATCCTGCTCGATGGCTCGACCCATCCGGTGGCCAATTCGGTCCGCAACTGGAGGTCGGTTTCACTGATCTGGCAGGGCCGCTGGCAGGAAGCCGAACGCCTCGCCGTTGAAAGTGCGCGCGTGGCCGAGAACATGCGCGGCCTGTTGCTGCTGGCCGCTTGCCGCGCCGCGGCGGGCTTTGCACGCTGGGCTGCGAGCGGTGACCTCAACGGCCTGCAACAGCTGCGCGATGCGGTGCAATGGATGGAGGGGCGGCACTTCCAGTTTTATAGTTCGGTCCAGTATGGATGGCTGGTCGAGGCCAGCGCCGCCGAAGGAGATATCGAGACCGCACGGCGTTACGCCGCCCGGGTGCTGCTGCGCGCCCGCGAGGGCGAGCGGCTGGGCGAGGCGATGACCTGCCGGGCCATGGCGCGGATCGCCGCCGCCGACAGCGATTTCGCCGACAGCGAGCGTTGGCTGCGGCGGGCTGAAACCTCCGCAACCTTGCGTGGTTCGCCGCGCGAAGCCGCATTGAACCAGGTCCTGCGCGGTGAGCTTCTCGCCGGGCAGGGGCAGGAAGACGCGGCCTGCCGCACCCTTACCGAAGCCGCCGCCGAGCTGCGCGCGATGGACATGCACTGGCACGCGTCGCGGGCAACCGGCGGGTCTGAGGCCGGCGCATCGCTCAACTGGTCCTGAAGATCCTTCAGATCTTGAGATCCTTCAATTGCCTGGCAATCGGCGCCGCCAGCAGGTCGAAGCCTTGCTCATTGGGATGCAACTCGTCGCTCCATAACTGCCGGTATTTGTCCGCGTCTCCGAAGTTTTGGGCCAGCGTTCCCGTCAGATTGACGTGATAGGCGCGGTTCGGGTAGGCCGCCGCGACCCTTTTGGCGGCCGCGTTGATCCGGTCGTACACGGTGCGCATGACGTCCCTCGCCAGGCGTGCGTGCGCAGGGTTGTGGATCGGGTCGTAGCCGCGTTGCTCGAAGATCGGCAGCAGCCACGGTCCCGAGGTGGCGATCAGGAGCGTATCGCCCCGGCCATCGGGAATCGGGTGATCGTAGCCGTGGATCAGGATCGGGATGTCGGTGTTGGCCACCAGCGTCTTGATGATCGCGTCGTAATAGGGGGCCAGTATGCCATCGATGATGCCGGCCACCGTCGCTTCATCGAGCGGGTCTCCAGCTCCCGGCGGCTTCAGCATCATGTACAATGGCGGCGGAAGGCCGGCCACCAGATCGTTGGCGCCGCCACCGACAAGGATGGCCTTGATGTCAGGCTGATCGGCGAGATAGTTGGTCACGTCCTTTAGAAAAGACGGGCTGGCCATGCTGCCGAACATCCTGCCGGCGGACACGAATTGGGAACTGCCGCTCGCA
Organism: uncultured Alphaproteobacteria bacterium; assembly: GCA_963734795.1. Taxonomy (GTDB): domain Bacteria; phylum Pseudomonadota; class Alphaproteobacteria; order Rhizobiales; family Xanthobacteraceae; genus Bradyrhizobium. The sequence goes on from CAVTIW010000002.1 coordinate 162,951, forward strand.
TTGTCCTTGTAGCCGTGCTTGAGCAGCGACTTGAACAAATTGGGCCTCACCACCCCGAAATCGCGCTCCCACTGATCGAACAGCCAGGAATCGCCGATTGCCAGCAGCGGCGTAGCGGACTGGCTCAGCCGCAGCCGCTCTTTGGCCTGGAGTTCAAAGTCATCGGCGCGCGCGGCCGGAATGGTATTTCTCAAGTTCTGCTTGAAGTCCTGATCGAGGGGCGGCATCCGGCCATCGAGCGCCAGCGTCAGCGGCGCCGGTCCGGCCCGCAACGGCAGCGGCGTTTCCACCAGCGCACTGAAGAAGCCGATCATCACGGCAAGTGCGGGGTCGGCGCCGGGACAGGCGTGGGTCGGGTGGGGGGTCGCCCGGCGGTTGCCGCCAAAGGCGTGATGAATTTCCGAGCGGCCCTCCTGCAGGTTCTGTTGCATGGCGGAGATCGCGCCGGCCACGACGATGTCGCCGGGATTGACGGCCACCTGATGCGGACCTTCACCCATGGTGTGCGAGACGGTGGCGGTGCGCCATAACAGCTCGGGCACCGCGCATAATTGCATCGCCGGAATGAAGGCGTCGCCGAGGCGATTGCAGGCGTCGGTGAAATCGGTGGCTACGGTGCCGCCAAGGCGGGCGCGCAGCGACCACAAGGTGCCTTCGCGCAGCCATTGGTTCAGGATCTGCTTCAGGCTGCCGTCGGTGGTGGGAATGAAACCCATCATGGCGCCGGCGATGGTGCCGGCAGCGGAATCGAGGTCCTTGCCCTGGTCGGAGTCCAGTACCGCGCGGGTGACCGGCGCATTGGTCTTTTGCACTTCGGGACGCGCCAGGAACTTGACCATGGCGCTGCGTACCGCGGCGCCATGTGCCGCGCCGATCTGTTCCACTTCGGGGCCGGGGTGCGGCTGGAAGATATAGCGCGAAGGCGACAGGAAGTGTCCGGGATAGTTCGGCGGCTGGCCCTTCTTCCAGTCCCAGCGATAGCCGGAGCGGCGGAAGCAATTGCCTTCCTCCGAAAGCCCGAACCACTCTTCGCAAAACCAGGCCAGCAGCGGATCGATCAGCTCATGCGCATCCAGCGTCAGGTCCCAGCTCGCGTCGCCGTCGTGCTTTGCATAACTGATGGCGTCGTCGACCAGGCCTTTCAGCGTTTTGGCGGTCCAGTCGCGTGCCCCCTTGAAGGCCGCATATTTGTCGAGGGCCATGATGGCCTGGTTGCAGACCTTGGATTTGTTCTCGTAGGCGTGATCTTCCTGATCGGGATCGAGCCCGAGATAAAGCACGCCGAACGACCGCCGCATCCGCGGCAGGTAAGCCGTGATCGTCAGGTTGCGGTCGTTGTCCGCGATCACCTGCTCGACCAGGCTGCGCTCCGCCACCAGCACACCGAACGGCGTCCGCAGCACGCCGCCATGGCGCTCGCGAACCGCGGCCCAGATCGATGCGGTGATGAAGTTGACGGCTGCGTCGGGATCTTCCAGCACGGTTTTCCAGGCGATCAGCGCTTCGGCCGGGCCGAGCCGGGTTTCGATGTCGCGTAGCCGGGCGATCTCCTTCTCGCCCACATCAGCACTCCAGACCACCGACGGCTTGCTGCCCTGCGCCGCGGCGCGCTCCTGCAGGACTGCAATCGCCTTTTTGGAGGGGGCGAACAGATAGGTCCCCCATTCCAGCCGCACGAAGGGGCGCGGCTCGTCATGAAGCCGATCCGAGCCGTCGAGCGGCATGTGGATGGTGTGCCCCTGATGCTCGAAACGGAAATGACGGCGCCGGCCGGAATCGGCCACGCCGAACAGAGGATCGCTCTGGCCGGAATACGAGGCTGAACTGTTGGCGCCGTTCAGCCAACGCTGCACCGTTTCGTACTGCTCGCCGAGATTGGCATTGTAGGCCATGAAGATCAGCCCGCGCTCCTGATCGAGACTGTCCTTTATGGTCTCCGGATCCGCCGACCGGCGAAGATGCGGGCCGTAGGACATGCCGCGGCGAACGAAGCGGGGAGGCCGGCTGCCGGGTTCGGGGTTCCTGAGCCGCGGGTTGGCGCGCCGGATATGCGCGTGGAACGGGCATAGCTCGCCGTTCTTGTCGGCGTCGAAATGGAAGTCGTTTGACTCTTTTGTAACTTTACCGAAAACGGTGGCCAATGGCTGGCCGGCTTTGGGATGGCCGCCGGGCCAGCGGCCCATCATCTTGGCCATGAAGTCTTCGCGCGTCAGCGCAAGCCCTGCGGCGGCGGCTTGCGCCTGGGCAGCCTTCAAGGCTTGCTCAAGCGCCTCGATATCCTGGCGCAATTTGCGAATCGCCAGGAAACTTCCGTCGTCGAGCAGCGACTTGATGAAGTCGGGCTTGGTGACATATCCGCCGGTCTTGTCGGCGAGGTTCGGATGGCCGCACAGGATCTCGCCCAGATTGACATGGTTGGAATAGCGCTTGCCGGCCTTGCTCTTGCTCAGTTCGGGGTTGGACGTGCCATCGATAAAGCCGAAATGCTCCTCGATGTCGCCGGCCGAATTGCGCTGGCGTTTCATCCATTGCAGCGACAGCGGTTTTACGCCGGGGTGGCTGGCGACCAGTTTTTGCATCGCTTCCATCAGCTCGGCTCTCGACCTGGCCACATGCTCATGCGGGCCGCGCAGCCTGATCTGGATCACCGCATGCACCGCACTGAGGTCGATGCGCGGCGCCGGATCGTCTTCGGCAAGATCCGGCGCATCGACGCCGAGATGCCAGTTGAGCGCCGGCAGACGCCAGCGCTGCGGGTGGTTGATCCGCAAATCGCCGAGCAGGCCGGCGCGGCGTTCCATGCCCTGCACGAACTCGTCGGGCAGCATGCGAATTTCGTCGTCCGACAGGCCGGCGACGCGCAGGCCTTCGACGGTGAAGGAAATATTGGTGGCGATCTGTCCCGGCTCGAGGCCATCGGCTTCCGACGTGAAGGGCAGAACTTTCAACAACGCGGCCAACGCCGCCGGCCCTTCGAAGCCGAGCAGCAGCAGGCATCCGTGATGCACGTCAGTGTAGGCGCTGACGATCCCGCCCTGCACATTGTCGGCCTTCAGCGGCGGTTTCGCGGGCGGCTCCAGCGGCAGTCCGCGCCTCACCTCCGGCAGCGGATAGGGATTCTGCGTCACCCAGCCCAGCGCCTCGTCGAAGCGGGTCAGCGTGCGCTCGGTGCCCATCTGGTAGGCGCCGTCTTCGACCATATCGAGGAATTCCGGCAGCAGCTCCTGCGCCGCGCGATGCAGCACCTCGCCGTCCTTGGTGCCGGGCGGATATACGTCAGCCAGATGGTACAGGCCGACCAGGGCCTTGACGCCCTGACGGAATGGCGGCGGCCCGGCATATTGCTTGGTCAGCAGATCGCCGAATCCGGCATTGGTCGGGTCGGTGCCGATTCCGTTGGGGCTGCCAAAAATCGACTGCCGCGCGATTTCCTCGGCGCTGGGAATCCTGATCCGGGTGACGCGCGCATCGGCGGCGTTGGCGGCTTCGCGGCGATACACCCGATCCTGCATGTGCAGATAGCGGGTATCGTCGACGGTCAGGTCAGGCGTGGCGTAGAGAAAGTAGGCCTCGCTTTGCGAGTTCTTGAGCCATTTGCCCCACTCTTCGTAGCTGTTCTCGTATCCGAGCACGTAATCCTCGGTGTTGCAGAACACGAGGTCGAGCAGCCGCGACACCTTTTGCCAGATCACGCGGACATAGGATTCCCATGCGCCGTCGAAGGTTGCCGTGAGCAGGATGTGGTCCTCGGGTTCGAGCACCGCGATGCCGACCGAATGAATGACCCCGACGCGTTCGACGGCGTCGGACAACACCCGGGCCAGCTCGTATTCGAATCCGCCGAGGCGGCCGCCATGCAGCCCCCGCAGTACCAGCTTGGCGCGGGTCTTGTAGGTCATGGTATCCAGCGAGGGGACCAGCCCTTTCTTGATCGGAGCGACGACCCGGAAGTCCGAAGTGGCCTGCAGATTGCCCGACTTGATGATTAAATCGCGACGCATGGATAGAGCCCCCCTCAGGGCAAGTAGCGATCGTCTGCCGCGCTACCCGCATGTTCCACATTCAATTCTGGCTTCTTTTGCCGTTTGATCGTGTGAACTGGTTCACAATCGTGAACGTTTCCTTCCTGGCGCGGTGACCGGACGTCTCTCGCAAGGCCAGTCTATGTTCGCCCCTCGGTAGCCGGCAACTGCACCCTCCTATTTTCGCTGGCTGTGGTGCAGGTGCCGATGACGCTGCTCACTACCTACCCCACCCAAAACTCCGGCAGCGTCGGCTCCAGCCGGCCGCCGATCCGCACCGGTGCGATCTTGAGCGCCAGTCCGGTGGCGTCATCGGTCTCGACGGCGACGCCGCTCAGGGTCGCCGTGCCGTTCGCCGGCTCGAAGCGTCCCGAGGGAATGCCGGTCGTAAAGCGCCGCAGCGGCTCTTCCTTCAACATGCCGATGATCGAGTCATAATCGCCGGTCATGCCGGCGTCGGTCATGTAGGCGGTGCCGCCGGAAAGAATCCGGTGGTCGGCGGTCGGGACATGGGTGTGGGTGCCGACCACGAGGCTGGCGCGGCCGTCGCAGAAAAATCCGATGCCCTGCTTTTCGCTTGAAGCCTCGCCATGGAAATCGACCACGATGGCGTCCGCCGCCTCGCGCAGCGGACAGGCTTCGAGTTCGCGGCTGAGGACGGCGAACGGGTCGTCGAACGGCGTCATGAAGACGCGGCCGATGGCGTTGATGACCAGCGCGCGCTTGCCGCTCTTGGTGTCGACCAGCGCGGCGCCGCGGCCCGGCGTGCCCTTGGGAAAATTCGCCGGGCGAACCAGCCGCGGGGCGCGCTCGATGAACACCAGCGCCTCGCGCTGATCCCACGAATGGTTGCCGAGCGTGACGGCGTCGGCGCCGGCGTCGAGGAATTCCTGGTAGATCGCCTCGGTGATGCCGAAGCCGCCGGCGGCGTTCTCCCCGTTGACAATGACGAGATCGAGCGCCCAGTCGCGGATCATACCGGGCAAATGGTCGGAGATGGCGGTGCGCCCGGCCCTGCCGACCACGTCACCGACGAACAGAATGCGCAAATCAGGAACTCCGGAAATCGAACAGTTGCGCTTCCGTTAGCACATAATCCAGCGCCACGTCGTGCGGCAGCGCCGGCACCGCCTCGATTTCCTGCGTGGCAAAAGCAAGGCCGATGGCGACGATTTTCCGCGCGGCACGCAATGGCGCGAGGCTGCGGTCATAATGTCCGGCGCCATAGCCGATCCGGTGGCCCGACCGGTCGAACGCCGCCAGCGGCACCAGCACGATGTCGGGAATGATCTCAGTAGCTTCCGGCGATGGCTCGGGAATGCCGAGCGGGCCGCGCACCAGCCTGTCGTCGAGAGACCAGGCGCGAAATCTCAGCGGCTGATCGCGCGCTGCGATCGCCGGCAGCGCCAGCTGCACACGCTGCGCGGCGAGCGCGCGCATCAAGGGGACCGGATCGATCTCGCTGCGGATCGGCGAATAGCCGGCGACAACCGTGCCAGGCAAGATCGCAACCGGCAGTCCGCGCGCCGCGATGGCCTGCGCCGCGGCGCCGCGGTGCGCGCCGCTCAACGCATCGCGCCTCGCCAGCGCTGCGGCGCGGAGGTTGGCTTTTTGCATTTCCAGGGGAGCAGAAGGGCTCGACATCCACCACCGTCATGCCCGGTCTTGTGCCGGGCATCCACGTCTTTCTTTCGTGCGCATGCTAAAGACGTCGATGGCCGGGACAATAGGCCAGCGGAAGCGACGCCGTCCTTCGGACGGCTATGCCCGGTCATGACGACGATATCTAAAAAGAGACGATATCCAAAAAAGAAAAGTGCGAAGCCGCGATGGCCGTTGGAGCGCTCGATCCCGGAGTTCCCTACGAAAGTAGGTGGGCACCATGTGACCAAGTCCACGGACCTGGCCAGGGACAGTTCCCTGAAGGATCGATAAGGCCCCGGGGATATGTGGCTCCTGACGCGCGACGCAGCTTCGCTCTCGCAATGTAGGCGCTATGAGAGCGAACCGCCAGCGCTAACGCGGACGATGTCCTCGTTTGAACGAATCGGCTCGTTGGTGTTCAGAGATCGGCAAGTCGCGCTTCTTTAACCTCCCTGCAGCGGCAGGGTGAGTTTGCGGTCAACCGATCGCGACGCCGCCGCCGATGGTGCGGTTCAGCACTTGCGTGGTCTTCTCGATGCGCTCGGCGGCGGCGTTCAGCGCGTTGGCCACCGCGGTCTGGGTCGCCCTGGCACGATCCGCCGCCACCGCCCGGATGTCGCGCAGCGCCTCGAGTTCTTCTTCGAGGCTGCGGATGCGCTGACCGGCGTCGATCAGTTCGTCGGAGACCGTCAGCGCCGCCATCACGGTCAGGCGCGCGTCGCCGATTTCGCCGAACTTGCCGCGCAGGCTTCCGATCCGCGCCTCGAAGCCTTCCGCCAGTTGCAGCAGCCGCGCTTCCTGCCCTTCCTCGCAGGCCATCCGGTATTGCCGGCCGTTGATGGTGACGTTGATATGGCTCATCAGGTCTCTCCCGCATCGAGCACGGCGCGGATGGTGTCGATCGCCGCATCCAGCCTTTCGGCGATTTCGCGATTGGTGCGCTCCAGCCGCCGCGATTTCACCAGCGATCCGTCGAGTTCGTCGGCCAGCCGCGATCGATCCGCGCCCAGCGCCTGAATCCGGGTCGCCAGTTCGTTCTCGTCGCGGTCGGCCTCGCGCCGGCGCTCGACCGCGCTTTCCAGCGCATCGAGCGCCGTCATCAGCCGCCGCGTCGCGGCGTCGATATCGGCCGATGCTGGCTCGGCGTTGCCGGAACCGTTGGCGGGACGATCGTTCATGCAGACAGCCCAGACCTTGGGTAAGCCAGCCGCACAGCAAAATCCGCGGTTCGGCAAGCGTTTAGGCAACGAAATTTACGTGGCAAGCGAGGCCAGCGCAACGCCGCTCCGGAACTATGCACCGCAAAGCAACTTTTCGACCCTGCAGTGCGTTGCACAAGCTTGGAGTCCGGGAATACTGATGCTATCCAGCGCCGGCTTCTTTGTTGCCACCACGCTTGTGCCGCGGCATCCGCTGATCCGGCGGATCGCCAAGCACCTCACATCAGGCGGATTTTCATCATGGCGCTCGTCGATCATTCCCGTATGGCCAATGCAATCCGCGCGCTTGCAATGGACGCCGTCGAGAAGGCCAATTCCGGCCATCCCGGCCTGCCGATGGGCGCGGCCGACATCGCCACCGTGCTGTTCACGCAATTCCTGAAATTCGACGCCGCCGACCCGAAATGGCCGGACCGCGACCGCTTCATCCTGTCGGCCGGGCACGGCTCGATGCTGCTGTATGCGCTATTGTATCTCACCGGCAATACCGAGATGACGCTCGACCAGATCAAGCGTTTCCGCCAGCTCGGCTCCAAAACGCCCGGGCATCCCGAGAATGTCCTCACCTCCGGCGTCGAGACCACCACCGGTCCGCTCGGCCAGGGCGTCGCCTTCTCGGTCGGTTCGGCGCTGGCCGAGCGGCTGCTGGCGGCCGAATTCGGCCAGGATATCGTCGATCATCACACCTACGTGCTGTGCTCCGACGGCGACCTGATGGAAGGCGTCAGCCATGAAGCGCTGGCGCTCGCCGGCCACCTCAAGCTCTCGAAGCTGATCTTCCTGTACGACGATAACGGCATCACCATCGACGGCCCGATCACGCTGACCGACAATGTCGACCAGGTGGCGCGCTTCAAGGCCCATGGCTGGAATGCGGTCCATGTCGACGGCCACGACCAGAAGGCGATCGCCGCCGCCATCACCCAGGCGCAGGCCTCCGACCGGCCCTCGCTGATCGCCTGCAAGACCACCATCGGCTTCGGCGCGCCGCACAAGGCCGGCACTAACAAGGCCCATGGCGAGGCGCTCGGCGCCGAGGAGCTCGCCGGCGCCAAGAAGGCGCTGGGCTGGAATTACGGCCCGTTCGAGATTCCCGACGACGTGCTGCAGGCATGGCGCGCCGTCGGCAAGCAGGGCGCCAGCGCGCATGCCGACTGGCGGCTGCGCTTCGATGCGATGCCGGTCGCGTCACGCGACGAATTCCAGCGCCGCGTGATCGATCGCAAGCGCCCGGCAAGCCTCGCCGAGACGGTCCGCAAGCTCAAGGAAAAGCTGATCGCCGATCCGCCGACGGTCGCCACCCGCAAGGCCAGCGAGCTCGCGCTCGACGTGCTGGTGCCCGCGGTGCCGGAACTGGTGCTCGGATCGGCCGATCTGACGCCGTCCAACAACACCCGGACCAAGGGCTTGAAGGAGGTGACGCCGGACGATTTCAGCGGCCGCTACATCCATTACGGCATCCGCGAGATGGGCATGGCCGGCGCCATGAACGGCCTCGCCCTTCATGGCGGCTTTGCGCCGGCCGGCGGCACCTTCCTGTGCTTCACCGACTACGCGCGCGGCGCGATCCGGATTTCGGCGCTGTCGCATGCGCCGGTGGTCTACATCATGACCCACAATTCGATCGGCCTTGGCGAAGACGGCCCGACTCACCAGCCGGTCGAGCACCTCCCCGCCCTGCGCGCGATGCCGAATTTGCGGGTGTTCCGCCCGGCCGACACCGTCGAGACCGCGGAATGCTGGCAGCTGGCGCTGGAAAACACCAACGGCCCGACGGTGCTGGCACTGTCCCGGCAAAACCTGACCCCGTCGCGCACGGTAGCCGGCGCCGACAATTTGTGCCGCCATGGCGGCTATGAACTGATCGCCCCGCAGGGCGAGGCCAGGGTCTCGCTGTACGCGTCGGGTTCGGAAGTCGAAATCGCCATCGCCGCGCAGAAACAGCTTGCAGCAAAGGGCATCGCGACCCGGGTGGTGTCGGTGCCCTCGCTCGATCTGCTGCTGGAGCAGCCGAAGGCGCAGCGCAAGGCGATCATCGGCAACGCCCCGGTCAAGATTGCGATCGAAGCCGCGGTCCGGTTCGGCTGGGACGCGGTGATCGGGCCGGATGGCATCTTCATCGGCATGACCGGCTTCGGCGCCAGCGCCCCGGCCAAGGACCTCTACCCGCATTTCGGCATCACCGCCGCGGCGGTGGTTGAAGCTGCGACAAAGGGCCTGCAAGGGGCCTGAATGGGAAGTAGCGCTGTCGTACCGTCCCGGATTATGATGCATCGCAACGATCGTTTGTTCAGGGCGTGAACTTGCCGAGAATCGGCCAAATCGGCCGCAAAAACGTGGGATTTTTGAACCTTTGAGGAGACATTGAATGGCAGTCCGGGTCGCGATCAACGGATTTGGCCGTATTGGCCGCAACGTCCTGCGGGCCATCTACGAGGCCAAGCGCGGGGATATCGAGGTTGTCGCCATCAACGACCTCGGCCCGGTCGAGACCAACGCCCATCTGTTGCGCTTCGATTCCGTGCATGGCCGTTTTCCCGGCACCGTGACCGTCGACGGCAATTCGATCAGCCTCGGCAACGGCAAGATCAAGGTCACCGCACACCGCGATCCCAACACCTTGCCGTGGAAAGACCTCGGCATCGACATCGCGCTGGAATGCACCGGTATCTTCAGCGCCAAGGCCAAGGCCTCGGCGCATCTTGTCGCCGGAGCCAAGCGCGTGCTGGTGTCGGCGCCGTCCGACGGTGCCGACATGACGATCGTGTACGGCGTCAATCACGACAAGCTCACCAAGGAGCATCTCGTCGTTTCCAACGGCTCCTGCACCACGAATTGTCTCGCGCCAGTCGCAAAAGTGCTGAACGACACCGTCGGCATCGAGACCGGCTTCATGACCACGATCCACGCCTATACCGGCGATCAGCCGACGCTCGATACCTTGCACAGCGACCTCTATCGCGGCCGGGCTGCTGCGATGTCGATGATCCCGACCTCCACCGGGGCGGCCAAGGCGATCGGCCTGGTTCTGCCGGAACTGATGGGCAAGCTTGACGGCGTCGCGATCCGCGTCCCCACCCCGAACGTCTCGGTGATCGATCTCAAGATCGTAGCGCAGCGCAAGACCGACGTGAAGGAAATCAACGAGGCGATGAAGCGCGCCAGCGAACAGCAGATGAAGGGCATCCTCGGCTACACCACCGCGCCCAACGTCTCGATCGACTTCAACCACGACCCGCATTCGTCCACCTTCCATATGGATCAGACCAAGGTGCAGAACGGCACGCTGGTGCGGGTGATGTCGTGGTACGACAATGAATGGGGTTTTTCCAACCGCATGGCCGACACCGCCGTGGCGATGGGGAAACTGCTGTAAGTCTCGCGTCCCGGACGCAGTGCAGTGTTCTACCGGCGATGCGAAGCATCGTCCGGTCACGCTGCTCCGCAGAGCCGGGGCCTGGCACCAACATGGGTCCCGGTTCTGCAGTGCACCGCTTCGCGCCGCGCAGCGCCCGGGACAAGAGTCTGAAATGACCACATCATTCCGAACCCTCGATGACGTCGACGTAAAGGGCAAGCGCGTGCTGCTGCGCGTCGATCTCAATGTGCCGATGGAGAATGGCCGCGTCACCGACGCCACCCGGCTCGAGCGTATTTCGTCCACCATCACCGAGATCTCCGGCAAGGGCGGCAAGGTGATCCTGCTGGCGCATTTCGGCCGGCCCAAGGGGCGCGACGCCAAGGACTCGCTGAAGCCGGTTGCCGCGGCGCTGGCGCAGGTGATCAACAAGCCGGTGGCATTCGCGGAAGCCTGCGTCGGCGAAGTGGCCGAAAAAGCTGTCATGGCGATGCAGGACGGCGACATCCTGTGCCTGGAAAATACCCGCTTCCACAAGGAAGAGGAGAACAACGACCCGGCCTTCGTCGCCGAACTCGCAAAACTCGGCGATATCTGGGTCAACGATGCGTTCTCGGCCGCGCACCGGGCCCACGCTTCCACCGAAGGCCTCGGCCACCGATTGCCGGCGCATGCCGGACGCACCATGCAGGCCGAACTCGTCGCGTTGGCTAAGGCGCTGGAAGCGCCGACCAAGCCTGTGATTGCGATCATTGGCGGCGCCAAGGTCTCCACCAAGATCGACCTGTTGGAAAACCTCGTCAGCAAGGTCGATGCGCTGGTGATCGGCGGCGGCATGGCCAATACCTTCCTGCATGCGCAGGGCATCGGCATCGGCAAGTCGCTGGCGGAAAAGGACCTCGCGGCAACCGCGCTGCGGATCATCGACAAGGCGGAAACCGCGAATTGCGCCATCATCCTCCCCGTCGACGCGGTGGTCGCGTTTCACTTCGCCGCCAATGCGCCGTCCCATGCCTACGGCCTCGATGCGATCCCCGCCGACGGCATGATCCTCGACGTCGGACCGCGGTCGATCGCGCGGATCAATGCGGCGATCGACGACGCCGCGACGCTGGTCTGGAATGGCCCGCTCGGCGCGTTCGAAATGACGCCGTTCGACCGCGGCACCATGCTGGCGGCAAAGCACGCGGCAGAGCGGACCAAGGCCAGGAAGCTGATCTCGGTCGCCGGCGGCGGCGATACGGTGGCGGCGCTCAACCAGGCCGGCGTGGCCGGCGATTTCAGCTATGTTTCGACCGCGGGCGGCGCGTTTCTGGAATGGATGGAAGGCAAACCCTTGCCGGGCGTCGAGGTTTTGAGGGCAAAGTGACCTGGCCAAACCGGCGCCCTCGGGGTTTGAAGGAAGCTGCCAGATCGAAGTTGAAAATGAAGGGCGGCGCCTCGGTGATTTGCCGGCGATCGGGGCGATCGCGCCCTTGCAGCCTTCTTGGGATTGCCTGAGAACCGGCTGGCCTGGTTTCTGAAACGGTGACAGCCTGCTGTCAGCATAACGCGGAGAACATCATTCATGGCTCGGATCACGTTGCGTCAATTGCTCGACCACGCGGCGGAGCACGACTACGGCGTGCCGGCCTTCAACATCAACAACATGGAACAGGCGCTGGCCATCATGGACGCCGCCTCCGGCCTCGACGCGCCGGTCATCATCCAGGCCTCGCGCGGCGCGCGCTCCTACGCCAATGACATCATGCTCCGGCACATGATGGATGCGGTCACCGAAATCTATCCGCAGATACCGGTCTGCGTGCATCTCGACCACGGCAACGGCCCCGCCACCTGCATGACCGCGATCCAGGCCGGTTTCACTTCGGTCATGATGGACGGCTCGCTGAAGGCCGACGGCAAGACCGCCGCGCGACTGGGACTACAATGTCGGCGTCACCAAAACCGTTACCGACATGGCCCATCTCGGCGGCATTTCGGTGGAGGGCGAACTCGGCGTGCTGGGTTCGCTCGAGACCGGGATGGGCGACAAGGAAGACGGCCACGGCGCCGAGGGCAAGCTCTCCCATGACCAGCTGCTCACCAATCCCGACGAGGCGGTCAAGTTCGTCAAGGAGACCAAGGTCGACGCTCTGGCGATCGCGATGGGCACCTCGCACGGCGCCTATAAATTCACCCGCAAGCCGGACGGCGACATTCTGGCCATGAACGTGATCGAGGAAATTCACCGCAGGCTGCCCAACATGCATCTGGTGATGCATGGTTCGTCGTCGGTGCCGCAGGACCTGCAGGACATCATCAACGCCAATGGCGGCAAGATGAAGCCGACCTGGGGCGTGCCGGTGTCCGAGATCCAGCGCGGCATCAAGAACGGCGTCCGCAAGATCAACATCGACACCGACAACCGGATGGCGATGACCGGCCAGATCCGCAAGGTGCTGAAGGAGGATCCCGGCGAATTCGATCCGCGCAAATATCTCAAGCCGGCGATGGAAGCGATGACCAGGCTTTGCAAGCAGCGGCTGCAGGAATTCAACACCGCGGGCCAGGCCAGCAAGTTCAAGAAAGTACTGACCACCGGCCGAGATGGCGTCGCGCTACGTCAGGGGCGAGCTTGATCCGAAGGTCGCATGAGGTTGCAGCCGCGGGATCCGCCCCGCCCCTTTTTTGGCCGCAGTCCGGGGGCATCAAGCCGACATCATGGCCACTAAACCCCCGCCGCGCCCCGTGCCGCGTCTCTATCTCGCGACGCCTGTTCTGGACGATCCGTCGGCGTTGCTCGCGGAGCCTCCCGGGCTTGCTCGCGGCGGCCGATGTCGCAGCCGTGCTGCTGCGGCTGAAGCCGACCGACCAGCGCACCATGATTTCGCGCGTCAAGGCGCTGGCGCCCGCGATCCAGGACAGCGGCGCCGCAGCTTTTGCTCGATGGCCATGTCGAACTGGTCGCCCGCGCCGGCGCCGATGGCGCACATCTGACCGGCATTCGAAGCCATGGAAGAGGCGCTGCCGACCTTGAAACCCGACCGCATCGCCGGCGTCGGCGGACTGACGACGCGGCACGATTCGATGGCCGCGGGCGAAGCCGGCGCGGATTACGTGCTGTTCGGCGAGCCCGATGCCGGCGGGCAGCGGCCTTCGATCGAGGCGATCGCCGAGCGCCTGCAATGGTGGGCCGAACTGTTCGAACCTCCCTGCGTCGGCTTTGCGGCCTCACGCGAGGAAGCCCGCGAATTTGCCGCAGCCGGGGCGGATTTCGTGCTGGTCGGCGATTTCATCTGGGCCGATCCGCGCGGCGCGGCGGCGGCGCTGGTGGACGTGCGAGCAGGCGATCCAACAGGCGCATGCCGCGACGTCCGCAACGGCCAAAGCCGAACAGGAATAGCGCCGGAAATGAAGATCCTGCGCCCCATATCGATCCTCGCAAGCTGTCTGCTGCTGGCGGCAGGCGGTGCCGCGGCGCAGGTCTCGCTGACGCCTCCTGGCGCGCAAACGCCGCCGGCGGCGACCAAGCGGGCTCCGAAGCCGAAAGCCAAACCACACGCGCCAACCGGCAAGCCCGCGGCCGCGACGCCGAAACCTGCGGCAACGCCGGATGCGGCGACCGTGACCCCAGCGCCGGAGCCTGACAATCCCAATGTCGACCTGGTGTACGGCGCTTATCAGCGCGGACAGTACAAGACCGCATTCGATCTCGCGACCAAACGCGCGCAGGAACGGGGCGATCCGAAGGCGATGACGATGCTCGGCGAGCTCTATGCCAACGCGATGGGCGTCAAGCGCGACTATGCCAAGGCCGCCGACTGGTACAAGCGCGCCGCCGACGCCGGCGACCGCGAGGCCATGTTCGCGCTGGCGATGCTTCGCCTCGCCGGGCGCGGCGGCCCTATCAACCGCGAGGAAGCGGTGAAATTGCTGGCGTCCTCGGCCAAGCTCGGCGAGCCGAAGGCGGCCTACAATCTGGCGCTGCTCTATCTCGACGGCCAGACGCTGCCGCAGGACGTCAAACGCTCGGCGGAATTGCTTCGCATCGCCGCCGACGCCGGCAACCCGGAAGCGCAATATGCGCTGGCCACCTTCTACAAGGAAGGCACCGGCGTCGCGAAGGACGTCGAAAAGTCGGTGCGGCTGCTGCAGGCGGCATCGCTCGCCGACAATGTCGACGCCGAGGTCGAATACGCCATCGCGCTCTATAACGGCACCGGCACGCCGAAGAACCAGGCCGCCGCGGTGGCGCTGTTGCGCAAGGCCGCCAGACAAAACAGCCCGATCGCGCAAAACCGCCTCGCCTGGGTGCTGGTGAACGGACGGGGCGACCCCGATGGACAAGATCGAGGGTCTGAAATGGCACCTTGTCGCGAAAACCGCCGGTAAGGGCGACCCCATGCTCGACGAGGCGCTCGCGGATCTGAGCCCGGAGGATCGCGCCAAGGCCGAGGCGGCGGCGCGCAAATGGCTCGGCACCAAATGATCCGCCTTGACGCCACCCCAACCGCAGGGCACCCAGTCCGGGCTGCATCGCGGCCGCCCTGCTCCCGAGGAGGGAGCGCTTTTCGTCGAACCTCAATCACAAGCCGAGATCATGCAGCATTCAGCCCTTATCAACGTCATGGTCAAAGCCGCGCGCCGCGCCGGCCGCAGCCTCAAGCGCGATCTCGGCGAGGTCGAAAATCTTCAGGTGTCGCTGAAGGGACCCGCCAATTTCGTCACCATGGCCGACAAGCGCGCCGAGGAGATGCTGTACGACCGACCTCATCAAGGCGCGGCCGGGCTACGGCTTCATCGGCGAAGAGGGCGGCACCCGCGAAGGCGAGGACAAGAGCCACACCTGGATCGTCGATCCGCTCGACGGCACCACGAACTTCCTGCACGGCATCCCGCAATTCGCGATTTCGATCGGCCTGCAGCGCGAGGGCACCATCATCGCCGGCCTGATCTACAATCCCGCCAATGACGACCTCTATATCGCCGAGCGCGGCAAGGGCGCCTTCCTCAACGATACAGCGGCTGCGCGTCGCCGGCCGCCGCAAGCTCGACGAATGCGTGATCGCCTGCGGCCTGCCGCATATCGGACGCGGCGACCACGATCTGTCGCGCGCCGAGATGACCGCGATTCAGAACAAGGTCGCCGGCCTGCGCCGGTTCGGCGCGGCCTCGCTCGACATGGCCTTCGTCGCCGCGGGCCGGTTCGACGGCTATTGGGAACGCAACCTGCAGCCATGGGACATGGCGGCCGGGCAGATCATGGTGCGCGAAGCCGGCGGCATCGTCAGCGGCATCGAGGGCGACGACGATCCGCTCAAGACCGGCAACGTGATCTGCGGCAATGAATTCGTCCATGCCGAACTGGTGAAGATTCTGAAGCCGCTCGGGAAGTAGGCGATGGTCTCGTGTCCCGGACGCGGCGCAGCGTTCTCCCGGCGATGCGAAGCACCGTCCGGTTACGCGGCTCCGCCAAGCCGGTATCCACTCTCGCAGACGGAACCATGTGGACTCCGGATCAGCAGCGCACTGCGCAGCGTCCGGGGAACGTCGCGAATTACTGACTACCCCTTCTTCATCCTGAAATGGCTGACGCCCCATTCGCTGCCGTCGGCGTAACCGAACAGCCCTGCGGTGGCGAGGAAGAACCAGCGCCAGCGCCGCATCCACAGGCTCGTGTCGCTGCCGTAGACCTTGCGCAGAATGGCCTTCGATCTCGTCGCGCTGCGAATCGAAATTGGCGAGCCAGTCGAGCGCGGTGCGCTGATAGTGCGTGCCGCTCCAGCGCCATTCCTTCTCGACCTCGAACAGATCGGCATATTGCCGGATCAGATGATGGCTCGGCATCACCCCGCCGGTGAAGAAATGCTGCGCGATCCAGTCCTCTCCGTCGGCGCGATCGAACAGATAGGCGCCGGAACGGTGGGTGAAGATGTGCAGGAAGAAACGGCCGTCCGGCGCCAGCCATGATTTGCACCCGCGTCATCAATTCGCGCCAGTTCATCATGTGCTCGAACATTTCGACCGACACGATGCGGTCGAACCGGCGCTCCGGGGTCGAACACGTTCATGTCCTGCGGTGACGACGCGGAGATTCTTCAATCCGCGCGACGCGGCCTCGCCCTCGATATGGATTCCGTTGCGAATGCGAATTCGACACCGCGGTAACCTGCGAATTTGGAAATTGCCGCGCCATCCACAGCGACAGCGAGCCCCAGCCGCAGCCGAGTTCGAGGATCGATTGCCCGTCGGCGAGATCGGCGTGTTCGACGGTCTGGCGCAGCGCTTCCTCCTCGGCCTCCTGCAGCGTGGACTTGGGCTCCTTGTAGAAGCAGGAGGAGTATTTGCGGTTGGGGCCGAGCACGCGGGCGAAGAATGCCGCCGGCACTTCGTAGTGCTGGGCGTTGGCCTCGTCGGTGTGTTCGGCAATGGCACGCGCCGCCATTTCGTCGGCAAACGAGGCATCGCTTCCGCATTGCCGCTGGCCAGCCGCGTCGCGGTGCGCGAGCACAGCCGCTGGATCGCGGCGCGAATGATGACGTCGGGCAGCGGCACCCGTTCGGCGGTCCGATAATTGGAGACGAAGCTCATGTGACCACTCCCTTTTGCGGTGGCAGCGGAAAGAACATGCTGGTGCGCGACTGATAGTCGCGGTAGCGCTCGCCGCGCGAGCGCAGCATCTGCGCTCCAGCGGCGGGATGCCGGTGACGTGCACCAGGATCCAGTACATGAAGACCGGCGCCAGCAAGTCGCCCAGCCCCAGGATAGTCGGCGAGATCGCGATCACGGGATAGGCCAGCCAGCCGAACCATTCGAAGAAATAATTCGGATGGCGCGACCAGCGCCACAGCCCGACGTCGCAACCCGGCCCTGGTTGGCGGGATCGTGCGGAATTTTTGAGCTGCGCGTCGGCGAGCGCCTCGCCGGCGATGCCGACAACAGGATCAGCGCGCCGAGATAATCCTGAGCCGCAGCGCGCAGCGGAAACCGCGCCGCACGAAAATCGCAAACACCAGCGGGATCGATCCGAACCCTGATTTTGCAGAAACACGAACATCCGGCGCGGCGAATCGACGCCCCATTCGCGGGCGAAGGCGGCATAGCGCGGATCGTCGGTGATCCCGGCGGTGCGCCGCGATATGGAGCCGAGCCGGATCGACCAGATCGCCACCAGGCCGCGACCAGCCATTGCCGCGGGTTGGGCGGCGCCGGCAATCGGCCACAGCGCGCTGCCGGCGCCGACCAGCCCGAGCGAGAACGTCCAGATGGTATCGACCCAGCCGGAATTGCCGGTGCGCTGCTGCACCATCCATGCGCCCGCCATCAGGACCGACAGGGACAGCGCGATCGCAGCCAAGGCCTCGAGATACAAAACGATCATGCAAATGACCCGTTAAACGGCTGAGGCGTCAAAGATTTGTGAAATACGCTGCGGGTCTAAGCCCGGTTTCACGCCGAAGTTCCATGTTCTCGCCCCCAACGGAGCGCAACTGGCCTTTTTTCCCGGCACCGCTGTGCCATATTGGTGCCCGAAAGCGCTCCTCCCGCAACAGGTGACGATCAGCCGATGCCTTCAGGCCCCTCCTCCCGCTCCGCGATGGAAATCGAACTGAGCAAGCTGTCCTCGCCCCGGATTTTCCTGGTGCGGATGCTGGTGTTCCTGGTGCTGTGCGCGCTGGTGATGGTGGTGCTCTACAAGCAGATCGTGCTGGCGTTCTTCGCCAATCCCGGCCTCAACGCGCTGATCGGCGCTCGTGCTCGCTGATCGGCACCATCCTGTCGTTTCGCCAGGTGATCCGGCTCTATCCGGAAGTCGCCTGGGTCAACAATTTCCGCATCGCCGATCCCGGCCTGGCGATCGAACGGCACCCCAACGCTGCTGGCGCCGATGGCGGCGATCCTCGGCGGCGAGCGCACCGGGCGGATGACGATCTCGCAGCAGACCATGCGGCATCTGCTGGATTCGATCGCCACCCGGCTCGATGAGGCCCGCGACATTTCGCGCTACATGACCGGCCTTCTGGTGTTCCTCGGACTGCTCGGCACCTTCTGGGGCCTGATCGAAACCGTCGGCTCGGTCGGCAAGGTGATCGACGGCCTCAAGGTCGGCGGCGACGCCGGCGCCCTGTTCGACACCCTGAAGGAAGGTCTGGCCGCGCCGCTCGGCGGCATGGGCATTTCGTTTTCGTCGTCGCTGTTCGGGCTCGCCGGCTCGCTGATTCTCGGCTTTCTCGACCTGCAATCGAGCCAGGCGCAGAACCGCTTCTATACCGACCTCGAAGACTGGCTCGCTTCCACGGTGCGCGAATATTCCGGCGAGACCGCCGCCGGCGCCGGCGGCGACCTGCAGAACGCCATCGAACGGTTGCGCACGACCATGGAGGAAGGCGGCAGTAACCGCGGCACCACCGCGGCGATGGCCAATCTCGCCGAAGCCATTCAGGGCCTGGTCGCGCATATGCGCACCGAGCAGCAGATGATCCGCGAATGGGCCGACGGCCAGGGCGAGCAGAACCGCGAGATCAAGAAATTGCTCGAGCGGATCGCGCGCCAGCCCGAGAACAGTTAGCGTGGTGCGAAACGTTGGGGCGACGAAAACGCGCTTCCTCTCCCGCCCAACTCGGGTTTACCCGAATTGGGCATTCAAGTTTGTCGAAATCGGATATATCCGACTTCGATGAGAGAGGGTTGGGCCTCTCCCCACGGGAGAGGTGGACCTGCACTCGAGATAGAGTCCTACAGCGGAGAATTCTCAATGGCCCTTGCACGCGCCCGCCGCAACGAGACCGGATTCAACTACTGGCCGGGCTTCGTCGACGCGCTGTCGACGCTGGTGCTCTCGATCGTGTTTCTGCTGTCGGTGTTCCTGGTGGTGCAGTTCTTCCTGTCGCAGGAGGTCACCGGCAAGGACAAGGCGCTGGAGCAGCTCAACGCCAAGCTCGCGCAGCTGAACGATCTGTTGTCGCTGGAAAAACTCGGCAAGCTCAATCTCGACGACCAGGTCGCGCAGCTGCGCGCCGGGCTGGCTTCCGCGGAGGCCGAGCGCGATCGCGTCAAGGGTCTCTATGAAGGCCTCGCCAGCACGGGCAATGATGCCGCCGGCCGCGCCAGCGAACTCAACAAGGCGCTGGATTCCGAAAAGCAGGTATCGGCGCGCGCGCTGGCGCAGATCGAGGTGCTGAACCAGCAGATCAGCGCGCTGCGCCGCCAGCTTGCCGCGCTCGAGGAAGCGCTCGACGCCTCGGAAAAACGCGACAAGGAATCGCAAGGCCGGATCGCCGATCTCGGACAGCGGCTGAACGTGGCGCTGGCGCAGCGGGTGCAGGAATTGTCGCGCTACCGTTCGGAATTCTTCGGCCGGCTGCGCACCATCCTCGGCAACCGTCCGGATATCCGGATCGTCGGCGACCGTTTCGTCTTCCAGTCCGAAGTATTTTTCGACACCGGACAGGCGCTTGCTTGTTGCCCGAAGGCCGCGCCGAACTCGACAAGCTGGCCACCGCGCTGATCGATCTCGACAAGCAGATTCCGAGCCGAAATCGCCTGGGTGCTGCGGGTCGACGGCCATACCGATGCGCGGCCGATCAGCAGCCCGCTGTTCAAGTCGAACTGGGAATTGTCGTCGGCGCGCGCGATCTCGGTGGTGCAGTATCTGATCTCGCTCGGCGTGCCGGCGCAGCGGCTGGTCGCGGCCGGGTTCGCGGAATTCCAGCCGCTCGACACCGCCGCCACCGAAGACGCCTACAAGCGCAACCGCCGCATCGAGCTGAAGCTGACGGAACGGTGAGGGGGACGCCGGAGTTTCTGCTGCGGCCCTATCGCGTCGAGGACGAAGACGCGGCGATCGCGCTGTGGCTGGCGACCTGGCAGCGGGCCTATCCCGAAATCGATTTTGCCGCCCGCGTGACATGGTGGCGTGAGCGCTGGCGCGGCGAGCTGGTGCCGAAAGCGGCCATCGTTGTCGCCGAACAGGACGGCGCGCTGGTCGGGTTCGTCACCGTCGATTCGTCAGGCTATCTCGATCAACTGGTGGTCGCGCCCGATCACTGGGGATCGGAGCTCGCCACCGCGCTGGTCGACGAGGCCAAACGCCTGTCGCCGGACCGCATCACGCTGTTGGTCAACACCGACAACGGCCGCGCCATCCGCTTCTATGAACGCAACGGTTTTGTCCATGCCGGCGAGGACGTGAATCCGACCTCGGGACGACCGGTGCTGAGGATGGAGTGGAAGGGGTAACGATACGTCGTCATCGCTGTGAGCCATCGGGTCGCGCCAACGCGCGCCCGATGACAGGCTCCGCGACGAAGGGCTATGGATTGCTCCGCTACGCTCGCAATGACGAACCGGGGGTCACACCCCCTCGAACTGCAATCTCGCCAGCCGTGCATAGAGCCCGTTGGCGGCGACCAGCGAGGCGTGGGTGCCCTGCTCGACGATGCGGCCCTGATCCATCACCATGATCCGGTCGCAGGACAACACCGTGGCGAGGCGATGCGCGATCACCAGCGTGGTGCGGTGACGCATCAATTCCTCCAGCGCGGTCTGCACCAGCGTCTCGGATTCGGCATCGAGCGACGACGTCGCCTCGTCGAGCAGCAGCAACGGCGCGTCGCGCAGGATCGCGCGCGCGATCGCGATGCGCTGGCGCTGGCCGCCCGACAATGTCACGCCGCGCTCGCCGAGTTGCGCTTCGAAACCGCCGGGCAGGCGGCGGATGAATTCGGTGGCATGGGCGAGATCGGCGGCGCGCTCGACCTCGGCGTCGGTCGGCGTCGGGCCGGCCGAAGCGGATGTTCTCGCGCGCGGTCGCGGCGAACGCGACCGAGTCCTGCGGCACCAGCGCGATGCGCGCGCGCACCTCGCGCGGATCGGCGGCCCTGATCGGAACGCCATCGAACGAGATGGTGCCGCTGTGTCGGATCGTAGAACCGCAGCAGCAGATGAAACAGCGTGCTCTTGCCGGCGCCCGAAGGGCCGACGATCGCGACCTTCTCGCCGGCGCGCACCGACAGCGAAACGCCATCGACCGCCATGACATCCGGCCGGGTCGGATAGGCGAAGCTGACATTGTCGAAGCTGACGTCGCCGCGCGCCGGCACCGGCAGCGCACGCGGCGAAGCCGGCGCCGTGATCGCCGATTTGACGCGAAGGATTTCGAACAGCCGTTCCGATGCGCCGGAGGCCGCCGAGACCTCGCCCCAGACCTCGCTGAGCTGGCCGAGCCCGGTCGCGGCGAACGCCGCATACAGGACGAACTGGCCGAGCCGGCCCGGGGTGATGGCGCCGGTCAGCACGTCATGCGATCCGACCCAGAGGATCAGCACCACGCTGGTGAAGACGATGAAGATGATGATCGCGGTCAGCACCGCGCGCGCGCGGGTCGAGCTGCGCGCCGCTTCATAGGCCTGCTCGACCTCGCCGCCGAAGCGCGCATTGGCCAGCCGCTCGCTGGTATAGGCCTGCACGGTGCGGATCGCGCCGATCAGTTCGGAAGCATAGGCGGTCGCGTCCGCCAGCGTATCCTGGGCGCCGCGCGACAGCCGCCGCACCCAGCGCCCGAACGCCACCAGCGGAATCACGATCAACGGGATCGCCAGCAGCACGAAACCCGACAGCCGCGGGCTGGTGATCACCATCATCGCGGTGGCGCCGACGAACAGCATGACGTTGCGCAGCGCGATCGACACCGATGCGCCGACCGCGGATTTGATCTGGGTGGTATCGGCGGTGAGGCGCGAGATCAGTTCGCCGCTGCGCGCGGAATCGAAGAAGGCCGGCGACAGCGAAATCAGATGAGCGAACACGTCGCGCCGCAGATCGGCGACGATGCGTTCGCCGATCGTCATCACCAGATAATACCGCGACGCGCTGGCGCCGGCGAGCACCGCGACCACCGCGATCATCACGCTGAAATAGCTGTTGATCATGGCGATGCCTTTGGGGGTGAAGCCGAAGTCGATCATGCGCCGCACCGCGACCGGCACCACCAGCGTCGTGATCGCGGCGATCGTCAGCGAGATCAGCGCCAGGATCGCGCGGCCGCGGTAGCGCGCCACATAGGGCGCCAGCGCCAGCAGCGGACGAAGCCGCGCGCTGCTTTTGGCCGGCGACTGCGTCAGCACGGCCTCGATCGAAGGCGGCTCCGACGGTGGCTGCTGTTCGCGCGGCGGCGTTTCGCCACGCCGGTCTTCAAGTCGTTCCACTGCGCTCATGAGATCTGACCAATCGCTTCTGCCCTCCCCAGATAGGCTCCGCCGCCACCGCTGGCAAATCCGGCCAGATACCCATCCTGGAAGATAGCTGCAGGGAACATACTTGGCTTGTTTTGCAGCGCCTGCTGCGTTATAGAGCGGCCCAAATCCGTCCCCACAGCCACTTTAAAGACAGGCGCCGGCGCGCCGAAGGATCTGCCATGAAAGCCGAAATTCACCCGGAATATCATATGATTACGGTCGTGATGACCGATGGCACCGAGTACCAGACCCGTTCGACCTGGGGCAAGGCTGGCGACAAGCTGAACCTCGATATCGACTCCAAGTCGCACCCGGCCTGGATCGGCGGCGCCCAGCAGATGCTCGATCGCGGCGGCCGCGTGTCGCGGTTCCAGAAGAAGTTTTCGGGCTTCCTCAAGAAGGATTGATGCTTGCTGGGGCTTCGCGCCCGTGGCCAGATGTCAAAACGCCCCGGTTCGCCGGGGCGTTTTTGTTTGGCCACATTCGTCATTGCGGGCGAAGCGAGGCAATCGATAGAAACCACGCAAAAGCCGGATTGCGTCGTCGCGGAGCCTGTCATCAGGCGCGGGTTCGCGCGACCCGCTGGCTCCTCGCAATGGCGGTTTCGGGTTGCCGAAGGGATAGAACTTAGCGCTCGAACGCCGCCTTCAGGCGATTGAGCTGCGGCACCAGCGGATTGCCGATCGCGGCGCGTTCCGTCGCCGGCGCGTGGATGGTGGTATCGAGACGGCGAACCTTGGTTTGCAGCGTCATCGAGCGGGCGATCAGGTCCTGCAATTGTTGCGGCAGCTTTTCGATCATGTCTTCCGCGCCGGGATCGGCGGCGCTGAGCTTGACCTTGGTCTTTTCGCGATTGGCCTGGGTCAGCGTCATCTCGCCTTCCTTCACCGCGCGGTGCAGCAATAGCCACGACGCCAGTTGCATCAGGCGCGTGGTCAGCCGCATGCTTTCGGTCGCGTAAGTGAGGCTGACGGAGCGGTCGAGCGCCTTGGCCTCGGTGCGGCCGACCCCGTCGAGATAGGCGGCGGTCTCCTCGACCAGATCCATGCCTTCCCGGAACAGGGTGCCGAACGCCGCGGAGTTGGTCAGCCGCTCGCTGAATTGCACGAGAGCGGTTTCGCCTTGCGAACGGTCCGACATGGTTAACGCCTCACACCACTGTTTACGCCACCGGCTTGAAGCGCGCCGGCTTATGATGAACAAATCATTGCGCGCCCGTGGACGAGAGTCCAGCCGCAAGCATTTTTATGGTTTCCAGCTGGTGCGGTGGCGGAACCGAAGACGCCCCAAAAAAAGAGCCGCCGTTTCCGGCGGCTTTGAAGTTGATAACAGGGAGGCGTCAAACAGAGTGGACAGGAGCCACTCGGTGTCCAAAGAGGACGATTCAAGTCATAAGCGAGAAAGCTTAACCGATCGTAAACGAGCGATTTTCTTCAGCCTTTGTTTGCCATGTCGGCCATTGGCCGACCCGCGGATGGTATGTGGTGGAATGCAATGCGGGCGACACCCTTTCCACGGGTCGTCGCGGCCGAGCGAAGCGCGAGCCGGGATGACGGATCGATAGCAGGGCGCTCTCACGATTTGAAAAAGCTGTCGGCGGCGTCCTTTGAGGCGCGCTTTTTGGTCATCGCCGACCTGCAGCCGCTCGATCTCCGGACGTCATCAGCGCGATGCGCTCGGCAAGTTCCTCGACCGACAGCAGCGACAGGTCCTGCCCGATCTCGTGGGTGACTTTCTTTCTCGGCTTGTCGTCGTCCTCGATGGCCATGCGTTCTCCTCCGTGCTCAACGATCCGTGAAACGGTTGCCAGCCGGAGCGCGGCTGGCTAATCAGGTGCCTGCTTCACGAATTCCCGCGTTTCGCAAGGACAAATCATGGAAAAGCTGCCCGCGCAAATGACCGTCATCGGCATCAGCAAGCCCGGCGGTCCGGAGGTGCTTTTGCCCGAGACCCGCGCGGTGCCGGTGCCCGGACCGGACGAAATCCTGATCAAGGTCGCCGCCGCGGGCGTCAACCGTCCCGACGTCGCGCAGCGCTCGGGCGCCTATCCGCCGCCGCCCGGCGCCAGCGATCTGCCCGGCCTTGAAGTTGCGGGCGACGTGGTCGCGGTCGGCGCCGGCGCCAGCAAGCACAAGCTCGGCGACAAGGTGATGTCGCTGGTGGCCGGCGGCGGCTACGCGCAATATTGCATCGCGCAGGATGCCCAGGCGATGGCGGTGCCCTCGGCGCTGTCGATGCTGGAGGCCGGCGCCATTCCGGAAACGCTGATGACGGTCTGGCACAATGTGTTCGAGCGCGGCGCGCTGAAGGCCGGCGAGACGCTGCTGATCCATGGCGGCTCGTCCGGCATCGGCACCATGGCGATCCAGCTCGCCAAGGCCTTCGGCGCCAAGGTGATCGTCACCGTCGGATCGAAGGAAAAGGCCGACGCCTGTCTCAAGCTCGGCGCCGACCGCGCCATCAACTACAAGACCGAAGACTTCGTCGCCGAAGTGAAGACGGCGACATCGGGGGCCGGCGCCAACGTCATTCTCGACATGGTCGGCGGCGACTACATCGAACGCAATTACGACGCCGCCGCGGTCGACGGCCGGGTGGTCCAGATCGCCTTTCTCGGCGGCCCCAAGGCAACCGTTAATTTTGCCAGGCTGATGGTGAAAAGACTGCACCACACCGGTTCGACGCTGCGCCCGCGCAGCAATGCGGACAAGGCGGCGATGGTCGCCGCGATCGAGGCCAAGGTGATGCCGCTGTTGCGCGAGGGGCGCGTCAAACCCCTGATGGACAGCACATTCCCGCTGGAAAAGGCCGCCGACGCGCATCGGCGCATGGAGACCAGCGAACATATTGGCAAAATTGTGTTGGTCACTTAACGCTCACGGCCGAAGGGGCAGCTGGAAACCCTTTGATTTCCCTCACATTCATGTCATTTATCGCGCCACGCCGGGCGGTTCGCTTCACTCGGAAACGTTGTTGATCGCGGAGAACTGACATTGCGTCTGATCAGGTGCCTTGCGCCCCTCGCGCTGGGCCTCATGATTGTTGCCGCCGCATCGCCGGCGCGCGCCCTCGACGCCGTCAGCGTCCGCGGCGACGCGCCCGCGATCGACCTCACCGCGGTGCTCGATCATCAGCGCAGCGACACCGACCGCATTCAGGTCTCCACCGCGCCGGGCACCGACGGCATCGTCCGCCGCATCGAAGTCCGCGCCCGCGAAGGCGGCCAGAACTGGGTGGTGTTCGCGCTCGCCAACAACACCGACGACCAGCTCGACCGCCTGATCGTCGCACCGCATTATCGCATCGTGTCGTCGGGGCTGTTGTGGCCCGATCTCGGATTGTCGCGCATCGCCACCATCACGCCGTCGACCGGCGACCGTCCCGAGCGCCAGGAGAGCGCCACCGCGGACATCTTCCGCATCACGCTCGATCCCGGCGCCGTCATCACCTTTGTCGCGGAATTGCGCACCGATAAATTGCCGCAGCTCTATCTGTGGGAACCCGACGCCTACAAGGACAAGGTCAACTCGTTCACGCTGTACCAGGGCATCGTGATCGGCATTTCCGGATTGCTGGCGCTGGTGCTGACCATCCTGTTCGTGGTCAAGGGCAGCATCATGTTTCCCGCCGCCGCCGCGCTGGCATGGGCGGTGCTGGTCTATATCGGCGTCGATTTCGGCTTCTGGGGCAAGGTGTTCGACATGTCGAACAACGCCGAGCGGGTCTGGCGCGCGTCGGGCGAAGCGATCCTGGCCGCGACGCTGCTGGTGTTTCTGTTCGCCTATCTCAATCTCAGCCGCTGGCATGTGCGCTATTCCCATATCACCGTCGGCTGGCTGGCCTTTCTCGGCTCGCTGGTGGCGCTGGCGTTGTTCGATCCCGCGGTGGCCTCGGGCATCGCGCGGATGTCGCTGGTGCTGATCGCGTTCGCGGGCTTCGCGCTGATCGTCTATCTCTCGACCCACGGGTTCGATCGCGCGGTGCTGCTGATCCCGACCTGGTTCCTGCTGGTGGTGTGGGTGATCGCGGCCGGCATGACGGTGGCCGGCAGCGTCACCAACGACATCGTCGGCCCGGCGCTGCTCGGCGGCCTGGTGCTGATCGTGATGCTGATCGGATTTACGGTGATGCAGCACGCCTTCGCCGGCGGCGGCGCGACCACCGGCGTGGTCTCCGACGTCGAGCGCCGCGCGCTGGCGCTGACCGGCTCGGGCGACCTGATCTGGGACTGGGACGTCTCGGCCGACAAGGTGTTCACCAGCCCCGAGACCGAAAGCCTGCTCGGATTGAAGCGCGGCACGCTGGAAGGCCCCGCCGCGAAATGGCTCGAAGTGCTGCACCCGCTCGATCAGGACCGGTTCCGCGCCGCGCTCGACAGCGTGCTCGACCAGCGCCGCGGCCGGCTGGTGCAGGATTTCCGGCTGCGCACGCCCGACGGCCATTTCATGTGGTTCGCGCTGAAGGCGCGCCCGGTGGTCGGCTCCGACGGCGAGGTCTCGCGCGTGGTCGGCACCCTGACCGACGTCACCGAAGCCAAGAACGCCGAGGAACGCCTGCTGCACGATTCGGTGCATGACAATCTCACCGGCCTGCCGAACCGCAAATTGTTCATCGACCGCCTCGGCGCGGTGGCCAATTTCGCCAAGACCATGCCGAACCTGCGGCCGACATTGATGGTGATCGA
This sequence comes from uncultured Alphaproteobacteria bacterium, assembly GCA_963734795.1. Taxonomy (GTDB): domain Bacteria; phylum Pseudomonadota; class Alphaproteobacteria; order Rhizobiales; family Xanthobacteraceae; genus Bradyrhizobium. Next base: position 190,097 of record CAVTIW010000002.1, read on the forward strand.
TCTCGACCGCTTCAAGCAGGTCAATGATTCCGTCGGCATCGCGGTCGGCGATTCGATCCTGCTGACGCTGGCGCGGCGGCTGACCCGGATCCTGAAGCCGCAGGACACGCTGGCGCGGCTTTCCGGCGACCAGTTCGGCCTGATCCTGATGTCGGAACAGGATCAGGCGCGCATCACCGCCTTCGCCGAAACCATCCGCAAGACCATCCGCGCGCCGATCGCCTTCAACGACCGCGAGATCTTCCTTACCGCCTCGATCGGGCTCGCGCTGAGCGATCCGCAGACGCAATTGTCCGAAGAGATCATCAAGGACGCCGAGCTTGCGATGTATCATTCCAAGCGCATCGGCGGCGACCGCATCGACGTCTACAAGCCGGCGATGCGCGCGCGCAAGACCGACCGGCTGACGCTGGAATCCGAATTGCGCCGCGCCATCGAGCGCCAGGAAATCACCATCCTGTACCAGCCGATCGTGCGGCTGGAAGATCGCTCGATCGCCGGCTTCGAGGCGCTGGCGCGCTGGGATCATCCGAAACTGGGGCGGATGTCGCCGGTGGAATTCATCTCGATCGCCGAGGAGATCGGGCTGATCGTCGATCTCGGCATGTTCGTGATGGACCAGACCGCGCGGCAGCTGGCGATCTGGCAGCGCGCGATGCGTTCGCGCGAACCGATCTTCGCCAGCGTCAACGTCTCCTCGCGGCAGTTGTTGCGGCACGATTTGATCCACGACATCCGCACCGTGCTGTCGCGCTCCTCGGTGGCGCGCGGCACGCTGAAGCTGGAATTGACGGAATCGCTGGTCATGGAGAACCCGGAACATGCGGCGCAGATGCTGACCCGGATCCGCGAACTCGGCACCGGACTGTCGCTGGACGATTTCGGCACCGGCCATTCGTCGCTGGCCTACCTGCAGCGCTTTCCGTTCGACACCATCAAGATCGACCAGTCGTTCGTGCGCACCACCAGCCGCGGCACCAGGCCGGTGATCCTGAAATCGATCATCGCGCTGGCGCACGACCTCGGCATGGACGTGGTCGCCGAGGGCGCCGAGACCGATTCCGACGCGGTGGAGCTTTATCAACTGGGCTGCGAATACGCCCAGGGCTTTGCGTTCGGCGAGCCGATGGACGCCGACGCCGCGATGCGGCTATTGACCGAGGAACGGCTCGAAGCGGCGAGTTAGGGCAACTCGTCATTGCCGGGCATCGCCGCCTGAAGGACGGTGTCGCTTCCGCCCGCCTGTGACCCGGCAATCCATCTGCTTCGAAGAATGCTTCTCGCGAAGCTTGACGGATACGCGGGTCAAGCCCGCATATGACGGACGGTGAGCGATGCGACAGCTGCGGATTTAACCGCCCCTACTTCACCTTCTTGAGATCTTCTTGAACCGCACGCTCTTGCCGTCCGCCAGCCGGGTCGCGATGTAGCCGCCGGCGAGGCAGGCCTCGCGCTGCGGCATCTTTTCCTGCGGGCTGCGCAGCGTCTCCCACCACGACGCGCGGTGCGCCGCGCGCGGCAGCGCCGCGTCGATGATCGCCTCGATCCGCTCGAAGCTCAGCACGAATTCGGGAACTGTCTGCTGCTTCAGATAATCGCGCAGCGCGTCGTAGTCGTTCACGGGCATCCCTGGTTGTGACGTGGCTCGAAACCGTCATGCCGTGTGGGCGGCTTTCGCCCGATCCCGGCAACCCATCGTTAACTTATTAACGCATCGTTGTCGTCACTTAAGCCTGCCGCAACGATTCAGGGTGTATCTGGCGGGCTCGGGAGCGCGTGATGGGATTCGGACGCCACAACAGCATCGCCAGCCGGCCCTGGCGGTTATCAGCGAAGTTGCTGATCGTCTCGTCCGTGGTGACGGTGATCGGCTTCTCCGCGATCTGCGCCAGCGTCATGCTCGACATGCGCCACGGCGAGGAAGAACTGGCGCGCCAGACCCTGGAGAATCTTGCATCCGGTATCAACGCCGACATCAACCGCAACGTCGAGCTTTGCGACCTTTCGCTGCGCGCCGTCGCAAGCGGCATGATGCTGCCGGAGATCCGGGACGTCAGCAAATCGGTTCGGCAGCTGATCCTGTTCGATCATGCCGCGACCACCAACCATTTCGGCGCGGTCCAGGTATTCGACGCCGAAGGGCGGCTGACCATCGACGCTGCGACGCCGGATCCGGTGTCCGAAAATCGCGCCGACGAGGAGTTCTTCCAGGTTCATCGCGACCATCCTGACGCCGGCCTGTTCATCAGCCGCCCGACGCTGCATCAGGGCGCTTACGCCATCGTGCTCAGCCGGCGCATCACCGGCGCCGACGGACGCTTTCTCGGCGTGGTCGCGGGATCGATCCGCTTCAGCTATTTTCACGAGCTGTTCGGCCGCCTGCAACTCGGCCCGGACGATACCATCACCGTGCTGCGCCGCGACGGCACCGTGATCATGCGGACGCCATTCGACCTCGACGTGATCGGCAAGAATCTCGGCGATAAGCCCAGCGTGAGGCACGTGCTGTCCGAATCGAGCGGATCGTATACGGCGCTGGGCGCGGCGGGTCAGCGGCCGCGGCTGTTCGTCTGGCGCGACGGCACCCGGCCGCTGGTCGTGCTGGTCGCAAAACCATGGGACAGCATCCTCAGCCTCTGGCGCACGGAGGCGACCCGGATCGGCGCCATCATGCTGGTGCTGATCCTGTTCGTGCTCGCCGTGACGCTGTTTCTCGCGCGTGAAATCGGCCGCCGCGCCGAGGCGGAGGACAAGCTCGAGGAGCTTGCGACCACCGACGCGCTCACCGGGCTGAAAAACCGGCGCAAGTTCGATGCCGCGATCGACAGCGAGTGGCGGCGCGCGGCGCGCCAGAAATTGCCGCTCGCGCTGCTGATGATCGATGCCGACCATTTCAAATCCTACAACGACACCTTCGGACATCAGGCCGGCGACCAGGTGCTGATCGGCGTCGCCATCTGCATCTCGGATTCGGTCAGGCGCGCCGGCGATTGCGCCGCGCGCTACGGCGGCGAGGAATTTGCCGTATTGTTGCCGGGGCTCTCGGCCGTGGAAGCGCTGGCAGTGGCCGAAACGATCCGGCTGAAAGTTCAGCAATGGTCCGACGCGCCGACGGTCACAACCGTCAGCATCGGCGTCGCCAGCCTGACGCCCGCCACCACCATGGAATGGTGCGAATTGTTGAAAGCCGCCGACAAGGCGCTTTACGCCGCCAAGGCCAGTGGCCGTAACCGGTCCGTGCTGGCCAGCCTCCCCGAGCTGGCGCTGGCGGCGTAGGCTGGCGCTATTTCTGATGGCGGATTAAACGCGCGCCGTCGACCTCACTTCTCCAGATACTTCTTCATCTCCGCGCGCAGGCCGTCGCGCAGATCGGCGCGCGCCATGCCGAAGGCGATGTTGGCGCGGAGGAAACCCGGCTTGGAGCCGCAATCGTGCCGCTCGCCCTCGAACTCGACGCCATAGAAGCTTTGGGTTTTTGCCAGACCGATCATCGCGTCGGTGAGCTGGATCTCGCCGCCGGCGCCGCGCTCCTGGGTTTCCAGGATCCTGAAGATTTCCGGCTGCAGGATGTAGCGCCCGGTGATCGACAGATTCGACGGCGCGGTGCCCTTGGGCGGCTTTTCCACCATGCCGTCGATTTCGAACACGTTGCTCCGCTGGTGGCGCTTGCCGACGCCGCAGATGCCGTAATTGTGGGTCAGCTCCGCCGGCACTTCTTCCACCGCGATCAGGTTGGATTTGTCGCCGAGCCCGCCCGCGGCCTCGATCATCTGCTTGAGGCAGCCCGGCGTGTTCAGCACCAGTTCGTCCGGCAACACCACGGCGAACGGCTCGTTGCCGACGATGTCGCGGGCGCACCACACCGCGTGGCCAAGGCCGTGCGGCGCCTGTTGCCGCGTGAAACTCATGGCGCCGGCTTCGGGCTGGTCGCGCGCCAGAATCTCGATCTCGGCCTTCTTGCCGCGCGCGGCGAGCGTGGCGTCGAGCTCGAACATCCTGTCGAAATGGTCCTCGATCACGCCCTTGTTGCGGCCGGTGACAAAGATGAAATGCTCGATGCCGGCTTCCCTGGCCTCGTCCACCACATACTGGATCAGCGGCTTGTCGACGATGGTCAGCATTTCCTTCGGCATCGCCTTGGTGGCGGGCAGGACGCGGGTGCCGAGGCCGGCGACCGGAAAGACGGCTTTGCGGATTTTCATGGGATATCGGGGTGCCTTGAAAGAGCGCGCGTGGAAAGTGGATTTTAATGGCACGTTGGTAACCGTTTTGCAGCCGGGAACAAAGGCGGATGTGTGGTTCCAATTTTTGGACGAGACGCAGCGGTGCTTCGCCCTCCGCTGGAAGCTGGCGGGGCAACGGCAAGACTTCCGCCAACAAAATCTCGCTTTTGTTAAGCTATTGGAAACCGTGACGGGGCCTCCTGAAAGCCGGATGCTTTCAGGGTACGGGTAGAACATGGCGGGATCGATGGGACTATCGGCGAGCAGGCGAACCGGCGCGGTCATGATGGCAGCGGCGCTGCTGTTGTGCGGCGAGGCGCGCGCGCAGTCGTCCAGCGGCGGCGGGCCGTTGAGCTTCCTCGACAACATCTTCACCGGCTCGGCTTCGAAAGGCAGCCCGGCCGCTTCCCCGGGACAGCCCGGGAGCCCGGTGCCGGCGCAACCGGTGCCCGGCGGCAGCGCCGCAGCCCCGCCCTGGAGCGGCGAGGACGGCGCCTCCGGCCATCCCCTGATGACCGCGAGCGCGATCCGCGAGGCGGCGGCGAATTTCGATAATTGCGTGACCTCGATGTGGCCCGACGCCGCACGCCGCGGCATCTCGCAGGAAAGCTTTCGAGCGCTTCACCGCAGGCCTGACGCCCGATCTGCGGTTGATGGATCTGATGGATTCGCAGCCGGAATTCACCAAGTCGATCTGGGATTATCTCGACATCCTGGTGAACGACAACCGGCTCGCCAAGGGCCGCGAGATCCTCGCCAAATACAAACCGCAGTTCGACGCGGCGGAAAAAGCCTACGGCGTCGACCGCTATGCGATCGCGGCGATCTGGGGCATCGAATTCGAATTACTCCACCCAGATGGGCGATCGCAGCGTGCTGCAATCCACCGCGACGCTGGCCTGCATCGGCCGCCGCCAGGCCTATTTCAAGGACGAGTTCCTCACCGCGCTGGAAATCCTGCACCACGGCGATTTGCGCCCCGAACAGATGCGCGGTTCCTGGGCCGGCGCGTTCGGGCCGACGCAATTCATGCCGACCGCGTTCAAGCGCTATGCCGTCGACGCCGACGGCGACGGCCGCCGCGACGTGGTCGACGATCCCGCCGACCTGATCGCCTCCACCGCCAACAACCTGAAAAAGGACGGCTGGCAGGCCGGCCAGACCTGGGGCTATGAGGTCGTGGTGCCCCCGGGCTTCAATTACATGCTGGCGGACCGCGCCAGGGCGATGACGATCGCGCAATGGGAGCATCTCGGTCTCAAGCACGCCGACGGCAAGCCGTTCCCGCATCCGGCCGAGAAGGCCTATCTGCTGGCGCCCGCCGGCACCGAGGGGCCGGGCTTCCTGATGCTGCAGAATTTCCGGGTGATCATGAAATACAATCCGGCGGAAGCCTATGCGCTGGCGATCGGCCATTTCGCCGACCGGCTGCGCGGCGGCGCGCCGTTCGTGCAGCCCTGGCCGCGGCAGGAACGGGAATTGTCGCGCGCCGAGCGGCTGGAACTGCAGCAGCTTCTGGCCCAGCGCGGCTTCTATCGCGGCACCCCGGACGGCCAGTTCGGCGGCGAGACCCGGGATGCACTGCGCAGCTTCCAGGCCTCGATCGGGGCGCCTGCGGATGGATTTGCCTCCTCCGACGTGCTGGAGCGGCTCCGGGGGCGGTGAACACCGGTCCCGCCCCTGAAAGCAACCTTGAAGGCGACATTTACCCGGCGCCCTTGACGGCGGCGGCCGATGCCCGGTTTATGGCGGGGAATCTGCCCGCTTGCGGCCCGATTCCGCTAGTATAGCGGTTGCCTGATCTTCATTGACGATCGACGCGCATGGCCCAATCCGAAGTCCTTTTTCCGGGTGTTCACCGAAAGCGGCCCGCTGATCGCGCTGGCCGTCGCGGTCGCGCTGCTGGTCGGGATCGCCGGACCGGCATCGGCGCAGTTTTTCAATTTCGGCGGATCGGCGGATTCGGCGGACCACCGCGACCGCAGCCACAGCAACCGCCACAGCCCCGCAGCGGCGGCGGCTGGTTCGGCGGCGATCTGTTCGCGCCGTTCCAGCAGCAGGCGCCGAAGCGGATCGTCCGCGAGGATTTTTCCAAGGCGCCGCCGCCGGAGAAGCGCGAGACCGTGCCGGAGCGCAACGTGCTGGTGCTCGGCGACGGCATGGCGGACTGGCTCGCCTACGGTCTTGAAGACGCCTATGCCGATCAGCCGGACATGGGCGTGATCCGCAGGCACAAGACCGTGTCCGGCCTCATCAAGTATCAGCCCAAGGGCGATCCGGCCGACTGGGCCGCCGCCGCCAAGGGCATCCTCGCCACCGAGAAGCCCGACGCCATCGTCGTCATGCTCGGGCTCAACGACCGCATCCCGATGCGCGAGCCGGCGGCCGAGAAATCCGACGGCAAATCGACCGACAAAAAGACCGACAAGAAGGATGCCCGGGCCAAGCCTGCCGATGCCAAACCAGGGGCGAAGCCGGATGACGCCGCCGGCGCCGCCAAGCCCGACGACAAAACGGTCGATACCGAATTGTCGCCGGACGATGCGCCGACAATGGCGATGCGCCGCCGGCCATCGCGCCGGAGAAGAGCACGCGCTCGCCGAACGGCATCTACGAATTTCGCGAGGAACGCTGGGTCGAACTCTACACCAAGAAGATCGAAGAGATGATCGCCGTCCTGAAGTCCAAGGGCGTGCCGGTGCTGTGGGTCGGGCTTCCCGCGGTGCGCGGCGCCAAGGCGACCGTCGGACATGCTGTTCCTGGATTCGCTGTATCGCGATGCCGCCGGCAAGGCCGGCATCACCTATGTCGATGTCTGGGACGGCTTCGTCGACGAAGCCGGCCGCTTCCTGCAGCAGGGTCCGGACTTCGAAGGCCAGATCCGCCGGCTGCGCTCCTATGACGGCGTGTATCTTCACCCAGGCCGGCGCCCGCAAGCTCGCGCATTATGTCGAGCGCGAGATCACGCGGCTGCTGGCTGCGCGTTCCGCGCCGATCGCGCTGCCGACCGAACCGGCAACGCCCGACGCCAATGCGCAGCCCGGCCAGCCGGCGCCGCGTCCGCTGGCGGGACCGATCCTGCCGCTGGTGGCCTCCTCCGTCGGCACCGATCAATTGCTCGGCGGCCCGGGATCGCGCCCGGCCGCGGTCGATGCGCTCGCCGCGCGAACGCTGGTCAAGGGCGAACCGCTGGCGCCGCCCGCCGGCCGCGCCGATGATTTCGTCTGGCCGCGCCGCGAGGTCGGACGCGAACAGGCCAAGGGCGATACGCCGGTCGCAGCGGTGTCGCCGGACGGACCGATGGCCGCCCCTGCCGGAACGGCTGCCGCCGCGCCGCCAAAGCCGAAAAAGCCGCATCCGGCTCAATCTCCGGTTCAATCGGCAGCACCGTCGCTGCGGAACTTCTTCGGCTTCGGAAATGCGCCGCGGCCGCCTCAGCCGGCGCAGCCCGCAGCCGCCGCGCCCCCCGGCCAACGTCGGACGCGCGGCGTCGGTGCCGGACTTCTTCACGCGCATTAAACCGATGGAACCCTCATGGTCAGGAGCGCGTCTTCGCGCGTCTCGAACCATGAGGTTGAACATGCCTCATGCTTCGAAACGGGGCCAAAGCGCCGCTCCTCCACCGACGAGCGCAACTGCGCTCGCGCGCGGATGATGTCGCAGTTGCCCTAGCCGTAATACCGCCAGCGCGGCGGCGGCCGGCGCGGCGGGCGCGTCATCAGCATCGCCAGCGCAAAGCCGATGCCGCCGGCGATCAACAGCGCGCCGAGCGGATTGTCCTGCACCTTTTTCGCCACCGCTTGCGAGCCGTCGCGCAAGGTGTCGCCGCTGTTCTCATAGGCGTCCTTGGCGTAGCTGACAGCGGCATCGCTGGCGTCGCGCGCGGCATCCTTGGCCTGGCCGTACAGGTTCTGCACCGTGCCGGCGGCCTCGCGGGCGCGGCCCGCGGCCTGGGTCTTGCGCGTTGCCCGCCATATCGCCGACAGCGCCCTCGACCTTACCGGCGACATCCTTTGCCGAGCCGGCAATTCGATCCTTGTCCATCGCGGTTACTCCTTGTTGCGCATATCGCGACCGCAAAGCCAGTTCCATCCTCGGATCCATCCGAGTGGCTTTGCGACATACGCGCTTTGAGATGATTCTCGCTGGGCTAACCGATGAGGCCCGTTCCGGTTCCGGAATGCCTCGATGCGCCGCTTCAGAGGATCAGCCCGCCGTCGACCACCAGGGTCTGGCCGACGATGTAGGACGCCAGCGGCGACGCCAGAAACAGCGCGGCGCCGGCCATGTCGGCCGGCGTTCCCAGCCGCTTCAGCGGGATCCGCTCGATCGCGCCTTCCAGCCGCTTCGGATTGGCCGTCGTCACCTTGGTCATCTTGGTGTCGACGAGGCCGGGCGCGATGCCGTTGACGCGAATGCCGTCCTCGGCCCAGGCCTGCCCCAGCGTGCGGGTCAGCCCGACGGCGCCGGTCTTCGAGGCGTTGTAGGCCGGATTGCCCTTGGTCGAATGATAGGCGGCGGTCGAACTGACGATGATCAGCGAACCCTTGGCCGCACTCAGCATCGGCATGAAACCGGGTGGCGCAGGCCATCAGGCTGATCAGATTGACTTCGAGCACCTTGCGAAATCCGTCCATCTCGAATTCGCCGCGCCGGTAGATCACCGCACCCTGCGCCAGCACCAGCACATCGAGCCGCTCGAACGGCGGCTTGAAATTCTCGATCGCCTTGGCATCGCTGACGTCGAGCTGGACGTAATCGAGGCCCTCGAGTTGCGATCCTTCGCCCGGCGAATAATCGGCCGCATCGGCGCGGGTGCCGCAGACATGGACGCGCGCGCCCCTGGCCCGGAACGCCTGCGCGATGCCGTTGCCGATGCCGCTGGAGCCGCCGACCACCAGAATCTGCTTGCCGCTGAAATCCAGTTCGTTCATCGCACGCCTCGATCCGGTTACCGTCGCGTTTGACCTCTCTGGGGATCGGTGCCAGCCTTGTCAATCCAGCAAGCGCACGACACCCATCAGCGAGCCGTCCATGTCCGATTTCAAACAGCTCAGCCGGTCGGTCGCCGGATTGACCGTTCTCGTCACCGGCGCCGCCAGCGGCATGGGCCGCGCCACCGCGCGGGTGTTCGCCGCCGAAGGCGCCAACGTCGCCGTCACCGACATCTGCCGCCGAGGGCGCTCAGGCCGTCGCCGCCGAGATCGTGGCGAACGGCGGAACCGCGAAGGCCTGGACGCTCGACGTCGCAAACCGCGATAACATCAACGCCGTCGTCAACGACGATCGCCGCGCATTTCGGCGGGCTCGATATCGTCGTCAACAATGCCGGCATCTCGGTGCGCGACTGGCGATCGACGATGACGGCTACGACGAGGCCTGGGCAAAGGGACTTGCGGTGATGCTGACCGCGCATCAGCGCATCATCCGCGCGGCGCTGCCATACTTGCGCAAATCGCAGATGCGCCGCGGATCGTCAATATCGCCTCCACCGAGGCGCTCGGCGCCACCGCATTGCACAGCCCCTATTCGGCGGCGAAGGCGGGCGTGGTCGGGCTTGACACGTTCGCTCGCGGTCGAACTCGGCCGCGACGGCATCACCGTGAACTGCATCTGTCCCGGCCCGATCACCACCGGCATGACGGCGCGGATCAACGACGAGCACAAGGCGATCTATGCCAGGCGCCGAACCGCGCTCGGCCGCTACGGCGACCCCGAAGAGGTCGCCCACATGACGCTGAGCCTGTGCCTGCCCGCGGCCTCGTTCCTGACCGGCGCCGTCATCCCGGTGGACGGCGGCCTGATGGCGCGCAATGCGTGACACGGCATGCGCCGCGAACGCGTTGACATCGCACTGTCGGGGAGTAGTTTTTCACGGCAAATAGAGCGGGGCAACCGCTCGCCTCGATCAGGAGAAACGCCATGACGGTCTCGATCCGGCAGCTTCATCCGCATTTTTTCGGCGAGGTCTCCGGCGTCGATTTGCGAAAGCCGCTGACGCCGCAGGAGGCCGCCGACATCGAAGCCGGCATGGACAAATACGCCGTGCTGCTGTTCCGCGAACAGGACATCACCGACGAACAGCAGCTGGTCGTTCGCCCGCAATTTCGGCGAGCGCGAGAATGCACGCGGCGGCACCGTGACCAAGAAGGAAGATTACCGGCTCACCTCCGGACTGAACGACGTCTCCAATCTCGGCAAGGACGGCAAGCCGCTGCCGCGCGATCACCGCACCCATCTGTTCAATCTCGGCAACTGCCTGTGGCATTCCGACAGTTCGTTCCGGCCGATCCCGGCGAAGTTTTCGCTGCTGTCGGCGCGGGTGGTCAATCCCAAGGGCGGCAACACCGAATTCGCCGACATGCGCGCGGCCTATGACGCGCTCGACGACGAAACCAAGGCCGAGATCGAGGACATGATCTGCGAGCATTCGCTGATGTATTCGCGGGGATCGCTCGGCTTTCTCGATTACACCGAGGAAGAAAAGCAGATGTTCAAGCCGGTGCTGCAGCGCCTGGTGCGGACCCATCCGGTGCACGGCCGCAAGTCGCTGTATCTGTCGTCGCATGCCGGCGGCATCATCGGCATGACGGTGCCGGAGGCGCGGCTGTTGCTGCGCGATCTCAACGAGCACGCCACGCAGCGCGGAATTCGTCCACGTCCACAAATGGACGCTGCACGACCTCGTGATGTGGGACAACCGCCAGACCATGCACCGGGTCCGCCGCTACGACCAGTCGCAGCCGCGCGACATGCGCCGCGCGACGGTGGCCGGCACCGCGCCGACGGTCGCGCAGCAGGCGGCGGAGTAAGCGTCACGGCGCTTCAACGGCCTCGGCCGTCATACGCGGGCTTGACCCGCGTATGCATCATCTTCGTGAAAGCTGTTGCTCGAGCGGATGGTGCCGGGTCACGAGCGCCGGCAATGACGACACTCAGGCATGCCCCGCGTCGGTGGACAGCATGCCCGGATCGATTCCGATCTTGCGCAGCGCCCGCAGGTATTTTTCCTCGACGTCGTCGCCGAAGATCAGGTCCGGATCGGCATCGCAATGCAGCCAGCCATTGTCCTGGATTTCGGTTTCGAGCTGTCCCGGCGCCCAGCCGGCATAGCCGAGCGCGAGGATCGCGTGCTTCGGCCCGGCGCCCTTGGCGATCGCCTTGAGAATATCGACCGTCGCGGTCAGGCAAATGCCGTCGTCGATCCTGCAGCGTCGCGTCCTCGATGAAGAAATCGCTTGAATGCAGCACGAAGCCGCGGCCGGTCTCGACCGGGCCGCCTTTCAGCACTTTCATGGTCTCGGCGTTTTCCGGCAGCTTGATCTGGTCGGCCTTCTCGATGATGTCGAGCTGCACCAGCAATTCGGGAAAGTCGATGCTGCCCGCCGGGTGGTTGACGATGATGCCCATGGCGCCTTCGGATGAATGCGCGCAGAGATAGATCACCGAACGCTCGAAGCGCGGGTCTCCCATCACCGGCATCGCGATCAGCAACTGACCGTCGAGATAGCCGCGACCGGACCGAATTGTCGCCGATGCCGGCGGCTTTGCGGCGAACAATCCTCGGTCTTTTGCCTTCAGGGTCCATCCGCAAAGGACTCTCGTGTCGTTGCACATCCTGATATTGGGTGCCGGTTCTGTCAATCAAGCTTCGCGCCGCGTTTGGGTATACATCACAAGCAATTCAATGGTTTGCGGCCTCGCTTGGCTGTAAAGACGTCTCATGATCGTGATAGTTCCCTTGCGCGCCGCGCTCGGCTTTGCCGCCACCGTATTGGTGTCATCCCTGGCGATCGAGGCCCGCGCCGCAGGATGCCTCGCCGTGGCAGCGGGATGGACACTCGGCGGTCCGGCTGCTGGCGGGATCGCGCAGCGGCGCGGTGCTGCTCGGCGGTATCGCCTTCCAGCTTCAGCCGGGATGGAAAACCTACTGGCGCACGCCCGGCGATTCCGGCGTGCCGCCGCGCTTCGACTTTTCCAAATCGGAAAATATCGAAGCCGTGACCGTTTTGTGGCCGGCTCCGACGAAGTTCGACGACGGCGCCGGTGGCCATTCGCTGGGCTATCACGACCAGATCGTGCTGCCGCTGCGGATCGTCGCGAAGAATGCCGACAAGCCGGTGACGCTTCGCGCCACCATCAATTACGCGGTCTGCGACAAACTCTGCATTCCCGTCGAAGCCGATGCCGAACTCGCCTTCACCAGCGTGGCGAGCACCGAGGACAGCGCGCTGTTCGCAGCCCTCGACACGGTGCCCAAGCCCGCCAATGTCGGCGATCCCAACCCGCTGACCATCCGCGACGTCAAGCGCGAGGGCAAATCGACCGTGCTGGTCGACGTGATCGCGCCGCCGACGCCGAGCAACGTCAATCTGTTTGTCGAAGGACCGACGCCGGACTGGGCGCTGCCGGTTCCGAAACTGGTCGAGCACAGCCCGCCCGGGGTCAAGCGCTTCACCTTCGAGCTCGACGGCCTGCCGCCGGGCGCCAACCCCGAAGGCGCCGCGCTCAAACTGACGCTGGTCGGCGGCGACCGCTCCTACGAATTCAATATCAATCTGGAATGACCCGTCGTCCCGGCCCTCGGGCCGGGACCCCATAGGGCGCGGACTCTCGCCAAGGCACCGGTGCAGCCGCCTTTTGTAACAAAGCTGCGCCAGGGGTTATGGGTCCCGGCTCGGAGGCCGGGACGACGCGGAGTTTGTTGACACCTCCACCCAACCGAATCTTAACGAATCGTTGATAAGTCCGATGATCGCCGCATCCATGCGGCATTCCTTTGGATTTCCCGCCGTGGCCGTGATGGACGCGCAATCCGCAACCGCCCCGCCGGCCGGCGTGATCGCGCGGCTGCGCTCGATGCTGGGTGGCTGGCTTGGCGGCTCCAGCGAAGCCTCGCTGACCAGGCGGCTGGCCGGCACGATTTTCATCATCCGCGTCATCAGCGCTGCGCTGGCCTATCTTTCGCAGATCCTGCTCGCGCGCTGGATGGGCGGTTCGGATTACGGCGTCTATGTCTATGTCTGGACCTGGGTGCTGCTGCTCGGCAGCATGATGGATTTCGGCATCTCGGCCTCGGCGCAAAAAATCATCCCGGAATATCGCACCCAGGGCGAGCACGCGCTGCTGCGCGGCTTTCTCTCCGGCAGCCGCTGGATGACTTTCGCGGTCTCTGCCGTGGTCTCGGCGCTGCTGGCCGGTATGGTGAAAGCGCTGTCGCCGTGGCTCGGCGCGAACGAAATCGTTCCGCTTTACATCGGCTGCCTGACGCTGCCGGCCTTCGTGGTCGCCAACACCCAGGACGGCATCGCGCGCTCGCATGACTGGATGCGGCTCGGATTGATGCCGCAATTCATCGTCCGCCAGGCGCTGATCATCGGATTGACCGCCGGTGCGTTCGCGCTCGGCTTCAATCTCGGCGCCACCATCGCGATGCTCGCCAGCGCCGCCGCGGTGTGGATCGCCATGATCGGACAGATGGTGGTGCTGAACCGCCGCCTCGGCGGCCATATCGAGCCCGGACCGAAGGCCTACGATTTCCGCGGCTGGCTGGCGATCTCGCTGCCGATCCTGATGGTCGAGGGCTTTTACCTGCTGCTGTCCTACACCGACGTGCTGGTGCTGCAGCAATTCCGCTCGTCGCAGGAGGTCGGCGTCTATTTCGCCGTGGTGAAGACGCTGGCGCTGGTGTCGTTCATTCACTACGCGATGTCGGCGACCACGGCGCATCGTTTTGCCGAATATCACGCCCTCGGCGACAAGGCACGGCTGTCGGCCTATGTCGCGCATGCGATCAAATGGACGTTCTGGCCGTCGCTCGCCGCAACCGTCCTGCTGCTGGCGTTCGGCAAGCCGCTGCTGTGGCTGTTCGGACCGCAATTCGTCGGCCGGTTACGACATCATGTTCGTCGCCGCCATCGGGCTCGTGGTGCGTTCGGCGATCGGCCCGGTCGAACGGCTGCTCAACATGCTCGGCCATCAGCATATCTGCGCGCTGGCCTATGCGCTGGCCTTCGTCATGAACGTGGCGCTCTGCGTCGCGCTGGTGCCGCGGTTCGGCGGCCATGGCGCCGCCGCCGCGACCTCGATCTCGCTGGTATTCGAGACCGTGCTGCTGTTCTGGATCGTGCGCCAGCGGCTCGGGCTGCATGTGCTGGCGTTCGGGAAGCGGTCTTAACCTCACCCCGCAAAGAGCGGGGCGAGTTAAGAAAGGGCGCGGCTCGCGTTGTTTTTCCCCTACTCCGCGGTCCAGCCGCCGTCGATCGAGAGGTTGGCGCCGGTGATTTGCGCCGCATCGTCGCCGCACAGAAACAGCGCCAGCGCCGCCACCTGCTCGGAGGTGACGAACTCCTTGGTCGGCTGCGCCGCCAGCAGCACGTCGTGGATCACCTGCTCCTTGGTCAGGTTGCGCGCCTTCATGGTGTCGGGAATCTGCTGCTCGACCAGCGGCGTCCAGACATAGCCCGGGCTGATGCAGTTGCAGGTGATCTTGAAGGTCGCAAGCTCCAGCGCCACGGTCTTGGTGAGGCCGGCGATGCCGTGCTTGGCCGACACATAGGCCGACTTGAACGGCGAGGCCACCAGCGAATGCGCCGAGGCGGTATTGATGATGCGGCCCCAGCCGCGCTTCTTCATGCCGGGCACGGCGGCGCGGATGCCGTGAAACGCCGACGACAGGTTGATCGCGATGATGGCGTCCCATTTGTCGATCGGGAATTCCTCGATCGGCGACACGAACTGGATGCCGGCATTGTTGACGAGAACGTCGACCGAGCCGAACGTCTTCTCTCCGAGCGCGATCATGCCGGCGATTTCCGCGGGCTTGGTCATGTCGGCGGGCGAATGGACCGCCTTGACCTTGAAGTCGGTCTCGATGCCGGCGCGTTCCTTCTCGATGTCGGCGGGCGCGCCCATGCCGTTGAGAACGATATTGGCGCCGGCGCCGGCAAAGGCGCGCGCATAAGCCAATCCGATGCCGCTGGTCGAGCCGGTCACCACCGCGGTCTTGCCTGTCAAAATACCCATTTCATTTACTCCTGTTTGCCGTCGGCGGTTTCGGTGCCGTCCCCGGTGAGATCGTAAGTCACCATGGTTTCGCCGGATTGCGGCCGCTCCAGCCAATCCTCGTGACGCATCGACAGATGAACGTCGCGCTCGCCCGCGCTCCAGTGTTCGACCATGCCGACATGCGAGAAATCATAATCCTTGGAAGACGATTCGTAATTCTTGCTGCGGTAGATCAGGTGCACCACGGTGACGGTGTTTTCCTTGGCGGCCTCGCGCAGAATTTCGACCGACGGATCGTTTTTCAGATCGTCGGGCAATTTTTCGATCAGACTCGCGCAGCGCCTTGCGGGCGTTGTGAACCTGCTTGTTCTTGTCGGTGTTCATCCGGGTGCGGCTGGAGTAGCGGATGTCTTTCTCGCGCTCCGCGGCCTCGAGCAGCGAAGCCGGCAGCGGACCGCGCGCGCTGAACAGGTCGACCTGGAAGATCAGCAGGTCGTTGGTGGTTTCCTCGTCCAGCACGTAGTCGAGCGGCGTGTTGGAGGCGATGCCGCCGTCCCAGAAATGCTCGCCTTCGATGACGATCGGAAGGAAACCCCGGCGGCAAGCGCGCCGGAGGCCATGATATGTTCCGGCCCGATCTTCTTGCCCAGTTTCTTGAACTCGAAATTATCGAAATATCTGAAATTGCCCGATGTCACGCTGACCGCGCCGACGCTGAGCCGGGTCTTGAGGTCGTTGATGCGGTCGAAATCGACCAGCCGCTCCAGCGTCTTGCGAAGCGGCGCGGTGTCGTAATAGCTCTGCGATTGCGGGCTGCCCTCGCGGCCACAGCGGCGCCGGCGGGAAGCGCGGCGTGAAGAAGCCGGGAACGCCGAACGTCGCGATCAAGGCGGCGCTGGTCTCGTTGAAATAAGACCGCCCGCGGTCGCCCGATGTGATCGGGATTCCAGGGCACCGGGGCCGACACCAGCTCCCAGAATTCCTTGAGGCGCGGCACCCGCTTTTCGCGCGGATTGCCGGCGATGATCGCGGCGTTGATGGCACCGATCGAGATGCCGGCCACCCATTCGGGCTCGAAATCGTGCGTGACACAGCGCCTGATAGGCGCCGGCCTGATAGGAGCCGAGCGCGCCGCCGCCCTGCAGAACAAGCACGCGCTGCGCCTTCGCGGGTGTCTTTGCCGGCGCCGGACTGGAAGTATCCATCATGACCATCGATCAAATGTCAAAAGCTGATTGTACCGTGGCGTCAGTTGGCGATGGCGTCAATCCGCGCGCCGGAGAACGGGAATCACGCCGAAGTCATCGCACGTCGGCTGATGCAAGAATGAGCGTCCAGAACACCTTGTACTTGGTGTTCGGAGCATAGCTCGCCGCAATGCCTAATTTTGTGACACCGTTTTTCAGCATGTTCTCCCGGTGCGGGGGCGAGTCGCGCCAGCCCGAAAACGCTTCAGCCAGGGTATGATAGCCGGCCGACACGTTCTCCACCGCCAGGGTCGCGGGATATCCGGCCGCATTGAGCCGTTTCGCCAGCGGCGCTTTGACGTCATGATCGAGCTTGTTGCGACTGGCCATCGCCTGCGACTGCGATTCCGCGAGCTTCATCAGTTCGGGATCGACCGTCACCGCGCCGAGGCCGTTGTTCTGCCGGTAGAGCGAGATCATCGACGCCGCGGCGTCCGGATCAAGCCTGGCGCCGCCATCGGCCATGCTGAGATACATGGTCGGCTGCTCGGTCGACGGCACTTCCGCCGCACAGCCGCCCAGCGCCAAAAGCCCGATAATGGCGATTATCGCCCGCGTCATGCAAATCCCCCGGTTCGGGGTGTTGTTGCATACCAACCGTGGCTGAAAGGTGAACGGGGCGGCTTTTTTAAGCCCCACGAGTAATGCGGTCACCAACCGCGAAAGCGTGTGGCCCAGTATTCCGCGAGGTCTGCGGTCTCGCATAGCGGTGATTACTGTGACGGCAGTACTGGTTGCACTGCCTCTCCCGACGGAAAGGGCCACTACTCCTGCGCGGCGAAAATCCGGTAGCGCTTCGGCTGCAAACCGATGATATCGCCGCTCTGGAGCTGCCGATCGCGGGGCGCGTCGATCTCGATCACGGTCGCGCCATGGTCCGCCGACAGGGCAATTTCGGCCCGCTGGATCGCGCCGAACGTTCTCACGCGTTGCACCGCGCCCCCAAGCGCGCCGCTGCCGGCCGGCCCGACCTGCATGTCATGGCGGCGGACGAACAATTTCGATGCACCGCAAGCTGCGCCGTCCGTCGCGATATTCAGCACGGTGCCGCCGAGCCGCACGCAGCCGTCGCCGACATCCACCGGCAGCACGATGGATTCGCCGATGAAGCCGTGCACGAACGCGGTTGCGGGATTGTCATAGACTTCGCCCGGCGTGCCGATCTGCTCGATACGGCCCTTGTCCATCACCACCACCCGGTTGGCCACTTCGAGCGCCTCTTCCTGATCGTGGGTGACGAAGATCGAGGTCACGTGGATTTCGGAATGCAGCGAGCGCAGCCATTGCCGCAGTTCCTTGCGTACCTTGGCGTCGAGCGCGCCGAACGGTTCATCCAGCAGCAGAATGCGCGGCTCGATCGCCAGCGCGCGCGCCAGCGCAATGCGCTGGCGCTGGCCGCCGGACAACTGGCTCGGATAACGGTCGGACAGCCAGTCGAGCTGCACCAGATCCAGCAATTCCCTGACGCGGGCGCGGATGCTCGCCTCGTTCTTGCGAACCGCGCGCGGCTGCACCCGCAGGCCGAAGGCGACGTTTTCGAACACGGTCATATGGCGAAACAGCGCATAGTGCTGGAACACGAAGCCGACATGGCGCTCGCCGGCGCCGTGGGCGAGCGCGTTCTCGCCGTCGAACGAAACCTCGCCGGCGTCCGGCCAGTCCAGCCCTGCGATGATCCGCAGCAGCGTGGTCTTGCCCGAGCCCGACGGGCCCAGCAGCGCCAGCAATTCGCCGTTGGCGACCTTCAGGTCGACATGGTCGAGCGCGGCAAACGCGCCGAATTTCTTCACCAGGTTTTTGACTTCAATCGTCACGCGGCTGTTGCCCTTCGTCCAGATGCCGTTCGAGAACGGTTTTCGCCACCAGCGTGATCAGCGCCAGCATGGCCAGCAGCGAGGCGATCGCGAATGACGACACAAATTGATATTCGTTGTAGAGGATTTCAACCAACAGCGGCATGGTGTTGGTCTCGCCGCGAATATGACCCGAGACCACCGACACCGCGCCGAATTCGCCCATTGCGCGTGCATTGCACAGCAGCACGCCATACAGCACGCCCCATTTGATGTTCGGCAGAGTGACGCGAAAAAAGGTCTGCAAGCCTGATGCGCCGAGCGAGATCGCGGCCTCCTCCTCCTGCGTGCCCTGTTCCTGCATCAGCGGAATCAGCGCCCGTGCGACGAACGGAAACGTCACGAACACGGTTGCCAGCACGATGCCCGGTGCGGCGAACAGCACATGGACATCATGGCTTTGCAGCCACGGCCCCCAATAGCCCTGCGCACCGAACAGCAGCACGAACACCAGCCCGGCAATCACCGGGCTGACCGAGAACGGCAAATCGATCAGCGAGATCAGCAGCGTCTTGCCGCGAAAGTCGAATTTGGCGATCGCCCAGGCCGCGACCAGGCCGAACACCAGATTGAGGCCGACCGAAATCGCCGCCACCAACAGCGTCAGCCGGATCGCGGACAGCGCTTCGGGATCCGACAGCGCGGAGAAATAGGCGCCGATCCCCTTGGAAAAGGCCTGCGCAAACACCACGACCAGCGGCAGCACGACGAATACGGTGAGAAACAGCACGGCGATCGCAATGATCACGACGCGAATGGCTCTGGGCTCGGTACGAAGATCGTTTCGCGCCGAACCGTGAAAAGATTGCGGTGCGTTCATCGGATTGGCCGATGTCGCAACGGCGGCAGTGCGCTCCCTGTCCAATGGGGAGAGAGCCGGGGTGAGGGGATGCGGTCTATCGATGGCCCTTAACCCCTCACCCGGATCGCCAAAGCGATCCGACCTCTCCCGATGGGAGAGGTGGCCTGCTTCCGGCGCTTCGACTTTGCTCGTCATCCATCAATTTCTAATGCGCGGGAATGCGGGTTTGCGCCCAGCGCTGGATCCGATTGACCGCGAAGATGATCAGGAACGACGCCACCAGCATGACCACGGCGATCGCGGTTGCATCGGCATAACGGAACTCCGAGAGCCGGATCACGATCAGCAGCGGCGCGATTTCCGACACGTTGGGCAGATTGCCGGCAATGAAGATCACCGAGCCGTACTCGCCGACGGCGCGCGCAAACGCCAGCGCAAACCCCGTCAGCAGCGCCGGGATCAAACTCGGCAGGATCACTTTGGAGACCGTATGCCAGCGGTTGGCGCCGAGGCTGGCGGCGGCTTCCTCGATTTCGACGTCGAGGTCGAGCAGCACCGGCTGAACCGTTCGCACCACGAATGGAATGCCGATGAAGATCATCGCGACAAAAATGCCGACCGGCGTGAACGCCACCTTGATGCCGAGTTCGGCCAGCGGCGCGCCGAGCCAGCCCTTTGGCGCGAACAGCGAGGTCAGGGCGACGCCGGCGACCGCGGTGGGCAACGCGAACGGAATATCGACGATGGCGTCGAACAGCCGGCGGCCCGGAAAGCGGTAGCGCACCAGCGCCCAGACGATGATCGTCCCCATCACCAGATTGACCGACGCGGCGGCAAAGGCGAGGCCGAACGAGATCCGCAGCGCATTGAGGGTGCGCCGGCTTGAGAGGATGCCCCAGAACTGATCGGGGCTGAGTTCGAACGTCTTGAGGAACAGGCCCGCGAGCGGGATCAGGATGATGACGGACAGCCAGGTCAGCGTCAGTCCCATGGTGAGACCGAACCCCGGCAAGGTGCTGCGCCGTCCCGCCGCTGCGCTCACAATGTCCCCCGCGCCCGCATCGCCGATCAATTCTTGTAGATCTGGTCGAAAATGCCGCCTTCGCTGAAATGTTCCTGCTGCGCCTTGGCCCAGCCGCCGAACACCTCGTCGATCGTGAACAGTTCGACCTTGGCGAATGAATTTTCGTATTGCTTTGCGATCTCGGGATCGCGTGGACGATAGAAATTGCGCGCGGCAATTTCCTGGCCTTCCTTGCTGTACCAGTATTTCAGGTAAGCCTCGGCCACCGCGCGGGTGCCCTTCCTGTCGGCGACCGCATCGACCACGGCCAGCGGCGGCTCCGCCAGGATCGACAGCGGCGGCGACACGATCTCGAACTTGTCCTTGCCGAATTCACGCTGGGCGAGGAACGCCTCGTTCTCCCACGCCAGCAGCACGTCGCCGACACCGCGCTCCACGAAAGTCATGGTCGAACCGCGCGCGCCGGTGTCCAGCACCGGCACGTTGTTGTAGATCGCGCCGACGAATTGCTTGGCCCTGTCGGCGGAACCGAATTTCTTCAGCGCGTAGCCCCATGCAGCCAGATAATTCCAGCGCGCGCCGCCCGAGGTCTTCGGATTTGGGGTGATGACGCTGACCCCGGGCCTGATCAGATCGTCCCAATCCCTGATACCCTTGGGATTACCCTTGCGCACCAGGAACACGATGGTCGAGGTATAGGGCGAGGCATTCAGCGGCAGGCGCCTCTGCCAGTCCGCAGCGGTCAATCCCTTGGCCGCGACGGCGTCGATATCGTAGGCCAGCGCCAGCGTGACGACATCGGCCTGCAGGCCGTCGATCACGCTGCGGGCCTGCGAACCGGAGCCGCCGTGCGACTGCTTGATCTCGACGCTCTTGCCGGTTTCCTTTTGATAGGCCGCCGCGAACGCCTTGTTGAAATCCGCATAGAGTTCGCGCGTCGGATCATACGATACGTTGAGCAGCGTCACGTCGGCGGCAAAAGCCGAGCCGACCCAGAGCAGCACTGCGACGGCGGGCAGAATACGACGGATCATCTCAATCTCCAGCCTGCCGGACGACAGCATTGTCATCTTGAGCACGCGGACATCACTCCGACCGATGCGACTTCAAGTCAACGAAACCACATTTCATTGTTTGCGGCGTGGCAGCGTCGTTGTTCTAAGAAGTCTTGATCGTATGGATGCCGCATTCCGTCTTGGGTCTGCCGCGCCAGCGGCCGGCGCGCGCATCTTCATCCGGCGAGGTCCGGCTGGTGCAAGGCATGCAGCCGACCGACAGATAACCTTTTCCCGCGAGCGGGTGCGGCGGCAGTTTTGCATCTGCGTAGATCGCCTGAATCTGTTCGCGCGAGACGTTGGCGAACGGATTGAATTTCAGCCGGATGCCGTCATCTTCGACCACCGGGATCGCGGCGCGAAGCGCCTCCCTGAAAACGCTTGCGGCCGTTGATCCATCCGTCGAACGGCGCCAGCGCCCGCGCCAGCGGCTCGACCTTCCGGATCCGGCAGCAGGCATCGGGATCGGCGAACCACAATTCGCGATCCGGATCCTCGCGCGACAGCGTCGGCTCGAGCGGCTTGACCGAACGCACATCGCGCAAGCCAAGCGTCGCGATCAGGGTGTCGCGATAGGCCAGCGTCTCCTCGAACAGCCATCCGGTGTCGAGAAAGATCACCGGAATCGCGGAATCGACTTCGGCCATCACCTTGAGCAGCGCGGCCGATTCGGTGCCGAACGACGAGACCACGGCGAGATGCTCCCGGCCGACGGCCTGCAGCGCCGCGGCGATCACTTCCGACGGCGACGCGTCGCGAAGCGCGCGATCGAGCACTTCGGCCGACGGCAGATCCGGCGAACGCGCCGTCCGCTCCGCCGACACCTGATGGGCAAAAGCGTTCACTGGCCGGCACTCTCGGAATGGCGCAGCTGCATCCGTCGGTGCAGTGCCGTGACGCGGCCATCACCGGTCGGCTGATAGAACACCGAATAACGCTTCACCGTGGCAGCAAAGGCTTCCGCGTCGCTTTCCTTCTTGACTTCGAAGGCGTCGAAACCGGCGCGGAGCATGAAGACGAACTGATCGCGCAGCACCTGCCCGGTGGCGCGCAATTCGCCCTTGTAACCATGGCGCTCCCGAAAGAGCCGCGCCTGGCTATAGGCACGGCCATCGCTGAAGGTCGGAAACACCAGCGCAATGACCGCGAGCCGGCCGAGCCAGGGTACCAGATCGTCGACGTCGCGATTGTTCGGCCAGATCACAGCGGTTTTGCCGGCGCGGAGCGAAAGCGCTTCGGCATTTTCGAGAAATCGCGCGGCGGAGATCAGGATGGCGCCTTCGCCGGGGAATTCGGCGTCGTCGGCGACATGGATCAACGGATCAGCAACAATTTTTCCGCCCTTAACGAGTGGCATAGACGCGCTCCTTGAAAGGTTCAACGCCAAGCCGCTTGACGGTGTCGATGAAAAGCTCGTCGGGGCGCGCGCGCAGCGCCAGATAGGCTTCGACGATATCCTCGACCACGTCGGCGACTTCGCCGTAGGGCACCGCGGGGCCGATCAAGGTTCCGACCTCGGCCTTTTCATCGGCGCGGCCGCCGATCGTGATCTGGTAGAATTCCTCGCCGTTCTTCTCGACGCCGAGAATGCCGATATGGCCGACGTGATGATGACCGCAGGCATTGATGCAGCCGGAAATATTGACATGCAGCCGCCCGATCATGTTGGCGGTCTCGTGATTGGCGAAGCGCCGGGTCAATTCCTGCGCGATCGGGATCGAGCGCGCATTGGCCAGCGCGCAATAATCCAGCCCCGGACAGGCGATGATATCGGTAACCAGGTTGACGTTCGGGGTGGCGACGCCGATCTTGTCCAGCGCCTTCCACAGCACCGGCAGGTCGCGCCGCGCGACGTGGGGCAGCGCCAGGTTCTGCTCATGGCCGACGCGGATCTCGCCAAAGGAATATTTGTCGGCAAGATCGGCGATGACGTCCATCTGTTCGGCGGTGGCATCGCCGGGCGGACCGCCGACCGGCTTCAGCGACAGCGTCACGATCGCGTAGCCCGGCACCTTGTGAGGCGCCACCGAGTTCTTGCGCCAGGCCTCGAAACGCGGGTCGTGCGCCGCCTTCTTCAGCTCGTCCGGCATGTGCGGCAGCTTTTCGTAGGTCGGATAGGTGAAGCGCGAACGGATGTCCTCGATGACGTCATCATCGATCGTCAGCGCGCTGTCGCGCATCTGCAGCCACTCGTCCTCGACCTCTTTGGCGAATTTCTCGATGCCGAGTTCATGCACCAGGATCTTGATGCGCGCCTTGTAGATGTTGTCGCGGCGGCCGTACTGGTTGTAGACGCGCAGGATCGCCTCGACATAGCTGAGCAGGTCGTGGCCGTGCACGAACGGCTTGATGGTCTTTCCGATGAACGGGGTGCGGCCGAGGCCGCCGCCGACCAGCACCTCGAAGCCGGTTTCGCCCGCTGCGTTCTTGTGCAGCCGCAGCCCGATATCGTGCACCTTGATTGCCGCGCGATCGTGTTCCGATGCGGTGATGGCGAACTTGAATTTGCGCGGCAGGAACGAGAATTCCGGATGCAGCGTGGTGTACTGCCGCAGCAGTTCGGACCAGATGCGGGGATCCTCGATTTCGCCGGGTGCCACGCCGGCCCACTGGTCCGAGGTGACGTTGCGGGTGTTGTTGCCCGAGGTCTGCATGGCATGAATGCCGACCTCGGCGAGATCGGCCAGAGCGTCCGGCAGTTCGGCGAGCTTGATCCAGTTGAACTGGATGTTCTGCCGGGTGGTGAAATGGCCGTAGCCGCGATCGTAGCGCCGCGCCACATGCGCCAGCGCCCGCAATTGCTTCGACGACAGCGTTCCGTAGGGAATCGCCACGCGGAACATGTAGGCGTGCAGTTGCAGGTAAACACCGTTCTGCAGCCGCAGCATCTTGAATTCGTCCTCGGTGAGTTCGCCGGACAACCGGCGCTTCACCTGATCGCGGAATTCTTCGACACGTTCGTTGATGATCGTGCGATCGAGTTCGTCATATGCATACATGGTAAAACCTTACGCCGGGACCGGAAGGTCGATGGTGACGCCCTCGAACCGGATATGTTCACGCAGATTGCCGGGCTTGATCGCTCCGGTGTTCTTGATTTCGACCGGCGCGATATAGGCGCCGACCGCGCCGACGTCGTCGGCCACCGATTCGGCGAGCAGTGCCCGCGCTTCGTCGGAGGTACGGACGATCGCGGCATCCGACAAGTCTGCCGACCAGCCTTGCTTCGAGGTGCGGTAGATCACGACACCATCCCAGGTGCGGTTGGCCGTCACCACCGAGGGGCCGGCGATCCTGATTTTTTTCTGTTCGAGCGGAGAGGTCATTCGGCAGCTTCCAGCAGTTTGGAGATCACTTGATTGAGGTTGGAATGGCGCCATGGCGCGGAGTGCGCGACCACGTCGCCGATGATGAGAATGGCGGGGCCGCCATCGATCTTTCGGATCAGATCAGGCAGTTCATCCAGGGTTCCGACCGCCGCCTGGGCATCCGGCCACGTCACGCGCGCGAATACGCCGACCGGGGTTTGCGGCGAGCGCCCCGCGGCCAGCAGGCCGGCGCGGACCGACGGCGCCGCGGTCATTCCCATATAGACGACCACGGTCATCTTCTCATCCGTCAGCGTCGACCAGTCGACGGCTTCAGCGTCCCTGGCCTTGTGGGCGGTGAGGAATGTGATGCGCAGTGCTTCATGACGGAAGGTCAGCGGCACTTCGAATTGGGCGGCAACGCCGAGCCCCGCGGTAATTCCGGGAACAACCGAATAGGCAATACCGGCCTGCCGCAGTGCTTCGATTTCCTCGCCGCCGCGGCCGAACACAAAGGGATCGCCGCCCTTGAGGCGCACCGCGCGCTGTCCTGACTTCGCGGCCTCGATCATGAGCGCGTTGATGGCGTCCTGGCCGATGCCGGGCTTTCCGACGCGGCGACCGACCGGCACGCGCGACGCATCGCGGCGCGCGCGATCGAGAATTTCCGGCGAGACCAGTTCATCGTAGAACACCACGTCGGCATCCTGCAGGGCGCGCAGCGCCTTGACGGTCAGCAAATCCGGATCGCCCGGACCCGCGCCGACCAGCGTCACCCTGCCCTCCGCCTGGCCCGACGCCTGCGCGCCGGCGAAAGCCGTGGGATCGGCAATATTCTTCAGCGCCTGTTCGGCTTCGTCGCCGCGACCGGCGAGAACCAGCGCGCCGATCGGGCCATCGACCACGCGCTCCCAGAAGCGGCGGCGCAGCGGCATCTCGCGCAATGCGGCCGTGGACCTGCTTGCGCCAGCGGCCGATGAAGGTTGCGAGATCGCCGATCCGCGCCGGCAGCAACGCTTCGATGCGCTCGCGCACGCGGCGCGCCACCACCGGCGAGGCTCCGCCGGTGCCGACCGCCACCACCACGTCACCGCGATCGACAATGGCCGGAAAAATGAACGTCGAATGCGGCAGATCGTCCATCACATTGACCGGCAGACCGACCGCCTTGGCCCGCACCGACATCGCAATCCCAATGTCGCCGGCGCCCGCGCACAGGATCGCAATCACGCCGCCGAGATCGGCAGCCAGTGGATCGCCGTCGGCAAGCTCGATCCGCGCCGCGTCGGCGGCCTCTAAACCGCTCGAGATCATGATTGCCATCGGTCGCGAACCAGCGAATGCGCGCGCCGGCCGCCGCCAGCAGGCGCAATTTCGCCCGCGCCAGCTCGCCGGCCCCGACGAGCAGCACGGGACCGGCTTGCAGATCGAGAAACACCGGCAGAAATCGCATGCGATACTCTCTTCCCCAACTTCCGGGGTTGACTGGAATTATTTTCTATATATGTCTCATTCAGCGCTCGCAAAGAGAAAATTATTTCTTCTCTATTGCATTGCAACTATAGAATTTTCGACTTCAAAGGCCAAGGGCCAGAGATGCATCTTCTCGACAACGATCAAGCGATAGACCGGTTGCGACGCGGGCTGCTATGACCGAGGGATCGCCGGTTCCGCAAATTCTGGCCGATCGCTCCGACGCTCCGACTTGGACCCACCATGGATCATCTGGACGCGCTCGAGGCCCAGAGCATCTACATTTTCCGGGAGGCCTTCGCGCGGCTGAAGAAGCTGGCGCTGCTGTGGTCGCTGGGCAAGGATTCCAACGTGATGATCTGGCTGGCGCGCAAGGCTTTCTTCGGCCGCGTGCCGTTTCCCGCCATGCATGTCGATACCGGCAAGAAATTTCCGGAGATGTACGCGTTTCGCGATCGCTACGGCAAGGAATGGGAACTCGATCTGAAGATCGAACCCTGCCCGCCGCTGGAGACCGTCGATCCGACCTTGCCGCCGGCCGCGCGATCCGCCGCGCGCAAGACCGAGGGGCTGAAGCTCGCGCTCGCCAAATATGGCTTCGACGGATTGATCGCCGGCATTCGCCGCGACGAGGAGGCCACCCGCGCCAAGGAACGGGTGTTCTCGCCGCGCGGCACCGAAGGCGGATGGGACGTGCGCGATCAGCCGCCGGAATTCTGGGACCAGTTCAACGCCTCGCCGCCGCCGGGCGCGCATTTGCGCATCCACCCGATCCTGCATTGGACCGAAGCCGACATCTGGGCCTACACCAAGCGCGAAAACATTCCGATCATCCCGCTTTATCTGACGAGAGAACGGCAAGCGCTATCGCTCGCTGGGCGACGCCGACATCACCAATCCGGTGGCGTCGACCGCATCGAACATCGAGGAAATCCTGATCGAACTCGACGGCACCAAAGTGCCGGAACGCTCCGGGCGCGCGCTCGATCACGAAACCGAAGATGCCTTCGAGCGGCTGCGCGTCGCCGGCTATCTCTGAGACGACAGTGAGTTGAGTGCTTGCGATGAACATGATCGTCCCCACCAGCGATATCGGCGACGCCCAACGGCACCACCCGTCCGCAGGTTCGCATCGTCATCGTCGGCCATGTCGATCACGGCAAGTCCACCTTGGTCGGGCGTCTGTTGCACGAGACCGGCAGCCTGCCCGAAGGCAAGCTCGAAATGCTGAAAGCCGTCAGCGCGCGGCGCGGCATGCCGTTCGAATGGTCGTTCCTGCTCGATGCGCTGCAGACCGAGCGCGACCAGGGCATCACCATCGACACCACGCAGATTCGCTTCCGCACCCGGTCCCGCGACGTGGTGCTGATCGACGCGCCCGGCCACGCCGAATTCCTGCGCAACATGATCACCGGCGCCTCGCAGGCGGACGGCGCGGTGCTGATCATCGACGCGCTGGAAGGCGTGCGCGACCAGACCCGGCGCCACGGCTATCTGCTGCATCTTCTCGGCGTCAAACAGGTCGCCGTTGTCGTCAACAAGATGGACCGGGTCGATTTCAGCGCGGCGCGCTTCCAGGAAATCAGCGACGAGATTTCCGCGCATCTGACCGGCCTTGGCGTCACGCCCGTCGGCGGTAATTCCGATTTCGGCGCGCGACGGCGACGGCGTCGCCGCGCGCACGCCGCGCATGCAATGGTATAACGGCCCGACCGTGGTCGAGGCGCTCGACGCGCTCGAACCGGCGCGGCCGCTGGAACAGCTGGCGCTGCGGCTGCCGGTGCAGGCGATCTACAAATTCGACGACCGCCGCATCGTCGCGGGCCGGATCGAATCCGGCAGCCTTGCCGCCGGCGACGAGATTGTGATCATGCCCGCGGGCAAGATCGCCAAGATCCGCAGCGTCGAGGGTTGGCCGGCAACGCCCGTCGAGGGAAGCCAGACCGCGGGGCGGTCGGTCGGCATCACGCTCGACCGCGAATTGTTCATCGAACGTGGCGACGTGATCGCCCATGTCGGATCCAGCCCGCGCGACACGCGCCGGATTCGCGCGCGGATTTTCTGGCTGCACGACAAGCCGCTGGTGACGGGCGCCTCGATTCTGGTTCGCCTCGGCACCCGCGAAACCCGCGCCACCGTGGTGGCGATCGAGAAAGCCGTCGATCCCGGCGAACTGTCCAGCGTGGAGACCCAATCGATCGCGCGCAACCATGTCGGCGAGATCGATATTTCGCTGGCGCATCCGCTGGCGGCCGATTCCTACACCGACAATCCGCGCACCGGGCGGCTGGTGATCGAGGTCAATGGCCGCATCGCCGGCGGCGGCCTGGTGCTGTCGGTCGATGCCGGACAGCGCGCCATTCCCGTCGATATCGTGCCGGTGGAATCCGCGCTGCGCCCCGACGAGCGCTCGGCGCGCTATCGCCACAGCGGCGCGGTGATCTGGCTGACCGGGCTGCCGGGCTCCGGAAAATCGACGCTGGCGCGCGCGCTGGAACGCAGACTGTTCGGCAATGGCGGTTCGCCGGTGCTGCTGGATGGCGATACGCTGCGCGCCGGCCTCAACAGCGATCTCGGCTTCTCCGCCGCAGGACCGCACCGAGAACATTCGCCGGCTGGCCGAAGTCGCGGTGCATCTCGCGCGCAACGGGCACATCGCCATCGTCGCCGCGGTCTCGCCCTCGCGGGAAGATCGCGCCGCGGCGCGCCGCATCGCCGACACCGCGTTCCGCGAAATCTACGTCGCGACGCCGGCGGAAGTCTGCGAGAGCCGCGATCCCAAGGGCCATTACGCCAAGGCGCGCGCCGGGGCGCTGCACGCCTTCACCGGGATCGGCAACGATTACCAGCCGCCGACCGAAAGCGAATTGACGATCGATACCTCGACCCGCTCGGTGCCCGATGCGACCGACGAGATCGAGCGGATGCTGGCGAGGACCGGCATTCTGTTCGAGGAACTCGTCGACCTCGCCGCCAATATCTGAACTCTTGGCCAGCCTTTTTTACGGGCAATCGCGGACCGCCAAGGGCCTTCTCATCGCCCCGACTTTGGCGCTAAAAGGGCTCCGAATAGCGCCCTTTGCGGGGCTCTTTGTCGTTTTGTCCCTGAAAACAGCGTGCTAACCGCCGTTTCGCATGAGAAATACCAATCATGAATCGTATCGATGCCCACGGACTGAAGATCGCTCCCGTTCTGTTCGATTTCATCGCCAAGGAAGCCACCCCCAAGACCGGGATTTCTGCCGACACCTTCTGGGCCGGGCTTGCCGCCATCCTCCGCGATCTCGCTCCGAAAAACCGCGACCTGCTCGCGGTGCGCGACACCTTGCAGGCGAAAATCGACGGCTGGCATCGCGCCCACAAGGGCAAGCCGTTCGACATGAACGCCTACACGGCGTTTCTCAGGGAGATCGGCTATCTGCTGCCGGAGCCGGCGACCCAGAAGGTCGAGACCTCGAATGTCGATGAGGAAATCGGCAAGATTTGCGGACCGCAGCTGGTCGTGCCGCTCACCAATGCGCGTTACGCCCTGAACGCCGCCAATGCGCGCTGGGGCAGCCTGTACGATGCATTTTATGGCACCGATGCGATACCGCACGAAGCCGGCGAAGGCGGCAAGGGCTACAACAAGGCCCGCGGCGACAAGGTGATCGCAAAAGCCAAGAGCCTTTCTCGATGCCGCCGTGCCGCTGGCGACCGGAAGCCACACCGATGTGACCTCCTACAGCGTCATCGCCGGCCAGCTCGCCGTCAAGCTCAAGAGCGGCAATGCCACCGCGCTGAAATCGAACGAGCAGTTCGCCGGCTATCAGGGCGATGCGGCCGCGCCGACCGCGATCCTGCTGGTCAACAACGGCATGCATGTCGAGATCAAGATCGACCGCGGCCACATGATCGGCAAGGACGATCCGGCCGGCGTCGCCGACATGATCCTGGAATCGGCGGTCAGCACCATCCTCGACATGGAAGACAGCGTCGCGGCGGTCGATGCCGAAGACAAGGTGCTGATCTATCGCAATACGCTCGGCCTGATGAACGGCACGCTGTCGGCCGACTTCGAGAAGGGCGGCAAGACGCTCAAACGCGCGCTCAATCCCGACCGCGTCTACCAGACGCCGGACGGCAAAGAACTCAAGCTGCATGGCCGCAGCCTGCTGCTTGATGCGCAATGTCGGCCATCACATGTTCACCGACGCGGTGCTCGACTCAAGCGGCGACGAAATTCCGGAAGGCATGCTCGACGCCGCCGTCGCCGGCCTGCTCGCGATCCACGATCTCAAGGGCACGTTCGAAAACCCGCAACAGCCGCACCGGCTCGGTCTATATCGTCAAGCCGAAGATGCACGGCCCCGACGAGGTCGCGCTGACCTGCGAGCTGTTCGGCCGGGTCGAGAAGATGCTGTCGCTGCCGGACAATACCATGAAGGTCGGCATCATGGACGAGGAGCGCCGCACCACGGTCAACCTCAAGGCCTGCATCCAGAACGCCTCGCAAGCGCATCTGCTTCATCAACACCGGCTTCCTCGATCGCACCGGCGACGAGATCCATACCTCGATGGAAGCCGGCCCGATGATCCGCAAGAACGACATGAAGGCGCAGCCCTGGATCAAGGCCTATGAAGACTGGAACGTCGATATCGGCCTGATCGACGGCCTGCCCGGCCATGCCCAGATCGGCAAGGGCATGTGGGCGGCGCCCGACAAGATGGCGGACATGCTGGCGCAGAAGATCGCGCATCCGCAGGCCGGCGCCACCACCGCATGGGTGCCTTCGCCGACCGCGGCGACGCTGCACGCGCTGCATTATCACCAGGTCAATGTGCTGGCGCGCCAGCAGGAACTGGCCAAGGCCGGCCCGCGCGCCAGACTGTCGGACATCCTCACCATTCCGGTGTCGCAATCGAACTGGGCGCCCGACGATGTGAAGCAGGAGATCGACAACAATTGCCAGGGCATTCTCGGCTATGTGGTGCGCTGGATCGATCAGGGGGTCGGCTGCTCCAAGGTGCCCGACATCCACGACGTCGGCCTGATGGAAGACCGCGCCACGCTTGCGGATCTCGAGCCAGCATCTGGCGAACTGGCTGCATCAGGGCGTCATCACCAGGGAGCAGGTGATGGAGTCGCTGAAGCGGATGGCGGTCGTGGTCGACGGCCAGAACAAGGGCGATCCGCTGTACCGGCCGATGGCGCCCGGTTTCGACGGCGTCGCTTTCAAGGCGGCCTGCGATCTCATCTTCAAGGGGCGCGAGCAGCCGAACGGCTACACCGAATTCATCCTGACCGCGCGACGCCGGGAAGCCAAGGCGGCCGGCTGATTTTTCAGGAACATCGGAAGTTCCCCGGAACGTTTGAATTGTCCGTCCGTTGGAAGGCCATCTCAACTCAAAAGGAGATGACGATGGATTGGAACCGAGTTGAAGGTAACTGGAAGCAGTTCAAGGGTGCGGCGAAGGAAAAGTGGGGCAAACTCACCGACGACGACCTCAACGTGATCGAGGGGCGCCGCGAGCAGCTCGAAGGCAAGCTGCAGCAGCGCTACGGTTTCGCCAAGGATCAGATTCACAAGGACGTCGATGACTGGTTCGCGACGCTGAGATAAATTTGCGCCACTGCGCGATCGAAAAGCCCCGGCATCGCCGGGGCTTTTTTTTGCGGCATAACTTATCGTCATTGTGCGGAGCCATTTTCGTCGTCGCGAGCAGCCAAGGGATCGCGCGAATGCGCCCGATGACAGGCTCCGCGATGAAGCAATCCAGGACCGCTAGAATACCGCGATGTATTTCAGCAGCGAAATCAATGCCGAGGATGATCACAACGACGCGCGCGATCTGCTTGGCGCGACCGTCGAGCGGCAACATGTTGATCAGATAGAGAATCAGAATAACGACAAGAAATGTAATCAGCGCGCCCATCAGCATCCGAATTTCCCCCTGAAACATCGCGAAATAGAGACAGCAATCATCAGCTTAACGCGCTGCGAGCCCTCCGGTTCCAGGAACGGAACTGGTGCAGGAAACTGCCGGTCAGGCCGCGATATCCCCGCGTCGCCAGGCGACGGAATTCCTCGGCAAAATCCGCGCTACCGCCTTAAGAGCGCGTGCCGGGATGGCTGACACGTGTATGCACCTCATGGTGAGAAGGCGCTCTTGCGCCGTCTCGAACCATGAGCATGAACGCACCTCATCCTTCGAGACGCGCGTGTTGAACGCACTCCAGTGGTAACGGCGAAGCCGTTGCACAGGGATGCGGGGGCCAAACCGGAAATACTCGGACGCAAACGGCCGGCCGTTGGCGCGGCCTGTTACTCCGACGCCACCACCGGCACGTGCTGATGGCGCAAGCGTACCTGTTCCGAGACCGGCGAGAAATTCAGCGACGCGCCGCGTCTGTCGGCGCCGCGGCCGGCGACCATCAGCCCGTCGGCGCCGACGACGATGTCACCCTTGCGAAGCGTCGGATCGTTCTCGATCTGACCGGCGCGAGGCCGATCTGGTCCTTGCCGTTGCAGGTGCATCCCGCGACGATCTCGTTGCGATAGCGAAACGCATTCGGCAGTTCGGAATAGGGCTTTCCGCTCTCGGTCGCGGCATTGTCGATATTGCTGCCGTAAACCACCTTGGTTTCGCTGGCCGGGCAGAAACTGTTGCACGACGCAGCCCGGCTCTGATTGTCGGATCCGCTGATCGGGAAATAGCGCCCGTCGCAGGTGCGCACGCAATAGGCCTGCGAGCCGCCGGAATAGCGCGGGGACGAGCCTCGCTTTGCGCAGCCGAGGGATCGCCCTCGTTTGCGAACGACAGCGGGATGGCCGGGCCGGCGGTCGCCCCCGAACGCACCGAACAGCGCGGACAGAAAATCTTCGGCATGCGCCGCTGGAGCCAGGGCCGAAGCGCACAATACCGCCACCGCGCCGAACGCCAGCCAGTCTGACCGATCTCCAGCTCATGTTCGCCTCCGCGACGCGGTTGCTCTTCTCAGTACAGCGACGACGTCGAAAGGTTCATCGCCTGACGGCCCGACGGCAACGTATTCACAACCGGACGCGCCGGCGCGGCGGCCGGGCGAACAGCGATCGCTGCCCTTGCTTCGAAATGCGGCGCGTTCTTCGGCAGCACCACGACCTTGGTGCCGACATCGACGCGGCTGAACAGGTCGGCGACGTCTTCATTGGTCAGGCGGATGCAGCCGCTGGAAACAAACTTGCCGATCGTCGAGGGATCATTGGTGCCGTGAATGCGATATTCGCTGGAGCCGAGATACATGGCGCGCGCGCCGAGCGGATTGCCGGGGCCTCCCGCCATGAAGCGCGGCAGATAGGGCTGGCGCGCGATCATTTGCGCCGGCGGATGCCAATCCGGCCATTCCGCCTTGCGGCTGATGGTTTGCGTGCCGGACCAGGTAAAGCCCTCGCGGCCGACGCCGACGCCGTAACGAATGGCGCGGCCCTGGCCGAGCACGTAATAGAGCGTGGTGTTGCCGGTATCGATGATCACGGTGCCGGGCGCTTCGCGGGTGTTGAAAGCAACGATTGGCCCGCCGCAACCGCTCGGGCAGCACGCTCGCGCTTCCATCGCCTCGATCGATCAGCGCCGGATCGGCCGGCGCGACTATCATATGTTGTCGGACGGAAACGAGCTTTGCGGCGCGGAGGCGTAGCCGAGAACCTGCGCGCTCGCCGCGCTCGAGAGGACGGCGGGCGCCAGCAACAAAGCCCCGGCGAGGATCAGCGCGTTGGCGCGCGCGCGACGGCCTGCGAACGCCTGCGAATTTCTGTGCCATGAACTGCCCCATTGGCGATGCGCATCGTGTTGATGCTCTGCACAAGGAACGCGACCAGGGCTTCACAGTTCCGCCCGATTCGACGCAAAGCGATGCTGTCAAGCAGGCCGGCCTTCACGTTTCTGCGATGGAACTTTCGCGGCGAACGCGGGTTATCGGCGGACAGAGTCCGGTTCGCCGCGCGACTGCGCAATCAGAGCCACCCTGGTCGTGGCGCGGGGAGAGCCAATTGCGTGTCTTTCCCAATGAACGCACGGCGGAGCTCGGCGGACCCCGCTGCCCGATAGCAAAGCCGAGCTGCCGCCGGTCATTCGCCGCGCCGAGGTGGTGGCCTTCGCCCTGGTCGCTCTGCTGGTGATCTGCGTTGTCGCCGTTCTCTATGTGGCGAAGGCGTTCTTTCTTCCGGTGGTAACGGCATTCGTGGTCGGCACCATGCTGTCGCCGGCCGCCGGATTTCTCGAGCGGCATCGGATTCCCCGCGCGGTGTCGGCGGTTCTGATCGTGACCGCGGTGGGCGCCGGCGTCGCATTCATGGTCGGCCTGATCTCTTCCCCGCTGATGGAATGGAGCACGCGGCTGCCGGAGCTCGGATCGCTGCTCAAGGATAAGCTGCATATATTCGATCGGCCGCTGGCGCTCTGGCAGGAACTGCAGAGCATGCTTGGCGTATCCGATACGCTCGTCGTGCCATTCCAGATGCCGAAATTCGACTGGGTCCAGCCGACGCTCGAATTCCTGTCGCCGACCTTCACCGAATTCCTGCTGTTCTTTGCCACGCTGGTGCTGTTCATCGCGAGCTGGCGAGACCTGCGTCGCGCCTTGATCATGACGTTCGCCGATCATGCTGCGCGGCTGCGAACGTTGCGGATTCTGAACGAAATCGAGGGGCAGCTCGGCGGCTATCTGCTCACCGTGACGATGATCAATCTCGGCGTCGGCACCGCGACCGGCATCATCTGCGCGGTCACGGGAATGCCCAATCCGGCCGGGCTCGGAGCACTGGCCGCGACCCTGAATTTCTTTCCGATCATCGGCCCGGTCGCGATGTTCGTGATCCTGACGGTGGTCGGCGTGATCGCGTTCTCGACGCTCGGCGCCGGGCCTGATCGCTCCGCTGGCGTTTGTCGGGCTGACTTTTCTCGAAGGACATTTTGTCACGCCGACCATCATCGGTCGCCGGCTCGAACTCAACGCATTGGCGGTGTTCATGGCGCTGGCGTTCTGGACCTGGCTGTGGGGACCGATGGGCGGCTTTCTGTCGTCGCCGCTTTTGATCGTGGCCCTCATTCTCAAGGAGCATCTGATGCCGGTGGCTTCGCCGCAGCTGCCGCCGGACTGACCGGGTTTTCGCCTGCGGAACTTCCGGCAACGCGAAGCGTTTGTGCCCGAGCTAAACCGGGTATCCAGGAGCTTTTGATGTCGAGTACCGATGGCGAAGCCGGAATGCGAAATCTGACGGATAAAGCGACCTATGAACGCCTCGAAAAGGATGTAGCAGCCGTGAAAAACGATATCTCAGCCCTGACCGACCAGATCACCGACGCACTCAACACATTCGCCGGCACCGCCGGCAAGCAGGCGCGCCGCGGCTACAAGCAGGCCCGCGCCAATGTCGATTCGGCCGTGGACGACATCTCGGAGCGCGGCAGCGCCATGATGGACGCGGCCCAGGACGCCGCCTCTTCGATCGAAGAATCGCTGGAAGACGTCATTCACGCAGCGCCCGCTGGCGACCGTCGGCCTCGCGCTCGGCCTTGGCTTCCTGATCGGCGTCGACGTGGCGCCGCTGACGGCCCGCGCTGGGCGCACGATGGCGGTTTCGACGGAATCAATTCATTAGTTCGAATGGCGGCGCAAATGCGCCGTCACTTCGTTTGCCGGCACAGTGATTTTTTGCAATCGAGGCGTTTCAGATGTTTCAGCGCATGATCGATGATTTCAAGGATTCGACCGGCACCGCCATGCGGCTGACCTCGCTGGCGGCGGCGGCGGCTTTGGCCCTGTTGGTCACGACGTCGTTTCTGTGCGCCGCGGCCTTTGTCTACGTGCTGCAGAGATATGGCCTGATCGAAGCCTGCCTGACCGGCGCCGCCGTGTTCTTTGTCGTCACGCTGATCGCGGCCGGCTGCTACATGGTGCGCAAAGAACAGGCTCAAGGTCCGCGCCAGGCGAGACCGAGAAATCCGCTATTCAAACCGCGCTGGCCGATCCCATGCTGGTTGCGGCCGGCATCCAGGTCGATCCGCGCAATCGGCATCAAGAAGCTGATCCCGATTCTGGCGGTCGGCGGATTGGCATTGGGATTTCTGGCAAGCCGCAACAGTTCGGGCGACGAAACGCCCGAGGCGTGAGCAGCCAATAGAATTCCAGATGGCATGTAGAGCTGCGGTGAAGCGCTGCAGCAATCGCTCAGGTCACGCAACGGCCCGGCTGAAGCTGCTTGACGACTTCGGTCAGGATGCTGACCATCGGCTCGCAGGCCACTGTAGTCCCGCCATCTCCGGACTTCGTCAGCCAACGCGCGGAAGAACCGTTGCGGGCCTCGCGGGCGAGCGGCACGCGGACCAGGATCGAGGTATCGGAAAGACCTTGCAGCCGAAGCGAAATCGTCTGTGTCCGCACTGCCGATCCCGCCATGCCGCGCGGCGCGATCGGCTTTGGCGGCGCGGTTGATGGCGGTTCCGGGCGATGCCTGCGACCTGCCTGCTGCGTTGCCGAGGTCGCGGCCCGAAGCCAAC
The DNA here is from genome assembly GCA_963734795.1 of uncultured Alphaproteobacteria bacterium. GTDB lineage: Bacteria > Pseudomonadota > Alphaproteobacteria > Rhizobiales > Xanthobacteraceae > Bradyrhizobium. The sequence goes on from CAVTIW010000002.1 coordinate 226,610, forward strand.
TGCACGGCGCCAAAGGTCAGCGCCACGGCGATCGCACCGAAAATTGCCTTTGACTAATGCTCTGTGACATGTGTCAGCCCGCCGCCCGCGTCCATCGCCCCATGGCGATCAGCGACACAACGCGAGCGGAACCGTCGCGGTTCTAGGCGGCCCGACATCACTTAACCGTGTACTAAAAAAATTCGCAGGGCCGGGAACGACTCCGGGGGCCTGAGCGTCATCCCGGCAGCCGGTCATCCCCCCTGCCCCATTGACCGGCGACGTAGGGCGCGGCTGTGGTGATGCCAGCCGCGCCCTGCTTTTTTATCTATCTAATTGACGTTATTTGATTTTCTGTCCAACGAACCATTGTCCCAACACCGCCGACCGCAAACGCCCGCGTTGGCGCGGTGAACCGGTTGCGCAATCGTTGTCGAAGGAACTCAAAATCCCTTGACCGTTTTCCAACGCGATCATTGAACCTTGGCACCGCTCAGCTGTGTTCGTGCAACCATGACGCCGCCTGCCGCGATGACGAGTGCCGCGGATACAACGAGGAAGCCACCGGTGAAGCTGCCCGTCGAGTCCCTGATGCGGCCAATCACAACCGGAACAAGCGCGCCGCCGATACTGCCAACCATTCCGATCAGACCAATGGCGCCGGGAGCGCTGTCGCGCGAGAGGTACGATTGCGGGATCGTCCAGAACACCGCCTGGGTCCCGTATACCCCGACGTTCGCGACCATAAACCCGATGATGATCAGCATTGGACTCGGCGCGAACGCGGCAATGGCGAAGCCGGTCGCCGCCAGAAGCAGTGTGCAACAGCTGTAGATGAACCTTTCGCCGAGACGGTCCGAGTGACGGCTCAACAAGATCATACCGATAAGTCCCGCCAATGGCGGAATGGCCGTAACCATCCCGACCTGGGAATTCGGCAGGCCAAATGTTTTTATAATCTGGGGGAGCCAGGAAAACAGCGAGGCAAGCCCGCAAAACAGCCCGAAATTGCTTAGCGCGAACAACAGCACCATCGGCTTCATCAATGTCTTGAGCAGGCTTCGGTCATGTATGACTCCCATATCCCGGGCGTCACGTTCGATCTCCGCCGCAAGCCAGGCTTTCTCCTGCGGGGCGAGCCACTTCGCCTCCCGCGGCCGGTCCGTCAGATAAAAAATGCCTGTCACCCCGAGCAGAATCGCCGGCGCACCCTCAAGAATGAAAAGCCACTTCCAGCCGGCGATGCCGAGAACACCGTCGAGGTCCAGAATTGCCCCGGAAATCAAGGAACCAAAGATATAGGAGATCGGCACGGCATAATTGAACATCGCGTTGTAGCGGGCGCGATAGGCGAAGGGGAACCAGAGGCTCAGAAACAACATGACACCGGGAAACAGACCTGATTCCGCAAAACCGAGGAACGCCCGGAACGCGTACAGACTCCATGGGCCCTGCGTGAAGGCCATCAGGACTGTCGCAATTCCCCACAGCATGGCAATTCTGGTCAGCGTCACCCGGGCGCCAAAGCGTCCAAGAATGAGGTTGCTCGGAATCTCGAACATCGAATAGGTGAAGTACATGACCCCGACCGCGATGCCGAACATCTGCGCATCCAGGCCGAGGTCCTTGTTCATCGAAATGGCGGCAAATGAAATATTTCCGCGATCCAGAATCGCCAGGAAATAGAGGGCCATGACGAACCACATCAGGCGCCACGCAACTTTCCGTATGATGGCAGGCCCGACGATTTCAGACCTTGGCTCGCTTGAGTCTTGCGCCGCTACCGCCAGATCGGACACATCTGTTTCCTCTATCGTCGTTGTTCGGCTCCGGCTCGACGTCCGGGTTGGGTTCCGGATCAGATACTGTAGAAATCGAGTACGGCCGGAACCTTGTCATTCACGAGGATGATCTTCTTTTTTGCGATCCGCCACGTGTCCGGTTCTCTGGAAATGACATGTTCATAGCGTCCAAATCGCGTGTGTTCCTTCGCCGTCCGCGGGTCGTAGACATGCACCGCGAAAGTAGCTTCCGTCTCAATATACGCTGGACTCACGGCGCGCAGCTCCACGTTGCTGATCAGGTGCAGCGTGCGCGGCAGTGGCAGAGCCGTGATCGACTTGCGGGACTCGATACGGGCGATACGCTCCTCAAGCCCCAGGCGCGCATTGTGAAAGATCAATGAGACTTCGGTCTGCGGATCTGCCGTGGTTTCGTACTCATCGCGCCAGGCCGGCAGCCAGTAAAGCGCATCTTCCCGGTACATGGAGACCCACGCGTCCCATTCGTGCTTGTCCAGGTGGCGCGCTTCCTGGAACAGGAACGCCGCGGCTTGCTCAAGGTCTCCCATCAGACAGCTTTCGCGGCGGCGCGTTCCATGAGGCGTCGCCATTCCCGATAGCCGGCGTAGAAATTCGTCTCGCCTCCAAAGGAAACCGATCCGAAGGCCGACTCGGCCGCGGAAACGCCGAGTTCCGCCGCATGCCGGCCGTTCTCCATGCCGGGACCCGCTGCGCCGCGGAGATAGCCTTGCGTGTAGCCCGCCTGCTCGGCTTCGTACCCCGATTGGCAGAATTCGTACATGACGTTGTCGTCCGAACTCGCAAGGCCGGTAGGATTGAAGAAATCCTCATAATTGCGGATGCGCAGTGCACGCGCGGCTGCCGGTTCTCCCACAGGCGCGAGACAGTGCGACACCATTTCGGTCTTGTTGGCTGCGAGAGGACGCCAGGTACGAAGCTGCGCAGACGAGATGTCGATGACTTGAAGATTCGGGAAAATGGTCAGATTGCGCTGTCGCAGCATCCACTTCACGCGCTCTGGTCCGACGCGCCTTCGCGCCTCTTGCAACATCGCCGGATCGGATGCCAGCGGCCGGCCATATAGCGCCGTCTGTTTGATCGACCAATTGACGGCATGACCATGGTCGAAGTTGAAGCTTCCCTGTCCCTCGGCTTCTGACGCGTCTTCTTTGGTAAAACCTGCATCCGGATCGGCAACAGCCGCGCGTTTCTTCAGGATGTCGACGTAGGAAGCGTGGGTAGCTCCGAAGTGGTAGTAATCCAGTCCGTTCTCGAATTGCAGCTTCCAGTTCGCATCGAAGGTGTAAGTAACTTCCCCGGGCACGACCTCAAGCTGTCCCGTCGGGCTTTGGTCGATGACGAGATCAAGAAACGGTTTTGTCTCGCCGAGAAACTCATCGAGTGCAGGAACGTCCGCGGAAAGGCTCGCAAATATGAACCCACGGTAGCTGTCGAGCCGCGCCACGCGTATCAGGTCGTGATCGGCATCGTCGAATGCCGCGGGATATTGACCGGCCGCGCGTTCCGGAATGGCAACATTGCGGCCGCCGCTATCATACGACCAGGCATGATAGCGGCAGACATGCAATTTCCTGTTTCCGCTCCTGAAAGGGCACACGAGTGTACCTCGATGGCGGCAAGTGTTGAGAAGGCAGTAGATTTTCTTGTCTTTATCCCGAGACAGCAACACCGGATGCCGGCCGATATGGGTGGTGATGAAGTCATGCGGATTTGGTATCTGGGATTCAAGGCCGACGAAAACCCAGGTCGCCTCGAAGATGTGCTTCATCTCCGCTTCATAGACTTCAGGATCGATAAACGCGCGACGGTCAATCTGGAAGATATGTTCCGCAGGCCGATCGTCGACCAGCGCGGCAATGGCCTGCAGGTCGGTATCGTGACGCACGCGTAGATTTATAACATCTCCCGCCTGGCCTTGTCCCGCGCTACGCAATCTTTGACCATGCTACCTCTGACGACGGAGAAAATCTCCCTCTCCGGGGTATTTCACTGCGGGCTATCACATAGTTTCGCCGCGCACTCCAACTATCGGAGCAAACCCAACATGCGCCAGGTGAAGGGCTCGGCATTTCATGCGCTCACCATGTCCGCGCCAGGCGAAATTTGCGTGGGCGAGCAACCGTGACGCGCGCCCGCCTTGCCCACCAATTTATCGTCGTGGTATAATCAGAAACCATGTGAACGGCGCTGGGTCGTTTGCGTGGCGCAGCAGCGCCAGTTCGGAGACATGGCGATGCGTGCTAGATTTTCCCTCTCATTCGAAGATGCCCGTGTGGTTGCGACGGCTTGTCTGGAAGCCGCGCGACAGCAGGATGCGCAGGTCAGCGTCGCAGTGGTCGACGACGCCGGTATCCTGCTTCACTTTTTCCGTATGGACGGCGCGCGGGCCTACACCGTCGAGCTTGCCTCCCAGAAAGCATGCAGCTCCGCCAGCGTGGGCGTTCCAACCAGCGCGATCGAAGCGATGGTCCGCGAACGCCCTTCGCCCTCCCGTGAGTCGACCATCGGCCGCGGCGGCGTCCCCGTGCTGCACAAGGGACACTGCGCCGGTGCGATCGGCGTATCCGGCGCGAAGCCGGAAATCGACGAGATCATCGCTCAGGCCGGGATTGCGGCGCTGCCCGCCTGACGCTGCGCATGACCGGAGTCATCAGTCATCGCGTAAAAAAGTCCGGCACGCCATCAGGCGCGCCGGACTCGTCTCATCGTAAATCGGCTATCGGCTCAGGACGCCGCCGCCCGGGGCGCGCGGTTGCGCGAATTGCGCTGGAAGAACAGCGCCTGGCTGGCGACGGCCGAGACCATCGCGGGCTGGAACGGCTTTGAGATCAGGAACGCCGGTTCGGGGCGCTCGCCGGTCAGGAAGCGTTCGGGATAGGCGGTGATGAAGACCACCGGCACCTCGAAGATCCGCAACAGCTCGTTGACGGCGTCGAGACCGGAACTGCCGTCGGCGAGCTGGATGTCGGCCAGGATCAGGCCAGGCTTCTTGTTCTTGGCCAGCGCCACGGCGTCGGAATGGGTGCGGGCGACGCCGATCACGTTGTGGCCGAGGTTTTTCACCAGGCTTTCGAGATCCATCGCGATGAAGGTCTCGTCCTCGATGATCAGCACATCGGTGGCGATCTCGGCCGCCATTTCCCGGCCCGCGGTATCGGCCAGCTTGCGGGTCTCGGCGACGTCGATGCGCGAGAATGAACGCCACTTCCTCCTCCGAAAAGCCTTCCAGCGACAGCAGCAGGAAGGCCTGGCGCGGCAGTGGGGTGATATTGGAAAGCCGGCGCTCCGAGGGCATCGGCAGGGTCGTCACGTCGGAATCGTCGTTGAGCGAGACCGAATTCCAGATCTGGGTAAACAGCCGGAACAGCCCGGCGCGGGGTCCGTGCTGCTCGTCGAGCAGGGACGGGTCCTGAAGCAGGGCCTCCAGCATGGCTCCGACATAGGCGTCGCCCGACGCCTGGTTTCCCGTCAACGCACGGGCATAGCGCCGCAACAACGGTAAATGTTCAGCAACGAGCTGTGATCGGGACATCCCCACTCCATTATTGCTTGGGTCAAAGTATCTCGACAGGGTGACCCGGGTTCCCCTGACATGCCTGACTACGCCCCAGCCCGATAAAAGTTCCCGGGTTCCGGAACTTTCCGCCGAACTTGGAATTAGCCCCATCGGCGATGCTGCAAAGACTTCAAAATCGAGATAATTCTTGAAGCTTCAGGGACTTAACTCTCGGGGAAGCGTGGAACAGGTCATGAAAGATGTAAAGTCTCAAGCCAAGAATGCCGCGCCGGGCAAGCAGGGCGGCCTCAACGCCGAAATTCAGTCGCAGAATCGGCCACCAGCTCCGCGCCATGTACGACGATGTCGTGCGGCAGGGGGTGCCGGACCGCTTCGCGGATTTGATCCGAAAGCTTGATGCGTCCGAGGACAATCCCCAAGTGGGAGATGCGGGCGAGACCAAAAATGACGGGAGGGACTAATGCCTCTCACAAACTCACTTCGCGACGACATTCTGGCGTCGGTTCCCAGCCTGCGCGCGTTCGCGATTTCGCTCAGCGGCAATGGCGATCGCGCCGACGATCTGGTGCAGGAAACCCTGCTCCGCGCGCTCGCCAATATCGACTCGTTCCAGCCCGGCTCGAACCTGCCGGCGTGGCTGTTCACGATCCTGCGCAACCTGTTCCGCTCGGACTATCGCAAGCGGCGGCGGGAGGTGGAGGACGCCGACGGCAGCTATGCCAAGACCCTGAAGACCCAGCCGGCGCAGAACGCGCATCTCGAGTTCGAGGAATTCCGCGCCGCGCTCGAGAAACTGCCGCAGGACCAGCGCGAGGCGCTGATCCTGGTCGGGCGCCTCGGGCTTCTCCTACGAGGACGCCGCGGCGATTTGCGGCTGCGCGGTCGGCACCATCAAGAGCCGCGTCAACCGCGCGCGATCGAAACTCAGCGCCCTGCTCTATGTCGATGGCGCCGAGGATTTCGGCCCCGATGAAACGGTGCGCGCCGTGATCGGCGGCAGCGGCGGGTAGACGAGCGAACGGAATAGAATGATCTAGAAAAAGCGGCCGCAGATTGTGGCCGCTTTTTTGTTGGCCCGCGTGCCAGGTGGAGCTTCGTTCTTCCCTCTCCCGCAAGCCGGGGAGGGTGGCGCGCAGCGCCGGGTGGGGGAAGCCACGAGCACAGTGCCGGCTCAAGAGCCCACACCCCGGCCCTCCCCCGCAAGCGGGAGAGGGAAAAAGAGTGGCTTCAGCTCTTGCCTAGCGCGCGGCCTTCAGCGGCGCCGACAATTGTTCGGTGCGGTCTCTCTCCGTCATGTCGATGACGGTCTCCATCGGAGCGGTGAGTTCGTAGACATAACTCACGTCGGTAAAATACCGCTTCGATGTGCCGCCCAGCGCCTCGGGCGCGACGCGATCGAGCAGGATGACGCCGAAATCGCTGTCTTCGCGGCGGGTCGCAGCACTGGTGTTGAATTCTTCCCAGCGAAAATGAAACGTCGATGTCGGGATCCTCTCCGGTCACTTCCCAGTGCGCGACGATGTGCGGGTGCTTGCCGACCAGCGAAAGCCCTTCGTCGGAATGCGACGCCAGCTCGAAGAACAGCAGCGACAGGCTCTGCGCGGCCCGGGCGCTGACGGCGATATCGGGGCCGCTCACCGCGATGCGCTCGGCATGCGGGTATCGCGCGCGCCTCGAACAGCCCCTTCAGTTTCACGCCCTGCCACTGGCTTTCGCTCAACAGCGAGACCACGTTCGACATGGCGTGGATCCGGCCGATCAGGAGTTCGCGGGCGACATCGATGTCGGCACCATGGCGCAGCGTGCGCGTCACGATCGACTGGATCACCGCGAGGATATTCTTGACCCGGTGATTGAGCTCGTCGATGACCGCGGTCAGCCGGCGTTCGAAGCCGATCCGCACCTGGATTTCGCGGCTGAGCCGCAAATTATTGTAGGCGACATAGCCGAACAGCCCGCAGACGATGCCGGTCAGCGCAAGGCCGATGGCCGCCACGATGGCGGCGGTCTGCTTGGCGCGCCTCACCGCGTTGGTCTTGGCGTAATAGCCGAGCGACCAGTCGCGGCCACCGAACGTCACCGTTCTTGTCACCGACGGCGTGGGGCCTTCCTGTGATGCCGTCCGCGAGGTGACGATACCCTGATCGTTTGCGATCAGCTCGCATCGGCGTTGCGCGGATCTTTCAGCACCACCGAGAACAACGAGAGATCGTCATTCGTCAGCATCAGCGACGCCAATTCATAGGAAAATGTCACGAAGCCGGCCGGCGAGGCGCCGCCGTCCTGCACAACGGGCGCGGCCAGAACCAGACCGATCGGCCCATCCGGACGCAACAGCGGGAGCGGGTCGGACGCCACCGGCTTTCCGTCGGCCATGGCCTGCGCCAGCATCGATCCCAGGATCGGGACTGATCAAGGGAACGGCCCGGGAAAGCCATCGTCTCGGCATTGCGGGGTTCGACGTCCATCAACACATCGATCGGCTTGTCGAGAGACCGCGTATCCAGCGGCGAGTCATCGAAATTGCGGATCGTCGGGTTGGAAAATCCCGCTCTCGCCAGTTCGGCGCGCGCCGCGTCCAGTTCGCTCGGCTTCAGCCGCGCGATCCAGCTCGCGACCACGAAATCGGTCTTGAAGGCATAGATCGAGGACCGCAGCGGCTGCAGCATATTGGCCTTGATCACGGAAGGCGCGTGAAACAGGCCCGATGCGACGCGGGCAAGCAGTTCGCGCTCGGTCAGGCGATCCTGCACCAGGCTGGCGTGAACGTCGATCGCGCGCGCCAGCGCGATGCCATCGACCGTCAACTCCTGATCGTGGACGCGATAGGCCGCAAGACCGGAGAGCAGAACTCCGATCAGCGCGATAAAACCGATGATGAAACCCAGCCGAACCACTCGCTTACTCGAAAATGAGGAGTTGGCGAAAAAGGAGAACAAGTATCTGCCGTCCGCCGGAACGGCAACAAACCGAAACAGGATGAAAGCCAGACGTCCGGGATAATGAAGGAGCGATCATCACTACGCAACTACGCCAGGCGAAGAGGACTAACAGGGCTGCCAAAGGGCGTCATCCTGGCAGGGACTGGAGGATGCTAATTACGGCGAAGCGATTTTGTTCCGGTCTGGTGCAAAGATTTTTGACGTCGCACGCGAGTCGTCGCACAGAGGAAACGCGGGCCGAACTGTTAACCAATCCGTTCAACCGGCCTTTCGACCGGCCTTGGCTTGGGCCGGCGGGCTGAGGCCTCCCTTGGCCTCGATAAAGCTGATAATGCGCTCCAGACCTTCGCTCTTCCTGAGATTGGTCATGACAAACGGCCGCTCGCCACGCATCCGTCTCGCGTCGGTGTCCATTTTCTCCAGCGACGCGCCGACATGCGGCGCAAGATCGATCTTGTTGATGACCAGCAGGTCCGACCGGGTGATGCCGGGGCCCCCCTTGGAGGGGATCTTGTCGCCCGCCGCGACGTCGATGACGTAAATCGTGAGATCGGCCAGTTCGGGCGAGAAGGTGGCGGCGAGATTGTCGCCGCCGGATTCGATCAGCACCAGATCGAGGTCGGGAAATTTCGCGCGCATGTCGGCGACCGCGGCGAGATTCATCGAGGCGTCCTCGCGGATCGCGGTGTGCGGGCAGCCGCCGGTCTCGACGCCGGCGATGCGATCCGGGGTCAGCGACCCCGAGCGCACCAGAAATTCCGCATCCCATTTGGTGTAGATGTCGTTGGTGATCGCGGCGATGTCGTAGCGCTCCCGCATCGCCTTGCAGAGCAAATCCATCAACGCGGTTTTTCCCGATCCGACGGGACCGCCGATGCCGATCCGAAGCGGGCCATGAGAACTGGACATTTCAGGTGCTCTTTCCGGTGTTGTTATCCGCTGGTCGTCCCGGCGAACGATGATGTCGTCCCGGCGAAGGCCGGGATCCATATCCCCGGGCGTTCGTAGTGAGAGAAGGTCTCTGCCCCAACGCCATAATGAGATGACACTGCGTATGGGTTCCAGCCTTCGCCGGGACGACATGTTGAAATATCTCGCGCTTAGCTCTCGCGATCATGACCGAACAGCCTCGTGTACTGCGTCTCGTGCCGCATGCCGGCGAGATCAGCGCGAAAGGTGGCGCTGCCGAGATCGTCAAGCGAGGCGTTCAGCGCGCGATGCGCCGGTCGCGACGACGATCGGCTCCAGCAACGCCAGCACGCGCTGGCTGTCGGTCTGCCCGAGCGGCACCAGCCGCGCGCCGGCGGATATCCAGTTCGAGGCCAGCGCATGAAAGAAAGCGTGCATCGTGGGCGCGAGCGGGATCGCATGCGCGGCGCTGACGAGACCGACCGCGACGGGATAGACGATCGGCGCCGTCGCAAGCTGCGATCATCCGATCCAGCCCGTCGCAATTCCAGGCCGTGCGCGCGATATCGATGAAGGCACGGCCCTGCGCCGAGGTCTCGAGCTGGCGCTCGCGCGAGGGCACGAAGGCTGCCGCCAGTTCCGCGATCTCGCGCAACGCCGGCATGGTCGCGCAACGACGCGGCGCGGTGCGCATGCGCCAGAAACACGCCGTCGCAAAATCCCGGTCCATCCGCGAGCATCGAGGCAAGCCAGTCGCGCAAGCGATGCGGCGTCGACGATATCGCCGGCTTCCACCGCCCATTCGATGCCGCTGGAATAGGAGAACGCGCCGACCGGAAACGACGGCGACAGCCAGGTCATCAACCGGTACAGCGCCGCCGCCTCGGTGGCCGAAAGACCGGCAGGATCTGTGCTCGGCGTTTCCCGCACATCCCCGGACAATACGGCGACAGAGCTGTTCGTCTTCCGTGCTTCGCCGGTCGAAGCCGGAGATCGCCGTCGCGGTTTGGCCGGCGCTTTATTTGTGGTCATGAGCATGGGAGTGGCCATGATGATGGTCATGACGGTCGTGATCGCAATGCTCGTCATGGTGGTGATGGTCGTCGTGGCCGTGCGATTGGCCCTGTGGCGCGGGATCATGCGACGGATGGTCATGGGACGAATGATCGTGCCCGGTGTGGCCGTGTTGGCTCTCCGCATGGGCGTGCCCGCCGCCGGCATAGGCGCCGCCTTCGGGATCGAACGGCGCCTCGATCTCGATGACGCGTGCGCCCAACCCCTTCACCATCGCCTCGATGACATGATCGCGCCGGATCCGCAGGCCCTTGGCCATGATCTGCGTCGGCAGATGGCGGTTGCCGAGATGCCAGGCGACCCGAACCAGATGCTGCGGATCGTTGCCACGAATTTCGACCAGCGGCTCCGGCGCCGCGACCACCTCGATCAGCCTGGCCGTCGTCGAGCACCAGCGCATCGCCGCCGCGCAGCACGACCGCGTTTTCCAGGTCGAGCAGGAATTCGAGCCCGCGCGTGCCGGTCATCGCCATCCGCCGCCGGTGACGGTCGTCGAAATCGAGCACGACGGTATCGGCCGGCGCCTCGGTCCAGCGATGTTGTGCGCGGACCTGGGTCGCGCGGATCATGCGAGATCAATCATGGAGCGGGCTTTCCAGCTGTTTTCGCCATTATCGGACGTCGACCTTCTCGGGCGTAATGACTTCGATCCGGGGCGGCGCGGCGAAGCATCTCACAGCAATGCGGCCGAACGCCTTCATGTGCTCGGCGGCGCGGTGCGGCACCAGCGCTTCGGCATTCTCCCATTGCTCGACGAACACCATTTTGGCCGGATCGGTGACGCTTTCATGCAAATCATAGGCGATGTTGCCGGGCTCTTTGCGGGTTTCCTTGATGCAGGCGGTGGCGCCGGCAATGAATTCGGCGCGCATTTCAGGCTTCACGGTCAGTGTGGCAACGACGTAGATCACGAAATCCTCCCGGGCTTTGTTGTTTCAGATTACCTATCGTATCTAAACGCTATCCAATCCGCTGAACACAAAAATTTATAAAGGCACTGCAAGTTAGAATCATGAATTTGGCATCAGCTTCATCAACCCTTGCCAGATTGATCAGTGAATGTCTGATGCCCCCCTCATCGCTAGTGTATCCATACAATTTATCCATCGCTTGCCGAAACGCAGGATGTAAGGGCTTTATATCTTCAAGCTTCTTTAGACCATCGCCCAACGTGGCCTTAGAATCGCCGGTCATTACTCGAACTACCGATTCGACACCGGAAATCGCCTCTTTGATAGCATTTCGATAGTCGGGTTCAGGCTTTCGGCTGAATAGAAGAATAGCCTGCTGGACATGGCTTCTGCCTCCGGCAAATTTATCGCCAATGGTTGCAGCTTCAGAAATCGCTGCAACTTCTAACTCTGAGGATATTGGCGCAAGCACATCGCCAATAAATCGGAATGCAGATTTCTCACGCTCAAGAAAGAAATTTACCCGCGCTCTAAATCTCTTGTCATAGTCCTGAGGTTCAAGGATGGTCGCCCTTTGACCCCTTCTGAAATGGCGCGTCGCAATACCCGAAAGAAATTCAACCAGATTGTACGTTTCGTACCATTCCATCTGATAGAATGATAATTTTAACTTTCCGACCTCCCTTGATACGTAAGATTCAATATTGTCTGACGTGTGCTTAAAATGATTGACATAGAGATCTTTTAGGATGACCAGAAAAGTTGGACCAATATGTTGGCCCTCACCAAAATCTTTAAAATAAAACTCGCAACAGGTTTCCCAGAGGCAATTCCTCAAATCGACATCAATCGCGTCGGTTTGAAGAATCGACTTCGGGCGTGTGATTCCTAGGCGATCCGAAAACATATCGCAGCTTAGAACATGAAATAGCGCTGCGCCATGGGCAGCACCTCGGCGGGCGCGCAGGTCAGCAATTCGCCGTCGGCGCGCACCTCATAGGTTTCGGGGTCAACCTCGATCTTGGGCGTGGCGCCGTTGTGGATCATGCTCTTCTTGGAGATGCCGCCGCGGGTATTTTGCACCGCATAGAGCTTCTTGTCGATGCCGAGCTTCTTGGCCAGCCCCGACGCCACCGCCGCCTTCGAGGAAAACACCACCGAGGAGGCGGTCAGCGATTTGCCGTAGGCTGCGAACATCGGCTGGTAATGCACCGGCTGCGGCGTCGGAATCGAGGCGTTGGGATCGCCCATCGGCGCGGCGACGATCGAGCCGCCCTTGATGATGCAATCGGGCTTGACGCCGAAGAACGCCGGCGACCACAGCACGAGATCGGCGAGCTTGCCCTTTTCCACCGAGCCGATCAGCTTCGATACGCCATGGGCGATCGCGGGGTTGATGGTGTATTTCGCGATGTAGCGCTTGACCCGGAAATTGTCGTTGTTGCCCTTGTCCTGCGGCAGCGCGCCACGCTGCTTCTTCATCTTGTCGGCGGTTTGCCAGGTCCGGATGATGACTTCGCCGAGCCGGCCCATCGCCTGCGAATCCGAGGACATCATCGAAAGCGCGCCCAGATCATGCAGGATGTCTTCCGCCGCGATGGTTTCCTTGCGAATGCGGCTTTCGGCGAAGGCGAGATCCTCGGCGATCGAGGGATCGAGATGGTGGCACACCATCAGCATGTCCAGATGCTCGTCGATGGTGTTGCGGGTGAACGGCCGCGTCGGATTGGTCGAGGACGGCAGCACGTTTTTCAGGCCCGCGATCTTGATGATGTCGGGTGCGTGGCCGCCGCCGGCGCCTTCGGTATGGAAGGCGTGGATGGTGCGGCCCTTGAACGCCTTGACGGTGTCCTCGACAAAGCCGAACTCGTTCAGCGTGTCGGAATGGATCATCACCTGGATGTCGTGATCGTCGGCCACCGAAAGGCAATTGTCGATCGCCGCCGGCGTGGTGCCCCAGTCCTCGTGCAGCTTGAGCGCACAGGCGCCGGCGTTGATCATCTCCACCAGCGATGCCGGGCGCGAGGCGTTGCCCTTGCCGGAAATGCCGAGATTGACCGGAAACGCGTCGAACGACTGGATCATCCGCGCCATGTGCCAGGGGCCGGGCGTGCAGGTGGTGGCGAAGGTGCCGTGCGACGGGCCGGTGCCGCCGCCGAGCATCGAGGTGACACCGGACATCAGCGCGTGCTCGATCTGCTGCGGGCAGATGAAATGGATGTGGCTGTCGAATCCGCCGGCGGTGAGGATCTTGCCCTCGCCCGCGATGACGTCGGTGCCGGGACCGATCACGATGGTCACGCCGGGCTGGATGTCCGGATTGCCGGCCTTGCCGATGGCGCTGATGTAGCCTTCCTTGATGGCGACGTCGGCCTTGACGATGCCCCAGTGATCGACGATCAGCGCATTGGTGATGACGGTATCGGCCGCGCCCTGCCGGTTGGTGACCTGGGATTGCCCCATGCCGTCGCGGATCACCTTGCCGCCGCCGAATTTCACTTCCTCGCCGTAGACGGTGAAATCCTTTTCGACCTCGATGATGAGGTCGGTGTCGGCCAGCCGCACCCGGTCACCGGTGGTGGGCCCGAACATGTCGGCATAGACGGAACGTTTTATCTTTACAGACATGGCTTCGGCTCCCGCCGCTTCGAACCTGTTCACAGCTTGCCCATCACGTCGCCGCGAAAGCCATAGACGACGCGTTTGCCGGCGAGCGCGACCAGTTGCACGTCGCGGGTCTGGCCCGGCTCGAACCGCACCGCGGTGCCGGCCGCGATATCGAGCCGCATGCCGCGGGCCTTCTTGCGGTCGAATTTCAGCGCCGGATTGGTCTCGAAGAAATGATAATGCGAGCCGACCTGGATCGGACGATCGCCTGAATTGGCGACGGTGAGCGTCACCGTCTTGCGGCCGGCATTGAGCTCGATCTCGCCGTCCTTGATGAACATTTCGCCGGGGATCATTGCGCCTCTCCGTCATTCCGGGGCGCGTCGAAGACGCGAACTACGACGTGCAATTGCACATCGGAGAATCTCGAGTTAGTCGGCTCTGGATTCCGGGTCCGGCGCGTTCGCGCTGTCCCGGAATGACGAACGTATAATGTCATCTGATCGGCTCGTGCACGGTGACGAGCTTGGTGCCGTCCGGAAACGTCGCTTCGACCTGAATGTCGTGGATCATTTCCGGCAATGCCCGGCATCACCTGCGCGCGGGTCAGGACCTGGGCGCCGGCCTGCATCAGTTCGGCCACGGTGCGGCCGTCGCGCGCGCCCTCGACGATGAAATCGGAAATGATCGCGATGGCTTCCGGATGGTTGAGCTTGACGCCGCGCTCCAGCCGCCGCCGCGCCACCATCGCCGCCATCGAAATCAGAAGCTTGTCCTTTTCGCGGGGAGACAGATTCATGCGAGCACTCTGATCATTCTGACCGACCTGGTTTAGAATACCTAATTGAGCCACAGCCGCGGCAGCGCCGAACCGCTGGCGCGGCCGAGCACCGCCATCATGTCGGCGCGAAGCCGGGCCGCATCTTGGGCACAGAAGCGCGCCATTGCAAACCCATTCCAGGCGGAGATGCCGACCTCGCCGCCGAACGATTCGGAAAGCCCGCGAATCCGCTCCACCAGCGCCTCATCGCCCGGCACGATCAACGCCGTGCCGATCGCGACGCCGCCTTTTGCGATCGCCGGCCTGGCCAGCTTCTCGCCGATGTCGCCGTCGAGCCGGATGGTTTCGGCGAACACCAGCCTGCCGCCGCGCCGGATGCGCCAGCGATCGACGAATTCGCCCTGCAGCATCCGCTCGCCCATCGCGGCGCGGCCGAACACCACGATTTCGCACAGCAGGAGCGACGCGCTCTCCGCAAGATCGATATCGATCCGCGCGCAGACATCCGCGCCCGGTCGAACAAAATGGTCTCCTGCGGCAGCCAGGCGAGATGCGAGCCCGCCGCGGCCTTCAAGGCGATATTGAGCTGCGCGGCCGGCCCCTGGGCCCGGTAGATTTTTTCCGCGGCCGCCGTCGTCACCGCAAGCCGCGATCCCTCGCCGGCCGCGATGTCGATATCGAAACGATCGCCGCCGGCGATGCCGCCTGCGGTGTTGACGAAAACCGCCGAGAGGCCCTCCGCCTCGGGCGAAGGGAAGCGGACCCGCAGCGAGCCGGATTCATGCAGATGGCGGCGGCGGGTGACGCCCTCGACCTGATGCACGTCGAACGTCACCGCGCCCTGGGCACGGTTGGCCGCGAAAATCGCCGAGGCCGCGCTCGTGGTGTCGGTCTGCATCCGCCCCCCGGCCACGACCTCTGGCCGGCCGCGTCACAAAGCCATCGTTAAAGCGCCATCTGGCGGCTGATTTCGCCGGGATCGAGGTGAGCTGCGATCGCAGGCATATTTCACCGCGCCGCGGTCCATCACCGCGAAATTGTCGCCGAGCTCGCAGGCAAAGTCGAGATATTGTTCGACCAGCACGATCGCGATGTTGCCGAGGCTGCGAAGATAGGAGATCGCGCGCCCGATGTCCTTGATGATCGACGGCTGAATGCCCTCGGTCGGCTCGTCGAGCAGCAGCAGTTTCGGCCGCATCACCAGCGCCCGTCCGATCGCGAGCTGCTGCTGCTGGCCGCCGGACAGATCGCCGCCGCGGCGGCCGAGCATCGATTGCAGCACCGGAAACAGCGAGAACACGTCATCGGGAATATTGCGGTCCTCGCGCTTCAACGGGCCGAAGCCGGTCTTGAGGTTTTCCTCCACGGTCAGCAGCGGGAAAATCTCGCGGCCCTGCGGCACGAAGCCGATGCCGCGCCGCGCCCGCTCATAGGGCTTGAGGCCGGAGATTTCGGTGCCGTCGAAGCGTGATCGAGCCGCTGGCAATGGGATATTGGCCGACCATGGCGCGCAGCAGGCTGGTCTTGCCGACGCCGTTGCGGCCGAGCACGCACATCACCTTGCCCGGTTCGGCCGAGATCGAGACGCCGCGCAGCGCCTGGGCCGCGCCGTAATAGAGATTGATGTTGTTGACCTCGAGCATGGATTCAGCGTCCCAAATACACTTCGATCACCCGCTCATTCGACGAAACCTGATCGATGGTTCCTTCGGCCAGCACCGAGCCTTCGTGCAGGCAGGTCACCTTGACGCCGAGTTCGCGGACGAAGGTCATGTCGTGCTCGACCACCATGATGGTTTTCTCGCGATTGATTTCCTTCAGCAGTTCGGCGGTCTGATGGGTCTCGACGTCGGTCATGCCGGCGACCGGTTCGTCGACCAGCAGCAGTTTCGGATCCTGCGCCAGCAGCATGCCGATTTCGAGCCACTGCTTCTGGCCGTGCGACAGGCTTCCCGCCAGCCGGTTGCGCGCATCGTTCAGGCGAATGGTTTCCAGCACCCGCTCGATGCGTTCGGATTCGGCCTTGGTTTCCCGCCAGAACAGCGTGCCCTTGACGCGATGATCGACATTGAGCGCCAGCAGCAGATTGTCCTCGATGGTCTGGCTCTCGAACACCGTCGGCTTCTGGAATTTGCGGCCGATCCCGAGTTCGGCGATCCTGGTTTCGTCGAGCCGGGTCAGGTCGGTGACGCCGTCGAACAGCACCGTCGCCTTCGTCCGGCTTGGTCTTGCCGGTGATGATGTCCATCATCGTGGTCTTGCCGGCGCCGTTCGGGCCGATGATGGCGCGCATTTCGCCGGGCGCGAGCGTCAGCGACAGATTGTTGATGGCGTGAAAGCCGTCGAACGAGACGTGCACGCCGTCGAGATAGAGCAGCGCGGACGTGGCCCGTGTGTCCATGACGTTCATGCGCTCACTCCGCCGGGTTCGGTTCGCTGACGCCGTCTTCGCGCGCAGCACTCTCGGCATTGGCCGAAATGCGCCGCGCCTTCCACGGCTCCCACCAGGCATTGAAGGTGCCGATGATCCCCTTCGGCAACAGCAGCGTCACCAGGATGAACAGCGCGCCCAGCATGAACAGCCAGTACGGCGCCAGCGGGCCGGAGGTGAAGACGGTTTTGGCGTAATTGACGACGACGGCGCCGAGCGCCGCGCCGATCAGCGTGCCGCGGCCGCCGACGGCGACCCAGATCACCGCCTCGATGGAGTTTCCCGGCGCGAATTCGCCGGGATTGATGATGCCGACCTGCGGCACATAGAGCGCGCCGGCGACGCCGGCCATGCAGGCCGACAGCGTGAACACGAACAGCTTGTAGGATTCGACGCGGTAGCCGAGAAACCGCGTGCGGGATTCGGCGTCGCGGATCGCGATCAGCACCTTGCCGAGCTTCGAGGTCACCACCGCGCGGCAGATCAGGAATCCGACGATCAGCGCAAGGCAGCTCAGCGCGAACAGCGCCGCGCGCGTGCCGTCGGCCTGCACGTTGAAGCCGAGGATATCCTTGAAATCGGTCAGGCCGTTGTTGCCGCCGAAGCCGAAATCGTTGCGGAAAAATGCCAGCAGCAGCGCGTAGGTCATCGCCTGGGTGATGATCGACAGATAGACGCCGGTGACGCGGGAGCGAAACGCCAGCCAGCCGAAGCCGAATGCCAGCAGGCCCGGGACCAGGATCACCATCAGGGCCGCGAACCAGAACATGTCGAAGCCGTGCCAGTACCATGGCAGCTTCGGATAGTTCAGGAACACCATGAAGTCCGGCAGCACGGGATTGCCGTAGACGCCGCGGCTGCCGATCTGACGCATCAGATACATGCCCATCGCATAGCCGCCGAGCGCAAAGAACGCGCCATGACCGAGCGAGAGAATGCCGCAATAGCCCCAGATCAGGTCGATCGAGAGCGCCAGAATGGCGTAGCAGACATATTTTCCGAACAGCGCCACCAGATAGGTCGGCACCTGAAACACGGAGCCGGCCGGCAACAGCAGATTCGACAGCGGGATCAGCACGCCGACCGCGGCGACCACGATCAGAAATACGGTCGCGCTGCGATCCAGCGAGCGCGTGAGCACGTGCGGCATCATGGTCGCCCCTGCCCCTCATTCGACATCGGCCTCATGCTTCCACCGCCCGCCCCTTGAGCGCGAACAGACCGCGGGGGCGTTTCTGGATGAACAGGATGATGAGCACCAGAATGGCGATCTTGCCGAGCACGGCGCCGGCGACCGGCTCCAGGAATTTGTTGGCGATGCCGAGCGTGAAGGCGCCGACCAGCGTGCCCCACAGATTGCCGACGCCGCCGAACACCACCACCATGAAGGAATCGATGATGTAGCTCTGGCCGAGATTGGGACTGACATTGTCGATCTGCGACAGCGCCACGCCGGCAATCCCGGCGATGCCCGAGCCGAGGCCGAAGGTCAGCGCATCGACGCGCGAGGTCGCAATCCCCATCGACGCCGCCATTCTGCGGTTTTGCGTCACCGCGCGCATCTCGAGGCCGAGGCTGGTATAGCGCAGCATCGCCAGCAGGATGGCGAACACCGCCAGCGTGAAGCAGAGAATCCACAGCCGGTTGTAGGTGATGGTGATCTGGCCGATTTCGAACGCACCGCTCATCCAGGAGGGATTGCCGACTTCCTGGTTGGTCGGACCGAACATGGTGCGCACGGCCTGCTGCAACACCAGCGACAGGCCCCAGGTCGCCAGCAGCGTTTCCAGCGGGCGGCCGTAGAGAAAGCGAATGATGCTGCGCTCGATCAGGATACCGATCGCGCCGGCGACGATGAAGGCCGACGGCACGGCAATCAGCAGCGAATAGTCGAACAGCCCGGGAAAACTGGTTCGGATGGTTTCCTGCACCACGAAGGTGACATAGGCCCCGATCATGACCATCTCGCCATGGGCCATGTTGATGACGCCCATCACCCCGAAAGTGATGGCCAGACCGATCGCGGCCAGCAGCAGAACCGAGCCCAGCGACAGGCCGTACCAGGCGTTCTGCAGCATGGACCAGAGCGCGAGGTTTCGCTGGATCGCCGCCGTCGCACTGGCCGCGGCGCGGGCGATCGCCGGCGGCTGGTCTCCGGTCAATCCGGTCAGCAGCGCCAGCGCTTCCTGATCGCCGCGCGCCTTGATGGTGGCGATGGCTTCAAGCTTTTCGGCATCGGTGGCGTCTTCCTTGAACAACAGGATCGCCGCGCGCGCTTCGGTAAATGCCAGCTTGGCGCCCTTGTTGGTCTCCTTCTGCAGCGCGCTGTCGATCGCCGGCAGCATGGCCTCGTCGTGGGTCTTGAAAACCGATTGCGCGGCCTGGATTCGCTTGTCCGGGTCAGGCGACTGCAACGTCAAACTGCCGAGCGCGGCCTCGACATGGCGCCGCAACTTGTTGTTGAGGCGCACCGCAGCGGCGCTGTCCGGAATACTGGCGACCGGCGCGCCGGTCAGCGCGTCGACGATCTTGCCGTCGGGCTGGGTCAGGTAGATTTTCTTGGTGTCCGGATCGGCCATCAACCGGCCGTCCTGCAGCGCACTGACGATGGCATAGGCCAGCGGATTGCTGCTGGTCGCCAGCACGTCAACGGCGTCTTCGGTATCGGAATATTCGTCGTTGGCGAATTTACCGACCGCGTCCTCGAACGGCCCCGCCATGACCGGCAGCACCGTCGCGAAAATCAGCAATAATGCGAAGGGGAGCGCACGGAAGTTTTTCAAGGCATTGCTAGGCACTGGACGACCCCGGCAGAAGCAGAAGGAAGGCGGCGGATATCGCCGCCTTCCCGGGTTTGTTTGACTTCAGGAATGAATCAGGAACCCTGACCGCCGCACTTGTTGGTCTTGGTGTTGTAGTTGCCGCACTTCTTGCCGACCCAATCGCCGATCAGGTCCTTGGAGTCGGGCAATTCCTTCGACCATGCGTCGCCGGCGACCAGGCCGGGCGTCTTCCACACCACGTCGAACTGGCCATTGGCTTTGATTTCGCCAATGAACACCGGCTTGGTGATGTGATGGTTCGGAAGCACCTCGGCCACACCGCCGGTCAGGTTCGGCGTCTTGGTGCCGGGAAGCGCGTCGATCACCTTGTCAGCATCAACCGACTTGGCCTTCTCGACCGCCTTCACCCACATATTGAAGCCGATATAGGTCGCTTCCATCGGGTCGTTGGTCGTGCGCTTCGGGTTCTTGGTGTAGGCCTGCCATTCCTTGATGAACTTCTCGTTGGCCGGGGTCTTGATCGACTCGAAGTAGTTCCAGGCCGCGAGATGGCCGACCAATGGCTTGGTGTCGATGCCGGCGAGTTCTTCTTCGCCCACCGAGAACGCGACCACCGGAATATCGGTGGCCTTGATGCCCTGGTTGCCGAGTTCCTTGTAGAAGGGAACGTTGGCGTCGCCGTTGATGGTCGAGACCACCGCGGTCTTCTTGCCGGCCGAGCCGAACTTCTTGATGTCGGCGACGATCGTCTGCCAGTCGGAATGACCGAACGGCGTGTAGTTGATCATGATGTCTTCATCCTTGACGCCCTTCGACTTCAGATAGGCTTCGAGGATCTTGTTGGTGGTGCGCGGATAGACGTAGTCGGTGCCGGCCAGCACCCAGCGCTTCACCTTTTCTTCCTTCATCAGGTAGTCGACGGCGGGAATCGCCTGCTGGTTCGGCGCCGCACCGGTGTAGAACACGTTGCGTTCGCTCTCTTCGCCCTCGTACTGCACGGGATAGAACAGGATCGAGTTCAGTTCCTTGAACACCGGCAGCACGGATTTGCGCGACACCGAGGTCCAGCAGCCGAACACCACGGAAACCTTGTCCTTGGTGATCAACTCACGGGCCTTTTCCGCGAACAGCGGCCAGTTCGACGCGGGGTCGACGACCACGGCTTCGAGCTTCTTGCCGAGAACGCCGCCCTTCTTGTTCTGCTCATCGATCATGAACAGCACGGTGTCCTTCAGCGTGGTTTCGCTGATGGCCATGGTGCCCGAGAGCGAGTGCAGGACGCCGATCTTGATGGTGTCATCGTCGGCCCTGGCTGAGGTAAATCCGGCCAGGCCCAGAATCAGCCCGGCGGTCGCCGCCAGCCAGCGGCGGCGGCTCAGAGGCGTCGCTATATCGTGAGTAAATTGAGTAAGCATGAGGTGTCATCTCCCTGACGCAGACGTTAAAACGCTGCGAAACGGCCCCACGGCCGCCTGCGTTAACGGAATCGCAAGAACCGTGCCACGGTGTCCCACGGGACTAAGCTGATGGCTTCGTTAAAGAATCTTCGCTTCCGGCGGCGAAATGGCAGGATCCCTGCCTAATATTTAGACCCAAAAAAATGTATACTTCATCGGCAGACTGCTTATATTAATAGGCAAATTGTCGATGGCTGTCTAAATTTACGGCACCAGATTTTTGCGTGGCAGCGCATGAGCAGCCAATCAGGGGCCGATCAAATCGCAAACGAGGCCATTCCGCGCCATTCTTAACCGCGCCAACGGATCATTTCACGATTTACCTTGAAAGCGCCGCGTTCGTGTTCCATATCAAGCGGCACGACCCTGGGAATCATCAGGTCACTGCGAGCCGCGTGTTCTGAGCCCGTCCAACGGTTTCTGGCTTGCCCCTTCAGCTAACCAAAACCGACGCCCCAAACACGCGGGTGTCTCTGACACCCCTCGCGCGCTCCTGGCGGTCACCGTCGGGCGCCTGCCTTTTATAATGGAAAGAACCAACCTTTTGACCTCCTTTCAGGATTTCGGCCTCGCCGATCCCATCTCGCGTGCGCTCAAAGAAGAGAATTACCTCACGCCCACCCCGATCCAGGCTCAAACCATTCCCATCGCACTGACCGGCCGTGACGTCGTCGGCATCGCCCAGACCGGCACCGGCAAGACCGCAGCCTTCGCGCTTCCCATCCTGCATCGCATTCTGGAGAACCGCATCAAGCCGCAGCCCAAGGCCTGCCGCGTGCTGGTGCTGAGCCCGACCCGTGAATTGTCGGGACAGATTCTCGACAGCTTCAACGCCTACGGCCGTCACATGCGCCTGACCTCGGCGCTGGCGATCGGCGGCGTCCCGATGGGACGCCAGGTCCGCTCGATCATGCAAGGGCGTCGAAGTCATGGTGGCCACGCCCGGCCGCCTGCTCGATCTCGTGCAAAGCAACGGGCTGAAACTCGGACAGGTCGAGTTTCTCGTGCTCGACGAGGCCGACCGCATGCTGGACATGGGCTTCATCAACGACATCCGGAAGATCGTCTCCAAGCTGCCGGTCAAGCGGCAGACGCTGTTCTTTTCGGCGACCATGCCCAAGGATATCGCCGAACTCGCCGAAGCGATGCTGCGCGATCCGGCGCGGGTGGCGGTGACGCCGGTTGCCTCGACGGTCGAGCGCATCACCCAGCGCATCATTCAGGTCGATCACTCCGCCAAGCCCGCGTTGCTGGCCCAGTTGCTGAAGCAGGAGCCGGTCAATCGCGCGCTGATCTTTACCCGCACCAAGCATGGCGCCGACAAGGTGGTGAAGGGCCTCGCCCGGGCCGGCATCACCGCCGACGCCATCCATGGCAACAAGTCGCAGAATCACCGCGAGCGGGTGCTGGCGGCGTTCCGCTCCGGCGAGATCCGCACCCTGGTCGCCACCGACATCGCCGCCCGCGGCATCGATGTCGACGGCATCAGCCATGTGGTGAATTTCGATCTGCCCAACATTCCCGAGACCTATGTCCACCGCATCGGCCGCACCGCGCGCGCCGGCGCCGACGGCGTCGCGATCTCGCTGATCGCGGGTGCCGAGGAAATGGCCTATCTGCGCGACATCGAAAAGCTGATCCGCATCACACTGCCCAGGGAAGACCGCCGCACACCGGGTCATCGCGACACCGCGCCGGCGCCGTCGCAACACCGCGGCGCGCGGTCCGGCACCGCGCGTGCACGCGGCCAGGACCAATGAAGCGGCGCCGGGGTCGAAAGGCCCTCGCCGTCACCGCCGTCCCGGTGGTAATAATGGCGTTCCGCAAACCAACCGGCACGAGGCCAACCGGCAAGAGCCGTCGCGTCCGGCCCAAGGCGGCGGCAAGGCCGAAGGGATGCAAGGCGTTGCTTTTTTGCATCGCGAAAGCCGCCCGAATACCCGACCCAACCGCACCCAACGGCCACAGCGCTAACCGTCGATCGATCTGGAGATAACCATGGCTAAAGAAGAGCTGATCCAGTTCGAAGGACTGGTGACCGAAATCCTCCCCGACGCACGTTATCGCGTGCAACTCGATGCCGGGCACGAGATCGTCGCCTACACCGCCGGCAAGATGAAAAAGAACCGGATCAAGACGCTGGCGGGCGACCGGGTGACGATCGAGATGTCGCCGTATGACCTGGAGAAGGGCCGGCTCATCTTCCGTCACAAGGACGAACGTCCGGGCGGCGGCGCCCCGCGTGGTGCACCGCCGCGCGGCCAATTCCGTCGCCGCTAAACGCCGCTCGCAGCTGCCCCGAAATCGCGCATGACGAGATCATGTCGGTGCGCGGTGGCGGCCAGCTGCTGCACATCCGGGCAGATCAAAAAATCGTGCAGCTCAGGATTGTTTTGGGGGCCGCATCGCATAATATGGCCTAATCGATTTTCGGCCGGACGACATTAGCTATCCACCGGTACAGCCGGTTTAGACGCTGACGACCCTTCCAAAAATTCGATCTCACCAGCCCATCGAAAGTGGGCTTCTACTATATCTATCTTGAGAAGGGACTACCCCCGTGAGCATGGGAACCGTGAAGTGGTTTAACGCGACCAAGGGCTTCGGCTTCATTCAACCGGATGATGGTGGCAACGACGTGTTCGTGCACATCAGCGCCGTAGAGCGCGCCGGACTTGGAACGCTGCGTGAAGGCCAGAAGATCAGCTACGAAATCGTGGCCGATCGTCGCTCTGGCAAGTCTTCGGCCGACAATCTGCGCGCCGCCGGCTAAGCGAATCTCGTTCGGTCCGGCTTGCGCAAGCACGGACTGCGAAATCCGCTACGTGTAAGATCCGCATCAAATAAAAAAGGCCGTGCTGATCGCGCGGCCTTTTGATTTGAACGATACCGGCGTGCGCGTGACAGCGATGGCAATCAGAGTCGTTGCTGTCACGACGTTGGACAGGGGGAAGAGGTGCCTGCAGGAGGTGTCGGATAGATCACGCAGGCCGACTGGCGTGGCCGCGTGTAGGCGACGTCGCTTAGCGTGACCCCGGCCTGCGACATCACGTAGCCCACGGCAGGCGTATAGAGATAGCTGACTTCGCTGAAAATCAGGTACGTCCCGGTGACCAAAAGCGCCGCCGGGATCGCCACGGTGGTGCCGGTCGCACGGCCGGCTCCCAACACGACGGCACCCGCCGCGTTGATGGTCGCCGACCTGCTCCATTCGACCGTCGCCTTCAGCGTCGTGGGGTTGACGTACAGTTCCGAGATCGTGCCTTTCGTCGGCGTCGGCGGATAAGGCGTAAGGATACCGCCGCTGGCGTAGAAAAAATTGGTCAAATTGGTATCGCCGACCGAGGTCGACTGCGAAGTCAGATCCGACAGCGTTCGCGCCACCAGCGTGACCTTGCGATCCACCGCCACCCCGGAAGAAAGCTCGACCGTTCCAAAGAACATCACCAGCATGATCGGGACGATCACGGCAAATTCGGTCGCGGCGACGGCGTCGCAATCCCCGATCAGCTTGAGGGCGGAGCGCCGCGCGCGGAACCACATGTTCGACATCGTTTTCATCGCTCTGCCCTAGTACGGCTCGTTTTGAAATGCCGCCGTGGCTACCAGCAAACGCTTGCTGCCGGCCAGGTTCGAGATGTTGTAGCCAAGCCCGGTGACGAACAGCGGCCATTGATAGAACAACCGCACGACGACAACGTCGCCGGGACCTCCGGGATTGTATTGCATGTTGTTGATAAAATTGTTGTTGCTGTCGATCTGGCTGTTGATGACCACATTGGCGAAAGAACTCGAGTAGCTCTCGACGTCGACGTAGATGTTGCTGCAGGTGAACAGCGCCGGGATCTGGCTGCAGACATAGGTTTGAAACTGCGCCTGGGTATAGGCGGCATTCTGCGCCTGCCCGGTAAAGATCATGCGCGCCGAATCCTGCGTGATGGTTTCCAGCACCTGGCTGGCGAAGAACATCATGGCGGTCTCGATGATCGCAAACAGCAGCGCGAAAAACACCGGCGCGACCAGGGCGAATTCAACGGCGGCCGAGCCCCGGCGGTTGCGGCGAAATCGACGCAATGCATTTCTGACTGAGGCTGTCGCGAGCGAAGGCATCGAGGAATCCTCAAGGCGGGCAGGCTTGATCTGCCCGCGAGAATTAGCTGAAACTGATTGTGGAAGTGTTTCGTCAAATCGAAGCAGAGTGGGCCGCCCGGTTAACCGCGCGTTAAGCATTTTCGCCATCTGCCGGGTACGAACGGAATCGATTCGCACCAACGCGCGGCGGAGGTCGCGCGCCGGACGCCGCCGACCGGCGTCGGTCCGCTGCATCCGCCTGGCGAACGGGCTTAGTTCGTCGGTTTGGCCGCCGCCGCGGCGCTGCCGCTGGCCTGGCCGCTGAGATTGCCGGCCTGATCCATCGCCGACTTGAAGAAGGTCTCGCCGTCGCCCAGCGTGACCCGACGCTGGCAGATCGGCATGCAGCTATAGGATTCGCGTTCGACACCGCGATAGATCGTGACAAGCTGGTCGGTAGGCCCTTCGACCTGAATGACGCGGTCCACCAGCACCTCGCCGCTGCGGTCCATCGCGATGAAATTGGTCGCGCCATAGCCCTTCCCGGTCACGACGATGACCCCGCCGGTCTGCAGCGCCACGTCTGCAATCAGCGGGTTGCCGACAACGATGGTGGCGACGTGGGTGGGAAGTTTGACGAGCTTTGCCTGATCGACATTGACCGCGATGGTGTCAGCCGCGGGCTCGGCAAAAGCGACCGCCGGCCATAACAGAATTCCCACCGCAAGCGACCGGAATCCAAAAGACGCGCGCGCGCGCATACGCAGGGAACTGAACGACATACTATACCCCGGGGCGTTGACAAGCCGGCTAAAGCGATACGCAGCGGAACCGGCGCCCGACCGGGCAAGTCTGACGTCAATTCGTGAACGAACTGCAAACGGAGCCGGGAAACCGCGGCCGCTCGGCCCTACTGCCGGAACGGATAGGCCAATTGCCCGGCGATCTCGGACGGGAAGCTCTGATCGTCCACGCCGTAGACTTCGGGGAGTTCGTTTTCCGGCATCCGGAAGGTTCCAAAAAGGATATCCCAGATCGGAAAAGTCCCGGCAAAGTTGGTATTGCCGCCCTGTTCCAGCGCGGTGTGATGCCAGCGATGGAACATCGGCGTTGCCAGCACGTATTTGAACGGGCCCAGCGACCAGTTCAGATTGGCGTGGACGAAGGCCGAATGGAACATGGTGAACGGCCCGACCCAGAGCATGATGTTCGGCGAGATACCCGCCATCAACAGGATGACGTCGACCGCGATGGTGCCGAGGAACAGGTTCACCGGATGGAAGCGCGCCGCCGAAATCCAGTCCAGATCCTCGGACGAATGATGGATCGCGTGATATTTCCAGAATCCGCCGCCATGAAACATCCGGTGCAGCCAATACAGCATGAAGTCCGACAGAACCAGGAACAACGATCGCCTGCAGCCACAGCGGCAGCTCGGACAGCGGGCCGTGGCCGTTGTCGTAAAACGCGATCAGTTCGTCGGCGTCGTGAATTTTGAAGATGACGCCGGCGCCGAGCACCAGAAGCCCGATCCGCAGCACGCGGCGCGAACAATGGAACGAAGAACCAGTAACAGATGTCGGTGACGAGTTCGCGCTTGCGCCACCACGGCGTTCCGGGATTGCAGGCCCAGAAGTGGGTCAGCACCGAGAACACCAGAGCCAGCACGATCGTGATCGGCACCACCTTGGCGATCGTCTGGCCGAGCATCTCGACGACTTCGAGGGGTAAATTGGACATGGCGGCCTCATCTGATCAGGGGTCTCAAGAGTTACCCGCGCATGTTTAAGGAGCCATGAATCCGAGACCGCCGACGCTCTCGCGCGGTCCCTTTGATAAGAGGCTGTCGCAATCAATATCGCATTGTGTGGAAGGCCTTAATTCCAAATTTACTGTGCTTAAGAACAGCCGATTCCAGCCGTGTTTACGCAATCGAATTAACTGCGCCGAAATTCTCCGACCTTAGGGTAACGCCATGGTCACGGTGCTGAGAACGCCGGCGAGACCAAACGTTAATCGACCAGCCACGTGTACACATGGAGTTTACCTATGAAGAATCTGATTGCGCGTTTTGTGAAGGATGAGTCCGGCGCTACCGCCATCGAATACGGCCTGATTGCAGCCGGCATTTCGCTCGCGATCATCGCTGTGGTCAACGGCCTCGGCACCAACCTGAACACCAAGTTCACCTCGATCAACACCTCGCTGAAGTAAGCGACCGTTGCAGGCAAGCGCAAAGGCCTCGGCGATCCCGGGGCCTTTGCTGTTTCACCCGGATGCGCGATGGAATGCGTAAACCGCTGCGTAGCGACAGACATCCTTGCCGGCCGGCGGCCGGGAGCGATCCACCTGTGGAACTGGTCTGCCTCGCGCTGGCGCTGGCGCTTCTCGTGCTGGCCTTCCGGATTGCAAGCATCTGGTGACGGCTCGGCCGTTTGCCGATTGTTCATTTCTGACCGCTAGACTCGGGCAACGCTCCGACCTCGCGTCAGCAGCACGGGCTGTGTAATCCCATGATCCTCGACATCGCGCGGCTTCTGCTGTTTCCGGCCCTGATGGCGTTCGCGGCGGCGAGCGATCTTTTCACCATGACGATTTCCAACCGGGTGTCGCTGGCGCTGGCGGCAGGATTCCTGGTTCTCGCCCTCCTCAGCGGCATGGGACTTCTACGACATCCTCGTCGCATGTCGGGGCCGGCGCCGCCGTGCTGACGGTAGCGTTTGCCTGCTTTGCCATGGGCTGGATCGGCGGCGGCGACGCCAAGGTCGCGGCCGGCGGCGGCGCTCTGGTTCGGCTTTGGCCATCTGCTGAACTATCTGGTCTATGCCTCGCTGTTCGGCGGCGCCCTGACGCTGTTGCTGCTCCAGTTCCGGCAATGGCCGCTGCCCTACGCGTTCGCCGGCCAGGCCTGGCTGCTCAAGCTGCACGCCAAGGACAGCGGAATTCCCTACGGCATCGCGCTCGCGATCGGCGCACTGATGATCTACCCGGAGACCGAATGGATCAAGGCGGTCGACCTCGCCCACTTCGCCATTCGCTGATCGCGCGCGGTAAACTCCGCGTTAAGGCGATTTAGATACGCCTCATTAACCATGCTTTGACGAATAGCTGGTCAACTCCCATCACGGCGGCGGAAGCGTCGCGGCGTAATGTGGAAAGTGAAGCGTATGAATACCGCACGCATTGTCGTCCTGACCATCGCTGTCGGTGCCGGCGGCATTGCCGCATATCTTGCGAGCGGGTCCGACAACAAGCCTGCTCCCGACCGAGCCGGTTGCCCAACTGCAGACGGTGGACGTTCTCGTTGCCAAGTCCGACATCGGCCTCGGCCAGACGGTCAAGCGCCGACGAAATGCAGTGGCAGACCTGGCCGGCGGCGACCGCAAGCAACAATTTCATTCGCCGCAACGAACGCCCGGACGCAACGACCCAGATCGCCGGCTCGATCGCGCGCGCACCGTTCATCGCCGGCGAGCCGATCCGCGAAGCGAAGCTGGTCAAGGCCAATGGCTCGGGCTTCATGGCGGCGATCCTGCCCACCGGCATGCGCGCCGTCTCGACCGAAATCTCGCCGGAGACCGGCGCCGGCGGCTTTATCCTGCCGAACGACCGGGTCGACGTCATTCTTTCCAAGCGCGAGAAGAACGCCGACCGTGCCGGGTCATCCGACATCGTCAACTCGGAAATCATCCTGAGCAATATTCGCGTTCTCGCGATCGATCAGGCCCCGAAGGAAAAAGACGGCCAGAACGCCGTGGTCGGCAAGACCGTGACGCTCGAATTGAAACCCGAGCAGACCGAAACACTCGCAGCGCGCGCGCCAGAGCGGCACGCTGTCGCTGGCGCTGCGCAGCATTGCCGACATCAACATGGTCGAAAACAAAACCGACGATCGGGGTCCCAAGCGCGGCGACAGCATCAACGTGGTTCGCTACGGCGTCTCGAGCCCGACCACGACACAGAAGTGACCGAAAGGACGCCCGATATGAAATGCAGGGGAAATCAGCTGTTGATGCGGACCTTTATGGTTCGCGCCCTGTCGTTTTCGGCGGTCGCGGCGCTGACACTCAATCCGGCCCTGACCCCGGTGATGGCGGGCGACTATCGCGCTGCCGCCGGCGCCGGTTGCCGTCGACGGCCAGATGAATGCGCGCTTCCTTGCGCTCGGCATCGGCAAATCCGTCGTCATCGATTTGCCGCGCGACATCAAGGATGTGCTGGTCGCCGATCCCAAGATCGCAAACGCCGTGGTCCGTTCCGCGCAGCGCGCCTATATCATCGGCGCCGCGGTCGGCCAGACCAATATCGTGTTCTTCGATTCCGCCGGCCAGCAGATCGCCGCCTATGACATCGCGGTCAAGCGCGATCTCAACGGCGTGCGCGCCGCGCTGAAGCAGACGATGCCGAACTCCGATATCCAGATCGAAGGCGTCGGCGACGGCGTGATGCTGACCGGCTCGGTGTCGAGTCCGATCGAGGCGCAACAGGCCGGCGATCTCGCCGCCCGGCTCGCAGGCGGCGCCGACAAGGTCGTCAACAGCATCGTGGTTCGCGGCCGCGACCAGGTGATGCTGAAGGTCACGGTCGCCGAGGTCGCGCGCTCGATCATCAAGCAGATGGGCATCGATCTCAGCGCCAGCCTGAACTACGGCACCACGGCCGTGACCTTCAACAACACGCAACCCGTTCACGGCAAATGGTACGCCGCTCGTCTCCGGCAACGCCCTGACGACGTCGTTCGGCTCCACCCCCTCGGTGCAGGCCACGATGCGGGCGATGGAAAGCGCCGGCGTGGTGCGAACGCTGGCCGAACCCAATCTGACGGCCATTTCCGGCGAGTCCGCGACCTTCATCGCCGGCGGCGAATTTCCGATTCCAACCGGCGTGACGTGCCAGACCACGGCGGCGGGCGCGGTCGGGCAATGCGCGCCGTCGATCGCCTTCAAGAAGTTCGGCATCTCGCTCAATTTCACGCCGGTCGTGCTCACTGAAGGCCGGATCAGCCTGCGGGTGATGACGGAAGTATCCGAAGTCTCGACCGACAATTCGATCAACATCAGCGGGATTTCGGTTCCCTCGATCAAGACCCGCCGCGCCGAAACCACGCTGGAAATTCCCTCGGGCGGCTCGATGGCGATGGCCGGCTTGATCCAGGACCAGACCAAGCAGGCGATCAACGGGCTGCCCGGCCTGTCGACAATTGCCGGTTCTCGGGTCGCTGTTCCGCAGCCGGGACTTCGTCAACAACCAGACCGAACTGATGGTGCTGGTGACGCCCTATATCGTTCGGGCCGTCGCGCAGAAGGACCTGTCGCGTCCGGATGACGGATTTGCCGCTGCCTCGGATCCGCAGGCGGATCTGCTCGGCAGCATCAATCGCATCTACGGCGTCCCGGGCCGCGCCGAGCCGGCGCAGAATTATCGCGGCACCTACGGCTTTATCACGGACTGAGGCGGGACAAGGACGAAACGATGACAACCAAAACACCCGTCGATCGCAATCGCGTCTTCCGCATGGCGGGAGCGCTTGTCGGTCTTGCCGTCGTGCTCGGCGCTTGCACGCATACCGGCGACGAAGTGACGGCGAGCATTCCTGACGACTATCGTCAGCGCCATCCGATCGCGATCCAGGAAGCCGACCGGTCCGTCGTGATCTTTGTCGGTCATGCGCGCGGCGGTCTTTCCGCTTCCCAGCGCGCCGATGTGATGGGCCTGGCGCAAACCTGGCTTCACGAAGGAACCGGCGCGATCATCGTCGATCGTGCCGGTCGACACGCCGAACGCTGCGGCAGCCGCCGATGCGTTCCGCGAAATTCAGTCGCTGCTCGCGGCGGCCGGCGTGCCGCCGCGCGGCATTACCGTCCATCGCTATCATCCGGACGATCCGCGCCAGATGGCGACGATCCGGTTGAACTATCCGAAAATCTCGGCGGTCGCCGGGCCCTGCGGCCTGTGGCCCGAGGATCTCGGTCCCTCGATCAAGGACAAGAGCTATTTCGAAAACAAGGACTACTACAATTTCGGCTGCGCCTATCAGCGCAACATGGCGGCGATGATCGACAATCCGTCGGACCTCGTGCAGCCGCGGTCTGAAACCCCCGCCTATACGGCGCGGCGCACGGAAGCTTTCGAGAAGTATCGCAAGGGTAACCACGACCACGACGCTCTATCCGGAAGCCGACAAGGCCAAACTCAGCGATACAGGCAAATGATCAGCTACGCCCGTCAAAATCCCGAAGAGCAGCCGGACGTCACACCGCCGCCCGCGGACGATCACATCGCCCCGGCGCCGCGGGTGTCGGTGCAGGCCTTTTGCGAGACGGTGGAAACCGCTGCTGCCGTGCAATCGGCGGGCGAAGACCGCCGCCTCGGCAAGGCGCATCTCAAGATTCAGATGGGCGGCATGGCGGCCGCCATCGAGGCCTATCGCACCGCGCCTACCCCGAACGTGATCATCCTGGAAACCGAAGGCCGCAGCGATATCCTGGCCGGCCTCGACCAGCTCGCGACCGTGTGCGATTCCGGAACCCGCGTCGTGGTGATCGGCCGTGTCAACGACGTCACGCTGTATCGCGAACTGGTGCGCCGCGGCGTCAGCGACTACGTGATCGCGCCGGTCAACGCGCTCGACGTGGTGCGTTCGGTTTGCGGTCTGTTCTCGGCGCCGGAGGCGAAGGCCGTCGGCCGCATCATCGCCATCGTCGGCGCCAAGGGCGGCGTCGGCGCCTCCACCATCGCGCACAACGTCGCCTGGGCGATCGCGCGCGATCTCGCGCTGGATTCCGTCGTCGCCGACCTCGACCTCGCATTCGGCACCGCCGGTCTCGACTACAATCAGGATCCTCCGCAGGGCATCGCCGACGCGGTGTTCTCGCCCGATCGTGTCGATACCGCGTTTATCGACCGCCTGCTGTCGAAATGCACCGACCATCTCAGCCTGCTGGCGGCGCCGGCGACGCTGGAGCGGGTCTACGACTTCGGCGCCGAGGCCTTCGACTCGATCTTCGACACGCTGCGCACCACGATGCCCTGCATCGTGCTCGACGTTCCCCATCAATGGTCGGGGTGGACCAGGCGCGCCCTGGTCGGTGCCGACGATATTCTGATCGTCGCGGCGCCGGACCTCGCCAACCTGCGCAACACCAAGAATATCTTCGACCTGCTGAAGGCGTCGCGGCCCAACGACCGGACGCCGCTGTATTGTCTCAATCAGGTCGGCGTGCCGAAGCGGCCGGAAATCAACGCCAGCGAATTCGCCAAGGCGATCGAGAGCCAGCCGATCGCGGCTATCCCGTTCGACCCGCAAATGTTCGGCTCGGCGGCCAACAATGGCCAGATGATCGCGGAGATCTCCGCCAGTCATCGCACCACCGAGATGTTTCTGCAGATCGCGCAGCGGCTGACAGGCCGCGGCGAGACCAAAAAGCCGCGGGGCTCGTTCCTGTCGCCCCTGATCGAGAAGCTGCGGGCAAAGTAACGGCCCGCATGGAGTACCGTCGTGTTTGGTAAGCGTAGCGGAACAGAAAACGATTCCCGGGCGACGAAGCCCGCGGCCGGCGCACCGGATTCATCTTCCGGCGCGGCGGCAGTCGTTTCGCGCGACGCGTCTCCGCCCACCGTTTCTTCGCCGCCGCTCTCGCCGGCCAAACCGGCGCCGCCGCGCCGGCCATCGACGCGCGGCGGTCGGACACCTATTACCAGGTCAAGGCGACGATCTTCGGCGCCCTGATCGAGGCGATCGACCTCGCCCAGCTCGCCAAACTCGACGGCGAGTTGGCGCGCGAGGAAATCCGCGATATCGTCAACGAGATCATCGCGATCAAGAACATCGTGATGTCGATTGCCGAGCAGGAAGAGCTGCTCGACGACATCTGCAACGACGTTCTCGGATATGGCCCGCTCGAGCCGCTGCTGTCGCGCGACGACATCTCCGACATCATGGTCAATGGCGCCGGCACGGTGTTCATCGAAGTCGCCGGCCGCATCCAGCGCACCGGAATCCGCTTCCGCGACAACCAGCAGCTCCTGAATATCTGCCAGCGCATCGTCAGCCAGGTCGGCCGGCGCGTCGACGAATCCTCGCCGATCTGCGACGCGCGCCTCGCCGACGGCTCACGCGTCAACGCCATCGTTCCGCCGCTGGCGATCGACGGTCCCGCACTCACCATCCGCAAGTTCAAAAAAGACAAGCTGACCCTGGACCAGCTGGTCAAATTCGGAGCGATCACGCCGGAAGGCGCCGACATTCTGCAGATTATCGGGCGCTGCCGCGCCAATGTGCTGATCTCCGGCGGCACCGGCTCCGGCAAGACCACGCTGCTGAATTGTCTCACGCAATACATCGACGACGACGAACGCATCATCACCTGCGAAGACGCCGCCGAACTCCAGCTGCAGCAGCCGCATGTGGTGCGCCTGGAAACCCGCCCGCCCAATATCGAGGGTGAAGGCCAGGTCACCATGCGCGAACTGGTCCGTAACTGCCTGCGTATGCGCCCTGAACGCATCATCGTCGGCGAAGTCCGCGGACCGGAGGCGTTCGACCTCCTGCAGGCCATGAATACCGGCCACGACGGATCGATGGGAACGCTGCACGCCAACAATCCGCGCGAAGCCCTGTCGCGCTGCGAATCGATGATCACGATGGGCGGGTTTTCGCTGCCGTCGCGAACCATTCGCGAGATGATCTGCGCCTCGATCGACGTCGTCGTCCAGGCCGCCCGCCTGCGCGACGGCTCCCGGCGCATCACCCACATCACCGAGGTGATGGGCATGGAAGGCGACACCATCATCACCCAGGACCTGTTCCTCTACGACATGGTCGGCGAGGACGCCAACGGGCACATTATCGGACGCCATCGCTCGACCGGCATCGGACGGCCGCGCTTCTGGGATCGCGCGCGGTACTACGGCGAAGAGAAGCGGCTTGCGGCAGCGCTCGACGCCGCCGAAGTCATCGTGGAGATCTGAGGAGCAGGCCATGAAGATGCAAGCGCTCGCACTGGCCTTTCTCGCCGCCACCGCCATCGGCGGCCTGGCCTGGGTGTTTCTCTATCCCTTGCTGTCGGGCGAGAAAAAGGCCGAGCATCGCCGCGCCTCGGTCGCGAAATCGGAGCCGGCCGCGCGTCAGGCCGACAAGAGCCAGCGCTCGCGCCGCGAGCAGGTCGAAGGGTCGCTGAAGGATGTCGAGGCGCGCCGCCAGAAGGAAAAGAAGGTTCCGCTGAGCAGCCGCCTGACGCAGGCCGGCCTGGCCTGGTCGCCGCAGAAATTCATGATCGTTTCCGGCGTTCTCGCGGCCGTCGTGCTTCGCGATTGCGATGCTGTTCGGGGGCGGACCGATCGCCGCCATTGGTCTGGCATTCGCCGGCGGGCTTCGGCCTGCCGCGCTGGGCGCTGAGCTTTCTCAAGAAGCGCCGCGAAAAGAACTTTCTCAAGGCGCTGCCGGACGCCGTCGACGTCATCGTTCGCGGCATCAAGGCGGGCCTGCCGCTGTTCGAGTCCATCAAGGTCGTCGCCGCCGACGCGCCGGAGCCGCTCAAGAGCGAGTTC
The DNA here is from genome assembly GCA_963734795.1 of uncultured Alphaproteobacteria bacterium. Taxonomy (GTDB): domain Bacteria; phylum Pseudomonadota; class Alphaproteobacteria; order Rhizobiales; family Xanthobacteraceae; genus Bradyrhizobium. The sequence goes on from CAVTIW010000002.1 coordinate 261,444, forward strand.
CTGGCCATCATCGAAACCCAGGCGATCGGCATGCCGCTCGGCGAGGCCTGCGCGCGGCTGTTCGAACGGATGCCGGTGCCGGAGGCCAACTTCTTCGGGATCGTGATCGCGATCCAGCAGAAGTCCGGCGGCAACCTGTCGGAAGCCCTGGGCAACCTGTCCAAGGTGCTGCGCGATCGCAAGAAGATGGCCGAGAAGATCCAGGCGATGTCGATGGAAGCCAAGGCGTCCGCGGGCATCATCGGCTCGCTGCCGCCCATCGTCATGCTGCTGGTATACCTTTCGACCCCCGATTACATCTCGCTGCTGTGGACCCATCCGACCGGTCAGTTGATGCTCGTGCGGCTGCGTGATCTGGATGTCCATCGGCATCTTCGTGATGAAGAGAATGATCAACTTCGACTTCTGACGGTGCAGCATGATTGAGTTTCTGGTCGACAAGATCCACGACGCACGGTTCATGACCATGCTGCTCGCCGCCATCGCCGTGAGCGCGACGGCGTATACGCTGATCATGCCGCTGTTTGCGGGCGAAGGGCTGGCCAAGCGCATGAAGGCGGTCGCCAGCGAGCGCGAGCGGATCCGGCAGCGCGAGCGCGATCGTCTCTCCAAGACCGAAAAGGTATCGCTGCGCCAGACGCCGAAGCAGCTCGTCTCCAGGGTGGTGGAAGACTTCAACCTCGGAAAATGGCTGGCCCAGGAAGCCGCGCGCGAAAAACTCATCATGGCCGGCTATCGCGGACAGGCGCCTTACATCACCTTCCTGTTCTTCCGGCTGGTGACGCCGATCCTGCTCTTCATCGGCGCGGTGCTGTATGTTTTCGTGATCTCGCACATGGAGAAGTCGATGCCGGTGAAGATCGGCATGTGCATCGTCGCGGCCTATCTCGGATTGCAGGCGCCGATGCTGTTCCTGAAGAACGCGATCACGCAAGCGCCAGCTCTCGATCAAGCGCGCCTTTCCCGATGCGCTCGATCTGCTGCTGATCTGCATCGAGTCCGGCATGTCGATCGAAACCGCATTCCGCAAGGTCAGCCTCGAGATCGTCGACGCAGTCGGTCGCGCTGTCGGAGGAATTCACGCTGACCACGGCCGAGCTCTCCTATCTCCAGGATCGCAAGGTGGCGTACGAAAATCTGGCGAAGCGCACCGGCCTCGAGGGCGTGAAATCGGTCTGTCTGGCCTTGCAGCAGTCGGAGCGTTACGGCACGCCGCTCGGCCAGAGCCTGCGCGTCATGGCGCAGGAAAATCGCGACATGCGCATGAACGAGGCCGAGAAGAAGGCGGCGGCGCTGCCGCCGAAACTGACGGTGCCGATGATCCTGTTCTTCCTGCCGGTGTTGTTCGTCGTCATCCTCGGGCCGACCGGCATCAAGGTCGCGGCGATGCAGTGAGCTGCGCCGGCGTGGCGGGTAAGGCAGGACAAGTATCGTTGCGGTCATCACCCGCGAAAGCGGGGTGATCCAGTAATCGCCGGCTTCAGTGTTGACTGGATCGCCCGGTCATAGGCGAGCGGAAGCGACGCCGTCCTTCGGACGGCTATGCCGGGCGACGACGGCGTAGCGGATCAGTCGGGCTGGCTGAGCGACGCCATCGGCACCGTTCCGGCGCCGCCGCGCGGATTGTCCTTGCGGCTCAGCATCTGCTTCAGATAGGCGACATTTGCCGCCGCCTCGTCCGCCGGCAGATCGGCCCTGACGATGCTTTCGGCCTCGGCGAAGCGGCCCTGCAGGCCAACCACCAGCCCGAGATTCTGCCGCACCCGCGCATCGGCGCGGCCGCTGGCGTAAGCCCGGCGCAGGGTTTCTTCCGCCTTCGGCAAATCCTTGGAAAGCACGTAGGAGAGGCCGAGATTGGACAGCACCGACGGCTCGTCCGGCACGATATTCAAAGCGCTGGCGTAATAGCGGCGCGCTTCGTCATGACGGCCGAGTTGATCGAGCACGGTTCCCTGCACCGAAAGAATTCGCCAGTCGGGATTATCGGGCGAATGGGCGCGGGTGAGGACGTCGAACGCCTGCTGGAAATTGCCGTTGTCGGCGAGCGCCCGGCCGAAAGCCGGCGAGCAGCGCCTTGTTGCCGGGATGGGCGATGGTGGCCTGTTCGAGCACGGCGGCGGCCTGGGCGCGCTGCCCGGTGGCGCGCAGCGCCTGGCCATAGGCCAGAGCGGCGTCGGCATCCTTGGGGTTGGCACGGTAGCGCTCGCCGTAGACTTCCACCGCCCGCCGCGGATCGGCATCGGGGCTGGCCTCGGACTTTGACGTCAGCGATCCCGTGATGTCGGACGTGGTCTGGCAGCCGCCGAGCCCGACGGCCAAAATCGCCGCCACGGCCGCGGACGCAAGAAGCCGGGCAAAACTGGACTGCTGACGCATGGCACTTTAACTCACGATATCAGGCGAATTGATCGAGCCGAATGCGCTCAGCAATAAACTGTTAACCCTAACGTCTGGTTAACCGGCGGATCGTCACAAGGCGCCTGATGTCAGTGCTTCGGCCCATGCTGGACCCAGACACCTGATCGGGAATGTATGGACTGCGGTCGATAGGATCGCTGCCGGCTCGCACGTTAACGCGCTGGTCCAGATTGCCGCATCACAAAAAAACGGCCTCAGCTGGGATGCTGAGGCCGGGTAACCCTGAAATCGACGGCTGGTCGTCTGCAATTCGGCCGGCAATGGTTCGAACCATTGCCGTGCCGAACGATCACTCGCAGATTTCGACTCGGCGTATGCGCCAGCCGCGTCGCGTCCGGACACGGCGCCGAACCAGATAGCAGCCACCCTCGTCGTCGTAGTAGCCGCCGTAGCCATAGGGATAGCCATAGCCGTAAAGGCCGAACCCCAAACCGCCCCCAAATCCTCCGCCGCGAAAGCCGCCGCCGCGGCCAAAACCCCCGCCGCCGCGACCACCACCGCCGCCACCGTGACCGCCGCCATGGGCGAGCGCTGCCGTGCTGGACGCACCCAATAACAGCGCCGAGCCGCCGACAAAGCTGAAGCCATAAATGCAGAACATGGCGATCAGCGCCAGACCGCGCGACAGGATATTGCGTAAGGTTGTTCGGTTGTGGGCCATCAAGATTCTCTCCCCCTCCTGTTCATGCACAGGCAACATTTATTATCCAAAGCGTAGGTTCGAGTCACGCGTTCGGTCAGTCACCTCGACGTCATCGTCGCGCAGCAGGTCACCCTTGCGGGCAGACAAGGTTTGCCAAGACAAAAATATCCAGAAATGATTCCAGGGCGCGGTTCGGACTGGTTTGACACTGTAAGCCATTGTAGAAGCCCAAAAGCCCGCAACATAGGTTTATCGGCGTTCTGCGCCGGCATTCGCCCTGCCACGTTTCAATTGAAACCGAGAAACGCATGCATTCCGTGTTCGAGACCGCGCCGGCCGCATCGGCTATTCCCATCACCTTCGCGACCAAGGCGACATGGGACGCGATCTGCGCCGGTCTTCCCGCGCCGGCCCGGCAGTTCGCGCAGGCCAATGGCTTTGCGGCCAAACCCGGAGCCTGCCTCACTCTGCCTGCCGCGGACGGACAAATCGCGCAGGTGCTGTTCGGTCTCGAGGACGAGACCAGCAAATTCCGCGACCCGTTCAGGCCCGGGTCGTTGCCCGGCCTGCTGCCGCCGGGCGTCTATCGCTTCGCCAATGCGCCGCACGACACCCGCCTCGCCGCCCTCGCCTTTGCGCTCGGCAGTTATCGATTCAGCCGCTACCGCAAGGCGGATACACCCGACGTCAGGCTGGTGCCGCCAGACGGCATCGACGTCGCCGATATCACGCGAATGGCGGAAGCGGCGGCGCTTGCCCGCGATCTCATCAATACGCCGGCAAACGACATGGGACCGGAAGAACTGGCGCAGGCGGCGCAGCATCTCGCCAAACGCTTCGGCGCCAATTTCAACTGCATCGTCGGCGACGATCTGACGCGACAGAACTTTCCGCTCATTCATGCGGTCGGCATGGCCTCGTCGCGCGCGCCGCGCCTGATCGATTTGAGCTGGGGCGATCCCGCTCATCCCAAGGTGACGCTGGTCGGCAAGGGCGTCTGCTTCGACACCGGCGGGCTCGATCTGAAGCCGTCCAGCGGCATGCTGATCATGAAGAAGGACATGGGCGGGGCCGCCAACGTGCTGGCGCTGGCGCTGATGGTGATGGACGCCAGGCTCAAGGTGCGCTTGCGGGTCCTGATTCCCGCGGTCGAGAACGCGGTCGCCGGCAACGCGTTCCGCCCGCTCGATATCTTCCCGTCGCGCAAGGGACTCACCGTGGAGATCGGCAATACCGACGCCGAAGGCCGGCTGGTGCTGGCCGACGCGCTGGCGCTGGCCGACGAAGAAAAGCCCGATCTGCTGATCGATCTGGGGACCCTGACCGGCGCGGCGCGGGTGGCGCTGGGCCCGGATTTACCGCCCTTTTACACCAACGATGAGACGCTGGCGCTGGACGTCGCGCGCTGCGCGAAACAGGAGAACGATCCGTTGTGGCGATTGCCGCTGTGGCCGGCTTACGATAGCTGGCTCGATTCGAAGGTCGCCAATATCAACAACGCGCCGTCGGGCGGCTTTGCCGGCTCGATCACCTGCGCGCTGTTCCTGCAGCGTTTCGTCGAGCACGCGAAAAGCTGGCTGCATGTCGATATCTACGGCTGGACGCCCTCCGCAAAACCGGCGCGCCCGGAGGGCGGCGAATGCCAGGCCGCGCGCGCGATCTATCAAATTGCTGGGCGAACGCTATGGATGATCCCGCGCCTGACGCCGGCGCGGCCCGACCTCGCCGCGCAATATCTCGAAGGCAAGATCGAGGCGGCGCGCTTTGTCGCCGGCGAGGAGTTCGAGATATCGACGGCATCGCGCCGTTGCGCGAGCGAGCCGTCCTCCAATGCCATGCTGTTGACGCAGGCGCTGAAAGGCGAGCGCGTGACGATCTATGACCGCAACGGCGAAGGCTGGGCCTGGGGTCAATTGAACAGCGACGGCTATGTCGGCTGGCTTCCCGATCGCGCGCTGGCAAAGCCCGGCGCGGCGCCGACGCACAAGGTCACCGCGATCCGGACCTTCGCCTTTCCGGGGCCCTCGATCAAACTGCCGCCGGTCGAGACGCTGGTGATGGGGGCCACGCTGACGGTGCTGCGCGAGGACGGCGCTTTCGCGGTGACGCGCGACGGCTGGTATCTGCCGCGGCGGCATGTCGGCCGCCTCGATCGGTATGAGACACGATTTCGTCGCGGTGGCCGAGCGCTTCGTCGGCACGCCCTATCTGTGGGGCGGCAAGAGCAGCCTCGGGATCGATTGTTCCGGCCTGGTCCAGGTAGCGCTGAACGCCGCCGGCACCGGTTGCCCGCGCGACAGCGACATGCAGCAGGACAGCCTCGGCCGGGCCCTGGATCCGGCCGAATCGAAAAAATTGCAGCGCGGCGACCTGATTTTCTGGAACGGCCATGTCGCGATCGTGCGCGATGCCGACACCATCGTTCACGCCAATGCGCATCACATGGCGACCGTGATCGAAAACACCAGCGACGCCATCGCGCGCATCAAGGCCGCCGGCAGCGAGATCGTCGCGATCAAGCGGCTGGCTTGAACGGCTGTTAAACCGCGGCAGCGCCACCCGGCGCAGTCTCGAGCCGGAACGCGGCCGCGAACAGCGCGCGGGTGTAGTCGGTCTTCGGATTCTTGAACAGTTCCGAAGCCGCGCCCTCCTCCACCACCTTGCCGTGGCGCATCACGATCAGATGGCTTGCCAGCGAGGCCACCACGCGCAAATCGTGCGAAATGAACATGTAGGTCAGGTCGCGCTTGCGCTGCAGTTCGCGCAACAGATCGACCATCTGCGCCTGGAACAGCATGTCGAGCGCGCTGGTCGGCTCATCCAGCACGACGAAGTTCGGCTCCAGCACCACCGCGCGGGCGATGCTGATGCGCTGGCGCTGGCCGCCGGAGAATTCATGCGGATAGCGAAACCGCGTCGCCGGATCCATGCCGACATCCCTGAGCGCCTTGATCACGCGGGTCTCGCGCTCGGCTTCGCGAAAGCGCGGGCTGATGCACGCTGAGGCCTTCGGCGACGATGTCGCCGACCGACATGCGCGGGCTCAGCGCGCCGAACGGATCCTGAAACACGATCTGCATGTCGCGGCGGAACGGCCGCATCGCCTTGAAGCGCAGGCCCTGGATATTGCTGCCCAGGAACACGATCGGCCCGTCGGACGAGATCAGCCGCAGCAGCGCCAGGCCCAGCGTGGTCTTGCCGGAACCGGATTCGCCGACCACGCCGAGCGTTTCGCCCTTGCGCACCGACAGGCTGACGCCATCGACCGCCTTGATATGTCCGACCGTGTTGCGCAGCAGGCCGCGCTTGACCGGAAACCAGACCTTCAGATCGTCGGCCGATATCACCACCGGAGACTCGGCCGCGGCGGCGCCGGATCGGGCTTCGGCTCGGCCGCGAGCAGTGCGCGGGTGTAGGGATGTTTCGGCGCGGTAAAGACCTGCTCCACCGGCCCCTGCTCGACGATCTTGCCGCCATTCATGACGCAGACCACGTCGGCGATGCGGCGCACGATGCCGAGATCATGGGTGATGAACAGCAGGCTCATGCCGAGCCGCGCGCGAATCTCCGCCAGCAGCGTCAGGATCTGCGCCTGCACGGTGACGTCGAGCGCCGTGGTCGGCTCGTCGGCGATCAGCAGGTCGGGCTCGTTGGCGAGCGCCATCGCGATCATGACGCGCTGGCGCTGGCCGCCGGACAATTGATGCGGATAGCTCGCCAGCCGGGTTTCCGGGTCGGGAATGCCGACCTGGGTGAGCAGTTCGAGCGTCCGCGCCCGCGCCATCGAGCCGCGAATGCCGCTGTGCAGCTGCAGGATTTCACCGATCTGGGACTCGATCGTGTGCAGCGGATTGAGCGACGTCATCGGCTCCTGGAAGATGATCGAAATGTCGTTGCCGCGAATGCCGCGAATCTCGCGCTCCGACAGATCGAGCAGTTCGCGTCCCTTGAAGTGAATGCTGCCGGAGGGATGCGACGCGGTCGGATAGGGCAGCAGCTTCAGGATCGACAGCGCGCTGACCGATTTTCCGGAACCGGATTCGCCGACCAGCGCCACGCATTCGCCGCGCTTGATCTCAAAGGAGATGCGATCGACCGCGACCGAAGTGCCGCTCGGCTGGTGAAACGCCACCGACAAATCGCGGACATCGAGCAAAGGCTGGTTGATGGCGTCCATGCGGCGGCCTACCGAACGTCTTGCGCGGATCGAACGCGTCGCGCACCGCTTCGCCGATGAAAATCAGCAGCGACAGCATGATCGCGACCGCGAAAAACCCGGTGAAGCCGAGCCACGGCGCCTGCACGTTGGCCTTGCCCTGCGACAGCAATTCGCCCAGCGACGGCGAGCCCGGCGGCAATCCGAAGCCGAGAAAGTCGAGCGCGGTCAGCGTCATCACCGACGAGGAGACGATGAACGGCAGGAACGTCATGGTCGCCACCATGGCGTTCGGCAACAGATGCCGGAACATGATCACGGCATTGGACACCCCGAGCGCCCGTGCCGCCATGATGTATTCGAAGTTGCGGCCGCGCAGGAATTCGGCGCGCACCAGGCCGACCAGCGACACCCATGAGAACAACAGGAGGATGCCGAGCAGGACAAAGAAGCCGGGCACCAGCACCGACGACAGGATCAGCAGCAGATAGAGCGAGGGAATCGCACTCCAGACTTCGATGAGGCGCTGAAAGCCGAGATCGATCCAGCCGCCGAAATAGCCCTGCACGCCGCCGGCGGCGACGCCGATGATCGACGAGATGATGGTCAGGCTGAGGCCGAACAGCACCGAGATGCGAAAGCCGTAGATCAGGCGCGCGACCACGTCGCGGCCCTGATCGTCGGTGCCGAGCCAGTTGTATTCGAGGTCGCGGCAGCTCTTCAGGCCCTTCTTCTGCACCACCTCCTTGCACTGCGCTTCGGTCAGCATCCAGGTCGGCTTCGACGGCGCCGGCGTCGGCAGATCGAGATTGTGGGTGTCGTAGGAATAGCGGATCAGCGGCCAGACCACGGTGCCGCCCTTGGCCGCGATCAGCTTCTGCAGATACGGATCGCGATAATCGGCCGCGGTCTCGAAATCGCCGCCGAACGTGGTCTCGGAATAGCTGACGAACGCCGGCCAATACAGATGGCCGTCGAACTTGATCAGGAACGGGCGATCGTTGGCGATCAGTTCGGCGAACAGCGAGACGAAGAACAGGATCAGGAAGATCCAGAACGACCAGTAGCCGCGGCGGTTCGATTTGAAATTCTGCCAGCGGCGGCGGTTGAGCGGCGACGGGCTGAAGCGGTGGCGCGTCATCGGCACCGCCTCGCCGAGCGGCGTCTGCGTGGTGGTCTCGATCGGCGGCGGCGCGATGATGGTCATCAGACTTCCCGCGCCTCGAAATCGATCCGCGGATCGATCCACATATAGGCGAGGTCGGAGATCAGATTGACCACGAGGCCGACCAGCGAGAAGATGAACAGCGTGCCGAACACCACCGGATAGTCGCGGTTCAGCACGCTTTCGAAGCCGAGCAGGCCGAGCCCGTCCAGCGAGAAGATGGTTTCGATCAGCAGCGAGCCGGAGAAGAAGGCGTGAATGAACGCGCCCGGGAAGCCGGCGATCACGATCAGCATGGCGTTGCGGAAGATGTGATTGTAGAGCACCTGCCGCTCGCTGCAGCCCTTGGCGCGCGCGGTCATGACATATTGCTTGCGGATTTCATCGAGAAACGAGTTCTTGGTCAGCAGCGTCATGGTGGCGAAGGCGCCGAGCGCCATCGAGATCAGCGGCAGCGTGATGTGCCAGAAATAGTCGAGGATTTTCCAGTACCAGGGAAATTGCGACCAGCCGTCCGAGGTGAGGCCGCGCAGCGGAAAGATATTGAAGAACGAGCCGCCGGCGAACAGGATGATCAGCAGGATCGCGAACAGAAATCCCGGTATCGCAAATCCGACGATGACCACCGCCGAGGTCCAGGTATCGAACTTCGAGCCGTCCTTCACCGCCTTGCGAATGCCGAGCGGTATCGAGATCAGATAGGTCAGCAGCGTCATCCAGATCCCGAGCGACATCGAGACCGGCAGCTTCTCCTTGATCAGTTGCAGCACGCTGACGTCGCGGAAATAGCTCTTGCCGAAATCGAAGCGCGAGAAATTCCACACCATCAGCGCAAAGCGTTCCGGCGCCGGCTTGTCGAAGCCGAACTGCTTTTCGAGGCTCTTGATGAATTCGGGATCGAGCCCCTGCGCGCCGCGGTACTTCGATCCGACGGCATCGCCGGATACGCTGACCTGGCCGCGCGCGCCGAAATCGCCGCCGCCGCCCGGAAATCCGCGAGGTGCCGCCGGTGTCGGCGCCGCTGAGCTGCGCGATCACCCGTTCCACCGGCCCGCCCGGCGCAAACTGCACCACCACAAACGAGACGAACAGAATCCCCAGCAGGGTCGGGATCATCAGCAGAATGCGGCGGGCGATGTAGGCGCTCATGAGCTATTTCGCCTGCTCGGCCTTGGCGACCTTGACGGGGTCGCTCCACCAGTTTTCCGGCGCACCGACCCCTTGCGCAAACCGCGGCGGCTTTTCCGGATGGGCGAACAGGTCCCAATAGGCGATCGGGTGCTGGTGCGATACCATTGCGGCACCCAATAGCGGCCGGCGCGAAACACCCGATCGAAGGCGCGGCACGCCATCGTCAGATCGGCGCGGTTGTCGGCGCCGATGATCTTTTCGATCAGCGCGTCGATGACGGGATTGGCGATGCCGGCGAGGTTGTACGACCCCTTGGTGGCGGCCGCCTGCGACGAGAAGAACGGGCGCATCGCATCGCCCGGCGTCGCCGACATGCTGAAGCGCTCGATGGTCATGTCGAAATCGAAATCTTCCACCCGGGCACGGTATTGCACGGGGTCGACAACCCGCAAGGTGGCCTCGATCCCGAGCGTGCCGAGATTCTTGATATAGGGCGCATGATGCGGCTGAAACGACGGCTCGTCGACCAGGAATTCGATCTGGAAAACCTCGCCGTTCGGCAGCAGCCGCTTGCCGTCCTTGATGACGAGCCCGGCATCGACTGCAGCAGTTGCGAGGCCTTGCGCAGCAGGGTGCGGTCCTGTCCCGAGCCGTCCGACACCGGCGGCACGAAGGGCAGACCGAACACCTCGTCCGGCACCTGGCCGCGAAACGGCTCGAGCAGCTTGAGTTCTTCCGGCGACGGCGGCCCGTTCGCCATCATGTCCGAATTCTGGAACGGCGAAAGCGTGCGCGCATAGGCGCCGTACATGATGGTCTTGTTGGTCCATTCGAAATCGAACGCCTGGATCAGCGCCTCGCGCACCCGCGGATCCCTGAATTTGTCGCGGCGGGTATTGATGAACCAGCCCTGCGCGCCCGACGGCGTATCGTCCGGCAGGGTTTCGCAGCTTGACGCGGCCGTCCTTCACGGCCGGGAAATCATAGCGCGTCGCCCATACCCGCGACGGTGAACTCCTCGCGAAACAGGTAGTTCTTCGCGGTGAAGCCTTCGAAGGCGACATCGCGGTCGCGGTAGAATTCGTAGCGCACGATATCGAAATTGTAAGCTGCCGCGCGAGACCGGCAGGTCGGCGCCCCACCAATCCTTGACCCGCTCGAATTCGATGTAGCGGTTGACTTCGAACTTGCCGACCTTGTACGGCCCGCAGCCCAAGCGGGATATCGAGCGTCGATTCATCGAACGGCCGCGTCGCGTAATAGGCTTGCGAGAAAATCGGCAGGCCCGCGACATAGAGCGGCACGTCGCGGGCGCGCTTTTCGGCGAAGGTGACGACCAGCGTCGCGTCGTCCGGCGCTTCGGCCTTCACCATGTCGCGCATCTGCTGCAGGATCAGCGGATGGCCTTTGGTCTTGAGCGTGGTCAGCGAGAACGCGGCGTCATGCGCGGTCAGTTTCGAACCGTCGTGAAACCTCGCCTCGGGCCGCAGCGTAAAACGATAGCTCAGCCTGTCAGGTGAAATCTGCACCGATTTTGCGACCAGGCCGTACATCGCGTCGGGCTCGTCGTCGGCGCGCACCATCAGCGGCGCAAACGTCATATCCATGCCCTGCGCGCCTTCACCCTTCAGGATGTAGGCGTTGAGCGAGTTGAAGGTTTGATAGGACTGGTTGTAGGCGCGAACCGACGGAATGAACGAGAATACCCCGCCCTTCGGCGCGGCGATGTTGACATAGTCGAAATGGTGAAAATCGGCCGGATATTTCAGATCGCCGAACACCGATATGCCGTGAACTTCGGCGCCGGCGTCGGCTGCCGCCGCTCGCCGAAACCGCACTGCGCTGAGCGCGCCGACACCGAGACCGAGCACATGCCGGCGGGAGAGCGGCGCCATGCGCGTAAAATCCCTCAAGAGCGCTTGCCGATCTTGGCGGCTTTGTCGGCGTCGCACCACCACAGGTTCGGGAATCCGGAAATAGCCGTATTTCGGCAGCGGCTCGGGATGGCTGAACCGATCCCAGCGCGCGTAGCGCTGAAATCCGTAGGTGAATTGCGGGACGAGGTAGAAATTCCACAGCAGCACCCGATCCAGCGCCTTGGTCGCGGCCACCAGCGTCGGCGCGGTCCTTGGCGAAGATCAGGCTGTCGATCAGCGCATCGATCGGCAGGATTCTTGATGCCGATGGTATTTCGCGAGCCCGGCTGGTCCGCGGTCTGCGACCCCCAGTATTCCCGCTGCTCGTTGCCAGGCGACAGCGACTCGCCCCAAATGTCGATGATCATGTCGAAATCGAAGCTGCGCAGCCGGTTCTGGTACTGCGCATCGATCGACGATGCGGATCGAGGCGGTTACGCCGATCCGTTCCAGCGACGGTTTGTAAGAACAGCACGACGCGCTCGCCCGACGGATCCTGAACCAGCAATCTCGACGGTGACCGGCCTGCTTGCGGCATCCACCAGCTTGCGGTCGCGCACCTCGAAGCCCGCTTCCTTCAGCAGCCGCGCGCTTCGCGCAAATTGGTCACGCACCGCTTCCGGGTTGCCGCCGACCGGATTTTGATAGGGAGTCGTGAAGACTTCCGCCGGCACCTTGTCCCGCACGGTCTCGAGGATTTCCAGCTCCTGCCCCTCCGGCAGGCCGCGACGACGCCAGCTCCGTGCCCTCGAAATAACTGTTGATGCGCTTGTATTGCCCAAAGAACAGTCTGCTTGTTCATTTCCTCGAAATCGAAGGCGTAATTGAAGGCCCGGCGCACCCGCGCATCCTTGAACAGATCGCGGCGCAGATTGAAGCACAAAGCCCTGCATCCGGCCGAAATTGCTTGACCGGGAATTCTTCCTTGACGACGCGCTTTTCCGCGACCGCCGGAAAGTCGTAGGCCGTCGCCCACTGCTTCGCGCAGTTCTCCGTGATCCAGTCGACCTGATCGGCCTTGAATGCTTCCAGCGCCACCGATTGTCGCGGAAGAACTCGAACGCAGTTCGTCGAAATTGTTCGTCCGATATTGAACGGCAGGCTCTCGCCCCAGTAATCCTTGACCCGCTCCAGCGCGACCGATCGGCCCGGCGACGAATTCCTTGATCCGATAGGGACCGGAACCCAGCGGCTTCTCCAGCGTGGTCGCGGAGATGTCGCGCTTCTGCCCTCGCTGTCGGTGCCTTCCCACCAGTGCTTCGGCAACACCGTGATTTCGCCGACAATGGTCGGCAGTTCGCGGTTGCCCGGGCGCAGTCGAAGGTGAAGGTGATCTCGCGCTCGCCGACTTTTCGGCCTTGACGACGTGCCGGTAATACGAGGCGTACATCGGGCTGTGTTTCTTCAGGGCGTCGAACGAGAAGATCACGTCCTCCGGCGTCACCGGCTTGCCGTCGTGCCAGCGTCGCCTCCTTGCGCAGCCGATATTTGACCCACGAAAAATCGTCGGGATAGGCCACCGCCTCGGCCAGCAATCCGTAATCAGTCGCGACCTCGTCCGCGAACCGCTCGTCAGCGTTTCGTAGATCAGCCCGACCGCCGGCGCGATCGTGCCCTTCACGCCTGCCACCGCCAAATTGAAATTATCGAACGTGCCGATCGAAATCTGGCGCACCACGCCGCCCTTGGGCGCATCCGGATTGACGTAGTCGAAGCGCTTGAAGCCGGCGGGATATTTGACATCGCCGAACAGCGACAGGCCATGCCGCCAGACCGGTTCGCCTGTTGCCGTCTCGCACGGGCCGTGCTCACCGTCGGGAGGCCGGTGACAGCCCCGAGAGCCGGGGCGACCGCGGCAATGGCGCCGCTTTGCAAGAAGATGTCGTCGGGTAATGGCCAAATGAAGAATTCCTGCTGGATACCAAGCGCTACTGAGAGCGCAATATAAGGCAAGGGTTCGACCGATTATGTTGCTTTTTCCTCATGAAAGCACCCCGTAACCGGGCTTTCTGCGGCGAAACGTCCCGATAACAAAGAGCGCGAGCCGTCACCTGCAAACGGCCAGGTGACGGTCACATACGAAAGCGGCCAGGCAAAGCCCGGCCGCTGGTCACGTGAAAGTCCATGCAGGACCGTACGGACGTTACTTCGCCGCCGTCGGCAACGGAACCGGGTTGTCCGAAAGGGTGTGCAGATAGTCGATCACGTCGGCGCGCTCGCTGTCCTTCTGGATGCCGGCAAAGCCCATCGCGGTGCCCGGGATGAAAGCCCTTGGGATTGGCGATGAACTTGTTGAGGTCGTCGTAGGTCCAGGTGCCGCCCTTGGCCTTCATCGCAGCCGAGAAATTGAACCCGCCGCGTCCCTCGCCTCTCTTGTCGCCGACGATCCCGTAAAGATTCGGACCGACGCGGTTGGGACCGCCCTTCTCGAAGGTGTGGCAGGCGCGGCATTTCTTCGCCGCGGCTTCACCCTTTTCCACCGAGGCGGTTTGCAGCAGCTTCTCGATCGGCTCGGACGGCGCGGGCGCGGCTTCCTTGGCGCCAGCAGTCGTCTTCCTTGACGGCGATCTCGAAACCCGGCTTTTCCGGCATCACGGGGGCGAAAATCGCTCCGGCGGCGAAGCTGGTCGACCAACAGAACAAGACAGGTGCCCAGAATGGCACCGAGAATTTTATTGAGTTCGAAGGAGTCCATTTTGGATCAGGCTCCAGGCCGGAGAGGTCGACTTAGGCCGGCTGAACGGCCGCGGATAAGCATCAGGAATCAGGCTTTCGCACCGCACCCTCAGCAGCGATGAGATATCGGTTTGCCCGCGCTCTGGCAACCCGTATAAATGCGCCGGCTTTCGACCAATCCCCATCATTTTCCCGCTTGTTATCAACCGGGTCCAGACCTCACCTCCGATGACCGAAACCCGCACTCTGGTGCTGATTCCCGCCCGCATGGCCGCCACCCGTCTGCCGGGCAAGCCGCTACTGGACATTGCCGGCCTGCCGATGATCGTCCACGTGCTGCGCCGGGCCGAGGCCGCAGCAAATCGGCCGCGTGGCGGTCGCCACCGACACGCCGGAGATTGCCGCGGCAGTGAAATCCCATGGCTGTGAGGCGGTCATGACGCGCTCCGATCATCCTTCCGGGTCGGACCGGATTTACGAGGCGCTCGGCAAGCTCGATCCCAGGGGTGAGGCCGAAATCGTCGTCAATCTGCAGGGCGACTTTCCGACCATCCTGCCCGACAACATCCGCGAGCGTGCTCGGCTCCGCTGGCCGACCCCGCGGTCGATATCGCGACGCTGGCCGCCCAAATCCATACCGAGGAGGAGAGCACCAACCCGAACGTGGTGAAGATGGTGGGTTCGCTGGTCGAGCGGACGGCGGCTGCGCGCGCTTTACTTTACCCGGGCCACGGCCCCCTGGGGCGACGGGCCGCGCTATCATCACATCGGCCTCTATGCCTATCGCCGCGCGGCGCTGGAGCGTTTCGTGGCGCTGCCCCCCTCGACGCTGGAGCGACAGGAGAAACTCGAGCAGCTGCGGGCCATGGAGGCCGGGATGCGGATCGACGTCACCATCGTGGACACGGTGCCGCGCGGCGTCGACACGCCGGCGGACCTCGTGACCACCCGGCGTCTACTGGCGAAAAGCTGAGCGGCTGATACAAGGCGCCATGATCAAGACCATGACCAAAACCATGAAAATCGCATTCCAGGGCGAGCCGGGCGCGAATTCGCACATCGCCATCGCCGAGGCCTATCCCGACGCCGAGCCGCTGGCCTGCCCGACCTTCGAGGACGCACTGGCCGCGATCGCCTCGGGCGAGGCGGATCTCGGCATGATCCCGATCGAGAACTCGGTCGCCGGCCGCGTCGCCGACATCCATCATCTGCTGCCGCAATCCGGCCTGTTCATCGTCGGCGAATGGTTCTTGCCGATCCATCACCAGTTGATGGCGCCGCGCGGCGCCAAACTCGCCGACATCAAGACCGTGGAGAGCCACGTCCATGCGCTGGGGCAGTGCCGCCGCGTCATCCGCAAGCTCGGCATCAAGCCGATCGTGTCGGGCGACACCGCAGGCTCAGCCCGCATCGTTGCCGAACGCGGCGACAAATCCTGCGCATCGATCGCCTCCCGGCTGGCGGCGGATATCTACGGCCTCGATATCCTGGCCGAGGATGTCGAGGACGAGACCCACAACACCACGCGCTTTGTGGTGCTGGCGCGCGAAGCCAATTGGGCCAGCCAGGGATCGGGGCCGCTGGTCACCACCTTTGTTTTCCGGGTGCGCAACCTCCCGGCCGCGCTCTACAAGGCGATGGGCGGCTTTGCCACCAACGGCGTCAACATGACCAAGCTGGAAAGCTACATGGTCGACGGCAATTTCTTCGCCACGGAATTCTACGCCGACGTCGACGGCCATCCCGACGACAGGAATCTCGCCTTCGCGCTGGAGGAGCTGAAATTCTTCTCGCGCGAATTCCGCATTGTCGGGGTCTATCCCGGCCATCCGTTCCGGGCGACGTTCGGCGAGAAGGCGGAGTGAAACCCCGTATCCCGGACGCGGCCGCGCTCTTGCGCTGCTCCGCAGAGCCGGGACCCATCTTCACTGGCTTCTTCTATAGTGTGGACCCCGAATCAGCAGCGCATCACGCCGCGACGAGCGGCGCGCTGCGCAGCATCCGGGAAACGCACCCGTTAAGCCGCCGCTCGCTCGCCGAGCCCGAACGCATCCGCCAGCAATTGATAGGATTTCTTGCGCGCCCCGTGGTCATAGACCGCGGTGACGATCATCAGTTCATCGGCCTGGCTTGCGGTGATCATCGGCTGCAGCTTGGCCATCAATGTCGCCGGACTGCCGACGAACAGCCGCGAGCGGTTGCGCGCGATCGAGGCGCGCTCGGCGTCGGTGTAAGGATAGGCCAAGGCCTCCTCGATGCTGGGCAGCGGGGCGTATTGGCCGCGGTCGCGGCGCAATCGGTTGAGATCCATCGATGACGCCAGCCGCTCGGCCTCGGCATCGGTATCGGCCGCGACCACCGCCACCGCCAGAATGCCGTGCGGCGTCGAGCGCCAGCCCGACGGCTTGAAGCGGGCACGGTAGTGGGTCAGCGCATCGACCGCGTCATGGGCCGCGAAATGATGCGCGAACGCAAACCCCATGCCGACCTGGGCGGCCAGTTCCGAACTGTAATCGCTGGAGCCGAGCAGCCAGATCGGCGGCAACGGTACATCGTCGGGCATCGCCACTACATTGTTGTAGGGATGGCCGGGCGGAAAATCGCGGGTCTCCCACAACGTCAACTCATGCAGCCGCTCGAGAAAGTCGTCGCCCTCGCGGCGATCGAGCCGGCTGCGCAGCGCATGCGCCGTGGCCCCGTCGGTGCCCGGCGCGCGGCCAAGTCCGAGATCGATCCGGCCGGGAAACAGCGCCTCCAGCATCTTGAAGCGCTCGGCCACGACCAGCGGCGCATGGTTCGGCAGCATGACGCCGCCGGAGCCGACCCGGATCCGGCTCGTCACCGCGGCGATCTGCCCAATCATGAGGTCGGGCGCCGGGCTCGCCACCGAGGCGAGATTGTGGTGTTCGGCCAGCCAGTAGCGGACATAGCCCAGCGCGTCGGCATGGCGCGCCAGATCGATGCTGTTGCGCAGCGCCGCGGCGGGCTTGGTTCCGGTGGTGACGACGGAGAGGTCGAGGATCGAAAGAGGAATCATGGCTTTCAACCTAGTGCGCCATTTCAAACCGACAAAGGGCCCTGCGGCGCAGATCTGGCGCGCGTCGGCAAGAAGAGGGGATAGAGGTCCCAGGAAGGTAGATGGGACATGAAGTCGAAATTTAAGCGAAAATACATTCTGCCCACCTTCTGATAAGATTGTTCCCTGACCCTTCATTCGCATTTTCGTCAATAATTCTCGTATTTTATGCCTTTTTCCTCGACCAGCTTCCCGATCACGGTGCTCTCTACCATTGCCCACTTCTAGATTTATTGGTCGATTGTTTCATATGAAATACAAAAATTGGGCAATTTCCCATCACGGATGGGCTATTTGGCTGGCCGTATTCGGCCTATTCTACCGCTTTGCAGCTAAGCCTGACGTCCGAACCGCCCCCGTGGAGTTTGTGGTGCCAATGACCGAGCCGACGTCCTCCGCGCCTGAAGCACACCGCGCGTTTAACTGCCCGGCGATCTCGTTCGAGTTCTTCCCGCCGAAGACCGAGGAAATGGAGCGCAGCCTGTGGGAAACCATCAGCCGGCTGGCGCCGCTGACGCCCAATTTCGTCTCGGTGACCTATGGCGCCGGGGGATCCACCCGCGAGCGCACCCATTCCACCATCACCCGCATCCTGGCTGAAACCAGCCTGACCCCCGCCGCGCATCTGACCTGCGTTGGAGCTGCGCGCGGCGAGATCGACGACATCGTCGGCCGCTATCACGATGTCGGTGTCCGCCATATCGTCGCCCTGCGCGGCGATCCGCCCGGCGGCATCGGCACCGTTTACACGACGCATCCGGATGGCTATCGCAGCTCGGCCGATCTCGTGGCCGGTATCAAGCGCCAGCATCCGGACATCGAGGTTTCGGTCTCCGCCTATCCGGAGAAGCATCCCGAAAGCCGCGATTTCGACGCCGACATCGATGTGCTCGAAGCCAAGGTCGACGCCGGGGCCGCGCGCGCCATCACCCAGGTGTTCTTCGACAACGACCTCTATTTTCGCTACCTCGACCGGGTTCGCGCGCGCGGCATCACGATTCCGATCGTGCCGGGCATCATGCCGATGCACAATTTCAAGCAGGCCCGAAATTTCGTCACCCGCGCCGGCACCAGCGTGCCGGACTGGCTCGCGGAGAAATTCGACGGCCTCGACGACGATGCCGAGACCCGCAAGCTGGTGGCGGCGACGGTCGCGGCCGGCCAGGTGCAGAAACTCGCCAAGCACGGCGTCGACACCTTTCACTTCTACACCATGAACCGCGCCGACCTCGTGTTCGCCATCAGCCATTTGCTCGGCATTCGGCCCCATGGCGCACAGAAAGCCGCCTGACCGATGACCGTTGCCGTTTCCTCCAAGCGAACCGCCCTGCTCGCGGCTGCCCGCGAGCGCATCCTGGTGCTCGACGGCGCCATGGGCACCATGATCCAGGGACTGGAATACGACGAGGCGGCGTTTCGCGGCGCGCGTTACAAGGACTTTCACCGCGACCTCCGCGGCAACAACGATTTGCTGATCCTGACCCAGCCCGGGGCAATCGAGGACATCCACGCCGACTATTTGCGCGCCGGCGCCGACATCGTCGCCACCAACACATTCTCGTCGACCTCGATCGCGCAGGCCGACTACGATCTCTCCGGCATTGCCTATGAGATGAATCGTGAGGGCGCGAAGCTGGCGCGCAACGCCGCCGAGCGCGTCGCTGCCGAGGACGGCAAGCCGCGCTTCGTCGCCGGCGCCATCGGTCCGACCAACCGCACCGCGTCGATCTCGCCCGACGTGTCGAGCCCCGGTTTTCGCGCCGTCAGCTTCGACGATCTGCGCAAAGCCTATGGCGAGCAGATCAACGGCCTGCTGGACGGCGGCGCCGACCTGCTGCTGGTCGAGACCATCTTCGACACGCTCAACGCCAAGGCGGCGCTGTATGCGATCGCCGAGATCGCCGAAGCCCGCGGGCTCGACGTGCCCGTGATGATCTCCGGCACCATCACCGACAAATCCGGCCGGCTGCTGTCGGGCCAGTTACCCGAGGCGTTCTGGAATTCAGTGCGCCACGCCAAACCCATTACCATCGGCTTCAACTGCGCGCTCGGCGCCGAGGATCTGCGCGCCCACATCGCCGATATCGGCCGCGTCGCCGATACGCTGGTGTGCGCCTATCCGAACGCCGGATTGCCCAACGAATTCGGCCAGTATGACGAAAGCCCGGAATTCATGGCCGGGCTGATCGGCGAATTCGCACGCTCCGGCCTTGTCAACATCGTCGGCGGCTGCTGCGGCACCACGCCCGATCACATCGCCGCCATTGCCGCCGCGGTCGCCCCGCATCAGCCGCGTGCGATTCCCAAAATCGAACCGCGTTTGCGGTTGTCCGGACTGGAGCCATTCGAACTGACGCCCGCGATCCCCTTCGTCAATGTCGGCGAGCGCACCAACGTCACCGGATCGGCGAAATTCCGCAAGCTCATTACCGCGGGCGACTACACCGCCGCCTTGCAGGTGGCGCGCGACCAGGTCGAGAACGGCGCCCAGATCATCGACGTCAACATGGACGAAGGGCTGCTGGATTCCGAAGCCGCGATGGTGACGTTCCTCAATCTCGTTGCCGCCGAGCCCGATATCGCCCGCGTGCCGGTGATGGTGGATTCCTCGAAATTCGCCGTGATCGAAGCCGGCCTGAAATGCGTCCAGGGCAAGCCGGTGGTCAATTCGATCTCGATGAAGGAGGGCGAGGCAAAATTCATCCACGAGGCCACCATCGCGCGGCGTCATGGCGCGGCCGTGGTGGTGATGGCGTTCGACGAAGCCGGACAGGCCGATACCTTTGTGCGCAAGACCGAGATCTGCAAGCGCGCCTACGACATCCTGGTCGGGCAGTTGAACTTCCCGCCCGAGGACATCATCTTCGATCCCAATATTTTCGCCATCGCCACCGGGCTCGAGGAGCACAACAATTACGGCGTCGATTTCATCGAGGCGACGCGCTGGATCCGGCAGAACCTGCCGCACGCGCATATCTCCGGCGGCGTCTCGAATCTCTCGTTCTCGTTCCGCGGCAATGAGCCGGTGCGCGAGGCCATGCATTCGGTGTTCCTGTATCATGCGATTCATGCCGGCATGGACATGGGCATCGTCAATGCCGGCCAGATGATCGTCTATGACGACATCGATCCGGAATTGCGCCAGACCTGCGAAGACGTCATCCTCAACCGCGACCCCGGCGCCTCCGAGCGTCTGCTGCAGCTTGCCGAAAAATTCCGCGGCAAGGAGAAGCAGACCAGGGAGCAGGATCTGGCGTGGCGCGAATGGCCGGTCGACAAGCGATTGAGCCACGCGCTGGTGCACGGCATCACCGAATATATCGAGGCGGACACCGAGGATGCGCGCAGGATCGCCGAGCGGCCGCTCAACGTCATCGAAGGTCCGCTGATGGCAGGCATGAACGTGGTCGGCGACCTCTTCGGCGACGGCAAGATGTTCCTGCCGCAAGTGGTGAAATCCGCCCGCGTGATGAAGCAGGCGGTGGCCTATCTGATGCCGTTCATGGAAGAGGAGAAGGCGCGCAACAAGGCCAACGGCATTGTCGGCGACGGCCGCAGCTCCGCCGGCAAGATCGTGCTCGCCACCGTCAAGGGCGACGTCCACGACATCGGCAAGAATATTGTGGGCATCGTGCTGCAATGTAACAATTTTGAAGTCATCGACCTCGGCGTGATGGTGCCGGCGGCAAAAATCATCGAGACCGCGAAGGCCGAGGGCGCCGATATCATCGGCCTGTCCGGCCTGATCACCCCGTCGCTCGACGAAATGAGTTTTCTCGCCGGCGAACTGGAACGCCAGGGCGTGGACGTGCCGCTGCTGATCGGCGGCGCCACCACCAGCCGGGTCCACACCGCGGTCAAGATCGACCCGAATTACCGCCGCGGCCCGGTGGTGCATGTCAACGACGCCAGCCGCGCGGTCGGCGTCGCCTCGGCGCTGCTGTCGCCGGAGCGGCGCGAGGCCTATGCCGCCGAAGTGCGCGCCGACTACGCCAAAATTTCCGCGGCGCATTTCCGCGCCCAGGCCGACAAGAAGCGGCTGAAACTCGCCGACGCCCGCGCCAACGCGGTCACCATCGATTTTGTCAAAACACCGCCGAAAAAGCCGGCGTTCCTCGGCATCAGAAGTTTCACCGATTACAACCTCGCCGAACTCGCCGAGTATATCGACTGGACCCCGTTTTTTCAGACCTGGGAGCTGACCGGGCGTTTTCCCGCCATTCTCGACGACCCCAAGGTCGGCGAAGCGGCGCGCTCGCTCTACGACGACGCCCGCAAGATGCTCGCCCTCATCGTCAAGGAAAACTGGTTCAGGGCGCGGGCCACCATCGGCTTCTGGCCGGCCAATGCCGACGGCGACGATATTTTGGTTTATGCCGACGACAGCCGCCAGCACGAGATCGCCACCTTCCACACCCTGCGTCAGCAGCTGGAGAAACGCGAAGGCCGGTTCAACGCGGCGCTGTCGGATTTCATCGCGCCGGTGAAGTCCGGCGTGCCGGATTATATCGGCGCCTTCGTGGTCACCGCGGGGATCGGCGAGGACGTGGTCGCCGACCGCTTCAAAAATGCCAATGACGATTACTCCTCGATCCTGTGCAAGGCTTTGGCGGATCGCCTCGCCGAGGCCTTTGCCGAGCGGATGCACGCCCGCGTGCGCCGCGAATTCTGGGGCTATGCGCCGGACGAGACGCTCAAGCCCGATCAGCTCATCCTCGAACAATACCAGGGCATTCGCCCGGCGCCCGGCTATCCCGCGCAGCCCGACCACACCGAAAAGGCCACGCTGTTTCGGCTGCTCGATGCCGAGAACACCGCCGGGGTAACGCTGACCGAAAGCTTTGCGATGTGGCCGGGCTCCTCGGTGTCGGGGCTTTATTTCAGCCATCCCGAGAGCTTTTACTTCGGCGTCGGCAAGATCGAGCGCGACCAGGTCGAGGACTACGCGGTACGCAAGGGCTGGAGCGTTGCCGAGACCGAGCGCTGGCTGGCGCCG
Organism: uncultured Alphaproteobacteria bacterium; assembly: GCA_963734795.1. Taxonomy (GTDB): domain Bacteria; phylum Pseudomonadota; class Alphaproteobacteria; order Rhizobiales; family Xanthobacteraceae; genus Bradyrhizobium. Next base: position 283,621 of record CAVTIW010000002.1, read on the forward strand.
GTGCTGAACTATATTCCGGCGCAGGACCAATCCGCCCAGGACCGCCGCGTCAAGGAAGCGATGCCGACGCTGGCGCCGGCAACCGCAACGCCGGCGAACGATGTGGCCTCGCATCCGCCCGGCTGCACCTGCGCGGTTCATCTGGCCTATCGCAAGAAGGCGGCACGGGCGTAGGCTCTTTCTTCCCTCTTCCCTTGGAGAGGGTAGCTAGCATCGTCAGATGCGAGACCGGTGAGAGGTTGCGGCCTATCGACGGAAAGAAACCCCTCATCCGGCAGCCTTCGCATAGCCGATGCAAAGCATCGGCGTGCTATTAAAGAACGGCGGCCGAAGGCCGCCTATGCACCTTTTCCCACAAGTGGAGAAGGGAAGAAGGCCGCGCTACCGGAGCTCGCGCTCAAGGCCGGCTATCAGATTGCGCCGCGCCGGCAGATCGTCGCCGGTTACGATCTGTTGTACTAGACCGGCGTGCAGCGCGCCGGCGGCCTGATCGACACCTCGATCAATCCCAATCTGCTGCCGCCGCCAGCGCCCGGTGGGCCGCAGCGTCCGCAGCCGATGTTCAACACCTCGCCGCTCTTGGCGCAGGGGTTTAACGGTAAGGTACGGGTTTTGAGGAGGGGCGCGGTCCGCTCCTTGCGATCATCGCTTTTTCCAGCTCGACCGGCTCATCGAAATCATTCAGGATCGCCGCGCTCTCGATCAGCGCCTCGCCTCCGTCGAGCGCCGGCGTCGACACCCGCCGCAGCGGATTATACGGCGCGATCTTTGTCGCCTCGCCGAACGTCAACCACGGCCGGTAAGAATAGGAGCCCGTAAAGCCGCCGCGTAATCGCGACGCGGGGACGAAGCGGGGTCGTATCGGCTGATCAGGATCATGGGGCGTTTAGTCCATTCCTGTGATTACGTGGCTAAATACGCAGGTCGCTAAAGGATCCTATGTTTGGATCAAACGATAAAAATACCGTACCGGTTGCACCATTCCGCTGCTTAGCTACCATCAGTTCGGCTTGGCCGTGAACTGATTCAAGCTGCTTCGCCCAATCCAAGTACTCATAACTCCCCAGCAACGGCTCGTCCTTCACAAGATAAAAATCATCCCGATGAAGGAAAATAACCACATCAGCATCCTGCTCGATCGCACCCTTGTCGCTGAAATCCTCAAGCTTAGGTCGCTTATCCTGACGTTTGTCAATCTTCGACGGCAATTGAGCTAAGACCAAAACTGGAATGCCCAAATCTTTTGCTAGCTTCTTCAATTCTCGGGTGATCTGGTGCGAACCAATTCTTGTGTCTCCAAAATTTGTCCGAGCGGCAATGCGCAACAATTCAAGGTTGTCAATGACGAGTAGGTCAAGCCCTTTCTCACGTTTGAGCCGATGAGCACGGCTGGCAAGCTGCTCAATCGAAAGCGCCGTGGTTTCATCGATGAATAATGGAAGCGCTTGAAATTCGATTGACTGGTCACGGATAATTTCAAAATCCCTTTCGGTAATTGCACCTCGCGTAATGACGCTAACGGGAATTCCGCTTTGCTGCGAAATTACTCGTGTAGCGATTTGCTCAGAGGACATCTCTAGGGAAAAGAAGCCTACGACGCCTCCTTCCATGTCCAATTTGTCTCCATCCCGGCGCGCTTCTCTTCTCCAGGACTTAGCTACATTATAGGCGATATTGGTAGCTAGCGCCGTCTTCCCCATTCCCGGGCGACTAGCCAAAACGATTAGTTCTGAAGGCTGCAATCCCGCAATCTTGCGATCGACGTCTACGAGGCCAGTTTTAAGACCTGAACCAGTCCGAATGAACGCTCGAGCGGCCGAATCGATTGCACCAAGCAAGGCCTTCGAAAATTGGTGTAGCCCGTGCGCCTGTTGTGATTCCAACGGAAGTAAAGGCGCGTCCTCATCATAGCCTCCGGTTTCGGAGAGACTCTTTCAGTTGCTTCCTTGCATGCTCAATTTGGGCCCGAGAAGCGATGTCTGCTCGGTTATCATAGGCCGCGCTGGTGATCTCCTCGCCAAGATGAATTAGTTCACGACGCAAAGAGAGCTCATACACGATCCGGCCGTGCTCTTGCGCTTCGGCAGCAGTAACCGCTTCGACCTCAAGAAGCTCAAGATATTGACTGAGGGTCACCCCCCCCAAATCAATGTCGATTGGAAGGATGGTCCTAACCTCTTCCGGCGTTGCAACCTTGCCCGAGTGGACCAGGCTGGCTGCTGCGTCAAATATAACTCGGTGGATGGGTTCGAAAAAATGCTTCTGCTCAAGAAACCCCGAGACACGAGAGAATACTTCGCTATCGGCCAAAATCGCGCCGAGGAGACGCTGCTCGGATTTAAGACTGTGAGGCACAGACCGAGGCGCTGACACCGCCAGAGTAGCTATGGTGTCAGATTGTATTTCGTTCCGACGAATTCCTCCTTCAATGGGAAAGGTTACAATTGAACTAGGGGAGGTCTTGTGTCGAAAATTGCCGTAACCATCGAAGAAATTTATTCCAATCGGATCTAACACAAACTGCTTGACCCAAGCAGGCGCAGTTCCGATTAGTTCACTCTGAGGTAAGCGTCCGTTTGCCGTTGCGCTCCGATGGAATACTAGCCTCGGAACGGTATCAATCGTCCCAACAACACTATTGTCGAAGATGTAGGAACGATCTGATGATCGTATTGCCTGCTGCAGGAGTTCCATCGTGCGAAGCCATCGACTCAGAACTTTATCGTCGGGGACAGCGTGGCCTCCTTGAGCCACTCGGAGAGCAACACGCTCGATATTGGTCTGAGGGTCATCGGTCCCAACGAAGTATAAAAGGACAGTATAACCCGCCTCCTTAGCTCGCACTAAAATACCAATTTTCGATGGGTGAGACATAACCGTCTCAAAGCTAAAACTTCGGTTAGCCCTGATGCACTCGTCTCTTCGTTTATCAGCAATTATTTGAGCTTGCTTAGTACGTTCGGCCACCGAACCGCTCAGTTCGGCAGCTATGTCATCCGGATTGATGTATTCGCCTAAATCAATGCCATTCCGCAAAAGATATTGAGTAAGAGTAGTCTTGCCTGCCCCATTAGGCCCGGCAACCATGAGCACGAATGGTTCGCTCAAAAGGCAACTCCACGCGGCTCTAAGCTACGGAACGTCCCGATTTTTCTCGTACGGTAGCGTTATCGTCGCTAGGGATGTCCGCTACTGGCCCTAAATCTTCGATCCGTCCATCCGGGAAATATCGGATCCTACGACCATCTCGCGAACCCGTGACAGGATGACCCGCGGCAAACGCACGCTGCGTTGCTACCGACCACGCCTCATTTGCGAGTGTCGTCAACTCCGTCACCGTTAGGTCCGTCACCTTCTTCATGGGCAACACCATACAATGTGGAACAGGAAAAATATAGAAGACAATGGTTAACTTTGGCCAACGCTCCTCTACCCCTCCCCCTCATCGCTCGCCAGCAACCCCTTCACCGCCCGCGCCCATCCCGCCAGTTTCCGCTCCCGCGTCGCGTTGCTCATCGCCGGCTTGAAGCGATGCTCCAGCCGCCGGTTGTCGGCGAATTTTGACAGTCGGGATAGACGCCGGCGTGATCCTAGCGGCCAAGGTCATGCCAGCCCCATCAGCCACAAAGCCGGCGCGTTGCCGCCTTTTTGACGTTGTTAGACCTCAGGTGAGGGCTGGGAATGTTGGCATTTGTCCGATATGTCAGGGGCGGTTTCTTGAGGGCGAAGGAAGACTGCGTGCAGCTATCATCGAAGTTCATGTCGCGGCCGGGACTGCGGCACTGTCTGCTCGTGCTCGGCGCCCTTTATGCGCTCGGCGGCGTTGCGGCGCATGCCCAGAATCTCGATCAGGGCAAATCGGCGACGCGGCTGTTTGCCGATGGCTGCGCGACATGCCATCGCGGCGCAGGCGGTCTCGCCAGGGGCCGCTCCCGTGCCGCGCTTTTCCAGTTCCTGCAGCAGCATTACTCGAGCAGTTCGGCCACGGCCGCGGAACTCGCGGACTATCTGGCCTCGGTCGACCGTCCCCAAGGCGGCCGGTCGCGGGCCGCTGCGCGGAATCCGTCGCGTCCCGCGCCCCGGAAACGCCGGCCCCCGACCCGTCCGCCCGCGCCGGTGCCATCCACCCGATCGAATTGAGACTGGCGAGGAAGCGACGGGCCTGGCCGACCGGCGGTCGCCACCGCCTGGTGGTGCAGCCTGATCCTGAACATCGCTCGCAGCGGCGCTTCAGGAACGAGCGTCGCTCAGGACTGCGAGGTCGGGCGCTGCGAGGCCAAGGTCGCGCCGCTCAAGCTCGGGACCACGACGAGCCGATTGACCTGTCCGTCGTTGAAGGCTTTGAGGAATCGCTCGTATTCCCTGATCGAGACGCAGCCGTTCGAATCGCCGTTGACGCCGAGCATGAAACTATGAACCAGCAGCCCCGAGCGCCCGTTTATATCGCTGCCTTCGGCGGGGGTCATGCGGAGCGCCTGAACGCCGTGAAACTGGGTTTCGCGCGGCTTCAAGTCATAGACCGCCGGCGGAGTCGCGCCGAGGTTGGGTACCGAAACATGTTCCGGATCGTCCCTCAGGCCGCCTATTCCCGAATGCGCCTCGAGGATCAACCCGTTCGGCAGGTAAACCGCATGCGCCGAAATATCGTAAACCGCCGTGAGACTGTCATAGCCCAGCGCAGCAAGGTCCGGCCCGCGGTGAAACAACCCGCCTTCCGGCGTTAGCGAAGCCAGCCTGATCCGCCCCGGCAGCAGGTCGGACAGTTTTTGCATCAGCGTGCGATCGTCCGGCCGGGCCGCGCCGTCGGCTTGAGCCAGCGCCGGTGCCGGCCGTGGCTCCAGGTTCTGCCGTAGCAGGACGGGACCTCGGCAGCGGAATAACGGTGGCGGCCGTTGGCTTGGCCCCGTCGATCCTGGTCTCGTCGATCCTGGCGTCATCGAGCTTGGCTTCGGCAAAGCCAGCGCGGGAATCCAGCGACATCAACTGCGGGGCAAGCAGTTCCTTGGCCGCGCGAAGCTTGATGTCCAGCTCAGCCAAGGCGGCACGGTCCAGCGGCTGCAAGGCAACGCTGTCGGCGGGTGATGCTGGAATCGACGCAGGAAAAAAGCGATCCTCGAAGGAGGCGGAGATGCGATCGGTATTTCCCGGCAGCGCTGCCGATGCGAGCGCAGACAGATCGGAATCGGTAATCCAGGCAGCGGCACCGAGCGCCACCGCGACCGCGGCCAAGGCAAGCGCGATTATCCGCGACCACCCCATGCGGCGTCGCGACAACGGCTCATCAGCTATCGCTGCGTCGAAAACCATCAAGCCCCCAGAGACCACCTCACCGGACACGCGACCAATCCCCCCAAGGATTCGCCGGGTAGCCCCCGATAATGGGGCCAGAAGTGAGGCATAATCGAGACAAGCGATGGGTTGGTCCATAGGTCCGTTCGGAAAATCCCGATTCCGGGCGTTTTACCCGTCCCGCGGTGCGCCGTTGGCGGCGCCTACCCCCCTCATCGCTCGCCAGTACGCAGACCCCTGAAGCTGGATCTCGGCCAAGGACGGCTTCATCCGGGATGGACGCTAAGCCAATAATCGACAATTCTCATGGTCGCGGTCCCGCTCACCGATCGATCTGGAAAGATACGGGTGTGGAATCCGAACCTCGGCCTAAAAACGTTCGAACGAACAACCGGGGGAAATGATACATTTGGGAGGACGGACCATGGCGGGAGTGCATGCGCTCGATCTGCTGATCGGGAGCGAATATCCTGTTTTTGCCACCGAAGCCGACGTTCGAGCCTTCCAGCAGATTCCCTACGCCGACCGCATCGCCGCCCAGAGCACCTATGACGCCATCAAGCTCGGGGCGGCGCGCAACCCCGATGCGTCCGCCTTCCAGTTCCTTCCGAATGCCGATCCGGCGGAGGCGCCGGTCGTCATCACCTACCGCGATTTCGTCGCAGGGGTGACGCAAGCCGCCAACATGTTCCACGCGCTCGGGGTCAATGGCGGTGAGGTGGTGAGCTTCCTGCTTCCGCTGCTGCCGGAGGCGTTCATGACGCTGTTTGGCGCCGAAGCCGCCGGTATCGCCAATCCCGTCAACCCGCTCCTGGAGCCGCATCAAATCGCGGAAATCCTGCAGGCCGCGAATACCACGGTCCTGGTCGCGCTCGGCCCGCTGCCCGGCACCGACATCTGGAACAAGGTGGAGCAGGTCCGCGGCAAGCTGAAGCACCTGAAAGCCATCGTGCAGGTCCGCGGCCCCGGTGATCCCGCCAACCGGATCTATTCCTTCAGCGATCTCATCAAGCAACAACCATCGGACCGGCTGGTCAGCAACCGGCAAATTTCCGGTGAGCAGATCGCAGCCTACTTTCACACCGGCGGCACCACCGGCACGCCGAAGCTGGTCTGCCACACCCACACCAATCAGGTCTATCAGGCCTGGGCCTGCAATCTCCTGCTCAAGTCGAGACCGGGAACCAATTTGCTGTTCGGCATGCCGCTGTTCCACGTCGGCGGCTCGCTCACACAGGCGTTGAGCAGCCTGTCGGCCGGCAACTGCCTGGTGGTTCTGTCGCCCTCCGGATGGCGAAATCCCTCAGCCGTCAAGAACATCTGGGGCCTTGTTGAACGCTTCAAACCCGAAATGCTTTCAGGCGTCCCAACGGTTCTGGCCGCAACGCTTTCCATCCCGTCCGGCAATGCCGACCTGTCGAGCTTGCGGTGCGCCGCCGCCGGCGGATCGGCCATTCCCGTGGCTGTCGGCAAGGCGGTCGAGCAAAGGTTCAAGATCCCGGTGGTCGAAGTTTACGGCATGACCGAGACCTCAAGCGTCCACACCATGGCCTACATGGATCGTCCGATCCGTCTCGGGTCTGTCGGCCTCCCGGTGCCCTATAGCCGGGTTCGCATCGTCAAGCTCGACGCCAATAATCGCGTCGAGGGTGACTGCGAGCCCGACGAGATCGGCGTCGTGATCATGGCTGGACCCGGTGTATTCCGCGGCTATCTCAACTCCGCGCACAATGAGGGCGCGTTCGTGGACGGGGAGTGGGTCAACTCCGGGGATTTGGGCCGTCTCGACAAGGACGGCTATCTCTGGATCACCGGCCGCGCCAAGGATCTCGTCATTCGTGGCGGCCACAACATCGATCCCGGCCCGATCGAGGACATCATGTTTCAGCATCCCGCCGTCGGTTTGGCTGCGGTGGTCGGTCAGCCAGACGCCTATGCCGGCGAGTTGCCCGTGGGCTACGTGCAATTGAAACCAGGTGCGACTGTCCAACCTGGTGAACTGGAAGCCTGGGTTAGTGAGCGCACCCCCGAGCGCGCCGCCGTGCCGGTGCAGATTATCCCGATCGATCCGATGCCGCTCACCGGCGTCGGCAAGGTGTTCAAGCCGCAGCTTCGGTGGGATGCGGCCAAACGGGTATTCACCGGCGTTCTTGCGCCGCTGGTGGAAAGAGGCACGAACTGCAAGGTTGAGGTCGGACCGCATGGCAGCCATGGCAGCATCGCCACGGTCACGATCGCGCAGGTCCCTGAGCCCAACCGCGAGGCCGTCGCCGGCGAGGTGCAAACCTTGCTCGCACCGTTCGTGATGCGCCATCAGATCGTCTATGTGTAAATCAGGGGGCGTCGATAGTTCCTCATTGAGGCAGCTAAAGCGCCTGCCCCTCCCCCTCATCGCTCGCCAGCAGCCCCTTCACCGCCCGCGCCCAGCCCGCCAGCTTCCGCTCCCGCGTGGCCTGGCTCATGTTGGGCTTGAAGCGATGCTCCAGCCGCCAGTTGTCGGCGAATTTTGACGGCTCGGGATAGACGCCGGCGGCCAGCCCGGCGAGATAGGCGGCGCCCAAGGCGGTGGTTTCCTGGATCATCGGGCGATCGACCGGCGCGTCCGAGCAGGTCGGCGAGGCGCTGCATGGTCCAGTCCGACGCCGCCATGCCGCCGTCGACGCGCAGCACGATGTTGGCGGCTCTTCGCCTCGGGCCAGTCGGCGCGCATCGCCGCCCAGAGATCGAAGGTCTGGTAGCAGACGCTCTCCAGCGCGGCATGGGCGAGTCTCGGCGGGGCCGGTGTTGCGGGTCAGCCCGAACAGCGCGCCGCGCACCCGCGGATTCCAGTAGGGCGCGCCGAGGCCGACAAAGGCCGGCACCAGATAGACGCTCTGCGTCGGAATCGGACTGGTCGGCGAGCGGGCCGGTCTCGCTGGCCTGCTTGATGATGCCGAGCCCGTCGCGCAGCCATTGCACCGAGGAGCCGGCGACGAAGATCGAGCCCTCCAGCGCATAGGTGCGCTGGCCCTTGAGCTGATAGGCGATGGTGGTGAGCAGCTTGTTGCTTGGAAGCCACCGGCGTGGCGCCGGTGTTGAGCAGCGCAAAGCAGCCGGTGCCGTAGGTCGACTTGATCATGCCGGGCGAAAAACAGGCCTGCCCGATGGTGGCGGCCTGCTGGTCGCCGGCGATGCCCGAGATCGCGATGCTGCCGCCGAACAATTCGGGCACGCTGTCGCCGAAATGGTGCGAGGAATCCTTCACCTCGGGGAGCATCGAGCGCGGCACCCGCAGGATTTTCAGCAGTTCGTCGTCCCACTGCGCCGGTGTGGATGTTGAACAGCAGCGTGCGCGAGGCGTTGGTGGCGTCGGTCGCGTGCACCTTGCCGCCGGTCAGCCGCCACAGCAGATAGCAATCGACGGTGCCGAACATCAGTTCGCCGCGCTCGGCGCGCTCGCGCGCGCCGGGGACGTGATCGAGGATCCAGGCCACCTTGGTGCCGGAAAAATAGGGATCGATGATCAGGCCGGTCTTGGCCGAGATCGCCGGCTCGTGGCCTTCGCTCTTCAATCTGGCGCAGATATCGGCGGTGCGGCGGTCCTGCCAGACGATGGCGCGGTGCATCGGCGGTGCCGGTGGCGCGGTCCCACACCACCGTGGTCTCGCGCTGGTTGGTGATGCCGATGGCGGCGATGTCTCTTGCGGTGACGTTGGCCTTTTTCAGCGCCTCGCGGCAGGTGGCGACGGTGGAGGTCCAGATGTCCTCCGGCTCGTGCTCGACCCAGCCCGACGCCGGAAAATGCTGCGGGAATTCAGCCTGCGCCGAGGCGGCGATGGAGATGTCGGCTGCGAAACACGATGGCGCGCGAGGATGTGGTGCCCTGATCGATGGCCAGCACAAAGGACATGATGTTTTTCCTGGCGTTGCTTCCCGGGAGGTGTGTGTTGCGGCAAGGCAAGCGGATTGGCGTGGGTTCGTCAATATGCAGTGGCGTGCCCCGCGATGCTGCGCAGCGCGCCGCTACTTTGCGGCGCGGTGCGCTGCTGATCCGGGGCCCATGGCCCGGAGTAAGGTGGGTCCCGGATCTGCGGAGCAGCGTAAAGAACGCTGCACCGCGTCCGGGACACGACACTCACGAAGAGCGCGGCGAGCGAGAAGGATTACACCGACGCGGTGGTGACGCCGCCGTCGACCACGATGGTCTGGCCGGTCATGAAGCTCGACGGCATCGGAGCCGAGATAGGCGACGGCGCCGGCGATTTCGTCGGGCTCGCCGATCCGGCGCAGCGGCGTGGTGGCGCAGCGGCGCTTCAGGCGTTCTTCGTCTTCCCACAAGCGCGCGGGCGAAATCGGTCTTGACCAGGCCGGGCGCGACGCAATTGACGCGGACGCCCTTCGGGCCCCATTCGCCGGCGAGGCTGCGGCACAGCGAGAAATCCGCCGCCTTGGAAATTCCGTAGGCGCCGATCACCGGCGAGCCGCGCAGGCCGCCGATCGAGGAGATGATCACCACCGAGCCGTTGCCGCGCTCGGCCATCGCCGGGATCGCCAGCGAGCACAGCCAGATGTTGCTCTTGACGTTGGAGCCCATGATCTTGTCGAAGGCCTCGTCGGTGATGTCGAGCAGCGGACCGTAATAGGGATTGACCGCGGCGTTGCAGACCAGGATGTCGATCTTGCCGTAATGTTTGGTCGCGCCCGCGATCAGCGCCTCGACTTCGGCGCGGCGCGAGATGTTGCAGGCAATCACATGGGCGTCGCCGCCTTCCTTGCGGATGCCGTCGGCGACTTCCTCGCAGGCGTCCGCCTTGCGGCTGGAGATCACCACCTTGGCGCCGAGCCGCGCCAGCAGCTCGGCCGAGGAGCGGCCGATGCCGCGGCTCGAGCCGGTGATGACGGCGACCTTGCCGGTGAGATCGAACGGGGTGTTTTTCACGGCGCGTGCTCCTTTTTGTTTGTTCGTATCGGCTGCATACGGTCGTCATGCGCGGGCTTGACGCCGGACATCCACGTCTTCGTGCGCCAAGACGTGGATGGCCGGGCAAGCCCGGCGCAAGTGACGCCGGTCCGTTCGGGCTGCGATGCCCGGCACACGACGACGTGCGTTACATCAACCCGCCGCTGTCGGTGACGCGGCGCAGGTGATAGTCGGTGTCGCCGAAGGTGTTCTCGATCATGGTCAGCCGCTTGAAGTAGTGGCCGATCTTGGCCTCCTGGGTCATGCCGATGCCGCCATGGAGCTGGATCGACTGCTGGCCGACGAACTTTGCCGATTTGCCGATCTGCACCTTGGCCGCCGCCACCGCGGTGGCGCGCTCCTTGGCGTCGTCGAAATCGGCCGCCATGGTCGCGAACATCGACATGCTGCGGGCCTGCTCGACGGCGACGAACATGTCGGCGGCGCGGTGCTGCAGGGTCTGGAAGCTGCCGATCGGCACGCCGAACTGGGTGCGGGTCTTGAGATATTCGACGGTGGATCTTCAGCGATTCATCCATCGCGCCGACCGCTTCGGCGCACATCGCGATGCGGGCGTCGTCGACCACGCGCTCGATCAGCGGCAGGCCGTTGTCGGGATCGCCGATCGCGGCGTCGGCGCCGACCTCGACGCCGGTGAAGGTGATGTCGGCCGCATGCAGGCCGTCCTGGGTCGGATAGCCTTTCCTGGCGACGCCCTTGGCGTTGCCGGGCACCAGGAACACGCCGATGCCGTCCTTGTCGCGCTGGCCGCCCTTGGTGCGCGCGGTCACGACCAGCATGTCGGCGCTCTCGCCGTTGAGCACGACGAATTTCTCGCCGTCGATCACCCAGCCGGCGCCCTTTTTCTTGGCCGAGGTCGAGACATCCCGCGAGATCGTAGCGCGAGTTCTTCTCGAGCTGCGCGAACGCAAAGGTCTTGCTGCCGTCGATGATGCCGGGAATGTACGCGGCCTTCTGCTCGGCCGAACCGCCGTGGCGCAGGAAGCCGCCGGCCGAGCACCACGGTGGCCAGATACGGCTCCAGCACCAGCGCCTTGCCGAGCGCCTCCATCACGATCATGGTCTCGACCGCCGCCGGCGCCGAAGCCGCCATCGTCCTCGGAGAACGGCAGGCCGAGCAGGCCCTGCTCGGCGAGCTTGCCCCAGAGGCTTTTGCTCCAGCCGCCCTTCTCCGCCATGTATTTCTTGCGCTGATCGAAATCGTAGGAACTGCCGAGCAGCCCGTCGACGCTTTCCTTGAGAAGCCGCTGCTCCTCGGACAAATCAAAATCCATTTTTTATCTTCCCTTGACTACAGATCGTCACTCAATTCTCGCCGTCGCGAAGCGCCAGCTTCCTAACTCTCCCCGTTCTTAACGGGGAGAGTCAGGTGCGTAGCGCCGGGTGAAGGGCGAGGCAGTGAGCAAATCGCACACGCAGCATGTGCGGGTCGGAGAGCCCCTCACCCCAACCCTCTCCCCGCAAGAGCGGGGCGAGGGAGAACAACTCACAGCCCCAGCACCGCCTTGGTGATGATGTTGCGCTGGATCTCGTTGGAGCCGCCGTAGATCGAGACCTTGCGGTTGTTGAAATAGCTCGGCGCGATCTGCGCGGTCCAGTCCATCGCCTCGTTGCTGCCGTCGTCGCCGTGCTCGTCGTAAGGGCGCGGCGAACGGGCCGATCACTTCCATCAGCAGCTCGGTGGTGGCCTGCTGGATTTCCGAGCCCTTGATCTTGAGCACCGACGACGCCGGATTGGGCTTGCCCTTGCCGTGCTTGCCTTCGTCGGCGACGACGCGCAAGCTGCGTCAGTTCGAGCGCCTTCAGCTCGATCTCGACCGTCGGCGAGCTTCTCGCGGAATTTCTGGTCCTCCAGCACCGGCTTGCCGCCGGATTCCACCTTCGACGGCCAGTTCCTTGATGCGGCGGATCCGCTCCTTGGAAACGCCGACCCGGGCGATGCCGGTGCGCTCGTTGCCGAGCAGGAATTTGGCGTAGTCCCAGCCCTTGTTCTCCTCGCCGACCAGATTCTCGACCGGCACCTCGACGTCGTCGAAGAACACTTCGTTGACCTCATGGCCGCCGTCGATGGTCTGGATCGGACGCACCGTGACGCCCTTCGACTTCATGTCGAACAGGATGAAGGAGATGCCCGATCTGCTTCTTGGCGGCGGGATCGGTGCGGCACAGGCAGAAGATCATGTCGGCGTACTGCGCCAGCGTGGTCCAGGTCTTCTGGCCGTTGACGATGTATTTGTCGCCCTTGCGCTCGGCCTTGGTCTTGAGCGAGGCGAGATCGGAGCCCGAGCCCGGCTCCGAGAAGCCCTGGCACCACCAGTCGTCGACATTGGCGATGCGCGGCAGATAGTGCTTCTTCTGCTCCTCGTTGCCGAAGGTGTAGATGACCGGGCCGACCATGCTGACGCCGAAGGCGAGCGGCGCCGGCGCCGGCGCCATCTGCAGTTCCTCGTTGAAGATGTAATGCTGCACCGAGCTCCAGCCGGTGCCGCCATATTCCTTCGGCCAGTGCGACACGCCCCAGCCCTTCTTGTTCAGGATGCGCCACCAGTGCGATCATCTCGTCCTTGCCGAGATGACGGCCTTCCTGCAATTTCTGCCGCGTCGCCGGCGGCACGTTGTCCCTGAAGAAGGCCCGCACCTCGTCGCGAAACGCCACTTCTTCCTTGCTGAAGCTGAGATCCATCGGATCCTCCTGTGAGCGAAATAATTACGCGTCTGCGTCGTCCCCGCGAACGCGGGGACCCATAATCCCTGGCGGTCGTGGTTAAGGAAAAGGTCTTAACCACGGTGCCGAAACGTCAGTTCGCGCCGTATCGGTCCCGGCGTTCGCCGGGACGACGACGGCGCTTACTGCAACATCTCGAACAGGCCGGCGGCGCCCATGCCGCCGCCGACGCACATGGTGACGACAGCGTATTTGGCCTTGCGGCGGCGGCCTTCGATCAGCGCGTGACCGGTGAGCCGCGCGCCCGACATGCCGTAGGGATGGCCGACCGCGATCGCGCCGCCGTCGACGTTGATCTTTTCCGGGTCGATGCCGAGCTTGTCGCGGCAATAGAGCACCTGCACCGCGAAGGCCTCGTTCAATTCCCAGAGGTCGATGTCGTCGACCTTGAGGCCGTGGCGCTTGAGCAGGCGCGGCACCGCGAACACCGGACCGATGCCCATTTCGTCGGGCTCGCAGCCGGCGGCGACGAAGCCGCGGAAGATGCCGAGCGGCTTCAGGCCGCGCTTGGAGGCTTCCTTGTCGCTCATGATCACGGAGGCGCTGGCGCCGTCCGACAACTGGCTGGCATTGCCGGCGGTGATGGTGAAGCCTTCGCCGCGCACCGGCTTGAGGCCGGCGAGGCCTTCGGCCGAGGTTTCGGGCCGCGGACCTTCATCCTTCGACAGCGTGATGTCCTTGAAGGAAATCTCGCCGGTGGCCTTGTCGGCGACGCCCATCTTGGTGGTGATCGGCGCCAGTCTCGTCGTTGAACTTGCCGCCCTGCTGGGCCGCCGCGGTGCGGCGCTGGCTCTCCAGCGAATACTCGTCCTGGCGCTCGCGCGAAATGCCGTAGCGCTTGGCCACCACCTCGGCGGTGTCGATCATCGGCATGTAGACTTCGCCCTTGATCTTGAGCAGCGCCGGATCCTGGGTGTGAAACTTGTTGGCGTGGTCGTTCTGCACCAGGCTGATCGATTCGCCGCCGCCGCCGACCGCGATCTCGACGCCGTCGAAGATCACCGAGCGCGCCGCCAGCGCGATCGCCTGCAGGCCCGAGGCGCATTGCCGGTCGATGGTGGTGCCGCCGACGGTGACGGGAAGCCCGGCGCGCAGCAGCGCCTTGCGGGCGATGTTGCCGCCGGTCGAGCCCTGCTGCAGCGCCGCGCCCATCACCACGTCCTCGACTTCCTTCGGATCGACCTTGGCGCGGGCGACCGCCTCGCCGATGGCGTGACCGAGCAAGCGTCGCGCCTTCGGTGGCGTTGAGCGCGCCGCGATAGGCCTTGCCGATCGGGGTGCGGGCGGTGGAGACGATAACGGCGTCGGTCATGAACGACCTCCTGTTGCGAGTTGTTGTTGCTTGGGTTGCGCGAGTTGGTGTGGCGGTTGCTGGTTGCGCAATTCGTGGCGCGAGAGTTTGCCGACCGAGGTGCGCGGCAGTTCATCGACGAAATCGAGCGCGGCCGGAATTTCGTGCTTGCCGAGCTTGCCGGCGAGAAATGCCTTGAGTTCGTCCAGCGTGAACGGATTGGCGCCGGCGCGCAATTTGACGAAGGCCTTCGCCGCCTCGCCGCGGTAATCGTCGGGAATGCCGATCACGATCACTTCCTGCACCGCGGGATGGGTGTAGATCGCCTGCTCGATCATCTGCGGATAGACGTTGAAGCCGCCGGAGATGATCATGTCCTTCTTGCGATCGACCAGATAGAAATAGCCGTCGGCGTCCATGTAGCCGATATCGCCGGTCAGGAAGCGGTCGCCGACAAAAGCCTCGCGCGGTTTCCTTCGGCCGGTTCCAGTAACCCTTGGTGACGTTCGGCCCGCGGATGCGGATTTCGCCGACCTCGCCCGCCGGCAGCGACCTTGCTCGGGATCGTCGAGCGACGACCACGTCCATTTCGATGCCGGGCAGCATCAGCCCGATCGAGCCCGGCTTGTCCGGTCCCTCCGGGGGATGGCCGGTGCCGGGCGAGCAGGTCTCGGTCATGCCCCAGCCGCTCTTGAGCTTCATGTTGATCTTGCGCTCGAAGATCCTCGCGACCTCGACCGGCAGCGGCGCGCCGCCCGATCCGCAACACACCAGCGACGACAGATCGCGGCTTTCCAGATCGGGCAGGCTCGCGATCGCGATCCACATCGTCGGCACGCCGGGAAACGCGGTGGCGCGCTTGACCTCGATGTCGCGCATCACGGCCTCGACATCGAAGCGCTGGTGCAGCGAGATCAGATCGCCGCGCTCGAGGCTGCGCAGCAGGATCACCGTCAGCGCGAAGATATGAAACAGCGGCAGCACGCAGATCACGCGCTCGATGGCGTCGCGCTCGGCGCGCGCCTGTCTTGCCCCAGACGTCGTAGATCGACACCGCCGATGTCAGATTGCCGTGGCTGAGCATCGCGCCCTTCGGCAGCCCGGTGGTGCCGCCGGTATATTGCAGCAGCGCGACGTCGTCGGCCGACGATCGACGGCCATTGCGCCGGCGCGGTCGCGCCCTCGACGAACGCTGCTGAAGGTGACGATCGCCGGATGATCCGGGATCGGCGTATGCGGATTGCCGACCGCGCCCCAATGGTCGTCCTCGCAGACGATCAGGCGATCGAGCAGGCCCTTGTCGAGAAATTTCAGCGCCATCGGCAGCAGCGCCGCGAGATTGCTGGTGACCAGAATGCGCGCGCCGCTGTCGCGAGAGCTTGTGCGACAGCGCGATCTCGCCGTCGAGCGGCGACAGATGCACGACGCGGGCGCCGGCTTTCAGCGCGCCGAAGAAATTCACCGGATGATCCGGCGAATTGCCGAGGAACAGCGCCACCGAATTGTCCTTGCCGTAGCCGGCGCGCAGCAATGCGGACGCCGCAACTTCGACCATCGCCTCCAGTTCGGCGTAGCTGATCGGGCGGTCGCGGAATTCGATCGCCGGCCGCGCGCCGTAGTCGGCGGCCGCCTTCGACAGCAGATCCGGCAGCGTTCCGCGCGCGAATCGGATCGTCCCAGCGGACGCCTTCGCGGATAGAATTGCTCGCCGGGATGGGTCATGCGGATTGTCCCCATCGTGAGGCGAGCACGGCCTCCAATACTCCCCTTCCCCCTGCGGGGAGGGCGAGCGGAGAAGACGACATCGGAACCTGTGTTGGCGCAGTCACCATCACGCCGCCTTCGCCGTCTGCCGCCAGCGACGCAAAGGTCTTGCCTTCGGCGGCGAGCCGCTTGAGCAGCGGCGCCGGCTCGAGCGAGGGATCGTTGGTCTCCTTGGCGTAGAACGACAGCCGGTCGGCGATGTGCTTGAGGCCGACCTGGTCGGCGTAGAACATCGGGCCGCCGCGATAGATCGGCCAGCCATAGCCGTAGAGCCAGATCACGTCGATATCGCTCGGACGCGCCGCGATCTTCTCTTCGAGGATCCGCGCGCCTTCGTTGATCATCGGATACATCATGCGCTCGAGGATCTCGTCGTCGCTGACGACGCGGCGCTTGCGCCCGAGCCGCTGCAAGGTCTCGTCGATCAGCTTCTCGACTTCCGGATCGGGCAGCGGCGCGCGCGAACCGGCCTCGTATTTGTAATAGCCCTTGCCGGTCTTCTGGCCGAAGCGGCCGGCTTCGCACAGCGCGTCGGCGATTTCCGACTTGATGCCGCGATCCTTGCGCGAGCGCCAGCCGATATCGAGGCCGGCGAGATCGCCCATCGCGAACGGACCCATCGGCATGCCGAACTTGGTCACGACCGCATCGACCTGCTGCGGCAACGCGCCTTCGAACAGCAATTTCTCCGCCTGCTTGCCGCGCTGCGCCAGCATGCGGTTGCCGACAAAGCCGTCGCAGACGCCGACCACCGCCGGCACTTTTGCAATTTTGCGCGCGACCGCGACCGCCGTCGTCAGCGCATCCGGCGCGGTCTTTTCCGCGCGCACGATCTCGCACAGCTTCATCACATTGGCCGGCGAGAAGAAGTGCATGCCGAGCACGTCCTGCGGACGCTTTGTCACCTTGGCGATTTCGTCGATGTTGAGATAGGAGGTGTTGGAAGCCAGCACCGCGCCCGGCTTGGCGAATTTGTCGAGCGCCGTGAACACTTCCTTCTTGATCGCCATGGTCTCGAACACGGCTTCGATGATCAGGTCGGCGTCCTTGACGTTCTCCAGTCCGACCACGCCGTTGATCAGGCCCATGCGCTTGGCCGGCGCGTCGGCGGGAATGCCGCCGCGCGCCGCGGTGGCCTCGTAATTCTTCTGCATCACGCCCATGCCGCGCTTGAGCTGCTCTTCGCCGGTCTCGATCAGCGTCACCGGAATACCGGCATTGGCGAACGACATCGCGATGCCGCCGCCCATGGTGCCGGCGCCGATGATGGCGACCCGCTCGACCTTGCGCGGCTTGGTGCCGTCGGGAACGCCCGGCGATCTTGGCCGCTTCGCGCTCGGAGAAGAACGCGTAGCGCTGCGCCTTCGACTGATCGCTCGCCACCAGCTTGAGGAAGCCCTCGCGTTCCTTCTTCAGCCCTTCATCGAACGGCAGGTCGATGGCGGCGCCGACCGCGTCGGCGGCGGCGAACGGCGCTTCCAGCCCGCGCGCCCTCTTGGTCAGGGCCGCGACCGCGTTGGTGAAGATCGAGCGGTCGGCCTTGGCCGCCGCAAGCTTGCTGTCGTCGTCGCGCAGCTTGCGCAGCGGACGCTTCTCGGCCAGCACCTTGCGGGCAAACGCCTCGCCGCCGGTGGCGGGACCTTCGACGATTTCCTCGATCAGGCCGTTCTTGAGCGCTTCGCCGGCGCTGATCGGATCGCCGCCGACGATCATCTTGACCGCGAGTTCGGGACCGACCGCGCGCGGCAGGCGCTGCGTGCCGCCGGCGCCCGGCAGCAGGCCGAGTTTCACCTCGGGCAGGCCGAGTTTGGCGTCCTTGGTCGCGACGCGGAAATGACAGGCGAGCGCGACTTCGAGACCGCCGCCAAGCGCGGTGCCGTGAATGGCGGCAATGATCGGCTTCGGACTGTTCTCCATCACGGTCAGCACTTCATGCAGGCCCGGCGGCTTCGGCGGCTTGCCGAATTCGGTGATGTCGGCGCCGGCGATGAAGGTGCGGCCGGCGCAGGTCAGCACGATCGCCTTCACTTCGGGATCGGCGATCGCGCTCTTCATGCACTCCAGGATACCGCCGCGGACCGCGGCGCTCAGCGCGTTCACGGGAGGACTGTTGACCGTGACAATGGCGACCACGTCATGACGCTCGAGCTTGACCACTTCGTTCACGAGATTCTCCCTGGGTATCCTGTTCTCGATTAATTTCGCACTGCGGAATTTAATTCCACATCTTGACAGGGAGGGTTATTTTGAAGCACGTCCCTTGTCAACGAGGTCCGCACAGCAGCAGGCAATGAAACGTCCAGGCAAGAAAGTGGCGACCGATCGCAGCTTCGTCGTCGCGCTTTCCCGCGGCCTTGATGTGTTGCGCGCATTCCATCCCAACGACGGGCTTCTTGGCAATCAGGAGATCGCGGCCCGTACCAACTTGCCAAAGCCGACCGTTTCGCGGCTGACCTATACCTTGACCAAGCTCGGCTACCTTACACCGGTTCCGCGGTTCGAGAAATATCAGCTGGCGCCCTCAGCCATGGCGCTCGGGTATGCCGCGCTTGCGAATCTCGGCGTTCGGCATTTGTCCGAAGCCTATCGCGAGGAAGTGATGCGCGAGACCGGCGGCGCGGTCGCCGTCGGCGGCCGCGACCGGCTCAGCATGATTTACTTCGGCCAGAGCCGCAACGGCCTCACGCTGGGCGTTCAACTGGACGTCGGTTCGCGAATTCCGATTGCCACCACCGCGATGGGCCGGGCCTATATCTGGGCACTGCCCGACGACGAGCGTGCCTCATTATTGCGCGAACTGCGCGAGCACTATGGCAGCCGCTGGCCGCGGATGCGCGATGGCATCGAACGCGCCGGCGAAACGGTGGCGCAACTCGGCTTCACGATCTCGGCGGGCGAGTGGCAGGACGACGTGCACGCGGTCGGCGTCGCACTCAAGCTCAATGACGGAACGGGTCCTTATGCCTTCAATTGTGGCGCGCCCGCATTCCGCTTTACGGAAGACCGGTTGCGCAGCGATATTGGACCTCGCCTCGTGGCGATGGTAAGGAACATCGAGGCGGCGCTGGGCGGCGCGGCGCCGCAATCAAAAAAAGAAGAAAACAAAAAGTTGAAAGCAGGAGGGAAAGTTGCACGTGTGGTTGAGGGGATCAGGTAGCCTGCATCGTGATGACCGGCGAATGGATTCGCATGGTCATTCCAGCCCGACGAAACATTCGGGCGGATCGCGATGACGCAGGCACAGCTCGCGCAGGGACAGTATCCCCTGCTTGCGGTTCGCGACGTCAGCGTCGTGTTCGGCGGCATCATCGCGTTGAACGGCGTGTCCTTCGACATGCACCAGGGCCAGATCCTCGGCCTGATCGGACCGAACGGCGCCGGCAAGACCACGCTGTTCAATTGCCTCAGCCGGCTCTACCAGCCGAGCGCCGGCGACATTCTGATGGAAGGCGCAGAGCATCCTGAAGCGGCCGCCGCACCGGATCGCCGAGATCGGCATCGGCCGCACCTTCCAGAACGTCGCGCTGTTTCCCAATCTTTCGGTGCTCGACAACGTCCGGGTCGGCACCCATGCCCGCACCAACAGCGACATTGTCAGCGACTCGCTGAAACTGCCCTGGGTTCGCCGCGGCGAGGCCGAACTCAACAAGCGGGTCCACGAAATCCTCGCGCTATCTCGACCTCGAAGACGTCGCCCATATCACGGTTTCCGGCCTGCCGTTCGGCACCCAGAAACGGGTCGAACTGGCGCGCGCGCTGGCGGCCGATCCGAAGATCCTGCTGCTCGACGAGCCCGCCGGCGGCCTCAACCACGAGGAAGTCCATGTGCTCGGCGACCTGATCCGCCGCATTCGCGACGAGCGCAAGATGACCGTGCTTTTGGTCGAACATCACATGGGCCTGGTGATGTCGATCGCCGACCATGTGGTCGCGCTGAATTTCGGCCGCAAGCTCGCCGACGGAACGCCGGCCGCAGGTGCAGTCCGACCCGGATGTCATCAAGGCCTATCTGGGGAGCAAGGACCAATGACCGCGATGCTCAACGTCAGGGATCTGCGCGCCTATTACGGCCAGGTCCAGGCGCTTCACGGCCTTGAGTTCGGCCTCAACGAAGGCAGCCTGACCACGCTGCTCGGCGCCAACGGCGCCGGCAAGACCACCACCTTGCGCGCGATCTGCAACATGGTGCGCTCGACCGGCTCGATCGAATTCGAAGGCGCGCCGCTGATCGGCCGCTCGACCGAAAACATCGTCCGGCTCGGCATCGCCCATGTGCCGCAGGGCCGCGGCACCTTCACCACCATGACGGTGGAGGAAAACCTGCAGCTCGGCGCCATCACCCGCAAGGACAAGGCCGGCATCGTGTCCGACATCGAGCGCATGTACGATCATTTCCCGGTGCTGAAGCAGCGATACACCCAGCAGGCCGGCACGCTTTCGGGCGGCGAACAGCAGATGCTCGCGGTCGCCCGCGCGCTGATGCTGCGTCCGCGGCTGATGCTGCTGGACGAGCCGTCGTTCGGCCTCGCGCCGCTGATCGTGCGCGACCTGTTCAAGATCCTCGGCAAGATCAACCGCGAGGACAAGGTCACCATCCTGGTGGTGGAGCAGAACGCGCAGCTGGCGCTGGAACTCGCCGACAAGGCCTATGTGATCGAGACCGGGCGGATCGTGATGTCGGGAAGTGCCGACCGAGATCGCCAACAACGAAGACGTCCGTAAATCCTATCTGGGTTATTGAGGAGCGCGGCCATGGAGCTTTTTACCAACCAAGTCCTGGCCGGCATCGCCACCGGCGCGATCTATGCCTGCATGGCGCTCGCCGTCGTCATGATCTACCAGGCGATCGATCATCTCAATTTCGCCCAGGGCGAAATGGCGATGTTCTCGACCTTCATCGCCTGGCAGCTGATGCAGTGGGGCGTGCCCTACTGGGGAGCGTTCGTGCTCACGCTGGCCTTTTCGTTCGTCGGCGGCATCGTCATCGAACGGCTGTTGTTCAAGCCGCTGGCCAAGGCGCCGATCCTGACCAACGTCGCCGGCTTCATCGCGCTGTACGCGATCATCAACAGCTGCGCCGGCCTGATCTGGGACTTCACGATCAAGCAATTCCCGACGCCGTTCGGATCGTCGCCGTTTCTCGGCAGCCAGCTGATCTCCACCCATCAGGCCGGCATGATCGGCGTCACGCTGGTATTGCTGCTTCTGCTGTTCTTTTTCTTCCGCTTCACGCGAATCGGCCTCGCGATGCGCGCCGCCGCGTCGCTGCCGGAATTGGCGCGGCTGGTCGGCATCAACACCAGCTGGATGATCGCGCTCGGCTGGGGCATGGCGGCCGCGATCGGCTCGATCGCCGGCATGATGATCGCCCCGGTGGTGTTCCTGGAGCCGAACATGATGCTCGGCGTGCTGATCTACGGATTTGCCGCCGCCGTGCTCGGCGGCCTGACCAGCCCGTTCGGCGCGGTGATCGGCGGCTTCCTGGTCGGCATCTTCGAAAATCTCGCCGGGACCTATATCCCCGGCGTCGGCAATGAACTGAAACTGCCGATCGCGCTGGCGCTGATCATCACCGTATTGGTCGTCAAACCGGCCGGCCTGTTTGGCCGGCCCATCGTGAAGCGAGTTTGATCATGAGCGCAGTCCAGGAAGTCGTCACCGAAGCGCCTGCCGTCGAGGCCGTTCCCAAGAAGGCCATGACGCTCGGCTACGGCACCTCGCTGGTCATGCTGGCGGTGCTGATCCTGGTGCCGCTGTTCGTCAAGAACTTCATCATCTTCCAGCTGACGATGCTGCTGATCTACGCGCTCGCGGTGCTGGCGCTGAACATCCTGACCGGCGGCAGCGGCCAGTTCTCGCTGGGCCAGAGCGCGTTCTACGCGGTCGGCGCCTACACCTCGGCGATCCTGATGGAACATGCCGGCATCAACTACGCCCTGACCCTGCCGGTCGCCGGCATCATCTGCTTTGCCTTCGGATTCCTGTTCGGCCAGCCGGCGCTGCGCCTCTCCGGCGTCTATCTGGCGCTGGCGACCTTTGCGCTGGCGACCGCGATGCCGCAGCTGTTGAAGCTCGGGGTGTTCGAGCCCTGGACCGGCGGCGTGCAGGGCCTGGTGGTGACCAAACCCGATGCGCCGTTCGGCCTGCCGATGTCGCAGGACATGTGGCTGTATTATTTCACGCTCGCGGTCTCGATCGCGATCTATATCTTCTCCGTCAATCTGCTGAAATCGCGCTCCGGCCGCGCCTTCATGGCGATCCGCGACAACGAGATCGCGGCGTCCGCCATGGGCATCGACGTCGCGCTTTACAAGACGCTGGCGTTCGGCGTCTCAGCCGGCATCACCGGCGTCGCCGGCGCTCTCGGCGCGATCGCCGTGCAGTTCGTCGCACCCGACAGCTACACCATCACGCTGGCGATCGCGCTGTTTCTCGGCATGGTGGTCGGCGGCGTCGGCTGGTTGCCCGGATCGATCGTGGGTTCGGCCTTCATTATCTTCGTGCCCAACATCGCCGAGGGAATCTCGAAGGGCCTGTCCGGCGCGGTCTTCGGCGTGCTGCTGTTCCTCGTCATCTTCCTGGTGCCGCACGGCGCCAGGCAGGTCGCCATGGTTGCCCAGCAACTGATCGGCAAACTCAAGAAAAGCAAATAACCAACTAAGGAGAGACTATGCTTTCTGCGCAAAAACTACGAATCGCCGCGTTCGCGACGGCGGTCATCGCTTTTGCTGCCACCGGCGGCAGCGCACTCGCCCAAAAGAAATACGACACCGGCGCCACCGATACCGAAATCAAGATCGGCAACATCATGCCCTATAGCGGCCCGGCTTCGGCCTATGGCGTGATCGGCAAGATCGAAGACGCCTACTTCAAGATGATCAACGAGCAAGGCGGCATCAACGGCCGCAAGATCAATTTCATCAGCTATGACGACAGCTACAGCCCGCCGAAGGCGGTCGAGCAGGCGCGCAAGCTGGTCGAGAGCGACGAGGTTCTGTTGCTGTTCAGCCCGCTCGGCACGCCGTCGAATTCGGCGATCCAGAAATATCTGAACTCCAAGAAGGTCCCGCAGCTGTTCGTCGCCACCGGCGCCACCAAATTCGGCGATGCCGAAGGACTTTCCCTGGACCATGGGCTGGCAGCCGCCCTACCAGAGCGAAGGCCGCATCTACGCGAAATATCTCATGAAGGAGAAGCCGGACGCCAAGATCGCGGTGCTGTACCAGAACGACGATTTCGGCAAGGACTACTCAAGGGCCTCAAGGACGGCCTCGGCGACAAGGCGGCATCGATGATCGTGGCCGAGGAAAGCTACGAGATCTCCGAGCCGACCATCGACTCCCACATCGTCAAGCTGAAGGCCTCCGGCGCCGACGTCTATTTCAGCATGACCACGCCGAAATTCTCCGCCCAGAGCATCAAGAAGGTCGCCGAGATCGAATGGAAGCCGATGTACTTCCAGAGCAACGTCGGCGCTTCGGTCGGCGCGCGTGCTGCAGCCGGCCGGCTTCGAAAATGCGCAGGGCATTCTCTCCGCGGCCTATGCCAAGGACGGCGCCGACCCGCAGTGGGACAACGACCCGGGCATGAAGAAATTCTACGCCTTCCTCGCCAAATACGCGCCGGAGGCCAACAAGGCTGACGGCTCGGTCGTGTTCGGCTACGGCGCAGGCCCAGACCATGGTGCAGGTGCTGAAGCAGGCCGGCGACAACCTGACCCGCGAGAACATCATGAAGCAGGCGGCGAGCCTGAAGGACTTTGCGCCCGACACGTTGCTGCCGGGCGTCACGATCAACACCAGCGCAACCGATTTCTCTCCGATCGAGCAGCTTCAGATGATGCGGTTCAAGGACGAGAAGTGGGACCTGTTCGGCCCCATCATCAGCGGCGAAGTCGGCGGCTAAGCTTCCGCCACGGAGCTACCGGCACCACTATCCGGCCACCGGCCGCTGAATCGGCGCCACGCCCGTCCGACTAAATGACGCCCCTCGCGACCTTGTCGCGGGGGGCTTTTTCTTGATGGGTGGCTGCGGAGGGTATTCAATGTCTCCCGAAGCCGCCAAGCGCTTCCAATCAAAAAACAGCACAATCAACCGGTATCCAGGGAGATCAAAATGCCTGCTATCCAGTTGCGTCTGGGGGCCTTTTCGGCCGCCCTCGCCGTCCTCGCCGCAACCAGCAGCGGCGCGCTCGCGCAAAAGAAATACGATACCGGCGCCACCGACACCGAGATCAAGATCGGCAACATCATGCCCTATAGCGGACCGGCGTCCTCGTACGGCGTGATCGGCAAGACCGAAGAAGCCTATTTCAGGAAGATCAACGCCGAAGGCGGCATCAACGGCCGCAAGATCAATTTCATCAGCTATGACGACGGCTACAGCCCGCCGAAGACGGTCGAGCAGGCGCGCAAGCTGGTGGAAAGCGACGAGGTGCTGCTGATCTTCAACTCGCTGGGCACGCCGCCGAACTCGGCGATCCAGAAATACATGAATACGAAGAAGGTGCCGCAGTTGTTCGTCGCCACCGGCGCCACCAAATGGAACGACCCGAAGGAGTTTCCCTGGACCATGGGCTGGCAGCCCAGCTACCAGAGCGAAGCTCGAATCTACGCCAAGTACATCCTGAAGGAGAAACCCAACGCCAAGATCGCCGTGCTCTATCAGAACGACGATTACGGCAAGGACTACCTCAAGGGCCTCAAGGACGGCCTCGGCGCCAAGGGCGTCGAATGATCGTGGCGGAGGAGAGCTACGAGACCACCGAGCCGACCATCGACAGCCACATCGTCAGGCTGCAAGGCGTCGGGCGCCGATGTGTTCTTCGACATCGTCGATTCCGAAGTTCGCGGCGCAGGCGATCAAGAAGAACGCCGAGATCGAATGGAAGCCGCTTCACTTTCTCAACAGCGTATCGAGTTCGATCGGCGCCACCATCAAGCCCGCCGGGTTCGACACCGCGCAGGACATTATCTCGTCGGCCTACCTCAAGGATCCGACCGATCCGCAGTGGAAGGACGATGCCGGGATGAAGACCTTCAACGACTTCCTCACCAAATACTATCCCGAAGCCAACCGGAACGATGCGTTCGTGGTCTACGGCTACACCGTCGCGCAAACCATGGTGTATGTGCTGAAGCAGTGCGGCGACGATCTCACGCGTGAAAACATCATGAAGCAGGCCGCCAGCATCAAGGGGCTCGAACTGGGCGGCCTGCTGCCCGGCATCACGATCAACACCAGCGCGACCGACTTTGCTCCGATCGAGCAACTGCGGCTGCAAAAGCTCCAGGGCGAGACCTGGCATCTGTTCGGCGACATCATCAGCGCCGAGGTGGGCGGCTGACGCGTCGCCGGGTCGATCTGCCGGCCAGGCCGGCCTGACTATGAAAGAAGCAGCCCTTGCGGCTTTGTCGCAGGGGCTTTTTCTTGATGGGCATCCTTGAAAGGTATTTAATGCGGGCAGGCGCCAGCAAGCGCTTCCCATCAAAAAAATACGACACGTTCAACCGAGATCCAGGGAGATCGAAATGCCTGCCATTCAATTGCGACTGGGAGCTTTTTCGGCTGCCCTCGCGGTGCTCGCTGCAACAAGCAGCGGCGCGCTCGCGCAAAAGAAATACGACACCGGCGCCACCGATACCGAAATCAAGATCGGCAACATCATGCCCTACAGCGGCCCTGCCTCCGCCTACGGCGTGATCGGCAAGACCGAAGCCGCCTACTTCAAGAAGATCAACGATGCCGGCGGCATCAATGGCCGCAAGATCAATTTCATCAGCTATGACGACGGCTACAGCCCGCCGAAGACGGTCGAGCAGGCGCGCAAGCTGGTCGAGAGCGACGAGGTGCTGCTGATCTTCAATGCGCTCGGCACGCCGCCGAATTCCGCGATTCACAAATACATGAATTCGAAGAAGGTGCCGCAACTGTTCGTCGCCACCGGCGCCACCAAATGGAACGATCCCAAGAATTTCCCGTGGACCATGGGATGGCAGCCGAGCTACCAGAGCGAAACCCAGATTTATGCCAAGTATCTGCTGAAAGCAGAAGCCCGAACGCCAAGATCGCGGTGCTCTATCAGAACGACGATTACGGCAAGGACTACCTGAAAGGCCTGAAGGACGGTCTCGGCGCCAAGGCCGCCTCGATGATCGTCGCCGAGGAAAGCTACGAGACCACGGAACCCTCGGTCGATGACCATATCGTCAAGCTCAAATCGAGCGGCGCCGATGTGTTCGTCGATATCGCGACGCCGAAATTCGCCGCACAGGCGATCAAGAAGGTCGCCGAGATCGGGTGGAAGCCGCTGCATTTCCTCAACAACGTCTCGGCGTCGGTCGGCAGCGTGATCAAGCCCGCCGGGTTACCAGAATTCGCAGGACATCATTTCCGCGGCCTATCTGAAGGATGCTTCCGATCCGCAGTGGGATAACGATCCCGGCATGAAGGAATTCTATGCATTCCTGGCCAAGGATTTTCCGGAAGGCGACAAGCTCGACGGCGGGACGGTCGTCGGCTACGGCGTCGCGCAGACCCTGGTTCAGGTGCTGAAGCAGTGCGGCGACGATCTCACCCGCGAAAACGTCATGAAGCAGGCGGCCAACCTGAAGGATTTCCGCACCGAAGTGCTGCTGCCCGGCATCAAGATCAACACCAGCCCGACCGATTTCGCCCCGATCAGCCAGCTTCAATTGATGAAGTTCAAGGGCGAGAGATGGGAGCTGTTCGGCGACATCATCAGCGCCGACGTCGGCGGCTGACCATCGTGCCCCGGACGCTGCGCAGCGCGAAGCGGTGCGCGGCTGATCCGGGGCCCCTCCTCAAGCAGCGTCATAATCAGGTCCCGGTTCTGCGGTGCATCGTGAAGCCGGACGATGCTTCGCATCGCCTGGGCTGCACCGCGTTCGGGACATGATGCATTGCACCCCCCGCAGCATTTGCGGGGGTTTTCTTTTGCTGGCAATCGGATGGATAACCGGCGTCCGATGTTTCCAGCTCAAATCCCGTGAAGCGATGACCGACAGACGCCCCCTCCTGCGCGCGATTTTCGACGCCGCGGTCGCCGCCGCGCATCCCGACGTCGTGCTGTCGGCGCATCTGCGCGCGATTGCCGAAAGGCCGGGTGATCTGCCTTGCCGCCGGCAAGGCCGCAGCCGCGATGGCCGCGGCGGCGGAGCGGCATTATCTCGACGGGCTTGGCCTTGCGCCCTCGCGTCTGTCGGGCATCGCCACCACCCGCCACGGCCATGGCGTGCCGACGCGGCGGATCAAGGTGATCGAAGCCGGCCATCCGGTGCCCGACGAGGCCGGGCTGAGAGGGCGCGGAGGACAGCCTGCGATTGGCGCAGGACGCCGATGTCGACGATCTGCTGCTGGTGCTGCTGTCGGGCGGCGGCTCGGCGAACTGGATCGCGCCGGTCGAAGGCGTATCGTTCGCGCAGAAACAGCAGGTGACCCGCGCGCTGCTGCGCTCGGGGGCGCCGATCGGCGAGGTCAACACCGTCCGCAAGCATCTGTCGCGGATCAAGGGCGGCCGGCTCGCGCGCGCCGGGAAGCGCGCCGAGATCGTGACGCTGGCGATATCGGACGTTCCGCACGACGATCCGTCCGCGATCGCCTCGGGACCGACGGTGCCGGATCCGACCACGCTGGCCGACGCCCGCGCCATCGTCGCGAAATATGGCCTTGATGTCGACGACGCCGTGCGCCGCGCGCTCGACGATCCCGGCAACGAGAGCTGCAAGCCCGGCGATGCCGCCTTTGCGCGCGCGCGTTTCGAACTGATCGCGCGGCCGAGGGCTTCGCTCGACGCCGCGATCAAGCTGGCACGGGACGCCGGCTACGCGATCATCGATCTTGGCGCCGACCTCGAAGGCGAGGCCCGCAGCGTTGCGGCCGATCACGCCCAACTGGCGCTGCAGGCGCGCGCGCGAAGGCAAGCGCGTGGCGATCCTGTCCGGCGGCGAACTCACCGTGACCGTGCGCGGCAACGGCCGCGGCGGCCCCAACCAGGAATATGCGCTGGCGCTGGCCGGACTGCTCAAGGACACGCCAGGCATTTCGGCGCTGGCGGCGGATACCGACGGCGCCGACGGCGGCGCCGGCAGTGCCACCGATCCCGCCGGCGCCATGATCGACGCCGGCACCTTCGCCAGGATGAATGCGCTCGGCCTCGACCCCAAGGCTTATCTCGACAACAACGACGCCACCGCCTTCTTCGAAGCCACCGGCGATCTGGTGCTGACCGGGCCGACGCTCACCAACGTCAACGACGTCAGGGTTATTTTGGTGGATGGGGTGTAGAGGACGCATGCGTCCCGACTTAACCTCGCCCCGCTCTTCTGCGGGGAGAGGTCGGAGCGGCGCGAAGCGACGTCTCCGGGTGAGGGGCGAGGCACTGCACTCGCCATAAACTCAGCATCCGCAGGCCGCCAACCGCGCGAGATGCAACGACCCGTGAAGCGTAAGGATGATTTGAAAGCCGTGCCTCGCCCCTCACCCGAAGCCTTCGGCTTCGACCTCTCCCCGCAGAAGAGCGGGGCGAGGTTAAGCTCAAAACTCCCTGGCGATGGTCGCCAGCATCGCCGAGCAGCGCGGCGCGGTTGGCGGGTCCCAGCAGTTCGTTGAGGCGCGCCTCGTGCTTGGCGGCGACCAGCTTTTTGGCGCGCGCCAGCACCGCCCGGCCCTTGTCGGTCAGGACCAGGATGTGGGAGCGGCGGTCGTTGGTCGAGCGCATCCGCGCGCACAGATCGCGGCTCTCGAGGCCGTCGAGCATCGCCACGAAATTCGGCCGAGGATGCCGAGCGTGTTGGCGATTTCGGTCTGGTTGCGCCCCGGATTCTTGTCGAGCAGCAGCAGCACCGAGAACTGCGCCGGGGTCAGTTGCAGCGGCGCGACGCAGCGCAGAAAGTCCTCGAAGATCTTCAGCTGCGCGCGCTTGAGCGAATAGCCGAGCAGCTCGGACAATTCGCCCATCTGCAGCGCGGTGCTTTCCGCGGCCGCCTCGGCCGGTTCCTTGCGGGCCGGCCGCGACGCCTTGGCAGGATCGACGGCGGTTTTGGAAACAGTCATCGCTCGAGGCTCGCAATCCCGGTAGGCTGGAAAGGCCCTTCCGCACCGCCGGGGCCTTGAGATTATATTTGATAATTGTTATCCACCATATCAAATATCGGCAGCCTGTTTCAACTGCTGTTATCGGACGGCCGGACCGCTCCTCAGGGTCGCGATCGGCCCGACGCGTGAGGGGAGCGCCCGGTCTTGAACACGACGATCATGCTGTTCCTGGTGCAGGACGGCATTACCAACGGCGCGATCTATGCGCTGCTCGGCCTTGCGCTGGTGCTGGTGTTCGCGGTCACCCGCGTGATCCTGATTCCGCAGGGCGAGTTCGTCACCTATGGCGCGCTGACCTATGCCTCGCTGTCGTCGGGCCAGGTGCCGGGCACCGCGCGGCTGGCGGTGGCGATGGGCATCGTGGCGTTCGGCCTCGACCTGTTCGTCGGCCGCAAATCGCTGCATCGGCGGCTGGTCGGGCGCGCGCTTCGCGGTCAATATCGTCCTGCCCTCGGCGATCTTCGGACTGACGCTCGGGCTCGCCGGCCACCACACCCCGATCGCGGTCAACATCGCGCTGTCGCTGCTGATCGTCGCGGCGATCGGATTGTTTCTCTACCGCATCGCGTTTCAGCCGATCGCCCACACCTCGGTGCTGGTGTTGCTGATCGCCTCGGTCGGCTGCCATCTCGCGATGCAGGGTTTTGGCCTGGTGTTCTTCGGCGCCGAAGGCCAGCGCGGCCCGGCGATGTCGGACGCAGCCTTCACCGTCGGCCCGCTGCGCTTCACCGGCCAGAGCATCGCGGTCTACGCCATCACCGTCGCCTTCATCGTCGGCCTGTGGCTGTTCTTCGGTTTCACGCTCTATGGCAAGGCGCTGCGCGCCACCGCCGTCAACCGCCTGGGCGCGCGTCTGGTCGGAATCCGAACCACGCTGTCGGGACAGCTCGCCTTCCTGATGGCCTCCTTGATCGGGGCGATTTCGGGAATCCTGATCGTGCCGATCACGACGCTGTATTACGACACCGGCTTCCTGATCGGCCTGAAAGGTTTTATTGCCGCGATCATCGGCGGCCTCGTCAGCTATCCCCTGACCGCGATCGCAGCACTGGTGGTCGGCATCGTCGAAGCCTTTTCCTCGTTCTATGCCAGCAATTTCAAGGAAGTCATCGTCTTCACGCTGATCCTTCCGGTTCTCGTCCTGCGGTCGCTGACAGCGCCCGCGGTCGAGGAAGAGAAGGATTGATGGCGATGCCGCAGCGGCTGCCCGTCCTCGTGTTCGCGCTGGTGATGGCGGCGATCCCGTTCATCCCGGGCATGCCGCCGTTCTGGATCGTGCTGTTGGACAATATCGGGCTTTCCGCGCTGGTGGCGATGGGGCTGGTGCTGCTGACCGGCGTCGGCGGCCTCACCTCGTTCGGCCAGGCGGCGTTTTGCGGTTTCGGCGCCTATACGACGGCGGTGCTGACCACGGCCTATGGCCTGTCGCCATGGCTGACGCTGCCGCTGTCGCTGTTGGTCAGCGGCGTCGCCGCGGTCGTGCTCGGCCTCGTCACGGTGCGGCTGTCGGGCCACTATCTGCCGCTCGGCACCATCGCCTGGGGCATCGGCCTGTTCTATCTGTTCAGCAAGCTCGAATTCCTCGGCCGCAACGACGGCATTTCCGGCATTCCGCCGCTGTCGATCGGCTCGCTTGCGGATGATCGATCCCGGCACGATCTATTTCGCGATCTGGATCGCGGTGCTGATCAGCGCGCTGCTCACCATGAACCTGCTGGACTCGCGCACCGGCCGCGCGATCCGCGCGCTGCGGCGCGGCCACATCGCCGCCGAAGCGTTCGGCGTGCAGACGCCGCGCGCCAAGCTTCTGGTGTTCATCTATGCGGCGGTGCTGGCCGGCCTGTCCGGCTGGCTCTATGCGCATTTCGAGCGCGCCACCAATCCGACGCCGTTCGGCGCCCAGGCCGGCATCGAATATCTCTTCATCGCGGTGGTCGGCGGCGCCGGCTATGTCTGGGGCGGCGTGCTGGGCGCGGCCATCGTCGTCATCCTCAAGGAAATTCTTCAGAGCTATCTGCCCTATCTCTTTCATGGCGAAGGCCAGCTCGAGACCATCGTGTTCGGCATCCTGCTGGTGGCGACTGCTGCAACTGGCGCCGACCGGCGTCTGGCCCTGGCTGACGGCGCTGTTGCCGTTCAAGCCGCAGCGCAAGCGGCCCGACACCTCCCTGACCTTGCCGCGCGCGCGCCCGAGCGGCGGCTACTCCTGCCGTGCTGCTGCAGATCGACCATGCGCGCAAGCAGTTCGGCGGCGTGATCGCGGTCAACGACGTCTCGTTCGACGTCCAGGCCCGCGAGATCGTCGCGCTGATCGGCCCGAACGGCGCCGGCAAGAGCACGACCTTCAACCTGATCACCGGCGTGCTGACGGCCTCGGGCGGCACGATCTCGGTGCTCGGCAGGAACATCGACAACGCACCGCCGCAGGAAGTGGCAAAGCTCGGCATCGCCCGCACCTTCCAGCATGTCAAACTGGTGCCGGACATGAGCGTGCTGGAAAACGTCGCGATCGGCGCGCATCTGCGCGGCCAGGCCGGCGCCATCTCCAGCATGTTCCGGCTCGACCGCTCCGACGAAGCGAAATTGCTGGCGGAAGCGGCGCGCCAGATCGAGCGCGTCGGACTCGGCGACCAGATCGACGCGCTGGCGGGCAGCCTGTCGCTCGGCCAGCAGCGCATCGTCGAGATCGCACGCGCGCTGTGCGTCGATCCGATCCTGCTGCTGCTCGACGAGCCGGCGGCGGGCTTGCGGCACATGGAGAAGCAACAGCTCGCCGGCCTGCTGCGGCAGTTGCGCGACGGCGGCATGTCGGTGCTGCTGGTGGAGCACGATATGGGATTTGTGATGGATCTGGCCGACCGCATCGTGGTGCTCGATTTCGGCACCAAGATCGCCGAAGGCACGCCGCAGGCGATCAAGACCAATCCCGAGGTGATCAAGGCCTATCTCGGAGCGGTGGCATGAATCCCGGCACGAGCGCGCTGCTGTCGGTCACCGATGCCCATGTCGCCTACGGCAAGGTCGAAGCCGTCCGCGCGGTATCGCTCGAGGTCGCCGACAACGAGATCGTCACCATCGTCGGCGCCAACGGCGCCGGCAAGACCACGCTGCTGAACGCCATCATGGGGATCCTGCCGCTGAAGGGCCGCGCCAGCTTCGCCGGCCGCGACATGGCGCCAGCTCGATATCGAGGACCGGGTCGCGGCCGGCTTCAGCCTGGTGCCGGAGCATCGCGAGCTGTTCGGCACCATGAACGTCGAGGACAATCTGCAGCTCGGCGCGTTCCGGATCGCGAAGGCGACCGCGGCCAACTCGTTCGAGCGGGTCTACGCGCTGTTTCCGCGGCTGAAGGAACGGCGCAAGCAACTGGCCGGAACGCTGTCGGGCGGCGAGCAGCAGATGCTGGCGATGGGCCGCGCCTTGATGGGCGCGCCGCGGCTGTTGATGCTGGACGAGCCCAGTCTCGGGCTGGCGCCGATCATCGTCGCCGACATTTTCCGCACCATCGGCGAGTTGCGCGCCGCCGGCGTGTCGGTGCTGCTGGTCGAACAGAACGCGCAGGCCGCGCTGCAAATCGCCGACCGCGCCTATGTGATGGAGCTCGGCGAATTCATCCTGAACGGCCCCGCCGCCGAAATCGCGACCAACCAGCGCGTGGCCGCGAGCTATCTCGGATTTGCGCACGAGGGCGCGAGCGCGATTTAGCCTTCGAACCACGTCGCGCACCGATTGCGGCGGCAACTCCCCTCCCCGCAAGGGGGAGGGGAGAAGAAGACGCCCGCCTCACTTCACCAGCACGTATTTTCCGTCCTTCACCGTCAGGAGGATGCGCGAGCGGTCGTCGAGGCCGTAGCGATCCTTTTCGGTGAAATTATAGACGCCCTGGCTCGCGGCGATTTCATGTTCGCTCACGAAGCGCCTGGCGGATCGCCTCGCGGAATTCCGGCGTGCCGGGCTTTGCCGTCTTCAACGCCACCGGGATGACGCGCTCGAGCACCTTGAAGGCGTCGTAGGAATGGCCGGCGAACTGGCTGCGGCTGTTGGGGCCGTATTTGGCTTCATAGGCGGTGTCGAGCGCGAGGCCCGGCTTCTTGGTCAGCGCGCTGTCGGGCTGGTCTTCCGGATCCATCACCGGACCCGACGCCATGATCACGCCTTCGGCCGCCTTGCCGGCGATGCGGATGAAGTCCATGCTGGCGGCGCCGTGGGTCTGGTAGATCAGGCCCTTGTAGCCGCGATCGCGAAGCTCGGTCTGCGGCAACGCCGGCCGCGGTGCCGGAGGCGCCGACCAGGATCGCATCGGGATTGGCGGCGACCAGCTTCAGCACCTGCCCCGCGACCGACGTATCCGGCCGCGCGAAGCGCTCCTCGTCGACGATCGTGCAGGCCCATCGGCTCGCCCTGCTTCTTCAGGTCGTTGAACCAGAGATCGCCGTAGGAATCGGAGTAGCCGATATAGCCGACGGTCTTGATGTTGTGCGCCTTCATGTGCTCGTACAGCACCTTGCCCATGATCGGGACCGGCTGCGGCATGTCGACCGACCACTTGGCCCGCTCCGGCGTGATCGGAAATGGCGCCAGGCCGATATGGGGAATGCCGGCTTCGTTGGCGACGTTGGACACCGCGATGGTCGGCGGCGTCGTCGACGAGCCCATGATGATGTCGGCCTTGGACTCCGTGACGAAGCGGCGCGCATTGGTGGTGGCGTTGGTCGGATCGCCGCCGTCGTCGAGCACGATGACCTTGAGCGGCACGCCGCCGATCTCCTTGGCCACGAATTCCAGCGCGTTGCGCTCGGGAATGCCGAGTGCGGCCGCGGGCCCGGTGGTCGAGATCGAGATGCCGATGACGATCTCATTGGTTTGCGCCAGCGCAGGCAGTCCCGGCAGCGCCAGCGACGCCGCGATCACGGCGGCCGACAGATAAAGCTTCTTCATTGATTCCTCCCTTGGGTATTATTCTCTGTTCAACCTAGATCAAAATTCGGCAGCCAATTCAGCCCCTTCTTTAGGTGATGCATCGCAGCCGGCATCGCCGGGTCAGCCCTGCATGAACCGCGCGATGATTTCCTCCGGCATCGGCGCCGATTTCAGCCGCGCCGGGTCGTCCGGATGACGGCCGACCAGCACCCGGGTCTCGAACGCCTCGATCGCCAGCGCCTCGCCCTTGAACACCTTGTGGGTCACCTCGAAGCTCGAACGCTTGAAACTCTCGACCCGGCTTTCGATCGTGATCCAGTCGCCATGGGTCGAGGCGATATGAAATTTCGCCCGCGTATCCACCATCGGAATGCCGACCAGGCCGTATTTCTTGACGATGTCCTGCTTGGAGAAGCCGGCGGCCTCGAACATGATCGAGGTCGAATTGTCGAACATCTCGAAGTAGCGCGGATAATAGACGATGTTGGCGGGGTCGCAGTCGCCCCACTGGATCTGCACATCCCGCCGGTGACGAACATGGCTTCACCTATCCTTGATGTTGGAAGATCGACACGCGCACGGCGGTCCCTGCACCTCTCCTTTGGGACAGATCGCTGCGCGCGCCGCATTATGCTCAGCGCGGCGCCATGCGCAGCGAGGCGTCGAGCCGCACCACCTCGCCGTTCAGATAGGGATTGTCGATCATGTGCAGCGCCAGCGAGGCGAACTCGTCGGCGTGGCCGAGCCGGCGCGGAAACGGAATCGCCGCGGCCAGGCTGTCCTGCGCTTCCTGCGGCAGATTGGCCAGCAGCGGCGTCAGGAACAGGCCCGGCGCGATGGTGAGCACGCGGATGCCGAACTGCGCCAGTTCGCGCGCGATCGGCAGCGTCATCGCGACGATGCCGCCCTTCGACGCCGAATAGGCCGACTGCCCGATCTGGCCGTCATAGGCCGCGACCGACGCGGTGGAAATCACGACGCCGCGCTCGCCGGTCGACAGCGGCTCCAGCTTCGACATTTCCGCGGTCGCAAGCCGCAGCATGTTGAAGGAGCCGATCAGGTTGACCCGGATCACCTTGTCGAAATCGGCGAGCGGCATCGGGCCTTCGCGGCCGATCACCCGCTTGGCGACGCCGATGCCGGCGCAATTCACCAGTACCCGCGCCGGACCGTGCGCCTTGGACGGCCGCGACGACGGCGGCTTCCGCGGAGGCCGCGTCGGAGACGTCGCAGATCACCGCGACGCCACCGATCTCGGCGGCGACGCTTTCGGCGAGCTTTGCATTGAGGTCGCACACGGCGACCCTGGCGCCCTGCGCGGCGAGCCGGCGCGCGGTCGCAGCACCCAGTCCCGATGCGCCACCGGTGACGATGGCGGCCTGATCCTTCAACTGCATGGTATCCTCCCTGGCGAGATTGTTGTTCGGCTTCAGTTCAGCGTTATCACGCGGGCTGCGGTGTCGGCGCATAAAGCTCGTCGATCAGGCTGCTGCGATGATCCAGCACCGCGCGCTGGTTGATCGAGCCCTTGTCGGTGACTTCGCCGCGATCGATCGACAGCGGCGTATCGATCAGCACCGCGCGGGTGATCCGCGTCGACGATCCGGTCGATGTCGCCAGAAACCGGATCAGCCGCTCGCGAAATGCGTCGCGGATCAGCGGATCGGACGCCGCCGCTGCGAGGTCATCGGGCGGAAGCGCCGGATTGATCAGCCGGCAGCCGTCGAGATCGAGAACCACCAGCGCCGACACCTCGTCGCGGTTGATGCCGGCAATCACCACATCGCGCACCAGCGGCGCGCAGGCCGCGACAAAGCGCGCGCGCAGCGGGCCGACGCTGACCCAGGTGCCGCTGGCGAGCTTGAAATCCTCGGCGATGCGGCCATCGAAATCGAAGCCGGCGCTGAGATCATCGGGATCGACCGGCTTGAGCGCATCGCCGAATTTGTAAAAGCCTTCCTCGTCGAACGCGGCCGCGGTCAGTTCCGGCTGACGCCAATAGCCCGGCGTGACGTTCGGCCCCCTGGCGCGAACTTCCAGCTTGCCGTTGTTCGGGACCAGCTTGGCATCGTTGCCGGACACCGGAAGCCCGACATGGCCGGAGCGGCTGGTGGCCGGCCGCACCGACATGAAGAACGGCGCGGTCTCGGTGGCGCCAAGGCCGGTCAGGACCGGCACGCGATAGCCGGTTTCCTGCACCGCGAGTTCGTCGAGACTGTTCCAGATATAGGGCGACAGCGCCGCACCGCTGAAGAACATCGCGTGCAGGCGATGGAAGAATTTCGCGCGCAATGCCGCATCGTCGCGCAAATAAGGCAGCAGCGATTCGTAGCCCTTCGGCACGTTGAAATAGACCGTCGGCGAAATCTCGCGGAGATTGCGCACGGTTTCCTCGATGCCGCCGGGCATCGGCTTGCCCTCGTCGAGATACATCGAGCCGCCATTGAACAGCGTCAGCCCGATATTGTGATTGCCGCCAAAGGTGTGATTCCACGGCAGCCAGTCGACGATGACGGGCGGCTCGTCCTTCAGGAACGCCAGCGTCTCGCGCAGCATCACCTGATTGGCGCAGATCATGCGCTGGGTGTTGATGACGGCCTTCGGATTTCCGGTCGAGCCCGAGGTCAGCAGGAACTTTGCGATCGTGTCCGGACCGATCGCGTCATGCGTCGCATCGAGGCGCGGATGCTCCGGCGTCGCCAGCAGATCGCCAAGCATCGTCACATCGCGGCCGGGCACGGCGCCATGCGAGGCAACGATCTCGGTCTGATCGGGAACATTGGCCGCGCAGCGCATCGGCGAATTTGCCGGCGTCGTCGGCGAACACCAGACCGGGCGTCAGCAGCTTCATCAGATAGGCGAGCTTGCCGTAATCCTTCGAGACCAGCGAATAGGCCGGCGACACCGGACAGAACGGAATTCCCGCATAGAGCGCGCCGAACGCCACCAGCGCATGGTCGATCGAATTGCCGGAGAGAATCACGATCGGCCGCTCGGCCGAGAGATCGCGCGCGAGCAGCGCCGAAGCGATGTGCCGGCTCGAGGCCAGCAATTGCGCGTAGGTGATCTGCCGCCAGCCGCCGGCGCTCGCGCTCCGCCATGAAGATGCGGTTCGGCTCCAGCGCGGCCCAATGGTGCAGGCGATCGGTCAGTCGAACCGGATAGTCGCCGAGCGCGACTTTGGGCCGCAGATAGATGGTGCCGTCATCGCGGCGATCGATCGAGACCGCGGGATCGCCGAACGAAATCGCGCGCAGCGGATGCGCCTTGTCGGCGGGCGTCGGTGCCTCGCCGTTTACGGCCGCGACAGACGGGTTTGGTTTCGCGCTCATGTCAGGACGGCTTCACCTTGGCGGTCTTGCGATCGAGGAAGGCGCGGATCCGAAGTTTGGCTTCCTTGTCGCTTTGCGCCACCGTCGCCATCAGCGACTCCATCAACAGGCCGGTTTGCGGATTGGCTTCCGCAATCATCGGCAGCGCCTGCAGCACCGCGAAATTCGTCAGCGGCGCATTCTTCGCAACCTGCGTCGGCGAGTTCCATCGCCTTGGCAAACGCGTTGCCTTCCTCGGTGAGATATTGCGCAAAGCCGTAGGACGCCCCCTCGGTCGCGGAATAGACCCGGCCGGTCAGCATCATGTCGGTCATCCGGGCGACGCCGATCAGCCGCGGCAGCCGCACCGATCCGCCGCCGCCGACAAAGATGCCGCGCTGCCCCTCGGGCAGCGCGAAATAGGCCGACGGCTCGGCGACGCGAATATGCGCCGCGCAGGCCAGTTCCAGCCCGCCGCCGATCACGGCACCGCGCAGCGCCGCGATCACCGGCACGCGGCTATATTGAATCCGGTCGAACACCCGATGCCACATCTGCGAATGCCGCAGGCCGTCGGTGGCATCGTGCTCGGTCAGTTCCGACAGGTCGAGGCCGGACGAGAAATGATCGCCGATGCCATGGATGACGACGGCGCCGATTCCGTCGGGAATGCTGGAGAAGCAATCCTGGATCGCCAGAATAATGCCGTCGTTCAGCGCGTTGCGCTTGGCCGGACGGTTGAGGCCCACGGTCAGCACCGCGCCCGCGGTCTCGATCCTGAGCAGCGCAGACTGCTCCGCAGTCGTGGCAGGGCCGGCGTTTCCCATGGGTTTATTGCGTCCTGTTCAGAATAGTTATGTTTTATAACTAATTTCGGGGGAGTCAATCGATAAGCTGCCGTTGTCGTCCCGGCGAACGCCGGGACCCAGACCCCCTGGC
Organism: uncultured Alphaproteobacteria bacterium; assembly: GCA_963734795.1. Classification (GTDB taxonomy): domain Bacteria; phylum Pseudomonadota; class Alphaproteobacteria; order Rhizobiales; family Xanthobacteraceae; genus Bradyrhizobium. Next base: position 321,936 of record CAVTIW010000002.1, read on the forward strand.
GTCGCGTGCTACAAAAGACATCTGCCCCAATGCCGAAACGAGAATCCTCGCCGTATGGGTCCCGGCGTTCGCCGGGACGACTTGCGGGGAACGGTCGGCAAGCGTCCCTACAGCACCTGATGCACGTCGACCACGACGCGGTCGGCGTGGCGCGCGGCCGAGCCGATGAACAGGTTTTCCATCAGCCAGCGGTATTTTTCGCTGCCGGTTTCGAATTTCGGCACGGTGCGGAAATAGATCAGTCTGGGATCGACCGGCTCGCCGCGCTTCAGCCGCTGCAGCAGTTCGACCGGCCCGAAACGAATGCCCTTGTTCTCGACATAGACCACCGCGCCGTCGTCGGTCTCGAAGGCGTATTTGGCTTCGAGCTCGATCAGTTCGTTGGGCCGGATGATCTGGAAGTCGGCGCCGAACGCGCAGACCTTGCCGTTGATATCTTCGCCGCGCACCTCGCCGCCGGTGATCGGAATGATGCGGCGGACGCCGTGGCCGATATCGCCGGCCGATGTCACGCTCGCCGATATGGGCGGTGATGGTGAAGACATATCGGGTCGAAAGCTCTGGCTTCATGGAATCATCCAATCATGCGCTGCGGCAGCCAGGTCGCCAGCAGCGGAAACAGAATCAGGATCACCAGCCGGATCAGGTCGGTCACCACGAACGGCAGCACGCCGACGAAGATCGTCGACATGTTGACGTCCTTGATCACGCTCTTGATGACGAACACGTTCATGCCGACCGGCGGATGAATGAGTCCGAGTTCGACGGTCATGACGATGACGATGCCGAACCAGATCGGATCGAAGCCGAGCGCCGTCACCACCGGAAATACGATCGGCACGGTGAGGATCACCATCGCCATCGCGTCCATCAGGCAGCCCAGCACCAGATACATCAGGAGGATCAGCGCCAGCACGCCGTAGGGGCCGATGCCGAGGCCGGTCAGGAACGCCGTGACGTTCTGCGGCGTCTGGGTGATGGTGAGGAAATAGCCGAAGCACAATGCGCCGATCAGCACCGTGAACACCGCCGCCGCGGTGCGCGTCGCCTGCAGCAGCGACTGCAGGATGCCTTCTCTGGTCAGCTTGCCCCTGAGCACGCCGATGATGAAGGCGCCGACCGCGCCGACCGCGCCGGCCTCGGTCGGAATGAAGAAACCGCCATAGAGCCCGCCGATCACGAACAGGAACAGCAGCAGCGGCGACCAGACGTCGCGCAGCGCCGCCACGCGATCCTTCCACGAAGCGCGCGGACCCGCCGGCAGGAATCCCGGCCGCGCGACGCCGATGATGCCGATGGTGATCATGTGCATCACGATCGCCAGCACTCCCGGCACGATGCCGGCGATGAACAGTTTGCCGATATCCTGCTGGGTGATGATGCCGTAGACCGCCAGCACCGTCGACGGCGGCAGCATCGCGCCCAGCGTGCCGCCGACCGCGATCACGCCGGTGGCAAAGGATTGCGGATAGCCGAAGCGGCGCATTTCCGGATAGGCCACCGCCGAGAAAGTCGCGGCGGTCGCGACCGACGAGCCCGAGATCGCCGCAAAGCCGCCGCAGGCGGCGATGGTGGCGATGCCCAGCCCGCCCTTCCAGTGCCCGACAAAGGTGTTGGCGGCGCGGAACAGTTCGCGGCTGATGCCGGAGACCGACACGAACGCGCCCATCAGCAGGAACATCGGGATCACGCCGAAGGAATAATCCGTCACCGTGCGCATCGTGGTCTGGCCGACCAGCTTCAGCGCCGGCGCAAAGCCGGTGAGATAGCCGAAGCCGGTGATGCCGACGAGGCCCATCGCCATGCCGACCGGCACGCGCAGCAGCATCAGCGTGAACAGGCTGACAAATCCGGCGAGGGCAACCGCCTCGTTGCTCATGCCGGATCTACTCCGCGGTCTTGATCTTGGCATCGTGGATATCTTCCGGATGGAAGATCAGCCGATAGGTACGGATCGCGATCAGCAGCACCGCCGAGACGTCGCCGATCCACGACACCAGAAAGAACGGCCAGATCGGCACCTGCAGGTCCATGGTCACGATATGGTCGGCGCGCGTGCTCACCACCTTGTCGAACAGCGTATAGGTCTGCACCGTCACCACGAACAGCAGCACCAGCGTCGCGAACACGTCGATCCAGCGCTGGTATTTCGGCGTCGCATTGGCCCAGACCAGATCGACGGTGATGTGGGTGCCGCGATAGCTGGTGGCGGCAATGCCCCAGAAAATCAGAATGCCCAGCATGAACTGGCCGAAATTATAATAATCGGGGATCGTGATCGCGAAGAACTTGCGCATGAACACCGCGGTGAAGGTATTCAGCGCGACGATGCCGACAAAGAACGCCGCGATCCATTCGATCGAATCGATGAAGCGGTCCATGACGTTCTTGCGCGCCGGCTTGGGCCGGGCTGCCGAGCGCGCCGTTGGGCGTGATTTCGAGAGGGTGGGCCATTCACGGGTTCGGTTTGCTCGTCTCCCGCTTGCGGGGAGAGGGTTGGGGTGACGGGGACTATCCGCGAATCTCGTACCAATTGATCAACCTGTACCCCTCACCCGGATCGCCCGAGGGCGATCCGACCTCTCGCCCGCAAGCGCGGCGAGGTGAAGGGAGGAAGCGATCAAAGTCCCAGCCCCGTATTTCTTCAACGTCGCCTGCAGATCGGCGTCGATGGCGGCGGCGTCGCCGCCGGCCTTCTTCACCGCCGCGGCCCAGCTGTCGTGCAGCGGCTTCACGGCCTGCTTCCATTCGCGCGAGTTGCTCCGGCGTCAGCGGATAGACCTCGTGGTCGGGCAAGGCCTTCATCTTGACGCGGCCATTGGCCTCGAAGTCGGTCCAGGGATCGGTGACTTTCGAGGCCCATTCCGGCGTGCAGTGGTCGTCGATGACCTTCTTCTGCGCCGGCGACAGCGAATTATATTTGTCGAGGTTCATGTTGTAGGTGAACACCGTGGTGTAGAGCGGCACGTCCATGTGATACTTCACGACCTTGTCGATGCCGAACAGGAAGATCGATCCCCAGGGGAAGGTGATCTCGTCGGCGACGCCGCGCTCGATCGCGTCGCGCGACTTCCGGCGCCGAGGCCTGGACGTTGGTGCCGCCGAACATTTTCACCATTTCGCCGATGGTGCTCTGCGCCGGGCGCACCTTGACGCCCTTGAGATCGGCAGGCACCAGAATTTTCTTCTTGCCGTGCAGCGCGCCGGGATCGTGGATGAAGGCGAAGCAGAGATGGGTGTCCTTCATCTCGGTCGGCGCGTATTTGTGATACCACTCGTTCAGCGCCAGGGTGCCTTTCTTGCCGTCGGAGAACACGAATGGAAGCTGGCCGGCGGCGGCGATCGGGAAGCGGCCGGGCTGATAGCCGGGATTGACATAGGTGATGTCGGCGATGCCGTCGCGCGCCATGTCGTAATGGTCGAAGGCCTTGCCGAGCTGTTCGGAGGGAAACACCGACACCTTGATGGTGCCGCCGGAGGCCTTCTCGATGTCGGCGGCCCAGGCCTGCGTCGCCGGCACCAGCGGATGCGCCGGCGGCACCCACAGCGACACTTTCAGGTTGACGGTCTTGTCCTGCGCCAACGCAGGCGTCACAGCGGCGGCCAACAGCAACGCCAAAAACACTTTTCTCATCGGCATCGTCTCCCTCGCGACATCAGGGCTTTGACGGCCCTTTGCAGAGATTGTTATATGATATAATTATCATTGCAAGTCCGTGCGGCAACATCCGCCGCGGCTGCCGTTCAAGCCTATAATAATCGGAGGAGCAAGTATTGCGGACAAAGGTAGCCATCATTGGCGCGGGGCCAGCGGGATTGCTGCTGGGACAACTGCTTCACCCTTACGGAATCGACAACGTCATCCTGGAACGCCAGACGCCGGACTATGTGCTCGGCCGCATCCGCGCCGGACTGCTCGAAGAGGGCACCGTGGCGCTGCTCGATCACGTCGGCGCCGGCGCGCGCGCACACCGCGAGGGCCTGGTCCACCATGGTGTCGAACTGGCGTTCGGCGGCGCGCGCCATCGCATCGACATGCACGCCGCAACCGGCAAGACCGTGATGATCTACGGCCAGACCGAAGTGACGCTCGACCTGATGAACGCGCGCAAGGCCGCCGGCCTGACCACGGTATATCAGGCCGCCGACGTCAAGCCGCATGATTTCGACACCGACCATCCGCGCGTCTCCTACGTCAAGGACGGCGTCAGCCACGAGATCGCCTGCGATTTCATCGCCGGCTGCGACGGGTTCCACGGCGTCAGCCGCGCCAGCGTCAAGCCGTCGGCGATCGCAGACCTTCGAGCGGGTCTATCCGTTCGGCTGGCTCGGGATCCTGTCGGAGACGCCGCCGGTCAGCGACGAATTGATCTATTCCAACCATGCCGCGGGTTTCGCGCTCTGCACCATGCGCTCGACGCACCGCAGCCGCTATTACGTGCAATGCCCGCTCGACGATCACATCGATCAATGGCCGGACGATCGATTCTGGGACGAATTGAAGCGGCGGCTGGACCAGAAGGCGGCCGACAACTCGTCACCGGACCCTCGATCGAAAAGAGCATCGCGCCGCTGCGCAGTTTCGTCGCCGAGCCGATGCGGTTCGGACGGATGTTTCTCGCCGGCGACGCCGCCCATATCGTGCCGCCGACCGGCGCCAAGGGACTGAACCTCGCCGCCAGCGACGTGCATTATCTGTCGCAGGCGTTGCGCGAATATTACGACGAGAAATCCACCGCCGGCATCGACGGCTATTCCGAAACAGCGCTGGCGCGGGTCTGGAAGGCGGTGCGCTTTTCGTGGTGGATGACCTCGATGCTGCACAAATTCCCCGACCAGGGCGAATTCGGCGCGCGGATCCAGCTCGCCGAACTCGATTATCTCGTCAGCTCGAAAGCGGCGACGACGTCGCTGTCGGAGAATTATGTGGGATTGCCGTATTAGCTGATCGGCCTCGCAGGGAGCCCCACCACCGTCATTGCGAGGAGCGTAAGCGACAAAGCAATCCACTCTGTCACTCGTTGCGCCATGGATTGCTTCGCTTCGCTCGCAATGACGGGAAGGATATCGCATGCTCACCCTCTACTTCGCGCCTGGCGCAAGCTCGTTTGCCGTGCACATTGCGCTGCACGAGATCGGCGTCCCCTTCGAGGCGCGGCCGATGTCGTTCAGAAGGAACGAGCTGCGCTCGCAGGACTATCTTCCGCATCTCAACGCGCATTACGCTCGCATGATGGCGCGTCCAGCAGTGCAACGGACGATCGAAATCGAATCCGCGATCGGATACGAACTACCGGCGTGATCGCGTAGGTTCACCCGCTTTGGCGGGTGACGACAGCTGGTGCGGCATCCCGTTTTAAACAACCGCTGAAATAACGTTTTAAACTTTGTAGGCGGTGCGCATGGCGTCGGGATCGCATTCAATGGCGGCACCGTATTGCCAACAGCGAGCACTGACATGACCTCCACCAACATCCCCGAAGGTTTCGAACCCCAGTCCCGGCGTAGTCCGCTCACCGATCCGTGGGAGCCGATCTATTCAAAGCAAACGCCTGACGCGATCATCCTGGGACTTCGGCTGGCCACGCCGCACACCAACGCGCGCGGGTTTGTCCATGGCGGGCTGATCGCGGCATTGACCGACAAGGCCATGGGGCACAGCTGCGGCCACAAAATGCACGGGGTCTATTCGCTGGTGACGGTCAGCATGTCGATCGATTTCATCAGCAGCGCCCAGATCGGCCAATGGCTCACGGTCGAGACCGATGTGATCAAGACCGGCAGCACGATCTGCTTTGCACAGTGTTTCGTAAAAGCGGATGATATCGCTATCGCGCGCGCCAACGCGACGTTCCGCGTGGTGAAGAAGAAAGACTAAACGCGCACCACGACCCGCTTCACCGCCCGCCAAAATGCCAGTCGCTGAGTTCGACCACGAGATCGATGAAGGTGCGCACCTTGGCCGACAACAGCCGCGAGGTCGGATAGACGATGTGGATCGGCAGGGCTGGCTGGTTCGAATTCCGCCAGCACGATTTGCAGCCGGCCGCCTTTGATCGCGTCCGCCGCCTGATAGGCCAGCACCCGCGTCAGGCCGCCGCCCTGCTCGGCATACTGGATCGCGGCGTCGGCGCTGTTGGTGGTGAACCGCGGCGTGCAGGCCACGCGAATCTCGCGGCCATCTTCGACAAAGCGCCAGTCCGGCGCGGTGGACAAGGCGCCGAACTGAATCGTCTCATGCGACGCGATCGCCGCCGGCGTGTCCGGCTCGCCGCGCTGTTTGAGATAGCCTGACGAGGCGACCACGATCCGCCGCATCTCGCCGACATGGCGCGCGACCAGGCTGGAATCGGCAAGGTGGCCGATCCTGACCGCAAGATCGACGCCGTCTTCCACCAGATTGATCATGCGGTCCGACAGCCGCAATTCGCCCGAGACTTCGGGATAGCGCGTCAGATAACGCGACATCACCGGGCTGACATGGAGGCGCCCGAATCCGACCGGCGCCGATACCACCAGCCGCCCGCTCGGCCGCGTGCGTTCGCCCTCGGCCGAGCCTTCGGCTTCCTCGATATCGGCGAGAATTCGTCTGACACGTTCCAGATAACGCGCGCCGACATCGGTCAGCGTCACCGACCGCGTGGTCCGCTGCAACAGCCGCGCGCCGAGACGATCCTCCAGCGCCGCGATCAGCCGCGTCACGCCGGATGGCGACAGTCCGAGTTTGCGCGCCGCCGGGGCAAAACCCTTGAGGTCGGCGACCGCGACAAAGGCCTGCATGGCGTCGATGCGGTCCATGGCATTATTTCATATATCGCAATGATGAAGTGTCAATCCGCCGGATTGCTCAAATTACGTAAGAGCCCATTTTGAAGAGGGTTAAAGGCGGGGGCCGCCCCGAACGAACTGCGCAGGAGATCCTCCCATGTCGGACATCCATACTTTTTCCAGCGACGTGGCGTTCACCCCGGCGGTGAAAGAAATTCAAGCCCGCAAGGGATCGCGCGACGCCTATGCCCGGGTCGAGCAGAATGGCGGCTGGCGCACCGAAATCGACGCGGACCTCACCGCGTTCCTGGCCGCACAGGACAGCATGTTCCTGGCCACCGCGACCGCCGACGGCCAGCCCTATATCCAGCATCGCGGCGGGCCAAAGGGTTTTATCAAAATCCTGGACAAGAACACGCTGGCATTCGCCGATTACAGCGGCAACCGGCAATACATCACGCAGGGCAATCTCTCGGAAAACCCCAAGGCGCATATCTTCGTGATGGATTATGCGCATCGCCGCCGGGTCAAGATCTGGGGCGAGGCGCGCGTCGTGGATGACGATCCGGCGCTGCTGCAATCGCTGATGCCGCAGGGCTACAAGGCGCGGCCCGAACAGGTCATCCTGTTCAAGGTTTCGCGCCTGGGACACCAATTGCCCGCAGCACATCCCGCAAAAATTCGACGCCGCCGACGTGGCGGCGGCGCTGGCCGCGCGCGATGCGCGGATCGCGGAACTGGAAGCGGAGCTGGCCACATTGAAGGGCCAGCCCGCCCCGGCGCAGTGAAATTCAGGCGGCTTGCCGCAGCGGCGCCCAAGCCAAACTCCGGATAATACTGCAGCATCATACGGTCGACATAGGCGTTAAGATTTCCGAATTGCTCGGCGCGCTCGCCGCAGCGACGAATCGAAAAACGGCGTCAGGATCCCGGCGAGCACACCGAATGCGGTGGCATCGGTGCCGCAGGGCCTGTCACCCATCAGATAGGGCTTGTCGCCGAGCTGGACCGACAGCGCAAACAACGAGCGGACGGCGAGGTCGACGTCCTCGTCCGGCGCGTGGCGGCCGAGACCGCTCAAGAGGTAGTTCTCGGCAACACGGAATTGCGCATCTTCGCGCAGCTTGTCACGCAGATGCTCGGGCGCGCCGTCGAAGAAATGCGCCGGCCCTTTGGCAAAATTCTCGGGATCGACCCAGCGCGCGCCGACCAGCGCCCAATAGACGTGGTGTTCGATCATGCGCTCGAACGCCCAGGCCTGCGCCCGCTGCTGCAAATTGAGCGGCGCGTCGAAATCGAAGCCGTATTTGCCTTCGATATGGGCGCGAATGAAGGTGGAATCGGCAATGCTCTCGCCATCGTCGACGATATAGGGCAGTTGCCCCTTGGGCGAGGCCGGCGGCATCGCCCTTCTCCTTGCGATAGGTCAGACCGGCCATCTTCAGCTGGACTTCGGTCTTGGTCACAAACGGGCTGATTTCGGGCAAGCCGAAGCCGGGGCCAAAGCCGTAGAGGATAATCATGTAAAACTCCCGATCTGTTGAAACGACGCCTGACCCTAGCTGCCCCCTGCTGCCACCATGCTGTCAGCATCGGTAGTTCCAGCCGCAAAACCGCCCCGCTTCACCGTCGCGGCCGGCGAACTTTCGAACTAAAAGGACAGATCGCTTTTGCCCGTAGAGCCACGCGGAGGCGAGCCAACGCAAGGCCAGCTGCAAGGATCGTCCAGCGGATGTCCTCCGAAGCGCAGTTGAAAGAAATCAGGCGCTCCGATGCCCAGATCCGGGCGCGCCAGAGAGGTCCGGAATCTCCGTGGATGCCGAAGTCATAAATTGTCATGGACAAATTCCCTTCCGTTGAAGTGTTGTCCCGATATAGCCGCCACCTGCTGCCAACATGCTGTCAGCATCGGCGACACGGCACTTTAAAAAGAGACGCCCCATGAGACGCGCCGACCGGCTGTTCCAGATCATTCAGGTGCTCCGGCGCACCCGCAAACCGCTGACAGCGGACGCGATCGCCGCCGAACTCGAAACCTCGAAGCGGACGATCTATCGCGACATCGCGACCCTGATCGGACAGCGCGTGCCGATCCGCGGCGAGGCCGGCATGGGCTATATTCTGGAGAAGGGATTTGACCTGCCGCCGCTGATGCTCACGCCCGACGAGATCGAAGCGGCCGTGCTCGGCGCGCAATGGGTCGCCGGCCATGCCGATCCGGTGCTGTCCCGCGCCGCCCAGGACCTGATTGCGAAAATCGCCGACACCGTCCCCGAACGGCTGAGGCCTTTTGTGCTCGAGCCCGCCAGCCGCGCCCGCCCGGGCTGGCGCAAGGAGCCCGATCGCATCGACATGGCGCGGACGCGCGCGCAGATTCACGAAGGCAAGAAAATCACGCTGCGCTATCGCGACGAACAGGGCCGTGACAGCGAACGCACGATCTGGCCGATCGCCATCGGCTATCTCGAAGCGGTGCGGCTGCTGGCGGCATGGTGCGAACTGCGCAGGGATTTTCGCAGTTTCCGGACCGACCGTGTCATCGACGCCGATCTATCTCGACGAAAAATATCCGGAGCGGCGCGACCTGCTGCGGGCGAGATGGCGCCGGAGCCTGGTCTGGGAGCAGCCGGGAGATACCTGATACGCCCACTTGCGGCCAACTGGCCGAACGCTCCATTCCGCGCTAGACCGGAGGCATGGAAACCAGCGATCCAGCCATCGATGAAGCCAGCCCCTGCCAGGCTTGCGGCGCGTGCTGTTCCTATTCGCGAACTGGCCGCGCTTCACCACCGAGGACGACGCGGCGCTCGATCTCATTCCGGCAAATTTCGTCAACGAAAAGCTGTCGGGAATGCGCTGCGACGGCGACCGCTGTTCGGCGCTGTCAGGCAAGATCGGGGTGGCGACGTCGTGCGGAATTTATGCCGATGCGGCCCGAAGTCTGCCGGACCTGCATGCCCGGCGATCCCGAATGCGAAATGGCGCGGCAGACGGCATGGCCTGCCGGCGCTGGGCGTAACGTACAGCGATCGAGTCGCCGGCGTCGCCAGGCGGCTAGAGCTTCACGCCGTCACGGCTTCGGCGAAATCTTCGTCGAGTTCGTCCTCGACCGGCGAGAACGTGCTGAGCGGCTTGGTCGAGAGCGTGATCGGCTTGCGGTTGCCGTAGGACGATGACGGCGCCGAACGCGTTGTCGGCGCTTCGCGCGACAGCGCATACAGGGTGGAGCCGACGCGTCCGCCCAACTGGATCAGTTCGCGTTCGCTGCAGCTGGCCGCGATCGAGAGCGCCAGCGAGTACAGATGGCTTCTGCGATAGCAGAACAGCGCCAGCATGGCCCGGACATCGGAGGAGACGCTTTCCACCAGTGGAGGCAGGCCGTTTTCGTTGGCGCGGTACATTTCGCCGAGCAATTCATCCCGGACCGGGCAGAAATCGTTCTCGAAGGCTTCGCGGCTTGAAAACATGTGAATATCTCCCAATCCGCAGGATGCAGTGCAATTCTCTAACGAAAGGTTAACCACGCGGCCCTGTAGTCACCGGGATACGCAGCAAATTAGACCGCGAATCGGACAGCCGGCCGGCGCTACAGCGAGTTTGCCTTGATCCAGCCGGCCACCGCCCGGCCGATCGCCGGTCCGGAATCCTCCTGAATGAAGTGCGAGCCCGGCACGGTCACTTCGGTCTGGTTTTTCCAGCTTCGGCAGAAACTCCCTGGGCGCGCCGATCAGGATCGCGCCCGGTTCGGCGTTGACGAACAGCTTCGGAATATCGTTTTGCGCCATCCATTGCGAATAATCCGCCGCGATCGCCACCACATCGGCGGGCTCGCCCGCGATCGGAATCTGCCGCGGCCAGGTCAGCGTCGGCCAGCGGTCCTCGGCTTTCGGATAAGGCCTGCGATATTCCGCCATCTCGGCCTCGGTCAGTTTCCTCAACACCGATCCCGGCAGCACCCGCTCGACGAACATGTTGCGGTCGAGGATCATCGCTTCGCCCTTGTCGGAGCGAAAACCCTGGAAGATCGGCGACGGCCTGCGCGCTCCATTCGTCCCAGGAGGCGACCGGCCGCACGATCGCCTCCATATAGGCGATGCCGCGGATCCGGTCGCGGTGACGGTTGGCCCAGTCGAAACCGAGCGCCGAGCCCCAATCGTGCACCACCAGCACGATGGATTCTGACCGGCCGATCACGGCATCGATGAAGGCATCGAGATATTTGCGGTGGGTGGTGAAGCGGTAGGTGTCCGCATCGGGATTTGGCAATTTGGCGGAATCGCCCATGCCGATCAGGTCCGGCGCGATCAGCCGGCCGCAGCCCTCAAGTTCGGGAATGACGTCGCGCCAGAGATAGGACGAGGTCGGATTGCCGTGCAGCAACACCACCGGCGCTCCCTCGCCGCGTTCGTGATAGGCCATGCGGGCGCCGAGCACGTCGACGGTCTTTTTCGCGAGCGGTTGTTCAGTCATGGGTTCCCTCGATTGATCAGCGTGATCCACGAGCATGCCGCGCGATCGCGTCAGGTGCAAATGACGGAACTGGGGTTGACCGCCATCGCCGCGCCATCGCGACGTCGCCGGCGATATCAGCTGTTCGCCGCCATGAAGATCGACAGGCCGAACCCGGTGAGATGGTGCAGCGCCTGATCGACCCCGATCAAGGTCCAGAACCATGGGTGCTCCTGCGTCAGGTCGAAGGTGGAGGCGCAAAGACCCTTGGCGCGATCGACCGTGATGTGAATGGCGAAATCGATAATTGCAACGAACCAGAATCGCGGCGCGATGATCAGGATCAGCGCCATCGACACTGCCAGATGCACCAGACAATGCGCCAACAGCGGCAGCGCCCATCCGGTCTTTTGATCCTTGCCGATCGCCATCCAGGAAGTTTGCAGGACGAAATCGGCAATGATGTGCTTGACGGCGAGGACCAGCATCCATCCGACCAGCGGCGCCTATCGCAACCGACGACGACATAGAAGGAAACAACAAAGCTGACGCCCTTCGGTGGAACTGACTTGGAACGGCACGAACAGAAGTGAAGGCGTTCAGCGCAATTTCTTCTCAACCCCGGACAATTCGATCAGTCTTGGTCATTTATGACACCTCCCGGACCAGAATGCACCTCCGGGCCGTCCGAAAAACACCAAGTGTGGCCCAACGGCGATAGGCCCCGCGATATCGGCACGCCGGTCCGCCGGCAAGGTTGCCAGAGCGCCGGCTTTGCAATCCGCCCGGGGCCGGATATCATCCCTGGACTGGAAAATTATCGTTCATTTTTAGATATTTACGATCTCGTTTGGGCGCGGAGCCGTTGTTGCGGCGCATTCCCCGGCCCGGGTATGAGCCATGAGCGCTGAAGTTCCGACACCATCGGACGAAACCCAGAGGCCTCCAGGGCAGGAGCCGGCCGCACCTTCGCGGGCAGCCAGAAGCAACCGCAGGCAGATGCTGCTGTTCGCCGCCCTGACATTGATTCTGACCGCCGCGACGGTTTGGGGCGGCCGGACCTGGTTGAGGAACTCCGAAACGCTGACCTTCGCCGTCGGCGACGCCGGCGGCCCCGAGGCCCGCTTTGCCACCCGGCTTGCCGCCGTCCTCAAGAATACCAACTCGCGGCTGCGCCTCAAGATCGTCCCCTATGCGGACAGCGCCAAGGCGCTGGCGGAGTTCGATCACAAGCGGGCCGATCTTGCGGTGCTGCGCACCGATGCCAAGGTGCCGCCCCGCGCCCGCGCGCTGGCCATCCTGGAACACGACGTGCTGGTGCTGATCGGCCCCGGCGGCAAGAAGATCAAGTCGCTCGCCGAGCTGAAGAAAAAGAAGATCGCGGTTTTGGCTGACGGCGACAACAGCGCGGCGTTCGTGCGCAATCTGCTCGAAATCTCCGATAGCTCCGAGGCCGGTTCGCGGGTCCAGACTGGCGCCGCCGAATTCGACGCTCGACAAACTGTTCACGTCCGGCGGCTACGGCGCTGTCATCGCCATCGCGCACGCCTCCACGATCGCGAAGGACAGGAGCTATGGACGATATGCCATGCACGGCGGCTTCACCCTGAACGCGATCGATGAGTCGAAAGCGCTGGCGCGAAGGAATCCGGGCATTTCGGAGGAAACCCTGGCGACCGGCATGCTGTCTTCCGCGCCGGTGATTCCCGATGACGATCTCGATACGATCGGGTTGCAATGGCTGCTGGTCGCGCAGTCCAGGATGTCGTCGAGCACCGCGGGCGATCTCGCGCGCACGATCTATGAAAACAAGGCTGCACTCGCGCTTGAGGACGGTTTCGCCTCGAAGATCGAACCCGCCGACACCGACAAGGACGCTTTCGTCGTCGCGCACCGGGGCGCCGCCGAATATATCAACGACGACACCAAGTCGTTCATGGATCGCTACAGCGACGTTATGTATCTGGGCGCGGGCGCGCTCAGCATCATCGGTTCGATATTTGTCGCGCTCTACACCAAGGTGACCAGGATCGCGCCGGAGAAGGCCAGCGAACTGGCGACGGCCATTCTCGACATCGGCGAGAGGATCGAACACGCCAGCTCGATGGACGCGATCGACGCGCTGCAGGACGAACTCGAGGCCATCCTGCGCGGCGCGGTGATCGGGCTGCGCGACGGCACCATCTCCAGCGACGGGCTGGATACGTTCAAGCTCGGATATCAACTGGTGCGCGACGAGATCGGCATGCGGCGCGAAAGCCTGAAGCGGCACGCCGGCCATGACGACAATGTGGTGATCGTCAAGTCGGCGCAGAGCGCGTAATCATTGCCCCCCAGGTTTGCGGAATCGGGAATTTGGGCGCGTGCCTGCGACAAGCGGGCATCCATACGCCGTGTCCATTCGCGCTGGCCAACGCCGCCCGCTGCAACCGCTGGCAACGACATCATCGTCAGGGATTGTGGGTCCCCTCCTTCGCGGAGACGGCGGGCTGCCCGGCTTTGGCCTGTGCCCGCGCCCTGATTTCCGCGATCACGCGCTTGAGCGCTGTCTGCCGCGGATCGGGCATGGCTGCGGCGCGCGCCTCGGCCACGGCGCCGGCAAGATCGGCCAGCGGCAGCACGCCATCGAAGGTCGGCTTGGCGAGCCCGTCGATGATCGCATGCCAGTCGGCGAGGCCCTGGCGATAGCCGTCGCCGTAGCCATGAATCATCGTCGCCGTCTGCACGATCTCGGGCGCGGCCGCCGGCTGCTTGGTCAAGGCGCGGTCGATCATGTGCAGCCAGCGTTCGACCCAGACCCGCTCCTTGGCGTAACGCACCGAGAACAGCCGCCAGCGCCGCAACGACGCCTCGATCTTCAGACGGCGAATCGCCCCATCGGCTGGCAGCGCTGAAACGGATCGAGACCGGCTTGTGCGTCCACCCCAGCCATTCGAGCGCGTCAAGCAACGGTTCGGCGACAACGGCGGGAAGCGCACCGATCAATTCATCGAGCCGGAATTTCCGGCTGTCGCCGGTCGGTTGTACACGCGGACCGTCGGCGCCGATTTCGCATTCGGCGAGTTTCGACTGCGCGATCCGGATCGGATCCTCATAGCTCATGCGCATCGCCATCAGCCGCGCGATTTCTCCGAACATGACGTCGTCGACACCGCGCCGGCCGACGAACCGCCGCAGCCGATCGACGTAAAGCTGCGCGTAGCCGGCGCCCTGATAGTCGATCAGCCGGTGGATGCCGTCGCTGACGACAGCCGCCGCGCCATCGGACAAGCCGTCGGGCAGGAGTGGCGGTTCATCGTCGTCATCGCCGATGAAATCGGCGAGCAAATAGCGAATCGAGGAAAGCACACTTGCCACTGGCGATCCTGGCTCTCAAGCGGGCTTGGGCGCGGCGGACAGCGGGCGCGGTATGCTGCGCCAGCCGCTGCTCCAGCGTTCCGATGTTCTGGAACAGCCGGGCGCTGGCGAGACGAAGGAAGTAGAAGCCGAAGGCCGGATTCTGCACGTACAGTTCCTCGACCTTGGTGTAGCTGACGCTCAGGATGACGCCGGCCTCGATGCATTCCAGCGTCTGGGTGCGCACGTTCGACGGCGACAGCATGCCGAGTTCGCCGACGATGGCGCCCACCGGCAATTCGATACCGGATTCGACCAGCTTGAAGCGGCCGCTGACGATGTAGAGCATGCTCCTCGGCCTTCTCGTCCTTGTAGAACAGCACTTCGCCGGCCGCGCATTTGCGCTCGGTCATGAACGGCTTCAGCCATTCCATCGACAGGTCGCTGTTGACGGATCTTTTCACGTCGCGCACCAGCTGCAGCATCTGGTGCAGCCGGTAGGAATTGAGCCCCAGCAGCACCGTATGCAGCAGCCCGGTCGGATAATTATGGCTCGGAATCGAGGACGCGATCAGGACGATGTTGGTGAGGATGCCGAAGATCCGCAACGGGATCATGGTCCGCATCGTCGTCGTCGCAACCACGAAAACGAAGCAAACAGGGTGCCTGCCGTGCCGGCGTGCTCTGCGAGATGTGAGGTGTCCATCGGGGCCAACCAATTTTTAGATTGAACAGGTTCGCGATCGTGCTGCAGCGCGCCCGTCATCATAATGTCTGCGGGGACTTTTGATATACGGGGAAAACGCGACGTTTTGTCGGGGATTCCGGCCCACCGCGGCGAAAATTCCGCTCTCCCGGCTCTGCGGGGCAGGCCCGGACGCCGGCCCGGGACGCGCCGCATTTCACGCCTTGTCCCCGCCGGCGATAACTCTGTTTTCCGCCCGTCGTTGACGGCCTCCCCGCGCCCGGGCACTTTGCGGGGACCGGTCATGGCCAGCATGGCCATAGCAGGCTTTCTTTCACCGACAGACGCCCTCTTCCCATGTCCAACGCCGCTGGTTTTCCCCGGTCTGACGCAATTCGTGACCGCAACGGCCGGCCGCAACATGACCAAGGCGGCCTATGTCGCCGTCGCCATCGGCGTCGCCATGATGGTGCTGCTCAGCGTCGATCCTGCCTACCAGGCGGCACACCGCTGGGTCGATGCGTTGCTGTGGGCCTGCCTGGCTTTCTTCGTGTTCGAATGGGTGGTCCGGCTTCGCCACGCCTTCCAGGCGCAGCGCGGATGGAGTTACGCGTTGTCCGGGCGCGGGCTGGTCGACGCCGTCGGCGCTGCCGCCGTGCCGCTCGCCCTGATCGCTCGGCGCCCATCCCAAAACCGCGTGGCTGCTCGCCGTGCTGTGGCTGCTCAAGGTGATGCCGGGGATTCCCGGATTGCGGCAGTTGCGCCGGGTGCTGGTGCAGGAATCCGGGCCGCTGTTGAGCGTGCTGGTGATTTTCCTGATGGTGCTGTTCCTGGCCTCGGTGGCGGTCTATTACCTCGAGCGCGACGTCCAGCCGACGACCTTCGGCAACATGCCTGCGGCATTGTGGTGGGCGGTCGCGACCCTGACCACGACCGGATATGGCGACGTGGTGCCGATCACGCCGCTCGGCCGGCTGGTCGCGGCTTTCGTGATGATCTGCGGGCTCGGCGTGTTCGGCCTCTGGACCGGTATCCTCGCCACCGGCTTTGCCGCCGAGACCCGCCGCGACAATTTCCTCAAGACCTGGGAGTCGGTGAGCAAGGTGCCGTTCTTTGCCGCGCTCGGCCCGGCGGCGATCGCCGATGTCACGCACATGCTGCGCACCATGGACCTGCCGGCGCGCACCATGATCATCCGCAAGGGCCAGACCGGCGACTGCATGTATTTCATCGCCGCCGGCGAGGTCGAGGTCGATCTGCCGGGCAAGAAGGTGACGCTCGGCGACGGCGCGTTCTTCGGCGAAATGGCGCTGCTCGGCAACAATCTGCGCTCCGCCAATATCACCACCACGCGGGTGTCGAAGCTGCTGGTGCTCGATCTCGTGGACTTCCGGGTGCTGATGGCGCGGCATCCCGATCTGGCCGAGACCATCGACGCCGAAGCCAGCGCGGCGAGCTGGAAAACAAATAATGGAGAAAATCATGTCGGAAGCCGCCGGGACGGCGAGCACGCCGCTGCTCGAACTCAACGGCGCGCGCGCCACCATCCGCCTCAACCGGCCGAAGCATCTGAACCGGCTGCAGCCCGACGACCTCGATGCGCTGCTGACCTGTTCGACCGGATCGAGGCCGATCCCGCGATCCGGGTGCTGGTGCTGACCGGCACCGGCCGCGCCTTCAGCGCCGGATACGATCTCAACTCGGTCGCCGAGCGCGCCGCCAGCGCCGTCGAACAGCAAAGCGCCGGTTCGGCCTTCGAGGTGATCGTCAACCGGCTCGAGGATCTCGGCGTTCCCACCATCTGCCGGCTCAATGGCGGCGTCTATGGCGGCTCGACCGACCTGGCGCTGGCCTGCGATTTCCGCATCGGCGTCGACAGCTTGCGAGATGTTCATGCCGGCAGCACGGCTCGGGCTGCATTATTACAAAAGCGGCATCAAGCGCTACGTGTCGCGGCTCGGCGTCGACAACGCCAAGAAGCTGTTCCTGACCGCGCAGAAGATCGATGCCGCGGAAATGCTGCGGATCGGTTATCTCACCGCGATGGTGCCTGCCGAGGCATTCGACGCAGAGGTCGACAAACTCGCGACCATTCTCGCCGGCAACGCGCCGGTCGCGATGCGCGGCATGAAGCGCGCGATCAACGAATTCGCCCGCGGCAAGCTCGACGAAGAGGCCGCCGACCGCCGCGCTCGCGACAGCATGCGCGGCGCCGAGATCAAGGAAGGCATCAAGGCGTTTTCGGAAAAGCGTCCGCCGAAGTTTTGACATTCGCGATATGGTCGAGCAGCGCCGCATCTCTTGCCTCTCGCCCGCAAGCGGGGCGAGGGGAAGAAGGCCGCGGCAGCGTTTTTGTTCAGCTCTCTCGTTGCAGCTACTCGTCAGCAAACGTCGCGGTGTCGGCAATGCTGGCGCGCGAGGTTCGGTAGCTGTTGATCTTGTGATCCCGGTCCGGAAAACCGAACGAAATGCCGCACACCACGCGCCGGTCTGTCGCCGAGCCCAAAATGACGGCGGATCAGGCCGGAGTGCCGGGCCAGCGCGGCCTGCGGGATGGTGCCGAGACCGAGCGCCTGCGCGGCCAGCAGGAAATTGCCGACATAGGCGCCGCAATCGATCGCGCCATAAATGCCGAGCGCTTCGTCGGTGTGAATGATCGGCGACATGCGGCGCACCGAAGAAATTGTAGTTCTCCAGCGCCTGCTTGCCGTAGGCCGCCTTGTCGCCGCGGGCGATGCCGAGCGTGTTGTAGAGCTGAAAGCCGCTTTCGCGGCGTCGTTCCAGATAGACGCCGAGATATTCGCGCGGCGGGGTGAAATCATGGTCGTCTCCGGCACCCGAAGCGGCCTCGGCGTAGATCAATTTGCGGAAACGCTCCTTGGCCTCGCCGCTCGCGATCACGACCTGCCATGGCTGGCTGTTGCACCACGACGCGGTGCGCTGCGCCGCCGTCAATATGCGATCGATGATCGGACGCGGCACCGGCTGCGGCAGAAACGCGCGGCAGGAATAGCGCGCAGCCAGCAGCTCCTCGAGCACGGCGATCGGTTCCTGCTCCTGGTGTGCGGAAACGGATGTCATGGCAAAACTTTCTCGTGATTCGTGCCGCGGACGCTGCGTAGCGCGAAGCGGTGCGCTGCTGAGCCGGGGCCCATCGAATTGGCCGGCTTATGGGTCCCGGCTCTGCGGAGCAGCGCGAAGAGGCGCTGCACCGCGTCCGGGACACGCCTACTCACCGCCCCTTGGTCGGGATCTTGTTGAACGGCACATCCTTGTCGACCCGGATATCGCCGGGCAG
Organism: uncultured Alphaproteobacteria bacterium; assembly: GCA_963734795.1. Lineage (GTDB taxonomy): Bacteria > Pseudomonadota > Alphaproteobacteria > Rhizobiales > Xanthobacteraceae > Bradyrhizobium. The sequence goes on from CAVTIW010000002.1 coordinate 340,472, forward strand.
GCCGAGCACGCGCTCGGCGATGATGTTGCGCAGGATTTCGTCGGTGCCGCCGGCAATCCGCATCGACGGCGAACTCAGCAGCATCGCCTGGAACTGGCCGCGCCGCTCGCTTCTTCGGCAGCGCCGGTGAAGACGCCGGCCGCGCCTTCGCAGATCCATCGCATACATCGCGATGTCCTGCAGCATCGAGCCCGCCACCAGCTTGCCGATCGAGTTTTCCGGCCCCGGGCGTTCGCCCTTGGACAGCGCCGAGATCGCGCGGTAGCTGGTGTATTTCAGCCCGCTCGCCTTCACCGCCCAGCTGGCAAGTTTCGAGCGCGTGGCACGATCGTCGATCGCGAGCCCGTCGTCGGTCATCAGGTTGGAGCAGAAATCGAACATCTCGGGAAATCCGGTCGCAAGCCGCGCAGCCGATCGACATCCGCTCGTTCATCAGCGTGGTCAGCGACACGTTCCAGCCGTCGCCGACCGCGCCGAGACGCTGGTGATCGGGAATCACGACATCGGTGAAATAGACCTCGTTGAATTCCTGCATGCCGTTGGCCTGCTTGATCGGCCTGCACCTCGACGCCCGGGCTCTTCATGTCGAGGAAGAACATCGTCAGTCCCTTGTGCTTGGGCACATTGGGATCGGTGCGGGTGATCAAGCAGGCCGTAGTCGGAATAATGCGCGCCCGAGGTCCAGATCTTCTGGCCGTTGACGATCCAGTTGTCGCCGTTCTTCTCGGCGCGGGTGCGCAGGCCGGCGACGTCGGATCCGCCGGCCGGCTCCGAGAACAACTGGCACCAGATTTGTTCGCCGGAGGCGATCTTCGGCAGATAATGCCGCTTGTGCTCCTCGCTGCCATAGGCCATCACCGTCGGCCCGCACATGCCCTCGCCGATCTGGAACGGCTGGGTCAGCTTGCCGTAGATGCCCTCTTCCTGCTGCCAGATCACCCGCTCGATCGGCGTCGCACCGCGGCCGCCATATTCCTTCGGCCAGTGCAGGCAGGCCCAGCCGCCGTCGGCTTTCTTCTTCTGCCAGGCCTTGCCGACCTCGACGATGTCGTCGTTCCTGCAGCTTGATGCGGCCGAGCGAGGACTTCGAAAGCTCCGCCTCGAACTGCTTCGGCGCGTTGGCGTCGATCCATTGGCGGGCCTCGGCGCGGAACGCGGCTTCCTGCGGGGTGTCATCGAAATTCATTTGGCTTCTCCTGTCCCTGAAGCGTTCCCCGAACGCAGCGCAGCGCCATAAGCGCGTTTAAGCGTGTCTTCGACACACTATGGCGATGCGCAGCTGATCCGGGGTCCATGATCAATGAGCGGCGGTTGTGGGTCCCGGCTTAGCGGAGCAGCGCGAGCGCTGCACCGCGTCCGGGACACGATGAATTATCTTCCCCTGGTCGGTATCTTGTTGAACGGCACGTCCTTGTCGACCCGGATGTCGCCGGGCAGCCCGAGCACGCGCTCGGCGATGATGTTGCGCATGATCTCGTCGGTGCCGCCTTCGACCCGGGTTCCGGGCGCGCGCAGCAGCATCGCCTGGAATTTTCCGGCCACTTCCGCGTCCTCAGGCCCGCTCAGCACGCCGGCCGCGCCCTGCAGGTCCAGCGCATAGGCCGCGACGTCCTGGATCATCGAGCCCGCCACCAGCTTGCCGATCGAATTCTCCGGGCCCGGACGCTCGCCCTTCGACAGCGCCGAGATCGCGCGCATGCTGGTGTATTTCAGCCCGCTCGCCTCACCGCCCAGTGCGCGAGTTTCGAGCGCACGCCGCGATCGTCGATCGCCGGGCCATCTTCCAGCATCAGACTGCTGCAGAACTCGAACAATTCCGGAAAGCCGGTCGATACACCGGCGCCGATCGACATCCGCTCGTTCATCAGCGTGGTCAGCGACACGTTCCAGCCGTCATTGACCTCGCCGAGCCGTTGCGCGTCGGGAATTTTCACGTCGGTGAAATACACTTCGTTGAATTCGGACTGGCCGTTGGCCTGCTTGATCGGCTTGATCTCGACACCCGGGCTCTTCATGTCGAGGAAGAACATGGTGAGGCCCTTGTGCTTGGGCACATTGGGATCGGTGCGGGTGAGCAGGATGCCGTAGTCGGAATAATGCGCGCCCGAGGTCCAGATCTTCTGGCCGTTGATGATCCAGTCGTCGCCTTGCTTCTCGGCGCGCGTGCGCAGGCCCGCGACGTCGGATCCGCCGGCGGGTTCGGAAAACAACTGGCACCAGACCTTTTCGCCCGACGCCAGCGGCGGCAGATATTTGCGCTTCTGATCTTCGCCGGCAAACGCCATCATGGTCGGCCCGCACATGCCGTGGCCGATGATGAACATGCCGCTGAGCTTGCCGAAGGCGCCCTCTTCCTGCTGCCAGATCACCCGCTCGATCGGGGTCGCGCCGCGGCCGCCATACTCCTTCGGCCAGTGCAGGCAGGCCCAGCCGGCATCGGCCTTTTTCTTCTGCCAGGCTTTTGCCACTTCGAGGATGTTGGCGCCCTTGAGCTCGGTGCGGCCGAGCGAGGATTTTTTCAGTTCCTCCTCATATTGCTTCGGCGCATTGGCCGCGATCCAGGCCTTTGCCTCGGCGCGGAACGCGGCCTCCTGCGGGGTGTCGTCGAAATTCATAGCTGTGGTCCTTCAAATCCTATCGTCGTCCCCGCGAAGGCGGGGACGACGCCACTTTGTTGTTACGCCGCGTTCCTCTTGCGCATCCGGTCGATCAGCGCGTCTTCCCAATAGGACAGGCTGCCGAGCCCCAGCGCAGTCGCATTGGCGCGGCGGTAATACATGTGGCAGTCGAATTCCCAGGTGAAACCCATGCCGCCATGAACCTGGATGTTGTTCTTGGCGCAATGCTGGAACGCCTGCGTCGCGCTGATCCGCGCCGCGGCTGCGGCTTCCGGCAGTTCCGAGGCGCCGGTCGAGAGCGCCCAGGCGCCGTAGTAGCAATTCGACCGCGCCAGCGTCGCCGAGACATACATGTCGGCGAGCATATGCTTGACCGCCTGGAACGAGCCGATCGGGCGGCCGAAGGCGATGCGGTCGAGCGCGTAGTCGCGGCCCATTTCGAGCGCGCGGTCGGCGCCGCCGACCTGCTCGAACGCCATCAGCACCGCGGCGCGGTCGAGCACCTGCGAAACGATGCTCCAGCCTTCATTGGCCGGACCGAGCGGCTCGGCCTTGCAGTTCTTGAAGGTGAGTTCGGCCTGGCCGCGCGACGGATCGACATTGGTCAACGCCCTGGCCTCGACGCCTTCGGCTTTCATGTCGACCAGGAACAGCGAGATATCGGTGTCGCGCCCGCTCGATCCGGTGCGCGCGGCGACAATGGCGAAATCGGCGATGGCGCCGTCGGGCACCGGCTTCTTGACGCCATTGAGGCTGCCGCCGGAGGCCGCGAGCTTGATCGCCTGCGGCGACGGATTGCCCTTGCCTTCGAACAGCGCCAGCGTGCCGATCGCGCTTCCCCCGAGCAATCGGCGGGAAGCCACTTCCGCTTTTGCGCGTCGCTGCCGGCCAGCAGCAGGGCTTCCGCCGCCAGATAGACCGTCGACGAAAACGGCACCGGCGCCAGCGCGCGGCCCATCTCCTCGGCGATCACGCAGAGCTCGAGATGCCCGGCGCCGGCGCCGCCGAATTCCTCGGGGATCGCGACGCCGAGAAAACCCATGCTCGGCGAGGCCCTTCCACAATTCGCGGTCGTACGGCTCCTTGCCGTCGAGCACCGTGCGCACCGCCTTGGGCGGGCATTTTTCGGCGAGAAACTTGCGCGCCTCGTCGCGCAGCTGCTTTTGTTCGTCGGAGAAATCGAAATTCATGGCGTCTACTCGGGTTGTGGAAGGTATCATTCGGGTGTGTTCGTAGCCGAATCCATCCCGCGTTAAGATGTGTGCATCGGCCTTGGCGCGTTCGCGGGGACGACGTTGATAGGTTGGCATCATTGCAAAATAATCACGTCTTCGCCGGACGATCGGCATACAGCCGTTCCACCAGCGCGGCGCGGCGGTCGAGCCCGGCGCGCTGATTGATGTAGCCCTTGTCGGTGAGTTCATTGCCGTCGATCGAGGCCGGCTCGGTCATCAGCATCGCCCGCGCGATCCGCATGCTGCTGGCGCCTTCGGTCGAATCATTGTGCGCCTGCAAGCCCCGCTTCAGGCAGGCCAGCACGTCGGGATGTTTGACGACATCCTCATAGCTTGCGTCGGGATTGCCAACGATCTGCCGGCAGGCATGGAGATTGGGCCACGCCAGCAGTCCGACGAACGGGCGATCCTGTCCCGCCACCAGTGCGTCCTGCACCACCGGCGTCGCCGCGGCGATGGCGTCGGTGCGCAGCGAGCCCGACCTGCACGAAGGTGCCGGTCATCAGCTTGAAATCCTCGACCACGCGGCCGGCGAAGATGATGCCCTGCACCGGATCGTCGGGATCGACGAAGACACCGGCGTCGCCGATGCAGTAAAATCCTTCTTCGTCGAACGCCGCCCTGGTCAGCTCCGGCTGGCCGATAATAGCCCGGCGTGACGTTGACGCCGCGCAGGCGCAATTCATATTTCGATCCGGCCGGCACCATCTTCAGTTCGACGCCGGGAAACGGCAGCCCGATCAGGCCGACGCGCTCGGTGTCCCAATAGGTTCCGGTCGCGGTCGGCGCGGTCTCGGTCGACCCCCAGCCGGTATAGAACACGATGCGTTCGCCGGTGGCGCGCACCGCCAGCGCCTGCATCCGCTCATAGAGATCGTCCGGCAGCCGTGCCCCGCCATAGGCCATCAGGCCCAGGTTTTTAAAGAAACTGCGGCACAGCGCGTCGTCCTTCTCCATCGCGGCGGCCAGCGCGGCGTAGCCCGCCGGCACGTTGGCGTAATAGGTCGGCGATATCTCGCGCAGATTGCGCAGCGTCTCGTCGATCAGGCCCGGCATCGGGCGGCCATCGTCGATGTAGAGCGTGCCGCCTTCGGTCAGCACCGGATTGAACAGCGCATTGCCGCCCATGGTGTGATTCCACGGCATCCAGTCAAGATAGGTAGCCTGTGGCGCATTGGAGTCGCGCGGCCGAACCTGCATCATCATCGCGGCATTGGCGCACATCATGTCCTGGGTGTTGATGACTGCCTTCGGCATCCCGGTCGAGCCCGAGGTGAACAGCAGCTTGCCGACAGTATCCGGCGTGATCTTTGCGATCGAACTCCGCGACCGCGTCTGTCACGGGCGTTGCCGCCAGATCGGCAAAAGCGACGCTCGCGATGCCCTCGCAGGGACGCGCGACATGCACGACGGTGACGCCGTCGAGATCGAGCGCCCTCAAGCGCCTTCTCGAAGGTCGGGCCGTCCTGCACCATCACCAGCGCCGGCTTGATCAGGTCGAACAGGTATTTCAGCTTGACGTGATCCTGGCTCATCAGCGAATAGGCCGGCGATACCGGCGCCGCCGGAAACCGCGCCTGCATCGCCGCCTGCGTCATCAGGGCGTGCTCGATCGAATTGCCGACTGAGGATCGCGACCGGGCGCCCGGGCTCGAGCTTCAGATCGAGGATGCCTTGCGTCAGCGCATCCACGGTGCGCTTGGCCTCGCCATAGGACAGTTTGCGCCATTGCCGGTCCGCGCCGCTGCGCTGCGCCAGCCAAATGCGGTCGGGCCGCTCCGCCGCCCATTTCGCCAGTGAGGCCGGGATATGTTTTTCATAAGCTTTCAGCGGAATCCGCGATTTCAGAACGATCACGCCGTCGGGCCGGCGCTCGACCGCGATATCGCGCTCCAGCCATTCGATCTTGCGAAAGGCCGGCTTGGTCAGCACCGCGGCTGCATTCCCACTCATGTCACGTCTCCCGGAATGGTCTCTTTGCTGGGCCTTCTTACTTATCGGTCAAAAACATCGTCGTCCCGGCGAACGCCGGGACCCATAATCCCTGTGGTCTCGTTGGGTCATTGTGGCCAAGTCTCTCTTTGTAACAGGAAACGCCAGGGGTTATGGGTCCCCGCGTTCGCGGGGACGACGAAGAAAACTACCTCGGCGCCATGCGGATAGCGCCGTCGAGCCGGATGGTCTCGCCGTTGAGCATCGCGTTCTCGACGATGTGCACCGCGAGGTTGCCGTATTCGGAGGCGTCGCCGAGCCGCGCCGGATGCGGCACCTGCGCGCCCAGGCTCTTGCGCGCCTCCTCGTTCAGTCCCATCAGCAGCGGCGTCAGGAACAGGCCGGGCGCAATGGTGTTGACGCGGATCTTGTGCTGCGCGAGATCGCGCGCCGCCGGCAAGGTCAGGCCGACCACGCCGCCCTTCGAGGCCGAATAGGCGATCTGGCCGATCTGGCCTTCATAGGCCGCGACGCTGGCGGTGTTGATGATGACGCCGCGCTCTTCGCCGATCGGGGCCTCCGTCAGCAGCCGTTCGGTGAACAGCCGCAGCACGTTGAAGGTGCCGATCAGATTGACGTTGATGATGCGCGCGAACTTGGCCAGCGGATAGACGCCGTCCTTGCCGACGATGCGCTGCGATCCGCCGATCCCGGCGCAGTTCATCAGCACGCGCGCGATGCCATGGGCAGCTTCGGCTTTCGCAATCGCGGCCTTGACCTGCTCCTCGTCGGTGACGTCGGCAACGACGGCGACGCCTTTCACTTCCGCGGCGACCTTCTCGGCGTTTTCCTTGCTCTGATCGAGCACGGCGATCTTGGCGCCCTTGGCGGCCATGGCGCGTGCGGTGGCGGCGCCGAGACCGGAGCCTCCGCCGGTGATGAGAACGGCAACGTCTTTCAACTGCATGGGTAGAACCTTTCCTTGGGCGTTTCTTCTGGTCTTTGTAAATCTTGTAAATCTTGCAACCGAGCGGCCTATCCGGACGTCGCGACCGCCTTCTCCGTATTCGTCAGCATGCCGCCGCAAATCAGCGCTTCCATGTGCCTGATGTATTGGCGGCAGACTTCATCGGTGACCGGCCCGACGCCGCTCGCGCGCGACATCGCGTGCCGTCCGAAAAACAGATGGTCGCAGGCGCCGATCAGGCTGGTGTAGAACAGCACCGGATCGATGTTGCGGAACTCGCCGGCCTTGATGCCTTCGGCGAGCAGGCGGCGGTGGAAATCCAGCAGCGGCGCGACAAAGAATTTCGACACCTCGTCGGCGGCTTCGGCGCTGCTTTCATGCAGCAGATAGTGGATCAGCCGGTTCATATAGGGAAACTGGTGATAGGCCCGGATGATGCCGCCGATGTGCAGCCGGAGTTTCGCGGTCGGCGTGATCGGCTGCGCCAGCAGGTATTCTAGCTGCGTCACCTCGGTCGCGGCGTCCCGCGCCAGCAACGCCAGCAGCAGCCCGTCCTTGTTGCCGAAGTGATATTTCACCAGCGCGGCGTTGACGCCGGATTTCTGCGCGATGTCGCTGAGGGAGACCTCGATCGAACTGCGCTCGATCATCAGTTCGCTCGCCGCGACCAGAAGTTTTTCGGCGGTGGTATTTTTGCCGCCGGGAAGCCTGTTCGGTACGCTGGTATTCAACTGTGGTCCCATGACTTACTTAGTGACCTGCCTGTCGGGAAATAGCGGGCGCAGATAACCCGATGCCGGACCCGCACTCAAGAGTTAATTGATTGATTGACTAAATCCCTCCGCATCACTTAAATCGGCCCATCATTCAAGCCCTTAACCCATAACAACCAGGGAGAACGCTCATGGCCGAGGCTTATATCGTCGCCGCCGCACGCACCGCCGGCGGCCGCAAGGGAGGACGCCTCGCCGGCTGGCATCCGGCGGATCTCGCCGCCTCCGTGCTGGATTCGCTGGTCGAGCGTTCCGGCGCCGCTCCCGACCAGATCGAAGACGTGATCATGGGCTGCGTGATGCAGACCGGCGAACAGTCCAACAATATCGCGCGCAACGCCATCATGGCGTCGAAACTGCCGGAAAGCGTGCCCGGCACCTCGGTCGACCGCCAGTGCGGCTCGTCGCAGCAGGCGCTGCATTTCGCGGCGCAGGCTGTGATGTCCGGCACCATGGACATCGTGATCGCCGCCGGCGTCGAGTCGATGACGCGGGTGCCGATGGGTCTTACCTCATCATTGCCGGCGAAGAACGGCTTCGGCACCTACAAGAGCCCGAACATCGAGAAGCATTATCCGAACATCGTGTTCAGCCAGTTCACCGGCGCCGAAATGATGGCGGAGAAATACGGCCTCTCCAAAGACGATCTCGACCAATACGCCTATGAGAGCCACCAGCGCGCGATCGCCGCCACCCAGGCCGGCAAGTTCAAGGACGAGATCATTCCGCTGCAGATCACCCGCGCCGACGGTTCGACCGACACCCATCACATCGACGAAGGCATCCGTTTCGACGCGAGCCTCGAGGGCATCAGGGGCGTCAAGCTGATCGCGGAGAACGGCAAGCTCACCGCCGCCAGCGCCAGCCAGATCTGCGACGGCGCCTCCGGCGTGATGGTCGTCAACGAAAAGGGCCTGAAGTCGCTCGGCATCAAGCCGATGGCGCGGATTCATCACATGACCATGATCGGCGGCGATCCCGTGATCATGCTGGACGCGCCGCTGCACGCCACCGAACGCGCGCTGAAGAAGGCCGGCATGTCGATCGACGACATCGACCTGTTCGAGGTCAACGAGGCCTTCGCATCGGTGCCGACGGCCTGGCTGAAAACCACCGGCGCCGACCCGGCACGGCTCAACGTCAACGGCGGCGCCATCGCGCTCGGCCATCCGCTCGGCGGCTCCGGCACCAAGCTGATGACCACGCTGGTCAACGCGCTCAAGCAGCGCAACAAGCGCTACGGCCTGCAGACCATGTGCGAGGGCGGCGGCATGGCCAATGTGACGATCGTCGAGCGGCTGTAAGGTCTCGTGTCCCGGACGCGACGCAGCCTAGGCGATGGAAGCATCGTCCGGCTTCGCGGCGCATCGCGGAGCCGGGACCCAGGACGGTAAAGAATGGACCCCGGATTTGCAGCGTACCGCTTGCGCGTTGCGCAGCGTCCGGGGCACGCCATCTCCCAAGAAAACAAGCGGAACAAATCCGCGCTCTCCCAGGAAACCCCATGACCCATCCGTCGGTATATGCGCGGACCCAGCCGGACAAGATCGCCTATCGGATGGCGGGCAGCGGCAAGGCGATCAGCTATCCGCGAGCTCGACGAATTGTCGAACCAGGGCGCGCATCTGTTGCGCTCGCTGGGCCTGAAGGAAGGCGATCACATCGCGTTGCTGATCGAGAACCGGCTGGCGTTCATGGAGATCTGCTGGGCGGCGCAGCGCAGCGGACTGTATTACACCGCGATCAGCCGCTACCTGACCCAGGACGAGATCGCCTACATCGTCAAGGATTGCGGCGCCCGCGTCGTCATCACCTCGCCGAAATGCGCCGACCAGATCAAGGCGCTGGTCACCGAATATTCCCGCGCGCCGGATGCGCCGCTGTTCTACATGATCGACGAGCCGTTGCCCGGATTTCGCTCCTGGGACCGCGAGTTGGCGCAGCAGCCGACCACGCCGATCCCGGACGAGGTTGCCGGCTACGACATGCTGTATTCGTCGGGCACCACCGGCCGGCCCAAGGGCATCAAGCGCCAGTTCGAACACAATCCGATCGATCTGCCAAATCCGTTCCTGCAGGATTCTCTGCGCCGACATGTGCGGAATGAACTCTGACAGCATCTATCTGTCGCCGGCGCCGCTGTATCACGCCGCTCCCTTGCGCTTCAACATGATGGCGATCACGCTCGGCGGCACCTCGGTGATCATGGAATCGTTCGACGCCGAGGAATTTTTACGTCTGGTCGAGAAGCATCGGATCACCCAGTCGCAGCTGGTGCCGACCATGTTCGTGCGCATGCTGAAGCTGCCGGAAGAGGTGCGGCTGCGCTACGATGTCTCGTCGCTGAAGGGCGCGATCCACGCCGCAGCCCCCTGCCCGATCGACGTCAAGGCCAGGATGATCGAATGGTGGGGACCGATCCTGATCGAATATTACGCCGGTTCCGAAGGCAACGGCGTCACGGTATCGACCTCGCAGCAATGGCTTGATCATCGCGGCACCGTCGGCCGCGCCGTCGTCGGCAAGGTCAGGATTTTGGACGAGAACGACCGGGAGTTGCCGACGGGCCAGATCGGCACGGTGTATTTCGCGGATGCGCCGCTGTTTTCCTATCACAACGATCCCGAGAAGACCAAACGCGCCTACAATGCCAGGGGCTGGTCGACGCTCGGCGACGTCGGCTATCTCGACGACGAAGGCTTTCTCTATCTCACCGACCGCAAGTCCTACATGATCATCTCCGGCGGCGTGAACATCTATCCGCAGGAAACCGAGGACGTGCTGATCACCCATCCTGAGATCGCCGATGTCGCAGTGTTCGGCGTGCCGAACGAGGAGATGGGCGAAGAGGTCAAGGCGGTGGTGCAGCCGCACGATATGGCGCGGGCCGGAAAAGAGCTGGAAGCCGAGCTGATTTTGTTTTGCCGCAGGCATTTGTCACCGATCAAATGCCCCCGCAGCATCGACTTCGAGGCCGAGCTGCCGCGCACTCCCACCGGAAAATTGGTGAAGCGGCACTTGCGCGACAAATATTGGCCGAAGACGCCGGTGAGGGTGTAAGCGATTGCCGTGTCCCGGACGCGGTGCGGCGTTCTTCACGCTGCACCGGAGAGCCGGGACCCATCGCGCGGTGCAAGACCATGGACCCCGGATCAGCAGCGCACCGCTGACGCGCTGCGCAGCATCCGGGGCACGCCTCCCGGGTTCGTCATGCCCGGCCTTGTGCCGGGCATCCACGTCTTTACAACGGCTCGGCACAGAACGACGTGGGTGGCAGGGACAAGCCCGGCCATGACGGGAGAGACCATTGCCCATGAACACCACCGCCCTCCCCGACATCCCGCTCCCTCCCGGCATCCGCTCGCGCTTTGTTGAAGGCATCAATGGCCTGCGCATGCATGTGCTGGAGGCCGGCTATGAGACCCGCGGCCGGCCTTGCGTGCTGCTGCTGCACGGGTTTCCCGAACTTGCCTTTAGCTGGCGCAAGGTGATGCCGGCGCTGGCGCAGGCCGGCTATCACGTGATCGCGCCGGACCAGCGCGGCTATGGCCGCACCACCGGCTGGGACGCCAGCTATGACGGCGACCTCAGTTCGTTCCGGCTGCTCAACCTGGTGCGCGACGCGCTCGGCCTGGTGTCGGCGTTCGGTTATCGCAGCGTCGATGCCGTGGTCGGACATGATTTCGGCAGTTCGGTCGCGGCCTGGTGCGCGCTGGTGCGGCCCGACGTGTTTCGGTCGGTGGCGCTGATGAGCGCGCCGTTCGCGGGCCCGCCGCCGCTGCCGTTCGACACATCAGATGCGCCCTATGTGCCCAGGCGCGAGGATCCCGTGCATCGCGAGCTGGCGGCGCTGCCGCGGCCTCGAAAACACTACCAATGGTACTACTCGACGCGGCCAGCCAATGCCGACATGCACCGCGCCGACCAGGGCGTGCATGATTTCCTGCGCGCCTATTATCATCACAAGAGCGCGGACTGGAAAGCCAACCAGCCCTACCCCACTGCAAGGCTGGACCGCGAGCGAACTGGCCAAGCTGCCGACCTATTACGTGATGGATCTCGCCAGGGACATGGCCGAGACCGTCGCGGAGGAAATGCCGTCGGCACAGGCCATCGCGGCGAACCAATGGCTGCCCGACCGCGAACTCGCCTTCTACAGCGCCGAATATGCCCGCACCGGATTCCAGGGCGGCTTGCAATGGTATCGCTGCGGCACCTCAGGCGCGTTCACCGCTGAGCTCGAAACCTGGTCGGGCCGCAGCATCGACGTGCCCTCGTGCTTCATCGCGGGCCAGCAGGATTGGGGCACCTATCAGCGCCCCGGTGTCTATCGAGGCGATGCAGACGAGCGCCTGCACCCGCATGCTCGGCTGTCATCTGGTCGACGGCGCCGGGCATTGGGTGCAGCAGGAGCAGCCCGTGGAAGTGAGCCGGCTGCTGCTGCAGTTTCTGGAGCAGGCCCGGCAGAGCGCAACAGCCTGACATCGTGACCGGTTGCAGCCGGAACCATTGCTCGGTGATCGCGTTGCTGCCTACCGGGTCATGCGCCCGGCGACATGATTTGGAGAAAAATATGGGAAAAAAAATCGCCGGACTTTTGGGAGCGATGGCGACGCTCGGAGCATTCAGCGCCGCCGAGGCCGCGCCGATGCCAAGTGCGCCACCGACTGACATCCTGAGGGCCAGTTCCTTGGCCGACCTTCTTGAGCCGATCCCCAACGCCGCGGCGCTGCTGCAGGTTGTCGACGAATCAGGGCCGGTCTCGTCAGCGGATGGAAATATCCAGCTCGCGCAGTACCACCACCACCATCATCACCATCACCACCACGGGCTGCGCAGCATTGTGCCGCGCGTCATCCTGGGGCCTCACCGCCACCGTCACCACCATCATCATCACCACCATCACCACAATCACTACTGACCGCCTTCGATCATTGAAGGCTTGTCCATCGCATGATGAAAAACAGGATCTCAGGATCCTGTTTTTTTGTGCGGCTTATTCCTGGCGGGCTTTCTCCTTCGCGGCGCGATGAAGATGGCGGTAGGTGCCGTCGAACACGGTGTCGGTCGACGAAGTCCATTCGGTCCCGGCCGCCAGCGTCGGCCGGTTGGCATAGATGCGGCGCGCCTGAAGTTCGCGCTCGGCGGATTCCTCCTCGCCCATCTGTTCGAGTTCGAAGGAGGCTTCTTCGGGAATCACGATGATCTGCGCGAACGGTTCGTTCGGCCGGAAAATGTGGGTGCGACCCTCGGCCGGCGCCTTGAAGACCGTAAAGAACATCATCGGCCACCAATTCCGCACCAGCGCCGGGACCGCGATCGGCACGGTGTCGGTGCGGTCGGTATAGAATCGGGGGTGCGGTTCGGTCCGGATCGCCATGCCCTTTTCGACCTTGAGATCGAGCAGGATCTGGTAGGTGTAGAAATTATCGCCGAAGTTTCGAAACGGCGGCCACTGCACGCCCCCCTCCGGCGCCGGTCCCCAATCGCCCTCCAGTATCAAACGGCCGTCTTTGGTGCTGACGTGCAGTTCGTTGTCGTAGGGGTAGAAACAGTTCGATTCCGTATTGCGCGCCTTCCGAGAACGGAACGCAGTGCCACACCTGTTCGCGCGAACCGTCCGCGCGAGGTTCACGCTTGCCTGCCCATCCGGGAATCTCGAGCCTGGTTCGACGCGGCGCCAGCCGCGGATCGTTCAAGCGGTATTTGACCTTGTCCATGAGAGCTCCGGATTGATGGGCCGTTCAATAGGACCTCGAACGGCCGCCGACCGCAACAGTTCCACGTGGGAAGTGAAGAGGAACGCTCCGGCGGTCTTATCGATGAAGAGAGTCGCTGTTGCGCACCGGTACCGCGCGGAGGCCGGACATTTCGATTTGACCCGGCCAAATCGAGCCTCTATAACAATTTAGAATCATTCTAAATTGAAGGAAAGGCGCTGTCGTGAAGAACTTTGCCGATTTGACCGAGCGCGAGGTGCTGGCAGTTGCGATCTCCGCGGAAGAGGAAGACAGCCGCATCTACATGACTTTCGCGGAAGATCTCGCCGAGCGTTATCCGGAATCGGCCAGGATATTCGAGGAGATGGCGGAGGAGGAAACCGGCCATCGCCACCGGCTGCTGGAAATCTACGAGCAGCGTTTCGGCAAGAACCTGCCGCCGATTCGAAGAGACAACGTCCGGGGATTTTTGCGCCGCCGCCCGATCTGGCTGACCAAGAACCTGTCGCTCGACACCATCCGCAAGGAAGTCGGGACGATGGAGTTCGAAGCCGAGCGGTTCTATGTCAAGGCCGCCGAACAGACCCAGGATGTCGGCGTGCGCCGGCTGCTCGGCGATCTCGCCGAAGCCGAAAAAGGCCACGAAAGCGTGGCGGCCAAGCTGACCGACCGGATCCTCGTCTCCGGACGTGCGCGCCGACGAGGACAAAACCCGCCGGCGCGTGTTCGTGCTGCAATATGTCCAGCCGGGTCTCGCCGGGTTGATGGACGGGTCGGTGTCGACGCTGGCGCCGCTGTTCGCCGCCGCCTTTGCGACACATCACAACTGGCAGACCTTCCTGGTCGGACTTGCCGCCTCGATCGGCGCCGGCATCAGCATGGGCTTTGCGGAAGCGCTTTCCGACGATGGATCGCTGACCGGGCGCGGTTCGCCCTGGCTGCGCGGCGCGACCTGCGGCGCCATGACCACCGTCGGCGGCCTCGGCCACACCATGCCCTATCTGGTTCCGGATTCATGGGCCAATGCGTTCTGGGATCGCCACCGCGATCGCCGGCGTCGTGGTGTTCTTCGAGCTGTGGGCGATCGCCTACATCCGCGCGCGCTATATGGATACGCCGTTTCTGCAGGCGGTGTTCCAGATCGTGCTCGGCGGCGCCATCGTGCTCGCCGTCGGCATTCTGATCGGGGCGGCGTAGGGTTTCTATTCGCGCCTCGCGAGCGCCGGTGCCAACCGGGTATTTTAAGCGAAAAGTTCGGTCATTCCGTGACATCGCGCATTAGAGCATTTCTAGCGGCGAACCGCATTCCACTTTGCCGGAAAATGTTCTAGCTCTGACACAAAGGGGAATCATGACCGATCGTTTGCAATACGGGACCACCGCGAAGGTGTTCCACTGGCTCATCGTGGCTCTGCTGTTGGTGCAATATTTGATAGGCTGGTTGATGCCGGATATTCATCGCGGCATGAAACCCGGCGACGCCATGACGTTCCATATCTCGTTTGGGATCGTCATTCTCCTCCTCATCCTGGCCAGGCTGGCGTGGCGGCTCACCCATCCGGTGGCGCCGGAGAATTCGCTTCCTCCATGGCAGCGGCTGTCCTCGGAAGCCGTGCATTGGCTGCTCTATGTGCTGGTATTGGCGACCACGATAACCGGCTGGCTGTTCGCGTCGTTTCGCGGCTGGTCGGTGTCGTTGTTTTATCTGGTGCCGCTGCCGATGCTGGCTTCGGGCAATGCGGCAGCCGGGAAGGCGATCGACGGCTGGCATCAGGCGATGGAATGGACGCCTGCTGGTGGTGATCGGCATCCACGTGGCGGCGGCGCTGGCCCACATCTTCATCTACCGCGACCGCATCATGCAGCGGATGCTGCCGGAATAGCGGCCCTGCGGCAGCAATAGCTGTCTGGCGGCCGCCACCGGAACGAGGCATCCTCTCGCCGCAAACCCACCACAGCAGGAGAACCGCCTTGGCCAAATCGCAATGGAGCTTCACAACCGCGACCGAGCTATCGGCCGCCCTCGCGGCAAAGCAGGTCTCCGCGGTGGAGCTGGCGCAGGACGTGATCGACCGCATCGAGCGCCACGACGGCAAGATCAATGCGGTTTGCGTGCGCGATTTCGACCGCGGCCTGCGAAGCCGCCCGCGCCGCCGACGCCGCACGCGCGCGCGGCGAGACCAGGCCGCTGCTCGGCATTCCGCTGACGGTCAAGGAATCCTACAACGTCGCGGGACTGCCCACGACCTGGGGCATTCCGGCGCAGAAGGATTTCACCCCGCCGGAAGACGCGCTGTCGATTTCCCGCGTCAAGCAAGCGGGCGGCGTCATCCTCGGCAAGACCAACGTGCCGCTCGGGCTCGGCGACTGGCAGAGCTATAACGATATCTACGGCACCACCAACAACCCGTATCGATCTCGGCCGCACGCCCGGCGGCTCCTCCGGCGGATCGTCGGCGGCGCTGGCGGCGGGTTACGGGCCGCTCTCGATGGGGTCCGATATCGGCGGCTCGCTGCGCGTGCCGGCGTTTCATTGCGGCGTCTATGCCCACAAGCCGACCTTCGCGCTGGTGCCGTCGCGCGGCCATACGCCGCCGCCGCTGCCGCCGCTGCCGTTCGACCGCGACCTTTCGGTGATCGGTCCGATGGCGCGCTCTGCCGCCGACCTTACGCTGCTGCTCGACGTGGTCGCAGGACCGGATCCGCTGGAAGCCGGCACCGCCTACCAGCTTGCATTGCCGCCGCCGCGCCACCGCGAGCTGAAGAATTTTCGCGTGCTGCTGATCGACACCGATCCGGTCATGCCGACCAGCAAAAGCGTGCGCTCGGCGATCGAAAAGCTTGCGGAAAACCTCGGCAAGGCCGGCGTGACGGTGACGCGCGCAAGCCCGCTGCTGCCTGACTTTGCCGCATCCTCGCGGCTCTATATGCGGATGCTGATGTCGTTCCTCGCCGCGTCGTTCGCGCCGGAGATCTATGCGGGTGCTGCGGCCGCGGCGGCTAAGCTCGCGCCTGACAATATCAGCCTGGCGGCGGAGCGCCTGCGCGGCATCGCGCTCAGCCATCGCGACTGGTTGATGGCCGATGGCGGCCGCGCCCGGTTGCGGGCGCAATGGCGCGAACTGTTCAAAAATTTCGACGCGGTGATCTGCCCGGTAATGCCGACGCCGGCCTATCCGCATGACCATTCGCCGGAGCAGGAAACGCGCCGCATCAATATCGACGGCCAGGACTATGTCTATCCCGACCAGTTGGCCTGGCCCGGCATCGCCACGCTGCCCGGCCTGCCGGCGACGGCGATACCGATCGGCTTCTCGCCGGAAGGACTGCCGGTCGGCGTCCAGATCGTCGGCCCCTGGCTGGAAGATCGCACACCGTTAAAACTGGCTGAACTGATCGAGCGCGAATTCGGCGGCTTCGTGCCGCCGCCGATGTTTGATGATTGATGTAGCCTGATCCTGAGGAGCGGCGTCGGAGTTTATCATCGGGCCGCGCTTCGCGCGGACCCGTTGGCCGCATCTCGAAGGATGGGCATGTTCATCCTCATGGTTCGAGACGGCGCAAAAGCACTCCTCACCATGAGGGCGGATCACTGGAGTAACAAACCATGAGCAAGGACATCGACGAACTGACGGTGCTCAACCGGGACTATGTCGCCTCGGTGCAGAATTCCGACGTCAAACGTTTCGACGAGATTCTGGCGCAGGATTTCTACTGCACCAATCCCGACAAATCATTCGTCGACCGCGCCGGCTTTCTCAAACAGACCGCCGTGCCGGTGACGATCCAGGGTCTCATCGCGGATGACGTCAAGATCCGCGTGATGGGCGATTTTGCCATCATCCACGGGCGCACCCGCTACACGACGCCGGACGGACAGCAGGCCTCAGGCCGCTACACCGACTGCTGGGCGCGGCAAAACGGCCGCTGGCTTGCGGTGTCGGCGCATGTATCGCGGTGAGTGTATCCAACCGTCATTGCCGGGCTTGACCCGGCAATCCATCTCGCGTCAAACAATTTCTTACGAAGATTGATGGATGCGCGGGTCAAGCCCGCGCATGACGACGGAGCAACCTCACGCATCGAACACGATCACGCTGCGCACCGTCTTGCCGGCCTTCATCGCGGCAAACCCCTCATTGATTTCCGACAGCTTCAGGCGCGCGGAAATCCAGTCGTCGAGATGCAGTCTGCCGCGCATGTAGAACTCGACCAGCCGCGGCATGTCGACGCGAAAATGGTTCGAGCCCATCGACGAGCCCTGGATCTTGCGTTCGCGCAGAAAGTCAAAACCGTGCAGTTCGATCTTCTGGCCGAACGGAATCATTCCGACAATGGTCGCGGTGCCGCCCGGCGCCAGCATGGCGAAGGCCTGCTCCGCGGTCTCCTTGCGGCCCAGCACTTCGAATGAATGATGCACGCCGCCATTGGTAAGATCGCGCACCTGCTGCACCACATCGCCGTTGTTGGGATCGACGATGTCGGTGGCCCCAAGCTTGGTGGCCAGTTGAAGCTTGGCCGGATTGGTATCGACCGCGATGATACGGCCGGCGCCGGCGATCTCGGCGCCATTGATCGCGGCCATGCCGACGCCGCCGCAGCCGATCACCACCACGGTTTCGCCGGGCGCGACCTTGGCGGTGTTGACGACGGCGCCGTAGCCGGTGATGACGCCGCAACCGATCAAGGCGGCCAGCTCAAGCGGCATGTCCTTGCGGATTTTCACGATCGCGTTCTCGTGCACCAGCATCTGCTCGGCGAACGACGACAGGTTGAGAAACTGGTTCAGCTTTTCCGATCGCGCCCATGACAGCCGGTTGGATACGCCCGGCAACATCTTCACCGTCGTATCGGTGCACAGCACCGGACGCCCGGTCGAGCAATTGTCACAGGTGCCGCAGAATACCGACAGGCAGGTCACGACATGATCGCCGGGCTTCACATAAGTCACGTCGGAGCCGACCTGTTCGACCACCCCGGCCGATTCGTGGCCAAGCACCGCCGGCAGCGGATGCGGATACAGCCCTTCCATGAAATGCAGGTCGGAGTGACAGAGGCCGGCGACGGTGGTGCGGATCAGGACCTCGCGCGGCCCGGGCTTCTGCAGGCTGACATCCTCGATCACCAGCGGCTTGTTGACTTCATGCAGGACGGCGGCCTTCATCGGTGTTTCCTCTTTTTGTTTATATTCAAGTTTTTGAAACGCACGCCGGATCGCATCTGCCGATGCGATCCGGCCTCTCCCACAAGGCAGAGGTAAGATCACGCGTCAGAGCCTACGCCGCCAAAAGCAATTCGCCAACCTCGGCGATGCCAACGTCGCGCTCGCCGAGCAGATGGCTGGTAATGGCGCGCTGCACAGCATTTTCCGTGAGCCGGAACGGATCGTTCGCTGCGACCCGGTGATCGATCACCATGCGTGACAGCAACAGCCTGCGTGCATCGCCGGGCATGGCGTGGATGCGCCCGCCCTCCCATGCCAGCGCCACGGCGCTTGCGACATGATAGAGCAGGCTGGTGGCGCGCCGCGCCTCGGCTTCGTTGTCGGCGCGGCCGCCAACCTCGCGGGCAAAGCCGATGGCGCGGTCGGTGAGATCGCGCGAGCGATCGCGCCAGGCCTGCGGCACATTGGCGATGTCGTCGAGGCGGGCGTGCAGATCGGCGGCGAGTGCTGACTCGGCGCCGTGACGGCCGACCGCCCGCTTCAGCGCATCGAGCGCCACGATGTTGCCGGTGCCTTCCCAGATCGAGCCGAGATGGGCGTCGCGCAACGGCCTGCTGGTTGCAAATTCCTCGATGTAGCCGATGCCGCCGCTCCAGCGCGTGCCGCAGACCTTGCGCGCATCGCGGGTGGCGCGGAATTTCAGCGTCGGCGTCAGGATCCGCAGCAGCGCCGCGGCGTCCTGGCTGCCGGCCTCGGCGCGGTCGTCAACGCCGGATCAGCGCGGTAGAAATTCATTCCGGAGGTGTCAGGCGCGAGCAATCCCGGCGCCTCAGCCGGGCGTTGTCACATCGGCGTGTTTGACCGGCTGGTGCATTTGCAACTCTTGTTCGTTCCGCTTCCTGTGCTTTAGATGATATACATCATGCCCCTGACCGGCAGGCGAATAAAGTCCCGCCGCAGGTCCGACCGGAGAATAATCCATGGAAACGCCGAAATACAAAACCGCCCTGATCGTCGGCGCCGGCGAGGGCCTGAGCGCATCGCTCGCGCGGCTATTTGCACGCCAGGGTATTCGCGTGGCGCTGGCGGCGCGCAAAATCGAAAAACTTGGCGCGCTCTGCAGCGAGACCGGCGCGCGCGCCTTTGCCTGCAACGCCACCGATCCCGGTGACGTCGAGCGCCTGTTCGGCCTGGTTGAACGCGAGATCGCCGCGCCCGATCTGGTCGTCTACAACGCCAGCGGAAGAGAGCGCGGCGCCTTCGTCGATCTGGTGCCTGCGGATGTCGCAAACGCCATCGCCGTCAGCGCATTCGGCGGCTTTCTGGTGGCGCAGCAGGCGGTGAGGCGAATGCTGCCCAACCATCACGGTGCGATCCTGTTCACCGGCGCCTCCGCCAGCGTCAAGGGCTATTCGCAATCCGCACCGTTCGCGATGGGTAAATTCGCGTTGCGCGGTCTGGCCCAGAGCATGGCGCGCGAATTGTCGCCGCAGGGGATCCATGTCGCGCATTTCGTGATCGACGGCGGCATTCGCAGCGCCGTGCGCAGCGAGCCCGCCGACCGGCCGGATTCGATGCTCGATCCCGACGCCATTGCCTTGAGTTACTGGAACGTGCTGCAACAGCCACGCAGCGCCTGGAGCTGGGAACTGGAACTGCGGCCCTGGGTCGAGAAGTTTTAGACGTCAAAGCTTTTCAAGGCGACAAAGCATATTGCCGTCATTGCGAGCGCAGCGAAGCAATCCACAGCCACGCAGAAAAGCTGGATTGCTTCGTCGCTTTGCTCCTCGCAATGACGGATGGAAATGGGGGAATCGCAAATGACCACCACCGACATCACCATCGACACCGGCACCAGCGAATTGCTGTGCGTGATCCGGGACCGCGTCGCCGTCATCACGCTGAACCGGCCGGAAGTACGCAATGCGCTCTCCGACCATCTGACGCCGGCGCTACGCACCATGATCAAAACCTGCGGCGAGAATCCCGATGTCGGCGCGCTGCTGATCACCGGCGCCGGCACCGCGTTCTGCGCCGGCGGCGACGTCAAGGGCATGGGCGCCCGCCGCGACCCGAAGAAGCTGGAGATGTCCTATGACGAGAAGGTCGCCGACCTGCAGGAACGGCAACGCCTGCTGACCGGCGCGCTGATCTCGGTGCGCAAGCCCACCATCGCGGCATTGCCCGGCCCCGCGGTCGGCGCCGGACTCGCCATCGCGATGGCCTGCGATCTCCGCATCGCCGCGGAATCGGCGTTCGTTTCCACCGGCTATCTGCGGGTGGGATTGAGCGGCGATTACGGCATCGCGTGGCTGCTGACGCGGCTGGTCGGGACAGCGCGGGCGCGGGAATTGATGTTCACCTCCGACAAGGTCGGTGCGACAAGATGCGCGGCGATCGGCCTCGTCAACCGCGTGGTGCCGGACGCCAAGCTTCACGACGAGGCCTTTGCGCTGGCCAAATCGATGGCGGAAGGCACCGACCATCGCGTTACGCTACATGAAGGACAATCTCGACGAAGCCCTGCTGTTCGATTTCGCTACCGCGCGCGACCATGAGGCCGAGCGCCTGATCCGCACCACCATGACAGCGGATCACCGCGAGGCGGTGCAGGCCTTCATCGAAAAGCGCAAGGCGGTTTTCAAGGGAAATTAAACAGCCCGCGCGGGCTCAGCTCGCCGAAGCCGCACTCAGCGCGATCTGTTCCGCCGCCAACCGCCAGCTGGCGCAGGGAATGTCCTGCGATGCGGTGTCGATATGTTTTTCGAAGCGCACCAGCTTCCAGTCGTCGGGGTTCGGCGCAAAGCCGAAGCCGGATTTGCGAGCAAGGCCGATCATGACGTCGTTGGAACGCAAGGTATCGCCGAACAGGCGTTCGGCGCCAAACGCGGCGGCGCGGCATTCCAGATTACCGAGCAACGCCGAACCGATGCCCTGGCCCTGCCAGCGGTCGTCGATCGACAGGCCGAACTCGAAACGCGCGGTATCGGGTTCGAACGCGTAGCGGGCTTCGCCGACGATGGTCTCGAAGCCATCGATCGTCATCACGGCGATCACGCTGAAACGATTATCCTCGCCGACGTGGATGAAATGTTCGAGCTCGGTTTGCGGCAGTTCGCGCATGGCGCCGAGGAAGCGGTTGTAGCGGGACCGCACCGAGAGCGCCCGGAAGTAATTCTGCAACGCCTCGGCGTCCTGCGGCTCGACAAAGCGCACCGTCAGCGATTTGCCGGTTCGCAGGCGCAGGATATCGGAATGTTGCCGGAGGTCATCGAAACGAAGCGTCATCGCTGCGAGCTCCCACGGATTTCGAAAAGATGATGGCCGGCGCCCCTCCCAAGAGGCGACGCCGGCCTGGCGGCCGCTAAGCCCGCCAAAACGGCTTTTCGGCCTCGTGGACGATGTCGCTCCGGGACAGTCCGACGTCATGCAGGTCACGATCGGTCCACTGCGCCAGTTCACGGCGCTGGCGCTGACGCTCGCGCCAGACGTGGAGGGTCTCGCCGAGCTGGGCCAAAAACCCCGTATCATGATGATTTATCATCGATTCGTGTGAACAGGTGGACATTGTAATCTCCTAAAGCTAACTTGTTGCAGCCAATATCTGCACTTTCTGGCTTTTCGACAAACGACACTTTGTTCCGCTTCAGATGACATAAATTCATGGATAGGCCGTTCGTGACATGACCGCCCGACTGCCTTCGCTCAACGGATTGCGCGCCTTCGAGGCCGCCGCCCGACACCTGAGCTTCACCATCGCGGCCAGCGAACTGAACGTCACGCAAACCGCGATCAGCCATCAGATCCGGCGGCTCGAGGAGGAATTGGGGATTCAACTGTTCGTCCGGCAGAACCGCGCGCTGGCGTTGACGCCGGAGGCCAAGGATTATCTGCCCGGCGTCCGCGCCGCGTTCAACGATCTGCGGCTCGCCACCGACCGGCTGCTGCGCAAGGACAACGAGCACGTGCTGACGGTCTCCACGCTGGCCTCGCTGGCCGCCAAGTGGCTGCTGCCGCGGCTTTCCGCGTTTCAGGAAGCCCATCCCGGCATCGACGTCCGCATCACCACCTCGACCGCGCTGGTCGATTTCAAGAGCGGCGATGTCGATGCCGCGATCCGCTATGGCCGCGGCCACTGGCCGGGCTTGCGCGCCGACTGGCTGACCGCCGATGAGCTTTTCCGGTCTGCAGTCCGGCGCTGCTCACCGGCAGACAAGCCGCTGCGGTGCCCGGAAGATCTCGCCCACAAGACGTTGCTGCACAGCAGCGGCGGCTATGACGACGACTGGCGGCTGTGGCTGACCGCCGCCGGGCTGCCGACCAATATTTCGAAGCAGCCCGGCCTGACCTTCGATCTGATCTTGGTGACGGTGCAGGCCGCGATCGACGGCATCGGGGTCGCCATGGGCCGGACCTCCTATGTGGAGGCCGATATCGCCAAGGGCCGGCTGGTGGTTCCGTTCAAGATCACGCTGCCGGCGGACGCCGGCTTCTATCTGGTCTCGCCCGAGGCGAGAGCGGATTCGCCCAAGCTCCGGGCATTCCGGCAATGGCTGGTCGCCTCGGTGCAGAACAAAATCTGAAAAACCGTCCGCGCGTGACGCGATATCCGGTTCGTTGCGTGTTTTCCGGTTGGTCGCACCGCGCCGGCATGGCAGATTGCCTGACCAGACAGGGCAACTGTCGGCTGGCGAGAGATCTTTCCGCACCGGCCAATTCGCAACGGGGAGAAAACTCGCCATGTCGCCACCATCGTCACAACCGCCGCAGCTCAAATCGCGCATCGGCGCCATTCTGCGCGCGACCAGCGGCAATTTCCTCGAGCAGTTCGACTTCTTCCTGTTCGGCTTTTATGCGCAGGATATCGCAAAGGCGTTCTTTCCAGCCCAGAACGACACCGCGGCCCTGCTCAATGCGTATGGCGTGTTCTGGCTCGGCGCGCTGATGCGCCCCGTCGGCGCCATCGTACTGGGCGCCTATATCGACCGTATCGGCCGCCGCCAGGGGCTGATCGTCACGCTCGCGCTCATGGCGCTTGGTACGGTGGTGATCGCCTTCTGCCCCTCTTACGCATCCATCGGCATCGCCGCAACGATCATTGTGCTGATTGGCCGGCTGATACAGGGGTTCTCCGCCGGCGTCGAACTCGGCGGCGTCTCGGTTTATCTTTCCGAGATAGCAACGCCCGGCAATCGCGGCTTCTACACCTCGTTCCAGTCTTCCAGTCAGCAGGTCGCGATCTTTGTCGCGGCAATCATCGGCTTTATCCTGAGAGAAGGCATTCCTGCCGATACCTTCCTGGATTCCATCGGCGGAATTGCCAAATGGCGCATCCCGTTCTTTATCGGCTGCCTCATCATCCCGATCATCT
Organism: uncultured Alphaproteobacteria bacterium; assembly: GCA_963734795.1. Classification (GTDB taxonomy): domain Bacteria; phylum Pseudomonadota; class Alphaproteobacteria; order Rhizobiales; family Xanthobacteraceae; genus Bradyrhizobium. The sequence continues at coordinate 364,252 of CAVTIW010000002.1, forward strand.
TCATGTTGCGGCGATCGCTTGAGGAAACGCCGGCTTTCCTGGCGATGAAGAAACATCCGACCGCGAGCGAGGTGTTTGCTTCGGCGATCGCGAATTGGCGCATTGTCGTTCTCGGCATGATGATCGCCGTGCTGACCACGACGACCTTTTACTTCATCACGGTGTATGCACCCGGTTTCGGCAAGCAGCTCAACCTCTCGCCGACGGGGACATTGCTCATAACCCTTCTCGTTGCGGTCACGAACTTCATCTGGAATCCGGTCGGTGGCGCGGTTTCCGACCGGATCGGCCGCAAGCCTGTGCTGCTGACGATTGCAGGCCTGGCGTTCGTGACTGCTTACCCCGCGCTTTCCTGGCTTGCCGCAGCGCCCACACTCGGAAAGCTGCTGGCAGTCCAGATGATGTTCTCGTTCTACTTTGGCGTCTACAGCGGCACGATGCTGGGATGCCTGGTCGAGATCGTGCCGGCGCATGTCCGCACCACCTGTTTCTCGATAGCGTTCGCGTTGGCTGCAGGCATATTCGGCACGGCTACCCCCTTCGTATCGACCAAACTGATCGAAATGACCGACCAGGACAAGGCCTCGCCCGCGTACTGGCTGATGTTCGGCGCGGCGCTCGGCATCATCGCCGCGCTCGCCGTCTATCGCGGCGGCGAAGCGATCGAGACGCGCGAAGCCGTTACTGCATAGGGCTCTGTGCGCCACGCTTGCAGCAATCGGCTTCGGCCGATTGCTTCTTCCATGCAAAAAAGAGAACAAGACGCATGGTCGATTTGACTCGTAAATTCGACGTGCTGGTGATCGGCGGCGGCAATGCCGCGCTGTGCGCCGCGATCAGCGCGCGGCGAACCGGCGCGTCGGTGCTGGTGCTGGAAGGCGCGCCGAAATTCTATCGCGGCGGCAACACCCGCCATACCCGCAACATGCGCTGCGCCCATGATGCCGCGACCGACATCCTCACCGGGCCCTATACCGAGCAGGAATTCTGGGAAGATCTGCTGCGCGTCACCGGCGGCCAGACCGACGAGGAACTGGCGCGCTACATGATCAGGGAGTCCAAGGACATCCTGGGCTGGATCGTCGAACAGGGCGTGCGCTGGCAGCCGTCGCTGGGCGGCACGCTGAGCCTCGGCCGCACCAATTCGTTCTTCCTCGGCGGCGGCCGGGCGATGCTGAATGCGCTCTATCTCACCGCCGAGCAGCTCGGCGTCGAGATCCTCTACGACGCCGAGGTGCTCGATCTCAAGATCGAAGACGGCATGTTTCTCTCCGCCACCCTGAAGCAGCCGATCGACGGCAGCGACGGAAGTCCGCGCCTCGACCCTGGTCGCCGCCGCCGGCGGTTTCGAGGCCAACATCGAATGGCTGAAGCAATATTGGGGCGACGCCGCCGACAATTTCCTGATCCGCGGCACGCCCTATAATCGCGGCTCGATCCTCAAGATGCTGCTCGACAAGGGCGTGCAGGAGGTCGGCGATCCCACCCAGTGCCACGCGGTCGCGATCGACGCCCGCGCGCCGAAATTCGACGGCGGCATCATCACCCGGCACGATTCCGTGGTGTTCGGCATCGTCGTCAACAAGCAGTGCGCTTGCGCTTCTACGACGAGGGCGAGGACATCTGGCCGAAGCGCTATGCGATCTGGGGCCGCCTGGTCGCCGCCCAGCCGGACCAGATCGCCTACATCATCTTCGACGCCAGCTCGCGCAACAGTTTCATGCCGACGCTGTTCCCGCCGATCGAGGCCGGCTCGATCGCCGAGCTGGCCGGCAAGTTCGAACTCGATCCGGCCGCGCTGGAAAAAACCGTCGCCGACTTCAACGCCGCGGTGCGGCCCGGCACCTTCGATCACACCATCCTCGATGATTGCCGCACCGAAGGGCTGACGCCGCCGAAGACCCATTGGGCGCGCAAGATCGAGACGCCGCCTTATTATGCCTATCCGGTGCGGCCCGGCATCACCTTCACCTATCTCGGCACCCGCGTGAACAAGCAGGCGCGCATGCTGATGAAGGACGGCAAGCCGGCCGCCAACATGTTCGCCGCCGGCGAGATCATGGCCGGCAATGTGCTGGGCAAGGGCTACGCGGCCGGCATCGGCATGACCATCGGCAGCGTGTTCGGCCGGATCGCAGGACGGGAAGCGGCGCAAAATGCACGGAACTAGCATCCTCGAAGAGGCCGACCGGCTGATGACGGTCTGCAATTCGTGCCGCTATTGCGAAGGCCTGTGCGCGGTATTTCCGGCGATGGAAATGCGCCGCTCGTTCTCCGACGGCGACCTCAACTATCTCGCCAATCTCTGCCACGGCTGCGGCGCCTGCTACACCGATTGCCAGTTCTCGCCGCCGCATGAATTCAACGTCAACGTCCCGCAGACGCTGGCGATCGCGCGCGCCGAATCCTATGCCGCCTATGCCTGGCCGCGCGCCTTTGCGGGCGCTGTTCGCGCGCAACGGCCTCGCCATCAGCATCATCGCGGCGCTTCAGCGTCGCGGCGTTCATTTTCGGCTTTGCCGCCTTCAACGACCGGCAGGTTCTGTTCGGCATCCATACCGGACCCGGTGCGTTCTATCGCGCTGATGCCGCACAACGCGATGGCGGCGCTGTTCGGCGCGGCGTTCCTCTATGCGATCGATCGCGCTGGCGATGGGCGTGCGCGCCTTCTGGCGCGATATCGGCGAGCCGATCGGCATGCGCGCGGATCCGCCCTCGCTGTGGCAGGCGATGAAGGATGCCGGCGAGCTGCGCTATCTCGACGGCGGCGGCGTCGGCTGCGTCAACGAGGACGAGCGGCCGAGCGACCGGCGCAAGATCTATCATCATCTGACGTTCTACGGCTTTGTCGCTCTGCTTCGCCGCGACCGTCGCGTGGCGACGCTGTATCATTATCTGCTCGCGCGCGAGGCGCCGTATCCGTGGTGGGACCTGCCGGTGGTGCTCGGCACGCTCGGCGGCATCGGGCTTCTGATCGGACCGGCCGGCCTGCTGGCGGAAAAATGGAAGCGCGATCCGGTGCTGGTCGACACGAGCCGCACCGGCATGGACGTCGCCTTCATCGCGATGCTGTTCATGACCGGCCTCACCGGCATCGCGCTGTTGCTCTGGCGCGATACGCCGGCGATGGGACCGCTGCTGGCGCTGCATCTCGGCGTGGTGTTCTCGCTGTTCATCACCATGCCCTACGGCAAGTTCGTGCACGGCATCTATCGCTATGTCGCGCTGGTGCGTTATGCGCGGGAGCGGCGGATGATGGGGCATGGGGCGGCGGCGGAGTAATCAATCGGCGTTACCTTGAGGGACTGCCAAGCTTCCAGACGTGATCCTGAGGAGCGGCGTCTTCGCCGCGTCTCGAAGGATGGTGTTCAGCGCAGTGCGTGCGGCCATCCTTCGAGGCTCGCAAGGGCTCGCACCTCAGGATGACGGCCGAGATAGCTTCAGAGCCTCTCAGGATGGCGGTGCCGGTGAATTACAAATCCACCACCACGTAATCGCTTTCGACCGACACCGCGAGCGTCTCGGCGACGTAAGGCCCCTTCACCACGCTGGAGCCGGGCTCGACATTGACCGGATAGGCCCTGGCGCGAAATCGTTTTGGATCGCAATAGGACTGACCGGTGCGGATATCGAATTCCCAGCCATGCCAGGGGCAGCGGATGATTTCGCCGAGCCTGGTGTATTCGATCTCGCCGGGATCGGACGACTGCGCGAGCCCGATCAGCGGCCCTTCGCACAACGCCGCGCCCTGATGCGGGCAGCGGTTCAACAGGCCGAAGAATTCGCCCTTGATGTTGAAGACCGCGATCGGCCGTTCATCGATGGTGAGAAATTTGCGGCGTGCCCGGCGGCAGTTCGTCCACCGCGGCGATGACGTGACGGGCCATATTATTTACGCCAATCCGTACAGCTTCCGCGCATTGCCGAGATAAAACGCTTCGCGGTTGGCGTCGCTGACGCCCGCCGGCAGCACCCGCGACGGCTCGTCGTAATCCCAGTGCGGATAGTCGGTGGCGAACAATAGCTTGTCCCAGCCGACCCAGTCGATCACGTCGAACAGATGATCGCGCCGTTCCGGGTCTTCCATCGGCTGCGTGGTCCAGAAGATGTGGTCGCGGATATATTCCGACGGCGGGCGCTTGAGATGCGGTACTTCGCTCTTCATCCGCTGCCAGCTCTTGTCGAGCCGCCACGACAGCGACGGCGCCCAGCCGAAGCCGGCCTCGATCATGATCATCTTGAGTTTCGGGTGCCGCTCGAACACGCCCTCCAGCACGATGCTGGCCAGCGCGGTCTGCTGGCACTGCGAATGGCCGACCATCTCCTCGATGTAGTAGCTCGGCCAGCCCGACGCGGTGATCGGATTGCCGCCGAAGCCGAAGGCATGCACGCCGACCGGAAGCCCCGCCTCCTCGGCCGCCTCGTAGATCGGCCAGTAGCGGCGCTGGCCCAGCGGCTCGACATTGCGGCTCAGCAGCAGCACCTGGACGAAATTGCTGTCGCCGGCGCGCTTGCGGATTTCGGCGGCCGCGGCCGGACCGTCCTCGTTGGCGACCACGACCGAGCCCTTCAGGCGGCTGTCCTTGCTGGTCCATTTTTCGATCTGCCAGTCGTTGATCGCCGAGCAGATCGCCGCGCTGAGATCGTGATTGCGGATGCCCTGTCCGGTGTTGAGCGGATTGAGCACGCCCAGCACGACGTTGTTGGGGTCGAGATGCTGCTGTCTGCATGAACGACAGCGACGAACCCTGCGGGCCGCCCTCCGGCGGATAGGCATCGCGGCGCGACGCATTGGGCTGCGCCTTCGGATAGGGCGGGCCTTCCATCATGCCCTGATAGGGATGCTTGTCGTAGGTCTCGAGATGCTCGTGCCAGCGCCTGGCCAGATAGGGATACAACTCGGTCCTGGTCGCGCGCGCCGGATGGATATCGCAATCGGCGATCGCGGTCTTGGCATGAACGGAGGACGCCTGCTCCGGGCCGCTGCGGAACTGCATGTTCATGACGTGGTCTCCTCAATTTGCTTGGGCATGACCTTTTCCAAAAACCGGATTCCACTTTTTGGGATCATGCCCGCACCGTTTCCCTGAGCCGGCCGTAGGTCGCGTACGGATTATCGATCATGATCTTGCGCACCAGATCGGACGACATCCCCTCGGGCAGCACCGCATCGCCGTCGAATTGCCAGTGCGGATAATCGGTCGAGAATAGGAGCAATTCATCCGACTGCATATGGTCAAACAGCCGATTTAATGTCTGCCGGATCCGGCGGCGCATCGACCGGCTGCAGCGAAAACCGGATGTTGCTGCGCACAATTTCCAGCGGCGCGCGATCCACCCACGGCGTTTCCATGCGGATGCCGCGCCAGAATTTATGCAGCCGCCACAGATAGGACGGCAGCCAGGTGAAGCCGGATTCCAGCATCACCATTTTCAGATTCGGATGCCGGGCGAAGACGCCTTCGACGATCAGGCTGGTCAACTGGGTCTGGAACGCCTGCGCCTGCGCGACGTAATCCTCGATGTGATAGGAGCCCCAGCCCACCGAGGTCGGCGGGTTGTGATAATTGCTGCCGGCGTGGATGCCGATCGGCAAGCCCAGCCGCTCGGCGGCCGCGTAAATCGGCCAGTAGGCGCGCTTGCCCAAGCGGCATGTCGCCCATGACCAGCATCAGCACCTGCACGAAACGCGTGTCCGCTGGCGCAGCGTTCGATCTCGGCGACCGACTTCTCGATGCTCTGCACCGGGATCACGATCGAGCCGCGCAGCCGCGTATCCTTGTCGAGCCATTCCTTGACCAGCCAGTCGTTCAGCGCGCGGCAAAATGCGTCCGCCATATCCTCGCAGAACACCATCTGCACGCCGTACAGCGGATTGCAGATGCCGTAGCGGATGCCGAACGGATCGAGCGCCTGCGTCTTCATGTCTTCGAGGCTGGACCCCGGCTTGCCCTGCGAAGGCCGCCAGTCCGGCCGCGCGGTGATCGGCGAATTCGCGGGATAGGATTGCGACACCAGATCGACCATTCCCCGTGTCGTGACCTGATCGCGCCAGTAATCGTTGAGATAGGGCAGCAGGCTGGTCAAATGAGGAACGGCTGGATGCAGATCGCAATCCACGCCGCCCGCGATCGGTGACGTCATGAGCTGGTTTCCTCCCGGTTGCGCGGCAACGCGCAATCACGGCATCCTGTAACCCGCGCCGCCTGGTCCTGAGCCGCATTCAAGCAGGCTCGCTGGCAGCTCGCAACTCGAACCACCTAAGAAAGACAGCGCATGAAGGACCTCGTTGCGATCGCCGAAAAAATCGCCGGCAGACTGATCGAACGGCGCCAGACCATCGCGGTCGCGGAATCCTCGACCGGCGGCCTGATCTCGGCCGCGCTGCTCGCGGTGCCCGGCGCCTCGGCCTATTTCCTCGGCGGCGCCGTGGTCTATACCCGCGATGCGCGGCGGATTCTGATGGAGATTCCCGACGACGCGATGAAGGGCATCCGCTCGGCTTCGGAGCCCTATGCGAAATTGCTGGCGAGCCAGATCCGCCAGCGCTTTGCCTCCGACTGGGGCCTGTCCGAAACCGGCGCCACCGGGCCGACCGGCAACCGCTATGGCGACGCCGCCGGCCATAGCTGCATGGCGGTCGCCGGCCGCGAGCCATCGGCGATGACGCTGGAGACCGGCAGCAGCGACCGGCTCGCCAACATGCACGTCTTCGCCTCCACCGCGCTGAATTTTCTGTTGCAGAATTTGTCGCGCTGACGATCGCAGGCAATCCGTCATCGCGAGCCAATATGCGGGCTTCTTTCCCTCTCCCCTTGTGGGAAAGGGGTGGCTCGCATCGTCAGATGCGAGACGGGTGAGGGGTCGCGGCCTCTCGTTGTGGAGCTACCCCTCATCCGGCGCTTCGCGCCACCTTCTCCCACAAGGGAAGAAGGGAGAGACGTCAATAAGCTCGCTTCGCAAAACTCACTTCTCGCGGAACGCGCGCATCAGCTGGTCTTTCAGCGGCTTGATCAGATAGGACAGCATGGTGCGGTCGCCGGTCTGCACAAAGGCTTCCACCGGCATGCCCGGGATCAGCTTGACCTCGCCGAGCCGCGCGACCTCTTCCGGCGGCATCGAGACGCGGATGGTGTAATAGGACTGCCCGGTGCGCTGGTCGGTGGTGACGTCGGGCGAAACGCGGGTGACGACGCCGTTCAATTCCGGCGTGGTGCGCTGGTTGAAGGCCGACAGCCGCAGCAGGGTCTTCTGGCCGATCTGCAGTTTGTCGATATCCTGCGGATTGACCTTGGCCTCGACCTGAAGGTCGTCGGCCTGCGGCACGATCATCATGATGGCGTCGCCGGCGGTGATCACCCCGCCGACGGTGTGAACCGTCGACTGCTCCACCATGCCGTCCTGCGGCGCGCGGATGTCGATCCGCCGCAACTGGTCTTCGGCCGTGACCTTGCGCTCGACGAATTCGCCGATCTTGTCGTTGGTCTCGCGCAAATCCTTGGAGACGTCGCTGACCATGATCCTTGTCGACCTGGATGATCTGCAGTTCGGTTTCGGTGATCTTGCCCTTGGCCTGCGCCCGTGCGGCGACGTATTGCGCCCGCTCGCCGGCGAGCCGGGCCGCGTCGCGCTCCAGCGTGGTCAGGCGCGTCAACTGCACCAGATGCTGATCGTACAGCGAGCGGACCCCGACCAGTTCCTTTTCCACCAGCGCGATTTCCTGGTCCTTGGCCTTCTCCTGCGCCTCGAGGCCGGCGATTTCCTCGTTCAACTGCGTGACCCGCTCGCGCAACTGCGCCTTTTGCCCGATCCGCCCGGTGGTGCGGACCTCGAACAATTTGCTCTCGCTCGCCATCACGTTCCTGACGTCGGGATCATCGGCACGGTCGAGCAGCATCGCTGGAAACACGATCTTGTCGAGGCCCTGCTGTTCGGCCTGCAGCCGCGCGGCCCGCGCCCACAGCCCGTCGAGGTTCTTGGTGACGATCGCGAGACTCGCCTTGGTGACGGTGTCGTCGAGCCGCACCACCACGTCGCCGGCCTTGACGAGATCGCCGTCATGCGCGCGCACTTCGCCGACCACGCCGCCGGTCGGATGCTGGACTTTCTTGACGCTGGATTCGACGACGATCGATCCCGGCGCGATCAGCGCGCCGGAAATCTCGGCGGTCGATGCCCAGCCGCCGAGCCCGCCCGCCAGCACGACGACCACCGCCAGCCCGACGATCAAATGCAGCCGGATCGAGGATCGCGCGCCGCGTGGCTCGCGGCCGGTCATGATTTGGCAACTCCGCCGTCGGATACGATCTTGATCGGAGGTCGGCGGCGCCACCCGCTGCAGCACCTGTCCCAGCACGGTTTCCTTGGGGCCGAAGGCCTGCATGCGGCCGTCCTTGAGCACCAGAAGCTGATCGACCGCCTCGATCCCGATCGGCCGGTGCGCCACCACCACCACGATGGCGCCGCGCTCGCGCGCGGCGCGAATCGCCCGTGTCAGCGCCTCGTCGCCCTCGGTATCGAGATTGGAATTCGGCTCGTCCAGCACGATCAGGAACGGATCGCCGTAGAGCGCCCGCGCCAGCGCCACGCGCTGCGCCTGACCGGCCGAGAGCGCGGTGCCCTGCTCGCCGATCTGGGTATCGTAGCCGTCGCGCATCTTGATGATCATCTGGTGGACGCCGGCCTCCTTGGCGGCGGCGATGATGGCGTCGGAACCGGCTTCGGGATCGAAACGGCAGATATTCTGAGCGACCGAGCCGGCGAACAGTTCGACATCCTGCGGCAGATAACCGATGTGGCGGCCGAGCACATCGGACGACCACTGATCGAGCGCGGCGCCATCGAGCCGCACCTTGCCGCGGAACGGCTGCCATACGCCGACCAGCGCGCGCACCAGCGAAGACTTGCCCGATCCGCTGGGCCCGATCACGCCGAGGCCATTGCCGGCCTCGAGCGCGAACGTCACATCCTGGACGATGATCTTCTGATCGCCCGGCGGCACGATGCTGACGGTTTCGACCGACAGCCGGCTCGACGGATTCTGCAGCAGCGTCTGCGCGGCTCGCGCCGGCAGCGATTCGAGCAGCCGGTTGAGGCGATGCCAGCTCTGGCGCGCGGCGACGAAACCTTTCCAGTGCGCGATCGCCAGATCGACCGGCGCCAGCGCCCGCGCGCTCAGGATCGAGCCCGCGATGATAATGCCGGCGGTCGCCTCCTGATGGATCACCAGATAGGCGCCGACCGCGAGCACCGCCGACTGCAGGGTCATGCGCATCACCTTGGCGATCGCGCCGAGCCCTCCCGCGACATCGCTGGCGCGCTGATTGCCCGCCAGATAATTCTGGTTGGCCTCGCTCCAGCGCCTGGTCAGGCGCCCGGACATTCCCATCGCCACCAGCACCTCGGCGTTGCGCCGGCTGGTGGCGGCCAGATCGTTGCGGCGCGCCGCCAGACCCATCGCCTCGCGCGCCGGCGTGCGCGACATGAATTCGGTCACGATGGTGAGGCGTGATCAGAATGATCGCGCCGACCAGCGCGGTCAGGCCGATCATGACATGGAAGGCAAAGCAGATCGCCAGATAGAACGGCAGCCATGGCAGGTCGAAGAACGCGCCCGGCCCCATGCCGGAGAGGAACGAGCGAACATTGTCGAGGTCGCGCAGCGGCTGCAGGCCCTCGTTGCGTGCGCCGACCATCAGCGGCAGGCGCACGATGGTATCGAACACCCGGGCATTGAGGGATTCGTCGAGCGCGGTTCCGATCCGGCCCAGGATTCGTCCCCGGATCAGGTCGAGAACGCCCTGGGCGATGTACAACCCGCCGGCGAGGATGGCCAGGCCGACCAGGGTCGGCACGCTGCGGCTCGGCAGCACCCGGTCGTAAACCTCCAGCATGAACAGCGAGCCGGTCAGATACAGCAGGTTGATCATGCAGCTCATGACGCCGACGCCAATGAAGGCGCTGCGGCAGGCGCGCAGCGCATCACCGAGTTCGGAACGCCGGACACCGGGAGCGGCTGCCATCAACCCTGATCTCTTCACAAAGGTGCGGGAACCCTGAAGTACGGGAACCCTGATCTTACCGATGTTTCCGCCATCGTCCATTTAAGTCGCATTAACCTAAATGCCGCCGGCGGCCCGGCCTTTCGCGCGCCTGGGCGGAACCAATCGGCTCCGAATCACTTGTCCCGGCACCTTAACAGACACCCTTGGGAGTTATCATGATCCGTCGTTTTATCGGAATTGTTGCCGTTGCCGCCACCGTGGCGCTTCCTGCCGTCGCGCAGGCCCAAGGCGTCGTCCGGTGGCGTTGAGCGAGGCTCGCGAGATGGCGAACGGGCCGCCGGTCCTGTCGGTGCCGTGGTCGGCGGTGTCGTTGGCGGCGTGGTCGGCGGCGTCAACGGCGTACTGGGCGTCGACCAGCGTCCGCGCTTTCACAGTTATGTGGTCGAGCAGCACCGCCCTTCCTATCAGTATAACGAGGACGTCCGGGTCGGCGCGGTGCTGCCGGAAGCAGGCGTCACCTATTACGACGTGCCGCCGGAATATGGCGTGCGGGATTATCGCTACACGGTGGTGAACGACCGCACCGTGCTGGTCGATCCGCGCACCCGCCGGATTGTCGAGGTCGTCGAATAACGTTGAAGTCGAATAACACTGCGCAGCATTGCTGACCTCGAATGGGGGCCATCCTTGGAGATGGCCCTCATTTTTTGAGATGGCCCCTTTTTTTAACGGCTGAATTTGGGAAACATGCGGCCGACGGCAGCGCTCCGCAGCGTCAGAAGCGGCCGCCGGTTCGAAGCAGCCGCACGATCAGCAGCAGCACGATGGCGCCGATCGCGGAATAGATGATCTCGCGACACGAGGCCGGTACCGATGGTGAATGCCGAGCCTCGGAAACAGCAGGCTGGCGACCAGCGCGCCGGCGATACCGACGAGAATATCGCCGATGATGCCAAAGCCGGTGCCGCGTACGATCTTTCCGGCCAGCCAGCCCGCGACCAGGCCGACGAATAAAATAACCAGAATGCTTTCATTGGATATTTGCATCAGAATTTCCCCCTGTTGTGCGCGCGCCATGTCTGCGCGCCGCGTTCGAACCTATCCATAATTGCCGGACGTGACGACTCCAATCTGCGAATTCCGGTTCGGTCGAGCACGCCACTGCGCTTTGCGGAATGCAGTGTTTTAGATGGCGGACGAAACTTTCACCCCGCCATCGGCGTTATGCAGCAATGACACAACCCGATATCTGGTATGTGGCCTTTGGGCCCGACAAAACGGTGAAGACGGACGACAGCGCCACCGGCGCGGTTCGATCGACCCGGACGTTCAAATCGGAAGTCGACGCCAAGCTGTTCGCCATGCAGGTTCTGGCGAAGGGCTGGTCGGCCAGCGCCGGCACGCTCAACCCGCACCAGCCCAAACAGATTGTCGGTTCTTCCCAGATCGAACGCTGGGCCGACCCCGGCCTCGGCGGCTGAGGATTGTGCGGCCATCGAAGCGGCATGAGCTTACTCGAAGCGCAGCGGCGCTCGAGTTCGGTTACCTCGCCCTGCTTGCGGGTAGAGGTGATTCGAACTCGGTGCGTTCGCCGGTGAGGCGGATGTCGGCGAGATCGCTCATGCGAATGCCGGCATCCGATCGTGGAAATCGGTCGCGCGCTGGAACGCCGCACCGATCCGCAACAGCATGGCTTCATCGAACGAGCGGCCGATCAGCTGCATGCCGACCGGAAGACCGCGGCTGGTAAAGCCGGTCGGGATCGCCAGCGACGGCAGCCCGAGATAATTGATCGGCCGGGTAAACCGGGTCAGCCGCTGGATCACCGCTTCGGCGTCGGGGCTGTTGCCGACGTCGCTCTCGGCAATGGTCGGAGCCGCGACCGGCGCCACCGGCGCGATCACGGCATCGACGCCGGCCACTGCCGCGAGATGCGCGGCCAGCGCCGGACCGCGCCAGCGCATCGCTTCGAGATAGGACACCGCGGGGATGGCAAGGCCGTTCTGCAATCGCATCAGCACCTGCGGACCGTAATCCTCGCGGACGCTCGATCATCCATCGCTTGTGAAACGCGGCGGCTTCGACGGCCAGCACCAGCTGGCACGCCGCGGTGAGCTGACGCTGATCCGGCAGTTCGACGGCAACGATAGTGGCGCCCTCCTGCTTGAGGACCGCGACGGTCTCGTCGAGGATGCGCGCCACTTCGGAATCGAGATCGTCGACATAGAACGCCGTGGGTATGCCGATCCTGACGCCTTGCATCGGCTGGCGCGCCGCCGCCATGTAATCCGGCAACGGCCCGGCGACCGCGGTCGGGATCGTCGGGGTCTGCGCCCGCCATCAGGCCGAGCAGCAATGCGCAGTCTTCGACGCTGCGCGCCAGCGGCCCGACGGTGTCGAGCGACTGCGACAACGGCATCGCGCCGGCGCGGCTGATCCGGCCCACCGTCGTCTTCAATCCGGTGACGCCGCAGAAATGCGCGGGCATCCGGATCGAGCCGCCGGTGTCCGAACCCAAAGCCGCAAAGGTCAGCCGTGCGGCGACCGCGGCACCCGATCCCGACGACGAGCCGCCGGTGATGTGATCGAGGCCCCACGGATTATGCACCGGGCCGTAATGGCTGTTGTGCCCGGTCGGCCCATAGGCGAATTCCGCCATCTGCAGCGTGCCCAGCCGAACCGTGCCGGCGTCCTTGAGACGCTGAGCGCGGTCGAGGTCGTGGTCGCGACGAAATCGCGCCGGATCTTCGATCCGCAGGTCACCACCCGCCCCGCGTCGTAATACATGTCCTTGTGTGCCAGCGGCACGCCGTGCAGCGCGCCGCGGAGGTTGCCCTTGGCAAGCGCCGCGTCGGCGGCATCGGCCGCCGCCAGCGCCGCTTCGGCTTCGATCGCCATGAACGCATTGAGCCGGGGCTGCCATTGCGCGATCCGATCAAGACAGGACTGCGTCGCCTCGCGCGACGAGATGCGCTTCTGCGCAATCGCCTGCGCAACCTCGATCAGTGAACGCGACGCCGGTTCGGTTCTCATTTCGCCACCTTCTGATGGCTTGCACGACGACAAAGCTCGCGGGCTCCAGATCGAACGGCAGCGTGCCGGCGATCGCGGCAAAGCCCTCGAAGGCTGGCCCGATCGAATTGGCGATGCGGGTGGCGACTTCGGCGCTGACGGGAACGCCGGCGACATCGGCTATGGCATGAATGGCTTTCGGGCTCGGTTGGGTCATGCGGTGTCGGCTCCTTCTGAGGCTGTGAACTGATCCGGCGATGGCGATGTAGCACGCCGTCCGATGGACATTCGCAGCAAGGCTGCCGCCGGCCAATGACCAGACTTCATCCGCTGACCGCGCATTTTGGGAACGACCTATTGCTGCAAATTTGTGCGGCGCAAATGTTGCTTAAATAGCACTATGCTCAAAATGCAGACAATTCTCCAACGGTTCGCTTGTGAGCCAAATGCAACTGTGGAAACATTGCGGCAATACTAAGAAATATTTGGCAATATTAAGCAATAGATTGGGGGCTGAGCGATGAAATCAACGAACGTCAAGGGATTCTTGGGCGCGTCGGTTCTGGCGGCCTGCGCGACCGGCGTGCCAATCGCGGACCAAGCGAAGGCGCAGACTGTTTTCACCACGATTCAGGCGTTCGGCGACAGCTACGCGGATACCGGAAACCTGTTCAAGGTCATTGGGCCCTCGCCGATATATCCCACCGGTCGCTTCAGCGGCGGCACCAATTTCGTCGATACGACTTCGATGCTGTTGGGCATTCCGCAAGTCAACTTCGCGGTCGGCGGCGCCAAGGTCGCGACGGGTCCGATCCCCAATTCGGGATTTACGCAGATCACGGCGGCGTTCCTGGCTTCGGGAAAGACAATCGCGCCGAGCGACCTGGTCGAGATCAGCATCGGCGGTAACGACGCCCGGGGCTATTATCAAGCCGGCGGAAGCCTGGCCGGCGTCAACGCGTCAGCGACCACCGCCGCCAACGGGGCCACCACGGGCCTCAATAGTCTGGTCGCCGCCGGCGCTCGCACGATCGTCTGGACGGCTGGCGACGTAAGCGCATTGCCGGAATCGGCCGGCTTCTCGAGCTCCGCGGTCGCGGTCGGCTCCGCCTACAGCCAGAACTACAACACCCAGATGCAGGTGGCGCTTGCCAATATCGCCCGCAACGGCGTCCGCGTCGAATACATCGACAATGGGCTGCTTGGTCAGGAGATCGTGGCCAATCCCGCGCGCTACGGCTTTACGAGCGTGGGCGTATGCCCGATAGCGACCTGCGTCGGAACCACGCCGGCAGCGATCGCAATACAAAACCAGTATCTGTTCTACGTTGACGGTATCCATCTGACTTCGCACGGCTTCGCCATCCTGGGCGAATACATCGTCAACCGCCTCGACGCGCCGCTGACCTTTTCGCCGCAGGCCGATCTCGGCATGAACTCGGCGTTGGGTTTCGCCTCAACGCTGTTCGGCAGACTCGACACCTTCCAACAGGCCTACAGCCTGGGGTCGTCGGCGATGAACGCCTATAACGCCTATGCCGAGGTCACCAAGGCGCCGCCTTATCTGAAAGCGCCGCCGGTCGCGGTCAATCCATGGTCGTTCTACATGCAGGCCACGGGCGGCATCAGCAATCGGGAAGCCACGGTGGCGTCGAACGCCTTCAATCTGGAAAGCGTGGGCGGAACCATCGGATCGGAGTATCGCATCAACAACAACGCGTTCGTCGGCGGCGCCTTCGATTACGCCAACCCCAGGGCGAGCCAGTTCAACAATGCCGGCACAACGGACGTGAACTCCTACCAGCTCGGCATCTACGGCGCCTGGGCCGACGCGCACTTTTTCGCCCAGGGCCTCGCCACGATCGGCCAGCAGGACTACCGCAACAGCCGCCCCGGCGTCGTCGACATCATCACGTCGAACCCCGAAGGCACCAGCGTCGTCGCGGCCGGCAAGGTCGGTTATCTGTTCGACGCCGGCAATTCGCAGGTCGGGCCGATCGCCGGCCTGACCTACGCCCATGTCAGGGTGAACGGCTACACCGAATCCGGCGATCCGGTGCTGACCCTGTCGGTCGGCCAGCAGAGCACAGAAGCGCTGATCGGGAGCGTCGGTGCGCAATTCCGCACCCCGTTCACGGTCAACGGCAGGGTCATCGTCCCCTATCTCAACCTGACAGCGGAGGACGATCTGATCGGAAACGGACGCATCATCCAGTTCGGCGCCACGTCCGCCCCGCTGATCATCAACAACTGGGCGATTCCGAACAGTATGTCCGAACATGTCTACGGCCGCATCGCCGGTGGCGTCGTGGCGCCGGTGTCGAACAACGTGGCGCTGACGCTGAATCTTGCGCGAACGCTGGGCCAGCAGGGCGGCGACGACTTCTACGGCACCGGAGGCTTGAGGATTTCATTCTGAAGCCGAACGGCATATCTGCGATCTGCCGCGCGATCATTGCCGGCTATTTCGTCCGCAGCGCAAAAGCGCCGTTCCAGTCTTCCGGCGGCGGGTTTTTGCGGTAGTCGCGGATTCGGGTTTCATACAGTTTGTAGAGCAACTCGAGCACCTGGGCCTCGTCGGTGCGGCGGCCGTGCTCGATCGCCGCCATCGCGCCGTCCCAGTCGCGGCTGCGATAACACGCCATCATCTCGATGGTGAGGTTGCGCAGCCGCTGAAAGCGGCCGGATTGCGCGGTGTCCTGGCGGCCGGCAATGGCGTAGATCACCTCGGGCTCCTTCTTGCCTTTGACCATGATGAAATCGAGCTCGAGAATCGCAAACCTGTCCTTGACCGCGAGCGCGGTCCTGGAGCCGACGATGATCGGAAATCCGTACTCCTTGGATTGCCCCTCCAGCCTTGATGCCAGGTTGACGCTGTCGCCCAGCACCGAATAATCGAACCGCAGGTCGGAGCCCATATTGCCGACCACGCAGGTGCCGGTATTCAATCCGACGCCGACACTGATCGGAATATAGGCGTGGCCGCCGTCCCGGGCTTCGAGCTCACGCTGCGTGTTGAGCACGTCGATCCGGTCCAGCATGTCGACCGCGGCTTCGCAGGCATTGAGCTGATGTTCGCCGTCGTCGAGCGGCGCATTCCAGAACGCCATGATGGCGTCGCCCATGTATTTGTCGATGGTGCCCTTGCGCGCCAGGATCGCGTTGGTCAGCGGCGTCAGGAACCGGTTCATCAGCGTCGTCAGGCCCTGCGGATCGTGCTTGTAGGACTCCGAGATGGTGGTGAAGCCCCTGACGTCGGAGAACATGATGGTCATCTCGCGCTCCTCGCCGCCGAGCACGAGTTTTTCCGGCGACTGCGCCAGCTGCTCGATCAGCGCCGGCGACAGATACTGGCCGAAGGCCGAGCGGATCTGCCGCCGCTGCGCCTGCTCCCTGACAAAGCTGCTGAAGATCAGGGTGAGATAGATCGCCGTGGTCGACAACAAGCGGATAGGTAAAATCGATCAGCAGCCGGTGCTGGGTGTAGAAATACCAGGAGGTTCCGATCAGCAATGTTGCAAACAGGGCGCCGACAATAACGAGGATGACTGGTCCGAACATCGGCGCAAACGCGATCACCAGAATGCCGAGCACCAGCGCGGCGCCGAATTCGAGAGCCGGGCCGTAAGGCGGTTGCGTCAGCAGCGACCGGGTCAACGCCGCTTCCAGCACCTGGGCATGGATTTCGACTCCCGGCATCGCCGCAGACACCGGTGTGGTCTTGATGTCGTTGAGCCCGACCGCCGAGGTTCCGATCAGCACCAGCTTGCCCCTGATCTTTTCGGGCGCGACGCTGCCGTCGAGCACATCGACCGCCGGGACGTAGATCGAAGGATCGTCGTGCGCGAAATGAACCCACAGCTGGCCGTTGCGATCGGTCGGAATCTGAAAAACCCTTGACGCCGATGCTCTGGATGCCGGCCTGGTCGGATTTGATGAAGATCGTGTCGGTGCCGGTCGCCAGCCGCAGCATTTCGAAGCTCAGGGACGGCATGGTGGCGCCCTGGGCCTGCATCATCATCGGCACCCGCCGGACAATGCCGTCACGTTCGGGATTGATGGTGAGCAGGCCGCGCCCGCCGGCGGCGGTTTCCAGCACCGGCGTGTTGCGCAGCAGGCCCGCAAATTGGAACATGAACCGGTGCGGGTCTTCGCCCAGCATCGCCAGCCCGGTCACTGGAAGCGTCTTGTCCAGTTCCGAGAGCACATAGGGAAGCCCGGATTCGCCCAGCACCACGCGCGAGCGCCGCATCGCGTCGGCGAGAAGCTGGTCATTGCTCGGCAGCGCCCGCAATTTGGCCCGGGTTTCCTCGTCGAGATTGCGAAAGGTGTCGGCCGCGACGTCCGGATTGAGCCGATCGGGCTCCGAGAAGATGACGTCGAAGGCAATCGACGACGGCGCCGAGCCTGGTCAGATCGGTGACGATATCCGCGATCCGCGTCCGCGGCCAGGGAAACTGGCCGAACTTCGCCAGGCTCTTTTCGTCGATATCGACGATGGTGACCGGCCTGGCCGTCTTCACGCGGGGATCGATGCGCTGGAAAGTATCGAAGGTTCTGACGCGAAGCTCCTGGATCGGGGCGGGATCGGCGATACGCAATGCCGCGAGCCCGATCAGGAGCGCCAGGCACACCAGCCTGGCATACCCGAACTTCCGTCCGAACCACCTTCGTAATACCCTCAGTCGCTTCATGCTGTCCGGATATCAGGTTCAGGATTGATCACGCCCGCGTTGGAGCCTGCCACGGCACGGGTCAAGCATCATTTGTTTGAGCATGAGCTTTTCCGAAAACCGGGACCACTTTTCGGGATCATGCTCTACACGAAGTGGAAGTCGGCGTGCAATTGCGCCTTGAGGATCCCTGCCATCGTCAGAGTATCGTGACCGGCAGGGACCATGGCGGTATTGCCGCGAGCGTCGTCATGGATGATGCCCAAGGCCGTCAGCGCGTTCGCAGGCATCGGATGCTGCTCACCCGCGGTGGGATGGAAATCCGGCGCCGTATCATGACCGGCATTGGCGAAATTGAACACAAAGCCATGGCTGGTTTCGCTCGCCACGTCGGCGACCGCGGTCTTGGCGGGCGGCGAAGCCGGGTTTGAGGAAACCGGCGGGTCGTAAACGATGGTGCCGCCGTTGCCGTCGGTGGTGAAGCTGAAATTCGCCGCCACATAGCTGCCGGTAAAGTGCAGCGACGCGTCGTCGGTGCCGTCGCTGACCGACAGCGTGTCGGTGCTGGCATTGAAACTCTCGGCAAACGAACTCGAATGATAATCGATGCCCTTGAGATCGATCTGGTCCGAACCCGCCAGCGTGCCATCGCCGGTGAACCCGGCAATCGTGCCATGGAAGCTCGAGGGGGCGTCGAGCGTCAGGCTCCCCGTCGAGCCGTGGAACGTCACCGTTTCCGCTGTCACAACCGCGTTGGGAATCTCCAACGACGCCCCGCTCGCGACCGTGAGCGAAGCCGCTGCCGGCGGATCGGCGATATCGACGCCGCCATGCCCGTCGCTTGTTACAGTCCAAATAGAGCTCGTATAGTCGCCGGCCAACGCCAGGAAAGTCGACTGACCGTGCGTCTGGTCGATCACCGTCAGCAGCGTCGTTCCATGCACGCTGTCGTAGCTGACGGCGGTCTGGAATGTGTCGCCCGCCTGCGTGTCAACGATGTTGCCGTTTGACAGCAGGCCGCCGAGATCGATCACGTCACCACTTGCCAAAGCGCCGGAAACCTCGCCCTGGAAGGAAGCCGACTGTTCGATGATCAAGGTGCCGGCGCTGGCGGCAAATGACACAACCGACCCGGTGGAGACGGGACCACCGAATTCCAGCGTTGCGCCGGCGTCGATGCTGAACGTGCCGTGACCCGTGACATAGCTGGCAAAATCCAGATTGCCGCCGGAGGCTTGCACGGTGCCGGTAACGGCGATCGGGCTGGCAATGGTGCCGTAGCCGGAGAACATCCCGGCACTCGCAACGCTGATCGACAACGCATGCAGGCTTCCGCCTTGCAGTTCGAAGGTGCCGGCCTCGACCACCAGACCCCCGGTCAGGGTCAGCGAACCGGCATCGAGGAGCGTCGCTGCGGCGCTGTCCAGCGTCAGCGTCTGGGCGGAGGCTGCCTCGCCGCTGGCAATCGTCACCGTGTAGGGCGTGTCGCTGGCGGTGTTGATCGTCACGTCGTCGGCGTTGGTCGGAACCGCGCTGGTGCTCCAGGTCGCCGCCGACGCGATCCAATCGCCGGACGAGGTGTTCCAAAGCAGCGTCGGCACGGCCGCGACATTGAACGAGACCGTACCGGTCGAAGTGAAGGTGCCGTCGGAAATCGTATACGTAAAACTGTCGGCGCCGCTGTAGTCGAGGATGGGATCGTAGTTGATGATGTCGCCGTTCAGGGTCACAGTGCCGTGCGCCGCGGCGCCGACGCCGGTAACGATCAGCGTACCGCCGGAAGTGTCGGTATCCTCGGCAAGCAGCACGCTGGTGGCAAGGTCGGTCGAGGTGTTCTCGGTGAAGGCGACCTGGCCGGCCAGCCCGCCATATTCCTCGATATAGCCGCCCTGCCCGTTCGCCCAGGTCGTCGGGACGTCGTTCCACTCGCCGTTCGATCCGACCTGCAGCGCCTCGACGCTGGTGTTGAACCCGCCGGTCGGTTCACCGCCGCCCGGCGGCAGGTTGTCGTTATTCCAGCTTGTATAAGTGAACAGCGCGCCCGCTTCGGGTCCGTCGAACCAGTAGAACGGAACCGAACCGCTCTGCGGACGACCACTGGCCGGATCCTTGGTGCTCTGCCCGCCGGTCCAGGCCGTGGAGCCGCTCGCGATCGCCTGCGAGACGAAGACACTTTCGGTGCCGCTGGTGATGTTGGCGAGATAGGCGCCGTTGTCGGCCGCAGCCGCCGCCATGGCGGTGGTCCAATCATCCGACGTCGCCGCGACGTACTTGTAATAGTGCCCGTTCTCCGGATCGTACGACCAGCCGCCCGATGTAGGGCCGGCAGCATTTGCGATCGTGAAGCTGGTGGCGACCGGCCCCAGCACGTCGACATTGAGGGTCGCCGTATTCGAGTTGAAGGCGCCGTCGCTGGCGGCAAGACTCAAGGTATCGGCGCCCACGAAACCGGAATTCGGCGTGTAGGTCACGCCGCCCGCCAACGCGAGGTCGATCGCGGCCAGGGTACCGGACAATGAAACCGTGGTGCTGCCATTGCCGGTGTCGCTCACGCCCGCCGCACTGCCGAGCGACAGCGTGCCGTGGCCGGCATCGAGCGACACGGTGACGGTATCGCTGCCGGCGTCGGTAAAGGCTACGTTGAGCGTATTCAGCGTCAGCGGCGCGTTCTCGCCGGTCGTGGTATCGCCGGCATTGAAACTGACCTCCGGCGCGGCGGCTACCGTGCCGGCGAGCGCCGTGATGTGGTCGGTGGTGCCGTCGGTGTATCCCACCACGACGTCGAGCGCCTTGCCGAAATCCGCGGTCGTCGGCGTGTAGCTCGAACCGGTCGCGCCCGTAATCGCCACGCCGTTGTCCAGCCACTGATAGCTGACGTTGGTCGCATGCGGGTCGGTCAGGGTGACCGTGACCGCCGTGCCCTCAACCGCATTATCGGCGCTATCGAGATGGCTCAGCGCCGCCTGCGCCGGGCTCAACACCACTTCGGTGTCGTGGTTGGCATCACTGGTCAAGGCGAAGCTGTTCTGGCCGTACGACGAACCCGAGAAGGTAAGTGACGAACTATGCGTGCCGCTGGTGATCGTCAGCGTGTCGGTGCTGCTGTTCCAGACATCGGTCTCGTTGGACGAGTATGTGAGATCGGTGAGGTCGATGGTGTCGCCGGTGCTGAAGCCGCTGACCGCACCGCCATAGTGCTGCGAATGATCGAGTTCGAGCGTCCCTGACCCGGAGAACGTCGCTTTCAGCGTCAACGTCTGCGTCGAGGTCCCGACGAAATCGGCCAGCCCGCCACCCGTGATCGTAACCATCGCGGCGCCGCTGATGGCGGCGTGGGCGCCAATCACCAGCGTACCGCCATTGGCCTCCAGCGTGCCGCTGTTGTTGACGCTGTCGTCGATCCGCAGCGTGCCGGTTGCCGTGGCTTCCAGCAGGCCGGCATTGGCGATGGTGTTGTCGGTGTCGAGGGTCAGCGTGCCCTCTGTTGCGTCGATGACGCCGCTTGAAGCGTTGGTCAGCGTCACATGGCTGCCGTTCCCAAGCGTGACGCTGCCCGCGCTGGTGGTGTCGATGGTTCCGATATTTTCGATCGTGCTGGCGCCGGTGAATACACTGCTGCCGGTCAGATTCCAGACCGCGCCGCTCTCGTTGGTGAACGTTGCATTGTAGGAAGTGACAGCGCCCGTGATCGTGCCGTAATTGTCGATGGTGGCAGTGCCGGTTCCGCCAGTCATCGCGTAGATTGCGGTTGCAGCGCTGACGGTTGCGTCATTGGTGATGCTGACGTCGCCGCCGTCTTTTCCGACAGCGGCAATGCCATACCGACCGGCTGTAATATCAGCTCCCGCTTCCGCCGTAATCGTGACGGTCCCGGTGCCGTAATTGTAGCCCCTTATGCCATCGGTGCCGGCGGCCGCGGTGATCGATGCATAGTCATCGATGACGACGTCGCCATGCGCATTGTTGTCCACTGCAGAATTGTAGTTGTACCCGGCCAGGATGCCGGCTGCGGGGTTGCCGTCGCTGGTCGGGATTGTCCCTGACGTTATCGTTCCATAAGCCAGCACGTAGACTTCGCTCGTGGAAGGCGCGGCAGCGGCGCCGTTATTGGCGTCGATTCCCGAAGCTCCGGAATGGATCACGACCCCGGCAGCGGTCGTTACGCTGGTATCGCCGGTGCCAAAATTGTAGGCCGCAATGCCGTTGCCGAATCCGTTGGCCGGGCTGGTTCCGCCCGGCGCGGTGATCGTTCCGGCATCGTCATTCACGGTGACGTCGCCGATACCGTAATTGTAGGCGCGAATGCCGTCGCCGGCCGCGGCGGTGATGTCAGCGTAACTATTGACGGTGACATCCCCATTGACGCTGGTCAGGGGAGGGCTGGACGGGATGACGCTGCCGCCGAGATAACCGGCCAGAATTCCAGCCGGTGGATTCCCGGTGCTGACGAGAGCACTGCCTGAATCGATCGTGCCGTAGGCGGTCACGGTGATCGAGCTGTCCGCTGACGACGGCACCGCGGCAGCCTCGTTCACTGCTATGATGCCGGCGCTCCCGGAAGTGAGGGTGCTGCCAGAGTCGAGCTTAACCGAGATATCCCCACTGCCGAAGCTCAGCGCACGAATTCCGCTGGCCGCCGTCCCGGTGATGGCCCCTCCGGCTTCCACCCCGACTGTGCCGCTGCCATTGGACCCGGCTTCAATGCCGTACGAGCCGCCGCTTGCGCCGTCCAGCTGCGTGACCGTGATGTTGCCGGCATTGGCTGCGTTGAGATTCTCCGCAAGCAGCCCGGCCGATCCGGTACCGGAGCCGGACACACTCCCTGTACCATCCACGACGATGTTGCCGGTACCGGTCGTGCTGTCCTCTGCGATCACGCCGTCGCCGGCCAGACCAAGGACATTGCCGGACGGATCGACCGCAAGATCTCCCACACCGTTCTGTATCACCACGATGCCGTTCGCGGCTCCCGTGACCGCACCGGCCGGCGTGAGCGTCACATCGGCCGTATTCCCGACCACCCCGCCCGACGCCGTGAAGTCGATCGCGTCGCCGCTGGCGCTGGTGACGCCGCCCTGGCCGGTAATCGTGAATGTGCCGCCGGTCGACGACACCCCGGCAATCGTCCCGGTAAAACCGAGCGCGTTGTCGAGCTGGAGGGTGTCGCTGGCACCCGAGAATGTGACGGTTTGAGCGTTCGCACCGGCGAGTTCCAGAGTCGCTCCGGCATCGATGACCAGCGATCCTGTTCCGCTCAGTCCGCCCGTAAGGTCCAGCGTGCCGCTACCGACCTCGATGGTTCCGGTGTTGGTGATGGCGGCCGAAATAGAGTTGCTGCCCGACACATTGTCGATCGTACCGGAATTGCCCAGCGTGCCGCCGTCGATGTTGGCGCCCACCAGGTCCAGTGTCGACCCGCTGCCGACCGTTACCGTGCCGCCGGTGGTGTTGGTCACCGTCAGCGTGGTCAGCTTCAGCGTCGAGTCGTCGATCGCCTGCAATATCCCGGTGTTGGTCACGGAATCGCTGGTGATGTCGAGTTCGCCGCCATTGGCTTCAAGCGTGCCGGAATTGGTGAGGGAGTACGACGGCCGTGGCGGCATCAATGGTCAGGATGCCGCCGGTCGAACTCGATGGTGCCCGAATTGGTGATGCCGACAGCGGTCAGGGCGCTGCTGCCGGTCGAACCGAGCGTGCCGCCATTGTTCAAGGTGCCGTCGATGATCTCGGCGCCGGACAGCGTCAGCGTCTGGAGGGCGTCGACCTGGATGACGCCGCCGGTGGCGCTGCTATTGGTCAGCGTGTCGTCGAGCAGCTCGGCCGCCCCGGTCACTTCCAGCGTGCCATTGTTGGTGATCAGACCCAACGCCAAACTCGATGCGCCCTGCAGGGTGGCGCCGCCGGTCAGCTTCACCGTGTCGTCGAGCACGACCGTGCCCTTGTCGGTGACAGTGGTCCCGTTCACCGTGACGTTATCCAGCGTCAGCGTCTTGCCGCTCTCGATCGTCAGATAGCCGTTGTTCAGCGTGGCGCCGCCGTTGATCGTGCTGGCGCCGGTGACGTCGATGGTGCCGCTGCCCGTGACCGTGCCGCCGGTGATGGTGGCGCCGTTCAGCGTTACCTGGTCGCCACTATCGATCTGCAGCCGGCTGCTGCCTAACGTGGTTCCGTTCTGCAGGATCAACTCACCGATCGGGGCGTTAATTGAGCCATCCACCACGATGCTGGCACCGGTCACCGTGTCGTTGGACAGTGTCAGCGAGCTACCTTGTTCGATCGTGATGCCGCCCTTGTTCAGGCTGGCGTCGGTGATCGTGCTCGCGCCGCTGACGTCGATGGTCCCGGCGAGGACGGTGATGCCGTCGGAACCAAGGCTGTAATCGTTGATCGTGCCACCGGTGATGCCGGCGCCGTTCAGCGTCAGCGTCGCAGTGCCGTCGATGGTGATGGTGGCGCCGTTGGTGACGCCGGTGCCCTGGTCGAGCAGCAGTGCGCTGTTGGCCATCACCTCCAGCACGTTGTTGGCAGTGATGTTCTCGTTATCCAGCGCATTGCCGGTGCCGCTGACATTGATCTGACCGGAATTGCCCAGCGACCCGTTCTTCAGCACCGCCGTCCCGGTGAGGTCGAGGATGCCGTTGGTCGCGTTGGCCACCGTGCCGCCGTCGATGCTGGCGCTGTTGAGCGTCAGCGTCGCAGTGCCATCGATGGTGACGGTGCCGCCGGTGATGCCGGCGCCGTTTACCGTCAGCGTGGCGCCGCTGTCGATCGTAAGGCCGCCATTGGTGACGGCAGAGCCATGGTCGATCAGCAGCGCGCCGGCGGACAGCACCTCGAGCGCATGATTGGCGGTGACGGTCTCGCCATAAAGCTCGTTGCCGATGCCGCTGACATTGATCTGACCGGAATTGCCCAGCGAACCGTTCTTCAGCACACCGCCGCCGGTGAGGTCGATGATGCCGCCAGCCTTGTTGGTGATAATACCGCCGTCGATCGTGGCCCCGTTCAGCGTCAGCTTGGCGTTTTGATCAACGGTAATCTGGCCGGAATTGGCGATACCGACCTCGACGTCGAGGGCGCCGGCAGCGACCTCGATCGTCCCGGAATTCGTGACTGTGCCGGAATGCGTGACTGTGGCGATCGTGACCGTGCCTGAATCTTTGAAGTCGCCGCCGTCCTGCAGGGTGATCTGGCCGTAATTCTGCAGCGAGCTTTCATCCAGCAATTCCATCAGGCCGCCAACAATGATGGTTCCGTAATTGTTGACAATGGAATCGGCGCTAAGACTGACCCCGCCTGCGCCGACGGTCAGAGTGCTGTTGTTGATCAGTGTCGGAGAATTGGCGAACAGAGTGCCGAAATCGTTCATCGTCAGCGAATTGGCATATGCCAGATCGTTGATCGTTACCGGATAATACGGCGTCTTACCTTGCAGTTGGTCGGTAATGATAATGACATCATTGCCTGCGTTCGGAACAGTTCCGGTTTCCCAGTTGGACGGATCGTTCCAGTCCCCTGTCGAGCCAGAGCCGGTGGTGGCGATCCAGACAACAGCGGCAGCGGCGGTACCGGTAATCGTGACGATGACGTTTTGCGTGGAGGTCGCGTTATGCTCATCCGCCACGGTCACCGTATAGGTCAGTGTAAGCGTCTCTCCTTGGGGAATGAAATCCGCGAGGTAGACGGGAAGGTCGGCAAGTGTCCAGTCGATGGTTCCGTTTCCAGTCCCCGTGCTGTCGTGCGCAACCGTTGCGGAGAGCGCTTTTTCGAAAGCCGCCATGGGCGTGGGGGCAAGCACATCAAGTTCCGCCATATCAAGCGTCGGCGCACCGGGTCCGGACATTGACGCGCCCGTAAGCGCGGTAGCCACGGTATGGGTGTCGGTCAGGTCGACATCGACAAATGACAGCGTTCCCGTGGTGGGTACATTTCCAACGGTCTGCAGGTTTCCGCCGGCGGTGAATTTCCCCCCCGAATACGCGACGCTTTCGGGCCCGGTGGTAATGACGGGAACATCGTTGGTGCCGGTAATCGTGATCGTGAACGACTGAAAGGTCTTCAAATTATCCGGTATGTAATTCGAGTCGACCTCCGCCGTATAAGTCAGGGTCAGCGTCTCACCGGCGGCGAGGAAGTCGAACGCGCCGTCGGCGACACTGTAGGTCCAGGTCGCCGAACCGTTGTTGTTGTTGCCGGGGGCGGCGACCACGACCAGCTTGGCTTCCACCGCGGCGATGTCCGCCAACTGCAGCGCCGACAGCGTCGCCGTGACGTCGGCATGCTCAGCGTTCTGGTACGTGAACGAAGTGAAACTGGTCTTGGCGGTCGGGAAATCGCCGGCATTGACGTCGACAAAACTGATTTTGCCGGACGCGGTATCGATTGCGCCGCTGTGCGTCACGCCGGCGCGTTCGCTGATCGAGTTGCCGAAGGTAACGACCGTCGGCGCCTGGTCGATGTGCTGAACGGGGTTGATCGGCCCGGTTGAACTTGAAGGCGGCGGGCCGCTGGCCGCGAGCACGTTGACGAACACCGGGATGACGACAGTTCCATTCGACGTGATGAACGGCTGGAACGTCTGGGGAAGCAGTGTATCGGTGAAATGATCGAGCGACTTGGTGTTGACGTTGGTATTGTCGGTGAATTTCTCCGAAAACACCTCGGAGATGAGCTTCTGCACATCGGCCGACAGCGGGGCCGTGGCGAGGAAGCTGACATTGCCGTTGCTGATGATGGTTTGCGTTCCGGCCTGGTTGACCGTCGCGATCGGAGCAAGCGTGTTCTTGTCGAACAGAATATACGACCCGGTGGAGCCGTCGGGTTCGACCAGAACCTGGAATTTGGCATCGGGCGCGCCGCCCTGGCGGCACGTCGAAGTCGATCTCGACCAGCACCGCGGTGCCGCGGATACCCATGGTCGCGACCGGCGTGTCGATTTTCATGTCGCCGTGTTTGGCGGTCTCGCCGGCGACAAAGGAGATGGTCCCCGCCACCAGGCTGAGCAGCGACGAGTTGTTCGACCCGTTCGGGTCGTAGACCATTTCGTTGAGCACCATTTTCGCATTCGACGACAGCCCGAACACGGTGCCGTCGATGAAGGTGATGCCAAGCGTCGAATCGGATCCGGACTGGACCACGTCGCCTTTGTCGACGTTGTCGCCCTGGTTCAGGATGATCGAGACGCCGTTGCGGATCGCGGTCGCGGTGCCCACCAGCTTGGTGACATGGCCGATCACGGTGGCGACGCTGGCGCTGCCGTCGGCCTGGGCATATTCGACATGGCCGGCCAGCGCGTTGACGAGGTCGCCGGTGAGGTGGGCGCCGTCGGGCGACGCCAGCGCGGCGCGCTTCTCGCCCTTGAAGTAATCCTGCAGGACCAGTTCGTGGTCGTCCTTGGACAGGACCAGGTCGACGCCGGATCGCTTGAAATCCCCGTTGAACAGCAAATGCGCATCCGGGACGACAATGGCGTCCGACGGCGCGTGGGTGGTCACTGACTCGACGTGGAACTGCGCATTGGGATGCGCTCCCGAGCCGTCAACGGGCAGATTGGCGTCGAATTTGCCAACGAAATTCAATGGGTCACCGCAAATGGTTAATAATTATATAATTTTCGACAGTCTAAAGCCTGCTTATCACTGGCAAGTGCACCGCGAAACCACCTTCTGCTTGTGCGGGCGTGTCCTTTAGAGCCGTCATGCAATATCCATTTCGCCTAAGCTTCAGGCAACAAAGTATTTTTCGTCCAAATCATAAGTATTATATCCGATATCTGAACTAGAATCAGGCGATGTTATGTAATCAAAGTATAGAATCCGAAATCGCCATCTGCATCGTCTTTTTGCTGCATTCCCGCACCGTATACTGGAGCAGTTTCCGCACTAAAACTGTGATCTGGATAACAAAGCCAGCTATTCCGGACACATTAGCCATATCCAGCGGAAGCGCCGCGGGTACAACCCTAGCGCGTCCTTTTGCGGCCCGGCGCGGGCTTCGGCCCCCGGGGGAGCGGGGCGATCGATAAAATTTTCACGAAAGCAGCGAGGCGAATTTCAGCCTGTTTTGCGCTTTCCGGCCCGATTCGAGCGCCTTTAAGCCAAATAAAAGCCGCGCCGCCCATCCTCCCCCGCGAAACGATCCGGTCACGAGCTGGCTAATGAGCCTCGCCGATGCCCGGACCTGGGGCGTCAGATGGGTATTTTCGGTCACTCGCACGCATGGCGTGCGGTCGCGCTTGCGTGCGGCCTGGTCTGGTTCGGGCCGGCGGCGCATCTAACGGCGGGCACGCTCGATTCGTCGAGATCGCCGGACATGGCCGGCAAATCCACCGAGCCGTTCGGGCTTCTCGCGTCGCCGGTGACGTGGGGCGGGCTGCGGGAAAAATGGCTGGGTGTCGAGCGCAGGCTCGACGACGAAAGGGTGCAGCTGGCGCTTTGCGACGGCGATCCCGACCGCTGCGCCTCTCCGGCCGCGCTTCAGTTTCTGGCCATTGTGGACGATGCGAAAGCCCGCGAGGGCCGCGCCCGCCTCGGCGAGATCAATCGCGCCATCAATCTCGCGATCAGGCCGATGAGCGATCTGGCGCAATGGGGTGAAATCGACGTCTGGAGTTCGCCGCTGGTCACCTTCACCCACGGCGCCGGAGATTGCGAAGACTATGCGATCGCAAAATACGTCGCTTTGCGTCTGGCCGGCATCTCACCTGACGAGCTGCGGATCGTGATCCTGCGCGACACCCTTCACGGCGAGGACCATGCCGTCGCCATGGCGCGGCTGGACGGGCACTGGCTGACGCTGGACAATCGCCGCATGGCGATGATCGAGGACGCCGATGTGCGAAACTACCGGCCGCTGTTCGTAATCGATCAACACGGCGTCATGCAGTATGTCGACACGCCACTGCTGGCCGGCGCGCCGGACCGCGATGCCGCGCTGGTGGCGCTGAACCTGACCGGACAGCCGGCGGCGGCCTCGTCTTCCGACTAGGGCGTGGCTGCAAGCGTAGCCGAATCCGAAACGATCCGGGTTTCATGAAGCCCAACTGGTCGGCTGCAAGCCCCACGCTCCCGGGCCATTGTGTATTTATCTTTGCACCTGCGGAGTTTAGGCTGCGCCTCGGCTGGAGGTACTTTTCATGCGCATCTGCCGGCGAGTGATCGCTGCTGCGTTTATTTCCCTTCTGACGGCTTCAGGCGCACTGGTTGCTGACGAGACCGAGCGACACGAACCCGACATCGACATGTTCGCATCGATGGCCGGCAAGTGCAGTTCGGTGAAGCTCGCAGAGCAGGATTTCGTGTGCACTTCGGTGGCCTTCTTCCATAGCCCGGGCGGCCGGTCCAGTTTCGCCGTCCCGCTCAACGATCCTGACGATGACAGCCACATCATCACCTTCTCGGGTGACAAGGCCAAGCGGGACCAGGATGTGTACGAGCTATCGATCGACCGGATGCTGTTGAAATCCAAGGACCGACCAAAGGTCGACGGGCTGCCGGTACCGTCGGTCGTGTCGGCGAGTGGATCGTGCAGCCAGATCGGGAATTTCGCCGCACAACATGTGTCCAGCGTCTCTTGCACGGCGACCGATGCAAATGCGGTGAAATACGAGTTCCAGTTCGAGTCGGATGGCTCACCAATCAGGGTGATGATGGTCAGGGCAGTCGATCCGGAAATGGACGAACGCCGTGCCAAGGCACTCGCCGCGCATATCGAGCAGATCAAATGCCGGCAAAAGGCGGACGCCCAGGGCGTCCTGCCCAGAGACCGCACGGACTTCATTCTGCAATGTATGGACGAATAATGGGCAGAGCCATGCGATTACGAACGGTTGCTTGGGCATTCCTTGGTTTGGCGGTGGCTGTGCTGGCCGGCTATGCCCTCAATCGGGGCGTGCTGGTTGGATCAAGGATCGAAACGGCCCGGCTGAGCGACGATTATCCGGTGCCGTTCTACAAGAAACATTGTCGCTATTTGTTCTTCACCGGCGTCCAGCAGGTATGGACCAGCTCCGAATCCACCTGGCAAGAGGCGGAAAACATCCCTTGTGCGACGCTGAAACGTGAACCGGTTATTCACCGGCGACATAAAACTTCCAGTTCATAGCGAAGCGCCGGGACGCGGCGCCACGAGGGCAGGCCCTGGCCCTCTGCCGTATCGGTGGGATTTGCCGCCGGCGATTCACCGCGCCGCAATATCTTGGGTCCATATCTGGGCTCCATGCTTCGCATCCGAACCTGAAACCTGGATCGCCCCGACATCATGCAGACCGCCGAGCAACCGTCCGCACTGCAGGTGCGAGGGTTAACAAAGCGTTTTGATCGCCTCGCGGTCGACGCGCTCGATCTCACCGTCCGCACAGGCGAATTCTATGCGCTGCTCGGCCCGAACGGCGCCGGCAAGACCACGACGCTGCGGATGGTGGCCGGCCTGCTGCGGCCCGATGCCGGCTCGGTGTCGGTGCTCGGGGTCGATGCCCTCAACGATCCGATCGCCGCCAAGCAAATCACCGCATGGGTGTCGGACGAGCCGATGATCTACGACAAGCTGACGCCGCTGGAATACCTCGAATTCGTCGCCGGCCTCTGGGGCATCGATCCCGCGGTCTCGGAATCGTCCGCCCAGGATCTACTGGTCTCGCTCGGACTTGAGCCGCATCTGCACGAGCGCTGCGAAGGATTTTCCAAGGGCATGCGCCAGAAGGTGGCGCTGGCGGGCGCGTTGGTGCACGACCCGCGCCTGATCATCCTCGACGAACCTCTCACCGGCCTCGACGCCTTATCGGCACGGCACGTCAAGGGATTGCTGCAGCAGCGGGTGCGCTCCGGCTGCACCGTGATCATGACGACGCATATTCTGGAAGTGGCCGAACGCATGGCCGACCGGATCGGCGTCATCGCGGCCGGCCGGCTGGTCGCCGAGGGCACCCTTGCCGAACTGCGCCAGCAGAACGGACACAACGACACCAGCCTCGAAGACATGTTCATCGCGCTGGTCGATGTCGAGGCCGCCGCCGCATGAGTTCAGCCACCGCCCTGAGCTGGTTTGCCCGGCACGAAATCCGGCTGGCATGGCGCGAATGGCTGGCGATGATGACGGCTGGCCGGCGCAGGCGAAAGCGCGGCGCGGTCGTCGGCCTGATGGCGTTTGCCGCGATCATGCACCTGCCGGCCTACGCCGTGATCGGCCGGTTTGCGGGTCTGCAGGCGCCGCTCGACAAATCCACCCTGATCGTCATCACGGCGACCATCTTGCTGGCATGGGCGCTGATGCTGTCGCAGGCCATCGAATCGGTGACGCGGGTGTTTTATGCGCGCGCCGACCTCGATCTGATCATGTCCTCGCCGGTCGCGCTGGCCAACGTGTTTTCGGTTCGCATCGCCGCGATCGCGCTGTCCGTCATTGCGATGGCGCTGTTGCTGTCGACGCCTTTCGTCGACGTTCTGGTGATCGGCGGCGGCATCAGATGGTTCGCGGCCTACGGCGTCGTCATCGCGATCGGCCTGTCGGCCGCGGCGGTGGCGATCGCGGTCACGATCGTGCTGTTCCGGCTGATCGGTCCGGGCCGGACCCGGCTGGTCGCGCAAATTCTCGCCGCGATCGTCGGCGCCGGCTTCGTGATCGCACTGCAGATCGCCGCGATCCTGTCCTACGGCACGCTGTCGCGATTCGCGGTTCTGACATCGGACGCCGCGGCGGCATTTGCTCCCGATGCCGGAAGCATGGTCTGGTGGCCGGCGCGCGCGGCGCTCGGCGATGGCGAAACGCTGCTGCTTCTGCTGGCCGGCGGCCTCGTGCTGCTCGGCGCGGTGATGGCGATCTTCTCCGCCCGGTTTGCCGACACCGCGGTGCGGGTTTCGGCGCATGCCACGCCGGGCCAGCAAGGTTCCCGCACCAAGGCGTTTCGCGCAAGCTCGCGGCAACAGGCGCTGCGGCGAAAGGAATTCGTGCTGCTGCGGCGCGATCCGTGGCTGGTATCGCAAACCCTGATGCAGCTGCTCTATCTGGTGCCGCCGGCGCTGATGCTGTGGCGAAGTTTTTCCGACAGTTCCACCGCCATCGTGCTGATCACCCCGGTCATCGTCATGGCAGCGGGCCAACTCGCCGGCGGTCTCGCATGGCTGACGATCTCGGGCGAAGACGCCGCCGACCTGGTGGCGACCGCGCCGTTGCCGCCCTCGCGCGTGATCCGCGCCAAGATCGAGGTGGTGCTGATCGCGATCGGCGTGACGTTCGCGCCGCTGGTTGTCGCGCTGGTCTTTGCCTCGCCGCTGCAGGCGGCGGTCACCGCGCTGGGCGTTGCGATCGCTGCCGTCTCGGCCACCGCGATCCAGCTCTGGTTTCGCGTCCAGGCCCGACGCAGCCAGTTTCGCCGCCGCCAGACCTCGTCGCGGCTGGCGACCTTCGCGGAAGCCTTTTCCTCGATCGGCTGGGCCGCGACCGCGGCGCTGGCGCTGGCGATCCCCCTCATCGCCGGCATCACCGGCCTGATCACCGCCGCCATCCTCGCGGCAACCTGGAAGATCAGCCCGCGGCGGGCATGATGGTGCGCGGTCGAGCCTGGGCTTGCGGCGTCAGCGCGAGCGCATTGCCAAGGGCTGCTCCCAAAGCGGTATTGTCCAGGATGCACCAGGTCGGAACGCCATGTTGGCGTTGCGCGTCGAGGCGTTTGCCGAGCGCCGCAAGCGCCGCGTCGTCGTAGTCCGAATAATAGATCCGCGGCGATCCGTGCCAGCGAAAATAGGCGAGCCCGTTCCAGCCGCCCGGTTCGCCGGCGCCCGGCACCGGGGCGGGATCGGCGGCGACGCGCGCGATGCGGCGTTCGGCCAGCCAATCGCCGATGTCAGGCGTGAACCAGCTTGCATGCCGCGGCTCGCAGGCGACCGGCACGTCGAGACGCTGATGCAGGTCGCGAAAGAATCGACCGGCCACGCGCCTGTCGAACGCAAGTTGTGGCGGCAATTGCACCAGCAGTACGCCGAGCCTGTCGCCAAGCCCGGTCACCTCGCTGACAAAACGATCGAGCAGCGCGCCGCAATCGGCCAGCCGCTGTTCATGCGTCATCGCCTTCGGCAGCTTCACCGAGAAACGGAAGCCGGCAGGCACCGACCGCGCCCAGCGCTGATAGGTCTTGCGCTGGTGCGGCCGGTAGAACGACGAATTGATTTCGACGGCGTCAAGGCGCCGGGCATAGCGCTCCAGGTGGCTGCCGCCTGGCGGCAGTTCCGCCGCATAACGCGACGGCACGCTCCAGCCGGCAGTGCCGACCCATAAAGGCAACGGGGTCATCGAGCGGCCGTAAGGGTTCGCGAAGGCAGATCAATTGTCTACGACAATAGGGCTTTGGCCTGCGGGTTCCCCTCGAAACGCAACCGGAATGGCTACGCCCTGATCAATTCCAACACCGCATCCGCGAACGCCTCCGGCTCTTCCTGCGGCAAATTATGTCCGGCATGCGGGATGACACGATGGGCACGGCGGGCGGTAAACTTCGGCGCGGACGCGGTGCCATCGGTCGCCGGGACCACGCCGTCGGCGTCGCCGTCCAGGGTGATGGTGGGCACGGTGATGGCGGGCAGCGCCGCTAGCCGGCGTTGCAGGTCGGCATAGTGCGGATCACCCTCGACGAGACCGAAGCGGTGGCGATAGCTGTGGATCACCACGTCGACATAATCAAGATTGTTGTGGGCCGCCGCCGCCCGCTCGAAACTCGCATCGTCGAACTGCCAGTTCGGCGACCACTGCTTCCACAAGATCCGGGCGATCCCGCGTCGGTAGACGGCAAGGCCGGCCTGCCCGCGCTCGAGCTGAAAATAATACTGGTACCAAAGTGGAAACTCGTGCTCCGGCTTCACCGGGAACATGGCCCTGGCGATATTCTGGATCAGATAGCCGTTCACCGAGACCAGCCCGGCGCAGCGCTCCGGCCACAACGCCGCGGCCACGCAGGCGGCGCGTCCGCCCCAATCGTAGCCGGCGAAAACGGCGCGCTTCACAGAAAGCGCATCCATCAGCGCGATCAGGTCTGCTCCGACCGCGGCCTGCTCGCCCGAGCGCGGCGTCGTGCTGTTGCGGAAGCGGGTCGGGCCGTAGCCGCGCAAATAGGGGACGATGGCGCGGCAGCCGCCGGCGGCAAGCATCGGCGCGACGTCGACATAGGAGTGGATGTCGTACGGAAAACCGTGCAGCAGCATCACCACCGGTCCGTCCGCCGGCCCCTCCTCGTAATAGGCGATGTTGAGAACACCGGCGTCGACCTGGCGCAGCGGTTGCAGCCGATGCGAAGAAGGGGCGCGCGCAAGGCTTGCGGATCGTCCGGCCAGTGTCGGTCTAGATGCCATGGCTGCAACTCCTGCAGGACTGTGCCAACCATGCGGCGACGCGGGTGGTCGGATGGTTCCGGCACCGTCATGCCGCCAGATTAGTCGCGTAACCGGCGCTGCGTCGAATCGGGAAACGCGATTGACGAAAAGCGCCCAAAACAATGTACTTCCAAAATCCCGGAAGACGGCAAATTCGAGTACACACGTCCCCTCCGCTCGATCGCAAGGAGATTTTGCCTTCCTGCACGGGGCGGGTCCGCGCTTCACCTGGCCTGGTTATCTTAAAGCGCAGGCAGCGCAACGAATTCAGGGAGTGAATATCGATGACCACCAGCATTGCCGCCGCATCGAAGACGGCGGCGGATTTCTACCGGCTCGGACCTGGCTGAAGGCTACCCGAAGCGCGCGGTGAGCGAATCCGCGCTGCTCCAGCCCGATCTGTTCGCTGAGGCTGCTGGAACCTTTTAACGCCGCGACCTCTTACTTACCTCGTCTGCCGCAGCGGAAGCCGATAAACGGCTTCCGGCGAACTTTTTTGAATTGCGGCAAGGCTTCCGACAGCGCCGGTTGTGCCCGGCTGGCCGGCTTGATCGCAGCCCCGACTTGCGCCCGGCGAGGAGTTGAAATTGAAAAAGACCGGCAATCCGCAGACCGCCAAACCGCGCGAACAGCCGCCGCAGGCCGAGCGGGGAAACCGGCGCATCACCGAAAAGGAGGCCGACGACGTCGAGGAAATGTCGAGCCCGCGCACACCGGTGATCTACGAAATTGTGCGCAGGCTCGGCGATGAGGAAATGGACCGGCCGATCACCTCGTTATGGTGGTCGGGAGTGGCCGCCGGACTCTCGATCAGCTTCTCGCTTCTGGCTCAGGCGCTCTTGCAGTCGCACCTGCCGGAAACCTCGTGGACGCCGCTGGTCACCAGCCTCGGCTATCCCGTCGGCTTCGTGATGGTGGTGCTGTCCCGGCAGCAGCTTTTCACCGAGATCACCGTCACTGCGGTGCTGCCGGTCATGGCCGATGCAACCTTGACCAGTCTGGCGCGGCTCGGCCGGCTCTGGAGCGTCGTGCTGGTTGCGAACATGGCCGGCACGCTGGTCGCGGCGCTGCTGTACACCTTCACCCCGGTCCTGACCCCCGATCTGAAAGCGGCGATGCTCGAAATTGCCGGTCAGATCACCAATCATACCTGGATCGAGGTGATGGTCCGCGCTATAGCCTCCGGATTCCTGATCGCCACCCTGGTCTGGCTGATTCCCAGCGCCGAGGCGACCCAGTTCCACGTCATCATCGTCGTCACCTATCTGATTGCGGCCGCCGGATTCATGCATATCGTTGCGGGCAGCGTCGAGGCGTTTTTTCTGGTCCTGAACGGACATCTCGGCGTGCAGCCGATGATCACGGACTTCTTCGTCCCGGTCCTCATCGGCAATATCATCGGCGGCACCGCGCTGTTTGCGCTGATCGCCTACGCGCAGGTCATGAAGGAGATATGAGCGGGGAGAGGTGCAGCGGACGCCGATGAGCGTGAACGCGAAACCTTCGAGGTCCCTTCCCTGATGTGGTCGCGAGGCAGAATATGTCATCCTGACACAGGGAGGGTTTGCGCGTGCTCAACCCCATCGCCGCGCTGCTTTGCGGCTGCATGACATTTGCGTTGCTGGCAGGTCCGGCCCGCGCCGGGGCTCTCGCCGACGCGCCGTCCGTCACGCCTTCCAGCCTGCCGCGTGTCGGCACCGTGGACGCGCGGTTTCAGTCCTACGACATTGAAATGATCGAAGTCACCGGCGGAAGATTCTGGAAGCCCTATTCCTCGAAGCCGGACGCTCAGCCGGCGCAATCGCCGCGATCCGGATCGGGCACGCCGCCGGGCATGGATCCGAATTTATATGAATATCGGCCGCCGATCGATCTTGCCGACGCCCGGTTGCGAAAGCTCGCGGCGGCGCTGGCGCCGGCCTATCTGCGCGTCAGCGGAACCTGGGCCAACACCACCTATTTTGCGGATTCGGACGAAGCGCCGACCGCCCCGCCCGCCGGATTCAACGGCGTCTTGACCCGCCGGCAATGGCGCAACGTGGTCGAATTCTCGCAAGCGGTGGATGCGCGGATCGTGACATCGTTCGCGGTCAGTTCGGGCACCCGCGACGCGGCTGGAATCTGGACACCGGATCAGGCGCGACGCCTTCTCGCCTACACCCACGCCATCGGCGGCACCATCGCCGCCGCTGAATTCATGAACGAACCGAACCTCGCTGCGCTGGCCGGTGCGCCGGCAGGTTACGACGCCAGCGCCTATGCAAGGGACTTCAGGATATTCCACAGGCTTGCGGAGCAGGCCGCTCCCGAAATGATGATCCTCGGTCCCGGCACGACCGGCGAGACCGCCATCGCGGCCGACCTGCTCGCCGCATCCGGACCCGGCGTGGATGCGCTGTCCTATCATTACTACGGGACGCTGTCGGCGCGATGCAGCGGCAAGAGTTCGCCGGAGGCCGCGCTTTCCGAAGACTGGCTGTCGCGGACCGATCGGGCGCTGGCTTTTTATCAGGCCCTTCGCGACCGGCTCGAGCCCGGCAAGCCGATCTGGCTCACTGAAACCGCGGACGCGGCCTGCGGCGGCAATCCCTGGGCCGCGACCTTCCTGGATACGTTCCGCTATCTCGATCAACTCGGACGGCTGGCGCGGGCCGGCGTGCAGGTCGTGATGCACAACACCCTGGCGGCCAGCGATTACGGCCTGCTCGACCAGAGCACGCGAAAACCCAGGCCGAATTATTGGGGCGCCCTGCTGTGGCGACAATTGATGGGAACCACGGTGCTCGACACCGGCGTGCCGACCAGGTCGGGCCTCCATGTCTACGCCCATTGCCAACGCGGCACGCCCGGCGGTGTGGTTGTTCTGGTTGTTAACACCGACCGCAATGCACCGCATGCGCTGGTGCTTCCGACGGTGTCGGCGCGTTACACCCTGGACGCGGCGCGCCTGCTCGATGCCGATGTCAGGCTGAACGGCCGCACGCTGGCGCTCGGCGCGGCAGATGAACTGCCCGATATCGCGGGCGTTCCGGCAGCGGCCGATATTGTCACGTTCCAGCCGGTCACGATCACCTTCCTGGCGATTCCGGACGCAGGAAACGACGCGTGTCGATAACCGGGGTCGAACCGCTGGACGCCCTGCCGAGGCGGCTCAGCGATGGCACAATGCGGAATCCATTTTTCCTTCCGAGGTTGCTCTGCTTCTTGGCATGGGCTTGCGGCTGTGCCAGCCTCATCGCGGCAATAACAAAACGCGCCGGGGAGACACCGCCTTGTACCGCCATGTCATTTTTCTTTGTTCGATCGCGATTGCCCTGCTGAGCGCCGCGTCGGCTGCCGGCGCGGCGGAACTCCGAGCGATGCCAGGGACTATCGCGCCGGTTTGAAATCGCCAAACCGCAGATCACGGCGATCGAGGTGTCGTTGATGCTGTTTTCGGCGGTCGACGGCAACTGCACCGATCTGACGACGCAACTGCTGGACCAGGGGGCGTCGCTCGACGCCCGTGACCGGCTTGGCGCCCGGCCGCTCAGCCACGCCGCCAAGGCCGGCCATCTCCAGATGGTCGACCTGCTGCTGGCGCGCGGCGCGCCGATCGATGCGCGCAATCTGGCCGGCGCCACCGCGCTCTATTTTGCCGCCGAAGGCAGCCATATCTCGATTGTGCAACGGCTGATCGAACACGGCGCCGACGTCAAACTCACCGGGCGCAGTGGAATCTCTCCGATCGCCGCCGCCGCCTATGCCGGCAACGACGTCATCGTCGAGACGTTGCTCGCCCATGGCGCCGACGAACGGGCTCCCGACGAAACCGGCAAGCCGCCGATCGTCTATGCGGCGGCCGGCGCGCGACTCGACGTCGTCAAGCGACTGCTGGCGCGAAACGTCGATATCAACGCCCGCTATCCGAATGATCTCACCTTGCTGATGTGGGCGTCGGGCCCCGACGAACAGGTCCCGGAAGCTCAGGCGATCGAGGTCGTTTCCTATCTGCTCGGCGCCGGCGCGCATATCGAGGATCGGGACGACCGCGGCCGCACCGCGCTGATGATTGCGGCCGAAGGCGGCCATGCCGAGATCGTCAATCTGCTGCTGGCACGGGGCGCCGACGCATCGCTCAAGGACAAGGCCGGTAAACGCGCCGCGGATCTCACCGTGCTGTCTGCGCTGCGTGAACGGCTGACGCCGCGCTGAAGCGGCTCGGAGCATGATCCCGAAAAGGACACCCTCGGGCTAGAGGCCCGCCAGATATTCCTCCAGCGCCGCGAGGTCGTCGGGCGCGGTGGCAAGCATCAGATCGGACATGCCGGGATTGTTGCCGCGCGCGCGGGTGCGGAAGTCGGCGATGGTTTTGGTCAGGTACTCCCGGCTCTGGCCCGCCAGCCGAGGCACGGTGCCGTCGCCCTGGAAGTGATCGAGATGGCAGCCGGTGCAGCCCACCGAGCGGTTGGCGCTCGAGGCCCGGTCGGCAACTTCCTTGGACGCGCGCGGCTGGCCCAGATCGGGCCATGGCTTTTTCGAGAAATATTCGGCGATCGCCTGCATGTCGTCACGCTCCATCGATGCAGCGATCGGCTGCATGACGTCATTCTTGCGGTCGCCGCGCTTGAAGTCGCGGAGCTCGATATAGAGGTAGCCGGCCTGTTGTCCCCAAATGATGGGGAACATCTTGTCGACCGGTTTGCCGTCCGCGCCATGGCAACCGGCACATACCTGGATCTTTTCTTCAATGCTTTGGGCGTGCAGCGGCGCTGCGCCGATATTTAACACCGCCACCAGGACGGCAGCGGAAATGCCCAAATTCAATCTGCCGCCCATTGATCCAATCCCGTCATGACCACCAAAAGAAGCGGGACCGCAACCGGTCCCGCTTCGCCGTTCGATGATAGCCTGTGCGCTCAGTCGAGCTTGAAGGCGATAATGTTGTTGCCGCGGTGAAAGTCGACCTGGGTGTTGCCGCCGGCGCCGACCACGACATATTGCTTGCCGTCCACCATGTAGGTGGAGGGCGGCGCATTGACGCCCGCACCGGCGTGGAAATTCCACAATTCCTTGCCGTTGGACGAATTGTAGGCTGCGAACTTGCCGTTGCCTTCACCGGTGAAAACCAGACCGCCGGCGGTGGCCAGAATGCCGCCGATCATCGGTTCCGGCGTCTTGACCTGCCACTTGATCTTGCCGCTGTTGTAGTCGACGGCGGTGATGTTGCCGGCCTGCGCCTCGCCTGGTATCGCCTTGAAGGCGCCGCCGAGCCACAACTTGCCGTTCGGATACGGCGAGTTCTCGACCTGGTAGGTCATCGGCTGATGCAGGTTGATGGCGTAGGCCAGCCCCTGCCCCGGGTCGGTGGCGATCGGCGACCATTCGACGCCGCCATTGGCGCCCGGCAGCATGCGGGCGCCTTCCTTGGTGGGAAGAACCCACATGTTCTCCTGCGGCACCATGGCTTCGGAGAAGCGGATC
This sequence comes from uncultured Alphaproteobacteria bacterium, assembly GCA_963734795.1. Classification (GTDB taxonomy): domain Bacteria; phylum Pseudomonadota; class Alphaproteobacteria; order Rhizobiales; family Xanthobacteraceae; genus Bradyrhizobium. Next base: position 403,762 of record CAVTIW010000002.1, read on the forward strand.
AGACTGCAATCCTTGCGGTCGTTAACATAGATATGACCGGTCTTGCCGGCATGGATCACGCCCGGAACGGTCTTGCCGTCCTTGCCCTTCACATTCAGCAGCACCGTCGGGCTTACCGCATCGAGGTCCCACACGTCGTGCGGGATGTACTGGAAATGGCAGACATAGTTGCCGGTATCGAGATCAAGCGAAACCAGCGAGTCGGTATAGAGATTGTCGCCGGGGCGGTTTGCACCATCGAGATCCGGCGAAGGATTGCCGACCACAAAATAGATTCGGTTGGTGGCCAGATCGACGGAAGGATTCTGCCACACGCCGCCGCCAAGCTTGGCGAAGGGGTCGCCGGTCTTGGCGAACTGGTCCTTTTCGCCCTGGATATCGCGGTGCAGATCGCGGCCGGTGGCGTCCTTGGTCGCCCAGACGCCGACTGTTTTATCCGGAATCGTATTGAAGGTCCAAAGCAGCTTGCCGGTCTTGGCATCGTAGGCCTTCAGAAAGCCGCGGATGCCGTATTCGCCGCCGTTGGTTCCGATCAGAACCTTGTCCTTGATCACGGTCGGCGCCATCGTCTCGCTGTATCCAAGCTCCGGATCGGCAATGTCGGTCGACCAGACGACGTCGCCGGTCTTTGCATTCAGCGCCACCAGTTTGGAGTCGAGCGTGGCGACGTAGACCAGATCGCCGAGAACCTGAACGCCGCGATTGTTGGGACCGCAGCAGTAAGTCGTGACCAGCCCCATCTTGTGATTGTAGTGCCAGAGCTGCGCGCCGGTTTTGGCATCGAGCGCATAGACATGGCTGAACGACGTCGTCACATACATCACGCCGTCGACGACGATGGGCGAGGTCTCGAGCGATTCCTTGACGTCGGTCTGGAAGATCCAGGCGACGTGCAGGTTCTTGACGTTATTGCGATCGATCTGCCTGGCGGGATGGAAGCGCGTCTGGGCGTAGTTGCCGTTGGTCAGCAGAAAATTATTGACGTTCTTGTCGGCCGTGTTGAGCTGCTGCTGGGTCACCGGAGAAACCGCGGCCTGACCCGACGCCGGCTTGGTTTCCTGTTTGGTTTCCTGCGCGATGCTGGGCCCCGCGAGCAAGCAGGCCACGCCGAGCGATGCGGCGCATATAATAGAAGACCTATTCATGTTTCCCGCCCCAATTTTTATTGTTGACATCAACCGGCATGTTGAAGGCACGCCGGCGCGCTTCAAATCTGACCTGATCGGGAAAGTTTGACAAGGAGAATCGGGAACTTGCGGCGAGGAGAACCGGGAAAGTTCGACGAGGCGCCGTCCAGCTAACCGGTTAGCTGCGGCGGGTGCGGTTCCGCGGATGTCCGGTCGAGGTAAGCCGGAATTTCATCCACAACACCGCTCGGTGGCGGCTTTGTTGCATCGCATTCAGGGTTCAGCGGCTTGGGCGATTCTTCATGGATTTCTTTCCGAACGCGGGCTTCGCATGCGACGCGCTTGCAGGCTGCGGCTGGTGGGCGTGGGCAGGCTTGTCCCGGGATCGCTTTTTCTTGTCGTAAGCCGGCGCCTTGCCAAATCCCGGCCCGCCGCCGTTGTGCGGCTTGCCGTGTTGCCTTGGCGCTCTCTCATCACGCGGTCCATCGTTCTGACCAGCGCTGCGGCCGGTCTCCTTGCCTTCGCGCCGGGGCGGGTGTGAGCGGTTTTCCGCAGGCGCCTGGCCCTGCGGAGCAGCTTCCAGCGGTTCGATACGGATGTTGTCTTCCTTGTCGGGACGCCGGATCTTGACGGCGAACGACTCGGCGGCCCGCTCGGAAATCTCGAATTCGGTGGTGGTGTCCAGAATGCGGATGGCGCCGATGTCATGCTTGTCGATGCCGCCGCGACGGCAGATCATCGGCAACAGCCAGCGCGCTTCGGCGTTCTTCTTTCGCCCGATGGCGGCGCGAAACCATACGCTGCCCTCCGCCATGACGTGACGCGGCGATGACTTTCCCGGCTTTGAGCGCGGTCCGGCTGCGCGGTCGTCGCCGCGCGACGTATTTTCGCTGCGCGCGCCTCGGCCGTCTCTTTCCCGGCCGCGATCTTCGCGCGATCGGCCGGCGCCCTGGCCGGGATCGAGAATATCCTCCGGCGAGGGCAGCCGCGCCCGGTACAGCCGCGCCAGCGCCGCGGCGATATCCTCGGCCGACCGCTCGGCGAGCAAGGCCCGCGCCAGGATCAGATCGTCTGGTGTCGTCTCCTCCGCGAACAGCGCATCGCGCAGCATGCGCTCCTGATCGAGCTTGCGAATTTCCTCCGCCGTCGGCGCCGTGCCCCAGACCGTGTCGATGCCGGCCAGGTTCAGCAGCAATTCCGCGCGCCGCTTGCGCGCCGGCGGCACCAGCAGGACGCAGACGCCCTTTCGCCCCGCACGCCCGGTGCGGCCGGAGCGATGCTGCATGACCTCCGCATCGTTCGGCAGGTCGGCGTGAATCACGAGGTCGAGGTTGGGCAGATCGATGCCGCGCGCCGCCACGTCGGTGGCCACGCAGACGCGCGCACGGCCGTCGCGCAACGCCTGCAGCGCCTGGGTGCGCTCGTTCTGGGTCAATTCGCCTGATAGTGCGACCACGGAGAAGCCGCGCTCCGAAAGCGTCGCCTGCAAATGCCGGACCGCATCCCTGGTGTTGCAAAACACCAGCGCGCTTGGCGATTCGAAAAATCGCAATACATTGACCACCGCATGTTCGACATCGCCGGCGGCAATTCGGATGCCGCGGTACTCGATATCGGCGTGGCCACCTTCGTCGCCGGCGACCTCGACGCGAAAGGCCTGCTGCTGATACTGCTTGGCCAACGCGACGATGCCGCGCGGCAAGGTCGCCGAGAACAGCAGGGTGCGGCGGCTGTCGGGCGTGGTCTTGAGGATGAATTCCATGTCCTCGCGAAAGCCCAGATCGAGCATTTCGTCGGCTTCGTCGAGCACCACCGCCTTCAATTCCGAGACATCGAGACGGCCGCGCCGCAAGTGATCGCACAACCGGCCCGGCGTGCCGACCACGATGTGTGCGCCGGCGGCGAGCTCGCGCTGTTCGCGGCGCGGATCCATGCCGCCGACGCAGGAAACCACCCGCGCATCCGCATATTGATAGAGCCAGGCGAGTTCGCGATGGACCTGCAAGGCAAGTTCACGCGTCGGCGCCACGATCAGGGCCAGCGGCGCCGCCGCCCGCTCGAACCGCTCCGCATCACCCAGAAGATTTTTCGCGATCGCCAACCCGTAGGCGACGGTTTTGCCCGAGCCGGTCTGTGCCGAGACCAGAAGGTCGCGGTCGACGGCGGCGTCCGCCAGCACGGCGGTCTGCACCGGGGTCGGCCGATCGAAGTTGCGCTCCGCTAAAGCCCGGGTGAGCGGCGGAGGTGTGGTCAGGAATGTCACGGGATGGCCGACCTTGATTGTTTACCGACGGAACATTGAACGGGGGCTTCGAACCTGGCGGGTCGAAGCTTGCCTGTCTGGCAGATGCCCAGTCGCGGGGGTGGCGGATGTGGGTGAGGTTGCGAATGCTTTAGGCCAACAGCGGCCAAAGCGCCATGGCTATGGTTGCATGGGCGACAACCGGCGCGCCATTCGCAGCAAAACTTCAAAGCTCCCATGCCATTGAAATCACTATATAATCGCTTGATCTTCGTTGCCGGGCCTGGCCCGGCAATCCATCTTCTTGGAGGAAACTTGTTGCGAAGCCTGAAAGTGTTGCGCGTTTGTGTTCATCCGACACAGCCGCCACTCCGCGGCGGGCTTCTCCGCTTGCGGGGTCGAGACGAGCGAAGCTCGCTCTTGGAGGATCGGGGTGGGGGTCTTGTGACGCGCTCTGCCTCGCTGAGAGGCCCCCTCACCCGTCGCGCATCTGATGATGTCCGACGACCTCTCCCCGCACGCGGGAGAGGTGATGAACCGCGGACGCTCTGCGCGTGCCAACTGTCGATTCAATTTCAGAACAGTCGTTCGGGTTTATCATCCCTCCAACAATTCACTTGAGTATCATAGCCCTAAGAGCGCTTCCCGGATTTTCGCTGAAGCTCGGCCTCTATATCCGCGAACTCGCCGCGCAGTTTGAATAGACACCAACCTTTTTCATCCACTTCTTTGCGGACATCAGGATTCGTGTCTGCTGCTAATCGTGATCGAGTGATGGTCCATTCGTCTTCGGTAGTGGCAGTGGGCATCCCCATATCCTCGCGGACTACAAGCCGCCAGCCAGGAAGGATTCTGTGCGTGTGGAAGAGATATTTCATCTTTTTGCCTTCCAGATTGGAAGCTCTCGCGCTGACTATAGTATCGCCTTTTGGCACGAAACGGACTTCCCGCGATGTCCGCAGTTTGGTTGCTATCGGCGGAAAGCGGACATCGCGGTTGCGAGCGCCGACGGGTTTGACCCACTTCGGACATTCGTCGGATGGAACGATCACCGTCATCGATCAACGGCGAAGATGCGCCATTGGCCGGGAACGCCTTTGAGCGAGTGCTCGCCGCGATCGACAAATTGCAACCCGGAGCCCGCCACCAGGTCCCTCACGGTGCTCGAAACGAGAACCTGGCTCGGCCCTGCCAGCGCGGCGACGCGAGCGCCGATATGGACCGCGATACCCCCGATATTTTCGTCAATTTCCTCGCATTCGCCAGTGTGAAGCCCAGCTCTAACATCGATCCCGAGCGGACGAATTTCTTCGACGATTGCGCAGGCGCAGCGGCGCGCGCCCTGGCCCGTCGAAGGTGACGAGGAAGCCTCACCGATCGTGCTGGTCTCGCGTCCGCGAAAGCGCACAATGTTTCTTCGGATCGTGGAATTATGTTTGTCGAGCAAGTCGCGCCAACGGCCATCGCCGAGAGTGGCCGCTCGCCTAGCCGCTCAAACCGGCCCCACCAGCGCTGGAAAGCCTGATCATGTGCCCGTGTAGGCGCGAACAAAGGCAAACTGCTACCGGTACCCCAAGCTTGGTCAACATAGCCGAGAAACTCATCGAGCGCCTCCGTCGTCGGTAGCCACGACGTAAAGCGCGCGAAGCTGCCATAAAGCACCAGCGCGCTGCAGCGTCTGCGGCTTTGACGCATTTTTATCGACGCCTTCGTAAGCTCGCCCCCTGGATTGATCCAGATCAACGTTCGGGTCCTGAACGCGAACAGAATGCGAAGGGCTAATCCGTATAGGGAGGCTCGCATGACCAGAAGCGTTTTCCGACTGATCCGTGCTGCGGCGGTCGCATTCGCCTTCTTCGTAGGCTTCACCGTAGACGTCTCGCCGGCCGTCTGGCAGTCCGGCACGGTCATCTCGCAAGCCGAGGCAGTGATAGGCCGTCCGGCGACGCCTAGAAGCGCGGCCGGAGTAGCGCGGCGGACGACGAGGCGCGCTGTGCGCCGCCATTACTAGGACGGCGAGGCAATCTTCGAACCAGGACTGCAAGCGAAGGGCCAAGAATGAAGGTGCCGCCTGCGACGCCTTCACCTGAGCAACGAAGCTGGACGAAAGCCGCTCCAGATATCTCGACCTGATCGGTGGACGCGGGTATCCCTGGTCAATCGATCTGGTCGTCGTAATAGCTTCGGGCATCTTATTGATGGGCTTCGCCTGCGCCTTCGCGGCATTGTTGATCCGCTAGCCGACGGCACCGTTGCGCCCCCCCCCCGGCATCGCGCCTCGCGCGGCGGCCGGGCGCCGAAAAAATATCGCGGCCGCGTATGCGTGCGTGCGGGGCGCCTTCGATCACAAAAACAGAAAGACGCCGATCAGCAAACCTGCTGCAAATGCCCAGAGGCCTAATGTGCAAGCTGAGATAACGCGGACGAGATTACGGAGGTCCTGCGGAATCTCATGGGATTGATCCGTCATTGCAGCCCCCCTGCGGTGGCCGCTGGCCCGTTACGGGAGATCACACTTCTCCTCTTAGGTCCCCAAAGAAGGCAATTAGATGATCACGGGGGATCAGGATTTGCGTCGGACCGTAAATGGGGGCCGTCGTGTTTGCCAAGGAAATCGGTCTGACGATCCCACCCTCACTCCTCGCCCGCGCCGACGAGGTGATCGAACAGACGGCCATGTCCGTTCATTGCGGGGTTGAGCGGACATGGCCCAATCAGGCAGGAAAGGTCGCAGTTTGAACCGGAACGGGCATTTCAATTGTTGAGCTCAATTGTTGATGGCCGTCCCGGAAATTTGATCGAAATCTTCGGGAACCAAGCCAAAATCCTTCTCCGGATTGCAACGCTATCGCGCCGAAAGCGTCATTACGTTCGGGGAGCGATTGGATGAGGAGGAGTTGGTCATGTTGCGCAAAATGATGATCGCCTTACTCGCGACAGCCGCCGTTGCAATACTTGCACCTGATGTCGCCTCGGCGCGCGGCGGGTTTGGTGGTGGCGGAGGTGGTATGCACGGCGGCGGCGGTGGTGGCTTCCGCGGTGGCGGCGGCTTTGGTGGCGGCGGTGGCTTCCGTGGCGCCGCGGTCGGTGGTGGCGGCTTTCGTGCGGCCCCGATAGGCGGGGGCTTTCGTTCAGCCGCAATTGGCGGTGGCGGTTTCCGTCCAGCCGCCATTGGTGCAGGCACTGGCTTCCGCACTGCAGCCATTGGCGGTCCAGGCGTGATTAGCCGTGGCGCAGGCTTCGCGCCCGGTCGATTTGCCGGCGTGGCACCCGGTCGATTTCACCAGGGCCGCTTTCATCACGGATTCCACCGGCGGCCAATCTTCGTGGCGACCGGGTTTGGCCTCGGACTGTACGGAGCCTACCCCTACTACGACGACTACTACTATCCGTACTACGCCTACAATGACGACTACTATGACGATGGCTGCTACGTCGTGCAGCGGCGCGTCTATACACGTTATGGCTGGCGCTTGCGTCCTGAGCAGGTCTGCGGCTGATCGGCCGATAGCCTGACCAAAGTTTCGCACATGCGCGCGACCCGATGGGCCGCGCGTTGCGAGATTGCTCGTGCCCGTCAGCCCAGCACTTTGTCTTTCCTGAACCAGGCTTGCATCTGGCGTGCGGCGCGGGTCAGGGCGCGGTTGGCCGCGCGGCAGCGGCGCGCTCGACCTCCTTGCGCGCCGTCAAAACATTCCGAAGTTGGGGCACAAAGCGGATACGGCATTGAGTTCGCGCGAAGTCCGCGCATACAAGCAAAGCGGACGTGAAGCGAAAGCGACCAATATCAAACGCGCGCGCGTGCAATCGCCCCGGCAATGATTTGCATCAACACGCCAACCACCCATCCCAGCATGATCATCATCGTCCAATAGACGTGCGGATCCTCACGAAACACGATGGTGATGACCGATACAAAAGCCGTCAATGTAGCGAGAAACGTGCCTACGGCGCTGAGGAATTCTGCAGAATCGACCTTGCCACTGGAGCCGCCGTTTGGAGGCGGACCATATGGTGAATGAAAAGCCAGAGCCGGAGTATCTATTCCCAGGTAAAACCCAACTGCGCCACCAATCATCATCATGATTATAAACCCCTCGGACGCGAACACTGCGATGCTTGACCCCACATGGGCGGCAACAAACAGTCCGCTGGCCGCTCCAGCCATCGCAAGCCCAATGCGTTCCAGGACATGGGCAGTTTTTCTTACTCGGGATCGCATCGTCGTCACCAACAGATCGCGAAGGTCCCAAGTTAGGACATTTCTCTGGTGCGTGAAAGGTATTGGCGACGCGCGAGGCCGCCCGTCGTCCAGCAGCGCATGCGGCCAAATGTCCGCCTTCGGCACTTTTGAGACATGCCGCCCCTTACGATGAATGTCGGCTTTCAGGGCTAAACCGGAAGTGATGCGGACATCGTCGAACCGTCGCTTTTTGACCCTTCTCGGACATTCACGAATTGCCAGCGCTGGTGCCGGAGGGCGCGCTTGCTATTCTCCTAAAATCAAGAAGCGAGACCAGTTACTAAGATAGTGGCACACACGTGATCCGATCTGGAATTTGGCGGTCATACCGCCCGCGCCAGTGCTTTCATCGGAAAGAGTGACCTAACGCGGGCAAACGCCGATCTCGATGAGGTAAAACGGCACCAGAAAAGCGGGCACCGATACGCCAAAACCTCTCTGTGATGTCGCCTTGTGCCGCTTCGCGCCGTTTCACTGCTGCGCAGCGATGGAGTCGCTTTCAAAGTGAAGCGGACTCCTCGATTAACTGCATTGCTCTCCACGGGAAGGTAAACGGAGCTGACGTGTAGCAGGGGAAGCTGATCGTTCATTTGCGGCCAAATGGCGCGTTTCAGGAGGCCAAAAGGGAGCGTAGCATAATCACGTGCAAGCGGCTCGGTGCAGACGTCCGCCTTCGGCACTCCGCGGCTGGCATCAACCAAAATCACGGGAGGATTTCGCGATGAAATCGCTGGCCTATGCAACTCTATTTGCGCTCGCGCTTGCCCCGAGCTACGGCTTCGCTCAAGAGCGAACCGGCCACAACATGAGCGACGAAGAGCTGATTAAGCTGTCGCTATCGGCGGCGCCTGAGGCCATCGCTAAAGACGCAACAGTCGTCGCTATGGATCATGACGGCAAGATGCGGACATTGCGCCAGGGGACGGGCCAGTGGACGTGCATGCCAGGTCACGCCGATCCGGCCAACCCGGATCCGATGTGCGGCGATAAAAACGCGATGGAATGGGGGACGGCGTGGATGAATCACAAGGAGACGCCCGCGAATAAGGTAGGGTTCATGTACATGCTCCGAGGCGACGGCGGTGCAAGCAACACCGACCCGTATGCAACAAAGGAAGAGCCCGGCAACAATTGGATTAAGACCGGCGCACATGTGATGATCGTCGGCTCTGGAGCCAGGATGTTGGATGGTTATCCACGCGATGCGAAGGCAGACCCAACGAGACCCTATGTGATGTGGCCCGGCACGCAGTACGAGCATTTGATGCTGCCGGTCCGCTGATCTCGCGATCTCGCGGTTCCTGCGTCCGCTTTACCAGCGGCGGTGATTTATCCCCTCCTGCCGCCCGGGGTTAGCGTTGCGCTCAATGGTGCGATTGCGGATCCTTCCGCTAGCTCAGAAAAGGGCGCACTTTCGTTTTGTGCACTGTGCCAAGGGAGCCCGCCTGTTGTGATTATGAAAAAACGGGCGCGGATCTATTTGCGTGCCTCGACGATGGGCAGACGACCGGGCAGGCCCCGACCAAATATGAGTTGATCATAAATACAAAAACTACAAAGGGACTGGGGCCTCACCGTCCCACCAACACTTCTCGCGCGCGCCGACGAGGTGATCGAATAGCAGTGCTGATGTCGCCTATTGGCACGAAACGGGCTGGGTCGCGGCGCCTCGCGATGTCTGTTCATTGGGGCGAAGCCGAAGTACAATTGCTTTTTTCGGAGTGACCGCGATGTGCGGGGTAAACCGAAGGGGCCTGGCGTCAATGCAGCGGTAGACCGGGGAAACCCCTTGTAACCCCGTTTTCTCGAAGAGTAGCCGGGTCCCGAGGAGATCAAAATGCGAAAGGCGCTTGTCGCAATTCTCTGCTCGGCGCTAATTGCAGCGTCGTCAATCCAAGCGACCGCTGCAGCGGAACATCATCATGCCCGCAAGGCAAGCCGCAAACCGGTCAGGGTCGATGACCAGCGCCGCAATTCCAACAATGAACAACCCCGCGATTCCAATGTCGACGGCATGTGCGGTCTTATTCCTGGCCCATGCCAATGAGAAACAGGGGCAGGCGAATGGCAATTCCAATCGTTGTGCATCGGCATGCAGTTTGACCCCCAATCGGCGTCGAAGGTTGAGCCCTTCGTCCGTTACTAAGCGATTGACCTGGCTTCGTAATTCTATCGCGTTCGGTGATCGGTGTTGAATGCCGAGGCAATATTCTTGGAGCCGATACACAAGGATCGCCGTTCGTTACGGTTTTGTCCCGGTCCTGCGGGTAGAGTGCGCTGGACTTCTGTCCGTGTGGGCTGTGTTGCAAAACCGATCGAACAACCAGCTGCGCTGCATAAGTCCGAAAGTGGCACGAAACGGACCAGTCGGCCCGGTCTGACGATGTCCGTTCATCGGGGCAGAGCGGTCTCTCCGCGAATGGTTCTCCAATTCCGGGTTCGACCCTGACCGGACATCGGGCGATCAGTAAGTCTTCCCCAACGCTATAATGTTTTGCAGAGAAGTACGTTGACGTGGCCTTCGGGCCATCCCTCAAATTCCGCCACGCGCCTGAAGCCTGCTTTTTCATACATTCCCGGCGCTTGGAAGTCATAGCTTGCCACCCAAATCCGGCGGATGCCTCGACTTCGCGCTTCCTCGACAAAAGCATTAATCAATGCGCGCGCGTAACCGCGTCCTCGATATGCCTCATCGATCCACATCTGTTTAAGCTCAGAAGTTCCTGCCCACGTATAGCCAGCGGCGGCGCCGACCATCTGTCCCGCATCGTCGCGGATTACAAAGCCCAAGCCCCGACCATCATGGCGTCCGGTTGCACTACTATTGTGGTCATAGAGGCGATCTTCAATTGCGTCGAGTTCATTCGGAGAGAGGTCGTGGCGGGGTTCTATTTGAAGGGTCACAGCAAGTATCCAAGATTGTAGTATCGCCACCTTGGTTAGTGACATCTTGAATTTCAAACGAACTGCAACGCCATTGATAACATGAAATGAACCACCCGATGCGGTCGTCACATGTCGGTTCTTTGCACGTTTCGGACCTCCCGCCATGTCCGCAGTTCGGTCGCTAACGGGGGAAAAGCAGACATGGGTGGACTGCCCATTTCGGTAGCGATTGACCACTGACGTACATGATTACGCCTGGAATCATCCGGGAATGCAGCCCCCAAATCCCGGACCGAAGTCGCAGAACGTGCTATCGTCTCTGCTCTGCGGTAATTGACAGACGGTGTCCCGCTGCAAGGGAAGCCAGCGCGATGGCTTCGGATCAGGTCAAACGCAAGCTCGTCGCCATTTTCGCAGCCGACATTGCCGGCTATAGCAGGCTGATGGGTGCGGACGAGAGAGGCACGCTCGTGTCTCTAAAAGAGCATCGCCGCGAGTTGATCGACCCGGCGAACAAGCAATATCGCGGTCGCGTCGTGAAAACAACCGGCGACGGAATGCTGGTTGAGTTTCCGAGCGTGGTGGACGCTCTGGGCTGCGCGATCGACGTCCAGCGGGGCATGCACGAACGCAATGCCGATGTTCCGGCGGAGAGACGTATCGAATTCCGCATCGGCATCAACCTCGGCGACGTGATCGTCGATGGCCGAGACATCTATGGCGATGGAGTGAACATTGCTGCCCGACTGGAGGGGTTAGCCGAGCCGGGGGGCATCTGCATATCCCAGACTGTCCTAAATCACACACGCGGCAAGATCGCCTTCGACGTTGAGGATTTGGGTGAGCAGCAGCTTAAGAACATCGCGCGACCTGTGCGCGTGTATCGAGTTCCGTGCAGCGGGACCCCGGCAGAAGAGAGGCCGACGCTCGTACTTCCCGACGGGCCCTCCATAGCGGTCTTGCCGTTCCAGAACATGAGCGGTGATCCTGAGCAAGAGTACTTCGCAGATGGCATGGTGGAAGAGATCATCACAGCTCTGTCGCGCTTCCAGCACCTATTCGTCATAGCCCGTAATTCGAGTTTTACATACAAGGGACGGGCGGTCGACGTGAAACAGGTCGGTCGCGAGCTTGGGGTGCGCTACGTGATGGAAGGCAGCGTTCGCAAGGCGGGGAACCGGGTGCGCATCGCAGGACAACTCGTGGACGCCGCAACGAGCGCGCACCTTTGGGCTGCTCGATTTGAAGGCGGGCTGGAGGACATCTTCGATTTACAGGACCAGGTAACGGCGAGTGTCGTTAGCGCCATCGGTGCAAAGCTGGAGAAGGTTGAGATCGAGCGCGCCAAGCGCAAGCCAACCGGCAGCCTCGACGCTTATGACTATTACCTTCGTGGAATGGCCAGCGTTTATCGCTGGACGAAGGAGGATGTCAGCGAGGCCCTACGTCTGTCCTACAAGGCGATGGAGATCGACCCTGAATTCTCGTCGGCCTATGGCTTGGCCGCGTGGTGCTATTTTTTTCGCATGGTCAACGGCTGGATGACCGACCGCGTGCAAGAGGCGGCTGAGACCACTCGACTAGCCCGCCACGTGGCTGAGTTGGGTAACGACGACGCGGTTGCGCTCTCGTTCTCCGGGGTCGCGCTTGGCTACGTCGCCGAAGATGTTGAAGCAGGCGTTGTGTTGATCGATCGCGCGCTGATCCTCAATCCAAACCTGGCGACCGCTTGGATCGCCAGTGCGACATTGAGGGCTTTCCTTGGCGATGCGAATATGGCGGCCGAGCACGCGGCCCGCGCCATGCGACTTAGTCCGTTGGATCCCCTGATGTTTTTGATAGACATCATTGCCGCGCTTGCTCATTTTGTCGCGGGTCGGTACGGCGAAGCGTGGCCGCTGGCGGAAAGGGCATGCCGGGAGCGGCCGCATTTTTTAGGTGCCGTCCGGGTCGCGGCGGCAGCCAACGCTCTCGCCGGGCGTCTAAATGAAGCGCGAGGGTTCATCGCACGGGCGCTTCAGCTCGATCCCGAGTTGCGCATTTCCAATCTCAAGAACCGGGTCACATGGTTTCGCCCGGAAGATTTTGCCAAGTACGCCGAAGCGTTGCGAAAGGCGGGGTTGCCGGAGTGATCAGCGACGCGCTCGTCCGCGCCGACGCAATCGAATGAAGGGGCGCCACCTAAAGGACTTACTTAGACTTACTTATTACTTAGACTTACTTAATTGTCTGTCGGCACTTTTCGGACATGGCGGCGGCGGCTCATGACCCCGCCGGTTGCATGCAGCAAACTTTCGCGCGTGCCCGAGACGAGGCATGTTGCGGGCGCGAATGAAATGCTGCGGAGCAGCAGACAAAATGAGACTAAAAGTCAAGGACGGATCCGGCCGCGGCCTGCCCCGAGCTTAATATCCGCTAGTCTCCCGTCCTCGGCCGACTGAATTCATAAGGATTTGAAGTCGAGGCTGAAATCGGATTGGCGACACACGTTGCGCGCACAGAACGCGGAACGAAAATCCACAGGGGAGGACACAATGGTCACGCGGAGTATCGGCGTCGGCGCAGTCGCGCTGGGCTGCCTTATGTTGGCGGGCGGCGCACAGGCTCAGGAAAAGATCAAGGTCGGCGTCACGGCGACCCTGGAAGGCACCTACACGGTGCTTGGCGAAGACGGCATCCGCGGCCTGCAGACCGCCATCAAGAAATACGGCACCAAGGTCGGCGGCAAGGAACTGGAATTCATCATCGCCTCGACCGACGCCACGCCGGACTCGGCGGTGCGCGCGGCGCGCAAGCTGGTCGAACAGGACAAGGTCCAGCTGATGATCTCGCCGCTGTCGGGCGACGAGGGCATCGCGGTCAAGAATTTCGCCAAGACCCATCCCGAAGTCACCTTCATCAACGGCGGCTCGGGGGCGCAGGAAACCACTTACGTCGATCCGGCGCCCAATTTCTACCGTTTCAACATGGACGGCGCGCAGTGGCAGGCCGGCCTCGGCAACTACATCTACAAGACCAAGGGCTACAAGAAGATCGCCACGGTCGGTGAGGACTACTCCTTCGTCTACACCCAGGTTTTCGGCCTCGTGCTGGAATACTGCGCCGCCGGCGGCCAGGTCACCAACCGGCAGTGGGTGCCGCTCGGCACCAAGGATTTCGCCTCGGTCATCGCCGCGATGCCGGATGACGTCGACGCGATCTATCTCGGTTTGGGCGGCGGCGACGCCGTCAACTTCCTCAACCAGTATCAGCAGGCCGGCGGCAAGGCGCACCTGATCGGCGGCTCGATCATGGTCGACCAGACCATCATGTCGGCCAAGGGCAACGCCAAAAAGGCGCTGATCGGCACCGTCTCCGCCAGCGGCCAGGCCGATACCTGGGACGCACCGAGCTGGCAGGCTTTCGTCAAGGCCTATCAGGACGCGTTCCCGCCGGAGAAGCGCTTCCCGAGCCCGTCCTTGCTGGCGACCAATTATTACGGCGCCACCCAGGCCCTGATGGAGGCGCTGCAAAAGGTCAACGGCGACCTCAGCGACGGCCAGAAGAAACTTCGCGAAGCGCTCAACACGCTGGTGATCCAGGCGCCGAACGGCGAAATCAAGCTCGACAGCAACCGCCAGGCGATCGGCACGAATTTCGTGACCGAGGTGGTCGAGGACGGCAAGGGCAATCTGGTCAGCAAGGTCGTCTCGGTGGTGCCGAACGTCAACCAGACCCTGGGCTACGATCCGAAGGTGTTCGCGAAGATCGGCTTGCCGAGCCGGACGGTTCCGGAATGCAAGAAATACAACTGACCTGGAAGGCGGCTGCGCGGGCTGCGTAGCCGCCGGGTCTCATCAAACCATGGGCCGGGGGGTGATCTATTACCGCCCCCCGGTTCAACGCGCTCTTGCAATATTCCCCGGGTTTGTAGAACCTGAGAGACAATAAGAGATAACAAGGCGAAAACACGGGGAGGATCCACATGAGCAGGGCGATCGCCGTGTTTCATGGCTGCTTCGGTCGCGCCACGATTTATCAATTGAACCGGCCCTTCAACGTCCACGCGCACCGTGAAGGGCATCTGATTTTCCATCTCGGCGGCTCGGACGCAAGCATCACCGTCGGCGATAAACTCTGCCCATTGACCACGTCCTCCTTCGTCGCCGTCTGCCCCTGGGAGCCGCACAATTTCGTACCCTGCGACCTCGGCCAGGGGGCGCTGTTCTTCGTTCTGTACGTCAATCCGGAATGGTTCACCCCCGGCGCCTTCAGCGATTCCGCGCGCCTGCGCTTCGGCCGTCAATTGACCTGGCGGACCTCGACGATCGACCGCCAGATCCGGCGCACCGCCGCGATGGTCTATTCCGCCCATGGGCTCGATCAACTCGATCGCGAGCTTCGCGGCCTGATCGACGCCTGCTTCGCCGAAAGCTGGCGGCGGCCGGGCGAGGCGCCGGAACGTCGCGTCCTCGAAGACGTCACCGATTTCCGCGTTCGCAAGTCGATCCGCCTCATTCAGGAGGGGCTGGGCGCGGACATCCAGCTCGATGACGTGGCCCGTGAATCCGGCCTTTCGCGGCCGCATTTCTACAAATTGTTCCGCAGCCAGACCGGCGTCACGCCGAATCTCTATTTGAATACCTTGTTGATGGAGCGTTCGATCGACGTGCTGGTGAAGACGGAAAAGCCGGTCGCCGACATCGGATTCGATCTCGGCTTTTCCTCGCAGAGTGCCTTCACGCGCTTCTTCGCGTCCAATGTCGGCATGGCGCCGTCAGACTATCGCGGTGCAGCGCAGCTGCTCTGAAACCGCACCTGATCTCGTCGACCGGGCGCCAGCGCGCGCAAAAAGATACTCACGATCAAGCGCGCGTAATATAGGGACGCTACACTGCCCCCCTTGATCGCGCCAACAAGCCGCGAAAAGGTTCGGGAGGATGAGCGCCGTCATGGCCAGGGGCAGGATGAACAATCGGCGCATTCGCTTCGCGCCGGCCGGTTTTGCGGGCGTGTTCGAATGAATTGCTTTGTCGAACGTCATCCGATTTGGTCGGTCCTGATCCTGATTGTCATCGTGCTGGCGATCTGGCTGATCTTCGCGACCTGGCCGCAAGGCTTGGAAGAGGCGGTCGGCAAGAAGAAGGTTTTTCTCAACGCGCTGTTCAACGGGATCACGCTGGGCGGGCTGTATTTTCTGGTCGCCAGCGGCTTCACGCTGATCTTCGGATTGATGCGCAACGTCAATCTCGCGCATGGGTCGATCTATCTGTTCGGCGGCTATATCGGCTACACGACCGAGAATTTGACCGGGTCCTGGCTTTTCAGCTTCGTCGTGGCCTTCGTGGCGGCGGCGTTGCTCGGCGTGATCCTGCAGGTTCTGGTTTTCCGCCGCATGGAGGGGCAGGATCTGCGGCAGACGCTGGTCACCATCGGCATTTCGATCGTGCTTGCGGACCTGATGCTCTGGGGGTTCGGCGGCGACTATTACCAGGTTCTGACCCCGGCCTGGCTGGTCGGTCCGGCGCCGCTGCCGTTCGTGGTGGCGGTCAAATCCTCCGGCGAAGCGGTCTATCTGCAATACCCGATCGTGCGTCTGGTGATCTTCGCCGCTTCCGTGGTGATCGGATTGGGGATGTGGCTGGTGCTCAACCGGACCCGCATCGGGATGATCGTGCGCGCGGGGGTCGACGACCGCGACATGCTTTCGAGCATGGGGGTGCGGATCCAGCTGGTGTTCGTGCTGGTGTTCGCTTTCGGCGCCGGGCTGGCGGGAATGGCCGGCGTCGTCGGCGCCACCTTTCAATCGATTTCTCCGGGCGAGGACACGCGGTTTCTGCTGGCCTCATTGGTCGTGGTGATCGTCGGCGGCATGGGCTCGATTCCGGGCGCTGCATTGGGCGCCCTGATCATCGGCCTCGCCGAACAGCTCGGCTCGGTCTACGTCCCGACCTATTCGATCGTGCTGACGTTCCTGATCATGGTGGTGGTGCTGGCGGTACGGCCGCAGGGCCTGCTGGTGAGGCGCTGAGCCATGAGCATCGCCGAAATCACACGCCCCACGGTGCCACCGGCGCCGATCGACGCCGCACCGGTCACCTGGACCGACCGCATCCATCCGGCTGCGGCGGTTGTCGCCGTGATCCTGCTGGCGATGCCGCTGCTGGTGAACGGGTTCATCCTGTTTCAGATTTTTTCCTGGTCGTTCATTCTGGGAATGATCGGCCTCAGCCTGATGTTTCTGGCCGGTTACGGCGGCATGGTCAGCCTCGCCCAGATGACGATCGCGGGCTTCTCCGGCTACATGGTGGCGATCTTCGGCGTCAGCGGTTTGTCTACCCTCAGCCTCGGATGGCCGTGGTGGCTTGCCGCGCCGATGGCGCTGGCGCTCGCCACACTGTTCGGCACCATCACCGGCGCGCTCGCGGTCCGCACCGTGGGCATCTACACCATCATGATCACGCTCGCCATCGCGTCGGCGTTTTACTATTTCGTCAACCAGAATTACGCGATCTTCAACGGCCACACCGGCATCAACAGCATCGCCACGCCGATATTCTGGGGCGTCGACTGGCGGTCGCCGATTCCGTTTTACTATGTGACATTGGGCTTCGCCGCGATCTGCTATTGGGCGGCCGGCTACCTTGCGCGCGCACCGTTCGGGCTCGCCCTGCAGGGCGTGCGCGACAACCCGCGCCGCATGGCCGCGCTCGGCTTCAACGTCAATGCGCATCGCGTCGCCGCCTATGTCTTCGCCTCGCTGGTCGCGGCGATCGCCGGCATCCTGCTGGTGTGGAGCAATGGGCAGATTTCCCCGGGGTCGGTGGGCGTCGACAACGCCATCGACATTCTGGTGATTGCCGTGGTCGGCGGCATCTCGCGGCCGATCGGGCCGTTCATCGGCGCCCTGATTTTTGTGATCCTGCGCACCTTCGCCCTCGATTTCCTGGTCGCGATCGGGCTCGACGGCAACCGGTTCCGCCTGCTGGTCGGCATCGGTTTCCTGGTCATCGTGTTCTGGTCGCCGGACGGGGTGATCGGCCTGTGGATGCGGTGGCGCAACCGCGGCCTGTCCTCCCGCAATGCGGCACCGGGAGGCGGCGGCCATGGATAGCGTCGCGCAACGCCTGTCCGCCGTCGGCGCCGGCAATGCGCTGGAACTGCGCGGCGTCACCCGGCTTTTCGGCGCGCTCGCCGCCCTGACCGACGTGACCCTGACGGTGCGCCCGGGCGAGCGGCGCGCGGTGCTGGGCTCGAACGGCGCGGGCAAGACCACGCTGTTCAACTGCGTCACCGGCGATTTTCTGCCGACCTCGGGCACCATCCGCTTCTTCGGCGAGGACGTCACCGCCTTTCCGCCCTACGAGCGCATCCGCCGCGGTCTGCGCCGCACCTATCAGATTTCGGCGCTGTTTCCGGGCCTTTCGGTGGTCGACAACGTGTATCTCGCCTGCCGCGGCGTTTCGCGCGGACGCTTCTCGCTGATTCGTCCTCGCCTCACCGACGCGCTGGTTCATGCCGCCGAGAACCTCGTCCAGGCCGTGCACCTGAGCGCGGTCAAGGACCAGCTGGTTTCCGAGCTGAGCTACGGCCAGCAGCGACAGCTCGAGATCGCACTCGCGCTCGCCGGCGCGCCGCGCTTTATCCTGTTCGACGAACCCGCCGCCGGTCTGTCGCCGACCGAGCGCTCGGAACTGGTCGAGATCCTGTCGGGTCTTCCCGCGCATATCGGCTACATCATCATCGAGCACGACATGGACGTGGCGTTGCGCGTGGTGGAAAGCGTGACGATGATGCACAATGGCCGCATCTTCAAGGAAGGCTCGCCACGAGAGATCGAGTCCGATCCCGAGGTGCAGGAGCTTTATCTGGGAGGTGGACATGGCTGAGCCGCGCCGTCCCGCCCCTACCGCCGCGATCCTGCAGATCAGCGGCCTCAACGTCTATTACGGCCACTCGCACGCCCTGCAGGGCGTCGACCTTGCGCTCGAGCATGGCGTTCTTTCCGTGGTCGGCCGCAACGGCATGGGCAAGACCACGCTCTGCAAAACGATCATGGGCCTGGTGCGCGCCTCCAGCGGCTCGATCCGCATGAACGGCCAGGATCTGCTGAGCCTGCAGCCCGCGCAAATCGCCCGGCTCGGCATCGGCTATGTCCCGCAGGGGCGCCGGCTCTGGCGCTCGCTCACCGTCGACGAACATCTGCGCATCAGCGCCGGCGCGCGGCGCGGCGCCTGGAGCCCTGAGCGCATATATGACACCTTCCCGCGCCTCGCCGAACGCAAGAACAACGGCGGCGGCGAGCTCTCGGGCGGCGAGCAGCAGATGCTCGCCATTTCGCGCGCGCTGCTGACCAATCCGCAGCTGCTGATCATGGACGAGCCGACCGAGGGCCTGGCGCCGGTGATCGTCAACCAGGTCGAGGAGATGCTGGTCAAGCTCGGCGACGAAGGCGATATCGCGATCCTTGTCATCGAGCAGAACATCGGCGTGGCCACCTCGGTTTCCGACAAGGTCGCGATCATGGTCAATGGGCGGATCAACCGCATCATCGACTCGCAGCGGCTGGCCGCCGATCGCGAATTGCAGCAGCGCCTGCTCGGGGTCGGTCGCCACTCCGAAGCCGAGCCGGAAGCCGACGAAGAACAGGCGGGCGCGCCACGATCGAGGACGGCGAGCGCGCCGGTACCGGTCGCAAGCGCAGGACCGATTCGCATCTACGTTTCCAATCCGATTGCGCCAACGCGGTGGTCGCAGCCGGTCCCCACGGCGCGTATCGAAGCCGCCGCGCGCACCCTCTCGACCGGGTTCACCCGGATCGATGAGTCGGCGCGCCGCCGTTCCCCGACGCTGTCCGCCCGTCCAGGCGGACCGCCAGCCGTCCTCGTCGTCGGCACCCTCGACACCAAGGGGACGGAGCTCCGCTTCATCCGCGATCTCGTCAAATCGAGCGGCCTGCGGACGCGGCTGGTCGACGTTTCGACCAGCGGCAAGGCCGCAACGACCGACGTGACCGCGCAGGAAATCGCGCTCAACCACTCGCGCGGCGGCCCCGGCGTCTTCAACGGCGAGCGCGGCGCCTCGGTCAGCGCGATGGCGGAGGCTTTCGAAGCCTGGATCAAGCGGCAGTCCGACGTCGCCGGCATCATCAGCGCCGGCGGCTCGGGCGGCGCCTCGATCGTCGCGCCGGGCATGCGCGCGTTGCCGATCGGCGTGCCCAAGGTCTTGATCTCCTCGATCGCCTCGGGCGATGTCGGCCGCTATGTCGGCCCCGCCGACATCACGATGATGTATTCGGTCACCGACGTCCAAGGGATCAATTCAATTTCGCGCCAGGTGCTCGGCAATGGCGCGCAAGCCGTGATCGGCATGGTGAAGTCGCGGCTTGCCGATGGCGCCGCCGCGCCTGCCGCGACCGACCTGCCCGCCGTCGGTCTGACGATGTTCGGCGTCACCACGCCTTGCGTGCAGCAGATCTCGGCCGAACTCGCCAAGGAATGGGAATGCCTGGTCTTCCACGCCACCGGCGTCGGCGGGCAATCGATGGAGAAGCTGGTCGATTCCGGTCTGCTGGCGGGCGCGATCGACGTCACGACCACGGAAGTCTGCGATCTCCTGATGGGCGGCGTGTTCCCCGCGACCGAGGATCGTTTCGGCGCCTTCATCCGCACCCGCCTGCCCTATGTCGGATCGGTGGGCGCGCTCGACATGGTCAATTTCGGCGCCAGGGATACCGTTCCGGTGGCCTATTCCGGCCGCCGCCTGCAGGTTCACAATCCGCAGGTGACCTTGATGCGCACCACGCCTGCGGAAAATGACGCGATGGGCCGGTGGATCGGCGAGCGTCTCAATCGCATGGACGGGCCGGTGCGTTTCTTCCTGCCCGAAGGCGGCGTCTCCGCGCTCGATGCGCCGGGCCAGCCTTTCCACGATCCCGAAGCCGACGCCGCTCTGTTCCGCGCGCTTGAACAGACGGTGCGCCAGACCACCAACCGTCAGCTCATCCGCATCAAGCGCCACATCAACGATCCCGAATTCTCGTCCGCCGTCGTCGCCGCGTTTCGCGTGCTGCACGGTCGCGCGGGCATTCGCAAACGCGCGGCGAGGTAGACATGGCCAGATTCGAACGTTCAGCCCTGCTCGAAAGGTTCCGCGCCATGGTCGCGCGCGGCGAGCCGATCGTCGGCGGCGGCGCCGGCACCGGGCTGTCGGCCAAATGCGAGCAGGACGGCGGCGCCGATTTGATCGTGATCTACAATTCCGGCCGTTACCGCATGGCCGGCCGGGGTTCGCTCGCGGGTCTGCTGGCCTATGGCGACGCCAACGCGATCGTGGTCGAGATGGCGCGGGAAGTGCTCCCGGTGGTGCAGCGAACGCCGGTGCTCGCCGGCGTCAACGGCACCGATCCATTCCGGCAGATGGACGTCTTCCTCCAAGAGATCAAGGCGCTCGGGTTTTCCGGCGTACAGAACTTCCCGACGGTCGGCCTGATCGACGGCACCTTCCGCGCCAATCTTGAAGAGACCGGCATGTCCTACGCCCTGGAGGTCGACATGATCGCCAAGGCGCACGCCATCGACCTGCTGACGACGCCCTATGTCTTCAACGAAGCCGAGGCCGAGGCGATGGCGCGCGCCGGCGCCGATATCGTGGTCTGCCACATGGGCCTGACCACCGGCGGCGCGATCGGAGCGCAAACCGCGCTGAAACTCGCGGACTGCCCCGCTTTGATCGACGCCTGGGCCGGAGCGGCGCTGCGGGTGCGGCCGGATATTCTCGTGCTCGCGCATGGCGGGCCGATCTCGGAGCCCGAGGACGCGGACTTCATCATGAAACATACGAAGACCTGCCACGGATTCTACGGCGCGTCTTCGATGGAACGCCTGCCGGTCGAGCGCGCGCTGACCGATCAGGTCAAGCGGTTCAAGGCTATCGGACGAAGCTAGAGTAGTGGATTTTCGGGCCGCGCCAAAGGGCGGCCTGTTGGGGAGGTAAGCAAGATGTCGGGTCTTTTGATTGGCACGCTGATCCTATGGCTGATCATCGCGATCATCGTCATCGTGGTGTTCGTCTATGTGGTGAATTGGCTCTACCATCGCTCCTCCAAGGAGGTCGCGTTCGTACGCACCGGCTTCCTCGGCGAGCTGGTCGTGATCGACGGCGGCGCCTTCGTGTTGCCGTTCATTCACGACTATTCCCCGGTCAACATGAACGTGCTGCCGATGGCGATCGTGCGCGAGAAAGGCGGCGCGCTGATCACGCGCGACCGCATGCGCATCGACATCGAGGCCGATTTCTATGTCCGCGTGCAGGCCACGCGTGAAGCGGTCTCGATCGCGGCGGCGACGCTGGGCCGGCGCACGCTCGAGCCCGAGCGCCTGCACGCCCTGCTGTCCGGCAAGTTCGTCTCCGCGCTGCGTTCGGTCGCTTCGGAAATGACGATGGAGCAGATGCACGAGCAGCGCGGCGAATATGTCGCGCGGGTCAAGGCCGCCGCCGCCGAAGCGCTGGCACAGAACGGGCTGGAGCTGGAATCGGTCGCGATCACCGATCTCGACCAGACCGACCTCGAATTCTTCAATCCTTCCAACCGCTTCGACGCGGAAGGCTTGACCCGGCTGATGGAAGACATCGAAGCCAAGCGCAAATTGCGCAACGACATCGAACAGGATTCGATGATCCGCATCCGCACCCGCAACCTCGAGGCCGAGCGCCAGGCGCTCGACATCGAGCGCGACAGCGAAGCCGCGCGGCTTGAACAACAACGCGATATCGAGGTGCGGCGCGCCGTGCAGCGCACCGAAGTCGCGCGCGAGCGCGCTCTTCGCGAGACCGAGGCCGAGCAGGCGCAGATTTCCGCCCGCGAGACCATCGAGAAGGCCCGCATCTCCAACGAACAGGCGATCAACGAGGCCCGGATCGCGTCCGAACGGGAAATCCGCCAGCAGGAAATCGAGCGCACCCGCGCGGTCGAGGAAATCGAGATTTCCGCCCGCGAGGACATCGAGAAGGCGCGGATCGCCAATCAACGATCGGTCGACACCGCCCGGATCGCCTCCGAACGCGAGGTCCGCCAGAAGGAAATCGAACGCACCCGCACGATCGAGGAAGCCGAAATCCAGGCGCGCGAATCCGTCGAAAAGGCGCGCATCATGCAGGAGCGCGCGGTCAGCGAGTCGCGCATCGTCAACGAGGAAGAGACGCGCCGGCGCGAGATCGAGCGCACGCAGGTGGTCGAGGAAGCCGAGATCGCCGCCCGCGAGGCGACGGAAAAGCTGCGCATCGTGCAGATGACCTCGATCAACGCCGAGCGCATCGCGTCGGAAGAGCGCACCCGCTCGCTGGAAATCGGCCGCACCCAGGCGATCGAAGCGGCCGAAATCGCCGCCCAGCAGGCAACCGAGGCGGCGAAGATCGCGCGTGAGCTGATGCTCGCCGCCGAGCGCATTCGGGCTGAACAGGAAACCCGCACGCTCGAAATCGAACGCAATGAAATGCTCGACAAGGCCGAGGTTTCCTCGCGCCATATCGTCGCTTCCGCGCGCATCGCCTCGGAGCAGGAAATCCGCGGCCGCGAGATCGCCCGCACCCAGAGCATCGAATCCGCGGAGATCAAGGCGCGCGAGGCCATCGAGGCCGCCAAGATCGCGCAGGAGAAGCTGGTCGCCGCCGAGCGCATCCTGGCCGATCGGGAAACCCGCGGCCTGGAGATCGCCCGCTCCGAAATGCTCGACGCGGCCGAACTCAAGAGCCGCGACGCGATCGAGCGTCAGCGCATCGGCGTCGAACTGGCGCTGGAAACCGACCGCATCGCGTCCGCCAAGGCGCGCGAAGTGCTGAACATCGACCAGAAGAAGGCGATCGAGTTCGCCGACGAGGAGCGCATCATCGCGCTGTCCGCGAAGAAGTCGGAACGCATCAGCGCCGACCGGCAGGTGCGCCAGGCCGAAATCCTCGCCAAGCAGCAGGTCGAGAAGAGCGACGTCGAGCGCGAGCAGGTCATGGAAGCCGCGCGGCTGGAGCGCCGGCGCGCGATCGAGCAACTGGAGATCGCCCGCGTCCAGGCCCTGCAGGAGGCCGAAATCGCCTCGCGCGAGGAAATCGAACGCTCCCGCATCGCCTCCGATCGCGGCCTCGACGAGGCTCGGGTGTCGCGCGAACGCGATCTGCGCAAGCTGGAGGTCGACCGCGAGAAGGTGGTCGAGACCGCGCTGATGGACAAGGCCATCGCCCTCTACCAGAAATCGCTCGATCATTCGGCGGCGCAGGCCGAAGCGGAAAACGCCAGGGCGCACGCTTCCGAAGCCCAGGAAAGGGCCATCACGGTGCGCGACAGCGAGATCGCGCGGCGCCGCAAGACCATCGAGGTCCTTATCGCCGAGAAGGAAGCCGAGGAGACCCGGATCGGGGCGGAAGCCCAGCGCATCCGCTCCGCCGTCGAAGCCGAGGCGCAGCGGCTCATCAACGAGGCCGAGAACGTGCTCACCGACAGCGCGCGTCAATCGCTGTTCAAGCGCAAGCTGCTGGAGCACATCGAAGGCATCGTGCGCGAGAGCGTCAAGCCGATGGAGAAGATCGAGGGCATCCGCATCCTGCATGTCGACGGCCTCAACGGCTCCGGCTCGGGCGGCAGCGGGCGCAACGCGACCGACGAGGTGATCGATTCGGCGCTGCGCTATCGCGTGCAGGCGCCGCTGATCGAACTCGGTGTTGTCCGAAATCGGCATCGAGGGCGGCAGCCTCTCGAAAATGCAGGGCCTGATCCGCGAGGCCCGTGACCTGCAGGGCATCCGCAAGGAAGCCGCGCCGAAGCGGGATCCCGACGTCCTGCCGCCGGCCGGCGCCACGCCCGACAGTCCCGCCGGCGGCGGCTCGCCGCGCAAGAAACCCTGAGGTAGACCATGGCCCGAGTTTTTGTTTCCAGCGTGATCAACGCCCGCTCCGACCGGGTCTGGGCGCGCGTGCGCGACTTCAACGGCATGCCGAACTGGCATCCCGCCATCGGCGAAAGCCGCATCGAGGGCGGCGAGCCCTCGGACAAGATCGGCTGTGTGCGGGATTTTCGCCTGCGCAACGGCGACCGCATTCGCGAGAAACTGCTTGGCCTCTCCGACTACGAGCTGTTCTGCACCTATTCGATCCTGGAATCGCCGATGGGGGTGGAGAATTATGTCGCCACGCTGCGGCTGACGCCGGTGACCGACGGCGACTGCACGTTCGTCGAATGGACCGCCGAGTTCGATTGCGCGCCCGATCGCGAAGCCGATCTGATCGCCACCATCGGCGGCGGCGTGTTCCAGGGCGGCTTTGACGCGCTCAAGCGCGCATTCGGAGGCTGAGACATGCCGCGGATCGTCAAAAGCACGATTATCAACGCGTCGACCGACCGCGTCTGGAACGTGCTGCGCGATTTCAACGGCCACGACCGCTGGCACCCGGCGGTCGCCACCAGCGCGATCGAGCGCAGCCAGCCTTCCGACAAGATCGGCTGCGTCCGTCGCTTCAAACTGGCCGACGGCGGCGAATTGCGTGAGCAATTGCTGGCGCTTTCCGACCTCGAACAGAGCTTCAGCTATTGCCTGCTGGATACGCCGATCCCGCTCTTCAACTATGTCGCCCATGTCCGTCTGCTGCCGGTCACCGACGGCGACCGCACCTTCTGGCATTGGGAATGCCGTTTCACGACCCACGCGGGCGAGGAACAGCGACTGGTCGAGATGGTGGGCGAGATGATCTATCAGGCCGGCTTCGATGCCGTCCGCAAACATTTGAGCGAGGCGGCATGAACAAGGAAATCTCATCATGCCTGTGAGCGTAAAGACTTTTGCAACGATCCCCGAGGCGGCCAGCGCGCTCTCCTCCGAACGCGGCGCGCGCTATATCGGCGGCGGAACGCTGGTGATGCGCGCGGTCAACGAGGGCGATCTTACGTTTTCGACCATCGTGCGGGTGCAGGACCGCAGCATGAGCAATATCCGGGCAAGCGGTGGACGCATCACCATCGGGGCCGGCGTGACGCTGGCGCAGATCCTGCGCGAGCGCGATCTCGCTTTCCTGCATGCGGTGGCGCGCTCGATCGGTGGCCCGGCGGTGCGCAACATGGGCACCGTCGGCGGCAATCTGTTCGCTCCCGCCCCGTTCGGCGACCTCGGCGTCGCGCTGCTCGCGCTGGACGCCACGGTTTCGATCCAAGGCGGCTACGGCGTACGCGACATGCCCATGGAAGAGTTTTTCGCCGGGCGCGACCGCGCCGCCGGTTCGGTGGTGATCAGCGTCTCCTGCGAGCGGCCCGCCAGCGCCGAGGCCTTTCGCTACCGCAAGATTTCGCGGGTCAAGCCGAAGGGCGCCTCGGTGATTTCGCTCGCTGTCCACGTCCCCAATGTCGGTGGACGGGTCTCCGGCGCGCGCATCGCCTTTGGCGCCATGGGACCCGCGGCGATCCGCGCCAAATCCGCCGAACGCGCGCTGGAGGGCAGGATGCTCGATGAGGCCGGAGTCGCCGCCGCCGTCGCGGTTGCGGCGGAGGGAACTTCGCCGGCCACCGACGCGATCGCCAGCACCTGGTATCGCCGCGAAGTCGCCGGCATCCATCTGCGCCGCGTGTTGCTGGGCCAGGAAGCCTGAGAGGGATCGAAGCCATGGCCAAAACCGCTTTACAGTTCCGCCACAACGACCACGAGGTCGCCGTCTTCGTCGAAGGCGGCGACAGCCTGCTGGTGGCGCTGCGCGACGGCGTCGGCGATCACTCACCCAAGTTCGGTTGCGGCCAGGGCGGCTGCGGCGCCTGCACCGTGCTGATCGACGGTGAGGCGCATCTGTCCTGCGTCACGCTGGCCGAAGTGGCCGAGGGCCGTTCGATCGAGACCGCCGACGGCCTGAAGACCGGGCCGGCCCTGCATCCGCTGCAAAAGGCTTTCATGGAGCATTTCGCGGCGCAATGCGGTTACTGCACCCCCGGCATGCTGATGGCGGCCAAGGCGCTGCTCCATCACAACCCGCAGCCTTCACGGCAGGATGTGGTCGAGGCGATCAGCGGCAACATCTGCCGGTGCACAGGTTACGAGCCCATCATCAACGCCATCCTGTCCGCCGCCACCAGCAGCGGCGCCACGCGCGCCTGAAGGATTTCGCCATGTTCGAACTTCGCAAGGATATCTTCGCCGACGAGCGCGACGACAATCTCAAGGAAATCGGCAAGGGCACGCAGCGCCAGGACATGCTCGGGCACGTCACCGCGACCTCGACCTATTTCAATGATCACAAATTGCAGGGCATGCTGCACCTCAAGGTGCTGCGCAGCCCGCATAGCCATGCGCGGATCCGGCGCATCGACGTCGCGGAGGCCGAAAAGATGCCCGGCGTGCGCCGTGTGATTCGCGGCTCCGACGTGCCGCGCAATCTCAACACGCTGCTCAGCCTGATCAATTTCGGCATTGACGATGAGCCGACCCTGGCCGTCGACAAGGTGCGCTACAAGGGCGAACCAGTGGTCGCGGTGGTGGCCGACAGCCCAGCGCGAGGCGTTCGAGGCGCTGGCCAAGGTCCGGGTCGATTACGAGCCGCTGCCGAGCGTGTTTGACGTCGAGGAGGCGCTGAAGCCCGGCGCGCCGGTGGTCAACGAGACCTACCCGAAGAACAGCTTCACCTTCCACGACAAGTACGACCACCAGAAGCTTCGCTTCGGCGATGTCGCGCGCGGCTTTGCCGAATCGGATCACGTGATCGAACACCGCTATCAGATGTCGCCGATCGAACACGCGCCGACCGAGACCAACGGCTCGATCGCCGCTCCCGACACCAACGGCCGCTATGTCGTCTACACCTCGACCCAGGCGCTGTTCTTTTCGCTCGATACCTGCGCGAAAATTCTCGACATCCCTTCCAACAGACTGCACTTCATCGGCGGCACGGTGGGCGGAGGATTCGGCGGCAAGGTCGACACCATGACCGAGCCGCTGGCGATTCTCGGAGCGATGCTGACCGGCCGGCCGGTGCGCTACGTGTTCGGCCGCGAGGAAGAGATGCAATTCGGCTCCCCGCGGGGCGCCGAGCGCATCTACGTCAAGGACGGGGTGCGGCGCGACGGCCGGATCATGGCGCGCCAGGTGCGCAGCTATTTCGACAGCGGCGCCTATACGCGGCTTTCCAGCTACGCCGTCATCAAATGCGTCGCGCATATACCGGGCCCGTACACCATTCCCAATGTCCATGCCGAAGTCTTCTGCTCCTACACCAATCGCACGCCGTCGACGGCGATGCGCGGCTTCGGCGTCACCGCGCTCGATTTCGCGCTGGAATGCCAGATGGACAAGCTCGCGCATCTGGTGGGCATGGATCCGATGGAGTTCCGGATCCTCAACGCCTATCGCGACGGCGACATGAAGGCGCATCGGCGCATCGCCAAGAACACCGCGCTGATCGAATGCGTCCAGGTCGCCGCCGAAAAGGCGAAGTGGAAAATCGGCGAGGAATTCAAGCGCGCCTCCTCGCTCAAGGACGGCGGCGGTGAGCGCGCGCAGATTACCCTGACGCCGCGCGATGCAGCGATCTCGTTCCCGGCCCGGCCGGCGGCGGCGGCGCAACAACGCACCAGCTACGATCGCGGCACGGTCGCGCCGCTCGCGCCCGAGCCCGCGCCTCTGCCGCCGCCACCACCACATGCCCCCCCGCCCGCCCCGGCCTCGAGTTCGCACGGCGCGACCCGCTTTTCGTCGGTGTTCGGAAGGAGACGCTGATCATGACCAAGCTTCGCGGCCGAGGCATGTCCTCGATGAATTACCCGATCGGCATGAATCTGGGCGGCGACCCCAGCCAGGCCCTGGTCCATTCCAATCCGAGCGGCAAGTTCACGGTGGCGCTGTCATCGATCGATCTCGGACAGGGCATGAAATCCGTGACCCGGCAGATTTGCGCGGAAACGCTCGGGGTCCCGGTGGAGGACGTCTATGTCGACACCGCCGATTCCGACACTGGGCCGCATTGCATGGGCAGCTTCGCCTCGCGCGGCACCCATCGCGTCGGCAATGCCGTGATCGCCGCGGCCCAGGAGGCGCGCGGCGTGATGATGGAGGCGGCGGCCGAAGAACTCGAAGTCAACGTCGCCGACCTCGAGACCGACGGGCGGGGCAACATTCACGTCAAGGGCGCCCCGCATCGCTCGATCTCGACCAAGGACGTCGCGATCGCCGCGCAGTTCAAGCAGGGCCGCACCATATCCGGCCGCGGGATTTTCCTGGTTCCGCTCTCCGCCGTCGATCCGGAAACCGGCGAAATGTCGCCCGCCACTTGCTACGCGCATGCCTGCCTGGTCGCCGAAGTCGAGGTCGACGACGAAACCGGCGAAGTCACCATGATCAAGATGGACAGCGCCTATGAACTGGGTCGCGCGCTCAACCCCCGCATGGTCGAGCAGCAACTGGTCGGCGGCGCCTGGATGGGCGTCAGCCACGCGCTCTACGAGACCCCGGAGCCGTATTATCCCGACATCAGCCACGGACCGCGCGATTTCACCGAATACCTGATGCCGGGTCCGGGCGACATCTGCCCGCACGACATCGCGGTGCTGGAGCGACCGGCGCCCGATGCGCCGTTCGGCGGCAAGGGTCCGGGCGAGATGTGCGCCAATCCGGTATTGCCCGCCGTCGCCAACGCGATCTTCAACGCGGTCGGCGTCCGCATCGACGATTTGCCGATCACGCCGGAAAAAGTGCTGCGCGCGATTCGTGCACAGGGCGGCGCCCGGCCGCAGGCGAGGCGGTAATCGGTGGCCGTCCGCTCCAATATTGTCGGCATCGACAGTCCGGAGGCGCTGGAGCGTGCGCTGCGTTCGGCCTATTATTTGGCGGACGAGGCGATCGCGACCTCGGCCTATCTGGCGCTGGCGCTCGGCAAACCGCTGCTGCTGGAAGGCGCGCCCGGCGTCGGCAAGACCGAGGCCGCCAAGGCGATCGCCGCGGTGCTGGCCCGCAAGCTGATCCGCCTGCAATGCTACGAGGGCATCGACGCCTCGGCCGCACTCTACGAATGGAACTATCCGCGCCAGATGCTGGCGATCCGGCAGGCCGGCGATCAGAGCATCGATATTTACGGCGAGGCCTTCCTGATCGAACGGCCGATGCTCGCCGCCCTGCGCGCGCCGGATTCGACGGTGCTGCTGATCGACGAAATCGATCGATCCGACCAGGAGTTCGAAGCGTTCCTGCTCGAATTCCTGTCCGATTTCCAGATCTCGATTCCCGAGCGCGGCACGCTGCGCGCGGCCGAAAGGCCGGTGGTGATCCTCACTTCCAACCGCACCCGCGATCTGCACGAGGCGCTGCGGCGGCGCTGCGTCTATCACTGGATCGACTATCCCGATGCGGAACGCGAAGCCCGCATCGTGATGATGCGCGCCTCCGGCGTCGCCGAGGCGACCGCCCGCGCCATCGTCAAGGCGGTCGGCAAGCTGCGGCGTGAACCGCTCAGCAAGGCGCCGGGGATCGCCGAGGCGGTCGATTGGGCGGAAGCCGCGACGCTGTTGCATCGGGGCGGCGCGCGCTGGCCCGACGCGTTCAAGCGCGCGATCGGCGTCGCGCTAAAGGACGAGGAAGACCTCGCCTTCATTTCCGGCCGGCTTGACGCGCTGATCGCCGAGTCGGCCGCATGAGCGAGTTCGATCCGCTGCCGCGCGCCGCGCGGCCTTTCCTCAGCTTCGTCAGCCTGCTGCGCGTCAACGGCTTTGCGATCGCGCCGGAACAGACGACGTCGTTCCTGTCCGCGATCTCGCTTTTGGGCCCGCGCGATCCCGAGGACATCCGCCGCGCCGGCCTCGCCATGCTGGCCCCGCCGCCGGAGCGCCACAGCGCCTATAACGCACTGTTTCGAATCCATTTTCTCGGCGAGGATGCCCCCATTCTCGGCGACGCCGAGGACGACGACGACATCGTGCGGGTGCAGGAGGAGCAGCGCGGCGAGGGCGAACCGCCGACAGCGGACGAGTCCAACGAATCAGGAGAAGCCGCCACCCGCGTCGAAACTCTGATCGAACGCCGTTTCGGTCTCGCCGATCGCGACGAGGCGTTGCGCAAGCTTGTACGCGAGGCGCCGGCGCGTCTGCCGCGACGGCGCAGCTATCGGCGCATGCGCGGGCGTCGCGGCCCGCTGGTCGATCTCAGGCGGACCTTGCGCGACGCCGCGCGCAACGACGGCGAAGTGTTGAAGCTGGCGCGATTGAAGCGCCGCAAGCGGCCGCGAAAAATCCTGCTGCTGATCGATGTCTCCGGATCGATGAAGACGCGCACCGAGGACAATCTGCGCCTCGCCCATGCGCTGACCCAGGCCTGCCCGAGCATCGAGATCTTCACCTTCGGCACCCGGCTGACGCGGGTGACGCGGCCGCTGCGTCTCAAACGGCGCGAACAGGCGCTGGCCGTCGCGGCGCGGCTGGTCAGCGACTGGGACGGCGGCACCCGCATCGGCGACGCGCTGCAGGCTTTTCTCGCCGTGCCCCGCTTCGCCGGCTATGCGCGCGGCGCCGCCGTGCTGATCGTTTCCGACGGGCTCGAGCGCGGTGATCCGTTTGCGATGAGCGATGCGGTCGCCAAGCTGTCGCGCCGCGCCTGGCGGCTGAGCTGGCTGACGCCGCTCGCCGTCGGCAGCAATTTCAAGCCGCAGACCGAAGCATTGATCGCGATTTCGCGTTTCGTCGACGACATGGCCGATGGCGGCTCGACGCCTGTCATCGTCGACCACGTCCTCGCGCTCGCACATGGAAAAGCCGCATGATCCCCATCGTCGACAGCCACCACCACATCTGGCGCCAAGCCGACCTGCCCTGGCTGACCGGCCCGATGCAGCCTCGCATCTTCGGGCCCTACGAGGCGGTCCGTCGCGACTATCCGATCGAGGAGTTCCGCGCCGATCTGTCGGATTCCGGGGTGGTCAAATCGGTCTATGTGCAGACCAACTGGCCCAAGGAACGCTACGAGGACGAAGCCGTCTGGGTGCAGCGCACCGCCGAAGCGACCGGCTGGCCGCATGCCATCGTCGCCTACGCCGATTTTTCGGTCGAAGACGTGCGCCCGCAGCTCGACCGGCTCGCGCGCCACCCGCTGGTGCGCGGCGTCCGGATGCAGCTGCACTGGCACGAGAACCCGCTTTATCGCTTTGCCGCGTGGCCTGACCTGCCGCTCGATCCGAAGATCCAGCGCAACGTAGCGCGTCTCGCCGATTATAATTGGAGCTTCGATCTCCAGGTTTTCGCCTCGCAAATGCCGGACGCGGCGAGCCTTGCCGAGGCATGCCCCGACGTCACCTTGGTGCTGCAGCACGCCGGCATGCTGGAAGAGCTTTCGCAGGCCGGCCGCTCGGAGTGGCGCGCCGGCATGGTGCGGCTGGGGGCCTGCCCCAACATCGTCGCCAAGCTCTCCGGCCTCGGCACCTTCCTGCACCGCAACGATCCCGCGCATATCGCCGAAATCGTGCGCGAGACCGTCTCGATTTTCGGCGCCGAGCGCTGCCTGTTCGGCTCGAACTTTCCGATCGAAAAGCTTTGGACGTCCTACGCCGACCTGGTCGACGCCCATCGAAAGGCCGTCGAATATCTGTCGCCGCAGCAACAGCGCGCGGTGCTGCACGACACCGCGATGCGCGTCTATCACTTGGCGAATTAGGGCGAACGCCCGCACCAAAAGGGGAGGATATCATGGCTTTGGAAATCAAGATTCTCGACTACGGCGACATCGAGCTGGAATCCAGCTTCCTCGTGCTGGGGCGTGACTGCGGCCGCACCCGCCGGGTGCTGACGCTGGGATTTCTCATCACCGGCGGCGCCTATCCCATTGTGGTCGACACCGGCTATCGCTCCAACCAGATCATGGAAACGCTGGGGATGCGCGGGCTGCAGTTCCATGAGAACATGATCGAGAACCAGCTTGCCAAGCACGGCGTGCGCATGGGCGACGTACGCTATGTCGCCCACACGCATCTGCATATCGATCACGCCGGCAAGGACGACCTGTTCCCGATGAACACCACCGTCATCGTCAATCGCAAGGAGCTGGAATATTCCGTCTCCGGCCTGCAGCATCCGCAATATCCCGCGCCAGACATCAAGCATCTGATCGACCGGCTGCACACCAAGAGCGCGCTGCGTCTGATGGATCTGGAAATCACCGGTATGGTCGAGCTGATCCCCGGCGTCTATCTCGAGGCGGCGGGCGCGCATACCGAAGGCTCGATGAACATCCATGTTCACACCGACGAAGGCGTCGCGACGATATGCGGCGACGTGCTCTACGACATCAACGATCAGCTGGTCGAGCCGTTCCGGCAGATCCATGACGCCGAGCCGCAGACCACCGGCAACCACGGCCTGTCGAAGCGCGCCGAAAAAGGCGCGATCAAGAAGCTGGTCAACAATGCCCGCTTCCTGCTGCCGATCCACGACCGGCCCTGCAAGGTCGAGGGCGGGGTGGTGACGGGCCGACTGCAGGATTCGGTCCCCGGCCCGATTGTCCAGTCCTATCCCAAGCGCCAATGGTTCCCGGCCTGAGCGACAATGAAGGATTGCTGCGATGACGCATGCTGTTTTGAAGCCCGAGTTCGAGGCTCTGATTGATCCCTACGCGGCGGTCGGGCAGTTGGGCACCGGCTTTACGTTCACCGAGGGACCGATCTGGCATCCGGTCGAGCATTATCTCTTGTTTTCCGACATGCCGGCGGACGTCCGGCGCCGCTGGGACGCCAAGCGCGGCGTCGCCGAGGTGCGCCGTCCCTCGAACAAATGCAACGGCATGACCTATGACGCCGATCTCAACCTGATCGTCTGCGAGCACGCCACCTCGTCGCTGATCCGCGAGCGGCCGGATGGACGGCGCGAGGTGCTGGCTTCGCATTTCGAGAAATCAGAACTGAACAGTCCCAACGACGTCTGCGTGCGCTCCGACGGCTCGATTTATTTCTCCGACCCCTGGTACGGCCGGATGCCGGTCTATGGCGTCGAGCGCCCGCGGCAGCTGGGCTTCCAGGGCGTCTACCGGGTGCCGCCGGGCGGCGGCGCACCGCAATTGCTGGTCGACCGCTATCTGTTCGACCAGCCCAACGGCCTCTGCTTCTCGCCCGACGAGAAGCGCCTCTACGTCAACGATACCGCGCAGACGCTGATCCGCGTGTTCGACGTCGCCGGCGACGGCACGCTGACCAATGGGCGGGTGTTTGCCAGCGGCATCCGCTCCACTTTGGAAGCCGGCGTGCCGGACGGCATGAAATGCGACGCGCGCGGCAATATCTGGGTCACGGCTCCCGGCGGCGTCTGGGTCTATGCGTCCTCGGGCGATCTGATCGGCAAGGTGCGGGTGCCCGAGCTGGTCGCCAACCTGTCGTGGGGCGGCGAGGATTTCCGCACCCTGTTCATGACCTCAACCCATTCGGTCTACACCGTCAGCACCAAGGTCGGGCCGCGCAACGAGCCCTATATGACCGCGACCGGCCGGGCGGCGCCGTCGTCAGGCAGCGCCGAGCGGGCGCCCCTCTCCGGCGAAGGCCTCAGCATCGATCCCCGGCGCTGCGCCATGATCATCCAGGACATGCAGAACGACGTGATCGGCGAAGGCGGCGCCTTCGCCGATTCCGGTTCGCCGGTTCATGCGCGCTCGCAGCGCGTGGTCGAGAACATCCGCCGCGTCGCCGACGCCGCCCGCGCGCGCGGCGTGATGATCATCCATGTCTGGTTCATCGTCGAGCCCGGCGCGCCCGGCATGACGCTCAACGCGCCTTTGTTCGAGGGACTGGTCGACAGCAACGCGATGACGCGCGGCGGCTGGGGCGCGGCGCCGGTCGCCGGCCTTGAGCCGAGGCCCGGCGACCTGATCGTCGAGAAGATGCGGATGAGCGCCTGGGAAGGCACCCGGCTGGAGACGCTGCTCAAGAGCGGCAAGCGCGACATGATCATCAATACCGGCGCCTGGACCAACATGTCGGTCGAGCACACCGCCCGTACCGGCGCCGACAAGGGCTATTTCATGGTGGTGCCGGAGGATTGCTGCTCGACCATGAATCCGGAATGGCACAACGCCTCGATCAATTTCGCGCTGCAGAACGTTTCGGTCGTCACCAACGCAGACACAGTCATCGCGGCGCTCGGCTGAGGCGGGGCGTCAATTCGGGGAGGACGGGCGCTTGCCTAAACTCTTTCATCTGCGGGCTTCGCCGCGGCGCGATTCCGCCTCCGGCGCGGGGGCGGACCTGTTCGTCGATCGCTTCAACCAGACCCATCCCGGCTGGGACGTCGATACGCTGGACCTGTGGCGAGAAACCCTGCCCGATTTCCAGGGCGCCGCACTGGAGGCGAAATATGCCCGCCAGTCCGGCCGGCCGTTCGACGGTCCGCAGCGCGACGCCTTCGCCGTCATCGAACGCATGGTGGTGCAACTCGCCATCGCCGATCGCGTGCTGATCTCGACCCCGATGTGGAATTTCGGGATCCCCTACAAGCTGAAGCAATATATCGATCTGATCGTGCAGCCGGGCCTGACTTTCAGCTTCGACCCGAACAGCGGCTACAGCCCGCTGCTCAGGAACCGGCCGACGCTGGTTATTCTGGCGAGCGGCGGCGATTTCGTCACCGGCATGAACCGCGGCCGCACCGACATGGCGACGCCTTATTTGCGCGACGTTCTGCGCTTCATCGGACTGCGCGACCAGCGTTTCGTTCCGATCGGCCCGACCGTCGGTCCGGCCGCGCCTAGCCAGGCCGCGCGCGAAGCGGCGCATCGAAGACTTACCGAGATCGCGTCCGGGTTTTGAACGACGAGAATGCTGACAGGCCGAGGAGAGACAGGGAATCAGACTAAAAGCGCTATATCCATCTTAATATAGCGATTAGGCTGTGCGGCAGCACGGCGCTCGTCAGGGACGCCTTCACGCGGATGCGGTTGCGATGCCAAAAACCGGGGAGATGAGCATGGATGAATTCGAGGCCAAGGGGCAGGCTCGGCAATTGCGCGGCTGGGTGCTCAGCCCCGAGGAGCCGGGCTCACTGAAGCTGGTGCTGCAATGCGAGCCGGGTTCGGACGCCGGCGCCCCTGAAGCGCTGGTGCAACTGCTGCTGCCGCCGGAAGCCGCGCTCTATCTCGCCGACGAACTGAACCGCCAGGCGCACCGGACCCTGGACGAGCAGAGCCGCAAACTTGAATCTGCTGATGCAGCCGGCAGCCGTGGCGGGACTCCGCGCTCGAATTGAGACGAGCGGTTTTGGTTGATGGGCCCGGCGCTAGTCGACCTGCAACCAGGCCGTTATGAGTGCAGTACCCTGGCGGGAAATTCGCGACAAAATCAGCGTTGCTCTATCAAGATCATTTCACGTTTGTGCGCGTTTGTTCACGGGGTTCTGCCGGATAACTGGTGGCATAGAAGGCCGCAGCGGCCGAACGGTCTTGGGCTTCGTCCTTCATGCCGCTATCGGGCTAAAAGCGGACTCGGCAAGGATAGGCCATTAAGGATAGGCCATTTCGGTAGCGATTGACCCAAAACTGACCTGATTGATTCGGACGTTTCTACGGGATGCCCCGGGTCTTGAAGCAATCGCCGTACGCGCTACGTATTAGACCGGCAGAATGTGGTACTCTGCTTCCGATTATTTCCGAGGTAGAGCGGTTGTCGCGCCGAAGTTTGCCGAGGAGAGCCAATTGACTGTCATCATTGGATATTGGCTATCCGGCGTTATTGCCCTGGGTATCGTGTTAATTGGCGCGCGCTTCGTCTTTGCCCCTCACGCTGCCGCCACAGCGTATGGTGTGTCTGTCGGTCCTGATCCGCGCTGGGAAGCGTACCTATCGGCGAAGGCAGTTCGTGACGTTGCGTCTGGGATGTTCGCCACCATTTTAATTCTAAATCAATCGGCCCACCTGCTCGGTTGGTTCATGCTTGCCGCTACCACCATCCCCCTCGCCGACGCAGTAATCGTTTTGAGACACGGCGGAACAAGGGTTGCGGCCTTCGCAATTCATGGAGTGACCGCTGGAGCTATGCTGATCATCAGCGGCTTGCTGTTGTTGGGCTGAACCCGGCGAGCGCAATCGACGGTCTACAAGGTTAGCCCAACTTCTTCGATCACAATTCGATTCCGCTCCTGGCACAAATGCGAAGTGCCGAGTGTGCCAATCCACAGGTGGTCATGTTGGCTTGAGCGGTATGGGATTGGACCTGATTTCCGAACGCCGCTCCGAAAAACCGATCGCTTCTCGCCAGCGAATGCAATGTACAATCGGCATCAGTCAGCGCGTCACATTCAGCGCGAGAATATTGCGCCCTGCGGATATCGAAAGCATCGCCCTACATAAGCATCGTCGCGCCAGCCAATAACGTCGGCGTTACCCACGCGCTGCAATGGAACACGAGTTCGTCAACGCCAACAGTCTCGCACCGCGCTCAGCGCTGAATCACTGCTCTGTTGCGCCTCTTTATCGCGCGCGCTCCGCGTTCGATGCGTCTGTCGAACGGGAGCCGAATGCGAAACAGCCTTTAACTGCAAGGCTTATCTGAATCGCTGCGTCGAGATCGCGATTCAAATGCAAGGGCTTTTGTTGCTGGCATGTGGCTTGCAACACGCCGCCTGCAAACTCGACAGCCGTTTATGAAGTTACGTCGGATTGCTCATTGACCGACACCGGCTGCAGTCAACTGGAAGAAATTTACATGAAGCATCTATCGAAAATACAACGCCGGCTCGCGGCTTCGGGATTGGTCGCATCGTTCGCCCTCGCGATCGTAAATCCGGCAATCGCGGTGGCGGCGGATCTTCAGGATCCCGATGTCCCTTATGTGAAAGCACCGCCATCAACTCCGTCGTCGGACATTCATGGCTTTTTCGACATGACGTTCGGGAACGACTATTCCACCTCCCGTGGCTTGCTGGTCACCAACACGGGATTAGCTCCGCAGGCGCTGGCCGGCCTCTCGTTCGATCTCTACAAGAATGCGAACAGCATGCTCAACAAGGTCTCCGTCTATGGCGGCATTTCGAATGAGTTCTGGACTGAACAGCACGATCCCAAGGTCGGTTCCTGGAATGAGTTCGACTGGTTTGTCGGAACCAAGGTGTCGTTCCTGCGAGATTGGTCGGCGAGCGTCGAATACGACGAGTTCCTGAGTCCGCCAGGCGGCTTCCTCACCGAGCGCCATCTTAACGTAACGGTCGCCTACGATGATACGTCATGGGGCTTGCCGATCGCGTTCAAGCCCTATGTCAGGTTCTGGGATGAGTTGGATGGCTCGCCGGATGTCGTTACCGGCGTCAGCGGGGGCAGCGGCAACTCGTATTATTTTGAGTTCGGCATGGTGCCGACGTTGGACCTGAAGAAGTACGGTGCGAACGTCGTGCTGACCGCGCCGACATGGGTCAGTGTCGGTCCGTCGTCATACTGGAATCGCGGTATCACGGGTTGTGGGCTGGCGACGACGACATGCGCGTTGAGCAACCTGGGCGTTTTCTCGACCGGCCTGACCGCGACTGCGCCACTGACATTCATGCCGGCAAGCTATGGCAAGTGGTACGTCAAGGCCGGCTTCCAGTACTACTATCTCCTCAATGACAGTCTGAGACTGGCGCAGACCTTCACCGGAACCGCCACCAGCTATGCGGACTCGCACAAGGATTATGCGCTCGGCTTCGTCGGGTTCGGCTTCACATTCTAGGCGATCCCGCCCGGCGACCTTGGTTTCCGGGCGCTTCGTCGAAGGCAGGCATCCGATCTGTGGCTGCGATTAGGAAGTGCAGGACCTTGGGGCATTGCTAACAACCTGCAAGCAGATCGCAACACGGCCGGAAGGACATGACAGGCCACGTCCTACCCAGACAGATCCCGGCGCACCGCCGTGCATGCGGCAGCGCTTTTTGCCGCGCACCGCCGGCGCGCGGCACGATCCACTGGTGCGGGTTTTGGCGCCGCAACAGGAGTTCGCCAGCATCGCCCCGGTATGGCGGGCGTGATCGCTCATGGCTGTGGTTTCGGCCTGACGTCCACGGGGTCAGCCTCCCGTTCGGTAAGATCGGGCATCGCTCAGCCGCGATCAAAGGCATTCAAGAAGTGGATCGGACGCCTCGCGCCCGTGCCAGCGGTCGATCCACACCACGTCGGACAATGGCGTCCGCGGCAGCCAGCCGGCGGTTTCCAATTCAGGCTTCTGCAGGAAATGCGTGACATAGCCGACGCAGAGATAGGCGATCGGCTGGATCGACGGCGGGATGCCCAGCGCCGCGCGCAGATCGTCATGCCTGATAATGCTGACCCAGCCGACCCCGATATTTTCCACGCGGGCGGCAAGCCAGAGGTTTTGCACCGCGCAGACCGCGCTGTAGAGATCCATGTCGGCCTGATGGGTTCGCCCGAGCCCGACCGCGCCGGTGCGGCTGCGGTCGCAGGTGATGCAAATCCCGATCGGCGCATCGACGATTCCCTCCAGCTTGAGCCGGCGGTAGGTCTTCTGCTTCTCGTCCTCGAACATCGCGGCAGCTTCGAGGTTCGCGGCCTGAAACGAATCCCGCACCCTTTGCCTGATGGCGGGGTCCCTGACCACGATGAAGTCCCAGGGCTGCATGAATCCGACCGACGGCGCGCGGTGAGCCGCGTTGAGCAGGCGCGCCAGCACCTGATCGGGGATCGGGTCGGGGAGAAATTGCCCGCGTACGTCGCGGCGGTTGAAGATACATTTGTAGACGGCATCGCGCTCGGCGGCGGAAAATTCGGCGTCGGCCTGAATGTCCTGGGATTCCATCGTCTTCTCTTTCATCGGGGACGCCAGCATGGCCGCCGGACCGTTTGATTGCAATCAAGACCTCGCCGCGGTCGCGGCGCGGTTCATCATCCGTCCGGATCGGACTTGCGCAGCAAATACGTGTCCATGATCCAGCCATGCCGTTCGCGCGCGCGCTTGCGCAGCGCCGCGATCTCGTCCTTGACCGCGGCGAGTTTCCCCGATCGCAGGATTTCGTCTTCGGTTCCCAGATAGGCGCCCCAGTAGATATCGAGATCCGCTTCGGTCAGATCTGCAAAAGCCTGCGCGCCGTCGAGCAAGACCACCACGCTGCCGAATTCGCCCGGAAAGCCGTCGGCGAGCTTGCGTCCGGTGGTGAGCAGCACACTTTCTCCGATTCTGATTCAAGGCGATGCGATGTTTCGCCGCCAGAACCTGCACGCTGCTGATCCCAGGAATGACCTGAAAGTCCAAAGCGAGCCCGTTGGCACGCACGCGTTCAATGATCCGCAGCGTACTGTCGTAGATCGCAGGATCGCCCCAGACCAGGACGGCGCCGACTTCGTTTTCTCCAAGCTCGTGCTCGAACAGGCGCCCATAGATGTCGGCGAGGCGGCCATGCCATTGGTCGACGCCGGCGAGATAGTCGCCGGAAGTCGCCCGCTGCGGGATATCGACATCGACGGTGCGGTAATCCGCATTGTCGATGAAGCGCTCGCAAATCGTGGTTCGCAAGTCGCGCAACGCGGCTTTCTCGGCTCCCTTGTCGGGAATGAAAAAGACATCGACCTGATTGAGCGCCTTGATCGCCTGGACCGTCATGTGATCGGGATCGCCGACGCCAATGCCGATGACGAAGATCTTTCGCATCTGTCCCTCCGGGTAGCCACCCTGGTTCGCACCAAGCGTTTTCAGCAATTGACGCAGACCACGCGCCAGCCATTTGTCAACCGATCGATCCGTGTCAGCGACAAAGGATCGATGGCAAAGCGCAGCGCCGGTTCCGGCGCCATTTCCAGCGCGATGGCAAGCGCTGCCCGCACCGTGCCGGAATGCACCACCAGCACGACATCGCCGGGCGGGAGCGTCGCCAGACCCTCGCGCACGCGCAGGATCTGGTCGGCAAAACTTTCGCCGCCCGGCGGCCTGCTATTAGCAGGCGCTCGCCAGAAATCCCGGTATTCGGCGCCGGGTTCGCGGGCGAGATCGTCATGCCGGCGTCCGGTCCAGTCGCCGAAATTCTGCTCGCGGAACTTTGGCTCCGGCTTTGGCCGCAGTCCCAGCACGGCCGCGGTTTCAAGGGTGCGCCGGCTGGGGCTGGCGAATGCCGCGGCCCCAGCCGGCAATTTCGCACCCAGCGCCGTGAACGCCGCCGCATCGCTGGTGTCGGCGGCCGCATCGAAATCATGGATCACGCCTCTGGATCCCGCAACCGGCGCATGCCGGATCAGCCACAGCCGCTGGTCCTCACTCATGGCGATGGCCTCACGACAGCCGGGCGGCGAGCAGGAGCAGCACCGCGGTTTCCACCACCTGCTCAGCCGCGCCGAACACGTCGCCGGTGACGCCGCCGATCTGCCGCCACGCCAGCGCAGCCATCGCCACCGCCCCGGCGACCGTGACCACCATCGCCAGTAGTGCCTCCTTCGCCGCCAGGCATAGCAATGCAATCACGACGGCGATGAGAGCCGCCGTGATCGCGGTCGACGCGTCGGGCCGTCCCGCCGATTTGCCAAGCCCATCGTCGCGGGCGAACGGCAGGCTCGCCGCGAGAGCCGGAATCGCCGCCCGCCCGAGCGCGTGCGCCACCACCAGCCCCGGAATGATGGCGGCGGCGGGCAAGCTCGCCAGCGCCGACAATTTCGCCGAAAAGCCGACCAGCAGGACCATCGCGCCGTAGGTGCCGAGCCGGCTGTCGCGCATGATCGAAAGCTTCGCGGCCCGGTCGCGGCCGCCGCCAAATCCGTCGCCGACGTCGGCGAGGCCGTCCTCGTGCAGCGCGCCGGTCAACGCCGCGCTGACGCCGAGCGCAAGCGCCGCCGCGGCCAGCGCTGGAATGCCGATCTTCAGCAGTGACAGATCGACCAGCCCGACGGCCAGGCCGATCATCGCGCCGACCAGCGGGAACGCGCGTTGCGCCCGCGCCATGCCCTGTCGGCATCGCGCCTTCCGGATGCGGCATCGGCACCCGCGTCAATAGCGCCGTGGCGAGGCGAAGATCGTCGATCCAATCCTTGAGATGGCCAGCCATCGTCGATTGATTTTCGTCGCGCATGCGTTGTCTCAATCGCGTGTCGGCGCCCCACCGCGCGCCATCATTTCAGCCGCACGCCGCAACCGGCGACCATGAGCCAGGCTTCCGAGGCCCGCG
The DNA here is from genome assembly GCA_963734795.1 of uncultured Alphaproteobacteria bacterium. Classification (GTDB taxonomy): domain Bacteria; phylum Pseudomonadota; class Alphaproteobacteria; order Rhizobiales; family Xanthobacteraceae; genus Bradyrhizobium. Next base: position 445,341 of record CAVTIW010000002.1, read on the forward strand.
CCGCGGTGCGCTGGCCGAGCAGGCCGGCCAGATCGCGGAACCGGCGCAACTCCTTGTCCATCGGCACCGGGCCCCAACCGGTCTCGTCGCCGACCACAATGACCGGATGCGGCGCCGCGCGAAAGCCGTCAAGCTGGCGCTCCCACGCGGCCATCAGACTTCGCATCGTCCTGATCGAGGCGATCGGCCAGCCATAGCACGAGGCTGTCGATCACCGCGCCGGAGGGCGCCGGCCGCAGATCGGCGAGCGCCTGCGCGATGTCGGCGGGCGCCTCCAGCGTGCGCCACGCCGCCGGGCGCTCGGCGCGGTGGCGCCGCAGCCGCTCGACCATTTCGGCGTCACTCGGGTCGGACCGATAGGTTGCGACGAACACCACGGCGTCGCCCCAGGCTTGCGCGATCTCGACCGCGCGGCGACTCTTGCCGCTGCGGGTCGGTCCGGTGAGAAAAATCAGATCAGCCACGCCGGCGATCCGCCGATGGCATTTCCAGCTTTCCCGCCAGAACGTCCGAAAGGTCGGCCATCTCGGTCAGGATTCCGGCGGCCGCCCGCAGCAGCGGCACCGCCATCACGGCGCCGGTGCCCTCGCCGAGCCGCAGCCCGAGGTCGAGACAGGGTTGTGCGTCGAGCGCCTCCAGCAGCAAAGTGTGACCGCGCTCGGCGGAGCGATGCGAAAACACGCAGTAGCCGCGCGCTGCCGGTTGCAGCCGCACCGCGACCAGCGCCGCCGCGGTGGCGATGAAACCATCGATGATCACCGGCCGGCGACGCCCGGCACTCCCGAGCACGGCACCCGCCATCATCGCGATTTCGTAGCCGCCGAACTCGGCCAGCACGTCGAGCGGCGAGGTCGCGTCGCTGCGCGCGGCCGCCTGTTCCGCAACCGCGAGCTTGCGCGCGACCCCGGCCGCATCGAGACCGGCGCCGGCGCCGACGCAGTCGGCGAGCGACGCCGGCGCCAGCCGATGCATCAACAGCGCCGCCGACGTCGTGTTGCCGATGCCCATTTCGCCGATCGCCACCACGTCGGTACCGGCATCGATCGATGCCGCGACAATCGACGCGCCGCGCGCCAGGCAATCGCTCACCTCCTCCGAGGTAAGCGCCGGTTCGCGCGCGGCGTTGCGACTGCCGCGCCTGATCTTGGCGTCGATCAGTCCGGGATGCGTCGGGATGTCCGCATCGACGCCGGCATCGATCACCTGCACGTCAACGCCCGACGCCTTCGCGAGCGCGTTGACGCCGGCTCGTCCGGCGAGATAGGTCGCTACCATCGCGCGGGTGACGCTGGCCGGATAGAGCGAAACGCCCTCGGCGACGAGGCCATGGTCGGCGGCGAACACGAACACGGCCGCGCGTTCGGTGCGCGGCGCCAGCGGGTGCCAGATCAAGCCGAGCTGGACCGCGAGGTCCTCGAGCCGGCCGAGCGAGCCGAGCGGCTTGGCCTTGCCGTCAATTCGGGCTCGAAACTGCGGCTCGAGCGATCGATCGACGGGTTCGATCGGCCGATCATTCCATGCGGCGGACGACATTTTGCTGGGCATTTGCTGTGCTCGTAAGATGATGGACGAAAGGGACAGGTGCGACGGTCTCACGCAATGCGGATACCGCGACGGCGAAGACAAAATGGGACGGCTGTCGTGTGCACTCCCCCTCTCTTCGACCCACCGTCGAACGAGCTGATCCAGTGTCTTTCGGCCGGTCTCCTGGCTCACGGACAATGCCCTCGATCGCCTTCCCGATACCGCCTCGCGGCTCAGTGACGTCGTTGATCTCGGACGATCCGTCTACAGTTGCGGGGGCAGCAGCGGCCTGGGCGGTCTGTCGCCGTACCGCATTCCCGTTTCACCTCTCGCGAGGCACCGAAAGACGGAACCACGAGAGCATGATGCTCGCTTTCGCGCAAGCGCGGACGGAATGGCCCATCGTTGGGGATGGCTGCCGCGGGCCGGTGAAGCCCGGCCAGGCCACGCGGTTGACAATGCGATGGCCGCCTTCCTATGAGTTGACCGATCTCATTTCGATAGACGAGAAACGCCGTGCGGAACATGATCAACCGAACGCGATCATGAGCGAGGCCGCCGCCCCGCAAGGCCTCGACGTCCTGGTGGTCGGCGGCGGCAGCGCTGGCCTGTGCGCCGCAATCGCGGCGCGGCGCAGCGGCGCCTCGGTGCGCATGGTCGAGCAGGCGCCGGCCACGCTGCGCGGCGGCAACACCCGTCACGCGCGTAATTTCCGCCTGATGCATGACCGGCCGGAATGGTATGTGCCCGACGCCTATGGCGAGGACGCCTTCTTCAAGGACCTCGTTCGCGTTACGCACGGCGCGACCGACGAGCAACTGGCGCGCCTGCTGATCCGCGGCTCCGCCACCATCGCGGCATGGCTCGACGGCAACGGCGTGCGGCTGCAGAATCCGGCCACCGGCGCGATGCCCTATTCGAAGCGCACCGCCTTTTTCCTCGGCGGCGGCAAGGCGATGATCAACGCGCTCTACGCGACCGCGGCGAAGCTCGGCGTGGCGATCGGCTATGACAGCGAAGTGGTGGCGCTCAGCTTCGACGACGATCGGCATTGCGAAGCCGACATCGTCCATGACGGAAACATCGAACGCGTCGCGGCGAAAACCATGGTGCTGTGCTCGGGCGGCCATCAGGCCAATCTCGACTGGCTGCGCGAAAGCTTTGGCGCCGCCGCCGACGGTTTTATGATCCGAGGGACACCCTATGCCACCGGCTCGGTATTGCGCCTGCTGTTCGACGCCGGCGTGAAACCGGCCGGCGATCCCTCGCGCTGCCACATGGTGGCGGTCGACGCCCGGGGGCCCAAATTCGATGGCGGTATCGTTACCCGTATCACCGCGATCCCCCATGGCATCGTCGTCGATCGCGACGGCAGGCGATTTCACGACGAGGGCGAGGACGCCCGCAAGACGCATTTTGCCCGATGGGGCGCACGCATCGCCGGTTGTCCGGATCAGATCGCCTACCTGATCCTGGATGCGCAAGGCCTCGGCCGCGCGCTGCCGACCGCGCTGCCGCCGGTCCGTGCCGACACCGTCGCGGCCCTCGCCACAGCGCTTGGGCTCGATCCGGCGGCGCTGCAAACGACGGTACGCGACTTCAACGCCGCGATCGCTGCCGGCGACGATGTCGCGCTGATCGAGCGTCATACCAAAGGGCTAACCCCGCCGAAATCGCACGCCGCGGTCGCGCTCGCGGTGCCGCCATTCGCCGCCTATCCGTTGCGGCCGGGCGTGACCTTCACGCATTTCGGCGTTGCCGTCGATGATCATATGCGGGTGGTAAAGAACGATGGCGGGCCGGCGCGCAATGTGTTCGCGGCCGGCATGATCATGGCGGCGAACGTGCTCGGCGACGGTTATCTCGCCGGACTCGGTGTCGCACTTTCGACGGTGTTCGGGCGGCTCGCCGGCGAGGAGGCCGCGCGTCGTGCCGCAAGCTGAGCTCACCGGCATCACCCGGTCGAAGCGCCCGCGCGCGGCGCCCTCAAGCCAGTGCGCTGCAGGCAAGCTCAAGCCGCCGCCAGCCGGCTTCGTCGGCCGGAAGTCCAAACCGATAGCGTCCTGGAGCCGCCGCAAAGGCTCGCACCAGGATCCCGGCACGCGCAAAATGATCGAGCAGGTCGATTCTCTCGCTCGCTTCGAACAGACCGAACAGATCGGTGCCGCCCAGCAGCTTCAGGCCGGCGCGGCCGAGGATGCCGTCGAGCCGCCTGCGATCCGCCGCGAGGCGTGCCCGCGTCGCCGCGATCCAGGCCGTGTCGCGCAGCGCCAATGCCGCGATCTCGCAAGCCGGGCCGGACACCGGCCAGTCGCCGAGCAGCCGGCGCCAGGCCGGCGCGTCCGGTTCGGTGACGACAACGAAACCCACGCGCAGTCCAGCGAGGCCGAAAAACTTGCCGAGCGAGCGCAGCACCACGGTGCCGGCGGCCAGTTCCGGCAGCGCCAGCAGCGACAGATCGGTCCGCAGATCGGCAAAGGCTTCATCGACGATCAGCCGTCGGCCGGTCGCGGTCCAGGCCTGTGCAAAGGCGGCGAGGTCGGCGCGCGCCACCACGCGGCCGTCCGGATTGTTGGGATTGACCACAATGAGGGTTTCAAGATCATGTTGCCCGGGATCCGGCAAGGTGGCGAGTTCATGCGGCTCGGCACCGGCGTCGCGCCAGGCCGCGGCGTACGAACCGTAGGTCGGCGCGAGGATGCCGACGCGGCCGGCGCCGAGCATGCGCGGCAGCAGGCGGATCGCCATCTCGCTGCCGGGAACCGGCACGATCGCGGCGTTCGCCGGCAACCCGTAGGCCTCGGCGGCCGCTGCCGTCATGTCAGCGATGTCACGCGCCAGCGGCAGGCGCTGATACCGGGCGAGCGGCATGTCGGGTACCGGCCAGGCGATCGGATTGATCCCGGTCGACAGATCGATCCATGGTTGCGGCGCCGACGGATAGAGCTGCGCTGCCGCATCGATTCGACCGCCATGAATCCGCAAAGCCGCCGCCAACTCCCCGATCTCCTCCCGCATGCGCATGTTGCCATCCATGTATGATCCGCCCGACCGCATCGTGATCCTGCTCGTCTCCTTCGGCATCGAAGCCGTGCTGGCCTATCCCGCGCCGCTGTTTCGCGCAATCGGTCATCCGGTGTCATGGATCGGCGCGCTGATTGCCGCACTCGATGCCAGCCTCAACCGGCCGGACGCTTCGTTTGCCCTGCGCCGCGCCGCCGGCGTCGTGACCGTGCTGCTGCTGCTCGCGGGCAGCCTCATGACCGGCGTTGTGCTGGAAAGGATCGCGCGCGCCATTCCCTATCTCGGATTTGCTGTCGCGGTTGTGGTCGTCGCCATGCTGCTGGCCGGCGGCAATCTCGATCAGCATGTGCGCGCGGTCGCCGCGGCGCTTCGTGCCGAGGGGCTGGCCGGCGGGCGGCGCAGCATCGCCAAAATCGTCGGTCGCGATCCCGACACGCTGGACCAGGCCGCGGTCTGCCGCGCCGCGATCGAAAGTCTCGCCGAAAACGCCTCCGACGGCGTGACCGCGCCGGCGCTGTGGTTTCTGGCCGGCGGATTGCCCGGCATCATCGCCTACAAGGCCATCAACACCGCCGACAGCATGATCGGCCACATGTCCGAGCGCCATCGCGCGTTCGGCTGGGCCGCGGCAAGGCTCGATGACCTCGTCAATCTGCCGGCGTCGCGGCTGACCGGGCTGATGTTCATCGCCGCCGCCGCACTGGTGCCGGGCGCGTCGGCGCCGTCGGCCTGGCAGGCCTACCGTCGCGACGCGCGGCGGCATCGCTCGCCCAATGCCGGCTGGCCGGAAGCCGCGATGGCCGGCGCGCTCGGCCTGCGGCTCGCCGGCCCGCGCAGCTATGGCGGGGTCGTGGTCGATGACCACTGGATGGGCGACGGTCGGGCCGAGGCGACGGCGCAGGATATCGATCGCGCGCTGACGATCTACCGTGTCGCGTTCGGCGGCACGCTGCTGATCGTCGCAGCATTTGGCCTGCTGGTGGCTTCGGTTGGTGGCTGAGCGAATGCGGTTGCGATAGCGGGCGGTTTGCGTCAGCGCGCGAGGCTGAGCAGTTTATCGATGTCGAGATGGGCGTCGAGATGCGCGGCCAGCGCATCGAGGGTCTGTTCGACCAGCTCTTCATAGGCCAGCGAACTCGGTGGCGCGCCAAGCCGGGCGAGCCACGCCGCGCGTTGCGCGTCGCCGGCGAAGAAACCGTGCAGATAGCAGCCGGCGACACGGCCGTCGGCCGAGACCGCACCGTCCATCCGGCCATCGTCGAACCGCAGCAACGGCCGCTCCGTTCCGGCGCCGGTGGTGCGGCCGATATGCATTTCATAGCCGGCGACCGCGACGTCGTCGGCAATGGTGCGGCCCTTGACCGCGACCAGCGACTTGTCGCCGCTCAGTTCGGTCGTGACCTCGATCAGGCCGAGGCCGTCGGCCGATCCCGGCGGCCCCTCGATGCCATCAGGATCGGCGATGCTGCGGCCGAGCATCTGATAGCCGCCGCACAGGCCGAGCACGCGTCCGCCGCGGCGGCTATGGGCGACGATGTCGGCATCCCAACCGCAGGCGCGCAGCGCCGCCAGATCCGCGATGGTCGCCTTCGAGCCGGGCAGGATGACGAGATCGGCATCGACAGGAAGCGGCGCCCCGTGGCGCAACAGCACGAGTTCGACGCCGGGCTCGAGCCGCAGCGGATCGAGATCATCGAAATTGGCGATGTGCGGCAACACCGGCACGACGATGCGCACGCGGTGCCCGGCGCGGCCAGGCGCGCGCGCCGGCGAAGCCGCGAGACCGAAAACATCCTCCGCCGGCAGTCGGTGCGCGTCGCGAAAATGCGGCACCAGGCCGAGCGGCGTCCAGCCGGTACGCTCGGCCACGAAGCTCATGCCGGTCGCAAACAAGGACGGGTCGCCGCGCATCTTGTTGACGATGAAGCCCGCGATCAACTTGGCGTCATCGGGATCGACCACCGCGGCGGTGCCGCACAGGCTGGCGATCACGCCGCCGCGGTCGATATCGCCGATCAGCACCACCGGCACGTCGGCGGCGCGGGCAAACCCCATATTGGCGATATCGTTGGCGCGCAAATTCACTTCCGACGCCGAACCGGCGCCCTCGACCAGCACGATGTCGCACTGCGCCCGGATTTTGGCGAAACTGTCGAGCACATAGGGCATCAGCTCGGCCTTGCGGGACTGATACTCGCGCGCGCGCGCGTTGCCGAACACCCGTCCCTGCACCACGATCTGCGAGCCGACCTCGCTTTGCGGCTTCAGCAGCACCGGATTCATGTCGACCGACGGCGCCATGCGCGCGGCGCGCGCCTGCAAGGCCTGGGCGCGGCCGATCTCGCCGCCGTCTGCGGTCACCGCGGCGTTGTTCGACATGTTCTGCGGCTTGAACGGGCGGACGGAAAGGCCGCGGTTCGCCAGCAAGCGGCACAGCCCGGCGACGATCAGCGACTTGCCGACGTCCGAGCCGGTCCCCTGGAACATCAGCGCACGCGCGGCCATCAGAATTCGATGCCGGCCTGGGTCTTCACGCCGGCGGAAAAGTGATGCTTGACCGCACCCATCTCGGTCACGAGGTCGGCCGCCTCGATCAGCGCCGGTTTGGCGTTGCGGCCGGTCACGATCACGTGCAGATCGCTGCGCCGCGCAGTGAGCTGCGCCACCACTTCATCGAGCGGCAGATAATCGTAGCGCAGCGCGATGTTGAGTTCGTCGAGCACGACGAGGCCGATGCCTGGATCGTCCATCAGGCCCTGCGCGATGCCCCAGGCGCGCTGGCAGGCGGCGATGTCGCGCGCCTTGTCCTGGGTCTCCCAGGTGAACCCCTCGCCGGCGGTGTGCCAGACCACGCGGTCGCCGAACAATTCAAACGCGGCCTGCTCGCCGGTCGCCCGGCCCTTGATGAACTGCACGACGCCGACACGCCAGCCATGGCCGAGCGCCCGCAAAGCGAGGCCGAAGGCGGCCGTCGACTTGCCCTTGCCGGGACCGGTGTTGACCATCAACAGGCCCTTGGTGATGGTTTTGGACGCCTCTTCGGCGTCCTGGACCTGCTTGCGCTTGACCATTTTGGCGCGGTGGCGCGCGGCCTCGTCGGTGTCGGTCTCGCTCATGATGTCCCTGCAGTATAGTTCCATGGGCGGCGACAGGATCACACGAATAGCGTCTCGGCAACATGGCCCATGCGTCCCGGCGCGAAGGGATTGACTTGACGGCGTTTCCGTCTGATTGAGTTCCTGAGCCGACGGTGTCTTGTCTTCGGACCGGACTAAGAGGGAATACCGGGCGCGGCAGACACGGGAAGTTCCCGGGTCCAAGCGAAGCCGGAGCTGCCCCCGCAACTGTGAGCGGAAAGCCTGCACCTGATGCCACTGGGCCGTTCGCCCGGGAAGGTGGTGCCGGCGATGACCCGTGAGCCAGGAAACCTGCCGTCGCCTGCCCTATTCGCCATTCCGGACGGGGCGTCCCGGAGTGAGAGAGTTGGTCGAACGGAGTGCAGGTCCGCTCGCCGCATGTCTGGCTACCGCCTTTAAGCGGCAGCTATCCATCGACGGGCTTTGCTATGGACCAATCTGTACCCGACACGCCTTCCGAACAGGCTATATCGCCATCCTCGGATACCGCGGTGACCTTGCACGTCTGCGTCACCTGTCTCGCCGGCGAAGACCGCGAAACCGTGCCGCGCGCCGGCCGCCGGCTGCATGACGGGCTGGTCGCGGCGCTGCGCCGTCACGACGCTCCGCCCGGCTTTCGCATCGTCGAAGCCGAGTGCCTGTCCAATTGCAACCGCGGCTGCAGCGTCGCGCTCAGCGGACCCGGACGCTGGAGCTACGTCTACGGCGATCTCGGCGAAGCTTCGGTCGACGACCTGCTCGCCGGCGCGGCGCGTTACGCCGCCACCACCGACGGCCTGGTGCCGTGGCGGGAGCGGCCCACGATCTTCCGCAAGGGTGTGATCGCGCGCATCCCGCCATCCGATCTAGGAGCAATCGCATGAGAATCGAAAAAATTCCCGTCACCATCATCACCGGCTTCCTCGGCGCCGGAAAGACCACGCTGGTTCGCCACCTGATGCAGAACCCGCAGGGCCGCCGCCTGGCGATCCTGGTCAATGAATTCGGCGACCTCGGCATCGACGGCGACATCCTGAAAGGCTGCGCCGACGCCGATTGCCCCGAAGACGCCATCGTCGAACTCACCAATGGCTGCCTGTGCTGCACCGTCGCCGATGATTTCGTGCCGACCATCGCAGCGCTGCTGGCGCGGCCGCAGCCGCCCGACCACATCCTGATCGAGACCTCGGGGCTGGCGCTGCCAAAGCCGCTGCTGAAGGCCTTCGAGTGGCCGGAACTGCGATCCCGCATCACCGTCGACGGCGTGATCGCGGTGGCCGACGCCGAAGCCGTCGCCGACGGCCGGTTCGCGCCCGATCTGGCGGCGATCGCCCGACAGCGTCTGGCCGACAGCAGCGTCGATCACGACACCCCGCTGGGCGAAGTGTTCGAGGATCAGGTCGCCTGCGCCGACATCGTGATTCTCAACAAGGCCGACCTGGTCGACCCGGACCGTCTCGCCAAGGCGCGCAGGACCGTGCTGGCGGAAGCGCCGCGCAGCATTCCGGTGCTGGAGGTCGACCGAGGGCCGCATCGATCCGCGTGTCGTGCTCGGTCTCGGTGCTGCGGCGGAAGACGATCTCGACGCGCGGCCGAGCCATCATGAAAATCACGACGCCCACGATCACGACGACTTCGAGACCATCGTGGTGACGCTGCGGTCCGATGCCAACGCCGAGGCGATCGTGGCCAGGATGGAGACTATCGCGCGCGACCACGCGGTGCTGCGCGCCAAGGGCTATGTCGCGATCGCCGGCAAGCCGATGCGCCTGCTGGTGCAGGGGGTCGGGACCCGGGTGCGCGCGCAATTCGACCGGCCGTGGCGCACCGACGAGCCGCGCCTCTCGCGGATCGTCGTGATCGGCGAGCGCGGCATCGATCACGACGCCATCACTGCCGTCCTGACCGGGTGAAACATGCATATCCTGCTGCGGGAACGGCATGGACTTGAGGAAACCGCGGGCGCCGAGGATCTCGGCCAGGCCGCGGCGGACCTCGTCGTGCTGTCGTTTTGCCGACAGCGATCTCGGCGCTTTCGCTGCGGCGTGGCGCGGCGGGCGCGAAACGCTGCCAAGCCTGCGGCTCGCCAATCTGCGCCGCCTGACCCATCCGCTCTCGGTCGATCTCTACCTCCAGAACACGTTGTCGGGCGCGCGCGGCATCCTGATTCGGCTGCTCGGCGGCGTCGACTATTGGCGCTACGGTGTCGAGCAGGTCAGCGCGCTGGCGGCGGCCAAGGGCATCGCGCTGGCGATCGTTCCGGGCGACGGCAGGCCCGATCCGCGTCTCGACGCCGCCTCGAACCTGCCGCCCTCGACGTTGCGCCGGCTGAAGACGCTGTGCGACGGCGGCGGACCGGATTCGGCGCGCGCCGCATTGGCGCAGCTCGCGCTCGCCGCGGGCTTGCCGGCTGTCGCCTCCGGTGCACCGCGCCGCGCTGCATCGCCACGGCTTCTATGTTCCGGGGACCGGCGTGGTCGAGCCGTCCGACCTCGACCTCGCGCTGCGATGGCGCGCCGATCGTATTGGTGGTGTTCTATCGCGCCTTTCTCGCCGCCTCCGACACCGATCCGATCGACCGCCTGATCGGCGAACTCGCCTGCCGCGGCGTCAGGCCGATCGGCCTGTTTGTCGCCAGCCTGAAAGACCCGGAAAGCGACGGCTGGCTGCGGCAGTGGATTGCCGGCATCGCGCCCGACCTGATCATCAACGCGACCGCCTTTTCGGCGCGTGGCGATGGCGGCGCCGGCTCGCCGCTCGACGTCGTCGATGCGCCGGTGCTGCAGGTGGCGCTGGCCGGCTCGACCCGCGAGGTGTGGACGGAGTCCGACCGCGGGTTGTCGCCGCCCGACCTCGCGATCCACGTGGTGCTGCCGGAACTGGACGGTCGCATCTTCGCCGGTGTCGCCTCCTTCAAAAGGATCGAGGAAGCCGATCCCGAACTGGGCTACGCCCGCACGGTTCATGCAGGCGACGACGGACGCATCGCCGCCATTGTCGCGCGCGCTTTGGCCTGGATCGCGCTGCGGCGAACCGCGCACGCCGACAAGCGCCTCGCCATCGTGCTGTCGGCCTATCCGGGGCGCGATGACCAGATGGCACATGCGGTCGGCCTCGATGCACCGGAGAGCGCCGTCGCGGTGCTGAACCTGTTGCATGACCGAGGCTACGCCATCGCCGACGCTCCGGCTGACGGCGCCGCGCTGATCGATCGGCTGAAGACCGAGACGGTGCGCTGGCCACTCGAAAAATACCGCGCCGCGCTCGCCGGCCTCGACCCGGCGCTGGTCGCCGATCTCGATGCGCAATGGGGCGCGCCGGAGCGCGACCCGGCGATCTCAGACGGCGATTTCGTTTTCAAGGCGGTGCATTGCGGCCACGCGCTGGTCGCGTTGCAGCCCGACCGCGGCCAACGTGCGGAACGCGCCGCCGAGTATCACGATCCGCGCCGATCGCCGCGGCACGGTTACGTCGCGTTCTATCTGTGGCTCCGCCAGGTCGCCGAACCCGACGCGTTGATTCACATGGGCGACCCACGGCACGCTGGAATGGCTGCCGGGAAAGTCGGTCGCGCTGTCGGCGACGTGCTGGCCCGACGCCCTGCTCGGCCCGACGCCGGTGATCTATCCGTTCATCGTCAACAATCCCGGCGAAGCCGCCGCGGCGAAGCGCCGGATCGGCGCCGTCACCATCGGACATATGACGCCGCCGATCAGCGCCGGGAAATTGCCGCCGGGACTGCACGCGATCGAGCGCCTGCTTGACGAATATTCCGTCGCCGAAGGCCTCGATCCGCGCCGGCGCGAGCGGCTGGCGCGCGCGATCATCGATGCGGCGTCCGAATCCGGCCTCGATCGCGACAGCGGCCTTACCGACGCCATGACGCCGCGCGAGGCCGTGGTGCGGCTCGACAGCTTTGTCTGCGACGTCAAGGACACGCTGGTCGCCGACGGTCTTCACATCTTCGGCCGCGTGCCGCCGCAGCCCGACGGCGAGCCAACCGAAATGCCGTATGAGGCCTGTGCGGCAGGCGAACGCGCCGCTTTGCTCGCGGCACTCGACGGCCAGCATGTCACACCGGGCCCCGCCGGCTCGCCATGGCGCGGGCGGCGCGACGTGCTGCCGACCGGCCGCAATCTGTTCACCGTCGATTGCCGCGCGGTGCCGAGCCGCACCGCTGCCGGACAAGGTGAAGTTCTCGCCGATGCCTTGCTGACCCGGCATCTGCAGGATCACGGCGACTATCCGCGCAACGTGATGCTGGATCTCTGGGGTTCGGCGACCATGCGCACCGCAGGCGAGGAATTCGCGATGGCTCTGCGGCTGATGGGCGTGGCGCCGGTATGGGACACCACTTCCGAGCGGGTCACGGGTTTTGACGTGATCGCGCTGGCGATGCTCGGACGACCGCGGATCGACGTGACGCTGCGGATCTCCGGCCTGTTCCGGGACGTGTTTCCGACCTTGCCCGTGCTGTTCGAGCAGGCGGCGGCGGCACTGGCCGCGCGCGACGAACCTGAAGAAGAAAACCCCTATCGTGCCGCAGCTGGCCCCCGGGTGTTCGGCCCCGCGCCGGGCGAATATGGCGTTGGGGTGGCCGAAGCGGTGACGGAATTCACGCCGGCCACCGCCGAGGATGCCGGCGAAGCCTGGCTTGCCGCCAGCGCTTTTGCCTATGGCGGCGGCCAGGACGGCGTGGCGTCGCGGCCGGCGCTGGAACAACGCACCGCCGCCACCGACGCTTTTGTCCACAGCCAGGACCTGCCCGAAACCGATCTTCTGGCGGCGCCGGATTATGCCGCCCACGAGGCCGGATTCGCCGCCGCGGCGCGAAAGCTGGGCGGCGCCGCGCCGACGCTCTATCACGCCGACTCGACAATACCGGATGCGCCACGGATGCGGACGCTCGCCGAAGAGATCGCCCGCGTGGTCCGCGGCCGCGCCGCCAATCCGCGCTGGCTCGAAGGCCAGATGCGGCACGGCTTCCGCGGCGCCGCCGAAATCGCCTCGACACTCGACCAGATGGCGCTGTTCGCGCATCTGGCGGGCGCCGTCGAAAGCCATCACTTCGATCTTTACTACGATGCGACGCTCGGCGACGACGCGGTGCGGCGCTTCATCGAACAGGCCAACCCCGAAGCCGCGGCGATGATGCGTCAGCGGTTCCAGCAATTGCGCGATGCCGGCCATTGGACGACCCGGCGCAACAGTGCGATCGAGGAAATCTCGAGCGCGCTGGCAGGTGCAGGGACGACGTCATGAGCTACGCCTACGAAACCGATGGCGCCACGATCTACCGACGCTCGTTCGCCATCATCCGCGCCGAAGCGCGGCTCGACCGTTTCGATGCCGGCGATGAAAAGGTCGCGGTCCGGATCATCCACGCCAGCGGCATGGTCGAGGTCGCCGACGACATCGTATTCAGCCAGAATTTCAGCGCCGCCGCCGCGGCGGCGCTGCGCAAGGGTGCGCCGATCTTTTGCGACGCCCAGATGGTGGCCCATGGCATTACCAGGGCGCGGCTGCCGGCCGACAACGACGTGATCTGCACGCTGTCCGATCCGCGCGTGCCGGCGCTTGCGGTAGCGCGCGGCACCACCCGCACCGCGGCGGCGGTGGAACTGTGGCGGGAGCGACTGGCCGGATCGGTGGTGGTGATCGGCAACGCGCCGACCGCGCTGTTTCGTTTGCTCGAAATCCTGCAAGAACCTGATGTGGCTCCGCCCGCCGCCGTGATCGGCATCCCCGTCGGCTTCGTCGGCGCCGCCGAATCCAAGGAAGCGCTGCTCGCTAGCGGCCTCGTGCCCAGCGTCATCGTGCGCGGACGGCGCGGCGGCAGCGCAATGGCGGCGGCCGCCCTCAACGCGGTTGCGAGTGAAACCGAATGAGTTCGCCCGCGACCATCTACGGCGTCGGCCTCGGTCCGGGCGATCCGGAGCTGATGAGCGTCAAGGCGGCGCGGCTGATCGCCAAAGCCGGCGTGATCGCGCATTTCCGGAAATCCGGACGCCCCGGCAACGCCCGCACGGTCGTCGACGGCATGCTGGCGCCCGGCGTGATCGAGGAAGCACTGGAATATCCGGTCACCACCGAGATCGCGCTCGACGACCCGGCCTATAGCGATGCGTTGCGAATCTTCTACGACGATTGCGTGCGGCGGCTGCTGCTCCATGTCGCCGATGGCCGCGACGTCGCGGTGCTGTGCGAGGGCGATCCGTTCCTGTACGGCTCGTTCATGCATCTGCACAGCCGCATCACCGGCCGCGTGCCGGTGGTGGTGGTGCCCGGCATTTCCGGCATGTCCGGCTGCTGGACCGCGAGCGGCGTGCCGATCACCTTTGGCGACGACGTATTGACCGTGGTGCCGGCGACGCTCGACGAGGCGACCTTGCGCGAACGGCTGCAGTCGATCGATGCGCTGGTGGTGATGAAGCTTGGCCGCAATCTGCCAAAGGTGCGCCGCGCGCTGCGAGGCCGCCGGTCTGGCCGAGCGGGCTGTTTATGTCGAGCGCGGCACCATGGCCGGCGAGAAGGTGTTGCGGCTTGTCGACAAGACCGACGACGAGGCGCCCTACTTCTCGATGATTCTGGTCCACGGCCGCGGGCGGCGGCCATGACCGGCTGGCTCGCCATCGCCGGACTGGGCCCCGGAGCGGCACAACTGGTGACGCCGGAAGTAACGCAAGCGCTCGGCGAAGCCACCGATCTCGATCGGCTATGGGCCCTATGTGGCGCGGGTGCCTGAACGCGCCGGTCTGACGTGCCACCGCTCCGACAATCGCGAGGAAATCGACCGCGCCAGTCTGGCGCTGCGGCTCGCGGCACAGGGCAAGCGCGTCGTCGTGGTCTCGTCGGGCGACCCCGGCGTGTTCGCGATGGCGGCGGCGGTGTTCGAGGCGGTCGACGCCGGCGATCCCTCATGGCGCGATCTCGATATCAGGGTGCTGCCCGGCATCAGCGCGATGTTCGCCGCCGCGGCGCGGATCGGCGCCCCGCTCGGGCATGATTTCTGCGCCATCAATCTGTCGGACAATCTGAAACCGTGGGATCTGGTCGAACGCCGGCTGCGGCTGGCGGCGCAGGCCGATTTTGTCATTGCGCTCTACAATCCGCTGTCGAAGGCGCGGCCCTGGCAGCTCGGCCGCGCCTTCGAGCTGTTGCGCGAAGAACTGCCGGTTACCGTGCCGGTGGTGTTCGCCAGCGCGGTCAGCGATATCGGCGAGGCGATCGAGACGGTGACGTTGCGCGACGCGGCGGCGAGCCGCGCCGATATGCGCACGCTGGTGCTGATCGGCTCGGCGCGGACGCGGCTGATCGCGCGCGCCGACGGCAAGCCCTTCGTCTATACGCCGCGCTCGGCCGGAGTTTTGTCATGACCGAGCCAGTCCAACACCTCGGCGACGGTTTCGACCTTTTGCCGCACCGGTATAAACGGCCGGCGCACCATCACCACCGGCAGCGCGAGGTCGCGCGCGGCCTCGATTTTGGCCGAGGCCGAGGAGCCTCCGGCGTTCCTGGCCACCACGATTTCGGCGCGGTAATTCGTCAGCATGGCGCGATCGCCGGCGCAGCCGAACGGCCCGCGCGCCACGATCACCTTCGCGTCGGGCAGCGGCAGCGGCATGCGCGGCGGATCGACCAGCCGGACCAGATAGGAATGCTGCGGGTGCGCGGCGAACGTTTCGAGATGCAGCCGGCCGATGCCGAGAAACACCCGGCGTGGCGCCGCGCCGAGCGCTTCGGCCGCCGCCTTGAGATCATCGACCTCGATCCAGTGGTCGCCGGGCGCGCGCGGCCAGGGCGGGCGCTCGAGTGCCAGCAGCGGCACGCCCGCCATGGCGCAGGCGGCGACCGCGTGCGCGCTGATCTGCGCCGCGAACGGATGGGTGGCATCGACGACGCGCGCGATGCCTTCGGCGCGAAGATAGTCCGCCAGGCCTTCGATGCCGCCGAAGCCGCCAAGGCGCCAGGCAATCGGCGGCGGTGTCGGATTTTCGGTGCGGCCGGCATAAGACAATACCGCATCGATCCGCGGGTCGTTCGCCACCGCTGCCACGAGCCGGTTGGCCTCGGTGGTGCCGCCGAGGATCAGGACTCGCAGTGCTCTGGCCGGAGAGGATGTCATGACTGCGAGCGATGACACGCCGGCGCCCTGGCTGTCCATCATCGGGATCGGCGAAGACGGGCTCGATGGCTTGTCGGCGGCGGCGCGCGCGCTGCTCGCTGGGGCCGAATTGGTCGTCGGCGGGCGTCGGCATCTGGCGCTGGTCGCTTCGCTCGGCAGGCAGGTATTTGAGTGGGAGACGCCGTTCGCGGCATCGATCCCGAAACTGCTGGCGCATCGCGGCCAGCGCGTGGTCGCGCTGTGCTCGGGCGATCCGTTCTGGTACGGCGCAGGCTCCGTGATCGCCGAAGCGGTCCCGGCGGCGGAAACCGTCGTGGTGCCGGCGCCGTCGAGCTTTGCCTGGGCCGCGGCGCGGCTGGGTTGGCGGCTTGAAGAGACGATCACGCTCGGCCTGCACGCCCGCCCGATCGAATTGCTGCGCCCGCATTTGCGGACCGGCGCACGCCTGATCGTGCTGGCGCGCGACGGCGCGGCGCCGGCGCAGATCGCGGCCTATCTCAGCGGCGTCGGCTTTGGGCCATCGCGCGTCACGATCCTGGAAGCGCTCGGCGGACCGCGCGAGCGTATTCGTGCGGCGGCCGCCGCGGGGTTCGCCCTCGACGACGTCAAATCGCCAGTGGCGGTCGCGATCGAAGCCGTGGCGGAGCCGGGCGCAATCATCATCCCACGCGTGGCCGGGTTGCCCGATGAGTTGTTCAAACATGACGGTCAATTGACAAAGCGCGAGATCCGCGCGGTCAGCCTGTCGACGCTGGCGCCACGCGGCGGCGAATTGCTGTGGGATGTCGGCGCCGGCTCCGGCGCGATCGGCATTGAATGGCTGCTCGCCCACCCGGCCAATCGCGCCATCGGCATCGAGGCGCGCGAGGACCGGCTCGGCACCGCCCGCGCCAACGCGCAGGCGCTCGGCGTGCCGCATTACGATCTGAGACTCGGCGCCGCGCCCGAGGCGCTCAAAGGACTGCCCACCCCGGACGCCGTGTTCGTCGGCGGCGGCGCCAGCCGCGACGGCGTGCTCGATGCGGTGTGGCAGGCATTGCCGCCGGGGGGACGTTTGGTCGTCAATGCCGTGACGCTCGAAACCGAAGCAATATTGATCGCCTGGCAGGCGCGCCATGGCGGCGCCCTGCTGCGGCTTTCGGTCGAGCGCGCCGGCCCGGTCGGCGGCCGCACCGGTTGGCGCGCCGCGATGCCGGTGGTGCAATGGAGCGTGACCAAATGAGCCGGCTGGTGATCGGAGTGGGTTTTCGCGAGGAGGCCAGCGCGCAATCGATCGGCGAGGTGCTGGCCGGCGTTGCCGCACATTCCGCCATGCGAGGGATCGTGGCCGCACTCGCGGTACCCGAAGACAAGGCCGCTCACCCCGGTCTGCGCGCGGCCGCACATACCGCACAGCTGCCGATCGAAGCGGTCGCAGCCTGTGCGATGCGCACCGCCGATGGGCGCGCGGCCACCCGCTCGGAGCAGGTGACAAAACACCGTGGCGTCGGCAGCGTTTGCGAGGCGGCGGCACTCGCCGCCGCCGGCGCCGGCGCGCGCCTCGTCGTCACCCGCATCGTGTCGGCGGATCGCCACGCCACTGCCGCCGCCGCCATCCTCGAGGATCCTGCGCCATGACCGTCCACTTCATCGGCGCCGGCCCCGGCGCACCCGATCTGATCACCGTACGCGGCCAGAATCTGGTGGCGCGCTGTCCGGTGTGCCTGTTCGCGGGATCGCTGGTGCCGCGCGAGATCATCGCGCTCTGCCCGCCCGGCGCGCGGGTGATCGATACCGCGCCGCTCGACCTCGACGCCATCACTGCCGAATTCGTCGCGGCCCATGACGCGGGGCTCGAGGTGGCGCGGCTGCATTCCGGAGATCTGTCGGTGTGGAGCGCGATGGGCGAACAGATCCGACGGCTCGAAGGTCATGGCATTCCCTATACGGTCACGCCGGGGGTGCCGTCCTTCGCCGCCGCCGCCGCCGTACTCGGACGCGAGCTGACCCTGCCCGGGGTGGCGCAGACCGTGGTGCTGACCCGCACCTCGGGCCGCGCCTCGGCGATGCCATCGGGCGAAAACCTCGCCGCCTATGCCGCGACCGGAGCAACGCTCGCGATCCATCTGTCGATCCATGTGCTCGACGAGGTGGCGGCAACGCTGATTCCGCATTACGGCGCCGACGGCGCTGTCGCCGTGGTGGTGCGCGCGAGCTGGCCGGAACAGATCGTCATTCGCGCCACGCTGTCGACCATCGGCGCCAAGGTGCGCGCCGAGAAAATCGAACGCACGGCGCTGATCCTGGTCGGGCCGGCGCTCGCCGCGCGCGATTTCGCCGACAGCGCGCTGTACAATCCGAATTATGATCGCCGGTTCCGGCCATCCGCGGAGGTGGAGCGTGGGCGCGAATAGCACACCGGGCCTGATCATCGCCGCGCCCGCGAGCGGCAGCGGCAAGACCACGCTGACACTGGCGCTGCTCGCCGCGCTGCGCCGCCGCGGCCGTGTGGTGCAGCCCTACAAATGCGGACCGGATTATATCGATCCGGCGTTCCATGCCGCGGCCGCCGGCCGGGCGTCGTTCAATCTGGATTCCTGGACGCAGGGCCGCGACCGGTTCGACGCGCTGCTGGATGCCGGCAACGATGCCGATCTGTGCCTCGCCGAAGGCGTGATGGGGCTGTTCGACGGCGTCGCCACATCAGGCGCCTGGGGCAATGGATCGACCGCCGATGTCGCCGCCGCGACCGGCTGGCCGGTGGTGCTGGTACTCGATGTCGCAGGCCAGGCACAATCCGCCGCCGCGGTCGCGTTCGGCTTTGCGCGCTATCGCGACGACGTGACGGTCGCCGGGGTGATCCTCAACAAGGTGGCAAGCGAGCGTCATGCCGCGCTGGTGCGCGACGGCTTTGCCCGGATCGGGATCACGGTGTTTGGCGCGATCGGACGCGACAAAACGCTGACCGTGCCGGAGCGCCATCTCGGGCTGGTTCAGGCGCAGGAAGATTCCGCGCTGGCTGTCCGGCTCGCGGCGTTGGCCGATCTCGTCGAGCGCGACGTCGATCTTGCCGCACTTCAGGCGGCGGCTGGCCCGACACGGCGCCGACCGCACACGGTTGCGCCTCGGCTGGCGCCGCCCGGACAACGGATCGCGCTGGCGCGCGACGTGGCGTTTTCCTTCGTGTATCCGCATCTGGTGGCGGCCTGGCGTGCGGCGGGCGCCGAGATCGTTGCCTTCTCGCCGCTCGCCGACGAGCCGCCCGACCCTTCCTGTGACGTCGCCTGGCTTCCCGGCGGCTATCCGGAACTGCACGCCGGCAAGCTCGCCGCAGCGTCGCGCTTCGCCGACGGCATCCGCGCGTTCGCGCAAACACGCCCGGTGCATGGCGAGTGCGGCGGCTACATGACGCTGGGCGCGGGCCTGATCGATGCCGCGGGGACGCGTCATCAGATGCTCGGGCTGCTCGGACTTGAGACCGATTTTGCGCAGCGGCGCTTGCATCTCGGCTACCGGACCGCAACGCTGCTGGCGCCAATTCCAGGTCACGCCGCCGGGCGCGTGCTGCGCGGCCACGAATTCCACTATGCCCGCGTGGTGGCGCAGTCCGACCAGCCGCTCGCCGAGATCCGCGACGCCTCGGGCACCTCGACGGCGGAAACCGGCAGCCGGCGCGGCCGCGTCACCGGCAGTTTTTTCCACATGGTCGATGTGGCGGAGGAGACCCGAGCATGACGGCGTCCGCGCTTGCACCGTCCGATCCGACCTCGCTTGGCAGCATCACCTTGATCGGCGGTGGTCCGGGCGATGTCGATCTGCTGACGCTGCGCGCAGTGGAGCGGCTGCGCGCCGCCGATGTCATTCTCTACGACGATCTCGCCGGCGACGAAATTCTGTCGTTCGCGCGTCCCGAGGCCGAACTGATCGCGGTCGGCAAGCGGGCCGGTCACCCTTCGCCGAAGCAGCAGGAAGTGAGCCGGCTGATGATCGGCTATGCCCGGCTCGGCAAGCGCGTGGTCAGGGTCAAGTCCGGCGATCCCTCCATCTTCGCCCGCGCCGACGAAGAGATCGGCGCCGCGCGCGCCGCCGGCGTGCCGATCGAGATCGTGCCCGGCATCACCACCGCGACCGCGGCGGCGGCCTATCTCTGTACCTCGCTCACCAAGCGAGGGGTCGCGCGCCGGGTCCAGATGATTACCGGCCACGACGTCGACGGCCGGCTGCCTGACGATCTTGATATCGCCGCACTTGCCGATCCGGGCGCGACAACGTGCGTGTTCATGGGCAAGGCCACCTTTGCCGCACTGGCCGGCAAGCTGATCGCCCATGGCTTGTCGAGCGAGACGCCGACGGTGGTGGTCGAAAGTCTGGGCTCGCCGTCCACCCATGTGATGGCGGGCTCGCTGGCCGAAATCGCAGGCCGCCTCGCCGCGGCGAAGCCGCTCGGGCCTTGCTTGATCCTCTACGGCGCCACGCTCGCCGGCGTCGGTCATGACAGAGTGTGACCCGCGCCGAAGCCGGCGAGAAATGGATCGACTGCAGCGGCGTCAAAATATTCGGCGTCAGGATCGATCCAGACCGGGGTTGAGGTCGTATCGCTTGAAGCGGTAGATCAGGAACGACAGTCCCCAGCTCACGATGAACAGCGCGACAATGCCGTAACCAAGGGCTCCGAAATTGTTGTTCAGGTCCGAGATCATATTCCAGAACATGCCCTGAAGTTGAAAATGCCCCGCGATCAGGCCGAGCGTTTCGATGCCGCCGACCACCAGCGCCACCAGCACGGACACCGAGGTTATGGTTAGATTGTAGAAGAGTTTGCGCATGGGATTGCGATACGCCCAGCCATAGGCCCCCAGCATCAAGACACCGTCGGTTGTGTCGACCAACGTCATGCCGGCGGCGAAAAGCGCGGGGAAAATCAGCAGCGACCAGCTGGATACCACGTTCGACGCCTGAGCCGAGAGGCCGAACAGGCTGATCTCGCTCGCGGTCTCGAAGCCGAGCGCAAACAGCAGTCCAATCGGATAAAGGTGCCAACTTTGTGAAACAAAGCGAAATAGCGGCCGGAACAGTCGCGCCAGCCAGCCGCGCTGCTGCAGCAGCGCATCGATTTCCGCTTCCGTGACGTTATCGCCGCGTTCAGCCACCCGAAAGGCCCGGTACACGCCGCGCAATACGATCAGATTGGCGATGGCGATGATGAAGAGAAACAGCGCCGACGCCGATGTCCCGACGATACCTCCGATCTCGCGGTAAGAAACCAGTTGGTCGCTGAGGGCGTTCGCAGTCAGGGCAACCGCAAGAGAAGCGAGAACAACGACGGTCGAATGCCCCAGCGCAAAGAAAAAGCCGACGGCGACCGGCCGCTTTCCCTCCTGCATCAGCTTGCGCGTCACATTGTCGATCGCTGCGATATGGTCGGCATCGATCGCATGACGAAGCCCAAGGCTGTACGCCAGCACGGCGGTCCCAATGAGGATCGGCTGATGGACGAACGCGATGAATGCCCAGATCCAGGCCGCCAGATTGGCGATGATGAGAATGGCATAGATAGCGACGATCCGACCCCGAAAGCCGAGCCATCCGGGTTCGGTGCTATCGGTCGGTTTCACAAGCGCGGCCATGGCGGCTGCTCCCTCCGCGAGACATTTCTATTCATGTCACCGCAGCGAAAGACCGCCCCATGCACGCGCGCCGCACGCCGGAAGGATGACTTGCTCAGGCCGGTCTCCTGGCTCGCGGGTCATAACCCTTGCTCGCCTTCCCGGGCTTTGTCCAAAAAGCCCAGTGGCATATCGAGCAAGGACTCGCCGCCTACAGTTGCGGGCGCAGCTTCGGATTTGGCCTGCCGTAAACGAAAGTAGGCCGGACCGAATTCCCTTTGCTGATCAATGCGACCAACATCCCAAGCACGAGCACTGCAAACCAACCCGCGTTGCTTGTCAAGGCGCGAAATGTTTGCTCCGACATCAACGCAGCGACCGGAGCGGCGACGCCTGCCAGTGAGCTCACATGAAGGTAAGTTCCATTGTCTGTGGCTGCAGGCGGCGCCGTAGATAGATGTGGCGTGCTCGAAATCCTGCCCTCGCTCCTCGAATTGAACAGGCGGATATCAGCCGCAGTCCTTCGAGGTGAATCAGCGCAAGCCGCCGGACGCGAACAGCATTTCACCGGTCACCCAACGGGCGTCGCCGGAGGCAAGAAACACGCCGCACCGACCATATCCTCGGGCTGTCCCAGCCGGCCCAGCGGCGTTGCCGTCGTACCCGCCTTCCACGAGGTAACCCCTGCCATGTCCTCCAGCGAAAAAAGGGTGGGCAGCCATCCCTAAAGGCGGGTTGTGCGGCGCAGCATAATCGATAAAAAGCCTCCTCCATGAGGTGCGCTGCGTGACTGACATCAATGCCGACGCCTGGGTTTCATCGACCCACCGCCCAATGGGCTTCCCCGAATTCGTTCTGGTGATCGCGTCGATCATGGCCCTGAACCCGCTGGCCATGGACATGATGCTGCCGGCGCTGCCGAACATTGCTTCGGCGTTCCACGTCACTATTGCCAACCGGCCACAGGCGATACTGTCGACGTTCCTGATCGGCTTCGGCGTCGGCCAGTTCGTGATGGGACCGCTTTCGGACCGTTTCGGCCGGCGTCCGGTCCTGATCGACGGCATGGCGCTGTACTGCATCGCCAGCGTACTGGCGATTACGGCGTCGTCCTTCGAGACATTGCTGCTGGCGCGACTACTGCAGGGGCTTGGCACCTCGGCTACCCGCGTGATTGCGACTTCGATCGTTCGCGACTGCTACTCCGGCCGCCGCATGGCCAGCGTGATGTCACTGGCGATGATGGTCTTCGTCGCCGTGCCGGTGATCGCGCCGTCGTTCGGTCAGCTGGTGATGTTGCTGACGCAGTGGCGCGGCATCTTTATCCTGCTGATGCTGTACGGCGTGCTCGCGCTGATCTGGAGCGCGCTGCGGATGCCGGAAACCCTGCCATTGTCGGAGCGCAAGTCGCTCGCCATCCGCGACGTGCTGGGCGCGTTTCGCCAGACCGTGACCAACCGCCAGACCCTGGGTTATGCGCTGGCGGCCGGCGCCGTGCAGGGCGCGCTGTTTGCTTTCGTGTTCTCAGCGCAGCAGGTGTTCACCGAAATCTTCAAGCTCGGGCATTATTTTCCGATGGCGTTCGCCGCCATCGCGATCGGCGTCGCCGTCGCCGGATTTCTCAATGCCCGTTTCGTCGGCCGGGTCGGCATGCGTGTGATTTCGCATGGCGCGTTGGTCGGCTTCGTCGCGGTGGCAGCGATCCTGCTCGTCGCGGTGAAGACGCAAACGCTGCCGCTGCCGCTGTTCATGGCGCTGGCGGCGCTGATGATGTTTGCGTTCGGGCTGATGTTCGCCAATTTCACGGCGCTCGCGATGGAGCCGCAGGGCCATATCGCCGGCACCGCCTCGTCATTGTACGGGTCGATAACAACGCTGCTGGGCATCGGCATCGGCGTCGTGATCGGCCAGGACTATGACGGCACGCTGCTGCCGTTCGCCACCGGATTTTTCTTGTGCACGCTGGCCGCCCTCGCGGTCGTGTTGGTGGTGGAAAAGGGTCGGCTGTTCACGCCCCGACCACTCTCAACGCCAGATCGCAGCTGATATTCAAAAACGGATCGAGTGGTCGGAAAAGATTTCGCCTGCGCCAACGAAAACGGCGCCGGTCGCGGACATCGCATCCGCGTACCTTCAATGGATTTCCGCTGGTGCCAGCAGATATTTCGCGGCAGCGATCCCGGCGGGCAGCGGCGCGCGAATCGGTGGAATAGGTTCATTCAGCGACCAACCGCCTCCGAGCGCCTTGTAGAGGGCGACGAGGTCGTCGGCCGCCTGCTGGCGCGTGGCGACATGGCGCGCTTCGAGATCGAATTGCTGGCGTTCGGCGTCGAGGACGTTCAGAAAATCTGTGAGGCCGCGATCGTATCGCTGCGTGGCGATCTGCGTTGCCTCGCGCGCCGCAACCAGGGCGCGATCAAGGCTTTTGAGGCGTTCCAGTTGTGCCCGGTAGGAAGTACTGGCATCGTCGACTTGCCGAACCGCCATCAGTATCGCCTGCTTGTAGGCGACAAGGGTTTCATGCCTTTGCAGGTCGGCGATTTCTATTTGTGCGTCGAGCGCCCCGAAATCGAGCACGGGCATGTAGAGCGCCGGGCCAAGCGATCCAATCCATGTGATGGGAGTGGCGGACGACGAACGTGCTCCGCCTTGAGCGCCAACCGCCCCGCTCAGGACCACAGTCGGAAACAGATCCGCCGTTGCGACGCCAATGCGAGCATTCGCCGCGGCGAGGCGACGCTCTGCCTCACGGATATCCGGGCGTCGTCGCAAAAGATCGACGGGCTGACCGACGGGCATTTTAGCCGGCAGCGCCGGGATAGCGCCGGGTTTTGCCAGTTCTGCGGCGAGGTCCTCGGGAAAACGGCCCAGCAGGACCGAAATTGCATGGCGACTTACATCGATTTGCGCGGCCAGTGGCGCCTGATCGGCTTGCAGCGTCGCCAATTCCCGCTGCGCCAGGCTGACGTCGACCGCGTTGGTCAATCCGCGGTCGAGGCGCCCTTGCGCGAGATCGACGTTGCCGCGCGCGGCGGCAATATTTTGGCCGAGGACGACCAGTTGACGCTGCTCCGCGCGCATGTCGAGATAGGACTGCGCGACGTCGGCGGCGACCGTCACCAGCACCCAGTCGTGTGCGTCCTTGAGGCCCTCGGCATCAGCGGTCTGCGCCTCGATCTCCCGTCGGAACTTGCCTACAAGATCAAGTTCCCAGTTGGCGTCGAGGCCACCCGCCTGGTTAATACTGCTGAGATTTTGGGCGTTCTCCGCCGACCGCAGCGCCTGCGACACCCGGCCCTTGGTTTCGTCCGATCCTGTTCCGACGCCACCGCCGCCGGTCGCCCCGACATCCGGAAGCGCTTGACTGACAGCGATCGTCACCAGCGTTCGTGCTTCCTGGAGCCTGTCCAGAGCGACTGCGACATCGAGATTGGATTCGCGGGCGCGAGCAACCAGCGAATCCAGCTCCCGATCATGCAGGGTCCGCCACCACTGGGTAAGGTCGGCGCTCGCAGCAGTTGTCAATTGCGCCGCTTTTTCCCTTGCCTGCGGGAGATACTGGATTGGCAAGAGCGTGACAGGCGTTTGATAATCGGGCCCGACGGAGCAGCCAGCCAGAGCGACGGCGATCGCCAGAGGACCCAACCGGATCCAATTTTTCATCCCATAAGTCAAAGCAGAGCTGACCAAACTAAAACGACACGGCTGAAGGCACATCGGTATTTTCTTTATTGGTATTTTCTTTATTGGACCGACGCGCTTTTGGTGTCGCCCGCGCTTGTTTTAACTTTTTCGCCGGCAGTGATCTGACTGCTGAGATTGAGGGCGATCTTGTCCCCAATCGCAAGGTCGGAATCAATGGTGACGACGTTGCCATCGTCGCTGGCGATCGCGACATCCTTGAAGGCCACGGCGCCGGTTTCGTCGATGACGGCAACTTGCGGGCCGCCGGATCGATACAGCAGAGCGGCTGCGGGAATTCTGAATCGCGGCGCCTCCCGTGAGTTCGAAAGCCGCCTGCACGTACATGCCGGCAACCAGTGAACGGCTGGGATTCGGGATGTCGATTTCGATGCGAATTGTTCGCGATCCCGGATCGATCGCCTTCGCGGTCCGCGCGACTTTACCTTCAAGGTGCAAACCGGGCTGGCTGCTGCTGCTGATCACGGCGGTCACGCCAGGCCTCATCAGCTGCGCCGCGGCGCTCTGCGGGGCATGGACGAAGATGCGCATCGGATTGTTCTGGGAAAGCTCATAAAGCGACGTCGTGTTGGCGGAGCTGCCCGCCGTGACAAGATTCCCGATGTCGATATGACGCTGAACGATGGTGCCGTCAAACGGGGCCTTTACCTCCTTGAACTGCGTGAGCGCCGTCAGACGATCTACGTCGGCTTGTTGCAGCATCACTTGCGCGCGCGCTGCATTCAGCTCGGCGATTGCTTCGGCGCTGCCAGCCTTCTTGGACTCGCGCTCCTGATCGGACACGACGCCTTTCGGGGATTCGCGCCAACGCTCGTCGGTGGTCGCGGCAAAATCGGCGCGGGCCTGCTTGACGGCGACCTGTGCAACACTGGCGTTCAGTTTGGCCTTCGCGGCGAGCAGTTCGGCGTCAAGTTCCGGCGTATCGATTATCGCGAGCGTCTGGCCCGCGGTCACGTTGTCGCCGATATCGACAAACCATTTGGTGACATAACCGTTCACCCGCGCATAGATCGCGGTCTCGTTCCAGGCAGCGGTCTCTCCGGGAAGCTTGAGTGACTGCGTTCCAAGAGACCGACCGACGGTAAACACATCGACGGCGGGCGCCTCCCCCGCGTCCTTTCTGGTCGCATCCTCCAATCGCGCTTCCGCCGCGTTTTTCCCACGAGATACCAGGAAAAAGCCGACGCCCAACACAATCGCGATCACGGCGGTGATGCGCAAGATCCTTGCCCCTGTGCCACGCGTCACCCGGGTGACGTCGTCGGGCCCTGAGGCGTTTGGGTCGAGGTGTTTCGTCAGCGGCGTCATTTCAATTCCTGTCTGATCCATAGCTCGGTATCCCGGCGCAGAATTCGATAAACCACGGGCACAAAAATCATGGTCGCCGCCGTGGCGAACAAAAGCCCGCCGATGACCGCGCGCGCCAGGGGCGCGTTCTGCTCGCCGCCCTCGCCGACGCCCAAAGCCATCGGGATCATGCCGAGAATCATGGCGGCGGCCGTCATCATCACGGGTCGTAGCCGGGTATAGCCCGCGACGATCGCGGCGGTCGCCTTGTCATCGCCCGCTTCCATTCGCTGATTGGCGAAAGTAACGACAAGAATGCTGTTGGCCGCCGTCAGGCCGATACACATCAAGGAACCCATCAAGGCGGGGATGCTCAGATGCGTCTGGGTAAGAAACAGCATCCACATCACACCGCCCAATGTGAACGGGACCGCCGCCAGCACGATCAGTGGATCTGTCCAGCTTTGAAAATTGATGACGAGAACGAGGTAGACCAGCACCACAGCCATGGCCATGCCGGAGAACAGCCCGCTAAAACTCTCGCGCATGGTTTCGACCTGTCCACTCAGCGTGATCGTCACGGGCGAAGTGGCGGCAGAGCGCTCGGCGTCCAGTACCTTGTCGATTGCGACCGCGGCCGAGGCGAGGTCTCGGCCCTGAACGTCGGCATTGACGTCGAAAACCGGGCGGATGTTGAGTTGCGACGTCACCAGCGGCTCGTTCTTGCGTCCGAACTGGACGACATTCATCAGCAATTGGCTGGACTTGCCGCCGCCCGCACTGATCGGCACGGCAGCCAAATCCTGCGTCGAGTTGATGTGATAGGTCGGCATCTGGACAACCAGCGGATAGCTCACGCTGTTCTTCGGGTCGATCCAGAAATTGGGGGCGGTTTGCGCGCTTGAATTGGCGGTGACCAGGACATTCTTGGCGATCTGGTCGTCGCTCAGGCCGAGTTGTTCGGCCAGGGTCCGATCGACGTCGATGCTAAGGGCGGGAGCGTCGGGAACCTGAAACACGTGGGAATCCACCACGCCCGGGATGGCATTCAGGTTGTGCGCGATCTTCTGCGCGAGCGCGTAGGCCAGGTCGCCTTTGGGTGCGGAAATCCTGACGTCAATAGGCGCCGGCTGACCGAAATTCAGCACCTGATTGACGATATCGGCGGGCTGGAAGAAAAACGTCAATCCCGGAAAACGCTTCGGCAGATCGCGCCGCAAGGCGGCGACATGAGCAGCCGTCGGACTATGCTTTTCCTTTAGGGAAATCAGGATTTCCCCGTCCATCGGACCGACGGTGGCCGAATTGCTCAACGCGATATTGATGCCGCTGTATGGCAGGCCAATATTGTCCAGGATGACGCTGACCTGGTCCCGACCGACAATCTCGTAGATCGCGCTCTCGACTTCGGCGAAATAGCGCTGGGTCTCCTCAAGGCGGCTGCCGGACGGCGCGCGAACGTGAAGCCTCATCTGGCCGGCGTCCACCTGAGGGAAAAAGTCTCGGCCAAGGTGCGGGAAAAGAAGCAATGAGCATGCCATCAACACAAGGAAGAAAACGCTTGTGACACCCGCCCGCTGGACGCAAAGGGCGACGACGTTACGATAGCCTTCGCGCAAGCGGTTGAAGCCCACCTCGAATTTGTGATGAATCGCGGCAAACACGTTGAACCGCGTGCGTGGTGACGCGGCCTGCGGGGGATGCCCGGCATGACCCTCGAGCGAAGAGCGCATCAGAAAGGCGAACAGGACAGGCACCAGCGTGAAGGACAGCGCCAGGCTGGCGATCAGCGACACGCAGACCGACAGCGACAACGGAGAGAACAGGTATTTGGCCGTGCCCTGCAGCAGGAACACCGGCACGAAGACGATGCAAATGCACAGCGTCGAAAGCGCGGTGGGAACCGCGACTTCTCCCGAACCGTGGATGACGGCCTCTCGCAGCGCGGCGCCCTCGTGGACGTGGCGCTCGATATTCTCAATGACGACCGTACTGTTGTCGACGAGGATACCGACAGCAAGCGCAAAACCGCCGAGCGTCATCGTGTTCAAGGTCTGGCCGTCGATAAAGATGACCAGGATGGCGGTGATGATCGCGATGGGAATCGTCGCCAGAATGATCAGCGTCAACCGCCAATTGCCGAGGAACAGCAAAATCATCAATCCGGTCAACACGGCCGCGATCAAACCGCCCATCAGCACGCTGTTCAGCGAAGCTTTGACGAAAACCGACTGGTCGAAAATCGCCTTGATCTTGACGCCCTGCGGCATCAGCCTTTCGATGTCCGGTAACGCCTCCCTGACGCCGTCGATCACGGCGAGGGTCGAAACGCCGCCGGTCTTGCGCACCGTCATCAGGGCGCCCGGCCGGCCGCCGACCGTCACCGAATTGGTCTGGATCTGGAAGCCGTCATGAACATGGGCGACGTCGTGCACGAACACGGTCTGGCCCGTCACCTGCTTGACCGGGAACTGGTTGATGGCGGCGATGGCGTCCGGCGTGTTGTTCATCGCGAGCGGATAGTCTTTGGAGCCGATTTTGACGTCGCCGGAGGGCAGGATGACGTTCTGCTGCTGAATCGCCGTGGCCACGTCCGAAGGTGACAATCCGCGCGAGGCAAGGGCGTGTTGGTCAAGATCGACCATGATGACGCGGGGCTTGCCGCCATAGGGATAGGGAACTTCCGCTCCATGGACCACCGCAAGATCGGGGCGGATGATGTTCTGGCCGAGATCGTTCAACTTGGTGTCTGGAAGCGAGCTGCTGGAAAGGCTGAGCTGTATAATCGGCACGTCCGTCGCGCCGTAGCGCAATACCAGCGGCGGCGTGATGTTTGGCGGCATGTATTTGAGGACGACAAGCGCGCTACTCGCCAGCTGCGTGAGCGCGCGCGACACGTTGGCGCCTTCGTGGAGGTACACTTTCTCGACGCCGACGCCGGCATAACTGGTCGCCTCGATCCGGCTGATGTCGTCGACGAGCGAGGCGAGCTGCCGCTCGTGCAGGGTCAAAATGCGATCGCGCATGTCCTGCGCGCTCATGCCATTATAGGTCCAGACGACGCTAACAACCGGGATGTCGATTTCCGGAAAAATATCGATGGGCATGCGCAACGCCGCACCAACGCCCATCAGGCAGATGAGAATCAGAGAGGCAATGATCGTATAGGGTCGCTTTAACGCGAATGCGGCGAGCCACATCTAGGGAGTCTCAGCGTTGAAGGCGCAACGCCGATCGCGTCCGAGGCCGGCGCGCCGATCAGATGCCACAAGGATCGCCATTGACAGAAATGCGGCAACGCCAAGAAGCATCGATCCAGTCATCGAGTGTCTCCATTAATTGTCCGAGTAAGCGCTTTAACAGCAAGACTCGCCTTGCAGGCTTGATATTCCCGAACTCCCGAATATTGGGGTTCATCAAACCATCGTGGGAGACGGCTGTCGCGCGCCCACACGGAAGCCATGCCGGGCCGGCTTCGATCAGTTTGCAGAGGCGCGCCAGCCTGTCGTCGGCATCGGTGGTCTGGCGCTGGAGCTGCCGCAAAGAGCCAAAATGCAGGCGAAAGATTTGTGGGCCTCGCCGAGGCTGCCGTTCAAAGTCAGCGCCCTGGTCGCAGCTGCCTTGGCTGTGGCGAAGACATCTTGCGGCGGAAGCAACCCATATTATCGGCGACCCGACAACGCGTAGGCGTCAGCCCGGCCAGGGAATGATTCGGCGTAGTCTGCACTCTCACTGAAAGGCGCCTGTTCTTGTCGATTCAGGATGATCCGAAACTGCTCAACGATCTCGCCAGCTATCTCACTCTGGAGCTTGAGCGTATCGTGGAGATCTCCTTCATAGCTTTGGGCCCAGACGTCTCTCTCGGTGGGCACATCGATCAACCGCACGTTAATCCGAACTCGGTCGCCGGCAAGCAGCACGGTTCCTTTCACCACAGCGTCGACGTTCAAGTTTTGAGCGATCTCGCGCAGAGGTTGGCGGGTACCCTTATAGCCAAGGGCCATCCCAGAGGAGATTACCCGCAATCGTTTGATCTGCGCCAAGTTGGTGATTAATTCGTCTGTCATCCCGTCGGTGAAGAACTCCTGCGACGCATCGCTGGAGAGGTTTTTCAGCGGCAGCACTACTATGGAGTGAATTATGGCGGAGGAACGCACCCAAGGGTAGGAAATCGTCGACAACAGGATTGCAAGCAAAGGCACTACGCCGAACAGCCGCCAGCCGACAGAACGCAGCTTGTATCGAGGTGGTGTGCCGGCCTCACCGAGGCGTGGAGGACCGGGGTTCTCCTGCACCGCAGGGGCGGGCTGCTGCACGGCAACGTCGTCGGCTACGCTTTTCGTCGGCGCGGCGCCTACAACCGTAACGTCGGCGAGAAACCTGTAGCCGCGGCGCGCAACGGTCTCGATGAAGCGCGGATTCTCGGCTGAATCTCCCAATGCTTCACGAATCTTGCTGATGGCTTTGTTGAGCCCGTGATCGAAGTCTACGGTCGTTTCCGGCCAAAGCTTGAGGTGCAGTTCCTCCCGGGTTACCAGCACTCCTGGCTTTTCCAGCAGCATAGCCAGTAATTGGAACGGTTGCTCCTGCAATCTGACGCGCTTGCCAAGCTTCGTCAGCTCGCCGATTTGCAGATCGGCCTCGAAAACTCCGAACTTCAAATTCCGGGCAGACAGTTCAGCTTGCTGCATCACGATTCGGTAACCTGTTTGGAATCGGCGCGGTCCGCAACAGCCAGGCGCTTCGAGCTCTAGGTATATCGCTATTCAGCAGAAATTGTTCGACATCACAATCAAACTATCCGCGAGGCCCACAGAGATCATGGAGCCGCGGATGGTCATCCATATATGTATATTGGACCACGCGCGTAAATCCTGTTACACGCGGGCCACAGTTGCATTACGAAACTGGCATTTCAGAAATTGCCTCGTATGCGGAAATGCCACGGGTGACACACCCGACGCCGCGCCAGGCGCGGCAACTCCCAAGGGAGAGACCAGCCGCCTTCGGCTCCAAAGCGGCTTCGGCAAGTCGTTCTCGACGGCGTTTATGGGTTCGCGCCGTATTCCCTCACGCCAAACGGCTGCCCAGGGATTCGAAAGTGCAAATTTAACGTTGAAATGCCTGTTACTTCCTCCGTTTCGACGGCGGAACGATCGTGCCGACCGCCAGCCCGCCAATAACATCGACATCAGGCCGGTCGAGGCTCGTCTTTCGCCAAAATCGTGAGAAACCGGCTACGGGCTCGGGCGAGCCGTGACATTACAGTGCCGATCGGAACCTTGGTTCGCTCGGAAATCTCGCGATAGGACAGCCCGTGGAGATCTCGCAGAATTACCGTCTCGCGGAATGGATCGGGCAAGGCGGCAATGGCCGTCTCGATCTCGGATTTGGCGATCACCATCTGCTCGGAGCCCGCATCGCCCAAATCTACCTGCGCGACCTCGATTTCCTCGAGATCGTCAACCGTGAACACGACCGAGGGACGATTCTTGCGTATCCACGTATACGCGGTATTCCGCACGATGGTCATCACCCAGGCGCGCGCGCTGCCTTCCTCGACGTCACCGACGGCGCGAAACGCCCGCAGAGAGGCTTCCTGCAAAGCGTCCTCGGCATCAGCGTGGCTGCCAGTGATCCGGTAGGCCAGCGCATACGCATCGCCGAGATGCGGCAACACCAGCCTCGAGAAGCGCGTGTAATTGTCATCCTGCGGGCTGGGTTTGCCCACCATTATGTTTTTTTGCGTCGAGCCCGACGAACGCCCCGTGCGAGCGAAAAAGGAAGACATGGCAGCCTCCGAATGGTCGACCGATCCAAAAAATTCGTTCTTGTGGTTTGGAACGTGATTTGGATGCCGTATCCCTTCAATGGACTGCCTGTCCCATCTCGATGGACAGTAAGTACCTAGAAAATCCAAACTAAACCAATGACTTACACGTCAGCCATCCCCTGCGAGACCGCAGGTTTCTGGAGCGTCCGCAACAGGATTTGCGGGCGTCAAAGCGCTTTTCGTTTCGCGCTGCTACGCCATGGCCGGAGATTCGACCGACGCCCGGCTCAACGGCGCCGGAAACGTTCGCCAGGGCCGCCGATACGCCACGTGACCAATATCAGTGGGCGCTCTCGGCGCATGCCCATAGACCCGTCGTTTGCTCATAGCGAACACGTCCCGTCTTCCCGTGCCGGCTAACGCCGGCTTTCAGAGGATGAATTATTTTTAATGAATGAAATTTTGAGAAACGAAATTTTGAGAAACGTGGATCCGCGGCCCACCGGACACGCGCGCAACCCGGCAAAGCCCGGGTGGCTTACTTTCGCGGCCTGCCTCGTTTTGGGAAAACCAACCCCCGCGCGTCCGCGGCGCAACGAAGCAGGCTCGCCAATTTGAGTGCCTCGTTACGTTCCGGACCCGGAGGCATCCGGCGTGCAACCTCCAGAGCGTCTGCAGCGCGGGTATCCCAATAAAACCTGTCAATCAAGTGGTGCGTTTCTTCGCTCATCGCTCCAGAGAGCTCCCCCTGCTCCAATCCAAGGCCTTTGAATAGCAAAACTCCAATTTGAGTGGTGTTTATTCCCGGTTTGCTTAGCCCATCGCATGGAGTTGCGGAAAAAACAAATCTCCTTGTTTCAATCGAAGCCACCTGCAGCTTCGATCGTCGTTGTTACTGCGCCAAGACCATGCGTGCTCACGAAGGGCTCACGGTAGTGTGATTCATGCAGATTCCCGAACTCGGGGCAACTGCAGGGTCAAAAAAATGTCCCAGCCGGGCATGGCTGAGACATTTCCTGGAGGTTAAACCGGCTGAAGGTCACCGGGACTTCAAAGGTCGTGGATTTTTTGGTGGTGTGGAGGCGTCTCCTTTCCTTCGGACAGGAAACTCACACGTCCTTGCCGATATTCCCGACATGCTCGCTTTTCTGGTCCCGAATAAATCCCCATTCGGATGGTGAAAAGCAAACCCGCCGGGCTCCTGGATGGCTGCTTGTGCCAGTATGGGGCCTGCGAAAGCGGCATCTCCTTTGTTGAAATTGAATTGCATTCGTTGCGCAAAGTCTGCGCACGTCAGTTCAGGAAAATATTGGGCCTTCAGTGTGGCCCACCAGCAACAGGATTTAATTTATCCCGTGCCGCGAACGTGATGCGTCCAGCGCTGCCTCGCATCACTTTTTTGCGACCGCGCGTCGAAGACTTTTAAATGCGTCGGATCATTTTGATTCTGACTCATGTCCGATCTCGAAAATTCCCGGCCCGGTAAACGTATCTTGATGAATGTTCTTGCGAGGCCGAGGCCGGTTGCTTCCGGCGCCTTCGGATTTTTCAGCCGCATCGCGTTCAACGTTCGACGCTTTCCTTGCTGCGCTCAACGCCTGCTTTGAATCGCATTTCGCTTGCGCGGCGTGCACGCATTTCAGTTCAGAAATAAATCGGGCGGCCCATTGTTGCCCGCCGGCAACAGGATTTTGTTTTCCGGGTTGCTAGGGACACGACGCGCTCGAGCGTTGGAAGCTCGGGGACAGCGGGCTCTATGTTGTGACGCCGCTCTAGGAAGTATGTTCCGGCCGGCACCGTCTACACGCGGCACACCCACACAATAAACTAAGCGGACGCACTTGGATTTGCACTTCGCAAATCTAAGCGCGCACGTTAAATCGCGCGCGGTGAAATCTGTCGGGCATTCGTCAATCAAATCTCGAATGAGCGCACAGCCACCGACGTTGAAATAATTCTGCTACATAACCTTGATACCGCGATGGTTCGCACTTGAGACAATCTCGTCGGCGTAAAAGCAAACTGGAGCGTCCGCTCAGGGCCGCGGCGTACACGGCCTGCATTCGGGATGCGCTCTGATGAGCGCTGAATAAAAAAAGGGTAACCTGTGAAAACTTTCGGAAAGATTCTTCTGGCGTCGACGGCGGCGATCGCGCTCGGCAGCGCGGCCCAGGCAGCGGATTTGCCTCTCTACACCAAGGCCCCGGCGCCACCGCTGGCGCCGGCGTCGTGCACCAATGCGGAGCAGTTCATCGTTACCGATTGCCCGCTGACCTATTACGGCATCACCGTTTACGGCGCCATCGATATGGGCGGCGGCTATGAGACCCACGGCACACCGTTCAACAACAACATCATCACCGGCGTCGAAGAGCTGGTCCAGAAGAACAGCAACCGGGCGATGTGGGCGCTCACGCCCGGCGGTATGTCGCAGTCCAACATCGGCATCAAAGGCAACGAAACGATCACGCCCGGATTGAATTTCGTCTTCGATCTGAATTTCGGCTTTGATCCTTATTCCATGACCGCAGCCAACGGTCCGGCATCGCTCCTCAACAACAACGGCGTGCCGCTCGCGCTGCAAACGTCGAACGCCGATTCGAGTCGCGCAGGCCAGTTTTACAACGCGGTCGGATATGCGGGCTTCAGCTCGCAGACCTACGGTACCCTCACCTTCGGCCGGCAGAATTCTCTCGAGCTCGACGGCGTGAACGCTTACGACCCGATGGGCGGCTCTTATGCGTTCTCGGTCATCGGCTGGCAGGGAACGGCGGTCGGCGGCGGTGACACCGAAGACGCCCGGGTTTCGACGGCCATCAAATATCGCGTCGATGTCGGCGACAACTGGTTCCGGGTGGGCGCCATGTACTCAGATCGGCGGCTACGACCAGAACAACGGCGACCAGGGCAATGGAGCGTCCAGATCGGAAAGGATTTTAACCTCGGCGACGGCCGGACAAGCTCTCGCTCGACGCGATCTACACCTACGACAAGGGCGCCGTGAAATCGACGGCGCTGGCGGCGGGTTCTGCGGCTTACGCGGCAGCTCCGGATACGCTGGGAGCCACCATTTCCGACGACAAGAGCGTGATGCTGCTGGCCAAGTACACCTACAAGCAACTCAAATTGTACGGCGGCTACGAATATATCGATCTTCGCCAATCCGAGTTCGCCGATGACGTCGGGCTTTACCGACATTGCCGGAATTCCGGTCCTGCTCTCCAATATCTCGCAGACCGGTTTCGTCAATGACGAGCATCTGCAGGTCATGTGGACCGGCGCGCGATACGCTTTCACCAACACGCTCGATGCCGGTATCGCGTACTACCACTATGATCAGAACAGCTATGGCAAGACGTTCTGCAGCAACGCCACGGCATCGACCTGCGCCGGCACGCTGGACGCGGTTTCGCTTGAACGTCGACTGGAAGTTCGCCAAGAAGTTCGACGTCTATGCGCGGCTTCATGTACTCGCAGTCCACAACGGACTGGCAAGCGGTTACCTGTACACGAACAATTTCGCGCCGACGGCGGGACTTCGTTTCCGGTTCTGACGGACGACGCGGCACGCCCGCCGCGAAAACCAGGGAGGCCGCCCCGCCGGGCGGCCCCGGACTGCCTCCAAACCCCGCCGAATTTCGGCGGGGTTTTATTTTGACGATGGGGCGACGCGGTTTCTTGTGCGTCTCGGGCCCAGCCCGGGCGCTCATTCGCGCGACCGATGGCTAACCCGCTTTGCTCCTCACCCCGGGTTGCACGGTCTCCGACCGGTGCGGCAGTTTCCAGTCGGGCCGGATGAAATGGCAGGTATAGCCGGTCGGGAAGCGTTCCAGATAATCCTGATGCTCGGGTTCGGCCTCCCAAAAAGGTCCGACCGGCGCGAGCTCGGTGACCACCTTGCCCGGCCACAGCCCGGAGGCGTCGACGTCGGCGATGGTGTCTTCCGCAATCCGCTTTTGCTCGTCGCTCGTGTAGAAGATCGCCGACCGGTAGCTCGCGCCCCGGTCGTTGCCCTGGCGGTTCAGGGTGCTCGGGTCGTGGATCTGGAAGAAAAATTCCAGCAGCTTTCGATAGCTGATGATTTGCGGATCAAAGGTGATCTCGATGGCTTCCGCATGATTGCCGTGGTTGCGATAGGTGGCGTTCGGGACCTCGCCGCCGGTGTAGCCCACGCGGGTCGAGATTACGCCGGGATAGCGGCGCAACAGATCCTGCACGCCCCAAAAGCAGCCGCCGGCAAGGACTGCGCGTTCCGTCTGAGCTGTCATGTCGATCCTCCCTTGGGTGCCTCGGCTGCTCGTGCCTGCTGCATAAGTAAGGCGCAATGGGGCAGGCGCAATGCGGCCGAACTCGGCGCATGATTTCAGGCGACAGCGCGCCCGAACAGCGGCGAACTCTCGCCCGTATCGCCGGCCGCTTCAAGTCACGAAAAACCCATGGGTTGCGCGGCCGGAGCGCACATCGGCCTGCGCGACGAAGGACTCGGCGATGGCACTGGCTGCGGGGCCTGCAAAATCCGGCGTCGTCGCCAACGGGGTGTTCTTTCGCCTCTATCAGGCGTCGAACCTGATGCACAAACAGGGCACCCGCTGCGTCGGTGAATTCGGAACCAACGCGGTCTGCCTGGCCGCGCGCTGAAATGCATCAACCAAGGCCGCCTATTTCACGGACCAGCGCGCGATCGATTTGACCCTTTGCTTCTCGACGCTGGTAACCCAACGCGAGCTTCTCGCGGGCGAAGCGCCGGGCGGTCTGCTGGAAGGCAAGCTGGTCGTCGTTCAGGTCAGCTCATCCGGAAAACTCCTGTCAGCCCGCCATCGTCAGCCCACCCGAAACGCTAAGTACCTGGCCAGTGATGAATGCAGCGTCCTCGCTGGCGAAGAAACAGATGGCGCCCGGCAGATCGGCTGGCGCGCCAATGCGCCCAAGCGGAATCGAACGGCGGAACGCTTCCTTCAATTTCTCGGGGTTGCCGGCGGCCGTGATGAAATCGCCCAGCAGCTGGGTATCGGTCGGGCCCGGGCAGACAACGTTGAAGGTGATACCGTCGCGCGCGTGTTCGCGCGCCATCGTCTTGGAGAAGGCGACGAGGCCTCCCTTGCAGGCCGCATAGACCGCTTCGCCGGAAGATCCGACGCGCGCCGCATCGGATGCGATGTTCACCACACGGCCGCTGCGCCGTTCGACCATCTGCGGCAGCACGGCGTGGTGCATGATCAGCGCACCGGTCAGGTTAATGGCTATCAGCTTCTGCCAATCCGCCGGCGACGTCTTGAGGAACGGCTTGAAGACGTCCCAGCCGGCGTTATTGACGAGCACGTCGATCGGCCCGAGCGACGCGGCCACCATGGCGACCGCGGAGCGAACCCCTTCATGATCGGTAATATCACAGGCAAAGGCGGCCGCCTTTCCGCCCTCCGCAGCAATCGTCGCGACGGTCCGTTCGGCCGCCGCAGCGTCGATGTCGAAGACCGCAACATTCGCACCCTCAGCCGCAAAACGCCGGCAAGTCGCGCCACCGATTCCCCCGCCTCCGCCGGTAACGACAACGGTCTTTGCACTCAGCCCTCGCATGTCCCCGCTCCCTTATTCGAAATTACAGCAATGGTATGATCTATCTTTGAATAATATGTCAAAACGGACAGCCCGAGAGCTCGGGAAATTCGACGAGGGCACGAAGCAATTATATCAATAGCTTGTGGTGCTTTTCTTAGCTGACCGGGAAAAGCATTCGGGTCAACTGGCCGAGTGCCGCCGCGCGCAAGGGGCAATTCCGATTTCGCAAACGCGGCTTGGGTGCCGTGCCGTCCGAAGGCAGCCGATCAGCCAGCAGACAGGCTGCGAAGACCGCGCGTGCTCGGTGTATGGCGAGGCGCCGATCACTTGTTGTCCTTGCGAGCTTCAAGACCGCTTTGCTGGTTGTGTTGATCGCGCCGCGCTTCGCCTTCGGTCCGATATGCGCCGTCCTGACCCTCCACTCGCGGCCCCGGGGCCGTTGGAAGTGAGCCGTGACGGTCCTTCAGTCGGAAATCGAATCCGGTCAGGCTTCACAAATCGATGACGACGTCGCGAATCGGTTGTGAGCAGCAAACGAGAAGGTTGCCGTCGGCGGGCTTCTCGAGCGGCTCCGGTCCGTAGGCGACCGCGCCCGAAACCAAACCGCTCTCACAGTTGTGACAAACACCGGTGCGGCACGACCAACGAACCGGGACGTCGCACGCCTCGGCCAGCTCCAAAATGCTCTGGTAGGCTGACGCCTTCCAGTGTGCGGCGATGCCACTACGCGCGAACGATACCAGCGGACCGGTGTTGGCGTCGTCCTTGGGCAGATGCGGAGCTCGCGTCGCAGCGCCGACGACACCAGGAGTCATCGACTCGCTGCCGTTGAAGATTTCGACGTGAATCCGCTCCGGCGCCACGCCCAGGGCTGCGAGCGCCGCTTTCATGTCTGCCATGAAGCGAGTCGGCCCGCAAAGGTAGACATCCGCCTCTGGCGGGACGCCGACCTCGTCGAAGACCGATCGCGACAGGTGACCGGTAGCGTCGAAATCCTCGCCCTTCTTGTCGCGCGAGCCCGGCCTGCTGTAACAAACATAGCTGCGGCCGTGGGTGAGCGCAAGCATGAGACGGCGGACTTCGGCGGCGAACGGATGATGCTGCCGATCGCGAGCGGCGTGCAGCCACAGGACCTGCCGTGTCGAGCGGGCCGCCGCCAGCGCGTGCAGCATCGCCAGAACAGGCGTCGCCCCGATCCCCGCGCTGAGCAGCACCACCGGCCGCTCTCCGGACTGCAGAATGAAGCTGCCGCGCGGCGAGCTGACGTCGAGAGCATCGCCCATCCGGACCTGCTCCCGCAGATAGGTTCCGGCCGCCCCATTCGGCTCGATCTTCACGCTGATTCGATAGCGCTCCGTCGAGAGGGGACCCGAGAGCGAGTAGCTGCGAAATAGTGGCGGGCCGCCGGCGGTCCGCTGAAGACGCACGACCACGTACTGGCCCGGCAGAGCAGTTCGCAGCGGCTGACCGTCCGCGCTCTGCATCGTCAGCGAGAGGACGTCCGCGGACTCGCTGATCGATCGCCGTCACCGCGAGCGGCCGAAATCCTGGTGCAACCGGATGCGCAGCGGCTGGCGGCGCGAGCCCCGCGTTCCCACTTCCCGCGCCAGTCAATTGGCTCTGCAGTAACGCCTCAAATGACGCGCGCCATCCAGGCGAAAGCGCTTCGATCCGCAATGCGCGTTCCAGTCGATCGTGTGCATGATTGGGCGAATAGAGGAGCGCGTTGATCTCTGCGACGGTCATTCGCTCGTTCGCCTCTCCCACCTTCACGATTTCGTCGCCGGCGCCCACCTCGCCTTCCCTCAGGACGCGGAAGTAGAACCCCGGCCGTCCGCTGGATGTCAGCAATGCCGGCATCCGCGGCTCGTTCGTCCGAATGCCGACGCGATAGCAGGTAACGCGAGGTTGAGTGACCTCGAACAGTGCGCTGCCGATCTGATAACGGTCGCCGATGCAGACGGCATCGTCGGGCAATCCTTCGATCGTGAAGTTCTCGCCGAACTGTCCGTGGACGAAGTCGGTCCTCTTCAGCTGCTCCTGCCAGTAGCGATACGATTCGATCTGGTAGACGAAGACGGCGCGCTGCTCACCCCCGTGACCGGCCAGGTCGCCTTGACCGTCTCCGTCCAGATTCAACCGGCCGACCCGACAGCGGCCACGCACCGGATTCTTCCAGATCCCGGTGTGCACGGTGCGACCCTTCCACTCGATGTCGCGCGGAAGTCCGACGTTCACCGATAGCAGTCGAGCCATGCCGCTCCCCCCTTGGTGGATACCGGAGGCCCTTCCTAGCCGCTCGCAGCCGCTGCGGGCCCCACCGCCGCTCGCTCACGGCCGTTTGCAGGGCTGACCGCCTCGGCGACGGTGAGGTCGCGATCGGGGCCGTGCGGAATCACCGTCTGTCCCGGCTCAAGATGAAGCTGGGTGCCATCGAGATGCACCGAGACGATGTTCGGCTCGAACGACACCAGGTTGGAGATGCGGCCGACCTCAGGATAGGCGTCGGGATACGACCATGCCGCCAGACGTGCGTCACCGATGGCGTAGTAGCTGCACAGCCCTTTGTATGGGCAAAAGGTCTGGAGTTTCACGGGAGTGAGGGAGGACTCATCGATGTCGGCGCGTAGAACGTACCAGCGCGGAGCGAAGCCGGACTCGTAGAGAACGAGCGGCCGCGTGGTATCGGCGATGATACGGTCACGATCGCGGACCACGAGATTGCGGGAGGCCTGGCGAATGTCGATCCGGTGGTAGCTGTCAGCTGCATGGCCCACGATTCGTTCGTCTTCTTCGTAGAAAGCGTCCATGGCCCGCCAGGCGAACGCGACGCGTGCCTGCAATTCGATCGCGTGGGCGGGCAGTCCGTTGTGTTGCCACGCCCCTCGCGGCGCGATGTGCTCGCCCGCCCGGACGCTGTACCAGGACGTGAGCCCGAGATCGGGGTGTTGGGTGGTATGGTCGGTGCGTTCCAGGGTGTGTGGGGAGACGTCGGTCTCCGGGAAGTAGGCTACCGGATAGCGGCCTGGTTCGAACAGCAGGAGAACGTGTTCGCTATCGGCGATCCAGCTTCCGCCGAAGCGCACGCGCATGCGCCGACGCAACGGCTCGACATACAACAGTTTCCTGGCCAACGGTTCAGGCACGAGGAACCGGCCGATTGCTCCCGTTGAGAGCGGACCTTGTTGCCAGGACAGTCCCACTGCTCTCTCTCCACAGGAAATGATGATGGAGGCCGGTAGACGTGCAGCAGATATTGTCACCCTGGAACACCGACCGGGCGGAAAGGTTCCACGGGAGGATGGCGATCTTCGGTCCGGCAGATGGGCTCAAGCTCATCCGAAGGGCACCAGGAAAGGATTCCCTCCTCCTCCGCCGAAAAGTCGCCGCTGGGATGACGAGTTCCTCCCAAGCCTGATCGCCGCATAAATCTTTCACCGCTTCCCTGGCCTGCTGTGTGGGCTCTGCGGAAAACGATTACGCGCGAAGGGGCTCTTGTGGATGGTGATATCGTGCTCTGGCATCGAGTGTTGCGCCACGCCGAATAAAACTTCGAACTCTTATGTAGTTGAAATGCATGTCTGATTTCTGGGAGTTCCTTGGCGGGACGTCGCGACTTGCCGGTCGCGCCGGCGTCGGAGGAATGAGCGCGGCCTTCTTCATGGCGTCAAGATAGCACCGAGGCGCGGAAGCCAATCTTTGGCGATGCGATTTTTGCTCCCCGATCCGGCCGGTTCGGCTTAGGATGGTCTTCGGAAGACCAGCCCGACGAAATATCCTGCGGCTGGGGGCACCACGGGCTTGGTTGTTCAAATGAACATGACCGAGGAGCACCGCACATGGCAACGTGGAAACCCGACCCCAGTTTCTATCCCTCTCCGCGCATGGCCTCGAAGGCCGCCCCGGAGACCGTGGCCTACGTCGCCGCGTTCGACCCGGACCGAAAGACGCCCGATGCAATCGCCGTCGTCGATGTCGATCCCAAGTCGAAGTCCTACTCCAAAATCGTCAATACGACGCCCATGCCCAAAGCCGGTGACGAACTGCATCATTTCGGCTGGAATGCTTGCTCCTCGTGCCTTTGCCCCAACGCACCGCACCCGCATATCGAGCGCCGCTACCTCGTGGTGCCGGGCTTGAGGTCTTCGCGCATCTACATCCTCGACACCAAGCCCGACGCCAAAAAGCCGAAGATCGTCAAAGTGATTGAACCGGACGAGGTCGCCGACAAGGCGGGTTACACGCGTCCGCATACCGTGCACTGCGGACCCGACGGCATTTATGTCGCCGCTCTCGGCAATCGCGAAGGTAAGGGACCAGGCGGCATCTTCCTGATGGATCACGAGACCTTCGACGTGCTCGGGCAGTGGGAAATGGATCGCGGGCCTCAACATCTTGCTTATGACGCATGGTGGCATCTCGGCCACGATACGCTGGTCACCAGCGAATGGGGCACGCCCGACACATTCGAGAACGGGCTCATCCCGGAGGTGCTGCTCGGCGCCAAATACGGCCGGCGGCTTCATTTCTGGGATTTGCACAAGCGGAAGCATCTGCAGACGATCGACTTCGGCGACAAGTATCAACTCGTTTTCGAACTCAGGCCGGCTCACGATCCAACCAAGGCCTACGGTTTCGTCAACTGCGTTGTCAGTCTGGAGAACCTCTCGTCCTCGATCTGGACCTGGTACCGCGACGGCGACAAATGGGCGGTGCAGAAGGTCATCGAGATCCCGGCTGAGCCCGCAAGCGAAGATCAACTTCCCCCGGTGCTGAAGGGATTCAAGGTTTGCCCGCCGCTCGTTACGGACATCGACCTGTCGATGGACGACAAATTCCTTTATGTCGCCTGTTGGGGCACGGGCGACCTGCAGCAATACGACGTGTCCGATCCATTCAAGCCGAAGCTGACCGGCAAGGTGCGCGTCGGCGGCATTGTGTCGAAGGCAACGCATCCCGCTGCCAGGAACGGCGCACTCAGCGGCGGCCCGCAGATGGTCGAAATCAGCCGCGACGGCCAGCGCGTCTATTTCACCAATTCGCTGTACGGCGCCATCGATCCACAGTTTTATCCGGGTGGCATCGAGGGATGGATGGTCAAGCTCGACGCCGATCCGAAAGGCGGCATCGCTTTCGATTCCAAATTCTTTGTGGACTGGCCGGCACCGCACAGGCCGCACCAGGTGCGCCTCGAGGCCGGCGACTGTTCGTCGGATTCCTATTGCTATCCGTGACGAACAGCGCCTGACCATTCATTGCGTGCCGGCCGCCAGCATGAAAGCATAACGCGGTCGGCGCGCGCCACGCATCGGCGCCGCGATAAATCGGAATAGCGAC
The DNA here is from genome assembly GCA_963734795.1 of uncultured Alphaproteobacteria bacterium. Taxonomy (GTDB): domain Bacteria; phylum Pseudomonadota; class Alphaproteobacteria; order Rhizobiales; family Xanthobacteraceae; genus Bradyrhizobium. The sequence goes on from CAVTIW010000002.1 coordinate 488,370, forward strand.
CCATGAACGGCGTCCCCTCCGAGTTCTGGCCATGGCTCGCGCTCGCCGGCCTTGGGGCATTTCATGGTCTCAATCCTGCGATGGGCTGGCTGTTTGCAGTCGCACTGGGGCTTCATCGCCACAACCGACGCGTGGTATGGCTCTCACCTCTTCCCATTGCACTCGGACATGCTCTCTCGATTGCCATTGTGGCTGGTGCATTCCTTTGGGCTGGCCTCGCGATCGATCCGCGCGCGGTCCGCATCTGCGCCGGTCTCCTCCTGATCGGCTGGGCGTTGTATCATTGGCGCTACGGGCATCGGCATCGCGTGCGCGTCGGGATGCGCACGGGAATGGCAGCGCTCGCCGTGTGGTCATTTCTCATGGCGACCACGCACGGCGCGGGTCTCATGCTGTGGCCAGTGCTGATGCCGCTTTGTTTCCCGGCAGCTTCAAAGCCAGCTATGAGCGGCCCACTCCCTACCGCGCTGCTGGGTATTGGGATTCACACACTGGCGATGCTGACTGTCAGCACGGCCGTTGCGGTCTGCGTGTATGAGTGGATCGGGCTCGAAATCCTGCGTCACGCCTGGCTCAATGTCGACCTGATCTGGACGCTGGCGCTTCTCCTGGCCGGCGGGCTGTTGCTGCTCGGCTGAATTCCGGTTGCGCGGCGGTACAACGCCTCTTTACGTCTCGCGCCCTGCATCGAAGTCGTTTTCGAAACGCAAATGCTTCACACTGCGGCCACGGCGCCGCACAAGCTTCAAGGCCTCTACCCCGATTTTGATATGCCTTTCGACATAGTTCGCGGTCACCACCTGATCCGACGCTTCGGTCTTCACGCCCTCGGGGATCATTGGCTGATCGGATACAAGAAGCAGCGCGCCAGTCGAAATGTGGTTGGCAAATCCTGCAGCAAAGATTGTTGCAGTCTCCATGTCGATTGCCATGCTTCGTGTACGACGCAACAGATCTCTGAAGCGATCGTCGTGTTCCCAGACACGACGATTGGTCGTGTACACGGTACCTGTCCAATAGTCGTGACCGAGATCGCGGATCATCGTCGACACCGCGCGTTGCAACTCGAACGCCGGCAGCGCGGGGACCTCCGGCGGCAGGTAATCATTCGAGGTACCTTCGCCCCGAATGGCCGCAATCGGTAGAATCAGGTCGCCAATCTGATTTTTGCGTTTCAACCCGCCGCATTTGCCGAGAAACAATACGGCTTTCGGCGCGATGGCACTTAACAGATCAATCACGGTCGCCGCATTCGGGCTTCCCATGCCGAAGTTAATCAGGGTGATTCCATCGGCAGTCACGTTGGGCATCGGTCGATCAACGCCCTTTACCAAACCGCCGTGCTCCGTGGCGAACCATTCGACGTAATTGTCGAAGTTGGTCAGGAGAACATATTTTCCGAATTCAGCGAGCGGCGTGCCGGTGTAACGCGGCAGCCAGTTTTCTACGATGTCCTTTTTCTCTTTCATTCCCTTTGGTCTCATCCGGAGGCGCGCAGCAACGTAGCCTACCGCGTCAGGCGTGCTTGACACACCGCTTTCCGATGGTGGGCGGGAACCCGGCCGAGAAGTCGCTGTCAGTTGTTCGGGAGGGTGCCGCGACGGTTTCCGGTTTGATCACGCAGGAATTTCTCCAGCGACCTCGCACCCGATCGGTTGTATACTTGTGGAAACAGGGGGACCGTACTGCATTGCATCAAATGAAACCCGAGAACGGAGGTTCCGCCATGAAAGTCAAAGAAGTGATGCATAGGGGTGTCGACTGGGTCAGCCCCACTACCCCTGTCACCGAGCTAGCCAAACTGATGCGGACGCATGACATCGGTTGCATTCCGATTGGGGAGGACGACCAACTGATCGGGATGGTGACCGACCGCGACATCGTCTGCAAAGGGCTCGCGAGCAACAACTTCGACGCCCGCCGCGCGACGGCACGCGATGTGATGACCGAAGGCATCCATTGCTGCCGGGAGGACGACGACCTCGCAAAGGCGATGCATCACATGGAGGAGCTGCAGCTGCGGAGGCTGCCGGTGATCAACAAGAGCAAGCGGATGGTCGGCATCATCAGTCTCGGCGACGTCAGCCATTCCGTATCAGGTGATGTGCTGTCCGAGTGCGTCAGGAGCGTTTCGGCCCATCACTGAAAGGCGGCCGGCGCTATCTCGCGATAGCCGCACGATCAGATTGAAACGAAGCCGCGCGATACCTTTATCGCACGGCGCGGAAGGCTGCGGCGCCGAAGCGCTCTGCATTGGATCGGCGCAAGCCCGAAATGATGCGAACGAGCGTCGATTTGCCGGCGCGGTGCCTGCAAGGAACGCCAACCGGAGCGATCGTACGGTGTGGAGTGTTCCGTGGAAGGCGCTACAAAACGCCCGCGGCTCTCTCACATCCGCCCAGCGTCGCTGAGGACCGCGATCGTCCGCAACGCGATATCGCGCATCAATCCGATCTCGGTCACATCCCATCCGTCGACGAGCGCTTTTGCGACGATCGCGAGTTCGCGCCAGCACAGGTTGGCCTCCGGCGGAGCCTCGCGCATCCATAGGGCTGTGCGCAAAACAATGTCAGCCCATCTGTCACGATGTCGCGCAATGACGCTCTGCAATAGATAGGTAGCAAGTTTGGCGCGATCCCGGCCGTGGGCGCGCTCCACCGCTTGAGCGACCTGCTGGTCGCCCTCGAACCAGGATTGTGCGACGGCCTTCAGCTCGGCAAGTTCGTTGCTCTTCCGCAGCGCCGATGCGAGCGTGGCGGGCTCACACATCGCCTTGGGGACCTCGGCGATCAGCCCGGCGAGCGTTTCACCAAGAGCCATGCGCGTGGGTTGCCAATCGACACCGCCGACAGTTTCGGCGACCTGGAGCAGGCCGAACGGCGGCGCTCCCCGTTTCTCTATACTGAGCGCCAGTTCGTGCGCCACGATGCGATCGAGATATGATCGGGATACCGCAAGCGTAGGGGTATCCATCCCGGCGGCGGCGAGACTCATCTCGATCTGACGGCGCGATTCCGGCTCGCCACTCCAGGCATCCGCAATCCCGCTTTTGATCAGGACCGACGAGATCCGCTTTTTCCGTCCGGCCGGCGAGATCAGCAAGAATCCCTGCGCGGTGGCGCCATCGACGGCGGTGGCGACAATTGCCTCTATGCTACCCGTTTCCCATGGTGCGCAATCGATCCCGGCCGCCCGCGCCTTGCGGATGACCGCGTCGACTTCGGCTCGTTCGTTCTCGGGTCGCCAATTGCGCATCGCGATCAGCCGCCTGACCTCTGTCGACGTCAGCGAGGCGGCGACCTGCGCAAGCGCTCCGGCAACCGCCCGGCGCACAGCCGAATTTGGATCGAGCAGGAACAGAACCGCGGCGCCACGCGCTTCGGGGATGCCGGCAAGCGCCAGGCCCACGGCCAAGGCGCCACGGGTTTCCGCCGGCATGGCGTGACCGCTTTCAATCAGTGAGCCGACGGCCAGGAACGGATCGCCGTCGCAGGCTTCGAGGACGCCGGCGAGAGCGGCGTAGACGTCGGCCGGGAGCGGTCCGTTGTGGTTCCGATCGACCAGCTGATTTGTCGACGCCGCGGCAAGCTCCGGCGACGCAGGGATTTTCGACTGATGCAGCGCTCCTGCCACAAAGGCAAGCATGCGGCCGTCGACATTTCCGGCCTCGACCTGCGCAACGACGTCGGCCTGAAAATCGGCGATCAGTTTGGTTGCGTCCGCGTAGCCGCGATCGGTGCGATAGCGTAGATGCTCGAGCAGCCGCTGCAGCAGAAACAGGTAACCGATTGCAAGCGGCTTATCCTGGCCGGCCGGAGGCATGTGGCGAGCCGCCGCTTTGAACGCGGCAAAGATTTCGCGTGGGGAGCTTTCGCAGTACCGATCGAAGGCATCATTGAACGGGGGCGGTCGACCCTTGGCGATCGCCTGCGCAATCCGTCTCGCATGCTCATCCGTCGGCGAGGATTTTGACTGGGTTCGGCTCATCGAGGCGCCTCCGCGAATCACCGGCGATGATAGCCGGGAGTCGGTCTCGTTCCTTTCGGAGCGGGCGATATCCACTCACAAATCCGCGCCCTTGGCGTCGGACAGGTTGAAAAGGAATTATCCGGCTTGGTGGCCTCTTGCAATTCCGCCCACGCTCAATGCGGCGTTTGGGCGGCGCAAACCAGCAACTCCGTCACCTATGCTGGGGTGTCGTCGGTGAGGGGCTCAGGGCCGCCGCCGCGGTGGTCGCGATCCCGGTGTCGGTCTCCTTGCTCAAGCCGGCAACACCTACGGCGCCCACGACTTCGCCGTTTACGCGTATCGGCATGCCGCCGCGCAGCGCCATGATGTCGGCAGTGACGAACGCCGTTCGGCCATTATTGATGTTGTCTTCGATCTCCGCCGTCGGCCGTCGTAGCCGCGCCGCCGTTCGCGCCTTCTCGATGGCGAGATCCGCGCTTGCCGGGCGGACACCATCCATTCGCTGGAAAGCAAGCAGATCCCCGGCGGGATCAACCACTGCGATTGCCGAGGGCGCATTTCGCTGCTGCGCGCTCTCCTTCGCTGCCTGCAGGACCGTCTGGGCTCCGGCTTGATCGAGGACCATGACGTTGATGGTCTGTGCCCCGGCTGACAAGCAGAAGACCGTTGCCAATATTCCAACACTCATTCCAAGTTTCGTCATCATGGCGAGCCGATTTGGTTTCGTTAAATTCGGGAGGATGCGATCGCTGCGAGCTTGCGTTACCGGCCTATGAAGCGCCTTTGACGCGAACCAGATAGTCCACGATCGCTTTGGCGTCGTCAGGGCTGACGGGGGCCTTGTAGGCCGTGATCATCTTGTTGACGACCTCTTGCCAGGCTTCCCTGGACAGCGAAGGCTGGTTCAACACATGGTCGGCCGAGTGGCAGGCGAGGCAGTTGTTGTTGATCGCATCCGACCCCGGACCGGGAAACATCGCGTCGCTGGTGGGGACATCCAACTTCAGCGACTTCAATGTGGTGATCGTTGCGGCCTGGCCGGGATACGGCAACAGAACGAGACCGAAAACGGCGGCCATCGGCAGAACAGCACGGAGCATTCCTGGTTCCTCCTCAGGCCGCGACTACATGGGTCGATTCAATGGTGTTGAACATGTAGCCGGCCGGATTCCAGATCTTGAAATCGGGCTGCGCCTCGTTCCTGGCGTTGGTGCAACGAACCATCAGGGTGCGCGCGCCACGCGCCGGCAGCGTAAATTGCGTCTGCCATTGCCGAAAGCCGTATGTCCCCTGATCGGCACCAAGCTTCGTCGGCTGCCAGTTCGTGCCGCCATCGATCGACAAATCGACGCGCGCAACGCCGCAATCGCCGCCGAAGGCGATGCCTCGCGCCAAGGCCGGCGTCCCCGCCGGCACGCTGTCGCCGTCACGGATGTTGGTGATGAACGACCGCGGAACATTGCGGGTCACCGGCACCATCTTGAATCCGGTCTCGCCGGGCTTGACGGTATTGTGCGGCGTATCGGGCACGCGGTAGCCAGTCGCCGTCCAGTAGTTGGTGTCGGGCTGATCCAGCACCTCGATGTCGTTCAGCATCTTGATCCAGTAAACCCCGCACCAGCCGGGCACGACGAGCCGCAGCGGAAATCCGTTCAACAATGGGAGCTGCTCGCCGTTCATGGCGAAAGCGATCATCACCTCGCCGTCGCGAGCGTGATCGATGGTGAGCGACTTCAGGAATTTCGGCGCGTCCTGCATCACCGGCTCGTCGAGGCCGCCGAAGCGGACCTGAATGGCGCCAGGTTTTACACCGGCACGGTCAAGCACGTCCTTGAGGCGCACACCGGTCCAGACCGCGTTGCTCATCGAACCGTTTGCCCATTGAGCGCCGGCGACGCGCGGAACGGCGTAGATGCGCGAAGCGCCGGCGCATTGGTTGACCGCGGCGATATCGAAACTCGGCAAGCCCTGCAAAATATCCTTGAGCGACAGCGAAAGGGCCTGATTGACCAGGCCGCGCACCGTCAGACGAAAGCTGTCCACATCGATGTCGCCCGGAAAATTCGCCCAATGCCAGCTGACATAATGCTGGTCGTTTGGGGTGAACACGCCCTTGTCGAAGACTTCGAAGGGCGTCTCAAGCCATGGCGGGCTCGAACGCTGCAGGATCATTCGGCCCTTTTGCGGATAGGATGTGGTGATCAGCCGTGTACTCGGCCCCCCCGGCACGTGCAGGTCGACCATCTGTTGCGCCGATGCCGGCGAGGACATGAGCGCCAGGCCGGCAATCCCGATTCCACCCAGCACACCGCGTCGCGTCAGCCCCGATGGTCGCACGTCATGATCCTGCATCGCTACTCCTGTCCTGAGTCCTTGCGGGACCACAAAAAACGGTCAGCCGCGTCAGACCTGACGACAGCCGAGCTTACCAGGTCTATCGCGTGAGTAGGCCAGTCGGCGGCGTGGGCGCGCTGCCTGAAGATCGTCTACCGTACCGTTTTCGCGAATGCTGGCCCTGTTTCCAGGTCCCGGTTCTCGTTCTTCGTCGGAACGAAAGCCGAATGTAGGGAGAAACCAGCACCATGCCCATCACGCTTGAGTGTACGGCGACGCCGCGATAACTGAACGAGTCCGGCAACCGTCTGAAAGACGAGAGAACACGCCCTGGTTTCCTCATTTGCCGCGCAGGATTCAATTGATAGTGATGGTGGCCGCTTCTTTGATCGAGCGTGAGGGATGTAAACCCATAGGATCTGCGGGCGCAGCTCGGCTTCAACTCGATAGCTTACGCAGAATCAGCGCGAGCATTTGTCGGGCGGGGCGCCCTATACCGCCGCACCTGCCTTATGAGCGCTGATGGCAAAACCATCGTCGCCGAACTGCCATCACGAGAAATCCTGCCTCAACGTGGCTCCAATCGCCTCCAGCGCCCAGTCGATCTGGTCGCTGGTGATCACAAGTGGCGGAGCAATGCGGATCGTGTGTTCGCGGGTGTCCTTGGCAAGGATGCCTCGACCCTGCAGTGCCTCGCAGTAGTGACGTCCGGCACCTGCTTCCGGGTGAAGCTCGACCGCCAGCATCAACCCGCGTCCGCGCACCTCACGGATCGTGTTGGCGCGGATGCTCCTTAGACCTGCGAGGAAGCGCGCACCCTGGACGGCCGCGTTCTCGATCATCCCCTCCTCGACAAGCACGCGCAGGGCGGCCCGCGCCACCGCGCAGGCGAGCGGGTTGCCGCCAAACGTCGAGCCGTGCTGGCCGGGTTTCAGGGTGCCGAGCACCGCGTTATTCGAAAGCACGGCCGACACCGGATAGAAGCCGCCGGATAATGCTTTGCCGAGCAACGTCACGTCTGCCTCAATACCGTCGTGCTGCTCGGCGAGCAGTTTGCCGGTGCGGCCGAGCCCGGTCTGGATCTCGTCGAGGATCAGCATCACGTCGTGCGCGGTGCAGAGTTCACGGACCTTCGTGAAATAGCCGGCTGGCGGGATGATGACGCCGGCCTCCCCCTGGATCGGCTCGACCAGGAAGGCGACCGTGTTCGGCGTGATCGCCTGCTCCAGCGCCTTGGCATCGCCGAAGGGGATGATACTGAAGCCCGGCGCGAACGGCCCGAAATGCGCGCGTGCCGTCGCGTCGGTGCTAAAGCCGACGATGCTGAGGGTGCGTCCGTGGAAATTGTCGGCGCAAACGATGATCTCGGCCTGGCCATCCGGCACACCCTTGATCTCATAGCCCCACTTTCGCACGACTTTGATCGCGCTCTCCACCGCCTCGGCACCGCTGTTCATTGGCAGCACCTTGTGGGAGCCGGTAAGCTCCGCGAGCTCCTCATAGAAGTACGCCAGTTGGTCGTTGTGGAACGCGCGGGAGGTCAACGTCAGCTTGCCCGCCTGCTCCACCATAGCGGCCAGGATCTTCGGGTGGCAGTGTCCCTGGTTCACTGCCGAATAAGCAGAAAGGCAATCGAGATAACGGTTGCCCTGAGTATCCCACACCCAAACGCCTTCGCCGCGCGACAAAATCACGCCGAGCGGATCGTAGTTGTGGGCGCCAAAGCGCGCCTCCGTCGCGATGAAATCAGGGAGTGGTGGAATCATTGTCGCTCCAGTTGCAGCGAACTGACACCAACTGGGTTCTCCAATCGCGCTGATCAGCCTGCCCCATTGCCTACTTTGCAGTTGACACAGAAACAGGACAACGCCGACGCGTCGCCGAGCACGATATGATACGCGAATTTGGTTCAGCCGGCTTCGGCAAGTTTGTTAAGGCCCAAAAAAATCCGAAGGTGTCACGGCAACGTTCGCCGAAAACAGCAGCTAACGATCCCGAATCAGCTCTGCCACGAAATCTCTCGATCCAGGCTTGGGTTCGCGGCTTTTTTTCTTATTGGGCAAATCAGCGCCCTTCGGAATAAAACTGCGAACTCGTATATAATTGAAATAATTATATAATTTAAGACAGCACATTCTCTGCCTGGGCGAGAGCGAGCTTCGGTTCGCCGGCAGGCTGCGGTCGCGGCCGGCTCGGCTGCACCCCCGCTTCCTCCTGAAAGACGCTGGTAGAATTCCGCACATTCATAGCGGCCAAGCGGTGGTCGGGGAAGGCGCCCGCCCTCGATATCCGCAGCCCGCACCGGCTGGCTGCGGGCGGAAGTATAGAGTTCGTTAACACGGCAGCCCTTATTCATAGACACATGGGCAAAAGACACATGGGCAAAATCCAGAAATGCTGCCGGATCATCGATGAGAGATGAAGCGGACCATGCTGCCACGGCTCTGTCGGACGAGGTTCGCGTACGCCTCTACGATCAGGCCTTGAATCTCGCTCGCATCGGCGCCTGGGCATGTGAACTCGAGACGGAGCGCCTGACCTGGACTCCGGGCGTCTATGACATCTTCGGCTATCCGATGGGCAACCCGCTGCGGCGCGCGAGCATCGTCGATCTCTATATCGACGAGTCGCGGCGCAACATGGAACTCGCTCGTGCCGAGGTGATCCGGAGCGGCCGCGCGGTAACGCTCGATGCCGAGATCAGAACTTGGCGCGGCGAAAGGCGCTGGATGCGCCTCTCGATCAACACGGAGGGCAGGCGGCCGGTGCGGATCTTCGGCTCCAAACAGGACATCACCTCCGACCGACAAGCAATGGAGAACCTGCGGCGGCAAGCCGAAACCGATTCGCTCACCGGGCTCGCCAATCGCTCCGTTTTCCAGGCCCGTTATCGCCAGATCGTCGGCGACAGCCTGAATCATGGCTTCGCGTCCGCACTCGTCCTGATCGACCTTGATCGTTTCAAGGACCTCAACGATACGTTCGGCCATCCGGCTGGAGACGCATGCCTGTGCGAGGTCGCGCAGCGTCTGCGGCGGGCCTTCCAAAATGCCGGCCTGGTCGTCCGGCTCGGCGGCGACGAATTCGCGATCATCCTGCGCGCTCCGACAAACCCTGCCCGGATCGCACACGTGCTGCAGCAGACCGTCGTGATGTTGAGCCGACCGCTTTTCTGGAACGGTCTTCGCTTCGAGGTCGGCGCCTCCATCGGAGCTGCTCTCGTCGGCCGCCCGCATCGCCGGCGGATCACCGAATTGTTCACGGAAGCCGACATCGCGCTCTATGATGCGAAGGCCGCCGGCCGCAACAAGGTCCATCTGTTCGGCGACGAGGGGCATAGCCGGGCGGCTTAGAGCAGGTTGCGGAGAACGCTGGACGCGTACGCCGACAACCTTCGTCCACAGCCTCGGCAGCGGCCTCCGGTGCGTGAAGTGTGCCAGGGTCGGCATCCATCTGGACTGATGGCGTTCGACCAGCCGTGGAGAACACGGAGTGCTCGGCCATGGGTGCTCGACGGGCAGCGATCAGGTTGTTAAGCCCGCCTCCGCAGGGAGACTTTGAGTCGAGACATGACTGTTGCGATCGAGATGGGACACACGACGGCAGGCGCCCCGGCGACTCTAGACCTTGAGGAACTATTGGCTACCCGCCTGCTGGTGCAGGGCAATTCGGGCTCCGGCAAATCCCATCTGCTGCGCCGGCTGCTGGAACAGAGTGCCCCCTGGGTGCAGCAGACCATCATCGACCCCGAAGGCGACTTCGTGGCGCTTGCCGACCGTTTCGGCCACCTCCTGATCGATGCCGAGGACCATACCGAGCGGGGCCTGCAGGTCGCCGGCGAGCGAGCGCGCATCCATCGCGTCTCCACGGTCCTCAATCTCGAGGGGCTTGACGCCGAGAACCAGATGCGGCGCGCCGCCGCCTTCCTCGGCGGGCTTTTCGAGGTCGCTCGCGACCACTGGTACCCGATGCTGGTGGTGGTGGATGAGGCGCAGCTCTTCGCGCCGGCAGTCGCCGGCGAGGTTTCGGACGAGGCGCGCAAACTCTCGCTCGGCGCCATGACGAACCTGATGTGCCGTGGCCGTAAACGCGGGCTTGCCGGGATCATCGCCACCCAGCGACTGGCGAAGCTCGCCAAGAACGTCGCGGCCGAGGCGTCCAATTTCCTCATGGGCCGAACCTTTCTGGATATCGACATGGCGCGCGCCGCCGACCTTCTGGGCATGGAGCGGCGACAGGCAGAGGCCTTCCGGGATCTGGAGCGCGGGCAATTCATGGCGCTGGGACCTGCCCTCTCCCGCCGTCCGCTGGGGCTGCGCATTGGTCCAACGGATACCACGCCGCGCAACGCGACCCCGCGCCTGATGCCTCTGCCGGAAGCGACACTGGACGCACGCGCCATCATCCTGGCGGCGCCGCCGTCCGAAAATAATCGGCCGCAACGCCGGTCGTCGCCGGACCTCCTCGGCCAGCTCATGGCGGCGAAAACCGCGGCGCTGGAGATCCGTCCCGAAGCGGTGGCATCACTCAGTCCTGAGGAACTCGCGGAGCGGCGTGAGCGAGTGGACCGTATTCTGCGCGCCGTCATGGCGGAACCCGACGCGGGATTCCGTGCCATCGGCGTCCTCTATCAGGAGTTCGTGGTCCGCTGCCGAATAGAGGGCCTCGGTTCGGCCGTGCCGGACCTGGGTGACTTCCGCCGCATGCTGACGCGCGCCCGCGCCGGGCTCGGCTCCGATATGGCAGAGGATGACGGGTGGCAGGACGTCTCGGTCCGCGCCTCACTTCTGCCGGAGGATATGCAGGGCGTCTTCATGATGATCGCGCGCGCCGCGAAGGAAGGTTGGCCCTGCCCGGGCGATGCAGTGATTGCCCGCGCCTACGGCTCACATTCGTTGCGCCGTGCACGGCGCCTACTGACCTACATCGAGGAGCAGGGCCTCATCGTTTGCCAGCTTGACGGTGCCGGTCGGCGGATCGTGACGCTCGTCGAACTGGCCTGGGCGACGGCACCGGGCGACCCCAATGCCGAGGAACTGCCGGCGGAGCAAGGCTGCAGCAGTTCGGCCCTATGATGCGACGGTCGAGCGTCGCACTCAGAAAATACCACGCATCAAGCCGTGGCTCCCTACGGCAGAAGACTACCACAGGGCTTCTGTCGAGTGACACGAGGTAACCTGATAATGGCGCCCCTCTCGCGCCGCGGGATATGATTCGCAAAAATCGCTGAGCGTTGCGCTACTGTTCCTTTGACGAGTCCGCGCTCTTGTCGCCGACCGCTTTTTGCATATCTCACTTAAAAGGAGTGCTGAGCTTGAGCGTTGCCTTCACCAAGGAAGACAGTGCCGAAACTGGTTCGGAGACTTTGCTTCCCGACCGCCCGGTTTCACCGCATCCCAACCTTGTTACGGAAGCGGGATTGAAGGCTCTGGAATTTCAGCTCCAGCAGGCTCGCGAGGCATACGAGACGGCGCAGAAGATCGAAGACGTGAATGAACGCCGGCGGCAAGCCGCAACCCCTTTGCGTGATGTGCGCTACTTTGCGGCGAGAGTTCGGACGGCTCAGGTCATCACCAATCCTACGTCAACTGCCACTGTCGCCTTTGGGAGCACCGTGACCTTCAGGCGCGACGATGGGCGCGTGCAGAAATATCATATCGTAGGAGAGGACGAAGCGGACCCGAAGGCCGGTTCCATTTCCTTCGTGTCCCCGGTGGCAAGGTCTCTGATGGGCAAAGCTGTCGGGGACGTAGTCGGTACATCCGGTCAAGAGCTTGAGATCATTGAGATCTCGTAGCCCCCGGACAAGACGCAACCGATGTTTGGAATGTCCGCCTTGCGCCAGAGAGCGGGCCGTCCACCCCGGGGTCCCTGTTTTACGAGACTAGACGTCCAGATTTGCGAGTCTGGCCAGGGCATTGAACCTCTCGCCCGGATGCGAGACGTGGTTAGCTTTGTTGGCGGCCTGACCACCGACAACTGGTCGAGGATTCAATCCAGGTTCAACAGGTTTCTTACCAGCCGCCCCGAGATGATATCCGCGAAGGATAATCTGGTAGGCTGGACTGTTGTCGCTGAGTTGCCACTCGCCACGGCAGGGGTGTTCGCCAATGCTGGTTGGTAGGGCGCAATTTTAGGTGCTTGCCGTTTAACGACCTTTCGCTTTTTTTGTTCAGGGTTGACTACCGGCGCCGGCGCCGGCGCCGGTGAGGTCGCTGAAGCGTACGATTCCAGATGTGGCGATGGCTGGTCTGGCGCTGCGTCCCCAAACAGCGTTGGCGGCGGCACTATCGTCGGTTGGCTGGTGTCAATGACAATCCGTTCGGGCAGCTGTTGAATTGAAGCTATCCGAATAACCGGCCTTTCGATTGCTTCATGCGTCGGCTCTGGCAAGGCGGGAAGGAACCAATTTGCCACGAACAGTAGCGCAAGAAGCGATGTGCCGACCCAGGTTATGTAGCGTACGATAGGCATAAAAAAGCTCTCGCCATTGTGACAAGAGCAAACGCCGCAATTCCTGACGGTTGGTTATAGAACATGGTTACTGCTGAAAATCTTGCCGGGGAACTCCGATAAGTTCCCGCAAGGTGATCTGCCAACAGAATTTGCCTGGTCATAGTCCTGAAGATCGTCGATACGTTTCGCGGGCGACGACGTGAGGGACCACATCGTTTTGCACAAAAACAGCAGCCGACCTTCGTATCTGCGCCAAGGAACGTCGCAACGGTCGAGACGGCCAAGAATCAACTTCGCGGGATTTTTGGTACTGTTCGATTTTCGACTTTTTCAACACTATTCCGCCGGAACCGCACCTTCCTCACTTGCGGCCTTTGACCCAAACCAAACGTCGGGCGAGCGTTACCGCGCCGCCAACCTTGGTGTTGGCGCGTTGGCCTTTCGTTTGATGATGGTGAGGTCAAGACCTCAAAGTCAAACCCGTCACGATTAAATGGCTCATTGACAAGTTTGAAGTGCCACCACTCCTTGGCGTAGGAACGAAAGCCTGCTCCTTCCATGTAGGATTTCAGTGTTTGACGGTTGTGTAGTGCTATCCCACCTACAAGAGGGTTCGATGTATTTGCAAGCAGGTCCAAACAGTCGTAGCCCGTGCCAAGATCGATCGTTCCATCTTCGAATCTCTCGCCTTTTGGAGACGTGCATGCCTTGAGGGGCTGCAAGGGATTCGGCGACGGCGCAACTGAAGAAGCGGTCGGGACTATTCCCAGGTCCACCGTGCTCCCCCGCGAGTGAGCCGATCGTTTTGCGAGATACCCAAGAGCGAACAGCTTTTCCTTATCGGTGCGTGGATAGAATTCGGCCTTCATTTCGGAGTGAGTTGGGTCTTTGCTCCACTGAACAAAATCCTCGACAGCCCGCTTCGGCCGATAGCAATCCCAGACGATGAGCGAGAGCTTTTTCTCGGTCAACATTCTCTGCACGGTTTCAAGGGCATTTGCGGCTGATACGCTGAGGATACACTCGGCGGCGAGGTAGCCCCTTATTGGTCGGCCTACAAAGTTATGAGATCCCGCATAGCGAATGTCTTGAACGATCGCAGGATCTATATCGCGTAAATAAACGAAACCCCTGGGCAACGCGGAGCCTGCCAAAGCCGGAGCTGTTAGCGTCATGATTATCGAGACAAGGCCAGCCCGGCTGAGCGTGCTAAATGAATTCACCCGCCGTCTTCGCGCCACAGGCCTCCTCTGAATAAACGTCGCCGGCATCAATGCTAAATCCGGAAGGGATGCGAGGTAGCTTCGTCACCGCGCCGTCAGGGCGGACCGAGGAAAACCGGTTGGGGATCGCAGAATTCCTTCACGGCCGTCGCGACAGCGTTGCTGATGATGTCCCGGCGTTCAGGCGAGTCCATCTTCAGCTCTTCGTCCCGGTTGATGATCGAGCCTGCCTCCAGCAGGACGGCAGGCATCCGGGTCGATCTCAGCACCACTGAGCTGATCGTAGCTATAGACACCGGTTTCCTTGTTCAGCAGCGGGTGCTGGTACCGACCCATGATGGCCTGGGTATATTGCTGGGCATATTGCAGGCCCTGGGCCTTCATTTCCTTGCCGACCAGTTCGGCGAACGCGAGGCTCGTCTTGAAGTCCGGATTGTTGCGGGAGACGAAGACGGAATAGCCGCTGAAGCGGTCGCTGAAATGGCTTTTCTTGCCCTCGAATTCCCAATTTTCGAGCAATGAGTTGGGCACTGAGTCGTGGTGGATCGACAGGACGAGATCCGCGTGCAGTTTGTTGGCCGCGACGACGCGCTTGACGAGGCTGGGCCTGGCCTTGCCTTCGGTCACGAGCAGCTTGGTCTCAGGAAAGCCATCGGCCTTCAATTTCTCCTCGATCCGCCGCGCAAGACGCAGATTGAAGACGAACTCGGCGACATTCCGGGCGCTGATCGCGCCTTCTGAGTCGGCGGTATGTCCCACATCCAGAACGACCCGGAATTTCGAAGGATCGCATTTCGCTGCGGCCGGTTTCGAAACGGAGGGTTTCAAGACGGCCGGCCCCAGGGCGGCAAGCTTTGCGGTGTGGGGTTTTGGCGAAGCGGCACGCTTTGCCAAGGTGGCTGGCTTTCGCGAGGTGACGTGGGTTGGCGATTTGCCGTGCGTTGGTGAGCTTTTCAAGATATCCGACAGCCAGCCGGCATCGCTGACCTCGATCGGCAGAAACACCGAAGCGGCCACCGCGGCGATGATGGTGCAGCGGCGGGGCCAAACGGCAACGCCTGCCGCAAATCCTGCCTTGGCGAATTTTCTCCCTGACGACAGCAATCCTGCTTTCCCCCAGAGTTATTTTCCGTTCGCGCCTCATGAAGGCATGGCGGCACAAGACGAGATTATCAGCGATTCCGAACCATGTGTTACCGGAAATATATCACGCGTTAGACTTGGACGGTGTGTAACCAAAAACTCTTCCAGAGCATGAGGTTATCTGCTGACTTCAACCCTTTTGTCGCGCCTTGATCTCGTCGAACTTGGAAATCGCTCGTTCAAATTTGGAATTGAAGAGCCACATCGCATCAAGAATTTCGCGGAAGGTTGCAGATGTTTTTGCCCTGTCAGCCTGTCCAAAGGCGAAAATGCTGTTGTTTCGCAGATATCCCATGATCGTCGGCTCTGAAATTCGATAGTTGACGAGGTTGCCTGACTTGAGTGCGGACTTGGTCGGACTGGGAATGATCTGGATGAGCTCGAACAGCTTCATTTGATCAATCGGGTCTGGCAGTGTTTTCACGATCCCTGCTACTTGCGGGAAAAGATCCACGTGCTCGTTCATGAGGGCGTCGCGCACGGCGGTCCAGTGGTTGAACCGATGATCCAGATTGCCGGCCCGCGCCTCTTCCTTGTCGTCGCGCAGGCTCAATGCTGGATCAATGGCTGCTATCGAGGCTTTTATCGCCGCCCACTTGGTTCGGCCGTTGTGATCTTCGGATGGGCCGGTTTGAAAACTTCCCTTGTATTTATTCGAGCGTCCATTCCCCACGTTCTGATTGCCGTTGGTCTCGGCAAAGAACAGCCCCAAGCTGATACGGCCTGCTGCTTCGGCATTCGCCGTATCAAGTCCCTTGGCTCGCGCAATGACAGTTGCCAGATCGACAACGTCCGTTGAACGGTGTATCTGATTTCTGCGCATTGGCGGGTGGCGCCTCCAGGATATCGAAAAGAGCCCTGTACTCGTCGATCAGCGGCTCTTTGTCGGCGTCAAAGTACGCCGGAGGAATTCCGAATTTATTGGGCCGCCCGATTTTGGAGGGAAGGGCATCGGTGAGGTCTTTGTATGCGCTCATCATGCCGATGCGTGCAAGATAGAGTGCCTGTCCCGGCAAGTTCGGCAGCGGTTGCTTCGAATTGATCTGCGCGCGCCGCTGGCTCAGGATCGACTCAAAATCGCTTACCGCTTTGCTGTACGCATTGAGTGCATCCGATTGTTTTTTCGTGGGTGCGTCCGCTTGCGCCATTGCGGGGGACATGAAGCTGAGATTGCCGATGGCGGGTGAGACGAGCGACGCGACCGTGTGGATCATCGCATCGGTGGCGATGGAAACCGGCGGCGTGAAGAACAGTCCGAGAGCAAAAGCTGCCGTGGGCGCCGCGGCATAACTTTTTATCCCCATGGCAGTCTCCCAATGCCCAAGTTTCACCGGATGGAACTCACTGGATCGTAAACAACGAACGCGTTGCTTGGCGAGACGAAAGCCCCGAATCCGATGTAATGCCCGAGTCTGGCACTTTTCGGACATCGCTGCTTCGCCAAATGTCCGCTTCGCGCCAACAGGCGACATTCGGTGACGACTTCATTCGATCACATTGTCGACGCTGGTCAGGAGCATCGCCGGGACGTCGATGCCAAGCACCCTCGCGGTCTTGAGGTTGTTGGAAAACTTGAACTTCGAGTTTTGATAGGGACTGCGAAGGATGGCACCGATGTTATTGGCCGTATGCTTGTTCAGCTCCGCCAATGCCGACCTCCGCTATGAGTACTTGCTGAGCCATCGTCATGTCTTCCCGTTCACCAGCATCCTGGCGCGGATCTCGGATTTCAGCACCTTGCCGACCTTGGAGCGCGGAAGGTCATCCCAGACTTCAATCTGCTTGGGTGTCTTGACGCTCCCGACCCGCTGCTTCACGAAGGCCGATAGTGCGGCGACATCGACGGTGCGTCCCGCTCTCGGCTGCACCACAGCGACAACGCGTTCGCCCCACTTCTCATCCGGCAAACCGATGACGGCGCAGTCCTGAATGGTTTCGTGGGCCTGAAGGGCGTTCTCAACTTCGACGGAATAGACGTTAAAGCCGCCAGTAATGATCATGTCTTTTGCGCGATCGACAATATAAAGGAAATTGTCCGCGTCGAGGTATCCGATATCACCCGTATGATGCCAGCCGTGCACGGAAGCCTCCGCCGTTGCTTCGGCGTTCTTGTAGTACCCATCCATCACCAGCGATCCACGAACGACGATTTCGCCGCGTTCTCCGGCCGGCATCAGATTACCTTCGCCATCCATGATGCCGACCCGAACCAGCGGGCCAACACGGCCCGCCGACGACAGACGTCCAGTCGCGATCGAACCGTCAGGATTGTAATGGTCCTCAGGCGGCATCATCGAGATCATCATCGGTGCCTCGGTCTGCCCAAAAAGCTGTGCCATCGGGCCGATCTTTTCCAGCGCCTCGGTCAGGCGCGCCACCGAGATCGGGGCCGCGCCATACCAGAAGCATTGCAGCGAGCTGAGATCGGCGCTTTCAAGCTTCGGATGATCCAGCAGCATGTAGATGACGGTTGGCGGAAGGAATGTGTGCGTGACCCGGTAGCGTGCGATCAAGTCGAGGAATTCGCCGATGTCCGGATGATGCATGATCACCACCCTGCCCCCGAGCGTCATGATGGGAAAACAGAGCACACCGGCCGCATGCGTCAGCGGCGCGAGCGCAAGATAGGTCGGTCGCCCCTTGAATGGATAGCCCATCAGCGTCAACGCCGTCATCGTTTCGATGTTGCGGCCCGAGAGCATCACGCCTTTGGGTTTGCCGGTGGTTCCGCCGGTGCCGGGCAGGAGCGCAAGATCATCAACGGGATCGCGCTGAAAGGACTGATCGCCAACATCGGCAAGCCAACGCTCGAATGACGGCGCGAAAGACAGGTCGGTGTCGAGACATACGAGCTTGCGCAGCTTCGGCAGGTGAGGCCTCATTTTATCGACCATCGGCGCGAAGCCGCTGTGGAACAGCAACAGGCTGCAATCGAACGCATCGAGGATGAACTGGTTTTCTGCCGCCTCGTTGCGTGGATTGACCGGACACCAGACGGCTCCGGCGCGCGAAATTCCGAACACGCAGGCAAAGGCGATCGGATCGTTGCCGGACAGGATCGCGACTTTCTCCCCTGGGGTAACGCCGGAATTGGCTAATCCGCGTGCAATCCGATAGCTAAGGCGCTGCACGTCGCCATAGCTCCGGTCCTTTCCGTCCATGGTCAGGCATGGAGCCTCACCACCAAGTGACGCGCCCTTATCCAGATAGTCGACAAGCCGCACGGCCTACCTCCCGGAAAGAAGACGAATGGCGCGGTCGTCCGCGCCATTCGGTTGCATCAAGTGTGAACCGTCAGAATTGGGTTCATCACCAGTCCGAAGCTTCGCAACTGGCCTAGCAGTTCCCGATGGCCGAACGCCTGACAGGCGGAGGCAAAGCCAACCTTCCTCGGAGCGGTCTGCAGCAGCGAAAATGCGGCGTAGGCCTGCAGCATCCCGGTCTGCTTGTAATTGCAGTTCCCGTGGATCACGCAATGGGCGCGACCGAGCGGTCCCGACGCATAGACGGAGTCGATCGAGGTATTGATGCGCGGATTCTCGCGCGGCGGCATGGTTGCTTGCAGCGTTGCCGCGATGTCAGCCAGCGCCTTCTCCTGCTGGTCGGGCGGAAGCGGCTTGATTTTCTCTTTCACCATCTCCTGGGTTTGAACCACACCCAACATAACGTCGCGCTGCATGACGCCACCGAGCACCCTGCAATTGGACACACGCGGATCGTTCCTGAACCAGACCGGATGCGCAGTGCCGCCCCAGGGCACGGCTATTGCGCCCTCATGCTGACCGGGAACGTCGACCTCGAAATTGGCAGTCACATCCCATTCAACAAATTTGTTCTGGACGAGATAGTACCAGTTCGCCTTGAGGATGGTGAAAATCGTCTGCGTCGAGGCGTAGGTCGGGAACCCCTTCCACAGCACCAGGATGTCGAGCGTATCGAGGCCGGGCGTTTCGAGGCAAATGTTCGCCGCGATTTCTCCCGTTGTGTACATCTGCGCGACGTTCGGCGCGAGCAGTAATCCCTTGGCCGCAAATTTTGTCCCCCAGCGCTCCTGCGCCAGCAGCACCCAGTCCTGCTCACCGGTCGTATCGCTATAATGACAGCCGGCCGCGAGGCAGGCTTCGACAACTTCCGGGCCATACTTGATGAATGGGCCGACCATATTGCTGACGACCTGCGCACCCTTGAACAGCCTGGTCAGCGCTTCGACGGTGTGTTCAACCTCGGCAACTTCGTAATCCGCCGTTTCGATGCCGGGAATTTTTTCGACAACGGCCTTCACTTTGGCCGCGTCGCGGCCGGCGGCAATAAAGGGAATGTTGTATTCCCGCAGATATTCACAAACCAGACGCCCCGTGTAGCCAGAGACACCATAGACGACGACAGGCCTTTTCTCGCTCATGTTCATTTCCTTCCGAATTTCTATTGTTTGCGTTTGGCGATTTACATGCCCATGCCGCCGTCGACCGGCAGGCCGGCACCCGTGATGAAGCGCGCCTCGTTGGAGCAGAGGAAAACAGCGGCGTCGGCCATGTCGCCGACCTCGCCCAGTCGCCCCAGCGGCGTCTGTTCGACGACCGAGGCGACGGCGGCGCCGGCGTCCGGTGCGAGTCCTGCCACTACTATGTCGTTGGCCAGTTGCATGCCCATGTCGGTGGCGACAAGCCCGGGATAGAGACAGTTGACCCGCACGCCGTAACCAAGCTTGCCTGCTTCCATCGCGGCAACCCGCGTCATGCGGTCGACGGCCGATTTCGTGCCGGAGTATCCCGCAATGGCCGGAAATGCGATCGTGGCCGCAACCGAGGCGATATTGACGACGGCGCCACCGGCACCTGCACCTCCGCCAGGTCGCATCGCGCGAAACGCGTGTTTCATGCCGAGACCGGTGCCAACGATGTTGACGTCGCACATCCGGCGCAGGTCCTCGGCCTTCAAATCGACGACGAGCGAGGTGATCTCGATGCCGGCATTGTTGATCAGGATGTCGTAGCCGCCGAGCGTGGCGATGGTGGCTGCGACAGCCTTTTCCCATTGCGCGTCGTCGGTGACGTTCAGTTCCACAAAGCCGGTCTTGGCGCCTGTTTTCGCAAGACGGCTGGCGGTTTCCTTGCCGAGATCTGAGAGAATATCGCCGATCATCACGGCAGCGCCGGCGTTCGCAAGCGCCTCTGCGATCGCAGCGCCGATGCCTCGCGCGCCGCCAGTGACCAGAGCCTTGCGGCCTGCCAGATTTTTCTCACTCATCATATGCTCCTCCCTTTATGATTTTCGTTTTGTGTTTCTTTTCTTGACGCGACGCTGCTTGCCGAGCGGTGAGGCCGTCGCCGAAGGCAATCCGGCTGCTCTCCGCCCGCTGGGAAAAATTTCGGCTGACCGGAATGAACGGATGGACGGCAGCGGTTGCGCTGCCAACTCTTCCTCCCTGTGCGCAGCTCGTTGCGGCTGCGATGCCTGGAAATTTGACACTCGTCCAAGATTATCTTGACGATCGTCCAAAAACTATACACTTGTCAAGTAATCCTTGACCAAGAGAGTGCAGGATGGTTTCGCAGGAGCGCTCAGGGCATCATTCCTGGCGACACGAAGATTCGGAGCAAGCGTGCGGAAAGCAGCCGGAGCAGCGCAGCGGAAAGTTGAAACGACGGAACGGCCGGGCAGGGCCCCGGATCGTATCGAGCGTGCGCGTGTCGACAAGTTCGGCGCCCGTCGGATCGAACTTGCCGAGGCTGCGTTGGAGACCCTCGCCGAACTCGGCTATGCGAGAACCAGTCTGCGCGAGATCGCACAGAAGTCCGAGTTTACGCACGGCGTGCTGCACTACTACTTCACCGACAAGGTCGACCTGATCTGCTGTTGTGTTCGTCACTACAAGGCAAAGTGCGTCACGCGGTACGACCAGATCACGTCGGCGGCACAAAGCCGCGACGAACTGATGAAGGGTTTCCTGGAAAAGCTCGGCGAGACGGTTCGCGACGAGGCCCGGATGCATCGGCTCTGGTACGACCTTCGCTCGCAGTCTCTGTTTGAAGACGCCTTTCGCGACGACGTGGCCGAGATCGACAAGAGCCTGGAAGATATGGTCTGGCGCGTCGCGTCCCGCTTTGCCTCACTTGGTGGCCGACAGCCGGTCGTCTCCCGGGGCGCCCTCTATGCGCTGTTTGACGGACTCTTCCAGCGATGCCTGCTGCGGCATCTCTCGGGCGATCGCAAGGCGATCGCGGACCTGCGGGACGAAGTGGAGCGTCTCCTCCCGATCGTTGCATAGCGGCTGGCGGCCGTTCAAACCAGCGCATCGAAACCGAAAAGGTGAACGGACATCGCTACTTTAGCCAATGTCCGCTTCGCGCCAGACGCGGCCATTCGGACCTCCGAACTTATTGAGCGGAGTGCACTATCCGAATCATAAATTGCCTGGCTACATTTTGTTGAAGTCTTGCAGCGCCTGGATGGCGCCCTCGGATTCAACTTCCGGACCGAGCATCGCGTCTAACCCGTGCATTTTGACGGTCGAGCACCAGGGCTAAAACACGCACAACTGTCTCGACTGGCGCATCTGGCGCCGAAGGACGTTCGTCCGGGTCGAATGCGAGTCCAATGACGGCATTCTGGCCTTCGGCCGTCCGCACGGGCCAAAAGTCAAAGCGCGACGCCAGATTCGGGTAAACGCCGCTGCGCTCTACAGTTCCAGTCGCCAAGGACGATCGCGCCGCCTCTAATTCTGCTTCCTGGGGTTCTAGGTCGCCGACCTGCTCGAGGAAAACCACCCTGCCTTCCGTAACAAGCATCACGACGACAGGGACCTGGAAGAGTGCCGTAAGAGTTTTGGAAGTGATTGAGACGATCTGGTTTGTATTATCGGCCGCGACCACGTCACGGCTGTAGCTTCGCAGCACAGTCGTCTGCATTCTTAACAGTGCCGCCTCGGTCGCTCTCTGGCGGGAAGTGAAGGCGACGCCACTCACGACGAGACCGACGACAAACAGCAGTCCAATCGCCCAGATGTTCGCCGGGTCATCGACGGCCAGTGAGTAGCGAGGCTCAGTAAGGAAAAAATTGAAGGCCAGAGGACCGAGTATCGCCGAACAGAGTGACGGACCCAAGCCGAGGTTAACGCCAGCGATGATCACTGGAACTACGAATACGAGGGATAGGTTGGGGATGGTCACCTTACTGTCGGCACCGACAGCCACGACCGTCGCGGCGGCGGTCATTGCAATTGAAGCAAGGTAGCGCACCAACTCCGATGCTACCGGGCCAAAAAGGGGATCGGCATCGGGCGCCGCTGTGATGTCCTGACGCAGCTTCGATTCAACATCGGCCACCGCTCCAACTCCTGCCCAGCACTTAGGCGACAACTCGTTGGCGGAAGAGCAAACGAGCCAAAGCGAAGTCGCGGCTCTGATAAGCTGATTGAGTATATCCCAACTTCATCGGCGCGCGAGCCGCATGAAACATAAATTCCACGTTTCTCCGGTGGCGCCGTCGCTTTGAACCTTGGGAAGCGAGAAAGGGAATGCGCCGTCTCTGGCGCGAAACCAAGTGTCGACTTGGGAGCAGCCCGCATTCAAATTCGAGTGACCGCTTTGCGCCAGAACCGGACCTTCTTCAAATGTTTGCTTTGCCCCCGACTGGACATGTGATTTGCGGCTGCCTTCGCTGTCCGCTCATCTGATCCGGCAGAATTCCTGCCATAACCGCCTTGGCCCGGCACTTGCCCGGTACGGCGCGAAGTGGAATCCTGATTGGGTCAACGCCGGATCGAACGGTCAACAGCAAGCTGAAGGCGCAACTATGTAGTTTACCGCTGCGTCACGAGCTGATGGCGAAGCGTAGAACGGCACACACAAACCTGGGAGGAGACGATGGCGAGCGCTTCCGAGCGGCGGACGGTTGTTCGCGCAGCATGCCCACATGATTGCCCAGACACCTGCGCGATGCTCGTGACGGTGGAAGATGGCCGCGCGGTCGCGGTACGTGGCGACCCCGAGCACCCCTTCACCCGCGGAGGGCTGTGCGTAAAAGTCAACAACTACGAACAGCGGGTCTACAGCCCGGATAGAGTGCTCCACCCGCTCAAGCGCTCCGGACCGAAAGGGAGCGGACAGTTCGAGCGCATCAGCTGGGACGAAGCCGTCGAAACGATCCGCGACCGCTGGACCGGGATCATCGGCAACCATGGGCCAACCGCTATCCTGCCATATAGCTATTTAGGCACCGAGGGCATCCTTAACGGGCTGAATGTGGGTGACGCCTTCTTCAACAGGCTTGGCGCCACCATCAGCGAGCGGACCTTTTGTGATTCAGGCTCCTGCACAGCCTATTTCATGACGATAGGTCCCTCTCCCGGCATGGACCCTGAGAGCTTCAAGCATTCGAAATACATCATTCTGTGGGCGTGCAATACGATCAGCACCAATTTGCACCACTGGCCGTTTATCGCAGAGGCGAAGAGCAGGGGCGCAAAGCTGGTCGTGATCGATCCTCTCAAAACGCGGACAGCCCGCGAAGCCGACTGGCACATTCCTATCCGGCCAGGCACCGACGCGGCGCTCGCGATGGCTATGATGAACGTTATCATCAGCGAGGATTTGATCGATCGCGAGTACGTGGAGAACTATACTGAGGGGTTCGAGGAGCTTCGGGAACGCGTCCAAGCCTACTCGCCCGAGCGGGTCGCGGATATCACCGCCATTTCGCCGCAGGACATCAGAACCCTGGCTCGAGAATACGCGACCACTCAGCCGAGCGTGATCCGTATCGGCGTCGCGATCGAACGCCACGCAGGCGGCGGCCAAACGGTGCGCGCGGCTGCGTGTCTTCCGGCGCTCGTCGGTGCGTGGCGCCGAGTTGGCGGCGGCATCTTGCAGCTGCCAATTTGGGCCTTCCCGGTCAAATGGGAAAAGCTGATGCGGCCGGATTGGATCAAGCCCGGAACGCGCGTGCTAAATCAGTGGCGCCTCGGCCCGGCGCTCTTGGACGAAGACAAGCTCGATCCGCCCATTAAATCCTTGTTCGTCTACAACTCCAATCCTGCGGTTGTTGTCCCGGAACAGGACAAGATTATCCGAGGCCTCGAGCGCGAAGACCTTTTTACCGTGGTGAGCGAGCAGTTCCTCACTGACACGGCCCGGTACGCAGACATCGTTCTCCCTGCTACCACGCAGCTGGAGCAGTTCGACATCATGTTCTCCTGGGGGCATCTGTATCTGTCGCTGAATCAAAGGGCGATCGAGCCACTCGGCGAGGCGGTCCCCAACACGGAGCTGTTCCGGCGACTTGCCCGCACCATGGGCTTCGATGACCGACAATGGCAACGCAGCGACGAAGAGATGGCGTTGGATCTCTGGATTGGACGAGTCCGGCTCTTCAGGGGATAACAATGGATCTTCTGAGGGAGAAAGGATGGGCGCGTCTCAACGTTGGAACACCCGACACGTACGTACCGCATGCCGCGGGCAACTTCCTCACCCCATCGGGCAAGTGCGAGTTCAAGGCGTCGATGGCCGCGAGCGGCAACTTTGTCCTACCGTTGTTCCGCCAGGGTTCGAACGAATTTCAGGCGGGCGATCCGGTAGACGCATTACCAACCTATATTCCACCACGAGAGTCGCCAGCGACTAACGCGCGATTGGCGGCGAAATACCCCCTCAACGTGATCTCGCCGAAGAGTCACGCTTTCCTCAATTCCTGCTATGGCAATCTGCCGGCTCAACTGCATCATGCGGGCGAGCAGGTTGTGCTTGTCAATCCAAGAGATGCAATCGCACGCAACATCGGCGAGGGAAGCGCTGTACGGATCTTTAACGATCGCGGCAGCTTCGAAGCAATTGTGAAGGTGAGCGCTGAGGTCATGCAAGGGCTTGTTGTCGCACCCCTGGGATATTGGCGCGAGCTGAGCCGAGCGAAAGCTACGGTGAACGCTCTCAACCCCGGCGCCTATGCGGATCTCGGAAGGGCTCCGACATTCTCGGACACGCTGGTCCAGGTAGCGATCGCCCAGCCAGCAGCCGCGGCCGAGTAACGCTGGGAAAGCGGTACCACTTCGCCGTCTGCCACGGTGGGGATCTCGCAGGGAAGGAGAAAGCGCAGCGAATTACAGCGCGACGGGAAGACTGCCTCCTCAAGAGGTTGCGCGACCAAGAACCGCTCGCGCAATCGGCTACGACGCACAGATGGTCTAGCCCATTCACACGGACCCGCATGTCCGTTCATGCCGCTTAGCTGAAGTCGGCTTTTCGACGAATGGCCGCTTTGCGCCAACAGCGGTCGTTCCACAACCGCCCATCATGCGAACACCAGCAGTCGTGAATTTCCTCAACTTGATTAAATGGGGCGTAATTCTAAACATGTTCAGGTGTCGTCAGAATTCGTCGCACAGGAAAGAGCGCAACGCGGTACCGCTGCGCGACGTATCCCCAAATGCCCTTCGGAGCGAACAACATGGTAACAATCGCAAGTGCACCGAGCAGAATCAGGTACCATGTACCGAAGTCCGCGAGGTAATGCTGCAGTGCGTAGAACACGATCACGCCTATGATCGGACCTTCGATCGTGCCAACTCCGCCGATAACGACGATAAAAATCACATAAGCGGTCCAATCCAGCACTGAAAACGCGGCGTCCGGCGAGATACGCGCCTTCTGCAAATAGATGAGCGCACCGATCATTCCGGTCGCGGCCGCGACCAGCACATAAACGCCGAGCTTGGTGCTGAAGCTATCGACGCCCGCACTTTCGGCGGTCGCTTCGGAATCGCGGATGGCGAAAAGCGCAAGGCCGTAGCGCGATCGCAACACCAGATAGACCAGCAACGGCGTGCCTGCCGCGAGCGCAAGCGCGATCCAGTAGGTAATGATGTCGCGCGCGGCCGGGGATCGCACCTCGAACATCGCCTTGACCCATTCGATGCCGAAAATCTCGTTGGTGGCCGATGGCGGCAGCGACGTACCGGTGCCACCGCCGAGCTGCTTGAATTGTGCGAACACAAGCCGGTACACCTCGGCAACGACCCAGCTTCCAATCGCAAAATAGGGACCGCGAAGGCGGAATACCACAAACGCTGTCGGCACCGCGAACAGCGCGGCGACCAGCCCTGACAGCACCACAGCTGCAATCGGATCGATGCCGGCGCCGATCGTAAGCGCAAACAACAGATAGCCGCCGAGGCCGACAAACGCCTGCTGCCCGACAGAGACGAGACCGGCATAGCCCGCAAGCAGATTCCAGCACTGGGCCAGCGCAAGCATGTAGAAGACGAAAATCAGATCCTGAATCAGTTCACGACCGGCAAAGGCCGGGAGAACGGCAAAGGTCAGGACAAGGGCTGCGCCCGCGAACCCGAGGATCATCGACGCGCGGGTTTTCGTTTCAATGCGATACCGTGTCCGCTCCATCAATTGGCTCCCGTCACCGTTGCTCAATCCTCTGCGCGCGGAAACAGGCCACGTGGCCGCAGAACCACCACAACCAGAAAGGCGATGTGACCCGCGAGTATCTGCCATTCGGGATTCATTTTAGCGCCGACAGTCTGCGCGAGGCCGATAATGATGCCGCCCGCCAGCGTACCCCACAGGCTCCCGAGGCCGCCTATGATCACCGCCTCGAACGCGTAGATCAGCCGTGCCGGACCGATGGTCGGATCGAAATTGGCGCGAATGCCAAGGTAGAGCGCGGCAATCGTCGCCACCACCATCGCGATCCCCATTGCGATCGAGTAGATTCGATGATGGTCGATGCCCATCAATTGCGCGATTTCGAGATCGTCCGAGGTCGCGCGAAACGCCCGGCCAAGCGCGGTGCGATAAAATATCAGGTTGAGCAGCAGGATCACCGCGATGGCAGAACCAAGCGTGAGCAGTGGCATCACACCGATCGCCAGGTTGCCGCCGAGTTCAACTGATGCGGTCTCGATCGCTCCGAGCCGCAGCCGCCGACTGTCGGCGGTAAACGCTTCGAGCAAACCGTTTTGAATGATGATGGACAACCCGAAGGTCACCAGCAGCGGCGGCAGGAGATCGCGTCCCAAGGTTCGATTCAGCAGCACGTGCTGCAAGGCAAAGCCCACGGCGAACATCGCCGGCATTGCGAGCAGAGCCGCGAGGAAGGGATCGAAGCCGAACCAGGTCGCCAGCGAGAGGATCGCGAACGCCGCCAGCACAATAAGATCACCGTGGGCGAGATTGACCAGCCGCATGATGCCGAAGATCAGCGACAAGCCGGCGGCGAACAGCGCATACAGACCTCCAAGCAGAACGCCCTGGATGATGGTGCCGAGCCAATCGAGCATGCTCAATGTCCGAAATAGGCGAGGTGAACTTGTTCGCGCGTAAATTCCCTTGGCCGGCCCGACAGCGACACCCTGCCCTCCTGAAAGCAATAGACGCGATCGGCGACCTTCATCGCCTGCGCGATGTCCTGCTCGACGAGTACGATGCTGGTGCCGTTCTGTTTGATACGCGGCATCGCATCGTAGATGTCGCGAATTACTATCGGCGCCAGGCCAAGGCTGATCTCGTCGCACAGCAGTACGCGCGGATTCGACATCAACGCGCGCCCGATCGCGGCCATCTGCTGTTCTCCGCCGGATAACGTCTGGCTCGGGGCGGCGCGGCGCTCTTTCAGTGCGGGGAATAGCGCATAAACGCTGTCGAGCGACCATATCCCAACGGCATTCCGACCGTAGCTCCCGATCAGCAGGTTTTCCTCAACCGTCAGCGAGGAGAACAGCCGCCGCCCCTCCGGCACCATCGCGATCCCTAGCTTGAGAATATTTGCCGCGCCGAGCGCGCCGATGGGCTTGTCCTCGAACCGCACGCTATCGGGCTCAGCGTGGATCAGGCCGGTAATGGCTTTGAGGTAGGAGGACTTACCCGCCCCGTTGGCGCCGATGATCGCGATCGTTTCGCCTGGCGCAATCACAGTGTCGATCCCGTACAGTGCCTGGAAGTCTCCGTAGTGAGCAGTAAGGCCACGGGTCTCGAGCATCGGAGATCTCACGCCAACAGGCCGATATAGAATTGTCGGACGTCCGCGGAAGCCATCACCTCCTGCGGATCGCCCTCGACTACTTTCCTTCCGAAATTCAATACACTCAGCCTCCCGACCACCGCCAACAGCGCGTGCACGATGTGCTCGATCCAGATAATGGTCATTCCCGTGGCATGGACTTCCCTGATGGTCTCGACGAGTTCGAGGCACTCCCCGTCCGTGAGTCCCCCGGCGATTTCATCGAGCAGCAACAAATGGGGGTTGGTTGCGAGCGCGCGCGCCATCTCCAGCCGCTTGCGTTCGAGCAACGTCAGTGCACCGGCGAGGCTGTTGGCGCGTCCGATCAGGTGCAAGCGCTCGAGAATTTCCGCGCAGGACGCCGCCGCGGCGCTTTCCGCCATCCCCCCGCCGTGCACCGCAGCCACCAGCAGATTCTCGAACACTGTCAGATTTTCGAAGGGCCGAGGGATCTGATAGGAACGTCCGATTCCGGCGATACAGCGCTCGTGCGGTTTGGCCGCAGTAATATTGCGGCCGTTCAGGCGGATTTCACCTGCATCGGGTGCAAGCCCGCCGGCGATCAGGTTGAAAAGCGTCGTCTTGCCGGCGCCGTTCGGACCGATAATGCCGAGCGCCTCGCCCGGTGCGACCGACAGGTCGATACCATCCGCCGCGATCACCGAGCCGAAGGTCTTGCGCAGGCCTTTGATCTTCAGCATGGATCTTCAGCATGCGCTTGAGTTTAGCAAAAAGACGTACGAATCGGAACGAAACCGCAAACCTGCGCCGAGCGCGCTCCGCTCGCCTCGTCCTGCCGTCAACTGATCAACTCCATTTTGCCGCCAGCGGGAATGTTCGGCGCAGTCCTGTTGTCGGTGATGACGATGTCGTATTTATTGCCGTCCTTGACGCGCCATTGCCCGCCGACCAGCGGCGTCTTGGCGACGTTCTTTGCGGCGAACGGCGGCAGGTTCGCTCCGTTCCACTGTACCTTACCGACCACGGTATCGAGATTGGTCGCGGCGATCGCACCGACCATAGCTTTGGCATCGCGCTGCGGCGCGCGCTTTAGCGCGTCGACGGCGACCTCGAATAGCGCATGCACGAAGCCGATCGGCTGCGTCCATTGCTTCTTGGTGGCGGCCTCATAGTTGGCGGCGAGTTCTCTCGCACTTATGCCGGTGAGTGACGATTTGAACGGATGGTTCGGCGACCACCACACTTCCGACGAAAGGTTGTTGCCGTCCTTGCCGAGCGCCTCGACGGCGACCGGGAACAAGATCGCCTTGCCGATCGAGGCGACCTTCGGCCTGAAGCCTTGCTGCAGCGACTGTTTCCAGAAT
Source organism: uncultured Alphaproteobacteria bacterium (assembly GCA_963734795.1). Taxonomy (GTDB): domain Bacteria; phylum Pseudomonadota; class Alphaproteobacteria; order Rhizobiales; family Xanthobacteraceae; genus Bradyrhizobium. The sequence continues at coordinate 517,828 of CAVTIW010000002.1, forward strand.
GTCGTGAAGTCGGGCGGCAATACGACCCCGGTGATGATCTCGGCGTTGGCGCTCTTGAACGCGCCGATCTGTGCCGAGAAGTTGTCGGTGAGGTTCTGGTAGCGGCCGGGGTCGGTGAGCTTGTAGCCGGCTTTCTCCAGCACCGGCGGGAATCCGACCTGCTTGTCGCCCCAGGCATTGCCGTCGCCGTCGTTCGGAAACAGACCGCCGACTGATTTGTTGGTCGGCACCTGGCTCCACATGTTCGTAAAGACCGCGATAACGTCTTCGAGCCCCCAGAAGAAGTGATAGGTGTAATTGAAATTCTTCCATGCCGGAGGCCCGCCGGCCGGATCGGCCTGGCGGCCGATGAACCAAGGTTGCCACGGCGCCACGGTCGAGATGCAAGGCACCTCCTCGATCTCGCATTGCGTCGAAACCGGGTTTGTTGTCTCCGGCGTGGAGGCGACGAGCATCAGGTCGATCTTGTCCTGGACGATTAAATCCTTTGCGACCTGAGCGGCGCGGTTAGGATTCGACTGGCTGTCCTTGACGACGACTTCCACCGGAACGGTCGCGCTGCCGAGCTTGATGCCGGCCTTGGCGGCTTCCTTGAAATTCGCGATGATGAAGTTGTCGGCTTCGGCGAACGCGGCGAGCGGGCCGGTCTGCGGGCTGACATAGCCGAGTTTGACGGGGCGCGTTTGCGCGATGGCCGGCATGGCGATGCCGGCGGCAAGCGCCGCGCCGGCCGCGGCCGTCGATTTGAGCAGCGCGCGTCGATCAATCCCTGTATGCACGATACTGGTCATGAGACTTACCCTCCCTGAAGAACTCCGCCGAACGGTCAAGTTTTCCGCGAGGAGCCTTGACCGCCGTTCGGGAATTGTTCGATATTCAACCTTACGTTCGCTTTTCAGTTAGTCTCAATGACCGTCCCCGCGGTGTCAACCGCTCGCTAAGGCACGGTGAGCACGATGGCCAGTTCCGGACAGCGATCGGACGACGGTCACGATAACGAGTTCATGTCCACGCTTGCCAGGGGGCTCGCCGTGCCAAGTGCGTTCGGCAAGCAGCGGCCCGCGATGACCTTGTCCGATGCGGCCGCGGTAGCGAACCTCTCGCGAGCAACTGCGCGCCGAGTCCTGCGCACGCTCGCCCAGCAGGCGCCGCCAAATTTCCGCGCCGTCAAGATAGCCGAACTGAGCGCGCCGAGCGATGTGTGAAAGGCCGGCAACCGGCTGCCAACCATGGGAGGGCAAGATGGCAAGAACGACCAAGACCAAGGCGGCCGCGGGAAGAACGGCCAGTGCAACAGCCAAGGCGAAGATGGAGAAAACCAACGGCGACGACGACCGTGTGACCTTCGCGCGGCGGCCGGAGAATATCGGCCAGATGGAAGTTACCCGGCCGCAGACCGGCGCGGAGTATATCGAATCCCTGCGCGACGGCCGCGAGGTTTTCATCTATGGCGAACGCGTCAAGGATGTCACGACCCACCCTGCCTTCCGCAATACCGCACGGATGGTCGCGCGTCTGTTCGACGCACTTCACGACGGCAAGCGAAAGAACAAGCTGCTGCTGCCGACAGACACCGGCAATGGGGGAATGACGCACGCCTTCTTCAAGGCCCCAAAAACGGTGCAGGACCTCATCGCCGGTCGCGATGCCATCGCCGAATGGGCGCGCATGACCTACGGCTGGATGGGCCGATCGCCGGATTACAAGGCGGCGTTTCTCGCGACGCTCGGCGCCAACGCAGACTTTTACGATCCGTACCAGGACAACGCCAGGCGCTGGTACAAATTCAGCCAGGAGCGCGTGCCCTTCATCAATCATGCCATCATCCATCCACCGATCGATCGCGACCGGCCGCCGAACGAGGTCAGCGACGTCTGCTGCCATGTCGAGAAGGAGACCGACGCCGGTCTCATCATCTCGGGCGCGAAGGTGGTCGCCACCGGCTCGGTGCTGACGAACTATACGTTCGTCGCCCACCACGGATTGATCCCGGTGCAGGACAAGAAATTCGCAGCGGTGTTCATGCTGCCGACCAACTCGCCAGGCGTGAAGTTCATCTGCCGGACCTCATACGAGATGAATTCGACGGTCATGGGTAGTCCATTCGACTATCCGCTATCGAGCCGACTCGATGAGAACGACGCGGTCTTCATCATGGATAAGGTGCTGGTGCCCTGGGAGAACGTGTTCGTGTATGGCGACCTCGAGAAGGCGAACAATTTCTTTCCGCGCACCGGATTCCTGCCCCGCTTCGTGGTGCACGGTTGCACGCGGCTCGCGGTGAAGCTCGATTTCATTGCGGGCCTGCTGCTCAAGGCCACCGAAGCCGCGGGCACCAAGGATTATCGCGGCGTGCAGGCGAACGTCGGCGAGGTGATCGCCTGGCGCAACCTGTTTTGGGGACTTTCGGATGCCATGGTCCGCGATCCGAAGCCGTGGATCGGCGACTATGTCTTGCCGAACATGGATCCCGGCAATGCTTATCAGATCATTGCCACGATGGCTTACACGCGGGTCAAGCACCTTATCGAGCAGACCGTCGCCTCGGGTCTCATCTATCTCAACAGCCACGCGCTTGATTTCAAGAATCCGGAAATCCGGCCCTATCTCGATCAATATCTGCGCGGCTCGAACGGCTACAAGGCGGAAGAGCGCGTCAAGCTTCTAAAGCTGTTATGGGACTGTTTGGCGAGCGAGTTTGGCGGCCGGCACGAGCTTTACGAAATCAACTACGGCGGCTCGACCGAGGAGATCCGGCGCTACTGCCTGTTCGGCGCACAAGCCTCCGGCAATGCCGATAAATTCAAAGGATTCGCCGAAGAGTGCATGGCCGAGTACGACCTGGATGGCTGGAAAGTCCCCGATCTCAGCGATCCAGGCGAACTCAGCTATCACGTCATGCGCGGAGCCAAATAAGTCGCAGATCATACCCGGCAACGCCGTTTGCCTTTTCATAACCGCCCATTACGCGAACGACCGCTTTGCGCCAGCAAGCGGTCGGTCAGGGAGATCGTGCGGTCAACTACCTATCAACTTTTAATTCCAACCTCCTCTTGTCTCCTTTCGCTTATTTCGGAGACGGGGGGATGAGGCTATGCGACCGCCAACGATATCGGCTTGGAGCCCTGCTCATCGAGACGGCTTCGACAGAGCCGATCGGACTCAGCGGCTACCAAGGCGGTGGCTGGTGCTTTCCGGGCTCGCGCTGATGGCGGCAATCACAGCCGTGACAATAGACAGATTCAAAGAAAGCGCGATAGAAGCAACCTTTGGCAGATTGTAATTCCCATCGATGGACAGCCGTCTCCCCTCGTTTGGAATTCCGACTTCGCTACAGGCTTGCTTGAAGTAAAGTTATTCATGGACGGTATGCGAATGATCGTGAGCCTTTTGTAACTGCGCTTCCGTCATGGTTGCTGTCGGGAATTTATCATAATTATCGCGGCAGGCGCCGCAGGGAGCTGATATGATTTCAAGTAGCAGGTCATTGTTATTCGCTGGGTTGCTTTTTGCGGTCGTGCTCGGCGCTACCGACACGGCGAATGCCCAGGTCGTTGCCTTGGGGGCGAGTAACGTCGCAGGCCGCGGTGTCAACAGCTCGGAGGCCTTCCCGGCGCAACTGGAGCGGATGCTTTCGGCCAAAGGTTACAACGTCAATGTCACAAACGCCGGCATTTCAGGCGACACAAATGAAGGGATGCTAGCTCGGCTCGACTCGGCCGTCCCTGACGGGACCAAGGTGGTAATTCTGGATACGAGCGGCGGAACATTTAACGCGCGAAGGAAAAACCTTGGGGATCAAACCGCCCAGCTAGCAGCCATATCGGCGCGCCTTCGCGCTCGAGGGATAAAAGTCATTCCATCGCGAACGGGGCATGACCTTGGGCTTGGGAGCGAGTATCGGCAAGCGGATGGGTTGCATCTAACGCCAGCAGGACATGCTCGCGTAGCGGCGCAGCTTCTTCCCGCCGTGATCCAATCGCTCCGACATTAGACGTCACGTCGGAATGCGCTGCGCGCCTGACCGTGCACGCGCTCCAATGCCGGCCTGCGTGCGGATGGCCTCGCGCTGCCGCACTGCGGCCGCCCATGCGCGTTTTCGGCTGGCGGCAGTACGTGGCCCAAGCGAACGCGCGGGCCCAGGTCCGATACGCCGCTGGTGTACCGCGCGCTCCATGGCGCCTACTCAGCCCGCCAATCAGGTCGGGTTATGCTCGTACCGGTCACGGTCAATGGCGTTCTTCTTTTTGTCCGAGGAAGGCCATCGCTTGGTGGAGGTTCCCAGGCGTTTCCCTAAGGGCTCCTGACCTCGTCGGAACTCATCGAGAAAATAAAAGAAAAAAGCCAGGCTCGAATTGGAACGGCCGAGCTGGCAATGCGTTATTGTTCGGGTGATACAACGAGGGAGAAATCCACCGGAAATGTCATCTCAAAAGCCCCGTCAGCTACTTCGGTAGCTGGCGGGGTTTTGGTTAGAAGGCACCATGTCCGCGCTCTTTGAAGACGACAAACAGATTGGAAGCCCTTTCCGGCCGAGAAAGAGGTCTGGGAAGTCGCTCTCATGGAAGGCCTCGTCAAAGCGCGCCGTCGGTGCGTTGGTGCTCAGTCACGGAAATTTCGTGAGTTGCGCATGGCTCGCCTCGACGAGGAACATTCGGCCTTCTTGAGTTGTCACCTTCAACTCAAGGAAAAAGTGATGCGCAAGATGACTTTTCCCATGCTTGCCGGCGCTTCGATCGTAATCCTTTGGGCCGCTTCGTCGCCTGCGCCGGCGCATGACTACAATTACTGTCTGCTGGGCAGGATTTGGGGGTACACGGGGTGTTGTGAGTTTTCCACTTTCCAGCAGTGCTTGGTGTCGTCATTGAAAACCGGCCTCGGCTGCGTAGTCAATCCGCGATACGCCTTCGCAAGGCCGCGCCGCCATCATGCTCACGACCCTCACCAGCAGTGAGCGCGAGGACCGCCGGAAATCCAATCCTCGCGTCCGCTTCGGTGCCATTCTGGATTTTGTTGGCGTGATTTTGTTGGCGTCTTGGAACCAACCAGTCATGCCCCCTCGACAATACGGCCTTGGAACGATGCGAACGGTCTAACTTTTGGGCAGGAACGATTTCCGGTTTCGTGCTTAAATAGCCCGAGCCGTTGCGTTGGAGTCGTCGCGTATGCCTGGAACAGGCCGGCCCCCGTTGCTCGTGCCCTACGGCGCGGATCAAACCGTTTACCTCGTAATCGACCGCTTCAGCGGACTGGGCACCGTTTACCGCGAAACCGAAGTCGAGCGGACCGACCTCGAAACCATTATCGCCGATCTTATGTCGGGGCAATTCAATGAACCGATCCGCGTCGTCGCCTTCAATACGCTTGAGCATTGGTCGGAGGACGTCTCGGAATATATTGCCTTCGAAATTCAGACCCGATGCGATATCGAAGGCGTAGTTGTTCCGGAGCATATTCAAGACTTCGTTGCCAGCTACATCGGTCCGGCCCGTCAGCTTACGTTGCGGCTCGTGTGAGCCGGTGTCGCGCCGGCAGTTGGCCGGCAATTGAGGCGCCCCCCGGGGAATAACCCGGCCCCCGGAACAGCGTCCCTGGATCGGGGCAAGCGAGTGGGCGGGTTAGGCGGGTTAAGTGGCTGCGCAGGCCCCTTGCACCCGGGCATCCGGAAATTCCACGCCTCACAGGCTAGTCGGTCGGCTTCCTTCCGAGCCTCCCTCGCCTGCTCCGCTGACATGCAGATGGTGCTGCCGAACATTGATTGCCGTGATGGGCCATTTTCAACCCAGTTGGTAGATGCGACGACGGGCGGTTCATTCTGCGGCGGCGACTGTTGGTCTTTTTGCGTCTGAGCCAGCGATACGGACAGTAGCGCCCGCTTCTATCGATTCTTGCGGATTGTCGATCAGCCGATCGGTCAAGGACAGACCGGATAGAATCTCGACGCGGTTGCCGAGATCGCGGCCCAGTCGCACGGGTTTTAGAACAACCTTGTTGTTGGCGTCGACTGCGGCCACGCGCATTCCAGTTACGCCGAAAATCAGCGCCGTGGACGGAATGCGCAACGTGCCGGGGTCGGAGGGAATGTGGAACTGTACTTCCGTGAAGGCGCCGGGCCACAGCTTTCCGTCGGGATTGTCAGCTTGCAGCTCGATCAGAGCGGTGCGGGAGTTTTCCTCCAGCGCATTTGAGGTCGACGACAGCTCCGCCTCGAAAGTCTCCTGCTGCCCGGGCAGATGCAGCGTCGCCTTGACGCCAGGCTTGAGGTCGCCAAGGAACGCTTGCGGGACATTCACAAAAATGCGCATGCGATGGATGTCGGCGACCTGGTAGAGGGCCTTCCCCGATGTACCGCCGGCGTTGAGGAGATCGCCGATATTGACGTTGCGTGCCGTGACGACGCCGTCGAAGGGAGCCTTGATCTCTTCGAAGCCGGTCAGCTGCTGGAGCCTGTTGACCGCAGCCTGCTGGGCCGTCACATTCGCTTTCGCGACCCCCAACGCCGCGTCCCGCGACGCCGCCGTCAGCCGATCGGTGTCGCCCTGTTCCAGGGTCGACCACCCCTGCGCGACCAGCCGTGCCGTCCGGCCGTTGGTCACTTGGCCGAGTTCGGCGGTTGCCTGCGCCTGTTGGACGGCGGCCTGCAATTGAACGAGTTGCGCCTTGGCCTGTTCAAGTTGCTGGTCGAGATCGGGCGCCGAGATCGTCACAAGCACATCGCCCTTCTTCACATGCGCGCCGATATCGCTGTGCCAGGCAGTCACGTAGCCGCTGGCGCGGGCGAACAGCGAATTGCTATTGAAGGCGCTGACGTTCCCCGGCAGAAGCAACGACTGTTCCACCGGGCCGGGTTCAGCTTGAACAAGACGCACGGTCGGAATCGCTTGCTCGTCAGTCCAGGCTCCGACCTCCTGCTTGCTTCTGGCGCGATCGAAGATACCGAACGCGGCCAGAGCGATCGCGCAAACTGCAACGAAGCCCAGCAAAAACAAGATCCGGCGTGGCCTGGTGGGGCGGCGGGCGGACGGTTCGGAAGACATGGGAACTCCAGGTTAGGCGTGGGAAGGCGCGCCGGTAGGCGAATCGGTCGCCTCGGCGGGACGTGGTTGGCGTCCATGGGCGATGCTGAACAACACCGGCACGAACACCAGCGTCGCGAAAGTGGCAAATAGCAGGCCTCCGACAACTGCACGGCCGAGAGGCGAGTTCTGTCCGGGTTCAAGCGCCATCGGCGCCATGCCGATGATCATGGCCAAGGCCGTCATGATCACGGGCCTGAATCGCGTGCTGCCCGCTTCCAGCGCGGCGGTCAGCGCGTCTTTGCCTTCCGAGAGCCGCTCGCGTGCGAAACTGACGACCAGAATGCTGTTGGCCGTGGCGACGCCCATGCACATGATCGCGCCGGTGAGAGCGGGCACCGACAGGGTCGTAAACGTGAGGAACAGCATCCAGACGATGCCGGCCAGGGCCGCCGGAAGCGCCATGATGATGACGAAAGGATCGATCCAGGACTGGAAATTGACGACGATCAGCAGATAGATCAGGAGGATCGACATCGCCAAACCGATAAACAACTGCCTGTAGGCATCCGTCATGGTGCCGGCCTGCCCCCGAATCGTGACGGTCGAACCTTTGGGCAGGTCCGCGCGGGAATCGTCGACGATTTTCTGCACATCGGCGGCGACGCTGCCGAGATCCCGGCCCTGTGTCGTCGCATAGATGTTGACGACAGGTCTGATATCGTAGTGTGAAACGACCGCGTCGCGTGGCTCGGGCGAGAAGGTTGCGAGGCCTCCCAGCAATTGGGTGGACTGAGCGGCGGTCAACGGCAGGTTTTTGAGTTCTCCAAGCGTGTCGATGCCATATTGCGGCGTTTGGACGGAAACCGGATAGGACACGCCGTTTGTCGGGTTCAGCCAGTAGGTCGGCGCCGTCTGCGTGCTGCCCGACAGCGTCGCCTGAATGGCCGCAGCGGCATCGCTTTCCGTCAACCCGACAACGCCGGCGAGTTCGCGATTGAAATCGACTTTCAGCGCGGGGTTCTGGAATTGCTCCTGGACGCGGGGATCCGCAACGCCCGGGACGTAACGGATCTTCGCAAGCAGCTTGTTCGCGAAGGCGCGGCTGGCATTGAGGTTGGCGCCGGCGATCTGAACATCGAGGGGCGCCGGCGAGCCAAAATTGAGGATCTGGGTGACGATATCCGCGGGAAGGAATGAGAAAGTTGTGCCAGGAAAAGCCGCCGGCAGCTTCTCGCGCAGAGTCTTCACATAGACGTCCGTGGCGGTTTTCCCTTCATTCAAGCTGACCGATATGTCGGCATCGAAGACGCCGATCGTGCCGGAACTTCCATATGAAATATTGATGCCACTGTTCGGCAAGCCAATGTTGTCGACGATGCTCGCGATCCGACCAGGCGGCATCAGCGCACGGATTTTCTGTTCGACCAGATCGGTCAGGCGCGTCGTTTCCTCGATTCTCGTTCCGGTTGGTGCGCGCATGTGAATTCTGATCGTTCCGGCATCGATCGAGGGGAAGAAATCCTGTCCAAGGAACGGAGCGAGGCCGAGAGACGCCAAGGCTACGCAGAGGAAGCCGCCGGCGAACCAGAAACGATGCTGCAGCGCCAATTCCAGCAAGCCCAGATAGCCCTGCCGCAATCGTTCGAAATAATGTTCGAACCCATGTTGGAAGCGGGCGAAAAAGCCTTTCGGCAACGGTCCGCCATCTTCCGAAGGAGTCGAATGATGGTGCTGGTTGCGCAGCAGAAAATGCGCCATCGTCGGTACCAGCGTATAGGTCAAAATGTAAGAGGCGATCATCGCGAACACCACCGCCATCGCCAACGGTCGGAACAGATAACCGGCGACCCCGCCAAGCGAAAGCAGCGGTACGAAAGCGATGCAGATGCAAAACAGCGCGATCGTCGCCGGGGCCATGATTTCCTGCGCGCCGTGGGTGATGGCCGTCAGGATGTCTTCGCCCTGCTCTTCCATGTGGCGATTGATGTTTTCGATGGTGACCGTCGCATCGTCGACCAGAATGCCGACCGCGAGCGCCAAACCGCCCAGCGTCATCACATTGATCGTCTGGCCAAGCACTGAAAGCGCGATCAGCGAGCTAAGCACCGCCAGCGGTATCGAAACGGTGATGATGAAGGTCGAGCGCCAACTGCCGAGAAAGACCAGGATCATGAAGCCCGTCAGCGCGGCCGCGATAAGTCCCTCACGAACGACGGCAGCGACGGAGGATTTGACGAAGCCCGACTGATCCGCGACATATTTGAGATTGACCCCTTCCGGCAGCGTAGCCTGAATGGCCGGCAAGCGCGCTTTTACGCCGGCGATGATGTCGAGGGTCGAGGCGGAGCCGATCTTCAGCACCGACATCAGCACGCCCTTGCGGCCATCCGACTGCACGACATTGGTCTGCGGCGGCGAACCGTTGTGGACATGGGCGACGTCGCGCATGAAGACCACCGCGCCGTTGACCACTTTAATCGGCAGATTATCGAAATCTTCAATGGCTTTTGGAGAATTGTTGAGGTCGATCGAGTATTCGTAGGAACCGATCTTTTCGGTCCCGACCGGCGTGATCAGGTTCTGCCGGGCGAGGGCGTTGCCGATGTCGGTCGCCGAGAGGCTGTGGGCGCGCAGCGCGTTTTGGTCGAGGTCGATCTGCACCTGCCGGGCGGCGCCGCCGTAGGCGTTTGGCAACTGGACGCCTGGGATCGTCGTCAGCGCGGGTCTGATGAAATTCACGGCAAGATCGTTGAGCGCCGTCTGGGAGAGGGTGTCGCTCGACAACGCCAGTTGGATGATCGGAACGCTTGAAGCGTTGTAAACCAGCAAGAACGGCGGGGTGACGCCGGGAGGAAGTTGCTTCAAGACCGTTTGAGATATGGATGTGACCTGCGCCTCGGCGGCGCTGATGTTCACTGTCGGCTGGAAGAAGACCTTAACGATTCCGTAGCCAGAAAGCGACTGCGACTCGATATGCTCGATGTCATTGACGGTCGTCGATAGCGACCGTTCGTAGATCGCGACGATGCGGTTCGCCATATCGTCCGGCGGCAAGCCGGTATAGCTCCATATTACGGAGATGACCGGGATGTTGATATTCGGAAAAATATCGGTCGGCGTGCTGAGCGTCGAGCGCACGCCAAAAATCGCGATCAAGATCGCCATGACGACGAACGTGTAAGGACGCGCAAGAGCCAGCCGAACGATAGCACTCATGAACCAGAGCCCTGAATTTGAAGATCGCACCGTTTAGCGCTAACGACTATACGTCGAAGCGCCCCGCCTGGCGGCGGGTGGAACAGCACGAACCGGCTCTGAATCGTCAGGCCCAACCTGCTTCCACTATAACCGGCTGCCAAACAAAGCCAAAACGCAGATGCGTGATCGTTGAATTGGATTGGATTGAGGGGATCCCCTTGCCGTTCGTGGTCGAGACTGTGTTTCAGCACCGGGTCTTTGTTGCGATCGGCACGGAGTTCCATCCCGCCAATTCAATGATGCTATCGTCTCGGTGAGTCCGACGAAGCGGCATCCTCCGCCGTTGCGGGAATTACCTTGCCCGTTTCAAGGTGCCAAGGGAGGTACGCTTCCTGAAAGCACTGCCCCGCAACGCCACCGGCAAGATCGCAAACATGATCTGGGCCGCGACTAATGGCCTACAACCCCGTCCTAGGATATCCATCATCTTGGCGCTGGTATCGAAGCCGCATCGCGCATCCATTCCGGATGCTTCGGCGACGCTTTGGCTACCTTATTGTTACCCCGGTTTCAAGTGGCACAAAATTATCGAAGAACCATGGATAAATGGCTTTAGACACCCTGATAAGAGATTAGCGTGTCCGCCTGTGGCAGGGTTTGTCTACACACCTCGCGAGCTTGTGATGGAGGTTAACGGAAGGTGAGGCTTCCGATGCAGGATGGTCATCGAGCATGGTATAGATCGGGAAAATAAAGGGAGCATCCCATGAATGTTTTTCGGATAGTGGCCGTTATTGCGCTGCTGACAGGGCCGGCTTACGCGCAAACTTTGATACAAAGCTTCGATAGCAAGACGCCACAGCAGAAGGCTGACGACGAGCTGAGGGAAAAGTTCTCCAAGGAATCGTCGAAGAAAATACCGGAAGCCGACACCAAGACGTCTGTCGATCCATGGGGCAACGCGCGCAGCGGGGATGCGGCCAAGACCTCTACTTCCAAGACCTCTACTTCCAAGACCTCTACTTCCAAAATCTCTGCTTCCAAGACCTCCAATTCCAGGACCTCCAGTTCCAAGACGGTGACTTCGGTAAAGCCGCCGACCAAAACCGGCACCGACGCAGACTGAAACCATCCCGGATTTCCGGAAAAGGGCAAGTTCTTTCGAAGGGACAAACGGCACACGCAGCGAAGCGGAACGACAGAACTGACGGCTGTTCCTGTCGTCATCAGCTTGGCGTGCTGCGGCGGCAATCGCCGAAACGGCCGACCTCCGTCACCTACTGCTGTCGTACATGAAGGGCCCGCACGGAAACACAATCCTGATCACTGGCATCGGCCGGGGCCTGGCCGAGGCGTCCCATGGGTTGGGAAACCAGGTCATCATCACGGGATGCCCCGGGCGACGCGCCCAATCCGGCACGGCGCGCGGCAGCGGCGGGGCGCTTGAGGCCGGTCGGCGTCATCAGCCCAACGTACACAAGTTCGGCGTCTAGAGAACCAGCGATCATGGTTCGTGAGCCTGACGCGTCCGGGCGGCCTACGCCTCACGACGTTCAACTGATGTCGAACACCGCGTTCTCGGCTTCAAGCCCAACTTCGACTTGAATGGCGGGGTCGCCAGAACGAAACGGAGCAGCCCGATCATTCCGCCAGTTCAGGCGATTCCATCACGTCATCAACTCGAACAAGGTTTTCGGTACACACGCCTGCCGCTTCCCGCAACCCGCTCGCTGGGCTGCAAAAGCCAACACGGCGTTATCAGAGATCGACACTGACGGTGATGTTTCGGCCCATCAGTTGGGCAATGGTAGCTGTATGTGCCAACAGCTTCGCGAATGCCGGGTCCTTCGCCAATCCTTCCTGCGCCTTGCCATACACTTCCCAACTGGCATAGCGCGTAACTACCAGCCACTCTCCGGCCCATATGCCGGTGTGGAACCGAGACAGACGAAGAAATTCGGCGCCATGTTTTTCGAAGATTGTCTTCGCATTCTTGGCGTTCTTGATCATTTCCTCCGCCTTGTCGCTTTTAAAGCGCGTCATTTGCGTGATAGCTATATGTACCTCCCTTGGTTTCCTTCAGTATGCGATCTCACCGACCGGGCTCTCGCGCTGCCAATCTTCAATATCAGCGAGCTTTTCCCGGTATTCCGGAATGCTCATAAGCGTAATGCTGGTGGCGTCCGGCTCGTCGTTTGCTCGGCGAGCTGCTTGAGCCGCCCACCTTCTGAAATCCGGTGCCTCGGACGGATGCATCCCTCAAATCCGGACCATCAGGTCGATCCTAAAGGTTCAAGAAAACCTTGCGGACCGCCGCTGCTCCTCTTCCGGATGCACCCAAACCGCCGACCGCGCCGGGCACATTCTTTGTCGCCCAACCCTGGGCGGAATGCTTCACCAATATGCCCGGATTTAATTTACGACAGGCACAGGTGCGAAAAGCCCTCCATTCCGGCGCAATAAATGCAAAAACGGCTTTCCGCCTTCGCGGCCATTACCGCTGTTCTTGACCCATCTTGGTTTTCGAATTTGACATTTCAACATTTTTTGTCAAAATCGCCAAATGAAGGCCCGTACTCGCATTCTCGACGCAGCGACGCTGGTGTTCCGCCGACATGGTTTTCGGCGGTCGTCGATTGAGCAAGCCGCTGAGGCAGCCGGCCTGACGCGACAGGCGCTCTACCACCACTTCAAATCAAAGGAAGCCCTGTTCCGCGCCGTTGTCGAACGGCTGCATGAGAACGCCCTCGCCGCGGAAATCGCAGCGGCAAACGCTGCGGAGAAGGTCGGAGGTAGCCTCGCGGACATCTTGACAGCCCAAGTCACGGGACGGCTGACGCAGCTTATCGCCTCGTTCGACGGCTCACCCCATATCGAGGAGCTATTCTCCGAACACCTGATTCACGCCCGCGATCTCTATCAGAAATATGCCGGTTTCTACGGCGAGCAGGATGTCGCGACGATCGAACGGGTCTGCCGCAAACAGCGGCTCATCCTTGCAAAGGGCATTACCTCCCACGACCTCGCACGATGCATCGAGATGGCCGTCAACGGGACGAAGTCCGCATACCCGGAGATGCAGCCGGCCGATGCTTTCCTAAAGGATCTTGAAATCATGGTGCGAACGCTCGTCGCCGGCGCCGTCGGTCCCTCACCGAAACGGGTGAAGCCGGCCGCCGCGGCAAAAAACGCCCGCACCAAACCTGGAGATCGCAAATGAGCACAATGACAATCAACGGCCACGTCGAGCCCCTCCCCGATGATCCCGATGCGCTTCTCATCGATGTCATGCGCGATGCCCTCAACCTGACGGGAACCAAGCTCGTGTGCGGAGCCGGCGTGTGCGGAGCCTGCACCGTGCTGGTGGATGGCGTGCCGGTGGTGAGCTGTTTGATGCCGGCCCGCGCCGTGGCGGATAAATCAGTGACGACGGTCGAAGGCATCGGCGCCGGCAATCTGCACCCGGTCCAGAAGGCCTTCATGGCGCATGATGCCCTGCAATGCGGGTTCTGCACGCCAGGTTTTATCGTCGAGGCGACGGCGTTTCACGATCGCTGGCGGCAAACCAGGGGAACCGCGACACCGTCGCGGGAGGAAATCGGCGCGGCGCTTTCGGGCCATTTGTGCCGCTGCGGCGCCTATGACGGCATCTTCCGCGCCGTGACCGAAGCGTGCGCCGGTCGTTTTGACGGCGACGACATCGTCTCACCACGCCTCGAGGCACGTGAGAAGGTGACAGGGGCTGCAAAATATACCGTCGATATCCGTCATGACGGACAACTGGAAGGTGTCATCCTGCGCTCGCACCTTGCGCACGCCCGGATCGCTGAGCTGGACCTCGCTCCGGCGCTCGCGATCCCCGGCGCGATCGCGGCGGTGTCCTTGCTCGGCGACGACCGTATCGTCCGCTATGTCGGCCAACCTATCGCAGCGGTGGCCGCGAAGAATCGAAAGACCGCGGTTGAGGCCATCGCCGCCATCAGGATCACCAGCGAACGCCTGCCGTCGGTGATCGGATTGGAGGCCGCACGCAAAAGCGATGCTCCCGTCGTCTTCGAAAAATCGAACCGGAAGAAGGTCGCAGACGTCTCGGAAGGGGCAGGCGGGCCGGCACCCTGGAAACAGAACGTCCGCGGGCCGTCCTCGGCCTTCTCGCACAAGGCAAAGAAGGTTCGCAGCTGGGTCGGGACCGCGCGCGAGGCGCGCAATCCGCTGCTGGTCGAGGGGACATTCCGAACCGGTACGCAATCGCACGCGTGCCTGGAGCCGCATGCCTGCGTCGCCCGCTTCGATGGCGATCGCCTGACCGTGCATGCCTCAACTCAGGCGGTTTTCCACCTGATGGAGCTGATCGCCAAACGCTACAAGCTCGACCATGACAAGGTCCGCGTGATCGCCGATCACGTCGGCGGCGGCTTCGGCTCGAAGGCCAGCCTTGGCATGGAGACCATCGCGGCGATCGAATTGGCGCGCGCGGCGAAGGCGGCGGTCCGGATCGCTTTCGACCGGCACGAAGAGCTTTCCGTCACCGGCTATCGGCCAGCGACGGAAGTCAAGATCGCGCTGCTGCCCTCGGAGCGAGGCGATCTCAAAGCCCTGTCGCTTACGGCCCATGCCGACACCGGCGCCGCGGTGAACTCGACGATCGCAGCACTCGCGCGTCTGATTTATCCGGCGGAAGCCAAGGAACTCGCCGATTTCGACGTCGTCAGCAACCTGCCGCCCGGTGCGCCGTTCCGTGGTCCCGGTGGGCCGCCGATGGCGTTCGCGCTGGAACAGGCGATCGACGAGGCCGCGCTGCGGATGAATGTCGATCCGATTACGCTGCGTAAACGCTGGGATCCCAATCCCAATCGCCAGCGTCTCTACGACTGGGCATCCGGGCTTGAGGTCTGGCGCAACATCAGGACGCCAGCGTCGCAGAGCGGTCGCTATCGCCGCGGCGTCGGCGTCGCGACCGGCTACTGGCTTTATCTCTGGCAGCCCGGCTCAAAGGTCGAACTGGCGGTCAAGGACGGACGTCTCGTTGCGAGCACCGCGATCCAGGATATCGGCACCGGCAGCCGCACCGTGATCGCCAATACGGTTGCCCACGAATTCGGACTTGAACCGCATGACATCGAGGTCCGGATCGGAGACTCCAACCTGCCGGAAGGGCCAGGCTCGGGCGGCAGCCGGACCACGGCCTCGGTCGTCCCGCCGACGCTGCTTGCCGTTCAAAAGCTCAAGGCCGCCATCGAACGCAATTCAAAGCGGCCACCGATCCCCGGCTCCAACGCGCCATGGCGGGAGTTGCTCGCCGCTTCGCCCGATCTCGGTGCATCCGCCGAGAGACCGGCGGACGACAAGCGAATGGCCCCCGGAATCCGCTCACCGCTCAAGGAGGCGGGGTTCATGGGGATGGTGTTCGGCTGGATGATGCGCCGCTTCTCCAATATCGCGGTGGGAGGAGGCGTCCCAAGCTCGGTGCAGGTGATCGAGGTGGAGGTCGATACGTGGCTCGGCCACGTCCGCGTCCTGAACGTGCATAGCGGCATCGCAGTCGGGAAGATTGCGGCGCCTGCGCTCGCGCGGAGTCAGGCGGCGGGCTCAGTCATCCAGGGCATTGGCTATGCGCTCTACGAAGCGCGCGAAACCGATCCGCAGACCGGCGACATCCTCACCGCCGGAATGGAGGATTACCGCATTCCGGGCATCGCCGACACGCCGCCTATCGACGTGCACTTCGACGAAGGGGGCTTCGACCACGTGCTTGGCGGCAGCGTCGGTATCGGCGAGGTCGCAACGGTCCCGACCTCGCCGGCGATCGCGAACGCCATTCGCAACGCGACTGGCATCCGGCTTACCGAGATCCCGATCCGACCCGACCGTCTCATCGCCGCACTCAAAGGGAGCGCCGCCGCATGACGTCCGCATCCATGACCGCCTCCGCCCAGGCTTCCGAATTCCGCGCCGCTGGCACCGACCTTTCCGAACGGCGGCGCAGCGGCCTTTCGCGGGGGCCGATGATCGATATTGCCGGGGCGCCCGGCACCATCGGGATCGACTGGGGCGCCGACGGAGCTGCGCGCATCGGGGCCTCCACCACCATCGCCGCGATCGCCGCCGACGCGCGCATCGCCCGAGCCTATCCGGGCTTGGCGGCTTCCGCGCAAGGCCTCGCCACTCCGCAAATCCGTCATCTCGCGACGCTCGGCGGCAACCTCGCGCAGCGCTCGCGCTGCTGGTACTATCGCAATCCGCATATCGCCTGTCTCAAGAAGGGCGGACCGGATTGTCCCGCCCGCACCGGCAATCATCTCTACGGCGTTGCCTTCGATCTCGGCGCATGCGTGGCGCCGCATCCCTCGACGATGGCAGCGGCGCTGCTGGCGTATGATGCCAAAATCACCACCGACCGAAGGAGCGGGCTGACGATCGGCGACGTATTCGGTGACGGCTCCAACGGCGCCGCCGACCACGCGCTTGCATCGGGCGAAATGATCCGGGGTGTCGAACTTCCGCCCCCGCTCCAGGGCGAGCGCGCGCTCTACAAGCGCGCCATCAGCCGCAGCTATGCGGAGTGGCCGCTGGTCGAAGTATGTGCCCGCGCCGTGATCTCGGCCGGCTCGTTCCAGTTCATCCGCATCGCCGCCGGCGGTATCGCGCCGGTCCCGCTTCGCCTGTCAGCATCCGAAGCTACGTTGCAAGGCGCGGCCGCAAACCCGGCGACCATTGCCAACGCCACAAAGCAAGCGACGGCCGGAGCCAAGCCATTGCCGATGACGAGCTACAAACTCGATCTGCTGAGCGGCGTCGTTCACGACCTGCTGGAGAGGCTCGCAACCTGAAGAGGCTTGGCGCATAAGGCCGGTCGATTACACCGAAACCACCTGGCAAAGCCGTTAAGGATTTTATCGTGTCGTCTAAACAGATCGTGCCCGGCCTTTCCGCCTTTCGGCAGGTCCGGCGAACATCTATCTCCTTGAGGATTCAGCAGGCCTGGCACTCATCGACACGGCTTTTTCCTGGCAAGGCTGAACAGGTTCTGGAGGCGATAAGCGTGCTTGAGCGTCTTCCGTCCGGCGTCAAGCATGGTCTTTCAAAGCGGCCGTAGAGGTTGCCTGCTCCGCGGCATCGGCATCGAGCGATTGCGCGATCCGCCGACTGAATGGCGTCGGCAACCCGGAATAACTGCAAAGTATCGCCGCGTCGATCGGCACGAGCGCTTGCAGTCGGGACTCGGAACCGCGATGATCGCTTGGCAAACCAAGCGGCTCCTATTGGATATGGAATTGATTGCTCAAATTGGATATCTTTTGTTTGTCGGAAAATGCCCGACAAGCAATGGATGGCCTCAAGATGAAAGCTATTGCTGCAACCATAGTATTTTCCGTGGTCTCGATAGGTTTCGCCAACGCTCGCGATATGGCCCGCGATACAGCGCGGGTCGAGCCAGCCTCCTCGGGGAGTTCATATGACTACGTGGTTCACGTCCAAAATACCTTCGGCATTGGCTATAATCCCGAAGTGAAAGAAGACCGCCACCGCATGGCGTTGAAAGCTTTGAGAGGGCAGTGTCGGGCAGCTCGGATTGTTGGCGATGACAAAATCAAAACCGAGATTTGGGGAATAACGAGCAGTTTTCCCGACTACATTGTACTGGTGAAGTGTGGTTAGCGGGCTGGCGGAGAGCGGGCTGAAGAGGAAACCCGGCGGCATCGGCATCGAGCGGCTGGGCGATCCGCCGACCGAATGGAGCCAGCAATTTGAGGCGCTAGGAATCAATCCGGAATAGCTACAGTGCCGGCCCAAGATCCTGAATTACTGCGATGCAAATGCCGAATGCGGCTTCAACTGCGCTCGCACTTCGCGCCCGGTCCCGGTCGCCGGGAACGGAATTTTTGGATGCGGAGACAGGGCACCAAAAAATCCTCGCTCAAACGCGCCGACGTAAACAGAGACCAAAAGCCGGGAATTTAGTGGCCAGAAATCCCCGCAGAAACGCCCGTCCTACCGGAAATATGCGGTTTTCAAAGGCCGGGTGGTGGAGACAGTTGGGCTCAAACTGGTGACCCACCACCCAGTCATCGAACCGGTCTCCGCCCCGCGCCGGGAACGGAAATTTCCTACGCAGAGACGGACCGGCAAAAGCCGGTTCATCACCTAGCAGGGACGGCTTCAGAGACGTGTGGGAAGCAAGGAAGCCCCCATTTCCGCGCAACAACTGCGAGAAGGCTCGCGAAAGTTTGAGCCCTACCACTGGGGGATGGAGATGCTATGGCTCGAACTGGCTGCCCCCGCCATACTCGAACAAAAAGGCGCAACTTTGGGCCGCCTTTATGGCCTCCCAGAACGTGTAAAACTCGCCCGCACGCCTTGCCCTCGCCATGCGGTTGAGGTTGGATGACACGTCCATTTAGATCGATTGAGCATGCCCAAAAGTATAAATCTCGGCCCGCCGTTAGACTTCGCCACCATTAAGCGCGCCAAGGCGCACTTTGACCCGTTCCGAACCGGCGGCGAACTGGACCATGACGTGCCGAACGACAAGTTCGAGCAGATGAAGGTGCTTTACAACCAGTATTGCGCCAACACTGGATATGATCTCCCGTCGCCGGTCGCTGCATTCTTTCCGACGATGGAAAAGCGCAGCGGTGGGTACACCCGATGCGTCGGTGTGCGCTTCGCTGATGGCACCAAAACGACGTTCTCCCTCGACAAAGCCTTGAGCGCGGTCGCAACTTAGCGACTGACCGGCACTCTTTCAGGAAACTCCGAATGGCCGACGACGTCGCGAAGCCGGTTAACGCTGAATACCTCCGCTACGTGGAGCGAACAAGCGCTCTGATCCGAGACACGCTCGACGAGATGCAGTGTCAGCCGATTTTCTTTGTCGGGTCCGGCATCCCGAAACGCTATTATGGGTCGCCGGGATGGATCGAGTTACTTAAAGAGATAGCGACGCAACTGGGCATCCCGGAAGATGAGTTCAATTACTTAATGCAGAAGCACGATCACAATGCGATTCCGCTCGGTCAGGAACTTCAAGAACGGGCATTCGAGTGGGCGTGGAAGGCTGGCAAGTCGAAATTTCCCAGTGAATATTTCAAGACGGACGTGCACCGTTCCCAATTTCTGAAGCACATGGCATGCGAAATACTCTCAAAGCGCGTCCCAAAAGGTACGGCCATCAAAAAACTTCCTCTCAACGAAGAGATTGCCCTTTTGCAGGCAACCGCGCCACACGCAATTATCACCACGAACTATGACAGTTTCCTTGAGGTCTTGTTTCAAGGTTACGAAGCCATCGTTGGCGAAAAGGTCATTCGCTATAATCTCAACATGGTCGGCGAGATATTTAAGATTTACGGCAGCAGCGAGGATCCATCGACGCTTGTGCTCACGCAGGACGATTACGAAAATTACCGAGAGAAAAAGAAGTATATTTCCGCCAAGCTACTAACCTACCTCGCGGAGCACCCGGTTTTCATCTTGGGGTACGGATTTGGCGATCCGAACGTGACGTCCATTATCGAAGACGTGGGCGAAATTATCGGAGGGGATGACCGATTTATAAAGAACATCTTCTACGTTCACTGGAATGGATCTGTTCGCGAGCAGGCTTCATTCCGTGAGGAGTATGTGGTCGGTTCAGGATCAAAACAATATCGAGTTCGCGCGATCGAATCCAACGAGTTCTCTTGGATCTATTCGGCAATTTCTCAAGAACGTCAAATTGATGCGATCAACGTCCGCACGCTGCGCGCGGTTGCCTCAAGAATGTACAAGCTCATTCGGACCGATATTCCGCGACGCCAATTCGAGGTCAACTATCAGGCGTTGGAAGGCCTCATGAGTTCCGATGAAAACTTGCCAAATCTGCTTGGCATTGTACCGGCCAACAACACCAATATGTCGCACCCATTCGTGCTAACTCAAGTAGGCCAGAGGCTGGGCTACCCAGGTTGGCACGGCGCAAGAAAGCTGATCGAGAAAGTTCGTGCGGAAAAAGGCGTCAATATTTTCGAAACTGACAATCGCTACCACTGCGCAGTTAAATCAGGAACCGGGCCGAAATCAAAAGTCGGGAAATATTCTGCAGAGCTTGTCGCGCTTCTCAAATTGGTCAAGTCTGGGTCACCTTACACCGTGACGTTGTAACAGCGGAGCCGGCGTTGAATGCTCTGAATGAGCAGTTCCCGCCACAGCAAACAGCAGGTGCCGGGTCAAATGGCTGGGGGCCTGTCTCCCGAAAATGCTCTGCCAGCGTGCACGCAGCCCACGCAGATCGAGACCGCGCAGATGCGCGATCTCGTCCTCGACAACCTGGCTAAATGAAGAGTTGGATGGCCAAAAACGGGGAATTAAACTCTTACCGGCACCCCGCTTAACCTGTGCCATTGCTTGCGTAGCGGCTGAGACAAGTCATTCGCGCGAGTTTTCGAGGAATCGCGCACCAAATCAACTCACCTCTCCATGGAGGAACAGCCATTTCCGACACTCTCACTCTTAAAAACTTAAGGAATGTCTCGGGATCGATGATCAAGCGATCGATCAGACGGCGGATCGTCGCCATCGCTGTCGGTTTGATCGTCCTGATGGTGGCGACGTCTGTCTTGTCGATGGTGATGGTTGGGCGGGTAGGCCATCTGCTCGATGAACTGACGGCAAGGTACATTCCGGCAAACGTGCATTTGACGAGAGCCAATATCCTGTCGCTTGAGCGGGCTCTCACACTTCGCCGTATGGTGATCGCAAAAATGCAGGAGCCGCCCGATGAGACCGGATATAAGTTTCAAAAGCAGCTTTACGATGCGAAGGATGCCGAAGTCGACAGCGAGGCAAAAGCTGCGCGCAAGCTCATCAATGCGATCATCGACGACACGAGTACGCCCTCGGATAATGCGGCGCTGGCGCGCATCGACAGCCGGATCGACAGCTTGATGAGCGAATCCCGCCAGCATCTGGAGCAGGAGTCCGAAGATCTGCTTTCAGAACTTGATGCGCGAGAGTTCCCAGCAGTGAGACGCAGCCTTGCGCGGGTCGACTCACTCCGCGACCAGCTTAGCGAAAAAATCGACGCCGTTCGAACTGAGATGCTCAAGGTGAGCTATCGCGCCGTCGCAACGATCAGATCGGAGCAGACTCAGGCGGTCTTGATCTCAGCGATCGTGACGCTGCTGGCCGCGATTGTCGGATTGATTTTCGCCAACCTTGTCAGCGGCGGCATCATTCGCTCCGTCCGGCAATTGTTGGAGGGTACGCGGGCAGTCGAGGCGGGCCAGCTCGACCAATCCATCGAGGTAACGACAGGCGATGAAATTGGACAACTGGCTGCCGCGTTCAACCGGATGGTCGAGCAATTGCGTGACAACCAGCGCGTCAGGGAGACTTTTGGCAAATATATCGATCCGCGCGTCGTGGAAGGGCTGATCGACCGCCCGACCTTAACCGCAGCCGAAGGTCAGCGCCGGGTCATGACGGTGCTGTTCTGCGACCTCAAGGGATTTACCAGCTTGAGCGAAGGCATGACGCCGCAGGGGCTGGTCAAGGTCATGAACCGCTATCTTTCAATCATGTCCGAACCGATCCGGACCAACCGGGGGATCATCGACAAGTATATCGGCGATGGCATCATGGCCTATTGGGGGCCACCGTTCGTCGACGAGGCTGATCATGCCCGCTTTGCATGTCTTGCCGCCATGGAAATGATCGAGCGCATCGCGACGTTGCGTCAGGAAATTCCCGAATTGCTGGGTGTGCGCGGCACTCCCATGGAGAAATGCGACTTGAGGATCGGCGTTGCGACCGGCGAAGCGCTGGTCGGCAGCATCGGCTCTGATGTCATGATGAGCTATACCGTGATGGGCGACGTGGTGAATCTTGCCTCACGCCTGGAGGGCGTGAACAAGACCTATGGCACCCGCAATCTCGTCTCCGAGAGAACGATCGCCGCGGCGGGCGCAGCACTTGAGGTTCGGGAGATCGATCGGGTCGTCGTGGCGGGGCATACCCATTCAGAGATCATTCTTGAGATTCTTGGACGCAAGGGTGAGCTCACGCCACAACAGTTCATATCACGGGATAAATACCTGGAAGGGCTGGCAGCCTACCGCGAGCAACGATGGGACGAGGCGCTTCGTGCGCTTAACGAGTCACTTGGGGCCATACCCGACGACGGGCCGTCACTGGCTCTCCTCAAGCGCGTCGAAGGCCTTAAAGCAAATCCACCATCCCGAGATTGGGACGGGGCGTGGCACATCGACAAATAGCTGCCTGCGTGACGAAACCAAATCCAGGGCAGGCTCTTTCGGCGCTAAAATCGCTCAGGCCGCAGCAGGGCAAAGATCAAGTAACACAGCAAGCCGGCAGCGACGAGGGCGGCGAGTGAATAATCGAAAATCATTTTCGTTCTCCTCAAAGGCGTTCGCAGGCGTGCGCATAACCCACCGCCACCAAAAAGAAGCCCAGCCCGAGGGCCAGCATGACGATATCCAACATGAGGTGCTCCTTGTCGCGCTTGTTTCCGGGTGCGACGGTTGCGCGTTCCGGGAAAGACGATTGCGATGCATCAAGAGCAATAAACGTCCAATCGCAGCTGATTGTACGGTGCCACGTTGCACATATGTTTTCGAGATGGGTGTTACGGCAGCGTTATAAAAAAGCAATAGGTGTCGGGAGGTTTTGACGTGAGTCATTGCGCGAGGGTATTTGATCGCGGGGCCTGCGTTACGCGCGATCATCAGGGCCGGTGTTCTTTATCGATGGCGCAGTGAGGATGTCGGAAGTCTGCGCCCGAGACATCGAACGATACGTCGCCGCCATCGATGAAGATGAAGTCGGCCTCGTTTGAAATGACGCCTCCAGGGTCGCGCGCGCCCTTGCCGATAAATGCCAGGAGCGCGGCGAAGCCCTTCTTCGTGAGATGGTCGCTCCTATCCACCGCTTTCATGAGCTCGGGCTGTCATGTATTTCCTCGATAATCTTCATCGCCTCGTAGATGCGAGATTTGCAGGCGGATGAAATAACACGCCATTTTTGCAGCGACGTACCGCCATTGATTGGGCACGCCTCCAGTCAGGCAGTGTCATCAAACCATCACTTTGTCGGCGAACTGCCGCCAAAAACTTCCGACCAAATATATCGTAGAGCGCGCCCGCTTAAAGGAGCCAGTCAGTGGGTTACAAAATGGTCGCCAAGCGAGAGAATGAGACGGTGACCTGCGAAGGGGGTAGCGTACTGGTAGCGGTTGCTAAAGCACGCGTTTGGACCAGCGAGGGATGGCAAGTTACAGTTGTTGATGGCGATGGGAAAACGCTGGAACCTGCTGAATTTGACCAAATCTTAGCGGCGTAACGACCGTCAAACTGACGGCTGCTGATGTTGAACTTAGAACTCCCGAAAAGCGCGACAGTCGAGGATGCGACGCCCTCAGGACTGCCAGGGCAGCAGTATCTGTAAACGCTCGTCTCCTAAACACAGAGTTTGTTGATCAGCGCATCGCTGGTTGCTTGGCTGTTACGCTTGTGACGAGGCTAGCTACCTCCCGCCCGCCAATTGGGCGGCTGTGTAGGCATAGTCAGTCACGAAGATTAGCGCATTCGTTTTTCGTGTGTTCGCAAGAGTTGATAACGAGCGATAGGTGGTACGCGATAGAGTGATCTTCGGGTTAAGGGCAAGGTGACTGCTTCCCCTGTGAAGGAGACCTGACATGCCAGCCTACGTCCAGCACCGCGAAATAGCGTCGGCTTTAATCGTTTGTCCCAACTGCCTAGGACTTCCTATGTACGTAAGAGACGTCGAGCCCCATTGGAGCATGGCGAAGATCGACTTCACCTACGAGTGCTCTGACTGTGGCACTGAAGTCAGACAAACTGTGATCAAGCCCGAACGGCGACATTAAGCCGAGTTCGGTCTGAACCCCAGCTGCAAGACCCGCTGGCCGCCCCAGCTGGGTCCAGCTTCTGCCGCTCCCCCAATCGGAACGCGGGTGAGGAAAGACATTTTAAACGCGGGCGCCTTCATTCTACGTTCTGATTCCAGCAGGGCGCACTCTCGGCAGATCGTTTTCCTGGATTTCGAATTTCAATGAGATTGTTCATTCACTTCACTCCCCGAGCGTGAAGCCATTTACCCACGTACCATTGCAGACCGGGGGCGCTGTTGCTCTAAAGCATCAGTCAGATTCCAATTTTCGGAACCGCTTGGAATCTTTTTGACTGTGCAGCGTGACAGTCGTTCTGTTCGAGCAGGGGCGCGCGATAGTCGAGACGGTAACCAGCATTCCCGAGCGATAGGTGGTGTACCATGCGTGAAGAATTCGCTTCTTACAGTTTCCTCGCTGTGACCGTTGCCGGTCTTGTCCTGCTTTGCTCTGGCTTGGTCGCTATCGCACTTACCTGATCTGTGCTTGCGCCCTCGCCTTTCATCGTCCGTTTTGATGACGGGCTTGGACTGGCGGTCGGTTAGTGACCTGCTATCGGGTCGCCGATGCGGTTTTTGGATCACAGGAACGGACACTTCGGGCCGCATCACGCCTCGACGCGAAACAGCCGCAGCGGCCCTGAAACGGACCGCTGAATCAGCTGAAGACGGCTATCGTGAGATCACGATTGCCGCGCCGGACGGGCACCGATATCCGCCGCGGGCGTTCGACCGGCTTCCAGCGGATGGATGAGCTCCGTAATCCGATTGAACGAAGTGTAACCGGCCAAGACATAAGTTAATGAGGCCTCTTCTCTACAGGTCGGGCGTGCACAACCATCGCATTCGTATTCCGAAAAGCTTGCAGCCGCGCGTGTCGCAGTTCGTTGGCGCTGGCATGCAGGTGCCGCTCTCAAGGTATTTCTGTAAGTAGAATGCGCAACCAGCCCATCATCGTAC
The DNA here is from genome assembly GCA_963734795.1 of uncultured Alphaproteobacteria bacterium. GTDB lineage: Bacteria > Pseudomonadota > Alphaproteobacteria > Rhizobiales > Xanthobacteraceae > Bradyrhizobium. The sequence continues at coordinate 542,910 of CAVTIW010000002.1, forward strand.
AAAAATACGGCGGCGCCTGTCTTGAAACACCGGCAAAACTCCGCGCGGTCGCGAGCAGTCTCGCCGATTTACATAGCCGTGGTCATCGTGTCGTGGCGATCGTTTCAGCGATGGGTAAGACCACCGACGAACTTGTCAAGATGGCCTATCAAGTAAGCCCGCAGCCCAATCGTCGTGAACTCGATATGTTGTTAACCACCGGTGAGCGCATCAGCATGTCTTTAATGAGCATGGCGCTGTTTGATCTCGGTGTGCCGGCGATTAGTTTTACCGGCAGTCAAGCCGGGGTGATGACCGACGAATCGCATTCCTCTGCGCGCATTTTAGATGTGCGGCCCATTCGCGTGCGCGAAGAACTCGATCGCGGACGCATCGTGGTTTTAGCGGGCTTTCAGGGCGTGAATCCGGTAACCAAAGAGATCACCACGCTGGGCCGGGGCGGCAGCGACACCACGGCGGTCGCCATGGCCGCAGCGCTGAAAGCCGAATGCTGTGAAATTATCAAAGAGGTCGACGGAGTTTGCTCGGCCGATCCGCGTATCGTGGCGAATTCAAAACCCTTGCGTCAGCTGGATTTTGCATCGTTATCCGAAATGTGTTTTTGGGGCGCCAAGGTTTTGCATTTTCGCAGCGTGGAGCTGGCACAAAGCCAAAATGTGCCTTTGGTTTTAAAAAAATGGGGCGGCGCCGGACACAGCACGCAAGTGATGAAGGAGGTTATGGGAATGGAAAGCGGAAAGGTTTTGGCCGTCAACTCGACGGCTCGCATTGAGCATGTGGAGATCGATTCGGCGGATCTCAATCAAGGTTTTGAGAAATTCGCGCGGCATCTCAAACAAAACGGCTTATCTTGGCCACAACTCCTGGCCTCGGCTTTCACTGCCGGAAAAACGCGCATGATGATGACTTGCGATTTGGAGTCGCTCGACACTTTGCTGCGCACGCTGGAAAGGAGCAAAGACTTGCGCAAACAGCGTGAGACTTTAAGCTCGGTGAGCCTCACTTGCTTCGGCGGCGTTTCTTCAGACTTGCCGTTTAAGGCGATTCAAATTCTGCAACAGCACGGGATTATCGCCGACAAATATGTTTTTTCGCCGCATTCGGTGAATTTATTTGTTCCTGTCGAGAGCCGCGAGGCCGCGGTCAAGGCTTTGCATTCGCTGACCTAGTTGACTGTTTCGCCCAAAACATCGCGCGGCTGCATGATATTTTCCGATGTCCTGGACTCAGATTGTGCGGACGAGGCATCCATCAGTTTACGGCGTTTCGTCCTCGTAGTAGACGCAAGCAAGCGCCTGCTCATTGTGGTCGCGAAATAAAGCAGGCGCCGTTGTGCTCCTCGAATTGCTGTGATCACCGGGATGCGGTAACGTCCCGGTAACGGCGCCTGCTGATGGCAGCTAAGTCATTGATTTGATGGCACGCCATTCAGAATAAAACTGCGAACTTTTATATGATTGAAATTGCTATGTAATTTATGGTCATGACCGAAACAATTTCTTTTAACCGGCCTCGACGCACGTTCGCGCTCCGGGGCTCTTGACCTTACGTATGCACGAGGGGGCAGAGCGCCGCCGACATCGGGCGGTACGCCTGTTCGCCGGGCGTCGTGCGGACCAACCGATAAAGGTCCCATGGACTGGTCGATTCAGCTTTCTTCTTCACCTGGAAGAGATACATGTCGTGAATCTTGCGGCCATCCTCGCGGATGCGGCCGGGCCCGAATACGTCGTCGTCGGTCGGAATCTCCTTCATCTTGGCGACGAGCCCGCTACCGCTCGCCTTGGCGGCGTCCGCCCCGGTGACGGCGACGGCCTTGAGATAGTGCAGCACGGCAGAGTAGCAGCCGACCTGGATGGTACACGGCATCGCGCCCTTCATCTGCGCCGCATAGCGAGTGGAGAAGCGGCGGGTGCGGTCGTTCAGGTCCCAGTAGAAGCCTTCGGTCAACATCAGCCCTTGAGCAGCGTCGAGCCCCAGCGCCTTGATTTGCGGGATGAAGCAAAGCAGTGCCGCCAGCTTCACTTTGCCGCTCGCGATTCCGAACTCACCGGCCTGCTTGATCGCGTTGGACGCATCGGCGCCTGCATTCGCGAAGGCGACAACGTCAGCGCCAGATGCTTGCGCCTGAAGGAGGTATGAGGCGAAATCGGTGGTGCCGGGGAATGGGTAACGCACCGATCCCAGCGACTTGCCGCCATGGGCGTCGATGATGGCGGTCGTATCGGCGACAAGCGCCGCACCGAACGCATAATCGGCCTGCACGAAAAACCAGCTCTTGCCGCCTTCGGCCAGCACCGCCTGCCCGGTCGAGGCCGCCAGCGCATAAGTGTCAAAAGCCCAATGAACATGATTGGGGCTGCAGGCTTTGCCTGACAGATCCGACGTACCTGGATTAAGCAGCGCCACCTTGTTCTTCTGGCGCGCGATAAAGGCGACCGCCAGCGCAGCGGAGGAAACCGGCACGTCGATGATGACATCGACGCCTTCGCGATCATACCATTTGGACGCAATCTCGGAGGCGACGTCGGGCTTGCCCTGCATATCGCCCGAGATAAGCTCGACCGCGATGCCGGGATTCATCTTGGCGAAATCCTCAATCGCAAGCTGCGCTGCGACCACTGAGCCCGGTCCGCTATCATCCGCATAGGGTCCCGCCATGTCGGTCAGAACGCCGATCTTGATCGGTGCGCTCGCCGCGCGAACGCGGCGCGGCAACATCGAGCTGGACAACGCTGCGGCACCGCCCGCGAGCACCGCGCGGCGATCCATAATATTCGTCATCATCATATTCGTCATCATCGTGCCTCAAGCTTTCATCTTGGGATGCGTCAGTTGATCGCGACCGATTCCAGAACGGTGTCGATCAGGTGATTGTCGGACTGCACCGTCAGCGGATCACGCGGCTGCAGGCGGTGCTGCAGGACAAGGCGGGCTAGAGCCAGCCGGTGCGGCAGCTTCGCCTTCGCGGCTTCGCGCGCCAGCCCGATCGCGGTGGTGATGTGATAGAGCCCGGACGCGGCCTGCCGGGCCAGGGTCGCATTGTCGGTGTCGGCAACGTCACGCGCCAGGCTGGTTGCCGCCTCGATGCAGCGCTCGAAGGGCGCTCGGCCAGCCGCATCGAGACCGGTCTCCCCGAGCATCTGGAGCAGATGATCGTGCAACGGCGCGAGCGCGCCGTCGCGCGACACTGCACGGATGACGTCGAGCGCCACGATGTTCGACGTCCCTTCCCAGATCGAACCGAGATGGGAGTCCCGAACCAGCCGCGGATCAGACCATTCCTCGATGTAACCGCAGCCGCCACGCACTTCCATGGCGTCGCCCGTCACCCGCCGGGCGTCACGGCAAGCACGAAACTTGATCAGGGGGGTCAGGATTTGTGCGAGTTGCGCGCCGGCGCCCTCGCCGCCATTGGCCCGATGCAGCGCATCGGCCGTCAGGAACATCATGGTGCGGGCCTGTTCGGTCCACACCAGCATCTTGGCGAGTTGGCGACGCATCAGCGGCAAGTCGATCAGCCGGCGTCCGAAGGCCTCGCGTCGGCCCGCGATGAAAAAAGCTTCCGTCGTCGCGCGGCGCATCAGTCCAGCCGCGCGCATGCCGTTCGACAAGCGCGAGTTGTTGATCATGTCGGCCATGTGCTTGAAGCCGCGTCCGCGTTCGCCGACCAGATAGGCTTCCGCCCCTTCGAGGCGAACCTCGCCGCTTGCCATCGAGCGCGTCCCGAGCTTGTCTTTCAGGCGCAGATATCGAAAATCGTTGGGCAGCCCGTCGCTTCGGGTCTTCGGAAGCAGGAAGAGCGATATGCCCTTCAGCCCCGGCGCCGTTTCGCTGCGCGCCAGCACCATCGCGAGCTCGGCACCCGCGTTGGAGCAGAACCATTTATCGCCGAACAGCCGCCAGCTTCCGTTCGGCTGCAGTTCCGCGCGCGTGGTGGTCGCGCTGACGTCGGATCCGGCGGCCTGTTCGGTCATGAACATGGCGCCCTGAAACAGTTCGTCGAAATCAAGCGTGGTAAGCTTGTCGAAGAAGCGCGCGACCAGATTGGGCTCACCAAATTTCTTGAGCGTGCGCGTGAGCGAATTGGTCATCGAGACCGGGCAGCAGAGCCCGAACTCAGCCTGCACGAACAAATAGGTCAGCGCGTATTTCGCCGCCGCCGGCATCGGTTCGGGCCAGCCGAGAACCCCTCCCCTGTGCGACAAGGCAGCAAGGCCGAATTCGGAATAGGCGATCCGTTCCAGCTCGACATAGGCCGGGTGCTTTTCGATAACGTCGCAATCCTCACCCGTGCGGCGGCGCGTCGACAGCGTCGGCGGGTTTTTGTCGGCAATCCCCGCCAAGCGGTCGAGATGGTCGCCGGCCAGCGCGCCCAATCGGTCGAAATGCGGGGCAAGGTGGCTGAACAGGTCGTCCGGGAGGTAATAGGCAAAAAGGGCGGCAGCGTCACGATCCGCCCGGTAGAGGTTGATGCCTCGCGAGTTCAGGAATAGCCGCCTTGATCTCGGTCTGCTGCATGATTGCTTCCCTCCCGATTTATGCGGCGAGTGTGGCAGGCGAAATCGATCTAGTCTAATATCGATTGATGGCCTGATTGATACACCAAAACTATGGATTACGACCCCGGGACCCGAACCTCCTCCGCTGACCAGCCAGACTGGAATCCCGAATGGACTTGCGACAGCTGCGATATTTCACCGTGATTGCAGAGGAACTGCACTTCGGCCGCGCGGCAAAACGGCTATCACTGTCGCAACCGCCCCTCAGTCACGCTATCCAGCAGTTGGAAGCCGAACTTGGCGTCGCGTTGTTCGAGCGAACCAGCCGGCATGTCAGCCTGACGCCCGCGGGGGCTGCCCTGCAGGACGAAGCAAAAGCCATCCTGCAGCGAACCCACGATACCAGGGCACACATTCGAGCCATTGCGGCGGGAAAGCGCGGCCGCCTGCGGATAGGCATTGCCGGCTCGATGCTCTATCGCTCGCTGCCGGAAATTCTCAAGAGCTTCCGGGCCGCCAATCCGGATATCGAGATCGCGCTGTCCGAGATGAATTCGGCCGAGCAGATCCATGCTCTCGACCGCGACGAGATCGACTTCGGTTTCATTCACTCCCGCGGAGCACCGACGGGCCTCGAATTGTTTCTGTTTCTCTCAGAGCCCTTTGTCGCCTGCATACCCGCCGACCATCCAAGGAGGGCGAAACGGTTGGCGCTCCCTCAATTGCGCAACGAGGAGTTCATCTTATTCTCCCGCGAGGTCTCGCCCGACTATTACAGCTCCATCGTGGCGCGCTGCGCGGAGGCGGGATTTCTTCCGCGCATCACCTACGAAGTCCGCCATTGGCTCGGCGTCGTCTCGCTCGTCGCCCATGGGATGGGAGTCGCGCTGGTTCCTCGCAGCCTCGCCGATTCCGGACTGATCGGCGCGGTTTTCAAGCCGATCGCAAAGTCGACCATCCAGTCGGAAAGCTGGTGTGTCTGGCGTAGCGACAACGACAGCAAATTGGTGAGCAGGCTGGTCGAGACGATACGATCGCTGCAACGCCGGCCGGTAGCGCCTCGACGGAAATGAGATGGGGGCGGCGCAGCTTACGAATATTGCTGATCCGGCGAAGTTCCGGCCCGAGAGCCGCGAGACCACCGATCGCGGCATCCCGGCGTGGGTTGCCATGGCACTGGCGGACGGGAAACTGACGGAAGAGCAGTTTGCTCGTGATCGCTCGAGCGCAAAGCCGGTATGAAGCATCGCGTCGACATCGATGTTCCGCTTGGCGACGCGGCGCGGCCATTCGACGACAAGACCGTCACCGAGAAATGCCGTGAGCTTGCCGAGCCCGCGAGCGGGGCGGGCGGCGCGCAACGGGTCACGAAGCTGGTCAACGGGCTGGATACGCTTACGACGCCGTAGCCCTTGATGAGGGCACGTTCGAGCTAACGCCAAGTTCGCAGTTTTATTCCGAATGGTGGCAAAATGGCGCGCCCGAAGAGATTTCGAACTCCTGACCCCTAGATTCGTAGTCTAGTGCTCTATCCAGCTGAGCTACGGGCGCGTTTTTCGCGGGCATCTCCGGGCATAAGCCCGCCGATGCCGCATGCATTCCGAAACATGTGAGAGGTCGCGAAAGCGCCCCCTAGCTACCGGCTTGGAGCCGGCTTGGCAAGGTCCGCCAGTGCTGGCCGTCGACCGTCACTACCGCGATTTTGCCGTCATTCCCCGGCCACGCGGCAGCGCGAAGGCGAATCTCGCGCAATTACCTCCGGATTCCGGGCTCATCGCTGCGCGTCCCGGAATGACGACCATCGGCGGACGGGTCGCCTTGCCTCACGCCCGCGCCCGTTCGCTGCGCACGCTCATCAGTTCCACCGGCCGGTCCGGGATCGCGATCCGGAAGGTGGCGCCGATGGTGCCTTCGACCAGATGGATGTCACCGCCATGGGCGCGGACCAGTTCGGCGGCGATCGCGAGGCCGAGCCCGCTGCCGCCGGGCCGCCCCGAGGTCTGGAATGCCTCGAACAGATGCTCGCGGGCCTTTTGCGGGCACGCCGGGGCCGGTATCGGAGACCTCGATGATCGCGACGGTGCCTTCGCGCCGCCCGGTGATGCGAATCTGCAGGGTCGCAACGTCGCTCCTGGGCCGGCCTTCGAGCGCCTGCGCGGCGTTGCGCACCAGATTGAGCAGCACGCGAAACAGATGGTCGGGATCGGCGTCGATGGTGAGCCCGCGCTCGATCGCGCTGATCCAGGCGATCGACGCATCCGATGCCAGCCCGGCGGATTCGCGAACTTCGACGACCACAGGCTCGACCAGGATCATGCGGCGGTCGGGCGCGGCCTCCTGGGCGCGGCCATAGGACAGCGTCGACTGGCAGAACGCGATGGCGCGCTCCAGCGAGCGCATCAGCTTCGGCGCGAAGCGCTGCACCCGCGGATCCGGCACGCTGGCGAGCTGGTCCGAAAGCAGTTGCGAGGACGCCAGCAGGTTGCGCAGATCGTGGTTGATCTTCGACACCGCAAGGCCGAGCGCGGCGAGCCGGCTCTTCTGATGCAGCATCGACACCAGATCGCGCTGCATGTCGGACAATTCGCGTTCGGCGACGCCGATCTCGTCGCCGCGCTGGCTGGGCACGATGATCCGCGCCGAGCTCTCGGGATTCTCGTGAAAGCCGACCAGGTTGGCGGTCAGCCGCCGCATCGGCCGCACGAACAGAAAATGCAGCGCGAGATAGACCAGCGCCGCGGTCAGCGACCGCGATGACCAGCGAAACCAGCAGCAGATTGCGGGAAAACCGGTACATCGCCTGGCGCAGCGGCGCCTCGTCGATCACGACCTCGATGAATTGCGCGCCGCCGGAGCGCCGGCCCGATCACGCGGATGGTCTGGTTGCCGCTTTCCAGCATGATCTCGAAGGAATCGACGATCGCCGACCACACCGTCATCGATCCGCATGTCGACATCGTGATCGATCGCCGACGGCAGATCGGCGCTGGCCAAAAGCCGGCGTTGCTGCCCCATCTTGATGGCCACCGCATGCGCGCCGATGCTGCCGAGGATCTGCCGCGCCAGCGAATCCGGAACCATGCCGGAGGGGGCGGCATCCAGCACCAGCGCCGCGGTGTTCGCCGCCGCCAGCCGGTCGTTCAGCCGGTTCATCCGGAAATTCGCGATCGCGGGCACATAGATCAGGATTTCCGCGATCATCACCAGCGGAATGGTCAGCAGCAGCAGCTTGCCGGACAGGCCGAGCCGGCGCGCCGGCAGCGGCCGCGGCGATCCGATGGTCGGCTGTTCTTCGGTCACTGACACAATATTCTCGCCTTCGATGCCCTGGTGTTCACGATGCGTTTTGCCGCCGAACCGGTCAAATTACAGTTCGATCATGTCGCCGCGAACCCGCGGTTACCCGGGTTGCGGCAATACCATTGTCCAAGTCGGCAGCAACCGGCCTGAATCGCAAGCCTGCCATCCTCCCACGGAAAAACACCGCGAATATTGATATATTCGCGCACATTGTAGGCGTTTCGAAGGACCCCGGATGCGGCGACGCGGCCAGATTGACGAAAACGGGTCGCTCCCGTATAAGCCGCGCCAACTGTCCGCGATGGCCCGGTCTGACCGACCGGGGCGGCTCATTTGGGCCGGAAACGGCCTGCTTTGGGCCGGCCAGCATCACCGGACTTACCTCATTACTCAGGCAAATTGTCAGTTTGCCCGGCAAATTGTCAGCGGAGAACGACCCGTGAAGCGGACTTATCAACCCAGCAAACTGGTGCGCAAGCGCCGTCACGGCTTCCGCGCTCGTCTTGCGACGACCGGCGGCCGCAAGGTCCTCGCCGCGCGCCGCGCGCGGGGCCGCAAGCGTTTGAGCGCCTGAGCCGGGCTTCCCGGAGATTTCATCATGGATCGGTTAAGGCAGCGGGCGGACTTCCTCGCCGTTGCCAATGGCGCGCGGATCAACAGCGCTGCCTTCGTGGTGCAAAGCCGCCGCCGCGACGATGGCGGCCCGATCCGGGTCGGCTTCACCGTGACCAAAAAGAACGGCACCGCCACCGAGCGCAACCGGATCCGGCGCAGGCTTCGCGAACTGGTGAAGCGGCTGGATGCCATATCAATGCGACCGCACAGTGATTATGTGCTAGTCGGCCGTCGTGCCGCACTGAACCGCGACTTTGCGACCATGCTCGACGATCTCCGCTCGGCGCTGCATCGCCTCGACCGGCAGGCGCCGAATACCGCCTAAAGCGTCTTCGCGCGAAGTGGATACCGGTTCGCGTCAAGACAGCGCGTCGAAATACAGACCATAGCGCCAGCCGCAACCCGAATTGAATGACGAGACCTGAACGATGACCGATAATCGCAACACCATCCTCGCCGTCATTCTGTCCGGCCTCGTGCTGATCGGCTGGCAATATTTCTTCAATCTGCCGCAGATGGAAAAGCGCGCGCCGCGGAGCAGGCCCAGAGCGAATTGGCGAAGCCCGCGCCGCAGGCCGGAACCGCCGCCACCCCGCAGGCCGGCGCGTCCCCGGCGCCAGCGGCCAATGCGCCGGCGGCAAACCAGGCCGCCTCCGCGGCCCCCGTGGTCGACCGCGATGCCGCCATCGCCTCGGCGCCGCGCGTCAAGATCGACACTCCGCGCCTGACCGGCAGCATTTCGCTGAAGGGCGCGCGGATCGACGATCTGTCGCTGGTCCAGTTCCGCGAGACCGTCGATCCGGCTTCGCCCGCGATCGTGCTGTTCTCGCCCTCGGGCACCGCCAGTCCCTATTACGCGGAATTCGGCTGGGTCGCGGCCAGCGGCTCGACCGTGAAAATTCCCGACCAGAACACGGTGTGGCAGCAGGAAGGCTCGGGCAGCCTGACGCCGAGCAGCCCGGTGACGCTGAAATATGACAATGGCGACGGCCTCACCTTCCACCGCACCATTTCGATCGACGACCACTACCTCTTCACCGTCAAGGACGAGGTCACCAATGTCGGCAACGCGCCGGTCACGCTCTATCCGTTCGCGCTGATCTCGCGGCACGGCACCCCGCACGTCTCGGGCTACTACATCCTGCACGAAGGTCTGATCGGCTATCTCGGCGACCAGGGCCTGCAGGAATACGGCTACAAGAAAATCGACGACGCCAAGGCGGTCAACTTCAAGGTCACCAATGGCTGGCTCGGCATCACCGACAAATACTGGGCCTCGGCGCTGTTGCCGGATACCAACGCGCAGCTGCAGGCGCGGTTCTCGTCCAATCTCGTCGGCACCGTGCGGACCTACCAGACCGACTATCTGCAGGACCCGCAGACCATCGCGATCGGCGGCACCGGCAGCGCCAATGCGCGGCTGTTCGCCGGCGCCAAGGAAGCCAGCGTGGTCGGCATCAATTTTCCGATCGGCGGTTTCGGCGGCTACAACAAGCAGCTCGCGCTCAACCACTTCGATCTTCTGATCGACTGGGGCTGGTTCTACTTCATCACCAAGCCGATGTTCCTGGCGCTGGACTTCTTCTATCATCTGGTCGGCAATTTCGGCATCGCCATCCTGCTGGTGACGGTGCTGGTGAAGCTGTTGTTCTTCCCGCTTGCCAACAAATCCTACGCCTCGATGGCGAAGATGAAATCGGTGCAGCCGCAACTGGCCGCGCTGAAGGAACGCTATCCCGACGACAAGGTGAAGCAGCAGCAGGAGATGATGGAAATCTACAAGAAGGAGAAGATCAACCCGATCGCCGGTTGTCTTCCCGTCGCCTTGCAGATTCCGGTGTTCTTCTCGCTCTACAAGGTGCTGTTCGTCACCATCGAAATGCGGCACGCGCCGTTCTTCGGCTGGATCAAGGATCTGTCGGCGCCCGATCCGACCAATCTGTTCACCCTGTTCGGCCTGTTTCACTTCGATCCGACCCAGCTGCCGCTGTTCGGACACTACCTCGCGCTCGGCGTGTGGCCGATCATCATGGGCATCACGATGTGGTTCCAGATGAAGCTCAATCCGACGCCGCCGGATCCGACCCAGCAGATGATCTTCGCCTGGATGCCGCTGATCTTCACCTTCATGCTGGCGGGCTTCCCGGCGGGTCTGGTGATCTACTGGGCCTGGAACAACACGCTGTCGGTGCTGCAGCAGAGCTTCATCATGCGCCGCAACGGCGTGAAGGTCGAACTGTTCGACAATCTCAAGGCCACCTTCGGTTCGAAGAAGGCCGAGTCGAAGACCTGACGTTCTCGTCATTGCGAGGAGCGAAGCGACGAAGCAATCCAGCTTCTTTCTTTGCGCGGCCAAGCTGGATTGCTTCGCTTCGCTCGCAATGACGGCTTGAGAGGCATTTGCGCTTCTAATGAAAGCCCTTCGCATGACCGCCGAACCCGATGCGAAGCTGATCGAGCAGGGCCGCAAGCTGTTCGCCGGCGACTGGCAGTTCTTCTGGGCCTCGCCCTCGATCGAGACGCTGCCGCCGATGGCGGGCATGGAGGTCGCCTTCGCCGGCCGCTCCAATGTCGGCAAATCGAGCCTGATCAACGCGCTGACCGGCCGCAACGCGCTGGCGCGGACCTCGCACACGCCGGGCCGCACCCAGGAACTGATCTTCTTCGAAGGCCCCGACAATGCCGGCTTCCGGCTGGTCGACATGCCCGGCTACGGTTACGCCTCGGCGCCGAAGGCCAAGGTCGCGTCCTGGACCGCGCTGATCCACAAATTCCTGCAGGGCCGCAGCAGTCTGGCGCGGGTCTACGTGCTGATCGATGCCACGGCATGGCCTCAAGGAGGTCGATCTCGACGTGCTGAAGACGCTCGACAAATCCGCCGTGAGCTATCAGGTCGTGCTCACCAAGGCCGATCAGGTCAAGCCTGCCGAGCTGGAGCAGCGCATCGCCGACACCGCGGCGGCGCTGGCCAAACATCCCGCCGCCTTTCCGGAACGTTCTGGTGACGTCCTCGCGCACCGGCGCCGGGATGCCGGAATTGCGCGCCGCGATGGTGCGCCTGCTCGGCGAGCGCAGCCGATGACGGGGTCTCGCCTGTTCCGCATCCTGGTCATTCTGGCCGGCATCATGGGCGCCGACGGCGTCATCCTGGCGGCGGCGTCCGCCCATCAACCCGACGCGACGCGGCTGGCGTCGGCTTCATCGATGCTGCTGTTTCACGCCACCGCCGTGCTCGCGGTGGTGGCGCTGACCGAGCGCGGCGTCATTCATGCCGGCATCGGGATCGCGGCGGCATGCGGTTTTGTCATCGCGGCAGCCCTGTTCGCCGGCGACCTGACATTGCGGCAATATGCCGGCCACAGCCTGTTCCCGATGGCCGCGCCGACCGGCGGCACGCTGCTGATCGTGAGCTGGCTGGTGCTCGCGGTGGCGGCGGCATGGCCGCGACAGGGGTGAGCCGCAGCGTCGCTTCCTTTACCTGTCCGCTTGCAGGCGAGGTCGAAAGCAGCGAGCTTTGCGCCGCGCCCGCCAATCAGATAGAACCCGCCCCATCCTGTTCGACTGACGAGACCCGCTTCATGACCGACGCGCCATACATCAGTCCGCTCGATCAGGCCCGCATCCTGTCCGAGGCGCTGCCGCACATGCAGCAGTATGACGAGGAAACCATCGTCATCAAATATGGCGGCCATGCCATGGGCGCCGAGGACGTCGCCAAGGCGTTCGCCCGCGACATCGTTCTGCTGGAGCAGACCGCGATCAATCCGGTGGTGGTGCATGGCGGCGGGCCGCAGATCGCGACCGATGCTGAAGCGGCTCGGCATCCAATCGGAATTCGCCGCCGGCCTGCGCATCACCGATGCCGCGACCATCGAGATCGTCGAGATGGTGCTGGCGGGTTCGATCAACAAGACGCTGGTCGGCTACATCAACGAGGCCGGCGGCAAGGCCGTCGGCCTGTGCGGCAAGGACGGCAACATGGTGACGGCGTCGAAGGTGACGCGCACCATGGTCGATCCGGATTCGAACATCGAAAAGGTGGTCGATCTCGGCTTTGTCGGCGAGCCCGAAAAGGTCGATCTGACGCTGCTGAACCAGCTGATCGGCTATGATCTGATCCCGGTGCTGGCGCCGCTGGCGACCTCGAGAACCGGACAGACCTTCAACGTCAACGCCGATACCTTTGCCGGCGCGGTCGCGGGCGCGCTGAAGGCCAAGCGGCTGTTGCTGCTGACCGACGTTCCCGGCGTGCTCGACAAGTCGAAGAAGCTGATTCCGGAACTGTCGGTGAAGGATGCGCGCAAGCTGATCGCCGACGGCACCATTTCCGGCGGCATGATCCCGAAGGTCGAAACCTGCATCTACTCGCTCGAGCAGGGCGTCCAGGGCGTCGTCATCATCGACGGCAAGACGCCGCACGCGGTGTTGCTCGAACTGTTCACCAACCAGGGCACCGGCACGCTGATCCACAAGTGATGACGCCGTGCGGCCAGCGCAGATGAGAACCGTCATGGCCGGATTGATTCCGGCCATCGCGCTGCTGCGCGAGCGCCGCGCCGGCCCACGCGGACTTAAAACTCTGCAATCGCATGAGCTATGTGATCGAGGCCGCGATCGGCATCGACGACAAGGCCGCCACCGCGACGCGCGGCTGGTTTCGCATCGATCCGGCGGCCTGCCGCGTCGTCGTCCAGGGCACGCTGACCGCCGACCGCATCCTGCTCAACGCCCGCGCGCTCGGCGTCTACGGCGCCTCGCCGATCCCGCAGAACGGCGGCGACACGCTGTGCATCGCGCCCGACAATTTCGTGATCGCCGCGGCGCGGCAGTGCCGCTGCCGGACAGACGCCCGGCGCCGTTTACCCAGATCACCCCGACCGCCGACCGACGACGGCAATCTGGTGGCCTATCTTGCCGAAGACAGCGAATATGACGACGAACAGGCGAGGCTCGCCGGCATTCAGCGGCTGCTGGTGATCGCGGGCTACGACGCGGCGCCGATCGACGGCGTCGACGGCCCGAAGACGCAAGCCGCGCTGGCGGCGTTCCTGAAAAGCCGCGGGCTGACGCCCGACATCGTGCAGGCGCCGAATTTCTTCGCGACCATGATCGACGCGGTGCAATCGCCGTCCTCCACTGGGCTGACCTGGTGCAACGACACCCCGCACAAGATCATGGCCGCGGTCGGCACCGACGACGGCAAGACCGTGATCAGCCGCGGCTGGTACCGCATCGATCCCGGCAAATGCCTGCATCCCGACGTCACCGGCCAGCCCAGGCAGATTTTCAGTTTCGCCGAGGCGGTCGATGCCGACAACCGCACCATCAAGTTCAGGGACAAGCCGCTGAACTGGGGCGGCACGACCCAGCTTTGCACCCGCGAGAGCAAGTTCGAGATCAACGAACAGGGCGACTGCGGCACCCGCGGCCTCGCCGCCACCGGCTTTGCCGCCGTCGACATGTCGAGCGGCGGCAAGACGCTGCGCTTTGCGATGCCGTGATGAACTGTCCGGCACCCCCTGCCATCGTCGTCCTCGCGCACGCGACGACGACTTGAGATGACGATGATGAAAAAGACATCCCGCCGCTTCACCCACATCGACACCTGGGTGTTCGATCTCGACAACACGCTGTATCCGCATCACGTCAATCTGTGGCAGCAGGTCGATGCGCGGATCGGCGAGTTCGTCAGCGCCTGCCTCAAGGTACCCGCCGGACGAAGCGCGACGGATCCAGAAGGACTATTACCTCCGCTACGGCACCACCATGCGCGGCATGATGACCGAGCACGGCGTGCGCGCCGACGACTATCTCGCCTATGTGCACCAGATCGATCATTCGCCGCTGCAGCCGAATCCGGCGATGGGCGCTGCCATCGCCAGGCTGCCCGGACGCAAGCTGATCCTGACCAACGGCTCGACCGACCATGCCGACAAGGTCTTGGCAGCGGCTCGGCATCGGTGCGCATTTCGAGGCGGTGTTCGACATCATCGCCGCCGAGCTGGAGCCGAAGCCGGCGCCGCAGACCTATCAGAAATTCCTGACGCTCCACGGCGTCGATCCGCTGAAGTCGGCGATGTTCGAGGATCTGGCGCGCAACCTCGTGGTGCCGCACCAGCTCGGCATGACCACGGTGCTGGTGGTGCCCGACGGCAGCGAGGAAGTGGTGCGCGAGGACTGGGAGCTGGAAGGCCGCGACGCCGCCTATGTCGATCATGTCACCGATGATCTGACCGGGTTTTTGCAGGGGCTGGCGCAGGATTAGGCACGCCGCGCAACCATTCTGCCGTCATACCCCGCGAAGGCGGGGTACCCGGTATTCCGCGGCATCCGAGATAGTCGCTGGCGTCAGGGGATACTGGATCACCGCGACTGTCGCGGGCTGCGACGAGACCCGGTGCGGGGACGACGGCGCTGTGCAGCCTTGACTCTCCCGCCTCAAATTCCGACAAAGCCCCTCGCCGCCCCAACAACATCGCCTCAAGGAAATCTCGATGTCTCTGGCTTCCCTCGAATCCACCGTCAACACCGCGTTCGATGCCCGCGACGGCATCTCTACCGCGACCAAGGGCGAAGTCCGCGACGCGGTGGATCATGCGCTGGAGCTGCTCGACAAGGGCGAGGCGCGGGTGGCCGAGCGCGAGGCCGGCGGCAAGTGGAAAGTCAATCAGTGGCTGAAGAAGGCGGTGCTGCTGTCGTTCCGCCTCAACGACATGAGCGCGATTTCCGGCGGCCCCGGCAAGGCGTCGTGGTGGGACAAGGTGCCCTCGAAATTCGACGGCTGGGGCGAGAACCGGTTTCGCGATGCCGGCTTTCGCGCGGTGCCGGGCGCCATCGTGCGCCGCTCGGCCTTCATCGCCAAAAACGTCGTGCTGATGCCGTCCTTCGTCAATCTCGGCGCCTATGTCGATGAAAGCACCATGATCGACACCTGGTCGACGGTCGGCTCCTGCGCGCAGATCGGCAAGCGCGTGCACATTTCCGGCGGCGTCGGCATCGGCGGCGTGCTGGAGCCGCTGCAGGCCGAGCCCGTCATCGTCGAGGACGATTGCTTCATCGGCGCGCGCTCGGAAGTCGCCGAAGGCGTGATCGTGCGCAAGGGCGCGGTGCTGGCGATGGGCGTGTTTCTCGGCGCCTCCACCAAGATCATCGATCGCGACAGCGGCGAGATCTTCGTCGGCGAAGTGCCGGAATATGCCGTGGTGGTGCCGGGAGCGTTGCCGGCCCGGCCGCTGAAGAACGGCCAGCCCGGTCCGTCCACCGCCTGCGCCGTCATCGTCAAGCGCGTCGACGAGCGCACCCGCGCCAAGACCAGCATCAACGAACTGCTGCGGGATTAACGTCGAACCCGCAGCGTCCTGACGCGACCAATCTACCGGACGTGGGCACCTTCCGCCGTCCGGAGGTCGGGCGATGGCAACTGACGACCCGGTTTCTGTTCAGCTTCGAAGGCCGCATCAACCGCGCCAGATACTGGTCTGCGCGGGGCTGATCATCGTCTGCTGGATGCTGTTTCTGGCCGCGTTGATGCTCGCCTTCGGCAAAATCTTCGGCGGCGGCGCTCCCGCCTCGTTCGGCATCAATGTCGCACGACATCTTTGGCCTGTTCGACCCCACCGTCATTACCGTTCCGCGATCGACAGCTTCGGCAGCGGCGATCCGACGCCCGGCGACGCCGGTTGCCGAAATTATTCCACGGAGTCGGAACGCTGCTCGTTCCTGTGGGTCTACGCTGGCCACCTCACGATCAAGCGGCTTCACGATCGCAACAAGAGCGGCTGGTGGATGGTCGCCTTCTTCGTTGCTCCCGGGCTCTATCGATCGGTTCGCGGATCGGCTCGACGATTCCGACATCGCTGGCTGTCGCTCGGAATTGGTCGTGGGTCGTCCTCACTCTCTGGGGTTTTGTCGAAATGCTCTGCCTGAGGGGCACAAGCGGGCCCAACCGGTTCGGGCCGTGATCCGCTGGCGCCGCGCGACACCAGTCCACACCGCGGCCCCGCGCTGGGACCAGCAAAGCGAACTGGAATTTGTTCCGCACAGCGCTAGCCCATCGCCGGGGCCTCATGTTAAGCGGGGGCATGACTGATGCCCTTCTCCATCGCCCGCGATCTCGTCCGCTGCCCTTCCGTAACCCCGGCCGATGCCGGCGCGCTCGCCGTGCTCGAAAATGTGCTGAAAGCTGCCGGCTTCGACATCCATCGCGTCACCTTCAGCGAGCCGGGCGCCGCCGATATCGACAATCTCTATGCCCGCATCGGCGACCGTGCGCCGCACCTCAGCTTTGCCGGACATACCGACGTGGTGCCGGCGGGCGACGAGGCCGCATGGAGCCATGGCGCGTTCTCGGGCGAGGTCAAGGACGGCTTTCTGTATGGGCGCGGCGCCGTGGACATGAAGGGCGGCATCGCCTGCAGCGTCGCGGCGGTGCTTGAATATCTTGCCGACCATGGCGGCAAGCCAAAAGGCTCGATCTCGTTTCTGATCACCGGCGACGAGGAAGACATCGCCGTCAACGGCACCATCAAGCTGCTGCAATGGGTCGCGGCGCGCGGCGAGAAATTCGACCATTGCGTGCTGGGCGAGCCCAGCAATGTCGAGAACGCTCGGCGACTGCATCAAGGTCGGCCGCCGCGGCTCGCTGTCGGGCACGCTTTACGTCGATGGCATCCAGGGCCATGTCGCCTATCCGCATCGCGCGGCGAATCCGGTGCCGGATATCGCAGGCCTGATCGTGGCGCTCAGCACCGAGCCGCTCGATCACGGCAGCGCCCAGTTCCAGCCGTCGAACCTCGAATTCACCTCGGTCGATGTCGGCAACACCGCCAGCAATGTGATCCCGGCGCAGGCGCGCGCCAAATTCAACATCCGCTTCAACGATCACCACACCCAGGAGACGCTGCGGGAACTGGTCGAGCAGCGTCTGGCGAAGGCCGCCGGCAATCGGATCCGCGCGCGAATCGTGTGGGAGCCATCGAACTCCAACGTGTTTGTGACCAAACCCGGCGCCTTCACGGATCTCGCGGTCGCGGCGATCGAGGAGGTCACCGGCCGCAGGCCGGAATTGAGCACCAGCGGCGGCACCTCGGATGCGCGCTTTATCGCCAGTTATTGTCCGGTGATCGAATTCGGCCTGGTCGGCCAGACCATGCACCAGGTCGACGAGCGCACCCCGGTTTCCGACCTGGAAAAGCTGACCAGGATCTATCGCGGCGTGCTGGATCGGTATTTTGCGTGACGGGCAAGATATCGCTGACCGCGTTTGCCACAACATAGGGTGTCGTCACCCGCCACCGGGTCTCGCCTTCGGCAAGCCCGATGACAGGCTCCAGCGGGTGCCCCAGTATTCCGGGACGCGGGTGTTCAACTGCCAACGCTCTGGGATACTGCATCCTCCGGTCGAGCCGGAGGATGACGGCGTGGTGTGTTGCGAACTTATGCCGTCGTCGGCGACGCAGATCTAATAATCGACCCGCACCAGATACAGCCCGTCCGGCGGCGCGACCGGGCCGCAGGCGGCGCGGTTGCGGGCGGCCAGTGCGGCGGCGAGATCGTCGGCGCTCCAGCGGCCCTCGCCGACCCAGACCAGTGAGCCGACCATCGAGCGCACCTGGCTGTGCAGGAACGAGCGCGCCGAGGTGACGATGTCGACGGCGTCGCCGTCCCTGATGACGTCGAGCTGGTCGAGGGTTTTCTCCGGCGACTTCGCCTGGCATTCGGTGTCGCGAAAGGTGGTGAAGTCGTGCTTGCCGATCAGGCGCTGCGCGGCCTCCTGCATCGCGTCGGTATCGAGCGGCCGCGGCAGCCGCCAGACATGGCCGATCTCGAGCGCGAGATTGGCGCGGCGGTTGGCTGATGCGATAGCGATAATGCCGTCGTTTGGCGGAGAACCGCGCCTCGAAACTATCGGGCACGATTTCCGCTGACAGCACGCCGATCGGATGCGGCCGCAGATGCGCGTTCAGCCCGTCGCGAAAGCGGCCCGGCACGAAATGTTTGGCAATATCGCAATGCGCCACCTGCGCCAGCGCATGCACGCCGGCGTCGGTGCGGCCCGCGCCATGAACGCGAACCTGCTCGCCGCAGATCGCCTTGACCGCGGTTTCCAGCGCGCCCTGCACCGAGGCGCCATTGTCCTGGATCTGCCAGCCGCAGAACGGCGCGCCGTCATATTCGATGGTGAGCTTGTAGCGGGGCATATCGATCCAGCAAGGGCAAACCGTTAGGGCCGTCATCATCCGCGAAAGCGGATGATCCAGTACTCCGCGGCTTCGCGGTTTAAACGTAAACGGCGCGGCGTACTGGATACCCCGCCTGCGCGGGGTATGACAATCTCACGCAACGCGCGTTCCAGCCTTCAGCGGCGTGCCGCGCAGAAACTCCTTCGTTTTCATCGGCGCCTTGCCGGCGCGCTGCAGTTCGAGAATCCGGATCGCGCCGTCGCCGCAGGCCACCGTGAGATGATCGTCGAGCAGATCGCCGGCGGCGCCTGCGCCATCGGCGATCTCGCAGCGCAGGATCTTGACCCGCGCGGGCTCGGCTTCGATTGGCAATCTCGCACCAGGCGCCGGGAAACGGCGACAGCCCGTGAATATGGCGCAGCACGGCATGCGCCGGCTGGTTCCAGTCGATCCGCGCCTCGGCCTTTTCGATCTTGGCAGCATAGGTCACGCCTTGGTCGCTCTGCTTCGTGAGTTGCAGCTTGCCGCGTTCCAGCGCGCCGATCGCACGCACCATCAGGTCGCCGCCCAGCGGCGCCAGCGCATCGTGCAGATCGGCCGCGGTCATCGTATCGGTGATCGCCATGCGTTCGGCCATCGCGACGTCGCCGGTGTCGAGGCCGGCATCCATCTTCATCACCATCACGCCGGTCTCGGCATCGCCTGCCATGATGGCGCGGTTGATCGGCGCGGCGCCGCGCCAGCGCGGCAACAGCGAGGCGTGCAGGTTGAAGCAGCCGAGCTCGGGCGCGTCGAGAATGGCCTGCGGCAGGATCATGCCGTAGGCGACGACGACCGCCGCGTCGGCATGATGCGCGCGAAATTCGTGCAGCGCTTCCGGCGTCTTCAGTGTCACCGGCGTTGCGACGGCAATGCCGAGCCGCCGCGCCTCCTGCTCGACCGGCGTCGGCTGCAGCTTCATGCCGCGCCCGCCGGGCTTTGCCGCACGGGTATAGACCGCCGCGATCTCATGGCCATGGGCCACCAGCTCCAGCAGCGTCGGCACCGCGAAATCGGGCGTGCCCATGAAGATCAGGCGGAGAGGCATGAACGGAGGATTCCTGCTGAAATCTAGTTTAACCGTCATTGCCGGGCTTGACCCGGCAATCCATCTCCTTCGCGAGACTCTTCGTGAAGCGTGACGGATGCCCGGGTCAAGCCCGGGCATGACGGCTGAGAGGCTGCCGCAGCTACTCCGCCCCGCGCTTGGCGGCTTTGGTAAATTTCTTCAGCACGCGGTCGCGCTTCAGCTTCGACAGATAATCCACGAACAGCACGCCGTTGAGATGGTCGATCTCGTGCTGGATGCAGGTGGCGAACAGGCCGTCGGCGTCTTCCTCATGCACCTTGCCGTCGAGATCGGTGAAGCGGATCCGCACCTGCGCCGGCCGCTCGACTTCCTCGTAATATTCCGGGATCGACAGGCAGCCTTCCTCGTATACCGACAATTCTTCCGACGACGACAGGATTTCCGGATTGATGAAGACGCGCGGCCGCGGCCTGGCTCTCGCCGTCCTCGTCTCGCTTGGCGAGATCCATCGTGATCAGCCGCAGCGGCTGCGCGACCTGGATCGCCGCGAGCCCGATCCCGGGCGCGTCGTACATGGTCTCGAACATGTCGTCGGCGAGCTTGCGCACCTCCGTCGTGACTTTTTCGATCGGTTTGGAGACGAGCCGCAACTGTTTGTCCGGCAGGACGATAATTTCGCGAATGGCCATGGCGGGCGATTTAAGCTGTTGATTTGCCGGGGTCAATCCGCGCCGTGCGGTCCTCCCGGCCTGGTCCCGGCCCCGAATCCCGGCCCGGCTTGCCCCGCGAAAATTAACCGGCCATTCACCATAAATGTTCCCTCTTCGTTCGCCAATGCAACGCGAATCGGCTACAAGGGCGACATGAACGAGATCCTTTTCACGATCGGCGATGTGCCGGTCCGCAGCGGCGCTGCGCTGATCGGCTTCGGCGCGCTGGCGCTGGTGCTGCTCCTGATCATTGCCATCGTGATCGCACGGTCCGGCCGGCGCGGCGCCGAACAGGCGATGGCGCAGGCGATACGCGCCGACGAACTGGAAGAACGCCTGGGCGAAATGCTCCGCGCCCAGAGCGAAGCCACCGGCCGCGTCGATGCGATGGGCCAGGCGCTGGCCGGCCGCCAGGCCGACATGGCGCGCGCCGTCAACGAGCGGCTGGATTCGGTGACCCACCGGGTCGGCCAGTCGATGGAGCAGACCACGCGCAACACCATGGACTCCCTGCGCGTGCTGCACGAGCGGCTCGGCATCATCGACAATGCGCACAAGAACCTCACCGACCTGACCTCGCAGGTCACGACGCTGCGCGACGTGCTCGCCAACAAGCAATCGCGCGGCGCGTTCGGCCAGGCGCGGATGGAGGCGATCGTCCAGGACGGCATGCCGAAGGGGTCGTACGAATTCCAGTTCACGCTGTCGTCGGGCAAGCGGCCGGATTGCGTGGTGTTTCTACCCGATGCGCGGCCGCTCTGCATCGACGCGAAATTTCCGCTGGAAGCGGTGACCGCGCTGCATGACGCCCGCTCCGACGAGGAAAAGAAATTCGCCACCCAGCGGCTGCGCGCCGACGTCATGAAGCATGTCAGCGATATCGCCGAGAAATATCTGATCGCGGGCGAGACCCAGGATACCGCGCTGATGTTCGTGCCGTCGGAATCGGTCTATGCCGAAATCCACGACGGCTTCGACGACGTGATCCAGAAGGCCTATCGCGCCCGCGTGGTGCTGGTGTCGCCGTCGCTGCTGATGCTGGCGATCCAGGTGATGCAGCAGATCCTCAAGGACGCGCGGATGCGCGACGCCGCCGACCAGATCCGCACCGAGGTGCTCAACCTCGGCGACGATCTGGGGCGGCTGCGCGACCGCGTATTGAAGCTGCAGAAGCATTTTTCCGACGCCAACGAGGATGTCCGGCAGATCCTGATTTCCGCCGACAAGATCGAAAAGCGGGCCGGGCGGATCGAGGAACTCGATTTCAGCAAGACCGACGCGCCTGCGGAAACCGCGCACGTCGTCAAGACCGCGCCCGAACTGTTCCCGCTGCCGCGCAAGCTGCAGGCGGGGGAGTAGGGCATTTCCTTACCTCTCCACGCTTAATGCTGTCATCGCCCGGCTTGACCGGGCGATCCCGTAAACACAGGCGCCTGCGATTACCGGGTCACCCGGTCAAGCCGGGTGATGACGGACTTTTTATGTTGGAAGGCCCGACCTCAATAATTCTTCGGACCGCCGCGCTTCCCTACCGAGCGCCGTCATGGCCCGGCTTGACCGGTCGATGACAGCATCAATATCATTTCCTGGGCCCGAATCTGCTAGCACTGCGGCATGACCGCCGCGCCCGACAGCCCGCCCGAGGCATCAGCCCCGCTCCAACCCCGCGCCTCCTGGCGCGACAGTCTGGCGGTCTATCTGCAGCGGCGGGTGCTGATCGTGTTGCTGCTCGGCTTTTCGTCCGGGCTGCCGCTGGCGCTGTCGGGGTCGACGCTCCTGGTATGGATGCGCGAATCCGGCGTCGACCTCGGCACCATCGGCCTGTTCGCGCTGGTCGGCACCCCCTACACCCTGAAATTTCTGTGGGCGCCGCTGGTCGATGCGCTGCATGTGCCGTTGTTCACCCGCGCCTTCGGCCGCCGGCGCGGCTGGCTGGTATTCTCGCAACTGCTGCTGATCGGCGCCGATCCTGCTGCTGGCGCTGACCGATCCCGCGCGCTCGCCGCTGTTCGTGGCGCTCGGCGCGCTACTGGTGGCGGCGATGTCCTCGACACAGGACATCGTGGTCGATGCGTTTCGGGTCGAAAGCCTGCCCGAAAGCGAGCAGGCCGCCGGCATGGCCTCCTATGTCGCGGCCTACCGCATCGGCATGCTGGTCTCGACCGCCGGCGCGCTGTTCATGGTGAGCGCGTTCGAGAGCACCGGCATCGCGCGCTCCGCGGCGTGGATGTGGGGCTATGTGGTGATGGCCGCCCTGGTGCTGATCGGAACCGTCACGGCGCTATCGGCCACCGAGCCCGAACAATCGGCGCGCGCGGAGGCCGCGACCAGCACCGAGACCGCATTCACGCGGGTGATGCAGGCGGCGATCGGCGCGTTCTCCGAATTTCTTGGCCAAAAGCATGCGCTCGCGGTGCTCGCCTTCGTGGTGCTCTACAAGTTCACCGACGCGTTTTCCGGCACCATGACCGCGCCGTTCGTGATCGACCTCGGCTTTTCCCGCAACGACTACGCCGCCATCGTCAAGGGCGTCGGGCTGGCCGCGACCCTGATCGGCGGCTTCGCCGGCGGCTTCGTAGCCCGGCGCTATTCGCTGGCCGCCAGCCTGTGGATCGGCGGGGTGCTGCAGGCGGTGGCCAATCTGTCATTCTCGTGGCTGGCGCTGGCCGGCGTCAACGAATGGGCGCTGGCCTTCGCCATCTCGACGGAAAATTTCACCAGCGCCATCGGCACCGTGATCTTCGTCGCCTATTTGTCGGCGCTGTGCAAAAATCCGCTGCACACCGCCACCCAATACGCGCTGCTCACCGCGCTTGCCGCGGTCGGGCGCACTTATTTGTCGTCTGGCGCGGGCTATGTGGCGAAGGCACCGGCTGGCCGCTGTTTTTTGCGATCTGCGTCGTGGTCGCGGTGCCGAGCCTGATCCTGCTGGCCTGGCTGCAGCGGCGCGGACATTTTGCGGAGCTGGAAACGGCGAAGGGGTAGCGAGTTGATCTCGGCAGACGCGCAGTCCTGCACTGCCGCTCCTTCTTCACCTCTCCCCGCTTGCGGGGAGAGGTCGGATCACATCGCAGATGTGATCCGGGTGAGGGGCGCCGCCCTCAACACACTTCTAGAATTCGCGGAACACAAGAGCCCCTCACCCCCACCCCTCTCCCCGCAAGAGCGGGGCGAGGGAGAAGAAATCCGGTCAAGCCGGGCGACGACAGTTTACTCAATGCTTGGTCACCACGCTCCATTTGGTCACCACGGCATCGCTCATTTGTCCGGCTTCTTGCGAGCAGGCGACTTCATCGACCTTCAGGGAAACTTCCTTGCCGACGAAATTCTTCAATTGCGCCACCTGGGCATCGCTGCTGGTGACGATCTGAAAGGTTTCCGGGCCGGTTTCCAGGCCGCATAGTCCGTTCGCCGTCGGCAGCCGGCGCGGCTCGCTGGTGACCTCGTAGGTGGCGACGCGCTTACCTTTCTTGCCGGAACGGACTCTCATGGCGTTGAGTTCACCCGACAGCACGTCACCGGCAGTCATGAGCTTGGCTGCCTTCGGCGCGGGCTCGGCGTCCTGCGCCAGGGCGGCAGGCACGGCAAATGTCGCCGCAATGACCGTCACCAAAGCCAACCGTTTGCCGAATTGTCGTCTCGTCATGTCAGTCATTCCGTTAGTGGCTGTTAGAACAACGTTCGCTGCCGCATCGCCGCGGACAGCGTGCCTTCATCGAGATAGTCGAGTTCGCCGCCGACCGGCACGCCATGGGCGAGCCGTGTCACCTTGACGCCGGCTTCCTGCAGCAGGTCGGTGATGTAATGCGCTGTGGTCTGGCCGTCGACGGTCGCATTCAGGGCGAGAATGATTTCCGTCACGCGCGGATCGTGCGCGCGCGCCACCAGCGCGTCGATGGTCAGGTCCTGCGGACCGACGCCGTCGAGCGGCGACAAGCGTCGCGCCCAGCACGTGGTAATATCCGTTGGTGGCGTGCGCCCGCTCCAGCGCCCAGAGGTCGGCGACGTCGGCGACCACGACGATGATCGCCGGATCGCGCCGCGGATCGGTGCACACCGTGCAGGGATTCTGGGTGTCGATGTTGCCGCAGGTCTTGCAGACCTGGATCTTGTCGATCGCCACCTGCAGCGCGCCGGCCAGCGGCGTCATCAGCGCCTCGCGCTTCTTGATCAGGTGCAGCGCCGCGCGCCGCGCCGAACGCGGGCCGAGCCCCGGCAGCCGCGCCAGCAGCTGGATCAGGCGTTCGATTTCGGGACCGGCAACGGCAGAAGCCATGTTTGCTAGCCGAGCCCCAGCCCCGGCGGCAGTCCGAGGCCGCCGGTCAGGCTCTGCATCTTCTCCTGCATCGCGGCTTCGGCCTTGCGCCGCGCGTCATTATGCGCGGTGACCAGCAGGTCCTCGAGGATCTCGCGCTCGTCCGCCTTGATCAGCGAGGGGTCGATCTTGACCGCCTTGACTTCCATCTTCGCGGTCATGCGCACGGTGACGAGGCCGCCGCCCGAGATGCCCTCGACCTCGACATGGCCGAGCTCGTCCTGCATCGCCTGCATCTTCGATTGCAGTTGCGCCGCCTGCTTCATCATGCCGAGAAAATCAGCCATCCACTATTCCCTTTGAACCGCTATTGATCGTCGCCGTCGGAACTTTCGCCCGGCTCTTCACCGCTAGCATCGGATTCCGGCGGCTCGGGGGCAAGCTTGCGCACCTCGACGACCTTGGCGCCGGGAAATCGCGCCAGCACCTCCTTGACCCGCGGATCGGATTCCGCGGCGCGCTCGCGCTGGTTCTTCTGCAGCTTCGTTCTGCGAACGCAGCGTCGGCTGTCCGGCTTCGTTGGACACGATCACGGTCCAGCGCCGTCCGGTCCATTGCTCCAGCTTGCGCGACAGATCGTTGATCAGCGTCCGCGCGGCGCTGCGCTCCAGCGTCACCTCGAGCCGTCCGTCCTCGATCCGGACCAGCCGGACGTCGGCTTCGAGCGCGGCCTTGGTCAGGAGATCGCGCTTCTCGCCGGCCAGCGCCACCAGTTCCGGAAAGCTGGCAATCCGCAGCGCCGCCGGCGCCGACTGCGCGTCGGGCACCGGCGCAATCATCTGCGGACGCGCCGATGCTTCGGCGCTGGCCGCGGCGCGGCGGCCGCGCGCGCCGGCGAGGACGGCATCGAGGAAACGCTCGCGCGCCGGCGCGCCGCGCGGCGCAGCACTCGCCGCGATCACCGGCGAGGCGCCGCCATTCTGCTCGAGCATCCGGATCGCCTCGTCCGGCGTCGGCATGTCGGCGACATAGGCGATGCGCACCAGCACCATTTCGGCCGCCGCCGCCGGCCGCGTCGCGGCCTGCGCCTCGGTGATGCCCTTCAGCAGCATCTGCCACATCCGCGACAGCACCCGCATCGACAGTTTCGAGGCAAAGTCGCGGGCGCGCAGCCGCTCGGTTTCGCCGAAGGCGAGATTGTCCGCGGTCGCCGGCACGATCTTGACGCGGGTGACGAAATTGACGAATTCGGCGAGATCGCTGAGCACCACGATCGGATCGGCGCCGGTGTCATACTGCTCGCGAAATTCCCTGAACGCGCTGGCGATGTCGCCGCGAACCAGCGAATCGAACAGGTCGATCACCCGGGTGCGGTCGGCCAGGCCCAGCATCTGCCGCACCGCGTCGGCGCGCACCACGCCCGCCGCATGCGCGATCGCCTGATCGAACAGCGACAGCGAATCGCGCACCGAGCCTTCCGCCGCGCGCGCGATGATGCCGAGCGCCTCGGGCTCGACCTCGACGTTTTCCTTGCCGGCGATATTGGCGAGATGCGCCATCAGCACGTCGGCATCGACCCGGCGCAGATCGAAACGCTGGCAGCGCGACAGCACCGTCACCGGCACTTTGCGGATTTCGGTGGTGGCGAACACGAATTTGGCGTGCTCCGGCGGCTCTTCCAGCGTCTTCAGGAAGGCGTTGAACGCCGCGGTCGAGAGCATGTGCACTTCGTCGATGATGTAGACCTTGTAGCGCGCGCTGGCCGGCGCATAGCGCACGCTGTCGTTGATCTGGCGCACGTCGTCGACGCCGGTATGGGAGGCGGCGTCCATTTCCAGCACGTCCATGTGCCGGCTTTCCATGATCGCCTGGCAATGCACGCCCGGCACCGGCATGTGGATGGTCGGTCCCTTCACCGAGCCATCCGGCAATTCGTAATTCAGCGCGCGGGCGAGGATCCGCGCCGTGGTGGTCTTTCCGACGCCGCGCACGCCGGTCAGAATCCAGGCCTGCGGAATCCGGCCGGTTTCGAACGCGTTCGAAACGGTGCGGACCATGGCGTCCTGGCCGATCAAATCTTCGAAACTGGAGGGGCGGTATTTGCGCGCCAGCACGCGATAATGTTTGCCGGCCTGCGGCGGGCCGCCGAGGTCGAAGCCGCCCTGATGGGCGCTGTCGGGATCGGCGGTCGGGGGCGTTACGGGGGTGCCAGCGTCGGTCATCGATCGATCCGCAATTGATTGTCTCTCGAAGCCGGCTTGCGGAACAGGGAGCAGAATCAGACGCAGGACGGGTCACCCCTTTTTGCGCGATTCGCTCGAAAAAACAGGTAGGAGACTGACGAGCGACCCGATCCGGACCTCGTTAGGGCTGCTTCCTTCCGGACCTGACCCGGTTGGCGAGTGGCTCGTCCACCGCCAATCTCCCGGTCCTTATTTGGGGCCAAAAGCCGCCGGAAAGCAAGCGTGGCGGGGCCGGGTTTGCGGGACTTGTGCAGAAACGCGGAAAGGCATTAGTTGCCGTCATGCCCGGCCTTGTGCCGGGCATCCACGCCTTCTTTGCCGCCCAATAAGGAAAGCACGTGGATGGTCGGGCATAGGCGAGCGGAAGCGACGCCGTCCTTCGGACGGCTATGCCCGGTCATGACGAGGGAACATGCATGCCTTCTGACGAACCCGCCTGGTCGCTGCATTCACAGCTCAAGAAAGACACCATCGACATCGGCGACCTGCCGCTGTGCCGCGTGCTGGTGATCAAGGACGCGAATTACCCCTGGCTGCTGCTGGTGCCGCGCCGGCACGAGGCCGTCGAGATCATCGACCTCGATGAGGTCGAGCAGGCGCAGTTGATGACCGAGATCAGCCGCGTCGGCGCGCGCCCTGAAAGAGATCACCAAATGCGACAAGCTGAATATCGCCGCACTCGGCAATCTGGTGCCGCAACTGCACGTCCATGTCATCGCGCGCCGCAGCAGCGACGTCGCCTGGCCGCGTCCGGTCTGGGGCGTGATGCCGCCGCTCGCGCATGACGCCGAGGAGGTGCAGAATTTCATCAGCGCGCTTCGCCGTAAAATCTGGCTTGGGTTGAACACATGACAGCATTCGATTCGTTTCCGCTGGGGCAGCCGGCCTTCGTCACCCATATTCTCGATCGCGCCGCGCATCTGCGCCGCGACGACGCGAAACTGCTGGCGCTGGAGGGCAGCCGCGACTGCGCGCGCCTATGTGGTGCATCGCGACTCGCTGGTGGTGAAGCAGGAGGCGGCCGGCCCGCGTGCGCTGCTGACGATCGACGAGGCGCTGAAATTCGGCGCCAATCCCGGCACGATCTTTCTCGGCCTGCGCGAGGGTGCCGCGGTATTCGGCATGGGGATCTCGGCCGCGGCGGTGGAAAAACTGCTGACCCGCGACGACGTCGCGGTGAGCGAACTGCGCGGCATGGCGATGCAGGGCGTGGTGCCGCCCGACCAGCTCTCGGCGATCGCGATGGCGAAATCGATGGTGAGCTGGCATCAGCGCCACGGCTACTGCGCCAATTGCGGAACCCGCACCGCGATGAAGGAAGGCGGCTGGAAGCGCGAATGCCCGAACTGCAAGGCCGAGCATTTTCCGCGCACCGACCCGGTCGTGATCATGCTGGTGACCTCGGGCGACAAATGCCTGCTGGGGCGGCAGAAGCAATTCCCTGCCCGGGATGTATTCGTGCCTGGCCGGATTCGTCGAAGCCGCCGAAACCATCGAGGACGCGGTCCGCCGCGAGATCTTCGAGGAATCCGGCGATTCGCTGCACCGACGTGAATTATTACATGACGCAGCCGTGGCCCTATCCGTCTTCCCTGATGATCGGATGCACCGCGCGCGCGACCAACGAAGACATCGTCGTCGATCATTCGGAACTCGAGGATGCGCGCTGGTTCGACCGCGCCGAGGCGACCCTGATGATCAAACGGCAACATCCCGACGGCCTCGCCGGACCGCATCCGTTCGCGATTGCCCATCATCTGCTCGGCCGCTGGCTGCAGGACCGACCCCGAAGCCCGCTCGCATAGCTGGAACCCCGCCACGGCTCGTCCATTAACAGGGCGTGACGGGCTCCGTCGGAGGGCAGGACGGACATGATGGATGAGCCGATGAACTTTCACGCTGGCGCGCCGAAAATCGCTCCGCGCATCCTGTGCATCGGCATGCCGGTGCGCGACCTGACGTTTCGCGTGCAGGGCCTGCCCGCGCGCGGCTCCAAGGAGAACGCCAGCCATTTCGACGAAATCTGCGGCGGCAACGCGCTCAATGCGGCGATCGGAATCGTGCGGCTCGGTGGCCGCGCCTCGATCTGCGGCCCGATGGGCGACGCCCGCGAAACCTCGAGCCGGTTCATTTTCGACAAGCTCGCGCATGAAGGCATCGACACCCGGCACATCGTGCACATGCCCGGCCTGGTGACGCCGATCTCGAACATCATGATCGATCCGAGCGGCGAACGTACCATCGTGACCTTCCGCGATCCGGAATTGTGGAAAGTCCAGCCTGCCCGACACCGACAAGCTGCTGCAGGACTGCGACGCCATCCTGACCGAAAGCCGCTGCGCCGAATTCTGCACCGAGCTGTGCGTCGAGGCCCGCCGGCGCGGCATTCCCGTCATCGTCGATGTCGATCGCGCGATGTCGCTGCGCGAGGGTCTGCTCACCGCGTCGTCGCATCTGGTGTTCTCCAGCGAGCCGTTGCAGATCACCGCCGGCGTCGCCAACGACGGCGATGCGCTGCTGAAGATCGCAAAGCTGACCCCGTTCATTCCTGGCGGGAACGCGCGGCGCCGCAGGGCACGATCTGGCTCGACGAACAGCAGACCCTGCAGCAGACCGCCGGCGTTCCCGGTGCATACCGTGGACACGCTGGGCGCGGGCGACGTGTTCCATGGCGCGTTCGCTCTGGCCATCACCGAAAACCAGGATCTGCGTCGAGGCCCTGCGGTTCGCCTCCGCCGCCGCGGCGCTGAAATGCACCCGTTTCGGCGGCGCCTTTGCCGCCCCGCAACGTGCTGAAGTCGAAGAACTTTTGAGCCAGGGCCAGGCGGCCAGCCCGGCCGAGACCAGCCGATAATGGACTTGTCTTAGAAGAATTTTCTCTATATGAGGTATATCGACCTCATAAATGGAACAAAGTTCTTCTCATGACCGATCTCGCCGTTCACGTTCTTGAGCCCAACCGCCGCCTCGACGCCATCGACCGCAAGATTCTGACGGTGCTGCAGGACGACGCCTCGCTGTCGGTCGCCGAGATCGGCGACCGGGTCGGGCTGTCATCGACGCCGTGCTGGAAGCGCATCCAGCGGCTCGAAGCCGACGGCGTCATCCTGCGCCGGGTGGCGCTGGTCGACCAGAACAAGATCGGGCTCGGCATCTCGGTGTTCGTCTCGGTGGAGAGCGCCGATCATTCCGAAAGCTGGCTGCGGACCTTCGCCGACGCGGTCAGCGCGATGCCCGAGGTGATGGAGTTCTACCGGATGGCGGGCGACGTCGACTACATGCTGCGCGTCGTGGTCGCGGACATGCAGAGCTACGATGTGTTCTACAAGAAGCTGATCGGCACCGTGCCGCTGAAGAATGTCACGTCGCGGTTCGCGATGGAGAAGATCAAGTCGGTCACCGCACTGCCGGTGCCGGCGGCCTGATTTCCGTGTCCCGGACGCGGTGCAGCGTTCTTCACGCTGCCCCGCAGAGCCGGGACCCAGGTTGAACGGCATTTCGCAAAAGAGGGGTCTCGGGTCTGCAGCGCACTATTTCGCTTTGCTCATATTGCACCGCGCCCGGGACACCCAACTCCGCGTCCACTCAAATCTTCTGATTGTACTCGCCGACTTCGGGATGGGTGCGCAGCACCGAATCCATCGCCTCGAACATGTCGCGCATGCGCTGTTCGGACACCGGGCTCTCGACCACCACCACCAGTTCCGGCTTGTTGGAGGACGCCCGCACCAGGCCCCAGCTGCCGTCCTCGACCGTGACGCGCACGCCATTGACGGTGACGAGATCGCGGATCGGCTGCCCCGCCACCTTCTCGCCCTGCTTCTGCATCGCCTCGAAATGCTTCACCACGCTATCGACGACGCCGTATTTGGCTTCGTCCGCGCAATGCGGCGACATGGTCGGCGACGACCAGGTTTTCGGCAGCGCGTTTTTCAGATCCGCCATCGACTTGCCGGGCGCGCGATCCAGCATCTCGCAGATCGCGATCGCCGAGATCAGGCCGTCGTCATAGCCGCGGCCGAACGGCGCGTTGAAGAAGAAGTGGCCGGATTTCTCGAAACCCGCCAGCGCGCCGAGTTCGTGGGTGCGGCGCTTCATGTAGGAATGGCCGGTCTTCCAGTAGGTGGTCTTCGCGCCCTGCTTCTGCAGCACCGGATCGGTCACAAAAAGCCCGGTCGATTTGACGTCGACCACGAACTGCGCGTTCTTGGTGGATGGCGGACATGTCGCGCGCCAGCATCACGCCGACCTTGTCGGCGAAAATCTCCTCGCCGGTATTGTCGACCACGCCGCAGCGGTCGCCGTCGCCGTCGAAGCCCAGACCGACATCGGCCTTGTGCGCCAGCACCGCGTCGCGGATGGCGTGCAGCATTTCCATGTCTTCGGGATTGGGATTGTATTTCGGGAAGGTATGGTCGAGCTCGGTGTCGAGCGGCACCACCTCGCAGCCGATCGCCTGCATCACCTGCGGCGCGAAGGCGCCCGCGGTGCCGTTGCCGCAGGCGACCACGACTTTCAGCTTGCGCTTCAGCTTCGGGCGTTTGGTCAGGTCGGCGATGTAGCGCGCCGGAAAATTCTCGTGAAACTGATAGGAACCGCCCGCCTTGTTGCTTGAAATCGGCATTGAGCACGATCTCCTTCAGGCGGTTCATCTCGTCGGGGCCGAAGGTGAGCGGACGGTTGGCGCCCATCTTGACGCCGGTCCAGCCATTGTCGTTATGCGACGCCGTCACCATCGCAACGCAGGGCACGTCGAGATCGAACTGCGCGAAATACGCCATCGGGGTCATGCACAGGCCGATGTCGTGGACCTTGCAGCCCGAGGCCAGCAGCCCCGAAATCAGCGCATATTTGATCGAGGCCGAATAGCCGCGGAAATCATGCCCGGTCACGACCTCCTGCTTGACGCCGAGTTCCGCGATCAGCGCGCCCAGCCCCATGCCCAGCGCCTGAATGCCCATCAGGTTGATTTCCTTGCCGAACAGCCAGCGGGCGTCGTATTCGCGAAACCCGGTCGCCTTCACCATCGGCTCGGATTCATAGGCATAGGTGTTCGGAACCAGCAGCGGATTTCGGCTTCGGAAACATTCAGATGGCCTCGTTGGGAAACAGGTCAGGAAAGCCCCGCAGCCATAGCCAATGCGCGGCCGCAGCGGAAGGCGGGACAGCCGCTTTGTGGCGATTAATTGCGGCGGATTAGCAGCAAAGGTGCCTTACTGCTCCAGCACCATCCTGCCATTGGCGATATTCGAAGCGCTTCAGCTTGGACAGGAACGACAGGCCGAGCAGGTTCTCCGACAGCGCTTCGTCGGGCAGCACCATGGCATCGACGTCGCGCACCACCAGGCCGCCGATATCGATCATGGCCAACTGCGTGCGCGCCGCCTTGATGGTGCCGTTGGCGGTGGTGACGGTGGCGTTGTAGTCGCTGCGCGACGGACGCAGCCCGAACCGCGCCGCGGAGGTTTCGTTCAGCGCCATCACCGAGGCGCCGGTGTCGACCATGAAGTCGATGCGCTGGCCCTCGATCCGGCCTTCGGTTTCGAAATGACCGCGGGCGTCGCGCGGGATGCTGATGCTGCGAAGGCCGGTCTCCGCCGACGTCTCGGCCGGGACGGTGCTTCGGGAGACGGTATGTGGCAAGCGCGGGGGTCGGCGTCATCTTGTCGGCGATCTGCGCCATGATGGTGCCGAGGCCGACCATGAAGGCGGCAAAGATCATTATGTTACGCATCACGCCACACTCGACCAGAGGACCCGCGGAGTTCACCACGTCCGCCGACAACACCGCGACCAACGGCAGCGGCGAACGCTGCCATTTTGGCGAAAAGGATGAGCGAAGCGTTAACGGGCGAGGCGTCCTTGCGGTGAACTCACGTTCCCCGCGGCTTGACGCGCCGGGTCGGCATCGCATTGGCCGGATCCTCCGGCCAGGGATGCCGGGGATAACGCCCGCGCAGATCGGAGCGCACGGCCGCATAACTGCCGCGCCAGAAGCCCGGCAGGTCGCGCGTCACCTGCACCGGCCGGTGCGCCGGCGACAATAGTTCCAGCACCAGCGGCACCGCGCCTTTCGCCATCGACGGATGGCGTGTTGAGCCCGAACAATTCCTGCAGCCGGACCGCGATGGTCGGCCCCTGCTCGGCCTCGTAGTCGATCGCGAGCTGCGTGCCGGTCGGCGCCTCGAAATGCGTCGGCGCCTCGCGCTCCAGCCGCGCGCGCAATTCCCAGGGCAGCAGCGTCATCAGCGCATCCGACAGATCGCCGGCCGAAAACTCCTTCAGCGAGGTCTTGTCGTACAACGCCGGCACCAGCCATGCCTCGCGTTGTGCTGCGAGCGCATCGTCGGACAGGTCCGGCCAAGGTGTCACCCTCGGCCTTGCGCAAAAACATCACGCGATCGCGCCACTGCTTGGCCGGCTTCGACCATGGCAGTCGGTCGAGACCGGCAGCGATCAGGCCATCGGCCAGCACCCGCGCGGTCTCCGCTGAGGGCGACAACGCCAATGGCGCTTCCGACAGCGTGATCGCGTGCAGGGTTCGCTTGCGCCGCGCCCGCAACGCCATCGCGCCGCGATCGAACGAAATCTCGTCCGCGGTCTCGATCTGATCGGCGAAGCGCCGCTCGATGTCGGCCTGCGCGATCGGCGCCGCCAGCAGGATGCGTCCCTGCGCCGCCGTGCCGGTCAATTCGGCGACCGCGATATAGGGCGCGCGCGCCAGCGCGGAAGCCCGGTCGACGGCGGCGCCGCGCCCGTTGGCAAGCACAAAACTGCCATTGCCGCGGTTGCGCGCGACGCGGTCGGGAAAGGCGAACGCCAGCATGACGCCGGTGGAGGGCGCCCATCAGCCGCTGGCGCCGTGCGTGGAGGCTCGCCACCCCGACCTCGAGAGCGAGCTTCGCTCGCCTCGACCCTCGCAAGGGGGAGGGAGAAAGCGGACCTGCGGCGGCCGCCACCTGCGAGGCCCAGCGCTGGGCCAGGCTGCGGGCGCTGCTGGCGCGTTGCGAGCGGTCGCGGCGGAATTGATCGAGCCGGACATCGAGATCGACGCTGTCGCCGCCGAGCCCGCGCTCGGTGAGCACGGCGGCGATCTCGGCGGCCTCCTCGCCCGCGCCCAGACGATGCGAATCCACGATCATGCGCGCCAGCCGCGGCGGCAGCGCCAGCGCGCGCAGGCTGTTGCCTTCCGCGGTGATCCGGCCATCGCCGTCGAGCGCGCCGAGTTCGCGCAGCAGGCTGCGCGCCTCCTTCAGCGCCGGCGCCGGCGGCGGATCGAGAAACGCCAGCGTCGCGGGATCGCTGACGCCCCATTGCGCGAGGTCGAGCACCAGCGACGACAGATCGGCGCTGAGAATTTCGGGCTGGGTATAGGCCGCCAGCGACGCGGTCTGCGGCTCGTCCCACAGCCGGTAGCACACGCCGGGCTCGGTGCGGCCGGCGCGGCCGCGGCGCTGATCGACCGCGGCGCGCGAGGCGCGCACGGTTTCCAGCCGCGTCAGGCCGATGTCGGGCTCATAACGCGGCACCCGCGCCACGCCGGAGTCGACGACGATGCGAACGCCCTCGATGGTCAGCGAGGTTTCCGCGATCGACGTCGCCAGCACGACCTTGCGCTGGCCTTTCGGCGCCGGCGCGATGGCGCGGTCCTGCACGGCGGCGTCGAGCGCGCCGAACAGCGGCACGATTTCGATCGAGGCATCGTGGACCCGTTCGCCGAGAAAATTCTGGGTGCGGCGAATTTCCGCCGCCCCCGGCAGGAACGCCAGCACCGAGCCCGGATCGGCGCGCAGCGCCATCGCGATCGCATCCGCCATCTGCCGCTCCAGCGGCGCATCCGCCTTGCGGCCGAGATAGCGGGTCTCGACCGGAAAGGCGCGGCCTTCGCTCGATATCACCGGCGCATCGCCGAGCAGTTTTGCCACCCGCGCGCCGTCCAGCGTCGCCGACATCACCAGGATGCGCAGATCCTCGCGCAGGCCGACCTGGGCGTCGCGCGCCAGCGCCAGACCCAGATCGGCATCGAGCGAGCGCTCGTGAAACTCGTCGAACAGCACCGCGGCGACGCCGGACAGTTCCGGATCGTCGAGAATCTGCCGCGAGAAAATGCCTTCGGTGACGACTTCGATCCGGGTCGCGCGCGACACCTTCGAGCCGAACCGGACCCGGTAGCCGACGGTCTCGCCGACGCGCTCGCCCAGCGTCTTCGCCATCCGCTCGGCGCTGGCGCGGGCCGCGATCCGGCGCGGCTCCAGCATGATGATCTTCTTGTTTTTCAGCCACGGCGCGTCGAGCAGCGCCAGCGGCACCCGCGTGGTCTTGCCGGCGCCGGGCGGCGCCACCAGCACCGCGGCGTTGTGGCCGGCGAGCGCGCCCGCCAGTTGGTCGAGCACCGCGTCGATCGGAAGAGGGGTGTCGAAGCTGCGGGGCAAATACGGCTCGCATTCGGGTTCTTCCCCTCTCCCCCTTGCGGGAGAGGGTGGATCGCCTACGCGAAGCGAAGGCGAGACGGGTGAGGGGTTCTGTCCGCGGACAGAGACCCCTCATCCAGCGCGCTCGGACGCAGTGCGCTCCAAAGCGCGCCACCTTCTCCCACAAGGGGAGAAGGGACGAAAGTCACTTCCGCGGCTCGGGCGCGCGCCCGACGCTCTCATAGGTAAAGCCGAGCGCGGCCATGTCCTCGGGGCGATAGATGTTGCGCAGATCGACGATCACGGGCTGCGCCATCTCGCGCTTCAGGCGCTCGAGATCGAGGGTGCGGTACTGCACCCACTCGGTCACGATCACCATGGCGTCGGCGCCGCGCACGCAGGCGTAGGGGTCGTCGCAATATTCGATGTCGGGCAATTCGCGGCGCGCCTGTTCCATGCCGACCGGATCGTGCGCGCGCACCTTGGCGCCCATGTCGAGCAGCCCGGTCACCAGCGGAATCGACGGCGCCTCGCGCATGTCGTCGGTGTCGGGCTTGAAGGTGAGGCCGAGCACGGCGATGGTCTTGCCGCGCAGGCTGCCGCCCGCCGCGTTGGAGACCTTGCGCGCCATCGCGCGCTTGCGGTTGTCGTTGACCGCCAGCACCGCCTCGACGATCCGCAGCGGCACGTCATGGTCGAGCGCGATCTTGACCAGCGCGCGGGTGTCCTTCGGGAAGCACGAGCCGCCGAAGCCGGGGCCGGCATGCAGGAATTTCGAGCCGATGCGGTTGTCGAGCCCGATGCCGCGCGCGACTTCCTGGACATCGGCGCCGACCTTTTCGGCGAGATCGGCGATCTCGTTGATGAAGGTGATCTTGGTGGCGAGGAACGCATTGGCGGCGTATTTGATCAACTCCGCGGTGCGCCGCGCGGTGAACATCAGCGGCGCCTGATTGAGCGACAACGGCCGGTAGATATCGCCGAGCACCTTGCGCGCCGCGTTCATCCGCGGTGCCGACCACGATGCGGTCCGGAAACTTGAAGTCGCGGATCGCGGCACCCTCGCGCAGGAATTCCGGATTGGAGGCGACCACCACATCGGCCGACGGATTGGCCTCATGAATCAGCCGTTCGACTTCGTCGCCGGTGCCGACCGGCACGGTCGATTTGGTGATCACCACCGTGAAGCCCGCGATCGCCGTGGCGATCTCGCGCGCGGCGGTATGAACGTAGCTCAGATCGGCATGACCGTCGCCGCGCCGCGACGGCGTGCCGACCGCGATGAACACCGCGTCGGCCTCGGCGACCGGCGCGGAAAGATCGGTGGCAAAATCCAGCCGCCCGGCCTTTACGTTGGACGCCACCAGCGCATCGAGGCCGGGTTCGAAAATCGGGATTTCGCCGCGGCGAAGCGCCTGCGATCTTGCTCGGCGTCCTTGTCCACGCAGGTGACCTGGTGGCCGAAATCCGCGAAACAGGCGCCCGAGACCAGCCCCACATAGCCCGTGCCAATCATGGCGATGCGCATCTCAGAACCCGTCTGATCATGGTTAATGGTCGGCCCGATTTGTGGGCGGGTCTTAGCGCATGATCCGGCCAAGGGGAAACCGGAAAATTCCAGAAAGCGGCATGTCATTTGTATGAATAAAGGAGAATGAAACCGATCCGGCCGATGATGCCGCCGCCTCGCGCCGAAAAGGGACACCGATGACTGTAAACGGCACATCCGCCGTCGCCAGCATGCGTTCAACGCCGTCGACGCTGTCGGCGGCTGCACGCATCGACTGGGTGGACTACGCCAAGGGCATCTGCATCGTCATGGTGGTGATGATGCATTCGGTGCTGGGGGTCGAGGCCGCCGCCGGCCAGACCGGCTTCATGCATCTCGTCGTCGCGTTCGCAAAGCCGTTCCGGATGCCGGATTTCTTCCTGATCTCGGGCCTGTTCCTGTCGGTCGTGAT
Organism: uncultured Alphaproteobacteria bacterium; assembly: GCA_963734795.1. Lineage (GTDB taxonomy): Bacteria > Pseudomonadota > Alphaproteobacteria > Rhizobiales > Xanthobacteraceae > Bradyrhizobium. The sequence continues at coordinate 580,157 of CAVTIW010000002.1, forward strand.
CGACCGCGACTGGCGCACTCTATCTCGACCGCAAGGTGGTGCACTTCGGCTATTTCTACGTGCTGTGGGTGACGATCCAGTTCGGCTTCAAGGCGCCGTCCTTTGCCGCCGAGACCAGCTGGGCCCATGTCGGCTTGCTGTATCTGGAATCCTTCATCGAGCCGTTCGGCACGCTGTGGTTCATCTATCTGCTGCCGGTGTTCTTCGTCGTCACCAAGGCCGACGCGGCAACGTGCCGCCGCTGGCGATCTGGCTCGTGGCGGCGCGCTGGAAATGATGCACATCGCGACCGGCTGGACCGTGATCGACGAATTTTGCGCGCGCTTCGTCTATTTCTATTCCGGCTATTTGTTCGCCGAATATGTGTTCGCAATGTCGGACCGTGCGCGGGCGTGGCCTCGTTTGGCGCTGGCGGGACTGGCGCTCTGGGCCCTCGTCGACGGCAGCCTGGTTGTATTTCGGCTGCAGCGAATGGCCGCTGATCTCGCTCGGGCTCGGGCTGGCGGGCGCCTGCGCCATCGTCATCCTGGGCACGCTGCTGGCGCGGGCGCAGTGGCTGACTTTCCTGCGCTTTTGCGGCGAGCATTCCATCGTCATCTATCTGGCGTTCTTCCTGCCGATGGCGTCGACGCGGACGCTGCTGCTGCGGGCCGGATGGATCCACGACATCGGCACGATTTCGCTGGTCGTCACCATCGTCGGCGTGGTCGGCGCGCTGGCGCTGTGGCGAATAGCACTGGCGGTCGGCGCCAATTTCCTGTTCGAGCGCCCCGCCGCATTCTGGATCGCACCGAACAAGGCGCGCGCGACGCTGCAGGCGGCGGAGTAGTTTCACACGCACCAAGGACAACTGTCATCGCCCGGCTTGATCGGGCGACCCAGTACGCCGTGTCATCTCGATGTTCAACGAACCGCTCTGGAATACATTGGATCACCCGACTGTGATCAAGTCCGGGCAGGACGGCTGGATATGCTCGTCATGGAACCGGCGCCGACGCAACCCATTCCGAGCCCGCTTCGCAGGGCAAAAATCCCTGCGGATCCGCTCCCAAAGGCTGTCAATCGCCGCAAAAATCCCTAAGTTGCGGCCATGCCCAAAACCTCCGAACAAGCCGCCGCGAAACCCGTCGCCGTCAATGCCCTGAAAAAGGGCGACCACGTCTTCCTGGTCGACGGTTCCTCCTACATTTTCCGCGCCTATCACGCGCTGCCGCCGCTGAACCGCAAATCCGACGGGCTGCAGGTCAACGCCGTGCTCGGCTTCTGCAACATGCTGTGGAAGCTGTTGCGCGACATGCCGCCGGACAACCGGCCGACCCATCTCGCCATCATCTTCGACAAGTCCGAGATCACCTTCCGCAACAAGCTCTATCCCGATTACAAGGCGCACCGGCCGCCGGCGCCGGACGACCTGATCCCGCAATTTCGGCTGATCCGCGAGGCGGTGCGCGCGTTCGACCTGCCCTGCCTCGAGCAGGGCGGCTTCGAGGCCGACGATCTGATCGCGACTTACGCCCGCGAGGCCGGCGAGCGGGGCGCCACCGCGACCATCGTTTCCTCCGACAAGGACCTGATGCAGCTCGTCACCGACAAGGTGACCATGTACGACACCATGAAGGACCGCCGCATCGGCATAGCCGAGGTGATCGAGAAGTTCGGCGTGCCGCCGGAAAAGGTGGTCGAGGTGCAGGCACTGGCCGGCGATTCGACCGACAACGTGCCGGGCGTGCCCGGGATCGGCATCAAGACCGCGGCGCAATTGATCGTCGAATATGGCGATCTGGAGACGCTGCTGGCCGCGCGCCGGCGAGATCAAGCAGCCGAAGCGGCGCGAGGCATTGATCGAGAACGCCGAGAAGGCGCGGATCTCGCGGCAACTGGTGCTGCTCGACGACAAGGTCGCGCTCGACGTGCCGCTCGATGAACTCGCGGTGCACGAGCCCGACGCGCGCAAGCTGATCGCGTTTTTGAAGGCGATGGAATTCTCCACCCTGACCCGCCGCGTCGCCGAGTATTCGCAGATCGATCCGGCCGATGTGGACGCGGACGGCAAGAACAAGAGCGAGGCGCGCGGTCGGTCGGCCGGAGCTTCTTCACCTCTCCCGCTTGCGGGGGAGGTCGCCGCGCGAAGCGCGGCGGGTGGGGGCCTCTTCGCCTTCGCAGATCAAGAAGCCACCCCGCCCTCCCCCGCAAGCGGGAGAGGGAGCGCGCCGCGTTCGGGGAGAGGCAACGCCCAGGGCGTTCATCCCCTCACGCCGCGGGCGCTCGCCGCAGCGCGCGACGAAGCTGCGCGGAAAACGCCGATCGATCGCAACCAGTACCAGACCGTCCGCAGCCTCGATGCGCTCAACGGCTGGATCGCGCGGGTGCACGATACCGGCCATGTCGCGATCGAGGCCAAGGCGACCTCGATCGATCCGATGCAGGCCGAGATGTGCGGCATCGCGCTGGCGCTCGGGCCCAACGATGCCTGCTATGTCCCGCTCAGCCACAAGCAATCCGGCGACGGCGCCGGCCTGTTCGCCGCCGGCCTCGCGCCGGACCAGATCGAGGCCGGTGAGGCGCTCGACGCGCTGCGGCCGCTGCTGGAATCGGCCGGCATTCTGAAGATCGGCTTCAACATCAAGTTCAACGCCGTGATGTTCGCGCAGCATGGCGTCACCTTGCGCAACCACGACGACGCGCAGCTGATGTCGTACGCGCTCGACGCCGGCCGCAACGCCCATGGGCTCGATGCGCTGGCCGAGCGCTGGCTCGGCCATGCCAATCTCAGCCATGGCGAACTGACCGGCAGCGGCAAGGCAAAACTCAGCTTCGATCAGGTCGCGATCGACCGCGCGACCGCGTATTCGGCCGAGGATGCCGACGTGATCCTGCGGCTGTGGCGGGTGCTCAAGCCGCGGCTGGTCGCCGAGCGCATGACATCGGTCTATGAGACGCTGGAGCGGCCGCTGATCTCGGTGCTGGCGCGGATGGAACGGCGCGGCATCTCGATCGACCGCCAGGTGCTGTCGCGGCTGTCGGGCGAATTCGCCCAGACCGCCGCGCGGGTCGAGGCCGAGATCCAGGAGATCGCCGGCGAGCCGATCAATGTCGGCAGCCCGAAGCAGATCGGCGACATCCTGTTCGGCAAGATGGGAATCTCCGGCGGCAGCAAGACCAAGACCGGCGCATGGTCGACCTCGGCGCAGATCCTCGACGAACTCGCCGAGCAGGGTCACGAATTTCCGAGGAAGATCCTGGAATGGCGGCAGGTTTCGAAACTGAAATCGACCTATACCGACGCGCTGCCGACCTACGTGCATCCGCAGACCCACCGCGTCCACACCACCTACGCACTGGCGGCGACCACCACCGGGCGGCTGTCGTCGAACGAGCCCAATTTGCAGAACATTCCGGTGCGCACCGAGGACGGCCGAAAAATCCGCCGCGCCTTCATCGCCTCGCCCGGCCACAAGCTGGTGTCGGCGGATTATTCGCAGATCGAACTGCGGCTGCTGGCGGAGATCGCCGACATTCCCGTGCTGAAGCAGGCGTTCCGCGACGGGCTCGACATTCACGCCATGACGGCGTCGGAAATGTTCGGCGTGCCGATCAAGGACATGCCGGGCGAGGTGCGCCGCCGCGCCAAGGCGATCAATTTCGGCATCATCTACGGCATCTCGGCGTTCGGGCTGGCCAACCAGCTCGGCATCGCCCGCGAGGAAGCCTCCGCCTACATCAAGAAATATTTCGAACGCTTCCCCGGCATCCGCGCCTATATGGACGAGACGCGGGATTTCTGCCGCGCGCACGGCTATGTCGAGACGCTGTTCGGCCGCAAATGCCATTACCCCGACATCAAGGCCTCCAACGCCTCGGTCCGGTCCTTCAACGAGCGCGCGGCGATCAATGCGCGGTTGCAGGGCACCGCGGCCGACATCATCCGCCGCGCCATGACCCGGATGGAAGACGCGCTGGCCGAGCATAAGCTCTCGGCGCAGATGCTGCTGCAGGTTCACGACGAACTGATCTTCGAGGTACCCGACGACGAGGTGGCCGCGACCTTGCCGGTGGTGCAGCACACCATGCAGGACGCGCCGTTTCCCGCGGTGCTGCTGTCGCTGCCGCTGCAGGTCGATGCACGGGCGGCGAACAATTGGGACGAGGCGCATTAGGGGGCAGGCGCGCCATGGGACGGCGGGCCTTCAGGAGGAATAGCGTTTTCGATGAAGATTGTCGCGATTTCCGGCAGCTTGCGCGCCGGATCAAGCAATACGGCCGTGCTGCGTGCCGCAGCGCGGCTCGCGCCCGCCGGAGTCGATATCGCGCTTTATGAGGGGATCGCCGGCTTGCCGTTTTTCAACCCGGATCTCGATGGCGATCGGGTTCCTGGCGCCGTTGCGGCCTTTCGGGCATTGATCGGAGATGCCGACGGGATTTTGATTTCCAGCCCTGAATATGCGCGCGGCGTCGCGGGGGTGCTGAAGAATGCCCTGGACTGGCTGGTCGCCAGCTTCGAATTTCCCGACAAGCCGGTGGCGCTGATCAATACGTCTCCACGCGCAACCCATGCGCTGGCGGCGCTGACGCTGACGCTGGAGACCATGTCGGCAAAACTCGTCGGCGATGCGTCCATCACATTGCCGTTGCTCGGTACTGCAAACGACGAGATGTCGATCGTTGCCGACCACGAACTTGCCGAACCGTTGCGCACCGCGATCGCGCGATTCGCAGCCGCCATCCAATCCCTTCGGGAGGCGTGACGAGACTTCGTGAAGCGCTTGTCGTTAACCTCGCCGCGCTTGCGGGAGAGGGACGACAGCAAGAGCAAGCAAATCAATCCAGCTTCGCCTCCATGCCGCGTTTGGTGGCGGGGCGCGCCATCAGCGCGTTGTACCAGCGCTGGACATGGGGGAAATCGGAAAGCTCCACCTTGTGGCGCGGGTGCCGCCACGCCCAGCCGAGGATCGCAAAATCCGCAACCGACAAGGCGTCCGCGACGAATTCCCGGGTCGCAAGCCGCCGGTCGAGCACGCCATAGAGCCGCCGCGTCTCGGCCATGTAGCGTTTCAGGCCGTAGGCGCGGTCCTGCTCGTTTTCCAGCGCGATGAAATGGTGCACCTGCCCCGGCATCGGGCCAAAACCGCCCATCTGCCACATCAGCCATTCATAGACCGGGATGCGCTCGGTCAGCGGTGCGGGCAAAAACTTGCCGGTCTTCTCGCCGAGATACAGCAGGATCGCGCCGGATTCGAACACGCTGACGCGCTTGCCGCCCGGCCCTTCGGAATCGACGATCGCGGGAATCTTGTTGTTGGGGCTGAGGCTGAGAAAATCCGGCGCCATCTGCTCGCCCTTGCTGATATCGACCGGGATCACCTTGTACGGCAGCCCCATCTCCTCCAGCGCGACGCTGATCTTGCGGCCGTTCGGCGTGTTCCAGGTGTGCAGTTCGATGGTCATGCTGGTCTCTCAAGGGTTGGCGGCGGCAGCGTCTGTAACATCGTGACGGCCTGCGGCAAAATGGGTCCTCGTTCTTTACCTCTCCCGCGTGCGGGGGAGGTCGACGCGCCCGCAGAGCGCGGCGGGTGGGGGAAAGCTCCGCGCAATTCGACAATGCGACTGATCGGAAAAGCCCCCACCCCCAGCCCTCCAAGAGCGAGCTTGGCTCGTCTCGAGCCGCAAGCGAGAGGGAGCCGTTTGTCGCCATCTCGCCGGCGGAACTTGCCCTTGCTTCCGGCGCTGTTGACGGCGCGACATCGGCTCTGGAATGTGCGCGCGTCCACCGATAGATTGCGCCCGCCTTCAGCCCTCCGAGACCAAAACCTTGTCCAAATCAGCCTCCCGCGCCCGCCTCGCCGAGATCATCCGCAAGCGCTCGTTCGGCCGCGGCGAAATCACGCTGGCGTCGGGACGCAAGAGCGATTTCTACTTCAATCTCAAGCCGACCATGCTCGATCCCGAAGGCGCGGCGTTGCTGGCGGAACTGACGTTCGAGGCGCTCAAGGATGACCGCCTCGATTATGTCGGCGGGCTGGAAATGGGCGCGGTGCCGCTCGCCGGTGCGATCGCGCAGCTGTCCTGGATCAAGGGCCATCCGATCGCGGCGTTCTTCGTGCGCAAGAAGCCGAAAGAGCATGGCGCGCGGCTGGCGATCGAGGGACTGGCCAAGGGCGAAAGCCTGCAGGGCAAGCGCGTGGTGATCGTCGAGGACGTCACCACCACCGGCGGCTCAGCGCTGAAGGCGGTGGAAGCGGTGCGCGATGCCGGCGCCGAGGTGGCGCTGGTATTCACCATGGTGGACCGCGACGAAGGCGCCACCGAGACCTTTGCGCAGGCCGGTATTGCGTTCCGCTCGCTCTACAAGGCCGGTGAATTCCTGAAGGATTGATTGCTTCTCTTCTCCCTCTCCCGCTCTTGCGGGGGAGGGTTGGGGTGGGGGCACTTCCTGCAAACGTTGAAGTAGTAATCAGCGCCGTGCCTGGCCCCTCACCCGCCGCGCGAAAAGCGCGGCGACCTCTCTCCGCGAAAGAGCGGGGAGAGGTGAGAAACAAGCAATTCTTTTCCGCCATCCGGCGCTTGCTCATAGCTCGTTTACCATCCCGACATAATGTGAATTCGTGCTGAGCCCTTAGGTCGCAGCAAGCGGATTGGTGGCGTCGGGGTGGAGTTGGTGTTGCGTACAGAGTTGCCTTTTCAGCGCATGCGGCGCCGCATGATGCTTGTTGCCGCCGTCGCGCTCACGGGGTCGGTTGCCGTTGCGCCGCGCATGGCGTCCGCCGAAGGCCTGTTCGATTTCCTGTTCGGCGGGGCCTCAAAACAGCAGCAACGCCAGCCCTCGGCGCAGGCGAGTTTCTTTGCCGATCCGTTCGGCCTCAACCAGCAGCCCGCGGCAGCGCCGCCGCGCGCGGTCGCATCGGGCGGCTCCGGACCGGCCTTTTGCGTCCGCAGCTGCGACGGCCGGTATTTCCCGCTGACGCGCGGCAACGCCACGCCGGTGCAGATGTGTCAGGCGTTTTGCCCGGCAAGCCCTACCAAGGTGTTCTTCGGCAGCAATATCGATGCCGCATCCTCCGGCACCGGCGAGCGCTATGCCGACAGTGAAAACGCCTTCGCCTATCGCAAGGCGCTGCGCGCCGACTGCACCTGCAATGGCCACGATCCCGTCGGCCTCGCTCCGGTCGACCTGACGCTCGACACCTCGCTGCGTCCCGGCGACGTGATCGCCACCACCACCGGGCTGGTGGCGTATTCCGGCGTCAAGGTCGGCACCGGCCAGACCGCGGAATTCACCCCGGTGGCGTCTTATCCGGGCCTCACCGCGGAAGTCCGCGCGCGGCTTGGCGAGATGAAGGTGGCGCCGGTGGGCGCGGAAATGATCGCCGACGAGGCGCTTCCGGAGGCGAGCCGCGATGTCGCGCTGCCCGCGCCCGCGGTGCCGAAAGCTGGATCGGCCAGAGGCAAGCGCGCCGAAGCGGACTGAATTCAGCGCCCGACGATGACGCCGATCACGTTCGGCGCCGACAGGTATTTTTCCTCGATGTCGGCGCGCGCCGCGGCGCGGTTTTCCGGCGTCAGCAGGCCGCGTTTCTCGGCGAGGATCATCCAGCAATAGCCCCACCAGTCGGTCAGCATGCCGTGGTCGTCGACGAGGTCGTAGCCCTGCTCGGCGGCGAAGATGCGCGCCTGCGCCTCATCGAGCGTATCGAGCCAGGCATGGTCCTCGGCGGAGAACAGATCGTCGCTGAAATCGTCGGTGGTGTAGCCCCACACCGACATGCAGACCGCGTTGAATTCGCGGTCGATCTGGTCGTCATCGACCGGGCGGCGGCGGGCGGCCAGATGCAGCCGCGACAGCGAGCGGGCGAAGTCGGCGATGCGGGTGAGCGCGAATTGATCGAAGGCGATGGTGGACATGTAGTCCTCTGGATTTGATATCTCGGGATAGCTCGGGATTACTCTTGACCACTAAACTCTTGATTTATCCACACTTTCGCATAGTAAGGATTTGTTAGGATATCTCAGGATATGACCGTTCCCGTGGAAAGAAACGTGGAAAATTCCAATGGCCATTCACCGCATTCAGGACGACAAGAAAGGCGAGCTTGCCCGGCTCGCGCGAACAAAGGGTAAACATTCTGACGGAGGCGGCCTGTATTTGCAAGTCGCCGCTCCCGGTCAAGCGTCGTGGGTCTGGCGCCACAAGGAACGCTGGAAGAGCCTTGGCCCGGCCGATCTCTACAGCATCACCGAGGTCCGGGACCGCGTGCGCGATCTCAACAGAGCGGTACATGAGGGGAAGGACCCTTGGCAGATGTTCGCCAGCCCCACAGGGAAGGCCGCCGGCAAGACTTTCGCCGAGGCCATGGCCGAATACCTCAAAGCCAAGTCGCCGCATTGGGCCGCGTCTAACCGAGCCCGAGAGCTACGCCGCTATGCCTTCCTGTTTGGCCAGTTACCCGACTTCGTCGCCCTGCACCTGCCGGCCATTGATCAGGCGGCCAAAAACAAGGCGCTGGCGACATGGGATGGCCAGCCGAAAGCCCGGCGGGATGTCGGCTACTACATAGAAGCCATCATCCGGTATGCCGAGACTGGCAAGCTCCGGCTGCCCAGCGCCGCCGATGATCAGGGACACCATGAAGCGATGGCGTGGCGCGACGTGCCCGGCTTCTATGCCCGGATCGCCGGCATCGATAGTGACGACGCGCGGGCGCTGCGCTGGACCATCCTGACCGGCGCGCGAACCGATGAAGTGATCGGCGCGGAGTATAAGGGGCAAATTACAAAGGCCCCGGCGACGTGGGGCGAGATAAGAGACGTTGACGGAAAACCGACGTGGGTCATTCGAGCCGAACGCATGAAGGGTAAGAAGGTCCATCGCGTGCCACTGTCGCCCCAGATGCTTGCTCTACTCGGCGAACGCGGCGCCGACGATGTCGCGCTGTTCAAGGTCAGCGGTCAGAACGCAATGCTCAACACCTTGAAGGCGAACGGCGGGAACGGCTTCACGGTGCACGGCTTCCGTTCGAGCTTTTCCGATTGGGTGATCGATACTACCAACTATGGGGAAGACCTCGCGGACATGTGCATCGCCCATTTCAAGCGCAGCAAGGTCAGGGCGGCGTATCAAAGATCGGATCAGTTGGAGAAGCGCCGCGCCGTCATGCAGGAATGGTCCGACTTCGTGGCCCGTTAACCAGGATGAGCTTGTCGAGTTGCGGCGGCCGAGGATGGCAGCTTGGGCTAAGTTCGCAATCGGACGCGATGAGCAAGCCGCGCGACGCAAAGCTTGGGAAGCTGCCGTTCTGCCATTGAACTACGCCCGCAAATAATTGAAGTTGTTTAGTATTTCAGATCCGCCGTCTCGGTTTCCCCTGTCTAATCCCTGTCAACTCTGGGCCTCGCCGCGGTCTTACACCGCGATCCCAACGCCCGCCAATGCCCAGCAGAGCACTCATCCCATCCTTTATCTTCGGTTTTGGCGTAATCCATCGCGGAAAGAGACGCATTGGGGCCGTCGAAAGGTGGCGCGCGATTGATAACGGGGCGCGCGCACAAGGTTCGGAACCCGTTAATCACATCGCTCCGATCGCGACACGTTGACGGATTGGCTTAGGCTTCGCGCAACCTCCGCGCGGTAAGGCTTCCTGGAAACTGGAGGCCGTCATGAGACGGCTAGTTTCGAATAGGAAGGTTTGCCGCACGGAAAGTACGGGCGTTCTCCGCAGACATAGCAGTTTTTTTGTAAAGGATCACCGCGCCGATGAATGCACTGAAGGTGGGCGAGAAGGTAAAAGTTCGTCATGAGGACGTGTTCAAATACATTCTTGATGTGGAGGTGACGGCAATTTGTCCGGATAGTAAGTTCATTGGCCGGGTCGAAAGGATTTTTTCTGGTGGAGGTGAGATTACTGGAGGCGACATCCGCGCATGGAAGGGGCAGGAGAGGAAATTTAGAAATGACGATGTTTTATCTGCGGCGCACTGAACCCGAAGCGCGGTCGAAAATGCGGCGACACGGAGAAGCGATGCGAACCACAATTCTCATTTCCACGCTAGCACTTGGGGTCGGTTCTGCGGCCGCGAAGGCGGAGCAGTACCCCTACCGCGAGCCGAGCCCTTATCGCGCTGCATTCTTAGAAAGCGCGACCAAAGCGTGCATTCGAGACGGGCTGCCGCATGTGAAGACTGATGGTTCCAAAGTTACTGTTTCGCGGTTCTGCGATTGCAAGGCGGCGGTCGTGGCGACTTTTTTGACCTCGAAAGATATCGAAGAGATTGCTCAAGGAGGGGCGCACGTGACCCCACGATATGAAGCGCTCGCTCAGACGGCTGAAACCTCTTGTCTGAAAGCTTTCACAGGCCAGTAATACCAAATCTCAGAAATTGTAACTCGTTGACAATTCCCAAATCAATTTCGCTCTAATTCATTGGTGGCGAACGATGGAGGTTTTTCGACCCTGATGCGGCAACGCGTAGTCGGCGACGATGTCGTAGTTTGCAAAGTACCGGGCCGCCTTGAGAGCGGCAGCAGGAATACGAAATCGAGGTTTGGCTGTTGACAACTTTAAGGCAACCATTCCGACGGCAAGATCTCGGACGAGACGTCGAGGCCAGCCGTTGGCCGGACGAACCGGGCGGTACTTCTTCACGACTCTGGCCTCGCCCGCGTGCTCTTCATGCGATGGCTTCGTCGGGCAACTTGAGCACCGTCAAGACCTCATCGTTAGGGAGCAGAAACGACTGTTCCTCGACCAAGGAACGATCGCATCCCTTAAAGTCAAACCAGGCATCCGCCGGCATCTTCCGCGGGAAGTTCTCCTCGGCGGCGCCATTGAACAGCATGTCGGCCGCAAAGGTCTGCGGATCGATGGTTTTCGAGGGAAACCACCAAGTCTAAATCATCTTAGATCGCTCGAACCAGCGTTGCCTCGTCTTGTTGTGGCAGACGACCACCATTGGAAACCGGTTCAACACCGTCATCTTGACAAGCGTTGCGGTCAAACTGGCCGAAAATTCTTCAGCCAGTTCGCGCGCTGCCGCTAACGTGGGTCGCTTCATTTTGCGCAGTCGTGGCTCGACCATGAAAGGCGGCAGGATCAAGTCAGACGCGAAATCGTCCGCATGGCGCTCCGGATTCAAGGCATCATTCGCAAAATTGCAGACGTCGCTCTTACCGCAAAAAAGAACGCGACCGCGGTGATGGTGCCAATGACCTAATTCGTGGGCTAGGGAGAATCGCCTGCGTTCCGGCATGCTGCGGCTGTTGACGGTGATGACGGCCCGACGCTTCGAACCAACGATGGTCGCCTCGCACCTGTCGATGGGGCGATAGTTGACCACGGCGCCCCTGGTCCAGGCGATCGCATCAAGATTGATCTCTTTCGGTTCGGTGATGCCAAGACCAACCAGCATACGCTCCGCAGGACTCACCGACGTCATTCTTCGCCTTCTTCGCTGGCCTCATTCTCCAATGCCTCAAGCTGAGCGAGATCGTCAACGATGCCGTCCTCGTCGCGTTCCGACAGCTTGCCGCCCTTTCGCGCTGCCATCATGGTGTCCCCGGCGTCGCCGGCCACCATGCCATCGAGCCGGCGACGAGCCTTCGTCAGATCCAACGTTCTGACGTTGCTTCGGTCGTAAAATGCCGTCATTTCGCGCTTCGCCTGTTCGAACCGCATCTTCGCAGCACTCGCCTTCGCCCTTTCGATCGTCGATCCGACTCGCGCGACGGCCTTGTCGAAATCGTGTCCCTGTTCGGCGAAATCCTCTCGAAGATCCTTCTCGGAGGCTTCGGTAATGCTCTCGTCAAGAGCCTCGTCGATCTTCAACAGTCGGTCCATATCACTCGGTTTCTTCGTCACAACGGCCACCCTTTCGGATAGTGTTTGGCCGAAATCCGCCGGATGCGCTTGACGATGTAGTCCAGCCGATCCTGCGTCACGCCGACAAACTCGCGAAGTTCCTTACCCCTCATATTCTCTTCCCAGCCGAGCAGCACCAGTTGGATCTGCTCGTCGCCCCGGTAGTGCGGCTCAAGTACAGCCCAGACCTCAGCCGCACGCTTGTCACTTTGGGTCTGGATGACCTCTTGTTCAGCGTCTGGCTTGTCGTCCTCAAGTTCGAACTCCTCATCGCCATCATCCTGTGTCGACCCATCAGATAACGGAACCTGCCGGCGAAGTTTCTTGCGCTGCCTGCCCGCGATATTCCGCATCGATTGGGCAAGAAACGCGATGAACGAGGTGGTGCGAGGGCATTTCTTGTCCCCGAGGATAGCCGCGCAGACGGCATCGTGCAGTAGGTCACCTTCCGCATAGTCGGTGCCTTCCAGATGACGCAGTTCCAGCCGATCGAGGCGTGCCTGGTCAAGGGCGGACAGGGCGTCAACCGCCGCGACCACCTCATCATAGCTAAGGTGTTCCGCATCTGGCAGCGCCAGATCCATCATTGGCGGCTCGGTCACATCGTCCATGGCTTCATACTTCATATGCTGGTCAGGGAATCCTTTCGGACAAAAATATTCGAGTCCGAAACGCCGGCCTGGCGGGCATACACCAATAGGAGCACCGGTCTTCGCGATAAAACCGGGGCAGCGTATTCGAAAAATGGTGTGAAAACAATGAATTACATTGCGGAACGGCCGCAGTTGCGCCAATCGCAGCTGGTCGGCCTCATCGAAGAGGTCTGCCAGTACCTGGAGCCGTCCGCTTACCAGCGCGACCTCGCGAAGCAACGATACGAGGGCGTCGGCGACTGGCTCGCCCGGTCGGACGACTGGCTTTTGACCTCCATCGCGATCCGGCTTCAGGGGTCGGTCGCCATCGGCACGACCGTGAAGCCGATCGGCGCCAACGAGCACGACGTCGATCTCGTCGCGCATGTTCCGGATGTTGAGGTCGCGGTCTCACCGGCGCTGCTCAAGCAGCGGATCGGCGACCGCCTCCAGAGCAACGCCAAGTACGCTCCGCTGCTCGTGGAGATGGCACGCTGCTGGCGTCTCGACTATGCCAACGAATTCCACTTGGACATCACACCATCCATCCCCAATCCGGAATGCCGCTTCGGCGGCGAACTCGTTCCGGACAAGGCACTGAAGGCGTGGAAGGCCTCCAACCCGATGGGCTACCGCGCGAAGTTCGAGCGGCGAGCGGCGCTGCAGCCGCGCATCCGGTCGGTATTCGGCAAGGCCTACGACAGCGCCCGCGCCGACACGCAGGTGGAGTCGTATCCCGATGACAAGCGCTTGAAGGGTATCCTGCGACGCATTGTGCAGATCGCCAAGCGCCACCGCGACGTGCACTTCATCGACGACGACGATGGTCTCGCGCCGCTGTCGATCATCATCACGACCCTCGCCTCGCGCGCCTACGAATACTGCGTCAATCAGTTCGAATACGACCACGAACTGGATCTGATCGTTGACGTATTGCGCTGGATGCCCGCCATGCTGCAGACCGCCACGTTCGAGGGACGCACGGTCTGGTATCTGTGGAACCAGACCACCGCCGGCGAGAACTTCTGCGAGAAATGGAACAAGCACCCCGAGCGTGCGCAGGCATTCTTCTCGTGGCACGGCCAGGCCGCCGCAGACATTGAGCATCTCGCCAGCGCACAGGGCCTCGATCAAGTCCGGCGCCTTTTGGGCAGCATCTTCGGGACCGCGCCCGCGAACAAGGCGATGGACTCGCTTACCGAGGGGGTGAGCAGAGCTCGCACCCTAGGCCGGCTGTCCGTGAGCAAGCCAGCCGGCCTGATCGTCGGCACCGCCGCCGGCGCAACGCCTGTGCGCGGCAACACCTTCTTCGGCGGGCGGCGGTGAACCAATGCGCCACGGGCGACCAAGAGCGCTGACGGTGGCGCAGCAGTTCATCAACCTGCGCGGCAATCCTCTCAGCGCGGGCGACGGCATCCTGCGTGCCGGCCGCTTCGCATGGACCTACGAAACGACGCCGTCGGCTCTCAGTCGCGTCTACCGTATCCGGATTGAGATGGGCCACGACCTGGACCCGGACGTCTTCGTCGAAGAGCCGGATCTCCACGAGCTCGCTGGCGGGCGCAATCTTCCGCACATTTACCCGAACCCGACTCGTCTCTGCCTCTATTTGCCAGGAACCAAGGAATGGCGGCCTTGGATGAGACTGGACCAGACGATCGTCCCCTGGACGTCGCTCTGGCTGTTCTATTTCGAAGATTGGCTCGCTTCGGACGAGTGGAAGGGCGGCGGCGAGCACCCGCCCGAAATCCCGGACATGCCAGGCCGACGCCGCTTCGGACCCCGCCCGGCGTCCAGCACCGCCGCGAGGAGCGCATCATGAGCAAGCCGCCCGCCTACAAGATCCTGTCGCTGGACGGCGGCGGCATCCGTGGCGTATTTCCCGCCGCATTTCTCGCAAAGCTGGAAGAGCATCTCGACAAACCCATCGGATCCTACTTCGACCTGATCGCCGGCACGTCCACCGGCGGCATCATCGCGATCGGTCTGGGGCTCGGCCTCAGGGCAAAGGATATTCTCAAGCTCTACGAGGAGCAGGGACCTGCCATCTTCGATCAGCAGCATGGTATTCTCGGCAACTTCGTGCGGCAGCGTCTGCGCGGTGCGCTGCACTGGGTCGGCTCGAAATACTCGTCGCAGCCGATGCACGACGCCCTCGCCGGGATTCTTGGCGAACGCCGGCTTGGTGAGAGCCGGATCCGCCTGGTTGTCCCCGCATGGCACCCCATGCTCGAGCGCGTCTATATCTACAAGACGGCCCACCATCCCCGGCTCGAGACCGACTACCGCGTGCGGGCTGTGGACGCGGCAATGGCGACCGCAGCCGCCCCAACCTTCCTTAAGCCGCACATGACGGGCGATGCCATCGAACTCGTTGACGGCGGCGTATGGGCGAACAATCCGATCGGCGTTGCCACGATCGAAGCGCTGGGAATGCTGAACTGGCCTGCCGACCGGCTGAAGATCCTCAGCATCGGCACCATCCACGACGTCAAGGCCCCTCCCCGTTGGAAGGGCAAGCTTCCGATGGCCTCGTCGCTTGCGCGCCTTTTCATGGCCGGACAGTCGCATAGCGCGTTAGGCACCGCGAAAATCGTTACCGGCGACGGCCACGATCATCGTGCGATCTGGCGCGTCGACCAGACGGCACCGGCCGGCCGCTACACGATGGACGACGCCGCACGCATCGCGGAAATGAAGAACCGCGGCTTCACCGAAGCTCGCGAGCAACTGCCCGAACTGCGCCGACACTTCTTCGACCGCGAGGCCGAGCCCTTCGTTCCCTTCCACTCGCTCTGACCGCCGAGGACGCCATGCCCAAGAATATCCTGATCTTTTCGGACGGCACAGGTCAGGCCGGCGGCCTCCGGCCTGACGAGAACCGGTCAAACATTTACAAGCTCTACCGCGCCACGCGATGCGGTCCTGACACCGATATCAATGCCAGCCAGCAGCTTGCGTTCTACGACGCCGGCCTCGGCTCCCAGCGGCCCCACGGCACCTTCTTCGTCACCCGCGCATGGCGATGGCTGCATAACGTCGCCAGCCAGGCGACAGGTCTCGGCATCACCACCAACATCATCGACTGCTATGCCTGGATCCTGCGGGTATACCAGCCCGGCGACCGAATCTTCCTGTTCGGCTTCAGCCGCGGCGCCTACACAGTCAGGTGCCTCGCAGTGGTGCTCTCGCTCTGCGGTGTGCCCACGAGGATGCCGGACGGAAAGCCGCTGCGACGCGACGTCGACCGATCGACGGCAATCGCCAAGGAGGCGGTGAGGCAGGTCTATCAGTTCGTCAGTTCGCCGAAGGATACGGCGTATTTGGAGCAGCGCAACGCGCTCGCGGCTAACTTCCGGCAGAAGTACGGG
This sequence comes from uncultured Alphaproteobacteria bacterium, assembly GCA_963734795.1. Lineage (GTDB taxonomy): Bacteria > Pseudomonadota > Alphaproteobacteria > Rhizobiales > Xanthobacteraceae > Bradyrhizobium. The sequence goes on from CAVTIW010000002.1 coordinate 596,009, forward strand.
GCCGACGATAACGGCGAGCCCAACACGGTACCATTCTTCATTGGCGTGTTCGACACCGTCGCCTCACTTGGAAGCTACCTGCTGTCGGCAGCACTGCTCGGTGGAGCGGCGTTGGCGCTGGCCGCCATCAGCTTCGCCCAGTCCTTCCTTCTCTTCCAGTTCCTGCCGACCTTCCTGACGCTCGCCGGGATCGGCGTTCTCGCGACGGCGATCGGCTACGCGATCACGCACCTCAAGTTCGCCGCCGGCCTGCCGGGGCACTGGTGGCAGCGGTGGCACCTCGCCTCGCCGAAGATGAAATTCTACGACCTGCACCTCAACAACAAGGTCTGGTACGCGCGGCACGCGCTGTCGATCGACGAGAACCGAGCAGACTTTGACCGCGTGATCTGGGGCAGCGCCCACAACAAGGGCCCCGAACGTCCGGACGAATACCCCGATTGGCTCGACCAGGTCTGGTTCGCCGGAAACCACTCCGACATCGGCGGCAGCTATCCTGAAAACGATGCACGGCTCTCCGACATCTCGCTCGGCTGGATGGTCCATGCCGCGGTGAACCTACCCGACGGCAAGACGCCGACCGGTAACGGCATCAAGGTCGATGACCGCTACCTGCAACTCAACCCCGACCCCCTCGGGCCGCAGCACGATGCGCGCGAGCCCGGTTTTTTCGGCGGACGCTTCAAGTGGAACCAGGGTCTGCGCGAAATCCAGGACGAGGCGATCTTGCATTCAACCGTTCTCGATCAATTCGCGGCAAAAGATCGCGTCCAGCACTATTATGAGCGGACGCCATACCGCCCGAGAAACCTAAGCGACCACTCCAAGGTCAAACAATATTACTCCGCTGAAACCAGCAACGACTTGCAAAACGCCACGCCCGCGGGAGGCCATCCGCAAAACTGATTAAGCCTCTTTCCCGCTGACCACCAAGCCTGACGCCTTCCGGACGATGAACTCGTCATCGTCCGTCCCCTCCAGAACCCGCTCCGAGAGCGCAAGAATGTCAGCGTCGGAAACGTATTCCTGATCGACCGCGCGGAGGCGGCAAGCAGCAGCTAGGCGCGCCACGACGTCGTAGCTGCTGATGCTCTCGACCTGACCAAGCTTGTCCACCAGCGCACAGTACGGATGGCTTGTCGCGTTGTCCGCGGCGGCGACCAGCATCGGACCGTAGAGCGCGCTCAAAGCGAGATGCGGGACAAGCACGCGCAGCTTGATGTAAATATCGAGACCGGCCAGGTCGAGGTCTCCCCAAAAAGAACAAGTGCCGACCCCAACGGCCTCCGCAAGCGTGGGTGGCGGTGTGCCAGCGACGCGCGCGATCTTGATGCGGTCCAACCGACCTTCGACCCCCACTCCCGACCAGGTTATGCCGTAGCCGTAGGTGGCGATGACGGTGATACGCTCCGCAGAGTCCGAGCCCGATCAGCCGCTCGAAGCATTCCGGATTTTCGACGAGCAGGGTGAACTTGCTTCGATCCGGACCGGCCCCCAGCATGTGCCGAGGCCGTGTCCCGAAAGATGAAACCGATATTCCCGCTACCGAAAGCGCCTTGCCCAACTTTGCCAAAATCTTCGACGAGCCCAGCAGGTATTTGGCGCTGATCTCATAGGGGTCGCGGCCGGCGAATTTATCCCGATCCGCGACGAGGCGGAGAAAGCCCTCGAGTAGATGCTCCATGTCGCCGCGCGAAAGGCCCACCAAGGCCATTCCGGCGTCCGCCAACGCGGTCGTCAGCACCGGATCCAGGTTTCGCGACGAGATCAGGTCCCGCCACTGCCGCTCATGCTCCGGAGCGGTCGTCATCGGCTCCGGCAAACGCTGAAGGATGCTGACGCGCCCCAAGCCATCTCCGGTCGGCCCTATATTGTTGACGACTCCCGCCCGGGCGAGCGCGAGGAGGCTGTGACGAACTTCAAGGTTCGAAATCTCCAACCCGTCCGCCAAGCGCTGCACCAACCGCGATCCGTTCAGCCCACCGCGGTCACCGGCGAGGCGCTGCAGTTCGCGTCTAATCCGGACCAAACCCTCGTCTTCTGTCATGGGGCAAGCGTGACAGCAAAGTCGGCGCCCTCCTCGCCAACCTTCGCCGCTCCATTGCCGGTCTTTGGCTCGGGAACGCGGTCAACGTGCAGCGAGACGGGTTCGATCTCCCCTTCGTGACGCCCCAGTTCACTTGCGGTCGCCTTCTCGACTGCCTGGTCCATGGCTAACTCGCGACAGAGTATCCGCTCTTGCGCCTCTCATCACCGACGCCGCCAGCACGCAGGTCTTCATCCTCGCGAAGCTCGTAGGCATAGAAGTAATCGCTGATCTGCTTGATTTCGGCTTCGGTCAATTCTGTGCGTACCGGGTGTTCGACGAGTAGCGCCTCAGCTTGCGCAAGGATGCGGTCGAACTTCATCATGACGGGCTTCGCGAGGACCTTGGCCTGCTTTTCGTCCTTGGTCCCCAGCGTCTCCTTCAGCCACGAGACGCGCTCTTTGGGGACACCCATCGCCCTTGCGGTGGCTACTTCGAGTGCCTTCGGCACCTTCCGGCGCACATGGAAGACGCCGTGTTCGTTCTTGATCAGACCCATTCCAACACGCATCGTTGATCCTACCGCTTGATACCAGTGCGGCAGGACGAAGCTATTGAACTATCGAATTAATCCACAAAATCAGGGGCTTTTGTGATTGCTGGCGCACCCGACACGATTCGAACGTGTGACCCTTGCCTCTCGGGCCCTGCTCCGTCCCCAACCAGCCCCGGCTTGGCCGTTGCCCACCTCCGGCCAATCGGCCAAATGAACCCAACGCAACATATTATGCAGCGTGTCGTCGTGCCATTTCTGTTAGGGCGTCGAGCCCCTTTTCTGTCAATGAATAAGGCGCGGCCTGCTCATTGCCGGTTTTTTGCACTAATGCCTTCCGCTTTAGATATTGCATGAGAGCATTTATCGAAGGTTGCGGTATTTCTAGTGCATTTTTCAAATCTCTGATCCGCAGTGATCGTGCATCGCGTATAGCCGAGAGCACCGCGCGAACGCGATCTGATTCGACGGGTAGCCGAGGCGCATGCGCGAAGCGGACGTCCGGGTGGCGTTGCGGATGCTTCAATCCGGCCGTAGTGATCTGATAGATTGCTTTATCAGTAAATCCATCCTGCGCTACGACAAAGTGTCTCGCAACAAAGCGATCAAGGATCTGCTGAACATTTTTCTCAGGGAGCGAAACTGCGAGCCTTATCTTTGTGGCATTCGTTGCATAGGCGTCCGGGATTGCCGAAAGCACGCGCGCCTCATCGCGTGACAGCAAAATAGTCTTGTCCTTAGTGCGCGTGACGACCACAAGAATTCTTTCTGAGTCCCCGAATTTCACAAGTCCTTGCGCATGAAGTTTGACCACCAGCTGACGAACTCTTTGAAGAGTGATGCCTAACCTTTCGGCGAGTTCATTGCCCTGCATCGGCCGGTCTAAAACATCGAGCAGACGCCGAGCGCCAGGGCCAGGAAGTGCGCTACCACGCCGAATTCGATCCGGAATTGCCTTAAATCGACACTTCCTTCCCCGTCCAGTGGGATGCCAACTATTCATCTCGCCACGCTTGGCAAGCCCGAGTTCCTTCAATGCTTCGAGTGCCTTTGCTGCTTTCTTGAGATCAAGCTTGGCTTGTATTGCAATATCAGTCTTTGAACTCTTTGCGGGATCTAAGTGCGACAAGGCAAGCCTCTTGGGATTCGGTCAGAACGAGATTCCGAACTTTGGGATTTATGCTGGCTCTCCGCCTGATTCGGGAAAGCCAATAGTATAGGGCGTGGAGCGACAAAAAAACTGGCACCAGCAGCAACGATCCACAACGCGATCAGAAAACTCAATTTCCCCACGGTTACGCTGTAAAAAGCGGACAGAACCACCCGAAACCAGCGCCCTTTTTGGCGTTCCCGGAATATGGCGGTCGCGTCTCCTCGCATACCTGGCGCCATACGCGTCTCGCCTTTGAACATTTTTCGCGTTCGGGTAGGAATGGATGATTGCCGTGTGTTGTTGTAGAAAGCAAAGCTATGAATGTCGCGGCACCAACGACTGGTATCTTGATTATGCCCCGCGCAGCCATTCATTTAGTTTCGACCATCGCCTGCGCCCGGAGACATTCCGAACAGCGATGGCGACAGCCTTCTTCTGACCGACCAGCACGACCAGCTTCCTGCCGCGGGTGACACCGGTATAAAGCAGATTTCGTTGCAACATGGCGTAATGCTGTGTCATTACTGGAATCACAACTGCGGGGTATTCTGAGCCCTGACTCTTGTGAATAGTCGCGGCGTAAGCAGGCACCAGCGTGTCGAGTTCACCAAACGCGTAAGTGACAGACCGGCCGTCGAAGCTGGCTACAAGCTCCCCGTCGTCGAGATCGACCCCATCGATGTATCCGATGTCGCCGTTGTAGACTTCCTTGTCGTAGTCGTTTTGGATTTGCATTACCTTGTCGCCTGGCGCGAAAGTCCACCCGAAGCGCTCGATCTTCTGGTCGCCCGCTGGATTCAATGCCGCTTGCAGCTCAATATTGAGCGAGCGAGCGCCAACGCCACCTCGATTCATCGGGCACAGGACCTGAATGTCGCGGATGGGATCGAAACCGAAGCGCGCAGGAATCCGGGCTTTCACGAGCTCGACGATGCGCTGCACGGCGATTTCAGGCTCTTCCGCCTGAACGAAGTAGAAATCGCTGTCGTTTTCGGGCGGGGTAAGATCGGGAATTATGCCTTGGTTGATACGGTGGGCGGTAGTGATGATGCGGCTTTGCGCAGCCTGCCGGAACACCTCGGTCAATCGCACCACTGGTATGGCGTCGGAAGAGATTACATCCGCGAGCACTTGCCCCGGTCCTACGGAAGGGAGCTGGTCGATATCGCCGACAATCAAGAGAGCGGCGGTGGCAGGCACGGCCTTCGTGAGCGCGTGCATCAGCATTACGTCCACCATGGAAGCTTCGTCGATAACCAGCAGGTCACAATCGAGAGGATTGTCGTCGCCGCGCTTGAACCCGCCAGTCTTTGGGTCGACTTCGAGCAGCCGGTGAATAGTTTTGGCTTCAAAGCCGGTCGCCTCGGTCATCCGCTTGGCGGCGCGACCGGTTGGCGCACACAGCAGGAGCCGCACGCCTTTTGCTGCGAGAATGCGCAGAATACCTTTGACAATGGTGGTCTTCCCGACCCCCGGCCCTCCGGTCATCACCAGGGTCTTCGACATAAGCGCGAGCTTAATGGCGGCGACCTGGCTTTCGGCAAGGGAAAGCCCGATCCGTTCCTCGACCCACGGCAAGGCCTTTTCTGGATCAATCCACGCCCAAGGGAGCTTACCGTTGGCAAGCCGAACCAGACGCTCGGCGATGATGCGCTCGGCCCGATGCAATCCTGCTAGAAATACGCAGTGTATTTCGCCGACACTATCAGCAACGACCGTGCCCTCCGATGTTTCTAGATCAAGTGCCGCCCGAACGAGTTCCATCGGAACATCGAGCAGCTCCTCTGCCAGCGGCATCAATTCGTTCGTCGGAAGGCCACAGTGTCCCTCGTCCATAGCCTCGGTGAGCGCGAACGAGATGCCTGCTCGGACGCGGATCATGGCCGTCTTCTCGATCCCGAGCTTCATGGCAATCGCGTCGGCTGTCTTGAAGCCTATGCCCCGAATATCCCGAGCCAGGCGATAGGGGTTCTCGGACATGACCTGCACGGCATCGGCGCCGTAGGTCTTGAAAATCCGCACCGCTCGCGCCGTGCCGACCCCGTTGCTGTGTAGGAAGACCATGATTTCGCGAATGATCTTCTGTTCTGCCCAAGCCGCAGTGATGCGGCTGGCTCGGACAGCGCCGATGCCTATGACCTCGCGCAAGCGCTCGGGCTCCGCCTCGATCGTATCGAACACCTTTACACCGAAAGCGCGCACGAGCTTTTGGGCGTAGACTGGCCCAATACCGCGTATCATACCCGAGCCGAGGTATTTTTCGATGCCGTCGAGCGACGTCGGTTCCGAGGTCTTCAGAAACTTCGCTTTAAATTGCTGGCCGTGAGTTCGATCATTGATCCACTCGCCAGATGCCGTAATCCACTCGCCGGCGGAGATGACCGGAGCATGCCCAATCACCGTGACCAATTCCCGGTGGCCGCGCGCCTTGATCCGCAGGACGCAAAAGCCGGATTCCACGTTGTGAAAAGTCACGCGCTCGACTGGGCCCGCCAAAACTTCCTGCGTCGTTGATTGAGGCTGAGGTTTCATCTGAGGTTTCGTCTAAAGCGTCGCTTCAATGGTCGCGGCGCTGCAATTTTTCGCCTAGCCAGGCCCTATTTCGGGAGAGCCACGACTGACCTGCGCGCCGCATTGCTCAGGAGCTTCCACGTGGAGGTTATCATGCATCGGATGGCGTAACACTGCCATACCATTTGACGGCATGGTATCGCGGTTAAGATGGTTAGTTCAGACCACAACACCGCTTGTATTTCTTTCCCGAACCACAGGGGCACGGCTCGTTGCGACCCACCTTTCCGAAGTTTGGTGCCTTGGGTCTAAATTGGCCGGCAACTTGCTGGCTGATCCTCCAGGCATTGAGGGTTTCGATGTAGTGCGGGATAAGATCAGGAGCCTTGGCAGTCAGGTCGTCGACCAATTTTTCGGAAGCGTGCTTTCGCCGCGGTCAATCTTCACAAGCGTGACCAGGCCCGCCAAAGCACTGCGCGCGCACGCATCGCCACCCCGCACTCTAGCCCAAGCTCCAGGACGAAGCTGCAGGGCGGTGTCGAAACCGTCGATCCAGAGTTCCCAAAGGATCTCATCGTGTCGCGTATCGACGTCGAACAACGGGGCGTAGTGGCCGGGCCCGTAGCTTCGACGTTCGTGGTCATCGAATAAAGATTACACACTTGGAAAACTCCTACCGCCACATGCCTCGCATGCGGGCGCCGACATCGATGCGCGGACCCTGACTTGGGGCACGCGCCGCGGCGCCGGCCACCGCAACCGGCCACACGGTTTTCTCGAACAGGCTCAGCAGCCGGTCCGGAATGAACCGGGTCCTTGAGGCATAGACATGGCGGTCGCCTTGCGCGTGCTGCCCGTGGGTGAAGAAACGCTGCGGCACCACCAGATGCAGGTCGTCCTTGGCGCGGGTCATCGCCACGTACAGCAGACGGCGTTCCTCCTCGATTTCCGCGGACGTGCCTGCTCCGAGATCCGACGGAATGCAGCCGTCGACGACGTTCAGCACGAACACCGACTTCCATTCCTGTCCCTTGGCGGAGTGGACGGTCGACAGGATCAAATAGTCCTCGTCCAAAAGCGGCACTCCGGCCTGGTCGCTGGTGGCATCCGGTGGGTCGAGCGTCAATTCGGTCAGGAAACGTTCGCGCGAGGGATAGCCGCTAGCGATCTGCTCGAGCTGGATCAGATCGGCGCGGCGCGTCTCGGCGTCCTCGTGGATGCGATCGAGATGCGGTTCGTACCACAGCCGTGCCCGTTCCAGGTCCGATGGCCATTCCGAATACCGCAAATCGCCGACCGCCTGAACGAATGTCTTCCAGTCATCGCCGGCGCGCGGTGGCGACGCGAGATTGCAAAGGGCCGCGATCGGGTCTGCCGCCTCTGCCATGTGATCGAGCACGCGCTGCGCGGATGCCGGTCCGACGCCGGGCAGAAGATGCAGCAACCGGAAGCCGGCAACGCGGTCACGGGGATTTTCGACGAAGCGCAGCAGCGCCAGCATGTCCTTGATGTGGGCAGCATCGAGAAACTTCAGCCCGCCGAACTTCACGAACGGGATGTTGCGTCGGGTCAGTTCGACCTCGAGCGGCCCGCTGTGGCTCGAGGTCCGGAACAGCACCGCCTGCTGTTTCAGCAGCGTGCCCGATTCACGGTTCTCAAGGATGCGTTCGACAATGCAGCGGGCCTGGTCGGCTTCGTCGCGCACCGTGACGAGCTGCGGCTTCGCGCCTGAGGTCCGTTCGGTCCAGAGGTTCTTGGTGAAGCGCTCCTTGGCCAGATCGATGACGCCGTTGGCGGCGGCAAGGATCATCTGCGTCGAGCGGTAGTTGCGGTCGAGCGTGATGATGCTGGCCGGCGGCGAGAACTGACTCGGAAAGTCGAGGATGTTGCGCACGGTGGCCGCCCGGAACGAGTAGATCGATTGCGCGTCGTCGCCGACCACGGTGAGGCCACGGCCGCCGGGCTTCAGCGCCAGCAGGATCGACGACTGCAGCCGGTTGGTGTCCTGGTATTCGTCGACCAGCACGTGATCGAAGCGGCCGCCGATGTCGTCGGCCAGCGCTGGATCGCTCATGGTCTGCGCCCAGTACAAAAGCAGATCGTCGTAATCGAGCACGTTCTGCTTCTGCTTGGCCTCGACATAGGCGCGCGAACAGTTCCTTCAGTTCGGCCGCCCAACCGGAACACCAAGGAAACGACGCCCCGAGTACCTGCTCTATCGCGGTCTCGGCATTGACGCAGCGCGAATAGATCGAAAGGCACGTGCCCTTGGTCGGAAACCGGCTCTCGGTCTTGGAAAATCCTCTTTCGTGCCGGATCAGGTTCATCAGATCGGCGGAGTCCTCGCGATCGTGGATCGTGAAGGCGGGATCGAGACCGATCTGGTCAGAGTAGTCGCGCAGCAGCCGGGCGCCGATGCCGTGGAAGGTGCCGGACCAGGCCAAGGCGTCCGTCATCACTCCGGCGTTGTCGCCCATCACCTTGCGGGCGATCCGCTCGACCCTTTTGGCCATCTCCGAGGCTGCCCTGCGCGAAAACGTCATCAGCAGGATGCGGCGCGGATCGGCGCCGTTGACGATCAGGTGGGCTACCCGATGGGCCAGCGTGTTGGTCTTGCCGGATCCGGCGCCGGCGATGACCAGCAGCGGCGCAAAGGGGCCCTGCCCCACTGCGCCATGCTCGACGGCGCGCCGCTGTTCCGGATTGAGGCTGTCGAGGTAGGCGGCTGCCGGCACGGGGTCGATCGTCCTTGGGTGAAAAAATCAGACTCCGTGATTCCCGTCGTAGTCACAACGGCTTCTGCGTCTTTGGGCGCGAAGTCGTCGCTCTGGAACCGGATCGGCAGATTGACTCTTACCTGCCGATGCGAACAAATCAAGAACAATCCCGTCCTGGAAACGTTTGAAGAGGGCATGAGTGCTTCGGTCCAGCCACCCGCCGTCCTGCGGCTTCGCGAGCAGATTCAACGCCTTGAGGGCGTTCCGCTGCGTGCGCGGACCGTGCTCCCGTTCGGCGTCGAGGCCATCGACAGCCGCCTTCCTGGCGGCGGACTGGCGCTCGGGGCGCTGCACGAGGTCGCCGGCGGCGGCAACGCCGCCATCGACGGCGCAGCGGCCGCCCTGTTCGCGGCCGGCATCGCGGCGCGGACCAAGGGCAAGGTCCTTTGGTGCATCACCCGGCAGGACCTGTTCGCACCGGCGCTGGCCCAGGTCGGTCTCGATGCGGACCGCGTGATCTACGTCGATGCCTGCGACGAGAAATCGGTGCTGGCGTGCTTCGAGGAAGGCGTGCGTCACGGCGGACTTGGTGCCGTGGTCGCCGAGGTGGCGCGGCTTTCGATGACGTCGTCGCGGCGGTTGTCGCTCGCCGCTGAAGCGTCCGGATCCATCGCGATCGCAGTTCGACGCTGGCGTCGACAGACGGAAGCCGCAGATTTCGGACAGCCGACGGCGTCGGCGACGAGGTGGCGGGTGTCGACCCTGCCGTCGACACCGCTTCCGGTGCCCGGCGTCGGCCGTGCCCGTTGGTTGCTCGAACTGATCCGATGCCGCGCCGGCGAAAGCGCGGACTTTGTAGTGGATGCGTGTGATGTCCAGGGTCGTCTCGCTTTACCTGCCGACGTGGCCGACCGATCGGCTCCGGCGCAAGATGGGCGCCGCAGCGCCTGATGCAGCGATCCCGCTGGTGCTGGTCGGCCAAACCGGACGACGCCGCGAAGTCGTCGCGGTCAACGCAGCCGCGATAAGGACCGGCTTGCGCGTCGGAATGCCGGCCACGAAGGCGCAGGCTTTGGTGAAGGAGCTTGTCATCCATCACGCGGATCCCGTCGCTGACGCCGAGGCGCTCGAGCGTCTTGCCGTCTGGGCATTGCGCTATTCTCCGGTCGTGGCCGCCGACGATCCGGACGGTCTGGTCATCGATGCGACCGGCGCCAGCCATCTTCATGGCGGCGAGGACGCCATGCTTGGCGACATGATCTCGCGCCTGGAGGCGGTCGGCATAGCCGCCCGCGCGGCGATCGCGGACACCAGAGGCGCTGCGCACGCCCTCGCCCGGTTTGCAGCACGGCCAAAGCTCTTCGTTACGGAGCGGGAGAGTGCCGAGCGGATCAGGCCGCTGCCGATCGCGGCGCTGCGCCTTCCGCGAGATACCGTCGATGACCTACGCAAACTCGGCTTCGAGCGCATCTCCGATCTGCTGGCGACGCCGCGTGCGCCTCTCACCTTGAGGTTCGGCCCTGAACTGGGCCGCCGCCTTGACCAGGCAACGGGCCGGACCGGCGACCCCATCGAGCCCGTCCGAACTCCGGACATCGTCGAGACCCAGCAGCTATTCGCCGAACCGATCGGAGCTCCGGAAACCATCGCGCGATATGTTGCCAAACTTACTGTGAAGCTCTGCCAGGAGTTAGAGTTGCGGGGTCTCGGAGCCAGGCGCCTCGATCTGCTGTTCGGGCTGGTCGACAACCGCGTGCAGGCGATCCGGGTCGGAACGGCGCGACCCGTCCGCGACGTCAAGCGGCTGACGCGGCTGCTGTGCGACAAGATCGAGAAGGTCGATCCGGGTTTCGGAATCGAGATCATGCGGCTCGCTGCGACCGCGGCAGAGCCGTTCGCGACCAAGCAGGCGATCTCGTCGCTGATCGACGAGCCGGAGGCGGATGTTTCCGGATTGATCGACATCCTGTCCAACCGGGTCGGCGAGACCCGCCTGTATCGGTTTGCACCGGTGGCGAGCGACGTTCCAGAGCGGTCGGTGCACCGGGTCGCCGCAGCGGCGCCGGATACTGGAGGTGGATGGCCCACCCATTGGCCCCGCCCAGCCCGGTTATTAGCCCCGCCTGAGCCCATCGAGACCGTCGCTCTGCTGCCTGACCATCCGCCGGTCCATTTCACCTGGCGGGGCACCCGGCGCCGCGTCAGGCGGGCCGATGGTCCGGAGCGGGTGTTCGGCGAGTGGTGGAAGCGCGATGCCGAGCTTATCGCGGTCCGCGACTACTTCCAGGTCGAGGACGACGCCGGCGAGCGCTACTGGATCTTCCGTGCCGGCGACGGCGAGGACGCCGCGACCGGATCCCACAAGTGGTTTTTGCACGGGATCTTCGGATGAGCGGTTACGTCGAGCTCCAGGTCACGTCGCACTTCTCGTTCCTGCGCGGAGCGTCCTCCTCCGAAGAACTGTTTGCGCGCGCAGCTCTGCTCGGGATCGCGGCGCTTGGCGTCGTCGACCGCAACAGTCTAGCCGGCATCGTCCGGGCCCATGAAGCCGCGAAAGTGACCGGCGTGGGGCTGATCGTCGGCTGCCGTCTCGATCTCGCCGACGGCATGTCCGTCCTGGTCTATCCGACCGACCGGCGGGCGTACTCCCGGCTTTGCCGCCTGCTCTCGGTCGGCAAGAAACGCGGCGGCAAGGCGAAATGCATCCTGAACTGGCAAGACCTGATCGACTGGTCGGAGGGATTGATCGCCGTGCTCATTCCGGACGTGGCCGACGATGCCTGCGCGCTACGGCTTCGCCGTCTGCGCGACACGTTTGGTGACCGGGCCTACATGGCGCTAACGCTGCGCCGGCGTCCCAACGATCAGATGCGGATTCATGAGCTCAACAACCTGGCGCAACGTTACCGGGTGGCGACCGTCGTCACCAACGACGTCCTGTTTCATGAGCCGGCAAGGCGCATTCTGCAGGATGTCGTCACCTGCATCCGGCACAACGTCACGATCGACGAGGCCGGCTTCCGCCGCGAGCGGCACGCGGACCGCTATCTCAAGCCACCGGATGAGATGGCGCGCTTGTTTTCTCGGTATCCCGAAGCGGTTGCTCGAACAGGCGAGATCGCCGGGCGCTGCACCTTCAGCATGGACGAACTCGCCTACCAGTACCCGGAAGAGCGGACAATGCCGGGCCTAACGCCTCAGGAAGCATTGGAGAAATTGACCTGGGAGGGTGCTGCACAACGCTACCCTGAAGGTGTGCCCGACGAGGTCCTTCCGAAGCTCGAGCATGAACTGCGCCTGATCGAGCGCCTCCAATATGCGCCCTACTTCCTGACCGTGAACTCGATCGTCCGCTTCGCGCGGTCCAAGGACATCCTGTGCCAGGGTCGCGGATCCGCGGCCAACTCAGCCGTTTGCTATGTGCTGGGCATTACGTCGATCGACCCGGAGCGCAACGACCTGCTGTTCGAGCGCTTCGTCTCCGAGGAACGCCGCGAGCCGCCCGACATCGACGTCGACTTCGAGCACGAACGCCGTGAGATTGTGATGCAATGGGTGTTCGAGACCTACGGCCGCAACCATGCCGCATTGTGCTCGACCGTCATCCGTTACCGGGCCAAGGGCGCGCTACGCGACGTCGGCAAGGCGTTGGGCCTGACGGAGGACCTGATCAAGCTACTTTCATCCCAGGTCTGGGGCTGGTCCGAGGAAGGCGTCGAACCCAAACATGCCGAGGAACTCAATCTCAACCTGGAGGACCGGCGGCTCAAGCTGGCGATCGTTCTCGCCCGAGAATTGATCGGAACGCCGCGGCATCTGTCCCAGCATCCGGGCGGCTTTGTGCTGACCCACGACCGCCTGGACGAATTGGTGCCGATCGAACCCGCGGCGATGCCTGACCGCCAGGTCATCGAATGGGACAAGGACGACATCGACGCCCTGAAATTCATGAAGGTCGACTGTCTCGCGCTCGGCATGCTCACCTGCATGAAGCGAGCGTTCAATTTCCTGGCCGAGGTAAAAGGCATCGAACTGGATCTTGCGACCATCCCTTCGGAAGACCCGCGCACCTACGCCATGATCCGCAAGGCCGACACGCTCGGCACGTTCCAGATCGAGAGCCGCGCCCAGATGGCGATGCTGCCGCGCATGAAACCACGGACCTTCTACGATCTCGTCATCGAGGTCGCCATCGTGCGTCCTGGCCCGATCCAGGGCGACATGGTCCATCCCTATTTGCGCCGGCGCGAAGGCAAGGAACCTGTCGTTTACCCCAAGCCGGAACTGGAGAAGGTCCTCGGCAAGACGCTGGGCGTGCCGCTGTTCCAGGAACAGGCCATGCGGGTCGCGATCGAGTGTGCCGGCTTCACGCCGGGCGAGGCCGACCAGCTTCGCCGCGCCATGGCCACGTTCAAGTTCACCGGAGGCGTATCCAAGTTCAAGGATAAGCTCGTCAACGGCATGGTCGAGCGCGGCTACGACAAGGAGTTCGCCGAGAAGACCTTCAGCCAGCTTGAGGGGTTCGGCTCTTACGGCTTTCCCGAAAGCCACGCGGCGAGCTTCGCCCTCATTGCGTACGCCTCATCCTGGATGAAATGCTGGCATCCGGACGTATTCTGCGCGTCGCTGCTGAACGCCCAGCCGATGGGATTCTACGCGCCTGCGCAGATCGTGCGCGATGCCAGAGACCATGGCGTCGAGATCAGGCCGATCTGCATCAATGGCTCGCGTTGGGACTGCACGCTGGAGCCGGTCGAAGACGACAAGTTCGCGGTCCGGCTGGGATTTCGACAGGTGCGCGGCCTGTCCAACAAGGACGGCGCCGAAATCGTCGCCGCCCGCGCCGACCGACCGTTCGAGTCCGTCGACGATCTCTGGCGCCGGGCGGATGTCCCGGTCGCCTCCCTCGTGCAGTTGGCCGAGGCGGACGCGATGAATGAATCGCTGAGACTGGCACGGCGCGAAGCGCTGTGGCCGTTGAAGGCGCTACGGGACGAACCGCTTGAATTGTTCACGGCTGCAGCGGCCCGAGAAGCCCGAACCATCGAGGAAGTTCGCGAGCCGACAGTGGTGCTGCAGCCGATGACGTCGGGCGGCGAGGTCGTCGAGGACTACCGGCACGTCGGCCTCACGCTGCGCCAGCATCCAGCGAGCTTCCTGCGCGCCGACCTGGTAAGCCGTCGCATCGTTACCTGTGCCGATGCCATGAACTCCCGCGACGGCAAATGGCTGACAACGGCGGGCCTGGTGCTGGTGCGCCAAAAGCCAGGATCCGCCAAGGGCGTTATGTTCATCACCATCGAGGACGAGACCGGCGTCGCCAACCTGGTGATCTGGCCGTCGCTCTATGAACGTCAGCGCCGCGTCATTCTCGCGGCCGGCATGATCGCCGTTCAGGGCCGCATCCAGCGTGAGGGCGACGTCGTCCATCTCGTCGCCAATCATCTGACTGATCTGTCCGCCGATCTCGCCGGCGTCGGCGACCGGGACGACAATTTCCCGCTGCCGCACGGACGCGGCGACGAATTCCACCACGGCAGCCCGGGCATCGACCCGCGGAGCGTGCCACCGAAGGGGCCAAAGCCGAGAGACATCTACGTGCCGGATTTGCACATCGACAGCATCAAGGTGAAGACGCGGGATTTCCGATAAGCCGCTTGTAGAGGAGTTTATTTGGCAACGTTGCCCGCTCTGGCGCGCGAATTGGTCAGATATAAACGTCGGCCTTAACCCAGAAGCGTCTAATCGAGACCGTCAGTGATGGAGTCCGGTTTACCCCCCCCTCCGGACATGTCGCTGCGCCGCAATAACTGACGCTATGTGCCAAAACCGGCAGGGGGCAGAACTACTCGATCACTTGGTCGGCGAGCGCGAACAGATTTGGGGATTGCCGATCCCGAACGCCTTCGCGGTTTTGAGATTGATGATCAATTCGAATTTAGTCTGTTGGTAGAACGGGATGTCCCTTGGGCGGGCTCCTTTGAGAACTTTATCGATGACGTCGGCGACGCCACGCGCAATGTCGACAATGTCAACTGAATACGCCAACAGTCCACCGAGCTCTGCAAATACCTTAAACGGGAAGATTGCCGGAATCCGACTTTTTGCAGCCAGTTCGACGAGCGCAGCACGATGGGTATGGCCATGCATGTTTTAATCCGTTCAACGCCGATGCCCGAGACTGATTCCAAGCTTTAGTGCCTTCTGACGCAATGAACCTTCCGTTCTTTTGGTCAGCTTTATCATTTTGGCTATTGGCGTCTTGGCTTTCGAATGAGTTCGCAATTCCTTGACGTCTGCTTTGGTATATTCACGCCGAACAACTTTCTTCTTTAATTTCTTGGCCACTTCGTTCTCCATCTTGTTCGATAGGCCTTCTACCACAATTGCTCAGTGGCGGGCATTGGAAGAAATTCGATAGCAACCCGGTTGTTCGAGTGTTTGCGAGCATCGCAATAAATCGCGTCACCGATGACCGTGCAAAAGAGTAACTGATCGATTTGCTTGGTATCTGCTGGCGCTACCGATTCAAATTCAGCGGCTCGCGCGGTGATATTGCGCCGACGTACGAAATTAAGTCTTGCCGCTTCCCTTCGGAGGATTGTCACGAAAAATGTTGCCGACGAGACTCCGCAACCAGACGCTTGCCGGGTCTCCAGCGAAACGAGAGCTCCAATACTGGGCAACCTTGATAGGGGGAGTGTCGATTGGCGGAGTCGCTATGCGCAAACCGGAGTGCGCAGCGAGGCTCAGAGCAACGGAGTGCGGTACGGTTGCGATGAGGTCTGAACTCGAAATCACCCCGGGAATGCAAAGCGCATGTGGTACGCTCATTACGATGCGTCGTTTTAGTTTTCGCGCCTTCAAGAAGTCTTCGAAAGATTGTTCCACGCGCCCTGGCGATGAAACGACCAAGTGGGACTTCTCCAATAAACTGCTCCATCGTGATTTTCGGACGTCGTATTCGAGGATGTTCTGCCGACAATAGGCAACGGAAACCACGTTCGAAGAGGGGTTCACTCCTCAACGATGAGCCCGCAAGATCTGGAAAAGGGCCGACGGCGAGATCGACCGTACCGGCTTCCAGCGCCTCCGCTAATTCTCTGGGCCGAAGAGAAACGGCGGTAAGGTCACAATGCGGCGCTTCGAGCCGAAACCGACTTATCAGCTTGGGTAGGAATACCATCTGAGCTACGTCCGACATCCCAACCGTAAAGACACGCTCCAATGCACCGGGATCAAACGGAGCGATCGTCGCGAGCTCCGCATGGACGAATGCAAGTATTCGCCGGGCTCGCGCTGCAAGTTCGTCGGCTCGGGGTGTCGGTCTTAGGCCATGCGACGTTCTCACGAACAGCGCGTCGTCGAAAGTAGCTCGCATGCGCGTTAGAGCATGGCTCAACGCCGGTTGGCTCAATCCAAGAGCGTCTCCAGCGGCTGTTAGACTGCCCAGTCGGTGGATGGCCTCGAACTCAAACAACATTCGAAGATTTAGACGCGAAACGTTCATTGCCCTGATATCCAAATTATGAAAGTCGGGTATAATATACTTTCATTTTACGAATATCACGGATCGAAATATGGTCCAAATCGAACGTGGCTTCCGATAGCCGACGTCAAGAAGGCACGCGGGAGGATCCATGGAGCTGGAAGCAAAAGCCCGGCGCTGGGACGCTGGCGCCAGCGCCGATCTGCCCGAGCGCGGCCAACTCGTTGTCGACGCGGGCGACATCAGTGTCGGGATATTCCGCGTAGACGGCCAACTGCATGCGTACGAGAACCGCTGCGCGCACATGGGGGGACCCATCTGCCAAGGACTCATCGTCCCAGGCGTCGTGGAGATGCTCGATGAACGCCGCGCGATCTCAGGCAGCCGGTTTGATGAATCGGACCTGCACATCGCGTGTCCCTGGCACGGCGCTGAATTCAGCATCGTCAGGGGTTGTCATGCTGGAAAAGCCGACATGAGGCTGCGCCGCGTCCCTGTAGAGGAAGCTCATGGCCGGATCTATGTGTTCCCCTGACAGCAGCGCATCCAGCGTTGGCGCCATCGCCGCCGAGATCCGGCGAATGGCCCGATCCGTAACGCCGATTCCGGCGGACGATATCCGACGCTTGGTCACGGCGACCGCACTTCTTTATTCGACGGCCGTCACGCGCGCGGGTTACGAACTCCCTTTGGCCGATAGCGAGGTCAGCCCGACAGATACCGTCGTCCTGGCCTGCGCGCTGTTGCGCGGACAGGATCTCAATCCATTCGATCTCGCGCTCTGGTTCGGCCAAGCCAATCTCGATGCCGGCACGTCTCAAGGAGATCAGGGCCCATGACTACGCTAGACCTAGATGTGCCGGCGCCGCTCGCTCGACGGCGATCGGTGCAGGAGATCACGATCCACACCGATACACGTGAGATCCTGGCCAATGCGAGGCGTGACACGGAGCGCTACAAGTTCGACGAGTATTTCATCGTCGATGCCGACGCACACCACGTGGAACTGGACTCCTGGTCGGAAATTCTTGCCCATATCCAAGATCCGGTTCTGAGGTACAACGCTCAAGCAATCGCGAAAAACTGGCCATACGCCGCGAATTTGGCGATGAGTTCCCACGCGCCGGGCCTAACGATGCAGGACGTTGGGGGACGCATACCCCATCAGGCTCAGCTTGCGGAGAACGTACCGCCGTTGCCGGGCGAACATCGGGATCTGACACTCGTTCGCCGCGCGATGGAGGCGATGAGCATAGACGTTCAGGTCGTCTTTCCGCAGCCCATGCTCGGAATTGGGATGCATCCTTCGGCGCAAGTCGAGACCGAATTGGTTTTCGCCTATAATCGCTGGTTCACGTCGCGTATCCTAGCGAAGGAGCCACGCATCAAGTCGATGCTGGCCCTACCGTTCCGCGATCCGGAGGCATGCGTCCGCACCGTCCGCGAATTCGCAGAGACGCCTGGCGTGGTCGGTTTTCTGGTCACCAGTCAGCGTCAAGCGCAGGTAAACAATCCTTCCTACATGCGGCTGTACGCCGAGCTCGAGGAGCGGGGTTTGCCGCTCGGCTTTCATGCGGGCCCCGATTACATGATGGAGCGGGCAGTCAACCGGTTCGTTTCGGTGCACGCCCTATCGTTCGTCACGTGCAACATGGTTCATCTCACCAACTGGGTTATGAACGCGCTACCGGAGCGCTTTCCTCGTCTCAAGGTCATCTGGATCGAAAGCGGCCTCGCATGGGTTCCGTTCATGATGCAGCGGCTCGATCATGAGTGGTTGCTTCGTCAGTCCGATGCCCCGCTCCTAAAGCGCCTGCCCAGCGAGTATATGGCCGAGATGTACTTCACCTCGCAACCGCTTGAAGCGACGAACATGGAATTATTGCAGTCGACGTTTCGGGCGATGAAGGCGGAAACCCAATTGCTATATTCGTCCGATTGGCCGCACTGGGACTTCGATACGCCAGCCCGGATCGCGTCGCTTCCGTTTCTTTCCGAGAGCGCAAAGCGCAACATTCTCGGCGAGACCGCCGCAAAGCTTTTCAAGCTGAAATGAGAAATGCACGTCGCTACCGTAGGCTGCCCACCGCTCGATCATGAAAGGCCGTGGGACGCGAGCTCAATATCGATTTCATGCGTGGCCGGTGGCGCGGACCTTGAAAAAATAAGAAACGGGAGGATCAAATGACAACGGTGCCAGAGCCGCAGCAGGAGAGTCTCGTCGATCAGTTGAATATCGACGGCGTTGGAGCGTTGCAGGCTGCAATTCTGGTGTTGGGGGCGCTTGTACTGTTTTGTGACGGGTTCGATGCGCAGATGATGAGCTTCGTTGCGCCCGCGCTCGCCCGCGACTGGAACTTGGGGCCCAACATGCTGGGCCCGGTGTTCGCGGCCAATTTGTCCGGTTTGATGATAGGGGCCGCTATTTGTGCACCGTTTGCGGATGTTTTGAGCCGACGACGAATGGTGCTTTTCAGCGTCGCGACGTTCGGTCTTGCGACCCTATCGGTCCTGTTTACGCATTCCATGATGATGCTGATCGTGTTGCGTTTCGTCACGGGCCTCAGCATGGGAGCCGCGATGCCCGCCATGATTGCCCTGACGTCGGAGTTCATTCCGCGGCGATTGAGGACCCAACTCGTCGTCGTTCTGAGTTGCAGCTTCTCGTTCGGCACGACGATCTGCGGAGCCGTCGCCAGCATCGTAATCCAGGACTACGGCTGGTCCGCGATGTTCTGGATCGGAGGAATTCTTCCTCTTGCGACGTGTGTCGCGCTGCTGGCGTTTCTTCCGGAGTCGCCGAGGTTTCTCGCCATCCGGCAAGCGTACGACGACCTTGCTCGTCTCGTAGGTCGTCTTGCTCCGGGCGTGACATTCGATCTTCATCGACCACAGTCGCCGATCGTGGCCAGCAACTTTCCAGTCAAGGAACTGTTCACTGAGGGGCGGGCGCCGCTGACGTTGCTGATCTGGTTGACGTTCTTTCTTTATGGATCGAGCCTGTACTTCCTGATCAACTGGCTGCCCACGTTGGTCACGAGGTCCGGCTTCTCGATTGCGGAAGGCGGGGCCGTAACGGCCGTCTATCAATTTGGAGGCCTTTTGGGCGGCTTCCTGATCGGCTATCTCGTCGACCGGGTCGGGTTCCTGATGCTTGTAGGAAGTACATTCCTCGCAAGCGCGGTGGTTGCGGTGACGGGTTTCGCGACGTCTTCGCTGTCGACCATCTTCGTCGCCGCATTCGCTGCGGGCGTGCTTGTCATCGGCAATCAGCACACCGTCAACGCATTGGTGGGCGCCGTTCTTTATCCAAATCCGTTACGAGCGACGGGTCTGGGGTGGGCGCTCGGATCCGTGCGGCTGGGCGGCGTGCTTGCCGGCTCGCTGGGTGCGGGCGTCTTGCTGAAGGCGAGTTTTTCGATCGAGGCGACGTTCCCGATTATCTCTCTGGGAGAGCTCGGTGCAGCAGTGGCACTCATATTGCTGTATCGACTTCGATTTCAAATGGCTCAACCGCAAAATCTTGAGGACGGGCAGCCTATAGGTTCGATCAATCCTGCCTAACCTGCCACTGGCTTTGTCGGGCGGAGGTATCGCGCGTGAGGAAAGTGAAGGACACCCCGTGTCAAAGCCGAAGATATTGATCGCCGGAGGCGGAATAGGCGGAATGTCGGCCGCACTGGCGCTCCTGCGAAGTGGCGTCGACGTCGAGATATTCGAGCAGGCGACCGAGATCCGGGAAGTCGGGGCCGGTGTTCAAATCAGTCCGAACGGCGCGAGCGCGCTGGCTTACTTGGATGTTCTGGACGACCTGCTCGCGTTGTCGTGCAAGACTGATGGCAAAGAAATTCGGCTATGGAACTCGGGAAGAACCTGGACGCTTTTCGACCTCGGCGACGAGGCGATCGAACTTTATGGCTTTCCCTACGTCACGGTGTTCCGTCCGGATCTGCTCACGGTTCTCTCGGATGCGGTAAGGGCGCTCAAGCCGGATGCGCTGCGGCTCGGTAAGAAGTGTACAGGGTGCCGACAATCGGACGGCAAGGTGCATCTGTCGTTTGTGGACGGAAGCGAATTTGTTGGAGACGGCCTGATCGGTGCGGATGGGGTTCACTCGCAGATCCGCACCGCCATTTTCGGTGAGAGTGTCACTCGCTTTTCGGGATTGATGGCTTGGCGGGGGGTCATACCCATGGCGAACCTTCCTACGCACATGTCGAGGATGGTGGCCACAAATTGGATCGGGCCCGGCGCACACGTGGTCTGCTACCCTCTGCGGCGCGGAAATCTGATGAATTTCGTCGGAATCGTCGAGCGGAGCGATTGGCAAGTCGAATCTTGGAATATCAGGGGTGAGGCGCCAGAGTGCCACAAAGACTTTCAGGGTTGGCACGACGATGTGCACACGATGATTGCGAATGCCCCGACGCTGTTCAAGTGGGCGCTGCTGACGCGCCCGGCACTAGAGCAGTGGTCCGACGACAGAATCACGCTTTTGGGCGATGCATGTCACCCCACGCTGCCGTTTCTGGCTCAAGGAGCCGTCATGGCGATAGAGGACGGCGTTATCCTCGCGCGATGTTTGGAGTTCGGCGCGCGGCGATATCATCGCTGCATTCAAGAGATATGAGGGCGCGCGCGTTGACGTGACGAAGAAGCGCGTCGAAGGAGCGGAAGGCAATGCTGCTCGCTTCCACAACTCGAAACTTGCGGAAGAGTTGAGCGCGCATGCGTATGTTGAGAGCGAATGGAACAAGGACGCGATAATCCGCAGATATAAATGGGTCTTTTCCTACAATCCGATGACGGTACCGGTATAAAGAGCGATGCATGTCCGTTGAAGATGCGACCCAAGCAGATCAACGCTAGCCGAGATCGAGTACGATTGCAGAGCAGTTGGTTGCACGATTCCGGAAATAGTACTGGATTATTCCCTTTTCATATCGTTAGCAGCGGCGCTTTGGGCGCCGCCGGCGGCATGAGGAGCGTGTCGCTGCGGGAAGGTAGCGGAGGCGATCGAATTGAGCTGCGAGGGCTGCCTTAACCACCGCCGGCCTGGTACTGGTGCGTCAGAAGCCGGGACCCACCAAGGGTGTCATGTTCATCAGCATCGAGGACGAGACCGGCGTCGCCAACCTGGTGATCTGGCCGTCGCTCTATGAACGCCATCGCCGCATCATTCTCGCCGCGGGCATGATCGCCGTGCAGGGCCGGATCCAGCGGGAGGGCGAAGTGGTCCATCTCGTGGCCAACCAGTTGACCGATCTGTCCGCCGACCTCGCCGGCGTCGGCGACCGGGACAACAGCTTCCCTTTGCCGCACGGTCGCGGCGACGCATTCCATCACGGCAGCCCCGGCATCGACCCGCGCAGTCTGCCGCCAAAGGGACCAAAGCCGAGGGACATTTACGTGCCGGACTTGCACATCGACAGCATCAAGGTGAAGACGCGGCACTTTCGATAAGCCGCTTGAGGGCGACCCTATTTTGCAACGTCGGTCGATGTCCGCTTTGTGGTGCATTGCGGACTCGGGAAAGCCATCGCGCCAAGTCCGAAAAGGTAGAGTCGAGGATGGGCGCGGTAGCTTGGGCCATTCGGCAACGCTCCGTTTCCCATCCCCGCTCATCGAACCGGACGTGCCCGATTAAGGCATCCGGCTCTCCGACTGGTTTCACCGTGAGGCACACGGAGAGCAAACGAACCGCACGCGGCTTCGGTACGGTGAGTAACTCTCCTTCGCCCCTCGACACAGCAATCTCCGGCGGCGCCTGTCATTGATGGTGTTTGCAGGCTCATCGCCAATCACCACGACCTCGCCATCTTCGAAAGCGCACCAGAAGTCGGGGCCCTTCCCTCAGCCAGCATTACCCGGCTTCAACGGTCATACGACCCCGTCCGAACTCCCGCCATGGCCGCCGCCTTCGCGACGTTGAGGCCGCTACCCTCGCCCTTGACGGGTCTCCCCCGATTACCCGAACCACCTTTCCGACGTGCCGTGCCCACTACCCCGGCGGATCGAGCGGGTGCGCGTGTCGATTACTTCCCCGCTCATACAGCCTTCCCCAAATGGCAGGAGGGTCGGCATCCGCATTGTCACTTTCGAGGCCTGCTCAGGCTTCACTCACGTTACGGCCCGCCGGATTGCTCAACCGCCTAAAGCGGCCTTTGTCACGAGGCTCCAGCCCTGCCGGTTACCCGGCCGAACCGCTCGTCAGCTACCAGATCAATCGACAACTCTCTGGGTGGAATCTTCCTCCACTAGTGATCCGCGCCTTCGGGGCGCACTGCCAATCTGCGACATCACGTCGTACGCCGAACCGGTTTGTTCATAGCGGCGAATCATCTAGAGGTTTCTCAGCTACATTTGAAATGTAACTATGAACCGTCGCGAACGCCGGGCAGCCGCCCGAAAGATTCCAGACAGCTTCGAACGGCGGCGCAGGCGCTCCTGCTGCGCTTTGTGAGGCCGGTCTCGGCCATATGCGAGCCGGGCGATATCTCGACGCGCAAGTCTGCTGCCAGCAAGCTCTCGTCGCGAATTCCAGTCATGCGGACAGCCTACACCTTATGGGGCTGCTGTCCCTCCACGCCAAACAATACGACGCCGCCGTGGAATGGCTTGCGCGCGCCATTGGGCAAGATCCCAAGCCGGAATTTATTTCGAGCCTCGGGACCACGCTGCAGCAGCAAGGACGACACGAGGAAGCGTTAAAAGCATTCGACAAGGCGGTGCAGATCAAGCCGGATGACCCGGAGCTGTGGGTAAATCTTGGTAACGCCCTCGCAGACATGAAACGTCCGGCAGAGGCCCTGCTGACCTACCAGCGAGCGCTTGAACTCGACCCGCTCCATTGGAGCGCGGCCTATCGGTGCGGGATCATATTTTATGAATTGGGGGGATTTGGGGAGGCTCTCCCCTGGTTTAATCGATGCGCCGAACTGCGGCCCAATGATGCCCAAACGCTGCACTTGCGTGCGGCTACGCTACGGGGCCTGATGCGGTTTGAGGAGTGCCTTGCCGACAACATGCAAGTGCACAAACTCGATCCGGCACATCCCCTCCATTGCAACAACATTGGCGACGCCTTGCTTTGGCTCGGTCGACGCGAAGAGGCTCTGAAGTGGTTTGACAAGGCCCTCAAGCTGCAGCCGGACGACGTCGACGCGCTTTGCAACAAGGCGGTCTGGTTTCGTCAAAATCAACGGCTCAGGGAGTTGGCTGAAGTCTATGAGCGCCTGAGGTTCCTCCATCCGAACAACGCCAAGTTCGAGCGTGATCTGGCGTATATTCACCTGTTGATGGGAAATTTCGAGGCTGGCTGGTCGGGGCGCGAAGCACGTTGGAAAGTCCCGGGGCTTCCGATCATCTATCCGAGTTTTTCCCAACCCGTGTGGCTCGGAGATGGAGATATAGCGGGCAAGACCGTCCTCATCTATGCCGACGAAGGACTGGGAGATTCGATTCAGTTCGCGCGCTATGTGCCGATGGTGGCTGCCCGCGGTGCGCGGGTCATTCTTGTCGTGCCAGATGCGTTGTATCCTCTGTTGTCCGGGGTATTCGGAATCCAGGAATGCCGTTCATATTCTTCCTCCGGCTTGCCCTCGGCATTCGACAGGTACTGCCCCATCGGGAGCCTGCCACTGGCGTTCGGGACGAGGCTTGAGACGATTCCACCGGCGGCATATCTGCCGCCGCTCGCCGCGGGTCCCGTTCGAGCCTGGGAAGAACAGCTCGGTCCTCAACGCCGGTTGCGGGTCGGTCTTGTCTGGTCCGGTAATCCGAAACACGGCAACGATCGCGACCGGTCGATGCCTCTGCGGACTATGGCACGTCTTTTCGACGTCGGCGCGACGTTCGTGAGCTTGCAAAAAGATCCGCGGCCCGACGACAAGGAATTCATGAGTGGGCGGACGGACATCGTGGATCTAACAACAGATATCACCGACTTTGCCGATACGGCCGCCCTGATATCCTGTCTCGATGTGGTGATCACGGTGGACACCAGTGTTGCTCACCTCGCAGCGACACTGGGGCGCCCAACCTGGGTCTTGCTGCCTTACCTGCCCGATTGGCGCTGGCTGCTCGATCGCGAAGACAGCCCCTGGTATCCGACCGCACGACTATTCCGGCAGACCGACACGCGCGAATACGAAAGCGTACTGGATCGCGTGCGGAACGAGCTGCGTACGCTGGTCGTCAAATTCCCACAACAGCCTCCGACTGATAAGTCATTGGCGAATAGCGGAGTGGCCTCGCGGGCTATACCGCCAATTGCTCGAAGTGAACTCAAGCGGATCTGATGGCCGCTCGGGGTCAAACTCGGAAGTGGCGAGCCATTCGCGGAGAGTCCGCTCTACCCCGATGAACAGACATCGTTGCTCTCCGACGGCATGTCTCAAAGGTGCCAGAATGTATGGCCCGGGCCGTGCGTTGCAAGACAGAAGCTCCAAGACCGACGAACGTGAGAGCTGCAACAATGTATCAGGCCTCTAACGTGGAGCATTTGCTCCGGGCCATCATGGGTATCCGCGCGCATCCGAGGCTGACTAGCGGAAAGACCTCGTTGGGCCATCATGGCACCCAGTCTCTTGGTTGCGCCGGGCAGACCGTTCGTCCATCTCTTCATTCCATCTCGCAGACCTCGGTGGGAAAGCTGTCGATACTAAACTACTCAGTCTCCGTTCTGATGTTTGACGTCAGCCGGATCACGTGAAGCCATCCCCTCGGAGCCACCGTCGCTCGCTCGCCCAATGAGGCGAGTGATGGTGGCGGAGAGGGGTGGCGTTCATCTCCTTGGTGAACCTGAGCGAGCCTTTGTCATGCTGCATGGGTGATCCTCGGTTGATAGGTGCCACCGCGCGCGAGAACGGCCCAGGCGACGCGGGCGAGCTTGTTGGCGAGCGCGATCGCCAGCATGTTGCGGTGCAGCCGTTTTGAAGCTTGCTCGACCCAGGGCCACAAACCCCGCATCGC
The DNA here is from genome assembly GCA_963734795.1 of uncultured Alphaproteobacteria bacterium. Lineage (GTDB taxonomy): Bacteria > Pseudomonadota > Alphaproteobacteria > Rhizobiales > Xanthobacteraceae > Bradyrhizobium. Next base: position 621,431 of record CAVTIW010000002.1, read on the forward strand.
TGCGCTCGGCCGCCGCTCGAGAACGACGTGCGCGGCCTGCACGAACAGTGTTCTCAGGTACTTGTTGCCGCGCTTGGAGATCTTGCCCAGGATTGTGCGATCCCCCGTCAACTCCTGCTTCGGCACGAGCCCCAGCCAAGCGCCAAAGTCGCGGCCCTGCTTGAACCCGGTGCCGTTGCCGATCGCCGCCACCACGGCGCTCGAGATGATCGGCCCGACCCCAGGTACGGTCATCAGGCGCTGACAACTGTCGTCTTGCTCCGCCAGCGCTTCGATTTCGGCCGACACGGCTGCAATGCGCTCGTCAAGCCGACGCCAGTCTTGGGCCAGATCAGCGATGAGGCCAACCATTCTGGGCGAAAGCGCGCCAGTGTCTGAGCTTAGAATTTCCGGTAGCGCCTTGCGCAAGGGCATCGGGCCCTGACGCACCGTGATGCCGCGCTCGATCAGGAAGCCGCGGATTTGGTTGATCACGCCCGTCCGCCGTCCGACAAGACGTGAGCGCACGCGATGCAAAGCCAGCAAATCCATCTGTTCCGGCGTCTTGATCGTCACGAAGTGCATGGTGGGCCGCTGCACTGCCTCCGCGATCGCCTCGGCATCGCGGTAGTCGTTCTTGTGCCCTTTGAGGAACGGCTTCACGTACTGGGCCGGGATCAGACGCACATCGTGGCCGATTTCAGCCAGCTGCCGACCGATGTGATGGGAGCCCGAGCAGGCCTCCATGCCGATCAGGCAACGTGGAATATTGGCGACACGACGTTCGAGCTGACCGCGTGACACCTTCTGCTGCAGAATGATGGCACCCCGCTGGTCAAAGCCAACGAGGTGGAAGGTATTCTTGCCGATGTCGATCCCGATCGTGGTGACGATTCCAGTTATCTTCTGAGATGTGCGCATCGCATGCTCCTTGAGCTTTGCTTCACGCCTCCCAGCCACAGTCCAGCAAATTAGGCCGCTGAGCACGGCCGGGCCATCCCATTAGCGGAAGTCCTGTTTCTTGAAACGACGCTCGCATCTAAGAACAGCTCAAAGCTGCATATGTACGTTCAGATGACTTCAGCGATATAAATCGGGCCGCGAAGCGCAAACACTTTAATCGCGCCATTTTAGCGACAGATGCAATCGAGTTTCTAAAGCTGATGCGCCAGACATTGCGCCTTGAAGGCGTAGGCAATTTTCCAGATACCGCGATGAATATCGCGGAGTTTATGCAAGCTATTGATTTTCCGGTGACTGTTTCAGAATGGTATCGACACGCCCCTGAAGATTGGCGGGTGGCTTTTCCCCGTTCGCCAATCGGCCGCGAATGACATTTATCGCGCGCGTCGCTTCGGGGCTATGACCCAGCCCCTGTTCGACTTCGACGAGCGAAACGATGATCGGCCAATTGTCCGGGGTTATGGTTGCCGCCCTCTGCAGAACCTGGCTGGCGGAGTGCATCTCCTTTCGCCGCCGCAGATCTTCGGCATAATCCAACAGCACCCCAGGATTGTTCGGAGTCTGCATCATGCCCGTCTGCAGCACCTCGGTTGCGCCCTCCGTGTCACCTGTCGCGCGAAGCACAGTTGCAAGCCGCCGGTATGCGGCGGCGTTTTTCGGAAACAATTCGATGCTCTTTCGATAGGGTACGATCGCCTCGGCGTTCTTCCCGGTTGCTTGATAGATTTGGCCGAGGACAAGATGTGTGCTTTGTTCGTTGGGGTAACGTTCGACGTTCCCCAATTGAACGGAAAGCGCGTCGTCAAACCTCTTGCCGAGCATCAGCGCGAACGCCTTGGAGTTGTCAGCGGGAAACATGACGCCGCCAAAGGATCTGACCCGCTCCGAAGCGACAAGTGCCTCATCAATGTGGCCGTCGACGGCCAACATGTATGACTTCAGGTTCCAGGCAAATTTTTGCGAGGTCAGGCCCGGGCTTGCCAGCGCTACCGAGAGCAGGCGCTTTGCCGTCTCGGCATCGCCATACTCCCGCCAATAAACGCCCGCAGCTATTTCCGGGTCGAGGCGTTCGAGCAGGTTCATGCCGCCTTTGGAGAAGAGCGCTTCAGGGCCTCCCGACAACTCCACATCGATAAGCGTTTCTCGTCCCGGCGACCGCCTGAGGCGAAGCCGAGCAATCTCCTTGTCATCCTGCTTTCGCAGGGTGATTTCGCCCGAGAGCTGAATGATATCCTTGCCGAAGAATCGCCTTATCAGCGTTTGCACCGATCGAGCATCGATCAGTCCAGATCGAACCTGGGTGGCAGCGACATCGCCGAGAAAGCTAGTGTCTCCGACGTCCGTCTTGGGCTTGCCTCCTATCGAAATACTGTTGATGTTGGCGATCTCGTCGAGAAGGCGTTGGGTGGCGGCTTCGCTCGAATATCCATTTTTCTCGTAGGATTCAGGCACGCTGATCGGATCCATCAAGATCGGCGAATTCAACATCGCCTGCAGGACGATCACAAAGCCGACCACGGTCGGCAGCACAGCCGCCATGATCACAATCGTCGTTTTAGCCAGCCCATAGAGTTCCGAGTTCGTCCGGCTCGATACATGGGAGTGAACACGTCGCGGAACTGCAAAAATGACTGAAGCTATTTTGGCGCGTGGCGAGACGCGTTTGGTCGCTTGAGCGCTATCGCTCATGTCCTGCATATCAAGGCGTCCTGGCGTTGCGCGAGGGACGATAAGCGTTTTACGTCATGAAATCCTAGGTCCGAGGGACCTTTTTTGCCTTTCGACCGCCTGTTTCTGGTCAATCAGCCTTCCCTGACCGATGCGACGTTCAGTTGATCGACGGCAGCAACGCGCTGGCCACATATTTTTGCCCTGCGGCGTTCAGGTGAATTCCATCCGCGACAACCATTCCCTTGCTTCGCGCGGCCATATAAAGCGGCATCGCGTTAATCACGCGGATCTTTCGTGCGTTCAATCGCGACATGATTTGACCCACACCTGCCCTTGCGTCGGCGACGCTGCCGCCGCGGCGAACGTCGTTACCCCCGATCATGAGGATGACGACACGCGTACCCTCGGGCACGGCGCTGTCGAGGCGGCTCAGCACCCCTGCGGTGGTGTCTCCATTGGCGCCTTGATTGCTGACCGAATACTGCTTGCCCTTGGCGCGGAGCATCGCCTGCAATTGCTCCGGAAACGCCTCACCGGAATTGACACCATAGCCCTGAACCACGCTCGCGCCGAGTGCGACGATCTGTGCATGAGAAGGGGCAGCCCAAGCAAATTGGGCGACAAGAAAAACAAAAGCGAAAGAAATTGCCCGCGCCCGCTTCACGATAAAAGGCTCCATGTCGTCATTCCACTTCCAATTTGCGGTAGTTATCAAAGAAATATTCAATCATAGTTCGCACGGTGCAGCAAGCGAGGGCAGCTTGGCAGCCCGCGGCAGCTTGTGCTTTGCACAAACCGACAATAAAGCAGCGAGCTTGCCAATTCCTTTGCTGACGAGGTCGGCACGCGAGGTGCCCGTTTGGCAGCAAATGTCCGGTTCGGGTCAAAAACGGAAGTGGCCACGCTGGAACGGCATGTCCGTTCTACCCTCCACAACAGACATCGTCAGGCCGCCCCGCCATGTCCGTTTCGTGCCACTAACGGACTCATGCCCCAGCAAACGGCATCTCCAATCGCCAATATTGACCGCCCAGGAGCAAGGCTTGCTTTGCAAGTTCCGGAGCCCAAAAGCGATCCATCAACCGCCATTTTGCAGTCATATTTGAAAAACCGAGAGTTGCAATTCAAGCACAGAACTTCTGCTTCAAATCGCCTATATTGCGCCCGCTGTAGGACAGCAGCCGGAGCACGGGTGCCGATGTGGTCGCAGGTGGCACCCGAATTGGCAGGACTACTGGGGCCTAACGGAGTTTCCGAATGGGTGTGGCAAGCTGGCGCTTCGCGCGAAACCATAGGGGGCGGGCAGCCGTTATCGTTGTCCTCGAAGAGTTGCCGGTGATCTGCTCGGTGGTGGTCGCAGCCAGCTCGATGATCATGATCGGGATCATGCTCTACAACGATTTGCTGCAGTGAACGAAGACATGGCGATGACGGTAATGCCGCTGCGAGCCTGCTGGCATTCTTGACGCGATTTGCCGGACCGGGCGCCACGCCACCGATAACGGGCCAGCGCGCCAAGGATATATCTCGACGCCATCCTTATCGCGCTCAGCTCGAAGCGAATACCTTGGCCTGCTCCAGTTCGCTGGTGAATAACTATCCACGCATCACGGATGGGGAGACCAAGGGCGCGAAAGTAAACGCGCAAATGCGCCCAAGCGCGAGGTCTGCTGTGCTCCTATCAACGGACATCGTCAGCGTGGCTGGTGACGTCCGTTAGGTGCCAGGAACAAACTCATGCACCGCGGCAAGCAGCGTCTCTTGGATCACCTCGTCAGCACGGGCCTGCAGCATCGGCCCGCCGGCACCCGGCTTTTCAGTGCTTCGCGTTGATACGGATCAATCGTTAGCTGCTCATTGGGCGCAACGTGCTCAGGCGCCGGCTTCATCGGCGCGGTCCTGCTGATCTGGATCGTCCGGGCGATACGGCCTGCCCGAGGACATCGAGGCCACGCCAAGCGAAGCAAGAGATTGTTTGCAGCAGCCGAAGCGCGCACCGCCAAACAAGACGGTGAGGAGGATATTATGACCCATGTTCTAATCGTCATGAGCTGGCTTGGGGCTGTCAATGGCGCCGTGATATCGACACAGGAGTTTACGAGCGCAGAGCGTTGCGAAGCAGCCCGGCAGGCACTGATCGAGTACGCCAAGGCCCGTGGCCTTGACGAGACGCTTAGGCCCCTCTGCATGCAAAAGTGACGCTGGATAGATAGGCTGGCCGATGTCTGTCTTGGGTGTGCGCCGTGCAAGGCGGCGCTTTCCAGTGGGTGCAAACCCCACCCGGCAATCGCTCCAGCCGGAAGCAATCGGAGCATGAAGTGTCGAAAGCGGATTAGACGATGTCAAAACCGGGGGGTGACCCTTCCTCCGGGATCAGCCTGGGAGATGTCCTGAGACGGCCCAAGCGGCATGTAGGCGGCGCGAAGCTCAACCAGGCTCTTGTACGGAACGTGAGAACCTGATCGGCGATGCCAAGGGAAAAGGCGCAAGCGGCCCCCACCGCGAGGCCGAAAGTACCGATGCGCCGGGCAGGGGCGGACTGCTTCGTAGTAGCGATGAAGCGGGTGTAATACCAACGGCCCGAAACTGTAACTCATTAGGGATTCCCAAATCAGTTAAACTCTAACTCGATGCTGTTCTTTGAGAGGAGCGGCATCGATGGGAGCAGCGGTATCGATCACCCGACTTGATCTGACGGCTTCAGAGCTTCGCAGGGCGGCGAGCGGAGAGAAGGATAGTTCAGCGGCGCGCCGGATACTTGCGCTTGCGCTGGTGCTCGATGGCGTGGACCGCAAGACGGCGGCCGAAACTTGCGGCATGGACCGTCAGACCTTGCGGGACTGGGTGCATCGTTACAACGCCGCGGGACTGGCCGGGCTTCGCAATCTCAAATCGCCGGGTCCTGGATCAAAACTCACGGCGCGGCAGCAAGCCGAATTGGCCGAACTTGTCGAGGCCGGTCCCGACCCCGCGGTGCACGGTGTCGTGCGCTGGCGGCGGGTCGATCTGCGCGACGAATTGCAGCGGCGCTTCGGTGTCACGCTCCACGAGCGTCCGGTCGGCAAGGTTCTGGCCAAGCTCGGCTACGCAAACTGTCGGTCAGGCCCCGCCATCCACAGGCTGACGAAGAAGCCCAGGAGACATTTAAAAAAACTTCGCCGCGACAGTCACGGCGCAAATCCCCGACCGCGCCAAAGGCAAGCCGATCGAAATCTGGTTCCAGGATGAGGCCCGGATCGGCCAGCAGGGCACGCTGACCCGCGTCTGGGCCAAACGTGGAACGAGACCCCGCGCACCGCGCGACCAACGCTACGACTGGGCCTACCTGTTCGGCGCGGCCTGTCCGCAACGTCGCGTCGCAGCGGGCCTGGTCATGCCGGCGGCGAACGCCGAGACCATGTCGCTGCATCTGACCGCTATCGGCCACAAGGTGGCGGCAGGTAGCCACGCCGCTCTCGTCCTCGACGGCGCCGGCTATCATATCGCTGCCGCGCTCACGATCCCCGAAAACGTTACCCTTGTGCGCCTGCCACCCTATGCTCCTGAACTCAACCCGATGGAAAACGTCTGGGAATATTTGCGCGGAAACAAACTCGCGATCACCGTCTTCGACGATTACGACGACATCGTCGATAAAACCTGCGACGCCTGGAACTTCCTCGCAGACGACCCAATGCGCATCGCCTCAATCACCACCCGAACATGGGCAACAGTCAATAAATAGGGCCGTTGGTAA
>CAVTIW010000003.1:0-797248 GCA_963734795.1 uncultured Alphaproteobacteria bacterium
GTGCCTGCAAGGGCACCGTGGGTTCGAATCCCACCCCTTCCGCCAATTGTAACAATAAGTATTTGATATAATTACGTAATTTCAATCCGCCCCTAGACGCCCCACATTTTGCCCCACACTTAATTCGCGTCACCGTCGATCTCAAAAAACCTTATAAAACGGGCACTTCTGACGGGGTCGATGCGATCTGCGGCGGCAAGCGCCCATTTCGACCAGCGCTGCAATTCCTTCGCCGATATCGCAGTAGTTTCGTTCGCGAAAACGGCCCTGACGGCGTGAACGTAAGCGCGAATCTCCTTCGTTCGTCGCAACGCGGCGGCTTCATCGAGCAGGCGATCGATCCTCAGCCTGGAGTATATCTTACCTTTTGGGGATTGAGAAAATCATGAGTTGGCCACGCTACCGAGTCGCTCCCGCTGATAGCGTGCACGCGCTGGGAGTTGTCAGTATCAACTATGCGAGCTTTGAACTCACGCACATTTGGACGTTGGCCGCCGTCGCCAACCTGCAAGAACGCCAAGCCGCCAGCCGTTTAACCGACGACTTTTCGTTGCGCTCACTACCTAGATTCGTGGCGGCGATCCCGAGGCCCCAACGTTCAAGTCTGCCGAGGACAGGGCCGCGGCTTACAAGGCAAGGGCTTGAACGAGGCCCCCCGTCATCCCGTTGCGGTATAAATTCTATTGACGGAAGCAATTGAGGATTTGCCGGCGGACCGCCCCTTATCCTATTGGCGCGATGCCCCGCTCAACAGGCACGCAGCTAGCTCGGTGCGGTTATGGGCGCCAAAGCGCCTGCACAGATTGGCGACGTGTTCTTTCACGGTCTGGTCGGAAATTCCCATCTCGCGCGCGATTTCCTTGTTGGTCTGGCCGCGGCAGACCCGAATCGCTACGTCCGCCGAGCGGGGCGGTAACCGCGACACCATCGTTGACACCGTCAGCACCACCGGAAGCGTGCGCAGCATGATCGGGGATCCCGCATCGTCGTCGATCTGCCCCGAATTCATCATGTTGGCGAGCGCCAGCGAACCGGCGCGGCACAGCATGTCCATCCGCTGGCGCAACAGCGGTGTATAGGGAGCCGCGGCGTCAGGTGTCGCGGTAAACAGGACACCGACGATCTTGTTTTCGCACCACAACGGCCCGCCCATGTTGTAGCTGAAGCCCCATTCGTGCAGCAGCTCGCACGACGCACTGCGCCGCCAATGGTAGGGACCGAGCAGCGACGCACCGTCGGTCGTGCGGCCGGCCGTCAGGATGCAGTCCAGCACGGGGTCGCATTTCCAGAAGCCGGACTTGTAATTGTCGAGAAAACCCTCCTCGACATGCCGGCTGTAGACGAGATCGGGCTCCGCGCCCTTCAACAAATACAGACCCACCGTTGGCGAGCCGGTGAGCTCGCCGATCGCCGAGCAGCAGGCGACGCCGAGCGCGCGGACCGACCGGCTTTCGGCAATCGACATCAGCCGATCGGCGAGCCGTCGTTCGGATTGTGCGTCAAGCCGTTGTTGCTCGCTCGCGCATGTAACTTCGCACGTCGAACATCGCGCGCACGTGCGTTCCGCAGCATCCGCCTGATCAAGTGCACAAGCTCTCCGGCGTCAGTTCGTTGGTCAAGCGAAAAGAAGCAGCAAATTCAAAATCCCTGAGCCCAGCTTTGCGGCACTGCACAGCGCACTGCCGAACTCCCCCCATGGTGGGGGATTGCTGAGCTTCCGGATGGCCGCCTAGCATCGTGATCGAAGCAAGGGTTGTACGGCGTTCAGGCGACCACGACCGGTCGTTGCAAAACGTTCGTGCAACTCGCACAGGGGACTGCTCTCGACGCCCATCGCAACGCCTTTTCGCCGCGAACCATGGTCTGGCGCGCGACCGGACGGCCGCGCGCCAGCGGACCGTGTGCAGTTCCTCGCCACCGCGATTTTCAGCCGCCGCGTGCTGCGATGTCCGCAGGCGGGGGGTAGACAGCCATCCTACGAGGAGGAGATCGATCATGAACGTGTCAGCCCAGCGCGCCGCAAAGCTTCCCGCGGCGGTCCCGGCCTCGGAGTTTCATAAGCGCCTCGACGCGCTCCTTCCGCTGATCGAGGCGCAGGCGAACGAGGCCGAAACGCTCGGCTACCTGACCGACGACGTGGTCTCCGCAATGCGCAAGGCCGGCATCTACACCATGCTGTTTCCGACGGCGGTGGGCGGCGCGGAACTGTCGCCGTACGACGCGATGACCGTGATCGAACGCCTGTCCTACGCCCATGCGTCGGTCGGCTGGTGCGTCATCGGCAACAACATGGAAGGCACCACCATGGCCATCTACATCGAGGATGAGGGCATCAAGAAGGTCTTCGCCGGTGGTCCGGACATCACCATCGCCGGCAACGGTGTGCCGCGCGGCTACGCCCGCCCGGTCGAGGGCGGTTACATGATCCGCGGCAACTGGGCTTACGGCAGCGGCATCCAGCACGCGGAATGGGTCCACTCCGGTTGCTTCCTCACCGACGCCGAGGGCAAGGACGTGATCATGGGCCCCACCGGCCAGCCCAAGATCATCGTCACCCATCATCCCCGCTCGACCATCAAGCTGATGGGCAACTGGGACGTGCTCGGCCTGCGCGCCACCGGCAGCTTCGACTACACGCTCAGCGAGGGCGACGAACTGTTCGTGCCGACCCACATGACCTACGATTTCGACATCGACGCGCCGCGCCGCGGCGGCACGCAAGGCGCGCTAGGCCTCGCCGGCTACAGCGCCTGGGCCCATTCCGGCTGGGCGGTCGGCGTCGGCCGCCGAATCCTCGACGAACTGGTCAAGGTGATCGTGCAGCGACGCGATCCATTCGGCAAATCGAGTGACAGTGCGAGCTTCAGGTTCCAATTCGCCCAGATGGAGGCGCGCTACCGCGCGGCGCGCGCGCTGGTCCACGAGACCTGGCGTGACGTATCGGCGACCTGCGATCTCGGCCAGCAGCCTACCCTCGATCAGCTAACGATGATCAAGCTGTCGCTGCGTCACATTCACGACGCGATCTCCGACGTCGGCACCTTCGCGCATCGCGCAGCTCGCGGCGCATCGCTGCATAATACGCCGATGCAGCGCTTCTATCGCGACATTCACGCCGGCACCCAGCACATCCTGATGGCGGACCAGATCGTCGAGGAGTGCGGCCGCGCTCTGCTCGGACTGCCGGGCCCGGACGCTCATTGGACCGTGTTCGGCGTGACCGGCTAACCCCGCCGGCGCGGAGAGGAAATCGACGTGTCCAGGCAACGCATCATCGGCTTCTGCGGCAGCAGCTGGCGCCCGGCCAAGTCCCGGGCGCTGGTGGAGGCGGTCGGGGCCGACCTGCGCGAGCGACACGCCATCACCACCGAGATCCTGGACCTGGTCGATGCGGGGCCCGGTCTCGCGGCCTTCTCGCGCGACGGCTTGAGCGGCAGCGCCCGCGGCGTGATCGAGGCGATCGAGAGCGCCGACGGCCTCGTCATCGGCTGCCCGGTGTTCCAGGGCTCCTATCCCGGATTGTTCAAGCACGTCTTCGACCTGATCGAACCCAGCGCGTTGAAGAACCGCCCGGTGCTGCTGACCGCGCTCGGCGGCGGCCTTCGTCATTCGCTGGTGGTCGAGCATCAGCTGCGGCCGCTGTTCGGCTTCTTCGAGGCCTGCACGGTTTCGACCGCGATCTATGCCAGCGCTACGGAATTCGAAGCAGGCCAACCGCTGCCGGCGATCATAGCCGCGCGGCTCGCCAACGCGGTCGACCAGTTTGCCGGCCATCTGAAGGCCCACTGCGCGGATGCTGCATGACGCGCCGACGCAGCCAAGGCCTTACGTTTCGCGCGTTCAACTGGAGGCTTTGCCCATGCATGACGTCAGTGTGAAACCCGTGTCTGATCTCGCCGGGTTTGCCCGCTCCGAATACGACATCAATGGGGTCAAGACTGTTGTCCAATCCATTGGCAGCGGACCCGTGTTGGTGTTCCTGCACGGCACGGGCACTTTCACAGGTTTCGAGGTGGCGCGGGCGTGGGCCGCGCACCACACGGTGCTGATCCCCTTTCATCCCGGCTTCGGCGATTCCGGCGACTCCGACGCGATCGATACCGTCGAGGATCATGTCCTTCACTACATGGACCTGTTCGACCGGCTCGGTCTCCGGAATTTCGACCTTGCAGGATTCTCGCTGGGCGGATGGCTCTCCGCCGAATTCGCCATTCGCCAGCCGCGGCGGTTGCGCCGGCTGGTGCTGGTCGCCCCCGCCGGCCTCGTGGTCGACACCGCGCCCGCGCCCGGCCTGTTCGAGATCGCGCCACAGGAGCTGCCAACCTATCTCGCCCATGATCCGGCGGCCGCACTGCGCTACTTTCCGCAAGCGCCGGATCCGGCCTTCGACGCGCGGCTGGGACGTGAGGTCACGGGCTTTGCAAAACTGATCCGCAACAACCCGCAGGGCAATCCCAAGCTCGCCCACTGGCTGCATCGCATCACCATTCCGACCCTCGTGCTGTGGGGCGCGAACGATCGTTTGCGCCCGACGGCCCAGGCGCAGGCCTGGATGGCGGGCTTGCCCGACGGACATCTCCAACTCGTGCCGACGACCGGACACCTAGTGTTCGAGGAAACGCCCGCCGCTGGTCGCCACGTCACCGAATTCCTCGCCGGCTAAGCCGGCGAGGTTGCAGTTTTTTTATCGAGCTCAAAGGACAAGACCATGATCGACATGCCCCCGGGCGTCACCACCGCGAACGAAGGCTTTGGCAACATCGTCTGGAACATTCTCGGTCAGATTTACACTCTCAAGCAGCAGTCGGACGCCTCGATGGCATGGCACGCCGTGTTCCCGAGCGGCACCTTCGTGCCACCGCACATTCATCCCAACCAGGACGAGTTCGTCTACGTGCTGAGCGGCCGCTACGATCTGTGGCTCGACGGCAAAGATTTCACGGCGAAGGCCGGCGACCTTGTCCGCATGCCCAAAGGGCTCCCGCACGGCATCTTCAACAAGTCCGGCGAGACCGCCACCAGCCTGTTCTGGGTGGCACCCACTCGGTCGCTGAAGGAACTGTTCGAACGCATCCACAACCTTTCGGATCCGGCAGAGGTGGTTCGCATCGCCGCCGAACACGAGGTCAATTTCCTGCCGCCGCCGGCCTGACACCAATTTCCCGTCCCGCAGACATTTCCCAGAAAACGAGGACCGATAATGACCTGGACCAACGTTGCCGAAACCGACCGACAGAGGATCGCAAGCTGGCAGAAATGGATGCTGGCGCTGGCCATCCTATGTGAAATTTTCCTGGCCGCAGACTGGTATGCGTTTGCGGCCGTGCTTCCTTTCGTGTCCGAAACGCTCAAGCTCAATCCCGCCGAGGCCGGCCTCGCCCAGGGCATCTTCGCCCTCACTTACGGCATCGGCATGGTGGTCTGGTCTCCCATCAGCCGGACCATGTCGGCGCGGCGCATGCTGCTGATCGGGCTTGCGGGCACGGGCATCGGCATGGTGGTGCAGGTTTTCGTGCAAAGTTATGTCCAGCTTATCGCACTCAGGCTCATCATCGGCTTCTTCGACGCCGGTATTTTCATCGGCAACATGAAGCTGATCTTCGGCTGGTTTCCCCACAGCCGCCGCGGTGCGGTAGTCGGCATGATCCTCGCGGCCTACAGCCTCGCGATCACGATGGACTTCGCACTCGGCATCCCGCTGACACTCGCCACCAACTGGCGCGTCTTCTTCGCCGTGCTTGCAATTGGCACCCTCCTGGTCGCAGCGCTAGACGGCCTTGTGATCCGCAACGGGCCGGCGGAACTCGGCATCGCCAACTTCAGCTGGGATAACGAGACGGCTCAACAGTCGCTGCCCGTCGCCGAGATATTCCGTCAGAAATGGATTGCGGTCGGCGGTCTGGGTATCATGGCCTGCACGACCGCACTCGCAGGCACCGCCACCTGGGTGGTGCCAGCCTTTATCACCGTGCAGCATATGCCGCCGGCGGCGGGCGCCATCATCGGCACGGTGATGGGGCTATCCCAGGTGGTGTTCCTCGTGATTGGCGGCTACATGTCCGACCGCTACGGCAAATCCTTCATGATCAAGTTCACCGCGCTATTGGCGCTCGGTACTGCACTGATGTTCTTGTGGAGCGTGATGACGCCGATGCCGTTCTCGGTGCTGGTCCTGTTCGCCGCACTCAGCGGGCTCGCTGTGCTCGGCGGCGGGGCGATCTTTGCCCTGCTGAGTGAGAAGTATTCCGACGCGCTGGCCCCGGCCGCGATCGGCTACGCCGAGGTATTCGGCCTGTTCTCGGCCTTCATTGCGCCATGGCTGATGGGCACTATCATCAACGTAAGCGGCGGATCGTTCGTGGGAGCATTTGGCTTCTTCGTCGTCGTGGAGGTGATCTTCCTCGTCCTCCTGATGGTACTGGCGCGCGACACGGTCAGCCGACCGTCGATCGTCGCCAATCCCGCCGAATAACGCGGACCGCGCCACCTCCTTTTGGGGGGGGGCGCGACCATGTCCCGGTCAAGGGCCGGATCGAGGTTCGTGGTAACGATGATGGAGGTGCGCTCCTGGCGGTGATCTGGCGACCGGCGGGTTGGCCTCCAAGTTTCCTCGCATGGGCGGCTTGTGTTCTTTGGTCGTGTCTATACGTCTCAGCTCGAACACGCGCCTCCGGCGTGACAGGCCGGATTTCCAGCGATATCAACGCGGCCGGGAGACCGCGATATTGGTGGCGACGCCAGAGATTTTGCGCGCCGCGCTACCAGCCGGTGGGAGCTCCAGGGTACCAAGGGTTCGAATCCGAACCTCCGCCAATTATTTATGTAACTAATTGACAATACAATTAAATTTAGATCGCGTCCCCTGACGTCCCACACTTTGCCCCACGTTTAGTTTGCGTCGTCTTTTTCGGCAAAAGGATCGGTAAAACGGTCACTTCTCACGGGATCGATGCGGTCGGCCTGAGCGAGAGCCCATTCCGGCCAACCTGCCATTTTTTACGCCGAAATTGACGCAGTCTCGTTTGCGTCGATCGCCTGCACGGCGGTTTCTCGGCCTTGAGGCGAACAATCAGGCCCTCGATCTGTTCCGGCAACTGGTTGGCATAACGCACCGGCCGTCGTGAGCGGTCGGTCAGGGCCTGGAGGCCGTGTTCCTTGTAGCGGTCGAAAATCTTGTAGCCGGTCTTGCGGGATACCCCGAATTCCCGGCAGACATCCGTCATCGCCTCCCCGTCCAGCAGGCGGGCGACAAAGCGCAGGCGCTCTTCCATGACCGAACTCGCTTTCCACGGCATCCACACCTCCCGCCTAAAAAAGCGAAAAGTGTAACCCATGTGTCCGGTACGAAATGTCACCTATGTCTCGGGCCGCTCATAAAATAATTGAACACAGCGACAAGGCATCTCAGGAAGAGGAACGTGGCGCGCGCGCTCGGCAAGGCCGTGAATTTTCATCGGGCCGGAAAATACGAAGAGCCGGGCAAAGGTTTGGTCGATCCGTAACCCAAATAGACCATTCCGGATTTTTGCGAAGCAACCACTCTTGAGGTCCGCCTGACTGCGCCCGATCCAAGAACGTCTCCTGCAGCGGCAAACGAACTTACTATCCACGACAAGCGACGGAGAATTTTTGGCAGAGCTTTGCTGTCCATGTGAGCGAAAGGATCGGCGATGGCGGACGTGCTGTCCTCGGAATCTCCGTCCGGAAAGCCAACGGGAACTCGCACCCATCGCCGGGCAATCGGCGACGGTCGTCTTTAATCGAGTGCCGCTCTGAGCGATTATACCGATACGGCCAACAAGCCGCGCCACGTCGTGTACGGCGGGGCGTGCAGCGGATGCCGGCTCGTGAGAAACCAGAGCCGACTGATTAGCGATATCCCATCTCGCTCAAATATGCCCTATGCTTCCCGGATCGCACCCCTAAGACTATTCGCACACTCATACCGAGATTTGATATGGCCCTTGTGAAAACCTCAAGAATTGCGGGTTCGGCCGCAAAAAGCCGGCGTTTGGATGTGAGCACCCCGGCACCCCCGCGGGTTCCAAAGACGAGGGCTCTGAAACCAGGAAAGCGTCTGAGCACGGACAAGGTGTCCGAGCGGGTGGCGGCGGCTACCGACGAGCTTGCGAGCGGGCTGACCCAGGCTTCGGCGGCGGCGGAAGAGCTTCGCCGGTCCATGGAGCAAATCGCCACGGGGGCCGACGAGGCCGCTGGCGCGTCTCAAGAGCAGTTGGCGGCGATCAAGCAGGTCACAGCAAACCTGACCACAGCCAGAGGAGAAGCCGATAGCTCGCGGCGAAGAACCGAGGCCGCGCAGGTCCTGCTGGCCGAAACGAGCGCTCAGATCGGCGCTTCGGTCCAGTCGATCGAGCGTAACTCGGCGCGGCAGGTGACCTCCGGAGAAATTATCGGCGAGCTTGAGCGCCGGGCGCAGGATGTGAGCGAGGTTACGGGCGCGGTCAGCCGGATCTCCGACCAGACAAACCTGCTCGCCCTTAACGCCGCGATCGAAGCCGCACGCGCCGGAGACCACGGGCGCGGCTTCGCCGTCGTCGCCGAGGAGGTCCGGGCCCTCGCCGATGTCTCCGACAGGAGCGCGCTGCAGGTGCAGGGCCTCGCCGAAGAGATCCAGGCGAATGTCCGCAGCGCAGCCGCAACGGTCAAGGCAGCCGCTGCGGCGGCGATCGCGCAAGCCAAAGCCGGACAAACCGTCATCGAGACGTTGTCCGGTCTTCGGAAAACCATGATCGAACTCGCCGACGGTAGCCAGGCGACGCTCACCGCCGCCATCGAGGCGGAGCGCGCCATCCAGGAAGCGCAAAAAGGCGCCGAACTGGTCGCGGGTGCCGCGGAGGAGCAGGCCTCTGCCGCCAGCGAGGCGCAGTCGGCGATCCGTCAGCAAGCCCAGTCGCTGGATCAAGGCCAGGCAGCCGCGCAGGCGCTGGCATCGGTGGCAGAGCGTCTTCGCAGCGGCACCGCGGACCACTCCGCGCCCGAGCAGATTGCAAGTACGGCCGAAGAACTGTCGGCGACAATTCAGGAACTGTCCAGCGCGGCCAGTCAGATCTCGACGGCAGTCGAGCAGATCAACCGTGGATCGCAGCAGCAGGCCGCAGCCGCGCAGCAGACTTCGGCTGCGCTGGCGCAAATCGAGAAGAGCGCTCGCGTCGCGCAAGAAAGGGGCCGGCTGGCTGCCGATCGCGCCGTGGCCATGGGGAAAGCACTCGCCGACGGTCGCAAGACCGTCGAAGGCCTGATCGAAGGCGTCACCGAAACCCTCAACGAGACCCGCGGAAGCCTCGAGGCCATCGTCGCTCTGGGAGGTATTGGCCAGAAGATCGAAAAGATCGTCGATGCAATTAGTTTGGTGAACATTCAGACCAATATGCTCGCGGTGAGCGGCGCCGTCGAAGCGGCGCGCGCCGGGGAGACCGGCCGGGGGTTCGCCTTGGTTTCGAACGACATCCGATCCCTCGCCCGCGAGGCGGCGGAAAGCGTCGAGCGCATCAAGGATACCGTGCGCGGCATTCTCGATCAGATCGCGCTGCTGCGCCGAGATCTCGAGCAGATCATCGCCACCGGAGAAATCGAGGTTCAAAACAATCGCGCGGTCGTCAAGACGCTTCAGGACATGACCGGCGAGATCGACGCATTGGGAAATGCCAACAAGATCATTCAGCAAGGCGCGGATGCGATCCTCGCCGCTGCGGGAGAGACCGCGGCAGCCGCCCGACAGATCGCCGCAGCCGCGGAAGAAGCAAGCTCCGCCTCGCGCCAGGCCGCCACGGCGTCGGCTCAACAGGCTCAAGGCGCCGACGACCTTGCCGCGGCGATCGAGGAAATCGCCTCCCTTTCGGACGAACTGAAGCGACAGAATGGCTGACATCGCCAAAACCAGCGAGGACCAGCGTTTTCTGACCTTCAAGAGCGAGGGACGGTTCTATGCCCTGCCCGCCGCGTCGGTGTCGGAAGTCGTGCGGATGCCACCGCTCGCCCGCGTCCCCCAGGCGCCACGGAGCCTGATGGGTCTTGCCAATTTGCGCGGATCTGTCCTTCCTGTAGCAAGCGTGCGTGCCCTTCTGGGACGCCAGGAAGTGGCGACGACCCATGCTTCTCGGCTCATCGTCCTCGACGGAGCATCCCCCGTCGCGCTCGCGGTGGACGAAGTCTCGAATCTGGTCCGGGTTGCGCCCGGGAAAGTCAAAACGGCAGAGGCCGACATCGCTTCGGAGGCCGGTGAGCATCTCAGCGGCGTGTTCGAAATCGATGCCGACGTTACAAAGATATTGGACGTACCGGAACTGCTGCGGCGGGGGTTTGAACAGAGCGCACCCAGGCGTCAGGCGGTTGCAGCCAGCGTCGGCGTGAAAACGGCAGAGACTGCTTCGATTGAGGCCACTCGACAGCGCCTGGTGACGTTCGATGTCGCCGGCCAGGAATACGCCTTGCCGCTCGACGCCGTGCGCGAAATAGTCACTGCCCCCGAGAGCCTGACGGCCATTCCGGGCAGCGACGATGCCGTTCGTGGCGTGATGCCTTACCGGGACGGTCTGTTGCCGCTGCTGTCACTGCGCAAGCTTCTCGGCTTGCCCTCGGCCGTACTGTCGCGAGAGAAAGTGCTGATCGTCGCCGTCGGAGACGTCCTGATCGGCATCGTGGCAGATCGTACCCGCGCGGTCCTTGCGGTCGATCCGGACCGGCTCGAGCCGGCTCCTCCTGTGCTGGCCGCCCGCGCAGGCGGCGAAACCCAGATCAAGGAAATATATCGGGCGGCAAATGGTCGGCTTGTCTCAATCCTGACGCCGGAACGCTTGTTCCGGGAGGACGTGATGCGGAAACTGATGCAGGGCGATAACAGGATGAAGGCCAAGGCTGAGGAAAGTCATCGGGAGTCCGACAAGGACAAACTTCGGTTTCTGGTATTCCGACTCGACGACAGCGAGTTTGCGCTGCCGATCGACGCCGTGGACGAGGTCGCACGTGTGCCCGATCAAATCACCCGCCTTCCGAAGACACCGAAGTTCCTGGAAGGCGTCGTCAATCTGCGCGGCGAAGTCCTGCCCGTCGTCGATCAACGCCGTCGCTTTGAAATGCCCCCCACGACTGCCGATGCCAACAGGCGGTTGGTGGTGGTTCGAAGCGACCGTCATCGTGCAGGGCTGATCGTGGACGGGGTATCGGAGGTCCTGCGATGCTCGCCGGACACGATCCAACCCTCACCCGATCTGACCGGGGAGGCGCTCGGCCTGGTGCACTCGGTCATCAATCTCGAGGCGTCGGGCAGGATCGTGCTGCTGCTCGATCCCTCGGAATTGCTCACGCGCACGGAACGGGGCCTGCTGGATTCGTTCACAAAGGAAACGCGCAGTAAAGAGACCCGGCAGACCAAGCCGTGATCAAAATACTGGTGGTCGACGACTCGGCTCTGGTCCGCAAGCTGATCGGCCAGGTCTTTGCGACGCAATCCGACTTCAAGGTCCAGTTTGCCCGCAACGGCCGCGAGGCCCTGGACGCGATCAATCTCGCGCGTCCCGACGTGGTTACGCTCGACGTCCACATGCCCGAAATGGACGGCCTTGCGTGCCTCGACAGGATCATGATCGAGCAGCCCTGCCCCGTGATTATGGTGTCGTCCATGACCGCCGCCGGCGCGGAGGCCACGCTCGAGGCGCTGAGACTAGGGGCTGTCGACTTCGTCGCGAAACCAACCGGAGCGGTCTCGCTCAAAATTGGCGAGTTGGCGCGACCGCTGATCGAGAAGGTGCGGGCAGCGGCCGGCGCCAAGCTCAAGACCTCCTTGAGGCTGCGCGAAAGGGTCCGGCACCGAATAGGCGAAGGCGCCCGAACCCTGCCCCATCGCTCTGGCAGGAAGCCCAGGGTCGCCTCCAGCGGAGAGGGCCTGGTGCTGGTCGGCGCCTCGACCGGAGGCCCCCCGGCCCTTGAAGCCCTCCTGACCGGTCTCCCGGCATCGTTTCCCTGGCCGATCATCATTGCGCAGCACATGCCGGCCACGTTCACCGGGCCTTTGGCGCGCCGCCTCGACGGGCTTAGCCAACTCGCAGTGCAGGAAGTCCGGGACCCCATCGTGCTGATGCCCGGGCACGCCTACATCGGCCGTGGCGATGCGGACGTGATTATTTCACGGCGGGGAGCCGGTCTCGTCGCGATGGCTGCTCCCGCGCAGGCGGAATATCCGTGGCATCCCAGCACGGATCGGCTGGTCCGGACCGCACTGAACTATATGGCCCCGAGCCAGTTGATTGGCGTGCTCATGACGGGCATGGGAAACGATGGCGCCGAGGCCATGGCTCTCATCCATGCGGGCGGCGGCAAGACCATCGCGGAGGCGGAAGAAACCGCGGTCGTCTGGGGTATGCCAGGAGAACTGGTCAGGGCCAACGGCGCGGATTTCGTCGTCCCACTCCACAAGATCGCTGCCGAATTGAAAAAACTGGTGAGTTGATGCCACTTGTCCGAAAACCGCCATCCGCTACCGAGACGTCGGCCCCGGATGGCCGGAAACTTGCCGAAATATTCGCGGCCGGTTCCGATGACGAACGCTGGACTGCCGCCCGGCGCGCCGCCGAGTCTCCCGATGGGGTTGCGCTGCTGGCCGATGCCCTTTCGAAGGAACGCATCCCTCGGGTCCGCCAAGCCATCTTCACGGCACTTGCGAAGATAGCCACGTCCGACGGCGCCGCTGTCGCCCTTCCCTATCTGCGTTCGGACGACGCGGCCGAGCGCACCGCGGCGCTTGATGCGTTGCGCGCCATGCCGAGGGCTGCGGCGGAACATCTGCCGCAACTGTTGAACGACACCGATCCCGACGTCCGTCTGCTCGCATGCGAAATTGCGCGTGTTCTGCCCGCCGGCGACGCCAGCCGCGCACTTGGAGAACTCCTCGAACGCGAAACAAACAGCAACGTCTGCTCGGCGGCCGTGGACGTTCTGGCCGAAACAGGCACCATGGCGAGTTTACCGATCCTGGCGCGTTGCGCAGGGCGTTTTCCCGACGATCCGTTTCTGACCTTCGCAGTCAAAGTCGCCAGCGACCGTATCGGATCATCTGACCGATGACTGATCCGCCGCAGATCACGGAGGAGGAATTCCGCAGGCTTGCCGAGTTCCTCTATCGGCGGACCGGCATGGTTTTCACGGAGACGAAGCGCTACTACGTCGAGCGCCGGATCTGGGAGCGGATGATAGCCACCTCGAGCCCGTCGTTTTCCGGCTACTTTGCCTATCTCCGCAGCGAGATGCGCGACGAGGTCGAGCAGCTCATCAATGCCTTCACCGTCAACGAAACCTACTTCTATCGGGAAGACCATCAGCTTGCCTGTTTGAGCACCGACCTGCTGACGGAGCGCGTGGCGCCGAAGCGACCCGGAGACCCCATCAGGATCTGGTCCGTGCCGTGTTCGACCGGAGAAGAACCGTATTCCATCGCGATCTGGCTGCTCGAAAACTGGAAGGACGTCGACACCTATGACATCGAGATAGTAGGTTCGGACATCGACACCCGCGTCCTCGAGGCCGCGGCAGACGGCATTTTCGGCAAACGGGCACTGATGAGATTGTCGCCCGAATTGATCGCACGCTATTTCCGCCGGCTCGACGACGAGCGGTGGCATATCCTGGACGACCTCCGCCAGTCCGTGCGTTTCTCACGGGTCAATCTCATCGAGACCAAGGAAACCCGCCCCCAGGGCCGATTCGACGTGATCTTTTGCAGGAACGTGCTGATCTACTTCGACGACGAATCCCGCCGCGTGGCTGCGGAAAATCTGTACGATAACCTCATGCCCGGCGGCTTCATCTGCCTCGGGCACACCGAATCGATGAGCCGCATCTCGCCGCTGTTCGAGGTCTGCCGATACTCGGGAGCGATCGTTTACCGCAGACCGCAGGAGTTGGGCGCATGACCGACAATGCCGGAAGGCACGTGCTGATCGTCGACGACGCCGCGCTCGTCAGGGCCTACTACCGCTCCGCGCTCGAACCGCACGGTTTCGTAGTCGAAGAAGCGTTAAACGGATTGGAAGGTCTCGAGAAACTGTTGCTGCAACCGTTCGATCTGGCGATCGTCGACGTCAACATGCCGCAGATGGACGGGATCACGTTTCTCCGCATCTTGCGATCGAAGGAGCTTCCGGTCTCCGGGGTTCCGGTCCTGGTGACGAGTACGGAGGCCGGTCCCCAGGATATGGCCGCGGCGCGAAGCGCCGGGGCGAACTACTACCTGGTGAAACCGGTCAAGCCCGAGACGCTTGCAGAATATGCGGCCATCTTCTGCGGGGCGCCGCGATGAACGAGTTTGTCGAACAATTCCTTCTTGAATCGCGGGAACTCGTGGCTCAGGCAATCGACGATTTGATGGCCCTTGAAGAGAGGCCAGGCGACAAAGAAAGGCTGGATGGCGCGTTTCGCGCCTTTCATACATTGAAGGGAGCTGCTGGTATCGTCGAGTTTGCCGCCATGGCGCGGACGCTCCATGCCGCCGAAGACATTCTTGCCTCCCTTCGTTCGTCGGAAGAACCGATCGCGCCAAACGTTCTGAATGAATGTCTGGCCTGCCTCGACCTGACCTCGAGCTGGCTGGACACCATGGCAACTGGCGGCGAACCCTCGTTAACGGCGGACCGCGAGGCGGATGCCATGGTTGCGCGGCTCACCGGCTCGCTTGATGCCGGCGAGGACGATCAGGCTCCCGTTCCGGGAAATGACGTTTGGCTGGAGCGGCTCCGCGTCGCCGCCGGCAGTGATCTTGTCGGCGTGCGTACCGCGCTGCGCTACGTCCCGTCTCCGGACGCGTTCTTTCAGGGCCACGATCCGATGAAAGTTGTGGCCGGCCTGCCCCGCCTGATGGCCGTCGACCTCGCGCTGACTGACCCGGCCGCTGCTCTCGACACCATGAACGCATTTAATTGTGGTCTGGAAATCCTTGCGCTGATGGAAGCGCCGGCCGCCGAGGTACGCACAGCGCTTCTTGATGCGCCCGGCAAAACAGAGATCATTGAATTGACCTCGCCGGCGATGGCCAAATCTGAAGAGAATCTTCAGTCGAAAGCGATGTCGCTGCTTGAAGCCCAACTTCTCGTCTTGCGAGAGCCCGGACCTGGCGGCCTCGCTGGTCGCCTTGCAGCCGCGGGCCGGACGGCCGTCAACGCCCTGCTCTCTCTAGGCAGGCCTGGACCTGCCGCGGACGTGGAGAGGGCTACGGCAACGGCTCAAACCGAGCGGAAGGCCGATCCCCTGATCGCGGCAATCGAGCGGGGACTAGGCGCCCCTGCACTGCCCGAGCGCCCGAAAAGCAACGGCCCCGTCCAGCCTGTAGCACCGCGCGCGCTGCGCGTAGACATGGATCGGATCGATGCGCTCGTGAAGCTCATTGGAGAGTTGATCGTCGTCAAGAACGCCGTCGGGCATGTGTCAAAATTGCTCCAGAGTAATCAGGATCCCGCCGCCGCGGCGGCAACCTTGCGTGAGCAACACGCGCTGTTCGATCGGCTGGCGACGGAACTGCAAACTGCGGCACTTCGCATCCGGGTTCTTCCGCTACGCACAGTGTTCCGCCGGTTTCCCAGATTGGTGAGGGAAATCTCCGGCGCCGTCGGCAAGACCGTGAGGTTGATCACCGAAGGCGAAGGCACGGAAGCAGATGCCACGATCGTGGACGCCCTGTTCGAGCCGTTGCTGCACGTCCTGCGCAACGCCGTAGACCACGGCATCGAGAGTCCGGAGCAGCGCGCATCTGCCGGCAAGCCTGCGATGGGAACTCTCATTTTGCGCGCCCTTCGAGATGCCGACAAGGTCAAGATCGAGGTCGAGGACGATGGAGGCGGGATCGATGTCGAACGCGTACGCGCCGTGGCGCGCGCACGCGGGGTGGCCACTGCGGAAGCCCTGGCGGCGATGACCGACGCCGAAGCCATAGACTTTGTTTTTGCCCCCGGCTTTTCTACCGCAGCCGCCGTCACCGACCTGTCGGGGCGGGGCGTAGGCATGGATTCCGTGAAAACGGCCGTCGAACGCCTGGGCGGAACGGTCACACTCGAGACCCGGTTTGGAACCGGAACCACCGTTCGCTTGATCCTCCCGTTCAGCCTCATGATGACGCGGGTAATGACCGTGGAAGTAGCCGGTCAAGTGTTCGGGCTTCCCCTCGATAGTGTCATGGAAACGATCATCGTCAGGCGCGACCTGATCGCGCCGATCGGCGCCGGGCGGGCGTTCGTGCTGCGGGATCGGACGGTTCCGCTGGTCGATCTTGCGGATACGCTAGGCATCGTCCGCGACGTGTCCAGTGAAAGCCATGCAAGAATCGTCGTCGTGCTGGTGGCCGGACAAATCGGGGGGCTGGAGGTCGACCGGTTGGGTGAGCGCATGGACGTTATGCTAACGCCGATGGATGGCTTGTTGGGGGGCATGAGGGGCGTCGCGGGGACCACGCTGTTGGGTGACGGGCGAGTTCTGATCGTCCTGGACGTAGAGGAGACATTCAATTGACCGTCGTCTTGCATGATGCGAACACCGTCCGCCTGATCGGCGCTTGCCCCGCCGATGACGGAGAAGTTTTGCTGCAGCACCTATTGGCCAATCCCGCAGCCGAAATCGACTGGCGGGGTTGCGAGAGCGCGCATGCCGCCGTGATCCAGGTACTGCTGGTCTCCGAGCGACCTTTACGGGGCCCTCCCGCGGGTCAGTTCCTCCATAGGTTCATCGACCCTGCCCTTGCTCGCAACGGCGGCCAAGTTTGACCTTTCCCCACCGTGTCAGAGATGCGAAAACAGTAAAAGCCGGGTTCCAAATTCTGGGCCGTCGTGGAGAATTCATGCCTTACAAGCTCTTGATAGTCGACGACAGCAAGCTCGCCCGGATGTCCGCCGCAAAAGCGCTGAATGCCCTTTACCCCGACTGGATTCGCCTTGAGGCATCAAACGCCGACGAGGCGCTCTCCCTGGCCAAGGAAACCGCGTTCGACGTTGCACTGCTCGACTTCAATATGCCGGGACGCGATGGCCTGCAGCTTGCCTCCGATTTGCTGGCGCTTCGGCCCTCCATTCCGCTCGCCGTCATTTCCGCCAACCACCAGGAGGAGATCGTCGAGCGCGCCCGGGGCATTGGAGCCGCGTTTCTCCACAAACCTCTGAACGAACGGGCATTGGGCGCTTTCCTCCAGGACGCGGTACGGCGGCTCGAACTGGGCAATGCATGACCTCAGCCCCTTCGGAACTGCTTACCGAACTGCAACTCGATGCGCTCACTGAGCTTGTGAACATCGGCGTCAGCCGAGCCGCCTCCAGCCTAAGGGAAATGGTGGGCGAACAGGTCCATCTTTCGGTACCGAATGTCTCGCTGGAGAGCCGGGCGCGCGCCATTGCCATTCTGGCCGAACGCGAGGTTTCGAACCTGGTCGCAGTCCACCAAATCTTCGAAGGCGACATCACCGGCCGGGCGCTTCTGATCTTTCCTGAGACCAAGAAGTCTCGAACTTGTCCGCGCGATCACCGGGGGCGATCTTCCGCTCGAAGACATCATCGAACTCGAACAGGAGGCGTTGGCCGAGACGGGCAATATTCTTTTGAACAGTTGTCTGGCTACCATCGCCAACATGCTGCAGCGCAGCCTGAAGATGTCGCTGCCGGAAGTGTTGCGCGGCAACGCAGCGACCTTCTTCGGCCTTGCGCCTCCACCCAAGGCCGGCGATGTCGTGATGTTTCTCTACATCAACTTCGAGGTTCGCAAGCGCAACATCAGCGGCTACATCGCAATGATCATGGATCTTCCTTCCCTCACCGCCCTGAAGCGTCTGCTGGACGAGTTCATCGAACGAGAGACGGGCGAAACGACGCAACTACACAATGATTCGGCTTGAGCGCGACCAATTTGCAGCTGCCTTCGACGCGTTGGATTCCGGCGTCGTTGTGCTGGACGGCGACCAGCGGGTAATCTGCTGGAATCACTGGTTCGCATCCGCAAGCAACATGTCTTCCGAGCATGCTGTTGGAAAGACGATGCCCGAGCTGTTCCCCGGACGCTCCCTCGGCCGCCTGACCACCTCCATCTCGGAAGCTCTCACTTTGGGCTCGTCCGCCTTCCTGACCCATGCACTTAACCCGAATTTGCTGCCGCTCCGGACCCGGGCCGGCCTGCCGCTCATTCACAACATATCGGTCCGGCCACTTGGGGAACGTCCCTATTCACACTGCATGCTCCAGATTGCCGACGTCACCGGCGCGGCCCATCGCGAGCACGTCCTCCGCGAGCGCCAAAACGCACGCTACGATGCCGTCGTCGAAAGCGCCTCGGACATCATCCTTACCCTGGATGCAAACGGCATCGTCCAGTCCGTAAATCCCGCGGCGGTTCGCGAAACCCGATTCGAGCGGTCCGAACTGGTCGGGCGTCCGTTGGGACAGCTCTTCGAGCAACCTCGGCAATGGGAAGACCTCTGGCGCACTATCCTCACGGGCGACGCTTCGGTGCGGCCGGTGGAACTGATAGCCAGGCGCAAGGACGGTTCGCGGACGTTCCTCGACGTTTCGGCGTCACGATGGCTAAGTGAGGGCCGCGTTTTCGTCACCGCGATTCTCCGTGACATGAACGAGCGTCATGCGACGGAAGAGGCCCTTCGTGAATTAAACCTCAGCCTGGAGCAACGCGTCGCCGAACGCACACAGGAGCGCGACCGGGTCTGGCAGGTCAGCCTGGATATGCTCGGAGTAGCGGCCGCCGACGGCACCTGGATCAGCATCAACCCTGCCTGGACGAAGACCCTCGGCTGGATCCCGGACGAAATTCTGGGGAGGACGTCTGAATGGCTCGAGCATCCCGACGACCGCCGAAAAATGCGCGACGCAGTCAGTCGTCTGGCCGCACCAGAGCAGACGTCGGATTTCGAAAGTAGCTTCCGCACCCGCCAGGGAGACTATCGGGTTCTGTCCTGGACTGCAGTCAATGTCGAGGGACTGCTCTATTGCGTGGCCCGCGACATTACGGAGCAACGCCGACAACAGGACGCCTTGGACCAGGCCGAAGATGCTCTCAGGCAGGCTCAGAAGATGGAGGCGGTCGGGCAGCTTACGGGGGGACTGGCGCACGACTTCAACAATCTGCTGACCGGGATTTCCGGCTCACTGGAACTTTTGCAAATTCGGATTTCGCAAGGACGATACAAGGACGTGGAGCGCTATATATCCACGGCACAGGGGGCGGCCAATCGTGCAGCAGCGCTGACGCATCGGTTATTGGCCTTCTCCCGGCGCCAGACCCTCGACCCCAAAGCGACCCACGTCGGCCGCCTCATCGCCGGGATGACGGACCTGATCGACAATACGGTCGGCCCCGGAATCGAGTTGGCGACGGACAACGCGCCGGATCTCTGGACCACTCTCGTAGACCCCAACCAACTCGAGAACGCACTGCTTAACCTTTGCATCAACGCGCGCGATGCGATGCCGCATGGCGGCCGGCTCGAAATCAAAACTGTCAACCGCGTCTTTGACAGTGTCGAGGCATTTCCGTTGGAGATGCGAGCCGGCGAATACGTGTCCTTGTCCGTATCGGATACGGGGACGGGAATGAGCGACGAGGTCGTTCAAAGAGCGTTCGACCCGTTCTACACGACCAAGCCTCTGGGTCAGGGAACTGGCTTGGGCCTCTCGATGATCTATGGTTTCGCCAAGCAATCCGGCGGTCAGGCACGCATCGATTCGACTCTGGGCAGCGGCACAACGATTTACCTTTTCCTTCCCCGGCACTCCGAAGAGGCGAAGACTTCAGACGACTTGGCTCATTTCGCGTCAGCGCCCCGCGCGGGTGCAGGTGAGACGGTGCTCATCGTTGACGACGAGCCGTCGGTTCGAATGCTTGTCGCCGAGGTACTCGGCGAGCTCGGCTATACCGCCCTTGAAGCTGCTGACGGCGCGAGCGCCCTCCAGGTCTTACGCTCGGACGCCCGTATTGACATGCTCGTCACGGATGTCGGCTTGCCGGGTGGTATGAACGGGCGGCAACTTGCCGATTTCGGGCGAACGGCGCGACCGAATATCAAAGTGCTCTTCATCACAGGATATGCCGAGAAAACGGCGATGGGAACGGAGGGGCTGGAGTTGGGGATGGCAATTCTTACAAAGCCCTTTGCGATGGAGGGCTTGGCAACTCGCATCAAGGAGCTCTTGCTCCGCTGAGAATAAGTCGGCCCCAATAAAACAACTCAAGTGCGTCGAGCCTGCGACCCCCGTGGCCATCACGCCTGGATGCTGTGTATCGAGGAATAGGTATTGACGGAATCCAAACAGCGTCAGGTGTCGGTTCTACTGGTTGAGGACGAAGCCTTGATTCGCATGATGATCGCGGGAATGGTAGAGGAACTGGGGCATTCGGTTGCCGGCGAAGCTGCCAATATCCCCGACGCCCTGCGGTTGGCACGAACCGCCAATTTCGAAATCGCCGTTCTCGATATCAATTTAGGCGGGTCGAAAATCGATCCAGTAGCAGCAGTCATTTCCAGCCGCGGCTTGCCGTTTATATTTGCGAGTGGCTACGGCACGGCAGGAGTTCCCGAAGCATTCCGCGATTGCCCGGTGCTACAGAAACCATTCTTAATAGAGCGGCTCGGCGCGGCAATCAAAGCCGCTTTGGAATGAAGTTGGCAAGGTTCGGTTTCGTCGAATGCACAAGGATACTCACGTCGACATCAATAGCTGTTCCGCTGCTTCAAGTTTCGATGGGCTGCTGCTCGCCGCCTCCCGTATAGCCAACATCACCTGATCCGTGACCTGCAGGCCCGAAGCCTCAACCAGTCAAAGACAGGGATCAGGTCAGTCGCTTCAGCATGTCGGATCTGCCGGAGTCCTTATCGACAGATTTGGGCTGATCAGCCCGCCACTCGCACATGGAACAAACAACAGCTACAAGGCTTGGGTCAGGGGGCGGTCGGGCGGCGCTTTATTGTGCCGCAAACGCGCTGGAAAAAGACCAGGTACAATCAAGGACCAGACGATGGATGTATTGGCGAGAAACAACGTCCGCGTAAATGGGCGGGGTGACCGGGCTATGGTGTTCGCCCATGGCTTCGGCTGCGATCAGAACATGTGGCGCTTCGTGGCGCCGGAATTCGAACAAGACTTCAAGGTTGTGCTGTTCGACCACGTCGGCGCGGGCGGCTCCGATTTGATGGCCTACGACAAGACCAAGTATTCGACACTTCACGGCTATGCCAACGACCTGATCGAGATCGGCCGCGAGCTGAAGCTGAAGGACGCGGTGTTCGTCGGTCATTCGGTCAGCGCAATGATCGGAGTGCTGGCGTCATTGAAGGCTCCGGGCCTGTTCGGACGAATGGTGCTGGTCGGTCCGTCCGCCAGGTACATCGACGACGGCGACTACGTGGGCGGCTTCAGCGAAAAGCAGATTGCGGAGCTTCTCGAATTCCTCGAGGACAACCACATGGGTTGGTCTGCAGCGATGGCTCCTTCCATCATGGGTAATCCGGACCGTCCGGAACTCGGCGAGGAACTGACCAACAGCTTCTGCCGCACCGATCCCGAGATCGCCAAGGCCTTCGCGCGCGTTACCTTCACGTCCGACAACAGGGCCGATCTGCCGAAGGTCAAGATTCCCACGCTGATCCTCCAATGCAGCGAGGACATCATTGCCTCCGAGGAGGTCGGAAAGTTCGTGCGAAGCCGCATTCCGGGCAGTGAAATCGTGTTCCTCAAGGCCACCGGGCACTGCCCAAACCTGAGCGCGCCGGCAGAGGTTGTGTCGGCCATCCGGGCGTATGTCTGAGCTCGGCCCCATCGACGACTACCGTGATCTGTTCGAGAACGCCCCTTGCGGCTATCTTACGATCGGTTCCGATGGGCGCATAACGAAAGTCAACGCCACCCTCGCGACCTGGACCGGTTATGAAGCTGACAAATTCGTCGGCCGCCGCCTCCATCAGTTCCTGAACATGGCCGGTCGTATCTACTACGAAACCCACATCGCGCCGCTACTACGTATGCAGGGCTTTTTCAGCGAGTTCGCGCTGGACTTCGAGACCGCCGCCGGCGAGCGGCTGCCGGTGATTGCGAATGCAGCCGAACGCCGCGATGCTGACGGCACGGTGTTGTTCACGGCCCTGGTAGTTATCAGGGCGACCGACCGGCGGCGCTACGAACGCCAATTGGTGGATTCCAGGTCGGAGCTTCAGAGGGGACTTGCCACCGAGCGGGAGACCGCGGAACTGCGCGAGCAGTTCATAGCCGTGCTGGGTCATGACCTGCGCAATCCGCTCGCGGCCATCAGCGCCGGAGCCAGGATCCTGCAGCGGTCGGGCGCGCTGCAGCAGCGAAAAGAACTTCGCGTCCTTGACATGATCAATTCGACCGTCACCCGGATGTCCGACCTGATCGACAACATCCTGGATTTCGCGCGTGGGCGGCTGGGCGGCGGCATCACGTTGAACCGCGACGCCAACCGACCGCTGGAGCCGGTCCTCGAGCAGGTCGTCGACGAATTGCGAACGGCCTCGCCCCAGCGCGTGATCGAGACCAGCTTCGAGATAACCGATCCCGTCAACTGCGACCGCACACGGATCGGACAACTGGCGTCGAACTTGATCGGCAATGCCCTCACACATGGCGCGCGGGACGAGCCAGTGCGCGTCGGGGCAAAAACAGAAGGTGACGAATTCAAGCTCTGGGTCGCGAACGCCGGGGAACCTATTCCAGAGGCGGCAATGCAAAAACTTTTCGAGCCGTTCTTTCGCGGCAACGTTCGCGACAGCCGTCAGGGTCTTGGACTGGGACTCCATATTGCCTCCCAGATCGCACAGGCTCACGGCGGGCGGATCGAGGTCACCTCTACGCCGGATGAAACCCGGTTCGTGTTCACGATGCCACTTACGCCGAAAGCATCAAGCTGAATACGCGCGAACACAATTCCAGATGCCGGGTTCGCTGGACGTTCGGGAGTCGGCCGTGAAAAATTCGGAAGCGATTGATACGTCGGAGTGATTTGACCTGAACGAGTATTCGATTTTGCAAGAAAGCCGGGGGCGGGTCTCGATTTTCTTGCGTTTTGGGATTCCGGATTTCGACGTTTTGTGATTCCTTTGACGACAAATTCGCTGTCGGAGGAAGCCGTGAGCCAGCCGCGCGACGATCGTCAGGACGATCTGTTTGGTCCATCTCTGGAGACGATCATCAACCTTCGCCATCCGCTGGTAGGTCTGGCGGCGGAAATCGACTGGAGCTTCCTGGCCGGACGCTTCGGTTCGGTCTGTCGGGTTGGCCCAGGCCAGCCACCATTGCCGACGCGGTTGGTGGCCGGACTGCTCATCCTCAAGCACATGCACGATCTGTCGGATGAAGCGCTATGCGACCGCTGGGTGGAGAATCCGTATTTCCAGTACTTCTGCGGGGAAGTGGTGTTCCAGCACGCGGCGCCGTTCAATCGTTCGTCACTGACGCGCTGGCGCCAGCGGCTGGGTGAGGAGCAGACTGCGGCGCTTCTGCAGGAAAGCCTTTCGGTCGCGCACCGGACCAAGGCGATCGAGACCAGGGATCTCGAGCGCGTGGTGGTGGACACCACCGTGCAGGAAAAGGCGATTGCGCATCCGACCGATGCGCGGCTGATTCACCGCGCGATCGAGAAGCTGGTCGTCCTGGCCAAACGCGAGGGCATCGAATTGCGCCAGAGCTATTTGCGCGTGGCCAAACGCGCCGCCATCATGGTGGGACGCTATACGCACGCCCACCAGTTCAAGCGCGCCCGGCGCGAGCTCAAATTCCTGCGCACCCGGCTCGGCCGCGTCATCCGCGATATCCGCCGCAAGATCGAGGACAATTCCACGCGCGAGGAATGCTTTGGCCCGCTGCTCGATCTCGCACTGCGGGTCCGTCATCAAGAGCAGCGCCAGCGCGGACCCAAGGTCTACTCGCTGCATGCCCCGGAGGTCGAGTGCATCGGCAAAGGCAAGGCCCGGGCGCCTTACGAGTTCGGCTGCAAGGTCTCAATCGTGACCCCGGTCACCTCACCCAAGGGCGGGCAGTTCGTGCTGCACGCCAAGGCCTTGCACGGCAACCCATATGACGGCCACACGCTCGGTCCCGTCATCGCCGACCTGGAAAAGCTCACAGGTGTCGCGGTGCACCGCATCCACGGCGACAAGGGCTATCGCGGCCACACCTATCCCGACCACTTCAAGGTCTGGATCAGCGGCCAGGTCCGCCGTGTCACCAAAGCCATCCGTCGCGAGATGCGCCGCCGCGCCGCCGTCGAGCCCGTGATCGGCCATCTCAAGGACGACCACCGGATGCGCCGCAACCATCTCAAAGGCCGCAACGGTGACCGCGTCAACGCCGTACTCGCCGCCGCGGGCTACAACTTCAGCCTGCTCCTGCGCTGGTTCGAGGAGCTTTTGCACGTCTTGTTGCTAATCCTTGCTCGCGCCGTCTTGGCGCCCCGCTTCGCTTAAAATAGCGTTCGGAAACATTCTTCACGGCCAACTCGGGAGTTGACCGGCACCGCCTGATCGCTCGATCAGCCCCAAATTTTTTTGCCGCTCCGTTGAAACCAAAACCGGTTTCGCTAATTCATTTGGCGCCACCTCGCAGGTGGCTCCGAGGTGCCCTCTGGGGGCCTCGGGACTGAGACGGGCACCGGTTGTGTCCGGTGCCTCATACCCATCTTGCTCTTTGGAGGATTTGGCTATGCGCACTTATGACCTCTCTCCCCTCTTCCGGTCGACCATCGGTTTCGATCGTTTGTTCGACCTTGTCGAGACGGCCCAGCGGGCCACCGACGCAGGTTATCCGCCCTACAACATCGAACGGCTCGCCGACGACCGCTACCTGATCTCGCTGGCAGTCGCGGGGTTCTCGCCCGACGAAATTTCGATTACGGCCGAGCAGAACGTCGTCACCATCGAAGGCGGCAAGACCGAAAAGTCCGAGCGCGAGTTCCTCTACAGGGGTATTTCGACCCGACATTTCAGGCGGCAATTCAACCTGGCGGACTATGTTCAGGTGAAGGGCGCGACCTTCGACAACGGCTTGCTCAGGATTGAGCTGGTCCGGGAGATCCCTGAGGCCATGAAGCCGCGGCAGATCGCCATCAAAGGCGCTTCCGCCGCAGACAATGTTCATCAGATCGAGGCCAAGGTGGCCTAGTCTATCGCTTCCGGATGCCGCGCGTCGGACGACGCGCGGCATCGCTGTTCGTCCAAGAATGGAGGAGACCATGCGGCCGACGACCGCTTTCGACGACAATGTTTTCGACATCAATGCGCTTCTGCATCCCGGCACGATCTTCGATCATCCAAGGGATATTCTGAACCACCCCTCGCTTTCGATCCCGGAGAAACGCGCGATCCTGGCGTCCTGGGCATCCGATGCATCGGCAATCGACTCCTGTCCCGCGCTACGGGCACCCGCCGGCTTCAGGGCACCGGTCACCATCGATGACATCATTGAGGCCCTGTGCGACCTCGACGGCGGACCTCGCCATCCGCCGGGCGGCAAGCCAAATCGCCTGCGTTCGACGTCAAGGGCCCTCGCGGCTTAAACGCGGCTCTCGTTCGATTGCGAGAGCGGGCTCGACGAATCGGAGTTTCGACGCTGATCGCGATTTCCCGGAACACCATGGTGTCTTCGCAAACTCGATGCCCCGCCACGGTAAAACCGAGCGGGGCATGCGATCAGTGGCCATGCCGGGATTCTTCCATTTTCTCAGTAGTGACGCCAACCGCGGTGCCAGCCGCCATAGTAGCGTGGCCCGCCATAGTACGCATAGGCGGGGCCATATACTCGCCGACGGCCGTATCCGTAACCATAGTATGGTGCGTACCCGCCATAGTAACCATATCCCGGGCCGTAGCCGTACGCATTCGACGCAACGCCGCCGATTACCGCACCCGCGATCAACCCGCCGGCAAGCCCGGGACCAAATCCACGGGCCTCGGCTGGTGCGGGCGCGGCGACCGCCGTAGCAGCCAGCGCGGCGGCTGCCGCTACAATCAATGCTACTTTCTTCATGATCCAGTTCCTTTTTTCGATTTCCTCGCACTCGCTAACGAGCGCCGGTGGCGAAGGTTGCTGGATTGTTGTCGCCGTTGCCCCTTTGTGGGCGAAATTTAATTTTGATGAACAAGAGTTCAGAACAAAGGCCGCAGCAACGCAACGCGGCGCCACGGCAATCATTCCACCGCGCGCTGACAATTTCCGTCCGGACGGCCGCCACCTCGCGTATGGCCGCCATCACCTGATCCGTTGCCGTCTGCTGGATCATGTGGCCGTTTCCCGCCATTCGTTGAAATATGCTCTGCGGAATGTCGGAATGCAGCCGGGCCGACCGGGTGTTGATGTCGATCAACCGGTCTTGCTCGCCCGCAATGATAATGACGGGCCGCCGTCAAATCCGGGTACTGATTGCGCAGCCTGAAGGCGTCGGGCTTGGCGGGCGAGATGTCGCGTGGCGGCGAGTTCCGGCTTCAGATCATCACCGGATTGATGCGACCGTCCTTAAAGCATTCCGTTGCGGCACCGTGGACACTCCGAAAGTCGGCCGCCGGCGCCATTGTTCGCGCGATAGGTGCCCCCATCTCTCTCGGACACGGCAACCCACTCCAGTCAGGAAACGTTCATGGCCAAGCTCGACGGTAAGATCGCTCTCATCAGCGGAGGCACCAGCGGTATCGGTGCGGAGACCGCCAAACTCTTTCAATCCGAAGGCGCGACGGTGGTCGTCACCGGTTCCAGCGAGCGCTCGGTGGAAGCCGCCAAGGCGGCGCTGCCCGGGATCGAGGTGCTGCTTTCCGACGCCGGTAACGTGGCCGCTACCAAGGTCCTGGTCGACCAGGTCAAAGCCAAACACGGCCGCATTGACGTCCTGTTCGTCAACGCCGGCATAGCCAAGTTCGCGCCGATCGCGCAGGTCGACGAGGCCTTTTACGACAGCCACTTCAACATCAACGTCAAGGGCGCATTCTTTTTGGTCAAGCACGCCATCCCGATCATTCCGGATGGCGGCGCGATCATCCTGACCGCTTCGGTAGCCGGCGCGAACGGCGGGCTGGGAGGCAGCACAATCTACGGCTCGACCAAGGCGGCGCTGCGTTCGTTCGGACGCACCATCGCCAAGGAGCTGACGCCGCGCGGCATTCGGGTCAACACCATCAGCCCCGGCCCGATCATCACCCCAATCCTAGACAAAGGCGGCCTCACCCCGGCCCAGAAGGATAACTTCATCGAGGGGGCGAAGACCCGCATTCCGCTCGGCCGCACCGGCACCGCAGCCGAAGTCGCTGCAGCAGCCCTCTACCTCGCCGTCGACGCCACCTACACTACCGGCGCCGAACTGTTCGTCGACGGCGGCTTGATCGACCTATAGGACCTGTGGGCAGTCAGGGCTGCCGATCCGATCTCTCTGCGATTGGATGTCAGGATGGCCCCGAAATGTCACCCTATGCCCCTGTCGCGCGGCAACCGCACGGCTCTCACCATGCGCCTGACACCGTTCTCGAAGAGAATGAAGGTGTCGGTCGTCGCGCCTGCGATGCTTATGTCGGTGACATCGTCTCGGCGCGGCATATCTCGCCAAGGTCAATGCGACGAAGCGGCAGTTTCTGCGCCTTGCTGCCAACGGCCGGAATTAGCGTCAAATGGATGTGTCACAGTGCCAGCTCACCCAGTCAAGCTGACGCGCCCGGATGAGTGTTAATCGGGCAAGCAATTTCAGATGTTTAAGCGACAAACGGGGCGGACGATATTTCCGACCAAACACGACTTTTGAAATGGAATATCAAGATTATCGGTGATTGGCAAAAGCTGGTCATGCTGGTCATCGGGTCCGCCTGCCACCTCACTGTCGGCAACCATCAGTCTGCGTAGCACCAAAGGTTATCGCAGGTTCTAGTCTCATTGGCCGGAGGCTTCCCTTCGCTGTAGCCTTTGCGCGTTTGTGGGGCTGCATAGAAGGGCTCATTCAACTGATTATAGGCTCGGCGATAATCCGACCGGTCATGACCTCGACCAGTGCGCAGGTGATGCTCTGAAGCTGTGGCAATTTGGACCGTTGACCCGGCAATCAGCAACGCGCCGAGAACGGTGAAAGCTGTTCGCTTCGCGACCACAGTCAAACCGACGTCCGATCCGGATGGGGTCATTTGCGTCCCCTTAGCACCCACAGTGAATAGGCCCCTACAAGCGCGATTACTGCGCCGCCAACGGCGGCACTGGCATAGATCTCTTGCATTGGAATGTCCGCTCTCCAGTCCGAAAGGTGCCGCGTACCGGCACGACCCTGAAGTAAGATCGGCATCCCGCCGATTCCATTAAATTCGTTTTCAGGTGGCCTCCATCTTATACCAACGGCCCTATTTATTGACTGTTGCCCATGTTCGGGTGGTGATTGAGGCGATGCGCATTGGGTCGTCTGCGAGGAAGTTCCAGGCGTCGCAGGTTTTATCGACGATGTCGTCGTAATCGTCGAAGACGGTGATCGCGAGTTTGTTTCCGCGCAAATATTCCCAGACGTTTTCCATCGGGTTGAGTTCAGGAGCATAGGGTGGCAGGCGCACAAGGGTAACGTTTTCGGGGATCGTGAGCGCGGCAGCGATATGATAGCCGGCGCCGTCGAGGACGAGAGCGGCGTGGCTACCTGCCGCCACCTTGTGGCCGATAGCGGTCAAATGCAGCGACATGGTCTCGGCGTTCGCCGCCGGCATGACCAGGCCCGCTGCGACGCGACGTTGCGGACAGGCCGCGCCGAACAGGTAGGCCCAGTCGTAGCGTTGGTCGCGCGGTGCGCGGGGTCTCGTTCCACGTTTGGCCCAGACGCGGGTCAGCGTGCCCTGCTGGCCGATCCGGGCCTCATCCTGGAACCAGATTTCGATCGGCTTGCCTTTGGCGCGGTCGGGGATTTGCGCCGTGACTGTCGCGGCGAAGTTTTTTTAAATGTCTCCTGGGCCTCTTCGTCAGCCTGTGGGTGGCGGGGCCTGACCGACAGTTTGCGGTAGCCGAGCTTGGCCAGAACCTTCCCGACCGAACGCTCGTGGAGCGTGACACCGAAGCGCCGCTGCAATTCGTCGCGCAGATCGACCCGCCGCCAGCGCACGACACCGTGCACCGCGGGGTCGGGACCGGCCTCGACAAGTTCGGCCAATTCGGCTTGCTGCCGCGCCGTGAGTTTTGATCCAGGACCCGGCGATTTGAGATTGCGAAGCCCGGCCAGTCCCGCGGCGTTGTAACGATGCACCCAGTCCCGCAAGGTCTGACGGTCCATGCCGCAGGTTTCGGCCGCCGTCTTGCGGTCCACGCCATCAAGCACCAGCGCAAGCGCAAGTATCCGGCGCGCCGCCGAACTATCCTTCTCTCCGCTCGCCGCCCTGCGAAGCTCTGAAGCCGTCAGATCAAGTCGGGTGATCGATACCGCTGCTCCCATCGATGCCGCTCCTCTCAAAACCAGCATCGAGTCAGAGTTTAACTGATTTGGGAATCCCCAATGAGTCACAGTTTCGGGCCGTTGGTATTATCGCGCGACGTCATGCCGCGGCCCGTCGCGCATCCTTTCGCCGCCAGGATCAAGCCGGCGCCGGGGGTGGTATGTCGCGTGAAAGAGGAGGCTGGCGGCTGTAGAATCGCGCGCCAGCCGAGCCTCTTTTAACCGCCGTTGTACTTCCGTCCCGAGCTGGTCGTAACGCCCAGGCTATTCAATCCAAGGCAGTTTGGCTCAGCCGGCTGAACATCCTGAACGAGATAATGGTGGTGCTTCCTGTGCATGCTTTTCATGGCCGAACGGGTAGCGGAGCTTGCGGCCATTTCATCAAGGGACTTGCCGCCGCTCTGCGCCATTGCGTATGTGCTCGACAACGCGAAGACCGTAGCCAGCGTGATGATTGAAACTTTCATGGTGATCCTCCCTTGTGTTGCACCACTCAAATCCCGCGGAACGGCTTAGGTTAGGCCAGAACGTCTCCTTGGCACGGGCCAGCGAAATGCCGTGGTGGCGATACTGCCGGTGTGTTTGCGGAGTCGAAGACGTCGCTCATGGCAATAAATGTACACCCATGAACTATTCGGTTCATTCGTTTTTGGGGTACAACAATCGAATTTTTGGGATCGAAACCGCCCGCAGCTAGCGTGCTTTTGGCCAGCTAACCTCCTGAACACCGTGGGTCCCCTCCCCCACCGACGGAGCGGCTCGGAACCTTACAAAGAGTTTTCTGACAACGGATGGATCAGCCCTCATATTCTTGACCCAAATCCCGAGTAGAGCCCCCGAAACGTTTTGGGACAGTCTATCATGCATCGTATGTTGTTCGGACTAGCGCTGATTTCGCTCATGGCGTGCAGCAGCGCTTTCGCTGGTGATACGCCGAATTCCGATTCCGGCGGTTCGCAAGACATGCAGAAGCCGTCGCCGCCCAGCCAAATGCACGGTCCAAAAACTATTAAACAGGTTTCAGGGAGGCAGTCCGACGGGCGCTCCGGACCGCGATCACTACCACTGTCGTCTGCAGAAGCTTATGCGTCTGAACATTCCGCCGGCTTGCCGATTTCGTCAGCCCCCAAATCGCCGCCGCCTTCAACCCGTCCGTGGACCGGCTTTTACGTCGGGGCCGGCGCAGGTATCGGCACGACCCAGCCCTAAAAGCGCGACAAGCGGCAGTGGGCAATTGCCAGGTTATCGGGTACCAGGTCATCGGGCGGTTTTTTTGGGGCGGTTTTTGCGCGAGCCAATTGTGCTCAATCGCTGTTTCACCGGCGCAGCACGCAATCGCACGGGAACAATGCCGGCCAATAGAGGCCTCGGCTTGGACCGTGGTCGCCGCGCCGGACCCGTTTGCAAAGCGCAACTTGAAGTAATCAAGCGCAAAAACGCTTTCAAAAGCGATGCACTATTGTAATCTTAACCGGGTTCCGGGGTCGGTCTGGGGGGATCACCATGCGATCAATCACGCTAATATTGTCGTCTCTGTTTCTCGTGTCGGCTGGTCCTGCTGCATGGGCCGCCGGTCCTTTCGGCACCATCCGCGTGGGGAGTTGGAGCGGGGGCGCATATACCAACGACAGCACCGGGGCCTTCTCGCATTGCGCCGCGGGGACTTCATACCTGAACGGCGTCAACGTCATTCTGGGACAAAACGCCAATTCTTCCTGGCTGATGGGTTTCGCCAATCAAAATTTTCACATGACGCCCGGCGAAACCTTCCCTATCGACGTCACCTTCGACGGTCAGTCGCAAGTGCGACTGTTTGGAACAGCTACCTCACCGATTCTCGTCACGGCGATCCTGCCTCCGAATGCAGCCCAGCAGCTCCGGAAGTCCAGCCTCATGGTGGCGATGGCAAAAGGCGCGACCTACCAGTTCAATTTGACCTCGACCGGTCCCCTCCTCCTGGTGCTTGCGAACTGTGTCATCAAAACCAAATCGGCCGGAGTATCGAATGCCGGCGATTTTTCCGTTTCAGCAACAAAACAAACTACCGCAAAGCCGGTGGTCGCGGCGGCGCCGGCGCCGGCGCCGTCCGGTCCATCTCCATCAAAGCCCGAGAAGACCATCGACAAGACCGGCACCGGTTTCGTGATCAGCACGAACGGACACATCGTGACCAACCATCACGTGATCGACGGTTGCGTTGGGGAGATCCATGGAAATCTCAGCGGGGAATCGCCGATCGCTCTGCGGCTGGTATCAGGCGATGAAACAAATGATCTTGCCTTGCTCCAGGGCTCCGGGTCATCATTCAAGGATGTCGCGACCATTCGCGAGAAAGCCATCCATCCTGGCGATGCGGTTGTCGCCATCGGCTATCCATTCCACGGATTGTTGACATCCGACTTCACGGTCACGACCGGGATCGTGAGCTCACTCAGTGGTCTTCTGAACGACACGCGCTACCTTCAAATCAGCGCAGCCATTCAACCGGGCAACAGCGGCGGCCCGCTGTTGGACTCCGGTGGCAATGTCGTCGGGATGGTTGCCGCGAAATTGAACGCGATAAAATTCGTCAAGGCCACGGGTGATATCCCCGAAAATATCAACTTTGCTATCAAGACGGGTACCCTTCGGGATTTTCTCGACAACAGCGTGGTGTCATATCAAACGTCGGAAGCAAAAAGCGACCTGAAGACCGCGGACATCGCCCACAATGCAAGGGCCTATACGCTTTTGATTTCGTGTACCGCAACGGAACCATCGCAAGCGGCAAAAAATTGAACCAAACGCGGCACGCTTGCAGCCCCGGCTTCAGCTACCGAAACGGAGGCAGCCTATCGCCGGTCAGACGCTTTGGCGAAACGGCGGCTGTTGATGGACGAATGGGCTGCGTTCAGGATGTCTGATTGACGGCGGGCCGAACTCTCGCATCGGCGTCAAACCAAAGGCAGCGAATCAGTTATATTCTGCGTCTCGCAGGAGATCAGCCGTGACTGGCCACCCAGGGGCGCTCGTCGTCGGGAAGATCTATCGGCTGCAGTTCCCCGGCCCCGCAGCGCGGGTGATCGAGCCACTGCCCGGCGCCGGTTCGCGGAATTATCCCTACCTCGTCGAAAGCCTGATCCTGCGAAGCCGCTGGTACGTCAACATCTTTGGTGAGCCTGACAACATCAGCACGCCGTTGATGGTGATTCCGGTTCGGCCGCATCATGGCGTGCGGCGAGGCCAGCGAAGAAAGGGCAATCGTCTGGAGACGATAGAGCCTCGCTAGGTCGGCTGAACCGGTTCAACCACAGCCCGCAGCGCCATGGCGACGCGGGCGATGACGTTGTCCCAGTCGCCTCGCGCCGATTGGCGAAACAGCCGCATGGTCGGATACCACGGCGTGTCGTCGCGATCGAGCAGCCAGCGCCAGTCGGGAACGAACGGCAACAGCATCCAGACCGGACGGCCAAGGGCGGCGGCGAGGTGTGCAACACCGGTATCGACCGTGATGACGAGATCGAGGTTCGCGACAAGCGCCGCGGCGTCGGCAAAATTCTCCAGCGATGGACCGAGATTGAGGATGCCGATGCGCGCCTTCAGCGCAGCCTGGTCGCCGGCGCGGACATCGCGTTGCAGGCTCACGAAACTCGCCGTGACATCAAACAGCGGCGACAGCCTGGCGAATGCGATGGAGCGTTCGGCATCCCTTTGGTGCTGCGGATTTCCCGACCAGGCCAAACCGATCCTGGGCCGTGGGCTCAGCCCAAGCTGCGCCCGCCAGTCCCGTGCCTGTGCCGGGACGCGCAGATAGGACGTCGCCGACGGGATCGTCTCCAGCCGCGTGCCGAACGCCAGTGGCAGGCTGAGCAACGGGCAGTGCAGATCGAAATCCGGCAGCGCCTCGTCCTTGGAGATGCACTGCGACACCCCGGCAAGGCCGGACATCAGTTGCCGCAACGGCTCCTCGACCTGGAGGATGACGCGCGCGCCGCGCGCCGCCACCAGCGCGACATAGCGGCAGAACTGGATGGTGTCGCCGTAACCCTGCTCGCTGTGCAGCAGGATGGTTTTGCCGTCGATGGTCTCCCCGCCAAGCCACAGCGGCTGCGCGAACGGGCGCCGCACCAGGCCCGATGATGCGCTCTTCCACCGCCATTCGCTCTGGATCCAGCCGCGTTCGAAATCGCCGGTCAGCAGCCTTAGCAAGGCGCCGTGGCAATGCGCGTCGGCAAAGTCCGGCTTGAGCGCGTGCGCCCTGTCGAAATGCGCCAGCGCTTCGTCGAGCCGCTTCAGCTGCTGCAACACCACGCCTGCGTTGTAGATGGCTTCCGCAAAGCCGGGCTTGAGCGTCTGCGCCCTGCCGTAGCTCGCCAGCGCCTCGTCGAACCGTTTCATCTCCTGAAGGATGACGCCGCGATCGTTGCAAGCCTCGGCATGGTCGGGTTTGAGCACCAGCGTCCGATCGCAATTCGCCAGCGCCTCCTCGAGCCGCCTGAGTTTCAACAGCGCAACGGTGCGGCCATTGAGCGCTTCCAGATAGCTGGGACTGAGCGCCAGCGCCTGGTCGTAACTGGCCAGCGCCTCCGCGGGCCGCTCCAGCTGTTGCAGGGCGCGGCCGCGGTTGCGGAAGGCTTCCGGATAATTTGGCCGCAGCGTTACCGCCTTGTCGTAGCTTGCCAGCGCCTCGTCGGTCCGCTGCAAAAGCTGCAGCGCGACGCCGCGATTGTTGAACGCCGCCGCATGATCGGGCTGCAACGCTACCACCCTGTCATAGCTCGCCAGCGCCTCGTCGAGGCGCGCGAGCCGTTGCAGCGCGATGCCCCGGCTGTGGAAGGCTTCGGCATAGTCGGGCTTGAATGCCACCGCTTGATCGAAGCTTGCCAGCGCTTCGTCGAGCCGCTCCTGCTGCTGCAGCACAAGGCCCCGGTTGAAGAAGGCTTCGGCATAGTCCGGTTTGAGCGCCAGCGCCTTTTCCAGACTTGCCAGCGCATCGCCCGGCCGCTTCAGTTCCTGCAGCACAAG
This sequence comes from uncultured Alphaproteobacteria bacterium, assembly GCA_963734795.1. Taxonomy (GTDB): domain Bacteria; phylum Pseudomonadota; class Alphaproteobacteria; order Rhizobiales; family Xanthobacteraceae; genus Bradyrhizobium. The sequence goes on from CAVTIW010000003.1 coordinate 34,438, forward strand.
GCCGCGGTTATGGAAGGCTGCGGCATTGTCCGGCCTGAGCGCCAGCGCAGTATCGTAGCTCGCCAGCGCCTCATCGAGCCGCTTCAGCTCCTTCAGCGCATTGCCGTAATTGTAGAAGGCGTCCGCATAGTCGGGCCTGATGCGGATCGCCTCGCGATAGGCGGCAATCGCGTCGCCTGTTCTGCCCAGGTGCTTCAGTGCGATGCCCAGGTTGGAGAAATAAATCGGGTCCTGCGCACGCTTGATCGCCTGACCGATCAATTCGACGGCCTGGTCATGACGCCCCGACTGATGCGCCGCGACGCCGAGCAGGTGCAGCGCGTCCGCATGATCCGGCTGGGCGGCCAGCACGCGCCGGTAACAGACCTCGGCCTCCGCCAGTCGTCCGGTTTGCTGGTATTGGAGGCCCTGCCCCAGCCAGTTGGCGACATCGGTCGAGGCTGCGGCCGTCGGCTTTTTCCCAGGCGGGTCGCGTGACGGCTGTCGGGGCTTGCCGGCGGCGCGGCGCTGCTTGCAATTCATAAATGCACTCTGAACAGCCAAAGTGTTGATGAGTTGTATCGGGACCGCAACCGATCCCGGGATCGAAGCCGTCACGCGCCGGCGAGTGTGCGTTGCGTCGGCTTGCAATGGACCAGCCGGGTCTTGTTTTCTCCGCTACGCAGTGTTCACGGTGGCGTCACGGTGGCGCGGCCGCTCATGCCTGCCATCAGGTCGGGGGCATCCCCGATAATCACCCCGATGACCTTGATCGACTGGCTGACCGGGTCGACGCGACCGCCGAGCCGGGAAACCCGGGCCGGATAGGTCTTTTCGGTCTCATCGATCTTGACCTGAAACGGGTACCCCGGCTTCAGCCAGCTCAGCCAATGCGACGGCGCGATCAACTCGACTTCGAGGGTGTGGTCATCGAGCACGTCGAGCAGCGGCTGGCCCGGCGTGGTGTATTGGAATTCGCGCGCCTTCTGTTCGGCGGTCACGCCGGAGAATGGTGCGGCGATCGAACACTTCGACGCCACCGCCTCCGCGCCCTCCAGATCGGCTTTTCCCTTCAGAACCTCGGCGGCGGAGACATCGAGCTCGAGCTGCCCCATCGACTTCAGCGCGACCAGGCGCCGGTTGATCTCGTAGGTTTTTTCAGCCTGGGTAACGACCGCCTGCGCATGCGCCACTTGGGCGCGCGGCACCGCACAGTCGAACATGATCAGAACGTCACCCTGGCGAAAGTGGTCGCCGACCCGGGTGGTGATGTTGTCGATGCGCCCCGCCATCTCGCTCGACAGCGTGGTGTAGTGAAGCGGGACCAGCTGCGCGCGAATTTCCGGGGCGCTGCCCGCATTTGGCGAAGGCGGCGCGGCCAGTTCCGATTGCTGGGCCGCCGCGGCGCCGGCGCAGAACGCCGTTGCCAGAGCAATGACCAGCGCTCGCGGCCATCGGCAGCAAGCAAGACGCTGTGCAAAGCGAGCGGCCGTCACGCGTTCTCCTTTTTCGATCCCTGGTGCGGTTGCTGGATAACGACCACGCGATCGGCGGCGGCGCGACCGATGTTCGGCGTCAGTGCGGGTCGGCGGTTTGGGCCGTTTGCGTTGTTTGAGGTCCCCGGTCGTTCGCGGCAGGCGTGAGTGCGACCGGAGCGCTGGCGAGCTTCGTCATCCCGCCAGCGGACGCCGCTGCGACTGCGGCGGGTCGATCTTCCTCACGCGATGCGACCGGAGGCCCGGCGGTTCCGTCGTCCGCCGACGACGCCTGCCGGCTGTTCGCGGTCATGGCGTGAATGAGAGCCCGGTTCAGTCCCTGGAAATTCAAGGTGTCGACGTCTTCCGGCAGCGGATCGATGCCGAGGGCGGAATAGAGTCGCCCGAGCGCCGCCTGGGTCTCTGCATAGGCCTGATAGCGCAGCAGTTGCGATACCTCCGCACTGACCTCCGCGGAAATTCGCTCGAGGTCGCCACCGACGTCGGTCGCGTTGCGGTTGCGGATCTGCTCATAGAGGCGCTGATCCACCTCCGACACCTGCTGCGCCCGGCGGAAAGCCCTGCTGGCGTCCAGATATTGCTGATACGCGATGTGCAGCTTGGCGAGCACCGCCATGCTCATGGCTTCGCGCTTGAGATCGGCAAGATGCTCGGCGTTCTCTGCCCGCCGGTAGGTTACCGGAAACGTCAGCAGGTTGGACAGGTAGCCGCCAAGACGCACGGCGGAGGTCGCCCAATAATGATTCACCAGGAAGCTGTTGCTGTCGTAGTTCGGATCGTAGCTGAAGGTGATGCCCGGCAGCAGCTTCAACAGGGCCTTGTGAGTCTCATCGACGCTGATGCGTTTCTGATAGCTGAGCTCGCGGATATCCGGATTGAGCAGCAGCGCGGTCTCCTCCATCTGCCCGATCGGCACATGCACCGAATCGAGTTGCAGATCACCGGGCACGGCGAGACTGTAGGGCTGTTCGGGCGGCAGATTGATCAGCTGCGCCAACTCGATCTTGGAAACCGCGAGCAGCGCCTGGGCGCCTTCGAGCTCGCGTATCAGATCGAGCAGCGCTTTCTGGTAGCGCAACGAATCGACCGGCGAGCGCAGTCCTTCGGTCTCCACCTTGCGCGCATTCGGCAACGCCGCTTCGGCGGCACGGATGGAATCGGCGATTTGATGATTCAGCCGCTGCGCGCTGGCGGCGCGCCAGAATGCGCGACGGACATCCTGCAACAACGTCTGGATCACCTTGCGCCGCTCTTCATGGCCGATCAGGACGCGATCGGACTGCTGGCGCGCGGCAAAATAGCTGACGCCAAAATCAAGGATGTTCCACGACACCAGCAGGTCGGCGGCGAAGTCGTTCCGATCGGTGGCGATCGAGGGCGGCAGGGTCTGCGCGCCGGTGGTGTCCGACACCGCCGAACTCGCATTGTCGTTGTTGCGTGAGGTGCCGGCGGCGTTGACGTAGACTTTGGGCAGCAGGTCGTAGCGGCTCAAATCGAGATCGTCCTGCGACAGCGCCTCCTCGACCAGCTTGACGCGACCGTCGAGGTTGTATTTCAGCGCGCGCGCGAACGCCTCGTGCAGGGTGAGCGGATGGCGCAGGGCCTCCTGCTTGCCGTACATCTCCGCCCGGTCGCCGTCGGCCTCGGCCAGGCGCTCGGCATCTGTCAGCGGGTGCGGAGCCAGCGTGCAACCACCCAATGCAAGTAGTGCAATTCCAAGCGAGGCAGCAAGACGCAAGACGCTCCGATCCGATATGTCAGTCCACGCCATCAATAGCCACCGCCCCACCATCGCAGAACAAGCCGCGTTGCAGGCTCGCGCTCCAGCGGAATGCACCGGAGAATAAGCCGTCAGGCAACATCGTACCGCCGCCACAGATCCGTGACGCCGGCGCACGAGGCTGTTGTTACGAATCCCCAGCCGTCCATTGGACGGCTCTGCCATTTGCACCTTAGCAGGATATGTGGAGATGCCTGTTGCAAATCGGCGACAGCGAGCGGTAATTTGCGACTTAGGATAGCAGGATCGGGAGCATATCCACTATTGCGTAATCTTTCGCGATGCGCATAGCACACGATTCGGAGCGTTGTGTTGCCTGGGAGTTGCGTTGCCCGGGAAATGGTCCGGCCCGCGCCGGTCTCGGCCAGGCCGGAGCTCCGGCCGGCGTGTGGGGAACGAATGGTGGCCAAACCGGCTTGGGCCGCGGCTTTGATGCCAGGAGGTAAATCATGACGATTTCGATCAAGCGTGCCCCCCGATCCGCGGCGTACGTGATCGTAAGTCTTGCGACCGCGGCCACCCTGTCCGGCCCGCCGGCCTGGAGCAAGGACCTGAAACTGGCCCAGATGCGGGGCTACTCGGCTTCGGGGACGCATCAATGCGGGTCCGAGAAGGGCCGCAGTTGCGTCGTCACCGGCTCCGGGTTCAGCAGCTGCAACGACGCGACCATCACCCTGCAGACGCGGGATTGCTGCCCCACCACCCCGACGGGCGGCAAGTCGACCGGCTTCGTGCTGAACTATTGCATCCCCGAGCGGCCGCTATAACGCCCTGCGGCGGCAGATCGCCCCCTTGGCGGGGCGGCCTAAGGGCCGGCCTCGCGAACCACGATCGCGTAGAACGCACGCCAGGTGCGTCCCGCGATGCTGGCGGCTTCGCCGCGCATCATCACCTGTCCGCGCAGCACGCGGGTCGGCGGCACCACTTCCGTGGTGGGTGTCAGCGTCACCCGATAGAGGGTGCGATCCGGGATTAGTTCGTTCTGTTTCTGGGTTCTGACCGTGATCGGGCCGCCATAGACGGAGGCTAGAGCTGGATCGGACAGCACGCGCGTGCTGGCGCGGGCGATCTCGACGACGCGCAGCGGCGCTTCGATGCGGCTGTCGGCCTCGGCGTGGAACGTCGCGTTATCCCCGACCGCGATGCGATCGAGATCGGCCTCATCCACATAGGCTTCGACAGTGACCGCGGTCGGATCGATCACCGAAGCCAATCGCGACTTCGCCTTCACCCATGTGCCGGGCGCCAGACTGTCGTCGACATCGACGACCTTGCCGGCGATCGGCGTCGTCACCTCGAGCCGGGCTTTCTCGTCGAGCAGACCGCGATATTCGGCAAGCGAGGCTTCGTATTCCCGCTCGGTGACCTGGCTGTGCGCCAGCAGTTCGGGATCGAGTCCCTTGGCGCTCATCTCCCATTCGAGGATGTCGAGGTCGGCGCGGGTATGCGCGATCTTGTAGTCGATGTCGGGCGAGACGAGATGGACCATGAGCGCGCCCTTTTCGACCGATTGCCCGTCGGTGACCTTGATCGCGGCGACGCGGGCACCGGATTCGGGCACGAACACGTCGATATGCTGCTGGCTCTTGAGCAGCGCCGGGGCCTCGATGCCGGAGCGCCACGGCAGCAGAATCAGCGCCGCGAGCGCGGCGGCGCCAGCCGCCGAGAGCATGGTTCGCGTGCTGATGTGGATCTCGGAGCGGCGACGCCACCAGATCACAAATTCCGACACCACCGGTCGCACCAGGAAGTAGCCGATCTCGACAGCCATCATGGCCACGCCGACCACCTTGACGGCAAAATGATAGATCACCGCCGCGATGCCGAGAAACAGCGAGAATCGATAGAACCACGTCAGATAGGCAAAGAACACCAGCAGGCGCTGACGGGGCACCGGCAGGTCCTCGGGCGGGGCGTCGCCAAGTCCGAGCATTTTTTCCCGCATCCACCACCGTGCCAGCGCGAATGCCCTGGTGTGCAAATTGGGCGTCTCGAGCCAGTCGGAGAGCACGTAATAGCCGTCATAGCGCATGAACGGGCTGAGATTGATCAGCACCGTGGTGATCCACGTCGAGGTCGCGACCATGAAGGCGGCGCTGCGGACCGGACCGTTGGGCAGGAAACCCCAGACGCACATGGCGATGGCGGCACAACACAGTTCGGCGGTGACGCCGGCGATCCCGATCGCGACCCGCTGGCGGCGGGCGGTGAGCTTCCAGGATTCGTTCACGTCGGTATAGAGCACCGGCACCATGACCAGCAGTGCGAGCCCCATGGTTGGTACGCGCAAGCCGAAACGCTTGGCCGTATAGGCATGGCCGAGTTCATGCACAATCTTGAGAAACGAAAGCGTCATTCCGAACCAGATCGCCCCCTGGACCGTGAACATGTCGACGAAGGTGCCGAGAAAGATGTCCCACTGGCGGGCGACGAGATAGAGCCCGATCAGCCCGATCGCCGCGATCATCAGCGCGACGCCGCGGCTATAGAGCTTCTCCACATACGGATAGGTCACGGTGAGAAAGCGGTCCGGCCGCAGCAGCGGAATGCGCATGAACAGATAATTGTGCAGCAGCCACTGGCCCCAGCTGGTGCGCAGTCGCTTCGCCTTGCCGACCAAATAGGCCGTCCCCTGTGTCGTCGTCGCGCGCAACAGATCGTAGGTGAACAGAAAACGGCGAAGCTCGTCGACGTCCTCATGTTCGATCCGCAGCGTGGTCTCCTCGTTGACCCGATCGACCACCGAGTCGACGGTGGCGCCGCCCCAGCGCGAGATGATCTCGAATTCCGGCCAGCCCAGGCGATAGAAGCGATTGCGCGCGGGATCGTGCAGCGTATAGCTCGGCGACCCGTCGAGTGCGGCGGGGCCGCGGAAGATCGCGATCTCTTCCCGCAGCGGCGGCAGCAACGTGGCGCGCGTCGCTTCGGCCGCGGTCGCCATCACAGGCCCAGGAACTGCCGCGCCGCAGCCAGCGGGCGGCGGGCCAGATAATAGAACAGCGTCACCTTCTCGCCGTAGATTTTCGCCGTGCCCCGGAGCCCGATGCGCGGCATTGCCGCCGAACCGTCGAGCGTCGCCTTGAGCCGGTAGCCCAGCAGATTGGCGGGCGACTGGGTTGCCTCATAACTGGTCTGGCGGATCTTTGCATGCAACGGCGAACCGGGAGCGATGTTGAGGAAGAATTCGACTTCGGCGCCCGGCTTGAGCGTAATCGCGTCCGCGATCGGCAACCAGATCTCGAGTTCGCCCTGGGTCGGATCGGCTATCTCGAGCAGCCGCTCGCCGATGGTCACCGGGCGGCCGATCCAGTCGTTCGGATCGTCGAACAGCGCAAGCCCGTCGCGACTCGCCGTGACGTGGATGCGATCGAGCATCGACTGGGCATAGGTCACATCGGTGCGGCGCTGATCCGCGCGCGCCTTGAGCACCGTGAGCTTCGCCCTGCTCTTGTCGTCGAACAACGCTTCCTGGGCCGCCTGACGGTATTCCGCCTCCGCCACCGCCAGGGCCTTGCCGGCGACCTCGATCTTGTTCTGGATCGCGCGCGGATCGAGCTCAAGCAGGGTTTGGCCCTCCTTGACCGGCGCATTGGGCGCGACGGCGAAATGATCGACGACGCCGTCAAGCGGCGCGCGCACGATGGTCGGCTTGAGCGGCACCACTTCGGCGGGTGCCAGCGCCGACAGCGTAATCGGCAGGCACATGGCGCCGACGACGGCCGCCGCAATGGCCAATTTGATATATTTCTGCCCGCCCCACAGGCGGGCCAGCAGCGAACGCCGGCGACCGCCGAGAAATCCGGCCCATGCATGGGCGAACCCGTCGGCGAGTTCGCTGACGATGTGACGCTCGCCATCGCTCCACGGCTGTTCGCGTGCCAGCAGAAGCGCGCCGAGGACATGACCGGGATCGAGCGCCAGCGGCACCCACAGCGCGTGCGCCGGAAGCCACTCGGCCCATTCCTCGCCGAGCGCGGTCGATAGATCCGCAGCACCGACCGGCCGCGGCGCGTCGGTTGTGTCGGGATCGAGCCTGGCGAGCGCGCGGTTGAGCCAGAGCGTGATCGGCGCGTTGCGCTCCACGACCGCGCCGCCCGAGATCGCCACCACGCCGCCGCGTCCCCTGGCTTCGCGGCGCCACAGCACGGCCTGGCGATACGGCACCAGTGCGTTGGTCTCGTTGACCATGACGAAGGCCAGCTCTTGCGCGCTCTCGGCATGGCGTGCGCGCTTGACGAGCTGCACCAGGGTGCTGAGCCCGAATAATTGGGCTTCAAGGTTGCCGGCTGCGACGTGCTTCATCGGACCTGACGCTCGATCGAACGATTTGCAATACGGGCGCTCGATTCGGAAAAATCTCAGACTCCGGAGCGGGCGCAACTTGAAACGATAATGCTTTGGCAGAACGCAACGCGGCCGAAGCCGTCGCCATCTCGTTGTCTACCGGCAAGGTGGTGAAATTTGCGTTTACACCGGCCACTGACCAATTCATGCCCGCGCGATCAACCCGCACAGGCCGGTGTGCTCTCACCGCCACCCGGCTACGCCTTGCCGCAGACTGTCGAGCAGCGCCATCCGCTGGGCGGCCACGGCGTGCCAGCCATGGGACTTGATCTGGTCGCTGAAGCCGGCGCGACCGGCCGGCGCCGGGTCGCCGCCGTGATGGGCGGCGTGGACGCGGTCGGCGTCGAGCCCCGGCGCGCCATGCCACAGCACGTGATCCATGGGGCGATCCATGGCGTGCAGCGGGGCGATCTCGCGATGCGGGCCGAGCGGCAACACGTTCCAGCCGTGCTTCTCGCCCTTGTGCGGCGTCGGGGTCGACAGATCGATGGTGAAATCAATGACCGCGAGGTTGCTCTTGGAGTCGCGGGCGACCACCTCGACCGTCATCAACTGAGGTAGCGAAGAACCGCCCTGCCCGTTGTTGAGTCCGCCATCGGGTCCGATGCTGCCGGTGGCAATATCGTCCGGCACCAGGCCGGCGAACTGGCCGGTATCGTTGTCGAAATGCAGCCAGCCCGGCAGCGGTTGGCCGTCCGCCAAGGTCGCGGTGATCGAGACGACGTCGCCGCCAAGCGCCGCCTCAAGCTGGTTCAGCGCGAGGTCGAAGCCGATCGTCCCGTTGTCGGCGACCGTGGCGTTGACCTCCGAGTGGATCACATAGAGGGCATTGCCTGCACCAAAGCCAAACCCGGCCGGCCCGCCGAATTGCGCATTGGTGACCAAGCCGGAGAAATCTCCGAAATGGCCGTGGTCGCTATTGGCCGGGATCTGGACTTGAACCTGGCCACAGCGGGGCGGCGCCAGATCGGCCGTGACCTGGACCGTGCTGGTGGCAACCTTGCTCGTCAGGTTCTGATCCGAGATCTGCCAATTGATCCTCGCCATGCCGCTGTTTGACGGGCCGCCGCTGATGGTCACAGAATTGAGCACCGACTGGTAGTCCTGCGGCGTGTCTTTCCCGGTCAGCGTCAACACGCCGTTGCTGTAACTTGCCGTAATATTGGTCCCCGCGGTGTTGGCGCTGAGGACTTCGGCGGACTGGTATCCGCTGGCGATGGTGACGGTCGCGCCGGTGAGGCTCGTGCCGTCATAGGCGCCGAGCGCCGGGTCGAGCACGGCCGACATGCCTGGGCCGGCCTGGTAGTTGACGTTGGCGCCTGCCACGATGGTCGGAACGGCGTGTACATTGACCATGCTGGTCACGGTCGCGCTGGTGCCGTTGCTCGGATTGCCATTCGTGACCGACCAGGAGATGGTCCGGGTCAGATCGGCCCCGTCATTGCTGGGGTTGGAACTGGTCGATCTGAAAGTAATGCTGTCGAGTGCCGCATTGTATTCTGCGATGCTGGCCGAGCCCGAGAGCGTCAACACGCCGTGCACGGCATCGTAGCTCCCGCTAATTCCATTTTGGTTGGTAAAGTTCAGCATGTCTCCGGTATTAAAGCCTGCGCCGATCGATATCGTTGCGCTGACCAGGGGACCACCGGGATCGCCGGGGTCGGCCGTTGCCGTGACGTCGAGTTGTTGCGGTGCCCCGTCCTGGAGGTATGTGACGGTGCTTCCGGCGCTCAACGTCGGTGCCACCTTAACCGAGAACGACGTCGACTCTCCGCTGCTCAGGTTCGCCGCATCGGTCTGCATCGCCGTGAACGTATGCACGCCGTCGGTGAATGTCGCGGTGGTGGTGATGTCGAATGCGCCGCCGACCACCGTGCCGGTGCCGACGATCGTTCCCATATTGCCGTCGGCATAGAGGTTGACGGTGTCGCCGGTGTTGCCGGTCTCACCGGTGCCCTGCAACTCGACCCTGCCGTTATTCAGCGGTTGCCCGACCAGGGTCGTGATCACAGGCGCGTCCGGCTCCACATGGACGGTCAACGCGTTGGAATGCGCGCTCACCCGGGTGCCGTCGGCGCTGGTGTCGGTTGCCGTAACAAGCGGGTAGATGCCGTCAGCAAAGGAGGCCGTGCTCACGATGTCGAACGCGCCGTTGGCGCCGGCGGTGCCGGAGCCGATCACGGTGGCGCCGTTGTAGAGCGTGATGGTGTCGCCGACGGCGTCGCCGGTGCCGGTGATCTCGATGGCGCCGCCGTTGGTTGCGGTGCCCTGCTGCGCGAGGCCGGTCGGCGCCAGCGACTCCACGACGGCCGTGGCGGCGCTGGAATGGCCGCTGATCTGGGTGCTGTCGGCGCTGGTGTCGGTCGCGGTGATGTTGCTGTAGGTGCCGTCGGGGAAGTTCGCCGTGGTCGTGATATCGAACGCGCCGCCAGCGCCGGCGGTGCCGGTGCCGATCACGGTGGCGCCGTTGTAGAGCGTGATGGTGTCGCCGACGGCGTCACCGGTGCCGGTGATCTCGATGGTGCCGCCGTTGCTCGCGGTGCCCTGCTGCGCGAGGCCGGTCGGCGCCAGCGACTCCACGATCGCCGTGGCCGCGCCGGAATGGCCGCTGATCTGGGTGCTGTCGGCGCTGGTGTCGGTCGCGGTGATGTTGCTGTAGGTGCCGTCGGCGAAGTGCGCCGTGGTCGAGATGTCGAACGCGCCGCCAGCGCCGGCGGTGCCGGTGCCGATCACGGTAGCGCCATTGTAGAGCGTGATGGTGTCGCCGACGGCGTCACCGGTGCCGGTGATCTCGATGGCGCCGCCGTTGGTTGCGGTGCCCTGCTGCGCCAGGCCGGTCGGCGCCAGCGACTCCACGATCGCCGTGGCCGCGCTGGAATGGCCGCTGATCTGGGTGCTGTCGGCGCTGGTGTCGGTCGCGGTGATGTTGCTGTAGGTGCCGTCGGCGAAGGTCGTCGTGGTCGTGATGTCGAACGCGCCGCCAGCGCCGGCGGTGCCGGTGCCGATCACGGTAGCGCCATTGTAGAGCGTGATGGTGTCGCCGACGGCGTCACCGGTGCCGGTGATCTCGATGGTGCCGCCGTTAGTTGCGGTGCCCTGCTGCGCCAGGCCGGTCGGCGCCAGCGACTCCACGATCGCCGTGGCCGCGCTGGAATGGCCGCTGATCTGGGTGCTGTCGGCGCTGGTGTCGGTCGCGGTGATGTTGCTGTAGGTGCCGTCGGCGAAGTTCGCCGTGGTCGTGATATCGAACGCGCCGCCAGCGCCGGCGGTGCCGGAGCCGATCACGGTAGCGCCGTTGTAGAGCGTGATGGTGTCGCCGCTGGCGTCACCGGTGCCGGTGATCTCGATGGTGCCGCCGTTAGACGCGGTGCCCTGCTGCGCCAGGCCGGTCGGCGCCAGCGACTCCACGATCGCCGTGGCGGCGCTGGAATGGCCGCTGATCTGGGTGCTGTCGGCGCTGGTGTCGGTCGCGGTGATGTTGCTGTAGGTGCCGTCGGCGAAGTTCGCCGTGGTCGTGATGTCGAATGCGCCGTTGGCGCCGGCGGTGCCGGAGCCGATCACGGTAGCGCCGTTGTAGAGCGTGATGGTGTCGCCGACGGCGTCACCGGTGCCGGTGATCTCGATGGCGCCGCCGTTGCTCGCGGTGCCCTGCTGCGCCAGGCCGGTCGGCGCCAGCGACTCCACGATCGCCGTGGCGGCGCTGGAATGGCCGCTGATCTGGGTGCTGTCGGCGCTGGTGTCGGTCGCGGTGACGTTGCTGTAGGTGCCGTCGGCGAAGGTCGTCGTGGTCGTGATATCGAACGCGCCGCCAGCGCCGGCGGTGCCGGAGCCGATCACGGTAGCGCCATTGTAGAGCGTGATGGTGTCGCCGCTGGCGTCGCCGGTGCCGGTGATCTCGATGGTGCCGCCGTTGCTCGCGGTGCCCTGCTGCGCGAGCCCGGTCGGCGCCAGCGACTCCACGATCGCCGTGGCGGCGCTGGAATGGCCGCTGATCTGGGTGCTGTCGGCGCTGGTATCGGTCGCGGTGACGTTGCTGTAGGTGCCGTCGGCGAAGTGCGCCGTGGTCGTGATGTCGAACGCGCCATTGGCGCCGGCGGTGCCGGAGCCGATCACGGTAGCGCCATTGTAGAGCGTGATGGTGTCGCCGACGGCGTCACCGGTGCCGGTGAATTCGATGGTGCCGCCGTTGCTGGCGGAGCTCTGCTGCGCCAGACCGGTCGGCGCCAGCGACTCCACGATCGCCGTGGCGGCGCTGGAATGGCCGCTGATCTGGGTGCTGTCGGCGCTGGTGTCGGTCGCGGTGATGTTGGTGTAGGTGCCGTCGGCGAAGTTCGCCGTGGTCGTGATATCGAACGCGCCATTGGCGCCGGCGGTGCCGGTGCCGATCACGGTGGCGCCATTGTAGAGCGTGATGGTGTCGCCGCTGGCGTCGCCGGTGCCGGTGAATTCGATGGTGCCGCCGTTGGTTGCGGTGCCCTTCTGCGCCAGACCGGTCGGCGCAACAGCGTCGACCTCAACCGCAAACGGCTGCGATGCGGGAATGGTCGGATTGGATGAATTGGTCTCGGTCGCAGTAAATTTATGCTGCCCGTCGGCGAACTCGGTCGTCGTGGTGATATCGAAAGTGTCGCCCGCAAGCACGGTTCCAGTGCCGACGATGTTCGTGGTGTTGCCGTCGACAAAGAGATCGATGGTGTCGCCGACCGCCAATCCGGTGCCTTGCAACTCGACCGTGCCGCCGTTCACCGGCCGCCCGACCACCGCGGTGATCTGCGGCCCGAGCACGACGTTGACCGTGCTGGTCACCTGGGTCGAATGCGACGCGCCGTCATTGACGGTCCAGTCGATGGTGCGGGTACCGGCGGAAGTGCTCGATGTGTTGAATGTGATCGACTCCAGCGCGGTCTGGTAGTCGGCGACGGTGTCCTTGCCGGTCAGGGTCAGCGTACCGGTGGCGGCATTGTAGCTGCTGGTGATGTTGTTCTGGTTGACGAAGTTCAACGTGTCGTCGGCGCTGATCAAGCCAGTGCCGATCTTGACCGTGGCGCTCGCAATATCCCCGTTGCTGTCGCCGCCGTCGTTCACCGTGAGCGTGCTGTCGAGCTTCTCCGGCCCGCTGGCGCTGATCTCGAAGGTTGCGGTGGCGCCCGCGACCACCGTCGCCGGCACATGAACGATCTGGAGCGTGCTGGTGGCCACCGTGGTGCCATGGGTGACGCTGCCGTCGCTCACGGTCCAGTCGATCGTGCGGTTGATGGTGCCGCCGCCGGCGGTCGGGTCGCCATTGCTGGGGCTGAAACTGTAGGTGACCGTCTCGAGCGCGTTCTCCCACTGCGCCACCGTCGCAGTGTCGCCGCTCGAGGTCAGCACCAGCTTTCCGTTGGCATTGCTGGAGACCGAGATGTTGCCCTCGGTTGCGGGGCTGGTGTTGGTAAAGTTCAACGTGTCGCCAGCGGTTAACCCGCTGCCGATCGATACCGTCACGCTCGTCAGGACGTTGCCGCTGTCGGGATCGGCCAAGATAAGGCCAGCGTCGAGCGTCACGGCGGCGCCCCCGCCGGTGAACGTCACGTTCGCGCCCGCCATCACGGTCGGCGCCGTATGCACGACGGTCAAGCTGCTGGTGGCCTGCGAACTGACATGCGTGCCGTCGTTCACGACATAATCGATGGTCCGGCTGGTGGCATTGCTCACGCCACCGGTCGGATCGCCGTTCATCGGGCTGAAGCTGTAGGTGATGGAGTCGAGCGCGGTCTGGTAGGTGGCGATGCCGGCGTTGCCGGTCAGGGTTAGCGTGCCGCTGGCCGCGCTATAGGAAACGCTCAGGCCTCCCGCGGTCCCGACACTCAACGTGTCGCCGCTGATGAAGCCGGTGCCGATCGACACCGTGGCGCTGGCAAGGGTCGTGCTGGTGGAATCGCTGATGGTCAGGCCGTTATCGAGCGTGACTGGGCTGCCGCCGCCGGTGAAGGTCGCGGTCGCGCCGGCGCTGATCGACGGCCCCGAGATGAGGCCGATGTCGAGCGTATTGGTGGCATCGTCGCCGGGATAGGTCGTGGCGCCGGACGGATGCGGCGCATTATAGGCGATCGTGATCGGGTTGGTGTCGATGACGCCGCCGGATAGCGCAAGCCCGTAGTTCTTGTTGCCGGCGTAGTCGCTGGGGTTGGTGTCAACAACCGGCGACGCGTTGTTGAAATTCGCCAGCGCTCCGCCGGCGGAGAAATTGCTGGCATTGATTTGCACGACGTAGTTTCCGGCCGCGAGGCCAGTGAAGTCATAGTCGCCGCTGGCATTCGTCGTGGTGGTTTCAAGCGCGGTTGTCCCGCCCTGGGCGAACACCGAGAGCGAGACGTTAGCGATGCCGAGCTCACCGGCATCGAGCACGCCGTTGCCGTTCAGATCGTTGAAAATCTCGCCGCCCAGCGTCAAGGTGTCGAGCGTCGTCGTGACCGTGTTGCTGTTGACGCTGCTGAATCCTGTGCCTGACAAGGTGCCGGTGTTAACCGGGTTGACGATCAGCTGGGCGCTCTGGGCGTTGACGGTCCCCACCCATGTGACGGTGACCTTGTCGTTGCCCAGTATGGTGCCGAGCGACAGGTTCGATAAAGTCAGCGGCGTGAACGCGGCGACGGTGCCGGTTGCGGCACTGGTCGCGGCGGTGTCGCCGCCGTGCGGATCGGTCGCGGTCGCAACGACGTCGAGGGCATCGCCGAGGTCGGCCGTGGTGAGCCGATAGGTCTGGCCGGTGGCGCCGGAAATATTCACCCCGTTGCGCTGCCACTGATAGGTGATGGTGGCGTCGGCATTGTCCACCGTCGGGGCGGATGCGGTGAGAACCTGGCCGACCTGGGTGGTGCCGCTGATAGCCGGCTGCGTCACGGTCAGGTGATCGGTGACAGCAGCGGTATCCGCGCTGATGGCGACGGTACGGAAGCCGTCGGTCCCCAGCGTGGTCGCAACCACGCGCAGTTGTGCGCCGATATCGGCTTCGGTCGGCGTGTAGGTTGAGCCGGTGGCGCCGGAGATGGCGACAAAGTTGGTGCCGCTGAAACTCTCCTGCCACTGAAAGGTCGGGGTGCCACCTCCGGTGGAAACCGCACCGCTCGCGGAAAGGGTCACGCCTTCCTGAGCGGTTCCGCTGACGGTCGGCGTCGTCAGCGTCGGCGGCGCCGGCGGCAGGATCGCGGTGCCGTTGGTGACGATATTGAAGGTTCCCGCGGCATAGATTGCATACGAGCCGACTGGGGCAAAGGCCTTGAGATTGTTGGCCGCAAGAATAGCTTCGACCGTGCTCACAGATGCGTTGTTACCTAGCGGGCCAGATGAGCCTTGCTCGAGATCCATCGTGGCTTGGGTCACGCCGGAGCCCGGCGTGGCTCCCTGCTCAAAGTCAATGGCTTCGATATTGTGATTCCCGGGGTTGTTTGAGCTCCAGATGACCGTGTTGCCTTCGACCTTGTAGACAGCCGTGCCGCCGTCCGCATCATCATCAAGACTGATCCCGATCGCGGCTGTGGCGCCCATGGTCAACGTATTGTTGGTCACGACGGCGCTGAAGTTCGGCGTCGAGTTCAGACCGTCCGCCGTGAAAACAGCGATCCCTGAGCTTCCGCCTGCGGCGTTATCCGTGATGTTATTCCCGCTGATTTCAAAATGCGAGACCGCGCCTGAGCCTTTGGCGCCGCTCGCGATCACGAAGATGCCGTTGTTCAGCCCGGTGGTCGGAACATTGATGGTGTTGTTGAGGATATCGGCCGAAAGGCTTGAAGAACTGGTCGAACTCAGATTATTCGACACCGTGATGCCGGTGCTGGCATTGCCGCTGAAGGAAGCTCCCGAGATGTCGGCCGCGACGTGGGAACTATCCTCTCCCACGATCTCAATGCCGTCGGTATTGGTGTTGAATGAGTTGGCGCCGATGGCGGTGACAAAAAGGGTCGAGCCGTCGGTTGCGTCGGCCTGGAAACCGACCGCCTCGTTGCCGCTGAACGTGGAACCCTGAATGTCGACCGACGCGACCGCGGCGTCGCGCAGCTCGATCAGCATCCCCGAACCGTTCCTGGAATTCTGAATCGTGGTGTTGTGCACGTCGAGCTGAGTCAGCGAGCCGCTGTTGTTGAAGATCGAGACGCCGCGTTCGAATGCACCTGATATCGAGGTGTTGTCGATGCGCGTCTCGGTGGCGCTGCCAATGGCGCCGCCGGTCAAGCCGGTGTTGCCGGGATCGGTCTCGAAGCCGAAGCGGATCGCCGCTTCCTTGCTGGCGTCGGCATCGGCGGTCGCGTCCTGATCGCTGCTGTTGCCGTTCGACGAGAAGGTGTTCCAGTCGGACACAAAACCGTTCACCGCCGAGCCGAACACGCCGTTGCCTGCGGTGCTATAGATATTCATGTGGGTGAGCACCACGCTCTGGGTGTTGGTCAGCAAAACGCCATCGCCGGTGGTGCCCGAGATGGTGCCGCCCAAACCGTCCCTGCTGCTCGCGCCATCGCCGGTAACGGTCAATCCGCCGGCGCTGCCGGTGTTGTCGAGAATGATGCCGTTAACGCCACCGCCGGTGTCCGAAATTTTGGTGAAGGTAAGTCCGCCCGAACCAAAATTGGTATTGGTGATGTCGAGCGCCGTGCCACCTCCGGCAGAAGCAACGGAGTCGCCGGAGCCGCTGACCCTGTTGACCGTGTCGCTATTATTCAGGGAGCCACCGGACAGTAAGATGCCATTGCCTTCGGCCGAAACGCTGACGTTGGATATCGAAAGCGTACCGATGCTGCCGTTGTTGACGATACCTTCGCCGGTGCTGCTGGTGGCGTTGATGTTGATGCCGCTGATGGTGTTGTTCGAACTCAGGGTGACCGCGTTGCCGCTCGTCACCCCGAAGATCGGATTGGTGGTCGACAGGCCGACATTGTTGCCGTTGACCTGTGTGAGGCTGGAGCCGTCGCCGAGCAGTTGTTCACCGCTTGCCAGCGTGATGCCGCTCGTGGCCGAATAGCTGCTGCCGGCGTTCTCGACGAAGATGATGTTGTTGACGCCGGCGCTCGAATCGCCGGCGGCGGCGGTGACGGCCTGCGCGATCGTCGTGAACGGGTGCGCGAAACTGCCGACAGCGCCGGCGGCCGACGCGGCGCTGTCGACGTACCAGACCGGCGCGGACACGTTCAGCGTCACGGTCGCGGATTGGTCGCTGTTGCCGGCCGCGTCGTGGACTGTGTACGTGAACGAAGCCACACCGGAGAAGCCGGTGGTCGGCGTGAAGGTGAAGCTGCCGTCAGAGTTGACCGAGACGGTGCCGCCGGTGACGCCGCTGGTAAAGGCCCCAAACGTCGGCGTACCGCCGTTGAACTCGATGTCGTTGGCAAGCAGGCCATGGGCGGCGTCGACGCTGAGCGGAGTGTTGCCGACCAGATTATAGGTGTCGTTCACCGCGATCGGCGTCACCTCCACCGTATTCGGCAACTGCGTCAGGCCGTTGAGCGCCTCCTGCAGCGTCACGTTGGTGATCGGGGTGCTGCCGGTATTGGTGATGGTGACGGTGCCTGTCACGGTGTCGCCGGGGCTGGCGCCGCCGTCGCCGTCGGCGTCCGTGGTCAGCGTGACGGTCTGTGTGACCGTCGGCGTGGCCAGCACATCATCGAACGATTGCAGGCTGGTCAGATTGGCCGGCAACGCGTGGGGCTTCGGACCGGTGGTAGCTTCGAGCGTCCAGTTGCCGCCCAGCACGGTGGCGCCGGTGGCGTCTGTCGAGGCCGCGACATTGCGGCCGGTGGCCTGCCGCAGCGCGTCGATGAAACCGTCGCCCGCCGCCGCCACGTTGCAACCATAGAGATCGAGCTGGCCGTTGGGCGCCAGCGCCTTGCCGATCGCCGCCAGGTCGGCGGAATAGCTGGAAATGGTGCCGGTGGTGAGCGTATCGGTGCCAACCTGCACCTCGCCCGACGCGCCGTGGGAAATGATATCGATCGAGGCAAGATGGTGCATGCCCTGCAAATCCTGCGCGATCTGCTGCAATCCATCCTGGGTGCCGTCGAACACGAACACCCTGGTGCCGGGATTGATCGCGGCAACGATGGCCTGATAGTCGGCGATCGTCGAATCGACGAACACGACGTTGGCGCCGTGTTGCGGGCCACTGTGGTCGACACTGGAGACGTAACCCGACCAGTCGCCCGGCCGGGAACCGTAATTGTGACCGTTGGGATTGGCGCCGTTTGGCGGCGTCGCCAGCTCCGCGGTCGGCGGAGCGCCCTGAACGGGCGCACCACCTGTGGG
This sequence comes from uncultured Alphaproteobacteria bacterium, assembly GCA_963734795.1. Lineage (GTDB taxonomy): Bacteria > Pseudomonadota > Alphaproteobacteria > Rhizobiales > Xanthobacteraceae > Bradyrhizobium. Next base: position 52,309 of record CAVTIW010000003.1, read on the forward strand.
CGAACCATCGGGGTGATCGTGATGATGATGATGCCCGGCGGAAACGGCTCCCGCGCCGTCATACATCACGCGCGGCTCGAGCAGCATGATTCCGGATCGTCGTTTAGCAGATTTCCTGGAATTACCGGAGCGACTGCCCACCTCGTCGGGCCGAACGACCTTGTTCATCCGCATTTCCCCGCTGCACACAATACAGATAGCGGACACCCATGCAGATCGATCCGCCGCAAAATTCCGGGTTGTGAATCGTCGGCCCGGCAACCTGTTCTACTAGCTTTCAATGTTAATCAGTAGTTAATTTTTGTGTTACGGTGGCTGCGGCCACCAATTATTAAGATGTGGTTAAAAGCGCGGTGCGCGGGCCATAAAAGACGCCATTGCATTGATATTTATATCAAGTTTCCTGGTCGTCGCTTTCGCCGTGCTTGTTCCGTGGTGGAACTCGCGCCGCGGTGACAGTGCGCCGCCTTTGACCGCATCTCAGCCTTGATTACGCATCGCGATCGCCACAATGAGGTGGTATCAGGCCAAAATGCATCTTCCCTCCCCGGCGTTCAAATGGGCCTTGCTTGGCCTCGCCTGCGTTTCGCTGTCGGCCTGTGCGGGTGGCCGAACCCCCGGCGAGCGGATGGCGGACCTGCCGCAGTGGATGGGCGGCGAGCCTGCCGGTGTGCCGCCGCGCCGCGGCACGCCGGAATACGACGCCTGGATGGCCACCCGCGCCGAGGAAGCGGCGCGGCCCAAAACCGATCCACCCAAACCCGATCAGCCCAAATAGCCTCGCCTCACGCCGCCCATCGCTCACCGCCAGCCATTGCTGGCATCGCCGTTTCGAGCTAGCTGTGGAGCCTCAACAGGTTGTCCTCGGTCAGGCCGAGGCGGCTGATGGGTGGTTTGGATTTTAGACTGGTGTGCGGCCGAAGCCAATTGTATCGATGCAACCAGCCAGGTAGATGCTGGGCGCGGTGATCTGAGGTGAGATAGGCTTGGGCGTAGGCCCATTCCCGCAACGAGGTTTGGACGAAGCGCTCGGCCTTTCCATTGGTTTTCGGCGTATAGGGCTTGGTGCGCAGGTGCTTGATTTTGAGCAAGCGCAATGCCTTGGCGTAGCGGCGGGATCGGAAGCTGGTGCCGTTGTCGGTCATGATGCGCTGAACCTCGACGTCATGGGCCCTGAAGAAGCGCAACGCGTTGAAGAGAAAGCGCAGGCAGGAGCGCCGTTTTTCGTCGGGGAAGATTTCCGAGTAGGCCACGCGGGAGTGGTCGTCGATCGCCAGATGCAGATATTCCCAACCGACCCCGCGACCGTTGCTCTGACCTTTGCGATCGCCGGTGATGCGGTGGCCGATTCGCTCGAAACGACCGAGCTTTTTGACATCGATGTGGATGATCTCGCCAGGGTGCTCGCGCTCGTAGCGGCGCACCGGTTCGGCCGGCTCCAGGGCCGAGAGCTTGTTGATGCCGAGCCGCTGCAGGATGCGGCTGACGGTCGCCGGAGACACGCCGACCTCGGCCGCAATCTGCTTGCCGGTGTAGCGCTGGCGGCGCAAAGCCTCAACGACCGCGCATGTGGCAGGCGCGGTTTGGCTTGGCAATGAAAGAGGCCGGGAGGAGCGGTCGCGCAAACCATCGACACCACTTGCGCGGAACCGTTCGACCCATTTGGCCACGATCTTGGGCGTAACGTTGAACTGGCGCGCGGCGGCGGCTTTGCTCAATCCAGCTTCCACACACCGCACCATGGCCTCTCGACCTTTCGGCGTCAGGGGAGCATTCTTATGGCTGTTCATCTGGTCCTCCGGGGAACACTGAAGCTTCGCAACCTCAGCTTCCTCGGTTCGGACCAGATGGACAACCTCCTGAAAGCTCACAGCTAGCGAACGAGTTCTCGTTGCGTGGATAGCAACGCCAATTTTCGGAGCAGACCGTTGATCGCTATCCGCCATGCTCTGGCGATCGCGCTGTCGCTGGCCGGGCTTGCCGCTCTGGTCGGGTTCACGCCCCTGCATCCGGTCGGCGACGCGATGGCGCAAAATGCGACGGCGGCACTGGTGGCCAAGCCGGTGTCGCTGCCCGACATGGCGCTCGGGCCGGCAAAGGCGCCGGTGACCATCACCGAATATGCCTCGATGAGCTGCCCGCATTGCGCGGCATTCGATGAAAACGTTTTTCCGATGCTCAGGTCGAAATATATCGACACCGGCAAGGTGCGCTTCGTGTTTCGGGAATTCCCGCTCGACATCAAGGCCGTTGCGGCCTCGATGCTGGCGCGCTGCATCGCCAATGACGATGCCGAAAAATTTTTCGGCGTCATCGATACGCTGTTCAAACAGCAGAATCAGCTGATCGCACAGACCATGAATACCCTGAAGCGGATCGGCAAACAGGCCGGCATGGACGATCAGGCATTCGAGACCTGCGAGAAAGACCAGGCCCGGCTCGACAAGTTCGCCGCCGATCAAAAATTCGCCTTCGAGGTGCTGAAGGTCAATGCCACGCCGACCTTTTTCATCAATGGCGAGAGGGTCAAAGGCAACATGTCGTTCGAGGACATAGACCGGAAGATCGGATCGCTGTTGAAGCACTAACGACCTCGGCCTCGCGACCTAATTTGGCGGCCGCGCAACGCTCGCAGTCACCGGCAACAGCCATGGACGGCGCGGCGATGACTCCATTCACAGTTTCGCGGGGCGCGGCGCTGCTCGATATTGCTCAATTGCGAGGGGGCGGCTGGTCATCCGTCCAGCCGCTCTGTGCGAATTTGATGGTTGAGATAGGCCACTTGCCATCGTGGCCCCTGATGGAGATTCGCAGGCCGTGCAATTCGTCCAGCCAAACGTTCTCCACCGTCCCGGCCTTACCGTCGGTGAGAACTACCGCCCTGCCGATAAGCTCGGACCGCGCCTCTTCGAATGCGCCCAGGATCGTTGAGGCACGGAGCTTCACACTTGGCATTGCTGGCTCCCTTCCGGAAGGCGGGAGCACCTGGCGCTCTCTGTCGCCGATAACTGTTCGAGGACGCGGTGACGGAATCAATATGCTCCGGCTTTATGTCGGGAACGCGGCCCGATGGAACTTGTACGGTGCGCGTGCGGCCACGATCCGGAGAACTCCGAGAGTCGCCTCGCAGGCGCGCTTCGGAAAGCTCGCTGCTCCGAAAGCCGAGCGGTGCGAACATTGCTCATCTCTCGTCGTCCGGATGAGGCACCCCTTGCGGCATTGCAGCAAAGGTCACGCCGATCCGTTTTTGCTGGATCCAGGCAATCTGGCATTCGCGGACCGAGGAGTCGTTCGCCATTACCAGACGAAAGCGCGACGGTACGAAGGCCGGGTTCTCAATATCGATGGCGGCGCCCTCGGCCGAGATATTTCGAACCATGCAGCGCATGACGGAGCCGCCCGAAGACACGTAAGCCGGCTCGTTGATTTCCGTCCGTGGGTGCTTTCGCTGTTCTTCCATCGACTTCAGGCCTGACCATCGTTGGCGCGGCGAGGATAGTGTCAAACGTTAAATAAATAAGGCTCTGCCGCTGCTGTCGCGGGTGTCAACAGGCGCAAACGGCGGATCGGTTTTTTATGCGCAGGTGGTCCGTGTCGCGACGGGCTTCCGTTCGCCGCATCGACGGGCTAGCTTCCCCGGCACTGCCGGTGCGTAGGCGCGACGCCCGCTCAAAACGAACAAGCGCCAAGGGGGGAAATACGCCAATGTTCGAGATACTCGATCGACGGACGAGTCTGACCGGCAACCAAATCAAGATCCTCGCCGCGGCCATCATCGGTGATGCGCTGGAATTCTTCGACTACTTCCTGATCGGCTTCGTGCTCGCCTTCCTGATCGGACCATGGAAGCTCACCTTTGGCCAGTCGGCCATCGTGCTGATGAGTTCCGGCATCGGCGCCATCCTTGGCGCCTTCGTATGGGGCTGGCTCGCCGATCGCATCGGCCGCCGCAAGGTCTTTATCGGCACCGTGCTGAACTTCTCCATCGCGACCGGCCTGTTGTATTTTACGCCGGACAATGGCTGGATCTATCTCGCGGTGATGCGCTTCTTCGTCGGCGTCGGCGTCGGCGGGCTGTACTGCGTGGACCTGCCGCTGGTGCAGGAGTTCATGCCCTCCTCCAAGCGTGGCTGGGTGGGCGGCATCGTGACCTGCGTCATCCCGCTCGGCACCGGCCTCGGCGCCGTGCTTGGCGCCACCGTGGGCAGCGGCGACTGGCGGCTATTGTTCGCGGTCGGCGTATTGCCCGCGATCCTTGTCCTGTTGGTCCGCCTCTGGGTGCCGGAATCGCCGCGCTGGCTGTGCCGCCAGGGCCGCTACGAGGAAGCGCGCAAGTCGCTGGCTTGGGCGCTGCAGATGGAACCGTCGGCGCTGCCGATGCCGACCGCCGCCGACGCCGGCCCGATTATCAAGGCCAACTGGCTCGACCTCTTCAAATATCCCCGCAGCCTGCTGGTCTCCTGGCTCGGCAATGCCGGCGCGCAGACCGGCGTCTATGGCATCACACTCTGGGTGCCGTCGCTGTTCGTGCTGCTGCTCAAGGTCACGCCGCAGGAAGCCGCCAAGATGATGATCCTGCTGACCGTGTTCGGCTTCGTCGGCCGGATCTCTTTCGCGTTCTTCTCGGAACTGATGGGACGACGCAACGCCGGCGGTCTTCTGGGCTTCGGCGCGGGTGTTCTGACCATTGCGGCGGGCTACAATTACGACACCATGATTATGGGCGTGTCCGCCTTCTGGCTGCTGCTGGCCGTCGGTTATTTTTTCGCGGATGGCGGCTTTGCCATCGTTGGCCCCTATGCGGCGGAAGTCTGGCCCTCGCATCTTCGAACCTCCGGCATGGGCTCGGCCTACGGCTTCGGCGGCATCGGCAAGATCATCGGTCCGGTTGGACTTGCCCTGATCGTGGGCTCGGGCAACTACCTCAAACCCGACGTGCCGCTGCCGAAGATTCCGCTGGCTTTCGTCTATCTCGGCTGCTGGTTTTTGATGACCGGGGCGGTGTATTATTTCTTCGGACTTGAGACCAGAGGCAAGTCAATCGAGCAGATCGACAGGGAATTGGCCTTCACGCCTGATTTGTCCGGAGCGCCGGTCTCTACTCAACCTTCGTCTTAGGAGAATATCCTATGCCACTCGGCGGACTGCAACATTACACGATCGAGCCCTCTGATCTGGAGCGCACCAAGGAGTTCTATTGCGACGTGCTGGGACTTGAAAACGGCGATCGTCCGCCGCTCGACTTCCCGGGTTACTGGCTTTATTCGGGCGGCGTCGCCACCGTGCATCTGATGGGCACCCGCAAGCCGCGCGAAGGTATTGTAGTGCGCGGCACCGAGAAGAAGTACGAGGACACCGGCCGGCTCGACCACATTGCTTTTGCCGCCACCGATCCCGCCGGGGTGCGCCAGCGCCTGCAGTCGAAGAACGTGAAGTTCCGCGAGAGCATCGTGCCGCGCACCGGCGATACGCAATTCTTTCTCTACGATCCCGATGGCGTCGGCGTGGAACTGAATTTCCCCGCGCCGTAAGCCGGAATTGGATCGCTGCTCGAGGGCTCGACCGGCGAACTGCTGGGTTACCACCTGACGTGACTGAAGGGACGACTCTGGTCTAGTCGAGCCCTCGCTCGTGGCTGAGGCGCACCATCTCCTCGATGAAGATGGCCTTTTGCTTGTCGTCGAGGCTGCCGAACAGCGGCTCGGCGGCATCGGCGACGTTGCGCTGATCCACCGCGCGATCGTTGAGGAACTGGGCCTCATTGCGCATCTGCTCAATGATATCGTCGGGCGGATCGCGCTTGGCGCGCGCAATTCGTAAGTTGAGACGGTCGGCGCCGTTATGGCCGAGATAATGCATCGCGCTGTTGAACGCGGTCCAGTTCTTCTCCTGCTCTGGCGTCAGCTTCAATTCGGCCTTGATCCGGTCGATATTGGCATCGCTGTTGGCGACGATCTGCTCGGCGCTCAATTGCGGCTGATCGTCCTGGGTCAGCACCGCCTGCTTGGTTCCCTTGCCGGCTTTGGCGGCCCTGGCGGTTTTGCCGGAACCGGCTTGCTTGGTCCCGTTCGCTGCCGGCGCTTGCCCGTTTTGCCCGACACCGAGCACGCCGGTGAAAACCCCGACCACCCCGCCGATCGCGCCGCCCAACACGCCGCCGACCGGACCGGCCGCCTTGTTGCCCTCCTTCGCTCCTTGCTGAACGCCTTGCACCAACCCTTGCGCATCCGCCGCCGAAGGGATGCCGAGAAGCGTCATAATGACTGCCCCAAGCGCGAAACGCATTTTCAACTGCGCAAGCGCGGTCGGTGTCGGGCTGATCATTATTTCATCTCCATGGTCTTGGTCGCTCTCGCGAAGCTGGCCGAATGCGCCGGCCGTGCGCCGACATTATCGTTCTCGCGCCGAGTAAGTCTACCGTCACGCCGTGCCGTTCAAATCAAGAAGACTTCGATGGCCGAGCGCGTTAAGTTGGTTGCGACCAAAGCTGCGGTGCCATTGCGCAGCTTTGGGTCACGCTGGGCATGCCGCAGGTGCAGCGCAGTATTAAAAAATTGTCCTGCGACCGATTTGCGCAGGACGTTAGTTCTAGAACCAGAAAGCACCTGATTTCTCGACAGACGCCGGCAATTCTGCTCTGATCGTCATAACGAAATCTCCGCAGCGCCTCGCAGCGCCATTTCGGGCCTGCCCGGCGGCGAAGAAAAAACAACAAACCGAGATTTCTATCTGACGACGATTGGCCCACCAGGGAGGGAACGCCATGTCACGGAAGGATATGTCTCGACGACAATTCGTGGCTGCCACCGCACTGTCATCCGTGGCGCTGATATCGGCGCCGTATGTCCGAACGGCTCACGCCGCCGGCAAGCTCACGATGGGCTTTTGGGATCACTGGGTGCCCGGCGCCAATCGCGCCAGTACCGACCTTGTCAATGAATGGGCCGAAAAGGAAAAGGTCGAGGTTTCGATCGACTACATCACCAGCCAGGGCAACAAGAACCTGGTGACCATCGCCGCCGAGGCCCAGGCGAAATCCGGCCATGACATCCTGGCGATGCCGACCTGGTGGCCGCACGCCAATTCCGACCTGCTGGAGCCCGTCAACGACATCATGGAGCCGCTGATCAAGCAGAACGGCGCGGTCAACGGCACGGTGCAGTATCTCGGCCAGTTGGACGGCAAGTGGCTCGGCGTTCCCGCCTGTATCGGCAGCCAGATCAAGGGCCCCTGCTCCCGCATCGACCTGATGAAAAAGTTCGCCAACATCGACGTGCAGGAAATGTATCCGGCCGGCAGTCCGCCCAAGGCCGACAACTGGACCACGGACACCTTCCTGAAGGCGGCCGAGGCCTGCCACAAGGGCGGCTTTCCGTTCGGCATCGGTCTCGGCGAGACCACCGACTCGGTCGATACCGCCGGCGCGTTTTTCCAGGCGTTCGGCGCTCAGCTCGTCAATGCCAAGGGCGAGCTTACGGTGAAGACCGACGAGGTGCGGCAGGCGCTTGAATTCTACAAGAAACTGATGGCGTTCCTGCCGCCGGATGTGACGGCGTGGGACGACGCGTCGAACAACAAATGGCTGGTCTCCGGCCGCGGCGCGATGATCATGAATCCGCCGAGCGCCTGGGCGGTTGCCAAGCGCGATGCGCCGCAGGTTGCGGAGCAATGCTGGACCCACGGCTTCCCGGCCGGACCGAAAGGCCGGTTTGCGCCGTTCCTGCCGTTCTTCTGGACCATCGTGGAATTTCTCCAAGAACAAGGAAGCGGCCAAGAGCCTGCTGGTCCATCTGTCGCAACCGGCTTCGATCGAGAAGCTTGTCGCGGCCAGCGGCGGCTACGACTTGCCGGCTTTGAGAAGCTGACGACGCTTCAAGACCTGGGCCGAGGAAGGCCCGCCGAAGGGAACGCTGTTCCACTACCCCAATCCCTACAAGCATCAGATCCTGTCGATCGCCGCGTCGCCGGCGCCACCGAAGATCGCCCAGCAGATCTACGCCCAGGCCATCCTGACAAAAATGTGCGTGAGATACTATCAGGGCGAGGCGATGGAAAAGACGCTGGCCTGGGCCGAAGGCGAGTGCGAAGGTTACATGCGGAGCTGACACCGGGGAATTCGCCGCAGCGGTGGTGGCCGCTGCAGCGCGCATTCGCAGGGAATGTCTAAATCAACGTGACGCGTGTCGGGCCGTGATCGCCGGCCTCAGGTTGATAGGTCCGAAAAATAAAACGGGCGAGGAAGATGCACCATGGTTGATGTCGTATTTCAGCCGAACAGCGTTGCCCAGGCGCGCGCGGCGCGCAAGCGTTCCAGTCTGCGCGCCACGCTCAAGCGCAAGTCGACCGCGGCGTTTCTGATGACGCTGCCGCTGATCCTGCTGATCGGCATTCTGGTGATCTATCCGGCGTTCTATTCGCTGCATCTGGCCACCCTGAACAAGTCGATGCAACACTTCGTCGGCTTCGGCAATTTCGAATTCCTGTTCAAGCGCGAAACCTTCTGGCTGGTGGTCAAGCAGTCCTGCATCTTTGCGATTTCAGCCGTCATCTTCAAGGCGCTGATCGGCTTCATCGTCGCCCATTTCGTCCACAACATTCCCGCCAAGGGGCAGCGCAAGTGGCGCGGCATGCTGCTGGTGCCATGGGTGATCCCGCCGGCGATGAGCACGCTGGCGTGGCTGTGGCTGTTCGATCCGTCCTACAGCGCCTTCAATTACACGCTTTCGTTTTTCGGCATCGGACCGATCGCGTGGACCGGCGATCGCCAACTGGGCCCGCTTCTCGGTCATTCTGGTCAATATCTGGTACGGTGCGCCGTTCTTCATGATCATGTATCTGGCGTCGCTGAAATCGGTACCCGATCAGCTCTATGAAGCCGCCGCCATCGACGGCGCCAATTGGTGGCAGCGGATCTGGTACGTGACGCTGCCGATGATGCGCAACATCATCGCCATCACGACGCTGTTCTCGCTGATCGTGACCTTCGCCAATTTCGACATCGTGCGCATCCTGACCGCCGGCGGACCGCTCGACCACACCCATATTTTCGCGACCTGGGCGTTCAGGGTCGGCATCGAAGGCAGCGACATTCCGCTCGGCGCCAGCGTCTCGCTGTTCATGGTGCCGATCCTGGCGATCGCGGCGATCTTCATCCTGCGCGACATCAACAAACGCGGGAATGAAGCCTGATGACCAGCACCGTGGTGATCGACAAGGCGGCGCCGACCCGCGCGGTCAAATATGGCAGCATGAGCCGCGACCGGACCTGGGCGCTGCGCTGGTCGTACTTCTTCCTCACCCTGTTTGCGATCTTCTCGCTGGTGCCGCCGATTTACATGCTGATCACGTCGCTGAAGAGCAGCGCCGAGATTTCGGCGGCGACCAATCCGTGGTGGGTGTTCCATCCGACGCTGGAGAATTACGTCGAACTGCTGACCTCGAACCAGTTCCTGACCTTCTTCCGGAACTCCGCGCTGGTCTCGATCCTGGTGGTGACGATCACCATGCTGATCAGCGTGCCGGCCGCGTTTGCCCTGGCGCGGATGCGGTTCTGGGGTTCGGCGACGCTCGCGACCGGCGTGTTTCTGACCTACCTCATTCCGGATTCGCTGCTGTTTCTGCCGCTGTTCAAGATGTTCGCGGTGTTCGGCGATCTGACCGGTATTCAGCTGATCAACAAATGGTACGTGCTGGTGATCGTCTATCCGACGCTGACCGTGCCGTTCTGCACCTGGATCATGATCGGCTATTTCGCGTCGATCCCGAAGGAACTCGACGAGGCCGCCATCATCGACGGCGCGTCCTGGTTCCAGACGCTGACGCGGATCTTCATTCCGGTCGCGCTGCCCGGCCTGATCGCCGCGACCATCTTCGCCTTCACGGTGTCATGGGCGCAGTTTCTCTATCCGCTGGTTTTCACCACCTCGACCGATCAACTGGTGCTGCCGGTCGGCATCATCACCACCCTGATCAAGGGCGATGTGTTCAACTGGGGACAGATCATGACCGGCGCCCTGCTCGGCGCCGCGCCGCCGCTCATCATCTACGCGTTCCTGATGGACTATTACATCGCCGGCCTGACCGCCGGCGCGACAAAGGGTTGATGCTCATGGCTGACGTGACGTTGCGTAAGGTGATCAAGCGTTACGACGAGGTCGAGGCGGTGCGCGGCATCGATCTCGACATCGCCGACCATGAGTTTGTCGTGCTGGTGGGGCCGTCGGGCTGCGGCAAGTCGACCACGCTGCGGATGATCGCCGGCCTCGAGGATATCACCGACGGCGACATCATGATCGGCGGCGACGTCGTCAACGACGTGCCGCCGAAGGACCGCGACATCGCGATGGTGTTCCAGAATTACGCGCTGTATCCGCACATGACGGTCGCGGAAAACATGTCGTTCGGGCTGCGCCTGAAACACTATCCGAAAGCCGAGATCAAGACCCGGATCGACGAAGCCGCCCGCATGCTGGATATCGTCGAACTGGTCGACCGCAAGCCGAAGCAATTGTCTGGCGGCCAGCGCCAGCGCGTCGCGATGGGCCGCGCCATCGTCCGCAATCCCAAGGTCTTTCTGTTCGACGAACCGCTGTCCAATCTCGACGCCAAGCTGCGGGTCCAGATGCGGATCGAAATCAAGAAGGTGCATCAGAAGGTCCGCACCACCACGGTCTACGTGACCCACGACCAGGTCGAAGCGATGACGCTGGCCGACCGGGTCGTGGTGATGAACCATGGCCGTATCGAACAGATCGGAACGCCCAACGATCTCTATCACAACCCGGCCACGCGCTTTGTCGCAGGCTTCATCGGCTCGCCGGCGATGAATTTCATGCCGTGCCGGCTCGAGGACGTCGCCGGCAAACTGCACATCCGGCTTGACCGACCGCATCGCCTTTCCGCTGCCGCCCGGTCGCGCCGCCCGGTATCAAAGCGTGGCGCGAAACGACAAGTTGCTACTGGGCTTGCGGCCGGAACATATCACCGAAGCCAAAGCGCATCCGGAGCCGGGGATCGAAGCCTTCGACGCCGTGCTGGACGTCACCGAACCGATGGGCATGGAGACGCTGATTTATTTCACGCTCGAAGGCGCGCAGATCTGCGGGCGGGTCAATCCCAACGCCGGCGCCCGCGACGGCGGGCCGCTTCGATTGGCAGTGGACCTCAACAATATGCACCTGCTAAACGAGGTCACCGGCGCCGTCATTTGACGGACGCACAACAAGAAAAGCCAAGGGGCTGGGCAAGGACTGGGAATGGCGACCAACAAGAAGAAAATTTTCATCACTGAATCGATGTCGCAGCCAGGACGGGCCCTGTTGAAGGAGCGAGACGACATCGAAATCGTCGAATTTCCCAATATGATCTCCGCCGGGGATTTCGAGGCCATGCTCAAGACGCAGGCGCCGGTTCACGGCGTGGCGCTCGGCGCCACCCGCTTCGGCGAGCCCGAGCTTGAAGCTTCAAAGGACATGAAGGTGGTGACCCGGATCGGCGTCGGCTACGACGCCGTCGATGTCCCGGCGCTGAGCCGCCGCAGATCCCGCTGATGGTGGCGGGTACCGCCAATTCTCCGTCGGTCGCCGAACAGGCGTGTTCATGATGCTGACGCTGGCCAAGCGCGCCGTCGAGATGCACGCGGTGGTGAAGGACGGCAAATGGGCATACACGGCTCGGCGAGCTGCCCTACGATCTCTACGGCAAGACGGTTCTGATCGTCGGCTTCGGCCGCATCGGCACCCGCACCGCCAAACGCTGCCTTGCCATGGAAATGAACGTGCATGGTCTACGATCCCTACAAATCCGCTGCCGAGATCAAGGCGGCCGGCTGCGAGCCGGTGGCCGATCTCGATGCGGCGCTGCCGCGCGCCGATTTTGTCAGCATCCATTGCCCGAAGACCCCGGAGACGGTCGGGATGTTCAATGCGGCGCGGCTGAAGCGCATGAAGCCGACGGCCTATCTGATCAACACCGCGCGCGGCGGCATCGTCGAGGAGGCGGCGCTGTACGACGCGCTGTCGTCCGGCAAGCTCGCCGGCGCCGGCCTCGATGTGTTCGAGCAGGAGCCGCCGCCGTCGGCCATTCGCTGTTTGAGCTTCCCAATGTCATCATTGCGCCGCATGTGGCGGGCGTGACGCGGGAAGCCGTCGACCGCATGAGCGAGCAGACCGCGCGCAATATTCTGAGCGCGCTCGACGGCGAACCGATTCGTCAGAACGTCATCAATCAGGACGTGCTCGTTTGATCCGGGCGCGACGGCTTCCAGTTTCCGATGCTTCCGCACGCGGTATCGATATGGCCTTCAGGGAATACGGCAGTTATGACGGGGTCGGCCTTGCCGATCTGGTCCGCAAGAAACAGGTCAGCGCCACCGAATTGCTGGACGAGGCGATCGCCCGCACCGCCAAGGTCGATCCCGAGATCAACGCGGTGGTGGTGAAACATTACGACTATGCCCGGCGCCAAATCGACAACGGGCTTCCGGATGGGCCCTTCACCGGCGTGCCGTTCCTGTTGAAGGATCTGGATATTCTTGCGGGCACGCGAACGACTTTCGGCGCCAGCGTCTATCAGGACAATGTCGCCGATCACACCGGCACCCTCGCCCAGCGCTTCCTCGATACCGGGGTCACGATCTTCGGCAAAAGCGCCAGCCCGGAATTCGGATTGCTGCCGACCACCGAGTCCCGCCTGTTCGGTCCGACCCGAAATCCCTGGAATCTCGCCCACTCGTCCGGCGGGTCGTCCGGCGGCGCCGGCGCCGCGGTCGCCGCGCGGATTCTTCCCGTCGCGCATGCCAGCGACGGCGGCGGCTCGATCCGCATTCCGGCTTCCGCGTCCGGCGTGTTCGGATTGAAACCGACCCGCGCGCGCAATCCGCTCGGTCCGGATCGCGGCGAAGGCTGGGGCGGATTTTCCTGCGGCCATGTTCTGAGCATCAGCGTGCGCGACAGTGCCGTCATGCTGGATGCGGTCCACGGACCGGAAGCCTCGAGCCCCTATGTGGCGCCGCCGCCGGAGCGGCCTTTTGCCGAGGAGGTCGGCCGCGATCCCGGCCGGCTGCGCATCGCCTTTACCGACAAGTCGCCCTATGGCGAGGCCATCGATCCCGAGATCGCGGCAGCGGTTCGGGAAGTCGCAACCCTGCTGGCCGGGCTCGGCCATGACGTCGAGGAACGGGCCCCTGACCTCGCCGCCGATCCCGCGGTCGTGATGGCGACCATCGTGGGCGCCAACACCGCGCTGAATGTGCGGCTTGCCGAAGCAGCGATTCGGCCGCGAGATGACGGACAGCGATTTCGAGCTATTGACGCTTGCGAGCGCTCATAACGCGCAAAAGCACCACTGCGACCGACTACGTGGCCGCGCAACTCGCCGCGTTCCAGATTTCACGCGGCCTGGCGACATTCTTCGAGACCTGCGATGTGTTCCTGTGCCCGACGCTGTGCTCGCCACCCCTGCGCATCGGCGAGCTCAATTCGATGTCGCAGGATCTGTCGCATATCGCGCCGATCCTGCGGCGCTATATGCCGGCAACCTCGATGTTCAACATGTCGGGCCAGCCCGCCATGTCGGTGCCGCTGGCATGGAACGCGGCCGGTTTGCCGCTCGGCATGATGTTCGCCGCCCGCTTCGGCGACGAGGCGACATTATTCCGCCTGGCGGCCCAACTCGAACACGAGCGCCCCTGGAAAAACAAATTGCCGCCCGTTTGCGCATAGGCCGACAAAACTCAGCCGCATTCGCCAGCAAGGAAGCGGTGGCGGCGTCGGCAGTGGAAGTTCCTGTTGGCGACAACGTCATAGCCGGAGGCTGAAATCTTGAGTCAAAGCGACCCGACCGATCATGCTCTGGCGGCCATCGCCAGCATCCTCGACCAACCGGAATCCCATCACGAGCCGGAAAAGGCCGTGGTCGAGGAAACGCCTGTTGTCCCCGAGATGATGGAGGCCGACGGTTACTCCAAAGCCGGCCCCGGCCCGATGGCAGCGATCCGTTTCAGATGGACCGTCCGCCGCGAGGATAATGGCGAATATTATGTGGACGAGACGATCGGCGAAAATTCCCTGCCGATTGTCAGCGGTCCATTGACCAGGAACGCCGCGATCAGGCTGGTTGACGATCGCGAGAGCGAGGCGCGACAGCGATTTGAGCAGTTGAAAAGCGAAATGACCGGACGCGCCGCCGCTGCGAATTTGGTCCGAAACGACGGCAGCGAAAAGGACGGCGGCGAGATGTAATTCGCTCAGTCCTGCGACGCCTGAGCCGGCGTTCCCAGAAAATCCTTCTTGACGAGGTCGACGCCGCAGTGGCGCAGGATGTCGTAAGCCGTGGTGACGTGAAAAAAGAACTGCGGAACGCTGAACGTCAGCAGCAGCGACCGGCCGGTGAATTTTCGCTGGGTGCCGTTGCGAAAGGTGAAAGCCACTTCTTTCTTGCCGGTGCCGGTGCCGTTGATCTGATCGGGACGCAAACCGCGCAGGAATTCGATCGCGGTCGCGACGCGCGCCTTTAGTTCGGCCATGTCGGGCTCGGTATCTGCAAACACCGGCGGGTTCACGCCGGCCAGCAGGGCACAGGCCAGAATCGCATGACGATTGGCCTCGCCTACCTGGCGCGAGAGATCGTACATATTGGGATAGAGCCGCGAATGGAGCAAAATCGCAGGTTCGATCCCGCGCGCCTCGGCGTAGGCCGACGCATGATCGAGAAGGTCGGACAGACTGCCGAGGAACTGAGTGAAAACCCCGACCGATGATTGGTACATTGAGATTGTCACGTTGGCGGTCTTTCACCACTGATCCGAAAAGCCGACTATACCGAAATTACTCGTAAGCGGATGCAGCGCGCCCGGGAAGCTTTCATGATCAAAACACTGGCCGGCCTCGCCGCCGCATTTTTCCTGATGGCAGCCGCGGCGCATGCCCAGCAGCCCTCTCGCCTCGACGACATCGTGAAGCGCGGGACGTTGCGGGTCGGTATGACCGGCGACTATTTGCCGTTTACTTATCTCGACAAGGCGACCGCAAAATTCCGCGGCTTCGACGTCGATATGGCGGAGGCGCTGGGCAAGGCACTCGGCGTCAAGGTCGAGTATGTTCAGACCGCCTGGCCGCAGATGATGAAGGATTTCGAGGCCGACGATTTCGACATCGCGATGGGCGGCGTCTCGATCACGCTCGATCGGCAGAAAAAGGGAATGTTCTCCAACCCCGTCATGCGCGAAGGCAAGACCCCGATCGCGCGCTGCGCCGATAAGGGTAAATACGACACCATCGCCGATATCGACAAGCCGGGCACGCGCGTGATCGTCAATCCCGGCGGCACCAACGAGCGCTTCGCCCGCGCCAATGTCAAAAACGCCGAGATCAAAATCTACAACGACAACGTCACGATCTTCGACGAGATCGCCAAAGGTGACGCCGATCTGATGATGACCGATGCGTCGGAGACGCGGTACCAGCAAAAGCTTCACCCCGGCGTGCTGTGCGCGGTGCACCCGGATCGACCGTTCGATTTTGCCGAGAAAGCCTACTGGCTGCAGCGCGACGCCGCCCTCAAGGCGTTCGTCGATCAGTGGCTGCACATTGCGATCGAGGATGGCAGCTTCCGGAAGATCTATGCTGCCTGGTTTGAATAGCTTTTGCCGCGAACGGTTTCGATACCCGGCGTCTACGACAACGGCGGGCGGCGAAAGCACCCGCATAGCGATCAGGATGGCGACCGTCCGCACAAACAGACGCATCAGCAGGCCAAGGTTGATCCGCAGGTGCCCCAGGCCCGGCACCGACCGGACAGGCTCCTGCGCCGGTGAGCGCGTTACCCGAGCCCTCAACCGCCACGGCGAATGTTGCGCCAGCGGATGCCCCGACTTCAACCCAGCCTCCGACCCGCACGCCGCAAGTCCAGCAGACCTCAAATGGAGCGGGCGCATTCTCGACCCCAACACCGGCAGCACCTATGATTCCACTTTCGCGCTGACAGGCTCTGACACCCTGCGCGTGCAGGGCTGCGCCTTCGGCATCATGTTCTGCGGCGGCCAGACCTGGAGCCGGCTCAACTAGGACGCGTGCTGCAACTCCGAACAGCGCCCTTGCCGATGCTCGCCGTGGCCGTCAGGGCAAACATCGCGCCATGTCTCGAACTCCCTGTCACGCAACCAGAACTCGTCGCCCCGGGACGCGGACGGCGGCATCGGTATTGGTGAGCCAGCCAAAAATCCTTGTTCTGGCGGCGCACAATATCCCCGTCGGGAAATATCCCGCGTCGAGATGAGGCACGTGCCCGTTCTGTTTTCGTATTGACGCCTTGTCATTTCGGGAAGATTGTTGAGGCGCAGCGTCACAAAAAAACAGGCGCGCAGAAATCTCATTGGGAGGAAACGGATGAAACGCATCGCGCTGGCCGCTAGCCTTGCGATTCTCGCTCCGTATGGTGCGAGTGCGCAGACCACCGATCAATTGGTCAAGGGAGCGACCGATACATCGAACGTCCTTAATTACGGCATGGGCTACAATCTGCAGCGGTTCAGTCCGCTCACCCAGATCAACAAAGACAACGCCAAAAATCTTGTTCCGGTGTGGAACTACAGTCTGGCCGACGACCGCAGCGAGGAGTCGCAGCCGCTCGTTTATCAGGGCGTCATCTACGTCACCAGCAACAGCGCGACGATGGCGGTCGACGTCAAGACCGGCAAACAGATCTGGAAGACCAAGGTCGAATATCCCGCGGAAACCCCGCGCATCGTGTGTTGCGGCATCATCAATCGCGGTGCCGCGATCCATGAGGGCAAGCTGTTCCGTACCACGCTCGACGCCAATGTCATCGCGCTCGACGCCAAGACCGGCAAGGAACTCTGGCGTCAGAAGGCCGCTGACATCAAAGAGGGCTACTCGATGACGGTGGCGCCGCTGGTCGCCGACGGCGTGGTCCTGACCGGCATATCCGGAGCGGAGTTCGGCACCCGCGGTTTCATCGACGGATGGGATCCGGAGACCGGCAAGCATCTGTGGCGAACCTATACGGTGCCCAGCCCCGATGAACCCGGCGGCGATACCTGGAAGGGCGACACCTGGAAGCTCGGTGGCGGATCGACCTGGATCACCGGATCGTATGACCCTGAACTGAACACGGTTTATTGGGGCATCGGCAACCCCGGACCGTTCAATGCCGCGGTGCGCCCCGGCGACAATCTCTACACCTGCTCGGTGCTCGCGCTTGAGCCGAAGACCGGCAAGATCAAATGGCATTATCAGTTCTCGCCGAACAATCCGTTCGACTATGACTCCGTCGCCGAGATGGTGCTGGCCGACCTCAATGTCGAGGGCAAGCCGACCAAGGTGCTGATGGATGCCAATCGCAACGGCTTCTTCTATGTGCTCGACCGCACCAACGGCAAGCTGCTCGCGGCCAATCCCTATGTGAAGGTCAACTGGGCTTCCAGCATCGACCTCAAGACCGGCCGCCCGGTCGAGACCGACGTCGTCAAGGATGCCCGCGAAGGCAAGAAGGTCGTGGTCTATCCTTCAATTCTCGGCGGCAAGAACTGGGAGCCGATGTCGTTCGATCCGCAGACCGGCCTCGCCTATGCCAACACCCTCGCCTTCGGCGGCCATTACAAGACCGAGCCGGCGACGTACAAGGCCGGCGAGTGGTATCTCGGTATGGACCTGACAGACCTGTGGGACTGGCCGGCCGGGCCGCGCGGCCACCTCAAGGCGATCGATCCCCTCACCGGGAAAGCCAAATGGGAAGTGCCGAGCGATATCCCGCGTTTCTCCGGGGTGCTGTCGACCGCGGGCGGCGTCGTGTTCTCGGGTCAGCTGACCGGTGAGTTCGAAGCGTTCGACGCCAACGACGGCAAGAAGCTGTGGCAGTTCCAGACCGGCTCGGGCATCGAAGGGCAGCCGGTGACGTGGCAGCAGGACGGCGTCCAGTATGTCGCCGTAACCAGCGGCTATGGCGGTGTCTACTCGCTGTTCTCCGGCGATGAACGCCTCGCCAATGTGCCGACTGGCGGATCACTGTGGGTCTTCGCCGTAAAACCCCAGTAAGTGGTTCGTACCTGATGAAGCGATCTTTCAGATGGGCGGCGGCGCATTTCGCCGCCGCCGCGATGACGGCAGGCGTGCTGACGACGACGCAGCCCGCCATGGCGCAACAAAATGCCGGTATCGATCAGGCGCAGATCGACCAGGGCAAGGCGACCTTCGCCGAGAAATGCTCGCACTGCCATGGCCCCAACATGGTCAATGCCGGCACCATCACGCCCGACCTGCGCAAGTTTCCGGATGATCGAGAGCGCTTCGTCACCACGGTGAAATCAGGCAAGAATGGCAAGATGCCGCCTTGGGGCGACCTCTTGAACGACGACGATATCGCGCATCTTTGGGCCTATATTTCAAGCCAGAGGAAACCATGAGAAGCTGGCTCGTAGCATGCGGCACCGCGGTTGCGTCGATGGCGGTCGCGATCATGCCGGCGGCCGCCGCCGAAGCGTTGAAAATCTGTCTCGATGAGAATCTGCCGCCACTTTCGGCGCATCACCGCGGCGGGCCCGACAGCGGCTTCGATGTCGCGCTGGCGCAGGCCGTTGCGTTACGGCTCGACCGGCCGCTCGCGATCCAATGGTTCGGGAGCAAGCTCGATGAGGATTCGAGCCCGGCGCTGGAAACCAATGCCCTGCTCTCGGACGGCCGCTGCTCCCTCGTCGCCGGCTATGCCTTGACGAACGACTCGCTGGTGGTGCCGGGCGTCAAGACCGCAAAGCTGCCTGATTTCGAAGGCGCCACCGGCCCCGATCACAGGCGCCGGGTGCCGCTCGGCGTGCTCGCGCCAAGCCAGCCCTACCTCTATTCGCCGCTGACCGTTGTGCTTGGCCCCAAGGCGCACGACCGCCACATCGCCGGCGTCGGCGACCTCGCCGGGCTGCGCATCGGCATCGAAAGCGGGACGCTGGCCGACGCAATTCTGATGACAAACGACAACGGGCGGCTGATCGATGACATCACCCATCTGGTCCCCGGCCGCGACGATCTGCTCGGCGCGCTCGAGCGCGGCGACCTCGACGCAACGCTTGTCGACCTGCGCCGGTTCGACGCCTATCGCGCCGCCCATCCCGACACCAGGCTCGCGGGCTCCGGATACTTTTATCCGATCGGCGCCAATCGCGGCTATGTCGGCCTCGCCGGCGACGGAGCCCTGCTGGCCGCGGTCAACAAGGCGCTGTCCGATTTGCAGGCCGCGGGAACCCTGGCCAGCCTCGGTCAGGCGGCCGGCCTCACCTTTCTGCCGCCCCGCGAGCCGGCGATCCTCGGCGACGTCTGGCTCAAGGTACTGCAGAAGTGATGCGGGCCGCGGTGTGCGGCTAACGTTCCAATCTTGTCGCAAACCAGATGACGTGGCGCGCGCCGCTGCGCTTGGTGGTGGCCCGCACCGCGACCTCGTTCACCTCGAAATCCGGCGGCGCGAAGCCGTTTTGTAAATAACGGATTCGGCCCCGACGACCACACGGCGAGCACTCCGCCCGGACGCAGCGCCCGGTGGATCGATCTTCAATCCCTTGAGATCGTAGAGCGCATCATTGGCTTTGCGGATCAGCCCCTCCGGGCCGTTGTCGACATCGAGCAGGATCGCATCGAACGCCGATGGATGCGACGAAATCACATCGACGACGTCGCCCTTGCGGATGCTGGCACGCGGATCGTCAAGGCTGTCGCCGAACAGCTCGGCCATTGGACCACGCGCCCAGGCGATCACCGCGGGCACAAGTTCGGCCACCACGATCCGCGCTTCGGGCCCCAGCACGGCGAGCGCGGCCCGCAGGGTAAATCCCATGCCGAGTCCGCCGATCAACAATTGCGGGGACTTGAGCGCTTCGATTCGTCTGCAGGTGAGCGTGGCCAGCGCCTCCTCGGATCCGCTGAGGCGGCTGTTCATCAGTTCGTTCTGGCCGAGCATCATCGAGAAATCGGCGCCCCGTCGCATCAGACGAAGTTCGACCTCTGAGCCAGGCACCTTACCTTATCGATCTGCACCCACGGAATCATGCGATGCTTCTACGCTGTTTTGGCTGATGGGTGCGAATACCGCGATGCGCATGCAGATGCGGTGGGTGTCCACCCGCATCTGATCGGCCGTGCTTGGCAGCTACTTGCCGACCTCCGCGGAATATTCCGCGTCGGTCACCTGCTCCATCCAGGTCACATAGTTTCCGTCCAGCGATTCCTGCATCGCGATGTGGGTCATGCCGTTGGTCGGCGAGCCGCCGTGCCAATGCTTTTCGCCCGGCGGAATCCAGACCACGTCGCCGGGCCGGATTTCGCGGATCGGCCCGCCCTTGGTCTGAACCCGGCCGACACCCGAGATGACATACAGCGTCTGGCCCAGCGGATGCGAATGCCACGCCGTTCGCGCGCCCGGCTCGAAGGAGACGCGGGTCGAGACGATCCGCGCCGGCGCTTCGGCGGCAGATGATCGGATCCTGCCAGACCGTGCCGGTGAAACTATTCCTTCGGCGCCGCGGCGTGTCGGCCGCGAACCGGCGAGATGGATATCCATGGAGTTCCTCCTTCTGTTACGGACGCTGCGCCAATGTCCTGATTATTTCTTCGACGCGGCGTAGCGCGCCTTGGTTTCGGCATTCATCGGATAGAGGCCCGGCAGCGCCGCGCCGCCGTTCACCTGATCGACGATCCAGGCTTCCATGCGCTCCTGCTCGGCGCCTTCGGCCAGGATGAGATCGAGGAACGCCTTCGGGATCACCACGGCGCCATCCTGATCGGCGACGATGATGTCGTTCGGGAAAGATCGCCACGCCGCCGCAGCCGATCGGTTCGCCCCAGCCGACGAATGTCAGGCCGGCGACCGAGGGCGGCGCCGCAAAGCCGTCGCACCATACCGGCAGACCGGTGCCGAGCACGCCTTCGAGATCGCGCACCACGCCGTCGGTGATCAGCGCGGCGACCCCGCGCTTGACCATGCGCGCGCACAGGATATCGCCGAAAATGCCGGCATCGGTGATGCCCATGGCGTCGACCACGGCGATGCAGCCTTCCGGCATGGCTTCGATCGCGGTCCGGGTCGAAATCGGCGACGACCAGGATTCCGGCGTCGCCAGATCCTCGCGCGCCGGCACGAAACGCAGCGTAAAGGCCGGCCCGACCAGCCGCGGCTGTCCGGGCCGCAGCGGACGCGAGCCCCGCAGCCAGACGTTTCGCAGGCCCTTCTTGAGCAGAACCGTGGTGATGGTGGCGGTGGACACGCGGGAAAGGGTCGCGATCGCTTCGGGGGTCAGGGACATCGAACAAGCAACTCCGGTGGGGATGGATCGGCGTGCGCATCTTGCGGGGCACGGCCATCGCGTCAAGTGGCCGCCGGCTCACGGCTCAAGGGCGTTTGGCGCATGGCGCAATCACCGCATCTTATCATCGGGATGCGGATTAATTTATTGAAGTTGCACGCTCATTTGCGCGAAGCGAATTCCACTTCGGCGCAAAACGCGCTACAGCTTGGTCATTCCGCCGACGAGTTTGTGAGACCATGGCCGCGCCACTTTCCCCGCCCCGCCTTTTGCCGAGTGGCGACAGCGCCATCACGGTGGAATTCAGCCGCAACATCGACGACGCGGCGAACCAGCGGGTGCTGGCGCTCGATCGCACGCTGGCGCGCGAGAGCGATCGCCGGCGTGACCGAGACGGTGCCGACCTATCGATCCCTGCTGGTGCATTACGATCCCCTGCAGATCGGCTTCGACGCGCTGAGCGAAAAGCTTGTCGCGCTGGCGCAGCTGCCGGTTCCGCCGGTCACCAACACGCGGCGCTGGCGCATTCCGGTGGTCTATGGCGGCGAGCATGGCATCGATCTCGAGGATGTCGCCAAGACGCTCAAGACCACGCCGGACGACATCGTGGCGCGGCATGTCGCCGGCGATTACCGCGTCGCCATGATCGGCTTTACGCCGGGATGGTCCTATCTCAGCGGCCTCGAGGATTCGCTGCATATGCCGCGGCGGCAAAATCCGCGGCTGCTGACGCCGGCCGGCACCATTTCGATCGGCGGCGTGCAGACCGGCGTGCAATGTCTCGCCGGCCCGAGCGGCTGGCATCTGCTGGGACGGACCGCGGTCAGAACCTATCAGCTGCATCGCGATCCGATCTTCCTGCTGGAACCCGGCGATCGCGTGACGTTTTCCGCTGTCGATGCCAAGACCTTCGCCGAGCAGGATCGCGCCGCCGAAGCGCGGCGAGATCGTCGCCGAGTTGATGACCTCATGAGCAAGCTCGTCATTTCAGCCATCGGCCCCGCGAGTTCGGTGCAGGACGGCGGCCGCTACGGCGCGCCAGCGCTACGGCCTGACGCCGAGCGGCGCGATGGATCGGCTGGCGCTCGCCGCGGCCAATAGCGCTGGTCGGAAACGCGCCCTTCGCCGCGGCGATCGAAATCGGCCCGTTCGGCGCCACATTCACCGCGCGCGACGGCGCGGTTCGCGTCGCGCTCGCGGGAGCCCCGCGCAACGCCGATATCGCCGGACGCGCCGGTCGCGTTCGATACCTCGATGACGCTGGCGGACGGCGAAAGCCTGACGCTGGGCTTTGCCCGCGGCGGCTCCTTCAGCTATCTCGCGATCGAGGGCGGCATTGCAGGGCGAGCCGATGTTCGGCAGCCTGGCCGTGAATGCGCGCGCCGGGCTCGGCAGCCCGTATCCGCGCCCGCTGCAGGCCGGCGACGAATTGCAGGCCGCAGCCGCCAGCGGCGCGACCGAGCGCCGGATCGATCTTCCGCCGCCGCGGACGCGACCGATCCGGGTGGTGATGGGTCCGCAGGACGACGAATTCGGCGACGCCACGACAGCTGTTTCTGGACAGCGAGTGGAAGATATCGGCGACCAGCGACCGCATGGGCTACCGGCTCGAGGGCCCCGTGATCAGGCATCTGCACGGCCACAACATCGTCTCCGACGGCACCGTGAACGGCAGCATCCAGGTGCCCGGCAATGGCCAGCCGATCGTGCTGATGCCGGATCGCGGCACCAGCGGCGGCTATCCCAAGATCGCGACCGTGATTATCGGCCGATTTCGGCCGGTTCGCGCAGATACCCGGCCGGCCGTGGCTTTCGGTTCAAGGCGATCGGCATGGCCGAAGCGCAGGCCGAAGCTGCGGAAGTTTGCCGAACTGCTGCGCACCCTGCCCGACCGCCTGCGGGCGATCGAGAATTTTGATCTCAACCTCGAGGCGCTGCAGGATGCCAACGTCGCCGGCGCCGCCGTCAGCGCCGTCGACGCCGGAACCTGGCAAATTGCGTCGCCGGCCGATGCGCCGGCGCAAGACTGACTGGCAACTGATCCACTCATCGCAAGCGGACACGACATCATGACAAATCGATCTCAACTGCGATCTCGGCGAAGGATTTGGCGCGTGGGAAATGGGCAATGACGCCGCCATGATCGAGCTCGCCACCTCGGTCAACATCGCCTGCGGCTTTCATGCCGGCGATGCCGACATCATGCGCAAGACCGTGGAACTGGCGAAAGCGCGCGGCGTCAGCGTCGGCGCCCATCCCGGCTATCGCGACCTGCACGGTTTTGGCCGCCGGCCGTTTCCCGGCATGAAGGCCTCGGAGATCGAAAACCTGGTCGCCTACCAGATCGGCGCGTTGCAGGCGATCGCGACCATGGCCGGTCACAAGGTGACCCACGTCAAGGCGCATGGCGCGTTGTCGAACGTCGCCTGCGAGGACGACATGACCGCGCGGGCGATTGCCTCCGCCATCAAGGCGGTCGATCCGCAATCTGATCTTTGTGGTGCTCGCCAATTCGCGCCTGGTGCAGGCCGGCGAAGCCGCCAATCTGCCGATGGTGCACGAGGTGTTCGCCGACCGCGCCTATGAGGATGACGGCTCGCTGGTGTCGCGCCGCAAGCCCGGCGCGGTGCTGCACGATGCCGAGCGAGATCGCGCAGCGCGTGGTGCGGATGGTGCAGGACGGCGCCGTGGTGTCGGTCACCGGCAAGGTGATCAAGATGCGCACCGACACCGTGTGCATTCACGGCGACACCCCCGGCGCGGTCGATATCGCCCGCGGCGTCCGGCAGGCGCTAAAGGATGCCGGCATCGAGGTCGCGCCGTTCAAGAAGCGTTCTCGCGATGCTTAGAACGGATGATACCGACAGCGTGCCGAACACCACGGCCGCAATGACTGCGAACGCGCCGTAGAGCGCCGCCGCATGCAAGCCCTCTTGCGGTGCGCCCCGAAAGCGAACGCGCATAAAAATGCAGGCGGGCTTCCGCCGATAGTTCGCGCATGGTCGATCTCCAACGCCGCATCGGCGATAATCGAGATACCGTTTGCGGCGGGATGCAAGACGACTGGTAAAATAGCGATACGAACGCTCCGGCAGACTCCATCCGCAGTCAAAAATTCTCTGCCGCTGATTCCGGCGAGAATTTTATTCGTTCGAGTTGGAGTTAATTGGAACCGGTTCCGTGCGGTGTCAGTACACGTCCTGCTGGAACCGGCCTTTCTTTTTGAGTTCCGCGACAAAGTTGACGGCCTCATCGGTCGAACGCGCGCCGAACTGCGCGACGATATCGACCAGCGCGCGCTCGACATCCTTCGCCATCCGCTTGGCGTCGCCGCAGACATAGACGTTGGCGCCTTCGGCCAGCCAGGTCCACAGTTCGCGGCCGACCTCGCGCATGCGGTCCTGCACATAGAATTTCTTGTCGCCGTCGCGCGACCACGCCAGCGACATTCGCGTCAGCAGACCTGACGTCTTCATCGCGTTCAGTTCGTCGGCATAGAAGAAGTCGCAGGCGCTGCGCTGATGGCCGAAGAACAGCCAGTTCTTGCCGGTCGCGCCGGTGGCCCTGCGGTCGTGCAGGAACGCGCGGAACGGTGCGACGCCGGTGCCGGGGCCGATCATGATGATCGGCGTTGCCGGATCCTGCGGCAGCGCGAAGCCGTGGGCCTTCTGCACATAGACCTTGACCTCGTCACCGGGATTGATGCGTTCGGCGAGGAAGACCGATCAGCGCGACCGTATGTTTCGGCGGAATTTCACGGACCTGCAGATTGGCGCGGGTGGTGACATGACAGAACGGCCCGCAATAGCGCTCGGCGAGATCGGCCAGTCCCGCGAACTGCCAATGCGTCAGGATGCCGTTCGGGATTCGCAGGCGGCACATGTAGGAATCCTGCGCCGGCGCGACATAAAACAGACCGTAATAGCGCCAGCGAAAATTATCCGCCGGCGACGGCGGCGCGTTGGTCAGCGCCTGCTCCTTCAGCCGCGGATAGGCATCGAACGGATGTTCCTCGCGCTTGAATTTTTCCTGGTCCGCGAGCTTCTTGCCGGACGCGATGACCTTGTCCTGCGCCCTGATGTGCGCCGCCTCAGGTCCCGCACGGCTCCGCGCTGGTCTTGCCGGCAGCGGTACCGCCGAGGCCGCGCCCGACCCGGCTGATCTGCAGGCCCGTGGTGAAACCTTCGAGGTAGCGTTTCTGCTCGTCGGTAAAGTCGACTGAGAGCGTTTCGATTTTCATGGTGCGCGACGAAGCTCCTGCGGCCACGATCGGTGGCGTCAACGGGAAACGGATGTGACCGCGGGAAAAATCGGCTCGGCGTGGAAACGCCGGGTTCAATTTCGGGAAGCGGTCCGACCAGCCTCGTTGCTGCGGAAATCCATCTTGGACGCAAACCAGCGGTCATCTACGGCGGCTGGCCGCACTGCAACATTCAAGTTATGTGCCATCCGCTCGGCGATAAAATATCCTTCCAATTCAATAGCTTGTTCGAATCAATTGAAACTCTTCCGCAGCTCTCGCCGCTGATTTCGGGCAATGCGCCTAAAAATTAGCCGTAGACGCCGGCGGCCAACATTGTCCCACCCGCTTCTGCGTCAGGATTTCCAACGCCCGATCTCGAACGCCGCCAGATGCCCGGCAATATCGTCGGCATCGAAGGGCGGGCCGGTGAAAGCGCCCACGGCGCCGGGGGTGTCGGAGGGCTTGGCTTCGCGCCCCAGCGCCGCGTCGTAGAGGTCCGGCCTGAACACCGACCTGGCGGTCTCGAGCGCCTCGGGGCTGATCGAAGTCTGGCCCCAGCGCACCATCTGCGCGTAGAGCCAGGCCGCCTGCACCGGATCCGGCCGTGCCGCGCCTTCCCGTCCCACCAGCAGATAGCGATTGCTTGCGCGCATGGTTCCGTCGGGAGAAATCTTCAGCCGGCCGT
The DNA here is from genome assembly GCA_963734795.1 of uncultured Alphaproteobacteria bacterium. Classification (GTDB taxonomy): domain Bacteria; phylum Pseudomonadota; class Alphaproteobacteria; order Rhizobiales; family Xanthobacteraceae; genus Bradyrhizobium. The sequence goes on from CAVTIW010000003.1 coordinate 78,538, forward strand.
CCAGCGTTCGCTGGATCACATCGGCATCGACGCCGAGCCGCTCCGGCTGCGGCCAGAATGCGGGCCGTCTCGGCGCGATTGCCGGCATCCTCGATGAATTCGGCGGCGCGAAAGGCGGCCCGGATCAGCGCGGCAAGAACTTGCGGGTTTCTCTCCGACCAGCTCTGCCTGATAGCGAGCACCTTTTCCGCCGCGCGCACCAGAATGTCGGAGGCGAAATGCAGGATATGGCCGACGCCGAGGTCGACCGCGATCGAATTCCAGGGCGCGCCGACGCAGAACGCGTCGACCTGACCGTTGGCAAGACTGTCCACCATGTAGGGCGGCGGCAGCACCACCAGACGAACGTCCTCGTCGGGGTCGACGCCGCCCGCCGCCATCCAGAATCGCAATTGGTAATTGTGGGTCGAAAACGGAAAGGTCATGCCGAAGGTCAGCGGTTCGGCGCCGCGCTTGCGCCGTGCCGCGACCACGCGCGCCAGCGCCAGCGCCGTCGCCATCGGGTCGAACCGATCGCCCGTCGATCTCGCCCATGATCGCTGCATGCAGCGCCGGCGATACCGTGATGGCGTTGCCGTTGAGGCCGAGATTGAAGGGCGCCACGATCGGCACCTTGACGTGTCCGAGCCCGAGGCTCGAGGCGATCGCGACCGGCGCCAGCAGATGCGCGGCGTCGAACAGGCCGATATTGAGCTTGTCGCGGACGTTCGACCACGACACTTCGCGCACCAGCGTGACGTCGAGCCCTTCGGCCGCGGCAAATCCCTTGTCGACGGCGACGATCAGGGCGGCGGCATCGACCAGCGGAATGAAACCGATGTGCAGCGGGCTGGTCATTTCAGCAACTCCGACGCGGTCAGGATCGACTGGGCGATCTCGCCGATCTTCTTTTTCTCGCGCATCGCCGTCGATCGCAGCAGCACATAGGCCTCGTCTTCGGTCAGGCCCTTCAGCTTCATCAGGATTCCCTTGGCGCGATCGATCACCTTGCGGTCTTCCAGCGCGGATTTGGCGCGATCGAGTTCATCCTGCAGCTTCGCGAATGCGTTGAAACGCGAAATGCAGAGATCGAGGATCGGCTTGATGCGCTCCTTCTTCAATCCGTCGACGATATAGGCGGAGACGCCGGCATCGACCGAGGCCTGGATCGATGCCGCGTCGCTCTGGTCGACGAACATCGCGATCGGCCGGCGCACCGCGCGGCTGACCTGGAACATCTGTTCCAGCACGTCGCGGCTGGGGTTCTCCAGATCGATCAGGATGACGTCGGGATCGAGCGCATAGATCCGGGCCAGCAGGCTCTGCATTTCGCTGATATGGACCACGCCGGTAAAGCCGGCCTCCCGCAATCCCTCCTCGAGGATCGCGGCGCGGATCGGGCTTTCGTCGACAATGACGATTTTGGGAGACGACTCGGCGCCCATCGATCACTCGCATTCCCGGCAAAACATCCATAGCACGCCGCAAGCCGGCTCAAAGCCTTGTAATTATGAGCAATTGGGACTAGCTCCTGCCCATCAATCAGGCAGATCAAACATGCAACAGGCCGCCGCGCCCAAAGTCAGCTTTGTTTCGCTGGGATGCCCCAAGGCGCTGGTGGATTCCGAGCGCATCATCACCCGGCTGCGCGCCGAAGGCTATGAGCTGGCGCGCAAGCACGACGGCGCCGATCTCGTGATCGTCAACACCTGCGGCTTTCTCGACAGCGCCAAGCAGGAATCGCTCGGCGCCATCGGCGAGGCCATGGCCGAGAACGGCAAGGTGATCGTCACCGGCTGCATGGGCGCGGAGCCCGAGCAGATCGAAGCGGCCTATCCCGGCGTGCTGTCGATCACCGGACCGCAGCAATATGAAAGCGTGCTCGACGCGGTGCATCGCGCGCTGCCGCCGGTGCACAATCCGCATCTCGATCTGGTGCCGCCGCAGGGCATCAAGCTGACGCCGCGGCATTACGCTTATTTGAAGATTTCCGAAGGGCTGCAACAACCGCTGCAGCTTCTGCATCATCCCGAAACTGCGCGGCGATCTGGTGTCGCGCCCGGCGGATGACGTGCTGCGCGAAGCGGAGAAGCTGGTCAATGCCGGCGTCAAGGAATTGCTGGTGATTTCGCAGGACACCTCGGCCTATGGCGTCGATGTCAAATATGCCGAAAGCCCGTGGAAGGATCGCCAGGTCCGCGCCAGATTTCTCGACCTGGCAAAGGAGCTCGGCGAATTCGGCGCCTGGGTGCGGCTGCAATATGTCTACCCCTACCCGCATGTCGATGAAGTCATCGGCCTGATGACGGAGGGCAAGATTCTGCCCTATCTCGATATTCCCTTTCAGCACGCCAGCCCGGAAATCCTCAAAGCCATGAAGCGTCCGGCGGCGCAGGACAAAGACGCTGGCGCGGATCAAAAAATGGCGCGAGCAATGCCCGGAGCTGACGCTGCGCTCGACCTTCATCGTCGGCTTCCCCGGCGAGACCGATTCCGATTTTGCCTATCTGCTCGACTGGCTGGAAGAAGCCGAGATCGACCGCGTCGGCTGCTTCAAATACGAGCCGGTCGCCGGCGCCTCATCGAATGCGCTCGGCAATGCCGTGCCCGACGAGATCAAAACAGGAGCGCTGGAATGCGCTGATGGCGCGGCAGCAAACCATTTCGGCGCGCCGGCTGAAGCGCAAGGTCGGCACCCGGCAGCAGATCATCATCGACGAGGTCGGTCCGACCGTCTCGAAAGGCCGCTCCAAGGCGGATGCCCCGCAGATCGATGGCGCGGTCTATCTATCGAGCCGCCGTCCCTTGCGCGTCGGCGAGATCGTCACCGCGAAAATCGAACGCTCCGACCAATACGACCTGCATGGCAGCGTCGCGGGGTTTTAGTTTTCCGGTTATATCGGCTTTATTGCGCGTCCGAGACGAGTGGCTATTCCGACCTACGAAATGATCCCAAGCTGATTTTTGGCCTGCGGAAACCCATCGCAATCCACGCGAAGACAAGCCTCAACATGAACTTGCCGGAGTGACCGGAATAATTCGGCAAGTCATCAGCAAGCGCGACGCCGTCTCGTCGGTCTTGGGTCATGACCCGCATTTCAAGGGGCGGAGCGCCAGCCGGAAAGCGATTCCGGTACATCGTCAGCCAATGTCCCTTGGTAAAGTCGAGGAACATTCCCGAATTGCAGCACGCGGCAATGACCCGCCGGGTCGGAGAATCAGGCTTGAGCCGGTGCTCTTCAAGATGCTCCTGCCCCGCCACACATCGCACTCGATCCTTTCGATATAGGACGTAATCTGTTCCACCGTCGGGATTGAGCACGGGTGGCGAAAGGCAGTTGCTCGAAGCGGCTTCCGGCTTCCTGGCAACTCGCGCAATAGCAGGAGGCCGTCAGAATCGGCCGGCCGACTGCTTCCAGTTTCACCTTGCCGCATCGGCATATCTCGGCGAGGTGCGTTTGCTGTTTCTGGTTCACTGCGACCGCCCGTTCGTGGGTGCCGTCGATGAAGTTATCGTCAGTGAGAAATGTCCGCAACAGTTCAATCGCGTCACTTTGGCGATATGCCGGCTACTTCCGGTCTACGTCAACTGCGAACATGGCGCTGCGTCGCAAGAACTGGCGCGACCAGCCGCGGATTGATTACGCGCAGGAGCCTGCCGGAGGCGACGTCGGCGCGACCTAGTCGTGCGTGAACTTTGGAATTTGTACGGCGAAGCCGTCGAAGCACTTCAGTCGTTCGTTGATGTCGACGATATGGCGACAATCCCGGATGCCGTTGACGGGCGCCGGATTCGGATTGGGTTGCGGCGTAACGGCGGCGTCGTAGCACTGCAGCCGGCCATTTGGGTCATCCAGGAGCTTGAGACATTTCTGAGCCTTTTCGGCGATCGAGACACCTTTCGGCGCCGCCTCCTCAGCTGGCGCGGCTCTCGCCTTCATGGGCGCGGCCGGCTTTTCCACTGCTGCCGGCGGCGTCATTTGGGCCAAAGCTGCCGGGGCCAAAGCCACGAAGGCAGAGGCTGCCGCCAGCGACAGCACCGTGATCAGCAGCCTGATGCTCATGTCAGGTTCCTTTCGCCTTCGACCCCAGCGTATAAGGTGGCGAGAAATTTTGACTGTGGCGGGAGTGGTGTCCGCAAGAATGAGGCGGGTTTAGAGCACGGTAAGGCAGGGTGGACAAGGGGGCGCGGCACCGGGTCCAGAGATCATTCACTTCCGCGACCACGGGGGCGACTCGCTGCTGGATGCTAAACACAGCTTGACTTTGCCGGCGTTTGCGCTGTATGGCCGCATCATGATCTTCACCCGGACCCAACTCCGCGCCACTTTCCGTCGTCGCTCGCTCGACGATGATGGGTCGCGCCGTGTCCGACGACAACGCTGAACAACTAGATCAGCAACGTTTTCGAGAAGGCCGCACCCGAAAAGTGCGGCCTTCTTGCGTTTTGGCCGACTTTTTCATTCAACCCGAGGGAGTTCGACATGACCATTGCCACCCATCCATTTGACGCGCTGATGGATGTCACAGTGCGCCCGCCGGCCGTTTTCGTGCGCGGTGAAGGCTCGTTTTTGTGGGACGACACCGGCAAGCGCTATCTCGATTTCATTCAGGGTTGGGCGGTGAATTGCCTCGGCCATTCGCCGCCGGTTGTGGTCGAAGCGCTCGCCGAACAGGCAAAACTGCTGCTGACGCCGAGTCCCGCCCTTTACAACGCGCCCAGCCTGAAGCTGGCAAAGGCACTGGTCGATCACAGTTGCTTCGACCGGGTGTTCTTCGCCAATTCCGGCGCGGAAGCCAACGAAGGCGCCATCAAGCTGGCCCGCAAGTTCGGCGCGCTGCACCGACACGGCGCCCATGAGATCATCACCTTCGAGGGCGGTTTTCACGGCCGGACGCTGGCGACGATGTCGGCGTCGGGCAAGAAAGCTTTTGAGCCATTGTTCGAGCCAAAGGTTTCCGGCTTTCCCAAGGCGCAGTTGAACGACCTCGCATCCGTCAAACGGTTGATCAATGACAAAACCGTCGGCGTGATGCTGGAACCGATCCAGGGCGAAGCCGGCGTCTGGCCCGCGACCGATCAGTTCGTGCGCGATCTGCGAACGCTGACCAAAGAGCACGGCCTGTTGCTGATCCTCGACGAGATCCAGACCGGCATCGGCCGCACCGGAACGCTGTTTCACTACCAGCATGCGGACATCGCGCCGGACATCATGACGCTCGGCAAGGCCATCGGCGGCGGCGTGCCGCTGGCGGCGTTGCTCGCCACCGAGGCCGCCTCCTGTTTCGAACACGGCGACCAGGGCGGCACGTTCAACGGCAATCCGCTGATGTGCGCGGCGGGGCTCGCCGTCCTGCAACAGGTCAGCCGGCCGGAATTTCTCAAATCGGTGGTCGATACCGGATTGTTTCTGGCGAGCGAGCTGCAGCGTATTTCCGCGCGGCATGGTCTTGGCGAAGTCCGAGGCCAGGGCCTGCTGCTGGCGCTCGATCTGAAACGCCCGATCGCCGCTTCGATCGTCGCGAAAGCGTTCGAAGGCGGCCTGCTGCTCAACGCGGCGCAACCGGACGCGCTGCGCCTCATGCCGGCGCTCAACGTGACGCGCGCCGAAATCGCCGAGATGATCGACGGGCTGGACGCGATCCTGATGAAAACGGGCGCGGCAAGATGTGTGGCATAGGATCACCTGCCGCTGGTTTGATTGGCGTATTTTCGGCAGTGCTCGAGATAGGCCACTTCGTGGCTCCCGATCAGCGCCACCACGCTCGACCAGAGCCAGCCTGGCGCATCGAGCGTTTTCGAGCGATGGCGCTCCAATTCCCGGGTCCAGGTTTCGCGGGTGGCCTGGTCCATCTGCCGGGCATGCGCCTTGCCGACGACGCCGGCGAGGAAGCTTGCCGCTTTCATGGCGTCCGCGACCGTCAGCCGCTCGATCTCGATTTTGAGATCCTGCGGCAGTAACTCGCGGACAAAGACCGACCGGCCTTCGAAGCGGCCGGCCACCATTCGCTTGCCCAGATGCGGCGACAGATGAAGCGCGCCTTCGACCACGCGTTCGGCATTGTCTTTCGGCATTTTTTGATCGGCGTAACGCGGAGCGGCCGCCTTAACAGCCTCCTTCACATCCATCAGCGCGAGGTCGCGTTTCCTGCCTTTGCCGATTCCCAGCAATACCGCGAGCCGGAGCAACCCGAGTGAACTGCAGCCCTTCATCCAATAAGCCGCATCGAGCACCTCTACCGCCGCGTCGTCATCGCGCGAACGCAGCGACGTGGACAGATGACGCAACATCGGTGTTGCAAACAAGCCTGCAATCGCCGCGCGCTCGGAGCGGGACAGCGGCCAGAATTTCGTGCCGAGCGGAATCGTCGGCTTCCTGTTTTCCAGACGTTCTTCGGCCAGAGCTTTCCAGGAACGCGCAACCGATTGTCTCATGGCGATTTGGATGGAATCTGGCGCGTCGTCGATGGTGTCAGCGTCCTGGCGCAATGCAGCGCGATAACCTTCGATGACCTGTTCGAGGATGCGCGCGGTCGTCACGCCGGGAAGACCGGAACCCCGCGACGCCGTCGCCAGCGAGAGCGCGAGCCGAATGATATCATGAGCGGGATTGCCGATCACGGTCTGATCGAGATCGCGAATTTGAACGGCAATGCGTCCGTCGACACCTGCGACCGGGCCTAGATTACCGGCATGACAGTCACCGCAAATCCAAACCGGCGGGCCTTCCGGTAACGTTCCCTGCTTTTGCGCCTCAAGCCATTCATAGAACTGAACAGTGCTGCCGCGCACATAGGCCTGCGCCGAGCGCGCCATCTTCAGGGTTTGTCTTACCTTGAGGGCCGAGGCGCGGTCTGCGGGCCGCAGCGATTTTTTCGACGACATTACGATCCGATCCGGGAAGGCCGATCAAAACAAAACTCATGCCGCGGGAAAAGCCCGGCGGGAAATCAATGCGAGAGATCGAGCGAATGAGGACGGCGAAACCAACGGCAGTACCAACAACCGTGGACGCAGCTAGCTTTGCTGGCTTGAAAGCTCGCCACCGCGCGTTTGAAGCAGCACATCGCCGCTGTCGGCGAGCGCATCGCACGCCAAGGCGCGATCGATTTCCGCGTCGCGCCGGGCGCCGGGCGGAAGTTCCTCGGCAAGGCGGCGTGTCAGATGCGCCTGATTTTTCCAGTTGATCGTGGAGACATCGACATCGTCGCGAAGCCGCATTTAAGTTTCCTCAGTGGTGCATAAACACGGCGAGGAGCAGAATGATCGGCAGCGGGATTCCGATCAACCAGAGCAAAGCACCTTTTCCGAAAGACATCGCAGCCTCCATTGATAACCGGGGAGGCAACGCTCGCAGGTTCCGTTGGTTCCGCTCCGGGTCCTGGGACGAAGCGCTACGGCTTCAGGATCGACGCCCCGGTCGTGACCCGGCTTTCCAGATCGATATGCGCCTTCGCCGCATCCTTCAGCGCGTAGGCATGATTGATCGGCACGTGCAGCTTGCCGTTGATGACGGCGGCAAACAAGGTGTCGGCGCCCTCCAGCAGTTCCGAACGCTTGCCGACATAATCGTTGAGCTTCGGGCGCGTCGCAAACAGCGAACCGTGATTGTTGAGTTCGGCAATCGAGAACGGCGGCACCGGCCCCGAGGCGTTGCCGAAACTCACGAACAGTCCGCGCGGCTTCAGGCAGGACAGCGAGCCCGGAAAGGTGGTCTTGCCGACGCCGTCATAGACGACGTCGCAGAGTTCGTTGCGGCTGATCTGCTTGACCCGGGCGACGAAATCCTCGTCGTTGTAGAGGATGACATGATCGCAGCCATTGGCGAGCGCGAGGTCCGCCTTGGCCTTGGTGCCGACGGTGCCGATGACGTGGGCGCCGAGCGCCTTGGCCCACTGGCACGCCAGCAAGCCGATGCCGCCGGCGGCGGCATGAATCAGCACCCGATGATGCGGCTCGACCTTGAAGGTCTTGTGCAGCAGATACCAGACCGTCAGCCCCTTCAGCATCAGCACGGCGCCCTGCTCGTAGGTGATATGGTCGGGCAGCTTGACCAGCTTCTCCCAGGGAATGTTGCGCTCGGACGGCATAGCCGCCGAGATTGAAATAATAGGCGACGCGGTCGCCGGGGTGAAAATGGGTGACGCCCGGATCCGACCGCCAGCACCTCGCCGGCGGCTTCATTGCCGGGGATGAACGGCAGTCCCGGCGCCTTGTAGAGCCCGGTGCGGTAGTAGACGTCGATGAAGTTCAGGCCGACGGCATGCTGGCGGATGCGCACCTCGCCGGGTCCCGGCGCGGGTACATCCACGGCCTCATAAACCAGGGCTTCCGGGCCCCCTACCTTGTGCACGCGCACGGCCTTGGTCATATCGGGTTCTCCCTTGGTATTTCCTTGACTTGCATCAAGCGAAAGCCATCGAGGCCGGGTTGTCAACTCGATGGCCGCGACAGACCTCGCGGATCGCTTAATTGAGCGGTCTTTTTGCGGTTGCGTTTGGCAAGCACATTGAAGAACTCGACCGCGGCCGAAAACGCGATGGCGAAATAGATGTAGCCGCGCGGGATATGAAACTTGAATCCGTCCGCGACCAGCGCAACCCCGATCAGCACCAGAAACGCCAGCGCCAGCATCTTGGTGGTCGGATGTTCCGCCACGAATCCCGCAACCGGGCCCGGACGACACATACATGATCACGACAGGCGATGACGACCGCCGCGATCATGATTTCGAGATCCTGCGCCATGCCGATCGCGGTGATGATGGAATCCAGCGAGAACACCATGTCGATGACGACGATCTGCAGGATCACCCAGAAGAACGCGCTGCGCCTCGGCGTTTCATCGCTCCCCTCGTCGCGCGCTTCCACCTCGGTGTGGATTTCATGGGTGGCCTTGGCGATCAGGAACAGCCCGCCGCCGATCAGGACGATGTCGCGCCACGAAAACGCCATGCCTCTTAACGTGAGCACGGCCTGGGTCAGGCCGATCAGCCACACCAGCAGGCTGAGCAGCAGGATGCGGAACACCAGCGCCAGCGCCAGTCCGATCTGCCGTGCGCGCTTGGCCTGCGCTTGCGGAATCCGCGAGACGATCACCGACAGAAAAATCACATTGTCGATGCCGAGCACGATTTCCAGCGCCGTCAGGGTCAACAGCGCCGCCCAGGCTTCCGGGCTGGTCCACAGCGCGATCATGCCTTGAACGATCTCACGAGCCGGATCGCCGCATCGCTCCCCACGACATAGACGCCGATCGCGCAAAGTGCCGTCGTGACGGCCGCGCCCACCTCGAAATCGCTGGCCAGCGCGTAGATCGCAAGCACCGCCCAGACCGCGATCAACGACAAGGTGAGCACACGCAGGCGCACCACGCGTATCGGATGGATGACGTGGAAAGGAACAAAGGTCAGCCGCGATCAGAACGGCGACCCCGAGGCTCGACAGCGCCGGCGGCAGATGCAGCAGGAACAGATAGAACGCCGCGACATTCCACAGACGCCGGAAATCCGCGAAAATGATTGTCGGCGGCCTTCATGCGGCGATCCGCGAAATACAGCGCGCCCGACACGACGATGCCCGCGCCCAGAAGCGGCGCCGCCAGCGGCAACAGCAGTCCGCTGGCGGTGATCGCATAGGCCGGCACAAAGACGTAGGTGACAAAATCGACCACGAGGTCGAGCACGTCGCCCGACCAGTTCGGCTGCACCCGCGCGACATCCAGCCGCCGCGCGATCGGGCCGTCGAGCGCGTCGATCACCAGCGCGACTCCGAGCCAGGCAAACATCGCGGCCCAGTGCTCGCGCACCGCCTCGAGCAGCGCGATCAAGCGCGACGCCTGCGCCCAGCGCGGTGAAGATGTGCACGGAAAATGCGGCGGCTCGCGCTGGCCGGCGATGCTGACGACGAATCCTGCTGGTTTGCCTGGTCCATTTGCCCGGCAGTGCTATCAGGAATCGCCCCGATTTGCACATCCGCGCTTGCGGCGTTCCGCCGCGCAAATCAGCGGAAACATCGCGGCGATGATGCGGGCTTGAAAATGCCGCCGGGAACGTCAATTGTCCTGCTATGAACGATGCATCAGGCAGCTACGACGTCGTCGTGGTCGGCGGCGGACCTGCGGGACTTGCGGCAGCGATCGCGCTGGCGCAAACCGGCGCCGAACACCGCATTGGTCGCCCGCCGCGCGCCATATGCCGACAACCGCACCACGGCGCTGCTCGGCGGCTCCGTCGATTTTCTGCAACAACTGGATGTCTGGCCGCGCTGCGAGGACCAGGCCGCGGCACTGCGGGCGATGCGGCTGGTCGACGATACCGGCCGCCTGATCCGCGCGCCGGAGGTCCGGTTTTCATCCGATGAAATCGGCCTCGACGCAGTTCGGCTACAACATCGAAAACCGTACGCTGATGCTGGCGCTGGAAGCTCGCGCGGCGGAGCTTCCGGATCTGACGCGGTTCGACGATGAGGCCGATGCGATCAGCCCGGTAGACGCCGAAGTTGCTGTTCGTACCCGGCAACAGCAATCGCTGTCCGCCCGCCTCGTGGTCGGTGCCGATGGGCGGCACTCGCTGTGCCGCGAGGCCGCCGGCATCGAGGTCAGGCGCCGCGAACTCGATCAGACCGCCCTCACCTTCAACATCAGCCATTCGCGGTCCCATCGAAATATCTCCACCGAGTTCCACACCCGCGGAAGGTCCCTGCGTCTTGGTGCCGCTGCCCGGCAACCGCTGCAGCGTGGTGTGGGTCACCGCACCCAAGCAAGCCGAACGGCTGATGGCGCTGACCGACGATGAATTGTCCGAGGCTGCGGAAATCCGATCGCATTCCATTCTCGGCCGCATCCGGGTCGAACCGGGACGTCATTTGTTTCCGCTGGCGATCGAGCAGCCCAGACGATTTGCACAGCATCGCGTCGCGCTGGTCGGCGAAGCCGCCCATGTGCTGCCGCCGATCGGCGCGCAGGGCCTGAACATGGGACTGCGAGACGCCGCCGATATTGCCGGCATGGTGCGCGACGCGATGGGCTTGGGCGACGATCCGGGCACGCCGCAGCTGCTCAGGCGTTACAATTCGGCCCGGCGCGCCGACGTCGCCAGCCGCAGCTTCATCATCGATATGGCGAACCGCTCGCTGCTCAGCGAGTTTTGGCCGATGCAGTTGCTGCGCGCGGCCGGCCTGCATCTGATCGGCTCGATTGGGCCGCTTCGCCGCATCGCCATGCGCGAAGGCCTGGCGCCGTCGTGGCGAGCGCCGCGACGGGTTACCTAGGTTTCACGGAAACACCAGCCGGCCGGTCTGCAACAGCCACATCACGGTGGTCAGCGTAATGACGGAGGCGAAGGTTCCGATCAGCACGGCGACCGACGCGGGCTCGATCCAGGTGTCGTTTTGCCGGGCGATCACAAACACGTTCAGCGCCGGCGGCAGCGACGCCATCAATACCGCGGTAGCCGCCCAGGGCTGCGCGAACGGACCCAGCAGCAACATCAATCCGACGACGACCAGCGGATGGATCAAGAGTTTTACCGCGATGACGCCGGGAACCTCCCAGGGTACGCGACCGAACGGGCGCAGCGCCACCGTCACGCCAAGCACAAACAGCGCCACCGGCGCCGCCGCGTTCTGCAGAAACAGCAGCGTATTGTCGATCGCCACCGGCGGATGGATATGGAGCGCCGCGGCGAGCGCACCGGCGCAGGCCGACATGATCAGCGGATTGAAAACGATCTGCCGCACCACGAGACCGATGGTGTGCAACCAATGCCGCTGTTCGCCATCGGTCAAGGCGATCAAGAGCGGGACGATCGAAAACAGAAAGATGCTGTCGCAGCAAAAGATCAGCGCGGTCGGCGCGGCGGCCTTGGAGCCGAGCACGGCCAGTGCCAGACCGGGGCCCATGTAGCCGATATTGCCATAGCCGCCGGAAAGGCCCGCCAGGGTCGCCTCGCGGAACGACAGCCGCCCGATCAACCGGCCCACAAACATGGCGAGAACGAAGGCGCTGATGGTACCGAGGGTGGTCGCGATCAGAAACGGCGGGTTGTTGAGTTCCTCGAACGGCGTCTTGGCCATGATTCCGAACAGCAAAGCGGGGAGCGAAACATAGAGCAGGAAAAAGTTCATCCACGCCAAGCCCGATTCCGGAAGACCCTTGCTCCTGCCGCAGGCGAAACCGATGAAGATCAGGCCGAAATACGGCACCGCAAGATTGAGAATGGCGACCATGGAAGCGCGTCGTTTTCTTCGTTGTTGGTCCCGAGCGGGACGATGGATGGATCAGCCCCAGCCGAGGTTAATTCGGCGGTTTGCCCCTAGCATCGGCCACAATCATGGTCTATTCGACGACGGATGATTAAAACGCGAACCGCCAAATTCCAGATCGGACAGATCGTCCGCCACCGGATCTTTTCGTTCCGGGGCGTGATCTTCGATATCGATCCGGAATTCAACAATACCGAGGAATGGTGGCTGTCGATCCCCGAGGAGGTCCGACCTCACAAGGATCAGCCGTACTATCATCTGCTTGCCGAGAATTCAGAGTCCGAATACGTCGCCTACGTTTCCGAGCAAAATCTGTTGCCTGACGATTCCGGCGCCCCGATCCGGCATTCGCAGGTCGCCGAGATTTTCGTCAAGGACAAATCGGGCGGCTATCGCCCGCGCAATCCCTCGCTGAATTAAAGCGCGCGTCATCCCGGGGCTGGTAGCGCCGCAGCAACGGCCCCCGGATCGCGCCTCGCTTCACGCGGACTGCCGGCGTTCGTTCAGCCCATACAAAAGGCGCTCGATCCGAGCGCCTTTTGTTGACTGACGAAAGTGCCGCGCTTACTTCGCGGCCGGAGCGGCCGGTGCAGCGCCTGCGGGCGCGTTGGCCTCGAGCTTCTTGCGGGCTTCCTCGGCGCGTTTCTGCAACTCTTCCTGCAGCTTCTGCTGGGTCTTTTCGAATTCCTTCGGATCGGTCGGCGGGCCGTCATAGGCCTTGGCGAAATCGGCCAGCGGCAGCGGCAGCGTGAGCGGCGCGCCGTTGGAGTTGATCGCCTGGACTACCAGATTCTGCCCCTTCTTCATGTTGGCGAGCAGCTCCGGGGTCACGTCGTAGTCCGACATGCAGCCGTTGGCGAAGCAGATCACATAGGGGCTCTGCGCCGGGGGGTTGTTGTCGACGATCACGCGGGTGCCGTGAACCAGCTGCATGCCGAGCGGGAGCGTGACACGCAGGATCTTCTTCGTCTCGCCTTCGGGCTCGATGATAACGGCGGCAATCACCGGCTGGCCGGACTCGATACGTCCATCCTTGCCGGTGAAGCAAACCTGCTTGGCGTTGGCATCCTGGCCCTTCAGGCAGAATTTGGTCCACGGCGCATAGATCAGCTGCACCTGCTGATCGGGGGGCTGAGCGCCCGCAGCCGGAGCGCCCGCAGGGGGAGCTGCTGCCGGCGGCGCCTGAGCGGCCGGTGCGGGCGCCTGAGCGGCTTTCGGCGCAGCCCTCGGCTTGGCCCTCGGTGCAGCGGGTGCCGGCGGCTGCTGGGCCTGCACCTCGGGTGCGAGCAGCGAGGCCGAAATCGCCGTCGCCGCCAACAAGGCCAAAACCCGCCCACGCGGCCAGACCGACGTGGCCAAGATACGGAAATTCATTGCGGAAAACCCTTTCTGAACGGGAGCGCCCGAAACCGCGGCAGTCAGCGAAACCTGGCGGTTTGGGCGGCTGTCTCCTTGCCAATTGAGGCGGATGCGTGACAGGCCCTGCCGCCTTGGTCAATTGCACGCCTTCATACAGCGGCCGGTGAAAAGATCAATGCCGACAAGCATCTTTGACGCGCACCGGAGCCCAACGCTGGCAGCTATGATAAAACCCGGCCGTGAACCCTATCGAATCACATCGGCGTGCGGCGTGGCGGGTTTCGACGCATGTCCGGGTTCGCGCTTTCCTCTGTGGCGTCCTCGCTGTCGGCGTCGGGGTAATGGCGCCCCCCCACAAGGCGTCGGCAGCGGAGAGTTACGCCCTTGCCATGCATGGCGCACCGGCTTTGCCGGCCGATTTCACCCATATGCCCTATGCCAATCCGGATGCGCCGAAAGGCGGCCGGCTGGTGCAGGGCATTCTCGGTACCTTCGACAGCCTCAACCCGCTGATCGTCAGGGGCCTCGCGGTTCAGCAAATCTCCGCCGCGCAGCAAATGCGAGGCCTCGTGATCGAGAGCCTGATGGCGAGGGGCAATGACGAAGCGTTCACGCTCTATGGCCTGTTGGCCAGGAGCGTCGAGACCGACGACGTCAGGAGCTATGTTACCTTCCATCTCAATCCGCTGGCGCGGTTCTCGGACGGGCAGCCGGTGCTGGCCGACGACGTGCTGTTTTCATGGGCTTTGCTGCGCGATCACGGCCGTCCCAACCATCGCCAGTATTACTCCAAGGTCGCAAAGGCCGAGGCGCTCGATCCGCTGACGGTGCGGTTCGACTTCGGCGGCGCCAATGACCGCGAGCTGCCGCTGATCCTCGGACTGATGCCGATATTGTCCCGGCACGCCACCGACGTCGCGACCTTCGAAGAGACCTCCATGACGGCGCCGATCGGCTCCGGGCCTTACCGCGTCAGCGCGGTCAAGCCCGGCGCCAGTGTGACGCTGACGCGCAATCCCGACTATTGGGGCCGCGACCTGCCGGTCAACAGCGGATTGTGGAATTTCGACGAGATCAGGCTCGACTACTATCGCGAGGCCAATGGCGCGTTCGAAGCCTTCAAGCGCGGCCTTTATGACTTTCGCGTCGAAACCGAGCCGCTGCGCTGGCACGACGGCTACGATTTCCCGGCCGCCCGCAATGGCGAGGTGATCCGCGAGGCGATCAAGATCGGGACGCCGCAACCTTCGGAATTCCTGGTGTTCAACACGCGGCGTCCGATATTTGCCGATGTCCGCGTGCGCCAGGCGTTGACGCTGCTGTTCGATTTCGAATGGATCAATCGCAATTATTTCTTCGGACTCTACGCGCGCTCGGCCGGTTTCTTCGCCGGGTCCGAATTGTCGGCGTATGGCCGCGCGCCTGATGATCGCGAGCGCGAGCTGCTGAAACCGTTCGCATCGCATATGCCGTCCGACATCCTCGACGGCAGCTATCGCCTTCCCGTCAGCGACGGCTCGGGCCGCGATCGCGCCACGCTGCGCAGCGCGCTGACGTTGCTGTCCCAGGCCGGCTACGATCTCGACGGCAGGGTATTGCGGCAGCGCTCGACCAAGGCGCCCCTCACCTTCGAGATTCTGGTGACGACGCGCGACCAGGAGCGGATCGCGCTGGCGTATCTGCGCGATCTGAAGCGCGCCGGCATCGAGGCGTCGGTGCGTGCGGTCGACGGCGTTCAATTCGAACAACGCCGGCTCGGTTACGATTTCGACATGATCCAGAACCGCTGGGATCAGTCGTTGTCGCCGGGCAACGAGCAATCGTTCTACTGGGGCAGCAGGGCCGCGGACAGCCAGGGTACGCGAAACTACATGGGCGCCAGGGATCCCGCCATCGACGCCATGATCGCAGCCATGCTGGAGGCGCGCGAGCATCCGGCGTTCGTCTCGGCGGTACGGGCGCTCGACCGGACCCTGATGTCGGGTTTCTACGCAATTCCACTGTTTAACCTTCGGGAACAATGGATCGCGCGCTGGAATCGGATAGAACGGCCAGCAGCCACCGCCTTGACGGGATATCTCCCGGAAACCTGGTGGCAGAGACCGGGCCCTCAACCCAAGTGACATCTCATCCAGTGACCTCTCATCCAAAGTGATGCCGTGATCCAGACCAACGCATCGCCGACGCTCGACGGACTGTTTCGACGGGTCCTGGCCCGCCAGCCGGATGCGCTGGCGCTGCTCGATCCGCTCAACAAGCAGCGCGTCACCGGCCAGCCGCCAAAACGCCTGACATTCGCGCAGGCCGATCGGGCGATCTCGGCGTTGGCGGCCCATTTCATCGAAGCCGGATTGCCGGTCAATTCCGTGATCGCGGTTCAACTGCCGAACACCGTCGAATTCATGCTGACGGTGCTGGCCGCGCATCGCGCCGGGCTGATCGTCGCTTTGCTGCCGCTGCTGTGGCGCCAGGCGGAACTCACGGTCGCGCTCAACCGCACCGGCGCCCGGGCAATCGTGACCGCGAGCAAGATCGACGGCGTCAGCCACGCCGACCTCGCCATGAACGCCGCGGTCGAAGCATTTTCGATTCGCCATGTCTGCGGCTTCGGCGCCGACCTGCCCGAAGGCATGGCATCGCTCGACCTTGCGCTATCGAGTGAATCGGCAACCACCCGCGCCGTCACCCAGGACGGCCGCAGGGTGGCGATCATCTCGTTCGACGTCACGGCTGACGGTTTTCGTGCGGTGCCGCGCACCCATCTCAATCTGATCGCCGGCGGCCTCGCGCTTTTCCTCGAAAGCGACGTGCCGCAGGGTGCGACCATGATGTCGGCATTCGCGCCGTCGTCGTTCGCAGGCCTGACCTCGTCGCTGCTGGTGTGGCTGCTGTCGGGCGGAACGCTTGCGCTGCATCATCCGTTCGACGGCGATGTGCTCGAGCAACAGATCAACGATGATGGCTGCGATACGCTGGTGGCACCGGCGCAACTGGCGTTGCGACTGGCCGAGACCGATCTGCCGGCGCGCCTGCCGAGCCTGCGCACTGTGATCGGTCTCTGGCGCGCGCCGGAACAGATTGCATCGAGTCCGTCCTGGACCACCCCGCACACCACGCTGACGGACGTCTACCTGTTCGGTGAAGCCGGACTGTTCGCCGCCTGCCGCGCCGCTGACGGCGCACCGGTGCCGATCCTGCCGGGACCCCACGGCGCGCCGCGCAACGTCGCCGGTTCGTCGATCGCAGGCGAAACCCTGATCACGCCAAAGGGAACCCTGGGGTTGCGGGGACCGATGGTTGCCGCCGCGGCCTACGCCCCTCCTGCTCCCCCGAGCGATTCGCTGGTGGCGCAGCCGCCGCGCGATCATGTCGATACCGACTATGCCGCCCGGCTCGACCGTTCGACCGGAGCGATCTGCATTACCGCGCCGCCTTCGGGCATCATGGCCGTCGGCGGCTACCGGTTTCTGTCGCAGGATCTGCAGGAATGGGCCAAGCGGCTTGGACAGGGCGCGCTGCTGACGGCGCTGCCCGACCGGTTGAGCGGCTACCGGCTGGCCGGACGCGCCCAGGACAATACCCGCGCCCGCGAAGCGCTTGGCGAACTCGGGCTTAACCCGTTGATGGTGGAAGCGTTTCGCGATCGGGCGAGCTCGATCTAATCGAAATCGGCTGGTTGCGTTGACGCGGCATTAAGGCCGGCGAACTAGGATCCCCGCGTTCAATCGATCGCGTTGGTCCGAGTTCCCAGATGTCCCAGCAAGGCCCGATTATCGTGGTGTCGACCGCCGGGCGGCCGTCATTCGCGACTGCGCTCGACGATGCCAAGATATTCCCGATTATCGACACCGTCTGGGCCGACGCTTCGCGCGCGGTGGCGCAGCTGCAGCCGGCGGCGGTTCTGGTCGCGATGTCCGATACCGTCGAACCCGGTTTTGCGGCCTTGGCGAAACAGATTGCCGCAGTGCAGCCCTATCTTCCGCTGATCGCGATCAATCCCGGCACCTCGCTGCCCGAAAACGCCATTCCATTTTCGCAAAGCGGCGGCAATTTCGATCGCCTGGCGGTGCGCCTGCGCGCCGCGCTGCGGATCCGAACACTGCATGCCACCGTGATGCGCCGGCTCGACGACGAACCGTCGGCGCGAACATTGCCGCCGGACGGCGATCCGGTTCGCGACGCCACCGTGCTCCTGATCGGCCGCGGCGCCGCCTATCCCTCGCTTTCGGTGTCGCTGGGCGAGCGGATGGGCGTGGTCGGGGCGCTCAGCATCGAAGCCGCGGCGAAGCACCTCAACATGCGCGACGTCGACGGCATCGTGCTCGGCGAAGGTTTCAGCGACCGCGTGGTCGATGCCTTCCTCACCGTGCTGGCCGAAGATGCGCGCTTCCGCAACCTGCCCGTGGTGGTGACGTCGGATGGGCTGGCGCCGGCCTACGATCTGCCCAATCTCGAAATCATATCCGGCCCCCCCGAGCGCATCGCCGCCCATGCCTCGCCGCTGATCCGCCAGCACGCCCTCGAGGCGCATTTGAGCCGCACGCTGCGCTCGATCGACGCCGGCGGCCTGCTCGATCCGCGAACCGGCCTGCTGATGCCGGCGGCATTCAACCGCGAATTTGCCACCGCGGTTTATCAGACGCTGTCGAACGGCGGCGGCTTGTCGGTGGCGCGCTTTGCCTTCGATCCGGCGCAGGCCCGCGCCCAGCTCGACGGCGCGCGGATTCTGAGCCGTTTGATGCGGCGGATGGATTTCGGCGCGCTTCAGGACGACGGATCGATCGTCGTGGTGTTCGCCGAGACCGATCTGCGCACCGCCCACATGATTGCGCGGCGGCTTTCCAGCGTGATGCGCCATACCTCCCACGGCAAGCGCGACGCGCGGTCGGAGCCGGCGGTGACGCTCGCGACCATGCTGCCGTCCGATTCCGCGAAGTCGCTGCTGGCGCGGCTCACCGACGAAGCCTGCCGCGCCGCGTCGTAAACTCTCAAAACCGTCATTGCGAGCAGCGTCAGCGACGAAGCAATCCAGTTTCTGGGTCAGATCGATTGCTTCGCGGAGCCTGTCATCGGGGGCGCATTCGCGCGACCCGTTGGCCCGCAATGACGTTGAGGTATCATCCACCGCTACGCCGCCTTGCGATCCTCGGCGAGATTGGCGAGCTGGCGCAGGATTTCGGTGGTGCCCATCAGGCGCTCCTCCGGCGTCTCCCATTCCTGCAGGAACACCACCTTCATGTCGGGCCGCACCTTGGCCGCCTGGCCGTGCTGGCGGATGAAATAGACCAGCCGGTCCGGCTGCGCGAACTTGTTGTCGCGGAACGTGATCACCGCGCCCTTCGGCCCGGCATCGACCTTCTCGACATTGGCTCTGCGGCAATAGCCCTTGATGGCGGCGATCTTGAACAGATAGCGCACCTCGTCCGGCAACACGCCGAAGCGGTCGCGCAGTTCGGCGGCGAAATTGTCGATCTCGTCGTCGGTGTCGAGATCGGCGAGCCGCCGGTACAGCGACAGCCGCACCGCGAGGTCGGCGACGAAATCCTCCGGGATCAGCACGGGCATGCCGACCGTGATCTGCGGCGACCAGCGGTCCGCGGCCGGTTCGACCACGCCGGCCTTGAGGTTGAGGATCGCCTCCTCCAGCATCGACTGGTAAAGCTCGAAGCCGACTTCCTTGATATGGCCGGATTGCTCCTCGCCGAGCAGATTGCCGGCGCCGCGGATATCGAGGTCGTGCGACGCCAGCTGGAATCCGGCGCCGAGCGTTTCCAGCGACTGCAGCACCTTCAGCCGCCGCTCGGCCTGGGCGGTGATCTTCTGCTGCGCCGGCAATGTGAACAGCGCGTAGGCGCGCAGCTTCGAGCGCCCCACCCGCCCGCGCAACTGGTACAGCTGCGCCAGCCCGAACATGTCGGCGCGGTGCACGATCAGCGTGTTGGCGGTAGGAATGTCGAGCCCGGACTCGACGATGGTGGTCGAGAGCAGGATATCGTATTTGCCGTCGTAGAACGCCGACATGATGTCCTCGATCACCGTCGGCGGCATCTGCCCGTGCGCGACCGCGACCTTCATCTCCGGCACGTTCTTGTCGAGGAAGTTCTTCACCCCGGCGAGGTCTTCGATCCGCGGCACCACATAGAAGGCCTGGCCGCCGCGGTAGCGTTCGCGCAACAGCGCCTCGCGGATCATCAAGGGATCGTGCGGCGCCACGAAGGTGCGGACCGCCAGCCGGTCGACCGGCGGCGAGGCGATGATCGAGAGATCGCGCACCCCCGTCAGCGCCAGTTGCAACGTGCGCGGGATCGGCGTCGCGCTCAGCGTCAGCACGTGCACCTGGGCCCGCAGCGCCTTGAGGCGCTCCTTGTGGCTGACGCCGAAATGCTGCTCTTCGTCGACGATCAAAAGGCCGAGATCCCTGAACTTGATCGACTTGCCGAGCAGCGCGTGGGTGCCGACCACAATATCGACCGCACCGTCCGCGAGGTTCTTCTTGACCTGCGCCAGTTGCTTCGGCGCGACCAGGCGCGAGGCCTGCGCGACATTGACCGGAAAACCGCGGAACCGCTCGGTGAAGGTCTTGCTGTGCTGGCGCGCCAGCAGCGTGGTCGGCACCACCACGGCGACCTGCTTGCCATCGAGCGCGACCGCGAACGCGGCGCGCAGCGCCACCTCGGTCTTGCCGAAACCGACGTCGCCGCAGATCAGCCGGTCCATCGGCCGGCCGGTTTCGAGGTCCTTCAGCGTGGCATTGATGGCGCCGAGCTGGTCCTCGGTTTCCTCATAGGGAAAGCGCGCGCAGAACTCGTCATAGACATGCGGCTGCACCGGCATTTTCGGCGCTTCATGCAGATGCCGTTCGGCCGCGATCTTGATCAATTCGCCGGCGATCTCGCGGATGCGGTTCTTCAGTTTTGCTTTGCGCGCCTGCCAGCCGCTGCCGCCGAGCCGGTCGAGCTCGACATGGGCGTGATCGGAGCCGTAGCGCGACAGCAGTTCGATGTTCTCGACCGGCAGAAACAGCTTGGTGTCGGCGGCGTAGTGCAGCTCGAGACAGTCGTGCGGCGCGCCGGCGACATCGAGCGTCTGCAGACCGACGAAGCGGCCGATGCCATGCTCGACATGGACCACGAGATCGCCGGCAGCGAGACTGGTGACTTCGGAGATGAAGTTGTCGAGCTTGCGGCTGGCCTTGCGCGGCCGCACCAGCCGGTCGCCGAGGATGTCCTGCTCGCTGATGACGGCGACATTGTCGGTCTCGAAGCCGGATTCCATGCCGACCACGCGCCAGCATCGCCTCGTTGCGCGGGGTCGCCTGCACCGTGCGCCAGGAGTTGACGCTGGTCAGGTTCAGCAGCTTGTGATCCCGCAGCATGCTGCCCATGCGGTCGCGCGAGCCTTCGCTCCACAGCGCGATCACGACTTTCTTGCGCAGGGCCTGCAAGGCCAGCACATGGGCGACGACGGCTTCGAACACGTTGACGGCGGTGTCGGCCCGCTCCGGCGCGAAGTTGCGGCCCTGCCGCGCCCCGGCGTCGACCACATCGGCGCTGCCGTCGGGCACCGCGAACGGGGTGAGCCGCGCCAGCGCAGAACTCATCCAGCCGTTTGGTCCACTCGTCTGCGGTCAGATAGAGCCGGTCGGGCGGCAACGGCTTGTAGACCGCGCCGCCGCCGGGATGCTCCATCGCCTCGCGCCGTGCCTCATAATAATCGATGATCTGACTGAAGCGCTCGCGCGCGGCGTCCTCGCTTTGCGGCTCGATCGCCACCGGCGCGTCGCCGAGATAATCGAACAGCGTGTCCATCCGCTCGGCAAACAGCGGCAGCCAATGCTCCATGCCGGGATGGCGGCGGCCTTCGCTGACGGCTTCGTACAGGGGATCGTCGCGCTCCGGCGCGCCGAACGCTGCGACATAGCCCATCCGGAAGCGGCGGATGGTCTCGGTGACCAGCTGGAATTCCGAGATCGGCACCAGGTCGAGCGAGCGCATGTCGAGCAGCGTGCGCTGGGTTTCGGCGTCGAAAGATGCGGATCGATTCCAGCGTGTCGCCGAAAAAATCGAAGCGCACGGGTTGATCGAGCCCGGCCGGAAACAGATCGAGGATGCCGCCGCGCACCGCGTATTCGCCGGGCTCGCGCACCGTGGAGGAGCGGTTGTAGCCGTTGTGCTCCAGCCACGCCACGATGGAGTCCATCGGCACCACGTGGCCGGGCGCCACCGACAGCGCCTGCGCGGCGATGATTTCGCGCGCCGGTACCCGCTGCACGATGGCGTTGACGGTGGTCAGAACGATCAGCGGCTTGTCGCTGCCGGCCAGCCGCGACAGCCGCGCCAGCGTGGTCAGCCGCTGCGCCAGCACGCCGCCATGCGGCGACACCCGGTCGTAGGGCTGGCAGTCCCAGGCCGGAAACTGCAGCACCGGCAGATCCGGCGCGAAGAATTCCAGCGCCCGGGCCAGTTGCTGCATCCGCGGACCGTCGCGGCAGATCACGGCGAGGCTGACCGCCGGCGGCTTCGGCCGCGCCGCCACCGCGCGCGCCAGATCCGAAACCACCAGTCCCTCGGCGCCCTCGGCGACATT
The DNA here is from genome assembly GCA_963734795.1 of uncultured Alphaproteobacteria bacterium. Lineage (GTDB taxonomy): Bacteria > Pseudomonadota > Alphaproteobacteria > Rhizobiales > Xanthobacteraceae > Bradyrhizobium. Next base: position 100,726 of record CAVTIW010000003.1, read on the forward strand.
GGCAAAGGTCAGCGCGCGGCCGGGTGCCAGCAGCTGCGCGGGCGATCGTACTGGCTGCTTCATGCGTCGTGATCCGCCACTCGAAACGATCTTGATGCGGTCGAACAGGCCGCTGGCATATTCCGGCGCCAGCGCCGCATTGCCGGTCAGCGCGGCATAGAGATCAGGATCGGGCACCTCGATCAGATGCTCCAGCTGCATCAAGTTCGTCGTCGCCGAGGCTTGCGATCTCGGCATCGGCAAAGCGGCCGAGGATGAGGTCCATCTCGCGGGTGCCGCGATGCCAGCAGCGAAACAACAGCCGCTTGCGGCGGTCGTCGAGGCCGTCGCTCGATCGTGTCGATCCCGTCATGTTTCCGATTCCCATCCGAACGCCAAAAGCCCGGACGTGCCGGGCGGGGTTGATATAGCGCTCGGGCTCCGCGAATGTCAGTAGCTGTTCGCGCGGACATGCCGACTATGCGTATGTGCGAACCCACGCCCGATGACGGGCTCCGCGAAGTAATCCACCGCAAAGCAGAAAGCTGGATTGCTTCGTCGCAAGCGCTCCTCGCAATGACGGCAAGACACACGTTCGCAGCCCCGCGGCGCGATGGTGATCGATCCGCCGATCGGGCGTCGGCCGCCGTTCTATGCGCGGTGCCTGAGAAATGACAGGTACGCTCCAGCGCACCCGATCCCGACTGCCGGCGCGTGCCGCTTCCGGTAAAATCCAGTTCGCACCTGACCGATTATATGCGACGAGAATAGTGTAATGCGCCCTGCTCTGCTCAATCCGCTGTTTGCACCGGTCACGAGCCCTGCGCGGCGTCGGACCGAAGCAGGACAAGCTGTTTCGTTACCTGCTCGGCCGTGATGAGACGCCGCGGCTGGTCGATCTGCTGCTGCATCTGCCGGCCAGCGTGATCGATCGCCGGGCGCGGCCGAAAATCCGCGACGCGGTGCCGGGCACCGTGGTGACGCTGGAGGTCACCGTCGACCGCCATCGTCCGACGCCGGGACGCAATCCGCGCGCGCCGCACCTGGTCTATGCCAGCGACGATACCGGCGACGTGGTGCTGACCTATTTTCGCGCCCAGCCGGGTTATGTCGAGAAACTGCTGCCGGTCGGCGCCAAACGCTACGTCTCCGGCACCGCGCAGATGTACGACGGTACCCTGCAGATCACGCATCCCGATCGCGTGGTGGATGAGGAGGGATTTGCAAAGCTCTCGGGCATCGATCCGGTCTATCCGCTGACCGAAGGGCTGGCGCTGGGCTCGCTGCGCCGCGCGATGGCGCAGGCGCTGCAAAAGCTGCCGGATCTTCCTGAGTGGATCAGCCCGGAGGTGATCCGCCGCTGCCAGTTTCCGCCAATTGCGGCAGCGTTGAACCGGGTGCATGTGCCGGTCGAGATGACCGATATCCTGCCCGATGGTCCGTTCTGGTCGCGGCTTGCCTTCGACGAACTGCTGGCCGGTCAACTGGCGCTGGCGCTGGTGCGCGCGCAGTTGCGCCGCCCCGCCGGCGATCGCAACGCCGGCGACGGCCATCTGCGCAACAAGATCATCGACGCGCTGCCCTATGCGCTGACGGCGTCGCAGCAGCAGGCGGCAGCCTCGATCTCGGACGATCTGCGCCAGCCGGTGCGGATGCTGCGGCTGCTGCAGGGCGATGTCGGATCGGGCAAGACCGTGGTGGCGCTGCTGGCCGCCGCCGCCGTCACCGAAGTCGGCAAGCAGGCCGCGCTGATGGCGCCGACCGAAATCCTGGCGCGCCAGCACATCAAGACCATCACGCCGCTGGCCGAACGCGCCGGTTTGCGGGTCGCGATCCTCACCGGCCGCGAAAAGGGCAGGGAACGCCGCGATATTTTGGCGCGGCTTGCGGCCGGCGAGATCGATTTCTTGGTCGGCACCCACGCCTGATCCAGGACGACGTTGACTTCAAGGCGCTGGCGCTGGCAGTGGTCGACGAGCAGCATCGTTTTGGCGTGCGCGAGCGGCTGGCGCTGACCGCCAAGGGCGAAGCGGTCGACGTACTGGTGCTGAGCGCGACGCCGATTCCGCGCACGCTGGTGCTGACTTATTTCGGCGACATGGACGTCTCGGAATTGCGCGAAAAGCCCGCAGGCCGGCAGCCGATCGATACCCGCGCGGTCGCCGCTGGCCGCCTCAATGAGGTGATGGAGGCTGTCGGCCGCGCGCTCGACAGCGGGCAAGCTGGTTTACTGGATCTGTCCGCTGGTCGAGGAATCCGAAACCGGTCGACATCTAACCGACGCCGACAGCGCGCTTCGAAAGCCTGCAAGAGCGCTTCGGCGACAAGGTCGGCCTCGTCCACGGCAAGATGCGAGGGCCCGACAAGGACCGCGCGATGGCGCAGTTCGCGAGCGGTGAAATCGGCCTGCTGGTCGCGACCACCGTGGTCGAGGTCGGCGTCGACGTTCCCGCCGCCACCATCATGGTGATCGAGAACGCCGAGCGTTTTGGCCTGGCGCAGCTGCACCAGTTGCGCGGCCGCATCGGCCGCGGCGCCGAAGCCTCGACCTGCCTGCTGCTGTACAAGGAACCGCTCAACGAGATGTCGACGGCGCGGCTGAAGGTTATCCGGGAGACCACCGACGGTTTCCGGATTGCGGAAGAAGATTTAAAACTGCGCGGCGAAGGCGACGTGCTCGGCGTCAGGCAAAGCGGCCTGCCCGGCTACCGCATCGCCCGCCCCGACGTGCACGCCCAACTCATCACCCAGGCCCGCGACGAAGCGCTGCGCATCCTGAAGGACAATCCGAAGCTGAAGGGCGCCCGCGGCGAGGCGCTGCGCGCCCTGCTCTATCTCTATGAACGCGACGAAGCGCTGCCGCTGATCGGTGCGGGGTAGCCCGTCATTGCGAGCGAAGCGAAGCAATCCATGTCGCGAAAGAAAAAAGTGTGGATTGCTTCGTCGCGGAGCCTGTCATCGGGCGCGCATTCGCGCGACCCGTTGGCTCCTCGCAACGACGGGAGAAACTTCACTCCACCTTCGCCGACACCGGCTGCAGCGACGGTGTATTCGCGACCCGCGCGGCGTTGGCCATTCCGGCCAGGGCGGCGATTTTCTTCTGCGGATCGGAGCCGGGCTGCACCACGCCGGCGGACATGATCAGAGTGGCGGCGTCCTCGGCGCTCATCTCGATTTCGATGATCTTGCTTTTGGGCACATAGAAGAAGAATCCCGTGGTCGGGTTCGGCGCACATGGCAGGAACACCGAAATGTGCTCCTCCTGGCCGGGAAGAGATGTTGGCGATCTCGACGCTCGGCGACTGCGAGATCAGCACGATCGACCACATTCCCGGCGAGGGAAACTCGACCAGGCCGACCCGGCGAAAGCTCGATCCGTTGCCCGAGAACAGCGTTTCGAACACCTGCTTCAGGCCGCGATAGATCGCGCGCACCACCGGCATCCGTCCGAGCAATCGCTCGCCGAGATCGACCAGGGTCCGCCCGATCAGGTTGGCGGTGAGGAAGCCCAGCAGGGTCAGCGCAATCACGGCGACCACCAGCCCGGAGCCCGGCAAGCCCGAACGGCAGATAGGTTTCCGGCCGATAGGCGATGGGGACGAACGGCCGCACCAGGCCGTCGACCCAGGTCACGAACCACCAGGTCAGATAGAAGGTGATCGCGATCGGGCCGGCGACGATCAGGCCGGTCAGAAAATAGTTCCGGAACCGGGCCATGAAGCCCCGCGGGGCGTCCGGCGGGAGCTGAGCCGGGGGCACGATCGGGGGCGGATCGTCGCGGTTCATGGGGTTTCCAGGGCAGTCGAAGGGGCGGTCGTCAAATGTCAGGTAAGCCATCCTAGCAGACTTTTGAAGGCCCAATGCAGCCCCGGCCGGGGATGCGGCCTATTCGACGGTCACCGATTTTGCGAGATTGCGCGGCTGGTCGACGTCGGTGCCCATCACAACGGCGGTATGATAGGCCAGCAACTGCACCGGAATGGCATAGACCATCGGCGTAAAGGTCGCGGCCATGTCGGGCAGCACGATCGTCACCAGCGACTCGATGGTGGCTTCCGCCGCGCCCTTGGCGTCGGTCATCAGGATGATGTTGCCGCCGCGGGCCGCCACTTCCTGCATGTTGGAGACGGTCTTCTCGAACACCCGGTCGAACGGCGCGATCACCACCACCGGCATGTTCTCGTCGATCAGCGCGATCGGCCCGTGCTTGAGTTCGCCGGCGGCATAGCCTTCGGCGTGGATGTAGGAAATTTCCTTCAGCTTCAGCGCGCCTTCCAGCGCCAGCGGATAGCTGGTGCCGCGGCCGAGATAGAGCACGTCCTTGGATTTCGAGATTTCGCGGGCGAGCTTCTCGATCTGCGGCTCGGTGGCGAGCGCGGCCGCCATCAGACGCGGAATTTCGACCAGGCCATGGACCAGTTTGGTCTCGTCCGCTTCGGACAATTCGCCGCGCGCCTTGCCGGCCGCCACCGCAATCGCGGCCAGCACCATCAGCTGGCAGGTGAAGGCCTTGGTCGAGGCGACGCCGATCTCGGGGCCGGCCAGCGTCGGCAGCACGGTCTCGCTTTCGCGCGCGATGGTCGAGGTCGGCGACGTTGACGACCGAGAGCGTGTGCACGCCTTGCGCCTTGGCATAGCGAAGCGCGGCCAGCGTATCGGCGGTCTCGCCGGATTGCGAAATGAAGATCGCCAGATCGCCCTTGCGCAGCGGCGCCTCGCGGTAGCGGAATTCGGAGGCGACATCGAGTTCGACCGGGACGCGGGCCAGCCGCTCGAACCAGTATTTGGCGATAAAGCCTGCGTAGCTCGCGGTGCCGCAGGCCACGATCGAAATGCGCTGGATGTCCTTGAAGTCGAACGGCAGCTTCAGCGGCAGCGCCACCCGCTCGGTCGCCATGTCGACGTAGCGCGCCAGCGTGTGGCCGACCACTTCCGGCTGCTCGTGGATTTCCTTGGCCATGAAGTGGCGATAATTGGCCTTGTCGACCAGAAACGACGACGCACCGGATTTCAGCACCTCGCGGTTCACCACCGCGCCCTGCTCGTCGTAGATCACGCCGACTTCGCGGGTCAGAACCACCCAGTCGCCGTCTTCGAGATAGCTGATGGTGTCGGTGAAGGGCGCCAGCGCGATCGCGTCCGAGCCCAGATACATCTCGCCGTCGCCGTGACCGATCGCCAGCGGCGAGCCCTTGCGGGCGCCGATCATCAGATCGGCGTGGCCCCTGAACAGGAATGCCAGCGCGAACGCGCCGCGCAATTGCGGCAGCGAGGCCTTCACCGCGTCCTGCGGCGAGGCGCCCTTGAGAATGTAGGAATTGACCAGATGCGCCACCACTTCGGTGTCGGTCTCGCTATAGAATTTCGCGCCCTGCTTTTCCAGCATCAGGCGCAGTTCGCGAAAATTCTCGATGATGCCGTTGTGGACCACCGCGACGTTGTCGGTGGCGTGCGGATGGGCGTTGTTCTCGTTCGGCTTGCCGTGGGTGGCCCAGCGGGTGTGTCCGATCCCGGTATGGCCGGCGAGCGGTTCGGCCCGCAGCCGGGCTTCGAGGTTTTTCAGTTTGCCTTCGGCGCGGCGGCGGTCGAGATGGTCGCCTTCCAGCGTGGCGACACCGGCGGAATCATAGCCGCGATATTCAAGCCGCTTGAGCGAATCCACCAATTGCTCGGCGACCGGTCCGCGCCCCAAAATGCCGACAATGCCGCACATGCGGATCAAACTCTCCAAATCGAACGAAAAATCGCAAAAAACGCCGACGCTCTCTTAACGAGAATTGCTGATGTCCAGATACTCAATAATTATTGCCGATTGAGACAGCGTTAGGCCGAGAGCTTAACAATCCGGTCAAGGCCGAACAAGGGCGCTGCGCGCCCTGAGGCTCGCGCCGGGAAGGGAAAAGACCGAGCCTGCCGCGCAGCTGCCTCGCTAGGAGCTTAGGCACCCTTCGGCGTCTTGCCGCGCGTTTTCATCTCGCGGTATCGCTCGGCCCCGCCCTCGCGGTTGGTCTGCGGGCTGCGCTCCACCGCCATCGCGTCGTCGGGCACGTCGCGGGTGATCACCGAGCCCGAACCGACATAGGCGCCGCTGCCGATTTTCACCGGCGCCACCAGCGACGAATTGGAGCCGACGAACGCGCCCGGCCCGATCATGGTCCGGTGCTTGTCGAAGCCGTCATAGTTGCAGGTGATGGTGCCGGCGCCGATGTTGGCGCCCGCGCCGACATGCGCATCGCCGATGTAAGACAGGTGATTGACCTTGGCGCCGGCTTCCAGCGTCGCGGCCTTGGTCTCGACGAAATTGCCGATTTTCACGCCCTCGCCCAGCGAGGTCCCCGGCCGCAACCGCGCATAAGGGCCGACCGAGGCGTTCCTGCCGATCGAGGCCTGCACGATATGGGAGAACGCGTGGATCACCGCGCCGTCCGCTATCGAGACGCCGGGGCCGATCACCACGAACGGTTCGATGGTGACGTCGCGGCCGAAAGTGGTATCGGCGGCGAGGTAAACCGTCTCCGGCGCGATCAGCGTCACGCCGGCCTCGAGCGCGGCCTTGCGCAGCCGCGCCTGCATGACCTGCTCGGCTTCGGCAAGCTGGGTTTTGGTGTTGATGCCGCGCACTTCATCCTCGCTGGTTTCGATCACGACGGCCTCCAGTCCCAGGTCTCGAACGATGGTGACGGCGTCGGTCAGATAATACTCGCCCTTGGCATTGGCGTTGCCAATCTTTTCGATGATTTCCAGCGCCCTGCGGCCATCGAACGCCATCACGCCGGCATTGCAGAGCTTGATCGCGCGTTCCGCGGCACTGGCGTCGGCCTGCTCGCGGATCGCCATCAGATGATCGCCCTCGACCAGCAAGCCGGCCGTAGCCGGTGGGATCGGCGGCGCGAAAGCCGAGCACCGCGAGCGCGGCGCCGTTCTGCAACGGCGCCCGCAACCGCGCGAAGGTCGCGGCCGAAATCAGCGGCGTATCGCCGAACGCCACCAGCAGATCGTCGGCGCCGCGGGCGATCGCCTCGCGGGCCGCCAGCACCGCATGCGCGGTGCCGAGGCGCTCGCGCTGCATGAAGGTCGCGGCGTCCGGACGCACCGCGCTTGACCTCGGCTGCGACGGCTTGATGGTCCGGTCCGATCACCACCGCGAGCGCGGCGCCGGCTTCTTTCGGAGCGGCCGCGAGCACATGCGCCAGCAGCGATTGGCCGGCTACCGGATGCAGCACCTTTGGCGTCGCGGACGCATCCGCGTGCCCTCGCCGGCCGCAAGCACGATGGTGAGGCTGGTTCTGCCGGTCATTCCTGTTCCTTGCCTGATCCCATGCATGGCGGCGATGGTTGCGGGTGACGCTGCCGCCGTCATAAAGCGTTTTCGCGCCCAGTGGAAATCCGATTCGTCCCCCGGCCATACAGTCGGGATTCCAGACCAGGGCGTATTTCCTGTTAGTGTTTGTGGCGTGATTCGGCGGGGCCTCGGGAGGGCCGAAAAAGTCGTATGGCAAAGGATTCCGACAATCTGGCCGGCAGCTTCGACAGCGAAAGCACCGGCGGCTTGCTCACCGGATTTTTAGCCGAAGAGGAACAGTTCGACCGGCGCGCGCTGTGGCGGCTCGGATCGTGGGGCGTTGGCGCGGTCGGCGCTGTCATTGTCGCGCTGCTGGCCAACCAGTCCTCGGTCGGATGGCGCCGCGAGCAACTCGCCGCGGCGGATCTCGCGCGGCAGTCCCAGCAAATCCAGTCGGTCGCCAAAGAGAGCCAGAACGAGACCCGGCGGCTGGCTGCCGCCATCGATACGCTCAATGCCGATCGCGACCGGCTGTACTCCCGCGTCACCATTCTGGAACAGGGGCTGGATTCGGTGACCGGCGCAATTGCGCGACAGAAATCCACGGCGGCTTCGCCGCCAGCCGCCCCGGTCGCTACTGCGACCCCCGTCGCTACTGCGACCCCGGTCGCGACTGCGCCCGCACCGGTGTCGGCCGCGGCTGCGGTGCAGGCGGCTACGCAAAGTCCGACCCCTCCTCCGGTGATAGACCCGGTGGCGACGATGGCGGCGGCCACCGCCGAAAAGCCGCATATGGAAGCAGCCAAAGCCCCCGCGGCAAGCCCGTCGACGGTCGCATCGGTGGCTCGGGAGAGGCCAACGACACCGTCAGCCGCTGCGCTCGCCAAAACGCCGGCAGCGACCACGCCGGCCGCAACACCGGCAACGCCGCTGACGGCCTCGAAATCGATGATGGCTCCGCCGGATGCGGCGGCTGGAAAACTGATCGAACCCGAGGCGCCAAAAAGTGCCGATGCCGCGACGCCTGCGCCCGACGTAATGGCGTCGGCTCCGCCTGCGGCTGGCGCGGCGCCGGATTCCACCCAGGCGATCTCCAAACTCGCGGTCCAGCGCACCGAATTCGCGGTCGATGTCGGCGGCGCGAATTCGGTCGGCGGCTTGCGCGCGCTGTGGCGGGGCCTGCTCAAATCGCGATCGAATGCGCCGCTGGCGGCGCTGCACCCGATCATCATGATCAAGGAGAGCAGCAGCGGCCTCGGCATGCAGCTCAGGCTGGTCGCCGGACCGCTCGGCGATGCCGCCGCGGCCGCCAAGATCTGCGCCGCGATGATTGAAAACCAAAGGAGTTGCGAGACAACGGTGTTCGACGGCCAACGTCTGACCATGAAGGCCGATGAAGAGCCGGCCGCCGCGGCCGCTTCAGCCGCCGCTTCAGCTAAACGACTCCCGGCAAACCTGGTCCCGCCAAGCCTGCTGCCGCCCGGCCGGCCGGCCGCCGGCACAGTTACGCCAAGCGGGTGATCAGCGAAGACCCGGCCAAAACGCCGGAACCGCCGTCCACCCTGTCGACCCTGTCGTCCTACTTCGGTAGCCACTAGAACGATCCAAAATCAAATACTGCAATGCCTTACGGCTGGTTTCTGATGTATTTTCGCGATATCGGCAAGCTCGCCGCCCCTGCTCGCTGCGGGTTGTCCCGCCGCGCATTCCCGACCATATTCGCCCGATGAAAAAAACTCCGTTCCGGCTGACGCCCTACCAGGTGCAATGGCTGCTGATCGTCGGCTTTCTCACCGTCGGCTACGCGCTGTATCTGCGCTATCTCGCGATCGAGTTCTCGACGGTGGCGCTGGCCTGCGATGCCGGTCTGCAGACCATGTTGTGCAAGACCCGGATCCTGGTCACCACCCTGTTTCGCAATTCGGTGTTCGGCGTCGTCGCGCTCATCATCGCGACCCTGCACGTGATCCGGCCGTCGATCGTTTTGCTCACCGGCGGGCTGATCGCCGCCGGCTTCGGCATCGTGCTCTACAATATCGGCCTGTCGGGTCTGGCGATCGGCCTGCTTATTTTGGGATTTGCACGCCCCGCGCCTGCCACAGCGTAACCGCAAGCAGGAAATACACCGCGCAGGTCCACAGCGACTGCCAGTTGTCCGCGCCTTCGTTGAACACGGTGTAGAGCGCCGCGGCGGCCAGCAGACCGGCAAACACCGCCTCGGCGATCGGGCGCGCGCCCTCCTGCGGGCGGTTGAGCAGCATCAGGGTCGAGAACGGCACCACCGCCATGGTCAGCGCGGCAAACGGAAAATCGCGGTAGCGCGGGTCGAACACGAAGCCGAGCGCGGTCTCGGCGCCGATCAGCGTGGTCACCACCAGCACTGCTCCCAGCAGTATCGCCAGCACCGATCCGGTTCGCGCCTCGCGCGGGCCGAGCAATTCCAGAAAGGTCGGCAGCGCGCGCCCCGACATCAAGGCGTTGGCGCACAGCATCGGCGAAGCGATCGCGGCCGCCAGCAACGCGCCCCATCCGAGCCAGCCGCCGAAGCCGTAGCTTTCATAGAACATCTTGTCGGAGGCGACGCCGAGCAGGATTCCGGCCGTGGTGGCGGAAATTCCGACCGCGATCCAGGATGCGAGGCGCGGCGTCCAGGGCCGGCGCCGCAGCGTCAGCCAGGCCGCGCCGAACACGAACAGGCTCAACGCCATGCCGCAGCCCATCTGCAGCTTCCAGAACGGAAAATTGCTGATGGCTTCGCCGGGCGGGTATTTCAGCGCCCGCTGCACCGAATCGATCAGGCCCCAATAGCCGCCGACCGTGCCCTCGAGCTGGCGCTTCCACGGCTGGTCATAGGCTTCGATCAGGTTGACGCGAAAGTTTTCCTGCTTGGCCAGATCGAGGATTTCGGACACCACCCGCGCCTGATTGGTGCGCGACGGCAGCGCGCCGGCGCGCATCCGTCCCTCGCTCGGCCAGCCGGTTTCGCCGATCAGGATTTCCTTGCCGGGGAACGCCACCGCCATCCGCTTGCGGATGGCATCGACATGGGCGGCGGCATATTTGGCGCGGATCGGGAAGTCCTCCCAATACGGCAGGATATGGATGGTGACAAAATCGACCGCGTCATAGATTTCGCGATTGCGGAGCCAATATTCCCAGACATCGGCATAGGTGACGGGAACCGTCGACCTGCGACTTGACCGAGCGGATGATGGCGGCGAGGTCGGACGTGGTCATCTCGCCGCGCAACAGCACCTCGTTGCCGACCACGACCGCGGTGATGACATCGGGATAGGCTTTGGTCAGGCCGACCACGGTTGAAATCTGCGCCAGGTTCTTGAGCCGATCGCTGCCGAGCCAGATTCCCTGGATGACTTTCAGCCCGGCTTTCGCGGCCAGCGCGGGAACCTGATCGAGGCCGTTTTCGATCGAATAGGTCCGCACGCAGTCGGATATCCTGGCCAGTTGCGCCAGGTCCTGGGCGATCTGTTCCGGCGCGATGCGGGTGGTCGGCAGCAGCGGCGTCTGCGCGCCGCGGAACGGCGCATAGGACACGCACAACAGCTTGGCGCTGGGATCGATCGGCGCACGCGCCAGCGTGATGGGCGTGGCCAGCCACCACCACACAGCGCCGATCGCGACCAGGGATATCAGGAGAAGCGCCAGCGGCGTACGAAGAGAAATCGGTTCCATCCTCCAGGCGAGGACCGTCGATTAGCCGGTCACCGGCGGTCTGCCAAGACCAGCACATGCGGAATCCCGCAGCGGCTTTACCACGACGCGATAAAGTTGTGACTTTGCTGGACAAAATCCGAAATGTCCGTCATGGGAATCCGGCCAGCGTCTCCGCCGCATTGGGGACCTATTTGAACGGCATCAAACCAGCGCGCCAAGGCCGGCTCGCGGGCAGGCAACAAATCGGGGAATTTATGCGTCGACGGGTGCTTCAGCTTCAGAGTGCGGTCTTGCGCCACTTCGCCGTCCCCGGGCTTGCACTGCTGATCGGTATCGGAAGCGCCCTCGCCCAGAGCGGCGATCCCCACGCCCAGGACCAGTCCGGCAAGGCCGGGGCGGCAAACGCGGCCCAGTCGGCCGAGGCCACCAAGGACAACCAGCGCAAGACCGATGAGTTCGTCGAGGCGGCGCAGGCCATCAACGGGCCGGCCGGAAACCCGGAATGCGTCTGGCTCGGCCGCCGCGTGGTCCGCCTGATGTGGCTCGACGATCTCGATACCGCGTTTCGGCATCTCGATCTCTACGACCGTTTCGGCTGTCCCGGCGGCCACGTCCAGGCGACGTTCCGCTGCCTGACCCGTTTTGGCGGCCAGATCGATCCCAAGGTGCCGGAGACGCTCAACAGCCGCGTCCACGCCTGCTGGATCAATCCCAACGCACAGCCGCAGACCGCCGCTGCGGCCACGCCGGCCGCGCCCACCACCGCCGGCGTCGCCGGCATCGCCCCCCGCTGCCGCGCCTGCGCCGGCCGCGGCGCCCGCTCCGGCGCCATCAAAATAATCCCGCGCGCTGCCGGAACGCTGCGAGATTTTAATGGTTTGGATTGCTCGCGCCCTAAAAACGCCACGGCGTCATACCAGTTGTTAAATCGCGTGGCAGAGTTATGCTCGATTGCCGCTGACTTGGTCGGATCTCGGGGACGGATCCGCTTCCCTGCCATACTGGCCCCGTATGGTTTAGTCGCGATGCGCGCCGTCGTCGCCGTTCTGCTGTTTGTGACCGCTGGTGCACGCTGCCGCTGTGGGGTGTGTTCCAGCAGAAGCAAGCGGCGCCGGACTTCCGCGGCATCCTGCCGAGCGTCTCCTACACGCCGTTCGAACCGGGTCACACCGTGGCCGACGGCGCCGCCGACTCCGAGAAGGTTCGCGCCGATCTGAAGAAACTCTCCACCCTGACGCGAGCGGTCCGGCTGTACTCTTCGACCGAAGGCAACGAACTGGTGCCGCCGATCGCCGCGGAATTCGGCATGAAGGTCACGGTCGGCGCCTGGATCGACAAGGACAGCAATCGCAACAATCGCGAGATCGAAGCCGCCATCAATCTGGCGCGCCACAACAGCAACGTCATCGGCGTCGTGGTCGGCAACGAGACCATCTATCGCGGCGAGCAGGTCCCTATCGAGAATCTCGGTCCGATACCCGAAACCGGGCTCGAACCCGACGAGGCCGCCGCCATCCTTCGCGAGGAAAGCCGGCGGGTTCTGGATGCGCGAAGCGCAGCCTGAGGACAAGAAGGCCGAAGCGCTGAAATGGGCGGTTGCGGAAAACAACGTCCATCGGCTGATCAAGCTGATCCAGCGGGTCAAGAAATCGGTCAATGTCCCGGTAACGACAGGCGAAATCTGGAACATCTGGCGCGACCATCCGGAACTCGCCTACTCGGTCGACTTCATCGCCGCCCACGTCCTGCCCTATTGGGAAAACTTCACCGACAAGCAGGCGGTCGATCAGGCGGTCGATCATCTACCAGCTGCTGCGCGACCAGTTTCCCGGCAAGCGGATCATGATCGCGGAATTCGGCTGGCCCAGCGCCGGTTACAATCTGAGAACGCCGATCCCGGGCCGTTCGAGCAGGCGGTGGTGCTGCGCAACTTCGTCGCCCGCGCCGAAGCCATCGGCATGGAATACAACATCGTCGAGGCGATCGATCAGCCCTGGAAGTTCTTCGAGGGCGGCGTCGGCCCCTATTGGGGCATTCTGAACGCCGACGCGCGAGCCGAAATTTGCCTGGACCGGTCCGGTCGTCAACGAGAACTACTGGAAGCTCGCGACCATCGCGGTGCTGGTCGGCATCCTGCTGTCGCTGCCGATCCTGCGGCTGGCGCGGCCGACCGTGCTGCAGTCGCTGATGCTGTCGGCCGCGGCCAACGGCGTCGGCGCCTGGGTCGCGACCGTGTTCGCCTACTGGACCGGCCACTACTTCGTGTTCGGCTCGGCCTTTGCGCTGACGCTGGGATTGATCCTGCTGGTTCCGCTGGTGCTGATCGCGATGGCGCGGATCGAGGAAATCGCCGCCATCGCCTTCGGCCGCAACCCGCGCCGGCTGATCGTCAAGGGAGCAACTGTGGCGCCCGCCACCATCGGCGAGGACATCACCTTTCCCAAGGTCTCGATCCATGTGCCGGCCTATTTCGAGCCGCCCGAGATGCTCAAGCAGACGCTCGATGCGGTGTCGCGGCTGGATTATCCGAATTTCGAATGCGTGGTGATCATCAACAACACGCCCGATCCGGAATTCTGGCAGCCGATCCAGGATCACTGCCGCGCGCTCGGCGAGCGCTTCAAGTTCATCAATGCCGAGAAGGTCGAGGGCTTCAAGGCCGGCGCGCTGCGCATCGCCATGGACCGCACCGCTGTCGATGCCGAGATCATCGGCATCATCGACGCCGACTATGTCGTGCAGCCGGACTGGCTGAAGGATCTGGTGCCGGTGTTCGCCGATCCCCGCGTCGGCCTGGTGCAGGCGCCGCAGGACCATCGCGACGGCAACCGTTCGCTGATGCATTACATCATGAACGGCGAATATGCCGGGTTCTTCGATATCGGCATGGTCCAGCGCAACGAGGCCAACGCCATCATCGTTCACGGCACCATGTGCCTGATCCGGCGCGCGGCGATGGACATGGCCGGCGGCTGGGCCGGCGACACCATCTGCGAGGACACCGATCTCGGCCTCGCCATCATCGAGCACGGCTGGCTGACCCATTACACCAACCACCCGCTACGGCCACGGCCTGCTGCCGGACACCTATGAGGCCTTCAAGAAGCAGCGCCATCGCTGGGCCTATGGCGGGTTCCAGATCGTCAAGAAGCACTGGCGGCGGTTTCTGCCCGGCGCGAGCCGGCTGTCGCCCGGACCAGCGCCGCGAATTCGCGCTGGGCTGGCTGAACTGGCTCGGCGCCGAAAGCCTCGGCGTGGTGGTCGCGATCCTCAATCTGATCTGGGTGCCGATCGTCGCGTTTGCCGACATCGCCATTCCCGACAAGATCCTGACGCTGCCGATCATCGCCTCGTTCGTGGTCTCGCTGATGCATTTCGTGGTGCTGTACCGGCTGCGCGTGCCGGTGAAGATCGGCCAGATGCTGGGCGCCATGGTCGCGGCGATGTCGGTGCAATGGACGGTGTCGCGCGCGGTCGCCAACGGGCTGATCACCGAGCATCTGCCGTTTGCGCGCACCTCCAAGGGCGGGTTTTCGCTGATGTCGGTCGAATTCCAGGCGTTCTGGGAAGCCGTCATCGGCGTGCTGCTGCTGGTCGGCGCCGCCGTGCTGGTGGTCACCAACAATTCGACAAGCAGGTCCGCGAGATCTATGTGTTCGCCGCGGTGCTGGTGCTGGAAAGCCTGCCGTTCCTGTCGGCGGTGGCGATCGCCATCCTGGAGAATTCGCGGGTCAACGCGTTTTCGTTCTGGCGCAATACCGGGGTGCGGACCGCGGAGCTGATCGGCCTGCGCCCGGTGGCGATGCCGACCGTGGTCGGCGCCTCGCCGCCGGTGGCCTCCGAGATTCATCCGGAAGCCAGTTGACCGGGAGCGAGATTTTCCACAGGCAGCCCGCTTGAAGAATTGCCGCTAACAGCATGCTTCGCCATGGAAATTCGGGTCAACCGAACCGCCCATTCGCGGTTTGCGTCGCTATTGACCCGCACCAAGCCGCCCCCTACACAGCGCGGCAAGTGAGCGCGTAGCTCAGGTGGTAGAGCACGTGACTTTTAATCATGGGGTCGAGGGTTCGAGTCCCTCCGCGCTCACCATGTAAGGCATGTCCGGCCCGGACATCGGGCCGCTCACGCTTAAGCCGTTTGCGAATATCTGGAAAAAGTGCCCGTGTGGGCACTGTGTTGGCAAATCGATTGCTGGCATGTGGATGCCGTGACCCGGGGAAGATTCATGCGAATTAGACTGCTGTCGGCGGCGCTTTTGGCAGTCGCAATCCTAATGGTCTTCCGTGACGAGCTCCATGCGCGCGGACCTCACCGCCTCAACCGGCCGGCCGAACCCGTAACTGAATGCGGCTTCTGGGGTGACATGGCGGCTGGAATGTCCTGCCGGTGATCCATCCGCGACGGCAATAGCCCCTCCCCAACTCCAAGAAGCCCGCTGGTGCGCGGCGGGATTCGCTGGCTCAGAGTACCTACCGTCCGGTGGCGAGTCCTGCGCTCGCACCGAACATCCCGGCAAGCCTTTGGTTATACGAATGGCCCCCGGATTCGTTAGACAGCCCCCTTCCACCGTGGTTGGATCCGGGCCGCCCCATAAACCAAAGTCAGGACTGGAAATGAAGCGATTGATATTCGCCGGCATGCTGGTGCTGATCACCACGGCTGCCCAGGCACAGGCCTACACGACCATAGGTCCCGCTGGCGCCGGGCTCTACCGAAGTGGCACCCAGCGCGACAACTACAGCGCCACCGGCAACGTGCCCCCGAATACCAGGCGCCCGGCACGTGGGCCTCGACCGTCGGCTAACCAAAACGCGACCAGCAGGCCGGGCGCTCGATAGCCCCTGCATGACTCCAGGAAGGCCGTTGGTGCGGGGTTTGATTCGCCCGCCTCGGCGGCCGATCGGCACCAGCGCACGGGGTCGGCCCCTGGCGAGTCTGGGCTGGTCAGTGGCCTATTTTGAACCTTCAGTCCCGCCATGATGACCCAACTTTGGGGCGAGTTGAGCCCTGCCTACGTCAGCCGTCGCAGCCGAACCCTGCTGTGTCCCTACCCGAAAATATATTGTCGTGTAATCGTAGGCGACTGCACCTGCGGCGAAAGATTGAACATTGTTGAGGGTGTCGGGCTGCGTTTGAACTGACTGTGACGGCGGTATTCGCAACAATTGTCGTTCCACCGCCGCCAGAGAAAAGACGCCCGCTGTTGATGTGGTTAAAGTGCCAGATGCATCGGAAATTCTGATGGCTTGAAGAGCATAGCGTATCACGCCGCTTGGCAGGGGGATCGAAATCGGCGTGTCGGTGTCGGCACTGTTGAAATTGACGCCAGTTACCTTGACCGCAATCGCCCCGAGGTTAGTGACGTTGCCCGCCGTGAGGCCCGCCGCCGTGCCGGTCAGGTTAGTGGCAACGCCAGATGACGGCGTTCCAAGCACTCCAGCGTTGACGACTGGTGCGCCAGCCGATCCCACGTTCGCGGCAAGCGCTGCCGCAACGCCTGGTCCAGGGGTCCCGGTATTTCCGGTGGCGTTAAGATTGGAGATCGAAACTCCGGCAGAATTCCCGGTCACCTGAACAGCATCGCCCGTAAGAACATTTGCGGTCACATCATCCACGTTGACCCGAGTAGTATTGTTGATGACAAGTCCGGCCTTACCAGAAGCCCGATAGGCGTTGCCACCGAGCAGTTGAGCTTTGCCGATATGTGCGAACTCGCTTGTGCCAGAAACGTTCGTGAGAGTGGCCTGCGTGCCTAGGTTAAAGCCGCAATCGAGTTGATCGATCCAGTTATATTGAATCCCGTCGAACAGGCATCCGTCGCCGATGACGCTATCAGCCTTGATCTGGTGAGCGTAGAGCGAAATCCCGTTCTTGAACGTCCAACCGGTTACGGCAGAGTTGTACGTGGTTCCCTCCGGCGGTTTTTGTCATTACCTGCTCGCGCGAAAGCTGCCGAGCGTGCCCGGCAACTTGCCAGCGCCGTACTTGTTGGCATCCCGATCGCCGGCTTGTCCCTGGTATCCCCGTAATCACCGCAACGCGTGGTACGGAAAAGCCGAATTTAATGGCTCTCGGCGCCCTGCGAAACCATATCGGGGTTGTGCCGACATTCCCCCCTGCCGGCACATCCAGGCCTCGGCCCCGGCACGCGGCCCGTGCCGGGGCCGCTCTTTTGGGCCTAATGCCAGAGAGATCAAAATGCGAAAGACCCTTGTTATGATTTTCTGCTCGGCGCTGATTGCAGCGTCGTCAATCCAGGTGGCCGCTGCGGCGCAACATCGTGCGGAACGTCACCATGTCCGCTTCCGCAATTCCAACAATGACCAGTTGCGCGATCCCGCTGCGCAGGCGGACACTTCACCGAAATGCCCTCCAGGAACTTCTTGGGTTTGTACCAACCTCGGCTGCTGGTGCAATTGAAAAGGGAGGTCTCACGGTGAACGACCATCGCACCGTCCACGATTTGGACGAACAAGCCGCCGTGGCTCTCGCTGAGGCTCGACTATGCAGCGGGCCCGACCCGCACTGAGGCTATCAAACCGGCCGGCGCCTTTTGCTCGGCAATGTTTCATGGCCTGTTTTCCGCAGCATATCCACAGCATACCCACAGGGCCAATTCTTGGGATGCGTGAGCGTCCACATGGGCTTGCTGCGCAACCGTTCACAGGGGCGCGAAAAACCCGCCGGGCGTGAACCGGCGGGCCTGTTGGTGCGGACCTGATAACGAGCATCCTGAGCGGCAGGCGCACCACGCGTAATCATGACTTCGTGTCCGACGGATGCTCGCGTTATTGCGGCCGGCCTTCTGCTGTTGTTCTCGATCTTGGTCGCTATCGCACTTATTCAGCTGGACCGGGCCACCCGGATGGCCATGCCAGGCGGCCCGCAGGGATAAGTCTGGCGATTAGCGGGAACCTGCGCTTCGCACCTTTGTTTTCGTAAATCCTCAAAGTGGCGCCGAAGACGCTACTCGTCGAAGGATGGAAACCAAGGAGAGGCATAATGATCACAAAACACGTCATGCTCGCAGGCTTTGCCGCAATCGTTTTGGGCGTTGGTGCCGCACACGCCGGTCCCTGCAACACCGGCGGTAAGGACGCCGGCTCTGGTCCCACGCCCGGCTACACCGGTCAAACGACTGGCACTGGCTCGGCAAAACCCGATCAGCATCCGCCGACCGAAACGATGAACCGCGTGGCAGGAGAAAAAGCCACATCATCGCAGGATGCTCAGAGACAGCAGCAGGGCCAGCCCACAGCCGCGCAGCAAGCCCAGGGTGCCAAGCCTTCGGCGCAGACGGCCGATCAGGGTTGCTGAACACCAGGGGTGCTGTCGACGCAAGTCGACCGCTTACCGCTCCTCGTCCGGATGCACCGACTTGTAGCGGGTAATCTCGTACGCCTCGGTCAGCTAGATCGCTGTGCTGACTGGCGCCAGGAACTATTTTGGCAATAACGAATTGATTGACGACAAACTCCCAGAGGGAGTCCTACCATGCATCTTCAGACATATCGGGACGAAAGCCGCTCCAGACACTTCGACCTGATCTGCGGACGCGAGCGCCCAAGGTCAATTGACCTGGTCTTGGTAACAACTGCGGGCATGTTGGTGGTGGGTTTCGCCTGCGCCCTGATAGTCCCCTTCGCGTCGACGATCGCCAGTTTGAGCCGGTGGATCCACTAAAGATGCACAGCGGCATTGTTCGGGACAGCGATAAATTGAGAGGCCCAGAATGTTCCTGATAGGGCTTGGCGCGCTGCTTGTTCTCGGCGGGATCTTGTACATGGCGCGCGCTGCTATTTGGCGGGGATCGCTCAGCGGCCCGGATTCCTCCCGGCCGGTTCGCGACACTTTGGAGCCGCCACGGCGCGGCGTGCAATTCCTGGGGCTCGGGACGAACTGGCCGGGCATTCTCCTTATGGCAATCGGTGCAGTTCTGTTGGTGTCGGGGGCCAGTTTCTAGCCTTGGTCAACCGGGCCGGCGCGGTAGCGCTGAAAGCAAATCCGCCGGCGTAAATCGGCGGGATAATCATTACGTCTTACCATCCTGATCCTGACGAAGTTCAAACGCGCCCTGCATTTTATCGATGACACCGGCCAAGGCTGCGCTGCACTTGTCGCGAGCGGCCCTTCCAAACCGAACTCCCTTAATAGCCCAGTTCGTATCCTCACGCGATCTCGGCGCATGATGCTCGATCAAGACTCCAACGAACGGTTCGCATTGCGGATCCGATTTTTTGACCGCAGCGGTGATCGTCATCTCGAGAAGTCTCGCGCGAAACTCGCTTTCGATGCGAAGATGGTCCTTTCTTTCCCGTCCAAGGCCGTGACATCAAACTCCTCGGGGAACTCGCGAAATTGAAATTGAGAGGCCTCCAACTGAAAGGCGGCCTGTCGTCCAAATTAGGACGCGCGTTCTCACGAATTATGACAAGAATCTTGAGCTAAATTAATAGGAGTGCCCGATCTCCTCACCCGCTTGCCTTGCTTTATGTCGCGCGCTTGAATGACGGCATGCCCGAAACCTTGTCGTCAGCCGCCAACTCAATGGCGGCTGACCGCCCCTTGAGGTTGGTTGTCAGCAATGTGTCAGATCGCAAAGAAGATGGCCCCGCTTGAAGGAGCCATCCATCTTGCGGCGTCTCTCAGATCACTTGTGGTGGTGGGTGCGAGGGTGGTGATGATGAGGGAGATGGTAGGCCCACGCACTTGAAACCGTGAACGCAAAAGCGGCGACAGCGGCCAAAACGAAAGCAAATTTTCTCATAAAAATGCTCCTTGGCTGGTTTCCTTAGTCGTCAAAAGATGACGGAAGCATCTGCTCGCGTCAAACAAATATTTATGAATGCTCGTTCAGGAAGGAGAGTTCACGGTTGGCGGCGCAGGCGCGAAAAACCAATTGCTGCGCGTGCGCTGTAAGGCGATCCGGCGGGGCGACCGCCGCACCGGCCCGCTGTTCGCCTTCGCAGGCATCCGGACCGAATACAGGGGCGAACGTGGCACCAAGTCCAAACCGATCTCCGGCCGACACCTCGCCATGGCCGGGCTCTTCTCACCTGCTGGCTTGAAAGCTGAGGCGAGCAACGGGAAAGGAACCAAAATCGCCGACGTCCAGAGCCCTACAAGACGTAAGTTCGGGCAGCAATTCTCGCGATGTCTCTTTCGGATCAAAACACCGTTTTAACCACCAGCCCGCCACTTCCGGTCCACTCCGATAACCGGACGTTCTCAGACTTTGGCGGTATCTCTCAAGGGCGCCAACAGGCGACTTCGAAATGAAAGAGAGACCGCCAAGCGAGCAGCCTTATTGCATCACAACTAGCACCAAGATCGCCGCCGCAAAAATCGCGAAGCAGTTCAGGAAGACCACAATGTTTGTTCCCTTCCAGGCAATCAGGCGCGCTCTCGGATTGAAGCTCCAAAAACTGTAACCGGATGCACGCAGTTGCTTCGTGGTTCGAACGTTGCTCCACATTACCCCGCACCAAGCGGACAGGACGACAATCCAGCAAATGGTCTTCACATAAGCGCTCAAGCGATCACCTCGAAACAATCCCCAATGACATCCTGCCAGCGGCCGTTAACAAATCAGGAAACCGACAAGGGTATCATCGGCGCCCATTTCGCCGCAACGCACCGCGCGGAGGGGCTTTACGCAGAAGGGGCGCGGGGGGTAAGATTCGGGTCCGAGGGCTTCGCATGCTGTCGGTTGGAAATATTTACCGATTGACCTTTCCGGGGATCGCCGCCCGCGTGATTGATCCGCCTGTCGGCTGCGCGCCGGAGACGCATCCGTTCCTCGTTGAGAGTCTATTTCTGCGCAGCCGCTGGTACGTCAATGCGCGCGGCGAGCCCCACACCGTTAGAACACCATCGATAATCCTTCCCGGCCACGCGCGATCGTTTCGTACCATCCTGCTGGTCGCAGCAGTGATATTCGCCGTTTACGCTCCAGCCGCGGTCTGGTTGCAGCATCGCTACCAGCCGCCATGGCGACCAACCGGGAAGATCGTCACGCAGATCGTCGGAGCGCACAGGTTTTCGCCCGGTGGCAACATCTACACCGCGCCTCTTTATCCGTTGCGTGATTTCGAGGACATGCACTCCCACCGCCAGCAATCGCCCGTGCTGCTGTACGAAAATGACAAGCTGCTGGGCCCGGCTCATAGCCAACGCGATGATATCGAACAGATCGGGCTTGGCCGGTATATGCACTGGAAGGGCGTCGGCCTGATTTTTTCCACCAGCGACAACACCGATCCGAGCAAGAACGGGCGACATTATTGGGCCGTGCTGCCGCAGCTGTGATCCTCCGAGCGTGGTCGGCCCTATGGCGATGCGCTCGCTCGAGAGTTTTGCATTCCTGCCACCGGAACCAGGGTTCCCTCCGGCCCATTGCAAACAAGCCCAACCAGGCAGAACATCCGCCTGGCCAATAGCGGGGAAAAACAATGAAGGTCCTTGCTGCGATTGTTATCTTGCTTGTTTCGAATGCGGCCGCCGCTCAAGAGTGCAAGACTTGCTCAATGGCCGACGCCTGCATAAAGGCGTACCTTAAGGCCACGTCGGAGGCCCAAAGCGCCACCAAGCAGGCAATTCGGGATTGGAAGCAGAATCTCGACAGAAAGGCCTCCGCAGAATTGTCCAGCAGGGGCACGCTCGCATTGCAAGACGCCATGGAAACGCAAGTCCGTTCGGAGCTTGAACGCCTGAAGGAGTGCGTGGCCAAGATCAGGTAGCAACCAGAATTGCGACGGCAGCGAGTGGTATCATATCGATCGGACAAGGCAAGCGGAGGCGCTTGCTGCCATCAACGGCAACACTGCGAAGGTGACGCCCCAGATCGTCTATTATGCCCGCCTCCGGGCGAACTTTGCGCGACATGAAGCAGGCCGAGACGGGCGCGGTCGGCGCTCTGTCGGCTGCTGGCCAATCGTCAGCGCCGTGACATAGTCGGTGATCGCCGCGGCGAGCCCCTGAAGCTGCACCGGCCTCGTGAAGCTGTGCATTGGTCGGCCGGGAATCTTTCGTTCACTGGATAGCGCGACTGCCATCATCCTGGGTGGCCTTGTGGATCATGCCGAAGATCCCGGCCTGCGCCGGCGCGGCGAAATCCTCCACCGGATCGGTGCGGTGTACGCCGCTGACCAGGGAGATCGCCATAGTACAATTCGACCAACCGTGCCACAGGGGTTTTCGGCAGCGGGAGCGCCCGCAGAAGCGGCGTCGGTCATGGGGATTCTCTGAGTTTAGGGGGCTGTTCGACGTGGGGTTGCAGTGTTAAAGGCTATCGGCATGGGCGGGCGCGACGATCACCGGATTGAATATTTAGACTGGCTTCGGGCCCTGGCGGCAGGGCTTGTGCTTTTCGGACATGCGGTAAATCAGATATGTCCGGGCGGCGCGATCGGCGTCAGCGTATTCTTTGTCCTCAGCGGATTTTTGATCACTTCAATCCTTCTGCGCGAAGGAATGCTGGGCCTCGGAAACGTCGCTAGATTTATCGTGCGACGGTTGGCGCGCATCTATCCGATGTATGTTTTTTTGATCGCCTTGGTCGTTGCGGGTTTTGCTGTCGCCCATCGCATCAGTTCTCTTGGGACTATTTTACAGGCCGTGCCCGGGCTGCTGACATTTACCGAGGATCCCTCAGAATGGTCAGGCTACGGATTCGCTGTGTTGTGGACGCTCTCAATAGAATTTTGGTTCTACGTCACCTTTCCCTTTGTCCTTTGGGCAGCGACATCCATACGACAAGCAATCCCCTGCATCTTCGCCGCAATGGTGCTCAGCCTAGCGGCCAAGGTTTTTGGGTTTGGCGGAAATACGCTGCATTATTACGATCATTTTCTGATCGGATCGCTTTGCGCCGCACTGATCAAATATCAAGCGGTACCAAAGCTATTTGAGCGACCTCACCTTTTCGCGCTCGGCATCGGTGTGATCCTGCTCGTCGCAACGACACCGTATCCGGGCTCCCGCGGCCTGATCTGGTTTTGTCAAAGCCTGACCGCTGCAGCGGCGACGGGCGTGGTAATATTGGCCGGCTTCGCGAACCCGCCGGCCCGCAAGCTTCCTTGGGCGGCATTTCTCGGCCGCATTTCCTATTCGGTCTATCTAATGCACGCGATTATATTCGACATCTTTATATATCTGGACGGCATGGCGAGAAATATTCCGTTGTTCCTTGCGATCGTAATCCCGGTCTCAACTGTGACCTATTATGTCATCGAGCGCCCCATTGAACGTCTGGCCAAACTCAAGGTCCGCTATAAATTCCCAGCGGCCGCCATCGAGGCTTATCCCGCGATACCGTCATCACTTCCGGCAGAAGCAGGAACCTAGCTTTACGGTATTGTCACCGGCGCGGTCGGCTGCTGGCCAATCGTCAGCGCCGTGACATAGTCGGTGATCGCCGCGGCGAGCGCCTGAAACTGCCATCAAAACGGACTGGATGGACGGACTTCATCAGCCGGGGTTCAAGCTGGATACCGAGCCACAATTTCTGCAGCGTTGATATCCACGACGAATGTTCTGGTCGCGAATATCACGCCAATCGATTTTGATGGAAGCGTGGGGGCTATTATCGATCCCAACGCCCGCAGCGCGATTGAAAACACCATACGGGAATTGGTTGAGGAATTTCCGGTCAAGCCAATCGATCTTTCGGATATCCGCGCGGAAAGTGGAAAGCTCCAGGTAGACGGCGTTCACCTTTCGCGGGCCGGAAAAGATGCGTGGATGAAAAAAATAGTCACGGGCGTTGCGAGTAGTCTGGGTTGCAGTCCCGCAATATTGGCCACCGATGCAGCGACCCATTAATGATTTGGCGTATCGAGTTTAAGCGAAGCTGTCAGCAGCGTGGATTCAGCCTGCCGGCGCCGCCGTCCGCCAGCACATGGTTAATTGGCCGCGTCAAAACTCCATCGCATTGCAGCTAAGGCCCGTAACCAACGCCGTGCCCCTACCAGCGGTCAGACCAACATCGAACCAATAGGTCGTGCCAACGGTCAGGCCGGTTGCTATGCAACAGAGAACGGCGCGGTGCCGGTTGCGATGGCTACTCACCGGACGCCGTTTTTCAAATCTCCTGCGACAAATCTTCGAAATCCAAACGCCCGGCAGCATAAAAATGAGTTTTCACGCGATCAATCGGGTTTCGCATCTCACTTGGGGAAGCCATGCCGTCTTCTGACAAACCCACCACGCTGCCGCTCGAGGCGGTCAAGCCGCCACGCTGCGCCATGTGTCGAACACGAATGGAGCTGGCAGGCCGAGAGCCGAACGCCAACGGCGCGGAGAAACATATTTTCAAATGCCCAAAGTGCGAATTCTCCAAAACGAAAATCGCCGGTGATCCCGCCGGGCGCCATCGCGCCCCGCGGACGCGATGAGTGCTATCGGCGGATCGTCCGTCAGCCCTTTGATTTGTTAAGCCGCTTCACTTTTGAGTCGGTGTCCTCGATCGAGGCCGCAAGTTCCAGGATGGCCTTCGACAGCAGTTCAACGGCTTCTTTCTCGTCCTGCGAACGCGCGGCTCGAAGCGCATAATTCTTGGCTGAGGATAGCGACATCGGCAACCTTTCTCGCGAAAAAACCCGCCGATGAAGTACGGCGGGTTTCGTTGGTTCTCGCGGTACGCGTTACGATATCCGCGATGGCTCAAACGATAATATCAGGCGGTTAACAAATATTCCCGCCGAAAAACCCGCCAACCCAGCTCAGAATCCGATCCGACCCAATGTGTTCAAACGGGTCAAAACGCGACGGTGCCGCCCCGATCGACCTGAATTGAGGTGATGCCGCGCCCGTCATTCAGCAAATCTTTTTGATCAGTGCCTGCAGAACATTCGATGGCGGCATTGACCGCTGGCGCTACTTCCGTTTGGTCGGAAGGAGTTCCAGCCTATGAAATCGCATCTCGCCCATCCCGGCCGCAGCGCGGCCATCTCGGCCATAACCGTTGCCATCGCACTGGCGGCGGGAACCTTGCCCGGGCTCGCGGCTGCGCCGGCCTCGGCCGCCCCCGCCTGCCCGGATACCGGCATTACGCTGTCGCCCGGCTTCTGTGCGACGGTGTTTGCCGACAATCTGGGACATGTTCGCCATCTGGTGGTCACTGCCGACGGGATCGTCTACGCAAACACCTGGAGCGGTCGCTATTATCACAACGACACTCCGCCGCCCGGCGGATTCCTGCTGGCGTTGAAGGATAGCGGGGGAACCGGGCATGCCGACATCGTCAAGCGATTCGGCGAAGGCGTGTCCGACGGTGCCGCCGGGGGCACCGGTATCGCCTTTTACAACCATGCGATCTATGCCGAGGTGAACGACAGGATCGTGCGCTATGCGCTCAAGGCGGGCGAGATGGTGCCGAGCGGAAAGCGCGAAACGATCCTTGCGGGCATGCCGCTGGTCGGCGACCATCCCATGCATCCGTTCGTGATCGACGCCAAGGGCAATCTGTTCGTCGATTTGGGCTCGGCGACCAATTCCTGCCAATCCGAGAACCGGATGCCGGATTCGCCCGGAATTAAGCCCTGCACCGAACTGGAGACGCGGGCGGGCACCTGGCGCTACGACGCCAACAAGACAGGCCAGACTTTCTCGCCCGCCGAGCGCTTTGCCACCGGTCTCCGCAATGGCGAAGGATTTGCGTTCGACGCCGCGGGCCAGTTGTTTGCGACCCAGCACGGGCGCGACCAGCTGTCGCAGAACTGGCCCAAGCTCTATACCGTCCAGCAGGGCGCCGACCTGCCGGCCGAAGAGATTGTGCAGCTTCGCCAAGGCGGCGATTACGGTTGGCCCGAGTGCTATTACGACCAGAATCAGAAGAAGCTGGTGCTGGCGCCGGAGTATGGCGGAGACGGCGGCAAAACGGTGGGAGTCTGCGCCGAGAAGCTGCCCCCCGTCGCGGCATTTCCCGGCCATTGGGCGCCGAACGACCTGCTGATCTACAACGGCACCCAGTTTCCCAAGCCCTATCGCGGCGGCGCATTCGTCGCCTTCCACGGGTCGTGGAACCGGGCGCCGCTGGCGCAAGCCGGCTATAACGTCGTCTTCCAGCCAATGGCCGAGGGCAAGGCGTCCGGGCCCTACATCGTCTTCGCCGACGGCTTTGCCGGCGCCCATGAGGATCCTGGCCGGGCGGCGTTCCGGCCGACCGGGCTGGCAATGGGGCCGGACGGCGCTCTTTACGTATCCGACGATGTGCATGGACGGATCTGGCGCGTCACCTACCGGGGCGACGGCGCGACGGCTCAGCTGGTGTCGGCGCCCAAGCCTGCGGTCGCGGCCGCTTCACCGAATTCGCCGCTGCCGCCGGAAGGAATGCATCCGGATGCCGGCCGCCAGACGGCGGCGCTCCGCTTGCCGCCCGGCGCGACGCGGCAGCAGGTCGCCCTCGGCGATCGCATCTTCCATGGCGAGGCGAGCGACGGGACCTGCAGCGGCTGTCACGGCACCGATGCCGGTGGCACCTCGGTCGGGCCCCCTCTCAACGACGACGTCTGGGTGCAGAGCGACGGCAGCCTGGCGTCGATCGCCCACATCATTGACACCGGCGTGACCCATCCCAGGAACTATACCGGGGTCATGCCGCCAAAGGGCGGCGCGCCGCTTTCGGACGCCGATGTCGCCGCCGTTGCCGCTTATGTCTGGGCAATCGGTCACACTGCCAACTGAGGGACAGCCGGTTGGCAAACTCCTGTTCTGTGGACGTTCCAGGGGTCGGTCCGCCGGCCTCTGGTGCGGCCATTCCCAGCGGCTCAGCCTTGCGCCACCGCGTCGCCCCACGGCTGGAATATCTCGGTGGCGCCGCTATTGGTCCCGCCCTCGCGCAGCACCACGCTCGGGCAGGCGAATTTCATCGGCAGGGTTTGCACGCGCGCCTCCTCGTAATCGAAACGCGCCCGCAACTGCTTCGCGCGCTTGCACCGGCAGACGCACATCGCCGATCACCACCGCGCCTTCGCTCGCATCGATGCGCGGCTGGTGGATCGCTGCGTCCAGATCCATGCCGTAATCCATCACGAAGGACAGCATCTGCGTCACCGCGGGCAAAATGCGCCGCCCGCCCGAGGCGCCGACGGCCAGCCGCCGGCCATCGGCGGCCTGTGCCAGCACCGGCGTGTAATTGGTCAGGCAGCGCTTGCCCGGCGCCAGCGAATTAGGCCCGCCGGGCGTGGGATCGAACCACATGATGCCGTTGTTCATGGTGACCCCGCTCTGCGGCAACACGTATTTCGAGCCGAACGTCGACAGCAGGGTTTGCGTCACCGCCGCCATGTTGCCGTCGCGGTCCACCACCGAAAAATGCGTGGTGCAGGCCGGCGCCAGATGCTCGGCGCCCAGCGCGCGCCGGCCGTCGGCATCGCCCATGTCTTGCAGGCGTTCCCGATAGGCCGATTGCAGCGCCAGGGCATACGCCGTGTAGGCCGCTGCGTCCGGCCCGCCATGCGCGGGCTGCAGGTTCTGCTGCAGCAGGCGGAGGGTATGCGCCAGGGTCGGGCCGCAGGTAAGCTCCGGCGTGGCGTAGACCTTGCCGCCGCGATAGGGAATTGTCAGCGCCTCGCGCCCGTGAGCGCGAAAGGAGGCAAGGTCTTCGACCGACAGCGCACCGCCCCCCGCCTGCACATCCGCCGCGATGCTGCGCGCCAGATCGCCTTGGTAGAAATCCCGCGGGCCCTCCTCCGCCAGGTACGAAAGCGTCGCCTTGAGCCTGTCCTGCGGCAGACGCACGCTGGACTTGATACCCCATGGCGCATTCGGCGGCAGGCCGTCCTGGAGATAGGCGGCTGCGCTCGCGGGGTAACGCCGAAGGTCCGCCGCCGAGCTGGCGATCATCAGCGTGGTCCACCAATCCACCAGCAGACCTTCGCCCGCAAGATCGACGCTCGGGCCCAGCAATTCCCGCCACGGCAGTCTGGCGTGGCGGCGATGCGCTTCCTCCATACCCGCCACGACGCCCGGGACGGCGATCGAGCCGGGACCGTGAAGATTGCGGTCGTCCTTCACCCGCGCCCAGGGGAAAAGGTCGGAGGCCGCGTCGTCGCCCGTCAGCGGATAATCCTCGGGACGAAGGCTGGCGGGCGCGCACATCCCGTAATCGATCACTTCATGACGGTCCTCGCGCGCGCGATAGAGCACCATCGCCCCGCCGCCGCCGACGCCGCTCATCCAGGGCTCCAGCACCCCCAGCGCGAAGGTCGTTGCGATGACGGCGTCGACGCAGTCGCCGCCGGCCGCCAGCACCCTGGCGCCGACTTCGGCGGCTTTTCGCGATTGCGCGGCGACGATGCCGCCTTTGGAGACCATCGCCGGTTTGCGGATTTGCTGGGCGTTGCTGAACTGGTCGCGCATGTTTGTTGCCTTCGCTGTCGTTCACATTTTTGCAGAGAGAACTGCTGATTTGGGTTGATGCAAATCCGCCGAGGCGGGGGACGGCGACAGTCCTACGGACCGGAACGTGCGTGTCAACTTTCGCCGTTGCCGACGCTGGCCGGTCCGGCATGGCCGATGTCAGCGTTCTCCGTCACTCGACCGTCGCAGACGCATGGCGGCTGCGGTGGTTTTTGGCGAACATCTCACCGGGCAAACCTGACCCCTAAAGCCTTGCGGTGTCGCCAAATGACTTCGCAGCTCCGGGTTTTGTCACCCTAAAAAAAACGCCAGATGAAAACGGTTCGGGATGGCTGAAGGCGTTGCTGCGACGATTTTTGCGCCGCTGCTTGAGATATCCTTGCACTTGGCGAGTGCGCGATCTTGCGCCTTCATCCACGCTGTTAAGTGGCGCCCTGTCGAACTTCTCGCTCGAAATGTTTTATTGGCTTTGGCATTGGGCAAACAGGCGCGGCTGTGATCATGCATCCAGAGAAAAAGCCGGCGGGCGTTACACCGTCGGCTTCTTCCTGCGACTGCCGGCTCGATTTCCGGTGCCGTCGCGACTAAGGTCAGACTGCAACGAGATGGTTAACGAAAGGTTAACCGGCATTGTAACCCTCATGCGCTGCGCCCGCCGAAGAGACGGCCCCAGCCCCGGGGGAGCTGAGGCCGAAGTCATCAGGGAGGAATCGTGCCGCATATCGACACCATTCCGAAGTAGCTTCGCGTTCCGCCGATCCCATTAAATTCTGTTTTAGAATCTGTGAGCGAATGGCCTGCACGAGCCTCGCTTCCCGACGGCGCCGATGGCCTCTCGGTGAAGTCTAGAAAGGCCGCTGATGATTCCGGTGATGCGCACCGACCGGCGGCGCCGGCGCAGGGCTCGGTGGCGTGGCCAAAGGCGGCCCTACGTACGGGCGATAAGCCTGCTTTTCACAGTCGTCTATCATGACCGACATCCGCGTTCCCTTGTAGTCGTCGTTATCGAAGAACACGGCATAGGTGGTCAGGCGCCTGTATTTCAATTCAACGCCGCGTATGCACAACATAAAGCGGCCGGGACCGTGATTGCTTTCGCGCAAGTCCGACATCTCTACCGGACCGACGATCTTTTCTTCCGCCACAGCTTGCCCGATCCCTTTGTTTGCGGCAGCCGTTGTCGGCATGGAAGGCGGGACATAGGGTTTAATGGGGGACAAATCCTCGGAATGAGAGCACGCCGCGAGCGTGAAACAAAGCAACAGCACCAAAAACGCACGCATATCGAAAGGCGTCCCTTACTTCGGACCGGCAGCAATAAGCTAAGTCCAAAGAATTCCGACACTGCGGCTTAAATACGGGCATTGCGGCGCTCACTTTCCGATTCGACCATCCACATCGGCATTTCGGTGCGGCCTCAGGCTTCCAGATCACTCGCCGGCTGCCCGCGCCAATGAAAAATCCGTCTGAGTCCGCGCTTGCCAGTTTGACGGTTGGTGCAATTGATAGGGAGAAACAAGTCCGAAGGCACCGTCTCGGGAAGCGGCCGCCGGGGTTTCGGGTGCGCGTCAACTGGCCGACGTCAAAAGGATATCCAGAATGTCCGAGCCCAAGCATGCGGAAGACGCCGCCAGCAAATTCGACGACAAGTTAAACAAGCTGATCAAGCGGGCCAAAAGGCAGCACGGCATGCTCTGGCCCTCGGTTGTGTCCAAACTCGAGCTTGCTCGCGCCGACGTAAAAGCGATGATCAAGGTCTACGCGTCCGGACCGAAATGATGATGGTCAAGGAAACAAAATTCTTCAGAAAGCAAGCCGAGAAGGCGGAACGGATGGCGCGTGCGGCTTCGGATGAAGAGGTCTCGCAGGATTTGTCGAACCTGGCTCAAGCCTATCGCAGTCAGGCCGACGCCCTGAAGAAGGGCAAGAAGAAACCCGGCAAGAAAGATAAGCCAAAGGCGAAGAAGCCGACGCAGGAGAAGAAGCCGAAGAAGCTAAAGAAGTGATTCATTTGGAGGAAAACTGTTCGAAGTCCGCCGCTTCCGGCGTCGCCGACATGGCTGGGCCGCCGCTGGCGCGTTTTTGCACGGCTTGCTCGGAGCGAAGGGTCGGGAAAACCTCCTTGAGGGCGGCCGCCCGGTTTCCATCAATTATTGCATGGTGGTGTGACCCGACGCACACGTGCCGCGCGCGGGCTGGGCTATTGACGGCAGCCTGCCTCGCCTTGAGGCCGAAATCGGAGGCCTCCAATGACTGCTATCGCAATCGCTCTTTCGCGCGCGTCTGGAACCCGGATTGACGTCGAAACGCTGGAAACCGTGGTTCTGTTTTGTGGCGTCCGCCTGGTCGTTTCGTTGCTGCTGGCACTGGGATTCTACCTGCCGCTGGAACCTCACAGCGACGAGCTGAATATAATGAACTGGATATGACGCCGGATTTTCCCGACGGCCTCACGTCCGGTTGACACCCGGCGCCCCCCTTTTGGACGCTGCACCTCGTAGCGCCCCGTTCTGGGAACCCCTTCGTCAGGACGGGGCCACTTCCCCTCACCGCAATCCAATCCGCATCGGGCGCTTTCGTAGGCCCCGGTCGGCATTAACGAATCTTTAGGAATCAGGTTTACAGTTTGACGTAGCTCCATTTGGCGGGCCGATAGCATGACTGAGCCTGATACCCTGGATCATACCATTCTGGCGTTGAAGCAATCGCAGAGGATGGCTTGGCAGCAACTTGCCGACCCCTCCCTCACCACGTTCGCGCGCCGCGAACTGCGCAACGAACTCAAGCAGAGTGGCGCCGAGCTGCGGCATTATCTGCAGATGATGTCCGAACGTACCCGCTTCCGGGTGCGGCCAGCGGAAGACGTTGCGGCCGGCGTCGAGAAATTCGAGTTTCGAGTTCTGGCCTAACGCGAACCCTGGAACCATTGGTCAGATCTCGAACACACCGGCCGTCGCCGGCGCGCCAGCGCGGGACGGACGCCCGTCGGTTTCGTCGACCCACGCGCGACGAAACCATTTTTCCAGCCCCGCGAAGTCGTCCTGAAGCCGACATCCGATAACGAAGACCTCGATCAAACAACGAGGTTGGATCATGTGGGCATTCATCATCGGCTTGATCTACCACCAGTCCTGCCAGAAATATCTCGCCAACCTCACACGGCACCAGCACCGCTGGATCTAGCCAGCCGTTGATTTTCGGCGCGGGGCTTATCATCACCGGCCCCCTGGCGTGATTTTGGTCCCGAATTGATTGCCATTTGGTCCCTGTGGGAGGATGCTTTCGGCTGCGGCCAACATCCAACATGGAGAGCAGCATGAGCAAGGCAGGTCTCGACAATCGCCACCGCGACAAGGATGGCGAAATCAGCCACAAGCACGGCAACACCCTGGTCCGCACCTTGCGCAAGATTTACGGGCAGGCTTTCGCCGCCGGGTATCCCGAAACCGAGAAGCTGAGCGACGTGCTGCTTCAGCTGAACGAGACGTCGCTGAGCCAGCTCCGCCGCGATCATGAGACCGGCCATCTGGAGCACAAGATCGCGAACGCTTCGAAGTAGGGCCCGCGACCTGAACGGCAACGACCTGCTGGCGAGGCGCGAGGCCAGTTCGCCGGCTCGCCGCCGATCCGCTGCCGATGCGGGACTGATCGCGCGGGCGTTAACCTTTACTAACCGCGCTGCGATATGATTTTTTCGAATCAATCGTGGGTGCCGCAAATGTTGCGCAGGATGACGCTGTCGGTGTTCGCGGTGGCCTTGACCGGAATGACCGCGAACGCCGCCGATATGCCCGCGCAAAGCAAGATCGGCGCGATCTTTGCCGAGCCTTCCGACCTCCCTGCCCGGGCCGATCGCTCCAGCGCCTATTCGGCGCGGGTCATCGGCTACACCATCGCCAACGGCCTGGTGGCGCGCGGCGGCTATAATTACGGCTCGCCCTATTCCTACTTCTACAACGGCCCCTATTACGGCGGTCCCTACGCCTCCGACGCTCCCCGCCTGCCCTATGTCTGCGGCCTGCTCGGCTATTGCTTCTGATCCGCGGCCTTGAACGGGCGCCCGGGGCCGGACTCGACATCGCCGACCAAACCCGCATCCCTGCCGCGCATCGGGATAATTTTAATCAATCTTTAACGTTGCAGGACCGATCATTGCGCAGCGGATGAGCGGGAGGTGCACGATGGACGGTATTGCCTGGACTGATCTCGACGCCAATGAACAGCGCGCGCTGGCGATCCTGGGGGACGGAGCCTCGGCCGAATTCTGCGACCCCGTCGCCCTCCTGACCCTGAAACGCGTCGGTCTCGTCAAAGGCTCCCGCCTGACGCCGCCGGCAGAACAAATGCTCAGAGCAGCCCTGCTGCATGAGTTCGCGTAAGGGCGAACCCGTTACACAGGGATGAGGTTTTCCCAAACCCCTCATGGTGAGGAGCGTGGCAACGCCGCGCGTCTTCGAACCATGATGCCGGGTGCACGGTCGCCTTATAGGTCGCCGCGGGTCCGTATGAGGCCGATCGGGTAACGATACCGCGAGATCGAATGCATCGGCCCCTCACGACAATTTGTGCAGCGCAGCATCGGCGGAATCCGTAAAGGACACCTTGAGACCAACCGAATCCGCAACGGTTCGGCGATTGAAGGGTGGGCATGGGCCTCGTCAAATACGCGCTCAAATTCCGCGTCACGTTCTACATTCTGTCACTGCTGATGATGCTGGGCGGCATCGGTGCCATCATCGAGATGCCGAAGGACGTGCTGCCGACGGTCGATATTCCCGTGGTCGTCGTGGTCTGGACCTATACCGGCCTAGACACCACGGACATGGCGCAGCGGATCACGACCTATAGCGAGTTTTCGCTCTCCAACAACGTCAACAACATCCGGCGGATGGAAAGCACGACGCTGCAGGGCGTCGCGATCGAGAAAGTCTATTTTGACCAGAGGGTGTCGATTGACCTCGCGATTGCGCAGGTTGTCTCCGCCATGAACTCGATCCGCGCGGCGATGCCGCCCGGCATCCAGCCGCCGGTGGTGATGCGATTTTCCGCCTCCTCGGTGCCGGTGGTGCAGCTCGCGCTGTCGTCCGAGAAACAAAGCGAAGCCCAGCTCTATGACTTCGCACAATACCGCATCCGCCAGACCCTTACCCAGGTGCCGGGTTCGACCTTGCCGTCGCCCTATGGCGGCGCGCCGCGCCAGATCATGGTCGATCTCGACATGCATGCGCTGCAGGGTTACGGCCTCACCCCGCTCGACGTGACCAATGCGATCTCGGCCCAAAACCTCACCGTGCCGTCGGGCCAGTCCAAGATCGGCGACTGGCAATATCCGATCCGGCTGAACTCGGCGCCTGAAGCGATCTCGGCCCTCAACGTGCTGCCGATCAAGGTGGTCGCAGGGGCGCCGGTTCTGGTGCGCGACGTCGCCTATGTGCGCGACGGCGCCCCGCCGCAGCAGAACATCGTCCGCGCCAACGGCGGTCGTTCGATTTTGCTGACGATCCTGAAAAACGGCGAGGCCTCGACCTTGTCGGTCGTCAACAACGTCAAGGGTTTCATGGCGCAGATCCGCGCCGCTGCGCCCGAGGGCACCAAGGTCGATCTGTTGT
The DNA here is from genome assembly GCA_963734795.1 of uncultured Alphaproteobacteria bacterium. Lineage (GTDB taxonomy): Bacteria > Pseudomonadota > Alphaproteobacteria > Rhizobiales > Xanthobacteraceae > Bradyrhizobium. The sequence continues at coordinate 134,635 of CAVTIW010000003.1, forward strand.
TCGACCAGTCGGTCTTCGTCTCCGGCGCCATCGCCGACGTGGTGCGCGAGGCGGTGATCGCCGCCGCCCTGACCGGCCTGATGATCCTGCTGTTCCTCGGCTCGTGGCGATCCACCCTTGTGGTGCTGATCTCGATTCCGCTCTCGATCCTGACCTCGCTCGCGGTGCTGGCGCTGCTTGGCCAGACCATCAACATCATGACGCTGGGCGGCCTCGCGCTCGCGGTCGGCATTCTGGTCGACGACGCCACCGTTGCGATCGAGAACACCTACCGGCTGATGGAGGAAGGCCACCCGTTCCGGCAATCGGTGGTGGAGGGCGCCGCCGGAATTGCCAAGCCGGCGCTGATCTCGACGCTTGCGATCTGCGCCGCCTTTGTCTCGGTGCTGTTCCTGACCGATACGCCTAAATTCCTGTTCACCCCGCAGGCGCTCGCGGTGGTGTTCGCGATGCTGACATCCTATTTGCTGTCGCGAACCGTGGTGCCGATCTTCATCGATGTGCTGGTCAAGAAGGAATACGACCGGCGTTTCGGCGAGCACGGCCATCACGGCGCGGCGACGTTGGGCAAGGCAGGGTTCTTTGCCCGGTTCCATGCCGGCTTCGAACGCTGGTTCGCCCGCTTCCACGCCGGATATCTCGGACTGCTGCACCTCGTCATCGGGCACCGGATCGTCACGCTTGGGGTGGTCGGCGTCGTTTTCGTCTTCGCCGCCGTGCTCTTCACCTTCGTCGGCCAGGATTACTTCCCGCAGATCGACGCCGGCGAGCTGACGCTGCACGTCCGCACCCGGTCCGGGATGCGCATCGAGACGGCCGAGCAGACCTTTGCGGCGGTCGAGGACACCATCCGCAAGGTGATCAAGCCGAACGATCTCGAACTGATCCTGGACAATATCGGGCTGCCCGCGAGCAACTACAATTTTGCATTCGGCGACGGATCGTTCGTTTCAAACAACGACGGCCAGATCCTGATCTCGCTCAGGGAAGGCCACGCTCCGACCAATTCGTACCGCAAGACCCTGCGCAAGGTCCTGCATGAAACCTTCCCCGACACGGTGTTCTATTTTCAGCCTTCCGACATCATCACCCAGATCCTGGACTTCGGCACGGTGACGCCGATCGATGTTCAGGTGACGGGCCGCAACGCCGACAAGGACCTCGAAGTCGCCAAGCACATCGAGCGGCGGCTGCGCAACGTCCGCGGCGCGGTCGATGTTCATATCCAGCAGATCACCGATGCGCCTGAATTCTTTGCCGATGTCGACCGGCAGATGGCGGGCGAGATCGGCCTGACCGAGCAGCAGATCGCCAACACGCTCAATATCTCGCTGGCCGGCAGCTTTCAGGTCACCCCGAATTTCTGGGCCGATCCCAAGAGCGGCATCCCCTATCAGCTCTGGGTTCAGACTCCCGAATATCGCAACAATTCCCTGACCGACGTCGGCAACACCCCGCTGTTCGTCTCGGCGGCGGCCAATCCGACCGGCGCCAACCTGCCCGCCGCGGACCAGACCGGTGTGGTCACGCTGTTCAACAACGTCGCCAAGCTGCGCCGGCAGTCGGAGCAGACGGTGGTGAACCATCTCAACACCCAGCCGAAATACGACGTGTTCGCCAGCGTGCAGGATCGCGACCTCGGCTCGGTCAGCCGTGACATCGAACAGATCATGCAGGATGAGCAGAAGAATCTGCCGGTGCCTGACCGGATTTCGGTGCTGGGCCAGATTGCCGACATGCACAGCGCCTTCGAGAACATCGGGATGGGTCTCGCGATCGCGATGATCGCGGTCTACCTGCTGATGGCGGTCAACTTCCAGAACTGGGGCGATCCGTTCGTGGTGCTGGCAGCGTTGCCGCTGGCGTTTTGCGGCATCGTGATGAGCCTGTTCGTGACCCAAACCACGTTCTCGATTCCCTCGCTGTTCGGCGCCATCATGAGCGTGGGCGTCGCCAGCGCGAACTCGATTCTTCTGGTGACGTTTGCGCGCGAATATCGCGAGCAGACCGGATGCAGCGCCGCGGAAGCGGCGATGAAGGCCGGGGAAACCCGGCTGCGGCCGGTGCTGATGACGGCGGCCGCGATGTTCGTGGGCCTGATTCCGATGGCGCTCGGCCTCGGCGAAGGCAGCGAGCAGAACGCGGCGCTGGCCCGCGCCGTGCTTGGCGGCATCCTGGTCGGGACCTGCTCGACGCTGCTGTTCGTGCCCTTCCTCTATTCCAACTTGCGGACCGGCAAAGCCGAACCCCTGAAAGATTATGTATGAGCACGATCGAGCAAGAGCGCGTGACAAAAGCAGACCAGGCCCCGACGGCAAGACAGCCGGACCATCGTACCGAGCCGTCGACAACGCCGCCTGCCCCGCCGTCCAAACGGCTGCTGGTCGCCGTCCTGCTCATCGCCGGCGGCGTTCTGGCGTTCGGCGCCTATGGCCACTGGCAGACCAACGCCGCCGCTGAAGCAACCCAGAAAGAAGCGGTCGACTTTGTGCCGGCGGTGCGCACCTCGGCCACAAAACTGCTGGCCGACCCGATCGAAACCACGTTGCCCGGCGAGACCGACGCCTTCGACCGCGCCAATGTGTTCGCCCGTGCCACCGGCTACATTGCCGAGCGCATGGTCGATATCGGCAGTGTCGTCAAGAAGGGCGACGTCCTCGCCCGGATCGCCTCCCCGGATCTCGATCGCCAGCTCGACCAGGCTGTGGCGCAACTCGGACAGGTCGAGGCCGCCCTCGGACAGGCCCACGCGCAGGTAAGCCTGTCGGAGGCCAACCTCAAGCTCGGCAACCTGACCTTCGCCAGATCCGACGATCTGGTGAAGAAGGGATTCGATACCTACCAAAATCACGACAACCAGCAGGCCAACGTTTCGACCCAGCAAGCCAATGTCGAGAACGCCAAGGCCGGCGTCAAAGTCGCGGAAGCCAATATTCAGGCCCAGCAGGCCACGGTGAACCGGCTGCAAACGCTGGCCGAGTTCGAAAGCGTCCGGGCGCCGTTCGACGGGGTTGTGACGGTGCGCAACATCGACGTCGGCGATCTCGTCAACGCCGATACCGGCGGCGGCACGCCGATGTTCACGATGGTGCGCGACGACGTCCTGCGCGTCTCGGTCCACGTCCCCCAGAGCTTGGCGACCGCCATGCGTGACGGTGTGGACGCCAAGGTCCAGGTGTTCGAACTGCCCGGCCGAACCTTCGCCGGCAAGGTGGCGCGCAGCTCCGGCGCGTTGTTGTCGTCATCGCGGACGCTTTCAGTCGAGGTCGATGTCAACAACGCCGCGCACATCCTGCGCGCCGGGCTGTTCGTCAATGTCACCTTCGCGATTCCCCGCGAGCATCCGAATGTCGTGGTCCCGGCCGAGGCCTTGATCTTCAACCAGCAGGGACTTCAGGTCGCCGTCGTCAACCAGGACAAGAGCATCCACCTGCAGCCGGTGACAGTCTACCGCGACTCCGGCGCCACGATCGAACTCAGCGATGGCCTGCACGGCGGTGAAAGCATCGTGCTCAATCCGCCGACCAGCCTGCAGGAAGGCGGCAAGGTCAGGGTCACCTCCGAGCAGAAGGTTGCCGACGCCGCCAGATGACCGATCCCGGCCCGGCGTCAAAAATTAGGGTTTCGAGCGTTGATCCGGCCCCCCTCCCGGGATCAGCTTCCCGCCCCGATTCCGTTTCGGCGGCAGACCTCGACCCGGGGTGCCGCGAAAAGATGTGGATCATGTCAGCCGGACGCAAATAGACCCTCGCGCCTTCTGCACGTCATGGCATTCATGTCGGCGCTGCCAGCGCCGCTCCCGCGCGCCCGACCAACGACGAAAGAACCATCATGCGGATCACCCTGGTCGGCTCCCGCCATTTCGGCGTGACGACACTGAACATGCTGCGGCAACACGGTGTCGACATTGTCAGGGTGGTGGTGGCCGATGCCGACGACCGGCTTGCCGCGGCCGCCCGCGCCGCCGGCATCGAGGTCACCGTGCAGGCCGATCCCAAGCTGGTCACGGCCGCGGGAAATCGCCGACGGCACCGATCTGATCGTAACCGCGCACAGCCACGCCCGCATCAGCAAGCAGGCCCTGGCCGCGGCAAAGCTCGGCGGCATCGGCTATCATCCCTCGCTGCTGCCGCGGCACCGCGGCATCGCCGCGGTCGAATGGACGATCCGGGAAGGCGATCCGATCGCCGGCGGCACCGTGTATCATCTCGCCGATCGGATGGATGCCGGCGCAATCGCCGCCCAGGAATGGTGTTTCGTCAAAAAGGGCGAAACCGCCCGGGAGTTGTGGGAACGGGCGCTGGCGCCGCTTGGCCAGAAGCTGCTGGGCGAAGTCATCGACTACGCCAAAACCCACCAGGTCATTGCCCGCCAAGCCGCAGGACGAGCAGTTTGCGACCCTGGCGCCCAAGCTTTCGGCGCCGGGAGGCGGCTGATTCCGGGCGCTGGGAGTTCGCGTTTGACGGAACATGGGGCGGCCAAATTTCTGTTCCCGATGAGGAACCGACCTCACACTTCAAATGTTTGATGCTGCAGGGAACGTTTAATGTTGCCGCGGCGCAGCAAATTTTGGACACATTGTACCGAAATAAGCCGCGTCATCACGCAAATCGGGAACCTGATTCATGCGCCAAGACCGCATCCGAGCTACGTTTTCTGCCTCCGCTCTCGCCATCGCAGCCCTCGCCGCTGCTCCCGCCGCGGCTCAAACGCCCTATGACGGACATTGGAACGTGACGATCGTGACCAAGGCGGGGTCCTGCGAGCCGCGAGCAGCGCTCAACGCTGACCGTCACCGACGGCAAGGTTTCCGCCGCCGGCGCCGACGTTACCGGCAGCATCGGACGGGAAGGACTTGTGCGAGTCTCGATCGGTGGTGCATATGCAAACGGCCAACTCAGTGGCAATGCGGGATCGGGGAAGATGGAATGGGGCATCTGCGGGAGTACCGTGCAGCGGTCGCTGGGAAGCGTCGCGGCAATAAGAACAGCCAAAAGACTGACACCCACATGAAACTCAAACGGCTGATATTCGCGGTTGTCACCTTGTTCGTGGCTTCCGTGTCCGGCTCCGCGAGCTACGCGCAATCCGGACCGTTCGCCGGCATGGCAGGCGTCTGGTCAGGCAGCGGCACCGTCACGCTCGACGACGGGTCGAGCGAGCGAATCCGATGCCGCGCCACCTACGCCGTCAGCGCCAGCGGCAGCGGCCTCAACCAGAGCCTGGTCTGCGCCAGCGACAGCTACAAATTCGACCTCAAGGCCAATGTCGTCGCCGAGCGCGGATCACTTTCCGGGACCTGGAGCGAAAGCAGCCGCAACATCAACGGCAACCTGGAAGGACATGCCAGCAGCGGCAACTTCCAGGTCCTGGCCAGCGCGCCCGGATTCAGCGCCGATATTTCATTGGTGACGCGCGGCAACACGCAAAACGTTTCGATCGCAGGCAGCAGCAGCTTCAAGGGCGCCACCATTACGCTCACGCTCTTACGCCGCGACCGGCTAACGCCGCTTCGGCTCGGCCAGCCGCGCTGCGGTTTCGTTCATGGTCTTTGCGATCAGCAGCGCCTGTTCCTTGTTGACCGCGAAATCCTGGACGCCTTTGTGCGTGGTCAGCGAAAGCACCATGATGTCGGGCTGGTTCTCGGGCCAGCCGGTGGCGAGGCCGTCACGAAATCCGCCGATGCGATCGGCCGCGCATCTCGATGCAATCCTGCCGCCGGCACGAACGCGGTGACTTCAATCTCGACCTTGGCGCGGATATCGACCAGTCCCTCGATATAGAGCAGCGTCGAGGGCGGGAAATTTCGCCCCAGCGTCTCGCGCCAGGCTGCCCCGATCGCCGGCGCCGGCGGCTTCGTATTCGCTGCGGCTGGTCAGATACCAGGTCAGCCGAACGATGTGCTGCGGGCCGGCCCCGGCCTCGCGCCAGCAGCTTGATGATCCTGCGCAGGGCCACCCCGACCTGTCCGCCATATCGGACTGATATTCCCCCTTGTCGTCGCCGCCGGTCTGGCCGGCCAGCACGATCCAGCGGCCAGGACCATCGACCGCGACGCCGTGCGAAAAGCCCCGTGGCTTCGACCATTCGGCCGGTTGCAAGGTCAGCATGAGCAGGTTCTCCCAAAAATACCCGTCGATCCCCTTAGCACCGATCGGGCGGCCGCTCCCACCCCGAAATTGAGCCGGGCGCAGCGCTGCATGACACATTTGCGCGTTGCAAATCGAGACGGGGTCGCCGATACCGGCGGCGTTCCCCGACCCTCCCCGCTGCGCTTGCCGCGGCCTGCTCGGTACTCCCCCGATGGACCGCACACCTTCCAAACCAAGGGCGGCGCTGTGGATGGCGGGCTGGCTCACCTTGATGCTGATCATGGCGGTCGCCGGCCGCGAGACCATGCGCGAACTGAACGTGTTTCAGATCATGGAGGTGCGCTCGATCCTCGGCTTCGTCATGCTGTACCCGTTGATCCTCCGCAACGGCGGCTTCGCGACGATGAAGACGGCGCGGCCGCTGCAGCATATCGGCCGCAATCTCGTTCACTATGGCGCGCAGCTCGGCTGGTTCTTCGCGCTCACCTTGATCCCGCTGGGTCAGGTGGTGTCGATCGAATTCACCATGCCGATCTGGACCGCCATCCTTGCCGCCAGCTTTCTCGGCGAGCGCATGACGGTGTGGAAGATTTCGGCGATCGTGCTCGGGGTGGTCGGCGTCATCGTCATCGTTCGGCCCGCGACCGGCGAGATCAATCAGGGCCAGTTGATCGCGCTGGGCGCCGCGGTCGGGTTCGGCATTTCGATCGCGATGATGAAATCGCTGACCCGCACCGAAAGCACGCTGGCGATCATCTTCTGGATGATCGTGATCCAGGGCGCGGCCGGATTTTTTCCGTCGCTCTACGTCTGGAGATGGCCGTCCGCCCATGCCTGGGGCTGGCTCGTCGTGATCGCCTTCTGCGGCACGTTTTCGCCATTACTGCATGGCGCGCGCGATGCTGCACGCCGATGCGACGGTGGTGTTGCCGATGGATTTCCTGCGGGTTCCGCTGACCGCCACCGCCGGCTGGCTGATCTATTCGGAACGGCTGGACATGTTCACGGTGCTCGGCGCGATGCTGATCCTCACCGGCAATCTCCTGAACCTGAAAACACCCGATCCGGTTCCGACCTGATCGCTCCGCCCACCTGTGCGGCCATCGCTCTGCCAAGACCGCTACACACATATTTTTGTCGTGCATGGCCCGCGATTTGTGACAGAGTTGCTACAATCAAATGTCAATTCGGTTACACGCGGAGCGGTCCATGAGTTTGGAGTGGCGGGCGCGGTCAAATTCCCTGGCCTGGTCAAATCCCCTGGCCTGGTGGTGGAGTCTGTTGACCGCGGTCAGCGGCGCAAATATCGCGGTTTGGTGCTTGCTGTACCGCCAGCTCCACGAACAGCCGACCGGCGGTCTCGGCAGCGCGTCCGGCATCGAGATCATGCTGCTGCTCTGCGCGGCCTATGTTTTTGGCTGCGCATTCCGGTCGTTCCTTCCGCGCGCGGATGTCCAGCGGATCTGCCTGTTCGACACCTGGCTGTCGAGCGTTGTCGTCGGCCGATCGGTAGCAACCGTGGCCGAGATCTGCTTCGCGGCGCAGTGGGCGATGATCCTGCACCAGCTGGGCACGATGACCGGAGCGGACACCGTCTTGAACGCCGCGTGGGTGATCGTGCCGTTGATCCTCGTCGCGGAATGCTTCTCCTGGCATGCGGTGCTGACCACCAACTATCTGGGCAACGCCATCGAAAATTCGATATGGGCCGTTGCCTTCTTCGCAGCTGGGATTGGCCTTTGCCGATTGCTGCCGGAGTTCAACGGTCCGGTTCGCGTGGTTCTCGGCATCGCGATCACAGGGATCGCAGCCTATCTGGCGTTTCTCATGACCATCGACGTCCCGATGTATCTGAGCCGATGGCGGGCCGAAGCGGCCGACGGCAGCAAGCATCTCGGACCGCTCGAGGGTCTCCGTGACGTGAGCACGCGTTGGGTGGTGACCCACGACCTTGCCGAGTGGAAGGACGAGATGGTCTGGATGTCGCTGTATTTCAGTGCGGCGGTCTGGGCCAGCCTCGCGCTGTGCGTTTTCTATTCGCTGGGGGATCAGCTCCCGCGCTATCGCAGCGAAGCGACGGTCGCAAGCCGGTCGTCGGACGCGTCGACAGTCGTTAGCCCGCAGCACCCGGTAATGACGCGCCACGCCGTTTAGGCGCGCGCATTATTTCCCCGCCGCCTTGCGCAGCGCGTCATTGATCCGATCCTGCCAGCCCGGTCCGCCCTCCTGAAAGTGCTCGAGAACGTCCTGGTCGATCCGCAGCGAAACCAGTTCCTTCACATTGGGTAGGGCCGTCTTCTTCGGCGGCAATTCCGGAACTTTTGTCGTGGTCTGCTTGAACGCGGCCTCGGCTTCGGTGCGCGCGTCATTCAACGTCCGGGGACGTCGTGGTGGTTGAGACATCGCTGTACTTACCTCTCGTGAAGCGCCGGATGCGGGTAGAGCTTTTTTTAGCCGACGCGTTTTCTTGACGCGAGCCGGCATCCACTTCGCCCGAAAACGCTATGTATCAAATTCCCTCGAACAGCGCCGTCGACAGATAGCGCTCGGAGAACGACGGCACGATCGCCAGAATGGTCTTGCCGGCGCTGTCGGGCCGCTTGCCGATCTGCAGTGCGGCGGCGATCGCCGCACCCGAGGAGATGCCGCCGGGAATGCCCTCGTTGCGCGCCAGCGCGCGCGCGATTTCGATCGCGGTGGCGCTGTTGATCTTGACGATCTCGTCGATCACCGAACGGTCGAGGATGTCGGGAATGAAGCCGGCGCCGATGCCCTGGATCTTGTGCGGCGAATGCTGCCCGCCTGACAGTACCGGGCTTTCCTCGGGTTCCACCGCGACGATCCGCAGCGACGGCTTGCGCGGCTTCAAGACCTGGCCCACGCCGGTAATGGTGCCGCCGGTGCCGACCCCGGCCACGAAGAAATCGATGTTGCCGCCGGTGTCGTTCCAGATTTCCTCCGCCGTGGTGCGGCGGTGAATTTCGGGGTTGGCGAGGTTCTTGAACTGCTGCGGCATCACCGCGTGGGGGGTGGTGCGCACCAGTTCCTCCGCGGCCGCGATCGAGCCCTTCATGCCCCCTGCTGCCGGCGTCAGCACGATTTCAGCGCCGAGGAACGCCAGCATCTTGCGCCGCTCGATCGACATCGATTCCGGCATCACCAGTTTCAGCCGATAGCCGCGCGAGGCGGCGACGAACGCCAGCGCGATGCCGGTGTTGCCCGAGGTCGGCTCGATCAGCACGGTATCGGCATGAATCACGCCGGCCTTTTCCATCGCGATGATCATCGCGGCGCCGATGCGGTCCTTCACGCTGGCGGCCGGATTGAAATATTCCAGCTTGGCCAGGATGGTCGCATGCACCCCGTGCTGTTGCGGCAGGTTGCGCAAACGGACGATCGGCGTATCGCCGGTCGCGTCAACGATGCTGTCGAAAACACGGCCCCGGCCGGGACGGTGCACTGCACTCGTGGCTGACGGTGCGTCCATGGCAAACTCCTGTGCAGGTAATGTGCGTGCGTGCGATTGGAGACGGTTCTCCATTAGGGGCAGCTCACGTCCTTGTGCAAGTCAGAATCGGAAACTTGTCACAAATTCGCTGCATTGCAAAAATTGAACGGCGCCCGATAAAATTAGAACGCGGCCAAATAACGTAAAACCAACGCATTTGTGTTGCGACATCGTCAAGTGAATTAGTGTAAGCTGTGCAGAGGTTGAGATCGCAAGGAGGTCACGATGCCAGCAATTGCTGAAGTCCTGTCGACCATCGCGCCTAACCCCGACCCGCGCGGATGCGATCTGCCGACCTGCCCCGTTTGCGCAGATTCAATGGTGGCGGCGGAAGCTTCGGCTTATCTTTCCGACAATGTCATCAGCTATCTCTGGACCTGCGACACCTGCGGCTACGGGTTCGTCACCAAGCATGCGATCAAGCGGTTTGCCCGTAACTGAAATTTTCCGAGTTCATCTCAGGAAGATATTCAGCGCGGCGTAATGTCGCCCCTGGCCCATTCGCTCGCGCGTGCGGTCGCGAAAACTTGCGAACGTTCCCTGCAAGATCGCCTCCCTGATCTCGTGCATCAGGCGCTGGTAATAGGCGATGTTGATTTCCGACAACAGCATCGCCCCCAGCGTCTCGCCTGACTTCACGAGGTGATGCAGGTAGGCGCGTGCATAAGTGCACGTCGACGGCCAGCAACTCGTCCTCGTCGAGCGGCCGCGGATCGTCGGCGTGGCGGGCGTTGCGCAGATTGATCTGGCCGAACCGGGTGAACGCCACCCCGTGACGGCCGTTGCGGGTCGGCATCACGCAATCGAACATATCGACGCCGCGCGCCACCGCCTCCAGCATGTCCTCGGGCGTGCCGACGCCCATCAAATACCGCGGACGATCCTGCGGCAGGATCGGGGCGACCTCGTCGATCATCGCCAGCATCACCGCCTGGGGTTCGCCGACCGCGAGGCCTCCGATCGCGTAGCCGTGAAAGCCGATCTCGACCAGGCCGCGCGCGCTGGCCTGGCGGAGTTCAGCGACGTCGCCGCCCTGCGCGATGCCGAACAGCAGGTATCCCAAAGGCGCGGTCTCGAACGCGCGCTTGCTGCGTTCCGCCCAGCGCAACGACAGCTGCATCGCGCGCTCGATATCGCTGCGCTCGGCCGGCAGCCGCACGCATTCGTCGAGCTGCATGGCGATATCGGAGCCGAGCAGCCGCTGCACCTCGATCGCACGTTCGGGCGACAGCTCAAGGCTGGCGCCGTCGATATGCGATCGAAAGGTCACCGCCCGTTCGCTCACCTTGCGCAACTGCGCCAGCGACATCACCTGGAAACCGCCGGAGTCGGTCAGCATCGGACCGTTCCAGCCGGTAAAGCGCTGCAGACCGCCGAGCGCTGGCAATGCGCTCGGCGCCCGGCCGCAGCATCAGATGGTAGGTATTGCCGAGCACGATGTCGGCGCCGGCATCGCGCACCTCGCGCCAATGCAGGCCCTTCATCGCGCCCGCGGTGCCGACCGGCATGAAGGCCGGCGTTCGCACCACGCCATGCGGCGTGGTCAGCCGGCCGCTGCGCGCCGGTCCGTCATGGCCGAGCAGTTCGAAATAATTGGGAGGGTTCATGCGCCGGACTTATCACGAAACAGCAGGCAGGCGTCGCCGTAGGAATAGAACCGGTAGCCGCTGCTGATCGCATGGGCGTAGGCCCGTTTCATGGTGTCGAGGCCGCTGAAGGCCGAGACCAGCATGAACAGTGTCGAACGCGGCAGATGAAAATTGGTCAGGAGGATATCGACCGCGCGAAAACGGTAGCCCGGCGTGATGAAGATCGCGGTCTCGCCGGCGAACGGCTCGATGGTGCCGTCTTCCGCGGTGGCGCTTTCCAGCAGCCGCAGCGAGGTGGTGCCGACCGCGACGATGCGGCCGCCCTGGGCCCTTGCCGCATTGAGCGCGTCGGCGCAGGCGCGCGAGATCACGCCCCATTCGGCGTGCATCCTGTGCCCGCTGGTGTCCTCGACCTTGACCGGCAGGAAGGTCCCTGCCCCGACATGCAGGGTGATCCGATGCAGCCCGACGCCGCGTTCGCGCAAGCGCGGTTTCCAGCGCCGGCGTAAAATGCAGTCCCGCGGTCGGCGCCGCCACCGCGCCCTCGTTGACCGCGAACATGGTCTGGTAGTCGGCGGCATCGCGCTCGTCGGCGGCGCGCTTCGAGGCGATGTAGGGCGGCAGCGGCGGCGCGCCCAGATCGGCAATGGCCGATCGAGCGCCGGCCCGTGAAATGAGAATGAAAGCGTGACCTCGCCGTCGTCGCCCTTGTGCTCGACCTCCGCATCGAGATGGCCGAGCAGGCATACCCTGCCCTCATGGCCGAACCGAACCACGTCGCCCGGCGACAGCTTTTTCGCAGGCCGAACCAGCGCCTGCCAGCGCGAGCCGTCGAGCCGCTTTATCAGTGTCGCCTCGATCTTCGGTTCGGTGTCGCTGGCCGATGCGACGGCCCTTGAGCTGGGCCGATATCACCTTGGTATCGTTCACCACCAGCTGATCGCCGCGCTCCAGCCACAGCGGCAGATCGGCCAACGGTGCGGTCGCGCAACACGGCGTCGGGCTGCACCACCAGCATCCGCGCGGAATCGCGCGGCTGCGCCGGGCGCAGCGCGATGCTGGCGGCGGGAAGTTCGAAGTCGAACAGATCGGTGCGCATCTTCAAACCGTCATTGCCGGACTTGATCCGGCAATCCATCTTCTACGTAAGAACTCTTTCGAAGGTCGATGGATACGCGGGTCAAGCCCGCGTATGACGATCCGTAGTTTACTCCGCCGCGTCGGCCGCCATGTGCGCCTTGACGATCTTGTCCGGGTTCTTGACCGGCTCGCCGCGCTTGATCTTGTCGACGTTCTCCATGCCGTCGGTGACCTTGCCCCAGACCGTGTACTGGTTGTTGAGGAACGAGGCATCGTCGAAGCAGATGAAGAACTGGCTGTCGCCGGAATCCGGACTGGCCGCGCGCGCCATCGAGGTGGTGCCGCGCACATGCGGCTCCTTGTTGAATTCGGCCTTCAGCTTCTTGCCGGAGCCGCCGGTGCCGGTGCCCTGCGGACATCCGGTCTGCGCCATGAAACCTTCGATCACGCGGTGGAACACGATGCCGTCGTAAAAGCCTTCGCGCACCAGTTCCTTGATCCGCGCGACGTGGCCGGGCGCCAGATCGGGCCGCATTTCGATCGTGACCGGTCCCTGGGTGGTTTCAAGGATCAAAGTATTTTCGTTGTCAGCCATGCTCGCTTCTCTATGGGTTGGGGTGGACGTTTCCGATTGCGAAATAGGACGGCGAAGGGACGGCCGGCAATGGCGCCGGCCATGCCTTCGGTAAATGGCATCGGCGTGCAGCGTTGCAACGCCTCCATCACGGCGATGCGGTATTCCAGCCGGTCATTATCGGTGGCTTGTTCCGATTCATAGGTGATTTTCGGCCGGCCGATGATGTTGCCATCGCGGGTGAAACTCACCACCACGGTGATGTCGATCTCCGGATTGGCGCGCGAGGCCGGCGGCGGCCTCCAGCAGGTGCCCAGTCTTTCGAACACCTGCTTGATATTGTCGATCCGGTCCGGCCCGGCCTGCGCCGACGCGGTCGATGACGGCAACAGCAACGCCGCTGCAAACCAGACCAGAGGCCCGCGCAGCGCTGCCATGGCTTACTTGATGTCGGATGCGACCTGCACCTTCACCATCTTGTCGGGATCGACGACCGGCTCGCCGCGCTTGATCTTGTCGACCACGTCCATGCCCGACACCACCTCGCCGACCACGGTGTATTTGCCGTTCAGAGACGACGCCGTCGGCGAACATGATGAAGAACTGCGAATTGGCGGAGTTGGGATCGCAGGTGCGCGCCATGCCGACGATGCCGCGCTTGAACGGCACGTTGGAAAACTCGGCCGGCAGGTTGGGGTATTTCGAGCCGCCGGTGCCGTTGAAATTCTGGCCGTCGCCGGTCTGCGCCATGAAGCCTTCGATGACGCGATGGAACGGCACGTTGTTGTAGTAGCCGTCTCGCGCCAGCAGCTTGATGCGCTCGGCATGCTTGGGCGCAATGTCGGGCCGCAGCTTGATCACGATGCGGCCCTTGGTGGTGTCGATGACGATCGCATTCTGCTTGTCGAGACTGGCCGGAAGCGGCTGGGCGATGGCGGGAGCCACGCAGATCAGCGCAGCGAGAACGGCAAGAATTCTAATCATGAAAACTCCAATCAGGTGAGAAACGGTTCGTTATCGCCTAGCCGGCGAATTTGGTCTTGAGGCTGGCCGCGACCGACGACGGCACGAACGCCGAGACGTCGCCGCCCATCGCCGCGATTTGGCGCACCAGTGTGGCGGTGATCGGGCGGACCGCGACCGAGGCCGGAACGAATACCGTGTGCACGCTCAGGCGCCATGGTCTCGTTCATGCCGGCATATCTGCATCTCGTAATCGAGGTCGGTGCCGTCGCGCAGGCCACGAATCATGATGGTCGCGCCGGCCTTCTGCGCCGCAGTCACGGTGAGATTGTCGTAGGTCGTGCAATCGAAGGCGCAGCCGGCCGCGCCGGCGATCGGGGCGAACACCATCTCGGCCATCTCCAGCCGCTCCTCGGTCGAAAACAGCGGCTTTTTGCTCGGGAGAACCCCGATGGCGACAATCAGCCGGTCACAGAGGCGGACGGCGTGCCGGACCACATCCAGATGGCCATTGGTGACGGGATCGAATGAGCCGGGATAGAGCGCGATGCGGGACATAAATCCCTCTACCGCGCCCCGGGCGGCCCCGCAAGCCGCGCCGGTTCCCGCGCCATCGGGCAAAACCGGCTTATTTCTTTTTGGTCCTGCCCTGAACCACTTACGGGGTCAGCGCGTCTCCTCTGCAAGCCGGCTGTGTTTCGTCCCGAAGCCGCGACGAAACACAACTCCGGCGGGACGAAACCATTTTCCGCCTTTCGCGAAGACAATCCTGAAACGGGCGACTGGGTACCAACCGACCAACTTAACAACGGGCCGCAAAGGCCCAATGACAGGGGACCCGTCATGATCAAGGCACTTTCCGCAATCGCCATCGCCGCGTTCGCCGCCGCCGCCCTCACCGTGCTTCCCGGCTTTGCCCCCCAGGTCGAAGCCAGCGTGCCGCAGGCCCTCGCCAAGGCCGACCGGCTCGACATCCACCCGGTCGGCCGCGACTGCTCGCAACAGGCCTGGCCGAATTTCGAGGCTTCCTGCCTGCGCGTCGCCGGCTCCAGGACCATGATCCGGGAAGCCCGGCTGGTGACCGCCGACCGCACGCCGTAGAGCGCTCTGTCTGGACCCGGTTGGCTGTTTTGGACTTGAATTAAATTGAATTGAATGGAGGCCCAGGTTTCGCTCTGGCCTCCATTGCCGTTTTCGGCGTCAATGATCGTCGTCGTCATTTGAGGCCTCCACCCGCCGCCTTGGGGACCTTGCCGCGTCTTTCCCGGCTTCATTCTTGCGGCGGCAAGGGATTATCTTGACCATCAAAGCCTAGTTCCTCACGCTTGCCGTCTTGTCGAGCGCGGCGCGCAACCCTCTGGCCAGTTTTATCGCGTCGTCGACCGCCCAGAAATGCAGGAAGAACAGCCGCGGCTGCTCGTCCAGCATGTGACTGTGGACCGCCGTGACGTCGATGCCGTTCGCGCGCAGCGCCCGGATCACCGGATTGACTTCGTCGTGGGTGAGGACGAAGTCGCCGGTGATGGCGGCCTTGCCGCCGCCGGCCGGCTGGAAATTGATGCCGATGGCGGCGCCGAGCGGCACCGGCGGCGTCATGGCCATGCCATCCATGCTCACGGGATCGCGGCGCGGCACGTTGAACTGGTAGACGCCGCCGTTGGCCTGCCCCTTGGCGCCTATGATCTGGTCGAGCTGGGCGGTGTCGAGAGCGACGGCGGGGGGAGCAGCGGCCGTGGTCGGCGTCGAAAGCGGCGTCTTGCTCACGGCCAGCGCGTCATGGATCACGGCGGCCATCCTGGCCGGGTCGCCGTGGCCGCCGACGTGCATGTAGAAAGTGGCGGGGCTGGCGCGCAGCAGATGATTGTGCACGGCGGTGATGTCGAGCCCGCCCTCGATCATCTTGAGCATGACGGGGTTGATCTCGCTCTCGAGCAGAACGAGGTCGCCCATCACCATGGCTTCGCCGTGCATCGGCTTGAACGCGACCCAGCCGCCGAGCGCCAGCGCCGGTTTGATGGCGACGCCGTCGAGCGTCACGGCGAGATCGCTGCGCGGAAAGCCGTAGCGGCGCACGTCGCCGGAGATCGCCGGCTTCCTGCCCAGCGCGTCGTCGACCTTCTGCCAATCGACGTCTTGCGCGTGGGCGGCGGTCGTGAACGGCTCGCTAAAGATCCGCCAGTCGATGTTCTGCGCACCGGCGACGGTGACGAACGAAACCGCGAGAATCGAAACGGTAGTCCAGAGCAACTTGCGCATGGTCCTGCATCCTTCCTGGTTGGTTCGTTTCCTGGGGTGGTCATCAGTGCTGGGCCGACGGCGAAGGCGGCGCGATCGCGATGCTGTCGAACCGCGTGACGCTGTCGGTGGCGGTCCAAAGCGCGATGTGCCCGGCGCGCGACAACGCCTTGTCGAACGCCGTGAATGCCCAGACGCCGTCGAGCGAGACGACGAATTCATCGTCCACCGCCCGCACCGTCAACGTATGCCATGCGTTGGTCGCGATATCGGCGTCGACCGCGACGATTTCTTCCGCGTCACCGCTGGCGACGCGCAGGAACACCACGCGGTCCCTGCGGGCATCCATCTCGACGAGGTAATAGCTGTCGGGCGCCGTCAGGCGCAGCGCGATGCCGCCGGCCTGATCCTCTTCGCCGCCGATCGCCTTGATGCGAAGGCTGATCGCCGCATCCTTGACGGAAGCGGGTTTGTAGACCGCGAGGGAGTGGTTGGCGGCGGTCGGCGTGCCCCGTTGTGCGAGCGCGACGCCGGCGGCGGCCGTTGCATCTTCGACCAAAGCCCACGGAGGCTGCGCTCCTTCGGCGGCCGGCAGGAAGTCGAAATAGTCGGTTAGAGCGCCGGTCTTCTGTCCGATGTCGACGGTGCCTCTCGCGTCCTGAGCCGCCGCTGTCGGCGGCAGGAATGTGACGAAGGCAGCCGCCAACAGCGCCGGAACGAGGCGCGCTCGGCGGACGATGGGGGACGCGGCTTCAAAGCCGGGCTGTGCGTAGAGGCCTAGAGGTGGAATGGAGGGGTCCACGCGCAATCTCCTCGACAAATCGAGTGTTGCGCAGTCGTTGGACCGAAGTCTAAAGGGGAGACTGCATATTCCCCTTCCCGTCTACTAATTCGCGCCGGTCGCAAAGGCAAGGGGGAACAATGACCGAGGGCGCGGCCTCACCAATTTGTGCAAATCGTAGTTCGACTGCCACGGTTTCGCGAGAAACTCCGCCGCGAATTCCACCGTTCAGTTTGCACATCCACAAGGTTCCACCTCTCCAATCCAGTAATCTTTGAACGACTTCGTCCCACCAGAAGTTCAAGGACGCCTCGACCGACCCCGGGGTCCATTTAAATTTTTCGGTGAAGACCGGGTCCGGCCCGAACTCCTTGACCCGGACGAATTTAATCTCGAACCGGCCGGTGGTTTGAGCGTACCGCGAAGCATCGACGGTCAGGGTTGCTGTCCTAGTCCGGCTCCGGCGCTTTCGGCGCTGGAGCCGCTTTGTGTGACTCGGATCGCGCCCGCGCCAGGCCGGCGATCTCGGACGGCGCTTGTTCGGGAAAGGGAAAGACCGAACTGACGTTGATTTCGCAAAGCACGTAGGTGTCTTGGCCTTGCGCGTCGTGTGGCCCATAGAGAAAGTCCGCATCCCAGATGATCGGGAGGGACCCGGCGTCGATGTCGAGCAATTGCATCATTTGCGGCGTCCACTCGGACTCCATCTTTGTCCTCAAGGCCTGAAACTCCGGCGCCGAGGCGGGATGCATGATGCGCGGGCCCGGCTGTGCCGCTTTCGAGTCCGGCCCCTCCGGAGGCGGTGGGATCAGTGCCTTGATGAACTGATGTCCGAAGCCGACGACCTTGTCGGCGCCCATGTAGCAACGGATCATGCCGTCGGGCAGCCGGGCCTGGAACGGCTGATCGACGATGCAACCGTCGTTCACGAAATAAGGTTCGCACCGGCTCATGAAATCGCCGAGCGGCATATCCCGGGGCACGCTGCCGCGGGGCGCGTGCAGCACCCGAACGGTGGCGCCGTCCTGCGCGGATTCGAATGCGAGCTCGATCTTCCACACGCCCTCGCCGCCGTTGCCGCGGTTCTGTTTGAGGACCCGCGGCCCCGCTGCTCGCAGGCGCTGCGGAAACTCTTCGCGGAACGCTCCGACATTGCGATACAAATGGGTGTCCGTACCCCAGCCCAGATGCCTGGTGCGATGGAGGACTTCCTTCACGCCCATCTTGAGGATGACGTCGGGATGGGTACTGACCCACACGCCGTTCGACGCCACATCCCGTAGCAACGCGTCGAGCACGACGCGGTCGCGCCCTTGGAAGAGGGGATCGACCCAGACGAGGACCCCGTCGCAGCGGAGGAGTTGCTTGCGCACTTGGTCCGCCGCATCGTCGGCGTAGAGCGCGGGCTCGGCTTCGATGCCGAGCGCGGCCATCGCATCGAAAACGCGACTGAGCCTATAGTCCCGAGACGTTACCGCATGCCACTTCGGGGCGTCCCTGGGCCAAAGCAGCGCCAGCTTGCCGGTTTGATCTGTAGCCATGTGCAACCCTTCTGGTCCGGTGCGTTACTCGGTTGCGCCGTAGTTCACCTCATCTTTCGAATCATGCACCTCAAACAAATATTCGCCGCTGCCGGTTTGGGTGCTCTCAAAACCTTGTGCGTGATTGGACATCATTCACCTCCATGACCAGAAGTGCTGCCGCAGCGGCGAGCCCGCGTACAGCGATGGGGATCAGGCTCTTGGTTTTTTCGGTGATGTTTGCCGCTACGCGCGGCATGACGATGCCGCGTGCCTGCCCAGGCCGGGCAACGTCGATTTCGTGTGAAAAGATTGAGAGGGTACGTACCGTGTCCATGCGCAAATCCGCTCGATAACTCGGGTGCTGCGCAGTGTTGGACCAAGGTCTCAAGGGGAGATCGCTTATTCCCCTCCCGTCCTAACAAGTTGCGTTACGCCTAAAAGCAAGGCTTTAAGCGTATAGAGCGGTTCACACTGGTTTCAAGACAGCGGCGCGCGCCTCATCGCGCGACGAATAAGCAGGTTCTAGCCGCCATTTCCATTGCCGTTTTCGGCATCCTCGCCGATGTGCTCGACCGACACCACGTGCTCGTCCTCGGCGGTGTCGAACACGATGACGCCCTGGGTCGAGCGGCCGGCGATCCGGATACCCTCGACCGGACAACGGATCAGCTGGCCCTTGTCGGTCACCAGCATGATCTGGTCGGAGTCCTCGACCGGGAATGACGCCACCAGCTTGCCGTTGCGGTCGTTCACCGACATCGCCACGATACCCTTGCCGCCGCGTCCGGTGGTCCGGTACTCGAACGACGATGAGCGCTTGCCAAAGCCGTTTTCGCTGATGGTCAGCACGAATTGCTCGCTGGCAGACATCGCGACATAGCGCGCCTCGCCGAGTTCGATGGCGCCGGAGGCGTCCTCGCCGTCGGTCCCCGCCTCCTCCTCGACGCCGCCACGGCGCACCGCATTGGCGCGGCGCAAATAGGCGGCGCGCTCCTCGGCGTCGGCATCCATGTGGCGCAGGATGGTCAGCGAGATCAGCTTGTCGTTTTCGGCCAGCGCGATGCCGCGCACGCCCATCGAGGTGCGGCCCTGGAACACCCGCACGTCGGTGACGGGGAAGCGGATGCATTGGCCGCCGGCGGCGGTCAGCAGCACGTCGTCGCGTTCGGTGCAGATCTGGACGTCGACAATCGCCTCGTTCGTCGTCGAGCTTCATGGCGATGATGCCGGAACGCCGGACATCGACGAAGTCCGACAGCTTGTTGCGGCGGACGTTGCCGCCGGTGGTCGCGAACATCACGTCGAGATTGGCCCAGGAGGATTCGTCCTCCGGCAGCGGCATGATGGTGGTGATGCGCTCGCCCTGCTCCAGCGGCAGGATGTTGATCAGCGCCTTGCCGCGCCCGTTCGGCGCCGCCACCGGCAGCCGCCAGACCTTTTCCTTGTAGACCTGGCCGCGCGAGGAGAAGAACAGCACCGGGGTATGGGTCGAGGCCACGAACAGCCGGCTGACGAAATCCTCGTCGCGGGTCTGCATGCCCGAGCGGCCCTTGCCGCCGCGGCGCTGCGCCCGGTAGGTCGACAGCGGCACCCGCTTGACGTAGCCGGCATGCGAGACCGTGACCACCATGTCCTCGCGCTGGATCAGGTCCTCGTCCTCGACCTCGCCTTCGCTGCTCGATGATGACGGTCTTGCGCGGGGTCGCGAATTCCTTCTTCACGTCGGCGAGTTCGGTCTTGATGATGGCCTGGACCCGGGCGCGCGACCGCAGGATGTCGAGATAGTCGGCGATTTCCACCGCCAGCTTGTCGAGTTCTTCGCCGATCTCTTCACGGCCGAGTGCGGTCAGCCGCGCCAGACGCAGATCGAGAATGGCCTTCGCCTGCTCGAACGACAGCCGCGCGGTGCCGTCCTCGGCCAGCCGATGGCGCGGATCGTCGATCAGCGTGATCATCGCGGCGACGTCCTTGGCCGCCCAGTCGCGCGACATCAGGGTGTCGCGCGCGGTGTTGGGATCGGGCGAGGTCCGGATCACGTGGATGATCTCGTCGATATTGGCCACCGCGATGGCGAGACCGACCAGGATATGGGCGCGGTCGCGGGCCTTGTTGAGCAGGAATTTGGTGCGCCGCGTGACGACCTGTTCGCGGAAGGCGATGAAGAGCGTCAGCAGGTCCTTCAGGTTCATCAGCTGCGGGCGGCCGGCGTCGAGCGCCACCATATTGGCGCCGAAATTGGTCTGCAGCGGCGTGAACCGATAGAGCTGGTTCAGCACCACCTCCGGCATCGCGTCGCGCTTCAATTCGACGACGACGCGAAAACCGTCGCGGTCGGATTCGTCGCGCAGGTCGGAAATGCCCTCGATCTTCTTGTCGCGCATCAGATCGGCGATGCGCTCGACCATGGTGGCCTTGTTCACCTGGTACGGAATTTCCGAGATGATGATGGCTTCGCGGTCCTTGCGGATGGTGTCGATCGACACCTTGCCGCGCATCACGATCGAGCCGCGGCCGAGATGATAGGCCGAGCGGATGCCCTGGCGGCCGAGGATGATGCCGCCGGTCGGAAAATCCGGTCCCGGAATGATGTTGATGAGGTCGTCGATGCTGAGCGCGGGATCGTCGATCAGCGCGACGCAGGCGTCGATCACCTCGCCGAGATTGTGCGGCGGAATGTTGGTGGCCATGCCGACCGCGATGCCGCCGGCGCCGTTGACCAGCAGATTTGGAAATTTCGCCGGCAGTACCCGCGGCTCGCGGATCGGAACCGTCGTAGTTGTCCTGGAAATCGACGGTGTCCTTGTCGATGTCGTCGAGCAGCGACTGCGCGATCTTGGTCAGGCGCGATTCGGTGTAACGCATCGCGGCGGCCATATCGCCGTCCACCGAGCCGAAATTGCCCTGGCCGTCGATCAGCGGCACGCGCATGGAGAAATCCTGCGCCATGCGGACCATCGCGTCGTAGACCGACTGGTCGCCGTGCGGATGGTATTTACCGATCACGTCGCCGACGGTGCGCGCCGATTTGCGATACGGCTTGTTCCATTCGAAGCCGTTCTCGTACATCGCGTAGAGAATGCGGCGATGCACCGGCTTCAGACCGTCGCGCGCATCCGGCAGCGCGCGCGCCACGATCACGCTCATGGCGTAATCGAGGTAGGAGCGTTTCATCTCGTCGAGGATGGATACGGGACGAATATCGGAAGGACCCGGCGGCTCTCCGGGGTTGGTATCTTCAGGGTCAGACAAAGGGGGAATCCGGTCAATTCTTGATAGGAATCATATAGCGTATCGGAGGCGTCCAAACCACCCCTAAACGGTTCAGGCCGCCGGTTTTTCCCTTCGTTTTTCCAGAGACTTACGAGGCCAACGGACTGTTTCGCCGCGGCCTTCAAACCGGCCGCCGGGACACCGCGCCCAGGCCCGGTTTCGGGGGCCGAAATGCCTCGGCCGGAACGGCGTCCTCGAGATGCCGTCAGGAGCCAAACACGACCGCGTGCATGATCCGTCCCGGCAGCAGCGTGAACAACCCGGCGATGACGAGCGCACCGGAGAAAACCAGGATCATGATGCGGCGATGATCGGCGACCTCGTGACGGTGCGCCCTCCAGACGCCGAGCGGCACCACCACCAGCGTGAAGATCGACAGCAGGTGGATCGGGCTCCAGGGCCCCAACAGCCGGATCTGGTGGATCCAGAACGAACTCGCGGCCACCGTCACCATCAGCCCAACCCAGATCCAGCCCAGCGTGCGATGCGGCAACGTTCCCTTCGGGGCGGCCAACTGGACCACGCCCAGCACGAAGGCGGTCATGGCCGCAAAGGCATGAAGCGGGATTTGGGGAGCCGCATTGAGCAGCGGCGCAAGGCTCATGAGCGGTGCCCCCGAATTCGATCTGGCGGTCTGGAGGTTCGGAAGCCTTGGTATCCCGGCCCCATGTCAGTCATTTACATGTACGTCGATTGGAACAGGCCGCATCAAACTCAATTTTATTGACCGAATATATCGCCTTGCAGAACGCGACGAATGCTCGACTTTAACACCAGCTCAGGCCGCCAACCGCCCGGCCACCTGAAACATCGTTCGGGCCGAGGGCGTGGCGTGCAGACGCCGCGCCCCCGAAGGCTCCCGCCGTTCTCAGAACGGAATATCGTCGTCCATGTCGCTGTTGCGGGCGCCGGCCGCTACCGCACGGCGCGGCGGAGCGCTGGACGGACCGCCGGAGCCGAAATCGCCGCCGGCATCATCGGATCCGAAATTGCCGCCGCTGCCGCCGCCGCTGCGGCCATCCAGCATGGTCAGCGTCGAGTTGAAGTTCTGCAGCACCACTTCGGTCGAGTATTTTTCGACGCCGCTCTGGTCGGTCCATTTGCGCGTCTGCAACTGGCCCTCGATATAAACCTTGGCGCCCTTCTTCAGATATTGCTCGGCGATCTTGCACAGGCCTTCGCTGAAGATCACCACGCGATGCCACTCGGTCTTTTCCTTGCGCTCGCCAGTGTTCTTGTCGCGCCAGGTATCGGACGTGGCGATACGCAGATTGGCGATCGGCCGCCCGTCCTGAGTCCGCTTGATTTCCGGATCGGCCCCGAGATTGCCAATCAGAATCACCTTGTTCACGCTTCCCGCCATCGCCGCTCTCCACTCTCGAAAATCACTGCACCGGAACGCCCAAGCTTTCGGCTTGAGTTCCGCCATTGTCCTGGGACCCTTGGGACCACCTTGAGACGACCCTATACGCTCGCCGACCCCCGAACCTGCCGATCCCCCGGTTATCCACATATAGCATTCCCGGCCCGAATGTTCCAGTTTTGTTCCAGCTGAATCGACGCGGCGGTATCGCGGTGCAGCGAGCGGCCGGCTTCCCCAAATACCGTAAACAAATCATTATCTTCGGACGATTTAATTCGCGCGCAAGTGTTGTATTTCGGAGACGGCCTTTTCGATTGAATTGGATTAAATTGTTCGAGCAATTAAATCGCCATGCCGGTCGCTGGCTCATTTCAAGCGCTTCAGATCGATCGAAGCGAAACCCAAAAGACTGGAGAGATAGCATGAAGAAGTTTTTGCTTGGAACGGTTGGTCTCGTTGCACTGGGCTTGGCTGGGCCCGCATCAGCCGCGGATATCGCAGCCCGCCCCTACACGAAGGCGCCTCCCCCAATAATCCCTCCAGTTTACGACTGGAGCGGCTTCTATATCGGCTTCAACGGCGGCGGGGGATCGAGCCGCAACTGCTGGGATCTGGTAACAACGCCAGCCGGCATTCCGCTTTCTCCGTTCGTGTCTGAAGGTTGCCATAACTCAACCGGAGGCACGGCCGGTGGTCAGATCGGCTATCGCTGGCAGGTCACGAACTGGGTGTTCGGCCTGGAAGCGCAGGGCAACTGGGCTAATTTCAGAGGCGACAATGTCAGCCTGGTGTTTCCGACGGACATTAACCGATCGCGCATCGATGCGTTTGGGTTGTTCACTGGTCAGATCGGCTACGCCTGGAACAATGTCCTGTTTTACGTAAAGGGCGGCGGGGCCGTAACCGACGACAAGCACGACATATTCGACATTCCCACCGGATTGCTCATCTCCAACGTGAATGAAACGCGTTGGGGTGGCACTGTTGGCGCAGGCTTCGAATACGGTTTCGCGCCGAATTGGTCGGTCGGCGTCGAATACGATCATCTGTTCATGGGCAATCGCAATGTCAGCTTCGCCACGCCGGCCGGCCTGTTCGATGGCACGGATCGCATCCGGGAGGACGTCGATATGGGCTTGGTTCGCGTGAACTACCGCTTTGGTGGCCCGGCTATCGCGAGGTACTGATCTCTCTTCGACCTGAGCGTCTCCAACTCGAAAGGCCGGCCTCGCGCCGGCCTTTTTGTTGCTTGCGGCCAAGCATTTTCCTTGTTTGCGGCCAAGCATTTCCCTTGCCTTGCAACCCCATCCCCAACAAACCGTTGATGGCTTGCAACGAGCACTGGAAATGCGCGGCCGTTCTTCCTATGTTCCGAGTTCACCCACTGGCGTCCAATCCCGGCTTTCCGGAAGATGCGCGCCTGAACGCGGCGCTCGCCAGACGCGCCTGGAAATGCCGAGATGGATGAAGTGATCAAGGCCAAGCGCCAACAGACCGCCGGCTCCGGCCTGCGCGCCATCACCATTCGCGGCGCGCGCGAGCACAATCTCAAGAATGTCGATCTGGAAATTCCGCGCGACCGGCTGGTGGTGTTTACCGGGCTGTCCGGCTCGGGAAAATCCTCGCTCGCCTTCGACACCATCTATGCCGAAGGCCAGCGCCGCTACGTCGAATCGCTGTCGGCCTATGCGCGCCAGTTCCTGGAGATGATGCAGAAGCCCGACGTCGACCAGATCGACGGCTTATCTCCTGCTATCTCGATCGAGCAGAAGACAACTTCGAAAAATCCGCGCTCGACCGTCGGCACCGTGACCGAGATCTACGACTACATGCGGCTGCTGTGGGCCCGGGTCGGGGTGCCCTATTCGCCCGCGACCGGGCTGCCGATCGAAAGCCAGATCGTCTCGCAGATGGTCGACCGGGTGCTGGCGCTGCCAGAGGGCACGAGGCTCTATCTGCTGGCGCCGGTGGTGCGCGGCCGCAAGGGCGAATACCGCAAGGAGCTCGCCGAATATCTCAAGAAAGGCTTTCAGCGGGTCAAGATCGACGGCACCTTTTACGAACTGGCGGAAGCGCCGGTGCTCGACAAGAAATTCCCGCACGACATCGACGTGGTAGTCGACCGCATCGTGGTGCGCACAGACATCGGCCAGCGGCTGGCGGAAAGCTTTGAGACCGCGCTGAAGCTCGCCGAGGGGCTGGCGGTGATCGAATATGCCGAGGCGCCGGCGTCCCAGCCATCATCCTTCGAGGCGCGCGCGGGCGGTCCTCAGGATGAGAACGGAGCGCGACGGCCGAAGGCAGGCAAGCGGGGTGCTTCCCTTCATCCTGAGGAGGCGCAAAGCGCCGTCTCGAAGGATGAGGCCGCAACAAAGAAGGTTGCAAAAATCCACGACAAGAGCGGGCCGGAGCGGATCCTGTTTTCGGAAAAATTCGCCTGCCCGGTCTCCGGATTCACCATTCCGGAAATCGAGCCGCGGCTGTTCTCGTTCAACAACCCCTATGGCGCCTGCCCGGCCTGCGGCGGGCTCGGGATCGAGCAGCATATCGACGAAGATCTCGTCATTCCCGACAAGGAATTGACGCTGCGCAAGGGCGCGATCGCGCCATGGGCGAAATCGTCGTCGCCCTATTACATCCAGACCCTGACCGCGCTCGGCAAATTCTACAAGTTCACGCTCGACACCAAATGGAAGGACCTGACGAAAAAAACCCAGAACGCGATCCTGCATGGTTCGGGCGAAGATGAGATAAAATTCTCCTATGAAGACGGCGTGCGCTCCTACGACACCAAGAAGCCGTTCGAAGGCGTCATCACCAATATCGACCGCCGCTACCGCGAGACCGACAGCGAATGGGCGCGCGAGGAACTGGCGAAGTATTTTTCCGACGTGCCGTGCGAGGCCTGTCACGGCTTTCGGCTCAAGCCGGAGGCGCTGTGCGTCAAGATCGGCGGCAGGCATATCGGCGAAATCTCGGAATTGTCGGTGCGCCGCGCCGGCGAATGGTTCGAGACCGTGCCTGAGGTGCTCAACGCCCAGCAGAACGAAATCGCAGCAAGGGTGCTGAAGGAAATCCGCGAGCGGCTGTCGTTCCTGCTCGATGTCGGCCTCAACTACCTGACCCTGGCGCGGGCGTCCGGCACACTCTCCGGCGGCGAAAGCCAGCGCATTCGCCTCGCCTCGCAGATCGGCTCCGGGCTGACCGGGGTGCTCTATGTGCTGGACGAGCCGTCGATCGGCCTGCACCAGCGCGACAATGCGCGGCTGCTGGAGACCCTGAAGCGGCTGCGCGACCTCGGCAATACCGTGATCGTGGTCGAGCATGACGAGGACGCCATTCGCCTGGCCGATTACGTGGTCGATGTCGGTCCCGGCGCCGGCGTCCATGGCGGCCATATCGTGGCGCAGGGCACGCCATCGGATGTCATGAACAATCCGGCTTCATTGACCGGAAAATATCTCACCGGCGAATTGTCGGTCGAGATCCCGGAACGGCGGCCGCCGAACCATCGCCGCACCATCAAGGTGATCAACGCCCGCGGCAACAACCTGAAAAACGTCTCGGCGGAAATCCCGCTGGGGCTGTTCACCTGTGTGACCGGCGTCTCCGGCGGCGGCAAGTCGACCCTGCTGATCGACACCCTCTACAAGGCGATCGCGCGAAAGCTCAACAACGCCAGCGAAGGCGCCGCGCCGCACGACCGCATCGAGGGCCTCGAGCATATCGACAAGATCATCGACATCGACCAGTCCCCGATCGGCCGCACCCCGCGCTCCAACCCCGCCACCTATACCGGCGCGTTCACCCCGATCCGCGAATGGTTCGCCGGCCTGCCCGAGGCCAAGGCGCGCGGCTACGAGCCCGGACGGTTTTCCTTCAACGTCAAGGGCGGCCGCTGCGAGGCCTGCCAGGGCGACGGCGTTATCAAGATCGAGATGCACTTTTTGCCTGATGTCTACGTCACCTGCGATGTTTGCAAAGGAAAACGCTACAACCGCGAGACGCTGGAAGTGCTGTTCAAGGGCAAGTCGATCGCCGACGTGCTCGACATGACCGTGGAAGAAGCCGCCGAGTTCTTCAAGGCGGTGCCGCGCGTCCGCGAAACGTTTAAAACCCTGCACCGCGTCGGGCTGGATTACATCCATGTCGGCCAGCAGGCCACCACCCTGTCCGGCGGCGAAGCCCAGCGCGTCAAGCTGGCAAAAGAACTGTCAAAACGCGCGACGGGGCGCACGCTCTACATCCTGGACGAGCCGACCACCGGCCTGCATTTCCACGACGTGAAGAAGCTGCTGGAGGTGCTGCACGAGCTGGTGTCGCAGGGCAACACCGTGGTCGTGATCGAGCACAATCTCGAAGTGATAAAAACCGCGGACTGGGTGATCGACCTCGGCCCCGAAGGCGGCGACGGCGGCGGCGAAATCGTCGCCTGGGGCCCGCCGGAAGATATCGTCAAGGCGCCGCGGAGCTATACGGGGAAGTTTCTGGCGCCGGTGCTGGCGAAGGCGGATGGCGGGAAGAGGAAGCGACGGACGGACGAGGCGGCGGAGTGAGCTATCTACTTTATGATCGAGATATCATTTCGCGCGTTGTGCCCCTGATTTTCGCAGCAAAATCCCGAGCGTCAGAAAGAATGGGATCGTCGGCCAAGTCTTTCCGAATTACCTGAGCCAACCACTCGCCCTTATGGGTCCTCGGTATAGCTCTGCAGAAGCCTTCGAGCTCTCCTTCCGGATTTACTAATAGACCTACTTGCTGACAAGCCTCTGAAATACGCGTGAAGGTCGGAACATCCAGCGCACGGAAACCGTCTTGTTTTACGCGCTCCCAATTTGTCGATGCTTTTCCTAAACCAAGCAATTTGCCCCGTGTTTGCTTCGGTATTTCAGTTGTCTTTTCGACTTCCGCTGCCAATCGACGAAGCTCCACGCCAAGCTCTGTTCCAGTCAACTGTCCTTTTCGTTGAGTAACCGATTGTAACAAACTGCGAACGTCCTTCTCAAGGTCTGATCTTTGGCCTCCCATTGCCTCAAAGAGCGCGAAGAATTTTTCTCTGTCAGAGAGAATGTCGATATCTACAATCGCAATCACTGGTATTTTGACCAATCGGAGCGCTCGCGCAATACTCGCTATACGATCCTTACCTCCGAAATGAAAAAATCTTACGTCGAAATCTCGATCTTCGGTGCTAGTCGCGTCGAGTAGGGTGCCAAAGAAACGTGCATCTGAGTCTCCTTCGCAGAGAATTGCAGCCTCATGAAACAAAGCTGAAAGAACATCCGAAGTCCGAATAAGAGGATCGTTCCACATTTCCTCTAACTGGGCTTGATCGAGAACCGTTACTATATTCTTCAGACCTTGCCTGACGATCCGGGCGAGGATCAACCGCTCTCCCGAAAAGTCCAGCAATGCCCGCACGAAAGCGTCGTTGTGAGTAGCCACGATCACTTGGCACTCGCCGGGCACCTCGGTTGCCACGACCTGAGCGAGTTTGCGCGCTTGTGGCGGATGTAGAAATGCCTCCGGTTCGTCTAGAAGAATGGCACTCGTCGGATGAACGAGAAGGCCCATCGCTGTACCAGCAAAGCTCCTCATTCCATCCCCCTGACGGTTTAGCCTCGGGAGCGCTGCCAGCCACTTTGCTTCATCGCGCGTGGTGTTGGATTCATTCCGAGTATCGTCCTGATTGACGATGTGCAATACCAGTTTGTCCCCAGCGAACGTATTTAGAATAAGCCCCGCGCCAAACGTTTTCTCAAAAATGTCGCTGATTCGCTTTTCGGCGAGATTATCGAGTTCCAACCACTGCATTGGATTTTTTGGCGCGCTCTGCAAGTAATCCCCGCGACTGCTTGGATCTGTGATCTGCAGACGTTCCTCGGCTCCGAGGTATGAAATGAACAGAGGAACCGCTTTGGAACCAACGAATCCCTTTTTGATATCTTCGTCGACACTATCTATCGGGTATTCTGCCCATCCAATTTTTATTACTCCCTGTTTGTCCGTTGCCAGGCCAGCCTCTCTAACTTGTCGCTTAAATGCGTCAGCACTGCCTCTCACCTGCACAGTGGCATTACTTAGGACCGGACCAAATCTATATCCTTCCAGCAAATGATCTCGTATTTCACGAAGAACGGAGCTTTTTCCTGCATTGTTAGGGCCGACAATTACTAAAATAGAACTCTCGGTGAGTTTTATTTTTTGTCCGCCCGAAAATTTAATCTCCTCGATATAGATTTTCGCGTCCCGTGGACGCATAACTGAATCGAGGATTCTCAGCCCCGTCCTTTTCCATCTGCGAACGATTTCCATGCTCTACCTTCAACTACGTTGCGATATTTCGGGGAAGATGCTGCTCGCTATATTCAGCGCAGCAATCATAAGCGGGGGAATCTATTTGATGTTGGTACTACAACTTATAGTATTAAGCCGGCGGAAAGGTGAAGCGCAAATCCCATCTGTCCCCCGAAACAAGTGACGCAACGCTTTGCGCGTTGGGCCCTACAGCATCCTCCGACAAACGCACTTCCAGCGCGAAGGGGCGGAATAACGAACTATATTCCGCCTCCACTGTCGCTCGCACTCCGGCGCAATATGCTTCACCATTGCGCCCCTACAGCCACGGGTCGGCGAGATAATCGGCGGCAAATGCCTGCGCGGCATTGATGTCCTCATGGGTCAAACGCGGGTGATCCGCCAGGATCGCCTCGGGCGAGATGCCGGCGCCGAGTTTGCGCAGAATCAACTCCACCGGCAGGCGTGTACCGCGGACGACCGCTTTGCCGTCCATGATATCGGGGTTTATTTCGATGCGTTCGTGGGACACGTGGTCAGGATCTATCCTTGCATTCTCGTCGAAAGGCCTGACATTCGGCACCTTCGATCCCAAGATATCAGACGAAACCAGGTTTCGTCAGGGTGCACGCCGCAATGCCCAGCCCGACCTATGCCCTCTTCCGCGACGCCATCCTCGGCGAGCAGCAGGTGGTCTGCACTTATGACGGACGCTATCGCGAATTGTGTCCTCACATCATTGGCACCGACAAGAACGGCGAGGAAGCCGTGCTGGCGTGGCAGTTTGGCGGGGAAAGCAGCGGCAAGCTGCCGCAATGGCGGTGTCTGAAACTCGCCAACGTCAAAAACGCCCGGACACGTCACGGCCGGTGGCATGAGGGCGGCTCGCACAAGGCGACGCAGAAATGCGTGACCGGGATCGATCTCGACATCAACATTCACGTGCGCAAGTTACGGTAAGGCGAAGCGCCGCAATCGATAGAGCATCAGCCCGGCACGGCGTCCCCTGAACGCAGGCTGAAACCGGAAATCGGAATCTCGGCGTATCGCTGCTCCGGCGCGCCGTCATGTTTAAATCCGAGTTTTGTCATTCGGAGTTCTTCTTCCATCGTGATCAGGACAGGCGGATATTCAGCAATGATGAACGCTGCCCTTTCAAGGGTCAGGGTTGCCCGCTCATCCAGAAACATCTGATACATCCTGGCCAGCGGGCGCGCATGTTCAAACGTGACGTTGCTTTTCCAGTCCTTGTCGCCCGACGCTCGCACCTGCCTGGCGGCGTCACTGACGCGGTGGTACGTGTTCCAGTTCTCCCTCCCGACATTCCCGCATTCCAGGTAAACCGAGATTCCGTAAATCATTCTCTTGATCACGAAACTCGATTTGATCCCCGCCTTTGCGCAATCGACCAGCGCGTTGATCAAGATGCGAGCTTGTTTCGCCTCAAGCGTTTTACCGTGAATTGAGTATCGCATTTGCCCAGACAGTGGTGTCATGAATTCAATTTGCCTTGCACGATATCCGGTGTAAACGCGGTTGCCGGCGCTTCGCCATGGGCGCGGCGCGATTATTCTTCCCCCTCCCCTTGCGGAACGGGTGGCTTCGCCACCGGGCCGGCGCGAAGCGCCGCCGGATGATAAACTCCGCGGGGAGAAGCAAGAAAATCACGCGACCGGCGCACCCGAACGTTCCTTCGCCTTCGCAGCGATGCGGTCCGCCCCGAACCGGATTGTCCATTGCGCCACCGATAGCGACAGCGCCTGAAAAACTTCCAGGCCTTGTTCGAGTTCCTGTGCGGTGGCCGGTGGGCACGCCGGCCGGTTGCGGATGATCATCGTCGTGGTTGACCAGTTCAGTCTGGCGGCCTTGCACGCGACGATCAGTCCATAGAGCCGGTCGCTGTTGATCAAGGGGTGAATGGTCTCGATATTCACGTCTGACTTAAATGCGAGCGCCGCCACCACGTTGGTGTATTCGCGCCTTACCGCAAACTGATTCAGCGTCGAGTCATTCAGCTTGCCGGCGCGATTGAGCGCAACCATCTCGTTCTGCGCCTGTGTATAGTGTGTCAGATCCGGCGGATCGGCGCTGACGGCTTCAATCGGCGCCTGGGTCTTGTTTCGCATCACCGGCCGCGGCGCGGTCAAAAAACGCGCCCGCACTGCGTCGGTGGCCCTTGCAAGAAGCTCCCGCAGCAGGTTGCCGGGAATATCCAACCGAAGGCCGAGTTTTTCCGTCAGGCTTTCGTCACGCTCGGCCCTTCCGACCAGCGTCGCGTATCCGCATTCGGAGAAACACGCCACGCCATTGAGTGCCAGCGCGTTGGACACAGCGGCGTCGCCACGTCTTATCAACGCATCGGTCAGTGCTTCGTTGAGGGTATGTCTGCCGGCGATTGCCAATAAATGTTGCGGACCGCGGGTGTTGGCGATTTCGATCAGGTCCTGTTCGGACAGGCGGTCAGACTTGGTCAGGACTGGCGCGGCCACCGCGGCGTCAGCGTGAAACGCAAGTTGACGGACCGCCCGTCGCGGAGCCGTGTCTGTTTCGGACAGAATGACGCTAAGACGGGCTAACGTTGTTACCTCTAACCGCTCAATCAGCCGAACAAAGATTTCATCAAAGACACTCGTCTGGGCTTCATCGAGACGACGGGCATCAGACAGGAACAAGTCCGTCACCTGTTTGAGAATTTGCTCACGCCGCTCGGGGGACCCGCCTGTTACGGCGTCATCGAGTTCCGCGATCAAAGGCGCTGGTGCCGCCGTAGCCATGACTGTTTAGCTCCAAATGGATAGAACCCGGATTACGCTCGTGTCGGACCGGTCTTGATTCCACGAATTCGCTTCACGCCGCACGCGCTACGTTACGGAAGGCCTTTACAAGGGGTTGTTCCAGCTTTCCGTCCATACCGCACAGAATTTTGTAGGCGTCCCGGCCCGACATTGCCGCTCGGTACGGCCGCGCCTCGATCAGAGCGGCGAAGATGTCGGAGATCGTCAGCAATCTTACCAGATCGGAAATATCCGGCGCCATGAGCGCATCGGGATAACCGGAGCCGTCCAGATATTCGTGGTGGTGTCTCACCCCATCAAGAATGTCCGGGCTGATGCCTGAGAGATCCTTCAATAATTCATACCCGATAACCGGATGGCGTTTCATGATCTCTTCTTCACCCGGGTCAAGGCGTCCGGGCTTGTCGAGAATCGATAAGGGAATACGGGCCTTCCCGATGTCATGGAGGGTTGCCGCTACTCCGAGCCGCTTTACATCCAGACCGGCGAACCGAATGTCCAAAGCGAAGCCGACTGCCACTCCGGTTACCAGCAGGCAATGTTGGAACGTTCCTTCATGATAGCGGCGAACGTCATCCAGCCACGCGCCAAGCCCGTTTTGTGCGATGCCGTTGACGATTTGCAATGTGGCGTTATCGGCATCTGAAAGGTTTATCGGTTTGCCGCTCCGTATCGCCGCGAACATGGACGCGAAGGCCGCCGCGCTGGCTGCGATTTCGGGTGCGGCAATGGCGGTCTGTGTGGCCTTCTGCACGACTTCGATCTGCGCCAGCTTGTCTACAATTTCTCCCGGACCCGAAACCACCGCGGTCGCTCCGAGCGCATATGCCCGCGCAACCATGTGGTGAAGATGGCTTCCGACGACAAACAGTTTTTCAGGAATGCAACCCAGCTGCTTCAGAGCAAGCCTGACCTGTTCGACACGAACCGCCCTCCGCAGGTCGGCATCAACCAGCAGCACGCCGTCTGAACCTGTTTGGGTGTCGACCGCTCCGAGCAGATAGGAGACAACGCGATATCGCGGCTCCAGCATCGCGCGGACGGCCGGGATCTTCGTCGGTTCATCGGTGACGAAATGAACGAGCATTTCAAAGCCAATCGGAGAAAACCGAAGTCGTGGCTCATGATTTCAAAGCAAAACTAGCAATAGCCCATCATACGGAATTTTCCTTAACCGGGTGTTAGCAGCTTGGCGGTGTCCACCGGCCAGAAGTTCCCTCCACCGACCTCTACATTGAAGCTGGAGGAGATTTTGGGCGGCATCACGAACGGCTGTCGTGGGCAAATTACCCAAATCGCTCCGCGGTGAAAGGCGGAGGAGCGACCAGGCAGCGAAGCGATCATTCCTCCATCACCGCCTCTACAAACCCCGCCGGATCGGCGCAGAATTCGCGCATGACCCTGTAGTGGTCCGTGTCCTTCACACTCACCGGCTCCAGCCCATATTTCGACAACCGCAGCAGCCGCGCGCCCGGATACGCCATCAGCATGGGCGAATGCGTGGCCATGATGACCTGGCAAATCGTGGAGTCCTCCATCCGCCGCATCAGCTTCAAAAATTCCATCTGCCGCGCCGGCGACAGCGCCGATTCCGGTTCGTCGAAGATGAAGATGCCCTGGCGCTGACAGCGCTCCTCGAAGAAGCGCAAAAAACCCTCACCGTGGGAATGGGAAAGGAAGTCCGGCGGGGGTGGCTTAAATGGGTCATCCAGAGCCGCCTTGTCCAGGTACCTTGCGACCGAGAAGAAGCTTTCCGCGCGGAAGAACCACCCGTTGGTAATCCTGGGCAGCCAGCTTGCGCGAAGTGCGGTCGAGAGACGACCGCCCATCTTCTCGATCGCATTTGAATGATCGACCGACATGTAGCCCTTGCCGCCGCCGGCCTCGTCGTAGCCGGCCAGCACGGCGATCCCTTCGAGCAGCGTGGATTTGCCGGTGCCATTTTCGCCGGCGATGATCGTGATCGAGCGATCGAAGCTCAGTTCAAAATCATCTTTCAGCAAAGGCAGGCAGAACGGATAGGCCGCGCGGTCGTCGATGCGCGACGGATCGAGCCAGATCCGCCGCAGATACGGCGCGGGCATGTTGATCGTTCGGCTTCGTTTCGAGCCCATGGTCCCCGCCCCCGCGCCGCGTTGTTGCGACTTAAGACCTTGCTTCCCCAACCTATGGAACATGACAGGAACATTAGGTCTATGGAAGGGGGTTTTGGCCGGGTCGGTCTTCCACGCGATGGATCGAGAAGGTGCGAACGGATGCGTCTGGCGGTGTCGAACGCAAACTGATTTGCCCGGGGGATCAGAGTGACGTCATTGCGAGTGAGCGAAGCGACGAAGCAATCCAGCTTTCTTTGTTGGAACTCCATGGATTGCTTCGCGGAGCCTGTCATCGGGCGCGCATTCGCGTGACCCGTTGGCTCGCAACGACGAACTTGCTTGAAAATCACATCTGAAAAGCCAAGGCCGCTAAGGCCTCGCCGCCTCGCCCAGCACTTCCAGCACCAGCTCCATCGTCATCAGCACCGGATTGTCGCCGCACACCAGCGTCCCCTCGGCGAGGCCGCCGAGATAGTCGACAACGGCGACATCGAGCTCGGTCTTTAGCGTGGCGGCAGCGGCCAGACGCGACCGCGCCGGAGCTCACAGCCAGTTCGGTCGCGAACGGCACCACGCTTCGGCCGTCGGCGAAGCAAGCGCCGATGGTGCTGCCGACGCCGCCATGGAGTTTGGCGCGAAAAATCCCGCGCTGGTGGCAGAAGGTTTCGAGCGCGCCGGCGAAATCCTGGTTCGGCCGCAGCCGCAGCGCAAAGGCGCGGCTGGTGGTTTCGGCATCCACGCTCGCCGCAGCTACCGGCCCGAACAGCTTGAAATTGGTTTCGGGGTCAGGCTCGGCGATGAAGACCGCGCCATCGAGGCCGAAAGCATCCACCTCGAAAGGCTCGGCGACAATGGTTTCCTCGGGCAGGATATGGCCGCCACTGCACGTGCCCGTCGGCTTCCGTCCACAACGCATGGCAATGGAAGAAGGCGGCGCCGTCGCGCTGTCCGAGCGTCATTGCCGCCATCTTGAGCCTGACGACGCCAGCGGGTCGAAAAGTGTCGCTGTAGAACGCGGCGTTCGCGCCGGTTTTGGAAAGCGCCGGCATCACATAGGCGAACGGGCCGAGCGCGCCGCCCCTGATGTTCAGGGTACCGCCGCAAATCCTTCCGCCGCAAAGCCGCGGCGCGCGGCTTCCAGCAGTGGCAAGCCCGCCTCACAGCGTGAAGGAGAAGGCGCGGCCGCGCGCCTCGACCCATTGAATGCGCTCGGGCGCGATTGGGCCGGGCTGAGCGATGCGGCGCATCGTCAGCTGGTCGGCTTGGCGGTGAGATCGAGCAGCCCGCGGGCTTCCAGCTCGTCGCGGACCAGCCGCTTCGGCACCTTGCCGTAGCCGGACTTCGGCAGCGCATCCCAGAAGAAGAAGCGTTTTGGCATCTTGTAGCGCGATACTTTCGGCGCAAGGAACGCGGCCATGTCCGCCTCGGTTACAGCGCTTGCGCCCTCACGCGCGACGCAGACGGCGATACCGACCTCGCCCCAGAACGGATCGGGCACGCCGAGCACCGCGACCTCGCCGATGCGCGGGATGGGTGAGGATCTTCTCCTCGACCTCGCGCGGGTAGATGTTGGATCCGCCTGAAATGTACATGTCGGAAGCGCGGCCGGTGATATAGACAAAATCCTGCGTCGTCCATGTGGCCGAGATCGCCGGTGCGGAACCAGCCGTCGCGAAACGCCTTGGCGTTGGCCTCGGGGTTGTCGTAGTAGCCGGCGAACACGGCGGGGCCGATGACGCAGATCTCGCCGGTCTCGAACGGTTTGAGTTCGCGGCCGTCATCGCCCTGGATCGAGACCTGCATGCCGGTGCGCTCAAAGCCGCAGCTGCCGATCCGCGCCTGCGGCCCGTCCTCGGGGTCGTGCAGATCGCGACGGCAGCACCGTGATGTTGCCGGTGACCTCGCCGAGGCCGAAATATTGCACCAGCACCTTGCCGAGCTTGTTCAGCGCGGCCTTCTGGTCCTCGCGGTACATCGGTGCGCCGGCATAGATGACGTAGCGCAGCGATGAGTGGTCGTAGCGGTCGACGGCGGGATGTTCGACCATCATCTTCAGGATGGTCGGCACCGTGAAGATGTTGCTGACGCGGTGCCGCTCGATCAGGCGGAACGCCTCGTCGATATCGAAACGCTCCGTGGAAAGCAGGATGGTCGGCACGCCGCGCGCGGTTTGCACCAGCTGATGCACGCCGGCGCCATGCGACAGCGGCGCCACCACCAGCGACGCATCGTGCTCGGTGGTGCCCGGCATCAGGTCGCTGAGGTGGTTGGTGATGACAAAAGCCATCTGGCCGTGGGTCAGCACCGCCGCCTTGGAACGCCCGGTGGTGCCCGAGGTGAAAAAGAACCAGCAGGGATCGTCGTAGTCGACCGTCGCCTCCGCGATCCCGGCGCCGGCATGCGCTGATGATCGCCTCGCTGACGGAGCTTTCGCCGAACGCGCCCTCGCCGATCCGCCAGATGAAGGCGAGCGCCGGGCTCGCCGCTTGCACCGCGGCCGCATGGTCGGGAAAATCGCCGTGACACAGAAAGGCCCTGGCGCCGGAGGAAGTCGCGAGCCAGGCCACCTCGTCCGGCATCAGCCTGAAATTGGTCGGCACCCAGACCGCGCCGAGCCGGAACGCCGCAAACATCGACCAGAACATCTCGTCGCAATTCTTGGAATGAACCAGGATGCGGTCGCCCTTGACGATGCCGCGCGCGGCGAGTGCTGCCGCCAGCGCCGAGACCTGGCCGTCGATCTCGCGCCAGGTCCAGGACCGGTCGCCCCAGATCAAGCCGACGCGGTCGCCATGCCGGCGGGCATTCTGGGTAACGAGATGCGCGAGATTCATCACCCGGCGCGACATCGGGGTCACGCCGCCCAGCGGCGCCGTATTCGGTTCGGGTGCCCTCACCTCCGCCCCATCCACACTCCCGCCGCCAGCAGCACCACGCCGACCACGGCGGCGACGATGCCGTGCTTGGTATGCGCATGGGTCACGCCGGCCTCGTGCCCGGGGAAAAATCCCGGCAGTTGATCGGCCGGCACCAGGAAATAGACCGCGGCGACGACGAGCAGGATGACGCCGAGCAAGGTGACGATGAGCTTCATGGATCAATTCTCCCTGGAACAGACAGGCAATGGGTGGACCCGGCTTCGCGGGCGACGCCTTCGCGCAAGTTGAACCAGATTCAGGGACGTTTGTTAATGGCCTCGGGGGCTCCGTCCAGGGCATAACGGAGGCGAACTCAGCGCAGCCCGGTTCCGCCACAGCGCTGGCATTTTACGACTTTGTCACCCTTCTTCAGCAGGCCCTTGCCCTCGCAATTCTTGCACTTCTGCTTTTTCTTGATGTTGGGGCCTTTTTGGCTGGCCATGATAGGTAGACTCCAGGCGACGCTTTCCGCGCGCACAACCATGATCGGAACGACGCGTTCTGGTCTACACGCGTTCCGGCCTATAAGCACAGAGATAACTGATATGAGGACCGCCATGATCACCCGCCGAGCGCTGATGTTGACCGGCATGGCCGCATTGTCTTCCGGCCGGCTATCGCAACCTGCCCTGGCCGCATCGCCCTCGCCGAACGATCCGTTGGCGATCGTCAATGCCATCTACGCGCGCGTGGCAAAGGGCAAGGGGAACAGCGGCGGCGCGTTCGTCATCGAAAGCAACGCGGCGAAGGCGAAATATCTCTCCAAATCGCTGGTCAAATTGTGGGCGGCGGCCGATGCCCATACCCCGAAGGGCGATGTCGGGCCGGTGGATTTCGATCCCGTCACCAATTCGCAGGAGCCGGACGTCAAATCGTTCAACGCGGTTGCGGAGAAGCTCGACGCCGACAAGGCCGTCATCGCGGTCACCATCGCCGGCCGGGGCGCGCCGCGCACCAGGCCGGCCGACAACACGATCCGCTACAATTTCGTACGCGACGACGGACAATGGAAAATCGACGATATCAGCGGCAGCAGCGACGGCGAAGCCTGGTCGATCCGCGACATGCTCACCGACTCCCTGAAAGAAGTGACCTGACGATATCTGGCAAAC
This sequence comes from uncultured Alphaproteobacteria bacterium, assembly GCA_963734795.1. Lineage (GTDB taxonomy): Bacteria > Pseudomonadota > Alphaproteobacteria > Rhizobiales > Xanthobacteraceae > Bradyrhizobium. The sequence goes on from CAVTIW010000003.1 coordinate 172,831, forward strand.
AAAGGGCGCGCTCGATCAGGTGCGATCGGACGGATTGAAGGTGATCGCGCAGTGCCCATTTGTCAAAGCCTACATCGACAAGCCCCCCGACACAGCCGATCTCTTGAAATGAGCCCGACATGACCGCCGTCCGTGACAACAAACTCCAAAGCCGATTCGAACTCGACGTCGAAGGCGCCGTGGCGTTCGCCAATTACCGGCTCGCGCCCGGCGCCGTCATCATCACCCACACCGAGACGCCGCGGAACTTGCGCGGCCGCGGCATCGCCTCGGAACTGGTGCAGGGCGCGCTGCAATTGGTCCGCGCCGATGGACTGAAGGTGGTCGCCGGCTGCGGGTTCGTGGTGGATTATCTGCACAAGCATCCGGAGTTCGCGGATCTGGCGGGCTGAACAAGACACCGTTCGTCCTTCCGGCGCACGCCTTGCGGCGCATCCGGAATGACGAGCCCCCCTCAAACGATCCTGATCGACATGTCCGGCAGGCCTTCCAGCTTGCACAGCAGCACGTCGCCCTTCACCACCGGGCCGACATTTTCGGGCGTGCCGGAATAGATGATGTCGCCGGCCTTCAGCTCGAACGCCTCGGACAGTTTTGAGATCTGCTCGGCCACGCTCCAGATCATCTTGTCGAGGTTGGAATTCTGCCGCACCGTTCCGTTGACGGCCAGCGAGATCGCGCCCTTGGTGAAATGTCCAGACTTCGCCACCGGGTGGATCGGGCCGAGCACGGCGGCGTGGTCAAAACTCTTGCCGATTTCCCACGGCTTCTTTTCGGCCGCCATGCCGTTCTGCAGATCGCGCCGGGTCATGTCGAGGCCGAGCGCATAGCCGTAGACATGCTCGAGCGCCTGCTCCGGCGCGATATTGGTGCCGCCGGATTTCAGCGCCGCCACCAGTTCGACCTCGTGGTGATAATTCCTGGTCAGCGACGGATAGGGATGGTCCGCGACCGCGCCGGTCGCGACGTTCTGGATCGCGTCGGTCGGCTTCTGGAAGAAGAACGGCGGCTCTCGCGTCGGGTCGGAGCCACGCTCGATCGCGTGCGCCGCATAATTGCGGCCGATGCAATAGATGCGGCGCACCGGAAACACATCCGCTTCACCGACGATCGGGATCGTGGTCGCGGCCACGGCAAAAATCGGTTTTGGGCCGGCTTGCGCCTCGGCGCGACCGGCCTGTGTCGCAGCGCCCGTCAGCGCCAGCGCGCCGGTGGCGAGAACGGTCCTGCGATCGACGGTAGCCATGGGCATCCTCCTGTTGGCGCGTTCTTCCGGTCCGGCTGCGTATCTAGCCCGGTGGGTTGCGCCCAGCAAGGCGATGGCTGGACCCGCGCGGGCGGCACGAAAAAGGCCCGCGACAACGCGGGCCTTCGAGATCGCGGCAGACAATCTAAATTCTTGCCGTTAGTGCTTGTCGCTAATGCTTGATGTCAGGCGGTAGCTTGCCGCCATTGGCGGCGAGCTTGGCCATCACCTGTTTGTGCAGCCAGACGTTCGGAGCGCGTGCTGACGACGCCCCAGGGATGGTGGCTGATCATCGTCGGTTGCAGCGTCGGCTTCCTGTTTGCCGTGGTTGCACTGTGCGTCGGCGTGGTTTCCTTCCCGCTGATACTCGACCGTCACGCCGGCGCCGGGGATGCCATGGTGACGTCGCTGCGCGCCGTTGCGAAAAACCCGGTGCCGATGGCGGCATGGGGATTGATCGTCGCGGTGCTGCCGGTCGTGGGATCGCTGCCGTTCTTCCTCGGGCTTGCCGTCGTCATCCCGCTGCTCGGCCACGCCACCTGGCATCTCTATCGCAAGGTGATCGCGCCGGATCCCAACCCGCAGCCGATTGCTCCCCGCCCGGCCCGCGAGCGGCGCTCGGCGGTGGATTTCCCGGCCAATTTGTTCCCACGGCTGCGCAAGGACCGCTGACAGGCTCACGGGGAGCAAGCCCCTGCGATCAAACCGCCGGTCGATCTCGACCGGCGGTTTGACGCTGCTCAATTCGCGCGGGCACCATCTACTCGCGCCGGCAGCCTTGTTTTAGCCGCGGTTGCCACCGACATTTCGGGTCGCCCGGTTACCACCCCCTTCATGGCGAATCGATACCCGTGCTGGCAGTTCCGATGAATCTTCGCTTCGTTCTCAGAGCCTTCATGGTCGGCGCTGCGCTGATGCTGCCGGCTGCGCCGGCGCTGGCGGCGAGCTGCGGCACCGGCAGCTTTGAGGCGTGGCTCGGCGATTTCAAGAACGACGCCGCCGCCAAGGGCATCTCCCAGGCTGCCATCGCTTCCGGCCTGAACGGCGTGACGCTGGACCGCGCGGTGCTCTCCCGGGATCATTCGCAGGCTGTCTTCAGCCAGAGTTTCGAGGAGTTTTCCGGCCGCATGGTGCCTCCCCGCCTCACGCGCGGCAGCAACATGATGAAGCAATATGGATCGGTGCTCGGGCGCATCGAACAAAGCTACGGCGTCCCGGGCGAGGTGCTGGTGGCGATCTGGGGGCTGGAAACCGATTTTGGCGTCAACGTCGGAAAGTTTCCGACGATCCGTTCGCTGGCGACACTGGCCTACGATTGCCGCCGATCGGAGATGTTCCGGGCGGAGTTGATGGACGCGCTGCGCCTGATCGAGCGCGGCGATCTCGCGCCTGCGGAAATGCACGGCGCCTGGGCCGGCGAGATCGGCCAGACCCAGTTCATGCCGTCATCCTATGTCAAATACGCCGTCGACTTCGACGCCAACGGCCATCGCGACCTCATTCACAGCGCGCCCGACGTGCTGGCATCGACGGCAAATTTTCTCGCCTCTTACGGCTGGCAGCGCGGCAAGGGCTGGGAGCCCGGCAGCGCGAATTTCAACGTGATCCAGCAATGGAACAAGAGCGAGGTCTACGCGAAGACGATCGCGTATTTCGCAAACCAGCTCGCGCACGCGCCCTGAACATGTTGCCGTCGCCGATTTAGGAAATCTTCCCGGATTCAGCCCCCGAGGATATGGTTGGCGGAATACGCACTGGGCCGATCGCGACGCAACCGGCCCCCTCCGCGTCAGGCTTACTTCGTCATGCCCGCATGCATGGCCTTGTTGAGGTGCACCGCGCAAACGCCCATCTTGCCGTCGAGCATCGCGGTCTGCAGCTCGCGTCCGTCGCATTGACGTGTAACGCAACGTCGCCGAACTGCAGGGGCTGTTTCCAAATCCATCGGCGTCCGTTTCATAGGCGGAGCCTTCGTCGGCGTCGCTCGCCGATCTCTCGCTTCAACATCGCGCCGCGAATCACCGGCCCAATCGCAAGCCGCTAACGTCTCGTCGAACCTCCGTGACGCCGGCGACTAAGGCGCGACGCCTCTCGGTGTTGAAGTCCGGTGAGTTTCGCGATTTCAAAAAGACAAACCTCGCGGCGACTCACATTCCGACGGGGCCTTCCCGTCCTGGTTATCGCACCGCACCTAAACTAATGATTTTTCATTCATTTTGGGACGACATATGCGAACCACGCATGAGGTACCAAGATTGGGGCACGATAAATGGGTCCGTGGAACCCACGCTTTCAGTGGTTTATCCTTGAATTGCGCTCTACCATGGCCAGCTTTGTTCCCATCAGGGAACGCGACGATACCGCTATTTTAGGGGCTTTTGTTGGGATTTTGGCGCCAGGCTGCCGCTTGGCCGCTGGCTTGGGCAGCCATGCCGAAAGGTTAATCATTCCTTACCAGCGCTATGCGTTTTAGACTTAGCTGCACCGCAGCATTGGAACTTCCGCAGTTGCGAAACGCTGGGCTATATTCATTTCAACGATGAGGCTTCCCCCAAGAGCTGAATCGTGAAGACAAGGAGACTACCCATGTTGCTCTCGCTCATCCGCATGATCCAGGCGTTCCGGGACTATCAGCGCAATGTCAGCGAACTGGCCCAGCTTAGCGATCGCGAACTGGCCGATATCGGCCTGGATCGCTCGGACATTCCGCGCGTTGCAGCCGGCACCTACAACGGCTGATCCCCTTCTGGCCGACCGCCGAACGGATAACGCCCGCCTCGCCGCGGGCGTTGTCGTATCCGCCAGGCGTCTGCATTCCACTGTGCCCAGAAAACGCGCTACCTCTGTGCCTATGACAGGCATCCCATCTCCATCTGAAACCGTGCATATCGTCGGCGCCGGCCTCGCCGGCTCGGAAGCGGCCTGGCAGGTCGCCAGTGCAGGCATCCGCGTAATCCTGCACGAAATGCGCCCCGACCGGATGACCGAGGCCCATCGCACCGATGGCCTCGCCGAACTGGTGTGCTCCAATTCGTTTCGTTCCGACGATGCCGCCAACAACGCGGTCGGGCTGCTGCACGCCGAAATGCGCCGGCTGGGGTCGCTGATCATGCGTGCGGCCGACGCCAACCAGGTTCCCGCCGGCGGCGCCCTGGCGGTCGACCGCGACGGATTTTCCGCCGCCGTCACCAGGGCCCTGCACGACCATCCCCTGATCGAAATTCGATCGCGCCGAAGTCGACGGCCTGCCGCCTGCGGACTGGCGCAATGTCATCATCGCAACCGGGCCGTTGACCTCCGCGCCGCTCGCCGACGCGATTCGGCGAGCTCACCGATGAAAACGCGCTGGCGTTCTTCGATGCGATCGCCCCGATCGTGCACAGGGATTCCATCGATATGTCGGCGGCGTGGTTTCAGTCGCGCTACGACAAGGTCGGCCCCGGCGGCACCGGCGCCGATTATATCAATTGCCCGATGACCAAGGAGCAATACGACGGCTTCGTCGACGCGCTGATCGCCGGCGAAAAGACCGACTTCAAGGAGTGGGAAACCAACACGCCCTATTTCGACGGCTGCCTGCCGATCGAGGTGATGGCCGAACGCGGCCGCGAGACCCTGCGTCACGGGCCGATGAAGCCGGTCGGGCTCACCAATCCGCACGATCCGACCGTGAAGGCCTACGCCATCGTGCAGCTGCGCCAGGACAACAAGCTCGGCACGCTCTACAACATGGTCGGCTTCCAGACCAAGCTGAAGCACGGCGCGCAGCAACGCGTCTTCCGCACCATCCCCGGGCTCGAGAAGGCCGAATTCGCCCGGCTCGGGGGCTTGCATCGCAACACCTTCCTGAACTCGCCCAAACTGCTGGACGCGCAGTTGCGGCTGCGGGCGCAGCCGCGGCTGCGCTTCGCCGGACAGATGACCGGCTGCGAAGGCTATGTGGAATCCGCCAGCATCGGGCTGATCGCCGGCCTCTATGCCGCGGCCGATGCCGCGCTCGCGATCGCTGGCGCCGCCGCCGTCGACGACGGCGCTCGGCGTCGCTGCTCGGCCACATCACCGGCGGCCACATCGAGACCATCGACGCCGGCCCGCGCTCGTTCCAGCCGATGAACATCAATTTCGGACTGTTTCCGCCGCTCGCCAGCCCGCCGACCAGAAACCCCGACGGTACGCGGCTGCGCGGCAACGAAAAGACCGTCGCCAAGAAACAGGCGATCAGCGCCCGCGCGCTGGCGGATCTCGATCGATGGATCGCCGACAGCCTGCACGTTGCGGCGGCGGCGTGAGCCATTCATGAGCTTGCCCAAGGACGACGCCGCCGTTCTGTCGGCGCAATGGACCGAAGGCGTGCTGCTGAAGCGCGACGTGTTTTCCACGGTCGAGCGCGGCCGCTTTCGCCAGCGCTGCCGGCGAAGTCGATGCGGTGTTGCGCCGGCTCGATCAGGTGCCGTGGTGGTCCTACATCCCGGCGCGCCATCTGTTCGCGCGCGAACGCCGCGCGCTGGCGCTGGCGCGCGACCTGCATGTCGGGCCGGAACTGCTATGGGCCGGCCGGCAGGCGCTGGTGCGCGGCTTCATCAACGGGGTGGCGCTGCATCTCGCAAAGCCATTCGGCGATGTCGCCTATTTCCGTTCCGCCAAGGCGGCGCTGCGCAAGCTGCATCGCGCCGGCATCTGCCACAACGATCTTGCCAAGGAGCAGAACTGGCTGCGCGGCAGCGACGGCCAGGCCTATGTGACGGACTTCCAGCTCGCGGTCTGCTTTCGCGACGCGCAGCCGGCTGTTCCGGATCGCCGCCTATGAGGATCTCCGGCATCTCCTCAAGCACAAGCGCAGTTATGCACCGGAAGCGCTGACGCCGAAGGAACGCAAGATTCTCGGCGCGCAAATCGCTTTGTCGCCAGCATCTGGCTCACGACCGGCAAGAAAGTCTACCGCGCCATCACGCGCGGCCTGTTCAATTTCACCGATCGCGAAGGCGGCGGCCGGCGGCTGGTCAATGATGCCCCGGTGCTGATCGATCTGATCCGGAACAATCCTGACGTCCGCGACACCGCCATTGTCGCGTTCGCCGACCGCCGCACCGGCGTCGGGCTCTATGCCTTCGTCGAGGCCGACCAGACCGCGCTCGAGGCGCAACTGCGCAACGAGCTTGCAGCCGCCAAAGGCCGCAAAGCCGCCCGAGCATATCCAGGTGGTGCAGGCTCTGCCGCGCGACAGCGGCGGCAGGACCCGCATCGAGATCCTGCAGCTGGTCGCGATGAACCAGCTCGATCTGATCGAGCCGCTGATGACGAGCGAGACCGACCGCGCGTTCCTGAAAGACATTCTGGAATCGCGCAAGAACCTGCGCGACCGATTCAATTTTGAAGCAGCCGATCTGACGCCGCCGTCTGTGTGAGGCGCATGCCGCCCAAGGCTGTCATCACCCGCGAAGGGGGGTGATCAAGTATTCCAGAGCCGTGAGCGATAGGTCCGAGAAGCCGCAGCGTACTGATACTCCGCTTTCGCGGAGTATGACGGCTTAATGCAATGCTGCGTCGAACAATCACATCGTCACGATCGGAACTCCCGCGACCGCGACGCCCGCCACAGCGTCCACAGCGTCCGAAGCCTCGACGTGGCGTGCGGCATGAAGGGATCGCTGTCGGCACGCGACATCCGCTTCAGATCGCGGCCGACCGTCGCCAGCGGCAGGAATACCGGCCTCGCCTGCGGCGGCGCGTTCTCCAGCAGCGCAAATGCCGTCTTCAGATGTCCCCGCGCCTCGCCGATCAGCTGATCCAGCGCCGCGCGCAGTTTCGGCGTCTGCTTGCCCGCGAACACTTCCTCGATGTCGCTGCCGTGGCTTTGCAGCACTTGCAGCGGCACGAATAATTGACGCCGCGAGGCGTCCAGCGGCAATGCCGCCATCACCTGCGCCATGCCCTGCGCCAGCCCGGCATGGCGCGCGAGATGCTCGATCGCGTCGGACTGCCAGCCGGCAATCCGCGCGCCGAGCGAAAACAGCGCCGACGAGGTGTCGTCGATGTAGCCTTCCAGCGCCGCCATGGTCGGCATCGGATCGTTGTAGAGATCGAACTGATGCTCGTCGATCAGGCGCGACAGCCGCTCGACCGGCAGACCGCCAGTTCCGGATCGCCAGCAGCAGTTCGGCCGCGACCGGATTGCCCTCGACACCGCCATGGCCTGCGCCCGCGAGCATGTCGGTCCACCATTGCAGGCGCATTTCGCCGGGCAGCGGCTGGCTCACCTGCTCGTGCACGCGGGAAATCTCGACGTTGAAGGCATAAAGCGCCAGCAGGCCGCGGCGCTGGGCCGCCGGCAGAAACAGCGTGGAGGCGTAGCGGGGAAAATCATGGCCGCGCACCAGTTCGGCGCAGAAGCCGGCGGCCTCGCCGCCGCCGGTCCGCGCCGCTCATGGCACCGCGATCAGCGCCGCCGCGACCCGCCGCCGCTCGCCGATCATGATGTTGTAGGTGCGGATCGCAGGACCGGTCTGCATCGGGTCCAGCACCACCTTCACCGCGCGCAACGCCTCGCGCAGCGCCGATGGCGGCAGCCAGACCGCAGTGCCGGTGCCGATGATCAGCGTATCGATGCCGTCGGCGGCAGCGAAGACCGGGCCAGCGAGGCCCTGTCGATATCCTCGGGCCGGGTGACCGGCCAGGCCCAGATCGCATCCGGCAGGCACAGCAATGAGCCGCGATGCGACATGTCCGCGAAGACGAAGCCGCCATTGCCGTAGGCCTCGATCGGCGCCGATCTCGGAAGATGCGGAGCGTCCGGGCGGTCAGCTGCGGTCATTTTTTCGACGGCTTATCCGGCTTGTCCGGCGCGTCGCGGTGGTTGCCGACGCCGAGATAGATCAGGATCGGCGCCGCGATGAAGATCGAGGTGTAGGTGCCGACCAGCACCACGCCGAACATCATCACCGCCGTGAAGCTGTGAATGGCGTTGCCGCCGAACAGCAACAGCGCCAGCAGCGCCAGCGTCACCGTGACGTGGGTGATGATCGAGCGCGACAGCGTCGAGTTGATCGATTCGTTGAGCAGTTCCGGCATCGGCATTTTCTTGTAACGCCGCAGCATTTCGCGAATCCGGTCATAGATCACGACGGTGTCGTTCAGCGAATAGCCGAGAATCGTCAGCAGCGCCGCGATGCTGGTGAGATCGAAATCGACCTGCGTGATCGACATGAAGCCGATGGTCAGCACGATGTCGTGGACGTTGGCGATCATGGCGCCGAGCGCGAACTGCCATTCGAACCGGAACCAGAGATAGATCAGGATCGAAAAGATCGCGAGCATCAGGCCGAGCATGCCGTAGGCCAGCAATTCGCCGGAGACGCGCGGTCCGACCACCTCGACACGGCGGTAGTCGACGGCATCGCCGAGCGCGCCGCGAACCTTCTGCACCGCCACCTGCTGCGCGGCGTCGCCGCCGGGCTGTTCGGCGACCCTGATCAGCACCTCGGCAGGCCCGCCGAACTGCTGCAGCTGGACATCGCCGAGACCGAGACCGCCCAGGGTCGCGCGCATCGACGGGATATCGGCGGTGCCGGATTTGGCCCGTACTTCCAGCAGCGTGCCGCCCTTGAAGTCGATGCCGAAATTCAGCCCATGGGTAAAGAACAGCGTGATCGCGACAATCGAAAGCAGCGCCGAAATCGGAAAGCTGATGCGGCGAAAGCGGGTGAAGTCGAAATGGGTGTTGTCGGGCACGATCCGCAGCGACGGCAGCAGGCCGAAGCAGCTGACCACGGTCAGCACGGCAATCAGGACGCCCAGCCCGATGAGAACGAAATGTGTCACAGCCGACTCCGCATTCCCTGGAACATGATCCAGCCATGCCGGATCATATTCGTCGCTTTATCTTCTTGTGAGGGCATGATCTCGTCCGAAAACCGATATCCACTTTTCGGGATCATGCCCTAGATCGGCACGCTTTGCGGCCGCTTCCACCGCACCCAGCCCGCGACGATCAGGCGGGTGAGCGTAAACGCGGTAAAGACCGTGGTGATGATGCCGATGCCGAGCGTGACGGCGAAGCCGCGCACCGGCCCGGTGCCGATGTAGAACAGCACCGCGGCGGCGATGAAGGTGGTGATGTTGGAATCGAGAATTGTCGACAGCGCCCGCTTGAAACCGGCATCGATCGCGGAAATCGCATTGCGCCCGCCGCGCAATTCCTCGCGGATGCGCTCGTAGATCAGCACGTTGGAGTCGACGGCGATGCCGACCGTCAGCACGATGCCGGCGATGCCGGGCAGCGTCAGCGTGGCATTCAGCAGCGACAGCACGCCGAAGATCATCGCGACGTTGATGGCGACCGCGATATTGGCGAACACGCCGAACAGCCGGTAGGTCAGCAGCATGAACACGATCACCATGATCGAGCCGACATAGGCCGCGAGTTCGCCCTTTTCGATCGAATCCTGGCCGAGCCCCGGCCCGACGGTGCGTTCCTCGATGATGGTCAGCGGCGCCGGCAGCGCGCCGGCGCGCAGCAGGATCGCCAGATCGTTGGCCGCCTGCACCGTGAAGTTGCCGGAAATCTGGCCCGAGCCGCCGGTGATCGGCTCGCGGATCACGGGCGCCGAGATCACCTTGTTGTCGAGCACGATCGCAAACGGCTGCCCGACATTCTCCGAGGTCGCCTGGGCGAATTTGCGCGAACCGGAGGTATTGAAGCGGAAGCTGACGATCGGCTCGCCCGAGCGCTGGTCGAAGCCCGGCTGGGCATCGATCAGGTCGCCGCCGGAGACCAGCACCTGCTTCTTGATGACATAGGGGATCTTCGGCGACGTCGAACTCAGCAGCACTTCGGAATCCGGCGGCACCCGGCCCTGCAGCGCCTGGTCCGGCGGCACGGTGGTATCGACCATGCGGAAATCCATCTTGGCGGTCTTGCCCAGCAATTCCTTCAACCGGGTCGGGTCCTGCAGGCCCGGCACCTGCACCAGGATGCGATCGGTGCCCTCGACGCTGGATCAGCGGCTCGACGGTGCCGAGTTCGTTGACGCGGCGCTCGACGATCTGGATCGACTGCTCGACCGATCTGACGGATCCGTTCGGTGATCGCCGCCTGCGGAACGGTGAGCCGGATCAGCCCGCCGCCGGCGTCGGTCACTTCAAGGCTGCGCTGGCCGTTGGAGCCGAGCAAACCGGTAAGCGGCTGCGACAGCTCGCGCAGCTTGGTCAGGGCGTTTTGCAGGTCGGCGTCCTTGACCCGAACCTCGACATTGTCGGGATGCGAAGCGAGGCCGGTATAGCCGATCTTGGCCTCGCGCAGCACGCGGCGGACGTCGTCGCGCACCTGGTCGAGCTTCTCTTTCTTGACGTAGTTGGAGTCGACCTCCAGCAGGAGATAGGAGCCGCCCTGCAGGTCGAGGCCCAGCACCAGATGGCGCTGCGCCCATACCGGCCAGGTCTTCACCTTGGCCTCGGGAAAGAAATTCGGAACGGCGCAAAGGCACACCACCAGCGCCGTCAGGATGATCGCCAGCGCCTTCCACCGCGTGAAATACAACATCGAGTTAACCCGTCAGATTCTGGAATGTGCCGCGTAAGGAAAACGCACTAGCTCGTCGAAGTGTCTTCCTTGGCGGGCTCGGCTTTTTCCTTGGCCGGCTCGCCCTTGGCGCGCACGCCGGAAATCATCTGCCGCATTTGCCGCACCCGGACCCCGTCGGAGATTTCGAATTCGATCTGGTCGTCATCGACCACTTTGGTCACTTTGCCGACGAGGCCGCCGGTGGTCACAACCGTATCGCCGCGCCGGATGTTCTTCACGAGCTCGGCGTGGTCCTTCACCTTCTTCTGCTGCGGCCGCAGAATCAGGAAATACATGATCACGAAGATCAGCGCGAACGGCAGCAGCGACATCAACATGCTGTTGGTATCGCCGCCGCCCGCGGCCTGGGCAAACGCAGGGGTAATGAACATCAGGACATCCTCGTGGAACGGGAATGAACCGGCGACGCTCAGGCATCAGGTCCTTGGGCGTCGGGCCGGTTCGGGCAAATTCGCGCGGACTATAGCGGCCGCGGTCCCAATTGCAACGCTGCCAGCCACCTCATTTGCGCTGCTTGCGGGCGGCCAAAAGCCCCGATATGGCTGCACCGTCAGGAACCCCAAAGATGTCGAAAAAACCTCGAAAAACCGCGTCTCGTGCTACCGCCAAGGCGGCCTCCCGGAAATCGCCGCCCGCCGCGACAAAACGCCCCCCGTTACCCGCCAAACATGACACCGCGGACAGAATAGCGCGCGCGCTCGAAGCCATCGCCGCACAGCTGTCCGCGGCATCGCCGGCCCCCGCCGCCGTCGATCCCTTCGGCAGCGCCGACGCCTTTGTCTGGCACCCCAATGGACGGCTGGCGCCGGTGCCGCATGTCAGCCGGGTCGAGATCGGCCTGCTCAAGGGCATCGAGCGGATGCGCGACATCCTGATCGAGAATACCGAGCGCTTCGCCGATGGCCTGCCCGCCAACAACGCGTTGCTGTGGGGCGCCCGCGGGATGGGGAAATCGTCGCTGGTGAAGGCGGCGCATGCCAGCATCAATGCCGACCGCAAGCCGGCCGACCGGCTGAAGCTGATCGAGATTCACCGCGAGGACATCGAAAGCCTGCCGGCCCTGATGGAGCTGCTGCGCAGTTCGGATTTCCATTTCATCGTGTTCTGCGACGACCTGTCGTTCGACGGCAACGACGCCTCCTACAAGTCGCTGAAGGCGGTGCTGGAGGGCGGCATCGAGGGCCGTCCCGACAACGTGATCCTGTACGCCACCTCCAATCGCCGTCATTTGCTGGCGCGCGAGATGATCGAGAACGAGCGCTCGACCGCGATCAATCCCGGCGAAGCGGTCGAGGAAAAGGTCTCGCTGTCGGACCGCTTCGGATTGTGGCTCGGCTTTCACCGCTGCAGCCAGGACGAATACCTGGCCATGGTGAAGGGCTATTGCAACCATTTCGGCATCAAGCTCGCGGACGCCGAACTCGAGCGCGAGGCGCTGGAATGGTCGACCACGCGCGGCTCGCGTTCGGGACGCGTCGCCTGGCAGTTCACGCAGGAATTGGCGGGTCGTCTGGGTGTGCGGATCGCGGGGCGATAGACCCCGCGCCAGTGAGGTTGCCTGTCATGAAACGCCGCGCGGTCCTTGCGGGAATTGCCGCCGCGCTGGCGCCGCGCCCCCTGATGGCGCAGACGCCGGCGGGCGATCGCCCGCGCCGCCTCGGCGTGCTCTTGGGAAATCTCGCCGACGACCCCGTGGGACAATCCTACGCGGCTGCGCTGCTGCAGGGCCTTCGCGCGCTCGGCTGGCGCGAGGGAGACAATCTCAGGGTTGACTGGCGCTGGACCGGCGGCGAGTCCGGGTTGTTCGATCGCTGTGCCGCAGAACTGGTAGCGCTTGCTCCCGACGTACTGCTTGCCCAGTCCAGCCCGGCCGTGATGGCGCTGCGGCGCAAAACCGAAACGATCCCCATCGTGTTCACGATGGTCACCGATCCGATCGGCCAGGGCTTTGTCGAAAACCTGGCGCGTCCCGGCGGCAACGTCACCGGCTTTAGCGATTTCAACGCGCTGATGGCCGGCAAATGGCTGCAGATGCTGACGCAGGTCGCGCCGCCCGTCGCGCAGGTGGCGGTGCTGTACAACCCGACTACCGCACCCTATGCCGGTTTGATGTTGCGCGAGATCGAGGACGCGGCATCTTCCTTCGCCATCGCGGCACACGTTGCGCGATGCCACAACGACGCCGAGATCGAGTCGGTGATCGCGGAGCTGGCGCGCCGGGAGCACGGCGGCCTGCTGGTGTTGACGGACATCTTCACCATCGTGCACCGCGACACCATCCTGGCCGCCGCCGCGCAGCACCGCCTGCCCGCCGTCTATTTCACGCGCGCGTTCACCGCGGCCGGCGGCCTGATGTCCTACGGCATCGACTATGCCGACCTGTTCCTTCGCGCGGCGGTCTATATCGATCGCATCCTGAAGGGCGCCAGCCCGCGCGAGCTGCCGGTCCAGCAGCCAACCAAATTCGAATTGGTGATCAACCTCAAAGCCGCCAAGGTGAGCGGCATCAACATATCAACCACGCTGCTTGGCACCGCCGACGAGGTGATCGAGTGAGGGTGTTCGCGGGCGATGACGGCGGCATGTATTGCCGGCGTGTCCGGCAGCGTCGCGAACGTCTCACGCCCCGTTGAGGAATTGAAGCGGGTCGACCGGCGTGGATCCCTTGCGGATCTCGAAGTGGAGTTGCGGCGACCCCACCTCGCCCGACTGACCCGATTTGGCAATGACCTGGCCGCGCTTGATCGTGTCGCCGCGCTTCACCAGCAGTTCACTCGCATGGGCATATGCGGTGACGTAACCGTTGGCGTGCCGAATCAGAACCAGATTGCCATACCCCTTGAGCTCGTTTCCGGAATAGGCCACGACGCCGTCCTCGGCGGCCTTGACCGGCGTGCCTTCGGGCACCGCCAGATTGATGCCGTCGTTGGCCTTGCCGTTGGCCTTGGCGCCGTAGGCGGTGATCACCTTGCCGCGCACCGGCCAGCGGAAGGTCGGCAGCGCACCGGTTGCCTCGGCCGGCCTTGGCCGGCGTTTCAACAGACGTGCTCTCGGGCGTCGTCGTCGCCTGGGCCAGCCGCGCCGTTTGCTGGGGAGCCGGCGCTACCGCGGCCATCTTGGTGGCAGGCGGCGCCAATGCAGCGGCGGGCTGAGCGCTCGCGACCGCCGCCGGCTGCGCGACCGCGGCCGCGGTCTTCGCACCGGGGACGTTCAGCTTCATGCCGAGCTTGAGTTTCGCGGAAGGCTGCAGACTGTTGACCTTGGCGAGTTCGCGCCAGCGGCACGTGGTTGCGACGGGCGATGCTGAGCAACGTGTCGCCGTGGTTGACGACATGAACGGTCGGCGCGGCGCTGGCGACTGCCACCGGCTTGCTCACGGGCGCGGCCAGCGCCGGTGCCGCAACGGCGGCGGCCTGACGCGGAATGATCAGCTGCTGACCCGGCGACAGCGCGCGCGGACCCTTGTAGCCATTGGCCTGCAGGATCGCGGCGGCCGAAACATTGTAGCGGCGCGACAGCGTCTCCAGCGTGTCGCTGGTGCCGACGATGATGGTGGTGCCGCCCTGGCCCGAGCCGCGGGTCGCCGCGACCGAACGCGGCGCCACGCTGCCGGTGGCCTCAAGCCGCGGATGGGCCGGCGGAGCATAGGAGGCGAGCCCGCGCCCTCCTCCGGACACGCCGGCACTGGCGGCCGGATAGGATTGCGGCGCCGCGATCGGCGGCGGCAGGGCCGAGGACTGGTATGGACGGTTGCGGACGGGAATATTGCGGAAGCTCGCGGCGTTCGACCGCGGGCGCCGGGACCGAGCCCGTGGCTTCCGGCTGCGATGCAAAAGGATTGGAGAAGGAGTCTTGCGAGAGGCGCGTCGACATGTCGGCGCTACAGCCCGCAAAACCGATCGACATCAGCGCCAGCGCCGCGACGTGCGGTACGCGGCGCGAGCAAAGCAACTCGACGACACGGGACATGGTTACTCACTCGTACGCAACGAATTACTGTTTTGAGTAAACACGCTCCCCAGTAAACAACCGCTTAACCCTGCGAATAAGATGTTGGCGGGACAGCCGATCCGGCGATCTTTCTACAGTTCGCGGGCGATGCCCGGCAGCGCCGGCACGAAACGCACGTCCACCAGTTCCTTGCGCTCGAGGCCGGCGTCGGTCCTGACCACGCGGACCAGGGTCTGGGTGCCGTGATGCGGGCCGACCGGCGCGATCAGGATGCCGCCGGGCTCGAGCCGCTGCGTCAGCGCCTCGGGAATTTGCTCCATGGCCGCGGTGACTATGATGCGGTCGAATTGGCCGGCGCCGGCCGGAACGTCGAAGCCATCCCCGAACATCACCTCGACATTGTCGCAGTCGCAGCTTCTCGAGCCGGGCCCGGGCGCTGTCGGCCAGGGTCCGGTAACGCTCGATGGTCAGGACCTGCCGGCAGAGCCGCGACAGGATGGCGGCCTGGTAGCCGGAGCCGGTGCCGATCTCCAGCACGTGGTGCTGCTTCTGCAGCTGCAACTGCTCGGTCATGTAGGCCACCACGAACGGCTGGCTGATGGTTTGTCCGCAGGCGATGCCGAGCGCGCTGTCGCGGTAGGCGTCGGCGCGATCGGCCGCCTCCACGAAAACGTCGCGCGGAATCTCCTCCATGGCGCGCAGCACCGCCTGGTCGCTGATCCCGCGCCGCCGCAGGTTGAGCTGAAACATCATCTTTTCCGGCGGATTTTGGTGCGTGGGCATGGCAATCTCGTCAAGCGCCGATTCAGGACAGTCTAGCGCGCTTCGGCCCGACTAGCTGATTCAATACGAAGCTGCCGGATCAAGGCAATAACTCGCCCTCAAATCAGTGTTCCCGCCATGGAACCCGAACTAGCACCTTGCGTTGATGTGACGGGCAATCAATCCCGCTCAATAGCCACAACGACGTGACAGCACCAATTCGAGGCCGCTATCCAGCGTTCACGTTGACGTTGCGCCGGTTGGTGTTATTTGCGAACTTGCAGTCTTGGGACGGGCAAGGACATCATCATGACTGCGACGCGGCCGCCGGGCGGTTCTGTGTTCCTCGTCGAGGACGAGGTCATGATCAGGATGATGGTCGCCGACATGCTGGAGGAATTGGGCTACCGCGTCGCGGCCGAGGCCGGCGAGATCAACGAGGCGATCAAGCTGGCGCAATCCACCGAGTTCGACCTCGCCATTCTCGACGTCAACGTCAACGGCAAGGTGATTTCGCCGGTCGCCGAATTGATCAAGGCGCGCAACCGCCCCTTCATCTTCGCAACCGGCTACGGCTCGTCGGGCCTTCCGGAGGAATACCGCGACCGCCCCGCGCTGCAAAAGCCCTTCCAGCTCGAAACCCTGGCGCGGATGATCGACACCGCGCTGAACAGGCCGCCGGCTTAGTCAGGCACCAAGGTTGCCCGTTCCGGCGAACCGCCGGGACGACGGTATGCAATGCAAAGCTTCCTACTTCAGCGTCGCCGTCAGCGCTTCCGAGAATTCGTCGTCGGTGCGATCGAGCCGCAGCGGCGTCACCGACACATAGCGCGCGGCCAGCGCGGCGAGATCGGTGCCCTCCGCGGGCACGTCGATCTGCGCCAGGCGTTCGAACCCGATCCAGAAATACGGATTGCCGCGGCCGTCGCGGCGCTGGTCGACTTTCAGGAATCCGAGATTGCGCTTGCCCTGCCGCGTCACCCGCACGCCGACGACATCTTCGGGCGCGCAGGCCGGGAAAGTTGACATTGATCACGGTGTTCTTGGGCACGCCGGCGTCGATCACCTTGCGCAGGATCGGCGGGCCGAATTTCAGCGCCGTCTCCCACAGCGGCGCGTTGCGGGTCTCCATGCTGAATTCCTGCGACAGCGCGAATGACGGCAGATCCCAGAATGGTGCCTTCCAGCGCGCCGGCGATGGTGCCGGAATAGACCACGTCTTCGGCGACGTTGCGGCCCTTGTTGACGCCGGACAGCACCAGATCCGGCATGGTTTCGCCGAGGATGTGGCGCGCACCCATGATGACGCAATCGGTCGGCGTGCCCCGCACCGCGAAATGCCGCGGCCCGACTTCGCGCAGCCGCAGCGGATCGTTCAGCGACAGCGAATGCGAGACGCCGGACTGGTCGAGCTCCGGCGCCACCACCCAGACGTCGTCGGACAGTGCGCGGGCGATCTCCTCGACGATCTTCAGGCCGGGGGCATGGATGCCGTCGTCATTGGTGCAGAGAATTCGCATCCGCTCAAATGCCTGTTTCGATCAATTCCGTGACGGTCAGCGTGCCGTCTTATCCGGCTATCGCCGTTGAGGCAAACCCGGCAAATCCAGTCAGAATGCCGATCCCGCCCCCGTCCCGCGATGCGCTGCCGTCGCGCCATGGCGGCGTCTGCACGGCGCGGACAGCCGAGATCGTTCTGCGTTTTGGGGACGGCAGCGGGATTTGATGTTCGACGCGAGATCACCTCCACGACCAAGTCGCGAACCTGGTTGCTTTCCCGTCTACTCATCCCCTTCTATTTGAGGCTTATCCCGCAACACGGAGTCCAGCAGCGAGCTGTGCACCTCGATTTTTCCGTTGTAGCTGATGAAGCCCAGTTTCCTGAATTTGTTCATGAAGAAACTCACCCGGGATCGGGTGGTGCCGATCATTTCGGCCAGCGTTTCCTGACTGAGGGTGATCGCGATCGGATGGGGGCCGGCTTGCTGGCCGAAATTGGCGAGCAGCAGCAGCAGGCGCGCGAGCCGTCTTTCGCTGGAATTGAACAGCTGGTCGATCAGATCGTCCTCGATCCGGCTGTTGCGGGACAACAGATAGGCCATGAAAAATGCGGAGAACTTCGGTTCTGTGCCGAGCGCCGCGCGCATGGCGGTCTTGGTGATCGACGTGATCAGGCATTCTTCCATCGCATGGCTGGTTGCGGTGCGTAATTCTGCCCCGTCGAGGCATGATTCGCCGAAGAACTGCCCCTCCGCCAAAATTCCGACCACGGCTTCCTTACCGTGTTCGGACAAGACGGTGAGCTTGACCTTGCCTTTTTGAATAAAAAAGATCGCGTCGGCGACGTCGCCCTGGCTGAAAATCTTCTGGTTTTTCTCGTATTTGTCGACGGTTTTTCCGGGCGCGGGCAGGCTGAGAAAAACCCGGGGATCAAACGCCCCTTTTGAGGTCCTAACCTGTAGCTTGTTGGGCATGGTGTTGCTCCGTAGCAGGTAGGAGCACGACACTCTCGGTCACCGCCGAGGGCAGCGCGGTGATGCGACAGCATAATCCCGTTATGTCCGGTAAGCGACTAATGCAGATGCCCTGCGGAACGTTCGCAACCAGCGCTTGTCGAACGTCCGGCAGCATTGAAGCCGCGGCTTCGGCTGGCGGCTCAATGTCCAGCGCAATGCGGATCGTCATTTGCGCCGCGAACCTCGTCGGCGGCTTCAACTCACCGGCAAGCCAGCCACGTCGCCGGACTCATGGGTCGTTCGATACCACTGGAACCGACCGCCTGGCACTCGAATGTGCGGTGGTCGAGCCAGTGCTCGCGCTCACTTCGACAGCAGATGCGATTCGTTGCCGCAGGCAGCGCGGCCGTTCGATGGCGGAAACACGCGCTAGGACACGGCTGACATTCGGCATGGCAGCCTGCGTTGATTTCGGGCGTTACCGAACTCGCTAACACCCAACTCCAAGGGCAAACGTGGGGGCTTGAGAATGGCCTTTCCGGCCTCTCATGCGGTGTTCAATATTGCACACTTTGAAAAACTTATTCCGCGAAGTGAACGGATCGAACAGGCCGCCGCGATATTGCAATTCATCAAAAGAATAACGCTGGAGCTTTGATTCAAGTTGAATCCAAGCTCTAGCGGTCTTTCTCGACTACCTTCAGCCCGCCCATATAGGGCTGCAGCACGTCGGGCACGGCGATCGAGCCGTCTTCCTGCTGATAGGTTTCCATCACCGCGATCAGCGCGCGGCCCACCGCGGTGCCGGAGCCGTTCAGCGTGTGCACGAAACGCGGCTTGCCGTCGGGCCCGCGGTAACGCGCGTCCATGCGCCGGGCCTGGAAATCGCCGCACACCGAACAGCTGGAGATTTCGCGGTAGGCGCCGCCCTCGCCCTGCCCGGGCATCCAGACCTCGATGTCGTAGGTCTTCTGCGCGGCAAAGCCCATGTCGCCGGCGCACAGCGTCATCACCCGGTAATGCAGATCGAGCTGGCGCAGCACTTCCTCGGCGCAGGCCAGCATCCGCTCGTGCTCGTCCTTGCTGTTTTCGGGCGTGGTGATCGAGACCAGTTCGACCTTGGTGAACTGATGCTGGCGGATCATGCCGCGGGTGTCGCGCCCGGCCGCCCCCGCCTCGGCGCGAAAGCACGGCGTCAGCGCCGTCAGCCGCATCGGCAGTTCTTTTTCGTCGAGGATGGATTCGCGGACGAGGTTTGTGAGCGGGACTTCGGCGGTGGGGATGAGCCAATGGCGATCCAACGAAGCGAGGCCATCGGCAAATCTCAACAGACTTGGCAGAGTCCGCATTGAAGGATCGTCACGATATTGATGGATGATCGTCTGAGCGTGTTTCTTTACGGCTTCGCCCTGATGCGTCGTAAATTGATCGTCCTCAAACTTCGGCAACTGTCCCGTGCCGAACATCACGTCGTCACGCACCAACAACGGCGGATTGATCTCGGTATAGCCGTGCTCGTTGGTGTGAAGGTCGAGCATGAATTGCCCGATCGCACGCTCCAGCCGCGCCAGGCCCTTCTTCAGCACGACAAACCGCGCGCCGCTCAATTTCGCCGCCGCCTCGAAATCCATGAAACCCAGCGCGCCGCCGAGATCGTCATGCGGTTTTGGCGCGAACGCGTAATTGCGCACCGCGCCGAACACATGACGCTGCACATTGCCGTGCTCGTCGACGCCGTCGGGCACTTCATCGAGCGGCAGGTTCGGAATCGCGGCGAGCTCCTTGGCGAGTTCTTCGTCCGCCGCCTTCGCCGCGGCTTCGAGCTGCGGCATCGTGGTCTTGAGTTCGGCGACCTCGGCCATCAGCATGGCGGCGCGCGCGTCGTCCTTCGCCTTCTTGGCGTCGCCGATTTCCTTCGATGCGGAATTGCGCCGCGCCTGCGCCTGCTCCGACGCCAGGATCGCCGCGCGGCGCTTCTCGTCGATCGCGAGCAGCGACGCCGACAACGGCTCCAGCCCGCGCCGCTTCAGCGCGGCGTCGAAGGCGGCGGGATTGTCGCGGATCGATTTGATGTCGTGCATGGCTCGTTTTCCCGTCATGGCCGGACAAAAGCGCGAAGCGCGTCTTCACGCCAGAATCCCGGCCATCCACGTCTTGATGCAGGTCTCTAAAAGACGTGGATGCCCGGGACAAGCCCGGGCATGACGAATTGTATCGTGCCCCGGACGCGGCGCAGCGCCTCTTCGCGCTGCTCCGCAGCGCCGGGACCCACGCGCATAAAATGGACCCCGGATCGGCAGCGCCTCCCGCCGCAAGGGCGGCGCGCTGCGCCTTGTCCGGGGAACGACCCTACTCCGCCGGATTGGCGGCGGGCGGCGGCGGGGCGCGCGGAGGGTGGCGCGGCGGCGGCGGCCTTGGCGGCGGCGGCGCGCTTCTCCACGATGCGCACGGCGATGATCGAGCCTTCGTACAGCGCCAGCAGGGGCACCGCGAGCGAGGCCTGGCTGAGCACGTCGGGCGGCGTCAGCACGGCGGCGATGATGAAGGCGACCACGATGAAATAGCGGCGCTTGTCGCGCAGCTGCTTCGAGGTGATGATGCCGACCCGCCCCAGCAGCGTCAGGATCACCGGCAGCTGGAACGCGATGCCGAACGCGAAGATCAGCGACATCATCAGCGACAGATATTCGCCGACCTTGGGCAGCAACTGGATCTGCGCGGTCTCCGCGCCGCCGGCCTGCTGCATGCCGAGCGAGAACCGCACCAGCATCGGCAGCACCACGAAATAGACCAGCATCGATCCCATCACGAAGAAGAACGGCGTCGCGATCAGATAGGGCAGGAACGCGCCGCGCTCGTGCTTGTAGAGGCCGGGCGCCACGAATTTGTAGATTTGCGCCGCCACGATCGGAAACGAGATGAAGCCGGCGCCGAACAGCGCCAGCTTCAACTGGGTCAGGAAATATTCCAGCAGCGCGGTGTAGATGAATTTGGAGTTTTCCGCGCCGGCGACCCAGACGAACGGCCACACCAGCACGTTGTAGATCTGCTTGGCGAAGAAGAAGCAGAAGATGAAGGCGACGCCGAACGCCAGCAGCGCCTTGATCAGCCGCGAGCGCAGCTCGATCAGATGATCCATCAGCGGCGCTTTGCTGGCCTCGATATCTTCGGCGCTCATGACGCTTTGGCGTCCTTGAGAACATCGGGGCTCGCCGTGTCCTGCGGCGCCGGCTGCGGCTCGACTTCCGGGGTGATCACCAGCGGCTGCGAGGCCGCGGCGTGGGTCTCGGCTTCGGCGAATGTTTCTGCGGTCGGCGCCTCCGGCGTTGTCGGCATCACCGCGCGTCGCTGGCAGACACCGGCGCATCGGCCGCCGCGTCGATATCGAGGTCGCGGCGCGTCGATCGACGTCGCAGGCGCGTCGACATTCGACGTCGCCGCCGCGTCATGTGCGACGTCGCCGGCTTGTCGATATCATCGATCCGCAGCGGCGTCGCTGACGTCCTTTTGCAGCGAAGTCATGATATTGCCGCCGCTAAAGCCGCTCGCGGCTTCCTTGACCTCGTCGAAGCTCTTTTTGAGGTCGGCCATTTCGGCCTCGCGCATGGCTTCCTGAAACTGGCCCTGGAATTCGGCGGCCATCTTGCGCGCCTTGCCCATCCATTGCCCGACCATGCGCAGCACGCCCGGCAATTCCTTCGGGCCGATGGCGATCAGCGCGACAACCGCGATGACGACCAGTTCACTCCACCCGATGTCGAACATGAAAAATTCCGCTCACGCGAGGCGATTCACCCCCATGCTTGTCAGGCAAGATGTGGGCCGCCCGCGTCTCCCCCAACAGGCTTCCGGCTCAGACAGCCTTGCTGCCGACATCCGACCGCGCCGCCGTGGACGGCGTCGCGTTATGGTCGATCGTCTTCACGGGCTCGGGCTTTTCCGCAGTCTTGTCATCGTCCTGCATGCCCTTCTTGAAGGCCTTGATGCCCTGCGCGACGTCGCCCATCAGATCCGAAATCTTGCCACGGCCGAACAACAGCAGGACGACTGCGATCACGACGATCCAGTGCCAAATGCTAAGCGAACCCATCCTGCAATCCTCCAAACACGCGAGGCCGGCGACCCGGCCTAATCTCACGCGGAAAGTAGGCTCAGGAGGTGTCAAAAACAAGGACTTAAGCCGCGTCAAATCGCTGTTAACGCGCTACCGTTAACCGGCGTCTGACGGATTGTCGCAGCGCTGCAAGCGGAACTAGCTTCCGTCGCTCGCCTTCCGGCTCGACCGCGGGCGCCAGCGCCAGTTCCAGATCGCCGATCTCCAGCGGATCCTCGTCATCGCGCAAGGTCGGATCGTCCGACGGCGTCGGAACGCTGAAGCCGGAAGGCAGCCGCGAATCCAACAGGCCCGTTCCTTTCAGCTCCTCCAGGCCCGGCAGATCGCCAAGCGCTTCCAGGCTGAACTGCGACAGGAAGGCTTCCGTGGTTCCGAAGGTCAGCGGACGGCCCGGCGTCTTGCGACGGCCGCGCGGGCGAATCCAGCCGGTTTCCAGCAGCACATCCAGCGTGCCCTTGGAGGTGATCACGCCGCGGATTTCCTCGATCTCGGCGCGCGTGACCGGCTGATGATAGGCGATGATCGCGAGCATCTCGATGGCCGCGCGCGACAGCCGCCGCGTCTCGGTGCTCTCCCGCGTCATCAGCCAGGACAGATCGCCCGCGGTGCGGAAGGTCCATTTGTTGGCGACGCGAACCAGATTGACGCCGCGCGAGGCGTAATCCGCCTGCAGTTGCGCCAGCGCGACCTTGATATCGACGCCGTCGGGCATCCGCTTGGCCAGCGTGGCCTGATCGAGCGGCTCGGTCGAGGCAAACAGCAGCGCTTCCAGCAGCCGCAATTCCTCGGGCCGCGCTTGCGGATCGACAGAGCGCTCCTCGGCATCGGCTATGCGTTTTTCCGCCAGGCTTGCCATGGCAAGGTCTCCTTCTTCCACTTACTCGGCCGGCAGATCCGGCGCGGTCATCGCGTCGGATACCTGGTTGCGGCGGACGCTTTCGAAAATACAGCGGCGCGAACGCCTCTTTCTGGTGCAGTTCCACCTCGCCTTCCCGGACCATTTCCAGCGCCGCGGCAAAGCTGGACGCAAAAACGGTGGCCTTTTGCGAGGGATCGACGACGTAGTTGATGCAGGTATTCGTCGAGGCGGCTCCAGTCCTCGGCCATGCCGACCAGGCGCTCGAGCGACGCCCGCGCCTCGGTCAGCGACCACACCGTGCGTTTCGCCAGATGCACCGTCGCCAGCACCCGCTGCTGGCGCTGCGCGGCATAGGCGGTCAGCAGGTCGAACAGGGTCGCGGTAAACCTGGGATGGCGGATTTCGGCGATGGCTTCCGGATTGCCGCGCGGAAAAATGTCGCGCTGCAATTGCGGGCGGTTCATCAGCCGGTTCGACGCTTCGCGAATGGCCTCCAGCCGGCGCAGCCGGTTGGCCAGCGCGGTCGCCATTTCCTCGGCGCTCGGCCCGTCCGCGCGTCGCGGGTTCGGGCAGCAGCAGCCGCGATTTCAGGAACGCGAGCCAGGCCGCCATCACCAGATAATCGGCGGCAAGCTCGAGGCGGATTTTTCGGGCCGCCTCGATGAACACCAGATACTGGTCGGCCAGCGCCAGAATGGAAATCTTGGCGAGATCGACCTTCTGCTGCCGCGCCAGCGCCAGCAGCAGGTCGAGCGGACCCTCATAGCCCTCGACGTCGACGACCAGCGACGGCTCGCCGTCCGCGAGTTCGGCGGGCCGTCCGGTCTCAAACGATAGAATTTCCGCGCTCATGCGCCTGCCGTCCCTGCCCGAGTCAATCAACGCATCCAGTTCAGCCCGTGCCGCCAGCCGATCGAACGGCTGCGGAGGCCTGCGCGACGCCAGCGCCCGTCTGGCGCGCTCCAGCGCCTCGCCCGACAATTCCGGCGTCTCACGCGGCGACCTCGCGCATTTCGTCGAGCTTGCCGTTGCAATGCAGAACCATGTCGCAGCCGGCGGCGACGATGGCTCGGGTCCGCTCGGCGATCGATCCCGCCAGCGCGTTCATGGACACGTCATCACTCATCAACAAACCTTGGAACCCGATCACGCCGCGAATCACCTGTTCGATGATTGTCGCAGAAGTCGTCGCCGGATGGGCGGGGTCCAGCGCGCTAAACACAACATGTGCGGTCATGGCCATCGGCAGGTCCGCCAGCGGTTGAAACGCGGCAAAATCGGTCCGTTCCAGCTCCGCTTTGCGGCGTATCGACCTCCGGAAGCCTGAAATGGGTGTCCGCGGTGGCCCGTCCATGCCCCGGAATGTGCTTGAGCACCGGCAAAATGCCGCCCTGCTCCAGCCCTTCCGTCACGGCGCGCGCGATCGCCGCGACCTTTGCGGGCTCGGTTCCATAGGCCCGGTTGCCAATTACCGCATCGGCGCCGGCAACCGGCACATCCGCCAGCGGCAGGCAGTCCACGGTGACGCCGATTTCGAGCAGGTCGGCCGCGATCAGCCGCGCACTCAACCGCGCCGCGGACAGGCCGAGCGCCGGATCGATGTCGTACAGCGCGCCAAACACCGCTCCCGGCGGATAGACCGGCCAGTGCGGCGGGCCGAAGCGCTGCACCCGGCCGCCCTCCTGGTCGATCAGCACCGGCGCCTCCGGATCGCTGATCGATTCTCGCAATTCACGAACGAGCAGAGTTACTTGTGCCGGCGTCTCAATATTCCGCTTGAACAGGATAAATCCCCACGGCCGTTCCGAGCGGATGAATTCGCGCTCGGCGGCGCTCAGTTCCAGTCCGGATACGCCTGTGATGAATGCCCGCGTGCTCATGCGGGCCGATTAGCCCGCTGTCAGCCCAAGGGTCAAGGAAACGGCCGTTAATTCCTTTGGACGACGCACTGTCCGCCGGCAGTCTTCAGGCTGCCGCAGAACTGCGAGGCTTCTTCGAGGGAGCCGAACGGACCCACCATGGCGCGGTAATAGACACCCTTTTCGCCGAGATCGGCGCGCTTGATCAACGACGCGTGCGATCCCAGCACGGTCGGGAACTTGCCCTGCAGGACCCGGTAGGAGGCCTGCGCGTCGGCTTCATTCTTCTGCGAGGAGACCTGGACCAGATAACCGCCGCCTGCCGTGGTGCCGGCGCTGGGCGCGATTTGCACCGGGTTATTGGTCGCGACCCGGGTTCGCGGTTCCGCGACCGGAGCCGACTGCGCGGCCTGCGGCGACAGCGACAGCGGCGCATTGGCGCTCGAGGCATTGGCATTGGCGGCCGCGCGGTGGCAGCGGCGACTGCGCGCGGCCGCTGCGCGCCGGCTTTGCCGCCGGAGGCTGGAGTCGACGTCACCGGCATCGCGGCGGCGTCAGGCTGGTCGCCGCGAACCGAGAAGGTCTTGATCTTGCGCGGCTCGTTGTTCGGCAGCGTGCCGTTGCCGGCGCTGGCCGGCGGCAGCGCGCTGCCGGCGCGACGCTCGCCACGGACGGCGGATTGGCATTCTGATTCAGCGGCGGAAACACCATGCGCGGCCCTGGCGGATTGGCATTGACATCGACCGGCGCCTCTTCGCGCGGAACGATCTTTTCGGTGCCGTCGCCGGCCGCCAGGCGGTCCGGCACCTTGCCGCTGCCGTCGGCGGGTGCCGGCACGATCTTGGTCGGACTGGTGTCGGCCTTGATGATCGGCGGCTCGCCGCTGCGGGGCGATCCGACATAGGTGCGATAGGCAAACGCCGCGCCGGTCCCCACCACCGCCAGCGCCAGCACGACGGCAACGGTGATCATGCCGCCGCGGCGCTTCGGGACCGGCTCTTCGGCGCCGTCGTCATAGCCGTCCTGATAGCCGTAGGGATCGTCCGAATAGGCCGGATCGTGCTGAGCTGACTGCTGCGCGCCGGAATCGAGCTGGCCGTACAGCGCATCGTCATAGCGCGACGGATCGGGCTCCTGATCGGCGTCGTCGAACGTGCTGCGCCTCATGATAATCCGGCTCGGGCGCGGCATGCGCGGCGTCGCGTAACGCTGCAGCGGATGCCCGGCACTCGGGTAATCCTGCTGCGGGGCTTCCTGCCGTGTTCGGCACGCTGCATCCACGGCGGCGGGCCAGCGGGCGGCGCTCATCGTCGGCCTCAGCCGCGGGCGGCTCATACGGATCGCGCGCGGCGCCGCGCGGCGGTACCGGCTGATTGGCGCGGCCCATGCCGGCGAACGGATCGGTCTGGCCGATCAGCCGCGCGAGCTCGGCCAGCGGATCGCTCTCGCCCTTGTGCGGCGCATGCTGGTCATCGCCGCGACCGTAGTCGTCGTCGGCGGGAAAAGGTCTGTCCTGATATCGATCAGCCATCGTGATGATGCGTCCCCTTCGGGAAAGCCGCCAACCCGCTTTTACAAACGAACCAGCCGCTGCCAGATGCCCTCACAGATCCCCATGTGAGCGGCGTTTGCCCCTGCCTATCGCATCTCGTCCGGAGCGTGGACGCCGAGAACGGCGAGCCCAGATGCCAGAACCGAGACGACGCCCTGGACCAGTGCCAGCCGCGCCTTCGTGATCTCTGCATCATTATTGATAATGAAGCGTAAATAGGGCAAATCGCGCCCCCTGCGTCCACAGCGCATGAAATTCGCTGGCGAGATCATAGAGGTAAAAGGCGATTCGGTGCGGCTCATGTGCCGACCGCCGCCGCCTCGATCATCCGGGGATAGAGCGCCAGCCGCCGCAGCAGGTCGAGTTCGGCCGGGTCGGTCAGCCGCTCCACCGCGGCGTCCCCGAGGAACGCCGCCCGCGCGCCGGCCGTCTTCCGGCAGGTCCGGGATCACTTCGCGCGCATTGCGGAACACCGAGTGACCGCGGGCGTGGCCGTACTGCACGTAGAAGACCGGATTGTCCTTGGACTGCTCGATCACCTTGGCGAGGTCGAAATCCAGCACCGCGTCGTTCTTGCGGAACAGCATCATGAAGCGGACGGCGTCCTTGCCGACCTCGTCGACCACCTCGCGCAGCGTGACGAAATCGCCGGAGCGCTTCGACATCTTCACCGGCTCGCCGTTGCGCAGCAGCTTGACCAGTTGCACGATCTTCACATCGAGCGCGGCCTTGCCTGAGGTGACCGCCTTGATCGCCGCCTGCATGCGCTTGATGTAGCCGCCGTGATCGGCGCCCCAGACGTCGATCAGGTTGCGGAAGCCGCGATCGAACTTGTTCTTGTGATAGGCGATGTCGGAGGCGAAATAGGTGTAGCTGCCGTCGGATTTGAGCAGCGGACGATCGACATCGTCGCCATAGGCGGTGGCGCGAAACAGCGTCTGCTCGCGATCCTCGTAGTCTTCGACCGGCGCGCCCTTTCGGCGGCGGCAGGCGGCCTTCATAGACATCGCCCTTGGAACGCAGATAATCGATGGTTTCGGCGACGCGATTGTTGCCGGTTTCGATCAGCGACCGCTCGGAGAAGAACACGTCGTGCCGGATGTTGAGCGCGGCGAGATCGCCCTTGATCTCCTCCATCATCATCGCGATGGCCTTGGTGCGCACCGGCGGCAGCCATGCGGCTTCCGGCATCGCCAGCAGCCTGTCGCCGTATTCGGCGGCGAGCGCCTGCCCGACCGGCTTCAGATAGTCGCCGGGATAAAGCCCTTCCGGGATCTCGCCGATGTTCTCGCCCAGCGCCTCGCGGTAGCGCAGGAACGCCGAGCGCGCGAGCACGTCGACCTGGGCGCCGGCATCGTTGATGTAATATTCGCGCGTGACATCATAGCCGGCGAACGCCAGCAGGCTGGCCAGCGCATCGCCGAACACCGCGCCGCGGCAATGGCCGACATGCATCGGCCCGGTCGGATTGGCCGAGACATATTCGACGTTGACCTTCTCGGCCGCGCCGGCCGCGCTTCGTCCATAGGCGTCGCCCTCACGCAGCACGGTACGCAGCGCGTCCGCCCAGACCGAGGCCTTCAAGGTCAGATTGATGAAGCCGGGACCGGCGACATCGACCGACGCGATCAGATCGTCGGCGCGCAGCCTGCTCGCGATCTGCTCGGCAAGATCGCGCGGCTTGGCTTTGGCTTCCCTGGCCAGCACCATCGCGGCATTGGTCGCCATATCGCCGTGCGCGGCATCGCGCGGCGGCTCGACCACGACGCGCGACAGATCGATGCCCGTGGGCCAGCCGCCTTCGGCCGCCAGCGCGCCGCAAACCGCGTGGACGCGGGCCAGCACATTGGCGAAAAGATGCTGCGGTGAAGCGTTGTCGACCATGGGCGTGACTGGGACCGGGGATGTGCCGCACCTGCGGCGAGGTCGCCGCCTAACGCAAATCCGGGGTCGAGTCAAAAAGCCGCTGATGTTCGGTCAGCGCGAAGCGGTCGGTCATCCCGGCGATGAAGTTGCCGATCCGCCTTGCGCGCCCGGTTTCGGTCTCGTGGTCCTCGCCGGCCGGCGGCAGCCATTCGGCCGGCAGATCGCCCGGCATCCTCTGATAGCGCGCGAACAGGTCGAACAGGATCTGCTCGGCCTCGCCCATGACCCGCATCACCCGCGAATGGCGGTACATCCGCAGTTTCAGGAACGCCTTGATCTCGGCCTCGGCCCGCGCCACCTCGGGCGGAAACGCGATCAGCACATCGCCATGGTTGCGGACATCCTCGACCGATCGCGGCTGCGCGATTTGCAGGCGCCGGCCGCGCTTCCGAAACCACCGCCCCGATCAGGTAGGAAATCAGCTCGCGCACCAGTTCGGCGCCGCGCCTGACTGTCATCGAGTTCGGGATAAGCCTGTCCCGATTTCGGCGATCATCTCGGCGGTGAGCGGCATCACCTTGAGGTCGTCGACCCCGAACAGACCGGCGCGCAGGCCGTCGTCGATGTCGTGGGCGTCATAGGCGATGTCGTCGGCGATCGCCGCGACCTGGGCCTCCAGCGAGGCAAAGCTCCACAGTTCCAGATCGTAGGTCCCGATGTAGTCGGATATCCCGCAGGGAATGCCGTGCTCGCGATAGCGTCCGACCGCGCGCGCCATCCGGTCCGGTCAGCGGGCCGTTGTGCTTGACGATGCCCTCCAGCGATTCCCAGGTCAGGTTGAGCCCGTCGAATTCGGGGTAGCGATGCTCCAGCGCGGTGACGACGCGCAGGGTCTGGGCGTTGTGGTCGAAGCCGCCATGGGCCTGCAGGCAGGCATCGAGCGCGCGCTCGCCGGCATGGCCGAACGGCGGATGGCCGAGGTCATGCGCCAGCGCCAGGGTTTCCGTGAGATCCTCGTCGAGACCGAGCTGCCGGGCCAGCGCGCGGGCGATCTGCGCCACTTCCAGCGTGTGGGTCAGCCGGGTGCGGTAATGGTCGCCCTCGTGGAACACGAATACCTGGGTTTTGTGCTTCAGGCGGCGAAAGGCGGTGGAATGGATCACCCGGTCGCAATCGCGCCGGAACGGGCTGCGGGTCTTGCTCGGCGGCTCGTCGAACAGCCGCCCGCGGCTGCGGTCGGGATCGCAGGCATAGAGCCGAGCGAGGAGCAGCCATTCCGACCGACACGGCGTTTTTAGCCCTTATCCATTTGATTCCGTTGCCCGGCGCACTTAACTATGCTGTGCGCCGGATACCAAATCATTTGAGAATTCCTGCAGCATGGGTTCGGAGAGCAGCCATGACAGCAGCCAGCGTCACCATCAGCGAGCGGGCGGCCCGCCGCATCGGGGAAATCCTCAAGACCGAGGGCGACGGCGCCATGCTGCGGATCAGCGTCGAGGGCGGCGGCTGCTCGGGCTTTCAATACAAGTTCGACGTCGAGCGCGCGCAGGCCGAGGATGATCTGGTGATCGCGCGCGACAGCGCGGTGGTGCTGGTCGATCCGGCCTCGGTGCCGTTTCTGGCCGGCTCCGAAGTCGATTTCGTCGACGACCTGATCGGCGCGTCGTTCCGGGTGGTCAATCCGAACGCCACCGCGTCCTGCGGCTGCGGCACCAGTTTTTCGATCTGAAAGCTTCTGAGCTTCATGCGTATCGCCACCTGGAACGTCAATTCGGTCCGGCAGCGGCTCGACCATCTCCTGGTCTGGCTGAAGGATTGCGCGCCCGACATCGTCTGCCTGCAGGAGATCAAATGCGTCGACGAGGCGTTCCCGCGGGAGGCCATCGAGGCGCTCGGCTACAACGTGGTCACCCACGGCCAGAAGACCTTCAACGGCGTCGCGCTGTTGTCGAAGCTGCCGTTCGACGAAACCAAGCCGCGACTGGCCGGCGATGACGAGGACCTTCACGCCCGATTCCTGGAAGGCGTGGTCACGCTGAAGCATGGCGTGCTCCGGATCGCGTGCCTCTATCTGCCCAATGGCAACCCGCCGGAAACCGAGAAATATCCCTATAAACTCAAATGGATGTCGCGGCTTCTTGAATATTCAAAGCAGCGGCTGAAGACCGAGGAGCCGCTGGTGCTGGCCGGCGATTTCAACGTCATTCCGGCGGCTGCGGACGTCCATAATCCGGCGGCCTGGGTCAACGATGCGCTGTTTCGCCCCACCACCCGCGAAAGCTTTCAGACCCTGCTCGGCCTCGGCCTGACGGATGCGCTGCGTGCCGTCACCGACGCACCCGGCCAATACACCTTCTGGGACTATCAGGCCGGCGCCTGGCAGAAGAACCACGGCCTGCGCATCGATCATCTGCTGCTGTCGCCGCAGGCCAGCGACCGGCTGATCGATGTCGGTATCGACAGCTATGTACGTGCCTGGGAAAAACCGTCGGACCATGTGCCGGTCTGGATCGATCTGGATCTGGAGACGGCGTGAAGCGACTTCCGAGGGAGGGCAAGCTGACGCGCTGCCCAGGCGCAACCAACGCGGTTGTATAAATTTCTTCGTGTTCGGTCGCGATAGCGCGGTTGTCCAGCCTGCGGGGCCCTGCCGACAGGGCTGCCGGAAACTCAGTCCCGGCGGCCCTGCACCCAGTGCTCGAGCATCTGCAGCGCCATCGCACGGTCATCGTCGGATGCCTTGCTGATCGCCTTGTTGTAGCTTTCCTTGATCCAGGTTTCGTCCGGCGCGGCGCTGTCGCGCGCCAGCGTCAGCCACATCAGGCCGCGGGCGGCCTGGCGCGGCAGTTGGTCGCCGTTGAACAGCATCTGGCCAAGCAGGGCCTGCGCCTGATGCTGGCCCTTCTGGGCGGCCAGGCCGAGCCAGCGCGCGCCATAGCGGAAATCGTCCCGCGAGGTGCCGGCGCTGTCGAGATAGAGCCGGGCCAGGTCATATTGCGCGTCGGCATTGCCGAAATACGACGCGGCGTAGGAGAACATCTCCCTCGCCCGCTCCGGATCGGACTTGATCTTCGAGTTGGGAATGCCGTTGAGGTAATATCGTCCCAGCGCGACAAAGGCGTTGGCGACGATCGCCGCCTGCGGCGCCGACGGGCTGTCTTCCGCATGTGCATTGGCAATGCGGCTGAAATATTCGAAGGCGCGAAGATCGTCCTGGGTGACGCCGTTGCCGTCGGCATACATCCGCCCCAATTTCCATTGCGCGATCGGATGGCCGCCTTCCGCGGCATATTGCAGCGAGGTCAGCGAGGTATCCGGGGCGGACGGCGGGATCGCCTTTTTCAGCGCGGCCACGGCGCCGGGCTGGGCCGAAACCACCGGTATAGTCACATCCTGATTGGCCGGCGCCCCGTCAAAGGCGAAAGCCGTGGCCGCCATCGGTGTGGCCCCCAAAATCAACGCAAAAACAATACGCTCAGATGTCCGCATAACACTGTTTCTCGTGCGCACCGCCCGGATGGGTTACGGCGCCATCCACCGCCGGCCCAACCTGCTGGGCATATTTCCACAGCGCTCCTGATGTATGATTGGTCTCGCGCGGCTTCCATTTGGTCTTGCGTTCGGCAAGCTCCGCGTCGGTCAACTTTACGTTAAGTGTCCCGACCTCGGCGTCGATTTCGATGATGTCGCCGTCCAGCAACAGTGCGATCGGACCGCCGATCGCCGCTTCCGGCCCGACATGGCCGATGCAGAAGCCGCGGGTCGCACCCGAAAACCGGCCGTCGGTGATGAGGGCGATCTTGCCGCCCATGCCCTGCCCGGTCAGCGCCGCCGTGGTCGAGAGCATCTCGCGCATGCCGGGACCGCCGCGCGGTCCCTCATAGCGGATCACGATGACCTCGCCCTCTTTGTAGGTCTTCTTCTGGACCGACTCGAAGGCATCCTCTTCGCGATCGAAGCAGCGGGCCGGGCCGGTAAATTTCAACTTCGACATGCCCGCGACCTTCACGATCGCGCCCTCGGGCGCAAGATTCCCCTTCAGGCCGACCACACCGCCGGTGACGGTGATCGGCTTGTCGGCGGACCGCACCACATCCTGGTGCGGATTCCATTTCACGCTTTTGAGGTTTTCGGCGATCGTGCGGCCGGTGACTGTCAGGCAGTCGCCATGCAAATGGCCGTTATCGAGCAGCGTTTTCATCAGAAGCGGTATGCCGCCAACCTCGAACATGTCTTTGGCGACATAACGACCGCCCGGCTTCAAATCCGCGACATACGGTGTCTTTTTGAAGATTTCCGCGACGTCGAACAGGTCGAACTTGATACCGCATTCATGGGCGATCGCCGGCAGATGCAGCGCCGCATTGGTCGAGCCGCCGGAGGCGGCCACCACCGCCGCGGCGTTTTCCAGCGCCTTGCGCGTCACGATGTCGCGCGGCCGGATGTTCAGGGCGATCAGCTCCATCACCTTCTCGCCCGCGGTCATGCAGAACGCGTCGCGGATCTCGTAGGGCGCCGGCGCGCCGGCCGAATAGGGCAGCGCCAGCCCGATCGCCTCGGATACCGTCGCCATGGTGTTGGCGGTGAATTGTGCGCCGCACGCGCCGGCCGACGGACAGGCCACCCGCTCGATTTCATCGAGGTCGGCGTCGGACATCTCGCCGACCGAATGCTTGCCGACTGCCTCGAACATGTCCTGCACCGTGACCTGCTGGCCACGGAAATTGCCGGGAAGGATCGAACCGCCATAGATGAAGATCGAGGGCACGTTGAGCCGGACCATCGCCATCATCATTCCCGGCAGCGACTTGTCGCAGCCGGCAAGACCGACCAGCGCATCGTAGGCATGGCCGCGGATCGTCAGTTCGACGGAATTGGCGATGCATTCGCGCGACGGCAGCGACGAGCGCATGCCGTCATGGCCCATGGCGATGCCGTCGGTCACGGTGATGGTGCAGAATTCGCGCGGGGTGCCGCCGGCGGAGGCGACGCCCTTCTTGACCGCCTGGGCCTGGCGCATCAGCGAGATATTGCAGGGCGCGGCCTCGTTCCAGCACGACGCCACGCCGACGAACGGCTGGTGGATCTGATCGGTGGTCAGCCCCATGGCATAGAGGTACGAGCGATGCGGCGCACGTTCCGGGCCCTCCGTCACGTGACGGCTCGGCAGTCTCTTTTTGATATTGGTCTTGGCGTCCATCGCGAACCTGTTTCCCCAGCCAAACCTTTGTCAGACCCGGAAAATCAGGATTTTCCTTCGCCTTCGTGAGCGCCGTGGCTGTTAGCCGACGAAGGAATGATTTCATCGAGGGGTGTGGCTAAAAAGCGGCGCGCGCAAGAGCTTGCTGGGATGACGGTTAAATGTTCGCCCAGTGTTGCGGCCAAGCAACATCCGTTGCGGCCGCGCAACCTTTGCATTGCGAGCGTTTGGCCCGACGCGGCAACTGCGGTAGTAACCCGGTTGTGCCCGCCTCCCCGCCAGCTCCGGCATCCACCGATCCTGCGTCGCCCTGCGCCTGCCGCAGCGGATTGCGCAGCAATCGTTGTTGCGCGCTCGACTGGAGCGCCCCGCCGGCGGCGTCGCAGCCAACGCCCGAGATCGACCGCGCCCGCGCCGCGCTCGGCGCCCGCGATGGGCCTGCGGCGGCGCGGCTGCTGATCGAGCTTCTGGAACGGTTTCCAAAACATCTCGGCGCGCTGCGGCTGCTGTATCAAATCCGCAGCGCCGACAACCTGCCGACGGCGGCGGAAGCGCTGCTGACCCGGATCGTGCGGCTCGATCCCAACGATCTTGCCGCAACGCAAGCGCTGGCCGGGCTGCTGCTCGGCAAGGGCGCGCTGGCCGAAGCCGAGATCCACGCCCGCAACGCGGTGCGTCTGGCGCCGGCCGATGTCCAGTCGCACAATCTGATGGGCATGATCATGACCGAGGCGAACCGGCCGCAGGTCGGGGAATACCATTACCGCCGCGTGATCGAATTGCTCGGCGCCCCCAACGCCATCGTCTATGCCAACCTCGCCTGGAATCTGAAAAACCAGGGGCGGATTGCGGAGTCGCGGCAACTTTACGAGCAATCGGTGCGGCTCGACCCCAACGTGTTCCAGACCGTCTATGGCTGGGCGCGTATGGAGGAGACAGACCGCAATTTCGCCCGCGCCGGTGAATTGCTTGATGCCGCCGAACGCCTGTCGACCGACACCCGCACGGTGCGGCTGGCGCGCGCCGTGCTCCATGGCCGCATCAAGGACTATGAGAGCGCGGTTGCGATCCTCGACGAGATCGAGCGCGCGCCCGACGGCGGCGGCCTCGGGCCGGTCGAATGGACCGACAAGGGCCAGCTGCTCGACAAGATGGGGCGCTATGACGAAGCGTTCGCCGCCTATGATTCCGGCAAGCGCACGCTGCGCCAGATGACCGGCCAGAATTACCTGGCCGACGAGGCGCAAGCACTGGTCGAGCGCCTGCGCGGCTTCTTTACCGCCAGCCGCCTGAAAATCCTGCCGCGCGCGAGCATGCGCACGGATGTCGCGCAGCCGATCTTCATCGTCGGCTTTCCGCGCTCCGGCACCACCATGGTCGAGCAGACCCTGACCGCGCACCCCAAAATTTCAGCCGGCGACGAGCTGCCGACCATCAACGAACTCACCGCCATCATCCCGCGCATGCTCAACAGCCCGCTCACCTACCCCGAAGCGTTCGCGGACCTGTGGCTCGGCGACCAGGTCGAGGGCCTGGACAATCTGCGCGACTATTACCTGCAGCGCGCCCGCCAGCTCGGTGCGATCAGCCCCGGCGCCAGCTGGTTCACCGACAAGATGCCGCTCAACGAGACCCATCTCGGGCTGATCGCGCTGCTGTTTCCGCAGGCGCCGATCATTCATCTGCTGCGCCATCCGCTCGACGTCGTGCTGTCGGTGTTTTCCAACCAGCTGACCCACGGATTCTACTGCGCCTATGATCTGGAAAGCATCGCCCGGCACTATGTGCTGGTGATGGGGCTGGTCGAGCATTACCGCCGCGAGATGGCGTTGCGTTACTTGCCGGTCCGCTACGAAGATATCGTCGCCGACCAGGAAACCAGGGTACGCGAGATCATGA
Organism: uncultured Alphaproteobacteria bacterium; assembly: GCA_963734795.1. Lineage (GTDB taxonomy): Bacteria > Pseudomonadota > Alphaproteobacteria > Rhizobiales > Xanthobacteraceae > Bradyrhizobium. The sequence goes on from CAVTIW010000003.1 coordinate 208,178, forward strand.
GTTTTGTCGGCGTCCCCTTCGACAAACGCTGCCTCAACTTCCACGAGAACACGCGCTATGCGCGCACCGCGAGCTACGCGCAGGTCGCCGAAAAACTCTACGACCGCTCGCGCTATCGCTATCGCAACTATCTGAAGCAATTGGCGCCGGTGATTCCGATCCTGGAACCGGCGATCTTCGCGCTCGGCTATACGATCGAGTAGCGCCGCGTTTCCGACTCTTGCATCAAATCCGACCTCATCCTTGAGGAGCGCGCCCTTGCGCGCGTCTCGAAGGATGCACGCGCGTTCATATGGCCATGATTCGAGACGCGCGGCACAGCCGCGCTCCTCACCATGAGGTCGTCGGCATAGGCGAGCGGAAGCGACGCTGTCCTTCGGACGGCTATGCCCGCGACGACGGTTGAGTGCAAAAATCGCGAAAACAACCCCATGCAAAGGAGAATGCTCGGCAGATGCCGTCCCAGCGCTGTTGCCCTGTTGCAACACCGCTGACGGCGATCCTGTTCGGCCAGACCAGCATCGCCGGCGCCGAGCAGATCTTCAACGCGCTGTCCGGCGAGTTCTACGCCAGCCTGCAGAACAGCCAGGCCGACCAGACCCTGATCGCACGCGAAGCGATGCTGGGCCGGCTGCGGCAGGGTGATGCCAGCGGCGACACCGCGGCGCTAGCGTTCGGCGGGCCCGAGCTGTCCTATGCCGAAGCGCCCGGCGGCGCGGTCAAGGCGCCCGCGGCCAATGGCGGCTACGACGTCACCTCCTGGCTGCAGGGCTTTGGCGGCACCGGTCATGTCGACGGCAACAGCAATGCCTCCGCGCTCGGCACCACCTTCAGCGGTTTCCTCACCGGGACCGATGCCCGCTTCGGCCTGCTGCGCGCCGGGCTGATGGGCGGCTACACCCACACCGACCTCAACGTCAACGCGCTTGCGAGTTCCGGCGGCATCGACAGCGCGCAACTCGGCGCTTACGCCGGCCTGAGTGCCGGCGCGTTCCATCTGCGCGGCGGCGCCTCCGGCTCGTTCGACACCATCGACGCCAACCGCATGATCTCGTTCCCGGGCTTTGCCGAAAGCACGCATGCGCATTTCAACGGCATCACCGGCCAGGTATTCGGCGAGTTCGCCTACAGCGCCTCGATCAGCGGGGTCGCGCTGGAGCCGTTCGCCGGGCTGGCCTATGTGCACGTGCATGACGCCGCGTTCCTCGAAAGCGGCGGCCTCGCCGCGCTTTCCGGATCGGCCAGCGACCTCGGCATCGGCTATTCCTCGCTCGGCCTGCGCGCCGGCACCATGTGGATGCTGGCCAACGGCACCGTGCTGGTGCCGCACGCCGCGGCGACCTGGCAGCACGCCTTCGGCGACGTGACGCCGACCGCAGCATTGGCGTTCCAGAGCACTGGCGCTGCGTTCTCGGTGAGCGGCGTGCCGATCGCCAACGACACCGCGGTGATCGAAGCCGGCCTCGACTGGCGCATCACCGCCCAGATCAAGCTCGGCATCGGCTATCAGGGCGAACTGGCAAAGACCGCCCAGACCCAGATGGCGAAAGGCAATTTTACCTGGAATTTTTGAGGGGCGGAGTTTGCGGCGGCGTCGCCACACACTCAACCGTCATCGCCCGGTCGACCGGGCGACCCAGTATTCCGAGGCGTGCGTGATAGAATCGTGAAGCCCCGGCGTACTGGATCCTCCGCTTTCGCGGAGGATGACACGGTGAGGCGATCGAAGAAAAATTCCACTGCGCTCACGCTGGAACGCGCTAGGTGTGAGCTTTCAGGAGGTTGTCCATCTGGTCCGAACCGAGGAAGCTGAGGTTGCGAAGCTTCAGTGTTCCCCGGAGGACCAGATGAACAGCCATAAGAATGCTCCCCTGACGCCGAAAGGTCGAGAGGCCATGGTGCGGTGTGTGGAAGCTGGATTGAGCAAAGCCGCCGCCGCGCGCCAGTTCAACGTTACGCCCAAGATCGTGGCCAAATGGGTCGAACGGTTCCGCGCAAGTGGTGTCGATGGTTTGCGCGACCGCTCCTCCCGGCCTCTTTCATTGCCAAGCCAAACCGCGACTGCCACATGCGCGGTCGTTGAGGCTTTGCGCCGCCAGCGCTACACCGGCAAGCAGATTGCGGCCGAGGTCGGCGTGTCTCCGGCGACCGTCAGCCGCATCCTGCAGCGGCTCGGCATCAACAAGCTCTCGGCCCTGGAGCCGGCCGAACCGGTGCGCCGCTACGAGCGCGAGCACCCTGGCGAGATCATCCACATCGATGTCAAAAAGCTCGGTCGTTTCGAGCGAATCGGCCACCGCATCACCGGCGATCGCAAAGGTCAGAGCAACGGTCGCGGGGTCGGTTGGGAATATCTGCATCTGGCGATCGACGACCACTCCCGCGTGGCCTACTCGGAAATCTTCCCCGACGAAAAACGGCGCTCCTGCCTGCGCTTTCTCTTCAACGCGTTGCGCTTCTTCAGGGCCCATGACGTCGAGGTTCAGCGCATCATGACCGACAACGGCACCAGCTTCCGATCCCGCCGCTACGCCAAGGCATTGCGCTTGCTCAAAATCAAGCACCTGCGCACCAAGCCCTATACGCCGAAAACCAATGGAAAGGCCGAGCGCTTCGTCCAAACCTCGTTGCGGGAATGGGCCTACGCCCAAGCCTATCTCACCTCAGATCACCGCGCCCAGCATCTACCTGGCTGGTTGCATCGATATAATTGGCTTCGGCCGCACACCAGTCTAAAATCCAAACCACCCATCAGCCGCCTCGGCCTGACCGAGGACAACCTGTTGAGGCTCCACAGCTAGGCGGCGCTCCCGCCCTCGGAAGCGCCGGAAATCATATCCCTGATTTGCGCGGTATCGGCGAATTCGATCAGCTCTATGATTTTTTCATCCTTGAACGTCATTAAGTCGAGAACGTCGGTTGTCCGCGTTTCCTTAGTCGGACCATAACGAACGACGAGACGAGAGTGCACGGCAGCACGGTCTCCCTCAACCATCTCGCTCAAGATTTGCCGTTCAGCAAAATCGAAGTTGGCGATGAAGCCGCGAAGAGCTTCCCGCAGGCGATCATGACCATGAACGCTTCCGGCCAAATCAAACGACTTGTTATCTCCGACCAATGTAAACACGGCGTCCGGGTGAAAAGCCGCCATGAGACCCTCCAGGTCGCCCCTGCCGCGCGCTTCGTAGGCCTGCCTCACCACATCGCGTATGACTTCACGAGTTCCCATCTGTGCGTCCTCCCGCCTGGATAGCCAGAGTATTCGTCTAGTATATCAAAACGCGAACGCTCTGGCGACGGTTCCCACGCCACCGTCGCTGCTGCGACGCGCGGACTAGGGATGACGAGCGTGCGGCAGCAATGGACCGGTTGCATGACCGGGTTCGCGATCGCGAATTACGCCCTCTGCGGAGCTTCGGCGGACGGCGTCGGCCAGTCCGCCTCAGGCGCTAAGACCAGGGATCTCCACCGGTGTGAAACCGCTTCGCGACATCGTAGCAGGCGCCGCACAAGACATTCGGCTGGAGATGCTCCAGTGCGGGCCGACCCACTCGTAAGCTGTTCCCAACTTGAGATTGAGACCCAACTGCTGATGGATCGGCTCTTGCGCGAATTGCTTCACAAGCAAATCGCCGCGCGGCACAGGCCGATAACGCTTGCGCGCCGGTCAACGCGGCGTGGCGGGAGTAGCCGCAGGTTGCTGGGTCGTAGGTGGAGCCGCAGCAGGTCGAGGGGCCGCAGCAGGTCGGACGCGCGGTTCACAGCGACCGTTCACCATGCGCATTTTTCGAGCGCTGCACTTGCGGACCGCGGCACGCACCGCGGAGTTCCGTACACAGATGCCATCGACCAGTTGACGCCCCAGCCCACATCCTTGGCGAACAGGAATGACCGAATTGTTCGGCGGCTGAAGCGGGACGTACGGCATACTCTGTGCTGAGGACACAACGCACAGCGCGAGCGCAATGACGGTGGGTCTGATCATCTGCTTGCTCTCCAAATGTCACAGAAAGCTATGCCGATGACTTCACCATCGGCTTCGAGCACCATAGGCCAACGGCGTCGCGCCGCTCAGTAGTTCGGGCAAACCCAGTTGCCGTAGGCGTCGTAGCCGCAGCCGCCGCGGTAGTAGGCCCCCGTCGCAGCTGCGCCGACCGCGGCCGCGCCCACTGCCGCCGCACCGACACCGTATCCGCGATAGCCGTAGCGCCCGCCGCGCACAGCGACAGCGCCGCCCCGGTATCCCCGAGCAGCGACAGCGCCGCCCCGGGGTCCTCGAACCGCGACCGCGCCGCCGCGGTAGCCTCCCGCTCGCACGCCGCCGCGGGCGAATGCGTAATCAGGGAAGGAAGTAACCAGCAGCATGGCTGCGGCTGCCGAAGCGATGAGAATTCGACGCAACATTAGCGTTTCTCCTTCTTCGAGAGAGGAAAGCCGCGGACAACTGTATCGCACCGAACCGCGGGCTGTCCGAAGCCTCGCTCGCGGGAGCTTGGCGCCCTTGACTTGGATCAAACAAACCACGTTCATCTACGTGAACGCGGCCCATCACCCGCTCCATCACGGATGCTTCCAGTAACTTGACCTTGATCCAACGCTGAACGCGGAACGGAGTATCACATCACTGGAGACCGCCTTAACACTGAGGCTACAGTCTGATCCGCTATCGGTCGCCTGTCGTGCCGGGGACGACGAAAAGCCGTCACCGGGATGAAGCGGTGACGGCTTCTTCTCGATCAAGCACGCAACACAACGTCCCAGAAAGGACGGGGCCGATGATGCTCGGACACGGTGAATGCAACGTGAACGGCATACGCTCGCACCGTCTTGGCCTTCTCGCGCGATTTACGCATGAGACGCTCCCGAATTACGATCGTCATTGCGAGGAGCTCTTGCGACGAAGCAATCCATTCTTTCTTTGCAACAATGGATTGCTTCGCTGCGCTCGCAATGACGATTTTTTTACAAAAATCGTGAACTCGTAGGGTGGACAAAGGCGCACTCTTCGCGCCGTGCCCACCATTCGACCGCCATGGTGGGCACGCCCACCCTACTCTACAACTTCGCGTAGTCGATCGGCGCGTGGCGGTCGAGCGTGCGGGTGACCGGCGGCAGCGGGTATTTAAGCCCGGTCGCGCAATTGAACAGCATCACACGGTCGTGTTTAGTGACGCGGCCGTCAGCTGAGGCTCTGTTTGTAGGCGGCGTAGGTCGCAGCACCCTCCGGACACAACAACAGGCCTTCCTCGCGCGCGACTTCGTTCAAGCCTGCAGAAATTTTCTCGTCGTCCACCGCGATGGCAAAACCCTTGCTCTCCCGCACCGCGCGCAGGATCAGAAAATCGCCGATCGCCTGCGGCACCCGGATCCCCGAGGCAATGGTGTGGGCGTCTTCCCAGCGCCTGGCGTGCTCAGTGCCTACCTCGAAGGCGCGCACCATCGGCGCGCAGCCGGCCGCCTGCACCGCCACCATCCGCGGCCGCCTTGAGCCGATGAAGCCGATGGCTTCGAGCTCGGCGAACGCCTTCCACATCCCGATCAGGCCGGTGCCGCCGCCGGTCGGATAGAAGATCACGTCGGGCACGTCCCAGCCGAGCTGTTCGGCAAGCTCCAGCCCCATCGTCTTCTTGCCCTCGATCCGGTACGGCTCCTTCAGGGTCGAGGTATCGAACCAGCCGGCTTTTGTCTTGCCTTCGCCGACGATCTTGCCGCAATCGTCGATCAGCCCGTTGACGCGATAGACGGTGGCGCCCTGCAGCTCGATCTCGCTGACATTCACCTCGGGCGTATCGGCGGGGCAGAAGATCGTGGTCCTGATGCCGCAGCTGGTGGCATAGGCCGCCAGCGCCGCGCCGGCATTGCCGTTGGTCGGCATCGCCATGTGCTTGATGCCGAGCGCCTTGCCCATCGACACCGCCATCACAAGGCCGCGCGCCTTGAACGAGCCGGTCGGCAGCCGGCCCTCGTCCTTGACGATGATCTCGCCGCCGCCGATTTTTTTGGCCAGTTTCGGCAGCCGGATCAGCGGCGTCGTCACTTCGCCGAGGCTGACGATGTCGCTCGCTTTGCGCACCGGCAGCATCTCGCGGTAGCGCCACAGATCGGCCGGCCGCTGCTTCAGCGCGTCCTTTGTCAAAGCCTTCTTCACCCCGGCAAGATCGTAGCGCACCAGCAGCGGCTTGCCTGCCTTCGAGAGGTTATGGATCTGGTCGGCCGGATAGTGATCGCCTTGCATCGCGCATTCGAGATGGGTCACGAAGGTGGGACGCTCGATGGTCAGGTTGTCGTTGTCTTTCACGGCTTCTCGCTTTTTTTAGATGTTCAAGACCCGGCCGTAGGCGTCCAGCACCGCTTCCTTCATCATCTCCGACAGCGTCGGGTGCGGGAACACGGTGTGCATCAGTTCTTCTTCCGTGGTTTCGAGGTTCATCGCGACCACGTAGCCCTGAATCAGTTCGGTGACCTCGGCGCCGATCATGTGGGCGCCGAGCAACTGGCCGGTTTTCTTGTCGAAGACCACCTTGACCAGGCCCTGGTCTTCGCCAAGCGCGATCGCCTTGCCGTTGCCGACGAACGGGAAGCGGCCGACCCGGATCTCGCGGCCGCCCTCCTTGGCCCTGGCCTCGGTGAGACCGACCGACGCCACCTGCGGATTGCAATAGGTGCAGCCGGGAATCAGAAGCTTGTCCATCGGGTGCGGATGCAGGCCCTTGATGGCCTCGATGCAGACCACTCCCTCATGCTCGGCCTTGTGCGCCAGCATCGGCGGTCCCGCGACGTCGCCGATGGCATAGATGCCGGGCACGTTGGTCTTGCCGTAGCCGTCGATCACGACGCAGCCGCGCTCGGTCTTGACGCCGAGTTTCTCGAGGCCGAGATTTTCGATGTTGCCGACCACGCCGACGGCCGAAATCACGCGGTCGAACTCGACCGTTTGCGGCTTCTTGCCGTCGTCGATGGTGGCGACCACGCTGTCGCTCTTTTTCTCGAGTTTCGTCACCTTGGTATTGGTGAGAATCTTGATGCCTTGTTTCTCGAAGCGCTTGCGTGCGAGGCTGGCTATTTCGGCGTCCTCGACGGGAAGAATCTGCGGCAGCACCTCGACCACGGTGACGTCGGCGCCCATGGTGTGGAAGAACGACGCGAACTCGATGCCGATCGCGCCGGAGCCGACCACCAGCAGCGACTTCGGCATCTTCTCCGGCACCATCGCCTCGAAATAGGTCCAGACCAGCTTCTTGTCGGGCTCGAGCCCGGGCAGCACCCGCGGCCGCGCGCCGGTGGCGAGAATGATATGCTTGGCCTGATAGGCGCCCTCGCCCAGCGCCCCCTTCGGGGCCTCGGCGGCGGATTTCTTCACCGTGATCTTGCCGGGCGCGTCGATCACCGCCTCGCCCCAGATCACCGTGACCTTGTTCTTCTTCATCAGAAAGCCGACGCCGTCGTTGAGACGCCTGGAGACGCCGCGCGAGCGCTTCACCACCGCGCCGGCGTCGAAACTGACATTGTCGGCCGACAGTCCATAGTCCTTGGCGTTCTGCATGTAGTGGTAGATTTCCGCCGAGCGCAGCAGCGCCTTGGTCGGGATGCAGCCCCAGTTCAGGCAGATGCCGCCGAGATAGGATTTTTCCACGATCGCGGTCTTGAAACCGAGCTGCGCCGCGCGGATCGCGGTGACGTAGCCGCCGGGGCCGGAGCCGATGATGATGACGTCGAAGGATGTGTCGGCCATGGCAGGCTCCCGTTGGCTCAAGCAGTCGTGATGCGGTATGCGCGGCGGTTCAACGCTAACTCGAAAGGATGGAAGAGGCTGGCGCGGGCGCGGTGCGCCGCGACAGGTAGATATGCAGGATCAGCCATTGTACCAGCGCGACGCTCCACAGCGGCGTGAACATCTGCACCAGGCCTGCGGCTTCGCGCAGCCAGTCGATGCCATGGAGGCCGTTGTCGACGGCGCCGAGAACCGCGATCAGGAACGGCGCCAGCAGGAGAGTATACAGTGCGCGCTTCAGATGCCGCGCACGATCGCGGCGCCAGGTCGCCAGACCATAGAGCACAATCCCCAGGATCACATAGACGGCGATCAGCAGCGCGCGAAACGCCTCGCCAAGCCCGCGGCCGGCGGCATCGTCCCAATCCGGCAGCCACGATACCGCGCCATAGGCCAGCATGCCCGCAATGGCCGAGGCGACAAGAGCCAGGATGAATACTCCTGCAAGCCGCATGCTTATTCGCCCGTTCCGGTCGCGTAATTTGCGCTCTTGCTTCCCTCTCCCCTGATGGAAGAGGGTGGATGCGCCCCATCAGGCGCGCGGCCGGCTGAGGGGGATCGTGCGACAACGTCGGCAATGTACTCAATCACCGACTGCATTTGCGTCAACGCCGCCCTTCGTCATTGCGAGGAGCCCTTGCGACGAAGCAATCCAGCTTTTCCCGCGTCGCTATGGATTGCTTCGCGCTCGGCGCCGACCCGTTGGCTCGCAATGACGGCGTGAATCGTGTCCACCTCACACCACCATCATCACCGGATTTTCGATCAGCAGCTTGAAGGCGCCGATCAGTTCGGCGCCGAGCGCGCCGTCGACGGCGCGGTGATCGCAGGACATCGTCACGCTCATGATCTGCGCGATCTCGATCTTGCCGTGCTTGACGATCGCGCGCTCCTCGCCGGCGCCGACCGCGAGGATGGTGGCGTGCGGCGGGTTGATCACGGCGGTGAAATCCTTGATGCCGTACATGCCGAGGTTGGAGACGGCCGTGGTGCCGCCCTGATATTCCTCGGGCTTGAGTTTGCGCGCCCGTGCCCGCGCCGCGAAATCCTTCATCTCGGCCGAGATCACCGAGACCGGCTTGGTCTCGGCCTTGCGGATGATCGGCGTGATCAGGCCGCCGGGCATCGCCACGGCAACGCCGACGTCGGAATGCTTGTGCCTGAGCATGCCGGACTTCGGTCCAGCTGACATTGGCGTTGGGAATCCGCTGCAGCGCCAGCGCCAGCGCCTTGATGACGAAATCATTGACCGACAGCTTGTAGGCCGGCTTGCCGTCCTTGTCCTTCGGCGCGGCGGCGTTGATCTCTTCGCGGGCCTCGACCAGCTTGCCGATGTTGCAGTCCATGGTCAGGTAGAAATGCGGAATGGTCTGCACCGAGGCCGTCAGGCGCTGCGCGATGGTGCGGCGCATGCCGTCGTGCGGGATCACCTCGTAGCTGCCGTCCTCGAACAACGCGCGGATCTGCTGGTCCGACATCCCGGGCGCAGCCGCGCCCAAGGGCGCGATGCTCGGCGCGCCCGCGGGTGCCGCAGCCGGCGCTTTCAGCCCCTTGCCGGATTTTGCCTGTTCGACATCCCTGGCGATGACGCGGCCGTGCGGACCGGAACCGTTGATGCGCGTGAGCTCAATGCCGGCTTCCTTGGCCAGGCGACGGGCGAGCGGTGAGGAGAAGGTGCGAGCGCCGTCGGTTTGCGGAGCGGGCTCTTTGACCGGAGCCGCGGCCGGTGCTTTGGCTGCGGGAGCGGCGGCAGGCTCCGCCGTTGCAGGCTTTGCGGCGGGCGCTTCAGATTTAGCTTCAGCTTTTTCAGATTTAGCTTCGGACTTGGTTTCAGCCTTAGCCTCGGCCTTCGACGGCGCGCTGGCAGCCCCTGCCCCCGCCGCCTTGACGTCCTCGCCGTCACCGGCCAGCACCGCGATCACGTCGTTGACCGCGACGTCCTGGGTGCCCTCGGGCACCACGATCTTCGCCAGCGTGCCCTCGTCGACCGCCTCGACCTCCATGGTGGCCTTGTCGGTCTCGATTTCCGCGATCACGTCGCCGGACTTGACCTTGTCGCCCTCTTTCTTGAGCCACTTGGCCAGATTGCCCTTCTCCATCGTCGGCGACAGCGCAGGCATCAGAATGTTGATTGGCATTGTCAGTGTCCTTGCTGCGACCTCGGCGTGGTGTTGCCCACGTCGGTCGGCCGAGCAATCTCGGCTTCGAACATGTCGACGACGCGCGCCAGCGCTTCGTCCTCGGTGTAGGTGCTCTCCTGCGCATAGGCACGCGCGGCATGTCGCGCGATGTCAACCAGCAGCAGGCCCCACATATCGGGCTCCTCGAAAGCGCGGGTGAACGCAATGGAAAGTCCGCCGTCGACGACGAACGCGCGCAGCACCTCTGTGGCGTCATCGCGACCCACGACATCAGGCGGTAATGGCTGTTCCTTCGGGCCTGCCATGCGTCACCGGTAGCAAACGGCTTTGGCGGCTTCGACCACCTCGGCCACCGAGGGCAATGCAAGCTTTTCGAGGTTGGCCGCGTATGGCATCGGCACGTCCTTGCCCGACACCCGCGCCACCGGCGCATCCAGATAATCGAAGGCGTGCTCCATGATCCGTGCGGCGACTTCGGCGCCGACGCCATTCTGCTGCCAGCCCTCCTCCACGGTGACGGCGCGGCCGGTCTTCTTCACCGAGGCGATGATGGTGTCGGTATCCATCGGGCGCAGCGTGCGCAGATCGATCAATTCGGCCTCGATGCCTTCCTTGGCGAGCTCGTCGGCGGCCTTCAGCGCGTAGGACATTCCGTTCGACCATGACACGATGGTGACATGGCCGCCGGCGCGCACGATCCGCGCCTTGCCGATCGGAATCACGTAATCGTCGAGCTTGGGCACCGCGCCCGGAATGGCCGTACAGCATCTCGTTTTCGAGGAAGATCACCGGATTGGGATCGCGGATCGCGGCCTTCAACAGGCCCTTGTAGTCGGCGGCCGAGAACGGCGAGACCACCTTGAGGCCCGGAATTTGGGAGTACCAGGCCGAGTAGTCCTGGCTGTGCTGGGCGGCGACGCGGGCGGCGGCGCCGTTGGGGCCGCGGAACACGATCGCGCAGCCCATCTGGCCGCCGGACATGTACAACGTCTTCGCCGCCGAGTTGATGATCTGGTCCATCGCCTGCATGGCGAAGTTGAAGGTCATGAACTCGACGATCGGCTTCAGGCCGGACATCGCAGCACCGATGCCGATGCCGGCAAAGCCATGCTCGGTGATCGGGGTGTCGATCACGCGCCGGGCGCCGAATTCCTGCAGCAGCCCCTGGCTGACCTTGTAGGCGCCCTGATATTCCGCAACCTCTTCGCCCATGATGAACACATCGGGATCGCGCCGCATTTCCTCGGCCATGGCGTCACGCAGCGCCTCGCGGATGGTCATCGTCACCATCTCGGTACCCTCAGGTACTTCGGGGTCGGGCTCGGCGGCGGCTTTCGGTGCGGCGGGAGCCGCCGGCTTGGTTTCCGGGGTGGACTTGGCTTCGGCTGACTTGGCTTCGGCTGACTTGGCTTCGGCCGATTTGGCGTCCGCAGATTTGGCTTCGGCCGGCTCCGATTTTGCGTCGGCGGCGGGCGCCGCGGATTCGGCGGCTTTCTCCTGTTTGGCCGGCGCGCCCGTCTTGCCGATATCGGAGGTGCTTTCGCCGTCGGCGAGAATGGTGGCGATCGGCGTATTGACGGCGACGTCGGCGGTACCTTCGGGGATCAGGATTTTGCCGAGGGTGCCCTCATCGGTGGCCTCGACTTCCATGGTCGCCTTGTCGGTCTCGATCTCGGCAATGACGTCGCCGGACTTGATCGCTTCGCCTTCCTTTTTCAGCCACTTTGAAAGGTTGCCCTTTTCCATGGTCGGCGACAGCGCGGGCATCAGCACTTGAATTGGCATAGTGGCTCCGGAAATTCACTCTTTAAGCTAAGCGGCGCGTATCCTGATCGCACAACCGGTTCCCGCATTTGCGGGATCCTTGCACGTTTAACGATAGACGTCGGTCCACAGTTCGGACGCATCGGGCTCGGGGTCGTGCTGCGCGAAGTCGGCGGCGGCGTTGACGATCTCGCGCACCTCGGCGTCGATCGCCTTCAGTTCCTGTTCGCTCATCTTTGCCGCCAGCAGCCGGTTGCGAACCTGCTCGATCGGATCCTGATCGTGGCGGACCTTGTCGACTTCCTCGCGGGTGCGATATTTCGCCGGGTCCGACATCGAATGGCCGCGGTAGCGGTAGGTCTGCATTTCCAGAATGTAGGGTCCCTTGCCGGCGCGGCACCATGCGACCGCCTTGTCGCCGGCGGCCTTGACCGCGCGGACGTCCATGCCGTCGACCTGCTCGCCCGGAATGTTGAAGGAAATGCCGCGCTTGGAAAAATCGGTCTGGGCCGACGAACGCGTCACCGAGGTGCCCATCGCGTAACGGTTGTTCTCGATGATGTAGATCACCGGGAGCTTCCACAGCTCCGCCATGTTGAAGCTTTCATAGACCTGGCCCTGATTCGATGCGCCGTCGCCGAAATAGGCCAGGCTGACGAAATCGTTGCCGCGATAGCGGTTGGCGAAGGCCAGACCGGTGCCGAGCGAAACCTGGGCGCCGACGATGCCGTGGCCGCCGAAGAAATTCTTCTCCTTGCTGAACATGTGCATGGAGCCGCCCTTGCCCTTGGAATAGCCGCCGTGGCGTCCGGTCAGTTCGGCCATCACGCCCTTGGCTTCCATGCCGGTGGCCAGCATATGTCCGTGGTCACGGTACCCGGTTATAACCTGATCGCCCTTTTTCAAGGCCATCTGCATGCCGACGACGATGGCTTCCTGGCCGATGTAGAGATGGCAGAAACCGCCGATCGCTCCCATTCCGTAGAGCTGGCCGGCCTTCTCCTCGAAACGCCGGATCAGCAGCATGTCGCGCAGCGCACCCAGTTCCTGCTCGCGGGTGAATTCCGAGGGGGGACTGGCGCCGCTGGCTTTTTCCTGACCCTTTTCCTGGCCTGATTCCTGAGCGGCGCTTTTCTTCGGTGCGGCCATGACAATTCCGGATGAGAGAGTGGGTAGCCCTCTCTATCCCAACTCAAACCGCCATGAAAGGATTGCGTGAGCCGGTGAAAATTTCGCCATGCCGCACTGCAATGCCGTGAAATTTTCGAAATCGATTTCGCAGTTTTTTGAAATTAGAGCACGATCCGCAAAAAGCGGCTGCCGGTTTTCCCGGACCAACGACTTCGTTTGTCCGGAGATCATGCACACTTTGGACCCGGTCAGTTCGGGTTGGTCATCCGGACCAGATCGTGGGGATTGACGTAATCGAGCTGATAGCGAGCGCGCTCGTCGAGCAGATCCGGGTCGACCCGGTCGGATCGCAGCAGCGAGACCCGCTGCTCGCCCTTGGTCCGCTCCAGCTTCAGCCGCGCCAGTTCGGATGTCAGCGCGATGATCTCCTGATCGAGTTCCTGCCGCGCGTTCAGTCCATATTTGCCGGTATAGGCATTGACGCCGAAATAGCCGATCATCGCCGCCACCATCGTGTAGAGGGCAAGCCCGGTAAGCAGGGATTTGAGTCGGCTGCGAGAAACCATGGCCCGGAGGATGCGACGGTCCGGTTAACGGATTCCTAAGGAAGGCCGGCGTGGCGCTCCTTGCCGCCTATTTGTTGTGCTTTTCGACAAAGGCCGCGAAGGCGTCGATATATTGCTTCAGCACCGCCTGCAGCGATTCCTTGGTCAGGGCGCCCTTGTCGTCGAACGCATCGCCAACGCCGTTCAGGTAAATTTCCGGCTGGCCCATGATCGAGCCGGAGATGCCCGGCAGCATATTCTGCAAGTGTTTCGCCGCGCTGACGCCACCGAGCGGGCCCGGCGAATTGCTGATAATGCCGGTCGGCTTGCCGAGGAACGAGCTCTTGCCATAGGGGCGCGATCCGACGTCGATGGCGTTCTTCAGCACGCCGGGGATCGAACGGTTGTATTCCGGGGTGATGAACAGCACGCCTTCCGACTTCTGCAGTTTTTCGCGCAAGGCCAGCCAATCGGCCGGCGGTGCGGCTTCGAGGTCCTGATTGAAAAACGAGATGTCGTGCAGGGTGACGACGCTGAGCTTGATTGTATCCGGTGCCAGCTTGACCAGCGCGTTGGCGATCTTGAGGCTGAAGCTCTCTTTGCGAAGGCTGCCGACAATCACGACAACGTGGTGGGGGGTGGCCATTGGATTTCCTTTTCTGCAGTGAAGCCGGCTGCCTTTGAACTAGCTGCGCCCGCAGAACGATGCAAGTGCATGAAATGACATTTGCGTGCGAATAAAGAAAGATTTACTCGGCGGCACGCTGAGAGGCGTCGGCGAGCAGGCATCGCCGCAGTTCAGGGACCGCCTTGTGGGTGAGCCACAGCGCCTGGTTATCGATCGGACTGTTTTGTGACGAGACTTTCGCAATCACGATGCGGTTGGCCCGATCGACAAACACATTCTGGCCGTGGATACCCATGGCGAACAGGATCTGCGGCTCATCGTCGATCACATACCAGCCGCTGCGATAGCGCATGCTTGTGCTGATCGCGGCAAAACTCCGTCCCCACTGCCCTTCGCGCCACGCCGTGGCGTCACCATTTCCGGCGATGTCGTCGATCCAGCTTTCCGGTACGATCGCGTCGGAGCCGCGCCGGCCGTTCGTCAGCACGAGCTGGCCGAGGCGCGCGAAATCCCGCACCGTTGCGCACCATCCGCCGGTACAGCGAGGCGCGCCATCGCGATCACAGGTGATATAGGCCGGCTCAGTGGCGCCCATGGGTTTCCAGAGCAAGGCACTCGCAAGATCGGCAAAACGGCGTCCCGTCGCCCGTTCGATCGCCCAACCGAGCAAATCGGTGTTGGCGGAGACATAGCTGAACGAGCCGCCGTGATCCGCCTGAGACGCCGGCAATTGCGCCAGAAACGCGTGCAGGCCCGCCGTGCCGGGTGCGGCCGGCTCCCAAGCGGTCGCCAGCGCGTAGGCCCGCTGCTGGTCTTCATCGAGGACGACGCCCGCCCGCATGTCCAGCAGATTCCGGATCGTCGCGCCCCGATAGGCGGTCGCGGCGATCTCGGGCACATAACGCGATACGGGAGCCTCGACATCGAGTTCGCCGCGTTGAAGCAGAATGCCCGCGATCAGCCCGACGATGGACTTGGTCGCGGACATCAGGATGTGCGGGGTGTCTTTCGAGGTCCCGCCATCGTAAAATTCATAGACGATGCGGCTGTCATGCAGGATGACGATGCCGTCGGTTGCAGTAGCCTTGAGAAAGCCGGCAAGATCGAGCGAAGAACCGTTGGGCAGCCGCAACGCGAAACTGTCGAGGGCGATCGGGGCCTCGGCAAACGCCAGTGTGCGGCCGGGCGCGTTTTCGATCTCTGCCACCGGAAGGATCGACCTGATATTGTGGAATGCCCATCGATTGAACGGCGCGGTACGCCAGTTCGAGAGATTGGCGGCAGATTCATCGTGGTCGGTCGAAAGCGGCATTTTCAGGCTCGGGGTGATTGTCACGGCCTTCACTCTATCAGGTCAGTTTGCATTCGCCTTCCTGCAAGGAACGGGAAACTTCGCGAAGTCGCCGCAAAACAGGCCGCCCAAAGGGCGGCCTGTTTTGTCAACCGCTGCCGCAGCGATCAGATCACCGGATTCCAGGCAATCGGTACCAGCCGGTACTTGGCCCCGTCCTTCTCGACGTGGCCGATGCACGGGAAAGTGAAGTGGAATCCGACCACCGTCGCCTTCTCGGCCGACGCCATGTCGTAGAATTTGTGACGGGTCTTCTGCGCCAGCTCTCCATCGACGTCGTAGGCCACATGCCAGTCCGGATTGCGCAGGAAGAATTCCGGAATGTTGGTGACGTCGGACTGAATCAGGATTTTCGAATTGCCGGAGGCGATCGCGAAGGCGGTGTGTCCGGGGGTGTGACCGGGGGCTTCGATCGAGGTGATGCCGGGAGCGACTTCCTTGCCCCAGTCGTATTTCGTCACCTTGGTCTCGATGCCGGCAAAGGTTTTCTTCACGTTGGCGAAATAATTCTTCATCATCTCGTTGGACTGCGCCTTGGCGGCATTCTCGTCGCTGGTCCAGAACGCCCAGTCGACCGTCGGCACCATGATCTCGGCATTCGGGAACGCGATCGAGCCGTCGAGGGCGCGCAGACCGTTGGTGTGGTCGGGATGCAGATGTGACAACAGCACGACATCGATGCTCTTGGGATCGACGCCGGCGGCGGCAAGATTTTGCAAGGTGCGGCCGACCGCGCCCTTGGTCGGCTCAAGATTGGCGACGCCGTTGCCGGTGTCGATCAGGATCAGCTTGCTGCCGGTGTTGATGAGCTGCGGGTTGAACGGCACCGTCACCATGCCCGGCGGCATGTAGGCGGCTTCCGCCGCCGCCAGCACTTCAGGCTTGGGAACGTTGCGCACAAAGGTATCGGGCAGCGGAAACGAGCGCGCCCCGTCATTGATCGAGGTGCATTCATAGCTGCCGACCTTGTAGCGGTAGAAACCGGGCGCCTGCGCCCCGGCCGGCGGCACCGCGGCGCGCGCGGTCGACGCTCCCGATATCAGGGCGCTCGCAGCACCGGCTGCGGCGGCGCCGGCTAGAAGATGACGGCGGCTCAGGTCAATCATGGCGTATTCTCCCCTGGTGTGCTCTCGTTTCAGGCATGCGTAGCCGCGGGAATGTTCCCCCGATGCGAAGGGAACGCAAGCCTCTTTGACCCGCGCCCGGGGTAGACTTCCGTGGCATCCGACGACGTCCTGCGTCGTCAGCCCTTGTTCGGGTTGATCAGGTATTTTTCGCCGGTCGCGCGCTTGCCGTAGACGGCGATGTTGGAAAGCTGCAGCGCTTCCTGCAGCGACACCACCTGGGTGTAATGGCTGGCAAACGTGGTTTTGAGTTCGGCGATCACCCGCTGGCGCAGCTTTAGCCCGTCGGCCATTCCGATCTTTTGCAGGAACGGAAACAGCAGCCAGCCGCCGACCCCCCAGGCCATTCCGAACGCCCGGTTCAATTCGACCGGACGCGGGTCGAGGCTGCCATAGATATAGACCTGCTTGTACACGCTCGATCCGTAGCGGCTGTAGACCTTGGCGGTCTTGTTGGCTGATATCTCCATGCAAGTGAGAATCTGGCCCGCGAGCTTGCCGCCGCCGATGGCGTCGAACGCAAGCGTCGCGCCGGTTTCCACCAGCGCGTTGGTCAGATCATCCATGAAGGTTGGCGCGGTCGAATCCACCACATGCTTCGCCCCGATCTTGCGCAGGATGTCGGCCTGCTCCGGACTGCGCACGATATTGACGAGGTCGATGCCATCCTTGAGGCAGATCTTGTTGAGCATCTGGCCGAGATTGGATGCAGCCGCAGTATGTACCAGCGCCTTGTGGCCCTCGCGCCGCATGGTTTCGACCATGCCGAGCGCCGTCAGCGGGTTGACAAAGCACGAGGCGCCCTCGGCCGGCGTGATCCCGGCCGGCAGCACCAGGACATCCGCCGCCTTCAGGCAGCGGTATTGCGCGTACATCGCGCCGCCGATCATCGCCACCGTCCTGCCCATCAGCGCCTTCGCCGCATCCGACGATCCGGTCTTGACCACGACGCCGGCGCCCTCGTTGCCGATCGGCATCGACTCATCGAGCCGTCCCGCCATCGCCTTCATCGCCGCGTCAGGCACCTTGGCGGTAATCACCGGCGCGTCTTTCGAACCGGAAGCCTTGGCGGTCGTCATGTCGGCGGCGCCAATCAGCAGTCCGAGGTCCGACGGATTGATCGGGGAAGCCTCGACGCGCACCACGACTTCATCGGCGGATGGTTCAGGAATCGCGACCTGGGCCAGCGATATCTCAAGCTCGCCGCTCTTCTTGATCAGAGAACGTAATTCAAGTCCGGTTTTGTTGTCTGAACCCACGACATATCTCCCTGTTGCCGCGCCAACGAATTGGGCGGGAGTGTTCGCAGGTTACGGCGAGAAGGCAAGCCTCATTGTGCTCTATACGACGCTTCGCCAACCCGCGATCCCGACAGTCGATTTCGGTCGGAGCCCTCCGCTCGATTACACGATCAGCACGTCATGCGCGGTCAGCGGCGCGATGACACCGGTTAACGTAATGGACGCATCGTGGCCGAGGTCGATGACCGTATCGTGCCCGACAATCTGGACAGTGAGATGCGCGAAGTCGACGGCAACGCTCGAAGCGATCTGAAGGATGTCGTGGCCGGCGGCATCTCCGGACTTGAAATTATTGATGATGTCGTTCCCGGACGCCTGCTTGAAAACGAATGTATCGCCACCTGCGCTGTTCATGACGTCGTTCGCCGTCGTTGAAGTCAATGTGACCCCCGACGCATAAGCGGTCATGGTGTGCGAACCATCGTTGTTGTCGAAGGTGGTCGCTATCGTGTGTCCCGCTGCGTCCATCATGTCCTGTCGTGCCGAATAGGCCTGCCCTGCGATGTCGTAGCTGTAGATGTCGCGCGAGCCGTCGGCGTGCCCGAGCGTCTCGGTCGCCAGGGCACCGTCCGATGCGTAGCTGGACTGGACATAAGAGCCGTCCTTTTGCGTCACCGTTTGTTCGACAAGACCGCCGTCGCTGTCATATTGATCCAGCGTCTTGACACCGCCGGCATCGACAGTCTGCTTCAGGAGCAGCGATCCGTCCGCGCGATAGTCTTCGATCAGCACGCTGTGTCCCGATGAATCGTTGACTGTATGCTGCGAAGTGTAGTCCTGGCCGACGATGCCGTAGCTGTAGATGTCGCGCGAACCGTCGGTATGCCCCAGCGTTTCGGTGGTCAGGGCACCGTCCGCAGCGTAACTGGACTGGACATAAGATCCATCCTTCTGCGTCACGGTCGCCTCGACGGTGTGACCGAGGCTGTCAAATTGATCGAGCGTCTTGACGCCGTTGGCGTCGACTGTCTGCGTCAGGGTCAGCGATCCATCGGCACGATAGTCGTCGATCAACAGGCTATGTCCCGATGAATCGTTGAGCGTATGCTGGGAGGTGTAGTCCTTGCCGACAATGTCGTAACCGTAGATGTCGCGCGAGCCGTCGGCGTGCCGGATGGTCTCGCTGGTTTCGGATCCCGACGCATCGAAAGTGAATTGGTCGAACGAGCCATCGACATAACTCGTTGCGAATTGCGTGAGATGGCCGGCGGCGTCGTAATCGGCACGAACGACCGAGCCGTTGCTGTTGACTGCCTGGGTGAAGGCGAGACCGCCGCCGGCAAAGAAGCGTTCGACCAACGTGGTAACGCCGTCGGCGCTGATGACATCGTGCTCGGATGCGTAATCCTGGCCGGTGATTGCCGAGGTGTAGACGTCGCGCGAGCCGTCGGCATTGAGAACCGTCCCGTCCGCATTGCTTGCGGTCGCGGCCCCGTCGCCGTGAAAATATTGCGAAACCACCGCCTCGGCCGGCTTCCCCATCACCGAATAGCCGGTGCTGGTATACTGGTTGTTGAGATCCCACTGCCAGAGTTCGACGCCTTGCATCCAACTGCCGCCTTGCGCGGTCCAGACTTGAAAAAAGGCCTTGTAGGCGTCGGCCTGCGCGGCCGGATCGGGGGTACCGTTGATCGTCCATGACCCCGGCTCGATCGCGGTGCCATCGATGCTGCGGTAGCCCATCTCGGTCATCAGGACCGGCTTGCCGTATTGCTCCGACAGCGCGTGAAGGAAATCGACCGGCGATTTATTCTCGAACGCGGCCGCATAATAGGGGTTGGTCGGCACTTGATTCCAGGCGTTGACCAGATCCTGCACGGTCGGCGTATTGCTTGTTGTCAGTGGCGGATAGGTATTCACGCCGATGGTATCGAGCTCGTCCCAGAAGCTGACCTTCGAGGCCTCGTCGGTCGCGGCGGCGTAGGTCAGTTCGCCGTGATAGACTTGGCGCACTGCCGCGATCAGATCGGTCCAGTAGCCGCGATATTGCGAGCCGGACAGGCTGCTCATCTCGTTGCCGATGGCGAACGTCTCCACCCCGCCGGCCTGCGCGATGGTGGCAAGATGCACGATCTCGGCCTCATAGGAGGCAAAAAAGGCACCGACGTCGGTCGGCGCCATGCTGGATGTCGGAGTTCCGTCCAGCGGGGAAATCTCGGCCTTGAACACCACCGACAGTCCCGCGGCGTGCGCGGCCTGAAAGCCCGCCAGCAGGCTGGCGTCACTTTCGGTCTTGGCAGGGTCGGCGATGACGGTGTCGGTGGTTCCGGTCTGGGTCCAGATACGGGCCGTCAGCTCGATCGAATTCGACCCGAGCGCTGCGATCGTCTGATAGGCCTGATTTGCGGACGCGCTGGAGAATTGCCCGTTCCACTCCGACAATGCACCGAAGCCCTGAACGTCGAAGATATTTGTCACGCGCGAACTCCGTCTTGGTCGGACGGATATCGAATTCCGCCATTGCCTGACGGTGTTCGCGAAGCCTTACCTTCGTCTTAAGAGAGCTCGCGAAATTTCAGAGTTGTCCAAGTTCCTCAAACGCGGAAACCAATTTTCCAAAATTCGCGCGATCTCAATTTTCGCAGGTTCCGTAACTGGAACTGGCCAGATGACGATCTGCAACGGGAGCGCCGGCGCGTCTGCTCTTGTCGTTTTTCGAAGCCGACGTCGAACCTCCCATCATGTCCGTCTTTGACAGGAGTGCATCGCTGTCAAAGTTTGGTCGCGGCATGATCACCCAGCCCGGCCGTCCATGTCGACGGCGTGCCCTCGAAGGCAGACCTGGCGCGCTTGCCCAGCCAATAGGAATAAGGCGGCGGCACCAGCTCGAAATTGGGATCGGCGCCGAGCTTCTGCGCCGCGTCCATCGGCCAGTTCGGGTTGTACATGATCTCGCGGGCGAGCGCGGTGAGGTCGGCGCGGCCTTCCCGCACGATCGCGTCGGCCTGGTCGGCATGCACGATGTGCCCCACCGCCATGGTCATGATTTCGGCTTTCTTGCGGATTCTTTCGGCATAGGGAACCTGGTAGCCGTATTTCCGGGCCCGCGCGCTGTCCATCGGCGAATGGGCCAGCGTGCCGCCGGAAGAACAGTCGATCACATCGACGCCCTGCGCCTTGAGCAGCCGCGCCAGCCGAACGCTCTCGTCGGGCCCCCAGCCGGCGTCGTCCTCGCAGGAAAGACGCATGAACAGCGGCTTATCCGCCGGCCACACCGCCCGCACGCATTCGGCGACCTCGATCGCAAATCGCATGCGGTTGAGTTCGGAGCCGCCATATTGATCGGTTCTGATATTGGCGACCGGCGACAGAAACTGGTGGATCAGATAGCCGTGGGCGGCGTGGATCTCGACGACGTCGAAGCCGGCCGCATCGGCGCGCGCCGCCGCCTCGCCCCACTTCACCGCCAGATCGCGCACCTCGTTATGCGACAGCGCGCGCGGCAGCGGCGATTGCCCGGTGTGGGGCACCGCACTCGGCGCCACCAGTTCCCATCCGTCCCAGTCAAAGACGCCGGGCTCATCGCCCAGCAGCGGCTTGCCGCCTTCCCAGGGGCGCGACAGCCGCGCCTTGCGGCCGGAGTGACCGAGCTGGATGCCGGCAACGGCACCGTGCGTCTTGATGAAGGCGGCACAGCGCGCCAGGCCGGGAATAAACCCGTCGTTCCACAGCCCGGTATCTCCGACCGTGCCGCAACCATTGCGCGCCACCTTGGTCGATTCCATGATGACGAGCCCCGCACCGCCCTGCGCATACTTGCCGGCGTTGACGAGATGCCAGTCGGTCGCGAAACCTTCGACCGCCGAATATTGATGCATCGGCGCCACCACGACGCGGTTCTTGAGGCGCACGCCCCTGATCTGGAGCGGAGTGAACAGCATCGGTTGCGTCATCGCGTTGTCCTCGGCTGCGCGCGCGACCCGCAAGGATTGCGCGGCCCTTGTCCTAGCGCAGCGCCTTCAGCGCCGCCCTGCCCGCATATTTCGCCTGGGTTCCCAGTTCCTGCTCGATGCGCAGCAGCTGGTTGTATTTGGCGGTGCGGTCGGAGCGCGCCAGCGAACCGGTTTTGATCTGGCCGCAATTGGTGGCGACCGCGAGATCGGCGATGGTGGAATCCTCGGTCTCGCCGGAGCGGTGCGACATCACCGCGGTGTAGCCGGCCTTGTAGGCCATCTCGACCGCATCAAGCGTCTCCGTCAGCGTGCCGATCTGGTTGACCTTGATGAGAATGGAATTGGCGCGGCCGTGTTTGATACCGTCGGCCAGCCGCGTCACATTGGTGACGAACAGATCATCGCCGACCAGCTGGCATTTGTTTCCGATCAGATCGGTCAGTTCCTTCCAGCCGTCCATGTCGTCTTCCGCCATGCCGTCCTCGATCGAGACGATCGGATAGCGCGACACCAGATCGGCAAGATATTTGGCCTGTTCGGACGGGCTGAGGCTTTTGCCTTCCGCTTCATAGACATATTTGCCGTCCTTGAAGAACTCGGTTGAAGCAGGATCCAGCGCCAGCATGACGTCGGAGCCGGCCGTGTAGCCGGCCTTGCCGATCGAAGCCACGACGAATTCAAGCGCGGCATCCGCCGACGGCAGGTTCGGCGCGAAGCCGCCCTCGTCGCCGACATTGGTGTTGTGTCCGGCCTTCTTCAATTCGGCGCGCAGGGTATGAAAAATCTCCGAGCCGCAGCGCAGTGCCTCGGCAAAAGTCGGCGCGCCGACCGGCATGATCATGAATTCCTGGAACTCGATCGGGTTGTCGGCATGCACGCCGCCGTTGATGATGTTCATCATCGGCACCGGCAGTGTCCGCGCCGAGGTGCCGCCGACATAACGGTACAGCGGCATATCGAAGGATTCCGCCGCCGCCTTGGCGCATGCCAGCGAAACACCGAGGATGGCGTTGGCGCCGAGCCGGCTCTTGTTCGGCGTGCCGTCAAGTTCGATCATGGCCTGGTCGATCTGAACCTGCTCTTCGACGGCCATGTCGTTGAGCGCTTCGAAGATTTCACCGTTGACGGCTTCGACTGCCTTCTGCACCCCCTTGCCGAGATAGCGCGCCTTGTCGCCGTCGCGCAGTTCGACCGCCTCATGCGCGCCGGTGGAGGCGCCTGACGGCACCGCCGCCCGGCCCATCGAGCCGTCTTCCAGCACCACATCGACCTCGACCGTGGGATTGCCCCGGCTGTCCAGGATTTCGCGGCCGATGATGTCGATAATGGCGGTCATGGATGCCTCGTTTGAAAATGCCGGAGATTGGGCGGTTGGCGCTGCTTCTACAGCAAGGCATGGGGGCGGAAAAGGCCGCGCCGCCTCGTGACGCCAGCAGTCGAATTGTCTAATACCGCGCCAACGGAGACAACATGATGTCGAAAACGCCCGGCAAACCGTCGAAATCGAAAGGCCTGCAGCTCGGCCGTGCCGTGTCATGGCCCCACACGCCCGACGATGCTCAGCTCGATCGGGTGCCCAACCCGCAAAAAGACACCAACTATGTGGTGCGATTCACCGCCCCCGAATTCACCTCGCTCTGCCCGGTCACCGGGCAGCCGGATTTTGCCCACCTGGTGATCGACTATGTTCCGGGCCAGTGGCTGCTGGAGTCGAAATCCCTCAAGCTCTATGTCGCGAGCTTCCGCAACCACGGCGCCTTTCATGAGGACTGCACGGTGGCGATCGGCAAACGGATCGCCGCCGAGATCATGCCGAAATGGCTGCGCATCGGCGGCTACTGGTATCCGCGCGGCGGCATTCCGATCGACGTGTTCTGGCAAACCGGCAAATTGCCGAAGGGGATGTGGATTCCCGACCAGGGCGTCGCGCCCTATCGCGGCCGGGGCTGAGGCTCATTGTGTCCCGGACGCGGTGCAGCGCTTCTTCGGCGCTGCTCCGCAGAGCCGAGACCCGCAACGACATCGCCAAAAGCATGGACCCCGGATCTGCAGCGCACCGCCACAGCGCGTCGAAGACGCGCGTAAACGCGCTAATGGCGCTGCGCAGCGTCCGGGGAACGCTGAACTCTTACGTTGCATCCGCCGGTCTCGTCTGCCGCAGCAGCCGCGCGCAGACAAAGCCAAGTACGACAATGATAACGGCGCTTGTCAGTAAGGTCGGGATCTTGCCGGCATTGAGAATGCCGAACCCGTAGGCGATCGGCCCGACGGTCTGGCCCATGAAAAAGAAGAACGAGTGCAGCGACAGCGCGGTGGCGCGGGCTTCCACCGAAAGTTCGCTGGCAAAGACCTGCAGCGAGCCGTGGATCATGTAGAAGCCCCACCCCATCAGGATGAAGTTGCCGGCCTGCAGCTGCCAGCGCGGGCCGAAGGCGACGACGGCGAGTTGCAGGCCCATCAGCACGGCGCCCGAAATCATCATGCCGCCAACGCCGAGCCGCGGCAGCAGGCGCGATACGCTCAAGGTATAGAACAGTCCGCCGACCGCGAAGCCGGCGATCACGAGCCCGCTGACGGAAAGGCTGGTGACGCCCTGTTCGAACAGGAACGAGGCGACATAGGGAAACAGGCCGAGCACGCAGCAGCCTTCGATGAACACCGCCGAATAGCAGACCTTCGCGTTCGGATTGGCGAAGATGGTGCGGTAGCCGTGCCGGAGCACCGAAAGATCGACCTTGGCCGGCGCCCGCGCCAGCGCGCCGCCGCGAAAGCCGATGGCGACGGCGACCGAGGCCACCACCGCCAGCAAGCCCAGCACCGCGAGCACGCCGCGCCAGCCCAGGAAATCGCCGATCAGGCCTGACAGCGAGGCCCCGAGCAGGTTGCCGGTCATTGAGCCGGCAAGGGTGCGGCCGATCGCGACCTGGCGCTTGTCCGGCGCCACCAGATCGCTGGTCAGTCCGAGCGCGATCGGGAATACGCCGCCGGCGCCGATCCCCGCCAGAACCCGGGTAATGAACAGCAGCGAAAACGACGACGACAGCGCGCCGAGGATGTTGGCGAGTCCAAGCAGCACCAGGCAGGCGATCACGAGGCGCGCCTTGCCGAACAAATCCGCCGCCGCGCCCAGCACCGGCTGGATGATGGCGAAGGTGAAAGCGAACACCGAGGCAAACCCGGCCGCGGCGGCAATGCTGACGCCGAAATCGCTGGCGACATGCGGCAGCACCGGATCGAGCGCGCGTGTCGTCAGGCTCGCCGCGAAGGTCGCCAGCGCGATGATGTTCAGGATCGGCGGCATACGAGAGTTCACCGCGGCCGCAGCGCTATTGGCGCCATCAACGCGCCGTGCTTTTGGAGAGCGCGTCGAACGCCATCAGGGTCCGCACCAGCGCTTCGAACTCGCGCAGCGGCACCATGTTGGGACCGTCCGACGGCGCGTGATCGGGATCAGGATGGGTTTCGATGAACACGCCGGCGACCCCGACCGCGACCGCGGCGCGCGCCAGCACCGGCTACGAATTCGCGCTCGCCGCCGGAGGACGCGCCCCTGCCGCCCGGCTGCTGCACCGAATGGGTGGCGTCGAAGATCACGGGCGCGCCGGTGGTGCGCGCCAGGATCGGCAGCGCGCGCATGTCGGACACCAGGGTGTTGTAGCCGAATGACACGCCACGCTCGGTGACCAGCACATCGCGATTGCCGGCGCCGGTGATCTTGGCGACCACATTCACCATGTCCCACGGCGCCAGGAACTGGCCCTTCTTGACGTTGACGACCTTGCCGGTGGCGGCCGCCGCCAGCAGCAGGTCGGTCTGCCGGCACAGGAACGCCGGGATCTGCAGCACGTCGACGGCCTGCGCCACCTCGGCGCATTGCGCGGCCTCGTGGACGTCGGTGAGCACGGGCAATCCCAGCGAGGCGCGAATCTCGGCAAAGATCGGCAGCGCCTGTTTCAGCCCGATGCCGCGCGCGGCGGATACGCTGGTGCGGTTGGCCTTGTCGAACGAGGTCTTGTAGACGAGGCCGACCTTCAGCCTTGCTGCGATCTCTTTCAGCGCCGAGGCCACTTCGAGCGCGTGGGCCCGGCTCTCGAGTTGGCACGGGCCGGCAATGATCGAGATCGGCAGATCATTGCCGAATTTGACC
Organism: uncultured Alphaproteobacteria bacterium; assembly: GCA_963734795.1. Lineage (GTDB taxonomy): Bacteria > Pseudomonadota > Alphaproteobacteria > Rhizobiales > Xanthobacteraceae > Bradyrhizobium. Next base: position 233,974 of record CAVTIW010000003.1, read on the forward strand.
GTATTTGCCGCAACGATCGGCGCAGCTGAGATGTTGGCGTTCAAGACTTTTCCTTTTCGAAACCGGACCATGCCGGGCAGCGGCGAAGGGATCAACCCACTTTGGAAGCTTCGAATATCAGGGTCGCGCCATGGGCTATGTGTGGCGGCACCACCAGACGTCCGACATGGCGCTGCGAGGCAATTCCGTTCCGGCGATGCCACGCTTCGGCCTGCGCAATGTCCGCGACCGCAAAGCGCAGACCGTTCAGCGTCATCCCCTCGCCCTCCACCGCGGGCGAGACGCCGAATTGATCGCGAAACGCGACCTGCTCCATGATCTCGACATCGCCGTTCTCGGTGCGCGCCCTGACGCCGATCGAGTTCGCATGCAGGTCGCGCACGCCGGTAAACGCCTTAAGGAAGATATGATGGTCGGTCGGATTGTCGGCCACCATCGCCGCGCCGGGCACGGTCGTCGCGCCGTTGGCGTGGCTCTGGAACGCCGGGTCCCAGAAGTTTTGCGGAAAATGATGCTGGCACACCGCAAAGCGCAGATTCGGCGATGCCGGATCTGAGGCGAAAGCCAGCGAGAACGCGAGCTTGACCGGCGTGCCGTCGGGCTTTGTGCCCTCGCGGGCGAAATCGAACACCCCGGAATTTGAAATTCCGGATGCTTCGAACGCACGCCCGTCCTCGACCGCATTGCTGCTGTTGAGGATCAGCATCGAAAAACCCTCGCGCGAGGCCAGAAAGTCACGGTTGAACGCGCCGAATGAAAACGAGCGGGCGCCGTGCGGCGCGATCTTCTCCGGCTCGGCGACCTCGAGGATTTCGATGTAACAATTGCTCAATTGCACGATGCGGTTATGCGTGCCCCAGGGATGGCGGTTGCGCGCGCCGACGGTGAAGCCGGCGCGGCGGTAAAATTCCGCCGCGGCGTCGAGATCGCGGACAGCGTGCACGATGTGGTCGAGACCGTGAGGCATTCAGCGAGACCTCTCAGTCCTCAAAATGCCGGTCACTTCACCGATGAGAAGGAGGTCGGCACCAGCAGCTGATTGACGATGTTGCCGACGATCTGGCCGTCTTCCTCGGTTTTCGCGCGCGCCGAGATCCAGTCGGGATCGCTCTGAAAGGCGGCCCATTTCTTCTCGCGATCGGCGAGCGATTCCCACGCCAGCAGGTAGGTCAGTTCCTGGTTGGATTCGCCGACCAGCGTGGTGAAGAAGCCGGCCTGCTTGATGCCGTGCTTTTCCCACAGTTTCAGCGTGATGGTCTCGAAGCGCTTCAGCAGCGCCGGCAGCCGGCCCGGCAGACAACGATAGACGCGGGTTTCGTAAATCATGGATTTCCTCCGTTTTCTTGCGGAGGCGTTATAGCGGGTGCTTTCCAAGCTGTCTTGAGGGGATCATCACAGGGCACCCCTGCCCCAGCTTGACCGGCGCTATAACAGATTGTATATACAATAAATGGCTGATTTCGACCCGGCCAAGGAAGCCATCAATCTGTCGAAGCACGGCGTGTCGCTAGCGCACTGGGTCGATCTCGAAATCCTAGCCATCGTCGGTGACGACCGCTTCGACTATGGCGAACCGCGCTTTCGGGCTTACGGATTGCTGGACGGCCAGCCGCATTGCCTCGTTTTTACGATCCGCAACGATGCGTACCGGCCTATCAGTTTGCGGCGCGCCCATGCAAAGGAGATGAATCGTAATGTCCCGTAAACCGAAACAGCCTGTTTTCGACGACGATAATCCGGAATGGACCGACGAAGATTTTGCCATGGCGACGCGCTTCGAGCCCGGCATAAAGGCCAAAGACCTCACGCCGGAAATTCTGGCGCGCGTTGCCCGGCGTGGGCCGCAGAAAGAACCAACAAAGATTGCCGTATCGATCCGGCTCAGTCCGGAGGTGATTTCCCACTTCAAGGCCAAGGGTCCCGGCTGGCAGTCGCGGATCGACGAGGCGCTGCGCAAGATCGCCAAAAAGGCCGGCTGACGCGGCCTACACCAGCCGGCTCTGCACCACCGCGGCCTGAACGAACGACGCGAACAGCGGATGCGGTTCGAACGGGCGCGATTTCAGCTCGGGATGGAATTGCACCCCGATGAACCAGGGATGGTCTTCATATTCGACGATCTCCGGCAGCACCCCATCGGGCGAGAGGCCTGAAAATCGCAGGCCATGCTGCTCGAGCCGGTCCTTGTAGGCGGTGTTGACCTCATAGCGGTGGCGGTGGCGCTCGGAAATCTCGCTGGCGCCGCCATAGACCTCCGATACCCGGCTGCCGCGCTTGAGTACCGCAGGGTATGCCCCGAGACGCATGGTGCCGCCGAGATCGCCGGCCCTGGATCGCTTCTCCAGTTCGTTGCCGCGCAGCCATTCCGTCATCAGCCCGACCAGCGGCTCGGACGTGGGGCCGAACTCGGTGGAATTGGCCGCCTCGATGCCGACCAGATTGCGCGCGGCCTCGATCACCGCCATCTGCATCCCGAAGCAGATGCCGAAATACGGCACGTCGCGCTCGCGGGCGAACTGCGCCGCGCGGATCTTGCCCTCGGCGCCGCGCTGGCCGAAGCCGCCGGGCACCAGGATGCCGTTGACGTGTTCGAGGAACGGCGCCGGATCCTCGTTCTCGAACACCTCGCTCTCGATCCAGTCGAGATTGACCTTCACCTTGTTGGCGATGCCGCCATGCGACAAGCGCCTCGATCAGCGATTTGTAGGCGTCCTTCATGCCGGTGTATTTGCCGACGATGGCGATGGTGACGGCGCCTTCGGGATTGCGCACCCGCTCGTTGACGACGTGCCAGCTCTGCAGCGCCGGCGGAATCCGGGGCTCGATGCCGAATGCCGCCAGCACCTCGTCGTCGAGGCCGGCGGCGTGGTAGGCCTCGGGCACCGCGTAGATGTTGTCGACGTCGCGCGCCTCGATCACGGCACTTTCGCGCACATTGCAGAACAGGCCGAGCTTGCGCCGCTCTTCCCGCGGGATCGGGCGGTCGGTGCGGCACAACAGGATGTCGGGCTGGATGCCGATCGAGCGCAGTTCCTTGACCGAATGCTGGGTCGGCTTTGTCTTCAGTTCGCCGGCGCTCGGGATGAACGGCAGCAGCGTCAGGTGAATGTAGATGGCATGGTCGCGCGGCAGGTCGTTCTTGATCTGGCGGATCGCCTCGAAGAACGGCAATCCCTCGATGTCGCCGACGGTGCCGCCGATCTCGCACAGCACGAAGTCGTAATCGTCGTTGCTGTCGAGGATGAAATCCTTGATGGCGTTGGTGACGTGCGGGATCACCTGGATGGTGGCGCCGAGATAGTCGCCGCGCCGCTCCTTGGTGAGAATGTCCTGATAGATGCGGCCCGGTGGTGATGTTGTCGGCCTTGGTGGCGGGACGCCCGGTGAAGCGCTCGTAGTGCCCGAGGTCGAGGTCGGTCTCGGCGCCATCGTCGGTCACGAACACTTCGCCGTGCTGGTACGGCGACATCGTTCCGGGATCGAGATTGAGATAGGGATCGAGCTTGCGAAGCCGGACCTTGTAGCCTCGCGCCTGCAGCAGGGCGCCAAGCGCCGCCGAAGCCAGACCTTTGCCGAGCGAGGAAACCACGCCGCCGGTGATGAATATGTACCGCGCCATGGGACCCAACCTTTAAGGCCACCTGCGCGATTCGCCAAAACGAATCGCTGGCCGCAGCAAACATTTTGCCCGGCTGTGGGTGACATGAAATTAACAGTGTTGTCAGTGAATTGATGGGGATCTGCTCATGCAGGACGCTAGATGCGCGTCCTGCATGGCCACCCTGCTTTATTGCGAACGCGGCGCCTGCGGGCCCGATGGTGCGGGCTGATTCTGCTGTTGGTCGGACTTCTTCAGCGAATCCAGCAGGCCGCCGCTGGTCGGCGGGGCAACCGGGGTCGCGCCTCCCGCCGGCTGCGACTGCGAGGCCGGATTGCCAATGATCGAAGTCGGGGTGCGGTTGTAGCTGGCGAGCCAGGACAACAGCAGGCTGGTCGCGAAGAAGCCGACCGCGAGAATCGCGGTCGTGCGCGTCAGCAGATTGGCGGTGCCGCGGCTCGACATGAAACCGGCGCCGCCGCCGACTGCCAAGGCCGCCGCCTTCGGATTTCTGCAGCAGCACGGTTGCGATCAGCGTCGCAACGATCATCAGGTGGACTACGATAATGACAGTCTGCATTTCTACCTTCCGTCGCAAGCCCACCAGCGCCGGCATCCGGCTGCTCAGGGGTTTGCGGGGTTTGAATTCGCGCGGTGTTACACGATCGGACGGGGCATTGTCACCCCCGCAGCGGCTTTGAAGCGCCGCCAATTCAGCATTTCGAACCAGTTAGGGACAGCCCGCGGCAATCGCAAGAAAGTCGGCCGCTTTCAGGCTGGCGCCGCCGACCAGCGCGCCATTGACGTTGGCAACGGCCATCAGTTCCGCGGCGTTCGAGGGTTTTACCGAACCGCCATAGAGGATGCGGATCCCGGCCCCTTCACCGTTAAATCGGGCAATCAGAAGCTCCCGGATAAACCGATGAATTTGCTCGACATCTGCGACCGTCGGGGTCAGGCCGGTGCCGATCGCCCAGACCGGCTCATAGGCCACCACCAGATTGGCCGGCCGTCGCCCCGTCCGGCAGCGAGCCGCTGAGCTGGCCGCCGGCAGATGTCGAGGGTCTTGTCCGCTGATCGCGCTGCTGCCGGGTTTCGCCGATGCAGACGATGGCGGTCAGGCCGGCGCGCCAGGCCGCTTCGGCCTTCTGCCGAACCAGCGCGTCGCTCTCGCCGTGATCGGCGCGCCGCTCGGAATGGCCGACAATGACGGCGCTGGCGCCGGCATCCGCCAGCATTTCGGCTGAAAGATCGCCGGTATGGGCGCCCGAGGCCTTGGGGTGGCAGTCCTGCGCGCCGATCGCCAGGATCTTCGACGTATCCTTGAGCCGCATGCCATTTCGGCAAAGGCCGCGATCAGCGTCGCCGGCGGGCAGACCAGCAGGTCGGCCTTGGCGGCGACCTCTGACGGCGCCCGCGCAGCATGGCCTCGAATTCGGCCGAGGAGGCCTTGAGGCCGTTCATTTTCCAGTTGCCGGCAATCAGCGGCCGAATGGCGTCGGTCATGTCGAGAATTCCTTCGAATACCGGCCGCCATGCGCTAGCAGAGCCGGCGCGACCAGTTCCAGATGCCGGATCTGAGCGATCGTCAGAGCCGTTAACCGCTTCAATTCGTCCTGCCCCGCCAAGGTTGCGACGAGGCGGCTGCCACTTTATGATGCTTTATCAACTCGGTGACGCCCTTTTGCGGAATTCGATACCGAATTCCTCTTGGGCGCGACCCGGTTCCCTCCTGCAAACAAGTTGGACCCATGCTTCGAGGAATGCGGAAAGCCTCATCAAACTGGCTCGGCAAAACCATCATGGCCTTGGTGATGGGCGTTTTGATCATCAGTTTCGGCGTCTGGGGCATCGCCGACATCTTCAGGGGATTCGGACAGTCGACGCTGGCCAAGGTCGGCCATACCGAGATTTCGACCGAACAATTCCGCCAGCTCTACACCGATCGGCTGCAGCAGATCGGCCGCCAGTTCGGCCGCCCGCTGACGCCGGATCAGGCCCGCGCCTTCGGCATCGACCGCCAGGTGCTGCAGCAAACCATCGCCGAGGCAGCCCTTGACGAGGAAGCGCGGCGGCTGGGGCTCGGACAGTCCGACGCCGAGACCAGGCGCGTGATCTTCAGCGATCCGAATTTCAAGGGAGCCTCCGGCGCCTTCGATCCGGCACGCTTCGAGGCCGCGATCCGGCAATTCGGCTTCAGCGAACAGCGTTATGTCGCCGACCAGCGGCGGGTGTCGCTGCGGCGCCAGATCGCCGGCACCATCTCGGCCGGCCTCGAACCGCCGAAAGCGATGATCGAGGCGCTGAGCCGCTTTCAGAACGAGCAGCGTTCGATCGAATACGTCAAACTCGACGCCGCGCAGGCCGGAACGATCGATCCGCCGTCACCGGAGACGCTGGCCGGCTATTTCGACGATCACAAGACCCAGTTCCGCGCGCCCGAATATCGCAAATTGGTCTTTGTCGCGATTACCCCGGAAGACATCGGCAAATGGACTGAGGTCTCCGACGAGGATGCCAAAAAGCTGTTCGAACAGCGCCGCGACAAGCTTGGAACGCCGGAAAAGCGCGAGGTGTCGCAAATCGTATTTCCGAACGCGGAAGAAGCCATGGCCGCGCGCAATCGCATCGCGTCCGGATTGTCGTTCGACGATCTCGCCAAGGAGCGCGGGCTTAAGTCCAACCGACGTCGACCTCGGCCTGATCACGAAATCCGAGATCATCGATCCCGCGATCGCCGACGCGGCTTTCGCGCTGCCGTCAGGCGAGGTCAGCCAGCCGGTGCAAGGCAAGTTCGGCGTCGCCCTGGTCAAGATCGGCAAGATCGAGCCCGGGGTCGAGCCCGATCTATGCCAGCGTCGCCCCCGGTCTGAAGAAGGAAATCGCGACCGAGCGCGCGCGCGCATCGGTTGCCGACCTGCGCGACAAGATGGAAGACGAGCGCGGCGGCGGCGCCAGCGTGATCGAGGCCGCGCAGAAACTGGGGCTCACCGCCGTCACCATCGATGCCGTCGATCGCTCCGGCCGCCTCCCCAACGGCCAGTTGGCGACCAACATTCCCCGCGGTCTCGATGTCGTCTCGCAGGCCTTCAACAGCGATGTCGGCGTCGACAACGATCCGATCCAGTTCAACGGCGGCTATGTCTGGTACGACGTTCTCGGCATCACTCCGTCGCGCGAGCGCAATCTTGACGAGGTCAAGGACCAGGTCGAGGCGCGATGGCGCGAAGACCAGATCGCCGAGCCGGTTGCGCACCAAGGCGACCGACATGGTGCAAAAGCTCGATCAGGGCGGCAAACTCGCGGACGAGGCGACAGCTGCCGGATTGAAGGTCGAAACCGCCGCCGGCTTCAAGCGCGATGCGACCCCGCCCGGCGTGCCCGCCAGCGCGGTCGCGGCGGCGTTTCGCACCGCCAAGGATGGCGCCGGCCAAACTCCAGGCGCCGGCCCCAGCGAGTGGATCGTGTTCCGCGTGACCGACATCAGCGTGCCGCCGGTCGACCTTGCGTCGGACGACGTCAAGAAAATGAAAGAGACGCTTCGGCGCGAGCTGACCGATGAACAGATCGCGGAATATGTCACCAAGCTTGAAACCGACATCGGCACCACCATCAACGAGGCCGCCTTCGCGCAGGTGACGGGCGCGAACAGCAATAACTGATGCGTGAATGAGATGACCCTTAAACGCGCACAGAAATCCCTGCACTCTGCCCTCGCCCGCCCTGAAAGCATGCGATGGACGATCTCAAATCTATCATCGGAAAAGTCGCCACCGGCGCGACGTTGTCGCGCGACGAGGCGGCATCCGCCTTCGACAGCATGATGTCCGGCGAGGCCACGCCCTCGCAGATGGGCGGATTGCTGATGGCGCTGCGCGTCCGCGGCGAAACCGTCGATGAGATCACCGGCGCGGTATCGGCGATGCGCGCCAAGATGCTGCGGGTCACAGCTCCGGCCGACGCCGTCGACGTGGTCGGCACCGGCGGCGACGGCTCCGGCTCGGTCAACGTGTCGACCTGCGCCTCGTTCATCGTCGCGGGCACCGGCGTGCCAGTCGCCAAGCACGGCAATCGCGCGCTGTCGTCGCGCTCGGGGGCGGCGGACGTGCTGTCGTCGCTCGGGGTCAAGATCGACATCACGCCCGAGCATGTCGGCCGCTGCGTCGCCGAGACCGGGATCGGCTTCATGTTCGCGCCTTCGCACCATCCCGCGATGGAAGAACGTCGGTCCGACCCGGGTCGAACTCGCAACGCGCACGATCTTCAACCTGCTGGGGCCGCTGTCCAATCCGGCCGGCGTCAAACGGCAGATGGTCGGGGTATTTTCCCGGCAATGGGTGCAGCCGCTGGCGCAGGTGCTGAAGAATCTCGGCGCCGAATCGGTCTGGGTGGTGCACGGCTCCGACGGCCTCGATGAAATCACCCTCACCGGCCCGACCTTTGTCGCAGCGCTCGAGAACGGCAATATCCGCACCTTCGACGTGACACCGGAGGAAGCCGGACTGCCCCGCGTCGGCGGCGAGGCGCTGAAGGGCGGCGATGCCGATGCCAACGCGATCGCGCTGCAAAGCGTGCTCGACGGGATGCCGAGCCCGTTTCGCGACGTCGCGCTGCTTGAACGCCGCGGCGACGCTGATCGTGGCCGGCCGCGCCAGGAATCTGAAGGACGGCGTGGCGCTCGGGACCAAATCGCTCGACAGCGGTGCCGCGGCGGCGCGGCTGAAGCATCTGATCGCGGTCTCCAACGGCTGACCGTGAGGAGCCTGCGATGTCCGATATCCTGACCAAGATCGAGGCTTACAAGCGCGAGGAGATCGCCGCCGCCAAGCGGGCGCATCCGCTGGCCAGCGTCGAAGCGCTGGCGAGGGTCGCCCCCGCGCCGCGCGGCTTCGTCCGCGCGATCCGCGACAAGCTCGCCGATGGCGAGTACGCGCTGATCGCCGAAGTGAAAAAGGCCTCGCCCTCCAAGGGCCTGATCCGCGCCGATTTCGATCCGCCCAGCGCTGGCAAAGGCCTACGAAGCCGGCGGCGCTGCGTGTCTGTCGGTGCTGACCGATACGCCGTCGTTTCAGGGCCATCTCGATTTCATGGTGGCGGCGCGCGCAGCCACCACTTTGCCGGTGCTGCGCAAGGATTTCATCTACGACACCTATCAGGTGGTCGAGGCCCGCGCCCACGGCGCCGACTGCATCCTGATCATCATGGCGGCACTCGACGACGGCGCGGCGCGGGATATCGAGGACGCCGCACTCGCGCACGGCATGGACGTGCTGATCGAAATCCACGAGCGCGGCGAACTCGATCGCGCGCTAAAACTTCGCTCGCCGATGATCGGCGATCAACAACCGCAATCTGCGCACCTTCGAGACCACGCTTGCGACCAGCGAGGCGCTGGCGCCGCTGATTCCCGGGGATCGGCTGATGGTCGGCGAAAGCGGCATCTTTGCCCCGGCCGATCTGGCGCGGCTCGCGCGGGTCGGCATGTCGACATTCCTGGTCGGCGAAAGCCTGATGCGGCAGGCCGATGTGACGGCCGCAACCCGCGCCCTGCTGGCGCGCGGCGATAGCGCGGCCGGGACGCGCTAGACACATGGCGCGCAAGTCCTCGAAAGACACCGCCGCCCTCACCCACATCGACGCCAAGGGCGAAGCGCGGATGGTCGACGTCTCGGCCAAACCCGCGACCGAACGCATCGCGGTGGCGGAAGGCCGCGTCGTCATGAGCAAGGCGACGCTTGAATTGATCGTGAGCGGCAATGCCAAAAAGGGCGACGTGCTGGGCACCGCGCGCGTCGCCGGCATCATGGCGGCCAAGCGCACGTCGGACCTGATACCGCTGTGCCATCCGCTGGCGCTGTCGAAGGTCACGCTGGACATCACGCCCGACAAAAAACTGCCGGGCTGCATCGTGCGCGCCACGGTCAAGGTCACCGGCCCGACCGGCGTCGAGATGGAGGCGCTGACGGCGGTGTCGGTGGCGTGCCTGACGATCTACGACATGATCAAGGCGGTGGAGCGTGGCGTCCGCATCGAAGGCATTCATCTGGTCGAAAAAAAGGGCGGCAAGTCCGGGCACTATCGGGCTTAGCCGCCGGGTTTCACCCAGGCTCGCTTGGCGGTGTTTTTCGAACTCAGCCGGCGTCGCGATGGCGCTCGCGGTAGGTCCGCGTTTTCGTCCGGTTGCCGCATAGCGTCGACATGCACCACCGCCGCGTCGCCGGCTTCGACCGATCGAAGAACACCCGTCGACACTCTTCGGCCGCACACGTCTTCAATCGATCGAGAGTTCCCGTGATGGAACCGTCGTACAGTTCGGCGACGACGACCGACAGTCCGGCCAGGGCATCGTCGCGCGAGGCCTTGCAGTACCATGCCGCGATCGTCCCGCGCTTCCGCCACCAGCGGAAACGCTGCACCGCCTTGTTGAGCGCCTGCACGGCATTCGCTGTTGCCGCGACGTTCGACCGGATCGCACTGCAGATAGGCGCGAACGCCGGTTCGCAGCTGCAGCGCGGCGTCGAACATCGCCGGCGTGATTTTGGCGCCGGTGAACAGCAATCCGCGCTGCGCCATCCAGGCCCCGAGTTCCCGCGGTCCCGTCAGTTCATCGCTCTTGCACATGCTGCACGCCATGATGGGTGAAATGCCTGACGTCGAGCGAATTGGCGAAATCATAGAGATTGGCCAGCTGGTCCGGAACCTTGAACTTTCGGGAATTCTTCTGGACATTTAGAACACCAGTAAAACATATTTACTGGTTGACGGCAAGCGACACCGGTATAACGTTTATAGCGGTGTTTAACGTTCCTGACATATTCGGATGGAGACCGTCATGAGCAGCGAGACCGCACTGCCCGCCCCCCGCATCTTCTACGGCTGGCTGGTCGTTGCCGCCGCATTCGCCGTAACCTTCGTCGGCTTCGGCAGCGCCTACACGTTCAGCGCCTTCGTCGAATCGCTGCAGCGGGATTTCGGCGCCTCGCGCGGCTCGGTGTCGCTGGTGTTCTCGCTCGCCGGTTTTCTCTACTTCGGCCTCGGGATCGTCAGCGGCCCGCTCGCCGATCGCTTCGGTTCCCGCCGCCTCGCCGTCGTCGGCATGATCCTGACCGGCCTTGGCCTCGCCGCCGCAAGCGCGGCGCGCAGTCTTGTGGAAGTCTACGCCGCCTACGGGCTCGGCGTCGGACTCGGCGTCGGCTGCGCCTATGTGCCGGCCATCGGCGCGGTGCAGCGATGGTTCGTCCGGCGCCGCGGCTTTGCCTCCGGTCTTGCCGTCAGCGGCATCGGCGTCGGCACGCTGGTGATGCCACCGCTGGCGTCGCTTCTGATCGAGCGCCTGGGATGGCGCGAGCGCCTATCTCGCGCTCGGCGTGTCTCGCCGCCATCGTCGGCGGAGGACTGGCGCTGCTGATCGAGAACGATCCGCGCGACCGCGGGCTCGGTCCCGACGGCGATCCGCCGCAATCGGCCGCGCAACGCGGAACGGCCGGAAGGCGCTTCGGTGCGTGAGGCGATCCGGTCACGGCGGTTCATCAGCCTGTATGCGGCCTGCCTGATCTGCTCGTTCGGCGTGTTCGTGCCGTTCGTCCATCTCGTGCCCTACGCGCGGGATCACGGCGTTGCGCCCGCCTCGGCGGTGTTGCTGCTGGGCGTGATCGGCGTCGGCAGCACCGCCGGGCGTTTCTTCCTCGGCGGCCTCGCCGACCGGATGGGCCGCCAGCTGTTCACTGCTGCTGATGTTTGCCGGCATGGCGTTCGCACTGGCGATCTGGGCGGTCTCGATCGGAGTTCTGGTCGCTGGCTGCGCTTCGCGTTCGTCTACGGCGTGTTCTATGGCGGATGGGTCGCGGTGCTTCCGGCCGTGGTGATGGACTATTTCGGCGGCCGCAATGTCAGCGGCCTCATCGGCATTCTCTACACCAGCGTGGCGTTCGGCACCCTGATCGGCCCGAGCGCCGCCGGCTTCGCCTTCGACCTCAGCCACAGCTACACGGTGCCGATCCTGGTCAGCGCCGGCGTCAACATCGTCGCTGCCGTCATCGTGGCTGCGACGTCGAAGACGGCTGCATCGGCAAGCGAAACGGAAAAGCCGGTCCGGACAAACCGCGCTTCTTATCGTTGAGGTTGCAACGCACGGTTAACCCTTCATTAACTTAGGTTGCTAACCCCGTTTCCATCTCGGCGCGGTATCCATCTGCCGGCCGGGGCGCGTGAAACTGCTTCTGGCATTCAGGCTTGGCAGCGATCAATGACGTCAATCAGAAGTGCCTCGTTCGACATAAAACCTTCGGGCCGCGGCGGCCCGATCCGCTGGCTCATCCTCGGCGGCGTGTTGCTGGTCGCCGGCATCGTCATCGGGACTGCGATGATGGTCGGAGTTTTTCGTGAGCGCGCGTTGCAAAGCGCCGAACGCGAGCTGGAAAACACCGTGTTATTGCTCGCCCGCCACTTCGATCAGCAGCTCGAAGATTTCGTCACCATTCAGAAAGAAGTCGCCACGCAGGTGCAGTCTGCCGGAATCGCTTCGCCGGACGCTTTCAGGCATCAAATGTCGACCCCTGAAATGCACGAAGTGCTGAAAGCCAAGGTCAGCGGACATTCCGACGTCGCAGGCGTCAATGTGTTCGATTATGACGGAAGGCTGATCAATTCGTCCGAACCCTGGCCGCTTCCCGACGTCAAGGTCGCTGATCGGGCCTTCTTCAAGGATTCCAAATCGGGGTCCGCGGCGACGCCGGTTTTGATCCAGCTGGTGCGGGGCCGTTTCGGCGGAGGCTGGGCGACCGTCATCTCCTACAAGATCACGGCGTCAAACGGTGCGTTTCTGGGCCTCGTCACACGAGCGATCACGCCCGCCAGCTTCGAGAATTTCTTCGCATCCGTGGCGCTTGGCGAGGCCGCGGCGATCACGATGTACCATCGTGACGGAACGCTGCTGGCGCGTTATCCGCACATTGACGAGATGATCGGGCAAAATTTTGCAAACGGTCCAGTGCATCGGCAAGTCCTGTCGAAGTCGGACCATGGCACGATACGCTTGGCCAGCCCGATGGACGGGCTGGACCGGTTGGGATCGGCCCGCGCGTTGAGCGAATTTCCAATTTCGATCATCGCGACCACGACCGTGTCGGCTGCGCTGGCCGACTGGCGCGACCAAATCAGATTTCTGGTCGCCGTGGCCGGCCTCTCCGTGCTCCTGATCGCAGCCATGCTGTTTCTTGCGGTCCGCAAGCTGGCGCAGCAACACCAGATGGAAAAGCAGCGCCTCGACACCGCCATCAACAACATGACGCAGGGCCTGCTGCTGTTCGACGCTTCGCAGCGGCTGGTCGTCTGCAACCAGAGCTATATCGAGATGTTCGACGTATCCACCGACATAGTGAAGCCGGGCTGCACCATCCGCGAACTGCTGATGCATCGCAAGGAAACCGGAACGTTCATCGGCGACGTGGAAGAATACTGCTCGACGCTGTTTAAAAAGATGGCCCAGGGAAAAGTATTTCAAACGATCCTGGACACCGCGAATGGAGGCTCGATCCAGGTCCTGTACCGGCCGCTGCCGCACGGTGGATGGGTGACGACGCTGGAGGATATCACGGAGCGAAGGCACACCGAGGAACGCATCACGCATCTTGCGCATTACGACGCGCTGACCGATTTGCCGAACCGAACGCTGTTCCACGATCGGCTCAAGGATGAGCTCGCGCGAATTCCGGCGGGCGAGCAGCTGGCCGTGCTCTATATCGACATCGACGAATTCAAGAGCGTCAACGATACGCTCGGGCACCTGATCGGCGATGAATTGCTGAAATCCGTAGCGGTGAGCCTGAGCCGCTGCGTCGGAGGCGACGACTTCGTCGCACGGCTCGGAGGCGATGAATTCGCCATCGTTCAGACCGCAGTCAAGAACGCCGGCTGACGTCACCGACCTCGTGACTCGGATTTTCGATGCGATCCGCGCCCCTTACGAGTGCCTCGGTCACCAGGTCACCACCGACGCCAGCATCGGCGTCGCGCTGGCGCCCGCAGCACGGCAGCGATCTCCACCAGATTCTCAAGAATGCCGATCTGGCGATGTATGCCGCCAAGTCCGCCGGACGCCGGACCTATCGCTTCTTCGAGCCGGAGATGGACGCGCAGGTCAAGGCGCGCCGCATCCTGGAGATCGATCTGCGCCAGGCGATCACAGACGGCGGGCTGGAGGTTTACTACCAGCCTTGCGTCGGTCTTCGGGACAACAAGATCACCGGCTGCGAGGCCCTGCTGCGCTGGCGACATCCCGAACGCGGCATGATCTCGCCCGCCGAGTTCATTCCGATTGCGGAAGAGACCGGCCTGATCAACCAGATCGGCGAATGGGTGCTGACCACGGCCTGCGCGGAGGCCACGACATGGCCCGATGACATCAGGATCGCGGTCAACGTTTCGCCGGTTCAGTTCAGGAGCGGCACGCTGGCGCTGAAGATCGTCGCCGCGCTTGCGGCCTCCGGCCTGGCGGCGAGCCGGCTGGAACTGGAGATCACCGAGGCGGTTCTGATCCGCGACGACGACGCCGCGCTCGCCATCCTGCATCAGCTTCGCGCCATCGGGGTGCGGATCGCGCTCGACGATTTCGGCACCGGCTATTCGTCGCTGAGCTATCTGCAGCGTTTTCCGTTCGACAAGATCAAGATCGACCGCTGCTTCGTCAACGATATCGCCGAGCCCGACGGGTCGTCCTGCATCGTCCAGGCGGTGGTGAATATCGCCGCGGCGCGCCACATGACGACGACGGCGGAGGGCGTCGAAACCAAGCAGCAGCGGGAATTGCTTCGCGCGCTCGGTTGCTCCGAAATGCAGGGCTACCTGTTCAGCCCGGCCAGGCCGGCCGCGGAGATCAGGCCGTTGTTCTTCTCGCACCGCGACGGATTAGCGGCCGCCAGCCTCGGCCGCGAACGAAAGCGCCGGCAAATTCCGGGCGCCCTATAGGCGATTTGACGCGATCCCGCGGGGACGAGAACGCACCGAGACTTGCTCCCAACGCATCGGGGCGGCTTGTGGCCGCCCCGATCGCACCGGTGGTGCCGATGGCTTAGTTCGGAACCACCGCCTTGGGCGTTGGCCGCACATCCGCATTGACGGTGACGCCGCGCAGCAGGTTGTAGGCCGCGGCGAGTGCCTTGTCGTTCTTCTCGTCGGGCGGAACGTAGGATTGCGAGCCGGTCTGCTCGGCGCCTTCGGCGGCCAGATGGCCGCGCATCGACGCCTCGCCCCTGATTTCGGTGCGGCCCTTCAGCTCGTCAGGCACATCCTGCAACACCTCGATGTCGGGCGTGATGCCCTTGGCCTGGATCGAATGCCCGGACGGCGTGAAGTAGCGCGCGGTGGTGAGCGCCAGCGCGCCGTTGCCGGTGCCGAGCGGGATGATGGTCTGCACCGAGCCCTTGCCGAACGAGCGGGTCCCGATCAGGGTGGCGCGCTTGTGATCGTGCAGCGCGCCGGCGACGATCTCGGATGCGGATGCCGACCCGCCATTGATCAGGACCACCAGCGGTTTGCCCTTGATGAGATCGCCAGAATGCGCGGTGAAACGCTGGGTTTCCTCAGGGGTGCGGCCGCGCGTCGAGACCACCTCGCCCCGCGCCATGAACGCGCCTGACACCGAGACCGCCTGATCGAGCAATCCGCCCGGGTTGTTGCGCAGGTCGACGACGTAGCCGGCCAGCTTCTCGGACGGGATCTGTTTCGAGATATCGGCGATCGCCTTTTTCAGGCCGTCGGTGGTCTGTTCGTTGAACGAGCTGATCCGGATGTAGCCGATGTCGCCGCCGTCGGTGCGGAAGGTGACCGGGCGCACCCGGATGATTTCGCGCACCAGCGAAACGTCGATCGGCGCCTCGACACCCTTGCGGACGATCTTCAGCCTGGTTTTCGTATTGATCGGCCCCTTCATCTTGTTCACGGCCTGCTCCAGGGTGAGCCCCTGGACCGCGTCGTCGTCGATATAGGTGATCAGGTCGCCCGACAGGATGCCGGCCTTCGACGCCGGCGTGTCATCCATCGGCGAGACCACCTTGATGAGGCCATCCTCCATCGTGACTTCGATTCCGAGCCCGCCGAACTCGCCGTGGGTGGTCTCCTGCATGTCATGCCAGGCCTGCTCATTCATGTACCGCGAATGAGGATCAAGCGAAGTGACCATACCGTTGATCGCGCCCTCGACAAGCTTGGTGTCGTCGGGCTTTTCGACGTAGTCGGTCCTGATCCGCTCGAACACGTCGCCAAACAGATTGAGCTGCGAATAGGTGTCGGCACTGGCGGCGGCCTTGGCCACCGCGATCCATGATTCGCCCCGCGGCCCGGTGGCAACAAGGGTGAGGCAGGTACCTGCTACCGCGCCGAGGAAAAAAACGGAATTCTTGCGCATTGTTCGCGAACCTTCTCGCTGCCAGTTGCGGCCCACCACGGGCCGGGTGAATTAGCCTGTCGTTCTTTGCTGAACTCAAGTGATAGCCTCACACCAGCTTTCTGGTGTTATTGAGGCCGCAAAACCCCTCCCCGGGGAGTACTGACGCACCGGCGATCTGCTGCGAACACGTTACGATATACGCGCTCCACCGCTGCGGCAAAGCCGGAATCCCGCTTCATGTCCAATTTGTAATTGGCCCGCTTCGCGCGTGGATCAAGCTGCGACGCTTCCCGGGTCGGCCATTCGTCCAGCGACGGGCCGGGTGCAGCGCCCGCGACGAGCAGCACAATTTTTCAGCACAGGGTCAATATGCCGCGGGCGATCCAGCGGCCTGGCCGCTGGATCGCCCGCGCGCAATTACAGCAGAGAAGCCTTCAGCGGCCGTAGAGACCGGTCAGCGTCGCCTTCGCCAGGGTGTGGAAATGCAGGTCGAAGCCAACCAGTGCCGCCGATGCGGCATCGTTCTGGGCGTCGGGCAGCTTGTCGACGTCAACAGCAAATACCGTGATCTGGTAGCGATGCGGCTTGTCGCCGGCCGGCGGACAGGGGCCGCCATAGCCACCGGCGCCGAAATCGGTCCGGCTCTGAATCGCGCCCTTGGGCATCAGTTTCTTCGTTACATCGCCGGCGCCCTTGGGCAACGACGTCGTGGCTGACGGAATATTGAACACCACCCAGTGCCACCAGCCGCTGCCGGTCGGCGCATCCGGATCGTAGATGCTGACGGCGAAGCTCTTGGTGCCGCTCGGCGCGCCGCTCCAGCTCAGGGCCGGAGAGAGGTTGCCGCCGGTGCAGCCAAATCCCTTGAACACCTGTTCGTTGACGATGCTGCCGCCCTCTTTGATGTCGGCGCTGGTCAATGTCATGCTTTGCGCATTCGCTGCACATGCGCCGAGTGCTGCTATGCCCAGCGCCGCTATCCGCACCAATAGTTTGATCATGATAATTCCTCCCCTTCGATGAGCCGGGCTTTTTGCTTTCGTCCCGCTGACACCAGCCATAGCAATTTTCAGCAGGGTGTGGAAGCTCCGGATACGCCCGAGGCTTACCCGGCCCCGCGCAATCGTTTATGGATGTTTGCAAGGCGCAAAAGCGCCTTGTCGCGTCAGGCGTTTGGGCGCGCACGCCACCGGAAATACATCCGGGGCAATCATCGGGAGGATCACCAACATGATGAAATCAATCTGGATGTCTGCTGCTGCCATTGCGGTGTTCGGCGCGTGCGCGATCGTGCTGCCAATGCCGGGCCAGCGCGTTGTCGCTCAATCGGCTGGTGCATATGTCAACGCCGTTGATCTCGACATCGTGCCGGCGGAACGCGAGAACTATTTGGCCGCCATCACCGAGAACGGCATGGCTGCGGCCAAGGAGCCGGGTTGCCGCCGGTTCGACATCCTCAATCTCGCCAGCGACCCGAACCACTTCTTCCTCTATGAGGTCTACGAGAACGAAGCCGCATTTCAGTCGCATCGTGCGAGCGAGCATTTCAAGAAATATGCGGCAACCACCGCCAAGATGGTCGCAAAACGCGAGTCGAGGCCGATGTCGGTGATCGCGTCGAACTCCGAGGCCAGGTAACACCGGCGCCGGACCATGATGGTTCAGCCGGCTTGCTTGCTGCCGGCTGGACATTTCCCGATTGCGAGCGATCCGAAGCGCTTCTATAGCGCGTCGATGGCATATGTTGCCGCGGTAACGCATTCCAAGGAGAGCACCAATGAACGAAGCGACCCGCATCCAGCCGGCGGCGGCTGAACTCGGCGCCAGCGGCGAAGAGTTCCAGAACCTTCACGAGTTCGTTCGCAAGGCGCGTGCCAACCTCAACCAGAACGCCTGGGATTATATCGTCGGCGCCGCCGAGACCGAGACCACCATGCGCCGCAACCGCATGGCGCTGGACGAGATTGCATTCCGGCCGCGTGTGCTGCGCGATGTCGCCAAAGTCGACGCGTCGGTCGAGCTGTTCGGCCGCAAATTGCGTTTGCCGGTGATGCTGGCGCCGGTCGGCGCGCTCGAGATCTTCGATCCCGGCGCCGGCGCCAGCGTGGTGCGCGGGGCCGATACGTTCGGTGCCGCGCATATGCTGAGCTCGGTGTCAGAGCCGGGGCTCGAGAAAGTCGCCGAGGCGGCGCCCGGGGCGTTACGGATTTACCAGCTCTATGTTCGTGGCGACGACGCCTTTGTCGAAGATTGCGTCAATCGGGCGATCGCCGGCGGATATACCGCGTTCTGCCTGACCGTCGACACCGCGCATTACAGCCGGCGCGAACGCGATATCGCCAAGCGTTATGTCCGCGCCAGTCGCATCCGCGCCACCGGCGGCGATTTCCAGAAGGGGCTGGAATGGCGCACCGTCAAGCTGATCAAGGACAAGTACAAAATTCCGCTGGTGCTGAAGGGAATCGCCACCGCGGAAGATACCGCCATCGCGCTCGATCACGGGGTCGAGTGGATCTATGTGTCGAACCACGGCGGACGCCAGCTCGACCACGGCCGCGGCGCGATGCAGGTGCTGCCCGAAATCGTCGCCGCCGCCGCCGGCCGCGCCAGGATCATGGTCGACGGCTCGTTCTGCCGCGGCGCCGACATCGTCAAGGCGATCGCGTCGGGCGCCGATCTGGTCGGCATCGGCCGCCTGCAATGCTGGGCGCTGGCCGCAGCCGGCGAAGCCGGCATCGTGCGGATGCTGGAACTGCTGGAAGACGAGGTGGTCCGGTGCCTCGGCCTGCTCGGGGTGAAAAATTTCGCCGAGCTCGACAAATCCTATCTGCACGCGGCGACGCCGACCACCCTGCCCCATGTCTTCAGCGCGTTCCCGTTGCTGGAGATCGAGCCGTATCGGTATTGAGGCGGGGCTTCGTGATGGCCCCGGCCCTGCTCTCTCCCGGCGCCGCCGATGCGCTGTTGTTCGACCTCGGCCGCGTGGTGCTCGATGTCGACTTCAACAAGGCGCTCGAGCGCTGGGCCGGTCACGCCGGCTGCGCACCTGCGGATCTGGTGGCGCGGTTTTCGCCCGACGACGCCTATAAGCGCCACGAGACCGGAGCGATCAGCGACGCCGAGTTCTTTGCCGCCTTGCGCAGCTCGCTCGGCATCGAACTGTCCGATGCGCAGTTCATCGAGGGATGGAACGCGATCTTCGTCGGCGAGATGCCGGGCATCGCGCCGCTGCTGGCACGCGCCGCGCAGCGCCTGCCGCTCTACGCGTTCTCCAACACCAATCCGGCCCATATCGAACATTTCTCGGTCGTCCATGCCGACGTGCTCGGGCATTTCCGCGAAATCTTTCTGTCGTCCACGATCGGGCTTCGGAAACCGGATGCCGCAGCCTATGATCATGTGGTGAAGGCGATCGGCGTGCCTGCGAAGCGTATCGTGTTCTTCGACGATCTCGCCGAGAACATCGAAGGCGCGCAAGCGCGGGGCTTGACGGCGGTTCACGTGACGTCGCCTGATGACGTGGCGCGCGCCCTGGCCGCACTCGGACTTTAGGACTTTTGGGATCTGGGAGTTTTGCCGTGGCATTGATGCCGGTTGTCGACGCGCTATCCGCCATTCTTGCGGGCGCCGAGCCGCTATCCGAAGAGATGGTCGCGCTCGACGCGGCACATCGCCGCGTGCTGGCGCGCGACGTCGCGGCCTTGCGCACCCAGCCGCCGCAGGCGATGTCGGCGATGGACGGCTATGCGGTACGGTCCGCCGACGCCTCCCATGTGGCGGCGCGGCTCAGGGTGATCGGCGAGGTCGCGGCGGGACGGCCGTTCGGTCAAACGGTCGGCGCGGGCGAGGCGGTGCGGATCTTTACCGGCGGGGTGATCCCGGCAGGCGCCGACGCCGTCATCATCCAGGAAGATACCGTCGTCGACGGCGGCAGCATCGATATCACCGAGGCGGCGATCGCAGGGCGGCATATCCGCCCCGCCGGCGTCGATTTCTGCAAAGGCGACGTCTTGCTGGCGGGCGGCACGCGGCTCACCGACCGCGATCTGTCGCTGGCCGCCGGCATGAACTATCCCGAACTGGCGGTGCGCCGCCGGCCGAAGGTCGCGGTGCTCGCCACCGGCGACGAACTGGTGATGCCGGGCGCGACCCCCGGCCCCGGCCAGATCGTCTATTCCAACGGCTACGCGCTGCGGGCGCTGGCCCGGCACGAGGGTGCCGAGACCATCGATCTCGGCATCGCCGCCGACACCGTGGAAGCCACCACCCTGGGGATCCGCCGCGCCCGCGACAGCGGCGCCGATATCCTGATCACCACCGGCGGCGCTTCGGTCGGCGACCACGACCTCGTCAAGCAGTCGCTGGAGGCCGAAGGCGTCGCCATGGCGTTCTGGCGGATCGCGATGCGCCCGGGCAAGCCGATGATGCACGGACGGCTTGGCGCGATGCGGGTGATCGGGCTGCCCGGCAATCCGGTGTCGTCCTATGTCTGCGGGTTCCTGTTCCTGGTGCCGCTGATTCGCAGCCTGTCGGGGCGCACCGAGGTCCACCACAGCCTCGAGACCGCGCTGCTCGGGCGCGATGTCGCCGCCAACGACCTGCGCGAAGACTATCTGCGCGCCCGCCTCGAGCGGCGCGCCGACGGCGTCCTGATCGCGACGCCGGTCAACCATCAGGACTTATCGCTGCTGGGAAATCTCGCTGCGGCACGGGCGCTTGTGATCCGCGCACCGCATGCACCGGCGGCCGCCGCCGGCTCGGCATGCGACATCCTGCGGCTGCCGCGCTGACGCCTCAAGGCGGCCCCTCGCACCGAGCCCGATCTCGTTGACGAGAAATTAAGTGGTTGCGGAACACATATGGAACATATAGTGTTCGTTCATGATTTGTTTCGAGCTTTGACGCCGGCTAAGGAGTCAATCGCTCTCGGGTCCGTGACCCGGACGTCTCGGAATCGAACAGCGCCATCAGGCTTGGTGGCGGAAAGCTTGGGACGGAAAACTTGGGGATTGGTCGAGATGCTCACCCGCAAACAATATGAACTGCTGCGATTCATCAGCGAACGGCTGAAGGAATCCGGCGTCCCGCCCTCCTTCGACGAGATGAAGGACGCGCTGGATCTGCGCTCGAAGTCCGGGATCCACCGCCTCATCACCGCACTGGAAGAGCGCGGCTTCATCCGCCGCCTGCCCAATCGCGCCCGCGCCATCGAGGTCATCAAGCTTCCCGAGCTTGCGGGGAACGGCAATGGCAACCGCCGCGGCTTCACCCCCAGCGTGATCGAAGGCACCCTCGGCAAGGTGCGCAGCGCCAGTTCCGAGGACGATAACAACCGTCCGGTCGCGGTGCCGGTGATGGGCCGGATCGCCGCCGGCACGCCGATCGAGGCATTGCAGACCCGCAGCCACACCATCAGCGTGCCGCCGGACATGCTCGGCTCCGGCGAACATTACGCGCTCGAGGTGCGCGGTGATTCCATGGTGGATGCCGGAATCCTCGACGGCGACGTGGCGCTGATCCAGCGCAACGAGACCGCCGAGACCGGCGATATCGTGGTGGCGCTGATCGACGAGGAGGAAGCCACGCTAAAACGCTTCCGCCGCCGCGGCGCGTCGATCGCGCTGGAGCCTGCCAACACCTCCTACGAAGTGCGCATCCTGCCGCCGAATCGGGTCAAGATTCAGGGCAAGCTGATCGGGCTTTACCGGAAGTACTGACAGGGTCTGCCGTGAATTGACCTGTGTCGTGATTCCCCGAACGTCGTCATTTCGGGATGGTCCGAAGGAACCCGGAACTCGCGCCTGACACCGGCCGTGGCGCAAGCGCCCGATTATCCGCTCCAGCGAAGGCCATGCGATCCCGGCGCCTGCCGTCGCTGACCACTGGACGGTGAAATCAGCCCGACATTGGCTGGGCTTTGTTATGCCGGCTCATCCGGATCGGGTCTGTCGCGCCCGGTCGGCGCCGACTCGATCAGATATCCCTCTCGATCAGATATCCCTAAACGTATTTGTGATCAGGCATGCGGGCTGGAGCCGCACAATTGCCTACAACCGGGCAAAGGGTGTAAAACTACTGTCACTCTGATAGAGGCCTGCGCCTCCGAGGGGGCGCGGGTTGGCTAACTCGAACGAGGAGCAAATCCGATGTGTGACTATAGTCTGCACGCTGTAGCGACGCGCCCCGCCCAGGTTGGAGAGACGCTGATTACCACGACATTCCGCGGGACCGCGACGCGCGGCTTCGCATCCGAAAGTGAGCCTGCGGTAGCGGTCTGCATGCTTCCCGGGACCGAACTGGCGTTCGCCGAAACCGTCAAGTACGACAACCGCTGGATCTGGACGAAAGAAATCAATTTCCGGGTTGGGAAATTCGGCGCGATAGATCCGGACATTCCGCATCGTCACCATGATGCGATCGAATTTCCGGATGGCAGCCGTGTGCTGGTGACGCAGCTCTTCGAAGGGCAGCGCGTGACCGTGCTGCAATTGCCGGTGGTTCAGCAGGCGCAACCCGCCACCCATACAGCCGCCAACACGATTGCGACAACGCCGGCCCCCGTTGGTTGAAAAACGATTTACGTCGATATCCCCGCCGGTCCCTGACCGGCGGGTTCTCGTCGGGCGGGACCGATAAATATCGCCCGCACCAAACCACACGCGACACTCCCATGGATCATCGAGATGACGCGCGGGCCGAAGAACTGAATAATCTGAGGCTGGCGCTGGCGACCTTCGCCTTGCAACTCGACGTCTTCGAAATGCGCTTGAAGAGAGGATCGCTCAGGACCGTCATGGAGCCTGGAGGCACTCTCCCCCGAGTACCGGTTGCGGATTCCAGAAGGAGACATGATTGGGGGTCAACAAAGTCACCTGGCAACAAGTCGGACGCGTGACCGCACCGGGTCGATACATGTTCAAATTCGGGTGGCTCACCATCACGGCGGAAGATCTTGCGATCTGGCAGCAAATCCCGGATGCAGCATTTACGCTCGTCACGACGACGGCGGAAGCCGAAGACGAATTTCGCTTGGGCGTATTCGAATTGCGGGAAAGCCTCTCGTTCAGTGACAAGTGAAGCCAGTGACAAGTGAAGCGGCTTTTTCATTTGGAAGCGCGCGGCTGGCTGCCTCACTCCTCCGCCTGCAGGTCGGCCTCCGACGGCGTCGCATCCACGGCGCGCCCGACCGCGGGACGCACGAGGTTCGCTTCGGTCCCGGCGTTCGCCTGGCATCGCCGGCGACCACGGCCGGTCGACGCCTTTCGGCTTGACCGCGTCGACCGCAAATCCGTTACGGGTTCGCCGCAGCGCCATCGCGCCCTGCCTTCGCAGGCGATCTTCTGATCATGACCGGGGACGGACATGTCGGCGGCGCCTGCCTCGCCGTCACCACCAGCGCGGCGCGCTCGCAATCGTCCGCCAGCGCCTCAGGCCGCAGCGCCAGGGTGACCAACGCCGCCATCGGCCATCTGCGCCACGCAGCCCGCTTCGTCGCATGAGACGCCTTCCGCCAGCGAAGGATCGCCAGGCAGCCGGACGTCGGCATCGGCGGCCAGCCATTCCTTCAGCAGGAAGGCATCCTTGGCGGTTCGCATCAGATGCAGCCGCCCGTCCTTGCCGCGGACGCCGACATTGTGACCGTCACCGGAGATCAGGATATCCGGCTGCGGCACCGCCAGCGCCCAGACCAGCGCCAGCAGCCAGCACGACGGCGCCGGACCAGCGCAGCGGCGTCCGCAACAGCCCCAGCAGGACGATGCCGGCGCTCGCCGCGATCAGCGGCCCGATCCCGAACGCCGCCATCCGGCCGATGGCGCCGGGCAAGCGCGGCGACCCATTCGCGTCACCGCGATCATCCAGTCGATGCCGATCCCCATCAGCCACCAGAACACGCCGTCGAGGCCGAACGGCATCGCGACCAGGCCCAGCATGCCCGCCGGCATCACCACCGCCGACACCACCGGCATCGCCGCCAGATTGGCGAGCACGCCGTAGGGCGTCACCCGGTGGAAGTGAAAGGCGGCATAGGGCGTGGTCGCCAGCCCCGCCACCAGCGACGCCAGCGTCAGCGTCATGATTTCGCGGCCGCCCCACAGCGCCACCTTGGCGGTCGCGGAATTGTCGGGCGCGGCAAACAGGCGCGGCATGCCGATCTGCACCAGCGCCACCAGTCCCAGCGTGGCGGCGAACGACATCTGGAAGCTCGGATGCACCAGCGCCTCCGGCGCCAGCGTCAGCACGATCATCGCCGCGACCGCGAGGGTGCGGAAGGTCACGGCGCGGCGGTCGACCATGACCGCGATCAGCACCACCGCCGTCATGAAAAACGAGCGCTGGGTCGCGACGTCAGCGCCGGACAGCAGAAGATAGAAGGCGGCGGCGGCAAGGGCTGCGGCTGCCGCCCATTTCTTGATCGGAAAGCCGACGGTCAGCGCCGGGAACAGCGCCAGCAGCGCGCGGACCGTGAAGAACACCACGCCGGCGACCACCGCCATGTGATAGCCGGATATCGACAGCACGTGGCCGAGGCCGGAAATGAACATGGCGTCGTTGACCGGCGTGGTGATGGCGTCGCGGCGGCCGGTCAGCAAGCGCGGTGGCGATGGCGCGCTTGTCGCCGTCCAGCGTGGTTCGGATGCGGTCGTCGATCGCATCGCGCAATCCCTGCATCAAGGCGGCGTAGCGCAACGACAGGCCGCCGCTGACCGGCGGCTCCACGGTCTTGATGGCGCCGGTGACAAAACCGGAAGCGCCGATGCCCTGAAAGAACATGTCGCGGCCGAAATCATAGCTGCCGGGCCGCAACGGCGCGAGCGGCGGCTGCAGCCGCGCCTTCAATTCGACGAAGCTGCCGACATCGGGCGCGGTGCCCTTGCGCACCGACAGCCGCACGCGCTCGAGTTTGTGCGCTGCGCGCGGGCTTTCCATCTGCGACGACCCGCAGCACGAAGCGGTCGGTGCGTTCGCGGATATCGCGGGTCTCGACAAAGCCCGACAGCGACACCGAATACATCGGCCTCGCCAGCACGCCATGCGCGATCCGCGCGGTCTTCCACGTCGCCGTCGCAAACCCCGCCGCGATCGCCGCGATCATCACCGCGAGCGGGAAAGATCTTTTGCCGCCGCAGCAGAAACGCCGCCGCGCAAAGTGCCGACCGCCGTAACGGCGCTGACCGACGCCACCGGTTCATGATCGGCGGTGAAATAGAACGCGATCCCGGTGCCGAACGCGACCGGCACCCACGGCAGCAACCGGCCGGCGCCGGCCTCGGCAGCGACCCATTCGCGCAAACGCGCGACCAGCGACGACCATGCAGTGAACCCGGATGGCGCAAAGCCGCCGGCCTGCGCGGCGCCGCGCGGCGGCCAGGTCCCCGCATAACCCCTGCGTCCGGCCCGGAGCCCTGCCCCGCTCTGCCATCCGGTTACACCCACCGCAACCAATACTGAAGCGATGCTACCGCAGGGTGTTGCAGGTCGAATAGCGGAACGGATGCAGAATCAGGAAAAAGCCAGCAGCGCCTGCCCGAAGCGCCAGCGGAGTCCTTGATCTCGACTTTCGATTGGTAGATGAGATCAATCACGCTGTCTTGCCCGTCGACCTTGAGCCTCCTGAGCGACCACGCGCCGTCTTCCTTGGCGCCGATGTCGCTAAATAAGCGGAGTTTTGGACGAAACGTGATGGCTGACAATTTTCCATTCGCCGTCTTCCCGGGCGATCACCCAGGTCATTTTAACCGACAGGGTCAGAGACTCTTCATCGACGACGAAACAAGCTGTGCCCGCGACGTTGATCAAATCAGCGCCTGCGGGCGCCGTTACGACATCGACAAATTGAGCGGTGGGCGAATTCCATCGCGGCAGCGCGTTGAAGTAAGCCGCAACACCGTCTCTTCCCAGATACAGTTTGGGGTTCGAACCGAAAAAGAATGCGTGCTTTGAATAGAGCGATGCGAGCGCGCCGGCGTCCAGTTTGTTGAAACTGGCTGCCCATCTCTCCATGATGCCGGATACAATGTCGTCGGTCGTGCTTCGCATCATGCCATCCATCAGACCGCCGGCACGCTTCGTGTCCGGACTACCCGTAAAAATCGCCTCACCCCTTGCCGCCGACTTCCTTCGCAAACGTATCGCGCAAGCCGATGGTCCGGTTGAACACCGGGCGGTCCGGCGTCGAATCCTTATCGCGCACAAAATAGCCCTGCCGCTCGAACTGCACCGGCTCGGGCGAATTGGATTGCGCGATCGCCGGCTCGATCCGGGCGTCGGCAAGAATTTCCAGCGATTGCGGATTGAGATCGGCGGCGAAATTGGCGGCGTCCGGGCTGGGCTTCAGGAAAAGCGGATTGTAGATGCGGATTTCCGCCGGCAACGACTTTGCCGCCGACAGCCAGTGCATGGTCGCCTTGACCTTGCGGCCGTCGGGCGCGTTGCCGCCTTTGGTGGCGGGATCGTAGGTGCAGCGCAGTTCGACAATCTCGCCTGCGGCGTTCTTCACGACCTCGCGGCAGTTGATGAAATAGGCGTAGCGCAGCCGCACTTCGGTGCCCGGCGACAGCCGGAAAAACTTCTTCGGCGGATTCTCCATGAAATCGTCGCGCTCGATGTAGAGCTCGCGGCCGAACGCGATGCGGCGGGTGCCCGCTGCCGGATCGTCCGGATGGTTGACGGCTTCGATCTCCTCGGTCTGGCCTTCCGGATAGTTCTCGATCACGACCTTGAGCGGCCGCAGCACCGCCATCCGCCGCAGCGCCGACTTGTTGAGCAGTTCGCGGATGCAGAATTCCAGCATGCCGACATCGACGACGCTGTTGGCTTTGGCCACGCCGATGCGCTTGATGAATTCGCGGATCGCCGCCGGCGGCACCCCGCGGCGCTTCAGGCCGGCGATGGTCGGCATCCGCGGATCGTCCCAGCCGGCGACATGGCCGCCGCGCACGAGCTCGGTCAGCACCCGCTTCGACAGCAGCGTGTAGGTCAGGTTGAGCCGGGCGAATTCGTACTGGTGCGGCTTCGACGGCACCGGCAGCTTGTCGAGCAGCCATTCATAGAGCGGCCGGTGGTCCTCGAACTCCAGCGTGCAGATCGAATGCGTGATGCCCTCGATCGCGTCGGACTGGCCGTGGGCGTAATCATAGCTCGGATAGATCGACCATTTGTCGCCGGTGCGCGGATGGGTGGCGTGCAGGATGCGATAGAGCACGGGGTCGCGCAGGTTGATGTTGCCGGAGGCCATGTCGATTTTGGCGCGCAGCACCCGGGCGCCGTTGGGAAACTCGCCGGCTTTCATGCGGCGGAACAGATCGAGGTTTTCCTCCACCGAGCGCTCGCGAAACGGGCTGTTGCGGCCGGCTTCGGTCAGGGTGCCGCGCTTGATGCGGATTTCCTCCTGCGACTGGTCGTCGACATAGGCGTGGCCGGCGCGAATCAGGGTTTCCGCCCACTCGTAGAGCCGCTCGAAATAGTCCGACGCGTAGAACAGGTCGGCGCCCCAGTCGTAACCGAGCCAGCGCACATCGGCCTGAATCGAATCGATGTATTCCTGCTCTTCCTTGGTCGGATTGGTGTCGTCGAACCGCAGGTGACAGCGCCCGGAAAACTCCTGCGCGATGCCGAAATTGAGCGCGATCGACTTGGCATGGCCGATATGCAGGTAGCCGTTCGGCTCCGGCGGAAACCGCGTCACGATCCGGCTGTGCTTCTTGGCGTCGAGATCGGCCTGGACGATGTCGCGAATGAAATCGCGGCCTCGTCTCTGCCGCACCGGTTCTGCTGTCATTCCTGGTTCCTGTTCGGGATCAGCGCACCTTCTGCCAAATCCGCCACCTCCCAAGGAAGGCTTTAGTTATGCACCGTTCCTGCTATACACCACCGCGCCTTGCGCATGCCCTCCTTGTCCCAGACCCGCCGTTGCAATGACCGATTCCATCGTCACCCGCTTTGCCCCCTCGCCGACCGGCTTTCTCCACATCGGAGGCGCCCGCACGGCGCTGTTCAACTGGCTTTACGCGCGCGGGCGCGGCGGCAAGATGCTGCTGCGTATCGAGGACACCGATCGGCAGCGATCGACCGAGCCGGCGATCGCGGCGATCCTGGACGGGCTGAAATGGCTCGGGCTCGATTGGGACGGCGAGGTCATCTACCAGTTCAGCCGGGCCGCGCGCCACCGCGAGGTCGCCGAGCAATTGCTGGCCAGCGGCAAGGCCTATCGCTGCTACGCCACGCCGGAGGAACTCACGGCGATGCGCGAAAAGGCGCGCGCCGAGGGCCGCACCCGGCTCTATGACGGCTCTGTGGCGCGACCGCGATGCCTTCGGAAGCGCCGGCCGGCATGAAGCCGACGATCCGGCTCAAGGCGCCGCAGACCGGCGAGACCGTGATCGAGGACCAGGTTCAGGGCCGCGTGGTCTGGCAGAACGAGAACCTCGACGACCTCGTGCTGCTGCGCGGCGACGGCAATCCGACCTACATGCTCGCCGTCGTGGTCGACGATCACGACATGGGCGTCACCCACATCATTCGCGGTGACGATCACCTGATCAACGCCGCGCGCCAGAAGCAGATCTACGATGCGCTCGGCTGGGACATTCCGAACATGTCCCACATTCCCCTGATCCATGGGCCCGACGGCTCGAAACTCTCGAAACGCCATGGCGCGCTGGGCGTCGATGCCTACCGCGCCATGGGATATCTGCCGGCGGCGCTGCGCAATTATCTGGTCCGGCTCGGATGGAGCCATGGCGACCAGGAGATATTTTCGACCGCAGGAAATGATCGCCGATTTCGACCTCGCCGGCGATCGGACGCTCGGCCGCGCGGTTCGATTTCGCCAAGCTGGAAAACCTCAACGGCCACTATATCCGTCACGCCGACGATCAAGCTCTCGTGACCATGTTCGAGGACGTGCTGAACTACATTCCCGACGGGGCCGACCTCAAGGCCAAGCTCAACGACACCACGCGCGCGCAATTGCTGCAGGCGATGCCGAGCCTCAAGGAGCGCGCCAAGACGCTGATCGAACTGATCGACAGTTCCTACTTTATCTTTGCCGACAGGCCGCTTGAGATCGAGCCAAAGGCGGCGGTGCTGCTGACGCCCGGAAAACCGTGAACTGATCGGCAGGCTTCGCCTCGCGCTCGAGGCGGTCACGCCGTGGACCGCGGAAACCACGGAAGCCGCCATGCGCGCCTTCGCCGAAGCGAACAACCTCAAGCTTGGCGCGGTTGCCCAGCCGCTCCGGGTGGCGCTGACCGGGCGCACCACGTCGCCGGGAATCTTCGACGTCCTGGCGGTGCTGGGACGGCAGGAATGCCTGGCCCGGCTGGGCGATCAGGCCCCCCTGTAAGGGGTGGCTTTGCGGGTCAGCTGTGCCCATCTTGCAGCGCACACAGCAATACGATACCCATTTATGCAATGCATCTAGAATAGCCGGCTTCCCTCACCATCTCAGTCGAGATGGCGCACGCGGCAGCCGGCTTTCGCAACGATCTCATCGGGGACTTCACGATGGACGCAACATCCAACACCAAAACCGCAACGCTGACGGTCGGCAACAAGACCTACGATTTCCCGATTTTGAGCGGCACTGTCGGGCCGGATGTCATCGACATCGGCAAGCTCTACGCCCAGTCCGGAATGTTTACCTACGACCCCGGCTTCACCTCCACCGGCAGCTGCCAGTCCAAGATCACCTATATCGACGGCGACGCCGGCATCCTGGAATACCGCGGCTATCCGATCGAGCAGCTGGCGGAACACGGCGACTTCCTCGAAACCTGCTACCTCCTGCTCTACGGCGATCTGCCGACCAAGACCCAGAAGGCCGATTTCGACCAGCGCGTGATCCATCACACCATGGTGCACGAGCAGATGGCGCGGTTCTTCCAGGGCTTCCGCCGCGACGCCCATCCGATGGCGGTGATGGTGGCCTCGGTCGGCGCGCTGGCCGCGTTCTATCACGACTCCACCGACATCACCGATCCGAACCAGCGCATGATCGCCTCGATGCGGATGATCGCGAAGATCCCGACACTGGCGGCGATGGCGTTCAAATATACCATCGGCCAGCCGTTCGTTTATCCGAAGAACTCGCTCAGCTTTGCCGAGAATTTCCTCAACATGTGCTTCGCGGTACCCTGCGAGGAATACAAGATCAATCCGGTCCTGGCGGACGCGCTCGACAAGATCTTCATTCTGCATGCCGACCACGAGCAGAACGCCTCGACCTCGACGGTGCGGATCGCCGGATCGTCCGGCGCCAATCCGTTCGCCTGCATCGCCGCCGGCATCGCCTGCCTGTGGGGACCCGCCCATGGCGGCGCCAACGAAGCGGCGCTGGCGATGCTGGCCGACATCGGCACGGTCGACAAAATTCCCGACTTCATCAAGCGGGTGAAGGACAAGAACAGCGACGTTCGCCTGATGGGCTTTGGGCATCGCGTCTACAAGAACTACGATCCCCGCGCCAAGATCATGCAGAAGATGTGTCACGCGGTGTTGGCGGAGACCGGCCACGGCGACGATCCGATGCTGAAGGTCGCGCTGGAACTGGAAAAGATCGCGCTGCAGCGACGACTATTTCATCGACCGCAAGCTCTATCCGAACGTGGATTTCTATTCGGGCATCACGCTGAAGGCGATGGGCTTCCCGACCTCGATGTTCACCGTGCTGTTCGCGGTCGCCCGCACCGTCGGCTGGATCAGCCAGTGGAGCGAGATGATCGAGGATCCGCAGCAGAAGATCGGCCGTCCGCGCCAGCTTTATACCGGCGTCGCCCGTCGCGATTACATCGATATCGACAAGCGGAAGTAACTTCCCGCCAGTCGTCGCTAGATCGTCTGCCGGGCTTTCCGCAGCGTCGCCAGCACGATGTCTGCCGCCCGCGCGCTCGGCGGCTGGTCGCCGGTCGACATGACCGCGTCTAGTCCCGCAAAGGCTTCGGCCTGCCGCCGCCGCAACGGCGTCTCGCTGAGGATGTCGCGCAGTGCCGGCGCCAGCTTTTGCGGCGTGCAGTCCTGCTGGATGAATTCCGGCACCACATTCTCGCCGATCACCAGATTGGCCAAAATCACCGAACTGGAGCGGATCGCGCGTCGAATGATCCACGCCTCGACGGCGCCGGCCTTGTAGGCGGCGACCATCGGGACGCCCGCGAGCGCGAGTTCGAGCGTCACGGTGCCCGATTTGACCAAGGCCGCGTGCGCGATGCGGAACGCCGCCCTCTTTTCCTGTTCGCCGATCACGATCCGCGGCGGCACCGGCCAATCCTTCACCGCCGCCGCAACCGCTTCCTGCAGATGCGGCATGGTGGGAAGGATCGGTTCGAACGGCAGGTCCAGCCGGCCCAGCGTTTCGCCGAATATCGCCATGTGATGGTTGATCTCGCTGCGGCGGCTTCCGGGCAGCACCAGAAGCACCGGCGGCGGCTGGTCCCGGCGTTTCTGTTCAGCGGCATCGGGCCGCAGCACGCCGACCTGCTCGAACAGGGGATGGCCGACATAGCTGCAGGGCGGACCATGCAGCCTGCGATAGGCCTCGGGCTCGAACGGCAGCAGCGCGAGTACATGATCGACGTAGCCAAGCATGGCGCGCGCCCGGCCGGGCCGCCACGCCCAGACCGAGGGCGACACATAGTCGATGATCGGTATCGAGGGATCGCGGGCCCGGACCTGCCTGGCCACCCGGTGGGTAAAATCCGGACTGTCGATGATGACGAGGATATCGGGCGAGGCTTGCGTCACCGCGTCGGCGGTGTCGCGGATGCGCCGCAAGAGCATCGGCAACTGCTTGACGACCGCCGCCAGCCCCACGATCGAAAGCTGCTCGATCGGAAACAGCGACAGCAGTCCTTCCTGCGCCATCGACCGGCCGCCGATGCCTTCAAACCGGACCGCATCGCCGAGACGCTGGCGCAACACCTTCATCAGGCTGGCGCCCAGCCGATCGCCGGATTCCTCGGTCGCGATCAGGAATATTTTTCGCGCGACGCCGGCGCTCGCTCGCGGCGGCATCACGCCGGCAAACCGGTCACGAATATGCCGGCGGCGTCCGCGGCCTCGATCATGGTCTGCGGCTCGACCACGATGGTGTTGCCGGCGACGATCGCAATTCCGGCGAGTCGCGCCGCGGCCGCGCCCTCGACGGTTCGCGGCCCCATGGTCGGCAGATCGAAACGCAAATCCTGTCCGCTCTTGGGCGCTTTCACCAGCACGCCGCGTGGGCTTTTGGCACGAATGCGGCCTTCGGCGCGCAGCCGCGCTACCCGCGCCAGCAAGCCATCGGTACCTTCGATATCTTCCACCCCGACCACGTGACCGTCGATCACGATGGTGGCCTGGCCGATGTCGAACGGGCTGAGCGCATGCAGCACCTCTCGTCCCCTGGCGATATCGGCAGCGGCATTTTCATCAGGCGAGGCCCGGGTGAGACATCCTTCGGGCATCAGCAGATCCGGGGCGACATCCTTGATTCCGACCATCCGGAATCCGGCTCGTTCGAGAATGCCGCCTACGCCGGATAGCAGATGGTCGTCTCCGCCCCGGAAAGCCGCCAATACGCGCGGGATGACGCGAAGCGTCGCCCAGTCGAGGCGGATTTCGGACAGCGCCGGCCGCACCAGCGTGCCGATGAACACCAGATCGCGGCAGTTCTCGGCGCGAAACAGTTTCAGGGCCCTGCCGAGCTGGCCGACCGAAATCCAGTGATGGCGAAAGCGCTCCACCCGCGCCGGATCGCAGGAGCCTCGCAGCGCGAACAGAACAGGCTTGATGCCGCGGGCGGTCAGGGAATCCGCAACCGCGAACGGCATGACGCCGCCTGCGGCGATCAGGCCGACGGGGGATGAAATCTGCACAGCCTGATTCGTCATGGTTCGCCCCGACGACTACAGCACTTTCCGGCAATATGCGCTCAAGACCTGCTGCCTTCCTTCAACGGCTGGCACAGTTCGCGGTTTTTCCCGGCATCGATGAAAGCCAGGATCTCCGCAATCGCAGAATCGGTTGACGCCAGGTGCCGCACCTCGTTGAGGCGGTCGGCAAACACTCCAGGGCCGTGAAACAGCCTTTGATAGAACGACCGCACCGTGGCGAGCCGTTCGCGCGTGAACTTGCGGCGCTTCATGCCGATGATGTTGAGACCTTCGAGGCTGGCATACTGGCCGTTGACGAGCCCAAACGGAATCACGTCGCTGCGCACACCGCAGACACCGCCGACCATCACCTGGGGGCCAATCCGTGTGAACTGGTGCACCGCGGACAACCCGCCGATGAATACGAAATCGCCGATCTCGCTGTGACCGCCCAGGGTGGCCGAGGTGGCGAAGATCACATCATTGCCGACCTGACAGTCGTGACCGACGTGGCTGCAATTCATGAAATAGCCGCGGTCGCCGACCCGGGTAATGCCGCCGCCGGCCGCGGTCCCGGCATTCATCGTCACCTGCTCCCGGATGGTGCAGCCCTGGCCGATCTGCAGGCTGGTGAGTTCGCCGCGATAGCTCAGGGATTGCGGCGGCGTGCCCAGCGAAACGAAGGGATAGATGGTGCAGCCGTCGCCGATGGTGGTCTGCGCGGTGACGTGCACATGCGCGACCAGCTTGCAGTCGGCGCCGATCACGACATGGGGGCCGACGACGCAGTAGGGGCCGATCGACGTGCCCGGCCCGATCACGGCGCCATCTTCGATCCGCGCGGTGGGGTCGATCGTGCTCATCGAATGTCCGTATCAGCCAGGTTCGTTTGGTGTGAATGTGTCAGGTTTTCAGCTGGTTAGCGCGACATATCGGTACTGTCCAGTGACGTCTGATTACCCTGTGTTTCACTGTATTCGGGTGCAGATGTGAGTCCGGGAGATACTCGCCGGCCGCGAAGAGGGGGCGCCCACAGGTTTCACCGCCCCTCGCCGGGAGCATCGCATTTTCCGCTTGATCGGGGCGATGTCGTCGTCGACCGGCCGGGATCACAACACGCGCGGCTAGCAGCCGCGGCAGATGTTCTTGATCATTTGATTGACCTTCGCGTCTTCCGGATCAAGCTTTGTCGGCGAAGATGTGTCGGCCCTGGTCAATGGGTGACGTGAGGGCAGCGGGGCGCTGCCGGTCAGGCGCGCGTCGGACGTCAGCGACGGCGGGACGGACGGATTTGCAGGCGCCGACAGCGCGCCCATGGAATGACCATGCCCGCCGCGCGCCAAGCTCGGCGAAATTCCGGCCATCGCCAAAATCGCCGTCGTGAGAATCAGCCTTCGCATTTGAATCCTTCGGTCGCGCCACACACGTCGTCCCGGGAGTCATACTGATGGAGGTGAAGGCGCCCCGCAAGAAAAAACCCGCCGCTGAACCGGCGCGCGGCATCAGTCGGTCAGCATCGCGCCAACGTCGGCCTCGGCGACGGTTATGCCGTTCACAATGGCGTCACCGTGAAACCACCACATCGTCTTGCGCCTGCCGATGCTGCGCATGTGGTATTCGACGGTATCGCCGGGCATCACCGGCTTGCGGAACTTGCATTTGTCGATGGTGAGAAAATAAACCGCGCGCGGCTTCTGGGTGCCTTCGACCGACATGATGCCGATCACCCCCGCGGTCTGCGCCATGCCTTCGATCATCAGCACGCCGGGATAGACCGGCCGCTCGGGAAAATGACCGAGAAACGCCGGCTCATTGATGGTGATGTTCTTGACGCCGATGCCGCGATAGTCGCTGCGAATATTGATGACCCGATCGATCAGCAACATTGGATAGCGATGCGGAAGCGTCTTGAGGATCGTGGCAATGTCCACGAGCTCGATGGTGATCGGTGCCTCTGTCAATCGCGCCCCTCGCCCTTCGGATTGGTCGTGCCATCACGCGCCAGACGTTCCACCGCAATGATCTCCCGGAACCATTGCTTGGTCGGCTTCGCAAAGAAGCCGCCCCAGCGCCCGTTGGCCGGAATGTCATCCTTGACGCCGCTCATCGCCGTGACCTGAGCACCATCGCCGATTCGAACGTGGTTGTTGATTCCCACCTTGGCCCCCAGCGCCACATTGTCACCAATCGTCAGGCTGCCCGCGAGTCCGATCTGGGCCGCCAGCAGGCAATGCCTGCCGATTGTCACATTGTGGCCGATCTGGACCTGATTGTCGATTTTCGTGCCTTCGCCGATCACGGTGTCGCGCAGACTGCCGCGATCGATAGTGGTTCCGGCACCGATCTCGACGTCATTCTGGATCAGGACGCGGCCGGTTTGCGGCACCTTCAAATGGCCATCGGATCCGAAGAAGATGAAGCCGTAGCCATCCTGTCCGATGCGGCAGCCGGGGTGGATAAGGACGTTGTTGCCGACCAGCGCAAATTGAATTGCCGATTGCGCACCGACGTTGCAATCCCTGCCAATCCTGACATTGGCACCGATTACGGCACCCGCACCGATCACGGTCCCGGCGCCGATTTCGACGTTCGGGCCGATTGCCGCCAGCGGATCGACAATCACGCCATCTTCCAGATGCGCGGTCGGATCGATGACCGCGGAAGGCGCGATTCCGGCATTGCCGAACCAGGATTGCGGGCGAAGGGCGTCGCCGTAGAGCTCGCGCGCAATCCTGACAAATTCCCGAAAAGGATGGACCGCGCGCAAGACCGCAACGCGGGCCGGCACTCTGGCCTCGAAGCGCTCGTTGACCAGACACGCCCCCGCCATCGTCGAAGCGAGCTGGTCGGCATATTTCAGGTTGTCGAAAAACGTCAGATGCATCGGGCCGGCTTCGTCGAGCGAGGCCAGCCCCTTGACCTGCTGGCCGCCGCGCGACGCATCGACCAGACGCGCCTTCGTCAACGCGGCGATATCAGCCAGCGTCGACGAAGGTGGTTGCTCGAAAAATGTCGGCTGCGCCATTCCACCCGTCGCGGTCCGGCCCGCAGTCACATTCAGAACGAAGTCCCGCCGCCAAACTTGAATTGCTGCACGATGTCGTACTTGCCCATGGTGATCGGGATCGCGTAGTCGAAGCGCAGCGGTCCGAACGGAGACGCCCAGATGATGCCGACACCGACGGAGGTACGGACGACGTTATTATCATCGAACACCATGGCGCACGCACAGGGCTTGCCGTTGACCACGCCGTTGATTTCGCCGGTCTGAGCCCATGATGTCGGCCCCTGATAGTCCCACAGCGACCCGGCGTCGGCATAGATCGCGCCCTTGAGACCGACCTCCTTGGGCAGGAACCAGAACGGCATCTGCAACTCGGCAGACGCACCCCAATATTTGGTGCCGCCCAGCGCGTCGCCGGTTCCGGTGAAGGAGGCGAAGGTCAGATCGCGCGGACCTATTCCGTTCGGAGCGAAGCCGCGGACAAGGTTGGGACCCATCTGGAACTGGTCCAGCATGCGAAGCGAGGTGCTCCCGACCTGGTTAAGCATGCCGCTCTGAAGGTGAATCAGCCCGACGAGATCGCCAGCCAGCGGCGCATAGTATTTGCCGTCGATCGCGGACTTCAGATAGGCGACGTCGCCGCCGACGCCGGCGAAGTCCTGCTTGAAGTCGATCAGCAGACCGTCGGTCGGATTCTTGTTGTTGTCGAGGGTGTTGTAGTCCAGCGAATAACCGACCGACGAGGTCCATTCCGCACCCTGGGCCAGTTCCTTCCGAACCGGCAGTGAAGATTCGCCGTCGGCCAGACAGCCCGGAAGCAGACCGTTCTGCGCATTGCCGGTGGGATCAGTGCCGCCCAAAACCTGATTGATATAGGCCGGCGTCGGATTGAATGGCTGCCCGGCTGCGTTGGTCGGGAAAATGTTGTTACAATTGTCGAGCGTGCTCGGCAGCGTGATCGACTGCTGATAGAGCGAATAGCGAAGCTGCAGGGATAGATCCTCGCGCAAGGCGAAGCCGAGTCGCGGAGAGAATCCGATCGTGTTGGTGCCGTACGAAATGTATTGGTTGGCGAGCTGCTCGCGCTAGAACACGTCAAGACCCAGCGCGATCCGGTAGTCCAGCAGATAGGGCTCGACAAACGACAGCGACACTCCGCGCGCGAACTCGCCGTAGGTCACCGACGCTTTCGCGAACAGGCCGCGGCCCATGAAGTTGCGCTCGGAAATGCTGACCTCGGCGAGCGGACCGTCGGTCGTCGAGTAACCGCCGGACACCGAGAAGTCGCCGGTGGATTTCTCCTCGAGATCGACATTGAGAATCACGCGATCGCTCGAGGATCCGGGCTCGGTGGTGATTTTCACGGTCTTGAAGAAATCAAGGTTCTTGAGCCGGCGTTCGGCACGATCGACCAGCGCACGGTTGTAGGCATCGCCCTCGGAGATATCGAATTCGCGGCGGATCACGTAGTCGCGGGTGCGGGTATTGCCGCGCACATTGATGCGCTCGATGTAGGTCCGCGGCCCTTCGTCGATGGCGAAGGTGATTGAGACGGTATGCGCGTCGAAATTGCGGTCGCCGCGCGGGTGCACGATCGCAAAGGCGTACCCCCGCCGCGAGGCCTCGATCTGCATCTCCTCGACCGACTTCTCGAGCGCTTCGGCGTTGTAGAGCGATCCGACATAGACCCGCGAGAAACGGCTCAGTGAATTTCCGTCCAGCGTGCTGATGCTGGACTGGAAGTTGACCGACGCCACCCGGTACTGCTGGCCCTCCTCGATCTTGAAGGTCACCAGGAAGCCCTTGCGCGCCGGATCGTATTCCGTCAGCGCGGCCACCACCTGCACGTCGGCAAAACCGTGCTTCAGGTAATAGCGGCGAATCAGGTCGCGATCGGCCTCGACCCGGTCCGGATCGTAGACGTCACCGCCGCCGAGGAAGCTCAGCAGATTCGATTCGTGCGTCTTGATGATATCCTTGAGGCGATACGACGAATAAGCGTTGTTGCCGACGAACTCGACCGACTTGACGCCGGTTTTCTCGCCCTCGGTAATGGTGAAAACGAGATCGACGCGGTTGTTCGGCTGTTCGATGATTTCAGGGTTGACGTGGACGTCATAGCGGCCGGAGTGGCGATAGATCTCGGCGATGCGCAGCGCGTCGGACTGCACCATGGGACGCGACAGCGTGCCACGCGGCTTGGATTGGATTTCCGACGAAAGCTGCTCGTCCTTGATCTTCTTGTTGCCCTCGAAGGCAACGCGCCCGATCACCGGGTTTTCGACCACCGTCACCACCAGATGACCGCGCGCCTGGTTGATTTTCACGTCCTGGAACAGGCCGGTCTCGATCAGGGCCTTCAGGCCGTCATCGATTTGGCCCTGGTCGAGGCGCCCGCCGGGACCCGGCTTGAAATACGAGCGGATGGTCTCGACTTCGACGCGCCGGTTGCCTTCGACCTCAATCGAAGAAACGGTCTGGGCGACGGCGGGCGACGGCACAGCATAGCCGCCAGCGTGGCACGACCGGCGTGGCGAACATCATCAGGGCGGCAACCAAGCCCCCCCGCACTCGCATTCCAACATTCATGCGCAACGCGCCCTTGTCATTCCAGTGCCGGTCCGCACCCCTACGAACCGACAGATTCCCATTTGTTGCCATGCTTGTAGCCAATTTTACCGGGACGGCAAACGCCCTATCGCAGTGCGATTTCATTTTCATTCCAAGACGTTGCCCATCGGCCACGCCGTCCAAATAAGGCATCATGACGCGGCCAGATGCAGAATGTCGTTGTAGGTGGCAAACACCATCAACATGAGCACCAACCCCAGTCCGATCCGGAACCCCATTTCCTGCGCCCGATCCGACAACGGGCGACCGCGCACCGCCTCCACCGCGTAGAACAAAAGATGACCGCCATCGAGCAACGGCACCGGAAACAGATTGAGCAACCCAATCGATATCGATAGTGCCGCGGCAAGACTGCACCAAGGCGGCAAGACCGATGGAGGCGACCTGACCTGAGATCTGGGCGATTCGCAGCGGGCCGCCGACCTGGTCGGCGGCTTCGCGCCCGGTAAAGAGGCCGCCGATATACGCCAGCGTGCGGTCGATCACGAACCAGGTTTCCTTGACGCCAAGCCAGAGCGCGGTCGCGGGGTTGACGCGCTCGGTGGTGACGTCGCCGGGCGATGTTGCGCGGGTGATTCCGAGCACGCCGAGCCGGTGGACGTTTCCGAACGGGTCCTTCACTTCCTTGAGTTCGGGCGTCCCGTGCAATTGCAGCGTGGCATCGCCGCGCTTGATCGTGAATGTCAGCTGTTCGCCGGCGCGAACGCCGACAATCCGCTGCATGTCGGAGAAGCTTCCGATGGTGTCGCCGTCGATCGCCGTGACCACGTCGCCGACCTGAAAGCCGGCGGCCGCCGCGGCGCTGTTTGCTTCCACCTTGTCGACGCGCGCCGAGGTGTTCGGTTTGCCGTAGAACGTGAACAGGCCGGTAAAGATCACAATCGCCAGAATGAAATTGGCGATCGGACCGGCGGCGACGATCGCCGCGCGCGGTCCAACTTTCTTGTGGTGGAAACTGCCCGCGCGTTCTTCTTCGGTCATGCTGGCGAGCGTTCGGAAGATGGCGTCGAGGCCTCGCTCTCGTCGCCGAAGAACTTGACGTAGCCACCGAGCGGGATCGCCGAAATCTTCCATCGCGTGCCGTGACGGTCGTTGAAGCCGACCAGTTCCGGACCGAAGCCGAGCGAGAAAGTTAACACCTTCACGCCGGCCCAGCGGGCAACCAGGAAGTGGCCGAGTTCATGGAAGAAAACGACGATGGTCAGCACGAACAGAAAGGGAATGATGTAACCGATAAAGCCATGGCTCAACGTATTGAAACTATGTAGAAAAAACTCGGCCATCCGATTTCCCTTAACCAGAGCCGACGGCCCTGTCCCCAACCTTCTAGGATGCCTTTACGGCAATTTGAGGCAAGAGGGTGGCAGCTTTATTTCGCGCATTATGGTCAACGGCGATGGCATCGTCCGCGGAGGTCAATGGCGCCAGATTACCGGAGCGGATCCAGGCCTCCATCGTCGCCTCGACCAGCCGCGCGATCGCGCCAAACCTGATCTTGCCGGCGATGAACGCCGCCACAGCGACCTCGTTGGCGGCGTTGTAGACCGTGGTCGCGCCACGGCCGGTCGCGCAGCGCATCGTAAGCCAGCCGAAGTCCGGGAAACCGATCGAAATCCGGCGCCTCGAAGGTCAGCTGTCCGATCTTGGCGAGATCGAGCTTTGCGGCCGGACCGACAATGCGGTCGGGCCATCCGAGGCAATGCGCGATCGGGATGCGCATGTCGGGCGCCCCCAATTGCGCGACCACCGAACGATCTGAAAATTCGACCATGCCGTGGACGATCGACTGCGGGTGCACCAGAACGTCGATCTCGTCCGGCGTCAGCGCAAACAGATAGGAGGCTTCGATGACTTCGAGCCCCTTGTTCATCATCGACGCCGAATCGATGGTGATCTTCTGTCCCATGCTCCAGTTCGGATGTTTCAGCGCCTGCGCCAGCGTCGCCTGCTCGATATCGGCGCTGGCCCAGGTCCGGAACGGACCGCCTGATGCGGTGATGATGACGCGAACCAGTTCCTCCCGATTGCCGGAGCCCAGCGCCTGAAACAGCGCGTTATGTTCGGAATCGGCCGGCAGGATGCAGGCCCCGGCCTTGGCCGCACGCTGCATGAAGAAATCACCGGCGCAGACCAGGCATTCCTTGTTGGCGAGCGCGACGGTGGCGCCGCGATCCACCGCGGCGAGCGCGGGTTTCAATCCGGCGGCACCGCTGACGGCGGCCATCACCCAATCCGCCGGACGCGCGGCGGCCTCGATGATAGCGCTTTCGCCGGCGCCGCATTCGGTGCGGGTACCGGCCAGCGCGTCCTTCAATTCGCCGAGGCGACTGGGATCGGCGACCGCCGCAAATCGCGCGCCGAATTCCTTCGCCAGCTTCGCCAGCCCCTGCACATTGGTGTTCGCGGTCAGCGCCTCGACCCGGTATCGGTCGCGCGAAGCCCTCAGCAAATCCATCGTGCTGTCGCCGATCGAACCGGTGGCACCGAGGACGGTCACGGCACGTACGGCAGACGCCGCGGCCTTGTTGTTACGCAACGGAACTGCGCTCATAATTTCACCAAACCATAAGACCGCGGCCGACGCCATCCACGCCGCCGCGCAAAAGCCCGAAAATCGCCGCCAGGACCACCGCGGCGACGAATCCGTCGAGGCGATCGAGCAACCCGCCATGTCCCGGGAATGATATGACTGGAATCCTTGACGCCGAAACGCCGTTTCACAGCGGATTCAAAGAGATCGCCGAGTTGCGAGGCTATCGAGAGCACCGCGCCCAGCAGCAATAATGGTCCGGTTTTGCCAAAACCCAGTACCGGGAATGCCGCGGCGACGACTAAACTCGCCGCAAAACCGCCGATCGCGCCGGCCCAGGTCTTCTTGGGACTGACCCGCGGCCAGAGTTTCGGTCCGCCAATGCCGCGGCCGGCGAAATAACCGCCGATATCGGTCGACCCACACCACGAGAAGCACCAGGATCAGCGCCGCAAATCCCCGGGCCTGATCGAGGCGCACCAGCACCGATGCCACCTCCGCTGCGGCAGCATAGAAAAATCCCATCGCGGTCCAGTTGCGCCGCTCCGGCGAGAGCCATGCAACCGCCCCCAGGCCCAGCGTCAATGCGATCAGCGAGGCATCGATCCGTCCGAGCGCGAGGCACAACCCGGCAATCGCAAGCGCCGCGACACCTGATCGCGACCACGCGGGTTGCACGCGCCGCGCCCACGATCGTCAGCCACTCGACGTAGAGGCCGATCGCGGCCAGCGTCACCAGGGCGGTCCACAGCCAACCGCCGGCATAAGCGATCGCAATGGCGACTGGCGCCAGCACCAGCGCCGCCACGACGCGCATCAGGAGATTACGCGTGCCCTGCTCCGCCACGCCGCCGGCGCGGCTTCGCCTTCGGTCACGATCCGGTTTTCGCGGCCAGACCGCCGAAACGGCGCTCCCGCCTGGCATATTCGGCGATCGCCCCTTCGAGCGCGGCCTTGTCGAAATCCGGCCAGTGGATCGGCACAAACACGAGTTCGCTGTAGGCCGCCTGCCACATCAGGAAATTCGACAGCCGCTGCTCGCCGCTGGTGCGGATGATCAGATCGGGATCGGGAATATCGGGCGCATCGAGATATCGACCGAGCGCATCGGCGTCGATCGACGACGGCTCGCGCTTGCCCTCTGCAACCTCGCGCGCCAGCCGCTGCGCTGCGTTGGCGATTTCCTGCCGCGATCCGTAGTTGAACGCGACGACCAGATTGAGCTTGGTATTGCCCTTGGTCAGTTCTTCGGCCTCGTTCAGCAGC
The DNA here is from genome assembly GCA_963734795.1 of uncultured Alphaproteobacteria bacterium. GTDB lineage: Bacteria > Pseudomonadota > Alphaproteobacteria > Rhizobiales > Xanthobacteraceae > Bradyrhizobium. Next base: position 276,238 of record CAVTIW010000003.1, read on the forward strand.
GCGCAGATATCGGGTTCCAGCCCGTCGCGCTCGCCGATCACGCGCACCCGGACGCCGTCGCGATGCAGGGTCGCCAGATCGTTGCGGATGAAGCGCCGAAGCAAGCCGAACAGGTCGCCGATTTCGGTCGCCGGACGCGACCAGTTTTCCGAGCTGAACGAGAAGATCGTCAGATAGAGAATGCCGAGTTCGCTGGAAGCGCGAACCACGCGGCGCAACGCCTCGACGCCGCGGCGATGGCCTTCCGCGCGCGGCAAGCCGCGGGCCGCGGCCCAGCGCCCGTTCCCGTCCATGATGATCGCCACATGCAGGGGACCGTCGGTTCGATCCGGTCCTTCAGTTGCGGGGGCCGCGGCATTCGACATCGGTCAATCCTAAAGCGCTAGACGGTGAGGATTTCCTTTTCCTTGGCCGCCAGCAACTGATCGATCTCCGAAATCGTCCCGTCGGTTGCCTTCTGCACATCAGCGGCCAGACGTTCCTGATCGTCCTCGGAAATCTCGTGATTCTTCTCGAGCTTCTTGACGGTATCGAGGCCATCGCGGCGGACATGCCGCACCGCGACCTTTGCCGCCTCGGCGTATTTGTGCGCCACCTTCACCAGTTCCTTGCGGCGGTCCTCGTTGAGTTCGGGAATTCGCAAGCCGCAGCACCTGCCCTTCGGTGGCGGGGCTCAGGCCGAGATTGGAATCGACGATCGCCTTCTCCACCGCCTTGACCATCGACTTGTCCCACACCTGCACCGACAGCAGGCGCGGCTCCGGCACGCTGATGGTCGCGAGCTGATTGAGCGGCATATGGGTGCCGTAGGCGTCGACCTGCACCGGTTCCAGCATCGAGGCCGCGGCGCGGCCGGTTCGCAAACCGCCCAATTCATGCTTGAGCGATTGGGTGGCGCCTTGCATCCGGCGCTTCAATTCGTTGATGTCGAAACTACCCGTGGGCATAACGCTCTCCTCTCCTCGAAAACTCATCATCAAGGCCGTCAAGCCGCGTGCATCAGATGCGCCACAAGCCCGTCAGCCGGCGACGATTGTACCGTGGCCGGTGCCGCGCAGGATCGCACCGATCGAACCCGGCTCGGCGATCGAGAACACGATGATAGGCAGCGACGTCTCGCGGGCAAGCGCGAAAGCGGTCGCATCCATGACCTTGTAGCCGCCTTCGATCGCCTGCGAGTGGGTCAGGCGGTCAAACCGCTTGGCGGACAGGATCCTTTTTGGGATCGGCGCTGTAGACGCCATCGACATTGGTGGCCTTCAGCACGGCCTGGGCGCCGATTTCGGCCGCCCGCAATACCGCCGTGGTGTCGGTGGTGAAGAACGGGTTGCCGGTGCCGCCGCCGAGCAGCACGATTCGGCCCTCGGCGAGATATTTGTGCGTCGCACCTCGGGTGAACAGCTCGCAGATCTGCGGCATGACGAACGCCGACAGCGTCCGCGCCGGCGTTCCCCGCCGCTCGATCGCGGCCTCGAGCGCCAGGCAGTTCATCACGGTGGCGAGCATGCCCATGGTGTCGCCGGTCGGGCGGGAGACGCCGCGCGACGACACTTCCACGCCGCGAACGATGTTGCCGCCACCGACCACGACCGCGATCTCGGCGCCGAGCTCGCGGGCCGCGATCAGATCGCCGGCGATCCGGTCGACGGTTGGCTGATCGATGCCGAAGGATTGCGCGCCGGCGAGGTATTCGCCCGAGAGCTTGATCACCACGCGACGATAGACCGGCTCAGCCATGATGCGATCGCTTTCCCTGGCCCGCGCGGCGGCTGCCGGCGCCACACGCCGGAAGCACTATTTCCGGCGATTACTTCTTGCCGCTGGCCGCTGCGACTTCGGCTGCGAAATCGGATTCCTGCTTGTCGATTCCCTCGCCCAGAGCATAGCGCACAAATCCGGTCACCTTGACCGGTGCGCCGACCTTGCCCTCAGCTTCTTTCACCGCCTGGGCGACCGACTTGCCGCTGTGGTCGGCGTGGATCGAGGCCTGCTCCAGCAGGCAGACTTCCTTGTAGTAGGTCTTCAGACCGAACTCGACGATCTTTTCGATGACGTTCTCCGGCTTGCCCTGCTGGCGGTATTTGTCGGCCAGCACGTCCTTTTCGCGCTTCACGACGGCGGGATCGAGACCCGCCACGATCCAGCGCCTGCGGATTGGTTGCCGCGACATGCATCGCAAGCTGCTTGCCGAGCACTGCCAGTTCGTCGGTCTTGCCGGCCGATTCCAGCGCCACGATCACGCCCATCTTGCCGGCGCCTTCGATCACGGCGTTATGCACGTAGCTCGACACCACGCCCTTGCTGACCTCGAGCGAGGCCGCGCGGCGCAGCGTCATGTTTTCGCCGATGGTGGCAATCGCATCGGCAATGGCGGTCTCGACCGTCACGTCGCCGACCTTCGCCGCCTTGATCTTGTCGACGTCGGCGCCGACCTTGAGCGCGACCTGCGCGATCATCTTGACCAGTCCCTGGAACTGTTCGTTGCGCGCCACGAAGTCGGTCTCGGAATTGACCTCGACGACAACGCCCTTGCTGCCCGCCGTCACCGCGCCGATCAGGCCTTCCGCCGCGACGCGGCCGGCCTTTTTCGCGGCCTTCGACAGGCCCTTCTTGCGCAGCCAGTCGATCGACGCCTGCATGTCGCCGTCGTTCTCGGCGAGCGCCTGCTTGCAGTCCATCATGCCGACGCCGGTGGTCTCGCGCAGGTCCTTGACCATCGCCGCTGTGATTGTTGCCATCGTTGCAAATCCTTTGCCTGTCAGGGCGGTCGCGGCGCGGCTTTGCCGCCTCGCCGCCGTCCACCACCAGGAATTGAGGTAAACTGGAAATGTGGTGGCCGGAACGATCCGGCCAGCGCGCGTTGCGTTATTCGGCTTCGGCGGTCATCGCCTTGGCCTGGGCTACCCAGCCATCGGCGCGGCTCGGAAGTCCGACCTCTTCACCGATCTTGTGCGCGGTGTCGTGATCGAGTTCGGCGAGCTGCCAGTAATGGAAGATGCCGAGATCGTTGAACTTCTTCTCGATCGCGCCGGACACGCCGGTGAGCTTCTTGAGATCGTCGGCCGCACCGCGCGGCCCGGCGAGACCCTGGAAGCCGGCAGGCTGCGGCGCCGCCGGAATTTCCTCGCGGACCGGATGCGCCGATGCGCCGATGTCGATGCCGGAATCGCCCTGCGCGCGCGAGATGCCGTCGATCACGGCGCGCGCGATCAGATCGCAATACAGCGTGATGGCGCGGCCGGCGTCGTCATTGCCCGGCACCACATAGGTGATGCCCTTGGGATCGGAATTGGTATCGACGATCGCGGCGACCGGAATGTTCAGCCGCTGGGCTTCCTGGATCGCGATGTCTTCCTTGTTGGTGTCGATCACGAAGATCAGGTCGGGCAGACCGCCCATGTCCTTGATGCCGCCGAGCGAACGGTCGAGCTTGTCGCGCTCGCGCTGCAGGGTCAGCCGCTCTTTCTTGGTGTAGGCATTGGCATCGCCGGAATTGAGCACTTCATCGAGGTGCCGCAGACGCTTGATCGAACCGGAAATCGTCTTCCAGTTGGTCAGCGTGCCGCCGAGCCAGCGCGAATTGACGAAATACTGCGCCGAGCGCTTGGCCGCTTCGGCGACGCCGTCCTGCGCCTGCCGCTTGGTGCCGACGAACAGGATACGGCCGCCCTTGGCGACGGTATCGCTGACCGCCTGCAGCGCGCGATGCAACAGCGGCACGGTCTGGGCGAGGTCGATGATGTGGATGTTGTTGCGGGCACCGAAAATGTAATCCGCCATTTTCGGATTCCAGCGGTGCGATTGGTGGCCAAAGTGAACGCCAGCTTCAAGCAGCTGACGCATAGAAAAATCGGGTAGCGCCATAGTTCAATTCTCCGGTTGGTTCCTCCGGAAACGTGTGAGCAGACGAGCCTTATGGCCCGGTTGCCACCGGACGGCCTTTTGAGCCATGTTTCCGTGTGAGATGGCGCGGTATATAGCGGGATTTCGGCAGGAAGCAAGGAAATACGGGCGGTTTTCGGCCCCAAAGGCCGAGGTTGGGCCCTCGCAAACCGCAATATCGGCTTCGCATCGGCGAAGTACGGGTATTTTACCAACCGAAACGACCGTCGAAATTCCGGCGAGCTAACGGTCCCAAATGTTCGGTGCGACAGACTCCCAGGGAGGTGCTCCGTCAGACGGCGGATCGGAAGCCGCGTTCAGGCAGCATTTCTTGAATTTCTTTCCGCTGCCGCAGGGACACGGATCGTTGCGTCCAACCTTGCGCAAGGGGTCGCGGTGGGGTGTCCCGAGGGAATCCAACCAATCGAGCGCTTCGTTACCAACCGGCTCAGGCCCGAAATCGAACCATCCCGCAAGTTCCGCAACCGTGTCGCCAAACAAAGTGAACTTGCCGACATAATAAAGCGGCTCGGCGTCAGGGTGCGCGATTGTGAATTGGAGGTCCTCTTCGAAATTCCTGAAGGTGAACCATGACGGATCGAGCGACCCGCGCTGAAAGACCTGCCGCACCAGCGGCGTCAGCTCGGTCAAGCCGAGCCAGGCCACGGCGTCCACCCAGCCGCTCCAAACGTAACAATCCCGCTGCGGTTCGAGTTGCGAAAAGCAATCGCGCAGGAAGGCCGCCGTGGCCTCGCGCGGCAGGTCGCCACGCCGCGTCAGCATCGCGATCGTCTGGCACATCTTGGCGCGGACGAACTCGTCGGCTTCCGGATCCCGAATGATCTGGTAGAGCGGATCGGGATCGCCGTCGAAAACGGCCGCCATCACGCGATGGCTTGTCTCGGTGATGGCCTCGCCGAGAATCGTGTCGAGGGCGTCGCGCGGCAAACGCAAGAAAACGGCCAATGGCCAGTAGGCCGATTTTTCACGCCACTCGCCGAGCAGATGAAAAATGAAGAACAGTGCGCTGGGGTCGACCGGCCCTTTCAGTTCGAGGAAATCATCGATCATCCGCAGGAATGCGGGAACCATCGCCTCGCGATTGGCCTGCGCGGTGCGGATAGCCTCCACCGGCAAACGCCCCGGGACGCTTAGTTCCTCGATCACCTGCATGGGATCCATCGTCAACTCCTTGATGGCACACCAGTCGATTGCCGCCTTGCAAGCGCTACCTACAGCGTCTGCACGTCCACCACGCCCGATACCGCCTTGATCGCGCCGGCGATCTGCGGCGACACCTTGAAGCGGCCGGGCAGCTTCATTTCCACCTCGGTTTCGAGGTCGAGCATCATGACCAGCGAGACGTCGCCTCGCCCCCGACGGCGACAGCGGGCGCCGGTTTCGCCTGGCCGCGGGCTGCACCGCCCTGCGGTGCGGCTTCGGGCATCTGCAGCCGCTTGGCGATCGATTCGAGCGGCCGCGTGTCGCGGACGAAGATCCGCAGCCCCTTCTGGGTCTTGGCCGCGGCGGCATCCAGCGGCTCGGCGTGCAGCACCCGGGCGCGGACATCCTCGCCCTGCAACTCGGCCCCGAGTTGCAGCAGCACCGCCGCACCGGGCTCCAGCACCTCGCGATACTGGGCAAGCCCTTCGGAAAACAGCACCGCCTCGAAATGACCGGTCGGATCGGACAGGCCGATGATGCCCATCTTGTTGCCGGTCTTGGTGCGCCGCTCCATCCGCGACACCACGGTGGCGGCGACCTTGCCGGCGGTCGCGCCGGTTTTGACCGCGCGGGAGAATTCGGCCCAGGACTGCACCCGCAGGCGTTTCAGCACGGTGGCGTAGTCGTCGAGCGGATGGCCCGACAGGAAAAATCCGATGGCGTCGTATTCGCGCCGCAGCCGTTCGGCCGGCAGCCATGGCTCGATCTGCGGCAGCATGATGGTCGGCGCATCGGCGGCCCCGCCGAACATGTCGTTCTGGCCCATGGTCGCGGCCTCGTGGCTGCGCTGGCACGCCGCGAGGATCGCTTCGGCGCCGCGCGAACACCCGCGCGCGATTGGAATCCAGCGCGTCGAACGCGCCGGCGGCCGCCAGGCTCTCGATGACGCGCTTGTTGATGGCGCGCGGATTCACCCGCGCGGCGAAATCGGCCAGCGAGGTGAACAACCCTTCCCGCCGCGCCTCCACGATCAGTTCGACCGCCTGGTGGCCGACGCCCTTGAGGCCCGCCAGCGCGTAATAGATGGTGCCGTCGCTGACTTCGAAGGTGGCGCCGGAGCGATTGACCGAGGGCGCCTCGACCTTGATGCCGAGCCGTTGCGCTTCGGCGCGAAACTCCGAGAGCTTGTCGGTGTTGTTGAGGTCGAGCGTCATCGACGCTGCGAGGAATTCGACCGGATAATGCGCCTTCATGTAGGCGGTCTGATACGACACCAGCGCGTAGGCCGCGGCGTGACTCTTGTTGAAGCCGTAGTCGGCGAACTTCGCGAGCAGTTCGAAGATCGTATCGGCCTGCCCTTTCGGCACGCCGTTCTTCGATCGCGCCGGCAACGAAGATCGCGCGCTGCTTTTCCATCTCGGAGCGGATCTTCTTGCCCATCGCGCGGCGCAACAGGTCGGCTTCGCCGAGCGAATAGCCGGCCATGACCTGCGCGATCTGCATCACCTGTTCCTGATAGATGATGACGCCGAAGGTCTCCTTCAGGATCGGCTCCAGCATCGGATGCAGATATTCCGGCTCTTCGTCGCCGTGCTTGCGGGCGCAATAGGTCGGAATGTTCGCCATCGGGCCCGGACGATACAGCGCCACCAGCGCGATGATGTCCTCGAAACGGTCGGGCCGCATGTCGACCAGCGCCCGCCGCATGCCCTGGCTTTCAACCTGGAACACGCCGACCACATCGCCGCTGCGCCAGCATCTGGTAGCTCTTGGCATCGTCGAGCGGCAGGGTGGCCAGATCGATGTCGATCTCGCGCTGCTTGAGCAGTTTCACCGCGACATCGAGCACCGTCAGCGTCTTGAGGCCGAGGAAGTCGAATTTCACCAGCCCCGCGGGCTCGACCCATTTCATGTTGAACTGGGTCACCGGCATGTCGGATTTCGGATCGCGATAGAGCGGCACCAGTTCGCTCAAGCGGCCGGTCGCCGATCACGATGCCGGCGGCGTGGGTCGAGGCGTGCCGGGTCAGGCCTTCGAGGCGCTGCGCGATGTCGAAGGCGCGCGCCACCACCGGGTCCTCGTCGCGAAACGCCTGCAGCTTCGGCTCGCTCGCGATCGCGGCCGCCAGCGTCACCGGCGCGGCGGGATTTTGCGGCACCAGTTTGGTCAGCTTGTCGACCTGGCCATAGGGCATCTGCAGCACGCGACCGACGTCGCGCAGCACGCCGCGCGCCTGCAACGTGCCGAAGGTGATGATCTGCGCCACCTGATCGCGGCCGTAGCGCTGCTGGACGTAGTCGATCACCTCGCCGCGGCGGTCCTGGCAGAAATCGATGTCGAAGTCGGGCATCGACACGCGTTCCGGATTGAGGAAGCGCTCGAACAGCAGGCCGAAGCGGATCGGATCGAGATCGGTGATGGTCAGGGCATAGGCGACCAGCGAGCCCGCGCCGGAGCCGCGGCCCGGTCCGACCGGAATGCCTTCGGCCTTCGCCCACTGGATGAAATCCGCAACGATCAGGAAGTAGCCCGCATAGTTCATGCGGGTGATGACGTCGATCTCGAAGGCGAGCCGGGCGCGATAGTCTTCTTCGGTGATGCCTGGGCGAAGGCCGTGAATCCTGAGCCGGTTGGCTCAGGCCCTCCTCGGCCTGACGGTGCAATTCCACCGCCTCGTCGCTTTCGGCATCGGCTGCGTTGGCGCCGGCGCCGACCGTGAAGCGCGGCAGGATCGGCTTGCGCGTGACCGGGCGGAACGCGCAGCGCTCGGCGATCTCGACGGTGGAGGCCAGCGCCTCCGGCACATCGGCGAACAGCACCGCCATTTCGGCGCGGGTCTTGAAGCGGTGATCCGGGGTCAGCTGATCGCGATCGGTCTCGGCGATCAGGCGCCCGCCGGCGATGCACAGCAGCGCGTCATGGGCTTCGTAATCGTCCGCGGTCGCGAAATACGGCTCGTTGGTCGCGACCAGCGGAAAACCCTTGGCATAGGCGAGATCGATCAGGCCGGCTTCGACGCGGCGCTCCTTCTCGATGCCGTGGCGCTGCAGTTCGATATAGAGCCGGTCGCCGAACAGGCTCGCCAGCCGGTCGCAGCGCGTGGCCGCCAGCGCCGCCTGATCGGCATTGATCGCCAGCGAGATCGGCCCCTCAGGACCGCCGGTCAGCACGATCAGGTCCTCGGCGTCGCCTTGCAGCCATTCGAACTTGATGTGCGGGGACTGATGGATCGGGGTTTCGAGGAACGCCCGCGAGTTCAGCCGCATCAGGCTGCGGTAGCCGCGCTCGCGCGCCGCCAGCAGCACGATCCGCGCCGGTCCCGCGGCCAGCGCATTGCGCGCGTTCGGGTCCTGGTCGCCGAAATCGACCGCGAGTTCGCAGCCGATGATCGGCTGGATGCCGTAGCCGGCCATCTTGTCGGAGAATTCCAGCGCCCCGAACATGTTGTCGGTGTCGGTCAGCGCCAGCGCCGGCTGGCGGTCCGCCTTGGCCAGTTCGCCGAGCTTCTGGATCTTGATCGACCCCTTCAGCAGCGAATAGGCCGAATGGACGTGGAGATGGACAAATCCGGCATTGGACATGGTGGCGCGAAGGCTTCTGCGTCATGGCTGTGAGCGGTCATCAGGCTTGAGGGAGCGTTAGCCGCGCCCAGGGCCGACTCGCCGTTCAATGGTGATGCCTTGAGCCCAAACTGTCCACGCGGAAGGCGCAAATCCAGCCCGCCGTCCTGCTTTTCCCCAGGGTGCGCGGCGCGTGACGGAACCTGCCCGCCCCGGGGCTCAACGCCCCTCGCCGTCAGAGCTGGGGAATCAGCTGGGCCCAGACCGCGATCATCCCGACGAACAGCGCGATCGACGCCAGCGCTGCAGCCTCTTCCACGAATATCTTCAACATACCCGCCTCCTCATATGGGAACATAAGAAGAACATTGTTCTGTTTTTGTTCTGAGGAGTCAAGCGCGGGTAGTGGGTCAGTTTGAAAACTGACCCTGAAATAAAAGGCTTGGTTAATGGACGCCCTGCCGAACGGACCAGCCAAAATACTGGCCCATGCCCTCGGCTGCTTCGCGGCGATGCTGCGGTGAAAGGTGCTGCGGTCGCGGCACCTGAATGATCTTTTTGCGGTCTATGTTGTACAGATCTTCGGTCGTCTCGGTGCCAATACCGGTACGCTCATAGCCGCAGGCGGTGAACCAGCTGTAATACTCATCTTCTGTCACGCGAATTATCCCAGCCCGAAGGGGCTTAGGAGATTACCGCCGTAACGACTGAGCAGCAACTTCTACGGGAACCGGGATTGTGGGGACGAAAAAACCATCGTCGTGACCGGCGACGGGTCCCTTGGTGAACACGTCCACGTCCACGTTCTTGTTGTTCTTGAACCAACGACGGACGACCGCCGGCAGATCGGCGATGATCTTGTCGGGGTCCGTGTGCGCCATATAGACGCCGTCAAGCGCATCGCTGGTTGCCGTGTACAGGCCCGTACGCGAGCGCGTAACTTCAACTGTGATGATTTCGACTTTGCTGTTCATGTTCCCTATGTCGCTCTCAAATCGTTAGCGCGGGGTTAACGATGGTGGAATCATATGAGCGGTTGCTCATCGTCCGCAGCGGTGCATCAGCCTACGCCACACCATCAACGCCTACAACATCTATTGGTTGCAGGCAGAAAGGTCAATAGTATTGACGTTAATCAGGCTTTTGTGACCGCGCATCGACAACCCACCCCTGCGATTTCTCCTTGATCCAAGTCAGCGCGTCGTCCTCTTTTTCAAATCCAAAAATCGTATCCACTTCCCCGCCGCGCCACATGACGCTGACCGAGTGGCCCTTGCCGATCATGTATTGGCGGACGATGAACTGATATTCCGGCTTAAAGTTCGCCAGCTCCCACTGCTCAAGCATCTCGACAATATCGGTCACCTCCCAAAGCTTCTTGGAAACGCCAGCGGCCATTGCGGGCGTTACCTTGAGCGTCTGATGGATGCGCACAAAATTGTAATACATCGTATGAAGCGCAATCGCGGCGGCGTGGTTCTCGACCTTCTTTGAAAACGCATTCGTCAACCGCGTGAACCGGCGCATGTGCATCCGCATCGTGAGATTGCTGCGTTCCACGTAGGACGTGCTGATATGCTTCGGATCAGGGTTGCCCTCGATGGGTTTTTTCTTCGCGCCGATGCATACCGCCGGGCTGTAGCGCTTTTCTGCCTGAGGGTCCGCCCCGTACTGCTTAATCAACATGGCATAATCGACTTCATCGCCGAACGCCCCAGGGACGGCCAGCAGATACGGCGCATGGCCGTCGCTGGTTAGCTGGACCCGATTCGCAAGCCTGCTTTCCAGGTCGCGGGTGAACGTCACGGCGGCGTCCAGATCGCGAGCGCCGAGCAACCAGCTCACAATCAGCTTGGTATCGGCGCAGATCGCGGTCCAGGTCCAAACGTCGCCAGCGGTCGCCGGAGCGGACTTGGCGGCCTTTACGTTCTTGTTCTTGGCGTAAACGAACTGACCAGATTTCATCCATCTGGACGCGCTTGCAGGGCAGTTTGCGCAGCGTCTTGTCCTGATAGGCGGCGCAGGCGTGACCGGCCGAAACCAGCAGCTTCGCGACCGTGTTTTTGCTGCATCCGGTCAGGCGCGTAATGGCGCGGATCGACTGCCCCTCACAAAGGAGGTGCAGGATTTGGGCGCGGGTCTTTCGGTCCAGCTTGTTCATGGCCGGAAGATACCAGACTTGGGAACTTAGTCAAGCATAAAGGGTCAGTTTGCGTTTTTGCGCAAATCAGATATTCTGGCACCATGATTCCTGATCCCAAGGCTTTTCGCTCTCCCGGCCAGTTCATTCAGTCGCTTTTGATCCATCGTGGATGGACCCAGCGCACTCTCTCTATTGTGCTGGATGTTGGAGACGCCACGGTTAATCGCATCATCGCCAATAAGCAGCCCATTGACGGCGAATTGGCCCTGATTCTGGAAGAAGTGTTTCAAGTTCCCGCCGAAAGCTTTTTGGCGCTGCAAAAAGATATCGATTTGGCTCAAGCGCGCATCGTCGTGACACCCGATCCAGGGCGCGCGACACGCGCACTGCTGTATGGCGATCTGCCCGTTGCAGAGATGATCAAGCGCGGCTGGATCGCCGCCGAGAGCGTAAGAGATAGGAAGGGCGTCGAATCGGGCTTGATGCGGTTTTTTGGCGTGAACCGACTGGAAGATATTGAAATACTGCCGCATGCCGCGAAGAAAACCGAGGCCAATACACCCCTGACCCCCGCGCAACTGGCTTGGCTGTATCGGGTCAACCAAATCGCCAGCGACATGCTTGTGGCCCCGTATTCACCGCAAGGGCTTACCGCGGCACTAGGTAAGTTGCGCAAATCAATGGTCGCCGCTGAGGATGTCGCGCGCGTACCGCGCATCTTGATGGAGTGTGGCGTCAGGTTCGTCATTGTCGAGTCCCTCGCCTCCGCGAAGATCGACGGTGTTTGCTTTTGGCTTAATGAGCGGTCGCCTGTGATCGCCATGTCACTCCGCTTTGATCGGATCGATAACTTTTGGTTCGTTCTCCGCCATGAGATCGAGCACGTCCTTCAGATGCACGGCACGATGTTGGATGTTGAACTTGAAGGCGAGCGCGCAGGGACCGGCGAAGGCGTCGCGTTAGAAGAGCGAATTGCCAACTCTGCGGCCCAGGAATTTTGCGTTCCAGCCAAGTCGATGCACGAATTCGTAATTCGCAAGGCCCCTTTCTTTGCCGAGCGCGATCTAATCGCCTTCTCACGAATCCTGAAAGTCCATCCCGGCATTGTGGCCGGGCAATTGCAACGAAAGACGGGCCGCTATGATCGCTTCCGCGATCATCTAGTTAAGGTCCGCTCCATTATCTCGCCAAACGCAATCAAAGACGGCTGGGGCGACGTTGCTCCTGTCGGCATTTAACAGGATCACCTTTATGAGCAAGAGACAGGAACGTCAGCGCTTCATCCGTCACTTCAAAGACATGAAGGGCGAACAAGAAATTGATATGCACAAAGTGGCGGCCTATGCGAAGAGCGTAGGCTGGAAAATGCCAACACCCCCCTCCGATGTGGATATGCTGGCAAAGCTTTTAGCCGAGGACGCTCAAGCGGAGCGACGATACGACAAACAGACCGGCAAGCCATACCGCGCCTATCAAGCGATCCCGGTGCCCAGCGGCCAACTAAATCTCTTTGTCTACGTTGATACCGATGAAGCGACGCGCCCGCAAATGGTAAAATCGACGATCAACCGCCGCGAGCAGATCGTCACGGACGCCTATAGTCTGACGCTCGATCTGGACCACTGGCATAGCGCCAATCCAAGTGAAGAGCAGATCGAACTTCCTCTCGACCTGACCTTTGACGTTGAACTCCGCAAGGCGGCCGACGACGACGATTCCGAGAAGGTGGCCTAACTCTTCTTCCAACGGGCCTCTGCCGCCGCCCTTGCAATCTCGGAACGCTGTTCCGGGGTAAGGGCGGCAGAGCGCGCCGCGCCACCCTTGCGACCGCCAGCCCGCGCCCGCTTCGTTAGGCCGCTTTCTGGCTGCGCCTCAATATTCCCTGTCGCAATATCGATAATCGACTTGGCGAGCTGGTTGGGGTCCCTAGGGCGTTTTGGCGGCTGTGTTGTCATTTCGCAAATATACTCTCAGTTCACGACAATCCCAGCCCGAAACGTCGCCACAATCAAACTGACCCACTACCCAAGCGCGGGTAGTGGGTCAGTTTGAAATCTGACCCCGAAATAAAGGGCTTGGTTAACGCCCGAAGAGACGGGCAAAGAAACCGCGCGGCTGCGGCCGATGATACTTCTGCAAGATCAGCCGATTGTATTCTTCGCTTACCGCTTTGGACCCCAAGTGCCCCCGCGCGTCTTGAGCTTCCTTGCGAAGCGCGGCGTCGAACGGTGCAGTCGCTAAAGTAGCCGCCCGTCCGAAGCCTTCCAGCAAATCCTTACTCGGATCGCCCATGTCACGGCTCCTTAGCTTTCTGATCGACAAGCCAAGATTGCGACCTTTGCTTTATCCAATCAAGAGCTTCACTTTCGGTTTTGAAGCCAAAGATCGTATCGACTTCCCCGCCGCGCCACATGACACTGACCGAATGGCCTTTGCCGATCGCGTACTGCCGGACCACAAACTGATATTCCGGCTTGAAGTTCGCCAATTCCCACTGCTCCAGCATCTTGACAATATCGGACACTTCCCAAAGCTTGTTCGTAACGCCTGCTGCCATCGCCGGAGTGACGCGAAGCGTCTGACGAATGCGGACGAAATTGTAATACATCATATGAAGCGCAATCGCGGCGGCGTGGTTCTCGACCTCCTTTGAAAAAGCGCTTGTCAACCGCGTGAAGCGCCTCATGTGCATTCTCATCGTGCGGTTCGAACGCTTAACGTATGACGTGCTGATGTGCTTACTGTCGGGGTTGCCGGTACCGCCTTTTTTTGTTTTTGCGCCGATGCACTTTGCCGGGCTGTAGCGGAACCTCTGCCTGAGGGTCTGCGCCGTACAGCTTGATTAGCATGGCGGAATCGACATGACATGGTTGCTGAAGACCGAATCGACCGCCTGCAAATATGGCGCGCGGCCGTCGCTAATTAGCTGGACGCGGTTGGCGAGCCTGCTCTCCAGATCATGGGTGAACGTCAGGAAGCTATCCAGCGCGGATCGATTCGTCCTCGTAAAGGAGGTGAAGGATTGGGCGCGGGTCTTTCGGTCCAGCGCTATATCGATAATCGACTTGGCGAGCTGGTTGGGGTCCCTAGGACGCTTGGGGTGGCTTGTCTTGCCGGCGTTCCGTCTGTGGACGTTCAATAAGTTCGTATGAGGGAACGTGGGTGCTTTCCTCCCACGATTCCAGCGCGGCCCCGCAGACCGTGCAGACCGCGTCACCCGTATGCGGTATCAAGAACTTCTCTTCGGTTCGGCTGTACTCGGCACCGCAATTGCACTGAACAATTGTCGCCATCCCCGGAATATGCGCCCGGAACCGGCCCTTTTCCAGCCCCGAACTCTGCCACAATCAAACTGACCGACTGCCCACAAAGCTTGTCAGACACCCCGCGGCCATCGCCGGCGTTACCTTGGGGGTGCTTATCCCTATCGTTCTAGCGCCCGTCGCATTTGGATAATCCTAGCGCCAGCCGCATTTGGCCCGCGCTGGTGATCGTCAGGCCATCCGCGGTTTTCTGAATGTAGCCGAGTTCAAGCAGCCGCTCCCTGAAGTTCTTGGGTATAGGTCGATTTCTGCCCTCGTCGACCTGCTCAAGAGCATCGAATTCAGCGGCGGTAAGAAATTCGTCAAGGCGCGGCATTGGTCCAATATGCCCTCGATCGCGTATTTTCCAGCCCGGAACCCTGCGACATTCAAACTGATCCCTGTGGTTAATTCTTGACGGGCAGAGCCGATCGCTTCCTGCCGCGCGGCAAGGCCCGGATCCCTGAATTGACGATGGTACGTCCTGGCGAGCGCGGGCGGTAAAGTCGGTAAGCGAACAGATCCGCTTCAGCCGCCGCTCGTCGTTGCTTTCTGTTCAGCATCGCGTTGGCGCTCGGCCTGACGTCCCGGCGCGCCTGGCATCGGTTACTTGCGCTTGCCCAACCTATTACCAAACAGCGTGATGGCGAGAAGGCCGCCGAGCAGCGCGGCGAACAACAGCGCTTCGGTGCGGATGGTCTGGCGCGAGAAGCCGAGATCATCATGGGCGATATGTCCCACCGTGAAGGCGGCGACCGCCGCCGCACAGGCGAACACCAGAAAACCTGCGATCCTGGTGGCGGCCGGCATCTACTTGCTGCCTTTGCTGCGCTGCTGCGTGAGAAACTTCGCTGCCAGCGCGAAAGCCAGCAGCGCCGCCAGCACAAGAGCGTCGGTCCGCAGTTCGATCCGGCGCATCCCGCAGGTCTGATGAAGAAATGCCGCGATCCGAAGCGCCGCCATGACGGCCAGCGCCGCGCTGACGAAATAACGCGCTATCTTCAACCACCGATCTTCCATCACGGCAAAATAGGCCACGCTCAACGCCCAAAACAAGCGGAAAGCAGCGACCATCGTCCGGCCGAGCACCCTACCAAAGTGGAGGGGGCGGTTCGGTTTGGAGGTGGCTTACGCGTTGATTCCTGCCGCGGGGTCACAGCCACGACCGCGCCGCCGGTTGACGTATCGGATGACGCCGCCACCGAGCGGCGGCGCCGAACTCCCGGACGGCGCGACTGTGCACCCGGCGCGCGAATGTGAATTGACCGGCGATGGCGGCAGCTATCTGCTCGCGAACTGAAAACGCCGGCCTGCTCGCAGCCGCGCGTCCCGAAGGAAACACCGATGCGCGTTCTGGCTCTGGCGCTTCTGGCGATCTCAGCGGTTTCGGCAGCCGGGCCGGCCCGGGCCCAGACCTACGATCCGAGATTTCCGGTTTGCCTGCACGTATACGGTCCCACCACCTTTTACGAATGCTACTTCACGACGTTGGCCCAGTGCGCCGCGTCGGCATCGGGCCGCGCGGCCCAGTGCGTGCTCAACCCGTATGTCGCGAGCGCCTACGTCGAGCCGCCGCGGCTGCGACACCACCGGCACCGCCACCTTCAATAACGAGGGCGTGGATTCACCGGCACATAGCCAAATTCGGATTTGATGCGAGTTTGACGAACGCCAGATAGTCGCGCCCAAAGGCGACACTCACCCGTCATCCAGTAGCTCTTCATTGCGGCTGCGTGAACCGTCGTCAGCCTCTCAAGGCTTGTCCTATGACGAGTAGATTGAACGGCGCTCAGCAAGAACCATGAGCGTCACCAAAGCAGACCTCCGGTCACTGCAGCCCAACCTTGCGCCAACCCTCCAGGTAGCTCTTCATTGCGGCGGGTGTGTAGGGCACGTTCTTTTCGATCCACGCAAGCGAAACATCGGGCTGAAAGTCTTTCAGCCGTTCGAGTTCCTTTCGTGCCTCGTCGAGGTGGCCGGCCTGGGCCAGAGCGGCGACAAGCAAACGTCGCGCCCCGTTGAAGGTAGGGCGGAAACGCAAGACGCTCAGAGCGCTGTTGACAGCTTCATCATAGCTACCGGCGAGATAGTGGGCCGCTGCGAGCCCGCCATGGAAGATCACTTGCTGCGGATCGTGCGGGCTCATACGAATGGCGGTTTGCGCGTGACCGATGGCCTTTTCCGATTGTCCATCGAATGACAGTGACCAACCGAGATAGCCGTGAGCGGCAGCAAAGTTTGGATTGAGAGTGAGGGCGCGCCGGAAATGGGCAATTGATTCATCGGTGCGTCGTTCGGTGAAAGCGACAAATCCAAGCGCGACATAGGCCCAGGGATCGCTGCGATCGAGTTCGGCGGCGCGGGCTGCCAGCGCGGCGGACTCATTCGCCTGTACATCGGTGTATCCCAGATACCCAAGCAACAGTATCGCGAAAGCGAGCATGCTGTGGGCAGGCGCATAGTCGGGGTAGAGCTGGATCGCGCGCCTGAGAATGGAAATCGCAGCGTCGCCGTCTGTTTTATTCAGACGCCAGAACAGGAAGTTCGCCTGCATCAAAAGGTCCCAGGCACGGACATCGTTTGGCGTCCGGTTCTGCGAGCGGACGCTCTCGGCCTCCAACAGGCGAGGTTCGATGGCGGCGACAACATTGTTGGTAATGCTGTCCTGCAAGGCAAAGACGTCGCTCAGGTCGCCGTCGTAGCGATCCGCCCATATATGGTTGCCGTTGGCAGCGTCGATGAGCTGCGCAGTAATGCGCACCCGCTGTCCGGACTTTCTGGCGCTGCCCTCGAGGACATAGCGGACGCCGAGCTCGGTCCCGATCTGCTTTACGTCGACCGCTTTGCCCTTATAAACGAATGACGAATTTCGGGCGATTACGAAAAACCAATGTAGTTTGGAAATAGCCGTGATGATGTCCTCGGAAATTCCATCGGCAAAGTATTCCTGCTCCGGATCACCGCTCATATTGGCGAAAGGCATGACGGCTATGGACGGCTTGTCGGGAAGCTCCAAAGGTTGTCTCGCAAATTGCGGCGACCCACGCCTCGGTTCTATCCGATATGCTCGCACCGCCCTGGAGATGTTCTTTAGTTGCCGGTCCCCCATATCTTCGAAGGCGACATCCAGCTTGCCAAGCGCGTCTTCCTGGGCTCGCGAAGATACACAGATGCCCCCGGGAGTTGAGAGCGCTTCCAGACGGGCTGCGACGTTTACGGCATCACCAAAGGTGTCATCGGCGTCGCTGATGATATCGCCCTGGTGAATGCCGATCCGGAATTCGATTCGCTTGTTGTCGGGCACCAACCCATTGCGATCGGCCATGCCTTTTTGCACCTCGATAGCGCACCGCATGGCATCCACCACACTCGCGAATTCCACCAGTAAGCCGTCGCCTGTGGTCTTTACGATCCGCCCTCCGTACTCGGCGAACTTCGGGTCGACCAATTCCCTTCGGTGGGTTTTAAGTTGTGCGAGCGTTCCCTCTTCATCGACGCCCATAAGACGCGAATAGCCAGCCACATCCGCCGCCAGGATGGCCGCCAGGCGCCGCTTCATGCGCTCGCTCGGCACGCAAAAGGTCTCCTTGGCACGAGGCACCAACGCCCAAAAGATACTGAAAAGTTGCTTCGGCGTCGCTGATTTCATCAACCAATCTGTATTTTTTAACGAGGCGATGCCGCGAGCCAGGTCGGTATCGTTCCCTGACCCGGGGAACGTGGCAGATAGCGCCAGTTCGCTGCGATGCGGAATTTGAGGCCCTGACCGCTTTGGGCGAAGTTGCGGATTCCGACTGAGGTCGGACGTGACGGCAGTTCCGCAAATCCCAGAAATGGACGTCAACGGCGCCGCGTCGACGCGCGACCGCTATCCGAATTGGCGACTTTGCGGGTGCATTCGATAAAACGCTCCGCCAGCGGAGTCAGCGTACGATCCTTGACCGTGACGAACCCGACCGGCGCCGGAGGCGACAGGATTTTGACCGGCAGAACCTTGATTTGCATCTGCCGGCCGCCAAAGCGCATGACGGAAGCGGGAACCAGACCCACCCAATGTCCGGTTTCGATCACGCGCATGTAAAGATGGAGCGACACCGTCAGCACCGTTGCGGACGGAGGCTCGATGCCGCTGTTTCGGAACACTTCGTCTTGCAGTGATCGCGCCAGGCTGCCCGGTTGCGCCAGCACCCACGGCTCTCCGATCAGGTCTGCCAGCGTCAGGTTGCGCCGCTTTGCCCAGGAACTCTCCGATCCAGCGACGACCACGTTCGGCTCATCGAACAACGGCTCCGCAACCAGATCAGGTTCATTCATCGTCACCGGAAGGCGGCCCAGCACCAGTTCGACATTCCGGTTGCGCAAATTGTCGTATTGTTGAGTTGCGATGTCTTCATGCATCACGTGAAGCACCGCCCGCGGAAAATCCCGCGAGAACTGTTCGAGGATGGCGGGTAGCAATCCGGCATCCACCACGATGGACGAGCCAATCCGCAGGTCGCCGGCATCAGGCTGTTTGATGAACTCGATTTGCTGGAGGCCCCTGCGCATTTCGTCGAAAACCGCAGCTCCGGATTTGAGCAACGCCCGGCCGTAATGCGTCGGCTCGACCCCTGAACTGCTGCGGTCGAAAAGCCTGACCCCGAGCGTGTGCTCCAATTCCGAAATCGTCTTGGACACGACGGGATAGGACACGGCCAATTCTTCCGCCGCCCGGGTCATGCTCCCCGCCTCCGCGACCGCCAGCGCGATGTGAAGGTCGCGCAGCTTGACGCGGCGACCGATGCGATCCGTCCATTTCGTCTGCGGCATAGCTGAATGACTAGGGGTATGGCCAGAAAATGGAACTAATCAGCTACGTTAAAATCTGGCAAGTAAAAAACATTCCAGGTGCGCCCCGTCGCACACAACAAACTGAAGGGAGAATTGCCATGACTGGACTTTCGGCATCACCGGTAAGCATCGTTCTCGTCCACGGCGGCTTTGTCGACGGCGCCGGTTGGGAAGGCGTCTACAACAGCTTGACGAAGGACGGTTACAACGTCGGCATCGTTCAAAACCCGACGATATCCCTGCCTGACGATGTGGCCGCCACCCGGCTCGCGATCGCGCAAGCGCAGGGACCGGTTGTTCTGGTCGGGCATTCCTACGGCGGCGCCGTCATTACCGAAGCCGGCACCGACCCGAAGGTCGTGGGCCTCGTCTACATCACGGCGTTTGCTCCGGATAAGGGCGAATCCGTTGCAACCCTCATCCAGAATCCGCCTCCGGGCGCGCCGGTCCCGCCGATCCTGCCGCCAGTGAACGGCTACCTGTTGCTCGACAAGGCCAAATTCCGCGCTTCATTCGCAGCCGACGTTAGCGAAGCCAAGGCTGCGTTCCTGGCCGACTCCCAGGTGCCGTGGGGCCTCAACGCTCTCTCCGGTTCGATCAGCGCGCCGGCCTGGCGGACCAAGCCAAGCTGGTATCTGGTCGCGACCGAGGACAAGATGATTCCCCCGGCCGTCCAGCGCCAGATGGCGACGCGCGCCGGCGCTGTTGTCGCGGAGGCCGCCGGCAGCCACGCCATCTATATTTCGATGCCCGAGGCCGTGGCGGCGCTCATTGCCAAGGCGGCGAACAGCGTGAGCTCCAAAATGGCGGTCGCCTGACCCAACCGGATTTCGCCGCCGGCCTTCACACTGGAGGCCGGCGGAATTTCGGCCTTTGAGGTCACGCATTCGCCAGTTTTTGAGCCGGCGAATGACATCGCGCAAAAAGCACGCGCCCGACGGGCCAGCCGGGTGATTCCAGTGTGACCTGACCAACGCGTGTGCGTTTTACCCACTACCCCATTGCACATGCGGCGGGCGCATCGGGCGCCCGGCATTCCCTGCGCCCTCTTTGGGCGAAAGGACAAAGTATAGCCCCGGGCGCACGCGCCGCGGGAATGCGAACGCCCGTCTGAGTGGGGCTATTTGAAAATTGAATCCAGGCTGTCATCACCCGGCTTGACCGGTTGAATCCGCCCAGCGGTGTGCCACACTCCCGGTGGTCATCATCCGCCACCGGGTCTCGCCTAATCCAGCTCGACGACCCGGCCGTCCACCAGCGACACCCGGCGGTCCATCCGGCCTGCCAGTTCCATGTTGTGGGTCGCGATCAGCATCGCCACCCGGGTCGCCTTGACCAACTGCATCAGCGCTCCGAACACATGATCGGCGGTATGCGGATCGAGATTTCCGGTCGGCTCGTCCGCGAACAGGACCCGCGGCGCATTGGCGACCGCGCGTGCGATCGCCACCCGCTGCTGCTCGCCGCCGGACAGTTCGGCCGGCCGGTGCTTGATGCGGTCGCCGAGGCCGAGATAGGCCAGGATTTCGGTGGCGCGCTTGACGGTTTCGGCGCGCTTGAGGCCGCGGATCATCTGCGGCAGCATGACGTTCTCCAGCGCGGAGAATTCCGGCAGCAGCCGGTGCGACTGATAGACAAAGCCGATATCGGTACGGCGGATCTGGGTGCGCTCGATATCGGACAATCCCGAGGTCGCGGTACCCCCGACATAGACTTCGCCGTCGTCGGGGCTTTCGAGCAGGCCGGCGATGTGCAGCAGCGTCGACTTGCCGGCGCCCGACGGCGCCACCAGCGCCACCGACTGGCCCGCCCACAGCGCGAGCTTGGCGCCGTCGAGGATCGTCAGCGTCGTTTCCCCCTGGGTGTACTGGCGCTTTATCTCGTGGAGATAGACGACCGGTACATCTTCCGCCCCCTGCGCCATCTGGTCCTCACTCGTACCGGAGCGCTTCGACGGGGTCGAGGCGGGCGGCGCGCCATGACGGATACAGCGTGGCGAGGAAGGACAGCGTCAGCGCCATGATCACGACCGCGCTGGTCTCGCCGAAATCGATCTCGGCCGGCAGCTTGGAGAGGAAGTAAAGCTCCGGCGAAAACAATTCGGTGCTGGTCAGCCAGGACAGGAATTGCCGGATCGATTCGATGTTCAGGCAGATCAGCATGCCGACCAGAAATCCGGTCAGCGTGCCGACCACGCCGATCGCGGCGCCGGTGATCAGGAATATCCGCATGATCGAGCCCTGCGAGGCGCCCATGGTGCGCAGGATCGCGATGTCGCTGCCCTTGTCCTTCACCAGCATGATCAGGCCGGAGACGATATTGAGCGCCGCCACCAGCACGATCATGGTGAGGATCAGGAACATCACGTTGCGCTCGACCTGAAGCGCATTGAAGAAGGTCGAGTTGCGCTGCCGCCAGTCCACCAGAAACACCGGCCGCCCGGCGGCTTCGGTCACGCTCTTGCGGAAGCCGTCGATCTTGTCGGGGTTGTTGGTGAAGACCTCGATCGCGGTCACGTCATTGGCGCGATTGAAATAGGCCTGCGCCTCCGTCAGCGGCATGAACACCATGCCGGCGTCATATTCCGACATGCCGATCTCGAACACCGCGGTGACCTTGTACGGCTTGATGCGTGGCGTCGTGCCCATCGGCGGTCACCGCGCCGCGCGGCGCCACCAGCGTGATGCTGTCGCCGGCATGCAGCGACAGCTGATCGGCGAGCCTGCGGCCGATGGCGACGCCCTGCCCCTCGTCAAATCCCTCCAGCGTGCCCTGCTTGATGTTCTTGGCGATCGAGGTGAGGTTGTCGAGATCGTCGGCGCGAATGCCGCGAACCAGCACGCCGGACGCGTTGAATGGCGAAGAGGCCAGCGCCTGGCCATCCACCACGGGTGCGGCGAGCCGGATGCCCGCCACCTGACTGATGCGGTCGGCGACGTCCTTCCAGTCGGTCAGCGGCGATTCCAGCGGCTGCACCAGCAGATGGCCGTTGAGGCCAAGGATCTTGTCGAGCAGTTCCTTGCGGAAGCCGTTCATGACGGCCATCACGATGATCAGCGTGGCGACGCCGAGCATGATGCCGAGGAAGGAGAAACCGGCGATGACGGAGATGAAGCCTTCCTTGCGACGCGCACGCAAATAGCGTCCCGACAGCAGCCATTCGAATGGCGCAAAAGGTGGGGTCCGAACTGGCTCGCTCATGGCTTCATCCATAGTTCGATTTTCACACGATTCGGGCTAATTGTGGCCGTAGCGGCCGATATCCCGGCGGCAGCGGTGGATAATTCGTCACGAAGTCAGCCGCGCCACGACATCCGCCGGGCTGAGATTTTCGCGCGTGCCGTCGCTGCGCCGCTTGATCTCGAGCTTGCCTTCGGCGAGCCCCTTGGGGCCGACCAGAATCTGCCAGGGAATGCCGATCAGGTCGGCGGCGGCGAACTTGGCGCCGGCGCGCTGGTCGGTGTCGTCGTACAGCACCTCGACGCCCCCGGCGGTGAGTTCGCGATAAAGCCGTTCGCACGCCGCATCGGTGTCTTCGGCGCCCTGCTTCAGATTGAGGATCACCGCCTTGAACGGCGCGACCGCTTCCGGCCATTTGATGCCGGCGTCGTCATGGCAGGCCTCGATGATGGCGCCGACCAGGCGCGAGACCCCGACGCCGTAGGAGCCGCCATGGATCGCGACCTCGGCGCCGTCGGCGCCCGCGACCATGGCCTTCATCGAATCGGAATATTTGGTGCCGAAGTAGAAGATCTGGCCGACCTCGATACCCCTGGTGTGCACCTTCTTGTCGGCCGGCACTTCGCGGTCGAACCGATCGGCGTCGTGGACGTCTTCGGTGGCGGCATAGACCGAGGTCCATTGCTTGATGATCGGGGTGAGATCGCCGTCATAGTCGATCTCCTCGCCGGGCACCGGCAGGTCGAGCACGTCGCTGTCGCAATAGACAGCGGACTCGCCGGTCTCGGCGAGCACGATGAATTCATGGCTGAGATCGCCGCCGATCGGGCCGGTTTCCGCGCGCATCGGGATCGCCTTCAATCCCATCCGCGCGAAGGTGCGCAAATAGGCCACGAACATCCTGTTGTAGGAACGCCGCGCCGCCGCCTCGTCGATGTCGAACGAATAGGCATCCTTCATCAGGAATTCGCGCCCGCGCATGACGCCGAAGCGCGGACGCTGCTCGTCGCGGAATTTCCACTGGATGTGGTAGAGATTGAGCGGCAGGCTTTTGTAGGATTTCACATAGCGCGGAAAATCTCGGTGATCATTTCCTCGTTGGTCGGCCCGTACAGCAGTTCGCGCTTGTGCCGGTCGGTGATGCGCAGCATTTCCGGGCCGTAGGCATCGTAGCGGCCGCTTTCGCGCCACAGCTCCGCCAGTTGCAGCGTCGGCATCAACAGTTCGATGGCGCCGGCGCGGTTTTGTTCCTCGCGCACGATCTGCTCGATCTTCTTCAGCACCCGCAAACCCAGCGGCAGCCAGGCATAGATGCCCGCCGCCTCCTGCCGCATCATGCCGGCGCGCAGCATCAGGCGATGCGAGACGATCTCGGCCTCCTTCGGATTCTCTTTCAGGATAGGCAGAAAGAACCGCGACAATCGCATGGGCACACTCGAAGAATCGGTGAGACACGGGAGGCCAGCAGTGAAACCGGATCGGCTGCAAAAACACAAGGGCGGGGGTCGCGAAAGCCGCCAAGGCAGCGGATTTCCCGTCGTTTCGCCGACGATATTGACCGCGCGATTAAGGCGCAAACGCGTCACAAACCGCAGGCGAGCGAAAAACCTCGGGTCTTGCTAGCGCGCCGGCACGTCAAACTCATCTTCCAGCGAGATCTTCTCAAAATCGGTCACCAAAGCCTCGATGCGGACGTGCCAGCGGCCCGGATAAGGCAGCGGTACGTCGCGGACCTGCCAATAGCCGTCGGCACCTAACGTGGCCTTGCGCTCCAGCGGCTCGATGCCGCGCTCCGGCAGGCTCAGGATCAGCACGGCTTCCTTGACCGGCAACGGGCTGGCATCGCTGTGCATCAGTTGCAGCACGAAGTTGTCAGTGCCGACGATGGCCGGCGAAATCAGGATCTGAAACATCGCGTTGTCGGTATGGATATGGATCGCCAGCGGCGTAACGACGGCCACGGCCAGCGCGCGCGGCGGCGGGGTAAAGCGCCAGCCGGCGACGGCGGCCAGAATCCCCATCATCACGGCGCATTCGAGCAGGATCGATCGAACCAGCGGCCGGGTGTCGAGGGGATCGAAGGCAAGCGCCGGCGTCAGGCGGAAGCGGTTCAGTGCCGCAAGGCCCAACAGCACCACGACCAGCGTCAGTTTGATCGACAGGATGATTCCGTATTTGGTCTCGATCAGCGCGCGAAAGCTCCCCAGCTGGATCACCGCGAGTGCGCAGCCGGTCAGCACCAGCACTCCCACCACCGGCACGGCGCTGCGCGAAAACCGGTTCACGACGACAAGCAGCCCCCCGGTCGGGCGCCACGCCATCGCCGCCAGCGGCACCAGCGCGCCGGCCCAGAAGGCGACGCCGACGCCGTGCAGGAACACCGTTGGCCGGGTCAGCCATTGCGGCGACGCCGTGGCGGCATGACCGCTCAGCGCCAGCGACAGCCCGACCCCGGCCATCGCCAGCGCCGACAGCGGGCGCGCCATGCTTCCTGACGTGCTTCTGAGGGCAACGAGGCCGGCGCCCATCGCCGCCAGGGCTGTCAGCAGGGCCGGTCCGAGGCTGGTGGCGGCAGCGGCTTTCCAGGGCGCTGAGGTCGCGATGCCGCCGATGGTGAGACCCAGCACATCGAGTCCCCGCAAGCCCCAGCGCCGCCACCGCGGCCAAAACACCGACGCCAAAGGCGGCGACGATCGGCAGCGAACCGGCGCGCGCTTTCGCGATCCAGGTCACAAAAAAAGCCCCGCCGACGCCTGCGAACAGCCCGAGGTAAACGCCGATCCGCGTCAGCCAGATCAGGCCGGCAATCGCATTGGCGCTGGCCTGGGCGGGCGCGGCGCCGGTCACGGCGCCGATCGAAAACACCAGCGATCCCCCGACCGGGTGGCCGTCCTGCGAGATCACGCGATAGCTGACGACCTGGGTCCCTCGCGGCAGGTTCGCCGGCAGCGCAAGGATGATGGTGTCATCGACGGAGCGCACCGTGACGTCGTTGCGCGTTTTGCCCGCCGCATCGATCAGGCCGATCACGGCCGGCGTCACCGGTTCGTTGAAGCGCAATTGCACCGTCTTCGGCGCCTGCGCCAACACGCTGCCGTCGCCGGGCTCCGCCGAGACCAGCGATGCATGCGCCGAAACAGCTGACGCAAAGCAGAGCACCGACAGCAGCGTCGCCAGGCCGGCGATCAGGCGCATCGTTTAGGCCTTTACGGTTTCGGCATCAGCTTGACACCGGGCGCCGGCGACTTGCTTTCATGGGCATTGCCTTCGGCCGGAATATCGATCCAGCGGCTGACCCCCTGCTCGCATTCCTGCACGGTCGGAAAATACAGCGTGGTGTTCGGCTTGAGGCCGTCGGTCAGAAAGGTGCTGATGACGAATTCGTCGTAATTGTCGTCCGGCAGCTTGCCGCCGCTCCACACCACCTCCTTGACGCCCTCCGACAATTTGGTGCCGTGAAAATCGTAGTCGGCGGCGTATTTTCCCTTGATGGCCTCAACATTCCAGCCGGGCTTCGGCATCGGCTTTACCGCGATCACGCCTTCGGGAATTTGCACGCGGATCTTGACCGTGGCCGAACCGGCGCAGCCGTGCGGCACCACGAACACCGCCTTGTAGGACGAGCCGATCGTCGCCTCGCGAGTTTCCAGCGTGATGTGGGCGCTGGCCGATGACATCGCGAATACGGCGATGGCTGCGGCGCCGAGAAAACGTGGATTGCTGAACCTGGACATCTGCCGCCTCACATCTTCATTCCGGGCGACATCTTTTTCATGTCCGTGCCGCCGGACGCGGCGCCGGGCCCCTGCGCGCCGATGCCCTGCACGTCGAGCGTGACCTTCACCTTGCCGGCCTTTTCGAATTCGAGCGTGACCGGCAGCTTGTCGCCCTGCTTGAGCGGGCTCTTGAGATCGAACATCATCAGATGATACCCGCCCGGCGCCAGCTTCACGGTCTTGCCGGGATCGATGGCGAGGCCGTTGTCGAGCGGACGCATCGTCATCACGCCGTTCTTCATGGCCATTTCGTGCACCTCGACCTTGCCGGCGACGTCGGCCGAGCCGCCGATCAGCCGATCAGCCGTGGCGCCCTTGTTCTCGATGGTCAGATAGCCGCCGCCGATTTTCGCGC
The DNA here is from genome assembly GCA_963734795.1 of uncultured Alphaproteobacteria bacterium. Classification (GTDB taxonomy): domain Bacteria; phylum Pseudomonadota; class Alphaproteobacteria; order Rhizobiales; family Xanthobacteraceae; genus Bradyrhizobium. Next base: position 302,431 of record CAVTIW010000003.1, read on the forward strand.
CGTTCGGGGTGGCGCGGCTCCAGGCCTTGGGTGATGACGAGGTCGCCGGCCTTGACCTCCTCGGCGCGGATGGGCGCGGCCAACAGGCCTGTGAGGCAAACTACGTAAGCGAGCGTGCGTGCGATTTGTTTCATGGGATGCTCCTTGTTTTCACTGGCTTTGTTGTCGGGCTCAGAACGTGTATTTCCCGGCCAGCACGTAAGTCCTGCCGGGGAACGGGTGGTACAGGAAGTACTGCTCGTTGAAGAGGTTATCGACGCCGAAATCGAACGCGAAATTCTGGGTCGCGTTGTAGTGCACTTTCATGTCGACAACGAAATAATCATCGAAGGCGCCGAAGACGTGTGAGACGAAATCGGTGTTATCCAGCGTCGAATATTGCTTGCCACTGTAACGCGCAGCGACCGTGTAGGCCCAGCTCTCGTTCGGCCGATAGGTGGCCCCGAGTTTGGCCCGCCAGTCCGGCACATAGGGGACGCGGTCGCCAACCACGTTCTCCGGCAGACCCGTCGACACATTGACGAAGGTCGGGTCCGAAAGAATGCGCGAGTCGACATAGGTCACGCTGCCGAATAGCTCCAGCCCTTTGATGACTACGTTGTCTTTTTCCGCCGAGAGTTCGACGCCCTGCATCCGGATCGCGGCGACGTTACTGAAGGTCGTGACCGGCGTCTGGTTGACGTTATTTGTCTGCGAGATGATGGCATTATTTACCCTCTCCTCGAACAGCGTCAGCCGGAGACGGCCATCGCTCCATTTTCTTTCGACCACGAACTCTCCGTTCAGGTCCTGCTCTGGCGTCAGGTACGGATTGGCGAAGGTCGCCGCGCTGTCGACCGTTATATTCTGGTAAAGTTCGGTGACGGTGGGATAGCGATAGGCTTCGCCGAAATTCGTGGTGACATTCCAATCCTTGTTGAGATCGTAGGACAACGACGCCTTTGGCGAAAAATTGGTCGAGCTGAGTTCGGGTTGATCCTTAACAGCGGCCGGAGAAGTGATAACACCCGCCGAACTAGGGGCCGTAAAGACGTTGAAGCCATCGAGAGCCTGCCAGCTTTCAAATCGGCCGCCAAACGTCAGCTTCAGATCGGGAACGATCTTCCACGCGTCCTGAACCCACAGCGCCCCAGCGCGCGTTTCACCGACGCTGTCCGAATAAAATTGACCCGTGCCAGTGGACGTTGTGGAATTCCAGACCGATGAAGCAAAAACAGGGTCTTCCAGACGATAGCGATCGCCGTGGACACCGAAGCTGACCTCCTGCGGGCCGTCATAGCCGTAGGGCCGCCAGATCCCCTTGGCATCGACATTCTGCCAGTTGGTGCCGTCGTTGCGCGTGATCTTGCCGTTCGGGGAATAGCCGACACCCGTCGCCGTCACCGTGTACGGGTTGTACAGAATATCCTGCAAATAATTATAGCTCGATGCCGAGAGATCGAAGTCGTAAACGCCCTTGGTGTCGCTCTTGATCGACACGGCGTTGCTCATATGGGTTTGATCCCAGATGTATTTGTTGCTGGCAAATGACGAAACACCACCGAAGGTCGGCGTGCCCGTCGTCGTCGAGGTGAGATAGGTCTGCGGATTGGAGGTCTGGACGTTGTTCCAGACGCCGACCGAGTACGTTGCCTGCACCAGCGGCGTGACGTCATAGGCCAGCCGAAGATTCGCCGACGTCTGTAGCGAATGCGCGAGCGCGCCGGTACCGACGACGTTGGCAACGCCGCCGGTTTTGTTTTGTGCGGAAATGGTTCCGGTCGTGTTCGCAGGTCCAACCCCAAGGACCGTGCCATAGGTCGTATACGTCAGCGGCTGCTGATAACTGTCCTGATAGTTGACGCTCAGCAGCCACGAGAAATCACCCTTGCGATCGCCCGCAGACGCGCTGGTGACGCTGCTGGCATAGGTGTCCTTGGTGCCGTATTGATTCCACGGCATGACCGAGACCGTCTGCTTCGCCGTGGCAAAGGCGTGATCCGGCATCTTCGAGGTGATCAGCAGCACCCCGCCGATCGAGTTGCCGGGATAGGCCGCAGCGAACGGCCCGTCGAGGAAATCGATCCGCGCGATGGCGTCCGACGAGATCAGATTCCAGTGCGGCGAGGCGCCGGAGTTGTTGTTGCCGATCAGCGCGGAGACCAGGAGATCGTCATAATAGATCAGCGTGCGCGCGCTGGAAGCCAGGCCCCAGGTCCGGGTCGCCAGCACCGCCTGGTTGTCGCCGTCGTTGCGCTTGCGCACGAACAGGCTCGGGAAATATTTGACGGCGTCTTCGGGGTCCTTGAGGTTGATGGTCTCTTCGATCTGCTTGGCGGTGATGCTGTAGGATTCCTGCGGAAGCTGAAATCGCTGCTTGATCGGCGGGGTCGCCAGCGATGCAGTGACGCCGCTGCCGTCGCCCTGCGGGGCCGGCGGCTTGGCCGCCGCGGCGGCCACCGGCTTCTTTCGACGTCGCCACCGAGGCGGTACGCACCGTCGGCTTTTGGGCCGGGTTAACCGCCTGGCGTTGCGGCGGCGCCTGGACGGTCACGGGTGGCAGCGGCCGCTCCGCCGTCTGCGCTCTTGTCAGGGAAGGAATGGCGGAAAGCGCGCTGCAAAGCACAAGCGTGCTCGCGCCGCTCAAGGCACGATAACGAAACATCCGAAAATCCTGACACTGGCGCGATGGCCAGCCTGCGCAACGGCATCATCAGGCGCGGCCGCGGCCGCCCCGATCGTGAGGGTGTTTTGGGTGTCAGGAAATGGAGGGGGGCGCGCGGGCCTGGGCGTGGGAGCCGGTTCGCGAACCGATCAGGTCCGGCGCTGCCTCGCGCCACACCACGCGATAGGACGGGCCGTAGGGCGTGGTGACCGCGGTCTGCGGAGTATCAACAGGCGCGCCGGTATGGACCACGCTGCAGACGGAGCAGCAGCCGTCATGCGCGCACGGCTGACCGCTCTGGTCGGTCTGGCCGGAGTTCGACCCCGCATCGTTGTGACAGATGAAGGCTGCCTGCAGGGGATCGGAGGCGGCGATGCTGGCGGCCCAGCAGGCCGCGATCGGTGCGAAGATCTGCACCATCAGGGCCATCAGGACGATCGGAAGAAATTTCCGCAACCGGCGGCGCATTAACCAACCCACGTTTCGACTGCGAACTAACATGCAGCGGATCGGGTGTCGAGATCGGGCTTGCCGGCGAGACCACGTCACGCGCCGTCACGGGCTCCGAAATCAAGGCTCTTTTGGCGGCGGCAATGAAATAAACTGACGTCGCCGGTGTTGTTGCACAACGGGCCGTTTCCAGAATTCTCGGTTGAACGCAACCCCCGATGGCGAATTTCCAATCATTTCGCAAACTGCTCGAATTTTGAACAATCGTTGCTGAAATTGATGACAAGGCGACAAAGATAGTCTACCAGTACGGGCTCAGGCTGACCGCAAGGTTCAAGTCTGGTGGTCCAAGTCTCGGGAGGAGCCCAGGCGCGCACAAGCAGCGTCGCCCCGTCAATCAAGATCAAATCCAAATCTTTTCGGGGAAACAGGGTCGACACAATTTTTAGAGCGGGGCTTGCGCCCTGCTCTTTTTTTGTTTGGAGCGGGTTTTGTTTCGGAGCGGCGTTGTTTTGCAGTCACTCTTGCGCCCTGCCCCTTCGCTTCGAGATACTTGCAAGGAACGATCAGACGCATTCAATTCACGACCATCGACGCGATGACGCCAACCAATCCGATCGAGCACAGTTTTGAACTGGCCGCCGCACGCTGCGAGGACTGCGAATCGCCCGCGGCTCAATCCCGCTCCAGAAAATTCGATCCGATGTCGGCTTTCTTCCTGATCGGGTCGTAATCGCAATAGACGCCGTCGGCGACCAGCGTGAAGCTCGCAACGACGGTGTCCTTGTCCGGCTTGACCGAGTTCAATCCGATCACCGAGGTATGGGTCCCGCCGTTCCATTTGAACGGGGTTGAACTTGGCGCCCTTTCGCAGGCCGCAACGGCTTCGGCGAAAACATAGTCTTCGACGAACGCCTTGATCGTCCGCAGCTGGGTGAAGGTTTTCCAATTGACGTAGAAGGCCCCCGCGAGGCCGGCGATCACCAGGATCAAAAGTCCGACAATGGTTCTTTGAAACGTCATTTGCTTGGCCCCCGGCCCAGGAAAACCCATGAAATCAAATGATCAGAGCGGAATCCCCATCAGCTTCGACAGCCGCTCGACGTTCAGCAAATCCGCATAATAGGCCAGCATCGCCAGCGCAAAAAGTACCGCCGACAGCACGGTGGTCCAGATCAGCTTGCGGCCCATCTGGCTTGCGACCGGGGCGCCGGGATCGGTGCCGGGCGCGCCCCCGCCGTCTTCGTGCAGGCTGCGCACGCCGAAAGGTAACGTGAGGAACAGCGTGATCCACCAGAACACAAAGTAGATCGCGAACGCGGTTGAGATTGTGTAGATCATCGCGGGCTCAGTCCTGTTCGATTTCAACCAGCGCGCCGGAGAAATCCTTCGGGTGCAGAAACAGCACCGGCTTGCCGTGGGCGCCGATCTTCGGGATCCCGTCGCCGAGCACCCGCGCGCCCTGCTGGATCAGGGTGTCGCGCGCCGCGATGATGTCGGGCACCTCATAGCAGATGTGGTGGATGCCGCCGTCGGCATTGCGCTCGAGAAACCTGGCGATCGGCGAAGCCTCGCCGAGCGGCTGGATGAATTCGATCTTGGTATTGGGCAGCATCACGAACACGGTGATGACGCCGTGCTCCGGCAACGGCACCGCCGCGGAGATATCGGCACCGAATGCCGCGCCATAGATCCGGGCGGCCTGCTCGGCATCCCTGACCGCGATCGCCACATGATTGAGCCGGCCCAGCATGGCACTCCTCCGCAAACTTCAGACCGTAAGTTAAACCGTCAGAACGTGAACGTAGCACAGCGGCTTCTTGCCCCAGTGTTCATTGATGGTGGCGCGCACCGCGCGGCGCACCGACTCCGCCATGGCGTCGGGATCGCGCCGCCGCGCCCGCGGCAGGCCCTCCACGGTCGACACCACAACGTCGAACACGATCTCGTCGATGACCTCGCCGGCGGTATTCTTCTCGGGTATGCCGACCAGATCGACTTCGGGGTCGTCGGCCAGTTCGCCCTTGTCGGTGACGGCGACCGCCACGAAGGCGCAGCCGGCGAAGGCCAGTTTGCGCCGTTCGACGACGGCGCGCGATTTGGAATCCTCCAGGATCGAACCGTCCTTGTAGAGCCGCCCCGACGGCAGTTCCTCGATGACGGCGGGATCGCCCGGCCCGAGTTTGACCAGATCGCCGTTGCGGCAGATCAGGACCTTCGGCACGCCGGCGGCCCGCGCCAGCTTGGCGTGCTCGAACAGATGCAGCGCCTCGCCGTGAACCGGAATCAGCAATTGCGGACGCACCCAGGAAATCATGTCGCGCAGTTCGTCGCGGCGCGGATGACCGGACACATGGACGAGGTGGGTGCGGTCGGTAATCACCTCGATGCCCTGCGTGACCAGGCCGTTGATGATGGCGCCCACCGCCTTCTCGTTGCCGGGGATGGTGCGCGAGGAAAAGATCACGCAGTCGCCCTTGTTCAGCGTCACCTGCGGATGATCGTCGTTGGCGATGCGCGACAGCGCCGCGCGCGGCTCGCCCTGGCTGCCGGTGCACAGCGCCAGCACCTTGTCCGGCGGAAAATGGCCGTAGAGATCGGCGCCGCGGAAATTCTGCACGCCGTCGAGATGGCCGGTTTCGCGCGCCACCTGCACCACGCGCTCCATGGCGCGGCCGACCACCACGACCTCGCGGCCGGCGGCCCGGGCGGCATCCGCCACCGCCCGCAGCCGGGCGACGTTGGAGGCAAAGGTCGTCACCGCGACCCGGCCCTTGGCGGCTTTCACCAGTTCGGTGATGGTCTTGGCGACCTCGGCCTCCGACGGCGAGCGCCCTTCCCGCACCGCATTGGTGGAATCGCCGATCAGCGCCAGCACGCCGGCGTCGCCGAGTTCGCGCAGCCGCCGCTCGTCGGTCGGCACGCCGATGATCGGCGTCGGATCGATTTTCCAGTCCCCGGTATGCAGCACCGTGCCGGCGGCGGTGTGGATCGCCAGCGCGTGCGATTCCGGAATCGAATGCGCGACCGGAATGAATTCGACATTGAACGGGCCGAGATCGATGCGGCCGCCGGACGGCACCACGGTGACCGGAATTTTCGGCGGATTGCGCTCGGAAGCGCATTTGGCCTCGAACAGGGCGGCGCTGAATTTGGTGGCATAGATCGGGCATTTCAGCTTCGGCCACAGGTCGATGATGGCGCCGAAATGATCTTCGTGGGCATGGGTCAGCACGAGGCCGACCAGGTTCTTGCGCTCTTTTTCCAGAAAGCGGATGTCGGGCATGATCAGATCGATGCCGGGCAGATGCTCCTCGTCGCCAAAGGATACGCCGAGATCGACCGCAAGCCAGGAGCGCTGATGGCGGTTGCCGAGGCCATAGATCGACAGGTTCATGCCGATCTCGCCGACGCCGCCGAGCGGCGCAAAGGTCAGTTCGTCCGGTCGCGCCATCACGCTGCCCCTGCCGACGCCGCTGAGCCGAAATAGACGTCGCCCGCCGATATCGGCACCCGCTTGCCGTCGGCTGTCCTGACGATCATGCAGCCGGTCTCATCCAGAGTGTCGAATGTCCCCTCGACGGTGGAATTGCCGGTCTTGATCGCGACCGGCTCGCCAAGCCCAGCCGCGCGCTCCAGCCAAAGCCGGCGGATCTCGCCAAAGCCGCGGCCATTGTCCCAGATGCCGCGGAATTCGACCCAGGCGTCCGACAGCGTCGGCAAACAGTTCCTCGGCGCCGACATGGACGCCCAGCGCCGCCAGCGAGGTCGCCGGCGTCGGCGTGCCCTCGGGCGCGGCAACGACGTTGGTGCCGATGCCGACCACGACGGCCAGGCGATTGTCAGCCACCGCCTCCGCTTCCAGCAGGATGCCGGCAAGCTTCTGCCGCCCCGCCAGCACGTCGTTGGGCCATTTCAGCGAAAACTTCATATGATCCGATCCCGCCGACCTCAGCGATGCTTCAATGCTCAGCCTTCTGCAGTGCCGCCTCGAGCGCAAGCCCGGCGGCAAAACCCAGTGTCGCCGCCGATCGACGGCGATACGTCGATCACTTCGAGAACGCTGCTGGCGAGGTTGCCGCGCGGCGCGATCCAGGCGCGCTGCCGTCGTCCGCGTCCCGCGGTCTGCTCCGATGTCACGAACCAGATCGGTCCGCGCTCGCCGTCGCGCGCGCGCGCCATCGCTTCCGCGTTGGTCGAGCCGATATGATCGAAGGCAGCGAGCCGATAACCCGCCGATGTGGCTCGTGGACCGAGCGAAAATGCCATCTAGAAAAGCGACTTCGCCGCGACCGTCGCCACGCTCACCAGCGGCCCCGGATAGACGAAGAAAAAGATGATTGAACAGCCCCGCTACCGCCAGCACCGTGCGCAATTCCATGCGCATCGGGTCGAGCTTGGCGAGCGGCTCGTCGAAATACATCACCTTGATGATGGTGAGATAGTAAAATGCGCCGACCACGCTGGTGAGCACGCCGATCACGGCCAGCGTGAACAGCCCGGCCTTGATCGCGGCCACGAACACGTAGAATTTGGCAAAGAAGCCCGCCAGCGGCGGAATGCCCGCCAGCGAAAACAGCAGCATCGCAAAGAAGAAGGCCAGCAGCGGATTGGTGCGCGACAAGTCCGGCGAAGTCGCTGATGTTCTCGACGTGCTGACCGTTGCGCTTCATGGTCAGGATGACCGCGAAGCTGCCGAGCGTCATCGCCACATAGATCGCGATATAGACCAGCACGCCCTGCGCGCCCTCGGCGGTCCCGGCGGCGAGCCCGACCAGCGCGAAACCCATATGGCCGATCGAGGAATAGGCCATCAGCCGCTTGATGTTCTTCTGGCCGATGGCGGCGAACGATCCCAGCGCCATCGAGGCGATCGCCACGAACACCACGATCTGCTGCCATTGCGAGACGATGCCCGGGAAGGCGGTGAGCGCCACGCGGGTGAACACCGCGAGCGCCGCCACCTTTGGCGCGGAGGCAAAGAACGCGGTGACCGGCGTCGGTGCGCCCTCATAGACGTCGGGCGTCCACATGTGGAACGGCACCGCCGAAACCTTGAAGCAAAGCCCGGCCAGCAGGAACACCAGGCCGAACACGATGCCGATGCTGCCGGTCTTCACGGCCGCGGCAATGCCGGCGAAGCTGACGGTGCCGGTGAAGCCGTAGATCAGCGAGGCGCCGTACAGCAGCATGCCCGACGACAGCGCGCCCAGCACGAAATATTTCAGGCCGGCTTCGGTCGATTTCACGTTGTCGCGGTTGCTCGCCGCGACCACGTAAAGCGCGAGCGACATCAGTTCGAGCCCGAGATAGAGCATGATCAGATCGCCGGCCGAGATCAGCACCATCATGCCGAGCGTCGAGAGCAGCACCAGGATGGCGTATTCGAAGATGCGCCGGGACGGATCGGCGAGAAATTCCGCCGAAAGAATCAGGGTCGCCGCCGAGCCGATCAGCGCCAGGATTTTCAGGAACCGGGCGAAGTCGTCGACAATGAAGCTGCCGCCGAAGGTCGTGAGCTTCCCGGCCGGCAGCACCAGTTCCAGCACGCCGGTCAGCACCAGCAGGCAGACCGCAAGGCCGGTGACGAGGCCGGTGGTCCGCGGTCCCGCGATAGGCGCCGATCATCAGCAGCACCATGGCGCCGACCGCCAGCACAAGCTCCGGCAGCACGGGCAGCAACTGATAACCTGCAGTCTCAAAGCTCATGGCGCGTTGTCCTGACCCGGAGTCCCGGTTCTGATTGCACTCAGAACCGAAGCCCTATCCTCTTTGTTTGACGCGTTTTCTTCACGCGAACCGGTATTCCACTTGGCTTGAAAACGCTTCCCTTGCGTTCACGGCAGCGCGGCCGCCTTGATGGCAGTCACCGCCTGGCTGTAATTGGTAACGAGTTGCTGCACCGACGCCGCCGACATGTCGAGCACCGGCTTCGGATAGATTCCGAACAGGAAGGTAAGCACCACCAGCGGCATCAGCGTCAGGCTCTCGCGGAAGGTGAGGTCCTTGATGCTGGCCAGCGACGGCTTGACCAGCGCGCCGAACACCACCTTGCGATAGAGCCACAGCGCATAGGCTGCCGACAGGATCACGCCCGGTGGTGGCGAAGAAGGCGGTGGGGATCGAGACCTTGAAGGTGCCGATCAGCGTCATGAATTCACCGACGAAGCCGGAGGTGCCGGGCAAGCCGACATTGGCCATGGTGAAGACCATGAACACCAGCGCGTAGAGCGGCATGCGGTTGACCAGCCCGCCATAGGCGGCGATCTCGCGGGTATGCAGGCGGTCGTAGACAACGCCGACGCAGAGGAACAGCGCGCCCGACACGATGCCGTGCGAGATCATCTGGAACACGCCGCCGGCGACGCCCTGGGTGGTTCCGGCGAAAATCCCCATGGTGACGAAGCCCATATGGGCCACCGAGGAGTAGGCGATCAGCTTCTTGATGTCTTCCTGCATCAGCGCCACCAGCGAGGTGTAGATGATGGCGATGGTCGAGAGCGAGAAGATCAGGGGCGCGAATTCATGCGAGGCCAGCGGGAACATCGGCAGCGAGAAGCGCAGGAAGCCGTAGCCGCCCATCTTCAGCAGGATCGCGGCCAGGATCACCGAGCCCGCGGTCGGCGCCTCGACATGCGCGTCCGGCAGCCAGGTATGCACCGGCCACATCGGCATCTTGACCGCGAACGAGGCGAAGAACGCCAGCCAGGCCCAGATCTGCAGCGACCGCGGCACCGCGGTGTGCATCAGCGTCGGAATATCGGTGGTGCCGGCGTTCCAGTACAGCGCCATGATCGCCAGCAGCATCAGCACCGAGCCGAGCAGCGTGTAGAGGAAGAACTTGAAGGAGGCATAGACCCGGCGCGGGCCGCCCCACACCCCGATGATCAGGAACATCGGGATCAGGCCGCCCTCGAAGAACAGATAGAACAGCATGAGGTCGAGCGCGGAGAAGGTGCCGACCATCAGCGTTTCCAGCAGCAGGAACGCCATCATGTATTCGCGCACGCGCATCGTCACCGATTTCCAGCTCGCGACGATGCAGAACGGCATCAGCGCGGTGGTCAGGATCACGAACGGCAGCGAGATGCCGTCGACGCCCATGTGATAGGTGATGCCGGTGGCCAGCCACGACAGTCTTCTCGACGAACTGGAAATCCGGCTGCGCCGGATCGAAGCGCCAGACCAGGATCAGCGACACCGCGAAGGTGATCAGCGTGGTCCACAGCGCGATCCAGCGCGCATTGCGCCGCGCGGCTTCGTCGTCGCCGCGGCTGATATAGATCAGGAACGCTCCGACCACCGGCAGGAAGGTGACGACGGAGAGGATAGGCCAGGTCGTCATCACTGGCCTCCCACGCCGAACATGAACCAGGTGATCAATCCCGCGACGCCGATCAGCATCGCGAAGGCGTAATGATAGAGATAGCCGGTCTGCAGCTTCACGACGTTGCGGGTAACATCGAGCACCCGCGCCGAAACGCCATCGGGCCCGAAGCCGTCGATGATCTTGCCGTCGCCGACCTTCCACAGGAAGCGGCCGAGCCATTTCGCCGGGCGCACGAAGATCAGATCATACAGCTCGTCGAAATACCATTTGTTGAGCAGGAACTGGTACAGCATCCGGTGCTGGCGGGCGAGTTCGACCGGCAGATAGGGCCGGCGGATATAGAACACGTAGGACACCAGGGTGCCGATCACCATCATCACGAACGGCAGCAGCTTCACCCATTCCGGAATTTTTTCCATGTCTTCGATGATGTGCGGGTTCATCTTCAGCGACTCGCGGAAAAATTCGTCCACGCCGGGGCCTGCGAACAGTTCCTTGAACGGGAAGCCGGCGAGGATCGATCCGGCGGCGAGAATGCCGATCGGAATCAGCATCGTCAGCGGCGCTTCATGCGCGGCCTCATAATGCTCCTGGTCGTGCGGCTCGCCGAAGAAGGTCTTGAAGATCAGGCGCCACGAGTAGAACGCGGTCAGTGCCGCCGCGGCCACGGTCATCAGGAAGCCATAGAACGCCATCGGATTGTGCGACGCATAGGCAGCTTCGATGATCGCGTCCTTGGAGAAATAGCCGGCGAACAGCGGAAAGCCGGTCAGCGACAGCGTGCCGATGCACATCACGAAAAACGTGAAGGGAATCTTGCGCCACAGCCCGCCCATGTTGCGGATGTCCTGCTCGTGATGCATCGCATAGATCACCGAGCCCGAGCCCAGGAACAGCAACGCCTTGAAGAAGGCGTGCGTGAACAGATGGAAGATGCCGACCGAGTAGGCCCCCGCCCCCATCGCCACGAACATGTAGCCGAGCTGCGAACAGGTCGAATAGGCGACGATGCGCTTGATGTCGTTCTGCACGAGGCCGATGGTGGCGGCGAAGAATGCGGTGGTCGCGCCGAAGAACATCACCACGGCCTGGGCGTCCGGCGCGAGCTCGAACAACGGCGACAGCCGCGCCACCATGAACACACCCGCCGTCACCATGGTCGCGGCGTGGATCAGTGCCGAGACCGGGGTCGGGCCTTCCATGGCGTCCGGCAACCAGGTGTGCAGCAGGAACTGGGCCGATTTGCCCATCGCGCCCATGAACAGCAGCAGGCAGGTCAGCGTCAGCGCGTCGGCCTGCCAGCCGAAGAAATCGATGGTCTTGCCGGTCAGGCCCGGCGCGCCGGCAAAGATGGTCTCGAAATCGGTCGAGCCGATCAGCATGAAGATCGCGAAAATGCCGAGCGCAAAGCCGAAATCGCCGACCCGGTTGACCACGAAGGCCTTGATCGCGGCGGCATTCGCCGACGGCTTCTGGTACCAGAATCCGATCAGCAGGTAGCTGGCGAGGCCGACGCCTTCCCAGCCGAAGAACAGCTGCACCAGATTGTCCGAGGTCACCAGCATCAGCATCGCGAAGGTGAACAGCGACAGATAAGCAAAGAACCGCGGCCGGTTCGGATCCTCGTCCATGTAGCCGATCGAATACAGATGCACGAGCGACGAGACGGTGTTGACCACCACCAGCATCACCGCGGTCAGCGTATCGACCCGCAGCGACCACGCCACCTGCAGATCGCCCGAATCGATCCATGGGAACAGCGCGATCCTGACGTCGTGATGCATGAAGCCGACATCGACAAACACGAACCAGGACAGCGCCGCCGCCACCAGCAACAGCCCGGTGGTGATCAGTTCGGCCGGGCGCGATCCCGCCGCCGGCGGCTCGACCGCATGATCGTCGTCATGTCCATGGTCACCATGGCCGTGGTCGTCATGCGCGTCGGGGGCGTGACTCGAGGCATGAACAACGCCGGCAGCCTCGTTGACCGGCACCGCGCCGTGACCGTGCGCGTCATCATGATGCTCGACCGTGTCGCCGCTCGGATTGCGCGCATGCGCACCGAACACGGAGATCAGGCCCGCGAGTACAGCGCCGATCAGCGGCAGAAAGACGATTGCCTGGATCATTGACGCGTTAGCCCTTCATCAGATTGACGTCTTCAACCGCGATCGAGCCGCGATTGCGGATAATAGACCACCAGCACCGCCAGACCGATCGCCGCCTCCGCCGCCGCCACCGTGAGCACCAGCAGCGCGAACACCTGGCCGACGATGTCGCCGAGGAAGGTCGAGAACGCCACCAGGTTGATGTTGACCGCGAGCAGGATCAGCTCGATCGACATCAGGATGACGATGATGTTCTTGCGGTTGAGGAAGATGCCGAGAATCCCGAGCGTGAACAGGATCGCGCCGACCGCGAGGTAATGTCCGAGACCGATCGTCATTGCACCCACTCCGGCGCGTCCGCGTCCTGCAGGCCCTGCCCCGACGCCACCTTGCGCACGCTCATCGCGAGTTCCGGCGTCCGCGCATTCTGCACATTGATGTCCTGCCGCTTGACGCTGACCTTGTGGCGCAGCGTCAGCACGATGGCGCCGATCATCGCGACCAGCAGCACCATGCCGGCGATCTGGAAGTAGTGAATGTACTTGGTGTAGAGCACGAGGCCGAGCGCCTCGGTATTGCTGACATTGGTCGGGATCGCCGCGGTGATCGACTTGGCGACGCCGGGGTTGATGATCCAGCCGCCGCCGACCAGCAGCAGTTCGGCGAGGAACATCCGCGCCGATCACCAGGCCGATCGGCAGATATTCGCTGAAACCCTCGCGCAGTTCGGTGAAGTCGACGTCGAGCATCATGATCACGAACAGGAACAGCACCGCGACCGCGCCGACATAGACCACGACCAGGATCATCGCCAGGAATTCGGCGCCCATCAGCACGAACAGGCCGGAGGCGTTGACGAACGCCAGGATCAGGAACAGCACCGAGTGCACAGGATTGCGCGACACGATCACCATCACGGCCGAGGCCACGCAGATCGCCGGCGAACAGATAGAAGAACAGCGCGGGAAGGATCATGCCCTCACCTCACCGGTACGGCGCGTCGAGTTCGATTGATTTTGCAAGCTCGCGCTCCCAGCGGTCGCCGTTGGCGAGCAGTTTCGCCTTGTCATAATAGAGTTCCTCGCGGGTCTCGGTCGCGAATTCGAAATTCGGTCCCTCGACGATCGCATCGACCGGACAGGCCTCCTGGCACAGGCCGCAATAGATGCATTTCACCATGTCGATGTCGTAGCGCACGGTGCGGCGGGTGCCGTCGTTGCGGCGCGGGCCGGCCTCGATGGTGATCGCCTGCGCCGGGCAGATCGCCTCGCACAGCTTGCAGGCGATGCAGCGCTCCTCGCCGTTGGGATAACGGCGCAACGCGTGCTCGCCCCGGAAGCGCGGCGAGATCGGCCCCTTCTCGAACGGATAATTCAGCGTCGGCTTCGGCTTGAAGAAATAGCGCATGGCGAGAAAGAACGCCGACACGAATTCGGACAGCAGCAGCGAGCGGGCGGTGGCGTTGATATTGACACTCATAGCAACCTCATTGCGGAGCGATCCCCGCGAAGTGCAGCACGCCGGCGACAACAACCACCATCGCCAGCGACAACGGCAGGAACACCTTCCAGCCGAGCCGCATCAACTGGTCGTAGCGGTAGCGCGGCACGATCGCCTTCGCCATCGCAAACATGAAGAACATGAAAAATACCTTGAGCACGAACCAGATGATCCCGGGCACCCAGGTGAACGGCGGCAGCGCGATCGGCGGCAACCAGCCGCCCAGGAACAGGATCGTCGCCATCGCGCACATCGTGGTGATCGCGACATATTCGCCGAGCATGAACAACAGATACGGCGTCGAGCCGTATTCGACCATGAAGCCCGCCACCAGCTCGGATTCGGCTTCCACCAGATCGAACGGCGGGCGATTGGTTTCGGCCAGCGCCGAGACATAGAACACCACGAACATCGGGAACAGCGGCCACACGTACCAGTTCAGGAAGGTAAGTTGTGGCAGGCCGATCAGGCCTCCGAGCCCGCGGGTGTTCTGCGCCTCGACCACGGCCGACAGATTGAGCGAGCCCGCGCAAAGCAGCACGGTGATGATGACGAAACCGATCGAGACTTCGTAACTCACCATCTGCGCCGCCGAGCGCAACGCAGCGAGGAACGGATATTTCGAATTCGACGACCACCCGGCCATGATGATGCCGTAGATCGACAGCGACGAGATCGCGAAGATGTAGAGCACCCCGACATTGATGTCCGAGATCACCCAGCCGAGATTCATCGGAATCACGGCCCAGGCCGCCAGCGCCAGCACGCAGCTCACCAGCGGCGCCAGCAGGAACACGCCCTTGTTGGCGCCGGAGGGGATGATCGGCTCCTTCAGCACGAACTTCAAAAGGTCGGCGAAGGATTGGAACAGGCCGAACGGGCCGACCACGTTGGGCCCGCGCCGGATCTGCACCGCCGCCCAGATCTTGCGGTCGGCCAGCAGGATGTAGGCGATCGCGATCAGCAGCACGACGAGCAGCAACAGGCTCTGCGCGATCATGACGATCAGCGGCCACAGGGTACTTGTCCAGAATTCAGCCATCAGGTCACGCTCACTCCGCCGCCGTCAGCATTTGCCCGGAGGCCAGGCGGGAACATTCCGCCATCACCGCCGAGGCGCGCGCGATCGGGTTGGTCAGGTAATAATCCTCAATGGCAGCCTTGAACGGCGCTTTCTCGATCGAGCCGCTCTTGCCTGCGAAGGTCTTGAGGTCGGCTGCGTTGCCGGGCTGCGATCTGGTCGACCCGCATCAGATGAGGCGCGACCTTGAAGATGGCCTGGCGCAGCGCGTTGAGGGAATCGTAAGGCAACTTCTTGCCCAATACCTCCGACAGCGCGCGGATGATCGCCCAGTCCTCGCGCGCCTCTCCCGGCGGGAAACGCGGCGCGGTTGGCCATCTGCACCCGGCCTTCGGTATTGACGTAGAGGCCCTGCTTTTCGGTGTAGGCCGCACCCGGCAGGATCACGTCGGCGCGGTGCGCGCCGCGGTCGCCATGGGTGCCGATATAAACCACGAAGGTGCCGTCGGGCACCTTGATCTCATCGGCGCCAAGCAGGAACAAGCACATCGAGCGTGCCGAACGTCGTCATCTGCGCGGCATTCAGGCCATCAGCACCACCGGCAAAGCCGATATCGAGCGCGCCGACCCGCGAGGCCGTATCCTGCAGCACGGCGAACCCGTTCCAGCCGTCCTTGACCGCGCCGAAATCCAGCGCGAGCTTGGCCGCGAGCGCCAGCACCGCGGCACCGTCATGCCGCGCCGCCGCAGCCGCGCCAACCAGCACGATCGGTTTTTTCGCAGCCCTTCAGCACGTCGGCGAAGGAATGTTTGCCGGCGGCCAGATTGCTGAGCGAATCCGCGCCCGCGCCGAGATAATCGTAGGTGTAAGTGAGATCGGCCTTGGCGCCGATCACGCCGATCTTGAGCTGGCCGCTGCGCCAGCGCTTGCGGATGCGCGCATTGAGAACGGCGGCTTCCTTGCGCGGGTTCGAACCCACGATCAAGAGCGCATCGGCCTGCTCGATGCCGGCGATGGTCGGATTGAAAATGTAGGAGGCGCGACCGGCTTTGGGATTGAAGGCGTCGCCGCCCTGGGTCGCGAGATTGACCGAGCCGCATTTGGCCAGCAGGTCCTTCAGCGCGAACATCTCCTCCACCGCCGCAAGATCGCCCGATATGGCGCCGATCCGCTTGCCGTCGATGCGCCCGGCCTTCGCCGCGATCGCCCCGAACGCCTCCGACCATGACGCGGCGCGGAGCTGGCCGTTCTCCCTGATGTAGGGACGATCGAGCCGCTGCGTCCGCAGGCCGTCGACGATGTGACGGGACTTGTCGGAAATCCATTCCTCGTTCACCGCGTCGTTGACCCGCGGCAGAATCCGCATCACCTCGCGGCCGCGGGTATCGATCCGGATCGCCGAGCCGACGCCATCCATCACATCGATCGACTGGGTCTTGCCGAGCTCCCAGGGCCGCGCCGCGAACGCATAGGGTTTCGAGGTCAGCGCGCCCACCGGGCAGATATCGACGAGGTTGCCCTGCAGCTCCGAGGTCAGCGCCAACTCGAGATAGGTGGTGATCTCCATGTCCTCGCCGCGGCCGGTCGCGCCCATCTCGGGCACGCCGCAGACTTCGGCGGCGAAGCGGACGCAGCGCGTGCACTGGATGCAGCGGTTCATCGAGGTCTTGACCAGCGCGCCGAGATATTTGTCCTCGACCGCGCGCTTGTTTTCGGCGAAGCGGCTGGTGTCGACGCCGTAGCCCATCGCCTGGTCCTGCAGGTCGCACTCGCCGCCCTGGTCGCAGATCGGGCAATCCAGCGGATGGTTGATCAGCAGGAATTCCATCACGCCTTCGCGCGCCTTCTTCACCATCGGCGAGCGTGTCGAGATTTCCGGCGGCTCGCCCTTGGGACCGGGACGGCAATCGCGAACGCCCCAGGCGCAGCTTGCAACCGGCTTCGGGCCGCCCTTGATCTCGACCAGGCACATCCGGCAATTGCCGGCGATCGACAGCCGCTCGTGGTAGCAAAAGCGCGGAATTTCGGCGCCCGCGGCTTCGCACGCCTGCAGCAGCGTGAATTCCGCGGGAACATCGATCTCTTTGCCATCGACGATGAGTTTGGTCATTGCTGTCTCAAGTCTTTCCCAGCTTGCAGTCGGGTGGTGTGACGCTGGCGGTCTTCATGGATGCCTTCACCCATTGCTGGGTGCCGGTGCTGTAGGTCGCGAGATAAGCGGGCTCGAGCCTGTTCTTCTCGCACAGGAACGGCAGATGCGGCTTCAGATCGTAATCGCAGGAAGCCAGCCATTCGCGCCGGTCGGCGAATGCGGCGGTCGCTTCCTCGCAGGCATAGAGGAAATAGGAGACAAAACTCTCATATTGAACCTGCTCGTCGCGGCTGCCGGCCTTGATCGCATCGTAATCCGGCTGCGGAAAATTTCGGATTCTTGAACGCCAGATCGGTGTAGCCGAGGAACGCCTGCCGCGCGCTCGCCGCGCGATCGTTGGAGCGGATTTCGTTGATCTGAAACAGGATCGCCACAAAGCCGAGCAGCGCCACGGTCGCCTGCGCCATCTGCGCCAGCGTCCCGTATTTCTGCCACCAGAACATGCTCGGTTGCGACATCAGGTTTACTCCGCCGCGACCATATGGGCGGGATCGAGAATGCCGGCATCGTCGATGTCGGCCTTGCGCGAATATTGGTCGATCCGTTCCTCGATCTCGTGACGGAAATGCGCGATCAGGCCCTGGATCGGCCACGCCGCGGCGTCGCCGAGCGCGCAGATGGTGTGGCCCTCGACCTGTTTTGTCACTTCCAGCAGCATGTCGATCTCGCGCTTGTGGGCGCGGCCCTCGGCCATCCGGGTCAGGACCCGCCACATCCACCCCGTGCCCTCGCGGCACGGCGTGCACTGGCCGCAGCTCTCGTGCTTGTAGAAATAGGAAATCCGCGCGATCGCCCGGATCAGGTCGGTCGACTTGTCCATCACGATGACGGCGGCGGTGCCGAGACCGGAGCGCAGTTTTCCCAGGCTGTCGAAATCCATCGGGGTGTCGATGATCTGCTCGGCCGGCACCATGCGCACCGACGAACCGCCGGGAATCACCGCCTTGAGGTTATCCCAGCCGCCGCGGACGCCGCCGCAATGGCGCTCGATCAGTTCGCGGAACGGGATCCCCATCGCCTCTTCGACGTTGCAGGGACGCTCGACATGGCCGGAGATGCAGAACAGCTTGGTGCCGACATTGTTGGGCCGGCCGATGCCGGCGAACCATGCCGCACCGCGCCGCAGGATATCCGGCGCCACCGCGATCGACTCGACGTTGTTGACGGTGGTCGGACAGCCGTAGAGACCGACATTGGCCGGGAACGGCGGCTTCAGCCGCGGCATGCCCTTCTTGCCTTCGAGGCTCTCCAGGAGTGCGGTCTCTTCGCCGCAGATATAGGCGCCGGCGCCGTGGGTCACGTAGAGGTCGAACGGGAAGCCGTTGATGTTGTCCTTGCCGATCAGCTTGGCCGCATAGGCCTGATCGACCGCGGCCTGCAGATGCTCGCGCTCCCGGATGAATTCGCCGCGCACGTAGATGTAGCAGGCGTGCGCGCCCATCGCGAAGCTGGCGATCAGGCAGCCCTCGATCAGAAGATGCGGATCGTGCCGCATGATCTCGCGGTCCTTGCAGGTGCCGGGTTCGGACTCGTCGGCATTGACCACGAGATAGCTCGGCCGGCCGTCGGTCGATTCCTTCGGCATGAACGACCATTTCAGGCCGGTCGGAAAACCCGCCCCGCCGCGCCCGCGCAGGCCGGACGCCTTCATCTCGTTGATGATCCAGTCGCGGCCCTTGTCGATGATCGCCTTGGTGCCGTCCCAGGCGCCGCGGCGGCGCGCGCCTTCGAGGCCCCAGTCTTCGAGGCCGTAGAGATTGCGGAAGATGCGGTCCTTGTCGTCGAGCATGACTTGAAGCTTCCTAAGGGGTCAGCGGTTGGACTGCTTGTAGGCTAATCCGGCGGCGCCTCCGCCGAACGCCAGCGCCCATAGCACGCTTAACTCGAGCGACGCGCTCATTACGTAGCGCTGCAGCAGAAAAATGAATGCCCCCGCCATCAGGGCGTGCAGAGCGACATAGCGCCAGTGCTTCATGGTACCGACACTCCCCGGCCCGGCCGCCGCCAATGTGCGGTCACGCTTCATGTGGTTTCCTTCAGCGTGGTCGGCCCGCCGATCGGGGCGGAGAACTGACGGCCGTTCTGCGGCCCCGGCTTTGGAAGATTGCCGGAGGCAAAGCCGTCCAGCACCTTGCCGAAATTGTCCTTGGTCAGATCTTCGTAGGTATCCTTCCAGATCAGCACCATCGGCGCGTTCACGCAGGCGCCGAGACATTCGACCTCTTCCCAGCTGAAATTGCCGTCCTTGGACAGATGGAAGGGATCGTGATGGATGCGGCTCTGGCACACCTCGATGATATCGGCCGCACCGCGCAGCCGGCACGGCGTGGTGCCGCAGACCTGGACGTGGGCCTTCTTGCCGACCGGCTGCAGCTGGAACATGGTGTAGAAGGTCGCAATTTCCAGCGCCCTGATGTAGGGCATCTCAAGCAAATCCGCGACCGCGCGGATCGCCGCTTCCGACACCCAGCCGTCGTGCTGTTCCTGGACCCGCCACAGGATCGGGATCACCGCCGAGGCCTGGCGGCCTTCCGGGTATTTGGCGATCTCCCGTTTTGCCCAAGCGAGGTTTTCCGCTGTGAACGTGAAGTTCGCGGGCTGCAGTTCCTTCGGTGCGAGGCGGCGGACGGCCATTGTCTTTCAGTCTCTCATTGCACGCGGCGCGTGGCGTTCGCGTTCAGGGTGCGAACCCGGTCTTCCCAGAACGCGCTTGCGGTGGCGAACACATTGTAACCGACGTGGGAGGAAACCTTGACGCGATCGAGTATCGAAAGCTCGGTCACGGTTTCCAGGCGATTGCTGCGCGGATCGTAGACGATCAGCTTGAGCGGGGTCTGTTCGAGGATATAGCGCGATACCGTGTGGTTCGGATCGTTGCCGTGTTCCTCGCACAGCAGGACGCTGTCGCCCTGCAACAGCCGCGCGCCGCCCTTGATGGCTTCGATCTCGACGCCTTCGACATCGAGCTTGATCAGGTATTTTCTGCTCAGCGAAATCTTGCCGTCGTCCAGCAGGTTGTCGAGCGCGATCACCGGCACGTCCTCGCCGCCGCCGCCGGTATTACCGGCGATGCTGAAGGCCTCGTGCTTGGTGCCCGACAGCCGCGCGGTGCCCCGCGCCGCGCCGATGGCGCACTTCAACGCCTCGAAGCGGCCGCCGTTGATTTCCGCGTTGTTCTTGAGCTTGGCGAAATTCTGCGATGACGGCTCGATCGCGATCGCCTTGTGCGACCCGTAGGGCGCGCTCGAAATCAGCACCGACCAGTAACCGAAATTCGCGCCGCAATCGATCAGCGTGTAGTCGACGCCGACCGAATCCTGAAACAGCAGCTCAAGCTCGTCTTCGTAGCAGTACGACCGGTTGAGCAGCTTGCTCCAGTAGCCGTCGCCATAGGGAAACTCGAACGTCGCATCGGAATTGAGTTTGATCGCGATGTCGCGCTCGGGCAGCGTCTTGCGCAACAGATTGGCGCAGCTGTTGTAGCCGCGATGCGAAAATGTCGACGCCACCTTCGAGCCCGATGAAAAAGCGAGTGCGGCAAAACGCTCCCACGCATTTGCGCCCTCGAGCACGCCGGTAGCCCGGTCAAACTGGATGGGCGGCAGCGCGATCACCGGTCGACCTCTCCGAACACGATGTCGAGCGAGCCGAGGATGGCCGAGACGTCGGCCAGCAGATGGCCCTTGCAGATGAAATCCATCGCCTGCAGATGCGCGAAGCCCGGCGCGCGGATCTTGCATTTGTAGGGCTTGTTGCTGCCGTCGGCGACCAGATAGACGCCGAACTCGCCCTTCGGCGCCTCGACCGCGGCGTAGACCTCGCCGGCCGGCACATGGAAGCCCTCGGTGTAGAGCTTGAAATGATGGATCAGTGCTTCCATCGAGCGCTTCATCTCGCCCCGGCGCGGCGGGAAGATCTTGTTGTCCTCGACGGCGACCGGTCCCTGCCCGTCGGCGGCGCGCAGCTTCTCGATGCACTGCTTCATGATGCGCACCGACTGGCGCATTTCCTCCATGCGGATGCAGTAGCGGTCGTAGCAGTCGCCGTTCTTGCCGATCGGAATATCGAAGTCCATCTCGGCGTAGCATTCGTAAGGCTGCGCCTTGCGCAAATCCCACGCCGCACCCGAGCCGCGCACCATCACACCCGAAAAGCCCCATTCCCACGCCTGCTTCAGCGACACCACGCCGATGTCGACGTTGCGCTGCTTGAAGATGCGGTTGCCGGTCAGCAATCGTTCGAGATCGGCGACCACGCCGAGGAACGGATCGCACCAGGCGTCGATATCGTCGATCAATTTTGTCGGCAGGTCCTGGTGCACGCCGCCGATGCGGAAATACGCCGCATGCATCCGCGAGCCGGAAGCGCGCTCATAGAACACCATCAGCTTTTCGCGCTCTTCAAAACCCCACAGCGGCGGGGTCAGCGCGCCGACGTCCATCGCCTGGGTGGTGACATTGAGCAGATGCGACAGGATGCGGCCGATTTCGCAATACAGCACGCGGATCAGCTGGCCGCGGCGCGGCACCGCGATGCCGAGCAGCTTTTCCGCCGCCAGGCAGAACGCGTGTTCCTGGTTCATCGGCGCGACATAGTCGAGCCGGTCGAAATACGGGATCGCCTGCAGGTAGGTCTTGTGCTCGATCAGCTTTTCGGTGCCGCGATGAAGCAGACCGATATGCGGATCGACCCGCGCGACCACTTCGCCATCGAGCTCCAGCACCAGACGCAGCACGCCATGGGCGGCCGGATGTTGCGGCCCGAAATTGATGGTGAAGTTGCGGAGGGCGGGAGCTTCGTTCATGACATGGCGTCCGCTTGGGGGCGAATAGCGAATAGCGAATAGCGAATAGCAACTGGCGTCATTTCGCGGATTTTTCTTGCAACGAACGTATCAAAGCACGCAGCATTTTTCCCAGACTCTCGCACTGGATCAGAGCCGGCTGCAAATCGAGCGTCGGCAGGATTCCGACGCGCTCTGCCAACAGCAGATGCGTTTCGAGCTCTTTCAGAGAACCCTGTGAGATCCGCAGATGCTGCACAAAGTTCCCAGTATTTTCCCGCCCATGACCTTCCGCGATATTGGCCGGAATCGAACCCGACGAGCGCCTGATTTGCGATGTCAGTCCGAACATTTCGTCGCGCGGAAATTGACGCGTCAGCCGATAACAGGACTCCGCCAAGGCCATGGCATCCTGCCATACCCTCAGGTCCCGATAAGAATTGATCGGTGGATCGGTCAACAATCATCCCTATTCGCCACTCGCCATTCGCTATTCGCCACTTCTCTTCTCGTCGCCGGGCAGGATCGGATAATCCGCGCCCTCCCACGGCGAGAGGAAATCGAATTTGCGGAATTCCTGATTGAGGCGGACGGGTTCGTAGACCACCCGCTTCTCCTGGTCGTCGTACCGCACCTCGACAAAGCCGGTGAGCGGAAAATCCTTGCGCAGCGGGTGGCCGTCGAAGCCGTAATCGGTCAACAGCCGCCGCATGTCCGGGTGGCCGGTGAAGATCACGCCATAGAGGTCGTAGCACTCGCGCTCGAACCAGTCGGCGCCGGGAAACACCTCGATGATCGACGGCACCTGGGTGGTTTCGCTGGCTTCGGCGCGCAGGCGGACGCGCGCGTTCAGCGTCGGAGACAGCAAGTGATAGATCACGTCGAAGCGTTTTTCGCGGCCGGGATAATCCACCGCGGTGACATCGATGAAGCTGACGAAGCGGCAACCGGGATCGTCGCGCAGGAATTTTACGACCTCGACGATCTTGTCGGCATGCACCGCCACGGTGAGCTGATTGAACGCGACCGTGTGATCGGTCGCGGCACCGGCGAGCGCGCCAACAATCGTCTGCCCCAGGGCGTCGAGCCTGCCGTCGTCCATTGCAAAACCCTTAGCGTTCGATGGTTCCGGTGCGCCGGATCTTCTTCTGCAGCAGCATCACGCCGTACAGCAGCGCTTCCGCCGTCGGCGGGCAGCCGGGCACGTAGATGTCGATCGGCACGATGCGGTCGCAGCCGCGCACCACGGAATACGAGTAGTGATAGTAGCCGCCGCCATTGGCGCACGACCCCATCGAGATCACATAGCGCGGTTCCGGCATCTGGTCGTAGACCTTGCGCAGCGCCGGCGCCATCTTGTTGGTCAGGGTGCCCGCAACGATCATCACGTCGGACTGCCGCGGCGAGGCGCGCGGCGCAAAGCCGAACCGCTCGACGTCGTAGCGCGGCATCGACATCTGCATCATCTCGACCGCGCAGCAGGCGAGACCGAAGGTCATCCACATCAGCGAGCCGGTGCGGGCCCAGGTGATCAGGTCGTCGGTCGCGGCGACGAAGAAGCCCTTGTCGGACAGCTCGTGATTGACCTCGAGAAAATAAGGGTCATTGGCGCCGACCGGCTGGCCGGTGCGGGGATCCAGGATGCCGGTCGCGGCGGGGGCCACCGCCGGTGCAAACCCAGGCTTTGCGGCCGCGGGGCTCAATCCCATTCGAGCGCGCCTTTCTTCCATTCGTAGGCAAAGCCGACGGTGAGGACGGCGAGGAAAACCAGCATCGACCAGAATCCGGTTGCGCCGAGCTTCCCGAACGCCACCGCCCAGGGAAACAGGAACGCCACTTCGAGGTCGAAGATAATGAAGAGGATCGCCACCAGATAGAACCGGACGTCGAACTTCATGCGGGCGTCGTCAAAAGCGTTGAATCCGCATTCATAGGCAGAAAGCTTTTCCGGATCGGGCTGCTGGAAGGCGACCAGGAACGGAGCGATCAGCAGCGCCAGACCGATCAGGGCCGCGACCCCGATAAACACCACAAGGGGAAGATAATTCTGCAATATGCCGGTCATCGGCGGAGCCTTTTCCTGCGGTTTCGACGGCCGCAGATTCGCTAATTGGAATTATTCCGAGGCTTAGCGCAGCGCAACAAGCGGCGCAAGACAAGCTATTTTGACGTCCGCGCCTGCCCCGACACGGGGCGGGAAAACTCTGTTTTTGTCACTCCGGGGCACGCCCCTGACCGCGCGTCAGGATCGGATTCCGGACAATGGAGCCCGCGTCAGCTCAGGGCTTTTTCAGCGTCGAGCATTTTGGCGGCAGTATCGGTCAGGCGATCGATATGCGCCAGCAACAGAGCCGCCTCGTCCTCGCTGAATTGTTCCAGCAAATGCCGGTTGCGCTCCAGCGCTCCTGCCACAATCGTCTCATGGGCGACCAGCCCGGCCCGGGTAAGGCCGACCAGCACTTCCCGGTTGTCGCGGGGGTTGACCGCTCTCGAAACCAGCTTGCGTGACACCAGCCCGGCCAACGCGCGGCTGATCTGTCCCTTGTCCATGCCGACCGCCCCGGCCAGCGTCGCCACGCTCATCGGCGGCCGGCGCCCCAGCGACGCCACCAGCCCGAACTCCACCGACGAAAGCCCGGCCAGACGTTTGTAGCGCAGGACGGCGCCGCGCCTGAGCAGATTGGCGAGCACCATCAGCCGCGACGACATCATCGCCGTGATCGGCGCAAGCTGCTCATCGGTGTCGGGGCTCGCCGCTGACACGACCGCCCTCTTCGTCTTCTGGCTCATGGCCAAGGTTGTGCCAACAAAACCCTCTGATGCCAAGGTTTCCGGGAACCGTTGACATTGTCATCGATCTCCAGTTCACTTGCATTTGAGATTTCGACGATCGCGGCGCCAAGTCGCGACAGGGAGGAAGCGGCGATGAACATTACCCAGCGGGATCGCGATCTCGGCACCGGCTATGCCATGAAGCCCTCCGTCAGCCGGACCGAGCTGACCGAGGTCGGCCGCGGCACCCCGATGGGGGAACTGCTCCGGCGCTACTGGCACCCGATCGGGCTTGCGACCGACGCCACCGATATCCCCCGAAAAGTCCGCGCGCTCGGCGAGGACCTGATCCTGTTCCGCGACCGCCATGGCCGGATCGGCCTGCTGCATGCGCGCTGCTGTCACCGCGGCACCACGCTGTATTACGGCAAGGTCGAGGAAGACGGTATCCGCTGCTGCTATCACGGCTGGAAGTTCGACACCGAGGGCCATTGCCTCGAGCAGCCCTGCGAGCCCGACGGCGGCCAGTTCAAGGACAAGGTGCGCCAGCCCTGGTACCCGGTTCAGGAACGCTACGGCTTGATCTTCGCCTATATGGGACCCTCCGAGAAAAAGCCGGTGCTGCCGCGCTACCATGCGCTGGAAGCAATGGACGACGGCGAGTTCGTCGAGGCCGACGACAGCTCGATCGGCGGCGGCGGGCCGGCTGTGATCCCCTGCAACTGGCTGCAGCATTTCGAGAACGTGGTCGATCCCTACCACGTCCCGGTGCTGCACGGATCGTTCAGCGGCCCGCAATTCACCAACATGATGGCCTCGATGCCGGAGGTGAAGTTCGAGATGTCGCCGCGCGGCGTCACGGTGCGCTCGATCCGCAACCAGGACGACGGCAAGGTTTTTTACCGGGTGACCGAGGCTGTTCTCCCGACCCTGCGCGTGGTGCCCAATCCCCGGGTCGCGCAATTCGCCCGCGTCGAATTGATCGGCTGGACGCTGCCGATCGACGACACCTCGTTCCGCATCTACGTCGCCGGCCGGGTCAAGCAGCGCGGCGATATCGGGCGGATGCGCTCAAAGTTCAACGGCAAGTTCTGGTGGGACATGACCGAACAGGAGCACCAGCAATTCCCCGGCGATTACGAGGCGCAGGTCGGCCAGGGGCCGGTGACGCTGCATTCCGAGGAGCATTTCGGCCAGAGCGACCGCGGCATCCTGATGATCCGGCGGATGCTGGGCGACCAGCTCAAGGCGATGGCCGCTGGAGCCGATCCGGCCGGGGTCTCCTACGACCACGATGCCCCGCCGCTCGAATTCGAGGCCGGCAATTACATTCGCGAGGCGTGAGAGACGGTCTCGCTTAAAGAACAAGAAAAACAGTTTCAGGGGGAAACCATGGTCGATTTCGCGCCGGACCGGGCCGCGCCAGCGGATGCCACCGCAACGCCGTGCATCCGCCGATACTATGTGCTGGGGCTGCTGACCGTCATCTATGCGCTGAATTTTCTCGACCGCACCGTCTTCAACGTCCTGATCGAGCCGATCAAAAAGGAATTTGCGCTCAGCGACACCACCATGGGCCTGCTCGCGGGCTTCGGTTTTGTGCTGTTCTATTCGCTGCTCGGCATCCCGATCGCGCGGATTGCCGACCGGTTCAACCGGCGCAACATCGTCGCGCTCGCGTTTGCGTTCTGGAGCGCGATGACGTTTTTCTGCGGCATGGCGCAGAGCGTGGCGACGCTGGCGCTGGCGCGGGTCGGGGTCGGCATCGGCGAATCCGCCGGCACGCCGGCGTCGCAATCCATCCTCGCCGATCTGTTCGGCAAGAACGAACGCCCGCGCGCGCTCGGCGTCTACGCCATCGGCACCTATCTCGGGGTGTTCCTCGGCTATTTCATCGGCGGCTATGTCAACCAGCACTACGGCTGGCGCATGGCGTTTTTCTCCGCCGGCCTGCCCGGCCTCGCGCTGGCCGCGGTGCTGTGGCTGACGGTGTCCGAACCCAAGCGCGGCGCCATGGCTGAAAGCTTTGCCCCCGAGCCGATCGGGCCGACGCTCGGCTTTCTCGCCTCGCAACAGAGCTTTGTCATCGTGCTGATCGGCTTTTGCCTGACCACCTATACCAATTACGCCACCGCGGCGTGGATCCCGCCGTTTCTGGCCCGCGTGCATCATCTGAGCAGCGCCGAAATCGGGACCTATGCCGGCACCTTCAAGGGCCTGTTCGGGATGGCGGGCACGCTGGCCGGCGGCCTGGTGGTGGCGCACATCAGCCGCCGCGACGATCGCTGGAAGCTGTGGGCGCCGGCGATCACCTCGGGCCTTGCGGGCCCGGTGTTCGCGGTGTGCATGCTGACATCGGACTTCACGACCATGGTCGCCGCATTGGCGCTGACCTCGTTTCTGGTCGGCTTCCATCTCGGGCCGATCTTTGCGATCGCGCAAACCGTGGCGCGCCCCAGCATGCGCGCGCTGGCGTCCGCCATTATCCTGTTGACCGCGACCTGCTTTGGCCAGGGCGTCGGACCGCTGGCGGTCGGCATGATCAATGATGCGCTGAAGAACGATTACGGCGCCGATGCCGTGCGCTATTCGCTGCTGTCGGCCGCGGTCACCACCACGCTCGGCGCGCTGTTGTTCGTGTGGGCGGCAGGATCGATTCGCGCGGATATCAAGCGGGCGGCGTGACCTTGAGATAAATCGGCTTATTCCGATTGCAAAACCGGTTTCCCCGCGGATTAAGCCCGAGGCCATGCTTTTGCAGAATACCCGTACTCAGCTCAGCGGTCCGGTGTATTGCTCGAGCCGCGCCCAGGCCTCCGTGCCATAGGTCTTCTGCCACTGTGCGTAGAAGCCCGCCTTCACCAGCGCTGCCCTGAACTGCACGGGGTCGGGTGTATTGAACACCATGCCCTTGGCGGTGAGGTCAGCCTGCAGCGAGTGGTCCATGGCAAGCAGATCGGCACGTTCGGCGCCTTGTCGCGCCTTGAAGCCAGTTTCGGTGGAACCGCCGTTGTCCGCAAGGCGCCGGAAAAATGCCCCTGGCATGCCCACGAAACCATTTTGGGAACCCACGAAGCCATCCTGAAACAGGCGCGGGGTAATTCTGTCGCCAACAAAGCCGCGGCAAAGGCGCGAGGAGGCTCGGATGAATCACTCCCTTCACTCGGCGGATCGCAGTACGCACCTGAAAATCGTTGTGGTCGCTTTGGTGGCGGGCATCGCCGTGGCGGCTTTCGGGATTTCCGCACGCAGCAATTCGGATTACACCCAGACCGCCCGCGTCGTCAAAGCAGGCAAGCCGGTGGCGGTGACCAACTCGGATACGTCGATGGTCCGCTAGGGCAAAGCCAGCAGTCAACGCTGTGAAAGAGGGCCGCCTTCGGGCGGCCTTTTGGTTTTGCAAAACTTTGGAAAGATCGATCCGCGCCGTGAAAGTTTCCCGTTCGCCGCCCCTTGCCGGGGGGCTGGCGGCTATCCAGCGAATTTGCACATGAACGCATTTCCGATCCGCTGCGACAAAGACCACGACCTCACATGGCAAGCGTGTGTCGACCGTAGATTGGATCAATGAAACAGGACGGCTTCAATCATCAGCCGCGCTGGGTAAACGCCGTCACCATCGCTTAGTTCACGCCGGTCATTCCCAGGCGATATGTCCTGCCGAAGCCACAGCAGGAAATTTACGGCCGCGTCGCCGTGGATATCGGCGAGGACTATACGCCGGCAGCGTTGCGGTAAAACGGCGCCTTTTCCGCTGCTGCCTCGGCGTCCGCGGTCCTCGTCATCGCAATTTCCGGCGTCGCGTTGGTGATACCGAATACGGACATCTGTTTCCTCCCGATTGTCGATCAGGTTTGGCTTGTTATTTTGGGCCTGATCGAAGTGCGCTTCTTCGCGAGCGCTTCCAATATCCGTTCCGGCTACGCCGGCAGCGAAGTAATCCGAATTCCGATCTCGTCGTAGATCGCGTTCCTCACCGCGGGAATGGTCGGAACCATCGCAGGTTTCTCAATTCCCTTGACGCCGAGCGGGCCGATGGGATCACGGCCCTCCACGAGGGAGGTGACGTGCGGCGGTGCGCGCAATGCCGTACCGGCCGTCCGCCAGAGATCCCGGACTGAGATAGGAGTCGCAGCTCCAGCATGACGTCGCCCGACTACTCTGCTGCCACACTGTTGATCGCGGCGTGGCCATGGGTCTTGACGACAACCTTGATGGCGTCCTCGATCCGCTCGCGGGCGTAGCGCAGCGCGGTCGGCAGGTCTTCCAGCGCGAAGGTGTGGGTGTGCACTTTCGTCGCATCGAAGCGCTTCTGCGCCATCAACGCCTCGGCACGGTGCGTGGCGCTCCTGCCCTCGCCGCGAATGCCGAACACGTAGATGTTGTTTCGCACGAGATAAGCGATATCGACTTCCGCGGGCTCGGCCGGAAATGCCGCCAGACAGATACGGCCCCCGCGATTGACCATACGCGCGGCTTCGTCGACCGCAGCCGGCGCGCCCGAACATTCGATGACATAATCGACGCCCTTGCCACCATTGAGCTTGCGAACCGCGGCGACCGGGTCCTCGTTCCTTGCGTTGACGACATGGTCGGCGCCAAGTTCGAGGCCTATTTTAAGGCGGTTGTCACGCGTTCCGGTCAGGATCACCGGCTGCGCTCCCAGCGCCTTGGCAACAGCAACGCCGAGCAATCCGATCGGACCCGGACCGGTCACGACGACGCTCTCGCCCGCGACAAGACCGCCGAGTTCCGTCAACCCGTACATCGCGGTGCCGGCGGTGACGACCAGCGTCGCCTCTTCGTCCGACATCTCATCGGAGACGCGAACCAGCGTGTTGACGCTGTTGATGGCGTAATCGGCAAAGCCGCCGTCAGTCGTGAAGCCGTTGGCGCGATGTCCCTTGTCGACGTCGCCATAGTTCAGACCGTAGTTGTGACACGACGTATACATGCCCTCGCGGCAGCGCTTGCACTGTCCGCAGCCCGCATGGATTTCGACGGTGACACGCTCGCCGATCTTGTATTCATCGACGCCGGGTCCGAGAGCCGCGACCGTGCCCATATATTCATGGCCCGGCGTGAAATTCTTGTTATAGGGCAGGCCCCCCTGGATCATCGCGGGCGGACCGTGATGGATGACCTCGAGGTCCGTTGCGCAGATCGCAACGGCGTCAATTCGAATCAGAACTTCGGCCCTTTTGGGCACCGGCACCGGTTTGGTTGTCAGCGTCAGTTGATCCGGATCACCAAGCACCCAGGCGCGCATCGCTTCGGGAATCGGAAAATCAGGCGAGGTCTTGACGTGATCGGGCTTGTACATGGTTTTCTCCTGGGTGTTTTTAACCGTTTATTCGGCTGCTACGTTCTTCACTGTTCCCCGCAGGATGGCGCCGGGCGCTCCGAGTTCAGCCGACAATTCGTCGGTCGCTGCGATGAGATGAACCTTGATTTGATCGATGTACTCGGCCGTGGCGCGAAACAGCGGAGAAGAGACGCTGATCGAACCCACGACCGCCCCGGCATGATCGCGTATCGCCGCGCCGACGCAGATCACGCCGGACTGAAACTCTTCGCGATCGATCGCAAAGCCGTTTCGGCGCGTCATCCGCAATTCTTCTTTCAGATCGTCGATGCCGGTGATGGTGTGAGGGGTAAACGCCGTGAGGCCTTTGTCTGCAACGATCCGCTCAAGTTCGGTCGGCGGCAGGCGGGCATTACGCTGTGCGCTTCGTCCACGGCTTTGAGATTCATTGACGCTCTCCACCCAATTCTAGTTTTTTTCGATTGAGCGGTATTTGGCCAAGCTTAGCAAATCAATTTTCACATGGCGGATAGTGTTTTTATTAGATGAAATCTTGAACTGAGATGTCTTCCAAATTGCAATCGTCGATGACGATTGGCGGTCACCCTATTGGACACGCTGTTGGATATGTCAGGACGTTCGGAGCCGATATATTGCAACGGGGGACAGCCGGCGTCAGCCGGACCGACGCAACGGGCCAAAGCGGCGGCGCGGCGAGGCACCATGTTGTGCCCCCGCGCCGTACACCAAAAACCCGCTGGTCAACGATTTTGACAAAATGCGGATGCGGGCATTGGCCTCAGGGAGCCCGCCAGCTTTCCAGCGTGCAGCGCTCTGGCGCAGTCGAGGGCGATACCGGCGGCAACGCAGTCGAGCATCAGTCGAACAAGATGGCCAATACGGTCAACGGTGACGCCCGGCTGCGGAAAACTTCAACCCCGTGAATGTCGCCAGCGTGCGCCGCTTCGATGAGGCACGGGCGAAAGGCGCCCTAGATCTGGAACAGCAGCCTTCCGAAAGTGTCACATAGGGCCCTTGAGACAGCCCTTGACCGCCGTCAAGCCCGCTAAGTCATTGAAATGATTGGCGCGAGAGACGGGGCTCGAACCCGCGACCTCCGGCGTGACAGGCCGGCGCTCTAACCAACTGAGCTACTCCCGCGTGATTGCGAAACCCGCGAGGTGTGGGACTTAAAGGGGCGACCAATCCAAGTCAAGGTTGTTGCGAATCCCCTTGTCCGTCAGGTCTTTTTGCGACGCCGATGCGAATAATGGGCTATTTATCGGCAAAACAGCGTAGTCAGCCTGTCCCCGAATCGTTTAAGGCCTGCTACGTCTTGGTTTCCCAAGTCATCAACAACGAGGAGGGCCAAATATGGCGAAGAAAGCAGCGACCCCGACCACCGTCACGCTCAAGCATCTCGCGGCAGCGCTGTCCGAAGAGCACGAATTGTCGAAGAAGAGCGCCGAAGCCATTTTGAACGACCTGGTCGGCCGAATCACCAAGCACCTGAAGAAGGGCGAGCGCATCCGCATCGTCGGTCTCGGCATCCTGCAGGTGCGCAAACGCGCCGCGCGCATGGGCCGCAACCCCGCCACCGGCGAAGCCATCCACATCAAGGCCAGCAAGAAGGTGGCCTTCCGCGCCGCCAAGGAACTCAAGGAAGCCGTCTGACGCGCATCCAGCCTCGACTTTGCGTCATTCCGGCGCGGCTTACACAGTCCACCGGGGTGACGCTTATTTTTGCCCGATAGCATTGTTATGTTCGCTCGCACGGCTTTCCCACTACGGTTTTGATGTGACTTCGCCCCCCAGTTTCACCCACACCGTGACCGAGCGCTTTCTGCGCTATGTGGTGATCGACACCCAGTCGAACCCGGCTTCGCCGACCTGCCCCTCCACCGAAAAGCAAAAGGATCTCGGCCGCCTGCTCGCCGCCGAACTGCAGGCGATCGGCCTCCGCGACGCCCATCTCGACGAACACGGCTATGTCTACGCGACCATCCCGGCGAATACCGACAAGAAAGTCCCGGTGATTTGCTTCTGCTCGCACATGGACACGTCGCCCGACTGCACCGGCAAGGACGTCAAGCCCCACATCGTCAGGAATTATCGCGGCGGCGACATCGTGCTGCCGGCCGACCCCACCCAGGTGATCCGTGTCGCCGACCAGCCGGCGCTTAACGATCAGATCGGCCATGACATCGTCACCTCGGACGGCACCACGCTGCTCGGCGCCGACAACAAGGCCGGGCTTGCCGAAATCATGGATGCGGCGCAGTTCCTGATTCAAAATCCGCAGATCAAGCACGGCGCCATCAAGATCCTGTTCACGCCCGACGAAGAGATCGGCCGCGGCGTCGACAGGGCCGACCTGAAAAAACTCGGCGCCGACTTCGCCTACACCATCGACGGCGAGACCGCGGGCAATATCGAGGACGAAACCTTCTCAGCCGACGGCGCCGTCATCACCATCGAAGGCGTCAGCACCCATCCCGGCTTTGCCAAGGGCAAGATGGAGCACGCCATCAAGATCGCCGCCGCCATCGTCGATCGCCTGCCCAAAAACACCTGTTCGCCGGAAACCACCGAAGGCAAGCAGGGCTTCCTGCATCCGATCGGCATCTCCGGCGCGCTGGAGAAAGCCACGCTCGGCTTCATCGTGCGCGATTTCACCGATGCGGGATTGAAGGAAAAGGAAGCCCTGCTGGAAAGCATCGTCAAGGAGGTGATGACGGACTTTCCGCGGTCAACCTACCGGCTGGAGATCAAGCCGCAGTACCGCAACATGAAGCAGGTGATCGACCGCCATCCTGAAATCATCGACAACGCCATGGAGGCGATCCGCCGCACCGGGCTCAAGCCGGTGAAGACCTCGATCCGCGGCGGCACTGACGGTTCGCGGCTGTCATTCATGGGACTGCCCTGCCCCAACATTTTCGCCGGCGAGCACGCCTTCCATTCACGGCTGGAATGGGTCAGCGTTCAGGATATGGAAAAAGCCGTGCAGACCATCGTTCATCTCGCGATGATCTGGGAAGAGCGGGCCTAGCCTGCAGCGCCGGCGGTTCATGACGCTGCAGCGGTCACGATCCAGATCGATGCGGCGAGCGGGACCGCTGCCGCTTTGGCGAAAGGCGCCAGGGCTTCGCGGACCGAATTGGCGGCGGCGGCGCGCAGGTCGGCTGGTTGGCCCTCGAGCGCGCGGCTTGCCGGGCCGATTTCGAGCGCGGCTGCGACCGCCGCCTCGAGGCCGCCACCGATCGCGATATCGAGAACCAGATTGCACGGTTCCATCGCGATCCCTGAAAACCCGGCTTCGCTCAGGATGCGGTTCACCCGCGTCTCGGAGGCGAATGCGAACGGACCCGGGTCTTCCGGTCCCAGCTGCGGCAGTTTTGGGACGTGCTGGTAGACCGCCTGCAGCGGCATCATCAGCCAGGGATTTTCGCGCGGCTCGCGCCAGCAGGCAAAGGCCAGCCGGCCTGACGGCCGCAACGCCCGGCGCATATTGGCAAACGAAAGCGCCGGCTCGGCGAAAAACATCACGCCGAACCGCGAGACCAGGAGATCGAAACTTGCAGGCTGGAACGGGTAGACCGTGGCATCGGCGAGCGCGAAATCGATCGGCAGGCCCGCCGGCGCGATTTGCCGCGCCCGGGCCAGCATCGGCGCCGAGATGTCGACGCCGATGACATGGCCCGCCGGGCCGACAATTTGCGCGAGCGCGATTGTCGTGGCCCCGCAGCCGCAACCGACGTCGACGATCCGTTCGCCTGCCGTCACCCTGGCGCGATCGACCAGAATGTCGGCGACCGGCGCCAGCATGGTGTCCTGCGCCTGTTGGCGGTCGGTCCAGCGCTGTCCGCCCGGCCCGTTCCAGTAGGCGATCTGGTCGGCGTTTTGATCGTGGCCAATCGGTGCGTCCATATGCGCGGTCCCAGCTTTGATGAAATCTGCAAATCGTTCCAGTGTGTTTTTCGAGCGCAAAGATATCCGATGCCGGGTGTGGATGCGATCAGAAACAGGCGCGCGGACGTACCTGCTCCGCGGCCATCCGCGTAAGTTGGATCCTGATTGAGTTGCGTCGACAGGACAAGAAACGGACCACGGGACGCTTATGTTGGAGCTGCGCATGACGGCCGCCAAGCGAAGCTCCACTCCAGGTTGACCCTGAGATTCTATCTGATTACCTCTGTCGGGTCGGAGTGAGGAACCCGCGTTCCCCGGCAGAGTTCTCGAAAGGTGTCAAATCGGAACCTGGAAAGGTCACACCATGATATCGCGCCGCACGATGGTTTTTTCGCTGACGGTCGGGACAGTGCTCGCCGCCGGATGGCCTGCGCTGGCAAAATCAGGCCGTACCAACCCGATCGGGATGTTCGACACCGACAATGATGGCACAATAGATCTCGCGGAAGCGAAGAAGGCGGCTTCCGCCACG
Source organism: uncultured Alphaproteobacteria bacterium (assembly GCA_963734795.1). Classification (GTDB taxonomy): domain Bacteria; phylum Pseudomonadota; class Alphaproteobacteria; order Rhizobiales; family Xanthobacteraceae; genus Bradyrhizobium. The sequence continues at coordinate 336,941 of CAVTIW010000003.1, forward strand.
TTCGACAAACTGGAGCGCGACCACGACGGTACGCTCGACAAGCGCGAATTGGCCCGCAGATTGTCCGCAAAAGAGTTGACCGCGGCCGATCCCGACCATGACGGTACGCTCAGCAAGGACGAGTATCTTGCCGTCGTCGAGCAGCGCTTCAATGCCGCCGATCCCGATCACGATGGGACGCTGGATGCCAAGGAATTGGATACCGCGGAGGGCCGCGCCCTGCTGCGGCTTTTGAAATAGCTGCAGGCCAAAGAATTGGCATCGAAAACCTGAAAATGTCAGCAGGCAGCGAGCCAATACCTGCCCAGGGGGTCGGCGCCGCGGCTGGCGCGCGTTTTGCAGCGCTTTGCGCCGACGGGGTGACGGTCGAAAACCAAGTCCAGGGGCCCGTGAGCCGGGTGCGATTGCGAAGGGTTCTAAACTTCGCGACCCGGCCAATCTTGAATTCGGTTCCGACCCTCGCCAAGTTGCCGGCATGAAAATCCTGACCGACGACCCCGATTGGGGGCGCGACGTCTACCAGGCGCGGGTACTGGCGATGATTTTCGTCGCAAAGCGCGGCCGTGCGATGCCGGAAAGTTCATGCCTGCAAGCGTCGGGAAACGGCGTGACGGTCACCTACCACCCGAACCGTTCGCCGGTGCTGCTCACGATCGATGCGCCCGGCGCTCGCGTTTTAAGTGTCGAATGGAACGACGGCGATGCGTGGCGCATGGCGATCGAAACCTTTCAACCCGGCCGGTGGCAATCCCGGCTCAAGGCGCTGGCGCATCCGCGACCGTGGCTTGAACGTTGGCGGGCCGCGGTGAGCTTCACCGGGACGTTGCCACGCGGCCGCCCGACCTGAGGCCCTATCGCACGCAGCCGTTTCATCGACCCGCGCTGGCGCTGAACCATCCGCTGGATGTAGCGCGGACCGTGGCTCTGAGGAGTGGTAGGCGGCGACGGATTCGAACCGCCGACCCTCTCGGTGTAAACGAGATGCTCTAACCAGCTGAGCTAGCCGCCCTCGCGCCCTGTTTAGCGCCGCTCTGCCCCCCGGCGCAAGCGGGCAACGCCTCACAAAAAAGCGGCGCCCCGGGTGGGACGCCGCTGTTGTCATATTGAGAAGCTCAGTGCGCCTGGGAGCTCAGTGCGCCGTCAGGCCGCCCGGGGCTTCGTCCGTGGTGTCCGGCTTGACCGGCACCTTGGTGTCCTCTTCCCAGACGATCGGCACCGGCGGCCGCACCAGGGCTTGCGAGATCACGTCGTCGAGCCGTGCGACCGGGATGATCGTCCATGCCGCCCTTGATCGCATCGGAAATCTCCGTGAGATCCTTGGCGTTGTCTTCCGGGATCAGCACCGTCTTGATGCCGCCGCGCGCGGCCGCCAGCAGCTTCTCCTTCAAGCCGCCGATCGGCAGCACCCGCCCGCGCAAGGTGATCTCGCCGGTCATGGCGACATCGTGCCGGACCGGGATGCCGGTCATGATCGAGACGATCGCGGTCGCCATCGCCACGCCCGCCGACGGTCCGTCCTTCGGGGTCGCCCCCTCCGGCACGTGGACGTGGATATCGCGCCGATCGAACAATGGCGGCTCGATGCCGAAGCCGACCGCGCGCGAGCGGACATAGGATGCCGCCGCCGAAATCGACTCCTTCATCACGTCGCGCAGGTTGCCCGTGACCGTCATCTTGCCCTTGCCGGGCATCATGACGCCTTCGATGGTGAGCAGCTCACCGCCGACATCGGTCCAGGCGAGGCCGGTGACAATGCCGACCTGATCGTCGCTCTCGATCTCGCCATAGCGATATTTCGGCACGCCGAGAAATTCCTCGAGCGACTTCTCGGTGACCTTGACCGACTTCTTCTTGGAGATCATCAGCTCCTTCACCGCCTTGCGGGCGAGTGTCGAAAGCTCACGCTCCAGGTTACGCACGCCCGCTTCGCGGGTGTAACGCCGGATCATCAGCAGCAGCGCGTCGTCGTCGATCGACCATTCCTTGGAATCGAGGCCATGCTTGGAGATCGCGTTCGGGATCAGATGCTTGCGCGCGATCTCGACCTTCTCGTTCTCGGTGTAGCCGGCGATCCGGATGATCTCCATGCGGTCCATCAGCGGGCCCGGAATATTCAGCGTATTCGCGGTGGTGATGAACATCACGTTGGAGAGATCGTAGTCGACCTCCAGATAGTGGTCGTTGAAGGTCGAATTCTGCTCGGGGTCGAGCACCTCAAGCAGCGCCGATGACGGATCGCCGCGGAAGTCGGCGCCCATCTTGTCGATCTCGTCGAGCAGGAACAGCGGATTCGAGGTCTTCGCCTTGCGCATCGACTGGATGATCTTGCCGGGCATCGAGCCGATATAGGTGCGGCGGTGACCGCGGATTTCGGCTTCGTCGCGCACGCCGCCGAGCGACACGCGCACGAATTCGCGTCCCGTCGCCTTGGCGATCGACTTGCCGAGCGAGGTCTTGCCGACGCCGGGAGGTCCGACCAGGCACAGGATCGGTCCGGTCAGCTTGTTGGCGCGCGACTGCACCGCGAGATACTCGACGATGCGGTCCTTGACCTTCTCAAGACCGTAGTGATCGTTGTCGAGCGTGGTTTGGGCGGCGACCAGATCCTTCTTGACCTTGGACTTCTTGTTCCACGGTATCGACAGCAGCCAGTCGAGATAGTTGCGCACGACGGTTGCTTCCGCGGACATCGGCGACATCTGGCGCAGCTTCTTCAGCTCGTGCTGCGACTTCTCCCGCGCTTCCTTGGAAAGCTTGGTCTTGGCAATCTTCTCTTCCAGATCGGCCAGCTCGTCGCGGCCTTCGTCGTCGCCGAGCTCCTTCTGGATCGCCTTCATCTGCTCGTTGAGATAATATTCGCGCTGGGTCTTCTCCATCTGGCGCTTGACGCGCGAGCGGATCCGCTTCTCGACCTGCAGCACCGAGATTTCGCTCTCCATCAGCCCGAGCACCTTCTCGAGGCGCGCGGTGACGGACAGCGTCTCCAGGATCGCCTGGCGGTCGGCGATCTTGACGGCGAGATGCGAGGCGACGGTATCGCCGAGCTTGGCGAAATCGGTGATGGCCTGAACCACGCCGACGACTTCGGCGGAGATCTTCTTGTTCAGCTTCACATAGCTCTCGAAATCCGACACCACCGAGCGCGACAGGGCTTCGGCCTCGACCGACGTGGCGTCGGTGTCGGCAAGCGCGACCGCGGTCGCTTCATAATATTCGGCGCGGTCGGAATATTTTTGCACGCGGGCGCGCTCGAGCCCCTCCACCAGCACCTTCACGGTGCCGTCGGGCAATTTGAGCAGCTGCAGTACGCTGGCAAGCGTGCCGGTTTCATAAATCGAATCCGGCGCTCGGATCATCGTCCGACGCGTTCTTCTGCGTCGCCAGCATGATCAGGGCGTCATTCTTCATGACCTCTTCGAGCGCGCGGATCGACTTCTCGCGGCCGACGAACAGCGGCACGATAATGCTCGGGAAGACGACGATGTCGCGCAGCGGCAGCACCGGATAAGAATGGCTTTCGCCGTGAAGCGATAGATGGCCGGGGTTTCGGAGTCGTCATGGCCTATTCCTTTTGTTGTGCCCCCTTGCACGTGGTCCGCCCTTTTGCGCAACCGCCACAAGGTGCCGAGATGTTCCGGGGTCGCCTGGCCGGTCTCGGCCGACTCCTCCGGATCGTTGCAGCGGCGAATCCTCAGGTGAAGTTTTCGTCGCCGAAAGCATAAGGTGGCTATCGACCATGGGGGTGTCAAGTCATTGGAAAAGGCCCGCCAATTGGGGCTGAACGCGGCGCAAAGCCTGCGCAAATACGGCCGCCGGAAGACCCGGCAGCTGACATAATGGATTACTCAATCCGCGCCGGCCGCGGGCGCGATCAGGCGCTGGCGCTGCTTTCGACCGCGCGGTCGGAACGATCGGCGTAGATGTAGAGCGGGCGAGCGGTTCCCTCGACCACTTCGCGCGAGATCACGACCTCTTCGACGCCTTCCAGGCCCGGCAAGATCGAACATGGTTTCGAGCAGGATGCTTTCGAGGATCGATCGCAGGCCGCGCGCGCCGGTCTTGCGCTCGATCGCCCTGCGGGCGACCGCGCCAAGCGCTTCGTCGGCGAAGGTCAGTTCGATGTTCTCCATCTCGAACAGCCGCTGATATTGCTTCACCAGCGCGTTCTTCGGATCGGTCAGTATCTTCTTCAGCGAAGCTTCGTCGAGATCCTCCAGCGTCGCGACCACCGGCAGGCGTCCGACGAACTCCGGAATCAGGCCGTACTTCAACAGATCCTCGGGCTCGACGTGGCGGAAGATTTCGCCGGTCCGGCGATCTTCCGGCGCCAGCACCTGGGCGGCGAAACCGATCGACGTCGAGCGTCCACGCGCGGAGATGATCTTTTCCAGGCCGGAGAACGCGCCGCCGCAGATGAACAGAATATTGGTGGTGTCGACCTGCAGGAACTCCTGCTGCGGATGCTTGCGGCCGCCCTGCGGAGGAACCGAGGCGACGGTGCCTTCCATGATCTTCAGAAGCGCCTGCTGCACGCCCTCGCCCGAGACGTCGCGGGTGATCGACGGATTGTCGGATTTGCGGCTGATCTTGTCGATCTCGTCGATGTAGACGATGCCGCGCTGTGCGCGCTCGACATTGTAGTCTGCCGACTGCAGCAGCTTCAGGATGATGTTCTCGACGTCCTCGCCGACATAGCCGGCTTCGGTCAGCGTGGTCGCATCCGCCATCGTGAACGGCACGTCGAGAATCCGCGCCAGCGTCTGCGCCAGCAGCGTCTTGCCCGAACCGGTCGGACCGATCAGCAGGATGTTCGACTTCGCAAGCTCGACGTCGTTGTGCTTGGTCTGGTGATTGAGCCGCTTGTAGTGATTGTGGACGGCGACCGAGAGCACCTTCTTGGCATGGCTCTGACCGATGACGTAGTCATCGAGGACCTTGCAGATTTCCTTCGGGGTTGGAATGCCGTCGCGCGATTTCACCAGCGAGGATTTGTTCTCCTCGCGGATGATATCCATGCACAGCTCAACGCATTCGTCGCAGATGAATACGGTGGGGCCCGCGATCAATTTGCGGACTTCGTGCTGGCTCTTGCCACAGAACGAGCAATACAGCGTGTTCTTGGAGTCGCTCGTGCCGACCTTACTCATTCTAATCTCCGTCCGCCGTTCGATCCCGTCCGCTCGCTCGCCCCATTCCGGGACCTACCGGCATAGAGTTGTAGATAGAGCAAAATCCGTACCAGAAAAGACCCTACGCTTCAGATGCCGCACGAATCGCGGCCACTCGAATTCCCCACGATCATAACCGATCCGACGTAGCCAACCATGGTGACACCCGACTATCAAGAATTCCCTAATCAGCGGCCCGTCGAATATCCGTGACAATACCGTGATTTGCCGCGTTCACGCGAGCTTCAGATGCCGAAATCGGCCGGGCGTTGCGCGATTGCCACGCTGCCAGACCGGCACGAAAGCGGAACTTTCAGGCCTTCCGAGGGCGCAAAAGCGCCGTTGGCGGCCGGAATTTGCCCCTGACGGTGGCTGAAGCCGGTACAGCGCCCCGGAACCGTTATGGGGTCTTCGCCGTCGGCTCTTCCGAGCGCTTGTCGATCACCTTGTCGACAATGCCGAAGTCGCGGGCCATCTCCGCGGTCAGGAACTTGTCGCGTTCCAGCGCGTCCTCGATCGCCTTGAAGGTCTGGCCGGTGTGCTTCACGTAGATCTCGTTGAGCCGCTTCTTGAGATTCAGGATTTCCTGCGCGTGCAGCATGATGTCGGTGGCCTGGCCCTGAAAACCGCCGGAGGGCTGGTGCACCATGATGCGCGAATTCGGCAGCGAGAAGCGCATGTCCTTATCGCCAGCGGCCAGCAGCAGCGAACCCATCGAGGCCGCCTGTCCGGTGCAAAGCGTCGACACCGGCGGGCGGATGAACTGCATGGTGTCGTAGATCGCAAGGCCCGACGTCACCACCCCGCCGGGCGAGTTGATGTACATCGAGATTTCCTTCTTCGGATTCTCGGCTTCGAGAAACAGCAGCTGCGCGACCACCAGCGTCGACATGCCGTCCTCGACCGGTCCGGTCAGGAAGATGATGCGCTCTTTCAGCAGCCGCGAAAAAATGTCGTAGGCGCGCTCGCCGCGGTTGGTCTGCTCGACCACCATCGGCACGAGGTTCATGTAGGTTTCCACCGGATCGCGCATTAGTCACCCAAGGGTTGGCGGGGGCGAACGTCCATCTCGGCAAGGCTGAAAGCCTAAGGATTTGCCGGGCGCGGACGAACGACCCGTGATGCAGGACTTAAAGACAGGGCTCACAGATATGAGCCAATTCCCCGGTGACAAGACCGGGCCGATATCGTGCGGAGTTGTTCCAGTTGAAGCTGATTCGCGACGCAGCGCATAGCGAGGCTTTCCCTCGCCATGCGCCTTTCACGGCACATCCTTAACGAAGCTACCGCCTGACACGGCCAACAGCATCAGGCGGCGGTCTTCTCGGCATCGTCGTCCTTGTAGAGGTCCTCGCGGGTGACCTTCTTTTCGGTCACGTTGGCGAGTTCAAGGATGAAATCAACCACCTTGTCCTCATAAATCGGCGCACGAAGCTGGGCGAGCGCATTGGTATTGTTGCGATAGTAGTCCCAGACCTCTTTCTCGCGCCCGGGCATCTGGCGCGCGCGCTCGATCACCGCCCGGCTGACTTCGTCGTCGGTCACCGTGATCTTGTTGCTTTCGCCGATTTCGGAGAGCACCAGACCGAGCCGGACCCGGCGGTCGGCGATTTTGCGGTACTCTTCCTCGGCGGCCTGTTCGGTGGTGTCCTCGTCGGCGAACGTCTTGCCGCCGGATTCCATCTCGGCCTTGATCGAATTCCACATCAGCTTGAATTCTTCCTCGACCAGCGACGGCGGCGCCTCGAAGCGATGGCTCTCGTCGAGACGGTCGAGCAGCATGCGCTTGACCCGCTGGCGGGTCGCGCCGGCGAATTCGGCCGTGAGCCGCTCGCGCGCGGCTTCCTTCAGCTTGTCGAGCGATTCGAGACCGAGCGTCTTGGCGAACTCGTCATCGATCGTGGTGTCCTGCGGCGCCTCGATCAATGTCGCCGTGGTTTCGAACTCGGCCGGCTGGCCGGCCAGCTTCTCGCTGGCATAGTTCTTCGGGAACGCGACTTTCAGACTGCGGGTTTCGCCGGCGGCGATGCCGAGCAGTTGTTCCTCGAAGCCCGGAATGAAGGTGCCGGAGCCGATCATGACCTGGATGTTCTCGCCGGTGCCGCCGTCGAACGGCGTGCCGTCGATGGTGCCCTTGAAGGAGATCGTGACCCGATCGCCGGTTTCGGCCTTGGCGCCCTCGCCTTTCGGCGCGTAGGCGCGATTCTGGTCGGCGATGCGCTTGATGGCCTCGTCGACATCGGTGTCGGTGACGTCGGCGACCGGCTTCTCGACGGTGAAGCTCTTGAAATCGGCGAGCTGGATCGCGGGAACCACCTCGATCGAAACGGTATAGGTCAGATCGGATTTGCCGGTCAGGATGTCCTCGACGGCTTTTTCCTCCGTCGGCATGGTAACCTTGGGTTCGGTCGCCAGCCGGAAGCCGCGCTCGGTGAAGATCTGCGTGTTGGTGTCGCGGATCGTCTGCTCGACGGTCTCGGCCATCACCGAGCGGCCATAGACCTTCTTGAGGTGGCTCACCGGCACCTTGCCCGGACGAAAGCCGTTGAGACGGACCTTGTCCTTGAGGTCGACGAGACGGGCATCCGCCTTGGCATCGAGGTCCGATGCCGGAACGCTGATCTGGAATTCGTGCTTCAATCCGTCGGTGACGGTTTCTGTGACCTGCATGGCGTCAATCTTCTTCCCGCTTGGTCCGACTTAAACACCGGACATTGTCAATTTGTTCGACGCCTGGCCCTGAAGCCTGCGTCGGTGGTTCGGCGGAGCATTTCTCCGGGGGATTCGCCCCCTCGGAAATACGTCCGCCGCGAATTATCAGGCGCAAACGCTGGTGGCGCTTGGTGCGGGCGGAGGGACTCGAACCCCCACAACTTTCGTCACTGGAACCTAAATCCAGCGCGTCTACCAGTTCCGCCACGCCCGCTGTTAGCATCATGTCCGGCCGCGATGCCGCGGGCGGCGGGCTTATAACATGAGCACGCCGGTTCGCAGCAAAAAAATGGCCATAACGAGCCGCCCCGGACGTAGCCGCGGCAACTGGACATATCCAGCGGAAAATGGTCCGCATGGGTCATGGCAGATCGCCTTTTCCTGCTCAACCGACGCAACCTCATGGCCGGATTGGGCGCTGCGGTCCTTGGTCCCGCGGCGCCGCCGATGGCCGCCGCTCAGGGGCGCTCATCGCTGTTACTGCAAGCCAAAGCCGATGTCATCGCCTTGCGTCCGGGAGAGCCGACGACACCGATATGGTCGCTCCAGGGCGCAACGCCAGATCCCGGTCTTCGCTTCAGGCGCGGCGACGCGCTTGAAGTCACGCTCGACAACAAGCTGCCGGTACCGACGGCGCTCAGCTGGCATGGGATTGACGGCGCGGCGGCGGCCGAACCACTGGCCGCGCGGGCGCCGGTCGCGCCCGGCGCCAGGGAAACCTGTGTCGTTCCGTTGCGCCAGGCAGGGACCTTCCTGTGCGACCTTCGGCTGCTTGGCGACGGTCTGGCGCGGCCGTCACCGGCACGGGCGCTGATTGTCGGGGAGAGCGAGGCCGTTCCCGTCGACCGCGACGAGGTGTTGCTGGTCGAAGACTGGCGCTTGCGCCCCGACGGGACGGCGATTGCGCCCGGCACCGATCCAAAGGACACCATGCCGCTCACCACCGTCAATGGGCAGACGTCGCTGGATCTGCCGATCCGCACCCATGAGCGCCTTAGACTGCGCTTCATCAATGGCTTTCAACGCAATGTTATTGCTGTAAAAATAGAAGACCATGATGTCCGCGTCATGGCCATCGACGGCCAGCCGGCCGAGCCGTTCCTGGCGCGCAATGGTGCGTTGGTGCTGGCCCCGGGCGGGCGGGTCGACGCGTTCATCGATGCGACCGGGCCGTCGGGCTCGACGTCGTCGATTCTCCTGCACGATGGCACACAGGCTCGTCCCATCGCCCGGCTGATGACCTCAACGGAGCCGCCGGTCCGGGACGCGCCGCTGGCCGCCGCGGCCGCGCTGCCCTCGAACGGTCTGCCGGCCCGGCTCGACCTCAGGGGTGCACTGCGCGTCGATGTGACGCTCGGCGGCCCCCAAGCCGACTGGGTGACGCCGGCGAGTTTCGCCAGCTCCGCCGCGCCCGCATTCCGCGCCAAAGCCGGCCGCACCGTGGTGCTGGCCCTGACCAACCGCGGCGATGTCGCTGAAGTCTTCCACCTCCACGGCCACCATTTCAGGCTGCTGGACCGGCTCGACGATGGCTGGAAGCCGTTCTGGCTGGATACACTGGCGATCGAGGCCGGGCAGACCGAGCGCATCGCTTTCGCCGCCGAACATGCCGGGCGCTGGCTGCTGGAATCGATGGCAACGGACTGGGCGGCGCCGCGCCTCGTGCGCTGGTACAGTGTCGAATAAAATAAAAAATAAGGAGACCGATATGAGCACAGCCGCACCCGCCATTCGCAGCATCACGGCCCGCGCCGTCGACGTGCCGATCTCGCGGCCGGTCAAGAATGCCTTCGGCGTGATCGGTTCGGCGCCGTTGGTGCTGATCGATGTTGCGACCGATCAAGGCGTTACCGGACGCTCCTACATCTTTGGCTACGCCAAGCTGACGCTTGCGCCGCTGGTGCAGCTGATCGGCGAGATCGGCTCCGGTTTGATTGGCAAGGCGATCGCGCCGTTTGACCTGATGGCGGCCATGGATGCCAAATTCAGACTGCTGGGCTGGCAAGGGCTGGTCGGCATGGCGGTGTCGGGCCTCGACATGGCGTTCTGGGACGTGCTCGGCCAGGCCGCGGGTCAGCCATTGGCCCAATTGCTCGGCGGGTCACCGCGGCCGATCCGGGCCTATGACAGCTACGGCGCGGTCGATCCGGTAGCCGACGCCAAGGACCTGCGCCGCTCGCTGGAACAGGGTTTTCGCGGCATCAAGATCAAGGGCGGCGACGGCGACCTCGCCAACGACGAGCGGGTCGTCAAGGCCGTGCGCGACCTGATCGGCCCCGATATCGCGCTGATGCTGGATTTCAACCAATCGCTCGATCCGTCCGAGGCCAGCCGCCGCATTATCCGGCTCGCACCTTACGACCTGCACTGGATCGAGGAGCCGGTGGCGGCCGAAAATCTCCAGGGCCACGCCGAAGTCCGCCAGACGTCGCCGATATCAATTCAGTCGGGCGAGAACTGGTGGTTTCCACGCGGCTTTGCCGAAGCGATCGCCTCGGGCGCCAGCGATTTCATTATGCCGGACCTGATGAAGGTCGGCGGCGTCACCGGCTGGCTCCGCGTCGCTGGGCAGGCCGAAGCCGCCTCGATCCCGATGTCCAGTCACCTGTTTGCGGAAGCGAGCGCCCACATACTGGCGGTCACGCCGACCGCGCACTGGATCGAATATCTCGACCTCGCCCGCGCCATTGTTGCCGAGCCGGTGCAGATCGTCGACGGCACGATCACAGCCCGCGGCGCCGGCCTGGGACTGACATGGGACGAGACCGCGGTCGCGAAATACGCGTGCTAGCCGAAGTCCACTTATACGCCTGTCTAGAGGTAGAGATTTCGGGAAAAACCCGCAGCAGCCGCGCGATCAGTTCGGCCGCCGCCGGCGCTTTCTTGTTCGGTTTCGTGCCTTTGGTGTGCAGAATCCCGCGCATCGCGGCTTTGACGCCTTCGGCGTCAGTCGGCGAATCAAACTGAGCTGCAACATGACAGACTCTGGTCGCGGCGCCGCGCCGCTTGATCGTTGAAACCTTGCGGCCATCAGCGAGCTGCGCCAGGTAGCGCGCCACCGTGACCGACTCGGCCGGCATACTGATCGCACCAGGCGCAGAGTTGGCCCAGTCTGATTTATAGGTCTTGCACGTGTTGCCGGATTTCTCGGCCTCGAGGTAGGACCGGACCGAAGCCATCGGTCGACGAGCTCGGTCGCCATATAAGGTCCGCCGCTTCGTGTGCTAGTAACGCAGCGTGACCTCAAGTTCGAGCCGCCTCAACACCCGCGCGCCTCAATAATCGATGTCGAACTCGTCATAGAGGCGGCGGAACACCGCGGGCAGCACCTCCGGCAGATCTTCCGCGATCAGGCCGGGGCCGGCCTCACGCGCGGCCTCGCCGTGCATCCAGACCCCGATGCAGGCGGCCTCGAACGCGGGCACACCCTGCGCCAGCAATCCCGCGATCATTCCGGCCAGCACGTCGCCGGCTCCGGCGGTGGCGAGCCAGGGCGGCGCGTTGGCGGCGATGGTGGCGCGGTCCGTCCGGTGACGCCACCACGGTGTCCGGTCCCTTGAGCAGGACCACGGCGCCGCAGCGTTCGGCGGCGGCCCGCACCCGTTCAAGTTTCGAGCGAAACGGATGTTTGTTGCTGATGTCGCTGAACATTCGCGGAAACTCTCCTTCATGCGGCGTCAGAACCACCTGCGGATCGGGCAATGCCTTGATCGGCTCGAACAGATGATCGGGCGCTTCGGCAAAGCTCGTCAGTGCATCCGCGTCCAGCACCAGGTGTCGCTGCGCGGACAGCGCCGTCAGCACAAAATCGCGGGTGCGCGCGCCAACGCCGGCGCCCGGTCCGATCACGCAGGCGTTGAGGCGCTTGTCCGTCAACAGCTCGGCAAACTCGACCACCGTATCGGTTGCGCGAACCATCACGGCGGTGAGCGCGGCGGCATTGACGGCGAGCGCATCCCGCGGCGAGGCCAGCGTGACCAGCCCGGCACCGGCCCGCAACGCGCCGCGCGCCGACATCCGCGCCGCGCCGGTCGCAGCAAGGTCGCCCGAAACGACGACGGCATGGCCACGCGCGTATTTTTGACCGTCGATCTGCGGCACCGGAAAGGACTTGCGCCAGAACTGCGGCACGTTCTCAAAAGTCTGCGGCTGAATTTCCCCGAGCACGCGGGCATCGATCCCGATATCGGCGACACGGACGCGGCCGCAATGGATCCGGCCCGGCAGCAATAGATGCGCCGGCTTGCGCCGAAAGAAGGTGACGGTCTCGGTGGCGCGGACCGCGACGCCCATGACTGCGCCCGCTGGTGCCGTTGATGCCGCTCGGCAGATCGACGCTGAGAACGGGCGCGCCGTTGGCGTTGATGGCCTCGATCATTTGCTGCGGATCGCCCTTCACCGGCCGATTGAGACCGGCGCCGAACAGTGCATCGATGATCAGCGCCGGCCTGCCGATCGCCTGGGGATTGAACGGCAGCACCGGATATTTCCATCCGCGCGCCGCCGAGGCCGCATCGCCCTGCAGGCTGTCGCGCTCGCACAGCAGGATGACCGAGACCTCGCGGCCGCGCGCCGCCAGCTCGGCCGCCGCCACGAAACCGTCGCCGCCATTGTTGCCGCGCCCGGCGACCACCAGGATCGGCCCCTCCTCGACGAGGTCCATCGCCGCTTCGGCCACAGCCTGGCCGGCGCTCAGCATCAGCGCGAAGCCGGGCGTGCCCTCGGCAATGGTGAGCCGATCGGCGCGCTCCATCTCCGTCGTGGTAAGAACTTCCATGCCAAATTCCCGATGCAAGCGCCTTATCCTGAGGCATTTCCCAGATTATGCACAGTCCAGCCCCTGGGTGATTGCATACCGATTGACCTGTTTGCCTATTTGGTGGGCCGCCGGTATTGTGAACGCTTCCGCCTTCCCTCCAAGGACGCCTGTTAAAAGTTTGATAACATTTCAAAATCAGGCGCTTCACCAACTTGGCATAGACCCTGCTTTTGAGGAAACCGACTCTGGATCGTCCTGCTCACGGGCAATCAAGTATGCCCGGCGATGACGGCAGCGTCGCGAGGTCCAGGACGATCGAATGACTTGCGCACCATGCCCAATGTGGAAACAAACCTGCAGTCTGCAGTATGAAGATGCCCGGGAGACGCTAAGTGAAAAAAATAGAAGCCATCATCAAGCCGTTCAAGCTCGACGAGGTCAAGGAGGCGCTACAGGAGGTCGGACTGCAAGGTATCACCGTCACCGAAGCCAAGGGCTTCGGGCGGCAGAAGGGTCACGCCGAACTCTATCGCGGGGCGGAGTACATCGTGGACTTTCTGCCCAAGGTCAAAATCGAGATCGTGATCTCGGACGACCTGGTCGAGAAAGCAATCGACGCGATCCGGCGCGCGGCCCAGACCGGTCGCATCGGCGACGGCAAGATTTTCGTGTCCAACATCGAGGAAGCCATTCGTATCCGAACCGGGGAATCCGGGCTGGATGCCATCTGAAGGTAACTGGCCTGAAGGCAACTTGCCGGCACTCAGATATTGTATTGAACAGCCCCCAATTGTATTGAGCATCACCCGGTCGCCGCCCGCGGCCAGATCACGACGACCTGCAAGCACAAAAGGGGTATTCATGAAGACCGCCAAAGACGTCCTGAAATCGATCAAGGACAACGACGTGAAATACGTCGACCTGCGTTTCACCGATCCGCGCGGCAAGTGGCAGCATGTGACTTTCGACATCGGCATGATCGACGAGGACATTTTCGCCGAAGGCACCATGTTCGACGGCTCGTCGATCGCCGGCTGGAAGGCGATCAACGAATCCGACATGTGCCTGATGCCCGATCCGGTCACCGCGACGATCGATCCGTTCTTCGCCGAAACCACCATGGTCATCACCTGCGACGTGCTGGAGCCGACCACCGGCGAGCCCTACAACCGCGACCCCCGCGGCATGGCCAAGAAGGCCGAAGCCATGGTCAAGTCGATGGGCGTCGGCGACACGATTTTCGTCGGACCGGAAGCGGAATTCTTCGTGTTCGACGACGTCCGCTACCAGACCACGCCCTACAACACCGGCTTCAAGCTGGACTCGTCGGAACTGCCGATCAATTCGGACACCGAATATGAGGGCGGCAACCTCGGCCACCGCATCCGCACCAAGGCCGGCTACTTCCCGGTGCCGCCGCAGGACTCGGTGCAGGACATGCGCTCGGAAATGCTCGGCGCGATGGCCAAGATGGGCGTCAAGGTCGAGAAGCATCACCACGAAGTCGCCTCCGCCCAGCACGAACTCGGCATGAAGTTCGACACGCTGACGCTGATGGCCGACCAGATGCAGATCTACAAATATTGCATCCACCAGGTCGCGCACATCTACGGCAAGACCGCCACCTTCATGCCGAAGCCGGTCTATGGCGACAACGGCTCGGGCATGCACTGTCCACCAGTCGATCTGGAAGGACGGCAAGCCGGTGTTCGCCGGCAACAAATATGCCGACCTCTCGGAGACCTGCCTGTCCTACATCGCCGGCATCATCAAGCACGCCAAGGCGATCAACGCCTTCACCAACCCCTCGACCAACTCCTACAAGCGCCTGGTCCCGGGCTATGAAGCCCCGGTGCTGCTCGCCTACTCCGCGCGCAACCGCTCGGCCTCCTGCCGCATCCCCTACACCTCCAACCCGAAGGCCAAGCGCGTCGAGGTGCGTTTCCCCGATCCGATGGCCAATCCGTATCTCGGCTTCGCCGCGATGCTGATGGCCGGCCTCGACGGCATCAAGAACAAGCTCGATCCGGGCCCCGCGATGGACAAGGACCTCTACGATCTGCCGAAGGAAGAACTGAAGGCGATCCCGACGGTGTGCGGCAGCTTGCGCGAGGCGCTGGAAAATCTCGACAAGGATCGCGCCTTCCTCAAGAACGGCGGCGTGTTCGACGACGACTTCATCGACAGCTATATCGAGCTGAAGATGACCGAAGTCGCGCGCTTCGAAATGACCCCGCATCCGGTCGAATTCGAAATGTACTACTCGCTGTAATTTTCGAACGATTTTGCGCCGCGGATCTCGCGGCTCGAAAACACGAAAAGGCGCTCCGACAGGGGCGCCTTTTTTGTTTTGCAGCGGACCTCCGACATCCAGCGCCCCCATGATGCAGTGCATGATTGCGGGGACCGGCGCGAAGGCTACAATGCAACCAGGCCGCGCGATCCAACGACGCTGCCTTTTACAGCACCGGGAGAGCGCAGATGGCGAAATGGATCCGTTTTGAGCGGGATGGAAAGACCGGCTTTGGCACGCTGGAAGGCGATACCATCGCGGTTCATAGCGGCGACCTGTTCGCCGGCGCGAAGCCGAGCGGTGAGAGGCTGAAGCTCTCCGACGTTCAGGTTCTGACGCCGTGCGAGCCGTCGAAGATGATCTGCCTGTGGAATAATTTCCACCAGCTCGCGGCCAAGAACGACTTCAAGCAGCCGAAAGAGCCGCTCTGGTTCCTGAAGGCGCCGAATGCCTATTGGCCGGCGAACCGGCCGATCGAGCGCCCGGCCACCTACGCCGGAAAGATCATCTACGAAGGCGAACTCGGTGTCGTCATCGGCAAGAAATGCTTCAACATCTCGCGAAGCCGAGGCCGGCGATTATATCTTCGGCTATACCTGCGTGAACGACGTCACCGCCGTCGATCTGCTGCGCAAGGACAAATCGTTCGAACAGTGGGCGCGCGCGAAGAGCTTTGACACGTTCGGCGTATTCGGTCCTGTGATCGCGACCGACGTCGACCCGATGAAGCTGTCGGTCAAGACCGTGCTGAACGGCAAGGAGCGGCAGAACTATCCGGTCGCCGACATGTTCTTCCCGCCGCACAAACTGGTCGCCGCCATTTCCAGGGACGTCACGCTGATGCCGGGCGACATCATCGCCTGCGGCACCTCGCTCGGCGCCGGCACCATGGGCGACGCCCACAACGTCGTCGACATCGTGATCGACGGCGTCGGCAGCCTCAGCAACGTGTTCGACCAGGTGCTGCCGAGCCCGTATCTGCTGGGTGCGCCGCCCAAACAGAAAAAGATCTGCGTGGTCGGCGCCGGCGCCATCGGCGGCCTGCTGGCGGCCAAATTTGCGCTCGCCGGCGAGGATGTCACCGTGATCGACCAGGGCGCCCACCTCGCCGCGATCCAGAAGAACGGACTGAAGCTGGAGTGGCACGACGGCAAGGTCCAGACCGCGCGAATGAAAGCCGTCAACAAGCCGGCCGAGGCCGGCAAGCAGGACATCGTGGTGCTGGCGGTGAAGGCGCATTTCCTCGATCAGGTGGTGCGGGACATCGATTCGATGCTCGGTCCCGACACCGTGGTGCTGACCGTGCAGAACGGCCTGCCGTGGTGGTACTTCCAGCGGCTCGGCGGCCAGTACGATAACCACCGGCTGGAAAGCCTCGATCCCTCCGGCGTTCTGACCAAGCATATCGATCCGAACCGCATTATCGGCTGCGTGGTTTATCCGGCGGCGGCGGCGATCGCCCCGGGCGTGATCCACCATGTCGAGGGCGACCGCTTCCCGATCGGCGAACTCGACGGCAAGGAGACCGATCGCGTGCGGGAATTGCACGACGTCTTCATCAAGGCCGGGCTGAAATCACTGGTGCTGCCGGATATCCGCTCGGAGATCTGGCTGAAGGCGTGGGGCAATCTCTCCTTCAACCCGATCTCGGCGCTGACCCACGCCACCCTGGTCGACATTTGCCAGTTCGCCGAGACCCGCGAACTGGCGGCGACCATGATGAAGGAAGCGCAGGACATCGCCCAGAAACTCGGCGTCACCTTCCGGGTCACCATCGACAAGCGCATCGCCGGCGCCGAAGCGGTCGGCGCGCACAAGACATCGATGCTGCAGGACGTCGAAGCCGGCCGCTCGCTGGAAACCGAGGCGCTGATCGGTTCGATCCTGGAAATGGCCAGGCTGACCAATACGGCAGCACCCGCGATCGAATCGGTCTATGCGCTGGTGAAGCTTCTCAACAAGGTCATGCTGCTGGAGGGCGGCGGCGTGAAGGTGGAGAAAGCGAGCAAGGCGGCTTGAGTGTAAGCGCACATTGATTTTTTGCGTCGTGGCCGGGCATAGCCGTCCGAAGGACGGCTATGCCCTCTCGCCGCATCAGGTCCGCGCAACCAGCGAAGCCATCGGCACGTTCAATACGTAGACGAATCCCGTCGCATCATAGGCCAGCTTCACCTCGCCTTTTAACTGCTGGCCGAGCGAACCGATCAGGCGGGTTCCGAAGCTTTGCCGGGATGGCGCATGGACCGCTGGGCCGTTCTTTTCCGACCAGATCAGATTTAGCCGCTGCTTTTCTTCATCGATCTTCCAGACGATCTCGATGCGGCCTGCCGGCACCGACAGCGCACCGAATTTCGTGGTGTTGGTGCAAAGCTCGTTGAGCGTCATGGCAAGGGCGATCACGGCCCCCGACGTGATCCTGATCTCGGGGCCCTGGATCGAGATTCTGCCGGAGCCTATGGTGACATAGGGTTCGGTCGCGCCGCGGATGGTTTGTTCCAGACTGGCGTTGGCCCATCTGGCCTGCAACAGCAGATCGTGCGCGCGCCCCAAGGCGACCAGCCGGCCTTCGATGGCGAGTTGACCGTGTTCGATGCTGGTTGCGGTACGCAGGCTCTGGGACGCAATGGCGCTGACGGTCGCCAGCGTGTTCTTGATGCGGTGATGCAACTCTTCAAGAATGAGCTTCTGCAATTTATCCGCGGCTTCGCGTTCCTTGGCGTCGATGCCCGCCTGTGCAAGCAGCGCCTTGGCGTCGATCCCGGCCTGCTCGAGCAAGAGGCGGAGGCTGTCGTTTTCCGCCGTCAAAACTTCCTGCGATGTCGAACCGGCCGCTCCCGGCCGGTGCGACTTGCCGTTCGAACTCGGGATGCGCCGCCTTCGTAATCAGCTCGGAAATTTCCTCGGGCACGATCTTCAGCGAGCCATTGCCGATCATGTCCTGTATTTCCGCGATCATCTGCTGGATTCCAAGCGGCTTGCCAAAGAATCGGCTGTCGACGGGCTTGTCCTCGTCAGTCAATTTCAACTGACCGGACACCAGAATGATCTTGATCAATGGCCAGCGTTCATGGACGGCGTAGGCGAGCTTGAGGCCGTCGATGCTTCCGGGCATCTGGATGTCGGTAAACAGAAGTTCGATGTCGGAGCGGGATTCGAGGATGGCGAGCGCGTCGTCGGCATTGGTTGCTTCGACCGGGGTGTATCCGGCGTCCTCGACGATATCCACCGCTCGCATGCGCAGCAGCATCTCGTCTTCGACGATCAGAACGGTGGGCGGAACGACGGGAGGAACGGCAAACTCACCTACAACCATGATGGCCTGGATCTTTCATCTGGAGCGAATGAATTAGCCCGCGCCAGTTGCTCACTCCTGGCGTCGAACGTTTCAGCCAATTGTCCGTGAATCGCAATTGATGGTCGTGCGTAGACGATCCCGCCGCGCTCGGGCGCAATTCCCAACCATTACGGAGACCAGGAGTTCCGCGGATCCAACTTATATTTGAAATCGGCCCAACAACTGAAGCGCGCCGATGTGCGGCGCCGATTGGCGAGCTATCCGAGGCGCTTGCGAGTCAAAAGCGCCTCGCCGAACGCTTCAAACAGGGCGCGGTTGATCGGATTGCGCTGCGGATCGTACTCCGCGTGCCATTGCACGCCGAGCGCAAAGCCCGGCGCATCGGCAATCCGGATCGCTTCGATGGTGCCGTCCTCCGCCGTGCCCTCGACCACGACCCGCTCGCCGGGTTCGAGAATGCCCTGGCCGTGCAGCGAATTGACGCGGATCGTCTCGCAGCCGAGCAGCCGCGCAAAGGCGCCGCCGGGAACCAGGCTGACATCATGGCGGTCGGCGAAGATGACGCTGGGATCGGGATGTATCTCACCGTTCTCCAGCCGCGGCATCCGATGGTTCATGCGTCCGGGCAATTCCCGGATTTCCGGATGCAGTGAACCGCCGAAGGCGACGTTCATCTCCTGCAGGCCGCGGCAGATACCGAACAGCGGTACCCCGCGGGCGACGCAAACTTCGGACAAGGCCAGCGCCACGTCGTCGCGATGCAGATCGTAGGGTTCGTGCCGGGCATGCGGCTCGGTATGAAAGCGCGTCGGGTGAACATTGGCGCGGGCGCCGGTCAGCACGATGCCGTCGACCGCATCCAGCAAGGCGCTGATATCGGTGATATCGGGTGTACCGGCAAACATCAGCGGCAATGCACCGGAAACTTCGGCCACGGCGCGAAGATTTCGTTCGCCGACCATCTGGGTCGCAAATCGATTTTCGATGCGATAGGCGTTTCCGATCACACCGACCACCGGCCTCCTCATCGCCTGGCTTCCAATCCCTCGTTGCTGCTGTCCGGCGGATCATGCCCGCCGGCCGGGGCCGGATCAACCTGTTGCTCCGCGCAGCACTGATGCTATTTCGCGTGAAGGCCTCCGTGGCATCGATGGCCTCGCCGGCCTGCCAACCCGCCGCCCCAAGCGGGGTTGCCACGGGATTGCTTGTCCCCGCTCCGCGCCTCGCCTTCGTCGAACCCGCACGCCTTCCCCGCTTGATCCCGGGCGCGTTTGGCGAAAGAGTGCTGCCGGAACTAACCAAAGGAATCAACGTGGCAGTCTCGGCTGACGATCGTCCTTCTGCCCGCACCGATCTGGCATGGGCGATATCGGTTGGCGGCATCGGCGTGGTCGCATTTGCCGCCCTGCTGCTGTTTACCTGGTTTTACGCCGCGACGCTGTTTCTGATTTTCGCCGGCGTGCTGCTCGGTGTTGCGCTCAACGCCATGACCACGATGCTCGGCCATGTCGTCAGGCTGCCGCATGCGCTGCGGCTGACGATTGTCTGTCTGGTGCTCGCGAGCCTGCTGTCGGGCGTGATCTTCCTCGGCGGCGCCACCATCGCGCAACAGGCCACGGTGCTGAGCGACACGATCAAATCCCAATTGATCAGCGTCAAGGCTTTCCTTGAGAGAAACGGCATCGATACCAGCTATTTCGACATCGGCAATCCCGGCGCGTCGACGACTTCATCCACGCCGGCAGCACCCAGCGCGCCGACCACCCATAGTCTTCCGAGCGCAGGCGCGCTTGCCTCCAGCGGCGGTGCGATCGTAAGCCAGACCCTGAAACTTCTTCTGGGCACGCTGAGTGCCGTCGGAAATTTCTTTATCGTGTTGTTTCTCGGATTGACCTTCGCGGCGCAGCCGGGCGTCTATCGAAAAGGCCTGTTGTTCATGGCTCCGGCGCGGCATCGCGCACGCGCCACCGTGATCGTCGACCGCATCGGTGAGACGCTGGAGCGCTGGCTGATCGCGCAGATCATCACCATGTTCGCGGTTTTCCTCGTGACCTGGATCGGCCTGTCGGCCATCGGTATCCAGAGTTCCTTCATTCTGGGCATCCAGGCCGGACTGCTGGCCTTCATTCCGACGGTTGGCGCGCTGCTCGCCGGATTGATCGTGGTGATCGCAAGTCTGGCGTCCGGATGGGTCGCCGCGGCCAGCGCCTTGGTGTTGTTTGTCGGCGTTCACGCGCTGGAAAGCTACATCCTCACGCCGATCATCCAGCGCCAGGCGCTCGATATTCCGCCGGCCACCTTGTTCGCTTTCCAGATCTTGCTGGGCGTGGTGTTCGGCATTTGGGGACTGGCGCTTGCGCTGCCGCTGATCGCGATCGCGAAAGTCATGATCGATTATTTCAAGGCCGGTGAAGCCCCAGGCGACGCGGCGACCGCGTGAGGCCGCGCGCCGCCTCACCTGCGTTCAGCCCGCCGAGGTCAGCACCGTCTCGGTATGCTCGACCTCGGGCGGCGCGGCGAAGTACTGCCCGACCAGCCCGCGCCACGCCGTGAAGTCTTCAGAACCTCTGAAATCCACGGTGTGATTTTCCAGCGTTTCCCACTTGGCCATCAGCCGGTAGCGTGACGGCTTCTCGATCGACTTGTGCAACTCAAACCCCTTGCCGCCCCTGGCGCGCAGGAACAGCGGACGAGCCTTGGCGACCGCAGCTTCAAAGTCCTTCTCGGTGCCGGGCTTGACGTCGATTTGGGCGATTTCGGTGATCATGGGGTTGCGGCCTTTTGTAGGGAGAATTCACTTTCTATCACCGAACCCTGCAAAAGAAAAAGGCGCCTCGCGGCGCCCGGCCTCCCCTATTTGCAACGGCAACTCAGTTCAACAGCAGCACGGTGCCGGCCACCATCAGCACGCATCCCGCGAACATCGCGACCGGCCAGCGGCGGCGTGGCTGGTCGTAGCGGCCTTGCGCGCGCCGTTCCGAGATCAGCGCCGTCTCGTATTCGTCCGCGGTCGAGAACATGCAGGCAAAACCGCCGCGCGCCGCTGTCGCGGCGGCTTCGAGCGAGATCAAGGCGGCGTGGGTGCTGTGGCTTCGGGTCCAATCCATGGCCTCGATGATATGGACCGGATGGTAAACGAACGGTTACCACGGCGCCGCCGCTATGCGAGGCGGGCGACACCCGGCGGCTGCGGTTGACGCGCGATGCCCGCGGACTTGCGCCGCCAGTTTTCCAGCGACAGCGGCAGCTCCTCGGCCGCCTCGACGCGGTTGCGGCCACCGCGCTTGGCCTGATAGAGCGCGGTATCGGCCGCCGCCAGCAACACTTCGAGTTCGGTGCCCGCCGGCCCGCCGGCGACGCCGATGCTGACGGTGGTATCGACCGGTCCGTCGTCGACCACAATACCGGAATTCGCAAAAGCCTCGCGCACGCGATCGGCTGCGGTGATCCCTTCTTCCAGCGAACAGGGCAGCAAGGCTGCGAACTCCTCGCCGCCGATTCGCCCCGACAGGTCGGTGATCCGCAACGTGTTGATCACGATGGCGGCGAACAGTTTGAGAATCTCGTCGCCCGCCGGATGACCGAAGCGGTCGTTGATCGACTTGAAGTGGTCGATGTCGAAGATCAGCGCCGTCACCGGCCGGCCGGCATTGGCTTCGCGCTCGATCACCCGCGAGGTCGCCTCCGCGAAGCCGCGGCGATTGAACATGCCGGTCAGCGGATCCATCGACGCCGCGGTCTTGTGCGCGGTCACCGTGCGTTCCGACACCAGCATGAAGATGACGAACACGGTGCCGACCGCATAGAGCACCAGCTCGATAGCGAACACGGTCACCCAGATGCTGTTTCCGAACGTACCGTCATGCGGGTGCAACAGGTCGCCGAGCAGGACCGGCAGCATCAGCACGAAGCCGTGCAGCACCGGCACCACTACGGTCGGCCAGCGCTTTTGCAGGGTCCTGCGGCGCTCGGACCACAATTCGGCGGCGGTCAGCGCCGCATAGACCGCAACGATCGCCGCCCCGATCGTCATCCGCATCGCCGAGGCCTCGGGCGCCAGCGTCATGATCGCGGCTACCCACGCGATCGCCCCGAGAACCAGCCCCGGCAGATTGGGCTTGCGGCCATGGAACACCCGGGACGCGCTCCAGACCATGCCGCAGGCCACGAAACCGACGGCATTCAGCACCAGCGAGAGCATCTCGCCCAGCCACGGGCTGGCAAGGGTCCAGAGCGCGACCGACGCAGCGCCGAGCAGATAGGCGGTTCCCCACCATTTCAACGCCGGGATGTTTTCCTGCTTGCCGAAAAACAGCAGCATGGCTCCCAGCATCGCTGCAACCATGGTGGCGACGAGATAAAGCGTGGAGGTATCGAGCGACATGAACGTGCTACCAGCCAAAGTTTTACGCACATGCGAACGGGGAGCGTCTGCACCGTCCGGAAATCTATGGCAGCCGCGTTGGAAATCCGTTTGCGCCGACCTGCAAGTTTTCAGGAAAAACTGCGTCAACTCGTCGGCAAATGATCAACAAAAAAGGCGCCCGATAACGGGCGCCTTTGAATGTTCCGCATTCGCGGCAACTTTTAGCGAAGCAATTAGCGCTTCGAGAACTGGAACGACTTGCGCGCCTTGGCGCGGCCGTACTTCTTGCGCTCGACCACGCGCGAGTCGCGCGTGAGGAAGCCGCCCTTTTTCAGAATGCCGCGCAGATCCGGTTCGAAATAGGTCAGCGCCTTCGAGATGCCGTGACGCACGGCGCCCGCCTGGCCCGACAGACCGCCACCGGCCACGGTGCAGATCACGTCGTACTGGCCGGCACGGGCGGCCGCGATCAGCGGCTGCTGGATCATCATCCGCAATACCGGACGGGCGAAATAGACTTCGACCTCACGGGTATTGACGGTGACCTTGCCGGCGCCCGGCTTGATCCAGACGCGGGCAACCGCGTCCTTTCGCTTGCCGGTGGCATAGGCACGGCCGAGCTTGTCGACCTTCTTGACGTATTTCGGCGCTTCCGGCGTGGCCGGCTTCAGCGCCGACAACTGGTCGAGAGACTGCATGGTATCCGACATCTTATGCGGCCCTCATGTTCTTGCAATTCATCGACGCGATGTCGACCGTCTCGGGTTGCTGGGCTTCGTGCGGATGCTCGGGCCCGGGGTAAACGCGCAAGTTGCCGAACTGCACGCGGCCAAGCGGCCCGCGCGGAATCATGCGCTCGACGGCCTTCTCGACCACGCGCTCGGGAAACCGGCCCTCGAGGATCGACTTTGCAGTGCGCTCCTTGATGCCGCCGATGAAACCGGTGTGATTGTAATAGACCTTGTTGTCGCGCTTGCGGCCGGTCAGCACGATGTGGGCCGCGTTGATGATGATGACGTGGTCGCCGCAATCGACATGCGGCGTATAGGTCGGGAGGTGTTTGCCGCGCAACCGCATCGCGACCAGGGAAGCGAGCCGGCCGACCACCAGACCTTTGGCGTCGATCAGGACCCACTTCTTCGTCACCTCGGCTGGCTTTGCCGAAAAGGTTTTCATGTGAGGAAATCCGTGAAAGGGGACATCAGGCGCGATCGCGCCGAACTGCTGCGGTTTCTAGATAACCGCGCAGCGCGCGTCAATGCCGGATGGGGCTTATTATCTTCGATAAATCAAAGGCTTATAAATATGGTGTTATATTACCGCATGAAACACTAAGCATTTGGAATGGAATAGGTCGCGGTCACATGGGCAATCGGATCGGGCGATGTCCCCGACAGCAGATTGACCTCGCCGACCGCAAGCCGCTTGCCCAGTTTCAAAAGCCTGGCTGCCGCAAGCACGTCCTGCCCGGGCTGCCCCTTGCGCAGAAAATTGATGTTGAGATTTGTGGTCACCGCAAGCCCGACCGGGCCGATCGCCGACAGCAGCACCACATACATGGCGAAATCCGCCAGCGCCATCAGCGTCGGCCCCGAGACGGTCCCGCCCGGACGCAGCATCTGGTCGCTGTAGTGCTGACGCAGCAGGCACGACGTGCCGTCGGCGCTCTCGATCGCTATATCGCCGGCGCTGAAGGCCTGGGGAAATTCAAGGTGGAGAAACTTCTCCAGCTCGGCCACACTCATTTTCGCAATTGCCATGTCGCTCCCACTGCCCTCGCCTCTCGCCGCTTGTTACATTAGGATGACGGACCAGCCCTAATGGAATTTCCGATGCCTGCCCAAACCGCCCGCGCCGCGACGCCGCCATCATCGATTCTCCTGCGCGAGACGCTCGGCAGTATCGCCGTGCTCACGCTCAACCGGCCCGAGGCCCGCAACAGCCTCTCGGAAGGCCTGATCGCCGAGCTGCACGCCGCATTTCGGGAGATTCGCGATGATGCCGATGTGCGCGCGGTGGTGATCGCGGCCAACGGCCCGGCCTTTTCCGCCGGGCACGACATGAAGGAACTGACCGCCCGCCGCGCCGATGCCGATCGCGGGCGCGCTTATTTCGCCGGGATCATGACCGCCTGCAGCGCCATGATGCAGGCCATCGTGCAATTGCCGCAACCGGTGGTGGCCGCGGTCCAGGGCGTCGCCACCGCCGCCGGGTGCCAGCTGGTGGCAAGCTGCGATCTGGCTGTCGCGTCCGAGGCCGCGACGTTCGCCACCCCCGGGGTCGATATCGGGCTGTTTTGTTCGACCCCGATGGTGGCGCTGTCGCGCAACGTTCCACGCAAGCAGGCGATGGAAATGCTGCTCACCGGCGAGCCGGTTTCCGCGACAACCGCGCGGGAGCTCGGCCTCGTCAACCGCGTCGTCGCCGCCGGCGCCGAACGCGATGCGGCGATCGCATTGGCGCAAAAAGTCGCGCTCAAATCCGCCTACACGGTAAAGCTCGGCAAGGCCGCATTCTATCGTCAGGCCGAAATGAGTCTTGCGGACGCCTATCATTATGCCGCAGAGGTGATGACCGAGAACATGATGGCGCGCGACGCCGAGGAAGGCATCGGCGCCTTCATCGAGAAGCGCGAGCCGAAGTGGCAAGACCGGTAGACCGTCATTGCGAGCGCAGCGAAGCAATCCAGCTGCGACGAGCAACAAGCCAACTGGATCGCTTCGTCGCGGAGTTTATTATCGGGCGCGCATCCGCGCGACCCGTTGGCTCCTCGCAATGACACCTGGAAATCTGGTTGGTCGCTCCGAATGAATCATGACGCCTACGCCGACGATTACATCCGAGAGATTCTCAACGGCGTGAAATCAATCGCGATGGTCGGGGCATCGCCGGTCAACGTGCGGCCGAGCTACTTCGCCTTCAAATATCTGGCGCAGCGCGGCTACGACATGATCCCGGTCAATCCCGGCCATGTCGGCAAGAGCCTGCTCGGAAAACCCTTCGTCGCCTCGCTTGGCGATATCGGCCGTCCGATCGACATGGTCGACATCTTCCGCAATTCCAGCCACATCATGCCGGTGGTCGATGAAGCGCTGCAGCTGACACCGTTGCCGAAAGTGATCTGGATGCAGCTCGGCGCCCGCGATGACACCGCGGCCGCAAAGGCGGAGGCCGCCGGCCTCAAGGTTGTCATGAACCGCTGTCCCAAGATTGAATATGGACGGCTGTCGTCGGAGATTTCCTGGATGGGCGTCAATTCGCGAACCCTCAGTTCGAAGCGCGCGCCGGTGCCGACCCAGGGCATGCGGCTTTCACTGAATCGGACGAGCGTTGGCGGCGGCGAAACCGCCGCGTCGGATCGCGCCGCGAAAAACAAGAACGACCTCGTGTGACGCAAAATGCGAAACCAATGTTCCGGGAACGCGGCAATGCGAAGCACGACCGTTCCCAACCACGGTTGAAGCGTCGCGCCGCCTTGACGGCAGCCGCGCCTGCCATCAGCATGCCGGCCATCTGATTTCAAACAAAGCAGAACTGGAACGCCAAGAATGACCGATCGTCTTCCGGGATTTTCGACCCTCGCCGTGCATGCCGGCGCGCAACCCGATCCCACCACCGGCGCGCGGGTGACGCCGATCTATCAAACCACGTCGTTCGTGTTCAACGATGCCGATCACGCCGCGTCGCTGTTCGGGCTGCAGGCATTCGGAAACATCTATACCCGCATCACCAACCCGACCACGGCGGTGCTGGAAGAGCGCGTCGCCGCACTCGAGGGCGGCACCGCCGCGCTGGCGACGGCGTCCGGTCATGCCGCGCAGGTGGTGGTGTTTCAGATGCTGCTCAAGCCCGGCGACGAGTTCATCGCGGCGCGCAAACTCTACGGCGGCTCGATCAACCAGTTCACCCACGCCTTCCAGAGTTTTGGCTGGAACGTGGTGTGGGCCGATCCCGACGACATCGACAGCTTCGAGCGCGCGGTCACCCCGCACACCAAGGCGATCTTCATTGAATCGATCGCCAATCCCGGCGGCAGCGTCACCGATATCGAGGCGATTTCCGCGGTCGCCCGCAAGGCCGGCGTGCCGCTGATCGTCGATAACACGCTGGCGACGCCCTATCTGATCCGCCCGATCGACCATGGCGCCGACATTGTCGTGCATTCGCTGACCAAATTCCTCGGTGGCCATGGCAATTCGCTCGGCGGCATCATTGTCGATGCCGGCACCTTCGACTGGTCGAAGGACAACAAATATCCGATGCTGAGCGAGCCGCGGCCGGAATATCACGGCATCAGGATCCAGGAGACGTTTGGCAATTTTGCCTTCGCGATCGCCTGCCGGGTGCTCGGCCTGCGCGATCTCGGGCCGGCGATCTCGCCGTTCAATTCGTTCCTGATTCTGACCGGCATCGAGACGCTGCCGCTGCGGATGCAGAAGCATTGCGAGAACGCCAAGGCGATCGCGGAATGGCTGCTGGCCCATCCGGCGGTGGCGGCGGTGAACTACGCCGGCCTGTCGGGCGATAAATACAACAACCTGGCGCGCAAATATGCGCCGAAGGGCGCCGGCGCGGTGTTCACCTTCAGCCTCAAGGGCGGCTACGAGGCCGGCGTCAACCTGGTGTCGAACCTGAAACTGTTCTCGCATCTCGCCAATGTCGGCGACACCCGCTCGCTGGTAATTCACCCGGCGTCGACCACCCACAGCCAGCTCGACGATGCGGCCAAGGTCAAATCGGGCGCCGCCCCCGACGTGGTGCGGCTGTCGATCGGCATCGAGGACAAGGAAGATCTGATTGCGGATCTGGAGCAGGCGCTGAGCGCGTGAGGCAGCGCGAAAGCGCCGCGTCGCTTCACAGATAGCCGTCATACCCGCGAAACGCTGGTATCCAGTACGCCGCAGCTCGCGACTCCATCTCCAGCGCTCTGCAATACCGGATCACCCGCTTTCGCGGGTGATGACGTCCGTGCAGGGTCGATTACCGCTTGGCGACCCGCATCGCGGCCTTGTCCTCGCGGGCGAGGCGGCTGTTGCGCTGGACCACCGAATAGGTCGCCAGCGCAAACACGATCACCAACAGCTGCGCCGACAGCGCCTCGACCGTCGGATTGAGCCCGATGTCGGCGAGCCAAGCCAGTTCTTTCAGTTCGGTGAACGGCAGGATCGACTGTTCCTGGAATTCCTGCACGGCTTCGCCGATGAATTTGATCGCCATCGCGAACAGGAAGGCCGAGGTAATGATGAACAGCGGCCGCAGCGGGATCCGTTGCGCGATCAGGTTGATGAAATAGAACAGCACGACCAGCCCGACCGTCGCGACGCCAAGCCCCCCGAACAGCCCAGCGCTCCAGCCGCCCTCGGTGTCGGCAAGCGCGTTGATGAACAGCACGGTTTCGGCGCCCTCGCGAAATACCGCCAGGAAGGCCAGCGCGGCGACCGCCCAGACGGTGTCCTGCGCCAGCGCGCTATCGGCCTTGTGCGCCAGATAATCCTGCCAGCCGCGCGGATCCTGCTTCACCATCAGCCAACCGCTGACGTAGAGCATCAGGCTGGCGGCAAACAGAATGATGATGCCTTCCATGATGTCGCTGTGCTCGCCCGAATTCAGCACCGCAAACAGCCACGCGGCGATGAGGCTGGCGCCGATCGCGGCAAGCGCTCCGCCATAGAGGGCCCAGATACGGTGACCGGCGCCGGCCCTGGTCAGATAGCCGGCGAGTGCCGCGATCACCAGCATGGCTTCGAGCCCCTCGCGGAGCAGAATGACGGCGGCCTGAATGAATGCAGACGACATGAACCAACCCATGTTTGGCTCGTTTTATCGCCCACAAGCTCGAAGTAAAGCTGTGTCGTTCCACATAACTTCGTCAATGGACGCGTGCAGGCGTGAAAGCCCTGCAAACATGGCGTTTCCGTGCATCGCGCAGAAAATTAGAATCGCTCAAATCAACCGGTTTGTGCGAACGGCAGAACCAGTTTGCGCGGCTCCGGTTGCGGCCGCCGCGCCAGCTAATCGCTCCGCCTGGAAAACGGCTGATGTCAGAACGGCGATCGCAACCGCCTGATGCGCCAACGCCAGCGGAACAGGCACCTGGTTGAGCAGCGTGAGAATGCCCAGCGTCGCCTGCAGCGTGATCGCCGCCGCCAGCCACACGGCGCCGTTGATCGCGGCGGTCCCGGCCCGCGAGCGAATGGCGTCGACCACATGCAGGATCGCCAGCGCAAACAACGCATAGGCCGTCATGCGATGCTCGAACTGCACGGTGAGCGCATTGTCGAACAGGTTGCGCCACCACGGCTGGTCGAACAACAGTCGCGCCGCGGACGGAATCAGCGCCCCGTCGATATCAGGCCAGGTGTTGTAGACCTTACCCGCGCGCAGGCCCGCGACCAGCGCGCCCAGATAAAGCTGCACGAAGGTCAGCACCAGCAGCGCCACTGCGGTGATCTTGAGCCGCGAAGATACACCGGCCGGCGGCTTGTCCAGCTGCCGCCGCAGCGTCCAGACGATGGCCGCGAAAATGAAAAGCGCCAGCACCAGGTGGGTGGCAAGACGATAGTGCGAAACCTCGACCCGCTCGGAAAGCCCGGAGGCCACCATCCACCAGCCGACCGCGCCCTGCAGCGCGCCGAGGCCGAAGATCAGCCACAACCGGAAGCGCAAATCCGCGCTCAAGGCGCCGCGCCAAAGAAACCAGAGAAACGGCAGCAGAAAAGCGACGCCGATCACGCGCCCAAGCAGCCGGTGGCTCCATTCCCACCAGAAAATCGTCTTGAACTCGGCAAGGTCCATCCCGGCGTTGAGTTCGCGATATTGCGGAATGGTCTTGTAGCCCTCGAAAGCCCGGGTCCATTGTTCCTGCGTCAGTGGCGGCAGAGCGCCGCTGACCGGTTTCCACTCGACAATCGAAAGCCCGGATTCGGTGAGGCGCGTCGCACCGCCGACCAGAACCATGGCGGCAATCAGCAGCGCGATCGTCACCAGCCACCATCGGACCGCGCGGTTGCGGGGCGCCTGTTGTACAGCAATGTCGGTCATCGAAACTGCGCTTGAATGAATTCGCGCGCCCCTTATAGTCCGCCCCTTCCCGCGCGCAAGCCGCGCCCCTGCAACCGGTTGCACATTTCTGTCATGACCATACGCACCCGCAAATTCATCGGAACCATCGCCCTGCTGGTGCTGGTGGTGGTATGGTCGTTGATGGGGATGACCGTGGCGCAGACGCCGTGGCTGGCGAACTCCGGGCTGCTGCAGGCGATCTTCTATGTCGTGGCCGGAATCGGCTGGGTGCTGCCGGCGATGCCAATCATCAGTTGGATGGCGCGGCCGGACGTCTGACGTCTGCTGCCTCAAGGTTGCGTCGGCGACGTGGAAACGTGACGCCCGAAAGAATAACCCGCATGGCGCGCAGCGAACGCCGCCGCCCGTCCCAGGCGACGCGCGGCAGCGCGTGCAGGCTGGTCCGCCCTGCGGTCTCGACCACGCCGGGTATCGCCGTTACCGCGCTGGCGAAGCCGGCCGCTTCCGCCATCCCGACATGTTGCCGGCGAAAGGACGCACGATCGCCAAATGGATAGGCGAAATGTTTGATATCGCGGTGGAACGCGGCCTGCCCCACCGCCGCCCCCATCGTGATCTCGCGCAGCGCAGCCGCATCCTTCAGGTTCGACAGCACAGGATAGTTCACCGTCGCACTTCCAATCGTCACCAACGGATCGGCCGCAAGCGTCGCCAGATCGCTCCAGTCCAATGAGGACTGGCGCGACAGCGCCGCAAGGTCGACGGAATACCGGGTGCAAAGATCCTTGATCGCGAACGACAGATCGGACGGCGGAAGCGAGCGCATCCAGCCTTCGAGAAAATCGTAGAGCTGATATTTTTCAGACGCGGTTGCAATATCGAAACGCTGTTCCTTGCGGTCCATCACCAGACTGAGGCGATTCTCGCGCGCAATCACCGCTTCAAGCGCGAGCCACCAAGCCTCGCCGACGCCGTCCGGAAACGCCGTCGGCACGTAGACGGCGAACGGCACCCGGTGTTTCGACAACACCGGATAGGCCGAAATCATCAGGTCCTTGTAGCCACCGTCGAAGGTCAGGCACACAAACCGTCTCGGCGCCGCCAGCGTGACCGCCCGCTGGCAAACCTCGTCCATTGAAACGATATCGAATTTCCAGCGCTTCAACGCGGCGATGGTTCGATCGAGAAACCGGGGCGTGATTTCCCGGGATCGAAGCGGCTGGAAGCGTGCGTCGCGCGGCGGCCGCACCCGTTGAAACCGCAGAATGACGCCGGCGCCTCCGGTGCTGCTTCCCCGCAGCCAAGCAAAGCCGCTGAAATAAGCGAGCTCCTGTCCGAGCTCGGTCAGGAATTTGATATTGGATGGCAAATTCTTGACCCTCAACGCGGCGACGGGTGCCCGCCGTGGCCGTATTGTCATTACTCTTTGTTGACATTTCTTTGCAAAGGTCGGCCGAACCCGAAAAATGTAAATATTTCCCTATAGACAGGTTTTGCAATGACCATGGCCGCCGCGATCGAAGGCCGAACGGCGGCAGCGCCAGCGCGGTCGAAAGCGAGCCGCATCGCCGCCATCGATATCCTTCACGATCTCGACCGGGCCGAGGCGATCTGGCGCAGCCTCCAAGATCCGCAGCAGTTCTCCACACCGTATCAGCGGTTCGATTTCCTTGACCCCTGGCAGCGGCAGGTCGGAGAGCGCAAGAACCTTCGGCCCTTCATCGTAATCGGCTATGACGCCGAACGCCGGCCGTTGCTGCTGCTGCCGCTCACGCTCAGCCACCGACACGGGATTCGCACCGCCCGTTTCATGGGCGGCAAGCACGTCACCTTCAATATGGCGTTGTGGGACCGGGAGTTCGCCGCGGGCGCCAGCGCCGATGATCTCGACGCGCTGATATCGGCGGTCCGCGAGCGGTCCGGGGCCGATGTTCTGGCGCTGACCCGACAGCCCCTGCGCTGGCGGGATTCGCCGAACCCGATGGCGCTGCTGCCGAACCAGGCTTCGGTCAACGACTGCCCGCTGATGACACTTGTGCCCGACGCGCCGCCGGTGACGCGGCTCAGCAGTTCGTTTCGCCGCCGGCTCAAGGGCAAGGAACGCAAGCTGCAGACGCTTGCCGGTTATCGCTATTGCGTGGCCGCCACCGATGCCGAGATCAGCCGCCTGCTCGATGCGTTCTTCCGCATCAAGCCGCTGCGGATGGCGGAGCAAAAACTGCCAAACGTGTTCGCCGAGCCCGGCGTCGAGGATTTCATCCGCAGCGCCTGCATGGCGCCGGTCGCGAACGGCGGTCACGTCATCGATATGCACGCGCTTGAATGCGACGACGAGGTGATCGCGATCTTCGCCGGCGTCGACGACGGCCATCGCTTCTCGATGATGTTCAACACCTACACCATGTCGGAAAATTCGCGCTACAGTCCCGGGCTGATCCTGATGCGCTGCATCGTCGATCACTATGCCGGGCGCGGCTACCATGCGCTCGACCTCGGGATCGGCTCGGACGACTACAAAAGGCAGTTCTGCAAGAGCGACGAGCCGATCTTCGATTGCTTCATCCCGCTCAGCCGGCGCGGCAAGGTCGCGGCCGCCGCGATGTCGGGCATCAACCGCGCCATGCATCTGGTGAAGCACAATCAGGCGCTGTTTGACATGGCGCAAAAGCTGCGCGGCGCGCTGCGCTGATTGACGCGTGGGATTATGCGCCCGCCGCCGCGTGTGCTACGGTGGTGGTAGAATTCACACGCGTCAGTCAGGTCACACCGGAATCACCCGGCATTCCCACGCAATGGTTTATGGCTTATTTCGTGCTCTTGGCGACCGGCTTTCTTGCCACCGTCGCAGTGGAAAATATTCGTCGCCTCGGTTTGCAAGAGCGACGGATTTCATTTGCCGGAGCAGCCCAAGGATTTGCCGTTGATGGTTTCATTGCCGCGTCGCGGGTTCGGCAAGCGTCCGCCGACCAGATAGGTAGCCCTTGTCGTAACCCTGCGAAGCGGCGCGGCGCGCGTTGACACGGGTCGCGACCGCAGCGGAGAACCGTGTTAGGTTGTGCCACATTCACGCTAGGCCGCAAGAGCACCATCATCACCTTCAGCGAATTGCAAAACTTCCTTGAGATCGTCGCGCTATCAATCAGCGTCAGCTTGGCAGCGACGGCTGCCGCGACGGCCATTGGCTTACCCATCGGGACCGCCCTTGCGATTTTTCCTTTTCGCGGGCGGCGACTAGCCGTGGTTTTGATCAATGCGTTTTTCGGATTGCCACCGGTCGTTGTCGGCCTCGTGCTATATTTGGCCCTCTCGCGGTCCGGACCGCTAGGTTCTCTTGCGCTGCTATTCACGCCGACCGCTATGGTAATTGCCCAAACCATCCTCGCAATCCCGATCATCGCGGCGCTGGTGCAACGCGCCAGCGAGAGGGCTTGGGCGCGTTACCGCGACGAACTGACCAGCGACGGCGCGACGCGATTGCAGGCCGTTCCGCAAATCCTGATGATCATTCGCGCCGATCTTGTAACAGCCGTTTTGGCGGGCTTTGGTCGCACCGTTTCGGAAGTCGGCGCGGTGATCCTTGTCGGCGGCAACATTCGTGGCTTGACCAGAACGATGACGACAGCCATTGCACTTCAAACGAGCCAAGGAGATCTGTCTTTGGCATTGGCTCTCGGCGCGGTGTTAGTCGGGATCAGCATTTCCATCAGCGCCACGGTCTTCGCCTTGGCAGGATCGGCGCGAACGGCAGGGAGCGACGAAGTATGATCGAGCTTCGAAACGTTTTGGCGCTGGTCGCGACCCTGACAGCGATAAGTGCGAGTTCCGCCGCCGAGCAATCCATCGTGTTGGCCTCGACAACTTCGGTCGAGGCATCGGGGCTGTTGGCGAACATTCTTCCGCAGTTCACCTCCAAGACCGGCATCACCGTCAACGTCGTCGCGCAGGGCACGGGCAAGGCCCTGGACACGGCGCGGCGGGGCGATGCCGATCTGTTGCTGGTCCACGATCCAGAGGCCGAGCAACAGTTCATGGATGAAGGCCACGGCTCGACGCGCCGACAAATCGCGTGGAATGACTTTATCATCGTTGGGCCGTCCGCCGATCCGGCGCACGTTCGCGGCGGTAGCGATAGTGTTGTAGCCTTGAAGGCAATTGCATCGGCGCAAGCGCCATTCGTTTCGCGCGGCGACAAGAGCGGCACCAACGCGGCGGAGCTACGGCTTTGGAAACTCGCCGGTCAGACCCCAGATGTGCTCAACAAGGAGAAATGGTATCGCGACATCGGCGGCGGCATGGGCCAAGCCCTCAATGCCGCGAGCGCGATGGATGCATATACGCTATCCGACAGGGGTACGTGGCTAAGCTTTAACAACAAGGGATCGTTGACAGTCGCTATCGAGGGCGACCCGCGCCTGATCAATCGATACGACGTGATAGAATTAAATCCCCAGAAGCATGCGGGCGCAAAGCTGGCCGCCGCAAAGGTGTTCGCAGACTGGCTGGTTTCGTCCGAGGGGCAGCAAGCAATCGGCGCGTACAAGGTAAACGGCCAGAAATTGTTCCACCCCTCCGCCGACTCGCCGAAGTAACCGCTTCCAATTATGGACCGAACAATTATTCTCCGCAGGGCCGAACCGGCTGTTCAGCAGCCCTGACCTCGTTCGGAGGCTCGGCGCGTGACTTACGGCTCGCGCCGAGCCGCCTTTTTCTCCGAAGGATGCATTCTGCGAGCGCCAAACAGATCAGCAAGTCGGTTCCCGCCGCGGCAGGAAACGCCCGCGAATTGTCGCGTTCAGGCCGCCGCCACCCGCGGGCCGGGCTCGACGGCGTTCGAGGGCTGCGACGGCTTGCTCAGCATCGTCACATCGGTGAACCCCACCGCCCTGAGCTGATCGCACATCAGGGCGCGGGCCTCGGCGGACATCGAGACCTCCGGCACCACCACGGCGCGCGCCTGCGTCGTCAGCAACTCCGCCGGCAGATCGGAAGCGGTGCCGGCGTCCAGCAACACATGGTCATAGACCCGCAGCAACGCATCGATCGCAAGCGTCAGCCGCGGCGATTGCAGCAAGGCGCGATCCGAGCCCGGCCGACCGGCGCTCACGAGGTGAACCCGCGACAGCCGGTCCTTGGTGATAACTTGCGAAAACGAGGCTTCGCCCAGCATCAATTCTGCCAGTCCGGGCGCATTCGGATCGACCGATACCGTCTGCAGCGTCGGCGATGTCGCCGCCAAATCGACCACCACGACCCTTGCATGACCTGCGATCAGGCGCGCCAGCGTCAGCGCCGTCAAGGTGATGCTCTCGTTGGCAGCGGTACCGAGGATCGTGATCTTGCGCGCCGCCTCGCCTGCGCCGCGCAAGACATCGGCGAGTTGGTCGATTTCAGTGAACTCGGTCGGAATGTCGGCATGGCTTTCGCTGAACGCTGGAGCGGGAGCGGGAGCGGGAGCGGCGGCGACGGTTGCAGCAGCCACCGCCGGTACACGGACCGGAGCCGGTGAGGACATGAACGCCGCCGCGGCGCTGGGCGCCGTCATGCGAAGCAGTTCGCCGGTGACGATCGCGCCGGCGCTGAGCATCAGGGTCGCCAAGGTCGCGATCAGCACGATCGGCAGCTTCTTCGGGTAGGCCGGAGTGTTGGAAACGCTGGCACCGGAAATGATCCGGCCATCCGCCGGTGCGGCGTCGATATTCTCGCGGGTGGTCGCCTCGCGATATTTCGCGAGATAGGATTCCAGGAGGTCGCGCTGCGCCTTGGCTTCCCGTTCCAGCGCCCGAAGCTGGACGTCCTGGCCGTTGCTCGATGTCGCCTGCTTCTTCAATTGATCGAGGCTCGCGCTCAGGCCCTCGACCCTGCCGCTGGCGATCCGTGCATCATTGTCCAGCGAGCGGGAGATCTTGCTCGCCTCTTCGCGAATCTGGCGGTCGAGATCCGCCAGCTGCGCCTTCAGCTCCTTGATGCGGGGATGGCCGTCGAGCAGCGTCGACGACTGCTCGGCAAGCTGGGCACGCAGCGTGACGCGCTGTTCCGACAGCCGGCGGGTCAGTTCGGAATTGAGAACCTCGGAAGCCTCGATCGGCTTGCCGCTCTGAAGCATCTCGCGGATCAGCCGCGCTTTCGACTCCGCGTCGGACTTCAGCGCGCGGGCGTTGTTCAATTGCGTATTCAGCTCGCCCATCTGCTGGTTCGAGAGCGTGGTATTGTTGGTGCCGATGAACAGGCTCGATTTCGAGCGAAAATCCTCGACGCGGGATTCCGCGTCCGCAACCTTCTTGCGCAGATTGTCGATTTCGCCCGACAGCCATTGACCGGCGGATTTGGCCTGCTCCTGCCGCGCGCCCTGCTGCAACACCAGATAGCCTTCGGCGATCGAGTTGGCGACCTGCGCGGCTAGCTCCGGATCGCGCGACTGGAATTCGATGACGATGACGCGCGATTTATCGACGGCGTAGGCGGTGAAGCGGTCGAAATAGGCATCCAGCACGCGCTCATCCGGCGTCAGCGAGAAGGGGTCGCGACCGATCCCGAACAATGCCAGCAGCGATTTCACCGGCGAAAGACCCCGCAGCACCGGATCGAATTCCGGCAACTCGGCGAGCTTGTTCTTCTTGATGATGTCGCGCGCGAGATCGCGGGACAGCAATAGCTGGACCTGACTGGTAACGGCCTCGGGATCGAGCGCGGTACGCTCGTCACTACGCTCGCCGTTCGGCCGCAGAAAGATATTCTCGCGTCCGTCGATCAGGATGCGCGCTTCGGACTTGTAGCGCGGGCTGATCAGGTTGACGGCGGCAATCGAGAGCACGGCGGCCAGCACCGTCGGAACGACGATCCAGCCTCTGTTGCGCACCAGTGCCTGGCCCAATGCGCGCAAATCCAGATCGCCCGATGCGGACGCTGCGGCCGGTTTGGTGATGGCTGGCGCGGACTTCGGAACGACCCGCTGGACCAACGCCCTGTCCTTGCCGGCACGCCAGAACGCTAAACGCATCATACACTCCCGGAAGACGCCACGACTCCACTTTACCCGGCCGATTACACTCCATTAAGGTTGCCGCTGGGTTAATTCAGCCGATCTGCTTCCCGCGGACATGGCGCCAGGACCGGCGCGCTCATGCTTTGTTAACCATGAATGTTCTTAATCGGAATCAACACTTCCTCAGGGTTGTCCGATGCGAGGCGCGCACGCCGCTATAGTCTGTCTGCTGGCCGCGCTCGCTTTGTCGGGCTGCATGAGCACGACCGGTCCTGTCGCGATGACGCAGCCGCAAAGCGATCTCGATGCCATGGCTTACGGCCAGCCTTACGCGCCGGCCCCGCGCGTCGTCGCATCGCCATCCAGCGTCGCGGATTCCGGTGGCGCCATCGCAGCGCTTCGCGCCAGCTTTGCCGCGACGCCCCAGCTTTCCTACCCGCCAGCCGCGGCGGCCTATGCCGCCACGCCGACGCCGGCGGCCCATGATGCCGGCTACCGGCTCGATGCCGGCGACAAATTGCGGGTCGTGGTCTATGGCCAGGAGGGCCTCACCAATACCTATGCGATCGATGCCGGCGGCGCGATCACCATGCCGCTGATCGGCTCGGTGCCGGCGCGCGGACGAACCCCTGCAGGCCTCGCTGCGGAGATCACCGCCAAACTGCGCAGCGGCTTCATCCGCGAACCGTCGGTGGCGGTGGAGATCGAATTCCTATCGGCCGTTCTTTATCCTCGGGGAAGTCGCCGCCCCCGGCCAATATCCCTACGTCCCCAACATGAGCGTCGAAAGCGCGGTGGCGATTGCCGGCGGCTTCTCGCCGCGCGCCAAGCGCGACCGCGTCACCCTGACCCACACCGACGGCGCCGCCGTATCCCGGGTCGTGGTGCCGCTCGGCACCGCGCTTGGCCCCGGCGATACCGTCCTCGTCGGCGAACGCTGGTTCTGATCATGCCTCTGGTTTCAGAGCCGCCGCTTCGTATCCTGCACGCGACGCGCGCGCCGGTCGGCGGAATCTTTCGTCACATCCTGGACCTCGCCAACGGCCAGGCCGACCGCGGCCACCATGTCGGCATCATCGCCGACAGCCTGACCGGCGGCGAACGCGCCGAAGCGGCGCTGGCGGAGATCGCGCCGCGCCTCAAGCTTGGCGTTCATCGTCTCGCCATTCACCGCGAACCTTTTCCCACCGACATCCTGGCCTGGGCGCATTTCATGCGCCTGATCCGCCGGCTGAAGCCGGACGTCCTGCATGGCCACGGCGCCAAGGCCGGCGCCTTCATCCGCCTCAAGGCCCGCTCGAAAACCACCATTCGCGTTTATACGCCGCATGGCGGCTCGCTGCATTACCCGCCGAACACGCTCAAGGGCGCCCTCTACAGTCGCCTCGAACGCGCGCTGATGAACAGCACCGACCTGTTCCTGTTCGAGAGCGCCTTCGCGCGCGATACTTATCAACGCATGATCGGCACTCCGAGCGGCCTCGTGCGTTGCGTGTTCAATGGCGTGACGGCGGACGAGTTCGACCCGATCGTCAAGCCGGCCGATGCCACCGATGTCGTCTATGTCGGTGAGTTCAGGCATATCAAGGGCGCGGACCTCCTGGTCGATGCGGTGGCGCGGCTTCGCGGCGACGGCAAACCGGTAACGCTGACGCTGGCCGGCGACGGTGAGGAAATCGAGACTCTCAAGGCGCAGATCCAGCGACTCGGTCTGACCGAGGCGGTGCGCTTCATCGGCCACGTCAAGGCGCGATACGGCTTTTCGAGAGGCGCCCTGCTGGTGGTTCCGTCGCGCGGGGATTCGATGCCCTATGTCGTGATCGAGGCGGCCGCGGCTGGAATTCCGATGGTGGCCGCCAATGTCGGCGGCATCCCCGAGATTTTCGGATCGCACAACGACGCGCTGTTCGCGCCGAACATCGTGGGCGCGATGGCGGATGCGATCAAGACCGCGCTCGAGGATCCCGAAGCCGCGCTGCTGCGCGCCAGGTCGCTTCGCGAGCGGATCTTTCTGCATTTTTCCCAGAAGGCGATGGTGGAAGGGGTATTGGCGGGCTATCGCGACGCGTTCGCAGGTCGTTAACCGTTCTTTACCGACGATAACTGTTTCTTCCGATTTGTCCTCTAAGCCGTGAAGCGGGGCATTACGCCTCGGCGCGCGCATTGCTAGATGCCGTGCACGAACGGATTTGAGCGACAGTGGAATCGATCAACGCACGCTCTATGTTAGACGCCGCGGCTGCCGCCGCAGTGGCCGCCGCGACCGGGGATCGTCCCCGGATCGAGCGGCGGCGCCGGCTGTCGCAGGCGGCGCTTGCCGTCACCAACCAGAAAGTGCGCCGGGCCTATTCGCCGATCGTGATCGCGGGCGCCGTTCGGGTCGCCGATTTCATGCTGCTCAGTCTGGTCGGCATCGCGATCTATCTCGGATATGTGGCGCGTCTCAGCGGCTTTAACTGGGAATATGTCGCGGCCATTTTCGGCATGACCGCGACCGCGGTGATCTGCTTCCAGGCCTCCGATATCTACGAAGTGCAGATCTTCCGCGGTCAGCTCCGGCAGATGACGCGGATGATTTCGTCCTGGGCGTTCGTGTTCCTGCTGTTCATCGGCGTCTCGTTCTTCGCAAAACTCGGCGGCGAGATATCGCGGCTCTGGCTCTCGGCGTTTTTCTTTGTCGGTCTGGCTGCCCTTGTTGCCGAACGCCTGTTCCTGCGCGCGCTGGTGCGCGGCTGGGCGCGAGAGGGCCGGCTCGATCGCCGCACCATCATCGTCGGTTCGGATCAAAACGGCGAAAAGCTGGTCGAAGCGCTGAAAACCCAGGACGATTCCGACATCGATATCCTCGGCGTGTTCGATGACCGCAACGACAGTCGCGCGCTCGAGACCTGTGCCGGCAGCCCCAAACTCGGCAAGATCGACGACATCATCGAATTCGCCCGCCGTACCCGCGTCGACCTCGTGCTGTTCGCGCTGCCGATTTCGGCGGAAACGCGGATTCTCGAAATGCTGAAGAAATTGTGGGTGCTGCCGGTCGACATCCGGCTTTCCGCTCACACCAACAAGCTGCGCTTCCGCCCCCGCGCCTATTCCTATCTCGGCAAGGTTCCGACCCTCGATGTGTTCGAAGCGCCGATCACCGACTGGGATCTGGTGATGAAGTGGCTGTTCGACCATGTCGTCGGCGCCATCGTGCTCTTGCTGGCCTCACCGCTGATGGCGCTGGTCGCACTCGCGGTCAAGCTCGACAGTCCGGGTCCGGTACTGTTCCGCCAGAAGCGGTTCGGCTTCAACAACGAGCGCATCGACGTCTTCAAGTTTCGCTCGCTGTACCACGACCAGGCCGATCCGCTGGCGGCCAAGGTCGTGACCAAAAACGACAGCCGCGTCACCCGCGTCGGACGCTTCATCCGCAAGACCAGCCTTGACGAACTGCCGCAGCTCTTCAACGTCGTGTTCAAGAGCAACCTCTCGCTGGTCGGTCCGCGTCCGCACGCCGTGCAGGGCAAGCTGCAGAGCCGGCTGTTCGACGAAGCGGTGGACGGCTATTTCGCGCGTCACCGCGTCAAGCCCGGCATCACCGGCTGGGCGCAGATCAACGGCTGGCGCGGCGAAGTCGACAGCGAGGAGAAAATCCAGAAGCGCGTCGAGTTCGATCTCTACTACATCGAGAACTGGTCGGTGCTGTTCGATCTCTACATTCTTCTCAAGACGCCACCGGCGCTGATGACGAAGAACGAGAACGCCTACTGAACACCCCGCGACGCCGCTGGCGTTGCGTATGGTGGCGTGGCGCGAGTTTGCAGGTGTGTGATGGCGTATACGGCGACAGCCGAGGGCTCCCTTCCATCGACGACGGCGGCCCCGGGCGTGCTGGCGCTGCAACGCGCGCTGGTATGGCTGGTCGGCGCTTCCGGCGCGATCGTTTTCATCGAACCCAGCCCCTACGAACTGCTGACACTGGCCGCCGCGGTGATTTTCTTTGCGACCGGCCTGCGGCTGCGGCTGGTGTTCATGCCGCTGTTGCTGCTGCTGTTCCTGGTCAATATCGGCTACACCATCGGCGCCGTCCCCTTCATGGACAAGTCCGAGGTCGCCAACTGGATTGCGACCTCCTGGTACATGGCGGTGACGGTGATGTTCTTCGCGATGGTGGTGGCGGAAGACACCGCCGCCCGGCTGGACATGCTGCGCCGCGGCCTGATCGTGGGCGCGTTGATTGCGGCGCTGGCCGGCATCGCCGGCTACTTCAACCTGATCCCCGGCGGACATGACCTGCTGACGCTGTATGAACGCGCGCGCGGCACTTTCAAGGACCCCAACGTGCTGGGCGCGTTCCTGATCCTGCCGGCTTTGTTCGCACTGCAGAGCGTGGTCTCCGACAGTTTCGGAAAATCGTTTCGCAGCACGATTGGGCTCGGCATCATGGCGCTCGGGATCCTGCTGGCGTTTTCGCGCGCGGCGTGGGGCGGGCTCGTGATTACTTCGGCCTTCATGCTGGCGCTGATGGTGCTGACGAGCCAGTCGCGCGCAGAGCGCTCGCGCATCATCGTAACGGCTTTTATCGCCGTCATTATCGTTGTGATGCTGATCGCGGTGCTGCTGTCGTTCAACTCGATCGGCGAAATGTTCAGGCAACGCGCGAGCTTCGATCAAAGCTATGACGAAGGCCGCTTCGGCCGGTTCGGAAGGCACATCCTGGGCGCACAAATGGCGCTCGATTTGCCGTTCGGAATCGGTCCGCTGCAGTTCCACAACTACTTCCCCGAGGACACCCACAACTCCTATTTGAATGCCTTCATGTCCGGCGGCTGGATCTCCG
Source organism: uncultured Alphaproteobacteria bacterium (assembly GCA_963734795.1). GTDB lineage: Bacteria > Pseudomonadota > Alphaproteobacteria > Rhizobiales > Xanthobacteraceae > Bradyrhizobium. The sequence goes on from CAVTIW010000003.1 coordinate 378,361, forward strand.
GCGTCTGCTATCCCGCGCTGGTATTTGTCACGGTGATCCAGGGGTTTCGGCACGTCTTCGTCCGGGTGCCCTGGCAACGCGCCTATCTCGCGATCTTCGCGGCATTCCTCGCCACGGTCGGCGAAAGCTTCGTCATCGACACCGACCACTGGCGGCACTTCTGGATGATGCTGGGCGCGATGTGGGGCATGTTCGCCGCCGCCCAACGCTACCGGCCGGCGGCAGATCAGGCGCTGATGGCGCCGGACAATTCCCGCGCGGTGTAACGTTGGGGATTACGTCTCGACCTCAAACGTCAGCCCGGCGTGATCGACCAGCCGCTTGATCAGGTGGTTGCCCATAGCGGCGCCGGGAGTCCAGATGCCGCCTGGAACTTGCGGCGTGTCGCGCAGCAGACAGATTGCGCATTCCGCGATCATTTTCGAGGTCGAGCCATAACCGGGATCGCGGTCGCCGCGGACCGCAACGCGCACCTGAGCGCCGCCTTCACCGATGCCGACGAACAGAAGATCGTACAGCCCCTTGTCGCGCTGCTCCTTGGACGGGCCCTCGCCCGGCTTCGGCCCGCCCGGCCCGCCCATCTCCGCATTGGCGGCAACGACCAGCTTCGCGTTGGCTTCGCCTTTCTCGCCGGGGCCGGTCAGCACCATCTCGTCGTAGATGAAGTCGCGGCCGTAGGGAAAGTCCATCAGGAGATTGGAGCGGTGCACGTTGCGGGTGTTGATGGTCGCCATCACAAAGGGCGCGGTCCAGGCATCCAGCTCCTGGTCGAACAGCGGCTTGTTGCCCGGCGGCTGCTTCGGACCCTCGAAGCCCGGCGTCAACACGAACGGATTCTTCAACAGCGCCACCAGGCTGAGGTCTTTGGCGGCGGCGGCGAAGGTCGCCTTGATGCTGGCCGCGGTGCCGCCCGAAAACGTTCCCTTCATGGCGCGGACACGGCCTTTGACGCGGCCGACCGGCGCGCCAAGCGTTTTCTTCGCGGTCTCCTGAGCGAAGAACACGCCGAGTTCGAACGGAAGCGAATCGAAGCCGCAGGAAAACACGATTCTCGCGCCGGTCGATTGCGCCGTGGCCTGGTGGGCATCGATCATCTGCCGCATCCACACCGGCTCGCCGCAGAGATCGAGATAGTCGGTGCCGGTTTCAGCACAGGCCGCGACCAGTTCGGAGCCGTAGAGCTGATACGGGCCGACGGTGGAAACCACCGATCGGGTCTGGTCGACCATGGCTTTCAGGGATTCGGGATCGCTGGCGTCGGCAACAATCAAAGCCGTGTCATCAGGCGCGCCGATCGCATCGCGCACCGAAGCGAGCTTGTCGAGGCTGCGGCCGGCCATCGCCCATTTCGGATCGGATTTTCCGGTATAATGCGCCGCGAAATATTCGGCGACGAGCTGGCCGGTGAAGCCGGTGGCGCCATAGACAACGATGTCGAATTTCGACGAAGGCTTCATATTCAATTCCCTGAGGTAAGGTGGCAGCTTGCGCGAACGTTCGAACGCACGGTTATTTCTTGGCGTAGGACACGCCCATGCCGGCGCGCACGTCGCTTTGTATCCCATAGGGCGCGATCGGGTAGCGCAGGCCGTTCTTGGCCAGCGCCTTCATGCCCGTGATCGCCTTGGCCAGATGTGCCGGCGACAGCGCTATCAGCATCTCCTCGTCCGGCACGCCGCCATAGCGCCGCTCCGCGTAGCACGGCAGCGACAGGCTGGGCTCGCCGGTCTTGAGCGCCCGCCCCCATGAATCGGCGCAGGCGGTCTCGCCGACCACGCCCCATTCGAATTTCTTGTAGCCGGTCCATTGCAGCCCGTTGATCAGAATGATCATCTGGCCCGGCGTCGCATAGACCAGACAGATATCCGGCGGATCGAGCCGGCCGCTGGCCAGCGGGCTCACCACCAGCGCCTGATATTGGCCGAAGGGAACCACGTCCAGCGCTTCCTGGCGCTTGCGCGCGTCCTCGGCATTCTCGTGCCAGACCCCGACGTAGGCCTGGCCGGCGAGCCACTTCTCGTCCCTGTGGCGCCAGCCCGATCACCGCGCGGCATTGCGCGCCGACCAGGTCGTCGGCGGTGATGCCGACGGTCCAGCCCAGCCGCGAGGCCATGCTGACGATCTGGTCGGTGGTGTGAACCGCTGTCGGACGCCGGATTTTCGGAATCGCCGCCATCTCCTCGACCTGCGCGAACATCTTCATGCCGATCACGGTGGTCTTGAGGCGAAGCAGGCTGTTCAGATCGCCGACCATGGCGGCAAAATCGAATTTTTCGCTCTGCATTGCCGCTTGCTGCATGACTGACACTCCTGAACGGCAGGCTTACCGCTGCACGTATTTCGATCCTAGCCGGATTATTCGTGAGCCGCGACACGCCAGTTATTGCGCAGCAGGCCCCGGCAACAGCTCGTCGATCTTGCCGGTGGCCCGGTACGCGACAAGCCCGATCCATTCGCGAATGCCGGTATCGACGCAATACAGCCCGTCGACCGCGATAATCGAGAAATTCAGGAGATCGGCGCGGTCGCCGACCCGCCAGTCGACCGGATAGGGCTCGACGGCAAATCCGGCCTTCCGAAACAGACCGATCGATCGCGGCATATGGTAAGCCGACGTCACCAGCAGCCACCGTTCGCCGGCTTTCGGCGCCGCGATCGCCTTGGAGAATTCGGCGTTCTCCTGGGTATTCCGCGAGCGCCGCTCCATGGTCAGCCGCGCTTTGGAAACCCCGAGACTTTCGAATACCGCGGCCGCGTAGTCGGCTTCCCTTGCGTCGTCCGATATCAAATTGGCGCTGCCACCGGAGTAGATGATGCGGGCGTTCGGATAGCGGCGAGCCAGTTCGGCCGCGGCTATGACGCGGTCGGCCGCGCCGCTGAACACCGTGACGCCATGGGCTGCCGAAAGATCCGGATCGATCGCGCCGCCGAGCACGACAATGCCGTCCGGCGCGCCGCGCGCAGGATCCCACGGCGGAAAGCGCTGTTCCAGCGGATAGAGCACGAGGTTTCCCAGCGGCGAAAACCCGCAGATCGCGAGCAACACGACGGAAGCGATCGCCAGCCTGCGCCCAAGCGGGGCAAATCGCGTGGCCAGCAGGATGACGCCGAGCAGACCGACGCCGATCAGGAAATTCGTCGGCAGCAGCATGATGCCGATCGTTTTGGAGAGTACAAAAAACAAGAGAGGCCTCCAGGATTGTCTGGTACAGCGTCATACGCGCCCCCCGTCCCAACCAGAAGCCCCGTCATGACACACCATCATCTGCATTCAAGCCCCGAGACCTGCCACTGGGGCTTCTTCGAAGCCAGGCTGAAACCGGTCCTCACCATCGCCAGCGGCGATGAGGTGACCATCGACACCATCAGCGGCGGCCCCGACGTGGTGCCGGACATCAGCCGGTTTCACGTGCCGCCCGAGCTCGCCGAGGTTCACGCCAAAAACGAGCGGATGCTGCCCGGCCATATCCTGACCGGTCCGGTCGCGATCGAAGGCGCTGCGCCCGGCGACGTGCTGGAGGTCGAAATCCTCGACGTCAGGCTCCGGCAGGACTGGGGCTATAACCTGATCCGGCCGCTGGCCGGCACATTGCCGGACGATTTCCACGAAACCCGGCTGTTGAACATTCCGCTCGACCGGCAGCGGATGGTGGGCCGGCTGCCATGGGGGCTCGATCTGCCGCTCAAGCCGTTTTTCGGCGTGATGGGCGTGGCGCCGCCGCCGGCCTGGGGCCGCATCACCTCGCTGATCCCGCGCGCGATGGGCGGCAACCTCGACAACAAGGAACTGACGCCGGGCGCCAAACTCTATCTGCCGGTGTTCGTGGCGGGCGCGCTGTTCTCCTGCGGCGACGGCCATGGCGTGCAGGGCGACGGCGAGGTCTGCGTCACCGCGATCGAGACCGCGCTGCAGGGCCGTTTCAGGCTGACGCTGCGCAAGGATTTGCGGCTCGACTATCCCCGCGCCGAGACGCCGACGCATTACATGACGATGGCGATGGACCCCGATCTCGACCAATGCGTGGTGCGGGCGCTGCGCGACATGATCGTGCTGCTCGGCGAAAAGCGCAATCTGTCGCGCGAGGATGCCTATACGCTCTGCAGCCTGGCCGCGGATCTGCGCGTGACCCAGACCGTCAACGGCTCCAAGGGCATCCATTGCATGATCGAGAAAGCGATCGTGCACGGGTGAAACCGCATTGCCCGGCCCTGATCTTCACTGTTGACGATATATAACAAATCTGTTAATTAACATATCGATCAAATACAGTGGGCTTTGCTCGATGGCGGCACAGGGGCCACAGCTCGACGAGCTCTTTGCGGCGCTGGCCGATCCGACCCGGCGCGCCATCGTCGAGCGGCTGCTCGCCGATGGCGAGCTCAGCGTCGGCGACGTCGCCGCACCATTTTCCATCAGCACGCCGGCGATCTCGCGCCACTTGCAGGTGCTCGAGCGGGCCGGCCTGATCGAGCGCCGGATCGAGCGGCAATGGCGCTTCGTGCGCATGCGTGCGGACGCGCTGACGCCGGTCGAGGGCTGGCTCGCGCGCCAGCGAAGGCATTGGACGGCGGCGCTGGACCGGCTGGAGGCGCTGGCCGCCGCGCAAACCCCGCGACGGAAGAAGTCATGAGCGATGCCACCGTGATGAGTGAAACCACGCTGCGCCTCGAACGGTTGATCGCCGCCCCGCCCGAGCTGCTGTTTGCGCTCTGGACCGAGCCCGCCCAGCTGCTGAGATGGTGGGCGCCGGAGGGCTACGAGACCTCGGTTCACGCCCTCGACACCCGGCCCGGCGGTCGCTGGCGCACCACCTTGCATCGCTCCGGCAGCCCCGCGCTGGCGCTGAGCGGCGTCTACCGCATCGTCGAGCCGCCAACCCGCCTCGCCTTCAGCTGGGCCTGGGAAGACGACAGCGGCGCGCGCGGCCACGAGACCGAGGTCATGGTGACCTTCGAGGCGACACCGGGGGGCACCCGCCTCGTGCTGCTGCAACAGCGCTTCGAGAGCCGGCAGGCGCGCGACGGCCACACTGCCGGCTGGTCGGCGTGCTTCGACCGCCTGACCAGGATTGCCGGCTGACACCGCGGGGAGACAAGCATGCCGAAGCCCGAGATCATCGGTTCGATGCGGTCGACCTACACGCGCGTCGTCTGCATGGTCTGCGAGGAGAAAGGGATCGAATACGTGCTGACGGAAAAGCCGCTGCGCGCACCGGAACTGCTTGCCATTCATCCGTTCGGCAAGATGCCGGTGCTGCGCCACGGCGATGTCGCGCTCTGCGAATCGAAGGCCATCGCCACCTATCTCGACCGCAGCTTTCCGGCCCCGTATGTCTTCCCGTCCGATCCCCGCCTCGCCGCGCTCACCGAGCAATGGGTCTCGCTCGTCAACACGGTGATCGATCGCACCCTCATCCGCACCTATCTGCTGGCTTACATCGCCCCGAAGCGCGCCGACGGAAAGCCCGACCGGGAGGCGATCGAAGCCGTCATGCCGGCGGTGCGTGAGCAGTTGGGAATACTCGACAAAGCGGTCGCCAACACCGGTCATCTGGTCGGCGATCAGTTCACCTTCGCCGACATCAATCTGTTGCCGATGCTCTATCGAGTCCGGCAAGCCCCGGAAGGCGCCGAGGCTCTCGCCGCGGCAACCCATCTGGCCCGCTATTACGACCGGCACGCCGCGCGCCCGAGCTTCAAAAGCACGACGCCGCCCGATGGCCCGCCGCGCCGGGAAAAGCCGGATTAGCGCGACGTCCCTTGCAAGATCGCGAAAGGGTCAGGTGGGGTCCACGCCCGAGGCGATCCGCCATCTGGTGGCCTAGGTCGGCGCCGGCTTTGCTCAATCCAGCTTCCGGACACCGCACCATGGCTTCTGGACCTTTCGGCGTCAGGGGAGCATTCTTATGGCTGTTCATCTGGTCCCTCCGGGGAACACTGAAGCTTCGCAACCTCAGCTTCCTCGGTTCGGACCAGATGGACAACCTCCTGAAAGCTCACATCTAGCCCAGCCGCCAGCCGACTTCGGCGGCAAAGCTCTGGTAGAATTCGGCGTCATAGGCGCGTTCCGGCGTCTGCCGGACGCGTTCGTCGAGGCGACGGGCGTCGTCGCCGACCAGAATGCGCCAGTGCTCGGCCTTGACGCCATCGAGAATGATTTTGGCGGCAGCCGCCGCCGTGGTCGGCGCATCGTCGTGAAAGCTGCGGGCGCGTTCGGCGGCGCCCGCCTGGACGTCCTCGTCCGACATCGTCGAGGCATCGACGCCGGCCGCGATGAGACGCGCCCGCACCAGCGCGATTTCGTTTTCACTCAGGCGGTCGGAATCGGTGCCGCTCTGCACTTTTCGCGAATTGGAAACGATCGAGGTGCCGATATGGCCGGGCATCACCACGGAGCATTTGACGTGCGGCGCGTTGAGCCGGAGATCGTTGATCAGCGCCTCGGTGAATCCCTTCACCGCGAACTTGGCGGCACTATAGGCGGTATGCGACACGCCAGGTCCGATCGAGGCCCAGAACCCGTTGACGCTGGAGGTATTGACGATGTGGCCCTCGTCGGCCTTCAGCAGCATCGGCAGGAAGGTGCGGACGCCGAGATAAACCCCGCCCCAGCAGATGTTGAAGGTCTTTTCCCACTGCTCGCGGGTGTTGGTGAACAGGCTGCCGCCGCCGCCGATGCCGGCATTGTTGAACAAAAGATGGATCTTGTCGGTCGCCTGCTGCTCTGCGAGTTCATCGCGAAAGCGCAGCAACTGCTCCTCGATCGAGACATCGGCGACGTGGGTGGTGATGCGCAGGCCCTGCGGCAGCCGCTCGACCTCGCAGAGCCGCCTGGTCTCGGCCATCGCGGCAGCCGAGACGTCGCACATCGCGACATTGCAGCCTTCGGCGACCAGCTGGCGCGCAAGCTCGCGGCCCATGCCGGTGCCGCCGCCGGTGATAACAGCAATCTTTCCGGCAAAATCCTTCATGGGCCCGCTGACCTTTCAATTGCAAAGAGGTGTGAGACTTTGGTCGAAGCGAGAGAATTGAACCTTTGCCCCAGTCTCCCTGCGAAAGTCTTCCTGCGAGACCATCGACCTGCGAACAAATCTCAATAAATCCCGGAATACCGGTCTAGCAAGCATTATTACCGGACACTTCCGCACGCGCCCCAGCCGCTCATTTTCCGCGATCCGATCGGCTGCCAGATTTTATATCCTCATGGCGTTTCGCGGCGTGCGAACGACCGGCGTGAACGAGCCGTTCACAATTCTATTTCCCGCGCCGCGGAACGCATCGACCATCGTTTCGTTCCCCATGGGTTAATTCACCCCACGGAGATATCGATGAAGAAGTTTTCTTATGTTTTAGCAGCTCTGGCCGCCGTCGCATTCGCACTGCCGTCAATCGCCAGCGCTGAAGATGCCAAGCCCGGCATGATGAAGGAAGGCATGCACAAAGAGGGGATGCATCACGACAAGCACATGGTGATGCGCCATTACCACCACCATCATCACCACATGTAAGTCGGATGGCCCCTTCACCGGGGCCATTTTCTTGTCGGGACCAGACCGCACCCGGCTTTCCGAAAAAAGCTGGACCGGCACCCGCAAAAACAAGGCCGCCTCCCTGGCGGTCTTGTTTCATGTCGGGATCAACGCTTGCTGCCGCGTCCTGGTTCAGACTTCGCGGTTGTCGAACATGATCATATCGGCGCCGCCGGTCGCGAACTTCGCGACGTCGGCCCCTGCGGCCTTGCCCTCAGGACTGCCGAAGCCCGCCTGGATGGCCGCCAGACTGTCAAAATACAGCGTCGCGATCAGGTGAAAGCCGGAAGGCCCCGCGGGCGTTGCAACCGGACCCTGGCTGACTTCGAACTTTCTCAGGCCGGGTATTTTCTTCGCCAGTGCAACGTGGGTTTCAAAATAGTGCTTGTCGAAAGCGGCTGCGTCTTTTGGGGCTTTGTACATCACCACGAGGTGCGCCATTGCGTTTCTCCCTGCTGCGCGAAAATACCAGTCGCTTGAGACTTCAGCCTGCCCCCTTGTTTGTCAAGTCGACCCCGCGCCGGGATCGCGGCGCGATCACGCCCCCGCACGCCGGCGCGATGATTCGCGCGGCGGCGTTCGGGATCATGCGCTAATTTGCGGTACTGCCGGTTTTGGAATTTGTGGCGCTGCCGGTGTTGGTCCGCGGCTTCGCCGGAGCGGCCTTGGTGGCAGCCTTGGTGGCAGCCTTGGGCACATCCGCGCTGCGCGCGATGCCCCAGGGGTCGGTCGGGCCCTTGTCGGGGATGTTCCCGAGCGAATTCTTGTAGGCCTTGTCGGCCTGCTTTTCGCTCTCGATCTGCTGCGGCGACTTCGGGGTGGCTGTTTCGCCATACCTTGGCACATGTTGGTCTGGGCTCTGGGCATAAGCCGGCCCGGCCAGTAACGCGATGATCGCTGCAGCGCGAAAAACTCTCATGCGTGGGCTCCCTGCGATCTCCCTGCATACCATCGGCGTTGCCGCGACGCCAACAGGGCGTAAGGCCCGGACCGTGGGCGCTGATATCGCCGGCGCACACGCCGATGAAATCGCGCGGGAGCGCTACCTGCCGATGGCAGTCGATGCGCGTTCTGAACGCTTCGTCCGCGGTCCCGATGCCGGCGCGTTCGACTCCGGATGTCCGGCGTTCTGCCCGCAATAGCGCGCCGGCGTCGGTGACGGCTCAAGCTTGCCGATCATCTTTGCGGGCTTGCAAATTTAGCATCCGCTCCGAGCACACCGTCTTCAGGCCACGAAGTGACGTGCGACGCCGAATATGGCGATGCCGGTGAGGACCAGCAGCGACGCCGCTCCGACGATGCGGCACAGCAAACGATTACGCGAGAGATGACCGGTCATGGGCTCTGCCCTCCGATACCTTCCCTGAGCTAAGCTTCGCCGACGACGATAGTTCCGCGGCTCCCGACCGGAAAAGGGGCGATCGGCTTGGGTGAAGCCGTCGGTCGCCCGGTTTTTATTTCCCACATAGATCGGAACAGAACATGGTTGCTCCCGTCGAAGAGCTATTCAGCCAGATCGATACTCCTCGCCAGCATAGCGATGAAGCCGGTGCCATCGTGCTTCGGCGCTTCATCAGGTCGCGGTCAGGGCTACCACGGTCACGGCCAACGATGCCGGCGTTTAACTTCGGACGATGAACTGAGTTCACCGAGCTTCGACCGCGCCATCTGCAACCTGCCGCTGCGGCGCAATAAATGACGCTATGTGCCAACAAGAGACCCATGCACCGCAGCAAAAAGGGATCGTTATTCGATCAACTCTTCAGCGCGCTGCTGCATGAGCGACGGATTTTGAGGGTGGCGCCCGCCGTTGCGCAAGGCGCGCGGCTTGCGAGCCAGCGCTGGCACATAATGCCATGGATCGTAGGTCGTCTCGCCGCGCGGCCGAACGATCGTGGATGCTCGGCAACGATGGCATCCATCCTGGCGATCACAGCGGTGACGATGTTGGTGTAGCCGACCATCTCGACAGCCCGAGATGTGAATTGGTCCTGATAAAACAGCTCAAAAATACTGGTCGCTTTCCCAAGGGTTCAATCCGGTAAATCCTGAAGGGCTAAGAATCATCCGTTTGATTGACGTGAAGCAAATCCTCCACCTGTTGCCTTGATGTCACATTGGCTGGCAATAGCGGTCAAGCGGAAATCGCCCGACAGGCCCCTTCTAGAAAAAGTCAGACTTTCGTGATATTCGAGCGGATATAGCGCGGCACTCAGGCGTTGCAACGGGAGCAAGGGCACATGAGAAACCAGGCGCAAACTCGCGGCAATCCGTTTAAAACTCGGTGGCTCGGCGCAGCGGTTGTAACGGCTATATCGCTGGTGCCAGTTTGGGCGCACGCTCAAAGCGCCGATCTGCCGCTGTCGCTGCCGGTGAAGGCTCCTCCTTCTAACGGATTGCCTGTTTATAACGGATATGGCGGCGATCCGATTCAATCCTGGCTTGCCATGGTCTCGGCCACCCAAGCGGCGCAGCCGAGTTGGATGACCCCGCTTGTGACGGTCACGCCTCGCCTTGAGCAAGAATTTCGCTTCGACTTCTACGACCAGCAAAACGGCACCGGCAGTCAAGGCAACGGCCAGCAGCTCGTCAATTATGGGGGACCTGGCGGCGCCAGGATAGAATTCATCCCCGCGTATAATTGGGAAGTTATCGTGGCGACCCCGCCGTATGAGACCGCCACTGGCCCCAAGGGAGCCGCACAGGGCCCGGGCGATTGGCCGGCGTTCCTTGTCAAATATCGGATCGCTTCGGGAAACGCGGAGAACGGCGATTATATCGTCACCACCTTCCTTCAGGAAACAACGGCGCTCGGCACCGCTGGTAAGATCTCGACCAATGTCGACGTCCTCCAGCCCACCTTGGCATTCGGCAAGGGCTGGGGCGCTTTCGATATTCAGATGACCATTAGCCAGCAATTTCCGTTTGCCGCGCTCGCTTCCCCCGGCACCCCTGCCAGCGTGAATATGTCAAACTTCGGCGATCCCCTCCTGGTGAACACCACCTTCCAATATCATTTAATGGAGTATTTTTGGCCGGAAATGGAGGTCAACTACGAGTACTGGCCCAATGGCGAGCATCAGGGTCTCAGCCAAGTATTGCTGACGCCGGGTATCATATTCGGCCGCTTCAAGATCGGCATGGACAGCCCGACCAGGCCGATAAACCTGATCTTCGGCGCCGGCTATCAGTTCGCGGTGACATCTAATCCCGTCACCGCGAATAACTGGGTCGCCACCGCGCGGATCACGTTCTAGCGGGAGTTATTAGTCGCTCGCGCCGGAAACCGCTCTTCGCCACCGGCATCGGCGCGATGGGCCTGCAACCGAGACAGGCTCCGAGCCGAGAGGCCGGCAAGGGAAGTGGCCAATTCCCATAACCCAAAAAGGAATTGACCAACGTTTCAGGTGCGTTTCCTGTATTGCGCTACGCAAATAACAAGGTTCACGAATGCATGCACCGGCGGTGCCACACAACGCGTTAGTCTGGGCAAATTTTGCGGCCCGGTACATTTCACGAATTGAAAGATTTGCGGATTTAAGCTGGCGGTGCAAAGAATCAGATTGCAGGGAGAGCGTTTGGCACTTCGATCTTTTGAAAATCTCGATAAAGGGCCCTGACCGCCAAGGGCCAACCGCACGCTGGAGCGAGGCCCGGAGCCGATATCGCCGCAAGCACGCCTCACCTGTTCAGCGAGCCGCGGATAGCCGTCGCAGCCTCTGCATGGCGCGGTCGCGCAGCGCACAGGGCATGCCGCGCCAGGACAGGGCGATACTGACATCCGTCAACGGGAGGGGGGTCGCGCCAAAACGCCGCTTGTAATCGTGATTGCCGATGCTGAGATCAAAGTACCGCACGCCTTGCCAGTGCAAGGCCGCCATCGTCCGCTCAATGCAGAGTAACGCCGGCGAGCAATTGGACCATCGCGCCCCGGCGTTGCTGTTCCGCATCAGAGTATAGTGCGGGCCGTGCCTCAGCCCCATGGTGGTGGCCACGACCTCGTCGCCGCAGATCAACGCCGAAACCACGGCGTAGCCTTCCGCGAGACCGCGGCCTACAACATCGCGATAGAACTTCGCGTAATGGGGTTTGTCGAGAACGAACTTCTGCCCCAACTCTTTCATGCGCTCGTGCTGCTGGTGATCCATCACATCGAGAATCCGCAGCGCTTCGTCCACGTCGGTGACGACCTCGAATCGGGCTCCGGGGTGGCGGGTGAAGACGCGCCAGCGCCGCGGCAACTGTATTTTCCTGATCGAGGCGCGGTAGGCCTCGAAATCATCGCCGAGATCAACGACGTTGCCGTTAACCGAGGAGGATTCGGCCCACTCGGTCGCCGCCAAAGGATTGGGACGCCCGTGAATTTCAACCGGCATCTTTTTCAGGCGGATCAGATCGGGACGGTCAGGCAATTGGCGCAGCGCCGTCAGAAACGCGTGACCGATGGCCCGCAGGCTTGCGGAATCACGCGGCGTATCAGACGCCAGCATCGGCGCGTTGTAGTCGCTCACGCCGAGATCGGCGAACTCGACCAAGCGCGCCCCGAGGTGATTGCGGCACACTAGCGGAACCAGCGCGACATCGCGCTGGGCGATCGTGTCGCAGATGATGGCAATCAGGGGTTCGATGGCGTCGAAGGCGCTGTACCACGCATCGAGCCAGTGCTTGTGCTGAAAGTTCGTGCCGTGGCCGCTGGTGTCCCAGCGCGCCGACGCTTTGCCCCAGTCGCGGACAAACTCTACGCGGAACGGCGCCACAGGCGATGCTGCGCGCCGGCCTGCCTCCCCAGAGTCTACCATACAGCGTTAAAGCGGGTCACGATGAAATGTTTCGGCCGTGCGACACCTCGCCTCGGCAGTGCGACACCTCGCCACAACCGGGTCGGCTTCGCACTCTCCCGCCAAGGCCGTCAAGCGCGCTACCGTCTCGACGTCGTTGACCGCGCCGACAGGCGGCGGCAGATTTCGGCGGTCAATCGCAGGCGGATCGAAGTCTTCATCCATCCGCGTTGAAGCCGGTCGGAGTGAAATGTTTCATTGCCAACGTGCGCAAAGGCAACTTTGCGATTCAGTTCCGCAATTGGAACGGCGCTACCATGGGAGCGGAAGCTCAGAAAATTCGAAATTGACTGGCAAGGATCGGCCGCCCGCGTTCGCGCGCGTGCGGTCGATTTTATTGGACAGTTATCCGTTCGATCTCGGCGAGATCGGTTTTGGTCAGGCCATCGCGTTCCTGGTAACTCTTGCGACTGCCGCACTTGCCCGTTGCTGCCCTCTTACGATCGCGGACGCCCTTCAGCTCGGCAACCAGCGCAGCCTTCAGATGTCATGTGGCCTCCCGGCTAAAACACCACACGCAATGCGTGTCTGTTCAAAAAAGAATAGGGCGCGCCGGGAACGCCAGTGGAACATCGACGGGAAGCCCCGGTGTTTGTATCCAGCCCGAATTCCGGGTGAACCGGTCGGCACTCCCCGCGAAGATTTTTCGGGGATCAGCCGGCATATGCCTTGTCGAGTTCGGCGATGACGATTTTTTGCATTTTCATCATGGCCTGCATGGCGCGATCGGCCTTTTTGCGATCGGGATCGCTCAGGTAACGGCCGAGGGCCGTGGGCACAACCTGCCAGGACAGGCCGAATTTGTCCTTGAGCCATCCGCATTTCGATTCCTCGCCGCCGTCGGCGATCAGTCTGTTCCAGAAGTAGTCCACCTCTTCCTGGCTCTCGACGCTGATGAAGAAGGAGATCGCCTCGTTGAACTTATATTTTGGGCCGCCATTGAGGGCGTTGAACCTCTGCCCCTCAAGTTCGAAGGTCGCCATGAAGTCATTGACGGTTTCGACCTTGGCATTGGGAAACACCGATTTGTAGAAGGCGACAGCCTCTGGGACGTTATTATCGAACCAGAGGAACGGCGTGATGGAAGTCATTACGGATGTCCTTGTTGGTCGGGTTCAGATGAACGGTATCCTTCGTGCTTTGTCTCTCGAAGGCGTTGGCGCGGGCGAGATCGGCGACGGGCAAATTAACGAAGATCGTTGGCCATCATGAACTCCGTTTGCGTGGGCTCGCCCGAAGGACGAACGCGGGGACGGGAGTCCGACAGGAGTCTTCAGCAAGCGTCAGAAATCGCTGGAATCCAAATTTGGATTGATGCGGGGAGAGAAATTCACAACCTTAAGGGCGGATACATATTGACGCGCAACCTGAATGGAAATCCAAGTAACTGATTTTAAAGATGTATTTTGTCGGAACGAGAGGATTTGAGCCTTTGACCCCTAGTCTTCCAGACAACTGGATGGGGGTAACCGACACTGACGAGACTAAACGTCCGCTTGTCGGCAATCCGCGGCTGGTTAGTGAACCAGCGTCGCAGTGAATCAGCACACGTTGAAGTCGAAATAACATGGCGAAAAAGTGTCAAAACGATTGCAACCAATTTCAGGGCGTGTTCTGTCTCAAAGATTGTTTAATTTATAGGCAGGGGACGACATGAAACTTAAGATTGCGACACTCGCTCTGCTGGCGTCGGTCGGGGGTGCTTACGCCGCCGACATGCCGCAGGCCGCCACACCCTACATCAAAGCGCCGGTAACGCCGGCATATGACTGGACCGGCTTTTACCTCGGTGCCATGGGCGGCTACGGCTGGTCCGATCAGGTGCGAGAGACCGTTGGCGGATTGACGGTTACGGCTTCCAGCAACGATTTGAAGGGCGGCTTCGGCGGCGGCACGATCGGTTACAATTGGCAGACTGGTCAGGTCGTGTTCGGCATTGAAGCCGATGCCGCGTGGTCGGATATAAAGTATTCGGAGGTGGACTTCGGCGTCACTCTTGCAGACAAGATTTCAAGCGTTCGGAAGCGTGACGGGGCGCATCGGATTCGCTGCTGGCCCCTCTCTATTTTACGTCAAAGGCGGATACGCGTGGATGGATAACCAAATATCCGCATCGGCGTTTAGTTTCACCGCATCCGAAAGCCACGTGCACGATGGTTGGACAATTGGCGGCGGTCTCGAATACATATTCGTGCCGAATTGGTCGGCTAAAGTCGAGTACATGTATGCCGACTACAGCAACGCGACCTATCTTTCGGCGTTGGGTGGAATCGGTCTAGGTGTCACCGTCAACACGGTGAAAGCTGGTGTGAATTACCACTTTGGCGGCCCGGTCGCCGCGCGTTACTGAAATACTCATTCAGCTAGAACGAAAAGGCCGGCATCGCTGCCGGCCTTTTTCTTTGTCGCAGAGGTTCACTGATAGGGTCGACACGTTTACCCCGTCCGTTACCCCGGCTTCTTTCTGAATATTGCACTTCCCGTAATTGATTTATTGGTCGGAGCGAGAGGATTTGAACCTCCGACCCCTAGTCTCCCAGACTAGTGCGCTAACCGGGCTGCGCCACGCTCCGATGCCGTTCCCTTAGCTTCGATCAGGCTTGCGCGCAAGAAGCGCGATCGGGTTCGCGGGGCGGAAGCACCGGTTCCACCGCCGCCGGCGGTCAGCCTTCCTTCAGCGCCTGATCGAGCAGTTGCCGGCAGGCGATCAGGTCCTGCAGCACCGCCTTGAGCCGGGAGAGATCGACCGGGGCCGCCAGGGCCGCGACGCCGGGAATCGGACCGTCGTCGTCTTCCTCATCGTGCTCGGCGAGGGCAAACGCCAGGCTTTCTTCCGTGCCCTCATAGTCATCGTCGTCGCCATCGATGCCTGGCGCGGCTCTGCCATCCTGCTCCCGGAGGCTGAGACCGATCGCCTCTTCGACCGCGCCGAACGAGGCGGTCGCCGATCCATCGGCCAGACGCTGGACCGACGCGATGCCGTGCTCCTTCAGAATGCGCTGCACGCCGCGGATGGTGTAGCCCTCGCCGTACAGCAGCCGGCGGATGCCCTTGAGCAGATCGACATCGTCCGGGCGGTAATAGCGCCGGCCGCCGCTGCGCTTCATCGGCTTGATCTGGGTGAACCGCGTCTCCCAGAACCGCAATACGTGCTGGGGGATGTCGAGGTCGTCGGCGACCTCGCTGATGGTTCGGAACGCATCCGGCGCCTTGTCCAAATGCCCGCTCCTGTTCAATCGCCGCGTTGAAGGACTACCTACTCGGCCTTGCTGCCGTCGCCGTTAGCCGGTACTGTTGCCGTTGATCCGCTGCTTCAGTATCGCCGACGGCTTGAACACCATCACGCGCCGCGGCGAAATCGGTACCTCGGTGCCGGTCTTCGGGTTACGGCCGATACGCTGGCCCTTCTTGCGCACCATGAACGATCCGAACGACGACAATTTCACCGTCTCGCCCTTCTCGAGGCAGTCGGTGATCTCCTTCAGGACCAGTTCGACAAAGGCAGACGACTCCGTGCGCGACAAGCCCACCTTCTGGTAGACCGCTTCGCACAGATCGACGCGTGTAACTGTTTTTCCGGTTCCGGTCATCGCCTGCCCCAACTCACGGCGAACAATTCGTATCTGAAATTATGAGCTTAACAAGCGACGGTCAACAGCGCTCATCAATGCAATAGCATGAAACAACGTTGCAATGCGGAGAACATTTTAACACAACGCTTACCAGCGCAACAGCGCCGAACCCCAGGTGAAGCCGCCGCCCATGGCTTCGAGCAGCACCAGATCGCCCTTCTTGACGCGTCCGTCCGCGACCGCGACCGACAGCGCCAGCGGTATGGACGCCGCCGAAGTGTTGCCGTGCAGGTCGACCGTCAGCACCACCTTCTGCGGCGCAATATGCAACTTGTGCGCTGAAGCATCGATAATTCGTTTGTTGGCCTGGTGAGGGACGAACCAGTCGATGTCGTCGGCGCTGGTGCCGGTGGCCTGGAACGCATCCACGATCACGTCGGTGATCATGCCGACGGCGTGCTTGAACACCTCACGGCCTTCCATCCTGAGATAGCCCACCGTCCGGGTCGAGGATGGACCGCCGTCGACGTATAGTTTCGACTTGTGCCGGCCGTCGGAGCGCAGATGCGTCGTCAGGATGCCGCGGTCGGAGGACTTGCCCGGCTGCTGCTGCGCTTCAAGCACGATGGCGCCGGCGCCATCGCCGAACAGCACGCAGGTGCCGCGGTCGTTCCAGTCCAGAATGCGCGAGAACGTCTCGGCGCCGATCACCAGCGCGCGCTTGAACGCGCCGGAACGCAGGAAATTGTCGGCGGTCGCCAGCGCGAAGACGAACCCCGAGCATACCGCCTGCAGATCGAATGCCGCGCCGTGGTTGATGCCGAGCCCGTTCTGCACCGCGACCGCGGTAGCCGGAAAGGTGTTGTCCGGCGTCGAGGTCGCCAGCACGATCAGGTCGATCGACTGCGCATCGATCCCGGCATTGGCCAGCGCGGCGCGCGCGGCGTTGATCGCCAGATGCGAGGTGAACTCGCCCTCGGCGGCGATGTGGCGCTGCCGGATGCCGGTGCGCTGCACGATCCACTCGTCCGAGGTATCGATCCGCGCCGCCAGTTCGGCATTGGTCAGGATCTGCTGCGGCAGATAGGAGCCGCAGCCGAGCACCACCGAACGTATCGCAGTCACGAGACAGCCTCCTGCGCGGTCGGCGCCAGCGCGCTGCCGTCGCGATTGAGCATCTGATTGATCTTGGTCAGGAGATCGTAGCGGACCATCTCATAGCCAACATCGACCGCATAGGCAAAGCCTTCGGCATCGGTGCCGCCGTGGCTTTTGACGACGATGCCGTTCAGCCCGAGCACCACGCTGCCGTTGGATTTGCTTGGATCGAGCTTGTCGCGCAGCGCCTTGAAGGCGTTGCGGGCAAACAGATAGCCGATCCTGCGAGCGCCAGGTGCGCGCCATCGCGCTGCGCAGGAAATCAGTGATCTGCCGCGCGGTCCCCTCGGCCGCCTTCAACGCGATATTGCCGCTGAAACCCTCGGCGACGATGACGTCGGCGGCCCCCTTGCCGATGCCGTCGCCCTCGACGAAACCGATATATTCGAGCTGCGGAAGGTTCATCGCGCGCAGCAGCTCCGCCGCCTCGCGAATTTCCTCGCGGCCCTTGATTTCCTCGACGCCGATGTTGAGCAGGCCGACGGTGGGCCGTTCGAGATCGAACAGCACGCTGGCCATGGCGCTGCCCATCACCGCCAGCGCCACCAGATGATGCGCATCGCCGCCGATGGTGGCGCCGAGGTCGAGCACCACCGAATCGCCGCGGGCGGTCGGCCATACCGCCGCGAGCGCCGGCCGGTCGATCCCCGGCAGCATGCGCAGGCAGAACCGTGCCATCGCCGTCAGCGCGCCGGTATTGCCGGCGGAGATCGCGACGTCGGCCTCGCCTTTCTTGACAGCGTCGATCGCCAGCCACATCGACGACGATCTTGCGGCCGCGACGCAGCGCCTGGCTCGGCTTGTCGTGCATGCTGACGGCGACATCGGTGTGGATGACGCGCGAGACCGCCTTCATCGCCGGATGCCGGGCGAGCTGCGGCTTCGATCAATGCACGATTCGCCGAACAGCAGAAATTCAGTGTCGGGATGTCGTGACAACGAAATTGCGGCGCCGGGAATGACGACCGATGCGCCGACATCGCCACCCATGGCGTCAAGCGCGATTCGAACCTTTTGCGGCATGAACGTCCCGGAAACCTGATCTTGTGCGGACTTGAAGCGCTCGGCCGCGGACTGGAAATCGCCACGGATCGCGGCGATCGGCGAAGCGCAACACTGCGCCCCGGCCGGGCCGCGACAATAGCGTGTCCTCGCCCCGACACAACCTCTTGACCGTCCCCTTTTGGATGCTGCGACCGCCGCGAAGCGAAATCGGAACATGCAGATAAATCACGACAATTCAATGACTTAAACTGAATTATCGCATCGGTCCCGGGTCGGCGCTTGTTGCAGCATGTCGGCGCGGCACCCCGCAGCCGCCCTTCAGCCGCCCCTTGGGCTTCTTCGGACCGCGCGGTTTTGCGCCGGGCTGCAGCGCCTTCAGCGCGGCGAATGGATGGTCTTCGGGATCGGCGGCGACGACCGGCGGCTCGAAAACCGCATCCGGCTTGCGTGGATAGGGATCGATCGCCCAGGAACAACGCATCGGTCGCCACCCGGCCAAGATCGATGACGCCATTTTCGATCGGCTCCGGCGGGTCCGGAATTTCGGCGTCGCTTTCGGCCGCCTCATCGACGAGGTCGGCCAGTTCGGGAATTTGCTCGGGCGGCGCGAAAATCAGATCGATCGGCTCGTCGATATCGTTCTCGATCGGATCGAGCGAAACCACACAGGTTTGCCCGATCCGGGCCCGGACCCGGCCTGCGACATGGACGCGGCCTCCGCTCTCGGGGGTCACGTCAAGCGAAGCGCTCGCTGACATGATTTCGCGCAGGCCCGCGACTTCGGCCATCGCATCGCGCGTCCGCCTGGTCGGCTTCGATATCGCGATGCAATCCGGTGTCCGGTATTTGCGCCACGACGATGGGAACGCTCCAGGGATCGGCTTTGTCGGTCATGCTGCTGGTTCTGTTCATGGCTGCGCGCCGGCTTGCGCTGGCGAGGGAAATTTCCAGGATGCGCCCCGCAACGCCGCTTCGTCGAGTCCGTCCAGGGCTGCGATGGCCGCCTCGGCATAGCGGGCAAGCCGCCGGGCTTTTTCGATTGCCTCTCCGTTCAGGATATTCTTGCACAGCGCCTGCGCCAGCGGCTCCTCGCCTGCCGACAACGCCAGATCGTAGGCCGCGGTCCGGCCGTAGAAGGCCTCCCCGAAGGCCTGCATGCGCTTCGGGACGGTGAGATCGCCGACCCCCATTTCGCGCAAATTGGCGTCCATATCGCTCGCAGAAGCGATCGAACAGCGTCTGGGAAAGGCCCGCACCGCCCTCGATCGACTGCAGCCGCCGCAATACCATCCACAAATGCAGCACCAGCAGATCAAAACGGCCGTTAACCGTATCCGGCACGCCCAAGTCCCGATAAAACAACGGTTCTCGCGCTTGCGTCACGATCATGCCATAGATGGCCTCAATGGTGCCGCGCGAGGGTATCCGGGGTTTCCTGAAGTGATTGAACGGCCAAAGCATTGTGGGTTCCGCAAGCGAGCCCCAGAGGTTTGCGTATTGGGAACCCGCGCATGTTGCAATCCGACGTGCTGCCCGGTACGTCAACGCCTCGCGCGATGCAAGGGGACGGGACCCATTCCGCAATGATTCGAGACGAGCCGCATGCTCACGCGTGCGTTCTCCGCGCGGACTGGCTGCGCGCTGGCGCGGCCTGCGCACAGCCGCGGCCATCGTCGTGGCCTGCGTAGCGCTGGGCGGCTGCGTCGGCGAACAGTTTCAGAAGGGCTATATCCTGCCGGCCGGCGCGCTCGAGCAAATTCCGATCGGCGCCAGCCAGGATCAGGTGCTGATCGTGATGGGGACGCCATCCACGGTCGCCACCCTCAACGGCGAGGTGTTTTACTACATTTCGCAGCGCGCCGAACGCAAGGTCGCGTTCATGAACCAGCAGCTGGTCGATCAGCGGGTGATCGCGATCTATTTCGACAAGAACCGCCAGGTGCAGCGGCTCGCCAATTACGGACTGCAGGACGGCAAGATCTTCGACTTCATCAGCCGCACCACGCCGACATCGGGCCAGGAACTCAGCTACCTGACGCCGCTGTTCAAGCTTATCAGCTTCCATTAGCCAGGCTGCACCTCGCGACCCGGACGCGGTGCGGCACGACGTGACGCTCCGCGGCGCCGGGACCCGCGTCAAAACACCATGATGGTGGACCCCGGATCAGCAGCGCACCACGCGCGCTGCGCGGCAACCGGGAAACATCCGAAGTCATCGCACCTCAAACAAAAACCCCGCGGCTTGCACCGCGGGGTTTTTCGTTTCGATCAGACTTCGCCGCTCAGTGCGCCAGGATCGCCAGCAGCAGCAGCGCCACGATGTTGGTGATCTTGATCATCGGGTTGACCGCGGGACCCGCCGTATCCTTGTAGGGATCGCCGACGGTATCGCCGGTCACCGCGGCCTTGTGGGCGTCGGAGCCCTTGCCGCCGTAATGGCCGTCCTCGATGTACTTCTTGGCGTTGTCCCAGGCGCCGCCGCCCGAGGTCATCGAGATCGCGACGAACAGGCCGGTCACGATCACGCCGAGCAGCATCGCGCCGACCGCCGAGAACGCCGCCGACTTGCCGGCAGCACCACCGCCTGCAATGCCGAAAATGACAAAATAGACGAAGATCGGCGACAACACCGGCAGCAGCGACGGAATGATCATTTCCTTGATCGCCGCCTTGGTCAGGAGATCGACCGCCTTGCCGTAATCCGGCTTGTCGGTGCCCTTCATGATGCCCGGCTTTTCACGGAACTGACGCCGCACTTCTTCGACGATCGCGCCGGCCGCGCGGCCGACCGCCGTCATGCCCATCGCGCCGAACAGGTACGGCAGCAGGCCGCCGAACAGCAGGCCGACCACGACGTAGGGGTTGTTCAACGAGAAGTCGGGGATGACGCCCTGGAAGTAAGGGAACTTCACCCCGTTGGCGATGAAGTATTTGAGGTCTTCATTGTAGGCGGCGAACAGCACCAGCGCGCCGAGACCGGCGGAACCGATCGCATAGCCCTTGGTGACCGCCTTGGTGGTGTTGCCGACCGCGTCGAGCGCGTCGGTGGCTTTGCGGACTTCCTTGGGCAGGCCGGCCATTTCGGCAATGCCGCCGGCATTGTCGGTGACCGGACCGAAGGCGTCGAGCGCCACGATCATGCCGGCCAGCGCCAGCATGGTGGTGGTGGCAATGGCGATGCCGAACAGGCCGGCAAGGCTGTAGGTGACGAGGATGCCGGCGATGATCACCAGCGCCGGACCGGCGGTGGATTCCATCGAGATCGCCAGACCCTGGATCACGTTGGTGCCGTGACCGGTCACCGACGACGCCGCGATCGACTTCACCGGGCGATATTCGGTGCCGGTGTAGTATTCGGTGATCCAGATGATCAGCCCGGTGACGGCGAGGCCGACGATGCCGCATTCGAACAGCGCCATGCCGGTGAATTTGACGCCCTCGAGCGGACCGAAGCCGACCAGCCAGTTGATCACGCCGGCGACGCCAAGCAGCGACAGCACGCCGGTTGCGATCAGGCCCTTGTACAGCGCGCCCATGATCGACTGGTTGGCGCCGAGCTTGACGAAGAAGGTGCCGATGATCGAGGTGATGATGCAGATGCCGCCGATCGCCAGCGGCAGCGTCATCATGTTCACCAGCAGCGGCGAGGTCGCGAAGAAGATCGCGGCCAGCACCATGGTGGCGACCGCGGTCACCGCATAGGTCTCGAACAGGTCGGCGGCCATGCCGGCGCAGTCGCCGACATTGTCGCCGACGTTGTCGGCGATGGTGGCCGGGTTGCGCGGATCGTCCTCGGGAATGCCGGCCTCGACCTTGCCGACGAGATCGCCGCCGACGTCGGCGCCCTTGGTGAAGATGCCGCCGCCGAGACGGGCGAAGATCGAGATCAGCGAGGCGCCGAAGCCGAGCGCCACCATGCGCATCGACCACGGTGCGGCTGTTGGGAGCCAGATCGAGGAAATGCGTAAGGAACGCGAAGTAGATGGTGACGCCGAGCAGCGCCAGACCCGCCACCAGCATGCCGGTGATCGCGCCGGCCTTGAAGGCGAGTTCAAGTCCGCCGGCCAGCGACGTGGTCGCCGCCTGCGCGGTGCGCACATTGGCGCGGACCGAGACGTTCATGCCGATGAAGCCGGCAGCACCCGACAGCATCGCGCCGATCAGGAAGCCCGACGGCCACCAGCATGCCGAGGAAGTAGGCCAGCAGCGCGAAGATCACGATGCCGACCATACCGATCGTCATGTATTGGCGCTTGAGATAGGCCTGCGCGCCCTCGCGCACCGCGGCCGCGATTTCCTGCATCCGCGGATTGCCGGCATCGGCCTTCAAGACCGATGCCGTCGCCCAGATGGCGTAAACGATGGAAAGCGCTCCGCAGAGCACGATCACCCATAATGCTGTCATTGAATTTGCCTCAGATCCTGATTCTTGCCCAAGCCCATCACCGCGGGAGCGGCGGGCGCATAAAAAGAAGGCCTGCCCTGCCCAAAGGGCGGCCTTAAATCGGCGGGACCATGCCAAAATCACATGCCGGGCGCAACGCCGCGGAGGGGCAAAACGGTCGATTTCGGCAGGTATTTACCTCAAACCGGAGAAGGCCGAGTTTTCGCAAAAACCCTAGAAATGGCTGTAAGACAGGCGCGCGCAGCGCTATCTCCCTGCCCTGCCCGTCCAGGAACCTCGGAACTGACGGTCCGGCGATGATGGTGCCGATCGAGGTCACGGCCACCCCGGCGACCCCGGCGGCTTGCGCGAACGCGTCAAAGCGATTCTCGGGGATCGCGCATAAAATCTCGTAATCGTCGCCGCCGGAGACGATCGCCTCGATGCCGACGGTGCCGCGCGCCCGCAATGTCGCGGCAGCCGCGGACAGCGGAATACTTTGCGCGTCGATCGCGGCAGACACGCCGGAGGCCGCTGCACAGCTTGGCGAGATCGCCGGCAAGACCATCGGACACGTCCATCGCCGCATGAGCATGATCGCGCACCGCCGTCGCCAGCGCGTTGCGCGGCTGCGGCATCCGGTAGCGTCCGACCAGCATCTGCCTTGCCGCGGCATCCGCGGCGAGCGCGGCAGCGGCCGCGCCGCCCTTCAGGATATCGAGGCCGAGCGCGGCATCGCCGATCGTCCCCGTCACCACGACGCGGTCGCCGGGTTTCGCGCCGCTGCGGTGGACCATCTTGCCCGCAGAGACCCGGCCGAACGCCGTGACCGAGATCATCAGCGGCCCCGGCGTCGACACCGTATCGCCGCCCAGCAGCGGGCAGCCGAACAATGCGGCGTCCTCGCCAAGCCCGCGCG
This sequence comes from uncultured Alphaproteobacteria bacterium, assembly GCA_963734795.1. Lineage (GTDB taxonomy): Bacteria > Pseudomonadota > Alphaproteobacteria > Rhizobiales > Xanthobacteraceae > Bradyrhizobium. The sequence continues at coordinate 401,766 of CAVTIW010000003.1, forward strand.
CGAACGGAGCCAGCCAGCGAATCGTCGGCGGCCCGCAGCGCCAGCGTCAGCACAAAGCCTGCCGGGCTTGCGCCCTTGGCGGCTAGATCGGACAGGTTTACCCGCAGCGCCTTGCGCGCGATGGTGTCCGGCGGATCGTCGGGTAGAAAATGCACGCCTTCGACGATGGCGTCGGTCGTCACCACGATGTCGTCGCCGCGCGCTTGCAGGATCGCGGCGTCGTCGCCGAGATCGAAGGCGCCGGGATCGGTCGCGATGGGCCGGAAGTAACGCGCGATCAGCGAGTCTTCCGCGGAGGGATCGTCCTGGCGTTCAGTTTGGCGTTCAATCATGACGCGCGATCCGCCAGATAGCCGTCATCGCCCGGCTTGACCGGGCGACCCAGTATTCCACAGGCGCTGATGATGAATCGAGGGGCCGCAGCGTGCTGGATCATCCGCTTTCGCGGATGACGACAGCAGAATATGTGGCCGGCGCAGCGTCCCAAACCGTACCAGCCCTGAAGCCGTCCGGTGAATGTCATCTCAGCCGCCTGCCCGCACAAACTCATCGGCGCGGAACTGGCGGGCGATCTGGTCGAGCACCGCGTTCACCATGCCGGTCTCGTCGCCATCGACAAAGGCATGGGCGACGTCGACATATTCCGACACCACGACGCGTGCGGGCACGTCCTTGCGATGCTCCAGTTCGTAGGAACCGGCGCGCAGCACCGCGCGCAGGATGGCGTCGATCCGCTTCAGCGGCCAGCCCTTCGACAGCGCCTCGTCGATCAGCGGATCGAGTTTGGCCTGGTCGCGCACCACGCCGGAGACCACGTCGCGGAAGAACGCCGCCTCGGCCGGCAGATATTTGTCGCCTTCGACCTCGCCGCCGAGCCAGTGACTTTCGAATTCGGCAAAAATGTCGTTGATCCCGGCGCCGCCGATGTCCATCTGATACAGCGCCTGCACCGCGGCGAGCCGCGCCGCGCCGCGCCGGTTGGCTTTCTTGTCCGCGCCCTTGTCCGCACCTTTGGCCGGCTTCTTCTCGTTGTTGTTTTTGTTCTCTGCCATGGTCAGGTCCGCGTCAGCCGGCGCTTGATCCGCAGCATCGCCAAGGCGGCGCGCGCGGCATCGCCGCCCTTGTTGAGTTCGCTGGCGCGCGCCCGCGCCCACGCCTGGGCATCGGTGTTGACGGTGATGATGCCGTTGCCGAGCGGTATTTTTCGCGCCACCGCGAGATCCATCAGCGCGCGCGAGGATTCCATCGAGACGATTTCGAAATGGATGGTGTCGCCCCTGACCACGCAGCCGAGCGCGATCGCGGCGTCGTAGGGTTTGCCGTGGCTCTCGGCGGCATCGAGCGCGATCGCGATCGCCGCCGGAATTTCCAGCGCCCCGGGCACGGTGATGACCTCGTGGCTGACGCCGGCGGCCTTCAGCTCCGCGACCGCGCCTTCCAGCAACGCATCCTGGATATCGTCATAGAACCGCGCCTCGACAATCAGCGCGCGCGCGCCTGAAATGTCGGTCTGATCTTTCAACTGTGCGCGCCGCGCGTCTGCCATCAAATTATTCCGGTTGACCTCATCCTGAGGAGCGGCCACTCGGTCGCGTCTCGAAGGATGAACATGACAATCTCATGGTTCGAGACGGCGCCAGAGCGCCTCCTCACCATGAGGAATTCGTGCTGCTTTTAGGCGCAGCAAACCCCGATGCCAAGGGCTGCCTCTACTTCATTTCCGAGAGCCGCGCCGCATAGCGCGCCATCAGATCGACCTCGAGATTGACCTCGCTACCGGCGCGCCAGCTGCCGAGCGTGGTGACCTTGAGGGTGTGCGGAATGATCAGCACCGAAAACAGCACGTCCCGCACCGTATTTACCGTCAGCGACACGCCGTCCAGCGTCACCGAGCCCTTGGCGGCGACGAAGCGCGCCAGCTCGCGCGTGGTTCGCAATTCGAACCGCGCCATGTCGGGCAGATCGTCGCGCTGCACGATGGCGGCGATGCCGTCGGCATGCCCGGCGACGATATGGCCGCCGAGTTCGTCGCCGATTTTGAGCGCACGCTCCAGATTGAGCGTGTGTCCCGACGCTCCAGTGCTTCGCCGTGGTCATGCCGAGCGTCTCGGCGGCGGCATCGACATCGAACCAGGTTTTGTCAGCCGCGACGCCTGACGCCACCACGGTGAGACAGACGCCGCTGCAGGCGATCGAGGCGCCGTCGGCGATGGTGGCGCGGTCGTAGCGGCAGGCGATGCGCAGCCGATGCAACTGGCCCTGCGCCGTTGGCGTCAGGCTGACGATCTCGCCGATGTCGGTGACAATGCCGGTGAACATTGAATGTCCTCAATCCAATTTCCGTCATGGCCGGGCTTGTCCCGGCCACCCACGTCTTCCCTGTCATTTGCGGCCAAGACGTGGATGCCCGGCACATCCAGCGCGAAGACGCGCTTCGCGCTTTTGGCCGGGCATGACGAACCTGGATGTTTATGCCCGCTCGTAAATCGTCAGGGTATCCTTTTGCAGCGTCTCGCTAGCACGAACACGAAACCCGGGCGACTGCGTGATCGATGTCAGCGGCAACGCCTCCAGCGCTGGCACGCCATCGGCTCCGACCGGATCGGGGCCGCGCAGCAGCCAGACTTCGTCGACGAGGCCGGCGGCGACAAAGGAGGACGCCACCCGCGCGCCGCCTTCGACCAATAGCCGCGTGATGCCCTGCTCCGCCAGCGCATGCAGCACGGCCGGAAGATCGAGCCCCGGCGGCGGCGTGGACGTGGTCGCCACGCGCATGACATGCGCGCCGGCGGCGCCGAGCTTCATCGCGGCCGGCGCCTCCGCAAGGTCCGATGTCATCACCCACAGCGGCGTCTCGCGCGCGGAATGAACCAGCCGGCTGGTGCCGGATATGCGCAGCGCGCGATCCAGCACCACCCGCACCGGCGAACGCGCTTCCATGCCCGGCAGCCGGCAGGTCAAGAGCGGATCGTCCGCGCGCACGGTGCCGATTCCGACCAGGATGGCGTCGCATTGCGCGCGCAGCAGATGCATCCGCGCCCGCGCGGCCTCGCCTGAAATCGCGACCGGCTTGCGGCCGGCCGCACCGATCTTGTCGTCCGACGACACCGCGAGCTTGAGGATGATGTGGGGCCGCTTGTCGCGGATGCGCCTGAAATGCCCGGCGTGATCGTGCGCCGCCTCCGCCGCGCACAGCCCGATATCGACCGTGATGCCGGCAGCGCGCAGTCTGGCGTGGCCCTGCCCGGCTACTTCCGGATTGGGATCCTCGATCGCCGACACCACGCGGGCGATGCCGGCGGCGATGATGGCGTCGGCGCAGGGCGGCGACTTGCCGGTATGCGAACACGGCTCCAGCGTCGCATAGAGCGTGGCGCCGCGGGCGGCCGCGCCGGCGCGCTGGAGCGCCTCCGGCTCGGCATGCGGCCGTCCGCCCGGGTTGGGTCCAGCCACGGCCGACAATGACGCCGTCCTTGACCACGACCGCGCCGACGGCGGGATTGGGCCAGGTGCGGCCCTGCCCGCGCCGCCCGAGCGCCAATGCCAGCTCCATGAAGCGCCGGTCGGCGGCTTTCGACGCTTTCGATTTCTGCGCGAACTGGTCTTCCAGAATGCGGAAGATCATTTGCGTAACAGGGCCAGCCGCGCTTCGTCGTCGCCGGAGAGTTCGCCGAGCACGGCTTCAAAGTCCTTGGCTTCGCGGAAGTTGCGGTAGACCGAGGCGAAGCGGACATAGGCGACGTCGTCGAGCTGGCGCAGATGCTCCATCACGATCTCGCCGATCGCCTCGGAAGAAATCTCGGCTTCGCCGCCGCTTTCAAGCTCGCGCACGATCGCCGAGACCATCTTCTCGACCCGCTCCGGATCGACCGGGCGCTTGCGCAAGGAGATCTGCAGCGAGCGCACCAGCTTGTCGCGGTCGAACGGCACCCGGCGGCCATTGCGCTTGATCACCGTGAGTTCGCGCAGCTGCACCCGCTCGAAGGTGGTGAAGCGGAAATTGCAGGTGACGCATACCCGCCGCCGCCGGATCACGGCGGAATCCTCGGTCGGACGCGAATCCTTCACCTGGGTATCGAGACTGTTGCAGCTTGGGCAACGCATCCGGCTTAAACCTTACTGCAAGACCTCAACTGTAGATCGGAAAGCGGTCGGTCAGCGCCCTGACCCGTTCCTTGATCGCGGCTTCCACCTTCGGCGCGGTGCCGTCCTGCGACTGCGCGATGGCGTTGAGCACTTCGGCGATCAGGCCGCCGACCTGCTTGAATTCGGCGACGCCAAAACCGCGCGTGGTCGCCGCCGGCGTGCCGAGGCGAAGCCCCGAGGTGACGAACGGTTTTTCGGGATCGTAGGGAATGCCGTTCTTGTTGCAGGTGATGGCCGCGCGCACCAGGGCCTTTTCCGAGACGTTACCCTTGAGGCCCTTGGGCCGCAGATCGACCAGCATCAGATGGTTGTCGGTGCCGCCGGAGACGATATCAAAACCCTGCGCGCGCAAACTCTCCGCCAGCGCCTTGGCGTTCTCGACCACGTTCTTGGCGTAGATCTTGAAGTCCGGCCGCAGCGCTTCGGCAAACGCCACCGCCTTGGCCGCGATCACATGCATCAAGGGGCCGCCCTGCAGGCCCGGGAAGATCGCCGAGTTCAATTTCTTGGCCAGCGCCTCGTCGTTGCACAGGATCAGGCCGCCGCGCGGGCCGCGCAGCGACTTGTGGGTGGTGGTGGTGGTGACATGGGCGTGCGGCACCGGCGAAGCATGCACGCCGCCGGCGACGAGGCCGGCGAAATGCGCCATGTCCACCATCAGATAGGCGCCGATGCTGTCGGCGATCTCGCGAAAGCGCTTGAAATCCCACGACCGCGAATAGGCCGATCCGCCGGCGATGATCAGTTTCGGTTTGACCTCTTCGGCCTGCTTCGCCACCGCATCCATGTCGATGATCTGATCCTCGCGCCGCACCGTGTAATGCGAAGCCTTGAACCATTTGCCGGACATGTTGACGGGAGAACCGTGGGTGAGATGGCCGCCGGCGGCGAGATCGAGACCCATGAAGGTATCGCCGGGCGCGAGCAGCGCCAGGAACACCGCCTGGTTCATCTGGCTGCCCGAGTTGGGCTGCACATTGGCAAAGCCCGCGCCGAACAGTTTCTTGGCGCGCTCGATCGCCAGCGTTTCCACCACGTCGACCCATTCGCAGCCGCCGTAATAGCGGTTGCCCGGATAGCCCTCGGCATATTTGTTGGTCAGCACCGACCCCTGCGCTTCCAGCACCGCGCGGCTGACGATGTTTTCCGAGGCGATCAACTCGATCTCGTGGCGCTGCCGGCCGAGTTCGCCGCGGATCGCGGCCGCGATATCGGGATCGGCCTCGGTCAGGGGGGCCGTGAAGAACGAGTCGGGCGCGGAGGCGGTCTGGGCGCTGGAAGGAGAGCTCATGGACGAAATATCTCCACCGCCGCAGCCTGTTAGGCGAGCTGCGGGCGGTCATGTGTGGCGGTCGAAAGCGGCGTCAGCGAAATAGCACATCGGCCGGAAATGGCCAAGCGCTTGCGGTATGCGCCTGATATTTATGCAAGATATGGTGGGGTCGCCAGTCCTCGGTCCAAACTTCCTCGCCCTTGGCGGGACCCTCCGGGGGTGCGACGCTGATCCGGGACCCAAGGATGTTGCGAAAAAGTGGTCTCGGGTCTGCAGCGCATCATTTCGCTGCGCTCATGCTGCCCTGCGCCCGGGACACGATGCCCCCACCGCCGCAACGGGCGGAGAGACGACGTTCCTACTTCGCGAACCGGTACGCCCCGCCCTTCTCGATGCTGCGCTGGAACGCCGACCGCGCATGCATGCGCGACAGCCAGGCGCCGAGATTGGGATATGGCCCGAGCTTGTCGAACACTTTCGCCATGTCCCCGACAAAGCTCATCTGGATGTCGGCGCCGGTCAGCGATTTGCCGACAAAGAACTCGCGGCCTTTCAGCGCGCCGTCGACATAACCGAGATGGTTGGCCATCTCGCCGTCGATCCGCGGATGCAGGGGAGCGCCCGCCTCCTTCAACCTGCCGACATAGAGGTTCAGCATCAGCGGCAGCATCGCCGAGCCTTCCGAATAATGCAGCCACTCGTTGTAGGCCTCGTACTCGGCGCCGCCGGGCGCCGGCATCATCGCGGGTTTACCGCTTTCTTGCCCGTAACGGCGGATGACGTAATCGACGATGGCGCCGGATTCCGCGATTTTGATATCGCCGTCGGTGATGACGGGCGACTTGCCGAGCGGATGCACCGCGGTCAATTCCGGCGGCGCCAGCCGCGTGACGGCGTCGCGCTGGTAGCGCTTCATCTCATAGGGCGTGCCGAGCTCTTCCAGCAGCCACAGGATCCGTTGCGAGCGGGAGTCGTTGAGATGATGGAGGGTAAGCATGGGGATTCCTCAGAGTTCTTCTGGAGTTCCGAGGTTTAACAGGCGTGTTTGATAAAGGGCAGCGGTTTGCGCATATCGGTGTCTTCGCCCGGCTCGACCGGGCGATCCAGTATTCCCAGAGCGTTGGTGCAAATCGAAAAGCCGCAGCGTACTGGATACCCGCTTTCGCGGGTATGACGGCCAAGTGTGGAGAGGCGAGGCGCAACGCGCTGTCGCCACTCACAGCCCGGTAAACCCGGCCTTGACCGGATCGGTGCTGCCGTCGAGTTCGCGCAAATAGGTCAGCCCGCACACGGTCAGGCGATGCGGGTCCTTTTCGCCGGCCTCGAACAATTTGGCGATGTAGTCGGTCACCTTGGCGCGGGCTTCCTCGCTGGCGGCCGCGGAGCGGTTCACCAGCAGCGCATAGGTCTGCATGATGCGGTCGATGGCGGCTTCCATGGCATCCTCTTGTCGTGTGACTCGGATTGGCGTGGTTCAGACAGGTTCGGCGGCTTCGAGCTTTGCAATCGCCTTGTTGGCGAGCCTGATCTTGTTGTATTCGCCGCGGTGAAACAGATCGACGATGATTTCGAGCAGCCGTTCATCGGTGGCGATGCCGTCGGCGATGGCGCCGGTCTTGCGAAGATAGTTCGAGGCGATGGCATAGGCATCGCCAACCACCTCGACATTCATCACCTGCAATCCGCGCTCGACCAGCATGACCTCAGTCCTCCGATACGGAGTGATAAAGCGCCACGCCCGGAACAAGTTCCATTTCGGAAACCTATTTTTTTGCGGTGCCACACAACAAAACGCACCGGTCCGGAAAACCGGACCGATGCGCTTGGGGGAAGTCTTTGGGATCTTATTCAGCTGGCTGCCGGTCTTGTTGAAACGCCGGCTTGGCCTTTTCCGTCGAAAAAAGTCTCAGAGCCGATACAGGATCTGGTCGGTCCAGAACCGCTCGAGCCGGTGCAGCGACTTGTTCAGGGTCGCGAACTCCTCGTTCGAGATGCCGCCGACCTGCTCCACGGTCTTGACGTGCTTCTGATAGAGCGCGTCGACGATGCGGCGGATTTCCTGGCCCTGCGCGGTCAGGCGGATGCGGACCGAGCGGCGATCGACGCGGCAGCGCTGATGATCGAGGAAGCCGAGTTCGACCAGCTTCTTCAGATTGTAGGAGACGTTGGAGCCGAGGTAATAGCCGCGCGTGCGCAGCTCGCCCGCGGTCAATTCCTTGTCGCCGATATTATAGAGCAGCAGCGCCTGCACCGAATTGATGTCGGCGCGGCCGCGGCGATCGAATTCATCCTTGATGACGTCGAGCAGGCGGCGATGCAGCCGCTCCACCAACGTCAACGCTTCGAGATAGAGCGGCTGCACCGGAGCTTGGCCGGGAGCGCGTTCAGCGGTTTCCACCGCCGTTGCAACGGCTTTCATCATGACACTTCCCCTGTTGTCGTTTTTATCGACTTATTCGACGAAACTTGTGTCCCGTCTGATAGCCTCAACTTAAGGGGGCGGTTTGAAGATCAGCTTAAATAAGACAATAAAGAGATCATGAATTTAAGACAGTGAATCGCGGATTAAGCCCATGGACAAAGGGCTTTTCGCAACCTTTCATTGACGGTTGCGACGCCCTGTTCACGCTTCGTCTGCCTCTGCTGTCGCATATGGAAACAGGATCAGTTCAAATTCGAAACGTCTGCGTAACAGGTATGACGGCCGCATTAGGGTGACTGAAAAGTTACCGCGAAAAATGCCGAAAATTTTAAGCGATGCGAACGCGAATTTTTGCACGCCTGCGAATTTCAGATCGCCATTTGAAATTTCAGGTCGCTATTTCAGGCCGCTACGGCGGCCGTTCGCGCGCGGCCATCCAGGCCAGCGCCAGATAGGCCGCCAGCATCACGGCCTCGACAGCCCACCACCATCAGGCTGCCGCCATAGATTCCCGGAAACATCAGCTCGATCACCGCCATCGACACCACGGTGGTCAGCCACACCACCGCGCCCCACGGCGTCGCCAGCCACAGTCCCACCGCGGCGACCAGTTCGATCACCGCGAAATACACGGTCGCGGTTTGCCAGGCCATCGGCTGGTTTTCGAACGCGTCTTCCTCGCCGCCGACAAAGCCCGTGACCTGGGCCCAGTGATAGAGACCCTTGGCCACCGAGACCACCGCCATGATGCGCAGGAAAAACACCAGCCGCCGGGTCCACACGTTGTCGTCGGATTCGATCCGTTCGGACGAAATCGCCGCCACCGACATCGCGTTGTCCCGCGACGCGTTGTCCCGCGGCGGATCGCGCGAGGGGGGTTCAGACATGCGGGAGTGCTGTTCATGACCGGGAATACGCCTTCATCCAGGAAGTCATGACCCCTCGGCGCGGCAAAATCAATCGGGCTTGCGGCAGGTCAAGGCTGCGGTGACGGCAGCCTTGCAAGGTGCTAGGCTTTGGAACGGGTCAAATCCAGCCTGCCGCGCCTCGGGAGAAACAATCACATGGCGATCAAATTCGGACGTCCGATCGAAATGCGCGACACGCCGCGCGCGGCCGGCCGCCCTCGCCGCCCCCGCCCTCGATCTGGCGGTGCGCCCGCGCCGCAATCGCAAGGCGGAATGGGCGCGCCGGCTGGTGCGGGAAAACGTTCTCACCACGGACGATCTGATCTGGCCGCTGTTCGTGGTCGATGGCCACAACAAGCGCGCCGGCGGTCGCCTCGATGCCCGGCGTCGAGCGGCTCAGCGTCGATCAGGCGGTGCGCGACGCCGAGCGCGCGGTGAAGCTGAACATCCCCTGCATCGCGCTGTTTCCCTATACCGAGCCGTCGCTTGCGCGACGAGCACGGCTCCGAGGCGCTCAATCCGGACAATCTGGTGTGCCAGTCGGTGCGCGCGATCAAAAAGGAATTTCCCGGCCTCGGCGTGCTCTGCGACGTGGCGCTCGATCCCTTCACCAGCCACGGCCATGACGGCCTGATCGAGGACGGCCGCATCCTCAACGACGAGACGGTCGCGGTGCTGGTGCGGCAGGCGCTGGTGCAGGCCGAAGCCGGCTGCGACATCATCGCGCCGTCGGACATGATGGACGGCCGCGTCGGCGCGATCCGCGAGGCGCTCGACGCTGTCGGGATTTCTCGACGTGCAGATCATGTCCTATGCGGCGAAATACGCCTCCGCCTTCTACGGCCCGTTCCGCGACGCCATCGGCTCGGCCAAGACGCTGACCGGCGACAAGCGCACCTATCAGATGGACAGCGCCAATTCCGACGAGGCGCTGCGCGAGGTCGAACTCGACATCGCCGAAGGCGCCGACATGGTGATGGTGAAGCCGGGGATGCCCTATCTCGACATCGTGCGGCGGGTCAAAGACACCTTCGCGATGCCGACCTTCGTCTATCAGGTGTCCGGCGAGTACGCGATGATCGCCGCCGCCGCCGGCAATGGCTGGATCGACGGCGAGCGGGCCATGATGGAAAGCCTGCTGGCGTTCAAGCGCGCCGGCGCCGACGGCATCCTGACCTACTTCGCGCCGCAGGCGGCGGAAAAGCTGAAGATGGAAGGCTGATTGCTGGCGAGCGGAGGCCCTCGTCTCGCCCCGTCATTACCGACGGGAAGACTGGATTGCTTCGTCGCGGAGCCTGTCACCGGGCGCGCATTCGCACGACCCGTTGGCTCCTCGCAATGACGGCGGGGTGGTGAGGCTATCCTCTTGCGGCCGAGGACAGTCAGTTCCCATTTCCTGCAAGGTGACGGCACAGTCGGGAGGACTGATCATGTCTGCGAGCGGTTCGGGTAATACGGGTGGCGGGGCCTGGCGCAATGGCGGTGCGAATTTTCAGCCGCACGCCTTCGATCCCCTGACACAGCCGGAATTGTTTCGCGGCGTGCTGACGCGGCGGGTGTTCGCGTTCCTGATCGACCTCGTGGTGCTGTCGATCCCGGTGATCCTGGCGGTCATCTTCATTGCCGTGTTCGGCGTGGTCACGCTGGGGCTCGGCTGGGTGTTGTTCTGGCTGGTATCGCCGGCCTCGGTGATCTGGGCGCTGGTCTATTACGGCGCGTCGCTGGGCGGGCCGCATTCGGCTACCATCGGCATGCGGATGATGGATCTGGAGATGCGCACCTGGTACGGCGCGCCGGGCTATTTCGTGCTGGGCGCCATGCATGCGGTCGCGTTCTGGGTATCGGTATCGTTCCTGACGCCGCTGATTCTGCTGATCGGGTTGTTCAACGGCCGCCGCCGGCTGCTGCACGATATCGTGCTGGGAACCGTGGTCATCAACAGCTCGGTCCGCAGCCCAATGGCGCAACCGGCGCGCTCGTTCTGACGTCGGTAAACTGTTTGGCAAACCGATTGACCATCAGCCTCCGCGGCGCGATGCTGTCCATCAGCTGCTTCGGAGGCTGACGACGTTCCGTGACCCAGCATTCGCGTGACACCCCGCAATTCTACCTGACGGCGCCCTCGCCCTGCCCGTATCTGCCGGGCCGGCATGAGCGCAAGGTGTTCACGCATCTGGTCGGCGACAAGGCCGGCGACCTCAACGACCTGCTCACCCATGGCGGCTTCCGGCGCAGCCAGTCGATCGCCTATCGCCCGGCCTGCGACCAGTGCCGCGCCTGCGTTTCGGTGCGCGTCGTCGCCAACGAATTCCGGCCCTCGCGCAATTTCCGCAAGATTCTCGCCCGCAACGCCGACATCGTCGGCGAACAGCGCAGCGCGGTGCCGACCTCGGAGCAATATTCGGTGTTCCGCGCCTATCTCGACCAGCGCCATCGCCATGGCGGCATGGCCGACATGACCGTGCTCGATTACGCCATGATGGTGGAGGACAGCCACGTCGAAACCCGCATCATCGAATATCGCCGCCGCGGCATCGACAGCGGCATCACCGGCCGCGGCGCGGATCTGGTCGCGGTGGCGCTGACCGACGTGCTCAGCGACGGGCTGTCGATGGTGTATTCGTTCTTCGAGCCGTCGGAGGAAAGCCGCTCGCTCGGCACCTTCATGATCCTCGACCACATCGCCCGCGCCCGACGACAGGGATTGCCGTACGTCTATCTCGGCTACTGGATCGAAGGCTCCAAGAAGATGGACTACAAGGGCCGCTTCCTGCCGCAGCAGCGGCTCGCCCCCTCCGGCTGGCTGCGCGTCGACGCCTCAGGCGAAGTGCCATCCGAGCCGCAGGATTGAGTTTGTCGTCACCCGGCTTGACCGGGTGACCCAGTACGCCGCGGCTTCTCGACTGAATTGCTAACGCCTCTGGAATACGGGGTCGCCCGGTCAAGGAGCCGGGCGATGACGGTTGTGTGGATGTGGCGCGGCCGCCCCATTATCCCGCGACATAATCCCACACCAGTTTTGCATTCAGCGCGATGATCACCGCCGCGATCAGCGTGGCGAGCGCGGTCAGCCAGCGCGGCGCCACGAATACTCCCATCTTGGCGCGGCTGGCGGTGAACAGCACCAGCGGCACCACCGCGAACGGCAGTTGCAGGCTGAGCACCACCTGGCTGAAGATCAGCAACTGTCCGGTCGCCTTCTGTCCGGCCCAGATCGTCACGATCACCGCCGGCACGATCGCGATCATCCGCGTCACCATGCGGCGCAGCCACGGCGCGATCCGCAGGTTGAGAAAACCCTCCATCACGATCTGCCCGGCCAGCGTCGCGGTGATGGTCGAGTTCAGCCCGCAGCACAACAGCGCGATCGCAAACAGCGTCGGCGCCATGGTCGAGCCGAGCAGCGGCGCCAGGAACGCGTGGGCCTGGTCGAGTTCGGCGACGTCGACCTTGCCGACGCGGTGAAAGGTCGCCGCCGCCAGGATCAGGATCGAGGCGTTGATGACCAGCGCCAGCCACAGCGCGATCGCGGAATTGATATTGGCAAGCTTGATCGCTTCGCGCTTTTCCCCGATGCCGTCGCCGTAGCCGCGGGTCTGCACCAGCCCGGAATGCAGATAGAGATTATGCGGCATCACGGTGGCGCCGAGAATGCCGAGCGCCAGATAGAGCATCTGCGGATTGACCACGATCTCGGTGCTCGGCGCAAAACCCTTGAGCACCGCGCCCCAATTGGGATCGGCCATCGCGATCTGCACCGCAAAACACGCCGCGATCACCCCGAGCATGGTCACCACGAAGGCCTCGATCCAGCGAAAGCCGAACGCCTGCAGCGCCAGGATCAGGAACACGTCGGCGGCGGTGATGATCACCCCGATCTCGAGCGGAATGTGAAACAGCAAATTGAGGCCGATGGCGGTGCCGATCACTTCGGCGAGATCGGTGGCGGTGATGGCGATTTCCGCCGACAGCCACAGCGGCCACGACACAAAGCGCGGAAAGGAATCGCGGCAGGCCTGGGCGAGGTCGCGCCCGGCGCCGACGCCGAGCCGCGTGCACAGCGACTGCAGCACGATCGCCATCAAATTGGACAGCAGCGCCACGAACAAGAGCGCGTAGCCGAATTTGGAGCCACCGGCGAGCGAGGTCGCCCAGTTGCCGGGATCCATATAGCCGACCGCGACCAGATAGCCCGGACCAAGGAACGCCAGCAGCTTGCGCCAGAACGGCCCCTGCCTGGCCGTCTTGACCGAGGCGAACATGCCCGCCAGCGACGGCTCGCCCCGTGCCCCGCGCCAGCCTGACGCTTCCTGCGCGGGGCCTGGGACGACCTCCGGCAGGGAATCAGGCGATATCTCGGCGGATCGTGCGTCCATCCCTGGAAGATGGTGGATATCCCATTTTATTGCAACTCATTTGCAACTGCATCTGGTGATCACGAGTTAGAGCGCCGGCCTGTCAGGATAGCGCCACGACTCTCCGGGACCACACCTAGGTCGCTCCTGACCGCTGCAAACCGCCAACTGCGTCGACGATGAAATCTATGAAGACCCGCACGCGGCCCGGCAAATGGCTCCGGGTAGGGTAAATCAGATAGAGATTGATCGTATCGTGCGCGAAAGGCGCGAGGACCTCGACGAGCCGGCCGGCCTCGAGATCATCCTCGATATCCCACAGCGCCTTCAATCCCATTCCGTGACCGTCGAGAATCCAGCCATGCAGGACTTCCGCATTGTTGGTCAAGAGCGCTCCACGGACTCGTACGTCGAGCGTCTGTTTGTCGTCGACGAATGTCCAGTTGTCGAAGACGTGGCGTCCGCGCACGAGGCGGATGCATGCGTGCGCGCGCAGGTCCTCCGGCCGGGCCGGAACGCCGTGTTTGGCGATATAAGCGGGCGACGCGCAGGCGACACGGCGGCTTGAGATGAGCTTCCGCGCTATGACGCTGCCGTCAAGCGGCACGTCGATATGCAGCCCGACATCAAGGTCGTCGCCGACTACGTCCAGGAACGCGTCGGTGAGGACGAGTTCGACCGTGACGAGCGGGTATCGTCGAGAGAACTCGGCGATCAGAGGTGCGAAGCGACGTCGGCCTATTTCCAGTGGTGCGCCGACGCGCAGATGTCCCTGCGGCGTTGCGCTTCTCGCACCCACCTCGGCTTCGATCTGATCGAGATCCGCGAGGATGGCAGCGGCGCGCTCGTAAAGCAGGCTGCCTTCCTCCGTCAGGCTGAAATGTCGGCTGCCACGATCAATCAGTCGCGCGCCCAGCCGGCTCTCCATGGCGGCAAGCCGTCGGCTCACGGCCGGCGGGGAGCTGTTCAGACGTCTTGCCGTCTCTGAAAGACTGCCCGCCGACACGATGCGGGCGAACAGTCGGAGATCACTGATTTCGTCTGACACTTTCCATCCTTCCGAGTTGCGGAAGGATACGATCCGCGCGTTCGATCTACTAGCCCTTGGCACCGGCGGGCATACGGGGCGGCCACCTGAACCAGAGAGCTGTCGTTGATGTATTTCCCGGAAGGATTGGGGGCATGACCACCGTTTCTGAACGCATAGCGGACATCGCCGGCACGAAGCCTCGCGCGGATGGCGCCGAGGCTGCCGTGCGGCACGAGCCCACGAAGAGACTCGGACGGCGAGCAATGGCCGCTTGTGCCGGGCTCGTGGTCGCCGGGGCGGGATGCTGGATGGGAATTCAGTATTGGAGCGTCGGGCGGTTCATCGAGTCCACGGACGACGCCTATGTGAAGGCCGACTCGACGATCGTCGCTCCCAGGGTATCGGGGTATGTCGCCGAACTGCTGGTGGACGACAATCAGGGTGTCAAGTCCGGCCAAACACTCGCCCGGATCGATGATCGGGATTTCCGCGCCGCCCTCGATGAGGCGACGGCGGGCGTGGCCGCCGCCGCGGCTTCGGTTGCCAATTTGGGCAGCCAGATTACGGCCCAAGGTTCGCAGATACAGCAAGCCGATGCCAGCGTCGCCGCAGCCACCGCCTCACTTAGCCTCGCACAGCGCAACGACGACCGCCGAGGGAAAATGGCCAAAGTCGGTTACGGCTCGGAAGAACAGGCGGACAATGCATCGACCGACGCTCAGGAGAAAGGCGCCAACCTGGAGCGGCTACGGGCGGCGGCCCTTAGCGCCCGTCAGCAAGTGGATGTTCTCGTCACCCAGCGCCAACTGGCGCAGGCCCAACTGGCGCATGCCGAGGCAGCGAAGCGCCAGGCCGAACTGAATCTCAGCTACGCCACGATAACGGCGCCCATCGATGGCACGGTTGGCGCGCGCACGGTTCGCCTGGGTCAATACGTTCAGGCCGGAACCCAGCTGATGGCTCTGGTGCCGCTGCAGCGAGTTCTATGTGATCGCGAATTTCAAGGAGACCCAGCTTACAGACGTTCACCCCGGCCAGCCGGCGCACATCCGCGTTGACACCTTCCCGGGAGAGGACATTCGAGGGCACGTCGAGACCCTGGCGCCGGCCAGCGGCCTCGAGTTCAGCCTGCTCCCCCCTGACAACGCGACGGGCAACTTCACCAAGATCGTCCAGCGCATTCCAGTGAAGGTCGTCTTTGCGGCCGACAACGACCTGATGGGCCGGCTGCGGCCGGGCTCATCGGTGGAGGTCTCGATCGACACCAGGGCGCATGAGGTTCGCGCGGCCAGTCAGGCCCAGGGGGATTGAGCATGTCCAATCCTGCGCTCGCCCTGACCGGCGCCCGCCTGAACTCGCAGGCGCCACCCTCCGCCCCTCAGCCGCAAGAGGAAGCGGTTTCGCTGAAGACCTGGATCGCCGTGATTGGCGCAGCCTTGGGCGCGTTCCTCGCGATCCTCAACATACAGGTCGTCAGTTCCTCGCTCGCCGACATCCAGGGCGCCATCGGTGCCGGCACCGATGATGGCGGTTGGATCACCACCGCGTATCTGGTGGCGGAAATCATCGTCATTCCCATCAGCGGCTGGCTGGCGCGCGTGTTCTCGCTGCGCACCTATCTGCTCACCAACACCTTCCTGTTCCTGGTGTTGACGGTCGCTTGCGCCTTCACGACCACTCTCAGTCAGATGATCGTCGTCCGGGCCATGCAGGGCTTCGCAGGGGGCGTCCTCATACCGCTCGCCTTCTCCATCATCATGACCCGGCTGCCGCCGTCGCGGCATACGGTGGGCCTGTCGATCTATTCCATCTCGGCGATCTTCGCCCCGGCGATCGGTCCGGTGATCGGCGGCTACTGCAACGAGACCTTCGGTTGGCAGTCGATCTTCTTCGTCAACCTTCTGCCCGGCGTTTTGATGCTCGCCATGCTGTGGTTCTCCCTCGATCCCTCTCCTCGCCAATTCGATCTGCTGCGTCGGGGGGACTGGGTCGGCATCGTCACCATCGCGATCGGATTAGGTTCGTTGGAGACCGTGCTGGAAGAGGGCGAGAAGGACGATTGGTTCGGATCGCCCTTCATCGTGGAGTTGTCGATCGTGGCCGCCGCCGCCCTCCTGGTGTTCGTGCTGGTTCAGTTGTACCGAAAGGAGCCGCTGCTGCATTTGCGACTCCTGGCACGACGCAATTTCGGACTCGGCTCGCTCGCGAACTTGTCCTTCGGCCTGTCGATGTACGGCTGGATTTATGTCGTGCCACTCTATCTCGCCCGCATGCAGGGCTACAACGCCGAGCAGATCGGCAACGTGCTGATCTGGATCGGGCTACCGCAACTCGTCATTCTCCCTCTGATGCCCAAGGTGATGAAACATGTAGACCCGAGATGGCTGGTGCGGGTCGGATTCGTCCTGTTCATCGCCGGCAGCCTTCTGGCAATCAATTTCTCCGGCGACTTCTCCGGACCGCAGTTCCTCTCATCCAGTCTGGTGCGGGCGGTCGCGCAATCGCTGGTCATGACGCCTTTGTCCGCGATCGCGGTCGCCGGGATCCAGCGTGAGCACGCCGGGTCCGCCTCAGCGTTGTTCAACATGGTCCGCAATCTGGGCGGCGCGATCGGCATCGCCCTGCTGCAGACCTTCCTGACCAAGCGCGAGCAATTCCATTCCAACGTACTGACCGCGCAGGTCTCACCGCTTGGCGGCGCGACGCGCACACTCCTGGACCAGCTCACGAGCCGCTTCATGGCTCATGGCGTCAGCGACTCGGCCTTCGCGCGCCACGAGGCGGTGGTCGCGGTCGGCCGTGTCATTCGCCGGCAAGCGTCCATGCTGGCCTATAGCGACACCATCATCCTGCAGAGCGCGCTCCTCGGGTTGGCTCTGCTGGCGGCCCTTCTGCTCAAGAGAGCGACCGTTGCTTCATCCGGCGAGGCGCACTGATTATGACGACTCTCCGGCCCGCGCTTTGGTGGGGAAATTTGACGGCATTGGTCATGGGCCGCCGCCGAGATCGGTTCGCCGCCGCGCTTCTCGCGAGCGTCTCGCTCACCGGCTGCGCTGTAGGCCCTGACTTTTCAGCGCCCGCACGTCCGACCGAACAGAGCTATCTTCCGGCGCACGCGACAGCCCTGGGCTCGCAGGGCCGCGGCGAGATCAGACAAAGCCTGGACTTGGGCGCGACGCTGCAGGCGGACTGGTGGACGCGGCTCCGATCGCCCGAATTGGACAGGACGGTAGCGCTCGCACTCAGCAACAACCAAACCATCGACATCGCGCGCGCAAACGTGGCCAGGGCGGGCGAACTCGTGACGGCGGCCCGCGGAAGCCTTTATCCGCAGGTAGACGCAGCGGCCGGTCTTGCCAGACGGCAATATGGTGCGTCGTTTCTCGGGCCGGAGGCATTCACCTTTCCGACGTTCTCGGCCTACACCGGCGGCCTCAATGTCAGTTACGACCTGGATATCTTCGGTGGAACACATCGCGGGATCGAGCTGGCGGCCGCGGATGCCGATATACAGCAGGAGGCATTGAACGCAGCACGCCTGACCGTCGCAAGAGATACGGTAATCGCGGCTCTGTTGAGCGGCTCGATCCGCGCGCAGATTGATGTCGTGCAGAGGGTCATCGCGTCTGATCAGCGGAACATCGATCTCGTCCAGGCCGCTCACGGCGCCGGGGTGGCCACGCAGATCGACGTGACGACTGCCCAGAGCCAACTCGATCGGGACCGGGCGTTGCTGCCGCCCTTGCATCAGCAACTCGACGTGACGCGGGACGCCCTTGCCATCCTGGTCGGCAAGTCGCCGGCGACCTGGGCGGCACCGGATTTCGACCTGAGAAAAATGACCTTGCCGCAAAACATTCCGCTCGCCTTCCCGTCGGATCTGGTGCGCGCCAGACCCGACATCCGCGCCGCGGAGGCCCGGCTCCGTGTCGCAAACGCCGCAGTGGGAGTTGCGACGGCTGATCTCTATCCTCGCGTCACGCTGAGCGCCGCGATGGCCGAGGAAGGGCTGCTGGCCGGTCCGGCCGGCGCAGCCTGGAGCCTGGTCGGAGGACTTGCGGCGCCGATCTTTGACGGCGGCGCACTGTCCGCACGCCAGCGTGCCGCGCAGGACGCCTACCAGGCGGCCCTCGGCGACTATCAGCAGACCGTTCTGGTCGCCTTCCAGCAGATCGCCGACAACCTGCATGGCCTGGCCAATGCCGCGGATTCGGTGCGAACGGAGCAACAGGCGCTGGACTCGGCCAGCGCGGCGCTGCGCTTGACCCGCCTCGGCTACGGCGTCGGCAATGCAGGCATCGTCCAGGTGCTCGACGCCCAGCGCCTGCAGCAACTTGCCGAACTCAATCTCGCCCAGGTCCGTGCGCAACGATACGTCGTGACGGTGAATCTGTTTGTGGCCGCTGGTGGCGGTCTGGCGGATACGTCGAAACGAATGGCAATGGCACGGCAGATGTCGCGCTAAGCAGATTCATTGAGAAAAGATTTGGAAAAATGAACGACGGCAGCGCTGCCGGGGATCGTGAAGGGCTCTCGACGGTGGTTCGGTGCGCGGGTCGATTCTGCTGGGTCTAAAACTCCTTGGAAATTTTCAATCGGCTGATTCGCCCCACCGGCTACGCGGGCGTTTCTGTTTTTGGGGCAGAGGCCGTTCCAACTACCTGAAATAAGCGGCCCGGAGCGCTGCGCTGCCGATCCGGGGCCCACCCTTCCTATGGGTTCCGGCTCTGTGGCGCATCGTAAAGAACGCTGCGCCGCGTCCGGGACACGAGCAAACATTTCGCAGCTGCTTGATCGGCTTCCCATTCCCGTTTTATATGATATGTATCATGCCAATCATGCCATATCGAACGGGAGCCTGCATGACCGACCACGCCGTTTCCCCGATCGCCGCGGCCCCGCGCCAGGAAGTGTCTTCGACGTTCCGGCAGATCGCGGTGCTCGCAGCACTGGCGGCGACCGGAACGCTTGCCACCAATATCCTGCTGCCGTCGCTGCCGCAGATGGCGGTCTCGCTGCGTGTCACGACCGCCGAGGTGACGGCGTCGATCACGGTGTTCCTCGCGGTATTCGCGATCGGGCAACTCGCGGTCGGGCCGATCTCGGATCGTTACGGCAGGCGCTGGCCGGTGCTGACAGGCTTTGCGGTGTTTTTCGCCGGCAGCGTCTGGTGTGGCCTCGCCGATGACCTGCCGGGCCTGCTGGCTGGCCGCGCCATCCAGGCCGCCGGCGCCTGTGCCACCTCCGTGCTATCGCGCGCCATTGCCCGCGACCTGTTCAGCGGCGCGGCGCTGGGCCGCGCGATGGCACTGATCATGATCGCGATGGCGGCAGCGCCCGGCTTCTCGCCGCTGCTCGGCGGCGCGCTCGATCATTATTTCGGCTGGCGCTCCGAATTCGCTTTTGTCGGGATCTTTGCCGCCATCGGGGCCGTCGGCTATGAGGCCGTGCTTGGCGAAAGTCATCACGCGACCCGGACCCCGCTCAATCCGCTCGCCATCGCCAGAAACTATGTTGCCCTGATCGCCGATCGTCGCTTCCTGGTTCCGGCCGCGACCGTCAGCCTGATCATGGGCGGGCTGTTCGCGATGTTTTCGGCCGCACCCCGCATCCTGATCGAGGGGCTGCAGTTCACGCCAATCGAGCTCGGCCTGTTCTTCGCAGGCACCGTGATGGTGGTATTCGCCGCCGGCATGCTGGCCACGCGGTTGGCGCCGCGCTTCGGGCTCGACCGCTCGATCAAGGGCGGCCTCACCGTGGCGGCAACCGGCAGCCTTGCGATCCTCTTGGTGTCGCTGTTCCATGCGACCTTCCTGCCGTTCCTCGCGGCAATCGCGGTGTTTTTGTTAGGGATGGGCATCGTCAATCCGCTTGGCACCGCGCAGGCGCTGTCGCCGTTTGGCGAGAAGGCCGGTGCGGCCTCCGCCCTGCTCGGCTTCTGGCAGATGATGGCGGCAGCGATCGGGGTTTACCTTGCCGCGAAAGTATCGCATCAGGCGATGTTTGCGCTCGGCCTCGTGCTGACGGTGGCCGCGCTGCTGGCGCTCGGACTGTATGCGCTGCGGGCGAAGGCTTCCTAGTTCGCCAGATGACGCTCGTAGCCCCCGGCCGCCGCCTCATCCGCGGCGAGATCGGGATCGAGGGCGACAGCGCGAGCCCTTGCGCACGGCAGCGCTCGCAGAAGCCGCGGATCAGGTCGTTTTTTGCGGCAGCCCGGTCAGGCCCTGGCTCACCGGCCAGTTCATCAATTGCAGCCGCGGCGTCAGGTCCATGAGATATTATGCCGTGGAATGGCGCACGGCGAAAGACGGGCGGAGTGATGACGGTATCCTACGACGCCGTCCGCGTGACCACCTCGCCGTCCTCTTTGACAAACGAAACCACGGGATCGTCGAGCAGATCCAGCACCGCTTCAGACGGCCGGCACAGCCGCGTGCCTTTCGGCGTCACGACAATCGGCCGGTTGATCAGGATCGGATGCGCCAGCATGAAATCGATCAACTGGTCGTCGCTCCACTTCGGATCCGCGAGCCCCAGTTCTGCGTACGGCGTGCCCTTCTCACGCAACAGCGCGCGGACCGGAATTGCCATCGCCCGGATCAGTTCGATCAGCCGCGCGCGACTTGGCGGATTCTTCAGGTATTCGATGACCTCAGGCGCTTCGCCGCTTTGCCGGATCATCGCCAGCGTGTTGCGCGAGGTGCCGCAGGCCGGGTTGTGATAGATGGTGACGCTCATAGCCGCGCTTCCTTCTCGATGGTCATCGATGAGCCGGCGCCGGCCTCATACCAGCCGCGCGATGTCTTCACCAGATGGACCACCGAGAGCATCACCGGCACCTCGACCAGCACGCCGACCACGGTGGCCAGCGCCGCCCCGGAGTTGAGACCGAACAGGCTGATGGCGGCGGCGACCGCGAGCTCGAAAAAATTGCTGGCGCCGATCAGCGCTGCCGGCGCGGCGACGCACCAGGCCACGCCGAAGCGGCGGCTCAGCCAATAGGCAAGCCCGGCATTGAAATAGACCTGGATCAGGATCGGCACCGCCAGCAGCACGATAACCAGCGGCTGCACGATGATCTGCTCGCCCTGGAAGGCGAACAGCAGCACCAGTGTGGTCAGCAGCGCCACCAGCGACACCGGCTGCAGCACCTGCTGGGTCCGCTGCAATGCCGCCGGACCCTTGACCATCAGGACGCGCCGCCATAGCTGCGCGACGATGACGGGCACCACGATATACAACAGCACCGAAATCAGCAGCGTCGCCCACGGCACGGTGATCGAGGCAACGCCGAGCAAGAGGCCGACCAGCGGCGCGAATGCAAACACCATGATGACGTCGTTGAGCGCGACCTGGCTCAGGGTGTAATGCGGCTCGCCCTCGCACAGGTTCGACCACACGAACACCATCGCCGTGCAGGGCGCCGCCGCCAGCAGAATGAGGCCGGCGATATAGGACGGAATTTGCGCCGACGGCAGCCATGGCGCGAACAGATGGCCGATGAACAGCGAGCCCAGCAACGCCATCGAGAACGGTTTTACCGCCCAGTTGATGAACAGCGTGACGCCGACGCCGCGCCAATGCTCGCGCACCTGGCCGAGCGCACCGAAGTCGATCTTCAGAAGCATCGGGACGATCATCAGCCAGACCAGCCCGGCCACCGGCAGATTGACCCGCGCGATTTCCGCGCTCGCTATAGTCGCGAACAGCCCGGGCAAGAGATGTCCGAGCGCGACGCCCGCAACGATACACAGCGCCACCCACAGCGAAAGATAACGTTCGAACAGGTTCATGACGGTTACGCCACGTCCGGACGCGATGTGGTAGCACCCTCGCCTCGGCCAATATCGCGCAGCCGCGTTCCGAGCGACAGACGATCGATGCTGCCCAACGGCAAGCTTGTGAAAACCGCGATTCGATTCTTGAGATAGCGCAGCGCCGCAATGAACGCGGCTTCCTTTTGAAGGTCGGTGCCCTCGACCTCGGCTGGGTCTTCAATGCCCCAATGCGCCGTCATCGGTCGACCGGGCCACACCGGGCAGGACTCGCCGGCCGCGTTGTCGCAAACCGTGAAAACGAAATCCATCACGGGCGCATCGGGACGCGCAAATTCCTCCCAGCTCTTGGAGCGCAAATTCTCCGTGGGGAAATCGAGGCTCTTGAGAACCCTGATCGCAAACGGATTCACGGACCCCTTCGGCTGACTGCCGGCGGAGAAGGCGCGGAAATGGCGGTGACCATCTTTGCGCAGGATCGATTCCGCGAGGATGGAACGTGCGCTATTTCCTGTGCACAGGAACAAAACGTTGTAGACGGGTTCAGACATAGACTTTCCTTCGGGCTTTCCCTTGAGCTTTCCCCTTCCGCTCCGGCGGGCAACACGGCGTCAGGCTCTCGATCAGCGGCGCGCAGATTTCCGGCCGGCCGCCGCAACAATCCCTGAGCATGAACAGCACCACGGCCTGCAAGCGCGCCAGATCGGCGCGGTAGACAATCGAGCGGCTGAAGCGTTGCGCCGACACCAGCCCCGCGCGGGACAGAACTGAAAGGTGTGACGACATGGTGTTTTGCGGCACCGCCAGCGCCTTGGCGATGTCGCCCGCGGCCAGATCCATCCGGCTCGTGCTTGGTCAGCAATCGAAACACGTCCAGCCGGGTGGATTGGGCCAGCGCCGCAAGCGCGAGAATGGCGTCTTCTGATTCCATACATCCAGATTTATGGATATAATTTTCCCTGTCAAGCCAAATTGCCTTTCTCCCGGGGACTGACGGCTATTTTACCGTCGTTGCGAGCGCAGCGAAACAATCCAGACTTGCTCTCGATACGGACGGTTCTGGATTGCTTCGTCGCTTCGCTCCTCGCAATGACGACATACATCAGCGAATTTTTATTGGCCGAGGCCGCCCAAAGCGCGATCTTGATATTTCGATAATACTAGAAATACGGTTGACGACGACGAATGCCTTTGCCAGAATGCCGGCATGAAACTGGATGACGCCGCCGCACATCTCGAGGCCCTGGGCAATCCGACCCGGCTCAAAATCTATCGCACGCTGATTCGTGCAGGCGCTGCCGGGCTGCCGGTCGGCCGCCTGCAGGACAAGTTGAAAATCGCGCCCTCGACGCTTTCGCATCACATCAAGGCGCTGGTGGTGGTGGGTCTCGTCACCCAAGTGCGCGATGCCACCACCCTCGTCTGTCACGCCAATTACGAAGTCATGCAGGGGCTGGTGGATTTTCTGGTCGCTGAGTGTTGCGCCGATGCGGTCGAGGGCAAGGACACCAGGAGCGCGGCATGATTTCTTGCCGCCGTAAATTTCGATATTTCTAGTTTGATGGGAGGATACCATGGGTGAGACAAAGACCGTCGCGATCATCGGCGCCGGCCCGGTCGGCCTCGCCGCCGCCGCGCATGTGCTGGAGCGGGGCCTGCGGCCGATCGTGCTGGAAGCCGGCAACCGGGTCGGGCATGCGGTGCGCCAATGGGGCCACGTTCAGCTGTTCTCGCCGTGGCAGTACAATATCGATCGCGCGGCGGCGCGCCTGCTGGCGACAACAGGCTGGAATTCTCCCGAACCCGAGCTCTATCCGACCGGCGCCGAATTGCTGGAGCGCTATCTTGAACCGCTGGCGACCAAAACTATTCTCAGCACACACATCCACACCTCGAGTCGCGTCACCGCCGTCAGCCGCATCGGTTTTGACAAACTCAAGACCAAAGGCCGGGAAACCGCGCCATTCGAAATCCGTTATCAGAACGGACAAGGCCCGAAAGTCGTGAGGGCTGATGCCGTCATCGACGTCTCGGGCACCTGGCATTCGCCGAATCCGGCCGGCGCCAACGGGCTCGGCGCCATCGGCGAAGACGCGGCGGCGGCCAGGATTGCCTACAGCATGCCGGATGTGCTCGGAAACGACCGCGCACGCTATGCCGGCAAAACCGTCGCAGTGCTGGGCGCGGGCCATTCCGCCATCGGCACCCTCACCGATCTCGCACGGTTGGCGCAACACGCGCCGGAAACCCGGCCGGTCTGGCTGTTGCGGGGCAATGATCCCGCAAAGGCTTTCGGGGGTGGCGCCAATGACAAGCTCGCTACCCGCGGTGAGCTCGGCGCCGCATTCGCCGCGCTGGTCGCCACCGGCCAGATAAAGGTGGAGAGCGAATTTCGCGTTTCGCATCTCAGCGCGGACGGCCCTCGCCTCATCGTCGGCACCGGCGCGGCATGTTGCGGACGTCATGTCGTCGTCGACGAACTTATCGTGGCGACAGGCTTCCGGCCGGAACTGGATTTCGTGCGCGAACTTCGCATTCAACTCGATCCGGCCATCGAATGCCCGGTGACGCTGGCGCCGCTGATCGATCCGAATGAGCACAGCTGCGGCACCGTGCGGCCGCACGGCGCGCGGGAATTGGTCCAGAACGAACCCGGCTTCTATTTTGCCGGCATGAAATCCTATGGACGCGCGCCGACCTTTCTGATGATCACGGGATACGAACAGGTCCGCTCCATCGCGGCCGATATCGCCGGCGATCGTGAGGCCGCCGCACGCGTCGAACTGGTGCTGCCGGAAACCGGGGTTTGCAATCGATCGGCCGCGCCCGACGCCAGTCAATGCTGCGGTGGACCGGCGCCATCGGCGGTTGACGCCTGTTGCGTGGCGGATGCAAATGCCGGGCAAGCGGGCAAAACGGGATGCGGATGCGGATAGCGTGACAATCATAACAATGGCGCGCGAGCCATGAGCAAGCGCCAGCTGCCGATCATCCTGGCGCTCGGCACCACACAAACCCTGGCATGGGCCTCGAGCTACTATCTGCCGGCGATCCTGGCCGATCCGATCGGGCGCGATCTCGGCGTCTCCTCGAACTGGATCTTCGCCGCGTTCTCGGCATCGCTGGTGATTTCCGCGGTGCTGGGCCCGCGCGTCGGCCGGCAGATCGATCTGGTCGGCGGTCGCCAGGTGCTCTCGATCTCCAATCTGACGCTGGCCGCCGGATTGGCGCTGCTCGGCTGCACCTATTCAATCCCGGTGCTGGTGGTCGCCTGGCTTCTGCTCGGCGTCGGCATGGGATTTGGCCTGTATGACGCGGCCTTCGGCGCGCTGGGGCGCATCTATGGCGATTCCGCGCGGCGGCCGATCACCGGCATCACGCTGATCGCGGGCTTCGCCAGCACCGTCGGCTGGCCGCTGACCGCCTGGGGACTGCACACCATCGGCTGGCGGGACACCTGCTTTGCATGGGCGGCGGCGCATATTCTGATCGGCCTGCCGATCAATTTTTTCATGCTGCCGGCCGTCAAGGGCGCCAGGGCGGCGGTAGCGGCATCGATCAAACCGCACATCCCGATCGATCGGACCATGATCCTGCTGGCGTTCGCCTTTGCGGCGGCCTGGAGCGTCACCGGTGCGATGGCGGCGCATCTGCCGCGCATTCTCGAAGCCGCGGGCGCGACCACCGTGCAGGCGGTGACGGCCGGCGCGCTGATCGGGCCTTCGCAAGTGCTCGCCCGCATCGTCGAGGCGAGTTTTCTCAGCCGCTATCATCCGCTGGTCTCGACCCGGCTCGCCTGCCTGACGCATCCGATCGGCGCCGTTATCCTGGCGCTGGCGGGCGGCGGTGCCGCCAGTGCGTTTGCGATCTTTCATGGCGCCGGCAACGGCATCCTGACCATCGCGCGCGGCACGCTGCCGCTGGCGATCTTCGGCCCGCAAAACTATGGCTATCGCCTCGGCATCATCGGCGCGCCGGCGCGGATGGCGCAGGCCGTGGCGCCGTTGGCGTTCGGTCTGCTGATCGACACCATGGGAAGCCGCATCCTGATCGTCTCCTCCGCCCTCAGTCTCGCGGCCCTGGCGGCGCTGTGCCTGCTGCGGCAGCAGCCGGCGGCGCCGTAACGGCGATCCGGTAGCGGCCGACCGCTTTTGCCTCTTCCAATCCTCGCCTGTTTGAAGCAAAACCCCGGCATGGAAAAACAGCCGGTCCCAACGACTCCGCCCAAAGGTTTTGTGCAATGGGCGATGACGCCGCCGCAATCCTACGCGGTGTACCTGGTCTGCCTGTTCCTGGTCGCCGGATTGTCGTTCTACGCCGGATCGCTCAGGCCGAAGAAGCCGATCGGCCTCGGTCCGCCGCCGGTGTCCACCGCACCGCGCAACTGAGATCCTTGAAATTCAGAGACGTTGGGAGATTGCGGCAATGACACGCGATTCAAAACCTTCGATCACCCGCATCAATCCACCTGAGCTCGGCACGCCGCCGGGCTATTCCCAGATTGTCGACGTCCGCGCCGGCCGTATCATCTTCATCGCCGGCCAGACCGCGCTCGATCGGGATGGCAATCTGGTCGGCAACCATGATTTTGCCGCCCAGGCGGCGCAGGTGTTTCGCAATCTCACGCTTGCCCTGCAGGCGAGCGGATGCACGCCCGCCAATCTGGCGAAGCTGACGGTGTTCCTCACCGATATGAACAATCTGGCCGGCTATCGCGAGGCGCGAAATCGCTTCTTTGCTTCCGTCACGCCGCCGGCAGCACCCGCGGTGACGCTGGTCGAGGTCTCGAAACTGTACGGTCCGGATTTCCTGATCGAGATCGAGGCCATCGCGGCAGTGTGATGTTTTGCCGGAAGCAGCTTGTCTCGCAGCTGCCGCTGCCCTTCAGTCGTAAAACTCCGGCGACATCTTGAGGCTGTCGCGCTGCGCCTTGTCGTGATTGATCCAGAGCTGCGCATTTTCCCTGGTCAGCGTGTCCGACAGCTTTTGCATGGAGGCCAGCGTCTGCTCCTTGCTGAAATTGAGGGCAGGCACTCTGCGGTTGTCCCAATTGCTTCTGAAATGGGCCGCATCGCCGGAAAGAACCACCGCACCGGTATGCGGCAGCTTCACCAGCAATGATTGATGGCCCGGCGTATGGCCGGGGGTCGAGAGGATGGTCACGCTGCCGTCGCCAAACACGTCATGGTCGCCTTCCAGCTTGGTGACGGGATGCCCGGGCTTGAACCGCGGCTGGTTATCGGCGCCGGGCCAGTCGTATTCGGCCTTCTGCACGTAGAGCATCGCGGTCGGAAACATCTCGACATTGCCGATATGGTCGGGATGGGTGTGCGAGACCGCCAACACCTTGATGTCGGAAGGTTTTATCCCGAGCTGATCGAGCTGCGCCGCCAGGGTTTTGGGGCGATGCCAGAACACCGCCTTCGGATCTGATGGCGCCAGCCCATCGGGCATCGCCGCGACCGCGTCGGCAATACCGGTGTCCCACAGCATCCAGCCCTGCGCGTGCTTGATCAGATAGCAGTTGTCGACGAAGCCCATCGACTGGCCTTCGTTGACACCAGGCGACCAGCGCGAAATATCGCCGGCGACGCCTTCGCCGCAGTTGAGAATGTAAAGTTTTTCGACGCCGGGTTTGCCCGATTGCGCGTGGCCGAAATCGACCGACAGCATCAACGACAACAGCACGACTGCGAGACCAATGACCCGGTTCACGTGATTCCTCCATTGTCGGTGGGCTCGAAGTTTCGGGCCGGTTGGACGGACACTACTTCATCGCAGTGGCTGTATCCAGATGCCGCACCGGTCACGGCTTCTTGCCTGTGCTGTGGCGATCCCTCTACCTCGCGATCAACTGCAGGCCACGGCGAGCAGGAACCCGGCGCCTGCCGCGGCCACTGTGTGCATCTCGAAGCCCTCTGTTTGCGCGCCATCAACCCGCGCGTTGGGCCGCCGGCGCTTCGGCCGGGCAAAGCTCCACCTCGATCGTCACGTGGCAGAGACCCTGCAGGCCGCCAAGGCGGCGCTTGTAGGTGGCGGGCGGCAACGGGTTGTCGGAGACGACCGAGATCACGGCGGCGCGGTGGCCGGGACCGACCTGCCACAGATGCAGGTCGGTGACGCGGTCGCCCCGCGTCTCCAGCCGGTCGCGGATCACCCCTTCGAGGTCCTGATCGACGCTGACATCGAGCAGCACCGCGCCGGAATCGCGGATCAGCCCAAACGCCCAGCTGGCGATCACGCAGGCTGCCGACGATCCCGACCGCCGGATCGGTCCAGACCCACCGCGAATACATCGCGGTCACCAGCGCCGCGATCGCGAGAACCGACGTGGCGGCGTCGGCAAGCACGTGCACATAGGCTGCACGCAGATTGTTGTCGTGGTGATGATGCTCGCCGTGGGCGTGCCCATGGCCATGATGGTCGTGGTCGTGGCTGTCGCGCAGCAGCCAGGCGCTGACGAGGTTGACGCCGAGGCCCAGCACCGCCACCGCGATCGCCTCGCCATAGGCAATCGGGACCGGGTGAACCAGCCGCATCGCGCTTTCATAGGCGATCTGGACCGCGATCAGGCCGAGGATGATCGCGCTGGAAAAGGCGGCGAGGTCGCCGAACTTGCCGGTGCCGAAGCTGAAATGGGAATTGCGCGCATGCTGGCGCGCGAACAGATAGGCGACGGCGGCGATCCCCAGCGCGGTCGCATGGGTGGCCATGTGCCAGCCATCGGCCAGCAGCGCCATCGATCCGAAAAGCGATCCTGCCGTGATCTCGCCGATCATCATGACCACGGTCAACGCGACCACGAACCAAGTGCGGCGCTCGTTACGGGCGTGCTTCGCACCGAGAAACACGTGATCGTGGGTCCATTGGTCGAGCGAGTGTGAGTGCATCGGCTGGTCCTCGGAATATCCTGCCGTTCCGCAAGCCGAATATAGGTCGGGCGGAAGCAAGGTTCTACCTTATCCCGGGGTCAAAGCCGCCGGGCGCATTGACAGCCCGCGCCGGTTTCACTGTAATATTGTTCGTGGGGGTGCTGCGATCTCCCCACCAGGCGACATGCCGAGGTAATGTCCCCAGGTATCGCGTCCCGGTTCTCACGAGGGCGCATCCCATGTCATCCCCTGCATCGATCTCTCCGGACAAACTCTCCATCGAGGATAGCGGCCACGGCATCGGCTTCGGCGCGGCCTTTCGGGTCTGGCTTCGGGTTGCGCTGTTGAGCTTCGGCGGCCCGGCCGGACAGATCGCGGTGATGCACCGTATTCTGGTCGAGGAAAAGAACTGGATTTCCGAAAGCCGTTTTTTGCACGCGCTGAACTACTGCATGCTGCTGCCCGGCCCGGAAGCGCAGCAGCTGGCGACCTATATCGGCTGGCTGCTGCACCGGACCGCCGGCGGCATCATGGCCGGCGGCCTGTTCATCCTGCCCGGCGTCATCGCCGTCATGGCGCTGAGCTATGTCTATGCCGCCTTCGGCAATGTCGGCGTCGTCGCGGCGCTGTTTTTCGGACTGAAAGCCGCGGTGCTGGCGATCGTGATCGAAGCCGTGGTCCGCGTCGGCAAGCGCGCGCTGCGCAACCGGATCATGATCGGGCTGGCCGCCCTTGCCTTCATCGCGATCTTCTTTTTCAACGTCCCCTTCCCGGTCATCATCATCGCCGCCGGCGTGATCGGCTATGTCGGCGCCGGCAGCGGCCGGCCCGAATTCGCCGCGGTCGCGCACGGCGGCGGCATAAATGTCGCGGCCATTGACGGCATGCTCGGCGACGAGCGGCCCGACCACGTCCGTCCGAACCTGCCCCGGGCAGTAAAGGTCAGTGTGGTCTGGCTGCTGCTGTGGCTGGTGCCGGTCGGCGCCTTGCTGATCACGCTCGGCGGGGCCAACGTGTTCAGCCAGATCGCATTGTTCTTCAGCAAGATGGCTTTGGTGACGTTCGGCGGCGCCTATGCGGTGCTGGCCTACGTCGCCCAGCAGGCGGTCGAGCATTATCACTGGGTCCGCCCGCGCGAAATGCTCGACGGCCTCGGCATGGCCGAGACCACGCCGGGTCCGCTGATCATGGTGCTGCAGTTCGTCGGCTTCATGGCCGCCTATCGCGATCCCGGCACGCTGTCGCCGATGCTGGCGGGCACGCTGGGCGGCCTGCTGGCGACGTGGGTGACCTTCACGCCCTGCTTCCTCTGGATCTTCCTGGGCGCGCCCTTCATCGAGACCCTGCGCGGCAACAAGGGACTGGCTGGCGCACTGAGCGCGATCACCGCCGCCGTGGTCGGGGTGATCCTCAATCTGTCGATCTGGTTCGCACTGCACACCGTGTTCCGGGAAACCTCGCCGGTTCGCTCGTTCGGGCTGTCGTTCGATAGGCCGGTGCTGTCGAGTGTCGATTTTCCGGCGCTGGCGTTGGCGATCGCGGCCGCAACCGCGATCTTCCGCTTCAACATGGGCATGCTGACGGTGCTGGCGGGGGCGTGCGCGGCAGGCGTGGGGCTGCGGCTGGCGGGGGTGATTTGAGTGCCGCCCGCTTTGGGCGCCGGCCTTAAAGCGAAACCGCGATCAGCTCCTCGACCAAGGGGCCTCCGCCGACCGGGAACGCGATAAATTGCTTGCCGCCGGCCATGTAGGTGATCGGCGCGCCGGTGGCGTTGGCGGGCAGCGCGATCTCCGCCAGCATTTCGCCGCTGGCCTTGTCATAGACCCACAAATGCGGATCGAAATTAAAGAGGTCCCGGATCGGCAAATTGATGCCCGGCACGAAACGGGCCGGACCGTGGTAACCCTTCTGCACGACGATCAACACCGTCCTGGTCACCAGTGCCCAGTTGAGAGCAGGAAACCCTAGCCGTTCATGGATACCGAGTTGTCGGACTGCAGGCATCAGCTCGCCGCGTCCGACCGGGATGCGCCAGCGGTGCTCGCCGGTATTCATGTCGATCGCGACGATGCTGCCGAACGGCGGCTTGAGCAACGGCAGCCCGCGCGGCCCCGGCAAATAACTGGGTTGGCCGATGAAATCGTAGGACGACTCCCACGGCTGCGGCTTGCGAACGGCAACCACGAACGGCTGGCGATGGGTATTGACATAAAGCATGCCGGTTTCGGGATCGATCGCGGCGCCGTTCCAGTTGCCGCCGCCGCCGACACCCGGCACCTCGATCGTGCCGCGCTGCGACGGCGGCGTGAACAGGCCGCCGCGATCATAGGCAGCGGCGATGTCGATCGCCTCCTTGTGAACCTCCGGCGTAAGATCGATCAGATCCTCGTCACGCGCACCTTGGAGGTCGAACGGCGCCGGTCTGGTTGGAAACGGTTGGGTTTTCGACACGCGCTCGCCGGGAACGCTGGAGGCGGGCACCGGCTGCTCCTCGATCGGCCACACCGGCTGGCCGGTGAGCCGATCGAACACATAGACGAAAGCCTGTTTTGTCACCTGGGCCACGGCCTTGATGCGCTTGCCGCCGACCGTGATGTCGATCAGGTTGGGCGCGGCCGGCGTGTCGTAGTCCCACAGTCCGTGATGCACGAGCTGATAGTGCCACACCTTCTTGCCGGTCGCGACGTCGAGACAAACCAGGCTCTCGCCATAGAGGCCGTCGCCCGGGCGATGGCCGCCATAATAGTCGTTGGTCGGCGTGCTGACCGGCAAATAGACATAGCCAAGTTCCTCGTCGGCGCTGATCGGCGCCCAGACATTGGCGTTGCCGGCCGCTTTCCAGGAATCGTTCTCCCAGGTTTCGGCGCCGGGCTCCTCGCCTTGCGCAACGGTGCGAAAGGTCCAGAGCAGATTTCCGCTGGCGGCGTCGAAGCCTCTGACATCACCGGGCGGCGACGGCCGGTGTCCCCACCAGTCCATCACCGACGAGCCGACCACGATGACACCACGGACGATCACCGGCGGCGAGGTCATCGTGTAATAGTCGCGGTCGACCGGCCGGCGCAGGCCTTGCGCAAGGTCGATCCGGCCATCGGTGCCGAATGTCGGCACCGGTTTCCCGGTTTTGGCATCGAGCGCGATCATCTGCGCGAACGCGGTGAGGATCACGATGCGTTCGTCATCGCCTCGGCGCCAATAGGCGACGCCGCGATGCAGCCATCCGAGGTTGGCGGGAAGACCGAGGCCGTTTTGATAGATCTTCGGATCGAACACCCATTTGGTTTCGCCTGACGCCGCGTCGATGGCGGCGACCTCCGACAGCGACGTACTGGTGTAAAGCGTGCCGCCGACCATCAGCGGCGTCGATTCATTGGCGTAGGTCGGGCCGACCGTGGGATTGGCGTCCTTGATGGCCTGATCCGGCGATTTCCAGCGCCATGCGACATGCAGGTCTTTGGCGTTGCTGCGGTCGATCTGGGCCAGCGGCGAATAGCGCGCCGACGCATAGCTCCCGGCATAAGCTGGCCACTCGCCGCGCGACAGCGCTGCCACGGATTCAGGGAGTGCACCGGGGATGGCCTGCGCGTGAAGCACGGCCGACATGAGCGGCAGCGCGAAAGCGCCGATCATGTGTGCGACGGTGAGCGACCTGCCCACCCGCCCCTGCCATCCCGTTTGACGCAAGGCCGCCTCCCCAGCTTTCCGCCAGCATCGACGAGAAGCGGGTTGCCGTCAAAGGGGATTATTGACGCCGGAGCCTACTCCACGCCGCGGTTGAACTTGTTCGACTTCGGCAGGCCATGGGCGAGACGGCCGGCGTCGGCGCGGTTGCCGCGCCAGTCCGACAATTCCTTCCAGCTCATGCCCTGATCGCGGCCGGCGGAATCCTTCCAGGTCAGGCCGGCCTTGGCATCGAAGGTCGCGACGTCCGACAGCGAAGCGCTGGTGTATTTCTGCAGGCGGACGCCGCGGCCGCGCGCCATTTCCGGCACCTGGTCGATCGGGAAGATCACCATCTTGTGGTTGGTGCCGATCACCGCGACGGTGTCGCCGGTGACGGTGGCGAGCGCGCGGGCCTCGTTGGGCATCTCGACGTTCAGCACCTGCTTGCCCTTGCGGGTGTTGCCGACGCAATCGTCCTCGTTGACGATAAAACCCTGGCCGTCATGGCTCGCGATCAGGAACTTGCGGCCGCCCTTGTTGACGAACAGCGACACGATCGCGGCGTCCTGCTCCATGTCGATGAACATCCGGATCGGTTCGCCATGGCCGCGTCCGCCCGGCAGCTTGGCGACGTCGAGCGAATAGAATTGTCCGTTGGTGGCGAACAGCAGCAGTTTCGAGGTGGTCTCGGCGAAGAACGCCTAGTCGAGCTTGTCGTCGGTCTTGAAGGTGAGGCCCGAGAGATCGGCGACATGGCCCTTCAGGGTGCGCACCCAGCCCTTGTCGGAAATCACCACGGTGACCGGCTCGCGCTCCACGAACGCTTCCTCGATCGCGGCCAGATCGTGCTCGGGCGCGTCGGCGAACTGGGTGCGGCGCTTGCCGAGCGGCGTCTTCGGCCCAAAGATGTCGCGCACCTTGCGGACCTGCTCGCCGACCTTGGACCATTGCTCGGTCTCGGAAGCCGAGCATGCGCCTTGATGCCCTTCAACTCGCTGCGCAGGTTCTTGTCCTCGGTGCGGATCTCGATTTCCTCGAGCTTGCGCAACGATCGCAGCCGCATGTTGAGGATGGCGTCGGCCTGGACTTCGGTGAGCTTGAACGCCTTGATCAGCGCCGGCTTCGGCTCGTCCTCGGTGCGGATGATCTTGATCACCTTGTCGATGTTCAGATAGGCGATCAGATAGCCGCCGAGCACTTCGAGCCGATGCTCGATCTGCTCCTTGCGGTAATTGGAGCGGCGCAGCAGCACGTCGCGCAGATGGTCGAGCCATTCGCGCAAGCATTCGGCAAGGCCGAGCACCTTGGGGATGCGGCCCTTCACCAGCACGTTGAGGTTCAGCGGAATCCGGCTTTCCAGTTCGGTCAGCCGGAACAGCGATTCCATCAGCAATTCCGGATCGACCGCGCGGGATTTCGGCTCGATCACGAGCCGGATGTCTTCGGCGGATTCATCGCGGACGTCGCCGACCAGCGGCAGCTTCTTGTCGTTGAGCAGTTCGGCGATCTTCTCGACCAGCCGGGATTTCTGCACCAGCCACGGAATTTCGGTGATGACCACGACCCAGGTGCCGCGCGCGCCTTCTTCCTGGCTCCATTTGGCGCGGGTGCGGAACGAGCCGCGCCCGGTCATGTAGGCCTCGGCGATGCTCTCCTTGGAGTCGACGATGATGCCGCCGGTCGGGAAATCCGGACCCTTGACCCATTTCAGCAGCGTCTTCGACTTGGCGTCGGGCTTGTCGATCAGATGCAGCGCGGCGTCGCAGAGCTCGGCCGCGTTGTGCGGCGGGATCGAGGTCGCCATGCCGACCGCGATGCCCTGCGCGCCGTTGGCGAGCAGGTTCGGAAATCCGCCGGGCAGCACGACCGGCTCTTTCGACTGTGCCGTCGTAATTGGCGCGGAACTCGACGCCGTCCTCGTCGATGCCGTCGAGCAACAGCTGCGCGACGTCGGTCATGCGGGCTTCGGTGTAGCGATAGGCGGCCGGATTATCGCCGTCGATATTGCCGAAATTGCCCTGGCCGTCGACCAGCGGATAGCGCGAGGAGAAATCCTGCGCGAGCCGCACCAGCGCGTCGTAGATCGACTGGTCGCCGTGCGGATGGAACGAGCCCATCACGTCGCCGACGATTTTGGCGGATTTCTTGAACGTCGTGCCGGGATCGAGCCGCAGCAGCCGCATGCCGTAGAGGATGCGGCGATGCACCGGCTTCAGGCCGTCGCGGGCGTCCGGCAGCGCGCGGTGCATGATGGTCGAGAGCGCGTAAGCGAGATAGCGCTCTTCGAGCGCGTCGCGCAGCATGACCTCGTGGATTTCAGCCGGTTCCGGCGGAATCAGTCGTTTTCCCATGGGGACGAGTTAAACGCTGACGGGGAATCGGGCAAGGCGCGAATCAGTGAATTCCGGCGTCGTTCCGGCGAACGCCGGAACCGATAACCGCCGGCATCGCCGAGGAAAAAAGCATTGGCCCCCATGCCAAAACGAAGCGCCACGGCGTACGATCCCGGCGTCCGTCGGGGCGACGTGTTGAAGTGACCATGAGGCCATCCTGCTGATCCAATCGGACCAGCCGTCGGCGCCGCAGCTTTCCTACCATCCCTGATAAGAACGTCGGCGCTGCGACGGCAAAGGCAAAGCGCGGGTTCACGTTGCAATACGAAAAAGTTCCGGACGCCGTGGCTTCGCATTGCTGGTAACTCGTGAATTGACACAGGCCCGGATAGCCGTAGTCCCGGCCTTGCAGGCAGTAGGGATAATCACGGGCGGTTGCGGGCGCGGCAGCAAAAACCAAAGCCACCAATGCGGCCGCTCCGATGATCTGGCGCATTTGATCCTCCTGTTTGGTTGATGCTCAAATAGCCCTTGGGTGACACGATACATTGATATCGGGCAATTTGCGGAACCTTAAAAATGCCGGCCCTCGAAGTCTTCAGGACGCTCAGGCAGACTTATGACGAGCGAGGTCGAACGCTTTCGACCAGCGGCAGGGAAAAACGACGGCACCGTTCACGATACCGAACTGACCTTGGCCCGATGCCTCGTCACCGCGTTGATAAACCCGTCGCGGGCGTCGGAATGGCCCTGCCCGCGCGGTTCCAGCACGTGGCGCAGCAGGAACATGCCGGTGAGCCGAAAACCGTCCTGCAGGTCCTGGTCCGACCAGCCGTTGGGACCGCCTGCCGCCTCGCGCAGGAACGCCGGCAGCCGCAGCAGCCGGTCGCGCCAGGGATCGCCGGCCTGCCGCGACACCGCGCCGCCGGATTTCGGCGACACGTAGATCAGCTCGGAGGTCTCGCCGGTGGCGGCGCAGTTTTCCAGGTCGAGCCCGAAGCCGAGTTCGGCCAGCATCGCCAGTTCGAACTTCACCAGATGAACCGCGGCTTCGCCGATGTCGTCGAAATCATCGAGCGTGCGCTCGAGCATCTCGTAGATGTCCTCGTGCGGATCGCGCTCCGGCAACAGCCGCGCCAGCGCGGCCAGATGGGTCACGCCATAGACCGCATGCGACGACGCCAGCACGGTGGCCGCGCGCAGCCGCGTGCCCTCGATCACATAATAGCCGAGATGCTCGTCGAGCCGCGCCCGCCACACCGCGCGCACGCTGTTGCCGGGCTGCAGCATCGGCCGCATCCGCTTGCCGGCACCGCCGCGCACCAGGCCGAGATGGCGGCCATGGCCGCGCGTCAGCAGTTCGACGATGGCGGAGGATTCGCCATGCCGCCGCACCCCCAGCACGATGCCTTCGTCGGTCCATTCCATGGGATGGAGTCTACAGGATTCCGTTGGTGCGCGCAGCTATCTCTGAGGCGTTCCCCGGATGCTGCGCAGCGCATCAGGCGCAGCGCGCTTCGACGATGCCTGCGGTGGTCGCCTGTCGGGCATGACTGGGTCCGGGCTCTGCGGAGCAGCGTGAACGGACGACTCGCATCGCCGGGAGACGCGCACGCGTCGGAAACCACGCACCCGTTGAACCAGCCTTGCGCGTCGCCGGTGAAGGAAAAATACAGCCCGGCCGCGGTCAGCGCGCAGGAAACGATTTCGATGGCGCTGTCGAGTTCGCAGCGCCGTTGTCGCCGATGATCTGCACCAGCGAGATGACCGACAGCACCAGCGCGGCCACCAGCACCCAGCGCGGCCAGTTCTTGCGCCGCTGCGCGGCAAGCCAGACGAAGTAGACCAGCAACAGGATCAGGCACGGCCGCGATCACGGTCGCAACGGCGATCGTCGATTCCGTCACATCGTCGCTCGGCGTCCGATCCTGGAACGCGACCGACAGCGCGTCGAGCGTCAGCGACAGATACAGCAGCACTTCAAACCACAACACGTTTTTGGGTACGGTCATCGGAACGCCGATCATTGCTCGGCTATTCCTTCGGGAAATTCAAGTCCCATTTCGCGGTAGCGGTTGGGGTCGTCGCCCCAGTTCTCGCGCACCTTCACGAACAGGAACAGATGCACCGGCACGCCGACGATCTCGGCGAGTCTCCTTGCGCGAATCCGCGCCGATCGACTTGATGGTGGCGCCGCCCTTGCCGAGCACGATCTTGCGCTGGCTTTCGCGCTCGACAAAGATCGTCTGCTCGATGCGGACGGATTTATCCTTGCGCTCGGTCCAGCTGTCGGTCTCGACGGTCGATTGATACGGCAGTTCCTGATGCAGCTGGCGGAAGATCTTTTCCCGGGTGATTTCAGCCGCCAGATGCCGCATCGGCGCGTCCGACATCTGGTCCTCGGGATAGTGAAACGGCCCCGGCGGCACCATCGCCGCCAGCGTGTGGCGCAAATCGTCGACGCCGTCGCCCGACAGTGCCGAGACCATGAAGGTCTGTGCGAACGGCAGCCGGTCGTTGGCGGCCTTGGCCAGCGCCAGCAGTTTTTCGCGCGGAACCAGATCGATCTTGTTCAGCACCAGGATTTTCTCGTGGCGAACGGTCGCCACCTTGGTGAGGATCGCGTCGGCTTCCTCGTCGATCCCCTCCCGGGCGTCGAGCAGCACGCAGACCAGATCGGCATCATGCGCCCCGCTCCAGGCCGTCGACACCATGGCGCGATCGAGCCGCCGCTTCGGCAGGAAGATTCCGGGCGTGTCGACCAGGATGATCTGCGCGTTGTTCTCGATCACGATGCCGCGGATCAGCGCGCGCGTGGTCTGCACCTTGCGCGAGACGATCGTGACCTTGGAGCCGACCAGCGCGTTGACCAGCGTGGACTTGCCGACATTGGGGGCGCCGATCAGCGCGACAAAGCCGCAGCGCGTCGCGGCCGGCGCGGCGTTCGTCTGAGGGTTCATCCATCATTATTGCCGCCGCCGACGCCTTCGCGCGCTATCATCACCGAGGCCGCGACCTTCTCGGCGGCGCGCTTGCTGCCGCCGACGCCTTCGGCCGGGTCAAGTCCCGGCAAATCCACCGCGACGCGGAACTGCGGATCGTGATGCGGCCCGGTGCGCTCGACCTCGCGATAGACCGGCGTCGGCAGTCCCTTGCCCTGCGCCCATTCCTGCAGCACCGTCTTGGGATCGCGCAGCGGCCGCCGCGGCTTGCGCATCCGCTCGGTCCAGTTGCGTTCGACGAATTGCGCCGCCGCCGCATAGCCGCCGTCGAGAAACACCGCGCCGATCACCGCCTCGCAGATGTCGCCGAGCACGGATTTGCGCAAGCGGGCGCCCGCGCCGGCGCCGACCGCGCCGAGCTTGATGTCGTCGACCAGCCCGAGCGACTTCGCGACGTCGGCGCAACTCTCCTTGCGCACGAGATCGGCCAGCCGCTTCGACAATTCGCCTTCGTCGGCATTCGGGAAGGCGCGATACAGCATGTCGGACACGATCAGCCCGAGCACGTGGTCGCCGAGAAATTCGAGACGCTGGTAGCTGTCGCCGCGCTTGCGCGCGGATTTCAGCGCGGAAACATGGGTGAAGGCCGTGGCCAGCAGCGCCGGATCGGCAAATTTATGCCCGATCCGCGCCTCGATCGCCGCAGCAGCGGCCTTGGCGCTGATCTTGCCGCGCTTTTTCTTCGCCGCCGCAGGCTCGCGGCCGGCGTCCGGCTGCGGGCCTGCTTCGCCTGACGCCGATGAGGTCTGGATATCAGGTGTTTCGTCGTTCATCGCACAATTGAGAATATGCAATTCCAGCGCACCGCGGTGGGCCAGCGCCAGAACATCCAGGCATGTTCGCCCTCGGCAATGGAGAAGAAAATCATCTGGGCGCGGCCGATCGAGATTCTCGAACGGCACATAACCGACCGCCGACAGTACGCGGCTGTCGGTCGAGTTGTCGCGGTTGTCGCCCATCATGAAGAAGTTGCCCGGCGGCACGTTGTAGACAATGGTGTTGTCGTAGAAACCGTTGTCGACGCAATCCAGCGATTTGATAGCTGACGCCGTTCGGCAAGCGTCTCCTTCCAGCGCTTCACCCGCGCGGTGGCGTCGGACCCGCAAGGATCCTCGCCGACGAAATCGCTCAGCCGCTCGCGCACCACCGGCTTGTCGTTGATGTAGAGCAGCCCCTCCTTCATCTGGATGCGGTCGCCGGGCAACCCGATCACGCGCTTGATGTAGTCGGTGGAATCGTCCTTCGGCAGCCGGAACACCACGACATCGCCGCGCGCCGGCTCGGAACCGAAGATGCGTCCCGAAAACAGCGGCGGCGACAGCGGAATCGAATAGTGGCTGTAACCGTAGGAATATTTCGAGACGAACAGATAGTCGCCGACCAGCAGCGTCGCCTTCATCGATCCCGAGGGGATGTTGAAGGGCTGGAACAGGAAGGTGCGGATCACCAGCGCGATCAGCAGGGCGTGGATGACGACGCGGATGGTTTCACCCAAGCCGCTTTCAGATTTTGTCCCGGATGTCACGCTCATCGCTTTCCCAATTCTCCCGTCGCGGTTGCCGCACGGTGGCAGAGCATTTTCCTCACGCGAACCGCCCTTCGTTCGCGTCAAGAAAATGGTCTTGATTCTGATGTTGAGAGCGAATTCCGGCACAAACCTCGATTCGCTCCGGCTCGATCCCTGCGGCGTTTTAGACGGTTGTTCGCAGCCGCGCAATCAACGGGCCTGTCAAAACTTGCTAATCCATTGACAAGTCGAAGATTTTTAGTTTCGGG
The DNA here is from genome assembly GCA_963734795.1 of uncultured Alphaproteobacteria bacterium. Lineage (GTDB taxonomy): Bacteria > Pseudomonadota > Alphaproteobacteria > Rhizobiales > Xanthobacteraceae > Bradyrhizobium. Next base: position 441,321 of record CAVTIW010000003.1, read on the forward strand.
ACCGGGCCGCCGGACGCCTCCCCCGGCGCCTCAGGGTTTGCCCGGACCGACCGCCGAAATTATGACAAAGGCCTGCGCCAGCGGCCAGTCGTCGGTGATGCTGAGGTCGATCCGCGCCTCATGGCCCGGCGGCGTCAGCGCCTCGAGCCGGGCCAGCGCCCCGCCGGTCAATTGCATGGTCGGACGGCCGCCCGGCAGGTTCACCACCCCCATATCCCGCCACCAGACGCCACGCCGGATTCCGGTGCCCAAGCGCCTTGGAACAGGCCTCCTTGGCGGCAAACCGCTTGGCGTAGGTCGCCACCACCATTTTCTCGTTCTTGGCGCGGCGCCCGGCCCTGGCGCGCTCGGCCTCGGTGAAAATGCGGTCGAGAAAGCGGTCGCCGTGGCGCTCGATGACCTTGGCGACGCGGCGGATATCGATCAGGTCGGAGCCGATGCCGATGATCATGGCTTGCCCGCCGGATTCCGGCGTTCCAGATTCGCGCGCCCGCGATCCATCGCGGCCCGCATGGCGCGAACCGTCTCGCCGAGGCCGACGAACAGCGCCTCCCCGATCATGTAGTAGCCGATGTTCAGTTCGACGATCTCGGGCAGGCCGGCGATCTTCTCCGCGGTGACATAATCGAGGCCGTGGCCGGCATGGACCTCGAGGCCGGCCGAGCGCGCCAGCCCGGCGCCGGCGACGATCCGCTGCCATTCGGCTGTCCGCCTTGGCCGCGTGGCCGTCGACCACGGCGTCGCACCAGGCGCCGGTGTGGATTTCGATCACCGGCGCGCGCAGCTTGGCGGCCATTTCGATCTGCCGCGGCTCGGCCGCGATGAACAGCGACACCCGCACCCCGGCATCGTTCAATCGCGCGATGAACGGGCGCCAGCGCGTTGTGCTGTCCGACCACGTCGAGGCCGCCCTCGGTGGTGAGTTCTTCGCGGCGCTCGGGCACCAGGCAGACCGCATGGGGCTTGGTCGCAAGCGCTATTCGCCAGCATATCCGGCGGTCGCCGCCATCTCGAAATTCAGCGGCTTTGAGATTTCGGCCTTGAGCCGCGCCATGTCGTCGTCGCGGATGTGGCGGCGGTCCTCGCGCAGATGCGCGGTGATGCCGTCGGCGCCCGCCTCGATCGCGGCCAGTGCGGCGCGCACCGGATCGGGATTGCGGCCCGCCCTCGCGTTGCGAAGGGTGGCGACGTGGTCGACATTGACTCCGAGACGCAGCGGAGGAGCTTGAGACATGCAGGACTCGCGGAAAAATCTTGAGAGCGATCGACACAATTCGAGTTGTCATGCGCGGGCTCGACCCGCGCATCCATCTTTTTGAAAAGATGGATTGCCGGGTCAAGCCCGGCAGTGACGCATTGACCTATCCATTGACGCGCTCGACCCGTGCGACGACGGCCTTGGCGCGCAACTGGGCGATAATAGCGCTGAGATGCTTCAGGTCATAGACCTCAAGATCGATGGTGAGTTCGGTGAAATCCTGCGAGCGCCTGGACATGCTGATGTTGTCGATATTGCCGTCGTGCTCGGCGATCACGGTGGCGACCTGGGCGAGGCTTCCGGGCTCGTTGACGTTGTCGACCAGGATCCGCGCCGGAAAGCGCTGCGGCGTCGAGTCGTCGACATCCCAGCGCACGTCGAGCCAGCGCTCCGGCTCCTCCTCGAAATCCTTCAGCGCCGGCGACTGGATCGGATAGATCGTGATGCCCTCGCCCGGCGAAACGATGCCGACGATGCGGTCGCCCGGCACCGCGCCGCCGTTCGGCGCGAACTTGACCGGCAGATCGGAATTGATGCCGCGGATCGGAATCGCGGACGGGCTGCGCGCCGGATCGGGCGGCGATTTCAGCTTCAGCTTGACCGCGAGGCTCTTTTTGGCGCCGAACCGCCCGATGCGTTCTTCCTTGTAGTCCGGATACATCGCGCGCGCGACGTCGGAGGCCTTCATCTCGCCGCGCCCGACCGACGCCATCACGTCGTCGATCGAGGCCCGCGCCAGCCGCGGCAGCGCGCCCTTCAGCTTGTCGTCGGCGTATTCGATCTTGGCGCGCACGAACAGCCGCTCCACGATGCGGCGGCCGAGGCCGGCATATTGATCGCGCACCGCGGTGCGCGTCGCGCGCCGGATCGCCGCCCGCGCCTTGCCGGTGACCGCGAGCGATTCCCACGCCGATGGCGGCGCCGCCTGGGCTTCCGAGGTCAGCACCTCCACCTCGTCGCCGTTCTGCAGTTCGGACGACAACGGCGCGAACTTGCCGTTGATCTTGCAGCCCACCGCGCTGTTGCCGACATCGGTATGCACCGCATAGGCGAAGTCGATCACATTGGCCTGGCGCGGCAGCGCGATCAGCTTTCCCTTCGGGGTAAAGCAGAACACCTGATCGTGAAACAGCTCGAGCTTGGTATGCTCGAGAAACTCTTCCGGGTTGGCGCTTTCCGACAGGATCCCGATGGTATGGCGCAGCCAGGCGAAGGCGTTGGATTCGCGCTTCAGCAGCTCGGTCGGCGAACCGACGCCGTCCTTGTAGAACGCGTGCGCGGCGATGCCCAATTCCGCGATCTGGTCCATGTCCTCGGTGCGGATCTGCAGTTCGACGCGCTGGTTGCCGGGACCGATCACGGTGGTGTGGATCGAACGATAATCGTTCTGCTTCGGCGTCGAGATGTAGTCCTTGAACCGGCCGGGCACCACCGGCCAGGTGGTGTGCACGACGCCGAGCGCGCGGTAGCAGGCTTCGACGTCGTCCATCACGACGCGGAATCCGAAGATATCGGACAATTGTTCGAAGCCGACCGACTTGCGCTCCATCTTGGTCCAGATCGAAAACGGCTGCTTGCGCCGGCCGTAGACATGCGCGGCCATGCCGTTCTTCTGCAGATTCCGGGAGAGCTGGCTTTCGATTTCGCCGATCAGGTTGCGGTTGCGGTCGGCCAGCGAATCCAGCCGCTGCATCACCACCGCATGGGCTTCCGGATCGAGCATGCGGAACGACAGGTCTTCGAGTTCTTCGCGCATCTCCTGCATGCCCATGCGGCCGGCCAGCGGCGCATAGATGTCGAGCGTCTCCTCGGCGATCCGGCGGCGCGCGGTCGGCGGCACGAACTCCAGCGTGCGCATGTTGTGCAGGCGGTCGGCGAGCTTGATCAGCAGGACGCGGACATCGTCGGCGATCGCCAGCAGCAGCTTGCGCAGGTTCTCGGCCTGCTTGGCCTCGCGCGACACCAGCTCCAGCCGCTTCAGCTTGGTGAGCCCCTCGACCAGCGCGCCGATCTCGTGTCCGAACACGTGGTCGATTTCGGCGCGGGTGGCCTCGGTATCCTCGATGGTGTCGTGCAGCAGCGCCGCGACGATGGTGGCGTCGTCGAGCTTGAGGTCGGTGAGGATCGCCGCGACTTCCAGCGGATGCGAAAAATACGGATCGCCGGATGCGCGGGTTTGCGTGCCGTGCGCCTTCATGGCGTAGACATAGGCGCGGTTCAGCAGGTCTTCGTTGGTGTCGGGGTTATAGGAGCGGACGCGTTCGACCAGATCGTATTGCCGCATCATGCGCGAGCGCGGCGACTTGACCGGCTTGGCCGCCGGCACAGCCGACGGTGCCGCCACGGCGACCGAATCGGTCGCGGCCTGCATCTGCCGTGGGGCTACGGCGCCAATACGCCATCGAATCACTGCCTTGGTGCGGGCCTTCGAAGACGGCCCGCGTCACGATATAATCCGGTTCGCTATCGAGCGAAGCAGCACGCCGTTCCGGCGAGGAAACGCTCGATTTCCGAGATCCGGGGCGCAGTCTAACGCGAAACCGGCGGTCCTCCGATCAAATCAGAGGCAAGCCTTCGCGGAATCCGTCCGCGCCCGGGACGAGGCATGGTAACCATGAAAACGTCAACAAAAGCAAAGGCCCGGACAAATGTCCGGGCCTTTGGTGAATGAGATGGGTCCGGGATGCCCGGGCCGCGCGTGGACGGCTTACTCGTCCTCTTCGGGCTGCTCTTCCGGAGGCGCCAGGCCTTCGAGGCCCTTCAGGAGCTCTTCCTCGGTCATGCGCTCGACGGCGACCTCGGTGTCGTCGGCATCGACGCTGGCGCCCGCCGAGCCGATCAAGGGCACGGTATCGGGCTCCGGCTCGTCGACTTCGACGAATTTCTGCAACGAATGAACCAGTTCTTCACGCAAATCCTCGGGCGAAATCGTCGAATCCGCGATTTCGCGCAGCGATACAACCGGGTTTTTGTCGTTATCGCGATCAATCGTCAGTTGTGAGCCGGACGAAATCATGCGGGCGCGATGCGCCGCCAACAGGACCAGGTCGAACCGGTTGTCGACCTTGTCAATGCAATCTTCTACGGTGACGCGCGCCATCGACTGTCGCTCCGTTAAATGGGACCGAATATGCTGATTATGCGCGGTAGTTATAGGGACCAGGGGCTTTTCGCAAGGCCAATTTGTGATTTGGCCTCCGCAATCGGCTCTGCTAACCCATTCGGGGGCCGTACCAGCCGGAGCGTCCGGATGCCGTCACAAACGGTTGTTTGGACAAGAAAACGCTTCATTGCATCGTCAAAAGTATACGTCTATTGCCCTTACCTCTCCTGATTTGCGGTGGCGTTTGTCCAAACTGATCCGCCGGGGCTCTGGCAGTATCGTTCTTGAAATGCGCGGCCGCTGCCGCTGCGCCAAAAACGTTTACCAACAACAACACGCGAGAAAACTGAATGTCCCCTGTTTCCAACAAGATCGCGCTCTTTATCGATGGCGCCAACCTCTACGCAACCGCCAAGACGCTCGGCTTCGACATCGACTACAAGCGCCTGCTCAAGGAATTCCAGAGCCGCGGGACGCTGGTGCGCGCGTTCTATTACACCGCGATCATTGAGGATCAGGAATATTCGTCGATCCGCCCGCTGATCGACTGGCTCGATTACAACGGCTACACCGTCGTCACCAAGGCGACCAAGGAATTCATCGACGCCAGCGGCCGCCGCAAGGTCAAGGGCAACATGGATATCGAACTCGCGGTCGATGCGATGGAGCTCGCCGAGCATGTCGATCAGATCGTGCTGTTTTCCGGCGACGGCGATTTCCGCTCGCTGGTCGAAGCGGTGCAGCGCCGCGGCGTCCGGGTCACCGTGGTCTCGACGATTTCAAGCCAGCCGCCGATGATCGCCGACGAATTGCGGCGCCAGGCCGACGTCTTCACCGATCTGGTGGAGCTGCAATCCAAGCTCGGCCGCGATCCGTCCGAGCGTCCGGCCCCGCGCGAGCCGCGTCATCACGCGCCGCAATTCCTGCAGCGCGCCACCACCATGGCGCCGAGGGGCGATGACGACGATTTCGACGATTGAGAATGACCCGGCGCAGCCCGCAGCGCCGCCAGCACTGCCCTCCCCCGCACCGAACCCGACCGCAATTGCCCGCTCTGCCCGAGGCTGGTCGAGCTTCCGCGAGGCGGCGCGCGCGCGCGAGCCGGAATGGTTCAATTCGCCGGTGCCGTCGTTCGGCGATCCCGACGGGCGGCTGTTGATCGTCGGGCTCGCGCCGGGCCTGCAGGGCGCCAATCGCACCGGACGGCCCTTCACCGGCGATTACGCCGGCGATCTGCTTGTACGCCACGCTGCTCGAATACGGCTTTGCCAACGGCGTCTATCAGGCCCGGCCCGACGACGGGCTGAAGCTGGTCGATTGCCGGATCGGCAATGCGGTGCACTGCGTGCCGCCGCAGAACAAGCCGCTGCCGGCGGAGATCAACACTTGCCGGCACGTTTCTGTCGGCGACCATCGAGACCATGCCGCAGCTGCGCGCGATCGTGGCGCTCGGCCGGATCGCGCATGATTCGACGCTGAAGGTGCTGGGCCTTCGCGCCGCCGCAGCGCCGTTTGCGCACGGCGCGATCCATCAGGCCGGCGCTTTAACACTTTACGACAGCTATCATTGCTCGCGTTACAACACCAATACGCGGGTGCTGACGCCGGACATGTTTCGCAGCGTGTTCGCAAAGGTAAGAGCGGATTTGGGTTAGGGATTAAACGTGTCCCGGACGCGGTGCAGCGTTCTCGCGGCGATGCGCAGCATCGTCCGGTACACTGCTCCGCAGAGCCGGGACCCATGAAAAACGACACGGGGTCGCAAATGGGCTGCGCATCGACAGCGCGTCGTGTAAACGCGCTATGGCGTTGCGCAGCGTCCGGGGCACGAGTCCACACGGCAATTAAACCGGATTTTCCTTCAGCCAGGCCAGCACGTCGCCGGCGTTTCGATCGGGCGGAAACACCGGGTAGAACACATGGGTGATGCGCGCGTCGTCGACGATCAGCGCCAGCCGCTTGATCATGGTCAGTCCCGCCACCTCCATGGTCGGCAGATCGAGCGCGCGGGTCAGCGCCAGCTTCTCATCCGACAGCACCGGGAACGGCAGATGCAGCCGCGAGGCCATCTCGGTCTGGTAGTCGTTGCTCTGCGTCGACAGGCCGAACACCTGCCCGGCGCCGGCGGCCTTCAATTCCGCGAACAGGTCGCGGAACGCGCAGGTTTGCGGCGTGCAGCCGCGCGCGCCGGGGATCATGTCCCAGTCATCGACCAGGCTGATCTTGCCGGGCTCGCCGGTTCTGGGATAGGCGAACACCACGGTGCGCCCCGGCAGCGCCGACAGCGTCACCGAAGTGTCGTCGGTCGCAACCAGGCCGACCGGCGGGATCGTCATGCCCACAAGGTGCGCCGCCGCGCCGTCGTCGGTCGGCGCCGGAATTTTGCTCCAGTCGACTTCGAGCAGGTTTTTCTGATTCATCGCACATTCTCCAACGGTCGTCATTGCGAGGAGCGAGGCGACGAAGCAATCCAGTTTCTGCCGGTTCAAAAAGCCGGATTGCTTCGCTGAACGTGTCATCGGGCGGCGCTTTGCACCGACCCGTTGGCTCGCAATGGCGGATTATCCCCGCGCCCGCAGCAGGCGGCCCTTCTCCCTGCCCCAGTCGCGCTTCTTCTCGCTCTCACGCTTGTCGTGCAATTTCTTGCCCTTGGCCACCGCCAGCAACAGCTTGGCGCGGCCGCGCTCGTTGAAATAAAGCTTCAGCGGGATCAGCGTCATGCCGTCGCGATCGACCGCGCCCATCAGCTTGTTGATCTGCTTTCGGTGCAGCAACAGCTTGCGCGGCCGTTTCGGCTCGTGGTTGAAGCGGTTGGCCTGCAGATATTCCGGAATATTGGCGTTGATCAGCCAGATCTCGCCGTCCTTGGTATCGGCATAGGATTCCGCGATCGTGGTCTTGCCGTTGCGGATCGACTTGACCTCGGTGCCGGTCAGCGCGATCCCGGCTTCCATCGTGTCCTCGATCGCATAGTTGAACCGCGCCTTGCGATTCTCGGCGACAACCTTGATCGGACGCTCATTCTTCTCAGCCACGTCAGGTCTTCTTCAGTAGATCGCGGATCTCGGTGAGGAGTTCTTCCTCGCGGGTCGGCTTGGCCGGCGCGGGAGCGGCTTCATCCTTGCGCTTCAGCGTGTTGATGAAACGAATGACCACGAACAGCACGAAGGCAATGATGATGAAGTTCAGCGTCAAGGTGAGGAAATTACCCCAGGCCAGCACCGCGCCCTGCTTCTTGGCATCGGCGAGATTGCTGGCGGTGACGGCCTTCGACAGGCCGGTGAAGTAATTGGAGAAGTCGAGGCCGCCCGTGATCGCTCCGATGATCGGCATGATGATGTCGCCGACCAGCGAGGTCACGATGGCGCCGAAGGCCGCGCCGATGATGACGCCGATCGCCAGGTCGACCACGTTGCCCTTCATCGCGAATTCGCGAAATTCCTTGAGCACCTGCAGGCCCCTCTCTTCAGCTTCACCGATCGCAACACGCATGGCGACGGCATCGAAGGCCTAGTTGATCAGGCCCGCATGCACCATGGCGCTGCGCACCGCCACCCGCGTCGGCTCGGACACCGGCACCATCGGCAGCCGCAGCGTCTCGTCGATCTTGCCAAGCAGCGACAGCGCGTATTTCACCGGCGACGGATTGGACTCGATGAACAGATTGGTGTGCAGCGGCATCAGCTTGTCGTGGACCTTCAGCGCGGTGGCGACATCGCCCTTCTGCCAGGCCAGATGAAATTCGGAACACAGCCGCGGCGCGACATTGGAGGTAACGGAAATGCAGCCGTGGCCGCCATGCGCCATGTAGCCGAGCACGGTGGCATCCTCGCCCGACAACTGGTTGAAATCCTCGCCCAGCGTCGCGCGCTGCTGCGAAACCCGCACCATGCTCGCGGTCGCGTCCTTGACGCCGGCGATGTTCTTCAGTTCGAACAGCCGCGCCATGGTATCGACCGACATGTCGATCACCGAACGCGGCGGAATATTGTAGATGATGATCGGAATTCCGATCGCATCGTTGATCGCCTTGAAGTGCTGGTACATGCCTTCCTGGGTCGGCTTGTTGTAGTACGGCGTCACCACCAGCACCGCGCTGGCGCCTGCCTTCTCGGCGTGCTGCGCCAGTTCGATGGCTTCCTTGGTCGAATTGGAGCCGGCGCCGGCAATCACCGGCACCCGGCCCCTCGCCTCGTCGATGCACCATTCGACCACGCGCTTGTGTTCGTCGTGGTTCACGGTCGGGCTTTCGCCTGTGGTGCCGACCGGCACCAGGCCGTGGGTGCCCTCGGCGATTTGCCAGCTCACCAGCGCCCGGAAGGCCGCCTCATCGAGCGAGCCGTTTTTGAACGGCGTGACCAGGGCGGTAAATGAACCCCGGAAATTCGTCTTGGCTGCCATGGACTTCCTCCGAACGCGCGTTGCATGCCGTCTAGACTGGCGAAGCATCAATTCATACCGGGTCTGACGTTGCTGCGAAAGGCCCGCGCCGGCCCAACCTCAGCCGCTATTTTGCCGCTGTCATGGCGCAGACACCGGCAACCCCCCAGCGTATTTAGTATTTTGTCCCCATATTCAATCAAATAGACCTAGGGCTGCCGCGATTGAATGATTCGCCGCGAAGGAACGCCGTGACCCGATCCGCCCGCGCAGCCGCTCTGCGATCGACCGCCATGGCGACAAGCCTGGCGCTGGCCGTGGGATTGTCGGCTTTGGCGGCGAATGCCGCGGCCAGGCCGAAAGTTCCGCTGCCGAAGCCGCGCCCGATCGCGCGCAACGCGGTGCCCAAGACCACACACACTGCGAAGAACGCCGCCAAAAATACCGCCAAGCCCGCTTCATCAGCCCGTACGGCGCCTGCGATCGAGCCCGCGACGCGCCAGCATGCGGCCTTGCCGCCGCCGGCGCGCAAGCCGCCGACGCCGGCCGCGGTGGCCGCGACGTCGTCGACCTCGCAGGCCGATACCGATGCGCTGGAAAACGTCATCGAGCTCGTGCGCAACCACAGGCCCGCGGATGCGACGCAGGCCGAAGCGGCCATATCGGATCCGGTCGCGAGAAAACTCGCGGAATGGATCATCCTGCGCAGCGACGACAACGGCGCCTCGGTCGAGCGCTACCGCGCCTTCATCGACGCCAATCCGAGCTGGCCTTCGCAGACCTTCCTGCGCCGGCGCGGCGAAGCGGCGCTGTGGGACGACCATCGCGACGACGCCACGGTGTGGGCGTGGTTCGAAAACGAGTCGCCGGTATCGGCCAAAGGCCAATTCGCGCTGGCGCGGGCGATGATCGCGCGCGGCGACCGGGCCAATGCGGAGCGTCTGGTGCGCGAGGCCTGGCGAAACGATTCCATGTCGGAGGAGACCGAAAACACCGCGCTCGACCTGTTCGGCGCGTTGCTGACGCCGGGCGATCAGAAGGCGCGGATGGATAATCTGCTCTATGGCAGCGAGCACGAGGCCGCTTTGCGCGCCGCCAAGGCGGCTCGGAAGCGATCAGGTCGCCCTGGCCAAAGCGCGCATTGCCGCCGATCGCAAGGCTTCCAACGCCAGGGCGCTGCTCGATGCGGTTCCGCGCGAACTGCATGGCGACGCCGGCTACATCTTCAGCAAGATCCAGCTGCTCCGCCGCGAAGAGAAGTTCGCCGAGGCCGCACAACTGATGCTGAGCGCGCCAAAGGACCCGGGCCGGCTGTACAATCTCGACGAATGGTGGATCGAGCGGCGATTGCTGTCGCGCAAGATGCTCGACCTCGGCGAGCGCCGCACCGCCTACCTGATCGCGCGCGACGCCGCGCTTCCCGCCCGCGATATCTACAAGACCGAGCAGGAATTCACCGCGGGCTGGATTGCGCTGCGCTTTCTGACCGACCCGGCGACGGCCGCGCAGCATTTTGCGCGCATCGGCGTCGGCAGCGTCAACCCGACCACGCTCGCGCGCGCCGGCTATTGGCAGGGCCGGGCCGCCGAAGCGGCGGGCCGCGCCCAGGACGCCCGCGCCGCCTACGCGGCGGCGGCGGAGCATTCGACCAGTTATTACGGCCAGCTGGCACGCGCGAAACTCGGCCTGCCGCAGATCGAGCTGAACGGCGCGCCGGCCGCGCGCGGACGCGGGATCGAACGGCTGGAGATCGTTCGCGCGGTGCAATTGCTGTACGCGCTGGACGAGCGCGAGATCGCGATCCCGATTTTCGACGACATGGGCGAAAACGGCGATCCCGACGCGCTGGTCGGGACTCGGCGAACTGGCCTCCCGCAACGGCGATGCCCGCGGCATGCTGCTGCTCGGCAAGGCCGCGCTCAATCGCGGGCTGCCGTTCGATTTCTACGCCTATCCGGTGAACGGGATTCCGCCGTTCAAGTCGATCGGACCCGACGTCGAGCAGAGCATCATCTTCGCGATCGCGCGGCAGGAAAGCGCCTTCAATCCCGGCCGTGGTTTCGCCGGCGCAGGCCTACGGGCTGATGCAGGTGACGCCGGACGCGGGCCGCTATGTCTGCAAGAAATACGGCGCCAGCTTCGACCTCGGCCGGCTGAAGACCGATCCGGTCTACAACGCCGCGCTGGGCGCTGCCGAACTCGGCGGCCTGATCGAGGACTATCGCGGCTCCTACATCATGACATTCGCGGCCTACAATGCCGGCCGCGGCAGCGTCAAGAAATGGATCGAACGTTACGGCGATCCGCGCGATCCCAAGGTCGACGCGGTCGACTGGGTCGAACAGATCCCGTTCTCCGAGACCCGCAATTACGTGCAGCGGATCATGGAGAATTTGCAGGTCTATCGCGCCCGCTTCGGCGGCGGAACGCGGCTGCAGATCGAGGCCGACCTGCACCGCGGCGCCGGCGTCGAATAGAGTTTGTTCGACCGCAACGCCTAACCCGGCATCCCTCACCGTGCACCGAAGCGAAGCTGCGCCGGCGCCGGCAATGCGCGGCTGCCAATGAACAATAAAACGGCGGCCAACAAAAAAATCCCCCTCGCGGTAGACGATAAATCGTCTGCCGAAAGGGGGACTTCTGTTACGCGAAGTGTCTTATTTGTGGAACATCACGGGCTTCGGCGTCTCTTCCGGGCCCCAGATGCGATAGCTGAGCGTGGCGAACACCGTCATGCCCTGCGCAACCGTGGAAGGATCCAAACCGGTTGCCGCGAGAGCGGCAGCATTCGAAGCCTTTGCGGAGACTTCCTGCGTTGCCCAAACCGACAAGGCTGCCGGTCCGAAGTCGTACCCGACCAGACCACCAACCGCCCACTCATTGTACCTCTGGTTTACGAGGTTAGCGGCACCGATGGCTCCGCCGTAAGTCGCCAAACAGGTAACCGACGAACACGAGTTGTTGGAAACCTGTCCGACGTAGTAAGCGACAGGACCGAAGGTCCACTTTCCAATCGTCTTGGTAGCGGTGAAGTCGGCGTGCAGAATGTTACCCGAGGTGTAGCCAGTGATGGAATTCGCGGTATTGATTTCATCATAGATAGCGGCGCTCAGGTTCCAACCATCTTTCAGATACGAGAAGATCGCTTCGGGCTGGAATGTCCAGTACGGAGCTCCCTGGTTGCCGAGGCCGGTAAAGCCGGTGATCGTTCCATCCGGCGCGTAGAGACCGAGACCGGTTTTGAAGACAAACCCGCTGGTTCCAGCCTTCCAGCTCAACTCGTTGACGACGTAGGTGTTATGCACGCCGGCAAATTGGGCATTGACCGGAGAACCGACGCTCGTATCGACGAACGGCTGCGCGACAACCGCATCGTAGGTTCCGCCCAGGAACGTCCAGCCGGGAACGAACAGAAAAGCCTGCACGTCTACGTCTGCGTGCACACCCGTGTGTCCATTGCCACCAAGCGCGGCAGTGCCCGGACCGGCCAGGTTCGCCTGAAAGGTGAACACCTGGTTGATCATGTAGATGCCCGGCGGTGGAACACCGGCGCTCGCGCCGATCAGCACGCCCGCAATGGTTTGCGCCGCTGCACCTGGCTCCAACGCTTGTGCTGGCGACCAGGACAGCGCGGCCATGCCCGCCGCGGCCAATAGAGCTTTGCTAGTTAACTTCATGTATTCCCCCTGTGGTTCCGAAAACGCCCATCTTGGCCGCTCCATTTTGATAACCATGAGAAGCAAAAGTCGCCAAACTGGCATGAACCCAAGCTTCCCGCTCGCCGTGTGCATACGATCACCTCTCTTTGATCAATTCGCAATTCCGAACTTGTGATTGGACATCCCCTCACACGCCTTTTGGAGAACATGTTGCACATTTGCGACACAATAAGAGTGCCTTGCCCATCCCCAAAATACGAACTAAGCCATTGTTTTTCATAGGTTTTATCGTTTAAAATTCAACATAAGGTAGTAAAGCCGTCCGGCTGCAAGCAACCCCGCCCCCGTCTGTGCAAAGACCCGGATGGCGACCTCGAATCGGTGCCGCGCGGCGTGATCGCGACCTGTTTATTGGCTGTTTATTGGCATCGACGCGGTGGGACTGAAGAAGACCGAGGAGGCAATCTCAAAAAAACACGAATGGCCGCCAAACCTGCATCCGATCAAACCCTGGCTGAGAGCGATTGGGCCCATTTCACCAAAGAACCGGACGCGAGATCCTGGCCTGCCCGACCGGCGATGGGCGGGGAATTCGCCGGCTGCGCATTCTGTGATCGATCGGGGCTATTGACCGCTTCGAGACAACGTAGGTAATCGGATCGTAATTGGTACCGTTCGCAGCGACGGGAGAATTGGAGAAGATATGCTTGGAGGAAACATGCGCTTTTCGATGCCACTCGCCGCATTGGCCACGTTGTTTGCCATCTCAGGACCAGTTCGGGCCGACCCTCAAAGCGATCTTGATCAGTGCAAGTTTGCCGGTGTCGTCAAGAACGCAGAGCAAAGCATCGCGGCATGCGACCGCGTCCTCAAGGATCCCAAGGTCACTGGAACGAGCCGCGCAGCCGCATTCAGCAATCGCTGCGGATGGTGGTGGGCCAAGAAGGATCCGGATCATGCGTTGTCGGATTGCAACGAAGCCATCCGGGTCGATCCCACTTATGCCGCGGCTTACATCAATCGCGGCAACGCCTACCTGAACAAATCCGACTTCGATCACGCCTTCACTGACTTCAATGAAGCGATCCGGCTCGATCCCAAGAACGCATGGGCTTATAGCGAGCGCGGCAACCTTTACAAAAACAAGAGAGACTTCGACCACGCTTTGGCAGACTTCAACGAGTCGATCCGGTTCGACCCCACCTATGCCATGGCCTATTTCTTCCGGGGCGACCTGTACAAAACGCACGGCGACTTCGACCGTGGGCTGGCCGATTTGAACGAGTCGATCCGGCTCGATCCCAATTACGCGATGGCCTACTTCACGCGCGGTAACATCTCCTACATCAAGGGCAACAACGTCGCCGCCGTGGAGGACTTCAACAAAGCGATCCAGCTCGACCCCAAGGATGAGACGGCCCACTTCAGCCGGGGCGTCGCGTATTTTTTCATCGGCGGTCGTGTTGCGGACGCCGAGGCCGATTTTCGCAAGGCAAGCGAGCTCAACCCAACAGACGCCTACGCCGCGCTTTGGCTCGATCTCGCGGCGCGCCGCAACAAGGCCCCGAGCCGCCTGGCAGAGGCTGCCAAACAACTGGACATGACCGCGTGGCCCGCCCCGATCGTGCGCCAATTCCTCGGCGAGCTGAACGTCGCGCAAACGCTCGGTGCGGCCGCTGACAACGATCCGAAGACCCAGCAGGGGCAGACCTGCGAGGCCAATTTCTACAGCGGAGAATTGGCGCTGCTGAAAAAGGAAAAACCGGAGGCGCTGCGCTTGCTCAAGCTCGCGGCCAGCGATTGCCCGCGGGGCTTCATCGAATTCGACGTCCGCGATCGCGGAGCTGCTGGTCAAGCATTAGTCTGGTCCGGGATACAGCCTGGCTTTTTTGATGGCTGGCACGGCCACGGCGACCCTGCCCGGGGTCGCGGTCGTTGCTGCCAGCGTTACGTCACCCGGGTGTCCACCCGTATGCTCGGCAGGACCGACGCTGCGGACGCAGCATGTCGAACACAACACGCTTCGACGCGGCCCCAGGGTTCTGGCGCTGGCACACCCCCTCCGTCGGACGCGGCTTCTCAAGGCGCTCGTGTCCGCCGCCGGCCGGCGACGCTTCCGCTCGCAAGCGCGGCTCCGCCTTCCACCCGGCTCCCATTGGCCGGCCCGTAGTTCCGCCGCCCCGCTCCTTCACACCGCCTTCGCGGTCCGACGCTGTGCGGTTCGTTCGGCGCGCTGTGACCAGTTCATCAGAGAAATCCCGCCTCCAGGTCGATGCCAATGCCGGTGCCGGGCGCCCAAGAAAAAACCCCCGGCAGTTTCCTGCCGGGGGTTCTCCAGAGATTGTGTCAGACGATCGGGATCAGAAGTTGCGCTGAACGCGAACCTGCGCTTCCACCGTGTCCTGTCCCTTGAACGACAAAGTCGATGCCGCATACGGCGCACCCGGGCCGAAGGTCGCGGACCCGGTGAAACCCGTCGCCAGGTGGGTCCAGATGGTTTCCGCCGTGAACGTCATGTTCGCGACAGGAGTCCATCGGGTGCTCGCACCCAGCATCGAGAGCGAGAAGTTCGGGTTGCAGGTATACGTGCCGTGATTGGGAACGATTGCGGCGTAGGCCGCGCAGTATTCGGCCTGCGCAGTCCCGTCATACCTGATCCAGGCCATGCCGCCGAACAGGCTGCTCGACCAGTATGGGTTCCAGTTGTGGTTGAACGCACCACGGACACCATACGCAGTCGTCAGCTGGATCGGATTGCCGGCCGTGTAGACACCGTCCGTGTTCGGACCAAAGCCAATGCTGTTGGCGGGCCCGAACTGACCGGCGGTGCCGCCCAGCATCACGAAACCTGCCGGAATGGAGTTGGTGGTACCAATCACGTTCTTGGTGTCGCCCTTCGCCCACGTCGTGTCAATCTTGATGTCGTCGGCCGGACCGGTCGGGATGTTCTTGATGTTCAAGGCAGCCATCACCGAACCGCCGTATTTGGTCTCGGGGTGACCGCTGAGAGCCGATGCAGTCGTGGCCGCAACGGAGTTGGCAGGTGAAAGGCCCGCGCCGTTGAGCGTATTGTATGACGCATCCACTTCGTGAACCGCGCCTGACACCTGGAACAAACCCCAGGCCTGATCGACCCGGACGTTGCCCACGATGTCCGGCATGTTCACGCCGCCGTAAGCGTTGCTGCTGGCACCGATGGCGTTCAGGGAACCCGCAACAAGTGCGGAACCCGCGGGAGCGCCCGCCGCTGCGGTACCGGGCAGCGACAGATTGTAGATCGTCGTGCGGTTGTACGCGCTCGGATCATCGAGACCGATGCTTGCCGACACGCCGTTACCGAACTGCGCGGTGTACTGGACGTTGTTCACGCCCGTTACGGTGTCGTTACCACCGATCAGGTAAGACGAGATGTTGCCCGGAAAACCATTCCAGGGCGTCGAATAGGCCGAGGACGACTTACCGAAGGTGAAGCCTGCGAACTGCAAGAACAAATATTCAACGGCGGTATAGCCGTTGCCGGGCCCCTGCAGGAAGCCGGTGGTGTTGGCGGCGAGGTTCGAGGCCAGCGCGGTCGGGTTGGACGAGGCGCTCTGCCCGGCCGTGTCCGCCTGGAAGTCCGCCTGGGCGAAGGTGCGGACCACGCCGTATTCAGTTGCGGTGCGCGAATCGACGGTCAGCGCGAAACGCGAACGGCTCTGGAAAGAGTTGCGATAGCGATCACCGAGACCGAGATCACCGCTCCAGGCCGGCTGACCATAGGTGGAGCCGTTGAACGTGGTGTCAACGCGCAGATAACCACCAATCTTGATGCAGGTGTCAGTGCCCGGTATGTAGAAGAAACCGGCACCGTACAGGGAGCAGATCCTCACGTATTCGACCGCTTTGGCCTTTACGGGAAGATCGGCTGCCTGCGCCCCACTCATGGCGACAAGACCCGCCGCTGAGCCGAGGATAAGGCTCTTAACCATCTTCATTGTGTTAACCTCCAAGTTGCTCTGTGGGGAAGGTTCCGGATCCACTGGGTAAAACACCCTGAGGTTGGTTCCCTTGTCCCTCGAAACACCGCTTAGCCGCTACGCGCCTTCGGCACCCCCGCATGAACGCGAGGGACTAAAGCGACCACCACCTAAAACGGGACGACCTTGGGATGCCCCCCTCCGTCGCAACCTCACAATTACTGAACGACTTCTGTACACGCAATAAAGGAACCGCTCGGAACGGTGCGCGACAGGCTGTTTTTGCATGCATGTTGCACAAATAACACGTAACTGTGATCGAACTTTTATCGTAAGCCCTTGATTTGTAATGCTGTTTTAGACCAGCCCCAAACAGGGTGCGGGTCGTTGTGAGGCGACCGGTGTGACAGTTTTGTCCTTCCATCGCATCGACTTACGCCGAATCGAGCGACCAAAGCGGCAGAGCCCACCCCAACTGGATCAGCGAAAAGAGCCGCCGCCGACACAGCGCGAAGGCAGGAATTGAATTCCATCGAGCGAAATTTTCAACCGCGGCGCAGGCGGCCGCGAACGTGAATCCGGCTCGCGCGGCGGCCCGAAGCAGCAGCGCAGACCGGTGCGGGCGAGAATTCCGCGCGCAGACGCTGCGCCACATTTGCGACCCAATGCGCGGCCGATCCCCGATCCGGTGGTGCAGCCGCACCGGCCGCGGTTTCGGGGACAGGTTCAAGAGCCTCGGTTCGGGTCCCGGGTCCGGCGTCGTCAAATCGCCCGGAATTCGCCAACCTGAAATCTGCCGCTTGCGGCTCGCCCCCGCGTCGGGCATATCGGCCCTGACGGAGCTGTGGCCGAGTGGCTGAAGGCGGCGGTTTGCTAAACCGTTATAGGGTTGTAAAGCCCTATCGAGGGTTCGAATCCCTCCGGCTCCGCCAGTTTTTTAATTGTCCGGCCCGGACAGACAGGTAGAACAAGTCTGTTGCGGAACGTGGATGTGGTCGGGGAGCAGCCCGGTCTGGTGGCGCTCGATCATCGTCGCGTAGGCGCTTTCGATATGCCGCGTATATAACGTTGTGTTGAACAGCGGCGTCGCCAAACGATTTAGTGCGAGCTTATTTCTAATCGCCGCCAACGCCTTGGGCTCAGTTGCGAGCGCGATCGCCGTGCTTTCAAATTGTTCCTGTGTTTGAGTGATCAATTCAGGCAAGCCAATTGCGGTCAACAGGCTTGCGGCAACCCGGCCCGCAAAAGTTTCGCCGATCTGCGTCAGCACCGGCAAGCCCGACCATAGCGCGTCACTCGCCGTAGCGTGGGCATTGTAAGGCAGCATATCCAGAAACAGGTCTGCCAAACGATGTCGCGCCAAATGGTCTGCCGATGACGGCAGGCGGCCGGCGAATATCAAACGATCGGGATCGACGCCTGCGGCGATGGCTTCTCGGCGCAAGTTGTTTTCAGCTGTCGTACTGTGTTCGGACAGCCACAAAATGCTGCCTTCAATGGCCTTCAACAGCGCCATCCGCGATCGAAAAAGAACCGGATTTAGTTTGTAGGCGTTATTGAAACAGCAGAAAACGAAGCCATTTTCGGGCAGCCCAAACTCCGCGCGTTCAATGGGTCGGTCTGAGATTGCCCGACTTTTACCGTCGTGCGGCATATAGCTGTGGGGAAGATAGGCGATCTTCTCCACATAGCGGTGCCGATGTGACGCCGGAATCAAGATCGGATCGGCAATGATGTAATCGATATATTCAGCGCCCATCGTGCCGGGATAGCCGAGATAATTCACCTGAACAGGTGCAGGGCGACGGGCAAATATTTCGGGGCGGGCATTCTGAGTAAGGCCGTTCAGATCAATCAATATATCGATCTCTTCCTGTGCTATTTTTGTAGCTGTTTCATCGGCACCAAGTGCTGCGGCATCAATGAACTTATCGAACAAGCCCTCCAGGCGGTGGCGGACACCCGAATTATCGTTCGATCCAATTGAAATTCCGATAACTTCAAATCGCGACCTGTCGTGGCATTCAAAAACGCCGGCGACGAGATTCGCCACGGGATGTTGACGAAAATCCGCCGATAAATACCCGACACGAATTCTATCGTGTCTATAAAGTTCTCCATGCCATGACGGTTTGTCCGCGGCCGGGTATCGCTTTCGAGCCCACAATTGCGCGCAATTAAATTGATCCTCAATGGATGAATTTATCGCGAGAAATGCAAATGGGCTGGTGTTTTCCTTTCCGTTTCTGACTGATTGAACAAGATGGTCGCACTCGGTTTCGAAATTGCTCCAGTCGCAAAGATGCATTCTGGAATGAAGACGCTCGCCTTCGAGAGCAGCTAAATCAGGGTCGATCGATAGTGCCGCGTCATATGCGGCAAAGGCATCGTCGTAGCGCTTGAGATCGGCGAAGATATTGCCACGGCCAACCCAGGCCTTCGCCGAGTCAGGCTTGAACGATAGCGCCTTGTCATGAGCAGCAAAGGCTTCGTCGTAGCGCTTGAGGTCGAAGAAGGCGTTGCCGCGACCAAGCCAGGCCTCCGCCAGATCAGGCTTGAACGATAGCGCCTTGTCATAAGCAGCAACGGCTTCGTCGTAGCGCTTGAGGTCGAAGAAGATATTGCCGCGACCGAGCCAGGCCTCCGCCGAATCGGGCTTCAGCGATAGTGCCTTGCCATAGGCGGTAAGGGCTTTATCCCGTCGCTTGCCTTCAAACAGCACGTTGCCATAGCCGAGCCAGGCGGTGGCCAGGTTCGGATCAAGTGTGAGCGCCCGGTCGAACGCACCAATGGCTTCGTCATGACGCCTCAACTGGCCGTAGGCGATGCCCCGGTTGAGATGGGCTTCGGCATAATGCGGGTCGAGCGCGATCGCTCCTTCGATGCCGGCGAGCGCGGCGTCGTATTGCTTCAGGGCCAGCAGCACGGAGCTGCGCTCGGTGATCCCGGCGACATGGTTCGGCTGATGCAAAAGCAGCTCGTCGAACATCGAAAGCGCGTCCTGCAACCGGTTTTGCTTGAGCCGCGCGCCGGCGACGACATACAGCAAATAGACGTTGCTGCGGTCGGCCTCCAGGCCTTTCAGGCCCACCGCGGCGGCGGTCTCAAACTGTCCCAGCTGACACAGCGCCGTGGCGTAGTTCTGCATGAAAGGGATGTTGTTCGGCTGCACCGACAGCGAGCGCGCCATCAGGCGCGCCGCCTCGGCATGGTTGCCGGCGGCAGCCTCGATGATGGCAAGCGAATGCAGCGCGTGCGCTTCCCTCGGATTGCGCTTTATGATTTTGCGATAGAGCCGGGCCGCTTCAGTGAAGTTTCCGCTTCGATGCAGCGAAAACGCCAGTTGCAGGCTCTGGGCCTCGTCACGGTTCGCCATGAAAAACTCGCGTAACAGAGTGCTTGCCGCACATCAGGGCTTGGAGCGACTGTTCCGGGGTTGAGCCTCGCTCGCTTTGCGATGAATTCTCCGCTTTTGCGAACCGCCGCATCCTCGCAAGGACAACGGTTGAAAGATGGCCGTGCAAAGAAGCCTATTCTGGACCGTGAGTATGGCCGGGAACAAGCCCTCGCGATGGCGCCGGTGCTCGTCGCGCAGGCGCTTTCGAGGATCGCCGGCGATGAAATCCCCGCGGGGCTTCGCTAGGCGGTTTTGCGCTGCAACGGCCACCAATTCTGAATCACTTCGTGCCGGCTGACGAACTGCGCGAGGGGATCGTCGAAAGGCCGGTGCCTGGCTGGAATGGCCAGCTCCAGCCGCTCGATCGCGCGGTTTCCCTGCTGGGCGTCGTCCTCGTCGCTGACGCGATGCATCTCGATGCCGCGATCGTTGGGCATCATCTTCTTGAAGCCGAGATGGGCGAGCCTGCTGAGATGCAGCAATTCGCTCGCCGACAGCTCGACTCGGATTTCGTCTTCTGCAGGTGTCATCTGCGTCTTGCAGACGTCATATCCCTTGCGCCAGCAGGCAGTGCCGACGGCATCGCCGAATATCGAGAGCCGAGGGCCCGGTAGCCTGGGCTGCCGTCTGATAGTGGGAATCGACGCCCCGGACGATTTCGAGCGTCGCTTCTTCCATGCCCTGGAGGGCCGCCGGCCGAGGCCGGAGGCCAGATCGGGCCGGCACAGTGCTAATGCGCGGTCATCCAGGCCCGGGCTTCGCGCTGGGCCATGGCGATCTCGATCTCCGACATCATCTCGGCGACCTCGCGGCGCAGCGGAACGGCATCGGCGCGGCCTTTGAGGGCTGCAAGGTTGAACCACTTGTGCGCGGCGACCAGATTGACCACGCCGGAACGCCCGCTCGCCCAATACAGGCCTCGCTCGAACAACACGTCGGGGATCGCGCTTGCTTCCACCGGTGTCGCTGTATCCAGATCGATGTGTCCCTGAAACATCTGTCATTTCCCTTTTTGTTTTTGACCGCCCTGTCCCGGGCGCGGCCCCTGTCCACTCGTTGAAACGTCCCGTTATCCCCACGCCGTTTGCCGGCTTGTTGGGATGATCATGACCGATCAAATTTGAAGAGCAGTTTAAGTATCGCGATGAATTGAATGTGAATGCGGCTTCGGCGCCGATCGCCGCGAAATCGCAAAAGTGCCCGTCTGGCGCGGATTAGTGCCCGGCCGCAGCATTCGGTTTACCCTGCTGCTTCGCAGAACGATAACCATCGGCACAGCGAACACGAAGGACACCGTGTCCAGAGACGCGTTGCGCCACATCGGTCACTCGGTGTATTGGCGTCATTCCCCGCGAAATGGAGAGGTACCCGGGACACCGCAGCACCGCGATCCATTGCCGGCGCCCCGGACCGGAATACCGGGTCACCCGCCGGTGCGGGCGGCGACGGCCGGTAACTGCCGGGCCGCCTGCCCCATTGACGCACAAAAAAAGCCCCGGCTCCGAAGCCGCGGGCGATCAGCACAATTACTTGGGGGATTTTCGGAAAACGGAGGCCGGGCATCATCTGCCCGGGCCAGGGAACGAGGGCGTCGGCGAACACGTCAGGACCAGATTTCACGTGGGGGCTTTGGGCCCCGGTGAAATTGCGGACCTCAAGATCCGCACCGAACGAAGAAAACCTGTTTCTTCTGCCGGACCGGTTTTCTGAAAGAGCGAACTCTTCGAAAGGTCGATCCAGCCGTTTGACCTGATGTCTCGCCGACACCCTCTTTCGTCGACCAGAGCCGCCGGGTTAAATCTGCTTCGAGAAGCAAATCGTCCTGAAGGCTCGTGTGACGTGCCGGCATCAAGCCGCCGGCAATTTTTTAAAGCGAAATCACTTCTTCTTCTTGGCGACCTTGCGGGTCTTCTTCGCAGTCTTCTTCACTGCGCTCTTCGCCTTCTTCGCCTTCTTAGCTTTCTTGGCCATGTTGCCCTCCTGATGTAGTGAGATCACTTGATCGCTGCGTGCACTCGGGAATCGAAATGCACTGCATCCCGAATACACCAACACAGTAGAAAAAACAGCGTCCCGCTTAAGGAAGTGTTGACGCGCCGATGCAGGGAGCGCGTGACGCGCGCTCATCCGCAACACCACGACGTATCCGCGCAGTGATGCGAGTAGTGCGCGAAAACGCGACATCGCCGATTGTCAATATCGTAGGAAGCGCCTGTGCCGCAAGCATTTCCACAGTTCGCGCATGCGGCGATCGACGCACAATCGATGCGGTGGCGACTCATCGATGCCGGCTGAAAGCGCATCGCGCGGACTCTGAGTCGCAGTTTTTGGCAATAAAAAAATTTTCGTGCTGACCGGCTTCGCGTCTCATCGGCGCTCGCCAAAACCGGTTTTTTGCGCGAATCGCCGCGGCTGATTCGCGCACCGATTTTTTCGTCTCGCGCGCGGCATCGCGTCTCGTCACCAATGATCGATGCACGCTGGCGTGCGCATGCGCGACACCGCGCCGACGATGCCGACGACGCGTCGCCCGAAGCTCAGATGCCGAGTTTGGACTTGAGCAGATCGTTCACCGACTGCGGATTGGCCTTGCCGCCGGATGATTTCATCACCTGGCCGACGAACCAGCCGATCAGCTGCGGCTTGGCGCGAGCCTGCGCGACCTTGTCGGGATTGGCTGACATGATGTCGTCGACCACCTTCTCGATCGCGCCGAGGTCGGTGACCTGCTTCATGCCGCGCGTTTCGACCAGCACGCGGGGGTCGCCGCCTTCCTGCCAGACGATCTCGAACAGGTCCTTGGCGATCTTGCCGGAGATGGTGCCCTCGCCGATCAGATCGACGATGGTCCCAAGCTGTGCGGCCGACACCGGCGAGCCCTGGATGTCGCGGCCTTCCTTGTTGAGCCGGCCGAACAGCTCGTTGATCACCCAGTTGGCGGCGAGCTTGCCGTCGCGGACCCCGTCGGCGAGCGCCGCCAGCACGGTTTCATAGAAGTCCGCGCTCTCGCGTTCGGCCACCAGCACGCTGGCGTCGTAGGGCGAGAGGCCGAACTCGGCGATGAAGCGGGCCTTCTTCTGGTCCGGCAAGCTCCGGCAGGTCGGCCTTCAGCTCGGCGACATAGGCTTCGCTGAACTCCAGCGGCAGCAGGTCCGGGTCCGGGAAGTAACGGTAGTCGTGCGCCTCTTCCTTGGAGCGCATCGACCGGGTCTCGCCCTTGGCGGGATCGTAGAGACGGGTTTCCTGGTCGATCACCCCGCCGTCCTCGATGATTTCGATCTGGCGCCGCGCCTCGTATTCGATGGCCTGGCCGATGAACGCTGATCGAGTTCATGTTCTTGATCTCGCAGCGGGTGCCGAGCGGGCCGCCCGGCTTGCGCACGGAAACATTGACGTCGGCACGCAGGGACCCCTTCTCCATGTCGCCGTCGCAGGTGCCGAGATAGCGCAGGATCGAGCGCAGTTTTGTCACATAGGCTCTGGCCTGCTCGGACGAACGGATGTCCGGCTTGGAGACGATCTCCATCAGGGCGACGCCGGCGCGGTTGAGGTCCATGAACGACAGGTTCGGGTTCTGGTCGTGCAGCGACTTGCCGGCATCCTGTTCCAGATGCAGCCGCTCGATGCCGATGGTGACGCTCTCGCCGTCCGCCATCGACGACGACCTCGCCCTCGCCCACGATCGGCGACTTGTACTGGCTGATCTGGTAGCCCTGCGGCGAGTCCGGATAGAAATAGTTCTTGCGGTCGAACACCGAGCGCAGATTGATCTGCGCGTTGAGCCCGAGGCCGGTGCGCACCGCCTGCTTGACGCAATACTCGTTGATGACGGGCAGCATGCCCGGCATCGCGGCATCGACCAGCGAGACATGGCTGTTGGGCTCGCCGCCGAACTCGGTCGAGGCCCCGGAAAACAGTTTTGAGTGGGAGGTGACCTGGGCGTGGACTTCCAGCCCGATCACGACTTCCCAGTCGCCGGCGGCGCCCCTGATCAGCTTCGATGGTTTGACGGGTGCGTTCATGGGCGGCTCGGTCGGTTAGCATCCTGTGACGGCAATGCACAGCAAAAGACGTTGAAATAACGGATATTTCTTCGCTGGGCGGTGGTTTTCCGGCAATTCTGCCTCGATGCGTCGAGACGATGCCGTGCCAATCTAAATTAGGCCGACGATGAAGGCGATGCAACCGGCCGCCGCCAGCGGATTTCCGGGTCGGACCAGAATGAATATTGCCGCGATCCGTGCCAAGACGTGGCAACCGCTTCGATCTTCCCTCAGATCAACATCGATTTACCGGCACCCGCTTCGGCCGGAAATCAGCGCCGAGACGATCTGGTCCCATTCGGCTTCCAAGGCGCCGGTTGCTACCGGTTGGCCGGCCCGCCGGTACCAATAGCCGGCATTGCCGAGATCGCCTTCGACGCGGTGCAGATAGGCGTGCACCCAGGCCGAGTTCGCGTCGTCCTCGTCCTGAACGATTTTGTGTGCCGCATCCCAGTTGCTTCTGGCTGCCCACCACAGCGCGGCCAGCGGCGCATCGAGCTCCGGCGCGGGCGCAGCGCCCGACAGACTGGCTCTGAAATCCGCGGTGCTCATCACCACTTCTTCCGCCTCAACCTTCCCGCAGCCTGCGCGCATCACGGGCAGGAATGTGCCGGAGCTGTCAGTTCGACACCGCCCAAGTCGCCGCATCGAACATCAGCGTGAACCAGGTGCCCTGACCGCGGATGCTTTCGGCGCGGAACAGGACATTGCCGGCGTTTTCCTTGAGCGTCTGCAGGATCAGGGCGCCGAGTTTGCGCGGCGACGGCCAATGCTGGTTTTCGCCAAGTCCGACGCCGTCGTCGGACACGACGACCGTCACCCGGCCGCCGTCCTGCTTGCAGATCAGCTTCAACTGGCCGGCGTTGCGGCCGACAAACGCGTATTTCAGCGCGTTGGTCAGCATCTCGTTGACCAGCAGCCCCGCCGGCATGGCGACGTTGATCGAGAGCGGGCAATAGCCGACCTCGATGTCGATCTGCACACCCGGCGTGGCGTTGACCTCCATCACGGAGGTCGCGATATCGGCAAGATACTGGCCGAGATCGATTTCGGCCGGAGCGTCTTCCGCCGACAAGGTCCGGTACAGCACCGTCAATGCATCGATCCGGCTCGCAAGCCGCGCGAGCGCCACCGTCTCGCCTTCCGCAGCCGACCGCGCCTCCAGACGGATCAGCGCGGTGATCAGCTGCAGGTTATTCTTCACCCGGTGCTGCAATTCGCGCATCAGCATGTCGCGGTCACGGATCTTGCCTTCGAACTGTTCGATCTGCGCCCGTTCCCGGCCGCCGACATCGACCAGGGCGGCGATCCGGAAATTCTCGACGCCGTCGTCGCTGTCGATCACCGAGGCATAGGCCTGCACGATGACGAGACGGTCGACCGGCCCGGCGGGGCGGAACACGCCGATGAAGTCCTCGCCGTCCCGGATCGCCTCGCCCAGGGTCCGGGCCGGGCTATCCTCGTCGAGAAAACCGTCGAGACAGGTCCAACTCCGGCCTTCGACATCGGCGGCCACCATCGACATCAAATTCTCGAACGCCTTGTTGATGTAGACGACGTGCTGTTGCTCGCCGGAACCGCGCGATACCGCGACGGCGACCGGAGCATGGTCGAGCAAATGTTTGTATTTGTCGTTCTCGAGCGCCAAAGCGAGCT
This sequence comes from uncultured Alphaproteobacteria bacterium, assembly GCA_963734795.1. GTDB lineage: Bacteria > Pseudomonadota > Alphaproteobacteria > Rhizobiales > Xanthobacteraceae > Bradyrhizobium. The sequence goes on from CAVTIW010000003.1 coordinate 466,773, forward strand.
TCGAGGAACCCAGAAGCTGGTCGACCTGCTGTGAAGACGGAATACCGTCGGCGGCGCTCATACACTCATTATCCTCATCGCCAAATCATGAAGAAGCGCCGCAGGAAACGCAACGCAAAAGCCGCTCGCGACGAATGGAACTTCAGGCCCACCACCTCTGCGGCGTGAAGCGCCCCGCCGCCTGCTCGATCACCTCGCCGAGCGAGAACAGCGTCTCCTCGTCGAACGGGCGGCCGATCAGTTGCAGGCCGAGCGGCAACCCCTGCGCGTCCTTGCCGGCGGGAACCGCGATGCCCGGCAGACCCGCCATGTTCACCGTCACCGTGAAGATGTCGTTGAGATACATCTCGACGGGGTCGGCGCCCTTTTCGCCGATGCCGAACGCCGCCGACGGCGTCGCCGGCGTCAGGATCGCGTTCACGCCCATGGCGAAGCAGTCCTCGAAATCCTTCTTGATCAGGGTGCGGACTTTCTGCGCGCGCAGATAATAGGCGTCGTAGTAGCCGGCCGACAGCACATAGGTGCCGATCATGACGCGGCGGCGGACTTCGGCGCCAAAGCCTTCGGCGCGGGTGTTCTCGTACATCTCGCCGATGCTGCGGCCGGGCACGCGCAGGCCGTAACGCACGCCGTCGTAACGCGCCAGGTTCGACGAGGCTTCCGCCGGCGCCACGATGTAATAGGCCGGAAGCGCGTATTTGGTGTGCGGCAGCGACACCTCGACCAGTTCCGCGCCCGCGGCCTTCAGCCAGGCCGCGCCCTCGGTCCAGAGCTTTTCGATTTCCGCCGGCATGCCGTCGAGACGGTATTCCCTGGGAATGCCGATCTTCATGCCCTTGACGGATTTTCCGATCGCCGCCTCGTAGTCCGGCACCGGCGCGATCGACCGATGTGGTGTCTTTGGGATCGTGACCGGCCATCGAACGCATCAGGATCGCGGCGTCGCGCACGGTGCGCGCGATCGGGCCGGCCTGGTCGAGCGAGGATGCGAAGGCGACGATGCCCCAGCGCGAACAGCGGCCATAGGTCGGCTTGATGCCGACGGTGCGCGGTGAACGCCGCCGGCTGGCGGATCGAGCCGCCGGTATCGGTCGCGGTCGCGCCCATGCACAGCAGCGCCGCCACCGCCGACGCCGAGCCGCCGGACGAGCCGCCCGGCACCAGCGTCGTAGTCGGAACCCTCGCGCCGCCACGGATTGACCACCGGGCCGAAACACGAGGTCTCGTTCGACGAGCCCATCGCGAATTCGTCATTGTTGAGCTTGCCGAGCATCACGGCGCCGTCGCGCCAGAGCTGCGAGGTCACGGTGGATTCGTAAGGCGGCACGAAATTGCCGAGGATTTTCGAGCACGCGGTGGTGCGCACGTCCCTGGTCGCGAACAGGTCCTTGATCCCGAGCGGAATGCCGCCGAGCGGACCGCCCTCGCCCTTCGCGATCCTGGCGTCGGCCTCGCGCGCCATGGCGCGGGCCTGATCCGGCGTTTCCAGCACAAAGGCATTGAGCGCGCGCGCGGCCTCGATCGCCGTGAGATGCGCATCGGTCAGTTCAAGCGACGTAAAGGATTTGTTCCGCGAGGCCGGCTCTGGCCTCGGCGAGCGTCAGCGATGTCAAATCGGTCATTTATCAACCGGGCTGCAGAAGAACGGAGACAGCGTCTTGTCGTTGGCCGGATCGTCGCGCCTGCTGCCGGCCTTGTCGGCGGCCTCGAGCTGGTCGAGCACGGCGTCCATCGCCTTGTCGGGATCGGCGGCCTTGCCCTGCCGCTCCATCGCGTCGAGATAGTTCATGTAGGCCGCATAGGCCTTTTCATCGTCGCAGAGCAGACACATCGGATTTCCCGTCTCGAAAACTCTTGATTTATTTGACGCATTTCCCAGCGCGAACCGGTACCCACTTCGCTCGAAAACGCTGACGACCTATTCGACGACTTTCGGCACCAGAAAGAAATGGTCCTGGGTCTCCGGCGCATTCGCTGACCACGTCGTCCGCGATCTCGCCATCATTGACCACGTCGGGTCGCTTCTTCATTTCCATCGGCGTCACCGAGGTCATCGGCTCGACGCCATCGACATTCACTTCCGACAGCTGCTCGACAAAGGCCAGCATCGCGTTCAGTTCGCCCTGCAGATGGGGAACCTCGGCGTCAGTGACCGCAATCCGCGCCAGATGCGCGATGCGGCGGACGGTGGCGGCGTCGACGGACATTATATAGGGCCTCTAACGGCAGAATGGAGCCCGCCGTATAGCAGACCGGGCTTTTGCGCCGCAACCGTGGGCGCACCCTATCAGCCCGCCATTCGGCTCAGCCGCGCCAGCGCCGCGCCGGCCATCGCCCGGGTCAGCTCCGCCGCCGGCATCTCGCGGCCGAGCCGCACCGCCTGCCCGGCCCAGAGATTGGTGAAATCGACCTTGCCGAGCTTTTCGGCAGCCGCCTTCAGCGGGCCAAGCGCGGTCGCGGCATGGGGAAACGCCGGCGCATCCGGCGAGATCGGCCCGACCTCGCGCATCACCCGGTTGGCAACGCCGCGCGCCGGGCGGCCGGTCATGACGTTGGTGATGACGGTGGAATCATCCCGCGCCTGGGCCAGCGCGGTGCGCGCCGGCGCGCGTCACCTTGGATTCCGGACAACGCAGATAGGCGGTGCCGATCTGCACGCCGGCCGCGCCCAGCGCGAACGCCGCCGCGATGCCGCGCCCGTCGGCGATGCCGCCGGCCGCGATCACGGGAACCTTCACCGCGTCGACCACCTGCGGCACCAGCGCGAAGGTGCCGGGCTGCTCGGCGATGTCTTCGGTCAGGAACATGCCGCGATGGCCGCCGGCTTCGGCGCCTTGCGCGATGATGACGTCGGCGCCGTTTTCCTCGAGCCAGATCGCCTCCCTCACGATGGTCGCGGACGCGATCACGATGCAGCCGGCGGCCTTGACGCGCTTCAACAGCGCCTGATCCGGCAGGCCGAAATGGAAGCTGACGATTTCGGGCTTCAGCTCCTCGACCAGGTCGCACATCGCGGCATCGAACGGCGCGCGGTTGGCGGCGTTGACCGGCGCCGCCGGGTCGAGCCCCAGTTCCTCGATAATAAGGCCCAAGCCGCTTCTTCCAGCCGGCCTCGCGCTGCGGGTCGGCCTCGACCGCCCTGTGGCAGAAGAAGTTCATGTTGACCGGCGCCGACACGCGCTGGCGGATGATGTTGACCTGCTCGCGCGCCTTCTCCACCGACAGCATCGCGCATGGCAATGAACCCAGCGCCCCGCCCTGCGCCGCCGCGATCACGAGATCGGCGTCCATGATCCCCGCCATCGGCGCCAGCACGATCGGAAATTCGGTTTTGAAAAGCTCGAGAAGTCGGCGGTCCGGCCACATGGTCTGCTCATTCAGGTGATGAAGGATGGGGGATTGGCGCGGCGTCGTTGCCGGCGGCCGCACCGAGACTAGCACCCGACGGGGCGGAAGAGCTATGCACTGCGCCGCCGCCTGACGCTCCAGCGCCGCAGCGCGACCACGGCCCAGATCGCCTCGACCAGCCCGAACGGCCAGGCGCCCTGCAGAAATCCGTAAATCGACCCCAGCGCGCAGGCGGCCGCGAAGGCGAGGATGAACCAATGGCTGCGATCCTCCAGCGCGTAGCACACCAGCATCGCGGAGACCGCGAACAAGCCGAATAGTGTCAGCCCGTCCATTGCCATTGCCCTTCCCGCTTTGCACGCGTCATGGCCCGCGTGTTATGCGAGGCCATGCCTGCCCTCATTCTACCGCTGATCGACGCCGTTGCGCACTGGCCTGAACGCGGTGCGCTGGTCGGGCTCGATCTGGGCACCAAGACCATCGGCGTTGCGGTGTCCGACCCCGATCGCAGGCTCGCGACCGGGGTCGAGACCATCCAGCGCAAGGCCTTCAAGGCCGACGCCGCGCGCCTGCTCGCCATTGCCGGCGAGCGCAACGCCGTGGGCTTCGTGCTCGGCCTGCCCATCAACATGGACGCCAGCGAGGGACCCCGCGCGCAATCGACCCGCGCCTTCGCCCGCAATTTTTCCAAGCTCACCGGTCTTGCCATCGCGTTGTGGGACGAGCGGCTCTCCACCGTCGCGGTCGAGCGCGAACTGATCGACATGGACATGAGCCGCGCCCGGCGCGCGCGAGGTGATCGACGAACACGCCGCGATCTTCATCCTGCAGGGCGCGCTGGACCGGTTGACGAAATTGCGCGAGATGCGCTGATTGGAAAACCAAAACAGCTGCGTCTCTTCACCTCTCCCAAAGGGAGAGGGAGCGCGCTGCCTTTTCCGCGGCTGCTCCCGTTCCCTTTCTCAACTTGATCCCGCCAGCCAGATCGTCTGTACCACGGCGGCGAGGTTATTGAGGCCGTGCAGGACCACCGTCAGCCAGATCGAATCGCTGCGATAGCGGAGATAGCCGAGCAACAGGCCGATCGAAAACACCTCGCCGAGAAAGAACCAGTCATATTGCAGATGCAGCGCCGTCCACACCAGCGACGACAGGATGATGGCGCCGGCCGGCCGCAGGAACGATTCCGACCAGCCGCGGTAGAGAAAGCCGCGGGCGAAAAACTCCTCCGTGATCGGGGCGGCGACGCAGAATGCGATCACCAGCAGCCATAACGCGCCGTCGGCGCGCGCCGATTTCAGCACATCGCCCATGAATCCGGGCTCGACCTCGCGCCCGGTCACCCGCGAAATCAGATCCCAGCCCATCACCACGACGATCAGGGCGACGACACCGATCAGCAGATTGCTCCAGGAGGTCCAGCGCAGCGCAAGATAATCGGCGAACGGCGTGCGCGACAGGCGTATCGCCACCCACAATGCCGCGAGAACGGCGGGCAGTCCCATGATCACCGAGAGTGAAATCGTCAGGCCGCCGCCGAGCACGTTGACCGCGGCGGCGACATCGATCGGCCCATCCTGCCGCAACACAAACCAGGCCACCACCGCGATCTGCCCGACGAACATCGCGGCGAAGATGAACAGGCCCCACAGCGCCGTGCCCCAGAATTTCCAGATTCGCGGCGGGCGTGGGGTTTGGACGACCGGCATGGGCGCGGCCGGCTCTGCGGGAGTTTCAAGGGAATCCATCAAGGGCTTTCGATTAATGTGGTTGGGTTGTCGTCATGGCCGGGCTCGTCCCGGCCATCCACGTCTCTAATTCCTTGAAACACAAAAAGACGTGGATGCCCGGTACAAGGCCGGGCATGACGAGGTGAACATCCGGCTACTGCTCCATCACGGCAGCGCCCGCTCCAGCAAACCGCTGATATCGTCGCTGGCAAGATCGACGGCGCCGTACATGCTGGCGCGATTCCCGGCGAGCCGCGTCGCGGCGAACAATTCGGCATGACGCGGCGATACCTGGTTCAGCGCGGCCGCGGCCGCGAGCAGCGCCAGTTGCTCGACCGCCAGCCGCGCCACGCGTTCGCTGTCCGGCCTGCGGAATGCCTTGCCGATCAACGCCACCGCCTCGGCCGCGCCGGGCAGTCCCCGGGTTTCCTCGGCAAGCGCTTGCAACACCGCCGCGGCTGCTTCCGCCTCGCGCGACAGCGCCCGCAGCACGTCGAGGCACATCACATTGCCGGAGCCTTCCCAGATCGCATTGACCGGGGACTCGCGGTAAGTGCCGCGCCAGAATGCCCTCCTCGACATAGCCGTTGCCGCCGAGGCACTCCATCGCCTCGTACAGAAATCCCGGCGCGCTCTTGCAGACCCAGTATTTGATGGCCGGCGTCAGCAGCCGCATGAACGCCGCTTCGTTCGGATCATGCGGCGCCCGGTCGAACGCGCGGCACAGCCGCATCACCAGCGCGATCGAGGCTTCGACATGCAGCGCCATGTCCGCAAGCACCGCCCGCATCAGCGGCTGATCGGCGAGGTGTTTCTGGAACACGCTGCGATAGCGGGCGTGATGCAGCGCGTGCGCCAGCCCGGACCGCATCAAGCCCGGCCGAGGCAATCGCGCAATCCTGCCGCGTCAGCTGCACCATCTGGATGATGGTGCGGATGCCCTTGCCCTCGTCGCCGACCCGTATCGCATAGGCATTGACGAATTCGACTTCGGACGACGCATTGGAACGGTTGCCGAGCTTGTCCTTCAAGCGCTGAAACTGGATCGCATTGACCGATCCATCCGGCCTAAAGCGCGGCATGAAGAAACAGGTCAGCCCCTCATCGGCCTGCGCCAGCACCAGGAAGGCGTCGCACATCGGCGCCGACATGAACCATTTATGGCCTGGTGATGCGATAGGCATCGCCGTCGCGTTCCGCGCGCGTCATGTTGCTGCGCACGTCGGTGCCGCCCTGCTTCTCGGTCATGCCCATGCCGAGCGTCATGCCGCGCTTGGTCGACCACGGCGCGAAGCTCGGGATCGTAGGCGCGGGTACCGATGACAGGCATTGTCCTGGCCAGCAGGTCCGGCTGCGCCGCCAGCGCCGCCACCGATGCGCGCGTCATGGTGATCGGGCACAGATGACCGGTCTCGACCCCTGCCGCCATATAGAATTTCGCGGCGCGCACCACTTCGGCGGCGCCTCCGGCCGGCTTGCCCTGCGCATTCCAGGTCGAATTGTGCACGCCGGCATGGGCGCTGCGCGCCATCAGCTCGTGATAGGCCGGATGAAACTCGACCTCGTCGCGCCGGTTGCCGCGCGCATCGAATGTCCGCAGCTTTGGCGTGTTCTCGTTGGCGAGCCGGCCGCGCGCGGCCATTTCAGCCGACCCCCAATGCCGGCCGAATTCGGACAATTCCTTGTCGGCCGCGGCGCCGCCATTGGCCGCGACCGCCTCGACCAACGGCCGATCCAGCGCGAACAGATCGACATCCTCGAACGGCGGCGACTGGTTGAGCACCTCGTGGGTGGCGGAAGAAGGCTGGGTCATGGGCCGTTCCTGTCGGAGATTTCGGGAATCAGTTTACGCCGGAAAGCGCACGATTTCACTTGAGAGTATGGCTCGAAGTGCGGCCGAGCGCCTGGGATCGTCATTGCGAGCCAACGGGTCGCGCGCGCGAGTGCGCACCCGATGAGAGGCTCCGCGAAGCAATCCATAAATATAGATGAAAAATGGATTGCTTCGTCGCTTCGCTCCTCGCAATGACGGGAGGAACGGCCCAGTTCCGTCTCTTTACCGTACCTGCGACAGATCGGGGGATAACTCGCGGCCGCCCTCTTCGCGCTTGCCCCGCGCTGCCATCTCTGCCTATAGCTCTCGTTTTAATGACCCCTGCATCGAAATCGACCTTCGTCCTCGGTCACCGGCACCTGCTGGGAATCGAGGGCCTTTCCGCTGCCGATATTACCGGCCTGCTCGACCTTTCCGAGGAATATGTCGAGCTCAACCGCCAGGTCGACAAGAAGCGCACCTCGCTTGCGCGGCCGCACCCAGGTCAACCTGTTCTTCGAGGCCTCGACCCGCACCCAATCCTCGTTCGAAATCGCCGGCAAACGGCTCGGCGCCGACGTCATGAACATGTCGGTGTCGTCGTCCTCGATGCGCAAGGGCGAGACCCTGATCGATACCGCGGTGACGCTGAACGCCATGCACCCGGACATCCTGGTGGTACGGCACCACGCCTCCGGCGCGGTGGAACTGCTGGCGCGCAAGGTCGACGGTTCCGTGGTCAATGCCGGCGACGGCGCCCATGAGCATCCGACCCAGGCGCTGCTCGATGCGCTGACCATCCGCCGCAACAAGGGCCGGCTCGAAGGGCCTCGTCATCGCGATCTGCGGCGACGTGATGCATTCGCGGGTGGCGCGCTCCAATATCCTGCTGCTCAACACCATGGGCGCCCGCGTCCGCGTGGTCGCGCCCTCCACGCTGCTGCCGCGCGGCATCGAGCGGATGGGCGTCGAGGTGGCCCGCGACATGCGCGAGGGCCTCAACGGCGCCGACATCGTGATGATGCTGCGGCTGCAGCGCGAGCGCATGAACGGCTCGTTCGTGCCGTCGAGCCAGGAATACTTTCACTATTTCGGCCTCGACCAGAAGAAGCTCGCTTACGCCAAGCCCGACGCGCTGGTGATGCATCCGGGACCGATGAACCGCGGCGTCGAAATCGACTCCATCGTCGCCGACGGCGCACAATCGCTGATCCGCGAGCAGGTGGAAATGGGAGTGGCGGTGCGGATGGCGGTGCTCGAAGCGCTCGCCCGCAACCTGCCGAACGCGTGACATCATGCTGACCGACCGCCGCCCGATCCTGCTCGCCAACGCCCGCCTGATCGATCCCTCGCGCGATTTCGACGGCCTCGGCGACGTCCTGATCGCCGACGGCGTGATCCGCGAGTCCAGGCGCGGCATCGGCGCCGCCGGCGTGCCCGAAGGCACCGACATCATCAATTGCGCCGGCAAGATCGTCGCCCCCGGGCTGATCGACATGCGCGCCTTTGTCGGCGAGCCCGGCGCCGGCCACCGCGAAACCTTTGCCTCCGCCAGCCAGGCCGCGGCGACCGGCGGCATCACCACCATCATCTGCCAGCCCGACACCTCGCCGGTGATCGACAATTCGGCGACGGTGGATTTTGTGCTGCGCCGCGCCCGCGACACCGCGATCGTCAACATCCATCCGATGGCGGCGCTGACCAAGGGCATGCGCGGCGAGGAGATGACCGAGATCGGCCTGTTGAAGGCCGCCGGCGCGGTGGCGTTCACCGACGGCGACCACAGCGTCACCAATGCGCAGGTGATGCGGCGGGCGCTGACCTATGCGCGCGATTTCGACGCCCTGATCGTGCACCACACCGAAGACCCCATCTGGTCGGCGAAGGCGTCATGAACGAAGGCGAATTCGCCACGCGGCTCGGGCTGATCGGCATCCCCAATGCCGCCGAGGCCGTGATGCTGGAGCGCGACATGCGCCTGGTCGCGCTGACCGGCGGGCGCTACCACGCGGCATCGCTGACCTGCATCGAATCGCTGGAAATCCTCAAGCGCGCCCGCGATGCCGGGCTGGCGGTCTCCGCCTCGGTCTCGATCAATCATGTGACGCTGAACGAAAACGACATCGGCCCGTACCGGACCTTCCTGAAACTGTCGCCGCCGCTGCGCACCGAGGACGACCGCCTGGCGCTGGTCGCCGCGGTCGCCTCCGGCCTGATCGACGTCGTCATGTCCGATCACAATCCGCAGGACGTCGAGGTCAAGCGGCTGCCGTTCGCGGAAGCCGCCTCCGGCGCGATCGGCCTGCGAGACCATGCTGCCGGCGGCGCTGCGGCTGATCCACAATGGCGAGATGGATTTCAAGACCCTGATCCGCGCGATGTCGACGCGCCCGGCCGAACTGCTGGGTCTGCCGGGCGGAACGTTGCGCGCGGGTTCCCCCGCCGACGTGATCGTGATCGATGCCGATATACCGTGGGTGCTCGATCCCGCCGATCTCAAATCGCAATGCAAGAACACGCCGTTCGACGAAGCGCGGTTCTCGGGCCGCGTGGTGCGCACCATCGTCGGCGGACGCACGGTCTACGAGCATGTCTGACGGCGCGAAAGCCGTGATAAAGCGACCGCGCTCGTCAGCGCGTGAGGATAGCGTCATGTTAATCTCGCGTCAACATGGAGTCCACGACGCGGATTTATGGTTAACAATACCTTGCTGCGCGGATGGAGCTGCACAATGTGCCGATGTCGCCTTACGCCGTTGTCGTGATCGCCCTGCTGATTGGCTATCTGCTCGGCTCGATTCCGTTCGGGCTGATCCTGACGCGGCTGGCCGGCACCGCGGACATTCGCTCGATCGGCTCCGGCAATATCGGCGCCACCAACGTGCTGCGTACCGGCCGCAAGGGTCTCGCCGCGGCGACGCTGCTCTGCGACATGCTCAAGGGCACGGTCGCGGTGATTCTCGCCGGCTATTTCGGCGGCCCCAACGCCGCGATGCTGGCCGCGCTCGGCGCCTTTCTCGGCCATCTCTTTCCGGTCTGGCTGAAGTTCAAGGGCGGCAAGGGCGTCGCGGTCTATATCGGCGTGCTGATCGGGTTGTTCTGGCCGGCCGCGGTGGTGTTTTGCGTGCTGTGGCTCGCGACCGCCGTCGACCTCGCGCTACTCGTCGCTGTCGGCGCTGGTCGCAAGTTTCGTCACGCCGATCTTCCTGTGGTGGTTCGGCCATCCCGCGCTGGCCTCGTTGTTCGCCGTGCTGACCCTGCTGTTGTTCTACATGCACCGCGAAAACATCACGCGGTTGCAGGCGGGCACCGAGGGCCGGATCGGGGAGAAGTGAATAGCATCGCTCCGCATCGAACCTCAGATGTGCGGTTGCACATCTGAGGTCTGCGCCTGACGGCACATCCCGGAAATGACGCGAGTACCCCCTTCCCCACGCCCGCAGGTTGATCCATTCTGCCGCGTGGGGGCAGCATGGACATCGGAACACCGAGTTCGACACACCTCACCGACGCGGAGCGGATCGACTGGCTGCGGCTGATCCGTTCCGACAATGTCGGGCCCCGCACCTTTCGTTCCCTGATCCATCATTTCGGCAGCGCACGGACGGCGCTGGAGCGACTGCCGGATCTGGCGCGGCGCGGCGGCGCTGATCGTCCCGGGCGGATCTGCAGCGAGGCCGACGCGCGCGCCGAACTCGCCGCCGGCAAACAACTCGGCGTCAGCCTGGTGGCGCCGGGCGAAGCCGGTTATCCGCCGCGGCTCGCGGTGCTTGACGATGCGCCGCCGTTGCTCGGCGTGCGCGGCGCGCCAGATGTGCTGATGCGGCCGATCATCGCCATCGTCGGCTCGCGCAACGCCTCCGGCGCCGGGCTGAAATTCGCAGGCACGCTGGCGCGCGATCTCGGCGAGGCCGGTTTTGTCATTGCCTCAGGCCTGGCGCGCGGCATCGATCAGGCGGCGCATCGCGCCAGCCTCGCCAGCGGCACGGTGGCGGTACTGGCCGGCGGTCATGACAAAATCTATCCGCCCGAGCATGAAGACCTGCTGGCGAGCCATCATCGAATCCGGTGGCGCTGCGATTTCCGAAATGCCGCTCGGCCACGCGCCGCGCGCCCGCGATTTTCCACGGCGCAACCGGCTGATCTCGGGCGTGGCGCTCGGCGTCGTCGTGGTCGAAGCCGCGCATCGCTCGGGATCGCTGATCACGGCGCGGATCGCCGCCGAACAGGGCCGCGAAGTGTTCGCGGTGCCGGGCTCGCCGCTCGATCCGCGCGCCGCCGGCACCAACGATCTGATCAAGCAGGGCGCGACGCTGACCACCGAGGCCGCCGACGTCATCAACGCGGTCGAGCCGATCATGGAGCGGCCGATCGAACTTGCGCGAACCGACGACGAGGAGCCGCTGGACGTTCGAGCCCGCGGCCAGCGATCGCGCCCGCATCGTCGATCTGCTCGGACCGAGCGCCGATTCTGCTCGACGATCTCATCCGGATGGCCGGCACTTCGCCCGCGATCGTGCGCACGGTGCTGCTCGAACTTGAACTCGCCGGACGGCTGGAGCGCCACGGCGGCGGGCTGGTGTCGTTGATCTAACCGACGATCCGATCAACCCGGCCTCGTTGCGCCGGTCGAACCGCGCGCGCGCGTCTTCGATCTCGGTCTGATGATCGCTCGCCCACATCCCCAGCGCTTCCACCGGCTGCCACAGCCCGCGTCCGAGATCGGTCAGTTCGTAGTCGACCCGCGGCGGAATGGTCGGGAATACGGTTCGCGTCACCAGCCCGTCGCGCTCCAAGTCCGCGCAGCGTCAGGGTCAGCATCCGCTGCGAGATGCCGCCGACCATGCGCTTGATCTCGTTGAAGCGCCGCGGGCCGCCGCCGAGCAGCATGATGACGAACACGCTCCATTTGTCGCCGACCCGCGCCAGCACCGAGGCCACGCCGCGACAGTCGCTGTCGAGGTGGGCGTTGGGCGGCAGGACAGGCACCTGGATGTGCTCGGGTTTCAAAAATGTGCCTTCTTGCGGGGTTTGCGGACAGTCACTCATATAGTCTCAGTTACAAACATATACCAAGGGTGACTCTCATGAAACTTCTGCATATCAATTCCAGCGTTCTCGGCCCCCACTCCGTCAGCCGCCAGGTTTCCGCCGCCATCGTGGATCGCCTGGCCAAGGCGACGCCCCGGCCTCGACATCGTCTATCGCGACCTCAGCGCGACGCCGCTGGCGCATCTGTCGGGTTCGCATCTCGCCGCCGCGCAAGGCGCTGCGCCCGAAGCCGCACTCCAGCCGGACCTCGCCGCCGGCCAGGCCGTGCTGGAGGAATTTCTGGCCGCCGACATCGTGGTGCTCGGCGCGCCGATGTATAATTTCACCATTCCGAGCCAGCTCAAGGCCTGGATCGACCGCATCGTGGTGGCCGGCAAGACTTTTAAATATGGCGCGCAAGGCGCGGAAGGATTGGCCGGCAACAAGCGCGTCATCATCGCGATCTCGCGCGGCGGCTTCTACGGCGCCGGCACGCCGGCGGCGGTCGGCGAGCATCTGGAAACCTATTTGCGCTGGGTGTTCGGTTTCATCGGCGTCACCAACCCCGAATTTATTTCCGCCGACGGCATCCAGGTCGGACCGGAATACCGCGAGAAGGCGCTGGCCGGTGCCCTGCAGGCCGCAACCAATCTCCACGCGGCGTAACAGGGGATCGACATCGCCTGCCGCCGTCGCAACACGGCGGCAGGCCGGTGTCGCTGATGTGGCGTAGGCCCTCGGCAAAGGAAGGCCGGTCCGAAAACTCGAACTCCGCGCTCAGGACGGCCGGTTGCTGGGGAATGGCGATACCGAGGTGAAGCCGAACGCCGCAGTGAAACAGCGGCCGGCGTATCCCGGCCCGAGCGCCGCTGCGCCTTACGACAAATTGCGCTTGCCGCGAAGCCGCACGCGCTCGTCCGCTTCCATTTGCGCCATCTCGAGCAGAGAGGCGAGCACGTCGAGCTGGTGGCGCCGCGCTATCCGCGCGAGGTCGGCGACGGTCTCTGCGATGAAGGCCGCGGCCTCGTCCGGTCCGCCCTCTCCGGGCGGATCATCCGTTCCCGAACCCTCATCGCTGCCCGAGGATGGCCGCGTCCGCCTGCCCGCTTTTTTGCTCAAAATTCTTGCTCAAAAATACATCCGGTGGCTTATTTTCTCAAAGCTACTATTTTTGAGAGCGCAACTCTAGGACGCATTTCACAACTTTCTAGATACTAAGTCGCAGCCGCCCAGGCCCCCTTCAACATCTGTCGATTTGACAGGGGCCTCCGCTGCACCCATGTTCGGAACGAAACGGCCGACGCGAATCTCGCGGAACCGGCCTTTATTTTCCCCGTAAGCCATTGGAATGACATGAATATCGTCATTGTCGAGTCGCCGGCGAAAGCCAAGACGATCAACAAATATTTGGGCGCCTCCTACGAGGTTCTGGCCTCATTCGGCCATGTCCGCGACCTTCCGGCCAAGAACGGATCGGTCGATCCGGAGGCCAATTTCCAGATGATCTGGGAGATCGATCCCAAGGCCGCCGGCCGGCTCAACGACATCGCCAAGGCGCTGAAGGGCGCCGACAAGCTGATCCTCGCAACCGACCCCGATCGCGAGGGCGAGGCGATTTCCTGGCACGTGCTGGAGGTGCTGAAGGAAAAGCGCGCGATCAAGGACCACACGATCGAACGCGTGGTGTTCAATGCCATCACCAAGCAGGCGGTGACCGACGCGATGAAGCATCCGCGCCAGATCGACGGCGCGCTGGTCGACGCCTATATGGCGCGCCGCGCGCTGGATTATCTGGTCGGCTTCACGCTGTCGCCGGTGCTGTGGCGCAAATTGCCGGGCGCGCGCTCCGCCGGCCGCGTGCAGTCGGTGGCGCTGCGGCTGGTCTGCGACCGCGAACTCGAAATCGAGAAATTCGTTCCGCGCGAATACTGGTCGCTGGTCGCGACCTTGACGACGCCGCGCGGCGACGCGTTCGAGGCCCGCCTGGTCGGCGCCGACGGCAAGAAGATCCAGCGGCTCGACATCGGCACCGGCGCCGAAGCCGAGGATTTCAAGAAGGCGATCGAGGCCGCCAACTTCACGGTTTCCACGGTCGAGGCCAAACCGGCGCGCCGCAATCCGCAGGCGCCGTTCACCACCTCGACGCTGCAGCAGGAAGCCAGCCGCAAGATGGGTTTTGCGCCCGCGCATACCATGCGGATCGCGCAGCGGCTCTATGAAGGCATCGATATCGGCGGCGAGACCACCGGTCTCATCACCTATATGCGAACCGACGGCGTGCAGATCGACAATTCGGCGATCACCCAGGCGCGCAAGGTGATCGGCGAGGATTACGGCAACGCCTATGTGCCGGACGCGCCGCGCCAGTACCAGACCAAGGCCAAGAACGCGCAGGAAGCGCACGAAGCCATCCGTCCCACCGATTTGTCGCGCCGCCCGGCGGATATGCGCCACCGCCTCGATACCGATCAGGCCCGGCTCTATGAATTGATCTGGATCCGCACCATCGCCAGCCAGATGGAATCGGCCGAACTGGAACGCACCACGGTCGATATCGCGGCCAAGGCAGGTTCGCGCGTGCTGGAACTGCGCGCCACCGGCCAGGTGATCAAATTCGACGGCTTCCTTGCGCTCTATCAGGAAGGCCGCGACGACGACGGCGACGACGAGGACAGCCGCCGCCTGCCCGCCATGAGCGAAGGCGAAGCGCTGAAGCGCAAGGATCTCGCCGTCACCCAGCATTTCACCGAACCGCCGCCGCGATTCTCCGAAGCCTCCCTGGTCAAGCGCATGGAAGAGCTCGGCATCGGCCGGCCCTCGACCTATGCCTCGATCCTGCAGGTGCTGAAGGACCGCGGCTACGTCAAGCTCGAGAAGAAGCGCCTGCATGGCGAGGACAAGGGCCGCGTCGTGGTCGCGTTCCTGGAAAACTTCTTCGCCGCTATGTCGAATATGATTTCACCGCCGCTCTGGAAGAGCAGCTCGATCGCATCTCCAACAACGAGATTTCCTGGCAGCAGGTGCTGAAGGATTTCTGGGGCGACTTCATCGGCGCGGTCAACGAGATCAAGGATCTGCGCGTCACCCAGGTGCTGGATGCGCTCGACGACATGCTGGGGCCGCACATCTATGCGCCGCGCGAGGATGGCGGCGATCCCCGGCAGTGCCCGACCTGCGGCACCGGCAAGCTCAACCTCAAGGCCGGAAAATTCGGCGCCTTCGTCGGCTGCACCAATTATCCGGAGTGCCGCTACACCCGCCCGCTCGCCGCCGACAGCGAAGCCAGCGCCGATCGCATCCTCGGCAAGGATCCGGTGTCGGATCTCGACGTCGTGGTGAAGGCCGGACGGTTCGGTCCCTATATCCAGCTCGGCGAGCGCCAAGGATTATGCCGAGGGCGAAAAGCCCAAGCGCGCCGGCATTCCGAAGAACATGTCGCCCGGCGACATCGAACTCGAGCTGGCGTTGAAACTGCTGTCGCTGCCGCGCGAAATCGGCAGGCATCCGGAGACCGGCGAGCCGATCACCGCGGGGCTCGGCCGTTTCGGGCCGTTCGTGCGCCACGAGAAAACCTATGCCAGCCTCGAGGCCGGCGACGAGGTGTTCGACATCGGGCTCAACCGCGCGGTCACGCTGATCGCCGAGAAGATCGCGAAAGGCCCGAGCGGCCGCCGCTTCGGCGCCGATCCCGGCAAGCCGCTGGGCGATCATCCGACCCTCGGCGGCGTCGCGGTCAAGAGCGGACGCTACGGCGCCTATGTCACGGCCGGCGGCGTCAACGCCACCATCCCCAGCGACAAGACCCAGGACACCATCACGCTTCCGGAAGCCATCGCGCTGATCGACGAGCGGGTGGCGAAAGGGCGGCGGCAAGCCGAAGCGCGGCGCCAAGAAAGCGGCGCCGGCGAAGAAGCCTGCGGCCAAGGCGGACAGCCGACGGCAAGGCGCCCAAGCCGGCCAAGAAGGCGGCCGCGAAAAAATCCGTGGCCAAGCCGAAATCCGATGCCGCCAGCAAGGCGCGCGCGCCGGTGACGCCGACCGCCAAGACATCGGTCGCCAAGGCAGCGCCTGCGGCCAAAACCGCCGCCAAGAAAAGCGCCGGCAAGGCCCGCGGATAAGGTGGCGAAACAACGCGACAGAGGCTTTTCCGGACCGGGACGCCATCGTCGCCTTCATCCGCGCGCATCCGGGAAATGTCGGAACCCGCGAGATCGCGCGGGAGTTCGGCCTGAAGAACGCCGACCGCGTCGAGCTGAAACGCATCCTGCGCGAACTCGCCGATCGACGGCACGATCGCCAAGCACGGCAAGAAAATCCACGAGCCGGCCGCACTGCCGCCGACCGTGATGGCCGACATCACCGGACGCGACAGCGACGGCGAACTGATCGCGACGCCCACCGAATGGGATGAGGAGGAAAGCGGCGAGCCGCCGAAGATCCGCATCCATGTTCCGCGCCGCCCGCAGCCGGGCACGGCGGCCGGCGTCGGCGACCGCGCGCTGCTGCGCGTCGAGAAGCCGGACGAGAGCGAAGGCGCGGCCTATCGCGGCCGCGTCATCAAGGTGATCGACCACGCCAGGACCCGCGTGCTCGGAATCTTCCGCAGCCCTGCCCGGCGGCGGCGGACGGCTGATTCCGGTCGACAAGAAGCAGGCCGGCCGCGAATTGAACATCGCCAAGGCCGACAGCGACGGCGCCGAGGACGGCGATCTCGTCAGCGTCGATCTGGTGCGCTCGCGCGGTTTCGGGCTCGCCTCCGGCAAGGTCAAGGAGCGGCTCGGCTCGCTGGCATCGGAAAAAGCGGTCAGCCTGATCGCGATCCATGCCCACGAAATTCCGCAAGCCTTCTCGCCGGCCGCGTTGCGCGAAGCCGAAGCGGCAAAACCCGCAACCTTGCAGGGCCGCGAGGACTGGCGCGAGCTGCCGCTGGTCACCATCGATCCGCCCGACGCCAAGGACCATGACGACGCGGTTCATGCCGAGCCGGATCCCGATCCGAACAACAAAGGCGGCTACATCGTCACATGTCGCGATCGCCGATGTCGCATTCTATGTGCGGCCGGGATCGGCGCTCGACCGCGACGCGCTGACGCGCGGCAATTCGGTGTATTTCCCGGACCGCGTGGTGCCGATGCTGCCGGAGCGCATCTCCAACGATCTGTGCTCGCTGGTGCCGGGCGAGCCGCGCGGCGCGCTGGCGGTGCGGATGGTGATCGGCAATGACGGCCGCAAGCGCTCGCACAGCTTTCATCGCATTCTGATGCGCTCGGCCGCCAAGCTGAACTACGCGCAGGCGCAGGCCGCCATCGACGGCCGGCCCGACGACACCACCGGCCCCCTGCTCGATCCGATCCTGAAACCGCTCTACGACGCCTACGCCGTCGTGAAGCGCGCACGCGACGAGCGCGATCCGCTCGATCTCGACATTCCCGAACGCAAGATCCTGCTGAAACCCGACGGCACGGTCGATCGCGTGATCGTGCCGGAGCGGCTGGATGCGCATAAATTGATCGAAGAATTCATGATCCTCGCCAATGTCGCCGCGGCCGAAATGCTTGAAAAGAAGGCGCTGCCGCTTATCTATCGGGTGCACGATGAACCGACGCTCGAGAAGGTTCATAACCTGCAGGAATTTCTGAAGACGCTCGATCTGCCGTTCGCAAAAAGCGGCGCGTTGCGGCCCGCGCTGTTCAATCGCGTGCTGGCGCAGGTCAAGGGCCATGATTCCGAACCGCTGGTGAATGAAGTGGTGTTGCGCTCGCAAGCCCAGGCCGAATATTCCGCCGAGAATTACGGCCATTTCGGCTTGAACCTGCGACGCTACGCGCATTTCACTTCGCCGATCAGGCGATACGCAGATCTGATCGTGCATCGCGCCTTGATCCGCGGCCTGGGCCTTGGCGAAGGCGCGCTGCCCGAGACCGAGACGGTGGAAACGCTTGAGCGAGGTCGCCGCGCAGATTTCCGTCACCGAGCGCCGCGCCATGAAGGCGGAGCGCGAAACCGCCGATCGCCTGATCGCGCATTTTCTCGCCGACCGCATCGGGGCCACCTTTCAGGGCCGCATTTCCGGCGTCACCCGCGCCGGACTGTTCGTCAAACTCAGCGACACCGGCGCCGACGGCCTGATCCCGATCCGCACGCTCGGCATCGGAATATTTCAATTACGACGAGACGCGCCACGCGCTGGTCGGCACGCGCAGCGGTGCCATGCACCGGCTGGGTGACGTTGTCGACGTTCGTCTGGTAGAAGCAGCTCCGGTAGCGGGCGCGTTGCGGTTCGAATTGTTGTCGGAAGGCCACGTCGTGCCGCGCGGCCGAAAGCGCGAAGGCGCGCGCGGCGACGGCTGGAAGGTCCAGCCGAACGCGCAGGCAAAGGCCCATCCGGGCCGCAGCCCGCGCAAAAAAGTTCGCAAGCCGGGCAAGAGCAAGCCCGGCAAATCGAAAAAGGGGCAATCATGGAAACCGTGAGCGCACGCGACGAAAGTCTGGACCCGGGATTCCGCGCCGGCGGAAAAGCGCGACGTGTGGACCTCGATCAAGCGCGGCTTTCGCGGCCGCTGCCCCCGCTGCGGCGAAGGCAAGCTGTTTCGCGCCTTCCTCAAGGTCGACAATCAACTGCTCGGTCTGCGGCCTCGACTTCACGCCGCACCGCGCCGACGACCTGCCGGCCTATCTCGTCATCGTCATCGTCGGCCACATCGTGGTGCCGACGGCGCTGCTGATCGAAACCAATTATTCGCCGCCGGTGGCGCTGCAGCTGGCGATCTATTTGCCGTTTACAGCTGGTTGCGTCGCTGCTGTTGCTGCAGCCGGTGAAGGGCGCGGTGGTCGGGATGCAATGGGCGCTGCGGATGCACGGATTTGACGAGCAAAATCCGGAGCCATAAACCAGGTCGATCACAATCAAGAAAATATCAATCGGGCGGCGGGAGTGAGATGAGCGAAGACTGCAACGAGACGAGAAGGAAGCCGATCATCACCCCTATCGCCGCCCGGTGGACGCCGCCACGCTGATCCTGGTCGATCGCACCAGCGCCACTCCGAAGGTCCTGGTCGGCAAGCGCCACGACAAGGTGGTGTTCATGCCCGGCAAATTCGTGTTTCCCGGCGGCCGCGTCGACAAGACCGACAACCGCATTCCCGTTGCCGCGCCGATCTCGACATGCGCTCGAAGCCAATCTGCTGAAGGGCAGTCCGAAGATCACGCCGTCGCGCGCGCGCTCGCTGGCGGTCGCCGCGATCCGCGAGGCCTGCGAGGAAACCGGCCTCTGTCTCGGACGCAAGAGCGATGGTGCCGCGCCGACGCTCGAAGGCGCGTGGAAACCTTTCACCGAGGCCGGCCTGTTGCCCGACCCGTCCGGACTGTTTCTGATCGCGCGCGCGATCACCCCGCCGGGCCGGGTGCGGCGTTTCGATACCCGATTTTTCACCGCCGATGCCTCGGCCATCGCCCATCGCGTCGAGGGCGTGATCCATGCCGACGCCGAACTGGTCGAACTGGTCTGGGTCGAGATCGGATCGAAGCCGCTCGCCGACCTGCATCCCATGACCAAGAATGTCCTCAACGAACTCGAAAAGCGCCTCGCCACCGGGCCATTGAACCACGACGCCGCGGTGCCGTTTTTCCATTTCTACGGCGGCAAGATGCAGAAGGATGTGCTGGGCGAAGCCGCCTGAGCGCGCAAAAAAGCGGCGCACCGCGCCGCCTTTCTTGCAATCAACCCGCTCACACCTGAGCTGTGCCACCATCGACGAACAACTCGACACCGGCGACGTAGCTGGAATCGTCCGACGCCAGAAACGATACCGCGTTGGCGATTTCGTCAGGGGTGCCGAGACGATCCAGCGGCACGCCCGACTTCAGGGCATTCTTCACGTCGTCGCTGGCGAATACGTCGAGGCCGGGGGTCTGGATCGGACCCGGGCTGACCAGGTTGACGCGGATTTTCCTGGCCTTCAGATCCGTGGTCAGGGTTCGCGCAAACGAACGGACGGCGGCTTTGGTGGCGCTGTAGACGGAGGAGGCTTCGAAGCCTTTTGAGCCCACCACCGATCCGGTCAGAATGATCGAGCCCCCGTCGGAGATGAGCGGCAGCGCCTGCTGCACCGTGAACAACGTGCCCTTGACGTTGATGTCGAACATCCTGTCGTAGGTGTCCTCGCTGATGGTCCCGAACGGCGTGAATTCATAGATGCCGGCATTGGCAAACAGCACATCGACGCGGCCCTTGGCGGCCTTTACCGTAGCGAAGAGGCGCGCGAGGTCGGCGAGGCTTGAGACGTCGGCCTTCACGGCGACCGCCTGATGACCGATTTCCTTCACGGCCGCGTCGAGCTCCGGCTGCCGGCGTCCGCTGATGAAAACGTGGGCGCCCTCCTCGGCAAAACGCTTGGCGGCAGCCAATCCGATACCCGCACTGCCGCCGGTAACAACCGCGACTTTTCCTTCGAGTTTCCTGGTCATGACACGCTCCGTTTGGATTAAAGCGGCCAACGCCGCCTCACGAGGAGGATCTGGATCATTTGCCTGACGATAGTGAGGGGCGTGGCGAGATAAGATTTATCCGAATAACGGATAACTCAGCCTTCCTGTTTTTGCGCTTCGCCCGCGTCCTCTTCTCCGCCATTTCCCGATGCGCAATTGCACATCGGGAAATGGACACCTGATGGATCATTTCAACCCAAAATGCCTTTAAATCGCAAAATTCTTCTCATCCCCGCATGATGCCTTTGCGCTAACGCGTCCCTATGTTGGCGTGAGCGACAACCAACACGGGAATGGGGCGAATGGCAAAACGTCAACTGCGGCTCGGCGCGTTCATGCGGCCGGTCAGCATTCACACCGGCGCCTGGCGCTATCCCGGCGCATGGCCGGACGCCAATTTCAATTTCGCGCACATCAAGCGCCTGATCCAGAAACTCGAAGCCGGAAAGTTCGACGCCTTCTTCATGGCCGACCATCTGGCCGTGCTGAACATGCCGATCAATGCGCTGAAGCGCAGCCACACCGTCACCTCGTTCGAGCCGTTCACGCTGTTGTCGGCGCTGGCCGGCGCCACCGAACATATCGGCCTGATCGCGACCGGCTCGACCACCTTCGACGAGCCCTATCATGTCGCCCGCCGCTTCGCCTCGCTCGATCACATCAGCGGCGGCCGCGCCGGGTGGAACATCGTCACCACCTCCAATCCGGACGCGGCGCTGAATTTCGGGCTCGATGATCACATGGAGCACGCCGAACGCTACAAGCGGGCGCGCGAGTTCTACGACGTGGTCACCGGCCTGTGGGATTCCTTCGCCGACGACGCCTTCGTGCGCGACGTCGAATCCGGGCTGTTATTTCGATCCCGCCAAAATGCATGTGCTCAATCACAAGGGCAAATATCTCACGGTGCGCGGCCCGCTCAACATCGCCCGCCCGGTGCAGGGCTGGCCGGTGATCGTGCAGGCCGGCGCATCCGACGACGGCCGGCAGCTGGCGGCGGAGACCGCGGAAGCCGTGTTCACCGGCGGCGGCAGCCTCGGCCGACGGGCAGAAGCTCTATGCCGACATCAAGGGCCGCATGGACAAGCTCGGCCGCGACCGCGATCACCTGAAGATCCTGCCCGGCGCCTTCGTCGTGGTCGGCGACAGCGTCGAGGAAGCCAAGGAGAAGCGCGCGCTGCTCGACAGCATGGTGCATTACGACAGCGCCATCGCCTCGCTGTCGGTGATGCTGGGCACCGATGCCTCCGGCTTCGATCCCGATGGCCAGTTGCCGCCGATCCCCGAGACCAATGCCAGCAAGAGCGGCCGTCAGCGGCTGGTCGATGTCGCCGCGCGCGACAAGCTCACGGTGCGCCAGCTCGCCCAGCGCGTCGGCGGCTATGGCGGGCTGTCGTTTGTCGGCACGCCCGGCGATGATCGCCGACCAGATGGAGGAATGGCTGACCAGCGACGGCTGCGACGGTTTCAACATCATGTTCCCGTATCCTGCCCGCCGGGCTCGACGATTTCGTCGACAAGGTGGTGCCGGAACTGCAGCAGCGCGGGATTTTCCGGCGCGAATATGAAGGCCGGACGCTGCGGGAAAATCTCGGCCTGCCGCGGCCGAAAAACCGCTTCTTTGAGGGTTAATCGGTCCGCCGAATTCGTTGCGCGGTTATTGGCCGCCCAAAACCTTGACTTTGGGCGATCAGAAGCTAGGTTGCGCCGCAAATGCGGGCCTGATTGGGCCGGCGCCCGATTTCCCAGACATTTGAGGTTCTGAACATGGCCAAAGCGGTCACCATCAAGGTCAAGCTCGTTTCCTCGGCGGATACCGGCTTCTATTACGTCGCCAAGAAGAATTCGCGCACCATGACCGACAAGCTCGTCAAGAAGAAGTACGACCCGGTCGCGCGCAAGCACGTCGAATTCAAGGAATCCAAGATCAAGTAAGATTTCCGGCACAGCGCTGGCGGATTGAACGGGGCCTTGGGCCCCGTTTTTTGTTTACGCAACACCGCTGATCAACATACCGACGTCATCACCCGCGAAGGCGGGTGACCCAGTATTCCAGGGCGTTCGAGATTCATTCACGGCGGTGATTACTGGATACTCCGCTTTCGCGGGGTATGACGGCCGGGAATATTGAAGCGCAGTGCGCTACGGAATCGATGACTCACGCCGCCGCCGCCACCACGCGGTTGCGGCCATCGTGCTTGGCGCGGTAGAGCGCGGTGTCGGCGCGCTTGAGCACGTCGGCGACCGGCTCGCCCTTGCTCTCCAGGGTCGACAGCCCGATCGAGATCGTGACCTCGATGCGCTTGGTCCCCTTGTTGACCGCGAACGGCTCGCCGGCGATCGAGCGCCGCAGCCGTTCCGCCACCATGCCGGCGACGTGCAGGTCGGTCTCCGGCATCACGATGACGAATTCCTCGCCGCCATAGCGGCAGGCCAGATCGATGCCGCGGATCGACTTGCGGATCCGGACCGCGAATTCGCGCAGCACGTCGTCGCCGGCGTCGTGGCCGTAATTGTCGTTGATCGATTTGAAGAAATCGATGTCGAGCATCATCAGCGCCAGCGGCTTGCCGCGGCTCGAGGCCTGCTCGGCCAGCGTCCCCAGATGGCTCTCCATGTAGCGGCGGTTATGCAGGCCGGTCAGCGCGTCGGTGATCGCCATTTCGATCGAATTCTGCACGTTGTCGCGCAGATGGTCGGTATAGCGCCGCTTGCGGATCTGGGTGCGCGCGCGCGCCAGCAATTCGTTCTTGTCGACCGGGCGCAGCAGATAGTCGTTGACGCCGATCTCGAGGCCGCGGAGCAGCCGCGCGTTGTTGTCGGCGTCGGCGATGGCGAGAATCGGCACCTGCCGGCGTCCGCTCCAGCGAGCGCGCCTGGCTGCACAGCCGCAAGCCATCGAAATTCTCGAGGCCGAGCGAGACGATCAGCAGATCGTAATTGCCTTCGGCGGCATGAAACAGCGCTTCCGCCGGATTGGTTTCGACATCGACGGTGTGCTCGGTGCTCAGCACCGGCGCCAGCCGCTCATAGGACGACGGCCGGTCGTCGACCAGCAGGATGCGGCCGCCCTTGCCGGTGTCGGCCACCGCGCTGCGCTCCGGCGCCTGCACGCCGATCTCGAGCGAGGTGATGGCGCGCATGCGCAGCTCGTCGGTCATCATCTTCAGCCGGGTCAGCGAACGCACCCGCGCGATCAGCACGACGTCGGACACCGGCTTGGTCAGGAAATCGTCGGCGCCGGCCTCAAGGCCGCGCACGCGATCGGAGGGGCTGTCCAGCGCCGTCACCATCACCACCGGAATGAAATGGGTCGCCGGATTGGACTTCAGCCGGCGGCAGACCTCGAAGCCGTCGATGTCGGGCATCATGACGTCGAGCAGGATGATGTCGCATTCGGCGCGCGCGCAGATCTCGAGCGCCTCGGTGCCGTTGGACGCGGTCAGCACGTCGAAATACTCGGCCGACAGCCGCGCTTCCAACAGCTTGACGTTGGCGGGGACGTCATCGACGACCAGAATACGCGCGGACATCGAAAATCTCCCCTACCCGATAAACCGTCGAACGGTTTCGATAAACTTGCCGACCGAAATCGGCTTGGACAAATACGCCTCGCAGCCGCCCTCGCGGATGCGTTCCTCGTCGCCCTTCATCGCAAAGGCGGTGACCGCGACCACCGGAATCGCGCGCAATTCCGGATCGTCCTTGATCCAGCGCGTCACCTCGAGGCCGGACACCTGGGGAAGCTGAATATCCATCAGGATGAGATCGGGACGAAGCTTGCGGACGAGATCGAGCGCCTCGAAACCGTTGCTGGTACCGGAGGTCTGATAGCCGTGCGCCTCCAGCAGATCGCGAAAGAGCTTCATATTGAGCTCGTTGTCCTCCACGATCAGGACGGTTTTTGCCATCCCGCCCCTCCAATCCCAACGAAGAAACCCGCCCGGAGCGTGCGGGCATCAGCCGCGACGCCCCGGACGTGTTAAAAAGTGAAGCCAAACTAGCGCCAGAATTCGCTCTAACCCGTTAAGACCGAGTGCCATCTTTACGCGCTACCGGTTTCCACTTGCTTGAACACGTTCCGCAGACTCGGGCATGATGGTTCCAAAATAGAGACCATAAGTTACGGAAAGGCAAATATCAGCAGTTGACAAAGCGCTGCTCACAACCCCCGCGAAGTAGCTGAAATCGTTGCGGTTCAGGCGCTTTCCTTCATCGCCGGCGACCCCGAGCGTCTCGGCCTGTTCCTGGCCGAAAGCGGGATCGGCCCGGAGACGTTGCGCACGGCCGCCGCCGACCCGCATTTTCTCGCCAGCGTGCTCGATTTCGTCATGCGCGATGACGCAACCGTGAAGGCGTTCGCGGCCGCCTCGAAGCTCGATCCGACCACCATCGCCGCCGCGCGCCAGGCGCTGGACGCAGGACCGCTCGGAGCGCGACGTGCCGTGAGCGCCACCGCGCCGGAGCTGGACGGGCCGACCTGCTTTTGCCGGGATTGCCTCGGCGATCTCGACATCGCGGCCCGGCGCTGCGGCGAATGCGGCTCGCCTCGCCTCGTTCGTCACCCCGCGTTGCCCTCGCTGACGCTGGCCCATATCGATTGCGACGCGTTCTACGCGACCGTCGAGAAGCGCGACAATCCCGAACATCGCCGACAAGCCCGTCATCATCGGCGGCGGCAAGCGCGGCGTGGTGTCGGCGGCCTGCTACATCTCCCGCACCTTCGGCGTGCGCTCGGCGATGCCGATGTTCAAGGCGCTGGCGCTGTGCCCGTCCGCGATCGTGATCCGGCCCGACATGGCGAAATATGTCAGGGTCGGCCGCGAGGTGCGCCATGCCATGCAGGCGCTGACGCCGCTGGTCGAGCCGCTTTCGATCGACGAGGCATTTCTCGATCTCGGCCGGCACCCAGCGCGTCCACGGCATGATCCCCGCGAAGGTGCTGGCGCGGTTCGCCCGCGAGGTCGAGCGCGACATCGGCATCACGGTTTCGGTCGGGCTGTCCTGCAACAAATTCCTGGCCAAGATCGCCTCCGACATGGACAAGCCGCGCGGCTTTGCCGCCCTCGATCAGGATCGAGGCCCGCGCGATGCTGGCGGACAAGCCGGTCGGGTTCATTTTCGGCGTCGGGCCGGCGACCCAGGAGCGGCTGTCGCAGCGCGGCTTTCGCACCATCGCCGACCTGCAGCGCGCCGACGAAATCGAACTGATGAAGCAGTTCTCGACCGAGGGCCGCAGGTTGTGGCGGCTGGCGCGCGGCATCGACGATCGCCGCGTGGTGCCCGACCGCGGCGCCAAGACCATTTCCAGCGAGACCACGTTCGAGACCGACATCCGCGATTTCGCCACCCTGGAAAAGACGCTGTGGCGGCTGTCGGAGAAGGTGTCGTCGCGGCTCAAGAGCAGCGAACTCGCCGGCTTGACCATCACGCTGAAACTGAAGACCGCCGATTTCAGGCAGCGCACCCGCTCGCAATCGATTCACGCGCCGACCCAACTGGCGGCGAAGATCTTCGCGATCTCCCGCGAAATGCTGGCGAAGGAAATCGACGGCACCGCTTTCCGGCTGATGGGCACCGGCGTCAGCGCGCTGCGCCCGGGATCGCTGGCCGACGACACCGACATGCTCGACCGCCGCTCCGCCCATGCCGAACGCGCGATCGACGATCTGCGCAAGAAATTCGGCAATGCCGCGGTGATCCGGGGCATTGCCTATGACGGACCGGAGAAGGCGGGGTAATCGTCATGCCCGGGCTTGTCCCGGGCATGACGACGAAACTCAGTGGATCAAACGGCTGAAAGCCTCCGCCTACTTGCACGGCTTGGAATCCTTGACGTCGAATTTCCCCATCGCGCCGGAGATGACGAAATCGTTGTAGTCGAGCACCAGCGCCCGCGAGACGCCGTTCTCGTACAGTTCGAACGACATCGCATAGACCGGCGTCTGCTCGCCCTCGGTGGGCTTGGCGTCGCGGTCGTAATAGCTCACCGTCACCGGCCACCGCGTCAGCGATTTCATCACGTCGCTTTGCGGTGGAGGGATCGGGCGACGCGATGGTCCGGTCGCCGGGGATCGGCTGCCCGATCACGGAAAGCGTGTTGTAGACCTTTTCGCCATTGTCCGAGCCGTCATAGACCGTCAGTTCAAGCACGGATTTTCCTGTCGCGCGCCGCGGCGATGATGCGCTGGATCTGCTCGGTCGGAAACACCGTCGCTGCCGTCGAGCGTGAACGTCTTGGCCACCGGCTGCTTCAATTTGACCGTGATGTGATCGCCGGTCCGCTCCGCGACGCCGTCGACCGGGCTGGAATCGGTGTCGTTCATCCGCGCATCGATCTTGAAGCGATAGCTCTTGCCCGCGCCGTCCTCCCAGGAGGTCGAACGCAGATCGCTCAGCGTCACCTTGTCCTCGCCGCTGTCCAGTTCCGAGACCTGCCGGAATTCCGAGGTGTAGCCTTCGCAGGCGCTGCCGGAAAAATTATAGAGAATGCGCCCGCGCGCGCTGTTGATCGAGTTGGAGCCGCGCGACTTCACCAGGCTGAGGTCGTACAGCGCCTGATGCGCCAGAAACGGCGCTGCCGGCCGCGGCATCGGCTCCGCTGCCGGCAAAACCCGATCCGATCGCGACGGCGGCGATCGTCAGCGCCAGCGATCTGACATCACGCGGCGAAATCCGGAACGAGCGGGCCATGTCTTTTTCCTCGGCAGGGAATTGTCACATTAATGACCGCCCTATTGCGCCGCAACTAGGGCCGCTTCACGGAAAAGTACGAATTAGCCGCCCGAATGCCGGGTTTTTCGGCTGGCGCCGCAAATGATTGCCGACAGCGGTATTCGCCGCGCTGCTTCGCTTGCATGTGCCGGCGCGATGCGCGAAACAAAGCCGATCCGATCGGATGCATCGGGCGCTGGTCAAATCAAACGGGGACGAAACATGGCGGGTACGGTCGAGCAGAAACTTGCGGCACAGGGCGTGGTCTTGCATGAGCCCGCCGAGCCCGGTGGCGAATTACGTCGGTTTCGTGCGCACCGGAAATCTGCTGTTCGTGTCCGGCCAGGTTTGCGTCGACCCGGAGGGCAAGCTGATCGCCAAGGGCAAGCTCGGCGCCGGCGTCACCGTCGAGCAAGGCAATGCCGCGGCGCGCGGTTGCGCCATCAACCTGCTGGCGCAGATCAAGGCCGCGCTCGGCGATCTCGACAAGGTGGTCCGCGTGGTCCGGCTCGGCGGCTTCGTCAATTCGGCGCCGGATTTTCTCGACGGGCCGAAGG
Source organism: uncultured Alphaproteobacteria bacterium (assembly GCA_963734795.1). Taxonomy (GTDB): domain Bacteria; phylum Pseudomonadota; class Alphaproteobacteria; order Rhizobiales; family Xanthobacteraceae; genus Bradyrhizobium. Next base: position 494,454 of record CAVTIW010000003.1, read on the forward strand.
TGCTCAACGGCGCCTCCGACCTGATGGTCGCAGCCTTCGGCGACAAGGGCCGCCATGCCCGCACCACCGTCGGCGTCGCCTCGCTTCCCGCCGATGCGGCGGTGGAGGTCGAAGGCATCTTCGAGGTCTCGTAAGCGGAGCCGTCGCGATGCGCGCGCCCGACTGGCTGACGGCGCGGCCGGTGGCCCATCGCGGCCTGCACGACCGCGCCCGCGGCATCATCGAAAACATGCCGGGCGCGGCGCAGGCTGCGATCGACGGCAATTTCGGCATCGAATGCGATATCCAGCTCACCGCCGACGGCGAGGCGATGGTGCATCATGACGACGCGCTCGGCCGCCTCACCGAGGGCAGCGGCGCCCTGCTCGGCATGACCGCGGCCGAACTCAAGGCGGTCAGGTTCAAGGATACCTCCGAGCGGATGATGTCGCTCGGCGATCTCTGCGCGCTGGTCGCACGGCCGCGTGCCGCTGGTGATCGAGGTGAAGAGCCATTTCGACGGCGACCGCAAACTGGTGACGCGGATGGCGCAGGTGCTCGCCGCCTATCGCGGGCCCGGCGGTCGGCATGTCGTTCGACCCGGACCAGGTGCTGGCGTTGCGCGAGTTGATGCCGCAGCTTCCGCGCGGCATCATCGCCGAACGCCGCTACGACCGCAGCCGACTGGCCGGAAGCGACGCCCGCCCAGCGCCGCGGCATGCTGCATTTGCGCCACGCGTTCCGCACCCGGCCGCATTTCGTCGCCTATTGGGTCGACGAATTGCCGGCCGCCGGCGCCCTGGATTGCGCGCCACGTTTTCGGCTTGCCGCTGCTGACCTGGACCGTGCGCACGCCGGAGCAGCGCGAACGCGCGGCGCGCTATGCCGATCAGATGATTTTCGAGGGTTTTCGCCCGGAAACCTGACGCATCGCCGGCACTCTTGAAGTCACGCGTGCAATGCACGATCTTTGGCGTTGGTCACCATGTGCGATGGCTGATCGTAACACGTGACCGGTTCTGATCAGTCGATGGCGTCATCCGAAATAACCCTCGAAGCGGTGTCGTCCGTCAGCCAGATCGCGGCTGCGGATTGGGATGCCTGCGCCAATCCGAGCGTCCGACTCCGATCGCCTCAATGGCCTCGACACGCTGGCTTCATCCGACGCCCCAGGCGACTCCTGCACCAGTTCAAAATCCATGCTATAACCCATTCGTTTCACATGCATTTTTTTCTGCATTGGAAGCCTCCGGCTCGGCCTGCGCGCGGACCGGCTGGGGGCCGCGGCATCTGCTGGCCCGGCTCGACGGCGAACATCGCCGGCATCGTGCCCTGCTATCTGAAATCGCACTCGCAGGGCGAATACGTCTTCGACCGCGGCTGGGCCGATGCCTATGAACGCGCCGGCGGACGCTATTATCCGAAACTGCAGGCCTCGGTTCCCTTCACGCCCGGCCGCCGGACCGCGCCTGTTGATCCGCGACGACGTCGATGCCGACCGCATCGGCACCGCGCTGGCGAGCGGACTGGTGGCGCTGTGCGATGCCACCAAGGCCTCATCGGTGCACGTGACCTTTGCGCGCGAAGCCGAATGGAAGTTTCTCGCCGAACACGGATTCCTGCAGCGCAACGACCAGCAGTTTCACTGGCACAATCAGGGCTATGGCAGTTTCGAGGATTTTCTCGCCACCCTCAATTCGCGTCACCGCAAGGCGATCAAGCGCGAACGGCGCGAGGCGCTGGCCAGCGGCATCACGATCCACGCGCTGACCGGCAGCGACATCACCGAAGATGCCTGGGACGCCTTCTTCGATTTCTACATGGACACCGGCTCGCGGAAATGGGGCCGGCCCTACCTCACCCGCGCATTCTTCTCGCTGATCGGCGCAGAGCATGGCCGAGGACGTGCTGCTGGTGATGGCCAGGCGCAATGGCCGCTGGATCGCCGGCGCCATCAATTTCATCGGCTCCGATACCTTGTTCGGCCGCAACTGGGGCGCGATCGAGCATCATCCGTTTCTGCATTTCGAGGTCTGCTACTATCAGGCGATCGATTTTGCGATTCAGCGCGGCCTGAAGACCGTCGAGGCCGGCGCGCAGGGCGAGCACAAGATCGCGCGCGGATATCTGCCGCAAACCACCTATTCCGCGCATTACATCGCCGACCCCGGCCTGCGCCGCGCCATCGACGACTATCTCAGGCGCGAGCGCGCCTATGTGGCCGAGGCCGCGCGCGAACTCACCGAGGCCGGGCCGTTTCGCAAAACCGCCGACGAGCCATCTTGACCGCACAAATCGAGATTCGGGAGCCGCCATGACCGCCTATGACACCAACAACCCCTTCGCCAAAATCCTGCGCGGCGAGTTTCCCTGCTACAAGGTCTATGAGGACGACCATGTGCTGGCCTTTCTCGACATCATGCCGCGCTGTCCCGGGCATACGCTGGTGATCCCGAAGGCCCCTGCCCGCAACATCCTCGATATCACGCGCGGAGGATTTCGCCCATGTCGCGCGCGCCGCCGCACAAGATCGCCCGCGCCGCGATGACGGCGTTCAAGGCCGACGGCATCACCGTGCAGCAATTCAACGAACCCGCCGGCGGACAGGTGGTGTTTCACCTGCACATGCATGTGATGCCGCGCCATGACGGCGTGGCGCTGCTGCCGCCGGCCAGCCGCAAGGAAGACGGCAAGGTGCTGGAAGCCAATGCCGCCGAAGCTGATCGCGGCGCTGCAGGGCGGACGATGCTTGCGACCGCCATCGCTCGCGATCGTGTCACCGAGACGTCGGTTGCATCGTTCTGCACCTCGCAATGACGAGGACCGTCACTCCGTCTCGAAATCGCCGGCCTGCGGCGGCGCCAGCGGGGTGAATTCGCAGCGGTCGGGCTTGAGGTCCAGCAACGGCGTCTCGTCGAGGCAATCGAGGCCGCGCACCAGGACCGTGGAGCCTTCGATGCCGACCAGCTTGACGATCGAGGTGCCGATCGGGTTCGGCCGCACCGGCGAGCGCAGCGAAAATGTGCCGCGGGTCGATTTGTTGTTCTTCGGGCTTTGCAGCACGAGGTCGCGGCGCGACAGATGCAGCCAGTAGATCACTTCGAGATTGGAGTAGAAATCGACCCCCTTCAGCGCCGGCACCCAGGGCTCGAAAATCTCGAGCCGGCAGACCGGGCCGTCATGACGCCCCTGCCGCGGGGCGTCGAGACGCGAGGTCCAGGGCGTGCGGATGCGGCCGATGAAGACGAGGCCGGCATCGCGCGCCGGCGGCATCTCGACGGCGAGTTCGCCTTCGCGGATTTCACTCTCTCGAACCATCGTCAGCCTCGCGTCAAAGCCGTCCGAGGTCATTACCCGAGCCACCATTTGCCAGCAAGCATCACCAATTCGCCGCAGACCACGCCGGCAAAAATCGACCGCCGCGTCACGATGAAAGCGGCAAATCCGGCGGCCACCGCGGCGTAGCGCAGCCAGTCCGGCACGCTGGCCAGCGCGCCGGGCGGCTGCACCAGAATTTGCGCGATGACGCCGGCCAGGATCGCGGTCGCCACCGCCCTCACCCACACCAGCAGTTCGGAGCCCTCGTCGATGCCGCCGCCGAGCCAAAGCCCGAGCATCCGCCAGACCTCGTTGGGCAGGAAGCCCGCGATCAGCAGCACCAGCAGCGCATGCCAGTCGCCGATAAAATCGCTCATGCGCGCGCCCGCCACCAGTGAACGCCATAGGCGATGGTGCCGGCCGAGACGCCGCTGATCAGAATATCGACGCCGCTGTGCAGCATCGCCGCCAGCGGAAACAGCGCCAATCCCAGCACCAGCGCCAGGATATCGGCGAGCTGCCGGCAATTGCGCGCGGTGGAGAGCAGAAATGCCAGCGGCGTCAGCAGCAGGATCGCGGCGGCGAACAGTTGCGGCAGATTGGCCGCGAGGCCGTAGCCGATCGTGGTGGCAACCAGGCAGACCGAGACCAGGCCGCCGCCGAGCCCATGCGTGAACGCGATGCGCCGCTCGCGCGGCACCTGCGGCAGCAGGCGAAAGCATTCGACCCACAGCGTGACCGCGATGAAATGGGCCACCAGCACCAGATGACGCCGCTTTGTCTGCGGCGTTCGCAGCATCGGCAATACCGACACCACCATCGGAAACAGCCGGATCGCGCTGACGGTGACGGCAATCGCCGCCTGCACCACCGTCGCGCCGGAACCCAGCGTCGAGATCAGGATGATTTGCGCCGGTCCCGCCCAGACAAACGCCGTGCTCGCCAGCACCCATCCCAGGCTGAAATGCGTGTCATGGGCGAGCGCGCCGATGCCGAGATAGGTCGCAAACAGCACCAGCGCGAGCACCGTCGAGCGCGACCGATCGCACTCCCCATGCGAACGCCCGCAGGGAGCTTTGCCATTGGGCGAGTTGAGAGCGGGAAGCGGCACGGGCATCCGGATGACGTGAGTTGTGTCGGCATAACGCTGGCGAAACCAGCCACGCGTCAAGCGAACCGCGGTTTCAAGGCTGTCATGCGGCTTGCCGATCACCCCCCGACATTCATGTTGCGCAGCACGAAACAGGCGCCGCCGGCGCGGCGGATGCGGTTGCAGAGATCGTCGGCGGCGGGGCGCGTGTCGGCGCCGATCCGCACCTGATAGAAGGTGCGGGTGCCGCGGCTGCGCAACATCGAGCTCAGCAGGCTCGGGTCCTGATCGCCGATCACGGCGCTGCAGCCGCTTCATCGCGCGGGCATACATCGCCAGCGCCTTGTCGCGGTCGAAGCCGGCGGCGAGCTGCACGCCCCACAGCCTGCGCAGCACCCAGCTTCACATGCTGTTCGAGCTGGGTGACAAAGGGATTGGGCGCGCGTTTGAGCAACGCCATCAGTTCGCGGCAACTGCCATGGTCGGCGCGCGGTGCGGGCATCTTGCCATTCTTGCCGGCCGCGGCCCAGTCGTCGACCGTGGTGCCGGTAATGGCGACGACGTAATTGCGCGTCTCCTGCGGCATGTAGCCAGAGCCGGCGAGCCATTCCTGCACCCGGTGCGGCCCGGCATTGTAGGCGGCGGCGGCAAGCCCGAGATTGCCGAACTGGTCGCGCAATTCGCTCAGGAATTCGGCGGATTTCGGCAGCGCCTGCACCGGATCGAAGGGATCGAGCAGCCGGCGCTCGCTGGCGGTGCCCGGCATGAATTGCGCGATCCCCTGCGCGCGCTGGCCGCTGCGCGTCACCGGCCCCACGGCATCGGATTGAAAGCGGCTTTCCTGCCAGATCACGCGGGCGAAGAACTCCAGCGGCAAGCCTTGCGCCCTCGCCGCCAATTCGATCATCAGGCACATCGCCTCGCGGGTGTCGGTATCCTCGCTCCTTGGTTTTGATCGGCTGGGGACGGCGAGTTCTTCCACGCTCGGCCTCGCGATCCCGGTCTTCGCCGGCGCCGTATCGTCGGCGATCGCCCGCGGCGCCGGCAACAGCAGCATCACGACTACAGCGCAAAACGCTGCCCGCCGACCGATGACCGTCTGCACCGCCATATCCCGTTCCCGCGAGACCTGCTTGACACCCCCGAAGGAGGGTCTAGCTATCTGGCAAAGATGGCGCGTCTATGGGAGCGCAGGACATGACCGCACCGCTCGACGACTCGGCTCGGCTTTGCGCCCGACGACGACACGCCGATCCCCTATATGGCACGGACCCGCGAATATTATCAGGCGATCGGCTACACCACGCCGTATCGCTGGGCGCATTATGTCGATGCGCCGTTCCAGCGCTTGCGCAAGCCGCTTGGCCAGTCCCGCGTCGCCATCGTCACCACAGCGGCGCCGTTCGATCCTGCCAAGGGCGATCAAGGTCCGGGCGCGAAGTACAATGGCGGCGCCAAATTCTATTCCGTCTATGACGGCGACACCTCGAAGCCGCATGATCTGCGGATTTCGCATATCGCCTATGATCGCGTGCACACGTCCGCCGACGACAGCGGCACCTGGTTTCCGCTGCCGCAGCTGCAGCGGCTCGCCGGCGAGGGCCGGATCGGACGCAGTCGCCCCGCGCTTCTTCGGCGCACCGACCAACCGCAGCCATCGCGTCACCATCGAGACCGATGCACCGGAGATCCTGTCACGCTGCCGCGATGGACAGGTGGATGCCGCGGTGCTGGTGCCGAACTGCCCGGTCTGCCACCAGACCATCAGCCTGGTCGCCCGGCATCTGGAGGCCAACGGCATTTCCACCGTGGTGATGGGGTGCGCCAAGGACATCGTCGAGCATGCCGCGGTGCCGCGGTTTCTGTTCAGCGATTTTCCGCTGGGCAATTCGGCGGGCAAGCCGCACGATCCCGCCTCGCAGGCCTTCACGCTGGAGCTCGCGCTGCGCGTGCTGGAAACCGCACCCGGACCGCAAACCACGGTGCAGTCGCCGCTGCGCTGGAGCGCGGATGCCGCCTGGAAGCGCGACTACAACAATGTCGCGCTGCTCAGCGCCGACGAGCTGGCGCGACGACGCCGCGAATTCGATGCGCAAAAGGAAATCGCCCGCGGCTTGCGCGAGAGCGCGGCGTAATACCCTCGCATTATCCAAAACCCCTGAAATCCACGCTTTCCGGGCGACGTTCGGTTTACGTTAACGCCGCATTTTGCCGATCGCAGCCTTTCGCCCGCGGCGAAGCCGCGTAAGGTCTCCCCCTTTTCTGATAGGGGATTATTCGATGCTGGATCGACGCCAGAACGCGCGCGACAAGGTGATTTATGGCGGCGTCGCCGAGATCGGCGAAGCGCGGCGCGACCCGGGATTGCGTGGTCCGCAATATCTCGGAAAAAGGCGCCAGCCTCGAATTCGGCAACGTCGTCAAGCGGCCCAAAGAGCAGATGTCGCTGACCATCGCGCGAAAAGGCCGTTCCTTCCTCGCCAGGATCATCTGGTGGCGCGACAATTTTGTCGGCGTTGCGTTCAGCCCGGAGCCACCGAACTGCCGGTCTCCGATCTCGCCGAACGCCTGCGCAAGAGCGAGCAGAAAAAACGCCAGCTGCAGCGCCGCATCAAGGAACTGATCGGCGAAGACTAAATGCGAGCGGCGTGCCGACGCCGGCCGCAACCCGTTCGGCATTTCGAAGCTGCAAAGTATCGGCTAATTTAGCATGCGGTAGCCAATCGACGCCGTTACTCAAGGCCCGTTGTCATATGTCGTCCGCGATGATCGAGCATGCCGATGGCCTGCCGCAGCCACAACGTAATTGGGCGATCGTTACGATTGCGCTCGGCCTTGTCATGGCTGTGATCGACGGCTCGATCGCCAACGTTGCCCTGCCCACCATCGCCAAGGATCTTGACGCAAGTCCGGCGTTTTCGATCTGGATTGTCAACGGCTATCAGTTGGCGATCACGATATCGCTGTTGCCGCTGGGATCGCTTGGCGAAATCATCGGCTATCGACGGGTCTATCTGGCGGGTTTATTGCTCTTCACGCTCGCTTCGCTGTTTTGCGCGCTGTCGCACACGCTGCTGTTGCTGACGGTGGCGCGCATCGTGCAAGGATTTGGCGCAGCCGGGATCCTGAGCGTGAACGCGGCACTGGTCCGCTTCACCTATCCGCGCGCACTGCTGGGCCATGGTATCGGCATCAATGCCCTGGTCGTCGCCATCTCGGCTGCGGTCGGACCGACCGTGGCCTCGGTCATTCTGGCGGTCGGAACATGGCCGTATCTGTTCGCCATCAACGTCCCGCTCGGGGTCGTGACACTGGCTCTTGGCTGGCGCTATCTGCCTTATATAGCGTCGGCCAGTTACGCGTTTGACTGGCAAAGCGCCGTCCTGAGCGCCATCACATTTGGACTCGGTATCGCCGCAATCGACAGCGCCGGCCATGGCGAGGCGCTGTATTTCTGGCTGTCCGAGTTTGCCGTCGCGGCGATCGCGTGCCTTTTGCTGGTCCGGCGGCAGACGCATCATCCCTCGCCGCTGTTGCCGGTCGATCTCCTGCGGATTCCGATTTTCGCGCTGTCGATCGGTACCTCGATCGCCTCCTTCTGCGGCCAGATGCTGGCCTTTGTCTCGATCCCTTTTTATCTCGAGAGCCATTTCGGATATTCGGCGGTTCAGATCGGCCTTCTGATCACGCCCTGGCCCATCGCTGTCGCATTCGCCGCCCCGCTTGCCGGCCGATTGGTTGAACGCTATCCGGCCGGCCTGTTGGGCGGCATCGGGTTGCTGCTGTTCGCGGTGGGATTAGGCACATTGGCGCTGATGCCCACCGCCGCCTCACCTTTCGACGTGGCATGGCGCATGGCACTCGCCGGCGCAGGCTTTGGTTTGTTCCAGACCCCCAACAACCGCACCATGATCGCCGCGGCCCCGCGCGAGCGCTCAGGCGGCGCGAGCGGAATGCTTGGGACCGCGCGGCTGCTGGGGCAGACGATAGGCGCGGCCCTGGTGGCGTTGTTTTTGGCGCGCGTTCCGGCGGAAGGCACCCGGATATCGCTCTTGGTCGGTGTCGGCTTTGCGCTGCTGGGTGCTGCGCTCAGCATGCTGCGGTTGTCGCCCACAGGCCAAAGAGGCGCCGAGCGCGTGCGGGTCCACGAGAGCCAGCGCCTGAAGGGCGACTGACGAGGCCCCGCAAAATACCAGTCGCGAAGGTGCTGCCCCTCACTTTTGCAACCTCGGAAACGGGCCGCGTGCCTGGATAGACCAAACAGCCGACCGCGAGATCAAAAAAGCCGGCGGTCTTGCGACGCGCCGGCTTCTCAAATTCGCAATATCGGTGGCTCAGGCCTTGACCAGCGGACCTCGCGAGGCCGGGCCCTTGGACCCGCCGCTCGGACCACTCGGTTTCGGTTTGCGCGGCACGGTACGCTTGCGCGCGCCGGGCAGTTTCTCCGGCTTCGGCGTCACCGGCCCTTCGACATACTCGAAGCCGATCTTTTCCTGATCCGGCTCCGCCGCCGCCTCGTCCTTGACCAGCACGACGCGGACGTGGCCGCCGCCCTTGAGCTTGCCGAACAGCACCTCGTCCGCCAGCGGCTTCTTGATGTGCTCCTGGATCACCCGCGCCATCGGCCGCGCGCCCATCTGCTCGTCGTAACCATGCTGAACCAGCCACGCCTTGGCAGGCTCCGACAGTTCGATGGTGACGTCGCGGTCGGCGAGCTGCGCCTCGAGCTGCAGCACGAACTTCTCCACCACCATGCCGATCACCTCGGCATTGAGATGCGCGAACGAAACGATGGCATCGAGCCGGTTGCGGAACTCGGGCGCAAACTGCCGATTGATCGCTTCGTGATCGTCGCCTTCCCGCTTGTTGCGGGTGAAGCCGAACGCCTGGCGCGCCAGATCCGCAGCACCCGCATTGGTGGTCATGATCAGGATCACGTTGCGGAAATTGACCTGCTTGCCGTTGTGGTCGGTCAGCCGGCCGTGATCCATGATCTGCAGCAGCACGTTGTAGAGGTCCGGATGCGCCTTCTCGATTTCGTCGAGCAACACCACGCAATGCGGATGCTGGTCGACGCCGTCGGTGAGCAGGCCGCCCTGGTCGAAGCCGACATAGCCCGGAGGCGCGCCGATCAGGCGCGACACGGTGTGCCGCTCCATGTATTCCGACATGTCGAACCGGATCAGTTCGACGCCAAGCGAGGCCGCGAGTTGCTTTGCCACCTCGGTCTTGCCGACGCCGGTCGGACCCGAGAACAGATACGAGCCGATCGGCTTTTCCGGCTCGCGCAAGCCCGGCCCGCGCCAGCTTGATCGAGGCCGACAGCGCGTCGATCGCCTTGTCCTGGCCGAACACCACGCGCTTGAGCGTCTGCTCGAGATGCTTGAGCACCTCGGCATCGTCCTTCGACACGCTCTTGGGCGGAATCCGCGCCATGGTCGCGATCGTGGTCTCGATTTCCTTGATGCCGATGGTCTTCTTGCGCTTGTTCTCCGCGACCAGCATCTGCGCTGCGCCGGATTCGTCGATCACGTCGATCGCCTTGTCCGGCAGCTTGCGGTCGTGGATGTAGCGCGACGACAATTGCACCGCGGCCTCGATGGCCTCGTTGGTGTATTTCAGCCGGTGATAGTCCTCGAAATAGGGTTTCAGGCCCTTGAGGATCGCGATCGCGTCCTCCACCGTCGGTTCGTTGACATCGATCTTCTGGAACCGGCGCACCAGCGCGCGGTCCTTTTCGAAATGCTGGCGATATTCCTTGTAGGTGGTCGAGCCCATGCAGCGGATGGTGCCCGACGCCAGCGCCGGCTTTAGCAGATTGGAGGCGTCCATCGCGCCGCCGGAGGTCGCACCGGCGCCGATCACGGTATGAATTTCGTCGATGAACAGGATGGCGTTCGGATGCGCCTCGAGTTCCTTGAGCACCTGCTTCAGCCGTTCCTCGAAATCGCCGCGATAGCGGGTGCCCGCGAGCAGCGTGCCCATGTCGAGCGAGAACACGGTGGCGGCCGCCAACACTTCCGGCACTTCGCTGTCGACGATGCGCTTGGCGAGCCCTTCCGCGATCGCGGTCTTGCCGACGCCGGCTTCGCCGACGAACAGCGGATTGTTCTTCTGCCGGCGGCACAGCACCTGGATGGCGCGGTTGATCTCGGCATTGCGCCCGATCACCGGATCGATCTTGCCGTCGCGCGCCTTCTTGTTGAGGTTGACGCAATAGGTATCGAGCGCCTCGCCCTTTTTCTTGGAATCCTCGTTGCCCTTGGTCTCGGTCTCTTCGTCGACACCGCGCACCGGGCGCGCTTCCGATACCCCGGGCCGCTTGGCGATGCCGTGGCTGATGTAGTTCACCGCGTCGTAGCGCGTCATGTCCTGCTCCTGCAGGAAATAGGCGGCGTGGCTCTCGCGCTCGGCGAAGATCGCGATCAGCACGTTGGCGCCGGTCACTTCCTCGCGACCGGACGACTGGACGTGAATCACCGCGCGCTGGATCACGCGCTGGAAGCCCGCGGTCGGCTTGGCGTCATCGGCGCCGTCGGTCACCAGATTTTCGAACTCGGTCTCGAGATAATTGACGAGACTGGTGCGCAGCTTGTCGAGATCGACGCTGCAGGCACGCATGACCGCCGCCGCATCCGAGTCATCGATCAGCGACAGCAGAAGGTGTTCAAGCGTCGCATATTGATGATGACGCTCGTTTGCAATCGCCAGCGCACGATGCAGTGATTGTTCAAGGCTCTGGGAAAAAGTCGGCATTCGCGTCCTCTGTGGCCCCCGCCATCATGATCGCCGTTGCCCGGTCAGGCAACAACAACCTTTGTTCCTATATAGTTACATCCAATCACGGCGAAAGACCGGTTCCCGCGACTCGTTTACGCCCAGACCGCCCACGCTGTACCCCTATCGCGGTCCCCCCGGGGAAAAGCGCATGCAGGTCCGATCCGTCACATTGTCGATGCAAAACCCGTTCCGGTTTTGGCAAAATATGTCCGGCGCTACTTCTTTTCCATCACGCATTGCAGGGGATGCTGGTGCTTGCGCGCGAAATCCATCACCTGCGTCACCTTGGTCTCGGCGATCTCGTAGGTGAACACGCCGCACTCCCCGATTCCATGATGATGGACGTGGAGCATGATCTTGGTCGCGGCTTCGACATCCTTCTGGAAGAACTTCTCCAGCACGTGAACGACGAATTCCATCGGCGTGTAGTCGTCGTTCAATATCAGGACGCGATAGAGGTTCGGGCGCTTGGTCTTCGGTTTGACCTTGGCGATGACGGATGTGGCGGGACCGCCGGTCCCGCCCGCGCGGTTCTCGTCGTTGCCCATTCGGGGAGCAGATGCGGCGAGGACGGGCGGCACGGACGAATCAAATCTGGAAGTTAATTGCAGCATGGCACAGGCGTTCGAAATCCCCACGGGAAACTGGACAGCGGCCAGGTGATGTTCTCCTCTCGGAGCCATCGCACCCAGACACACTTTCCAGATCGCCGCTCCCGGCCGGCCCGACCCATCACTGGATCGATGGCAGGAATATGGGTCCGCCATCGGCTCGCCGCAAGCGCGCAAATATCGGCCAAATGCAACTTGCGACGGGCCCGGCTGCTGCCGGCCGGCGATCCGCCCAAGGTTAATCAATTTTGTTGGGTTTGACAAAGCCGCAGCGTCAGCCGTTTAGCGGCCGTTGACGATAGCCACCGCTTTTGGTGTCCGATTGGCGATTTGCGCGGCTATTGACCCAGTTTTCCTAGGGCGAGTTTACCGCCTGTTTAGCCGCGGCCGACGAAATGGGGGCAGAAACCCAACTTCGGTGACCAGTCATGCTCGCTGCATCCATTATCCGTCACGTTCGGGCAGCCGCCGCCCGCTTCGGCGAGGCGAATCAGGGCAATATCGCGGTGATTTTTGCCATCGCGCTTCTGCCCGTGCTCAGCTTCGTCGGCGCGGCGATCGACTATAGCCGCGTCAATGCCGCGCGCTCGTCGATGCAGGCCGCGCTCGAACTCGACGGCACTGATGCTGTCGAAGGACCTGTCCAGCGGCATCATCACCGCGGCCCAGATCAACACCAAGGCCCAGGCTTATTTCAACGCGCTCTACACCAATAAAGATGCCCAGTCGGTCCTCGTTAGCGCGACCTACGCGGCCGCCACCGGCACGGGCTCGAACATAGTGGTCAGTGGAGCCGGATCGATCACGACCGATTTCATGAAAGTCGCCGGCTTTCCAACCCTGAGCTTCAGCAGCAGTTCGACCACCGCGTGGGGCAATGTGAAGATGCGGGTGGCGCTGGCGCTCGACAACACCGGATCGATGTCGCAAAATGGAAAAATCGCCGCGCTGCGCACTGCCGTCGCCGGAAGCGGCGGTCTCATCGACCAGCTGAGCGGGCTGGCGCAGAATCCGGGCGACGTCTATATTTCGGTCATTCCGTTCGCCAAGGTCGTCAACGCCGGCGCCGGCAACTATGACGCGTCCTGGATCGACTGGACCGACTGGTTGAACCCGCCGACGTCGCAACCGAACAACGGCAGCACCGAGGCAACGCTTCCCATGAACTGGCACGCGGTGGGGCCAGGCTCGGTGTGCCCGTTCACGAACAACAATGGCGGCTTCGTCTGCACAACCGGTCCGGCAAACGGCAGCTCGAAGTCAACCGTGAGCGGCAGGAACGTAATCCCCTCGAGCGGCACGTACAGCGGCTACATCTGCCCGGGTGTCGACTACAATTCCCACACGTTCTACAATGGTTGCTGGGATAGCGTGGCAACCAGCCCCGCCAGCGGAGTGTTCTGCTCGGGAAGTAATAACTGCAGTTGCCCGACTAATTCCTCTGGAAATACCGTTTCGGGTTGCAACTGCACCGGCAGCGGCACTACCCGGTCGTGCACTGGCCTCACTTACACCCATCACTGGACTCAGCCTAGTTCCACTGACACGACCGACAACCTGAATCAGCCCAGGGTTTCCGCCCCCGTTGGTTTTGTCAACAACACGTGGACTCCCACCAATTCCACGCCCACGGTTGCCAACGTCTGGACCCAGACATCCACCAATCCCATCAGCACCTGGACCGGCTGCATCACCGATCGCACGCAAAGTTTTGACGAGACAGGCGACGCGCCGAACCAAGTCAATATTGACACGCTGTTCCCGGCCAATCAGTACTACGAGACGGCACCGGTTATTGTAACCCCCGCAGCAATCCCACGCTCGAGCCGGTGATGCCGATGACGTACAACTGGTCGACACTCAAAACCGCCGTCAACGCCATGCAGCCGACCGGCGGCACCGATCAGTCGGTCGGGCTGGCCTGGGCGTGGCAGTCGCTGTTGCAGACCGGGCCGATCCCGGCGCCGGCCGAAGACCCGAATACCACCTACAACAGGGTCATCATCATCCTGTCAGACGGTCTGAATACCGAGGACCGGTGGCCGGACTACGGCAACGGCAGCACGGAAAATGGCACCGACATCGACGATCGGCAGGCGCAACAGTGCGCCAACATCAAAGCCGCCACCGATGCCAACGGCAGGCCGATGTACACGATTTACACGATCCAGGTCGACACCAGTTCGCCGCCCGATCCGGTATCAACCGTGCTGGAAAACTGCGCCATCTGATTCGACCAAATTTTTCAAGCTGACGAACTCGAACCAGATCGCCACGACCTTCACGACGATCGGAACCGCACTGAGCCAGCTCCGCGTCGCGCAATAATTCTGGCAGCGCGGCAACACGCGAAACGAAAAAGCCCGGCCGTTACGGCCGGGCTTTTTTATTTTCGGAATTGCGCTGAGGTTAGCGCGTACGCGCAATGATTAGTGCGCGGCGGCCGGGGTGAACTTCGCGACCATGCCTTCCAGCGGCTTGAAGGTCTGCTTGGCGAGATCGGTATAGAGCCCGGCGATCTTCTGCGACTCGGCCACGAAGGTCTCATAGGCGGACTTGGCGAATTCGGTCTGCACTTCAATCACCTTGTCCAGCGACTTCACGCCGGACAGCTTCTCGACGAACGACTTGGTGTCTTCAAACGACTTCTTGGTGTAGTCGCCATAGGCGCTTGCGATCGCCTGAAGGCCGTTCTGAAGGGTAGTTGCAGAGGCAGCAACGGTCTCGAGGTGCTCTTTTCCGTACTGCTGAATGTCTTCGATTTTGACCATCATGGAGTCCTTTCCCAGACTGATGTGTCAAACTGATCCGCCGGGAGGTCCCGGCCCCCTGACACCTTCGGGTATATAGTGCAATGCACAATAAAGTCAACAATTTTGTGCGACGCACAAAATTGTTCTGGATTAGCGTCAAACTCCGAACGACCGCGCAACGGTTGCTTAATCTTTTGGAAACTCCGGCCCCCTAACCTGATTCTGGTGCTGTTCGCCTTCCGGCAGCAGCCAAAAACTTATTTGCGTACAGTCTCTTAGCTAGAATAGCGATCTAATCGGCCATTTGCGGCGGCAAAGCCTGCCTGGATCGGACGCTTTGGACAGGGAAACGTCGCCGGCCGTTGGGCATAATTTGGCCTCACGAACCGGTGATCAAGACAGAAATTGGGACGGGGAAGTTTATGCTTCGCACAACCTTGGCTTCCTCGCGTGTTCTGCGGGTTTGCGTCTTCGGGCTGACCACCGTCACCGCCGCGGTCGTTTTCACCAGCGATACCGCCAGTGCGCGCCACTACCAACATCGTCACGCTGCGCGCCACCATCATGAGGCGCAGGAAAGCTACAGCCCGGCCATTCTCCTCCATCATCGTCGACGGCAATTCCGGCGCGACGCTCGAAGCCAACAATCCCGACGCGCCGCGCCATCCGGCTTCGCTGACCAAGATCATGACGCTCTATCTGCTGTTCGAGCGCCTCGATGCCGGCAAGATGAAGCTCGACACCGAAATGCACGGTGTCCGAGCATGCCTCCGAGCAAGCGCCGACCAAACTCGGCCTGCGCCCGGGTCAGACCATCCGCGTCGAAGACGCCATCAAGGGATTGGTGACGCGCTCCGCCAATGACGCGGCCGTCGTGATCGCGGAAGCCCTCGGCGGCGATGAAGACGATTTCGCCAAGCTGATGACCCGCAAGGCGCGCGCGCTCGGCATGACCCGGACGGTCTATCGCAACGCCTCCGGCCTGCCCGACGACGAGCAGGTGACCACCGCGCGCGATCAATCGATCCTCGGCCGCGCCATCCAGGACCGTTTTCCGCGCTATTACCACTACTTCTCGACCGCGGCGTTCAACTACCACGGCCAAATCGATCCGCAACCACAATCACCTGCTCGGCAGTGTCGAGGGCGTCGACGGCATCAAGACCGGTTACACCCGCGCTTCCGGCTTCAATCTCGTGACCTCGATGCGCCGCGGCAACCGCCATCTGGTCGGCGTCGTCATGGGAGGCCGCAGCGGCGGTTCGCGCGACGCCATCATGCGCAACCTGCTGGCGGAAAACCTGGACAAGGCCGCCGACCACGCGCACCGTCGCCGCGATCACCGAGCGCAATCCTGCCGACGCCAATGCCGACGTTGCGGAAACCGAAGCCGAGTCACGGCCGACCCAGACGGTACAGGTCGAGGGCGCGGTTCAGACCGCGTCGGCATCGTCCGAGTCCGCCGCGCCGCCGCCAGTGCGTTCGACGGCGCCGGTTCCGGCTTCACGCCCCTCCGTTATCGCTGCCGCCACGGCGGCTCTGCCGCCGCCGCAAGCCAGGACCGAGCCCGCGCCGTTTACCAATGGGGTGATTCAAACCCAGTCGATCGCAGTGATCCCCGGCTCGTCCGAACCGATGAAGCCGGTCAAGGTGAAGACGGTCCAGATCAAGACCGGACAGATCAAGCTGGCCTCGGCGGGTCCCGGCCAGCCGGCCACGCCCGTCACCAATGCGATCCCGTCGGGACCCGCGGAAGTGCCGGAGACGTCCAGCGCGCTGGTGGCCAAGGCCGAAATCAACAAGCCGGAAGTCGCCAACACCGAAATGCCGCCACAGCCGGCAAACCACGGCACCGGAAACGGCCTGCTCGGCGTGCTGCCGGCATCGAGCGTCCCGGCCTCCTCCGCCTCGCAGGCGATGGCCTACGCCGATCCAGCCCCGCATGGCCAATCGCAGTCGCAGACCATTCAGCAGAACGGCGCCATCAAGCCCGTCGCAGCCCACACCGGATGGATCATTCAGGTCGGCGCACTGGAGAGCGAAAGCGAAGCGCGCGAACGCATCGAGGCGGCGCGCAGCCAGGCCCGCGGCCTGCTCAGCAAGGCCGATCCGTTCACCGAACCGGTCGTCGCCAAAGGCGAAAAGAAGCTGTTCCGCGCCCGCTTCGCCGGCCTCGACCGCGACCAGGCCGAAGCGGTATGCCGGACGTTGAAGCGCTCCGACATCTCCTGCATCACCATTCGGAACTGATTGGCCCCTACAACAAGACGGAGATATCGGCGTCACGCGCCGATATCGCGGCAGGCCCAGTCGTCCATAAATCAAATCCGTCCATAAATCGGCGCGTTGCAAACCTCTCGTCAAGATTTGGCCGTCTAGAACTGTAAGGCGAATGATCGACCACGCCGGACAACGGCGGGCGGTAACGGGGCGTCAGCCGGAGCGGAAAGCAGAAGCAACTCGCGGTTTATAGCGTTTGGTAGCGTTGCCGGAGTTAGCTGTGATGCGTGCGAAGCAAAGTATCCTTGGCCTCGTTTACCCGGGCGGCGAGGTACGTCGACCCCCCCTGATCGGGATGCAGTTTCTTCATGAGCGCACGGTGCGCCCGGCCGATCTCGTCGCGCCCCGCCCCCGGCTGCAGGCCAAGGATCTGATAGGCCTCCTCGTTCGTCATTTTGCCGCTCGCCGCCGGGCGGCTCTGCCCCCCTGCCGCGATTTCCTTGCGCGTCCTGACGCCAGGCGGGAAACCTGCGGTCCAGATAGCTTTCAAGTAGCGGCACGCTTTCGGCATCGAAGCCTGAAATCATCGCCGTCAATTGCGGCAGGTCGAATTCGTCGAGCGAATGACCGGCGTTCGGTCCGGCCACGATCTGGCCGCGTGAGTTCGCCGCTGTCGTGATCGAGGACCATGTCGAGAAATTGCGAGCGGACCCGCGAGGTCTGTCCCGGCGAGCGCTGCGCCCGAGCTTCCTGAACATCCCGCCGATATTGCCGAACCCCGACGCCCCGAATGGCGACCAGCCGAGCAGCCCCGCACCGAAGATCCCGAGCGGAACCGCGACCGCAAGCTCACCCTTGATGCCGGTAAAGGCAGCGACCGCGAGCGCAGACGATGCCGCCGCCGATCTTGATCGCGCGCGCCAGCACGACCGGATTGGCCGCGCGAAACATCTGCAGCAGCGAGTAGAGAAGGATAACGGCGACAACGCCGGCAATCAGGGTAGGCATGAATTCAATATAGCGCGGTCAGCGGTAAAAAGCATGCCGGCTGACGCTCTCTCGGCCCGATGCGCCTCCCAGGAGAGGCGAAGCCGAGATCACTTCATCTGCCCGAGCAGTTTGGCCGCACCGCTTCCGGTTTTCGACAGCCGCAGCAGCGCCTCGCGGCCGCCGGCGGCATAGGCCGCCGCGGCGCGCAGCAGTTCGCGCAGTTGCGCCGCGGCGCCGGGATCGAACCGGCACCAGGCGCCGCCGGTCAGACGCGCGATCTCGCGGAACGCCTGCTCGGCGACGTCATCGTGCCCCTCCTGAAACATGAACACCGGAACCTTGAGCAGGCCGAGTTCGCCGGCCTTGGCGCAGAGCTCGTCGACCGCCTCCTCCATGGCATCGCCGACGAAGACCACCGCGCGCACGGCGGAAGCGCACGGCCTCGCGCCGCGCTTCCGACAATACCTTGCCGATCTGGGTATTGCCGCCCCGGCAATCGATCTTGCCCATCAATCTGGCCAGTTGCGCGCTGTCGGAAATCCACCCCGTGGCGCGGCATTCGTTGAGGCCGCGATAATAGACAAGGCGGATATCGAGACTGCCGAGGGCTGCCGCCTCGCGAAACATGTCGGCCTGCAGCGCGCAGGCCATGTCCCAGGTCGGCTGCCGGCTCATGGTGGCGTCGAGCGCGAACACCAGCCGGCCCTTCGCGCCCGCGGCATGGGGCGACATCGCACGGGCCCTGGCGACGAAGGCGGCAATGTCTTCCGACGCCGACGGCCGCGCCTCCGGCAGCGCACCGGCTTTGCCGGATTCGGCCTTGTGCGCCGAAGACACCTCGCCTGCAGATTTCGGTTTGGTCGGTTCGCCGGACATAAGCGCTCGCAAATTGCCGCAAGCCTTATGTGGAGCCGGATCAGGCAGCGGTCAATGCGCGGCAGACGCGTCCATCGTTGCCGCGGCCGGCGCGATCCAGATTTCAGATCGAAGGGTGGTGCGGATCGTCAGTCCTTGACCGGCGCGTAGAGCGCAACCGGTCCCGGCTCGGTGATTTTCGGCATGTCCGTCTCGACCGGCCTGAGCGGACTGTCGTCGTCGAGGAATTTGTCGAGCATGCCCTGGATCGTCTCCTTGACGTCCTCGGGACCGCGATCGCTCATGTCGGTGTGCTGGTAGCCGGTTTGCACCACCGTAATGCCGGACTTCTCGCAAATCGTCGTCATCGGGAACGACGCCCGGATCGGCCTTGAACACCGGATCCTTCGAGCGGAACGACAGGATCTTGAATTTGCCGTCGGTCATGAACGGCACGCGCAGATTGTCGAGCGTCACCACCTTCTTGATCTCGATCGGGATACATCCTGGCGAAATACATCGAGATGTCGCCGCCGTTGGAATGTCCCGACCATGGTCAGATGATCGTAATCCGCGTTCGGCTCGACCTTCTTCATTTCGTCGATGGCAAAGCGGATGTTGGCAACGCCGCGCTGATACTGCGGCAAACGCCCGACATAGAGTTCGCCGACCTTGGTCACCATCGGCGCGTCGGTCGGCAGATCATGCTGGATGCTGATCGCCATGTAGCCGCGGGCGGCAAAGACGTTTGCCAGAAATGAGTACTCGGTGAATTTGACGGTGTTGCCGTGATTGAGGATCGCCACCGGCAGCGTGATCATGCCGGCATTGGCCTGCATTTCCTTGTCGCGCCGGACGGCGACGTCGACGGCGACCGGACGGTTGTCGCGCGCCGGATCGTTGAACGTAATCGTCTCGTGGCGGATCGCCCATTTGCTCGCGGTGAAATACGCGACCGTCACCAGCACACAAAGCGAAAGCAGAATGGCAATTCCACGTTTCATGTTCGTCCTCGGCGCACTGACCTCGGGGGCCAGATTCCAATGTTGTGAGACCCTGCAGTCTCTTGGCCGCCAATATATGTAACGGCGACGTGACAGAGAAGACCAAATGTTGTGAATTGGCCGCCTGATCGTTGTGCGATGCACCCTGTTATTGTGCAGATGCACAATAGGGCGGGCCGCTCGTCTGTCACCGTAAGACGCCGCATGTGAAAGTTGGGTTCAGGTCTTAAGTAAACGCGTTATGAAAATTAAAACGATTGCGGAAACGGTTGGTTCCGCTGGCGCCTGCCCAAGTACAGGCACAAGCCCCCTGCCCCCGGGCTGCCCGATCAGGAAAATACCGGCGCAAATTCACGCCGACAGCCAGGGTTTAAAGATCTCAGGCGCCGATGATGTCGTGGACTTCGAGCGGCTTGTCGACCTGGTTGAACCATTCGGCGCGGTTGGCCGCGCGGCGGCGGCCGCGTTCGTCGAGCGGCAGTTTCAACTGACGCAGCAGGCTGGTGACCTCCTCGCGCGCCGTGACATGGCCCATGCTCGGCCGGGTGCCGAGCGTCGCCTCGTCGAGGTCGTCGAGCGCGGTGAGCCCGCGCGGAAAAAATTCGCGATAGACCACGCGTTCGGCGAAACCATCGATCGAACGGAAGCCGAGCCGGAACGACAAATCGTTGAGGCTGTCGGCGACCAGTTGCTTGTTGCGCGATCCCAGCATCGACAGCCGGTTGCGGACCACGATCCAGTCGCTGCTGACGCCGTCGAGCTGACGGCGCTTGCGCCTGCGTATCCCGCACCATCTCCGCATAATGGCTCTCGCCGGTCACCGAATAGGTCGCGGGGTCGACGGTGCCGAGCACGTCGAAATCGAGGAAGCTGTCGTTGATCGGCGTCACCAGCGTATCGGCCATCGAGTGCGCCAGGCGCATCAGATAGCTGTCGGAACCCGGGGTATCGATCACGATGAAATCGAATGTCCGCTCGACCGCGCTCACTGCATCCATGAACTGCTGAAATTCGGAAGATTCGTTGTCGGCGATCTGCATGGTCTCGCCGAGCTTGATGCAGCAATGCACGGGAACTTCGAGATCGAGGCCGGTGCGGCGCGCCCAGGCGCGCCGGTTGTCGATGTAGCGGGTGAAGCTTTGCTGGCGGCAATCGAGATCGATGGTGGCGACACGCTGGCCGGCTTTCATCAGGGCGACGGCGATATGCAAGGCGGTGGTGGATTTGCCCGAACCGCCCTTCTCATTGCCCAGCACAACGACATGAGCCGAGCCCGATTGCCCCTGACTAGTCTGCACCAACATTCTTCGACCCCTGTTGATATCTTCAAATTACGCGCGACCGCGGTCAAGCGAAATGCGCGACAACGCCATCAAATCATTAGCCGTCTGCCTTAATCATGAATCGCACGCGCAACGCGGCGGCGTCTGCCGCTTCGATGCGCAATCGAACGCGGGCGTTCATCGGAATCGTGCCGGAGCCGGATTCGGTCGACTGCCCGCTTGGCGAGCGGAGCATCGGCCTTGATAGGGTTGACGTCCCCGCCGCAGGGTCAGACGCCGCTGCCTCCCTGACCTCACAGATCGAGCCCTGATGTCGCGAAGCCCCATGATCGTCCGCACGGTCCCTGCGTTGCGTCGCGCCCTCGACGGCCTTCGCGCGCGAAAGGCCACCATCGCGCTGGTGCCAACCATGGGAGCGCTCCATGACGGCCATGTGTCGCTGGTTCGGCTGGCGAAACGTCGCGCCACAAAGGTTATCGTCTCGATCTTCGTTAACCCCGCCCAGTTCGCGCCGACGGAGGATTTCGGCTCGTACCCGCGCACCTGGAAGGCCGATGTCGCCAAACTCGCCGCCGAGAAGGTCGACCTGATCTGGAATCCGGACGTCAAGACGATGTATCCGGACGGCTTTGCCACCCGGATCCTGACCGAGGGACCGGCCACCGCGGGCCTGGAGGATCGCTTCCGTCCGCACTTCTTCGGCGGCGTCACCACCGTGGTCGGCAAACTGTTCACGCAATGCCGGCCGGATTTTGCGATGTTCGGCGAAAAGGATTTCCAGCAATTGCGGGTGGTGACGCGGATGGCCGGGGATCTCGACCTCGGCGTCAAGGTGATGGGATCGCGAACCGTGCGCGAACGCGATGGCCTCGCGATGTCCTCGCGCAACGTCTATTTGTCGCCGGAGGAGCGCCGGGCGGCGCCTGAACTGTACCGCGCGATGAAGGAAAGCGCCGCGGCGGCTGCGGGCCGGCGACGACGTCGACGGCGGCGATGGCCGGTGGCGCCGAGACTGATCGCCGCCGCCGGCTTCGCGCTGGATTATTTCGAGGTCCGCCACGCCGAGACGCTGGCGCCGATCGCCTCGCTGAAGGACGGACCGATGCGGATCCTGGTGGCGGCCAAAATCGGGAAAACCCGGCTGATCGACAATCGTCGCCAGGGTCTAAAGCAGCCCGAGATCGCGCAGTTCCCGGCGCAGCGGCTCCGGCATCGCCGCAACGCCGGCGCCCACCGACCCGAGATCCGGCGGGACGTCGGTTTGGGCGAAATAGCGCCAGCCCTGGAACGCCCGCATCGGCCGCGGCAGCACCGCGATCACCTTGGGCTGCATCACCAGCCGGCATCGTCCGATCCCGTCGCGATCGCGGAACGGCTCGATCGCGATGATCTTTTCGCGCGCCGCGATTTCACCGCGGATAACCCAGTAGAGCGAACCGCCCGCGAGCAGCTCTTCGTCGCGCTTCGGCGTCATCCGGGTGATGTGAATATGATGACGCGGCAGGCCCTTTTGCTTGGCGGTTCGCATGCGCTCCGCAACCCAGCTCTTGAGTTCCTTGACGGACTCGCAGCCGACGGCAAGCTTGATGAGATGAAGCGGCATGGTTGCGAGGTTTAGCGATCAGCGACGGCTTTTGAAAGCATCAATCGTTCGCGGCTGCGGGCGGCGGCGGCGCCGCCGGCGCGATCTGAACCGGCGCCGGGGCGCGCGCGGCGGCTTCGGCGGCTGCTTTCTGGCCGCCGCCAGCGTGGGGGCCGTCGAGCCGGGCGCGGTGACGGCGATGGTGCGTTGGCCAGCCGGCGCGCGCGGCGCGCGCGGCGCCGTCGCCGTGCCCGGCTCCGGCGTCATGATGCTGACAGGCGGGATCGAGGCCGCGGTGGGGAAACTCGGCATTGGTGGGTCTGCCGGTGGGCATCGACGGCGGAAGCGCCGCGACCGCGCCGCCGCCGCCGCAGGCGCGTTCCACGACGGCGCGTAACGCGAAATCAGGCCGTCATAGATCCGCTCATCCATGTTGGCCACGATCTGATGGGGGTCCGTCAGCGACCGGAAGGCCGCGCATTCCGACAGCGTACAATGGTCGCGCGCCACCAGCACTTGCGCCATCAGCCCATATCGGTCGCGCTCGATCGCGCGGCGCAGCGCCTGCAGTTCGGGTGTCATGCTCCTGTTCGCGGCGGCGACATCGCCGAACGCGGTCAGCTGCGTGATCCGGGACGCCGCATACGACACCGCCGCGGCGGCCGATTCGGCCGAACCGAACAACGCCTTTTCGCATGCCGTCAAAACGGTTTCTCCCGCCAGATCGTCGATGCACGACAAGGCCGGCAGCGAGGCGTTGCATCGGTCTGGAGCGATGGGGTCTCGGCCGGACGCGCCGCCGCCGCCCGGCCCGAAGCCGCGAATGGTGGCGGCGACCGCGATGCCGATCGCCAGCAGCGTGATCACCGTCAGCGCGCCGTTGGCGACCGATTTCTCGGCCCGCAACAGCGTGATGAGAACGATGATCCCGAAGAATCCCGCCGCGGCCAGTGTCAGCCACATCGGAAAGGCCGGCGAACGCCAGAGTTGATCGAGCGATGTAGCCCACGCCCAGTTCATGCGCGATGTCCCTCAACGCAGCATAAAACGCATTCAGCGAAAGTGAATGCCGATTTTCCGCACTCAGTCAGCGCAGAATGATTCTGCGAACGGGGCCTTTTGACGGCGGGCGAAACGCAAGCCGCTTCACCCGGTCATGCGCAATCACTCAGGAGATGTCGAGCTGACTTTCCTTGGCCACCCGTTCGAAAGCCTCGGTCGAGCTTTTGATCCGGTACTGGCAGTCGTCGCCATCGGTCGGAAGCAGCCGGATCACCTCATAGGTGCCGCTGGCGGCCGGACGGGCGACATTGCTGGCAGTGAAATAGACGGTCTCTCCAACGGTAAATTTGTGCTTCAACGCCCTCTCCATCACGCAAGGAACGCCGGCCATGCTCACGGTCCCGCTAGCAACTGGCCGACTGAAAACCCCCTGCGCCAACCTAGCACAGCGCCGGCCTTTTTGGCCAGTTACATCGGGACATGGCAAATGCGCAAATTTTGCAGGTTTTTCAGTGCGATAAACGCCGTTTCAGCGGTTCCGGAGCGAATCTGCGCAGCGGCCGCCCGAAACTCGCCGCCACGTCAGCTTTATGATGAAGCCGGCAGGCTGCCGTCCGGGCTCGCGCTATCCACGGCCTTGGGAAGTTGTTGCGCCAAAACCTTGGCGAGCTGATCGACCGGGATGTTGAACCGCGCCGCCAGTTGCTTGACGGTATCGCTGCCCAGCACCTGCTGCAATTGCTCGGCCGTGATCGGCAGGTTCTGACCGTTTCCGATCCAGGATTTGACCTGATCGCCGAAGCCCGCCTGCTGCAGCTTGGCGACGATCGCGGAGAGCCCGCCCTGACTGCCATTGCCGATCACTTCGCTCAGCACGACCGGGAGCACCGCTCCCTCAAGCTGGCCGAGTGCGCCCTTGAACGCGGGTGAATTTTCCAATGAATTGAGAATTCCCATGGTCAAACCCTTTTGGCTCGATGCGCAACGTCGGTTCCGGATTCAGACCGCTTTCGCGGGCCTCCGTCAAGGCGCGATGGCGGCCAACGCGCGCGCAATTCGATGCTCACACCGTCTCGAATTTCTCGATCACGAGGGTTTCGGCCAGGCCCGCGCGGGTCCATTCCTGAAAGGCCGGCAACGACATCATCGTGTCCATGTAGTCGCGCACCTCGGGCGCGACCTCGATGGCATAGGTGCGAAAACGATGCACCACCGGCGCAAACATCGCGTCGGCGCCGCCAAAGGCGCCGAACAGGAACGGCCCGGACTTTCCGTAGCGCGCGCGGCATTCGATCCAGATTTGCTGAATGCGCGCGATGTCGGCGCGCGCATCGGCCGACAGCGCGATCGCGCCGACCGGCCGATGCAGGTTCATGCCGCATTCGTTGCGCAGCGCTGCAAAGCCGGAATGCATCTCCGCCGAAATCGAACGCGCATGGGCGCGGCTGGCGCGATCCTCAGGCCACAGCCGCGTCTCCGGAAACCGCTCGGCGGCGTATTCGATGATGGCCAGCGAATCCCAGATCGTGACGTCGCCATCGACCAGCGCCGGCACCTTGCCCGAACGCGTGAAACCCAGAATCCGCTTCTTGTCGGCCTCGCCGGTATAAAGCGGGATGAAAACTTCCTCGAAGGCGATGTCATTGGCGCGCAGCGCCAGCCACGGCCGCATCGACCACGACGAATAGTTCTTGTTGCCGATGACAAGCTTCAACGCCATGCGAGGAAATCCCTGTTGTCATCTCATCATGCCATAGCGCGGCGGATGCGTTCAACCCGCCGATAGGCCTTGGTGCGGCTGCCGCGATCGTTCCTGTATGACACGCGACGACGACGGCAGTGGCGATCGTGACCTGGCGCAGAGAGTTCGCCCCGGCTGTCTGGCACATCTGTCAGGCGCAGCGGATGGCCTGCTCCGCTGGTTCGATCGATCGCAGGGCCTGGTCCAGCGGCATCGGGCGCCCCAGAAAATACCCTTGTGCCTGTTCGACCCCAAGGGTTCGCAACGTGGCGAACTCGGACGCGGTCTCGACCCCTTCGGCGATAATGCAGCTGCTGGTGTCGCGCGCGAACGCAATCAGGGCCGATGTCAGCGCCCGGCGCGCCGGATCAAGATCGATATGCCTGATGAGATCCATATCCAGCTTGATGAAATCCGGGCCCAAGTTGAGGATGTGCCGGAGGCTTGAATATCCCGCGCCGGCATCGTCGACGGCGAGCTTCATTCCGCGCTGCCGCAGGTGCTGCAGCACGTCCAGAAGCCGCTCATAATCCGCCACCTCGGCGTGTTCGGTAATCTCAAGCACAATGCGTTCGAGCGGCAGCCCTGCCAGCACGGCCGGAAATTCACCGCTCAGGACCGTTTCGACCGATGCATTTATCGCAAGGTGCAGCTGCGCGGAAAGCGAGGAAACGGCGCCAAGGCCCTTTCGGATCACCGCAAGTTCCAGCGTTTTACCGAGCCCGACTTCAGCGGCCTCATTGAACCATTCATTTGGCGGCCGCGCCGGCGCGCCGGAAAAGCGCGTCAGGCATTCGAACCCGATGGCTTCCCGGCTTCGCATATCCCAGATCGGTTGATAGACCATCGAAAACTGACCGGAATCGATCACGCCGGTAACCCGGGCGAATTTCTCTTCGCGCGCTTCAACCACCTTGAGCTCGCGATTGATTTCAAATGCAGCAAGGTCTGCGAACGCCCTCAGGGTCTGCAGATCGCGGGCGTTCAACGACCGATTGGCTTCGAAGCCGGCGCAGCAGAACATTCCATAGACCCTGCCATCCGGCAGCCGGATCGGTACGCTGATATGCGAGCCGACATGGGCGGCGGCGGTGATCGGCAGCGCCATTGCAAACGGCACCAGCGAGGTATCCGGAATCAGTTCGGGAAGCCGCCCTGCAAGGACGTGCCCGCAATAAACGTCGTCCAGGCGGTGCGAGTCCCCGACCTTGATCCGAGCTTCCGGCCCCGGCGCGTCCACCTCGCGAAGCACCGTTCGGCCGTTGGTGAATTCAGAGACGTAGGCCACCTGCATTCCGAGATGGATCCGGATCGCCTGTAAGATCCGTTTGAGCGTACTGCTCGGTTCGCCTGCGACGTCTTTTGTGAAAGCGACCAGATCGATCAGGCTTTCCTTGCGCTGCTCGGCCATTCCAATGTCTCCAAAAATGCTTTTCTGCGCAAAACTATCGCCGTCAACAGCTTAGCAATTTGCGGTTTAGTTACCGCAGGATAGTTCCATTCAGCGCGCATGATTAATTTTCGGACAACGTGGCGCCGCTGATTTTCTTATCTTTCATTGCGCCCGCGAATCCTGGTCTAGCCGCCGGCGAAATCCTGCGGCGTGAAGTTGAGATCAAGCACTTTCCATTCGCCGTATTTGTCCGCCGGCAGCATCGCGTAGGGTTGGCAGGCCCGCAGGGCGCTGATTGCGCTCTGCATCAATACGGGTCCCTTTACCGACGCACTGGCCTCGATCAGGACCGGCTCCGTTGCGAGCTTGCCGTCGGGCGTCATGAACACGCGCAGCTTGATCTTGATGGTATCGGAGGGCGTGATCGATTCCGGCAGCTTCGAGCAGGTCTTGAGATGGCGTCGAAACTCCGTGACCAGACTGGATGCAACGCCGGTTGTCGTTGACGCCGCGGCATCGAAACCGTCGCCGGAACGGTCTTGCGGCAGAGCCGGGGGAAGACCAAGCAACACGTGATACTTGATCGAAAGATCGGGCTCCGGGGGAGCGTTGGCGGGCGACGCGGATGTCGACGGCGGCTGCGGCTGGGCAGCCTGTTGTCGGGCGGTTGGCGCCGGTGAACTCGAAGCCGCGGATTTTGCGGAAAGGTCGAGGGCGTCCGAAGACTGCGCTTTCGGCGTCGGCGGCGGCCCTTCTTCCTTCGGGGCCTGCGTGACCTCCTCGGGCGAAACAATATCGACTGCGATCATCTCGGTGGTTACCGAGCCGAACGGGTGCACCTCGGCGAAGATCAGGACCACCGTCAAAACCGACAGATGGGCGACCGCCGATGCTGCGATGCCTGAGCCTATGAACCGCCGTAGTTCCACCGTGCCTGATCGACGTTTCGATGTCGCCCCCGGGCTGTCAGCATAGCGGGCAACGCGCCGCGCGGTTCGCTTTTTTAGCGCGCGGTGCGGATTTTGACCGACAGGACGGGCGGCCGGTCAGCCTCAATCCCATTTCGGCGCGAAACCGAAATCGGTGAGCCGGCCCTTGGCGCTTCCCATCTGGGATATCTGGCGCATCTCGTCGTCGGACAGCGCGAAGTCGAAGATGTCGATGTTTTCCGACAGCCGTTCGATCCGCGACGTCCGCGGTATCGCGGAGACATTCTGCTGCACCAGCCAGCGCAGGCAAACCTGTGCGGCGGTCTTGCCGTAGGTCTGCCCGATCCGGGCCAGCGTCTCGTCGTTCTTGATCCGGCCCTTCGCAACCGGACTATAGGCGACAACGGCCATGCCGTGGCGCGCGCAGGCCTCCTGCACCTTGGTCTGGTCGAGATAGGGATGATATTCGACCTGATCGCACACCAGCGGCTCCGGGCAGGCCGCGACCGCCTCTTCGATCAAGGCCACGGTGAAGTTCGAGACGCCGATGTGCCGGGCCATGCCGAGCTGCTTGACATGCGCCAGCGCGCCCAGCGTCTCCTGCAGCGGCACCTGCGGATTGGGCCAGTGCAGCAGCAGACAGATCGACCTCGGAAAGCCGCAGCTTCGTCAGGCTCTCCTTGGTGGATCGCTCGAGATCGTTCGGCGCGAAATGGGTGGTCCAGACCTTGGTGGTCACGAATACATCGTCGCGCCGGACCCCCGAGGCGCGCAGGCCTTCGCCGACCTCGCGTTCGTTCTCATAGACCTGCGCGGTGTCGATGTGGCGATAACCGAGCCTCAGCGCCTGCTCGACCAGACGCGCGCAGGTTCGCCCGCGCAGTTCCCAGGTGCCGAGCCCGATCGCGGGGATTTTCGCGCCGTTGGCCTCGACGAATTGCATGGACGGGTACTCGAACAAATCGAGCGCCATTATGTCCCGCCGGCGTCGCGCTGCCAACCTGGCCACGGGGGTTCCACGGCAACCAGGTGTCGTTTGCCGAATTACGCCTTGGCCAGCGCCGCGAACACCGTCTCCGGGGCATGCGCGATCACCGCCAGCAGCGCCCGCGCCGGACCGCGCGGCATGCGCTTGCCCTGCTCCCAGTTGCGGATGGTCTCAACCGGCACGCCGAGCCGTGCGGCGAATTCGAGCTGCGTCAGCCGCGCGCGCCGGCGAAGGTCGCGAACCGCCGGCGGCGGCGGCTCTGCCGGTGCGGCGAAAGCCGTCGCAGGCACGGAGAAAGCCGCCGGCGCGAGCGGAAACTCCTGTCCATCCCGCAATTCGACGATCCGTCCGTCCGCTTTCAGCCGCAAGCGCTGCATGTCCGACTCCACGATCTTGGAGCGTCGATGTCGGCGATGCGCGTTAAGGTCTGATTAACGATACCGCGCCGGCGATACCGGTCTATTTCAGCCCGAACCACAGCGTCGCGATGCCGAGAAACGAGAAGAAGCCGACCACGTCGGTGACCGTGGTGACGAAGGTGCCCGATGCCACCGCCGGATCGGCCCGCACCCGCTCCAGCACCATCGGAATCAGGATGCCGCCGAGCGCGCCGGCGACCAGGTTGCACAACATCGCAAGGCCGATCACGACGCCGAGCGCCGGGAATCTTGAACCAGGCCACGGCGGCAATGCCGGTGATGACCGCAAAGGCGAGACCGTTGACAAGGCCGACCAGGCCCTCGCGCATCACCACGCGAAACGCGTTGTTGGAGCCGAGTTCGCGGGTCGCCAGCGCGCGCACCGCGACCGTCATGGTCTGGGTCGCGGCGTTGCCGCCCTGGCTGGCGACGATCGGCGCCAGCACCGCCAGCGCCACCATTTTTTCCAGCTGACCTTCGAACAGGCCCAGCACCGAGGAGGCCAGAAAGGCGGTGGCAAGATTGACCAGCAGCCAGTTGAAGCGGCCCCTGGCGATGGTCCAGACATTGTCGGACAATTCTTCGTCGCTGGTGACGCCGCCCAGCGCCTTGAGGTCCTCGTCGGCCTCTTCCTCGATCACGTCGACCACGTCGTCGATGGTGATGACGCCGACCAGCCGGTTGGCGGTATCGACCACGGGGGCCGCGACCAGATTGTATTTGCCGAACAGCCGCGCCACCTCTTCCTGGTCGTCCAGGACCGATACGCGGCGGCGGTCTTCGTCGATCAGATCGGCCAGCGGCACCGGCCGGCGCGCGCGCAGCAGCGCGTCCAGCGATACCGCGCCCTGCCAGTGCTGCGCGCTGGTCGACCGCGTAGATTTCGTAGAACCGGTCCGGCAAATCCGGCGTGTCGCGCATGTAGTCGATCGCCTGCCCCACGGTCCAGTCCGGCGGCACCGCGATGAACTCGGTCTGCATCCGCCGCCCGGCGGAATTTTCCGGATACAGCAGGCTGCGCTCGAGCGCGTCGCGCTCCGACGGCGGCAGTTTTTCGAGGATCTCTTCCTGGTCCTCTTCGTCGAGACCTTCGAGCAATTCGACGGCGTCGTCGGATTCCAGCTCGCGAACGCCCTCCGCGACCGTCTCCGGTTCGAGTTCCTCGAGGATTTCCTCGCGGACGGAGTCGTCGACTTCGTTGAGCGCCGAGAAATCGAAATCCGCGCCGGTCAGTTCCACCAGCGTTGACGCGGTCGTCGGGTTCGAGCGCCGCGATCAGGTCGCCGAGATCGGCCTCATGGAGTTCCGCCACGATCGCGCGCAGCAACGGCGTATCGGCGGCATGGATCGCGCGCGCGATTTCCTCGACAAATTCGTGGCGAATTTCGCCATCTTCGTCGCGCATCGGGAGACGGTCGAGCACCGAGGCATCGGCCGGTTGGGCAACGTCCACATCTTCGGCCATGCCGCGCCTCGCCGGTTTGACAGGATTGCTGAACTCGTCTGAGTTGTCGCATCACGCATTACCCAAGGGCAACACCAAGCGCAATGATAAATATGCAGCGGGCAAAACCCGACCCGGAAGTTCGCGAGCGCGCTGGGAGCTGCCCTTGTCGCCTCGATGGCGTGGATGGCGGCGGCCCAGGCGGCGGACTGTCCGCGCAAGGGCGCGCTCGGCACCTCGCGCATTCTCGCCGTCGATGCCGCCACCACGCCGCGGGTCGGGTTGAAAAGCTTTCCGCAGACGCTGCCGCTCGACGACCACGAGGTCGTGCTGACGTTCGACGACGGCCCCTGGCCGCCGCACGACGCCGCGGGTGCTGGCAGCGCTGGCCCATGAATGCGTGCGCGCGACGTTCTTCCTGATCGGCAAGCCCGCGTCGGAGCACCCCGAACTGGTGCGCAGGATCGCGGCCGAGGGCCATACCATCGGGCATCACACCTGGATGCATCGCAGCCTGATGCAAATCGACGCCGAGCGCAGGCTACCGAGGAAATCGACCACGGCATATCGGCGGATGAAATGGCGCTGCACGGTGTCGCCACCACGATTCCGAGCACGCCGTTCTTTCGTTTTCCCGGCTTTGAGAGCACACCGGCGACACTCGACCTGCTGCAATCGCGCGGCATCGTGGTGTTCGGCGCCGATCTCTGGGCCAGCGACTGGAATCCGATGACGCCGCAACAGGAATTGAAGCTGATCACCGACCGGCTCAACACCGCCCGCAAGGGAATCATCCTGCTGCACGATCCCAAGGCGCGACACCGCCGCCATGCTGCCGGCTTTTTTGCGCTATCTCACGGACAATCACTATCGCGTGGTGCATCTGGTGCCGGCTGCGCCGCAACCGCCGGGATCAAGTAGTGTCGGTTTTGACGGCGTGCCGTTGAACCCGAAACCAGGTGCGGAAGTCAAACAATTAAGGCCCCGTTCATGGCGCCGCGTGTAACTGTCGTTACGGAAATGGGAATGCAGACGGTGTTTCATGATCGGTTAGTGCGCTGGCTGGGGTTCGGACGCGGCCGTGGGCCGCCTTATGCCTGGGGTTACTCGCCTGCATCGCCGCGCAGACTGCGTCGGCCGCCGATTGCCCCGGCCATCCCGATGCGCTCGGCACCTCGCGAACCCTGGTGGTCGATCCCCGGGAGCATCCCCGCATCGGCACCATGCAATATCCCGAGACGCTGCCGCTGCGAAGATCACGAGGTGGTGTTGACGTTCGACGACGGGCCGCTGCCGCGCAACAGCAACCAGATCCTGGAAATTCTCGCCTCGCAATGCGTCAAGGCGACTTTCTTCAGATCGGCCAGATGGCCCGGACCTATCCGGAAGGCGTCCGCAAGCTGCGCGACGCCGGCCATACCATCGGCACCCACACCCAGAATCATCCGCTGACCATGAACCACATGCCGATCGAGCGCGCCAAGCAGGAGATCGACGACGGCATCGCGTCGGTGAAGGCCGCCCTCGGCGAGATGACACGGCACTGGCGCCCGTTCTTTCGCATCCCCGGCCTGGTGCGCGCCGAGGCGGTCGAGGACTATCTGGCCTCGCAGGGCATCCAGACCTGGAGCGCGGATTTCCCGGCCGACGACTGGCGGCATATTTCATCGTCGCGGGTCTACGATCTGGCGATCAAGCGGATCGAGGCCAAGGGCAAAGGCATTCTGCTGCTGCACGACATCCAGGCGCGAACGGTCGCCGCATTGCCGAGGATTCTGCACGAACTGAAAGCGCGAGGCTATCGCATCGTCCATGTGGTGCCGGCGACCCCGGAACTGCCGGCGACGCCGACCGAGCCGCAGCAATGGCAGCTGCATCCGACATCGGAAACCGTGGCGATTTCGCACTGGCCCAAAATCCCCAATTTCGTCTTTGCCGAAGCCGACATGCTTCCCGCCCCTTCGCTGTCGGATTTCGACGGCCTGACGCGAGCCGATGCGCTTGCCGAGCCGTTCGATCGCGCCGGACGGCGGTCGCACGGCGTTCCGCTGCCGCAGGAGGCGCCCTGGCCCCGTCAGTGGCCGCTCGCGCCGGACAGCGCCGCCATCGTCCTGCCGGTGCCGGCGCAGAGCATCTTCGAGATCCAGGAAAACCCGCGTGCGACGGCGCAGTCCCTGCTTCCGCCTTCGCGTCACGCCGAGCAGACGGTCCCGGCGGACCGTGAAACGGACGGCATCGCGAAGCTCATTTCGGGCGACGGCGGCGATTCCCTGCGCACGATGCGCGGAAAGACCCACATGCATGGCCGACGGTTTGGCGCGTCTCACCCGACCGGCCGCGGCAGCCGGCTCGCGGCGCATGCCCGTCGAAGCTCGCTGAAGCATCTGGTTCAGATCAAGAAAAGAAGCGTGTGACGGTTCAATCCGTCACGATCTTTGAAATGCACAGCAGGATAACCAAAGCGAGAAACAACAGATCGATATAGGATTTCATTTCGCCGTCCCGGCGAAGCGTGGCGACATCGCCGACGATCTGCTTGCGCGAGGCACTCGCGGCAGGGCCCTCCCCGGCCAGGCCGGCAAGACGGCGCGCCTCCATTTCAAGGCGCTCGATGCGCTGGAAGAAATAAAACGAACGAAACGCCGAAGCCGCGCGCATCGTGGCGTAGACCAGCACGAGAATCGCGACGATCGCGCGTTGCTGATATTTCTCCATGAAGTTCAGGCTGTAATAGACCAGCGCCAGAAACACAAAGTTGGAGAGAAACCGATAGGCGTGGCCCAGGAATTTCATGCATCTGCTCCGATCGATAATCAGCCAGTCAGTTTTGATCGAGCGCGACCCGGAGGATTCCGGTCGCCAGACCGGCATCGCCGGCCTGAATTCCGCCTCCGTCGATCTGCGCCGACGTTACAACAAGGCAACGAATGTACCGTTCGGCATCAAATGCCAGTTCCAGCCGGCCGGCAGCGGCGTCGCAAGCATTGCACGGGCGTCCCGGCTTTGCACCGGCACGTCACCATTGCAGGGTTTTTGGTGCGCTCGGAGGGACTCGAACCCCCACGATTTTACTCACTGCCACCTCAAGGCAGCGCGTCTACCAATTCCGCCACGAGCGCTTTGGAGATCGGCACGGGATTCGCGCCGCGACCGGATCAACGGCGCCGATGTAACAAATCAGGGATGGAGGGACAAGGCCTGCCGGCGGAGTGTTTCAGCTGCGCCCGAACACCGTGATCAGGCCTATCGGCTGCCCGGCAGCCGCGGCAGCATTTGCTTGACTTCGACCGCGATACGGTTGCGATCGACCAGCACCACGCCGCTGGCGATCGGCAGGTTGTTGGCGAGGATCTTGACCTCGTCCGCCTCGGTGGCGTCCAGTTCGATGATGGCGCCACGGCTCAGGCGCATTACCTGATGGATGGGCATCGACGTGGTCCCGAGGACCACCATGAGATCGACGGTGACTTTATCGAGCGTTGGCACTGGAACCCGAGACTGACAAATGCAAAATTGCGTGGTTTCAGATCAACACGTTATGGTTAGCCAATGGTTAATGACCGCCAAAGCCTCGATTTGACGACCTTCGCGCATCCCGCCGGCGGGGGCGCGGTCGAATGGCGGATATCCGAGGCGCCGGTGCCCTATCCCGAGGCCATCGCGGCGATGGAGGCACGGGTGGCGGCCATCGCGGCCGCACGAGGCGCCCGAACTGGTCTGGCTGCTGGAACACCCCCCGCTCTACACCTCCGGGACCAGCGGCAAGGCCGCCGACCTGCTCGACGCCCGTTTCCCGGTGTTTGCCACCGGGCGCGGCGGACAGCTCACCTATCACGGCCCCGGCCAGCGGGTGGCCTATGTGATGCTCGACCTGAAACGGCGGCGGCCCGACGTGCGGGCCTATGTGGCGGGCCTCGAGCAATGGATCATCCGCACGCTGGCGGCGTTCAACGTACGGGGCGAGCGCCGCGAGGATCGCGTCGGCGTCTGGGTGAAGCGGCCGGACAAGGGCGAAGGCTTCGAGGACAAGATCGCGGCGATCGGGGTGCGGCTGCGGCGCTGGGTCTCGTTCCACGGCATCGCCATCAATGTGGAGCCCGATCTGACGCACTTCGAGGCGATCGTGCCCTGCGGCGTGGCCGACCCGCGCTATGGCGTCACCAGCCTTGCCGATCTCGGCCATCCCGTGACCCTGGCCGACGTCGACATCGCGCTCCGGCAGGCATTTGAGGAAGTGTTTGGCGCCGCGAAACTGCGGCTGCCGGAAGCGACCGTCTGGTAGTCGTCGTCCAAGTCGTTTCGCCTGGGGCGGCTTGGCTATTGCAGCCATCGAGTTTGGTCAGACCGTCGGCAGCACCGAAAACCGCTCTCCCGCAAGTCTCAGATCCAGCGCATCGGAACGAGCGGGTTCTTCCCGGACAGCCTCAACGCGCGCCGAGGCCGGCCCGCGATGGCACAGCGCAAAACGAACCCGGTGCGTTACCGGTAGCGAATGTCAAATCCGCTCCACTCGTGCTGACAGCGCAACACATCGCCAGCGCAACCTTACCAATTGTACCGCACCACGCCCTTGCCGGCGTAGCTGCGGGTGACATCCGAGAACTCGCCTTCGAACGTGCCGGCGACGGACCAGCCGTTCATCAAGTTAAGCTCCGCCGCTGCCGTCGTCAGCGCGGCGTCGTGCGCGAGGGCCGCGCCGTTCACGACGAACGAGGCACCAGGCAGCGTCTGGAAGGTCGCGCTGACGGTGCTGTTCGGATTGAAGTCGTGCGCCCAGGCGGCGCGGCCGCGCAGCGTCAGCACCGCGCCATCGAACGCGAAGGATTTATCCGTGCGCAGCCCCAGTTCGCTGCGCGTTGCGATCGATGTATCCGCGCTGTAGCTCAGCGCAAATGTGCTGGCACCTGAGAGCGCACGCTCCGCATACGCCGGCAGTTCGAACACCGTCGCTTGGACAGCCGCATAAGGCGAGACACCGAGCCCGCCGAACCACGGCTGCACGAAGCGATGGCCCAGTTCGAGGCGGCCCGAGTATGAGTTGGTGTTGAAGTTCGCGCTCAGATAATCGACGCCCGCGACGGTCACATAACGGTCCGTCGTCACATCCTGCCAGCCATAAGCGGCGGATGCCGTCAGATACGTCGCGCCGATATCGTGACGCACGAACGCGCCGAGCTGGAACATATCCGAACGGCCCGTGCCTCCGTTGACCACACTGTAGTTGGTGCCGCCACCAGCCAGGGCGAAGCCAGCGACGGTGTCCAACGAGACGCTATAATCCGCACCGACCGCAACCCCGTAGATGTTGCTCGATGAGGTGTTGGTGCCCGCAACCGCACTGCCATCGGTCGTCTGCGAGCCGCCGTAGCCCATGGCCCACGTGCTCCAACGTTGGACAAACGGGGCTTGCGCCGGCGCCTTGGTGAACGACGCAAATGCATCGCGCGGGTCGTTCGACTTCGCCTTGCCCGCATCAGCCATGCTCGCACTGGCGGCTTCATCGGCGTAACCCGCAGCACCGCCTGCGCCACCTGCCCCGCCACGGCCCGGAGCACCCGGATCACTCATGATGGTCATGAACTGCGTGGCTGCCTGAAAGTTCGTCTGTTGCGCGCCGCCGCCGATTTCGCCGGAAATTTGCGTAAGGCCTTGCGGATTCAAACTGCCAAACGCCAGCGGAATGCCGCCGTTGCTGTTGAAGTAGTTGACGATAGCGTGGCCGACGTTCGACTGATTGTCGCTGAACGAGCCGCCCCTCGGCGGCACAAAGGCCAGTGCGAGATCGAGATAGACATGGCTCGCGTCGTAACTCAGCACAGTTCTGAATCCCGACGGCAGGTCGGTGTCGACCACCGTAGAATTGAACGCGCCGCTGATGCTGCCTGCATTCAGGATGGTGTATTGCTTCACGACGTAACTGGCGCTGGCGAAGTTCGCCGCGACAGTCGCGCCGCCAAGCGTCGCCGCACCGGTGACGTTGGCGAAGCTCGATGTCGATGGATTGAGGTTCACGCCGTAGAACGCGCCCGGCTGGAATGCGAGGCTTGCGACCGTCATCGACGAGCCCGGCGTGCCGCCGCCCGGCGCAAACGTGCCGCCTGCATTGACCTGCACCGCGCTCGCCGTGCCGGTGCCGCTCAAGACAGCGCCTGTATTGACGATGGTGGACGAGGCCGACGCAGTCGATCCGTTCACCACGAGCGTGCCTTCGTCGACGACGATGTCGTTCGCATAAGTCGCCGTGCCGGTCAGCGTCCACACCGAGCTGCCGGTCTTTTCGAACGACGAGAAGCCTCGATAGGTGCTGGCATTGTCCAGCGTCGAGATATCGAAGCTGCCGTTCGCCGCGCCGCCGAGCGCCAGCCTGTCGCCCGTACCGTCGCTTACGGCGTTGCCGTTGAGGACATAGCCGCTCATCAGTGTCAGCGTATTGCCACCACCAGTGAGGCTGACTGCATTGGCTCGCACTGAATTGGTGCCGTTCATGCCACCGGTCACGGTGCCGGCGACGGTCACCATGGCCCCACCGGACGCCTGGATGCCGGCGCCCCCGGCCCCCGTCACCGGACTGCCAGCGGAGCCAATGCCGGCCGCGCCGCCATTGCCGCCCGTGACGCTTGCGCCGGCTTGCACAGTGATATCGCCGGTCGCGATCACGCCAGCGCCACCGGCACCACCATTGCCGCCGAGGCTGTTGGCATTGGTTCCGCCATTGCCGCCCGCGCCACCGTTGCCGCCGGTGACCGTGCCTTGCTCAATTGTGACACTGCCACCACCATAGGCGCTCACGCCCGCGCCGCCAGTGCCACCATTGCCGCCGGAGCCAGGATTGGGCGCCCCCAGACCATTGGCCGCCGGGCCGCCGTCTCCGCCGGCACCACCATTGCCGCCAGTTATCGTGCCGGTTGCAGCGATAACATTGCCGCCTGCGGTGGTGGATATGCCGGCCCCGCCTCCGCCGCCGCCACCGGCAGTCGCGGGGCCACCGGCCAAGGCGCCGTTGCCGCCGAGACCGCCGGCACCGCCTGTGATCGAGTTGACATTGGCGGTGATGCTGAGGCCGTCGCCCATGACCACGCCACCGCCGCCGTCACCGCCCCCGCCGCCCGCGCCACCTTGAAAGCCCTTGCCTCCAGCGCCGCCATTGCCGCCGACGATGGTTCCAACGCCAGCCTTGCTCAGCAGGTCTTCGACGTTGAGGAGATAGTAGAAGCCCGCGCCGCCGGCACCGCCGCCGCCGCCGCTGCCACCGCCATTGGGGGCACCGGTGGCACCAGCTGCACC
This sequence comes from uncultured Alphaproteobacteria bacterium, assembly GCA_963734795.1. Lineage (GTDB taxonomy): Bacteria > Pseudomonadota > Alphaproteobacteria > Rhizobiales > Xanthobacteraceae > Bradyrhizobium. The sequence goes on from CAVTIW010000003.1 coordinate 532,119, forward strand.
ATCACCGCCGTCACCCGCCGCAGCGCCATTCTGATTGTTGAGGCCACCGTCGCCGCCGTTGCCCCCCGGACCGCTAGGGGATCCGGGGCCCCCGATGCCTCCGGCGCCCCCGCCGGCAGCGCCGCCGCCCCCGCCGGCATGCAGCCAGCTCGGATCATCGCCATCCGCGCCAGCCATGCCACCATAGCCGGTGCCGCCGGCACCGCCGCCCGTTCCGCCGCCCATGCCACCACCGGCGACCGCGACCGTCGGCCCGCTTGCCGTCAGCAGCAGAGCAAAGAAAAAAGCCGCGGTACGGCGGCTAGCCGGTTCAGGGGATGGCATGAATATCTCTGGAAGGGGGCTGTTGGGTCCAGATGGCTGGCGAAAGGGCACGAATCACCCGGAAAAATAATATTCCCGCACTGGTAGCGTGCCCATCGATGCAACCACAAGCGCCGCGCTTAACCGTCCACCACGTTGCCCGCACTCGTGCAAAGCCTCTTCCGCTAGCCGATCAGCCGGCCGTGTGGTCGACGAGACGCGCGATTTTGAGTGTCAGCGGCCATCTGGAGCGCCTGAGAGAGCGTGTTCGGATCGATTTTCCAAATGCAGAGGATAAGGGACCAAACACCTAGATCGTCGGCAGCACCGAAAACCGCTCGCCCGCACGTCGCAGATTCAGCGCATCGGAACTGGCGGGTTCTTCCTGGACCGCCTCGACGCGCGCCGAGGCCGGCCCGCGCCGGCACAACGCAACCATGTTGGCCACGACGTCCGCCGGTCCCGCAAACAGCGCCTCGACGCTGCCGTCGCGGCGGTTGCGCACCCAGCCCTCAAGTCCGTGCGCCCTCGCCTGGTGCTCGACCCAGGCGCGGTAGCCGACGCCCTGCACCCGGCCCCGGATCGTCACCTGACGGATCGCGCCGCTCATCTATCTTCTTCAACCCGAGAAACTCCGCGCTGCGCGCTTTCACGTCTGGCGTCGCGCGTGACGCGGCCGGTCAGTTCGGATGACGCAAGGCCCTTCAAATTCTTCGGCGACGTGCCATCGCGCAGCGCTTTCAGCGTCTCGTAGACCGCTTGCGTCGCCGCGGCGAACGGCGCGTGGCCCTGCAGCGCGATCCGCACCCGCTGGTTGGCGAGATAGTCCCGGTCGACCATATCCTCGGGGAAGCCGCCGAGCACGATCGGCAGTGTCGTCGCCGCCGCGATGGCTTCCAGTTCCGCGCGGGTCTTGATGCCGGTGAAGAACAACGCATCGACGCCGGTGGCTTCATAGGCCATGGCGCGCGCGATCGCGTCATCGAGACCGGAGACCGACGCGGCACCGGTGCGCGCGATGATCACCAGGCGGGATCGCCGCGCGCCGTCCAGCTGCGGCCTTCATCTTGCCGACGCCCTCTTCCAGCGAGATCAGTTGCGTCCCGGCTTGCCCAAAGGCCTGCGGCAGCAAGGTGTCCTCGATGGTCAGGCCCGGCGGCGCCCGCCGTTTCCAGTTCCTCGCACCGTGCGGCGGACATTGAGCGCGTTGCCATAGCCGTGGTCGGCATCGACCAGCACCGGCAAGGACGCCGCGCGCGACATCCGGCGCATCTGTTCGGCGAGTTCGGTCAGCGTGATCAGCGCGACGTCGGGATCGCCCAGCACCGCCAGCGAAGCCACCGAGCCGCCGAACATGCCGACTTCGAAACCGAGGTCCTCGGCGATGCGGATCGAAGTCGCGTCATAGACCGAGCCGGGGCGAATGCAGATTGATCCCGACAGGATCGAACGCAACGCTTCGCGGCGCTTTCGAAAGGCCATCGTGAAGTCCTCAGAGTTTGTACTTGTCGTCATTGCGCCCGCAATGACGGTCTCATTTGCTCCCGTTACGCGAATTCGAGAATCAGCGCGTCCACCGCCAGCGTCGCGCCGGCGGCGGCGTGGATCTTCTTGACCGTGCCGTCGCGTTCGGCGCGCAGCACGTTCTGCATCTTCATCGCCTCGACCACCGCCAGCGTTTCGCCGGCCTTGACCTCCTGGCCTTCGCTCACCGCGATCGACACCACCAGCCCGGGCATCGGGCACAGCAGTTTCTTGCCGGTATCGGCCGCGGTCGCCGACCGGCATCAGCCGCGCCGCGGCGGCCTCGGATTCGGTGAAGACATTGACCGCGACCTCAAATCCCTGATGCGCGAGGCGGAAGCCGTTGGCGATCGGGCGCACCTGCATCGCCACCAGCTGGCCGTCGATGGTGCCCTGCCAGACCGGATCGCCCGGCTTCCACGGCGAGACCAGATGATGCCGATGGCCGAGCGTGCCGTCGGCGCCGACAAAACGCACCGCGATACCGTCGGCTTCGCGCGCGACATCGAGCGCGATTTCGTTGCGCTCGAGCCACACCGCGCGGCGGCGCTCGCGCTGCACCAGCCGGCCGATCATCTGGCCGGAAATCTGCCGCTTGCGTTCGCCGAGCACGTGATCGATCGCCGCGCCGACCGCCGCCAGCCGGCGCGCGATCTCGCCTTCCGGCGCGCGAGCCGCAAAGCCCTTCGGGAAATTCCTCGGCAATGAAGCCGGTCGAAAGATTGCCCTCGCGCCAGCGCGGATGATTCATCAGCGCCGACAGGAACGGAATGTTGTGACGGATGCCGTCGATGTAGAATGAATCGAGCGCGGTCGACTGCGCCTCGATGGCGGCGGCGCGCGACGGCGCATGGGTCACGAGCTTGGCGATCATCGGATCGTAGTAGATCGAGATCTCGCCGCCCTCCTGCACGCCGGTGTCGTTGCGGACGGTGATGCCGTCGATGCTGCTCTCGACCGGCGGGCGGTATTTTACCAGCCGCCCGATCGAGGGCAGGAAATTGCGGAACGGATCTTCGGCATAGACCCGCAATTCCACCGCCCATCCGGTCAGCGTGACGTCCTTCTGCGCCAGCGCAAGCTTCTCGCCGGCCGCGACCCGGATCATCTGCTCGACCAGATCGATGCCGGTGATCAATTCGGTCACGGGATGCTCGACCTGCAGCCGCGTGTTCATCTCCAGGAAGATAGAAGCTCTTGTCCTGTCCGGCGACGAATTCGACGGTGCCGGCGGAATCGTAGTTCACGGCCTTGGCGAGCGCGACCGCCTGTTCGCCCATCTTGCGGCGGGTGGTCTCGTCGAGCAGCGGCGACGGCGCCTCCTCGATCACCTTCTGATTGCGGCGCTGGATCGAGCATTCGCGCTCGCCGAGATAGATCACATTGCCGTGCTTGTCGCCGAGCACCTGAATTTCGATGTGGCGGGGATCGACGATGAACTTCTCGATGAAAACGCGGTCGTCGCCGAACGACGATTTGGCTTCGGCCTTGGCGAGATTGAAACCCTTCGGCGACTTCCGAGGTCGAATGCGCGATCCGCATCCCCTTGCCGCCGCCGCCGGCGGAGGCCTTGATCATCACGGGATAGCCGATCTCGTCGGCGATCTTCACCGCATGCTTTTCGTCCTCGATGACGCCGAGATGGCCCGGCACCGTCGAGACGTTGGCTTTCGCCGCGGCTTTCTTGGATTCGATCTTGTCGCCCATCGCGGCGATCGCGCCCGGATTGGGACCGATGAAGACGATTCCGGCCTTTGCCAGCGCGCGCGGAAACGCCTCGCGCTCGGACAGGAAGCCGTAGCCGGGATGCACGGCCTCGCGCGCCGGTCTTGCGGCAGGCCTCGACGATCTTGTCGATCAACAGATAGCTTTCGGCGGCGGCCGGCGGTCCGATCAGAACGGCATCGTCGGCCATTTCGACATGGAGCGCGTCACGGTCGGCCTCGGAATAGACCGCGACCGTCTCTATCCCCATGCGGCGGGCAGTCTTGATGATCCGGCAGGCGATCTCGCCGCGATTGGCGATCAGAATTCGTTTGAACATGGGCTTGTTTACTTGCAACCTTTGGGCGGGATCCGTCCGTGCGGACCAGGCCCGCAATCTGGCATGCGGGGACGGATGTAACAATTCCGTCGTACAGCAAAACTAAACGGAGGCAACGGCTGATATGCCTAAATCCGCTTCTCAGGGGAGATTTTGATGCACCGCGCAATCCTGTTGCTATCCGCCGGTCTGATGACGCTGTTCGCAGCCGCTGCGTCAGCGCAAAACGATAAACCCAGAAACCTCATCCTGTTCGTGCCGGACGGATTGCGCGGGCGGATCGTCACGCCACAGACCGCGCCCGCGATGGCCGAAATCCGCGACAAGGGCGTCAATTTCACGAATTCGCACTCGCTGTTTCCGACCTTCACCACCGCCAACGCCTCCGCGATGGCGACCGGCCACTACCTCGGCGATACCGGCGACTTCAGCAACACGATCTACACCGGTTATCCGGTCGGAGCCGGCGGACGGCACCGTCACGCCGTTCCTCGAATCCGATCCGGTTCTCATCGATGTCGACGAGCATTTCGGCGGCGACTATCTGAACGAGGAAACCGTGCTGAAAATGGCGCGCGCCAAGGGCTACAGCACGGCAGCGATCGGCAAGCTCGGTCCCACCCTGATCTTCGATCATACCGACAAGATCGGCGCCGATGGCCTGCATTCGATCGTGATCGACGATTCCACCGGCGGCAAGGGCGGCGTGCCGCTTTCGCAGGAGATGCAGGCCGCATTGGCCAAGGCCAATCTCCCGCTCGCACGCACCGTCGCGCGGCGACAACGCCAAGGCCGGCGATGCCAGGACGCCGGGCACCTTGGTGCCGAATACCACGCAGCAGGCCTATTTCGCCGACGTCGCCACCAAGGTCGTGCTGCCGATGTTCAAGGCGCGCAACAAGCCGTTCGTGCTGGTGTTCTGGTCGCGCGATCCCGACGGCAGCCAGCACAACAACGGCGACAGCCTCAACACCGTGACGCCCGGCATCAACGGTCCCACCTCGCTCGCCGGCATCAGGAACGCCGACAACAATCTGGCGCAATTGCGCAAGGCGCTCGACGATCTCGGCCTCGCCGCCACCACCAACATCATCGTCTCCTCCGATCACGGCTTCTCGACGATTTCAAAGGAGAGCAAGACCAGTCCCGTCGGCAAAAGCCAGCTACGAGGACACGCCGAAGGATTTCCTCCCGATGGGCTTTCTCGCGATCGATCTTGCCAAGGCACTCGACCTGCCGCTGTTCGATCCGAACGACAAGAATGCGCGCGTTGCCGATAATGCGCACCCAAAGGCCGGAAACGGTCTGCTCGGCAACGATCCCGCCAAACCCGATCTGGTGGTCGCCACCAATGGCGGATCGGACCTGATCTATCTGCCGAACAGGGACAAGAAGCTGGCGGCGCGCACGGTCAAGGCGCTGCTCGATCAGGATTACGTCAGCGGGTTGTTCGTCGACGACAAACTCGGACATTTCCCCGGCACGCTGCCGATGTCGCAGCTCGATCTCAAGGGCAAGGCAGTGACGCCCAACCCCTCGATCGTGGTCAATTTCCGTTCCTATACCACCGGCTGCGATGAGCCGACCAATTGCTCCGTCGAGGTCGCCGATACCGTGCTGCGGCAGGGTCAGGGCATGCACGGCAGTTTCGGCCGCGGCGACACGCTGAATTTCACCGCGGCGATCGGGCCGGACTTCAAGGCCGGCTATGTCGATCCGCTGCCGGTCAGCAATGCCGACGTCGGCATGACCATCGCGCAACTTCTGAATTTGCATACGGCAGCCGCCGGCGGACTGACGGGCCGGGTGATGTCCGAAGCCTTGCCCAACGGCATCATCCCGAAGGCGGCTGACGCGACGATCATGTCCAAGCCCGCATCGAACGGCCTGAAGACGGTCGTGAAGTTTCAGCGCGTGCTGTCGCAGCGCTATTTCGATGTCGCGGGATTTCCGGGCCGAACGGTCGGGCTCGATGCCGAGGTCGGCAAACAAAAAACGGCGGGGAAATAATCCCGCCGTCGTGAGACGCGTGCTGCGAGGGCCGAATTACATCCCGATGTCGAACACGTGCGGCAGTTGTACCAGCGGCAGCGCCGCCACGCCGACGATGGTGGCGACCAGCCTCATCAGGGTGCGGTTGCTGCGGCGCTTGCCGCGCATCTGGGCTGCGATCCATTCCAGCACTTCGGTGTCGACGCCGATCGCCTGGATCGGCGCCCAGCTTTCGATCGAGGTGTCCGGCGACAGCGCAACGGTGCGCGGCGGCACCGGCAGGCCCGACACGGAGGCCGCGTGGTGCACGACCGCCTTGGCCAGCAGGTCGTCGAACCGTCCGTCGTCGCTGCGCTCGGCGGCCGCGTCGTCGATCTCAAACAGCGCTTCGGCTTCGGCCCGGCTGACCGGCTGATGCTCGACCGCCGTCGCGGTCAGGATGCGCGCGCACCAGGCGGCGTCATCGGCGTCCAGTTCGCGGGAAAAATGAACCCGGCCTTTGGTGGTGGGGCCTTCGCCGGTGATGACGCCGTCGCGCACGACGGTAAGCGCTTGGGCCGCGGTGTTCCGGCAGGAAATCGTCGTTGGTTCCAGGGCGGCGATCGGTTCGGCGACGATAGCGAGAGGGGCAGACATCGGTAGTTACTCTTTTCCGTTTCTTGTTCTGGGCCAGCATTTGCCTGCAGGCGTAAACGAGTGGTTAACGATTCGAAACTTGGGTCGCGAGTTTTTTAGATGGTTGCTTATTGGTCGCTGTGTCGCGCGACGTCCGTCACGGTTCATGGGATCGCAGCTGGCTCCGGCGATGTTGCGACGCACAAGAGGCAATATCGGGGCAATCATACTTTTGAAGCCATTGTGGTTTTTTCGCCGCAGCGGTCCGGATCAAAAGATACTGCTAGCAATTCCCCAAGACCGAGAAGGATTTTATCCTTTTACGGGAACCGTTCCGTTTGGCTACCCCTGCTCCTATGGTCAGGCGACGTATTTCATCCTGACTTGAACGACATGAGGTCGATATGGCTCTTCAGATTGGCGCTGTGGCCCCGGATTTCGAGGCCGAAACCACCGACGGCAAGATCAAATTCCATGACTGGATCGGCAACAGCTGGGCGCTGCTGTTCTCGCACCCGAAGGATTTCACCCCGGTCTGCACCACCGAGCTTGGCGCGCTGGCGAAGCTGAAGCCGGAATTCGACAAGCGCGGCGTCAAGCTGATCGGGCTCAGCGTCGATCCCGTCGACAAGCACACGAAATGGTCCGACGACATCAGGGAGACCCAGGGCGCTGCGCCGAACTATCCCGATGATCGGCGACACCGATCTCAAAGTCTCAAAACTCTACGACATGCTGCCGGCCGCTGCCTCCGGCGACGCCAACAACCGCACCGCCGCCGACAATGCCAGACCGTGCGCAACGTCTTCATCATCGGACCGGACAAGAAGATCAAGCTGGTGCTGGTCTATCCGATGACCACAGGGCGCAATTTCCAGGAAATACTGCGCGTGATCGATTCGCTGCAGATGACCGCCAAGCACCGCGTCGCTACACCCGCCGACTGGAAACAGGGCGAGGACGTCATCATCTCCGGCTCGGTCACCGACGACGAGGCCAAGAAGATCTATCCGCAGGGCTGGAAGTCGCCGAAGCCCTATATCCGGATCGTGCCGCAGCCGAAGTAAAGCCTCAACCCAGCGTTGGTAATTCCGGGGCGCGCGCCAGCGCGACCCCGGAATCCCGTGTCGATCGTTTCTGGATTCCGGGTTCGCTCACTCGGTCGCGCCCGAGGCGAAAAAGCCCTTGGCGATGAACCCAAGAAACGGAAAATCGAGCGGCACGACGATGATCAGCGTCGCCGGATAAGTACGTATCAGACCCGACTGGGTTGCATCGTCGTGCGCGCCCTGCGGACCTAACGCGCGCCATCCGAGTTGATCGCTGATGGCCCGCAACTCCGCCCCCTGCATCGTCTGGTTTCGCGACGATCTCCGCCTTTCCGATCATGCCGCCCTTCATGCCGCCATCAGCACCGGCACGCCGGTGATCTGTCTCTATGTGTTCGACGAAATGAACGACGGGCCGCGTCCGCCGAACGCGCGTCCGCTGGGCGGCGCCGCGCGTTGGTGGCTGGCGCAGTCGCTCCGGGCCTTGCAAAAAAGCCTCAACTCGATCGGTTCGTCGCTGCTGCTGCGCCGGGGTCCCGCGGCCAAGATCATCGCCGGGTTGGCGCGGCAGACCGGTGCCGGCGCGGTGTTCTGGAACGAGATTGCGCAGGCGCCGCATCGGACCGTCGCCGGTCAGGTCGCCGCGGCGCTGAGGGAGATCGGCGTCGGCTTTCAAGGCTTTCCCGGTGATCTGCTGGCGGCTCCCGTCAATATCCGTAACCAGGAAGGTCGCGGCTTGCGGGTATTCACGCCGTTCTGGCGGCGGCTGCAGGCGCTGGGCGATCCGCCAAAGCCGCTGCCGGCACCCGGCGCGCTGTGTAGCGTACCGGACCTGGCAAGCGATCCCCTCGAAAGCTGGCGTCTCGAGCCGGCGCATCCGGATTGGGCCTCAGGCCTGCGCGCGACATGGCAGCCAGGCGAGACATCGGCACAGGCTCGGCTCAACACATTTCTCGAGAGCGCCGTGGCCGGATATGCCACCGACCGCGACCGGCCCGATCGCGACGGCACCTCCGGGCTGTCGCCGCATCTGCGCTTCGGCGAGATCAGCCCGCGGCAGGTCTGGCACGCCGCACGCTTTGCCGCAGCCGAACACCCTGCCCTGTCAGGCGGCATCGACAAGTTCCTGAGCGAACTCGGCTGGCGCGAATTCTGCCGCCATCTGCTGTTCGATGTCCCCGACCTCGCGACCCGCAATCTGCGGCCGTCGTTCGACGGGTTTGCCTGGAAGCACGACGCCGTGGCGCTGGCCGCGTGGCAGCGCGGCCAAACCGGCTATCCCATCGTCGATGCCGGAATGCGCGAGCTCTGGCGCACCGGCGTGATGCACAACCGGGTGCGGATGGTGGCCGCATCGTTCCTGGTCAAGCATCTCCTGATCGACTGGCGGGAGGGCGAAAAATGGTTCTGGGACACGCTGGTCGACGCCGACCCCGGCAGCAATCCCGCCAACTGGCAATGGGTCGCCGGCTGCGGCGCCGACGCCGCGCCCTATTTCCGCGTGTTCAATCCGATTCTGCAGGGCGAGAAGTTCGATCCCGACGGCGCTTATGTCAGGCGCTGGGTGCCGGAGCTCGCGCAGCTGCCGGCCGGACTGATCCACCGTCCCTGGAGTGCGGCGCCGCTCGAACTTAGAGGCGCCGGCGTGGTGCTCGGCGAGACCTATCTGGAGCCGATCATCGATCATAAGGTGGGCCGCGAACGCGCGCTGGCCGCTTACGCAAAGGTCCGCAGCGCATAAGCCCGCTGCGTCTCTTTAACAGCTTGACGAATCCCGCTATCGTTGTCGCTTCGATAAACCCTGGGGGATGATATGGACGACGATAAACCCGTTCTGGAACAGACGACGGACGCGATCAGCGGCGCCGCCGACGCGACCAAGGAAGCCGTCAAGGCGATGGTCAAGAAGGTCCGGAAGGCCGCCAAGAAAGTCGCCAAGAAGGTGACGCCGAAGAAAGCCAAAAAGGCCAAAAAAGCAGCCAAGAAATCCGCGGCGAAAAAATCGGCCAAAAAAGCCGTCAAGAAAGCTGCCAAGAAGACGGCCAAGAAAGCCACGAAGAAAGCTGTGAAGAAAGTCGCCAAGAAGAAAAAGAAGGCCAAGAAGTCGAAGCGCTGAGCGCAAGCCAGGCCTCCGGGCAACGGCCCGGAGGCGCTTTGCGGGGGAGCCGCTTCAGACCTGGGCGCGCCGGTTCACCAGAAACACCGCGGCGGCGCAGGCAACCATGCCTGCGATCGCGATGTGGTCGAGCCGCTCGCCGAACAGCACATAGGCCATCACCGCGGTCACCGCCGGCACCAGATAGAACAGGCTTGCCACCGACGTCGCTGCCGAGCGCCGGATCAGCCAGTACAACAATCCGATCGATCCGATCGACAGCACCACCGCGAGCCAGACCAGCCCCAGCACGAACTCGCTGGTCCAGTGCACCACATTGCTTTCGAACAGCCAGGCGCCGGCGGCGAAGAACACGGTCACCGCGAGGTACTGCACGAGATTGCCGGCGCGCCAGTCGATCTGGCCGCAATAGCGCCGCTGGTACAGCGTGCCCAGGGTGATGCTGACCAGCGACACGCCCGAGGCCAGCCAGCCCCAGCCCGCCTCCCCGCCCATCGGGCGATCGTGCAGGATCAGCACCACGCCGGCGAGCCCGAGCAGCAGCCCGCTCCATTGCAGCGGCGTGACGCGTTCGCCGAGCCAGCGGTTCGCCAGGGTCGAGGTCAGGATCGGCTGCAGACCCGGAATCAGCGCCGAGAGCCCGGCCGGAATCGAATGCGCGATCGCGATCGCGGTCCCGCCCAGATAAAATCCATGCACCAGAATGCCCGCGACGACGCTGTGGGCGATGCCTGACCGGTCCGGCCAGCGCGGCCGCGCGATCGCGGCGATGACCGCCATCAACCCCACCACCAGCGCCATCCGGATCGCGAGATAGGTCAGCGGTTCGGCATTGTGCAGCACATATTTGGTGCCGATAAAGCCGGTACTCCAGAGCACGACAAAAACCGCCGGCGCCGCGCGCGCGGCAATATCTTCAAAGTCTGTTTTCATTTGCAAGCTTGATTGCCTGAACCTGTGCCATCCGGCAATCGTGAAACGCGCGGGGTCACGCCCCCGCAAACATCAAAACTCTTCCGGGCAGGGATCGACGATCTTCCAGAGATCCTCGCCGTTCTTGATTTTCTTCATTTCGGTGGTCAGCCCGCCATTGCGGCGGATCCAGTCCTTCACCGGCGGCGGATAATAGGACATCAGATCCGATGTCCCGTCGGCGCTGGTGACCTTGATCCCGAAGGTAAACGCCTTGTCGTAATAGGCCTGGTGGAAGCCGAGGCTGGCGCGCGGCGTCACGCACACCCGGTTCAGCGGCACGATGCCGAACACCAGGGTGCAGGCCGAATTGCAGATGCCGTCGATGATGACGCGCTCGTGGCGATCGCGGATGCGCTGGTACTTCGCCTTGTACTCGGTGACATAGCCGCCGTGATCGCTGGTGATACGCAGATCGGCCCGCGCCGGCGTCGCGGCCAGCAGCGAGAGCAACAGCAGGGCAAGAGGCGTGATGCGCATGGTTCGATCGGGGACCGAAGTGAGCCTGTCGGGACGCGGGAAAAGCCGGTCCTCGGCGGACCAGACGGCACAACTCTGGCGTTACTGTGTTGGGAATTCGTTAAGCATCCGGATCGGGGCAAAATTCCGGCCCGGCGGTGATTTTCCGCCGGTTTCGGGGCATTCCGGTGGCCGTGGCCAGTACTATGATATCCAGGACGTTCTGTGCGTGGCCAGCCGGTTGAAGTGCGGCATCGTGCGCGCCAGCCTTCACTGATTTGCTTCCGATTCATGTTTCAACAGCCACGACGGTCCCAACGTCGTCATTGCGACCCGTTGGCTCTTCGCAAGGATCACGAAAGGCGAGCTGTACCCGGTGCGAGATCCGCTCCAGGTATTGCAAGTTCTAATCGGGAATTGAAAACGTCGCCGCGTTCCTCACTGACGGCATCTGCTCTCAGCAGTTCGAGGAGCTTTCGTCCCTCTTGGACGAACGTAAATGCGATATCGCACAGCTGTAGGAAAAAACGCCCCGCCTAAATGCGGGGTCTTTCTTCTAACCGCCGCGGCTCATGGACGACGGAGTTGATGTCGATCCGCCTGGATCGTGCATGATAGGAGCAAGTGTGTTCCCGGAAAGATTCCGAGGCCTCGTTCGCTAATGAAGGCCTCACAAAAGGAACAATATTTTACGATAGTGAGACGGTGCTACGCCGAATAGCAACCTCACTTCATTCACGATTCATGTCGCGGTTGCGAGCTGACAGCCATTCATCAGCGTGGATAAAGTGTCACCAATCACCTGTTGTAACTGGTCCCTGCCTTCCATGTCCCCTGCAACAGGAAGACGCCATGAAACAGTCGCAGCAATTTATCCAGAACGCGGACAATTGCGCCGAGCTTGCCGAACGCGCCGCGGATCAGCCGACATACCACCGCTACAAGCGCATGGAAGCCGCATGGCGAGCCCTGGCCGAAGAACAGGATTGGTTGGATGGTGAAGTGCCGCCAGAGCGCATAGCAACCGGCAGCACGAAAAAAAAGCCGCCCGTCTGAGGCGGCTGTTTCTCTCAAGATACCCCAGCGCCGCGCATGCTTTGTCCGTGACGCGCATACTTTGTCGGTGAAGAGGGCAGCGCGGGCGGATCGCTCCCCGCGACACGATGATCAAATCAAAGAGGGCGCCAACCGAGGCGACTAATGTTAACTCTTACCAAATTCCGCAAAACAGTTTTCAAAGCCAAGTGAGACAGCATTGGCATGGGCTGGGCAGTTGTTTCATCCTTCTTCGTTGGCGGTCGAAGCGAGGCGCGAACGTTTCGCTGGAGCTGCCGCAACCGGCACGCTGCGTTCGCCTCTGTATCCAGCCAATAACCTGCCGCTGTTTTCGTTGTTCGGATATCCGCTGGTCACCTTCAACACGACGGGACACTCGCTCTGGCGGATCAGGACACCCCTAAAAGCACAACGCCGTCCTAGCGGAATATGATCGCTAGGCGGCGTTGGTCAGGCACCGGGCCCCTGAAATCCCCCGGCGCATATTAGTCGCAAAAGCCCATGCCAAGGTTCAACGAAAAACCCGGCGTGTCAGGCCGGGCTGCTCGCGAGTATCCATTTAAGAAGCAATACGGCCATCTAACCAAAGGGTAGCGCGGCTGTCCGTTCACTTGTGAACATTCGCGGACACCGCCGATTCAGATTCAAATGACGACAGGAGGGATCAAAGACAGGCAGCGCCTGCTGTCGGTGCTAGCCGAATGAGTCTACTCGCGGATTCAAAGCAGGCCACTATCGCACAACGCCGCCCTAGCAAATATGATCGCTCGGGCGGCGCCGGTTTAGTCACCGAGCCCCCTGAAATCCTCTCGGCTCAATATGTATGCAATGGGGATGCCGAGGTTCAATAATTAGGCGGCGGGGTTTGGGGTTTAATGTGAGCGGCTGCCGACGAGTTTCGCGAACCCTAACATCTCCCTCTTGGCCCTTATTCCGGCAGCTTTGATTGACCCGCCAGCCAGCCGATTTTTCGGACTTTATGGATCTGTCGCCACCATCAAGGTGACGACGTGATCGCACTTATTGCATTCGAAGTTGCGACAGTCATAACCGGAAGGGCCACGCGTGATCTGAGCCAAATGCATGCGTTCGGAGCATTCGGACAGTGCGGGCGCTCGATAGGCAGGAGCGACGGATGCCTATGGACCTATCTCAAGATATGTTCGGAAAGCGACTCAATGCGTTCCGCTTGAGCGCCTGAACCAAAAGCTGGAAATCGACGAGGAAATTCTGGCCGACCAGACGACAACAAAGAAGACAAGGGCATCTTTGAATGAATGAGGCCGCCAGCTGACGCGGCCTTAGTCCGGCGGGCTAAGTCCGCTGTTCTGCCATCCGGCGTTGGTCGATTTCATCGGGTCTTCGACCATCATTTGATGGACGTGATTGCACTTCGGACATTCAAAGGTCCGCAGATCGGAATGGTCGGGGCCAGGTTCGATGCGGGCCAACATCATGCGGCCCTGACATTTCGGGCAGCGAGGCCGTTCGATGGGCAGTAGCGATGGTTCGGAATGATAGTGCGAATCGGGCATGCGTTGCTCCAGAGAATTGGCGGGAGCATGCAACACTCTCAGTCACCGATAGAAGCCGGGCACCGTGCGGTGATCACAATAGCTTAGACCATATGTCGGAAGCCGGACAGCCAAAAAGTGTACACAACTCAAAATAGGCCACTGCCGATTTCAAATGAGGCCGAAGCAGGTCAGCACCTATTTTCTGCCGTCAGCCGATGACGCAAGCTTAAGCCAGCCCTCGGCAACCCGGAGCCAGGCCTCTTTATCGAGGGGACTGAGCGCTTTGGCCGCGTGTTCTCTCGCTTCCTCGGCTTGCTTGCGGAACCTGGCTGCTTCGTCAGACATACGGTGACGTTACACAAAACGAGTGTAAATCACCGTCCGAGAGCCGACCAAAGACCCAATCAAAAGGGACCGCGGCTAAAATCAAAAGGAACCACTCCGTGAATGGAGGATGGAAAGGAGCCAGTACCCGCTCGTCGGCACTGGCCGAATTAGGCGGTGGCATTGCGATGAAAATGTACTGATCGCCCTTAATGTGAATTTCGTGGCGCTTGACGTTCTTCTGTTTCTTGCCGACGAAAGACCACGCCTCATCCAATTTCCAGGCGGTCCGTGTGGACGCCAAACATGATGCGGTCGTGCAGCTCTTGGCATCCAAGGCCAACGCGAAGGGCGAGGCTGCCCACGGTGCCACGGTTGACACCAGTCAGGCGTGAAGCGGTGCGGAGGCCTTACTTTGGCGGCTGCAATCCCGGGGAATTGGCCCAGTCCTCCAAGTGCATCGCTGTTTCGGCCCGTCGAACCTTCTTTAGTAACTCATCTCGATCTGGACCAGGAGGAAGTTCTGCGGCTTGCGCTCGCACTTCTTTAGCCCACTCTACAATCCGATCCTGAAGGGTAATCTCTTGTTTGAAACGCCAGCGTCGCTTCATGACACATAACCTTTAGCTTACGGGTCCTAACCGTTGGGTTTGAGGTATTGCCGATTCCTAATATGCCGATGCTGGCGACTCAGTTCCAAACTGAACAATTCAAATGAGGCCACCGCGAAAATAAAATTAGGCCGCTAGGCCAGTACCCGCTCGTCCACAGGCACAAAATGGGAACATATGGGCAGCCCGCCAGGAATTGCGTTCCGCCCCACGGAACGCAGCAAACCTGGTTTGTGCGGAGGTCACGAAGCATTAACGCCGTGTAAAGCTGTTTGTGAACATTTTAGAGGTTCCGCCGTCTGCTGGGGCAGGAGCATCGACATGAACCGCAGGGACCACGCAGAACTCAACCGGAAGCTGGCGCAGGCGCGCCGGTTGGCCTTGGAGCCGACAGACCCCCTCACGCGCGAGCGGCTGGCGCAGCTGATCGAAGAGCTGGAGTTTCAGCTCCAGGATCAGCGCCGGGTCGCCTAGCCCCGGCCAGGCAAGTCTGGTATCCGAAACCATCGAAAATCTTTTCGATGGGTCGATTTCAGTGCATGGTTGGTGCCTCAGAAATGGGGCGTCCGGCTAACCCATTGAATGACGTAAGCGCTCGTAGCTCAGCTGGATAGAGCATCGGACTTCGAATCCGAGGGTCGGGAGTTCGAATCTCTCCGAGCGCGCCAGCACTCAAAATTTTCCTGGGCTGGCAACGCGCCGAAAGTCACCTGACCGGTTGGACCTGCAAAGCAGCTTGAAAGAAAAACCGCCGGCATCAACCGGCGGCCTGGCTAATCCTTGCCGGGGGCTGGAGCCGAGGCGGAAGCTCGTAACTTCCCCTCGGCTTGCTTCTGTGATAACACAACGGAATGGCCAAATCAAGTAGTGTTAACACAACACCTCGATGGAAACGGTCTGCCGCCACCGGCACGCTGGTCGGCGTCCGTCTGCAGGCCGATCAACTCAAGGCAATCGATGCCTGGGCAGCCAGGCAAGAGCCTCCGGTTACTCGCCCCGAGGCGATCCGCGGCATGATCGACGCGATGCTGCATATTCTCGCGAAAGACCCGGGCGAGAAGCCGGTCAGTAAGCCCGCCCGCGCCTCGCGCGCCCGTGAGCTCGCTGCCGAGGCGATCGACCAGATGATCGACCCATCGGCGCCACCCGAAGAACGCGCCCAGCGCCGAAGCCGGCTCACCAAGGGGCCTGAGGAGTTTCGAGAGGTGCGCGTCGATCGGCCGAAAGTGAAAAGATGAGCAAGCGCAAGGTCGCTTTGTTGGTTTTGGCGATCATTGTAGCTACGGCCCTCACGGTCGAGGTCACCTATTTAATTCTCGACCGCTTTGTACTCCATAATCCGAATGATCCACTTACCAAAGCGGGCGGGCTATCCCCGGCGCAGGACCTGAAGGCGAAGAGGAAATAAATCGTGCAAATCCCCAATTCCGGGATGTTCGGGATCGACAACACGAAACTTCGCAATGGTCCCTACAGGGATTTCCGCCACCTTGTGATCAGCGGAAAGAAGTGAAGCCAGCCGAACCCTTCATGCCGGACTCGCAAGGAAACTTTTGACTTGTTTCCAGGCCGTGAAATCGATATTGAATTGAATTCAATTCAATATCCGGATCCGGGATGACGACAACGATCGGGACGCGGGAAAGATTGATCCGAGCGGCCGAAAAGGAGCTCATCCGGAGCCATGGGCATCTGGAGATGCAGGCCGTATCGAAGCGGGCGCAGGTTTCGGTCGGGCTGGCCTATCATCACTTTGGATCGAAGGCCGGCCTGATCGCCGCCGTCGTTGAAGCCTTCTACAGCCGCCTCGACGAGGTGGCTTTCAAACAGGCCAGGCTCCCCTCGGAAGGCTGGGCGGACAGAGAAAAGCGGCGAATAGCCTCCTATGTCGCCTTTCACTATGACCACCCGTTCGCTCCGCTTGTCATCGGGGCGTTGAGCCGTGCACCCGAAGTCCTGGATGTTGAGACAGCCTTCACCAACCGACAGCTTGCTGCCGGCGCGCTTATGCTCCAGGCGGCCCAGCGTGACGGCGTCGTTCCCGATCACATCAATCCTCATCTCACCATTGCGCTGATGATCGGCGGAATTCGCCAAGCCCTGATCGGTGCCTTGATGAGCAAACAGCGACCCGATCCAGGCAAGCTCACGGATGAAATTTGGGCATTCATGGCCGGAGCCCTGCGCCTGCCGCCGATCTCTGGCGTCGAAAAAGCGGCCGTGACGAGACTGCTTGACGTTCAGCCGCCACCAGCCAAACATCGTCAAAGGTGACATGGCCTTGTCCGACCCTCGCGACTTTCACGCTCCGCAATCGTCCTACACAAAGGAAGATCTGCTCAAATCGAGCCAAGGCGGCTATTTCGGCCCGGGCAATGCTCAGCTGCCGGCACCGCCCATGCTGATGATGGACCGCATCATCGAGATCAGCGTGGACGGCGGCGAATTCGGCAAGGGCCATGTCATTGGTGAGCTGGATATCACGCCGGACCTCTGGTTTTTTGACTGTCACTTTCCCAGCGACCCGGTGATGCCGGGATGTTTGGGTCTGGACGCCATGTGGCAGATCATCGGCTATTGGCTTGGCTGGTCGGGCTCACCGGGCAAGGGCCGCGCCGTCGGCGTCGGCGAGGTCAAGTTCCGGGGAGACATAAAGCCGGACATCAAGCGCGTGCGCTACGAGGTCAGTATGCGCCAGGTAAGGCGCGGCAAACTGGCTCTTGGAATTGCGAACGGCCGTGTATTTGCCGATGACACATGCGTATATGTCGCCAAGGATATGAGAGTCGGACTGATAGCGTCCGCGACCTGATACGCAGCTCGAAGCCGCACTCCTTCCTGAACGGCCATTCATAAATATCTGTTTGACGCGAACCGCTGCTTTCGTCATCTCTTGCGTACTCGAAGAATCCGATCCAAAGGGGAAATCTCTATGAAGAAGTTTGCTTTCGTGTTGGCCGCCCTCGCCGTCATGGCGTTCTCTGTTTCCGCAATTCCGAGCGCACAGGCTGGGATATTTCATCATCACCACCACCACCATCATCACCACCACATGTGATCAGGACACGAAGCAAGACGGATGGCCCCTTGACCGGGGCCATTTTTCTTTGCGGCGAAATTTTCGCGATCTCGCGCGATGCGTCGCCTCTATTCGGCCGTGAGCGGCGCTATTATGCTCGGATGATGCAGCGGCAGGAATTGTTCGAGATGGCGCGCGCGGCCCGACCGGCTGTCGTCGCAGCCGTCCTGGGGATCGCATTGCTGACGGCATTGACGCTGCCAGCCGATGCACGGGGCGGTCATGACATGGGCCGGGGTTTTGCTGGCCACGGACCGCAAGGCGCGGGCGGTCGCCGCCATGGCAACGACAACTACATCAAGGCGGCGTCGGAAGAACGCGACAAGCTGCTGGCGACAAAACTCAAAAGCATCTGCCGCGGCTGCTGAGATATTGGCTGGAAATCCGCCGGCACAGACCGGCGGTTCATTGGTTCGCAGCGGCGATCCGGCTTACCTGGCGTTGTTGGCGAACCTGCCGTTGTTGGCGAACCAGGCGTTGTTGGTGAAAAAGCCGAACGGCTGCTGCTGTGCGACCATCATCGCCGGCGGAGCCAGATGCTTTTTCGCGATTTTGCGTTTTCGCGGCACCGCCGGTGCAGGCATTTTCGGAACGGATGGCTGTAACTGCTTCGGTTCCGATGGCTGCAACTGCGGTTGCAACTGCGCAAATGCCTCTCGCACCCGCGCCTTGGCCGAAACGTCGGCAACCGTTGTCGGGGCCGGGACGGCCGCCTCGGTCTGCGCGGGGCTGATTACCGGGATCCGGGTATCGAACACGACGCGTTCCGGCCATTTCCGGTCGGACTGAATCCGTATCATGGGCAGATCGGCGGCTGCGCTCGTCACGTCCTCCACCGGCAACTTCGGCAGATAGGCGTCCGAAATAAACAACAGCGCAAGCAATGACGCGCCGACGAAGACAAAATATCGCAATAAGGGCATTTTCAGCACTGCTCCAGCCGCGCAGACCGTGCGGATCATTCGCCTAACTGGACATAATGTGATTGGTTCCCGGCGCCACCCGGGTCGATCTAACAATCAAGTTACCGCGGAACTATTTGGCCGGCAGCTCCCGCTAGAGGCGGCTCGCCGCGACCGGCGAGCATTTCGCCTTGTTGGCGTTGATATTGACAAAACCGACATGCATGCGGGCAAAGGTTTTGCGGCTCTTCATGTTGACGGTGTCATGGATCGTGCGGGTCCGGTCGGTCAAATGGCTGCCGTCCCGGCGGCTGAAGGCGCAGGAAATCTCGATATCCCTGACTGCGTAATCATTGCGGTTGCGCAGCGTGAACGTGACCAGGGCATTCGATCCGAGCCCGCCCCGTCGCCAGGACTGCGACGAAATCTTGAGCCGATCGACCGGGGCGGTCTCGGCCGGGGCCGCCTCCTCCGCAGGACTTGCCAGGGTCGCGTCGGTGGGAGTCACAGCCGGATCAAACCGGGAGGGGGGCTGCGCAGCGGTAACCGGTGAAGCCGCCGGCGCGGATTGACTCTCTGCGTCGCTGGGCCTGGAAAGCATTCCCCATGTCAGAAACCCGACCGCCACCACTACCGGCAGCACGACAAGCCTGAATCTGACGCTTCCGAGGGCAGACTTGCTTGGGGCAGTCTTGCTTGGGCAGCCGTGGCGACCGGTCGACCCGGTCATTTCGCCCCGAGACGGCTTAACATCTGATGTCATGGCCACGCCTCAGCAGGCGGCGAAACGGACAACGCTTGCTGCCACCGCACAGCAAAAAGCCGTACGGGCATTGCACCGCACGGCTCCTGAAACGACTGCCGATTACGCGGTTCCGCCGCTGCACCGTCAATCGACCAGCCGGCAAATGGTTGCATCCGAACGCAACAATATTGATTGGAATGCGGATGCGCTGCGCCGTTCAAGGGTGGCGTCATATCCCGGCGCAGGGTATGGCCACCGGCGAACGCGACCGCTAAAACGGCCGCCGTTGCGGCACGCCGCGGCCCATGCAGAGTCTCGCAGCAAGCGACGCGCGGAGATCAAGGGGAGACCAAAATGCCGATAGTGACCTGGGACCATGTCCATTTGCGCAGTCCCGATCCGGAGGCGACGGCGGCCTGGCTCGAAAATATCCTGGGCGGCGTGATCATCCGCGGGCCCGGACGAATCGACGTCAAGCTCGGCGGCGCCAATGTGTTCATCGCGCCGGTCACGGCCGGCGACGGCGTCAACACGCCCGCCGCTGACGCCCTATCAGGGGCTCGATCATTTCGGACTGACCGTGAAGGACATCGACGCGGTGGCCGCCGAGATCAAGGCCAAGGGTGTGGAGTTCACCAAGGAGCCGACGACGATCCGGCCGGGCGTCCGCATCTGCTTCATCCGCGGGCCACAGGGCATCTCGATCGAGCTGCTGGAGCGCGACAAGAAATATGCGTGAGGAACACCGCGACCGCGGCCGAAGATTCTTCCGTTTATCCAGGCCTTTCGCAGACCAACCTGCGTGGCCTTTGCCGTTGTCATCCCTGTGTCACAAGGCATGTCCGGTCCCGGACGGATCGAATCGCATCTATTCGGCAGTCAACCTGTCGCGTTGACGCTGCGTACCCGGCTTTGGCATAACAGACCGACCTGCTCCGCCGTGACGGATGCGGTAACCGGGACATCATGAAGAACGGTCTGTATTCGATCCACGTCAGCCTGCAGGACGGTCGTGCCGGCAAGGGCAGCGGCGTGGTCATGTTCCGGGACGGCAAAATCCTCGGCGGCGACGCCTATCTGTTCTACATCGGCAGCTATACGGCGAAGGGCGATACCTTCAAGGGCGAGGTTCTGGTCCAGCGCCATACCAGCAGTCCCGATGCGAATCCGCTGTTCGGCGGCCCCGCCCCGGTCGGCGATCGGCGTCTCCGGCACCTTCACCGATACCGCGGCGGTCATGGACGGGACGGCGCTTGTCGGCAAGGCCAGCCAGATCTTCAAGGCGACCTTGCGCAAACTGGCTGAGACCGATTAAGCGGGTCGGCCGACACGCTATTCGGCGGCCTGCTCCAGCGGCGCCACCCGGGGAAGGATGATCTGGATCCGCGTGCCTCCGCCGGGCTCCGAATCGAGGTCGAGCCGGCCGCCCAGACGGTTGGTCACGATGCTGTAGACGATGTGCAGACCGAGCCCGGTGCCGCCCTGGTCGCGACGGGTGGTGAAGAACGGGTCGAACGCGCGGCGCCGGACGTCGAGGCTCATGCCGCAACCATTGTCGGAAAAAATGATTTCGACATTGTCCTTGCCGGACCCCCGCACCTCGATATCGACCGCGCCGGGCCTGCCGTCCGGAAAGGCGTGCGCCACCGCATTGAGGAACAGGTTGGTGAGCACCTGTCCGTACGGCCCGGGATAGCTGTTCATGGTGAGATTGGGCTGGCAGTCGACGTTGAGCGTCAGATGGTGCTTTCGCAGTCCCGGCCGCAGGCTCATCACCACCTGCTCGGTCAGATCGCCGAGGTCGAAGCTGCGCTGATCCGAGTAATTGCGGTCGGCGGCGACCTGCTTGAAGGACTGGATCAGTTCGGCCGCGCGATTGAGATTGGCCACCAGCTGCGACGACGCATCGCGGCTGGTTTCAAGAAATTCATGCAGGCTGGATCGCCTGAGATCGCCGCGCGCCACTTCGGCGGCGAACAACGCCGTCTTGCGCTCCAGCGACGAGGCGACCGTCAGGCTGATGCCAACGGGGTTGTTGACCTCGTGGGCGACGCCCGCCACCAGCCGCCCGAGGGCGGCGAGCTTTTCCGCTTCGATCAGCGAATTCTGGGTCTCGCGCAGATTGCGCAACGCCGCTTCGGCGGCGTCCTTGGCTTTGCGCATCTCCAGTTCGCCGCGCTTGCGCTCGCCGATATCGAGCGCGACGGTGACGATGTTTTCGATCTCGCCGCCGGCGTCGAGCAGCGGCAGCTTGTTGACCAGCCATTGCCGCAAATTGCCGGCGGAATCCATATATTCCTCTTCGTAGAATCCGAGCCCCCTGCCCGCCTCCAGCACCCGCTTGTCGTTTTCGTCGGTCTTTTGCGCGCCGTAGCGCGACATCAGGTCGGTGGTGGTGCGGCCGATCGCGTCCGCCGGCTCGATGCCGAAAATGCCGGCCATGTAGCGGTTCATCAGCACGTAGCGCAGCTGCTTGTCCTTGACGTTGATCACCGCGGGCACGGTGTCGATCACCTGCTGCAGCAGCCGCCGGCCTTCGGCGATCGCATCCTCGGCGCGTTTCTGATCGGTGATGTCGCGTACCGTCCCTTCATAGCGAACGATCTCGCCGGCTTCGTCGCGCACCACGGTGGCGCTGTCGGAGAGCCAGAGGATCGCGCCGCTGCGCTGACGCACCTGATATTCGAACTCGCGCACCATGCCGTCGCGTTGCATCAGCGACTGGTATTCCGCGCGCGCCGACGGATGAACGTAAATCGCATGCGAGATGTCGCCGATGCTGTTGATCAAATCCTCCGGCGTCTCGTATCCCATCATCCGCGCCAGCGCCGGATTGGCGTTGAGCAGCGTGCCGGCCGGCGTCGTCACATAAATTCCGTCGACCGAACCTTCGAACAGCTTGCGATAGCTTTCCTCGGCAAGCCGCTGCTCGGCCAAAGCGTGGATCGCCGCCTCGCGCGCCGCGTCGGCATCGACCAGCGAGCGGCGGAATACCTCGGCGGCGCGCGCGATATCGCCGATCTCGTTGTCGACGTCGGTTGCGGGTATCGAGGTGTGCTTCTCGCCGCGCGGCAAGCGAGCGGATGGCTCCGGCGATGGCCTTGAGCGGACGGACGGTCCGGCGCACCACGAACAGCGCCGCGACAAGGCCGATCAGGACGCCGGTTATTCCGAGGATGATGCTTTGCCAGTTGTCGTCGAGCAAGCGTCCTGGCGAAATCGTTGGCCAGCACGCGCCCCCGGCGGGCACTCAGCATCGCGCAACAATTCGGTCACCCGTCCGATCTGCCGACCTTCGGTGCCCAGCACGTCCTTGTCGAGCTCGGCGATCTGGGCTTCCGTGCCCGCGATCGAAATAATTGCGTCGGCGTAGGCGTCGGCCGCGGAGCGAAGCGTCGGATCGTCGATCGACAGCGCCCGCATGCGCTGCGCGGACTGCTCGGCGGCCGCGGGATCGTGCGCCAGCAGGGCCGCGGCGATCTGGTTCTGCGCCCGGAACAGGTTTCTCGCGGTGATCCGGTCGGAAATTTCGGCAATCGCCGCTTCGAACCGCTCGCGCATCGGCGGCAATGCCGCGACCAGCTGCGTCGCGGCGCGCAATCAGGGCGGTGACGCGCTCGATGCCCTCGCGATAGTTCGCCAGCCGCTGGGTCACGCCGTCGATCATGTCCTGCTGCTCGGGCGCGAGCTCCAGCCGGGTCTTCTTCAGGAGCGCGTTCAAGGCCGACGCCGCTTCGCCGACCCGGTCGGACTGGGCGCCCGGGTCGGTGACGAAATCGCGGGCCGCAAGCCGCAACTCGTTCATGCGCCGGTCGATCTCCTCGGCGAGGTCGCCGACATCCTGCAGCCGCTGCAGTTCGGCAAAGGTCGCATCGATGTGGCGGATCGAGACCATGCTGGCCACGCTCGTCATCACGATCATCGCCAGCAGCAGCATGAAGCTGCCAAAGGTCAATTGACCGATCGAAAGCGAAAACGACCGTATCCGTCGGACGATTGCGGCAAGGGACATGGCTGGCGGGACCGGCTCCGGCAGTGCGCTTTTATACGCCGGAATACGCCCCGAGGGGAACCTGCCCGTCCGGGGTGAACCGTGCTTCCGGCGAGCCCCGAGGGATGTCGACGTTCCCGGATCAGCGGAGCAGCGTTAAGGACGCTGCACCGCGTCCGGGACACCATTGCATATCATCCTCGGCAGTTGCTCACGCCGCGCCGACTTCAAACATCTCGCCGTCATAGCCGGCCTCCGGCGGGATGCGCAGCTGGCGGCCGCCGTTGAGTTTGGTCATCACCGGCATCACCGTGACAATCGGCTTGCCCCTGATGTCGTCGAGCGCGGCCTGCACGCTCGGCTGCTTGCCGAGCCGGATCAGGTTGCGCGTGGTCGGAAACGGCAGCTTGAACCGCCCGCTGTCGCCGCCGGCCAGCGCCTCGCGCGGCGACAGCCAGATCGAGTCGGTGGATTCCTTGCCGTCATGGGCGCCGGCCTGTTCCGGCGGCGCCGCCGCCAGAAAGAACCAGGTGTCGAACCGCTTCGGCATGCCCTCCGGCGTGATCCAGTGCGCGTAGGGCACCAGCAGATCGAGCGCCAGCAGCATGGCGTTGTCGGCGAGAACCTCCTGGAATGACGTCTTGCCCTCGCACAAAGCGGTGCGATGGCCGGCTTCGATCTCGCTTGCCCGCTTCGCATCGATCAGGATGTTCGAGCCGCGCGGCCGGGCCAGCAGAATGCCGCTTTCCTCAAAGGTCTCGCGGATCGCGGCGATCCGGAAGCTCAGGTCGGCCTGGTCGAGCCCCTCGCCGCCGGAGTAGAGTTCGGGCCTGTCGATGATCTCCTGATCGCCCTTGTCGACGCTGCCGCCGGGAAACACCAGCGCGCCCGAGTTAAAGTCGATCTCATAATGGCGCACCATCATGAAGACCTCGAATTCGTCGCGGCTGTTGCCGTCGGCGCCCTTTGCGGCGCTGTCGCGCAGCAGCAGGATGGTGGAGGCGGGACGCGGGGCGACGGCTTCCGGACATCGAGTTCAACCCGCCGCGCTGGATTGCGGCTGCAGGTGGGCGCGCTGTCGACCCGCGCCACCCGCGACAGCAGGTAATCCACTTCGGCCCTGGCCACGGCGGTGATGCTCGAACCCGGCTTGCGCTGCGCGCTGGAGGCGATCACGCCGCGCTTTTGCAGCACGTATTTCCGCACCGCCAGTCCGGCGCCGGGCTGCTGCTCGTAGCGGATCAGCGGCAGATGGGCGTCGAACAGATCGTGCGCGGCGTCGCGGCGAGCCTCCTTGGACAGTCGCACCACGTCGATCAGCAATTCCGGGAAGGCGTAGCCGGTCATCGCGCCATCGGCGCCGCGCTCCATCTCGAAATCGAGAAACAGCCCGCCATTGCCGGTCAGGATCGACAGCGGCCGCAGCGAACCGTCCTTCTGGAAGGCACGAAGCGCGGAAATCTTTTCCAGCCCCGGCCAGTCCTCGTGCTTGAGCATCACGCAGGACGGACTGTCCATCACGATCTTGCGGATCACGGCGGGCGTGAACACCACCGACAGCGTCAGCGGATAATCCTGCAGCACCCACGGAATATCGTCGCCGATCGCTTCCTCTGCCTGCTTGAAATAGCCGGTGATCTGGTCGTCGGTACGCAGATGCGGCGGCGGCGCGATCATGACGCCGGCAGCCCCCGCATCCATCGACGCCCGCGCCAGCGAGCGCATCGCGGCAAAGCCCGGCGCCGAGACGCCGACGATGATCTGCATGGTCTTGGCGCGCTTCACAAAGCGTTTTGCAACCTGCTCGGCTTCGGAGGCTTCCAGCTTCGGCGCCTCGCCGAGAATGCCGAGCACGGTGACGCCGTCGCAGCCGACCTCGGCGTAGAAGTCGGTCAGCCGGTCGATCGATTTATCGTCGATGCGGCCGTCATCGTGGAACGGCGTCGGGGCAATGGCGAAGGTGCCGGCGGCCTTGTGGGTGAGCTTTGTCATGTGTGCCTCTGGTCTGCCTCCCTCGTTCCGGGGCGCGCAAAGCGCGAACCCGGAACCTCGAGATTCCGGGTTCGATGCTTCGCATCGCCCCGGAATGACATCAAACTAAAACCTTCGCGCGCCCATCTTGATCTCTTCCTCGGAGAAGAAAATCTCCTTGGCGTGCTCGACCACATCCTGAGCCTTCCAGCCCGTATGCGGCGGCTTCCAGCCCGGCTTTTCCATCATCCGCATCTCGCGCACGCCGCGCGGGCCGGAAACGCCGAGGATCTTGCCGGTCTGGTCGCCCGATAAATCGCTGACCATGTATAGCACGGCCGGCGCGATCCCGTCCGGCCCCAGCGCCGCATTCGGATTTTCGATATAGCGCGGCAAATCCGATGTCATGCGGGTCAGCGCGCCCGGCGCGAGGCACCACAGCCGGATATTGTATTTGCGGCCCTCGATCGCCAGCACATTGGTCAGGCCGAAAATGCCGCCCTTGGCCGCGCCGTAATTGGATTGGCCGAAATTGCCGATCAGTCCTGACGTCGATGAGGTGTTGACGATGACGCCGCCGCCATTCTCGCGCATCCAGCGGAACACCGGCTGGGTGACGCAGAAGGTGCCCTTCAGATGCACCTTCATCACCTTGTCCCAGGCGGCCTCGGTGGCCTTGGCAAAGGTCTGGTCGAGCAGGATGCCGGCATTGTTGACGAGAATGTCGGCGCGGCCGAAATTGCCGATGGCGTCGTCGAACACCGACTGGCCGCCGGCCATGGTGGAGATGTCGGCGCCGTTGGCGACCGCGCGGCCGCCCTCCGCCTTGATGGCATCGACCACCTTCTGCGCCATCGAGGCATCGCCGCCGCTGCCGTCACGCGGCCCGCCGAGATCGTTGACCACGACAGCGGCGCCCTCGCGCGCGAACAATCTGGCGTAAGCCTCGCCGAGCCCGCCGCCCGCGCCGGTGATCAGCGCAACCTTGCCGTCGAGTAGTCCCATCGGTTTTGCTCCCTGTTTTCTCGTGTCCCGGGCGCGGTGCAGCGTTGTTCACGCTGCGCCGCAGAGCCGGGACCTATTGTGTCGCATGGGCCCCGGATCAGCAGCGCACCACGCCGCAAGAGCGGCGCACTGCGCAGCGCGCGGGGCACGATGCCCTCAACCCAGCACCGTCTTGCCATTCTTGATGACGGTGACGTTGCGCGCCTTCACCTTGGCCTCGAATGAAATCACTTGGCCGTCCTTCCACAGATCCATGGTCACGGTCTCGCCGGGATAGACCGGCGCGGAGAACCGCGCGACATGCTGCTTGAACGCGCCGGCGTCGTAGTCGGCATAGGTCTGCAGCACGCCGCGGCAGGTCAGGCCATAGGTGCACATGCCGTGCAGGATCGGCCGCGGGAAGCCGGCGCGCTTGGCGAATTCAGGATCGGAGTGCAGCGGATTGCGGTCGCCGCAGAGCCGATAGACCAGCGCCTGATCCGGACGCGTCGAGATATCGACGGATCGATCGGGCGCGCGGCCCGGCACCTTGTGCGGCTCGGGCTGGCCCTCCGACGGTCCGCCGAAACCGCCATCGCCGCGGGCAAATTGCGAGGCGATCAGGGTCGCGAGCTGGTCGCCCTTGTCGTCGCGCAGCACGGTGCGGCGGATGATCACCGCGCCCTTGTCCTTGCCCTTGTCGAACACGCCGATCACGTCGGCATCCGCGGTGATATGGGCTGCGGTCGGCATCGGCTTGTGAAAGGTGATGTCGCGCTCGCCGTCCACCACCATAAGCCGGTTGGTGTCGATGTGGCCGGGAGCGGCGCCCCACGCGGCAACCGAGGCGAAGGTCGGCACCACCTTTAATTCGCGCTGGCTGTAGCCGACCTCGTTGACGAAGCCCAGTTCCTTCTCGTCCATCGGATCCGCGCCCATGCCGATGCCGACGGCATAGAGCATCACTTCGCGGTCGGTCCAGGAATATGGCTGGCCGAAATTCTTCAGCGCCATCACCTCGTCGTACTTGATCGGCATTGATGTCTTCTCCCGAATTTTTTATCACGTCGCCGCAACATTTGCTGCCGTCGCCCCCGCGGAGGCGAGGGCCCAGTAATCACCAACGTCGGCGTTTACTGGATCCCCGCTTTCGCGGGGATGACGGCTGTGCAACTTGGCCGCCTCCATCAAGACAAATTCACACCGGCGTAAAGAACGGCAGCGGCGCGCCGTCGGTCGGCTTGAACACCACTTTCACCTTCTGGCCGATTTTCAGCTGGTCCATGTCGCAGTCGACGAAATTGGTCAGCAGCGACGGACCTTCCTTCAGCGTGACGTAACCGATCGCGTAAGGCCCGGTCGCGGACTTGCGCATCCGGCTGAAGGTATAGATCTCGCCCTCGCCCGAGCTTTCTTCCCACACCGTCTGGTCGGAGAAGCAGAACGGGCACAGCGTGCGCGGAAAGTAGTGCGGCTCGCCGCAGGCGGTGCAGCGCTTGATCAGGAATTTGCCTTGCGCCGCGGCGTCCCAGAACGGCTTCGTCTCGGGATTGCCCTGCGGTGTCGGGTATTTCACTTTGCTGTCCATCATGCGCGCTCCAGAATGCAGGTCGAGGCGGCATGGCGAACGCCGAGCAGGCCGCCGGTGCCGTGCACCAGCGCCAGATCGCAATTCGGCACCTGCACTTTGGGATGCGCTTGCCCGCGCAATTGCCGCACCGCCTCGATGATCTTGGTCATGCCGCCGCGGTTGACCGGGTGATTGTTGCACAGCCCGCCGCCGTCGGTGTTGAACGGCAGCTTGCCGACGCCGGAAATCAGATTGCCGTCGGCGACAAACTTGCCGCCCTCGCCTTTCTTGCAGAAGCCCAAGTCCTCGAGCTGCATCAATACTGTGATCGTAAAACTGTCGTAGATCGAGGCGTATTTGATATCTTTCGGGGTTACGCCGGCTTCGGCAAAGGCCGGCGGTCCCGACCACACGCCGGCGGAATAGGTCAGATCGAGATCCTTGCCGCCGCGCGGTCCCTTCAGCGCCTCGCCGGCGCCGATCATCCGCACCAGCGGCTTCTTCAGGCTGCGCGCGATCGCCTCCGTGGTGACGATCACGGCGCCGCCGCCATCGGTGACGACGCAGCAATCCATCCGGTGCAGCGGATCCGATATCATCGGCGAGTTGAGCACGTCCTCGACGGTGACGACATCGCGCAGCATGGCGTGCTCGTTGTATTGCGCGTGATGCGATGCCGCCACCTTGATCCAGGCCAGTTGCTCGCTGGTGGTGCCGAACTCATGCATGTGGCGCATGGCGCACATGCCGTAAACGTTGTGCGTGGTGGCGTTGTAGGCGGCCTCGAAATCGAGCTCGGGACCGGTCGCGCGCGGCGGCATCGCGCCGGTGCGCGGCTTGCCGGCCAGCGTGATCAGCGCGATCGAGCAGCGGCCGGCGGCGATCGCCTCCGCGGCATGGCCAAGATGGATCAAATAGGAGCAGCCGCCGGTGTCGGTGGAATTGAGATGGCGCACCTTGAGGCCCATGTAATCGGCCATCGCCATTACCCCGCCCGGCGCGTCGCCGGCGCAGAAATAGCCGTCGATATCGGCCTTGGTCAGGCCGGCGTCTTCCAATGCGCCCTTGGCGACTTCGGCATGAAGCTGTGCGGTGGATTTATCGGGTGCATGCCGGGTCGGGTGCTCGTAAATCCCGGCGAGATAGGCCTTGCCCTTGATGCTCAATACAGCTCTCCGCTGATGTTTCTTGCCAGCGGTTTTGTGGCCTGTCAGCGTGGCCTTGGCAAGCGCGCACCGCCCCGCAAACTGCGCAGAGCTATCCCGCGGCGCGGAATGTAGGAAAGAATTGCAGGATGGACAAAGGCGGACTCTTCGCGCCGTGCCCACCATCAGCGCTTTGGCATGTCCCGGACGCGGTGCAGCGCTCTTCGCGCTGCCCCGCAGAGCCGGGATCCATATACTGTATGCCGTCCCATGGGCCCCGGATGCCGCAAGAGCGACGCGCTGCGCAGCATCCGGGGCACGAGATATCCTACTCCGCCGCGATTTGCCGCGGTGCGGGCGGCGGGTTGACGAGATCGGCGGCCAGCTGCGCGTAACGCGCTTTTGCATCCACGACCGACTTTCTCCTTCACCGGCCCGTAGCCGCGGATGCGATCCGGCAGCGACAGCAGTTCGATCGCGGTCTCCAGCGTCACCGGCGACAGCACGCCGAGCACCGTGGCGACGTCCTTCTCGTAGCCGGCGATCAAATCGCGTTCGAGCCTGCGATCGGCGCTGCGGCCGAAGATATCGAACGGCGTGCCGCGCAGGCCGCGCAGGCCGGCGAGAATTTTGAACAACGGCATCATCCAGGCGCCGAAGGCGCGCTTGCGCGGCCGTCCCAGCGCGTCGGTGCCGCCGCCCAGCAGCGGCGGCGCGAGATTGAAGCTGATCTTGAAATCGCCGTCGAACTGGTCGCGAAGCTGCTTTTCGAACCTGCCGTCGGTGTAGAGCCGCGCCACCTCGTACTCGTCCTTGTAGGCGAGCAGTTTGGCGTAGTTGATCGCCACCGCGCGCGGCAATTCGTCGCCAAAGCCGCCTTGCGTCGCGGCATCGCGCACCTGCGTCACCAGATGGCGATAGCGTTCGGCGAGCTTGTCGTTCTGATAGTCGGTCAAAAGCGCGCTGCGATGCGCGATGATTTCGTCGAGCGACATTGCGTCGAGCGTCTTCGGCGCCACCGTCTCGTCCTGGTCCTTGATCATCGCCACCAGCCGCGCCGGATCGGCCGCCGCCAGACGCCCCAGCTGGAACGCCTGGGTGTTCATCTTGATCGCCACCCCGTTGATCTCGATCGCCTGCTCGATCGATTTGGCCGACAGCGGCAACAAGCCCTTCTGATAGGCATAGCCCATCATCATCATGTTGGTGGCGATGGAATCGCCCAGCAGGATTTCGGCGGGCTTGGTGAAATCGAAGAACGACGAATCCTTGCGCAGCGCCGTTTCCAGCACGTTGCTGACCTTGCGGCTCTGGAAGTTGAAATCGCGGTTCATGATGAAATCCGCGATCGGAATGAGGTGGGTGTTGATGACCCCAAAGGTGCGGCCGGATTCGCACAGCGAGATGGTGTCCTTCGCGACCGCCACGACTTCGTCGGCGGCAATCACGAGATCGGCGGTGCCGGTGACGATGCGCGAGCAGGTGACGTCGGCGGTATGTTCGGAGAGCCGGACATGGCTCAGCACCGCGCCGCCCTTTTGCGCAAGGCCGGACATGTCCAGGATCATGCTGGCCTTGCCCTCGATATGCGCGGCCATGCCGAGCAGCGCGCCGATGGTCAGCACGCCGGTGCCGCCGACGCCGCCGACCGCGACATTGTAGGGCCGCTCCAGCGAGGGCCGCGAGGCCGGTTCCGGCAGCTCGCCGATATTGCCGAGATCGGCCGGCGCGCGGCGGCGCAGCTTGCCGCCGTCCACCGTGACAAAGGACGGGCAAAAACCCTTGAGGCAGGAATAGTCCTTGTTGCAGCTCGACTGATTGATGGTGCGCTTGCGCCCCATCTCGGTCTCCAGCGGTTCGACCGAGATGCAGTTCGATTGCACCGAACAATCGCCGCAGCCTTCGCACACCGCGGGATTGATCAGCACGCGGCGCGCCGGATCTTCCAGCGTTCCTCGTTTGCGGCGGCGGCGCTTTTCGGCGGCACAGGTCTGCACGAACACGATCGCGGAGGCGCCCTTCACCTCGCGCAGCGTCTTCATGACCGCATCGAGTTGGTCGCGATGCGCGGTCATGGTGCCGGGCGCGATTTCGGAGGCCGGATAGGCGTCGGGATTTTCCGACACCAGGTAAATATCGCGGATGCCTTCGCTGTGCAGCTGGAAGGTGATCTGCTGCGGCGACAGGTCGCCGTCGACATGCTGGCCGCCGGTCATCGCGGTCGCATCATTGTAGAGGATCTTGTAGGTGATGTTGGCCTTGGAGGCGATGGCCTGGCGGATCGCAAGGCTGCCGGAGTGGAAATAGGTGCCGTCGCCGAGATTGGCGAACACGTGTTTTTCGTCGGTAAAGGGCGCGACGCCGACCCACGGCACGCCCTCGCCGCCCATATGGGTGAAGGTCTCGGTGTTGCGGTCCATCCACAGCGCCATGAAGTGGCAGCCGATGCCGGCGAAGGCGCGGCTGCCTTCCGGCACTTTGGTCGAGGTGTTGTGCGGGCAGCCCGAGCAGAAATACGGCGTGCGGGTGATCGGCGCCACCGCCTGCATCTGCGTGGCCTGGCGGCCGTTGAACCAGTCGGCCTTGGCGCGCAGCATGGCGGCGATTTCGGGATTGAGATTGAGCCGCAGCAGCCGCTCGGTCAGCGAGCTTGCCAGCGAGGCGACGCTGAGTTCCTCGGCGAATGGGAGGAAACGCTTGTCGTGGTCGTCCATCTTGCCGATGATGCGCGGGCGGACGTCGTCGCGCCAGTTGAACAGTTCCTGCTTGACCTGGTTCTCGACGATCTCGCGGCGTTCCTCGACGATGAGGATTTCTTCAAGCCCGACGGCGAATTCACGCACACCTTGCGGCTCCAGCGGCCACGGCATGCCGATCTTGTAAAGTCGCAGGCCGATCTTGGCGGCGACTTCCGGGGTTACCCCGAGTTCGCGCAGCGCCTGCCGGATATCCTCATAGCTCTTGCCCGAGGCCATGATGCCGAACCGCGCGTTCGGCGAATCCATGGTGATGCGGTTGACCTTGTTGGCGCGGGCAAACGCTATCGCGGCAAAACCCTTGTAGTCCTGCAGGCGCCGGTCCTGATCGTAGCGGTCGTCGGGCCAGCGCAGATTGAGCCCGCCGGGCGGCATCTCGAAATCGGTGGGGATGATGAAGGGCTTCATCTCGTCGGAAAGGTCGATCTCCGCCGTGGTCTCCACGGTCTCGGTGATCACCTTCATGCCGACCCAGCAGCCGGAATAGCGCGACATCGCGATCCCCAGCAGTCCCATCTCGATCATTTCGTGGATGCTGGAGGGATAAAGATAGGGCATCAGCGCGGAGATGAAGGCGTGGTCCGACTGATGCGGCACGGTGGAGGACTTGGCGCCGTGATCGTCGCCGGCAAGGCAGAGCACGCCGCCGTTTTTCGCCGAGCCCGCGGCATTGCCGTGGCGAAACACGTCGCCGCAGCGGTCGACGCCGGGACCCTTGCCGTACCAGATGCCGACCACGCCATCGTGCCGGGCGCCGGCCGAAAGATTGAGCTGCTGCGAGCCCCAGATCGCGGTGGCCGCGAGGTCTTCGTTCACGCCGGGCTGGAACTTGATGTTGTATTGCTCGAGGTGTGTTCGCGCCGCCATCAGCTGCTGGTCGTAGCCGCCGAGCGGCGACCCCCGGTATCCCGTGACGAAGCCCGCGGTGTTGAGACCCGCGGCGCGGTCGCGGCGGATCTGCGCCATCGGCAAGCGGACCAGCGCCTGAATCCCGGTCAGGAAGACATGGCCTGACTCCTGGGTGTATTTCTGATCGAGACTGATCGGACCTTGGTTGATTCCCATTCCGCCCTCTTAAGCCCTGAACGGCGGTTGGCCGCTGCGGCTGTTTTTACTTAGTCATTCAATTCGTTAGAACCAGTCTATGTCGGTTTTTGCGCCCGGCGCATCACAAATCTCGGCAATGGAGCCACGCATCCGCAGATCGCAATTTCATGCCCGAATCGACGGCAACCTTTTTCGCTTATGTCGCTGCATAGGGCCGGTGCGAAACGACGTGGCGGCCCTGCGACCTGGTTTCACGCTATAGTGCCGTCAGGGAGAGATGAAATGGTGCAGGGAGGACATCGCGCCATGCGGGCGATTCTCGCGATCGTGCTTTTGTGCACTGCGTCAGCTTCAGGCCAGGCGCAGTCCGAGCCCTCGACCGAGACGATCGCGCGCGGCAAGGCGCTGAGCGAGGCGGCCGATTGCGCCAGTTGCCATACCGCCGATCCCGCCAGGCCGTTCGCCGGCGGCAAGCGTATCGACACCCCGTTCGGCGGGATCTTTTCGCCGAACCTGACGCCCGATCGCGACACTGGCATCGGCGCCTGGAGCGACGAACAATTCACCCGCGCGCTCCGCCATGGCATCGCGCCCGACGGTTCACGATATTACCCGGCGTTCCCCTACCCTTATTTCACCAAAATGACCCGCGACGACCTTCTGGCGATCCGGGCCTATCTCGCGACGCTGACGCCATTCCGCAATGCGCGGTCGCCGCCGCAATTGCGCTGGCCGCTGAATTACCGCGTGGTGATGCGCGTCTGGGATTTTCTATTCTTCCGGCCCGGTATTTTCGAGCCGGACCAGCAGAAAAGCCCGGAATGGAATCGCGGCGGTTACCTCGTCACCGGCGCAGCGCATTGTGGCGCCTGCCACACGCCCAAGAATTTGTTCGGCGCCGACAGGCGTGGCCGAATATATGGCGGCGGCCGGGTGCAGGGCTGGTTTGCGCCGCGGCTGGACAGCGCTGCCCGCAGCGGGCTCAAATCATGGAGCATCGACGACATCGTCGAATATTTGCAGAGCGGCCGCAACGGCCGCAGCCATGCCGACGGATTGATGGCCGAAGTCGTGGTCAATTCGACCTCGCGGATGAGCGACGCTGACGTCCGCGCGATCGCGATCTACCTCAAGGACCTGCCGGCGGGCGCGCCGGAACCGGCGGTGACGCCGCCGCCGCAGCCGGACATGACGGCGGGTGCGGCGATCTACGCCCACGCCTGCATCGCCTGCCATGAGGCCGATGGATCAGGGGCGCCGCGGATCTATCCGCCGCTGCCCGGCAACGCCAATCTGCAGTCGGCCGATCCCTTAAGCACGCTGCGCATTATGCTCGACGGCGCCCAGACCGTGACGACGCCGCGCGCGCCCAATACCGGATCGATGCCGGCTTACGACGAAAAATTGTCGGATCAGGAGATCGCCGATGTCGCGACCTATATCCGCAATTCGTGGGGCAATGCGGCGCCCGCGGTGACGCCGGCGCAGGTGGCGAAGGCGCGGCAGGAAAAGTGATGCCTCTTTTTGTTCCATCCAGGTTCCTCCTTGCAGCGCGGAAAGATCGCTTGAATCAGGAACCCCTGCCGCGTCCCGCGATTGTCTTGGGGTAATGGAGGAACCTATCATGGCCAACGAACGCAATCCGAACGATCCTTATCGTTCCCCGGACGCCCCCTATCGTTCCAGTTCCGACAACGACGACTTTCGCCGCTCGGCGCGTCTCGACAATGAGTTGCAGCCCGATCCTGAACTCGCCGAGGGTCCCGCCAGCGGCGGCAGGATCGCGATGTTCGCCGTTGCCATCGCCGTGATTCTTGGCGCGGTTTTCTACGGTCTGAACAATACGTCGATCAACCAGGCCGGCACCTCTTCGACCGCCCAGAACACCGCCCAGCCGTCGACCGCGCAGAACACTGCCCAGCCGTCGCCTCCCGGAACTCCTCCCGGCATGCGTGACGTAACCCCGGGCGCCAATACCGGTCCGGGGGTAACGACAGGTGCGGCTCCGGCACGCCCGCAGGCGCCGCCATCCGCGGCTCCTACCGGCCAGGACATGAACCGCTCCGGCAACCCGCCGACCAACTCGATGCCGCCGGCCAACAAATAATGGAAGCACGAACGATCTGAACTGACCGCGCCGCGGGCAACGGATTTGTCCGCGGCATTTGTTGGCGTGTCAGCTGAACATCTTGTTCAATTCGGCGCCGGGAGCGCCCTTGCCGAATTCGTTGAACGTCCCCTGCTCCGCGATCTCGCGCGCCGCGCGCATGAAACCGCCCCAGGCTGCCCGCGCCAGCGAGCCGCCGACGCTGATGCGGCGGACACCGAGATCGGTCGCTTCCGCAACGCTAAGGCCTGGCCAGCCTTGCAGAAGATTGACCGGCTTGGGATGCACGGCCTTCACCACAGCGGCGATCTGCTCCTTCGACTTGATGCCGGGCGCATAGAGGCAATCGGCGCCCGCCTCGGCATAGGCGTTGAGCCGGTCGATCACCATGTCGAGATCGGCCTGCCCGACCAGAAAGCCCTCACAGCGCCCGGTCAACAATACGCCGCTCTCGTCGGCGTCGATCGCCGCGCGCGCCGCCCTGATGCGCTCGATCGCGAAGGCGCGCTCGTACAGCGGCTTTGTCGCATCGCCGGTGGAATCCTCGATCGACAATCCGGCCACGCCGGTCTTGACCGCGCGCGCGACGTTGGCGGCGACTTTCTCCGGCTTGTGCGCGAAGCCGCCCTCGAAATCGGCGTTGACGGGCAGATCGACCGCGTCGCACAGCGCGGTGAGATGCTGCAACACGTCTTCAAGGGTGGCGCGATTGTCGGGCCGCCCGATCGACCAGGCATAGCCCGCGCTGGTGGAGGCGATCGCCTTGAAGCCGAGATGCTGCAGCGCCCGTGCGCCGCCGACATCGTAGGGGTTGGGCAGCACGAAGCATCCGGCTTCGTGCAGCTTGTGAAAGGCGATTCGCTTTTCCGCTGGTGTTGCCGGCATGATCTCTCCCTTTCGCTGTTTGGTTACGCAACGATAGTCACGCCGGGCGCTGCACGCTAGTGCGTGTCGTGCACCGCCCGGCTGTCCTTTGGTGCCTGCTCCCGATCGTTCATGCCGTAGTCGCGGATCACCCCGGCAATGCGCAGCCGATAGTTGTCGAAAATGAATGTGCGGCCCTTGCCCTGGGTCTCGCGGTGCTGCGGCACATTGCGCCAGGCCGCGACGGCGGCTTCGTCGCGGAAGAACGACAGCGACAGGATCTTGCCTTTTTCGGTCAGGCTCTCGAACCGTTCGACCGAGATGAAGCCATCGATGGTCTCCAGGATCGGCTTCAACTCGGCCGCAAGATCGAGGTAGTGCTGTTTATGTTCCGGCTTGGGCCGGACTTCGAAAATCACCGCTATCATCGCGCTCTCGCTTTCGTTTCGGGAAGCATCATTTCGGCATGCTCTCCGATACCACCCGACGCAGAAATGTTCGCTCCTCCGCGAGAATAAATTTGTTCGCTTCGGCGAAATTGAAGTTGGCCATGCCCTCGGCATCGCTGCGCAGCCGGGCCCGATAGGTTTCATAGGCGGCGAGATTTTCGAAGGAAATCAGCGCGAACGCAATGTTGTTGGTGCCTTCATGCGGCATCCAGTAGCCCACGAGATCGCCGCCGCATCGCGGAATGATCGTGAGCCAGCATTTGGCGTATTGCTCGAACATCGCGCGCTTGAACGGATCGAGCTGGTAGCGGATGAAAACGGTGACGGCCACGGCAACCTCCGAAACTCTTTGAAGCGTGCAAGTGCGTTCCGTCATTGCGGGAAGCCAACGGGTTGCGCGAACGCGCGGCCCGTTGGCGACGAACAATCCATTCTGCTTGTGGCTGGATTGCTTCGTCGCAAGCGCTCCTCGCAATGACGATTTTGAGCCTAGCCGCTTGATCGACGTCAATGCTTCGGTTAACATCGAACTATGAAAGCAGGTCCCGATATCGCCATGGTCGCCGCACTGGTCGGCGATCCCGCGCGCGCCAACATGCTGACGGCGCTGATGACCGGCCGCGCGCTGACCGCGAGCGAACTGGCGCACCAGGCCGGCATCACGCCGCAGACCGCGAGTTCGCATCTCGCCAAGCTGGAGGCCGGCGGCCTGATCGAGCAGGAGAAACAGGGCCGCCACCGCTATTATCGCCTCAGCGATCCCGACGTCGCCGGCGTGCTCGAGGGCCTCGAAGGCCTTGCCGCCCGCGCCGGCCACATGCGGGTGCGCACCGGGCCAAAGGATCCGGCGCTGCGCCGCGCGCGGGTCTGCTACGATCATCTCGCCGGCGATCTCGGCGTGCAGATGCTCGACAGCATGAAGCAGCAGCGGCTGATCCGGCAGCGGAAGCAGGACATCGAGCTGACCGCCGAGGGCGAACGTTTCCTGACCCGAACCTTGCAGATATCGGCCGAAACCCTCGCCCATCCGCGTCGTCCGTTGTGCAAGGCCTGCCTCGACTGGAGCGAGCGGCGGCATCATCTGGCCGGCACGCTGGGCGCGGCCATCATGACCCGATTCACGGAACTGAAATGGGCCGCGCGCGACGCCGCCCCCGGCAGCCGCGTCGTCAATTTCACCCGCAACGGCGAGAAGCGGTTCGCAGCGCTGTTCGGCGAGAGCGAATAAGCGCGCCGCCGCTCGCCTCGACGCATGGACAAGAAGTCGTGAAGCCGGCCCGCTTTACATCGCAAGATCGCGGCACCAAGACACTGTCGAATGCCTTTTCACCTTCGGAGTATTCGATGAATCGCGTTTTCGTTGCTGCGTTGTTTGCCGCCACCGCCCTCCTGCTGCCCTGCCATATCCGCCGGCGCCGCGCGAGCCCGTGCAGCGCGAACCCTATGGCATCGGCCTTGAAGGCTTTGCCTATCCATACCCCGTCAGCATGCTGCCGCTGGTCAATGACGGCGAGCAGGTGCGGATGGCCTATATGGACGTGGCGCCGGCGCAGCCGAACGGCCGCGTCGTGGTGCTGCTGCATGGCCGCAATTTCCCGTCGAGCTACTGGGCGCCGGTCATCAAGACGCTGAATGAGGCCGGCTACCGCGTGGTGGTGCCGGACCAGATCGGATTTGGCAAATCCTCCAAGCCGTCGGCCGACCTGCACTTCGACACCCTGGCGCGCAACACCATCGCGCTGCTCGATCATCTGCAAATCGCCAGGGCCGATATCGTCGCGCATTCGCTGGGCGGCATGCTCGGCGTGCGCATCGCGCGCGCCTATCCGGAGCGGGTCAATCATCTGTTGCTGGCGGCGCCGATCGGGCTTGAGGATTACCGGCTCTATGTGCCGCCGACGCCGACCGAGAAAATTCTGGAGAGCGAGGACAGGCTGACCGCCGACGGCTACCGCAAGCAGCTCGAAACCAATTATTCGCTAAAGCTGCCGCCGGACCAGGTCACGCCGTTCATCGACGCGCGCTTCAACATCAAGGGCAGTTCGGAATATCCGCGCTGGCTGCGCGCCTTCGTCAACTCGGCGCAGATGATCTACCGCGAGCCGGTGGTGCACGAAATTCCGCTGATTACCGAACCGACGCTGTTCATCATGGGCGCCGACGATCACAACGCGCCGGGCCGGCCCAATGCGCCGGAGGCGCTGCGGCCGAAGATGGGGCATAACGCCGAACTCGCCCAAGCGCTTGCGGCCAAAATGCCGGATGCCCGCGCCGAGGTGCTGCGCGAATGCCGGGCACCTGGTGTTTCTCGACCAGCCCGCAAAAATTCAACGAGCTGATGCTCGGCTTTCTGGCGAAATGATCTTGCTGGGTGAATCGATGCTGCCGCTCGCGGAAGACAGGGACCGACATCACGGCCCCTGCCCCAGCCACGGCGTCAGTTTCTAAAGCACTTCTTTCCGTACGGCCCGGTATGCCAGCCCGGAGGACAATTATAGAGCGGCCGGCATGCGCCGGCGGGGCCGCGGTGGAAGCCGGGGCCGCAACCCTGCGCGACGCGGATGATTTCGTTCGAAGCGGGCTTATCGGTCTGGTAAACCGGCATCGCCTGGGCGGACACCGTCATCAGACCGAGGCCGATAACGAATGCAGATGCAGCAAGCAGTTTCATGGGCATTTCCTTTCCAGTGATTCCGCCGCGGCGCGGCAGATTCGAATTTACGCTGACAACACGAACAACGATGTGGCAGTCGGGTAGCGCGGAGGCGCGCTACCCGCGACGGTGGCGCCAGGCCCTGATCCGCTGCCATCGGCGGCAACGGCGCGGCCTTCGCGCTTGCAGCAATGAGAAGATGGCGCCGTTCCGTGACATCTCCTCCCCTGTGTCTGGCAACCGGCGGGGGAGTTTTGCCGTGCCTGAATGAACGGTCGCTGAACCGCGCGGCAGTGATTGCGACGCGGATGCGACAGCGGCGATGCAACGACCGCGGCGTCGTCCCGGCGCACGCCGGGACGACGCCGCGGGTTTCGGTCGCGATCTATCTTGTCGCCTGAGGTGGTCGTCGAAATCCTGCCCCGCTTCGTCCTCACGCCGCGTTGAATTCCTCTGCCAGCACGAACAGCTCGCGCGTCCGCGTGACCTCGGGCCAGCAGCGGTTGAATTCGGCGACAAGCGTCTTGAGCGCGTCACCGCTCATGGCGCGATCGAGCGCGGCCCGGTCGGCGAATTCGTAACTCGCCTGATGCAGCGAGGGATCGCTAACGCTCCAGAACCGCCATGCCTTGGTGACGCCGAACGCCTTGGCGGCGTCGGGCAGATGCTCGCGGTGATACCACGCATCAAACGCCGCGCGTTTTGAGGCATCGGAAACGACAGCGCGGACGACGAAATAGGCCGAGGGCATGGGCATTCTCCGTGCGAAAATTATTCACATACAGTAGCACCCAAACCCATCCGCCTCATGCCCCACCCGTCATTCCGGGGCATCGCAAAGCGATGAGCCGGAATCCACACCCACGACGGGGAGTATGGATTCCGGGTCTGCGCCTCAGGTCGGCGATTGCCGACCGCCACAAATGCGCAATTGCGCATCGGGGAATGATGAGAATTGTTTTATGTCACAACGGCAAATTGTCGTGCTTCTTCATCGGCATCTCGACATTCTTGTCGCGCAGCATGGCGAGCGCCCGCGCGATTCTCCGCCTGGTCGAGTGCGGCATGATGACGTCGTCGATATAGCCGCGCTCGGCGGCGACGAAGGGCGACAGGAAGCGGTCCTCATATTCCTTGGTGCGCGCGG
The DNA here is from genome assembly GCA_963734795.1 of uncultured Alphaproteobacteria bacterium. Taxonomy (GTDB): domain Bacteria; phylum Pseudomonadota; class Alphaproteobacteria; order Rhizobiales; family Xanthobacteraceae; genus Bradyrhizobium. The sequence goes on from CAVTIW010000003.1 coordinate 572,111, forward strand.
CGATCGCCTCGGCGTCGCCGATGTCGCCGCGGAAGATGATCTCGACCGCGCCCTTGGCGCCCATCACGGCGATCTGCGCGGTCGGCCAGGCGTAGTTCATGTCGGCGCCGATTTCCTTCGAGGCCATCACGTCGAACGCGCCGCCATAGGCTTTGCGCGTGATCACCGTCACCAGCGGCACCGTGCATTGCGAATAGGCGAACAGCAGTTTGGCGCCATGCTTGATCAGTCCGCCATATTCCTGCGCGGTGCCCGGCAGGAAGCCCGGCACGTCGACAAACGTGACGATCGGAATGTTGAAGGCGTCGCAGAATCGCACAAAGCGCGCCGCCTTGCGCGAGGCGTCACTGTCGAGCACGCCCGCCAGCACCATCGGCTGGTTGGCGACGAAGCCGACGGTGCGCCCGGCGATGCGGCCAAATCCAGTGACGATGTTCTTGGCAAAGGTCTCGGATATCTCGAAGAAGTCGCCCTCGTCGACGACCTTCAGGATCAGTTCCTTCATGTCGTAGGGCTTGTTCGGATGATCCGGGATCAGCGTGTCCAGCGACATGTCGACCCGGCCGATATCGTCAAAACTCGGCCATTCCGGCACGCCGTCGGTGTTGTTGGACGGCAGGAAATCGATCAGCCGGCGCATCTGCAGCAGCGTCTCGACGTCGTTCTCGAACGCACCGTCGGCGATCGAGGAGCGCGTGGCGTGCACCGAGGCGCCGCCGAGTTCTTCCGCGGTCACGACCTCGTTGGTGACGGTCTTCACCACGTCGGGCCCGGTGACGAACATGTAGCTGGTGTTCTTCACCATGAAGATGAAGTCGGTCATGGCGGGCGAATAGACGTCGCCGCCGGCGCAGGGCCCCATGATGACGGAGATCTGCGGGATCACGCCGGAGGCGATGACGTTGCGGCGGAACACATAGGAATAGCCGGCCAGCGCGGCGACGCCTTCCTGGATCCGCGCGCCGCCGGCGTCGTAGAGCCCGATGATCGGCGCCCTCGCCTTCATCGCCATGTCCTGGATTTTGACGATTTTTTGCGCATGGGTCTCGGACAGCGACCCGCCGAACACCGTAAAATCCTTGGCGAACACAAAGGTCTTGCGGCCGTTGACGGTGCCCCAGCCGGTGACGACGCCGTCGCCCGGCACTTTGGTCTTTTCCATGCCGAATTCCACCGAGCGGTGCTCGACGAACATGTCGAATTCCTCGAACGAGCCCTTGTCGAGCAGCAGCTCGATGCGCTCCCGCGCGGTCAGCTTGCCGCGGGCGTGCTGCGCCTCGATGCGCTTCTCGCCGCCGCCGAGCTTGGCGCCGGCGCGGCGTTCCTCGAGGGTGTCCAGGATGTCTTTCATGTCTGCATTCCCGCTGGATTCAAGCGGGTTCTAACACGGCATTTTGCGCGCGGGAAACCGGCTTTCACTAACGTCACGCTGGGATAGCGTTGGCGGGTGTCATCGCCCGGCTTGACCGGCGCCCAGTATTCGGTGGCGTCGGCGATAGAATCGAACGGCCGCGGCGTACTGGATCCGCGCCTTCGCGGGACGACACATCCGTCGGAACGACGCTGCGATAGACGGCGTGAACGAACTTACTTCTCGCCGAGCTTGAACGGCGGCTCCTTGCCGGGGGGCGTGGTTTCCTCCGCCATCGCCAGCATCATCGCGACCATGACGTAATTGCCGGCCACCGCCGTCAAGTCCACGATCTGCTGGTCGTTGAACAGCTTCTTGCGCCCGGGCAAAGGTTTCGTCGGAAACCTTTTGCGTGGTGGTGAGCTCGGTGACGAAATCGTACACCAGCGCCTCGTCCTCGGCCATCTTGGACGGTCGCTGATCGGCCTTCAGCTCGGCGATGATGTCGGCCGACAGTCCCGCCTTCGCCGCCAGCGGCGCGTGCGCATACCATTCGACCTGCGAGCGCCATTGCCGGCCGATGATCAGGATCGCAAATTCGTTGAGCCTGGTCGGCACCGAGGTTTCCCAGCGCAGATAGTGAAACAGGTCGAACAGCCGCTGGCCCAGCACCGGGCTGCGGATCATCGGATTGTACGGCCCGCCAAGGCCGACGCTGGAGACCTTCATGACCTGCTCGCCGAGCGGCCTTTGCGCGTCGTTGAGTTGGTCCATGGTCAGTTGCGGAAAGCGCGGCTCCTTGCTGGTCGCGGGCTGCGCGAATATCGTGGCGGCGAGCCAGCCACCGGCGGCGGCAACCGCGAGCGACGACATCCAGATGGCGGATTTCATGATTTCCTCCAGGCGTTTTTTATAGCCGGAAGAAGTTAGTCCAGCCGCATTTGCGTGCGCCAGCCGAATGATACCTCCGCCACGATGGATCAGATCGCGCCGATATCGCCGAGGCATTGCTGCGTCAGCTTCATGCGGTCGGCGATATGGCGCGGCTCGATGCAATCGAGATTGAGCGCAAACACCGTCTGGCGCGCTGCCCTTCTCGGCCCAGCCGACCATCCAGCCCAGCGACGGCTTGCCGATTTCGGCGCCCAGCAGGCCGGACTTGGCGCGGATGATGGAATCGCCGACCTTGGTGACCGGCAGGATATCGCGCACCAGATCCTGGCTGCGTTTCGAGACCGGCAGCGCGCCGCGCCGCAGCCGGTCGACGAAATCGATCTGCTGCACCGGATCGATGCGCAGATTGCCGGTCAGCCAGAACTGGTCGATGCCGCCGCCGATATCGCGGTTGCCGTATTCGAACAGGTCGACGATATTTCTGCATCCGCTCCGCGCCGATGCGCCGCGCGATCTCCTGATAGACCGGCACCGCGGACGCGGCGATCGCCGAGCGCATGGTGTGGTCGCGATTCCAGGCCTCGATGCTCCTGACCACGCCGTCCCACTTGAACATGTCCTTGTCGGGATCGCCGACCACGCCGGTCTCCAGCGCGATCACCGAATTCGGAATCTTGAAGGTCGAGGCCGGCAGCTTCGCCTCTCCCGGAACGATTCTTGTCGCTGGCGATCACCAGATAATCGTCGACCTTGTAGCCGACGAAGGTGCCGACGGTTCCCTCGTCGGTAAAATGCCTGGCCAGATCCTCGCGGATCTCGCTGCGCTGGGGTGCGACGTCGGCAAAGCTGCGCGACGGCAAAACGCTCGCGGCGGCAAGCAGGCCGAGCAGCATGGCGACGATCGATCACGGCAGCATCCGGTGTAATTGAGAGGCGGCGGCCACGATGCGGATCGGCATCGTGGTAAAACAATGACAGATCGGAAACAGAGCTCTAGCGAATTCGCCCCGACAGCCGGAGCACGAAAATCAGCACTTCCGCCACCGCCTTGTACAGTTCCGCCGGAATTTCATCGCCGAGTTCGACGTTGGAGAGCGCGCCGGCCAGCACTTCGTTCTCCTCGATCGGGATGTCATGGGCCTTGGCGACCTCGATGATCTTGGCGCCGATGCTACCCCTGCCCTTGGCGACGACCCGCGGCGCGCCCGACCTGTCGTAATGCAGCGCGACCGCAAGCTGGCTGCTTTGCTTTCGCTCATAGCGCGCGATCCAGAAAATGCCCGGCCGGCGCCGAGGCCGACTGCAGCGGCGCGCCGTCGCGGATCACGATATCGCCGGGCTGCAGTTCGGCGCGGCTCAGCGCCTGACTGAGTTGCGAGACGCCGGCGCGCAATTGCTCCGCGGTCGCAGGCCGTTCCGCCCACATCCGCACCGAGGTCCGGTCGCCGCTGAGCGACACCATGCGCATGGACCGGACCGGCCGGCTCGACGTCGAGCGAGAACCGCGCCCGCCACACCCGTTTGGCCGCTTCGACCTCGCTGCCGCCGCCGTCGCGCGAGATTTCGAACTGCGCCATCGCCGTTCCCTGCGGTGTCGCGAACGGAATTTCGAAATTCCATCGCGGCGCGGTCGGATCGAGCCGCGACGCCGTGGTGTCGGTCTGACCCGGCAGCGAGGCCACCTGCAACAGCGTCTGCCGCGCGATCGCGGCATCGGTGTCGGCGAGCAGATGGTGCATGGCGGTCTCGAGCGGCGAATTCGATACCAGCGATCGCCGGCAGCGACGGGCTGCGCCGACGGCAACGCGCCGCGAATCGGCGGCGGCGGCATATTGGTGCGCGCGAATTCGGCGTCATCGACGTTCAGGACGCGAGCCCCGGCCACCGCCGGCAACAGCGACAGCATCAGGCCATCGTCGAACACCAGCCGCGACGGATTTCCCGCCGTCAGCGGACCGGCCTGAACGACTTCCTGCAGCAGATTGAGCGCGGCGCTGCTGGCGACACTGCGCGCGGCGGCGTCTGCCGGCGTCGACGCGGATGAAATAACCGCGTTCGCGCCGAGCTCGAGAATACCTTCCGGGATCGGTGACGTCTCGCCCCGCAGCAAAACCGCGGGCGCGACGATTTCGGATGCGAGCAGCGGCGCCAGCGCGGGCGATGCCGTCGTCGGCATTTCCGGCTCGACCGTTATCGTAACCGGCTGCGGCGAACCTTGAATCGATGGCTGCGCGGCCTGCTCCGGCACCACCGGCCCCGGTGTCGTTCCCGGCTGCATCACCGCCGTTGGCGGCGCCGACGTAGTCGCAGTAGCCGTCGCGCCATTGAGCGATGTCAGTCAGCACCTGCCGCAGCACGATCAGCGCCGCCTTGAGATCCGGCGTGCCGCCCGACGCGGAAGCCGATCCGGACGCCAGCGCGGCTTCCAGAAACAGGCCGGAACTCTGGAACGCCTGCTTGATGTCGTCGCCGCTCAGGCCAGGATCGAGGCTGGTCCGCTGCGCCAGCACTTGCGCCACCGCCTGTTGCACCTGCGGCGGCAGGCCGGTCGAGCCCGGCGGCGACGCCGAGATTGGCGAACAGCGGCGCCAGGCTGGTCTGCTGGGTCGCCGCGGTTTGCGCTGCGACCGACACCGCCAGCGCCTCCAGTGGCGTGAGTTGGTTGTTCGATACAACGACCGCCGATGTCGTCGGCGCGGCGATACCGGCGCTGGCGCCGGGCGCCAGGGTCACGGAATCGGAGGCTGCGGTGGCGGCACCGGCCGGCCCCTGGTGCGCCGCCGCGCCGCCCTGCGGGCCGACCACCGCGAGCCGGATCGTGCCATCGGAGCGCCTGCGAAACCGCAAGCTGCAGCGTCTGGCCGGCCTGCAGCGGCACCTGCGAGAGCACGTCGATCGACTGGCCGCCGATCGCAATCTGCACCGGTGTCGTTGCCGAGGATTTGCAGCACCTGGGCGCTGACCACCGTCCCCGGCTGCAGCACCACGGTCGCCGCCACGCCCGGCGCGGCGACCATGCGGAACGGTCGGATTGATGACGATCGACATGTGAGGTTTCACCGGGTCATGCGAGGGCCGAAGCTATCCGGCTGTCGTAAACCTCTCGTTAACCGATCGCCGGAATTCAGCGATTTGAGGATGCTCAGCGGCGGCTCCGAAATCGACCAGCCGCGCGCGCGCGGCGCGCGGCCACCTCCTCGTCCACGCCCCATTGCTCGATGTTCCAGTCCTCGTCGACATGGGCGGCGGCCCAGACCTGATCCTGATCGAGCACGCCATGCAGCAGCGCCAATGCCAGCAGCGCCGAGCCGGTCAGCGTCGTCACCACGTGCAGCGCCGCGATCGACCAGGGGTCCGCCGGCAGCGCCCCGCGCGCGGCAGCGATCGCGGGATCGGGCTGGCGGACATGCACGATCCCCTCGGCGAGAATGAAATGCGCGCCCAGCGCATCCGCTGCCCAGAACAACACCGGATCCCAGAGCGGCGGCCTCCCGCGCCACCAGCGCCTCCGGATGGCCGGCGCGATAGAACAGCAGATCGGACCCGAGATATTTCGCGATGTCGTCGGCGACGGCTTCGACCCGATCGACCACGGCATCGACGACGCTGTTGGCGAATCGGGTCAGCGGCATCGTCAGGGGATCGATGATCTCCTTCTGGGCATTCCATTCCGCCGCGATGCCGTCGGCGATTGTTCGGGTCGGCGCCACCAGCGGCCGCCCGGAAGGCGTGCGGATCGGCTTGTCATCGAGCGTGATGGCAAATCCGCCTGACGATTCGACGACGCCGGCGTGAGCGTAGAAACGCTTCCGGCGCGGCCCGCGCGTGCGTGCGCCTGACCGCTTCCTCCGGATCGAGCGGGGATTTTCCAGTCACCTCATCGAACAATTCACGCATATGTTTTCGGCTTCTGTCGGTCAGTGGTCATCTGTGGCCAAGAGTATGACAAGGACGGGCGCAAACCCGGCGCCGATTGATAGTTCTGCTGGATCGGCGCGTCCATCTGCGGCACCACCGGCACCTCGATTTTAGGCGATCGCGGCGGTGCCGCCGGCGGCGGGCTGAACCGCGAGGCGCCCGGCGGAAGCATCTGCGCCGACGCGGCACTGCCGCCCGCAAGCGCCATCAGGAGGGCACAGGCGAAGATTGATGCATGTTTCATGGAGAAGATGTTGTGATCCCGCCGGAAACCGCAACATGAATTACTCTTCAGGCGCATTCTCGATCGGATCGAACCGGTCGGCCTCGAGGCCGAGCAGGTTCCAGGATTGCAGCATATGCGGCGGCAGCGGCGCGGTGGCGTCGATCACCCCGCCGCGGGGATGCGGAATCACGATCCGGCGCGCCAGCAAATGCAGCCGTTTCTGCAGTCCGCCCGGCAGCTGCCAGTTTTCCTTGTTGAAGTATTTGGGGTCGCCGACGATGGCGTGATCGATATGCGCCATGTGCGCGCGCAATTGATGGGTCCGCCCGGTGACCGGCTTCAGCGACACCCAGGCCAGCTTCTGCGCCGATGTTTCCACCACGGCATAATAGGTCACGGCGTGGCTGGCGCCCTCGTCGCCATGCGCGGCGATGCGCATGATGGTGTCGTCCTCGTTCTCTTCCTTGGCGAGATAGGTCGAGATGCGGCCCTGCTTCGGCTTCGGCACGCCGGCCACCAGCGCCCAGTAGATCTTGCGCGCGGAGCGATGACGGAACGATCCGGTCAGCGCGGTCGCGGCAAATCGCGTTTTCGCGATCAGCAGGCAGCCCGCGGTTTCCTTGTCGAGCCGATGCACCAGCCGGGGTTTTTGGCCCTTGGCATCGCGCATCACCTCCAGCATCTGATCGACATGCCGCGTGGTGCCGGAGCCGCCCTGTACCGCGAGGCCAGCGGGCTTGTTCAGCACCATGACGTCGGCGTCCTCATAGAGGATCATGTCCTTGAGAGCCTGGAGCGTTTTTGTCGCCGCCTCCGAGAGGCTTCCGGCGACCTTGGGCGCATCGAGCTTGAGCGGCGGAATGCGGATGCTCTGGCCCTCTTCGATCCGGTCCTTGCTGTCGGCGCGCTTGCCGTTGACGCGCAGCTCGCCTTTGCGGACGATGCGCTGGATATGGGAGAACGACAGACCGGGAAAACGCGCCTCCAGAAAGCGGTCGACCCGCATGTTGTTCTCGTCCGCGGTCACGACCACGGTCTGAACCTTGGTCGGCAGCGGCGGCGGCTCGGCGACGATCTTCTCGGGCTCGGCAACGAAAGGCGGCGGCTTCGCCGCGCGCGGCGCGGAAGCCGAAAACGCGCCGCCGGCTTGCCACCCGGACGATGCGCGCAGGCGGCCGCTCGGCCTGCGAGCCGCGATAAGGGCGCGCGCCCTTGGGACGATCGCCCGTTGGGCGTTTCGCCAGTGGTCTCTTGACGCGGCGGCTCATGGTGGTTGCGGCTCCAAACTAGGCCGTTGGGTAGCGCAAAAGCAGCGGATCGTCACGGTGAAATCAGTACAATTCAGGCCCGGGTTCGGTCATGACAGGCGGAACAGGCCCTAAGCTGAGAAAAACCAAAACACATGGAGCATCCAGATGGCCGCGCCGAAACCAGTTTTAGCCATTCTCGCGGCATTGATCGCGGCGGTGACGGCGGCAGCGGCCCAGCAGAGCCCGATGCCATCGGATATCGCCGCTCACCTGGCGGAGATCGGCCGCGTCATCGACCCGCCGAAGACGGTCCAGCTCTACGCGCAGCTGCAGGAGAAAGAGCCCTACCCCGGCGTCAGGATCGAACGCGACGTCAAATACGGCGACGCCGATCGCAACCTGCTCGATGTCTTCATGCCGGACACGGCATCATCGTCCCGGCCGGTGCTGATCTTCGTCCATGGCGGCGCCTTCGTGGCGGGCAACAAGCGCATGCCGGGAACCCCATTTTACGACAACATCATGCTGTGGGCGGTGAAGAACGGCTTTGTCGGCGTCAACGTCACCTATCGCCTTGCACCGCAGGCGGTCTGGCCGTCCGGAGCGCAGGATCTGGCCGCGGCGGTTCAATGGGTCTCGGATAACATCGCTCAACGCGGCGGCGATCCCGCGCGGATCTATCTGATGGGACATTCCGCCGGCGCGGTGCACGTCGCAAACTATGTGTCGCACCCGGAATTTCACACGGTGAAGGGCGGCGGTCTGGCCGGGGCGATCCTGGTGTCGGGCATTTACGACCTGACAGCGACGCCGCTCGGTGATCCCGAGCGCAGCTATTTCGGCGCCGACCCCTCACGCTATGCCGAACAATCCTCGCTTGCGGGTTTGCTCAGGACGGACGTCCCGCTGATGATCGTTGCCGCCGAACTGGACCCGCCCGGTTTCGTGCAGCAATTCGACCTCCTGAAGCAAGCTACCTGCCAACGCGCGAGCGGATGCGCCCGCGCGATTCTGCTGCCGCAGCACAGTCACATGTCCGAGGTGTATTCGATCAACACCGCGGACACCCGACTGACCGACGCGATACTGGATTTCGTGAAAACCGGAAAGTAACGTCGGGCTCTGACGGTGTGAACGCGGGCTATGTTTCGCCGCGCGCGTGGCGCAGCTTGGCCCAGTAATCCAGCCGCTTGCGGATCTCGCGCTCGAAGCCGCGATCGGGCGGATCGTAGAAGGTCTGGCGGCCCAGCGCTTCCGGGAAATAGTCCTGCCCGGAAAAGGCTTCCGGCGTGTCGTGATCGTATTCGTAGCCGCCGCCATAGCCTTCCGACTTCATCAGTTTGGTCGGCGAGTTCAGGATGTGCTTCGGCGGCAGCAGCGAACCGCCCTCCTTGGCCGCGCGCATCGCCGCGCCGAACGCCTTGTAGGCGGCGTTCGATTTCGGCGCGGTGGCGAGATAGATCACGGCCTGCGCGATCGCGAGTTCGCCTTCGGGATGGCCGAGGAAGTCATAGGCGTCCTTGGCGGCGTTGCAGATCACCAGCGCCTGCGGATCGGCCAGACCGATGTCCTCGACCGCCATGCGGACCACCCGCCGCGCCAGAAACAGCGGGTCTTCGCCGGCGTCCATCATGCGCGCGAGATAATACAGCGCCGCGTCGGGATCGGAGCCGCGCACCGATTTATGCAGCGCCGAGATCAGGTTGTAATGGCCGTCGGCCGACTTGTCGTAGATCGGCGCGCGGCGCTGCAGGATGTCCTGCAACTGCTCGGCATTGAAGGTCTCGCTTTCGCGCGCGGCGCGCCAGACCTCTTCGGCGAGCGTCAGCGCGGCGCGGCCGTCGCCGTCGGCCATCCGCACCAGCACGGCGCGCGCTTCCGCATCGAGCGGCAGCTTCCTGCCCTCGATCGCTTCGGCATGGGCGAACAGCTTTTCGATCGCGGCCGGATCGAGCGAATGAAACACCAGCACGCGCGCCCGCGACAACAGCGCGGCGTTGAGCTCGAACGAGGGATTTTCGGTGGTCGCGCCGACCAGCACCACGGTGCCGTCTTCCATGACCGGCAGAAACGAATCCTGCTGCGCGCGATTGAAGCGATGCACCTCGTCGACGAACAGCAGCGTGCCCTTGCCGATCTCGCGCCGGGCGCGGGCGGCGTCGAACGCCTTCTTCAGGTCGGCGACGCCGGAAAACACCGCGGAGAGCTGTTCGAAATGCAGTTCGGTCGCATCCGCCAGCAGCCGCGCCACCGTGGTCTTGCCGGTGCCCGGCGGTCCCCAGAAGATCAGCGAGCCCAGCGTGCGCGTCGCCAGCATGCGCGTCAGCGCGCCGTCCGGTCCCAGGATATGATCCTGTCCGACCACATCGGACAGCGTGCGCGGGCGAAGTTTGTCCGGAAGCGGATGCGGCGCATCCCGCTCCATCCCCGCCGCAGCGAACAGGTCGGTGTTGGCAGCTTCGCGTGGTCGCTTCGGGCTCATCCGCCGAGCGTGACGTTGATCTGCTGGCCGCCGCGCACCAGCGTGATGCGCCAGAGCCTGGAGGACTCGCGCGTCGCCTTTTCGAGGTCGCTGGTCTTGGCGATCTTCTGGTTGTTGACCGCCAGGATGATGTCGCCCTTCTGGAATCCGACGCTGGCGGCGGTTCCGTCATCCGCAAGATCGGTCACCACGACACCTTCGGTGTCGGCATCGAGATGCAGTTCGTCGGCCACCGCCGGCGAGATGTTGGCGACCTTCGCGCCCTGGAACGGCGAGCGCGTCGTCAGGACGATTTCGTTGCGGCCGGTATCCGGCGCGGTTTCAAGCGCGCACGGTCAGCTTCAACGGCTTTCCGGCGCGCTGCACGTCGATCTGCGAAGTGCCGCCCGAGCGGACGGGTCGCAAAGCGGTAATCGAAGGCGTTGGGATCGTCGACCGACTGCCCGTCGATCGCGACGATCAGATCGGACAGCTTCAGCCCTGCCCGCGCCGCCGGACTGTTCGGGACCACGCTGGCGACCAGCGCACCGCTCGGAAGCCGAAGTCCCAGCGTCTCGGCGATCTCCGGCGTCACCGCCTGCAGCCGCGCGCCGAGCCACGGCCGCTTGACGGCCTTGCCGCCGCTCTTCGCGGAGGCAACCACGACGCGCACCATGTTGGCCGGAATGGCAAAGCCGATGCCCTGCGATCCGCCGGAGCGCGAGAAGATCGCGGTATTGATGCCGGCCAGCTTGCCGGTCATGTCGACCAGCGCGCCGCCCGAATTGCCCGGGATTGATCGCCGCGTCGGTCTGAATGAAGAACTGGTAGTCGGTGATGCCGACCTGGGTGCGCGCCAGCGCCGAAATGATGCCGTGGGTCACGGTCTGCCCGACCCCAAAGGGATTGCCGATCGCCAGCACGACGTCGCCGACCATCAGTTCATCGGAATTGGCAAAATCGAGCGTCGGGAATTGCTCGTGGGTGTCTTTCAGGCGCAATACGGCGAGATCGCTGCGGCTGTCCTTGAGAACGATCTCGGCCTCGAATTCGCGCTTGTCCGACAAGCGATACCTTGACCTCATCGGCGCCTTCGATGACGTGGACGTTGGTCACCACCAGACCGGACGGATCCACCATGACGCCCGATCCCAGCGAACGCTGCATCTGTTCCGGCTGCTGGCCGGGTACGCCGAAGAAGCGGCGGAAGATCGGATCGTCGAGCAGCGGATTGCGGTTCTGCACCATCTTGGCGGCATAGACGTTGACCACAGCGGGCTGCACGCGCTGCACGATCGGCGCGTAGGAAAGTCTCAACTCCGCCGGCGAGACCGGCACGCGCCGCTCCTGGGACATCGCCGGGGCCGTCGCAGCCAATGAAACCAGCAAGGCGGTGAGAATGCGGACAACGTTCATGAAAGGATTCCCAGGGATTGGTGGGGCGAATATAGGCTTCCCGACCCGCGAATAGAAGTGATCGGTTATTGCCCGATTCGGCCGCGATCATGGCGCCGGGCGAACACCGGCTTTTCGCTCCAACCTTGCAATTCCGCTGACGAGACAGCAGGTAGTGTCGGTAGCCCGGGGGTTTGCTGCCGGGACAGGGAGAACCGCCTCATGAAGGCCGTCGGATACACCAAATCACTGCCGATCGATGCTCAAGATGCATTGATCGATTTCGAGACCGCAAAACCGGAGCCGCGCGGGCGCGACATCCGCGTCGCCGTGAAGGCGATTTCCGCCAACCCGGTGGACTACAAGGTGCGCAAGCGCGCCGCGCCACCCGCAGGCGAGACCAAAATCCTTGGATACGATGCCGCGGGCATCGTGGATGCGGTCGGTCCCGATGTCACGCTGTTCAAGGCCGGCGACGAGGTTTTCTACGCGGGCTCGATCCAGCTCCAGGGCACCAATGCGGAATTTCATCTGGTCGACGAACGCATCGTCGGCCGCAAACCGAAATCCCTGTCGTTCGCGCAAGCCGCGGCGCTGCCGTTGACCTCGATCACGGCCTGGGAACTGCTGTTCGACCGCCTCGGCGCGGTGCCCGGCAAGAGCGTCGATCCGCGCACGCTGCTGATCGTCGGCGGCGCCGGCGGTGTCGGATCGATCCTGATACAACTGGCGCGGCGCCTGACCGGCCTGACGGTGGTGGCGACAGCGTCCCGGCCGGAATCGCAAAAATGGTGCCTCGATCTTGGTGCCCATGCCGTGATCGATCATTCAAAGGCGATGAAGGAACAGATCGACAAGCTCAAGCTGCCGCCGGTGGGACTGATCGCAAGCCTCACCAATACCGAGCAGCACTACAAGGCCCTGGCGGAGATCATTGCGCCGCAGGGAAAATATGGATTGATCGACGATCCCGCGGAATTCAATGTCAGCGTGTTCAAGGGCAAGGCCGTCTCTGTCCATTGGGAGTCGATGTTCACCCGCAGTTCGTTCCAGACCGCTGACATGATCGGCCAGCACTCCTTGCTCAACGACGTCGCCGACCTCATCGACAAGGGCGTGCTGCGCACCACGCTCGATCAGACCTTTGGCACCATCAACGCCGCCAACCTGAAACGGGCGCATGCGCTGCTGGAATCCGGCAGGTCGCGCGGCAAGATCGTGCTGGAGGGCTGGTAGGCCTCAGATCACAGGGTGGGCACAGGCGCGCTCTTCGCGCCGTGCCCACCACTAGCGATGTGCGTGTTGAATGGTGGGCACGGCGCGAGAAGCGCCTTTGCCCACCCTACAAATCCCTACACTTCACGCGATGGTCTGGACGATGCCGCCTTCGGCGCGCAGTGCCGCGCCATTGGTCGCCGAGGCCTCTTTCGAGCTGACATAGACCACCATGTTGGCGATCTCCTCGACGCTGGCAAAGCGCTGCAGCAGCGAGGTCGGTCGGGCCTGCTTGAAGAACAGCGCCGTCGCCTCCTCCACCGACTGGCCGTTATGCCGGGCGAGGTCCTTCACAAAGGCTTCGACACCCTCCGACAGCGTCGGCCCCGGCAGCACCGAATTGACGGTCACGGCGGTGCCGCGGGTCATCTCGGCAAGGCCGCGCGACACCGCGAGCTGCGCGGTCTTGGTCATGCCGTAGTGGATCATTTCCTTCGGAATGTTCAGCGCCGATTCGGAGGAGATGAAAACGATGCGACCCCAATTGCGCTTCAGCATGCCCGGCATATAGGCGCGCGACAGCCGCACGCCCGACATCACATTGACCTCGAAGAAGCGGCTCCAGTCGTCGTCGGGAATATCGAAGAAGCCCTTGGGTTCGAAGATCCCGGCGTTGTTGATGAGGATGTCGACGTCGGGCAGCGCCGCGACCAGCGTGTTGCATCCGGCCGCCGTCGAGACATCGGCGGCGACGCCCCGGACCTTGCCGCCGGGCGCGGCCTTGGCCAGCGCGGCGACCGCGGCGTCGACCTTGGCCTGGGTCCGGCCATTGACCACCACGGCCGCGCCCGCCAAGGCGAGGCCTTTGGCGATCGCGTGACCGATGCCGGCAGTGGAGCCCGTCACCAGCGCCGTCTTTCCCGAAAGCTCGATTTTCATTCTCATCTCCATCGTTGATGACGGAGATATCGGGAGTGGCGGGCACAACCGCAATCGCCGGCAACGCGTAGTGGCTGCCCAATAAAAAAGCGGCGCACCAGGCGCCGCTTTTTGAACTAAAAGTTCAGCAACGAAACTCAGGCGGCTTCCGAGGCCTTTTCCTGCACCGGACCGGAATCGAGGCCCTTGGCATCGACATCGCGGTCGACGAATTCGATCACCGCCATCGGGGCATTATCGCCGTAGCGAAAGCCGGCCTTGATGATGCGGGTATAGCCGCCCTGGCGGTCCTTGTAGCGGGTGGCCAGCGTATCGAACAGCTTGCGAACCTGATCCTGGTCGCGCATTTCGCTGATCGCCTGCCGGCGCATGGAAAGGCCGCCCTTCTTGCCGAGCGTGACCAGCTTCTCCACGATCGGGCGCAATTCCTTCGCCTTCGGCAGCGTGGTGACGATCTGCTCGTGCTTGATCAGCGCCGCGCACATATTGGCAAACATCGCGCGCCGATGTTCGGCGGTGCGATTGAGCTTCCGATGAACTTTGCCGTGACGCATGGTATATTCCTCAATATTTCTTCTGTCGCGACGGCTCGTCGGACACGTTGCTCAGGTGGGCCGCCTGCGTTCGCCCAAAATTGCAATAGCCGGGACATTTAGCGCGAAGACGCGCTTCGCGCTTGCGCCCGGTTATCGTTCGATCAGTAATGATCCTCGAAGCGCTTGGCCAGCTCGTCGATATTCTCCGGCGGCCAGCCCGGCACTTCCATTCCGAGATGCAGGCCCATCTGAGCCAGCACTTCCTTGATCTCGTTGAGCGACTTGCGGCCGAAGTTCGGGGTACGGAGCATTTCCGCTTCCGACTTCTGCACGAGGTCGCCGATATAGACGATGTTGTCGTTCTTCAGGCAGTTCGCCGAACGCACCGACAATTCGAGCTCGTCGACCTTCTTGAGAAACGCCGGGTTGAAGGCGAGATCGGGGATGATCTCCTGCGCGACTTCCTTGCGCGGCTCCTCGAAGTTGACGAACACGTTGAGCTGATCCTGCAGGATGCGCGCGGCATAGGCCACCGCGTCATCCGGGCTGATCGCGCCGTTGGTCTCGATGGTCATGGTCAGCTTGTCGTAATCGAGGATCTGGCCCTCGCGGGTGTTCTCGACCTTGTAGGACACCTTGCGCACCGGGGAGAACAGGCTGTCGACCGGGATCAAGCCGATCGGCGCGTCCTCGGGACGGTTGCGTTCGGCGGCGACGTAGCCCTTGCCGGCGGCGACCGTGAACTCCATGCGGATCTCCGCGCCCTCGTCGAGGGTGCAGATCTGCAGATCCGGATTGAGCACGGTGACGTCGCCGACGGTCTGGATGTCACCGGCGGTGACGGCGCCCGGGCCCTGCTTCTTCACGACCATGCGCTTGGGGCCTTCGCCCAGCATCTTGATCGAGATATCCTTGATGTTCAGCACGATGTCGGTGACGTCCTCGCGAACGCCCGCGATCGAGGAGAATTCGTGCAGCACGCCGTCGATGTGCACCGACTGCACCGCTGCACCTTGCAGCGACGACAACAGGATGCGGCGCAGCGCGTTGCCGAGGGTCTGGCCGAAGCCGCGCTCAAGCGGTTCTGCGACCAGGGTCGCAAAACGATTCGGGTCGGTGCCCGGCGTTACGTGCAGCTTGTTCGGCCGAATGAGTTCTTGCCAATTTTTCTGGATCGTCACTGTTTCACCCATTTGCCAGCCGATTTGCCATCTAGAACACTGGCGTTGGAGATCGCGGATCAGTCCGCGTCGCATGCATTGCAAAGTTCATCGCAGGCGGCCGAGCCGCCCGCGGTCGAAAAAAATCAAACCCGCCGGCGCTTGCGCGGACGACAACCATTGTGCGGTATCGTGGTCACGTCGCGGATCGAGGTCACGGTGAAGCCCGCGGCCTGCAGCGCACGAAGCGCCGATTCGCGGCCCGAGCCCGGACCGGCAACTTCGACCTCCAGAGTGCGCATGCCGTGTTCCTGCGCCTTCTTGGAGACGTCTTCCGCCGCGACCTGCGCGGCATAGGGGGTCGACTTGCGCGAACCCTTGAAGCCCATCGTGCCGGCCGACGACCAGGCAATGGTATTGCCCTGCGCGTCGGTGATGGTGATGGTCGTGTTGTTGAACGACGAATTCACGTGCGCGACGCCGGATGCAATGTTCTTGCGCTCACGGCGGCGGACGCGGGTGGCTTCCTTGCCCATTCCAGAACCTTTCTCAACGATCTCAAACGCCGCCGTAATGCCAGCGGCTACACCCTGAAAAGCGAGTAGCGAATGGCGAGTAGCGAACAGAAACTATTCGCCATTCCCTATTCGCTGTTCGCCAATTTACTTCTTCTTGCCGGCGATCGACTTGGCCGGCCCCTTGCGCGTGCGCGCGTTGGTATGGGTGCGCTGACCGCGCACCGGCAATCCGCGGCGATGGCGCAGGCCGCGATAGCAGCCGAGATCCATCAAACGCTTGATGTTCATGCCGGTCTCGCGACGCAGATCGCCTTCGACCAGATAGTCGCGGTCGATCACTTCACGAATCTGCAGCACTTCCTGGTCGCTCAACTGCGACACGCGGCGGTCATCGGGAATCTTGACTTTCTCCATGATCTCGGCGGCATTCTTCTGGCCGATGCCATGGATGTACTGGAGCGCGATCAGGACGCGCTTGTTGGTCGGGATATTCACGCCGGCAATACGGGCCACGGATTTCTCTCCTGTCGCCAATCCATCTGCGGACCGGCTGGTTTTTAGCTATCTCGGGCAGGTGTTCACAAACGCGAACACGACGCCCTTCCCCTTGGATGTCGCGGGGCCCGGCATCGTCTGAAAACTATCCGACTGGATACGGGCTTATTAAAGGATTCAATTTGGTTTCGTCAACCGTCTCTATGCCTTAGCTCGCCTTTTCGTGACCTTTTTAGCGGTTTTCCTGGTGGTCTCGGCGGCGCGAGCCCTGGAACCTAGGGAAACCTTGCCGGACGGCTTTTTCGACCCTTTTGGGACCGGTTTGCCGGCATTCCGGGGGGCTTTGGCGACTTTCTTCGAAGCCCTGACACCCTGGCCCGCGGATTTCGCGACCGTTCTGACGGCGGTTTTGCTGCCCTTTACCCCCCGCCCGGCCGCGGCGGCCTTTTTGGAGGCCTTGGCTTCCACGGCTCCGATCGCGGCAAGGATTCGGTTAATCTCGCGGGTGACGTGTTCGATGGTCATCATGCCGTCGACCGTCAGCAGCTTGCGCCGCTCCGAATAATAGTGAATCAGCGGCTCGGTCAGTGAACGGTAGCTCGCCAACCGCTTCGACAGCACCTCCGGGGTGTCGTCGATGCGCACCTCCTCGCCGCGCGCCCGCATCTCCGCGACCCGGGTTTCGACGCGCTGCAGCAGCGCGCTCTCGTTGACGCGAAGTTCAACCACGGCGTCGAGCTTGATGTGCTTCTTCTTCAGCAGATCGTCCAGCGCCTGCGCCTGCGGCACCGTGCGCGGAAAGCCGTCGAGGATAAACCCCTTCGCCGCGTCCGGCTGGTCCAGGCGATCGGAAATGATTCCGATCACGATCTCGTCCGGCACCAGCCCGCCGCTGGCCATGATGTCCTTGGCCTTGAGGCCGACCGGCGTTTGCGCCGCCACGGCGGCGCGCAGCATTTCGCCGGTCGAGAGCTGAACGATACCGTAACGGTGGAGCAGCCGTTGCGCCTGCGTACCCTTGCCCGCCCCCGGCGGCCCGAGCAGAATCAGTCTCATGAATATACGCCCCCCGGGCCGGTGAGCGTTAAGCCGCGCACCTGTGTTTCAATATCAAGAACAGTGCAAACCACAACCAGAACCGACGCTCCACCCAAATAAAACGGTACCTGGCCATAGCTGAGCAGCAACTCGGGCACCAGAAATACCGCAGCCAGATAAACTGCACCAATGCATGTCGCATAGGACACGACACGGTCGAGATGTTCTGCGGTCGGCTCGCCCGGCTCAATTCCCGGGATTGCGGCGCCATGTTTCTTCAGCGAATCGGCGGCATGCTCGGGATCGACCACGAACGAGGTGTAGACGAAGGCGAGGACGATGATCGCGACCGAGCTCAGGATCGCATGAGCCATGGTGGTCTCCGGGATCAGCCCGTATAAGCCAGTCAACCAGGGCGAGTTCCGATCCAGCACCAAACCGACAACCGTCAATGGCAAAAGGTACAGCCATGGAGCGACAACCGTCGGCATCAGACCCGCGCCGTTGAGCTTCAGCGACAGATGCGCTGACTGCGCCGGAAGCAAACGGTCCCCGAGATTTCGGGCCGCGAATTCAACCGGCACGCGCCGGCGCGCGCGTTCGACGAAAACGACCACGCCGACCAGGGCCACCCAGAGAATCACGAGCAGCGAAACACGCTCGACCGACAGCGCCCCCTGCCGGGTGAGTTCGACCATCGAAGCAACGGCGTGCGGCATTTCCGCCACCACACCAGCGAAAAGGATCAAGGCAAGGCCGTTGCCGATGCCCCGCGCGGTGATCTGCTCGCTGAGCCAGATCAGGAACACCGTCCCGCCCGTCAGCGTCACCGTCGTTGAGAGAAGAAACAGTTCGCCGGGTTCGCTGACGAAATTGGGGACGCCCTGCAGGCTTGAGGCAACGCCGTAAGCCTGAAACACCGTCAAAAGCACCGCGAGACCGATGGTGTAACGCGCGATCTTGCGGCGCCCGGCTTCGCCGCCCCCGGGAAGCGCGCCAAGCCGCGATGACACCATCGAGACCAGCTGGATCAGGATCGCGGCAGAGAGATAGGGCAGAATCCACAACGAAAAGATCGAAAATTGAGTGCCGGTGCTGAGGTGGACAACTTGGCCGACCGAGCGGTTGACGCCGGGAAGCGGAATGTAGGTGCCGAGCCGATAAACCAGAAGCGCGCCGAGCGTGAAAACGATCCGGCGCGCCAACTCTGATTTCATCGACGCCTTCCCCTCAGCTTCGACTTCCTGATCAGCCCTTCATACTGGTGGGCGAGCAGATAACCCTGCACCTGCGCTACCGTATCCATGGTCACGCTGACCACGATCAACAGCGAGGTACCGCCGAAGTAGAACGGCACCGAGGCGTAGGAAATCAGGATCTCGGGGATCAGGCAGACGATGGCGAGGTAGATCGCGCCCAGCACCGTGATTCGCGACAGCACGTAGTCGATGTATTCGGCGGTGCGCTCACCGGGCCGAATGCCTGGAATGAAACCGCCATGCTTCTTGAGGTTGTCGGCGGTCTCGGTCGGGTTGAACACGATCGCGGTATAGAAGAACGCGAAAAACACGATCAGCGCCAGGTAGAGAATCAAAAACAGCGGGCGGCCATGGCCGAGCTGGGTGGTGATCCACTGGAACCATTCCGGGCCCTTGCCGGCGTTGAAATTCGCAACCGTGGTCGGCAGCAGCAGCAGCGACGACGCGAAGATCGGCGGGATCACGCCCGAGGTGTTCAGCTTGAGCGGCAGATGCGAGGACTGGCCTTCGAACATCTTGTTGCCGACCTGGCGCTTCGGATACTGGATCAAAAGCCGCCGCTGCGCCCGCTCCATGAACACGATGAAGGCGATCACCGCGACCGCCATGATGATGACGACCAGAATCAGGCCAGTGGACAGTGCGCCCTGCCGGCCGAGTTCCAGCATGTTGGCGAGCGCCGTGGGCAGCTCGGCGACGATGCCGGACAGAATGATCAGCGAAATACCGTTGCCGATGCCGCGCGAGGTGATCTGCTCGCCGAGCCACATCAGGAACATGGTGCCGCCGGTCAGAGTGATCGCGGTCGAGAGCCGGAAGAACATGCCGGGATCGCTGACGACATTACCGGCGCCCTCGAGCCCGACGGCGATGCCGTAGGACTGGAACGCGGCCAGGATCACCGTGAGATAGCGGGTATACTGGTTCAGCGTCTTGCGGCCGGCCTCGCCTTCCTTCTTCAGCGCCTCGAGCTGCGGCGACACCGTGGTCAGGAGCTGAATGATGATCGAGGCCGAAATATACGGCATGATGTTCAGCGCGAAAATCGCCATGCGGTGAATGCCGCCGCCGGCGAACATGTTGAACATGCCGAGAATGCCGCCGGCCTGCGAGTTGAACACCTTTTCCCAGATGTTGGGGTCGATGCCGGGCAGCGGAATGTAGGTGCCGAACCGGTAAACCAGCAGCGCACCCAGTGTGAACCAGATGCGCTTCTTCAGTTCGTCGGCTTTGCCGAGCGCCGAGAAATTGAGGTTTGCCGCCAGTTGTTCCGCTGCTGAGACCATGTTTGGCTTTCTCCCGCGCCCCTCGCGCTGTCATGCCCTCCGAAAGCGGGACATTCAGCGGACGCCGGCATTATTTGGTGCTCGGCTTCGATAAGTCCATCGTCCTGTCGCACGGATCGCCCGCTCTCGCGGGCGATGACGCAGATGTTACGCCGCCGCGCCTTCGTCCTTCTTGGCCGGTGCCAGGATCTTCACCGTGCCGCCCGCCTTCTCGACCGCCGCGATGGCGGATTTCGAAGCGCCGTGAACCTCGATCGTGAGCTTGACCTTGATTTCACCGCGGCCGAGCAACCGCACGCCATCCTTCGAGCGCCGCAGAACCCGGGATTTCACCAGTGATTCGGCGTTGATGGTGCCGCCGGCATCGAGCGTCTTGGCATCGATCGCCTGCTGAATCCGGTCGAGATTGACCTCGGCGAATTCGAGCCGGAAAATATTGTTGAAGCCGCGCTTCGGCAGCCGCCGATGCAGCGGCATCTGGCCGCCTTCGAAGCCCTTGATGCGCACGCCGGAGCGCGCGGTCTGGCCCTTGCCGCCGCGGCCGGCGGTCTTGCCCTTGCCTGAGCCGATGCCACGGCCGACCCGCATGCGCTTCTTGCGCGAGCCGGCATTGTCGGCGATATCGCTGAGCTTCATCGTTCGCTTCCTTTATCCTTGGAGCATGATCGTAACCGAAAACCGGTCCCCACTTTCCGGGATCATGCCTCCATCTTATTTCTCGTCGACGACGCGGACGAGATGTTGAACTTTGGCGATCATGCCGCGAATCGCAGGCGTATCCTGCAGCTCGGTGACCCGGCCGATCTTGTTGAGCTTGAGGCCGATCAGCGTCGCACGCTGCGAGTGATGGCGGCGGATCGCGCTGCCGGTCTGCTCGACCTTGATCATCTTTGCGGCCTTGGCCATGACAATAACTCCGAAAGCGCGAAACGCGCGTGTTGTTATTCAGCGACCACTTCAGCGTCGCCGCCGACGCGGCGCGACTGCAGGGTGGACACCTTGATGTTGCGGCGCGCCGCAACCGAACGCGGCGAATCCTGATGCTTCAGCGCATCGAACGTCGCGCGAACCATGTTGTAGGGGTTCGACGAGCCGATCGACTTCGCCACCACGTCCTGAATGCCGAGCGTCTCGAACACCGCGCGCATCGGACCGCCGGCGATGATGCCGGTACCCGCCGGCGCCGCGCGCAGATAGACCCGCCCCGCCCCGTGACGGCCGGCGATATCGTGATGCAGCGTGCGGCCTTCGCGCAAGGCTACCCGCGTCAGGTTGCGTTTGGCCGATTCGGTCGCCTTGCGGATCGCCTCGGGAACTTCGCGCGCCTTGCCGTGGCCGAAACCGACCCGACCCTTCTGATCGCCGATCACGACCAGGGCCGCAAAACCGAAGCGCTTGCCGCCCTTGACGACCTTCGCCACACGATTGATGTGGACGAGCTTGTCGACGAATTCGCTGTCGCGCTCTTCCCGGCCGCCCCTGTGGCCGCCACCGCGTTCGCGTTCACCTGCCATGGTGTTTTCCGATCCTTAAGAGACTTGCCTTGAGAGGCTCGCGCCCCTGGGCCTTGTGTCCGTTCAATTGCAAAACCTTAGAAACTCAATCCGCTTTCGCGCGCCGCATCCGCCAGCGCCTTGACGCGGCCGTGGTAGAGATAGCCGCCGCGGTCGAACACCACTTCCTTGACGCCGTTCTTGACGGCGCGCTCCGCCAGCAGCTTGCCGACCGCCTTCGCCGCGTCGATGTTGGCGCCGGTATTGCCGGCCTCGCGCATCGACTTCTCCAGCGAGGACGCCGACGCCAGCGTCTCGCCCTTCAGGTCGTCGATGACCTGCGCATAGATGTGCTTCGACGAGCGGAACACCGACAGCCGCGGGCGACCGCTGGCGGTGCGGCGCAACGACAGCCTTACGCGTTGCTTGCGCCGGGCATTCGTAATCTTGAGTCTCGACATGGCCGGCTCCGTTACTTCTTCTTGCCTTCCTTGCGGAAGATAAATTCATCGGAATACTTCACGCCCTTGCCCTTGTAGGGCTCCGGCGGACGGTAGCTGCGGATCTCGGCGGCAACCTGGCCAACGCGCTGGATATCGTTGCCGGTGATGACGATCTCGGTCGGTTTCGGAACCGTGATCGCGATGCCTTCCGGGATCGCATAGACGACATCGTGGCTGTAGCCGAGCGCGAGCTGCAGGTTCTTGCCCTGCAGTGCCGCGCGATAACCGACGCCGGTGATCTCGAGCTTCCTCTCGAACCCCTTGGTAACGCCGGCCAGAAGATTCGCAACCTGCGCACGCGCGGTGCCGTAGAGCGCCCGCGCGCGATTGGTTTCGACCCGCGGCGCGACCTTGACCGCGCCGTTTTCGAACTTCACCTCGACGTCGTCATGCACGACGAACTGAAGCTGGCCCTTCGGACCCTTCATCTTGACGGTTTGTCCCTCGACGGTCGCGGTGACGCCCGATGGAACCGTCACAGGCCGCTTGCCGATACGTGACATAGTGATCCCTTCCTCAGAACACCGTGAAGAGAATTTCGCCGCCCACATTCGCTTCGCGCGCTTCGTGGTCAGCCATAATTCCCTTCGGCGTCGATAACACCGAAATTCCGAGACCGTTGTTGACGCGCGGCAGGTTCTTCACCGAGGCATAAACCCGTCGCCCCGGCTTCGATACCCGCTCGATCTCGCGAATCACCGGCTCGCCGTCGAAATACTTCAACTCGATCTCAAGCTCGCTGCGGCCGCTGGAATGCTCGACGCTGGCATAGCCGCGGATGTAACCTTCGGACTTGAGCACCTCGAGCACGTTGGCGCGCATCTTCGAGCCCGGGGTCGAAACCTTGGGCTTGGCGCGCATCTGCGCGTTGCGGATGCGGGTGATGAGATCGCTGATTGGATCGTGCGTTGACATGTCCGATCCCCCTTACCAGCTCGACTTCACGAGCCCGGGAACCAGGCCCTTGGAGCCGAGTTCACGCAGCGCGATGCGGCTGAGCTTGTT
Source organism: uncultured Alphaproteobacteria bacterium (assembly GCA_963734795.1). Classification (GTDB taxonomy): domain Bacteria; phylum Pseudomonadota; class Alphaproteobacteria; order Rhizobiales; family Xanthobacteraceae; genus Bradyrhizobium. The sequence goes on from CAVTIW010000003.1 coordinate 595,053, forward strand.
CTTGCGATAGACCGAGCGCGGACGACCGGTCATTTCGCAGCGGTTGCGAATCCGGGTCGCCGACGAATTGCGCGGCATCTCGGACAGCTTCAGCGTCGCCGCGAACCGCTCTTCCATCGGCTTCTTCTTGTCGGCGATGATGGCCTTCAGCTTCGCGCGCTTTGGCGCGGCGTTCTTGGTCATCCGCTTGCGCCGGTTGTTCTTCTCGATCGAACTCTTCTTTGCCATGCTTGGCTCCTGGGTTTCCGCGTTTGAGAGGCTGGTCAGCGTCTCACTGCCGGAACGGGAAATTGAATGCGCTCAACAATGCTCGGGCTTCGTCGTCGGTCCGCGCCGTGGTGCACACCGTGACGTCCATACCCCATGTTTCCCCCATCTTGTCGAAGTCGATCTCGGGGAAAATGATGTGTTCCTTGATGCCGAGCGAATAGTTGCCGCGGCCGTCGAAGCTCTTCGGATTAAGGCCGCGGAAATCCCGCACGCGCGGCAACGCCACGTTGATCAGGCGGTCGATGAACTCATACATCTTGGCCTTGCGCAGCGTGACCTTGCAGCCGATCGGCTGGTTTTCGCGCAGCTTGAAGGTCGCGATGGCGACGCGCGAATAGGTCACGATCGGCTTCTGGCCGGCGATCAGCGCCAGATCGGCCGCGGCCGTCTCCGCCTTCTTGCGATCGCTGACAGCCTCGCCGACGCCCATGTTGAGCACGACCTTGTCGAGCCGCGGCACCTGCATGACATTGGCATAGCCGAACTGCTCGGTCAGCTTGCCGCGGATTTCCTTGTCGAACTGTTCGCGTAAACGCGGAACGTATGCGGTCTCAGCCATCGATCTCTGCTCCCGAGCGTTTGGCAATGCGCACCTTCTTGCCATCCGCATGAATCTTGAAACCTACGCGGGTCGGCTTGCCGTCCTTGCCGACCACGGCGATGTTGGACAGGTGGATCGGCAACTCCTTGGAGATGATGCCGCCCTCCTGCGCCTGGGTCTGCTTCTGGTGGCGCTTGATGAGGTTGACGCCGCGCACCAGCGCCTTGTTGTCGGTGGGACGCACCTCGAACACCTCGCCGGTGCGACCCTTGTCGCGGCCGCTCAGCACGATGACCTTGTCGCCCTTCCGGATCTTGGCAGCCATCACAGCACCTCCGGCGCGAGCGAGATGATCTTCATGTGGTTCTTGGCGCGCAGCTCGCGCGGCACCGGCCCGAAGATGCGGGTGCCGACCGGCTCCGACTGATTGTTGATCAGCACGGCGGCGTTGCGGTCGAAGCGGATGACCGAGCCGTCGGCGCGGCGGATATCCTTGCGGACCCGCACCACCACGGCCTTCATCACGTCGCCCTTCTTCACCTTCCCGCGCGGGATGGCTTCCTTGATCGACACGACAATGACGTCGCCTACGGTGGCATAACGGCGCTTGGAACCCCCAAGCACCTTGATGCACATGACACGGCGTGCGCCTGAATTATCGGCCACGTCGAGGTTGGTCTGCATCTGAATCATTGATGCACCTCGTCCTCTTTCTGATGCGCAAAGTCGCGCCTAAAATATCCCTCGGTCCGTTCGGTGAAGCCGAATTGACGTCAGGCAGTTTTCTTCTGTTCACCCCGGACCACGGTCCAGCGCTTCAACTTCGAGATCGGCTTGCTTTCCTCGATCCACACCTGGTCGCCCGGCTTGAACTCGTTGTTCTCGTCGTGCGCATGGTAATTTTTCGAGCGGCGAATCGTCTTCTTGTAGATCGGATGGGTGAAGCGGCGATCGACGCGCACCACCACCGTCTTGGCTTGCTTGTCGCTGACGACGACACCCTGAAGCGTACGTTTTGGCATGTCGGCCCCTTACTTCTTGGCGTCGCGCTTTTGCGCGGCGATGGTCTTGATGCGGGCGATGTCGCGGCGGGCTTGCCGCAACCGCGAGGTGTTCTCCAGCTGCCCGGTGGCGCGCTGGAAACGCAGATTGAAGCGCTCCTTTTTCAGATTGAGGATGGCATCATCCATCTGATCGGGGCTCATTGCGCGGATATCGGCGGTTTTCATCTCGGCCATGATCACATCCCTATTCCGCAATACGCGCGACGAAGCGCGTCTTGATTGGCAGCTTGGCGGCGGCGAGCGACAGCGCTTCTTTCGCGGTCTGCACGGTCACGCCGTCGATTTCGAAAATCACCCGGCCCGGCTTGACCCGCGCCACCCACAATTCCGGAGTACCCTTGCCGGAGCCCATGCGGACTTCGGCGGGCTTCTTCGACACCGGCACGTCCGGGAAGATCCGGATCCAGACCCGGCCGGCACGCTTCATATGGCGGGTCAAAGCGCGGCGGGCGGCCTCGATCTGGCGCGCGGTGAGCCGCTCGGGCGCCATCGCCTTCAGGCCGAACTGACCGAACGACAACGTCGCGCCCGAAGTCGCGACGCCGTGGATCCGGCCCTTGTGCGCCTTCCGGAACTTCGTTTTCTTTGGTTGCATCATGGCTTACGCCCTCAAACCTTCTCAAAATCGCTTTAAGCAGCGTCGCGACGGGGCCGCGTAGTGTCGCCTTCGGCCATTTTCTTGTCCTGGGCCATCGGGTCGTGTTCAAGGATTTCGCCCTTGAAGATCCAGACCTTGACGCCGCAGGTGCCGAACGTGGTGAACGCGGTCGCCACGCCGTAATCGATATCGGCGCGCAGCGTGTGCAGCGGCACCCGCCCTTCGCGATACCATTCCATGCGCGCGATTTCGGCGCCGCCGAGGCGGCCCGAGCAGTTGATACGAATACCTTCGGCGCCAAGACGCATCGCCGACTGCACCGCGCGCTTCATGGCGCGGCGGAACGCGACGCGGCGCTCGAGCTGCTGGGCGATCGATTCGGCGACCAGCGTGGCGTCGAGCTCCGGCTTGCGGATTTCGACGATGTTGATGACGACGTCGGAGGCGGTGATATCGGCCACGCGCTTGCGAAGCTTGTCGATATCGGCGCCCTTCTTGCCGATCACGACACCCGGACGTGCCGAGTGGATCGTCACACGGCACTTCTTGTGCGGACGCTCGATCACGATCCTGGCGACCGCGGCCTGCTTCAATTCCTTGTGCAGCATCTCGCGGATTTTGACATCCTCGTGCAGCAGCTTGCCGTATTCGTTCTTGCCGGCGTACCAACGGGAATCCCACGTCCGGTTGATGCCGAGACGCAGCCCGATTGGATTGATCTTCTGACCCATCGTTCTCTCCCGCGCCCTGGTTAAGCGCTCGCCTCGACCTGACGAACAACGATCGTCAGTTGCGAGAATGGTTTAAATACACGGCCCGAACGGCCACGGCCGCGCGGTGCGAAACGCTTCATCACGATGCCGTTGCCGACATGCGCCTCCGAGACGATCAGATCGTCGACATCGAGATCGTGGTTGTTCTCGGCGTTGGCGATCGCCGATTCCAGGCACTTCTTGACGTCGACGGCAATCCGCTTGCGCGAAAACTGCAGGTCGGCCAGCGCGGCCGAAGCCTTGCGGCCGCGGATCAGCTGCGCCACCAGGTTAAGCTTCTGCGGGCTGACCCGAAGCATCCGGGCGATCGCCTTGGCCTCATTGTCCGGGAGGGTCCGTTCGCGCTTTGGTTTGCTCATCGCTTAAGCCCTCAAGCCTTCTTGGCTTTTTTGTCGCCAGAATGGCCATGAAAGGTCCGGGTCGGCGAGAACTCGCCGAACTTGTGACCCACCATTTCCTCGTTGACCGATACCGGCACATGCTTCTGGCCGTTGTAGACGCCGAACACCAAACCGACGAACTGCGGCAGAATGGTCGAGCGGCGGCTCCAGATCTTGATCACGTCATGACGGCCGGACGCACGCGCGGCATCTGCCTTCTTGAGCAGAGAGCCTTCGACGAACGGGCCTTTCCAGACTGAACGAACCATGTCCGGCGTTCCTTACTTCTTCCGCTTGTGGCGGCTGATGAGAATGAATCGATTGGTCGATTTGTTGGAGCGGGTCTTCTTGCCCTTGGTCGGCTTGCCCCACGGCGTCACCGGATGACGGCCGCCCGAGGTACGGCCTTCGCCGCCGCCGTGCGGATGGTCCACCGGGTTCATGGAGACGCCGCGGTTGTGCGGCTTGCGGCCGAGCCAGCGATTGCGACCGGCCTTGCCGATCGAAATGTTCATGTGATCCGGATTCGACACCGCGCCGATGGTCCCGGTGCAGCGGCCGTGTACCAGACGCTGCTCGCCCGAGTTCAAGCGAACGATCACGTAATCATGGTCGCGGCCCACCAGCTGCGCGTAGGTCCCGGCCGAACGTGCGAGCTGGCCGCCCTTGCCGATCTTCAATTCCACATTGTGGATGATGGTGCCGATCGGCATGTTGCCCAGGGGCATGACGTTGCCCGGCTTCACGTCGACATAGTTGCCGGCGATCACGCTGTCGCCGACGGCGAGACGCTGCGGGGCCAGGATGTAGGATTGGGTGCCGTCGGTATATTTCAGCAGCGCGATAAAGGCGGTGCGGTTCGGATCGTATTCCAGGCGCTCGACGGTCGCCGGCATGTCGACCTTGGTGCGCTTGAAATCGACGATGCGATAGGTCTGCTTGTGGCCGCCGCCGCGAAACCGCACGACCATGCGGCCGGTGTTGTTGCGGCCACCGCTGGAATGCTTGCCCTCGGTCAACGCCTTGACCGGCTTGCCCTTGTAGAGCGCCGAACGGTCGACCATCACCAACTGGCGCTGGCCTGGTGTCGTCGGGTTGAATTTTTTCAATGCCATCGTCGTATCGCCCTATAGCCCGGTGGTGACGTCGATGCGGTGGCCCTCTTCGAGGGTCACGATCGCACGCTTCACATCCGACTGGGAACCGAACTGGCCGCGGAAGACCTTGGTCTTGCCCTTGCGCACCAGCGTGTTCACGCTCTTCACCTTGACGTCGAACAGTTTTTCGACGGCTTCCTTGATTTGCGGCTTGGTTGCCTTGCTCGCCACCCGGAACACCACCTTGTTGTGCTCGGAGGCGACGGTCGCCTTTTCGGTCACGACCGGAGAAACGATGATGTCGTAGTGGCGCGGATCGATATTCTTCATTTGAAGCGCGCCTCCAACGCATCGAGCGCCGCCCTGGTCAGCACCAGCTTCTGGCGTCGCAGAATGTCATAGACGTTGATGCCCTGGACCGGCAGCACGTCGATGTTCGGGATATTGCGGGCCGCAGCGGCGAAGCCGTTATGGATCTCGGCGCCGTCGATGATCAGCGCGTTGGTCAGACCGAGACCGGAAAAGTGTCCGACCAGCGCCTTGGTCTTGGCGGCCTCGAGGGTCGCCGATTCGATCACGATCAGGCCGCCGTCCTTGGCCTTCGCGGAGAGCGCGTGGCGCAACGCCAGCGCACGAACCTTCTTCGGCAGCGCAAACGCGTGCGAGCGCACCACCGGGCCGAAAGCACGACCGCCGCCGCGGAACTGCGGCACCCGGGCCGAGCCGTGACGCGCACCGCCGGTGCCCTTCTGCTTGTACATCTTCTTGCCGGTACGCCAGACATCGGCGCGGCCTTGCGTCTTGTGGGTGCCGGCCTGGCGTTTGGCGAGCTGCCAGTTGACGCAGCGCTGGATGATGTCCTTGCGCGGCTCCAGGCCGAAAATGGCATCAGACAGCTGAACCGAGCCAGCTTCCTTGCCTTCAAGCGTTGTGACTTTCAATTCCATCTCACACGCCCTCCTGCGCGGCGGGCGCTTCGACTGGCGCAGCCTGTTCGCCGCCGCCATCGGCGAGGCGGAACTTGCCCGGCTTCGGCGCGTCTTTCGGCAATGCCTTCTTCACCGCATCGCGCACCGCGATCCATCCGCCCTTGGAGCCGGGAACGGCGCCTTCGACGAGGATCAGGCCGCGCGCGACGTCGGTCTGCACCACACGCAGATTGAGCGTGGTGATGCGGTCGACGCCCATGTGACCGGGCATCTTCTTGTTCTTGAACGTCTTGCCGGGATCCTGCCGGCCGCCGGTCGAACCGATCGAGCGATGCGACACCGAGACACCGTGGGTGGCGCGAAGCCCGCCGAAATTCCAGCGCTTGATGCCGCCGGCAAAGCCCTTACCGACCGAAGTGCCGGTGACATCGACAAACTGCCCGACCACGAAATGGTCGGCCTGAATTTCGGCGCCAACCGGGATCAGCGCGTCTTCCGACACGCGGAATTCGGTGACCTTGCGCTTGGGCTCGACCTTGGAGACCGCGAACTGGCCGCGCTCTGCCTTCGGCAGATAGACGGTTTTGCGGGTGCCCGAGCCGAGCTGCAGCGCGACGTAACCGTTCTTCTCGGTCGTGCGATGGCCGAGCACCTGGCAATTGCCCAGCTTCAGCACGGTCACGGGAATATGTTCGCCGGTCTCCGTAAAGACCCGCGTCATCCCGACCTTTTGTGCGATCACTCCGGAGCGCATCGGCGTGCTTCCTGTTCTTTCTGTCCGCTAACTTCGGACGGGAGCTGAAAACTTAGAGCTTGATTTCGACGTCGACACCGGCGGCCAGATCGAGCTTCATCAAAGCATCGACAGTCTGCGGGGTCGGATCGACAATATCGAGAAGACGCTTGTGAGTGCGCATCTCGAATTGTTCGCGGCTCTTCTTGTCGACGTGCGGCGAACGGTTGACGGTGAACTTCTCGATGCGGGTCGGCAGCGGAATGGGTCCGCGAACCTGAGCGCCGGTCCGTTTCGCCGTGTTCACGATCTCACGCGTCGACGAATTGAGAATTCGATGGTCGAACGCCTTGAGACGGATACGAATATTCTGGCCGTTCATTGCCGTTGTCTTTCTTTAGTGAGTGGCGAGCAGCGAATAGCGAATAGAAATTTCTACCCGCTACTCGCTATTCACTTATTCGATGATGCTTGCGACGACGCCGGCACCGACGGTGCGGCCACCTTCGCGGATCGCGAAGCGCAGCTTCTCTTCCATCGCGATCGGCACGATCAGGTGCACTTCCATCGCGATGTTGTCGCCCGGCATCACCATCTCGGTGCCTTCGGGCAGATGCACGACGCCGGTGACGTCGGTGGTACGGAAGTAGAACTGCGGCCGGTAGTTGGTGAAGAACGGGGTGTGGCGACCGCCCTCCTCCTTGGTCAGGATATAGGCCTCGGCCTTGAACTTGGTGTGCGGCTTCACCGAACCCGGCTTGCACAGCACCTGACCGCGCTCGACTTCCTCGCGCTTGGTGCCGCGCAGCAGCGCACCGATGTTGTCGCCGGCCTGGCCCTGGTCGAGCAGCTTGCGGAACATCTCGACGCCGGTGACGATGGTCTTCTGGGTGTCGCGCAGGCCGACGATCTCGATTTCCTCGCCGACCTTGACGATGCCGCGCTCGACGCGCCCGGTCACCACGGTACCGCGGCCCGAGATCGAGAACACGTCTTCCACCGGCATCAGGAATGGCTGGTCGATCGGACGCTCCGGCTGCGGAATGTAGCTGTCCACCGCCTTCATCAGTTCCAGGATCGCATCATGGCCGAGCTTGGCATCGGTTCCCTCAAGCGCGGCCAGCGCCGAGCCCTTGATGATCGGGATCGTGTCGCCCGGAAATTCGTACTTCGAGAGCAATTCGCGAACTTCCAGCTCCACCAGTTCGAGCAGTTCCGGATCGTCCACCATGTCGCACTTGTTCAGAAACACCACCAGCGCGGGAACGCCGACCTGACGGGCGAGCAGGATGTGCTCGCGGGTCTGCGGCATCGGGCCGTCGGCCGCCGAAACCACCAGGATGCCGCCATCCATCTGCGCCGCACCGGTGATCATGTTCTTCACATAGTCGGCATGGCCCGGACAATCGACGTGCGCGTAATGCCGGTTCGCGGTCTCGTATTCGACGTGCGCCGTCGAAATCGTGATGCCGCGCGCCTTTTCTTCCGGCGCCTTGTCGATCTGGTCGTACGCCGTGAACGTCGCACCGCCGGTTTCCGCCAGCACCTTGGTGATCGCCGCTGTCAGCGACGTCTTGCCGTGGTCAACGTGACCGATGGTCCCGATGTTGCAATGCGGTTTATTACGTTCAAACTTTGCTTTGGCCATGACTCTCTCCGTTCAGTCGTTAACTGCCGCTAACGACAATCAGGCAAACTTCTTCTGGACTTCCGCCGATACGTTCGCCGGCGCTTCCGCGTAGTGATCGAACTGCATCGTAAAGGTTGCGCGGCCCTGGCTCATCGAGCGCAGGTTATTCACGTAACCAAACATATTCATGAGCGGCACCATCGCGTTGATGACGTTGGCATTGCCGCGCATGTCTTGACCCTGGATCTGGCCGCGCCGCGAATTCAGATCGCCGATGACCGAGCCGGTGTAATCTTCCGGCGTCACCACTTCGACCTTCATGATCGGCTCGAGCAGGACCGACTTGCCCTTTTGCAGCGCTTCGCGGAACGCCGCGCGCGATGCGATTTCGAAGGCCAGCGCCGAGGAGTCGACGTCGTGATACTTGCCGTCCACCAGCTGAACCTTGATATCGACCACCGGGAAGCCGGCGACCACGCCGGACCCCAGCACGCTGTTGAGGCCCTTTTCGACGCCGGGGATGTATTCCTTCGGCACCGCGCCGCCGACCACCTTGGATTCGAACTCGAAACCCTTGCCGGGCTCGTTCGGCTCGACCACGATCGACACTTCAGCAAACTGACCGGTACCGCCGGTCTGCTTCTTATGCGTGTACTTGACTTCAGCGCGCTTGGTGATGCGCTCGCGGAACGCCACCTGCGGCGCGCCGATGTTGGCGTCGACCTTGTAGGTCCGGCGCAGGATGTCGACCTTGATGTCGAGGTGGAGTTCGCCCATGCCCTTGAGAATGGTCTGCCCGGACTCCTGATCGGTCGAGACCCGGAACGACGGATCCTCCGCGGCAAGCTTGGCCAGCGCGACGCCGAGCTTTTCCTGGTCGGCCTTCGACTTCGGCTCGATCGCGATTTCGATCACCGGCTCCGGGAATTCCATCTTCTCCAGAATCACCGGCTTGCTGGCGTCGCACAGCGTGTCGCCGGTACGGGCTTCCTTGAGGCCGGCCAGCGCGACGATGTCGCCGGCAAAGGCTTCCTTGATGTCTTCGCGGTTGTTGGCGTGCATCAGCAGCATGCGGCCGATGCGTTCCTTGCGGTCGCGCGTCGAATTGATGACGCCGGTGCCCGACAACAGCGTGCCGGAATAGATGCGGCAAAATGTGATGGTGCCGACGAACGGGTCGTCCATGATCTTGAACGCCAGCAGCGCCAGTGGCTCCTTGTCGTTCGGAAGCCGGACCACTTCGTTGCCGTCTTCGTCGACGCCCTTGATGGCGGGCACATCGACCGGCGACGGCAGATAATCCACCACCGCGTCGAGCAGCGGCTGCACACCCTTGTTCTTGAATGCCGAACCGCACAGCACCGGGAAGAACGCGCCGGTCAGCACCGCCTTGCGGATCATGCGCTTCAGCGTCGCCTCATCGGGCTCGTTGCCGTCGAGGTAGGCGGCGAGAACCTCGTCGTCGAGCTCGACGGCGGACTCCAGCAGCTTCTCGCGATATTCCTTGGCCTTCTCGAGCATGTCCTCGGGGATATCGATATCCTTGAAAGGAGCGTCGAGCTTCTCGTCTTCCCAGACCACGCCCTTCATGCGGACGAGATCAATCAGGCCCTTGAAGTTATTCTCGGATCCGATCGGAAGCTGAATAGCGATCGGCTTCGCGCCAAGACGATCGATGATGTCCTGCAGGCATTTGTAGAAATCGGCGCCGGTCTTATCCATCTTGTTGGCGAAAACGATGCGCGGAACCCGGTACTTGTCGCCCTGGCGCCAGACGGTTTCGGTCTGCGGCTCGACGCCCTGGTTGGAATCCAGCACGCAAACCGCGCCGTCGAGCACACGCAGCGAACGCTCGACTTCGATGGTGAAGTCGACGTGGCCGGGGGTGTCGATGATGTTGAGGCGCTTGCCGTTCCAGAACGCGGTGGTCGCGGCGGAGGTGATCGTGATGCCGCGCTCCTGCTCCTGCTCCATCCAGTCCATCGTCGCGGCACCTTCGTGCACTTCGCCGATTTTGTGGCTCTTGCCGGTATAATACAGGATGCGCTCGGTGGTCGTGGTCTTGCCGGCATCGATATGCGCCATGATACCGAAGTTGCGGTAGTCCTCTATGGCATGAACGCGGGGCATGGGTTGTTCCTTAGAATCCGTTGTTTCGCCGTTACCAGCGATAGTGCGAGAAGGCGCGGTTGGCTTCAGCCATCCGATGCACGTCTTCACGCTTCTTGACGGCGTTTCCCCTGCCATTCGACGCGTCGAGCAACTCGGCCGAGAGCCGCTCCGTCATCGTCTTTTCATTGCGGTCGCGTGCCGCCGTGATGATCCAGCGAATCCCGAGCGCCTGCCGGCGCACGGTGCGGACTTCGACAGGCACCTGGTAGGTGGCGCCACCGACCCGGCGCGAACGCACCTCGATCGTCGGCATCACGTTTTCCAAAGCCTGCTCGAAAACCGGAAGCGGGCCCTGCTTGGTCTTGGCTTCGATCATTTCGAGCGCACCATAGACGATGCTCTCGGCGGCGGACTTCTTGCCGTCGTACATGACCGAGTTCATAAACTTCGTGATGACGATGTTCCCGAACTTGGGATCCGGGTTCACTTCACGCTTTTCAGCAGAATGGCGGCGAGACATCTTGTCTGTTCCCGATTATTTCGGACGCTTCGCGCCGTACTTCGAACGGCGCTGCTTACGGTTCTTGACGCCCTGGGTATCGAGGACGCCGCGGAGAATGTGGTAACGCACGCCGGGCAAATCCTTGACGCGACCGCCGCGGATCATGACCACCGAATGTTCCTGAAGGTTATGGCCTTCACCCGGAATGTAACCGATCACTTCGAAGCCGTTGGTCAGGCGCACCTTGGCGACCTTACGAAGCGCCGAGTTCGGCTTCTTCGGGGTCGTGGTGTAGACGCGCGTGCAAACGCCGCGCTTCTGCGGCGACTGCTGCAGCGCCGGCACCTTCTTGCGCGACTTCTGTACGACGCGCGGACTTGCGATCAGCTGGTTGATCGTCGGCATGTCAGCCTTCACCCTTTGTCACGCGAAACCGTTATCGGCTCCGCAAATTCGTTCGGGACTATCAATCCCATCGGTCGCCTCGCGCGAATCGAACCCGCACAAAGCGAAATCGCGCCAACTGCTCATTGCTGAGCGGAAAGCGCTTCGACGCCGCAGAGGACCACAGTCGTGACGGACCGGCTTACGCCGTTCCTTCAGCCACCGAGGTCATGCATCCGAAATCAATCTCGAGAGAACTTGCTCAAGAGAACCAAGATCGTCCTGGCATTGCCTAGCTATCATCGACAGCGTTTGAGCGGCATTCGTCGAGGTTGGTGCCCGTCTCGATCTCCTGAAAACTGCCCAGGGGATCAAGAGGGTGATCCGTTCCGACTCTGGCTTCGCTCACCGCCTGTCGTTAAGTGTGCGGGTTCTATCGGCGGCAGATAGCCAAGTCAAGACGAAACGACACGCAAGAAGCGCCTCTGGCGGCTGCAGAATTGGCCGTCCGCGAAGATTGACAAAGCCCGCCGAAAGCGAGTTGCGAGCGGACCCTGCCGCCGCCAATTCGGAATATTACCCGGGTATTATGTGGTAAAACCTTTCCAGCGCCCTGCCGGGGCCGTGAGCTAAAGGTTTATTTGCCTTTCCCGGCGCAATGATGGCGGCGTGCGATCCCGGACCTTGCCATGAGGTACACTGACATTGCGATCATCGGCGGCGGCCTTGCCGGCTCGACCGCGGCGGCAATGCTCGGACGCGCGAACGTTCCGGCCATCCTGATCGATCCGCATCCGCTGTATCCGCCGGGCCTGCGCTGCGAAAAACTGAGCGGCCATCAGCAGGTCGAATGCTTTCGCAAGACCGGCATCGCGGAAGCACCGCTTCGGGCCGCAACGCATGACGGAGAAAACTGGATTGCGCGCTTCGGCCATCTGCTCGACAAGAGGCCCAGCCAGCAATACGGCATCATGTATGATGCCCTCGTCAACGCCATCAGGGCCGAAATTCCGTCCGGCGTGGAGACGACCTATGCGAAAGCGCTGTCGGTTTCGACCAGCGCGGAACGGCAAAGAATCGAGTTGTCCGACGGGGAAGAAATTTCCGCACGTCTCGTCGTGCTCGCCAGCGGATTGAATATCGGACTGCTGCACAAGCTCGGCATTCAGCGTCGGCTGGTCAGCGCATGCCACTCGATTACATTGGGTTTCGACATTGTGCCGGTCGGCCGGAGCCGTTTCGGATTTCCGGCTCTCACCTATTTTTCGGAGCGGTCGAGCAGCCGGATTCCCTATCTGACCCTGTTCCCGGTCGGCAACCGGATGCGGGCCAACCTGTTTGTCTATCGTCAGATGGACGATCCATGGCTGCAGCAAATGCGCCGCGCGCCTGAAAAAACATTGAACGCGTGGCTGCCGAGGCTTCGCAGGATAACCGGCGAATTCGCAGTCGAGGGCGATATCAAGGTCCGGCCGGCCGATCTGTACGTCACGTCGGGCTACCGTCAGCCCGGGATGGTTCTGGTCGGCGACGCCTTTGAGACGACCTGTCCCGTCACCGGAACCGGCACGGACAAGGTGTTCACCGACGTCGAACGGCTCTGCAACATCCATATCCCGAACTGGCTCGCGACCGACGGCATGGGCGCCGACAAGATCGCGGCGTTTTACGACGATCCGGTCAAGACAGCCTGCGACGCGTGGTCGACCGCAAAGGCCTATAACTTCCGCTCGGTGTCGATCGACAACGGGCTTTACTGGCGGGCGCAGCGCTGGGCGCGTTTTATCGCGTGGTTCGGCGAAGGCATGTTGCGGCGGCTGCGCGGCCGGCTCAACGCGGAACTGAAATCCCGCGTTCAATCCTCGTCATCATCGTCGTCGCTGTCGTCGGCCTGATCGGCCTCCTGGTGCGGCTTGTGGCCCTGATCGTCCCAGAGCTTTCGATACACGCCATCGGCGGCCAGCAATTCCGCATGCGAGCCGCGCTCGATCGCCCTGCCGCCTGATATCACGATGATCTCGTCCATCTCGACCACCGATGTCAGGCGGTGGGTCGAGAAGATCATGGTTCGATTCTTCGCGACCTTGAGAAGCGTGCGATTGATCGCGGCTTCGGTGGTCTGGTCGAGCGCCGAGGTCGCCTCATCGAGCAGCAGGATCGACGGATTGCGGACGATGGCACGCGCAATCGCGATGCGCTGGCGCTGTCCGCCCGACAGCGTATCGCCGCGCTCGCCGACCGAGGTGTTGTACTTTTGCGGCAGGCTCATGATGTAGCGATGGATTTCGGCCTTGCGCGCCGCCTGCTCCACCTCCGCGTCGGTCGCACCTTCCTTGCCGAGCCGGATGTTCTCCCGGATCGACATGTTGAACAGCATGTTTTCCTGGAACACCACCGCCATGCTCTTGCGCAGGGATTCGCGGGTCACCCGGCGGATATCGACGCCGTCTATGGTCACGCGCCCTTCATCCGGCACGTAGAGGCGAAGGATCAGATTGAGCAGCGTGCTCTTGCCGGAGCCGCTGGGGCCGACGATGGCGATGCGCTTGCCGACATTGAGCTTGAGACTGAAATTGTCGAGCACCGGCGTCAGGCTGCCTTCATACTGGAAGGTGACACGGTCGAAGGTGATGTCGTTGGTGATGCGCGGCAGGTCAGGAGCGCCCGGACGATCGGCGCCGCGGGTCGGTTCGTCCAGCAGTTCCTGGATGTGGCGCACCGCCGCCGACGACTGGATCGACACCGGGATGAAATGCATCAGGTGGGCGATGTTGTAGGACACCTCCCAGAACGCGCTCTCGAACGTCACGAAGGTCCCGATGGTGATCTGGCCCTTGGTGGCGAGATAGGCGCCGAGCGCCAGCACCACGAGGTGCAGCAGCAATACCGAGATGGTGACGGTGCGCTCGACCATGGTCGACAGGAACATCGCCGACGCGATCTTGCGGCGCGCGTCGTTGTTGCGCATGGTGAACCAGCCGAGCGTGCGGCGCTGCAGGCTGAACGCATTGACCACCGCCTGTGCCGCGACGTTTTCCTGCACCATGCCCAGCAGTGCGGATTCATTGAGCTTCTGCTCGTAGTTCGCCTGCACCGCCTTCGGCGTCAGTATCCGCGGACCGATCAGCGTGATCGGAAACACCAGCAGCGATACCACGGCGAGCTGCCAGTTCAGGAACAGCATCAGGACGATGCCGGCGATCAATTCCAGCAGCGGCAGCGCTGCGCTGTTGGCGAAACTCTTGATCGAACCTTCGAACGCCGACAGGTCGATGGAAAAACGCGACAGAATCTCGCCGCGCCTGGTGCGGGCAAAATACGCCGACGGCAGATTCTGGACATGCTCGAACAGCCGCGAGCGTACATCCGAAATCAGCGAGGCCGAGAGCTTGGCGTCCCATCGCTCGTACCAGACCGCGACGACCGAGGTGAAGATTCCCGCCGCCGCCAGCACCGAGAGAATCTTGACCAGCGCCTCGAAATCCTCTTCGCCGAGCGCATCGTCGATCAGGAATTTCAGGCTCAGCGGCATGATGACGTTGAACAGCGTCTCGACCATGACGCCGAGGCCGACGAACGCCAGTATCTTCTTGTAGTTTTTCAGAAACGGTTTGACGAACGCGTAGATCGTCGCAAGCGCGCCGGCGGCTTCCTTGGCGGTAAAGACGACGAGATCCTCATCTTCTTCGTCGTCGTCGATATCCTGCTCGTCGTCATCATCTTCGTCTTCATCATCGGGCGGAGACGACGACGCTGTCGCCCTGCCGCCGATGACGCGAGCCGCGGCGCCGGCGTCCGCTGCCGGCTTGTTCGGGTCGAGTTCCGGCGCAACAGGATCGTCCGCGTCAGCGGGCGTCAGATCATCCGATGATGGAGGCTTGGACGCCATGAACCCAACCGATGCTGCACGGCCGGCACGACCGCAAATTCGAACCCGTGGCCTTGAATCACAGGGTCGAGCCTATGCGATCAGAGCGCCGTCGGCAAAGCAAACACGAACAGCTTTGTGGGTCCCGGCGAACGCCGCGACCCATAACGCTCACTCGTCGTCTGCGACCTTGTCAAAGAACGAATAGCGCAGGCTGTCGGGGTCCGCATACCACTGACCCGGTCCCTTGTTGGCGGCCAGGGTTGCCGCCCAGAGCGCGTCGGTGCAGTCGCGGCGGTGCATCGACAGGTCGAACCCGTTGCCGAAAAACAGCTCCGACCATTCCCACCAGGTGCCGAGCTTCCTGACCCCGCGCAACAGGTCGTAGCGGTCGATCAGCGCCGGCGCCATGTCCGAGGTTACCGATCCGAACACGAGGCCGGACTTCACGACGCGATTCAATTCGCGCACCGCCCGCGGCACCTGCTTTTCCGCGACATGGCACAGGCTGGTTTCGAACACGAAATCGAATTCGCCGTCCTTGAACGGCATATCGACGATCGATCCGAGCTTGTTGAACGTCTTCAGCGCCTTCGGCGTCCTGGCGTGGATCGCGCGGTTGTTCTCGATGCCCCAGGCATCGATCCCGCGGGCGCGCAGCGCCCCCACCAGTTCGCCGCTGGCCGACCCGGCCACCAGCAGCTTGTAACCCCCGGCCCTGTTCCAGACGATCCTGATCAGTTCCGTCAGGTAGGCGGGATCGGTAAACCGGCTCCAGACCTCGCTGTAGGGACCGAGCCCGCGGTAATTCTCGAAATATTCGCGGTCGATCTTGTCGGATACGGGCTTGGCCCCCTCGCCGCGCGCGCGGCGCAACCGCATCATCTCGGTGAGGATGATGTCGGTGGCGGCATCGGAGGAATCGAGCAGTCCGTTCAGCGTCGAATCGAACAGGTAGTCGCCGACCACGACCAGGCCGGGATGCTGCTTCGGATCGGGCCGGTGATTGGTCATGACGTCGCGCGCCGGCATCCCGCCGGGAAGCGCATTCACCGACGACAGCCAGCGATGGATCTTGCCCTCCATGAAATGGGCCCGCGCGTCGCCGAGCGAGGCCGGCAGCGACTTCAGCGCGGCGTCGATCAGTTCCTGATCGCTGAGATTGGCGAAGGCCAGCGCGTCGGAGCCGGCGATCAGCCAGTTCAGCACGCCGTGGTTGCCGACGTCGTGACGCGCGCCTTCGTTGTAAACGCAGCAGCCGCCGAACGCTTCCGACATGAACCAGGCGCCCGGGATCTTCTCGCCCCAGAACGGCGCATCGAACAGGATCGAGACCCGCAGATAATGCGCGGGGCGATCGAAATAAGCGACGTGCTTGACCATCGACTTGCGCAGTTGCTCGCCGTCCCATCGCATGGTCGCGAGCCAGGAGTGCGGCAGGCACATCAGCACGAGATCGAAGTCCCGGGTTTCCGGTCCCTTGCCGTTCATCATGTTGAGCTGATAGCGGCCAGTCGCTGTCTTGCCGACCTTGAGAACCCGGTGATTGAGCTGGATATCCGCGTCGACCTCGGACTGCAGGCAGTCGATCAATTGCTCGTTGCCGTTCTGGATCGAATACAGGCCGATGTAGCCGTCGACATCCATCACGAAGTTCTTCAGCGCATTGAGCCCATTGGTGTTGTGGCTCTCGGTGGCGAGATCCGACCGCGCCATCACCTTGAAGAAGCGCTTGGCGACGGGATCGTCCACTTCGCGGTCGAGCAACTCCTCGCAGGTGATGTAGGCCCAGGGATGCTCGTTGTCGTGCGCGCCGACGCCTTCGTAATATTCGATCGGCGACACCATCGTGGCGCAGCGCTGCGGAACGCTTCGATCGCGTCCGCGGTCTTGGCGCCGTATTTGCGGCGCATGTCCGGCACGTCGTTCAGGAGTTCGCCATCGAGCTGAACCTGCTCGGCATCGATCGGAATGGTCTGCAGGCCGAAATGCTGGATCAGCTCGCGCAGCGGATCGGGGCCGGTCATCGAGTAATCGTAGATCTCGGCGACGCCGGCTTCGTACATCGCGGGCGCCGAATCGAATTTGCGCGTCAGGATCTTGCCGCCGACCCGGTCGGATGCCTCGTAGATGGTGACGCGGCAAAGCTCGCCCAGCTTCTTCTTGAGATACCAGGCACTCATCAGGCCGCCGGGGCCACCGCCAACGATTGCAAGATCCAGCATATGTTTCCGTGTATTTCCGCAAGCCGCCCGTCGCCTGCCACTTTCCGCGGGCGTCCGCTCTAAGTCATTTTAGACCAAAGCGCTTTTTACCCTGAAGGAAAGATGAACAAACCCAGGGAGCGGGTGCCAAAAACATAGGCAAATAACGAAAAAGGCCGGCTTTCGCCGGCCTTTTCGGTCACTTCCTGAACTTGCGTGGCTCTATTCCGCGGGCGGCAGCGCCAGCGGTTCCACTTCCGGAGCCGCGGGCACGATCGTGGCCTGCTTCTCGCGTTCGTCGAGGATCAGCTTGTCGCGCTTGACGGCGACTTCGCGGATCTTGGCCATCGAGGCGCCGGTGCCCGCCGGGATCAGCCGGCCGACAATGACGTTCTCCTTGAGGCCTTCCAGCGGGTCCACCTTGCCGTTGACGGCGGCTTCGGTGAGCACGCGGGTGGTCTCCTGGAACGAGGCCGCCGAGAAGAACGAGCGGGTCTGCAAGCTCGCCTTGGTGATGCCGAGCAGTACCGGCGTTCCCGTGGCGATCTTCTTGCCCTCTTCCTTGGCCCTGGCGTTGAGCTGGTCGAACTCGATCTTGTCGATCTGTTCGCCCGAGATCATGTCGGTCTCGCCCTGGTCGGTGATTTCCACCTTCTGCAGCATCTGACGGACAATCACTTCGATGTGCTTGTCGTTGATCAGCACGCCCTGCAGCCGGTAGACTTCCTGGATTTCGTTGACCAGATAGGCCGCGAGTTCCTCGATGCCCTTGATCGCCAGGATGTCGTGCGGCGCCGGATTGCCTTCGACGATGAAATCGCCCTTTTCGACGATATCGCCGTCCTGCAGATGGATGTGCTTGCCCTTCGGAATGAGGTACTCGCGAGTCTCCTCGTTCTTGTCCATCGGCTCGATCGAGATACGGCGCTTGTTCTTGTAGTCGCGGCCGAACCGGATGGTGCCCGCGATTTCCGCGATGATCGCCGCGTCCTTCGGCTTGCGAGCCTCGAACAGTTCCGCCACCCGCGGCAGACCGCCGGTGATGTCGCGGGTCTTGGCGCTTTCGGTGGAGATACGCGCCAGGATGTCGCCGGTCTTGACCTTGGCGCCGACGTCGACCGACAGGATCGCGTCGACCGACAGCATGTAGCGCGCCTCGCCGCCGCGGGCGAGCTTGAGGATCTTGCCGTCCTTGCCCTTGATGACGATGGCCGGACGCAAATCAGCGCCGCCCCGCGTCGTGCGCCAGTCGATGACGACGCGCTTGGCGATACCGGTGGATTCGTCGAGCGTCTCCGAGATCGACTGTCCTTCGACCAGATCCTCGAACCCGATGGTGCCCTCGACTTCGGTCAGAACCGGCCGGGTGTAGGGGTCCCATTCGGCGATGCGCTGGCCGCGCTTGACCATATCGCCTTCATCGACCCGCATCCGCGCGCCGTACTGAATGCGATGGGTCGCACGCTCGGTGCCGTCGGCATCGGTGACCGCGACCACCATGTTACGCACCATCGCCACCAGATGGCCTTCGCCGTTCTTGGCGATCGCCTTGTTCTTGATCGTCACCTTGCCGTCGAAATTCGACTCGATGAACGACTGCTCGTTGATCTGCGCCGCGCCGCCGATGTGGAACGTGCGCATCGTCAGCTGGGTGCCGGGCTCGCCGATCGACTGGGCGGCGATGACGCCGACCGCTTCGCCGTGGTTGACCGGCGTGCCGCGGGCGAGGTCGCGGCCGTAGCACTTGCCGCAGATGCCGTTGACGAGCTCGCAGGTCAGTGCGGACCGGATCTTCACTTCCTGGATGCCGGCCTGCTGAATGGCGTCGACGTGCGTCTCCTCCATCAGCGTGCCGCGCTTGACCACGATCTTGTTGGTGGCGGGATCGCGCAGATCCTCGCCGTTGGTGCGGCCGAGGATGCGCGAGGCCAGCGACGCGACCACCGTGCCGGCATCGATGATGGCGCGCATCTTGATGCCGAGCTTGGTGCCGCAATCGTCAGCCGTGATGATGCAGTCCTGCGCCACGTCGACCAGACGCCGCGTCAGGTACCCGGAGTTCGCCGTCTTCAACGCGGTATCCGCCAGACCCTTGCGGGCGCCGTGGGTCGAGTTGAAGTATTCGAGCACCGACAGACCTTCCTTGAAGTTGGAAATGATCGGCGTCTCGATGATCTCGCCCGACGGCTTGGCCATCAGGCCGCGCATGCCGGCGAGCTGACGCATCTGGTCCTGCGAACCGCGCGCGCCGGAGTTCGACATCATGAAGATCGAGTTGATCTGGGCCTCGCCGCCTTTCGGATTCTTCTTAACGGCGGAGATTTCCGTCATCATGTCTTCGGAGATCTTCTTGGTGCACTTCGACCAGGCATCCACGACCTTGTTGTACTTCTCGCCGTGGGTGATCAGGCCGTCATTGTACTGCTGCTCGAATTCCTTGGCGAGCGTGCGGGTGTCCTCGACGATCTTCCACTTCGATGCCGGCACCACCATGTCGTCCTTGCCGAACGAAATGCCGGCCTTGAACGCGTTGTAGAAGCCGAGCGCCATGATGCGGTCGCAGAAGATCACGGTCTCCTTCTGGCCGCAGTGACGATAGACCTGGTCGATGACGCCGGAGATTTCCTTCTTGGTCATCAGCTTGTTGATGACGTCGAACGGCATCTTCGGCGATTTCGGCAGCACCTGTCCGAGCATGGCGCGGCCGGCCGTGGTCTCGATACCAGCGGGTGACCGGCTTGTTGTTCTCGTCGACGCCCTGCCAGCGATACTTGATCTTGGTGTGCAGGTGGATGACCTTGGAGTGCAAGGCATGCTCGATCTCGGCCATCTCGCCGTAGAGCTTGCCCTCGCCGGGCAGGCCTTCGCGCAGGATCGACAGGTAATACAGGCCGAGCACGATGTCCTGCGACGGCACGATGATCGGCTGACCGTTGGCCGGATGCAGGATGTTGTTGGTCGACATCATCAGCACGCGCGCTTCCAGCTGCGCTTCCAGCGACAGCGGAACGTGCACGGCCATCTGGTCGCCGTCGAAGTCGGCGTTGAACGCCGCGCACACCAAGCGGATGCAGCTGGATCGCCTTGCCTTCGATCAGCACCGGTTCGAACGCCTGGATGCCGAGGCGATGCAGCGTCGGCGCGCGGTTCAGCAGCACGGGATGCTCGCGGATCACCTCGTCGAGAATGTCCCAGACCTCGGGACGCTCTTTTTCGACCAGCTTCTTGGCCTGCTTCACCGTGGTGGACAGACCCTTGGCGTCGAGCCGCGAATAGATGAACGGCTTGAACAGTTCGAGCGCCATCTTCTTCGGCAGGCCGCACTGATGCAGCCGCAGTTCGGGACCGACCACGATCACGGAACGGCCGGAATAGTCGACGCGCTTGCCGAGCAGGTTCTGCCGGAAGCGGCCCTGCTTGCCCTTGAGCATGTCGGCCAGCGACTTCAGCGGACGCTTGTTGGCGCCGGTGATGACGCGACCGCGGCGGCCGTTGTCGAACAATGCGTCGACGGCCTCCTGCAGCATGCGCTTTTCGTTGCGGATGATGATGTCGGGCGCGCGCAGCTCCATCAGCCGCTTCAAGCGGTTGTTGCGGTTGATGACGCGGCGGTAGAGATCGTTGAGATCCGAGGTCGCAAAGCGGCCGCCGTCGAGCGGCACCAGCGGACGCAGGTCCGGCGGAATCACCGGCACCACCGTGAGGATCATCCACTCCGGCTTGTTGCCGGAATAGCGGAACGCCTCGACGATCTTCAGGCGCTTGGCGAGCTTCTTGTGCTTGATGTCGGATTCGGTTTCCTGCATGTCGACGCGCAGGGAAGCCTCGAGCTTTTCGAGCTCCAGCCCCTTCAGCAATTCGCGGATCGCTTCGGCGCCGATCATGGCGGTGAAGCTGTCCTGGCCGTATTCGTCCTGCGCGCGCAGATACTCGTCTTCGGACAGCAGCTGACGGTCCTTGAGCGCGGTGAGGCCGGGCTCCAGAACGACGTAATATTCAAAATACAGAATCCGCTCGAGATCCTTCAGCGTCATGTCGAGCAAGAGGCCGATGCGGGAGGGCAGCGACTTCAGGAACCAGATATGCGCAACCGGTGCGGCCAGTTCGATATGGCCCATGCGCTCGCGCCGGACCCGCGACAGCGTCACTTCGACCGAGCACTTCTCGCAGATGATGCCCTTGTACTTCATGCGCTTGTACTTGCCGCACAGGCACTCGTAGTCCTTGATCGGCCCGAAGATGCGCGCGCAGAACAGGCCGTCGCGCTCCGGCTTGAAGGTGCGGTAGTTGATGGTCTCCGGCTTCTTGATCTCGCCGTAGGACCACGACAGAATCTTCTCCGGGGACGCAATGGAAATCCGGATCTGGTCGAAGACCTGAGCCGGCGTCGTCGGATTGAAGAGATTCATAATTTCTTGGTTCATGGTCTTCTCCTCGCGTGCCGATCGTCACCGGCAGCAAATTCGAAATTTTTGTAGCCACGCGCCCAGCTCAACGTCCGAGCGGAGCGCGGATGCCCGGCCAATTTGCGTGAAGACGCGCTTCGCGCTTTTGGCCGGGCATAACGTATTTTAGTTACTCGGCCGCTTCGGATGTCGCGCCACCCTGACTTCGAGTTGTGCAGGTCGACGTTGAGGCCCAGCGAACGCATTTCCTTGACCAGCACGTTGAACGATTCCGGGATACCGGCCTCGAACGTGTCGTCGCCACGCACGATCGCCTCGTACACCTTGGTACGGCCGGCGACGTCGTCCGACTTCACGGTCAGCATTTCCTGGAGCGTGTACGCCGCGCCGTAAGCCTCGAGCGCCCACACTTCCATTTCGCCGAAACGCTGGCCGCCGAACTGCGCCTTGCCACCCAGCGGCTGCTGGGTCACGAGCGAGTACGGCCCGATCGAACGCGCGTGGATCTTGTCGTCCACAAGATGATGCAGCTTGAGCATGTAGATGTACCCAACCGTCACCTTGCGATCGAACGCGTCGCCGGTTCGGCCGTCATAGACGGTCGATTGTCCGGAAGCGTCGAGACCCGCGAGCTTCAGCATCTCCTCGATATCGGCTTCCTTGGCGCCGTCGAACACCGGCGTCGCGATCGGCACGCCGTGACGCAAATTGCCGCCAAGCTCCATCAGCTCGTTGTCGTTGAGCGATTTGATGGTTTCGTCGTCGCCGTAGATCTTCTTCAAGGTCTCCTTCAGCGGCTTGGTGTCCTGCCTCGCGTTCGCCAGATAGGCGTCGACCGCCTGCCCGATGCGCTTGCCGAGGCCGGCGCAGGCCCAGCCCAGATGGGTTTCGAGGATCTGCCCGACGTTCATCCGGCTCGGCACGCCGAGCGGATTGAGCACGATGTCGGCATGCGTGCCGTCCTCAAGGAACGGCATGTCCTCGATCGGAACGATCTTGGACACCACGCCCTTGTTGCCGTGACGGCCCGCCATCTTGTCGCCGGGCTGAATCTTGCGCTTCACCGCGACGAAGACCTTGACCATCTTCATCACGCCGGGCGGCAATTCGTCGCCACGCTGCAGCTTCTCGACCTTGTCGAGGAAGCGCTGTTCAAGGCCCTTCTTCGATTCGTCGTACTGCTTCCGCATCGCCTCGATTTCAGCCATCAGCTTGTCGTTGGGCGAAGCAAACATCCACCATTGCGAACGCGGATGCTCGTCCAGCACCGCGCGCGTGATCTTGGTGTCCTTCTTGAAGCCCTTCGGACCGGCGATGCCCTGGCGGTTTTCCAACAGCTCCGCCAGGCGGCCGTAGACGTTACGGTCGAGAATCGCCTGTTCGTCGTCGCGGTCCTTGGCAAGACGCTCGATCTCTTCCCGTTCGATCGCCAGAGCGCGCTCGTCCTTGTCGACGCCGTGCCGGTTGAAGACGCGGACTTCGACGATGGTGCCCTGCACGCCCGGAGGCACGCGGAGCGAGGTGTCGCGGACGTCGGACGCCTTTTCGCCGAAGATGGCGCGCAGCAGCTTCTCTTCCGGCGTCATCGGGCTTTCGCCCTTCGGCGTGATCTTGCCGACCAGGATGTCGCCGGCGCGGACTTCGGCGCCGATGTAGACGATGCCGGCTTCGTCGAGGTTCTTCAGCGCTTCTTCCGAGACGTTCGGAATGTCGCGGGTGATTTCCTCGGGACCAAGCTTGGTATCGCGGGCCATCACCTCGAATTCCTCGATGTGGATCGAGGTGAAGACGTCGTCCTTCACGATCCGCTCCGAGAGCAGGATCGAATCTTCGAAGTTGTAGCCGTTCCACGGCATGAACGCGACCAGCACGTTGCGGCCGAGCGCGAGTTCGCCGAGATCGGTCGAGGGACCGTCGGCGATGATGTCGCCCTTGGCCACCTGGTCGCCCACCTTCACCAGCGGACGCTGGTTGATGCAGGTCGACTGGTTGGAGCGCTGGTACTTCATCAGCCGGTAGATATCGACGCCCGACTTGGTGGGGTCGAGATCGTCGGTGGCGCGAATGACGATACGGGTGGCGTCGATCTGGTCGATCACGCCGGTACGGCGGGCCGCGATCGCAGCCCCCGAATCGCGCGCGACCACGCCTTCCATGCCGGTGCCGACAAACGGCGCCTCGGCGCGCACCAGCGGCACGGCCTGACGCTGCATGTTCGAGCCCATCAGCGCGCGGTTGGCGTCGTCGTTCTCGAGGAACGGAATCAACGCCGCGGCCACCGAAACCAGCTGCTTCGGCGACACGTCCATGTAGTCGACCTTGTCCGGCGTGATCATCAGCACGTCGCCGGAATGACGGCAGACCACGAGGTCGTCGGTAAAGCGGCCCTTGGCGTCGAGCGCCACATTGGCCTGCGCGACGTGATAGCGGCCCTCCTCCATCGCCGACAGATAGATCACCTCGTCGGTGACGCGGCCGTCCTTGACCTTGCGATAGGGCGTCTCGACGAAGCCGTATTTGTTGACGCGCGCGAAGGTGGCGAGCGAGTTGATCAGGCCGATGTTCGGGCCTTCCGGGGTCTCGATCGGGCAGATCCGGCCGTAATGGGTCGGATGCACGTCGCGCACCTCGAAGCCGGCGCGCTCGCGGGTCAGACCGCCGGGGCCGAGCGCCGAGAGACGGCGCTTGTGGGTGATTTCCGACAGCGGATTGGTCTGGTCCATGAACTGCGACAGCTGCGACGAGCCGAAGAACTCGCGCACCGCGGCGGCCGCCGGCTTGGCGTTGATCAGGTCCTGCGGCATCACGGTGTCGATATCGACACTGGACATGCGCTCCTTGATCGCGCGCTCCATGCGCAACAGGCCGATGCGGTACTGGTTCTCCATCAACTCGCCGACCGAGCGCACGCGCCGGTTGCCGAGGTGGTCGATGTCGTCGATCTCGCCCTTGCCGTCGCGCAGGTCGACCAGCGTCTTGATGACGGCCAGGATGTCTTCCTTGCGCAGCGTGCGGTGGGTGTCGGGCGCATCGAGTTCGAGGCGCATGTTCATCTTGACGCGGCCGACCGCGGACAGGTCGTAGCGCTCACTGTCGAAGAACAGCGACTGGAACATGGTCTGGGCCGAATCGATGGTCGGCGGCTCGCCGGGACGCATCACGCGATAGATGTCGAACAGCGCGTCTTCCCGCGTCATGTTCTTGTCGGCGTGCAGGGTGTTGCGGATATAGGCGCCGACATTGACATGGTCGATGTCGAGCAGCGGCAACTCCTTGTAGCCGTGCTCGTTGAGCGCCTTCAGCGACTTCTCGGTGATTTCCTCGCCGGCCTCGGCGTAGATTTCACCGGTTTTCGGATTGACCAGGTCTTCGGCAAGGTAGTTGCCGACCAGTTCCTCGTCCGACAGGCGCAGCGCCTTGAGGCCCTTTTCCTGCAACTGACGCGCCGCACGCACGGTAAGCTTCTTGCCGGCTTCGAGCACGACCTTGC
The DNA here is from genome assembly GCA_963734795.1 of uncultured Alphaproteobacteria bacterium. Taxonomy (GTDB): domain Bacteria; phylum Pseudomonadota; class Alphaproteobacteria; order Rhizobiales; family Xanthobacteraceae; genus Bradyrhizobium. The sequence goes on from CAVTIW010000003.1 coordinate 620,034, forward strand.
CGCTGTCGGCATCGATCAGATCGTTGATGGTGCTGTAGCCGCGGAAACGGCGTGGCGTCGAACGGCACTCGCCAGCCGTCCTTGGTGCGCTTGTAGGCAATCTTCTTGTAGAACGTGCTCAGGATGGTTTCGCCGTCGAGACCGAGCGCGAACATCAGCGAGGTCACCGGAATCTTGCGGCGGCGGTCGATGCGCGCGAACACGATGTCCTTGGCGTCGAATTCGATGTCGAGCCAGGAGCCGCGATAGGGAATCACGCGCGCGGCAAACAACAGCTTGCCCGACGAATGGGTCTTGCCCTTGTCGTGGTCGAAGAACACGCCGGGCGAGCGATGCATCTGCGAGACGATGACGCGCTCGGTGCCGTTGACGACGAAGGTGCCGTTCATGGTCATGAGCGGGATATCGCCCATGTAGACGTCCTGCTCCTTGATATCCTTTACCGACTTGGCGCCGGTTTCCTCGTCGATATCGAACACGATCAGGCGCAGCGTGACCTTCAGCGGCGCAGCATAGGTCATGCCGCGCTGACGGCACTCGTCGACGTCGTATTTCGGCGGCTCGAATTCGTAGCGGACGAATTCCAGCATCGAGGTGCCGGAGAAATCCGAGATCGGAAACACCGAGCGGAATACCGCCTGCAGGCCCTCGTCCAGCCGGCCGCCGACAGGTTCATCGACCATCAGAAACTGGTCATAGGATGCCTTCTGAACCTCAATGAGGTTCGGCATCTCGGCAACTTCCTTGATGTGTCCGAAGAACTTGCGAACGCGTTTGCGACCGGTGAATGTCTGCTGCGCCATCGTGGCCTCTCATTTCGTCGCCCGTCAGGGGCGAACCTTCCGAAGCGCGATTGGCATCGCCCCCGGGTTGAATTTCGACACATCCTGAACCTTCGAAGCCCCATGTCAGGATTTTAATCCTGAACTGCAGCGCCAGACTTTCAGAACGCAAAACGACGCGCGGGGCGCTTGACCGCACCCGCCCGTTTAAACCAGCCTCTTCACGGACTGAAAAAGCCCGAAATTGCCTGTCTCCCGACGGCCTGCGCGGAAACGCTGCCGCTCCCGCCGCCCAACCGTGCTTTCGTGCTGCCGTCCCGATATGGGATGGCAATCGTGGAGATTCGAGGGGTAACTTCCCGAATCCCCACACATTCCTGTGTACAAGTGTCGCGGGTTCCCCCGTCCACTTTGTTCTACGACCCCGAGATCGCGCCAGGCTTGCGCCTCGCGCGACCGGGATTTCGCTGAAGTAACCTGCGGTTACTTGAGCTCGACCTTGGCGCCGGCCTTCTCGAGCTGGGCCTTGATCTTCTCGGATTCGTCCTTGTTGACGCCTTCCTTGACAGGCTTCGGCGCGCCCTCGACGAGGTCCTTGGCTTCCTTGAGGCCGAGGCCCGTGATCGCACGAACCTCCTTGATGACCTCAATCTTCTTCTCGCCGGCGGCGAGCAGAATGACCGAGAACTCGGTCTTTTCTTCCACCGGAGCCGCGGCGGCGGCGGCCGGACCGGCTACCGCGACGGCGGCAGCGGCGGACACGCCCCACTTCTCTTCGAGAAGTTTCGCGAGTTCGGCAGCTTCGAGGACCGTGAGGCCCGACAAGTCGTCAACAATTTTCTGTAAGTCAGCCATTGATCTGTTTCCTTAAGCGTATCGGTTCGAACCAGGTTTGATTTGCGAAGGGCGTCAGGCCGCTTCGCTCTTTGAGGCATAGGCCTGAACTACGCGCGCAAGCTTGGCCGCGGGCGCAGTGGTAAGCTGAGCGATCTTGGTCGCCGGCGCTACCAGGAGGCCGAGGATCTTCGCGCGCAACTCATCGAGCGACGGCAGGGCGGCAAGTGCCTTCACGCCATCGACATTCAGGACGGTCTTACCCATCGATCCGCCGAGAATGACGAAGTTTTCGTTCGTCTTGGCGAATTCGATGGCAACCTTCGGTGCCGCCACCGGATCGTTTGAAGTCGCGATCACGGTCGGCCCCCTCAACAGGGAGCCGATGGCAACGACGTCCGTGCCTTCAAGAGCAATTTTGGCAAGACGGTTCTTCGAGACCTTCACCGACGCACCCGCGAGCTTCATCTGCGAGCGCAGTTTCTGCATCTGGGCCACGGTGAGGCCGGAATAATGGGCGACGACCGCAACACTGGTGGTCTTGAAAAGACCGTTCAGCGCCTCGACCGCGTCCTTTTTTGCCGCTTTTTCCACAGCAAGCTCTCTCCGGTTGGCGGCCTGTGCCCAAAGGCAGGACCACCGGGTTACACCCATCGTCCCGCCTGAACCTGACCTCGAGACATTCCAGTCTCAGGACACGTCGGGCAAGACGACATTTGAAAAGCCTGCCCTCCCGAACCTGATGGCGCGGGGTGTCGAGGTTCGAACCATATCCGCTGCCCGTCGCGACAAGCGCGGCGTAAAGCGAAATCCGGTCTTCACCCGTCTATGCAGGCTATTAAATTAAGCCGTTGAAGAAACTTGCGTTTCGCCGCGGGCGCCTGCAGTCTTGGACAGGATCGAGGCCGTTCGGCAAGCCGAAAGACCCCTGCTCACACCCCTCCAAAGCGACGGGTTTTCCTTCCTTTCGAGCAATCCATACGGATGTCCTGAAAGGAATGGTCTCCTGTCGTATCGGGTTTTCGGAATGCGCGCACAAACGTGCCAGCAACGGCCAGCACGTCCGGAAGGGACTGTGTAACGAGTTTTTTCCGGCTTGCCAAGAACAAAATCAGGTCAATTTGGCGACCTCGCGATATCGGCAAATCCGGCCCGAAATCGATCGTTTAGGCGTTCCGAACCGGATGCGGCAGCGGTTTGCCGGCAAAAAACGCGTCGAGATTGGCGATCACGCAGTTCTGCATCGCGATATGCGATTCGACGGTATGGCCGCCGATATGCGGGGTCAGCACCGCGTTCGGAAACGCCGTGAGCGCGTCCGGCGCGTGCGGCTCTTTCTCGTACACATCGAGACCGGCTCCGGCGATGGTCTGGTCCGCGAGGGCCGCGACCAGCGCCGCCTGGTCGATCACCGATCCCCTGGAGATGTTGACGACATAGCCGTCCTTGCCGAGCTTCTGCAGGATCCCGGCATCGACCGCGTGATGGGTGTCGACCCCGGCGCGAACCGCTATCATCAGCACGCTGCACCATTCCGCCAGCGCTGCCAGGCTCGGCAAATAGGGATAGGGCACGTCATGCCGGCTGCGGCTGAAATAGCCGACCTCGGTCTCGAACGCCGCCGCACGGCTTGCGATCTTGCGGCCGATCTCGCCCATGCCGTAGACGCCGATGCGGCGACCGGGATTGCCGGGCTGCGGGCTCATCAGCGGCGAAGGTTTTGCGTTTGACCAGTTGCCGCTGCGCACATAGCCGTCCGCCGGCAACAGGCGTCGGGTCACGGCCAGCATCAGCGTCACCGCCAGATCGGCAACCGCGGACGCATTCGCCGCCGGACTGTGGCCGACCGCAATTTTGCGCTGAGCCGCCGCGGCAAGGTCGACGCCGTCATAGCCGGTGCCGTAACACACGATCGCCGCGAGTTCCGGCAGCATGTCCATCATGGATCCCGGGAGCGGCGTTCCGCCGGCCGTGATCATCGCACGAACGCCGGAGAGTTGTTCGGCGGTGAAAACCTCATTTGGCGGCTTTCCGGCCGCATCCATCAGGTCGTAGCGCTGCCCGATGCGCACCATCAGTGCCTTGGGGAAACGTGAATAAACCAAGACTTTGTCAGGCATCGGCTGATTTCCTCATGTCAAAGATTAAGGGGCGGAATCGGTTGCCCGATTCCGCCCCTGGTTCGTCTCAACCGGTTCGCAACGGCTCAGCCCAGCACGGTGCCCGGCTCAACCTTGACGCCCGGTCCCATGGTGGAGGAAACCGCCACGCGCTGGATGTAGGTGCCCTTGGCACCGGCGGGCTTGGCCTTGGCGACCGCGTCCGCGAGTGCCTTGACGTTCGCCACCAGCTTGTCTTCCGAGAACGACGCCTTGCCGATGCCGGCCTGCACGATGCCGGCCTTCTCGACGCGGAACTCGACCGAACCGCCCTTGGCGCCCTTGACGGCGTTGGCGATGTCCATGGTCACGGTGCCGATCTTCGGATTCGGCATCATGCCACGGGGGCCAAGTACCTTACCGAGGCGGCCGACCAGCGGCATCATGTCCGGAGTGGCGATGCAGCGATCGAAATCGATCTGGCCGCCCTGCACTTTTTCAACCAGGTCCTCGGCGCCGACCACATCGGCACCCGCCGCCTTGGCCTCTTCGGCCTTGGCGCCGCGCGCGAACACCCCGACCCGCAGGGTGCGGCCGGTGCCGTTCGGCAACGTCACCACGCCGCGCACCATCTGATCGGCATGACGCGGATCGACCCCGAGATTCATCGCGATCTCGATGGTCTCGTCGAACTTCGACTTGGCGCGCTCCTTGACCATCTTGATGGCGTCCGCAAGCGGATAGAGCTTCTCGCGATCGACGCCCTCGCGGGCCTTCTTCAAACGTTTTCCAATTGCCATGACCGTTACCCCGCCACCTCGACGCCCATCGAACGGGCTGAGCCCTCGACCATCTTCATGGCCGCTTCGATGGTGTCGCAATTCAGATCTTTCATCTTGGCTTCGGCGATCTCGCGCACCTGCGCCTTTGTCACCGCGCCGGCCTTGTCACGGCCCGGAGCCTTCGAGCCGGAGGTCAGCTTGGCCGCCTTCTTGATGAAGAACGACATCGGCGGCGTCTTCATCTCGAAGGTGAACGAACGATCGGCATAGATCGTGATCACCACCGGAATCGGGGTATTCTTCTCTTCCTTCTGCGTCTGCGCGTTGAACGCCTTGCAGAATTCCATGATGTTGAGGCCGCGCTGACCAAGCGCGGGTCCGATCGGGGGCGAAGGGTTCGCCGCACCGGCCGGCACCTGCAATTTCAGGTATCCGGTCACTTTCTTAGCCATCTGTCACTCCTCATGCTGTTTCCGGACGATTCCGGAAACTTCACAGGACCGTGGTGCGGTTCGCATGACGGCTGGCGACCGTCAGTCCCCTTCCACGGCTCTTCGGAAGCGGCGACGCCGCTTCCACGCTTCGTCATGCCCGGGCTTGACCGGGCGTCCATCCCTCTTTGCAAGAATGCTTCCTGCGAAGGAGATGGATTGCCGGGTGTCCAGTGCGAAGACGCGCTTCGCGCTTTTGCCCGGCAATGACAGTAACCGATCAGACCTTCTCGACCTGACCGAATTCCAGTTCGACCGGCGTGGCGCGGCCGAAGATCGACACCGCGACCTTCACACGCGAACGCGCCTCGTCGATTTCCTCGACCACGCCGGAGAACGACGCGAACGGGCCGTCGGCCACGCGCACATTCTCGCCGATCTCGAACGAGACCGAGGCCTTCGGGCGTTCCACGCCTTCCTGCACCTGGTGCAGGATCCGCATGGCTTCGGCTTCCGAGATCGGCATCGGCTTGTTTTCAGCGCCGAGGAAGCCGGTCACCTTCGGGGTGTTCTTGATGAGATGGAAGGCTTCGTCGGTCAGCTTCATCTTGACCAGGACGTAGCCCGGGAAAAACTTGCGCTCGGCGTCGATCTTGCGGCCGCGCCGCACTTCGGTGACCTTTTCGGTCGGCACCAGCACCTGCTCGAACAGTTCCTCAAGCCCGCGCTGCTTGGACTGCTCGCGGATCGACTCCGCGACCTTCTTTTCGAAGTTCGAATAGGCGTGAACGATGTACCAGCGCTTGTCCATCGTCTGAGTTCCAGCGCTTGTCATCAATGGATGCCGAGTAAGAAGGTGACGAGAATACGGATGATCTGATCCGCGGCGAAGAAGAAGACGGAAGCCATCGCCACCATCACGAACACCATGATGGTGGTGATGGTCGTCTCGCGACGTGTCGGCCAGGTGACCTTGGCGGTCTCCGAGCGCACTTCCTGCAGGAATTTGAACGGGCTGAAAGCCATCGTTTGTTATCCGCGTCCGTCGTGAGACGATTGTTAGGTTTTAAGGAATCCGAACAGCCCTCCGGCACCCAGCCCTCTTCTGAAGGATGAGCCGGCCAGCGGGCTCGATTGTTCGGGGATTTCAAAGCCGCGCCGGATATCCGTCAAAGCGGGCCGGCAGCAGGTGGCGGTTATGTACTTCGGACGGGGCCAAAGGTCAAGTTAGGCGGAACCGAGGGCCCGCTTGAGAAACGGCCCCAGCGCAGGGAGCGCCGAGGCCGGTAACTTGGTCTAGTGATGTGGGTGGCCGCCGCCGGGGTGGCCTCCGCCGGGTCTTCCAAAGCCGGGGCGCCCTCCGGGGTGGCCGATCCCGGGACGTCCACCGCCCCCTACCCGGCCGGGTCCGCCGTGCCAGCCATGCCAACCCACGCCGCCGCCCCAGCCGAAACCGCGGCGCCACGCATAACCGCACCAATAGAAGCCAGGACCGCGCCAGCCGTCGTCGTACCAGCAGTAATTTTGTCCGCCAAAGAAGAACTGAGCCTGTTCCACATCACTGGGGACGGCCGCCGGCGTGAAGCGGTCGACCGGCAAAGCGTTGGCTTGGCCACCGAGCAAGGCGAGCGAAACCGAGGTGGCGGTGGCATAGATCCATTGTCGCATGAAGCGTCTTTCCCTTTTTTCGATTGAGGCTAGGTGGCATGGCTAGGTGGCACGGGTGAGCAGGCTCGCGCTTCGATGCTCCCCGCCCGGAATCGGATCGGTCAAGATCAATGATTTAACTGGCAGGGGCGGCAGGGCTCGAACCTGCGACAACCGGTTTTGGAGACCGGTACTCTACCAACTGAGCTACACCCCTATGGAACCTGCGTCACTGCCGATCCGCGCCGTTTCAAGCATAGGCAACACCCCGATTGCAAGGGCGAAGCGGTTAACGGTGGCTGAGCCGGCGGCTACCTACCGCCAGCCAACTAGCGCAGAAGTGCGGCAGCAAATCGGCTGAAGCTCTGCGGCAAATGCCCTGTTCAAGCCACGGGTTCTGCGCCAGACTTGACCTGCCCCAACAACAAACACCGCTGATCCGGCAACCGACAAGAACAAACGGGAGAGACCATGACCGCGCAAACCGCCGCCAGGCACGCCGCCGCCCCGCAGACGCCCGCCCTGCCCCAGGCCAAACCGGAATCGCTCGGGCTTTCGTCCGCCCGGCTGCAGCGCATGTCGGATGCATTCAAGCGCGAGATCGACAAGGGGACCCTGCCGGGCGCGACCGTGATGGTGGCGCGGCGCGGTCAGATCGGCTGGTTCGAGGCGCTCGGCAAGCAGAGCCCGGCGGGCGCTGCGCCGATGGCCCAGGACAGCCTGTTCCGGATCTTCTCGATGACAAAACCGATCGTCTCGGTCGGCATCATGATGCTGCTGGAAGACGGTCATTTCGTGCTCAGCGACCCCGTCGCCAAATTCATTCCGGAATTCGCCGACCAGAAAGTCGGCGTTGAGAACAATGGCAAGCTCGATCTGGTGCCGCTCAAACGGCCGATGACAATTCAGGACCTGCTGCGGCACACCTCGGGTATTACCTACGACCACACCGGCAACGGCCTGGTGCAGCAACTGTATCAGCAGTCACGGCTGCGCAGCCGCAAGATCAGCAATGCCGAACATGCCGCCATCGTCGCGAGCCTGCCGTTGACGTGCCAGCCGGGCGCGGAATGGAACTACAGCCGCTCCACCGACATTCTCGGCCGCATCATCGAGGTCGTGTCCGGCAAGGCGCTGAGCGCGTTCCTGACCGAGCGCATTCTCGCGCCCCTGCAGATGGCCGAAACCGCGTTTCACACCGGCGAGGAGAACGCCGGCCGCCTCGCCGAGCCATTTCCGGCCGATCCCTGGACCGGCGAGAAGGTGCAGCTCTTCAACATGCTGGAAAAGCCGGTGATGGAATCCGGCGGCGGCGGCCTGGTCTCGACCACGATGGACTATGCGCGGTTCTGCCAGATGCTGCTCAACGGCGGCGTGCTCGACGGCAACCGGTTGATCGGTCGCAAGACCCTGCAATTGATGGCGTCGGACCATCTCGGCCCCAGGGTCAAGGTCGATTCTCCCCTGATGCCGGCCGGTCACGGCTTCGGTCTCGGCTTCGCGGTCCGCACCGATCAGGGCATGGCGCCATTCCCTGGCTCGGTCGGTCAGTTCTTCTGGAGCGGGATGGCCGGAACGTTCTTCTGGATCGACCCGGCTGAAGATATGTTCGCTGTGTTCATGATGCAGGGTCCGGGCCAGCGCGAATATATCCGCTCGGTGCTGCGCAGCCTCGTCTATGCGGCGGTGGAGTGACGTTAGATTACGTGCCCCGGACGCGGCGCAGCGCACAGCGTTGCGCCGCTGAGCCGCAGCCCATACTTTGCGATCGGCCTCATGGGTCCCGGCACTGCGGAGCAGCGTAAAGAACGCGGCACCGCGTCCGGGACACGCCGTCAGCTGATCGTGGCACCACCGTCGATGACGATGGTCTGCCCGGTCATGAACGTACCCGCGCTTGAGGCCAAAAACACAGCGGCGCCGGCGATTTCGTCGGGCTCGCCGATCCGCAACAGCGGCGAGCGCGCGGTCGAGGCTTTCAGCGTCTCCGGATTGTCCCACAACGCCTTGGCAAAGTCGGTCTTGATCAGGCCCGGCGCGATGCAGTTGACCCGGATGTTGTGCTTGCCGTATTCGCAGGCCAGGTTGCGCGCCAGCTGCATGTCGGCGGCCTTCGAAATCGCGTAGGCGCCGAGCACCGTCGAGCCCTTGAGGCCGCCGATCGAGGAGATGATGGTGATCGAGCCATCCTTGCGTTCGATCATCTGCGGCGCCACGAGGCTGATCAGCCAGTGATTGGCGACGATGTTGTTGTCGAGAATCTTGCGGAATTGGTCGTCGGAAATTCCCGCCTGCGGGCCGTAATAGGGATTCGACGCGGCGTTGCAGACCAGCGTGTCGATCTTGCCGAACACGCGGTTGGTTTCTTCGGAGAGATTCTTCAGATCATCCTTGGTCGAGATGTTCGCCGCCACCGCCAGCGCGACCTGTTTGCCGGCCTTGTCGTTGATCGCCTTGGCCACCTCGTCGCAGACCTGCTGCTTGCGTGACGAGATCACCACCTTGGCGCCATGTTCGGCCATCCGCTCGGCGATGGCACGGCCGATGCCGCGCGAAGAACCGGTGATGACGGCGACTTTTCCCGACATATCAAACAGGGTCATGCGTCTGTCTCCCAAACATTGGCCCGGCGGCGTATGCGCCGGTTTTCATTTCAATTCAGCTTAAGCCGCGTTCGCGCATCCGGACAACCGAATCAAGGCGCGAGGTCAGGCGAGTTTGCCGGTGGTTGCGATTTCCGGCCCCGCCGGCTGATGCATGGCGGCGTGCGCCGCATCGGCGATCCAGGGCTGCTGGTTGACCATCGGAATCCGCCAGCCGCTGTGACCAGCGCTGGCGAGATGATCGAGCCGCGTCACCGAGCAATTGTCGATGGTGAAGGCAAGCCCTTTTTCCGGTTGATCGCCGAGCGCAAGGCCCACCGCGGCCTTGATCGTTCCGCCATGGGCCACGGCGATGATATCCTTGCCTGCGTGTTCGGCGCTGATCCGCTCGATCGCGCCGCGGACGCGATTATAGAGATCCATGAAACTCTCGCCGCCCGGCGCCGGATCGTCGATCGGCGCAAACCAGTAGCTGCCGACTTCGATCGGCCGGCTGGCGAGGAACGCGACGCGGTTCATTCCCTGCCATTCGCCGAGATGCTGTTCGGCCAGGGCGGGAATGTGGGGCATCGCCGATGGTTTGGGAAAACCCGCGGCCCAGATCGCATCCGCGGTTTGGTGGGTCCGCTTCAGGTTGCTCGCGAACCAGACCGCGTCGCGCGGCAGAATTTTGCCCACCGCCTCGAATACCACGCGATCGCTGGTATCGCAGCCGAGATCCTTCTGCCCGTAGATGCAGCCGCCGTCCTCGCGCACCGGCGCGTGACGCACCCACCACCACCTCGTCGCGACCACGCCGGCGGGAACGGAATGCGGCGCCACGACCGGTTGGGCTGAATTGGACATCGCTAAAACCCTTCAATACTGTTTGATGCCGATGTACGTGAGAGCGCACAACGTCTCAAGTGACATCTCGAATTCCGTACGGCGGCAAGCGCCACAATCAAATGTGATCAGGGAGAAACTCATGGGCCGCCTCGAAGGCAAATCCGTCATCATCACCGGCGCAGGCAGTGGCATCGGCCGCGCGGCGTCGCTGCTGTTCACCAGGGAAGGCGCGAAACTGATCGCGGTCGACCGCGCCGAAGCCGTCAAGGAAACCGTCGAGCAGGTACGCAAGGCCGGCGGCACCGCCGAGGCCGTGATGGCGGACGCCGGTTCGGAAAAGGACGTGACAGCCTTCATCGACCGCGCGGTGTCGGCCTACGGACGGCTGGATGCGATCTGGGCCAATGCCGGCATCAGCGGCGGGCTGGTGCCGCTCGCCGAGCAGACCGTGGAACACTGGCAGGAAATCCTGCGCATCAACCTGATCGGTCCGTTCCTGGCGATCAAATATGCCATGCCGCACATGATCAAGCAGAAATACGGCTCGATCGTCTGCACCGCCTCGGTGGCGGGCTTGAAGTCGGGCGCCAGCGGTCACCCCTATGCGGCGAGCAAGGCCGGCGTCATCAGCCTGGTGCAGACCACCGCCTATTCGCTGTCGGGCACCGGGGTGCGGATCAACGCGGTGTGTCCCGGCCTGATCGAGACCGGCATGACCAAGCCGATCTTCGACAATGCGCGGGAGCGTGGCACCGACGGCAAGATCGGCCAGCTCAATCCGTTGAAGCGCGCCGGGCAGCCCCACGAACTGGCAGCGATGGGATTGTTTCTCGCCAGCGACGACGCGTCCTATGTCAACGGGCAGGCGATCCCGGTCGATGGCGGGCTAACGGCGTCGATGCCGTATGCGGGCAAGCCGGTTTAGATTCTCGCCTCTCCCCGCCTTTGCGGGGAGAGGTCGAAGCCTGAGCGTAGCGAGGGCTTCGGTGAGGGGCGAGGCAATGCGCCAGACACGATCGACAGACTCTCGGATTGAACAAAACTGCGCTGAAGATTTCCGGCCCGAGAGGTTTGCATTTTTGGCAAACGCAGTGCCTGGCCCCTCACCCGCTCACAGCCGGACAGCGCAAAGAGCGCTGCCGGGAGCTCGCGACCTCTCCCCGCAAAAGAGCGGGGAGAGGTTAAGTCACTACTTCGCGCCGGCCTTCTGCGCGTATTCCCACGACGCCTTCGACAGTGGCACGGTGCGCTTGGCCGACTCCATCGCCTTGGCGCTGGCCGCGGTGCCGTCGCGGATACGGCCGGCTATCCCTTGCGTAATGCCGGCGAGCCGAAACAGATTATAGGAAAAATACCAGTTGAGGTCGGGAACCGCGCTGCCGGTTACCTTGCAATAGATTTCCGCGGCCTCTTCCATGCTCGGAATATTCAATGCCTTGAGGTCGGCATTGGCGAGACCCGGCATGGTCCATTGCATCAGGAGATAGGTGAAATCCGCCATCGGATCGCCGAGCGTCGACAGTTCCCAGTCCAGCACCGCCTGCACCCGCGGCTCGGTTAAGTGGAAGATCATGTTGTCGAGACGATAGTCGCCGTGAACGATCGAGACCCGCTGCTGCTGCGGCACGGTTTTCGGCAGCCACTCGATCAGCTTCTCGACTTCCGGAATGTGTTCGGTTTCGGACGCGCGGTACTGCTTGGTCCAGCGGTCGACCTGGCGCGCGAAATAATTGCCGGGCTTGCCGAAGTCGCCGAGCCCGATTGCCGAGGGATCGTAGGTATGCAGTCTGGCCAGCGTCTCGATCTTGCTGGTGAAAATCGCGTGCCGCGCCGCCGGCGTCTGGCTCGGAAGCGTCGGATCCCAGAACACCCGGCCTTCTTCCATCGACATGATGTAGAACGCCGAACCGATCACCGCGTCGTCGGTGCACAGCGCATAGGCTTTTGCGACCGGAAAACCCTGCTTGCTGAGCGCGGCAATGACCTTGAATTCGCGATCGACTGCATGCGCCGAGGGCAGCAGTTTGCCGAACGGCTTGCGCCGCATCACATAGGAACGTTCAGGCGTATCGAGCCGGTAGGTCGGGTTGGACTGGCCGCCCTTGAACTGCAGGACGGTCAGCGGTGCCCGATAACCTTCGACGTTGTCGCGCATCCAGCCGTCGAGGCGCATTTCATCGATCCGATGCCGCTCCTCGACGGGCTTGGTGCCCGAGAATTCTTCGTCTTTCCTGACGCCGTCGGCCACGATGACGCTCCCTCAAATTTCTGTGGGAGCGCCACAAGGAACTCCCGTTAGTGCGAAGTGGGAGCGTTTGCATACTTCCGAAGTTCAAGTCTGGCAATGGCGCGATTGTGCACCTCGTCCGGGCCGTCCGCCAGCCGCATCGTGCGCATCGAGGCATAGTCCCGGGCAAGACCGGCGTCGTCGGACACCCCGGCGGCGCCGTAGGCCTGGATGGCGTTGTCGATGATCTTCAGCGCCATGTTGGGCGCCGCCACCTTGATCATGGCGATCTCGAGTTGCGCGGTCTTGTTGCCGACCTTGTCCATCATGTCGGCGGCCTTCAGGCACAGCAGGCGGTTCATCTCGATGTCGGTGCGGGCCTCGGCAATGCGCTGCTCCCAGATCGAATACTCGATGATCTTCTTGCCGAACGCGGTGCGCGACGACAGCCGCCGCACCATCTTCTCCAGCGCTTCCTCGGCCTTGCCGATGGTGCGCATGCAGTGATGGATGCGGCCCGGACCGAGCCGGCCTTGCGCGATCTCAAAACCCCTGCCCTCGCCGAGCAGGATATTGCTGGCGGGAACCCGGACGTTCTCCAGCAGCACCTGCGCGTGGCCGTGCGGCGCATCGTCGAAGCCGAACACCGGCAGCATCTTCTCGACCGTGATGCCCTTGGCGTCGCGCGGCACCAGGATCTGCGACTGCTGCTGATGGCGCGGCGCGCTGGGATCGGTCTTGCCCATCACGATCAGCACCTGGCAGCGCGGATCGCCGACGCCCGACGACCACCATTTGCGGCCGTTGATCACATAATGATCGCCGTCGCGCTTGATGCTGGTTTCGATGTTGGTGGCATCCGATGACGCCACCGCAGGCTCGGTCATCAGGAAGGCGGAGCGGATCTCGCCGTCCATCAGCGGCCGCAGCCACTTCTTCTTGTGCTCCTTGGTGCCGTACCGCATCAGCACTTCCATGTTGCCGGTATCGGGTGCGGAACAGTTGAACACTTCCGAAGCCCAGCCGATGTGGCCCATCTGCTCGGCCAGCGGCGCATATTCCAGATTGGTCAATCCCGCGCCGCGGAATTCATCGTCCTCATGCGACGACGGCGGCATGAACATGTTCCACAGGCCTTCGGCGCGCGCCTTCTTCTTCAATTCCTCCAGGATCGGGATCGTCTTCCAGCGCTCGCCCTCGGCGTCCTGCTGCTTGTAGATCGGCACCGCGGGCCGGACATGCTTGTGCATGAACGATTCCACGCGGTTGAGCCATTCGCGCTGACGGTCAGACATGTTGAAGTCCATTGGGCGTTCCTCACATTCTTGGCTTGAAAATTGTTGGCGGCACTGTCTCCCCGCCGCCGCTTCACCGCAAGATGATTTATCGCGCCTGTCAGCGCGGCGATGGCGGCCGGCGTGGTTTCCGCTGGAGCGGCGATGCCTCATCCGCATTGACAATCCAGCCTTCAAACCATAGTTTCATACAAGCGTTTGAAATGCAACGCCGCTGTTGCATTGGGGCTATGCCATGCCGACGGACCATACCCGCACCGCCATCCTCAACGCCGCCGAGCGGCTGTATGCCGATCGCGGTTTTGCGGATGTCACGCTGCGCGACATCGTCGCCGCCGCCGACGTCAATCTGGCGGCGGTGAACTATCATTTCGGCTCCAAGGATGAACTGATCGCCGAACTGTTCGTCACCCGCAGCCTCGCCACCAACCGCGAGCGGCTCAACGAATTGAAACTGGCCGAAGCCGCAGGCTCCGGCCGCGCCGGCGTCGACGCCATCCTGCGCGCGCTGGTCGGACCGACGCTGCGCGGCTGTCTCGGCCCCGACCGCGAGCGCTCGCCGGCGGCGCGTTTCATGATCCGGGCCTCGATCGAGTCGGTGCCGCCGATCCGCCGCATCAAGAACCGTGAAATCGATCATCTGCGCAAATTCGCGGCTGCGATGCGGCGCTCGCTGCCCGATCGCAGCGAGGTCGATCTCTATTGGGGGCTGCATTTCGCGCTGGCGATGGCGCACCAGACCATCCGCGACAGCGAGCGGCTGACAAAACTGTCGGAAGGATTATGCGACCTCAACGACGTCGACGGGATCATCGAGCGGATTGTCGCGGTATCGGTCAAGGTGCTCGCCAGAGACGAAGCCAGGAGCAAGGCGCCTTTGAAACTGCTGGCGCGCGATGCAAAGTGATGGAAAATGCCAAATTGAATTTTTAAGGAGCCCGCTTTCGCGGGCGACGGCGAATTGGAACGTGATGCACGGCGCGGCTCCATAAAAAGCCGTCATTGCGAGCCAGCGGGTCGGCGCGAAGCGCCGCCCGACGACAGGCTCAGCGAAGCAATCCATAAATTACCTTTGGCTCCTCCGAGGCAACACGATCTTAAACTCGGTAAAGTGCCCGAGCTCCGTCTCCACTTCGATGCTGCCGCCGTGTTGTTTTACAATGATGTCGTGGCTCATCGACAGGCCAAGCCCGGTACCTTCGCCCGAGGGCTTGGTCGTGAAGAACGGATTGAATATTTTCTCTTTGACCTCTTCGGGGATGCCAATTCCGTTATCACGGATACGGATCTCCACTTTGTCGCCACAGATTCTTTGTCGTCGCGGAAAGCATCGGCTCGAAGCTTTCTCCGGCTTCCGCTTTTCGTTTCGTCGCGGCGTAGAACCCGTTCGATATGATATTGAGCAGGACGCGCGTGATCTCCTGCGGGTAGGCATCGGCAATGCCGACGGACGGATCGAGGTCGCGTTGCAAAGCGATACTGAAGCCCGCCTTTTCTGCCCGGGCACCGTGATAAGCCAGGTTCAGGCTCTCGTCGACGATCGCGTTGATGTCCACAGGGCGATGCTCGCCGGAACCTTCACGGGAGTGCTGCAGCATGTTTTTTACGATGGAGTCGGCGCGCTTGCCGTGCTGAACAATCTTTTCGAGGTTGGACTTCAACATCTGCGTTAGTTCGCCGACGTCGCCGCGCATCTTCTGATCGAGCGGGGCTGGGGCCAGGGTCTGGTCTAGTTCGTCGATCAGTTCGGCCGACAGCGCCGAGAAATTATTGACGAAGTTAAGCGGGTTCTTGATCTCGTGAGCGATGCCTGCGGTGAGCTGGCCGAGTGAGGCGAGCTTTTCGGTCTGCACCAGTCGGTCCTGCGCCTTTTGCAGATCGTCGAGCGAGGCCGCGAGCTCTTTTGTGCGCGCCCGCACTTCCTCGAACAGCCTCACGTTCTCCAGCGCAATGACGGCCTGGTCGGCGAAGATCTGGACGATCTCGACCTGGCGGTCGCTGAAATGTCCAGGCTCCTCGCGCGTCAATATGATGGCGCCCTCGACCCCCTCGTTCCTGAGTAGCGGCACTCCGAGCAAGGAACGCACGTTGGTCGCGAGCGAACCCATCGGCACGACATATTCAGGGTCCGCGAGGCAATCGGGAATGCGCTCGACTTCGCCCGAAAGCAGCACACGACCCGCGATGGTCGAACGTGCCGGAGTCGCCGGATTGTCCCTCAGATATTTGGCGAGCTTGCTCGTATGCTCGGCGCCTATGGTGTCGCGGTAGCGAAAAACATCACCGTCGCGCACGCAGATCGTGCCGGTCAGGGCGCCGCCCAGCTCGACGGCGGAGGAGACCAGAGTATTGAACACCGCCTGCAGATCGAACGCCGAGCGGCTGATCACCTTGAGCACGTCGGAGGTCGCGGTCTGCATTTGCAGCGCCTCGGAAAGGTCGTCGGTCTTGGTCTTGACCTCGTTGAAGAGGCGGACATTCTCGATGGCGATCGCCGCCTGATTGGCGAAGGTCTGGACCAGTTCGATCTCGCGCGGGGCAAACAGGCCGGGTTCGGCGCGGGTGAGCACCAGCGCGCCTTCCACCCTGTCGTCGCGCAGCAGCGGCACGACAAGGACCGCACGAAATCCGCGCTTGCGTGCATAGTCCCGCAGTTGCGGGTCCGGTTCGGCCAGGGCGTCGGCACTGCTGACGACGGCGCGTTCCAGCAGGCAGCGACCCAGCAGGGAGTCCCGGTCGGGCCGCATCGACTGGTAACGCTGCCGGACGAACTGCTCAGTATCGGGCAAGGCGCCGCGTGCGGCTCCGAACTGCACATATTCCCCGTCGAAGCGGGTCACGATCACACTCCAGCAATCCAGCAGCGTCATGGCGCGGTCGGCAACCGCATCGAACACCGGCTGCACGTCCGATGGCGAGCTGGCAATGATCTGCAGGATGCCGGCAGTCGCGGCCTGCCGCTCCTGCACCTCCCGCAGTTCCCTGGTGAGCCTGGCCACCCTGGATTCGCGATTGACCACCGAAGGCCCACCAGCGTGCTTGGGTTTCGGCGCACGGCGGGGCTCGGTTGTCGCTCCCGTGGGGCGCCGCTCTTTACCTGGCTTGCCGACAGTTTTTGTGTCTCGCCCCATACCCGTCCCTTTGGGTGCTGCCGATGGATAGTATCGCCGGAGAGCCGGAAAAGGGGGCGAAAATCTCGGCAAAGTCCCTCGAAAGCGGACATTGTGCAATGCAATCGGCATGTCTCAAAGGTGCCGCTTCCTGACAGCGAAGCCGTCCCGCCTATATCGGCTCCGTGCGTTGCAGGACCGCATTGTAGACCATCGCCGGCACGCGTAGGCGTTCGTCGGCTTCGTAGAGTCCCCGCAATTCATTGAACGACGCATCGGGCGCATGCGTAAGCACGGCCAGGCGGTCGAAGAAGGCGAGCTGATCGTCCGTCAGCGGCTGACCCGGACCCCGCATCCCGCCCCATACGTCCCATCGCAGCAACTCCATCTTGTTGAGGGCCGCGACGTCATGCACCAGGTTTGCCGCGACGAACCAGAGTCCGCGTAGGTCGCCCTTGAATATACCAAATCGCTGGGGATCGGCCTTGTCTGCTCGGCAAAGCGTCCATGCATCGGCCGCGGTTAGGAAACGGTCGCGAGGCACGTCGAGAACGTCGTGATCGATTTTGAGCGCCTTCTTCCAGATTTCGTCGAATTGCGGGTCAACCAGCAGCCAGCGTCGCTCGGTGACACTCCAGACTTCGCACACCACGTGGTCCTCGAAGTAGCCGGGATTGAAATACGTCCCGAACCCGCAGCGAACCCGTGCGGCAATTCCCTTGGCTCGCAGCATGGCGGCAAGAAGCACCACAAAATGACGGCAGACGCCGATCAGGCGCTTCTCCACGGGTCGAGCGACCGAGAGCGGCCGTGCGTCGAGTGCGAGGATTTGGTTCACCAGCTCTTCGGCGGATCGAATGTGACTTTCGTTTTTGCGCGCCTCGGGAATTCGGAAACCATACAGGTCGCCTGCCACGTATTCATGCAGGGTCACGCCTTGCACGATGCGGACAAGGTCATCGACATCGCTCGGCAGGGTTCCAAGCATTGCGGCGTGTTTCCCGGCGGACGTCATCATGCCCGGACGGTCATAGTAGGCGGTCGCTGCGGCCGTCGCTGCCGGTTCCACGTGCTCTCGCGACCTGGTATTCGGTTTCATGCGAATTCTCCCTGGTGTTTCGCCTGTCATTGAGCGCCGTCAATCCCAAGACGAAGACGGCTGCCGGGTGCCAACTCCGGGCGAAAAAAATTTCGCCGGACGTTGGCCTGCGCTATGGAATCGGGGGACCCCGGCAGCTCAATGCCGCGAAGTCGCTTTCGATGAGTCTAAAGTCTCTTTTGGGTCAAACGCGCCGTTTTGGCTGTGCGCCGATCGCTTCCGGTCTATCTTCAACGGACCTCGACGCGCGAGCGAGTTCGTTTGATGCCAAACTTGGAAATTGCTGCATCATTCGATAACCACATCGGCGCTGCCGAGCGCCGTCCATTCACGGTTTCATGATCGAAGGAACAGGATCTTAAATAAAGACTTAGAATTTTTTCGCGCCAAGTGGCTATATGCTGCTGGGCAGACCGATCTCAGGAAGCCCTTGGCGAAAGAAGACCTCGGACCCGTCCGGGGCCGGAAAGTGAAACTGCAAAGACTGGAAAAGACACTGCAAACACTGGAAGAGACCATGACAAAGCTCTTGATGGCCACAGCCGCGATCCTCACGCTGAATATCGCAGCGGCCAACGCCAACGGTTATCCGGCCGATCCGCGCGCCGCCGGCGTCTATTCAGCCGCCGGTCAAACCTACGTTTCCAACGCCGCATTTGATTGGCGTCATAAACGACCATATCGGCACGTTCCCTGGTATGCCTACAGCGAAAGCGGCAACTGTTTCGTCTGGACACCAAACGCCTATCATTATGCCTGTGATCCCAACGCCCGCTATTGAAGCGGCTTGGCGACTTCCAGCAGTTGAGTGGTCCGAGATCAGCGTCGTGAGACCCGGATCGATCCTGATGCGGGGTGCGGACCGCAGCTTTACGCGACCTTTGGATAGAGCGGATTTGGCGCCATGAGCCGCGGTCTCTGCCTCTGGTTGTGGGAGGGTCTGGTATAGGTTATGGAAGTCCTTGGTATACATTATTCCTGATTGTTGCTTAAATGATACAATGTTTCTTGCAGGACAACATTGATGCTGTGGTGCAAGATGTCCTTGAGGTAAAACGTATTTAAGCCGCTACCACAAAATTTTTCTCGCAACTGCAATAACTTATGCAGCAAACTGATCGCATTGACGCTATCCTCTGATGTCTCCAGCCTCCGGGACAGGCTCAATTAGAGCCGTTCTAGGGGGATGGCGATGAAGAAATATACACTGGGGATGGCCGCTGCGGCGGTGGCAGTCGTTACGCATTCTGCTCCGGCAGCTGCCGACAAGCTCGATCAGGTGCTGGACCGGCTTGCGGCAATCGAGCAAAGCAACGCAAACTTGGCCAAGGAGAATGCCGCACTTAAGGCACGGCTAAATCGCGTGGAATCGGCAAAAGGCGCGGTCCCGGTCGTGCTCCAGGCTGCCCCTTCGAGCCGTGTGGCCGGCGCGCCCGCGACCGGCGCTGCTCCGGTCCCGGTGAAGACCACGGCGTTTGATCTGGACGCCAACGGGCACGGCTATCTCGAGCACAAGCATGGCGACCCCCTGACATTCTATACGCCGGGAGGCGAGATCACCGCTTACGGCAATCTCGATGTCTCGGTCGATGATACGTCGAAAGATGTCCGTCCCCTGAATCTGCCGATGGGCGCCACGGCCCCGGTCGGGAATTTCGGATGGATGCCGGCGATCTCGACAAACCTGTCCTATCTCGGCGTTCGCGGCTTTCAACATCTGCCTAGCATGGAAGCCAACTTCCTCTATCAGCTCGAACTCGGTTTCGATATTTCGGCCACGCCCGGTCTGAAGGAAACCAACAGCAACCTGAGTAACACCGTCAACGGCACCATGTTCAACCGCAACACCTACATCGGATTCGGGTCGCCGGAATGGGGCGCGGTCAAGATCGGCAAGACCGATGCGCCGTACAAAAACTCGACAGCCGCGTTCAACCCGTTCGCGGGCGAGATCGGCGACTACAGTGTGATCATGGGCAACACCGGCGGCGACAACCGGGTGGAATTCGCCACACGGCTCGACCACGCGATCTGGTACGAGTCACCAAGCCTGGGCGGCTTTCAGTTCAACGCCCTGTTTGCGCCAGGACAGAATCGCGATACCGACAGTTCCAACATCGCGGCCGGAGAATCCGATTGCGCCGGCGGAAATGTCCCGCAGAGCGGCGGTAACCTGCCTGTCGCGTGTAACGATGGCTCCTTCAGCAACGCCACCAGTGCCAATCTGAGCTACACGCACGGCCCGTTCTACGCCACCGCAGCCTATGAGCGTCACGAGGCGGTCAACCGGCAAAGCGACATCACCGCGATCTACGGCACCGCCACCTTCGCGCCCGGTTCCACCGGCCAGACCCTCTTTAACGAGGACGTCGCTGCCGAGGACGCCTTCAAGGTCGCGGCACTGTATCATTTCTCCACCCGCACCACGGTCGGCGGCATCTTTGAAATGATGCATCGCTACGTTTCTCCCGACCTGGCATTCCAAAACGAGCGCAGCCGCAACGGTTCGTGGTTGTTCGTGAGCCAGGAACTCACCGACATCGACAGCGTCCATTTCGGATGGGCGCATGCGTTCACAGCTCAAGGCGATCCCGGTCAGCACAACAGTTCAACGCTGGTGACAGCCGACGGTGCCACATATGCGCCAAACTTGAATGCGGCGGACATGATAACGGCCTCTTACAAGAGGAAGCTGAGCCCAAATCTCACCTGGTACACCGCGGTGGCGGCGACTTTCAACGGCTCCAGCGCCCACTACGATCTTGGCGCGGGCGGCCGAGGCGTTACGACCGACTGCCACGATGCGTTCGGTGCGGATGGCGGCTATGATTTAACGCCACACTGCTACACCGGCACCACGCTCGTGGGCGTCTCGACCGGCGCTTCCTGGAGGTTCTAGGCGACGCAAACGATCTTCTTCAGCGAACCCACTGCCGGTCTCGGCAACGGGTTCGCTGCGGGAAGGTGTCCTTCCCCAAACAAACGCCCGCTTGCCTGCCATGAAGGAAACCGCGGCAGTCTTTGGCCAAGCGCGCGTACGCAAAACACCGGCCTTGTTCTGGACCAAGGCATGGTCCTTGAACACCGCAGGAGATGAAGCGAGATCTTTTAAGACGCCCCGTTTTTACAATCTATCCCGGTCTGACGGCGACGTTGAATGTATTGCCGTTGACGGTGCGCAGCTGCAACGTCGTAGCGCTATGGAGGCTGCCGCTGGCGCTACTGATGGGGCAGTTCGACATGGCCGGCGCGCCGTTCAGCGACTTCCTGACCGTTGTTGAGCCAGGGCGCGGACCCATCAGCACGCAACCACATGCAGATTAAGCCTAACCAGCGGGATTTGCGATACACCAATCCGCATCAGACTGCCCGCGTGAGCTGCCGGTCCCGAGCGGCGCACGAACGCGCATCCAAAATTGCGGCCAATACCGCACCTCAAGGCGAGACCCGTGACCGCGCTTTCGGAGCGACACTGTGCACTTTATTTAATCGTAAATGTACCCCAGGAGTGAGCGCAACCAGTCATCTCGCCCGGAGTCATAGTGATAACGTCGACAAGCTTGGAA
This sequence comes from uncultured Alphaproteobacteria bacterium, assembly GCA_963734795.1. Lineage (GTDB taxonomy): Bacteria > Pseudomonadota > Alphaproteobacteria > Rhizobiales > Xanthobacteraceae > Bradyrhizobium. The sequence continues at coordinate 641,337 of CAVTIW010000003.1, forward strand.
TGGCCCTCTCCGCTGATGCCGGCAAACTTCCCGGTGCCGTGCACAATTTGAAAACTTCCTTCGCTCTGCTCAGGCTTGAGAGGATCAAACCTCCGGGTAGCTACGCCGAAGACCTTATCGCCCGCAGCGTTTACAGCCTCGCACCTAACATTGTCCTCCTGTTGACCGCCGATAACCGTGAAATTGCCGACGCAGTGCTGATCCATCGCACGAAAAGGGTCGCCTTCTGCGCCTATCCTGATGCCGGTGGTCTTGAAATTTCCAGCTTTGAACCCGTCGGCGTGGACGATGACGTCGGTGGTCCTAGCCACAAAGCAGAACTGATTATCGTACTTAGAGTCAGCGCTAAGTGCCGGCATCGAAAAGATCAGTCCCGCGCATAGGCTGGAGGCCAAAATAGTCGTGTGAGACATGGCGGCTTTCCTCTCGGTTCGTTAGCTGCCCCGCCCGACACTTAGCCGCTTGCACCGCACGGGCACATTGATATTAATCAACAGTCGCGTCTTTTAGTGCGCATCCGACCAAAACCCCGGGCATAGAGCCCGTAATGGCGCGTTTTTACGCTGCGGCGGCGGTGTTGGATTGTTAAGTGGCTTCTGGTGTCGCGATCTCGGCCTTGGTTTCGCTCGGCCTGGGTCTCTTCAATATCTTCGATAGCCAGCTCAAGCTGCTCGACCAGCAGCCTGCCGCGTTCAGAAGATTGCCCGAACTGCTCGCGCCGTGCCTTGGCCAGCATCAGATTCAACCGTTCGATTTCCAGCCAGCCGACGGTCACTTCACTCTTCGCCAGCGTCAGCAATTCACGCTGCGAAGGATCGCGCCCATGCTGCGGGTGTTGTTCGAGGATGTCGATGGCGGGCGGATCGAACGGCTGCAGCTGCCATTAGCGGCCGTCGCTTGATCAGCGAGAGCGCAGCGCCGGGCGAATTAGCACCTCAATGTCGGGTTCGTCGTCGATGACGAGAACAAGGAGCGTCCCGCGCTTATCCTCCTGTTTTCTCAAAAACTGCCCCCGCGCGCGGCAGGACAATGCGGACCTCGGTGAACTCGCCGGGCTGGGTATCGACCTCTATAGTGCCAGCATGTTGCTTGACAACGATGTCGTAGCTGATGGAAAGGCCAAGGCCGGTGCCTTCCCCTGCGGGCTTGGTCGTGAAGAAGGGATTGAACATCTTTTCCCTCACCTCAGGCGGAATGCCCGTCCCGTTATCACGAATCCTAATCTCCACTCGGTCCCCAAGGTTTCGGGTCGCGGCCGATACTGTCGGCTCATAGCTATCGTCTTTGGTCCGCAGCCTGCGTTTGGTCACGGCGTAAAATCCATTCGCAATCAAATTGAGGAGCACCCGAACGATCTCCTGCGGGAAGCTGTCCACTTGACCCGCTGCGGGGTCGAGGGACCGCTCCAAAGTAATGTTGAATCCCCGGCGTTCAGCGCGAGCGCTATGATAGGCGAGATTGATCGCCTCTTCGACGATGGCGTTGATATCGACGAGCCGATAGTCGCCCGCCCCCTCGCGCGCATGTAGCAGCATGTTCTTGACGATCGAGTCCGCACGCTTGCCGTGTTGCACGACCTTTTCGAGATTTCCGCACAACGTATCGGTCAATTCTCCGATTTCGCTGCGCTCCTGATCGTCAAAGTTCATGTCGGCCAGTACTTCCCGAAGTTCATCGAAAATATCGATCGAAATTCCCGAAAAGTTAATCATGAAGTTCAGCGGGTTTTTGATCTCGTGGGCGATCCCAGCGGTCAATTGGCCGAGCGAGGCGAGTTTCTCCGTCTGAATGAGGCGGTTTTGCGCGGTCCGCAAATCCTCGAGCGACTTCGCCAATTCACGCGTGCGTTGCTGCAACATCGTGTTTGCTTCTCGCAGGGCGGATTTCAACTCGTCGACGGTCGGTGATGTTGGTCGAAATGCCGCATATTCCTTCAACTTCGCCACCACTCGAAGTCAGGGGCACTTTCCTGGACAGGAAGATCTGTTCGCCTAAAGGTGTGTCAAGTCTCTCCTCGGACTCTGTCATTCTGCCCATCTTCATGGCGGCGAGGTCGTTGGTCCGAAACTGCTGAGCTATATCGTTGGGGAACAGATCGAAGTCCGTCCTGCCGAGAACCTTCTCGCGCTCCAAGTTGCACGCTTCCTCCCACTCTCGGTTGATGTACACATATTGGCCGTCTTTCCGCTTGGAATAGATAACCGCGGGGCTGTGTTCCAAGATGGTCTCTAGAAGATGCCGGTTTTCTCGCAGAGTCTCCTCAACCTTTTTGCGCTCTGTGAAGTCGACGAGCCATGCGAGGATGCTTTTGCGACCTTCGTACTGCGTCACCGCTAACGTCGCCAGCACGTCCCGAATTTCGCGGTTCGCACCGTACAGTTGAATCTCAGCGCCTCGAACCATGCCCTCACGGTGTAGGGTCTCAAGCAGCCGATCGCGATCAACGGGATTGACGTACCAGTCTGGGGCACGGTCCCCGACGTTCACGCCCAGCAGCTCGGAGATGCGCCGATTAGCGTATCGCACAACTCCCTCAGACGTAATGGATACGGCGACTGGAGCACTATCGAGTGCCTCCACCAACTGCTGTTGCTCTGCCGCAACAATTTTCTGTGCAGCGATTTGCTCGCAGAGAATTTCGATGCCTCGCTTAACATCCGCGAACTGCTTGTATGCCGACGAATTCGCGAGTTGCGCTTCAAGTTCGTTAATTTCGCGCGTCAGCGCGGAATAATGTGCGTCAAACTCTGATTCCGACATCGGACTACTCGCGCCAATTGGTTCTTCCGACTTCAAGTCACCCCTCGCGCCTTTGTGTTGTTCCAAAGGGAGCCTACTACCATTCCCTGGGCAGTTTCGGCTCCGGTTCCGCACAGGCTTGGGCGTTCCGAACCGGACTTAGCCCCGCAGCCGGCGCATCATAGGAGATTTTGCCGCCTATGTCCTGATTGGGTCAAACCCGGAGGTGGAGAGCCGTTCGCGGAGATTTCGCTCTAACCCGATGAACGGACATCGTCAGACCGGGCCGACTAGTCCGAAAACCTTCACAATAGCGGAAGTCGCCGCGCATCATTGATGGCGTACAACGCCCCTCCTGGCGTAGCCGGTGGTGTGTTTGAGCGGCGGAACCGCTATTCAGCAGGCAGCCATCGCCGGAGTCGGCAGTGGGTTCGCTGTCGGAAGGTCTCCACCCCCAAACAAACGCCGCTTGCCTTTGGCCAAGCGCGCGGACGCAAACCACCGGCCTTGGTTCTGCGCCAAGGCCTGGTCCTTGAACACCGCAGGAGATGAAGCGAGATCTTTTAAGACGCCCCGTTTTTACAACCTATCCCGGTCTGACGGCGACGTTGAATGTATTACCGTTGACGGTACGCAGCTGCAACGTCGCAGCGTTATGGAGGCTGCCGCTGTCCGCACCGCTCGCGACCGGCAGCGTGATCGTCGCCATCGCCCCCATCTGCGCCCGGAGCCCGAATGGACCCGGTGCAAAGCGGTTGTAGGCGAACTCGTTGGCGATCGCGGAAGCCGGCAGGTGGCCCAACGCCGTACCGTCCCATTGCTCGAGCACGGTGCCGTCATTGGAGGTGAGCACCGCGGACATCACATTGGAAGGCGCCGCCGGGGTGCCGCCATCGAGATAGGCATGGAAACGCACAGCGCCGTCCGGGAGAACGACACCATCGGCCAGACTGATATGATGCTTGCCGGGGCTGACCGGGCCGCCATGAAACGGCGTGATGACCGAGCCGCGATAATAGTTGTAGGTGGCGACATTGAACACGACAGTCGCCGCGAACACCGCCAGCGCGAGGTTCTGGAAAGTGCCGCTATCGATCGGAAACGGTAAGGCTCCGGACATCCAGCGGAACCAGCCGCGTTCGGCAAGCGCCGGTTTGTGCGCCAGCAGCGCACTGTCGAGCGAGAATGCGCCGCTGCCGCCAAGCATCAGGGTGGCGCCGATCGCCAGATTGCAGGCTGCCATGGTCCATTCATCGATGCAGGTCGCGCCCTGCCACCCGAACATCAGCATCAGTACGACTGAAAAGCCCATCGAAGCCAGCGCCGCGGCCCGCGTCAGAAATCCTGTCATCAGGAATAGTCCCGCGATCAGCTCGGCCACGCTGAACAGGATCAGCGAGACATAGAGCAGATAGAAATGATGCAGCAGAAAGGCGATGATGTGGTCGGTTCCGAGCAACGCGCCCGGCATCGCCGACTGGAATTTGTTGGCCATCCAGCTCGCGGCGTGCGGATCGAGTTTGGCGGGGGCATAGATAAAGCGGCGCGAACCACCGCCCCAATAGATGAATCCCTGGATGAAACGGATCGACAGCAGACCGAGTGCCGCGACGCGCATTGCCTCGGCGTTGCTGCGTGGGGCGGCGGAAGTGGGGGCTGCGACCACGCGCTCGAACGTCAGCATGACCATGATGATTTTCCTGTCATGACGGATTCAACGGGCGACGTTACTATGCATAGTGAAAGCCGACCTGCTGTAATTCGGGCATCGTACCGCCCGCACCGGGGATCAGAACGACGCCATCCACCAGATGGTTGGTCAATTCAGCCGCGAGCGCGGCATGGGAGAGCTTGTCAGGATTGAGGTCGGCCTTGATGAGGGCCTCAGCCTGTTCCCAAATGGCATTGTGACAGCACATGAAAACAACGCCGCGCCGCATCAGCGCAGGTATGGAATTATCCTCGCCGGAGAACGGCCCCGTCGGATCCTCATAATCAGCGGGATCGGCAGCCGCCGCTTTCTGCTCGATGATCAGCGTATTGGTCTTGAACTTCTCGCCGGCCAGTCTGGTGAGCTGATACTTGTCCCACATGGCCTGATCGTAAAGCGCAAGATCCGCCGTCCCGTGCGTAACCGAAACGGCGAGGAAATCCGGATGTTTGAACGACCAGATCTGTGTATTGAGCGCGTTGCGCATCAGGCTCAGCCAGGGACCTCCGATGTCGATGCTGTCCCACGCTTGCTTGGGCGCAGGCCTGTAGGAGAGCACTTCGGTCAACGCTTCATGATCCCATTGCTCCGGATTGTTCAGAATCATCGGCACGGTCTTGAAATCGCGACGGCGGGGCGCCCGCGCCAGACGCTGCTTCAATGCGTCAAGGTGCGTGGCGCCGGGAGGCGTCAACGCGGACTCGACAGCCGCCGCCGCGGGCTTGGCCCCCGCCGATGCCAGACCGATCGCGCCTGATGTCATGGTCAAGGCGAGTGTTCCCAACACGCGCCTTCTTCCAGTGACAATCTTCACGGCCGCCATCTCCTGTTGCTGTTTCAGGAGGTAGGCACCGGGTGTTTTCGAGACCAATAAATCTTTTGATAAGATCAGTCCTGCGCCGCGATGCTTGATTGTGGTCGCGCGCGGTCCACCTGTGTTTACGGGCGGCGAATAAATGGAGCTTCAAAATGCAACGAGCATCTGCAGCAATTCGTGTCGGCTGCCTTGGCTTGGCTTGCGCCCTGCTTTGGCCGGCCGCCGTCGCCATGGCGCAGGCCGCCGCACCGCCGGAGGCGCCGGCGACCCTCAACGCCGTCGATTTTAATTTTGTCGGTCAAGCGAATTTGGGCGCGCCGTTCCAGGTCGACTCCGGCCGGCTGGCGGAAACAAAGGGCACCAGCGCAGCGATCCGCAGTTATGCCAAGCTGATGGTCACCAGCCATATTCCGGTGGTTGACGCGCTGAATGTGATCCTGAAGCATAAGAATATTACTCCGTCGAACACGCTGTTGCACGGCGCTTATGATGCGATGATTTCCACGCTCGAGGCGGACCGTCGTGCTGCGTTCGACCGGGATTACGTCAACGGCCAGGTCGAGTATCAAAAGGCCAATGCGGCGTTGTTCGAACAGGAGATCCAGAACGGCGCAGATCCTGAGCTCAAGGAATTCGCGCGCCAGACCCTGCCGAAGATCGTGGACCATTTGCAGCGCGCCGAGAAGCTTGCCGCTGCAGCTCGATCCGGGTGACGCCAGGCCCGCCCCTTAGCCGGCGCAGCGGCCCGCGAAGGTCCGAGATCGGTCAAAAGCGCCGTTCTGTCTCGGCGGAGGCGGAGCCCGGGATCACGCGCCTGCGCCGCGCCATCGACGACGAAGCTCGCTCCGGGCAGCGTCAGCTTCAATGAAAGTTGGCAAGCGTCACGCCAATCCGAGCATCGCCCGCGCCTCCGCCGGAGCGGCGATCGCAGCTCCCAGGTGTTTCAAAATATTGGCGGCATGCGTCACCAGCTCGGCATTGGTTTTGGCAAGCACGCCCTTGGAAAGATAGAGATTGTCTTCCATCCCGACCCGCACATGGCCGCCCAGCAGCCAGGCTTGCGCCACCATCGGAAATTCGGAGCGGCCGATGCCGAAGCCGGTCCAGATCGACCCCGGCGGCAGCAAGCCTCGCGCATAGAGCAGGGTTTCGGGCGAGGCGTTAAAGCCGTATTTGACGCCGAGCACGAGCGTACACAGCGGCGGTGCCTGCAACACCCCCTCGGCGATCAGGTCGCGCGCCAGATGGCAATCGCCGCTGTCGAACAATTCCAGTTCCGGCATCACGCCCGCCGCCCTGATGCGCCCGGCCATCTTGCGGACGTTGCCCGGCGTATTGATCACGACCTGGCCGCCGGAGTTCATGGTGTTGAGATCGAGTGTACAGATATCCGGCCGCAGCAGCTCGACGTGTTCGACCCGCTTCTCCGGCGCGATCAGGGTGGTGCCCGGACCGGCCACCTTGGGATCGGCTTCGGACGGAACGAACCGGCCGCCCGGGCCGGTGGTCAGGTTGATGATCAGGCTGGAATTGCGGGCGCGGATGCGGTCCATCACCTCGCGGTAAAGTTCGATTTCCATCGACGGTCGGCCGGTCTCGGGATCGCGCACGTGAATATGCGCGATCGCGGCCCCCGCCTCGGCCGCCTCCAGCGCGCTGTCGGCGATCTGCTGCGGGGTAATCGGCAGATAGGGCGACTGTTCCGGCCGCGTCAGGTTTCCCGTGATCGCGCAGGTGATGATGACCTTTGGGAGTGGTTGGTGTGCCATCTATGAGTTGCCTTCCGCCGTCGACTTGAGCCGGAGCGCTCATGCTGCGCTGCGTCCGGGGCAGGAGAATAAAAAGGCCCCAACCTGATCTCGTCCCGCGCCAGCGCGCACACGCGGGGCCGGCATGCTTCGATGATGATGGAAGTGTAGCTGACGGTCAGGCTTTTTTCTTTTTGACCGGCGTCTTGCCGGCGGCCTTTTTGGCCGGCTTCGGCTCGGCCGCCTTCTTGACGGGCTTCTCGGCAACCTTCTTCGCCGGCGCCTGCTCCGCAGCCTTCTTCATCGCCCGCGCGTAGCTGTCGGCCGCGTTCTGGGCGGTGAGCTGCAACCGCCTTGCCGCAGCACCTGCATGCAGCACCGTATCCTTGGCGATCTGCTTGTACCGCGCCTTGGCCTCTTTATCCTTGGCGGTGGCGGCCATCGCCATGAACCGGTCATGCCGCTTTTTGGCGGCTTCCATCAGGCTCTTGTTCGGTTGTTTCGCCAGCGAACGGATGACAATGTCCAGGTCGGCTTCGGCCAATTTCAACTCCCCAACGATGTGATTCAACCTGGCAAGATCAGCCTGCGAAGGCGCCCGGGCGCCCCCGGCCGGACGGCTGGTGCGCTCTGGATGACGGAATTCCTAGGGAGTTCGCGTTGCGAAATCAAATATTTAATGGTGCCGAAACGCCTTCCACCCAGATGAAATTGCCCTTCGAGTTCTTTGTGCGATGCGGAAGGATTGCCTGATATTCCCCGGAGTTGTACCAGCCTTTCGCCGCGGCCATGGACGGGAATTGCAGGATAACTTTCACGGGGTATTCTCCCAGACCGCCTTCAGCTACTTCCGTATTCCCAGCGCTGACCAGGTATTTTCCACCGTGCGCGGCGATAATATCCGGCACTGCTTTGATGTAAGGCCCCATACCATCCAGGTTTGTGACTTCAAGTTCGACCAGTGCGTACACCGTCATTTGCACTCTCCCTTTGCTTGTTAAGTGTCAGCTGTGAGGCTGAAAACTCCCAAACCCGCTACGCGGGATCGCGTAGCGAGTGCTACATAGCATGTTTATGTAGCGTGTGCTACAGTGAGTTTTATGAGTATTCGCAGCGACCGCCGGGAAGCCGCCATCGAGCGCATGGCAGATCATGTTCTGTCGGAGGGCCTTGGGGCGGCTACGCTTCGGCCCTTGGCCGCTGCCGCGGGCACCAGCGACCGGATGCTGCTCTACTACTTCGCCGATAAGGACGAGTTGCTCGCCGTCACGCTGGACAGGGTCGCCACACGCATGATGGTGCATCTCGATGGCGCAATCCCCGTCGAACCGCGCAGGCCCTTTGCTGTATTGCTGGAGCAGGTCTGGACTGCGTTGGCCTCTGAAAGCCTGCAGTCATACATGCCTCTGTGGCTGGACTTGGCGTCGGGTGCGGCCCGCGGTCTTCAGCCGCACCACGATGTTGCCGGCGAAATCGCGGACGGATTCCTTGCCTGGGTAACGATCCGCCTGCAGCCGGAAGGCGATGGCGAGCCGTCTTTATTGGCGCCGCTATTCCTTGCGTCTATCGAAGGAATGTATCTTCTCAAGGCTATCGGCCGAGGCGCCATCGCGGACTCCGCGCTCATTGAACTTGCAACGCGCCATAAATGACCGCTGCATGCAATTCTGCGTCAGCTGTTCACGAGCGGATTTAGCCGCATTCGCCGCCAGGAATCCGTCGAGCTCTGCTGCTCACCGTCCCAGCTTCGGTCGTGGCTGGATAACACGCTCGTACTCGAATGAGGTCTCTCCCGACCTCAGCACCTTCCGGACCGCAGCCTCGTATCGGTAGTCCTGCCCGAACTGAGCTATCCATTCCACGATCACGAACTTCTCGTCACCGCCTGTGGACGGCTCTGCCTGCATCGCAAGCGCATTAACGTCTCGACCGTGCTCGCCGGCCAGAAACTCGGCATCAAGGAAGTCGACGACGGCATTTGGCTTGTCAGCTTCATGCACTATGATCTCGGATACTTCGACCTGGAGCAGAAAACCCTGCAACCTCTCGACACCCCGTTCGGCACGAGGTTGTCACCCATGTCTTAGGTACGTGGTGTTACCTATCTGTCCGGGCCGGACAATGAAATACTTGGAGCGGGTGAAGGGAATCGAACCCTCGTATTCAGCTTGGAAGGCTGCTGCTCTACCATTGAGCTACACCCGCGCAGGGGCGATCAACTATCACGCCCGACCAACGGCCTCAACCTCTATGCGACGGTTTGGACACCTTGATGAGGCCTCACACCCAGGCCCTGCCCGGACCTCTCAGGTCCGGATCTGATTCTCTCAGGCCGCCCGCACCGAATTGAGGAACTTGCCGACTTCGAGCTTGAGCCGGTTGCTGTCGCGGGACATCGATTGCGCCGCCGACAGCACCTGCGAGGAGGCCGATCCGGTCTCGCTGGCGCCGCGCTGCACGTCGGAAATGTTCGAAGAGACCTGCATGGTGCCCTGGGCCGCCTGCTGCACGTTGCGGGAAATCTCCTGGGTCGCGGCGCCCTGCTCTTCCACCGCTGCGGCAATGGTCGAGGAAATCTCGGAAATCCGTCCGATGGTGAGGCCGATCTCCTTGATGGCGGCGACCGAGCCTTGCGTCGCCGCCTGGATGCCGGTGATTTGCTGGCCGATCTCGCCGGTCGCCTTGGCGGTCTGCTCGGCCAAGGCTTTGACCTCCGAGGCCACCACCGCAAAACCGCGGCCGGCCTCGCCGGCCCGCGCTGCCTCGATGGTGGCGTTCAATGCCAGAAGATTGGTCTGCCCGGCGATATTGTTGATCAGTTCGACCACCGCGCCGATCCGGCCCGCCGCCTGCGACAGTTCGCCGACAAGATCATTGGTCTTGCGGGCCTGATCGACCGCCTCGTTGGCGATTCGCGCCGATTCCTGCACCTGGCGGCTGATCTCGTTGACCGACAAGGTCATCTCTTCGGTCGCCGACGCCACCGACTGCACATTGCTGGAAGCGGCTTCGGACGCCGTCGCGACCATCCTGGCGAGCGTCTGCGAGCGCTCCGCGGTCGAACTCAGCGAGCTCGCGGAAGCCTCCAGTTCGGTCGACGACGACGACACGGTTTCGATGATCTCGCCGACCGCGCCTTCGAAATCGTCGGCCATCCGGTGCGTATCCATCTTGCGCTGCTGCAGTTGCCGCTGCTCGACCTCGGCCTGCTCGGTGCGCAGCCGGTTGCTCTCGATCATCGCATCCTTGAACACCTGCACGGTGCGCGCCATCTCGCCGATCTCGTCGCGCCTGATGGTATCGACGACGGGAAAGTCGAGCTCGCCGGCGCTGAGCGCCGCCATGCGCGCCTTGAGGCGGGACAACGGATTGACGACGCTGCGCGAGACGGCCCAGGCGATGCCGATCGAGATCAGCATCAGAATGCCGATCACCGCGGCAGCCGTGCGGGTCATTTGCCAGAAGGTGGCGTCGATATCGTTCATGTATTCGGCGGATGCGATCATCAGGTGCCAGGGCCCGAAGCCGCGGACGTAGGCGACCTTGTCCAGCGGGGCGGTGCCGTTGCCTCTGGGAAACGCGTATCGGATCGCGCCCTCGCCCTGCCGTTTCGCGATGTCCAGCATCATCGATGCGAACGGCAGCCCATTGGCGTCCTTGAGGCCGCGCACATCCTTGCCGACCAGCGCCGCATTGCCGGAATTCATGACGCAGAGCCCGGTCTCGGTGTCGTAGATGAAGATATAGTTGGTGTGGCCCTCGAACCAGATGGCGCGGGTGGCCGCGAAAAGCCGCGCTTTCGCCTCGTCCTCGGTCATGGCGCCGGATTCGGCCGCATGCTGGAAGCCGTCCGCCATGTTCCAGACCGCCTCGACCATGGCATGCGCCTTCTCGACCCGCTCGGCGACCAGTTCGCCGCGGGCGATCAAAAGCACGGTGACGGCGACGAACACCATGAAGAGCACGCCGGCGACGGCCATGGCGGTGAGCTTGGCGGCGATCGAGCGCAGCGCAAACAGGTCGAGCAACTTTCTCATCATCATCCGTCCGGAGCATGCAGGACGTCATGTCACGGCGAACAAACGTTCCCGATTCCTGCCGATTATTTTTACAGCAATAGCGTTTTCGGGCTTAAGTTCGCGTTAATCTCAATTCCACGCGGAGCGGCGAACTGATTTGCGCCGCCAGCCGCGGAACGGACGTCGGGCGAAACCATCGGGTTTCCTGCCCGGCGCCGGCCGCGCCCCTTAACATATCGCGATTCGCTGCCTATACTGATATTTCCATCAACAATGAAAGGAGGTGATCCAGTGTCTTACACCAAGCGCTGTCACCTCGCTGGGATCGCCCGCTAAGCTTTTTTCGGCTTGGCAACGGGGCGCTCTCGGCGCCTTGACCAGCGAGTGCAAAAGTTGGGACGCGGCGGGAGCAATTCCGTCGCGTCTTTTTATTGTGCCGACCGGATTATTGTGCCGATCGGACCGGATCGGAGACGTGACGCGCCGATCGCAGGTGGTAAATCCAAAAAAGAGCGGCCCCGCTGGGCCGCCCTGTTCAGCTCTGATTGTTCCAGCTTACTGACACGAATGTCGGACGCCATCATGGCCAAGGAAGATGCCTGAAGCCGGATCGTAAAATTGATTGCCGGTTGAGCTTGCGCCAGCCGGCGCAATATCAGCGGGTCATTTCGGCATCCATCAAATACGATATCATCTTGTCGCAGCGCGGCTTGCGCCATCTCGACAGCTACGGCAGCAGCTGCGGGGCAATGGAAGCCGCAAGGCAACGCGACAATGCGCCGGCCAATTCCGCCGACGTCAGCGGGTGATGCACAATTTCGGATATTCCCGAAGCCGCCAGCAATGGAGCATCCAGATTTCGCGCCGAGGGTGTCACGAGGATGATCGGCAGGGTCGGCGCAAGATCGTGCAGCGCAGCCGCCAGATCGAGCGCGGAAGCAGCTCCGGGTTGGTGGCACACCAGCGCCGCATCGAAGCGCGCTCGCGCGGCATGGCCCAGCGCAGCCTCAGGCAGCCTCGTGAAGCCGACGGGTTCGTAGCCGAGAGCTGCCAGAATCTCCTCATACCCCAACAACCGTCCGCGGTCCGCTTCGAGCACCAGCACCGTTTCGCCGGTGCCACGACCGGCGATGCCGGGCGCATGCTGAACGGATATCGGCTCGTTGGTTGGCGCCGACGGCAGCCAGATGTCAAAGCGCGTTCCGGCGCCAACGGCGCTCCGTACCTCCACGGCGCCGTCGTGCTCCTGGACGATCTCACGAACCGTGGCCAGCCCGAGACCGTTGCCATCGGGGCGTGTGGTGAAGAACGGCTCGAAAATCCGCTCCAGCGTCGCTTCATCCATGCCGGAACCGGGATCGGAAATCGAAACAGTGGCGAAGCGTCCGGGGCCGATCCAGACATGCCCGACCCGCAACGCGTCCGTCACTTCCCGCACCCCGATCTGAATCTTGATGACACCGGGCTTGTCCATGGCTTGTGCCGCATTGTTGCAGACATTCAGGATGACCTGCTGCAACTGCGCGGGCTCCGCCGATACGACTGCCATTTCGGATGTCGCGTCCATCGTGATCCCCACATGGGAAGGCAACGACGCCACCAGCAGCCTGTGGGTTTCCGCGACCAGCGCCTTGATGCAGACGCGTTCGCGCCTTCCCTCGCCGCGGCGTCCGAACGTAAGAATCTGATCGACCAGTTCGCGTGCCCGTTCGCCGGCGCGGCGAATCCCGGCAAGACTGGCCGCTGGCTGGCCCTCCGATCTGATGCCGGCGTCGGCCATTTCAGTATGGCCAAGGATTGCCCCCACGATGTTGTTGAAGTTATGGGCGATCCCGCTCGCGAAGGTACCGATCGTCTCCATCCGGCGGGCCTGCTGCAGGCTGGCCTGCAGCCGCTGCTTCTCCTGTTCCAGAATGACTCTGCCGACAGCATTGGCGATGGCATCGAATGCCATGCGAAACAGGACAGCTTCAAAGTATTGGGTGACGGTATTGGCGCGCAGCGCATCGAAGCCGAGGATCGCATCCGCCATCTGTCCGTGTTTGTTCGGGATGCACAGCCAGCCTTGCAGGCCGGCGTCCGCCAGCAGGTTCGTCGCGTCGCAGGGGTCCAGTGGACTGACCTTTGGAATGTGAATGATGCTGTCATCGCCTCGATCAAAACGTGACGCAATGTCCAACGCGCGCTCGGGCCAGCCCTGCGGGAATCCCGCTCCCTTGCGGAGCCACCGATAGAGCTGGACCGGCTCCCCGGCCACCACGAAATAAGCCCGGTCTGCACCGACGCACTCGGCCAGTTCAGCGAGCGCGCATTCGACATGAGCGGCAATCTCGTGGTGCTGTGAATTGATGAACCGGGTCGAGATTCGGGCAATCACATGCTCGAAGGCGGCGCGTCGCTGCAGGGCAATCCCCCGCGCCCGTAGTTGCAGCACGAAATATATCAGGACTCCAAGCAGCGCCAGCGACGTCGCATAGAGAAACAGGCGGTAGCGGCGAGCGGCGGCTCGCGCGGCCAGCTGGCGCTTCACGATCAGTGAACGAACGAGACCCTGCTCCGGATTATTCGCCGCGGTGATCAACTCCTTCAGAACGGCGTCGGTCAACGGCAGGAGATCATGCAACACGCCTCCATGCGCGATGGTTGCCTGAATGAAACTATCTTCGCCGGGCGGAGGTTGCAGCGCCGCGAGTTCGTTCAGCCGATACTGGACCTCGCGCGCGGCGGTTTGGGAGGTGTCGAGTGTGAGCCGCAACATCGCAGCCGAGAGCCTGGTGGCGATCGCCACCAGGGCCCCATCGTCCGATGCGGCAAGGCGGGAACTGAGCATTCCAAAATAGGTAAAGGAGTTCTGCAGCAACGCGTTCCTGGTCTTGAACTGTTCGATCAGTTCCTGTTCGCGAACCGCATCTGCCGCCAGGGCCTCGATTGCGGCGCTCTCTTTGGAACCCGCGCCTGCGGCTTCACGCAGCCGATCAAGCGCCTTGTTCAATCCGTCGGTCATGCGCACCAGCGCGTCGTAATTTCGCGACAGCCCGACGCGCGCAGTCAGCACCTCCCGATTCAGCGCGCGTTCGAGTCGGGAAAATTCATCGAGTGCCGCCAGCTCGCGATCATAGCGGGCGGAATTCAGGTTCAGTCCGCTCATCAGTAGCCAGGTCAGCAACAGAAGAAGGATCGGCACCATGACCGAAAAAACCGGCGTCACCTTCATCGCGACGCTCCTACGGGCACGCCGCGATAGTTTCCGGTCAGGGTCTGAAGATAGGCGATGATCGCATTTACCTGCTGGTCCGTCAGCGTCGAATTGAGCTGCGCAAGGCCCATTTTCCGAACCGCGTCATCGAGCGTCGGCGCGCTGCCGTCATGAAAATATGGCGGGGTCGTCGCCACGTTTCGCAGGCTCGGCACCCGCAGGATCACCGGCTGTGGCGACGCCAGCGGATGGAAAATACCGTGCCGCTGAAACAGGTTGCCCCCGATATTGACGCCCTGGTGACAGGAGACGCATCCCAGCGATTTGAACAGCCGATATCCGTTCAGTTCATCGGTCGACAACGCCGCCGCGTCGCCTGTCAACCAACGATCGAATCTGCTGCCTGGTGTGATCAGCGTTCGCTCGAAGCTGGTGATGGCGTCCAGCACATTCCCCGCGTCCGGTCCGTGGCCATAGGCGGCAACGAATTGCCGGCGCATGCCGGGGTCGGCGCCGAGTTTTTCCGCGACTTCGGAAGTGCTGCTGCCCAGACCCCGGAGGCTTTCCAGCGAAGCTGCGGTGTGTAACTCGAGCGTGCGGAATTTTCCTTCCCAACCGAAGCGGAAACTAAGTGCGGCGTTGAAAACCGTAAGGGTGTTGAGTGGAAGATCCGAGCCATCCAGGCCGACGTCGTGGCTATTTCTGCCTGCGCCATTGGTGCGGAGATCGTGACACGACGAGCAGCTATGGGAATTATCACGAGAGAGGCGCTTATCCCCGAATAGACGTTCTCCGAGTGCAATCTTCAGCGGGTCGGCTGCGACAGCCTCGGGAATGGGAGTGATGGGTTCGTTGGCAGTCGTGCTGCTGGATTCAAGCAATTGGTCAGCCGATTGCGATGGTGCCGGTGAAAGTTGCAGGCTGCCGAAAATCAATGCACAAATCGCAACCGCGCCCCGCCGATGGCGGGCGCTTCGAGCCATTCCGAATTCACCAAATCCGGGCAACTGCAATAAGATCCTCGCGGGCGGATTCAGAAATCCTTGGTCAAAGCGGCGATGTTCCGCACTCGTGATCGGTCACGCCATCTGGCCCATTTTTGCGTCATAACGATGTTCATGCCCGCTGTGAATCCCCAGTGGATGACCAACCGGCCGGCTGCATGACAGAAGCCGGTTCCCGTGATTACAAAATGGACCACATCAGCAATCACGGCAGTACCTCACGGTCCACTCGATATGGGACCGGTGGGGAATACCTAAATCCCGCAATGTCCGATCATCGAGTTCTGCCAATGCAGCAACAGCCTTTTCGATCTCCCGCTCGCGCAGCCTGTCGCCGGCGAAACCGATCGCATATCCGGCCGGCGGGGTTGGACCGGTTTCCTGTTCAGGCACCAGCGATGACGTTCCCTGGCTTACTGTCGTTGAAACAAGCGATACAAATGCGCGCCGCTCGTGCCGGGATATCTGCCTCGGCTGTGGCATGTTCTGTTCACCCGGCTGAGGCTCGACTGGAACGAGCGGCGTCGGGTGCATGGACGCGGCATACGATGCGAAGCTTTCGATGAGATAACCGACCACCGACGGCCAGAACGCAGTCTTCCGGCCATCTGCCTGGTCGCCCGGAACCTCGTACCGCCTGGCAATTCCGTTTACCGATCTGGATGAATGCTTCGCCAGCATATGACGCTCCCACAACCAGCCCGCAGGAGAAATCTGGAGGCTTCCTGTTACGGGATTGTCTCCATGATGGACAATGTGGTTACGGTCGCAGTCTTGGCGTCACACTTTCATCACTTTTCAGAATGCGTCGACCGCCGGCGCGAAGACATAGCCGATGCCGCGCTCGGTCTGGATGACGCGCGGCGCACTCGGATCGACCTCGAGTTTGCGCCGCAGCCGCAGGACCTGGACATCGATGCTGCGATCGAAGATATCCTCGTGAACGCGAGTCGCCTGCAACAAATGCTCCCGCGTGAGCGGCCGCTGAGGCGATTCGAGAAAGGCCAACAGCAAGGCATACTCGCCTTTGCTCAGCGCGACCGGGCTCGCATTGGGGTCGATAAGTCTTCGACCACGACGTTCAAGCTGCCAGCCGTTGAATCTGTATCCGCCGCGCGCCGGATCGCTTGCGCGTGCAGTCCGCCCTATTTCCTGACGCCGCAACACGGCCCGGACCCGTGCAAGCAATTCCCTGAGGCTGAAGGGTTTTACGATATAATCGTCCGCGCCGAGTTCGAGGCCGACGATGCGATCGATTTCGTCGGGGCGATGACCGGTGGTGATGATAATCGGAATATCCGAGTGCGATCGAATTTCCCGCAAAAGGTCCAGCCCGTCGTCCTGACCCAGCCGCAGATCCAGAATGATCAGACTGGGATGCGAGCCTTCAAAATGGCGTTTCAGTTCGGTTCCGTTTGAGGCTGATTTCGCCGGGATATTGTGATCTTCCAGAAATCTGGTCACCATTTGCCGCAGCGAGGTATCATCATCAACGACAATGATATGGCCAACATTTGCGAGCATGAATCGATCTCGTCTCTGTTGTGAATTGGGTTGCAGTAAACATCCCGGTTGCCCGGCAATATCTGGATTGGCTCGCTCCAGTTCAATGACGATGCCGCAAGTGGTATTCTCGTCCGGTTCAGGCCTTTAATTGGCTATGCTCTGAACCGGGACCAAGCTTTTATCGAACGGGTTAGATTTTCTCTTTACCGGCAAGGGGATTTTAAGGTTCCGGCGGCGCGATGCTCGCGCGTTTTCCATGGAATCGCCCCGCTATCAAGATCATTTGATGCCGTCGTGATCGGGGGCTTGGGCCGGAATCTGGTCGAACCAGCGCGAACGCGTTCGACGTCTTGAAGATTCTTCGGAGGACTGCCGTGCCATCTTCAGCGCGCGTCGCGCAGCATCGGAAAGATGGAAGGCGCTACCGGCGCGGAATCAAACCGCGGTCTCTGTGGACCGTGTCGTGTGACGATGGCCGCCGCGCGCAAAACCGGCGGTGCCAACGGCGGGTGGCGCCCGCCGTTTTCCGTTTACATGCGATTGCGTGCAGGAGGGCTTATCTGCTCCGGGCGATGCGCCGGACCGGCCGCTCGCCGGCTTGCCTCAGCAGCAAAGCCGCATCTGCGATCAGCACACGGCCGGCCTCGTCGATCCTGCACGCCATGGCCAGCAGCATCTTGCGATCGACCTTGCTCAGCGCGATGCGGGGCAATTCATCGAGTACCTCAAGCCGCTCCGGGACCTTGCAGGATGCAAGCCGCGTTGCGACGCCGCGCAGGATTTCGGCACGGACTGTGCTCCTGGTTCCGCCCGCGAGCTTCACGAAACCGAACACACGCTGGCCGAGCACGGTATCCGGCACGCCCACCACCGCGGCTTCCTCGACCGCGGGATGGCAGGCGACCAGCGCCTGCTCCACTTCGACCGGCGAGATGTTGGTGCCGCCGCGAATGATGATGTCCTTCTTGCGGGACAGGAACCAGAGATCATCTCCCTCGCCCCGGCGCATCAGATCGCCGGTGCGATACCAGCCACCCCTGAGACTGTCCGCAGTTGCCCGGGGATCATTCCAGTAACCGGCGAAGACGTTTGCTCCGCGGACCAGGAGTTCTCCCGCCTCGCCGTGGGCGACGTCCGCGCCATTGTCGTCGATCAAGCGAACCCGCGCACTTTTCACGATGCGCGCGACCGGCCCACGCTGCAGACCGAAGGTCAGGGATCCGACGACTTCGGTTGCGGCCCAGATGTTGTAGAGAGGCACGCCAAAGACCGAAGCGATGCGCTCCTGCAGATCGACCGGGCAGACATCCGCGCCGGTCAGGCAGAATCGCAGGGAAGTCAGATCGCGCGGCCGGGTTCGCTGGCTTTCGAGCAGCGCCGCATACTGGGCCGGAAAGCCGATACAACAGGTGCAGCGATGGCGTTCGATGACGTCGAGGACGATGTCGGCGTCAAAGCCCTCGAGCAAGACGAAAGGTATGCCGTACTGGATATAGGCCAGAAAGCTGATGAGCCCGCTCATATGCGCCATCGGCAGCGGCTCGATCATGACATCATCGTTGGAAAATCCCCAATGCCTGATTATCAGGTCCAGGGTTTCCGCGAGCGTTGACGGTGTATGGATGACGAATTTGGGCTGACCGGTGGTTCCGGATGTGTTGATCAGCACGGCGGGTTCGTACGAGGCCGGCGAGACCGACGAACGCCGGTCGGTAGCCCCGTCGAAGAGCATTTGCCAGGGCTGGACGCCGTGGTCCTCGAAGCTTCCGTCGACGATAAAGCGCTTGTTCGGGGCGAGGATGGAGGCGTCCACCGGGGCGACGTTCTCGTAGAGGCCGATTTCGCCGATATAGAGCGCGGGTTTCAACCGCTGCAGCAGCGGGGCGAGTTCGGCGAATTTGAACGCGGTCCGTAGTGGCGCCGCGATAGCCCCCAGTTGAAAGCAGGCATAGTAAGCGACGATCATTTCGGGCCTGTTCAACAGATGCAGGGCGACGCGATCGCCTGGCCCGACGCCGCGCGCAGCCAGTCCGCGCGCAAGGTGTTCGGCTTCGGCTGCAAGCCGTTCGTAAGTCCATGCTTGGTCGTGAAAGACGAATGCCGCACTTTTTGGCCGGGTTTGCGCCTGGTGCTTCAAAGCGTCTACTGGAGTCATTTTCATCGGCTGGTCTCCCTTGCTGACATGCCGCAGCCAGATTGGACGGGCCGCGCTACCGCGCTATTTCAGTCTCAGGAAAACGGTTGCGATTGTAGGCGAGCGGGCAAACACATGGCGAAAACGAGCCGCATCCGCTTTTCGAACGGACGCGCCGGTCCGCCGACAAACTTGCGACAAACATGATTGTCTGGCGGCAGCTCGCCTTGCGGCGAGCGACGTCCATCAGGTCGCCCTGCCCCCAAGGAATCCTCAGCCCTCGTGGGTTGCCTGGAGTTCGTGGTTTATCGTGCCGACGAGGGTTTTGATGGGCCGGTCTCTTTGGTGACGATGAAGTCCGACCCTCGTCGGGGTGCGTCGACGGCTGTGCTCGCTTGCCGGTCCGTTAGCTTCGCGTGAAACTGAATTCCCGCTACCGCTCCCGCAGGGCTTCCTTCCCGTATCTCGCCAACGGCGAGAGCAGGTAGCTGATGATTCTGCGCGAACCAGTCTTGACCTCGACCGTCACGGCCATTCCGGGGCCGAGCTTCACGCGCTTCTCGTCCACCTGCATGTCCGTGCGGTCGAGCGAGACGCGCGCGGCATATTCCAGTTCCTGACCTTTCGGTTCGCTGGAATTCGTCGCCGCGCCCGCGGTCCGGTCGTTCGACGTATTCTGCTGGGTGTCGCGGGTGATGGCGTCGGACGACACGCTGAGCACTTCGCCGTGAAGGAGCCCGTAACGCGTGAAGTTGAATGTGTCGACCTTGATTTCCGCCCTCTGACCCGCATGAACGAATCCGATGTCGCGGTTGGACAGCATGGCCTCGATCTCGAGAGGGGCTTCGGTCGGAACCACCACTGCGAGCGTCTGAGCGGGCGTCACCACGCCTCCCACCGTATGAACAGCGAGCTGCTGCACGACGCCGTCGACCGGCGCGGTCAAACGTTGGAGCCTGGTTCGCTGCTCGGCCTTGACTACGTCCTGCGCAAGGCTGGCAGCCTTCTGCTCCGCTTTGGACAACGCGTCGTAGACGGTGCGCCGATATTCCACGGCGGTTTTTTCCCGCGTCTCGTTCAGCAGGGCGATGGACGCATCGGCTTCGTGGAGCCGGCTCTGTTGCACGACGACATCCTGCTGGAGGCCGACCAGATCCTGCATTTCGGTGAGATAGATGACCTTCGAAGCCAATCCCTGGTCGAGGAGTGTCTTGTGGATGTCGACCCGCTCCTGCAGCACCGGAATTGTCGCCTGGATCTTCGCGACACTGGCCGAAGTGGTCGATCGCTCGGCTTCCTTCTGGCCGAGCTGGCGCCCGATCTCGGTAAGCTTGGCTTCCTGTTCGGCGCGCTGGTTGCTCAGAAACTGACGATGCATCTCGACCTGCGCGGGACTTGCACCCTGCGGCGGACGGAAGGCGGCAAGCGGATCGTCCGCGAGTGCCGCACGCAGCCGCGCGACGTCGAGTTCGGCGGCGACGAGATCGCTCTTCTCGCGTTCCTGGTCGGCCTCGATCATCGTCGGGTCGAGCTCGATCAGAACGTCGCCGGCCCTGACGTTCTGGCCGTCCCGAACGTGGATGGCGCGGACCACGCCCGTCTCGAACGGCTGGATCAGCTTGATTCGCCCACCAGGCACGATCTTGCCCGTCGCCGTTGCGACGATGTCCATGCTGCCGAGCGACGCCCACAACAGTGCGACGCAGAAGACGGCGATGATGCTCGCTCCGATCGCGCGTCCCACAGGCGAGGGAGGCGTTTCCGTGATCTCGAGTGCCGCCGGCAGGAACGCTATTTCCTGCTCGCGGCGGCAAATCTCCGCTCTCGGAAACGGGACGACGGTCTTGCTAATCGACCTCATGAATCCCCGCCTGAAGGTAATGCAGTTTTGCGTAACGCCCGTCGGAACGGATCAGATCGTCATGGTTGCCGTCCTCGACGATGCGGCCCCGCTCGATCGTGATGATCCGGTCGGCATGGCGCACCGTCGAGAGCCGATGGGCGACGACGAAAACCGTCCGGCCGACCGCAATTCGTTGCATGTTCTGCTGGATGGCCCGCTCGCTTTCGTAGTCCAAGGCGCTCGTGGCCTCGTCGAGGATCAGGATGCGCGGATCCGAGATGAGCGCGCGGGCGATCGCGACGCGCTGGCGCTGTCCGCCCGAGAGGCTGCAGCCGCGCTCGCCCACGATGGTGTCATAGCCCTCGGGCAGCTCGAGGATGAAGTCGTGGGCGCCGGCGAGCTCCGCCGCCGCGATCACGCGCTCCATGGGCATGGTCGGATCGACGAGCGCGATGTTCTCGCGGATCGTGCTGTTGAAGAGCACGTTTTCCTGCAGCACGACGCCGGTCTGGCGGCGGAGCCAGGCGAGATCCACCATGGCCAGATCGACACCGTCGACCAGCACGCGTCCGCTCTCCGGCACGTAGAGGCGCTGCAGGAGCTTGGCGATGGTGCTTTTTCCCGAGCCCGACGAACCGACGACGCCGACGACTTGACCCGGCTCGAAGTTGAAGGACACATCGTGCAGCACCTCGGGACCGTCGATACGGTAGCGGAAGCTTACGTGCTCGAACGTGACCTGCCCGCGGATCGCCGGCAGCGCGGCGCGGCCTGGATTGAAGCTCGGCTCCGGCATCGTGTTGAGGATGTCGCCGAGCCGGTCGACCGAAAGGCGGGCCTGATGGAAGTCCTGCCAGATCTGGGCGAGCCGCAACACCGGCATGCTCACGCGGCCGGCCAGCATGTTGAACGCGACGAGTTCGCCGACGGTCATCCCGCCGTCGATCACGAGCTTGGCACCGAAATAGAGCGTCGCGGCGGTGACCAGCTTGCTGATCGTCTGGACCGCCTGGCTCGCGGTGTTGTTCAGGCTGAGCACGCGGAAGCTTGCGGCCACGTAGGCGGCGAGCTGCTCCTCCCAGCGGCGCTGCATCTGCGGCTCGACCGCCATTGCCTTCAGCGTCTCGACGCCCGTCACGCTCTCGACGAGGAAGGCTTGATTCTCGGCGCCGCGGTTGAACTTCTCGTCGAGGCGCCGGCGGAACAGCGGTGCCGCGCCAGCGGAGATGCCGATGTAGAATGGGAACGATCCCAGGACGATGAACGTCAACGACATCGAGTAGTAGAACATCACCGCCAGGAAGACGAACGTGAACAGGAGGTCGATGCCGAGCGTCAGCGCCGAGCTCGTCAGGAATTGGCGGATGTTCTCGAGTTCGCGCACGCGCGCGACCAAATCGCCGACGCGTCTCGCCTGGAAATAGGCGATCGGCAACGCCATCAGGTGGCGGAACAGCCGGGCGCCGAGCTCGACGTCGATGCGGTTCGTCGTGTGCGCGAACACATAGACGCGCAGCGTGCCGAGAACGGCCTCGAACAGGGTCAGTCCGACCAGACCCGTGACCAGTACATCGAGCGTGCTCATGCTTCGGTGCACGAGCACCTTGTCGATGACCACCTGGAAGAACAGCGGGGAGATGACGGCGAAGACCTGAAGGAAGAATGATGCCACCAGCACCTCGCCCAGAAGCCGTCGGTACTTGTGGATCGCGCCGAGGAACCAGGTGATGTCGAACCGTCGCGAAAGATCGGTCAGGGTTGCGCGCCGCGCCATCAGGATCAGGTTGCCGTCCCAGATGGCCTCGAGTTCGGCCTGCGTCATCGTCACCGGTTGCGCAATCGTCGGGTACTGGACGAGCAGCTTGTCGTCGGCGAGCTTGCCGAGAATCAGGAACCCGCCGTCCCGCAACACGGCAATCCCCGGCAGCGGGGTGACAGCCAGCCGCGTCCAATTGGTTTTCTGTACCCGGGCCTTGAGCCCGAAACCCTTGGCACAACGCAGCATTTCGGCAACGCCGATTCGCGCGGTGCCCATCTGGTGCCGGATTTGAACGGGCTCGGCGGCGATGCCGTGGCAGCGCAGCAATGTCACCAGGGCCCGCAGCCCGGCCTCGTCGGTGCTCGCGGATCCGGGCTGCGCCGTGGGGGGTCCAATATTGCTTCGATTGGAGACGCGTCGCGCCTCACCCATGCGCGCAGCCAGGCCGCACCAGCGGATGGACGCTTCGGAATACGCATCGAAGAAAGCCTCACGCACGCGCTCCATGAAGCCGGCCGATCGGGCGGAGACCATGCGGCCGTCCCAAATCGCCTCAAGTTCGGCCTGCGTCATCAGCTTGGGTTGCGGTGCGGACGGATGCAGCACGAGCGCCCCGTTGTCGTCGGCCCTTCCGACAAGCAGGAATCCGCCGTCGCGCAGCGACGCGATCCCGGGCAGCCGCATGCTGGTCAGTCGCTTCCAGTCGGCCGTGCGCGAACGCGCCCCGACCCCGAACTGGCTGGCGCAACGGAGCATCGCGCGGATGCCGACCGTCGCGTTCCCGCAGCGCTCGCGTATCCGATCAATCGCGACATCCACGCCATGAAGGCGAAGAAACAGCCACAGCGCGAGCAGACCCGCATCCTCCGCATGGATGTTCTCGCTCTGCATCGTCATCCTAGCCCGATGCCTTCGCGCTCACATGGCTCATCTCGGTATTCCTTCGCTGCACGTGCACGGGCAAAAAGCCGAAGCGACGACGTAGGGAAGTGTGCCAGGCGCAGGACGGTAAGCGCCATCCTTTGCTCCGCGCCGTCGACCGGTCGGAGCGGCGCCTGGCACGCGGGAGGCCAGACCAGTGCTGGGGACGGGTCAAAATCGACTCGTTCAGCCAACTGGCTGCCTGCGACGCGGTCGTGGCCCCGCCCAACCGCCGGATACCCGGATAAGTTGAAACGATGAGTATGGCAAAAACACGAGCCGCCGTTGTTTGTTTGGAAACCACGATCCGTAGGCAAAGGCGCCGGATTTGCCTTTATCTGGTGTTGATGCCGTCCCTGCGGAACTCGGTTGGCTGGAGTTTGGCGCTTTGATGTATCTATTGTGTCGGCCGGGTGATCGCTGCTGGATGATGCACCGGCGCCTCCGCGACGAAAATTCAGCAGGTCGCGGGCAAACAAACCGGCGCGGCCAAGCTCAACGTTGGGACTATCTCGCTTTGCAGCAATTGGATTTCCACTTCAAAGAATGCAACGCCGATCGCTCGGTATACCCGCCCGATGCTCATTCCACACAAGACGTGGATAGCTTGAGATTGGAGACGCTTGCCGCAGCGTGAGTAACCTGTTCGAGCGGCTTTGCGGCTGCTGCGGGGACCGCCAAAAAACATGGCTCGCTATCCGGGGATGAAGGCCGCCAACTTCTGAATCGGCTCACTGCGGATTCTTGACGCCTGCTCGCTTGATTGGTGAGACAAAAGAAAGACCGTCAACGCGTCCTTATTGAACGCCGACCTTGTTCTTTCCCCGCTTTGGCTTGAATGAGTTCCGAGCCGCCTTGCGGCGTTTGCTGCTGTCGGGTGGCCGGCGAGTCTCCCGGCGATCCGCTCAGGGCTAGTCCGGCTCAGCAGCCCAGAACATGGCAAATGCCGCCAACACTGTTCGATTGTGGATTTCAAGCTTCCGGTAGATGTGATTGAGGTGCAGTTTGATGGTGCCCTCGGTAACACTCAACTGGCGCCCGATTGCCTTGTTCGACAATCCCAGGGAGACCAGACGCACGATCTGACGCTCGCGGTCCGTCAATACCGCCAACACATTCGCCTTGATAGCGCCATTCGTTGGCTCCCGGAGCAGCCCTTGACTAGAGGAGAGCAGCGGCAGCCTCTGGCCCTTCGCGATCTTTCGCAAGGATTGCACGAGAAGTTCGGGCGCCACGTTCTTCAGGATGACACCGTGAGCACCCGCGGCGGTGGCCAAAACCAGTTCGTGCTCTTCGTCGGCGAACAGCACCAGTCGCGTGGGAAGGTTTTCGGAATGGACGAACGCGAGGATCTGCGGGCCGGTCAGCCCAGGCATCAAGACGTCAACGAGGGCGACGTCCGGCACTAACTTCCGCAACGCTTCGATGCAATTTTTTCCGTCACTGCAAGACGCAACAATTTTGAAGTCAGGAAGCGCCCCCAGCATCTGCGCCAAACCCTGCAGAACCACGGGATGGCGGTCTGCGATGAGCAAATTGACGCAGCGCATAGTCAGTCCTTAGGTCCCTTAGCCTGTTGGCCTGGTCACGCCGGCACTGTAACACAAGCTTGTGTAGCTACGCTCCGCACGCGGTGACTAATGCTGCTTACTCCGTTCGGCTGATGAGCGGACCCTCATCGCCGATTTTGACCTGAATGAGGTTCCTAGACGCCTCGCGGCGTTTGCGATTCTTTCAGGCGGCCTACATGTAGCTTTGGCCTCCAGTGCAGCGCTGGAGCGTGAAAGAGCGGTCGTCTCTATGCGGGAGCCGACACTGCGACCAGCGCTGGAGGAGGAACGTTCGCGAAGTAGCACGCGGGGCAATCCAACTCGCGATCGCGCGCCGCTCTCCTGCTGATCGCGACCCGCGGCCCCGTCGAAAATATGAACGTACTGCTTTATCTGCGCGGCGTGACATGGCCATCATCAATTCTGTCGCGCTCAAGGCTAAAAGGTTCAATCGCCGGACATTCAAAGTTGTGTCGTCGACCTTCGCAACTCTTTCCGTCGGAACTGCATATGTTCGGTCGGCGACAAAGGTCAGCGACTGATTAAGCCATGAGGGATACCGCGACAGCGGAAGCACCGTGTAGATCGCGAGAGCCAGCAAGGCCCCGCAACGCCCGGATGCGATCGTTCCGCTGGGTCGTCTTGGCAGGCAGCATTGCCGCAAGTTCCCTCGCCGTCATCAAATATAAGGCATTACGAGTATGCCGGACACGTCGCCTTGCCGCTCAACTTTTTCTCCCAGTTGTGGGCATGCTCGATCATCTTCGGCAGATCGTTTAATTCCGGATTCCATCCCAGCTTCATCAGACAATCGCTATTTGCGACGATTGAAGCGGGATCTCCGGCTCGACGGGGCGCCTGGCGAATTTCGAAATCGACTCCTGCGACCATCCTTACTGCGTGAACAACTTCCTTGACTGAATACCCCCGGCCATAGCCGCAATTGAGCGTTCGGGACTCACCACCGCCCCGCAGATGATCGAGCGCCGCAAGATGCGCGCGAGCCAAATCGGAAACATGCACGTAATCTCGCACGCATGTTCCGTCCGGCGTCGGGTAGTCGCTGCCGTAAATGCTCATGTAGGAGCGCCGGCGAAGTGCCGTCTCGAGCGCCACCTTGATCAGATGCGTCGCTCCGGGCGTCGACTGGCCGTGGCGTCCGGCCGGGTCGGCCCCGGCGACGTTGAAATAGCGCAGGGTCACATACCGCAGACCATAGGCCTCGCCTGCATCGGCCAGCATGCGCTCGGACATCAGCTTCGACCTTCCATAGGGCGAGAGCGGCGCCGGTTCGGCCGTCTCGGTCACAGGCGTGAAACTCGGGTTGCCGTAGACCGCCGCCGTCGAAGAGAATACGAAATGCCTTACGTTCGCTCTCACCGCCGCCTGCAGCAGGGCGTGCGTCTTGACCGTGTTGCAGAGATAATAGTCGAGCGGATCGGCGACCGATTCCGGGACGACTATCTTCGCCGCGAAATGCAGGATCGCGTCAATCCTGTGCCTTTGGGCGAGACGCAATACCAATTCAGTGTCCCCCACATCGCCGGCATAGAAAGGGACGCTTGGCGGAACGGCCGCCCTGTGACCGGTCGATAGATCATCCAGCACAATTGGTATTTCGCCACGGTCGAGAAAAGCGAGGACCGCATGGCCGCCGATGAACCCAGCGCCTCCTGTGATCAGTATTGTCATTCGGCAAACCCTTTCGTCTAAATGGCGGATTTTTTTGGTGGGCACTCATGCGACCGCATTCGACTATCCGACAGACCCTGCGAAACCACGCGTTCGACGGCGGCTATGCTCCCCGGCCTCCGACCCGCGAGAACAGGTGCATGGAAAGAGCTTCGGCGCCGGTGCCGAACCGGGTTCTGGCGTAGGCGAATGCCGCGGGGGCGAGTCCAGCGACGATAGCGCCGGCCCGAGCTCGGCCTCGACGACGCG
This sequence comes from uncultured Alphaproteobacteria bacterium, assembly GCA_963734795.1. Classification (GTDB taxonomy): domain Bacteria; phylum Pseudomonadota; class Alphaproteobacteria; order Rhizobiales; family Xanthobacteraceae; genus Bradyrhizobium. The sequence goes on from CAVTIW010000003.1 coordinate 668,225, forward strand.
CGGCAGCACCTCCGGACGTAGCCTCCTTCCGCTCCGAGGCAATCGCCGGCTTCGGTGACCAGGAAATCGACCTTCTGCAGTACCGCGAGCCAAACCCCTCGCAGCCCTCGCAGCATGTTCTTCTTCGCCCGTTGCCAGCCGACATTCATCCGTGCAACTGACCGCCGCTGGAGACCGAGTGCAACAGCACCGAATGAGTACCTCCTCTGGTTGACGATCATCGGCAGGTCTCGCTGTCGAACGGCAACTTCGATATCCCAATCTGGCTCGCGAGCCCAAGCACCACCGCCACCGCGCGAAGTCCCGCGGCCCAATATTAGCAACGAGAGAGACTTCCTTTGATGGCTCCTGCGACCTGGAAGATTCCGGCGCCGCATATCCTTTCGATCCTTTGCGCCGGGTTTCGCTCGGGGCCATAATAAGTCTCCGTTGTGCCCCCTTATGGAGGGTCGTCATGGTTCCCAACAGCAAGTCCGTCAGCCATTCGCGGACATGGACATTCTTCGAAGGCCAGTGGCACGAGGGCAATGTGCCGATCATGGGGCCACGCACCCATGGGCTCTGGCTCGGCTCGACCGTGTTCGATGGCGCCCGCGCCTTCGAAGGCGTTACGCCCGACCTCGACCGCCATTGCGCCCGCGTCAATCAATCCGCGGTCAACTTCGGGCTCAAGCCGATCGTCGATCCCGACACGTGGCTTGGTCTGGCGCTCGAAGGCATCGGGCGCTTTCCGGCCAATGCCGAGCTCTACATCCGGCCGATGTATTGGCCGCAGAATGGCGTCGGCGGCGGGGTGCTCTTCGATCCGGAAACGACGGACTGGTGCCTTTGCATCTACGAAGCGCCGATGCCCGCGCCGGTCGGCAGCGCTATCACGCTGTCGCCGTTCCGTCGACCGACCGCCGAATGCGCGCCGGTCGGCGCCAAGGCCGCCTGTCTCTACCCGAACAATTCGCGTGCGCTGATCGAGGCCGCCTCGCGCGGCTTCCAGAACTGCCTGATGCTGGACATGCTCGGCAACGTCGCGGAGTTCGGCAATTCCAACGTGTTCATGGCGAAAGATGGTGTCGTCTACACGCCGGTGCCGAACGGCACCTTCCTGAACGGCATTACCCGGCAGCGGGTGATCGACCTCTTGCGCGGCGAGGGCGTCACCGTGGTAGAGGCCACGCTGCGCTATGCCGATTTCCTCGCCGCGGACGAGATCTTTTCGACCGGCAATTTCGCCAAGGTCGCGCCGGTGATCCGGATCGACGACCGCAAGCTCGCGCCCGGACCCTTCTATGCGCGTGCGCGGAAGCTGTATTGGGATTTCGCGCACGCGATGAAGCTTGCCGCGTGAGAAGGGACGCCGCGCTATCCTACCGGCATCGCGGATGCCGCGTCGGGATACGGTGTTGACGGAAGAAGCCGTTCACGCTCGCTCCGTGAGATTCATCGCCGCCGACGGAGAGGCTGATCCGGTAACGCTCACCGCGATGTCCGGGCCCTGGTGCTTGATCGGCGCAACGGACGAGCGGGGCGAGAGGTAGAGTTACGGTCCATAGATCACCAGCTCGGTATCCGACAGATCGGCAAGCCGGGGGCACTGCGGACCCTTGAAGTATTTGCGGCGTTCCCTGTAGAGGCCGATCAGGTCCTTCATGCGGCCGTTGGCGTCGAGAGCGACCGCGACCTTGCCGCGCCTGAGCAGGAAGCGGCCGATGGCGCCGGCGCAGGCGACATAATCGGCCACGTCGCGGCAATAGATCAGCTGCATCGCCAGCGACGCGATCCGGTCGCGGATGCGCATCGGCTGCAGGACGAAGGGAAAGCGGCGGCCGTCGCCGGCGCGGCATACCAGGCTGAGGCAGCCGCAGGCCGCGTGCCGCGCAAGCAGCGCGACGTCGGCTTCGGACAAGCCGTCGACCGTCTGCCTGTCCTGCCGGACCACTTCGACGCGCATGCCCTTCGCCGGACGCGACAGCGCCGGAAAGGAGAAGAACAAGCCGCTGCAATAGGCGCGGAATCCCTGGGCTTCGATGGTGCGCCAGGTCCATTGCGCCGGGCTGATGTTGACGTAGGTGACGTACTCGTGTCGCTGCGCGACCTTGGTCAGCATCGGCGCGTAGTTGCGGTAGGCCGGTTTCACATACCAGCTCGAGAGATTGCAGCGGATCGAGGTCCCGCCGCCACCGTCCCGTGCGGTGTAGATCAACAGCAGAACGCCGATGGGCGTCCCCGCATGGTCGAGCATGTAGCCGAAGCGCGGGAAACCTTCGGGTACCTCACGCAGGGACATGCGCCGGAGCCCGCTCATCCAGTAGTCGCGCGAGCGCCGCGCAAAGCCGCGCGCCAGAAAATCGGCTACGGCATCAAGATCGGCTATTCCTATCTCGCGGCATCGGATCATGCTCCGAACTCCCTCGTCGACCCCGGGGACGAAGACGGTTGCGACTCCTCCGGTTCTCCATGGTGTCCGGACGCACGGTCTCCACCGCGGCCCGCCCGGCCGGCGCGAAGCCGAGCGCGAGGTATGGATCCTCCGCCCGCTTCGGCAGGAAGTGCAGTCCGAATCCGGCCTCGTTCGACGGCTTCCGTTGAAAGGCCGACGGTCTGGAGCGTTGGGCTCGCTGCGATGCCATGTACAGCAGCCAGTTGCGGTATATGCGCCGGGCCGGCGGATGCCAGACGTTTCTCAGATCCTTCGCCAGTCGATCGGCCGGGAAACCGGCGAAAAGCTCCGGACGCCTGTCCGAAAGGGCTTCCCGCCGGAAGGCGATCAGGATCTCTTCCGCCTCCATGTCGAAATAGCCTGTCGGTATCGTCGGGCAGACTTCGCTCTCTCCGCGGAGGTACCGACCCATGTCCCTTCTGTATTCGCCGAGCAGGCTCTGGGTGTCGTATTCCGGATGGCCCTGGAAATGGACGAAAAGGCTCTTCTTCTGCTGCTTGACGAAGCAGTCGACGCCCGCCTCCCCCGATTTGGCGAGAACGGAATATCCGCAACTCGCGAGGGCCCCTTCCTGCACCTCGTTCCACCGGGCGTGCGGTGTTCTGAAAGTCGCCGGAACGGCGTGCATCAAGGGATGATCTTCCGTCTTCGTTTGAGCGAAGACGCCGATGCATTTGGCGGGCAGCGCGCGGCGCTCCACCCCGTCCAGATGCAGGACGGCACCATGGACGGCCAGACAGGAATACACCGACGACACTGTATTCTCCCTGGCCCAGTCGACGACCTGGACCAACGTGCTCCAATAAGACTCTTCCGTCAGGCGCCCGGCTCGCGGTTCGGCGCCGGTCACGATCATTCCGTCCAGGCTCCCGTTCAGCAGTTCGTCGGTGCTGCGGTAGTATCGACATGCGTAGTCGCGCCCCCAGTCCGAACGGGGCGTCGACTTCATCGTGTAGAAATGCAGCCTCACGACGAGTCTTCCGGCCACCTCGTCGAGCAGGTCGAACAGCTGGCGCTCGGTGGACATCAAGGCGGCATCCGGCATGTTGTTGACCAGCCCGATATCGAGGCACTCTACCCGGTTTCCCGGTGACGCCTTCGCGGCGGCGCCGCCCCCCGCCGCTCTCGAGAAGAGGTGGTGGTCGTGTGATTCTATGTCGATCAGGACTGGCATCGGAATGCCTTCATGGCTGACGTGGATCAAGCTGCGGCACGAAGCGCCTGATCGAGGTCGGTGATGATGTCGTTGACGTGCTCGATTCCAACGCTCAGCCTGATCATCTCGGGTCGCACGCCGGCCTTTTCCTGTTCTTCGGGCGACATTTGCCGGTGCGTGGTCGATGCGGGGTGGCAGGCAAGCGATTTCGCGTCGCCGATGTTGACCAGCCGCTTGAACAGTTTCAGCGCGTCGTAGAACCGCTTGCCGGCTTCGAACCCTCCGGCCACGCCGAAGGTCAGCAGCGAACACGCCCGGCCGCCCAGATACTTCTGCGTCAGCGCGTGATAGGGGTTGTCGTGGAACCCGGCGTAATTCACCCACTCGACGCGGCGGTCGCTGCGCAGAAACCGCGCGACCTTCTTGGCATTCTCGACGTGCCGCTCGATCCGCAGCGCGACGGTCTCGATGCCCTGGAGCAGCAGAAAGGCGCTCAACGGCGCCAGGACGGCGCCGGTGGTCCTGTGGGAGACGGCGCGACAGCGCGCGATGTAGGCGGCGGGCCCGTAACGCTCGGTGAAAACCAGCCCGTGGTAGGATTTCTCCGGCTCGCTCATCAAGGGAAAGCGCCGGCGATGTTCCGCCCATGGGAACCTGCCGCTGTCGACGATGATTCCGCCGAGCGTCGTGCCGTGCCCGCCCATGAACTTCGTCAGCGACTCCAGCACGATGTCCGCGCCGTATTCGATCGGTCTGAGCAGGATCGGGGTAGGCACCGTGTTGTCGACGATCAGCGGCACGCCGTGCCCGTGGGCGACCTCGGCCATCGCTTCGATGTCGCAGACGTTTCCGGCCGGATTTCCGACGCTCTCGCAGAACACCGCCCGGGTATCGTCGTCGATCAGTCTTTCTATGCTCGCCGGCCGATCGTCCGCCGAGAACCGGACCGTGATGCCCTGCCTCGGCAGGATGTGCGCGAACAGCGTATGCGTGGTGCCATAGAGCTGCGGGACCGAGACGATGTTGGTGCCCATCTCCGCGATGTTGGTCACCGCATAGTTCGTCGCGGCCTGGCCGCACGCCACGCTGAGCGCCTCGATGCCTCCCTCCATGGCGGCGACGCGCCTCTCCAGCACTGCGTTGGTCGGATTGCCGATCCGGGTGTAGCGGAAGCCATCCGCTTCGAGATTGAAGAGCGCGGCGCCATGGTCGGCGCTGTCGAAGGCGTACGAGGCCGTCTGGTAGATCGGCACGGCGACGGCCTTGGTGGTCGGCTCGATTTCGTAGCCGCCATGGACCGCGAGAGTCTCTCTTCTCATGGGGGCTGGCCCTTCGGCTCTTCGGTCCCGGACGACATCGAGATTTCCTGGGCGCATCAGAGTTCCTCTCGAATGCCGACGCCGTCTAGCGGTCGTCCCGCGGGAAGGCGAGAAGATCACGCACCGCGGTCGGCCATCTGGCGACGTTTCTGCCGTGGGTATGGAACATGGCGACGGCGAGACGGTCCATTCCGAAGGCCACGCAGGCTGTATGGGCCGGCTCGCCAGCCGCATCCACGATGCCCCAGGCGGTGCCAAAATGATCGCGGTGGTAGTTGAAGCTCATGCAGGCGGTCGGCTGCTCCTCGCAGCGCAGAGGCACCAGCAACTCGAACTTCAGCGACTGCTGCTTTTGACTCACCGCCTTCATCTGACCGACCCGGCCGAAGAACGGATCGTTGGCGTAGTCAACCCTGAAGGTCAGCCCGAGATCGGAGGCGATCTGCCGGGCGCGCGCCATCCAGCGCTCCCGGAACGCCGACGCGTGGTCGGGGCTCCCGATGCAGACGTATTCGCGCATCCTGAAGGACTGCAGCCTGTCGAGATGCCGCGAGGGCTCGCGACGGAAGCAATCGGCGGCCACGTCGAAGCGCCAGCCGCCCGCCGGCACGGGACCGCGGCGCGCCGCGATCGGATAGACCGGATAGCAGGCGGCAGGCGACAGCACGAGGTCGGCCGGCGAAAGCGACGCGGTCCAGTCGCCGCCGGCGTCGAAGCGGCCGACCGCCGCGTGAATCTCGCTTTCCGTGCCGTGCAGGCCGCAGACGCAGCCGAGCAGGTTAGGAAAGCTCTTCAGATAGCCCGACCTCTCGAGCTGCGCGCGATTCATGACGGGCGGGAAGCGCATCACCTCGGTGTCCGGTTCGCGATGCCGCGTGATCAACGCCGCAAGCCGCTCCACGACGTCTTCGTAGAGCGCGGTGCGGCCATAGACCCCCGGGGAGCCCATCTCGTGGAACAGCACGTCGGCGAGATGGTCCAGCGGATCGCTGGAAAGCGGAGCGGGTTGCGCCGGTACGGCCACGTTCATGTCAAGCTCCGTTCTTTTGAGGAGAAATGAGGAGAAAAATCAATCGCGCAGGGACGCCGGGACGGCACTCATCAGCGTCGCGGTACCCATGCTGGTGAGGATGCGGTCGTTGTTGATCATGATCGGAGCCGAAAGCACGTCGCGGAGGTGACGGCCGACGCTGACGTCGGTGTCGTTGCGGTAGCCGGACAGGCCGCAGGCGCGCATGGCGTGCATGACGGCCGCGACCGCGAGCTCGGAGGCCTCCACCTTGAGAAGGTTGATCGAAGACTGGAAGTCGACGGACGACAGCGCGCGCGCATCCAGTTCGCGGACCGCATAGGAATCGAGGTTCGCGGTGATGATGGCGCGCAGTTTCGTCAGCGTCATCTTGGCCGCGGTGAAATGCGCCGCGCCGGGAGGCATGTTGCCGCCGGACCCGCGGGCGGCCTTGCGGACGAAGAGTTGGGCCCGGTCCACCGCGGCGGCCGCGATTCCCGCCCAGACCGACGACCAGCACAGATGGGCGACGGGCGTCATCGTCTGCGCATGGATCCTTTCGTAGGCCTCGGGGAATATCTGTTCCGCGGAGCCCTTGAAGTTCAGCGTGAAGCCGGCGCTGCAGGTCCCGCGCATGCCGAGCGTCTCCCATGCGAGGGTGGGCTCCAGCGTGTAGTCGTCCCGGGTGATGGCCAGCATCACCTGATCGGATCCGGCGGCTTCGTCGGCGCGGCGAGCGATGGTGACGATACCGTCCGCCTCGGCGCCGTAGGAAATCACCGTCGCGTCGCGCACCAGCGAAATCTCGTCGGCGCCCGCGCGCTCTACCGCGGCCGAACTGAAGCGTATGTTTCCGCCGTTCTGGCCTTCCGTGGTCGACGACGCCAGCAGCATCTGTTCGGTCGCCACGCGGCGCATGAGGCTTTCGTGCCAGCCGCTGCCTGCGCCGTGGCGGACCAGACACGCGACCTTGGTCTGATGCATCGCGAAGATCATTCCGGCCGAGGCACAGGCGCGGCCGAGCGCGTAGCACATGTCGGCCACCTCGGAGATCGACGCGCCGTCGCCGCCGAACTCGATCGGGATCTGGGCGCCCAGAAGCCTCTGCTTGCGCGCCGCGTCGATGCCCTTCCGCGGGAAGCGCGCCTCGCGGTCGACCGCATCAGCCTCCGTCGCCGCAGCCTCGGCGACGGCGGCCGCCCGCTGCTGGAACGAGGAGCGGTCGGAAGGGAATAGTACTCGGGTGCTTTCCCCGGCGAAGTTGCGGAGCTGGACTTCCTGCACGTTCATGGCCCAAAGCCTCCCATTTCATGTCATGGCCCAAGCGACCCGAACCGCTTCGAGATGGATGCCGCTCGAATTCGATGGAGGCAACCTAACCGACCGCATCTGCAGAGTCGTCGACCCGTAAGGATGTGCGCGCTCCCGAATGAGGTACCTCCGAAGTGGAGCTACTGACCTGAGCCGCGGTCGGGTATCGTCGCGTCGATGATTTTGAAACGACATATTTGTCGACGTGACGGATGGAATTGAAAATGGAAGCCAAAATGGAAGCCATTACCGCCAGCATCCGGGACCGGGTTCTTTCGGTCGTCAGGAGCATCCTCGATCAGAACGCGATCTTCGCGGATATTCACCCGGAGTTGCGGCTGGTAGATATCGGTCTCAGCTCGATGGAGATGGTCGAGCTGATGCTCAAGGTCGAAGCCGAGTTCGATCTTACCATTCCCCAGCCCGAGATCACGCCCGAGAATTTCCAATCGGTGAAGACGGTGGAACTTATGATTGCCAATCAACTCGGACCCGGACCGGGATGAAGCGGCGTCCGGGTCGTCGCCCCCGGAAGGCGGACATTGGTCGAATTCATCCGCGTGGACGGTCATGAACCCGGGCGTCATCGGAAGATCGGCCGAAAGCGGCTTGTCGCGCAAACCTTCGGCCGCCAAGGCTTGGCTGAAGGCGATCGAACTGACCTCGCGGATCGAGGCAGAGCCGCACCGGCTTTTTGCCGACGTTGTGGAAGACTGGGCGCGGCACCAGCCCGAGCGCCTCGCGCTGTGCTCCGTCCATGAATCCTTCACCTACGGGACGCTCGCCGCCAGGATCAACCGATATGCGCGCTGGGCGCGGGGCCTCGGCATCCGATCCGGCCGGACCGTCTGCCTGCTGATGCCGAACCGACCGGACTACCTCGCCTGCTGGCTCGGCATCAGCAGGGTCGGCGGCACGGTGGCGCTGATCAATACGAGGCTGGTCGGCCGGTCGCTCGCCCATTGCATCGACGTCGCGCGTGCCGATCATGTCGTTCTTGCCGCCGAATGCGCGGATGCGTTCGAGACCGCACGCCAGCACCTGGACCGCGTGCCGCAAACCTGGAGCCTCGGCGGCGGCCCAGGCGCCGATCTGGATGCGTCACTCGCCGCCGCGGACGCGCACCCGCTGTCCTCCGCCGAACGCGGCGACGTCACGATCAACGAGCGCGCGCTCCTGATCTACACTTCCGGCACCACCGGGTTGCCGAAGGCGGCGAACGTCAGTCATCGCCGCGTTCTCACCTGGGGCGGATGGTTTGCCGGGCTGACCGACGCGTCCGTCGACGACCGCCTCTACGATTGCCTGCCGCTCCATCATTCCGTGGGCGGTGTGGTCGCGCCCTGCAGCATGCTCCGCGCGGGCGGTTCCGTCGCGATCGCGGAGAAATTTTCCGCCGCGAATTTTTGGGGCGACATCGTGGGTTTCGACTGCACGGTCTTCCAATATATCGGCGAGCTTTGCCGCTACCTGCTGAAGGCGCCGGCGTCCGACCTGGAGATCGGACACCGGCTGAGGCTGGCCGTCGGCAACGGATTGCGCGGCGACATCTGGGAGGCGTTCGCCGGGCGGTTTGCGATTCCGCAGATCCTCGAATTCTACGCCGCCACGGAAGGTAATTTTTCGCTGTTCAACGTCGAAGGAAAACCCGGCGCGATCGGTCGGATCCCGCCGCTGCTGGCGCATCGCTTTCCCGCCTCGATCGTGAAGGTCGATGCCGACGACGGTAGCCCGGTTCGCGGCGACGACGGGCTCTGCATTGCCTGCGCCCCCGGCGAGGTCGGCGAGGCGGTCGGGCGCATCGGCACCGCCGACCGGGGCGGCGGCCCGTTTGAGGGCTACACGGACCCGGCGGAGACCGAGAAGAAGATCCTGCGCGACGTCTTTGCCGAAGGCGATGCCTGGTTCGGCACCGGAGATCTGATGCTGCGCGACGAGCGGGGTTACTTCCGTTTCGTCGACCGGATCGGCGACACCTTCCGCTGGAAGGGGGAGAACGTCGCGACCGGCGAGGTGAACGACGCGATAAGGGATTGCCCCTGCGTTCTCGACGCCTCGACCTACGGGGTCGCCGTCCCCGGCGCCGACGGCCGCGCCGGCATGGCGGCTTTGGTGGTGGACCGATGCTTCGATTTCGGGATGTTCGCGGAACGTTTGTCGAGCCGGCTCCCGGTCTATGCGCTTCCCGTATTCGTCAGGTTCTGCCGGGCACTCGAGGCTACCGAGACTTTCAGGCAGAAGAAGCAGCGACTGATCCGCGAGGGATTCGATCCCTCGCTCGTGGGCGACCCGCTGTTCCTGCGCGATCCGGCGACCGGCGACTATCGTCCGATCGACCGGGCCGTCCATGCCGGCATCGTGGGGGGCGGAATCAGATTTTAGCATCGGCTCGAAAGGCCGCTTTTCTCGAGAGATGAGGTGTTCCATGTCGGTAAGGTCGAGGATTTTTTCTGCGATGCAGCAGATCGCCGAAGAACAGAAGGTCACGCTTCCGCCGCTTCAGGACGATCTGTCGCTGCACGAGACGGGGTTCGATTCGCTGGCGTTCGCGATCCTGGTCGCGCGGCTGGAGGACGATCTCGGCATCGATCCGTTCACCATCGCGGAGGACGCCGCCTTCCCGACGACCGTCGGCGAGTTCGTCAGAGCCTACGAAAATGTCCCCGCCTGAAACCTTCGCGCTCCGCGAATATCTCGGTCCGGAACTGAAGGGCCGCACAATTTCGGACGCCCGGCATCGCGTATCGCTGACCGACATTCTTAGGCACAGCTGCCTGATCGGCCGGTCCCGCGAGTTGTCCGGCCGCTCGGTGTTGCTTGCGACGTCGAGACAGCTGCTGTCCACGCTTGCGATGATCGAACTCGACGGCGTCGCCCGCCGAATGCTTCTGTGCCCGCCAGACCTCGCTCCCGATCGCATCCCGGCCCTGCTTGCGGATGCCGAGATCGACGCCATCGTCACCGATCGGCCGCTGCACCGGTGGGATGCCGGCGCGTATCTGGTCGTCGGCGCCGGCCTCCCCGAACGGTCGGCCGCGGGATGGAAGACCGAACGCGCGACCGAGTGGCTGATGCTGACCTCGGGGACGTCCGGGTTGCCGAAGATCGTCGGACATACGCTCGACGGGCTGGCCGGCGCGATCATCGCCGAGGGGCCTGGGCGCCATCCGAATGCGACGTGGGCGACGTTTTACGACATCCGTCGCTACGGCGGCCTGCAGATATTCCTGCGCGCCGTGATCGGCGGCGGATCGATGGTGCTGTCGGAACCCGGGGAAGCCATCGCGGACCACGTGGCGCGGCTGCGCGCCGGCGAGGTCACTCACGTCTCCGGGACGCCCTCGCACTGGCGCAAGCTCCTGATGAGCGGTGCGGCCGCAAACTTTTCGCCGCGCTATGTCCGCCTGTCCGGGGAAATCGCCGATCAGGCGGTGCTCGACGGCCTTGCCCGGGCCTTTCCGCATGCGTCGATCGGCCATGCCTATGCGTCGACCGAGGCCGGCGTCGGTTTCGCCGTGGACGATGGACGAGAGGGTTTTCCCGCCGAGCTGATCGGGCGGAACCGCGACGGCGTCGAGATGAAGGTCGTCGACGGCTCGCTCCGGATCTGCTCCCGCCGCACGGCGCGGGCCTATATCGGCGCCGATGCACCGCCGCTGGCCGATGCCGAGGGCTTCGTCGATACCGGTGACATGGTCGAGCTGCGCGGCGAGCGCTACTACTTCGTCGGCCGACGCGGCGGCATCATCAACATCGGCGGGCTGAAGGTCCATCCCGAGGAGATCGAGGCCGTGATCAACCAGCATGAATCCGTGCGGATGTCGCGCGCGCGGTCGCGCAGAAGCCCGATCACAGGCGCCGTCGTGGTCGCCGACGTCGTCCTCGCCGACGGCACCGATGCGGGCCGCCACGGGACGATCCGCACCGAGATTCTCGGTAGGTGCAAGGACTCGCTGGCGGCATACAAGTTGCCTGCGGTGATCCGCTTCGTCGAACGGCTCGACGTCACCGCGGCAGGGAAACTGGCGCGCGCCGATGCGTAACGTCCTCGTCACCGGCGGCAGCCGCGGCATCGGACTTGCGATTGCGCGGAGGCTTGCCGCCTCCGGCGACTACAACGTGGTCGCGGTCGCGCGCCGCGAGAGCGAGGACCTCAGGCAGGCCATCCGCGGGACGGGAGCGGATCGCCTGCATTTCAGGGCGTTCGATCTCGGCCGGACCGGCGAGATTCCCGCTTTCGTGAGGGAGCTGCGCGACGCCTTCGGCGCGATCTACGGACTCGTCAACAATGCCGGGATCGGCACCGAAGGGCTGCTGGCCACCATGCACAATTCCGAGATCGAGGCGTTGATCCGTCTGAACGTGCTGTCGCCGATCGTTCTGACCAAATACGTGGTGCGCCATATGGTGGCCGACGGCGCCGGGCGCATCGTCAACATCTCCTCCATCGTCGCCTCGACCGGCTACAACGGCCTGTCCGTCTATGCCGCGTCCAAGGCCGCGGCCGCCGGCTTCACCCGTTCGCTGGGGCGCGAAGTCGGCAGGCTCGGCATCACCGTGAACGCGATCGCGCCGGGCTTCGTCGACACCGAAATGACCGGGTCCCTGGACAACGACGGCCGCCGGCGCATCGCCGGTCGCAGCGCGCTGCGCCGTCTGCCCGAAGCCGAGGACGTCGCATCCATGGTGGAGTATCTCCTGGGCGAAGGCGGCCGGAACATCACCGGCACTGTGCTGACGGTGGACGCCGGCAACACTGCCTGACCGCGACGACGGCAGCCAAGCACCTTCCGCCGCCCGAAGTGCGGCAAAGATTCGATCCAACGGTCCCTTCCGGCAGCCGGGTTTCTCCATCCGCTATCCAAGACCAATTGCGACCGACGACCTGAGAAGATGGTGGCGGCGCAAGGCCACTTTGATCGCGCACAAGAGGACCGCCGAGACGCCTTCAGCGAAGGGACGCGGGCTCGGAACCGGTCATGGGAACATGGCGCGTGGCTTTCGATAGCGGCCATACCCTCCCGGGACTGATCGCGGGAGGGTATGGCGATTGGGACGCACTACGCAACGCTCGGCTTTTTACGCCTTACGCAACTTACGCACTACGCAACGCTTAACTTTTCTATGATGGCCCTCAGGGACCGGAGCCACAACATCCCTTTGTGAGCGCCCCCTTTGGATAGCTAGGAGGTAGCAATCCGGAGCAAATTAGCCTCGGCCGTAGAAACACTGCCTTGGGCAAAGTCTCGCCCTGATGGCGAATGCCCCACGTTTCCGCAAAGGTAACAGGCGCAGCGCTCAGCCGGGTTCGCGAACGCCTTTCGATCCGATCGTGGCGTCGCTGCCGGGGTAGAAGGTCATGCGCGGATCGTACCCCCCTTCCCGATCTTCGGACGGCGGCAGTTGGTTGCCGCCTCTCTCACGCATCTACCACTTTAAATCCCCCTCATAACGGACTAGCCCATTAGAATATTCCGTCCACGCGTCCGACAAAGTGTACCCGGCGATGATATTGGAATGCCTGGAGATCACCCGAGTGTATCAGTGCACGGCGGATCGTGCGCCAACGCGAACTGCTTGTTGCTCCTCAGCTTTGTTGGCGCAGCGCTTGGGTGTGGGCGGTGGCGGTACCGTGGCGGGTAATCGGCAGTTCAGGTCGCTTTCGCAGTGCTCTGAACCTGACGGATACCGAGAACTGAGGCGGGGTCCGGAGACAAGGAGGAGAACAGTGCGGCCGGACCCCGAGCACCAACCGGAACAGCATATGGGAACCGCTCGGTAAGCATGCCGGGATCAAGATATTCCTCGGCGCGGACGACACATTGACAACCGTCAACCCGCCAACTGAGGCGGCCTATCGCTTTTGCGACTTGCCCCTGATGATAAGACTTGTCCCTGATGATAAAGAGTGTCCGCTTACCCTGGGATGTCCCTTTTTGGGCGTATAAGCCTTACCGACCAAAACAACAACGTAATGCATTGCCGCCGTCCGGCGCGATCACCCCAGAATTGGCGCCGTGTTTTTGGTCACGAACCGCCACGAAACTGCCCGCCTTTGCTTCGACTATTTTCGCATGGTGCAGGGAGAGTTATCATGGCCCACTGGCGAAAGTCCTATCAACCAAACCAGTTCAATTCGTTAGCGGCTTGGGCGTTTGGCGCGTCGATCCTGCTAGCTACGCTGGCGCTTGTCATCGCTCGGCACGTCTACATATAGAGAGTGGGCTCGGCGCGCAGCGACCCGTTGCGATCCTTCTTGCTGATTAATCCGTTTGAACCCAACCGCGCCGCGTGGTTTCAGTTAGTCTCTGTGCGGCTGATCCTGCGCAAGCCCCACAGCCCCCCGCGCATGATCGCTGGCGGCCTCGGCTTTTTCACGCTTGAGGGCCGGGGCCGCTGTTTGTAAATGCCCTTGCGGCAAACATACTTTGCTTGCGGCTTAGCTTGTCACGAAGGAACCCCGCTGTGTCTTCGTCCTTCAATCCTTCGCGAGCGTATATTTTCTGCGAAGCTCCGTTTGAACCTGTTGAACGCGCTTAGCGCACATCGGGTTTTTGGTCAGAGCCCAACGGTTCGTTACGACTTCCCAACTATCGTCGCTCGGAACGATTGCGATGCTCAGCGTCGGAGGGCAATCGCCGATTTCTTTTAGCCGCTCTGAAAGGATATAAGCTAATTGCGCATTCGAAACCGTTTCTTTCTTCATAGACCCTACTCCTCAGATATTCCAATTGAACCGCATGCAATAGCCTCCGGGCTTAGACGCCCTCCTCCTCCTCGATCCATTGGGCTATCTGCTCCGAACAGATTACGCGTTTCGGTAGGTACGGATTGAGCGTTCCTGCAGCCACGTTACGCAAGTCTTTCAATCTCGCGTTCGCAAACTCCTTGGCAGCGCTCTCCCACTGAAAGGTACTCGTCCTTCTCGTGTAGGGTCGGCGTCCCCACGGTTGTTCCCCGTCATAAGTTTCAAATGAGACGTACCAGTTATCCGTTGACCTAACAGCCATAGACAGACGTCCCGCAGTTTAAGGAAAGCGAGCGGCGCTTAACAAAATGCCGCTTGATCGGTATGACAATTGAACGGGGATGCTCGTGGGCATTTCTCTGGACCGTCGGACTTGGAAAGGTAAGCGCGTCGATCAGGGATGCGGCCAGTTACATGCCGCCGCGATCTTAACTCGGACGGGCTCCAGGCCGACCCATTTAAATGTGCTTTCAAGCGGTGGATTTTTTCCGGCGTACACTTTCACCACGAACTGGCCGTTATCCGGCATTGAGCGCACAAAGCGAACGACGTCGCCTGGAAAGGCAAGACTTCTCCCGTTCCCTGCGGGTCTCCAGCGGAGTTCAACAGGCGGCTCTTCGTTGAGCCGGTATACGACCTTCAACTCACCATCCAGGGTCTGTTTCCAGGAGCCCGCGGTTGAAATCATCAACTCCGTGCGTTTGGCATGACAATGAATGGTGAGCGAGGACGGGGCGTCCTGCGACGATGCACGCGCCGTCGTCAGTGCGGAAATCTGGGGCCCATAGTCCACCGGCGAGGTGGTTACGCTGATAATCCAGTTCGGGCTTTGCGGCGTCGCAGAAGAATTAGACGTTTCATCCATCTCCCCCAAGAGTTCGTCGACGCATTTCGATCTTTCCACGCCCACGAAATGTGAACATTCCTTCAGGTGATCGACCGCATCACCGGTTTGAGCGCATACCGCTTGGCTCACGCCCAAGAGCGCCGCCGCAGCGAGAGCGCGCAGAGCCCTCATCGTCACGGCCCCGCTGTTCCGACCCGCGGATGATCGAGCCATTCCTGCGCTGGCCGGAATCGCTCGAGACTCGGCACGTTGGCGCGCAGGTTCACATCCTTCCACTTCGGATCGAAGCCAGGTGACTGCAATTTGTCGAGGCGGCTGAACAGGTAATCTACGAGACGCGCCATGCGCCGGTATCGGTCGGACTGTTGAGGCCAGTTGTAGGCCACAAGGACGGTGGGAACGACGATCGTCGCGATCCGCTTGCCCTGCGGCACCAGGTTCGGATAGTCCGTCGCGTCCAAGGATGACGGAAGATAGTAGTCCTCCAATCTGGCCTCGTATTCAACGGGGAGAAACTTGAAGCCCGGCTCCCAGCGTCCCTTCAGAAAGGCGTCGACAGGCTTTGACGTCACAAACACGACGGCCGAGACCTCTCCTCGCTTCATTTGTTCAAGCGCCACCTGGTGCGGAATGAACATCTTCTCGACATTCAGACCCAACCGGCTGAAGATCAGCGGGCCGGAATATGCGGCCGCGGTGCCTTGCGTGTTGAAATTGACTTTTTTGCCGTTGAGATCCTCGAGCGAGTGGATCTCAGGGCGAACGAAGATGTGCAATTCGGATGGAAAGAGGCTCAGAACGTAGGCAAGGCGCCGCTCGATATACGGCACCTGAGCCTTGTATTCGTCGATGACATCCGTGTTGATGATGGCCGCATCAACCCCCTTTAGATATAGCAATGAGTTCACATTCTCGGTCGCAGGCGTCACGATCGGGATGACACGAAGCTTGCCATCCTCGTTCACGACGCGAGCGATCTCTGCCGCAAGGCGGAGCGGAGCACCTTCGATCAATCCACCTGCGAGACCCACGGTCCATGCATTTGTGCGCTCCTTCGCGGCCATCTCGGCCTTGCTCGCAATCGCCGCGGCCGTCGGCGTCTCGCGCTTCGGAAGGGATTGAGCATTGGCGGCCAAATGGAGGCCGAGCACGGCTGATGCAATCGTACAGGAAAACTTCATGAGAGAGGTGAGCATCTCCATCCTCCAGCTTACCGCCATGGGATAACCGAGCTACGAGACCACCGCTATTTCAAGCTTTCGATCCGCTCCCTGGCATAGAATGCACGCTCCTGCAGCAGCAGAGTTGCGCGCAACGACCGTGCTTGTTCCGCGTGAGTTGCTGGCCGATCTGGATTCCGCCTTCCCATGGATTGAGCAGAAGGCAGTCGAACCGACGTACGACAAAACGCTCAGGCGAACCGCCTGATGGGCAGCGTTCACGTCATCGGCATCATGATCCAGCAGGAAAACCGGGTGCCCGGCCCTGCGCACGGCCTCGGGTGCCGCCTTGATTGCCTGCAAGCCCATCATGATAACTCGAGTTGGCTCCTGGGCATGATGATTTTTTCATGCAACGGTTTCGCCGGTGGCTTGTCGATGTCGCAATGGAGGTAGTCACAATGGACCAGTTGCACCGGCCGCTGCAACTAAGGAGATCGCGTGCGGCATTCGTTGAAACGTTCTTGACCCGCACATTCGTTCGTGTGTGCCTACGCTGCGGCGTACACTTGAGGCAGCACACTCAAGGAAACACCATGAACCGATTTTTCACCGTCTTCGCTGGAGTTGACGTCAATGATCCCGCAATAATGGTTCTCGCCCTCAATAATGTGAGCAATGCGACTCAGCATTACCGCGAGATCGACCAAAACGTGGAGATCGAAGTGGTCGCCTTTGGACCCGGACTGCACATGCTGCGCGACGACACCTCTCCGGTCAAAGAGCGTATCAAGTCCATGAGTGAAACAATGCCCCAGGTCACCTTTTCCGCATGCGGGAATACGCGCGATAGTATGACGAAAGCTGAAGCGAAAGAGATTCCTCTCATCGCGCAGGCGAGGGTCGTCAAGGCCGGAGTCGTCCGCCTCATGGAACTGCAAGAGCAAGGCTGGAGTTACCTGCGACCTTGATGACCTCATCCGCACGGATCCGGGCCGATGATCCTTCATCGGGTGTCTTCAATACAGACTTCGCGACCATCTTCACGATCTCGCCCGACCGCACTGGGCTTGCGCCCAGCACGCAGATGTGAGGGCGTCGTCACGTCAGGACACCCAAGAAACGGGAAGCGCTCCCCATGCGCGGCTGGATCAATCCGCGATCGTGATCATGTCGAGTGTGCATGCGGGTTGACAACCGTATACCCACGCAGTGAGCGCGCGTGTATCCACGTTGCATGGCCGCCCGAGTTAGCATCATAGGCCATCCATATGTCGCGCCCGAGAGACTGCTCTAAAACGAAAACGTGCCCGCGTCGGGCGGCAACCATTCCCGGCGCCGGCGATGTCCGTGGGAAGCGCAGCCAGTTGGCTGCGAGATTTAGTCCCGGCACGATACGACCGAACACATGGATCGATGCGGCGCAACCGCAGAAAGCATAAGGGCAACCTGCGGGACGACCGCCGACGGTATTACCGCGATCGATATTTATGGCCGCAACACCATAACTGTAGTCGCTGTCATTGCGTGGCAGAATCGCACGTCTTCCAAAGCGCCGTTGCTCTGGCCCGTCACGCGCGATCCTGCTGCTGGTTGTCTGCGCAAAGGAGAAGTCGCATGGCATCGTCACGTTGCATTCTGGCGCTTGAGCAGCAAGGTGGAAATGACGCGCTTCGGCGGCGGTTGAGGTAATCGCTACTAAGAAAAAAATAATGAGGGCTTGTTTCGGCATCAAGAAACTCCGGTTTACGCGGCCCAGCCCAAAACCAGAGGCAAATTATTTTTTGGCAAAAATAGGATCGCACTAATTCAGGCGACGTTGCGAACCACGTCGCGGCGTGTGCGCCGTGTGGGCGCAACTGGGGACCATGCCGTACCCCGGGGCAAATATTAAGCGGATATACCAACATGGGTACCCATGTCGGCAATGCCCGCACACTTCGAGGCATTGGCAATCGTGACGCGCAGACAATTAGCTCGAGGAGAACGGCGACGCCCTCGCGCGCGACATTAAGCTGCACGCGGAATGCTCGTGCCCATTCCTTGCATCAGTTCCTCGTCGTGCACCCCGCACCGGCTTTATTCGAACCGTAACCGACTTCGCCAGGTTACGTGACTGGTCGACGTCGGTACCCAAAATAAGCGCTGTGTGGTACACGAGAAGCTGTAGCGGCAGTGCGAACACCAATGGCATCACGAAGGTCGGCATGGACCGGTAATGTCGGGGACCCCAATGACGCAAGTTACGCGCCCCTTTGATCAATCCGAGCGATTCCGAGGCGTGTCATTTGCCGGGAGGATGCCCGGACTGTCGTGCTGCGAAACGGCAAGCGCCGCGAGCACTGTGCGGTTGCTGATTTCAAGCTTCTGAAAAATGTGATGAAGATGCACCTTGATCGTGCCGTCGGTGATGTTCAGCCGTCGTCCAATTTCCTTGTTCGACAGCCCTGCGGATACCAAGCGCATGATCTGGCGCTCACGGCTTGTCAGCACAGCCAACGCGTTCTCGGTAGTCGCGCTTTGGTCCCGGGAGATGGCTTGATCGGATGACAGCACCGGCAGCAACTGCCGGCCTTCGGCAACCTGACGCAATGACCGCGCCAGCATTTCGGGCGCCACCTCTTTCGAAATGATGCTGTAGCCACCGGCCGTGGCCGACACGAGCAATTCGCTGTCTTCAGCGGATGCGGTGAAAAAGACAAGTCGGGTAAAAAGGCTCTCGGAATTAACCAAGGAGAGAATCTCCAGCCCGCTCCAGCCGGGCAGCGACGGTTCGAGAAGAGCAATATCCGGCACTAAATTCCGAACCGCCGCGATGCAGCTCTTCCCATCAATGCAGGACGCAACGATATTGAAATCGCCGTGAGCCGCGAGCACCTTGCTCAAACCCTGCAAAACCACAGGGTGCCGATCTGCAATCACGACGTTTATACGGCGCATTGGGTGGTCCTCGGTCGGCCCCCAAAAAAATAACTTTCGGCCTCGACGCCTATCGCAAACTATTTTTCAAGACTGCGGTATTTGTCAAAGACCTGCACGAGCATCTTGCGTCCAAGACATCCAACGCTTGCAATTATGACAGACATAATGCGGCATAATGCCTTAAACGCCGGCATATAACGAATGGTATATAGGGATATTGGGGATTAGAATCTAACATTCGTTAAAGGCTCAAGAGCGAAGTAACTCGGAATTAACCAACGCAACAAATTAACCAACGCAACACTGTCAAAAAAGGAGAACCGGGACGAAGAAAAATATTTCAGAACAAACAGGCCAAAGAGCCCCTGATTATCCATCAAACGTTGATTCTAATCTTGATGTTCCGTTTTAGTTGTGTAATGGCTGGGGAGAGTAAAATGCGGAAGCTTTCATTTGCAGCGGTTCTCATCGGCAAAAATGTTTTAATCAGAGAAGGAATTGCCAGGATCTTGGGTGCATCAAATTTTCGCACGCTTATCTCAGCGGCATGCGCCGAAGAGCTTCCTTCGAACAAAGTCCAAACACACCAACCTGTCGTTCTCATTGTCCTTCACACCGGCGATGATTTTGACAGCGCGATTCAACAAATCGAACTCTTGCGCGAGCGGTATCCGGAAGCACGCGTCGCGATCGTGGCCGATCATTACCGCCTAAGCGAGATGATTTCAGCATTTCGAGCTGGCGCCAACGGCTATTTCGTCGACGTCATTACGTGCGATGTATTTGTCAAGTCGCTTGAACTCATAATGATGGGCGAAACCATCTTCCCGCCGGCATTTGTGCCATTTGTTCTCGATCCCGAAAGTGGCGACAACAGCGGCAAGGTGAAGTTCTACGACGAACTTGATACCGAAAGCGGCGACAGCGGCGAGGCGAGGCTCTACGACGAACCCGATCAACTGCCCGTCTTCACGGCGCAGAGCGCGATTGGGCCACAACTGTCTCCTCGGGAAGAATCAATCCTGCGCTGCCTGATCGAAGGCCACTCCAACAAATCCATAGCGCGGAAGATCCATATAGCCGAAGCGACGGTGAAGGCTCATGTCAAAGCAATACTCCGCAAGATCAGAGTCCAGAATCGTACACAGGCCGCGATTTGGGCCATGAATAACGGCGGCCTGGCCCGGCCATCATCTAACGGCTGTCTACCACCTCCGCCTTCCGTCGAAACCGTCTCCGACATTAAGCGAATTGACGCATCGGAGCCATTGAAGCTTAGCCAGGCAAATCACGTCATGTTACCTGCCATGGACCGGCTGAACGGCAAGAACCTCAACCCAAGGGCGAATGGCACGGTGGGCAAATAGCCGGGCGGCCGCTGCCGGCAGCAAGAAGCAAGGGTCGACGCGGCCAAGGATTACGCGCCGATCCAGATGATTTGCTTCGCTTTCGCAAATAATTTCAGATTGCGGCTTTGGACATTGCGGCCTTGGACGAAGATGATTCGATTCACCAGCGTCGCGAGACGGCTGACGAGCATCGGCCCCGCGCTCAATGCCAATGACTGGAACGGCATCTCCTTCCAGGGCAAGGGCCATGACCCGATCCATGCCTGGCGAGGTCGACCAAGGCTTCGACAAGGCATCAACAGCGTAAGTGCCTAACGCCGATGATCCGCAAGACCAGGCCAACGAAGAAGATCGCGTACAAGATGGCTACAGGATGCTGTCAAGTGCTGAACGCTGCGGCATCTACGTAATGACTGTGTCGCAAAGAGCGAGCATAAGGCGTGAGGGAGAAGCATATGGAAAACAACTGCATCCTAATGGAAGTGCAATGCTTGGAGCGGGCGAAATCAGACCCTCTCAACAGAGGCACGTGGATCGCGCAGGCCGAACGCTGGTATGAATTGGGACGCGCGTATCATTCGTGGCGACATCAAAAGCGACCCCACCAGCAGCCAATGCGTGCTGGGCCGAAGGCAATGCAACGGCTACCCTTGTCGCCAAGCGAAACCAACCGCCGATCGTTTTGTGCGCGCCCATCTACGTCACCAACTTGTATGGTCGCGATGGAAGAGCAGTTTTAGCCTTGGAAAACATCGACGGCTTCTGTCGCGCTGAAGGCGGAGTTAGCGTTTGCAACAAACAGTGCGCAAAAAGGTGACATGGCGCGGGCGGGGTGGCGTCCGCAGGATCAGCCCCACAGAGACCAGTTGAAGGCGCGCGGCGCAGTTCGGGTCAAACGGAATTAAATTAATCGGCAGGAGTATCACGACGGGTTTAGCCTCCCGGCTTCTGATTTTGTGACCTCAACTCCCGCAAACAGCATTTGTTTCTTTGCTGTCGCCACCAATGCACGTGGTTGACCCGGTGCAAAACATCCGCACAATGTGTTTGGTCGCCGCATCATGCGCTTCCGACAACCTGTAACCACCGCGCACGAGATAGCCGACCGCAATCTCGAGCGCTCAAGAAAGCCAGGCTATACCCGGTTCCTCTGTCCTCTGAACGCGACTTCGATTTACGCCACGATATAATATTATCTCCATAATATTATCTGCCTTTTTGCGGAACTATCAGTTACGCTATTGTCGCAACAGAGATGACCGCGCTGGTCGCGGTGACCCGCACGATATCCAAGGCCCTTCCTCTCACGTCGCGTGCGGGGCCTTACAGCCGGACTGCATCAAGGTACTGGATCTCGACGGCGCGCCTGCTGCGGGAGCAGTCGACGCGGAGGAGCTCGCGCGGGATCTCCGAAAGCCGGCGCTGCTGGATCGGAAGCCACCGCTTACCGGACGCGGGATCCGACAGCAGGGCATTAGGCGTCGGGTCAAGCCGCGTCCGGTCTTACCGCCGGTCCCGGAGGGGAGTCCGCAGCCGGTCTCTGTCCATCTGACCGCGACGCCAGGATGCGGGTCGGTCGCTCATAACACAACAAGAACAACGTTGAGTCCGCCAGGGTTGAATCGACACGCAGCGGGGGATTTTTCACCGAAAATTCACAGGGTTTTCAACGGCGGATTCCAGGAAAGATTTTAGCGTCATCTGACCCGGAGCGAGGCCGTTTTGGGGGTTTTCGGCCCCTGAAATCCATCTGTTTTCCGGTCGCCGACAAAGCAGCAAAAAGGCATGTAATACATTGAGATTACATACCTTTTCGTGATTTGGTGGGGGAAGAAGGACTCGAACCTTCGAAGTCATAAGACGGCTGATTTACAGTTACCCCTCACGCGAAAATCAGCTGTCAGATGATGACTCATAGGGAAGTAAAATACAAAAAACTTCCCAACGAGTCCAATAGTTTATTTTGAACACTGATTAAAATGGATTTCCAGTCGAACTGATATTGACACTTCCGATCCTCCGTGCCTTTGTACCCCAGTTGAACCCCAGTTCCGGGTCCTGGAGCGTGTGCCCCAGCAAAACCCGACACGGGGTGGTTACGAAAAGGGCGTCGACGCCAGGACCATGGCGCGATCTCATGACCCCAATTCCAGGGGTGGTTACGAAAGCGAAGCGACGGTGTCGAAGACGCCGACCAATGTACCTACCGACCCCATTTTCCAGGGGTAGTGACGACCAAGAGGGCAAGATGGCTTGGATGCTGATCTTTTGGATAACTGGCGGCGGAACCGCCATAGGCACCGTCCCATTTGGCACCGAGAATGCTTGTCTTCAGGCGCTGGAACAAATCAAGTCGCGCGCAATCCCCATGCGCAATCCGAATGACGGGATCTGCGTTGAAACGAAACAGAGGGTCTGATGCGCAGTCGCCTCAGCTGGTCCCGTCGCCATGAAGCGCCGCCGGTGCGGTCTAACGAGCGCGACACCCCTCGCTCTGACGGCGCGCAACGGGTCGCGGCGGCTGAGGCCAAGCGGGCGCGCCGGAACGCCAAACGCGCGGCAGTGGCGGCAAAGGTGGGTGGGTGATGGCTGAGAGAACACACTGCGAATGCGGCTTTCGAACTGAAGACTGCGCTCCTAATCCTTGCTATCGCAAACAGGTTCATCTGGCCGGTCTGACACCGGACAGCGAATGGCCTCATGGCGCCTCATTACCCGCCGGCGCGAAGATCGAGCGCGTCGAGGAACCGCCCTACCTGTCCGACGAGTTGGTCGAGCAGATCGCCGTCCTGCACAACGGCGGCACGTGGCCGACCCACTACACCGAGAAACACCGCCAGCATTGGCGCGGTCAGGCCGTCAAGATCATCGAGCTGGTGAGAAAATACATCGAGAATCCGATGTACGTGCTGACGTCGCCGGGTGGCGACCGGGATGCGGAGATCGTCCGCGAGCTGTTTGCCGAATACGGCGATCCCGCTTGGGATAGGGCTTCATCCTGATGTCCGACACCCCTCCCGAAGTCATCCGCATCACCGAGCAGGAAGCCCGCACCGAGGAATGGCGCCGCGATTTCGTGCGCTCCGCGTTTGCTGCCGGACAGGAAGATCGGGACGCCGTAAAAGACGCGCGCCACCTGTATTTCATGGGCGAATTCGCACTCATCCTCGCCGCCTATGGTGTCCTCGTCGACTACCAGACGCTGGCGCGGCTGGCATACGTCGCGGTTGGAGATGTGTGATGGCGATCGCCAAGGAAGACATCATCCCCGGATGGTATTGGGTGCGTGAACACAAGACAGGCGAACTATCACGCGTTGAAGTCTGGCTGCTCTCAGGTGGCCTGTGGATCGAAGGACCTGAAGGCGGGAATGAAGTCGACGACGCACTTAAATGGTTCGATTTCATCGCGCGCATCGAGCCGCCGGAGGGCGTGTGATGGACAATTTTCGAAGCGCTTATCACCGCCAGCTGATGCAGGATGCATATCCTCTTGGTCCGCCGATCAAGCCGAGCGAGGTCTGGTTGGCAATCGCGTTCTTCACGATCGTCCTGCCGCCGGTGATCTATTACGCGCGTATGTGGTGGATGTGGTGGTTGGCATGACCCTCACCCGCCGCCAGACCCTGATTGGAGCCGCCGCGACGGTGGCCGCCGCTGCGTTGCCGGCGGTGGCTGAGGCTGAATGCCCCGGCGATCTTGATACGCTCCGCTCTCATTGGGAACGGCGCGACCCGGGAGTTTGGCCTGCTATTTCATCACTCGATGACGGCTGGCAACATCACCCGGTACCGTGCGCTGTCCACGTTCAGTCTGCGACACCTTTCCGCAATAGGCTTATTTCGCCATCCGGCGGCGACGTGCTCACCACTTCGTTTGGCATCCAGATTTTCGCAGCTCCCGGCTACGAACAGATGAACCGCGAACAACTTGCCGACCTGTATCGCATCGTAAAATCGGCTGAGTTTGCTGAAGATCCCGTTGGTGCATGGAGAATGCAGGAAGAGCGGCGGTTCGAGTCGTTTCGGTCGTATGGTTGGGACGTCTGAGCCCTGATGTCGAAGAAAATCACAGCATCCGCCGTCGACAGAGCGGTCGCCGACGCCAAGAAAGGCGTCAAGCCTTACGACCTTTCCGACGCCAAGGTTGGCGGCATGCAACTGCGCGTGCGCGTGCGCCGGGCCACGTTCACCGTCCGGGTGCGTCATAACGACGTGCACCGCCGGTTCGAGCTTGGCACCGCGATCTCGGGCAAGGTCGACACCGAGGAAGGCATTTGTCTCGACACCGCGCGCGACTGGGCGATGAAGATCAAATATCTCTGCCGTCCGAAGGCACCACCGACCGACCCCAACAAGCATCTCGACGCCTGGAAAGCCGGCACGACCCTGGAGCGGATGGAGAAATCCTTGCCGCCGCCGGAGGCCAAACAGCCGCCGAGCATCACCTGGGAGGAAGCCAAAAAGTCCTACCTGGCTGAGGTCGAGCGCGTGAACTCGGAAGCCACGCACACGGATTACCTGAAAAAGCTCCGCGTTCCCGAGCTGGACCGCTTCAACGGCAAGCCCGTCAGCCAGATCAACATCGAGCAGATGTCGGCGGCGATCGCCGCCATCCACGCCCGCGGCGCCGAGTCGATGGCTGAAGGCACCGCACGGGTTGTCGGCGCCATGTGGACGTACCTGACGAACCCGGTCAATCGCGTCCGCACCAACGCCACCAAGGGCGAGATGATGCACCTGAAGGCGCCGGCGCGATCCCGCAAGGCCGGCCGTGACGAGAATTTCGACCCGAACGACGCCGAGGGCGACGGCAAGCTGCCGACCGAACTCGATCTCGGGCGTACGTTGGTGATTGCCCGAAGCGGCGTCTTCCCGCCTCACCCGTCGCTGGCGCTGCAGATGTGCCTGGGTACCGTACAGCGCCGGCGCGCCATCCTGTCGTCGCACTCCAGCCGCTTCAAAAGCTTCGCGGATCTCAACGAGGAAGCCTGGTACGTGCCGCCGTGGTCCCGCAAGAGCGGCGCCGACAAGCGCAGCCACCTGGTGCCGTGCGTCGGTTTCGTTGCCGACGTCATCCGCCAGCTCGACAAGCTCATGACCGTGACGCCGGGCTATTTTTTCCCGCCGCAGTCCCACAAAAAGACCGCCAAACGGGTCCAGAGGCACGCTGACATCAATATGCTCAATCGGTACATGGATGTGCTCCCTGAGACCGATTTAGCTCCCCACCGCCCCCGGTACGCCTTTGCCAGCTACGGCCGAAGGGATTTGGGGTTCCAAGTCTCGGAATCGACCGGCAAACGCGAGGCCGGCCTGATCCTGGACCATTCGGAAGCCAAGGCCGACAACGACGTCACCGCCATGTTCTACGACAGCGACCCCTCGATCCAGCGCAAGCGCGAAATGATGTGGGCGTGGGTGCAGTGGCTGGAGACGTGGGCTGCCAAGGCCATCGAAGCCGACCCGCGCCTGCTGGATCGCGAATATCTCTGTGAAGCCATCTATCGCAAGCGCTACGGCGACGAGCAGCTCGAGCGCCGCATCGCCCAGCGTGCCAAGCGCGGGATCCCGCTCTGGGGCGGCTTGCGTGACGGCGGCATCGATCTGGATCTTGAGGAGGCAGCGTGATGTTCAAGTTTAACCACGGAACTAGGGTTGAAATCGTGCCTGACGATGACGCCGATGCAGATCCCCGGATTCCAAAGGACGTTCTGGCTGACCTCGGTCAAAACAACATCCTTGCCAATTTCGGCGTGATGTACGTCCGTCACTCGACGTGGGAACGCATGAAACACAGGTTTCCGGTGAAAACCGAAAAATCTGATATCGAGGCAGCAGAATGAACGATCGCACCTCCCGCGAAAACGCTGTCAAAAACGCGATCGCCATCACCCAGCAGGAAGGTGGCGAGCCCTCTGACTATTGTCGTGAGCAGCTGGCGTTGTTCGTGGCCGGCGAGATCTCGGTGACCGAAATGCGTGACCGGATCGTCGCCTACGTAAATCGAAAACCTGATGGGTCGATAGCAGGTTCTTAAAATGCGCCGCCCGATCTTTACCGGTTCCAAATCGATCACTGTTAAGACTTCCACCATGACCCAGCAGACCGAAATGTTCATCCGCCTCGTCCTGTTAGGCGGCATTCCGATGGAGCCCAACGAGCACGGCCTGTTCACCGTCAAGCAGGTCGCGGTGCTGGCGTCGAAGCGTGGCTGCCGCATTCACGAGGCCGGTGATTTCGTGATCGAAATCGAGCATCCCGGCCAGGGTCGTGGCAAATGGACCCGCGCAACCATCACAGCCCACGACCGCGGGCTCTGGCCCCCGGTCAACATCTTCCGCGCCTGCCGTGAAGCCGCCGGCCAGCCGCATTACGGGGTCAATCAGGCCACGGCGAAGATCAAGAACCCTGGCAACCTCGACGAGGTCAGGATCGCCGAGATCGTGGGCGCAGATGGCGTCAGGCCGTATTTGAGCCGTCCGGGGCAGTACGAAATCGGAATCAATGAGAGAGAGGGCTTTGTTAGGTGGAACAACCCTCGATGGAACAACGGTCCAGACGCTCTTATTTACGATTTTCCGAAAGCAGAGGTCGGCAGTTGGACCTGGCCAATGTTTTGCCTGATTGTTCCATATAGCGGAGGCCAGATAGCCGGCGCCGGCAAGTCCTACAAGTACCGCCGCGCCGTCCGCGCCCTGGATGACGCCGGCCTGCTGAAACTCACTCTCGGCAGCCGTGGCGGCTTTGGGACGGCAACATTCCAGTGGTTGCCGCTGGCGTACCTGCCGCAGCCGCAGGCCGAGGATGAGCAGCCGCTGCAACCTTTCGAGTTGGATCTGCTCAACGACATGCTGGCGCTGGCGTAAAGCTCACCGTAGCGCAGCTTGTGAGACGAAATCGGCGTAAAACTCACATAAGGGGACGAAATCGGTCTTAAAGCTCACCGTAGCTCGATTAGTGAGACGAAATCGGCCGTGTGGCTCGATTAGCAATGGTACAGAGTCATGACAGATTTCGAATTCTGTCATGACTTTGTTTCGCCGAAAATCGCGATGTCCATGTGACCTCCGATGTAAGAACCAAGGGGCAAATCTCGGTTTTTGCCCCGAGATAATTACATCGTGAATTCCAAGGGCATTTTGCGAATTTGCCCCTCGAACGTCACAACTCACTCTCCGATGATGGCGAACAGGCCGCCGAACTGCTTTTGGCGAGCCGCCAGCATTTCAGCGTATTCCTGGCTGGTCTCGTCATAGACAGGCCAGCGCACGAGCTGAAGTGTGCTGCCCTCCAAGCCTTCCGGGATCCAGAACTCGACCAAACCGCGGCGATGACGAACTACCCTGATGATTGCCATGTCAGTCATCCAGACCCTGTTCGATGTGGGCCGCCACCATCGCCGCATGTGCAACGCGTTGCCAGATCGGCGCGCCAGCGCTTTCCACGACAGCGTCACGACAAACCATTGCGACGGGGCCGATGTGAAACGTCATGTTTCGATCGTCGAACGTCATTACGGCCAGCTTTTCGCCGTCTTCGGAAACAGTCACAGTGATCATGTCAGTGCCTCACTGCATGCTGGTCGCGCGCCGTCACGGTGCCCCTGATGATCTTCTGCAACCGCCTGACCGAGCCATTGTCGCCCCACATCTTCGACACCACGCTCAGCTCGTCCGGCGCCAGGTCAGGCAGGAACGCTGCCGGCATGTTCAGCTCAACGGCCAGATCCTTCATGATCGATCGGCTCAAGGATTCGATGTGCTCGACCGTCGGTGACGGCACCCGGATGATCCGGATGCGGTCGCGCAACGGGCTCGGCAGCCGAGAATCGTCGTTCGCCGTCAATGCGTAATTGACGTGCGAAAGGTCGCATTCAACCTCGAAGCACGGGTCCGGAAACGCCGCCGCGGTCTCCTTTTCCAGGAACGGCATCAAGGCCTGCGGCAGCGAGCCAGCCGAACCGGTGCCGGCCTTGTCGATCTCGTCGACCATGATCACGGGGTTGGCAATCCTGGCTTCGGCAACCGCCTGCAGCGGAAAACACGGCGTTGCCGAGGTCCAACGCTTCGGCGTACCGCCAAATGAGTTGTCGCTGGATCCCGCTGCGTCGTAGCGCCGGACCTTGACGTTCAGCAGCTCGCCCAGCCGCCGCAGCAGCCGGCTCTTGCCGCAGCCAGGTTGTCCGACCAGCATCATGGTCCGGAAAGCCACCGGTTCACCCGGTCGCAGATCCAGCAACAGCAGATCGATCGCCGCGTGGGCGTGTGGATACTCATTCCGCAGCACGTCACGGATCTCACGCAGTTCCGGCGTCATCACCAATGGCGTTTCGCAATCCAACAGAGCCTTGTATGGCGCCGACAGCCTGGCTTCGCCTGCAATCACCAACACGCCGGCAGAAACCGCATCAGGATCGCCCTGGACGGCGTCCATGTCGCCTTCGTCATCGTGCCGCACCAGGTCGCGGATGTTGCTGGACACGCGCTGTTCAGCCTGCTCGGCGATCGCCCGGGCGCGTTCTTCCTTTTCGCGATCGCGGCGCGCCATCTCGGCACGAGCCCAGTCCTTGCCCGTCGTCGCCTTGAACGGGTCGTCAGTGACGCTCGGAAAGCCGGCCGCGATGTCGATCCAGCGCTGATAACGCTCGGTCGCGTCGTTCAGCAGCCCCTCCTCGATCGGCGTCAACTCGACGACCATTTCGTTGAACGCCGACGTAAAACGGTCGATCCAGCCGTTATAGGTCCATGGCTGGCTCGGGCACGCCGCCAGCATCAACCAGAGCAGATCCAGCCCGTTTTCGTCGCGATGCAGACGGCGCACGAAATGCTGGCACCGCCGGCGGTTGGTCGGCAGGCCGTCACCGGCGAACTGGCGCATATGTGCCGCGGTGACCACGATATCCGGGCGGGCAGCCGTCGTCGCCAACGCCACCTTCCGCAGTGCCATTTCCCAACGGTCTGTCAACAGAACATCCAATAAAATATGCATTTGTGTTGCCCCGGAAATGCTAACAATTGGCCGCACTGATGCCGATTCTGCCCTGTCTTCCAGGACCAGCTGGACGTGATCGGCAACTCGGTTTGGCTGTGTTTTTGGGTTCGACATAAAATCAGTCTATGCCGGAAATACGTGACCAGCGCGTTAATTTTCAAGGATTCGATCGATGGTGGTTAAAAAAGCCGAAAAGCGATCTCGTGGACGGCCTGCGGGCGATCCGGAAGACCTCAAGCTCGAAAGGATCGCGATCCGGGTGCACGAGGACCTGTGCTTCGAGCTGAACGTGCTGGCGCGCCAGGAAGGCGTCACCCGGTCGATGCTGGTCGAGCGCTTGCTGATCCGGCTGGTCAACGATCATCATCACAGGACCGTGGTCGACCAAATCGGCCGCTACACCGCCGGGCCGCCGGATCACGATCCAGGCATGTCCGCCCGCGGTATCGAATACCTCCGAAAAGAGGAAGCCAAGAAGGCGAAGTTGAAGCCGCGCCGGCTCGTACGGTGATCCCTCAGGCGTCAAACCCGTTCGGCGCCAGATTGTCGAAAAAGGTGTCGTTTTATGCTCTCAAACGCGAGTGCCTTTGACGAGTGAACCGAGGCCTATTGCGAGTGAGAGTCGCGAGAAACGCCCATTCTATATGCAAATGTATGACTTTCAAAGCATCGGTTTCGTTCGCTCACTCAGAAATCGACAAAACCCGGTGAAAGGATACATCAGCGAAAAACACAACCTGAAAACCCGCGTTTTTGGGTGTTTTCGACGATACCGGCCGGATTGCCCAAAATACCGGGTTTGGCCTGTGGATAACTGGACTGTCCGGGATTCATATTCATTCGAGAGTTCGAAGGAATTTTTGAGCCGCTTTCTTCAGGCAATATGCGAAAAGCCACGTTTTCGCCTTTGTTTAGGAACCCGATTTTGGTGGACAATCATGCGAGACTCGAAGGAATTTGCGCAGGGTCGGATCAGGTCGGATCAGCACCACGGTCTTGAGGGAAAAATCGGCGATTTTGAGTGAGCGATGGGGGTTTGGTGAGGGGTAATCAAAACTTTTCCACGGATCGAGAGCCAAAATCAATGACTTAGCGTTCAAATGTTCTTCTGAACCTATAATATCAGGGACTAAAAATAAGAACTCGGCACGGAACGATCAAACTCGTTACGAAAATCAGGTTGTATTTCCAGTTCCGTTTTAGTCAGCTTTCTGAACGGCTGACGCCGAACAGACACTGACGATTTTCTTATTGCTGTCTGAACGCCTGACGGCGAACAACCAGCCACCATTTCATTTGCCGTCTCGTACCGTTGTGAAAGAATCAAGGAGCAAATTTCAGTTTTTGCTCCTCCGTTCTCCCTACGACACCATGACCTGGATCTCGACCGGCGCCATGGCTGACCAACCGACGCTGCGCGGCATTGGCTGACGACCAGATTTTATCTCGACATCGCCGCTATGCGTTGATGCGCTGCGCGCCGGACGCTTCGCCGTTCCGCTGTCGGCTTCTTCTGGCTGACTGATCGACGCTGCGCGGCATTGGCTGTCGACCTGTTTTTATCTGACGTCGCCGGCCGGGCCGCTGATGCGCTGACGCGCCTGACGCTCCGCACGGGTTGTCGACCAAGCAAGCGAGGACGATCTGTCGTTTTGCCGGACTTCTGCCGGTCTCGTTCTGACGACAAGCAAAAATTTGCGTCTTGCCGGTTTTGGCCTGATTCTAACGACCATGACATACCTCGATCCATATCAATCATCGCCGGAACACCTTGATTCCGTCAGACGAAGCCATTTCCAGAGGTCTGGAAGCCGTCCGAGCGGAAAACTGCGTCGTCCTCCGTCTGAAACGCAAAAAGCTCATCAGCGCGCTTCTGGCCGGCTCAGGACGGCTGCCTACCGGTGCAAGCTCGATACGAAACGAAAACCGGAATCATCGGTCGTCGCAATGGCGTTGCTCGCCGCTGTCGTCACCCGGATCGGCCTGAAGTCGCTTGACGAGGCGTCTGTCGCCATCGTGACTGCTGCTTTCAGCGATTTGATAGAACGCGGCTATGAGCGAAGCGAAATTGAAGCCGTTTTCCGCAGGTTCAGGAAAATGTTCGTGGCTCGGCCGGATTTCGCGTCGAACGAGAAACGTTGACATTTGGCCGGATTTCGTGAAACGTCCGAAAGCAGATGCAGTGACGCCGCCGGAGTCCGGAGCGACGCATGCTCGTTTCGTCATCCAGGCCAAAGACCAGAAAACCAAACTTGTTGTTCGCGTAATTAACCTTATGCGAATCGGCATCGGGTCGACGCGGATCGTATGTCGTTTCGGGTTCGATCTGAGTCATTCGTGCTCTATTTGAGTCTGCTGAGGATTCCTGCACTGCCCGGTATCCCCGCGCTTCAGCGCCTGAGTCCGCAATCTACCCTGATCCGAGCAAAGCCTTACCTTGAGGCGTGTTGGTCCGCGGTCCGGAAGTGGTGTTCGGGGGCCGGACGGCTGGGTCGGCCCGGCGATTTCTGACGAACGGCGCCCTAGCCCGAAAATGGTCTTGTGAGTTCGATGATCATGCATAGCTGACGGAAAACACGGAGGTCTGGAATTATGGCAACGCGCGCCACGAAGAATGGCTCTTGGAAGGTTCGTCGAGGGTCACGGTTCAGTCGAGATCACAGCCAGCCGAGGTGGGAAGCCCTCATGACTAAATCCGCAGCCGAGGGGACTCCAATATCAGAGATGCTAAAGCGGGTGTTTTTGAAATTCGGAGTCCCGAAGCAGATCGTCACAGACAAGTGTCCACACTTTGCTTCAAAATCGGTCAGCGACGTGCTGGCGTCGCTCCGTGTTAAGCACCGCACCGAGGTTTAGCTCGCTGCACGGCATCCGTCCGGGCGATCTGGGTCTCGTCTGCCGCTGACCGCGTCCTATGGAGCCGAGGGTGATGACGCCGTTCTGAAATCCATCGTCCGGAGAATTCCGTTCAATCGATCGCGACGCGCCTAGTACAGTTTGCCTTGGTTTTGATCGGCGAGTTTTGGGGTTGGGCATGATTTGCCCCACAAGAAGCTTCCGTCCCTCCCCGGCAAACCTAACGGGCTAGAGATTCGCCATCATCATCGGGTTCGATCCTGCGGACATTCGAGCGCCCCGGCGTCTCGGATTGGATCTGAGTTATTTGTGCTCTATTTGAGTCTCCGTGTCCCCCTCCGGAGTCTGCTGGACCGTAAAGTGTGGCCATCCCAAATCCTGCTGATCGGGGTCGACCGTTCAGGCCGCGAAATCAGTCGTTCAGCGGGTCACGATCGATAATCGTCGCCTTTGGACAGGGATATCTCCACAAGGGTGTAGATTTCCATAGTATCGAGTTTCTCGTGGCCCAGAAGGGTCCGAATGGCCCAAAGATCGGCGCCGTTGGCGAGCAGATGCGTCGCGAACGCGTGTCGGAGCACGTGAGGCGTGACCAGGTAGGCGCGGTTCAGTCCGGCCGCCAAAGCTGCATCTCTGATTTCCCGCTCGGCTGATCGGGAGGTCAGATGTCGGTCGCCATCGCGGACAGCATGAAATAGCCATCTTTCCGAGCTCGTGCCGTATTCCGCCGCGAGCGCTCGCCAGCGCGAAATCGCCTGGAGGGCCTTCTCGTGGAGCGGGACGATACGCTCCTTGTTACCCCTTCCCTTGATCAGTAGCTGACCGGTGTTCGTGCCGGCTGCTCGGGCGGGCAGGCTAATGGCCTCGCTTACTCTCATCCCGGAGGCATAGAGCGTCTCAAGCAGGGCGGCCCGACGAGCATGACTTGCCTGCGTGAAAAGCCCCTTGGTGCGCTGCGCCGCAAGGGCGTGGGCGGTGTTGAGGAGCTGATCGACTTCGGCAACCGACAGCACCGTCGGGAGCTTCTGCCGGCATCGCATCGGGGGCAACTGGCTGGTCGGGTCGTCGGATTTGATCCCCTCCGAGATCAGGAACCGGTAAAGCCCTCTGATTACCGCACGGCGGCCCTCGATCGTCTTGTCGGCGTACCCTGCCATATGCAGGAGCTGCAGGTAATCGGCGATGACCTGGACGTTGACGTGGTCGACGGTCAGTCCGCGAACGTCCAGGAAACGGAAATAGCAATCAAGGTGATCGCCGTACGCCTCGAACGTGTTGTCCGCGACGCCGCGTTCGGCCGCAAGCGCCTCGATCCAAAGTTCGCCGAGTTGCCGATTTCGGTCCATTGTCCCGGAGTCCGTCTGTACCGACCTGGAGCTTTGTTAGTATCTCAGATAGCGAAATTGACACCGTGCGGTATCCCCTCGCCAGTTTGATCATTGCCTGGCTGATGGCGCCAATGCGGCTGGTGATCCGATGTTGACGGATCGGCCGCGCCAGGTGGCTTTCCTAGCTTGCTCGACGAGAGAGGCTGCGGCCGGGTCGGGCTTGCACGGCATGTGATCCGCCGCATTTGACAACCCAGGCAACACCAGCCGGTTGCACCTGTTCAGAAAATATTCCAGATTACCCAGAGCGCTTTCCGCGTACTGGTCGATCGATACGATGATTGCCTGCACATGGTGGTAGCACCAGCCTTCACGCGTGGCTAAATGGCGGACTTCGGCCAGGGCTTTTATCCAAGGTGGATTGTCTTCGTTGGCGTCGTACCATTTGAGAGGTTCGCGCATCACCAACTCCTCCCGCCGAGAGCCTTGCCTTTCACCGGGCCACCCTGTTCTTTCCTCAGCCGATCACGCTCGGCACAAAGGGAGTCTATCTTGGCCAACATCCTTTGAAGGAGGAGTTCGGCCGAGGCCGTGGAGATCCCTGCCCGCAGAAGCTGGAGAATGTCCTTACTGTCTTCCGACTTGAACACGCATGCGGTCGATTTCGGCCCGGACGTGTTCGATGCCCACAGACAAGGAGACACCAATTCATGATCGATACAGCAGCCGCGTCGCATGCCTGCGCCTAGCGTCTGGAGATTGTCCAACCAGAAGCGCCGTAGGAACTGCATAGCGCGACAAGTCCGCCTCGATCGCCAACGCGAACTCGATAGACGGTACAAGAAGGGTGGTTTTCCGTCCTTGTCTCGCGAGCAAGACAATGAGGAGAAAGATCAGCGTCGACTTGCCGGCCCCCGGAAGCCCGATCATGTGAGAGACGCCGTCGAGCGAGATCGTCCCCGTCTGCTCGAGCTTCGGTCCATTCGGCGACAGGACGGAAAAAACCGCGTTGCCATCGAGCGCGCGCAATCGAGCAACGCTTCGCACCACGCTCCGTGGCCCCTGGCTGCAGCGGCCGAGCGCGGTCCGCCGACTTTCCCGATCTGCCGGCGTCGGGGCGTACACGGTTCGCTCACTTCCACGGCGCACTCTATCGTTTCCGCGACCCGACGCGGATCTCGCTGGCACGCCGCGGCGAGGACCGGGCCCCCTCCCCGGTCCCGATCAAGGTCTACGACGAGACGATCCGCGTCATGAGACGGAAGGCTGGCCGAGTGGTTTAAGGCACCGGTCTTGAAAAGCGTTATCGGTCGTCCTTCCCTGTTTGTTCTAGTCTCTAGAAGCCCTTGATTGTTGGGCTTTTCTTACGTTGCGGCCCCTGCCCGTCCCGTTTCGTGCCGTCCTGTCGTGGGCAATTTGTTAGCAAACCTGTTAGCAAACGGTTCGTGGTCCGTACCCATGAGGCCCAGTCGGTCGGACCGAGGCCCTCGGCGAAATCCTCCATCGCAGCCTAGAGAGACTGACAACCGATTTCAGCCCCATTCTGCGGCGTAGGATGAACCTGTTGCGCGGGGCTCAACGAACATGAGTCAGCCGAACATGCGAAAATCTTCCGCGACATCGCTCCCTTCCCTGAGTGTTCGTATCGGTCTGGACACGGAGGGGCGGATCTGGCCCGGAAAAATCCAGTTGCTCGAACATATTCGCTCCCGCGGTTCGATCTCCGCCGCGGGCCGAGCCATGAACATGCCTTACAAGCGGGCGTGGGAGCTGGTGGACGAGATCAATCGTATCTGCAGGCGTGCCGCCGTCGAGCGACAAGCGGGTGGCAAGAACGGCGGGGGCGCCATCCTCACGCCGTTTGGCCTGTCCCTGGTTGCGCGCTACCGGAAAATAGAACGCTCCGCGGAGAGCGCGGCCCGCAAGGAGCTTGTTGCGTTGCGGGCGGACATGGGCGCTCCAAAGCTCTCTCGCGCAAGACATGGATCGAGATTGTTTTGGGGCTCTCGATCTTCGCTATCGTCGGCGCGCTCGGCACGCTGCATCCCGCCGCTCACCTCGTGCAATGAAACGACAAAACAGGAGCAACAAATGCAGATCAGAAAGCTTACCTTCGCCGCGATTGCCTGCGCCGCCGTGCTTGCATCTGTCCTGGGAGCGCCTGCGCGCGCCGAGGAGGTCAAAGCCGGTGATCTCGTCATCACAGAGGCCTGGACCCGCGCAACGCCGAAGGGGGCCAAAATCGGTGGCGGATATCTCACCATCGAGAACAAGGGAACCGCGCCGGACCGGCTGATCGGCGGCTCGGCCGATATCGCCGGCAGCGTGCAGGTCCACGAAATGTTGATGGACAAGGGCGTGATGAAAATGCGCCCGCTGGAGAACGGACTTGCGATCGAGCCGGGCAAGACTGTCAAGCTCGCGCCGGGCGGCTATCATTTGATGATGATGGACTTGAAGAGCCCGCTCAAGAAGGGCGACAAGCTGCCGATCACCTTGGAGTTCGAAAAGGCCGGCAAGGTGCAGGTCTCCCTCGACGTCGAGGGCGTTGGCGCGCAGGGGCCGGCTACCAGCAAGAAGGAAATGAAAGGCATGTCTCCCGGGATGAAGATGTGAGAAATTGGGCTGCGCGCGATACCCGCAGGCAGCAGCAAGTTGGTCTGATCATTGAAAGGCCGTTCACTTCCGCTGCAGCGCGGCAACGAGAATTGCCCGATTTATCGTCAATGTTCGCCGACACATTCCGATTCCCTCCATGGAGCTGTCGGACCGCCGCCTGCAGTTACCGCTCAGGCTGGTCTCCAACGCAACGGGCGTTTCAAGATCCATCCGATGGCTGGGAATGCGATAACCGATAACCCAAAGATGGGTGGAAGCAGGCTCATCAAACAAAGCGGTATGACCATCCCCTTTGACCACCGAACATCGCGGGCGGGAGGAAAATGCCAAGCCGTCCGTTTGGAGGCCGAATCCACCAGGATGCCAAACCTGTTGCACTGAGCCAGATCAACGAAATTGCAACCGGAGCCGGCCTTCACCCCTTTTGGCGTGGCACGGCTCCAGGCTTGGGCGACGACGAGGTCGCCAGCCTTGATCTCATCCGCGATCGCAACGGATGACCCGGCGCAGACGACTGCAAGCGCCAGAAGAACCTGCTTCAGCTTTTCCACAAACCTCACCTCTCTTAAATCAACTCAATCGCCCAGGCCGTTCGGCCTTTGGAGCGCGTTGCTGTCGGATCATTTGGTCCAAAGTCTGAGCGGAAGGCTCCCCTCACGTCCGCAATCCATAAAGCCGTGGTACGACTTCGGAAAGAATCCCCTTGTAAGCACATTTGCTTCCGTCGAAGTCCAGCGTCGCGATGATGCCGGACGAGGATTTGGCGAGTTCGAACCGGATTTGGCCAACGGTCTCCTTCGGACCATCGCGCGTACAGAGGCCAACGTGCCTCACGGTCAATGGACCAGAGAATTCCTTTTTCCCGTTCAAGTTCTGCTCGGAAACGCTGCCACTGAGCTCATACTCACCGACGTAGCCCGTCGTGCCATAGATTTGCAGCGGCTCGGCGCGAGCCGGCAATGCAAGAATGCTCAATGTCAGCAGGAAGCCGACTCGCATGAAAAGCCTCCCTCGAATCCGCCAGAAGTCGATTTCAAACCGCCAAGATGGCCCTTATAGATCGTGGCAGCATCGTCGTTGCGTGCGAGATCACCGCTGGGCCTCGCCAGTATAGCTGATCGGAACGGTGATCGACAGGATCCGTCCGCAAGACCCTGCCGCGGCGTGGGACATGGCTGTGGAACCGGATTAGACTCCCTCCCTCAATGTGGGCTTGGCACGAAACGCACATGCCGGTGCTATCACCGCGAGTCGGCTATGAGGGGAAAGAGACCTAGCTCAGACGCGCCCCGAGGTCCGAATTTGACCGACCTTCTGAAGGCGATCACAGCGGGGACATTTGCAGCAGCCGAGAACGGTCATTTCGCTCCCGCAGATAAGGTCTGCGACCTGAGCGAGGTCGGTCAGGCTCATGTGCGGGCTGACCGACATACGCCAGAATGCGCAAGTCACAACGGAGAAAGACATTAGTTCCTCTTGTTCGCATTTCCGATCGTCTCGGACGCCCGATTCTTGATCTCAGACTGCACAGCTTGCGCCAGCGCCAAATGTTGTTCCAGGATTGGCAATGTGGCGGTAACAACGGCTCCAACCGGCTGGGCTTGCGCTTTGCCCTTCTCCGCCTTGAACTTTTCGACGGCATGCTGGTGGCCCTCGACCATGTCCTGCATGAACGCCGTATCAAATTTGGAGCCACTCATGGTTTGGAGATTCGCCATCCCTTGTTTCGCCTCCTCGCTGGGTCCGCTCGGCAATTCGACTCCGTTTTCCGTGGCAATGCCGGCGAGCTGACTCTCAAGCTCCATGTGATCGAGCACCATAAGGCGAGCGAAGGCCCGAACGGCCGGGGCGTCCGCCTTCTTCTCCGCGGCAAGTCCACCCTGGATCTCTGACTGGTTCACCTTGGCCGCAAAATCCAGGAACTCCTTGTCGCTTTGGCTGATCGCAGAGGGACCCTGCTGAGCGACGGCTGGAGTTGCAATAAGCAACGGAACCGCCGCGAGTAAAACCACTGGACGCATGATGTGCTCCTTTCAATTGGTCTGAGTTGGTGAGCAGGGGAAAGCCCGCGCCTGGATCGTCGTTCGCGAACGTCCACCGCACCGCCGGATGTTCGGGAACTTGCGCAATCACTCACGCCAATGGTTCACGTTGGGCGCGACGGCCCTGCTCATGGACCCTCCATTGCTCGGGATAGTGGAGGCAACCAAGCAAATGCAGCGGAGAAATGTAAGTTCC
Organism: uncultured Alphaproteobacteria bacterium; assembly: GCA_963734795.1. GTDB lineage: Bacteria > Pseudomonadota > Alphaproteobacteria > Rhizobiales > Xanthobacteraceae > Bradyrhizobium. The sequence goes on from CAVTIW010000003.1 coordinate 706,513, forward strand.
TATAGGTACCTGAAAAAGTGGTGTGCGCATTCCGACAATCGCCGATGAACTGGCCGTGACGGTAAACCCGGCTTTCGAGCCTTGGGCGACCTGCTACGATCTTCTGCGATGGCGTTCGCTGGACGTCGGCGCTCACCTTTCTCAGCCGCGAAGTTGCGTTAGCCGCCAACCGGCGTAGGTCGAGTTTGTCTCCGTGGGTCATGCTGATCAAGCCGACGGTCTGGGAGCACCACGGGCTAAAGCTCTGGATCGAGGCGATCGCTGCACAACGAGAGCACCTGCTCAGCATCTCCGATGATTGCGGAATTGTACGACGATATCTGCGTGAACATCCGGGTCTAACACTGAATTTACTTGCGCTTGAAGCGCTCGCGCTCAATTTCCTCATTATAAGGGCCGTAACTTGTCGTCGACGAGCATCGTGCTCGCGCGATGACGGAAAAGTTCGCCTGTAAAGTTTGGTGCTCGAAACACTATCTGATGGAGATCTTGATGCTGCGAAAAGCACTGCTCGTAACCGTCACCTCTATCCTTTTGGGTGGTTCTGCAATCCCGACAACGGCCTTTGCTCGTGGCGTGCACGTTGGCGGGACCCATGTGCACGTCGGGGGGACCTGTGTTCGCGTCGCCCGGGGGCGCGGCTTACGGCATTACGGCGGCCAATGGGCTGGCGACCGTTGGTCTCCCGGGTATTGGAGCGGACTTGATTGAGTTCTGCTACCCGTACGGGCGAATTTATCCGTACTGCGACTAGCCACAATGAATTGAAGCCAATGGGCGTTCTGAGCCAATAAGCATTGAGCTTCTTTCGGTTATTCTGAAGCCAATCCTTCTTTCTCCTTACCCAATACCGCCCAAGGAATTGAATGGGGGTATGCCGTATAAAAAAATCGAGAAATGTCGGCTTGGCAATCTTGGTTTCAACGGCACACTTTGACGTAAACACAAACCTTCTTGAAGTTTTCCCAATGGCACTGCTGTTCCATCCGGCAGACCTTTCCTTTCTCGTCCCGAGAGGAGGCCTCGCGCGTCGGCATACCGCTTGCTGCCAGCATCACAAAGATGACGGCAGTTGCTACCTGCTTCCGAAAGTACATTGCTCATCTCCTCTGATCGTTGCGTGGGCCTCAATGGCATGACACCGGTGACACAGCGAACGTGATGGTCTGCTTTTCCCGCGTGAGGCAGCCGTCTTTCCATCTGCCTTTATAAACGCCATGAATAGTGGTGGCGGTTCCCTCGCCATTCGGCTTGCCCTGGCGAAATTCGCCCTCATAGCGGGACGTCTGCAGCATCATAACGCCGTGACCGCTCGGTTCGCCTTCCGACAGTTCGCCCTCGTAACGGCCCGCCCTCCAATCCTGATTGCCGCGCCCCGATTGTCGACCCTGATCCCAATGGCCTTCATCCTTCTCGAAAGGGCTGCCGTACCGCGACCAGAGGACGGTACCGTCGCCCTGCGCGAGGCCGTTGATGCACTCGCCTGACCAACTCACAGTTTCTCCGGCAGACGGATGCGGATCCCACACCTTGCAGCTGCTCCGGGGATCGGCCATGAAATCCCCCGTATTGGTTGTCTGGCCATGGGCCAGCGGCGAGGCGAGCAAGAGCCCCAGCAACAGTCCCATCGCGCATTTGCTTCTCATCGCGCGGCTCAGCTCCTCCCGCCCGCCCTCTTTCAATGTTGCAGCAGCGGCAGCACCACATCGCGCAACAGCTCTTCGCGAACATCGATGAATTTGTCGCGCACGATTCCTTCGCGATCGATCACATAAGTGAGCGGAAACCCCGCGGGCGGCCCGAAGCCGTCCTGCGAAATCCGGTCCAGCGTGGCTGTCGGATAGGCAAGTGTGCCGCTAATGCGTCGCATCCGGGCAAAATCCTGCGGTCGATCGGCGCTTATTCCGATGATCTCCAGCCCCTCCTCGTGGTAGCGCCGGTAAAAGGAATTAAGCACCGGCATTTCCTTCTTGCAGGGCGCGCACCAGGTCGCCCAGTAGTTTACCAGTATGACCTTGCCGCGCAATTTGCTGAGGTTGAAAATTTCCCCACCGAGTTCGGACAAAACAAGGTCCGGTGCCGGACCGTTGATCGATGGAGCCGCCCTGGCGGAAGCGAAGGCGGCCGACGCCAGCAGCAAGCACGCGGCAAACAGGCAGCGCAAGCTCGGGCTTGGCGTAGCAAGCCCGAGCTTCTTGTCACGGCCAGCATTCATATTCCCTGTCCTTCCTGTTGAGCTCCCGCGCCGCGCCATTCCAAGCTTTCAGCTTTGGGAATGAAAGGTCCATTAGTACTTCGCGACGACCGGCTCGCCAAAGCGATAGTTCACACGCAGGAGGCCTACAGCAGCATTTTGCTGGATGGTTTCGACACGCGACAAGCCACCGGCTGGCACAGCATTCAAGTTGAGAGTCTCTGGTACCCAAGAACAGGTAGTTGAGCTCGGCGCCCACGGACCAATTCGGCGCAAAGCCAACCTCGATTCCTGTCCCGACCGTCGGGCCCCAGCGGGTGTCGCTGGCCTGATCAAAAACGACATTCGTCGCGGTAAAGAGGCCGTTATATTGGTTGCTGGTCACCGCGCCGCCGCCCTTCACGAACCAAAGAACCTGGTTCCAGGCATAGCCGATCTGTCCGGTGAAGAGACCAACGCCGTTTGTCTGGGTCTGGTTTGTTACCTGAGGTGCGGCCAACAAGAAACTTGCGGTCTGTCCGCGCAGATTGGCCCAGTCACCCTGCGCTTCAACGCCAAATACCCAGTTCCTCGCTTGCAAGCGGTAACCGATCTGGCCACCCAGCAGGGCACCTGTGTTGGTATTACAGCCTTCCGAGGTAGCCGGAACGGTGGGTGCGCCTCCCGCAAACGAATTCGTCCAGCAGCTGGGACCCGAGCTGCCGCCGGCATTGAAACCAACGAAGAGGCCGCTCCAGTCGTAAACGGCCACAGGCACGGCGGGCGCCTTTGGATAACCCTTCGCCGGCAGATCAGCCGCATGCGTGGGAGCAGAAGCAACGGCCATCAAACCGAGCACTGCGATAATGCCTTTTTTCATGTTCCTTATCTCCTTTCCGTTAGTTGTCACGTCCGCCGACCGCATAAGCGAGGTTCAGCAGCGTGTGCGGATATTCAAAAATTGAAGCTTGAAGTGACCTTCAACAGGTACGGCGCAACCAGCTGTCCCTCTGTCCCGGCGTTGTTGGAAGCCGTTGCCCGGTAATAGACGGGGACCTCGACGTCGATGTAAAATTTGAAGACGTATTTGTTGACCTCATCGAGCACCTTGGTGAACTCGATGCCCGGCGACAACATCACGCGGTCGAAGCCTGAATTTAAGGGGTCGGCGCCGGTGCCGCTGTCGGTGTCCCGATGCGAAACGATCACCTGGCCAAGAGGTGTGATCTTGTCAAAGCCGAGCACATTGTAGAAATTATTGTAGACGATGCCGATGGCGCCATCGATCTGCATGCCCGGATGATAGGTCTGGACGACTCCAAGGTTGCCGTCGAAAAAGCCCTGAGGATCGGGAGCCTGGTGGTACGCGAACGGCTGGCGCCAGACGAACTGCGAGAAATACTGCCAGGCATTGTCCGCGCTCAACAAACCGCGGTGGAAGGCCCCGAGGATCAGATCGGTGCTTCCCGTCCCAATCTGGTTGTCGCGATCCATCCCAGGCGCGGTGTACGTGCCGGTGGGCAGCTTGAGACCGAAGATCAGGCCGGTCGACATGTCAGGAAAAAAGCCGGTATAGAGCCCCATGACCTCCACATCGCCGAAGCTCTTCGAATTGAAGGTCTGGATCTGGCCCGGGAACAGGAAGTCGGTCTCGGTCGTCAACGACCGGTTGGCCATCGTGGGCACCCTGATCATCATGCCCCAGTCACGGTTGAAGTTATAACTCAGGCCGACATTGTACCACTGGGTGTTGAGGTCCTTGTCCTTGTTGAGACCCGCCGGCGCCTTGGAGCTGCCGACATAGTTCTGCTTCTGGTCCTGACTCCAATATTCGAAGAAGATGCGGCCGCCACTTTCCTGCTCCTGAGGCATCATGTCCAGGCCGCTGACGTCGAACACGCTGCACCCGCAGGCACAGGCTAAGGCGTCGGTCGTTGAGAGGCCGACAAGCGATCCGAATGAAAGAAACGCGGTGGCGAGGGATGTTGCCAACGCCCCTATGATCTTCCGGTTCAGACAGAATAGTCCCGTGGCTTTAAATATTTTTGTCATGGCGTCACATTCGATTTTGGAGTTTCTGACTGCCGGGCGAAACATGCTTCTGTCCGGCGATGAATCGGAGAGCGGTCGGCGCAGCGATCAGAACTTGTAGTTCACGCCTGCGCGGAGGGCCTGGATGGTCAGATCGCTGGAGCCGTGCAGCGTATTGACGCCGCCACCCGTGTCCGTGATTGCGCCCACCGCATTGATCTTGGAAAAGCCCGCAAACAGATATTCGGCGCGAAAGACCCAGTGATCGGTCACCGCATATTCCCAGCCAGCGCCCGCGACCCATCCCACCAGCAACTTCGATGCAGCGGCGGTCCCGGCACCGGGTGGCGTGGCGCCATCGGAATAGCTTTCGATATAGCTGAGATGGCTAAAGGCGACGCCCGCCGTCAGATAGGCGAGATTCCGGTCGGCGGCGATGCCGATACGGGGACGAATAGTCGCGAGATAGCTCGCCGTGGAAGATTGCGTGAGCGTGAACGGTGTCACACCGTCGCTCAGCGTGTTGGTGTTGTTGGTGAACCACGGGTTGCTGTGGAAGTAGTCGAAGTCGCCCTCCAGTCCCGCGACCAGCAAGCCTGACTGGTAGTTGCAACCTACCTGACCGCCGGCGAGCAGGCCGTCCTCGCCATGGGAGTTTAAGCCGTTGCCGGCCGCCACGCCGGGGTCGGCACCCAAGAGATGCGTTCCCGGATCGACGCCTGTTCCGAAGTTCGACGCGCTGGCTCCGCCGCCAATGTTCGCGCCGACATAACAGCCGGACCAGTTATAGACGGATGTTTGGACCGCTTTCATGGGCAGGTCCGCAGCCGATGCATCCGTCGCGGCAAAGGCCAGCATAGCAATCGCCACGCCAGCACCTATTGGCCCCGACGATGTTACGCCAGCGGCAACCAGTCTCCGCAAGAAGCCGTTGCCTGAACCGATCCGATTTGAGGAACGACTGGATTCAATAAATACATGCTTGGTAGGTTCAACGCATATAAGCCCGCGCATGGCTAATGCCTCGCAAAATGGATCAAGTCTCAAAGAACTCAATCCGAGAAAAACGACCTGACGGGTCGGGTTTATGGAATCGCGTCAGATCGCCTGCGGTGGGGCGCGTGCCTGGGCATTCGAGCCGACACGAACGGCCGGCATCGTCTCTGCGGCTTCCAGCCATGACAGGCTTTGGTATTGGCGTTGCAGAGTTACAAAAATGAGCGGCGCAGAACCTAGGGCAATGGTGCCGCCAACGCCCATCCCACAGAATGCACAGCAACTTCCTTGCTCATGCTGGCTTCTGTCGGGCCCAGACTGCTCGTCAGCCGAAGGCGCCGCGTGTTCACAGGTCGAGGACATGTAGAGCGGGTCGGTCGAGGCGTAGGCGACCACACGAAACGCAGCGATAGGCGCAAGCAATTGCACCATGATCGCCACGAATACGATTGGAATGTATAATTCCAGCCGCCGTCGCATGATTTTCCCCAAATCCTGCAGCGTCCTATCACCCCCATTTACCATTGTCGAGACTTTGGCGTCGCGTGGGGGCGATCTTCCGATGCCGGGCTCGCAATCGACTCGATCTGTGACTTCAGGGTAACGCTTTCGGCATTAATCAAACGGCGGGCACAACTGGTCGTAGGGAATAAACTCACACTTCGGCAAATCTTGCCTGCGGCGGTTCAAGACCGATCGAGAACCGAGAACAGGAGACGGCCGGTGCGACCATTGCCATCGCGGCCTTGTCATTCGATACGGCGTTCGCACGAGCAAGCCCGGCCACAACGCTGAAAGGCGACCCGGGCCGCGGCGCGGCCTCTTCGACGAAGCGCCTCATCAATTTCCCGCAGAACCACAGTTCGCTGCCACATGACGTCCGGGCATGACCGCTAATGGGATGGTCCGGCCGTGCTCCGGCCCTGCCAGCACGAGAAGCTGGCGAGGGGCGCTCAAGACAAGGAGCACGCCATGTCTCAGAAACTCAGCGCAGCGATCGCCGCGATCGGCATCGATATCGGCAAAAACTCGTTTCACATCGTGGGTCATGATCACCGCGGTGCCATCGTGCTGCGGCAGAAGTGGTCACGCGGCCAGGTGGAAACGCGGCTCGCCAACCTGCCGCCGTGCTCGATCGGTATGGAGGCCTGCGTCGGCGCGCATCATCTCAGTCGCAAACTTCAAATGCTTGGCCACGACGCCCGCCTGATGCCGGCGAAATACGTGCGCCCCTATTCGAAGGGACAGAAGAATGACTTCCGAGATGCGGAAGCCATCGCCGAGGCTGTCCAACGCCCGACCATGAAGTTCGTCGCGACCAAGACCGCCGACCAGCTCGACCTTCAGGCGCTGCACCGCGTCCGCGATCGATTGGTCGGTCAGCGTACCGGCGTCATCAATCAGATCCGTGCGTTCCTGCTGGAGCGGGGCATCGCGGTGCGGCAAGGCCCGCGTTCCCTGCGGTCCGAGTTGCCGGATATCCTCGCGACGCGCACCGATGTGCTCTTGCCTCGCATGCTGCGCCTCATCGAGGATCTGGCGGGAGACTGGCGCCGGCTGGATGAGCGTATCGAGGGGCTATCTAGCGAGATCGAAACGCTGGCCCGTCAAGATAAGGCCTGCGAGCGACTGATGACGGTGCCCGGCATTGGCCCGATCATCTCGAGCGCAATGGTGGCCGCGATCGGCACTGGAGACGTGTTCTCGAACGGCCGCGACTTCGGCGCCTGGCTTGGACTGGTGCCGAAGCAGATATCGACCGGCGACCGCACGATCCTCGGCAAGATATCAAGGCGCGGCAATCGCTACCTGCGCGCGCTGTTCGTGCAAGCCGCATGGGTTGTGCTGGTCAGGGTAAAGTGTTGGGAGCGCTATGGCCTCAAATCTTGGATCGAAGCCGCCAAGAAACGATTGCACCACAACGTGCTGGCGATTGCGCTCGCCAACAAGCTCGCCCGGATCGCCTGGGCGGTTCTCAACAAGGGACGCGCCTTCGAGTGCGTCAAGACGGAGGAGACGGCGTCCCAACCTGCCTGATCCTCGCGCCGTGCTCGGGGCCGTCAAGGCGCAGCCCGGCAGCGGTAGAGCAAGACGTCAGGACAGCACGACGGCCGGCCTTGACGGCCCTTGCGCGCGGCGCGTCTGCGCGCGCAGGCCGGGACGAAGGAACGACCGCCAGGCACGAACAAAGGAACAGCGCGAAGTGAGGAGAGGGGCTATCGATGACGTAACCAACTCCCTTATCCTCGGCCGTCTCGGGTTTATGCCTCGGATACATAATACCCTTCTGGACGGATTACCCCTCTGGAACGCGATCCGTTTGATGGAACGGATGGGAACCGTAGCGGCACGTGCCGCGCGACTTTTGACTTGGCTTGGCGGAGAAGTCTCGAAGCGGGAGCAACTTGCTGCTGGATATGGCGTCTTCGCTGACGGCGCAGCTGGCTTCTGCAGCTTTCTGGATGACTTGGCAGCCGCCACCCGCATAGAGCCGAGAAAAACGAGCCACTGGCTTTCCTACGAAAGACTGATTATTGAATGGAAGACCCGCGATTTGCGCGATGCCATCCATGAGCCGATCCGCAAATTGGTCAGCGAACATTCGCGAAAAACACTTGGGAACGACCCATTATTGCAATTCCTGTAAAACCCTTCGGGCTTTTTGGGCAGAGTGGGACGGTCAATCCGGAATCGGAGTAGGCCACGGCTTTACCAATCGCCTCAGCAGGTCTGAAAAAGAGCATCGAAGCATTGCGCAAAGCCCAGGATCGCATTCGGTAACTTATTGATGCGGGTTCCAACGCGCCTAGCCTTTCTGGTCCCATGATGGAACTCGACCGAATCTGTCGACAAGAAAGTCGATAAATAACCGTACCTTTACGGCCAGGTGGCGCGTTGGCGGATAGAGCGCATACAGCGCCAACGGCGGCGCCTTGTAGTCATCAAGGAATCTCTGCAAAGCGCCGTCGCGAAGAGACGCCGCGGCGATGAACGTCGGCAGCAGCGCCACTCCTCTCCCCTTGATCGCCGCTTCGCGCAGCACTTCCGCGTTGTTGGCACACAACGTCCATTCCGGCTGTACCCAATGCTTGCCGTCCGCCCCGGTGAGCTTCCACTGATTACCCGTCAGCAAGAAGCCATAAGTCAGCAACGTGTGATCTCGCAGATCTCCGGGATGCGTGGGCACGCCGCGCCGATTCAGGTAGACGGGTGAGGCGCAAATCACGCGCTCGATCGGTACGATTTTCCGCGCGATCAAAGTCGATGATTCCAGATCGGCGATCCGGAGTGTGACGTCGTAGCCACCCTGGACCGGATCAACCTGATCGTCGCTCAGGAGAAGCTGGATCCGGAGCTCAGGGTATTGCTCCATGAAATCCGCAATCGCGGGTCCTAGCTGCAAAGTCCCAAATGACATCGGCGCGTTCACGCGCAGCAAGCCACGCGGCGTGGCCTGCAGGTGTGCCGCAGCCTGATCTGCGGCATCGAGATCGGCGAGAATCCCAAGTGCGCGCTCGAAATAGGCCTGTCCATTCTCGTTCGGACTGGCGTGTCTGGTGGTGCGGTTCAAGAGCTGGACGCCGAGTTCGTGTTCGAGATCGCTCACATATTTGCTGATGGCAGAGCGCGACAATCGAAGCTGACGGGCCGCTTCTGAGAAGCTGCCGAGTTCAACCACTTTCACGAAGGCGCGCAGGCTGGAGAGCTTGTCCATGCATCAAGGCCCGTCGAAGATTGTCATCAAATCATAGACAGTGATGTCATGAAAGCCCGGATTGTCTTTATTAAGAAGCCCGCCAATTATTCCTGCAAAGGAAGGCAGTCAGCCTCCAAAGACAGGAACAAGACCATGTCAGGCATCCATCATGTGACGGCAATAGCCGGTAACGCTTTGAGAAATTATGACTTTTACACCCGATCGCTTGGCCTTCGGTTCGTCAAAAAGACGGTCAATTTCGACGATCCCGGCACTTATCACTTCTATTACGGCGATGAAGCCGGTCACCCGGGCACCATCCTGACATTCTTTCCGTGGGAAAACGCCGCAGCCGGCCGCGGAGGCGTCGGTCAAACCCGGCAGACTGCCTTCCGGGTTCCCGCGCGCTCGATCGGCTATTGGACCCACCGCTTCATCGAGAAGGGTATCGCCCACGAAGCGCTCGAAAAGCGCTTCGGCGAATCCGTTCTGCCGTTCACCGATCCGGACGGGATGAGCCTCGCCTTGGTCGCCGTCCCCGGCGCCGAGGACGAAGCTGGTTGGAGCAACGGCGACGTTCCGGCTGAACACGCGATCCGTGGCTTCCATGGCGTCACACTGCTACTCGAGGATGCTGCGAGAACCAGCGCGATACTGACCGACGTATTCGGCTTCAAGCAAACGGCCCGCGAAGGATCGATCATCCGCCTTGCGGCAGCCAATGCGACCGGAGGCATCGTCGACATCTACGAAGCCAAGGGTTTCCTGCCCGGAAGGCAGGGCGCCGGCTCCGTCCATCATATCGCCTTCCGCGCCGTCGACGACAACGACCAGGCGGAAATGTCCCACAAGCTGGTGGCCGACCACGGCATGCACCCGACCGAGCAGAAGGATCGCAATTACTTCCGCTCGGTTTATTTCCGCGAACCCGGCGGCATCCTGTTCGAGATCGCTACCGACATTCCCGGCTTTGTGGTCGACGAGCCCGTGGAGACCTTGGGAGAACAGTTGAAGCTGCCAGCTTTTCTGGAATCGCACCGCAAGGACATCGAGAGCGTCCTGCCTCCGCTGACCAGGGCTGTGTCATGAGCACCAACCTGTCCTTTATCCATCGCTTCGAGCCGGGCACCCGACCTGGAGCGCCGCCGCTCTTGCTGTTGCACGGCACCGGCGGCGACGAGAGCGACCTGTTACCGCTAGGTAGGAGCATTACACCAGGTGCTCCGCTGCTGTCGCCGCGGGGAAAGGTCCTCGAGGGCGGTATGCCCCGCTTCTTTCGGCGACTGGCGGAAGGGGTATTCGACGAGGACGACGTGCGCCGCCGCGCGAACGATCTTGCCGACTTCGTTCAAGAAGCGCGCAAGCAGTATGGCATCGCGGCTCCGATCGCGCTTGGCTACTCCAACGGCGCCAATATCGCTGCGGCGATGCTGCTGCTGCGGCCGAACTCGTTGGCCGGCGCCGTATTGCTGCGCGCCATGGTGCCGCTCAAAGAACCGCCGAAAGCGGATCTTGCGGGAAAGCCAATATTGATCCTATCGGGGCAGTTCGATCCGATCATTCCGTCCAGCAATTCAGGCTGCCTTGCAGCAATGCTGGCCGATGACGGCGCTCGCGTTCAGCAAAACGCACTGCCGGTCGGCCACGGACTTACGCAAGCGGACGTCGATCTCGCGCGAAAGTGGATTCATGGACAGGCAGCAGTCTTACCGACCGAACCACGTCGATAACGCAACGTGGCGAACTGTTGAGGCCACGTTTGGAGCGGACGAAGCCAAGAACCATGGTGCGAACATGAATGAGCGTCGATTCTCTGGAGATGCGATCGCAGATAGCCTCGACTTGATCGACGCTCATTTGCTTACAGCGCCAACCCAACACGCGCTCGAGCAGAAGGGAGGCCTTTCGCCATCAAAACTTAGTCGCGCTAAAAAGTTGCTGGTGGAAAAGAGCAGCCGAGACATTCCTCTTGCCGACATCGCAAGAGAATGCGGACTATCCCGTCAGTATTTCACAAAATCCTTCAAAGCGACGCTCGGTGTGACACCGCACCGGTGGCTTCAACGATACCGCATTAAAAAGGCAAAGGATCTGCTGCAGACCACATCCTATCCGATTGCGGACATCGCCATCGAATGCGGCTTTGCTGACCAGAGTCATTTTACGCGCGTCTTCGTCACTTTGACAGGCGGCACGCCCGCATCCTGGCGCCGGGAATATCGATCATGATGAACGTTTCACCGAAACCATGGCTTCCGCTGCTGCTGAGCTTGAATGCCGGTTATGTCGATACCTCCGGCTTCCTCGCGTTGCAGGGACTGTTCACCGCGCACGTGACCGGCAACTTTGTCACTTTCGGCGCCTCACTGGTACTAGGCACGTCAGGCGCTGTCGCAAAGCTGCTTGCGCTTCCAGTATTCTGCTTCGTGGTGATCGTAGTACGACTCCTGAGTTCGGCGCTGCTGCAACGAAAGCTCCCTGCGCTGAAGATCATCCTCGGTTTGAAAGTCGCTCTTCTCATGGTGGGCGCGGCCCTCGCGATCCATTTTGGTCCTTTCAGCCATGGCGACGCCTGGCAAGCGGTACTCACCGGGATGGTGTTGGTAGCAGCCATGGCGATTTAGAACGCCACCCATCGCATCCACCTTGGAAGCGCGCCGCCCTCGACTTTGATGACTGGCTCGACGACCCAAATCATGATTGACCTTGCAGACATGATGCAGCCGCCAAAACCGGAAGATTCTCAGCGCCCAGGTGCACGGTTGCTGGGGATGTCGACCAACATCGCTGTGTTCGCGGCAGGCTGCGCCACCGCTGCCCTTTTGTACGCGCGTATCGGCGTCTGGTGCTTTGTCGTGCCGCCAGCGTTGAGCTTCGCAGCTCTATTCTTGCGTGTGGCGGGCGGGGCGAAAGAATTGCGGTGAGGTCGATCGGCAAGTTGGCCAGAAGAAGACTTCCTGCCATTTTCATGGTACGGTTTTGAATTGCTGTCCTGCACTTTTCCGATATGACAGACGATCACGCTAACACGACAGATAATCCAGCACCGCAAGCCGCCGCCAGCGGTTTTGCGCCGCTTCGTCAACCTGTCTTCGCCGTGCTATGGGCCGCGACGGTGCTCGGAAGCACGGGGAGCTTCATGCGCGACGTTGCCAGCTCATGGCTTGTCACCGAACTTTCGACCGCACCCGCCGCAGTCGCGATGATCCAGGCGGCTGCATCGCTACCCGCCTTCTTCTTGGCGATTCCAGCCGGAGTGCTCTCGGATATTCTTGATCGCCGGAAGTTTCTCATAGCCGTCCAGGCCGCGCTGGCGCTCGTCAGTTTCACGCTGATGGCTCTCTCCCATACGGGACTCTTGACAATCAGTTCTCTTGTGTCGCTGACATTCGTCGGAGGAATGGGAGCAGCCCTCATGGGGCCGACATGGCAGTCGATCGTTCCCGAGCTGGTGCCGAAGAAGGATCTGAAGCATGCAATTGCACTGAACTCGCTTGGATTTCAATATCGCGCGGGCCATCGGTCCGGCTGCCGGAGGCGCGCTGCTGGCTGCCTTTGGTGCCGTAGTCGCGTACGGTGCCGATGTCTTCAGCGACGCCATCGTTATTGCCGCCCTGCTATGGTGGCCGCGTGCAGCCAGCGCTCCCGACGAGCTTTCTGAGCGCTTTTTCGGCGCCTTTAGAGCCGGCCTGCGCTACGTGCGCGCGAGCCGCGAACTGCACGTGGTGTTGTTTCGAACCGCGACTTATTTTGCGTTCGCGAGCGCCATTTGGGCGCTGCTTCCTCTCGTCGCACGGCATCTGCTCGACGGCGACGCGGGCTTCTACGGCATTCTGCTTGGTGCAGTCGGCGCGGGCGCGATCCTCGGCGCACTAGCCCTGCCGCGTCTGCGCCGACGCTTCGGGGCGGACGATCTCCTTCTTGGTGCGGCCATCGTCACGGCAATCATCATGGGGATACTCTCACTTGCGCCGCCGAAGGCGATCGCCATTGCCGTCCTGCTCGGGCTCGGCGCAGCATGGATCGTCGCGCTTACGACGCTGAATGGTGCTGCCCAAGCGATTCTTCCGAATTGGGTCCGTGGCCGCGGACTTGCGGTCTATCTGATGGTCTTCAATGGCGCCATGGCCGGAGGAAGCCTAGGATGGGGAATGGTGGCCGAAGTCGTGGGAGTGTCGGCGACCCTCCTGGTCAGCGCCGTCGGGCTTTCAGGCGTTGCCTTCGTTCTTCACCGGATCAAGCTCCCTGCCGGCGATGCGGATCTGACCCCGTCGAACTACTGGCCCGAGCCTCTGACGGCCGATCCGATTGAACACGATCGTGGACCGGTCCTCGTCCTGATCGAATATCGCATTTCGAGGGATAACCAGACGAAATTTCTCGATGGGTTGAAGAGCCTGTCGAAGGCCCGCCGGCGCGACGGCGCGTACGGCTGGGGTGTCTCGGAGGATGCCGCCGATCCGGAGCGTATAGTAGAATGGTTCATGGTGGAATCATGGGCTGAGCATTTGCGCCAACATCATCGCGTGTCGAATGCGGACGCCGACCTTCAGCGCGAAGTGACGCAATTTCACATGGGTCCCGATGCTCCCGTCGTGCGGCACTTCCTAGCGTTAGAATCGACAACGAGCGGCGGATAGATGGCTTGCCGAGTTCATGGATTTAACGGTCGTTGTCGCCGACGAACGCACTGTCGATAACGTCGCCGATCGGCCGCCACGCGACGCCGTCGAATTGCACAAGACGCATCTGCTTGATCGGGTGGAAGTCGGTCGGCGACGTGTTGATCGCGATGCTCGGCAGTGCAAGCGAGTTCCGGTACCCTTGCAAAGTTACGGACTGCCGCATGACGTTCTCGCGCGAAAGATCGTTACCACACCGGCTCAAGACATGGAACATTGCTCGGCCGCGGCATATCCGAAGGCGGCATTGCCGTCGTCCTTGTCGCCGTCTGGGTAATATTTATCCATGAAGGCTGAGAAGGCCTTCATGGCCGAATCGTTTTTCCATTCCGTATCGGACATATCCTTCAGGAAAGAAGTCGAAATCACACCAGACGAATTCCGAAGACCGGCGGGCCTCAAGGCACGTGCAATGGATGCCGACGCATTGTCGAGAAATGTGACCGGATACCACCCGAGCTCAGCAATCTTCCGCAGCGCGAGGGCCGCAAATGGCGGCGCGACATCAAATAAGACTATGTCAGCGCCCGAACTTTTCAGAACGTCTATCTGCGCTCCGAGCGAAGAGGGATCCGAAAGGTCGAATGTGGTGGCAACAACGATCATCCGCGCCTGATCGCCCAGCCCCTCCCGAAACCCAAGAAGCAAATCTCTTCCAAATTGATCGTCCTGCCAAAGCACAGCGATCCTGCGTTCTGGATAGAACGCTTGAATGTAATTCGCGTAGATGCGCCACTCGATCCGGAACGTCGGCTGCCAACCCATCGGCCAGCGAAATTTTTTGGGGTTTCCGAACTCCTTGTCACCGGAGGCGATGAAGAGTTGCGGGATATTGTTGCTGTTCAGATAGGATCTTGCGGCGAGATTACTCGGGGTACCAAACGAGCCGAAAATCAGGAGAACCTTATCGGTTTCGACCAGCCTGCGGGTCTGTTCCAGGGCCTTCACCGGGTTGGAGTTATCGTCATAGGAGATGAACTTGCCCTTGCGGCCGTTGATGCCCCCATTATCGTTGATCATATCGAAATAGGCCGCTTCGGCTTTTCCGATCGTCGCGAACGCGGCCAGCGGACCGGTATAAGGCATGATGTTGCCAATGCGTATCTCGGTATCGCTTACGCCGATAGCCGTGTCTAGATCGGCATTAGCAATCCCGGGTCCAGGAACCAGCGTGGCGAGGAGCACAACCGCGAGCGCACTCTTTCTCATCTTTCGCATCACTCGATCTCACTTCCTGAGTAAGTGGTTAGTCAAGGAAGCTCAGCCAAGCAGGCGAGTCCGCCGTATAAATCCTCGCCTCCACGGACATACCAGGAGAGATCCAGTGCAGCGCTTCACCTGGATCGTCGAATGTGATCTTGACCGGCACGCGCTGCACAACTTTCACGAAATTTCCCGTCGCATTCTCCGGAGGCAGCAAGGCAAATTGCGATCCGGTACCACGCTGGATGCTATCGACACGTCCCTGAAGACGTAATTTGGGAAATGCGTCGACCCGGATCGTCACCCTTTGACCGGGGCGGACATCCGTCAACTGAGTTTCCTTATAGTTGGCGGTGATATAGAGGGTGTCCGGGACGATCGAAAACAGAACCTGCCCAGGTTGCACGTAGTTTCCGACCTCTACCGTCTTGTTCGTCACGTTGCCGGTCTCAAACACGCGTATTTTTGTGTAAGACAAATTAAGCTGCGCTTGTGCCAGCGCCGCCTGCTGGCGTTCGATTGTCGCTTTCGCCTGCAATTCTTGGGTTTTGAGGACGCCGTGATGTGCGCGCGCGGCCTCGAGTGCCGCGAGATCATGCTGAAGCACGGCGCGCCGCTGCGCAACGTCGGATTCCGCCTGCTGAAATCGCTCGACGGTTCCGGACCCATTGGACGCAAGGGATTTGAAACGCTCGAATTGCTGTTGAGCGAAATCAACCGTGGCCTGATCGCCATCGACGGCAGATTGGCTCTCCGCAACGAGGGCTTGCTGCTCTATAAGCTGCGCTTTGATGTTCTCCGCGTTGGCCTGGGCACTCTTCAAGTCGGCATTGGCGATATCAACCGCAACTTCAAAGTCCCTTGGGTCCAGTTCGACGACCAGGTCGCCGCGTGCAACCTTCGAATTGTCATCGACATGCAGCTTCGAAACGTAAGCAGGCACTTTCGGCACCATCAAGACAACGTGCGCATTGACAAATGCGTCATCGGTACTGACCTGCCATAAGCTAGGCAGATAGAAATAGAGACCGACGGCAGCGACGACAACGGCAAGTGCGCCGATGACGATGGGTCGCCGACGCGGGTGCTCTTCGTGCGGCGCCGTCATTTTGACAACGGGCGCTTCGACACGCAAAGTTGGAGCGGACGGAATCTCTTTGGCTGCGGCTTGATCTGTCATGGCGACATTCTTGCGGTTAGGTTTATCTTCATCAGCGGCTGCGTTATTCTCGTTTCACTTCTTGCTGACTACCGGAGTTGGCGGGATAATCGGGACGAGGCAGAGCGTGATAATCCCAATTAGCGCCATGAAGAGGAAGGCATCCGCATAGGCGAGTGTCGCGGCCTCGCGGCCTCCGATCTCTGCCAGCAGTTTGGTGGCGACCTGTTGGCTATGCGGTGCTGGGTAACCACCACGTGACATGATGGCGGATGACGCAGTCATCATCCAAGTCTGCATTACCTCGCTTGAGGTACGAAGGTGATCGAATAGCCGCGAGGAATGCAGTGTCTCGCGTCTTTCGACCAGGATCGTCAGCACTGCGACGCCGAGCGCTGCGCCGAACTGGCGGAAGGTCATGTATAAAGCGACGCCATCCATGAGCTTATGCTGCTCGGTGCGGGCAACGGTGCCGCTGCCAACCGATGGCAGCAACGCCGACAGACACAGGGCATAAAGGACCAGCGGCATATAGAAATAGTATGCCGGCGTAGAGGTGGTTAGAAGTCGATTGAACAGTAGCATCGACGCGATGAGACAGCAGAGAGCCCCGCAAATTGTCTTGCGTTGTCCAAAACGGGCAACGACGCCGACCACCAGCGGGCGAACCGCGGCGGCCGTCAACGCATAGACGGCCATGACCCGTCCGGTCTGGGTCGCGCTTAGCGGCTGTGAGGCGACGTTACGAAGGAATTCCGGAAGCAGGTACAGGCTGCCGGAGAGAATCATCCCGGTGCATACGCCGATCAAAACGGAAGACAGCACGAAACGGTCGCGCAGCAGTTCTATCCGAAGCAGCGGGGCGCGGTTGCGCGGGCTCGTTTGCCATATCGCGAACAGGATGAAGGTCGTGGCCCCTAGTCCGAAGAGTAGGCGGATGCGTGAGGATCCGAACCAGGCTTCGATCTGGCCCCGGCTGAGAATGACCTGCAAGGAAATTAAGGTCACGGCGATAAGAGCAATGCCTAGCCAGTCGGTCGCGCTCGGCTGCTCCGCCCTTTGCGCCGGCATATCCGGGAAATAGCGCACCAGCAGCCAGATCGCGGCAGCCGCGTAGGCAAGGTTTGGGAGGCAGATGTACCGCCAGCTAAAGTGATCGGTGATGTAGCCGCTGAACAGCATGCCGAGTGCGCTGGAAAGATAAAGCACGGTCGATATGCGCATGAGCGATTCGCTGCGCTGTGGCTTCGGTAACAAGAGATAAACGCTGCCGCGCCACCAGACGACAAGGCCAGCTCCAGCAAGTCCCTGAAAGGCGCGCGCTACCAGCATCGTCTGGAAGCTGTACGAAGTTGCGCTCACGATCGATGTAGCGGCAAATAGCAGCACGCTGCCGATCAGGTAGTTTTTGTGGCCGACATAGCCTGCAAGCCAAACGCAGACCGGTACGCCCAGGAACAAAGCAGAGCTGTAGACCGTGAGGCTCCAACTCGCTTCGTCGCCCGAAACGCCAAAGCTCCCGGTAATATCCGTCAACACAAGGTTGATGCTGTCGGCTGTGTAGAATTCCATGCCAGCCGCAAACGCGAGGCCAAGCAGCATCAGACGAAGCTGCCGGGAACCTGCGGGCGGCGCCTCGACATGTGGCGAGGCGACAATGGCCACAAATCCGCTTACCTCAGCCATTGAGACACCTGGAGTCCGATGATCAGGATATTCAACAACTAGCTCTGATATCCTGTTGGAGTTTCATTTTCCGAGATTTTGCATTAATCCTTGATTATGCAGGTCGTGCCAGGCCACCAAAACGAAGCCACCGACAAGGCCAAGATGTTCAAAGAACGAGTTTTCGATTGTGAACCTTGCGTCCAGCGGAACATCCCAGAAGCGGTTGGCTAGGAATGTCGCAAACAGCGTGAAGCCTCCCAGCGCCAGCGCGCCAACCCACCGATACAAACCACTCAGGATCAACATCGACGCGCCGATTTCCAGGACAATCACCGCGATCGCAAGCGGCGCGGCCGGCGCTAGGCCGAAATGATGCATCTCGGTAATTGCGGCGTCGAAGTCGAATGCCTTGGTTATTCCACCCTGCAGGTAGGCGGCGCACAGGCCCAACAACGCAATCCAATGCACCCCGGGCAAACAGAATAGCGACCTTAGCTTCGCAATCATGCCGACACCGATTGCTCTGTGCATTTCATCGAGACATCGCTCTTTGTTATCATCGATCGTCATCTGGCGCCTAGGGGAAGTCAGTTGGCAAGCCACAGGACCATCCGAATCATAAGCGTCGCTAACATGAGAGCCGCAAGCGACGCCAGGTAGAGGCCACCGAACCATTGTAGCCGTCGGAATCGCGTGATCATAGTTCCCACCCCGTCTCGGGCGTCTTGCCGCGGAACACTCGATAGGCGAAGGCCGAATAGGCGAGCACAACCGGCGTGACGATTGCCGCCCCAATCAGCAGGAATACGTGGCTGAGGCTTGCCGATGCGGCCTGCCAGAGCGTCAAACGGAACGGCACGATGTCAGGGAAGATCGTGACGCCGAGGCCCGCAACGCCAAGGGCAAACAGGATGAGCCCGAGAAGAAACGGTCGAAGTGCCAAGGGTCCACCGATCGCCTGCATAAGCGCAGCGGCGGCGGAGAGAAACAGGAGACCGATGAGTCCGAGCACCACCGGATGGGATGTCCATGCGCCCGAGACGCCGGGCTGAACGTAGGACGCCGCGGCGCAGGTCGCGACCGCCAAGGCGATGAAGACGGGTGTCGTCCGCCGCAGGCTGCGTTCTGCAAAGCCGTGCAAGTTGCGGGTCGCCTTCAAATGCAGCCACCCTCCCCCAAGCACCATATATCCCGCCAATACCGATACTGCGACGAGAAGGGAGAACGGTTGAAAGACATCGAAGACGCTGCCGCTGAAGCGCTCGCCATCGACTGCGACGCCCAGGATGAGGCCGCCAACGATGAAGCCTTGCATTAGCGCCGCGATGATGGAGCCGAAGCCGAATGCGACGTCCCAAGCCCGGCGACTGTTCTCGGCCTGATAGCGGAATTCGAAGGAGACGCCACGCAAGCCAAGCGCCAGCAGCATCGCGATCAGCGGCAGGTAGAAGGCCGGCAACAAGATGCCATAGGCGATCGGGAAGGCCGCGAGCAGGGCCACCCCGGCCATGATCAGCCAGGTCTCGTTGCCGTCCCAGGTCGGCGTGATGGAATCGACCATCCGGTCGCGCAACTGCTCATCGGATTGCGCAAGCAGCAAGGCGCCGACACCGAGGTCGAAACCGTCGAGCATTACATAAAGCGATAGCGCGAAAGCAGCAAACAGGGAGGAAAGCAGCGGCAAATCCATGGTCATCACTCCGCCGGAACTGGGTTGCCGCTGATCGGCGCATTCATCACGCGGGCCTTCAGCGCCTGCTTCAGGGAGCCCGAGGCTTCGGCCTGTGCCGGCGCGTCCTGCGGGCCCCGCCGGATCATGCGGAAAGCAAACAGAACGAACGAGGTTCCAAACAATCCGTAGATACAAACGAAGGCAATTAGGCTCGACAGCAACGCGTCGGCCGGCACCGGCGATACAGCATCGATGGTGCGGAGAATTCCATAGATCACCCAGGGCTGGCGGCCGGTCTCGGCGAGATACCAGCCACCAAGCGTCGCTAGGACGCCCGATGGCGTCATCACGACGAGCGCGCGCAGGAACCAGCGTGTGGTAAACAGGCGCCTCTGCCAGCGCAGCCAGAGCGATGCGACGGCGACGCCGAACATGATGATCGCGATCCCGTACATCACCCGGAAGCCGTAGAAGACCCAGCCCATTTGCGGCTGACGATCGATCGGCGTGTTCTTCAGCCCCTCGACGCGACCATCAAGGCTGTGGGTCAGCCAGATGCTGCCAAGAACCGGCATGCCGAGCGCGAAGCGGTTGCGTTGATGTTCCTGGTCCGGGACGATGATCCAGTAGTAGGGCGCTGGCGATTCCGACTGCTTGTCCCAGAATCCCTCGGCCGCCTGCATCTTGGCCGGCTGGAATTGCACCATCTTCCCGTACAGGATGTCGCCTAGAAAGACCTGGATGGCGATGAGCACGGCGGCAAAGGCGGTGCCCATGGACACGGTCCGGCGTCCGAATGCGACGTGCTCACCTCGCAACAGGTACCAGGCGCCCACGCCGGCGACGAGGAAAGAGCCCGTGATATAGGCCGCGGTCAGCATATGCGGCAGGCGATAGAGCCAGGACGGGTTGACGACCACCTTCAGCCAATCGGTCACCACAACATGGCCGTTCACGACCTCAATGCCATCGGGGGTCTGCATCCAGCTATTAGCCGAGAGGATCCAGGATGCCGACAGCAAGGTTCCAAGCGCCACCATGCAGGTGGCGAGGAAGTGCAGCCTTGGCCCGACCCGATGGAGGCCAAACAGCATGATCCCGAGAAAGCCTGCTTCCAGAAAGAACGAGGTCAGAACCTCGAGGGCGATCATCGGTCCGATCGCCGGTCCGGCCATCTGACCAAACTTCGCGAAGGCAAGACCGAACTCGAACGACAATACTATTCCGGTGACGACGCCGACGCCGAAGGCCATCGCAAAAATGCCGAGCCAGAAACGATAGATCTGAAGGTAAAGCGGATCCTTGGTCTTCAGCCACAAGCCCTCGGCGATCGCTAAGAACATCGCGAGCCCGATAGAGATCGTGGGGAAGATGATGTGAAAGCTGACCGTGAAGCCGAACTGGATACGGGCAAGGAGGGCTGGATCGAGATTCATAGCCGCGTCTCCTGATCCTGGGGACGCCGGAAGATGAAGACCGCCAGCGCGAGGAACAGCACAAGGGCTGCGATCGAAGCCGAAGGACCGAATACGCCGATGATGACGAAGAAGAAGGCGACGCCGGACAGCGTTGCGACAGCCGCTGCGGCCGAATGCCAGGCAGTAGTCAGACCCGTGCTCATTCGTCGCTCCGCTTAGCGTAAATCCGGACGGTTGCAGTGAGAAGCATCTGGCCGGCGACCTCACGTACTTCGCCCTGCCTATTTCCGTTAGACGTAATGATCGTCATGATCACACCGCCCAGCAGGCACAGCCCAGCGCGCCCCAGAACGATCTGAGATCGGCAATCGGCAGCTTGCTCGACCACGCCGTGGCATGATCGTGACCATGGACGTTGCATTGATTGGCGCAACCGCAACTCATTGCCATCCTCTGGGCCGGAGCAGGTTGGCGCGCCGGTTCGCTCCAAGCGGCATAACCGCCGAAAGTGCGCACCGGCGACCAGTCGGGCATCGCAGGCGGCGACGACAGCTTCGTCGAAGCGGGCAAAATCGCCGTCGCCGTAAACGATCTTGCCCCCGACGACCGTGAGACGCGACGTCGTGTCGGCGATCTCATCTCTCGGCGCAGGAGAAGAAATCTCGGTCGGGCACGATCATGTCTGCCAGTTGGCCGACCTGGATCCGGCCTTTCTTGCCTTCCTCGTTCGAGAACCACGTTACGTTCTCGGTCCACATGCGCAGCGCGGTTTCGCGATCGAGGCAATTGCGCTGCGGGTAGAAGCTGCAGCCCGCCGACGGTCCTGCCGGTGACAAGCCAGGCGAGCGAAACCCATGGATTGTAGGAAGCGACGCGGGTGGCATCCGTTCCGGCGGATATCTTGATGCCCTTAGCCAGCATCTTCGCGACCGGCGGTGTCGCCTCGGCCGCACCGAAGCCGTAGCGCTCGACGAAATACTCGCCCTGATAGGCCATGCGATGCTGCACGGCGATGCCGCCGCCGAGCGCTGCGATGCGGTCGATCGATTGATCGGAGATGGTTTCGGCGTGATCGAAAAACCAGTGCAGGCCTTCGAGCGGCATGTCCTGGTTGACCTTCTCGAAGACGTCGAGCGCGCGGGAGATGGTCTCGTCATAGGTCGCGTGCAGCCGCCATGGCCATTTGTTCTGGGCCAGGATCCGGACGACCCCTTCGAGTTCGCCTTCCATCTCATGGGGCATGTCGGGGCGCGGCACCCGGAAATCCTCGAAATCGGCCGCGGAGAACACCAGCATCTCGCCGGCGCCGTTGTGGCGGAAGTAGTCGGTGCCCTGCTTGTATTTCGAGGTCTTGGTCCAGTTCAGGAAGTCATCCTTCTCGCCCTTCGGCTTCTGCGTGAAGAGGTTGTAGGCGAGACGGATCGTGAGCTGGCCTTCGTCGCTGAGCTTCTGGATGACCGCGTAGTCATCCGGATAGTTCTGAAACCCGCCGCCGGCGTCGATCGCTCCGGTGACGCCGAGCCGGTTCAGTTCGCGCATGAAATGCCGGGTCGAATTGACCTGATAGTCGAACGGCAGCTTCGGTCCCTTGGCCAGCGTCGCGTAGAGGATGTTGGCATTCGGCTTGGCCAGCAGCAGTCCGGTTGGATTGCCCGTTGGCGTCGCGCGTGATCTCGCCGCCCGGCGGCTCGGGCGTGTCCTTCGTGTAGCCGACCGCGCGCAGCGCGGCGCCGTTCAGCAAGGCGCGGTCGTAGAGATGCAGCAGGAAAACCGGCGTGTCTGGCGCTGCGGCGTTTAGCTCGTCGATCGTCGGTAGCCGTTTTTCGGCAAACTGATGTTCGGTGAAGCCGCCGACCACGCGCACCCACTGCGGCGGCGGGGTGATCGCGACCTGGCGCTTCAGCATGCTCATGGCGTCGGCGAGGGACCGCACGCCGTCCCAGCGCAGTTCCATGTTGAAGTTGAGGCCGCCCCGGATGATGTGAAGGTGATTGTCGATCAGTCCCGGCAGCACACGCCTGCCCTTGAGATCGATTACCTTGGTCGAGGGGCCGGCGAGCTTCATCACGTCATGGTCGGGGCCGACGGCCGTGAACACCCCGTCCCTGATTGCGACCGCGCTGGCCGTCGGATTGCCGCGGTCGAGGGTCGTGAACAGGCCGTGGTGAAGGATAAGATCGGGCATATTCATGAACGCTTCTCCTCTGCGGTAATCGTCATCGCGGCGGTGTCCGCCTCCGCCTGGCGACCTGGGAGCAGACCAAAGATATGCGGGGCACACCGTGCCTGCCGCCAGGCGGCGGCGACGCCACTGCCGGCCATGAGCTGCTTGCCCACCGGAATGACCTGCTCGCCGACCAGGATGCCGAGCAGGCCTACAAGTGCGACCAGTGGTGGCGCCGGCGAGCGGACATTCAGGAGGCTGTAGATCATGCCGACCAAAATTCCGGCGCCGGCCGATAACAAATAGATTTTCATCGTTGATCTCTCGTTTGCGAAGGCAACGAGTGCTATTCCGCCGCCTTGGCTCCGCCTTCGGAGGCATGCTCGCCCAGCGCCCATTTCGAGAAGCGGATCTGGATGCCGTAGGGCGAATGGGCCCGCAGGATATCCATGACACCTTCGTAGGTTTCAGATCGAGCCCAGTCCTGCTGCAGTTCGAAGATGTACTGGCACGAAGTGATTGGAATAGCCCCGGCCTGTACGGCACGATCCATGGACCGATTGTGGGCTTCTACCGAGAGATCACCGCAGGCATCGGCGGGTATGTAAATTTCGTAGTCCTCTTTCAGCATGTCGAGGGTGGGGAACAGCACGCAGGCCTCGGTCCATAGCCCCGCAATGACGAATTTCTTGCGCCCCGTCGCGGCAACTGCCTTGCGGAAACCCGCGTCGAGCCAGGAATTCATCGAGGTACGGTCGATGATGTCGTGCTTGGGAAACAACGAAGTCACTTCCGGCATGAAGGGACCCGAGAAAGAGTCCTTCGCAACCGTCGTCAGTACCGTCGGGATCTTGAAAAGCTTCGCTGTCTTCGCCAGGATCTGGATATTGTTAAAGACGACGAGCCGATCGTGCGATTGAACGCCCTGATACATCGCCGGCTGATAGTCGATGAGAGCGATGGCGCTGTTTTGGGGGGTGAGCATTTCAAGTTCGGACATTGTGCTTCTCCTTGGGAAAGCATTTCGGCGGGATGGCATGGGAAAAGTCGGGCTGGCCTGATGGGCTAGCCTTTGAAGAACGCCAGCAGGTCGGCGTTGATCGTGGCCGCTTCCGTGGTGGGCATGCCGTGCGGAAAGCCTTTGTAGGTCTTCAGCGTCCCGTTCTTCAGAAGCTTTGCGGACAGCGGTCCGGAGTCCGCATAAGGAACGATTTGATCGTCGTCGCCATGCATCACGGGGACGGGCACCGTGATCTTCTTGAGGTCGTCGGTGAAATCGATCTGTGAAAAGGCGACGATGCCGTCGTAATGCGCCTTGGCGCCGCCCATCATCCCCTGGCGCCACCAGTTCTGGATGACGGCCTCCGAGGCTTTGGCGCCCGGCCGGTTGTAGCCGTAGAACGGACCGGCCGCCGCGTCGCGATAGAATTGCGAGCGATTGGCCGCGACCTGCGCCTGAAATCCGTCAAAGACCTCTTTAGGAAGACCGCCAGGATTGGCCGGCGTCTTCACCATCAGCGGCGGCACCGCGGCGATGATGGCCGCTTTCGCCACCCGGGTTTCACCGTGTCGCGCCAGATGATGCACCACCTCGCCGCCGCCAGTGGAATGGCCGACGTGAATGGCGTTTTTCAGACCGAGATGTTCCGTCAGGGCCGCGAGATCGTTGGCATAGTGCTCCACGTCGTGGCAGTCGGCCGCCTGGCTGGATCGGCCATGGCCGCGCCGGTCATGGGCGATGACCCGATAACCTCGGTTGAGGAAGAACAGCATCTGCGCGTCCCAGTCATCGGCCGACAGCGGCCAACCATGGCTGAACACGATGGGCTGACCTTTACCCCAGTCCTTGTAATAGATTTCGATCCCATCCCTGGTCTTAATCGTTGCCACCCTTACACCCCCCGCTCGATCAAATCTTGCGATTCTTAGCTAACCGAAGTCGGCCGCCTTGATCTTAAGTTGAGCCTCGCGCTTAATTTATCGGTCTCCTTTTTTTTGGTCTTGAACAAAAAATTTTCCATTAGAACGTTAGTCGCCCAAAGATCCGGCACGTTATGGCCTACCGAACAAGGTCCTTGCTCTCTGGCAACACCGCTTCAACCAACGATATGGCGACAGGCTTACCGTTGCTTTCCCTTCGTCTTGGGCATCGGACCTTTTATTCGCGATCTGCCAAATATCCGAAGAAGGTCCCTGCAGTATTTCATACAGAAATCACGTTCGCGGTCGGTTTCGTCGATCAGTTTTTCCAAGAGACCGGCTGTCGCAAAATCGCGGTGCACATCGCAAACATCGTGAAGTAACCGCATAACTGAAGTAAGGCGCCGATTGTCGTTGCGAAGTTCGGCTAACATAGCGCCGGGAGGGACACAGTCCTCGTCATTGTCGGCAATTCTCTGCATGAGCGCGACGTGTCCGATGGATTTAAGGGTAGACACGCCGAGCTTCCGGGCCCGTTCCGCGATCGGGTCAGTCATCGATAGAAGCTGTTCTGCGTGCTCCGAAAGCAGCAGGCAGTAAACGCGGAAATGCGGCCCGCTCATGTGCCAAAGAAAGCTCTTCGTTTTTAGGTGGAGGGAGAAAACGTC
Source organism: uncultured Alphaproteobacteria bacterium (assembly GCA_963734795.1). Taxonomy (GTDB): domain Bacteria; phylum Pseudomonadota; class Alphaproteobacteria; order Rhizobiales; family Xanthobacteraceae; genus Bradyrhizobium. Next base: position 731,964 of record CAVTIW010000003.1, read on the forward strand.
AGCCAGCAGCCCTTCGAGAGCCGTTCCGATGTCACGCGTTGCGGCTGAGCTCAGATCTGTGCTGTTGAGGTACGGATCGAGTTGCTGGTCGTCTCATCCGACATACGCCTATACTTTTTCGAGTGAAACGCGCGACCGCAAGTCGACTGGAAACTTCAAGCCACTCTTGACGGACAACAATGACCGGGCGGACCGAAGTCCCACGGCACCAATCTCCAAAAACGAACTCAATTAGTGCTGACTGCGGTATCGGAAACGCTCTGGTGTCGTTCCGACCCAGTCCGCAAAGGCTCGCTCGAAATGCGAGGTGCTTGCGAAACCACAAAACCTGGCAATCGCTTCCAAGCTTTGCCCGGTGCAGCCGAGAAGGTTCCTTGCACTTTCGATTCGGCGCTCCATGAGCCATTTGTGAGGAGAAACTCCGACGCTCCTCTTGAACGCCTTCGCAAATCGAAAAGCTGGCAGATCGCACACCCGGCTGAGTTCATCCAAGGTCGGATTGCCGCCGAGGTTATCCGCCAGCATCTCCTTGGCTCTTCGCTCCTGCCAAACTGAAAGTCCTGGTATCGCATTGACCAAGTCAGCGGTAAGTCCGCCGTAGTGCTGCGCGAGATAAACGTTGGCAGCTTCGAACAAGTGTGTAGCCGAGAGAGCGCTCGTCTCTTCAGGTTTCTCAAGTGCCGGGTACAGCGCGCGCGCAAGGCCCAGCATCATTTTATCTTCCCTTTCTGCCGACACTGGGCATCGGAGGGATTCAATGCGGGGGTGGCCCAGGTCGTTTGTCAGCTCGTCCAGCATTGATTGCGGGATGACGAAGGAAAAAGAGTGAAAGGGCTGCTGGAGATCGGCCACCCACAAGTGGCGCAGATCCATGATCGTGACACCTCCCGGTCGTAACTCGCCGCGACCGTCGTGGCGGGCGTCGCAAAACATATCGCACCAGCCGCCAGCGGCGAGTTGGACGACGACAAGATATGAGTCGACTACGGGAGTAGGCACCGTCGGCCCCAGTCCCGGCCGATCTCGGCGATGCGTGGCGATGACGAAATCGCAGCCGTCGCGGACCCCGAGAGTCAACTGTTCGTACTTCTCGAACTCATCCGGCCCCGCAAAGTGCAGGCTGGTCGGAGCTAAACGCGTGCGACTGAGGGGACGGTTTTGCGTGTCGAGCATGGCGAAATGGCGGAACGTTATGCCGGCATGCGATCCATTGATCGCGTCAAAACGGTTGTAGTCAACCGGAAAGCGTCGTTGCGCCGTTGTAATTTTCACCTACGCCGGACGAATGTCCAAAACTTGGACGTTTGTTCAAGAATGAACTCTCGGCTATCGTAGGCTGCACAATTCCTTGGCAGGCGCCTCTATAGGGAGCTACGAATGTCGTCCGGGCACGAAACGCGCGCGAGCTTTTCCGAGGCGCCCTACTTCGCTCGAACAGCGGAGCTTGACGAAAGCCAGGCGATCTCCTCGATCAACTTTGCGCATGGCGATTTGTCGATCGCGCGTTATCGGCGTCGTCGACCAGGTCTTGGCATTACAGACCCCAATCCGATTTTACCCATGTTCATGGCTGTGCTCACACTTGAGCCACTGCCCAAGCACGGAGGGTGGCGAAATGGTCGGCCGGCCGACGTACCAGAGCTTGGTATCGGCGCGCTCGCCTGCCTCGATCTGCGTGAGTCCTGGATTTCGGATATTCCTCATCCGTTCCACACGTTTCATACCTTCATTCCGATGAGCGCCTTCGACGAGTTCAGCGAGGACTCGCGAATATCTAAGATCGAGCGTCTCTCTTGTCCGAATACGACCGAAACCCGCGACGAAACTATGCTAGGACTGGCGCGAGCTCTCCTTCCTTTGTTGGAGAAACCGAACGAGGTGAATGCTCTCTTCGCGGACCATATCTTCGCCGCTCAAGTTGCACATCTCGCTTTGACATATGGTGGGACGCGGAGCGAAAAAATTCGCCCGCGACGCGACCCACCGCATCGAACGCTCACGCCTCTTCAACAGCGTAGAGTCACCGAATTTCTTCGAGACGATTTAAAAGTAAATGCTAGCCTGGCCGATCTCGCGTCACTGTGTGGACTTTCCCGCAGTCACTTCGCAGCCGCGTTCAAGCAGACGCTGGGGATGCCCTCGCATCGATGGTTGATGATGCAGCGGCTCAATCGCGCCAAGGAGCTACTTTTTGAAACCAAGGCACCGATCAGTCAGATCGCCGCCGAATGCGGCTTCGCCGATCAGGCACATCTGACCCGAGTCTTCCAAAAGGCATTTGGTGTCGGGCCAGCGGGTTGGCGAAGGGATCGACAAGACTGAAAAGGAAGATAAATTATCCTGCCGTTGCGGCGGGTTGTGTTATTGTTGGTAACTACCGCGACCTTCCGATGCTCAGGAGAACAGGAATGGGCTCCCTTGCTCGACAAGGCCTTATAGTCCCCGAACTGCCGTACTGGACCAGCAAGGAGCACCTCGATAACCACCATTCGCTGTCATCCGCGACTTTCGCACACGGCGATCTCTCCGTTGCGAGGTACAGGCGAGATCGGCCGGGGTTGGGTGTTACCACCCCAAATTCGAACTCGGCAATATTCATGGCCGTCGTTGCCTTGCGCCCCTTGCCGACACACTGCGGGTGGCACAACGCTAATGCCATCAAAATGCCAGCTCTTCCGACGGGTTCGCTTGTGTGTTTCGACCTTCGCGAGTCGTGGTCCAGCAATCTCGCAGACCCGTTCGATACATTCAATGCTTATATCCCGCTGGCGGCTTTTGACGAAATCACATCCCAACTGAAGCGACCGACGATCGAGCGGCTTTCATGTAACAGCATGGCGCCGGTTCACGACGAGACTATGCTGAGTCTGGCACAGTCACTTAATTCACTTATGGCCCGGCCGCACGAAGTGGCCTCTCTTTTCATCGATCACATACTAGCCGCCCTCGTCACTCATCTGGCCGTTCGTTATGGAGGACTAGGCGATGCCAGCGGCCTTCTTGGAAACGATGCGAAGCGCTGCGGCGCTCTCACGCGATCTCAGCAGCAGCGTGTCAAGAGCCGGATCGTCGACGACCTCAAGGATGATCCGAGCCTGTCGGAGCTCGCTTCACTTTGTGGCATGTCGCGCAGCCACTTCATACGGGCATTCAAGCACACGACGGGGATGCCTCCGCACCAGTGGGTATTGATGCAACGTGTCAATCGAGCAAGGGATTTGCTCGCTACCACTAAGATGCCGATCAGCGAAATTGCTCTGCAATGCAGATTCGCCGATCAAAGCCATCTGACGCGCGTCTTCGCTAAAGTCTTCGGAAAGCCGCCCGGAGCGTTCCGGCGCGATGTTCGAGATTGACGAGCTGGCACCTTCACCGCGGGGCGGCCGTTACTCCGTGGACGCTATCATCGGCCGCAAGACATAATCTGAAATTGGCGAGCGGCATGCCGCTCGCCAATGAACGGAGCGCCCAAATGGCGGTTTAGTTTGCCGAAACCGACCGCTTCGTTTCGGGCGTGGGTCGACCCATCGTCAGGCCGGATGAATTATGTCTCGCGAATACGCGAGGCCGATACCGTCACCGCCACCATTCGACTCGACGATGGCTCTGGCGCCGTCATAGCTTTCCTTCCTGGTCCAATCGCGTTGAAACTCGAGAAGCACCTGCATCCAGCTCGTCATGACGGCGCCCGCCGCCTGCATGCGACGAAGCGCCAAATCGTGGCTGACCGGCGTAATGCCCCCGCAGGCATCGCCCACGACGAAGACTTCGAAGCCGCCAGAAAGTGCTGACAGCGCTCCGAAGCTCACGCAGCCTTCCGTCAAGAGACCCGCGATCAGTAGTCTCTTCCGGGCCATCGCCTCGATCGCGAGCCGCACGTGATCATCCTCCCAAATATTCATGTTGCGTCGGTCGATCGGAACGACGTCCGGGATGGCGGCCTGAAGCGCCGACATCATTGGTCCGCTGTATACCTTCGTTGCCGACGTCGAAGCGACGAATTCCAAAGACGCGAGCCGTTCGTGCCAGGGCGACGGCATTGTTGAGAAGAACCTGCCGGTCTTCGGATCCGACGCCGAAGGCAAGGCCTGCCTGAAGGTCAACCAGAACGAGCGCGCATTCTTCAGGATTAAGGAGTGCTAGGTTCGATGCCATCTCCATCCTCGCAACATTCTTGACTATGTTCCCGGCGGGTCGCGCGCTATCAGCTGGATGGCGACACTATCCCTCGCAGCGCAGGAATTCTTGTCTTTCTGTCTCCCGCCTTGAACGAATGGCCACCGCGCGATGGCGCGCTGGGGTATCCGGAAGCCAGAGACGAATTCTGGTACGTCTATTATGGCGATGTGCACGCCGGGACGCTCGCGATTCGCACCGGCAACCCGCACGACACCGATCCGTGGGAATGACGCTGTGGGTTTTACCCCGGATCTCATCCGGGCGAATGCAGTAGCCGCACTCGGCCAGCTTCGAGGAGGTCCGTGCCGATTTCGAAGCTGCGTGGCGGGTGTTCCTGTCAAAGCGGACGGCAGCCGACTTTCAGGCATGGCGCGACCAGCGCGACTGGACCGAGCGGAAGTACGCATTATGGGACGCCGGCAAGAAGCTTGAGCCGCCGAGCTACGGGCCGGGAAAGCCGGCCAGCCGCTTCATGAAGTGTCCGTGCGGCGAAGTCTTTGACATGCGCGGTCCGGTGGAGGTGGTGGTCCACGTGCCGCACATCAGCGCGGTGGAGGTGTCCAAGGTATCGTGGCAATCGGCCCATTAAGCCGCTAGGATCATGCCGCCCCAATAGAATCGCGACGAAACGGCAAAGCGAATGACCGGCTCCCAGTCCAGATTGCTGAATGTTGGCGCCCGCGTCTGCTGGCGCGACGACAACAACGACCTCGGCACCGTCACCGAAAAGAACTGGGCCGGAGTCACCGTCAAATGGGACAACCGCAGCCAGCAAACCGTCTTGCACAACGACATGGCCTGCGTCGGCATTGTATCGAAGAAATGATTGCTATGAACAAATTGAAATCGGAAGACGCGTCGACGGAGCTCAAGTGTTCCGCCTGCGACGGCACCGGATTCCCAAAGATCGCGCAGCCCGCCCGGCCGGGCCGCAAGATCTACCCGCCGCCCTGCAAATGGTGCCTCGGCAAGGGCCGGGTAAGGTCGGCCTAGATGATTTGGCGCATGCGGGTTTCGTAAGCGGTCGGGTGGACCCGGCACCATAGCGCTGGCCGCTTTGACCAGCTTCTCTTGAAGCACACGGGGACTCGTTTGACTGGCTTCAACCATTATCCGAACTGCGGGTGCGGCTGGTGCGTCAACTATGGCGGCCGCTCGTCTGGCGCCGACCGGGCACGGCTGGTCAACGACATGCGGGAACGCGATGCGCTACATCTCCTGAAGACCAGCCTGGCGCGCTCCATCAGCGGCTGTTACGTCAATCCCAACGCCAAGTGCCCCGTCTGCGGCGATGCGGTCTTCTTCTACGCCAACGCGCACGGCAGCCGGGTGTTCTTCGACGACCTCGGCCCACCATGGCCGAAACACCCTTGCACCGATAATCCGCGCCAACCCGCGCCGCCCTCGCAAGGAGGCCCAATGCGCCGAACGCGCGGCATGACGCAGGAACTGATCACGGCGGCCAACACGGCCATGCTGTTCAATAACAAGGTGTTCGGCCGCCGGCCCCCCCGACGAGTGGACCATGCTGCTCGTCGTCACCGTCGACAGGGGCGGCAACGAGAACACCGTCACTGCGGAGTTCCTGGATTCGCTGAGCGGCGAGACCACGCAATTCAGGTGCCGGTCGGCTGAACCGGTCCTGGAGCCCGGCGACTTCGTCAACATGAAGGGTAAGGAGATCTCGTTCCTGCACAAGCCGACACTGACCCCCATCACGTTCCTCGCAGGCTCGATAATCATCATCCCCAAGAACGTCATCCGGCCGCCATCACCGCCGCGCCCTCCCGCTCCGCCAAAGAGCCCGCCGAGACCGGCGACCCGCAAAGCCACGCTTCCGAGACCGGCGACCCGTCCTGCAAACAACCCGGCTGACTACTCGCGAGCGCCGATGACCGATGCCGAAAAGGTGCACTTCCATTCCGGCAAGGTCCGCCGCGCAAAATTATTCGCCAGGCTCGATCCCGTCGTGAAAGCCTACGCCCGCGAACAGTCCCGCAAGCCGGCCGAGGGCGCTTAGACGGAAGGCTGCCGAACAGCTGGTCGCTCAGGAGCCGCTCGGCGACGCCACGACCGCTGCCCCATTGCCCGGGGTTGTGGACGGCTCGGGCTATGTAGGGCCCGACCCGCCCACAGCCCCTCTCGTCGAGCAAGCCGGGAAAGCCACCTGGCGCGGCCGATCAATCGACATCGGATCGTCATCGGCAATGGCGCCATCAGCGTAACATCTGCAGATGAGGCAATACGGGGGGTCAAATCGCAAGCCGATTCACATCAGGGGTTTGCCGGATGTCATTCACAGCAGTTTCCAAGTCGATGTCGCATGGGCAATCATCTCGCCGGCGCTATCCCGGGCCGAAGATTGCAGGAAGAACGTCTTGCGTCCCTTCTTGAGAAAGCCCGCGCGGTAGGCAATGACGCCTTTACGTACCGGCGCGAAATACTGAACTTTCATTTCGAGCGTCGCGCCCGCGCCGAACTTGTGTTTGAGGAGATGGCCCATGGAAATGTCCAGGGCCATCGCGAGAACGCCACCATGAAGTCCCCCTTGGGGATTGTACATCAAGGGCTTGACCTCGAAGGAGACGACGCACGCTTCTTCGTCGTAGGACACCGACATCCCGAACAGTCGCGACAGGAAGAACGATCCGAATTCGTGCCGGCCATCGGCGACGGCCGCTTCGAGGATATTTTGAAGTTGGGAATTGTCCAAGCGCTCACTCATACTCGGCCGACTACTTGAGGATGGCCTCCCCGATACTTGAGGATGGCCTCCCCGAAGGCGCCTCTGGCGGCAAACCCGGACGCCTGCTCAGACGTCCAACCAAGCCAGTCCTCGAATACATCGAAAGTGTGCTCGCCCAAAGTCGGTGGCGGGGTCGACGGCGCCGGAGCCAGATCGTCGAATTGTAGCGGTCGAGCGACGAATTTGACTTCGCCGGCGACCCTATGCGGCACGGTCTGCACCATACCACGCTGCGTCAACTGCGGCGCCTCGCAAACCTCGCCCACCGTTCTGATGGCGCCGCACGGGATCCCCGCTCCGCTAAGCAGTTCGAGCCAAACGTCGCGCGGCTGGGTCTCGAATATCGGCCGAAGTATTCCCGCCAGGTCGGCGCGGTTTTCTGCGCGTTTGGGAGCGGTGTCGAAGCGGACATCGGTTTCAAGTTCCTTGCGATCGATCACGCCGCAAAACAGCGCCCAGAACTTGTCGTTCGCGACACCGACGTTGATCCACCCGTCGCCGGCCTTGAAGGTTTCATAGGGACTGATCGTCGGATGCACGTTGCCTCTGCGCTTCGGGCTTTCGCCCGAGGCGAAGTACATTCCCGCGTTGAAAGTCAGTAGCGAGGCCATGGCATCGAGCATGGAAACATCTACGCGCCCTCCGACACCGTTCTTTTCCCGCTTCATGAGCGCGGCCAGAACGGCCTGGGATGCGTAGAGACCGGTCACCAGATCCGCGATGGAAGTGCCTACCTTCATCGGTGGGCCATCCGGATCGCCGGTGATATCCATCACGCCGGATTCGCCCTGGAGGATGAGATCGTAGCCGGGCCGGTTCGCATCCGGACCCGTACGACCGAAGCCCGAGATGCTGCATTGGATCAGGCGCGGATTTTCCGCGCTCATCGCTTCGTAACTGAGTCCCCATCGGTCGAGGGTCCCCGGCCGAAAATTGTCGATCACTACGTCGGCGACTTTGGCGAGCTCGAGAACGGCGTCCCTGCCCGCAGGTGACTTGAGATCGACGGCGCAGCTTCTCTTGTTCCGATTGACCGACAGGAAGTAGGAGCTCTCCCCGTTGACGAACGGCGGCCCGTAGCGCCGGCTCTCGTCGCCGCTACGGGGGTCTTCGATCTTGACCACGTCTGCACCAAGATCGCCGAGATGCATTGTCGCGAACGGGCCAGAGACGACGCGGCAGAGATCCAGGATCTTGACGCCGGAGAGCGGCTCTTTGTCAGACGATCGCATCCGCCAGATCCTTCATCGTCGGAACGAGAATGTCCGGCTGATGCGGCGTCTCGCCGAACGGCCTGCTGCGCCGGTCGATGAAGGCCGTGCGCATCCCGGCCGATTTCGCGCCGATGCAATCGAAAGCATGATTGGCGACGAATAGGATCTGATCCGGCTTCACACCGAGAAGCTCTGCAGCCTTGGTGTAGGTCGCGACGTGAGGCTTGAAGGAATTCGCCTCCGCGACGGAGATGACGCGGTCGAATGGGACCTTGTGATATCGCTTCGCGGTCTCCAACATGTCGGGATCGCCGTTGGAAAGCACGACAAGCTTGTACTTCGTGCGCAGCTTGTCCAGCGCCGCCGGCACTTCTGGGAACGGCTTCAGCTTCTCGATCTCGCCGACGAGATAGCGGACGTCTTCCTTCGTGTGCTTGATGCCCGCGCGGTCCATCACATGGGCGACCGAGCGGTGACCGATCTCGCGGTACGGCGTGTGCTCGCGGTGCAGCAGCGCGTCGATCATCGAATTCTCGAAATGTGTGCGCCGCCACCAGGTGACGAAGGAGTTCGGGTTTCCCGTCCAGCCTTTTTCCTTCAGGAACGATGTAGCGATCTCGGTCAGACCTCCCTGCATGTCGACGACCGTCCCGTACTGGTCGAACATGCAGACCTTCACTTCGTTCTTCATCGTTTCGTAGCTCACATGCGCCTCCTTGATTGAGCTCGACTTCTACGCAGTCCGCGACCATCAGTGAAATGGATTTGCGATCTTCTGTTATTCACGGTATGAATGACGCCAATGAATCTGCGCACCATCGATCTCAATCTTCTGGTCGCTTTGGACGCCCTCCTGACCGAGCGTCATGTCACGAAGGCGGCCGACCGCGTAGGCCTCAGCCAGCCGGCGATGAGCAACGCTCTCAACCGGTTGCGTGCGATGTTCGACGACGAGCTTCTGGTGCGGACGACAACCGGGATGAAGCCTACTCCGCGGGCCTCCGAACTGGCTGAGCCGCTGCGCCAGGTCCTGCGCCAGGTTGAGCGTGTGATGGTCAGCGATTCCGGTTTCGATCCTAACCGGTCGAAGCGCACGTTCACCATCCGGATGTCGGACATTCTCGCGTGTCTGTTGCTTCCGAAGCTCGCCTCCGCAAGACCGTTGGGCGGGCGGATCTCCTACAACACGATCCATCTGTCGCCGTTCCTGACGGTCGACGCACTCGAGCGGGACGAGATCGACGTTGCGATCAGCATGGGTCTTGAGCATTCCGCATCGATCCGTTCGGAGACGCTTCTCCGCGACCGCATGGTTTGCCTGATGCGGGCACCGCACCCCATCGGGCCCGCGCAACTGACGTTCGAGCGCTTCATCGAACAAGAGCAGATGAAGGTGTCCATGAGCCCGACCGATCTTCGTTTCGTCGACGACGTGCTCGCCGAGCGGGGACACCGCAGGAAGATTGCACTGAACGTGCCGCATTGGCTGGTCGTGCCTCACGTGCTTAAGAAGACCGACCTGCTCGCGGTTATGCCCAGACATCTTGCCGCGGTCCTGATGGATGGCAATCTGAGGATGGAGGAACTGCCATTCGAGTCGGCGCCTTTCGATTGGATGATGTACTGGCATCGGCGGTACGATCAGAGCGATGCGAGTGGTTGGGTTCGCGATCAGATCAGAAACGTCTGCTCGGACTTGAACTAGACTCCGATGTTGGCAGGCCGTTGCGATACCGAAGCCGTGCTCCCGGAAAGCGCGTCTCCGACGGCCGAAGCGTTCTCCAGGGAACGCCCTTTCGTTTCGAAACCGAAGATCAGGAAGACGACGGCCTGGAAGACGAGGATGCCGGCCAAGGTCGTCAGCACGCCGGTCAGGCCCTGCCAGGCGAAGATCGCGACGACGGCGTACTGGACCAAAGCGGTTGCGATGCGCCCCGCGGTCGCGCAGACGGCCGTGCCACGAAGGCGATAGCGCGTCGGAAAGAGTTCTGGAACGAGCATGGCAAACCCGGTCGCCAGCATAACGTAGATCGACGTGACGAGAAGGAAACCCGTGCCGGCGAGCGCGATAACGGCGGCGAACTCCGGCAGACTGATACCAAGGGCTTCGACCCAGCTTCGATATCTCTCCGCGAGTTGAACCAGTCGCGGTCGCTCCGAGGCCGGTACGGTATCCAACGCCGCAAAGCGCCATTCCTCGAGAGCGGCCAAAAGACCATTGATCCGATCATCATCGTCAATTTCCTGCCGCACGTGCGACAAGTCGGGCTCCTGACCCACCGCCGGTCCGCGCGGCATGAATTCCCAGCCTTTCGCATCCGCGCGACGGGAACGAATCAGTCTTTGATGGATGCGGTAGGTGTCGGCGATATGGGTGCGAAGGGCCGTACACAGTGAAGCGACCCGCTCGGGTTCGGTGCGACTGGCTTCGATCAGCAGCGGCGCTAGTTCGGCGACCACCGGATCGTCCGGAAACAACTTCGCGGCTTCGGCTGCCCGCTGCCGCAAGACCAACGCCGGCCCGGTCGGATCCAGGCTTAGAAGCAACCGTCCGAATTCCCTTCTGTTTTGTAGCTTGATCGCGAAACCGTCGACGTCGGTCAGCGGATGGCTCAGCGGATCCAAAAGGTTGAGAAGCGCGAGAAAACGACGATGATCGCTGAGTGCTGGTGTCGCAGAGAGCAGCAGCAGTACCCTGCTTTCACGGGAGAGTTGCTGCAATCTGGAAGCGGCGTCGGCGAGCGGACCTTCCGTCGCTCCGACCACATGGTGGGCCTCGTCTATGATCAGGACATCGGGAATTTCGGTGATCGAAGCGATCTCTTCATGCACGCGCAGGTCGAAAGCATCTTCGAATTGGTCCAAACGCAGTTTTACTGTCAGTTCCTTCTTCCACTGCCCTCGCAAATGTTCTGGGACAGCTATCACGACTCTCGTCGCAGGATTGTCGATCAAATGCTGCCGCGCAACTAGACCCGCCTCGATCGTCTTGCCGAGACCCACCTCGTCGGCGAGCAGATAGCGTTGGAGCGGGTCAGCAAGAATCCTGCGCACCGCAGCGATCTGATGGGGCACGAACTCCACGCCGGCCGACAAGAGTGCCGACATTCCCTGCGCTGCGCTACGCATCGCGGTAAGCGGGCCAACGGCGGCCTGCCTGCGATCATGCAGGAATTGGCTTTCCGCTCCTTCGACCGCCAGGATTTCAGCAGGGTCATCGGGAGCATTCCACGGGCGGACATGAAGGAGGGTCTCGTCGAGATCCGCCATCCGCCCGTTCGGAAACCGGACTTCGTATTCGACAAGGCCATCGTCGCGTCGGAGGTGCTTTACGACCCGGCCTATCCGATACCTATCGCTCCCGCCGACATAGACGCGAGTCTGCCGGCTCAGATATCCTCGTTTAAGATCATTCGAAGATATTTCGATACGCTCCGAACGAGAGACGGAATGAAATACGGAAACTACGCAGCGCCCTTCAAACGCGGACAACAACTTGCCGATTCCTTGCCGGAACGGCAACTCGACGAGCATTCCCCTAATAAGCATACGCCTCCGGAGCGGGCATCCTCCCGCGTTTCCGTTCGACTTCGCCGCCGCTCAATTTCGACCGCGAATATAGTAGTGCACTTGGTTCGTCTTTAAACCGGAAATTGATTCGTTTTGTAGCATCGGAACGGCATTTGCTGAAGGATTCGCTTAAGGATGATGGCCAAACTTCGGAAGCAGCGTAACCGATATGCCATAAAAGCCCGTAGAACACCCAAAAAAACTCGCATCAAAAATAGTCGTTGGGAGCGAAGTTAAGGTCCCTCGTCAACACGTCGTTTAGCGCGCGTTGCGCTAACGCTTGCGTTTCCAACGGACCGGCGCCGCCGGGTGCGCCGTCTACTGTTTACCCCAATAAGCGGCATCGGCGACGAAGTGGTTGCCAACGGGTCGATCACCGGCATGACTTCAACTGCCTGGGCCAAAGGCGGAGTGGGCTTCTCGACGGTAGCGAGGAAGTCTCGGCCGGCCGCCGTGATCTGCCAGCCCGTCGGTTCCCGTACAACGAACGCCTGGCTGAAAATGTCGAGATCTGGCGCCCGCGCAGCGATGGGCTTTGTCCGGTCCGTCCAATCTCGGCCGCTAGAGATCAGTAGCGCGACATCTTGCCGAAGTTCCGCGAGCGGAAGGCACCCTCCAGGGGATCCGGCCAAAACCTTCAGAACCGTGATCTGGAAACTCACCCAATGGACCTCAACGCCGATTGCAAGTTTATGTCCTATTGCTCAGCCAAGTCCATGACGGCGGCAAAAGGAGTAGCGGTCAGTCTGATTGTCGCAGGGTTCTGCACCGAAATGTTAACGGCCAAGCACGCGCGGCCCCTCTTCCGACGAAAGGGAAGAAAACTCAGTTTTACTTCCTCACGGGACCTTTTTGAGCCGTTCCGAATAGAGATCTTGGCGTCGAATCCGACTGGCGCGCCTTTTTGCGGCGGTCGGAGCCACCTGCGATTGCCCTCAGGCGCGGCTGGAGCCAATTCTAGAGGGGTCCATGAGTTGAGGCGCCAAAAACGCTCTCTACCGCCGGACCCGACCAGTACGATGAGATGCGCATCGATCACGAGGGCCTCGCGACCGAATTCCGAACGGCCAGAGGGAGCCAACGCGCTTCAAGAAAGCAGCAATCCGGGTTAGCAGAAACCGGATCTGGATGAGGATGTCGCTCGCTGCGTATTGAGCGCCGGGACGGGTCAGTGCAAAGATTATGTTTGGAGATCGTGCCTCAACTGCGCCGCCGCATCGTAGATTCGTATCTGAAGCATGGGAAACCGGCGCTTCAATTCGATCGCACCGTGCTCGGCGCCCTCCTTCGTCGCGAACTCGGTCTTCACGCGACCATCAATTTCTAGAGCGAATCCGGACTTTGGCAGTTGGGTCGAATGGCCGGGCATTTGGTATCCATGATTGGTTCGTACGCCCATTCTCGTTACGGTGAGTCTGGCGCGGCGGGCAAGGCTGTTCTGGTGACGAAAGGTCCAGCCCCGGCCCGGGGCGAGCAAGGTCGACGAGGTCAGGCGACGTCTCGCGCCAGATCTTCCTTGGTGCCAATCGCGACGATCCGCAGCGAGCCATCCGGAAGCGGACGCTGCAGCGCCTTGGCCTCGTCCCACGGCGCCCGCATCCAGACATCGTGCTCCTCTGCCGTTGTCAGGATGACCGGCATGGCCTTCGGGTGCACGCGGCCGACTTCCGTGTTCGGCTCGGTCGTCAGGAAGGCGAAGATGTCGGCAGTGACCTCGCCCTCCTTGGCCTTCCGCACGCTGGTCCAATTGGTCCAGAGGCCGACGAAGCAGAGCAGCGGCCGGCTTTCGTCAGAGGCAAACCAGACCGGTGTCTTTTTCCCGTCGAGCGACGCGCGGTCGCCTTCCGGATCCGCATCCTCGATGACGAGTTGGGCGACGAGCGCTTGGGCTTGGGTCGCCGGCATCCCGACGCGGATGCCCAAGGATCGCGCTGAGAGATCGGCGGCGGTCACGACGTTGCGGTTGCCCTCGCGCCCGACCATCGCGAACGGCGCCTCAGGCGGTGGCGAGCCGCGCTTGCGGCGCCAGCAATCGGTCGGCCAAGTCGGCAAAAAGACCGAGACGACCCTTGGCATCGCACGCCTCCACCACAAAATCGGCGCTCTCGCCCGCCCGGCATCGGATCAATTCCAACTGCCAGCGCGCCCGGCCCACGCCCGGCACCGGCAGAGGCGCCGAAGGCAGCGCAGTCACGCGCCATCGTGTGACCGCGGCTGTCGGCTGACCGAAATCGGCTGCCTCGGTCTGGCGCCGCCACCTCCGGATCGCGATGCCGATCGCGCCCGAAGTCTCGGCCGCCAACTGCAGCCGGCGTGACGCCGTCATGGAGAGCCGCGCGACCTCCGCCACCACGGCGCCGAGCCCTTGATGTCGGAGTCCCTCCTCGAAGCAGGCAAGTACGGACTTGTCGTCCCCGCACTCGACATAGCCTCGGGGGTCAATTCGAGGTCGGCGGAAAGGAACACAGAACCAAGCTCCGCGACAAGCTCTTCCATCGCGTAACCTTCGTCGCCGAACCGGTTGCGTCCGAATTCACGGTCTAGGCGGGAGCAGTAACGAGTCCAGTGGGTCGTCGCGAGAGCGCGCACGGCCTAATAACTTTCGGCATCACGGAAAAAAATCGATACAGGGCATGTGGATGTTGATTTCGCACTGACGCCGGCGATCTATGCTCGCCACGCGACAAATGCATTCCACATCTAAGATTCGCGAAGCGCGGATCAGAACCGGCGTCGACTTGTAGGAGGGCGTTCCGGATTTTGCGTCGTAATGATCAAGCGCAACCAGAACATTCGCCTCCGGATAATAGGTCGCGATCGAGCCCTGGGCGATATTGTACGCGACCGCTGTCAGGTTGCGCATAGCGCGATTGCCTGCTTTCGATTTCTTATCCGCGACGACCGTAATATCGACGCGATCGCCATGCTTTAGCCCCCGGTTGGCGAGGTCGCGTTCGTTGACGAACACGACGTCGCGCCGCCCCGTAATGCCTCGATAGCGATCATTCAGGCCGTAGAGCGTCGTATTGTACTGATCATGACTTCTGATTGTCGTGAGTGTGAGAGCGTCATGATCGGCCGCACGCGGATCGCTATCGATTCCGGGATAAACGAGAAAATTGGCCTTCTTCGTCGGCGTCAGCCACTCACGCTCCGATGCAGCAACATACAGCCGAAATCCACCCGGCTTCTTGATGTGCGCATTGAAGTCCGCGAATTCCGGAAAAATCGCCTCGATCAGATCGCGGATCTTTCCGTAGTCGGCAACCAGCTCCGCCCATCCGACCCGTGTGTTCGGCAACGTGGCCAGAGCCATCTCCGCGATAATTGCCGGTTCTGACTTGAGATGCTCGGACGCGGGCTTCAGTCCGCCGCGTGAAGCATGGACCATAGACATTGAATCTTCTACGGTAACGGATTGGGGGCCGGTCGCCTGAACGTCAACCTCCGTACGCCCCAGGCAGGGAAGAATGAAGGATTGTTTGGCGAGCAGCAAATGGGAGCGATTGAGCTTGGTGGCGATATGCACCGCAAGATCGAGGTTCTTCATCGCCCTGAACGTGACTTCCGGATCGGACATCGCAACGGCAAGATTGCCGCCAAGGCAGACCAAGGCCTTCGAGCGCCCATCCCGGATTGCTTCGACAGCTTCGATCGCGTTGTGTCCCTTTTTGCGTGGCGGCTCGAATCCGAAGACGCGGGCTAATCCGTCCAGAAGCGCATCACTCGGAATCTCGGTAATGCCGACCGTGCGATCTCCCTGCACATTCGAGTGGCCGCGTAGGGGAGAAATGCCGGCGCCCTTGCGCCCGATATTGCCGCGGAGCATCAACAGATTGGCGATCTGCTGCACATTGCCCGTACCGTGACGATGCTGGGTGATTCCCATGCCGTAATTGACGATGACCCGCTCCGCCTTGGCGTAGATACCGCCGGCGAACTCAATATCCGATCGCGACAGGCCCGAGGCCTTCTCAATGGCCTCCCAGGACGTCGCATTGAGGTCGGCCAGCAGCTCGTCGATACCGGTTGTATGGCTCTTGATGAATTCACGGTCGAGAACACCGGGGCCGCCTTCGGCGAGATTTTTCGCATCGAGTGCCACGACGGCCTTCATGATTCCCTTCAGCGCCGCGACATCGCCGCCGACCTTCACCAAATAGTAGGTCGATGCGATCGGCGTCGAGCTGAGCGTCAGCATCTCGACAGGATGCTGCGGTGATGTGAACCGCTCCAGACCGCGCTCGCGCAACGGGTTAAATGCGAGAATCGGCGCTCCGCGCTTCGAGACCTCGCGCAGCGTCGTCAGCATACGCGGGTGATTGGTACCGGGATTATGGCCTATCAAAAAGACCGCGTCGCAGTGATCGAAATCCTCCAGGGTCACTGTACCCTTGCCGACACCAATTGATTCCGGCAGGCCGACGCTCGTCGCCTCGTGGCACATGTTCGAACAGTCAGGAAAGTTGTTGGTTCCGTATTCCCGCGCAAACAGCTGATAGAGAAAAGCCGCCTCATTGGAGGCCCGACCGGAGGTGTAAAACTCCGCCATATCGGGGTGCGGCAACGCGCGAAGCGCGGCGCCGATCTTCGCCAGCGCCTCGTTCCATGAGATCGGCAGATATCGATCAGTCGCCCGGTCGTACACCATCGGGTGCGTCAGACGACCCTCGTTCTCGAGGTCGAAGTCCGACCGGTTCCAGAGTTCGCTGACCGTATGCGCCGCAAAGAACTCCGGCGTCGTCCGTTTGGCCGTCGCTTCCCAAGAGACAGCTTTGGCTCCGTTCTCGCAAAATTCAAACGACGAGGTACGTTTCGGATCGGGCCAAGCGCAGCCTGGGCAGTCGAAGCCGTGCGGCTGGTTCATGTTGAGGAGACCGCGAGTCTCTTTTACGAGAGCCTTCTGACCGCGAACGGCATCGGCCACCGCTTTCAGAGCACCCCACCCCGCCGCAGCACCTTCGTACTCAGCGACGCCCGCAACATCGTCTTCACTCATTACGCTCTCCATAGTTGATTGAACATTTCCATCACAGATCACAGGCCTCGACGTATAGGCATTGAAGTGGATTCATTCGGCGGGTGTCCGGGCGGCCCTATCCGGCCCGGTCGCTGCCCGCTCTTGGGCGAGCCGGGCGAGGCTGGTGTGCAGAATGGCAGCGATGATGGCGCCCAGGATCGGAGCTGTCAGGTACAGCCAGGCATCGCTGAAATTACCGGTCGCGACCATCGGGCCGAGCGCGCGCGCCGGATTGAAGGGGGCGCCCGTGAGGGCCCCACCCATGAGGATGTTGAAGGTCAGCGTCATTCCGATCGCCAGCGGTGCGACGCTGCCCGCGCGGCCTGCGACCGCTGTGCCGAGTACCACTGTAACCAGGAAAAAACCGAGCACAGCCTCGATCATGAAGCCGGCAGCGGGCGTGATCGTGAGGATCGTGGCGCCCAGAGCGAGGTTTTGCACGAGCGCAGGCGTCCCGAGGCCAGTCTCCGCGCCGCCCAGCACGGCGGACAAGAAGAGCGCGCCGACGATACCGCCAATGAACTGACTGACGATATAGCCGATGGCCTCGCCGACGCTCATCGCGCCGGCGGCGAGCACACCGACAGTGACCGCGGGGTTAAAATGCCCGCCAGACACGGAGCCGTAGGCGAAGGCGAAGGCCATGATGGCCAGGCCGTGCGCGAACGCAATCGCGACGATACCGGGCATGCCGATACCCTCGCCGACCACGGCCGCGGTGCCGGCGCCGATGAACACGAACGCGAAGGTGCCGATGAACTCCGCAAGAAGCTTGGGTGCAATCCGATTGGACATTGTTGACTCCAGAGATGACATTGACAGCTCGGCGCGATCAGGCTTACGCCAAGAACAACATGCGGGATGGCCGACGGCACGCGAGAGCGCCGCCGGCCGGCGAAGCGAACGGGCCTACTCCGCGGCGATCGTCTGCGGTTTGAAATCGATGCCGAGCGCCTTCGCGACGCCTGCGCCGTAGGCCGGATCCGCCCGCGTGCAATTGGCGATATGCCGCTGCTTGATGTGCAGCCTGGCGTCGCCCATCGCGCGTGCCGTGTTCTCGAACAGCCGCCTGCTGCTGTGCCGGCGTCATTTTTCGGAACAGGTTGCCGGGCTGCTCCCAATGATCGTCGTCGACGCGGTGGTCCCAATGCGCTGCATCGCCTTCGAGCGGCAAGCGGCGGCTCGGCGAATTCCGGCTGGTTGTCCCAGAGCCCCGCGCTGTTAGGATTGTAGGTGAGCGTTCCGCCCAGATTGCCGTCGGTGCGCATCTTGCCGTCGCGATGGTAGCTCTGGAACGGGCATTGCGGCGCGTTGACCGGGATATGGTTGAAATTGATGCCGAGCCGGTAGCGTTGGGTGTCGCCATAGGAGAACAGCCGCCCCTGGAGCATCTTGTCCGGAGAAAAGCCGATGCCGGGCACGATGTTGGCGGGCGAGAAGGCGGCCTGCTCGACTTCCGCGAAATAGTTGTCCGGGTAGCGGTTGAGCTCCATCACACCGACCTCGATCAGCGGATACTCCGCCTTCGGCCAGACCTTGGTCACGTCGAAGGGATTGTGCCGATGCGTCTTCGCCTGCGCCTCGGTCATCACCTGAATGAATAGCGTCCAGCGCGGAAAATCGCCCGCCTCGATCGCATTGAGCAGATCGCGACCGTTGCTTTCGCGATCCTCGGCAACGACGGCAGCGGCCTCGGCGTCGGTCAGGTTCGCGATGCCCTGCTGGGTGCGGAAGTGGAACTTGACCCAGACACGCTCATTGGCGGCGTTGATCATCGAGAAGGTATGGCTGCCGAAAAGGTGCATGTTGCGGAAGCTCTTCGGGATGCCGCGATCGGACATGACGATGGTGACCTGATGCAGCGCCTCCGGCAGCAGCGACCAGAAATCCCAGTTGTTGTCCGCGCTGCGCAGCCCGGTGCGCGGGTCGCGCTTGATGGCATGGTTGAGGTCCGAGAACCGCAGCGGGTCGCGGAAGAAGAACACCGGCGTGTTGTTGCCGACGATGTCCCAGTTGCCCTCCTCGGTATAGAACTTGAGGGCGGTGCCGCGGATGTCGCGTTCCGCATCGGCTGCGCCGCGCTCGCCGGCGACGGTCGAGATGCGCGTGAACATCGGCGTCTGCTTGCCGATCTTCGAGAAAATCTTGGCCTTGGTGTAGCGGGTGATGTCGTGGGTGACCGTGAAGGTGCCGTAGGCACCCCAGCCCTTGGCGTGCATGCGCCGCTCCGGGATCACTTCCCGGTCGAAATGCGCCATCTTCTCGATCAGCCAGATGTCCTGCAGCAGCGCCGGACCGCGCCGGCCGGCGGTCATGATGTTGGTGTTGTCGGCGACCGGCGACCCGGTTGCGTTCGTAAACCGTTGTGTAGCCATGATCAGTTTCCTTTGAGTGCTGGATCTGTTGGGTTGGGTTGAGGTGCGCCGACATCGAGCCTGACTTGTTCGGCCGACGACAGCTTGAGGGCTTTAGGTCGCAGGGCTTACCCGCGCCAGGCGGAGCCGCGGATCACGCTGCAGAAATTGCCCTGATGGAAGTGTGGGTCCTTGTCCGCGAGTACGTCGGCGTTGACGTTGCCGAAGGTCGTCTCCGGCTTGTGCTTGTTGCCGTCGTAGAAGGCCTGGATGATGTCTTCTTTGAAACGCGCGCTACGCGGATGTGCGTGCACCACCGCCTCGCGCTCCGCGTCGCTGTATTCGGAATATGCGAGACCTAGCACATCCATTTCGACGCCCGCCGTCACCAGAGCTACGACCGGGTGCATGTGCGGGGGGATGCCCGGCGTCGTGTGCAAGGCGATCGCGGTCCAGACCGTTTCGATATCTTGTTGATGGACTCCGCGGCTTCGCAGGAAGTCACGGGCGGTATTTGCGCTGTCAACCTCGAAGCGTTCCTGCGTGCTGCTGTGCTGATGGGTCAAGCCCGTGTCATGGAACATCGCGCCTGCATAAAGCAGTTCGGGATCGAATTTCAGTCCGCGGCGCTTGCCTGCCAGCGCGCCCCAGTAATAGACGCGGCTCGAATGGTGAAACAGCAGCGGCGACTCGGTGTCCCGCACCAGCTCGGTTATTTCGCGCGCGAGGTTACTGTCAGGAATTCTGATTCCCGCAAGATCGATGCTGGTCTTAAGATCGATATTCACGAACGCCTCCTGTCGATTGATGTTTTGAGAAGGATGGAACCCCGAAATGCGTGAAGCTGAGTTGGGTTTGCGTTCCACCGACACCATTAAATTTTATTTTAAGAAGGCACTTCAGGGCGGACGTTCGAGCGGGAAGTACTTGCACTGAAAGCGGGTGACCGAGGATCGAAGAATTCCTTTCCCGGGCAGGGCTTCATTCATCAACAGGAGGGTTGCTCGATCAGGTCGGCGGCCGTGGGGAGCCCGTAGCAGTTGAACTCGATCGCCCCGAACCAGCGGCAAGTCCTTTGCCAGTTTCATCTGCACCGAGACGCCGTTCATCACAAACTCATCGCGGGTTACGTCTATGGCCTCGAGGGTCACAGCGCTGATCTCCGGGCATTCCCTCCGTGGCGGCGCTTTCTTTGATCAGCGCAAGGGTGCGGTTAACGATGTCGCCAGTGCGCATTCCGTCCTTGACGATACAAGCGAGCAACCGCCGGACTGCTTCCGTATCTGTCGGCTGCGCGAGGAGCAGCCTCAGAGCGGTTTCGGCGTTCATGACGACAGCGCTGATCGGCTGGTTGATTTCGGCAATCGACGCCGATAGCTGCCCTAGGAACGCGACCCTGTTCGCGGACGCCAACTCAGTCTGAGGCATGGCACACCTCCGAATTGAGGTGGTGTAGCCGCTCCCGGAGGGCTTTTCCTTAGGGCTGACCTTAAGAATTCTTAAATCACGGCTGTCCGCGTGAGGCCCTCTGGCTGTCTTTCAAAGACGACACGGTCGTCCGAATCCGCGAGCCTTGGGCTTGGATCTCGACTGGCGCAGATGCAAGCGGTGCGTGGCTACCCTGACGGTCGTACGTTTGACAATACACTTCGGTTTCGCAGTATCGGCAGGCCGTATGAAAGGCAAAACTTCTGCCGATCCAGTCCGCGAGGGCGAGATGTCTGAAGCAAGCGCCAATCTGGTCTATGCGTTCGATCAATGGGAGATCGACCTCGGCCGGCGGGAACTCCGGTCGCGCGGGGTTCCCGTGCCGCTCGGCGGCCGGGCCTTCGAGGTCGTCACGGTCCTGGTGCAATCGGCCACCGAGCTCGTCACCAAGGACGATATGATGGAACGGGTGTGGCCGGGGGCGGTCGTCGGCGAGGGTACGCTCCACGTTCACATCTCCGCGGTCCGCAAGGCGCTAGGCCCTGATCGAGCCATGCTGAAGACGGTCTCCGGTCGCGGCTATCGCCTGCTCGGGAGCTGGACGCCTCAGCAGCGGGAAGGAACCGCCCCGCCGGTCTATTCATCCCCGTCCCGCACATCCGTAGCGCCGCCGGCGAGCAATTTTCCCCCGCTCATTACGCGCCTGGTCGGTCGGGCCGCGGCTTGCCAGTTTGTCCGAGATCTCGTCTCTGCCTATCGGGTGGTGACCTTGACGGGCCCCGGCGGCATCGGGAAGACCTCGCTCGCAATCAAAGCCGTCCGTTACCTCCTGCCCGACTTTGAAGACGGGGGGTGGATCGTCGAACTGGCCTCGCTGTCCGACCCCGGCCTGGTGCCGTCAACGGTTGCCAGTACGCTCGGGCTGAAGCTCGCCGGCGAGATTTCGGCGGAGTTGGTCGCTCGCGCCGTTGGTGGAAGACATCTCGTGCTGGTGCTCGATAATTGCGAACACGTCATCGATGAGGCGGCGAATCTGGCCGAGACCTTCACGCGCTTGTGCCCGCGCACCACGATTGTGGCTACCAGCCGCGAAATCCTGCGGATCGACGGCGAGTCCGTCTATCGCGTTCCGCCGCTCGACGTGCCCGCGATCGGGCAAGCGGCGCCGGACTACATCATGCAATACAGCGCGGTGGAGCTGTTCGTCGCCAGGACAAAAGCGCTGAACGCAGGCTTTTCGCCGCAAGCCGAAGACCTCGCGTCGATTGCCACGATCTGTCGACACCTCGACGGCATACCGCTCGCCATCGAGTTCGCGGCGGCTCGCGCCGCGGTTCTCAGCGTCCAAGGGGTAGCCGCCGGCTTGCGCGATCGCTTCGCGCTGTTGACGGCCGGCCGCCGCACGGCGCTTCCGCGGCAGCGGACACTGCGCGCGACGCTCGATTGGAGCCATGAGCTGCTGCCGGAAACAGAGCGGCGGTTGCTGCGGCGCCTGGCCGTCTTCCCCGCCGGATTTACCATCGATGCCGCCACCGCCGTCATGAAGGATACCGGATTCGATGCGTCGGCGGTGCTGGACGGCATCGCCAATCTTGTCGCAAAATCATGGGTGGCGCTGGACAAATCGGGCGCCGCCGCCCGCTGGACTCTGCTGGAAACGATCCGTGCCTACGCGCTCGAGAAGCTTGTCGAGCACGCCGAGGCCGACATCGCCGCGGAGCACCATGCATTGTATTTTCGCGATCTCTTCACACCGCAGGCGCGAGGCGCCAGATCGTCTTTATCGGATGAGGACTTGGCGCGCCGTGTCCGAGAGATCGACAACGTTCGCGCGGCGCTCGACTGGTCCTTCTCCTCGGCCGGAGACCAGGCGATTGGCGTCGACCTCACAGCCGCCTATGCGCGGGTCTGGCGACACCTGTCGCTGATGACTGAATGCCGCGAGCGCTGCGAACGCGCGCTCCTCAGTCTAGAACCCCATGTGAGCGCGAACATGCGACTGCGAATGGAGCTGCAGATGGCCCTCGCGGCTGCGATGTTCATCACTATGGCCCCCCCAGAACAGGCAAAAACTCTCCTGACCGAGGCACTCGAAACCGCCGATGCGCTGAATGATCTCAATGCGCAGGCGGGGGCTCTGTCGACGCTGTTAGCTATTTACTTCTCTCGCGGGGAATACGGTAGGGCGCAGATCGCGGCGGAACGGATCGAGCAAATCGCTCATCGTATTGGCGACCCGATACAACTCCGTTTCGCCTATCAGCAAATGGGCACCACGCTTTTCCTGAGAGGCAGGCCTCGCGAGGCCCAGCAATATTTGGAACGCGTTCTTCGATTTCCCGCCGCGCCGGGGGATCGCCGTAGCTCGATTTATTATAATTCGAATGACCATGCGGAGGCCCGGGCGACGTTGGCTCGGGCGCTTTGGATGCAGGGTTTCGCAGAACAGGCGCTCAATGAAGCTCGCCTCAGCCTGAAAGCGCTGCAAGGCACAGATTACCCACTCCAGCTTTGCCGAGTACTGTATCGGGGCATCAGCCGCATCGCGACGATGACAGGTGACTTCGCGACGGCCGATCGGGAGATCGCGCGCTTGATCGAGGCGGCCAGATGTTTGAACGCGCACTTCTGGGAGACCGCGGGTCACTTCCTGAAAGGGCAGTTGTTGGTCGAACGCGGCGAGTTCGCGTTAGGCCTGCTGGTGTTGCGCGATGCCTTCGAGACGTGCGACCGAACCGGATGGCACATATCGTATTCGGAGTTCAAGGGCAATCTCGCGTTGGCGTTTTTCGGGACAGGGCGGCTCGAGGAGGCTCTCGGTGCCCTGGACGAGGCGATGGCGGCCGACCGCGAGGGCGCAGACGGGCACGGGTGGTATGCCCCTGAGTTGCTCCGCATCAAAGGCGAAGTTCTGCTCCAGCAAGCCGCGGATCAGTCCGCCCGGGCGGCCGAAGATTGCTTTAACCAGGCGGCCCAAATAGCCCGCGAGCAGGGCGCTCTATTTTGGGAGCTGCGGGTCGCCCTCAGCGTTGCCCGTTTGAGGGTGAGCCAAGGTCGCTACCACGAGGCGAGAGCACCGCTTGCATCGGTTTATGATCGGTTCACCGAAGGTTTCGCGACCGCGGATCTGCAGGCTGCCCGCACCTTGCTTGAGGGGTTGCCGCCGTAACGCATGACGTTGGGAGAAGCGCCGTGAGGAACGTCAGAAAAAGCCGCGTAAACTGCAACTGGTATTCGCTAGTTCCATCCAGCATCTCGTATGTAAAAGCTCTCCGAGAAGGGTCAAACGCGTCATTTGACCGTGCGCCAGCCATTTCTGGTTTACACCCTGCTTAACGGACATTTTCGGGGTCTGTCGGCATGTCTCAAACGTGCCACTAGCAGACATTCTTGATGTTGGCGAGAGCTGCCTACCCGCCGACCTCGCTGCTGACGACATCGCCGAACAATTCCCACCGCTCGCCCTTGAATTTCCTGAGCTGAAATTGCTTGATCGGAGCGAAATCAGTTGCGCTGGTGTTGATCGTGACGCCGGGCAAGAGACCTTCCAACTGCAGAATTTTGATGCTCGCGGCCTGCTTCATAACATTTGCGCGGGTAAGATCGTCGCCGCACTCTTTGAGAACATGAACCATCGTTTGAGCAACATTGTAGCCAGTCATTATAGCGAGGTCCTCACGATTACCCTCAGGGAAATATTTCGTAAGGAAGGAGTCAAAGTTCTTGATACCTGGGTCATCTTTCCACTGCGGGTCTGTCGGATCTTTCTGATAAGTTGCGGATATTATGTTTTGTCCGTTTTCAAAACCTGCAGGCCTCATGACGGTCCCGGTAGATGTGCCAACGCTGTTGAGAATAAACAGCGGTTTCCATCCAAGCTCCGCTACTTTCTTGATTGACTGCGCCGCGAATTTCGGCGTCGTAATGCTAATGAAAATATCTGCACCCTCCGCCTTAAGTGCCACCACGTGGGAGTCAATGGTAGGTGTGGTGGTTTCATAGCTTTCTTCTCCGACAATCATCGAAGCCGCCTTAGCGCCTAGACCGTCCCGAATGCCGTTAACGTAATCTTTTCCATAGTCGTCGTTCTGATACAGGATACCGATCTTGCCGGTCGGCCTTTCCTTCAAAATATACTTAGCATAAATGCGACCTTCGCTCTGGTAATTGGGTTGCCAGCCCATTGTCCAAGGAAACTGTTTCGGATCATTCCACTTCGTCGCACCGGTTGCGAGGAATAGCTGAGGCACCTTCTTCTCGTTCATATACCTTTGAATCGCCGAGTTAGACGGCGTACCGAGGGGATGGAAAATGAGCAGGACTTCATCGCTTTCGACGAGTTTGCGCGCTTGTTCAACAGCCTTTGGCGGGCTGTAGGCATCGTCGTACGAGATAAAATTGATCTTACGGCCATTGATCCCGCCCTCGGCGTTGATCTTCCTAAAGTATGCGGCCTCTGTCTTGCCCATGACGCCGTAGGCGGAGGCTGGCCCGCTATAAGCCATGATGTTGCCGAGTTTGATTTCAGTATCCGTCGCACCAGTATCGTATTTCTTCTGGGCAATTGCGCCGGTGCTGATTACTGCCAACACAATAATGGTTGCCGACAGCACCTGTAGTCGATCAGCTGGCATGATAGACCTCCCTGATCTTGTGAGCGTGTCATCCTCTCTTGGGCTTGCTAGATATTGGGCTCCTAAAATTATACCCGAACCGGTGCAGACGCTAACGGATTTTTGGCTGCGGACGGCAGTAACTTGGCCGACGGTGTGCTTCTAAACGTCGTCGCGCATGATCCTATTTTGCTATGAGGCCGCTATGGTCGGTGCGTCTTCGCGGACGACGACCTTTTACCCGGTAATGTGGTTGAATACTCGAGCGCTGGGTCTCCAGTCATGCCAGCGGAGACGTGATCGGGAGTGCTCGGCAACGCGGGAGCCATTGCATCCAGCCGCACAGTTGATCCCAGCATTGGTGAATTTGAAGATGCACCCAACAGGCCTCACACTCGATCAGGCTCGATGTCTCAGATGGGTAAAAGCGGCCCTAGCGGCTCCGAAGCGGCACTTCCGGTCTACCCCTGCCGGCTCAACCGGTCGACGCAACACAGGCGTTAAATCTCTCTGCTGGGGTTTCAAATTGCAAGGTCTCACGTGGTCGTTCGTTTAGCTGACGAGCCACTTTGTTCAGATGGGCTTGCGAATGCACCGACAAGTCGGTGCCCTGAGGAAAGTACTGTCTCAGCAGGCCATTGGTGTTCTCGTTCGATCCGCGCTGCCACGGGCTTTGCGGATCGCAAAAATAGACGTCGATGTTGGTCGCCAACGTAAATCGACGATGAGCCGTTAGTTCCTTGCCCCGGTCCCAGGTCAAGGACTTATACAGCTCCTTTGGTAGCTTCTTCGCCTGCTTGATGAGTGCTGTGACTACCGTCCGGGTATCCTTGCCTGCCACCTTGGCCAACATCACGTAACGCGTTTGACGCTCGACCAAGGTCGCGATGTAGGTGTTGTTCGGCCCGGACAGCAGATCGCCCTCCCAATGGCCAGGCACCGCTCGATCTTCAACCGCCGCCGGTCGCTGACGGATTGAGACGGCATCCTTCATATATCCCCGTCTATCGCCATTCGGATCAACCGGCCTGGAGCGACGCATCGAGCGCTTCGATCGAAGATGGCGAAGCAGCTCTTTCTTGAGTACGCCGCGCGCTTGGACAAACAGGCTGCGATAGATGGTCTCGTGTGACACCTGATTATACTCGTCTTCAGAATGCGTCCTCTTCAGCCAACCGGCTATCTGCTCGGGTGACCAATCCAATCTGAGTTTCCCTGCCACTGACCGCCGAAGCCGCGAATTGATCGCCAACTTACAGCATTTTGGACGACGAGATCGCGCCCACGCATTCTCGTCCGCAAGTGTCGCTCGGTAACGATTATAGCCGCCATTGCGGCTCATTTCCCGGCTCACCGTCGAGGGTGCGCGGCCAAGTAGCTTTGCGATCGACCGGGCCGATTGATGGGCCGTAACACCCCTGGAAATCACCGCGCGTTCCGCAAGCGTCAATGCCAACCTGGAGCGACGCCGCTCCGCGGGACGAATCCCACCGTGCGGAGCCACCAGAAAATAAATCGACGATAACTCCTTACCAAAAGCTCTCCCGATCGCCTTCAGCAACTCCCCGCGCTTCCAGCGATCCCATAACTCCGTCTTCTCTGCCGCAGTAAAACCTCTATGAAATCTTCGTTCCATCCCACACTCCATCTTTTCCAAGATAAAGCATTGCGTCGACCGGTTGAGACCACCCCCGATCAACGGACATTAGGAGACCGGCGCGGCTGGTCCGTTTCGTACCACGAACGGACATGAAGACGCAGACCTTGAACAAGCCATCAACTAGGGCGTGTACTCATAAATCGAGGTTCGCGAGCGCGTCTTGACCCATGCGCTATCCGGCGCTTTGCGGACTCAAATCGGACATCTCCTGAGGTCCGAAAAGTGCCATGTGTGGACGGCTCTGGATTGGCAAGGACTTTCTTCACGTTTTGCAGCATTGATCGGTGCAGCCATGTGTTCGACACAGCATCAACAGCGGATTGCAAATTCAAACTTTGCCGCCTGTTCGACAGGCCCGGGCCGCACGACGGCATCCCTCAACCCTCGAACGCACAGCCGCGCGAGGCGAATCGCTCTATTGATCTGCTACCGCGAGAGTTCCGCCTAGTATAGAATGCGTCGCAAGAGGCCGGCTACTACCGCGCAAATGCTCCTCCATGAAAGTACAAATTCGTTCCAAAGACCAATCTCGTGGACGTGCATATGGCCTGCTTCGCGCAAGATCACGGGCCTTGTAAGCGGCATATGATCCCAACGTCTGTGAAGGATTCATTTTTGGTATCGAACATGGGCAGTCTGTGTTGGAGAAATCGAGATGACGGTAAGCGATGTCACCGAGCAGCACCTCGCAAAGGAAGCGCTGGGAAAATCACTTGATGAGGTCAGGAAATCCGAAGATCTACTTCGACATGTCATCGATACAATCCCGACGCTGGTTTGGCGCGCCGGGCTGGATGGTGTCCCCGATTTTCTTAGTCAGCCAGCCCTCGACTATACCGGCCTCTCATTGGACCAAATCTGGCCTCGAGCTTTTCATCCCGACGACAAGAAGGGAGTGCTGGTGAAGTGGAGCGCGATACGGCAGTCCGGCATGCGAGGCAGCCTTGAAGCGCGGCTCAGGCGCTTCGATGATGAATATCGCTGGTTTTTGTTCGAAGCCGTGCCGTTGCGCGATGAGTCGGGCAACATTGTCAAATGGTACGGCTCGTCTACCGATATAGAGGACCGCAAGCGGGCCGAGGACGCACTTCGCGACAGCGAGCAGCGCTTTCGCGACTATGCCGAAACGGCCTCCGACTGGCTCTGGGAGACCGGACCTGACCATCTCGTCACCAGTATATCGGAGCACGTCAATGCTGCTGGCTTCGCGCCCTCACGCCTGCCGGGCGTAGCTCGCTGGGATCTTGCGACTGACGTCGAATCGGAGCCCGAAAAATGGCGACTGCATCGGGAGACGCTTGACGCACATCGGCCATTTCGCGATTTTGTGTATAGCATCATGAGCGAGAGAGGATCTCTGGTGTATGTCCGGGTAAGTGGCAAGCCGGTTTTCGACCAAAAAGGTAGTTTCCTCGGCTACCGGGGCACCGGCACCAATATCACGGCGGCGGTCCGCGCAGATCATGCCGAACAGGCGCTGCGCAAGGCGCAGGCGGAACTAGCACACATAACGCGCGTGACGACGCTGGGGGAGATGACAGCCTCGATCGCCCATGAAGTGAACCAGCCGCTCGCTGCCGTCATCGCCAACGCCGAGAGCTGTCTGCGCTGGCTCGATCGCGAGACTCCTGACCTGGACGCAGCGCGCCGTTCGGTGGAATGGGTAATAGAAGACGGCAATCGGGCGAATGAGGTAGTCCGGCGTGTCCGCTCGCTCGCGAAAAAGACTGACCTCGAAAAGGTGCCGGTCGATCTCAATGAGGTCGGCAAGGAAGTCATCGCCCTGGTAAGGGGTGAGTTAGTCAGCCACCTGGTGTCGGTGCGGACGGAGTTTGCACCGGCTCTACCCATGATCCTGGGGGATCGCGTCCAATTGCAGCAGGTGATTATCAACCTGGTGATGAATGGCATCGAAGCGATGCAATCGGTCACGGATCGGCCACGCGAACTGGTGATCCGATCCTGCCAGAACGAGACCCAAGTGCTTGTAGGTGTGACGGATAGCGGCCTCGGGATCTCCGCCGAGAATGCGGACCAACTGTTCAACCCATTCTTCACCACCAAAGCCAGCGGCATGGGCATGGGACTCTCGATCTGCCGTTCGATCATGGAAGCCCACGGCGGCCGGCTATGGGCCACGGCAAACCTACCCCACGGAGCCACGTTTCACTTCACCCTGCCGGTGAACGTAGACACGGAAGTCGGCGACCTGTCGGAAGCCGCCATCTTGGCTGGTCAGAGCCGGTTCACGGTGTAATGTTCCCGAAGCACTGCAAGCACTGCATCACTGTGCGCTGCGTCGCGGGCCTCGAACATTATCTCCAAGCGCGCAGATTGAACGCTTGGCGACGTGAACAGGCGATGGTGGGACACTTCGATGATGTTGGCTCCGGCTTGTCCGATGTGGGTTGAAATCTCGCCAAGAACTCCGGGCCTGTCCGGTATGTCGAGAACCAGCCGCATCAAGCGTCCGTCCCGGATCATGACCCGCTGGAGGACATTGGCCAGTGCCCGGTTGTCGATGTTTCCGCCGCAGATCGGCACACCCACCCGGCGTCCCTGGAACAATTCAGGAAACGTCAGAAGCGCCGCCAGGCCCGCCGCTCCCGCGCCCTCGGCGACCACTTTTGCCTCTTCGGCCAACAACGCGATCGCGTTCTCGATCGCCTGCTCGGGCACTATGAGCACTCGCTTGACGAACTTTCGGACGATCTCCAGCGGCTTGCGCCCGATGTCTCGCACGGCAATGCCATCGGCAATCGTGGCGCCGCCCACGTCGACCGGTGAGCCGGCCAGTTCCTGAGCCATTGCCGAGTAGCTTTCGACCTCCACGCCGAAGATCTCGATCGACCGGCCGGCGCCCTGCGCGGCGATTGCCGATCCGGCCAAGAGGCCACCGCCGCCGACCGGCACTGCGAGGGTGTCCAGCCCCGGGACGTCCTCGATCAGCTCGAGGGCCAGCGTTCCCTGCCCTGCTATGATGGCGTCGTCGTCATAAGGATGGATGAAAACCAGACCCTCCTTTTCGGCATAGGCGCGTGCATGGGCCGCCGCTTCGGCAAGGCTTGCGCCCTGGAGCACCACCTCCGCACCCCATTTCGCCGTTCGCGTGACCTTGGTCGCAGGGGTAAACGCGGGCATCACAATAACCGCCCGAGTGCCGAGCAGCGATGCATGTCGCGCTACTGCTTGGGCATGGTTGCCGGCGGACATTGCCACGACACCCACCGCCCGCTCCTCCGGTGTGAGCAGCGCCATCCGGTTGGCGGCGCCGCGCTCTTTGAAGGCGCCTGTCACCTGCAGGGTGTCCAGCTTAAGCCAAACATCTGCCCCGGTCTGCCGGCTGATCGCGTCGCTGTGGATGACTGGCGTTCGAACCACCTTACCGGCAATGCGCCCGGCCGCCGCTACCACCTCGTCATGATCGATCAATTGTCTGTCCTATCCTCAATCCGGGCGAGCTTCTAGATGACAACGAGCCTACCTCCGTACGGTCGCTTCATACCTGCGTACAATGGCCTCAACCAAGTGCTCAGTGCTACCTATAAATGCGGAATGCAAAGCGACGGAACGGCCCCGCGAGCCGGAAGTTGCAGGTCGGTGGCGTAGCGCCCGCCGGCTTTCCCTTGTTTAAGCGCCGCCTTGCCGCTCCAGTAAGAGAGTGCGTTATGAAAAACATCGCCGATCTCCTAATGCGGGTTTGGCAAAGGAGCCAGCCCGCGTCCAATACTCAGGTTGCGGTTATGGCCGAAAATTGGGATCGATCCAGCATGGCCGATTTTGTCCGCATCCTGCAATCCTACAATCAAGACCGCTACGGCAGGAGTTAGGGGCGACCGCGTCAGTACGTGATACGGTCGGCCGTTCTTCTCGTATGAAGGGATGAAACATGTCCGAACTACACAGTTGGCTGAGCACTCAGCATCACGGCCTACAGACCTACAAATCCCTAAAGCAAACGTTGATAGGGCGAGCCAGCGCTTATCCAGAGCGGGCCGCGCTTTACAGGCTTCTTGCATCGATGATCGATCCTTATATCGATTCATTTGACGAAGAGCCGTTACCGGTCGACGTCGCCGACGAGGTCTTTGCACGCGTACTGGATATTGTGCGTTACGCCGAAGACTCGGTTTCCCGGCGGGCGGCCGACCAAATCCAGGCGCTTAACAAGGTCGCGGCAGTCGAATTGATCTAGCCGAACCTCATAATGGTACGAATCCGGCGTGTCTGATTTCGGGCTTGCACTTCCGCGCGTCTCCATGGCTGTCCGAGCAAAACAAAGCCCAGGACATGAACCCGCAACACTTCCAGTCTTCTTCATCTGCCAGGCCCGTTCAGGGTCAACAACGAACCTGACGGCCCCGAAATCCGACTTCCGTTCTGCCCCCGAGACCGGACTCGCCGACCAGGCGGGCCATGTCAAGGAAAGCCGTGCTGCGCATCGCCGAGCGCCGAAACCCACGCATCCGGCGTCGTGATCAGGAAAGATAACGTCACGAACGGCGTCAGGAACGAGAGCGTTGCGCCCACGATGCGCCCATCATGGCGCTCTCCTTGATGTCGCCCCTGGTAGGTCAGCACAAGGAGAGCCCAGGCGATGCTTGCGTGTGCAAATTGTAAGCGCTTCTCACACCGGCGAGTTTTGGAACGGTGAATTCTGGACCTGATCGTAGAAGTTGCTGTGCTTGTAGTTGCGGATGAAATGCGAGCAGATGTCTTCATTGCAGGTATACACAGTCGTTTCGGGCTTGTGTTCGAAGCCGTGAAAGAATGCCTCCGCGATTTCCTGCTTGAAATTGACCCTCGGAAACTGGCCGACCACTTTCGTGCGAACCTCGGCGGGAAAGGTTTCGTACCCAACGCCGAGCGAATCCAGGGCCACGCCGTTGTACAGAAGTTCCACCTCCAAGGGCTTGTACGCTGCAATGCCAGGAGTGGTGTGAAGCGCTATCGCGTCCCATGCGGTCTGAATGCGGGCGTGGGGCACGCCATGATGCTCGAGAAATTGACGGACCGCGTTCGCGCTATCCACTTCGAAACGGTCAGTGTCGCTGCTGAATTTCTTGATCAGACCCAAATCGTGGAAGGCAGCGCAGATGAACAGAAGCTCCGGATCGAACTTCTGTCCCGTTTGGCGTCCCATCTCGTTTGCCCAGAAGAACACCCGATGCGAATGGTTGATCAGGACCGGCGTGCTGAATTCTCGCAGTAACCCGGCCGCCTCCCGAGTCAATTGGGTGTCGGGAACTCCAGCCTCCACCTGCTGAAACTGAGGCGAAGGAGTTGGCACCGGAAGGATGGTTTTGGGACGGCGAAATGTTGGCGACTCGTCAACAGACTGCGCGGCTGCCCGCTCACTCAACTGACTATTGACTGCGATGGCAGCGGCGGCAGTCGAAGACGCCTTCAAAAGCGCACGACGATTCACTGGCTTTCCGGGGGTCGTTTGGTCCATGGCTCTCTCCTTGATGTTCCCTCATGGGACAGGACAACGCGGCCCAAGCGGATGCGCCGCAGCAATAGTGGTTCATTCATCACCCCATCGGCGATCGGCCCCGATATAAGATCGATATTCACTGGGGCGCCTCCTGCCGATTGATGTTTTGAAAAAGGATGGAACCCGGAATGCGCGAAGCTGAGGTAGGTTTGCGTTCCACCGACACCATTAAATTTTTTTTTAGAATGCAATTCAGTGCGGATGTTCGAGCGGGGGGCCTGATCCAGCGAGACCATTCAAGCTCCGACCAAAGCCTTGGCCGCAGCGCGCAGCCAATGTCGCTGTTGGGTGATCAGAGCGAGGGAGGATCCGCACACAAAGTCACTTTAATTCCTATATATCGCTCATCCATTGGTCTCGAAGGAAAAGCCGCTTGGCCGAGCAATTCAGCCTCTTTGCCGACAGGCTGTCGGGGCCGGAAGGTCTGCGATATGCCGAGGAGTTCGTCTCGCCAGCGACGGAGAAGGCGCTGATTGGACAGATTGCGGCTTTGCCGCTACAGCCGTTCCAGTTCGGCCAATACGAAGGCAAACGCCGCGTGGCCTCGTTCGGATTTCGATACGACTATACCATCCGCCGGCTTGAGGAGGCCGATCCGATCCCCGAGTGGCTGGGCTCGATCATCGAGAAGGTCGAAGCGTTCGGCGGCCGAGGCACCCGAATTGGCCAAGTCCTTTGCACCGAGTACGACGTCGGCGTGGGCATCGGCTGGCACCGAGACAAGCCGCACTTCGACCGGGTGTTCGGCCTGTCGCTGGGCTCCGCCTGCAAGTTCCGGTTTCGAAGGCCCGCCTACTCCAAGTGGGAACGTTTTACGCTCGAGGCTCGGCCACGTTCGATCTACATGATGTCGGGGCCGTCGCGGGAAGTCTGGGAACATAGCATCCCCGCCGTCGAGGCGCAGCGCTACTCGATCACCTTCCGGACGATGGCCGCGAAATCCTGATGGCGCGCCCTAACCTCTGTTATCTTCTACCGTGATTGGAGTCACAGCAGCGAATGGCAAGACGTACTGGCAGCGCCGATCTACCCCTGCATGGCGGACGCGTACCGCCGTGGCTGGCGACCCGCATGTCTTCGCTCGGGGCCGTCATCACCCAGGCGATCGTGCACCATTACGGCCGCGACGAATTCCTGCAGCGGCTGTCTCATCCGTTCTGGTTCCAGTCGTTCGGCGCCGTCATGGGCATGGACTGGCACTCGTCCGGCATCACCACCAGCGTCATCGGCGCCCTCAAGCGCGGCTTGGGGCCCCTCTCGAACGAACTCGGCATCCATGTGTGCGGAGGCCGTGGCCAGCATTCAAGGAAGACGCCGGACGAGTTGCGTCTGCTGGGCGAACGCATCGGCTTCGACGGCGCCAAGCTGACGCGCGCAAGCCGTCTCGTCGCGAAGGTCGACAGTGCCGCCGTCCAGGA
The DNA here is from genome assembly GCA_963734795.1 of uncultured Alphaproteobacteria bacterium. Lineage (GTDB taxonomy): Bacteria > Pseudomonadota > Alphaproteobacteria > Rhizobiales > Xanthobacteraceae > Bradyrhizobium. Next base: position 765,663 of record CAVTIW010000003.1, read on the forward strand.
TGGCTTCGACCTTTACCTGCACGGGTTCTTCGTGACCGACGACGGGAAGTGGACGGTCGTGCAGCAGGGCATGAACGGCGACAAGAAGCAGGCGCGCCGCTACCATTGGCATTCTGAAAACCTGAAGAGCTTCGTCGACGAGCCGCACAGCGCGATCGACGGGCCGGTACAGGGCGAGATCGTCAACTTGACGGACAGACGGGCTGAGAGCTCCCGCGCCAGGCAACTCGACCTTTTGGACGATTTGGGTCCGGATCGCATCGTGTCCGAACTGGCGGCGCTGACGGGCGAAGCTCCGGCACAGGCTCTGCTGCCGCACCTCATCATGCCGGCGCATCACGACGTGCGATCGAGCGATGTCTTCACGCGGCGGCTGCATGGCACACTGGCCGCCGCGGCCGAGCGCGGTCCTGTCGACTTTCCGGATCTGCTGCTGACGCCAGGCGTCGGCGCGCGCACGGTCCGGTCGCTGGCGATGGTGGCCGAGGTCGTGCACGGATCGCCCTATCGCTTCCGGGATCCGGCGCGATTCTCGCTGGCGCACGGTGGCAAGGACCGGCATCCCTACCCGGTCCCCATCAAGGTCTACGACGAGACCATCCGCGTCATGAAGTCGGCAGTCCGGAACGCGAAGCTCGGACGCGAGGAAGAGGTCCAGGCATTGAAACGCCTCGACGACCAGGCGCGCCGTCTTGAACGGACGGCAGAAGGACCGTCGTTCGAGGCGTTCGTTGCCAACGAGCGCGCAGCGTCGCCGGCGCTTGATGGCCGGTCCGTATTTGGATGGGAGAAGGATCTGAGGCCACCGAAGGCGGCCGGCTCGGACGCCAGCTAAGCGGCGGCCGCATCCTCGGCTGCCGCATTCGACGCCTTCGATTCGACGAGGTCAAGAATTGACGGAATTGGCGTCCAGTGCATGCTCACCGCATGAGGCACTTCAAGAACTGCCATCTGGCTCGCATGAGTGACGGCCATTTCTGCATCATCCGCGACTTGGGTCCGGTCAAGGGCGGCAAGGGTCTCAAACACCATGAGGTCGTAGTCGACTTCTCCTGGCGAGCTCTTACCGGATTTGTGCTCCTCAGACGGCGCCGGAAGCCTCTACAGACGCTTCAGACCGAAATAAGTCACAGAACCCTAACGATGGGCCAAAAACTGAAACCAAGGCTCATGGCGGCGTCCGCACCCGGTCAGGGGGCGACCCTCGGCAGGTCGGCAACTCTCACCAGGCCGTCCCTGACTCGTGAACGACAGAATCCGGTCGCCGCTTTGGGCCTGAGCGACGCCGAAAATCCGGTGATGCCCGGTGTCGTAGACGGAGACGCTGCCTCCATCGTCAATCACCAGCCGCCGGGTCTCGGGAAAAACCGCGTATCGGAGATCGTTCTGGGCACCGACCGCGGCCGGCCTCCCCAATCCGGCCGGCCACCAGTCGTCCGATCGGGTCGGCGAACGGTAGCTGACCTCCTCTCCCTCAGGGCGTACCCCGCCGGCTGTTTCCGAAGTGTCCAGATGGGCCGCGATGTCGCTGCAGAGTGCGTCCAGCTTGGCCTTGAGTTGCGTGTTGAACATGTCGCCGACCATCGACATGCCCGGCGACCACTGCGACATCCCGCCGAAGTCGGCGTGGCTGAACTGGGCCATCCGGCCGCCTCCGCTCCGGAGAGCCGCGAGCACGACCTGCACCGCCGCGGGCGAGACCGAATGCTTCTTCGCCGTCCGGTCGACCAGATCGCTGTCGTTTGCTGACATTTCGGGATTCCTGATTTGAGGTTCGGCGATGAGACGCTTTCAGGCGGAAGAACGCGCCCGTTCTGATCCTGCGTCACCCGACGAGCGGAAACGTTGATAGGCGCTGATGGCTCGGTTGGAGAGTGCCAGCCGGCTGCGCTGGCCCCGACGGATCATGGTCTCAATGACGTCGCTGAGAAACCGGCTTGCCGAAGCGCCGTCTCCCAGTTCGCCGCTCCGCTCAAGGTACTCCCAGGCGATCTGGAACGAATCCTCGAGGAGTTGGGAGAGCGAGACGGTCATGAGCAAAAAACCAACGAGAGCCGTGCGCGTTCCATGTCATCTCAGCTTCGCCGCCCGCTTTCCGACATCGACCGCAACCGGCTCGGACCGAAAGACGACATCGCCGAACACGTGGGCCTCCGGCGTGTCCAGGGCGTCGCAGACCGCGAAGCGCGGATCCCGCCAATCGCGTCCGAAGGCGTCGTGCATGGATGCGATCTGCCGAGCCTCCTCCTCGGTGTCCGCTGCGACGATGGCGATTTGGCGGCTGGACCGGCCAAGGTCGTTGTCCGCAGCAGGCGCCAGGCGAAACAGCGTGCGCGTCTCGCGGACTTCGACGGCCCGTTCGGGTACGACCTCCAGCTTTTCGTCTTCCGCGGCCATCAGTCAGCGGTTCTCAGCCGGCGCATGGTGAATTCGATGGCGCCGTCCGGCAGTTCGCGCCACTGTTCGACCTCGCTCATGTAGGCGGCCTTCGGATACGATCTCAGGAAGGCCTTTGCCTTGGCGCGCGCCTGTTCCCGTGGAAGCGAGAACGTCTCCCGGACATAACCGTCGGGTTGACCCCGGCCTGCCATGCGGTCGGCAAGGTCCCTTGGGCGAAAGGACATGTCGCAACTCCAAACAAACAACGACCGCGGATATATATGTTCGGCCGGAACGAATCCGAGTCCTTCGGCTTTCAATCGCGGTTCCGCAGCGTGTCCCCCAATGGATCGACAAGGCAGGCCCAACGAACCGCAACTCGTCTACCGGCGGGACCCCGAGACGGGTCAGCCGGTCGAAGGCCTTCTTCGCTGGGGTCTGATCCCGCACTTCTGCGAGAAGCGTCCGAACTTCGCGCCGATCCATGCGCGCGCCGAGACCGTCGCCGAAAAGGAGTGGTTCAGGGACGCCTATCGCAGGCGCCGCTGCGTAGTGCCGATGAACAGCTTCTTTCAGAAGGACACCGATGGGAAGCGTCACGTAATCTCGCGTCGCGACGGCCAGCCGTTCGGTGTCGCGGGGATTTGGGAAAATTGGCGCGATCCTCTGACGGACAAATGGGAGAGGACGTTCGCCGTCGTCACCGTCCCGGCCAACGAACTGGTCGTGCAGATCCATGATCGCATGCTGGCGATACTGCCGAACGATTTGTTCGCACGCTGGCTGAGCGACGAGGCGGATCCCCGCGAGCTGCTGGCGCCATTCCCCGCCGACGAGCTTGCCGTTTCGCCGCAACGATCGCGACGCTAGTCGGCGTCCCGTCCGGACACGGCCGAATTCCGGTGACTCTCGAAGGGTCGAGCTTCTGGATGATTAACCTATGCGGGGCGTCTTCGCGGCACTCGGGAACTCCCCTGCTGGGCAATGCGTAGCTTGGCCTTAAGGCAAGGAGCGCTCGTCGCGCTCCATCGCCGGGCCCGATGGAACGAAGAGGCCCGTCGCCCACCGCTAGGTGTTTTGCACAGACAAGCGTAACACGTGGACAAACCAAACCCTTGCGAAAGCAAATCCCTGCTCTGTGCTAAGCGCCCGGAACCACTCGCCGGACGAAGGATTCGTCCAGGCAGGAGCTTAAAAATGCTTATGACGACGAGAGAGAAACGACCGGCGACCCGGACCTTGCGCGGTTGGGCGATCGCGGTGCTACAGGAAGCCGGCGCGATCAAGGAATGTAGGAGCACGGCTGGATGCAGGACCGCGCCGATCCGCTCGCCCGCCAGCGCGCCTTCGACATCGCGCGAGAGGAGCGACCGCCCGGCGTTTCGCCGCAAGGGGCAGCGGTCGCCATCGCCGAAGTGCTGGATTCGATCGGCGACAGCTGCCCCGAATGCCCGCCGTCCTAGACGGCGAGCACGCGACGTCATTTTTCCGGACAGGAAGCCCGGGTTTTTCTAACTCACCACCCATAGTAGTAGCGCGGCCGGTAGAAGCCCGGTCCGTAGTACGCATATCGCGGCCCGTAGTAGCCGTAATATCGAGGACCGTAGCCGTAAGGTCCATAGGGCCCATAGGCGCCGTACGCGCCCGCTGCCAAGGCGCCAGCTGCGATGCCAAGTCCGATGCCCGGAGCCCAGCCCCAACCGCCGCCTCTCCAGCCGCGCGCCTCGACGGGCGAAGCCAAGGTGGTAGCCAGCGTGGCGACCGTGACGAAAATTAACGCGATCTTTTTCATTTGCTCCTCCTTCAAAACGCGTCATGACATCTTCAAGTTTTAAGTCAGAAAAAATTCGATGGTTGCAAAGCGCTTGCCAAAAGACGGCGATTTAATCTACCTGAACGGCGGCTCTGAATTGCCACACCGGAAAGTGCTCTTAACAGAAGGCCGTGCTCGCAGCCGAAAGCGATGGAGGGGCGGCAGGCGCCCCTCCGAGCGCACTAAAGCGGCACGCCGTAGTAGTCATTGACACCGCGTGTTCTTGTGCTGTCGCCCCAGCTCCAGTCGCTGTCAGAAGCGTACTTGGGGGCGCCCTTGAGCTGTTGCTCCGTGACCGCGGTGCGGTAGCCACCGAGGCTGGTATCGTATTTCAACGAGGCCCAAGGAATTGGATAGTGATCGTTTCCGAGGCCGAGAAAGCCACCGAATGCCAGTACGGCGTAGGACACCTTACCAGTCATCTTGTCGATCATGACGCGTTCGATCGAACCGATCTTCTCGTTGTTTGCGCCGTAGACGGCCGTTCCTTCGACCTTATCGCTTCCGATCAAGTTACCTTGCTCTCTATCTTCCATAGCGGATCCTCCACGTTGTTGCGGAACATGAAGAACAGCAACTCACGGGTTACGTTCCGTCTCTGGTGGATGAGCCAAGGCCTTCTCGAAGGAAGTTTGTCGGCTGCCCAACGTAAGGAAGCTGGGCGTTCAGCGGTGAGGATTAAGCGTGCACTATCGAACGAGCAGTTGCGGACCTCTACTTGCCGCGTCCGTTCCAACGAATTAAGTGGACCGTCGCCCTGCTTGCGGCAAGCAAGGCTTCCGCCGGCAGCGTCCTTATGCCGGCTCGCTGCAGCGCTTGCACTGCCGGCTGGATGCGCTCGATTGCGGCGCTTAGGTCTCAGTCCCTTGCCGCCAATCCTATGATCTGTCGCCTAGAACAAAAAGGGAACCTCAGTGCGCGTTTGGAGTTGCGTCGGAGGACGAATATTTTTGGAGGTTCTGATGTCCTATGACCGTCTGCCGGACCGCGTTGCCGGTCCAATGAACGAATACCAGTCGACCACGCTCCGGAAGCTTTCGATCGAGGCCTACCAGCCGAAGCTGTTCGCCGAAGATCTCACGAGCCAGGAAGCGGCCTGCCGCATCGAGGCGCTGAAGCGCGAAATCGCGCTCGCGGACTCGTTCTAGGAGATTCGCCATGAATAACCCTAGCACGCGCTCAAACACCGAGAAGGATCCGGACGATTGGATCAGCGGCGACGAGCCAATGACAGGCGCCCGAGCCTCATATCTGAAAACCCTGTGCGAGCAGGCGCACCGGTCGCATGACTTTCACGAGCACCTGACCAAGGCCGAGGCGTCGAAAATGATCGATGAGATGCGGCCGAAGGCCGGCGTGGGAGCCCGAAGCAACGACAACGACATCGATTGAGTCGAGAACCGTTGCTCTCTACGAACCGCGCAATCTTAAAACGTGCTAACCCTGAAACAGGAGGACCGGCGAATGTCTGACGGTCAGCGAGAAATCTATCACAGCGAAAACGGCGACAAGTGGCTGCTGTGTCGTGGTGCGGATAACCGCGTAATGAGCACAGAGCAAATCTGTCTTCGGGTGGCAAGGTGACACCGATCGAAATCGGGACCTTTCTTGGGCCCGGAAAATCCGGGCCAGAGCATCAAGCTTTGCTTCGGTTGATCGCAAGTTTAGTTGATGAGGCTGATTGACGGGCCGAAATACTCGGCGTCCCGTCACGCAAGGACGGCCATTACCGCACTTTCTTTTCGCCCAAATTCAATCACTTTTCCTCGGAACGAACCTCGCTGTTTGCGCTTTCCCCACGCAACAAGATCAGGAGGTTTTTGTGAAAATTCGGGCAGGCTACGACATCGCCTTTCAATGTCCATACGCGGTTCCCATGGTGCTCATGCTGACCACCCACCCCTCGCGAGACGGGGACATTCTCAGCGATCAGTCGATGCAGTTTTCGCCCGCCGTGGACGCGCGGGACTACTTCGATCCGTATGGCAACATCTGTACCCGCCTCGTCGCACCTCCGGGACTGCTCGAAGTCCGCAGCGAGTTCGTCGTCGAGGATAGCGGCCTGCCGGATGAGGTTTGCCCGTCCGCGCATCAGTGGGACGTAGCGGCGCTGCCGGGTGACGTCCTCCCCTTCCTGCTGGCAAGTCGCTACTGCGACACCGAGAAGCTTTCGAACCTCGCCTGGTCGCTCTTCGGCGGCATCCAGGGCGGCTGGCAGCGAGCGCAGGCGATCTGCGACTACGCCCACGACCGCATTGAATTCGGCTACCACCATGCCCGGGGGGACCGCACCGCGTCGGAGGGCCACGAGGAACGCCGCGGCGTCTGCCGGGATTTCGCCCATCTTGCCGTGACGCTTTCCCGATGCATGAACATCCCTGCCCGCTACTGCACGGGCTACCTCGGCGACATCGGCGTTCCAGCCGATCCGGCCCCGATGGATTTCAGCGCGTGGTACGAGGTGTTCCTGGATGGTCGCTGGTTCACCTTCGACGCGAGACACAACCATCCCCGCATTGGACGTATCGTGATTGCGAGGGGACGTGACGCGGCCGATGTCGCAATTTCAACGGCCTTCGGTCCCGCCCAATTGGTCCGTTTCAAGGTGATAACCGAGGAACTCAAGGACGCCAGTCAGGAACGTTTGCTGAAAGAAGCAGCCTAGGAGGACGCCGTCCCCTCCGTCGGTAGCTTTGGCCGGGTCCGGCAGCCTCCGTCAACCCGGCCTGGTGGAGCGCCGGTCCAGCGACTACGCGTCGAAGCAAAGACGGAAGAGACCGGAACAAAACGTCCTCAACCCGCTTGGCACGGGCGGAGGATTGTAATGACGCGTTTGAGCCCCGGTGATCTTGATCGTAGAAGACGAATTCTTGCTGCGGCTGGATTCCGCTGAGACGATCGAAAGCGCGGGCTTCGAAGTCATCCAGGCGGCCAACGCGGACGAGGCCATCGCCATCCTGAAAGCGCGTCCCGATATCCACGTCGTCTTTACCGATATCCAAATGCCGGGATCGATGGATGGGCTGAAACTCGCCCGGTTCGTTCGAGACCGCTGGCCGCCGATCAAGATAGTGGCGACCTCCGGTCATGTCACGGTCGACGAAGACGATTTGCCGGACGGCAGCGTCTTCCTGCCGAAGCCGTATCGCGGCGCCCATGTTGTCGCGACGCTGCGCGAGCTAACCAGCGCTCCCTGATCACCGCGTTCCGGCCCAGTCGCCCTCTTGAAATTTTTTCGCGCCCCTCTTGAAACCAAAACCGGTTTTGCTAATTCATTTGGCGCCACCTTGGAGGTGGCTTCCGGGGTGCCCTCTGGGGCCTCGGGACTGAGACGGGCACCGGTCGTGTCCGGTGCCTCATACCCATCTTGCTCTTTGGAGGATTTGGCTATGCGCACTTATGACTTCTCTCCCCTGTTCCGATCGACCATCGGTTTCGATCGCCTGTTCGACCTCGTCGAGACGGCCCAGCGGGCCACGGACGAAGGCTATCCGCCCTACAACATCGAACGGCTGGCCGACGACCGTTACCAGATCACGCTGGCGGTCGCGGGTTTCTCGCCCGACGAGATCTCGATCACGGCCGAGCAGAACGTCGTCACCATCGAAGGCGGCAAGACCGAAAAGGCCGAGCGCGAGTTCCTTTATCGGGGCATCTCGACCCGGCATTTCAAGCGGCAGTTCAACCTCGCGGACTACGTCCAGGTGAAGGGCGCGACCTTCGACAACGGCTTGCTCAAGATCGAGCTGGTCCGGGAAATCCCCGAGGCCATGAAGCCGCGGCGCATCGCCATCAACGGCGCGACCGACATCGGACAACGTCCATCAGATCGAGGCCAAGGCGGCCTGATCCATCCACTTCAGGAGCGTGCCGCGCGTCGCCCGACGCGCGGCATCGGACATCGTCAACGAATGGAGGAGACCATGCGGCCGACGACCGCTTTCGACGACAATGTTTTCGACATCAACGCGCTGCTGCACCCCGGAACCGTCTTCGATCATCCAAGAGACGTGGTGGCGCATCCCTCGCTGTCGATCTCCGAGAAGCGCGCCATTCTGGCGTCGTGGGCATCCGATGCATCGGCGATCGCGTCCTGCCCCGCGCTGCGGGCGCCGGCGGGCCTCAAGGCGCCCGTCACCATCGACGAGATACTTGAAGCCCTGTGCGAACTCGACGGCGGTCCGCACCATCCGCCGGGCGGCAAGCCAAACCGTCTGTGTTCGACGTCAAGGGCCCTGGCGGCGTAGCAGGGAGAGGCGCCATGGATGAAATCAGATTACCGCAGCACATTGTGAACCGGATCGAGCGTCGCTGGGCATCACGCTTTGCGCAGACGCTGGCGATGGCGACGTCCGAGCGCGCGCCTTTTCACCCGCCGCGGGAATACGATCCACTTCGATCACCGCAAGTTCGGCGGCTGCTGGAGGGATCCCTCGGCCGCCGACGTCGCTGTCTGGCAATAGTGATCGCGCGCGCACCGTCTGCGGCTCCCGGAACTTTCCTCAGGAAGTCGGGTTGCCTGACGTCTTTCACTTCTAAATTTGGAGAGAGTCCGATGGCCGACAAAGACCTGAACGCCCTTTTTCTCGACACCCTAAAAGACATCTATTACGCCGAGAAGCAGATCTACAAATCGCTGCCAAAGATGGCGAAGGCCGCCAACTCCGATCAGCTCCGTGCCGCGTTCGAGAAGCACCACGACGAGACCGAGGGCCAGATCGAGCGGCTGGAGCAGATCTTCGAACAGATCGGCAAGCCTGCTCGCGGCAAGAAGTGCGACGCAATCGAGGGCATCCTCGATGAGGGCACCGAGATCATGGACGAATACAAGGGCGAGCCGGCGCTTGACGCCGGCTTGCTGGCTGCCGCCCAGGCGGTCGAGCACTACGAAATATCCCGCTACGGCACTCTGAAGAGCTGGGCTGGCAAGCTCGGCATGAAGGACGCCGTCAAGCTTCTGGATCAGACGCTGGCCGAGGAGAAGAAGACCGACGACACGCTGACCAAACTCGCCGACACGGCGGTCAACGCCGAAGCGGCATAAGGAGGATCACCATGAAACGTAGTATTGCCACCCTCGCCCTTGCTTCGGCTCTTTTGTCGACGGCGGCCTATGCGCAGTCCATGGGAGAAAAGACCGGCGTCAACTCGACGCTTGGCATCGCGCCGAAGACAGAAGACTTCATCAAGGAAGCCGCCATGAGCGACATGTTGGAGATCGACGCCGCCAAGATAGCGCAACAGAAAGGGGATCCCCAGGAGAAGACATTTGCCGGCGAAATGATCACGGATCACACCAAGACCAGCACAGAGTTGAAGGGAATGGTGTCCGGCGAAATGAAGGCCGCGCTTCCCACCTCTCTCGATGACTCTTCCCAGAAAAAGCTCGACAAGCTGCGCGATACCAAGCCGGAAGACTTCGCCAGCGAATACGATCCGATGCAGGTCAGTGCGCACAAGGATGCGGTGTCGCTCTTCGAGCGTTATGCGAAGGGTGGCGATGATCCGAAGTTGAAGGACTGGGCCGGCAAAACCCTGCCGACCTTGCAGCACCATCTCGAGATGGCGCAGGACATGAACAAGAACCGGAAGTGAGGAAGCTGTTTGGAGCGTTTGGGCGGCCCCGAAAGGGGCCGCTTTTTTTCGATCAACCCGACAATTGCAAGCGCCTTAGGCAAATCTCATTCGCGCGAATGGCGGCACGGAAGTTGCCAAGGATTACCGCGTTAGAAACATCTGCCAGTTTGTCGGGTCCGGTCCGAGCAAAAGCTTCCAGCTTTTCCCTGACCGTCAATTCAGTTTCCCGTAGCGGCTCGACCTCGCCGTCCGCGATCATTCCCGGTCGCATGGCGATGGCGTTGGTCGTTTCGATCGTCATGAGAGTGGTTTCGATGCCTGAAATAAAAAGGCTCAAAATCATTGTCGCGCTCACTCGAATCTAAGAGGACAATTCCCGCCGCAGGTCGTACCTGCGCCGCAACCTCTGTCGTGTGGTATTTATCGCGTACTGGATGCGCTCCATGTTGGCGCCTTCGCAAGTATAGACGTGCAAAGTCCAGTTTGTTTTGAGCGCCCGGTCTATCTGGTGTTCGATCTCAACGTCCGTCACGTGCTCGCAGCCCGGGAAAGCCCTGATTTCTTGTAGAGCGATTCGTTCAAGGTCGTGTCTGGCGATGAATTCTTTGGCCACGGCACCGCTCCCTACTCGGTCGCCATCCAAACGAAAAACCAGGCAGATCGTTCCTGTGTCGGGAGCCGCACCGAGCCCGGCGTCCCGTTCGGCGATATGATCCGGTTCTGCGAAGCCGACTAAGGCCAAAACTCAGTCTATCCGATACGCCGTTTTTCCCAAGCCCCGCCGGCTGGTGATCGACGACGGGCGAGATCACACGGGATCTCGCAGGATCTTCGGCATCGCGCAGGCCCAAAGTGGCGATCGAACCCTCTCCTTCACAAGCCAGGGCGGGCTGGTCTGGGTCGCCGACCTGCCGAAGTTGCCGCTTGACGCCAGCGGCCCGCCATCACGCGCCGGGTTTAAAAATTCGATTCCGCCCCGGCTCAGCTTCGTCGTCCAGGGAGGCTGTGGCGGCGTCTGACGAGGTGTTTGGCAGCGTCCAGCACCGGCGATCCGGAACCGAGCGCGCAGTCCATCATTGAATATCGACAATTAGGAGAGCTCGATGACGCCCGACTATCCCAAGCCGCCCTTCCCCGCCCAGAAGCAGCCGACGCCGGGCTCAACCGACGCAATGCAGCCGCGTCCGGATCACGGCGAGACCAGCTACAAGGGCTCGGGCAAGCTGAAGGGGATGAAGGCCGTCATCACCGGCGGCGACAGCGGCATAGGCCGCGCAGTCGCGATCGCGTTCGCACGCGAAGGCGCAGACGTCCTGATCGCCTTTCTCAACGAGACCGAAGAAGCCACCGAGGTCAAGAAACTCATCGAGAAAGAAGGCCGGAAGGCCGTGCTGGTGCCCGGCGACCTGCAGGACGCCAAGCATTGCCGAGAAGTCATCAAGAAGGCAGTCGACGATCTCGGCGGCATCGACATCCTCGTCAACAATGCTGCCCACCAGGCCACGTTCAAGGACATCGGCGACATATCGGACGAGGAATGGGAGAAGACCTTCCGGACCAACATCCATGCGATGTTCTACCTGACAAAGGCGGCCGTGCCGCACATGAAGCCCGGCAGCGCCATCATCAACACCGCGTCCGTCAACTCGGACATGCCGAACCCGATGCTCCTGGCTTACGCGACCACCAAGGGCGCGATCCAGAACTTCACCGGCGGCCTGGCGCAGATGCTCGCGGAGAAGGGCATCCGCGCCAATGCCGTGGCTCCCGGTCCGATCTGGACGCCGCTGATTCCGTCGACGATGCCCGACGACGCCGTGAAGAACTTCGGCAAGCAGGTGCCGATGAAACGCCCCGGCCAGCCCGCCGAACTCGCGACCGCCTATGTCATGCTGGCGGACCCGCTGTCGAGCTACATGTCCGGAACGACGATCGCCGTGACCGGCGGCAAGCCGTTCATCTGATGGCCGGCCTCAAGCATCCCGTGACGCCCGACGGCCGGTATTTCGTCGTCCGCGGCAAACTTTGGCGGCTGGCCAATCCGGGTTTGTCGGCGGCGGTACGGTCCGCGCTGGTGCGCGAACTGATGGCTGCGCGCAGCGCCGTCCGGTCGGCCAAGCTCTCGAAGGACCTTACCGCCGAAGCCGCAGCACATCACGCGGTCGACGTCGCCAAACGAAAGCTCGGCGAGCGCGGTCCCGTGTGGTGGACCGACGGGTCGCCCGATCTGAACAGGCAGATGGTCAAGAACACGCCGTACGCCTCATGGCATTCAGGCTTGAGAACTGCGAGCCGGCGCGAGCAGCGTGCTCAATCTCTCGACTTGAACGGCGACCAAATGCCGTAGCGGCACTGCAACCGGTTTTGCCGCAAACAGACGACCATGCCGGAATTCACAGGTCATTGGGCCGCCATCATCGTTGCGCGTCAGGGTCGGCGAGTCGCACCGCCTCGTTTACCATGGTCCTTGCCGCTGCTCCGGCGGAAGCTGCATCACGACATCATGCAAATAGGCTGGAATCGTCAGCGGGCTGTCTGCAGGCTTTTCAACCCACTCCCACCACCGGTCAAACGCGTCCTTGGCCATCAGAGATCCTCGCGGATGCCCTTGAAAAACGGATGCCGCACCTTACCCTCGGCGGACTTTGCCCGGTATTCGATTTCTGCGAGTAAGGACGGTTCGACCCAGATTCCCCGGTGCGCGATCCGCTTGGCGGGTTGTGTTTTTCGGACCAGCGGTTTGAGACGCGCTTCGAGATCCTTCGCGGAAACGCCGTCGAAACCATGGTCGACCTTTCCGGCATAGACCAGTCCCTCGCCGCTTCGGCGGCCCAGGTAAAGCCCGTCGAACTTGTTTTCCTTCATGGCGAAGCCGGCGATTGCCAGCGTCTCCCGCTGCGCGCAGGTCTTCTTGACCCAATCGTTGCCCCGGCCTGAACTGTAGCGGCTGTCCCTGACCTTGGAGACGACGCCCTCAAGGCCCGTCTTGCAAGCATGCTTGAACATCTCGCGACCATCGACCTCGAAGCTCTCATTGAATTGGATATCGGTCTTGGCGATGATCTTCTTGAGCAGCGTCTTCCGCTCGATCAAGGGCAGCTTTCGCAGGTCGTAGCCGTTGAGGTACAGCAGATCGAAGGCGACCATCACGGTGTTGGTCGATTTGCCCTTGAGTTCGTTTTGCAGAATTGAAAAGTCGGTGGTGCCATCGGCTGCCAGGACGACCACTTCCACTTCCCCGTCGATGATCGCGGACCCGGCATTGATATGCCAAGCGTCCGCGGCGATCTTCCTGAACCGGTTGGTCCAGTCGTTGCCGCGTCGGGTGAATACCTTCACCGCCGCGTCTCTCGGCATATGAAAGCCGGGGCCTGTGATCCCGCAGGCGTACATCCGGCCCGCGATGATCGACGCTAAATTAGCCGCGCTTCTTGAAGAAATTATGATGCCTAATTAGGTATGTTCACTACGCTGCCACCGATCCTCCTTGTCGGCCCCGCGAGCGACGATCTTGAGCGCGTCGTCGGGCAGCGGGCGTCGCAGCGCCTTCGCCTCGTCCCAAGGCGCTCGCATCCACAAGTCCCGCTCTTCATCCGTCGTCAGGATCACCGACATGGCCTTGGGAGGGATGGGCTCGACGATGGAGTTGGGCGCGGTTGTCAGGAAGCCGTAGACGTTATGGGGGGCCGGGAATGGGCTTGGACTTCGTGCCCCGGTCGCCCCTAAATTCGGTCCAGATGCCGGCAAATGCGAACAGTGGACGGTCGTCGTTGAGCGCGCACCAAACGACATGTCCTTCTTTATGGTCTCAGGGCCTTATTTCTGCGGAGCCATGCGAGCGTTATTGTCATGCGGTGCAATCCAGTTCTTTTCGCTTCCTTATAAATCCAGTGCGAATTGACCCGCCTCGGGCATCTGGATGAGTTCGTTGATCAGCCACGTATCGGGATACTGCGAGTGCGTTCCCATGGCGAACAGGAGCCCCTTCTGTGGCAGTTCCTCGCCCCAGCGGGCCTGCATGCGCCTGATGGTGTCGGCCTCGGAATATTGTTTGCGCCAATGGAAGAACGTGGCCTCGGTCTCCCAGTCCTGGCACGTGCCGGTGCGCTTGCCGTCCTTGATCTCGTAGTCGTACTTGAAGCGGTATGGGCACGGCGCGTAGGGAATAATCGGTCCCAGGAAAAGGTCGGCCTGCTTGGCGGCCATCTCGTACTTCTGCCGCTCGTCCTCCAACTCGTCCGCCGGCTTCTTCTCGACGATGAATCTGAGAATGTTCGGCCGGATGAAGGCGAGGCTTCGGCCTTGGCGGCGTTCCTCCTCCAGGCTTTCCACCACCATGGGCGCAACCAGGCCGTAGCGCTCGCGCGGCGGCAACGCGCCCGCAATTGTAAGACTATGGTGGTCGAGCCGCCGGCTTTCGATCCGCTTGTCATCGCGCGGGCGCTGGGAGGTGTAGCGCACCACGTCCCAGCGTTTGAACTGCTGGGCATCCTCCAGGGTCCGGAAGGCAATGGGATAGAGCCGCACCCATTGGCGATCTCGGGTAACGGCGGCAGTGCAGACGGTTTCCCCATGGCGAGCGCTGAGTTGTGGCGCAGCCTTGACGATGATGATGGCCTCGTCCGTGCTCCCGTCAGGCGACGGCAAACCCTGGGAGGTAGGGGACTGGTTCATGGACGGCGCTTTTGCCTCCCACCGACAGATGCGTTAGGCGCAAGCCGGTGTGTTCAACGATATGGTCAGCGACAATGGAACGATGGCAGTGGCAATGATCCTGCTCGAAACACATCAGGCAGCAAGGTTTGCCGCGCACCAACTCGACAGCGCGCTCAAGGTCGCGCTGGGCCACGTCGGTCGCCATGTGCCGCCCGAATATTCGCCGGAATAGTTCATGCTTGCCCGCACGCGCCGCTTCGCGGCCGGGCTTGGGGTCACCGAGCCCTTTGAGATGGACGTAGGCAATGCCGTTGGCTTCAAGTTTTTCCGCCAGGGCGGACTTGGAGAATCCGGGCTTGCGGGACAGTGGCAGGTCACGAACGTCGATTAGCGTCTCAATACCAGCGCGCTGCAGCGTCGCGACAAACTCCTCCACTCGGGAGCCTTCGTAGCCAATGGTGTAGAAACTGCGTGTCATTTGTTCACTCTTCCCTTCGACACTACCATCAACCAGTGGTAGTAGTAAGAGAAATTCCAATCGCCAGCACCAATTTGAGCCCGGACGTGTGGCGTAGCTGTCAGCCTTAGCTCGATACCAAGAGATTCGCTCCATTCGGCTTAACGGTGGCATCGGCCATTCCGCTGGCTTTCTTCCTGCAGGTGTTCATGCCCGGCATGAACACCTGCCTGTCCGGCGAGGACTGGGGTAGCAAGGGCAAGGAGGTCTTGGTGCGGCCGCAGGGCGCGCAGCGTCCGAGGCTCGGCCCCTTGCCCGCGCGAGGGGCGAAGCCCCATAGCCTTCGTCTGAAAAACAACCGCCATGAGCGCAGCGCTGGCTTGGCCGGCCTAGGAAAAACGCACCCGCAGGAGCGCCAGCAAAGCGGCGGCGTAGCCGGGCGCGGGACCGAGTGCAGCCCCGAGACCGGCCTAAAAGTGCGCCCGCAGGAGTTCTCAGCATAGCGCCGCCGGCAGGCGGGAGACGGGATCGAGCGCTCCCGGCGAGGGGCACCATATGCTCTTGCGCGAGGGATCGTCACCGGATGGCTGAGACGCGAAGCGGCTCGGGGAGCAGAGCGAGTAGGGCCTGGTCCGGCGTGGCCGGACGCGTCAGCCTCCAGTACGCATTTGATCTGCTGACTCTCTTCCCGGTCTCGACGCAGAATTATTGCGTGGTACGTATGCAGCAAACCAGACGCTCTTCCTTTCGGGGGCTTGTAAAAGCCGGTCCCTGTCCCACAATCCGAGCATCACGCTTACCGTTTCCCAGGAGGGCTGCGGTCTTTGTCACGTCTCTTCCGGGCGTGACGGAAGACCCATCTGGAGCAATGAATGCTGCGATTTGAGCCCCACAACATCAAAGGGGACACGGTCTTTAACTTCCTGCCAGAGGGCTTCACGCTCGATGAATTTCACAGGCGTACCGACGACGGTTCTGCCTCGGCAGATGACGATCGACAGCGACCTGATCCTGCGAAAAACCAAACTTACGGCTTTGCCGGAAGGTCTCACTGTAACAGGCGATCTTGACGTCACTGATACGGCGATCTGTTCGTTGCCCCCTGACCTTAAGGTCGGCGGCAGAGTAGTCGGCTCGGGTGTGAAATCCTCGCCCGAGTAGCGAGAGGGAGCGCCGTGAGGCGCTCCTTTGCTATGCTGCCGTCTCTCCACACGGAACGGGATTAAATTTCCTTCGGCACATAGGAGTTTCTGGATAAGGCAGTCCGTCATTTACTTCACGCAGCATGTCCAAGTACGAGCGCACCGCCTCCTGAAACTCTTCCGTCGTTCCAATGTTCTTGTCCTTGAAAGCATGGATCGCATTCCTGCGCCATTGAACAAGTTGAATAAGGGTCATGCTAGGTGCACCGAGAAGCTTCTTAAACTCGAAGTACTTCCTGAGAGGCTCAAGCGTTAGACCATCCGGATCGAGTATTTTGTCTTTCTTCTTGTCATAAACTTTCGCCAGCTTCAGATTATCAATGTCTCCAGCGTAGTCTTTGTACCAGACAGACAGAAACATCTTGAGGGTGCCTTCGACCAGGCTTCCAAGGTTAGTCCAAGCCAGGATCAATTCTCCCGCCGTGAGCGTCTTCGGCGGCTCCTGAATCCAGAGAGAAAGGGTCTCGGAGAGGGAGACCTGCCAATCCAACCGGGACTTGCTCAACAAACCGGCCGCCTCGATAGGCGCCCATCCATGACTGTTGGACCAAAACTTCTGCAAGCCCGCATTCAGCTTGATGATGCGGCTGACGACGACGCTCAACGTGAGTGCAATTTTGACAGGTTTTTTCATAAAGGGCATCATCGAATGTTAGAGGACACGTTCGGAACGCCAACCACTCGCACGTGGTGTTCGCTCAGGAGATTGGTGGTGCGGGATGGAGCCAACCCCCATCTCTGCCAATTCGCAATGTCGCGAAATCCTGCTCGCTTCCACGATGTTCGACAAACGGAAATTCGTCGTCTGCCGGCGTAACGTCAATCAACAGCCCCGTTGATGATTGCCGCACGACACTGTGGGGCATCAGCCAATGACCGCCACCTACGAGCCAGCCGCGGACGACGGAATACCCACCATGTGCCCGAACAAACCGTTCGCTATTTTCATGGCATTCATTGCGCCTGGCCTCTGACCATACCTGGCGCGGCACCGCACGTGCCGCCACAGCACGCTCAATAATGTCGTCAAAATAGGCTGTTGTGCGGTCAATGCCGCTAACCATGGTGCTGGTGCAGCTCGGCTGACAGAAACTGGACAAACTCGACCGGCGTGCCGGCGATCTGTCCGACGACGATAGACAAATGCAGTGCGTACTTGTCCTCGATCTCGGCGGCGAGTGTCTCACTTTGCGCAAACGCGTAAAGAACTCCGCCGATTACCTCGCTGAAAATCACACCTAGAAACAAGCGGTCGTATTCCTCGGCACCGACGATCATGTTCATCCGCGCCTGGACGGCTTGCTGCTGGATTTCGGTAAGTTTCATTGGCAGTCCGTCCGCTTTTCCCGAGGAATCATTTTTAAACATGGCCTCAGCGCGTCAGGGAATGTGATCCCTTCTCCCTCCGCCAATGCCGTAAGGCTTGTTCAGAAAGTAATTCCGGTTGCCGAGCGCCGCTTCAGCATATTGATCAATCGAGACGATGATGGCCTGGACGTGGTGGTAGCACCAGCTCGCGGCAAGCCAACGTCCGGGCTTCGGCGAGCGCCTTGATCCAGCGCGGGTTATCCGCGTTGTGGTCGTACCATTTGAGCGGATCGAGTGACATCGGAGCGGCCTCTGTTCATCAAGTCTTCCAACTCCGCCCGCTTGCGCGAGAGGAGGAGCTGCGCCGTCGCACTGTCCAACCCGGCTTGATTAAGCTGGCGGATGGCCGAACCTAATTCGACGAGCTGTCCGCGCAGGGTCTGGATTTTCCACTCCAACGGGTCATCGCTCACGGCGGCCGAGCGCGCCTTTCAGAGGCTTTCTGCTGACGGCGCGGTAATCCACCTTCAGCCGCTCATCGACATTGAGCAGCCGCTCCTCTCCGCCGAGCCTGTTTCGCTCACCGATGATGCCCAGCATGACGACCCGCATGGCCATCAACTGCATCGAGGCTTCCGAGCAGTCCTCGTCCCGGTTGACCTGTTTGCGGATGGTATCCTCAGCACTCAGCATTTCAGATCGTAAGGAGCTGATTTTCCTGCGGATTTCGTTCAGTTTATTGTCCATGGCTCACCTCACCGGGTTGGAGCCTATAGAGAACAAACAAAGAACAAATTTCAAGTTAAGAATGCGGGCCACGCAAAAAATCTTTGGAGTTCCCATGTCGCACCTACCTGATCAGATCGACGCCCCAATGGCACCGCGGCAGTTGGCGACCCTGCGCACCCTCAGCGCCGAGGCTTATCAACCAAAACTGTTTGAGCCGAACCTGACCGCCAAAGAAGCCGCGCGCCGCATCAACGCGTTGAAGGCCGAGATTGAGTTGGCCGACCAGTTTTGAACAATTAGCCGTACGGGCAGGCAATGGATTTGCTATCGTACGACGATGAGCGACTCAGATGACGCAAAGGACGGATCGGCGTTCATTCAGTCGTTCGGCCGTCACCTTGTCGCGCTTTGCGTGAGATTTAGGGAAAAGGACTCACGGGACCCGTTGCCCAGCTTCAGCTTGATCCGTCGGTCATCCTCACGCTCATCCTGAGCGCCTACGTGAAGCTCGGCGTCCACCCATAATCGATTTTACGCAGCCGTAATCGATTTTACGCAGCGAGCGTTACGCGTACCAGCTGCCGTCTGCTGCCTAGCGCCGTGTAAGGATGGCCGGGCAATTCCTGGATTCCACGCGTTCGTCTTCGCGATGATTTTGCGCAGCAAGTTTACCGAGCGCGAGCTGGAGGCAATCGATTTTTTCAAGAAGGAGTGCGGACTGTGACACAAAACAACAAGCCCGAGCGCACCGTCTTCGACACCGGCGCCTTCCGCGACGCCGACGTAGACAAGATCGACTTCGAAGGCCACGTCGCTCTCGCTCGAGGTCGCAGCCCGCTACATGCACGAACACCGCATCCTGCCGGACGGCAGCCGCCGGGATCCGGACAACTGGAAGAAGGGCATCAGCCTCGACAGCTAACCTCACTTCGTCCGGACGGCCTTCGCGCCCGCGGCCTTCAGGGCGGTGGCGATCCGTTCGGGGTCGTCTCCATGACAATCCACCGAAACCTCAAGCGACCCTTCCAGCTTCTGATGCGCCTCAGGCATCGGCGCGGCCTTGGCATCGGCGCGGCCTTGGCATCGGCGCCCGCGGGACGCGTCCCGGCCGTGTTCGCGCCGCCGACAGGCTGGACGAAAACGTCGCTTCGCGGCACGCCGCAATCCTGGACGACGTGCTCGATCGCGAGTTCGGCGTCGCGTCGGGTGTCAAATTCTCCTATGATCGTGCTCTCCAAGCCAAGTCTCTCCGAGCTTGTTGCGGGAAATCAACCGTCCGACAACCCGTGGGGTTCCTACCGTCTGGTGCGACACGCGAGGATTGCCGCTGGGCTCAAGGAACCACGGAACCGTTGCTTCGTAGTCGCAGAGCACATGCCGCAAGCAGGGAGCCAGGACCGCCCATGACAAATCTTATCAATCTGCCGCCTTTCACTGAAGACGGAGACGTTTACGTCGTGGTCGAAACGCCCCGCGGCAGCCGGGCGAAGTTCGACTACGACCCCAAGCTCAAGTCATTTACGCTGTCGAAGTCATTGCTGACAGGTCTCACTTATCCGCACGATTGGGGATTCGTGCCCTCGACCAAGGCCGACGACGGCGACCCGATCGATATCATGGTCGTACACGACGCTGCGACCTTCCCGGGCATTGTCCTCACTTGCCGCGTCATCGGCATTCTTCAGATCGAGCAGAAGAGCAAGGGCAAGACCGAACGCAACGACCGCCTGTTCGCCGTGCCGAGGGATTCGCATTCGGAACAGGCGCTCAAGGACGTGAGCGATCTCTCAAAGCCAGTCCGGCAGGAGCTTGAAAAGTTCTTCAAGGCGACCGACGAGCTTGAGGACAAGAACCTGGATATCATCGGCTGGAAAGGCCCCAAAGCGGCCGTCCAGGCCATCAAGGATGCCTCCAAAACGTTCAAGAAGAACGGCAAGTAACAGCTACAACCGCCGCGCGCTGCTTTGTCGCCGCTGATAGGGCGGGCAACGGCGGCTTCGGATTTGAAGTTTTGCGCCGCACCATTGGCTTTCGCCAATGGAACGGGCCGAACGGAGATGACGCTGCCCTGCGTCCTCCGCCCGGTCCTTGTTTGCGAGATGATCCCGGGCCAGTCAGGCCCGGCAAAGGTCGAGCGTTCCTTCCGACTTCGGCGGCCGTAAGGACGACCCTTCCAGAAGACGCCAAACTTGCGGCGATTGGAGAGGGTCATCGTTTCCACTGGCTGACCGCCTGAGCCGCGACTGGCCTTCCAGTAGCTGCGCGAACCTGGCCTTCCATCGGCGTTCGACCCGGTCCACGACGGTGCGGCAATTTGATTTCGTCCATGGCGTCCTCCCTACTAGGCTGCCAAAGCCCTGGACGTTGAACGCAGACGCTTCGGCTTGCCGCCCGGCGGATTGCGGGGAACGCCATCGAGTTCGCGGAGAGCCTCCAGGATCTCATCGATGGTGACGGGCGCTTTGAGGCCGACAGGCGCCCGCAGCGCGGGACATGAAGCGATCGCCGACGCATCCGATGCCCAGGATGCCAGAATCGCGCGTTTCTCGGACATCGACAGCGAAGAATCCGCCAGGACGTCCTTTGGATGATCGAAGACCGTGCCCGGATGCAGCAGCGCATTGAGGTCGAAAACATTGTCGTCGAAAGCGGTCGTCGGCCGCATGTTGTCCTCCATTTCCCAGACGATGTCGGTGCCGCGCGTCGGGCGACGCGCGACACACTTCTGAATTGGATATCAGGCCGCCTTGGCCTCGATCTGATGGACGCTGTCGGCGGTCGATGCGCCGTTGATGGCGATCCGCCGCGGCTTCATGGCCTCGGGGATTTCCCGAACCAGTTCGATCTTGAGCAAGCCGTTGTCGAACGTCGCGTTCTTCACCTGGACATAGTCCGCCAGGTTGAATTGCCGCTTGAAATGCCGCGTCGAAATCCCTCGGTAAAGGAACTCGCGCTCGGTCTCATCGGTCTTGCCGCCTTCGATGGTGACCACATTCTGTTCGGCCGTGATCGAGATCTCGTCGGGCGAGAAACCCGCTACGGCCAACGTAATCTGGTAGCGGTCCTCGGCCAGGCGTTCGATGTTGTAGGGCGGATAACCTTCGTCAGCGGCCCGCTGGGCCGTCTCGGCGAGGTCGAACAGGCGATCGAAACCGATGGTCGATCGGAACAGGGGAGAGAAGTCGTAAGTGCGCATAGCCAAATCCTCCAAAGAGCAAGATGGGTATGAGGCACCGGACACGACCGGTGCCCGTCTCAAGTCGCAGGACCCCGAAGGCGTCCCGGCCGCCGCGATGGCGACGCCGAAAAAATTTAGAACGCCGGAAAAAGTTTCAAGACCCTCGCGGAATTTTTTTCGGAAGCAACCGCGAATGGTTAACTCGGTCTTGCCGGCCTATTCGCGCGCGCGGCGCAGCGCCGCCGTTAGCTTCTCCTTCTCGCTCTCCCAGCGGGCGTCTTCGGCCTGGATCCGTTTCTCTATCGCGGTCCGTTCAGCCTCGAGGGATTCGGCCTGTCCCTCGTGAGCCCGTTGGGACTTCTCAAGCGCCGCCTGCGCTTTCGCGACCATCTTATCGCGCTTCGCGCGCCCCCTCTCTCTTGCCGCGTCCTCCTTGCGGCGCTCGGCATCGCGCCGCCTCTGTTCGCGCTCGAATGCGGCGGCGGCCTTGCGGGCCTCCTCGTCGCGGACCTTGGGAGTCGGCCGCTTTTTCGGTAGCGACCGGGTCTTCTTATTTTTGCTCACAGCGTGGCCGCCATCGAGGTCGCTGGGCAAACCGGCGTGCTCGGCGAAGCGACCGCTCGATCCCGCCGGGCGCTTGAGCACCACGCCCGGCTTGGACATCGTCGCGGCGACGACGCGGGATCGCCCGTCTCCTTGGCGATGCCCTGATGGAAGAGATTGCTGCCGGCACCCCAGGCCTCCAAGGCCGCCTTCATGGAGGGCGCGGCGATCGCGAGATCGTAGAAGCCCAGCGAAGTCTGGTAGGTCTTCAGCTTCCTCGCCATGAGCCGTCTCGCGCCTTTTATTCAGTTCCGGCTCGAGGCCGTCGAAGCATTAGGCCCGGCTTTCCTTCCACGCCGCAAGTCCTCGGCGAGACGTCGTACTCACGGAACCGCCGGCCGATGGACCGGTTGATCGAGCATATGTACAGCGACGGATCCGATCCCGAACCCACGGCGTCCTCGGCTCTAAGGATCGTCGGTCTCGCCAGCGACGACAAGCATCGCTTCAGCAAGTCGCGACACGAAAGCCTGGTTCTCCTCAAGGGCATCGGGGTCGAAGGTGATGCTCATGCCGGACCGGTCGTCCGTCATCGCTACCTGGTGCGGCACGACCCGACGATGCCGAACGCACGACAGGTCCATCTCATCCCCTCCGAGCTCCTCAAGACGCTGCGCGCGGAGGGCTGCATTCTCGGCCCCGGCGACCTCGGCGAGAACGTGCTGACTGCAGGCCTCGACCTCGAAATCCTTGCCGCTGGGAACGATCCTGAAGCTCGGCGCCGAAGCCGCCATCGAGTTGACCGGCCTGAGGACACCGTGCGTGCTGATCGACCGATTCAGAACCGGCCTCAAGCATAAGTTGATCATGCCGGACGCCGATCGTCCGGCATTCCGATGCGGTGTCATGAGCGTCGTCCTCTCAGGTGGCCGAATATTCGTTGGCGACCGGATCGAGATTCGGTTCCCGCCCGAACCTTGGCGGACTCTGCCGGCCTTATGAAGTCCCGAGGGGAACGCCCTATTTCGGAGATCAGCTTCGCGACTGGAACGGACGCGCTCTTCCGGTCTTAACCGAATATTTCCAATCGATGGAGGATCCCATGCCTCGCGGCGACAAATCCAGTTACACCGACAAGCAGAAGCGCCAGGCCGAGCACATCGAGGAAGGCTACGAACACCGAGGCGTTCCGGAGAAGGAGGCCGAACGGCGCGCTTGGGCGACCGTGAACAAGGAAACGCACGGCGGGAAGAAGAGCGGCTCCGGCCGCGGGACAGAAGAAGACCATTCGCCGTCGAGGAAGGGCGGCCGCTTGGGCGGCGCTGCATCTGCCAAGCGGCCCGCCGCCGAAAAGTCGCGATCGGCCAAAAAGGCCGCGCAGACCAGAAAGCGGCGCGCCGCGTGAGGGTTTGAGCCGCAGATCGTCGTCGCGCGACCAAGCAGGAGTTGCCCATGGCCGAGAGGTTCAAAGGCAAGATCGTCATCGTCACGGGGGCCGCTTCCGGCATCGGAGAAGCGACAGCACGCCGCTTCGTTGCAGAGGGCGCGAAGGTGGCCCTGGTGGACCGCAACAACGAGTCGCTGGAAAAGGTCGCGAAGAGTCTGCCCGGCGACCAGGTAATGGTCCAGGCCGCCGACGTGTCGGACTCTAGCGCCGTCGACGGAATGTCGGGGCGGTCGTGGACCGCTTCGGCCGGCTGGACGTCATCGTGAACAACGCAGGCGTCCACGAAGGTGGCGACCCGACTTCCATCACGGACGAGAAATGGCGGACCGTGATGTCGACCGACGTCGACGGCGTATTCTATGGCTGCCGCGCGGCACTCCCCCATCTCGAAAAAACCAAGGGCTCGATCGTGAACACGGCGTCGGTCTCAGGGACTGGCGGCGATTGGGGCATGAGCCCCTACAACGCAGCGAAGGGTGCCGTCATCAACCTGACGCGCGCCCTCGCCCTCGACATGGGCAAGAAGGGCGTCCGCGTGAACGCGGTCTGTCCAAGTCTCACGCGGACGGGCATGACCGAAGACATGATGGACGACAACGACCTGCTGGCGAAGTTCGCCGAGCGGATCCCGTTGGGCCGCGTCTGCGAACCGGAGGAAGTCGCCGCGGTGATCGCGTTCCTCGCGAGCGAAGACGCGAGCTTCATGACCGGTGCCAATGTCGCCGTGGATGGCGGCGTGTCCGCTTCCAACGGCCAGCCGCCGCAGGGATAACAGAGCGAAGCCCCGTCCTATCTCGCGAGCGCCGTGTCGCCGAAGCTGCGCGTAAAGAGTTGCCGGACCAGAGCACTTCGACCCAACGAGCCTCCTTAGCGCCGGCGGGCCACCCACAATCCGAGCACGAACGCGGCGAAGAGCGACTGCAGCGGAGCCTTCACGGTCATTTTGCGCAGCCGTTCTGCCCAGCGGATCGCGGCGTCCTGCGAAGGCGATTGAAGGCGCGCATCGGAAGTCCGCTCGACGCCGCCGTGCTCGTTCGTCAGCCCGGAGGCTTCCGTCATCGCCGCGGTTTCCTTCATGTTCATGCGGCTCGATCTCGCTGCTGTCGACGAACTCGTCGATCTCGATGGTCCTGGTCGATTCCAGCGCCACGTTCTCGAGCTCGTCCTTGGTCACCTCGATGAAGGTGTCAGTGTCTACCTTGTAGCCCTTGACGATGTCCTCGTTGGCGACCTCTTCGCCCGTGTCGGCATCGACCTTGGCGTACTTGATGCGGTGGCCGGTCTTCCGGTTCAGCTGGTTGAAGGAGATCTTCTCGGATTCAAACTCGAAATAACCACGGCTCGACGAAAGCTGCCGGCCCACATCCCCCGCCCGGCTTGCGGCGGCGGTCGGGTGCCGGACTTCTACCAACCAATTAAGTACTGACGAGGGGAACGGCAGTTGCTCAGGGTTCTGAGGTGGTGCCGGGCTGTTTTGCGCGTGGGCACCCGGCACTCTCCTGCGAAGGGCTCCAGCGATCCCGTGCGCTGGGGCCTTTCTTCTTCAGGGCCCGCCGATCCGGCGGCTATCACTGCCAGAACGAATTTGGTCAATGTCGGCTTAAATCCCAGGAGCCCTCGTTCAAGTCGATGTGGGAAGTGGTGAAGGAGGGGAGATTGCGGTTCTGTATGCGGTAATAGGCCGGCCGACTGTTGAACCCCTGGCATCGAAAAGACGCCACCCTTGCTGAGGTTGGCCGAGAGAACAAAAAATCCAAAAGGGCAGTTGCGCTCCCGGCTCGTCCCGTGAACGGAAAGAGATTTCAAAAAGGGCAAGTTCTTTCCGGTAGGCAAAAACCGTGACCGGCGAGCGCTTCGCGCTGACGAAAAGACTACAGCGGCTCGCGGATGTAGAGCCGGCCGCCCAAAGTCGTCGAAGCACTCGGCCTGGTCGTGCTTCACCAGCTCGGCCGCCGCGACGAAGTTCTTGATCGTGACGCGCACGCCTGCCCCTCATTCCGCCTCATGGCCCGGAGCAGGGACTCCTTCAGTTTCATCTCGGCGATTTCGTCTTCGGTCATGCCACAGATTACCGTCGCGGCTCTGAGCGTGCAATGTTGGACCGCCGCGTGGCGGCGGTGCCTTCCAAAAGACCCCACCCAACTTGGATCTTGTCCTGTCAGAAAACTCACCACGCTTTTCTGACAGCAGGATCGGCAAAAACACTTAAGGACAACCTAGGCCGCTGCGGCGTAGGCGGCGAGCGCTTCCTGGCTCGGGTGCGAAGCATCGTAAAATGCCACCGCCTCGAACTCGTAATCGCAGGCCCGGCAATGCCAGAGATAGGAGATGCGGCGCGGACCGTTTTCAGTCCAGTCCGGCGCGGCTATCGGCTTGCCGCATTGGGCGCAGGGATTCTCGTGAGGTAAACCGGAGTCGTATTGCACCATACGCATCTCCCTTTCTGCTGATTTTTGTGATGAAAGCAGGCGTTAGCGCGACCCCAACCTGGGCTGGGTGTTGTCGTGTGGGGCTGGGGCCGCTACCAAGTGACGCGCCGTGTCGCTTGCGTCACCTTGCTCTGTGACGCATTGTCCGGCCGATCGTTCCAGGGATCTTTTGATTTAATCAGAGTGCGATCGCTCCGCGGTGATCAGAGGGAAAGCATGGCCAACGAGGGAAGGCGCGATCGAGCAAATCCCGCTGAAGCGGTTGCGAATGCCAGCGGACATGGCGGCCGCCGCATTGTTTCTGGCCTCGCCGCTGGCGTCCTATGTCGTCGGCCAAACCATCGTGGTGGACGGCGGGCTGATTTTCTGAACGCCGGAACAGGGGCAGGCTTCAACGGTTAGCTCACCGACAATCATCTCAAGGAGTGAGCGCGATGGACAAGGATCGAATTGCCGGTTCGGCAAAGGATTTCGCCGGTAAGGTCGAGGGCGCCGTGGGCAGCATGGCCGGGGATGCCAAGACCCAGGCCTCGGGCCTCGCCCGCGAAGCCGAAGGAACGGTGCAGAACATGCACGGTCAGGCCAAGGATGCCGCACGCGACGCCACCGATGCCGCCGTCGGCCTGGCCAAGGACGCTTACGAGAACAGCGGCGAGACGCTGCGCGATAGTTCGCAAGCCGTGGCGAAAAAGGTTCAGGACAATCCGCTCGGCGCGCTGTTGGTCGCCGGCGGCATCGGCTTTGCGCTGGCGATGCTGGTGACGCGTCCGCCGCGCCGCCCGCCGCAGCGCGGGCGCTATTACAGCTGAGTTGGAACGGTAGGGGTTCGCCCTGGAGAGGGCGTCGCTTCGAGTGGTACCTGGCCGTGCATGTGCGCGAAGACCTGGGCAAATCTCGCATGTCGACGAGCGCGCCGCATACCGGGCAATTACCGTAATGCTCGATCTCGGGCCGCCCGGGGGTCTCGCTGTGCCAGTGTGCCCCCTACGGCAGTTCCTGCTCTCCCGAACCCACCGCGGAAAACCTCTGGCCGCCGCGGCGCTGTTCGCGCATGAGCGCATTGTATCGGTCAAGGATCGGAATCATCTCGGAATCCCACGGGCTCCTGCGGCCCGAGGCTCGGCGATGGCTCGCTGGGTGGCGCATATCACCCACGCTGGCGACATTGGTCGCGCGGACGTTCTAGTCGCACTCCGTCGGATTGCGCCCGTCACTGCGATCAGAGGAAACATCGATACCGGCGACTGGGCAGGACCCTATCCCGACACTCAGGTGGTACGGTTTGGTGGATCGTCAAGCGAAACGGCGTTCGTGTATTTCTCAGAACTTAGCCCAAAGCCGCTGCCCGGATTAAAGCCAGGCGTGAAAAAGGCCGCCTCACGGCGGCCATTTCTCACTCGTGTAATCCAGATCAATACGGAACACCGTAGTATTCGTTGACGGCGCGCGTTCGCGTCGTATCGCCCCAGTTCCAGTCATTGTCGTTGCCGTATTTCGGCGCGCCACGGAGCTGGGTTTCCGTCACGCCGGTTCGGTATCCGCCGAGGTTGGTGTCATACTTCAACGACTGCCAGGGCAGAGGATAATGATCGTTGCCGATCCCTAAGAAGCCGCCAAATCCGAGCACCGCGTACGAGACCCTGCCGCTGGTCTTGTCGATCATCACGCGTTCGATCGAACCGATTTTGCTGTCGTCAGCTCCATACACGGCGGTCCCTTCGACCTTGTCGCTGCCGATAAGATTGCCAGTTTCTTTTTCGTCCATCGCCATGTGATTCTCCTTTTTTGCGGTTCCTCTTCGGGCAACAGACGTTAGCCAGAAATGTTCCTCATTTTGCATGGGGGATTGTGTTGGGGCCGCGAGCCGCCATTGACCCCGATTTCGATGTGTGAAAGGCCCAGCCCGGATTGAGATGAAAGGCGGAGTTCTCCCGCGCCGCGCTTTCCCAACGGGTGCGGTTGCCCGGTGGTTCCCGGATGCTTGGTGGCGACCGTAAAGCACTGCGCCCTGCGATATCTTCCATATGCGGCCGCATGGATAATTCGGAATCTCGTTCCGTGGATCGGCACCTGCGCAGCCGTCGCCGTCCTATATTCCACAAGTCCGTAAGCATGGCCGCGCGGATCGACGTCCGATCTGTCGTTCACGATGCATCTCGTTGTCACAGAACTGATGGTTTGGGTTGGGTAGGCCTTTTGAAAGGCGACCGGGCGATCGTGGCCGCCAATGGCGTGGGAGCCGCGCTGTCGGCAAGCGTCGTCTCATTCAAGATCCGCTTCACCAATTGAGTGGCCAGTCTGCGACGTAATTTCGCAGTCTGCGATCTCAGGGAACTGCTTTCTTTCAAAAAAGTTGGCCACGTGGCTTCGGGTTCGCAATTTTTTGACCGGAGGATCACGTGGGTATCTTTTCTAAGGACATCAAAACAATGGAAGACCTGATGCTGCACGGCTTGCAGGATATCTATTATGCCGAGCAGCAGGTCACCAAGGCGCTGCCAAAGATGATCGGCCAGGCGACCAATCGAGATCTCGGCCAGGGTCTCAAGCTGCATCTCGAAGAGACCAACAAGCAGATCGAGCGGCTCGATCAGGTGTTCAAGAAGCTGGGCCAGAAGCCGTCCGGCACCGATTGCCCGGCTATCGACGGCTTGATTAAGGAATCTGACGAAACCGCCGGCGAAGTCGATGACAAGTCCGTGCTCGATGCCGCCATCGTGGCGAACGCGCAGGCCGTTGAGCACTACGAGATCGCCCGCTACGGCACGCTGATCGCGTGGGCCCAACAACTCGGCCACGACGACATCGTCCGGTTGCTGACAACGAACCTGAACGAAGAAAAGGCCGCTAACACCAAGCTCAACGCCATTGCGTTGCGCAAGGGCGTCAATCGCAAGGCCGCCAGCTGAGGAAAACAGCCGATCTCGTCAAGCCCGGGGGCGACGATAATCCGGATCCTGAAGAAACCGGCACTTAAGCATCATATCGAGATGGCGCAGGATCGAAGTAGTTCACGAAGCCCGGCCGGCATGAGTCGCGGGCCGACCTGTTCCGACGCGACCTTGGTCAAGATCTGAGATCACGTCACCCGCGGCGTAAAGCCGGTCGTTGTCGATGCGCGACCTCGTGGCGGCCGACCTCTTTTGTGGCGCGCACCCAGTAAGGATCTCGCCGGCCTTATCGAAATCGCGATGACGCTTCCGGAGCTGATTTTGCAAAAATGGCGACTGTGGCCTTCAGCGAGCGAGGCCTTGCTGCCTTGGTCGGAAGCGGTAGAAATCTGCTTAGCGTCGGTTAACAGATAGACGATAATGCCATCGAAAGCTTTCTGACAGGAATAATCGAGTCTCGCTTTCGAACCATTCTCGAGGGTAGCAGAGGCATATTGTTACAGCCTCATGGGCCTCAATCGCTGTGTGTACCGAAAATTCGATTCGGCGTAGACGCAGCAGGCGGACGGCGTAAGCTCGCATCCTGATGACCGATCTGTTCAGGCTGATTCTCGGTATCCTGGCTTCGCGCTTCAAGGCGAGAGCAACGCTGGAAGCGGAAAACCTGGTCCTGCGGCAACAGGTCAATGTGCTTCGCCGGCGAACATAACGGAGGGGAAGTTGGAAAGAACTTGGGAATGCTGGTGCTGATGACGGAATTGCAAAACCTTCGCGAGTTCGAAAAAACTCTCATGCGACGTATTGCTTCGTACGACGAGCGCCTGAAGGCGTTCCGTAACGAGATCGAAGAATTTTTCCGAAGATAAGACGCCTGCCCATTCGAGCCAAGGCCCTCTGATTGGGGCCGCTGCACCTGGTCTACGGGTTCTTGACGACCGCGCCGAACGCCGTGGTCGAGCCGATCCACCCGAAGGCGATGCCGGTGATCTTGACGACCGACGAGGAGCGCGACGTCTGGATGCGCGCACCGTGGGATGAGGCCAAGGCGTTGCAACGCCCGCTGCCGGACGATGCGCTTAGGATCGTCATGCGCGGGGCCGACAAAGAGGATCGCGCGGCGGCAGCATGAATGCCGCGCGGCGAGCGCATTAAGCTATACGTCGATGAGAACTTGCCCTGAAGAAGGCATCAACCTTCACAGGTTCGCCGGTATCTTGCCAGAACAGTTTTTGACCGAGGCTGGCCGCCACCGCGAGCCGGTGGTGGCCACCTACCAGCGTATGGTCATCCGTTGCCTTGGCGATGATCTCGCCGTCTTCGTTCACAATGTCTCTCATGTGCCCTCCGTGTTACTCTTGTCCGCCCCGTTGCCTGAGCGCTCCGAGATCGTGGCCATGATGGTTTCGCATTTCGCCTGAAACCAGCTTGCTCCAATCGGGTTGTGCAGCGCGGCGTCGCGGATGATGCTCCCGGCTGGGCAAGTTTCGTCATTCTTCGGCATCACCAACGCGGCTCCGACCAGCCGAGTTCCTGTATCCAGTTCAACATCGTGTTCGATGATGGCCAGCAGGTCCTAAACCATGACAGATGACGAAGCCCTGACCCCGCGCCTCACCGTGATCGGCGCGGTTGAACCTGTCGCTCGCTGTCCTATCCTCCGGGCATGATCGTGCAGCGTCCCTCCGGCTTCATTTGAGCTGCTGGCGGAGATCGAGTACGGGGCGAAGTCTGCGGAAGGAAAGGTGCGGCACCCGTACTTCAAGGGGCTCCGGGAGGACCTGTGAGGCCGCGCGATTGCGAGCTGTGCCCTTGCTACTATTTGGCGTGGTCGCCACCCGCCTCAACCCTTGTTCCCCACGCGAGTTCCGTGTTTATAGTGGACAACTCGGTTAGAATGGCCAGGGGGCTGCAGCGTTTTAGGGTATCCAGGATTGGCAACAGCAGGCGGCAGTCGCATAGAGCCATGGCGCAAGCGTTTAGACATCCCCGCCTATCCAGTCGGGGAAGCCGCTCGGTATGCGCAAGTATCCGCGCAAACAGTCGTTGCTTGGCACGTCGGATGACAGACGGGTTTTGTCCGAGAAGCAAGACCGCGAGCGCCTGTCGTATCTGCAACTGATAGAGCTCGCCGTAGTTGCGGCGTTCCGCAAGGCCAAGATACCCTTGCCGGGCATTCGCGCTGCGCGGGACTACATGAAGCGTGAACTGAAGAGCCAGCATCCTTTCGCCGAGTTCCAGTTCAAGCGCTTCGGAGTTTCCCGTTCACCGAGTTCCAGGAGAGCGGACGGACGGAGCTCCTAAAGGTCACCCAGGCCGGTCAGCTCGCATGGCAAGAGATCGTAGGCCCGGTGCTGCATGAGTTTGATTACGAGCACGAGGGCGTGGCAATACGTTGGCACGTTGCCGGGCCGTCCTCGCCGATGATTATCGATCCACGACTATCATTTCGGCGCGCCGACCGTGAACGGCGTGCCCACATGGATTTTGAAGGGCCGCTTTGACGCTGGCGAGAACGACAGCGTAATCGCGGAAGATTTCGGCATAGACGTCCGGTCTGTGCGCGAGGCATTGAAGTTCGAGGGCGTTGTGCCGGGGCAACAGAAAAAGTGGCTTCACTGACCTTTTATTTCGACCGCTGCTTCGGCAAGCGGTTCCCCGAGGCGCTGCAGAAGATGCAAACGCCATTCGGCGTCGAATACCACGACAGCCCGACGAACAAGTTTAAGGACGACATGGGAGACGACGAATGGCTGAAGATCGTCGGCGCGAAGAACTGGATCGTCCTCAGTCACGATAAAAAATGGCGACGGCGAGATGCCCGCCATGGCCGCAATTAAAGAACACAAGATCGGCTGCTTCTATCTGTGGGGCGCGCAGGTGCCGACCTGGGACAAGTACGTCTGCCTCGCGCGGACCTACGACAAGATCAAGGCTCGGCTGAACACGCCGAAGCCCTTCATCTATCGGGTGACCTCAA
>CAVTIW010000004.1:0-422500 GCA_963734795.1 uncultured Alphaproteobacteria bacterium
TTCCGCGATTGTGTCCGCGAGGGCCTGGGACTGCGTCGCCAATTTCGTCTGCCGGGTCATCAGGTTGTAGTTTTCACCCGCCGAAGTGCGGGCGTGCGGCAAGGACTGAAGCGGCTCCAATTCCGCTCGGAGGCTGCGAACGTCGCAAGCCGCGGCAGAGCGGTGAGATGGCGCTGTATCTCGTCGATCCGTGCCTGCGTGCGGCCGCGTTGCGCCAGCGCTTCGTCGTAGTCCTTCGCGGCCTGGTCGCGGTCGATGACCAGCCGGGAAAATTCGGACGCCACGTATCGAGCTGGTCCCGCGAAGCCTTGAGAGCCGCGAGCTCTTTCTTGAGATCCGGAAGCACGCCCGATCGTTTTCCCGGCCGGAAGAAGACGTCGGCTTCGCCGAGCCGAACCGAGGCGGTGGCTCAGATCGGCAAATCCGGCTGGTCGGCGGAGAAAAGCAGATGGCCGAAGTCTCCCTCGCTCGCGAGGATGTCTTCGCCGCCGGCCTCGAGCGTGTCATCGTCGAGGCAGAACATCGTCTGATACGAGCTTCATCGAGCCCGCCGAGTCGTCCGAGCAGAACGGCGTCGGGAATCTCGGGCGGTCGGCATCATCGAGCAGGCCACTCCGGTCGCTCTCATCCGCAAGATGACTGAGCCCGCCGGCCTGCTCGACTTCGGCCTCGATCCGGATAGCCGGGTATGGATCAGATGCAGAAAATTGAACCGGCTTTGTGTCTGGATGCCGAACAGGAGATCGATGCACGCCGACATGGCCGTTGATCTGCCGGCCTCGTTGGTCCGTAAACAATGTGCAGATCGGCCTGGCCAGCGGCGCGCTCGCCGAAGTCGATCGCCCCGTCAGTGAAACGCCCGTAACGGCGAAGTCCAAGCTTCCGGACGCGCATTAGCGTGGCCCGTCGGAATCCGCCGCGGCGAGCCTGGCCAGCACCTCTTCGGAGCCTTCTGCGGACAACTGCCTGATGAGCAGGGCAACACCGGCATCGTCCCGGACCCCAGTGTTCGCCGGCTTTCCGGCGGCAACTGGGTGAGCAAGTCGTTAACGATGCCGTTCGCCTTGGCGCGGAACGCTTCCAGCCGACGACGTCCTCGTTCATCATCCGTCTGAGCTCTTCGACGGGATCGGCGCTGTCGCTGCGTGTGTCGGATGCCGGCCGCCGGCAGTCCGTTCTGACTTTTCGATCGAGACGTTCCCGATCGCCGCGGATCGGCTCTCGGCTTCAGTGTGCAGAAGACTGCGTCACGCCGGATCGTCCACGCCAGCGGCGTCGCACCCGAGAGGGCGAGTCGAGCGGACGACATGGTCGGATTTCGACCTATCGGCGGCTTCACCGAGCGCGGTCTCGACGCGGGTGACGAGATCGACGAGTTCTCCGCCCGGAGGGCGTCGACGAGAACGTGCTCGAACTGCGCCACGCTGACGATGTGCTCGGCGACGATGATCGTGCCGTCGTCACTGCCGCCGCCAGCGTCACGGATCGGGCCCGCCTTCACTGGTATCGCTGAGGGATGCCCGGCATCACGATCAGCAGGAACCTTCAGCCGCCGAAACGCTCGCGGCTCTGCCCGAGCGCCCAGTACCGGAAGCCGGAGCAGGCGAAATCCGTCGCACGGCAAGGGGCATAGACGTCCGTGACCGAGAGCCGTCCAGGCTAGTATGCATGCAGTTTGATGTTCATCGTGCCTTCGACGGGCGCCCGATACTTCGAGAGAAGACCTTCTGGCGCATGAGGCTTCGTGAAGCTGAGCCCGTGCACGACGATTGGCCGCTCCCCACGGTCGCGCACGATCGACGGCGTCGGCACGCCCGCCGAAAAGGCGCACGCTCCTCGGGAAGAACGAGTCCAGTGATGGAGACAAGGCGTCGTGATTGCCTCGGATCACGAAGACCTTGATGCCGGCGGCATGCAGGCGTCGGACCTGTTCAGCAAGAAAGCGTGCCGTCTTCATGGAGGTCTCGTTCGCCGTCGTAGAGATCGCCGACAAGCAGGAGAGCATCCACCTGTTCGTCGAGAAACAAATCGACATCCAACGAACATGTGGCGGCTGGCGTTGCCGATGAGATCCGCAAGTTCCGGATTGCGAAGAGCAAGCGACTGCAGAGGCGAATCCAGATGGATGTCGGCCGCGTGCACGAAACGGTAGGCGGGCATAAGGAACGTCCCAAGGTGAATTGATTGTCGGTACTCTCAGCAACAATCGCAGGCGGGCGGAGGGAAAAGGCCTGTTGAATTTCCTCACCAGCCGCATTTTCGTCGGTCAGCCGGACGTAGCCAGGGATCGCGAAATCGAACGTGTAGGTGCCGAACCGGTTCATCGCACGGACAGAAGGTCGTGCGCAGATCCCTGATCTTTCGCGCCGTGAGCCGGATAGGAGTGACATCACCATTGGGGTCTGCCTTCGGGGCCGGCGCCGGCCTAACAAAAATCCCCTTTAGAATGGGGAATTTGCCTCTGAATTGGACATCTAATTCCGAGCGGTGCTATAAGCTCGTTATGTGATCCATTACATTAGCCATTTTGATGTAATTCATGTCTGCCACGGTCCCGATTGAACGACCGGGGGACGATATGCGGTATCGGAAGTACATCGCGAGCGACGCATGGCGGTCAAATCCTGTCAGGTTGGCCGAACTCGCCGCCTCGCGCGGCCGCTGCCGTCTCTGCTCCGCGCGCGCTTCCGCCGCGGGGCGGCTCGAAGTGCATCATGCGCACCTACCGGCGTCTCGGCCGCGAGGCGCGCGGCGATCTAATCGCGCTCTGCGGCGAATGCCACCGCGAGGTCGAGTTGTTCCTCCGGCGCCGCCGCTACGCGACCCGTCTTCCCGTCCGCAACGACGTCGTGCGCTTGCGCGACGTCCGTCGCTGGCTGTCGACCCCGACACGGATCGGAGGAGCATGGATTCGGAAAGCTGAAGCTCGTAGCTGTCGGCACCAAGAGGTTGCTGATGCATTCAGGCCGCCTAGCCGATCCTCTCGACCAGGCCTCGAAGGCGCTGGCGCGTCTGACCTCGAAGAAGATGCGCACGGAGGCGGACCACGAGGAGATCGCGGCGTCGAATGGCATGGATCGCTCTGGCTGGGACGGCGGACGGCCGTGCGTTCCCAGCGAGGCCTTGACGGCGACGTTCGTCGCCGCCGCCCGCTGCGCAAGCGCGGGCCCGCCCGCGCGCGCAGGCCTCATCGTCGAGCAGAACGCGATTTTCGGACTACCAGGGACCGCGCGACATGGACGTCTTGTGGGAGGACCCGCGTTCAGGCTGCGGACGTCGGTCCGGATCCGGGGCAGCCGCACTATGCGCACGCGCCCGCTGTCGCCGGGGACTGGAGCGTCGATTGTCGTCCACTATTTGCCGACCTTGATTGATCGTGAATTGGTCGTCGATCTCTATCGCATTGCTGGCTTCACGCAAGGAATAGGAGACTGGGCGCCGTCAACGGCACCTTCGAGGTCGCGGTGACGGGATCGAAGAATGACCGGTGGGCGTGGCCCGGCCTGGCAGGGCACGGCCCGGCGTGGTGAAGGCGAGGTGGGAGGTGCCGGCAGTTGCCGGCGCCTCCCCGGCTCTCGGACGCGAAATAAGGAACGTTGTGAGATGGACATGAAGACGGAAGGAACGATGGCGACGCGATGATCGGCCCCGACCGCGTCAAGCGGTGGCGTCCGACGCAGTGGTGGCGGTATCACCTGGCGCAGGACTACGACGGGCGCACGGTGCGCCGCATGCGCGCCTGCCTCGCGAAGTTCGAGGTCGCGCGTGAAGCGAGGTGGTTGACGCGGCGACCGGCGATGCGGCGGCCGCGATCGGCATCGTGTTCAAGTACAGGCCGTTCGATCGCCCCGGCGCGGAATTCGATCGGCGCTGACGATCTGCGCCATCCGGGGCACCACCGCCGCGCGCATCGTGATGTCGAAGATGTTGCGATGGTTGCCCGGTGGAGCCGCGGCAGAAATCCGCGTCGCGAATTCCTGGCTGATGCTGGCCGACGCGGCGAAAGTCGAACGCCGCAACTCGGATCCGGCTCTTGAGGTTTCAAGTGATGAGCGACCTTCACCTCAGTTTTCGCGGAAGCAAGGGCCTGCCGCCATTGGCGCAAGGCGCGGACGCGGTTGTGTGTACCAAAAACCTCAAATCCGACTATAGTGGTGATGAGTCTCGCCTAGGATGGTGCCTGATCGAATGACACCGGTGCGCTGTACCGAGCGAGAGACCGGCGCACCTTGTTCAAAGACCGATGCGTTCTGAAACGGTTGTAATAGTCAGCGTAGGATTTCAGGACCCGACGCAAATACGCTTCGCCGACGGACGATTACGTGATTGAGACACTCGCGACGGATCGATCCGATCAGCCGTTCAGCAAAGCCATTCTGCCAGGGTGAGGCCGGTGCAATAGGCTTGTCTCGGATGCCCATGGCGCGCATTCGGCGTGTGACGACCGCACCATAGATGCGATCCCGGTCGCGGATCATGTAGTGCGGGGCTTCATTCCAGGGGAATGCTTCTGTGATCTGACGCGCAACTCTATTCCGCGGTTGGATGTGTTGTGACGCTGATCCAAACTAGCTCTCTGCGGTCCAGCCGTACGATGACCAACGCATAAAGCAGGTCGAAGCCAATGGTCGGGACAACGAACAGGTCCATGGCGGCAATATCTTGGGCATGATTACGCAGAAAGACGCGCCACGCCTGGCTTGGCGGCCGGCGCCGCTTGACCATGTATTTGGCGAACAACACTCGATTGCGCGACCTCAAAACCGAGCTCGAGCAGCTCCTGCCGTGGACGCGCGGCGCTCCCCGAAAGCGGGTTCTCGATGCTCATCCGCCGGATGAGCGCGCGCAATTCGGTCTCGATCTGCGGCTGCCCTCCCCGTCCCAATGATTTCCAACGCCAATAACAACGAAAACCGGCCCGATGCGACCGCACGAGCGTCTCGGGCCGGATCACTGTGAGAACCTGCAGCATTGACTGGGAAACCAGCGATACAGCTGGATAAGGAACCAGCGATTAGTGGGTTCGGGAACCGGACGCGCTACGAGGCAGCCTGCGCCTCACGACAATCAACTGATGTCGAAGCACCGCGTTCTCAGCTTCAAGCCGCAACTTCGACTTGACGGGCGAGGCCAGGACGGCCAGAACGGAGACAGAGTAGCCCGATCACTCCGCCGAGCTTAGGCGATTTCATCACGGCTTCAACTCAGATAAGGTCTTCGGTACACACCGGATTTTCATGAAGCACAATCACACCGACCGGCGACGCAAAAGCCGTCAACGTAGCGAGAAATGTGCCTACGGCACTGAGAAATTCTGCAGTATCGATTTTTCCGCTG
The DNA here is from genome assembly GCA_963734795.1 of uncultured Alphaproteobacteria bacterium. Lineage (GTDB taxonomy): Bacteria > Pseudomonadota > Alphaproteobacteria > Rhizobiales > Xanthobacteraceae > Bradyrhizobium. Next base: position 5,338 of record CAVTIW010000004.1, read on the forward strand.
GAACTGCGGCTTTCGAAGGCTCGCCATTGGTCTCGCGCAAAGGCGACAGGCGGAGTATCAATTCCCAAAAGTAGAAACCGAATCGCGCCACCATGCATCATGACTCCGACGCAAAAAACCCTCGAGAAGTGAGCGCCGCGATGCTAGACCCAACATGGACGGGCAGCAAAGCAATCCGCATGCCGCTCCCGCCATCGCAAGCCGAATGCGTTCTAGGACGTGGGCAGCCTTTCTTATGCGGAGTTGCATCGTCGTAACCGCCGGAGCGCGAAGGCATTAAGCTAGGACGATTATTCCGCTGTGCGAAAGAGGGACCGACGCGCGAATTGCCAAGGAGATAGGTGGCAACGCAGCCGGCCTGCCGTCTGCAATCCCTGTGGCCCCGACGCTCCGGTTCGGTCCAAAAACGGAAGTGCGCCGGCGCTGGAACGGCATGTCGTTCTACCTTGGTGACGCGATTGGGGCATCCGGGAGCGGACATCGGTTGTGCACTGCGGATGATTAATCGAAGGTGGTAGCCCCTATTAAAGCTCTCGTTTAAGCCGATAAGATGCTGCCTCCTGACCTTAGGGGCGGATATGCGACGGCGCAAGTTCATGGCGCTTTTAAGGTGGCTCGGCGGCAACACCGGCTGCAATCTGGTCAGGCCGAGGCCGAACATCGGATAAATCCGCGAGAGCGAGACTTCCGAACGATGGTTCCGCCGAACACGGTCGACGGTGCGACTGTTGTTGCCACCATGACTTAAATTGGCCAGATTCATCTCGAACGGCGCTCCGGATGCGGTGGGCTGCTCTCGTTTAGCCATTGTTTGTTTGCTGGTGCGCCCGGAAGCACGGCTGCAACACCTTCCGGATTGATGTTGAAGGCCAGGAATATCAACGGCTCGTTGCCTGGGTTTCCCCATTGGTGCACGAGGGCGTATGGTTCATAGATCAAGGAACCTGGTCCCTTGCTTCTGTCTTATCGTCGATCGTGTTTTGGCTTCAGTGCCGGAGACAATATAGTACAGAGCCGCTCCTGACCGATGATGCGGCAGGTTCGAGGGCATCTGCGCGGGAAACGCGACTTGTGTGAGGCTGAGATCATAACCGCCTGGCTTCAGGTCGGGAATTTGGATTTCTGCGGCCGTGCGATACAGTTCTCTCGCGGCGGCAGGCGTCGTTTCGACAGGCAGACCGAAGTCCAAAGCGGAGACAAGGAGAGAAGTGGAGGAAAGTTGATGGCCCTCTGCTGCCGGCCGTTAGCGCCGCGGTCTTTCCGCCTGCGATGAACAGCCCATCTCCGGCGTTGAGCGTTTTGGTCTCGCCATCGAGCGCGACCTCGGTCGATCCTGACATCTGGTAGAGGATGCCGTTGGCCGCCGAGACGCCGCTCTCTCCGTCCGGCTGAAGAGTGATGGTCACCGCTTTGAAATGCAGCGGCACATCCGTGACGGTCGGCAGTTTGGTTGTGGTGACCACTGTTCGGGTAATTGCCGGTGCAGCAGGGGTGTCGTGCGGTCGCGGGGGCGGGAAGCACCATCGCGCCGAGCAACCATAGTCCGGTTGTCCTGAATCTACATGAATGCCTCCCAGGTTCAGCGGATGATCGGAGCACCATACCTGCCTCTCGCGGCCCCCCTTGGAATGGCAGGCCGCTTCGAGATGCTATTGGACGGAAACCGGGAGCAAAGGCCGAGCGAAACTGAGTTCGTGGCCGTCGGGGTCAACCAAGTGGAAGAAGCGCTCACCCCATTCGGCATCGCGGGGCACCGTAGCCGGCTGGTATCCCGCTGCGAGCGCACGGTTGTAAAGTGCGTCAACATCGGTGACGTAGAAAATTACGCGTCCCCACCAAGACCAGCGCCGCTCGGCAGGCTGGACGATGAGGTTAAGATAGCTCACCCCTGCTCGAAGGCTGGTGAAGGACGACTCTTCGCCGCCATGCAGGACCTCAAACCCCAGCGCGCGGTAGAATCGGACAGTTCGTGGCATTTCGTGGGTGCCTAGTGTGATAGCGCTGATCCCCTCGATCATGAACAGAACTCCTGTTTTATTTCCCTGCGTCGTTTGTGGTCGACACTTCTCCACCGGTCGGTACGAAGCCGAATACGCGACGCACAAGCCCGCCGCCTCATCAATCGACTGGATTAGAAACATCTGCGACAACCACAGGAACGGTTGGAGGTTGACCGTATCAACCACCAAGAAGCCTATTCGAAAAAAACGCTTGCACCAATTGGAGGGATCTTTCTCGCGTATGTACCGCGCGGAGATTGGCATCCATCACTACATTGCCGGTGCGTCCCTTTTGCGGTATGCTGACGGTAGCTTTTGAAGAGAGGACAACCGCCGTCTATCGAACGGTGAGCAAGTCAACCGCCTCGCGGCTTGATTTTGGTGGCTATTGCAGCGGTATTCGAAAGACGCTCATGCCTGAGCAAAAGCTCCACACCCACGAAGAAGTATTTAAAGATCATGTCACCGGCCAGTATGACGAAACCATATTTCGTTTCAGGGTGCCGGGTGGCTGGATTTATACGCACACTATTATTCGGTTTGGTTCGGTCGATAGAAACTACGTAGCAGATACTTTCGTTCCTGACTCTAAGTAAGAGATTGGTTTGGAACGAAGCAGTCACCCGCGCCATTTTTATTAAGCTTGGCGCGTCGCCAGCTCACAACGGGGTAACGTGACAACGCCGCCGACACGAAATCTGCGGGAGACGGTGCCGATTTTTCGTGCTACAATTAAAGCTGGGCAGGCCAAGAGACGCGATGCTGTTTCGTTTCGCATTTTCCCTTGTGTCGATGGCGGCGCTGCTGGTTCATCCCTATGACGCCGTGTCGCAGGATCTGCTGCGCTATGTCGACCTCAACAGTCCGGAAATGTCGACATCGGAGATGACGCGCACCGAGGTCGACGCGCTTCTCAAGGCGGCGCCTCAAGGCCCCGGGGACCAACGCTCTGCGGATTTGGAAGGAAAGCGGCTGTCGCACCTCGATCTCTCGGGCCTCGACTTCTCCGGCGGCAATCTTCGCCTGGCAAGATTTAATCGGACAGATCTGAAAGGCGCGCGCTTCGATCGGGCCATCCTGAACCAAGCCTGGCTGATCGACGCGGATTTGACGGAGGCGTCCCTCGTCAAGGCATCCCTGCTCAGCACGCAGATGCAACGCGCCAAGCTTGGCGGCGCCGATTTGAGCGGCGCGCGCATAACCGGAGATCTTTCCGGTGCCAGCCTGATCGGGGCCAAGCTTGCCGGCGCCGATCTCAGCGCGGACATGCGCAACCAATCGATGGGCCTGATGCGTGGCGTGCTCAAGTCCGCCGATCTCAGGAATGCGGATCTGAGCGGCGCCAATCTCTCGCGCGCCAATCTCGAATTCGCGAAGCTGCAGAACGCCAATCTGGCGAACTGCAACCTCAACCACGCCGACCTTGCGGGAGCCGACCTCTCCAACGCCAATCTCGCCGGCGCCGATTTCACCGAGACCGACCTCGAGTTCGACCCTCTTACCGAGCGCGGCCGCGCTGGCCGAGGCCCGCAATCTGGACAAGGCCTGGAACTTGAACCTGGCGCGGCGCCCACCATGACGGTCGTGCTGCGCTTCTTTTGGCGATGCGCTGGACCGCGCAGGGGTGTGCCTGTCGGAAATCAAACACGTGGATACAGATGATGGAGTTGGCTAAGAAATGGCGTAGGCACAATGCGACCCACGGCATGTACCGTTCGCGGCGACGGCGCGTCCTTGTTGACTGAAAGGTGCGTGCGAGCCGCGTTATAGTAGGTCGCGTAAGATCGCAGCAGATGGCGAAGATACCGCTCGCCGAACACGACAACGTGATCAAGACATTCCCGCCGGATCGAACCGATCGCCCTTTCACAATACCTGTGTGTACCAAAAACCTCAAATCCGACCATAATGGTGATGAAGTCCGCCCAGGATGGCGCCTGAACGAATGACACCGGTGCGCTGCACCGAGCGAGAGACCGGTGCATCCTTATTCAAAGACCGATGCGTTCTGAAACGGTTGTAATAGTCAGCGTAGGATTTCAGGATCCGACCCAAATGCGCTTCGCCACGGATGATTATGTGATCGAGACACTCGCGACGGATCGATCCGATCAGCCGTTCAGCAAAGCCATTCTGCCAGGGTGAGGCCGGTGCAACAGGCTTGTCTCGGATGCCCATGGCGCGCATTCGGCGTGTGACGACCGCACCATAGATGCGATCCCGGTCGCGGATCATGTAGTGCGGGGCTTCATTCCAGGGGAATGCTTCTGTGATCTGACGCGCAACCCATTCCGCGGTTGGATGTGTCGTGACGCTGATCCAAACTAGCTCTCTGCGGTCTAGCCGGACGACGACGAAGGCATAGAGCAGGTCGAAGCCAATGGTCGGCACCACGAACAAATCCATGGCGGCAATGTCCGGCGCGTGGTTATGCAAGAAGGTCCGCCACCCCTGGCTGGGTGGCCCTCGTCGCTTGACCATGTACTTGGCGACGCTCGACTGCGCGATCTCGAACCCGAGCTTGAGCAGCTCGCCGTGGATGCGTGGCGCGCCCCAAAGCGGGTTCTCCATGCTCATTAGCCGGATCAGTGCGCGTAGCTCCGTTTCGATCTGTGGCCGCCCTCCCCGTCGACGCGATTTCCAACGCCAGTAGCAGCGAAAGCCGGCCCGGTGCCACCGCACCAGCGTTTCAGGTTGAACAATCGTAACGACCTTCAGGATCGATGGAAACCAGCGATACAGCTGGATTAGGAACCATCGATCACGGTTCGTCAGCCGGACGCGACCATGCAGGCTGCGCCTCAAGACAATCAACTGATGTCGAAGCACCGCGTTCTCAGCCTCAAGCCGCAACTTCGACTTGAATGGCAAGCCCAGGACCGCCAGAACGAAACAGAACAGCCCGATCATTCCGCCAGCTTAGGGGATTCCATCACGGCATCAACTCAGATAGGGTTTTCGGTACACACAGGCGGCAATCCGCATCGACCCAGCGTTGATCGAAAGCTTTGGGCGCGCGATGCGCGAAAATCTGACGACAGGGTCCACGCCGTTTCGGAAGGCCTACCTGCGCTCACTGATCGACGTCATTGAAGTCGATGACACGCAAATTCGGATCAAGGGCACCAAGGATGTCCTGGAAAGGGCGGTTCTAGCCAGCAGATCCGGGGCCGAACAGCGTTCGCAGATGAGTAGCCGGACGCTTGCCCGTTTTGCGCATCTCGTACGGGACACCCGTCCGGACTTTCGCCGTCCGGACCCGATCGAAGCGGCCCCCGGAAGCAGCGCGCGCGAAACCAAGGCTGTTGAAGGGGAGAAAGTCCGTGAATTCTCCGCATTGACTGTGGCGCCGCAGCTCACAAAGGTGCCTGTGATCCGATCGTCACGGCGGTGGTAGAAGAGCCAAACTCGGAATAAACATAACGGTGTGATTCGTGGTCCTTTTTCCGCGTCCTGCAAGCAAAGTATCGTTCCAATTCGCCGGGACGTAGAAAGCGGTTCCATGACGTTGTCGAAGATCTGGGGCGGGCTTCGGCCTGACGGGCGGGGGGAACTTCGCTACTCTGCCGGACGTGAAAAGAAGCGTCAGAACATAATCTGATGCAACGAGCGCCGGCTTTCTCCCAAAATCGAACGTTCTGCATTCTGCGCCGCAATAGCCCGCGCAGGGCGCTGCTGCTCGCCACCACCACGCTCACGAGTTCCCTTCTGATCGGCTCGGCGCAGGCGCAGAACCTGCCGACCGGCGGCAGCGTGGCGGCGGGTAGTGTGTCGATGGCGGCGCCGACGTCGACGCAACTGAACATTACCCAGTCGAGCCAGAGTGCGGTCGTCAACTGGCAGAGTTTTTCGATCGGTCCGGGTTCCGCGGTCCACATCCAGCAGCCGAACAGCGCCGCGGCGATGCTCAACCGCGTCACCGGCAATACCCCTTCGAGCATCGCCGGTTCGTTGACCGCCAATGGCCAGGTCTATCTGGTCAACCCGAACGGCATCGCGATCACCGCGACCGGCGTGGTCAACACCGGCGGCGGCTTCGTCGCCTCGACGCTCGGGATTTCGGATGCGGATTTCCAGAGCGGCAAGCGCACTTTTACCGGCAATGGCGCGTCCGCGGCCGTCAGCAATGCCGGCCTGATCGCGGTCGGCCGCGGCGGCTATGCCGCGCTGCTCGGCGGCTCGGTGTCGAACACCGGGCGTATTATCGTGCCGCTCGGCCAGGTCGGGCTCGGTTCCGGCGAAAGCGCGACGCTGGATTTCTCCGGCGACGGGTTTTTGCAGGTGGCATTGCCCACCGCAGCCGGCGGCACCGGCGCGCTGATCAGCAATTCCGGCACCATCCGGGCTAACGGCGGCAGCGTCATCATCAGCGCGGCCACCGCGCGCGAAGCCGCGCGCAACGCGGTCAACATCTCGGGGCTGGTCGAGGCGCGCACCATCGGCGGCCAATCCGGCTCGATCTTCATTGGCGGCGGCGCCGGCGGTAACGTCAATGTGTCGGGACGGCTGAGCGCAACCGGACATCAGACCACGGGCGGAACCGTCACGGTTACCGGGCAGAACATCACGCTGGCGGGCGCCACCGTCGATGCCTCCGGCAAGCTGGGCGGCGGCACGGTCAACATCGGCAGCGGAAGCCATGGCCAGGGGCCGCTGCAACAGGCCGACACCGTCACCATCGACAACACCACGGCGATCCGCGCCGATGCGACGGCCAGCGGCAACGGTGGCAATGTCGTGGTCTGGTCGGATCAACTGACTACGTTCGCCGGCACCATCGGCGCCAAGGGAGGCGCCGTCTCCGGCAATGGCGGCGACGCCGAGGTGTCGGGCAAGGCGCGGCTCGATTACACCGGCTTCACCGATCTCTCGGCAGCCAACGGCCAATTCGGCACGCTGCTGCTCGACCCCTACAACGTCATTATTTCCAACGACGCCAACAACACCGGCGGCAGCTTTACCGCCAATACCAACGACAGCATCATCAACGCCGCCACGCTGCAGACCGCGCTTGGCGCGGCGAATGTCGCAATCACGACCGGCAATAGTGGCACTCAAGCCGGCAACATCACGGTAGCCGCGCCGCTGACCTGGGCGGCGGCGACCACGCTGGGATTGAACGCGGCAGGCGCGATTGCGATCAACGCGCCGATCACCATCACCGGCGGAGGCGGTCTTGCGCTCACCGCAGCCGCGCAGGCCGGCGTCACCACCACCGGCGTGACCTTCGGCAATGGCGCGTCGGTCGACTACGGCGCCACCGACCACGGCGGCACTTTCAGCCTCAACGGCACCAGCTACACGCTGGTCTATTCGATGGCGCAGCTCGATGCGATCGACGGGGTCAATGCGGTTAACGGCGCGGCGCTGACGCGCTATGGCGCCGGCCTCACCGGCGCTTACGCGCTGGCGACGAACCTCAATGCCACCGGCACCACCTATACCCAGGCGCTGATCGGCACCAACAGCAGCGGCACGACCACAACCGAGTTCCGCGGGCTGTTCGACGGGCTCGGTCACACCATCACCGGTTTGACCATCAATGCGCCCAGCACCGACTATATCGGGCTGATCGGCTTCTCCCTGAACGGCAGCATCTCGAATGTCGGGCTGGTTGGCGGCAGCGTCATCGGCGGCGACAATGTCGGAGCGCTGATCGGAGACCAGGACGCCGGCGTTGTCCAGACCAGCTTCGCGACGACCGCGGTCACGGGTACCATGCGCACCGGCGGACTGATCGGTACGGTCGAAAAAGAAGCACTGTTGCAGTCGAGCTATGCCACCGGCGCGGTCACGGGCGGCAGCAGGACCGGCGGACTGGTGGGCGAAGTCAACTTCGGCGGCATGCTGCAGAACGATTACGCCGGCGGCGCGGTTGCGGGCAGCGATACCACCGGCGGCCTGGTCGGCTATTACAGCCAGAGCTCGGTCGCGGGCGTAATTGAGACGAGCTATTCCAGCGGCATGGTGACGGGCGGCAGCCTAACAGGCGGACTGATCGGGATGACCCTGGCAAGCTCAGGCGCCACCACGATCGATGCCTATTGGAATATCCAGACCTCCGGAGTCACGACGAGCAGCGGCGGCACTGGGCTCAGCACTTCACAGATACAAGCGGGTCTGCCCGCCGGATTTCAGCGCTTCCGTCTGGGGCACGGGTCCCGGACTTTATCTGCTGAGCGCTACTCCGCCGGTGGTGGTGGTCAGCCAGCCCGCCGGGCCGCCTGCGGCCCCGACTTCCATTTTCGAGCCCGCAAGCGACAGCTTCGCCAGCACGCTGGCAAACATGATCCAGACGCCGGGCAGTTTCGAGTCCAACGACGCTCTGCTGACGGCGGGACTTGATGCCGGCACCTGCTGCACCGGTATATTTTATGAAGACAGGCGTTTCGGCTCGGGATTCTTCTTCGCACGACGCCGCACCCCGTAGCGCCAGCAGCCGCTGTCACACGACACGGAAGGCCTTAAGCCATCGTTCGAGTGAAGCAGTTTGATGCCGAAGCCAGGGGTCCCGTTGCACGCGTCACCGTTGCACGCGATGGCAGACGGCTCCTCCTCGGTATCGAAAGCTTCGGCTATAGCGTTTTCGAGCGAAGTGGCAGCCGGTTCGCGTGAAGAAAAAGCGTCCAAACAGAAACCTAGAGCCCAGTTCTGATTCAATCAGAACCGATCAGGCTCTAGCTAGGGAGCCGGGTGCTTGTGCTTCTTCTTCCGCTTCTTCTTCGGATCGATACTTCCCGTCACGATGTCATCATCGCTGGTCTGGCGCGCGGCGCTCCGCGTACCGGACGTGCTCGACGTCGCAGCCAACGGCGTGATGACTGCCGTCGTGGATTGGTCGGCCTGGAAATTGATGGTCGCCTGTTTCGGGACGGACGGATCAGAGGCAGATGCAATCACGGGCAGCGTCGTCGTTGGAGTCGATTGGGGCGACGGCACGGCGTTGACCGTCAGGTTTTCGCCGGTATAGGCGATGGCGTAGTTCGGATTGAGAACGTTGGTGAGGGTACCCTGGGTAATCCCATAAGTGCCGGCCGCGGAGGCTAGCGTCGCATCCGTGGCGAGGCTTCCCGCGAGACTGTCATTGTTGACGAGGCCACTGCCACCGATCGTATAGGTGAGCGTCGGATTGGCGTCCCCGTAGGCTCGGCTCTCCCCATCCGCCGTCACCGTGACCGGCCGCGCCGTGATGGTGAGGTTGGCCGCGGCATAGCTCAGCGCATAGTTGCTGTTGGCAGCAAGGCTGCCTTGGCTGATGTTATAGCTGCCGACACCGGTTGCGGTCGTGACGCCGGTGGCGAGGCCGCCTGTCAGGTTGTCGCCGTTGACGAGGCCGCTGCCGCCGATCGTATAGCTCAGTGCCGGATTGGCGTCGCCGTAAACCCGGCTCTGCGCGTTTGCCGTCACCGTGACCGGACGCGCCGTGATGGTAAGGTTCGCGGCGGCATAGCTCAGCGCATAGTTGCTGTTGGCGGCAAGGCTGCCTTGGCTGATGTTATAGCTGCCGACACCGGTCGCCGTCGTGGCGCCGGTGGCGAGGCTGCCTGTCAGGCTGTCGCCGTTGACCAGGCCGCTGCCGCCGATCGTGTAGCTCAGCGTCGGATTGGCATCCCCGTAGACTCGGCTCTGCGCATCCGCCGTCACCGTGACCGGGCGCGCCGTGATGGTGAGGTTGGCCGCGGCATAGCTCAGCGCATAGTTGCTGTTGGCGGCAAGACTGCCCTGGGTGATGCCGTAACTGCCGACGCCGGTCGCCGTCGTGGCGCCGGTGGCGAGGCCGCCTGTCAGGCTGTCGCCGTTGACCAGGCCGCTGCCGCCGATCGCATAGCTCAGCGTCGGATTGGCATCCCCGTAGACTCGGCTCTGCGCATCCGCCGTCACCGTGACCGGACGCGCCGTGATGGTGAGATTGGATCCCGTGTAGGTCAGCGCATAGTTGCTGTTGGCAAGGCTGCCCTGGCTGATGCCGTAACTGCCGACGCCGGTTGCGGTCGTTGCGCTGGTGGCCAGACTTCCAGACAGGCTGTCGTTGTTGACGAGGCCGCTGCCCCCGATCGTGTAGCTCAGCGCTGGATTGGTATCGCCGTAGGTCCGGCTCTGCGCATCCGCCGTCACCGTGATCGGCCGCGCGGTGATGGTGCCGATATTGCCGGACGCCGTCGTGGCTAACGCATAGCCATAAACCGTGACGCCACCATTGGTGGCCGAGGTGATCGCCAGGCCGTTGGCGGTGACCGTCTTGCCGGTCCCGGCATTCGCATCGCCGTAGACCAGTTTCGAATAAGTCAGCGTCAGCACGTCCTGATCGTAGCCCGTGAAACCGACGCTGTACGAGCCGGACGCCACGCTGGTATCGCCGTCGTAGGTCTTGGAAGCCGTTCCGGTCAGCCCGACCGTCGGGACGACCGTGTAGAGAACGCCGTTGCCGGTCGACTGCGCCACTGATGTCACACCATAGGTGGCGCCGTATTGCTTGAAGCTGTAGACGAGGCCGCCATCGGTATCGTTGAGCGGATCCGCGGAGTAGATCAGCCAGCGGCCGTTCGCGGCTGAAATAGCGCCGGCTCCCGCGTTGTTGACGAAGGTCGAACCATCCACCAGCGTGACGTTGCCGTTCGACGAGGACAGCGAGCCGGTCGACGCGATCGTCAGGCTACCCGCTGATGTCAGCAAGAGAGCATTCGGCACCGCAAGCGTCCGGTCGACGGTGAACGCGCCAGAGGCCGCGATCGAAACGCTGGTGCCCGCGTTTGGCGTCAGCACGCCGCCTGATGTCGTGAACAAAAAATCGGTCGTCGGCATATCGCCGGCGGCGCTCGCAAGACCTGAGACGACGGACGACAGCGCGGTGGCGCCGGTCGAGATATCCAGCGTGCCGGCATTCAGGTTGAGATTTTGCACCGAACCGCTGGCATCCTGGGCATAGGCATTGGCCTTCACCGCATTGCCGGCGACGTCGATGAAAATGCCGTTGCCCGACGCGATCGAACCCTGCGGCAACAAGAAATAGTAATAGCCGTTGGCGCCGGTGCTGCCGGCAAGCGCTGCGCCGTTGAGGGTGCCGCCGAGCGTCGCGCCCGCCAGCGCCGAGCCGTTGGCCTGGTAGGCGATTCCCGACACCGATTGCGGCGTGGTGCCGGCGGCGAACTGCCAGTTCAGGTAGGGATAAAGCCCGGTCCCGGTGCCCCAGGCCGCGGTAGTGAAGCCTGCCTGCAGCACGCCCTGCAATTGCGCCGTGGTCAAGCCGGAGCCACCTTGGCTGGTCGTCCACCCGGAGGTCTGCATATCCCAGTAGGACGTGGCCACCGTTCCGCTATTTGCACCAATCAACCCGCCCACGGTGGCGCCGGCGCCAGGGCCCGTGACAGTGCCGGTGGAATAGCTGGAGCTGACGGTGCCAGTATTGTTGCCGATCAAGCCCCCGACATTGAGGAGGGCAGCCGCGACCGCGCCGGTGGCGTAGCTCGAGCTCACAGTGCCGCTATTCGCGCCCACCAGTCCACCGGCGGCGTTCGTGCCGGCGCTAACTGCTCCGGTGGCGTAGCTTGTCTCGATGGTGCCGGCGTTCTGTCCGACCAAGCCGCCCGCCCGCGGGCCGCCGATCCCCTTGACCACGCCGGTGGCGTAACTCGCCTGAACAAGGCCCCCGTTCACTACCCCGACCAACCCGCCCGTATTCGTAATGCCCGTGACCGCACCGGTGGCATGGCTTGCATTCACCGCGCCGCTTACGAGGTTTCCGATCAGGCCACCGGTGCCGCTAGCGCCCGTGACTGCACCGGTGGCGTAGCTCCAATTCACATTGCCAGTGTTGGCACCGATCAGTCCGCCGACAAAATTGCCGCTGCTGGAGACAGCACCGCTGGCGTAGCTGGCATTCACCGATCCGCCCTGATTGTCTCCGATCAGGCCGCCGGTATCGGCCGACGTTCCGGTTGCCGTGACAATGCCCGTGGCATAGCTGCTGCTTACCGTGGCAGCGCTGAAACCGACCAGCCCGCCGGTGAACTGGACGCCCGAAACCGCGCCGGTGGCGTAGCTGTTGCTGATGATGCTGGAAAGAACGGCCTCGCCGACGAGGCCACCGGTGCTGGAACTGCCCGTGACTGCGCCGCTGGCATAACTGGACTGCACCGTGCCGACGTTGATGAACCCGACCAATCCGCCGGTGTTGCCGCCGGTGCCCGTGACCGCCGCGCCGCTAAAACTGGTCTGCACGACGCCGGCATCGAGATATGCGACCAGCGGACCGACATTTTCCTGGCCGATCATGCTGCCGCCGACGAGGCCGATGTTCGAAACGCTCGCCGCTGCACCGGTCACATAACCGATCAACCCGATATTGGTGCCCCCGGGCGCGCTGATGGTGAGACCGGTGACGGTGTGGCCGAGCCCGTCGAACTGTCCGACAAACTGGGTTGCGGCATCACCGCTGCTGTTGGTGCCGATCAGCGCCTGGGTGTAGGTGGTGCCGGTGGCATTGAGGTTCGTCGCCAGCGCGTAAGCGCCGGTGAGGCCGGCGCCATAGCGCGTCAGCGCCGCGCCGTTGACCGCATTGACCCCGTCGATCGCATCCAGCTGCGCCATCGAATAAACCAGCGTGTAGCTGGTGCCGTTGAGGCTGAAAGTGCCGCCGTGGTCGGTGGCGCCGTAGTCGATGCTGGCGCCGTTGCCGAAGGTCAGGCCGGTGGTGGTGACGCCGGCCTGCGCGGCTGCGGTGAGCGCAAGACCGCCTCCGCCGGTGATGGTGATCGGCGCGTTGATCGCAATCGCGCCTGCCGCGTTCAATCCCAGCGTGGTCGCCGCCGCCCAGGTCAGCGGCGCGGCTACCGTGATGTTGCCGGCTTGAGTGCCACTATTGCCGGTCGTGATTGCGACATTCGCCGCGCCAAGCGCGGTCTGCAGCGTGGCGGCGTTGATGATGCTGTCGTTGGTATTGGCGGTAAAGCTGCCGCCGGTGTTGTTGGCGTCGTTGGAAATAATGACGTTGTAGGGGTCGAGCAGCAGCGTGCCGAATTGGCCGTTGGCTGCCGAGAGATCGGTGAAGCCGGTGTAATCGAGCCGCGCCTTGCCCGACACCTCGGCGTCGCCGCCATTGCCGGAGACGGCGCCTCCCTTGGCGCCGATGGTGCCGGCGAACGTAGTCAGTTGATCCGACCAGACCACGACATTGCCACCGTTGCCGCTGGCCGTCGCATCGGCGCGGATCGCCGTGGTGTTGTCGATGGTGACGGTGTCGGCCTGTTGCAGCGGCCCCTGGCCATGGCTTCCGCTGCCGATGTTGACCGTGCCGCCGCCCAGCTTGCCGGAGGCATCGACGGTGGCGCCCGCCAGCGTGATGTTCTGCCCGGTAACCGTGACGGTTCCGCCCGTGGTCTGGCGTCCGGTGGCGCTCAGCCGTCCCGACACATTGACGTTACCGCCGGCGCCGCCGCCAATGAAGATCGAGCCGGATTGGCCGCCGATGGTGCGGGCCTCGACCAGCCCCGAAATGTTGACCGCATTGCGCGCCGCTTCGCGCGCGGTGGCCGCGCTGATGATGACGCTGCCGCCGTTGGCCCGGATGGTGCCGGAATTGCTGATCAGCGCGCCGGTGCCGCCGGCTGCGGTGGGCAATGCCACCTGCAAAAACCCGTCGCCGGAGAAATCCAGCGTCGCGCTTTCGCCGGAACCGAGCCCGACCTGGCCGAGCGGCACGATAATGCGCCCGGCGTTCGACACCGAGCCGCCGAGCAACGCGGCATAGCCGCCGCGGCCGACCGCGATCAGGCCGACGTTGCTGACCGCCGCCGACGCGCCATTGCCGGTGAAGGTGCGCTTGCCGCTCTGGAAATCCGCATCGGAAATCCCGAGCGTCGAGGCGACGAAGCCGCCGCCGGTGTTGACCACGCCGGTCGCGGTGATCGCGATGCCGTTCGGATTGACCAGATAGACCTGGCCGTTGGCGGTCAGCGAACCGGCGATGCTCGAAGGGGTGTTGCCGGTGACGCGATTGAGCATCGCCGCGGCGCTGTTCGGCTGCTGGATGTTGACCGTGGAACCGTGGACCGATCGAGAAACTCTGCCAATTGACGATGGCGCTCTGGCTCGACTGGGTAATGTTCAGTTGCGTCGACGTCGGCGCCGCGATCGATACGCCGCCCGCAGCAACGCTGCCGCCGGTCGGCAGGTTCTGCGCCTGCGCCGAGCCGATCAGAAGGGAACTGCTCAACGCCGTCGTGGTCAGCAGCAGCGCCGCACGGGCGCGACGATGAAGCCGGCCGGAAGAGGACGAAACCTGGTCGCCAAGCCTGATCATCGGATTTTTTCCGCCCGCCATGCTAAAATCTGAACGCCGTCACGATTGTGAAGCGATCGCCGGCGGGCACGCCGTCGCTGCGGCTGGCGTGACCGTATTCCAGCGCCAGCGACCCGTTTGACAGGGTACCGGCCGCGGCGCCGCCGAAGCGGATACCCGCGCCGTAGGAAGAGGCGCTGACACGCGACGCTTCCAGCGCGGTCGGATCTTCCAGTACGACTTCGCCATAGGCGCCGAACAGGTAGGGCGCCGCCACTACGCCGAGGGGCGAGCCGAAGATCGCAGCATTCTGCATTGGCAGCACCCAGGGCGACTGCAATTCACCCCTGATGACATAGCCCTCGTCGCCGACGATGGTGCCGGCGTCGAAGGCCGAAAGCCCGGTGGTGTTGGCGATGCCGATCTGTTCGCTGCGCAGTAGCGGGGCGTTGAACGAGGTCTGTGCCCGCGCCGAAAAGCTGACCGCGAGATGATCGAGCACGGCCTGATTGTAGTTGAGCAAAATGTCGAACTTCTGGAACGAAGCGTCGGCGCCCTGTCGCGACAACGGCAACAGCGGCGATGCATCCGCCGCGCTGCGCGCGCCAAAGCCGTCGATGCCAAACGAGGCGGTGGCGCGACCGGAAATAGAGGCGCCCCACGGCGTCAGCACATCGCCGTCATTGGCAAAGCGCACGATGCGCAACCGGTCGAGTGACAAGGGCACCGGATCGCCACCGACGAACAGGCTCTGCTGCTCGTCCTGGGCGTCGAACGACACTTCGCTGTTGAAATTGGCGCTTCGTCCGCGCAGCCAGGCATAGCGCAGCCGCAGCGCCAATCTTTCGAACGTGTCGGTCGTCTGAATCCCGGCCACCGATTCCGGCGTGGTGCGGGCGTCGGTATATTCGGCGTTGAAGGTGAGACCATCAACCCATAACGGCAGGATGAAGCCCGCCGCCAGGATGCGGTTGCGCGGATAAGTCTCGAAGAAACCGTTGTCGCCGCCGTCCGGGTGACCGCTAGCGCGCAAATAGATCAGCTCGCCGAGCCCGGCAATGCTGTTGAAGTCGAGGCCGGCGCCGAGCGTGGTGCCGCCGAGCGACTGCGACAGCGTGTTGTCGAACGTCAGCGTCTCGCTCACCGCCTGATATTTGGCATCGATCACCAGAACCGTGGCGCCCTCGGTTTTGCCGGGCGACAGCGTCGAACGCAGGATCACGCCGGGAGTGTCGCCGGCGAGAAGGACGCGACGTTCGAGCTCTTTCAAAGTTATGCCGCGTCGGCCTACGAGCGGCTGAACCAGACTGTCAATGCGATGGCGCACCGTTTCCGGGACGTCCTTGAGTTCGATGCGCTCGATGAAGCCGTCGACGACCGTGAGTTTTAGAGTGGCTCCGTTGACAAGATGCTGTGGCGGCAACACCACGCGCACCAGCACGTAGCCGGCCGCGGCATAGGCTGCTTCAAGATCGCGGGCCGCAGCAAAAATCTCTGCGCCGGAAACCGAACGTCCCGCCAGGCGCCGTTTAAGTTCCGCGGTCGCCGCTGCCAGTTCCGGCAACTCGCCCTTGATCTGAATTCCTGATAGCGCAACGAAAAGCTTCTCGGCGCCGGAGGGAGTCGCTAGACCCGCTCCGCCGGTCAGAGCGAACCCGCCCGGGCGCTCCATATTCGGCCGAAAACTTGGCGGTGTGATCTCCGACGCGGTCTGCGCTTGCGCAATTGCAGGCAACAGCGCCAGACAGGCGCCGAATCCAAACCAGCTTTTCGACACCACCGCGACCGCCTTCTGCGCCCCGCGAGTGCTGGGACGATGTTATTGCTCGCAAGACGCAAGTCGCACCGCGAATCAACCCGTAGTCATACCTACGCTGAGTTTGATTCCTTTGCCATCGCCGTCGTCATCGGCGCTAAAATATCTTTGTATGATGCACTCTCTTGGACTCAGCGCGGCTCATTGACGTGCCGCATACTTTTTTGTCGATGCGGCGCCCCGTAATTCTACGGGAAAGTCGAAGCGGAACTCTTATGTCGAATCTCGTCGCGTGTTTCCAGATGGCTCGCAACCGCTGCGCTGTACAAACGAGTCTCCTGCTCTTCCAAAATTCTTCGATGCCACACACTGCACGCCATCTCGGCGAGCCTCGCCAATCTCGTTAGCTCTCAAATCGTCGCAGCAACGAAAATCTTTTATCGTTCTCGCGCATCGACCAAATCGACCTCACGCATGGTCGACGCCTCGCTACCTCGTTACGAAGCCGCCCGAAGGCAAGCTGCACGCCGGCACCGGTGATGTGGATGTCGTGGTCGAACAGCAGGTGCACGCTGACACCGAAGCTTACCGAACCCTTGAAGACAATCTGAAAAAGATGGGCTTCGAGCGGGCCACGAACGACAAGGGTCAGCCGCAATCCTGGCGCTGGCAAACCAGGACGGATTCCGGCAGCGCAATCATTCTTGAGTTCTTAGCTGACGATCCCAAACGCGGCGGTGGAAGAGTCGGGCCGCTATTCGTTTTCCTGTTCGGCACCGAGCTCGTGGCGGCAGAAGACAGGTCGATCGTGGCATTGCTGGGCGCTTCGCCGGGGTGTCCCTATCGCAAACTCAATCTGACTAGCAGTTGATCGAGAATCAGGCGATGCTGTTACGGGATGAGAGATCTTGTCAGGCTTATTATTTGGATGGTCGTTGATCTGTTTCGGTCGCGGGCAGCGCTTGAGGCGGAAATTTGGATGTTGCGGCAGCAGATAAATGTTCTGCGGCGAACCGCTCCCAAGAAACAAACCTTCAGCGCCATCGACCGATTGATTTTTGTTTGCCTTTATCGACTTCTCCCTGGCGTTCGCGATGCGCTGGCGATCGTTAAGCCGGAGACCGTGGTCAAATGGCATCGCGCCGGCTTCCGCTTATATTGGCGATGGAAATCGAGAGCGCCGGGTGGCAGGCCAGCAGTTCCGTTGGAGATCCGTAAGCTGATCCGCGAGATGAGCATTGCCAATCCGCTGTGGGGAGCGCCGCGGATCCATGGCGAACTCCTCAAGCTCGGCGTCGATATCGGACAGACCAGCGTGGCCAAGTACATGGTCAGGCGACGAGATCCGCCGTCCCAAGGCTGGAGGACATTCCTCCGCAATCACGCTGATGGGATCGCTGCGATGGACATGTTCGTAGTGCCGACAATCTCCTTTCGTTTGCTCTACGGTTTATTGATCATGGGGCATGGCCGGCGGCAGATCGTATGGCTCGGCGTCACAGCGCATCCGACCGCAGAATGGATTGCAAATCAGATTACGGAAGCTTTCGGCTGGGAAAAAGCTCCCCGCTATCTGATCCGCGATCGCGATCGGGCCTATGGCAATGTCTTCATCCGACGCCTTCGATCGATGGGCATTCGCGACCAACCAACGTCACCACGCTCCCCGTGGCAAAATGGATGTGCCGAACGACTGATCGGTTCGATCCGACGGGAATGCCTTGACCACGTCGTCGTGCTCGGAGAGCGGCACCTCCGTCATACACTATTGTCTTACCTCAAATATTATAATGAGGTACGCACGCATCTATCCTTGGAGAAGGACGCGCCGATCTCGCGCGCTGTGGAACGGGCCGGACGCATTCTTTGTCGCCCAGTTCTCGGCGGGCTCCACCACCAATATGTCCGGATTTGATTTACGACAGGGACCGCGATGCGAAGTCCATAATGGTGCTGCATAATCTCGAAAAGATAGCCCCCGGGCGTCAGCCGAGGATCAACTCCGGAGACGCGCCACCAGTTATCGATCGAGAGCCGAGATGACCGCCGCTGGCCGCGTGGATTGACTCGAACAAAGGCACGAAGCGCCGCAAGAGTGGTCGCAAGACTGCCTTCAGGCCGGCGGGATCAATTGCGGCGCAATCGACGGCGCCGGCGAAAAGATATCCCGAAAGCGGAAGGCCGCTGCTGCCACCGGTGGATCAATGCCCACCCAACCAAATCCTGCGGCAGGGACGGCGCTGCGGATTCCTTATGGCAACAAAGATGTCGCTATGAAGCTTGGTGCCCGCTATCGCTCGGGAGCATGGCATGCCCCACCGGGTGTTGATCTTTCTGCATTTGGCGAGCGCGGGTGGCTGTAAGGGTCGATCTCGATTTCGGTAGCTCCATGCCCGTCGGCTTGCCGAGGCCAACCTCGTCAGCGAGTAGATAAGCGGCGTCCGTACCCGGACCTATTCCCCGCCAGACGATAGGTCCGTACCCGGACCTATTCCGCCAAGACGATGCGTCCCGGAACCTATTCCCGCCAGAGGATGCCTCCCGGAACCTCGGTCACCTTCGCCAACGCAACCTTCGTTGTCCCGCAATAATCGCGATGTCATTGAGAGACTGTGTCTTCGCCAAAGGACACCACGGATGGTGACGCTTGCCGATCCCGAAAGAACTCCGGTACAACGCCGGCGTGGAGATCTGAACCGCGTCATCTGGCGATTTGTCGTTACAGAATCGTTACAGACCAACTACGAGTTTAACCCTGTCGGTCGTAAACTTATAGCTTACTGATTTGTTTGATGATTATGGTAGCGGGAGAGGGACTCGAACCCCCGACCCCAGGATTATGATTCCCGTGCTCTAACCAGCTGAGCTACCCCGCCACGGTTCACCGTCGCGGCTTTACTACCGCAGTCGCGAACGCGCGGCATATAAGAAGCCGGTCGAGGGCATGTCAAGCAAACCCGGCCGTTCCGCGTCCGAAGTCCGTCTGCAAAATCCTGCAACGCCGTTATTTCGGCCGGACACTGGGGTCGCCGCCGGGGCTGCCGGGCGGCGGGATCACCGGCGTGTTGCCGGTATCGGGCGTCGGCGCGCGCATTTGCGGGATCGACGCCCGCGGGCGGACACAATACGCCGTCGGACCTGCGCCAGTTTGTCGCCGAGCGGCTCGTTGGTCTGACCGGTCGTCGTGCCCCGCGGCGCGATATTTCCGCGCGGCGTCGATTGCGTCGGCGCGCAGTCCGTGGCGCGCGCCGGCGCCGGCGGCGCGGTCTGGGCCGGCGGTGTCGCCGGTAGCGGCGGGGCCTGGGCGCTTGCCGCGCCGGATGACCGCCATCAGCACGCACCGAGAGAAGCAGTGAGTGTTTCATTCGCATGCAGGGAAAACGGCCTGCGGGCGCGGATGTTCCGCGCGAACAGCATCTTCAGGATTTGCGATAGCGGATCAGCGAGAAATGCCCCATCGGCGGCATCGGCCGGCGTTCGGTCAGGCTGACGCCGCCATGCTTTGCGGCCCAATCGGTCAGCCGCGCCCACGGAAATTCCGGCCGCCAGCCGAGCCGCCGCGCCAGCGGCGCGAACGCCAGTTCGAAGAGGCGGCGCGGGCCGCTTTCGGCGCCGATGTGATTGACCAGAATGAGTTCGCCGCCGGGCTTCAGCACGCGGATGAAGTCGTCGAGCGTGGCTTCGGGATCCGGCACCGCGGTGATGACATATTGCGCCACCACCGCGTCGAAAAACGAATCCGCAAACGCCAGATTCCTGGCATCCATCACCGCGAGCGTCTCGACATTGCGAAGACCCAGCGCGCGCACGCGCTGCTGCGCCTTGCGCAGCATCGGTTCGGAAATATCGACGCCGCATAATTTCGTGGTGCGCGAATAGTCCGACAGCGACAATCCGGTGCCGACGCCGACATCGAGGATCCGGCCGCCGATCCTGTCGGCCTCGGCGATGGTCGACTGGCGGCCGTGGTCGAATACCTTGCCGAACACCAGATCGTAGACCGGCGCCCAGCGCCCATAAGCCTTGGCGACCCCCGCGCGGTCGATATCTCCAGCCATGCCCCGCCCTGAAATCTTATCCGCGCATTGCCTCGACCAGCGGCGGCGGCCGCACCGCGGCTTTGGCCGCAGCACGCCTCGCGGTCGCGCTCTGGATGAATCCGCCGCCGAGCACGCGCGCCTGCCCCGAGGGCGCATCGTAGAACACGCAGGCCTGGCCGGGCGATACGCCCTCTTCGCCGGCGACCAGTTCGACTTCATAACCGCCATCGGCCGCGCGCAGCCACGCCGGCTGCGGCGCGCGGGTCGATCGCACCCGCACGAAAATCTCCAGACCGTCGCCGACCGCGCGATCGAGCGCGCCGTCGCCGATCCAGTTGACGTCGCGCAACACGATGCGATCCATCCGCAACGCCTCGCGCGGTCCCACCACGACGCGGCGGCTGGCGGCATCGAGCCGCACCACATAGAGCGGCGCGCTGGAGGCGATGCCCAGTCCGCGCCGCTGGCCGACGGTGAAGTGAACGATGCCCTGATGCCGGCCGATGACGTGGCCCTCGAGGTCGACGATGTCGCCGGGCTCGATGGCATTCGGCCGCAACCGGCCGATGATGTCGGTATAGCGCCCGGTCGGCACGAAGCAGATGTCCTGGCTGTCCTGCTTGTCCGCGACCTCGAGGCCGAAGCGCCGCGCCAGTTCGCGCGTCTGCGGCTTGGTCATGTCGCCCAGCGGAAAGCGCAGATAATCGAGTTGCTCGCGCGTGGTCGCGAACAGGAAATAGCTCTGGTCGCGATCGGCGTCGGCGGCGCAGATCAGCGCGCGCGATCCATCGCCCATGCGGCGCGAAGCCACGTAATGCCCGGTCGCAAGCGCCGAGGCGCCGAGTTCGCGCGCGGTCTTGAGCAGATCGCGAAACTTGATCGAGCGGTTGCACTCGATGCACGGCACCGGCGTCTCGCCCGAGGCGTAGCTGTCGGCGAAATTGTCGATCACCGATTCGCGGAAGCGGCTCTCGTAGTCCAGCACGTAATGCGGGATGCCGATCCGCTCGGCGACATTGCGGGCGTCGTGGATGTCCTGCCCGGCGCAGCAGGCGCCCTTGCGATGGGTGGCCGCGCCATGATCGTAAAGCTGCAGCGTGATGCCGACGACGTCGTAGCCCTCGGACTTCAACAGCGCAGCCGTCGCCGACGAATCGACGCCGCCGGACATGGCGACGACGATCCTGGTGTCCTGTGGACGGCCTTCGAGATCCAGACTGTTGAGCATGGTTCCGGTCATCGATGCGATCGCGGCGGCAGTCGAACGCTCCGCGATCAGGAAGCCGCCCTGCGACTGAAAAGGCACGTTGCGGTTAAAGCCTTGCAGCGATTCCTGGCAAGCGAGCCCGCCTTATCGGAGCGGCTGAAAAGCTGCTCTTTAATATAGGCCGCATTCCCGTCGAGGCAATCACGCGCAACCTGTTTTGCGGCCCGCAAACGGCAAATCTTGCCGCCGGGCAGAAAAGGGATCCCCGGCCGCGGCCCCGTAGTCCAGTTGATGCACAAATAACGACATTGAAATATATAGATATTTTTTGAGAACCCGGGATGGCCCGGTCCTTGCTGATCTCAGGCCAGATTCATCGCGAGAGGCCGCCCGTGTACAGCGTCACGTCAGAAGCAGCGACAAACGTGTCTTTTCAGAGCGCGCCGCCGAGGCCCGCCAGGTCGGCGCCTTACCCATCGCAGGGAAACGACATTTTCGCTGCGCTGCTCGACAGCAACGCGGCCGCCGACGCGAACAACGACAGCGCGTCCGCCGGCGCGCAGGCGCAACCGGCCTGGCAGCGCCGGCTCAACGACCCTTCGAACGCTCCGAACAACAACGCCGCGGACAACCAGGCATCCTCGCAGAACGCCCCGCCTGCCAACCAATCCGCCAACAACGATCCGAACAATCAGAACAGCTCCGCTGGACCGCCCCCCGACGCCAATGCCAACAGCCGATGCGCCCCAGCCTTCCCAGGCGAAGTCCGGTAGCTCGAAAACCGACGCCGCGCAAATCAGACCGCAAAGTCGTCGTCCGGCGACGCGTCTGCGGCCGGATCTTCGACCGATGCCACCGCGTCAGCGCAGCAGGACGCATCACCGGTGACAACGCCGACCCCGGTCGCCGTTGCGATTCCCGTCACCGTCGCGCTGACGAACGTCTCGCCGCTGCTTCGCCGACTTCCGGCAACGCCACTGCGCCGCTTGCGATCGCGGCGGCAGCCATTGCCGCCAGCCACGGCAGCGGCCGCCGCCGCATCGGCGGCTGCCGCAGCAGACGCCAAGCCCGATACCGACGCAACGACCGCTGCGACTGCATCGACCGCCGCGACGGCATCGGCGGCTGCGGCCGCGGTCGCGGCGGCAAAGATCGCGGCTCAAACGGCGGCGAGCGAGACCGGCGCTGCCGTCCGCGAAGGCAACGCAGACCGCTGCGACCGCGACAACCGATACGACATCAGCCGACGGCTATCGCCGCGACAGCGACCTGTTACACCGAAAACTGCGCCGACCAAGGCCGCAACGCGCGGCGACCGCGGCATCGGGCAGTTCCGACACCACGTCGGGCAAGACCGATCCGTCCGCGACAGCCGCGCGCGCAACCGGCCGCCGCAGGCAAGCAGGACGCCGCGGATGGCACCAGCGCCGATACGGCGACCGCCGATGCTTCCGCCAGCACCTCATCGACAACAGTACCTGCCGTACCGACCCATGACGCATTCGGCGGTCGCCGAGGCCGGACATTCGCCAACCGATTCAACTGACGCAGGCGTGCAGGCGACGGGCGCGATCCAGCCGCAGGCCCCTGCCCCGGCTACGGCCGCTCCGGTGGGAACATTGAGCGTCACGGCGGCAACGAACGCGGCGGTGCCCTTGAGCGGGCTCGCGCTCGAGATCGCCGCATCGGCAAAGAACGGCAAGAGCAGTTTCGAAATCCGGCTCGATCCGGCCGACCTTGGCCGCATCGATGTTCGCATCGATGTCGACCGCAACGGCCAGGTGACGTCGCATTTGACGGTCGAAAAACCGGAAACGCTGTCGATGCTGCAGCAGGACGCACCGCAGTTGCAGCGCGCGCTGGACGACGCCGGCCTCAAGACCGGCAGCGGCGGCCTGCAATTCAGCCTGCGCGATCAGTCATCTTCCGGCCAGAACAGCGGCAACGGCAGCAACGGCAACGCGCAGCGACTGGTCATCAGCGACGAAGACACCATCCCCGCGGCAGTCGCGGGACGAACCTATGGCCGCATGCTCGGATCGAGCAGCGGCGTCGACATCAGCGTCTGAGGAGACGGACATGACGACGACAGCAAGCATCGTCCAGCCCGATCGTTTCGGGAACAACGCCCCTGCCGGCCTCATCTTCATCTTCAAGTTCATCGGCCGCGGCCGCAAACGCGCTGGCTTCCCAGCAGATCGCCGGCAACTTTCAGAGCTTTCTGACCCTGCTGACGACGCAATTGCAGAACCAGAATCCGCTCGATCCGCTCGACACCAACCAGTTCACCCAGCAGCTCGTCGAATTCGCCGGCGTCCAGCAGCAGCTCAACACCAACGACTCGCTGGCGACGCTGGTATCCCTGCAGCAGACCGCGCAATCGACCCAGGCGCTCGGCTTCGTCGGCAAGACCGCGGTGGTCACTGGCAGCACCGCTGCGCTGACCGAACAGGCACCGGCGACGTATGGGAGCTCAGCGTTCCAACCGCTTCAACTGTCAACGTCACCATCGCCAACAGCACCGGCCAGACCGTCTTCACCGGCAACTACAGCGTGACCGCAGGCAACAACCAGCCGTTCGTCTGGAACGGCCAGGGCAGTGACGGCACCCAGTGAGCCTGCACGGCAGTTACACCCTGACGGCCACCGCCACGGACCCCTCGGGCAACACCGTGGGCGTGACAACTGCCAGTCCAGGGCGTGGTCAGTTCGGTCGATCTCACCCAGTCGCCGCCGTTGCTGACGATCAACGGCCAAACCTACACGGTCAGCCAGATCCAGAGCATCGTGGACTGACGCGGCCCGTTACCGGGCATTGTCCGATATCACCGGCTTTGCGGCCCTTCAGGCCCATCCCATTTCATCGCGGTCGATCCGGGTGCCACAGCGGCGCCCGGACCACCGCCGCTGCAGGCATTTTCAAGGAGATTCTTATTGGAGCCTTGGGCTTAGGCAAATTTTAAGCCGCGAGGCGTAGGTTGTTACTGTGAGTTCAGTGGTTGAGAGTTTGTGAGTACGCCATGACAGAACCCCATCGCCCGAGGGTAAAATACGTCATCGGGCCTGACGGCAGTCCGTTAACAATTGCGGATTTGCCCGCGCCCGGGACCAAACGGTGGGTTATCCGCCGTAAGGCCGAAGTCGTTGCCGCAGTCCGCGGCGGCCTGCTCTCCCTTGAGGAGGCCTGCAGCCGCTACACGCTGACCGTCGATGAATTCCTGTCCTGGCAGTTTTCCATCGATCAGCACGGCCTTGCCGGACTGCGCACCACCCGCATCCAGCAATATCGCCAATAAACGCTGCCCGGAGCCGGTCGCATTTGACGAAAATCGGCTTCGTCTTGCGAGGCCGATCTTTCTCATTTTGAACTTTCGCGGCGGCCCTTAACCTTCGTTAACCATATCGAAACCATCCCATAGGCAATAATTGCCCAGTCGGCTCTTCGGGCCGAATCTCGGGGGCGGTTGGTTTGCAGAGTCTTGTGGGCTTCCTAAAAGGTCTGGGCGCTTCGCGGTTGATGGCGATGGTCGCGGTGACAGCCGCGCTGATCGGTTTCTTCGCATTTGTCATCATGCGCGTCACCACGCCGCAGATGACCACGCTGTTTACCGACCTCAGCACCGAGGATTCCTCCGCCATCATCAAGGACCTGGAACGCCAGGCGATCCCCTACGAGCTGCGCAACGACGGCGCCGTGATCATGGTGCCGAAGGACAAGGTCACGCGGCTGCGCATGAAGCTCGCCGAGGGCGGCCTGCCCAAGGGCGGCGGGGTCGGCTACGAGATCTTCGACAAATCCGACGCGCTCGGCACCACCAGCTTCGTCCAGAACATCAATCATTTGCGCGCGCTCGAGGGCGAGCTTGCCCGCACCATCCGCGCCATCGACCGCATCCAGGCGGCCCGGGTCCATCTGGTGCTGCCCGAGCGGCCGCTGTTTTCGCGCGAAACGCCCGAACCGTCGGCCTCGATCGTGGTGCGGGTGCGCGGCGCGCTCGAACCGCAGCAGATCCGGGCCATCCGCCACCTGGTCTCCTCCGCCGTCAGCGGCCTGAAGCCGCAGCGGGTGTCGATCGTCGATGAAACCGGCCAGTTGCTCGCCGACGGCGCCAGCGGCGACGACGAAAACGTCATCGGAGACGAGCGCCGTATCGCGCTTCGAAAAGCGGATGCGCAACGAGGTCGAGGCGATCGTGTCCTCGGTGGTCGGCGCCGGCCGCGCCCGGGTCCAGCTCTCGGCGGATTTCGACTACGACAAGATCACGCAGACCTCGGACAAATTCGATCCCGAAGGCCGGGTGTTGCGCTCGAGCCAGACCCGGGAAGAATCCAGCGCGACCGCCGACAACGGCGGTCAGGTCACCGTCAACAACGAATTGCCGGGCAATCAGCGCCCGGACACCGGCGACGCCGGCGAAGGACCAGAGCAAGAAGACCGAAGAAACCAACAATTACGAGATTTCCCACACCACCAAGACCGAAGTGACCGAGGCCGGACGGGTCAACCGGATCTCGGTCGCCGTGCTGGTCGACGGCAGCTATGCCAAGAACGAAAAGGGCGAGATGGTCTACCAGGAGCGCGGCAAGGAACAGCTGGACCGCATCGCGGCGCTGGTGCGCTCGGCGATCGGCTTCGATCAGAAGCGCGGCGACCAGGTCGAGGTCGTGAATCTCAAATTCGCGGAAGCGCCGGCCGTCGCTCCGATCGTCGAGCCGACCGGACTGCTGGGCATGCTGCAGTTCACCAAGGACGACGTCATGTACGTCATCGAACTCGGCGTGATGATGCTGCTCAGCCTCGTGGTGCTGTTCATGGTGATCCGGCCGCTGGTCAGGCGCATCCTCGCTTCCGAAGTGGTCCCCTCGCTCGCCGGCGAAGGTTCGTTGCCGGCACTGACCGACGGCAGCGAAGCCGCCACCGGCCAGAGTTTGGTGCCCGGTTCCAACGCCACCGCGACCATGATCGACGTCGCCCAGGTTCAGGGCCAGGTCCACGCCCAGTCGGTGCATCGCGTCGGCGAACTGGCCGAGCGAAACCCGAACGAAACCGCTTCCATTGTTCGTCAATGGCTTACGGAGCCGGCGAGATCTGACATGGCCGTACCGCAAACCACAAATGCCAACGACATCGCCAGCGTCATCGCCACGCTGGCGGGCCGTCAGGGCAATCGCCCGAAGGGACCGCCGCTGAGCGGCCCGAAGCGCGCCGCGATCCTGATGCTGGCGCTCGGAGAGCAATATGGCGGCAAGGTCTGGTCGCTGCTCGACGACGACGAAGTGCGCGAGCTGTCGATGGTGATGTCGACGCTCGGCACCGTCGAGGCCGACGTGGTGGAAGACCTGCTGCTCGAATTCGTGTCGCGAATGTCGGCCTCCGGCGCGTTGATGGGGACTTTCGACGGCACCGAACGACTGCTGCAGCAGTACCTGCCCGGCCGAGCGGGTGACCGGCATCATGGACGAAATTCGCGGACCCGCGGGCCGCAACATGTGGGAGAAGCTCTCCAACGTCCAGGAAGAGGTGCTCGCCAACTACCTCAAGAACGAATATCCGCAGACCATCGCCGTGGTGCTGTCGAAGCTGAAGCCGGAGCACGCCGCGCGGGTGCTGGCGATCCTGCCCGAGGACATGGCGCTCGACGTGGTCGGCCGCATGCTGAGAATGGAGGCGGTGCAGAAGGAAGTGATCGAGCGCGTCGAACAGACGCTTCGCACCGAATTCATGTCGAACCTGTCGCAGACCCGCCGCCGCGACGCCCACGAGGTGATGGCCGAGATCTTCAACAATTTCGACCGCCAGACCGAAACCCGCTTCATCACCTCGCTGGAAGAGGAAAACCGCGAGTCCGCCGAACGCATCAAGGCGCTGATGTTCACCTTCGACGACCTCGTCAAGCTGGACGCCGCATCGGCGCAGACGCTGATGCGCAACGTCGACAAGGACAAGCTCGGCGTCGCGCTGAAGAGCGCCAACGAGGAAGTCCGCGGCTTCTTCCTCGGCAACATGTCGTCCCGCGCCGGCAAGATGCTGCTCGACGACATGGCGGCGCTGGGACCGGTGCGGTTGCGCGACGTCGACGAGGCCCAGGCGCTGCTGGTCAATCTCGCCAAGGACCTCGCCGCCAAGGGCGAAATCATGCTGACCAAGAACCGTGCCGACGACGAGCTGGTGTACTGATGGCCGCTCCCGCAAAATTCCTGTTCGACATGGACTTCTCCGCGCCGGACAAGACGCGCGAGCGGCCCGCCACGCCGGCGGAAATCGCCCAGAAGATCGCATCCGCCGAGGCCCGCGCCTATCGCGACGGCTTCGACGCCGCCCAGCGCGAGGCAAAGGCGGAAAGCGACCGCCGCGCCGCGCTGGCGCTCGAGGAGATCGGGATCGCCGTTCAGGCCATCGCGACCCGCTTTTCCGGCATCGAGACCCGGATGGAGACCGAGGCCGTCGACGTCGCGGTCGCGGTGGCGCGCAAGCTGTGCAGCGAGTTGATTGCCGGCGAGCCGCTGAGCGAGATCACCGCACTGGTCAGCGATTGTTTCTCGCACCTCGTCTCGACACCGCATCTGGTGGTCCGGATCAACGATTCGCTTTACGAGGCCGCGCGCGAGCGGATCGAGCGGCTGGCGAAACAAAGCGGCTTCGAGGGGCGTCTGGTGATCCTGGCCGAGCCGGAAATCGAGACCGGCGATTGCAGAATCGAATGGGCCGACGGCGGCGTGGTGCTGGAGCGTGCGGCGATCGAAGCGAAAATCAACGAACTTGTCGGGCGCTACATGGCGTCCCGCGGCCAGGCCGAAACGACGACCATGAGGAATGAACCATGAGTGACACCGACGCACAGGTTCCGCTTCCGGATCTCAACGCCGCCGACACGCCGACGATCGACGACGTGGCCTATCACGACGACGAACAGGCCTCGCGCATTGCCGCCGATCTCGAAGCCGTGTTCGACGTGCCGGTGCAGGTTTCGGCCGTGCTCGGCCGCTCCAAGATGGATGTCGGCGAGTTGCTGAAGCTCGGACCCGGTACCGTGCTCGAACTCGACCGCCGCGTCGGCGAAGCCATCGACATCTACGTCAACAACCGGCTGGTGGCGCGCGGCGAGGTGGTTCTGGTGGAAGACAAGCTTGGCGTAACCATGACGGAAATCATCAAGGCGGAACGCGCCTGAGGCTCTTTTAACGACACCGCGCCTGACCGGCGCGAACAGACGAACAGGAGATTACCATGCGGCTTCTCATCGTTGGCACATTGAAGGGCCAGCTTACGACAGCCACCAAGATCGCCATGGACAATGGCGCTTCCGTTACCCATGCGGAAGACCACGAACAGGCGATGCGCGTGCTGCGCGGCGGCAAGGGCGCCGACCTGTTGCTGGTCGATGTCGCCCTCGACATCCGCGATCTGGTGATGCGGCTGGAGGCCGAACACATTCACGTGCCGATCGTCGCCTGCGGCATCTCCAATGACGCCCGCGCCGCGGTTGCCGCGATCCATGCCGGCGCCAAGGAATACATCCCGCTGCCGCCCGACCCGGAATTGATCGCCGCGGTGCTCGCCGCCGTCGCCAACGATTCACGCGACATGGTCTACCGCGACGAAGCGATGGCCAAGGTGATCAAGCTGGCGCAGCAGATCGCAGGCTCCGACGCCTCGGTCATGATCACCGGCGAATCCGGCACCGGCAAGGAAGTGCTGGCGCGCTATGTCCACACCCGCTCCAACCGCGCCAGGAAGCCGTTCATCAGCATCAATTGCGCGGCGATCCCCGAGCATCTGCTGGAATCCGAATTGTTCGGCCACGAGAAGGGCGCGTTCACCGGCGCCGTGGCCCGGCGTATCGGAAAATTCGAGGAGGCCACCGGCGGCACCCTGCTGCTCGACGAAATCTCCGAAATGGATGTGCGGCTGCAATCCAAGTTGCTGCGCGCCATCCAGGAGCGGGTGATCGATCGCGTCGGCGGCACCCGGCCGGTCCCGGTCGATATCCGCATCATCGCGACCTCGAACCGCAATCTGGCCGATGCGGTGCGCGAAGGCAGCTTCCGCGAGGACCTGCTGTTCCGGCTCAACGTCGTGAACCTGAAAATACCGCCGCTGCGCGAGCGGCCGGCGGATATTCTCGAACTGGCGCAGCACTTCGCCAAGAAATACGCCGACGCCAACGGCGTGCCGTTGCGGCCGATTTCGGCGGAGGCCCGGCGGGTGCTGACTTCCAACCGCTGGCAGGGCAACGTTCGCGAACTGGAAAACACCATGCATCGTTCGGTGCTGATGGCGCAGGGCGACGAGATCGGCGTCGACGCCATCCTGACGCCGGACGGCGACCGTCTCGACCTCGCCAAGACCGTGCCGGCGGTGGCGCACGCCACCTTCGCCGCCGAACAGGTCACCCGCGCGCTGGTCGGGCGCACGGTAGCCGACGTCGAGCGCGATCTCATTCTGGAAACGCTGAAACATTGCCTCGGCAATCGCACCCATGCCGCGAATATCCTCGGCATCTCGATCCGCACGCTGCGCAACAAGCTCAACGAATATGCCGACGGCGGATTGCCGATCACGCCTGCCGGCGCCGGCGACTATCAACGCCTTGCCGCGACGGCGTAATCTAAAACAACTCGATTTGGAATAATTCCGGCGCCGGGAGGAACCTCGCGCCGGAACCCTTTTGTGGCGGTCACGTTTTCAGACAGGCGTTTTGCTTTAGCCGTTTGAAAGCCGGTCCCATGTCCACCCTGCAGCTCGATCCGCCGATCCCCGTCATCACGCCGAAGGGCGATGGATACGCCCATCTGCTGATCGACTATGGACCCGAATACAATCTGCTATGGGTCTGCTTCCTGGACGATTCCGGCGAGTGCTGGACCTACGACAACACCCAGATCCGCGCCCAGAAGAACATCACCATGGGCCGCACTTTCGTCTCGCGGCATCAGGCGAAAGCACCGTCGGTTGCGGCCGAATAGTTTGGCGCATCGGGCCTGCGGAAGATGTGGATCGGATCGCCCGGCTGAAGGTCGTGTCCGGTGAAGGCCGCATAGGCATAGAGCGCGAGATAGCCGATCGCGAGCACGCCGATCCCGTAACAGACCCAGAGCGCAGATGCGTTTCATCCGGTAAGGGCGCTGCGCTGAAGAAGCTTGCGTTCCATCGCGTGATCTCCTCCGAGGATCCCTCGTCGCAGGACCCGCGAGCCTTTTAGGCCGCGAACGGAAAAAAGGCCATCGCCGCTGGCGCGACGGAACCGGCGCGCCTGACATCGCCGCGGTGCCGTCAGATCATGTTCGGCGCAGGGCACCTGCGGCCGGCAGACTGACTTCCGCCAGTCTGGACCGCATCTTCATCCTGATCGATCGCAACGTACCGCCCCTGCCAGTAGGCCAGCGCCGCCGTCCGCGGCGATGTCTGGATATCCAGCACGCGACCGACCACGATGGCATGGGAGTGCCGCTCGATGATATCCTCGGCTTCGCAGTCGATCGCCGACAAGGCGCCGACCAGAAGCGGCACGCCGGATACACGCGTGGTCCATTGTGCGCCTGCGAAGCGATCCGCGCCCTTCAGTCCACCCTTGCCGGTAAATCGCTCGGCGACATCGAGCTGGTCGGCGGTGAGAAGGTTGACACCGAAGAAGCCGTGGCGCTTCAGCAGCGGCCAGGACGACGATTCCCGGTTGATGCTGACGATCAGGGTCGGCGGATCGACCGACAGCGACGATACCGACGTCACCGTCATGCCGGTGATATCCTTGCCGCGCCCGACCGTGATCACGCTGACGCCGCCCGCCAGATGGCGCATGGCGCTGCGAAAATCGGTCCGAAGAAACGTCGCGATCGATGCTGATGTCGCGGACGGCGGAGTTCATGTCGGCCTCACAGGTCTGACGGTCCGTCCGCGGAATGCAAGCAGATCGCGCAGGATCGATTCTTCCAGCGCCGCCAGATCGGCCGAGCCGCGCCGGCGGGGACGCGGGATGTCGACCTCGATGTCGTGCGCGATGCGGCCGTCCTCGATGCACCAGCACGCGATCGGCCAGCGCCACGGCTTCCGACACGTCATGCGTCACCAGAATCGCGGTGAAGGCCTGATCGTGCCAGACCCGCTCCAGCAGCCGCTGCATCGAGATCCGCGTCAGGGCGTCGAGCGCGCCGAGCGGCTCGTCGAACGCCAGCACGCGCGGATGGCTGACCAGCGCCCGCGCCAGCGCCACGCGCTGCTTCTGCCCGCCGGAAAGCACCGCCGGCCACTGCGCGCGCTTGTCGTCCAGGCCCACTTCGCCAAGCGCCTTTTCAGCGCGTATTTGCGCGTCCGAAGAGGCACGGTCGCGGCCGAGGCCAACCTCGACGTTCGACAAAACCCGCGCCCATGGCAATAGCCGCGGCTCCTGAAACATCACCCGGATGTCCTCGGCGCGTGCTTGCTCGCCAAAGCCGATGCTGCCGGCATCGACGGTCTCAAGCCCCGCGATCAGGCGCAGCAGCGTGCTCTTGCCGCAGCCGCTGCGGCCGACGATCGCCACGAACTGCCCGGCGGGAATATGCAGGTCGATGCCGCGCAGCACCTCGTTGTCGCCGAACGACTTGCGCAGGCCGCGAATGGTCGAGCGGAAGCCCGCGCGATGAAACGCCCGACCCGCGGCGCACCAGCCGCGCCTGTTCGATGAAGTCGGTGCGGTCCACCGGCTCGGCATCGGGCAGGAGAAAACGAAGGGCTTCTTGCATGTGTGCTCTCACTATTTCTGAAAGGCCGGATGCCAGGACAGCGTCAGCCGCTCAAGCACGCGCGAGGCGCTGTCGGCCAGTTTTCCGAGCAGCGCGTAGATCAGGATGCTCAGCACCACGACATCGATCTGCATGAATTCGCGCGCCTGCATCGCCATGTAGCCGAGGCCGGATGAAGCCGCGATGGTTTCGGCCACGATCAGCGTCAGCCACATGATGCCGAGCGCAAAGCGCACGCCGACGAAGATCGAGGGCAGCGCACCGGGAAAGATCACCCGCCGGAACAATTCGCCGTCGGTCATGCCGTAGATCCGTCCCATCTCGATCAACTGCGGGTCGACGGTGCGAATGCCGTGCAGCGTGTTGAGATAGATCGGGAAGAACACGCCGAGCGCGACCAGAAACAGCTTTGGCCGATTCATCGATGCCGAACCACAGGATGACCAGCGGAATCAGCGCCAGATGCGGAATGTTGCGCACCATTTGAAGCGTGGTGTCGGTGAGCTTGTTGCTGAGCTGCGACAGGCCGTTGGCGAGCCCGAAAACAAAGCCGATGCCGCCGCCGATGGCAAAGCCGGCGCCCGCGCGCCAGAAGCTGACCCAGATGTTGCGCGCCAGTTCGCCGGACAGCAGCAGCTTCCATCCCGCCAGCGCCACGTCGGTCGGCGCCGGCAGCACCCGCGCCGGCACGAAGCCGCTGACGCAGGCGACCTGCCAGACCAGCACGATCGCCAGCGGCACGATCCACGGGATCAGGCCATCGGCCCGCGGCAGCCGCCAGTTGCGGACGCGCGGAAGACTTTCGATCAGGCTCATGATTGCGATGCCTTCACCAGAGGCCGGTGCTCATTGGCGATGGTTTCGCCGAACGGGCCGGTATTGACGCGAAGCGGCGTCACATTGCTGGGCTGCTCCAGCGACAGCAGCGGAAACACCAGTTCGGCGAAGCGGTAGGCTTCCTCGAGATGCGGATAGCCCGACATGATGAAGGTATCGATGCCGACGTCCTGATATTCCCGGATCCGCGCCGCCACGGTGGCGGGATCGCCGACCAGTGCGGTTCCGGCGCCGCCGCGCACCAGACCGACGCCGGCCCAGAGGTTCGGGCTGATCTCGAGCTGGTCGCGGCGTCCGCCGTGCAGTTGCAACATGCGCTGCTGGCCGACCGAATCCATGCGGGCGAATATCTTCTGCGCCGAGGCCACGGTCTCGTCGGTGACGTGCTTGATCAATTCGTCCGCGGCGTTCCAGGCTTCCGCATTGGTTTCGCGGACGATCACATGCAGGCGGATGCCGAAGCTGAGCTTGCGTCCGCGCTGCGCGGCGACCGCTTTCACGCGGTCGACCTTTTCGGCCACCTGCGCCGGCGGCTCGCCCCAGGTCAGGTATTTATCGACGGTATCGACGGCGACATCGATGCCGGCGTCCGACGATCCGCCGAAATACAGCGGCGGGCGCGGCGACTGCACCGGCGGGAACAGCAGGCGGCCGTCCTCGATCTGGATGTGCTTGCCTTCGACGTTCGACCGTCTTGCCCGCGAGCAGATCGCTGTAGACGCCGAGAAATTCCCGGGTCACGGCGTAGCGCTCGTTATGATCGAGGAAAATGCCGTCGCCCTTGTTCTCGACGGGGTCGCCGCCGGTGACGACGTTGACCAGCAAGCGGCCGTTCGTCACCCGGTCGAGCGTCGCGGTCATGCGCGCGGCGACGCTTGGCGATTGCAGGCCGGGCCGCACCGCGACCAGATAACGCAGCCGCTCGGTCCAGGGCGCCACCGCTGATGCGACCACCCAGGAATCCTCGCAGCTCCGCCCGGTCGGCAGCAGCACGCCGAAATAACCGAGTTGGTCCGCGGCCTGTGCGATCTGGCGCAGGTAATTGAAGTTGACCTCGCGGCCGCCGGTGGTGGTGCCGAGGTAGCGGCCATCGCCGTGGGTCGGCAGGAACCAAAGGACGTTGGCTTTGGAAGGGGCGAGGTTCGTCATGATCAGGATCCCGGTTTGCGCTGAAGATCCGAAACCGTGACGGGTTTCGGCAGCAGGCCCAGCCCCACGAAGGTGTCCGCGATGCGCTGCTGGCTCGCGATCACCCCGTCGCTGATGGGCCGAATTCCATACGACTCGCGCCTGAGCGACACCGCGATCACCGATGCCGGCAAGCCGACCGAAGGACTCAACTGCTCGGCGACAGCCGGGATATTGTCCTTGGTCCATTGATCGGCTTCGCTGAGCGCTTCGAGCACGACATCGACCGCCCTGGCGTCGCTGGCCAGGAAGCTCTTCGACGAGAAATAGAATTGATGATTGGCGACAAGACCGGTGCCATCGGCGAGGATGCGCGCGCCGGTCGAGGCTTCCGCGGCGGCTTCATAGGGGTCCCAGATGACCCAGGCATCGACGGAGCCGCGGCTGAACGCGGCAAGCGCGTCCGAGGGCGCCAGAAACACCGGCTGGATATCCGTGTATTTCAGGCCGGCCTTCTCCAGCGCCTTCACCAGCAGATAATGAACGTTCGAGCCCTTGTTCAGGGCAACCTTTTTGCCCTTGAGGTCGGCAACGGATGTGAGCGCGCTGTCCTTCGGGACGAGGATCGCTTCTCCCTGCGGGGCCGGCGGGTCGTAGGCCAGATAGACCAGCGGCGCGCCGGCCGCCTGCGCGAAGATCGGTGGCGTTTCGCCCGCGATGCCAAAGTCGATGGCGCCGACATTGAGCGCCTCAAGCAGCGGCGGCCCCGACGGAAATTCCGTCCATGAGACCTTGTAGCCGAGCGGCTTGAGTTTTTCCTCGAGCGAACCTTTGTCTTTCAGCAAGACCAGCTTGCCGTATTTCTGAAACCCGATGCGGACCACCTTGTCCTGGCCGTAGCTGGCGCCGACCCCGGCCAGCGCCGTGCTCATCGACAGCACCGCGACCGCAAGCAGCCGTTTGAACCGACGCATGTTCAATTCTCCATGATGGGTGGTGCGGGAACGGGTCAGCTCTGCACCGGCCTCCAGACCGCGTCGCGAACCACGACCGGCTTCGGAATAAGACCAAGTTTGTAGAAACGATCGGCGACGCCCTGCTGGGTCGCGATGATGTCAGGGGTGATAGGCCCCACGGCAAAGGACGAGCGGTTGGCAGCGACGGTCTGGATGTCGAGGGGAATGCCGGTGACCGCGCTCAACGACCTTGCCACCTCGCCGCGATGCGCCTCCGCCCACTTCGCGCTCGACGACGTGACATCGATGATTTGCTGCAGCAGCGCCCCGTGGCTCTTCGCAAAATCGCGGTTGGCGATATAGAATGAGTTGGTCCTGGTAATCTCGGACGCGTTGA
The DNA here is from genome assembly GCA_963734795.1 of uncultured Alphaproteobacteria bacterium. Lineage (GTDB taxonomy): Bacteria > Pseudomonadota > Alphaproteobacteria > Rhizobiales > Xanthobacteraceae > Bradyrhizobium. Next base: position 40,658 of record CAVTIW010000004.1, read on the forward strand.
CCAGGATGCGGCCGTTCTGCTTGCTTTCGCCGATCGCGAAATAGGGATCCCAGATCGACCAGGCATCAATGCTCCCGCTGGCGAAGGCGGGACCCGCGTCCGGCGGCGTCAGATAGACCGGCGTGATATCGGCATAGCCGAGGCCGGCTTTCTCGAGCGTCTGCACCACGATGTTGTGGGCGCTGGAGCCCTTGGTGAAGCCGACACGCTTGCCCTTCAAATCCGCGATGGCGCGGATCGGTGAGTTGCTCTGGACCAGGATGCCCTGCCCGTTGGTGATCGGCTCACCCGCGGCATAGACAATGGCGGCGCCTGCCGACTGCGCGAAGATCGGCGGCGAATCGCCGACCGCGCCATAGTCGACGCTGCCGACGTTCATCGCCTCCAGCAACGGCGGACCCGACGAAAACTCGATCCATTTGACGGCAATGCCCTGCGGCGCGAAATGCTGCTCGAGCGCGGCCCGTTGCCGCGCGATCACCAGCACGCCGTTCTTTTGATAGCCGATACGGATTTCCGTGACGCCCGCTTGCGCGCGCAACTGCGGCGTCAATGCGGCGATCGCGGCAGCTCCCGCCGACAGTTTCAGAAATTCCCGCCGCTGCATCGAGTTCTCCCGAGAATGTCGCCGGCCACGCGATCAATCGACCTCAAGAGGATGGTGCGGGCCCTGGGGCGTGTCGAGTGCTCCGCAAAAATAGCAATGACAGTGCTGCGCAGCATCTCCGCGGCGGTGGGTTTGTTGCTTCAATCCAAATGATGAAAGCCCATTTTTCCTGACGCCTCACGCCACGCCAATCTGTTAATCATGTATTAGGCAGAGGAACTTGATCGACAGAGCTTCACCGCCGGAGCGCAAAGCCGCCAGCGTTCAACAGCCACTGGTTTTGCGACGATGATGTGAGATGACGATGATGTGTGATGCGCCCACCGCCGGCGGCCGCGCTATCGGCTACACGCCGGCCGACGGCAGGCTGGCAGCCGCGATTTCAACGATCAGCGCCAGCCGGCGGCGGATCCGGGACGACGTCGAGCGAAGCAGCGAACCTACGCGTTCCATATCGATCATTCTCCGCGCCACGAAAGCGTGTTCATTTTCATCGAAAAGCTGGCGATAGCAGCCGCCGCTGTCGAGAGCCTCGCAAAAATAGCAACATACGCGCTGCCGGACAGCGTGACCGCAGAAGCTTTATGGCCGCGGCACCGCCCGCCGCAGCCGATTATTCTTCAGCCCGGCACCGCGCCACCACCACCGGCGGGACGGATCGGCATTTGCGATGTCAAAGCTTGATCGGCACGAAATGGTTGAAGGCGATCAAAACGATCAGCAACGCGATGCCGATGCCGAGGCTCCAGCCGATCAGCTTTTTCTCGATCGGCAGCAGCGGCTCTACCGCTGCCGCGTTGAGTTCATTCTTGAGGTCTGGTTGCGACATCAGGTTTTCCTTTTGAACAGCCGATCAGCTTGCCAGCGGCGGCTTGACGCCGCTGAAGAACAGCCAGGAGATCAGCAGCCCGACCCAGATCACAAATCCGAACAGGCTGACGAAATAAACCGCGGCAAGCTTGCCAAAGCCCTGCTGCCACAGCTTGCGGAAGTCGGAGAGCACGCCGATTGAAAAGAACGTCAGGATGAAGAAGATGACCCGGAAGATATTGGCCTCGCCCGCCGCGGCCGGAAGCGCCTTGGCGATTTCCGGTGTCGACCCGACCGCAAGCCAGAGCGACACCGCAAACACGAACAGGAACCCGAGAATGAATTTCGGGAAGCGCTGCCAGATCTCGGACGGCTTCGCCTTGTCCGGTCCCTTGTCGATGTGGTTGGTCCAGATGTAGCCGAGAATGAACGCCCAGATCCCGATGAAGATGTCGATGAAGATCTTCACCGTGGTCGTGGTCGCGAGAATCCAGCCCGGCTGATAGCGGATGCCTTCCGCCGCCGCCTTCGCCATGATCAGCGACTCGGTGATGCCGCCACCGGCGACGGCCGCGCCGTCGGTCTTGATGGCGAGCCCGATCCATGCGCCGGCCACCAACGGCTCCTGCCACAGGAAAGTTTGCGCCAGGAACGGCAGAATGAGCACCTCAACGACCGCAAAAACCACCACCAGCGACGACACCAGGATCGGCACCGCCGGCCGGGCCCTGATGGCTCCGCCGGTGGCAATCGCCGCCGCCACGCCGCAGATCGAAATGCCTGACGCGAGCGGCACCGACCACTCGCGGCTGAAGCCGAACCATTTGCGCGCGATGTAATAGATCACCGCCCAGTAGATCAGATAGGCCTCGACGATCGCGGCGGCGCCGCGCAGCAGCAGCGACGACGCGAGATTGAGCCGGCCGGCCGCGGTGACGGCCACGGTTGCGCCGAGAATCACGATCGCGATCTTGATGTAGAGCTCGGGCCGGATCGCTTCCTTCAGCCATTCCGCCAGCCGCGGAAGGAAGTTGGCGATGACAAGGCCGGCCAGCAGCGCCACGACGAAGCCGCCTTCATTGGTCAATTTGAGCGACCAGGCGATGCCGAATTTCTGCTGCTCGGCCGGCGTCACCGCGGCGATATAGGCGTAGCTGCCGAGAATCCAGCTGGCATGGGCGATGGCGAACACGGCCGTGAATGCGACGGCGAATTTCCTGACGTCGGCCCCCAGCGTGATCACCCCGGCACTGAGCACCACGAGCAACGCGGCGTAGGTCGCCAGCAACGCGCCACCACCGCCGAGCCAGCCGTAGGCCTTTGCAAACGGAGTTAGCGCCTGCGCGACGTCGGTATAGACCGATGTTGTCACCGCCCAACCCAAAAGATCGATCCCGCCGACGCTGACGAGGGCAGCTGCGAACACCAGTAGACCGATCACGACAGCAAGCCAGTCCTCGTTCAATCGCGCTCTTAGCGCAATCGGTTCCGATACCTCGACCGCAAGATCCGACATTCGACTTCCCCAACCGAGGTGCTTGAACAGAGCAGTGGCCGGCGGCGCTTCACGCCAACCGCCGCGCGGCGAATCCGCGTCGATTTGAAGGCAATATGACGGCGAAACCGGCGCAACGGCAATCTCACAGAATTTCTTTGTTGGTCGGTTTGAAACAACGCCGTTCTCGCAAGACGCGGCTGGATAGAATGAATGACTGCTCGTCCGACAGCCGCAGCTGACCGGCCTCGCCGGGGAATCCAGGACTTTTGGGGTGACGGAGGAAAGGGAGATCACGCTGTTTGAGTTGATGTGTCTCAAGCCATCCGCCACTTCGGGGGACGGCCGACCGGCGAAATGCCGCTACCCCGCCGCCGCGACCGCTGACCTGGCGACGTTCACCGCCAGTCTGCCGTAGCGGTCCTTGAAAGCTTCGGTGTCGATCTCCTCGAGCTGGATCGCGCCGCTCATCACCCCGGCCTTCCAGGCGTCGTGCTCGGGATCGACGCGGAATTCCGGCTTCACTTCCCGCGCGAATAATTCGAGCGATTCGCAGATGTGCTCATGGCTGTTCTTGCCGTTGTTTGAGGCAGTGTATTCCCGGTAAGCGCCAAGTCCAGCGTTCGGCCAATTCCGCGTCGCGGAAGGCAGCTTGTGTTGACCGCGCGAATGGTTAGTTTTGCTTCGATTGAGTCGCGGCCGCCTTCGCTGCCCGCTCCGCCCTCCACCGAGATCCCATGCCGACCTTTACGCCGCATCAGAATTCCGCGCTGCAGGCCGTCGCCGACTGGCTGAAAGCAAAACCCGGCAAGAACGGCACGCCGCCGGTATTCCGGCTGTTCGGCTATGCCGGAACCGGCAAGACCACGCTGGCGCGGCACATCGCCGACGGCGTCGACGGCGAGGTGAAATTCGCGGCCTTCACCGGCAAGGCCGCTTTGGTGATGCGCAACAAGGGCTGCGACAACGCCTCCACGATTCACTCGCTGATCTATCGCGCCCGCGAATCCGGCGTCGAGCAGCCGAGCTTTGAGTTATGGGACGACGCGCCGGCATCAAAGGCAAAACTGATCGTGATCGACGAATGCTCGATGGTGGATGCCGAACTCGGCCGCGACCTGATGTCGTTCGAATGTCCGCTCCTGGTGCTCGGCGACCCCGCGCAATTGCCGCCGATCCAGGGCGGCGGTTTCTTCACCGCTTGCGAGCCCGACGCGATGCTGACCGAGGTGCATCGCCAGGCGCAGGACGATCCGATCGTGCGGATGTCGATGGACGTGCGCGAGGGCCGCGAGCTCGACATCGGCCGCTACGGCGAGAGCGAAGTGGTGTCGCGATCCGAACTCGATCCGGACCGGGTGATGAGCGCCGACCAGGTGCTGGTCGGACGCAACAACACAAGGCGCTCCTACAACATGCGGGTGCGGCAAAAGCAGAACATCGAGGATCCGTTGCCGGTGGCCGGCGACAAGCTGGTCTGCCTGCGCAACAACCGCAAGAAGGGCCTGTTCAACGGCGGGCTGTGGCGGGTCAAGTCGCGGGCGACGTCGAAATCCAAGATCATCACCATGCGGCTGTCGCCCGACGAGGACTTCGGCCACAAGGTGACCAAGGTCTCGGTGCGCGGCGACTGTTTCGGCGGCGCGATCGAGACCATCCCGTGGGAGCAGCGCAAGCCCTATGACGAGTTCGACTACGGTTACGTGCTCACGGTGCACAAATCGCAGGGCTCGCAATGGGACGACGTGGTGCTGTTCGACGAGAGCTTTGCGTTCCAGGACAGCCGCGCGCGATGGCTGTACACCGGCATCACCCGCGCGGCGAAACGGCTAAGCGTGGTGGTGTAGTTCGGCGTGCCCCGAATGCAGCGCAGCGCCACAAGCGCTTTCACGCGCGTCTTCGACGCGCTATGCCCTGCGGCGTGGTGCGTTGCTGATCCGGGGCCGATACTTCGAGGGGGCTCGGTCCCGGCTCTGCAGCGCACCGCCGAAGTGGCGCTGCACCGCGTCCGAGACACTGACACTGCTTCCCGGCTCGGGGCGGCATTTCCTACTGGCTGTAAGCTCCTGTCGCCTGCGGGCGTTTATTCACGAACTCGTGTGTGCCCCGCCGTAACAAGATCCGCGCTGCCGCGTATCTTGGGACATCGGGCAGGCCGACGGCGCTGTTACCGCCCAATCCGCTCGCCTTCGATCAGCCAGAGGAAACCCCATGTCCCGTAGCCAATTCAGCCGCCTTTCGCTCTGCGCCGCCGCAATCGGCGCGCTGGCGATTACCGCATTCGTGGTCGCGCCCTCGCGTCGCCGCCGAAGACGCCGTTGTCATTCCCGCCCCCGCGGTGGACGCGCAGGCGTCCGACGGCATCCAGACCGTCGTGCGTCGCCGGCGGTTGTTTCTGGGGCGTGCAGGGCGTGTTCCAGCATACCGCCGGCGTCGTCAACGCCGTGTCCGGCTATGCCGGCGGCAACAAGAGCACCGCCGACTACAACACCGTCAGCACCGGCATCGACCGGCCATGCCGAGTCGGTCCAGATCAAATACGACCCGAAGAAAATCAGCTACGGCAAGATCCTGCAGATCTTCTTCTCGGTCGCGCACGATCCGACGCAGTTGAACCGCCAGGGCCCGGACAGCGGCACGCAATACCGCTCGGCGATCTTCACCACGTCGGACGAGCAGAAGAAGGTTGCGGACGCCTATATCGCGCAGCTCAACGCCGCCAAGGTCTACAAGAAGCCGATCGTGACCAAGGTCGGGCCGCTGCAGGGGTTTTATCCGGCGGAGGCCTATCATCAGGACTACCTGACGCTGCACCCGAACCAGCCCTATATTGCCTATAACGACATTCCGAAGGTCGAGAACCTGAAGAAGATCTTCGCCGAAAACTATCATCGAGAAGCCGACGCTGGTGAGCAGCGCCAAGGTCACCAACTGACGGCTGTTTGGTCAATCGCAAGGAGGTTTCATGTCCGACACCAAGACGATGCCCGGCAAGGTCGACAAGAGCGAGGCCGAGTGGCGCAAGGAACTGACGCCGATGCAGTACGCGGTGCTGCGCGAGAAGGCGACCGAACGGCCGTTCTCCGGCGAATACGAGCATGAGCAAACGCCGGGCACCTACACCTGCGCCGGCTGCGGCCAGACGCTGTTCGAATCCGACGCCAAATTCGATTCCGGCTGCGGCTGGCCGAGCTTTACCGCGCCCGCGGCGGACGAGCCATGTCGACGAGGAGCGCGACGTCAGCCACGGCATGGTCCGGACCGAAGTGCTGTGCTCGAAGTGCAGCGGCCATCTCGGCCACGTGTTCGAGGACGGCCCCGGCCCGACCGGACTGCGTTACTGCATCAATTCGGCGGCGCTGAAATTGCAGCCGAAATAAACCCTCCGGTTCCTTCGCTGGAACCAACAGCCGGGATATGCTTTGCTCCAGCTGGCGGGGCGGCGGATTTTCGTTCGCCGGCCGCCCGCGGGGGAGAACGCCATGTCGCTTGGCATGATACTCGTCATCATCCTGATCATCTTCCTGCTGGGCGGCTTCAGCGGCCGGTTCGGCGGCTACGGCTATGGCTATGGGCCATTCCGGAATGGGGCTAGGCGGCGTCATTCTGGTGGTGCTGATCATCTTGCTGCTGCTCGGCAAGCTCTGAATCGCATAAGCCGTTGAAATAACAGGCTTTATTTCAAGCAAGCTGTGACATGGCCCGCGCGGACACAGATTCATCATCTGCCCGGTGAGGAGTTGCATTTCTGTCAAACGAGCTTATATTGAGGTCTGTCCTGAAATGACGTGTGCCGGCGCGCCGCCGCTTTGGTTAGCGCCCGCACGATCCGTTCGCGATTGCAATCGCGTTCTCGCCAAAAAAGATAAAGGTCACTGACCATGGCTTCCTTCAGCTACAACACCGCCGCCGAACTTATTCCCCGCCGCGATCCGCAAGAAGAAGCGGGCGGGTTTCGCGTATCGCCGTTTCGACACCGCGGCCGCCGCGGTGCAGTTCGCGATCGAGGAATTGCCGGCGGATTCGCTGAACGGCGCCTATCTGCAGGTCGACGAAGCCCGCTTCGACCAGAGCGGCATCCGCACGCTGTACGAGAGCCAGGATTTTCCGCTGCCGCGCCGCCCCCGCGCGCCCGAGCCTGCGCCCGCCAGCGACAATGCGGACGCCGACGCCGCGTAATTCCACGCTGAGATCTGTCCATCTGAATTGAAACGTTCGGCATCGCCCTCTCCCATTCGGAGAGGGTCGGGGCAGATGCTAACGCGGCTGTCGGTCGCATCCAGTGCCGCAGCAGCCGCATGTTGCGGATGTTGGCGCGGAACATCACGTCGAACGCGTCGCCCGCGATCGGCACCATCCCGACCACGCCTTCCAGCGCGACATTGGCGAGCATCCGCGCCGTGACATGCCAGGGCGCGCCGAGCGCGCGCGCCTCGCGCACCAGCCACAGCGAGAACGCCGACGCGATGAGATCGCCGACCACCGGGACCAGCCGGATGATGCCGTCGATGCCGTAGCGGATGTTGGTGCCGGGCAGGATGAAGGCGACGTCCAGCAGCTTCGCCACCGCATCGAGCCGCGCCAGCCGCTGCTCGCGGCTGAGATTGCCGAACGGATTGGCGCTGGAATGGCCGAAATCGAACCGGAAGCCATGAAACCGCGAACCCAGCGTTTCCGCCGGAATCTCGCGTCCCTCCTGATCGATGATGGGGCCCAGCGCCTCCGCGGCGCGCGAACTCGCACGGCGGCGCCCCGGGGGCGCACGGTAGTGCGGGAATATAATCTCGTCGTTCGACATCGTCATCAGATGGGTAACGTTCAAAGCCGGCGCAAGTTGCGTCAGGCGGTCGCGGGTTTGTCGATCGCCTCATGTGCCAGCCAGGACGAGATCGTCGCGGGCACAAAACCGACCAGGCCGTAAAGAATGAACTGGGTTGCGCCGCTGTCCGATCCCCGCGAGCCGTAGAGCAATTCCGCCGCCATGAACGCGATCAAGCCGACCATCAGCACCCGGGTCACCGGACCAATTCGTTTGACGTGGAACAGAATATCGTCCACCGCGGCGATCATCAGGATCGGCAGGATGCCGAACAGATAGCTGTACTGCAGCGACTTGCCGAACACCTCAAACAGCTTGGCGAAGTGCGAAAAGCGTGGCTCGCTCCAGTAGCCGGACATCACCGTGGTCGCTATCAGCAGCAAAAATCCGCCGAAGAACGGACCCAACGCCGCAAAAATCACATACCGCTTCATACTTCACCCCGCGCGTTTTGCCCCGGCATAGCAGTTTTGCGGTTGTGGAGCCGCGAAACCTGTTGCGCGGAGCCGAGGGCGGCCCACTCCCGAGAACCTGCCGACGAAAAGAGTTCGCTGAGAACCCAGCTCATTTTCTCGCGGAGCTGAATGCGATCCACGTCTTTCGCGAAGGCGATGGTCGCACGCAATTAACGTTCTTCGCCTTGTTGGCCGATCGGCGCGTCAAACGCTTGACCTCGAAAAGCTTGATGGCGACCCAATGCTTCACGCCATGATCGTCAGTTTCAATGGCGACGAAACTGAACTGACGGTCATCAACGGACTTGTCAGCTGACGAAATCCTTCTACGGCATTTTGAAACCGAAAAGATTGATTCGCATAAGGGCTGGCAATGACGGTCGTGCGGCCCTCCCCGTCCCCTACTCCCCCCACGCCGCGAAGGCATCGTTGAACGCGCGCTCGCCGGGCGGGCCCTTTTCGATGGCGATGATGGCGCGGCGCTGGTTGACATAGACCAGCGGCACGTCGAACCACGAGCGCTCCTTGAGAAGCTGGATGTTACGCGCGCGGTCGGCATCGACATTCGACAGCCCGACCAGGAAGAAGCCGTCGGTGACCTTGACGGCGAGGCCCGCCAGCGGCGTGCCGCGCGCCTGCTCGTTGGATTTCATCAGAATGCCCGGCACGTTGCTGACGCCGCCGCCGGCGAAATCCGGCGGCAGGATGAAGGTCAGCTCCGCGGTGTGGCTGGCCGGCAGCGAGGTGTCGGTGTTGCGGCGGAACGACATCGTCATCTTGAACTTGCGGTCGGGAATCTCGATGTCGGCGCGCACCGCGATATCGGCGGGCTGGCCGGCGGCGGCCTTGATCGGTTCGGTACGCCAGACCACGTGCCGACATATTGCTTGCCCTTGGGATCGGCGGGATCCTCGTCATACAGCACCACGCGCTGCGCCACCGGCGCGACCTGGTCGGTGGACGACGGCTGGCCGACCCGATCGGGAATCTTCGGCTTCGACAGCGGCGTCGAATTGTCCTTCGGCGCCTCCACCACCGTGGTCGACGGCTTGAACAGGCCGCTCACGGTGGTCACCACCGACTTGCCCCACAGGATCCCGGCGCCGACCAGGATCAGCACGATGCCGATCGCGATCGCGCTCTTGAACGGAAACACCGCGCCGGTGCGGACGCGCCGTTTCGGCTCGCGGTCCTGCGCGGATCGCGGGCGCGGTGCCGGCTGCTGCGCGTAGCGCTCGGCCTCCTCGACGAATTCGTCATACGAATAGGGCGCGTCGGGATCGGCGCCGCGGTTCTCCATGCTCGGCTCGAGCCGGTCGAACTCCGGCGACGGCGAGGGCACGTTGGCGTAGGTCTTTCGCGCGGCGCGGGTGGCCTGCGCGGCGGCGCGACCGAGATCGTCGGCGTCGGCGGCGATGTCGCGGAAGCCGCGCACGCCCGGCGCCTGAGCCTGCGGGGCGCTGTTGTCGGGGCCGCGGCGCGGCGCGCCGATCGTTCGCGGGTCGGCGGCAGCGCCGGCGACATCGCGGATCCGGCGGTTGCGGCCGTGGCGACGGGCGGCGGGGCGTCGGCGCGCAGGTTGCGCTGCTGCGGGCGCTGGTCCTGCCGGTCCTCCTGTCCGAGCGGCGGACGTTCGTTCCGCGAGGCCGGCGGCGAGGGCGGCCGCGGACGCTGCGGCGCGGCCGAAGGCTGCGATGGTGAGGGCTGCGATGTCGAAGAGGGCGGCGCGGCTTCGCCCGGCCTCGGAGCGGGGCGGGTGGTGGCGCGGAACGCATCGCCGGCGCGGGGGCCGGTCGCGTGGCGCGCCGGAGCGCGTCGCCGCCGCCGGAGCGCGTCGCTTCCCGGGCGCGCTGGGCGGCCTCGGACTCGACCTTGCGCACGGCTTCTTCCAGCGACAGCCGCTCGCGGGTGATTTCGGATTCGCTCAACGGCGGCTCGACGCTGCGCAGCTGCGCGATCAGCGCGGCGCGCGCCCGCTCATAAAGCGCGCGGCGGCTCTCGCCGGGGGCACTGGGGTCCAGTCCGGCAATGGCGCGGGCGATCAGCGGGTAGTAATCAGCCATCTCTGTTCAACATTGCAGGCTTTCCGGTAACATCTCGTTAAGCCTCGAACGGGTTTTGAACCAGGATAGTATCCTCGCGTTCCGGGCTGGTGGAAAGCAAGGCGATCGGACATCCCACCAGTTCCTCGACCCGGCGGACATATTTGATGGCCTGCGCCGGCAAATCCGCCCAGGAGCGGGCATTGGCGGTCGGCTCCTTCCAGCCTTCGATGGTCTCGTAGACCGGCACCACCCGGGACTGCGCGCCCTCGCCGGCCGGCAGATGGTCGATTTCCTTGCCGTCCAGCATGTAGCCGACGCAGACCTCGATCTTTTCGAAGCCGTCGAGAATGTCGAGCTTGGTCAGCGCCAGGCCATGGATGCCGCAGGTCCGCACGGTCTGGCGCACCAGCACCGCGTCGAACCAGCCGCAGCGCCGCTTGCGCCCGGTGTTGACGCCGAATTCCTTGCCGCGGCGGCCGATCTCCTCGCCGATCTCGTCCTGCAGTTCGGTCGGAAACGGCCCCTGCCCGACCCGGGTCGTATAGGCCTTGCAGATCCCCAGCACATAGCCGACCGCGCTCGGTCCCATGCCGGTGCCGGTCGCCGCCTGCGCCGCCACGGTGTTGGACGAGGTGACGTAGGGATAGGTGCCGTGGTCGACATCGAGCAGCGCGCCCTGCGCGCCCTCGAACAGGATGCGCTTGCCCTCGCGGCGCTTCAGGTCGAGCAGCCGCCACACCGTTTCGGCGTAAGGCAACAAGCTGCGGCGCCAGCGCGGTCAGCTCCTTCAGGATTCCGCGCGCCGTCGATTTCCTCGAGGTTGAGGCCGCGGCGCAGCGCGTTGTGGTGCGCCAGCAGGCGCTCGATCTTGTGCGGCAGCGTGTCGAGATCGGCGAGGTCCATCAGCCGGATCGCGCGGCGGCCGACCTTGTCCTCGTAGGCCGGGCCGATGCCGCGCCGCGTGGTGCCGATCGCGGTGATCGCGTTGGACGATTCCCGGAGCGCATCGAGTTCGCGATGCAGCGGCAGGATCAGCGTGACGTTTTCGGCGATGCGCAGATTTTCCGGGCTGATGGCGACGCCCTGGGCCCTGCAGCTTTGCGACCTCATCGAGGAACGCCTGCGGATCGACCACCACGCCGTTGCCGATCACCGAGAGCTTGGAAGGCCGCAACACGCCCGACGGCAGCAGCGCCAGCTTGTAGGTTTCGCCGTTGATGACCAGGGTGTGGCCGGCATTGTGGCCGCCCTGGAAGCGCACGACGATGTCAGCCTGCTCCGACAACCAGTCGACGATCTTGCCCTTCCCCTCGTCGCCCCACTGGGCGCCGACGACGACAACATTGGCCATTTCGCGGATGTTCCCTCTGCAACTATCTCAGTACGAGCATGATCCGTTCGGAAAACCACTGCCTACCTCGATAAAGTCTGAGGACATGCTTTTTCCGGATCATGCGCCCAGCCAAATCACGGCCGGGGCCGCTCGCATGCGAGGCATCCCATCGGATAAAGGATGCGGGCTATCGACGCAAGCAGGAACGGGGCCTTCGGGCCCTCTTGCAGGGGTCCCAAGCCATTGATATCCCCTTAAAATCCGCAGGTGCGACGCGGCGGCACACTGGCATCGCCCCGGGACGCTGCGGCGGCAGCTTCACGGCGTCGCCGGCTTCGCCGCGAAGGCATCGACGAAGGTGCTTTCGGTTGCGCCGCGTGCCGTCGGCCGGAACCGTCCGGGCGAAGGCGGGTCGGCGGCGCCGGGTCACGGCGGCCGGTCCCGCGCATGGTCGCGATGCATGCCCGCCCATTGATGCGCGACCAAAATCCGTGTCTGTGAGGCAGGCCGGGCGAACCTTCCGGCCCGGCGTCGAACGCCGGGCCGGGCCGCGGCGTCATTGAACCGGGCCCAGAACAACCGCCTCATGTCTGCTTCCGATCCCGCCTCGAGCACCGCCTCCCCCGGCAGCTGGCTCGCCAACCAGCCCTATCTGCTGCTCTGCATCACCGCGCTGTGCTGGGCCGGCAACGCCATCGTCGGCCGCCTCGCCGCCGGGCATATTCCGCCGGTGACGCTGTCGTTCCTGCGCTGGTCGATCGCATTTCTCATCATACTTCCGTTCGCATGGAAACATCTGCTGCGCGACTGGGGCGCGATCCGCGCCCGGCTCGGCACCATGATCGTTATTTCCGTCACCGGAATCGGCGCCTTCAACACCCTGCAATACTGGGCGCTGGAATACACCCAGGCGCTGAACACGCTGCTGCTGCAGTCGGCCGGACCGCTGTTCGTCGCGGTGTGGTCGCTGATCCTGCTCGGCGTCCGGCTGACGCTGGCGCAGGCCGGCGGGATCGCGCTGTCGCTGATCGGCGTGCTGGTGATCCTGCTGCACGGCGACCTGACGGCGCTTGCCGGCATCGCGTTCAACAAGGGCGACATCATCTTCACCGTGGCGATGGTGATCTTCGGGCTGTATTCGGTGCTGACGCTGAAGCGTCCGCCGATTCACGGCCTGTCGTTTGCCGCCTTCACCTTCGGCTGCGGCGCGGCATGCCTCATTCCGCTGCTGATCTGGGAATTGTCCGCGCGTCCGCTGATGCAGATCAATACCACGAACCTGCTGTCGCTGTTTTACGTCGCGGTGTTTCCCTCGTCGGTGGCCTATCTGTGCTTCAATCGCGGCGTGCAGCTGATCGGCGCCAACCGCGCCGCGCCGTTCTTTCACGTGGTGCCGCTGTTCGGATCGGTGATGGCCATGGTGTTTCTCGGCGAGCGCCCGCAGCTGTTCCACGTCGTCGGCTTCGCGCTGGTGCTGACCGGGGTTTTCGTTGCATCGCGAAAACAGGCGAATGCAGGCTAGATTGCCGCCAACGCCGCGGCCGGGATTGACCGCCATTTTCCTCTTGTCGGACCATGCCTCGCAAGACCCCAAAGAGGACGGCCGGCGACGTGCATGATAAAACCGCGACCATGAGCCCTTCGCCGGCCACGGTGACGCGCGCCAAGCGCGCCATTCCGCGCGCCCTGCGACGCTACCTTTCGCTCGACGATTTTGAACCGGCAGCCCGGCGCCGGCTGCCGAAGATGCTCTATGGCTAGATCGCCGGGGCCGCCGAGACATGACCGTGATGCTGGACGGCGGCATCCGGCGCGGCACCGACGTGATCAAGACGCTGGCGCTCGGCGCCCAATTTGTATTCGTGGGCCGGCCTGTTCTGTTCGCGGCCGTGGCCGGCGGCGAACCCGGCGTGCAGCACGCCGTTACGCTGCTCCGGGATGAGGTGGACCGCGACATGGCGCTGCTGGGCGTCAGAAGCACGGGTGAAATTTCGGCCGACCTGGTCCGCCGGCTTTAATCGATCCTCAGGTCGTTCCCCTGCCCTATCGGCTGCGTGTGAGCTTACGCGGCGCGGACCTTGGCCAGGAATTCGTCGACCGCGCTGCGCAGCATCCCGGACTGGTTGTCGAGCTCGCGGGCGTTGGAGAGTACGTCCGAGGCGGCCGATCCGGTCGCCGCCGCCGCCGTGGTGACGCCGCCGATATGGGCGCTGATCTCGCTGGAGCCGGCCGCAACCGACTGGATATTGCGGGCGATCTCTCGGGTGGCATCGCCCTGCTGCTCGATCGCGGTGGAAATGCTGATGGTGATCTCGCTCATCTGCGCGATGGTTTCGGTGATCCCGCCAATCGACAGAACCGCATCGCTGGTCGAGGCCTGCATGGCGGCGACCTGCGCGGAGATTTCCTCGGTGGCCTTGGCGGTCTGGTTGGCGAGCGCCTTCACCTCGGAGGCAACCACCGCGAAGCCGCGGCCGGATTCGCCGGCGCGCGCCGCTTCGATGGTGGCGTTGAGGGCCAGCAAATTGGTCTGGGCGGCGATGCTGTGGATCAGCTTGACCACCTCGCCGATCTTCTCGGCGCCGGTGGACAATGCCCCAACCGTGGCGTTGGTGCGCTCGGCATCTCCCACCGCCTTGCTGGCGATCTCGCTCGACCGCGTCACCTGGCGGGAAATCTCGGCGACCGAGCCTGACAGTTCTTCCGCCGCGGCCGCGACCGTTCCGACATTGTTCGAAGCGCTCTGCGATGCGGCCCCGACCGTGGCGGCGCGGGCACTGGCGTCGCTCGCGGTCGCCGTCATGGATTGCGCGGTGGTCTGCATTCCCGCCGCCGCCGTCGACACCGAACGGACGATGCCGTTGACGCTGCGTTCGAAATCGCTGGCGATGCTTTCCATCGCCGCGCGACGCTCGGCCGCGGCGCGCTGCTGGGTCTGCACCTCGATTTGTTCGAGCCCGCGAATGCGCAAGGCATTGTCCTTGAAAATCTGAACCGTCGCCGCCATCGCGCCGACCTCGTCGCCGCGCCCGATGCCGGGAATCTCGCCTTCCAGCGTGCCATCGGCCAGCGCCCGCATGCGGTCGCCGAGTTGACCGAGCGGACGGCTGATGCTGCGGCCGATCAGCCAGGCAATGCCGCCCGCGATCGCGCCGATGATGACAATCGCCAGACCGAGCGCCCAGATGATCGGCTTCAGCTTGGCGTCGAGATCGTCGAGATAGGCTCCGCTCCCGATAAACATGTTGAAGCCGGGGACGGCGACCGCGTAGCCGATCTTGCGGCTCGGCTGTTTCGCGCCGGGTTTCACGTATTCATAGGTCAGCAGAACTTCGCCCTTGGCCTTCACGCCATCGAGCAATTCGTGGGAGATCATCCTGCCGTTGACCGCCACGTCCATGCGATTGGTCCCGATCTGCGCGGGATCCGGCGACAGCACCGTGATGCCGTCGAACGTCGTACCGAACAGGTAGCCGGCGCCGTTGTCGTAGGTCATGGAATTGGCGCGGCGGCCGAATTCGGCAAACGCGGCTTCCTTGGTGAGCTGCCCGGCATCGACCTGCTTCTGCAGCCCGATCGCCATGTTGCGGCCGACCTCGACGATGGAACGAACCTGATCGATCCGGGCGTTGAGCATCTCGCGCTGCATCAGATAGCCAGCGAGAACACCGGCGATGCAGAGGCCGAACAATGCCACACCCACCAAAATGCCGAGCTTGGGGGTAATCGTCAGATTGTTCAGCTTCACGGGGATCTCCGGGGATTGGCGCGCAGGACGCGACTGGCGGAATGAGTCGCGGCATCCTATGGTGAGACCCTTTAGCGCTTGGTTACCAAACCGTCCGTTGAAGTACCGGACGCCAAAAAACCGCCATCGGTTGCAGGCAGCCGGGACCACGCGCGAAGATTCAGGACGCTGGAATCGGAGGCGGCGACGACGTGTCGCCGTTCTAACCAACACCGAAATGTCAAATCGGGGGAAGTAAATGTCGAAATTCAGGATAGTGACGCCGAAAGGCGCAAGCTTCAGCATCGCCGGCGGGGGCTATGCGTTCGAAAAAGAAGCGCTCGATCCGATCGACGCCGAGATCATCGAGGCGCCAGCCAATGAGGCGGAATTTATCGCCGCCGCCCGGACCGCCGACGCCATCTATGCCAAGGGCATGCCGATCTCGAAGACCATCATCGATGCGCTTGAAAACTGCAAGGTCATCACGCTCGGCAGCGTCGGTGTCGACAGCGTCGACGTCAAGGCCGCCACCGCGCGCGGCATTCCCGTCACCAACATCCCCGATACCTTCATCGAGGAAGTCGCCGACCACGCCATGATGCTGTTGCTGGCCGGCTTTCGCCGCCTGGTCGCGCAGGACAGGATGGTTCGGGAAGGCCGCTGGTCGGAGGGCCGTCCGGCCCTGCTGAAGATTCCGAGGCTGATGGGGCAAACGCTCGGCTTCATCTCGTTCGGGCGGGTGGCGCGCGCCGTAGCCAAACGGGCGGCGCCATTCGGACTTCGGATGATGGCCTACGATCCGTTTATCCAGGAGACGCTGATTTCCGAGCATGGCGTCATACCGTCGACCTTGTCCGAAGTGCTGTCGCAATCCGATTTCGTGTCGATGCATGCGCCGGCGCGGCCGGAGGTCCATCATATGCTCGGCGAAAAGCATTTCAGGCAGATGAAGCCGAGCGCGATCTTTATCAACACCGGGCGCGGCCCGACCGTGGACGAAGAGGCGCTGATCAAGGCGCTGCAGGAAGGCTGGATCGCGCACGCCGCGCTCGACGTCCTGGAGCAGGAACCGCCGTCGCACAACAATCCGATGCTGGGCATGGAGAATGTCACGCTGACGGCGCATGTCGCCTCGGCCTCGGCGCGTTTCGACGAGGCGCGCAAGCGTCGCGTCGGCCATGAATTATCGCTGGTTCTGTCCGGCATGTGGCCGGTGAGCTGCGTCAACCCGTCGGTGCTGCAGAACACCTCGCTGCGCCGCTGGCAACCCGTCGGCATGGACCGCGGTCCGAACAGCTAGCGACCTGGCCGCGATCCCGCACCGGCCCCGTCAGCCGGCCAAGGCGACGCTGCGGCGGGCAAGGTTCTTACCTTTCGCCTCCAGGAGGGTGAAAGCACCCGTTTCTTAAAAGGTCAGCGCCTTGGCCTGCTTCACCTGCGGCAGCGCCTGCACCTTGGCGAGCACTTCCGCCGGCACCGCGCCGTCGATCTCGACCAGCGCGATGGCATCGCCGCCCTGCTTGTTGCGGCCGAGATGGAAGGTCGCGATGTTGATTTTGGCATCGCCGAGCAGGCCGGCGAAGTGGCCGATGAATCCGGGCTTGTCCTCGTTGGTGATGTAGATCATCGACTTGCCGAACTCGGCGTCGACGCGGATGCCCTTGATATCGACCAGCCGCGGCTTGCCGTCGGCATAGACCGTGCCCGACACCGAGCGCTCCTGCCGCTCGGTGATGACGGTGACCGTGATCAGGCTTTCGTAGTCGCTCTGCGCGGCGCGGACGATCTCTTCGACCACCATGCCGCGCTCCTTGGCGACCACCGGCGCCGAGACGACGTTGACGTCGCCGAGCATCGGCCGCAGCAGGCCCGACAGCGCCGCCGAGGTCAGCGCCTTGATCTTCATTTCGGCGACGTGGCCCTCATAGGTGATCTGCACTTTCGCAATGCCGGTCTCGGTGAGCTGGCCGGCGAACGAGCCGAGCTTCTCGGCAAGCTCGATGAACGGCCTCAGCTTCGGCGCCTCTTCCGCCGTGATCGACGGGAAATTGACCGCGTTGGAAATCGCGCCGCTCAGGAGATAGTCCGACATCTGCTCGGCGACCTGCAGCGCGACGTTCTCCTGCGCTTCGGTGGTGGCGGCGCCGAGATGCGGCGTGCAGATCACGTTGGGATGGCCGAACAGCACGTTGGACGTGGCCGGCTCCTCGACGAACACGTCGAACGCCGCACCCGCGACCTGCTTGGAATTCAAGCGCATCGACCAGCGCCTGCTCGTCGACCAGGCCGCCGCGCGCGCAATTGACGATGCGGACGCCCTTTTTCATCCTGGCCAGTGCGGCCGCGTCGATGATGTTTTTGGTCTTCTCGGTCAGCGGCGTATGCAGCGTGATGAAATCGGCGCGCTTGAACAGATCGTCGAGTTCGACCTTCTCGACGCCGATATCCCTGGCGCGTTCCGGCGACAGGAACGGATCGAACGCGATCACTTTCATGCGCAGACCGAGCGCGCGGTCGGCGACGATCGAACCGATGTTGCCGCAGCCGATCACGCCCAGCGTCTTGCCGGTGATCTCGACCCCCATGAAGCGGTTCTTTTCCCACTTGCCGGCCTGGGTCGAGGCATCGGCCTGCGGAATTTCGCGCGCCAGCGCCAGCATCAGGGTGATGGCATGTTCGGCCGTGGTGATCGAATTGCCGAACGGCGTGTTCATCACGATGATGCCCTTCGCCGTGGCGGCGGGTATCTCCACATTGTCGACCCCGATCCCGGCGCGGCCGATCACCTTCAGCCGCGTCGCCTTCTCGATGATCTTCGCGGTGGCCTTGGTGGCGGAGCGGATCGCAAGGCCGTCGTAATTGCCGATGATCTCCGCGAGCTTGTCCTTGTCCTTGCCGAGATTGGGCTGGAAATCGACGTCGATGCCGCGATCCTTGAAGATCTGCACGGCGGCGGGCGACAGCGCATCGGAAATGAGAACTTTGGGTTTGGACATTGGGGTCTCCTTCACTCCCCTGATGGGGGAGGGTCGGCGCCAAGCGCCGGGGTGGGGTGAATTCGCGAAACGATTTACTTCCCCCTCTCCCCGTTGTTACGGGGGAGAGGTTGGGATGAGGGGCAGCTACAAACGCGGTGCGGGCTGAAAGAGCCCCTCACCCGGCGCTTCGCGCCGACCTCTCCCCGCAAGAACGGGGCGAGGTAAAAAGAAAACTCACGCCGCCTTTGCGAGCGTGGACTTGGTTTCGGCGAACGCCCAGTCGATCCACTGCGTCAGCAGCGCGACATCCTTTGCTTCCACCGTGGCGCCGCACCAGATCCGCAAGCCGGCCGGCGCGTCGCGGTAGTGCGCGAAATCGTAGCCGGCGGCTTCCTTCTCCACCAGCGCAACGAGCTTCTTGGCGAAGTCGGCCTGCGCGTCCGGCGTCAGCGAGACGATGGCCGGATCGACCACCTTCATGCACACCGAGGTATTGGAACGGATCGCCGGATCCTTCGCCAGGAAATCGATCCACGGCGTCTTCGCCTTCCAGTCGGCGAGCACCTTGGTGTTGGCGTCGGCGCGCGCGATCAGGGCCTTGAGGCCGCCGACCGATTTGCCCCAATGCAGCGCATCGAGATAGTCCTCGACGCACAGCATCGACGGCGTGTTGATGGTCTCGCCCTCGAAGATGCCCTCGTTGAGCTTGCCGCCCTTGGTCATGCGGAAGATCTTCGGCAGCGGCCATGCCGGCGTGTAGCTCTCGAGCCGCGCCACCGCGCGCGGGCTCAGCACCAGCATGCCGTGCCGGCCTCGCCGCCCAGCGCCTTTTGCCAGGAGAACGTCACCACATCGAGCTTGGCCCAGTCGAGCTTCTGCGCGAACGCCGCCGAGGTGGCGTCGCAGATGGTGAGGCCTTCGCGATCAGCGCTGATCCAGTCGGCATTGGGAACGCGCACGCCCGAGGTGGTGCCGTTCCAGGTGAAGACGATGTCGGAGGCGGGATCGGCCTTGCTCAGATCGGGGATTTCGCCATAGCCGGCATGCAGCCTGGTGACGTCCTTGAGCTTCAATTCCTTGACGATATCGCTGACCCAGCCCTCGCCGAAGGATTCCCAGGCGATCGTGGTCACCGGGCGCGCGCCGAGCAGCGACCACAGCGCCATTTCGACCGCGCCGGTGTCGGAGGCCGGCACGATGCCGATCTTGTATCCGGCGGGCACTTCAAGCACCTCGCGCGTCAACTCGATCGCGAGCTTGAGCTTGGCCTTGCCGATTTTCGCACGATGCGAACGGCCGAGGGCGGCGTCTTTGAGATTTTGGGCGTTCCAGCCGGGGCGCTTGGCACAGGGGCCGGACGAAAAATGCGGCACATTCGGCCGCAAAGCGGGCTTCGCTGCAGTCATGATCTATCCTTCCAGATAGCAAGCCTCCCGTTGGGGGGAGGTGTCCCGCCGCGGTGGATAGGGAACTCGGCCTGAAATCGTCAAGAAACTTCGGAAGGATCACAGGTCGATTGATGATTCGGCATGCGCTTGCGCCGGCAATGGCGGGGCCGGCTGCGCCAGCAATTCCGCCGCGTCGCTGACCAGCTGCGCAGCTTGTCGTCTGCTGGCGATTTTCAGGATGCTCTTTTCGTCCGCCTGCACCACGTACTCGTTGCCGATCCTGACAATCGAATAATTTTTCATGTGCGGTCCCCAAGCTGCCCGAGCCCGACGGGATACGTCACAGTGCCACGGATCGTTCCGCGGAGAAAATTACGAAAGGCTGGTTAGTTTATCGCGCCGTTAACCGGATCGAATGGCAAAACCGCGTTTCGCAATGGTCGCAACGGCCACCCCGGATTGGAGCCGGCGGCTGGCCCGGTTCAAAATCGCAGCGTCATCCCGACATGGCTCGGCTGAAATCCCAGCCGCGCATAAAACCGCTGCGCATCGACGCGGCTGTTGTGCGTGAGCAGTTCGACCAGCTTGCAACCCCTGGCGCGCGCCTCGGCGACGGCCCATTGCACCATCTGCTCGCCGATGCCGCGGCTGCGGCGATGCGGTGGCGACGCGAACGTCCTCGATCAGGCCGCGCCAGGCGCCCTGCGAGCTCAGTCCCGGCAGGATGCAAAGCTGCAGGCAGCCGACCACGGCGCCGTCACCATCCTGCGCGACCACGAGCTGGATATGCGGATCGTGTTCGAGCGCCTCGAACGCCCGAAAATAGCAAACCGGCAGCGGCTCTTCGATCCGTTCGCGCGCGCGGCCGAGCGGATCGTCGGCCAGCATCGCCACGATGATGCCGACGTCGTCGCGGCAGGCGCGCCGGAGTGTGATCGGGGAACTCGCGGTCATGATGATTCCGTTAGATTTCAACGCGCCGGCGCCAGCCCGAGCGACCGTTCGGTCTCGCCGATCCAGCGCCGCACGGCGGCATAGCCATCGAGGTGAAAGCCGCCCTCATGCGCCAGCCTGCGTATAGGCCAGCAGCGAGACGTCGGCGAGCGACACGGTATCGCCGACCAGGAATCGCGTCGCGGCGAGTTGATGCTCCATCCGCGCCAGCGCCGCATAGCCGCGCTTGATCTTGTCCGGGTCGAGATCGGAGGCCGGCTTGCCGAGATAGACCATCTGGAAGCGGCAGACCGCGACATAGGGCTCGTGGCTGTATTGTTCCCAGAACAGCCATTCATCCATCTTCGCCGCGGCAAAAGCGTCCGCGGGAATGAGATCGCTGCCGCGGGCGAGATAGCGGATGATGGCGTTGGATTCCGCCAGCGTGCGGCCGTCGTCGAATTCGACCGTCGGCACCTGCCCGGCGCTGTTGAGCTTGAGAAATTGCGTGGTGCGGGTCTCGCGCTTGAGGGTGTCGACGCCGATCCAGCTGTAGGGCAGCGCCAGGCGATCGCAGACCCATTTCACTTTCAGGCAATTGCCCGAATTGGTATCGCCGTAGATTTTCATGGCCGGCCGCCGTGCTCAGGACAACGACAGAGCAGCAGGCGGGATCGGCGCTGTCAATAAAATCCGTCGCGGCGATGCGCAAAAGTGCCGGTCAGAACTTGTAGCCGAGGCCGGCACGCACCGTATTGATGCTGGTGTCGACCTGAGACGTGAAGCGCAGATATTCGTACTCCGCGCGCAAGAACAAGCCGCCGATCAGATTGATGTCGAAGCCGGCGCCCGCCGAGTAGCCATAGACCAGGTGATTGTGCTCGATATTGTCGCTGCTCAGCGTCGCCAGCTGGGTGAACGGCCCAAGGATGTGCGCGGACACGGCGTCCTGTACCTGCACGGAGCTTGAGATGTCGGCATTGCCGAGTGCAGCCCCGGCGAAGACGTAGGGAAGAAAACTGCCATAGGCGTACCCCGCGCGGGCACGGAACGTGGCCATGTCGGTAATCGAGATCGCAGACGATGAGGTAACCGCAACGGAATGAAACAGTCCGTCGGATAACGCATTGCCGCTGGTGAGCGCCTGGCTGGAGCTGACCGCGCCACCAAACGTGCCATGCAGATAGGACGCTTCCAGGCCGAGGACGACGTCGTCCCATTGCCAGTTATATCCGGTGAAGGCGCCAAATGCGGAGGAACGTGCCGAGTCCTTGCCGAGACCGAGATTCCAGTCCGAAACCCCCATCTGCTGGATGACGTCGTTTTGCAGCAACGCCGCCAGCATGTTCGAGTTCGAGCCGGTGAAATTCTCGTCGGACGATCCGTAGCCGTACTGTCCGCCGACGTAAAATCCGCGCCAGTTGACGATCGGCGCCGGCCCCGCCGGGCAGCGAGCCGCGAAGATAATCGGGCATGTCGGCCGCGTGCGCGCCGGCCGCCGTTCCGAACATCACCGCCGCCAGCAGAAGTCTACGCATCGCAACGCTCCCATCGAACACTCTGGACTTGGCGTTGATCATCGCCCGTTAACCTTAACCAATCGTTGTCGCGGCATGCGATCGGCATCGCTTTTCACTTTGACGGGATCACACTGCGCGCAAAACAAAACGGCGCGGGAAAATCCCGCGCCGTTAACTAATATCAGGTGATGAGAAGCTCGCTCAGCCCTTGGTGACCAACGGCGGCGGATAGGCCGACGGGGTGTTCAGCTCCCAGCGCAAGCCCAGCGTCACATCGTTGGATGTGATGTCGTTGAACGAGAACGGGGCGTGGGTGGTGTTGGTAACTTGATCGAATGAGTAGCGACGGTCCGGTCAGGCCGTTACCCATGTTGACATAGCTATAGGCCAGTTCGACCGTGAGGCCCGGGGTGACCTTGTAGGCAAGACCCGCATGCAGCGCCCAGGCGAAATTCCACTTCGAATTCGTGCCGGCATAGTCGAGGCTGTGAGGCGGGGGGGAAGCCCCATTGCTGATATCACCGGTATCAGTGAAGTTACCGATCGACACACGCGCGGTACCGACACCAGCACCGACGAACGGCGTTATGCACCACCAGGTACCGAGATCGGCATAGGCGTTGGCAAGAAAGAGAAGTTCGGACTTGGTCGCAGTATAGCTATCCGTTTCGAAAAGGCCGGCGGCCGGACCGGTTCCGGTGACGACATCGAGGCCGGTAAAATTGGAATTGCCACGGTATTGACCGGTTACATCCGCGCGGAACCAGTTGTTGAACTGATAGCCAACACCTCCGCCGTAAGATTCCGGCGCTGCCGAAACTGCTGGTCTGAGCGACGGCCACATTATCGTAGGCGCCGGGGGCGGTGTCGCGGACGCTATTTACGCTCTGATTGCTGAACCCGATATCGCCGCGCAGATACCAGCCGCCGAAATCCTGCTGGCGGCGGCGCGTAATACGGCTGCGGCGCCGGCATGATGGAAGGCATGTCGGCTGCAAACGCCGCCGATGACAACAGGGATGCCGCTCCGGCGGCAACGAGATACTTAACGCTACGCATTGGCTTCGTCCTTTTGTCCGGTGAGGCAGACAACGGAGGCCCCACATCCAAAAACTCACGGCCGGACGATGGCAGCAAAAGCTTAAGCGCCGCTTAACCCTAATTTTTAAGGTTGATAATCCCTGAGGATTTTTTCAGCGACGAAATCGGCAACACGAACAATGGCGGAACCGCCACAATCGCTAACAATGTATTGACGAAAATCCGCGCGCTTTGCGCGCGGTGCACGCGCGCGTCCGGCCTCAGTGCACGGTTCTCGGCATCTTCGGCAGGAACACCGCGAGCAGCCCGATCGCCGGCAGGAACGCGCAGACCTGATAGACGAACGCGATGCCGGTATGGTCGGCGACCTGGCCGAGCACCGCGGCGCCAAGGCCGCCGATGCCGAATGCGACGCCGAAGAACACCCCGGAGATCATCCCGAACCGGTGCGGCATCAATTCCTGCGCGAACACGATGATCGACGACGTCGCCGACGAAATGATCAGACCGATCAACACCGATCAGCACCGCGCTGGCGAACAACCCGACATAGGGCAGCGCCAGCGTAAACGGCAGCGCGCCGAGGATCGAAAACCAGATCACGTATTTACGGCCGAAGCGATCGCCCAGCGGGCCACCGAAGAACGCCCCGACCGCGTTCGCGGCCAGAAACAGAAACAGATAGAGCTGCGCGGCCTGGGTCGAGACGCCGAACTTGTCGATCAGATAGAAGATGTAGTAGCTCGACAGGCTCGACACATAGAGCTGCTTGGAGAACAACAGCGCCACCAGCACGACCAGCGCCATCATGACCCGACGCGAACTCGGCGCGTCCGGATGCTGCTCGATCGGCGCGAATTTTTTCGCTGGCGATCTGCGGCTTGTACCAGTGCCCGATCCGCCACAGGATCACGATCGCCAGAAATGCAATCGAGGAAAACCAGCGCGATGCTCGGCTGGCCGAACGGCACCACGATCAAGGCGGCGAGCAGCGGACCCATCGAGGTCCCGAGATTGCCGCCGACCTGAAACACCGATTGCGCAAAGCCGTAGCGGCCGCCCGAGGCCAGCCGCGCGATCCGCGCCGACTCCGGATGGAACACCGCCGAGCCCAGCCCGACCAGCGCCGCCGCGACCAGGATGACGCATGTAGTGCTGCGCGACGCTGAGCAGCAGCAGACCGAAGAACGTAAATCCCATGCCGACGGCAAGCGAAAACGGCTGCGCCTTCTTGTCGGTGAAATGCCCGACCAGCGGCTGCAGCAGCGACGCGGTGAACTGGAACGCCAGCGTGATCATTCCGATCTGCGCGAAGTCGAGCGCGTAGCTCTCCTTGAAGATCGGATAGACCGAGGGAATCAGCGACTGCATGGTGTCGTTGAGGAAATGCGAGAAGCTGATGCCGCCCAGCACGATGTAGGCCGGCCCGCCGCCGCAGCCGCTTTTGCAACCGAACCGGATGTCACGTCCGGCACCATCACCGGCGTGGCCAGCGCCTCTTCGGAGACGATGACGGACTTGTTCAAGGGATGATTCCTGAAAGATTCGCCGGCGCGACAGCGCGTTTCCTACGATGCCGGGGCGGCGTCGACCAGCACCATTAGATAATGGCTGCGATGCGATCGAGCGCGCGTTCAGCGCCGCCGCGGCGTCGCCGAGCGCGGAGACGATGTGATCGACCACTTCCTCGACCAGGATGCGGTCGTCGCCCTCGCCCATCACGCGGATCACCGGCTCGGTCCCGGACGACCGCACCAGCAGCCGGCCATGGCCGTTGAGCCGCTTTTCGCCGGCGTCGATGGCCGATTTGACCTCGGCGTCGTCGAGCGGCTTGCCGCTGCGATAGCGCACGTTCTTCAGGATCTGCGGCAGCGGATCGAAGCGGTGACAGACTTCCGACACCGGGCGGCGAAGCTTTTGCACCACCGCCAGCACCTGCAGCGCCGCGACGAAACCGTCGCCGGTGGTGGCGTAGTCGGACAGGATGATGTGACCGGAGGGCTCGCCGCCGAGATTGTAGCCGCGGCTCAGCATCTGCTCGAGCACGTAGCGGTCGCCGACCGGCGTGCGCACCAGTTCGATGCCATGACCTTCGAGGAAGCGCTCGAGCCCGAGATTCGACATCACGGTGGCGACGATGCCGGGCTTGGCGAGACGGCCGTCTTCCTTCCAGCTTTGCGCGATCACCGCGAGCAACTGGTCGCCATCGACCAGATGTCCGCGCTCATCGACCAGGATGACCCGGTCGGCGTCGCCATCGAGCGCGATGCCGATGTCGGCGCGCATTTCGCGCACCTTGCGGCTCAGCGCTTCCGGCGAGGTGGATCCGCATTCCTTGTTGATGTTGAATCCATCCGGTTCGACGCCGATCGAAATCACGTCGGCGCCGAGTTCCCACAGCGCTTCCGGCACCACCTTGTAGGCCGCGCCGTTGGCGCAATCGACCACCACGCGCAGGCCGTCGAGGCTGAGATCGCGCGGCAGCGTGCGCTTGGCGAATTCGATGTAGCGGTCATGGACGCCGTCGATGCGGCGGGCGCGCCCGAGGCTGGCGCTCTGCGCCAGCCGCTTGTCGAGCGATTCGTCCAGCAGCTGCTCGATCTGCTTTTCGACGTCGTCGGACAGTTTGAAGCCCTGCGGGCCGAACAGCTTGATGCCGTTGTCCTCGAACAGATTATGCGAGGCGGAAATCATCACGCCGAGATCGGCGCGCATCGACTTGGTCAGCATCGCCACCGCCGGCGTCGGCATCGGACCGAGCAGCAGCACATCCATGCCGACCGAGGTGAAGCCGGCCACCATGGCGTATTCGATCATGTAGCCGGAAAGCCGGGTGTCCTTGCCGATGACGACGCGATGGCGATGCTCGCCGCGCTGAAACACCAGTCCGGCCGCCTGCCCGACCTTGAGCGCCAGCTCCGGCGTGATCAGACCATTGGCACGGCCCCGAATCCCGTCCGTCCCGAAATATTTGCGGCTCATGTCTCCCCCCAAGCAGCTTTCAAGGACTCTCAAACCACCCCGGCAAGAAACCCCAAACGCGCGCCATCATGGCGTGCAGGCCGTTATAATGCCTTCAGCCCTAAAATGGCTTCAAAAAATATGATGAATCATTACCGGGGGCCGGGCCGCCAGTGAACCGCCTAACCCATTGTTAACGCTAGTATATAGTCGAAAACCGGACCATCGCGCGCCGAAGCGCTAATCCTTGCGCTTGACGTGATGGTCCGGTTTCGAGGGCGGCGGCTGGGTGACGCTGACCGGGTCCGAAGCCGGAAAGGTCTCCTCCAGCCCCTCCTCCAGAGCCTGATCGAGCCGGCGCTTCTCGGCGACTTTGGCGTCTTTGGGGTCGGAGCGTGGTCCGGTCATGGATGCCCTCCTGGCTGGCAGCCCACCGCCGCGAAGCGATTTTGCGGTGGGCCCAAGCATGCTAGATGAAAGTCAAAGCCATAAATACAAGAAGGGCCGGCAACGTCCATGAAACACATCACCTGCATCGAGGATCTGCGTCAGCTCCATATGCGCAAAGTACCCAAGGCGTTTTTCGATTACGCCGATCGCGGCTCCTATGCCGAGGAAACGCTGCGCGCCAATCGCGACGACCTGCAGCAGATCAAGTTTCGCCAGCGCATCCTGGTCGATGTGTCGAAGCGCGATCTCTCGACCACGATTCTCGGCGAACCCGCCTCGCTGCCGCTGATCCTGGCGCCGATCGGGCTGCTCGGCATGCAATCCGGCGACGGCGAAATTCATGCCTGCCGCGCCGCGCAGGCCGCCGGCATTCCGTTCACGCTGAGCACGATGTCGATCTGTTCGATCGAGGACGTCGCGGCCAATGTCGACAAGCCGTTCTGGTTTCAGCTCTACGTCATGAAGGACCGCGGCTTCATCAAGGCGCTGATCGAGCGCGCCATCGCGGCAAAATGCAGCGCGCTGGTGCTGACGGTCGATCTGCAGGTGATCGGGCAGCGCCACCAGGACATCAAGAACGGCATGACGGTGCCGCCGGAATGGACGCTCTCGAAATTTTTCGATTTCGCCAGCAAGCCGGCATGGGTGTCCGGGGTGCTGCGCGGC
Source organism: uncultured Alphaproteobacteria bacterium (assembly GCA_963734795.1). GTDB lineage: Bacteria > Pseudomonadota > Alphaproteobacteria > Rhizobiales > Xanthobacteraceae > Bradyrhizobium. The sequence continues at coordinate 67,889 of CAVTIW010000004.1, forward strand.
AAGCGCCGCACCTTCGGCAATCTGGTCGGCCACCTCAAGGGCACCGACGATATCACCGCGCTGTCGGCGTGGACCGCGTCGCAGTTCGACACCTCGCTGAACTGGAAAGACGTCGAGTGGATCCGCAGCATCTGGCCCGGCAAGCTGGTCCTCAAGGGCATCCTCGACGTCGAGGATGCCGAGGAAGCGGTGAAGACCGGCGCCCAGGCGCTGGTGGTCTCCAACCATGGCGGCCGTCAGCTCGACGGCGCGCCGTCGTCGATCGAGGTGCTGCCGGAAATCGTCGACGCCGTCGGTTCGCAGATCGAAGTGTTGTTCGATGGCGGCATTCGTTCCGGCCAGGACGTGATGCGCGCGCTGGCGCTCGGCGCCAGGTCCTGCATGATCGGCCGCGCCTACGTTCACGGGCTCGGCGCGTTCGGCGAAGCCGGCGTCACCAAGGCGATCGACATCATCCGCAACGAACTCAGCGTCACCATGGGGCTGTGCGGCGTCAACACCATCGCCGAGATCGACGACCACGTGCTGGCGGTTTAGATATCCGTCGCGGCTTCGCAATTTCCCTTCTCCCACAAGGGGAGAAGGCAAGAGAAAGTCACATCGGAGGCGTAATTCCGTCGAGGTCGACGCCGACGCGGCCGGCTTCCAGCGTGCCGTCGTCCTTTTTCGTGGCGCCGAAGATGATGATCTTGGCGCCCGGCTTCAGTTCGGTCTTGTCACCGGTGACGAAGGCGACAATCGGTGTTCCCGGCGGCACCACCACTTTCTTTTCGCCATCCTTGTATTTGACCAGGATGTTCTGGCCGTCGGTGCCCGGCGACCGTCTCGGCGACGGTCGCGTTGGTCATGGTGCTGTTGGGGCGGAGGTCCCAGGCCCGGAAGCCTTCGGCGGCGCCGCGCTGGGCCTCGGGGAAAATATGAACCGCAAGCGCCTTCTGGGTGCCGTCGGGCTGGGGCATCGCGGATACACCGATGTAGGAGTTCGGCTTGATGTCGGACAGCGCGGACTTGGCGATGCCGATCACCACCACATTGTCGGTCATGCGGACCTTGATGTCGGCGCCCTCGCGCGATTTCACCGTCAGCACGGAACCGTCGACGGCTTCGATGGTGCCGCGGATCCGGACCGTCGGGGGTTGCTGCGCCCACGCCGCCGATCCAAACGCGAAGACAATTGTCAGCGAAGCTGCGAGCGCGCGCGGTAACGAAGAAATTTTCGACATAGCGATCCCCTCCAAGGGTGGTCGTCGCGAGACATTCAACCGGAAACCCCGCAGCCGCGCGGCTATTCCCGGCCTGGGGTGACGAGGTGGCCGGCCCTGGACCGTTCACATCGGCGGCGTCAGTCCGTCGCGGCCGACGCTGACCCGGTTGGTTTCGAACGAACCGTCCGGCAGTTTTTTCATGAAGGCGATCACCCTGGCGCCGGCCTTGAGGTCGGATTTGTCGGCGGGGACGTAGGTCACGACAGGCGTATCCGGCGCGACCACGACTTTCTTCTCGCCGCCCTTGTATTTGACCGTCAGGGTGTGGCCGTCATTGCCCGCGACGCTCTCGGCCACCGTCGCATTGGTCATGGTGCTGTTGGGGCGCAGATCGTACGGCCGCGACCCTTCCCCGGTGCCGCGCATGTCTTCGGGAAACACATGCACTTCGACCGCGTTTTGCGCGCCGTCCGGTCCCGGCACCGTGGTGGCGCCGATGAAGGAGCCGACCTTGATCTCGGACAGCGATATCTTGATGATCCCGACTACCCGGATATCGGCGGTCATGTGCAGCTTGACGTCCTCGCCGCTGCGCGACTTGACGGACAGCACGTCGCCGTCAACACCTTCGATGGTGCCGCGAACCCGCGACGGCGTCGGCGACTGTTGGGCGATCGCGTGGGATGAAACGCCAATCAGCGCGAACGCGACGAGCGCACGCGATAGAGCGGAACGTGGGAACGGCATGAAAGGTTCTCCGGCGGGCACCACTTAACATTGCACCCCTACGCTTCCATGATATTCCTGCTCAAACCTTCGTGAGATCGGCCTCGACCAGCGCGCGAAGCGCTGAAGTCACTTCCGGGCGCTGTCCGAACCAGAGTTCGAACCCGCGCACCGCCTGGTGCAGCAGCATGCCGAGCCCATCGGCAGTCTTCAGTCCGCGCGCCCGCGCCGCCGACAGCAGCGGCGTCTGCAGCGGCACATAGACGAGGTCGGCGACCACGGCATGCGAGGGCAGCCGGCCGACGTCGACCTCGAGCGCAGGCTGGCCGTGCATGCCGAGCGATGTGGTGTTCACCAGCAGTCCGGCCCGCGGCAGCCATTCGCCGATGGCGTCCCAAGCGATGGGATGAACGCGGGCGCCGAATTGATCCGCCAGCGCGCGCGCGCGTTCGATGCTGCGGTTGGCCAGATGCACGCGCTCGATGCCGCGCTCGAGCAGGCCGAACACCACCGCGCGCGACGAGCCGCCGGCGCCGAGCACCAGCGCATCGGTGACGCCGTCCCATCCGGGCGCGCAGGCGTCGAGATTGCCGATGAAACCTTCGATGTCGGTATTGGTCGAGCGCAGTTCGCCGCCCTTGTACCACAGTGTATTGGCGGCACCGACCGCGCGGGCGCGGTCGTCCGGTATCGACAGCGCCAGCGCGCGCTCCTTGTGCGGAATGGTGACGTTGGCGCCGACAAAGCCGTGGGTCGACAAATGCAGCACGAACTCGGCAAAACCTTCAGGCGGCACCGCCTCGATATTGTAGCCGCCCTCGATATCAAGCGTCCGCAGCCAGTAATGATGGATCAGCGGCGAGCGCGAATGCGCCGCCGGCCATCCGATCAGGCATGCGGCGCGGGGTTTGGTCACGGCTGTCATCACCAATCCTTTTGCAACGCCCGGCAACCGGCGTCGTGCCTGCTCAAATCAGGCAAGCCGCGCGCGCTGTCAATGCTTTGCGGCACGGGCAGCATCCTCCCTCTCCCATTGGGAGAGGGTTGGGGTGAGGGGTTGCGCTCTATCGTTAGGTCCTAACCCTCACCCGGCGCTGCGCGCCGACCTCTCCCATAGGGAGAGGTGAACCTGAACTCACCGCATAGCCCAGACTCAACTATGATCGCGGCGTTGCGAAGACGAACCCGCTCAACGCCAGCGCCGCGCCCGCGGCAAACCAGATCGCGGCGAGGTTGATCCAGTGATAGGCCAGCGCTCCGCACAACGAACCCATCACCAGCGCCGCCCACAGCAGCAGATTCGGTGCCCAGGCCCAGCGCGCGCCCCCGGTCAGCGCCACGGCGGCGAGTTGCCCGACCTTGACCAGCGCGCCGGTGACGTATGTGAGGCCGAGGCCGCCGCCACCCTCGATCTGGAACACCGCGTTCTCCAGTCCCATCGCCAGCACGATCGCGGCGACCGCAACATCCGACAGGCCGAACGTATGGCAGAGCGCGGCGGCGACGAGCAGCGACGCCTCCACCAGCAGCACTTGGGGCTGGCGGTGGGCGCCGTGGCCGAGCACGATCAGGCTGCCGGCGGCGGCGCCGATCACGAACAGTGCGACCAGGCCGAACGCCTGGGCCGCATTCAACCACTGCCCCTGCGCGAGGCTGACGCCCATCCGCGTCGAGTTGCCGCTCATGAAGGAGACGAACAGCCCGCCGAGATGCACGAAGCCGATGCCATCGACATAGCCGGCCAGCGCACTCAGCGCACAGGCCAATGCAATATTGCGGCGTGAATCAAGCATCGTCCTGCGCACCATCACCATGACTTGCGACAGTGTTCACGAAAGCGGCCGACTTGGAAAGCACGACAAATCCGGCAACCACGGCGATGCCGTGCTTTCACCGAAGCGGAATTGTCCGGATTTGCCAGGCCGTCGTCGTTCCGGGATGCCTGCGAAGGGGCAGGCCCGGAATCCAGAAATGATCAGCGCGAGATTCCGGGTTCGCGCAAAGGCGCGCCCCGGAATGACGGGGCACATCTCATGCCTGGCATCACGCAGCGACGCGGTGTGCGGCGATGATCTGTTCGGCGGCGCGGCCGTTGACCTCGGCCATGCGGTCGAACTGGCGGGTAAAACTGCCGGCCCCCGCGGTCGCCGACCGCAACTCCACGATCAATTCGCCGATCTCGGCCTCGGGCATCATGGCGCGGACGCGATCCCAGCCCGGCCAACCTTCGCGGGTGTCGAAGCCGAGAATCTGGCCGCGCCGCCCCGACAGGATGGCGTTGATCTTCGCCGTGGCCTCGCTGGGACAGACGATCTCGACCACATGGATCGGCTCCAGCAGCACCGGCTGGCACTGCGGCAGCGCCTCGCTGACGCCGATCCGTGCCGCGGTTCGAAACGCCAGGTCCGAGGAGTCCACGCTGTGATACGAACCGTCGGTCAGCGTCACATGCACATCGATGACGGGAAAGCCGAGCGGCCCGCGCAGCAAGCCATCGACCACGCCCTCTTCCACCGCGCCGATATAATTTCGCGGCACCGCGCCGCCGACCACCCTTTCGTCAAACTCGAAGCCGCCGCCGCGCGGCATCGGCTTGATCTCCAGCACCACGTCGCCGAACTGGCCGTGGCCGCCGGACTGCTTCTTGTGCCGGCCGCGCTGGGTGATCGATTTGCGGATGGTCTCCTGATATCCGATGGTCGGCGCCTGCGATTTGACGTTGACGCCGAAGCGCTCGCGCAGGCGCTCCAGCGCCACCCGCAGGTGCATCTCGCCCTGTCCCCACAGCACGATGTCGTGGGTTCGCGGGTTGTGGATCATCGTCAGCGAAGGATCTTCCTCGTTCAGCCGCAACAGGGCCTGGCCGAGCTTGACGTCGTCCTTGCGGTCGGTGGCCGCAAGCGCGATCGCCAGCACCGGCGGCGACGGCTCGACGCTTGCCAGCGCCGGCGGCGCGGTCTTGCCGCTCGACAGCGTGTCGCCGGTCTTGATGCTGTCGAGCTTGCCGAGCGCCACCATCTCGCCGGCTTCGGCGGCGGCGCGCTTGCTGTCGTGGGCGCCGTTGACCGCCAGGATCCCCGACACCCGGCCGGTCTCGCCGGATGACGATTGCAGCGTCGCGCCGTCCTCGAGATGGCCGGCGAGCAGCCGCGTCAGCGACAGCTTGCCGCCGTGCTGCAAATGCATGGTCTTGAACACATAGGCCAGCGCATCCCTGGGCGAAGACGCGCCGAGACGCCTGGCGGTCTCGGTCACCCCGGGCGCTTCATGCCGCAGCGCCTTCATCAGGCGCAGCACGCCGTTCTCGCGCATGGCGGAGCCGAGCAGCACCGGACAGATCAGCCCTTCGCGCAATTCGCGGGCGAGATCGTCGAACACCGCGTCGCGCGGCGGCGGGATGTCCTCGAGCAATTGCTCCATCAGCGCGTCGTCGTGATCGGCGAGCTTTTCCAGCATCGAGAACCGGGCTTCCTTCTCGCGGTCGAGGTCGCCGCCTTCCAGCGTCACGACTTCGGAAGCCTTGTGCTCGCGATAGACGAAGGCGCGTTCCAGCGCCAGATCGACGAAGCCGGCGATCAGATCGCCGTTCCAGATCGGAATCTGCCGCAGCACCAGCGGAATCCGCGATGCCGGCTGCAAGGTCGCGAGGGTTTCGCGGATGCGCTTGTTGGCGCGGTCGATCTTGTTGAGAAACAGAAAGCGCGGGATGCCCAGATCTTCGAGTTCGCGCAGGATGATCTGAAGCTGCGGCAGCTTGCGTTCGTCGGCCTCGCATACCACCACCGCGGCATCGACCGCCGGGATCGCGGCGCGCATGTCATGCGCGAATTCGACCGAACCGGGGCAGTCGATAAAAGTGTAACTGTCGCCCATGAAATGGTCGTGGCGGCGGACAGGCCGACGCCCATCTTGTGGCGGCGGGCCTCGGCGCTGGCGTCGCCGACGGAAGTCCCGGCATCGACGCTGCCGGCGCGGGGGATGGCGCCGGTGCGCGCCAATATCGCTTCAAGAAGTGTGGTTTTACCGCTTTGGAAAGGGCCCACCAGCGCGATGCACCGTGGACCGCGAGGACTTCTGACGTCTTGTCCCATTGCCGCCTCCTGATCTGGAGCTCGGCCCTTGATTGGGTCGGCAGGGCGGATGCTCCCCCCACATCGACGATTTGGCAAGCCGGAAAAACGTCGCTGAGAACACTGCATCGTGTTCCGGACGCGGTGCAGCGCATTTGGCGTGCGGCGCAGAGCCGGGACCTACGTCATTAATGGAACGAACCCCGGATCAGCAGCGCATTACGCCGAAAGCCATAGCGCATCGAAGACGCGCGTGAACGCGCTACGCTGCGTCCGGGGAATGTAACCTTACCTTCCCGGCCGAAGTTCCAGGCTTTCCAGCCCGGCCGCGACGTTGAGGCCGACCTGGCCCTGCACGCTGAGCGGCTGCAGCGCGATCGAATTGTTCGAGCCGCCGATCAGCACATTGCCGCCGACCCCGACGCCGACCGACGCGCTGCCCTGGGCGCCGGCGTAATTGCCCGAAAGATCGCCCGGCCCGAGCCGCGCCACCGGCGCATACACGCCCCAGGCGAGCGCCGATTCCTGGGTGATGCCGAGATCGACGCCGACCTTGCGGATCGTTGCGATGTAGCGGTCCTCCGGCATGCCCTCGACCCGCAACACGCAACCGAGATTGGTGACCGAGCCGACGATGAAGCCGACGCTTGCACCGCCGCGGCATTCCAATACGCCGACCTGCACGCGCTGCACCGGCTGTGCATTGGCGCCGGCGAAGGGCGCAACCAGCATATTAAGGGTGACACCGGCAAGGATGAATGAGCGGCGCATGAAAATCTCCGGCTGATGGGGGTGATGCGAGCAGCAATCAGGAGTGCGCCATAGCCCAAGGCGCCCTGCCCTCTATGCCACAACACCGGCGGCCGTGCCAGATTTGCCGTGCTCCTGCTCCAATCCGGCCACAAAAAAAGGCCCGCTTGCGCGGGCCTTTCCGTCAGCCTTTGCGGCGCTTCAGCCGCGATGGTGATGATGATGATGATGCCAGTGATAATGATAGCGGGGACCCGCTTGCGCAAACCGGACCGGCTCCAGCTCGATGCCGGCGACTCCGGCCGCGACGTTCAACCCGGTCTGGCCCTGCACGCTGATCGGTTGCAGCGCGTAGGCATTCTCCGGACCGCCGACCAGAAAATTGCCACCGAAACCGACCCCGACCGAAGCATTGGCGCCGACGCCGCCGTAATTACCCGCGAGTTCGCCGCGTCCAACCCTGCCGGTCGGTGCGTTCACCGCCCAGGAGAACTGGGTCTGCTCGGTGAAACCGAGATCGACGCCGAACCGGCGAACGGTGGCGACATAGGCTTCGGGACGGCGGCCTTCGCCCTGGAACACACAGTCGAGGCTGGTGACCGAGCCGACGACGAAGCCGACATTCTGGCCGCCCTGGCATTGCAGGATACCGGCGCGAACCGGCGGCATCGCGTTGGCGCTTGCGAACGATGCTACCAGCGCGGCGGTGGCGATACTGAGTGTCGAGAGTCGCATGAATTCTGATCTCCGCGTGACGAATTGAACTTGCGGGGGGCACAGGAAGGAAGCGTCGTGTTCAAAACAAGGCGCTTCCAAAAAGCCGCCGTCAAAACATCAAAGGTTCGACGGCGAAGTGATTTGACTATCTCAAATTGCCACAAAACCGCTGGATGCGCTTGCAGGCTTCCTCGAGATCGGAAGTCTTGGCCGCGTAGGAAATCCGGAACGCCGGGCCGAGCCCGAACGCCGAACCCTGCACCACCGCGACACCTTCGGTTTCCAACAGCTCGGTGACGAAATCCTCGTCGTTGCCGAGCACCCTGCCGGACGGCGAGGTCTTGCCGATGGTGCCGGCGCAGGACGGGTAGACGTAGAACGCGCCCTGCGGTCGCGGACAATCGATGCCGCTGGCCTGGTTGAGCATCGACACCACGAGATCGCGGCGCTCCTTGAACATCTTGTTGTTCACCGGGATGAAATCCTGCGGGCCGTTGAGGGCTTCGACCGACGCCCATTGCGAGATCGACGACGGGTTCGAGGTCGACTGCGACTGGATCGTCGCCATCGCCTTGATCAGCTCGGCGGGGCCGCCCGCATAACCGATGCGCCAGCCGGTCATGCAATAGGCTTTCGAGACGCCGTTCACCGTCAGCGTGCGGTCGTACAGTTTCGGCTCGACCTGCGCCGGCGTCGTGAACACGAAATCGTCGTAGACCAGATGCTCGTACATGTCGTCGGTCATGACCCATACGCCGGGATGCTTCACCAGCACGTCGGTGATCGCCTTCAATTCGGCGCGGCGTGTAGGCGGCGCCGGTCGGGTTCGACGGCGAGCACAGGATGATCCACTTGGTCTTCGGCGTAATCGCCTTCTCCAGCGCATCGGGCTGCAGCTTGAAGCCCTGCGCCGCCGTGCACACCACCGGCACCGGTTCGCCGCCGGCAAGCGCCACCATTTCCGGATAGCTCACCCAATAGGGCGCGGGAATGATGACCTCGTCACCCGGATTGATGGTGGCCATCAGCGCGTTGTAGAGCACCTGCTTGCCGCCGGTTCCGACGATGATCTGGTTCGGCTTGTAGGTGAGGCCGTTCTCGCGCTGAAACTTGGCGATGATCGCCTCCTTCAGCTCGGGAATGCCGTCCACCGCGGTGTACTTGGTCTTGCCGGCCTCGATGGCGTGGATCGCCGCCAGCTTGATGTTGGCGGGGGTGTCGAAATCGGGCTCGCCGGCGCCAAGGCCGATGACGTTGCGGCCTGCCGCTTTGAGCACGCGTGCTTTATCCGTTACCGCGATGGTCGCGGACGGTTTCACACGGTCGAGCGCTGCGGACAGAAACGGCATCATCATCTCCTTGCAAAGGTCGCGATCACGCCTGGTGCCGCGACGTCGATCCACAACTCTTCTTGATGGGATCGAGGCACCCTAAAGCGCGTCACGCTGCATCGCAAGAAGCTTGGCCGACAGCGGCCAAACTTTAGGAAACGTTAAAAGGCGCAGGCTAGTGTCGCGCAACATTCATAAAATTCTGCGGCGAAATGACTCATATCTGGCAAGGGCTGCGATCCGGCCAATGGCTGACCGCCGCGCGGGCACGCGGCTACTGTCTGATCCTGCTCGGGATTTACGCGATCGCAGTGGCCGGCTGGATCGCCTTGTCGGACGGCCTGATCGATCGCAACGGCAAGCCACTCGGCACTGATTTTTCCAACGTCTATGCCGCGGGCACCCTGACCCGGCAGGGCCGGCCGGCGGAGGCCTATGAGCCCGCACTCCAGCATGCCGCGGAGAAAGCCGTATTCGGCGGCCGCGAGGTGCCGTTCTACGGCTGGCATTATCCGCCGTTTTTCTTTGCGGTCGCCGTTGTCGTGGCCGCCGTCCCCTATGCGTGGGGCCTTGCGATCTGGCTTGCGGCCAGCTTCGCGGTCTATCTGGCGGCGATACGCGCGATCCTGCCCGGTCCGCAAACGCTGCTGATCGCGGCCGCCTTCCCCGCGGTATTCGTCAACGTCGGCCACGGCCAGAATGGGTTTCTGACCGCCGCTCTGCTCGGCGGCGCGCTGCATCTGCTCGATCGCCGGCCATGGCTTGCCGGCGTGCTGATCGGCCTGCTCGCCTACAAGCCGCAATTCGGCGTGCTGATTCCGCTGGCGCTGCTGGCGGGCGGGAGATGGAGCACCATCGGTGCGGCGGTGGCCACGGTCGCGGCACTGCTCGCGCTCAGCTTTGCCACGCTCGGCGGCGGCGTCTGGCATGCGTTCGCGGACTCGATGACGTTCACGCAGACGGTGGTGCTCGAGCAGGGCGGCACCGGCTGGGAAAAAATCCAATCGGTATTTTCAGCGGTGCGGATGTGGGGTGCGGACGTCCACACCGCCTATGCGGTGCAGATCGCGCTGGCGCTGCTGCTTGCGGCAAGCCTCGCCTGGTTGTGGCAAAGCGATGCCGCGTTTGAACTCAAGGCCTCGGCGCTGGCGACCGGCAGCCTGCTCGCGACGCCTTATGTCCTCGACTACGATCTCGTCGTGCTCGCGGTCGCCATTGCGTTTTTCGCACGCCACGGACTGAGCCGCGGCTTCCGCACCTTCGAGATCAGCCTCTTGGCCGCAGCGTGGATCGTGCCGCTGCTGGCGCGCGCGGTCGCCGGCAGCACCGGCATACCCCTTGGTCTCATGACCATGCTCACGCTGTATGCCCTGATCCTGCGGCGCGCGGCGATCGAGCGCACCGGGTCGACCATCGGCTCACCCGTAATCGCGCAAGCGTGATCTGATTTGTTCGGGCGTGTTGGCAAAATCTTCTGCCTGGTTGCAGTGCGGTAGATGATTTCGACCTTTTCCATAGTCAGGGCCTTGCGACGCATCGGCATCGGCATCATTGTTTAGGCGGGTTGCGGGGCGACAAGACGGTCTCGTTTCCCGCGCGGGCCACGTCCCACCGATCGAACGAACCGAATGTACAAGCTCTATTCGATGCAGCGGTCCGGCAACAGCTACAAGGTCCGCCTTGCGCTGGCGCTGCTCAACGCGCCCTACCGCGCGATCGAGATCGATATTTTGCGCGGCGAGAGCCGCACGCCGGACTTTCTTTCGAAGAATCCCAGCGGACAGGTGCCGCTGCTGGAAGTCGCGGAGGGACGCTATCTCGCCGAATCCAACGCCATTCTCTGGTATGTCGCCGGCGGCACCTCGCTGGCGCCGGAAACGCGGATCGAACGCGCCGAGGCGCTGCAGTGGATGTTCTTCGAGCAGCACGCGCTGGAGCCCAACATCGGCGCCGCCTATTTCTGGCTGTCGCTGGTCAAGGGTGGCCGCGACCTGCAGACCCACGCGCTGGAGGACTGGATGGAGCGCGGCTATGCCGCGTTGCAGGTGATGGAAAACCACCTCAAGACCCACGAATATTTCGCAACCGGCCAGCTCACGGTCGCGGACATCGCGCTCTACGGCTACACCCATGTCGCCGACCGCTGCGACTACGACCTTGCGACTTTCCCCGCGATCCGGACCTGGTTGCGGCGGATCGAGCAGACCCGCGGTTTCGTCGCCATGGACTGGCGGCCGGACGCCGAGGTCAACGACCCGGCCGGCATGGCCGCCGAGGCTTAAACGCAAAATAGCGGATATAACCGCCGGATTCGCCGCCATTTCGCCATTTTCGATGCCGAAGCCGCCGCAATATTGCCGGCGATCCCTGCGAAATTTTTAGTTGCCGCGGGTGATTCGCCCGCGCATCGAAGGAATTCGGCCATGATACGGTCGCCCGGCGCAGCAGGTTTTGAAGGCCCGTCCGCGCCTGTTGCCTCGTCCAGGCTAGCCGGCGCCGTCGCGGCCTCGCTCGCGATCTGCTCGTTGTCGCTGTGCCTGATCGTCACCCTCACCGTATTTTCGATCAAGGTCAGCATGGCGATGCCGATTCCGGCGTAGCGCAAAGTTATTTTTCCCGTTCTTCATTTTTGTCATTTGCAGCTTTTGCGCGAACAGGGCGCGGTGATCTGCATCGCGAACGGGCAACGATGAAATCACCTGTCGTACTTGTCAGCACAGCGCTGGCGGTGGCGATCCTTCTGGCGGCCTCATTCCTGATCGCCACGGGAACGCGCGGCGAATACGCACCCCCGCCGCCCGCCGACCGCGCGGCTTCCGTCATGGAATGATGCGGGCTTCGCGCAGCCGTGCGAACAGGTCGAAGAAACTGTCGTCGGTTGCCTGATATGCGAGGAACCCGAGCTTGCGGCTCTTGCTCATGTCGGTGACGACCTCGATGGGACGGCCCAAATCGGCATCGGTGTGCCACGCCGAGGTGAGGCGCGAAAGATCGGCTACCGCCAGACCATGCTTGCGCGCGATCTCCGCCCAGATCGGAGCCGCGTCCGCCAGCTGCCGTTCGAGCGGAATTCCCTCGCCCGGGAAAGCCGCGGGCTGCACCCCAAACCAGCCGGCCAGCCGCTTCCACATCCAGTTCCAGCGGAAAACGTCGCCGTTGACGACGTTGAAGGCCTGGTTGCGCGCCGCCGCTGTCGTCGCGGCCCATTCCAGATGACGGGCAAGCAGCCGCGCATCCGTCATGTCGGTGAGGCCATTCCATTGCACCGCCGAGCCGGGAAACAGGAATGGACGGCCGGTCTCCCGGCAGATCGTCGCGTACACCGCGAGCGTCACGCCCATGTTCATGGCGTTGCCCAGCGCATAGCCGATGATCGTGTGCGGACGGTGCACGCTCCAGCCGAAGCCGTCGCGCGCGGCCGCGGCAAACACCTCGTCCTCCTGCGCATAATAGAAATTTTCCAGTTCGAGCCGCGGCTGGTCCTCGCGAAACGGCGTCGCGGGCAGAACGCCCTTGCCGTAGGCCTCGAACGGACCGAGGTAATGCTTCAACCCCGTCACCAGTGCGACATGCTTCACCGAGCCGGCAGGCGACAATGCATCGAGCACATTGCGAACCATGGCGCGGTTGACCCTGATGTTTTCCGCTTCGGTGTTTTGCCGCAGCCACGTGCTGAGGAAGACGTCGGTCGGACGCAAGCCCTGCAGGACGGCACGAAGCGACTGCGGATTCAGCAGGTCAGCCGCCACGGGAACCAAGCCGTCAATGCCATCTGGTGGTCGCCGTGCCAATCCATGCACCTGCCAGCCTCGCGCCCGCAGATGCCGGGCGAGATTATTGCCGACGATACCGCTGGCTCCAACCACAAGCGCTGAACCCGGCATGTCTTCCCCTTGGTGATGCAGAACGGCAGATAGGCAACCGGGATCGGATTGCCAGCCGAAGCCGGTCACGACCTTTTGTACTAAATAGGAACGCGCGGGGCGCGATCAGCGCAAACCCGCGGGGCGCGCAACCCGGCTCGATCCGTAATCGATACCATTTGATCCGGAAAATCGAACAAGCCGCGCCGGTTCGATCAACCGCTCTTTAAGCATGGGCCGAGAAAACCCGCCGCTGACACGACGATCCGTCACGATGCGCCCGTTAGTCTCGTGGAAAGCGAGAGCAGGCATGTGGTTCGACTGGCGTGCAATCTCCGGTCCGGCTCTGACGGCAGCGACGGCGCTGATCGCCATCGTTGTCGATCGTCATGTCATTGCCGTTCCCGATCCTGCACCGCTGCTGGTTTGCATCGTCGCCTTCGCCGCCTCGCTGAGCGGCCTCGCCTCGGGCGTGGTCAGCGCCGCCGTCGCGGTGGTCTCTTGCGCGCTGTTTTTCCTCAACCATCGCGCGACGCCCGGCTATGACGCCGCGGATCTGGTGCGCCTGACGATGCTGGCGGTGACCACGGCTGCCACTGCCGCCATTACCGGCCTGTTACGCAAAAGATTGATGGATGCGTTCGCGTGGGAGCGCAGACACCATGGCACCGCGGAGCGTCTGTCGGAGGCGCTGGATCAGGTCGACATCGGCATCGTGCTGCTGGATTCCGATACCCGCGCGGAATTCATCAACCGTGCCTTCCGCGACTATTTCTCGCTTCCGGACCAGAAGGCCGACAGCAAGCCGCCGTTCATCGCGCTGATGTATCACGGCCGCGACACCGGCGCCTATGAACTGCCGGAGCAGGAACTGAGCGCCTTCATCGCGCGGCGCACCGAGATGATGCGATCAGGCGATTCGACGCCGGTCAATATCAACCTCGCGGACGGACGGGTGCTGCGTTTCAGCTGCACGGCGTTGCCCAATGGCGGGCGAATGCTGAGCTACACGCCGGTGACCGACCTCGTCCGACATACCGACGACCCCTCCAACGCCGACCACTTCCGGTCGCTGCGCGGCGGCAGCGATCGCGGCCTCGCCCGGCACTTGCGCGCCGCGGAATAGCCGCGGCACCGCAGCAGGCGCCGAATGAGATTGATCCGTTACCGCGGCGTCATTAATAAATAGAAAGACAGCGTCGCCCGGCTGCACGCGCACCCTGAGTGCTGCTCCCTTTCACCAATGCGGAATCACCCATGTCCAGCGACCTCACCATCCGCTCTGTGACCCGGCAGGACTACGACCGATGGCTTCCCTTGTGGGACGGATACAACGCGTTTTACGGGCGCTCGGGTGCGTCAGCACTTTCCGGTGAAATTACCCAAATGACGTGGGCGCGCTTCTTCGATGCCTATGAGCCGGTGCATGCTCTGGTCGCGGAGCGCGGCGGAGAATTACTTGGCCTGACGCACTACCTCTTCCACCGCAGCACCACCGCCATCGCGCCGAACTGCTATTTGCAGGATTTGTTCACCATCGAGGCCGCGCGCCGCAAAGGCGTCGGCAGAGCCCTCATCAATGGAGTCTATGAGCGCGCAAGGCTCGCCGGATCGCCGCGCGTGTATTGGCAAACGCATCAAACCAACCTCACTGCGATGCAGCTTTACGACAAGGTCGCGGAGCATTCCGGATTTGTCGTCTACCGCAAGCTGTTGTGACGGGCTGGTCAGCCGGCATGATCGGCGTTCCGGCCATAGCCTGGCTGTGGATAATTCCAGCTGTCACGGCCGCGTAACAAAGCAGGGTTAGTTTCCGCGCGCGTCTGATCGGGCCCCCCGTCACAGATCAAGCGCCCAAGCGGTCCCCGTCAGTCGCCGCGTCTGACCGGGGCCGCATTTTTTTGGCCTGCGCATTTTTTTGCCTGTGCCCGGCCGCGTTGGGTATAACCAGCCGGCGCCATCGCCGCGCCGGAATTCACCCTCACCTAACCGCCTTCATGATCCGCGTCATCCTTATCGCATCGGCCTTCGCGGTGCTCACGCTTGTGCTGCTGCCGTTCCAACTGATCGGCATGGCGTTCGATCTGCGGCTGCAGCGGAGCATTCCCCATCTGTACCATCGCATTCTCTGCGCGCTGATCGGGGTGCGGATTCGCGAACTCGGCCGCCGATCGACCGCAACTCCGGTGCTGATCCTGTCCAACCACGTGTCGTGGCTGGACATCTGCGTCATCACCGCGCTGGCGCCGGTGGTGTTCGTCGCCAAGAGCGAGGTCGCGCGATGGCCGGTGTTCGGCTGGCTCGCCAAACTGCAGCGAACGATCTTCATCAACCGGCAGGCCCGGCATCAGACCGGCGCCGCGACCCGCGAAATCGCCGGCCGGTTGCTGGACGGCGACGCGGTGGTGCTGTTCGCCGAGGGCACCTCGAGCGACGGCATCAGGGTGCTGCCGTTTCGCTCGTCGCTGGTCGGCGCGGTGCATCACGCGCTCGGCACCGGCACCCATCACACCCACGTGACTGTGCAGCCGATGTCGCTGGCCTATGTCGGGTTCGGTGGTCTGCCGATGGGCCGCGGCTTGCGCCAGCGCGTGGCGTGGTATGGCGACGCCGACCTGATCCCTCATCTGCTGCACCTGCTGGCGTCGGGAGCCGTCGATGTCACCGTGAGCTGGGGCGAGGCCGTCGCCTACGATATCAGCGCCGATCGCAAGGCGATCGCGCGCGACTCCGAGAAATCGGTGCGGCGCATGACGGCGGCGGCATTGCGCGCCGCGCCGGCGGCGCGAACGACCGCGCCGGTCCAACCGCAGCCGCAGCGGGCCTGACTTGCATACGCGCCATGAGCGCCCGCGCCTTGCGGCTGCGAGGCCCGCGGGTCACACTGAGGATCCTTGTCTTTCGCTTCATCCCACCAGGATCTATCCATGCAAATTCGTAATCTCGGCGGCTCCGGCCTGCGTGTCTCCGCGGTCGGTCTCGGCTGCAACAATTTCGGCCAGCGCACCGACCTCGAAACCTCGCGCAAGGTGATCCACAAGGCGATCGACCTCGGCATCACGCTGTTCGATACCGCCGACATCTACGCCGGGATGGGCGGCTCCGAGACCGTGCTGGGCCAGGTGCTCGGCGACCGGCGCAAGGACATCGTGCTGGCGACAAAATACTCCAAGCCGATGAGCCAGGACGGCACCAAGCAGGGCGCGTCGCGGCGCTACATCATGTCCGCCGTCGAGGCCAGCCTGACGCGGCTGAAGACCGACTACATCGATCTCTACCAGCAGCACGACTACGATCCGCTGACGCCGATCGAGGAAACCTTGCGGACGCTGGACGACCTGATCCGGCAGGGCAAGGTGCGCTACATCGGCAACTCGAATTTCCCGGCATGGCGGATCGCCGAGGCCGAGCTCATCGCGCGCCAGATGAACGTCAATCCGTTCGTGTCGTGCCAGGACGAATACAGCCTGGTGGTGCGCGACATCGAAAAGGATCTGCTGCCGGCGGCGCAAGCCTACAATCTCGGCCTGCTGCCGTTCTTCCCGCTCGCCAGCGGACTGCTCACCGGCAAGTACAAGCGCGGCGCCGCGGTGCCGGAGGATACGCGCTTCAGCAAGATGCCGGCGCTGCGCGACCGTTATGCCACACAGCGCAACGAAGACATGGTCGAAAAGCTGCAGGCCTTCGCCGAGAAGCGCGGCCACACGATGCTCGAGCTGGCATTTTCATGGCTGGCGTCGCGCCCGCAGGTTTCAAGCGTGATCGCCGGCGCCACCCGCGTCGAACAGGTCGAGCAGAACGTCAAGGCGATCGGCTGGACGCTAAGCGCGGAAGAGATCGCCGAGATCGACAGGATTACGAAGGGGTAGAATAGGCTGGCTTAGGTTAGGCAACACAAACATCGTCATTCCGGGATGTGCCTTCGGTCGGCATGCTTGAGGCGCAGGCCCCCGGAATCCATACTCCCTTTATGGATTCCGGGCTCGCTCGCTTCGCTCGCGCCCCGGAATGACGGGTTCTGATTTGGTAGCCGACATACGGTCTCCGCCGGCACATGCGCAGCGAAACGCCGCCATCCGTTCGATTTCAATCTGGTTCACGCATCCAGCGGCGGCACGTCGTCATAAGGCCAGGTGCCGCCGGATTGAACTCATCGACCGTGGTGCGCACGCGATAGTCAATTGCGGATGAAACGTTCAGTTCGTCCTGTATTCGTCCGTCACGATCGGCCCAAACAGAACCCAACGCTGGCCGTCGAACTTCATCATCTGGAATTGCTTGTTGATGCGCCAATCATCCGGCGTAGTTGAGGTCGTCATGCCCGGCAGCGCGAGGTCGGCGACGAAGCCCTGGATGTTCGTTGCCTGTTTCATGAGATTTTCCCGCGTCAGATTGTCGCCGCATTGCTTGATGATCTGTAAAAGCAGTGCTGCGGTCGAATAGCCGTAAGTCGCGATGCCGCTGTTGGCGTCCTCGGCCGGAGCATATTTCGCCATGAAAGCCTTGTAGCGCTTCATGCCCTCGTCATTGGCCCATTGCGGGTCGAGCGGGTCCTTGCCGTAATTGACCGAAATGATGTCCTTGGCGTTCTCCAGGCCGGCCGGAATCAGCGTTTGGCTGACCGGCGTGGCGTTGATGTCGAGAATCTGGACGGGCTTCCAGCCGAGTTCGGCCGCTTTCTTGATCGCCTGCGCGCCGAATTTCGGCGTCGTAATATTATAGAAAAGATCGGCGCCGGACGCTTTCAGCGTCACCATCTGCGAGTCGACGGTCGGATCGGATAATTCGTAGGACTTCTCGGCGACGATCATGGAAGCCTTGTCGCCAAGCCCGTCTTTCAGCCCTTTGACGTAATCCTTTCCGAGGTCGTCGTTCTGATAGAGAATGGCGATCCTGGCGTTCGGATAGTTGGCGAGAATGTATCTTGCGTAAATATGCGCTTCCGACTGGTAGTTGGGATTGAAAGCGATCGTCCACGGGAAATTCTTCGGATCGGTGAAGCGCGTCGCGCCGGTCGAGGCCAGAAGCTGCGGCACTTTCCGCTCGTTGAGATATTTCTGGACCGCGGCATTCGGCGGCGTGCCGATGATCTGGAAGGTGGTGAAAACTTCGTCGCTTTCGACCAGCTTGCGCACCTGCTCGACCGTCTTCGGCGGACTGTAGGCATCGTCGTACTGAATGAGATCAATCTTGCGCCCGTTGACGCCACCCTGCTCGTTGATCATGCGGATATAGGCGGCCTGCACCTTGCCGATGCCGCCATAGGCGGAAGCCGGTCCGCTGAGCGGAATGGTCTGACCGACCTTGATCTCGGTATCGCTCGCGCCGGTGTCATATTTCTTCTGTGCGAGCGCGGGCATTGCGAAAGTCGTGCTGAGTGCCAGCACGATAGCGGCCGTCGACTTGAACAGTGTCATGCTTTCCTCCCGAAAAGATGGGCGCGATGCTTCGCCGCGCCCTTGCTCGAGAGCCTACACCAAAAAAAACGCGGAGAAACATACGATCGAACCGCCTCGCCGCGAAAATCCGGCCTTTCGGCGGCGGGAAGTTTTGAGGAGGTACCTACCGTGCCCGACGAGCGCGAAATCTCACTTCGCGCCGCGTCCAACCGTCTGGCGAACTTCGAACCCTTCGAATTGCGGGTGGTCAAGATAGAGCGGCTTGTTGTCGCCGGCCTTGTGATGCGCCGCCCGGAACGCTTCCGATTTGGTCCAGGCTTCAAACACCGCATGGTTTTCCCAGATCGTGTGGGACGCATAAAGCGTGTGATCCTCGGCTTCAGGACCCTTGAGCAGCTGAAACTCGACAAAGCCCGGCACCTGGTCGAGATGGCTGTCGCGCGACATCCAGACCTGCTCGAACGCAGCTTCGGACCCCTTGGCGACGCGGAAGCAATTCATTGCGATATACATCAAGCCAATCTCCTGATCCCGGCGAAAGACAATATCATGTTGTTTAATGGTGACCCACAAGCGGGCGCACAATGCGAAAATTCCATTTCAGCGGCGCGCAAAAGCAAAACTCACGCCAGCAGTCCCTTCATCGGCTTCGCCGCCGCGCTGTCGGGGAACACGGTCTCCGCCAGCACCCGTTCGCCTAGACCGAGATGATCGCGCAGTACGCCCTTGATGACCGCGCGCAGGTCGGTGGTCGGGGCGAGGTCGCGACCCTCATAGAGACTGGCGGGGGTCAGCCCGGGCCAGTCCGAAATCACCCGGCCGCCTTGCACCGCGCCGCCAGCCAATAGCGCGATGGTGCCGGTGCCGTGATCGGTGCCCTCGGTGCCGTTGATGCGCGCGGTGCGGCCGAATTCGGTGGCGACCACCACCACGGTGTCGCGCCAGCGCTCGCCAAGGCCGCTTTCGAATTCCGCCAGCGCCCCGTCGAGGCCAGACAGCAGCTGCGCCAGCCGGCCGACCGGGCCGCCCTCATTGGCGTGGGTATCCCAGCCGTCGAACGCCACCGCCGCGATCCGCGGGCCGTCGTCGGCCGCCATCAGTTTGGCGGCGCCGCGCGCCACCAGCCGCATCGCACCGGCATTGTTGGTGCCCGGCCTGGGCTTCATGTCGTCGCCCTGGGCGGCCTTGTCGAGTTGCAACCCTTGCGACAACGCCGAGGCCAGCGCCGGATCGCGATGATTGTAAAGTTCGGCGAGGCGCATCGCGGTATCGTCGTCGGCCTGCGGCAACACCACCGGCTCCCAGCCGACGGTGGGCGCCGCGCCACGCAGCACCAGCGGCGTGGTCGGGCCGATGGCAAGGCCGCTCATCACCCTTTCACCTCTTGGCAATGCTTCCAGCGCGCGGTTGAGCCAGCCCGATTGCACGCGGCCCGGCCCGGCAAAGCCGCTTTCGAGCACGTCCTGTCCGTCGAAATGCGAACGATCGCGATAGGGCGTCGCCACCGCGTGGATGACGGCGGCGTGTTTCTCCCGATACATCCGCGCGAATTCCGGCATCGCCGGATGCAGCGCGAAAAAGGAATCCAGCATCAGGGCCGCGTGCGGGCCGTTCGGCGCCAACGCGATCGAACCATGCAGCCCGGCATAGTCGGGATCGCCGACCGGCGCGACGGTGGCGAGGCCGTCCAGCGCGCCGCGCAGGATCACCACGATTAGCCGCGGATCGCGTCCGTCGGCGGCGCGGGCGAATTTCGGCAAATAGGCCCAGGCCGCGAACGACGCGCCGCCGAGCAGCAGCGCGCGCCGCGATGTTGCCGGCGATGTCGGGCTTTCGCAGCAATCCATCGTCATCTCCTCTGGAATTCCGGCGACATCAACAGCAGCGCCAGCGCCTGCTGCCGCGATTCGGCCCGCTCGACGGTGCGGCGCGTTTCCGGCGACGCCGCGTCGGCGGCGACGAGTTCGAGCAGATCGCGGGGATCGATGCCGTCGGCGAGACGCGAGGCCACCTGCGCCGAGATGTCGAGCCGCAGCTTCATTCCCTCCGGCGCCATCCACGCCGCGTTGGTGTCGGGAAACCCGTTCGGCCCGGCCGGGGACCACAATGGCTGGCCGAGCAGACTGAGGCCGCCGAGATAACGGCTGGGTTCTTGCGGATTTTGCGCCAGCAGCCGGCCGGTCGCCACCAGAAAATCGTACGGACTGCGCATCTTGGTCAGCGGCGCCTGCCAGGCCTGGTCGGAATCGACTAGTGCGGCCGCCAGCGCCTTGAGGTCGCCGTCGGAAGCGTGGAACACGTCCTGCAGCCGCGCCACCAGAGCCGGCGGCGGATCGTCGGCGACGAAGTGACGGGCGAATTTGGTGGCAATGAATTTCGCGGTGGAAGGATGGCGCGCGATATCCGCCAGCGCGGCTTCGCCCTGCGCGACGCCATCGTTCTCATAGGTCTTGCCGAGCAGAAGCTGCGCGCCCGGCTGGTGTGCGTTGGCGTTGAACACGAAACTGCCGGGCGTCCCCAGCTTGCCTTGCCGCCCGGCAAAGGTCCAGCCGGTGATGATGCGCGCCAGCGCCGTCACGTCGTCCTGCGAATAGCCGCCGCCGACCCCGAGCGTATGCAGCTCCATGATTTCGCGCGCCAGGTTCTCGTTCAGCCCGCGCTTGCGGTCTTCCCCGGCGCGGGATTCCGGGCCGAGCGATTGCTGGTTGTCGAGAAAGAACAGCATCGCCGGATGCTGCTCGACCGCTTTGAGCATGTCTCCGAAGCGCCCAAGCACATGGGGGCGGATCGCCTCGCGCTCGAACGACCCGGCCCACATCCGCGCCAGCGGACCCTTGTTGGCGGAAATGCAGAAATGATTGGACCAGAACACCACCAGCCGCTCGGTGAAGCCGCAATCCGCGACCACCGCGCGCTGCAGCCGCGCCAGCGCCTCGGTGCGGTAGGTTTTCTGAATGATGTTGAGCGGCGGGGCCGGCTGCTTTACCGCATCAGCCGGCATCGCTCCGGCTGCAACCATCGCCGCGCTGGCGCCGGCTTTTTCCGGAGCGTCCATCGCCGGCGCTTTTCCGGACATGTCCGCTCTTGCTGAAATATCGGCGAGGCCGCTGAGCGAAAGGTTTTGCTTTTGCGCCTTGGCGT
Source organism: uncultured Alphaproteobacteria bacterium (assembly GCA_963734795.1). Taxonomy (GTDB): domain Bacteria; phylum Pseudomonadota; class Alphaproteobacteria; order Rhizobiales; family Xanthobacteraceae; genus Bradyrhizobium. Next base: position 89,091 of record CAVTIW010000004.1, read on the forward strand.
CCGCGGCGGGTTGCGCCGGCGCAGGGTCGGGCTCCGGCATCGGCGCGCCCGATTTTGCAGCCGCATCGCGCGCCTGTTTGATCTCGACCTGATAGGCGAACACCGCCTGACCCAATGCCGGGGTCGACAGCAATCCGGGCATTTCGAGCAGCACGCCGTTGGGCCGGTTCAGTTCGGCTTTGACAAAGCCGCGCGGATCGGAGGCGGCGTTGACGAAATCGCCCGACGCACCGCCGCGCGCGCCAAGGCCGAAGCGGTTGAGCGCGACCAGAGCGGCTTGCGAATCGCGGGCCATCGGATTTCCCTTAGCAACGCCGGGAGCGTATATTCCGGATCATAACGCCGTTCGGCATGAACCCGACATGAAAAACATGGCCAGGATCTGGTTCGATTGATGACAAATCGGTTAGGAAATCCGTCTCCGCGCAGGCTCGCCTGTTCCGGCTGCGGAACCGAGTTCAGCTGCGGTCTTTCGGGCGCATGCTGGTGCGTCGAGGAAACCACCCGGCTGCCGATGCCGATCGATGGCGGCGATTGCATGTGCCGGGATTGCCTGCGCAAGGCGGCGGCCGCCGCTTCGTGCAATCTTGCTTCGTCATTCTGAAGCAAATTTCGGCATTCCACGGATGCTGCGCAGCGCGATCAGCGCGTCTTCGACGCGCTATGGCTTGCGCGTGGTGCGCTGCTGATCCGGGGTTCACGCTGCACAGAAGGTATGGATCCCGGCTCTGCGGCGCAACGCTTCGCGCTGCACCGCGTCCGGGAAACGTCGGCGCTACTTCACCACCGCGGCGGTCTGCCCGAACAGCAGCTTGCGCTCCTCGTCGGTGCGGATCGCCGGCTGACCGAAATTCGGATTGACCTCCTTGGCCCTGGCGTAGGCGCGCAGCGTGGCCGGCCGCGCGGCGATGGTTTCCAGCCAGCGCTTGAGATGCGGGAAGTCGTCGATGTTCTGGCTCTGGTTCTTGTACGGCACCACCCAGGGATAGCTCGCCATGTCGGCGATCGAATAATCGCCGGCGATGAATTCGCGGTCGGCGAGCCGCTTGTTGAGCACGCCGTAGAGCCGGTTGGTCTCGTTCACATAACGGTCGATGGCGTATTTTATCTTCTCCTGGGCGTAATTGCTGAAGTGATGGTTCTGCCCGGCCATCGGCCCCAGTCCGCCCATCTGCCAGAACGTCCATTGGATCGCGTCGTAGCGGCCATGGATGTCGGCGGGCAGGAATTTGCCGGTCTTCTCGGCCAGATACAGCAGCATCGCGCCGGATTCGAAGATCGAGATCGGCTTGCCGCCGCCCTTGACCTCGTGGTCGACCATGGCGGGGATGCGGTTGTTCGGCGCCACGGCCAGAAACTCCGGCTTGAACTGATCGCCCTTGCCGATGTTGACAGGGAAAATCTTGTAGTTCAGCCCGGTCTCCTCGAGAAACATCGTGATCTTGTGACCGTTCGGCGTGGTCCAGTAATAAAGGTCGATCATGGGGCGTTGGTTTCCTGTGGCGGGGGGGCCGCCATCCAAACTGGATGCGATTGCATGAAGTTCACCGCATCGGCATCTTGAAGTCAATGGCGGGCGTTTGACATGCGGGCGAAGTGATCTTCGATTAAAAAACAGCCCGAATGTGAATGGGTTCACACTGGCTTTTATGGCCCCATGGTTCCTTGGACTCCGGCAAATAGCGGAGTTCACGACATGAAGTGCGACTATGACGGTTTTAACATCGAACCGTTCGAGGCCGGAAAGGGTTTGTGGCACGCCAGGATTCGGCGGCGCGATCTGAAGCCCGTCAGCATCGACGGCGTCTTGTTTTCTGCCCTGGAGGTCGGCTTCGCCTGGCCCAGTCCCGATGCGGCGGTCACCGACGCGAAGATCCAGATCGACCACCTCACGCAGCGCGGCGCCACGGCCGGGCAAACGCCGCCAACCGAAATGCCGGCGGCCAGACGTGATCCGGGAACGGCTCACTGAGCATGCTTGAATCCGAAACCGAACCAGGCCCTTCGCCTGCCGCCGCGGTGCGATCCCACTGTCCGGATTGCAATGCCAGCCTCGCGGTCCTGCGCATCATCCCGGGACGGTCACAGTCCGAATACTGGACGCTGAGATGCACGCGGTGCGGCGGGATTCACCTGGATATCGTCAAACCCTCGTCCGCCTCCGTCGAACAGCCCGCTTAATCCTTGAAGGCGCGGGTGATGGCGGACTGGGCCTCCTGCTGGATCTGCCGCAGGTGAGCCTGGCTGCGAAAGCTCTCCGCATAGATCTTGTAGACGTCTTCGGTGCCCGACGGCCGCGCCGCGAACCATCCACTGTCCGACGTGACCTTGATGCCGCCGAACGGTTGACCGTTGCCGGAAGCCGCCGTCAGCGTCGCCCGCACCGGCTCGCCGGCAAGCTCCGTCATGCCTAGCTTTTCGGCCGACAGCGCCTTCAACAGGTTCTTCTGCGCTGACGTCGCCGGTGCGTCGATCCGCTCGTAAAACGGCAGCGCCCAGTTCGCGCGTCAAATCATCGAACAACTGGCTGGGGTCGCGTTTGGTCCGCGCGGTGATCTCGGCGGCCAGCAGCCCCAGGATCATGCCGTCCTTGTCGGTGGTCCACACCGATCCGTCGCGCCGCAGGAACGAGGCGCCGGCGCTTTCCTCGCCGGCGAATCCGAACGAGCCGTCGCAAAGCCCGTCGACGAACCATTTGAACCCGACGGGGGTTTCGACCAGCCTGCGGCCGAGCTTTTTAGCGACGCGGTCGATGATCGCGCTTGAGACGATGGTCTTGCCCACCGCGCTATTGCGCGCTCCACTGCGGACGGTTCTCGAACAGATAGGCAATGGCGGCGGCAAGGTAATGGTTTGGATTCATCAGGCCGTTCGAGCCGGTCACGATGCCGTGCCGGTCGGCGTCGGTATCGTTGGCAAAGGCGACGTCGAATTTGTCGCGCATCCCGATCAGCCGCGCCATCGCATAGGGCGACGAGCAGTCCATCCGGATTTTTCCGTCCCAGTCGACGGTCATGAATCGAAACGTCGGGTCGACCGCATCGCTGACGATGGTCGCCGCGATCCCATAGCGCTCGATGATGGGTTGCCAGTAATGCACGCCGGCGCCGCCCAAAGGATCGATTCCTATCGTGACGCCGGAAGAACGGATCGCTTCCATGTCAACGACATTGGCGAGGTCGGCGACATAAGGCCCGATGTAATCATGGCGATGAACGCAGGACGATTTGCGCGCGCGATCATAGGGAATGCGTTTGATGCCTCTGAGGTCATCTTCAAGAAAGCCGTTGGCCGCGCGCTCGATTCCGGCCGTGATGTCGGTATCGGCCGGGCCGCCATTGGGCGGATTGTATTTGAAGCCGCCGTCCTCGGGGGGATTATGCGACGGCGTCATCACGACGCCGTCGGCCAAACCATTGGCGCGGCCGTTGTTGTAGCTGAGAATCGCGCGAGAAATCACCGGCGTCGGCAGATAGCCGTCGTGCTCGTCGAGCATCACTTCGACGCCGTTGGCCGCGAACACCTCGAGCGCGCTGGCCAGCGCCGGCTCCGCCAGCGCGTGGGTGTCGATGCCGACGAACAACGGACCGGTAATGCCGCTGGCATGCCGATGATCGCACAGCGCCTGGCTGATCGCCAGGATGTGCGCCTCGTTGAAGGCGTTGTTGAACGCGGAGCCGCGATGCCCCGAGGTGCCGAATGCCACCCGTTGCGCCGGCGCCGACGGGTCGGGCTTCCCGGCAAAATAGGCCGTCACCAGCCGCGGCACATTCGTGAGCATGGATGGATCGGCGGTCTTGCCGGCGAGCGGATTGATCTCAGCAGCCACCTGGTTCCCTCGACATTACCTGCGGAAAATGATCCGCCGCGGCATTGTAGATAGGTTTTACAGATCCGGACAGCAGGCTGCAGCAGATGGCCTGATGTCGGCACGTCGGCGGCGATGCTGCCGGGAAATTTCCGCGGCTTGAGCGCGATGGCGTCGAACGCGGCGCGGGTAGAGCCCTGGAAATAGCTAAAATGCCTGCGGGGGCTGCCGTTATCCGGGAGGCCAAACTCTTCCATCCGGCCGCGCGCCATCCCATATTGCTCTCCATGGCGAAGCATCCCGACAGTCCCAAAAAGCCCGGCAAGCCCCCGAAATCCAAGGCGCCAACTTCCAAGGCGTCGAGGCCCGACGTGCAGCCGATCGGGCCGGCGCTGGCGGAACTGCTCAATCCCGCGATCAACCGCGGCGATGCGGGCCTTGGCTCCGGCACCGGATTGCAGCCGCCGCCGGACAATTCCTGGGATCGCCGCGCCGGCGGCGAGGCCGCGGCGCACCGCGCGCGGGCGTCGACGCGCGGGACCAGTGATGACGTGGCGAAACGCGATGCGTCTGCCACAGGCGTCGCGTCGCGTGGCTTGCCCCCTCCCAACCCTCCCCCGCAAGCGGGAGAGGGCTCCGCGCGGCAGGCGCCACGCAGCAACAGCAAAGTTCGGCCCGCGGAATCGCAACCCGTTCGTCCTCTCCCGCTTGCGGGGGAGGGTCGGGGTGGGGGCGCCACAACGGCAGCGCCGGCGAATTACCCTTCAGAGGGCGCGGACCCGCGCGGCTTCGACGAAGCGCCGCAAGCCAATTACGGCACATCAGCCACCATTCCGGCGCTCGATCCGGAACTGGCGAAACAGCTCGGCTTCACCACCGAGGAGGAAGACGCCGCGGCACTGGCGCGGCCGCCGCGCAACAAGATGGAGGCGCTCGGCGTCGCCGCCACCGCCGATGCGCTGGAAAACCTGATTCGCGAAGGCCGTCCGGAATTCAAGGGCGAGGACGGCCAGGTCAAGATCTGGACCCCGCATCGCCCGCCGCGCCCGGAGAAATCCGAAGGCGGCCAGCCGTTCGTGATCAAATCCGAATACGAGCCGAAGGGCGACCAGCCCACCGCGATCAAGGAACTGGTCGAAGGCATCGGCCGGCAGGACCGCACCCAGGTGCTGCTCGGCGTCACCGGCTCCGGCAAGACCTACACCATGGCCAAGGTGATCGAGGCGACGCAGCGCCCGGCCATTATTCTGGCGCCGAACAAGACGCTGGCGGCGCAGCTCTATGGCGAGTTCAAGAGCTTCTTCCCCGACAACGCGGTGGAGTATTTCGTCAGCTATTACGACTACTACCAGCCCGAGGCCTATGTGCCGCGCACCGACACCTATATCGAAAAGGACTCTTCCATTAACGAGCAGATCGACCGCATGCGCCATTCGGCGACGCGGGCGCTGCTCGAGCGCGACGACGTCATCATCGTGGCCTCGGTGTCCTGCATCTACGGTATCGGCTCGGTCGAGACCTATACCGCGATGACCTTTGCGCTGAAGAAGGGCGAGCGCATCGACCAGCGGCAGTTGATCGCCGATCTGGTGGCGCTGCAATACAAGCGCACCCAGGCCGATTTCACCCGCGGCACCTTCCGCGTCCGCGGCGACGTCATCGACATCTTTCCGGCGCACTACGAAGACCGCGCCTGGCGCGTCAATCTGTTCGGCGACGTCGTGGAAAACATCGAGGAGTTCGATCCGCTCACCGGCCACAAGCAGGACGAACTGGAATTCATCAAGATCTACGCCAATTCGCATTACGTGACGCCGCGGCCGACGCTGGTGCAGGCGATCAAGTCGATCAAGTCGGAACTGAAATGGCGGCTCGACCAGTTGAATAACCAGGGCCGGCTGCTGGAAGCGCAGCGGCTGGAGCAGCGCACCACCTTCGATCTGGAAATGATGGAAGCCACCGGCTCCTGCGCCGGCATCGAAAACTATTCGCGCTACCTCACGGGACGCCGCCCCGGCGAGCCGCCGCCGACCTTGTTCGAATATGTTCCCGACAATGCGCTGGTGTTCGCCGACGAAAGCCACGTCACCGTGCCGCAGATCGGCGGCATGTTCAAAGGCGATTTTCGGCGCAAGGCGACGCTGGCCGAATACGGTTTCCGGCTGCCCTCCTGCATGGACAACCGGCCGCTGCGGTTCGAGGAATGGGACATGATGCGCCCGCAATCGGTCGCGGTGTCGGCGACCCCGTCGGCGTGGGAGCTCAACGAATCCGGCGGCGTGTTCGTCGAGCAGGTGATCCGTCCTACCGGGCTGATCGATCCGCCGGTCGACATCCGCCCGGCCCGCACCCAGGTCGACGATCTCGTCGGCGAAGTCCGCGCCACCGCGCAGGCCGGCTATCGCAGCCTCGTCACCGTATTGACAAAACGGATGGCGGAAGACCTCACCGAATATCTGCACGAGCAGGGCATCCGGGTGCGCTACATGCACAGCGATATCGACACCATCGAGCGCATCGAGATCATCAGGGATTTGCGGCTCGGCGCGTTCGACGCGCTGGTCGGCATCAACCTGCTGCGCGAAGGCCTCGACATTCCCGAATGTGCGCTGGTCGCCATCCTCGACGCCGACAAGGAAGGTTTTTTGCGCAGTGAAACGTCTCTGATCCAGACCATCGGCCGCGCCGCGCGCAATGTCGACGGAAGGGTGATCCTCTATGCCGACCAGGTCACCGGCTCGATGGAGCGCGCCATCGCCGAGACCGATCGCCGCCGCGAGAAGCAGGTCGAATACAACACCGCCAACGGCATCACGCCGGAGAGCATCAAGAAATCCATCGGCGACATCATGAACAGCGTCTACGAGCGCGACCATGTGCTGGTCGAGATCGGCGACGGCGGTATCGCCGACGACGTCATCAGTATCGGGCATAATTTCGAGGCGGTGCTCGGCGATCTCGAAACACGGATGCGCGAGGCCGCCGCCGATTTGAATTTCGAGGAAGCCGCCCGCCTGCGCGACGAAGTCAAGCGCCTGCGCGCCACCGAACTCGCCGTCGTCGACGACCCCACCGCAAAACAGCGCGTGGTGCAGGGCAAGGCCGGCGCCTATGCCGGCGCCAAGCAATACGGCGAGTCCGCGAACTTGCCGCGGGGATCATCGAAACGCGGCGGCAACAACACCCCAAGGGCGGGTGCTTCTACGCGCGGCACCTTTTCTTCTCCCTCCCCCCTTGCGGGGTCCGAGGCGAGCGAAGCTCGCTCTCGAGGTCGGGGTGGAGAATCCGCGAGTAGCGGCACTTCAAAAGTCCACAAGCCTCATCTCGACGAAATGCATGGCCCGGAATCGCTGCCCTATCGCCCCGGCCGCGCTTCGCGCAAACCCGCGCCCGACGACGCCGGTCCCAACCCCGGAAGCAAAATCTTCCAGCCCACCGACTCGCGCCAATCCGGACCTGAATTCGGCCCCTCCCCCCGCTCCAGCGGCGGCGCCCCCGGGCATCGCGGCGGATGGAAGAAGCGGTGAGCGGCCGGTGTCGGACATCGGCATCCTGAACGATCCGGTCAGTCTGATTGCAATCGCGCTGGTGCTCGGCAGCCCCGGCTTTCTGCTCGGCGGGATTCCCGGCGCGCTGCTGTGGCGCCATCATCGCGGCGCCGGCGCACTGCTCGGCGCCGTCGCCGGGTTTGTCATCTGGCTGGTGGGATGGCTGGTTTTCAAGGACGTGATCTGAAGGCATCAGAGATTTGTCGCCGGCGGCAGGTGACCCATCGGCAGCTTCAATATTTGCGTGATCGCGGCTTGATTGATTTCGTCTCGCGAGGCCATTATCGTTTGCGATCGTAGGACAGTTCGCGATGGCATGGTTTCTCAATTTCTATCAATGCGCACGCTGCAAGCGCAGATGGGCCGACCAATGGTCGTGCATGTGCGACGACGATTGTCCGCACTGCGGCGCGCGGCACATGTCGCCTTACGACGCCGAGGAACTGACCACGCTGATCGAACGGGAAGGCAGGGAATTCGTGGTGTTGTGGTCGCCGGAAACGGCGGAGCACGATCCCGACTATCGCCAGCTCGGCCGTTTCCCGTCGCGCGAGAAGGCGCTGGAGTTTTTGTCCGCCGACGGATGATGCAACTTCATCATTCCCCGATGTGCAATTGCGCATTCGAGGATGCGCCTTCGGTCGCCAATTGCCGACCTGTTTCTTTCGATAGGCCGCAATCCCTCACCCGTCTCCCATCTGACGATGCAAGCCACCCTCTCCCACAAGGGGGACCCTCCCCGCAGGAGCGGGAGAGGGTGCGCGCCGCGGGGCTGTGGAGTCGTCTCTATTGAACACAAACGCGCAATACTTTCAGCCGTCATCATCCGCGAAAGCGGATGATCAAGTATTCCGAGGCATCAGTGATGGAATTGAGGAGCGGCGGCGTACTGGATCCCCCGCTGGAGCCTGTCATCGGGCTCGCCAAAGGCGAGACCCGGTGGCGGGGTACGACGGCTTCTTGTCGAGCAGGGCTTAGCCCATCAGCCGACGCCGCCTCGCGCCGACCCGTTGGTCCGCAATAGCGGTCTCAAAATCGCTGGCGCGCCACGCTGTTTGAAAAGTGAAATCCGTATCTGCAAAACGCCCCGCGGGGCTTGCGCTACGCGGGTCATGCTCTCGGCGCACGCCCGGAATCCGAACTCCCGGTCGCGGTCGGGAATTCCGGGTTCATCGCTCGCCGCGCGGTTATCCCCCGCCTGCTTACAAACCCGGCGCGGATTTGCTATGGATCGCTGGCGCCGAATCTTTTCAACCGGGCGCAAGGGAGATCGTCATGGCCAAGGGTCAGATGCGCAGCAACAAGGAAAAGAAGAAGCCGAAGGCCGACAAGAACCTCAAGAAGGGCGGCGCCGCGCCGGTCAATCCGTTCGCGTCGGGCAAGACCGCGGCCGGCCAGAGCCCCAACAACAAGAAGAGCTGACGATCGGGGTTTCCGATCGTCCCGCGCGGGTCGCAGGGCGCCCCGGCATTGGTCATGAGGCGTCGCCGGGTAAAGTTCGGCGCTCGCAGGCGTGATGTGTTGCGCCAGCGGGTTCGCGCTCCAGGCGCCGGTGGCGCGGTCGCCCGGCGCCGATTGCCGTCGCGTTGCTGGCGGCGCCAGGCTTTCCGGCAACGGCGAGATCAGACGCCGCTTGATGCGGATATCTACGGGGTTCACGCCGCGTGACGCATCGCGATACCGAGCGCGGAAACGAACAGAAATGCCAGAGCCATAGAAATGCCGGAGCCATTGTCCGCCGCAATGCCGGTCGGAGCATTGCCCTGAAGTACACCTATGGGTTGTAATTCGATTTTTGATCTCGCATCGTCAAACGACTGATTGATCCCAGCGCAATTCGGTTCACAATGCCCTGGGGCGAAATGCGGGTCGGGTTCAACACCGGCGGAGAAGAAAATGGTCGAGGATCTTCATCGGCAGCGCGTGCTGAATTTTCTCGAAGCGTTCTATTCCGGAGACGCCGAAGCCGCGATGGCGTGCTGCGACGAGGATGTCGACAGCATCACCCACGCGCCGATCGAACTGTTCCCGCATCTCGGGCACAAGCACGGCAAGAACTGGGTCGCGGAAGCGATCCGGCTCCAGCAGAAGCGCTATTCAAGCCGCAAGTACGAGATCAAGTTCATCGCCGTCGACGGCGACAAGCGTCGCGACGATGCAATACCTCAGCCTGCGCAAGCGCAACGATGACCGCGTCGTGCATCTCGAGATCGCGGAATTCTTTACGCTGCGCGACGGGCGCATCCTGATGCACCGCTCGTTTTTCGATTCGTTCGATTTCGTCCAGCAATTGCTCGGCCAGGACCTGACCGACGGATTCGCGGCCAGCGTGCGCAAAGCCATGCGGCGGTGAGCAGGTCGCGCTCCCGAATGGCCTTTCAATCACCGACATTATTTTCGTCGTCGCGTTGAACCTCGTCGCTGACAGCCGCGACCAACCACGAGTTGTCGCGGACATCGACGGGCGAAAACACATCCATGAAAGTCGCGTTGCTTGTGCTGCTGGGTCTGGTGCTGGGCGCGCTCGGCGGCGCTGCGCTCGGCATCGGCGCCGGGCTGGCCTGGGTCGAAATCTTCAACACCACCGGCTTTGAAGGCTATAGCGGCATGCTGGTGTTCTTTACCTTCATGCCGCTTGGTGCCGCGATCGGCGGCCTCGGCGGCGCGCTGCTGTTCGGCGTGATCGCGATCCGCGATGCCGAAATCGCCGTCGAACAGCGAGCCTGCCCGCCGGCGACACGACAATTGACCGACGGAACCCGTCGCGCATTCGTGCAATGCAAAATTGCAGATTGCATTCTGGTCAACCATGCCTTAGTTGAAGCTTCAACAATCGAAGCGCAGCATCCAGGCGCGGCGTCGCCAATGACGCCTGCCTGCGCCGTTTGCTGATCGACAAATCCAGTTCAGAAATCAGACATCATGACAGAGCACAGCCTCTGGCGTTTTTCACGCGCGTTGCATCGCGCGATCAACGAACGCCAGTTCGAAGACCTCGAAGCCTTGATCGACGAGGATGTCGATTGGGCGATCTACGGCCCGATCGACATGTTTCCGTTTCTCGGCGCGCGCCGCGGCAAGGCCGCCGTGCTCGAGGTGATCAGGCAGATCGCGGACAATGTCCGGGTCCATCGCTTCGATCGCGAGTCGATCATGCTGGGCGTGGATTCCGCGGCGTCGATGATGCGCTATTCGCTGACCGCGCTGGACTCCAACAAGCCGATCAGCCTGCGGCTCGCCCACTTCGCGCAGTTCAAGGCCGGCCGGCTGCTCAGCATCCGCGTTCTCATCGACACCTTCGATCTGGTGGAGCAGGCGCTCGGGCGTCCGATCCATCTGCCGAGGATCGCATCTTAATCTATTCGCTGTTTGATTCGCTGTTCGAAATCGTCATTGGCAAGGTGGCGCGATCGGCGAAACGCCGCTCGGCGCGTCGAACCAGAGTCGATTTCCGTGAAAGATCGAGCATTGCCGCATATTGGCCGCGATGCGGTCAAAATCAGCAGCCCTGATGGCGTTACATTACTTTCGTCGTGCGGGGGACATCCGCGCTCGCTCACACGCGAAACAGGGGAACAGCCGATGAATGCCACCATTCGTTCTGAAAAAGTTGAATCAACTGAAGTGGACAGCAATCTCGCCGCGGTCTCGGAGGTCGAAGCCGGCATCCGCGATTTCGTCCGCAACGACGTCGCCTATCTGCGCCGGCCGGCGCCGGGCATGCTGAGCAGCAGCACCGAGACTGCGCTCGAGCCCAATCACGAGAGCCACCGTCAACAACGTCAACTCGCTGATCCAGCGCGTCGCCGGCACATCGCTCGCGGAAATCGAGAATCTGATTTCCGAACTCGAAAGCCTGCGCGACCTGCTGCACGCCGAAGGCCAGCGCGTGCAGCGCGAGATCTCCGGCTATGCCCAGCTCAGCCAGGCCGCGATGAAATCCACGCGCATGATCGCCGATAACGTGACGCAGTGGAAACGCACCGCGGACGGCCTTCGCAACAGCTGATCGCCGCGACCGTTACTCGACTTCGATGTCCGCCGCCTTCCCTGTTCGGGAGCGCGGCGGTTTTGATTCGTGCCGGGCGGCTTTGAACTTGCCGGGTCCGGGCTCGCGACCAAACTACCGGCCGCGACTCACGGCTGGCGCGCCAGAGCTGTCGTCGGACGGGGGATCCAGAATCTTCATGAAGACCATCCGGCCGGACAATACCGATCCGATTCCGTTGCGGGTCTCGCCGCCCCGGATGGGCACCATCATGATCCGGTTTGTCGGACTGTTGTTCGTGGCGATGGTGGTGCTGGCGCTGGTCTGGAGCCGCTGATGTTTGCCGGGTCGCTCGATCAGGTTTGCGCGCGATTTGGCCGCTATGGTTAGCGAATGGTGACCTATCGGCTGGCGATCGGCGCGGCTTCGAGCGAATAGGCGCCGTCGGCATAGCCCTTCACCACCATTCCGGTGGCCAGCATCACCGCCAGCGTCACGGTTGCGAAGATAAAGCCCACCAATTTCAAGCCGCCGCGGTCTGCCATGGTCGTCCCCTGCCGTACTGTCCCCGTATTCGATTATGACAGGCACAAGGTTCAAAATGCGTTAGCGATAAAATTGTTCCGTGCGCTCGGCGACAGCGCGCCTCAGGCGGTCGGCGTTCCGCCGCGGCACGAAGGCCGTCGCCAGCAGCGAAAACACCAGCTCGCCGCGCTGGTTGGTGCCGGTGTTGCGGGCCTGCAGCGATGCCCCATTCGGGACGCTTCTCCGACGACCGCAGCGTTTCGATCTCGCTGGCGAAACTGATGGTGTCGCCCGCCAGCACCGGCTTGATCCAGCGCAATTCGCGAAAGCCCGGCGACGGTCCCCAGATCGCGACCTTCTCGCCGCGCGCGGCCGCCTCCTTCGCCTGGCGCTGGCCGTCGGCCACCAGCAGCTTCATGCAGACCGATCCGACATGCCAGCCCGACGCCGCGAGCCCGCCGAACAGCGATTTGCGGCCTTCCTCCTCGTCGAGATGAAAGCGCTGCGGATCGAACTGCGCGCGCGAATTTCTTGATCAGCTCGGCGGTGAAGGTGAACGATCCCAGTTCGCGCCGCTGCCCGATCTCGATGTCCTCGAAGAAACGCATCAGCCCGCCTGCTCCGCCGCGGCATCCGCGCGCCGCTGCACGATGATCGGCGAGACCATCTCGCACAGCGCCTGCCCGGCGGCGTTGCGGACGACGCCCTTGAACGTCACGATGCCGGTGTCGGGACGGCTGCGCGAAACCCTCGCCTCCGCAACATCGATATCGAGCGTCAGATCGTCGCCCGGCCGCAGCGGCGCCAGCCAGCGCAATTCATTGACGCCCGGCGAGCCCAGCGACGCGGTGCGGCCGATATAGCCGTCGAACATCATCCGCATCATGATCGAGCAGAGATGCCAGCCCGAACCCGAGAGGCCCTTCAGCATCGATCGCTTCGCGGCCTCTTCGTCGAGATGCATCGGCTGCGGATCGAACTCCGCGGCAAACGCCAGTATCTCCTCGCGCGTGACGCGGCGCGGTCCGAATGTGCCGAAATGGCCGGGCGGAAAATCTTCGAAGGTGAGCGTCATGGATGGGGATTGCCGGAAGGAAGCCCGATTGTGGCCGTTATTTGCGGCAATCTCAACCCGCCCACGCGCATGGCTCGTGCTCCGCGGGCGAGCACCGCCTGTCCGGCGCTCGCCCCTGATCTTGCCCACGACGACGATTCGGAGCTAGGCCCTGTGCGGCAAGCAGCCAGGTTTGGACGCAACTCATATTCGACTTGCCGGGAGAACGACCGATGTTTGAATTTCGGGATCTGTTTCAGTGGGACCGTTTCATCACGCCCACCATCATCAAGACCTTTTACTGGCTGGTCATCGCGCTGATTGCGCTGTTCGGCATCTCCGGCATCTTTAACGGTCTGGCCGCGATGGCGATCAGCCCGTTCGGCGGATTCATCGTGCTGTTGTCCTCGATCGCCAGCGTGGTGGTCGGCATCATCTTTTCGCGCATCGCCGCGGAATTCATCCTGATCGTGTTTCGCATCAACGAGCATCTCGGCGCGATCCGCGACCAGGGCCAGGGGCATTAACAGGCTTCCACGTCATTGCAAGCGAACGGGTCGGCGCGAAGCGGCGCCCGATGACAGCCTCCGCGAAGCAATCCACTGTTAGGGACCAAGATCGGATTGCTTCGTCGCTTTTCTCCGCAATGACGCCGGCGGAGAAGTCTTTAGTTGTTGAACCGGAAATGCATCACGTCGCCGTCGGCGACGACATATTCCTTGCCTTCCAGCCGCAGCTTGCCGGCGTCGCGGGCGCCGGCCTCGCCGCCGAGCGCGACGTAGTCGGCATAGGCGATGGTCTCGGCGCGGATAAAGCCCTTTTCGAAATCGGTATGAATCACGCCGGCGGCGGCGGGCGCCTTGGTGCCGCGGTTGATGGTCCAGGCCCGCGCTTCCTTCGGACCGACGGTGAAATAGGTGATGAGGTCGAGCAACTGATAGCCGGCGCGGATCAGGCGGTCGAGACCGGCTTCCTCGAGGCCGAGCGTGTCGAGAAACTCGGTGCGCTCCTCGCGCGACAGCGTCGCGATCTCGGATTCGATCTTGGCGGAGATCGCCACCGCGACCGCGCCTTCCTTGCTGGCGTGGTCCGCAACCACCTTCGAGAAGTCGTTGCCGTCCGGCGGCCGAGCCTTCCTCGACATTGCAGACGTAAAGCACCGGCTTGGAGGTCAGCAAGTCCGAGCATGCCGAAGGCGCGTTCTTCCTCCGGCTTGCGGTCGAGAAACCGCGCCGGCTTGCCCTCGCGCAACAGCACCAGCGCGCGGTTGACGAGATCGAGCTGTTCCTTGGCGTCCTTGTCGTTGCCCTTGGCCTTCTTGGCCAGATTGTCGACGCGCTTTTCCAGGCTGTCGAGATCGGCGAGCATCAGCTCGGTCTCGATGGTCTCGATATCGGCCAAGCGGCGCGATCTTGCCTTCGACATGGGTGATGTCGGAATCCTCAAAGCAGCGCACCACATGCGCGACCGCATCGACCTCGCGGATGGTGGCGAGAAACTGGTTGCCGAGGCCCTCGCCCTTCGACGCGCCGCGCACCAGGCCCGCGATATCGACAAAGGTCAGCCGGGTCGGGATGATCTGCGCCGATTTGCGCGATCGCCGACGAGCTTGTCGAGCCGCGGATCGGGCACCGCGACCTCGCCGACATTCGGCTCGATGGTGCAGAACGGATAGTTCGCCGCCTGCGCCGCCGCCGTCTCGGTCAGCGCATTGAACAGCGTCGATTTGCCGACATTGGGCAATCCGACGATACCGCATTTGAATCCCATGATGTGTCCTGAAGTCCGTTCGTCACGACCGGCGGCGCGTCACGCAGCGCCGTCATCGTCCTTGTCGAAAAATCCCTTGGCCTGCATCGCCAGATGCACCTTGTTCTGGAACGTCGAATCGCGGTCCGTCGGCGAGCAGCCCGGCGTTGTCGGCGATCGCTTCGCACAGCGCCTCGACCCAGGGACGTTCGTTCTTGGCGAAATCCGACAGCACGTAGCCGTGCACCAGTTCCTTGACGCCGGGATGACCGATCCCGAGCCGCACGCGGCGATAGTCATTGCCGATATGCGACGAGATCGAACGCAGCCCGTTGTGGCCGGCAATGCCGCCGCCGACCTTGACGCGCACCTTGGCCGGCGGCAGTTCGAGCTCATCCTGAAACACGGTGATTTCGCCGGCCGGCAGCTTGAAGAAATTCGCGGCTTCCTGAACCGCGCGCCCCGACTCGTTCATGAAGGTTGCGGGGCGAAGCAGCACCACCCGCTCGCCATCGAGCGTGCCTTCCGCGGTCTCGCCCTGAAAACGACGGCGCCATGGTGCGAAACCATGACGCCGCGCAATTTCATCGACGACCATGAACCCGATATTGTGCCGGTTTGCGCGTATTTCGCGCCGGGATTACCGAGGCCAACAAAGAGTCGCATGACGCGGCATCCCGCGTCCGGTTACTTCTTCTTGTCGCCGCTTTGGCGCCGGCAGCCGGCGCCTTGGCGCCCGCCGCGGGCGCCTTGGCGCCAGCTGCGGGGGCGGCAGCCGCAGGCGCAGCGGCAGCCCCGGCCGCCGGAGCGGCACCAGGGGCAGCGGCAGCGGCCGGACCGGCAGCAGCAGCGGCCGCAGCTGCCTTCAGTTCTTCGGCGTAGCCGGACGGCGGCACGATGGTCACCAGCGTCACGTCCTCGCGCGACAACGACTTCACGCCGGCGGGCAGCTTGATGTCGGACAGATGCAGCGAGTGGCTGATTTCCAGACCGCTGACATCGGCCTCGATATATTGCGGAATGTTGTCGACCGAGCATTCCAGATCGATGGTGTGGGTGACGATGTTGACGGTGCCGCCGCGCTTCACGCCGGGTGCGGCTTCCGCGTTCTGGATGTGCAGGGGAACGCTGACGCGGATGGTGGCGCCTTCGCCGAGCCGCATGAAATCGACATGGAGCGGAAAATCGCGCACCGGATCGAGATGGAAGTCGCGCGGAATCACGCGGTGCTTCTTGCCCTCCAGATCGATGTCGTAAATCGTGGTGAGAAACCGCCCGGCCAGGATGCGCTGGCGCAGTTCGGCATCGTCGACCGAAATGGTCACGGGGGGCTGGTTGTTGCCATAGATCACTCCGGGCACTCTCCCGGCGCGACGCTCTGCCCGTGCGGCCCCCTTGCCGCCTGCCGGACGTGCGGTCGCCTTCAATTCCTTGACGGTCGCCATTTGCCTAAGTCCTTGTTTTCCAAAAAGTTAAAGGCCGCATCGCGGCCCGTTTGCCGCCGCAGCAAGCCTCCAGGGGTGCGGGGGCTGCGGACGTGGCGGGGTTCTAGCCCCAAAGCCCGGAAATGACAAGGAAATGCAGGGATTTTTATGCGGATCAGGGAGGCAGTGCCCCTCTCAATCCGTCATGGCCGGGCTCGTCCCGGCCATCCACGTCTTTGCCTTGCGGGGAAGTAAGACGTGGATGCCCGGCACAAGGCCGGGCATGACGCTGAATACAATGAAAGGCTTCGCCTGTCCCTACCCGTCCGTCTTCTGGCTGCCGTTGTCCGGCGCCGAGGCCGACATGCCGAGCTTGGCTTCCAGCGCGGCGATGCGCAGCCTTCAGCGCCTCGTTTTCCTCGCGCGCCAGCCGCGCCATGTCCTTGACCGCCTCGAACTCCTCGCGCTTGACGATGTCGAGGTCGCGCAGGATCTTTTCGGCCTGATTGCGCACCACCGTATCGACCTCGCGCTTGACGCCCTGGGCGGCGCCGGCGGCGTCGTTCATCAGGCGGCCGATCTCGTCGAAAAACCGATTGCTGGTCTGGGTCATCTTGAGGGGATCTCCGGTCGGCGGCGAAACGGGTCGGCAGATCAAGACAATGGCGATCCGGACGTCGCGGTTCAAGGCCGTGTTGCCCTGTAAAGGCCCCGTCGCCTTGTCATGTCCCGGTTTCCTTGCAATCGTATCGCTCGCCAAGCCAAAAACCCGAGAAGCGAGAAGAAACGCCCCATGATCGACCAGCAGATCGAAATTCCCACCAAGGACGGCCACACCACCACCTTCATCAGCCATCCCGAGCGCGGCGGCCCGTATCCCGTCATCATCTTCTACATGGACGCGCCGGCGATCCGCGAGGAACTGCGCGACATGGCGCGGCGGCTGGCGACCTCGGGCTATTACGTGATGCTGCCGAATCTGTATTACCGCTCGGGCGTGATGGAGCTCGGGCCGTTGCCGGCCGATCCGGAAGCGCCCGAGCGCAAGCGGATGTTCGGCTTGATGAACTCGATCAATATTCCCCTGGTCATGGAGGACACCACGCGCGCTGCTCGCCTATGCCGACACCCAGCCGGCCGCGAACGCGAAAATTGTCGGCACCGTCGGCTACTGCATGAGCGGACGCTATGCCGTCAACGCGGCGACGCATTTCCCGGACCGCGTCAAGGCCGCAGCATCGATCTACGGAACCCATCTGGCCACCGACCAGCCCGACAGCCCGCATCTGGCCGCGAGCAAGACCAAGGCCGAGCTCTATTTCGGCTGCGCCGAGACCGACATCTACGCGCCGCAGGAGATTATCGATAAATTGCAGGCGTCGATGCAAGGCGCCAATGCCGAGGTCGAGATTTATCCCGGCACCCATCACGGCTTCGCGTTTCCGAAGCGGCCGGTCTACCATCGCGACGCGGCCGAGCGGCATTGGGAACGGCTGCTGGCGCTCTATCGCCGCAACCTCTCGTCATAAGCCGCAGGCTCCATGCCCTTCCTCACCATCGCCTTTCCGGTCTTCAACCCGATCGCGATTTCGATCGGGCCGATCGCGATCCGCTGGTATGCGCTGGCCTATATCGGCGGCATCGTGCTGGGCTGGATCTATGCGCGCGCGCTGATCAAGAACGAGCGGCTGTGGGGCGGTCCGGCGCCGATCACGCTGCTGCAGATGGATGATTTCATCCTGTGGGTCACGGTCGGAATCATCCTCGGCGGCCGCACCGGCTATGTGCTGTTCTACAATCTGCCGTTCTTCATCCAGCATCCCGCCGAGATTTTCGAACTGTGGAAAGGCGGCATGTCGTTTCACGGCGGCTTTCTCGGCTGCGTGGCCGCGGTGATCCTGTTTTGCCGGAACAACAACCTTCCGATCCTGTCGCTCGGCGATATCACCACCGCGGTCGGGCCGATCGGGCTGTTTCTCGGGCGCATCGCCAATTTCATCAACAGCGAATTGTGGGGCCGGCCGGCGGACTCCAGCGTGCCCTGGGCGATGGTGTTTCCCAATGGCGGCCCGCTGCCGCGCCATCCGAGCCAGCTGTACGAGGCGACGCTGGAGGGAATCGTGCTGTTCACGATCCTGGCGGTGATGATCCGCTTCGGCGCCCTGAAGCGGCCGGGCCTGATCCTCGGCAGTTTCATCGCGTTTTATGGTTTTGCGCGCATCTTCGGCGAGTTTTTCCGCGAGCCCGACCCGCAGCTCGGATTTTTGTGGGGCGGGCTGACCATGGGCATGCTGCTGTCGGTGCCGATGATCCTTGCCGGAGCGATCCTTATTGTGGTGGCATGGCGCCGCGATACGCTAACGCCCCAGCCGAACCCCGATCAAGGCACGCCGTGACCGAGTATTCGCCGCTGCAGTCCGAGCTCAAGACGCTGATCAAGTCGTCCGGACCGATGCCGGTCTGGCGTTACATGGAGCTGTGCCTGACGCATCCCAAATACGGCTATTACGTTTCGCGCGATCCGCTGGGACGCGAGGGCGATTTCACCACCGCGCCCGAAGTCAGCCAGATGTTCGGCGAATTGCTCGGGCTGTGGGCGGCGTCGGTATGGAAGTCGATCGGGTCGCCGTCGCTGCTGCGGCTGGTCGAGCTCGGACCCGGCCGCGGCACCATGATGGCGGACGCGCTGCGCGCGCTGCGGGTGCTGCCGCCGCTCTACCAGGTGCTGGACATCCATCTGGTCGAGATCAATCCGGTGCTGCGCGAGAAGCAAAAGGCGACGCTGTCGGGCGTGCGCAGCGTCGCCTGGCATTACAGCATCGACGACGTGCCCGCGGGCCCGCGGTCATTTTCGCCAACGAATATTTCGACGTGCTGCCGATCCACCAGGTGGTGAAGCGCGAGACCGGCTGGCACGAGCGTACGGTCGAAATCGACGCCAACGGCCAGCTGGTGTTCGGCGCCGCCGCCGAGCCGACGCCGCGCTTCGACGTGCTGCTGCCGCCGCTGGTGCGCGCCGCACCGGTCGGCGCCGTGTTCGAGTGGCGGCCCGACGCCGAGGTCATGAAGATCGCAAGCCGGGTGCGCGATCAGGATGGTGCGGCGCTGATCATCGATTATGGGCACCTGCGCAGCGACGCCGGCGATACATTTCAGGCGATCGCCCGCCACAGCTTCACCGATCCCCTGAAAAATCCCGGCCAGGCCGACGTCACCGCCCATGTCGACTTCCAGGCGCTGGTGCGTGCCGGCGAGGCCGTGGGCGCGCGCGTCCATGGCCCGGTGCCGCAGGGCGAGTTTTTGAAGCGGCTCGGCATCGAAACCCGGGCGCTGACGCTGATGGCCAAGACCACGCACGAGGTCTCCGAGGACATTTCGGGCGCGCTGAAACGGCTGATCGGCGGCGGCCGCGGCGGCATGGGGTCGATGTTCAAGGTGCTCGCGATCTCCGAACCCAACCTCACGTCGCTGGCGGGGTTCAGCGAGGAGAAGCAGGACGCCAGGGGCGAACTGCCATGACGCCGGGATCGCCGCTGCTTTCGGCCATTCCCGGCCTGCGTCATGCTTTCTTCACCCGCGAGGGCGGGGTGTCCGGCGGCATCTATGCGAGCCTCAATGGCGGCATCGGCTCGAGCGACGATCCCGCCAATGTGACGGAAAATCGCCGCCGGATGGCGGAGCAGATGGGCGTCACGCCCGAGCGCTTTCTCAGCGTGCATCAGACCCATTCGCCCGATGTCGTGGTGATCACCGGGCCCTGGCAGGGGCCGTCGCGACCGCTTGCCGACGCCATCGTCACGCGAGCGGAAGGTCTCGCCATCGGCGTCACCGCCGCCGACTGCGGACCGATTCTGCTGGTCGATCCGACTGCGCGCGTGGTCGGCGCGGCCCATGCCGGTTGGAAGGGCGCGCTGTCGGGCATCGTGGAATCCACCGTCGCGGCGATGGAAAAACTCGGCGCCGAACGCGGCGGCATCGTCGCCGCCATCGGCCCCCTGATCCGCCAGCATTCCTACGAAGTGGGGGGCGAATTCGTCGAGCGTTTCGTCGAGGCGGACGCAGAGAATGCGCTGTTTTTCGTGGCCTCGCCGCGCGAGAACCACGCGATGTTCGATCTTGCCGGCTTCATCCGGATGCGGCTCGAAAACGCCGGCGTATTGATGATCGACGATATCGGCGTCGATACCTATTCCGACGAGCGCTTCTACAGCTACCGCCGCTCGGTGCATCGCAATGAGCCGGACTACGGCCGGCATGTCCATGCCATTGCGCTGGAGCCTTGATGTCGGCGGAAGTACCTCAACTTGAATGAAAATTATCGGCGCGCGGTAGTCGCCTTCCTCATGCTCGTGTCGCTTCATGTTCGCCTGCCCTAGACGTTAACACGTTTTAACGATATCGCTCGGCGCCATGAGGGACCCGATTGCCACCCTGTTCCGGGCCAGCCGGATATTGCCGCGCGCCGCGGTCGCTGCGACGCTGCTCGCGATCGCGTGCGGGCTTGGCGGCTGCGCCGGCGGCGGAGCCGCCAACGGCGCGTTCGCCCAAGCCGGCGGCGGGGCGACGGTGGCTTTCGAATCGATCGATGGGCCGCCGCCGCAGGTGTTCGACCGCATGGTCGGTGTGCTGGACAGTGAATCAAAACTTCGCGACCTGCAGCTCGTCTCCCGCGACGGCGCGGCCTCGTACCGGGTGCGCAGCTATCTCGCCGCCCAGATCAGCCGCGGCCAGGCCACCGTTGCATGGGTCTGGGACGTCTATGACCGCGACCAGCAGCGCGCACTGCGCCTTTCCGGCGAGGAACCGGCCGGCAAGGCCGGGCGCGACGCCTGGACCGCAGCCGACGATCTGGTGTTGCGGCGGATCGCGCAGGCGGGCTTCAGCGGCCTCAGCGCCATGATCAACAAAACGGCTCCGGCGGATGAGCCGCCGCCGGCCGCAGCGCCCGACAGACGCGGCCCCGCGGTCGCGAGTGCGGAACAGCCCTCTCCCGCTTCGGGTGCATTCCGGGTCAGCGCCCTCGGCTACAGCGCGCGTTAACGCCTCATATAGCCTTTCGGGCGCTTTTGCGCAGGAAAACCTGACGCGACGGGTTGCCAGCGGAGCCACCTCCTTGATATCACCTCGCTCGTCGAAACGCGCCGGTTCCGTGAGTATCCCGTTATGCTGAACATCGTATCCAAGGCGCGGGGGGAAGCATCGATGTCGGCCAAGAACGGCTCCATCAAGCTCGTTGCCGGCAATTCCAATCCTGCTTTGGCGCAGGAAATCGCCAACTGGCTCAATCTGGCGCCGACCAAGGCCATCGTGCGGCGCTTCGCGGATATGGAAATCTTCGTCCAGATCCAGGAAAACGTCCGCGGCTCGGATGTGTTCGTCATCCAGTCGACGTCGTTTCCGGCCAACGACCATCTGATGGAACTGTTGATCATCACCGATGCGCTGCGCCGGGCCTCGGCCCGCCGTATCACCGCGGTGGTGCCGTATTTCGGCTATGCCCGGCAGGACCGCAAGGTCGGCTCGCGTTCGCCGATCTCGGCCAAGCTGGTGGCGAACCTGATCACCAATGCCGGCGTCGATCGCGTTCTGACGCTCGATCTGCATGCCGAACAGATCCAGGGCTTCTTCGACATTCCGACCGACAACCTCTATGCCTCGCCGGTAATGGTGCGCGATATCCGGGAACGCTTCGACCTTGCCAATGTCATGGTGGTATCGCCCGATGTCGGCGGCGTGGCACGGGCTCGCGGCCTTGCCAAGCGCATCACCGCGCCGCTGGCCATCATCGACAAGCGCCGTGAGCGCGCCGGCAAATCCGAAGTCATGAACGTGATCGGCGATGTCGCCGGCTATACCTGCATCCTGGTCGACGACATCGTGGATTCCGGCGGCACGCTGGTGAACGCCGCCGACGCGCTGCTCGCCAACGGCGCCAAGGAAGTCTACGCCTACATCACCCATGGCGTGCTGTCCGGCGGCGCCGCGGCGCGCATCGCCGGTTCCAGGCTGAAAGAGCTGGTCATTACCAACTCGATCCAGCCGACCGAAGCGGTTCAAAAGGCGCCCAACATCCGCACGCTGTCGATCGCCTCGCTGATCGCCGAAGCGATCGGCCGCACCGCTTCCGAAGAATCGGTGTCCAGTTTGTTTGATTGAGACGCAACGACCTATCCACGTCATTGCGAGCCAACGGGTCGGCGCGAAGCGCCGCCCGGTGACAGGCTCCGCGAAGCAATCCATAGCACCGCAACGTAAGATGGATTGCTTCGTCGCTTACGCTCCTCGCAATGACGGCCCCGGCTTTCGCCGTTCGCCCACACGGGCTACGGGATCAAATTTTTAAATAGCCGCATCCTCGCAGCAGTTTCGCGATCTCGCCGCGACTTGCGCGCGAGGTTTGCCGGAAACGTCCCGCCCTTCTGAAGTCGGAGGGCGCAGGGAATGCCGGGTGTGCAAAGGTGGTAGCGTAGCAAGCACAGAAGCCATTGGCGCTTTTCACCCCGTGTTGCCAAGCAGCCAAACTTGTCGGGGAATATGATACGATGCTCGACAACGATGCTTGCGGTGACAAGCGGCTGCAATGATGACACGGACGAAGCTGACCGGCGTGCTCGACGGGGGGCGCTATTTCGAGGGGCCACGCTGGCACGCCGACCGGCTCTGGTTCGTCGACTGCATGAATCGGACACTCCTGAGTCTCCGCTCCTCCGGCGAGTGCCGGCAGCACGCGAAGTTCGAGGACGATACGCCCTGTGGTCTCGGTGCCTTGCCGGACGGCAAGCTTGTCGTGTTGACGATGTTCCGCAAGCGTCTGATGACTTACGCGGATGGCAAGCTTTCGCCCTACGCCGACCTGTCAGGGATAGCTACAGGTACGATCGACGACATGATCGTCGACGGGATGGGGCGAGCTTACGTCGGAGATCTCGGCTTCGATTTGCCACCGCCGTCCGATCGAGGCGCCGTCGGCCGCATCATTCTGGTGATGCCGGGCGGCGCGACACGCGTCGCGGCCGATGGATTGCGATTTCCCAACGGCATTGCGATCTCGGCCGATCATAGCCGACTCGTCGTGGCCGAGATGGATGGCGACTGCCTGGCCGAATATGGCATAGAGCCCGATGGCGGCTTGAACTTTCTTCGCCGCTTCGGAAACATGAAAAGTCCGGATGGCATTTGCCTTGATCGCGAGGGCGCTGTGTGGATTGCATCCTTCGACGAGGACGCTTTCATCCGCGTAAACCGCGACGGGCGCGAGTTGCGGCGAATAGACCTGCCCGGCCGGCGCGCTATTGCGTGCGTTCTGGGCGGTCCGGAGCGGCGGACCCTCTTTTGCCTGAGTGCGGCAACATCACACGAAGAACTCCGGCAACGTAAATCATCGGCCCGCATCGACGTGGTCGACGTGGAAATTCCTGGTGCCGGTTATCCCTGAGCGTTGGCGGTAAAACGCCATTCTGACTACCGGCGAAGCTGAGAAGAGGAACTGATCTATGTGGAAGCGGTTCTGGAGGCAGTGGACGGTCGATAAGCCAGCAGCCCTTGGTGACTGGCTTTGGGAAATTTTAGTGGTTGAGCTGGCCGCTTTTCTCGATCGTTTAACTTTAAGGCAAGTGATCGCCTTCATCCCGGTTGTCATTCTGGTCGTGGCTTACGCGCACAGCATCCCAATTCCCCCGGAATTGATGCTGGTCGGCGATTTACTAGCCTACATCGACATTTTCTCGATGATTTTGTTGCTCAGCCTTTTGGGGCGTGCCGCGACGATTTTATACGTGGTCCGGCAGGCTGCCGAACACATGCTCAGGCTCGTTAGCCACGCGCGCATGGGGCTGCGCCGGCCGGATTCCCGTCACCGGCGCGTGAGTGGTGCAAGGCATCGAAGGCGGTTGATCGTCCGAGCGAAAAACGATGACGACGGACGTATCCCCATCTATGGCATGGCTTGGGCGTAACGGCCGTAAATCCTGGGTCACACCAAGCGAGTCACGGCGCAAGTCGGCTATGGATCAAATGCGCAGTTCTGACCAACCGCCGGCTATTTTCGGTCCACCCCCAACCGGACGTTCTCAGACTTCAGCGGCATGTCTCAAAGGTGCCACCATCGGAGATCGCCGCGCTCTTTCGACGGCGCGGACAAGCAAGGACGCGATGTACCGGATGGGCAGCGGCGGAGGACGTCCCGGGCACGCATCTTTTTTAAGTGCCCGATCATGAATTCGGCGACCGGTGTTTGCCCAAGCGCGGCAGGAGGCGGACAAAGGTTGCGACGGCCACTGCATCCGCGATAGCGCGGCCGTGACTGGCCTTTCGCAGTCCGCGCTTCAACGGCACCAAGCCCAGAATCGATCCCTCCGGGCCGCTCCTTGACAGTTTCATCAGCCTGCATAACTTCGCGTTTTCGCGTTTCTCGCCGGAGAAGCGCACGTGGTATGGAACCGTTGTTGATATCGAAGCCGCACGCGCACAGAATCCCTGGTCGCCGTGGAGAAACGGATCCTCGAGATGGTGGCAAAAGGGGATTCGCTCGCAGAAATACTCGATAGCCTATGCCGAACTCGTGGAGGCGCAAGCCGGCGACGTCCTGGCGTCGATCTTGTTGGTGGACGGCGATCACTTGCGGCGTGGTGGCGCACCCAGCCTTCCGAAAGCCTACACCGATGCCATCGAGGGCACGGTGATTGGACCATCGGCGGACTCCTGCGGGACGGCCGCGTACCGCGGCGAACCGGTAATTGTGGAGGACATCGCGACCGACCCGTTGTGGGCGGACCATCGCGATCTCGCGTTGCCCCATTCCCTGCGCGCCTGTTGGTCCACACCGGTTTTCTCGTCGCAAGGCAAAGTGATTGCGACGTTCGCAATGTATTTTCGCGAGCCGCGCCGGCCGACCCGCCGCGATCAGGAGGTCATTGACCAGATCACGTACCTGGCTGGTGTCACCATCCAGCAGAAATTGGCGCAAGAGAACCTGTCGCGAAGTGAGGCTTATCTGGCCGAAGCACAGAAGCTGACCCACACGGGCAGCTGGGTCTGGGATGCCCGCACCCAAAAGGTGCTCTACTGCTCCGAGGAAATGTTCCGGATTTTCGGCTTGGATCCACGGGAGAGCTTGCCAACTCGCAAAAATTTTCGGCAGCGAGTCCACCCCGAGGATCGCGATTGGGTAGACAAGAGATTTGAGAAGTCGCTCCGCGAAAAAGTAGATAGCTTCGACGAGTACAGGGTTGTTCTGCCTGACGGAACAGTCAGGCACATCAACTCCTCAGGCCATCCGGTTCTCGATGCGGACGGCGAGTTCATCGGGTTTGTCGGTACTGCTGTAGATGTGACAGAACGCAAACGCGCTGAGCTCGAGCGTCAACGCCTGGCGTTATTGGTTGAGCAAGCCGCCGACCTTATGGCGATTTCCGACCTCAGCGGAGGGACGCCGATCTACCTGAACAAGGCCGGGCTGAAATTGGTCGGATTCGACAGCTGGGAAGAAGCCCGCGCGAGGCGCGGAATTCACTACATTTTCCCCGCGGACCGTCAGTTCGTGAATGAGGTCCTGTGGCCGACGGTGCTGGAGAAGGGTTCCTGGTCGGGAGAGATGCGTTTCCGCCATTTCAAGACCGGGGCTCCGATCCCGCTGCTCTATTCGGCCTTTCGGATCGACGATCCGGAGACCGGGCAGCCTGTGAATGTCGGGAACGTGTGCCGCGATATCACCGAGCGCAAGCGGGCGGAAGCAGAAGCACGCGAAAACGACCGGCGCTATCGTGAGATGCAGATGGAGCTGGCGCATGCCAACCGCGTCGCGACCATGGGACAGCTTACCGCCTCGATCGCCCATGAAGTGAATCAGCCGATCGCCGCGATGGTCGCCAACGCCGAGGCTGCTCTGCGCTGGCTTGGTGCTGGATCATCGCATTTGGCGGAGGTGGCGCGGGTACTTCCCAGCATCATCAGGGATGGCACCCGCGCAGGTGAGGTGGTCCACCGGATCCGTGCGCTTATGACCAAAGCACCGCCCAGCAAGGACCGTCTGGAAATAAACGGAGTGATCCTTGAAATCATCGACCTCACGCGTGGCGAAGCGCTGAAGTATGGCATTTCGGTCTTGACGGAATTGGCGGACCACTTGCCCGTGGTTGAAGCAGATCGGGTCCAGTTGCAGCAAGTCCTGCTGAACTTGATCGTCAATGCTGTCGAAGCGATGGGCGCCGCCAACGAGGGGCCGAGAGAATTGCTGATCAGCACAGCAGCAATCGAAACCGGCGGCGTGTCGGTCGCGGTGCAGGATTCAGGGCCGGGCCTGGAGGCAGCGATGCTCGAGCGGGTGTTCGAGTCCTTCTACACGACGAAGCCGACCGGTTTAGGGATGGGCCTTTCAATTTGCCGTTCGATCATCGAGGCGCATGGCGGACGGCTTTGGGCGAGCACGAACCAGCCGCGTGGGGCCACCTTCCAATTTACCCTTCCTGGCGATGCAGACATCGCATCGTGATCGGAAACGCCGGCGGCCCGTGAGATGTCCGGAAGGCTCGCGCGTGGCCGCATCGGCTATGCCTTCGGCAACGTTCTGCCTTATGCGACGGGCGGCCGGACTCGTTGTCGCAAACTACTGAAGTCGAGCGATATGTTGGTTCGATAAGGATCATCGTGGTTCGCCGGAGAAGGCCTGCCGCAGTGCCGACAGCCGGCCGAGCGCAGCCGGCGGTAGCGGGCCTTTTTCGACCGCGGCGAGCGCGTCCTCGAACTGTTGCGGCGTCGCCATGCCGACCAGGATCGTGCCAACAGCCGGATCAGACAGCGCAAACCGCGTGGCGGCTTCGGTCAGGCCGGTAGCGAACCCCTCCTTTACCAGCGGCATCAGACGGCGCGCGCGATCGACATCGGCGTCGTAGTTCATAGCCGAACCAATCGGCTCGGGCGCCGGACCCGCAATCGGGTGACGTTCGGTTGAGCCCGACAGCGCGCCGCCGGCCAGCAGGCGGATGCCCACGACGCCAACGCCGGCTGCCTGGGTAGAATCGAACAATCGTCCATAATCCTGCGCCGGATAGCTCGCCGGCAACTCCTCGGCGGCAGATGGATTGAGCATGTTGTAGACGACCTGGGCGCTGTCGAAAGCGCGTGCGTCAATCACTTGTTGCAGTGCCGCCGTGTCGCCGACTGCCGTCATCCCGAGGAAACGAATCTTGCCCTGCTGACGCAGGCGCTCGAACGCCGGTACCACGTCGCCGAGCACCTGCCGGACGCTCAGCGCCGACCCGCCGCCTGCCTCGGTAACCGGATTGTGCAGGTGAAAGATGTCGACCCGGTCAAGACCCAGTCGCGCCAGACTGCCTTCGAGCGACATCGTTACGGCGTCGGCGATGCAGCCGGACTCGCCGGGCTGCAAACGGACCTTGGTGCCGACGGCCACGTGGGCTGGTTTGAGCTTTTGCAGGACGCGGCCAAGGTTGTTTTCCGATTCGCCGTTGCCGTACTGCACGGCGGTGTCGAAGTAATTCACGCCGGCGGCGACCGCCCGCGCGATTGTACGCTCCTGCTCGGCAGGATCGCCGCGCACCATAAATCCGCCCACCGCTCCGCAGCCGAAGCCCAGCACCGATAGCTGCATTCCCGTGCGCCCAAAGGCCCGCAATTGCATCGATGTTCCTCCGACTGATGGCATGCACCATACGCCAGATTAGGCTCCGGGGTAATTTGCGGCCAATGCTCCCGCAGAACCTGGACCCATGGGCGATGCAGAGTTAGGGCATAGCCATAGCAAGTGGCCCGCATAAGCGCAGCGATATGGGTTCAGAACCTGCGGAGCGAATGCCGCAGAATGTAGACGACGGAAACTTATGGCGCAGTAAGACTAGTCCGCTCCACAGCGCGGCTTGACAACCGGATATCGGCCTTCACCCGAATATTGCTTGGGCTGGACGGTGAGGCGCAGGGCTACTTCGGTTGAGCCGTCGAAAACCTCGATGACACGATCGCACCATAGGCAACGGAACTCACCCTGGGTCCCGGGTCTGGAGCTCAGTTCAATGCGGCGGTAGCCCGCGTTGCATTCGGGACAGGTGACATCGGATTTTCTCATGTCGGGCGTCCTTGGAAAGGCACCCGGCCCCAATGGGCGAGCTTAGCGCAACAGACCGCGCAGACTACGTGGCATTGGTGGTATCAAACGCTTCGAAACAACTTCACGTAGGACACCAGGCATCATATCGGCAGCGCCGAAAATAAAATCAGGCCACTGAGGGTTGAAACGGCGCCCGGCTTGTGAGTTCGGGTCAGTCGCCCACGAGATCAGGCCATTGCGAGCGCAAGCGAAGCAATCCATGACCAGCGCGGCGGAGGAAGTATGGATTGCTTAGTCGCTTGCGCTCCTCGCAATGCGACTGTTGCTCTATTCCCCGCTTACCGCTCCGCATTCCCCGCTTACCGCTCCGCGCTGTCCCCGCCGCCGCTCGACCGTGATCTCGGCCAGGATCGACATCGCGATTTCTTCCGGCGTGATGGCGCCGAGATCGAGGCCGGCCGGCGCCTTGATGCGATCGAGCGCTGCCGGCGTCGATGCCTTCCGCGATCAGTTTTTCGCGCAAGCGCAGCCATCTTGCGGCGGCTGCCGACAAAGGCGTGATACGCCGCCTCGGTCGTGACCGCGGCCCGCAGCGCAGCTTCGTCGCCCTTGCCCTGCGTCGACACCACGATGAAACGCCGGGCCTCGTGAAGCCGGTCCAGCTGATAGCCGTCGATCAGCATGTCGGCGTCGGGCGCGCCCGGCAGGTCGGCGGCGGGCGCGGCCACCGTGACGTGATAGCCGAGCTGGCGCGCCTGGGTGGCGAGCGACAGCGCCACCGGGCTGACGCCGAGAATGATCAGCGACGGATGCGGCAGCACCGGTTCGACGAAAATATCCATGGTGCCCTTGCTCGGGCACATGTTCTGCGCAAAGCGCACGCCGTCGCGGTTCTCGCCGGGCTGACGCCGAGCTCGGCGAGCAGGTTTTCCGGCTGCACCGAGACCATGCGCGGCTCGCCATCGGCGAGCGCGTCGCGCGCCGCCTTGAGCACCGCGCCGCGGGCGCAGCCGCCGCCGATCCAGCCCGCCACGATGGTGCCGTCGGGGCGGATGATCGCCTTGGCGCCGGCCTTGGCCGCGGTCACCGACACCGTGCGCACCACGGTGGCGAGCACGAAGGCTTCTTCGGCGGCCTTGAGCTGTGCCACCAGCTCCATCACTTCGACATGCTTGGTCATCGGCGCCTCACTCACAGCTTCGCCAGATAGGGTTCAAGCTCGGTCAGGCTTTTCAGCGTGTTGGCCGGCGCGTAGAGATCGATATGCGGCAACGCCGCCTTGATGCCGGCGGCCTCCGGCGCATAGCCCTGCCACGCCATCATCGGATTGAGCCAGACGATGCGACGGCAACGTTTGGCCAATGCCGCCATCTCGCGCCCGAGCAGCGCGGCATCGCCGGTCTCGTAGCCATCGGATACGATCATCACGCAGCTGCGCGAATGGATCACCCGCGCGGCATGCCAGCGATTGAAGGTCTGCAGGCTTTCGCCGATCCTGGTGCCGCCGCCGGCGCCCTGCGCCATGATCGACAGGCGGTCGAGCGCACGGCCGGCATCCTTTTCCTTCATCGCGTCGGAGACGTAAGCGAGCCGGGTGTGGAACAGGAACGCCTCGGCCTTCGCGAAACTCATCCAGCACGCCGTGGATGAAGCGCAGAAATACGCCGGTGTACATGCTCATCGAGCCGGAGGCATCGAGCAGCATGACCAGCCGCAGCGGCTTTTCCTTGCGCTGCCGCTTCACCAGATTGATCGGCACGCCGCCATGGCTGATATTGCCGTGGATGGTGCGGCGCAGATCGAGCCGGTAGCCGCGCCGCCGCGCCAGATCGCGGCGGGTCAGCCGGGTGCGCATGGTCTTTGCCAGCCGCGCCGCGGCGGCATGGGCCTCTTCGATCTGATCGGGGTCGGCCAGTTTGCGGAAATCGATTTCAGCAAGATTGTCGGCGCGCGAGGCGCCTTCCATGCGGCCTTCGCCGGCGCGCTCCTCGGGCGCCTCGTCGGCCGACGGAACCTGGTCGGTCGCGGCTTCGCTCCCGCTGCGTTCGGAGGCGTTGTTCTGCAGGCTCTTCAGCGACGGGTTGTTGGCCGCTCTCGCCGAGCCCATGGTGATCGATCGCGATTTCACCCGCTTGCCGAGCCAGAACGCGTCGAACAGCCCGTCGAATCGGTCCCAGTCGGACTTCCGCGCCGAAAACAGATGCTTGAACGCGGTCCGCAACAGGCCGGGTTTTTCGGCATAGCCCGCCGCCATCAGCGCGGCGGCGTCGTGGCCTTCGTGCAGCCCGACGGTAAAGGCGTTGTCGCGCAGGGTCTTGAGAAACGCCGCGAGTTTTGCCGCGACCAGGCGCGAGACCTCGTCGATTTCGTCGATAGTCGGGATGGTTGCCGCAGCAGCTCATGCGACCTTCCCCAGCAAACGTTCGGTCACCTCGCGCGTCACGCGCGACCTGTCCTCATGGGTCTTGAGCAGGCACATCAGGGTCTGCGTGCACGATCTCGCGGGATTCGTGCAGGTCGCGCACGTCGAGCCCGACCAGGGCCGCCGCCCAGTCCAGCGTCTCGGCGACGCCCGGGCACCTTGCGCAGTTCCTCCTTGCGGATGCTTTCGACCAGGCGCGCGATCTGCAGCGACAGCGACGCCCCGGCGCCGGTGATCCGCGCCATGATGATGCGCGCCTCGCGATCGACGTCGGGATAGTCGACATAGTGATAGAGGCAGCGGCGGCGCAGCGCGTCGGACAGTTCGCGGGTGCCGTTCGAGGTCAGGATCACATGCGGAATCGTGATCGCCGAGATCGTGCCGAGTTCGGGGATCGAGACCTGAAAATCGGAAAGCAGTTCGAGCAGGAAGGCCTCGAACTCGTCGTCGGCGCGATCGATTTCGTCGATCAGCAGCACCGGCGCCT
This sequence comes from uncultured Alphaproteobacteria bacterium, assembly GCA_963734795.1. GTDB lineage: Bacteria > Pseudomonadota > Alphaproteobacteria > Rhizobiales > Xanthobacteraceae > Bradyrhizobium. The sequence continues at coordinate 120,157 of CAVTIW010000004.1, forward strand.
TGTCGCGGCGGATCGCGGCCAGCAGCGGCCGCTCCAGCAGGTATTTTTCCGAGAAGATCTGGTCCTCGATGGCATCGGCCTGGTCGCCGCGATGGGCCTGGATCGCCAGCAATTGGCGCTGGTAGTTCCATTCATAGAGCGCCGCCGACTGATCGAGGCCCTCATAGCATTGCAGCCGGATCAGCTCGGTCGCGTGCACCGCGGCCAGCGCCTTGGCGACCTCGGTCTTGCCGACGCCGGCTTCGCCTTCGAGCAGCAGCGGGCGCCTCAGCAACTGCATCAGCGAGATCGCGGTCGCAAGCTCGCCGTCGGCGATATAGCCGCTAGCCGCCAGCGCTTGCGCGATCTCGTCGCGGGTTTTCATGGCCAGAGCGTTTTCCGGTTCGTTCGAATCATCGCCGCTTCTCCCGTGGCCTCATGGTTCTCAAGGCGATGCGAAGCATCGTCCGGAGACCGCCAGGACGCGCATGAGGGTCTGGGACCTCATCCTTGCCGTCATTGCGAGCGAAGCGAAGCAATCCAGCTTACTACGAAGAAGGAAGCCCGGATTGCTTCGTCGCTTCGCTCCTCGCAATGACGGAGGATTACGCAAACACTCCCAAATTCTTCGCCGCCCGCCAGTTGCGCCAGTAGTCGTGCGGCATCTGGATGTGGGTCGAGCCCAGGAACGAGAAGGCGTCGTTGACGGCGTTGGAGAACGCCGGCACGCCGCCGACATTGGGGCTTTCGCCGACGCCCTTGGCGCCGATCGGGTGATGCGGCGACGGCGTGACGGTGAAGTCGGTCTCCCAGTGCGGGGTCTCGACCGCGGTCGGCATGAAGAAATCCATGAACGAACCGGTCACCACGTTGCCGTCGTCGTCGTAGCGGATCTCCTGGCCCATCGCGATCGCGAAGGCTTCGGTCAGTCCGCCATGCACCTGGCCCTCGATGATCATCGGGTTGATGCGGGTGCCGCAATCGTCGAGCGCGTAGAAGCGCCGGACCTTGTAGACCCCGGTGTCGACGTCGATGTTCATCACGCAGATATAGGCGCCGAACGGATAGGTCATGTTGGGCGGATCGTAATAGCTCACCGCCTCCAGCCCCGGCTCCATGCCCGGCGGCACCGAATTGTAGGCCGCCCAGCAGATATCCTTCATCGACATCGATCTTTTCCGGCAGGCCCTTGACCCGGAAGCCGTCGATATCCCATTCGAGGTCGTCTTCATGCACTTCGAGCTTGTAGGCGGCGATCATCTGCGCCTTGGCCTTGATCTTTCGCGCCGCCATCGCGATCGCGGCGCCCGCCACCGGCGTCGAGCGCGAGCCGTAGGTGCCGAGCCCGTAGGGCGCGGTATCGGTATTGCCTTCCTCGACCATGATGTCGTCGGCGGGAATGCCGATCTCGGTGGCGATGATCTGCGCCCAGGTGGTCTCATGGCCCTGGCCGGTGCTCTTGGTGCCGACCCGGGCGATGCCGGCGCCGGTCGGATGCAGGCGGATCTCGCAGGAATCGAACATCGCAATGCCCAGGATGTCGCAGTTCTTCGACGGACCGGCGCCGACGATCTCGGTGAAGAACGACACCCCGAGGCCCATGATCTCGCGGGTCTCGCCGCGCTTGAAGGCTGCGCGCAGCAAAGCCTGCTCCTTGCGCAGGCCGGCATAGTCGACCGACTCCATCATCTTGCGCATGCCGGTGTGATAGTCGCCGGAATCATATTCCCACCCCAGCGCGGAGTGGTACGGAAACTGCTCCGGCTTGATGAAGTTCTTCAGCCGCAACTCGGCCGGATCCATCCCGAGCTTCTGGGCCAGAATGTCCATGCCGCGCTCGATGCAATAGGCCGCTTCGGTCACCCGGAACGAGCAGCGATAGGCGACGCCGCCCGGCGCCTTGTTGGTGTAGATGCCGTCGACCGACAGATGCGCGACCGGAAAGTCGTACGATCCGGTGACGATGTTGAAGAAGCCGGCCGGCCATTTCGACGGATCGGCGCAGGCGTCGAACGCGCCGTGATCGGCCAGCACGTGAACGCGCAGGCCCGTGACCTTGCCTTCCCTGGTCGCCGCGATCTCGGTGGTCATGTGATAATCGCGCGCAAAGGAAGTGGCGGTCAGGTTTTCGATGCGGTCCTCGACCCATTTGACCGGCTTGCCGGTGACGATCGAAGCGACCGCGGCGCAGATGTAGCCGGGATAGGCGCCGACCTTGTTGCCGAACCCGCCGCCGACGTCGGGCGAGATCACATGGATCTTGTGTTCCGGAATCTTGGCGATCAGCGCCACCACGGTGCGGATCACATGCGGCGCCTGGAAGGTGCCCCAGATCGACAGTTCGCCCTTGATCTTGTCGAACGAGCAGACGCACTGGCAGGTCTCCAGCGGCGACGGATGGGTGCGATGATAGGAGATCATCTCCTTGATCGTCACCTCGGCCTTGCGGAAGGCGGCGTCGGTGAGGTCCTTGTCGCCGACCGTCCACTCGAAGATGTGGTTGTGGTGCTTGCGCGGTCCGTGTGCGCCTGACGTCTTGCCGGCGAGATCCTCGCGCAGCACCGGGGCGTCGGCGTCCATCGCCTTGAACGGATCGATCACCACCGGCAGCGGTTCGTATTCGACCACGACCTTGTTGATGCCGTCATCGGCGGCGTAGCGGTCGGTGGCGACCACGAAGGCCACCTCCTGGTTCTGGAACAGCACCTTGCCGTCGGCCAGCACCATCTGCACGTCGCCGGCCAATGTCGGCATCCAGGCGAGGTTGACGGTTTTCAGCGTCTCGGCGGTGATGACAGCCAATACGCCGGGCACCTTCAGCGCCTCCTCGCTGTTGATCGATTTCACCCGCGCATGGGCGTGCGGCGATCTGACGAAGTCGCCGTGCAGCATGCCCGGCAGCTTCAAGTCATCGACGTAATTGCCCTTGCCTTGGGTGAAGCGGGCGTCCTCGACCCGCTTGCGCTTGCAGCCCATGCCTTCGAGTTTGGCTTCGCGTTGTTCCCGCGTGGGAGTCATGTCGTTCATTCCGCAGCCTCCTTGAATTCCACGCCATTGATCTTGTCGGCGGCGTACTGGATCGCCCTGACGATGTTCTGATAGCCGGTGCAGCGGCAGATATTGCCGGATATGCCCATCCGGATTTCCGCCTCGATCGGCGACGGGTTTTCCTGCAGCAGGCGTTGCGCGCGCAAGATCATGCCCGGCGTGCAGAAGCCGCATTGCAGGCCGTGCATCATGCGGAAGCCTTCCTGCAACGCCGACAGCGTGCCGTCGGCATTGGCGACGCCCTCGATCGTCATGATCTCGGAACCCTGGGCCTGCACCGCGAACATGGTGCAGCTCTTCACCGACATGCCGTCGAGATCGACGGTGCAGGCGCCGCAATGGGTGGTCTCGCAGCCGATATGGGTGCCGGTCAGCAGCAGATTCTCGCGGATGAAATGCACCAGCAGTGTGCGCGGTTCGACCAGGCCTTCGACCTCGGCGCCGTTCACCTTCATGGTCACATGGGTCTTTGCCATCTTGTTTGTCTCCCCTAACCTGCGCGGCCGGCGGCGCGGGTCAGCGCCCGCGTCACCATGATGCCGCCGACATGCTTGCGGTATTCGACCGGTCCGCGCGCATCCGCGGCCGGCGACATGATCGCCACCGCAGCCGCCGCGGCCTTTTTGAGCGTTGCCGCGTCGAGGCTGGTTCCGATCACGACCTTCGCCGCGTCCGCCGCGAGCAGCGGGGTTTCGTGCAGATTGGTGAGGCCGATCGCGCAAGCGACGACCTTGCCGCCCGCCATGGTCAGGACCACTGCGGCCGCCGCGGTGGCGTAGTCGCCGACCTTGCGTTTGAGCTTTTCATAGGCGTAGCCGTGACCGGCCGCCGGGGCGGGGATTGAAATCGCGGTCAGGATTTCGCCGGGCTCGAGCGCGGTGAAATAGGCGCCCTGATAGAATTCGGAGGCCGCGATGTCGCGGGTGCCCGCCGGTCCTTCGAGCCGGTAGCTCGCGCCCAGGGTCATCATCAGCGCCGGCATGTCGTTGCCGGGATCGCCGTTGGCGACATTGCCGCCGATGGTGCCCATGTAGCGCACCTGCGGATCGGCGATCAAAAGCGCCGTCTCGTGCAGGATCGGCAGCGATTTGGCGATTTCGCCCGAAGCCAGCAGTTCGTGCTGGGTGGTCATGGCGCCGATCACGATGCGGTCGCCGTCGCGGCGGATGCCCTTCAACCCGTCGATGCCATGCAGATCGACCAGATGTTCAGGGGTGGCGAGCCGAAGCTTCATCATCGGGACCAGACTGTGGCCGCCGGCCAGCGGCCGGGCATCATCGCCCAATGTCGAAAGCAATTTTATCGCATCGGCGACGGTCGCCGGCCGGTGGTAGCTGAATGGTCCAGGAATCATGGTTTCCTCCCTGCGTCTTCTTGCGTGCAGACGTTGGAGCTAAGCTGTTCCCGGATTTTTTCGCCCGCAAGGCGGCGGCCGCCACCGGATCACAAATTGAAAAAATTCGCACGAAATGCGGATTACCGCGCACGAAATGCGTCAGCCTTCGCGACCTAACCGGCCTGGGGGCTACGCGCAGCGTCTGGCCAGTCCGAGCCGCGCCTTGACCTCGGCGATCTTGGCGCGGCTGACGGGAACGCGATGCGGCGACGGGCCATCAAGCTCGACCACCGCGCCGTCGCCTTCCTTGCGCACGAAGCTGACATGCGGGATCGCCACGATATGGCTGCGGTGCACCCGGACGAACAGGCCGGGATCGAGCTGCGCTTCGGCCTCCGAGATCGACCACGGGCACATCCGCTCGCGGGTGCCGTCATGGACCCGGGTGTAATGGGCGTCGGCCCGGACGCTGCGCACGTCGGCGGTATCGATGAAATGGGTGCCGTCGGCGCCCTCGACCGGAAGCCGCGGCGCGGGTGCGGCGCGCGGCGGCTGGCCGAGGCCGCCGAGCGGCGCCGATATCGCCCGCGGGAATGATGCGGCAACCAGGCTCGGCTCAGGCGCCGATGCGGGCGCTGCGGCCACGGCGGCTGCCGCGCCCGTACCGATGGCGGCAGCCGTCGCCGTCATGGTTTGCCGGCGCGGATCCGGCACCAGCGACAGCAGGAAGCCGGCCGCGATCACGAAGCAGAGCAGCGCCACCACCAGCGACAGCATTTGCTGCGATGCAGCCAGACCCTCCCAGATGATGGGCCGGCGGCTCCGCGCGGTCGACAAAATGCATGCCGTACATCGCGGTGTAGTGCATGCCCGACACCGCGACCCCGAACGCGATCGAGCTTACGATCAGGCGGATGCCGTCCTGCCGGGCCAGGAACGCGCGCAAGCCGCCATAGGCCGCGACGATCGCGACCAGCACCGACAGCAACACCATCGCGCTGTCGTGCTCGATGGCGAAATTGCCGGCCAGACCGTGAATGCCGACATAATGCATGCTGGCGATGCCGGCCCCGAGCAGCACCGCCGAGGACACCACGCGCCGCAGCGAGGGCTCGCCGATGCTGACGAAAAACAGCGATATGCCGACCACCAGCGCGCAGATCAGGAACGAGATGATGGTGGGAAGCACCAGATAGACGGTGTCGGCCGGGATCGGCGCCGCCAGCATGCCGATGAAATGCATGGTCCAGATGCCGATCGCCAGGAACGCGGCGGCGCCGGCCAGCAGCACGCGACGGCTCACGCCCGGCGTCCCGCGGATGCGGGCCGCGAGGCCGAAGCCGGTGTAACCACCCAGAATCGCGATCACCACCGAGAGCGCGACGAGATAGGGATCGTGTCCTGCGAACATGATCGTCTCGGCCGCCCGTCTCCACGGGCGTGCCTCCTCCCGCCGCGGAGTTTACATGCGCGGCGAGGGAAATGACAATTGTTCTAAACCGGCATCGCCGACGCGGTCCCGCCGCGACCCACATAATTAGTTGCAGGCACGCGAGCCCGTGAACTACACGATCCCCGCCGCGACCTGGCCGCGCAGCCGCTCCAGGCTGAGCAGCGTGTTGGCGCAGGCCTCCGCGACCTCGATGCCCTTGATCGCAAAATGCTTGCGGAAGAAATCGAGATGCGCCGCGCTCTCGTGGAACTGCTGCGGCGTCAGCACCGCAGAGAATACCGGCACTTCGGTGCGCAACTGCACATCCATCAGCGCCTTGATCACGGTGTCGGCGACGAACTCGTGGCGGTAGATGCCGCCGTCGACCACCAGCCCGGCCGCGACGATCGCGGTGTAGCGCCGGGTCTTGGCCAGCAGCTGCGCATGCAGCGGGATCTCGAACGAGCCCGGCACCTCGAACAGGTCGATATGGGCGCGCGCAATGCCACGCGCCTCGATCTCCTCGAGGAAGGCGATGCGGCATTCCTCGACCACCTCGCGATGCCAGGAGGATTGCACGAAGGCGACCCGCTGCGGTTTTGCAAATCGCGGATACGCGCGGCGCGGGCGGCCGATCGGTCAGGTCCGGCGGGTTGGCTGCGGGAGAGTCTTTTACTTCGGAAGCGTCTTTTACTTCGTCTTGCAACATCTGATTCATGGCTTTCCTCTTTCAGGACCAGAATCAGGGCATACGGAACGACGCGCCGCGCGGAAATGGCGGCTGTCGCGACCGTTCTCTTTCATCCGGACTTTAACCGTCGGCTTCGGAATCGCACCGAATCTGCTGACCCTTCCTCTCAAGATCGCGAGGAAGGCGCTCGCGGGCTTGGGCTGCTTCACCCTTACCGCCGGTGGGGACTTTCACCCCGCCCTGAGAACATCGGCCACCCGGAATGGGCGGCCTGAGGAGAATTATGACCAATGGCGGCGGTCCCAGCAAGCACCTTGGCCATGGCGAAATCAGCATGTCCCCATGACGTCAGGGCGCCCCGGGGCGAAATTCGGGACCTGGAAAAATTAACGATTGGGGCGCCGAGTCCGGCGCGCGGGACGCGAAACCGGCGCACCGGACTCGCATCAGGCGAATCCAATTCCGGTTTGTTCTGATATTAATAAATGTGGCGCGCGATCAGCTGTGGACGAGCGGTGCATGACCGCGCTTTGTCTGTGGATGGACTCCCGGTGCGGTTGCGCGGATTCCGCAAATCACATCACTTGATCCCGGCAGGCCCCGAGGCGTTCAGGGGATTGCAGTTGGCAGCGACGCGTCATGTCAGCGCGTGTCGGCCTGCTGCGTGCGTATCACACTCGTATCTGAAATTCGCAAAGGCAAGGTCGAGACGGCATGTCCCTCCTCGAAGGCATCATCAATTCCCGGAACAACCCGCTGGCGGTGGTCGAGGATATCGCCGCCGATCACAACTGGTCGTTCGAACGCTCCGGCGAAGACGAGGTGACGATCGTCTCCAGGGGCGACTGGACCGATTACCAGCTGTCGTTCACCTGGATGACCGAGATCGAGGCGCTGCATCTGGCCTGCGCCTTCGACATGAAGATTCCGGCGCCGCGCCGGCCTGAGGTGCAGCGGCTGATCGCCGCGATCAACGAACAATTGTGGGTCGGGCATTTCGACATCTGGACCCACACCGGCATGATCATGTACCGGCAGGCGCTGGTGCTGCCGGGCGGCATCACCGCCTCGACCGCGCAATGCGAGAGCATGCTGGTCGGCGCCATCCACGCCTGCGAACGCTATTATCCGGCGTTGCAGTTCGTGGTCTGGGCCGGCAAGACCGCGGCGGAAGCCATGGCTGCGGCGATGTTCGATACCGAGGGCGAGGCGTAGGGCGTTTACGCGGCGAACACGGCTGAGAGAGGGACGACGCACCTCTCCACGTCATGCCCGGGCTTGTCCCGGGCATCCATGTCTTTGCTCACGATAAACAGGCAAGGCGTGGATCGCCGGGACAAGCCCGGCCATGACGAGTTATGTTGTGACAGTGTTCTATCAGGATATCGCAATGAACGACGCTCAATCACTCGCGCAGATCAAAGGCACCCTCCTGCTCGCCGGCGCGGGCAAGATGGGTGGCGCGATGCTGTCGGGCTGGCTGGCGCAGGGACTCGATGCGCGCGACCTCGGCGTGATCGAACCCTATCCCTCCGCCGAGATCAGCGCGCTGGTGACAAAAGGCGTTCGCCTCAATCCATCGCCAAAGGATTTCGGCGTCGCCGCAACACTTGTCGTCGCATTAAAACCGCAGATGTTCCGCGAGGCCGGAACCATGCTGAAATCCTTTGCTGGTCCCGCCACGCTGGTGGTGTCGATCATGGCCGGCACCACCATCGCCTCGATCGCGCAAGTCTGCGGCGGCAGCGTGGTCCGCGCCATGCCCAACACGCCGGCCGCGATCGGCCGCGGCATCACGGTTGCGGTGGCGGCGAACCAGGTCAGCGCCGCGCAGCGCGCGGTCGCCGATGCGCTGCTGCGCGCCACCGGCTCGGTGGAGTGGATCGACGACGAGAATTTGATGGACGCGGTGACCGCGGTTTCCGGCTCCGGGCCGGCCTATATCTTTCTGCTCGCCGAAGAGCTGGCGCGCGCCGGCGTCGAAGCCGGCCTGCCGGCCGGGCTTGCCACCAGGCTGGCGCGCGAAACCGTGTCGGGCTCCGGCGAATTGCTGCATCGCTCGGAAGCGGCCTCCGCCACGCTGCGCCAGAACGTCACCTCGCCCGGCGGCACCACCGCCGCGGCGCTGGAGGTGCTGATGGGACCGGACGGCCTGCAGCCGCTGCTGATCCGCGCGGTCGCCGCGGCGACGCGGCGCTCCAAGGAACTGGCGAAGTAGTCAGCCTGCGCCGAGACGCCTGGTAAAGGTCTCGACATTGACGAGACCGCGGGCGTGGCGGCCCTCGCCGATCCGGCGCTGGCCGTCGAAGGCTTCAACCTCGAACCGGATCACCCGGCGTTCCACCGCGATCACCCGCGCCATGGTCCGCACCACCGCGCCGACCACCGACGCGGCGAGATGGCGGATATCGACCTCGGTGCCGACCGTGACCCAGCCCGGTTGCAGATACGCGTTGATGGCGTCGGCGGACGCCATTTCCATTTCCAGGATCATCATCGGGGTCGCATAGACCATCGGCATGCCCTGGACGAAATGCCCGACGGTGCGCTCGGCCGGCACCACCAGCGTGCGCTCGGCCGACATGCCGACCTTGATGAATTCGCGTGCATCCATGGGATTCAGACCGACCAGAGTTTGTACCGACGCAAGCACCAATGTCGTCGTCATTCCGGGGTGCGCCAACGGGTCCGGGCAAAGCGCGGCCCGATGACAGGCTCGCGCGAGCCCGGAATCCATACGCCCAGCCGTGGTTATGGATTCCGGGCCTGCGCCTCAGGGGCGGCAATTGCCGACCGAACGCGGATACTCAGATGTGCCATTGCACATCGGGAATGACGAAGGAGGCTACTTGCTCAGCGCGGCCCTGCGCTCGACGAAGGTCTTGCCGCCCTTCATCTTGTGCGCCAGCGGGGCTTCGTTGATCTGGATCACGACGTCGTCGGCGCTGACGCCGAGGTTCTTCACCAACGCTTGCGTAATGTCGCGCATCATGCCGGCCTTCTGGTCGTCGGTGCGGCCGGCGGCCATGCTTATGGTGATCTCAGGCATTTTTGGTCTCCTTGTGCCTTTTTCTTTTCGTCGTGGCCGGACATGTCCCGGCCATCCGCGATCTTCTCCATCAAACAAGACGTGGATGCCCGGCACAAAGCCGGGCATGACGGCTTGAATTGGCTAGGTCCACTTCACTCCGTGCCGCGCCAGCACTTCGCGCACCTTGGCGACAAGTTCGTCCTCCCTGCATGAAAACTGCGCAGGGCGGGCCTCGCGCCATTCCTGATTGGAGGCAATCGCCGCAGCGGCCTTGGCACCGTCGATCAGATCCTTGATCTGAACCTCGCCCCGCGCCTTCTCGTCGCTGCCCTGGATGATCACGCAGGGCGAATTGCGCTTGTCGGCGTATTTGAGCTGGTTGCCCATGTTCTTGGGATTGCCGAGATAGAGTTCGGCGCGGATTTTTTCATTGCGCAACGCGGCGACCATCTTCTGATAATCGGCGACGCGATCGCGGTCGAACACGGTGACCACCACGGGACCGAATTCCGGCGTGGTGTCGAGCTTGCCGAGCATCGTAAGTGCTGCCTGCAGCCGCGACACGCCGATCGAAAATCCGGTCGCCGGCACCGGCTCGCCGCGAAAGCGCGAGACCAGACCATCATAACGTCCGCCGCCGCCGACCGAACCGAAGCGCACGGGGCGGCCTTTTTCGTCCTTGGTTTCGAGCGTGAGTTCAACCTCGTAGACCGGGCCGGTGTAGTATTCGAGGCCGCGCACGACGGAGGGATCGATGCGAATGCGGTCCGAATCGATATCCAGACGCCGCGACCAGACAAGCAATCTCTCTCAGTTCGGCAATGCCCTGGCTAGCCTGCTCACTTGCGCCAATCAATGGCAATGACCTCAGCGCAATGTTGTCAGGGCCGAAAGGCATTCCGGTTGCTTCCATCACTTTCGCTGCGTGCCATCTGCTGTGCTGAAACAGTCCAATAGATGCGGATCAATTTCGTTGTCGTTTAGGCCCGCGCCTTTCGTGAAATCACCGCTCTCGTCTCTTGCGACCTTCACCGAGCAATTCGCGCACTCCCTGCTACGCCAAGTCGATCAAGCTTATCGATCGCCCGCAGCACCGTGAGCCTGCGCCCCACGTTCTCTTCGCCGCCAAGCCCGATGCTCTCCATCACCCCATCGAGCACCTTGCGGTTGTTCACCTTCACCACATAACTGCCGCGCGGAATCCCCAGCGCTTCCATGGTATCGGCCGCCATCATGCACATCTCGGCGTCGGCGGCGGGCGAGGCTGAGCCCACCGTGTCGGCGTCGAACTGCATGAACTGGCGGAAGCGGCCGGGGCCCGGCTTCTCGTTGCGGTAGACATAGCCGGCGCGATAGCTGCGATAGGGTTTTGGCAGGGAATCAAAATTTTCCGCGACGTAGCGCGCCAAGGGCGCGGTCAGATCGTAGCGCAGGCTGATCCACTGCTCGTCGTCGTCCTGGAACGAGAACACGCCCTCGTTGGGGCGGTCCTGGTCGGGCAGGAACTTGCCGAGCGCGTCGGTGAATTCCATCGCCGGGGTTTCGACCGGCTCGAAGCCGTAGCGCTCGAACACCTCGCGGATGGTTTCGGTCATGCGCCGCGTGGCGGCGATCTCGGCAGGCCCGCGATCGGCCAGCCCGCGTGGCAGCCGGGCGCGGAGTTTTTGCGGTTTTTTGGGTTTGTCAGCCATGGGCGGCGTTGGTACCAGCGCAGGCGCGATGCGGCAACCGGTCGTGCTTCCCCCGCTCCCGCTCTCGCCGGGGAGGGTCGGGGTGGGGGAAAGCCACATCCGCCGTGCCCGCGTCGCCCCCACCCCGGCCCTCCCCCGCAAGCGGGAGAGGGAGAAGAGGCCGCGCCCGTCGCAGAAGCGACGGACCGGTCACAGCACCTTTTTGATCCAGTTGTGCGGGTCGGCCGCGCGACCGTACTGGATGTCGACCAGCTGCTTGCGCAGCCCCATCGCGACCGGGCCGGCGGCGCCGCCGCTGATGAGAAAATCGCCGCTCGCGGAACACACCTTGCCGATCGGCGAGATGACGGCCGCCGTGCCGCAGGCGAAGGCCTCTTTCAGCTTTCCGCTGGCGGCGTCGGCGCGCCACTGGTCGATCGTGTAGGCCTCCTCGCGCACGCGCGTGCCGGAATCCTTCGCGAGCGCGATGATCGAATCGCGGGTGATGCCCGGCAGGATCGTGCCGAGCGGCGGCGTCAGCAGCGAACCGTCGTCGAACACGAAGAAGACGTTCATGCCGCCGAGTTCCTCGATGTAGCGGCGTTCGACCGCATCGAGGAAAACCACCTGATCGCAGCCGCGATCGATGGCCTCGGCCTGCGCGCGCAGGCTCGCGGCGTAATTGCCGCCGCATTTGACGGCGCCGGTGCCGCCGATCGCGGCGCGCGTGTAGTTCTCCGACACCCAGATCGACACCGGCGCAGGTCCGCCCTTGAAATAGGAGCCGACCGGCGAGGCGATGACGGCAAAGATGTATTCCGCCGAAGGCTTCACGCCGAGGAAGACCTCGTTCGCGATCATGAAGGGCCGCAGGTAGAGACTGCCCTCGCCGCCTGGTATCCAGGCGCGGTCGATGCGCACGAGCTGCTCGACCGCTTCGATGAACACGGGCTCGGGCAGCGGCGCCATGGCCATGCGCTCGGCCGAGTTCCAGAAGCGCCGGGCATTGGCGTCGGGGCGGAACAGATTTACGCCGCCGTCGTCGCGCTTGTAGGCCTTGAGCCCTTCGAAAATCTCCTGCGCGTAATGCAGGACGGCTGTGGCCGGATCGAGCGGGAAATTCGCGCGGGATTCGACCCGCGCGCCATGCCAGCCCTTCGCCTGATTGTAGCGGACCACGGCCATGTGATCGGTGAAAACCCGGCCGAAGCCCGGATCCACGAGCCTTGTTGCGCGCTCCTGGTCGGACGTCGGATTGGTTGCAGACTGGATTTCGAATTTCAACCAGGTGGCGCCGTCGACTTTGTCGAACGAAACTCCCATGGGCTTTCTCCCGGATTGACGCTTGCCCGCGCCCGCGTCGTGGCGCTGTTTATTACGGCTGGACCCCTCTGCGCCAGCCTTGCGGCCGGTTACCAGATCAGCATGTGCCCAGGACATGCTTTTGCGGAAGGCGGAAGTCCAGTATGTTGCCGAAATGCCGCTCGACAATCGTACGGTCAATAAATTCGCGATCTCGCCGCAGCTTTTGGCTCTCTTCGGCCGTTTGAAACACCGCTTCGTCCGAAACGACCTAATGTTTCGTTGCAGCCGTAAGTTTTGTAACATTGAACCCAAGATATGTCAATATGACTGACATAAATTTTTCAGCCCCCGCGCCCGACCCCGATTCGCGGGAGGCTGGCCGATCGCCGGCGCCCAGATCCGGCGACCTGCCCTGGGACATCATCGAGCTGTTGTTCTTTGCCTATCGGGATTTCGTCGGTGACGCCGACCACGAACTGGAAGCGTTCGGATTCGGGCGCGCGCATCACCGGGTGCTGCATTTCGTCCACCGTTACCCCGGCTTGAAGGTGGCCGATCTTTTGGACGTGCTGCGCATCACCAAGCAGTCGCTGGGACGGGTTCTCAAGCAATTGCTCGACGAAGGGTATATCGTGCAGAAGACCGGCAATAACGACCGCCGGCAACGCCTTCTTTTCGCCACCGCAAAGGGCGAGGCGCTGGTGGCGAAACTGGCCGGCCTGCAGACCGATCGGATCAACCGCGCGCTGCGCGACATCGGCCCGGCCGGCGCCGATACGGTCCGGCAGTTTCTGCGCGCGATGATCGATCACGACGATCCCGACAAGGTGCTGGAGACGATCCTCGGAACCGCCGGCTCATCCGCAAAGGCAAAGGAATGAACGTGGCCCAGGCTGCAACCCTCGCCCAGACGCCGCCGCAACCGGCCGACGACGCCCCGCATCTGCTGCTGGTCGACGACGACCGCCGCATCCGCGATCTGCTGTCGCGGTTTCTGTGCGGCGAAGGCTACCGCGTCACCACGGCGATGAGCGCCAAGGACGCCCGCGCCAAGCTGCTCGGCCTGCATTTCGACATGCTGATCCTCGACGTGATGATGCCCGGCGAAACCGGGTTCGACCTCGCCCGCTTCATCCGCACCTCGTCCTCGGTGCCGATCATCATGCTGACGGCGCGCCATGAAGCCGAAAGCCGGATCGAGGGCCTGCAGATCGGCGCCGACGATTATGTCGCCAAGCCGTTCGAGCCGCGCGAGCTGGTGTTGCGGATCGGCAATATCCTCAAGCGCACCGCGCCGCCGCCGGTGGAGACGCTGGAGCAGATCGCGTTCGGACCCTACGTGTTTCATCTGGAGCGCGGCGAGTTGCGTCAGGGCGAGGAGGTGATCCATCTCACCGACCGCGAGCGCGACATGCTGCGCATGCTTGCCGCGACGCCGGGCGAGACCGTTCCGCGCGGCGCGCTGACCGGCGGCGACGGCACCGTCAACGAACGCGCGGTGGACGTGCAGATCAACCGGCTGCGACGCAAGATCGAGCGCGATCCCGCCAACCCGCTGTTCCTGCAGGCGGTGCGCGGCATCGGCTATCGCCTGGTCGCATCGCCTTGAGGCATTTGCAGTGAATCGCGCCCGATGAGCACGCTCGACACCGGCCTGACGCTGATCCGCACCGCCGCCGGCCGCGTCTCCGCGGCCAATGGCTGGATGGGCAACGCGTTCAAGGGCTGGATGCCGACCGGGCTCTATGCCCGCGCGCTGCTGATCATGATCGTGCCGATGGTGGTGCTGCAGTCGGTGGTGGCGTTCGTGTTCATGGAGCGGCACTGGAACACCGTGACGCGGCGGCTGTCGGCTTCGGTGGTGCAGGACGTCGCCGGCCTGATCGACGTCTACAACGGCTATCCGCAGGACAAGGACCGCGCGCAGCTGCGCCGTATCGCCCAGCAGCGGCTCGGGCTGGTGGTCGATTTCCTGCCCGTCGGCGATATGCCGCCGCCCGGCCCAAAGCCGTTTTTCTCGCTGCTCGACCAGTCGCTCTCGGTGCAGCTCGGCCGCCAGATCGGCAAGCCGTTCTGGATCGATACCGTCGGCCGCTCCAATCTGGTGGAGATCCGCATTCAGCTTGACGACGCGGTGATGCGGATTTTCGCCCAGCGCAGCGCGGCCTACGCCTCGAATTCGGAGATCTTCCTGTTCTGGATGGTCGGCACCTCGTCGATCCTGCTGATCGTCTCGGTCTTGTTCCTGCGCAACCAGATCAAGCCGATCCTGCGGCTGGCCGACGCCGCCGAAAGTTTCGGCAAGGGCCGCGAGGCGCCGAACTTCCGTCCCCGCGGCGCCCGCGAAGTACGCCGCGCCGCGCAGGCCTTCCTGGAGATGAAATCGCGCATCGAGCGTTCGATCGAGCAGCGCACCGCGATGCTGGCCGGCGTCTCGCACGACCTGCGCACCATCCTGACCCGCTTCAAGCTCGAACTGGCGCTGATCGGCGACAGCCCCGAGGTCGACGGCATGCGCAAGGATGTCGACGAGATGTCCGGGCATGCTGGAGGACTATCTCGCTTTCGCGCGCGGCGACAGCGGCGAGCAGGCGCAGCCGACCGACATGGCGCAGGCGCTGGAGGAATTGCGCAGCGACGCCGAGCGCAACGGCCACACCGCGACCGTGGCGTTTCACGGGCTGCCGGTGGTGACGGTGAAGCCGGCGTCGTTCAAGCGCTGCCTCGCCAATCTGGTCTCGAACGCGGCGCGGCACGCCGACGCGATTGCGATCACCGGCCACCGCGATCACCGTTATCTGACCGTGACGGTCGACGACGACGGACCGGGCATTCCGCAGGACATGCGCGAGGAAGTGTTCAAGCCGTTCCTGCGGCTGGACGACGCCCGCAACCAGGACGAGGGCGGCACCGGGCTCGGACTCGCCATCGCCCGCGATATCGCGCGCTCGCATGGCGGCGACATCATGCTCGGCGACAGCCCGATGGGCGGCCTTCGCGCCACGGTGCGGATACCGGTGTGAGCCTCTCCGTTGCGTGCCGTCACTGACTGCTCCCTCGCCCCGCTCTTGCGGGGAGAGGGTTCGGGCTGAGCGCGGCTCTCTGCCGCAAGTGGAGAGAGGTTGAACAAGCTGACGCCTTTACTTATTTCGGCAGCAGGCTTTTCAGCTTTTCCGCGTCCTTGATGTTCATCTTGAAGCCGCCGGGCATCACGATGTCGCCCGGCTTCTGATCGGGCTTGCAGGCGCCGAGCCACTTCGCCTCGATCGTCGTCGTGGCATCGTGCGGCAGCCCGGCCGGGCCGTGCTCGCTGTGCGAGGTGGTCTTGACGGTGTAGGCGGAATTGAAATCGCCGGTGATTTCGGAATGCGATGTCACCGACATGCCGCCGATGCTGCAGACCGAATCGGTGACATAGCCGGTCGCGGTCTTCTGGACATCGCGTTTGGAGCAGATTTCCTTCGATCATCGGCGAGAACGCGGTGCTCATTTCCTTGTCGGTGGTCTCATCGGTGCAATGCTGCATCGTCATCTCCGGCAGCCCCGAGCCGACCCTCACCATCTTCATTTCCCACAGGCCCGGCTTGCGAATCGGCATTTCCATCCGCGCGCGGCGCCGCGCGCCGGCAGCAACGCCAGCAGGCAACATCCCAGACCAAATGACAAAAGCTGTCGCGTCATATTCCGCTCCCGGCTTCCGTTCCCGACGATTTCTTGTTTCGACCGGCGGGATGGTCCGGTTCAGTAGCAGGGTGCGCAGCGGCCGTCCGGCCGCACCATACGGCACCCAGCGGCAGGCGAAGGAAATGTAGCCGCCGTAATGCGGCTCGACCGCGAGGAATTTCACCACCTTGCCGTAGGACGCGCAGTGATTGATCGCGAGCGTGCGGATATCGGTCTGCCCGGTCAGCGAATAGGCGATGATGCCGCCGGTGTCGTTGCCCTTGAAGGGCGGCACGGTATCGGCCCGCGCCGGCGCGCAGGCCAGCATTCCGCATATGGCAACCCAGGCTCGCGGCCCCAATCATTCGCATCGCAAACTCCATTTCGTCTGGCTTCACCTTAAAGCGCATCCGTCGCCATGAAAAGAACGGCGGAGGGTTCGACGCGGAGTTAT
Source organism: uncultured Alphaproteobacteria bacterium (assembly GCA_963734795.1). GTDB lineage: Bacteria > Pseudomonadota > Alphaproteobacteria > Rhizobiales > Xanthobacteraceae > Bradyrhizobium. The sequence goes on from CAVTIW010000004.1 coordinate 136,766, forward strand.
CGGCAGGTGTTGCCGCGTTGCACTTGACCTCGTCCGGGCTTCGCGGCACCGTCCGCATCTCAGATCATCCGGCGGATTGCCCATGCACGACCTCTTCGCATCCCTGAAAAGACCCAGCCTTGGCGCCGTCGCTCGGCGTCGCTGTTGGGCCTGTTTGCGTTCGGGCCGGCGGCCAAGGCGGCCAATCCGTTCGAGATGAATTTCTGGCTGTCCGGCCCGCGCTATGACGGCCAGATCGCCAGTTGCGATGCCGCGCTGTCGACCATCACCTCGCAGTTCCAGGAAAAAGAGAGCACCTTCTGGAATTCCAAGCTGGAAATCACGGCCTATGGCACAGATCCGTGAGACCGCGTTCCGGCCCTGGCAGTCCGACAATATTCCGCGCCGCTATTGCAGCGCCGACGTCATGCTGAACGACGGCAAGCGGCGCACCGTGCATTACTCGATCATCGAGGATGGCGGGTTTGCCGGCTTCGGCCAGGGCGTCGAATGGTGCGTGACCGGGCTCGATCGCAACTGGGCCTACAATCCGGGCTGCCGGTCCGCCAAGCCCTGATTTCCGGGGCCGGCTTTTCCCAGCCTGACCCGTCTGCTGACAATTGAGGCCGCTTGCGGCCTCTTTTTGCTTTTTTGTTCTTGAAATGTTCCGGTCGCCTGCTAGGCTTGCGAGCAGTCTGGGCAGTGGGGAGCGTCGCCATGTTTCATTTTCGATCGCTTTGGATTCCGCGGTTTTTGATCTCGGTTCGGCCTGCTCGCTTTGGCACTGGCCGGCATTGCCGGGACAGCATCGGCGCAGGACGCCGGCAGAATGCACCGGGCGAGTTCGATTTTTACGTGCTGTCGCTGTCGTGGTCGCCGTCCTTTTGCGAGGAGGCGTCGGAGCGCGGCAGCAGCGGGCGCTCGCAAGCGCAGTGCGGCGGGCGGCCGTTTTCCTTCGTGGTGCACGGCCTGTGGCCGCAATACGAGCACGGCTTTCCGGAATATTGCGAGCGGCCCTCGCCGCGGCTCGATCGCAACATCATGACGTCGATGCTGGACCTGATGCCGGCGCCCGGGCTGATCTTCAACGAGTGGAACAAGCACGGCACCTGCTCGGGACTGGGCCCGCGGGCCTATTTCGAGACCATCCGCAAGGCGCGCGCCGCGGTGAAGATCCCGGACGAATTTCTGCAATTGTCCGAACCAAGACGGTTGCGCCGGCCGAGATCGAGGACGCCTTCGTCAAGGTCAATCCCGGCCTGAGCAACTCGCGCGATCGCCGTGACCTGCAACCGGACCCGGCTCAGCGAAGTGCGGATCTGCATGAGCAAGGACCTGCAATTCCGCGCCTGCGAGGAAATCGATCGCCGCGCCTGCCGGCGCGACCAGGTGGCGATGCCGCCGATGCGGGGCGGCTGAGCACGATAACGCGTACAGTCTACCGTCATTGCGAGAAGCGTCAGCGACGAAGCAATCCATTCTACCTTGTTCCTGCGGATTGCTTCGCTGCGCTCGCAATGACGTGGGTTATGGCGTAACCCCTGTGCCATGAACTACCGTCACGCCTTTCATGCCGGCGGCTTTGCCGATGTCATCAAGCACATCGTGCTGGTGCGCATTCTCACCTATCTGCAGGACAAGCCGGCGGCGTTTCGCGTCATCGACACCCATGCCGGCGCCGGGGTCTACGATCTCACCGGCGATGAGGCGCGGCGCAGCGGCGAGTGGCTTACCGGCATCGCGCGGGTGATGCAGGCGCGATTTTCGGAAACCACCTTGCCGCTGGTCACGCCCTATCTCGACATCGTCAGGGCCTTCAATCCGCAGCGCGACCTGCAGGCCTATCCGGGATCGCCGCTGATCGCGCGGGCGCTGCTGCGCCCGCAGGACCGCCTGACCGCCTGCGAGGTCGAGCCGAAAGCGCGCAAGCGCCTGATCGATGCGCTGCGCCGCGATACCCAGGCCCGCGTGGTCGATCTCGACGGCTGGATGGCGTTGCCGGCCTTCGTGCCGCCGAACGAGCGCCGCGGCCTCGTGCTGATCGATCCGCCTTCGAGCAGAAGGACGAGTTCGAGCGGATGGCCGAGGGTTTCGCGGAGGCCTTCGCGAAATGGCCGACCGGCAGCTATCTGCTGTGGTATCCGGTGAAAAGCCGGCGCGCCACCGACAGCCTGGCGCGGCATGTCGCCGAGGTGGCCGCCGCCGGCGCATCGCCGGCAAAATGCCTGCGGCTGGAATTCAGCGTCGCGCCGCAGGCCGCCGACGCCGGCCTGACCTCGGCCGGGCCTGCTGATCGTCAATCCGCCGTGGATGCTGGCAGGCGAACTGAAAGCGATCCTTCCCGAACTTGAAAAGCCGCTCGGCCACGGCGGCGCCGGCCGGTTCAGGCTGGAGACGCCCAAACCTTAGGCCGACCAGCCTTCGGCCTGGAGGTCCCGGACGCCGCGAAAAGTCCGATTGAGCGGTAGGCAATTTGCCGGGAACCGTATTATGCTCAGGTCCATTGGGATTGGCTTTACGTTCCGCTTCCGCGAATGGTAGCGGCGGAGTGACAAGGCCTCAAATATTTTTTGCAGGCGGATCGGCGTTTATCGCCTCGTCCGCCAGGGTGGCCAAGCTTTCCGGCAGCGAATGTCCGGTCCGGCCGATACGCCGGCGCGTAGCGGCGGAGCAGTACGGGGGGAGTTTCCCGATGGCCATGACGGGTACGGTCAAGTTCTTCAATGGAGAACGTGGCTATGGCTTCATCAAGCCCGATGACGGCGGCCGCGATGTGTTCGTTCACATCACCGCGGTGGAGCGGGCTGGATTGAAGGATCTGACCGAAGGACAGCGCATCACCTTCGAGGTCGAACCGGACAAGAAGGGCAAGGGCCCCAAGGCGGTCAATCTGGTGATTTCCTGAGCCTGTGCGTAACACCGGCACAAAAAAATCCCGGCCGCGACGCGGCCGGGAGGTTGTGACGGATATTTTCTTGTTGCTATCAGAAATGATAGTTCACGCCGGCGCGCACCACGCCGAACTGGTAACCGTTCGACACCCCGGTGATGCTGAAGTTGGCGTCCGCGAGATCGACATAGAGATATTCGATCTTGGCGGTCCAGTTCGGGGCGAGGCCGAATTCGGCGCCGACGCCCGCGGTCCAGCCCGCGGTGGTATGGGATTCCGACAGGCCGAAGGTATCGCCGCGCAATTCGCCGAACGCCAGACCGCCGGTGCCGTAGAACAGGATGTTGTTGACCGCATAGCCGACCCGGCCGCGCACCGTGCCGAACCACGGATTGGAAAACTTCCACGGCGCGAATGTATCGTCGGCGCCGGTCGCCTGGAGGTCGCCTTCGACGCCGAACACCAACGGACCCGATTGCCAGTTGTAACCGGCCTGGACGCCGCCGACGAAGCCCGACGGTTTGGTCGGATTGTTGTCGACCGAGCCCCAGGCATAGCCGAGATTGGCGCCGAGATAGGGACCGGCCCAGCTATAGGCATTGAGCGGCTGATTGACGGTGTAGGGAGCGCGGCGATCCGTAGGAAAGGTCGGCCGCCTGCGCCGATACCGTCCAACCCGCGGCGATCAACGCCACTGCGCCCAAAACGATCCTGTTCATCTTTACTCTCCCAACGCAACTGTCGTGACCGCCGGATCGCACACCGAACGCGTCGGCAATGCGAGCCTGCATGGTTACGGAATTCCACTTTTTATCGATAAGATTTATCGAGACTTTTAAGTTAAAGGCTTGTTAAGGCCTGCCCGCCGCCGCTTTCGCATTCTTAAGAAAGCGTTACCGGCAGGGATCCGGCACGGCGGCGGCGCAGCTTTTGCCTCGCGATTTCCGCCACCGCCCCGTGCTGGCGATGCCCGACGCCAGCGCTTAAGTTTAGGCCCATGGATAACGACTCGACCGACAGCCCCAAGCAGCCCGGCCCGCCGATGGCGCGGCCCGGTTCCGGACCGGCTCCCGAACGACCGGATTTGCCGCCGCACCACCCGGCCCAGGATCTGGCCAAGATCCCCAAGATCCGGCTTCCGCGGATATCGACCCCGCTATCGGCCAGCGCCGAGGAGGACGACGAGGTGCGGCTGCCGGAACTCTCCGAGGAGGCCGGCGAGGCGGTTCCGGAAGGCCCGCTGGCGGTCGGTCATGCCGCGATCGAATACGCGGTGCGCCACGCCCCGACCTCGCCCGGCGTCTATCGCATGCTCAATGCGGCGAACGACGTGCTCTATGTCGGCAAGGCCAAGAATGTCCGCAAGCGGCTGTCGTCCTACGCGCGGGTCAACGCGCCTCAGCCGGCGCGCATCCTGCGCATGATCGCGGCCACCGTGACCGTCGAGATCATCTCCACCTCGACCGAAACCGAGGCGCTGCTGCTCGAGGCCAATCTGATCAAGCAGTTGCGCCCGCGCTTCAACGTGCAGCTGCGCGACGACAAGTCGTTTCCCTATATCCTGATCACCGGGGATCACTGGGCGCCGCAGATCCTCAAGCATCGCGGCGCGCAATCGCGGCCCGGGCGGTATTTCGGGCCGTTCGCCTCGGCCGGCGCGGTCAATCGCACCATCACGGCGCTGCAGCGCGCCTTTCTGGTGCGCTCCTGCACCGACGCGTTCTTTGAAAGCCGCACCCGGCCCTGCCTGCTCTATCAAATCCGCCGCTGTTCGGGACCCTGCACCGGCGAGATCGATTTTCCCGGCTATACCGAACTGGTGCGCGAGGCCAAGGATTTCCTGTCCGGCCGCAGCCGCCTGGTCAAGCAGGAGCTTGCCGGCGAAATGGAAAAGGCCTCGGCCGAACTCGCCTTTGAAACCGCAGCGCTCTACCGCGACCGGCTCGCGGCGCTGTCGGCGATCCAGTCGCAGCAGGGCATCAATCCGCGCACCGTCGAGGAAGCCGACGTGTTCGCGATCCACCAGGAGGGCGGCTATTCCTGCGTCGAGGTGTTCTTCTTCCGCACCGGGCAGAACTGGGGCAACCGCGCCTATTTTCCGCGCGCGGAGAAATCCTTCACCGCCGAAGAGGTGCTGGCCTCGTTCCTCGCGCAGTTCTACGACGACAAGCCGCCGCCGAAACTGGTGCTGCTGTCGCACGCGATCGAGGAATGCGAGCTGCTTGGCCGACGCGCTCTCGATCAAGGCCGGGTTCAAGGTGGAAGTCTCGACGCCGCAGCGCGGCGAGAAAGAAGGAAATGATCGCGCACGCGCTGACCAATGCGCGCGAGGCGCTCGGCCGCAAGCTGGCCGATACCGCGACCCAGGGCCGGCTGCTGCAGGGGCTGGTCACCACGCTCGGCCTGCCGCATCCACCGAAGCGGATCGAGGTCTACGACAACAGCCACATCCAGGGCACCAACGCGGTCGGCGCCATGATCGTGGCCGGGCCGGACGGCTTCATCAAGAACCAGTATCGCAAGTTCAACATCAGGTCCGAAGGCCTGACGCCGGGCGACGATTACGCGATGATGCGCGAGGTGCTGCAGCGGCGCTTCAAGCGGCTGCTGGCGCCGGCGGCGGAAGGCGCGGCCAAAGCCGACGACGATTCGTTTCCGCAATGGCCCGACCTCGTCATCATCGACGGCGGCCGCGGCCAGCTCAACGCGGTCCGCGAGATCTTCGACGGACTAGGCCTGACCCAGGTATCGCTGCTGGCGGTGGCCAAAGGGCCCGGATCGCGACGCCGGCCGCGAAACCCTGTTCATGCCGGACCGCGAGGCGATCAAGCTCGAGCCGCGCGACCCGGTGTTGTATTTCATCCAGCGGCTGCGCGACGAGGCGCATCGCTTCGTGATCGGCTCGCACCGCAAACTGCGCAAAAAGGACATTCGCGAAGCCGGTTTGCAGGAAATTCCGGGCATCGGCCCGTCGCGCAAACGGGCCCTGCTGCATCATTTCGGAACCTTGAAGGAAATCGAACGGGCCTCGATCGCCGATCTCGGCAAGGTTCCGGGGGTCAGCGCCGAAAGCGCCCGCAAGATTTTCGAGTTTTTCCACGCCCAGCCGGGCTAGACGCCGGGTTTCGCGTTAAATTTGCGTCATCTCCAACAGATCATGTGCGCCGCACGGTTGACCTTCATGCTTCGGCGGTATTGGTAAGGCGGATGAACATCGCGACGACCAGGGGACGGCGAAAAGCTCGCTGTCCCTCCCGAATATCCTGACCTACGCCCGGATCGCCGCCATCCCGGTGGTGGTCGGTTGCGTCTTTGCGCAATCCATCATGGATGGACCGCTGTGGCTGCGCTGGGTGGCGCTGGCCGTGTTCATCGCCGCCGGGAGTTACCGATTTTCTCGATGGCTATTATGCGCGAATCTGGGACCAGCATTCGGCGTTCGGCCGGATGCTCGATCCGATCGCCGACAAGCTGCTGGTGGCATCCTGCCTGCTGATGCTGGCGGCGGAAAACAGCATTCACGGCTGGACGTTGTGGGCCGCCATCGTGATCCTGTGCCGCGAAATCCTGGTGTCGGGATTGCGGGAATATCTCGCCGCGCTGCGGGTCAGCGTGCCCGTGACCAAGCTCGCCAAATGGAAGACCACGGTTCAGCTGGTGGCGATCGGGTTTTTGATCGCCGGCGAGGCTGGTGAGATGATATTGCCCGCCACAACTCTGATCGGCATCGTGTTGCTTTGGATATCCGCGATTTTCACGATCTACACCGGCTGGGACTATTTCCGCGCCGGCATTCATCATCTCATCGAGGAGGATGAGGGATGAAGGTGAAGTATTTCGCCTGGGTGCGCGAACGGGTCGGCATGGCGGAGGAAACCATCGAGCCGCCGGCCAGCGTCCGCACCGTCGACGATCTGATCGGCTGGCTGGCGCGGCGCGGCGAGACCTACGCCCATGCCTTCGAGACGCCGCGGGTGATCCGTGCCGCGATCGACCACGCCCATGTCAAATCGGATACCATGATTGCCGGCGCCCGCGAGATTGCCTTTTTCCCGCCGATGACCGGCGGTTAGTCTTGCACAGCGTTTTCGAGCGAGGTGGATACCGGTTCGCGTTAAGAAAACGGGTCCGAACAAAATCTACAAGTATCGCGACGATCCCATGACCGCTGCCGTGACCATCCGCATTCAGGAAGCCGATTTCGACATCGCGCAGGAGATCGCCGCGCTCACGAAAGGCCGCAAGGATATCGGCGCCGTCGTGAGCTTTTCAGCGGCATTTGCCGGGACAGCGAGGGCGGCGACGCCATCGCGGCGTTGACGCTTGAACATTATCCCGGCATGGCGGAGGCCGAAATCGCCCGGCATGCCGAGACCGCGATGTCGCGCTGGCCGTTGACTGGGCTCACCGTCATTCATCGCGTCGGCCGCATCGCGCCCGGCGAGAATATCGTGCTGGTGCTGACGGCATCGCAGCACCGCCAGGCGGCGTTTCAGGCGGCGGAATTCCTGATGGATTATCTGAAGGCCAACGCGCCGTTCTGGAAGCGCGAGGAAAGGCCCACCGGAACCAATTGGGTCGAGGCGCGCGCATCACGATGACGCCGCCGCCGCGCGCTGGACCAAATCCTGATGGCGAAGCGCGCAAAGCCGGCGGCCAAGCGCGGCCGCGCGGCATCGAAATCCTCCAAAGTCGTGTCCGGCGAATTGCGGACGCTGCTCGATTTCGTCCGCTATGCGATCAGCCGCTTCGTCGAGGCAAAGCTGGTGTTCGCGCACGGCACCACCGATCCGGTGGCGGAGGCCGCCTTCCTGGTCTGCGAAACGCTGCATCTTCATCCCGACCAGTTACGAGACCTTCGCAACCGCGCGCGTGACGGCCGCGGAGGCCAAAGCAGATTCTCGATGTGATCGCGCGCCGCATCGCCACGCGGAAACCCGCAGCCTATCTGGTCAACAAGATCTACATGCGCGGCCTGCCCTTCTACGTCGACGAGCGCACCATCGTGCCGCGCTCCTTCATCGGCGAGTTGCTGGATTCGCATTTCGATGGCCAGGGCGACGAACAGGGCGGCTCGCTGATCGACGATCCGGCGTCGGTGAAGAACGTGCTCGACCTCTGCACCGGTTCCGGCTGCCTCGCCATCCTCGCGAGCCGGAGTTTTCCAAATGCCCGGATCGATGCGGTGGATATTTCGAAAGACGCCCTCGACGTCGCCGCGCGCAACGTCGCTGAATACGGTCTTCAGGACCGGGTGAGTTTGCATCGGGGCGATCTGTTCAAACCGCTTGGCGGCAAGCGCTACGACCTGATCATTTCCAATCCGCCCTATGTCGACGCGGAAGGAATGGCCGAGCTGCCGCGCGAATGCCGTGCCGAGCCGGAACTCGCCTTTGACGGCGGCGCCGACGGCCTCGATATCGTCCGCCGCATCCTGCAGCAGGCCGGGCGGCATCTGACGCCGCAGGGCGGCTTATTGTGCGAAATCGGCCGGGGCCGCGGGCTGCTCGAAGCCGCATTTCCGCAACTGCCGCTGCTATGGCTCGATACCGAGGAGTCCGACGGCGAGGTGTTCTGGATCGGCGCCGCCGATCTGTGAGTTCTCCGCCGCAGCAGAGGGCCGTTCGCCCTATGTCCGGTACCGGAAATAGCCGTACTATCCGGCCGTAACCGTGTTAACAACGCCAAAGAGCAACCGAACTGGAAGTCCTCCGGGGCTATGTGATCGATGGCCGGCCCGACCGTTCCGCAGGAATTTCTGAAGGCCGAAAATGTCGGCCTGCGCATGTTGCTCGAACAGGCCGGGATCGACGCCAGGGCGTTGCTGGCGCAGGCCGGGATCGACGCCGAGCAGCGCGAGACCGCCGACCAGTTGCAGAAGCTCATCCTGGAAGAACTGCACCACCGCATCAAGAACACGCTGGCGACGGTGAGCGCCATCGCCGCGCAGAGCCTGCGCACCGCAACCAGCATCGAGCATGGCCAGCAGGCGATCGAGAGCCGGCTATTGGCACTGGGCCGCGCGCACGATCTGTTGCTGCAGGCGCGGTGGTCGAGCGCCGGCCTCGCCCATATCGTCCGCAGCGCCACCGAACCCTATGAGAACAAGGATGCGGCGCGATTTTCGATTTCCGGGCCGGAAATCCAGATTGTTTCCGGATCGGTGATAGCGCTGGCGATGATGTTGAACGAACTCTGCACCAACGCCACGAAATTCGGCGCATTGTCGGTGCCCTCAGGACGGATCGATATCGCCTGGACCATCGACAGGGGGAAAGATCGGCTGCACCTGACCTGGGCCGAAAAAGGCGGTCCGCCGGTCGAGGCGCCGACCCGGCGCAGTTTTGGAACCCGCATGATCGAAACCCTCGGCAAGCAGCTCGACGGCAAAGCCCGGCTGGCCTACGAGCCCGGCGGTTTCGTCTACGCGCTGGACGTTCCCCTGAGCTCGCTGAGACCGCCCGGTTGAGTTGAAACAGGAGGCGGAGTTCGCGGTTTCCGTGGTCGGGCGAAACTGATAGCTTGCGGGCGACCGCCACACCCCAAAAACGCAAGAGGCCCCCATGCTCGACAAGAGCCCACGCCCCGCCGCCGTCAACGTGCCCAACGACCTCGCCGCGCACTGGATGCCGTTCACCGCCAACCGGGCCTTCAAAAAGGCGCCGCGGCTGCTCGCCGGCGCCAAGGACATGCATTACTTTACCGTCGACGGTCGCAAGATCATCGACGCCGCCTCGGGCATGTGGTGCACCAATGCGGGCCACGGCCGCACCCAGATTTCCGCGGCAATCGCCAAGCAGGCCGAGACCCTGGACTACGCCCCGCCGTTCCAGTTCGGCATTCCGCAGGCCTTTGAGCTCGCAAGCCGCATCGCCGAACTCGCGCCGGCCGGGCTCGATCACGTTTTCTTCTGCAATTCCGGGTCGGAGGCCGCCGATACCGCGCTCAAGATCGCGCTGGCCTATCATCAGCTCAACGGCCAGGGCACCCGCACCCGCCTGATCGGTCGCGAGCGCGGCTATCATGGGGTCGGCTTCGGCGGCACCTCGGTCGGCGGCATCGTCAACAACCGCAAGATGTTCGGCACCCTGCTGGCCGGCGTCGATCATCTGCCCCATACCTATGACCGCGACAAGCAGGCCTTCACCAAAGGCGAGCCGGAATACGGCGCCCATTTCGCCGACGAACTGGAACGCCTGGTCAACCTGCACGGCGCCTCTACCATCGCCGCCGTCATCGTCGAGCCGATGGCGGGATCGACCGGCGTGCTGCCGCCGCCGAAGGGCTATCTCAAGCGGCTGCGCGAGATCACCCAGAAGCACGGCATTCTGCTGATTTTCGACGAGGTCATCACCGGCTACGGCCGGCTCGGCTACGCTTTCGCCGCGGAACGCTACGGCGTGCTGCCGGACATGATCACCTTCGCCAAGGGCATCACCAACGGCGCGGCGCCGATGGGCGGCGTCATCGTGCGCGACACCATCCACGACGCCTTCATGAGCGGCCCGGACTACGCCGTCGAACTGACCCACGGCTATACCTATTCGGCGCATCCGCTGGCCTGCGCCGCCGCGCTGGCGACGCTCGATATCTATCGCGACGAAAAGCTGTTCGAGCGCGCGCTAAAAGCTGGAGTCCAAATTCGCCGACGCCGTGATGTCGCTGAAAGGCGAGCCGAACGTGGTCGACATCCGCACCATCGGGCTGACGGCAGGCATCGACCTCGCGTCGCGCCCGGACCTGCCGGGCAAGCGCGGCTTCGATGGGCTGAACAGCGCGTTCCACGACAACGACCTGATGCTGCGCGTCGCCGGTGACACCCTGGCGCTGACCCCGCCGCTGATCATCAGCGAAGATCAGATCGGCGAGATCGTCGACAAGGTCGCCAAGGTGATTCGCGCGGTGGCGTAAGGTCTTGGCCGAGCACCGACCGCTCCCTCTCCCGCTTGCGGGGGAGGGTTGGGGCTCTTTCGACCCGCGCGTGCTGAATTCGCGACAACCGCCGTGCCCGGCCCCTCACCCGAAATTCGCTATCGCGAATTTCGACCCCTCGCCGCAAGCGGGGCGAGGTTAGGCCGAGCACTGACTGCACCCCCCGCTCCGCCCGCCCGGAACATTCAAAACCAATCCACGTTCCTTCATCGGCAGGACAATGGGTCCTGCCGTCGGAGGGAACGGGATATGCTCGCGCCATCGAGCGGCTTGCTGCGCACCGGGGTCGCGCTCAAACTTGGCCAGATCAAGCTGGCGATGCGGTCGTATTTGCGCGACCGGACCCGCCAGGCGACAGGCACCCTCGCATCCTACGCCATTGCCGCCGGGCTGTTTGCCGCCGCCGCCATCTTTCTGCTCGCCGCCTGCCTGCTCGGCGTCACGGCGCTGTTTCGCTGGGTTGAAATCCATTACGGGCTGTTTCAGGCCTTCGCGGTCGTTGGCGTATTGCTGCTGGTGATCGCGGCGATCTTCGCCGCATTGGCGGTCGGCCAACTCAAGCGCCCGCCGCCGCGGTTTCCGACACTGACCAGCCGCCTGCGCGTCGCCATCAAGTCCCATCCGCTCAAGCCGGATCAGATCGAGGCCGCGAGGGATACCGCCGCGGCGGTTCTGCTGGCGCCTTCGGCACCGGCGACGCGCGTCAACCGCGGACCGTTGAAATCGAGGCCTCGTCCTGCGCGGAACAATAGGGGCGCGCAGGCCGGCCTGATTCTGGCGGCGACCTTGTTGGGCTGGGCCGCGGCGCGACGACGGCGCCAGGCGCGGCGAATGGAGGCCTGATGGCCGGCCGGCGATCCCTGCATACCGACAATTTGCTGTTGATCGCGGCCACCACGTCCCGCGCCAGTCCGAAGAACACTAGCTTCTCGAATCAACATTAATGCTAAGCTCGTAGCGTTGGCGGAAGCGAAGCGGATGTGTGCGAATCGCCTTCCGCGTTTCTCCGGCGCCATGGACAATGGACTTGAGGACCTTCGGGGCAGCATGATCCGCATTTCCACGATTTTCATCGCCATCTGCATGGTGCTGGTCGCAGCCTCGCTCGGCCTCGTGCTGTATTCCGTGGCAGGTATCAGCGGAACCGAATCCGCGATCGTGGCGCTCACCGCGCTGACCTTCCTGATCCTGTACAACGCCGTCTCGATGCGGCTGCGCGATCGCACCGACGTCGGCGGCCAGATCGCGGATTTGTCGCGCGGCACCGCCGACCTTGCGCGTCAGGTCGCCGAATTCGGGCGCCGTCTTGCCGCCGTCGAGGGCCGGGTGGTGTCGGCCAATTCCACCGGAGCCGACCGCATTCAGGCGGTTGTCGGCGAGATCAACGAACTCGGCGTGCTGGTCAAGCAGCTCGCCGCTTCGGTCGCAAGCCATGACGAAATGCTGTCCGCGGCCGCGTCGAACGCCGCGCCCGCATCTGCACCTGCGAGCAAGTCGAAAGCTGAACCGCGGAACGAACTGCCGTTCCCGGGCGAGGATACCGGCAGTGTCGCCGCCGTGGCGGCGCCGGCGAATATCGCCCATGAGGGCGCGCCTTCCCGCAGCCAGGCGCAAATCCTTGCCGCGGTGAAGAATGCCGTCGAGGAAAACCGGCTCGATATCTATCTGCAGCCGATGGTGAGCTTGCCGCAGCGCAAGGTGCGCTTCTACGAGGCGGTGACGCGGCTGCGCGACGACAAGGACCAGATTCTCACCGCCGACGATTTCATCGGGATCGCGGAAGCTGCCGGGCTGATCGGGCGGATCGACCACATGGTGATGCTGCGGTGCGTGCAGGTGCTGCGCCGGCTGATGGTGCGCAACAAGGAGGTCGGGGTATTCTGCAACATCGCCGCGGCGACGCTGGGCAATCCGGCCATCTTCGCGCAATGCCTCGATTTCCTCGAAGCCAATCGCGCGCTGGCGCCGTCCTTCGTGCTCGAATTCAAGCAGGCGACGTTTCGCAATCTCGGCCCGACCGAGACCGAACATCTGGCGGCGCTGGCGCAGCGCGGCTACCGTTTCTCGATCGATCACGTCACCGATCTGCGGATCGAGCCGCGCGAGCTGGCCGACCGCGGCGTCCGCTTCATCAAGGTGCCTGCGGCGTTGCTGCTCGACCAGAAGCAGACCTCGGCGTCCGACATTCACCCCTCCGACCTTTCCGATCTGCTCGGCCGGTTCGGCATCGACCTGATCGCGGAACGGATCGAAGGCGAGCGCGCCGTGGTCGATCTGCTCGACTATGACGTGCGGTTCGGGCAGGGATTTCTGTTTGCCCCGCCGCGGCCGTTGCGGCCCGAGGGGGCATCTGCTACCGGCGGGGCCTCTCCGAACAAGGCGCAAGAACTCCCATGCTGCTGGCAAAACCGCTTCCGTCGACGCTCCGGCCATCGATCCGCCGCGGATCACCGGCAACGCCGCGCTGGCGCGCCGCGCCGCTGGGCCGAGCTGAGCGGCAATCCACGCGATGACAACACTTCGGTTCGCCGAAAAACTGCGCGACCTCGTCGGCGACGTCGATGTCGTGCTCAGCGATATCTGGGGCGTGGTTCACAACGGTCTCGTGGCGTTTCCCGAAGCCTGCGAGGCGCTGCACACCTTTCGCAGCCAGGGCGGCACCGTCATCCTCATCACCAACGCGCCGCGGCCCGCCGACTCGGTGCAGCGGCAATTGCGCAAGCTCGGCGTCGCCGACGAGACCTATGACGCCATCGTCAGTTCAGGCGACCTGACCCGGCATTTCGTCGCCGACCACATCGGCCAGAAAGTGTTCTGGCTCGGCCCGGAACGCGACAATTCGATCTACCGCGGCCTCGATCCGGCGCTGGCGCCGCTGGAGCAGGCCGATTACATCGTCTGCACCGGCCTGTTCGACGACGAGACCGAATCCGCCGAAGACTATCGCGGCATGATGTTGCAGGCGCGCGAGCGCCAGCTGACGCTGATCTGCGCCAATCCCGACATCGTGGTCGAACGCGGCGACCGCCTGATCTACTGCGCCGGCGCCATCGCCGAACTCTATCGCGAACTCGGCGGCGAGGTGATCTTCTACGGCAAGCCGCACCGGCCGATCTATGAACGCGCCATGGCGCTCGCCGCCGAGCGCCAGGGCCATGCGACGCCGCTCAACCGCGTTCTGGCGATCGGTGATTCGGTGCGGACGGATCTGGCCGGCGCCCACGGCTTCGGAATCGATTGCCTGTTCGTGACCCGCGGCATCCACGCCGAGGACTTCGAAGGCATCGATCAGCTCGATCCCGCCTCGGTGAAGGAGCTGTTCGGTCACCCGCCGCGGGCGCTGACGCGGGAATTGCGGTGGTGAGCCAAGGTCGCGAGCGCCGCTTTCCTAACCTCTCCCCGCTCTTTGCGGGGAGAGGTAAGGAAGAAGCGTTACGCGCTCGCCATGTCCGGAAACACCGCCTCGATCTTGGTCTTCAGCGTGGCGGCATTGAACGGCTTGACGATGTAATTGTTCACGCCGGCCTTCTTGGCCGCGATCACGTTTTCGGTTTTGGATTCCGCCGTGATCATGATGAACGGCGTGGTGGCGAGGTTGGGGTCGGCGCGCACCTCCCGGAGCAGGTCGTAGCCGGTCATCGGCTCCATGTTCCAGTCCGAGATCACCAGCCCGTACTTCTTGCCGCGCATCTTGTTCAGCGCCGCCGAACCGTCGCTGGCATCGTCGATATTCTCGAAGCCAAGCTGCTTCAGAAGATTTCTGATGATGCGGATCATGGTGTTGTAGTCATCCACCACCAGAACCGACATCGACAAATCAACCGCCATCTTGGATCCTCCGCACGACACAACGCCGCAATTCAACAATAGGCCCGCGCAAGGCCGACCCGCCGCGCAGTCCATCCCCAAGCACTAGCATCAGCCCTTAAACAGCCCGTTAACCCGCCGCCGGCGAAAAAATATACCTGCCATCCGGCCAGCGCACCGGCTCGAGCCCCGGCTTGACTTCGCCGGGGCCGCCAAGTCACGGTCCGGCCCCCATCCGACCCGAATTGAAGAATCCCGCAATGACGCCAGGCTTTACCGTTATCCGCGATACCACGCCCGCGGCCGCGATCCCCAAGGGGACGGTGGTTGCGATGGGCAATTTCGACGGCGTCCACCTCGGCCACCGCGCCGTGATCGCTGCGGCGCTTGATATGGGGCGCGCCCATGGCAAGCCTGCGCTGGCGGTGACGTTCGAGCCGCACCCGCGCAGTTTCTTCAGCCCGAACTCCCCGCAGTTCCGGCTCACCGACGAGGCCGGAAAGCTGCGGCTGCTGGCCGGAACCGGGCTCGCGGGCGCCGTGGTGATGACCTTCGACAAGACCCGCGCCGGGACCACGGCGCAGGATTTCATTCACCATGATCTGATCGAGCGGCTCGGAATCAGCGGCATCGCGGTCGGCTACGACTTTCATTTCGGCAAGGGCCGGGTCGGATCGCCGAGCCTTCTGGTCGGCGAGGCGCCCCGGCTCGGCATCGAGGTCGACGTGCAGCCGCATGTCGATATCGCGGAGCGGCCGGTCTCCTCCAGCGCGATCCGCATGGCGCTGGCGGAGGGGCAGATCGAAGACGCCACCGCGATGCTCGGCGGCCCCTGGTTCGTTGCCGGCGAGGTGATCCATGGCGAGAAACGCGGCCGCGATCTCGGCTATCCCACCGCCAATATCCGCCTCGACAAGAATTGCGGGCTCAAGCACGGCATCTACGCGGTGCGGGTCGGCCGCGGTCAGGGAAAAGATCAGGTGCGCCTCGACGGCGTCGCCAGCTTCGGCCGCCGCCCGACCTTCGACAATGGCGCGCCGCTGCTGGAAGTCTTCCTGTTCGATTTCAAGGGCGATCTCTATGGAACAGCGCTCGACGTCGCCTTCATCGCCTTCATCCGCGACGAATTGAAGTTCGACAGCGTCGAAGCGCTGGTGCGCCAGATGGATGACGACAGCGCCCGCGCCCGCGCGGCGCTGGCGGCCTCCCCCGATGCGTTTCCAAAGCTTGGGGTGATCGGCCCTTCCTGAGGTTTGACCGCCTCCCGCGGCCCTCGAGATGCCCATCAACATGCGCGGCGGGCCTTTGCGCTTCGCTCGGCTGGCTGCTATGGAAAGCCCATGTTTGCGCGGCGCACCATCAGCATTAGCGGCCCGGCTTCCGCCTGAGCTTCGGCTCGGCGCAAGACCGGGATCACCTCATTCATCCGCGAGCTATTCGCGTTTTCCGCGCCCTTTGAGCCAAATCAGAGCATTCATGTCCGAAAAGCCGCAAAAATCCGACGCATCAGACTATTCCAAAACCCTGTTCCTGCCGCAGACGGAATTCCCGATGCGCGCCGGCCTGCCGCAGCGCGAGCCGGAAATCCTCAAGCGCTGGAACGAGATCGGCCTCTACGGCAGGCTCGCGCGAAGCCGCCGCCGGCCGGGCCAAATTCGTGCTGCATGACGGCCCGCCCTACGCCAACGGCAACATCCATATCGGGCATGCGCTGAACAAGATCCTCAAGGACGTGGTGACCAAGAGCCAGCAGATGCTCGGCTTCGATTCCAATTACGTGCCGGGCTGGGACTGCCACGGCCTGCCGATCGAATGGAAGATCGAGGAAGAGAACTACCGCTCCAAGGGCAAGCCGAAGCCGGATTTCCGGGATTCCGCGGCGATGGTGGCGTTCCGCAGGGAATGCCGCGCCTATGCCGGGCATTGGCTCAACGTGCAGCGCGAGGAATTCAAGCGGCTCGGCATCATCGGCGACTGGGATCATCCCTACGCCACCATGGATTATTTCGCCGAAGCCCAGATCGCGCGCGAGCTGATGAAATTCGCCGCCAACGGCACGCTGTATCGCGGCTCCAAGCCGGTGATGTGGAGCGTGGTGGAAAAAACCGCGCTGGCGGAAGCCGAGGTCGAATACGAGGATTACACCGTCGATACGGTGTGGGTGAAGTTTCCGGTCGACGCGTATGGCGGCGCACCCGGAACAGCGCGTGATGTGGTCGGTGCATCCATCGTGATCTGGACCACGACGCCTTGGACGCTGCCGGGCAATCGCGCCATCAGCTTTTCGCCGAAAATCGCCTACGGTCTCTATCGAGGTCACGGAAGCACCTGACCGACAATTGGGCCAAGAAGCCGGCGATCTGCTGATTCTGGCCGACACGCTCGCTGACCGACGTGTTCAAGCAGGCGCGAAAGTCGAAGCCTTCATCAGGAAGCAGGATGTGCGATGCCGGCGATCACACTCGGCCATGGATGCTCACATCCGCTGAAGGGCAATGCGGCGGTTACGATTTCCAGCGTACCGCTGCTGGCCGGCGATCACGTCACCGACGACACCGGCACCGGTTTCGTGCATACCGCGCCCGGCCACGGCCGCGAGGACTTCGAGGTCTGGATGGCCAATGCGCGCGACCTGGAAGCGCGCGGCATCAACACCACCATCCCCTACACCGTCGACGAGAACGGCGCGCTGACCGATCAGGCGCCGGGCTTCACCGGCAAGCGCGTCATCAACGACAAGGGCGAAAAGGGCGACGCCAACGAGGCCGTGATCAAGGCGCTGATCGACGCCGGCATGCTGCTGGCGCGCGGCCGGCTCAAGCATCAATACCCGCATTCCTGGCGCTCGAAGAAGCCGGTGATCTTCCGCAACACGCCGCAATGGTTCATCGCGATGGACAAGGACATCGCCGATGCCGGCAAGGCCAAGTCCGGCGACACCCTGCGCGCCCGCGCGCTGCAGGCGATCTCGGTGACGCAATGGGTGCCGCAGTCGGGCGAGAATCGCATCAACGGCATGATCAACAGCAAGCCGGACTGGGTGATCTCGCGCCAGCGCGCCTGGGGCGTGCCGATCGCGGTGTTCGTGCGCGAGAAGGGCGACGGCTCGGCCGAAATCCTGCAGGACGAGGCCGTCAACGCGCCGCATCGCCGACGCCTTCGAGCAGGAAGGCGCCGACGCCTGGTACATGGACGGCGCCCGCGAGCGCTTTCTCGGCTCGCCACGCCAACGAAGCGTGGAAGAAGGTCGACGACATCTGCGACGTCTGGTTCGATTCCGGCTCGACCCATGCTTTCGTGCTGGAAGACCCCGTGCACTTTCCCGGGCCTTGCCGGCATCAGGCGCAAGGTCGACGGCGGCGACGACACCGTGATGTATCTGGAAGGCTCGGACCAGCATCGCGGCTGGTTCCAGTCGTCGCTGCTGGAAAGCTGCGGCACCCGCGGCCGCGCGCCGTTCGACATCGTGCTGACCCACGGCTTCACGCTCGACGAGAACGGCCGCAAGATGTCGAAGTCGGTCGGCAACACCGTCGAGCCGCAGAAGGTCATCGCGCAATCCGGCGCCGATATCCTGCGGCTCTGGGTCTGCGCCACCGACTATGCCGACGACCAGCGCATCGGCCCGGAAATCCTCAAGAACACCATCGAGACCTACCGCAAGCTGCGCAACTCGATCCGCTGGATGCTCGGCACGCTGCACCACTTCAAGCCCGGCGACGCGGTCGCCGCCGCCGACGATGCCCGAACTGGAGCGGCTGATGCTGCATCAGCTCGCCGAGCAGGCCGCCATCGTGCGCAAGGCCTATGCCGAATTCGACTACAAGACCGTGGTCGCCAGCCTGTCGGCCTTCATGAATACCGAACTGTCGGCGTTCTATTTCGATATCCGCAAGGACACGCTGTATTGCGATCCGCCGTCGTCGCCGGCGCGCAAGGCCGCCCTGACCACGATCGATATGCTCTGCGACGCGATCCTGAAATGGCTGGCGCCGGTGCTGACCTTCACCTGCGAAGAGGCGTGGCGGCTGTACCGGCCGGACGCCGAGCCGTCGGTGCATCTGACGCTGTTTCCACAGGGGCTCGAAAAATTCCGCGACGACGCGCTGGCGGCCAAGTGGGAGATCATCCGCAATGTCCGCCGCGTCGTCACCGGCGCGCTGGAAGTCGAGCGCGCCGCCAAGCGGATCGGCTCGTCGCTGGAGGCCTCGCCGCTGGTTTACGTTGCGGACAAGACGATCTTCGAGCACGCTGTTCGATGTCGATCTGGCCGAGGTCTGCATCACCTCGAATGCGATGCTGACCAACGCGGAGGCGCCGGCCGATGCGTTCCGCTTGAATGATGTGCCCGGCGTCGCCGTCGTGGTCGAGAAGGCCCGGCACCAAATGCGCGCGGTCGTGGAAAATCCTCCCGACCGTCGGCGACGATCCCGAATATCCCGACGTGTCGCCGCGCGACGCGGAGGCGCTGCGGGAATGGAAGGCGCTGGGAGTGACGGTTTGACCCCTCATCTGCGCCCCGGTCTCCTCAGCGCCATCGTCGCGCTGGCGCTGGACCAGGCCTCGAAACTCTGGCTGCTGTTCGTGTTCGACATCGCCCATCGCGGCGCGGTCAGCGTGACGCCGTTCTTCGACCTGGTGCTGGCATGGAATACCGGGATCAGCTTCGGCTGGTTCCAGAACGAGGGCGCGGCTCGCCCAGATCGATCCTGCTCGCGGTCAAGGCGGTGGCGGTGATCGTTCTGGCGATCTGGATGGCGCGGTCGCGCACCGTGCTCGCCACCGTCGCGCTCGGCCTGATCATCGGCGGCGCCATCGGCAACGCCATCGACCGCTTCGCCTATGGCGCGGTGGTCGATTTCGCCCTGTTCCACGTCCAGATTGGCGGAAAACCCTTCAATTGGTACGTGTTTAACCTTGCCGACGTGGCGATTGTTGCCGGGGTAGCGGCCCTGCTGTATGACTCCTTCCTGGGGGTACCCGCCGCAAAAGCGCCCTGATCCCGGCTGATACGACGCCTCAAGGCTGAACGTTGCCTGCGGGAGCGGAGCTAGCGCCCCCATCGGCGAACCGCGGGAAACCTTGAACAGGAAGAGCGTGATGCGCGAGACCGAAGCCGGCGGTTGGTTTGTGCGGAATTCGTCTGATGTGCCGATGCGCGCGCTACGGCTCGCCGCGGTCGCCCTGGGCATCGGTCTGGTGATGACGGTCGGCGTCGCGCGCGCCCAGGACGATGACGACGACGACAAGACCTTCGAGGAAAAGATCATCGACGGCATCATGAAGAGCGTCGGCGGCACCAACATGGATAACCAGGGCATCGACTATCGCGAGCGGTCCCCGCTGGTGGTGCCCCCCAGGATCGATCTGCCGCCGCCGGTTTCCGCGTCGAAGGAAGTGAATGCCGCGAACTGGCCGAAAGATCCGGATGAAGCGCGGCGCAAGGCCGCCATCGCACGCCGCAAGAAAGACCGTAAAGACCCGGTCGAAGCGGCCCGCGTTCTCACTCCAAGCGAACTCGACGCCGCCAGAACGGCGCCTGCGGGCCGCACCGACGATAATACCCCGCTCCAGCCGGGCAATTCAGCCACTAACCCGATCCTCAGCCCGTCACAGCTCGGCTTTGACGGCAGCTTCAGCAGTCTGTTCGGCGGCAACAAAACCGAGATTGCGCCGTTCAAGGGCGAGCCGACGCGGAACTCCCTGACCCAGCCGCCGCCCGGCTACCAGACGCCGTCGCCGAATTTTGCCTATGGCACCGGGCCCAAGGAATCCCTGAACAAGGAATACAATCCGGCCGCCGGCAAATATGGCGACCAGTAGCGCCTGTCTCTCTGCTTCGTGACGCACAATCGCAGCCGCGCAGCGTACGATGCCGCGGGTTCCTCCCGAACTCTTCGGGTTCCTCCCGAACCCCGGGGGTTCGGGCCTTCAGACAGGTCATGATGTCCTCACACCGCTTCGCCGTCCCCTTGTTCGCTGCGCTGCTCTCGGCGCTCGCATTCTCCGCCGATGGCGTTCGCGCCCAGACCACGGTGACCTCCGATCCTCCGGCCAGCTTTACCCTCGGCAATGGCCTGAAGGTCGTGGTGATCCCGGATCACCGCACCCCGGTCGTCACCCAGATGATCTGGTACAAGGTCGGCTCCGCCGACGAGACCCCCGGCAAATCGGGCCTTGCGCATTTTCTCGAACATTTGATGTTCAAGGGCACCAGCAAGCATCCGGCCGGTGAATTTTCCCAGACCGTGCTGCGGATCGGCGGCAACGAGAACGCCTTCACCTCGACCGACTATACCGGCTATTTCCAGCGCGTGCCGCGCGACCAGCTCGGCAAGATGATGGAGTTCGAGGCCGATCGCATGACCGGCCTGATCCTGAAGGATGAAAACGTGCTGCCGGAGCGCGACGTCGTGCTCGAGGAATACAACATGCGGGTCGCCAACAATCCGGAGGCGCGGCTGACCGAACAGATCATGGCGGCGCTGTACCTCAATCATCCCTACGGCCGCCCGGTGATCGGCTGGCACCATGAAATCGAGAAACTCAACCGCGAAGACGCGCTGGCGTTCTACCGGCGCTTCTATGCGCCGAACAACGCCACGCTGGTGATCGCCGGCGACGTCGATGCCAAGGAGGTCCGCCCGATGGCGGAGCGGACCTTCGGCTAGGTCCCGGCACAGCCCGCGATACCGGCGCAGCGGATTCGTCCGCAGGAGCCGACGCCGATCGCGCCGCGCACCGTGACGCTGGCCGACCCCCGGGTCGAACAACCCAGCGTGCGGCGCTATTATCTGGTGCCGTCGGCCACCACCGCGGCCGCCGGCGAAAGCCCGGCGCTCGACGTGCTGGCGCAGCTGATGGGCGGTGGCAGCAACTCCTATCTTTATCGCGCGCTGGTGGTCGACCGGCCGCTCGCGGTCAGCGCCAGCGCCGGATATCAGGGCACCTCGCTCGATCCGACCCAGTTCATGATCTCGGTCTCGCCGAAACCCGGCGTCGAGTTCGCGCAAGTCGAGCAGGTGATCGACAGCGTGATCGCCGACGTCGGGCAAAATCCGGTCCGCGCCGAGGATCTCGAACGGGTCAAGACCCAGCTGATCGCCGAGGCCATCTATGCCCAGGACAACCAGGCGACGCTGGCGCGCTGGTACGGCGCGGCGCTCACCACCGGTTTGAGCATCGAGGACATCCGAAGCTGGCCGGATCGCATTCGCGCCGTCACCGCCGAACAGGTCCGCGCCGCCGCGCAAAAATGGCTCGACAAGAAGCGTTCGGTGACCGGCTATCTGATCAAGGATACCACGCCGAAGCGCGAGGAGAAGCGTTCGTGACTTATCCCAAGGCTTCTTCTCTCAAGACTGGCGCGCGGCGCTTGGCGCTCGTCATCGCGGCCGGCCTGGCGCTGACGCCGATCACGGCGACGCCATCGCACGCCGCGGCCAAGATCCAGCATCTGGTTTCGCCCGGCGGCATCGAGGCCTGGTTCGTGCAGGACGCCACCGTGCCGCTGATCGCGATGGAATATGCCTTCGTCGGCGGCGCGACGCAGGACCCGGCCGACAAGCCCGGCGTCGGCAGTCTGGTCTCCGATTTGCTCGATGAGGGCTCGGGCGATCTGGATTCCAAGACGTTCCACGAACGGCTCGAACGCCGCGCCATCGACCTCAGCTTCAGTTCGACGCGGGATTATTTCCGCGGCTCGCTGCGCATGCTCAAGGACACCCGCGACGAGGCCTTCGACCTGCTTCGGATGTCGCTGACCTCGCCGCATTTCGACAGCGCCGATGTCGAACGCATTCGCGCCCAGGTCATTTCCGGCCTGCGCAGCGACACCTCCAACCCGTCGGCGCTGGCCAGCCGCAAGTTCCTGGAAATCGCCTTTGGCGACCACCCCTATGGCCGGCCGGCCGACGGCACCCTGGAAAGCGTTCCGAAGATCGATGTCGCCGATCTGAAGGACTACGTCCGCCGCGTGCTGGCCAAGGATACGCTCAAGATCGCGGTGGTCGGCGATGTCGACGCCGACACGCTCGGCAAGTTGCTCGACCGGACGTTCGGCGGATTGCCGGCCAAGGCCAGCCTGACGCCGGTCCCCGACGTCGAAGCCCGCCAAGCCGCCGCAGCGCGCATTCATTCCGCTCGACGTGCCGCAGACCGTGGTGACGTTCGGCGGCCCCGGCTTCAAGCGCGCACGATCCCGAATTTCATGGCCGGCTATGTCGTCAACCACATTCTCGGCGGCGGAACGTTGTCGTCGCGGCTCTACCACGAAGTCCGCGAGAAGCGCGGCCTCGCCTATTCGGTCTATGAATCGCTGTTGTGGATGGAACACTCCGCGCTGTTCGTCGGAAATACCGGAACCCGCGCCGACCGCGCCGGCGAGACCGTCGAGGCCATCGACAAGGAAGTCCGCCGCATGGCCGAGGATGGCCCGACCCAGCAGGAACTGGACGAGGCCAAGTCCTATCTCAAGGGCTCGCAGATGCTGGCGCTGGACACCTCTTCGAAGCTGGCCTCGGCGCTGCTGCAATACCAGCTCGACAAGCTTCCGATCGACTACATCGAGAAGCGCAACGCCATCGTCGACGCCGTGACCCTCGACGATGCCAAGCGGGCCGCCAAGCGGCTGTGGGGGCAAGGCCTTCTCACCGTGATCGTCGGCCGCGCCCCGCAAGCCGCCGCCCAGCCGGTGGCCGCGACCCGGCCACCGACGGCGAACTAGGGTAGCGCTTCTAGCCGGATATCGTGTCCCGGACGCGGTGCAACGCCCCCTTGGCGTTGCGCTGATCGCGTTGCGCAGCATCCGGGGGACGCCTCCCTCGTCCTTCAGCGCCGCAAACAAAACCGCTATCGCTGCTGCTGGCCCGATTCCCGCCAGGGATCATCCCGCCGTCCGGTAACGCCATGCTGCGGATTTCCCGCGACCTCACGATCGACGAGAACGACATCGAGATCAGCTTCGTGCGCGCCTCCGGTCCGGGCGGGCAGAACGTCAACAAGCTCTCGACCGCTGCGCAATTGCGGTTCGATACCCGCCGGATCACGCTGGCGGCGGATGCCGCTGTGCGGCTCGACCGGCTCGCCGGCCAGCGCATGACCAAGGACGGCGTGATCGTGATCCATGCGCAGCGGTTCCGCACCCAGGAGCGCAACCGCGCCGACGCCATCGACCGGCTGCTCGAACTGCTGCGCGAGGCCCTGGTGCGGCCGATCCCGCGGCGACCGACCAAGCCGACGCTGGGATCGAAAAAGCGCCGGCTGGAGGGCAAAAAGCGCCGCAGCGACGTCAAGGCCAAGCGCGGCTCGGGCGGCTTCGACGATTGAGGCCGCTTTCGCACGTAGCGATTTCGCAACGCGATTGTCTTTTGTTCCGGCATAAACAGCCCGCTACTACCACCGCTTGTTCGCGACGACTTAAGCTCGGTTCGCGCCAACGGTAATATCCATGAGAAAACGACGTGCGATACTCGCCATGGGGCTGGGATTTTGCAGCACGATAGCGACTACCGATGCTGCCTCGGCGCAAACGCGGATCGTCATCATCAGCTATCCGAGGGATTGAACTGAATGGCAAAGCCGGTTCACTCGATGATCCGCGTGCTCGATGAAGAGAGATCGCTCGATTTCTACGCCCGTGCGTTCGACCTGCAGATTGCCGATCGCCTGGTATTTCCCGACTTCGCCCTGATTTATCTGCGCCATCCGTCGTCGCCGTTCGAACTCGAACTGACGGTGAATTTCGGACGCAAGGAACCTTACGTTACCGGCGACGGATATGGCCATCTCGCCGTCGTCGTCGACCATCTCGATGCCGAGCACGCCCGGTTCGAGCGCGAGAAATTGTCACCCGGGCCGCTGCGCGATTTCAAGCATGACGGCTCGACGCTCGCCCGCTTTTTCTTCGTCTCCGATCCCGACGGCTACAAGATCGAAGTGATCCAGAAAGGTGGCCGCTTCGGCTAGTGCAATCAACAAAAACGTTCAATGGAGGATACCCATGAGAGAAGTTGATCGTCGAGGCAAATACAGCCGCCGAATTTTTCTGCAGGGCGCTGCGACCGCGGTTCCGGTCGTCGCCGTGGCCGCGAGCGCCGGGATCGGCATCGAGGACGCGTGGGCCGCGGATGCAACCACGCTGACGCCCGCGACATTGAAGACGCTGGTGAAAGTGGCGCGCGATATTTATCCGCACGACTTCCTGGTCGACAGTTATTACATCACCGCGATCAAGCCGTGGGACGGCAAAGCGGCCAAGGACCCTGCCGTCAAGGCCATGATCGAGGATGGCGTCCGGCGTCTCGATCAGGACGCGACGGATCGGCACAAGGCCCCCTATCTTCAAATTCCCTGGGAAGCCGACCGCATCGTCTTGCTGCAGGGCATCGAGCAGACCGACTTCTTCAAGAGCGTTCGTTCCGATCTTGTCGTCTCTCTCTACAACCAGGAAGAGCTGTGGCCGAAGTTCGGCTACGAGGG
This sequence comes from uncultured Alphaproteobacteria bacterium, assembly GCA_963734795.1. GTDB lineage: Bacteria > Pseudomonadota > Alphaproteobacteria > Rhizobiales > Xanthobacteraceae > Bradyrhizobium. Next base: position 161,853 of record CAVTIW010000004.1, read on the forward strand.
CTCGTCCGCCGAGCATGGCGGGTACATCAACCGCGGATTTGCCGACATCGACTGGCTGCCAAAAGCCTGAAAAAGACCTCGAACAAAAATTCCGTTGGGAGGAAACATCATGGCAAAATTTGATCTGAACGACGATGGCGTGGTTGTAATCGTGGGCTCCGGCGCCGGCGGCGGCACGCTCGGAAATGAGCTGGCGCAGAAAGACGTCAAGGTCGTGATCCTCGAAGCCGGTCCGCGCAACGAGGTCCAGGACTTCGTCAACAACGAATGGGACAGCTTCACGCAACTGGCGTGGAAGGACATGCGCACCACATCCGGGAGCTGGCGTGTCGCCAAAGACTTCCCGAATTTGCCGGCATGGATCGTCAAATCGGTCGGCGGATCGACCGTGCACTGGGCCGGAGCATCCCTGCGGTTCGAAGAACACGAATTCAGGATTCGTGGCGCCTATGGCGACGTGCCCGGCGCCAATATGCTGGACTGGCCGATCACCCTTGCCGAGATGGAGCCGTGGTACGCCAAGGCCGAATACAAGATGGGCGTCACCCGCACCAACAGCATTCCGGGATTGCCGGGCAACAACAATTTCAAGGTGCTGGAAGCGGGCGCCAAGAAGGTCGGCTACAAGGAAGTCCACACCGGCCGGATGGCGATCAACAGCGAGCCTCGCGACGGCCGCGGCTCCTGCCAGCAGATCGGTTTCTGTTTCCAGGGCTGCAAGTCCGGCGCGAAATGGTCGACGCTCTATGCCGAAATCCCCAAGGGTGAGGCGACCGGCAATCTCGAAGTGCGTCCCAACAGCATGGCGCTGAAGATCGAACACGATGCGTCGGGAAAGGTGACCGGCGTCGTCTATGCCGATGAAGCCGGAAAAACCCAGCGCCAGAAGGCACGCGTCGTCGCCGTCGCCGGCAATTCGATCGAAAGCCCTCGCTTGCTGCTGAACAGCGCGTCCAATACCTTCCCCGACGGCCTTGCCAACAGTTCGGGACAGGTCGGGCGAAACTACATGCGTCACATGACCGGCAGCGTCTATGCGGTTTTCGACAAGTCGGTTCACATGTATCGCGGCACCACCATGGCCGGCATCATCCGCGACGAGGCGCGGCACGATCCGTCCCGTGGCTTCATGGGCGGCTATGAAATGGAAACGCTGTCGCTTGGCTTGCCCTTCATGGCGGCGTTCCTCAATCCGGGCGCATGGGGCCGCAGCTTCACCAGCGCGATGGAGCAATATCCCCAGATGGCCGGCATGTGGCTGGTCGGCGAAGATCTACCGCAGGAAACCAACCGCGTCACGCTCGATCCGACCGCCAAGGACAGTTTCGGCTTGCCGGTCGCGAGCGTGCATTACGACGATCATCCCAACGACGCCGCGATGCGCAACCATGCCTACAGGCAGGGCTCGGCGGTGTATGAGGCGATCGGCGCCACCGCCACCTTCCCGACGCCGCCTTATCCGAGCACCCACAACATGGGCACCAACCGCATGAGCGCGAACGCGAAGGACGGCGTCGTCAACAAATTCGGGCAGACGCACGACATCAAGAATTCTGTTCGTCTCCGACGGCAGCCAGTTTACCAGCAGCGCCGCGTGCAATCCGACGCTCACGATCGTGGCGCTCGCGGTCCGGCAGGCGGATCACATCGCCGGCGCCATGCAGCGAAAGGAAATCTAGTCCGGCACAGCCTCTGTCGGAGCCTTACGGGTTCTCTCCGGGATACGCCATTGGCGTGTCCCGGATGGCGCTGAAATCGGCTCTGGTCGCTGTGGCTATTCGGCCGCTACCAGCCTCGGTGCGGCGCCCTCGATAAAATCGGGCATGACCGCGGTGGCTTTCGATCGATAGATCAGGCACGAACAGCGCAGCAGCGACGCAAAATTATGCACTTCGCCGCAATGATCGAGAACCTCGCTGTGAAGACGCGTCAGGAATTTCGCGAGACTCATGTCTTCCTTGCTCGCGACTTCTTCAAGCGTATCCCAGAACGCCATCTCAAGCCGGATCGACGTGCAATGGCCATCGATGCGAAGCGACCGGGTCTGCGATTCATAGTCCCGTTGAGGTTGGTGAGCGAACAGCTGACACATAAAATATCCTCCCGATAAATATCCTCCCGATCTTTTTATCAACTTTTCTAAACGATATACCGGGTCAGCACCGGTCACAATGTTCCCGTCGGGGACCGCGCACAGTGCCAATCGGGATAGCGGGCCACCTCGTTCGCAGAGGCATCTAGGCAATTCTGTGAATTTCAGTCTTCCGGCATAAGGTAGCTCACCGTAAACAACGGGGAGAGCTCAAAAAACCCGCTGACTTGAGCAGCCCTCGCCCTCCCGCCAGGTACTAAAAGCCCCTAGATTGGCTTTCCACTCGCACGAATCGTCTCACCCATGCCCGTCCGCCAGCTCCCCGAACAGATCGTCAACCGCATCGCCGCCGGCGAAGTGGTCGAGCGTCCGGCCAGCGTGGTCAAGGAGCTGGTGGAAAACGCCATCGACGCCGGCGCCAGCCGGATCGACATCTTCACCGATGGCGGCGGCCGGCGACGGATCGGCATTACCGACGACGGCAGCGGCATGACCCATGGCGATCTGGCGCTGGCGGTGGATCGCCACGCCACCTCCAAGCTCGACGATGAGGATCTGTTGCGGATCCGCACGCTGGGGTTTCGCGGCGAGGCGCTGCCTTCGATCGGCGCGGTGGCGAGGCTCGGCATCACCACGCGCCATGCCGGCGAGCCGCATGCCTGGTCGCTGTCGGTCGAAGGCGGCGAGAAATCGGCGATCATGCCGGCAGCGCTTTCGCAGGGCACCCGCGTCGAGGTCAGCGATCTGTTTTATGCGACACCGGCGCGGCTGAAGTTTCTCAAGACCGACCGCACCGAGGCCGAGGCGATCCGCGAGGTGGTGCGCCGCCTCGCGATGGCGCGGCCCGACGTCGCCTTCACGCTGGCCGGCGAGGAACGCGCGCCCGTGACCTGGGCCGCGGCACTGCCCGGCGCCGCCGGCCGACTGACGCGGCTCGGCGATATTCTGGGGGCGGATTTTCGTTCCAGCGCCATCGAGGTGCGCTCCGAGCGCGAAGGCGTCGTGGTCGAGGGCTTTGCCGCCGCACCATCGCTGACCCGCGCCAATGCGCTCGGGCAATATCTGTTCGTCAACGGCCGGCCGGTGCGCGACAAGCTGATCATCGGCGCGGTGCGCGCGGCCTATTCCGACTATCTGCCGCGCGACCGCCATCCGGTGGTGGCGCTGTTCGTGACGCTCGATCCGCAGGAGGTCGACGCCAATGTGCATCCCGCCAAGACCGAGGTGCGATTCCGCAATGCCGGCCTGGTCCGCGCGCTGATCGTGCACGCGCTGAAGGATGGCCTCGCCCGCGAAGGCAAGCGTACCGCCGCCAACAGCGATGGCGCGGCGCTGGCCTCGTTCCGCCCTTCGTTTGCGCCGCGCGCCAACTGGGACTGGCGGCGCTCGCCGGCCTATCCGACCGGCCCGTTGCCGGCCTTCGACGGCGCGGCCGCGGCGGCCTTTGCCGAACCCGGACAGGCCGCGTTCGACGTCGGCACGCCGACCGCCGATGTGCGCTTCGAGGCAAGCGCCGTCCGCCGATCTGCTCGACCGCCCGCTGGGCGCGGCGCGGACGCAAATTCACGAGACCTATATCGTGTCGCAGACCCGCGACGGCCTGGTCGTGGTCGACCAGCACGCCGCGCATGAGCGCATCGTCTATGAAAAGCTCAAGGCCTCGCTGGCGACGAACGGCGTGCAGCGGCAAATCCTTTTGATCCCGGAGATCGTCGAACTGGACGAGGCGACCGTGGAAAGACTGGTCGACGCGCGCCGAGGAGCTGGCGTCGTTCGGGCTCGCGATCGAATCCTTCGGCCCCGGTGCGGTCGCGGTGCGCGAGACGCCGTCGCTGCTCGGCAAGACCAACGCCGCGTCCCTGCTGCGCGATCTCGCCGACCACATGGCGGAATGGGACGAGGCGTTGCCGCTGGAACGCCGCCTGATGCATGTCGCGGCCACCATGGCCTGCCACGGCTCGGTGCGCGCCGGCCGCCGCCTCAAGCCGGAAGAGATGAACGCGCTGCTGCGCGAGATGGAAGACACGCCGAATTCCGGCCAGTGCAACCACGGCCGCCCGACCTATGTGGAATTGAAGCTTTCGGATATCGAGAAGCTGTTCGGGAGAAGGTAGGGCAAGGCGCTCCGACAATCTCAGCTGTCATCGCCCGGCTCGACCGGGCGACCCAGTACGCCGCGAAGTTTGAGATGAATCACCAACGCCTCGGAATACTGGGTACCCCGCTTTCGCGGGGTATGACGGCCGATAACGGGGCGAGCGCTGTGCAACAGCGTCACACAAATCGTAAAAACGTAAACTCGGTGTCGTCGTAGGCGCGCCGCTCCAGCTCCTCAAAACCTTCCGGCGCCGCAAATTCCGCCGCCTTGGCTTCCTCGACCACCAGCAGCGCCGCCTGGCGTCAGCCAGCCGCCATCGCGCAACGAGGCCAGCGCTTTCTCGGCCAGCTTCATGCGGTAGGGCGGATCGAGAAACACCAGGCGCGAACGGCTCGACCGGATGCGCCGGGCCGAGATTGCCGGCGTCGCGGCGATACACCTTTGTCACTCCGCCGAGGCCCGAGCGCTTCGACATTGTTGCGCAGCAGCGCGCGGGCTTCAGCGCCATTATCGACGAACAGCGCGAACGCCGCACCGCGCGAGACCGCCTCGATGCCGAGCGCGCCGGTGCCGGCGAACAGGTCGAGCACGCGCGCCTCCGCGATCGGATCGTCATAGGCGTGAATCAAGGATGTTGAACAGCGACTCGCGCAGCCGGTCCGCGGTGGGGCGGATGTCGCGCGACGACGGCGACGCCAGGTTGCGGCCCTTCAATCGCCCGCCGACGACGCGCATCAGAATGCGATCCAGCGAGACTGCTCCCCTCCCCCTTGCGGGGAGGGGTCGGGGGTGGGGGTGCTCCAAGCGTACGATCCCGGTGCTGTACCCCCCTCCCCCGACCCTCCCCCGCAAGGGGGGAGGGAGAACGATGCGTAACGTCTGCAATATCATCGCGCAGTCCCTACTCGTCGCGCGGCTTCAGATCGCGCTTGCCGTGATAGCCGCGCTGCGGACGTCGCGGCGGGCCGTAGCCGCTGGCCTCGGCTTCGTTGCGCGCGCGGGCTTCGTCGCTGCCGGTGCGTTGCACCAGCACGCGGCGGCCCTTGCGGTCGGCGATCAGGCCGCTCTTGCCGGCCGGCTTGAACGGCTTTTTGCGCGCGCGGCGCATCGGCGTCTTCATCCTCGGAACTTGCGGCCGCCTCGCCCTGCACCGGACGGGTGAAATCCGCGCCCGCCAGCGCGGCGATCTTCTCGCCGAGTTGCTCGCGCAGCACCCGGGTCTTGACCTCCTCGACCTCGCCTTCGGCGAGTTCGCCCAATTGAAACGGACCGTAGGACACCCGGATCAGCCGGTTCACTTCGAGACCGAGATGCGCCATCACGTTGCGCACTTCGCGGTTCTTGCCTTCGCGGATCGCAAACACCAGCCAGACATTGGCGCCCTGGTCGCGCTCCAGCGTCGCATCGATCGGGCCGTATTTGACGCCGTCGACCTCGACGCCTTTTTTCAGCTCATCGAGCTGGCGCCTGCGTCACCTCGCCATGGGCGCGGACGCGATAGCGCCGCAGCCAGCCGGTGTCGGGCAATTCGAGCGCGCGCGCCAGCCCGCCGTCATTGGTCAGCAGCAGCAGGCCCTCGGTGTTGAAATCGAGCCGGCCGATCGAGATCAGCCGCGGCAGGCCCTCCGGCAGATTGTCGAACACCGTCGGCCGTCCTTCGGGATCGGCATGGGTGGTCATCAGGCCGCGCGGCTTGTGAAACATGAACAGCCGGGTGCGCTCGCGCGGCGGCAATGGCTTGCCGTCGACGGTGATGACATCGTTGGCGGTGACATCGAGCGCCGGCGAATTGATCACGCGGCCGTTGACGGTGACGCGGCCCTGCACGATCCATTCCTCGGCGTCGCGGCGCGAGGCCAGGCCCGCCCGCGACACCACCTTGGCGATGCGCTCGCCGGATTTCTTTTCGCGCGGCGGCCGCGGCGGACGCCGCTCATCCGGCTTGCGCTCGCGATATTCGCCGCGACCGCCGAATGCCGGGCGCTTGGCGAAAATCTTGCTGTCGTCCTCATCGTCGCGGCGCGGCCGGTCGGCATTGCGATCAGGCGCGTCGCTGCGCGGATGCTCCTGCCAGGCGCTGCCGGCCGCTCTCGCGATCCCGCCGCGGACGCTCGAATTTCGGACGATCCTCGCGCGGGCGATCGAAACGAGGGCGGTCGCCTTGCGGCCTGTCACCACGCGGACGCTCGTCGCGGCCTTCCCGGGGGCGGTCGAACTTCGGCCGCTCACGAAACGGGCGGTCACCTGAAGGACGGTCCTCGCGCGGCTTGTCATAGCGGGGTTTGTCGAAACTTCTTGCGCCGTCGCGGGAGGGACGGGAATTGCGCCCCGCGTGGTCGGGCGAACTCGCGTCGCGCTTCTGCCACGGCTTTGAATCGCCGCGGTCTTGACCGCGTTCGGGGCGACTACCGAAATCCTTGCGCGGGCCACGATCCCCGCGGTCGCTCTTGCGATCCGGCGCGCCGCGGGAGAATTTCTTGTCACCACCAAATTTTCGGTCCGGGCGATCACCGCGGGGCCGGTCACCATCCGCGGAAACCTTCGCCACGTGGCGTATAGGGTCGCTTTTCACCGTCCCTCCCGCGACGCATAAGGTTTCTTGTCGCCAAATTTCCTGTCGAAAAATCGGGCGGCCGGGCGGGCATCGCCGCGGTCGCCACGTGGCCCGCGGTCGTCGCGATTGTAGTTCGGGCGATCGCCGCGCGGGGTGTACGGGCGCTTTTCACCGCCACGATCATCTCGCGGACGAAAATCCTTTCGCTCACCACCGCTGTGTGCGGGGCGGTCGTCCCGATTGAAACGAGCCGGACGCGGCGCGTCGCCGTCGCGGCGCGCCGGCGGCCCCTCGCGTTTGCCGGCATACGGCTTGCCCGGGCCCGAATAGGGCTTCTTGCCGTAGGATTTTTCGCCGTCCGGCTTGCCGGCATAAGGGCGTCCCTCGCGCTTGGCGAATTTCTTCTCGGGACCGCGGGCCGCACCGGAGCGGCCCTTGCCGCCGGAGGGCCGATCACGCCGGCCGCGGGAATCGTTGTTTTTATCGTTATCGCGGGGCATGAATGGTCTCACTTCGGATGCAGATGAATTGGCAATCAGGCGGATGCGAACAGGCTGGCATGAGCGATGACGCGCGCGCTCTTCGCTCGAGGCGCATTCTCACGCAAAACCGGTATCCACTTTTGCTGAAGGCCCATTCAGTAGCAGAGTTTTACGAGCGATACGAGACATGACCGCACCATCTTTCATGGATTTGGCGCTGAAAGCGGCCGAAAACGGCCGGAAAAGCCGGCGAAGTGCCGATCGGATGCGTGATCGTGCTTAACGACGAGGTGATCGCCACGGCCGGAAACCGCACCCTGACCGACCGCGATCCGACCGCGCATGCCGAAATTCTCGCGATCCGGCAAGCCACCGAGGTCGTCGGCAGCGAGCGGCTGGTCGATTGCGACCTCTACGTCACGCTGGAGCCGTGCACGATGTGCGCCGGCGCGATCTCGCTGGCGCGGCTCCGGCGGCTGTATTATGGCGCCAGCCGATCCCAAGGGCGGCGCGGTGGAATCCGGCGTGCGGTTCTTCGCCTCAAAGACCTGCCATCACGCGCCCGAGGTCTATTCGGCGGTCGGCGAAAGCGAAGCCGCGACGCTGCTGCGGGAATTTTTCAAGGCAAGAAGATAGAAATCGTCATTGCGAGCGAAGCGAAGCAATCCATAACCGCAAGCGCAGACTGGATTGCTTCGTCGCTGCGCTCCTCGCAAGGACGGAATGCGAGACATCGCACCCCCTTTACGACGCCACAAAAAACTCCCTCAGCGCCTTCGCGGTCGCGTCCGGATTTTCCTCGGTCAGAAAATGTCCGGAATCGACCGGCGCGCCCGAGACGTTGGTGGCCCAGTTCTTCCAGGTGTCGAGCGGGGTCGCCGCGGCGCCGGCGATGCCGGCATCGCCCCACAGCGCCAGCATCGGGATCGTGATCTTGCTGCCGGCGTCGCGATCCTTCTTGTCGATCTCGTAATCGGCATAGGCGCCGGCGCGATAATCCTCGCACATCGCATGTACGCGCGACGGGATCGCGGAACGGCGCGAGATAATGCTCCAGCGCGCGCGGATCGATGGCGTCGAGCGTTTTCGTTTTGGTCTGGCTCGCCATCTTCTGCCGGAGGAAAAAATCCGGATTGCCGCCGATCAGCGTTTCCGGCAGCGGAAAAGGCTGCGCCAGAAAGGTCCAGTGATAGATCTTCAGCGCATAGAGCCGATCCATCTTCTCCCAGTAATCATAGGTCGGCAGGATATCCAGCACCGCCAACTGCGACAGCCGGCCGGGATGGTCGAGCGCGAGGCGATAGGCCACGCGGCCGCCGCGATCGTGCCCGGCGAGCGCGAAATGCACGTGGCCGAGCGCTTCCATCGCCTCGCACCATGGTCTGCGCCATCGCGCGCTTGGTGTAGGGCATGTGATCGTTGTCGCTCTCCGGAATATCAGACCAGCCGTAGCCCGGCAGGTCGGCGATGATCAGCGTGAACTTGTCCGCCAGCTGCGGCGCGACCTGGTGCCACATCACATGGGTCGACGAAAATCCGTGCAGCAGCAACAGCGGCGGCCCGTTGCCGCCGACGCGGGCGAAAATGCGCCCGGATTGTGGTGTTGATCCATTTGGAGGCATAGCCGGGAAACAGGTCGGCGAGATCGGGCATGGCTTTCGCTCCCTCGGCGGCCCAAGCCCGACGTCACCCGTGCCGCGGGGGACGACGATGGCTCGCGCTTTAAACTTTGTTTGTCGTTGCCGCTGGCTCGTCCCGGATATATGCCATCCCGCAAGCGCGACCAACAAGAACCACAACGAGGAAATCTCACATGTCGATCGATTTCGAAGTCCCGGCCGAGGCCAAGGCGATCCGCGAAAAGGTCCGCAAATGGGTGCAGGAAGAATGCATTCCCGCGGAAAAGGAACTGGACTCCAAGCCGCTCGACGAAGTGCTGGGACCGCTGCGCGCCAAGGCGCGCGCGCAGGGGCTGTGGTGCCCGTTCGTGCCGAAGGAATATGGCGGCATGGGGCTCGGCCCGCTCGCCAACGCGCTGGTGCAGATGGAGCTCGGCGAAAGCATGCTCGGCGCGCTGTCGCTGAACACCCAGGGTCCCGACGACGCCTCGATGATGACCATTCTCGAGCATGGCACCGACTATCAGAAGGAAAAATTCCTCAAGCCGCTGCTCAATGGCGACAAGCGCATCTGCTTCTCGATGACCGAGAAGGCGGCCGGCGCCGACGCCACCGGCATGCAGACCTCGGCGGTGAAGGACGGCAACGAAAACTATATCCTCAACGGCGAGAAGTGGTTCTCTTCCTCCGCCAGCGTCGCCGACATGGCGCTGGTGATGGCCAAGACCGATCCGGATGCGCCGCGCCACAAGCAGTATTCGACCTTCATCGTCGAATTGCCGAACCCCGGCTACAGGATCAAGCGCAACATCAAGAACATGGCGATCGAGGGCCCGCACGCCGACGTGATCCATGGCGGTCATTCGGAAATCGAGATCAAGGATCTCAAGGTTCCCGCCGACAATCTGCTCGGCGGCGAAGGCAACGGCTTCAATATGGGCCAGCACCGGCTGGCCTATGGCCGCTTGCGCCACGGCATGCACAACATCGCCAAGGCGCAGCGCGCGCTCGACATGGCGGTCGCGCATATCACCAAACGTTCGACCTTCGGCGTGCTGCTCGCCGACCGCCAGGCCGTGCAATTCATGCTGGCCGAATGCGCCACCCAGCTCTACATCGGCCGGCTGATGCTGCTGCACATCGCCTACAAGGCCGAAAAGGGCATGGACCTGCGGCAGGAAAATTCGATCGCCAAGGTCTATTTGGCCCACATGGTGCACCACGTGATCGACACCGCGATCCAGCTGCACGGCGCGCTGGGCTTCAGCCAGGATACCATCCTGGCGAAGTGGTATACCCAGGTGCGGTCGCAGCGGCTGGTCGACGGTCCGGACGAGGTGCACCGATGGCGGGTCGGCCGCAACGTCATCAAGGCGTTCCGCGAGCACGGCACCACGGCCTCGGCGGCGGGCGGCGATTTGATTTGATCGTCGTCATTGCGAGCGTAGCGAAGCAATCCATAGCCCCGAGCTGGATTGCTTCGTCGCTTACGCTCCTCGCAATGACGGCAACATAGAAAACGACGTCATGGCCGGGCTTGTCCCGGCCATCCACGTCTTAAGGCAGCAGAGAAAGACGAAGATGCCCGGCACAAGGCCGGCGGGCCGCGCGGCTATGACGTCTCGGAGCTGCGGTCCAACCAGAGATCGTCGGAGCCCGGCGTCCAAGGCCAGCGCATGCCTCGAAATGCAGGTCGGCTTCGAAGACCGGCCTCGCTCTTCGAGACGCATCGCGGAGCCTGTCATCGGGCGCGCATTCGCGCGACCCGTTGGCGATGCTCCTCAGAGCGAGGACGGAAGCGCGCACTACCCGCCGGCCTTCTCCCGCTCCACCGCCTGCCAGCCGATATCGCGGCGGCAAAAGCCTTCCGGCCATCGGATGCGATCGACCGCCTGATAGGCGCGTTGCTGGGCTTCGGTGACTGATCTTGCCCGACGCGCAGACGTTCAGCACGCGCCCGCCATTGGCGAGGATGTCGCCGTCCTTCGCAATGGTGCCGGCGTGAAAAATCTCGACGCCCTCGACCTTGGCGGCGTCATCGAGCCCCTCGATGCGGGTGCCTTTGGCGTAGTCGCCGGGATAGCCGTTCGCCGCCATCACCACCGTCAGCGCAGCGTCCGGATACCAGCGCAGATCAAAATTCTTCAACTGTCCGTCGCAGGACGCCAGCAACGCCGGCACGATGTCCGACATCATGCGCAGCATCAGCACCTGGCACTCCGGATCGCCGAAGCGGACATTGTATTCGAACAGTTTTGGCCCCGCCGGCGTCAGCATCACGCCGGCATACAGCACGCCGCGAAACGGCGTGCCGCGCGCCTTCATGCCGGCCACGGTGGGAACGATGATCTTCGCCATGATCTCGGCATGGATCTCCGGCGTCACGAACGGCGTCGGCGAATAGGCGCCCATGCCGCCGGTGTTCGGTCCCTGGTCGTGGTCGAACACGCGCTTGTGGTCCTGCGCCGAGGCCAGCGCGATCGCGGTGTCGCCGTCGGACAACGCGAAAAAGCTGATCTCGCGGCCGGTGAGAAACTCCTCGATCACCACCTCGGCGCCGGCCGCGCCGAACGCGCCGTCGAACATCATGGCGATGGCGGCTTCGGCTTGGTCCATCGTCATCGCGACCACCACGCCCTTGCCGGCCGCGAGACCATCGGCCTTGACCACGATCGGCGCGCCCTGGGCGCGGACGTAAGTCAGCGCGTCGTCGGCATTGCCAAAGCGGCCATAGGCGCCGGTCGGAATCCCGAATTCGGTGCACAGTGCCTTTGTAAATCCCTTGGATCCCTCGAGCCGTGCCGCCAGTTTGCTCGGCCCGAACGCCTTGAAGCCGGCGTCCGTGAGATCGTCGACGATCCCGGCGGCGAGCGGCGTTTCCGGGCCGACCACGACCAGATCCACCGCATTGGCTTTGCAGAAATCGATCACCGCGGCGTGGTCGGCGATGTCGAGCGCCACGCATTCGGCTTCCCGCGCAATGCCGGCATTGCCCGGCGCGCACCAGAGTTTTGTCACCAGCGGGGACGCTGCGATTTTCCACGCCAGCGCGTGTTCGCGGCCGCCGGAACCGAGCAGAAGAATGTGCATGGGGAAACCAATGGACGTTTATGGAGCCGAGTCGGTCGCACAAAACTCCGGCCTCCTGCAAGGGGGGAGAGCAACCCAAGCACCGTCATTCCGGGATGCGCCGCTTGGCGCAGGCCCGGAATTCCATACTCCCGCCCGTGGTTATGGATTCCGGGCTCGCGCAAGAGCGCGCCTCGGAATGACGGAATGCTACGCCTGCCGCGCCGAGGCCGCGATGATTTCCTGCAGCGTCGCGACATGGCGGGCGAAGGCGCCGCGCCCGGAAGCGGTGGCGGTCACTGTGGTCTGCGGCTTCTTGCCGACAAAGGCCTTTTCGACCGCGACATAGCCGGCCTTCGCCAGCGTTTCGATATGGGCGCCGAGATTGCCGTCGGTGGCGCCGGTCAGCTTTTTCAGCCGGGAGAATTCGAGTCCGGCGCCTGATGGCAGCGCGTTCAGCGCCGCCATGATTTTCAGCCGCAGCGGCTGGTGGATGATGTCGTCGAGTTCGGCCATGGTCAGCTCCGGCGCATCCAGAGACCGCCCAGCATCAGTCCGCCGCCATTCACCACCGCCATCCACGGCTCGAACCAGCCGCCGGCAAAAAAGTATCCGATCAGGGTGAGTGCGGTGATGCAGACACCGATCGCGACAAAGGCGGATCCGAGCCACAATCCGACGATGGCATAGACCAGCATGAAATAGATCGGCCAGAACGTTCCGAACTGGCGCGGCTCGTGAAATGGCCGAGCCAGCAACAGAACATTCCGAACGCGATCAGCAGCAGATAGGCCAGCAAGTCCTGATGTCGACGGTTCGGACCCGGTTTCGGGAATAGCCGGCGGCGCTGATGGCAAAGGAGCCCGCAATTCCGACCGCATAGACGCCGAGCCAGATCAGGCCGGCGGAGCGCGGCGCGAGAAACGACGCGATATTGCCGGCAAACACCAGCACGCCCCAGAAGATCATTAGCAGGCTGGAGAGTTGGTAGATCGTTGATTGGCGAACCCGCCGCGCGATGGCGTCGATGTCCGACAGCGCGGAGGCGGCTTCCCTGCTATTCGATGCCGGTCATGAGTTCAGGCCTGCCTTCGCGACGTCGTCGGCGATGATGGAGACCGCGGCAGGATTGCCGACGATGCCCATGTGGTTGACGCCATCGATGATCCGGACGGTGGCGCGGTCGCCGACGGCCTCGACGATATTTGTCCGAGAACATCAGTTCGTCGGCGGAGCCCGAAAAGATCGCAATCGGCTTGGTCGCCGCCGCGAGATCGGCGCGGAAATCGCGCGACGCGGCGAAGTTGCGCATCAGCCGGTCGGAATAGGTCGCGGTCAGATATCCGGCTCGAATTCGGCGGCACCGCGAAGGCGATCGCCGGCAGCGATTCGCAGCAGGCGATGCCGATCCGGCGCAGCACCGACAGCGCGATGAAGCGCGGAATATCCGGGCTGGCCCAGCCGCCGGCGTTCGGCGCGGCTGCTCGGCGCATCGTAGCCGAGATAGGGCGCCAGCAGGACGGTGCGCGCGAACAGGTTCTGGATCGGCGAGGCCGCGACGCGCAGCGCAAAGCCGCCGCCGGCGGAATGACCGATCAGCGTCAGCGGCGCGGTCGGATCGGTTTTGCGGATTTCACCGACCAAATCGGCGAGGTCATCCTCGAGCTGGCCGATATAGGCGATGTCACCGCGCGTTCCCGGAGCCGCCATGGCCGCGGATATCGACCGCATAGGTTTCGCACCCCGCGCGCGGCCAGCGCCAGCGACAGCGCATGGATCGCACCCCGGCTGGAGCCCGAGGAGCCGTGCACGACGACGGCAATGCGGCCGGTTGCCGGCGCCTGCGCCGGATAATGCCGGTACGCCAGTTCGGTGCCGTCGCGGGCCTGAAACCGCGAGATCTCGGGCAGGGTGCTGAAATCGATCGATGCTGCGCGGAATCCGAAATCGAGGCCAGCTCCGGCGGCTGCCGCACCGGCCAGGCGATCAGCCCAGCCAGCAGCAATGCGGCGAAACCGGCAACCGCAAGGCTCCAGACAACGGCCTTGAGGCCGCCCCACACTATCGTGGCAATCATGATGCAACCCTCCTAATGACTCCGTGAATAAAATAATAGAGAACTCTATTATACAGAGTAATCTGGATTGCAAGCGCTGATTTGCGGTGACGACTGAAATCCCTACCTTGCGCGCACGTCCAAAAAGCCCGATTCGATTGTCCGAGATGACTGCAGCCGAAGCCCTGATCAACGCACCGGAATTCACCGTGTCCGAACTGTCCTCCGCGCTGAAGCGGACGGTGGAGGACGCCTATGGGCATGTCCGGGTGCGCGGCGAAATCTCCGGTTTCCGCGGGCCGCATTCCTCCGGGCACTGCTATTTCGCGCTCAAGGACGAGAGCGCCAAGATCGAGGCGGTGATCTGGAAGGGCGTCCACGGCCGGATGCGCTTCAAGCCGCAGGAAGGCCTCGAGGTCATCGCCACCGGCAAGCTCACCACCTATCCCGGGCTCGTCGAAATACCAGATCGTGATCGAGGCGATCGAGCCCGCCGGGATCGGCGCGCTGATGGCGCTGATGGAAGAGCGCAAGCGCAAGCTCGGCGCCGAAGGACTGTTCGACGAGGCGCGCAAGCAGCTGTTGCCATGGCTGCCGGAAGTGATCGGCGTCGTCACCTCGCCGACCGGTGCTGTGATCCGCGACATCCTGCATCGGCTGCAAGACCGCTTTCCGCGCCGCGTGCTGGTGTGGCCGGTGCGGGTGCAGGGCGAAGGCTCGGCCGAACAGATCGCGGCCGCGATCCGCGGCTTCAATGCGCTGCCGGAGGACGGCAGGATTCCGCGGCCGGATCTGTTGATCGTGGCGCGCGGCGGCGGCTCGCTGGAGGATCTGTGGTCGTTCAACGAGGAGATCGTGGTCCGCGCCGCCGCCGACAGCATGATCCCGCTGATCTCGGCGGTCGGCCACGAGACCGACATCACGCTGATCGATTTCGCCGCCGACAAGCGGGCGCCGACGCCGACGGCGGCTGCCGAAATGGCGGTGCCGGTGCGCAGCGAATTGTTGGTCGAGGTGTCCACCCTGGCGCGGCGCACGATGATGTGCTGGCAGCGCGGCCAGGAAAGCCGCCGCAACGAGCTGCGCGCCGCGGCGCGCGCGCTGCCGGCTGCGAGCGAGCTGCTGGCAATCCCGCGGCAGCGGCTGGATGGCGCCGCCGCTGCCCTGCCCCGCGCGTTGAAAGCCAATACCCACGCCCATTTCCGCCGCTTCGCCGCCAGCAGCGCAAGACTGACGTTGCGGGTGCTGCACGGGCAGATCGCGCAGGCCGCGCAACGACTGACGGTCATCAGGCGAGCGCTTGATCGCTTGGCACGCGGGCGTTGCTGCGCCATCGCCGCGATCGTTTCGCTGGGACTCGAGATCAGGCTGAAAGCCTCAAAACTTTCCAACGCGCAGGCACAGCGCCAGTCCATCGCGCGCGACCGCGAGCGTACGCAACGCCTGGCCGAACGCGCCCGGCGCGCGCTGGCAACGGCGACGCAGCGCCTTCAGGCGCGTGTCGCCCACAGCGGCCAGTTGCTGGCCGCGCTGTCGTATCGCAGCGTGCTGGCCCGCGGCTTCGCGCTGGTGCGCGACGAGCAGGGCCTCGCCGTGCACGCCGCCGCCAGCATCGGACCGGGTGCGCGGCTCGCCATCGAATTTGCCGACGGCCACGTCGCGGCCACCGCGGACGCGGATCGGCCGGCGGCAACGCGGTGCGGCAAGGCCGGTCGCAAGCGAACCGAAGGCCGCGGCGCCCACCAAGCGCGTTGCAAAGCCGGTCGGTCAGGGAAGCCTGTTTTAGAGAGCGGCGCCTCTTAACCTCTTCCCGTCAAAGAGCGGGGCGAGGTTGAAAAAGGACCGGCTCACCGCGCCAGCCATTCGGCGACGCGCTTTTGCGAATCGGCGCGCGCCTCGGTGTCGGTGCCGAGATGGCCGTGCTCCGGCACCGCCGCATCCGAGGTCCCGGCCATTGCGCGCAGCGGCAAATTGGCGCGGTCGAAATCATGATAGGCGCCGGGATAGACCACGATCCGCGCCAGCGCGCTGCGCCCGCGCGCGCCGTCGATCATCTGACGGCAGGCCGGCGGCGAACTGACGTCGTCCTTGGCGCCGATCAGCAGCAGCGTCGGCACCCGTGCGCTCCAGCCAAGCCCCGACGAGACCCGGCAGTCCGGATAAAACGCGATCGCCGACCGGAAATCCGGCTCGACATTGCGCGACGACAATTGCGGACGCACCGCCCACAACAACGCGCTGGCGCCGTTGGCCCATCCCAGCAGGCTGATGCGATCGCGCGCGGCCCAGGGCTGCTGCACCAGCCATTGCCGCGACGCCATGATGTCCGCAACCCGTTCGCGACGGGCCAGCACCTGGCGCTCCTTGACCCGGCATTGCGGGCCGAGTTCGCGCGAGCCGTAGCTGTCCGGCAGCAGGACCGCCTTGCCTTCCTTCAATAATTGTTCGGCCCAGTCGCGATAGCGCGGCAGGACCGGCTCGGAACGGCCGCCCAACCCGCCGCAGCCGTGCAGCGCGATCACGGCAGGAAACGGGCCGTCGCCGTCGGGCTTGTAGAGCTGCGCGTGCAATATCGCGTTGCCGGAGGGAATGTCGACCTGACGCGCGGAGCGGGCAACGGCACCGCATGCGCGGCAAAAGCCACGGCAAATAGCGTCAGGAATGTCGTGGCTGACAGAAGGCGCATCGGGTTTGCCGGGTCGCTATGGTGCTGGAAAACAGCGCTCCATTGGCGTCAAGGCTACCATGTGCCAGATGCGGCAATTCATCACAAATCGGTGGGTTTGACCGGCGGACATCACGACCTATTTATGATAGATCGTATTCTTGAAATATTTAACCCGGTCCGGATCACCGGGGGCGAATTCGGAGACGTTCAATCGTGCTGAATAAATTCGGTCCCTCGGGCCACGGCGAAGCGCAGGTGCAATATCTGGATGGCGATTTCCGCGTGATCTCGCCGGGAACCTATGTGCGATGCGCGATGACCGATGCGCGGATACCGCTCGACGAATTGAAATACTGGAGCGTCGATCTGCAGGAGGCCTACGCCATGCCCACCGCGGTGCTGCAGCGGCATTTTCCAGGCGCGCTGAAGGGCTAGGTGGTAGTGTGGGCAAAGGCGCACCTGCGCCGTGCCCACCATTCGTCAATCAATACAGTTCCGGTATGAATTTGGTGGGCATGCGAAGTGCTTTGCCTACCCTACGAAGCGGAGCGAAATTTCTTGTCGCGCGCCTTGAACAGCCGATCGGTCACGAACTTCCGCAATTGCGCGGCATCGTCGAACTGCCAGCGTCACCGCGAACGGCACGATATCGCGCGCCCGACCCGGAATCCCCTCGCCGCCGCGCAGCCGCGCCAGATCCTTTTCCGTCGTCACCAGCGTCAGCGCATCGCGTTTCGCCTCCGCGCTCAACGCTTCGATCTCGCTTGGCGAAAACGGATGGTGATCGGCGAAGGCACGTTCCCGGACCACCTCGATGCCGCTGGCGCGCAGCGTCCTGAAAAACCGGACGGGATCGCCGATCCCGGCGAACGCCAGCACGCGTTTGCCGCCGAGCGACGCCACCGACGCCGTCTCCGCCTGGAGATGGGCCGACAGCACCGGCCGGTCCCGCGCGGCGATGGCGGCCGCAACCGCCTTGGCAGCGGTGCCGTCGCCGATCACGATCAGCGCGTCGGTGCGGGCGAGTTGCGGCGGCAATGGCGCGCGCAACGGACCTGCGGGAAACACCCGGCCGTTGCCGAGGCCACGGTCGCCGTCGATCACGATCAGCGAGGCATCCTTCGATGATCGCGGGGTTCTGGAAACCATCGTCCATCAGGATCACGCTGGCGCCCTGCGACCGCGCCAAAGCGACGCCGCCGATGCGATCGCGCGCAACGACCACCGCAACCGTCCGCGCCAGCATCAAGCGGCTCGTCGCCGACATCGGCCGCAACGTGTCGCGCGGGATCGACCTTGACCGGCCCGTGCAATCTTCCGCCATAGCCGCGGCTGAGCACGACCGGCGTCTCGCCGAGATCGCGCAGCAGTTTGGTAAGCGCCAGCACCGTCGGGGTCTTGCCGGCGCCGCCGACATGATAATTGCCGACGCACAGCACGGGGATGCCGGCATCAAAGCCCTCGCGCTGCAATCGCTGGCCGGCAATCCAGGCCGTAGATGGCGCCGAGCGGCATCAGCAATCGCGATATCCATGATGGCGGCCGGTACCAGAAGGCCGGCTCACGCATTGGCCGCCCCCATTTCGAGCCGCAACTGCAGCAGATACGGCTCGAGCGCGACCAGCGTGCGATCGAGCGCGCCGCCGAGTTGCTCGACCACGCGCTCGGCGGCGTCCACCGACGACTTGCGCGCCGCCGGATCGGCCAGCAACTGGCCGAGCTGCTTCACCAGCGCTTCCTGGGTGTCGGCCTGCCGGGCGCCGCCGGCGCCATCGAGCGCCTCGTAGACATCGGTGAAATTGAAGACGTGAGGACCATGAACGATCGACGCGCCGAGCTTGATCGCCTCGATCGGATTTTGCCCGCCATGGGCGAACCAGCGATCCGCCCATGAACACGATCGGCGCCAGCCGATAGAACAGTCCGAGTTCGCCCATGGTGTCGGCGACGTAGATATCGGTCGTCGCGGTCGGCAATTCCTCGCGCGAACGCAGCGCCACGTGCAGGCCGGAAGCCGCGATCGCGCGGGCGATGGTCTCGCCGCGATCGGGATGCCGCGGCACCATCACGCTCAGCAGCGATGGAAAGAATCCCGCCAGCGTCGCGATGCGCTTCCAGCCAGAATGTCCTCTTCGCCGGGATGGGTCGACGCCGCGACGATGATGGGACGGCCGCGCGTCACCGCCATCAACCGCTCCAGCTTCGCTGGGATCGGCGGGCGGCGCCGCAACATCCAGTTTCAGATTTCCCGTGGTCACGACGTTGCGGCTGCCGAGCGCCGTGAAGCGCTCCGCATCGACCTGCGATTGGGCCAGGCAGACATCGAAGCGGCCGAGCAATGCCGAGATCGTGCCGGTCATCCTGCGCCAGCGCGGAAACGAGCGATGCGACATCCGGCCGTTGATCAGCACCATCGGCAGCCGCCGCGCCGCGCTCGACAGGATCAGATTGGGCCACAGATCGGACTCGATGAACAGCGCCAGACTCGGCCGCCAGTGATCGAGAAAGCGCGCGACATAGCGCGGCGAATCGTAAGGCACATATTGATGGATGATATCGGCGGGAAATCGCTTGGCGACGATCGCCGCCGAGGTCACCGTGCCCGACGTCAGCAGGATGCGGATATTCAGCGCGCGCAATTTTTCGATCAGGGCCGCCGCGGCCAGCACTTCGCCGACGCTGGCGCCGTGAATCCAGACCAGCGGTCCGTGCGGCCGGATGTCCCGGCTCATCGCCGCGCCGCTCGCCGATCCGCGCCGGATCCTCCTTGCCCTGTTTCAGCCGCCGCTTGATCAGCGCCGGCGCCAGCAGCACCACTGCGGCGGACAGCTTGCTGGTAGATCCGCAGCGTCATCGGCAGCGCGTTAGCCATGACCTGCCTCTTCCGGACGGCCGACCTGCGCATAGGCGCGGCGGGTCGCGTCGTTCAGGGTCGCCTCCAGTTGCGCGCGCAGTTTTTCCATCGTCTCGCCATCGGCGTCGGGCGGAACCACAAGGATTTCGCCTCCCACCAATGCACCGCGCCCAAATGGCAGATTGATGGTGGTGCGGTCCCAGTTGTTGAGGCGGATGAAACGGCTGGTCGCCATCGCGAACGGCATGATCGGCCGCCCGGACTCCCTCGCCAGCATGATGATGCCAAGACCCGCGACCCGCGAGCGCTTCGGCACGTCCGCAGTCAAGGCGACGTTATAATTCTCTTCAAGCGCGCGCACCATTTCCTTGAACGCACCGACGCCGCCCTTGCGGTGAAACGCCGAGCCGTGATCGCCGGAGCCGCGGATGGTGCCGATCCCGAGCCGCTCGACGGCGAGCGCGTTGAATTCGCCGTCGCGATGCCGCGAGATCAGCACCTTGGCCGCGATGGCTTTCCTTGGTCTTGATGAACGGCGTCATGAAATGCTGGCCGTGCCAGAAGGCGAAGATCGCCGGCTGCTGCGGCTCGACGATGTCATAGACATCCGGCGGGATCGTAAGCTGAATTTGTTGGTCAGCCAGACCAGCCGCAGGAATTCGGCCGCGAGAAACCCCACAGCGCGCTGAACCCAGCTGCTGCGCAGCACATTGCGAAGCAGTTTTTTCAACGGGCAGGCTTCGCGTCTTGACCTGGATCGAGCAGCCGGTGGAGATGAACCACGAAATAGCGCATATGGGCGTTGTCCACGGTCTGCTGCGCCTTCGCCTTCCAGGCCGCATGCGCGGTCGCGTAATTGGGGAACACGCCGACGATCTCCACCTGATCGAGGTCCTTGAACGTGGTGTGCTCGAGATCGGTCAGTTCGCCGCCGATGACGAGATGGAGCAGTTGCTGCTGGGCACTATCTGGCATGATTCGTCTTCCTAACGCGGTGCCCGGCAAGGCAGAATTCCCGACGCGCCTCGAGCGCGCTCAGGGCAACGGACGGTTCCGGAAATGCTCGACAATGCTCGCATGACGATCGCGCCCCGCTGCCACCAGCACCCCGTGCGTCACCTCCCGGCGGTTGTAGAGGATGCGAATCCCCCGAGAGCGCGGTCATGTTACCATTCGCTTCCTGCACGATCAAATTGGCCGCGGCAAGGTCCCAGTCGCGGCTTTGGCCGCCGGCAAAGGCCGCGTCGAGCCTTCCTTCCGCGACCCGGCACAGCCGCAGCGCCAGCGATCCGATTCGGGGATAAAGGGTGATTTCGCCGGACGACCGGCTGAGCCGTTCGACCAGCGGCTTGGGGCCGGCGATGCGGGAAAAATCCAGCTCGGTGCCCGAGGTCGCGTGAACCGGCACGCTCGTTGCGTGTGGCGCCCTGGCCGCGCATCGGCGAAGAAGAATTCGTCGCTGGCCGGCACGAACACCGCCGCCAGCACCGGCGAGGCGTGTTCGACCAGCGCCACGCTGACGCACCAGTCTTCGCGGCCGGCGAGATAACCGCGGGTGCCGTCGATCGGATCGACGATCCAGACCAGATGCTTGCCCAGCCGCGCTTCGTCGTCGGCGCTTTCTTCCGACAGCCAGCCGTAATCCGGCGTGGCGCGATCGCAGCCGCTTCTCGATCAGGTCGTTGACCGCGATGTCGGCTTCGGACACCGGCGAGGACGCGCCCTTGGTCCAGTTCTTGAGCTCGGTGCGGAACAGCGACAGCGCCAGCGCGCCCGCCTCGCGCACGGTATCGGTCAGCAGCGCGGCGTCGCGCGCCAGGACATCGCGCGCCAAACTGTTGTTGTGCACGCTGCCGGCGCTAACGTCCGCCAAGCGTCAATCCCTCGATGCGCAGCGTCGGCGCATTGACGCCGTAGCGAAATTCCAGATCGTTGGCCGGCACCAGCGATTTGAAGATTTCGAACAGATGACCCGCGATCGTCACCTCGCTCACCGCATAGGTGATCTCGCCATTTTCGATCCAGAAACCGGAGGCGCCGCGGCTGTAGTCGCCGGTCACGCCATTGACGCCGGAGCCGATCAGGTCGGTGACGTAAAATCCCTGCTTGATGTCGGACATCAGTTCGGCCGGCGTCGGCTCGCCGGCTTCGAGATGCAGATTATACGATCCCGGCGACGGCGACGACGATACGCCGCGCTGGGCGTGGCCGGTCGTGACCAGCCCGAGCTCGCGCGCGGTCGCCGAATCCAGCAGCCATGAGGTCAGCACGCCCTCGTCGATGATGGCGAGCTTCTTGACCTTGACGCCCTCGGCGTCGAACGATCTGCGAGCGCAATCCGCGCACCCGCAGCGGATCGTCGATGATGCGGATATTCCTGGCAAACAACTGCTCGCCGAGACGGTCTTTGAGGAAACTGGTCTTGCGCGCGATCGAGGCGCCGTTCACCGCCCCCACCAGATGGCCGACGATCGATCCGGAAACCCGGGGGTCGAACACCACCGGCACCTTGCAGGTCTCGACCTTGCGCGGATTGGCGCGCGCCACCGTGCGCTCGCCGGCGGTGCGGCCGACGCTTTCGGGCGAGGCGAGATCGGAAGCATGCGGCGCCGTGGTGTAGTCGTAGTCGCGTTCCATGCCGGTGCCGTCGCCGGATATCGCGGTCATCGAGATGCTCTGGCTCGAGCGCAGATAGGAGCCATGGAAGCCGGTGCTGGTCACCAGCACCATGCCGCCAATTCCGGTCGAGGCCGACGCGCCGCCCGATTTGGTGACGCCCTTGACCGCAAGGCCGGCGGCTTCGGCTTCGCAGGCGCGGCGTTCGAGCTCCGCGGTCGACGGGACCTTCGGATCGAGCAGATCGAGATCGGGGAAATCGCGCGCCAGCAGTGACGGATCGGCGAGACCGACATATTTGTCGTCGGGCGCGACGCGCGCCATCGCCACCGCGCGCTCGGCGAGCCTGGCGACGCCGTCGCCGCTGACGTCGTTGGTCGAGACCACCGCCTGGCGCCGTCCCACCAGCACGCGCAGTCCGACATCGTCGCCTTCCGAGCGCTCGGATTCCTCGACCCGTCCGTCGCGCACCTCGACGCCCTGGGAAACGCCGCGCACCGCCACCGCGTCGGCGGCATCGGCGCCGGCGCGCCTGGCGGCCTCGACCAGGCGCTGCGCCAGCGTGCTCAGGGCGGATTGATCGAACAGGTCGGAGGTGGCGGCTTTCGATGAAAGCGGCGATGCGGCTGATGGTGAAGAGATCACGAACAAAATCCCGAGGATTGAAGGAGGATTGAAGGAGGATCGAAGGCGGTCGGACTGCAAATCGGCCGACCCATGAGATGTGCCCGATTTACGCGGACTTCAAGCATTTCATGCGGTCCAAAGCCAAAGATTTTCGCGCTTCCGCGCAAGGTCTCGTCAATCATGTGAGCCAAGGTCTTGTCAATCATGCGGGCAAATGCAGGCGCAGGTGACGTCCGATTAACCAGCCTTTTTAAGCCGAAACGGACGCGGCTCGGCTACGGTCTCACGCCATCGACCGGGAACATAATCCCGGCGGGGAGATAAAGCCGTGAGGCGTCAAACAGCAACAAGCGGGATCAATCCCGCCGGGTCGAGCCGCGCATTGCGGCTCGACCCTCTTTCTCTGCCCGTCAGCTTCGACGCGCACGACATCCGCGCCGACGGCGGCGTGCGGCAAATCGAACTTCATCGCGAACGCGTGGTTCTGCGCCGTGCCCTGCACGGCATGCAGATGGCGGTCAACGTTCGCGTCAGCGATTTTCTCGGCGTTGCGCTGCGCGGCATCGACGATGCCCAGATGCTGGTGCTGGTCGCATCGCGATCCGTCGTTGACGATTCCGCTGTGCGTAAGTTCCGACCGCGACGAGATCGTCGCGGCCTGGCAGATGTGGAGCGACATCTTCGCGCTGCCGCAATTGCCGGAAGACAAGGCGCACGAGCCGGCGCAACGGCGCCGGCGTCACAACGCGATCCGGTCGCGGCGTCCGAAATTCCTGGTGCGGCGGCGCGGCGGCGACTTGCTCAATCCGGCGAATCTTCACCAGGGCGAGCGCGAGATCATCGCCAGGGATTGATCTCGCATGCAAAGCCAACGGTCGCGCAATCCGCGCCCGATGATAAACTCCGCCTGCCACCAATGCGCGCGAGATGATTGCTCTAACCGTATAAAATTGTGGGCACGCTGCGCTTTGCCACTCTACGTGCCACGCACTACGCGCTGGCCCGCATCACCGCATCGGCCAGCAATCCCGCGAACAGCAGCAGCCCGGCGTCGCGGTTGGATTTGAAAACGCGCAGGCACAGCGCGGGATCCGAAATATCAAGCCGCGCGATCTGCCAGACCAGATGCGCGGCGAACGCGGCAAGCCCGATCCATGCCGGCCAGCGCGCCGCCGGCGAGCGCAAGCGCGACGCCGATCAGCACCACCGCCAGTCGCGTAAAACACCATCAGCGCCGGCCGCGTGCGCGCGCCGAACAACAGCGCGGTCGATTTGATGCCGATCAGCGCGTCGTCCTCGGCGTCCTGATGCGCATAGATGGTGTCGTAGCCGATCACCCAGGCGATCGAGCCGGCGTAGAGCAGCAGCGCCGTCGCATCGATCCGCCCGAGCGTCACCGCAAATCCCATCAGCGCGCCCCACGAGAATGCCAGCCCGAGCACGATCTGCGGCCACCAGGTGATCCGCTTCATGAACGGATAGACCGCGACGATGACGAGCGAGGCGATGCCGGTCGCCACCGCGAAGCGGTTGAATTGCAGCAGCACCGCAAGACCGATCAGCGCCTGGACCACCAGAAAGGCCGCCGCCTGCGGCACGCTGACCTGTCCCGCCGGAATCGGCCGCGACCGCGTCCGTTCGACCAGCGCGTCGAGATCGCGATCGGTGATGTCGTTCCAGGTGCAGCCGGCGCCGCGCATGACAAAAGCGCCGACGAAGAACAGCACCAGGATGAGCGGCAATCGGCCGATGTCGCCGACGACGCCGGCGGCCAGCGCCGCCGACCACCAGCACGGCATCAGCAGCAGCCAGGATCCGATCGGCCGGTCGAGACGGGAGAGCCGCAGATAGGGCCGCGACCACGGCGGCGCGCGGGTGTCGACCCAGTTGCCGGTGGCGTCGGCAACGCGGGCGGCCGCGCCGCTCATCTGATCCCGGTCATCGCGTGAGCACGTTGCCGTTCAGGGTGTCGAAGGTGCTGCCGCCCTTCTTGGTGGCCGTGGCCTCCGGAAGTGCCGTCGAGGAGCCCAGCACCTCGCTCAGGCTCGGTCCAGCCGGTCCCGCTTGCCCTGCCGTGCGCTGCCGCGTCGCAGACCTTCTTCTGCATGGTCTCGGTGTTCTTGTGGCCGTTTTTCAGCTGTTCCGGTATCTGCGGCGGAATTCCGCACTTCGCGGCGTTGGCCTCGACATATTTGATCATCTTGACTTCGGCCTGGCCGAAATTCTCGATCAGCTTGCAGGCCTCTTCCGGCGGCGGCGTGCCGTTCGCTGGCCGCCTTGATCATCTTGCCGCGCTTCTCGGCGTCTTCGCGCAGCGGCATGAATCCCTTCATGCAGGCGTCCGAGGACCTCCGCCTGCGGCATCGGCGGAGCAGCCGATCGGACCTGGCGAAACCGCCGCCAGGATCAGTGGCGCCGCGCCGGCGACCGGAAACGAACTGGACCGCTCCGTTCACCGGCGGAAAGGCCGGATCACTTCTCTGAGCAGGTTGCCCCCGGAACCGGCGGAAATGCCGGATCATTCCTCTGACCAGCCTGACGCCCGTACCGGGGGAAATGCCGGATCGTTGCCTGGCCGGCCTGGCCCGGCAGCGGCGCCGGAAACGCGCTCTGCGCGAAGCCCTGACCGGCGTGGACAGCAACGACGGCCACGGTTAGCGGCACAATCAAGCGGCGGATGATCAAAGCTGTTCCTCCGGCAAGGTCCAATGGTCCCTAATATCTTCCCGATAGAAGAAACGATGTCCGATCGGGCTGTTTACGATTCCTGCCGAATGTTAACAACCCGTGGAATTTGGCAACAGCGCGGCGTAGAGCCGCGCCGGACGCTCAATAATTGGCGTAAATTCGGACCCCTTTGGGCTAAAAGGCCGCGCGGATTGGAACATTCGATCATGCCTCAACTCGATTTTCGCAGCCCCCGGCTGTTCGTCGACGCCGCACTGGCGGCCGGGCGAAACGGTCGCGCTCGAGCGCGACCAGAGCAATTATCTCGGCAATGTGCTGCGGCTTGCCGCAGGCGGAACCATCCTGGTGTTCAACGGACGCGACGGCGAATGGCAGGCGTCGATCGCGGGACGCAAGCGGCCCGACAGCCTGAAGATCGTTGCCCAGACCCGGCCGCAGGACCGCCTGCCCGACCTCGCTTACGTGTTTGCGCCGCTGAAACATGCCCGGCTCGACTACATGGTGCAGAAAGCGGTCGAGATGGGCGCGTCATCGCTGCAGCCGGTTTTGACCCGCTTCACCCAGGTCGCCAGGGTCAACGGCGAGCGGATGCGCGCCAATGTCATCGAGGCCGCCGAGCAATGCGGCATCCTGAGCCTCGCGACGGTCGCCGAGCCGGTGGCGCTCGATCGCTATCTGGGCCAGCGCGAGGCGCAGCGCCTGCTGGTGTTCTGCGACGAGGCCGCCGATGTCACAAATCCGCTGCACGCGCTGCGCAGGACGGCCGACGGCTTCTGACGGAATCGACATTCTGATCGGCCCCGAAGGCGGATTTGCCGAGGAAGAGCGCGCTGTCCTGCTGCGGCAGCCGCGAACCCTGCGGCTTTCGCTGGGGCCGAGGGTGCTGCGCGCCGACACCGCCGGCGGTGGCGGCGCTGGCGCTGGTGCAGGCCGCGCTGGGCGACTGGACCGCACCAGCCGACGCCGGATAGGCTGCGGACTTCACCAGTCTGCCCGGCCGATCATTAAGTCACTTGGCCGATCGCGGTCGAAACCCTGCCCCGGCCATGCTAAGGGGCTGCGCCGACCTGAAGCTTTGGAACCCGATTTTTCCGGGATATTGGACTTCGAAATGACCCTGACCGCCGCCCCTCGTGCGACCGGATCCGCCGCATGGGCGGACGCCCTGCTATTGTCGTTCGCGCAAGCCGGCTACATCCAGGCCGAACCGGCGATCCTGCAGCCGGCCGAGCCGTTCCTCGATCTGTCGGGCGAGGACATCCGCAAGAGCCTTTATCTGACCACCGATGCCGGCGGCGAGGAACTGTGCCTGCGCCCCGACCTCACCATTCCGGTGGCGCGGGATTATCTCGCCTCCAGCCGGGCCGGCCAGCCTGCCGGGTTCAGCTATCTCGGGCCGGTGTTTCGCTATCGCGGCGGCCGGCCGAGCGAATTCCTGCAGGCCGGCATCGAATCGTTCGGACGGCAGGATCGCGCCGCGGCCGACGCCGAGATGCTGGCGCTGGCGCTGGAGGCGACCGCCGCGTTCGGTTTGACCGAGTGTCGAAATCCGCACCGGCGACGTGGCGCTGTTCACTGCGCTGATCGATGCGCTCGATCTCTACCCGGTGTGGCGGCGGCGGCTGATCAAGGATTTCAACCGCAAGATCAGCCTGGAGCAGGATCTCGAGCGGCTGACGCTCGCGACCGGTTCCAGCCGCAACGAATATGAGGGCGTGCTCGCCGCGCTCGCGGGCTCCGACCGCAAGGCGGCGCTGGCATTGGTGACCGACCTGATGTCGATTGCCGGCACCACCAATGTCGGCGGCCGCTCGGTTTCGGAAATCGCCGATCGCTTCCTCGAACAATCGACCCTGAAGGGCGGCGCCCTGCCGCGCGATGCGCTGGAGCTGATCAAGCGGTTCCTCGCGATCGCGGGCGACCCCGACGAGGCGATCGCGCGATTGCGCGCGCTGGCCGATGACGCCAAACTCGACATCTCCGCGGCGATCGATCAGTTCGAAAGCCGCGTCGGCTTCATGGCCGCGCGCGGCATCGATACCGGCCTGACACGCTTTTCCACCTCGTTCGGGCGCGGCCTCGACTATTATACCGGCTTCGAATTCGAACTGCACGCCAGGGGCAATGACGTCGAGCCGCTGGTGGCGGGCGGGCGCTATGACGGGCTGATGACCCAGCTCGGCGCCAGCACGCCGATCCCGGCGGTCGGATTTTCGGTGTGGGTCGAAACCCTGACGCGAGCGGGCCGCCAACCGGCCGCCAGCTTTCGCGGGAGCGCGTCATGACGACGCCCTTCGTTCTCGCGGTTCCCTCGAAAGGCCGCCTGCAGGAAAATGCCGAGGCGTTCTTCGCACGCGCCGGACTGGGGCTCGCGAAGCCGCGCGGCGCCCGCGACTATCGCGGCACCATCAACGGGCTCGACAATGTCGAGATCGCCTATCTCTCGGCCAGCGAGATCGCCTCGCAGCTGGCGCGCGGCATGGTGCATCTCGGCGTCACCGGCGAGGATCTGGTGCGCGAGAGCATTGTCGACGCCGACAAGCGCGTGGCGCTGATCGACAGCCTCGGTTTTGGCAGCGCCAATGTCGTGGTTGCGGTGCCGCAGGCCTGGATCGACGTCCGCACCATGGCCGATCTCGACGACGTCACCACCGGCTTCCGCGCCCAGCATAACCGCCGGATGCGGGTCGCGACCAAATACATCAATCTCACCCGGACATTCTTCGCTGCCCATGGCGTCGTCGATTACCGCATCGTCGAGAGCGCCGGCGCGACCGAAGGTGCGCCGGCGGTCGGGACGGCCGAGATGATCGTCGACATCACCACCACCGGCGCCACCCTTGCCGCCAACGGCCTCAAGGTGCTCGACGACGGCGTGATCCTGCGCAGCCAGGCCAATCTGGTGGCCTCGCGGGACGCCGACTGGTCGAGCACGGCCCGCGAGACCGCGCGTGTCATCCTCGATCACATCGCCGCCCGGGCGCGCGCCAGCAAATACCGGGAAGTCCGCACCCGCTTTACCGGATGCAACGCCGCGCTGCTGGCCGAGGCCCATAACCGCTTCGGCGTGGTCTCGCCGTTCGGCGGCCCGACCTCTTCGGGCATGGTCACGCTGCACTGTCCGCCGGCGCAGCTCTACGCGCTCGGCAGCTTTCTTCGCGCCCATGGCGCCGAGACGGTTTCGGTGGCGTCGCTCGACTACGTGCTCGACCGCGACAATCCGCTGTTCGCCAAGCTTGAGGCATTCCTGCGGCAGTAAGGCGGAGGCCGCCACGCATCCCGTGGCGACACGGCGCGGCGGTTACCATATATTGTTAGTTGAACAATTGAGACCTGATCGATGATGCTCGGTACGGATGTTTCTGGCTTGTCAACCACCGCCGCCACGGCTGCGGCGCAGGGGCTGTCGATCGTCGTGCCGCTGTATAACGAGGCGGCCGGACTGGCGCCTCTGCACGCGCGGCTTGGCGTGCTGGCCCAAACGCTGCGGCAGCGCTACGGCCTCGCCTGCGAGGTCGTCTATGTCGATGATGGCAGCGCCGACGCCACGCTCAGCATCGCGCGCGGGCTTGCGGCCGATGCGCTCGACGTTCAGGTGGTGTCGCTGTCGCGCAATTTCGGCAAGGAAGCCGCGCTGATGGCGGGGTTGGACCATGCCCGGCGCGGCGCCGTGCTGTTCATGGACGGCGATGGCCAGCATCCGCCGGATCTGGTCGAGAAGCTGGTCGGTCACTGGATCGATGACGGCTACGATGTGGTCTATACCGCCAAGGCGCATCGCGACAATGAATCGTTGCTGCGTCGGCTTGCCGTGCACGGCTTCTACGGGCTGATCAATTGGGGCGCGCGGCAGAAAATCCCCGAGGA
The DNA here is from genome assembly GCA_963734795.1 of uncultured Alphaproteobacteria bacterium. Taxonomy (GTDB): domain Bacteria; phylum Pseudomonadota; class Alphaproteobacteria; order Rhizobiales; family Xanthobacteraceae; genus Bradyrhizobium. The sequence goes on from CAVTIW010000004.1 coordinate 191,143, forward strand.
TGCCGGCGACTTCCGCCTGCTGTCGCCGCGCGCGGTGGCGGCACTGCGCCAGCTTCCCGAGCGCAATCGGTTTTTCAAGGGGCTGGCGAGCTGGATCGGTTTTCGCCAGATCCGCGTCGACTATGAACCGGCGGCCCGCGCCCACGGCGTCACCACGTTCAGCGCCGGCCGGCTGGTCGGACTTTCGATCGAAGGCCTGACGTCTTTCTCGGTGGCGCCGCTGCGGCTTGCGAGCCTGCTCGGAGTCCTGCTCGCTTCGGGGGCCTTCCTGTTCGGCCTTTCGATCCTCTGGGAAACCTGGATGAGCGGAAAATCGGTTCCCGGCTATCCCTCGCTGGTGGTCGGCCTGATGACCATCGGCGGCGTGCAGCTCATCATGATCGGCATTGTCGGCGAATATATCGGAAAGATTCTGTCGGAGTTGAAAGCCCGTCCGATCTATTTCGTGGCCGAGCACAGTGAGAAACGGGCCGCGGCGGAAACCAGCGCCAGCGCCGGCGAAAGGACCGCCGCCGAATGAACGACGCCGCGCCGCCGCGCCGCATCTGGCTGTGCGCCGACGATTACGGTCTCAGTCCCGGCGTCAACCGCGCCATTCGCGACCTGATCGAGCGCGGCCGTCTCAATGCGACATCGGCGATGGTGGTCGGCCCGGCCATCGGCCGCGACGAAGTCAGCGCGCTTCAGGCCGTCGCCGCCAGCAGTCCGCGCTGCGCGATCGGCCTGCACGCCACTTTGACGGCGCCGTTTCGCCCGCTGACCATGCACTTTCAGCCGATCGATGGCGGCATGTTCCTGACCTTTCCGAAATTGCTGCGCGCGGGCCTGCTGCGGCGGCTCGATCCCGAAATCATCCAGGCCGAATTGATGGTGCAGTTCGCCGCGTTCAACGAACTGTTCGGCCGCGCGCCGGATTTTGTCGACGGTCACCAGCATGTGCAGCTGTTTCCCCAGGTGCGCGACGCGTTTCTGGCGGCGGTGAAAGCAGCCGCGCCCGACGCCTGGGTTCGCCAGGGCGGCCGCCATCAGCCGCTGACCCGCCGGCTCGGCACGCCCAAGGCGCTGTTTCTCGACCTGCTGAGCGCGCAGTTTCGCAAGCCGCGCCGCGCGCGCCGATATCGCCTTCAATCCCGGATTCGCCGGCGCCTATGATTTTTCCCGGCAACCCGATTTCGGCGCGCTGATGCGGCAATTTCTCGACGGGCTGCCGGAGGATGGCGTCATCATGTGCCACCCGGGCTTCGTCGACGAAACCCTGGTCAGCCTCGACCCGCTGACGGTCCAGCGCGAACATGAACACGCTTTTCTCGGCGGCGAGCATTTCCCGCCACTGCTGGCTGCGAACAAAGTTACACTGGGCTGACATCCCGTCAAAGCCTGCTGCCGCGTCTTGTCGCATACATAAATTTAATTCCGCCCGCCACTACTGGCGACACAAAGCGCCCCTACATCTTCCCCGCGCTTCGAAGCGAGGGAGACACGCCATGACACCGCAAGAACGCCAATTGATTGACGATCTTTTCGACCGGCTCTCGAAGCTGGAGAGCGCGCCGCGCGATCCGGATGCCGCCGCGGCCATCGCGCAAGGCCTGCGTCGCGCACCCAATGCGGTTTACGCGCTGGTGCAGACCGTGCTGGTCCAGGACGAGGCGCTGAAGCGCGCCAACAGCCGCATCCAGGAACTGGAGGCCAGCGGCGCGCCGGAACAAAATCAATCCGGCGGATTCCTCGATTCGATGCGCGAGACGATATTCGGGCAAAGCCAGCCGCACGGCTCGGTGCCGAACGTCCGTCCGCCCGAGATTGCCAGCCGTCCGATTTGGAACAGCGGCCAGGTGCTGCAGCAGGCACAGTCGCCGGGCATACGAGCAATATACATCAGGCCGCCTTACGGTCAGCCCTACGGCGCGCCGCAAGCCCCCATGGGCGGAGGCGGCGGTTCATTTCTCGGAACCGCGGCGGCAGCGGCGGCCGGCACGGTCGGCGGGTCGCTGCTGCTCGGCAGCATCCGCTCGATGATGGGCGGCAGCCATGCACGGCTTCGGCGGCGCCGCCACGGTCGGTCGACGAGACGATCGTGAACCAGGCCCCGTGGAGCGATCAATCCAAGCAGCGACCTGGCGCGCGACGCCGGCATCAACGACATCGGTTCATCGGCCAATCGCACCGACGACAATTCGCGCTCGGGATTGTTCGATACCGCGTCGACGACCACGACGATAACGGCGACGACCACGACGACATGGATCTCGATTCGGACGATTTCGGCGGCGACGGCGACAGCGATTACGCCTGATCGATTTCCCTGATCGATTTCCGCCACGAAAATGCAAAACGGCCGCTCCGATCGAGCGGCCGTTTTGATGTTCAAGCCCGCCAAGATTTCAGATGACGACGACCCGGGCGCCGACATTGACGCGGCCGTAGAGGTCGATCACGTCCTCGTTGCGCATCCGGATGCAGCCGGACGATACGTTGGTGCCGATGGTCCAGGGCTCGTTGGAGCCGTGGATGCGATAGAGCGACGATCCCAGATACATCGCGCGCGCGCCGAGCGGATTCTGCGGGCCGCCTTCCATGTGCCGCGGCAGATCGGGACGCCGCACCAGCATTTCCGCCGGCGGCGTCCAGTCCGGCCATTCCTTCTTCGCCGAAATCTGCTTGACGCCCGACCAGGTGAAACCCGGGCTTGCCGACGCCGATGCCGTAGCGCAGCGCCTTGCCGTTGCCCTGCACCAGAAACAGAAACTTGTTGGGCGTATCGACGACGATGGTGCCGGCGCTTTCCTTGCCGTGATAGTCGACCAGCTGCTTTTCGAATTTCGGATCGAACGGCCGTTGCGTGGGATCGCTGGCCTCTTGCTGCTGGCGGCATTGCCTGCTGCGGGTCGGCCTGCGGCAACAGCTGACGCCGCGATTCATATGACGGCTGCTGCTGATAGGCAGGCTGCTGCTGATAACGCTCGCCTTGATTCTGTCCGTCACCGAACAGGAATTCGATGAAGCCGCCGCCCATGTTGGAGCGCTCGGCATAGGCCGTTCGCACCGGCGCGGCAGCTGGCTGCGCCGGCTGATCGGCGTAGATCACGGTGGGTTCGGCGGCCGGCGCGACCTCGATCGCCGCGGCCTGATGAAGTCCGGCACCGAGACAAGATGCGCCGGCGAGCAGCGCAAGAGAGATTTTTCTGAACATCGACGTACTCTGTACTGTTTCGTCACTGCTTCGTCGGCGAAGCGCCCGACCGGCGCCTTGCACGCCACCAATTAAGATCAAAACCGCATCGGTTTGGTAAACAGAAACGGCCGTTTCGATTCACCACGTCGCCAATTCCGCGCGGTTTTGTCCGGTAGCGTTTATTTTCAGTGAATGCAGCGCACGCATGGTTAATCGTTGGTGTGCGGGCGGTTGCGCGCACGCTCACAAGAATTTCCGGCGTGAACCCCACGTTAAATCGCCTCTGCTTAAAACGTGACGAGTGAAGTCAGGAAAAATCTCATGCCGATTCATCGCAGACGTTTTCGTATCGAAGAAGCATTTGCCGGCGACATGCCGATGCCCTCAGTCGTTGACGGCGATGCCGGTCCCATGCATCGCGAGATCATGACCGAACTGCGTGCCATCCGCACCCAGATGGCCAGCCCCGGTCCCGGCAACGGCGCGGCAACGGAAACCATCGACGCGTCGGTGACGCGCGAGACCGCCGAAGCCCATGCGCTGCTCGAAACCTATCGCGCCCAGATCGAGCAATGCGAGAAGCTCAAGGTCGAACTCGACCTCATCTACGACGCCATCAGCCGCACCAAGCGGGAAATCGCGGTTCTGCACGGCAAGAGCTTCAACGGCGAGGAAATGGCCCGGGTCAACGGCGAGCTCGGCGCCGTGGTCGGCGGAACCGAGGAAGCGACCCAGCAAATTCTGGAAGCCGCCGAGTCGATCGACCAGGCGGCGACCGCGCTGACCAAGGTCAACTCGCCGGATCAGCAGAAGCTGCTCAGCGAGGAAATCCAGGAGCGGGTGGTTTCCATCTTCGAGGCCTGCAACTTCCAGGATCTGACCGGCCAGCGCATCAAGAAGGTGATGACCACGATGAAGTTCATCGAAAATCACATCACGGTCATGATGGATATCTGGGGTGGCGTCGATGCGATCAAGGCTCACGCGCCGCCGATCGTCGATACCCGCGAAGGCGACGACCGGCTGCTGAACGGACCGAAGCTGGAAGACGATGTCGGCCACGCCTCGCAGGACGACATCGACGCGCTGTTCGACTGAGAATGCATCGCTTCGGGCCGCCGGGTGGCAGCACCCGGCGACTTGATCGCCGGGGTCCCTGATCCGGAATTCGCGCCACCAGCGCTGCCGGCTCCGATTCGGGCAACAATCCCGCGGCCGCGAAGGCCTCGCGGCGCTGGAGCATCGGCTCGCCGATTTTAAGGCCAGGGGCGCCGGGATGGCGACGGATCAGGCGCGGGGCGCGCAGCGGACATAGACCATGTTGCCGTAGCGGGTCGCGGCATCCTTGTCGGTGAAGCGGGTGATCAGCACGCGTCCGTCGAAGGAAACGATCTCGCGATCCTGCTCGCCACCGGCCGGTCCGGGCGGGCCGATATAATTCTTGCCGCTCGGGCTGCCCTTGAGCCGCAGTTCCTGCGGCGTCGCCTGGTCGGCCAGATGCATGATGACGCCGCCCGTGGAGCCGGCCCCGATCACGTAAGGCTGCTTGCACTGCGCCTTGGCTGCGACTTCGGTGCGCGCACGGTCATTGGGATTCTGGTACGAGGCGAGGCCCCAGCGGCCGACAATCTCGTCCGAGCGGATCGTCGCCGGCATTTCGGGCACCACGGCGGGCTCCGGAGCGCGGCGTCGACGTCAGGCTCATGCTGCTGCACGCCCCCAGGAATATCGTCAGCGCCGAGGCGATCCCCAGATTGGCAACCGTCCGCGCGCTAACGTGACCTGACCATGGTATTCCCCCCGAACAAATTCGTGACCGCACCCGTCCCGCAGCCAAGCGCAAAACTGCTGTCGGAGCAATGACGTCCAACAAATTACGCCGTCGCTCCGATTTGGTTTCCTGAAGCATCCTATATCAGCCTCACCAAGGACTTAACCCCCTCTTGCTTGACAGGATCGGCGTCAAGCCATATTCCCGGGCGCACCATTAGCACTCCGAGAGCGTGATTGCTAAGGATGCGAACTGTTCTGGCCCTTCGCGGTGTCGAATACGCCCGTATTCGCAGGCCGCTTTCGATGGCAAACCAGAAACCTGAAAACCGAAGCCTCCAAAAGGAACCTGTCATGGCTAAAACCAAATTTCGTCCGCTGCATGACCGTGTCGTGGTCAAGCGTATCGACGCCGAGGAAAAGACCAAGGGCGGCATCATCATTCCGGACAGCGCCAAGGAAAAGCCCCAGGAGGGCCAGGTCGTCGCGGTCGGGCCCGGCGGCCGCGACGAGGCCGGCAAGCTGATCCCGATCGACATCAAGATCGGCGACCGCGTGCTGTTCGGCAAGTGGTCGGGCACCGAGATCAAGCTCGACGGCGAGGAACTCCTGATCATGAAGGAATCCGACATCATGGGCGTGCTGGCCTGACGGCAACGTTTTCCCGTCGTCGTGGCCGGGCTTGACCCGGCAATCCATCGCCTTCGCACAGACTCTTCCGAAGAGGATGGATGCCCGGGTCATCTTGCGCAAAGACGCGCTTCGCGCTTTTGCCCGGGCATGACGAACCAAAAGCGCCGCGAGCGCTTGTATCCAATTATCCAGGAGTCAACTCAAATGGCTGCCAAGGACGTTAAATTTTCCGGAGACGCGCGCGATCGCATGCTGCGCGGCGTCGATATTCTCGCCAATGCGGTGAAGGTGACGCTCGGCCCCAAGGGCCGCAATGTCGTCATCGAAAAGAGCTTCGGCGCGCCGCGCATCACCAAGGACGGCGTCACCGTCGCCAAGGAGATCGAGCTTGAGGACAAGTTCGAGAACATGGGCGCGCAGATGCTGCGCGAAGTCGCCTCCAAGACCAACGACACCGCCGGCGACGGCACCACCACCGCCACCGTGCTGGCACAGGCGATCGTGCGCGAAGGCGCCAAATCGGTTGCCGCCGGCATGAACCCGATGGACCTCAAGCGCGGCATCGAGATCGCGGTGACTGCCGTGGTCAAGGACCTCGAGAAGCGCGCCAAGCCGGTCGCCTCGTCGTCCGAAATCGCCCAGGTCGGCACCATCTCGTCCAACGGCGACGCGGCGATCGGCAAGATGATCGCCCAGGCGATGCAGAAGGTCGGCAATGAAGGCGTCATCACGGTCGAGGAAAACAAGTCGCTCGAAACCGAAGTCGACATCGTCGAGGGCATGAAGTTCGACCGCGGCTATCTGTCGCCCTATTTCATCACCAACGCCGAGAAGATGACGGCCGAGCTCGAGGACGTCTACGTGCTGTTGCACGAGAAGAAGCTGTCCGGCCTGCAGTCGATGCTGCCGGTGCTCGAGGCCGTGGTGCAGTCGGGCCGTCCGCTGCTGATCATCGCCGAAGACGTCGAGGGCGAGGCTCTGGCGACGCTGGTCGTCAACCGCCTGCGCGGCGGCCTCAAGGTCGCCGCCGTCAAGGCGCCCGGCTTCGGCGATCGCCGCAAGGCGATGCTGGAAGACATCGCGATCCTGACCGGCGGCCAGCTGATCTCGGATGAACTCGGCATGAAGCTCGAAAACGTCACCGTCAACATGCTCGGCCGCGCGCGCAAGGTGGTGATCGACAAGGAAAACACCACGATCGTCAGCGGCGCCGGCAAGAAAAAGGACATCGAAGCCCGGGTCGGCCAGATCAAGGCGCAGATCGAGGAGACCACCTCGGACTACGACCGCGAGAAGCTGCAGGAGCGTCTGGCCAAGCTCGCCGGCGGCGTCGCGATCATTCGCGTCGGCGGCGCCACCGAGGTCGAGGTAAAGGAGAAGAAGGACCGCGTCGAGGACGCCCTCAATGCCACCCGCGCGGCGGTGCAGGAAGGCATCGTGCCGGGCGGCGGCGTCGCACTGCTGCGCGCCAAGAAGGCGGTCGGCCGCATCACCAACGACAACTCCGACGTGCAGGCCGGCATCAATATCGTGCTGAAGGCGCTGGAAGCGCCGGTCCGCCAGATCGCCGAGAATGCCGGTGTCGAAGGCTCGATCGTGGTCGGCAAGATCCTCGAGAACAAGTCCGAGACGTTCGGCTTCGATGCCCAGACCGAAGAATATGTCGACATGGTCGCCAAGGGCATCATCGACCCGGCCAAGGTGGTGCGCACCGCGCTGCAGGACGCGTCCTCGGTGGCCGGCCTGTTGGTGACGACCGAAGCCATGGTCGCCGAACTGCCGAAGGAGCCGGCGCCGCCGATGCCCGGCGGGGGCGGCGGCATGGGTGGAATGGGCGGCATGGGCTTCTAAGCCGGCCGCCATCGACCGGACCGATCGACGAAGGCCGCCTCCGGGCGGCCTTCTTTTTTGGCGAATGATAGCGAGGTTTGCTAGTGAAGATCAGGTTCCGATTCGGCCGGAATCGAACGGACTTGACGGCACCGCCTGGTTCTATCTTTCGAGGAATCCCATATGCGCACGCTTCTGTTCTGCCTGGTCGGTCTGATGACAGCCTCGTCGGATCTCGCCTTCGCTGAAATGAAGCTTTCGCCGAAAGCCGCGCCGGGCGCCAACGAAGTCAGATATTTCACGTCGATCGACGGGTTGATGGACGGCAATGCCGACGTCATCCTCAAGGAAACCCGTCAGGGCAAGACCGTCACCTCGGCGGTGCTCGACGTCTGCTATCCCGCGGCAGAAGGGCTCCGACCGCAAGGACCGCTTTGTCGCCAATCTCGCGGTCAACGGCCAGACCCTGACCGGCGCCACCCAGAGCCTCGGCGACAAATTGCCGGTGACGGTGAAACTGGTGCGCAGGCCGACCGGCGACACGTTCGAATTCAAGGGGCAGATCAGCGTCGGCCAGACCGTGACCGAGGTGACCTCGACGGACAATTCCGATCTCAGCGAAAAGGAATTCCAGGACAACCAGTCGACCGACGACGGCATCACGGCGACGCCCAAGGATTTTACCGAGGTTTCTCCGGAATCGATTGCCGTCAAGGTGAAGCTGGACGCGGCGGCGGATTTCCTGAAGGGACTGAAGGGGCAGGACGTCGAGGTTTCCCTCGAGCAGCCTTGCCGTCACCTGCGACGCGCTGCGCGCCGGCGAGCAGACCATCAACATCAGCGTCGATCCGGATCGCGCCGCCGCGCTGATCGCGAAGTCGAAGTCGTCGCCCGGCGTGGTCGCCGCCGGCTGGACCAGCGGCGTCGTGGAAATGGAACGCACCATCCGTTTCGCGGCCGCCGACTGGCGCGACGGCGACGAGCTCAACAAGGACAAGCTCGCCGCGGCGATCGCCAATGTGCTGACGAAAACGCTTGCGGCGAAATCGTCGTCGTCGGCATGGAACGCCAATACCGGAAAGCTGAAATTGACCTTCAAGCGGCCGAGCCAGACTCTTCCCCGCGCTCGACCTCACCGAGACCATCGAGGTGACCGCGCTGGTGGCGGCGGACAAGCCCGGTGTGTCCGACCGGCTGATGCTGTGGATCGGCAATCCCGTCATTTCGACGGCGGACGAAGCCGCCGGCCCCAAACTCAATCTGACCGACGAGGCCAGCGGCGACGAGGAAGGCGACCAGCAGGACGACAACGGCTCGGTCGACGCGCTGGCCAAGGAATTCAGGGGCCAGCGCTGGGACGCTGACAAGTCGGCCTGGAAGTAGCCCGGCTGCCGTCAGTCCGGGCAGCTTCGACGCGCACTCGCTCCCTGCAATCGCGCATTTGACTTGCCGCGCCGTAGCGGCAATGAACACGCCATGTCCGGGCCAGGGTTTTCGGGGTTTATCGCTTAATGGCGCGCTGTGACGTAGTGGTGATCGGCGCCGGCCTCGGAGGCTTGACGGCCGGCGCGATCCTGCGCGCGCCGGACGCAAGGTGCTGGTCATCGAGCGCGGCAACTCGCAAAAGCTCGATCGGATTTTCGGCGGCAACGAAGCCGTCAAATGCGCGCTGGCGGCCAATCTTTCCTATTATCACCACGACCCGGCGACGCTGTGGTGGATTTTCTTTGCGATGGCGAAGGGAAGTTATCTGCTGAGCGGGCGGTTTCGTGCAGGGCGACTCGCGAAAACATCGCTCTCAAGATTTTCAGTTGGTATTGATCCGGAATCGCAGCGATCTCGATCCGATGAACGAAACCGAAATCGCCCTGCCGCTTCCAGGTCTCGGCCTCGCTCAATGCAGCGACCAGTTCATCGTCAGCCTGCTGCCTGTGTCGACGCGCAGGCCCGATCCTGCAGCGGACCGGCGACGAAAATCACGGTGTTGCCGGCCACCGAAAACTGACCCTTGCCGCCCTTGCACCACAGTTCGAGCGTCGCTTCGCCGTTGTCGCCGATCTCCAGCGTCGGCAGCCGCTTCGATCCGGGCTGACGCGCCGACATCCAGTGTCATCTCGAATCCGAACGGAAACCCCTCATCGGCGCCAGCCGGGACGGCGCTCAAGGCCGCGGCCGCCAGCACCAGCGCCGCTGCGGCCCGCCTCAAAAACCCTGTCGCTGAAAACATGCGGCCTCTCGAAATATCCCGGCGCTTGCGGCCGCGCGCTGTTCTAATGGGCAAGCGCGGCATTGACCAGATTGGCCGCTACAAAAAATCGTCAGTCCGAAAAACAAATCCCCGCGGCCCATCGGCCGCGGGGATTTTCGTTGGTGTCGGAACCGATCGCTTACTTCAGGACCATCGCCGTGAACGGATAGACATAGGCCTGCAGCATCACAAACAGGCCGACCAGGCAGGCCAGCGCGATCGAGTGCTTGAACACGAAGCGCAGAATGGTGCCTTCGTGTCCGAACCAGTTGGTGGCGGTGGAGGCGACCACGATCGACTGCGCGTCGATCATCTTGCCCATCACGCCGCCGGACGAATTGGCCGCGGCCATCAGGATCGGCGAGAGGCCGAGCTGTTGCGACGTGATCTTCTGCAGATTGCCGAACAGGATATTCGACGCGGTATCCGATCCGGTCAGCGCGACCCCGAGCCAGCCAAGCAGGGTGCCGAAGAAGGGATAGAGCACGCCGGTCGCGGCGAAGGCGAGACCGAGGGTCGCGTCGACTCCGGACAAGCCGGGTCAGGGTACCGATCGCCAGCATCGCCGAGATCGTGATCAGCGAATACGCGCATATTTTTATGGTGCGTCCGTATTCGGAGATGATCTTGCCCGGCGACAGCCCCATGATGAAGCCCGCGATGATCGCGGCGATCAAAATGCCGGTGCCGGTAAACGACAGATAGGTGAACGAGAACACCGCGGATTCCTTGGTCGGCGTCGGCACCACCGGCGCAACCTTGTTGATCATGTTGTGCAGCTCGGGCACCGGATAGTTCCAGGTGAAGATCGGATTGACCGCCGCCTTGAACCAGTCGGTGCCCCAGATCAGCAGGATGGCGCAGAGGATGATCCACGGCAGCAGCGCGGTGAAGCAGTTCCCCCGGCGTCAGGGGCGCCGGATCGATCAGCTTCGCCGGCGCCATGGTGCTGGCGGATTCATCACTTGCCGCGCAGCGCCGGCGACAGCCACAGCACCTTCGGCTGCCAGACTTTCAGGAACAGGATCAGGCAGCCCATCGAGATCAGCGATGCGCCGATGTCGACAATCCACGGATTGATATAGTTCGAGATCAGGAATTGCGGGATCGCGAACGACAGGCCGGTCACCAGGATCGCCGGCCAGACCTCCTTCATGCCTTTGAAGCCGGCGAACGCCCACACCACCCAGAACGGCACCATCAGCGAGAAGATCGGCAATTGCCGTCCGACCATCGCGCCCAGAAGATAGGGATCGAGGCCGGTCACCGAAGCCAGGCCCTGGATCGGGGTGCCGAGCGCGCCATAGGCCACCGGCGCCGTATTGGCGATCAGCGACAGGCCGGATGCCGCCAGCGGCGAGAAGCCGAGCCCGATCAGGATCGCACCCGTGATCGCCACCGGCGTGCCGAAGCCGGAGGCGCCCTCGAAGAAGGCGCCGAACGAGAATGCGATCAGCAGCAGCTGCAACCGTCGGTCTGCGGTCACACCGCCGACGGCGCGCTTGAGCATTTCAAACCGGCCGGCGCGTCACCGTGAGCTGGTACATGAAGATGACGTTGAGCACGATCCAGCCGATCGGAAAGAAGCCGCTGACGATGCCCAGCAACGAAGCGCGGATCGCCATGTTGGCCGGCATGGTGAAAAGCACGATCGCCACCAGATTGGCCAGCACCAGCGCAATGATGGCCGCGATATGCGCCTTGACCTTGCCGCTCGCGATCAGAACCAGCAGCGTGACGACGGGTATCGCCGCGGCGATGGTCGAAAGCGTCGTGTTGCCAAAAGGATTATAGACTTGATTCCACATTGCGGTTCCTCCCCACGCCAGTATGCGGCACCCCGACCAGCGTGGACGGTCAGGCGTGCCTGGCGCGATCGCGGGAGCGTCTCTGCAATGCGCGAAATAGCTGCGTAATTTGGCAGCACCAAATTCCGCTCACAACCTCGCGAAGTGTGAAGGCGCCCCCGCCCCTCGCCGTTATATACCATGCTAGGGTTAACTCGGCGGCGACGACAAGCCAACCCGGACCGGGAAATCTACGACTTTAGTCTAATTTCCCGTCAATTCTCCCATATTTTCAGGCCTTTGAAGCCATTCTTCAGGAGACGGTAATCTGTGAACAACATCCGCTCGACGCTCGCGACCGTATGGCGGATCGCAGCTCCGTATTTCCGCTCCGAGGACAAATGGGCCGGCCGCGGCCTGCTGGCCGCGGTGATCGCCATCGAACTTGCGACCGTATTCCTGACCGTTCTGTTCAACCACTGGAACAATGTTTTCTACAATGCGCTGCAGGAGCGTAACCAGGCCGTCTTTACCTACCAGATCGCCTATTTCTGCGTTCTGGCGGCATTCTGGGTCGCGCTCAACGTCTATCAGCTCTACCTCAATCAGTGGCTGCAGATCCGCTGGCGGCGCTGGATGACCACGCGATATCTCGGCGGCTGGCTGCACAACGCCAATCACTATCGGATGCAGCTGCTCGGCGACGCCGCCGACAACCCGGACCAGCGCATCGCCGACGACACCCAGCGTTTCGTGGAGCAGACCCTTGCGCTCGGCATCGGCCTGCTGAGTGCGGTCGTAACCCTCGCATCGTTCATCGTCATCCTATGGACCTTGTCCAACGAAGCGCCGCTGCATCTGTTCGGCAAGGACATCCCGATTCCCGGTTATCTGGTGTGGGGCGCGCTGATCTATGCGTTGATCGGGACGGTATTGACCCATCTGATCGGCTGGCCGCTGGTCGGGCTCAATTTCCAGCAGCAGCGCTATGAGGCCGATTTTCGTTTCAATCTGGTCCGGGCGCGGGAAAACGCCGAACAGATCGCGTTGCTGCATGGCGAACCGGTCGAGCGCACGCGGTTGCTGTCGCGATTCGGGCTGGTGGTCGATAACTGGCTCGGCATCATGCGGCGCACCAAGAAGCTGACCGCCTTTACCGCCACCTATTCGCAGGCTTCCGTCATCTTTCCCTATGTGCTGATTGCGCCGGCTTATTTTGCCGAGAAGATCCAGCTCGGCGGCATGATGCAGACCGCATCCGCCTTCAGCAGCGTGCAGGATTCGCTGTCGTTCTTCATCTCGTCGTACCGGACGCTGGCCGAATGGCAGTCGGTGGTGGCACGGCTCAGCGGGTTCGAGACAGCGATCGAGAATGCCGCCACGCTGATCATCAAGGAAAACATCCTTCATGTCGCGTCGGACGACAAGGCGGCGGTCATCGACATCGAGAAGCTCGTGGTCACCCTGCCCAATGGCGCCCCGCTGGTGACGGCGAACGGCTTCAATATCCGAAGCGGCGAGCGCACCTTGCTGACCGGTCCGTCCGGCGCCGGCAAGTCGACGCTGTTCCGCGCCATCGCCGATATCTGGCCGTTCGGGACCGGGTCGATCGCGATTCCGGCCAACGCCACGCTGATGATGCTGCCGCAGCGGCCGTATTTTCCGATCGGTTCGCTGCAGGCGGCGATCGTCTACCCCGCGGAAGCGAGCGCGTTCAGTCCGGATCAGGTCCGCGATGTTCTCATCTCGGTGGGACTGCCGCAGCTCGCACCGCGGCTGGAAGAGGATGCGCACTGGAATCGAATGCTCTCGCTCGGCGAGCAGCAGCGGCTCGGGGTCGCACGCGCGCTGTTGCACGCGCCGCAATATCTGTTCCTCGATGAAGCCACCGCCTCGCTCGATGAAGCCGCGGAGGCGGCGCTCTACCAGCTGCTCGAGGAGAAATTGCCGGCCACCACCATCGTGTCGATCGGCCACCGCAGCACGCTGCAGGCCTTCCACCGGCGCAATGTCGTGCTGACCCACGACGGTGATCGGTTTGCGCTGCACAACCAACGCGAGGACGCCAAGCCGTCCTGACGACGTCCCCGGCGTGGCGCGACGGGCATCGCTGTGGTCACGGCCGGCGACGGCTCGCGAAAGATTGGATTTATTCCGCTGTCCGTTGCGGCTGATCGCGCCGATCGCCGCCCGCGGCCGATCCCGTCATTCGGCTCCGGCAAGCAAAAGGGGCGGCAGATTGCTCTGCCGCCCCTTGGTGCTCGAGAGAATGGCTTACTTCAGGTTGGTCATCGCGGTCAGGTCGAGCCGAGAGCTTGACGATGCCGGCCGCGCCGCACCAGTTCGAACCTGCGCCGGTCGGATTGATCGAGGTGACGTTGGTGGTTCCGGAAGCGTTGAAAGCGCTGGTGAAGGCGTTGCAGTCACCCTTCGACAGATCGGTGTCGGAGTAGCGCAGATCGAGCGTGAACACCTTGTAGGTGAAGCCGATGCCGATGTTCCAGGTATCGTAGCTGGCGTAGGGGATGCCGGCCGCGAAGACGGTACCGATGCCAGTGCCGTAGAATGCATCGGAAGTACCGAGCCACTGCCGGCCGAACTCGCCGGACACGTACATGCCGACGCCGCTGGTGCCGAACGTGGTGGCGGGCGCGGTGTACTTGCCGGTGATCGAGGAGTAGTTGCCCCAGGCGCCCGAGTTCAGGAAGTTCGGCGAATAGTACTCGTTCAATCCGAACTGCCAGTTGTCGTTGATGGTGTAGTTAACCTTGCCGTAGGCTTCGAAGAAGCTGACGTCCTTCTTCATCACGTTTCCGTCTGCGAGGAAAATCGTGTTGCTGCTGACCGGGCAAACATTGCCGCCGGGGACCCCGCCCGTGAGGACGTTGTCGGCGCAGCTGCCGCCCGGATACAGGTAACCCCAGACACCGAAATCGAAGGCGAAGGCGCCGAAGGTCGGGCGGATACCGCCGTAGACGTCGACTTCGGCGGCGGCGCGGTTGGCGAAGGAGATGCTTTCGGTCGAGGTACCGATGTACAGCTGCAGGTCCTTGTTCACGTTGTAGCGCGGCTCGAAATAGGCCGTCACCGACGGGTTGTGGTTGGACTGGGTTACGCCGCGGAAGATGTAGTCGCTCATGACCGCGCTGCCGAAGGCGATATCCCACGGATCGAACGCTGCCGGCGGCGGGGCCTTGACGGCCTTCAGAGGCATATCCGCTGCGAACGCCGAACCTGCAGTCATCGCAAGCGTCGCTGCGACCAAAACCAGTTTCTTCATGACGATCCCCATCACATTTTAAAGATCAGCCCGATTCCGACGCCCCCAAGGGCAAGCGATAATCGACTGCAACCAAATTCCTTAACGTGACCGCAATCTGGAACGCGCCGCCCGTTGCGGGAAGCAAAAAAGACAAGCATCTGCCGACTTTTTAGGCGTTACGGCCATTTCCGCGAAATGTTGTCGGCGGGTGTTGCATTCCGACAACAACTTTAGCTGATCGCGGTGCCGGTTGAGCGACATTTTGGTTGGGTGGTAGAGGCGAGCGCCGACTTGCCAAAGCATCCGCTGGCGGTGCCGGCCGAAGTGCCCATCGAATCGATTCACCTTGGCCAAGGCCAAACTCCAGCCCGCGAGCCGGCACAAAAAAGGCCGCAGCGACGGGCGCTGCGGCCCGAAACACGATCCACGGTAACCGGAACGCGCTCCGCTATTTGTATTTGTCGTCGCCTTCACTGGAGGACGAATGTCCCCACGACGGCGCGGGACTGGATACAGCGGGGCTTGGTGCAGCTGGACTTGATGCAGCAGGACTGGATGCAGCAGGACTTGGAGCCGCCCAGCTCGGTGCCGATGGGGCGGGCGCGGGGGCCGGCCTTGGAGCTGGCTCGGAGCTGGCGCCGGCTTTGGCGCAGCCGACCGGCGCTGCCGCAGGTTTTGGTGCATGCTGGTTTGGCAACCGCGGCCGGAGCTGCCGTCCTTTTCGCAAGGCTCTTCTTGGCGCTGGCCTTCTTGGCGCTGGCCTTCTTCGCCGATTTTTTCGGCGCGGCCGCCTTGGATTTTTTGGCGGATTTCTTCGCCGATTTCTTCGCCGATTTCTTGGCTTTTTTCACCGACTTCTTGGCAGATTTCTTGGCCGCTTTCTTCGAAGATTTCTTCGCGGATTTTCTTCTTCGCCGTCAGAAGCTTTTTCTTGTTCTTTTTACTCTTCTTGTCTTTTTTGTTCTTTTTTCCCTTAGCCATCGTGATCCTCCTGTTGCCGCCGATCAATGTCTATCGATCAATGTCCATCGAGCGTTTCATGTCGTCCGCCTGCCGCGCGGGGCCAATCGATCAGTTCAATCCTGGCCGGGGACCGCCCGTCGCCCAATCGAGAAGCTCAATCGTGTGCACCACAGGAACTGACGTACCACCGGCAATCTGCACCATGCATCCAATATTGCCCGCAGCAATCATGTCCGGCTTGACCATCGCAATATTGGCGACCTTTCGATCGCGCAATCTGTTCGCAATGTCAGGCTGGAGAATGTTGTAAGTCCCCGCCGAACCGCAACACAAATGGCTCTCGGGTACATCTTTCACCACGAATCCGTTCTTGGAAAGCAATTCTTTCGGAGGCCTGCGTGATTTTCTGTCCGTGCTGCAGCGAACAGGCCGAGTGATAGGCGATGACGATATCGCCGTGTTGCTGCTGCCGGCTGCAGATCGATGCCGCTGACATATTCGGTGATGTCCTTGGCCAGCGCCGAAACCTTAGCGGCGGCGGCCAGCGAAATCGCGGTCCTCGCGCAGCATGAAGCCATAGTCCTTGATCACCGTGCCGCAACCCGATGTCGTCACCAGGATGGCGTCGAGGCCACCTCGCTCGGCTTCGTCGAGCCAGGCCGTGATGTTGGCGCGGGCGCGCGCCAGCGCGTCGCCGTCGCGCCCGAGGTGATGGGTCAGCGCGCCGCAGCATTGCTCGTCCTTGACCAGCACGACCTCGATGCCGTGACGCGTCAGCAGATTGATGGCGGCCTGATTGATGCGCGGCGCCAGCACCTGCTGGGCGCAGCCCTGCAGCAGTGCGACCCGTCCGCGCCGTGTCGCCCTGCGGCCGGAAAGACGCTGCCGCCGGCCGGTCCGGGCGACGGCAGGCGGCGCGGCGCCAGAGCCAGCATCGCCTTGATTCGCCGCAATAAAGTCGGCGACGCCGCGGCCGCCTTGGAGGCCGGCAGCAGCGCGGCCAGCGGCCGGCCGAGCCGCGCCAGGATCATGCTGACGCGAAACAGTCCGGGCCGCGGCAGCACCCAGGCCAGCACCGCGCGCAACGCCCGCTCGGTCAGCGGCCTGGTATAGTCCCTTTCGATCCTCGACCCGCGCCTGATCGACCAGATGCATGTAGTTCACGCCCGACGGACAGGTGGTCATGCAGGCGAGGCAGGACAGACAGCGGTCGATGTGCTTGACCACCTCCGGCGTCGGCGGCCGGTCCTTTTCCAGCATCTCCTTGATCAGATAGATGCGGCCGCGCGGGCTATCGAGTTCGTCGCCGAGCAGCACATAGGTCGGGCAGGTCGCGGTGCAGAACCCGCAATGCACGCAGGCGCGCAGGATCTTGTCGGCTTCCGCGATATCGGGATCGGCGAGTTGCGCGAGGCTGAATTCGGTTTTCATGTCGCGGATCCTCGCGTCAGCCGGCCGCGATTGAGGATGTTCTTCGGATCGAAGCTGTGGCGGACGCGTTCGCCGAGCGCGGCAAGGCCGCCTTGCTGCGGATGAAACACATCGACATTGCGTCGTACCTGCTCGGAGGCGCGCAGCAGCGTGGCGTGGCCGCCGACGGCATCGACGCGCTCGACGCACCAGCGCGGCCTGGGCGTCGGGCTTCGGCGGCAGCGCCGCCCAGATCAGGCCGCCGCCCCAGTCGTAGAACACGTCGCCGCCGGTATCGCGCGCCAGCCGCTGGCCGAGCGCGCCGCCCGAGGCCGGCGGACAGACGATGCGCCACACCGGCCACGCTCCCAGCGCGCCGTTGGCCGCGAACGGCTGAACGTCGCGAACCGAACCCCAGATCGCCGCCGAGGCCGCATCTTCGAGAATCTCCACCGCCCCAAACGGCGCCAGCACCTGCGCCAAGCGCGGCGGCGCGATGGACGACCGACGCCGCAATGCCTTCCAGCCGCAGCAGCGTGACCGCCTGCTGCGGCGATCCGAGATCCGCCAACGCCGCCCGCGCCGCCGCTCGAAACGCCGAGTTCGGCAGATGCGCCGCGCCCGACACATCGAACGGCGAGCCCAGCGCCGCCGTCATCGCCCGGTTCGCGGTGACGTCGTCCAGCCCGCGCAGCACCAGCGTGCGTTCGCTCTCGGGCCTCGGCATCACCTTCAAGGTCACTTCGGTCATCACCGCCAGCGTGCCCCAGGATCCCGCCAGCAGCTTGCAGAGATCGTAGCCGGTGACGTTTTTCACGACCTTGCCGCCGGCCTTGAAACTGTCGCCGAAGCCCGGACACCGCATGCGCGCCCAACAGATGGTCGCGCGCGCCGCCGGCCTTGATGCGGCGCGGACCGGCCAGGCCGGCGCCGATCATGCCGCCGATGGTGCCGATATCCGGCGTGCCCAGCAGCTGCGAGGTGTTGATCGGCTCGAACGCGAATTGCTGGTTCTTGGAATCGATCAGCGACAGCACATCGGCGAGCGGCGCGCCGGCCTGCACGGTGATGATCAGTTCGTTCGGCTCATAGGCCGTCACCGCATTCAGCGCCGACAGATCGAGCAGCGCATTGGTCGCCATCGGCTGGCCGATCAGCCGCTTGGAGCCATGGCCGATGATTTCCAGCGGCTGTTCGCTGGCGAGCGCGGAGCGCACCACCTGCTCGACGTCTGCGGCGTCACGTACTTTCAAGGTGTCCACGGTGTCAGGTCCGGCCTCTGTTGTCATCGTCCGCCAACGGGTCGGCGCCAAGCGCCGCCCGGTGGCAGGGCAATGACGATCGAAAATTGAGCGAAGTCATGCGTTCAAAACCGCGGCAGTTCGGGGAAAGCGAGCTTGCCGCCATGGACATGGACGCGGCCGAGTTCGGCGCAGCGATGCAGGGTCGGAAACACCTTGCCGGGATTGAGCAGCCCCTGCGCGTCGAACGCGCATTTCAGCCGCTGCTGCTGGTTGAGATCGATCTCGCTGAACATCTCCGGCATCAGGTCGCGCTTCTCGACGCCGACGCCATGTTCGCCGGTCAGGACGCCGCCGAGTTCGACGCAGCAGCGCAGGATATCGGCGCCGAAGGCCTCCGCCCTGTCCATCTCGCCGGGCTTGTTGGCATCGTACAGGATCAAGCGGATGCAGATTGCCGTCGCCGGCATGAAACACATTGGCGACGCGCAAGGCCGTATTTCTCCGACAGATCGCGGATGCGCGCCAGGGCCTTCGGCAGCGCGCCGCGCGGAATGGTGCCGTCCATGCAGAGATAATCCGGCGAGATCCGCCCGACGGCCGGAAACGCCGCCTTGCGGCCGGCCCAGAACAGATTGCGCTCGGCTTCGGAAGTGGAGATCTGGCAGGTGGTCGAGCCGCAGCCCAGCGCGATCGCCTCGACGCGGCTGATCAGTTCATCGACCTCGACGCCGGGACCATCGAGTTCGATGATCAGCAGCGCCTCGACGTCGAGCGGATAGCCGGCATGGACGAAGGCTTCGGCGGCGTGGATCGCCGGTTTGTCCATCATTTCCATGCCGCCCGGAATGATCCCGGCGCCGATGATCCGCGCCACGCATTCGCCGGCCGCCTCGACCTGCGCGAAGCCGACCATCAGCGCCCGCGCGGTCTCCGGCTTCTGCAGAATCCGCACCGTGACCTCGGTGATGACGCCGAGCAGGCCTTCGGACCCGGTGATGATGCCCATCAGGTCGTAGCCGGAGGTCTCCGGCGGACTTGCCGCCGACCTTGATGATTTCGCCCGATGATCAGCACGATTTCGCAGCCGAGCACGTTGTTGGTGGTCATGCCGTATTTCAGGCAATGCACGCCGCCGGAATTCTCCGCGACATTGCCGCCGATCGAGCAGGCAATCTGCGACGACGGATCGGGCGCATAATAAAATCCGGCGTGGGCCACCGCCTGGCTGATGGCGAGATTGGTCACCCCGGGCTCGGTCACCACCACGCGGTTGTCGAAATCGATCTCGCGGATGCGCTTGAATTTGCCGAGGCCGAGCAGCACGCCGTCGGCCAGCGGCAGCGCGCCGCCGGACAGCGAGGTGCCGGAGCCGCGCGGCACCACCTTGATGCCCTGCTCGAAGCAGTATTTCAGGACCCGCGACACCTGTTCGGTGGTGTCCGGCAGCACCACGACCATCGGCGGCTGGCGATACGCCATCAGGCCATCGGATTCGTAAGGGCATCATTTCGGCAGCGCTGTCGATCACGCCCTCGCCCGGCACGATCGCGCGCAGCGCCGCCACGATGGCGTCGCGGCGTACCAGAACCGCCTGATCCGATGCCGGCATCATGATGGTCATGTCGATTTCTCCCGCCGCCGCCTGGCGCGCGCCGGCGCCTGCATTGGTCGATTTGTGATGGCAAATCAAGCACGTCTGGACCGCTTTGGGTAGATCGCCCGGGGATGGGCAGGCTGGCAACGCCAACTATCCAAAACCATGCAGGCAAGGCCGGTGAAACCGACAAGCGCTTCGCGGCTTGTCCATAGCAAGCGGCCCATGCCACAAAGGCCATCAAGCCACCCGAACCCACAAAGAGCAGACCGATGAAAAAACCGACACTGAGCGCGCTGGTTATCCTCGCCGCGTCCGCAGCCGCATCTGCCGCGCTGGCGCAGGACGTCGCCGCCGGCAAGACGTCATTCAACAAATGCCTGGCCTGCCACGCGATCGGCGAAGGCGCCAAGAACAAGGTCGGCCCCGAGCTCAACGGCCTGGACGGTCGCAAGTCCGGCACGGCGCCGGGTTACAGCTACTCCGACGCCAACAAGAATTCCGGCATCACCTGGAACGAGGCCGAATTCAAGGAATACATCAAGGATCCCAAAGCAAAAATCCCGGGCACCAAGATGACCTTCGTCGGCATCAAGGACGAAAAAGAAATCAACGATCTGTGGGCGTTTATTTCGCAATACGACAAGGACGGGAAGACCAAATAGCGGGAAGACCGAGTAATATAACAGCCTTGCCGCGCCGCTCCCGCGAAACAAACGGCATGGTTCTATACGGCACAAAAAAAGGCCCCAGGCTCCGGTCAGGCTTGACCGGCCTTGGGGCTGTGGGCCCGCGGGGCAGAAGTCGGCCCGCGGACCCCAAGGTGTGAGGAGCCGACTATTCGCCCTCGGCACCGATCGCGTAGGCCGTCTCGCCGTGGACCGCATCGTCTCCGACTTTGAGCGTGGCATCGTCCATACGCAGCGGCACGATGATCGAGATCACCTTGAGGATAATGTAGGTCGCGATCGCGTTGTACACGATGATGAACGCCGCGCCTTCGGCCTGGAGCAGGAACTGATCGGCGTTGCCATAGAGCCAGCCGGTCACGTTGATGCCCGGCGCCTCCTTGTCGGTGCCGATGTACATCAGCATGGCGGGATTGGCGAAAATGCCGGTCAGCAGGCCGCCCATCAGCCCGGCCACGCCGTGGGTCGAGAACACGCTCAGCGTATCGTCCACCTTCATCATGAAGCCGGTCTTTTGCAGCTTGTTCATGGCGAGCCACGGGATGATGCCGGCACATATGCCGATGATGATCGCACCCATGCCATCGACATAGCCGGCAGCGGGAGTGATTGCGACCAGACCGGCGATCATGCCGTTGACCGCGCCGAGCACCGACGGCTTGCCATAGGTCATCTTGTCCATCAGCGTCCAAACCAGCAGGGCCACCGCGGTACAGGTGTTGGTATTGAGCACCGCCGCGCCGGCATCGGCGTTGGCAAAATAGGGATCGCCGCCGTTGAACCCGTTCCAGCCCAGCCACAGGATGCCGGCACCGACCAGCGTCATCAGCAGACTATTGGGCGGGAAGTGGTCGCGATCGGCCTGCAGCCGCGGGCCTATCACCCATGCGGCAACGAAGCCTGACGTTCCGGCGGCAAGATGGATGACGTAGCCGCCCGAGAAGTCGGCGACGCCCATGCCGGCGAGCCAGCCGCCACCCCACAGGCTGAAGGCCCCCACGGTATAGACCAGCGTCATCCACACCGGGCAGAAGATCATCCACGCCGTGAAGTTCATGCGACCGAGCACGGAACCGGCGAGAATGATGACGGTGATGGCAGCGAACACGAACTGGAAGAAGATCAGGGTCGCCATCGGAAAGGTGAGAGCCGGCATGCCCGCGGCGGCGGCCGGGACCGTCGCCTGGCCGGTGGTAAATACAGCCGATGTCGCCAGGCCCGGTGTGCCGAGGAATGGAAACCATTGCGGCCCGAACGCCATGTTGTAGTCGAACAGGACCCAGACGACCAAGACCGACGCGAACGCGTAGATCGCCATGAAGGCGGAGTTGATCGCCCATTTCTTCTTGACGATGCCACCGTAGAGAACCGTTAGTCCGGGAATGCTTTGCAGCCCGACGAAGGTCGCCGCCGCCAGTTGCCAAGCGTTGTTTCCGGAATCAAGCCATTGTGGTGATGGTACAAGTGCCATGTTCCTTCCCCCAAATTAAATGCAATTGTGAGTTGAAGTCATACAGCCGAGCGATTGAATCACCGCAAAAACTATGCCAGCTAATTAAGCGATGATTGGCGGCGTTTCCCGGGCTGGGCCCAGGTAATTTGACCATGAAATATGCATCCATGATTACAAAATGGGCAGCAAAGTGTTTCTACCTCTAGTTCAAACGCGGATACTGGCGGCGGGAATCGGCGCCTTGACGTTCGGGATCGGCGGCCCCGCCATGGCCGGCGAGACCGCGATCACCTGCACCAATCCGGCCAGCGGCACGAGCTTTCAGATCAAGATCGACTACGATCGCAGCACCGTCGATACCAATCCGGCCGAGATCAATGACCGCATGATTTCGTGGCGCGACGAGAACCGCTGGAACTACACGCTTGATCGAAAGTCCGGAGATCTGAAAGTCATTCTCGCCTCCTCCACCGGCGGCAGTTTCCTCTATGATCGCTGCAGGCTGGAGAATTGAAGCTGCGACGGAATTGAACCTTGCACCATCGCTTGCGCCATCATTCGCCCCGTCGACAATGTCTCAGTTTGAAAATTCAATTTCATAGCGCTTGTTGTAGCGTGGCAATGGTTCTCGAACTTTTTGGAAACGCATTGGCCCTGCACCAAGCATAGCACGGAGTTGGTCGCGCGGAGACTGGCCGTCAAGACCTCTCAAATTTCAAACTGAGACACTACCGACCGCCCCGCGGAAATGGAGCAGTGGCGATGGCTGAAGAGGTCTCCGGCGTCAGGGCAAGCGTGGGCTTCGCTTCGCAGACCGGGCCCCGCGAACGCAACGAGGATTTTGCCGGCGCCGTTTTCGGCTGGGAGTTGCCGCAACCGCGCCACGACGTGGTGGCGGCGATCGCGGATGGAATTGGCGGCGCCAAGGGCGGTCGCGTCGCCGCCGAGACGGCGGTGCGCGGCTTCCTGGATGGGTTTTGCGACCTGCCCGAAACGATGGAAGTGCGGCGTGCCGCCGCCAACGTCGTCACCGCGCTCAACGGCTGGATCTACTCGCAGAGCCAGCGCGATGCCACGCTGGCGGGGATGGGCTGCACCTTCACCGCGCTGGTGCTGCGCGGCCGGATCGCGCACATCCTCCATGTCGGCGACACCCGCGCCTACCGGCTCGGCGGCGACCGCCTCAGCTGCCTCACCACCGATCATGTGCGAGAGGATGCCGGCGGCCGGTCGAGCATCCTCAACCGCGCGCTGGGCGTCGAAACCGAGGTGCGGCTCGACTATGCGACCCAGCCGTTGGCGCGGCACGACCGCTTCCTGCTGTGCAGCGACGGCGTGCACGGGGTTCTGACCGCCGACACCATCGCCGACATCCTGCGCGAGCGCTCGGCTTCGGACGAAGCCGCACGCGCGCTGGTTGCGGCGGCGCTGGACTCCGGCAGCACCGATAATTGCACCGCTCTGGTGATCGACGTGGTCGAATTGCCGACGCTCGAATCCGCCGATATCGGCGCAGCCATCGGCCAGCTGCCGCTGATCCCGGTGCCGGTCGACGGCGAGACGGTCGATGGTTTCCTGCTCAAGGTGCCGGTGTCCGACGGAAGGTACACCCGGTTGTTCGGTGCGATCGACGAGATCGAGGGCGGCGAGGTGGTGCTGAAATTTCCAAAGCCGCAGGTGGCGGCGGTCGCCACCTATCGCGCCGCCTTCGTGCGCGAGGCATGGGTGGGCGCGCGGGTGCACAGCCCGTGGGTCTGCCGCACCATCGAGCTGCCGCCCGGCCGCCAGACCTGCCTTTACACGGTGATGCCGCTCTACCAGGGCGAACTGCTGGAAACACGGCTGACGCGCCGCCTCGGTCTGGAGGAGGGACGCAATATCGCGATCAAACTGGCTCGCGGCGCCGCGGCGTTGCATCGCGCCGGGATCATCCACCGCGATATCAAGCCGGACAACGTCATGCTCGAACCTGACGGATCGCTCAAGCTGCTCGATCTCGGGGTGGTGCGCGTCCCCGGGCTGGAGGATTCCCCTCCAGAGAACATTCCAGGCACCGTTGCCTATATGGCGCCCGAAATGTTCGACGGCGAACCTGGCAACGAGGCCACAGACCTGTATGCGCTGGGTATCACCATGTTCCGCGCCTTCACCGGCGAATTCCCTTACGGCAATCCCGATGCCACCAGCCCGCCGCGTCGCGAGCGGCCGAAGTCGCTCTCCGCCCTGCGCCCGGACCTCCCGGCCTGGCTCGAAGCTGCGATCGGACGGGCGATCGCCATCGATCCCGCCAAGCGTTTTCGCGACATGATCGAATTTGCGGTGGAGATGGAGACCGGACCGGCGCGCGCGCCGGTTGCGGTGCGCCGGCCGCCGACATTCTATGAACGCAACCCGGTTCGATTCTGGCAGGGTCTGGCCGCGCTGCTCGCGCTCGCGCTCGTCCTGTCGCTGCTGCGGCATTAAGCTGCTTGTCCCGCTGCTATTGGCGCAAGGCAGCGGTGCGGCGCGCGATACCGCCGATCATGGCGTCGACCTCGCGCATGACGAGTTCGGGTGCTGCGTTTTGCACCATGTGGCCGACACCCGGCAGCACGATCAGTTTTGCATTCGGCACCGCGGCTGCGAACGGCCGTGAATGGATGTTCGGCGACACGGTGTTGTCGGTATCGCCCGTGATCACCACCGTGGCCGCGCCGATATCGCCGTAGCGCGGCGCCTGCTCGGCCACCGCCGCCTTCAGCGTCATCAGATCGCGGGCATTGGCGAGGAACGCGCGCGGACGCAGCAACAACGGCGTCGCGGTATTGCTGACGAAATCGGGCGGCATGGTCTGCGGCAGGAACACGGCGCGGGCGCCGGGCCCGGTTAGGAGGGTGCCGAGCGGCAGCGTGATCGTATAGGCCAGCAGCGGGCCGATCACCGGGGTGGTGACGAGCTTGTTGTACCATCCGACGCCGCCGCGCCACGGATAGGCCACCGGCGCCAGCATCACCAGCCCGGCGACGCGTTGCGGATAATCCAGCGCCATCCGTACGCCGAGCGCGCCGGCCCAGGAATGGACCACCAGGATCGCCCGGCCGACACCTAGCTTCTCCAGCGCTTCCTCGATCATTCCGCCCTGGATCGCCGGCGCCGAATCCTCCTGACGCGCGCGCGTGCTCCAGCCATGGCCGGGACGATCGATCAGAATCACCCGATGATTCCCGGCGAGCAGTTCGCCGAGCGGCTGCCGCATGGTCTCCAGATTCGAGCTCGCGCCGTGGATCATGACAACGGGCGGGCCGGCGGCCTCGCGCGGCCCGATCTCGACGACGTGGAGGGTTGCGCCGGCGACCTCGATCATCTTGCCTTGCGCAGGGTACGCACGCTGGATCGCAACGACGCCGGCCTGCGTGATCAGCGCCAGGGTCGCAAGCGCCACCACCACGACGACAGATATCATTGAAAAATGTCCGGATCAGCCTGGGCACCAATGAGCTATGGTTCTACGGGGAAAGCGTTTCCCGGCCAATACCACGGCGGGGATACCCATCCAGCTAGAGAGGGCTGAAACCCAGCCGCCCCAGCGCCGGTAATTTGACCGCCGGCCGCCGCAGGTCGACGCCGAACACCACGCCGAGAAAGTTGATCTCGATGCCTTCGACCCAGCCGACGGTCAGGCCGAGATAGCCGCCGAGCGTGACGCGAACACCGGTGCCCGAAGGCGTCCATCCGAACATGTCCCCGTCATAGGGAAAGTCCTTGCCGATGGCGGTCGGCGGCAACGCGGCTTGCAATTCCGGAACCGCTGCCAGCACCGCGGTGACGAAGGTATTGGAATTCGGTCCCGGCCAGGCGCGATAGTCACCGTAAGACCGCCATTCGTAGCCTTCCACCGCGGTACGGATTTTGGGAATCATGCGGGACGCCGCCTCGCCATCGGCGGCGGCGATGGTTTCCGGCGCGCCGCCGAACCATCGCCCGTCCGGCGCAAAGCCGTTGACGCGGATCGGCTCTCCCCAGGCCGTATAATCATAACGCGTGTAGCGGGCTGCGTTGGCCTCCTTGATCACGATCCAGCTATGGACCGCGAAGATTCCGCGCCAGCGAACCGTCCGCGCCGCATAAATACGCACCAATGGGTCCGGATGTTGCGTGGGTGACGGCAAAAGCCCGGCGCTGGAGCGGTCCGCGGTCTTCCAATCGATGGATCGCCCCCCAAACAGGTACTCCACTGCCGATACCGCGATCGGGGAAACCAACAGGAACAGTACGACAATCAACGTTCTTCTCACTGTTTGGAACCCGCGCGGCGCGACTTCATACAACCGTCATCGGCGGCTTTATATAACCGCGATCAGCACACTCGCCATCTGACGCGCGCGCGCCGGCGCGGCTGTCATCATCAGCGCTATCCCCACAATCCACAGGAACACGGCGCCGGCGCCAAGGTTTTCTTACGGCATAATTGGAGGATTTTCATGACTTCCAGACCGAATGAAGCCGCCATCGACGAAATCGTGGCCAGTTGCAACGGCGATATGCGCGGCGCGCTGCAGGCCCTGCTGCTGGTCAACGAACACCTGGAAGCGGAGCTTGCACAGCTTTATGCGGCGGTCATCCATGCCGGACCGTTCGGGCGCGGCGTTCTGCACTAACGCCATTTGGCGCGCCCTGCCGTCATCCGCCGGCGGGCGCGCGCGATCAGATGTCGCGGCCCTCGACCTTTTCGCTCAGGGTCTTGACCAGTTCCGGCACCTTTTCGAGATACGGGTCGACGGCAAGCGCTTTGCGGAAAGCGTCGAGTGCGCGCTTTTCGTCGCCGAGATCCTGCATGATCATGCCAAGCCCCGCCAGCGCGCCGAAATGGCGCGGTTCGCGGACCAGCACCTGCTCGATATCCTCAAGCGAATGGGCGTAATCGTTCCGCAGATAATACAGCGTGGCGCGCCTGTTCCATCCCTCGACATAGTCGGGGCGCAGCTTGACCACGGCATCGAGCAATTTAAGCGCGACATCCATCTGCTGGGCGTCCATCGCGGCCTTGGCGCGCATCATCAGCAGCGCGGCGGTATCGCTCGGGGTCTGCAGCCACAGCGCCCAGATTCGGGCCTCGACATGCCGGGCGCTGGCCTCATCCGGCGCCGCCTTCAGGGCACCGAACAGAAAATCCAGTCCATGGGTGCGGTCGGTGCCAACCTTCGGCAGCTTGCCCGGCGGTTCCGGCAATTTTTTCTGCTGCTTCGGCGGCGCGGCGCCGGGATCCTGCGCGCGCGCCACGACCGGCGCCACGCCGATGGTCGCGGTGAGCAGAAGTGCTATTCCGCAGCTGCGCGCGGTGGGGAATCTCAGTGCCATCGCCAAAGTCTAGACGCAGGAAAACCAGCTGCAAAGCAGCAAAGCCGTCAAAGACCCGTGAAGGGAAGAGATTTCGCGCTGGACCCGAAGGCCCGATTGACCCGAAAGGTCCAGATTCAGCCTTGGCGCGCCTTGAAGCGGCGCTGAACCTTGTTGATCACGTAAACCCGGCCCTTGCGGCGGACCAGACGGTTGTTGCGGTGGCGACCACGCAGCGATTTCAGCGAGTTACGGACCTTCATGGGACAATCCTGATGCTTTGAAAGGCCGTGTTCGGCACTATCCTTTTGGCAGCCCGAAGGTGGCAAAACGGGCTAGAACCCGCCGACGGCCGTGCCGCCCGGGACTCGCGGTTTCTAAGCCATGGCACGGTCGAATGTCAATCCGAACAGGGCCTTTCGGGCGATCTGGCCGGCACATCCGCTCCCGGGCCAGATGCCATCCGCGCATGCCGCTTGAAATGACTGACAAAAATCTAGCGAAGCGGGAATTCGACCATGGCCTCGCCGGTGGCGACCTTTTCGTCATTCTGGTTCTTCACCATGACGTCGATCAGGACCCAGCGCGAGCTCGCGGTGGCCTGTTTCGATTTCACGATGCCGGTCGGCCGGATGGTGTCGCCGGGCTTCACCGGCTTCACCCACCTGGTTTCCAGCCGGCGATGAATGGCGCCGGCCGGATAGGCCCAGTCGGTAATCATGCGCGAGATCAGCCCGAAATTGTTCATGCCGTGCATGATGATGCCGCCGAAATTGGTCTTGCCGAAATTGCCCTTCATGTAGTCGTCGTCGAGATGCAGCGGGTTGTAATCGAGCGAGGCGTCGCAAAACAGCCGGATCGATTCGCGGCTGACCGCGAATTCCGCGCCCTCGATGCTGTCGCCGGGGCTCAGGCTTTCGAATGTCGATGTCATGGCTCGCTCCCTGCGTCACTGCGGCCGGATGGTCCAGCCGCGGCCGGAACAGATGACCTCGCCGTGCTGGTTGAAGAACACATTGTCGTGCACCACGAACAGCCGTTCGCGCTTGATGAACTTGTCGAGCGCACGGGCCTCGAGCCGGATGACGTCGCCGGGACGCGCCGGAATGTTGTAACTCCAGGACTGCCCGGCATTGACGGTGCCCGGGCTGCGCATCCAGTCGTCGGCCGGGGTGCAGGAAAACATCAGGAGGATGTGGATCGACGGCGGCGCGATCAGCCCGCCATAGCGGGTGGTTTTGGCATAGGCTTCGTCGAAATAGAGCGGATGATCTTCGCCGACCGCCTTGCAGTACAGCGCGATCGCTTCCCTTGTCAGCGTGTAGGGAATGGTCTGGCGCGGCGCGCCGGGAACGATGTCGTCCCAGACCTTGCGCACATTGGCATGTTTCCAGAAATCGGTCTCGAAGGCGTCCGCCTGCGCCATGGTGGCCTCCCTGTTTTATCATTTCGGCGATTTCGGCAGCGGAAGTCACTTGCCCGCAACGGAATATTCGCCGCCTTGCCAAATTTGTTATATGGTATAATCAATTCGCCCTGCTGTACAACCGAGCGGCACATGGGAAACCAAGATGTCCAAATTGAAGCTGCCTAATATCGAAGACGTCGTGGCGATCGATATCCATACCCATGCGGAAGAGCCCTGCGGCATGCATGGCGACGACGGCTATGACGACTTCCAGGCGCAGATGGCCGACTATTTCAAGTCGCCGAACAAGCATCCGCCGACGGTTCCGGAAACCGCGGCCTATTACCGCGCCAAGAAAATCGCCGCGGTGATCTTCCCGGTCGATGCCGAGCGCGAGACCGGATTCCGCCGCTACAACAATTACGAAATGCTGGAAGTCGCCGCCGAAAATTCCGACGTGCTGATCCCGTTCGTCAGCATCGATCCGCACAAGGGCAAGCTCGGCGTTCGCGAGGCCCGCAAGCTGATCGAGGAATACGGCGTCAAGGGCTTCAAATTCCATCCGACCATGCAGGGCTTCTACCCGAACGACCGGATGGCCTATCCGCTGTACGAGGCGATCAACGACGGCGGCGCGATCGCGCTGTTTCACACCGGGCAGACCGGCGTCGGCTCCGGCATGCCCGGCGGCATGGGCATGCGGCTGAAATATTCCAATCCGATGTACATGGACGATGTGGCGGCGGATTTCCCCGACCTCAGGATCATCCTGGCGCACCCGTCCTTCCCCTGGCAGGAAGAGGCGCTGTCGGTCGCAACCCACAAGCCGAACGTCTATATCGACCTGTCCGGCTGGTCGCCGAAATATTTCCCGCCGATCCTGGTGCGCTACATCAACTCGATCCTGCAGGACAAGATGCTGTTCGGGTCGGACTGGCCGGTGATCACGCCGGATCGCTGGCTGGCCGATTTCGCCAAGCTCGACATCCGCGACGAGATCAGGCCCAAGGTGCTCAAGGCCAACGCGCGGAAGCTGCTGGGGATTTAGTCGCGATGATGACCGGGGGTGTGGTGCACGGCGCCCTCCACAATAAACCGTCATCCCCGCGAAAGCGGGGACCCAGTATGCCGCGGATTCTCAATTCCATTTCAGAACTATCCACGTCATTGCGAGCCAACGGGTCGCGCGAATGCGCGCCCGATGACAGGCTCCGCGAAGCAATCCATAAAGCAGCAAGAAAGAGTGGATCGCTTCGTCGCTTACGCTCCTCGCAATGACGGCTCTTTGCGTCTCGCTTCGATCACCGACGCCTCGGAATACTGGGTCGTCCGGTCAAGCCGGACGATGACGGCTGAGAGTGTTGCGCGGTCGTGCTCTTCAGACAGTAACGAGTGCCGCGTCACGGCTGCATCACGATACATTCGAGATTGCCGGCCGTGGTGGCAGCTTCCATGGCCTCCGGCAACGCGGCGAGCGGATACACGCGCGGGCGGATCGCACTGATGTCGAGCAGCCCACACCGCAGCAATTCGAGCAGCCGCCGGTAGGCGCTGGCCGGATACATGAACTGGCCGAGGATCTCCCAGCTGTTCAGCATCACTGTGGTGTAGGGAATCGGCAGATCGGTTGTCATGCTTCCCATCAGCACCAGCCTGCCGCCGCGGCGAAGGCTGTGCAGCGCGGCCAGCGTTGCCTTCGGATCGCGTGCCTGTCCGACCATGTCGAACGCCATATGGGCACCCCCGCCCGCCGCTTCGCGAAGCGCGGCCGCATCTTTCTGCACATCGCCTGCAAGCGCCACCGTCACAACACGCGGGCCGCCGGCGCGGGCCACCGCCTGCAGCGCCTCCTGCCTGCGGCCGGCCGCGATCACGCGGGCGGCGCCCATCGCGACCCCCAGTAACACGGCAGCGGTGCCGTAAGCGCCGGTCGCTCCGTTCACGACCAGCGTCTCACCCGCCGCAAGGCGGCCTCGCAGCAGGCCGCCGAACGGAATGATGCAGCGGCCGATCGTGACCAGCTGGGCCGCGTCGAACTCCTCCAGCCCCTCCGCGGGGGTGACGGCCCCGGCCGGCATGAGTGCGTATTCGGCGAGGGTGCCATCCGGCCAGTCCGCCAGCACCTGCGCTGCATCGGGGCTTGATGTCAGTCCGATCAGGACTTGCGCCGGATCTTCGACGTTCTCCGGCGCGACGAAATGCGAGGAGAGCACCACGCGCTGGCCTGGCTTCAGATGCCAGACATCCCGGCCAACCACCTCGACCACGCCAACCCCGTTGGTTCCTATCGTGAAAGGTCCGGGCGGCGGATTATAGATGGGCAATCGTCCTTCCACATAGGCTTTCAGGTACGACATCAGCGCCGACGCCTCGATCCGCACCAGCACGCTGCCCGGGCGCGGCTCCGGCGTGCGCACATCATTGAAGCGGAGTTCTCCGCCGAGCCGATCCAGTTGCCATGCCTTCATGCGGGTTTCCTTGGATTGCGGTCGCCTGTTATAGTGCTGCGCTATGGACGACGGCTCCTGGCAAAACCATAATGCAATCCCGAGCCGCCGAAAGCTCGGATACCTTACCTTTCCGACATGCCCCCCATGAGTTCCCTATGACCATCAAAGCCGTTGTGTTCGATGCCTATGGCACGCTGTACGACATTCAGTCGGTGGCGGCCGTCACCGAACAGGCGTTTCCCGGCTATGGCGAGATCATCACCCAGGTCTGGCGCATCAAGCAGCTCGAATACAGCTGGCTGCGCTCGCTGATGCGGCGATATGCGGATTTCTCGGTCATCACCCGGGAATCGCTGGCCTATACGCTCAGGGTGCTCGGGCTGAAGCACGATGCCGGCGCGTTCGAGCGGATCATGGACAAATACCTGCATCTCGATCTTTATCCGGATGCGGCCGCGGCACTTGCGGCGATGCGCGGCCGTAAGCTGGCGATCCTTTCCAACGGCAGCCCCGCCATGCTCGACGCGCTGGTGCGCAACAGCGGTCTCGACCGCGTGCTGGATGCCACCCTCAGCATCGACTCCCAACAGATCTTCAAGCCTGCTCCGGAGGCCTACCGTCTGATCGAATCCAATCTCGGCATTCGGCCCAATGAGGTGCTGTTCGTGTCGTCGAACCCATGGGACGCCTGCGGCGCCAAGGCGTTCGGCCTCAACGTCGCCTGGATCGAGCGGGTGACGCCGGAAGCGATGGCGCTGGCCTGCGTCACGAACGACCTCGTCGCGCCGCTGACGATGTTCAAGGCGATCCGGACCCAGATGGACGAACTCGGGCTCGAGCCCGACTATCGCATCCATGCGCTGTCGGAACTGCCTGCGCTGGTCGCCGCCCATGAGTCTTGAATCAGTGCGCGCGTTTTTCGCCGAGAACGCCGCGGATATCGCCGTGATCGAATCGCCGGTCAGTTCGGCGACGGTGGCGCTGGCCGCCGAAGCCTATGGCGTCGAGCCGGAGCGGATCGCCAAGACCTTGAGCTTGCGGATCGGCGAGCGCGTGGTGCTGATCGTGACCAGCGGCACCTCGCGGATCGACAACAAGAAGGTCAAGGCGCTGCTCGGCGGCAAGCCGAAGATGCTCGGCCTCGACGAGGTCGCCGGGATCACCGGCCATGAAGTCGGCGGCGTCTGTCCGTTCGGATTGAAAACGCCGCTGCCGGTCTATTGCGATGTGTCGTTGCAGGCGTTCGACGAGGTGGTGCCGGCGGCGGGCTCGATCCACAGCGCGGTGCGCATCGCGCCGTCGCGGATGGCCGAACTGGTCGGAGCCGAATGGGTCGATGTCTGCTGAGGATCAGCGGTAGCGGCAAACCCGCCTATTGGCTGTCATACGACCTCGTCTGATCGCCGCGATGACCCGGCGCCGCCGGTGGCGGCACGCTGGCGTTTGATTCAAACACCGAACGGCACGGTCCGCTGAGCTGCGGGGTGTTTTGCCGCAGGCACGCCACGATTCGATTGGTGTCCGGCATCTGCGCGCCGCACAGCCGGAAGACGTCGGGGGTGCAGGCCAGCTGCTGTTCCAGGGTTCCCCGATACTCCTCGGAAGACGCAGGCGTTTGAACGGCGATGCCGCAGCCGACCGACAGCGCAAGGCTCATGAAAATCCGGCAGCTTCGCATGTCCGATCCTCTTTCGGATTCAAGGCGCGCTTGTCCAGTGCAGCAAACCGCGCCACCTCAGGGTTCAAACGAAATAAAACTCCAAACGAAATAAGACTTGGGAAGGTTCGGGCCGGACAACAAAACGTGAAAACCGGCTTCTTCCCTCTCCCCGCTGGGGAAAGGGAAGAAGGCGTACTGGCTTTCCTATTCCACCTTGCCGATTTTCTTCACCGCCGCGATCAGGCGCGCCAAGTCCTCGGCGACGAATTGTGAAAATTCCGGCGCGTCCATGTACGCCACCGGACTGCCCGCGATCTCGAAGGTCTTGATCACGTCAGGATTTTTCAACACCTGCGCCATCGCTTCGCGTAAGCGCATCAGGATCGGCGCCGGCAGCGCTTGTTGCGCGAACAGCCCGGCCCAGATGTAGAATTCGACGTCCTTGTAGCCGAGTTCCTTGAACGTCGGCAGATCCGGAAAACTGGCGATCCGCTCCGCGCCCCAATTGGCGAGCACGCGCATCTTGCCGTCGTCGACCTGCTGCTTCAGCGTGCCCGGCGCCGATGCCAGCGCCTGCACCGTGCCGCTCAGCAGCGCCGTCAGCGCCGGGCCGGCGCCGCGGAACGGGATATGCAGCAATTTGATGCCGGCGCTGCTGGCGAACATTTCCATCGCCACGTGCAGCGTGCCGTAAGGGCCCGACGAGCCGTAGGGAATCTGGCCCGGCCGTTGTTTGGCATCGTCGACGAAATCCTGCAGCGTTTTCCAGGGCGCCGAGGCCGGCACCGCGAGCAGGGTGGGATCGGCGAGCACGCGCGCGACCGGTGCGAATTGCGAGACTTCATAGAGCGGCGGGCGATCGAACAGCCGGTCGGCTTCCGGCAGCACCGCCAGCGACGACAGCGTCATCAGCAAGGTGTAGCCGTCGGGCTCGGCGCGCGCCGCCGCCGCGTTGCCGATCGAGCCGCCGGCGCCGCCGGCGCGGTTGTCGACGATCACCGACTTGCCGAGAATCTTCTCCAGCGCCTGCGCCACCGGCCGTGCGGCGAGATCGGCCTGGCCACCGGCCGGAAATGGCACGATCATGGTGATATTGCGCGCCGGCCACGCTCCTTGCGCAAATCCGGCATTTGACAGCGCGACCTGCGCCAGCGGCAGCGCCGCAGCTGTTTTAAGAAGTTCACGACGGTTCATCGGCAGTTTTCTCCCCCAGAGATTTTTAATTGGTTATCGTAGGCAGCGTAAACGAAACTGTAGGGTCGGCAAAGGCGCTCGTCGCGCCGTGCCCACCGTTCATTCTCCAAACGAACCCTGAATATCTTTCACATCGCCTCCCCAATCCGCTTCAAGCACGCCGCGTTCAACATGGCGATGGAAACTGCTATGCGGCCAATCGGCTACACGCGTGACGTGTCCGTGCTTCACCGGATTGAAATGAATGTAATCGACATGGCGATCCAGATCCGCATCATTGCGAATCGCGTGTTCCCAATGGCGGCGCTGCCAGATCCCCTTCTCTCGCTTGATAACTTTGCTCGGGGGATCGCGATCTTGACTCGATGCCTCGTGAAAATCCGCTCTTGATCAAACTCCAGCGGGTGGAGAAATCGGCGTCACCCTCTGGCAGCGCCCAAAGTGCGTGAATGTGATCGGGCAGAACGCAGATCGCGATCGTTTCAAACGGGCGGCGTTGTTGAACCGCCCGATAGGCCTGTCGCAAACGATCAATCTGATCCACCAGCAGATTGCTCGGCCGTTCCGCGAGAACGACCGTGAAAAAGAAAACGCTGCCTTTGATTTTGGCTCGAACGTACCGCGGCATGACACGTCATATCCCGATATCAAGGGGCGTGGTGGGCACGCTTCGCTTTGCCCACTCTACGAAATCTTCCTTCGCCCCTTCCCCTTGGCAAAATGCCTGGCCAGAAAATCCGCCAGCACTTCGACGCGCGCCGGGCGCGGGCCGCCGGGCGGGGTCACCAGATGCACCGAGCCCTCGGTCTGCTTCCAGCCTTGCAGGATCACCTCGACCTCGCCGGACGCCATGGCGTCGCCGACGATGAAATCCGGCAGATCGGCGATGCCGAGCCCCGCCAGCAGCGCCGGCATCAGCGCCTCGCCATTGTTGACGCGCAGCGGTCCGGCGGGACGCACGCTGGCCTGCTCGCCGGCGGCGTTGGTGTAGTGCCAGACGTCCTGGGTGGAGAGGTAGGCATAGCCGAGACATCTGTGCTCGGCGAGATGCATCGGATGGGTCGGCCGGCCGTAGCGCTCGAGATAGCCTGATGATGCCACCGTGTAGCGCGGCATCGCGCACAGCCGTCGCGCGATCAACGAGGAATCCGGCAGGCTGGCGATCCGCAGGCCCGCATCGAATCCCTCGCCGATCAAATCGATCATTGCATCGCTGAGATGAAGGTCGATGGCGACGTCGGGATAGAGCGCAAAAAACT
This sequence comes from uncultured Alphaproteobacteria bacterium, assembly GCA_963734795.1. Classification (GTDB taxonomy): domain Bacteria; phylum Pseudomonadota; class Alphaproteobacteria; order Rhizobiales; family Xanthobacteraceae; genus Bradyrhizobium. The sequence continues at coordinate 226,488 of CAVTIW010000004.1, forward strand.
CCGGCAGGATCGGCGCCACCGCCCTCACCCCGAACGTCATCGGCACCGCGAGACGCACCAGCCCGCGCGGCGCCACCGACTGCGCCAGCGCCTCGTTCTCCGCCGCCTCGCCATCGACCAGCAGCCGCGCGGCGCGCCCGGACAGTTTCTGTCCGGCATCGGTCAAGGCGAGCCGCCGCGAGGTGCGGTTGAACAGCCGGGCGCCAAGCCGCTGCTCCAGCCGGCTGACCGCCTTCGACACCGTCGCCTTGGACAGCGCCAACTCGCTCGCTGCCGCCGCAAACGACCGTAATTCCACGACTTTCGCGAAAATCGCGAGGCCTTCGAAATCGGGGAGTTTGGCCATAGCGGGCATCCTGTTGAGACGAAAAAAGAAACAATGTGTTTCAATAGTTTCTATTTATGCACCATCAGGGAACGCATATCCAGATGCCAACCCGATGCAAACCATCAAAGGACTATCCCATGATCGAACTCAGACCTTTTGCAAAACTCGGCGGCACCGATCACGGCTGGCTGAAAGCCAAGCATCACTTCTCGTTCGGCAGTCACCATGACCCCGGCAATATGGGCCACGGCAGCTTGCGCGTGTGGAACGACGACGAGATCGCACCGAATACCGGCTTTCCCGCCCATCCCCACGCCAACATGGAAATCATCACCTATGTCCGCGAGGGCGCGATCACCCATCAGGACAGTCTCGGCAACAAGGGCCGCACCGAGGCCGGCGACGTGCAGGTGATGAGCGCCGGCACCGGCGTGCGTCACTCCGAATACAATCTCGAGCCGACCAGGACCAGGATCTTCCAGATCTGGATCGAGCCGACCACGCAAGGCGGCGCGCCGACCTGGGGCGCAAAGCCGTTCCCGAAGTCGGATCGCTCCGGCAACTTCGTCACCATCGCCAGCGGATTTGCAGGCGACAAGGACGCGCTGCCGATCCGCGCCGACGCCCGGGTGCTCGCCACCACGCTGAAGGCCGGCGAGAAGCGCGGAATATGCGCCCGGCAAAACCCGCAACCTCTATCTGGTGCCGGCGGCGGGGGCGGTCGAGATCAACGGCGTCCGTGTCAATGCCCGTGACGGCGTCGCGATCCGCGACGAGGCACGGCTCAAGATCACCGCACTGGAAGATTCCGAACTGGTGCTGGTCGACGCGGCGTGACTTCGTTGTTCGACGAACAACCTCTCATTCGTCATGGCCGGGCTCGGTCCCGGCCATCGACGTCTTGATCGCAAAGGAAGACGTGGATGCCCGGCACCAGGCCGGGCATGACGAACTCTGGTTCAAAACCCAAACCTCACGGAGACCCTTCATGACGAAAGTTCTAGTGCTGTATTATTCCGCCTATGGTCATATCGAAACGATGGCGAATGCGGTCGCCGAAGGCGCCCGCGCAGCCGGTGCATCGGTCGACATCAAGCGGGTGCCGGAGCTGGTGCCGCCGGATGTCGCAAAAGCGTCGTACTACAAGGTCGACCAGGCCGCACCGATCGCGAAGATCGAAGATCTCGCCAATTACGACGCCATCATCGTCGGCACCGGCACGCGCTTTGGCCGGATGGCATCGCAGATGGCGAATTTCCTCGATCAGGCCGGCGGCCTCTGGCTCAAGGGCGCGCTGCACGGCAAGGTCGGCGGCGCCTTCACCTCGACCGCGACCCAGCATGGCGGCCAGGAAACCACGCTGTTTTCGATCATCACCAATCTGTTGCATTTCGGCATGACTATTGTCGGCCTGAATTACGGGTTCACGGGCCAGATGGAGCTCAATGACGTCACCGGCGGCTCGCCCTATGGCGCGACCACCATTGCCGCCGGCGACGGCAGCCGCCAGCCCATCCGAAAACGAGCTCGCGGGCGCGCGCTATCAAGGACGCGTGATCGCGGAGACCGCGAAAAAACTGCATGGCTGATGCGTTGCGGGCGGCATTCTCCCCGGTGAATGCCGCCCCATTTGCTCGTCGGGACAACGGAGTCCGCCATGATCGAATTTTTCTTTATCTATCAACTGGCGCGCAATCCGCTGCAGGCGATTGCGCGCCGCTGGTATTGCCGCAGCCTTTACCGGGCCTCGCGGGGGCGGCGTCACTGCCCGGAATGCACCGGTTCGTGATGTTGCACCGTTCGATCGGGCGTTGATACCCGATCGCGGAAGCAGTGGAACCAGACGGCTTGCGTCCCGTTGGATCACGCGCAGTCGCGCCTGGAGATTTCGAAATGACCAACAAACCCGAATCCAAGGATAGCAAGCAGAAGCCCGCTCCGTCGCATCCCGGCATGATGGGCGACGGCACCGAAGAGCAAAACCTCGGCCAGCCCGGGAATCCGGCCGCGCGCATCAAGAAAGATGAAGTGGACGCCGCCTTCGCCAAGGACACTGGCAAGGACACCAAGAATAAGTAACCGGGCACCCATCCCCAATCGCCGAGAGTTCCCCTATAAAGGCCGGGCCGGATGGTGCCCGGCCTTGTCATGTCGGGAAACGCCGATGACGGCATGTTACGGTGACGCATGAGCAACGCCCCGCAAATCCCATGGCCGGAATTGCCCACCGCAGCGTGGCGCGAGACCTGCGAGACGCTGCATCTGTGGACCCAGATCGTCGGCAAGATTCGCCTCGTGCGCGCGCCCTGGTTGAACCATTCCTGGCACGTCGTGCTGTATGTCACCGCGCGCGGCCTGACCACCTCGCCGATTCCGGACGGCACCCTCAGCTTCCAGATCGACTTCGATTTCATCGACCATGTTTTGCGGATTTCGACCAGTGACGGTGCGCGGCGGCAGTTTGCCCTGGCCGGGCAATCGGTCGCGAGTTTCTATGCGGCGGTCATGGCCGCATCTCGCCGAACTCGGCATTCACGTCGCGATCGACGAGATGCCCAACGAATTGCCGCAGCCGATCCGGTTTTCGCTGGACAACAAACATGCGACCTACGACCCGAACGCGGTGCGGCGCTTTTTGCAGATCCTGGTCAACGCCGACCGCGTGTTCAAGCAATTCCGCACCGGTTTCCTCGGCAAGGCCAGTCCGGTGCATTTCTTCTGGGGCAGCTTCGATCTCGCGGTGACGCGCTTTTCGGGCCGGCGCGCGCCGCGCCATCCCGGCGGCGTGCCCTATCTTTCCGACGACGGTGGCCTGCGAGGCCTATTCCCACGAGGTCAGCAGCGCCGGATTCTGGCCGGGCAGCGGCGCGATCGATTATCCCGCGTTCTATACCTATGCCTATCCCGAGCCGCCCGGTTTCCGCGCCGCGCCGGTGCGCCCCGATGCGGCATTCTTCAGCGAGGCGCTGGGCGAGTTCATCCTGCCTTACGACGCGGTGCGCACCGCGGCGCAGCCGGACCGGGCGCTGCTCGATTTTCTGCAAAGCAGCTACGAAGCCGCCGCCAATGCCGCGAAATGGGACCGCGATGCGCTGGAATGCCCATTGGGCCAGCCCGGCGTGGTGCGGCAGATCTCGTAATTTCATTTCGGCAATACGAAACTGAGCGCTCCCTCTCCCACGGGAGAGGTGAAACAAATTCGATTCCTGATCAAATCGAAAATTTCAGTTCTCTTCGCGCGAGGGCGGCTTGCCGCGCGCGCGGCCCACATAAGCGGCGAGCCGCGGATGGCGGCGCAGCGCGCGCGCGGCGCGGTCGCGCAGCGCATAGGGCACTCCACGCCAGCTTAACGCCGCGGTGATTTCGGCCAGCGCCAGTGGCGCCACGCCGAACCGGCGCTTGTAGGCATAGTTGCCGATGCTGAAATCGAACTGCCTGACCCCGTCGCGATGCAACGCCGCCATGGTGCGTTCGACGATCAGCCGGCCGGGCGAACAGTTCGACCATTTGTCGCCGGCATTGCTGATCCGCACCATCACGTAACGCGAACCGACGCGGATCCCGAGCAGGGTCGCGACCACCTCGTCGCCGACGGTCAGCGCCGACAATACGGCATAGCCGCTGCGCAGATTGTGTTCGACAAGGTTGCGGTAAAACGCGGCGCAGGTTTCACCATTGAGAATGAAATTCAGTCCGAGGTGCCGCATCCGCGCCTCCTGCTGAATTTCCATGGTCGAGAGCACGCGCAGCGCATCGTCGCCGTCGGTGATGATCTGGAACGCCGCGGCGGGCTCGCGGGTAAACACGCGCCAGCTTCGTTCCAGCTCCTTGCGGACGGTTCGCTCCAGCGAATAGCGGTAGGCATCGAAATCATCGCCTGTGGTGACGACGTTGCCATTGAGCGGACTTGGGCTGGCGCCATCGAGCCGCGCCAGCGGATTGGGCCTGCCGTCGAGATCGAACGGCATCTTGCGCAGGCGAACGAGATCGGCGCCGCCGGGCATCCGCCGCAGCGCCGCTTTCAGATCGCGCCACAGCGCGCGCGCCGCATTCGCATCGCGCGGCGCCGCCGCGCCCAGCATCGGCGCGTTGTAGTCGGTCAGGTCGAGATCGGCGAATTCGACGATCCGGATGCCGTTCTGCGATTCGGCAGACCAGCGGCAGCAGAGCCACCTGCACTGACGTCGCCGGGTCCGAGATGATGGCGATCAACGGCTCGACATGATCGACACCGGCGAACGCCTGGTACCAGGCGTCAAGCCAGCGGGGGTCCTGGAACAGCGTCGAAGCTTTGACATCGGTCCAGCGTGCTGCGGCCTGCTGCCAGTCGCGGAAAAGCTCGACGCGGAATCCGGCCGGGCGAGAAATTCCCCGCGCGTCCGGACGCCGTGCCTCTGCCGTTAACACTGTCATGTGAAATCGAACTATCTCAGGCCGCCTTCGGCAGGTCGACGATCTTGCCCGGCTGGGCCGCGTCGAGCCGGAACTCGGTCGGACGGCGCGCCTTGCGCTCGCGCCTGACCCAGCCGCTGTCGCGATACAGTTTTTGCATGACCGCCTTGGCAAAGTATGAAGGACCCCGCAGGTTGCGGGTTTTGGGCGGATAGCCGAACCGATGCCGCAGCAGACCGTTGGCGAGATTGACGATCTCGGCACGCCTGATCTGATCGTTGGTGTAGGAGACGGTCATCGAAACGCTAAAAGTGTCGAGATTTTCCACCCGGTGCGGCGCGTTCAGTTCCCAGTTCAGCATCTGGCCCGGTCCGATGTCGAATACCTTGGCGTGCTTGTCGTACCAGGGCTGGTAGGGAATATCGACTTCGACATTGTAGACCGCGATGTCCTCGAGATGCTGCGGGGTAATGAACGGCGGCGTATTCGGATAGACATATACGCGCTTGCGCCCGGCGATCTGGATCAGCCCCTGCCCCGGCAGGTCGGCATGATAGTAAACCTGCGCGTCGGGCGACGAGATCAGGATGCTCTCCTGATGGCCCCACGCCTCAAATCCCGGGACCTTGGCCGCGACTTCCTCGAACATGCCGTCGATCATGCTGCGGTAGCGGCCGTCGACCGCGCCGACATCGCGCATGTTGAGCCAGAGACCGCCGCGCGCAATCGCGTCCATCACCTGACGGCCGCTGAGATCGCCGATCTCGCCTTCGCGCCAGACCCGGCCGGATCCGCGGGCGCCGGTCTGCACCAGGCTGTAATGCTGGCGCGGATAACGCTCGATCAATTCGGCAAGCGTCTCCACGGAGAACAACGCCGACTTGTGTATCCGATGCGCAAGCTGGATCGGCTGATGGCCCCACAGTGCCGAATGGGTGTCGTCCCAGTCGTTAAAAACCTTGTCCGTCGTCATCGTCGCGCACTCCTGCTCGTTTGCCGTTGCCGTTGCTGACGACCATCCCGGCGCGCCTTGAGCGCTGTGCCGAAAAACCCGGTGCCGTCGCCTCACCTGCCGCCCGATGTCCCGATATGAGACGGCCGGCCGATCCTCGCGTATTATCTGGCAAGAACGATGCCCGGGGCGGCCGCCGCCGCTTACCGGAAGATAATGTCTGGGATGTATGGCTAACGCGGATGGTTTCAGAGCTTGGGTTTGACGCGTTTTCTTCACGCGAACCGGTATCCATCCCGCATCAAGTGCGGGACAGGCTTCGCTCGAAAACGCTTTGAGAAGGCGCCGGCGCTGCACGATGACCTCAGAACCCGCATATCAGGCGCTGTTTCTCGGCGCAGGCCCGCAAATGCAATGCGGCGTCGGACAATTTACCCGGTTGCTCGGCGAGACCGTCGAGAAGCTCGACCCCGGCAGCTGTACGACGTTGACCCTGACCCGGTCGGAAGGATCGGCCGCCGAGATCTGGCGCGCGGTGGGATCGGCGCGGAACGTGGTCTGCAACTTCCCGATCGTGGCCTGGAAGCGGGTGATGTTCCGTCCGCTGCTGGCGCTCGCCATCGCGCGGCTGCGTGGCCGGCGTATCATCCTGATCCAGCATGAATGGGCGGGCCTGCACCGGCTGCGCCGCATCAGCTATATTCCGGCGCTGCTGCTCGCCGATACCATCGTGACGTTCTCGCCGCTGGTGCGGCGCGAACTCGCCGCCGATCCCGTGGTCGGCCGGACCGCGGAAAAATGCGTGCTGGCGCCGTTGCCGCCCAACATCGAAGCGCCCGCGGGGATCGCCGACTCCAAATGGCGGCAGCGGCTCGCGATCGCGCGCGAAGGCGGACGGCTGGTGATCGGCCATTTCGGGTCGATCTATCCGGGCAAGCAGCCGAATGCGCTGCTCGGCATCTGCGCGATCCTGAAGCAACGCGGGCTCAAGCCGCTGCTGGTCTATGTCGGATCGTTTATCCGCGGCGTCGACAAGGTGGAAGAAGAGTTTCACGCCCGCGCCGCCGAACTCGGCGTGTCGGACGATGTCATCGTCAGCGGCTATGTCGCGTCGGACCACGAGGTGTTCGGACTGTTCAGCGAGATCAACGCCTTCTGTTATCCGCTCGAAGAAGGCCTCACGGCGCGGCGGGCCAGTGTTCTCGCCGCCGTGCAGTCCGGCCGGCCGGTGATCGTCACCGGCCCGGCCAAGCCGGACGAGTTCGACCATCATCCGCGCTTCAAGGAATTGATCGACCGCGGCGCCATCGTGCTGGTCCCGCGCGGCGCCGGCGACGACGCCTATGCCGACAGCATTGTATCGGCGCTCAACTGGCCCTCGGCGCAGGCGCCGTTCGATTTCGACGGCTGGTGGCTGGACGTGGCGCAGGCGGTTCGGGCGCAGCTCCGGGAACACAATTTGGAAAGCGGCGTGGCTTCGTGAGTCCGGCGCCTACGGCCCGAGGCGGAAGCGCGCCAGGTAGTGCAGGCCGAACACCGCCATTAGAAACGTGAACCACAGGGGATCGGCGCGGTCGAGAAAGAAGCTCTCCATCGACGACAGATAGAGCCCGAACAGCCAGATCTGCAACAGCGCCATCGCCAGCGGCCCGTTGTTGCCGCCGCGATCGGCGGCGTGGAAATCGCGCAACGGCGCGATCACCAGCACCGCGATCAGCAACGCCAACCCCGGCAGCCCCATCGCCAGCGCGGTGTCGAGATAGCCGTTATGGCTGTGCGAGGCGAACGCGGCCCATTCCATGCCCTGCGGCAGATCGCGGATCGAACTGCTGCCCCAGAACGCGGCAAAGCCGTAGCCGGTCGGCAGGCGCAATTGCAGCGCCTGTACCGCGAAGGTCCAGATGTCGGTGCGGCCGGTGAAGCTCGAATCCAGCGGCAGCATTTTTGCGATCTCGGCGAGGCTTTCGTTCATCACGGTTCCGACGCTGAGCATGTTGAGCAGCAGCAGCGGTGCGATCAGCATCACGGCGCGAAGCCAGAACGAGCGGATTACGGCGGTGAGCGAGGTCAGCGCCAGCACGGCGACGCACAGCAGCAGCGAACTCTTGCCGGCCGAATACAGCAGAAACAGCGACGCCAGCGCGACAATAACGGCGCCGGAAAGCCGCGCGCCGGAGCGAACGATGTAGATGCCGAGAAACAGCAGCATCGCCATCATCGCCGCCGCCACGTTCTTGTGGCCGAACGAACCGCGCCAGTTACCCGCCAGCGCCGGTTCCTGGGCGTCGGTGGCCTGATGGATCGACAGGTTCGGCGCCAGCAGCAGCCCGAGATAACAGATCGCCAGCAGCGCCAGCGCGGCGATGCTGAACCACCGCATCAATTCGCTCTGGGATTTCGGCAACAGCATCAGCGTCGCCGCCACCGCGATGACGCAGGCGGTCAGCGCGAAGCGTTTGATCGAGGTGCCGGGATCGAGCGACAGCACCACGCTTGCAACGATCCAGGCGCCGAACAGCAGGTATCCCGGCGCCAGCAGCGTCGTCAGTCCCGGCATGTTGTCGCGCATCGCCAACGTGACGCAGAGCACGGCCAGGCCGCCGAACACCGCATAGGTCAGGGTTTCGTTGCCGGTGGTCAGATCGGTGAGTTCCATATCCCTGAGGTCGATGAACGGCCGCAGCGACACCCAGGCCAGCAGCAGCGGCTCCGACGAATGTGGCGCCGCGCACCACGTCCATCACCTGCTGGCGGCGTACTTCACCGACGATGGCGCGGACTTCCGAGGCGGCGACCAGCTGGCTCACGACACGATCTTCGAGGCTTTATAGGGCTGCGGTTCGATTCCGACGCCGCCAGCGCGCTGCCGGCAGCGACCGCCATCGGGTGCAACGCGATGATGGCCTTTTGTTCGGTGACGACGAGCCGGCCGGCGCGAACCAGCGACAACGGCAGCCGTCGCGAGCAACTTCGCCAGCACCTTGAGGCGAGCCGCGCCGTCCGCGCCGCCTTGAGTTCGATGTGGTAGTTGATCGCGCCGATCCGCAAGCCCCGCAGCGCCAGCCATCCGGAATGGGTCCGGTTGGGCGGAACGGTCTCGGTAATGACGGCGTCGGCGGCCCAGTGGAATTTCATGCCGGCCTGAGCGGCAACGCACGAAGAAATCGGTATCGCCGCCGCCGAGAAAATTGAAACGGAGATCGAACGCGGGATCGGCAAGCCTCGCAAACACCGATCGCGTGATCAGGCAATTGCCGCAACCATAGATGACCGGCACCGGGCCGCTGACATCATAGGCCGGGCAGAAGGCCGGATGGCGGCGCAATCCGCGCTTGGTCGTCGTCATCGAAATTCGGAAACACCGGTCCACCGACCAGATCGGCGCCGGAGGTCTCGGCGGCGCACACCATCCGCTCGAGCCAGTCGTTTGAGGCGATCTCGTCATCGTCGATCATCAGCAAATGAACCGCGGCGGGAAACGTCGCCAGCGCGGTCTCGAACGCGGCGTTGATGGCGTGGCAATTGCCCTGCCGCGGTTCAACCACGCACAGTCCCGGAAATTTACCGGCCTGCAGGAATTCGCCGGCGACCGGGACGCTCTCGCCTCCGACGGCATCGTTGTCGACGATGACGACCGCGAAGCGACGATCGGTGCGCTGATCGGCGATCGACTGCAGCGTCAGCCGCAAGTGCCGCGGGCGGCGGAAGCTCGGAATGCATACCACGATCGGAATCGAACGATCGAGCGAATGCGAAATTGCCGCGAGTCCGCGGGCGGTGGGCGGCATGATGTCAGAGCTTCCCATCTGCCGGCACCTCAATCCACGGCAACTGCGCCAGCCGCGGCCACCATTTCGCCCGCACGTCTTCGGCAAAGGCATTGGCGTCAAGGGCCGATACCGGTATTTCCGGCATCTCGGCTGCGAGCACGTCGTCGCGCAGGAAGATCGCGTTGAAGCCGAACGCGTTGATGCCGACCAGGCGATAACCCTTGCGCCGGCTGACGGCGGCGTAAGCCGCAAGGCTGGCGGAGCGGAACAGCGCCTGATCGGATGGCAGCACGGCGAAGCTGAAATCCGGCTGGTAGGGAATGGTGAGCGCGAGTTCACTCGGCACCGCATTGTTGAATTCGCAGATCAGAATGCGCGGACGCACCGTCATCGCATTCCACAGATGCAGATCGTTGCCGTCGATATCGAGCGACAGCACGTCGATCTCGCCGGGCACACCCGCCGCGGCCAGCACCTGGTTGACGTTATCTCGCGTGAACCATTCCGCTTTCATGACCGGCGGTACCGTGCGGGTAACAGGATGGGACGCGAAGAAGCGCCGGCCTTCCGCCACGAACACCGGATCGCCATCGAACAGAAATCCGCGCCAGTAGTGATGCACCAGAAGGTTGGTCGCCATGCAGACCCGGCCATCCTGCGAACTGATTTCCACCACCGTGCGCGAGGTCGATCCCGCCAGCGTCAGCAGATACAGCAGCAGGCCATCTTCCTCGAATTCCGAAAAACGGCTGAAGCCGACCTGGTCGAGCGGCAGGATCACGCCGGCAGCCTGCAGCTGTTTCCAGGACGCGATCAGGCCCTTCTGCGCGACGTCGGAATGGCGATAGATCGCCTGCTCGGGCCCTTCCGCGAACTGCACGAGCTTGCGCTTGAGCTGCCGCAGCATCGGCACCTTGCGCAGCTGCGACATCGCGGCGTCGAACAACCGCCGTCCCGGCGCCGTCCGCGCCGAAGCGATGCGGCCGGTGCGGGTCTCAAGTTCGGTCGAAATCTCACTCATGGTGCGGGTTGATCCGTGGTTGAAAGGCTCTCGACGTTAGGCCTGCGCCGGATTGGTCCGGGCAGGTTCGATCAAGCAGGCTTGTGTCTGAATTCCTCGATGACGTCGAATAACGGCTTGCGCTTGAGGTCGGCGTCGAGCGGCAGCGGCCGATTGGGCATGCCGTCCGGGCGTTTGAAATAGATCGGCACCCAGGTGTAACGATCGCTCAGGCCCCAGGTCAGGATCGCCTTCGGGCGCACGACGTCGCAGACCGATTCGAGAAACCGGCCGGCCATGCCGGCGACCATCGCGTCGCGTTCGCTCACCTTGCCCGGCAGCTCGTAGTCGATCACGTCGAGTTCGGTGATCAGCACGTCGAGCCCGAGCGTTTTGATCTCCGCGAGCATCGCCTGCAATCCGTCGCGGTCGATGGCGCGATTCGCGAACAGATGCGCCTGCAGCCCGACGGCATGCAGCGGCACATTGCGGTCGCGCAGCGAGCGCAGCAGTTGAACCAGCGCCTTGCGCCGCGCCGCGAAGCGCGGACCCTGGAACTCGACATCATATTCGTTGAGCACAAGCCGCGCGTCCGGATCGGCCGCCGCCGCTTGCCGCAGCGCGATCGACAGATAATCCGGTCCCAGCCGCCGCGCCCAGATCGAAGGACGGAACGACGATCCGTTGTCCGGCCATTCGGCCAGCGGTTCGTTGACCACGTCCCAGGACAGGATCACACCGCGATATCGGGACACAACCGTTTCAATATGATCGGTCAACTCCCGCTCGGCCTCGGCGCGGCTGGATATCTCCTCGGTCCATGCCGGCATCGCGCCGTACCAGGCCAGCGTGTGGCCGCGGACCTCGATGGCATTCTGGCGCGCGAAGTCCATGATCGCGTCGGCCTTTTCGAAGCGGTAGTCACCGCGACTCGGCCGCAGCTCCTGCCATTTCAACTCGCTCTCCGGCACGATCAGCTGGCAATTTGCAATGATCGCGGCGCGATAGGACGGATCGGACTCCAGCGCGTCGGATCGCGCGGCCGCGCCGTAAGGGATCAGCCCGCCGGTAGCCGGCGACGGCGGCAGCGCTGTCGCAAATGCGGACACTCCGGACAGCGCCGCTGTGCCGGAAACGCCCAGCGCGGCGAGCTTTGCCGCGCCGGCCAGAAGATCACGCCGGGAATACGCGTCTTTCGACATGGGTGCACTTGAGCTCCACTGTGGAATCCAAACCATACGCAGGGATCATAGCAATATCCGGTCCAGCGACGGGCGGCGCGGCGTTGAATCTCCGCCATGGTTACCGAGGCGGCGTTAACCAAAATTAAAACACGGCGCGCCGCAGCGGAACGGTTCGGCACCGATCTTGCTGTCCTGATACGCGATGAAGCTCGAACCCTTGAACACACTCGAACTGGACATGCCGGTGGTCTCGTGGGCGTCGCGCCTGCGCGAGATGCTGGCGGGCACCTATCGCGCCCAGTTCGCCAACTATCTTCAGGTCTTTGCCGGCACCGGCGTGCGGCTTGGCCTGCAGGCGGTCTATTTCTTTATTCTGGCCAACACGCTGTCGCTGCACGACATGGGGGTGTTCGCCTCGACCTCGGCGACCGGCATCATGATCGGCTGCTTCTCCGGCTTCGGCTTCGCGTCGTTCGCGTTCCGGGCTGCCGCCGGCAGGCGCAGCTCGCTCGGCGGCTACCTCGCGGTGTTTTACGGAAGCTGGCTGATCTCGCTGCCGCTCTGCCTCGCCGCCTCGCTGCCGGTGTTTTACCTTTTGTTTACCACGTCGCTGTCGCTGGCCGCCTTCGTCGTCATCATACTTGTCGAAGCCGGGACGTGGCGGATCGTGGAAATGATCCACCAGGTCAATAACGGCCTCGGCCGTTATGCCTCGGCATCGCTGGTCATCAGCCTTGGCACCGCGCTGCGCACCGCCGGCGCGGTCGCCTTCATGGCTTCCGGGAGACACGACGTCGAGACCTGGTCCGTGGTCTATCTGATCTTCAATTTCGCCGCGATGATCCTGGCGGTCGCGGTCTACCAGCCGCGCGTCAGGCTGCGCTGGCGCACGCGGCTGTTCCTGGCGCGGATTCGCGACGCGCTGCTGTTTTCGATCGCCTATTGCGCCTTCATCTCGCAGAACGAGATCGACAAGCTGGTGATGCTGTCGCTGGCGGACCAGCGAACCGTCGGCATTTACGCGATTTCCTCGCGGATCATCGATTTCACGTCGGTGCCGATCCGGACCTTTTATGTGCTGTATTCGCGCAAGCTGATCCTCGAGGGCCGCACCCGCAACCAGGTCGGCCGCAGCCTCGGCGTCGAGACACTGATCGCGCTGATCTCGACCATTGCCTTCGCGGCGCTGCTGGCGACGCTGTCGATCTGGCCGAACCTGCTCGGCCATAACATCGCCTCGGCCACGCAACTGTTCGGCGTTCTGCTGGCGGTGCCGGCCTTCAAGAACCTGCTCGAATATCACTCCGAGCTGTTTTTCGCCTATCAGCAGATGACGATCCGCGCCGTGCTGGCAACGTTGATGGTCGGCCTGAAAGCCGTGGCGCTGGCGCTGCTGCTGGTCTGCCTCAACGGCATTGCCGAGTGGGGCGTCTGGCTCAACGCCGTCTATATCGGCCTCTACGCGCTGTCGGCCGCCGTCGTTTACCGTGTCGTATTCAGGAACGAAAGCCCATGAACAAGACCCTTGCCACCGATTTCAGTTACGCGACGCGCGTTGATGCGACGCCTGACATGCGCGCACTGACCAATTCGCCGCCGCTGGCGCCCGCGCATCCGCAATCGCTGCTCGACCTGCCGCCCGGCGAGGCGCGCAAAAGCCTGCTCACCGTTCATGGCATTCTCGCCGCCAGGCTGCGGCAGAGCAACCTTGCGATCTACGAAGCCGGCGGCGGCTCGACCAGTTTCCTGCCGCTCAGCCTGCTGCGCCGTGCCCACGTCACGGTGGTCGATATCGACGCCGACCAGATCCGCAACAACGACTACGCCCAGGTGAAGATTCTCGGCGACGTCCAGAGCCATCGCTTCAGGCCCGGCAGCTTCGACCTCGTCATCTGCTACAATGTGATCGAGCATCTTCCCGATGCCGAGGCCGCGCTGCTCGGCTTCTGCGAGTCGCTGAAACAAGACGGCTTGATCCTGATCGGGGCGCCGAACCCGAAATCGCTGTCCGGCATCGTCACCAGGAGAACGCCGCACTGGTTCCACGTCTGGTTCTACCGCTATGTGCGCGGCGACAAGAAGGCCGGCCAGCCCGGCCATGCGCCGTTCCCGACCCATTTCCACCCGCTGGTCACGCTGTCGAAGCTCGAAGCGTTCGCGCGGACCCATGGTCTTCAGGTGATCTACCGGAAGGAATACGAGAGCCCGCGCTTTCCGGAGATGCGGGCGCGCAAGCCGGTGTTCGCCGCCCTGCTCGATGCCTTCGCCGTGGTCGTGAACTTTCTGCTTCCGGGCAAGACCGACGTGCGGCACGGCGATTATCACGTGATTTTGCGGAAGCGCTGAACCATGAACGCGAAGGGGTCCGAAGCCAACATGCGCCTCAGCCAACGGCTGGCGACGCATCCGCGCGTCGCCCCCACCGCGATGCCCGGGTGCTGGTTCGGCGCCGCACGATCCCGTCGTCAATGGTTAATTTTCCATTGCCATGACGCGGCGAAGAAACCCGGTTTCGAGCCTCGCGGAGGCGCCGCCATGGATCCGCGCTTAAACGCTTTTTTTGCCATTTCAGTGAATAGTCCCGCACTGAGTATGGTTAATTTTTCCTGTTGCGTTTGTTCCGCGCTGAAACCAGGCGCGTTTGGCGTGACCCGAAGAGTAGCCCCTCAGCCGATGCGTGCGGCGGTTCGAATGGAAGCTGGGGCCCATGCTTGTCTATGATCAGCCGATAAATCAGGCCAAATCCGACGCCCCGCAGGCGCGCACCTCCGCGGGCTTCAGCGTGCTGGACCTGACCCGGTTGCTGTGGCGGCGAAAGGTCGCGATCGCGGCGGCCGCGCTGATCTGCGCCTGCGCCGCCGTCGTGATCGGAAAGAGCCTGACGCCGAAATATTCGGCGACCGCCCAGCTTTATGTCGATCCGCGCGAACTGCAACTGGTCGACCGCGAACTCACGCCGCGCGCCCAGGATGTGTCGGGCCTGGCGATGGTGGTCGAAAGCCAGGCGCGCCTGATCACCTCGAACAATGTGCTGCTGCAGGTGATCCAGAATACCCATCTCGACAAGGACCCGGAATTCGGCGGCGAGACCAGGGGCATGATGGCGTCGCTGCTCGGGCTGTTCGGGATCGTGGTCCATTCCGCCGACGAAACCAAACTCGGGCAGATGGCGGCGCTGGAAGCCTTGAACCGCCACGTCAATGTGAGGAAGACCGATCGCAGCTTCATCGTCGACATCGACGTCTGGTCGCATGATCCGGCCAAGGCGGCGATGCTCGCCAATGCGCTCGCCAACGCCTATCTGGCGGAATCCAAGAACTCGCAGTTCACCGCCGCGCGGCGGGCGACGACCGATCTGTCGGGCCGCCTGCAGGAATTGAAGGAGCGGCTCCGCGCCGCCGAGAACGCGCTCGCGGTCTACAAGGCGCAGAACAATTTCGTCGGCACCCAGGATACGCTGATCAGCGACCAGCAGCTTTCCGCCAGCAACCAGCGGCTCGCCGCGGCACGGGCGCTGACGCTCGACGCGCAGGCCAAATACGACCAGATCGAGGCCAGCCGCCGCGCCGCCACCGATGCCGGCGCCATTCCGGAGGCGCTGCAGTCTCCGACCATCGCCAATTTGCGCGCGCAATATGCCGAAGCTCGCAAGCGCTATGCGGAACTGAGCAGCGAGCTGGGGCCGCTGCATCCCTCGCTGCATCAAATGGAACAGCAGGTCGAAGACCTGCGCCGCACCATCAACGAAGAAATCGATCGCTTCCTGCAGTCGGCGAAAAACGACCTGACCCGCGCCCGCGACTACGAAGCCTCGCTGAACAAGGCGCTGGAGACGCAAAAGCGCCAGAGCGTGCAGATGAGCCAGGCTTCGGTGCGGCTTCGCGAACTCGAGCGCGACGTCGAGGCCAGCCGCGACGTCTATCAGTCGTTCCTGAAACGCTCGCGCGAAACCGAGGAACAGGAAAGCCTCAATACCTCCAGTGCGCGCGTCATCGGCGAAGCCACCGTGCCGCAGCGCCGCACCTTCCCTCCGGCGATGAGCCTGATTGCGATGATCGGATGCATGTTCGGCGCGCTCGGCGCGGCGGCCTGGGCTGTCATAGCCGATCGGCTGTCGCCTGATGCCGTCCGCCCGCAACCGGTGAGGTCCGAGACCAAGCCATCGGCCCCGCTTTCGCAACAGCCGTCGGGCAATCAACCCGGGCTGCCGGCGGCGGTCGCCTTGATCGAAAAGCCCCTGATCGCGCGCCTGCAGGAATCCGATGTGATCCGGACGCTGGGCGCAATCCTGCAAAATGGCGGGATTCCCGACCTGACGCGGATCGGCTGGCCGACGCTGCGCATGGGTTTCACCCTGACGACCTTCCTCAACGCCATGCGCGAGATGCGCGCCTCGCTGGCCAGGCGTTCGGCTGCGGACGCCGTGCCGGTCATGGTGGCGATCGGCGCCGGCGCCGGTGAAGATCGCAGCGTCGCCGCGCTGAATATCGCGCTGGCGGCCGCACGCGACGGTGCCAAGGTGCTGATGATCGACGCCGATCACGCAACGCGCACGCTTTCGCGCCGGGTGAACGGCGCCGGCAAGAGCGCGGCCAGCCGCTTCAGCTGGCTCGGCCTCGGCAACCCGGCACCCCGCGCGATCGAGACCGCGAACGGAATTTCGATCCTGCCTGTTGTCAAGGGCTCCGACGCCAGCGCGAGCGACACCATCCGCAAGGCGATCGCCCAGGCGCGCTCCGCCGGCGGTTATGATCTCGTGATCCTCGACGGACCGGCGATGCCCTGGAGCGCCGCCGACCGCAAGCTGCTCGATGTCGCCGACGGCCTGGTCGCGATCCTGCCGGCCAACCTCGACATCAACGACTGCATTGAAGACATCATCACCGCGCTCGGCGGCGCGGAGCGCAAGCTGATGGGTGTCGTCCTGAGCGAACTTCAACCCGCGGCCGTCAATCGTCAGCGAGACAAACAATATGCTTGAGCGCCGCGCAAATTCCGTAGGGAGGGCCGCCACATCAGGGGTGCCCCGAATCTCGCTGGGCGGGCTGCGGCTCGCCGTGCTCGATATCGAGCAGACGGCGAATTTCATGATCGACATGGTTTTCCCGGAACGCCGGATCAGCCGTCCGCTCTATCTGACCTCGGCCAATGGCGAAGTGCTGGCGCGCTGCTCGACCGAGCAGACGACCGGACGGCTGTTCCGCGCCGCCGATCTGATCAATGCCGATGGCCAGCCGCTGGTGACGGTGTCGCGGCTGAAATCATCGACGCCACTGCCGGAGCGCGTTGCAACCACCGACCTGTTTCACGTCGTCGCGCGCAAGGCCGCGGCGGCACGGCTGACGTTCTATATGTTCGGCGCGGAAGAAGAGCGAAAATGCCGCCGCCGTCGCCAATGTCCTGAAAATGTATCCCGACCTGCAGATCGTCGGACGCTCCCACGGCTATCTCAAGGGCGACGCGCTCCGCGACCAAGGTCGACGAGATCAACGCGCTGGCGCCGGACTATCTGTGGGTGGCGCTCGGCGTGCCCTATGAACAGGCCTTTGTCGAGCAATTCACGCCGCATCTGTCCAATGTCGGCGTCATCAAGACATCTGGCGGATTGTTCAACTTCCTGTCGGGCAGCCGCGCCCGCGCCCCGCAATGGATGCAGGCGGTCGGTCTCGAATGGGCGTGGCGAATCTGGCTGGAGCCGCGCCGGCTGTTCTGGCGCTATCTGACCACCAATCCGCGCGCGCTTTATCTGCTGTTCAACAAGAGCCGCTCCTCGAACGCCGACCGAACGCCACGAGGCTGACATGAGCGGCGGTCCGGCCATTCTGGTCACCGGCGGCGCGGGCTACATCGGCTCGCATTGCTGCAGGGCGTTGGTGGCGGCCGGCTACCATCCGGTGGTTTACGACAATTTTTCCACCGGCCACCGCAACTTCGTCACCGGCTCGCTTGTCGTCGGCGACGTCATGGACAAGGCGGCACTCGCGGGCGCCTTCGCGCAGCATGACATCGTCGCGGTCATGCATTTCGCGGCATCGAGCCTGGTCGGCGAGTCCGTTGCCGATCCGCAGAAATATTACCTGAACAACGTCGCCGGCACGCTGTCGCTGCTCGATGCGATGCGCGCGGCCGGCCGCGACCGGCTGGTGTTCTCCTCCACCGGCGCGGTCTACGGCAATGCCGACAGCAAGGCCCTGCCGGAGAGCTACGCCTGCGCGCCGATCAATCCTTACGGCGCCTCGAAATGGATGATCGAGCGGATTGTCGCGGATTATCGCGGCGCCTACGGGCTGGGGGCGTTTTCCCTGCGCTATTTCAACGCCAGCGGCGCCGACGCAGCCGGCGGCATCGGCGAATTGCGCGACAACGAAACCCACCTCATTCCGCGCGCCATGATGGCGCTGCAGGGTCATATTCCGGATTTTGCGGTGTTCGGCGACGACTACGACACGCCCGACGGCACCGCGATCCGCGACTACATTCACGTCACCGATCTGGCGGCGGCGCACGTTCTGGCGCTCAACCTGCTGATGCAGGGACATCGCGGCGGCGCTTTCAATCTCGGCGCCGGCGCGGGGCTTTCGGTGCGCGAGATCCTCCGCGCCATCGCGGTGGAGACCGGCCGCGATGTACCCCATGTCGTCAAGCCGCGCCGCGCCGGCGATCCCACCTATCTGGTCGCCGACCCCGCCGCGGCGCGCGAAACCCTGAAATTCCGTCCCGCGCATTCGGATCTCGCCACCATCATCCGAACTGCATGGGCGTGGCACCGCAAGGCCCACCCGCTGAAGCAGCCCCGATCCGACGGGGGTTGATCGCAGGTGGTCGTTAGGCGGGCGGCGACCGTCGTTGCGGCGACAGCGCGCCAAAGATCAGACGCTCAGGCACGCAACACCGCCGCTCCAATCCGGCAAAATGCCCCTAATCAATTTATGATTGTCTTTCGATCTGGCGGAGGTTAAGTGCTTGTCCCGGGCGGGGGCCAATTTTTCACATGACATTCAGACCGATCAGGCAAGAAGCCTTTGAGTTGCAGCGACCAGATATATTGCCGCTCTCGATTGTGGTCCCATGTTTCAACGAGGAAACGGGATTGCGCGAGTTGGTTCGGCGCTGCTGCGAGAGCGCCGTCGCGGCGGTCGGCGAGCACTACGAACTGATCCTGGTCGACGACGGCTCAACTGACGGTACATGGGAAGCGATAACGTCTGAGATCGACAGCCACCCCAATATCGTTGCAATAAAGCTCTCCCGAAATTTCGGACACCAGGTGGCCCTCACCGCCGGGCTCTCCGCGGTCAAGGGGCGCGTTGTTTTCGTCGTCGACGCCGACCTGCAGGACCCGCCCGAGTTGCTCGGCGAAATGCTTAAAACGATGAGCGACAGCGGGGCTGATGTCGTCTATGGCCAAAGAAAAAGCCGCGCCGGGGAGAGCTGGTTCAAAACATCCACCGCGCGTCTGTTCTACCGGTTGCTTGAGCGTTCGACGGATATCCTGATCCCGGTTGATGCCGGCGACTTCCGGCTGATGTCGCGGCGGATTTCCGACATTGTCGCGCAGATGCCCGAGCGGGATCGGTTTATCAGGGGCATGGTCGCCTCCATTGGATTCAAACAGATTGCATTTCCGTATGATCGGCAGGAACGTTATGCCGGCTCGACAAAATATCCGCTGCTGAAGATGATCCGGTTCGCGACGGACGCGTTCCTTGGTTTTTCCATGGTGTTGCTTCGGTTCTCCTCGGTCGCCGCCTTTGGGCTGCTTCTCGCCCTCGTCGGGGTCGCGGTTTACTCGATCTACGCGTGGGCTTATCTCGAGGTGGTACCCGGATGGACCAGCATCATGATTTCGATCATCGTGGTTTCGTTTTTTCAATTGATAGCTCTTAGCGTGATCGGCGAGTATGTTGGGCGGATCTATCTAAGTACAAAAAATAGACCGCTCTTCATTGTCGACGCCATCGAGCGCGGCGCCACGCAATGAGCGAACTGCACGAATACACGGAGGAGTTTTTTGAATATATCGAGCGAGGCGCAATCGCTTCAGCGAAACGATTCAGCAGCTTTCTTGTGCCGCTCCTTGGGATAAATTCCGTACTGGATATCGGGTGCGGACGCGGAGCCTGGCTGCGTGAGTGGCGAAACGCCGGCGTCGAGATCGCTCAAGGGGTGGACGGCCCTTATGTTCGTCAGCAATCGTTGCTGATCCCGGTTCAGGATTTTACCGCCGTTGACCTTTCCAAAAAATTTGATCTGCAACGCCGCTACGACCTTGTCAGCAGCCTCGAAGTTGCCGAGCACTTACCCGGCCCCTGCTCGGAAACATTCATTTCATCGCTGGTAGCGCATGCCGACCTGGTTCTGTTTTCGGCGGCAACGCCCGGTCAGGGAGGCGAAAACCACATCAACGAAAGACCTTTGTCATTTTGGCAGAAGCTCTTCAAGGAGAGAGGCTACGAAGCCTACGACGTGGTTCGTCCGGTTTTCCGTTCCCATAAGAGCGTCGAACCCTGGTACAGATTTAATACCATCCTGTATGCGAACGAACGCATCCGGCCGTCGCTGCCGCCAGCCATAACATCGGCGAGGGTCGAGCCGGGACGCCTGAGCGAGATCGGCGACATCGGTTGGCACGCGCGAAAATCAATCTTGCGACTGCTCCCGAACACAGCCGTAACCACTCTATCAAGGTGGAATTATCGCCGTTTGAACCGCGCGCATAAGCGGCGACTGGCGAGCGGCTGATCCCGAGTGGCAGAAGCCTAATTCAATACGATTGGACCGTTTGTATGAAGTGGCTCGAACGATGTGTTTTTCCGCGCGGGGAATTGCTGAACTTTCTGATTATCTCGGGCTTGTCGAGTGCGGTTTCGTTTTGGTTGATCGGCCGTCAGATTTACCAGGCGAACTGGGGTATGATCGACGATCACGAAATCTTCCGTTTTCTCGGACCCGGCCTGCATCTTTCTCCAAGTGAAATTTGGAGCACGCTGCTGGCGCAAACCGAGGTTGGGACCCTGGCTGGGCGCTTTCGCCCCGCCTACTATATCATCAAGATGATCGAAACGTCGCTGCTGGGCGCCAATGTCCATCTTTGGTATTTGGCGAACACCATCGGCTTTGCTGTGTTCCTTGCCTCGATCTGGTGGTTCATGCGGCGGTTCGTCGGCATCTGGCTGGCCGGAGTTTTGACTTTCTATATTTCGCTTCTTCCGCTGTGGGCCGGCATCTGGTCTCGATTGGGTCCTTCGGAGATTGATGGCGCCGTGTGCATCGGCATCATGCTTTTTGCGACTTATTTCATCTTCTTTTCCGAGACCGCTCGAACCAGGAACCTGAGCGCAATCACGCTGACGCTGGCGACGATTGCACTTATTGGTCTGAAAGAAACCTTCATTCCGATTGCCGGAGGCAGCGCGGCCGTGCTCGTACTGGCCGGTGTCAGAAAAAAGCTGGTGCCGCTGGTCATTGTCATTTTGATGCTGGTCATTATCGCTTCTCTCGCCGGCATTGTCACGGTTGTGAGAAACCAGGTACTGGCGAGCGGCGCCGACTACTACGCGAAGTCTATCGAGACCTGGCCGGTGCTTGGGTTCGCCGGCAGGGGATTCGCGGCCGCGGTCAGGCGAACGTGGTGGCTCAACGTCGCGCCGGTAGTGTTTTTTGGAGTATCGGACCTAATTTCACGCAAGCAGCTCAAAGGCTGGGCCATAGCTTCCGGCATAACGTTCGGTGCCTATGGCTTTCTGGTCGCGACGTATGCCGCACAATGCGCCCTCTATCGTTCGGAATTCCCGCTCAATTCGCGTTATGATTTTCCAGCGATGCTTTTAGTCCCGCTCAGCTTTTGCGTTTCGGCTTGCTATGTCTTTTACATGATGCGCCCGTTGTTTTCGGAACGCACGACCAACCGTGCACAGCTTGCCACCGCGGCGCTTCTGGTTCTCTGTTTGGCACTGAGCTCAACCCGCCTTGACAACGGCAGGTCGCTAGCCGCCGCCGTTCAGGCCAACATTGAAACAACGGATGCATTCTACAGCGAACTGCAGCTCGCGCTGCGCGCGGCAGCGAAATCTCCGGAAAGTCCCATCATCCTCGAAGCCTACGGTCCCGGCGCCTACGAGCCGGTGTTTTCGCTGTCGACTTACCTGTCGGCGCTCGGGGCTCGAAATAGCATATCGGTCCGGCTGCATCCGGACGCGACGTCCCAGGGAAAACTCTACGATGGCCTGCAGCAGACGCTATATGCACTGCAGGAGGCCGGCGCCGATGGCATTACGCCGTTGCGCGACAGCGCTGCGCTTCCTCAGGGCTGCGTCAGCATCGGAATCAATGGATCGCCTGATGCAGGCTGCACTGGATTTCAGGTGAACACCCCTTGACGACCAATCACGCGCGGCGCCCAAAGAGCGGTGCAGGCGATCCGGCCAAGCCGCGAATGTCCCCAACCGTTGTATGGTTTGCGTTGCGCTCAAACCTCAGCTGAGACGCATGCGCGCCCGCCTTGCGCGACGGGAACGAGACCGGCTAGCATGGCGGGACAATCAGATGAGCTTGCACCTCGCAATTTAAGCTCACGCATCCCAGTGGAGAAAACCATGAAGACCCCCAACCGGCTTTGGCGCTACCTCGTGATTGCGGCGTCTCTCGCCGGCACCTTAAGCGTCAGCTCCGCGGCCGAACTCAATCCTGCCGCGCTCGTCTACAAATTGCCGGACCAGATTCCGTGGGGGCCGGTCAACGCCGCCGGTGCGCAAACCGCAGTCGTCGTCGGAAACCCAGACAAGCCCGGCTTCTACATGGTCTACACCAAATGGACCAAGGGCAATCATTTCAGCCGGCCGCACTTCCATCCCAACGACCGTTACATTGTCGTGCTGCAGGGGACCTGGTGGGTCGGCACCGGCCCGAAATTCGATCCCGCCAACTCCACCCCGATGCCGTCAGGCAGTTTTGTCACGCATTTCGGCAAGCAGGTGCATTGGGATGGCGCCAAGGACGAGGACGCGGTGCTGCTGATCATGGGCGAAGGCCCGGCGACGGCGACCGATGCGGAAGAGAAATAACCCGGCGGATACGCACCGCTTCCGGTTGGCGATGCTGCTTGCACCTGCCGGAATACCGCCGGTGGCGCTGGCGTGATTACGTTCATCGCGTCGGCGCGATCGTTCGCGCCGACATCAAGGATGATGCCGCGTATCATCTGCTTTTCGGAGGGAGCGATGTCGCAAGCCGCGAATGTACAATTCGAACGCGCCGTGCGCGAATTCGTTCGGTGGCGCGAGGTTCCGGAGCCGGAGCGATCGCCGGCCCCGGCATGGTGGTGGGGCCCGGCGTTCGAGGTGCTCGGTATGCAGCAGCCGATGCCGGCCGAGTGGTGTTCGAGCCTGGAGTTGCCGGACGGCTCGCCTCTCGCGACCGGCGCGAATGTGTTCCTGAAATCGCTCGCCGACCAAACGTCGCTGCCGTGGCCCGACGATTTTCCGCGCAGGGCGGGGTATTCCAATCCGTCCTAGCGCCGGGCGCTTCGCCTACACAGAAGTGCTTTTCGCGCCCGCCAAGGCCCCGGGGAAGCCCGCACCGATCAGGGCGCGCTGAAACGACCACCTTGCGTTGCACCGGACAAATTTTCGGCGCCAAGTCATTGCCATCGGGCGGTCGCTTTGAGACCATCAGCTGACGACAACAATCAAGACCCGCCCTCGCGCGGGCGTCGAAAGAGGAAATCCCATGCCGATCGTCCAGGCCGACCGTCTCACGCAGATCGGCGCTGCGCTGCTCAGGGCCGCCGGCGCGACGGACGAGGAAGCCGGCGCCGTGGCTGTCGGCTGCGTCAACGCCAACCTCGCCGGCCATGATTCCCATGGGATCATCGCGATCCCGACCTATATCGACCGCATCAAGGCCGGGCATATCGTTCCCGGCGCGCCGTGGACCATCGTGCAGGAATCGCCGACCACGACGGTGATCGATGGCCACTGGGGTTTTGGCTTTCATGTCAACGCCAAGGCGATGGCGCTGACGATCGAAAAGGCGAAAACCGCCAACGTCGCGGCCTGCACGGTGTTTCGCCAGAGCCATGTCGGACGGCTGGCGGCTTATCCTGTCATGGCGATGCGGGAAGGCATGATTGGCCTCGCCACCGCCGATTCCGGCCGTTCGCCGAAACATGTGGCGCCGTTCGGCGGCCGCGAGGCGCGGCTCGGCACCAATCCGATTTCGATCGCCGTGCCGTCGGACCTCGACGCGCCGTTTTACCTGGATATGGCGACATCCGCCGTGGCGGCCGGAAAGATCCAGCTCGCCGCCGCGCGTGGCGAGCAAATTCCCACCGGCTGGATCGTCGACAGCGAGGGGCGGCAAACCACCGATCCCACACAATTCCGCAAAGGTGGCGCGCTGCTGCCGCTCGGCGGCACCGAAGGCTACAAGGGCAGCGGCCTGGCTGCGATGGTCGAGGTGCTGTGCGGACTGCTCACCGGCCTGGGCTTCGGGGTCGAGCCGACCGGCCGGCACAATGACGGATGCTTCATGGCGGTGTTCAACGTCGCAGCGTTCCGTCCGCTGCAGGATTTCAAGAAAGAGGTCGCCGAATTCGCGCGGTATCTCAAGGCGACGCCGCCGTCGGAAGGCTCCACTGGCGTATTCTATCCGGGCGAGGTGGAGTATATCCGCGAGCAGCAACGCAAGCTCGCAGGCATCGACGTCGAGGCCGCCACATGGGACAAGTTGCGCGCATTGGCCGGCGGATACAGATTGGCCGCCGAGCTCGATTTGTGAATCCGAAGTTGATGCTGGATTCGGCGCAGATGGGAGGCCCCAAATGACACGGCAAATGGTGATGGTGGGTTTCCTGCAGGCGCAGAACTGCACCAACCTGCCGAGCTCGTGGCGTCACCCGGAGTCGCGCGACCGATTTCGATGTCATCCGATTACTACCAGGAGATCGGCCGGATTCTCGAATCCGGAAAATTTCACATGGCATTTTTCGACGATCGCCTGGCGATGCCGGATCGCTACGGCAACGATCACGCCCATACCGTCGAATACGGCATCCGCTGCGTCAAGATGGATCCGATCGTCGTGCTCACCGCAATGGGCATGGCCACCGAGAGGCTCGGGCTGGCATCGACCTGCTCGACCACCTATTACGAGCCGTTCGACGTCGCCCGCCGGTTCGCCACGCTCGACCTGATGACCGAGGGTCGCGCCGCCTGGAACGTCGTGACCTCCGTCAATGACGGCGAAGCCCATAATATGGGAAAGGACGCCCATCTCGATCATGACTTCCGCTACGACCGCGCCGACGAGTTCATGGAAGTGGTGCTCGGCCATTGGGATTCCTGGCAGGACGGTTCGCTGATCATTGACAAGAAGAGCGGCCGCTTCGCCGATCCGGACAAAGTCAAGCGCCTCGACCACCACGGGCAATTTTTCAAGTCGCGCGGTCCCTTCACGGTGCCACGCTCGCAACAGGGACACCCCGTCATCATCCAGGCCGGCGCCAGCGGCCGCGGCCAGCGCTTTGCGGGCCGATGGGGCGAAGTCATTTTCACCGCAGCGCGTAATTTGACCAACGCCAGGCAAGGCTACGACGCCATCAAGAACGAGGCCGCCAAGGCCGGCCGCGATCCCGACCAGATGTTTCTCTGCAATCTCATCACGCCGGTGGCGGGAGCGACAAAATCCGAGGCCGAAGACAGGATGGCGCTGATCCAGAAGCTGCCGCTGGAAATCGATGCACTGTCGCTGCTGTCGGAAGGACTGAACTACGACTTTGCCGCCAAGGGCATCGACGAGCCGCTGACCACGGAAGAACTGCAGGGCATGCAAGGCATGCTCGGCATCCGCGACGGCGTGCTGCGGACCAGCGGCAAGACCAATCCGAGCACGCGCGATTTCATCACTTTCAGCGGCCGCGGCCAGACCCAGGACGCGATCGTCGGCGGGCCGAAGGAAATCGCCGACCGGCTGGAGGAAATGTTCGCAGGCCGCGGCTGCGACGGCTTTGTGATCGCCGCGACCTATGTGCCGGGGTCATACGCCGATTTCGTCCGCCATATCGTTCCGGAACTGCAGCGGCGCGGTCTGTTTCATCGGGATTACGCCGGAAAAACCTTGCGTGAAAATCTCGGTCTGGCGCGTCCGGCCGCCGGCGCGTGGAAAACCCAGCCGCACCTCGCGGCGGAATAAAAAAAGGACAGCACATGCGTTGGCTTAAATTCACCGCGAACGGTCAGACCTGCTGGGGAATCCTCGAGCAAGACCGCGTCATCGCGGTCAGCGGCGACCCGTTCGGCGAATGGCAGCGCACGCCGCGCTCGCACGCCCTGGCGGACGTGAAGGTCGAACTGCCGCTGGTCCCGCGCACGTTCTATTGCGTCGGCCTGAATTACCTCAAGCATCTGAAAGAGGCGGCGGACAAGCGCGGCGAAGTGCCCAACGTTCCGGAACGCCCCGAGATCGGCTATCGCGCCCAGAACGCGCTGATCGCGCACGACGAAGACGTCGTGATTCCGGCGACCGCGACCGAGAAGATTCACTACGAGGGCGAGCTGGTCGTCGTGATCGGCAAGAAGGCGAAACACCTTGCCGAGGCCGACGCGATGTCCTGCGTGTTCGGCTACACCATCGGCAACGACGTCAGCGAGCGCAGCTGGCAGAAGGCCGATCGCGGACTGTGGCGGGCCAAGAATGCCGATACCTTCAAGCCGATGGGGCCGTGGATCGAGACCGATGTCGACCTCGACCGGATGGAAACCGTCGTGAAGGTGAACGGCAGCGAGAGCAATCGCTTCCGCACCAACGAGATGATCTTCGGCATCAAACCCTTCATCGTCGAGCTGACGAAATATTTCACGCTGTGGCCCGGCGACGTGATCTGGATGGGAACCGATGGCGCGTCGCCCGACCTCAAGGCGGGCGACGTGGTCGAGATCGAAATCACCGGCATCGGCACGCTGCGCAATAAATTCGTCGCGGAAACGGCGCCGGGAAGTCACACGACATGAGCCGCCGAACTTTTCACCGACGTCGCCGGGACCGGCAATATCAGGATGGAGCAATGACGCTGCGGCGCCGGTCGGGCTGTATCCATGCGAGGATCAGCGTCACGATCGCCGCCACCACGGTATTGAGGATCAGCGCGCCGAGCCCGACATAAAACACGTAACTGACGCCGCCGAGATCGATGCTCGCGAGCGGCTTCAGGCCGTTGCTCCACGCCGTCCACGACCCCCACAGGATTCCCACCCCCCAGCCGAGCAGCAGGCCTTCGGCGCGGAACCAGCGCGTGAACAATCCGAACACCAATGCCGGAAAGGTCTGCAGAATCCACAGGCCGCCGAGCAACTGCAGATCGAGCGCATACTGCACCGGCAGGAAGATGGTGAACGCAAGCGCGCCGATCTTGACCACCAGCGACGCAATCTTGGCGACCGCGGCTTCGCCGGCGTGGCTGATGTCGGGATCGACGTAAGACTTCCAGACATTGCGGGTGAACAGATTGGCGGCGCCAATGCTCATCACCGCGGCCGGCACCAGCGCGCCGATCGCGATCGCCGAAAACGAAAAGCCGGCGAACCATGACGGGAACAGTACCTTGAACAGGACAGGCACCACGTCGTTGGGCGATGACACCTTGATATTCGCGGCATGGGCCATGTAGCCGAGCAGCGCGATCAGGCCGAGCAGCAGCGTATAGGCCGGCAGCAGGATCGCGTTCTTGCGGATGGTGTCGGCCGATTTCGACGCGAAAACGCCGGTCAGGGTGTGCGGATACATGAAGGCGGCGAGCGCCGACCCCAGCGCCAGCGTCGCATAGGGCAGCATCTGCGACGGCTTCAGGATCAGACCGGTGGCGCCGCCCTTGGCCGCGAACGCGTCGCCGGCCGCGGTGAACACCGCGCCGTAACCGCCGAGCTTGGCCGGCACCACTACCACCGCCACCAGCACCACGATGTAGATCATGATGTCCTTGACGAAAGCGATCAGCGCCGGCGCGCGCAGACCGGAGCTGTAGGTGTATAGCGCCAGGATGATGAAGGCGGCGACGATCGGCAGCTCGCCGGTCAGGCCCATCGCCTTGATCACCACGCCCATCCCGATCAGCTGCAGCGCGATATAGGGCATGGTCGCAATCATGCCGGTGATCGCGACCGCGAGCTCGAGGCCGCGGGAATTGTAGGTGCCGTGGACCACGTCAGCCGCGGTGACGTGGCCATTGGCATGCGCCACCTTCCACAACACCGGCATCACTGCGAACACGAAGGGATAGACGATGATGGTATAGGGCAGCGCGAAGAAGCCGTAGGCGCCGACCGCATAGACCAGCGCCGGCACCGCGATCACGGTGTAGGCGGTATAGAAATCGCCGCCGACCAGAAACCAGGTGATCCAGGTGCCGAACTGCCGTCCGCCCAGGCCCCATTCGTCGAGGTGTTCGTTGACCGGGCCGGACCTCCAGCGCGCGGCGAAAAATCCCATCACGGTGACGAGGATAAAGAAAAAGAGGAAGACCGCGAAAGCTATCCAGTCGATCTGATCGGCCATGACACTGCCTTGTTCTGAATTTGCCTTGCGGGATTTACGGAGCCTGGTCGGGGGCGCGCTTGCGGTAGACCAGCCAGATCAGCAGCGAGCTGATCGGCACCCACGCCAGCTGATACCAATAGAAGAACGGAAAGCCGAACAGCGCCGGTTCCATGAAATTGTAGAACGGCACCCACAACAGGCCGATGAAGGGCAGCAGCAACAGGACCCACATGGGCGAACTCCGGCTTTTGGGTCGACGACCGATCTCTCGGGCCGACTTCTTGCGATTTAAAGATCGGATCGATGCGTCGTCCAGCGAATTCGCCGCTGCGTTGCGGCAGGCGAACGGTTGATTACTTCCAGCGACCAGAGGCCCCCACCCCGGCCCTCCAGGAGCGAGCTCGTCTCGCCCCCGCAAGCGGAAGAGGGGGCAGACAGCCTGCGTTTGCGGGGCGGGCGAAAGTATCAGCGACAGAAAGATGCGCTTCAACGCGGTTTTCAGGGCAGTGACTTTGCTCTACTTGCCGTTCACGACCTCGGCGCCGACCTTGCATATGGCGGCGTCCTGATCGCCGGTGCCGCCGCTGCAGCCCACCGCGCCGATCAGCTTGCCGCCTTCGACCAGGGGAAAGCCGCCGGGGCTCGCGACCAGACCGGGATCGAGCGTGCCGGTATAGGCGTGGCCGGCTTCATAGGCGTTGTAGAACAGCCGGGATTCGCGACGGAACCGCGCCGCGGTGCGGGCCTTGCCCTGCGAAATCGGCCCGGACGCAATCTGCGCGCCTTCCATCCGCTCGAACTGGACCAGTTCGCCATTGGTATCGACCACGGAAATATTCATTTTCCAGTTGCGCCGTTTGGCTTCGGCTTCAGCCGCCGCCATCACCTGCTTGGCGCGCTCAAGCCCGATCGATACGCCATAGGGAATATCGAACGGCATCGCATCGGGCGTGCCGCCGGCGGATGGTTGTGCCGGCGGAGTTGCCGGCGCCGTCGTTTGGGCCAGCGACGGCGAAGCGATGGCGACAAGGGCGCAGGCCGCCAGTGTGATGGAAACGATTGAATGCATGGTATCCTCCCGATTGAAGTTTGTTATGTGGTGTAGATCCGCAGCCGCCCTTACATCGGCGGCGTCAGCCCATCCTTGCCATAGGTGATGCGCGGGGTTTGCACGGTGCCGTCGGGCTGCTTTTTGGCGGCTCCGACGAAAACCTTGGTTCCCGGCTTGAGGTCATCCTTGCTGCCGTTGACGTAACTCACCACCGCGGTCTCCGGCGTCACCAGCAGCTTCTTCTCGCCATCCTTGTACTTGACCGACAGCAGCTGTCCGTCCACGCCGGCGACCGTCTGCTCGACATTGGCGTTGGTCATCTTGGTGTTCGGCTTGAGGTCCCAGTCGTAATGGCCCTCACCGGTGCCGCGCATCGATTCCGGGAAGATGTGCACCTCGATGGCCTTCTGGCTGCCATCGGGCTGCGTCATCCCGGTCGAGCCGACGAACATGCCGGGCTTGATGTCGGCCATCGTTGCTTTCACGATCGCGACAAACAGCGGATTATCGGTGACGGTCAATTTCACTTCGGTGTCGTCACGGCTCTTGACCACGTAAACCGGACCTTCGATGCGTTCAATCGTGCCGCGAATGCGGACGGTTTCCTGCGCCGACGCGGGCAAGGCGACGCAGATCAGGGCGAAGAGGGCAGCAAGCGTGCGCGGTATCATGCCGGACATTGTAATCCTCCCTGGGTGTCGAATTGGCGGTTGAAATTCTGGTTTGGCGCGAGCCGTTTCGCCAAATGCCTCGAAAAACGCTTCCTCTGCAACCACTGTGGCCGGCGAACATTCCTGATGGCAGGACGGCGGCAAAGTTCAGGCCGCTGCCGCACCGCAACCACCGCCGTCGCTGTCGATGTGGCCTATTCCGTTTTGATCCCTGTTTCCTGGATCACCTTGCGCCATCGCGCTTCCTCGCCGCGCAGATAGCCTGCGCCAGCGTGCGCGCAATCACATCGGTCCCGTCCCCGGCGCAAACGGGACCACGACCTTGACGATCCGGTCCGGATACAGGGCCCAGGCCTTGTCGTCCGAAAGCACGGACAGCAACGTCCGTGCTGCAAGCGCGAACAGCACCAGAGTGGTTTTGGGATTTGGCCGAAATAATATTTTTGGCCCGGTCGCGAGAAGAAAAGCCTTCATGTGGCGTGGGACAAGGCCGGCGACACCTTCATCAGCGACGGCTATATCAACTCGCGCGTCGCCAAGGTCGACAAGGACGGCAACTGGCTGAAGTCGTGGGGCGAGCGCGGCAAGGAACCCGGTCAGTTCAACACCCCGCACTCGATCGCGACCGATGCCAACGGCAATGTCTATGTTGCCGATCGCGGCAACCGGCGGATCCAGGTGTTCGACGGCGAGGGAAAATTCCTGCGCCAGTTCACCATCGACGTGCCGGTGCCGCCGGACGCCAGGCCGGCGATCGGCAAGATTCCCGACGAGGCGATGATCGCAGGCGGCACCTTTGCGCCGGGCTCGCCGTGGGCGATCTGCATCACGCCGCCGCCGCATCAGGTGCTCTACAGTTCGGATGCCTGGCCCGGCCGGATCTACAAGCTCAGCCTCGACGGCAAGGTGCTCGGCATGCTCGGCCAATCCGGCAAGCAACTGAAGCAGTTCGGCTGGATCCACGCGCTGGCGTGTCCGTCGGAGAATGTGATCTACGCCGCCGAATTGCTGAACTGGCGGGTGCAGAAGCTGATTCTGAAGCCGTAGTTCTCGTCATTGCGAGGAGCGCCAGCGACGAAGCAATCCAGCAACGAGCGTGGCACTGGATTGCTTCGTCGCCTGCGGCTCCTCGCAATGACGGCTGAATTTATTCAGCGAGGCTGACTCTAAATCATCCGCGCCACGACCGGGATTTTTCGCAGCATCACCGTAAGCGCCCAGCTTGCCGCAAGCATGACGGAAAACACGATCGCGAATTTGACGCCCGCGGCGAGCGAAGAATCATAGACGGCATATTGCAGCCAGATGACGAAAATGAAGTGCACGAGGTAGATGCCGTAGGCCGATGGCTGCAGGGCATCGAGCAGACGCCATCTGGTCTCGGCAAAGCGCAGAAAAAGCGCCAGCACCGTGAACGTCATCGCCGCGCTGAACATCGCAAAGGCGAGGCCATAACCCGCTTTCCACAGCAGCGGCGGAGACTTGAAATCTGCCACCCAGTTATGACGGACATAGACCAGAGCCAGCATCGCGCCGTAGCACGCCAGCGCAAAGGCGAGCCAGACCGCCCAGCGCTTCGCCAGTTCGCCGCCTTCCGCAAGCAGGCCGGCCCTGAGACTTACCGCGCCGATGCCGACACCGGCAAAAAAATTCGCGGCGTAAAGCAGGATGCGGCTGGTCTGGATCGGCAGCGGGAAATGGCTCAATTCGAGCCAGCTTCCGCTGCCGAATGCGAGGTCCATCGGCAGATAGGCCGCGATCGAGACCGTCAGAAACACGACGAAGGCGAGCATCGGCCGGTTGCGCGCGGAAAAAATGATCCAGCCGAGCGCCTGGATGACGCGCGGCGCCACCAGCCAGACCGCGGCGGCTATGGTGTCGAGCGCCAGCAGCACCCACAGGAACCAGGCCGGGCCGGAAGGCCATGGCCCCACGGTCAGCGTGCGCCACCAGAAATGCAGGAAATTGAAGTCCGTGGTTCCCGGCCAGTGGTAGCGCAGGAACGTCGGATAATACGCGATCGGCATCAGCACGAACACCGACAGCAAATACGGCACGCCGAGCCGCCACCCGTGGTCGCGCAGAAAAACCGCCGATCCTTTTCGCGTCAAACCGTCCCAGACGAACAGTCCCGAGATCAAAAACATGCAGGCCATGAAGAAACTGTCGGTAAACAGCGCGACCAGATCAAAGCCGAGCCAGCGCATCCTGTCGCCGTCGCCGAAATAGCTGTAGTTGCCGATGGCGTGGTAGAGCAGCACCAGCAGGATGATGAAGGTGCGCGCGCGGTCGAACGCCGAGAAGCGTATCACCCTGGCCTGATTGCTCCCGTCCGGTTTCCGCAGCATCGATTCCGTTGTACGCAAGACCGTTCAACCGACCGGTTGGACCATTTCCCGAACGCGTCGTAAATCATTTTCTTCAACGTCAGCTGAACATGCATGCGCCCCGATGGAGCGTTCTCCATCAGAACGAAAAACATGTCGTGGGCGCGGTCGACCACGAGGTAGACGCCGGTGGCGCCGTCCCATTTGATTTCCCTGAGCGAGCCTGGCGGTGGCGGGACGGCGTTGCCGGGATCGGTGCGGATGCCGAAACCATAGCCAAATCCGAAGCCGTCGCCGGGGTAATAGAAATAGTTGCGGGCGACGCCCGACCCCGGCCCGATATGGTCCGATGTCATGGCGGCGAATGTCGCCGGACTGAGATAGGTTTTGCCGTCCAGTGTCCCGCCGTTGAGCAACATCTGCCCGTAGCGGGCGAAATCGGCGATGGTCGAGACCATTCCGCCGCCGCCGGATTCCCACCGCGTCAGGTCAAGCGAGGTTCGCTCGACATGCCGGTCGCGTGGCAACGGCTGGGCGTAGCGCGCCCGCTCCGCCGGATCGGTCAGGAAGAATTTGGTGGTGGTCATGCCGAGCGGATCGAGCAGATTGGCCTTTTCGAACTGATACAGCGACTGGCCGGACGCCACCTCGATGACGCGGCCGACGATATCGGTCGAATGTCCGTAATCCCACAGCGTGCGCGGCTGCTCGGCCAGCGGCAGCTTTGCGATCCGCTCGGCGAATCCGGCATTGTCGAAATCGCCGAGGTAAATGCCGTCATAGGCTGCCTTGACCAGCCCTTCGCCGTAAAAGCCGTAGGTGATGCCGGAAGTATGCAGCAGCAAATCCTCGATATTGATGGGGCGGCGCAGCGGCACCAGGTCGAGCACCGGCCGGCCGGAATCATCCTTGCTCTCGACCCCGACCTTCATGCCGGCAAAGGATGGAATGTATTTGCTGACGGGATCGTCGAGCGCGATCTTGCCGCGATCGATCAGCATCATCGCCGCCACGCTGGTGATGGTCTTGGTGACCGAATGAATCGGGAAGATGGTATCCGCCGTCATCGGCGTTCCCTTCTCGACGTCCCGCTTGCCGAAGCATTCGAAATACACCGGCCGGCCGTGGCGCTGGATCAGTACGATGGCGCCGGGAATTCGACCGGCGGCGACTTCGCCCTCGATAAACTCCTCAATCGGCGCCAGCTTTTCGATCGACAGCTCTGCCCCCGGCGGCGGCCCAAGCTGGATCGTGGCGGCCGCCAGCGGGCCCGCAACCATGACGGCCGCCACCATCGCAGCGAACAGGGTGACTTGGGGCCGGAGCAACGCTGGCTTGCACGGAAACATGGGGTTCGCCCCACCGGTCGCCTGAACGGGGGAGGTTATTGCATCGCCGCGGCCCGATCCAGATGGCGCGCGGCTGGGGCGAAGTTCACACCGCGGTAGCGCGGGCGAAATCCACATAGATCTGGCGCAGGCGGTCGGTCATCGGGCCGGGCTTGCCGCTGGCGACAGTGTTGCCGTCGATGGTCACCACCGCCTGCACGAACACGGTCGCGCTGGTGATGAAGGCTTCCTTCGCCGCCAGCGCTTCTTCCACCGAAAACGGCCGTTCCTCGACCCGCAACTGACGCTCTTCCGCCAGTGCCACCACTGCCTTGCGGGTGCAGCCCGGCAGGATCGCCGATGAATTCTGCCGCGTCACCAGCACGTCGTCCTGGGTCAGGATGAAGGCCGATGACGAGCCGCCTTCGGTCACCATGCCGTCCTCGATCATCCAGGCTTCGCCGGCGCCCGCTTCGGCCGCGGCCTGCTTGGCCAGCACCTGCGCCAGCAGCGCCACGCTCTTGATGTCGCGCCGGGCCCAGCGAAGGTCGGGCACGGTGATCACGGCGATGCCCGTCTTGGCCGACGGCGCGTTGACGATGTCCTTGACCGAGGTGAACAGGATCAGCGTCGGCTTGACGTCCTTCGGAAACGCAAAATCCCGCCCGGTGTCGGCGCCGCGCGTCACCTGCAGATAGACCATGCCGTTGACGAGGTGGTTGCGCACGATCAGTTCTTTCTGGATCTCCTGAATACGATCGGGCGTCTCGGGCAGGACAAGCGCGATCGCGCCGACCGAGCGCTCCAGCCGGGCCAGGTGCGAGGCATTGTCGATCAGCTTTCCGTCCAGCACGGCTGCGACTTCGTAAATGCCGTCGGCGAACAGGAAACCGCGGTCGAGCACCGAGACCTTGGCCTCCGTCAGGGGCACGAACGAACCGTTGAGGTAAGCGATCTGATCCAAGCGATTTCTCCGTCCACGAAGCGGCTGTGTCGCATCATATACATTAATTGTTAATGCTGATCGACGAGTTCGGGGGCTGCTACGCGCTAAACGGCACGCTTCCGTCATTGCGAGGAGCGCAGCGACGAGGCAATCCATATCTACCGTTTTGCAATGGATTGCTTCGCGGAAGCCTGCTATCGGGCGCGCATTCGCGCGACCCGCTGGCTCGCAACGACGAATGGAGAGGGCTAACACCGCTAACCCTCAATGCGACAAGATCCTGGACAGGAATTTCTGCGCGCGCTCGCTGCGAGGTTGCCGGCAGGGCGGCATCGGTCGCTTGATGCGGTGGAAGCGGAATGCCATTGTCGCAGGCGAACGAACGCCGCGTCTTGCTGCACCGTCCTTAAGGCATTTCGAACATGAAAAAACAAATCCGGCTCAACGCCTTCGCCATGAACTGCGTCGCGCATCAATCGCCGGGGCTGTGGACCCATCCGCGCGACCGCACATCAGGATATAACCGGCTGCCGTACTGGGTCGATCTGGCGCGAACGCTGGAGCGCGGGCGTTTCGACGGCCTGTTTCTGGCGGATGTGCTCGGCGTCTATGACGTGTTCGGCGGCAGCCCGGATGCCGCCTTGAGAAACGCCACGCAAACGCCGGCGAACGATCCGCTGTTGCTGATCTCGGCGATGGCCGGCGTCACCGAAAATCTCGGCTTCGGCGTCACCTCCAACCTGTCGTACGAACCGCCCTATACGTTCGCGCGGCGGATGTCGACGCTCGATCATCTCACCGAAGGACGGATCGGCTGGAACGTGGTGACCGGCTATCTCGACAGCGCCGCCCGCGGCGCCGGCAAGGACAAGCAGGCCGGGCATGACGACCGTTACGACGTCGCCGACGAATATATGGAGGTGGTCTACAAGCTGTGGGAGGGAAGCTGGGAGGACGACGCGGCGTTGCGCGATCGTGTCAACAGCATCTTTGCCGATCCGGCCAAGGTGCATCGAATCCGGCATCAGGGAAGCAATTACCGGGTCGATGCGATTCACCTGAGCGAACCGTCGCCGCAACGCACGCCGGTGCTGTACCAGGCCGGCACCTCGCCGCGCGGGCGGCTGTTCGCCGCGCAACACGCCGAATGCGTGTTCATGTCGGGACCATCAGCCAAGATCATCGCGCCGCGGGTCGCCGCGATTCGCGCTCTAGCGGCGGAGGCCGGCCGCAACCCCGCCGAAATCCTGATGTTCAGCATGATGACCATCATTCTCGGCCGAACCGAGGCCGAAGCCGCCGCCAAATATGCCGATTATGTCAGCCACGTCAGCCCGGAGGGCGCGCTGACCCTGATGTCGGGATGGACCGGCGTCGATTTCTCGACCTATGACCTCGACCAGCAGGTCCGCCACGTTCAGAACGACGCCGGCCGCACCGCAATGGACAACATCACCCGCGCCGATCCGGACCGGGTCTGGACCGTGCGCGAGGTGGCCCAGCATGTCGGCATCGGCGGCATCGGGCCGGTGATGGTCGGCACGCCCGAAAAAGTCGCCGACGACATCGAGGCGTGGTTCGAGCAGACCGGGGTCGATGGATTGAACGTCCCGTTCGCGGTCTCGCCCGGGGATTTCGAGGATATCACCGACATGCTGGTGCCGGAGCTGGTGCGGCGCGGCCGTTACAAGGACGCCTACCAGCCGGGAACGCTGCGCGAAAAACTGTTCGGCCAGGGCCGCGCGCGGCTGTCAGCGCCGCATCCGGCCACGCAGTATCGGCACGGCGTAACGGCGAAGGCGGCGGAATAGACTTAGCCGTCATTGCGAGCAGCCAACGGGTCGCGCCACCGATTTTCTCACACCGTGCCGTCGACCACCACCTCGATCAGTTTCGCGCCGGGTCGGCTGAACGCCGACGCCAGCGTGGATTTCAACTCGCCTGGGATCGGTGATCCGGATCGCCTCCAGCCCGAAGGATTTGGCCAGCCCGGTGAAATCCACCTTGGGGTCGACGAAATCCATGCCGACATAATGGTCGTCGCCGTGAAACGCCAGCAGCCGCTGCTTGATGATGCGGTAGCCGCCATTGTTTGACGATCACCACCGTCAGCGGCAGCTTGTGATGCGCCGCGGTCCACAACGCCTGGATCGAATACATCGCGCTGCCGTCGCCGGAGAAGCACACCACCGGGCGGTCGGGGTTGGCGAGGCTGACGCCGACCGAGGCCGGCAACCCCCAGCCGATGCCGCCCGACGCCAGCGCATGATAGCCGTAGCGGTCGCGATGCGGCGCGCAGCGCATCGATCTGCCGCGAGGATGTCAGCCCCTCGTCGACCAGAATGGCGTTATCCGGCATCGCTTCGACCATCTGCAGCGACAGCCAGTCCGGATCGATCGGCGAGCGGTCCTTGCTCTTCGAAATCTGCTCGACCAGGCTGACGCGCGTCGCGGTCCAGTTCTTCGAGGCCAGCGCGGCGATGCCCTGTTTGGCGCGGGCCTCAAGTGCTGCGCCGCCGGCGCGCTTCAGCGCCGGAATCAGCACGCGCAGGGTTTCCTTGACGTCGGCCTTGAGCGCGATCTCGGCGCCGTAATTCTTGGCGAGGTCCCAATCGACCAGGCCGATCTGCACGATCGGCATGCCCGCCGGGCAGCGGATCGACCTCGCTGTGCACCGACATCCGCAGCGGATCGGCGCCGAGCACGATCATCAGATCGTAGGGCGCCAGCACCTCGCGCACCTGGTTCTGCAGACCGCGACAGCGCGCCCATGAAGCACGGGCTTTCCGACAGGAAATGCGCGCCATAGGGCGCCGACTGCTGATAGGCGGGGCAGCCGAGCGTCGCGGCCAATGAAGCGGCTTCCTGCAGCGCGTCGCTCTTCACGATCTCGTCGCCGGCGATGATGACCGGGCGCTGCGCCTTGAGGATACGCTGCGACCAGCGCCTGCAAGGCCTCGTCGGAGGGCTTGCACCCGCGTATCGACGCGGGTCGAGCGGCCGAGTTCGATGCCGGCTTCCGCATTGAGGATATCGCCCGGCAGCGAGATGAACACCGGCCCGGTCGGCGGCGTGGTCGCGATCTTGGCGGCGCGGCGCACGATCCGCGGCAGGTCTTCCAGCCGCGTCACCTCGACCGCCCATTTCACCAGCGGCTCGGCCATCCGGACCAGCGGGCCATACAGCAGCGGCTCCATCAGCCCGTGGCCCTGCTCCTGCTGGCCGGCGGTCAGGATCATCGGCGTGCCGGTGAATTGCGCGTTGTAGAGCGAGCCCATCGCGTTGCCGAGCCCGGGCGCGACATGGACATTGCAGGCGACCAGACGGCCCGAGGCCCGGCTGAAACCGTCGGCGATGGCGACCACCAGGCTTTCCTGCATCGCCATCACGTAAGTGAGATCGGGATGATCCTTCAGCGCATGCATGATCGGCAGTTCGGTGGTGCCGGGATTGCCGAACAGATGCGTGATGCCCTCGTCCTTCAGCAATGCGAGGAATGCCGAGCGCCCGGTGATGCGATTCATTGAGAGGTCTCCTCCTGCCCGCGGCCGTTACCGCCAGCGGGTCGCGACATCATGACCGATCCGCAACGCCGAGATCAAGGAAGCGCGATCATGGCTGCCCTGCGCTCATTTTCCGACATCGTGTTCCGGACGCGTTGCAGCGCTCTTCGGCGGCGCACTGCTGAGCCGGGGCACGTACGCTGGTGAGCGGGTCAAAACATCCCGTCATGATCGAGGCGCTTTTTGCCTTTCGAGCGCTGCCAGACCACGCCGGGAAAGCCTTTCAGCGGCACCAGCGGCTCGCCGGTATAGGCCCATTCCTGCAGCTCCTCGATGGCGACATGATAGAGCGGCTGCCGGCCGGTACGGCCCGCGAACAGCGCGCGCGGGATGTTCACCATGTGCGGCGAACGCGCGCGTTCGTAAAACAGCGGCGTGCCGCAGCGCGCGCAAAAGCTTCGCAGCGGTCTTGGTCGCCTTGTCCTCGAAGCGCGAGATGCCCGCTTCGCCTTTGGTGATGCGAAAGCGCTTGCGCCAGCTTCCGACATAGGTCGCATACGCCGCGCCATGCGCGCGCCGGCTCGCCGCCGAATGATCATGCCAGGCCCAGCGCGCCGGCGTGTCGATCTCGAAACGGACCTGGCCGCACAGGCATTGACCGGCGGAAGTCCCAACTGCTCTTGCGTCTTTGGCCATTCGCGCCTTCCCTCTGCATCGTCATTGCGAGGAGCGAACGGTCGCAATGAAGTCAGTTGTGGGGTGGGCAAAGGCGTGCTTGCGCCGTGCCCACCATAGCGTTTCGCATGGGTGCAAAGTGGTGGGCACGCTTCCGCTTTGCCCAGCTACAAAGTCAGGCCTAAACCCGCTGCAGCTCGTCATGAGCGGGATAATCGGTATAGCCGATCGCCTCGCCGCCATAGAAGGTGGCCCGGTTGTACGGCGTCAGCGGAAGTCCGAGGCTGAGGCGGCGCGGCAGGTCCGGATTGGAAATGAAGATGCGGCCGAATGCGATGGCGTCGGCATGGCCGGCGGCGATCGCCGCATTGGCGCTCTCGCCGGTGAAGCCGCCGGCCGAAATCAGGACCCCGCGCCAGATCGGCCGGAACAGCACCATCGCCGACGGCACGTTCTGGTGGTTGACCTCGGCGCGGCCGGCGCCGCTCGATCGCGGCTCGATGAAATGCAGGTAGGCGAGGCCGAGCCGATCGAGCGACTTGATGACGTGGCTGTAGAGCGGCATCGGGTCGGCTTCGCCGCTGCCATTGGCGACGCCATAGGGCGACAACCGCACGCCGACGCGGTCGGCGCCCCAGACCTCGATCACGGCCTGCGTGACCTCCATCAGGAATCGCGCGCGGTTCTCGATCGAGCCGCCATAGCGGTCGGTGCGCAGATTGGTGTGCGATTGCAGGAATTGCTCGATCAGATAGCCGTTGGCGCCGTGGATCTCGACGCCGTCGAAGCCGCAGCTTTGCGCGTTGCGCGCGGCTTGCCGAAAGCTTTCGACCACCCCTGAGATTTCACCGGTCTCGAACGCGCGCGGCGTCTCATAGGGCGCCGGCTTCCCCTGCGCCGTCATCGTCGTCAGGCCGGCGATCGGCACCGCCGAGGGCGCCACCGGCAGCACGCCGCCGGGCTGGAACGAGGAATGCGACACCCGCCCGACATGCCAGAGCTGGAGAAAGATCAATCCGCCCTTGGCATGCACCGCGTCGACGACGTCGCGCCACCCCTCGATCTGTTGCTCCGAATAGATGCCGGGCGTGCCGGAATTGCCGCGGCCGGTCGCCATCACGGGCGAGGCTTCCGCGATGATCAGGCCGCCCGGTGTGGCGCGCTGACGCGTAATATTCCGCGTTCAGCGGCCGCGGCGCAAAGCTTGACGGCTCCGCCCGCATCCGCGTCAAGGGCGCCATCACGAGCCGATGCGCGAGCTGGTAGGGACCGATCGTGAGCGGTGAAAACAACGACGGAAAATTCATGCCTGCCCCGGAATCTGTGTTGACCCGGATATGTAACCGGTTCGCCTTGTTCGCAAAAGGCTTCAATGGCAAACTGGCGCCCCGGACCGGCAGAGCACGTTTCCCATGCAGAAATCCAGCGCCAGCACACCGTCCCTAAGTGTTCGCATCGACCTCGACACCGAGGGTCGCATCGGGCCGGGCAAGATCCAGCTGCTCGAGAACATTCACGGCCTGCGGCTCGATCTCGGCCGCGGGCCGCGCGATGGACATGTCCTACAAGCGGGCCTGGGACCTGGTCGACGAGATCAACCGTATCTGCCGGCATGCCGCGGTCGAGCGGCAAACCGGCGGCAAGAACGGCGGCGGCGCCATCCTGACCCCATTCGGCACCTCGCTTGTGGCGCGCTACCGCAAGATCGAACGCGCCGCGGCCAGCGCGGTCCGCAAGGACCTGCTGGCGCTGCGCGCCGACATCGGGCGCCCGAAGAAGGATTGAGGAAGCGGGTCGGTCCCGTAGAGCACCGAGAATGTCCTATTGGGTCGACGCATTGCGCGCCCCGCTGAGGCACCTCTCGCCGTCATTGCGAGGCCAACGGGTCGCGCGAATGCGCGCCCGATGACAGGCTTCGCGACGAAGCAATCCACTCTATTCTTGATGCCTGTGGATTGCTTCGCTGCGCTCGCAATGACGGCTCTTTTGTTGAGCTGCGCGGTGCACAACATTTTCAGCCGTCATCGCCCGCGAAGGCGGGCGACCCAATATTCCGAAGCGTCAGGATGGAATCGAGAATCCGCGGCGCGATGAAGTCCCGGCATTCGCCGGGACACTTGTTGAAATGCGACGCACAAGCGGAAGATCCACCCTAGCCGGTCTTGATCCAGACCGCCTTGACGTTGAGATATTCTTCCAGATGCTGCTTGCCGGACTCGCGGCCATAGCCGCTCATCTTGTAGCCGCCGAACGGCACCGCCGGGTCCATGGTCTGATAGCAGTTGACCCAGACCGAACCCGCGCGTAGCGCTTTGGCAACGCGATGCGCCTTGCTGACGTCTTTGGTCCAGACTCCGCTGCCCAATCCGAACGTGGTGGCATTGGCGCGCTGGATCAGTTCGTCGCTGTCCTTGAACGAGATCGCCGAAATCACGGGACCGAAGATTTCCTCCTGCGCGATTCGCATGTTGTCCTGGACGTTGGCGAACACGGTGGGCGGCACGAAGTAGCCTTTCGACAGCGCGCCTTCGGTCAGCGGCGCCCCGCCGGCCAGCGCGCGGGCGCCTTCCTTTTGGCCAATCGCGAGATAGCCGCTGACGCGCTCCATCTGCTGTGCCGAGACCAGCGGCCCGATCTGCGTGTTCGGATCGAGGCCGTTGCCGACCTGCAGCTTCTTGCCGAATTCGGCGACCCGGCCGACGAATTCGTCATACACCTGATGTTCGACGAACAGCCGGGTGCCGGCGCTGCAGATCTGGCCGGAGTTGGCGAACACCGCCATCGCCGCACCCGGCACCGCGGCGTCCAGATCGGCGTCCGCAAACACGATGTCGGGCGATTTGCCGCCGAGTTCGAGCGACACCCGTTTCAGGTTGCCCGCGGACGCCCGGACGATGGATTGTCCGGTGACGTGCGAGCCGGTGAACGCGACCTTGTCGACGCCGGGATGCGAGGCGAGGGCTGCGCCCGCGGTCTCGCCATATCCCGGCACCACGTTGACGACGCCGGGCGGGATGCCGGCTTCCATCGCCAGTTCGGCGAGCCGCAGCGAGGTCAGCGGCGCTTCTTCCGCCGGCTTCAGGATCACGGCGCAGCCGGTGGCAATGGCCGGGCCGATCTTCCAGACGCTGGCGGCGAGCGGGCCGTTCCATGGGATGATGGCGCCGACCACACCGACGGGTTCTTTCAGCGTGTAGGAGAAAATATCGCCAGGCAGCGAGTTTTCGATGGTCTCGCCATGCAGCGCGGTCGCCTGCCCCGCGTAATAGCGGAGCATGCCAAGTACGCGCAGCTTGTTGCCGCGGGTGCGGCTGATCGGCGCGCCCATGTCGAGCGTATCGAGCTGCGAAAGTTCCTCGAAATTCTTTTCGACGAGATCGGCGAGCTTGAGCAGCAGGGCCTGGCGCTCAAACGGCTTGACCTTGCTCCACGGTCCTTCGAAGGCGCGGCGCGCCGCCGCAACTGCGCGGTTGATGTCCTCGGCATCGCCCTCGGCGACCGTGGCCAGCAATTCGCCGGTGGCGGGATTGTGGGTTTCGAATTGCTTGCCGGAGGCGGCGTCGACCCATTTGCCGTCGATCAGCATCTTCTTGTAGGAACCATCCGCATAAGGATGGCGTGCCATCGGAATTGCCTGCGTCACCGCCATGTCCACGCTCCCTGTGATGTATTGCTTGATGTCTTGATGCCGATCGATATTCCCATCGCTATATCCGAAAACCTACAGCGACCGCGCGCATCCGTAAAGCGGGCTCGGCGCCGGTGAGATCGCGTCGAACGAAGATCTCCATGCGGTTTCATGTATGGCAGGGACGCCGCGTGGAGACAACGAATGCCGACACCATGAAGGCGGACCTACGCTCGCAAAAATTTGCTGACCGACCGCGTTGATCGTTCAGCGAGCAATCCCTAACTGCCTCAGTGCAGTCCATTAACATCGGAAAAACCCACATGCCCCACGCAGCCATGTCGCCAGATAATGTTGCCGTCGTCACCGGAGGCGGGTCCGGAATCGGCCTTGCCGCCGCGATGCGGTTTGCCGGCCTTGGCATGAAGGTCTGTATCGCGGATCTCGGTACCGAGCGTCTCGCCGAAGCCGAAGCGAGATTGTCGGCGCACGCGCCGGGCGGCGGCGCCAACATCATGGCGATGGCGGCCGACGTCAGTCGCATCGAGGATGTGGCGGCACTTGAAAGCGCGGTGCGAAAGCGGTTCGGCGGCACCGATATTCTGATGAACAATGCCGGCATCCAGCCGGGCAGCCAGATGTTCGGGCCGGCGGATAACTGGCGGCGCATTCTCGGCGTCAATCTGTGGGGCGTGATCCAGGGGGCGCAGGTGTTTGCGCCCGGCATGATCGCGCGTGGCCGGCCCGGCCTCATCATCAACACCGGCTCCAAGCAGGGCATCACCACGCCTCCCGGC
This sequence comes from uncultured Alphaproteobacteria bacterium, assembly GCA_963734795.1. Taxonomy (GTDB): domain Bacteria; phylum Pseudomonadota; class Alphaproteobacteria; order Rhizobiales; family Xanthobacteraceae; genus Bradyrhizobium. The sequence continues at coordinate 269,570 of CAVTIW010000004.1, forward strand.
GATCCCGCCTACAACGTGTCGAAGGCGGGCGTCAAAGCCTTCACCGAAGCGCTGCAGCACGAGCTGCGCAACGCCGCCGGCAGCCGGATCAGCGCACATCTTCTGATCCCGGGTTTTGTCTTTACCGGTCTTACCGCCAAGGGCCGCACCGAGAAGCCGGCCGCGGCCTGGACCTCGGAGCAAACCGTCGACTTCATGATCGAACGCATCGACGCCGGCGATTTCTACATCCTTTGTCCGGATAATGACGTGCCGCGACACCTCGACGAGCGACGCATTCTCTGGGCGGCTGGAGATATTGTTGAAAATCGCCCCGCGCTGTCGCGCTGGCATCCGGATTTTGCCGAGGCTTTTGCGGCGTTTGTGAAGGATAAATAGATGGGAGCCAACGTCCGCCACGGTTCCAGCAACGGCAACACAACGAGGATCACAGGACCAGGTGTGATGACGCTTTCGGAGCCGGGCGGATCGTCGCGACGCGGCTTACTTGCGCGCTGCGCAAGCGTACATGTTGATTTCCATGCCGACCGGCACTTCAACGATCTTCGGTGTCTTCCATGCCATTTTATGTCTCCAAGTTTTATGGCGCGAACGCCGCAGTAAAACTACGTCCATCGCTCGAAGAGCGCAAGCGGGCGTCAATGCGCCCGCGTCGTCACGTTCGATGCCGGCTGCGCCACCAGCGCCTCGCCGAGTTCGCTTTGCTGTGCGCGCGGGATCGAGAAGCACACGCTGAAACCATCGACGGTCCGCAGCGTAACCATGCCTTGGGTCGGATCGGATGACTGCTCGACCGCCCAAGACGCCAGCGGGTACGCATAGCGCAGGCTCTGATCGCCAAAGCGTGTCTGCAGCGCCTTGTCGATCAGTCCCGGCAGCGTCATCGCCAGCGCACCGACCTGGTTCAGCGACAGCCGGATGGTCGCCGGCTGGCCGCCGGAATCGACGAAACCGAGCAAAATAACGCCGCCGTCGGCTGCGACCTCGCAGGTGGTGAGGGCCTGTGTATCGATTTCCATGGCAGGGCTCCGGCGATGCTATCGTTATATATATGAAGATATATCGCTTCCCCGGGCAACGTCCAGCCCGGTTTTCGGGCCGCCGGATGCGCCGCCGGCGGTAGCCGGCCGGCTAAAACCGTGATATACGCAAAGATATAACGAGATCCGCAACGATGCGCCGAAATTGTCGGCCATGCTGGTCCATAATTGTCGGCCATGCTGGTCCATACCGGCGAAGAACTGCAGCTGTTCCAAGATCTCGGAGCCTGCGCGACCGGCTGCCGGCTGGACGTCGGCCAGCTGCTGGACGCCGGCGGCCAGGTGGCCAGCGCGATCGATCAGGGCGCCGACCTCGTCATCATCAACCGCTTCGGACGGCAGGAGCGCGAGGGCAAGGGACTTTCGTACCTGGTCGAACGGGCCCTGAGCGCCGATATTCCTGTCGTGATCGCCGTACCCAGCCACCGCTTTGCCGACTGGATCAGGTTCGCCGATGGCATGAGCGTGAAACTGCGCTGCGATCGTGAGGCGCTGGATGCGTGGTGGGGCGCCGTTTCCGCCCGCAACGCCGGGCGGGTTCGGCAGGATCACCGCAGCGTCTGCGAGGTTCTCAAATAGGCCCGAGTTCTTAAATAGGCTTGGCGGGCCGGCTTTCAGAGCGTCTCTTGCTTGTGCCCGCATTCCTTGCAGGCGAATTTGACGCGGACAGCGCCCTTTGCCGCCGAAATCCTATTTGGCGCACCGCATTTGCCGCACTTGGTCTCGATGCGGGTATTGCCCTGCTTCACGACAATGGCCTTGCGTTCCATGGTTTCACGAATCAGGCGCTCGGCCTCTTCACGCATCGACTGCTTCGACATCCGCCCTTACCTGTCAGGAAAATACCACCGAGGCCGCCTTATAGCACGCGCGTCGTATTTTGCGACCATCCACGGAGTTCATGTCTCGACAATGACGTAGCTGTCCTCGATGTGAACCGGAAAGCTCTCGGCCACATAGGGACCCTTGGCCAGTGTTTCGCGATCCTCGATGAGGACCGGACAGGACCTGACCTTGACCTGCTTGGGGTCGAACCAGGATTGCCCGTTGCGCATATCGAATTCCCAGCCTTGCCAGGGACAGCGCAAGAGTTCGCCGACCCGCGAGCGCTGATAGACGCCGGGCTCCGGCGAGGTCAGCCGGGCAATGCAGGCCGCCTTGTCGAGCGGCGCACCTTCATGCGGACAACGGTTGAGCAGCGCGACACCAGCGTCCACCGCATCTCGCCTCGCGTTCGTGACGATCGCGATACGCCCCTCCTGTGGGACGAGACGGCGCGGCTTATAGAAGTGATTTGGAGGAAAAGAGAACGAGAATATTTTTCGCCATGGGACTCGACAGCCCCGACCACACCAAATCCGGCCCGTCGGGCGCGCGTTTTTTTTGGCACGACTTCATCCGCCGCGAGGATGGATGGAGCGAGGACCTGATGCCTGTCATCGGGCTCGCCGAAGCGAGACCCGGTGGCGGATGGTGACGGCAAAGCCCCATTGTCCCTGGGGCCGCGATTTAGACCGCGTCTTTTGCCACCTTTAGCGGAGACGCCTTGACCGTTTTGCTGGCTGGTTTAGCCGCAAATTCCATCGGCTCTTTGGTGAAGGGATTGATCCCGCTGCGGGCTTCTGTGGCAGGCTTGTTGACGACCGACATCTTCACAAACCCCGGAACTACAAATTCACCGGACTCGTTGAGTTCTTTGTAACCCACAATCGCCATGTGTTCGACGACAGCCTTCACGTCGTTCTTTGAGACGGCGCTCGATTCAGAAATTGCGTCAATTAACTGAGACTTGGTCATCTTCGGCATCGTAGTTCCCTTGATTGAGGTCACCGGGTTTAGAACTGATCGACGCCCGAAATGCAAGGAGCGTGAGCGTGAAAACCTCATCGTTTCCGGTTGAATGGCCGCCATTGCTTCCGGATTCAGGGTGTAAAGCGGACATGGCCCAATCGCAGTTTGACCTGGAGCTGACTTCCGGCCTGAGCGGCCTCGCAAGGCTAACCCCCAGGTTTCTCAAACGGTCTATGAACACGGTCTGTCGTACGGCTGGTATTAATCCTCGTGTCCCAATTTGATTTTCACAGTGACCCAAATCCAGAAGCCGCGCTGGCCGATGCAAAAAGCGCGGTCGCGGAAGTCCGGGACGTGGGCCAGGGAGTGCCGTTGATGTATTCGCTGTACTTCACGTCATACGCCCTCATCCATTGCGGAAAGTACGAGGCCGCGAACGCACAACTCGATGAACTTATTCCTCTGGCGACAGAAAAGAATGCCGCACAGTGGAGAGGAGGCGGCATGATGCACCGGGGCTGCATACAGGCGCTGACGGGCAAACCGTCCGATGCGATTACCATGATCCCCGCGGCCGCAGCCGGCAGGATGGCGGAGCCAACGGGTCGCGCGAATGCGCGCCCGATGACCGGCTCCGCGACACCCATCAATTAAAATTTGCGAAAATGATGGGTTTCGCAAAGGGCTCAACCCATCCCACGCCGGCACCCTTTGCGCCATGCGCCGCAGTCCGAGAATATCCGGTTACCGAGGCTGGAACTTTTCTCTCTCCGACGGGCACCGGGGTTGGAACCCGGAACAAACAACGGCGTCGGGATTTTATGTCGCAGAAGGCCCGCCAGTCAGGGGCTGATCCGACTGCGTCATGCGGCATGGTGAGGAGGCGCGAATGCGCGGGGCAAGAGGTACCGGTGCCCGCGCAAGCTCGGCAGGATAAAGCAGCAGCCGGTTGCGACGCAATAAGACCAATCCGATTTTGTAGCGATGGAGTGATCCGATGAGATGTTTGCCGCTTGTTATTGGCGCTGTCGCCGCGTTCGCCAGCGGCGCCTCGGCGCAATCGATCAACCTCACTGGCACTTACAGGTGCATCCAGAATTGCCGTGATGGCTATCTGGGCGCTCCAGCCTTCATCACCCAGAACGGGTGGAACCTGAACCTCGTGACTGAGACCGGAGACTTTTCCCGCGCCTGGCCCGATGTGACTGCGCCGAACAGCCGGATTTGGATCGACGCGCGTAACGAGAGCGCCGTCTATTCGCCCGATGGAATGCGGATTCAGTTCGACGACGGCAGGATTTGGCAGCGAGACCTCGGGCCTCAACCGCCCCGTGCCTGGCGGAGAGCGCCGGTCGTCTGGGGAAGGTAGCTCGTTTTGAGCCTGATCAAGCCCGCAGCTCGGACCGTCACCCGGGCTGGGCCATTCTCATGGGAACGGCGCCATCATAAGCGATCGCGCTAATACAAGGATGGGTGGAGCGGGGTCGCGCGAACGCGCGCCCGATGACAGGCTCCGCGATACCCATCAATTTAAATTTGCGAAAAGGGCGGGTTTCGCGAAAAGCGCAACCCGCCCTGCGCGCTCGGACTGAGTCACAGCGCGAACTTCGACGTCCCGGCAGAGCCGACGTCGCGCGTCCGGCAACGCCCGTGCTTCCTAAATCGCAAATACCCATACCGCCAGGATGGTCGCCAGCGTGGCCAAGCCGCTGACCGTCCAGCCCGCGGCGTAGGATACCGCGTCTTCGCTGGTGCCGCGCATGCTATCGATCCCTTCGGTCGAATGCCGCCAATAATCCGACATGACTGCCTCCTGATCTATTTAGGAAGACAATCGCGGTTCCGGTCGGCGGTTCCATCCGCATCATCGTTTTCCCCGCGCCCGACGCCCGGTATTCCCCACCGGCCGAGGATTATATGAAGTTTACCTTTGCAGTTTTCCTTCGCATCTACTAGGCTGACGCCATGGGCAGACGGAAGGCGGAATTCGATGCCGACAGCGCCTCGGCTTTGGCGGCGGAACTGCACGCGCTGAGCGGCAAGCTCAAGCGGCGTCTGCGCGAGCAGGCTTCGGCGGGAGATTTGACGCCCTCGCAGACATCGGTGCTGGGGCATCTGGACCGGCACGGGCCCACCACCGTCACCGCGCTGGCCCGGGCGGAGGGGGTCCGCTCGCAATCGATGGGCGCCACGGTTGCCGTGCTCGAAGCCGCCGGCCTGGTGCAGGGATCGCCGGACCCGAAGGACGGCAGGCAGACGATCCTGTCGCTGACGCCCGCCTGCCTTGAATTGATCAAGACCGGCCGCGCGGCGCGGCACGATTGGCTGCTGCGCGCCGTTCAAACCAAGCTCACGGCGCAGGAACAGGCGCAGCTCGCGGCCTCGATGGCCCTGCTCAATCGCCTCGTCGACACCTGACAACGGCTGCGCCTCGGATTGCAGCCGGCACATCATCGCCAACCACGGAGAGTAACAACATGACGATCAGTATGCTTGACGACAAAACCGCCCTGCTCGTGGTCGACCTGCAGAAGGGCATCGTCGGCCTGCCGACCGCCCATCCGATCGCCGATGTCGTGAGCCATGCCACGAAATTGACCGATGCCTTTCGCCGTCACGACCTGCCGGTCGTCCTCATCAATGTCGACGGTGGCGCACCGGGCCGCGCCGAGCAATCGCGCCGCGTCAGCGAATTTCCGGCTGGCTGGACCGATCTCATCCCCGAACTCAACCGGCAGCCGAGCGACCACCTCGTCACCAAGCGGACCTGGGGCGCCTTCACCAATACCGACCTCGAGCGACATCTCAGGCAGCTCGGCGTCACCCAGGTGGTGATTGCAGGCGTCGCCACCAGCGTCGGCGTCGAATCCACCGCGCGTTACGCCAACGAACTCGGATTCAACGTCACCCTCGCGGTCGACGCCATGACCGACATGAACGCTGAGGCGCACCACAACAGCCTCACGCGGATCTTTCCGAAGCTCGGCGAGACCGGCACGACGCAACAGATCGTCGATCTCCTCGATGCACGGTCGCGCAGCGGAAAAGGGAGCGCCTGAACATGGAATGGATGCATTATCTGGCCTATTTCGGCGGCGGCGCCGTTCTCACCAACGCGGTTCCGCATTTCGTCAGCGGCGTGATGGGACGGCCCTTTCAAAGCCCGTTCGCCAAACCGCCCGGCGAGGGTCTCTCCTCGTCGACGGTGAACGTCCTCTGGGGCGTCTTCAACCTCGCCGTCGGATACATGCTGGTCTGCCACGTCGGCGATTTCGATCTGCGTGCCGCCGATGACGCCGCGGCATTGGGCTTGGGCACAGTTCTGATGGGCGTGGTCATGGCGCGCATGTTCGGCCGCTTCCACGGCGGCAACACCCCCGTTCAGGGGTGAGCGGTCATTTGAGGGGCACGTTCCGTTCGCTGCGAAATCCCAACTACCGGATCTGGGCCGCGGGAGCGCTGGTGTCCAATGTCGGCTCGTGGATGCAGCGCACCGCGCAGGACTGGATCGTCCTCACCGAACTGACGAACCACAATGCGACGTCGGTCGGAATCGTGATGGGGCTGCAGTTCGGCCCGCAGATCCTGCTGCTGCCGCTCACCGGCTATGCCGCGGATCATCTCGACCGGCGCAAGCTGCTGTTTGGCACCCAGGCCGCGATGGGGCTGTTGGCGCTCGGTCTTGGACTGCTGGTCGTGACCGATCTGGTCCGGCTGTGGCACGTCTATGTTTTCGCGTTTCTGCTGGGATGCGCCGCCGCCTTCGATTCGCCGGCGCGGCAGACCTTCGTCTCCGAACTGGTCGAGGAGCGCGATCTGCCGAACGCGGTGGGCCTCAACTCGACCTCGTTCAACGCCGCCCGCATGATCGGGCCGGCCATCGCCGGCGGCCTGATCGCCGGCGTCGGCTCCGGCTGGGTGTTCCTGATCAACGCCGTCTCCTTCATCGCCGTGCTCTGCTCCCTGGGCATGCTGCGCGCCGACCGGTTGCAGCCGGGCAAGCGTGCTGTCCATGCCCGCGGCAGCTTCGTCGAGGGCTTCCGCTACGTGTTGCGGCGGCCGGATCTGAAAGTCGTGCTGTTCATGCTGTTCCTGGTCGGCACCTTCGGATTGAACTTTTCGATTTTCATCTCGACCATGTCGGTCACGGTGTTTCACGCCGGCGCAGGCCAGTACGGCTTGCTGACCTCGATGATGGCGGCCGGATCCGTGCTGGGCGCACTGATGACCGCGACCCGGGCCAAACCGGGCGTTCCGGTGCTGCTCGCCGGCGCCGCGATGTTCGGGTTCGGCTGCGCGGTGGCGGCCGTCATGCCGAGCTACCTGCTGTTCGGCAGCGTGCTCGTCGTCGTCGGGATGGCGGCGCAGACGCTGACGACGTCGACCAACAGCTTCGTGCAAACCTCGACCGAGCCCGGCATGCGCGGCCGCGTGATCGCGATCCTGCTGGCGATCGCGCTGGGCGGCACGCCGGTCGGCGCACCGATCGTGGGCTGGATTGCCGACACCTTCGGTCCGCGCTGGGCGCTCGGCGTGGGGGCCGCGTCCGGCCTGCTCGCCGCTATGGTCGCGGTCATCTACCTGGCGAGGCAGAAGCGTCCCGAGGTCGGGGCGGGAGCGGCCTGAAAACAGCCGCGGGGCGGGCAGCGATGCCGCCCTGCGGGCACAGTGCGCGCATTCAGACCTGGGTGATGCCGCCGTCGGCGACGAGGTCGATGCCGGTGCTGTAGCTGCTGTCGTCGGAGGCCAGGAACAGGATGGCCGACGCCATCTCTTCCGGGCGGCCGATGCGGCCCAGCGGCGTGATGGTCGAGAAGAAAGCCCGGGCGCCGTCGGCCTCTTCCCTGGTCTTGAACTGGCCGTCGATGATCGGCGTGTCGATCGCGCCCGGTGAAAGCGTATTGACGCGGATTCCGCGATCCTTCCATTCCATCGCCCAGGTGCGGGCAAAGGAGCGAACCGCGGCCTTGGTGGCCGCGTAGGTGCCGTGCTCGGGCAATCCCTTCAGATGCAGACCGGAGGATACCAGCACCACCGATCCGCCCTTGCGCATCAAGGGCAGCGCCTTCTGCACCGTGAAATAGACGCCGCGCGCGTTGATGGCGAAGGTCTTGTCGAAATGCGCCGGCGTTGCGTCCTGGGTCAGGACGCGTTCGACAAAGCCGGCGCTGGCGACGACGATGTCGAGCGCGCCCTTTTCATCCCTGACGGTTTTGTAGAGCCGGTCGAGATCGCCGAGATTGGCGACGTCGCCCTGCACGGTCGAAACATTCCTGCCGATTTCGGCTTTCGCCTTGTCGAGTTCGCTCTGACGGCGTCCCATGATGAAGACATGGGCGCCCTCCTCGACAAATCTCCTGCCGGCGGCCAATCCGATGCCGCTCGATCCACCGGTGATGACGGCGATTTTTCCATTCAGTTTGGACATGACACGGACCTTTCGTTTGGGTGCACGACGCCATCGGGCGGACGCGCGCCGTTTTTAAATCTTGATGGAAGGGGGATCGGCGCGCCGAGCGCGCCGACTTGTTCAGGCGGCCTTGCTGGCCTTCAGGCGATCCAGCACCGGCAGCAATTCCGACGGATCGGGACGCTGGGTGTAATCGGGATTGACTTCGGAAAAGGCGATGATGCCGTCGGTGCCGATCACATAGCGCGCCGGCATCGGCAACACCCAGGACGGATCGTCGTTGAACGCCGGCAGATCGTTCTTGAAGCTCTTGTAGAGCTCGACCAGGTAATCCGGCAGCACAAAGCGGATGCCGAACGCGTGGGCCACTTCGCTTTTGATATCGCTCAGAATCGGAAAGCCGAGCTTGTTGTCGCGCTGCGATTTGCGGCTGTTCGCCGCCGTCTGCGGCGAGATCGCGACCAGGCTGGCGCCCCGCGCCGCGATTTCCGGAAATGCGGACTGCAGCGCCTGCAGTTCGAGATTGCAGTAAGGGCACCAGACGCCGCGGTAGAACGAAATCACCAGCGGTCCGCTGGCGAGCAGTTCGCGCGACGACACCGGCTTGCCGTCGGAATCATGGAGGGTGAATTCCGGCATCCGGTCGCCGGCTTTGAGGGCGCGCTGGGCCTGGGCGCTGGCGATCAGCTCGGCGGTGGCGCGATGCATGGTGTCCAGCACCTCCCCAGTCGGCTTGAGGTGGAAACGGCCGGATTCGAAATCGGATTTGAAGGCATCGAGGCGGTCTTGCAGGGCCATGGGAAGTCTCCTTGGATGGGGTTGGCCCGCAACATCTGGCTCATTTGCCGAAAAAGGGGTATACTGCAAGTATGGACATCATTTATCTGGATTTCAAATGAGTGACCGGTTGCAGGAACTGGTGGTTTTTGTCCGCGCCGCGGAAAGCGGCAGCTTTTCGCGGGCGGCGCGCGAACTCGGCCTGTCGCAGCCATCGGTGTCGCGCATCATCGGCGAACTGGAGGCGCGGCTTGGCGTCACGCTGCTGCTGCGCACCACGCGCCGCATCACGGTCACCGACGCCGGCGCGCTGTTCCTCGACCGCGCGCGCGAAATCCTGGCCGAAATCGAGGACGCCGAAGACGCCGCGCGCGGCGTCGATTCGCTGCGCGGCATCATCCGCCTCGCGCTGCCGGTGATCTACGGGACCCGCGAGATCATTCCCCGGCTGCCGAAGTTTCTTGCGGCGCATCCCTTGTTACGGGTCGAAATGGCGGTTGCGGATGAACGGCAGGACCTGGTCGCGGAAGGCGCCGATGTCGCCATTCGTCTTGGCGAATTGAACGATTCCGTATTCGGCGCCCGCAAGCTGGAGACGCTGCAGCGGATGGTGGTGGCGTCGCCAATTTATCTGAAAGCGCATGGCACCCCCAAAACGCCGGCGGATCTCGCGTCCCATGATTGCATCTTCGGGCCGGGCAATTTCGGCCGCGACAGCTGGTCGTTCACCCGTAACGGCAGCGAAACCTCGGTCGACGTGCGCGGCCGCATTCACACCAATTCCGGCCCCGGCGTTTTTGCCAGCGTGATGGCGGGGCTCGGTATCGCCCTGGCATCGACGGTGATGTGCGGCGCCGAAATCAAGGCGGGCGCACTGGTGCCGCTGCTGCGCGGCTACAAGCTCGCGCCGGTGGACGTGCACGCGGTGTTTCCCGGCGGCCCGCGCCCGTCGACCAAGGTCCGCGCCCTCGTTGATTTCCTGGTGCAGGAACTCAAATAGGCCGATCGTGCCTTTGGCTCCGGCATCGTTGCCGTGGGAACTGTCAAAATCTCCTCAATCGCCAATCGGTGTGTTCACCATCGTCACCTGCTGGCTGGTTCGGGCTTCCGGAACGGTGCCGATCGCCCAAATGCGGCGCGGGGACGCCAAGTACCCTTAAGATAAGAAAAGCGAAGACGAGCCGTTGTTGGCGCGCCACGCCGGTGACGTCTTTTCTGGTTCAGCCGTGAGGAGGCTGATAGCGGTCTGCACCCCTAAAGCGGATGGACGGTCGCCGGCCGGCAATCTGGCCGAGGAAAAAGTCCGCCGCAATAAGCCAATTGCTTCAACCCGGTCACAAGACCGCGTCGCAAATGCCTGCCAGCCCCGAGAGCTTCGCTGCGATCGCCGATGTCGATAAACGCTCGGCAGCCGAACTCGGCAAGGTGCTGACCAAATCCGCGCTGCGTGAACTGCCATCCGGCCGGCGTGAAATCCGGCGCCGCCTGCCCGGCCCCTTGATCTCGAGCGTAGTGACGTGGTTCACAAACAAATTTTCAATCCGTGCCATCACCATCGCGACGGCTATTCCATAGTCGCGAGGCAGAAGCATTCGATGAAATTTTCTCACGATCCCATCGTCAGAAGTTTTTCCGCAACCCAGCCCGCTTTCGCTCGATCGTCAGGTCGCAAAAGCTATTTTGCGCGCCTCGTCGATCTGCTTCACCGATCCCGGCGCATTCAGGCGGAGCACATCATCACCAAATCAGGGCATCTGGCTCAGGATCCCGCGGTGACCAAGCGCGAAACGTGACCGAAAAGAAATAGAAAAAAACGAAACAGGGTCGTATTTTTGACAAGACAAGCGCGGCCCGGATGCCGTTAAATCGCCAAAAACACGGATCGATGTTTGGTCCGGTGACGGGTGTCGGCGGCACGGGATGCACGCTCGGTTGGTGCATGGCTTGTAATGACAAAATACATTGTACTTGGCATCTTGCTGTCGGCGATCACGGGCGCATCCATTGGTGGCGCTCCGTTTGATTTGCCGCCCATCCCGGCCAATCCGGTGAAAACGGTCGGGCTTGTCCTCGACGGTTCAGACGCTTCGCCCACTGACGCCACCCCTGATCCGTCGAAATCCTGCGCGCGCGTCTCGTTTTCCCGGAACCTGAAATATGGCGAAAGCGATCTGAACGTCCTGGACGTCGCGACTGCGGATAACAGGGAAACATCGCCGCGTCCCGTGCTCCTGTTCGTGGCAGGAGAAAGTTTCGCCGGCGAAAACGGGGCTCCCGACATCGCAGGCGCGCTGCAGGATGCGGCGGTGTGCTTTGCCGCACGCAACGGAATGATTGGCGTGAAAATGGCCTACCGGCTGGCCCCTGCAAGCCCGTGGCCTGCCGGAGCCAAAGATGTCGCGGCGGCAATCTCGTGGCTCCACCAAAACATCGACCTGTTCGGAGGCAGTACCGATGAGATCGTGACCGTCGGTTACTCCGCCGGAGCATTCCATGTCGCCAGTTACCTTGGCCACCCGGAATTTCAGGCGCCCGATTCCGGCGTCGCCGGGGCGGTACTGGTGTCGGGCATTTATGCTCCGGACGCCAATGCCAGCGCGGCCGAAAAGTCCTATTTTGGTGCCGACCCGAGCAAATACCGGGAGAGATCGGCATTTCCGGGCATTCTTGACGTCGAGACCAGTATCTTGCTGGCCTGGTCAGCCCTCGACCCTCCACGACTCATCGCTCAAGGCGAAAAACTCAAAGAGCTGCTGTGCAACGCCCCCGCCCATTGCCCACGCACAACGGTACTGCGGCGTCGCGACAATCTGGCTTCCCTCTTTGCGCCCGATGACTCAGGTGGAAGCCTTGCCGAGTCAACGCTGGAACTTGTCCGCGAGATCGAAGCAAGGGGCCTTCCCTGAAATAATCCCGGTGCCTCCACCGCCTCAAGACAGTGGCGGTGTACGCGGAATGAACCTGACGAAGATCTCCGCGGACCACTCGTTTGGCTCGATTCAAAAAATCTGTGGTTCGGCAGGACGGAATGGTGGTGTGCGCAGTCAGATACGACCGTCTCCAATGGAAATTCCCTGTTATCATGGAATCCGGCTAGCCCACGATACACGATCCCAGTCGGCGTCGGGACGCTTGCCGCCGGCTCAGAGGGCTTAGAGAGCCCGCGGGATGAATAGGCGGAGTCGAACGAAATGGTCATTGCTGTGGATTCCGCAGGAGTAGCGGATGCAACCGGACCATCGCCATCTGGCGCCAGCTTGCGTGGCCTCGATGGCGTCAACCTGTTTCTCGCTGGAGCTTTATCGGGCTTCGGCCCCTACGTCGCTGCATTTCTAGCCGAGCAAAATTGGACCCAGCAGAGCATCGGCTTTGTGCTGACCGTAGCTGGGTTCGCCGGATTGCTCAGTCAGTTACCCGGCGGTGCATTGCTCGACGCTATCCGATCGAAGCGAATTGCGGTCGTGCTGGGTGCCGGTATGGTTGCAGCAGGCGCACTGATCATTGCAGTTTGGCCGAGTTTCCCATTGGTGCTGGCCGCTCTGGTGCTCCAAGGGATCACCGGCGGCTTCCTGGGGCTGGCGATTGCCGCCATCAGCCTTGGCCTGGTTGGCAACGCAGCGCTCGCCGAGCGACTCGGACGTAATCAGCGCTTCGCCTCGACGGGAGGGGTATTCGCGTCCGGTCTCATGGGCTTCGTCGCCTATTTCCTGTCGTATCGCGCGATATTCTTCGTCGCTGCCGCGCTGGTGCTTCCGCTGCTCGCTGCTCTCGGCCGCATCCAGCCTTCAGATATCCATTTCGGCCGCGCCTCGTGCCTCCCGGATCACCATGGACCGAGCACACCGCCGAGAGCCCGGCTCCGAAGCCTCTGGAAGACCCACGGCCTGCTCGTATTCGCCGGCTGCGTGTTCTTGTTCCAGATGGCCAACGCCTCGATGCTGCCGCTCGCCAGCGAAGCGTTCGCCTACAGCAAGGAAGCGCTTTCCTCGGTCATCGTCTCAGCGTTGATCATGGTGCCCCAGGTGATCGTGGCAATAATGGCGCCGTGGAGCGGACGCCGGGCGAACATGTGGGGCCGCCGGCCGCTGCTGCTCGTCGGATTCGCGGCCTTGCCGATCCGTGCGCTGGTTTTCGCCTGGACCACCAATCCAATGATTCTCATCGCCGCTCAATTGCTCGACGGAGTCAGCGGAACGATGCTGGGCGTGCTCACGGCGCTGATCGTCGCCGACCTCACAGCGGGTACCGGCCGGTTCAATCTCGCGCAGGGATTCGTCGGGACGATGTCCGGGATCGGCGCTTCGCTCAGCACTACACTTTCAGGTCTCGTGGCCGGGAGCCTTGGCCGCGCGGCGGGATTTCTGGGCATCGCAGCGGTGGCCCTGGCCGCTGTGCTTCTCCTGTGGTTGCTAATGCCCGAAACCAATCCGTCAAACAGGAACAAGCACCACTGACCGCTCATTCGCAGCCCGCTGCAGGGCCGGCATCGCGAGCATGACGAGAATCGCGGCAACTTTACCAATGCCGGCGTTCGACTAATGAACGTCGCCGTTTGCGCCGGTCGCGACAAACCTCCGATCTTCATCAGGCGCGCATGATACACGTGAACACTTGGATGTCGAACAACCAGGTTTTTATTGGTATTATTAAGTATTTTCGACGAGGGATATCGCGGATGTCATTCAAGGTTCAGGTCGGCCCAGCTCAGATCGCCATCCATCAGGGACAGACGGTGTTGCTCACCGAAACCGACGGGCGGGTAAAATGGCCAAGCAAACGCGGACTATATTTCCGCGACACCAGGGTGATCAGCGCCTGGGCGATCTATGCCAACGGCGAACCGTGGGATCTGCTGAACGGTGGCGCCGTTGCTCCTCACGCGGCGCGCATCTTCCTGACCAACCGCACTTTCGAGACCGAAGACGGGCCGGTCGCGGCGCGTACGCTGGGGTTAGTGATCGGCCGTCATGTCGATGGCGGACTGCACGAGGACATCGAGATTACAAACAACAGCCAAAAGCCGGTTCGCTTCAATCTTGAGGTCGCGGTGCGCGCCGATTTCGCCGACATTTTCGAGGTGAAGGGCGACAATATCGTGCGGCGTGGCCACATCACCACCTCGTGGTCGCCCAAGCGGGAAATACTTCGGATTACCTATCGCAACAGGGATTTTTGCCGTGAAGTAATCGTCCGAACCGGCGAGGGCGACGGCAGGCCGACGGTATACGCCAACGGACGCTTGAGTTTCGACATTGCACTGAAGCCCGGGCGGGCCTGGCATCGCTGCCTGATCTACGACCTCGTGGACGGCCCGAAACGCTTCCGGGCATCGAAGGAATGCATTCATTCCAGCGTCAGGTCGGGCCACTCTCGCAATATAAGCGCATGGCAGCGAACGGTCCTGAAAATCGAGACCAGCAACGAGGAATTCTATCGCTGCTATAATCAGGGCGTGCAAGACATGGCGGCCTTGCGGCTTCCGTTGCAGGGTACGGACCACATGGTGTTCGTGCCGGCCGCCGGGTTGCCGTGGTTCGTGGCGCTGTTTGGCCGCGATACCCTTATCGTTTCGTTGCAGACGATGATTGTCTACCCGGAATTCGCTGCGGGTACATTGGAGGTTCTGGCGCAGTATCAAGCAACGGAGCGCGACGACTACCGTGACGCCGAGCCAGGCAAGATCTTGCACGAACTTCGTTACGGCGAACTGGCGCACTTCAAGTTGATCCCGCACACGCCGTATTACGGCACGGCGGACACGACGTCCCTTTATCTGATCGCGCTGCATGCGGCGTGGAGGGCAACCGGCGACCGCACGCTGATCGAGCGGCATTTGCCGAATGCCGAAGCGTGCCTGACCTGGATCGACAAATACGGTGATCGCGACGGTGACGGATTCCAGGAATACCAGACGCGGTCGAAAGCCGGCTACGAGAACATGGCGTGGAAGGATTCCGGAGATTCCGTGATGTACCCTGACGGTACGCTGGTGCGCGGCCCAAAAGCTCTGTGTGAATTGCAGGGGTATGTCTACGACGCTTGGCTGCGCATGGCCGAGATCTATGATGAGCTCGACAGCAAACGACGCGCCAACAGGCTGCGCAAGAAGGCCGGGTTGCTGTACAAACAATTCAACGAGGTATTCTGGGACGAAAAATCGGAGTTCTATGCTTACGCATTGGACGGAGACAAGAAAAAGGTGCTTTCGGTAGCTTCCAATGTCGGGCAGTGCCTCTGGTCCGGCATCATCGCGCCAAAACGTGCCGCCACCGTGGTGAAACGCCTGATGCAAAAGGACATGTGGAGCGGCTGGGGCATTCGCACGCTGTCGTCAGATCATCCCTCGTTCAATCCGTACAATTACCAAACCGGGGCGGTATGGCCGCATGACAACTCGCTGATCGCACTGGGCATGCGGCGCTACGGGTTTGCCGCCGAGGCGGCGGCGGTGGCACGCGATATCAGCGGTGCCGCGAGTCATTTCCTGCTGAACCAATTGCCCGAACTCTATGCCGGTTTGCAGCGCGATCCGACAGGTTTCCCGGTGCAGTATCTCGGCGCCAACGTGCCGCAGGCCTGGGCAGCAGGGACACCGTTCGTATTACTACAGGCGATGCTTGGGCTTCAGCAGGATGCCCCGCGCGGAAAGCTGTATGTTGATCCCGCGCTGCCGGACTGGCTGCCGGACGTGACGTTGACCGATCTGCGCCTGGGGCGGCAACGGTTCGATATCCGATTCTGGCGTGATGGCGAGGAAACCGTATTCGAAGTGCAAAAGGGAAAGCGCGACGCGGTAGAGCGCAAAGCCGTGTCCGCATTTTGCAGTTAGCTGTTCGAACCGCGAAGCATTCCCAGAAGCGCCATCCAGGAAATCGAGGCAAATTCTTATCCGAGACGGCGGTGAAATCCGCCCAACGCGGATCGAACGTCGCGCGCGCCTCGTTCATCTTGCGCAACCTCACGCCGCGCCCGTGCCTGTCGATTCAATTCGATCCTTGCCCGAACATTGCTTGCAGGGCGCGGGATAGATTTTTCGACTCGCCTCGATCGGTTGCTTCACTTTCGGAAATCCGGTGCTGTCGCACGCGGCGCACTTGACCTCTTTGACGCTGTCTTTGGGTTTGAGTCTTTTGATGAAATTCACGCTGGAATTGGGAACGCGATTATCTTTTGTAAGCGCGCCACTCGCTCACATCGGTTTCATAGGCACCCGTTCAACCTTTGCCATATCGTTGTGCGAGACCGAACTTGCTTCTCCGTCATCCCAGGAAATGGTGACTTCGCTCCAAGACGTTGCGATAACCGTGCCCAGGTCCGTCGTCGAGGCTCCCCAGCAAACACGATCGCCGACTTTGAGTGCTCTGGATTGCTCGCCGGTCATGGGTTGCTGTTCCGACCATTGTTGTTGTCGGCGCTGCTAATCGATTGACGTACTCGCCATTTCTTCGCTGAGTTTATCCGATGAGCCATCGTCCTTTGTGAATATCGAACTTCACCAAACCTTCGCCTCGCATTTTCAACAGCAGGGACTGGCAGGCTTCCTCATTCGCGACATTGGCGCGTTTCATGATCTCATAGACTTTGAGCGGCTTCTCGCGGAGCGCGCTCAGGATATTCTCTCGGTCATTCAGCATGATTAAACTCCAACCGTCGTCGCCTGCGCACGACTGTGCTGGTCGACAGAGCGGGTTTACCGAACCATATTTGAAATGCTCCGCGCAAGCGCTCGGCCGATGCAGTCGTAGCCATCGGCGGTATTATGCAATCCATCCCAAGACACGAGGGCACCTGGTGATACACCGGCTTCAATTGATTTTCGCATCAGCGTAAACCGGGAAAACAATCCGACTTTCTCTTCCCGCGCCGCATCGGAAATGATCGCCTCCATGTTCGAATAGTAAGGAGAAGCAAGCACCATCGGCGCGTACTGGAGGTCCATGAGGATGATGTCTGCACCGCTTGCCTTCAGCATCTGTACACCCTGAAGAACTCTGTCCTTAAGTTGAGCGTCGGGATGACCGCCCCAAGCAATGTCATTAGTTCCTAATTGCCACACGACCAGATCGGGTCTGTAAGAAAACACGTCGCGTTTGAAACGCGCTACGTTGCCTTCGATTGTATCGCCGATCCGACCGCTGTTTACGACCTTGATCTCAGCATTTGACCTAAGTCTAACGAGTTCTTGGCGCATCACTTCCGGATAGGTGGCGGCGGAGCGAAGGACCCATAACCCGACCGTCGAGGAAGATCCAATGGCTACGATTAAAAGCCGTTCGCTAGACTTCAGTCTTGCAGCGGTGCGAGGCAACTGGGCTCCCAAAGAGAGATATCGATTCACAGCCAGGCAAGCCTCGGCAGGTGTTCCGCTGAACTGTTCAGAAAGCGCAAGTTCAAACGATGCGACGAGTATCGCCGCACCGAGCCAGACGATTCTGACGCCGCTATAGAGTAACTTACCTGAAGCCGGGTGCCAAAATAACTCCATGTGCATCCAATCGAATTGTGTGCTACCCATTGGCTGGAACCCGATCAGCAATGGACAACAGGTTCTTGGGGTTCCTGCGCGCCCAGGTAAATACACGCTCCGGAATACGGCCAAAAACCTTCAGCCTTTACTTCTTGGTATGGATCATGGCCAGACCTCAAGGGTGATCGGAACGAAAATCAATTTCCATAATTTTGAAATACCGGGCATTCGGTAGAACCGGGCCTACTTCCTCTAACTAACATAAACCACGGTAGATGACATCGGTGAAATTGTAGTTTCAAGAGGCTTATAGGCGGGCACCAGCGATGAACTGTGCAAACGCAAAGAACGAGAGACTTCTGATATTTGATGAAAACAACCGACAGCGCGCTAAAGCAGGGGGAAGGATCATCATCGCGAAACGTCTGGTGTTTCACGTTGGCGGCTATGATCCGATTACGCCCCATGCGAGTGCACGAAGACGCTTCGTACGTGAGCTAGCCAGGTTCGAACGGACTTGGTCGGTAGAGGCTTCAATAGGCACGCTTGAGGAAACTCCCAATCAAGGCAAATGGAGCGTGATCACACGAGGTCCAAATTGGTGTGTGGAATCGGATTATCGCCTTATTCGCTGGGACGACGTCATCGAAAAGTTTAGCGGTCAAGCAATTTGGCGTCGCATTCCTCTTGGCATATATGCCTTGATTGATTTCATTTGGGCCGGTGCCCTCCGGGGTTACCTCCGCACAAATTGGCATTACGCGATATTCTTTCTCTATCCTTTCGTTATGTTCGGGTTCTTTATTGCGGCTGCCTATGTCGCGGGGGCTTACGCATTCCATAGAAGCGATTCTATCCTGCTCGCCGCCGCGGCTTGTCTATTCGTGTTGTCGGCCCTGATGCTCGGTCCTTGGCGCTGGCTGCGCCTGGATACGCTCTTCGATGACTGGATCTTCGCTCGCGATTATGTCCGGAGCGGTAATTCAAATATCGAAAAAAGGCTGGACAACGTAGCGCGGGAGATAGTTGTTGCAGCGCGCAATTCGGGTGCAGACGAGATACTTGTGATCGGTCATAGTCTCGGCGCCGTTCTGGCCGTGGATCTTCTCGATCGTGCGTTGAAACTGGATCACGCGCTTGGTACCACGGGGACGCCGATAACTTTCCTATCGATCGGATCCTCTATACTTAAAATCGGGCTACATGGCGCAGCCAGCCGTTTTCGGGCCGCGGTGGAACACGTGGGCCGAGCACTCGGTATCTTCTGGGGTGATTATCAGGCTCGGATCGACATAATGAATTTCTACAACATTGACCCGATGGCCGAAATGTCCCTGCCGAGCAAGTACGGTCCTATTATAAGGTTGGTAGAATTCGGTCGAATGCTGCAGCACGATGTGTATCGGCGCATTCGCTTGAAGTTCTATCGTTTGCATTGCCAGTTTATCAGTGGAAACGACAAGCGAGCATCATATGACTACTTCATGCTGGTGTGCGGACCCATTTCCGCTAGATATCAAATCCTGACCCCGGACGGTGCTCTTTCAGTAGTTGGAGAGGACGGCTCTCTTAAAGCCGACGTCCCTGGGCACAGAGCGAGCTTGTCATCTGAACGGACGCCACAACCCTACAGACTATGACCCCGGCGATATCGAAATTCGTATTCGTTTTGCTCGCCGTCAGCTGGTATCTCATCCGCTACGAACATGCGCGGCGTTCTCGTCGCGAACCAATTGTACGCAGCGCTCGAGGTCCTCGCGAAACCGGGTTGTTGCTAATTTCGCTCACCGGCCTGGGTATCGTGCCCTTCACTTACATTGTAACGGGCATCCCTCATTTCGCAGGCTATAACTTTCATCCTTTACAAGCTTGGCTTGGCACTTTTTGCGCAGCTGCGTCGTTGGTCATGTTTCGACTGACGCATCGAGCGCTCGGGCGTAACTGGTCAGTAAGCCTAGATGTGCGTGAGGGACATCAATTGATCACCGACGGGATTTACCGAAAAGTTCGACACCCGATGTATTCCGCCTTCTGGCTTTGGGCTGTTGGCCAGGCGCTATTGCTGCCAAATTGGGTGGCGGGATTCGCTGGGATTGTCGGTTTTGGGTCTCTCTTTTTTGGACGGATTGCTGAAGAAGAACGCATGATGTTGGAGGCCTTTGGAAACCGCTATCTCGAATATATGGCGCGCACCCACCGGGTCATCCCGCGAATATTTTAGATGTCATGCAGAATTCATTCCTAGTGACGTTGTCTTTTTGCAACACCCCGCTGGAAAATACTCAACTGCGCCGAGTTTCATTGCGCCTTAAGGGTTGTCAAGTTAGCTTTAACGGCACCGTTTGTACTTAGGAGATCACAATGTTGAAATTCCTAGTCGTCGGAATCGCGTCCCTGGCTCTGGTCGGTTCTGCCGCTGCCGCAGATCTTCCCCACCCCCAGCCGGTCTATCAGCAATCAGAAGTTGGGAAGATGCCGATAGGGAAAACGCCGATCGGAAAATATCCTGTTGGAAAATATCCGATCGGGAAAGCCCCAGCCCCAGCCCCGCTGGTCACAAAAGGGTAAGATAGCTACGCCCGTCCCGCGACTCCACTGTTGGGGTCGCGGGAACTGGCTCGCAACTCCGGAAGATAACTCCTTTCGCAACGACGGGGGCTGATTTGGCAATGGCAATTTGGAAAGTCGGAGGCCCGCATTTCATAGCGTTTGTTTTTTTCTTTGCAGCTCTCGGAAGTGGAAGCAGCAGCGCGCAACAGCTTGCATTGCAAACCGATCACCAAGCTTTGCAAGAAGGCTCTAAATCGCGCAATCAATTAAGAAAGCCCAGTCTTGCCAGGGCTGCAGCCCCAGCCGACTCTCTGTCAGCGAGAGACGTGAAACCAGTCCGAAATAGCCAATCTGCCGTTCCAGGCAAGGGACCCTATTACGTGGACTTTCGGGCGCGGACGGCGGCGAGCTATGGCCACGCTTTCGTCTGGTTCGGGAAGACCAGCGAGAAACAGGTGGAAGTTGCGGGCCTGCACCCAGCTGGCGATGCCGTGCCTTACGTACTTGGACACCTCATGTGGGTACCGGCGGAAACGGGAGCGAGCTATGGCGATTTGGACGTTCAATATTTAACTGCGAGCTATCGTGTGTATTTGAGCGAGCCGGATGCGCGGAAGGTTTTCGCCTATATCAAGCACCTACAGGCGACTTCGCCGCTTTGGAATGCGGAAACGACCAACTGTACTGCTTTTATTGGGCGCATAGCGACCTTCATGGGTTTGAAGGTTCCCTTTCATCTAAAGAAGCCTGAGGACTACGTAAACGAGCTTAAAGCGCTGAATGGAGGCCGCCAAACGGCACAGCTCACTTCAGATCGTTAGCATGCCCGGTCCACTTCACGAACTTTGCGTTGTCTTTTTGAGCTGTAACTTTGGTGGTGATTCGCCGGCTGACGCTTATTTGCAGCGACATGGTCGTCCTTGATTGCGTGGACGTTCCTTGAGCGTTTCTCGGCATAGTTCGTTCAACTGAGGCAGTGTCCTGTCCCCTGTGTGCAACGCTGCAAGCGGAAAACCTGGTCCTGCGGCAACAGGTCAATGTGCTTCGCCGGCGAACACCGAAGCGACCGCACCTCAACAATACGGATCGTTTTTTATTTGTTTGGTTCTATCGCTGGTTTCCGTCCGTCCTTGAGGTGGTTGCGATCGTCAGGCCGGAGACCATCATTCGCTGGCACCGTGCTGGGTTTCGGGCTTATTGGCGCCCATCGATCACTGAACAAGGACACCCCTCTCCATCGCGCGATTGAGCGCCTCGGCGCCGTCGTCTCACGACCTGTCCTTGGCGGCCTTCACCATCAATATTGCAGAATTTAATTTTCGGCACATACACACAAGAACTCTTGCCACTCGCCCTTGTATCGGTTGGACCGGCGGGACCTAGCCGATGTCTACGTCCGCGTCGTCTTGCGGGGATCAGATGCACTCGGCTCAAATGACATGGCGCGAGTGAAGCCCATCCGCGCACCTT
Organism: uncultured Alphaproteobacteria bacterium; assembly: GCA_963734795.1. Lineage (GTDB taxonomy): Bacteria > Pseudomonadota > Alphaproteobacteria > Rhizobiales > Xanthobacteraceae > Bradyrhizobium. Next base: position 291,075 of record CAVTIW010000004.1, read on the forward strand.
TGCGGCCAATCCAAGGGATTCCGGCCGCGCCTCATGGCATTACACGATCACATCGAACGGCACATGGGCAACGAGAGCGCCTGGCGGATGGTGCGGAGCGATATTGAGATGGTCATCTGGGTGTTGGCCCGGCGGAGCCTCGATCGATTGTGCCTCCCCTGAAATCGCCAGCGGTGCGTGAGTCCCGGCAGCGTCTTCGTGATGTATCATCCACGCCGGGAGATCGTTGAGTTTTGCAGCGTCAATGACGCCCGAATCCTTAGAACCCACAATCTCGTCCTTGAAATGGAATGAGTTCCCGTGCGTACCGACAGCCCCCCCAAAGACGACTTGCGCTATAGAAGATGGCTCGAAGCCATGCACGCCGGCGCCCTGCATGGGTGTGCCGGGTTTGTCCGCGTCGGCAGCGGCCGCGATCTCCGCGGTGGGGCCGCTGGTCACGGTGCCGGAGTTCATCGGAGGGTTGACGATTTCGGTGCCGGCGCCGCCGTTGACGCTGACGCTGGCGAAAGACCAAGCGCTATCGGTATAGTTTCCGGAAAAATGAAGTGTCACATTGTTCGAACTGATGCCATTACTGAAGGTGATCGCGCTGATGTTGGTACCGGAGTTGTATGAGACCGAGGCGGACATGCTTCCCTCCGCATAGGGAAGCTGCGTGAGGTCGATCAAATCGGTCGACGTGAGGTGCGTGCCGATGTCGGTGCCCGTGATCACCCCAGCGAATTGTCCGCAGTCATCGATGATCAGCTTGCCCGCGCCCTGCTCGAAGCCAATTGTCTGGCTGTCGGTCGTTCCCGGAACAACCTTGCTGCCGAAGTCAAACTCGAGCGTGGTACCGCCGTCGATCCAGAACTTACCGATTCCGGTAATCGGACCTGTCACGTCCAGATGTACGTTGGGATCGACAATGATCGTGCCGTTGTCGGTGATGGGCCCGATGAAGGTGGCGTTGGCCGTTTCCTGCAATATCCCATCGTTCTCGAGTTTTCCCGAGCCGCTTACATCGAGGTCGCCGGCGAGTTGCAGGATTCCACCACCCGTGATCTCCGTCGATGCCGCGCCATGCGGTATCGTGAGCGACGCCGCATGGGCGTCCTGTGTGCCGGTGATGATGACCGTGTAGCAAGAAGGCGCATCGATGGTTGTGCGGGTGCTCATCGTGGGAACAAACCCGCCGCTCCAGTTGTCTGGATGGCTCCAGTCGAGCATTGGCCCCGGCCCGCCGACGATCAACGACTCCGAATCTTCGGTGACTTTTATTGCCGTCGCCGCGGTGGCCGCCGTCGGGTAGGTGTTGGAGCCGTCACTCGACGTCACCGACAGGTGCAGCGCGTCGCAGCCCTCGAACCCCGCGGTTGGCGTATAGGTCAGCCCCGCCAGCAGCTTGTCCACGGCCGCCGCGCTCCCCGACAGCGTCAGCGTCGCACAGTCGTCGCCGGTCACCGTCACCCCGCGCAGGCTGGCGACATGCAGCGTACCATGCGATACCGTCAGCGTCGCACTCACCGTGTCGTCGTTGTCTTCCGCGAGCGGCCCGACGATCACCCCGGTAACCGCCACGCAAGTAGCGTTCTCGTTGAGCATTAGCGTCGCTGGCGCGCTTGCCGTCGGCGGCCGGGCGACCGGGGCGACCGTCACGATCTCGGTTGCGGTCACCGTCGCGCTGACATCGCCTTCCGAATCGTGCTCGGTCGATGCAATCGTCAGCTTGAAGCATCCTTCGAATTCCGCCGGGGGCGTGATCGTCAGGCTCGACAGGTTCCAGCTGGCCACGTTTTGCGAGGTGTCATCTGCGGTCGCCGTAAAGCTATGACCGGCGCCGTCGCTCAGCGTAGCGCCCACGGGGATACAACTCACGACAAGCGCATCGAGGCTGTTCGGTGTCGCGTCGCCGTGGGCGCCCGACAGGCTCTTGGCCATCACGCCAAGGTCCAGGGCAATCGCTGTGCCCTCATTGCCATGCGCGGCGACCGGGTTGAGGTAGGGCGCAAGGGGCGCGACCCTGACCAATTCGTTCGCACTCGCCGCGTTGGCGTCCTGGTCGGTCGCCGTGACGGTTAGGATGAAATTGGTATCGTTCGGCGGAGTGATCTTCAGGTTCGAGAGATTCCAGCTCTTCACATCGATCGAGGTGTTGCCACTGGTCGCCATGAAGCAATTCGCGCCGTCGGTGAGCACTGCCCCAGCCGGGATGCCGCTCACCAAAAGCGATTGCACGCTATCGCCGTGGCCCGGCAGGCTGTTCGCGGTCGCGGTGATCGCGCCCAGTGCGATCGCCGTGCCCTCGATGCCACTCTCAGCCTGCGGCAACCAGGTCACCTTCGGCGGCGTCTCGTCGACCGCGATCGTTTGCGTTGCCTCTTGCGCCGGATTGCCGACCGAATCCGAGACGTCCGCCGTCACCGTGTAGCTGCCGTCATGCAGCAATTTAGCTTCGGTCGAGCTGACGTTTACTGACCAGTTGTTGTTCGTCAGCGTGGTGGTGAACGTGTCGACGACGTGGCCGGAACTATCAAAGATCTTCACCGTCACAGGCTGGCCATTCTCCGCGCCGTTCGTAGTGCCTGCGATGGCGAACCCGGTGCTCGCCGCATTGACGTTGACGACGTTGTCGCCGGCGACGGTGTGGATTGCGATCGTCGGCGGGGTCTCGTCTACCCTGATCGTCCGGGTGGCCTGCGCCGGATCGCCGGCCGCATTCGATGTGTCCGCCGTCAGCGTGTAGATACCGTCGGCCAGCGACTTGGCTTCCGTCGGATCGATGTCAATCGACCAGGTGTTGTTGGTGACCGTGGCCGTACCGCTGTAAACGACGTGGTTGGAACTATCGACGATGGTGACCGTAACGATCCGGCCGTCCTGTACACCCGAGGTCGCGCCCGTGATCTCAACCCCGGCATTAGCTTTGGCGGCGTTAATGATGTTGTCCGCAGTAATACCGATTTGCCCGGCAATGCTGGTGATAGCTAAAGTCGGGAGCGCCGGAGTCGGCAGCGTCGGAGGCAGGATGAGGAGACCAGGAACTGTGATCAACGTCGCCTCTATCGGAAGCGGCGATCCTTCTACGGCGGGGGAATCACCCTGAATGAAATTGATAGGCTGCGGCGGCAGCTCCGGATCGGAGAAAGGGGGCGCGCTGGACCCGCTTTGTCCCAGCCCTTTCGCGAAGTTGGCGAGCGCCTCCTGTTGGGCGGCCTGCAACTCCTCCATTCGAGCAGGAGAATTCGCGACTTCGTTCAGGCTGACCGAGGACCCTCTTCTGGTCAGGACGACTGTCTCTCCAGGATCCTCAACAATGATGTGCCGCGGGATCGCCTCTTTGGTTACGAGCTCGAACGCGCCGTGCGCGAGGTCTTTGTATGTGATGCTGTCGTCATCCAAGAATGTGACGTTCGGGTCCGCTGCCTGGGCTTCCTTGATGAGTGAGAACGTCAGTGCCGCGAGCGACAACATGCCGATACCGCCCGCCTGGACCCGGCTGCGAATGCTGCCAACAGGCGTGTCCACTATCAGGGAGCCGGTCGTTGCCAGCTGGCCGGCAAAGAAAGCGAAGGTGCCCCTGTTTACTGCGAGCAGAGCCGACCGCAAGGTGCCATCGGAGTTCCGCGCGAATTCGCTTAGCACCACGCGCGTGTCGCAGGATAGGGTGAAGACGGTGCCGTCGATAAAGCGGATTTCGACTCGCCCGTCGGCTGCGGTCTCGATCACGTCACCCTGGCAAACGGGATCGCCATCCATCACTTGAACGGCAATGCCGCCCGCGCCCGTGACGGTGGCGCAACCGATCGCCGTCTGAACGCTACCGATCACCTGGGGAAGCTGGCCCAAAGCGGCCATGCAGAGGTCCCCAAACTCTACGCCGGACGCAACTGACATTGGCTTCGACCCTGCCTGCCGAGTAACTCAGGCCCAGCGCGGTGCCGCAGTCTTTTTTGTTTTGGCTTGCCTCGCCACGAGGTCAAAACATCTTGGCGCCGGCAGCCCTAGGCTTACCCGCCGAAAAGTCCCGATCGAACTTAAACTTCACCAGTAAACTTAAACTTCACCAGTAAAAAAGCGCCGTTCCGGCGACGTCGATCCGACAGGATTGCTGTCGTTCCGTCGCGAGTGCGGCTCATGAAAATTATAGTATAATTTATGTCCGAAGTGTGCATCTATTAATTGCGGTGCCTATTAATGGCAGTGCGCCGGACCCTAGACGAGCCTGTCTACAATGGCTGATCTGGCGTTAGCGTATTGCCGTACCGGTTCGACGGTCCAAAGCAACTATCGGGCTGTCGCGCCACAAGATCTTCTCAAAAGGAGGGGATCATGCGCACACATACGATTAGCAAATTGGTAGCAAGTTTCGTTTTGGTGCTAGCAAGTCTCTCGCTTAGTCCGGCGCGAGCGCAAACCGATTCTCCCCAACCGGCCGTCCAGGATTCTTCATCAAATCCCATTGGTAAGGTTGTAACCGCCACCGGTTCGATCACGATCGAACACGCGAGTGCAGTCGTCGTTCAGGCAAATATTTCCGGTCAAGCCTCTCAGACGAAGGTTGGTGACGTCGTCTATTTGGGCGACGTGGTCCAGACCGGAGCCGATGGCCGGGTCGGGATCAACTTTACTGATGGTACCTCGTTCAATCTATCGAGCAACGCCCGCATGGCTTTGACCGAATTCGTGTACGACCCAAACGGGAAGTCAAATTCGAGCTTGCTCAGCCTGACCAAGGGAACGTTCACGTTTGTTGCCGGCAAGATAGCGAAGACCGGCGACATGAAGATCGACACCCCTGTCGCAACGCTGGGAATCCGAGGCACCACGCCGCATATCGAAATATCGGATGATGGGACAGTCAAATTTGCAACACTTATTGAAGAGGGCAAGAGTAAGCTTACCAGGAAGCCCGGGCCACCCACGGCGCCGCAACTCGAGCAAAAAACCGATCACAAGCCCAATTTAAACATCTGTCGAGGGTGCTAGGGCATGATCCGGAAAAGTGCGTAGCGGTTTTCCGAGATCATACCCGATCAAAGACCTAAAGCGCGATGAGGATTCAATCCAACCTCATCGCGCTTTGGGATCGTCTCTTGGGGCAAGCCGTTCGAAGTGAGGCTGGAATCCGCCGTGGAGCGGCGACTTGCAGAAATCAGCGACTGCATATTCCCAAAATCGGGACTCCTGATATGGAAATTCGTGCAAAGACCGGCACCATCGACAGCCTAGCGCCGATTCTCATCCTGCTGCTGCTCGGGTCACCGGCGGTGGCACAGAACCCGAAGCCAAAGGATAGCTATCTCAAGAATATCGAGGCCTGCAACGGCCTGGATCGCACGTCGTTTGAAACTCGCATCGCCGGTTGCACGGCGCTCATCGACGAGCAACAAGTTACGACAACAACTGCCTTGGCTACCGCCTACAGCAATCGTGGCAACGCCTACGCCGCAAAGCGGGATTACGACCGCGCCATCCAGGATTTTGATCAATCAATCAAGCTCAATCCGACTTACTCCAAGCCATTCAACAACAGCGGCGTGGCTTACTTGAAGAAGGGCGAGTACGACCTCGCGATCAAAGCTTTCGATCAGGCAATCGGGCTCAACCGGAACTACGCCGAAGCATTCGCCAACCGTGCTGGAGCTTACTTGAAAAAAAATGAATACGCTCGTGCAGCGCGGGACTACGATGAGGCAATTCGCATCGAGCCCGACTTGCAAGGCGTGTGGAATGGACGCTGCTGGACCCGAGCCATCCTCGGTGCGTTACAGGCAGCGCTGGCGGATTGCAACAAGGCGATCCAATCGGATTCGAGTAGCGCCACGACGTATGACTCGCGTGGCCTGATCTACCTGAAGACCGGCCGGGCTGCCGCGGCTATCGATGATTACAGTTCTGCACTTCGGCTCGACCCGAACCTGGCGAGCGCGTTTTATGGGCGCGGGCTTGCCAAGCTCAAGCAGGGCGACAAAGCCGGCGGCGATACCGACATCTCAGCGGCAAAGACAATCCAGGGTAACCTAGGTGACGACTTCAGGCGTTATGGCGTGCGATAGAAGCCGATCAACATGAGGTCTGGATGACCGCCGCACCAGACTCCAGGCCGAGGGGACCCTACGTCTGACGCTGGCAGTCCTCTGGTTGGTTCCCGCCTCATCGAAGCATGTGCGAGTCCGATTTAGGATTTGCGGCCGCGACCACGACATTCTCATTGGCAGACCGAAGGTCTCGGCTGAACTGCGCACGCTCATTGGCGAGATGAGCCGTGCGAACACACTTTGGGGCGCGCCGCGTATTCATGGTGAGTTGCTCAAGCTCGGCTTCGAGGTCGCCCAGTCGACGGTCGCTCGGTACATGTGCCGCCACCGTCTCAGGGCTGGCGGACGTTTCTCAGCAATCACGTCGACGGCATCGCGGCGATCGACCTCTTTGACCTGCCGACGATCGCATTCGAAATTCTGTATTGTCTTGTCATTGTGCGCCACGGACGACGACTTTGGGTGTCGTTTGGCGTGACGGCAAACCCAAACGCGGAGTGGATCTCGCGCCAAGTCACCGAGGCGTTCCCGTGGGACACGCGCCGCGATATCTCCTTCGGGATCGAGACACCTCTTGTGGTCCAGTCTTCTTGCAGCGGATCCGTGCAATGGACATTCGCGACCATCCGATCGCACTCCGATCACCCTGGCAAAATGCTTACGTTGAGAGACTCATCGGCTCGATCCGCCACGAATGTCTCGACCGCACGATCGTGTTTGGCGAAGCGCACCTGCGCCGGATCCACGCGGATATGCCGCCTATTATAATGCGTCGAGGACCCATCGATCTCTGAACAAGGACGCCCCTCTCCATCGCGCGATTGAGCGCCTCGGCGCCGTCGTCTCACGACCTGTCCTTCGGCCTTCACCATCAATATTGCAGAATCTAATTTTCGGCACATACAGGTCTCTGACACCCGGGTCAGGAACGGAAATTTTCAATGCAGAGACCGGCGGCCGAAATGGCCTCATCCGCGGCGATTGCAGGAGCAGAGACCGCGCTCACCAGAGAATTCGGCGGACGTGTCTTTGACATCGCGGAGCTATTGCGAGTGTCTATTGCTAAAGACAACTACAGGGTGTGCGTGGTGGGCGCGACAGGGATCGAACCTGTGACCCCCTCGATGTCAACGAGGTGCTCTCCCGCTGAGCTACGCGCCCTAAACCTTGGGTAACGGGTTGGGTCCGTATATCGGCTCCAAAGCGGGCAGGCAAGGACGCTTCGGCCGGGATCCGCGCCGGGACCCGGCCAGCGAATCAGGCCGCCAGCATCTTGTTCACTTCGCTGACCAATTCGCGCAGATGCACCGGCTTCGACAGCACCTTGGCGTTCTTCGGCGCCTCCGAATCCGAATTGAGGGCGACCGCGGCAAAGCCGGTGATGAACATGATCTTGATGTCGGGATCGAGTTCCGAGGCGCGGCGCGCCAGCTCGATGCCGTCCATCTCGGGCATCACGATATCGGTGAGCAGCATTTCGAACGGCTCCTCGCGCAGCCGCTGATAGGCCGACAGGCCGTTGTCGTGGGAGGAGACCTGAAAACCGGCGTTTTCCAGTGCCTTGACCAGGAAGCGGCGCATGTCGTTGTCGTCTTCGGCGAGGAGGATTTTGTGCATGGCGGCTGGTCGTCGAATCCGAATGAGAGGATCAGTCCGCTCACTAAGCCCGACAGAGGGTAAATTTCGGGTGAAAGAGCGGCGGGGCGCGGTCGCCGGCTCGCAGCGCTATTTCTGTACCGGAATGCGCGTCAAATCAATGAAGCCGGGCGTTTTCGGTGTCGCAAGATGGCGTTCCAGCGCGGTTTGAGAACTTTTTTCGCTTGGCAGAACGGTTGTGATTACCGACAATGGGTTCTCATAAAACCTCCGTTTTTCCGGCAGAAATGCATACGCCAGCGCAGCGGATTCCAGGGACGGCGCCCGACGATGACCCAGTTTGATGGCGAATTGTCGCCCCCGTTCGAGATCGTGGAGCCGGCCGCGTGGCGGGCGCCGATCATCTTCAATTCTCCGCATTCCGGCTCGGTCTATCCGCGACGAATTCCTCGACCGCGTCGCGGATCGATCTTGCCGGCGCTGCGCCGCTCCGAGGATTCGTTCATGGACGAGTTGATCGGGGACTTGAGCGATCACGGTTTTCCGATGGTCCGGGTCAACTTTCCCCGCTCCTATGTCGACGTCAACCGGGAGCCCTATGAGCTCGATCCGCGGATGTTCAACGGGCGATTGCCGAGCTTCGCCAATACCCGATCGATGCGGGTGGCCGGCGGCCTCGGCACCATCCCGCGCGTGGTCGGCGACGGCCAGGAGATCTATCGCGAGCGCCTCTCCGTCGACGACGCGCTGGGACGGATCGAGGCGCTCTACAAGCCCTATCACCGCGCGCTGCGGCGGCTGATCAACAAGGCGCATCAGGCGTTCGGAACGGTGGTGGTGGTGGATTGCCATTCGATGCCCTCGATCGGCGTGTCGCGGGACGAGCCGCGGCGGCCGGACGTGGTGATCGGCGACCGCTACGGCACCAGTTGCGCAGCCCTGCTTCCCGACATGGTCGAGGAAACCATGAGCGCGGCTCGGCTATTCGGTCGGACGCAACAAGCCCTATGCCGGCGGCTTCATCACCGAGCATTACGGCAATCCGGCAAGCGGACTGCACACCGTCCAGCTCGAACTCAACCGCGCGATCTACATGGACGAGCGGCGGCGCGAACGCGGGCCGCGGTTCGCGCAGGTGGCCGCCGATTTCGCCGCGCTGGCCGACGCGCTGGCCGCCGTTCCGCTCGGCGATCTCGGACCGTTCCAGGCCGCCGCGGAGTAGCGTTCGCCGCGAACTCTGCCTCGTCATTCCGGGCCTGCGCCGAGTCGGCAATTGCCGACCGAACGCGCATCCACGGATATGCAATTGCACATCGGGGAATGACGAGCGAAAATTGAAGAAGAATGGCCCCAAAAGAAAAAAGGGCCGCTTGAATGAACAAGCGGCCCAAGTCTAGGGAGGAAACGCCCAAGGAGGGCAGCGATAGCGCAAGGCGCTACCGCACCGCAACAATATGCGACCGCGCTGCACAAAGCGCAAGTGCCTTTTGAATCATTTCCGGTGCAAAATTCACAGCGCTCGGGCGGCAGCGACAAAAGCCAGACGAGACGATTTTTTGCTGCGATTTCAGATGCTTGAAGGTACGCCCGACACGCCGATAAGCCGCCTCCGCCGTGCCAGCTATCGCCAAACTCTCGAATTCGTGATCGACGTTGTCATCAGAAAATGCACCGCTGCGCGAGCTGATTCGAAAGTCGAATAGCAGCGAACTCGAGCGCCCGATCGGTCGTCCGTTACCCGTGCGCGACGTGCAGGATTGGGCTAGGCAAGAGCCGGACATTCTCCGCCCGCTTCGACCCTAAGGAACAGCCGTGACGGTCATCGACTTTACAGCCTTCATCGGCCGCCTCGCGACCTCCTCCGGGGAAACCATCCTGCCGTTCTTCCGGACGTCGCTGAGCATCGACAATAAAAGCACCAGCCACGATTTCGATCCGGTGACCGAAGCCGACCGCGCGGCGGAAGCGGTGATGCGGCGGCTGATCAAGGCCAATTTTCCCCAGCACGGCATCGTCGGCGAGGAATTCGGCAGCGAGCGCGAAGACGCCGAATATGTCTGGGTGCTGGATCCGATCGACGGCACCAAATCCTTCATCGCGGGCTTTCCGATCTGGGGCACGCTGATCGCGCTGTTGCACCAGGGCACGCCGGTGTTCGGCATGATGCACCAGCCCTTTATCGGCGAGCGCTTTTCCGGCGACAGCGGCTCGGCGCATTACCATGGGCCGTCGGGCGAGCGGAAACTGGCGGTGCGACGCTGTGCCTCGCTGAAGGATGCGACCATGTTCACCACCAGTCCGCTGTTGATGAACAACGCCGACCGCGCCGCCTTCGGCCGCGTCGAAGAAGCGGTGCGGCTGACGCGCTACGGCGGCGACTGCTATTCCTACTGCATGCTCGCCGCCGGCCATCTCGATCTCGTGGTCGAGACCGAACTGAAACCCTACGATATCGCGGCACTGATTCCGATCATCACCGGCGCCGGCGGCATCGTCACCACCTGGGACGGCAAGCCCGCGCAAAATGGCGGCCGCATCATCGCGGCAGGCGACCCGCGCGTGCATGAAGCGGCGATCAAGCTGCTCAACGGCTAGGCCTCACCGCGACGGTGTCCAGTTCGGGCGAACGCTCTACGGCGCCGCCTTGCGCAGATGTTCGACCAATTGCTTGGCCGGCCGCGACAGCGTCTTGAAGCTGTGAGCGCAGATCGCCAGCCTGCGGTTGGCCCAGGCGTCGCGGATTTTGATCATCATGATCGGCATCGACCGGGCGCAACACCTCGCGGCGGCTTCCGGCACCACGGCGATGCCGACATCCGCCGGTTCGATCCGGCGCCGGTCGCGCTTGAGCAGGATAACGCCGAGCGCGGCTTCCAGGCCCTTGATCCGCGCGCTGGCCGACGCCAGCGCGAGATGGACCCGGCGCGCGCCGCGGGTGATGCTGCTGCAATCGGCCACCGCGATAAACAGCTGCAGGTCAACCAGATCGAAACGCATGGCGATCGCCGCTGCCACCTGCCTTCGTCATGGCCGATGACTCGCTCGACAACCTGCAGATTGTGCCGTGGTCTTCGATCGGTCAATGTGCCCCGATGTTCGAACCTGTTTTGCTGCTCATCGCCGCGGTATTCCTGCTCGCCGGCTTCATCAAGGGCGTGATCGGGCTTGGCCTGCCGACGGTGTCGATGGGCCTGCTCGCGGTCACCATGCAGCCTGCGCACGCGCTCGCGATCGTCATCGTGCCGGCCGTTGTCACCAACATCTGGCAGACCTTCGTCGGCCCCTATTTGCGCGACATCGTCCGGCGGCTGTGGCCGCTGATGGTGGGCACGGTGATCGGCATCTGGCTGAACGCCGGAATGCTCACCGGCCCCTATGCGCGCTACGGCGCCATCGTTCTCGGGCTGCTGCTGGTGATCTATGCGATCATCGGCTTGAGCAAGTTCAGCTTCAGCGTCGCACGCCGCAACGAAAAATGGGTCGGCGGCGATCGTCGGCGTCATCACCGGCATGGTTTGCGCCGCGACCGGCGTGCAGGTGCTCCCCTCGATGCCCTATATGCAGGCGATCGGCATGGAGAAGGACGAACTGGTGCAGGCGCTCGGGGTGTTCTTCACCGTCGCGACGCTGGCGATGGCCTTCAATCTCACCAGCGCCGGATTGCTGACGGCGGCGACCGCGCTGCCGGGCGCGGTGGCGATGGCGGCCGCCTTCGCCGGCATGTTCATCGGACAGGCGGTGCGCTTAAGGCTGCAGCCGGAAGCCTTCCGCCGCTGGTTCCTGATCGCGATGATCCTGCTCGGGATCTATCTGATGGGCAGCGCGGTTTATGAGGTTCTGGCGGCGTGAGGGGCATGACGGCCCTATTCTGTTTCGACGCCGTGCGCACCCGTCCTCACTTGAACAGCGGCGTGCCCGGCACGAAGGCGTCGAACGCCGCCCAGAATTGCGCGCGGTAGCGGTCCTGCTCCTGCAGGATCTCATGTTTCGCGCCGGCGATGACGAGATGCGAGCCGGCGCGCAGATGATAGGCGAACTCCTCGATCGCCGACGTCGAAACGATGGCTGTCGTTGCTGGCGGCCAGCATCAGGATCGGCTGGCGAATCTCGCGAGGGATAGTCCGAAGGCGCGAAAGCCGCGCATCGCGGTGAATGCGGTATCGGCCCAGGCCACCGTCGGCGAAGCGATGCCGAGCGTCGGGTCTTCCTCGAGGATCGCGGCATTGCGGGCGTAGCGCACGGGATCGCTGGTCAGGGGATTGTTGACGAATGACGACACTCCGACCAAGCTGTCGCTGCCGCCGGGAACGTAGCGGCCGCCCTGCCCCGCAAGCCGCATGATCCGCAGCAGCGCGCGCGGCAGAAACGACGTGCGGTGTCCGGGAAGATCGATCATCGGCGCCGACAGCACCATGCGGTCGAACCAGCGCTTGCCGGCATGGGCGACCCGCAGCATCACCGCGCCGCCCATCGAATGCGCCAGCGCGAAATGCGGCGGCGGGCAATCCGGCAGCACCACCTGCTGCACGAAGGTCTCGACGTCGATTTCGAAAGTCGGAGAAATCGCGGACATAGCCCTTGCGCGGATCGCGCAGGCGCCGCGACGAATGACCCTGCCCGCGCCAGTCGATCATCGCCACCGCGAAACCGCGATCGCGCAGGTCGCGCACCGTCTCGAAATATTTTTCGATCTGCTCGCCGCGGCCGGCGAAGACGCAGACCGTGCCCTTGCGGCCCGCCGGCGGCGCCCAGCGCGCGAAGCGCAATTCGGCGCCGTCCGGCGTCTTGATGGTGCCGGTGACGACATCCTCCGGAACCGGATTGGCGGGAATTGAGACAAGCGTCATGGGCAGCGGACCGGAATAGGTGAAAAGTGCTTAAAATCAAGGGCGCAAGCGTCAAAAACGGACAAATTTGCCGCCCTCTTGAACGCCCGTCAGGCCCCTCCCATATCACCTTCGTGCAGGCCGCTACCAGTGTTTCGGGCAACCGGACCACCAGGCTGCACTTCAGACGAAAGCCCGGCCCGATGGCGGGCGGGTTAATCCAACAGTCGCTCAATGGAGGACTATCCTATGCGTACCTACGATCTCACTCCGTTTTATCGTTCCACCGTCGGCTTCGACCGGTTCTTTTCCCTGCTCGATCAGGCCGCCGCAGACGGCAGCCCCGGCTATCCGCCCTACAATATCGAGCGCACCGGCGACAACGCCTACCGCATCAGCGTCGCGGTTTCCGGCTTCTCGCAGGGCGAGCTTTCGATCGTCGCCAAGGAAAACACGCTGACGATCAAGGGCGAAAAATCCGCCAATGAAAACGGCAACGACAAATCCGAGGTGCTGTATCGCGGCATCGCGGCGCGCGCCTTCGAGCGGGCCTTCCAGCTTGCCGATTTCGTGCTGGTGAAGAACGCGTCGCTTGAGAACGGTCTGCTCCACGTCGATCTGGTCCGCGAGATTCCCGAGGCCAAGAAGCCCCGCAGCATTCCGATCACGACCACAGGCGCGGTCGCTCCGCAGGTCGTCGACGGCTCGGCCGAGAAAGTCGCCGCCTAACGCGAACTTCGCGTCAATCTCCTGAATACGAAAACGCCCCGGGAGACCGGGGCGTTTTTTTTGCGAAACTGCTGCACCCCAACATCCGGGAAACACAGAGCTGTGATCCCGGTAATGTTGCCACTCCATCGGTCGAAATACACTTGTGAAGCGGCAACGCCTCACGCCGAAGATTTAATCAATCACGGGAGCAGGTGCGATGAAGATAACTCGGATCGTCACAGCGCTGGCCGCGGCCGCGCTTGCAGTAACGCTCGGCGGATGGGAGGCGCGCGCCCAAACGGCCGCGCCGGTCGCGGCGCGCAACGTCGTGCTGGTGCATGGGGCGTGGGCGGACGGCTCCAGCTGGGCCGAGGTGATCCCGCTGCTTCAGGCGGCCGGACTGAAAGTCACCGCCGTGCAAAATCCGCTGACATCGCTGCAGGATTCGATCGCCGCGACACGCCGCGCATTGGCGCTTCAGGACGGTCCGACCGTGCTGGTCGCCCATTCCTGGGGCGGCACCGTCATCAGTGAAGTGGGGACCGACCCGAAGGTCACCGCGCTGGTCTACGTTGCCGCGCGCGCCCCCGACGCCGGGGAGGATTTCGTCGCGCTTTCCGGGAAATTTCCCGCCGGACCGGTCCGGGCGGGCGTCCAGCAGCACGATGGTTTCACCCAAATCTCGGAGGAGGCTTTTCTTCGATCCTTCGCCAATGGCGTCGAGCCCAGGAAGGCGGAAGTGCTCTATGCCGTGCAGGAACCCGCCGCCGCCTCGCTGTTCGGCGAACGAACCACCGCGGCCGCCTGGCGGTCCAAGCCCTCCTGGTACGCGGTGTCGAAGCTCGACCAGACCATCAATCCCGACCTCGAGCGCTTTTTGGCGAAACGCATGAATGCGACCACCGTGGAGGTCGAGGCCGGCCATCTGTCTCTGGTGTCTCATCCCAAAGAGATCGCCGAGCTGATCCTGACTGCCGCCGGCCGCAAAAAATAGCGGTCGTCCCAGCCAGCCCGTAGACGCCGCGCGTCTTTGCGCGGCGTCTGAGGGCTGATCTTATTCCAGCCCCTGCACCTTCGGCATCTCCTGGGTCGGCAGGATCTGTACCGCGGCAGGCGCCTGGACAGCCACCGGCGCCGCGGCAGGCGCAGCCGTTGGCGCATCGGCCGGTTTCGCCTGTATCGCGGCCGATTGCTGCGCCGGCTCCGAGCAGGCTTCGCCGCCAAGGGCTTCGGCTCGCCGGTGTGCGGCGGCGCCGCTTTCGGCATCGGCACCAAAGGCGTGCGGCTCGCCACTCTCGGCACCGGGGCCGGCGGCCGCGGCACGCCTCGCCGCAGGATGCGGATCGGCGGCAGCGGCCCCACCGGACCATAGGCGGCCGTTAGATCGTCGTTGAGATTGTCGCCCATCCGGGCCGCCGGCATGAAGCGGATGATCCGCCCATCGCGGGCGTCGATCACCAGCCGCCCATCGTCGCCGCCGCGGTCGATCACTGCAATCGTATAGAACCGGCCACGCTGCTGCGGAATTCCGAGCGGCGAAAACCCATTCTCGCGGACGATCGTGTAGACCTCCGGCGCCGGCAGCAACATCGGTCCGTAGCGCGGCGCCGGGGCTTCCGGCGGCATCGCCGCATAGGGACCGTCGATGTCGGAGGCGACCGAATACGGCGAACTCCCGATATCGTATGGCGCCAAGATTTGAGCATTTGCGGCGCCGGCCACCAGAACCAGCCCGGCCGACAAGATCCATCCCGTGAACAGCTTCATCGCCCAATCGCTCCTGTAACGCCCACGCCCAGAGCGTTTTCGCTCTTTTGTCCCGGCGGCAGCCTCACGGCTGAATCCGGCGGTCCTTGGGCCGGACCGCGGCGCGTTTGCTTCAAATCCGGGGCGGCTCGGCCGCCGCCGTCGCCGGATCGGATGCCCGATGCCCGCGACTTTCACGTGCTTGTATGATAGAAAAAAATTTGGCATGGTCGGAGTTAGGACAGCATCGCTGTCTCAATTGCGGCGCAAACCCGGCACAGGGATTGCAGCGAAAGTCGGGTGCCCAGGCGCCCGGAACTATAAAGGCAAGGCCGTTCGTCGGGGACGTCGAGCGCCCAGGCCTGAATTCGAAAAATTGCGGCTCGCGGAGGACGAGCGGTGGCCCGGTGGGTGCCGCAAACGCTCAAGGTGCGCCGTCCACGACGGTGAGGCCGTTAGCCTTGTTGAGAGGACCGAGATGAGCGGGTCGAAGTTCGAGCGCGAAAACATCGTCACGGATGCGCTGTCGGCGGCCCCGGTTTCGAAACCGGCCGAACCTGCACGCGAGCACAGCTGGCGCCCGCCGGCCGAAGGTCTTTACGATCTCGGCCTGGAGAAGGATTCCTGCGGCGTCGGCTTCATCGCCAATATCAAGGGCGTGAAGTCGCATCAGATCGTCGCCGACGCGATCAGCATTCTCTGCAATCTCGAGCATCGCGGCGCGGTCGGCGCCGATCCGCGCGCCGGTGACGGCGCCGGCATTCTGGTGCAGATTCCGCACGCTTTCTTCGCGCGCAAGGCCGCGGAAATCGGCTTCAAGCTGCCAAAGCCCGGCGATTACGCGGTCGGCGCACTGTTCATGCCGCGGGAGAAAGCCTGGCGCAAGGTGATCACCAGCATCATCGCCGACCAGATCAAGGCCGAGCAACTGACGCTGCTCGGCTGGCGCGACGTGCCGGTCGACAATTCCTCGCTCGGCGAAACCGTCAAGCCGACCGAGCCCGCCCACATGCAGGTGTTCATCGGCCGCGGCGCGCATATCAAGAACGACGACGAGTTCGAACGCCGGCTTTACATCCTGCGCAAGTCGATTTCGCAGGCGATCTATCAACGCCGCGACCGCGGCCTCGCCGGCTATTACCCGGTGTCGATGTCGTGCCGGACTGTGGTCTACAAGGGCATGTTCCTCGCCGACCAGCTCGGCAAGTACTATCCCGATCTGAGCGAGCCCGATTTCGAGAGCGCGCTGGCGCTGGTGCATCAGCGGTTTTCAACCAACACCTTCCCGACCTGGTCGCTGGCGCATCCCTACCGGATGATCGCTCATAACGGCGAGATCAACACGCTGCGCGGCAACGTCAACTGGATGGCGGCGCGGCAGGCCTCGGTGCATTCGGAACTGTACGGCAAGGACATCAGCCGGCTGTGGCCGATCTCCTATGAGGGCCAGTCCGACACCGCCTGCTTCGACAACGGTCTCGAATTCCTGGTGCAGGGCGGCTACTCGCTGCCGCACGCCGTGATGATGATGATTCCGGAAGCCTGGGCAGGCAATCCCTTGATGGATGAAACCCGCCGCGCGTTCTACGAATATCACGCCGCCATCATGGAGCCGTGGGACGGTCCCGCCGCGATCGCCTTCACCGATGGCCGCCAGATCGGCGCCACGCTCGACCGCAACGGCTTGCGCCCGGCGCGCTATCTCGTGACCAGCGACGACCGCATCGTGATGGCGTCCGAAATGGGCGTGCTGAAGATCCCCGAGAACGAGATCGTCACCAAGTGGCGGCTGCAGCCCGGCAAGATGCTGCTGGTCGATCTCGAACAGGGCCGGCTGATTCCGGACGACGAGATCAAGGCGTCGCTGGCGCGCAGCCATCCCTATCGCGAGTGGCTGGACCGCACCCAGATCGTGCTGGAGGAATTGCCGGGTGCCCCGACCAAGGGCATGCGCTCGAACCTGCCGCTGCTCGATCGCCAGCAGGCGTTTGGCTATACCCAGGAAGACATCACCATCCTGATGACGCCGATGGCATCCACCGGCGAGGAGGCCAACGGCTCGATGGGCAACGACACGCCGATCTCGGCGCTGTCCGACAAGCCGAAGCCGCTGTTCACCTACTTCAAGCAGAACTTCGCGCAGGTCACCAATCCGCCGATCGATCCGATCCGCGAAGAGCTGGTGATGAGCCTGGTCTCGATCATCGGGCCGCGGCCGAACCTGTTCGACCTGCAGGGCGTGGCCGGCACCAAGCGTCTCGAGGTGCGCCAGCCGATCCTGACCGACGCCGATCTGGAAAAGATCCGCTCGATCTCCGAAATCGCCGACACCCATTTCAAGTCGCGCACCCTCGACACCACCTTCCACGCCGGATTCGGCGCCGCGGGGCTCGAGCAGGTGCTCGACGAATTGTGCGCGCGGGCCGAAGCCGCGGTGCGCGAAGGCATCAACATCGTCATCCTGTCCGACCGCATGGCAGGCTCGGACCGGATTCCGATTCCCGCCTTGCTGGCTTGCGCCGCCGTGCATCATCATCTGATCCGCACCGGCTTGCGCACCTCGGTCGGGCTTGTGGTCGAATCCGGCGAGCCGCGCGAGGTGCATCACTTCGCCTGCCTCGCCGGCTACGGCGCCGAAGCGATCAATCCCTATCTGGCGTTCGAAACCATCATCGCGATGAAGGACCGGCTGCCGACGGCGCTCGACGACTATGAAATCGTCAAGCGCTACATCAAGTCGATCGGCAAGGGCCTGTTGAAGGTGATGTCGAAGATGGGCATCTCGACCTATCAGTCCTATTGCGGCGCGCAGATCTTCGACGCGGTCGGATTGAAGGCGGATTTCGTCTCGAAATATTTCGTCGGCACCCACACCCGCATCGAAGGCGTCGGACTCGCCGAGATCGCCGAGGAAACCGCGCGCCGCCACGCCGACGCGTTCGGCGATGCGCCGGTGTACAAGACCGCGCTCGATGTCGGCGGCGAATATGCCTATCGCACCCGCGGCGAGGATCACGCCTGGACCGCCGAGTCGGTCTCGACGCTGCAGCATGCGGTGCGCGGCAATTCGCTGGAGCGCTACAAGGCGTTCGCGAAGATCCTCAACGAGCAGTCCGAGCGGCTGCTGACCCTGCGCGGCCTGTTCCGGATCAAGACCGCCGAGGACGAGAAGCGCAAGCCGGTCCCGCTCGACCAGGTCGAGCCGGCCAAGGACATCGTCAAGCGCTTCGCCACCGGCGCGATGTCATTCGGCTCGATCTCGCGCGAGGCGCATACCACGCTGGCGATCGCCATGAACCGGATCGGCGGCAAGTCCAACACCGGCGAAGGCGGCGAGGAAAGCGACCGCTTCAAGCCGATGCCGAACGGCGATTCGATGCGCTCGGCGATCAAGCAGGTCGCCTCCGGCCGCTTCGGCGTGACCACCGAATATCTCGTCAACGCCGACATGATGCAGATCAAGATGGCGCAGGGCGCCAAGCCCGGCGAAGGCGGCCAACTGCCCGGCCACAAGGTCGACGCGGTGATCGCGCGGGTGCGGCATTCGACGCCCGGCGTCGGCCTGATCTCGCCGCCGCCGCATCACGACATCTATTCGATCGAGGATCTGGCGCAGCTGATCTACGACCTCAAGAACGTCAATCCGGACGGCCTGGTGTCGGTCAAGCTGGTGTCCGAAATCGGCGTCGGCACGGTCGCCGCCGGCGTCGCGAAAGCCCGCGCCGACCACGTCACCATCGCCGGCTTCGAAGGCGGCACCGGTGCGTCGCCGCTGACCTCGATCAAGCATGCCGGCAGCCCCTGGGAAATCGGTCTTGCCGAAACCCACCAGACGCTGGTGCGCGAGCGGCTGCGCAGCCGCATCATCGTGCAGGTCGACGGCGGCTTCCGCACCGGACGCGACGTGGTGATCGGCGCGCTGCTCGGCGCCGACGAATTCGGCTTCGCCACCGCGCCCCTGATCGCGGCCGGCTGCATCATGATGCGCAAGTGCCACCTCAACACCTGCCCGGTCGGCGTGGCGACGCAGGATCCGGTGCTGCGCAAGCGCTTCACCGGCCAGCCCGAGCACGTCATCAATTACTTCTTCTTCGTCGCCGAGGAAGTCCGCGAGATCATGGCCGCCCTCGGCTACCGCAGCTTCAACGAGATGGTGGGCCAGACCCAGATGCTCGACCAGTCGACGCTGGTGGCGCACTGGAAGGCCAAGGGGCTCGACTTCTCAAAGCTGTTCGTGCGCCAGAACGAATTGCCGGGACAGAAGATCTATCACGCCCAGAGCCAGAACCATCATCTGGAGGCCGTGCTCGACCGCACCCTGATCGAGAAGGCGGCGCCCGCGATCGACCGCGGCGCGCCGGTCAAGATCGAGATGGAGATCAACAACACCAACCGCAGCGCCGGTGCGATGCTGTCCGGCACCGTGGCGAAAATCTACGGCCATGCCGGCCTGCCGCACGACACCATCCAGGTCTCCTTCAAGGGCACCGCCGGCCAGGCGTTCGGCGCCTGGCTGGCGCGCGGCATCACCTTCGACCTCGAGGGCGAAGGCAACGACTATGTCGGCAAGGGCCTTTCCGGCGGCCGCATCATCGTCAGGCCGCCGCGCAATTCCGGCATCGTGCCGGAAGAATCCATCATCGTCGGCAACACCGTGATGTACGGGGCGATCGAGGGCGAATGCTATTTCCGCGGCATTGCCGGCGAACGCTTCGCGGTGCGCAACTCCGGCGCGATCGCCGTGGTGGAAGGCGCCGGCGATCATTGCTGCGAATACATGACCGGCGGCATCGTCGTGGTGCTCGGCAAGACCGGGCGCAACTTCGCGGCCGGCATGTCCGGCGGCGTCGCCTATGTGCTGGACGAGGCCGGCGACTTCGAGAAGCTCTGCAACATGGCGATGGTTCAGCTCGAACCGGTGCTGTCGGAAGAGATGATCAACGAGAACGCCTATCACCAGTCGGGCGATCTGGAAGCGCATGGCTGGGTCGACGTGTTCGCCGACCTGCTGGAGTCCGATATCGAGCGGCTGCACATTCTGATCACCCGCCAGGCCAAGCTGACGGGATCCAAGCGCGCCGTCGATATTCTTTCGAACTGGAAGACCTATTTGCCGAAATTCCGCAAGGTGATGCCGGTGGAATACCGCCGCGCGCTGAAGGAATTGAAGGCCAATGCCGACGAGCCCAAGATCGCGATCGGGGCATGAGTAGGCCATGAACATAAAAACGGAGCGTGCGAGTTTGGTCACCTCTCCCATGGGGAGAGGGAGCGCTCTTCGTGTGGCAACAGTGATGATTCAAGTTTCGGGGCGTCAGGTTTAATGGGCAAGATTACAGGTTTTCTGGAGATCGACCGGCACGATCGCAAATACGCGCCGGTTACCGAACGCGTCAAAAGCTATCGCGAATTCGTCATTCCCTTGAGCGAGAAGGACACCCGCGACCAGGCCGCGCGCTGCATGAATTGCGGCATTCCCTATTGCCACGGCACCGGCTCGGTGCAGCCGGGCACGCCGGGCTGCCCGGTCAACAACCAGATTCCGGATTTCAACGACCTGGTCTATGCCGGCAACTGGGAAGAAGCCTCGCGCAACCTGCACTCGACCAATAATTTTCCGGAATTCACCGGGCGGATCTGCCCGGCGCCGTGCGAGGCCTCCTGCACCCTCAACATCGACGACAATCCCGTCACCATCAAAACCATCGAATGCGCCATCGTCGACCGCGCCTGGGACAATGGCTGGGTCAAGCCGGAAATAGCCGCGCACAAGACCGGCAAGAAGGTCGCGGTGATCGGCTCCGGCCCGGCGGGGCTCGCCTGCGCGCAGCAGCTCGCCCGTGCCGGCCATGAGGTGCATCTGTTCGAGAAGTTCGCCAAGGCCGGCGGCCTGTTGCGTTACGGCATTCCCGATTTCAAGATGGAGAAGCACGTCATCGACCGCCGTGTGGCGCAGATGGAAGCCGAAGGCGTCACCTTCCATTACGGCGCCCATGTCGGCGGCACCGCACAGGGGACAGGGCAAGGCGCGCTCGATCCGCGCGAGATGCTGAACACCTATGACGCGCTGGCGCTGACCGGCGGCGCGGAAGCCGCGCGCGACCTGCCGATTCCCGGCCGCGAATTGTCAGGCATTCACTTCGCGATGGATTTCCTGCCGCAGCAGAACCGCCGCGTCTCGCAGGAGCCGCTCGGCAACGCGCCGGAGATTCTCGCCGGCGGCAAGCATGTGGTGGTGATCGGCGGCGGCGACACCGGCTCGGACTGCATCGGCACTTCATTCCGGCAGGGCGCGCTGTCGGTGACCCAGCTCGAGATCATGCCGGCACCACCCGAGCATGAGAACAAGGGCCTGACCTGGCCGAACTGGCCGCTGAAGATGCGGACCTCGTCGAGCCAGGCCGAAGGCGCCCGCCGCGAATTCGCGGTGCTGACGCAGAAATTCTCCGGCGCAGACGGCAAAGTGACAAAACTGCATGGCGTGCAGGTCGACGACAAGTTCAAGCCGATCCCGGGAAGCGAATTCGAGCTCGAGGCGCAACTGGTGCTGCTGGCGATGGGCTTCGTGCATCCGGTGCATGAGGGCCTGCTGAAGACGCTCGGGGTCGATCTCGACCCGCGCGGCAATGTGCGGGCCAACACCGCCGACTACCAGACCTCGCGGCCGAACGTGTTCTCCGCCGGCGACATGCGCCGCGGCCAGTCGCTGGTGGTGTGGGCGATCCGCGAGGGCCGGCTCTGCGCGCGCGCGATCGATCAGTTTTTGATGGGGACGACGAACCTGCCGAGGTAGAGCACCTTCTTTAGTAGGGTTCCAGATTACGCAAGCAAGGCGGATTTCGGTTCGCGTTTGAACGTTCAAACGCGTCGCGACGCAATTGCGCAACAGCATGTTGACCCTGAGCTTCCAGCGCGGCTGCGATCTCAAACACATACTCCGAATTATGAGCCGCCGGAATGCCAACTATGGCGTCAAGGCGATCAGTTGGCGAGACGGGTCGAGATCACGCGGCTCTCGGAGCGCTCAGCTACCGACCTCCTGAAGTAAGTCGGACTACCGTCAAGTGTAAAGAAGCTTTGATAGGCCTTCTCAGCGCTTGCGCGAATCAAAACCCCAATCTACCGGAAGTAGCTTTGCTGATTTCTGTCGCCGGGCTTCATGTGAGCGCCGGAATGATGGCGAGCAGCAGGCCGGGAATAGGTCACGAACCGAAGTCCGGTCTATGGGGTGCTGACGAAGGCGCTAAACTTTACGCCGTCCGAGGTCCTGTTGAGCATCAGGCGAGCCTTACCTCTGAGTTGACCATAGCCCTCGATTGCAGTTCTGGGATCGAGTGTCGGGTGGTCGGTAGATTTTATTTTCGGCTTCGCCTGGACGCAACGCAAGCGCCTCACTTGCAATTCTTCCGAAAAAGGTACGCTACCCTAGGGAGTATTCGATTGTGACCAGCGCATGCAAAAACGGGCCAGCCGTTCGGTCTGGCGCCTAGCTGTCGCCGCGTTAGCTGCGATGGCGCTGATACAGCTGATTTCTGTCGCCGGGCTTCATGTGAGCGCCGGAATGATGGCGAGCAGCAGGCCGGGAATAGGTCACGAACCGAAGTCCGGTCTATGGGGTGCTGACGAAGGCGCTAAACTTTACGCCGTCCGAGGTCCTGTTGAGCATCAGTAAGCTTCAGAGGTAGGGCGAGGCAACCGATGTCGCCCACAAGAGAGAGCGCGCAATGGGACGGCTTTTTCACAGAGCGACCGAGCGGGCTTCGCTTCGAAATGCTTGGCATCGAATTCGATCCAATGGATCAGTCTCGCTGGCTAGCGAGACGCGCATTGCGGTGGAAATGTTTGGCCGCGATGTAGAACGAAATATCCAAAAGATACAGAGACGACTTCGCGATGGGGCGTTCGAGTTTGAGCCTCAGAAAGGCGTCCTTAAGAAAAAAGCTAACGGCGGCCAACGAGGTATTGTAATGGCCTCCGTCCAAAACAGAATTGTAGAACGCGCTTGGTTGGACTGTTTGCAGTGTCACTCCAATTTTGTGAAAAAAGTCATCAATCAGCCTTCTAGCGTAGGTGGGGTACCAAACCGTAGCGTCCCCCACGGCCTGAAAATGATCCGCGACGCATTTGTAGAGGGCAAGTCTTATTACGTCAGGTCCGACATTTCGGGGTTCTTTGACAGTGTTCCACGAGGGTCGGTTCTCAAGAAAATTGCTGCTGACGTCGACGATCAGCAGTTCCTTGAGGTCCTAAACGCCGCGACGACAGTAGTTCTCGCGAACGAAAATTCCCTAGGGGAGAACCGTAAGATTTTCCCAATCGATGACCACGGAGTTGCACAAGGTTCACCGTTATCCCCTTTGTTCGGAAATATTCTTCTCAATGAGTTCGATCTCAAACTAAACGATCGTGGAATCATTTGTGTCCGTTTCATCGACGACTTCGTGATGCTCGGGGACAGCGAGAGCAAAGTCGTAAAAGCTTTTCAGGGCGCGCGAGGCTTTCTTCAAGATCTAGGCTTGAGCTGCCATGACCCTTTTTCGGGAATAGCGAGCTTGGAAAAGGCTGGCCACGGAAGAATTGACGACGGGTTTGTGTTTTTAGGTTACGATTTACGTCCGGGCCTTTTTCAGCCTTCGCGCTTGGCCCGGCAAAAATTAGAGAGACAAATTGACGATCACTTACAATTTGGTCGGTGGTCTATCTCCGAGGTCAAGAACGCGGGTAATGGCCTTGAAAGCCGACAAAGATACACTCAAACTCTTGCATTAATCGATAAGGTTATACGGGGCTGGGGCGATGCCTTCGCGTACGGAAATTCTTTGAGCACAATCGAGGATCTTGATCGTCGTATTGACGCAAAACTGGATGATTTTAGGAATTGGTTTTCCAATCAAATAAGCGGGAGTGATTGGAAGACCCGACGGCGCTTGGGCGGCGTTTGTTTAGTTAGTGATATTCCGACCAAGTCCCTCGACGAGGTGCCGTTCTCCTTGGAGATGGGAAAGCGCTTTATCCGGTCATCAAATACAGTGACGATCTCAACTGACGGCTCCATTATTTCAGTAGGTAGACGGAAAGGAAAAGAACAAGGTCCCGGTGGCTGGGCCTTTATAACGCACAATACTGGTGCTGAGGCAGGCGGGTGGGTTTCATCGTCAACCAATAATCGAATGGAGCTGCAAGCCGTTATCGAAGCAATCAAATCTGTTGATCCCAAAAATTCGATAATTATTCGAACCGACTCACAATATGTGAGTGATGCGGTTGGTGGACGAACAGTGATCAAGACCAATCCTGATCTTTGGAGAGAATACGAAGCCGTGACAAAATCACGCAAGGTGAAAGTGATTTGGATAAAAGGTCATTGGGGCGATCCTTACAATGAGGCAGCGGATCGGTTAGCTGCCAAACAAGCTCATCTCGCGAAGGCAGAATTGCGCCGATCGGCGGCTTTACGGAATCAAGTCCGGCCATGACGCAGTCTGTGGCCTGGCGCAGTGCGCCAACTCGACCTTGCCCGCATCAGTTCTGCAACCTCACCCCGAGCATCACCACCGTCGAGGCCGAGCTCGAGCCCAGGATGTCGGAGTTGAGGATATCGCGGCGCAGGGTGCCCTTGATCCAGAGGTTGCGGGTCATCTTGTAAACCAGGTCGCCCTCGAGGGTGTAAATCTGGTCGAGCCGGCCGTCGCCCTGATAGTCGAGCGTGCCGTAGGTGAATTTTCCGATTCCGGTGAGCCAGACGCGGAAATCGTGATCGGCTTCGACGGTGTAGAGGTGGGTCAGCACGCCGGAGGCGCCGGGCAATGTGGTCTCGTCGATCGAGGTGGTGGAATAGAATTTCGCGGTCGTGAGCGGCGTCGCGGTCCAGGTCAGCGAGGCCGCGGTGAGCAGGCCCTGCAGCCGGTCGAGCCGGGGATCGACATAATCGCGCGCGGCGTAACCGATCGAGATTTCGCCGGTCAAGAGCCGGGTGAATTCGAACGAGGTGCCGCCCTTGGCATAGCCGCCGGAGGAATCGCGCGCATAACCGTTGCGGTCGATCGGCAGATCGTGGACGCGGCTGTCGCCCTCGACCTCGACGAACGGTTTCAGCGCCGGCGTGAGCTCGTAGCTGACCCGGCCGATCCCGCCGAACTGGTTGAGGTTGCGGTCGTCATTGGTCGAAGTGCTGCCGTCGGTGAGCAGCGAGTTCTGGTAGACGGTGCGGTCGACGGTGGCGCCGGCGGAAATGTCGAGGCGGTTGAAATTCTGGTCGACGCCGAAGGTGCCGCCGAGCGTGGTGTAGACCGGATATTTGGCGAGGCCGGCCTGGATGTTCGGGCTGCCGGGATTGTCGGTGGAAACCCGCAGCCGGACTTCCGAGGTCAGGTGGGTGTCTTCGGTGACGTCGAGACGGCCGTCGACGTGACCGGTGAAATCCGGCCGGCTGACATCGGTCGGCGCCGACGAGACCGCGCCGTCGATGGTTGGCGGCAGGCTGCCGCCATAGCCGGTGAACGAGCCCCGGAGATCGGCGACCAGCGCGTGGCGCTCCCAGTCGGAGACGGCGAGGAATTCCGGCGCCACGATCCAGAACGGCAGACCCTTCGGGACGTTGGTGCGGCCGGGATTGGTGTCGTAGCCGCCGCTGAGCTCGACCGCGGATTTGATCAGAAAGCCGCCGGCGTAATCGCCGACCGCGCCGAACGGATCGTCGTCGGGCCTGAGGCGCTTGCGCGGCGGCTGGCCGACCACGGTGCCGGCCATCGCCGGCGGCAGCGGCGATCTTGTTGGCGGATTCCGACGGCGGAATCGACAGCCGCAGCGGCAATTTCGAATTCGACAGACGGGCGGCTGCCGGGACCGGGCGGAGGTTTCGGCTTGGCCTGGCCCGGATAGAACTTTGGCTTCTTGCGGGTGCGATTGAGCGAGTCGAAGCCGGTATCGGCGGCGCCGCTGGCGGCGGGAAGGCCATATTCCGGAATCTGGCCGATCCGCGACGGCGCGCGGTTTGTCCTTGTCGGGGACGCTGTCGTCGCCGGCCGGATCGCCGTCGGTGCTGTCGCTACCGTTGTCGCTGGTCTTGCGCAGCGGCAAATCCTGCGGCGATACGAAACCGTCGCGCACCGGGCGAAACAAATCGGGCGTCAGCATTTGGGCCTGCGCCAGGGTCGTCATCGAACGCGATCAGCGCAAGGCATGGCAATAGCGCGCGCAGGATCATTGCGCGCTTGCGGCGGCCCCTTGCTGGACCCGTCATCACGATAAAAATACTCCAACGAATTCATACGCTTGCCGACCGGGCTCCGCGCAGCGCGAGGACGCAAGCGGAAAACGTCGTTAATGGAGTTAAAACAATTATGGTTAATGAGCCGTTGAGAACCGGGGCCCGCGTCGCATCGCGGATTTGGCCGTGCTAAGGAGAGGTCCGGGCAAATCTGTTTGCCCCACCTCGTTCGGAACCAGACATGGCCAAGCCGAAACCGCTGATGACAAAATCATCCGGGACCGACCGCGAACGCCGCCGTTCAGTCGGCGCTGCGCACCCTCGACGCCGAGGCCAGCGGCGTCGCCGCGATTGCCGCCGCACTTCAGGGCGCGCTCGGGTCGGCTTTCACCGCCGCCGCCGATCTGATCCGCGACGCCAAGGGCCGGGTGATCGTCACCGGGCTCGGCAAATCGGGCCATGTGGCGCGCAAGATCGCCGCTACGCTGGCCTCCACCGGCACCCCCGCCTTCTTCGTGCACGCCGCCGAAGCCAGCCACGGCGATCTCGGCATGATCACCGCCGACGACGTCATCCTGGCGCTGTCGTGGTCCGGCGAGCAGGCGGAGATGAAGAACCTCATCACCTACGCCAAGCGCTTCCGCATCGCGCTGGTCGCCATGACGTCGGAATGCAACTCCACCCTGAGCAAGGCCGCCGATATCGCGCTGACGCTGCCCAAGGCCCGCGAGGCCTGTCCGCACAACCTTGCGCCCACCACCTCCTCGCTGATGCTGCTGGCGCTGGGCGATGCGCTGGCGATCGCGCTGTTGGAGGGTCGCGGCTTTACCTCGGTCGATTTCAGCGTGCTGCATCCCGGCGGCAAGCTCGGCGCCATGCTGAAATATACCCGCGACCTGATGCACGGCGGCGACGCGGTGCCGCTGCGGCCGCTCGGCACCCGAATGTCGGACGCGCTGGTCGAGATGTCGTCGAAAGGCTTTGGCTGCGTCGGCATCGTCGATGCGCGCGGCCAGATCGTCGGCATCGTCACCGACGGCGATTTGCGCCGCCACATGCGGCCGGACCTGATGACCGCGCTGGTCGACGACGTCATGACCAAAAATCCGAAGACCATCGGCCGCGACCTGCTCGCCAGCGAAGCGCTGGAAATCCTCAATTCCTCGAAGATCACCGCGCTGATCGTGACCGACGCCAAAAAGCCGGTCGGCATCGTGCATCTGCACGATATTTTGCGCGCCGGCGTGGCGTAAGGCGCGAGGCAGCGGCTAATTTACCGCTGCCACCGGAAACCGCGCCGCCTTGGCCTCCAGCGGCAGCGCCAGCCCGTTCGCCAGATAGGACACGGTGCGATAGAAGCCGCAGAGCAGGATGATCTCGAAGATCTTGGCATCGTCGTAATGCGCCGCCAGCGCCTTGAACTCCGTTTCGCTGAGCGTGGCACGGGCATGCAGGGCGTCGACGGCTGCGATCAAGGCCTGCTCGGCTGCCGACCAGCACGGCGCATCGGCTTCCTCCAGCACCGTGGCGCGGACCTGCTCCTCGGTCAGATCAGCGGCATCGGCAAATATCGCGACATGCACGCCCCATTCGTATTCGCATCCGGTCAGCGCGCAGGTCCGGTCGATCACGATCTCGCGTTCCCGCAACGCCAGCGGACCGCGGTCCAGCAGGCTGGCGGCGCGGAATTTCTCCCAGGCGCGGGTGCTCCCGGCGATCACGCGGAACAGGATCAGCGGCGGAGCGCCGCGCATGATCCGGTCGAACTGGCCCTGAAGTTCCGGCGCATAAGGCGGCTGCAGCGGTGCAATTCGCGACATGGCTCACTCCTGTGCTACAATAAGTGTAGCGATATGCTACATTATATGTAGCACGCCGCAAGGGGACTTCGATGCGAAAACAGCTTGCAGCCATGAAAAAACGCAACGTTCGCGGCTCGACCACCGGCCGGCCGATCATGGTCCTGCTCGACCTGTTGGGCCGGCGCTGGACCTTGCGGATCGTATGGGAGCTCCGCGACCAGCCGTTGACCTCGCGCGCCTTGCGCACCGCCTGCGACGAGGCCTCGCCGACCGTGCTGTCGGCCCGGCTGTCGGATCTGCGCCAGGCCGGCCTGGTTGAACTCGATACCCGCCAGCGGCTATCGCCTCACCGAGCTGGGACAGCAGCTGTTCGAAACCTTCCTGCCGCTGCATCGCTTTGCCGAGCGATGGAGCAAACGCGGGGCGAAGTGATTCAGGCTGCTGCCACCGTCAGGCTGGCGCCGTCGGCCTGCACGATCCTGACCCGGCTGCCGGCCGGCGCGTCGGGACCGGCGACGCGCCAGATCGTGTCGTCGATCCGCACCGTGCCCGAGCCGTCGATGATCGGCTTTTCCAGCGTGAACACCCGGCCGACCAGCGCATCGGCGCGCTTGTTGAGAAACGGATTGCTCTTGCTGACGGCGCTATTGTTGCGCGCGACGCGCCGCCACAGCGGCACCGCCGACGGCTGCGAACACCGCGAACATCAGGATCTGCAGCTGCCAGGACGGATGGATCGCGAACGACAATAATCCGACCAACAGCGCCGCCAGCCCGAGCCAGAACAGGAAGACCCCCGGCGCCAGCAGTTCCAGCGCCATCAGGATCGAGGCCGAAGATCAGCCAGTTCCAGGTGCCCAGCGTGGAAAACATCTCGGTCATGTTGTGCCCCTCCGACTCGTTTCGACTCGGTCTAGTTCTGACGATGACAACAATCCAACGTGAGGGGTCGCGGACTATCGACAGGCTGTGACCCCTCACCCGGATCGCATCTGGCGATGCGACCCGACCTCTCCCACAAGGGAAGAGTTCGATGAACTCACTCGCCACCATTCCATCTTCATCGAACGACTCTCCAGCTCACGTCGTCGACTCGGTCATTCAAACAATCTCTAACCTTGCGATGGCACCGGCGCCACGGCGCCCGGTGCTACATTCGGCACCGAGGTGCGGCGCGCGGCGGCCTGCGCGGAGGCCGCGCTTTCGCCGAAGGTGGCCTTGGCGATCTCGCCGATGCCGGCAAGCGAGCCGAGCATGCTCATCGCTTCGATCGGCAGCATGATGATCTTCTGGTTCGGCGAATCCGCCAGTTGCCCGAACGCCTTGATGTATTTGTCGGCGATGAAGTAGTTCAGCGCGGCGACGTCGCCCTTGGCGATGGCTTCGGAGACCATCTGGGTCGCCTTGGCCTCCGCCTCGGCGGAGCGTTCGCGCGCCTCGGCGTCGCGGAACGCGGCTTCGCGGCGGCCTTCGGCCTGCAGGATCTGGCCCTGCTTGGCGCCTTCGGCGCGCAGGATTTCCGATTGCCGCTGGCCTTCGGCCTGCAGAATATCGGCGCGCTTGACGCGCTCGGCCTTCATCTGGCGTCCCATCGCCTCGACCAGATCGGCCGGCGGCACGATGTCCTTGATCTCGATGCGGTTGACCTTCAGCCCCCACGGCGAGACCGCGGCGTCGACCACGCGCAGCAGCCGCTCGTTGATCTCGTCGCGATGCGACAGCACCTGGTCGAGGTCCATCGCGCCCATCACCGAGCGGATGTTGGTCATGGTCAGCACGATGATCGCCTGATTGAGGTTGGACACCTCGTAGCTCGCCTTGGCGGCGTCGAACACCTGGAAGAACGCGACGCCGTCCACCGTCACGGTGGCGTTGTCCTTGGTGATCACTTCCTGCTCGGGAATGTCGATCACCTGCTCCATCATGTTCATCTTGCGGCCGACGCGGTCGAAATAGGGAATGATGATGTTCAGCCCCGGCGACAGCGTGCGGGTGAATTTGCCGAACCGCTCGATGGTCCAGTCGTATCCCTGCGGCACCGTCTTGACGCCGGCAAACAGCGTAAAAATAACCAGCAGCACCAGCGCAATGGCGAAAATATCGAACCCGTCCATAAAAATCTCCTCGAGAGCGAAACCAGCCTGGAACGCAATGCGCCGTACCGCAACACGTTGTCACGCCTTGCAGTGCGGCGAAACCCTCACTTGGTCGCCGAGCCCGGATGTAAGGTTCGACGCGCGCAAAAAGCGAGCTGCCGCGCCGCCGATTCAAATCCAGCCCTGAAGTTCGCGCAGCACCAGCTGGCGGATCACGTCCATGCCGGGTTCGCTGTCGTTCAGGCAGGGGATCAGCGGCAAACTGCTCGCCGCCATTGTGCTGGAAGATCTCGGCGTTTTCCTGCGCGATTTCTTCCAGCGTCTCCAGGCAATCGGCGGAGAAACCGGGCGTCACCACGGCGATGCGGCGCACGCCGTCCTTCGCCAGTTGCGCGATGGTCTTGTCGGTGTAGGGCTGCAGCCACTGGTCGAAGCCGAAGCGCGACTGGAACGTCAGCAGCAGCTTGGAGGCGTCGAGGCCCATGCGCTTGCGCAACGCATCCGTGGTTGCGATGCATTGCGCCTGATAGGGGTCGCCCTTGTCGATGTATTTCTGCGGCATGCCGTGGAACGAGGCCACGATCAGTTCGGGCTGGAACGGCAAGCGTCGCCAGATGCGCGTCGATCGAGACCGCCAGCGCCTCGATATAATCCGGATCGTCGTAATAGGGCGGCGTCACCCGCAAGGTCGGCTGCGCGCGCATCGTCGCCGAGCACGCGGAACACCTCGTCGCACACGGTGGCCGACGTCGCGGCCGAATATTGCGGATAGAGCGGCACCACCAGCAGCCGGTCGCAGCCCTGCGCGGTCAGGGCGTCGATCCGCGAGCGGATCGACGGATTGCCGTAGCGCATCGCCCAATCGACCACGACATGGTCGTGGTCCGGCGATCGCTGCGGCGAGCTTTTCGGACTGCGCGCGCGTGATGGTCTTGAGCGGAGATTCGTTTTTCTCGGTGTTCCAGATTTTCAGGTAATCGCGCGCCTTGCGGCGCGGGCGGGTGCGCAGGATGACGCCGTTCAGCGCCAGCTTCCACAACAGGCCCTGGTTTTCGATCACCCGCGGATCGGACAGGAATTCCTTGAGATAGACCCGCACGCCCTTCGTATCGGCGCTGTCGGGGGTGCCGAGATTGACCAGCAGGACGCCGACGCGTTGCGGCCTGATTCCGGCCGCAGCCTTGGCTGTTTCGATGGGAACGACCGCTGTCATGACGGCTCGTGGCTTCGCGCGTTGCACCAGCCTTGTCAAGATAATGGCGGCTTCGATAGGGTCGCACATTCCCGTGCGATGCGACGCATCGCCCGGTGCCGCATGTCGGGGGGAACCATGACGATCGCCGAATGGTGCGTTTTCGGAACGCTGATGCTTTATCTGCTGACGATCGCGCCGATCAAGTGGATCGGGTTTCGCCGCTTCGACAATGCCAGACCACGCGATCCCGCGTTCTATCGAGGATCCGATTCGCCGCCCGCGCGCTGGGCGCGCATCTGAACGGCATCGAGGCGTTTCCGTTCTTCGCCGTCGCCGTGCTGCTGGCGGAATTTCGCGCCGGTCCGCAGCGTCTGATCAATGAATTGGCGGTGCTGTTCCTGATCGTGCGGATTGCCTATGTCTTCACCTATCTCGGCAATCGCCCGACGCTGCGCTCGATCCTGTGGAGCGATCGGCTTTGCGATCAATCTCGCGATTTTCTTCATGCCGGCGATCCGAGGCTACCTGCCGATCTAGCCAAGAAGCCGTCATACGCCGCCACCGGTTCTCGCCTTTGGCGCCCCCGATGACAGGCTCCGCGAAGCAATCCATAGGCTCAAGAAAAGAAAGCTGGATTGCTTCGTCGCGGAGCCTGTCATCGGGCGCGCATTCGCGCGACCGGCTGGCTGGGTCTTCTGAAAATCAGAATATTTGCAAAAGGGGCTGGACACGACATCGCGGAGTGAGCCCGTCGGGCAAATCACGCCTTCACCTGTGATCCTGCAAGGGGGCGCGTAGCGTTCGCATTCGAGCCAAACGTTATGCTGCTATTTTTCCGATCATGCGAAGCCGACACTTGTTTGCGGTTGAAATTTCATGCCGAGAACAGAAGAAAAATGCCGCTCGATGATCCCTTTGATTTGCTTGCCGAAAAACACTGGACCACGCGACCGGGTTCAAATCCTAAACGCAAATTTAATAGCCCTCTCTTGTGCCATTGCTACCCTTCGGGCCGATGCCCCTCACGTCAAGCAAATGGGCGAGCAGTCGTGCCGTCGGCGGGCATGCGCCGTTGAAACGCGCTGACAATTTGTAGGTCCCAATTTTTGTACGTCCCGAATTCTTGTACGTCCCAAGTATCGCTTGGGCGCGTGTTGAACTGTCCATCAAAGGGAAGGAGGGTGCCATGATTCCAGCGAAAACCCGAAAACTTCTCACCGGCGTGACAACCGCCACCGTCATCCTTGCGTTCGGCTTCGCCTACGCGCAGCAAGGGCCACGCGGCAAGTCGAGCTATATGCCGGTCGACATCACCGAGCCGTTCTCGGCGATCTTCGCCAGGCTGTCCGCACAGAAGCCCGAGGTCACGCGCGAGCATATGGCGCTTCTCAACGAGCGGTATGACCTGAGCGATCGGCCGGCGGCCGGCATCACCATGGACCGCACAAAACCGGTGCAGGAAGGAGTTCGCGTCAAGCTCCCGGCAGGAAAGACGTGGGAGGCTCTCGCGAATATGAGCCCGGAGCAGATTCGCGATCAGAACGCGTTTCCCAAGGGATTCTATCCGCTGCCGCACCCCAAGCAACAGGAAGGCGGCTTCGTGTTTCCGCGCTTCCTGATCGACGAGATCAAACGGCAGGAGGGGCGCGATCTCACGCGCTTCGACGTCGAGTACGACATCCCCGATCATTTCCTGCCGGAATTTCCGCCGCCGATGTACCTCAATCAGCGCACCGACCTCGGCGACGTCTCGCAAGGCAAACTCGTCACCATCGAGAACTACTACGAGCTGTTTAACGGCATTCTGCCTCCCAAGCAGATGGAAGGGCTGCGCCTGCTCGTTACTCCGTTCCCGCAGCAACAGTTCAATCAGACGGAGGACCGCCGCTCCGAGCTGCCGAGCCGTGGGGCAACGTGCTTCGACTGCCACTCCAACGGCCACACCAACAAGGCCACCCACCTCGCGCCCGATGCCCGCCCCGAGGAATCCCGCCATCGCATCGTCACTCCGTCGCTGCGCGGCGTGCAAATCCAGCGGTTGTTCGGCTCGCAGCGCGCGCTCAAGACCATCGAGGATTTCACCCAATTCGAGCAGGCCGGGGCGTATTTCGACGGTGACCAGGTGATTGCCACCAAGAAGGGCATGAACCCGCTCGATCGGATCATCCAGGTCGATCTGATGGCGGAATTCCAGGAGGAGCTGGGCTTCCCGCCGGCACCGAAGCTTGACGTGTTCGGCAAGCTCGATCCGAGCAAGGCCACCCAGGCCGAGCTGCGCGGCGAGGAGATATTCAATGGCAAGGGCCGATGCAATGCCTGCCACGCCGCGCCCTATTACACCGACAACCTGATGCACGATCTCAAGACCGAGCGCTTCTTCAAGCCGGAGATGATCAACGGCTTGAACGAAGTCGGCGACGGAGCCGTCAAGACCTTCCCGCTGCGCGGCATCAAGGATACGCCGCCCTACCTGCACGACGGGCGCCTGCTGACGCTCGATGATTCGGTTGAGTTCTTCAATCTGGTGCTGGGAACCAAACTGACCGGCGATGAGAAGCACGACCTGGTCGCGTTCCTTCGCACCCTCTGACCGTCGCGGCGCTTCAACATCGCAGTCGCGACCTACCGCCACGGTCGCCACCGCGAGGCGTTCGATTGTACATTCAAGAGCATGCAGACGGGAGACGTGCGTCCCGAACTCCGGGTTCGGTCCCAAGCGCCATTTTGGCATGGGCCCGGCTTGGCATTGGCCCGGCCTAGCTCACGTCGACCTGATCCAGCCGGCTTCGACTTCCGCACGTTCGAACTGCTACCGTCATTCCTGCCCGGTTATGCCGGACGGTTTTTAGTACGCGAACGCGATGACGATTAAGAGGCTGATCACAACAAAGGCGATCACATTTCCATCAAGCTGTTTTCTATCGATGTGGACTCGCATTGAGTGGCACTCCTTTCTGAAGAAGCTTCCAAAACAATGCGCCTTGACTACCGCCGTTCCAACAGCGTGCCAGTTGGCGGTACTTCGACCGCCACGGTATCAGCTTCAAAAAAAGGCGTTCAGGCGGCTGAGCAGGATTGCCAACACGACGACGGTCAACAGGGTGATCACAACAAAGGCGATCGCCATTCCATCAAGCGCCATTCCATCAAGCGGTTTCCTGTCGAGGTGGACACGCATTGAAAATACTCCCCTTTGCGGAAGCTTCCCACACGAAATAAGCCTTGGCTGTTTCCGTTTCAACGGCGCGACAGCCGCGACAGCAATGCGCGAAGCACAGCAGCACGATTAGGTGCACCGCACGCACGTGATCCAATCACGCATCTCTCAAAACCAACCAAAGATAGAAAATATTACTCTACTCGTTCCCTGGTGGCCGGCATTCCGGTGCCCGACGTCCTCGGCTGCGGCCGTTACGCTCGCACTGCAGCAGAGACCGGCGCGCGCTGGTGCGGCACTTTTCGGATCGGGCGCGATGCAGGTTTCACCGGCCCCGCTGCTGTGCGGCCTAGCCGCCGCGCCGGCGAATTCCGTCGAGAATGCGTCTGGCCAGCGCGGCATAGTCATTGTCAAAATGGTGGCCACCAGGGACACGAATGATCTCTGCCTTTCCCGTGAGGAGCGGACATGCGCTGTCATCTTCGTTGGCGCCGTAGAAACATTGGACCATCGTCGGGTCGATCGGCATGAGCGCTGGTTCGGTTGGCAGCGCGTCCTTGTCAGGGGCCGCGCCAAGCCAGCCGGAAACAGTGATTTCGAAATTGGCCGCCGGGGCGAATCCCAGGAGTGACAGCTGCACGACGCGAACCTTTGCCTCAGGCGACAGATGATCATAGGCGAAGGGCAGCACGTCGGCACCGAAGGAATAGCCGATCAGCGCAACCTTGGACGCCCCCCAACGGGATGCGTACGTATCGATCACGGCGCCGAGGTCGCGAGCCGTCTGCTCCGGCGATTTCTTACTCCAGAAGTAGCGCAAGCTGTCCCAGCCGACAACAGATACGCCGTCTGACTGCAGTTTCTGCGCGATGGCTCTGTCGACATCGCGCCAACCGCCGTCGCCGGAGAGAACGATCGCCAGGAGAGGTCCGCGAGGCTCCGCCGGCAGTTCGACAAGAGGAAGGTTGGCAATGCCCGCCGCGGGCGCGACCGCGCCCGGCGCGAGGAGCGGGTTCAACAGCGCCGCGAGCGTTTCTGCGACGCCGCCGGCAGCGTTCGAAACGTTGACCGGCGTCCCAGCGGCCTTCAACGCGGCGATGCGCTGACGCCCGGGAGTATCGCCACCGGCCGAAAACGCAACCATCCAGAAGCCGGGGAGCGACCGCCACGGCCCATAGGCGAATCCGCCCCCCGGCTCCGCTGATGTGGCGGCGCATAGAGGTATAGGGGAGGGCACAGTGGTGGTTGGGTCGTAGCTGACCGCACCGGCGATGGTCGCGACGGGCGCCTGTGCGAGAACGATTGCCGCCAGCGCACCACCCTCGCCGATGCCGGCCACAATCGGCGTCAGATATGAAGTGTTGCCGCGCTCACGCTGAATCTGTCGACTGATCGACTCAACGTCGCCCACCACGGTATGACAGGTTTCGCCGGCTTGGGCATTCAGCCGTTGGAGATATGCGGGCAGATCAACGCCCACGACCAGCGCGCCATCGCGCGCGAGCGCTGCGGCAGCATCATCCGATATCGAACTCCAGCCGTGAGCATCCGAGAACAACACGACAAGGCCGCGCATCGCGCCGACAGGATTGATCTGACGCACATCGCCGAGATTTCCGCTTTCAAGTGCCCATGCCGGTCGGCAAGGCATGAGTATAGCGGTGCTGGCGATCGCCAGGATGGCCGCGGCGACGTTGCGAATGCGCCGATTGTTCACGCCAGGGCGACGGATGGCAGCCCGCATGCCCCCGCCGATCAGCGCAGCAATATCGATGAGAGCAAGATAGGGGCCAAACCATCCCGAGGCGACGAGGTAGCGCGGCTCCCAAGCCGGGTCGAATTTTGCCTTGAAAGTGCGCAGGCCTTGAAAATTGTAGTAACGGCGTCCGAGCGACCCGATCACACGAGCCAA
Organism: uncultured Alphaproteobacteria bacterium; assembly: GCA_963734795.1. GTDB lineage: Bacteria > Pseudomonadota > Alphaproteobacteria > Rhizobiales > Xanthobacteraceae > Bradyrhizobium. The sequence continues at coordinate 327,348 of CAVTIW010000004.1, forward strand.
ACGATGCCAGCTCGGTGCCAGCCGATGCGCAGAAAAGCCAGAGAGCGGCAATGTGCCGAGGCTGAATGTGCGGTAGCCTTGTTCGCGAAAATGCTGGATGAGACGGACAAAGAGATACTCCATCGCGAAGCGCGATGTCGGGCCGGGCTTGAGTTCGCATCAAGCCGAGGGTCACCTCGTCTCTGAGATCAGTCGTCATCACGGTGGCGAATGCTACCGCTTCGCCGTTCTGCCGTAGCAGCGCGACCGGCTGCGCGAGCACGTACTCGCGCTGGAAGGCGGCGACCGAAAATCGCTTCTCGCCTCCCGGGGCATGCTTGCTTAGCCATGCATTCGAGACCTCCGCGATCTCGTTCATGATGGAGGCGACACGCTCGGGCGGGATCATCTCGAATTGAAGCTGGTCGCGCTCACCACGCTTCAAGGCATAGCGGAGATCGGCCCGAGCGGAGCCTTCGAGGGTGAAGGAGGCCAGCGAAACACGCGCTTCTTCGCCGAGCTTCAGGATTTTGAGGCCGGCGTCGAGATAGAGCGGCAAGCTCGATGCCGGTATCTGATAGAAGGCGGCTCGGCCGCCATGGCTGTCGGCAAGTTCGATGAAACGCCACATCAGGTCCGGCCATTCCGCCCGAGGGCCGACCGGGTCGCCCAGCGCCGCCCAGGTTCGTCCGCGCGTCGCAAACATCAGGAAGCCGAGGCCCGAATCCGAGAAGAGGAAGCTCTTGTCGCCCATGAGCGCTAGCAGCGCGTCGGGGCGCGGCTGTCGGGCAGCGATGCGCCTCGCCCGGTCGATTTCCTCGGCGTTCGGCGGCCCTGGGCGCGCACCGGCGGGGCGAAGCAGCTGCGACACACCGAGCACCAAGCCGAGCAACGCGACGCCAAGTACCGCACGCAACGCACGCGGCCCTGCGGCATCGAATTCGAATTGCCACCATAGCTCACGAGCATATTCGACGTTCCGGAACGCAAAGAAGAGAATCCAGACCATGGCTGCAATGACGCAGCCGGTGGCGATAAGCCAGCCCGAAGACATCGGCTGGGAAAGCAGCGATGTCCGGCGCGAGAATTGACCGCGCGCAGTGACCAGCCCGATCAGAAGGATGACCAATACGCTGGGCGCGACGACAGCGAGGCCCTTGATCAAAGAAAAGGGGATGCCGAGCAGCGTCATGGACAGGGCGAGCCACCAAGCGCCATCGAGCCGGCGATATAGGCCATGCGCGGCGAATAACAGGAAGAGACCCGCGACGCTGGTAAGGAAATGAGATACCTCGACCGCCCAGAGCGGAATGGCAATGTGCAGGATTTGAAGCCGATCGACGAAGGCCGGCATGGCGCCGGAAACCACAAGGATCGCGCCGACGGTAAAAGTGGTTGCCGCGAGAAAGAGGGGTGCAAGGTGGCTTGCCGCGCGACCGATCCGCTGGCCCGTTGCCGTGCGGAGCGAGCGCCGCAGTTCGAAGTTGGCCAGGAGCAGCGTCGAGAGCAGCAGCGGGAGCAGGAAGTATATGCCGCGATAGGTCACCAAGGCTGCCGCCACGGCGTTCACTGGCGCGCTGCCTCCAACCGCGTAAAGGATTGCGACTTCGAACACACCAAGCCCACCGGGAATATGGCTCAGCACGCCCAGTGCAAGCGCTATGGAATAAATCGGGGCGAAGGCGAAGAAGCTAATTCCCATTGGGGGCAGCAGCACCCACAGCGTGGCTGCGGCGGCGAGCACGTCGATCGCCGTGAGCAGAACCTGGATCAGCATTAGCGTTGCGCCGGGCGCATCGATGTCGATCGCGCCGCGTCGCCAGGGCGTTCGGCGCACTGCGCAAAAAATCAGAAATCCGCCGGCCAGTGTCAGAATGATTGCCGCGACAGCACGCAATGGCTGGGGTGAGACGCCGAGCAAGCGGCTCACCTCGCTCGCCTGCAGGATCATGCTTAGAGCAGCGATGGTACCGAGCCCTATTCCAAAGGCAATTGAAAGGAACAAGACCACGCGCGCAATTTGGCCTGGCGAGAGCCCTGCAGCCGTATAGAGGCGATAACGTACGGTCCCGCCTGAGAAGGCACCCAAGCCAACGGCGTTTCCGATGGCGAAGCCGCTGAAGGAGGCGAGCAGAATCGTCCTCAACGGCGCATGCGCGCGTGCATAGCGTAGTGCGGAGACGTCGTAACCGATAAGGGCGAGATAGCTGAGTGCCGTCGCAGCAAGTGCTGCGGCAAGGCTCGCTGCAGGTGTGGCCCGCAGCGCTGTAACCAGCAATTGAAAGTCGATTTTAGCGGCTTCTCTTTCTATGCCGACAAGCACCATGCCGACGAGCACCAGCGCGAGAAAAGCGACGAATAACGGGCGCAGCGGGCCGCCCCTCCAGTTCCAGCCAGGGGTCTCGGCCGGATCGTGATCGATCGGGTAAGGGGTATCTCGGCCATCGGCGGGCTCGACATTTGGTGGAGCGACCTTACGCATTGCCGTAGTACCGTGGTGCACGCACATCCGTATCGAATAAAACGAGCGTTTTCCTCAACGAATTTCCGATCATGGCTCGGGTCAAGTCGGACATAAACTTTAACTCTCCGCGCGCCGGGACACAGCGCGTTTAAGCTGCTCCACTGGCTAATTCACCGACCTTGTCGGTCGTTTCACTCCAGTATCCGTGACCCCTCCGAGATGAGAAGCACCAATGTCCGCGCAACGGAGACTTTGTTGCATCGCAACTCCTCCGCCACCGATCTCGTGGCTCGCACGGCAGCGGTTACGTGCACTTTGTTCGTCGGACCAGATGGGCCGTTCTCCACCCGACCAAACTCTCACGCCGTGCACGAATTGTCCGGGTTGGACATCGGCGGAGGCGTCACCAGCCAGGGCGATGCTCCACGAATCAAGGCTTTCGTTGTCGTTTTACGCCGCGGTTCCATCGCTCGGCCTTAGTTGAGCGCCAATCGCCGGCTTACGAAAGCCGTCGCCCGCGTCGAAGTTCCACTATGGTTGTCGACCGATTCAAATCAAGAGCTAGGCAATGGTTCCCATCCGCTAAAGCGCGAGTGCGACGAAACTGTGAAGTGCTAAGCTAGTATTCCCCGCCTGATATGGGTGGGTTCGAACCGGTCCGGTTGTTGCGCTCCTGGCCTGCCTTTTGCAGGTAAGCGACGATGTCGCGGCGTGACGGAGCATCGAGCACGCGAACCGGCATGCGTGCGCCGGGAACGAATTTCTGGGGGGCGGCCAGCCACTGATCGAGATTATCCGTGGACCAAGTAAGACCGGCGCTCTTTAGCGCCGGCGAATAATGGTAGCCGGCAGCGGAGCCGGCCTTGCGGCCGAACACGCCACCCAGCATTGGTCCGGTCTTGTTGCTGTCCATCGCGTGACAGGCGGTGCAGCGTTCGCTGAAAAGCTGCTCTCCATGGACCGCATCCGGCGCGGCGTTATCCTCGAACCGCGAAAGATTCTTGGCCTGATCGGGGTTTACCGAGCGCAACAACGTATAGCTGAGCGTGATCGTGTCGACGTGGGCGTTGTCCGGATCCTTCGCGAATGCCGGATCGACATAGAACACGACGGGCATTTCGACTTTCTGATGTGGGTCGAGGCGCTCCTCGTTGAAACAGAAGCATTGAATCTTATTGAAATAGATGCCGCTCGTCTCCGGCGTGACGTTGAACGTCGCGTGCCCGACGATCGACTCGTTGCTGAGATTCTCGGCGGTGAAGAATACGAGCTTTTGTTCGCCCAAGTGAACGGTCACGGAGCGCTGCTCCGGTTCGAACCGCCACGGCAAATCCGGCGCGACGTTGCTGTCGAATGCAACCGTTACAGTCTGATCGGAGGCGGCAGTGGGGTCGGAATACGCCCGTTGCGTCGTCCCTCCGTATCCGGTTGCGCCACAGAATGCGCGGTACAGTTCTGGCGCATAGGCCACCAGGCCGGACATGACGCCGAGCACGGCGAAACAGGGCAGCAGAACATTCAGGTTTTTCCGGTAGCGCGGCTCCATTTTTACTCCTCACGCTGGCCGCCCCCCGGCGCCTCGGTGATGTAGACCGATGCCGCGTGACCGTCCATCGAGGAATGAGGGCAGCTTCGTGAAACGAGATATCGAGACGGGATATCGGCGGTGTTTGACGAGTTTGTGATCTCGTTCTGGTCAGAAATTGCATCCGCACGAGCTGAAAACCGCCCAAAGGCGATCCTTCGAAGTCAAGATAAGGAGGCCATCAAGCAGCGCCCAAGATCGCTCATCCGAACTCCCGCAGAGAGGGCTGTTTCGAATATTTCGTTCTCGTTGGGAACATTCCCCAATGCGAACAGCTAATCCATTCATCATGGTCAATCATGTCATCAGCTCCTTGCGTGAAGCTGATGTAAGCCGGCAATCCGCCGGCACCATTAAATTGAATTTCAGGTTTCGGTGCCCTCAGCGTTGCGACGATGGCAACTCCGCACCCCGCCTACGACAGCTGATCGCCAGCGGCGCACAGGATAAGGGCGTTACTTCAGTGCGAAGAAGCATGTGAATCGAGATAGCATGGCCGATACATGGCCGCGAGTTCGCGCCCGCTCAGGAAAATCATGCGTGGGGTCAGCCCTCCGCGCTGGTCGATCCAGTGCCGGACCTCAAATGGATACATGAAATACAGACTCTGCGTCGCTTCGGAATTGATTATTTTGCGACCTTTGGAGCCGGGATCCCAGGCGGCGTGAAATCCGAGCCTGGCGCGGGAGGTCACGCATATCCTGTCATGGGGAACCGTACCCAGAACGATGGTGCAGGCCGAGGCACAATAGCCATCGATAATCACCATCTGGCCCGAGCTTCGCATACCCTGATATCTATCGACATAGGCTCCGATCCGGCCGCCAGGGTCATCCACGATCCGAACCGTCGCGGCGCTCGCTCCTCCAATTCCCGCGAGCAGGATCGTCGTCGCGAGTAGCGCTGTGAGGCTCTTCATGACTATTCCAGTCTCAAACCGTCGGATCCGACTGACCACCTCGAGCGAGGTCGAACTTACTCTATCCAGTCGTCCGCCGCAGACCAAGCCGGCATACGGCTCGATCGCCGTCCAGAAATGCGTATTTCTTGGGCAAAAAGGCCGCCAGGCCCCCCAATTCGACTCGATTTCACGATTTCGCGTGCCCGGGAATATCGTGAGCCAGATCTGAGTCTCTGCATCAGAGGCCCTGCGCATCGGGCGCACCGGGTCAGCAACGTGGAGAGGCTAGATGACTAACTTCAGACTTCTCAGCGCGGCTGCGATTCTGGCCGCGGCGATCGCAACTCCGGCATTTGCACAGCAGGCGGTCGATGAGCCCGGCATGCAGGCCTTTTACCAGAGCCTGGGTGTCGGATCCCATAACCGCCCGACCACCAGTGCCATGGCGTCGGCACGCAGCTCGTATGCGCGCGTGCGAGTGAAGCACGTGACAGCGAAGAATAACACCGACGCTCACAAGTGACCGGGCCTTACCGGCAAGCCGGCGCCTGATCAGCAGAAAAGGCGGCCCGATGGGCCGCTTTTTCTGCTGAGCCTGACTTGGCGCTCCGACACCGATCGCATGTCACGCCATCGTTTCAATGCGGCACCAGCGCCAACCCGGGAAGCTGGAATAAAACCTGCTCGAAGCGAGTCTTCTCGAAAGCCCCGCGATCCTTTTCGTGCCGATGCGAGAGAGAAAGCATGCACGCAAATCGGATTCAGTCCGCAGCCACCGGGACGCTTCGGCAACTCCGACCGGAATTCGAATGGCCGGCTTTTTGCTACTTGGCGCCGTCGCATTGGCGGCGGCTGTTTCCTTGATCCCGGTTCACGCTCAGGAATATCCGCGGTGCCTGTCACGGGAAGGCTATCTCTATTACTTCCATAAAACACAGCAGCAATGTCAGTGGACAGCATCGGGCATCGGCGGCTGCGCCCTGAATCCGCGTTTGCTGTTTCCGGACAACCCGCGCGATTCCGATCAAAACCTGTTGGGCCACGCGAAATAGATACGCCTTTCACTCGCGCCAATACGCGCCCGATGACAGGTTGTGCGGAATCCGGGGTCAGCGTTTGTTACCGGATGTTGCTGCGCTCGACCGGACTACGCTCGCTAACCGCCGCTGTTGATTTAGACTGCGAGCGCAGATAGCGTCCCCGCAAGGAGAAGTCCTGCCCGAATCTCGCTGGGGACGGCGAACTTCGCCCAACGTCCAAGGTAAAGCGTGGACGATCGGGCTCTCGGCAAGAGTTGTCTGACTGACTAAGTGTACGGCGACGTGCCGGTACATCAATCCGGCGCGTGTATGTTTGTGAGAAGTCTTTACGGGGTTGCTGCTTCGGTTGTTCTGATGGCCTTTGCGGGTCCAGCGCCTGCGCTGGCCGATACCATCGAGGCAGCGCTGGTGCGCGCCTATCGGGGCAATCCGCAGCTCAATGCGCAACGCGCCCAGGTCCGCGCCATCGATGAAAACGTTCCGCAGGCGTTGGCGGGCTATCGTCCCCAGGTCGTGTTTACCGCCAGCGCCGGCTATCAATATACCGATACATACGGTGGCTCGCCCTTTGCCGGCGGCGAAATCCATGGCACCGACGCGCCGCGCGCCGCCGGCCTCACGGTCACGCAGACGGTCTTCAACGGCAATCAAACCGCCAACAAAACCCGCGCGGCGGAGAGCGGGGTCTCCGGCGCGCGCGAGGCCCTGCGCGTGCTTGAACAGAGCGTGCTGCTTTCGGCCGCCACCATCTACATGGATTATCTGCGCGACGCCGCTATCGTCGAGGTTCAGCGCAACAATACCAAAGTTCTCGAGCAGACCCTGCTCCTGACCAGCACCCGGTTTGAACTTGGCGAACTGACGCGCACCGACGTCGCCCAGGCCGAGGCGCAACTCGCCGCCGGCAAGACCCAGCAACTGACCGCTGAAGCCAATCTGACGACCACGCGATCGAATTTCCGCCGCATCACCGGCAGCGAACCGGAGCAACTGGCACCGGGCTCTCCGGTCGATCGCTTCCTGCCGGCGACGCTGGCCGCCGCCGTCGATCTCAGCCTGACCGAAAATCCGAATGTGACCGCGGCGATGTTCGGGATCGACGTCAACTACCTCCAGGTCAAGGTCAACGAGGGCGCGTTGTTGCCAACCGTGACGGTGCAGGCCGCGGCGCAGCAGGCTTACGAACAGCAATTGGTGCTCTACCGATCGTTCGGCGCTGCGGTGACCGCGCAGGTTTCGGCTCCGCTTTATCAGGGTGGCGCCGAATACTCGCTGATCCGCCAGTCCAAGGAAACATTGGCGCAGCAGCGCTTCAATCTCGAAACGGTTCGCGATCAGACCCGCGCTAACGTTGCTACCGCATGGGGGCAGCTGGTGGCAGGCAAGGCGCAAGTGGCCTCGGCGCAGTCGGAGGTGACCGCGTCCGAGATCGCGCTCGACGGCGTGCGCGAGGAGGCCGCGGCCGGACAACGAATCACGCTCGACGTGCTGAACGCCCAGCAGGCGCTGGTCAACGCCCGTGTCGCGCTGGTCACCGCGCAGCACGACCGCGTGGTCGCGTCATATGCAGTCTTGAACGCGGTGGGACGGTTGTCGCCGCAGCTGCTCAGGCTGCCCACCACCAGCTACGATCCGAGCGTGCATTATCATCAGGTGCGCAACAGCTGGGCGGGAATCCGGACGCCCGACGGCCGCTGATCGATCCGGCAGATCGCGACGCAACGGCCGTAAGTCCCGGCTGGTCTAGAAACAGGTCACGCGCTCGGCGGCGATGTAGCCCAACAGCAGGCCGGCGCCGAACAGCAGCACCAGCCCGGCCGCGCCGAATTCCACCCCGCGCATCAGCAGCGCGCCGCCGCCTTCGCCGGCACCGCTCAGGCGCCGCGCCAGATCCTTCGCGGACACCGCGACCACGGCAATGGCCGCCACCGTGATCGCGGTGCCGAGCCCCATCACGAGGGTCGCGGCGACGCCGGCCCAGAACAATCCCTGCGCCAGCGCGAACACCAGCACCAGGATCGCGCCCGAACAGGGCCGGATGCCGACGGCGAAGATCGCGCCAAAACCGCGCCGCCAGCCGCCGGGACCGGCGAGTTCGCCGGGCGTTGGACCGTGCGAATGGCCGCAATGCTCGTCATGGACATGGTCGTCGCGGTGATGGGCATGATGGTGATCGTGATGGGCGTGACCCCCGTGATCATGCCCGGCGACCGCCATCGCGGCCGCCGGCCGCGGCGCCTGCAGCGCGCGAATGAATCCGCCGCCCTTGGTCCAGACCAGCCGGACGCCGAACGCCGCGATCAGGGCGTAGCTCGCGATCTCGATCATCTTTTCAGCGCCGCACATGGTTTTGGCTGACGCGTTGAGCAGCCAGGCGCAAATCCCGACAATCACCACCGCGGCCAGCGATTGCATCAGCGCCGAGGCAAACGACAGCGCGATGCCGCGCCGCGCGGTCTCCTGGTTGGCGACCAGATAGGACGAGATCACCGCCTTGCCGTGGCCGGGACCGGCGGCATGAAAGATACCGTAGGCAAAGGAAATCGCGAGCAGGGTCCAGAACGCCGACCCGTCCGACTTGGCGGCGCGAATGGTCGAGGACATCTGGCGGTAGAATTCCGACTGCCTGGCGAGAATCCATCCCAAAATGCCGCCGGCCTGCGCATCGGCGCCGCTCGGGCGCGGGCCGCCGAACGGTGTCTGCGCCATCAGCGCGTTGACGGCGCCGTCGAGCATCCCAATCGCCAGGACCGCGGCCAGGCAGACCGCCAGGCCCTGCGCGGGATCCAGGCGGGGTATCGGCCTCACGGGCACGCCACCAAGATCTTGTTGGCGAACATTGCGCCGTAATTGGAATTGTCGGCGCGCATGAAATTCTGCTTCCCCGAGCTTCTGGGCATCGGCGGTGCCGTCGTTCGGCCGCTGAAATTTCATCTGGCAGGAAGCCGGCGCCCCGACCAGCCTGACCGGATCCTTGTCGGCGAATGTGAAGTCGATGAAGAACTCCGGATCGAACACTTCCAGCGCGAGTTCTTTGGCTTTGACCGGCGTCTTCAGCGGCAGGGTGAAATGCAAGGTCAGCAGGCTGTCCTTGTATTCAAGATAATAGTCGACCGGCTCCTCGAATTTCTGCTTCTTGCCGTCGGCCTTGGCGAAGGTGAAGAAGCCGAATTCATGCAGCGATTCGACATTGGTCTGCGCCAGCGGCCCCAGTTCTTCGCGGCTGTACTCGCCCTTGACCCTGGTCTCCAGGCCCTGCAGCGCGTAGGTCGAGAACATGTCGTCGAAGGTCCAGGCGTGGCGCACGCCTGATATCGCGCCGTCGGGAGTGTAGATCAGTTCGCTGGTGGCCGTGATCCAGACATGCGGATGCGCCTGCGCGGTGTTGGCGCCGAAAGCGAGAGCTCCGGCAAGCCAGGCCAGACCGAGCCACCCGCGCATCCAGCCCTTCACCTCAGGCCGCCTCGGGCGTTTCCAGGAGGCCGCGGCGGCGCAGCAGCGCGTCGGGCTCCGGCTCGCGGCCGCGGAAGGCGACATAGGCGTCTTCGGGATCGCGCGAGCCGCCCGACGAATAGATGTCGTCGTGCAGGCGCTTGGCGACCGCCGGATCGAAGATGTCGCCGGCCTCCTCAAACGCGCCGAATGCGTCGGCGTCCATCACCTCGGACCACATGTAGCTGTAATAGCCCGAGGCATAGTGATCGCCGGAGAAGATATGGCCGAATTGCTGCGGCCGGTGCCGCAGCAAGATTTCCGCCGGCATCCCGATTTTTTCCAGCTCCTGGCGTTCGAACGCCCGCACGTCCCGGCTCGCCGAGGCCGGCTGGGTGTGGAATTCGAGATCGATCAGCGCCGAGGAGACGAATTCCACGGTGGCAAAGCCCTGGTTGAATTTGCGCGCGGCAATGAAGCGCTGCAGCAGATCGTCCGGCAGCGGCTCGCCGGTCTGGTAGTGCCGCGCGAACTGGCGCAGCACCTGCGGCTGCTCCTGCCAGTGTTCGTAAAGCTGCGACGGCAGCTCGACGAAATCGGTGAACACGCTGGTGCCGGACAGCGAGGGATAGGTCACGTTCGACAGCATGCCGTGCAGGCCGTGGCCGAATTCGTGGAACAGGGTGCGGGCATCGTCCGGCGACAGCAGCGACGGCTCGCCGTCGGCGCCCTTGGAGAAATTGCAGACATTGATGACCAGCGGAGCGATGTCGCCGTCGAGCTTCTGCTGGTCGCGCAGCGAGGTCATCCAGGCGCCCGAGCGCTTCGAGGGCCGGGCGAAGTAGTCGCCATAGAACAGCGCCTGGTGGCGGCCGGCGCTATCCCTGACTTCCCAGACCCGCACGTCCGGGTGCCAGACCGGAATATCCTTGCGCTCGGAAAAGCTGAGGCCGAACAGCCGGTGCGCGCAGTCGAAGGCGGCCTCGATCATGTGGTCGAGCGCCAGATAGGGCTTGATCGCGGCGTCGTCGAAATTGGCGCGGATCTGCCGCAGCTTTTCGGCGTAATAGCGCCAGTCCCACGGCGCCAGCGCGAAATTGCCGCCCTCCTCGCGCCACCAGCGCCTGCAGCGCGTCGCGATCGGCCAGCGCGCGGGCCCGCGCCGGCTTCCAGACCCGCTCCAAGAGGCCGCGCACCGCCTCCGGCGTCTTGGCCATCGAATCCTCGAGCCGATAGGCGGCGAAGGTCGGAAAGCCCAGCAGCTTCGCGCTCTCCTCGCGCAGGCTGAGGATCTCGACGATGATGGCGTTATTGTCGTTGTCGTTGTTGTTGTCGCCGCGCGCGGTGAAGGCCTTGAACACCTTCTCGCGCAGGTCGCGCCGGGTCGAACTCTTCAGGAACGGCTCGACGAACGACCGCGACAGCGTCATGACCGCCTTGCCGGCCATGCCGCGCTCGTCGGCGGCAGCCTTCGCCGCCGCGACAAAGCTGTCCGGACAGACCGTCGCGATCGGCCTCGCCGAGTTCCATGAACCAGTCCTGCTCGTCGCCGAGCAGATGATGGCTGAACGCGGTGCCGAGATGCGCCAGCCGCTCGTTGATCTCGGCCATCCGCTTCTTCGCCGCCTCGTCGAGCCCGGCGCCGGAGCGATGGAAGCGGGTATAGGTGCGCTCCAGGAGCCGCATCTGCTCGGAGGTCAGGCCGAGGCTGGCGCGGTTGTCGTGCAGCAGCGCGATCCGGCCGAACAGCACCGCGTTCATCATGATCGGGTTCCAGTGCCGCGCCATCCGCAACGACACCTCCTTGTCGATCTCCAGCAGCGCCGGATTGGAGTGCGCCGACACCAGATCGTAGAACACCGCCGACACCCTGGAGAGCAGCTTGCCGGAGCGCTCCAGCGCGGTGATGGTATTGGCAAAATCCGGCGCGGCGGGATCGTGGGTGATCGCGGCGATCTCGGCCGAGTGGTCGGCGAAGGCCTGCTCGAAGGCGGGGAGGAAATGTTCCGGCACGATCTCCGCGAATGGCGGGGTCTCGAACGGCGTCTGCCACGGCTGCAGCAGCGGGTTTGCCGGGCCCTGCGAGGGGGCCGCTGTTTCCAGGGTTTCTGACATCACGATCTTCCGTTTGCGTCGCGAATGATGGCGCAACCTATATCACGCGATCGGGCTTTTTTGGGCCTTTTGCGCTTGATAGCGGGGGCCTTTTCAGAGAGATTGCGCCCGCAACAGGACAAAGCCCCATGAGCTCGCAGCCCGCCCCGACCGCAGCCCGCCGGATCGTCTGGCCCAGCGTCGTCACCGTCATCAGTGCGGCGATTCTGATCGGCGCCGAAGTGTTCGGCGCGGCGTTCGCCGGCGGCTGGGCGCTCGCGATCCTGTTCGGTCTCGACGACACCGGCGCGCACATCCTGCAGGCCGTGCTGTTTGCGATCGGCGTCTTCATCATGGTGGCGTTCATCCGCGCCGCACAGCGCGTCGAGCCGTTTACGCGGCGCGCCTAAGTCGGCTGCGCAACAAAGCCGCGTGCCGCAGGCGTCAAACGCTTACGCCTCGTTAAACAAACTTAACGCCTGTTCACTTTCAACGTCGCTCGCGCGCGCTGGGAGCGGCGCTGCAAGCACGCGTTAGGGAAATTTGTCCTCAGCCTAAAAAAAATGTTGCGGAGCGGACTCAAAACCCGTATTTCCAATCTTGCCCAATTTCGCACGTGCCTGTGGTCGTGTGTCAGTCGGTAGGTATCCGGACAAGAGGCCGGACAGCCGCCAAGGGATGAAGAACCGAGGGTCGCTCAAGTCGCAAGATTTGAGAGTCCAGCATCTCTCTCAAGAGATGCCGTTGAAGGTCTCTTTGCTCCTTGCAACCGTGACTGGCAGCCGGAGGCGAACCGGCGCACCTCGTTCTCAACGGGGGACGCGACTTAAAGCAACGACGGATCGGGCTTTTTTGGTCTCTGCCGGCTTTCCACCAGCCGGCGCGAATACCGAAGAGGCTTGTCCTTCATTGCCAGGTGTGCGGGCGGGATCATTCCCAACCAATCCACGGCAGCACAATTCGGTCTGAGCTTTTTGGCCCCCTCGCGCCTCCATCGCGTGACGTGGCCGAAACGCTTTGATCCGAGATCATTTTTGAACGTGACCCGTCGCTGGGCCGTTTGGGAGGGTGCTACTATGACCGAACGTATTCAGGAATTCCTGCGCAACCGCCGTAACGAGGGCCAGGACGTCGAGCCGTGCCTCGTCGTCGACCTCGAAGTCGTGCGCGACAACTATCAGACCTTCTCGAAGGCGCTGCCGGACAGCCGCGTGTTCTACGCGGTGAAGGCCAACCCGGCGCCGGAAGTGCTGTCGCTGCTGGCCTCGATGGGTTCGTGCTTCGACTGCGCGTCGGTGGCCGAAATCCAGATGGCGCTGGCCGCCGGTGCGACCCCGGAGCGGGTCTCCTACGGCAATACGATCAAGAAGGAGCGTGACATCGCGCGCGCCTTCGCGCTCGGCATTCGCCTGTTCTCGGTCGATTGCACCGCCGAGGTCGAGAAGATCGCCCGCGCGGCGCCCGGCGCCAAGGTGTTCTGCCGCATCCTGTATGATTGCGCGGGCGCCGAATGGCCGCTGTCGCGCAAGTTCGGCTGCGATCCGGAGATGGCTGTCGAGGTGCTCGACCTCGCCAAGCGTCTCGGCCTCGATCCCTGTGGCATCTCGTTCCATGTCGGTTCGCAGCAGCGCAAGGTGAAGGCGTGGGATCGCGCGCTGGCGATGGCCTCGACGGTGTTCCGCGACTGCGCGGAGCGCGGCATCAACCTGTCCATGGTCAACATGGGCGGCGGATTTCCGACCAAGTACCTCAAGGACGTTCCTCCGGTGGTGCAGTACGGCCGGTCGATCTTCCGCGCGCTGCGCAAGCATTTCGGCAACCAGATCCCGGAGACCATCATCGAGCCGGGCCGCGGCATGGTCGGCAATGCCGGCGTCATCGAGACCGAAGTCGTTCTGATCTCCAAGAAGAGCGACGAGGACGATGTGCGCTGGGTGTATCTCGACATCGGCAAGTTCGGCGGTCTGGCCGAGACCATGGACGAGTTGATCCGCTACGCCATCCGCACCCCGCATGACGGCGCGGAAATGACGCCGTGCGTGCTCGCAGGTCCGACCTGCGATTCCGCCGACGTGATGTACGAGAAGCTGCCGTATCCGCTCCCGGTGACGCTCGAGATCGGCGACAAGCTGCTGATCGAAGGCACCGGCGCCTATACGTCGACCTACTCGTCGGTGGCCTTCAACGGCTTCCCGCCGCTGCGGACCTATCACATCTGAGGCTGTAGCAGGCGCGGCTGCCCTTCGCCTCTCCCGCTTGCGGGGGTGGTCGACCGGCGCAGCCGGTCGGGTGGGGGAACAACTCTAACAGCTCGCCTGGTGTGACACCCCCACCCCGGCCCTCCCCCGCAAGCGGGAGAGGGAGAAGAGAATCGGGAGCCGGTCTGCCGGCTCCCGCCCCATCATATGCCGATTTGCTGACAACGCTCCGCGCGGCCTCATTGCCGCCGGAGTGGAGGACTGACGTGCCATGACTGCTGTGCGAAAGACCCCCGTTGCCCTCACCCCCGACGCCGCTCCGTTCGTGATCCGTGCGGAGCGCGCCTCGGACGTCGTTGCGCGTGAAGCGCTGCTGGATGCCTGCTTTGGCGAAAACCGCCATACACGCACCTGCCAGCGCCTGCGCGACCGACGCGCGCCCGCCGAAGGCCTCGCGCTTTCGGCCGTGCGCGAGGGAAAGCAAGAGCGGCTGGTCGGAACGCTGCGGTTGTGGCACGTCAGCGCCGGCGGCGTGGCGGCGCTGGTGCTCGGGCCGCTGGCGGTCGATCCGGCGTGCCGTGAGCTCGGCATCGGCGCCGCGCTGATGAACCACGCGCTGGCGGCCGCCAAAGCACGCGGCCATGGCGCGGTGATTCTGCTCGGCGACGCGCCCTATTACGCCCGGTTCGGCTTCTCGGCGCTCAAGACCGGCGAATTGTCGCTGCCCGGCCCGTTCGAGCGCGACCGCCTGCTTGCTCTGGAGTTGCGCGCAGGCGCACTCGACGGCGCCGCGGGGATGATTGTCTCGACCGGCGAGTTGGCGCCGAAAGCCAGGGTTCCGCGTGCCGGCAAGGCGCTGCGCGCCATGCCGCGCGCGGCATGAACGGCACCGTCATGCCGGCGCGCGAGCCCTTGACGCAAGACGCTGCGGATTCACGCGTCCGCAGCAGCGTCACCACCCTGCTGTTGATCATGCTGGCCGTCATGATCGTCAGGGACATCCTGGCGCGCCGATGGGGCCGGCCCCGCAGCCGCTCCCGGCGTGACATATCGTTCGTCGTGCGATAGCGAGAGGCTGCACCGCCCGCGCACCCCTGCGAAGCCTTAAAACCGAGGTCCTGATGTCACGCCGTCTCATATCCACCGGCTCGCCGTTCGAAAAAACCGCCGGCTACAGCCGCGCCGTCGTCGACGGCGATTTCGCCTTCGTTTCCGGCACCACCGGCTACGACTACACCACCATGACGATGCCGGATGATGTCACGAGCCAGACACGAAACTGCTTCAAGACCATCGAAGCCGCGCTGAAGGACGGCGGTTTCGCGATGGCCGATATCGTCCGCGCAACCTATTACATCACCGACGCCGGCGATGCCGACGCGGTGTTCGCGGTCTGCGGCGAAAATCTCGGCGATATCCGTCCCGCCGCGACGCTGCTCGTCGTTGCCGGGCTCTACAAGCCCGAGATGAAGGTCGAGATCGAAGTGACCGCGAAGCGACGCACCACCTGATCCCTTCATCGCCTCAGCACAGCCATATTCCGGAGACCATTCATGAGCCCGCCCGCTTCGTCGATCCACGCCAAGATTTCCGGCCCCATTGTCATGATCGGCTTCGGCTCGATCGGCAAAGGCACGTTGCCGCTGATCGAACGGCATTTTGACTATGACAAATCGCGTCTCGTCATCATCGACCCGCATGAGGACGGCGAACTGGCAAAACAGCATGGCGTGCGCTTCATCAAGCAGGCGATCACCAAGAGACAATTACCGCGAGGTGCTGGTGCCGCTGTTGACCGCCGGCGGCGGCCAGGGGTTTTGCGTCAATCTGTCGGTGGACACCTCCTCGGTCGATATCATGACCCTGTGCCGCGAAATCGGCGCGCTTTACATCGACACCGTCGTGGAGCCGTGGCTCGGCTTCTATTTCGACAGGAGCGCCGGCCCTGAAGCGCGGTCGAACTACGCGCTGCGCGAAACGCTGCTCGCGGCCAAGCACAAGAGCCCGGGCGGCCCGACCGCGGTGTCCACCTGCGGCGCCAATCCCGGCATGGTGTCGTGGTTCGTCAAGCAGGCGCTGCTCGATATCGCCCGCGACACCAACACCCCATTCAACGAACCGAAGAGCCGCGAGGGCTGGGGCCAGCTCGCCCACAAGCTCGGCGTCAAGGGCATCCATATCGCCGAACGCGACACCCAGCGCTCGAAGAAGCCGAAGCCGATGAACGTGTTCGTCAATACCTGGTCGGTCGAAGGTTTTGTGTCCGAGGGCATGCAGCCGGCCGAACTCGGCTGGGGCACCCATGAAAAATGGATGCCGGACAATGGCCGCACCCACAAGCAAGGCTGCGGTGCCGCGATCTATCTGCTGCAGCCCGGCGCCAACACCCGGGTGCGTTCATGGTGCCCGACGCCGGGCGCGCAATACGGCTTTCTCGTCACCCACAACGAATCGATTTCGATCGCGGACTATTTCACGGTGCGCGACGGCCAGCGGGTGGTGTATCGCCCGACCTGCCACTACGCCTATCATCCCGCCAACGACGCGGTGCTGTCGCTGCACGAGATGTTCGGCGCCACCGGCAAGATGCAGCCGAAATGGCACATCCTCGATGAGAACGAAATCGAGGACGGCATCGACGAACTCGGCGTGCTGATCTATGGCCACGGCAAGAATGCCTACTGGTACGGATCGCAGCTCTCGATCGAGGAAACCCGCGAGGTCGCGCCCTACCAGAACGCCACCGGCATGCAGGTGTCGTCGGCGGTGCTGGCCGGCATGGTGTGGGCGCTGGAAAATCCCGAGGCCGGCATCGTCGAGGCCGATGAGATGGATTTCCGCCGCTGCCTCGAAATCCAGCGGCCCTATCTCGGCCCCGTAAAAGGCTATTACACCGACTGGACCCCGCTCACCGACCGGCCCGGACTGTTTCCGGAGGATATCGACACGTCGGATCCCTGGCAGTTCCGGAACGTGCTGGTGCGGTGAGAGCGGCGTTTAGGCCGCTTCGGCAATTGCCGACCTGAGCGGAATCCATACTCCCTGCGTGGTTATGGATTCCGGGCTCGCGCTCACGCGCCCCGGAATGACGTTGTAAAACGAAACGCTGTATTCAAAACTATCTTGGTTTGATCGGCGCTGCGGTCTTTTCGGCCGGAGCCGGCGGCAGCACCGGCGCGGCGCCATCCTTCTGCGCCTGCGCATCGGGCGTGGCGGGCTCGGGCGCCGGGGTGGTCGGGCGCTGGCCGCCGGGCTTTGCTTCGGCAGGCGCGTTGTTCGGGGCGGCGGGAGACGACTGCAGCGGTTGCGTCGCCTGCGCGACTTGCGGATTGCGAACGGCAAGCTCGGCCAGCGCAACACCGGACACCGCAAGCCCGACCGCGACCATGGCGGAGGCGAGCAGCATATCCTTCCTGTAAGCGCGTTTTCTGTAAGCGCGTTTATTGTGGTCCGGGTTCATCATGGTCCACCCCTTGTTGGTGGGGATCAACGGACGCTGCAACGCATTGTTCCCGCGGGAACCCGGGCTAAAGCTCCAGCAGACCGGCGTCGCCATCCTCGGCGGCAAACGCCAGCTGGGTGCCCTTGGCGTTCCAGGCCAGCGCCGTGACCGCCGCGGTGCCATTCTTGCGCACCAGAATTTCGGCGCCGTCGTTCAGCCGCACCATCAGGATGGTGCCGTCGCTGTAACCCGCGGCCAGGATATCCTGCTTCGGATGACAGGCGACCATCGAGACCCGCGCCTGCAGCGGCGCCAGCATCGCCGGCTCCTTGCCCATCGGACCGTCCTTGCTGGCGAACGGCCACATGATCACGGTATCGGCGCCCGAGGTCGCCAGCGACTTGCCGCCCGCGCTCCACGACATCGACCGGACGCGCCCGGGATAGCCGGTCATGCGCATGTGCCGGTTGTCGGCCAGCCGCCAGCCATGCAGCGCCGGCTCGTGCATCGTGGTGACCAGGAAACTTGTTGTCCGGGCTGAACACGACGCCGAGATGCGAGCCCGCCCATTCCAGAAATTCCGGGTTGGCCGCCATGTTGGGAAACCACAGCGTCACGCCGTTATAATGCGCGACCGCGAGCCGCAGGCCCTTCGGCGCAAACGCAAGCCCGCCGACCGTCGAGGGCATGTCGAAGGATTTCTCCTCCGCCCTGCCGCTGCGGACAAAGGCGGTCTTGCCGGCCGACCACGCCACCGCGCCTTCCGGATGCAGCGCGACATTGTCGATCCAGCGCCGTTTTGGATCGGTCGCGAGCAGCGTGACCTCACCCGTGGCGTCCATCGCGACCAGCTTGCCGTCATCGCCGCCCATCACGATGCGCTGTGCCATCGGAGGCCACGCACAGGATGCCGCCGCCATGGACGGTGACCCGCGAAATCTCGCCCGCCGCGCTCACCACCGCGACGTTTTCCTCGGCGCCGACAAAGGCCGCGTGATCGCCCAGGAAATGCACCGCGATAACCGGCATGCCGATCGCCAGCGGACGCACCCGATCGGTGACCGAAACGATGGAGGCTGCGTTGTCGCCCGGATCGAATTCTTTCATCACGTGGTGATACAGTTCTCGAAACCGTCGCGGATCGTCTGTTCGGGCAATTCGCGGCCGATGAAGACGAGACGGCTCTCGCGCGCCTCGCCGTCCTTCCAGGCCCGCTGGTGATCGCCTTCCAGCATCATGTGCACGCCCTGAAAGACGTAGCGGTCGTCATCGTCGCTGAAGGCGAGGATGCCCTTCGAGCGCAGGATCTTCTGGCCCTCGCTGGCGACCAGGTTCTGCAGCCAGGGCATGAATTTGGTGGCATCGAGCGGCTTGTCCGATCGCAGCGACAGCGATTGCATGTCCTCGTCATGGTAGTGCTTGAGGCCGCCATGGCTGTGGCCGTGGTCGTGGTGATGGTCATGGCCGTGGTGGTGATCGTGATCATGATGATCGTGGCCGTCGCCGGCGTCGAGAAATTCCGGCTCGATCTCGAGGATACGGTCGAGATCGAACGCGCCGCGCTCCAGCACGTCCGACAGCGCGACCTGGCAACGCTCGGTGCGATGCAGCTTGGCGTAGGGGTTGATGGCTCGGATCCGCGCCTCGACTTCGGCCAGTTCGGCCTTGGAAACCAGATCGATCTTGTTGAGCACGATGACGTCGGCGAACGCGATCTGGTTCTTGGCTTCCGGCGCGTCCTTGAGCCGGTCGCTCAGCCATTTGGCGTCGGCCACCGTCACCACCGCGTCGAGCCGGGCGTTCTTCTGCACGTCCTCGTCGACGAAGAAGGTCTGCGCCACCGGCGCCGGATCGGCCAGGCCGGTGGTCTCGACGATGATGGCGTCGAACTTGCCCTTGCGCTTCATCAGGCCTTCGAGAATGCGCACCAGATCGCCGCGCACGGTGCAGCACACGCAGCCATTGTTCATCTCGAAGACTTCTTCGTCGGCGCCGATGATCAGATCGTTGTCGATGCCGATCTCGCCGAATTCGTTGACGATGACGGCGTATTTCTTGCCGTGGTTTTCCGACAGAATGCGGTTGAGCAGCGTGGTCTTGCCGGCGCCGAGATAGCCGGTCAGCACGGTCACGGGAATTTTTTGGGACGTCGGTTCTGGCATAATAACTCCGGAACAGAGATTCGCGGCACGCCGGCAGCAGGGAGGCCCCTGCCCTAATTCGCCAGCGCGCTCGTCAGCGCCTTTATATTGTGCCTGACCATATCAATGTAAGTGGGGGCATCGCCCTTTTCGTCGCTCAGGCTGTCGGAAAACAGCGTTCCGCCGATCCGGACCCCGGTCTCGGCCGCTATCCGCTGGATCAGCCGCGGCATCGCTGATGTTTTCAAGGAAAACCGCCGGGATTTTCGCGCTCCTGATCTGGGTGATGATGCCGGCGATATCGCGCGCACTGGCCTCGGATTCGGTGGAAACGCCCAGCGGCGCGATGAATTCGATGCCATAGGCGGCGGCGAAATAGCCGAAGGCGTCGTGGGTCGAGATCACCTTGCGGCGCGCCGGCGGGATTTGCGCGATCGCCTCGCGCACCTCACGGTCCAGCGCATCGAGTTTCGCCAGATAGTCTTGCCGCATTGGCGCGAAAAGCCGCGGCGTCCGCGGGGTCGGCGGCGACCAGCGCGTCGCGGATATTGGCGACATAGATCTTGGCGTCGACCACCGACTGCCAGGCATGCGGATCGGCGGCCGCGCCGATTTCGAGCGGCGCGATGCCGTCGGTCGCGGTCACGATCACGGCCTTGCTGCCGGAGGATTGCACCAGCCGCGGCAGCCAGCCCTCGAGGCCGAGGCCGTTGACGATCACGAGCCTGGCATCGGCGATCTTCTGCGCGTCGGCCGGCGCCGGCGTATAGACGTGCACGTCGCCGTTCGGGACCGACCAGGGTGGTCACGCTGACGCGGTCGCCGCCGACATTGCGGACGAAATCGCCGAGGATCGAAAAGCTGGCGACGACGTTCAGACGGTCCTGCGCGCGTACCGCCGGGGCGGATGCCAGCAACGCCAGACAGATCAGCCAAAGCTGGAAGCACCGCATCCGATTGTCCGCTACGCTTCGAGGTGGCGGCCGGGAAACAGCTGCCTGACCAGGCCGCTGACGCTGCCGAACAGCACCGAGGCAATGTACAGCACCGCCGCCACCAGAATGATCGCAGGCCCCGACGGCACCCGGGTTTGAAACGACAGCACCAGCCCCGCATAGCCCGACAGCCATCGCGCTCGCCACCGCGATGCAGATCATGCCGGTGATATCGCGCGACCAGAACCGCGCGATGCCGGCGGGCAGGATCATCAGCCCGACCGCCAGCAGGGTGCCGAGCGCCTGAAAGCCGTTGACCAGGTTGACGACGACCAGCGCCAGAAACGCCAGATGCGCCGGCGCGCCGGCGCGGCTCACGGTGCGCAAGAACACCGGATCGACGCATTCGATCACCAGCGGGCGGTAGATCACCGCCAGCACGAGCAGCGTGATCGTGGTGTTGAACGCGATCACCAGCAGGGTCGGGTCGTCCATCGCCAGGATGTTGCCGAACAGCACATGCAGCAGATCGATATTGGTGCCCTTGATCGAAACGATGGTGACGCCGAGCGCCAGCGACACCAGATAGAACGTGGCCAGCGAGGCGTCTTCCTTCAGCTCGGTGGTGCGCGCGACCACGCCCGCCAGAATCGCCACCGTGAAGCCGGCGATCAATCCGCCGGTCGTCATCGCGAACAGATTGAGTCCCGACAGCAGAAAGCCGATCGCGGCACCGGGCAGGATGGCATGCGCCATGGCGTCGCCGACCAGGCTCATCCGCCGCAGCATCAGAAACACGCCGATCGGCGCGCCGCCCAGCGCCAGCGCGATCACCGCCGCCAGCGCCCGGCGCATGAATTCGAATTCGGTGAAGGGCGCGATCAGCGCGTCATAGAGCATCGCACTATAGATCATGGGGTTCAGGCCGCCCGCGAGGGCAGGTCGTCCGCCGCGCAGGCAGCGGCGCTGTCGTCGAAGGCTTCGCACATCCGCCGTGCCTCCGAGAGGTTCTCCGCGGTCAGCACCTCGGCGGTAGCGCCCCAGGCGACCTTCCCGCGCGCCAGCAGCAGGGTTTCGGGGAAATTGGCGCGCACCAGGTCCATGTCGTGCAGCGCCGCCAGCACCGTGCGTTTTTCGGCGTGCCAGCGCCGCACCAGCGCCAGCAGGTCGGCCGAGGTCTTGGCGTCGATGGCGTTGAACGGTTCGTCGAGCACGATCATGCGCGCGTCCTGCAACAGCACCCGCGCAAACAGCATGCGCTGCATCTGGCCGCCGGACAGCGTGCCGATGGTGCGGTTCTCGAAGCCGTTGAGGCCGACGGCGGCGAGCGCCTGGGCGATCCTGTCGCGCGCGGCTCTGCCCATGCCGCCGAAAAACCCGGTCGAGCGCCACAGCCCGGTGCCGACGAAATCGAACACCGAGATCGGAAAGCTGCGGTCGATATCCGCCGTCTGCGGCAGATAGGCGATATCCCGGACATCGAGATCGCCTGTCAGAATCGAACCTGCCAGCGGCTTGAGGATGCCGACCAGCCCTCGAAACAGCGTCGATTTGCCGGCGCCGTTGGGGCCGACGACCGCCAGCAGCGCGCCGGGGGCGACCTCGCCGTTGAGGTGATGCACCGCCGGATGCCGGTCGTAGCCCAGCGTGACATCGCGGAATTGCAGTTGCGCGGTCATGCTCACCTCATCGCAAGCCACACCACGGCCCACAGCCCGGCGCTGACCGCGAGCGCGGCACCGAGCCGGGCGAGCACGGTCATGCGCAGGATCGACCACGGTGCAGGTTGCGCCGGATGCGGCGATGCCGGGCCGTGGCTGTGAACATGGACGTGCCCATGGTCGTGACTGTGGAGATCGGAAGGAACCATGAGAAAATGTTATATTATAACATAACGAGTGTCCACCGCGGCGCCTGGCTTTCCGATCGCCATCGCCGGGCAAGACGACCCAACAAACGAAAGGGCGGCAGCGAGATGCTGCCGCCCTGGGATTCAGTGCCTGATCCGTATCAGGCTTTCGAGAACAGCTGGTCGACATACTCCCAGTTCACCAGATGATCGACGAACGCCTTCAGATAGTCCGGACGGCGGTTGCGATAATCGATGTAATAGGAGTGCTCCCAGACGTCGACGCCGAGGATCGGCGTGGCGCCGTGCACCAGCGGGTTTTCGCCGTTGGGCGTCTTGGAGATTTCGAGCTTGCCGTTCTTCACCGACAGCCAGGCCCAGCCCGAACCGAACTGGCCGACGCCGGCGGCGGCGAAATCGGTCTTGAATTTCTCCAGTCCGCCGAGGTCCTCGGTGATCTTCTTTTCCAGACGGCCGGGCAGTTTGCTGCCGCCGCCATTGGGCTTCATCCAGTTCCAGAAATGCAGGTGGTTGTAGTGCTGGCCGGCATTGTTGAAGACCGCCGGATTCTTACCGAACGAACCCTTCACGATCTCCTCGAGGGATTTGCCCTCGAATTCGGTCCCCTTGATCGCGTTGTTTCCGTTGGTGACGTAGGCCTGATGATGCTTGTCGTGGTGGTATTCCAGCGTTTCCTTCGACATATGGGGCGCAAGAGCGTCATAAGCGTAAGGCAGATTGGGAAGCGTGAAGGTCATGGGGTGATGTCCGCAATGATGGGAGACGTGGCTTAACGGGAACCCTTATAGAAGGTTCCATCGGTCTTAAACACCGCAATTTGGGACAATCAGACCAGGGACGCTGCGCGCGCGAGGCAGAGTGAATGAGCATCGAGATCGAGGTTTTGAACGGGGACGCATCCTGGCCGATGGCAGAACCGCTGTACAATGCGGTCTGGCCGCCCGCTGTGGTCGCAAAGCTGCCCTGGGCCGGCATTGTCTTTGCCCACGCCGATCTGCGGGTGCTGGTTCAGGCTGAATCGCAAGGTGTCGTCTGCCACGTCGGCATCTATCGCCGCGAGGTCAAATGGAACGGGCGCAAGATGCGGGCCGGCGGCATCGGCGGCGTCTTGACCCGCGAGGATTCCAGGCGCCGCGGATACGCCAGCATTGCGCTCAATGCGGCCATTGCAAACCCTGAAGGACGAAGGCGCCACGGACTTTGCGCTGCTGTTTTGCGAACCGCACAACGCGCCGTTTTACGTCGGCCGCGGCTGGAAGCCGTTCGACGGCGAGATCTATGCCGAGCAGCCCGAGGGGCGGGTTCGCTTCGAGGCCATCGCGCCCTACGTCCACGACCTCAAGCGCGCAGCGCCGCAGCGGGGCGTGATCGACCTGTGCGGCCTGCCCTGGTGACCATCGCCCGATCCGCTCCGGCGAATGGGTCAGGAGCGGCAGAGCTGCGGATACGGCGTTGCACAAATTTGATTTATTGCTATTCAGACACGCTTGTCGGGGGACTCCATGCCTTACAGATTTGGCTTGATGGTTGCGATGCTGACGGCGTTGGCAGCGCCGGTCAAGGCACAGGTCGGCGCTGATCCGAGCGGTACTGGCTGACGCAGGCGGGCGACGCCAGGGTTCGGGTCAGCAAATGCGGCGGAGGCATATGCGGGGTGGTGATCTGGCTGAAAGATCCGATCGATCCCGCAACCGGAAAACCCCAGATCGACGACAAGAATCCTAACCCGGCTTTGGCCAAGCGGCCGATGATCGGGCTGCCGCTGTTCAGCGGCATGCAGCCCAGCGGCTCCGAGCAAATGGTCCGGCCAAATCTACAACGCCGATGACGGAAACAGCTATGCCAGCAGCATCTCGGTGACGGGGCCCGATACGCTGAAAGTCGAAGGCTGCGTCGGCGCGCTGTGCGGCGGCGAAAACTGGACACGCACACGCTGAATTCCGATCGCGCCGGTCAATTTCAGGCCGCCGTCGCCTTCAGCGCGGTTGCCGCCGAGGCATAGCCGCCGCGCGCGCCGTCGATGAAATGCACGTGATCGCTGCGCAGCGCCGACGGCGTAAAGCAGGTCATCATCGCCGCGTCCTGGCGGTGCAGGCCGTAGCGCGCGACTCCCGCCGCAGCCGCCTGGGCAAGCCGCTGCGTCAGCGCGCGCTCCAGTTCCGGCGTGCAATCGAGGATCATGCGCAATCCGTCGTCATATTTGCGGAAATCGGAATTCTCCACCACCTGCTGCACATAGGTTTTCGGGACGAAGCCGCCGACGCTGATGCCGAAGCGCATGACGAGATAGGCGAACAGCGTGCGCGCGAGCACGTAAGCGCGCCGCTTCAACAGCGATCCGCCGCGCGTGGCGCGGGCCTCGAAGTCGGCGCCGGCCGGCGGCCATCGCAGCGGCGGCCCGCCCGGCGGCACCGGCCGTCCGGCATCCGGGCTGCGCTCGACCAGCGCGACGACGTCCTCGATCAATTGGCGAAACGCGAGCGGATCGGCGGCGCCTGCGGGCACCACCAGCACCGAGAGGATGAGGCCGCGCGCGGACGGAATTTCCTCGAACCGGCAAGACAGTCCGGTGAGATCGGGCTGGGTGCCGGATCGGCGCTTTCGGCACCGCGAACTCGCCGCGCTTCATCGCCGCTTCGGCCCAGCCCAGCCCACCGCCGGAAAACATCGCATAGGACAGATTCGGCGACGGCCCGAACCGGGCGACGCGGACGTCGAGGCCCTGCGCCCGCACCGCGGCGACCGGCACCAGCGCCACCCGCATCACCAGGTTGAGGCTCTCCTCGACCCAGATGGCGGTGGCCGCCAGCGCCTCGCGGGCGCGATCGAGATCGTCCGGCGACACCGCAAAGCTGGCGCCATCGCCGCCGAACACGAACGGAAATTCGCGGCCCTCCAGCGCATTGGTCACCGCCGCGATGACCGAGGCGCCGGCCATGTTGACCGCCTTGTAGCGCGCTTCGGCGATCGCCCGGGTCGATTCCACGATATCGGCGACGCCGATGCTCCAGTCATCCGGCAACGGCGAATACAGCGCCGGATCCATCAGCCTGGCAAAGCCGCGAAACACCGGAATGCCGCCGTAGAAAGGTTGGCCGGGCGTGGTCATGGGGTGGTCCGGGTTGTGAGGACGTGAACAGATACGTCCCGTCTTGGAATTCGGGTTCGAATGCCACGCATTGAATACAAAGCGTCCGCGCAAAACCAAGCGGTTTCGGGCCTATCCCGCTTAGGACAATATTTGCGCCGGGCCGCCCGATCACCTACCCGCCCGCCTTCGCCACCCCGCGCAGCACCAGTTGGTTGAGCCGGGTGGCAAATGCGGCGGGATCCTCCGGCAATTCGCCGTCGAGGATTTGCGCCTGCTCCAGCAGCAGGAATGACAAATCCGCCGCGGCGTCTTGATGATCGGAAATCGCCGCGACCAGGGGATGGCGCATGTTGATCTCGAGGATCGGCTTGAGGCCGGCGCCCCGGTTCTGCTGCGCCAGCATGCGCTCCAACTGGCGGTCGCGCCCGTTGCCGCCGGCGACCAGGCATGAGGCGCTGGTGGTCAGTCGCTGTGACGCCCGCACGTCGGAGACGCGCTCGCCGAGGGTGTCCTTGATCACGGCGATGGTCGAAGCCTCATCGGCGCCGGGCTTGTCCTTGTCGTCGGCCTTGTCATCGAGCAGCGGAATCAGCCCGAAATCGATGTCGCCCTGGCTCAGCGATTTAAGCGGCTTGCCGCCGAAATCCAGCGGCGCCGAGGTCCAGAACGCGTCGACCGGATCGGTCAGCAGCAACACCTCGATGCCGCGCGCGGTGGCCGATTCCAGCTTGGGATTCGACTTCAGCCGCTCGATGCTGTCGCCGACCAGATAATAGATCTCGGTCTGGTTCGGCTTCAGGTTTTCGGCATATTGCTGCAGCGACCGCTTGTCGCCTGACGTGGTGGTGAAACGCGACAGCGCCAGCAATTTCTCGCGCCGCTCGAAATCCTCCCAGATGCCTTCCTTGATGACCGGGCCGAACGCGTCCCATATCTTGGCGAAAGCTTCCGGCTCCTTCTCGCTCAGGCTTTCGAGCTCGCCGATCACCCGACCGGTCACCGCTTTGCGGATCTGTGCCAGCTGCGGATTGTTCTGCAGCATCTCGCGGGAAATGTTGAGCGGAAGATCCTCGCTGTCGATCACGCCGCGAATGAACCGCAGATAGGCCGGCAGCAGATCGGCGTCGTCGGCGATGAAGACGCGGCGGACATAGAGCTTGACCTTGCCCTTGCGCGACGGCTCGAACAGGTCGAACGGTTTTGTCGATGGCGCGAACAACAGCACGGCGTAGGACTGACGGCCCTCGGCGCGATAGTGCAGCGTCATCGCCGGATCGTCGAAGGCGCCGGCGATCGCCCGGTAGGCCTGGGTGTAATCTTCCGCCGTCAGTTCCGATTTCGAGCGCTGCCACAGCGCGCTCGCCGAATTGATCTGGCGCGGCTCGCCCTCCTCGGGCACCAGTTCGATCGGAAACTGGATATTGTCGGAATAGGCGCTGACAATGCGCTCGATCTCGTAGGTTTCCAGATATTTGGCCGCGTCCTTTTTCAGATGCAGAACGATTTCGGTGCCGCGCGTGACGCGCGCGGCGTCTGTCCTCGCTGGCGGGCGCGATCTCGAACCCGCTGCCGCCCGATGACGACCAGGTCCAGACTTGGTCGGTGCCGGCGCGACGGCTGGTGACGACGATGCGATCGGCAACCATGAAGGCGGAGTAGAATCCGACACCGAACTGGCCGATCAGACCGGCGCCATCCTTGGCCTCGGTCAGGCGGGACAGGAAGGACTTGGTGCCGGAACGTGCGATGGTACCGAGATTGTCGATCAGTTCCTGGCGGTCCATCCCGATGCCGCTGTCGATCACGGACAGCGTATCGGCCTTCTTGTCGGGCGCGATGCGGATTTTCGGCGGCGTCCCGTCGGCGATCAGTTCGGGAGCCGCGATCGCCTCGTAGCGCAGCTTGTCGCAGGCGTCCGACGCGTTCGAAATCAGTTCGCGCAGGAAAATATCGGTTTCCGAATAGACCGAATGCACCATCAGGTGCAGCAGTTCGGCAACCTCGGCCTGGAACGGCTGGGACACGGCGGATGTATCGGTATCAGTGGTCATGACCGGGCTCGCTTGCTGGCAGAGTGGAAGGTTCTGGAAAACCCCGATATAGCGATACCATGTGGGGTGGCAAGCTTGGCAGCGGCCCGCGGCCCCAAACCGGAAAGCGGCCTGGGGCTCGCGCCTTCGACCGAAGCCTCACACCAGTTCCCGCGCAATCCAATCCGTGATCGAACGATGCCGCGGTGTCCAGCCCAGCACTTCGGCGGCAACCTTGCCGCGCACGCGGCTGTTGGAACCGAGCGAGAACGTCGCCTTCTCGCGGCCCCAGAAATCGATCGCCGCTTCGGTCGGCCAGGATTGCGCCGCGCCGAGACCGAGCCGCATGGCGATGACGCGCGCCACCTCGCCCAGCGCCTCCTCTCCGCTCTCGACATAGATGAAGCTTGCGGCGGGGGCTTTCACGATCGCCAGCGCATAAAGCGCGGCGACGTCGGCGATATGCACGTTGGACCAGCGGTTCAGGCCGCGGCCGATGTACCGCACCACGCCGGATATTTTCGCCTGCTGCACCAGCGCCGGAATCTGCACGCTCTGCGCCGGTGGCCCGAGGGCATGGCCATAGATCATCGAATTGCACAGCACCACCGAGCGAATGCCGGAGGCATCAAGCACCAGCCGGTCGATCGCGACCCGGGCCACCCGCTCCGGCTCGGGCGCGATCGGCGTATCCTCGTGGAAAATCCGATCCGAGGGCTCGCCCATCGCCTTGTCCGCGATGATGCTGGTGCCGCTGCTATGAATGAGAGGCTTGCCCGAGCCTGCAAGCCCCGCGATCAGCGCCTCGACCGCGCCGCGGTGACCGCTGTTGGCGGCGTTGACGACGCCCTCCGATTTCACAGCTTCGGCCTGCAGCAGCGCCGCATCGTCCAGCGAGCCGATCACCGGCTCGATGCCGTGGGCCTTGACCGCGTCGGCCTTGGCGCGGTCACGAACCAGTCCGCGAACGCTGTGGCCGCCGGCGACCAGAGCCGAGGCTGCCGCGCCGCCGATAAAGCCGTTGGCGCCGGTGAGGAAGATACGCATGCTGGTCGTCCTGTTGCCGTCGCCTTTGATATGGGGCTGAACCTTGCGCAGCAGAGCGGAAACAGCGCTCTCGCGAAAGGCCGGTGGTCCGGACATTTAATCCTTGTGATCCCGTGGGATGGTTCCCAAATAATTAACCAACCCAACCGACCGACACTGACCCCGCTGCGATCATGAGTTCCCAGATTCATTATTTGCCACTGACACCCGGATTGTTCTCAATTCTGGTGGTTTTGTTTGCGGGGCTGATCATCCTGGTTCAGCTTCGTATTCTTCGATATGCCTATATGCGCCTGGGTGTGAGTCCGGGCACCGCCTTGCTGCTGTTGTTCGGCTCGCTGGTCGGCAGCTACTTCAACATTCCGATCACGATCCTGCCCGGAGAGCCGGTCCAGTCGGGACAGATCGTTAATTTCTACGGCATGCAGTATGTCGTGCCTGTCGTTACGTCATGGCCCGGTACCGTGCTGGCCGTGAATGTCGGCGGCGCCGTGATTCCGACCTTGATGTCCGCCTATCTGGTGATTCGATATCAACTCTGGCTCAAGGCGACGCTGACCACGGCGGTCATCGCGTTCGTGATGTATTCGATGGCCACCCCGGTGCCGGGCATTGGCATTGCCGTGCCGGTGTTTGCACCGGTCGTGACCACGGCGATCCTTGCCTTCGTGCTCTCCCGCGAATACGCCGCGCCGCTTGCCTATATCGGCGGTTCGATGGGAACGCTGATTGGCGCCGATCTTCTCAATCTCAACAACATCAGCGGCCTTGGCGCCCCGGTGGCCTCGATCGGCGGCGCCGGAACATTCGACGGCATTTTTCTCACCGGCATTCTCGCGGTTCTGCTCGCCGGCATCGCCTCTCCCTCGCGCCCACGACCGGCCTGGTAGGCGATGATAAGCGTGCGGGAATGGCAGGCCTGCGGACAATGTCCGGCGGCGCGAGTTGCCACCCTCCCCGACTATCAATAATAAGAAATGAAAACGCATCGGGAGTGGCGATCTGCGATCGATCGCGCATTCCACCAAGAAAACCAGGGGTAAGGGTTACGCCGATGGAAGCTCAGGCAAGCACCGCGTCAGTTTCGTCCACGCCATGGTCACCTTCGTCTGACGCCAGCGAGATCGTCAAAAGCATCCACGCCATGCTGCATCCGCGCAACATCGTGCTGGTCGGAGCCACCGACAAGCCGGGCAACTACGCCGAGCGGATCTGGAACAATTTGATCAAATACGAGTTCGAAGGCGGGCTTTATCCGGTCAATTCCCGGCGCGAAACCATCTGGGGCGTGCCCTGCTACAAGGATTTCGCCAGCCTGCCGGAAAAGCCCGATCACGTGCTGGTGCTGGTGCCGGCGCGTTTCGCGGTGCAGGTGCTGCGCGACGCCGCGGCGGCCGGCGCCCGCTCGGCGACCATCGTCACCTCGGGCTTCAGCGAATTGCAGGACGATGAAAGCCAGAAACTCGCCGACGAGTTGCAACAGGCGATCCGGGAAACCGGCCTTGCCGTCACCGGCCCGAATTGTCTCGGCAATCTGAGCGCCGGCGAAAAGCTGTTCACCAATATCGACGACCGCATCGTCACGATGGCGGCGGGCCCGGTCGCGATCGCCGGTCAATCCGGCGCGATCGTGATGGCGATCCGCCAGGCGCTGGAGGATCGCGGCGTCGGCGTCGGCTACATGGTCACCACCGGCAACGAGGCCGGGCTCGAGACTCCGGATCTGATGGCCTATTTCGCCGCCGATCCCTCCGTCCGCGTGATCGTGGTTTATCTCGAAGGCGTGCGCAACACCAAGGTGTTCCGCAGTGCCTGCAAGGCCGCGCGCGCGGCCGGCAAGCCGGTGATCGCGCTCAAGCTCGGAACCTCCGAGGGCGGACGCGCCGCCGCGATGGCGCATACCGGCGCGCTGGCCGGCTCGATCGAGACCTTCGACGCGATCTCGACCCGGGAAGGCGTGATCCGCGTCCGCGGGCTCGACGAACTGATCGAAACCACCGAATGCTTCGTCCATGCCGAGCCGCCGAAAGGCGATCGGCTGGCCGCGGTGACGCTGTCGGGCGGCAAGCGCGGCCTGCTGATCGACGCCTTTCATGCGGCCGGACTGAATTTCGCCCACCTCAGCGCCAACGCCAGCGGCAAGCTCGCCAAAATGCTCGGCCCCGGCAGCATCGTCGGCAATCCGCTCGACGCCGGATTCGCCGCCGTGGTCGATCCTTCGGTCTACATGCAGTCGATCCGGATCATGATCGACGATCCCGACACCGACATCGTCATCATCGACGCCGAATTGCCCAAGGCGCCGCACGAATTGCGCGAACGGAATCTGCGCATCGTCAACGAGATGGCGGCCACCGCCAGCAAGCCGGTGGTCTATATCTCGACGATGTCGATCGGCTTCACCGAATTCACCAAGAGCCTGCGCAAGTCGCTGCCGCATATCGCGGTCATGCAGGGCCTCGACCGCGCGGTCGGCGCGATCAAGGCGTTGATCGACTACGCCTCGCTGCGCAAGGAAGTGCCGGATGTCGTGTCAAGCTCCAGTGCGTCCGCGCGCGCGACGCTGGAGCGAACGCTCAAGGGTGCCAAAGGTGCCGCGCTCGACGAAGTCGCGTCCAAGAAGCTGCTTAAGGCTTACGGCATTCCGGTCTCGAAGGAAGAGATCGCGCAGACCGCCGCCGACGCCGTCAGGATCGCCAAGACAAATCGGCTTTCCCGTGGTCGCCAAGGTGGTCAGCGCGGACATCCTGCACAAATCCGACATCGGCGGCGTGGTGCTGAACCTCAACAGCGCAGCCGAAGTCAAGAAGGCGTTCGACGCCATCACCGCGCGGGTCAAAAAACTGAAGAACAAACCCAGGCTCGAAGGCATCCTGATCGCGCAGCAGGTCAAGGCCGACCTTGAACTGGTGGTCGGCGCTTCGCTCGACGCCGAGATGGGACCGGTGGTGCTGTTCGGCACCGGCGGCGTCGATATCGAACTGATGAAGGATGTCGCGCTGGCCGGGGCTCCGCTCGACGCCGCCGACGCCAGGGAATTGATCAACCGCACCAAGGCCGGCGTGAAACTGAAGGGCTATCGCGGCAAGCCCGCGCTGCACGAGGCCTCGGCGGTGAAGGCGCTGGTCGGCCTGTCCAACCTGATGGCGGACGCCGGCACCCGGATCGCCTCGATCGACGTCAATCCATTTCTGATCAACACCAGGACCGGCGTCGCCGTCGATGGCCTGATCGTGCTCAACAACGCCGCCGCCAAAAGCGCCGCGACGCATTGATGGCGCCGCGACCGTACCGCGCGGTCGCGCCGTCTGACGGACGGCGCGCTCTTGGTGCGATCATGATCCCGGAGCTTCGGTTTTCGAAAACTACTTGATCACTTGCCAGAAAATCCCCGCCTCGGCAATGAATGCCAGCGTGAACAGGAGCGTTCGAAGGTAGGGAATCCCGGCCCAATAGACGATGGCGTGCGCCAGCCTCAGCCAGAAGAAGCTGGCGGCCCAGAACGCGGTCATCGTGTTCGCCTTTCCGGCCAATTGCGCGACAACCACAAGTGCTGCGAAGGGAGCGAAAACCTCGACCGCGTTCAGATAGGTCCGATGCGCGCGCTGCCCCCAGGCAGGGACCGGCCGCGGCAGGGCCGGGTCGATATAGTTTGTCGGCTTGAGCGGACCGTTGGTCCTCACCTGGCAGACAATGTACGGAATCCACAAGGCGGCAGTCAGCATCGCCGTGTAAGCGAGGTATCTGAGGTCGGTTGTCACCTTAGCCTCCTTATTGGGTGCCCAGGTTCGCGGCTGCGACCCGATCGGCCCCTACAGACGATTGAACCGGAGCCAAATCGACAGCGCCGGAATATTTTTTGCCAGGCACTGCTCGCCGCAAGGGCGTCCCTTGTTCAGTAACGGCGGACGCGGACTCGACGGCGCATCTTAAGCGCCCGCGGTCTAGTCCAAAGGTCGCAGAAATTTCCCGGGTTACTGTTGGCAAAACCAAACCGGAAGGGTTACGCTCCCGGCCCATAAAGGCATCGAAGAATGCCTGCGATCAAGAGACGTCACCTTGTCTGGGAGGACAGTATGGGTTTCTCGCAACGGTCCTTGCCGGTCGATCGGCGGACTATTCTCAAAACAGGCGCCGCGATTGCTGCGGTGCAATTCTCATCACCTTACATCATCAAGGCCCGCGGCGAGACGCCGGTTCGGATCGGAATGGTCGATCCGCTGACCGGGGTTTATGCCGCGATTGCGCAGAGCGAGGTGGTGGGAGCGAAATTCGCCGCCGAGGAGATCAACAAGAAGGGCGGCATCCTGGGCCGGCCGGTCGAACTGCTGGTCGAAGACTCCGCCAATGACGTCGGCACCGGCGTGCAGAAGACGCGCAAGCTGATCGAACGCGACCAGGTGAGCTTCATCATCGGCGACGTGAATTCCGGCATTGCGATCGCGATGGCGCAGGTCACCAGCGAAAAGAAAGTGCTCCATATCGTCTCGGGCGGCCACACCGACCCCATCACCGGCGCCAACTGTTCCTGGAACGTGTTCCGGATCTGCAACTCCACCTCGATGGACGCCAACGCCATCGCTGCTACCCTGATGGAGAAGTTCGGCAAGAAGTGGTACTTCCTGACGCCGGACTACGCCTATGGCCACTCGGTGCAGGCGGGCTTCGAGAAGCTCTTGAAGGCCGCGGGCGGCACCTCTGCCGCCTCGCTGGTCCCGCTGGGCACCCCGGATTATTCGGCCTACCTGATCCAGGCCAAGGCCTACGGTCCGCAGGTGCTCATCAACGTCATGGGCGGCGGCGACCAGGTGTCGAGCCTGAAGCAGTTCGTCCAGTTCGGCCTGGACAAGCAAATGGCCGTCGGCGGCACCCTGTTCGAGCTTGAAAGCATCCGCGCCGTGCCCGACGGCGCGCGCGTCGGATGGTGGACCATGGAATGGTGGTGGGATCAGCCGGGCGTGCCGCATGTCGCGGAATTCAATGCGTCGATGAAGAAGATCACCGGTCTGGCGGCCACCGCGCGCAACTGGTTCGGCTATGCGTCGGTACAGACGCTGGCGGTGATTGCGAACCAGGAGAAGACGCTCGACGCCCCGAAGCTGGCGCGGGCGCTGGCCGGATTCAAACTGCCGCCGGAAATCGCCCTGCAACCGGGTGCGCCGGCGTTCCGCGCCGGAGACCACGAACTGATGAGCACCGTGTTCGTCGGCGAGGCCCATCCGCCCCAGGGCGATCCGGACAATATGTTCACGGTGAAAAACCCCGTGCCGGGCGAGAAAGCCGCCGGACCGGCCGAGGACACCGGCTGCAAGATCCAGTGGCCGGCCTGATAAAAATCGACAGGGCGCCTGGTGCCTCGACGCACCAGGCGCCCCAAACTTCAAAAAAACAGCGATCCCTCCAAGGAGAATTCATGACCTCGCAGGTTTTCAACCCGAAATTCGATCGTCGTAGCCTGATCAAGGGCGCCGCCGCGCTGGGTGCCTTCCAGGTGGCCTCACCCTTCATCATCCAGGCCCGCGGCGAGACGCCGATCCGGATCGGCATGGTCGATCCTCTCACCGGCGTCTACGCCGCACCCGCCGGCAACGAGGTGATGGGAGCCAAGCTCGCCGTCGAGCAGATCAACGCCAAAGGCGGCATGCTCGGACGCCAGGTCGAATTGCTGGTGGAAGATTCCGCCAATGACGTCGGCACCGGCGTGCAAAAGGCGCGCAAGCTGATCGAGCGCGATGGCGTCAACTTCATGATCGGCGACGTCAATTCCGGCATTGCAGCCGCGATCGCCCAGGTCACCGCCGAAAAGAAAATCCTGCACATCGTTTCCGGCGGCCACACCGATTCGATTACCGGCAAGGACTGCAAATGGAACGTGTTCCGGGTCTGCAACACCACGCGGATGGAAGCCAATTCGGTATCGAGCGTGCTGTACAGCAAGTACGGCAAGAAGTGGCACTTCATCACCCCCGACTACGCCTTCGGCCATACGCTGTATGACGCCTGCACCGACGACCTGAAGAAGCTCGGCGGCACCGTCACCGGCAACGAGCTGACGCCGCTCGGCACCACCGATTTCTCCGCCTATTTGATCAAGGCGCGGGCGGCAAATCCGGACGTGATGATCCTGCTGGTGCAGGGCTCCGACATGATCAACTGCCTGAAGCAGGTGGTGCAGTTCGGCCTCAACAAGCAGATCCACGTGGCGGGCACCCAGCAGGAGCTGGAATTGCTGGCCGCTTTGCCGCCGGAGGCGCGCATCGGCATCTGGATGTTCGAATGGTACTGGAAGCAGCCGGGCGTTCCCGGCGTCGACAAGTTCGTCGCCGACGTTCGCAAGGTCAACAGCGGCAATGTGCCGACCGCGCGGCACTGGTTCGGCTACACTTCGGCGATGAGCATTCGCCCTGGTTGCGAACCAGGAGAAAACCGTCGACGCGGTCAAGCTCGCAACCGCCCTGGAGAACTTCGAACTGCCGGACGACGTCAAGCTGCAGCCGAACAAGTGCTACTACCGCAAGGGCGATCATCAATTGATGACGTCCGCCTTCGTCGGCGAGGCACAGTCGAAGGGCAAGGACGATCCGGAAGATCTGTTCCGCGTCGACGAGGTCGTCCCGGGCGACAAGACCGCGCCGGCGGTCGGCGAGACCGGCTGCACCATTCAGTGGCCGGCATAATATAAGGTCCGCTATTTCCTTAAGGTCCGGGAGCCGATGCCTCCCGGATCAGATGCTCGTTTTTCTCATCCGGTGATTTATGACGCAACTTCTCCTGTTCAACGTCACCAACGGGCTCATCATCGGCGCCTTCTACGTGCTGATGGCGCTCGGCCTTTCGCTGATTCTCAATCTGAGCAACGTCATCAATTTCGCGCATGGCGGCTTTCTGGTGATCGGCGGCTACATCGCCTATACGATCACGCCCTATATCGGCTTCTGGGGCGCGCTGCTGCTGGCGCCGCCGTTGACCGCCATTATCGGGCTCGCCGTCGAACGGGTGCTGATCCGGCCGCTCTATGGACGCGATCCGCTTTACAGCCTGCTGCTGACCTTCGGTCTGGCGTTCATCATCGAGGACGGCACCCGCTTTATCTGGGGCCCGCAGGGCAAGCCGGTGACCATTCCGGCATTTCTGGCGCAGCCGCTGAGCAATGATCTGTTCTTCATCACCGGCTATCGCCTGTTCATGGTGGCGGTGGTGATGATCGCCGTGACCTTGCTGTTCCTGCTGCTGCGCTACACCCGGTTGGGCGTTCGCATCCGTGCCGGCACGCTCGACCTCGAAACCGTCGCGGCGCTCGGGATCAACGTGCAGATGCTGCGCTCGCTCAATTTCGCGGTCGGCATTTTTCTGGCCGGGCTCAGCGGCGTGCTCGCCGCCGGGCAACTCGGGCTCGAGCCGACCATGGGCACCGGCCTTTTGATGCCGAGCTTCATTGCCATCATCGTCGGCGGCATCGGCAGCCTGCCGGGAACGCTGATCGGCGGTTTGCTGATCGGGGTCGCATCGGGACTGACCGCGGTGTTCCTCCCGGCCGCCAGCGAGGCGGTGATCTACGTCATGATGGCGGTGGTGCTGCTGATACGCCCGCGCGGACTGTTCGGCGAAGAAGGAATGATGAGTTGAGCGCCGAACAGACCCGCAAGCTGATCGTCCTCGCGGCGATCTGGGCAACCTTGCTGCTCGCCCCCTATTGGATGGCGCCGCTCGGCGGCTATACCGCGCTCGCCACCCGGGTGCTGGTGCTTGGGCTGGCGGCGATGTCGCTGAATTTCCTGCTGGGATTCACCGGCGTGCTGTCGTTCGGTCATGCCGCCTATTTCGGCCTTGGCGCCTACGGCGCCGGGCTGACGCTGAAATTCCTGGTGCTGAGCACGCCGCTCGCTCTAGTCGCGGGAATGCTGCTGGGCGGCCTTTGCGGCGGCATCCTCGGCACGCTGATCGTGCGGCGGCGCGGCGTCTATTTCGCGATGGTGACGATCGCCTTCGGCCAGGTGTTCTACTACATCGCGTTTCAGTGGAGTTCGCTGACCGGCGGCGACGACGGCTTGCGCGGCTTCTCGCGCCAGCCGCTCGACTTTGGCCTGTTCAAGCTCGACATTCTCTCCAGCGCCAACAATTTCTATTTCTTCGTGCTGTTCTGCTTCGCGCTGGCGGTCGGCGCCATGGGATTCATCCTGCGCTCGCCGTTCGGCCGCACCATGATCGCGATCCGCGAGAACGAGCGCCGCTCCCGCTTCCTCGGCATTCCGGTGGAACGGCACATCTGGATCGCCTTCACTCTGTCCTGCTTTTTCATGGGATTTGCCGGCGCGCTCTATGCGCTGGTCAACAATTTCGCCGACCCGAGGGGGCTGCACTACAGCCAGTCCGGCGATTTCGTCATGATGGCGGTGATGGGCGGGATGCGAAGCTTCTGGGGGCCGCTGCTTGGTGCTGCGGTGTTCGTGGTGCTGCAGGATTATCTGTCCAGCATCACCGTCAACTGGATGTCGTTCGTCGGGCTGCTGTTCGTGCTGGTGGTGCTGTTCTTCCCGCGCGGACTGCTCGGCTTCCTGCAGCGGAGCAAGGCATGAACGTTCTCGAAATCCAGAATGTCACCAAGCGGTTCGGCAATCTGGTGGCGGTGCGCGACGTGTCGCTCAACGTGGCGAAGGGGGAATTGTGCGCGATCATCGGGCCGAACGGCGCCGGCAAGACCACCTTCTTCAACCTGATCAGCGGATTTTTTCCGCCGACCTCGGGCGCCATCACCTTCGACGGCCGCGACATCACCAGGCTGGCAACCCATGAGCGTGTCGCGCGCGGCATGGCCCGAACCTTCCAGATCACCGAGATCTTTCCCGAACTCACGGTGTTCGAAAACGTCCGCATCGCCGCGGAAGTGGCCGGCGGATACCGGTTGCGGCCCTGGATCAACCCGGTCGGAGAAAGCCGAAATCCACAGCCACGTCGAAGCGACGCTGAAGCTGGTTTCACTGGAAACCAAGACCGACAGGCTGGTCGGCGAACTCGCCCACGGCGATCAGCGCGCTGCCGAGATTGCGATGGCGCTGGCGCTGAAGCCGCATTTGCTGCTGCTCGACGAGCCGACCGCCGGCATGGGCGACCAGGAAACCTACCAGATCACCCAGTTGATCCGCAGGCTGCACCGCGACAGCAACTACACCATCGTGCTGATCGAGCACGACATGCGCGTGGTGTTTCATCTCGCCGACCGCATCTGCGTGCTCGACCAGGGCCGGATGCTGGCGCAAGGCACGCCGCAGGAGATCGCCGCCAACGAGACCGTTCAGGCCGCCTATCTGGGTAATGCCGCATGACCGCAGCGCTGACCGCCGAAGGCCTCCACACCTATTACGGCAAGAGCCATATCCTGCACGGCGTCAGCCTCGAGGTTGCCGAAGGCAAGATCACCGCGCTGCTGGGACGCAACGGCGCCGGAAAGTCCACCACGCTGCGCAGCCTGATGGGTCTTACCCCGGCGCGCGAAGGCAAGATTACCATCTTCGGTGAGGACACCACGCGCTGGCCGACCTACCGCATCGCCGCCCAGGGCGTGGGCTATGTGCCGGAAGGCCGGCGCATCTTCGCCAATCTCAGCGTCGAGGAAAATCTCAAGGTTCCGCTCGAACGCGGCGGCCCCTGGACGGTGCAGCGAATCTACCAGCTGTTCCCCCGCCTCGAGGAGCGCAAGCTCAACCGCGGCCGCCAGCTTTCCGGCGGCGAACAGGAAATGCTGTCGATCGGCCGCGCGCTGCTGCTCAATCCGAGGCTGCTGATTCTCGACGAGCCTTCGCAAGGGCTGGCGCCGCTGATCGTGCGCGAGGTGTTTCGCATCGTCCAGCAGATGAAGGCCGAGGGCATTTCGGTGCTGCTGGTCGAACAGAACGCGCGGATGAGCCTGGAGATTGCCGACGACGCCTATGTGCTGGACGACGGCATCGTGGTCTATTCCGGACCGGCCCACGAGCTCGCCGCCGACGAGGCCCGGGTCCGCGCGCTGGCCGGCGCCAGTGCCGAGGAATGGACGCTGACGTGAGAGCCCGACTCGAGTGCGGTCTATGCAATGAGAGCGTGATCTCATAACTCCGTGGCGTCGACGGACGTCCGCTTTGGTGCGCCTTCCGGACTCACGTCGGACCTCACGCGAGGTCCGAAACCGGACTCATGCGCCGCAACGAACGACGCCCGGTCAAATCCTGGACTAGACCTCCAGCCATTCCTTGCGGACGGCCGAGTTCTCCCTGAGTTCGGCGGGCGTGCCCTCGAACACGATGCGGCCGTGGCCCATGACGTAGACGCGGTGGGATATCCGCATCGCGATCGAGAGTTTCTGCTCCACCAGCAGGATGGCAACGCCGCGCCGGGCAATTTCGGCGATGAGGTCGCCGACCTGCTGCACGATCAGGGGCGCGAGACCCTCAGTGGGCTCGTCGATCATGATCAGTTCGGGGTCGCCCATCAGCGTACGGCAAATGGTCAGCATCTGCTTTTCGCCGCCCGACAGGACGCCGGCCGGCGTATCGGCCCTCGCCGCGAGGTTAGGAAACATCGCCAGCATGTCTTCCAGGCGCCATTTGCCGGCGCGCCTGATATCCTTGATGCCAAGCATCAGGTTCTGTCGCACAGTCAGACTTGGGAAGA
Organism: uncultured Alphaproteobacteria bacterium; assembly: GCA_963734795.1. Classification (GTDB taxonomy): domain Bacteria; phylum Pseudomonadota; class Alphaproteobacteria; order Rhizobiales; family Xanthobacteraceae; genus Bradyrhizobium. The sequence goes on from CAVTIW010000004.1 coordinate 366,244, forward strand.
TATCGCGATGCTCCGGAACGTAGCCCAGGCCCAGATGCGCGATCCGGTAGCTCGGCAATCCCGCGATGTCGCGGCCCTTGAACTTGATCGAGCCCTGCGGCGCTACCTCGCCCATGATCGCCTTGACCGTGGTGGAACGGCCGACGCCGTTGCGCCCGAGCAGGCTGACGACCTCGCCGGCATCGATATGCATCTCGACGCCCTGCAGGATGTGGCTCTTGCCGTAGTAGGCGTGCAGGTCGGCGACCTCCAGCATCATGCCGCCTCCTCGCCAAGGTAGGCTTCGCGCACCTTCGGATTTCTGCGGATTTCTTCCGGCGTGCCCGAAGCGATGATCTGACCGTAGACCAGCACCGAAATCCGGTCGGCGAGGCCAAACACCACGCTCATGTCGTGCTCGACGATCAGGAGCGTGCGCCCTTCGGTTAGGCGCCGGATCAAGGCGACAGCTCGCTCGGTTTCGGCGTGGCTCATGCCCGCGGTGGGCTCGTCCAGCAGAATGACATCGGCGCCGCCGGCTACCGTGATGCCGATCTCCAGCGCACGCTGCTCGGCATAGGTCAGAAGGCCTGCCGGCACGTCGCGACGCGAGGCGAGGTTGATGTCAGTGAGGATTTGCGCGGTGCGGTCGCGCACCTCAGGGAGATTGTCGATGTTCTTCCAGAAGGCGTAGCGCTGGCCGGTCGGCCAAAGCACCGCGCAGCGCAGGTTCTCCCATACGGTCATATTGGCGAAGACGTTGGTGACTTGAAAGCTGCGCGACAACCCGCGGCGATTGATCTGGTAGGGGGGCAAGCCTGAAATCACCTGGCCGCGCAGCAGCACGCTGCCTGAGCTCGGCGTCATATATCCGCTGATCAAGTTGAAGGTGGTCGATTTGCCGGCGCCGTTCGGGCCGATCAACGCGTGACGCTCGCCCGGCGCGACGCTCAAATTGATATTGCGGATGATGGCAACGTCGCCAAAGCGCTTTTCCACCCCGCGAAGTTCGATCGCGGCGCTCATGCGGCCATTCCTTTGTCACGGGCGGTGCTCGTGGCGTCGTCCCACGCCTGTCCGACCCAGGTCCAGGTTTTGCGCGCCCCCAGAAATCCGCCTCCCAGCAGAACGGCCGCCGTCGCCCATATATACGGGCTCGCTGCATCGAATCCGACGCCAAATGCCTTGATGTGCGGATCGTCGCCGGGATTGACGGTGTAGTGCACGATCGTCTCAACCGACAGGATGAGGCCGGCGATCATCGCCAGCGTCGGCGCCAAGGCGATCAGATAGCTCGGCACGACCTTGGTCAGGGTGCCGGCTTTCACCAGCGGACGATGCATCATCAACAGTCCGGTGATGCCGCCCGGCGCGAACATCACCACCGCAATGAAAATCAGCCCGAAATAGAGCTGCCACACCTGGGTGAGATCGGAAAGGCCGAGCGACAGCAGCGTCACGAAGATTGCGCCGACGATCGGGCCGATGAAGAAGCCGACGCCGCCCATATACGTCGCGAACAACACCGTTCCCGATTGTTCCGCGCCCAAATACGCGGAATTGGCGATCTCGAAATTGATCGCCGCCAGCGCGCCCGCGATGCCCGCGAAAAATCCTGAAAAGCAAAACGCGAGGTAACGGACAACGTGGGGATTGTAGCCGACGAATTGCACGCGCTCGGGATTGTCGCGCACGGCGTTGCACATGCGCCCCAAAGGCGTGCGGGTCAGCGCGTACATCGCTATCACCGCGATCATCGTCCAGGCTGCCACCAGATAATAGATCTGGATCTGCGGACCGAAACTCCAGCCGAACAGTTTCAGCAATTTGGTGCGGTTGGCGGAGACACCGGCTTCGCCGCCGAAAAAGGTGCGCAGGATCAGCGCGGAGGAAGCGATCAACTCGGCGACGCCGAGCGAGATCATTGCGAATGCCGTCCCGGCGCGCTGGGTCGAGACCCAGCCGAGCAGGGCAGCGAAGGCAAGTCCACTCAGGCCGCCGATCAGGGGAATGACCGGAAGTGGGACTGGCAATTTGTTGGCGCCGATGATGTTGATGGCGTGGATCACCAGGAAGCCGCCGAGGCCGTAATACACTGCGTGCCCGAACGACAGCATGCCGGTCTGGCCGAGCAGGATGTTGTAGGACAGAGAGAAGATGATGGAGATGCCGATCAGGCTGAACGTCGTCAGCGAGCCGCCCGAACCGAAGATCCTCGGCAGCAGCAGAAGCACGATCGCGGACGACACCCAGAGGCCATAGAATTTGAGCTTTTCTGCCGCGGCCGGTAACGGAGGGGCGGCGCTTGAGGTGATCTCGCTCATGTGTCGCGCGTCCCGAGCAGCCCCATCGGGCGGAAGGTCAGGATCAGCACCAGAAGCAAATAGGGCAGGATCGGCGCGATCTGCGCAATGGTGACGTCCCAGATGTCGGAGAGCCAGGTCGAGGCATAGGCGGAGCTAAGCGGACCGAAGGCGCCGGACAGCGAGCCGTTCATCGACACCGCGAAGGTCTGCACGAGGCCGATCAGAAGCGAAGCGACGAAGGCGCCCGGCAGCGAGCCAAGCCCTCCGACCACGACGACCACGAACAGGATCGGACCCAAGTAATCCCGCCATGTTCGACTGGGTCACCAGCGCAGGTCCTGCGATCACGCCGGCGACCGCGGCGAGCGCCGTACCGACGCCGAACACCAGCATGAAGATGCGCCCGACATTGTGCCCGAGATGGCCGACCATGTGCGGATGGGTCAGCGCGGCCTGAACGATCAGGCCGATCCGCGTCTTCTTCAGGACAAGCAACAGACCGACGAAGATCACGATCGACACCAGCAGCATGAACATCTTGTAGGCCGGATAATTGGTGGAGAAAATCGTAAAGGCCGGAAAATCCAAAAGTGCCGGAACGCGGAAATCGACCGGGCTCTTGCCCCAGATGATCTGAACGACTTCCTCGATCACGAACGCCAGACCAAAAGTGAACAACAGTTCGGCGACGTGGCCATTCCGGTGCACCCGGCGCAGGCCATAGCGCTCGACGCCGGCGCCGATCGCGCCCGCCAGCAGCGGCGCAATCAACAGCGCCGGCCAAAAGCCGAACCAGCGGCTGATCTGGAAGCCGAAGAACGCGCCGAGCATGTAGAAGCTCGCATGCGCGAAGTTGAGAACGCCCAGCATGCTGAAGATGACGGTGAGACCGCTCGCCATCAGAAACAACAACATGCCGAACAGGACGCCGTTGAGCGTGGATATGACGATCAATTCAAGCACGACGCATCACCGGGATCAAAGGAAACGACCGCCCCGAGGCTTGTTCGGGGCGGACTGTTTCAAGGGCGCGAACGCTCAGGGCCGTTCCATCTTGCAGGTGGTCGGAAGTTCGGTCGCAGGCGTGTCGATCTTCGCGACCAGCTTCCAGCCCCAGCCGGTTTTCTCCTCGTCGAACGGTTCCTTTTCGGTGCGCTCGCCGAGCGAGGAAATATAAATCGGCTGGAAGAACTGGTGATCGTCCTTGCGCATGTAGCCCTTGCCGCCGTCAAACACCTCGAACTGCATGCCTTCGAGCGCCAGCGCTACCTTGACCGGATCGGTCGACTTGGCCTTGTCCGCCGCCGCCGCCAGCATGCGCATCTCGTTGACGGCGCGTGGATAGAACAGGCTGAAGTCGTATTTGGCGCGGATCGCCTTTTCGAATTCCTGCGAGGAAGGGTGATCGAGATTTGGGATGCCTTCGCCGACCTGGAATACCTGGTGGTTGAGGTTAGCCTGCTTGATCGCGGTCGGGCCACCGGTGCCACCTGCATAATAGGTGTACCAGTTCACCTTCAGTCCGGCATCGGCCGCCGCTTTCAACAGCAACGCGAAATCCTGGCCCCAGTTGCCGGTGATGACGGTATCGGCGCCGGATGCCTTGATCTTCGCGATATAAGGCGAGAAGTCGGTGATCTTCAGCAGCGGATGGAGTTCATCGCCGACGATCTTGATGTCCGGCCGCTTGGCAGCCAGCATGGCCCTGGCGGTGGTGCGAACGGATTCGCCGAACGAGTAGTCCTGATTGATCAGGTAGACGTTTTTGATGGACGGCACCGTCTTCATGTAATTGGTCAGCGCCTCCATCTTGATGTCGGAGTTCGCATCCCAGCGAAAATGCCAGAAGCTGCACTTGGCATTGGTCAGGACCGGATCGACCGCAGCATAGTTGAAATACAGCACTTCCTTGCCGGGATTGCGCTCGTTGTACTTGGTGACGAAGTCGGAAAGCGCACTGGCCACCGCCGAGCCGTTGCCCTGGGTCAGGAAGCGGACCCCGGCGTCGATCGCCTTCTGCGCCTGGATCAGGCTTTCCTGCGGATTGGTCTTGTTGTCGAGCGGGACGATCTCGACCTTCTTGGCCCTGGATGCCACCCTTGGCATTCAATTCGTCGGCGAGAAACTGGAAGGTCTTCAGGCCGACTTCGCCGACGCTGGCGCCGCCGCCCGAGAGGGGGTCGATATAGCCGATCTTGAGCGTGTCCTGCGCCACCGCAGCGCCACCGAACATCGGCAGTACAAGGGCTGCAGCCAATACGAATTTGCGCATGTCAATTTTCTCCCTGGAATTTGCGTTTCTTGAGGTGTTGTCGGAGATGGTCCGGATGCTGGAACGCCCGGATTTCACGGATCCGTCGTCCCCTGGCTCGAAATGATTGTGGGCTAAGGATCCGAAACCTGCAAGTCCACCCGAACCGAACTAAAGGACGAAGCTTCCGGCGCTCGATTTCCTCGAAGACATGGATCACGTTTCGGGCCCGCTTGGCCCTGAGGCCAAACATCATGGCAGCAGTGACGCGCCCAAACCGCGGCGCGAATCATGCGGTATCGGGCGCGCTTCGCGCCGACCCGTTGGCTCGCAATGACGCCTCAAAGCGCAACGGTAAATCCACCTCACGCGCGGTAGCCGGCCTTGCCGGTGCCGCGATAAAGCACTTTCACCTGTTCTTCGGACACTTCCTTGTGAAAGGCCAGCGCCTCGGGCTCGAGGTCGCGCTTCGGCACATAGGCGGGTTGAAAGTGGCCGTAGCTATCCTTGCCGCGCACCAGCGTGGCCCAATCTCTCTGCCCGACCGCCTGCTTCAGATGAGTCGGGATGTAGCGAATGGCGAGGCCGATGCGGCGGTCGTCGGAGCGGTTCGGCTCCGATCCGTGGAACAGCAGCACGTGATGAAGCGACGCCTGGCCGGGCGCTAGCTCCACATAGACGGCCTTGGCCTCGTCGACATCGACTGATATCTCCTGGCCTCGGGTCAGCAGGTTGTTCTGGTCGAAGGTGTCGGCATGCTGGACCTGGCTCTGGTGGGTGCCGGCAATGAACTTCATGCACCCGGAAATTTTATTGGCCGGCGACATGGCGATCCAGGCGGTGGCGACATCGGATGAACTGAGACCCCAATAGGTGGCATCCTGATGCCACGAGACAAAACCGGGATCATGGGCTTCCTTGATGAAGAAGCTGGTATTCCAGCACAGGATGTTCGGCCCGAGCAGGTCTTCCATCGCATCCAGGATTTTGGGATGGCGGACCATCTCGTCGATCCAGGTAAAGAGCACGTGGCTGCGGTGGCGCATCTCGGCCTTGATCGGGCCGCCGCTTGCGGCTTCATAGTCCTCGAGCTTGCGGCGAAAATCGGCCACCTCGTGAGCGCTCAGCGCGTCGATCGGGAAGTGGTAGCCGCGGTCGCGATATCCGGCGACTTCGCCCTGACTCAACAATTTTGGCATGGGCTTCCTCCGATACTGTTGTTTCTTGTTTGGCCAGGCGCGCAGCGGGAGCGGGATCGAGGGTGATCCCGCGGTTTTGTGCTGTCAAGAAGACGGGCATTTTTCAATTTTTAATCGAGCCGGATCGAACCTGCCCGCCCCGATGCCGCCGGCCTGCCGCAGCGGCCTTTCGCTGCTTCTGCTTTGCCCGTACAATCGGCAGATGGCGACGTGCATCAACGCCCTCAACCCAGCACATCGCCGCCGGATTCCGGGATGAAAGCGCGCGCGAGCAATCTTGTGATCGGAGCCTCGACGCTGGCGGCGATCGCCGTGGCGCTGGTCGGCTTTCTCGGGTTTCAGAAGATCCACGGCGTCCGGCAGCGCGGTCCGCTTCGCATCATTTTCGAGGGTTCCGCCAGCGGCCTGCAAAAAGGCGGCAGCGTGAACTTCGACGGTGTTCAGGTCGGCGAGGTCATGTCGCTGAAGCTGGAGACCCCTCGCAAGATCGTCGCTTTTGTGATGGTGGATAACAGCGCCCCGATCCGCAAGGACACGGTGGTCGGCCTGGAATTCCAGGGGCTGACCGGCGTGGCGGCGATATCGTTGACCGGCGGCGCCGCGGCCGCAGCTCCGGTGCCGCTGGACGAGGACGGCGTTCCAACCCTGACGGCTGACCTCACCGAAGTCGAGTCGACCCGCGACACCCTGCACAATGTCGACCGGGTTCTCGTCAACAACCAGGCGGTCATGAAGGACGCGCTGCTGAGTTTCGAAACCTATACCGCGAAGTTGGCGGACAAGGGCGACGCGATCGACAGCATGCTGCGCAAGGCCGACACCGCCTTCAGCAGCTTCGACAGCACGATCGCCAAAATCGACAACGTCGTGCCCGGCCTCGCCAACGGCAAGGACGGCGAACTTTTCCAAAAGGTGAAGTCGATTCGCGAACTGGCCGAGAGTTTCAACAAGCGTTCGGCCGCCTTCATCGAGGACGGCCGTCGCTCCCTGCTCGATATCGACGAGGCGGCTATCAATGTCAGCCGGAAATTCGACGCGCAACCCGGAAACGGCGGCGGCGCACCCCCGGCGGCAGGCCCACGCCAGAAGCGGCCATGAAGTTCGCACTTCGCGCTCAGTGGCCCTGCAACAGACGCGGCACGGCGAGCGTGAACCAGGGAACATAGGCCACCACCAGCACGCCCACGATCAGGATCGCGAAGTACGGCAGCATGGCCTTGCTGGTCGCTTCGAGACGGCTCTCCGACACGCTGCAGGAAACGTAAAAGCCGATGCCGATCGGCGGAATGAAAATTCCGACGCCCATCGCCAGGATCATGATCATGCTGTAATGGATGATGTCGATGCCATACTGGCCCGCGATCGGCATCAACAGCGGACCGAGGATGATCAGCGCCGGCAGCCCCTCCAGCAGCGACCCCACCACGATCAAAAGCACGATCGACCCAAGAATGAACACGGTGCGGTTGTCGCCGAGCGAATGCAGGATCGTCGCGAGGTTGGATGGCAAGTTGGCGGCGGTCAGCGTCCAGGCGAACGAGAACGCGGCGGCGATGATGAACAACACCATTCCCGCCAGCAGGCAGGATTCCACCGCGATGCCGTACAGCACTCTGACATCGACGGCGCGGTAGATGACGAAGGCCAGAATCAAGCCATACAGCACCGCCACCGACGAGACTTCGGTCGGCGTCGCGACGCCGAACCGGATGCCGATCACCATGATCACCGGCATCACCAGCGGCAGTATCGCGCCGCCGGTGGCGCGCAGCAATTCCGCCGCGGTCGCGCGCGGCACCGACGCCATGTTGCCGCGCCGTGACAACATATAATTCAGCAGCATCAGCAGCAGCGCGATCACCGCCGCCGGCAGCAGACCGGCGATGAACAATGTCCCGATCGAAATCGGGGCCACCGATCCCAGCACCAGCATGGCAAGGCTCGGCGGAATGGTCTCCGACATCGCCGCCGATGCCGCCAGCACGGCGGCGCCCTGCTCGGGCCGGTAGCCCTGCCTCTTCAGTTCCCGCCGCAACACCGATCCGACCGCGACGACATCGGCGATCTTGGAGCCGGAAATTCCGGACACCATGTAGACCGTCAGCACCACCACCTGCAGCAGACCGCCGCGCATGTGGCCGACCAGCGTCATCGCGAACCGCACCAGGCGCAGGCTGATGCCGCCCTTCTCCATGATCAGGCCGGCCCAGATGAAGAACGGCAGCGTCAGCAGAATGAAGTTGCTGGTGCCGTCGAAGGTATTCTGCGCAACCGCGATCAGCGGGGCCACGCCGCTGATCAACAGGAACGTCAGCGAGCCCAGCAGCATCGCAAAGCTGACGGGCAGTCCCAGCAGTACCGCCAGCAGGAAAGCAACCAGCATGACGCCGAGTGCGGCGCCGTTGCTGAAATGAAGCGAGGGCACCATGCTGATGGCGCACACGATCGCGACCAGCAGTGCGACAACGCAGAGCGCCGGAATCACGGCCCGTGGCACATAGTCGCAAACCAGGCGTTCGATCACGAACAAGGCGATCAGCGCCAGCCCCACCGTCAGCGGCAGGATCAGCCATGCCGCGTTGATCTGCAAGATCGGGGTGTTCGAGGTCGAGGAAATCGACAGCAAATCGAGCGAGACATATCCCACCACGACCGCCGCCACCAGGATCAGGAGATCGATTCCGACCGCGAAGGACGTTTTCCAGCGCGGCGAAAACTTTCCGGTCAGGAATTCGACGGTGGTGTGGTGCCGGGCGCGAAACGCCAGCGCGCCACCGACAAACGCCGTCAGCGACAGAAACAGTTTGGCGGCTTCATCGGCCCACAACAGCAATTCATCGAACCAGAAGCGCGACACGATGCCGATCAGCACGATCGCAAGCTGAATCACCAGCGCAATCACCAGGACCGCGCGAAAGACCGCATCGATCCCGTTCAGCCCGGCGCGAACCCGGTTCGCGACCGGGCCGCGCCTCAATGCGCCAGTGCCCGGATCGACCGATCCGGGCACATGGGTGATCTCGCCGTCAGACAACAGCGAGAGCGTATCAGGCATGCCCGGCTTCCTTCAGGACCGCGCCGTACAGATCGGCACCGATGATCTCCTTGAACTGCGGGTACACGCTCTCGGTCGCCTTCAGATAATCTGCGCGATTGACCTCGACGATGTTCATGCCCTTGGCCTTGTAACGCCGGGCCGCCTCGTCGCTCTTGGCGGCGATCGTGGTGCGCCAATCCCTGGTCAGGTTGACGCTGGCGTCCCGGATTGCCTGCTGCGCGTCGCCGGGCAGCGCGTCGAACTTGGCCTTGCTGGCCATCATGATGCCGACGTTGTAGACCTGATTGGTCATGTTGATGGTGTTGACGATCTCGTCGTGCTTGGTCGCGGCGAGCGAGATCATCGGGGTCTCAACGGCGTCGATGACGCGCTGCGACAGCGCAAGATAGACTTCGGTCAGGTCGATCGCGACCGGGCTGGCGCCGAGCGCCTTGAAGGTCGAGGCGAAGATGGCGCCCGGCTGCACCCGGATCTTGAGGCCCTTCATGCCCTCGGGCTCGGGGGCCTTGCGGTCGATGGTCGACACCACGCGCCAGCCCCAATGGCCGTAGCCGAGGCCATAGATGCCCTTGGCCGGCAGCATGTCGAGCAGCTTGACGCCGGTCGGCCCGTCGAGCAGGCGCTCGGCGGAGGTCGCATCGGAAAACAGGAACGGCAGGTCGACGACCTGGAATTTCGGATAGATGGTATCGACGAAGCCGGAAGTGTGGGCGCAAAAATCGATGATGCCGGTCTGCAAGCCGGTCAGGATGTTGGTGCCGCTGCCGAGCTGCCCGATGCTGAACACCTGGATTTCCACCGCGCCCGACGTGCGCTTCGAGACGTCGTCGGAAAAGCGCTTGAGCACGTCATAAAGCGGGTGGTTCTGGGTGTCGGCAAATGTCAGCTTGAGCGTGTGGGTGGGCGTGGCGGCCCATCCGGTGCGACCGACGAAGGGCATCGCCACCGACGCCGCGATACCGGACGCGCCGATTTTCAGAAGCTTGCGCCGTTCGATCATGATGCTGTTCTCCCTGATAGCCACGCTTTTCGCGTCTTTTTATGCAGGTCTTTGGCGAGGTCCGACATTCGAAATATCGGGTTCGGGCGTCGATTGTGGATCGTCCAGTATCATGAGTTTTGGTCAACGCCTATCGTCTCGTTGCGTCGAGCCCATGCGCTGCCGCCGCGTTCCTGGTGCGGGCAGTTACTTGCCACAGACCCCGCTCGGGCACGTGCGCCACCGGCCGCAGGCGCAAAATCCGCACATCGCGACAGGATGCGGCCGCTAGCTAGCGCTCAGATATTATCCTCCAGCCACTTGCTGCCGGACTCGTTGACCCCAACCGATCCCGCGGCGTCGCCGGATATATCAATGATGAGCAGCTGGTCCTCAATTCCGATATGCGATTTCAGCCGGTCTCGTATTTCACCCGGCGTATGAGCGCATTGCACGATCCAAATTGTTTCAAGGTGATGCCACCACGTCCCCAGAGATTGGATGACTTTGATAAGCTCGTCATACGCTTCGCCCTTTGGAGGGTGAATATCATAGGCGATCAGGATGGTGGCCACACGGGCGCTTGTTTCCATCAAACGCCTCAGCGCTCGGTGTTCAGGTCCGTTCGCGCTTTCTGAAAGGAATTTTTCGACCTCGATATACGATACCTGGCCGCCCGATTGAGGGTTCGGACGGTGCATCACGGCTCGCGCGCCCGTTACCGGGTTCCGGGTCAGACACCACGAATCGCCGTTGCTGCTTTCATAGATGAGCTCGCTGTCGGCCGCAGCCAGATTTTGGTCGAGCTGCCGCCCAAGCACATATCTAAACTCGCCCTGAATTGGATGTTTGCGCATCAGCCGAAATCGAGCACCCGGGGTCTTTTTCCAAATCGCTATTTCGGCAAATGTGACCGCGATCGTCCCATCGCGGAACGGATAGTCTCCGGCCGCCTGCACGTTGTTGAGATCACTCCAGGACACCTCCATGGCATACCTAATAACGCGGGCGCTATTCCGTTCCACAAGCTGCCCGGCGTCCTGCCTGCTATCGGGAGCGGAGATGCAGGCTCGCGATCGGCGTGAAGACAGCATAGCCGGGCTCCTCAAGAGTTCGAAATCAGGAAAACGCCGGTGATCATTAACCCGCATCCGGCAAATCGTGTCGGGCGCGCCGCGGCGCGATCACAAACCATGATAGACGCGATACCACGCTGCAAATCGACGGATGCCGTCCTCGATGGATGTCGCGGGACGGAAATCCACGTCGCGAGCAAGGTCCTCGATATCGGCATAGGTCGCCGGGACATCGCCCGGTTGCATCGGCAGTAACTGGCGGTCGACCTTGCGTCCCAATTCCCGCTCGAGGAGTTCAACCACCCGCGTCAATTCCTCCGGCTTGTTGTTGCCGACATTGTAGATGCGCCACGGCGCGGCGCTTGATCCCGGATCCGGCGCCGCGCCCGACCATTCCGGATTGCCCTGCGGCGCGCGATCGATCAGACGCACCAGTGCTTCGGTTACATCGTCGACATAGGTGAAATCCCGGCGCATCTGTCCCCGATTGAACAGTTTGACCGGACTGCCCTCGACGATCGCCTTGGCGAAGATCGACATCGCCATGTCAGGCCGATACCACGGCCCGTAAACCGTGAAGAACCGCAGTCCGGTGCTCGGGATGCCGTAGAGATGGCTGTAGGAATGAGCCATCAATTCGTTCGCTTTCTTGCTCGCCGCATAGAGGCTGATCGGATGATCGACGTTGTCATGCACCGAGAATGGCAGCCGGGTGTTGGCGCCGTAGACCGACGAGGATGACGCAAACAACAGGTGACGGCAGCCGTTGTTTCGGCACCCCTCAAGGATATTCAGGAAGCCTGCAAGATTGGCGTCGATATAGGCCTGCGGATTTTGCAGCGAATATCTGACACCCGCCTGTGCCGCAAGATGGATCACGACCGGGAATCGATAGCGCGCGAACAATTGCTCGACCGCCGCACGATCAACCAAATCCAGTTTTTCGAAACTGAAGCCGGAATGATCGCCCAGAATATCGAGCCGGGCCTGTTTCAGCGCCGGATCGTAGTAGCAATTAAGATTATCCAGCCCGACCACGCGCCGCCCGGCCTTGAGCAATCGCTCCGCAACATGGTATCCGATGAAACCGGCGGCCCCGGTGACCAGGATCGCCTGATCCGCAACGCCGTTGATGACATCCGGTTGATCGCGACGAGAAAGCGCCGTCTCCCTCAGGTCCGGCACGCTAGTAAGCGAGCGGCCTGGGCCGCCCGATCCCGCAATAGTGGAAGCCATTTCGGATCACCTCTTCGGGCGAGTAGATATTGCGAAGATCCACAATTACCGAACTCGCCATGATCGACGCCATTTTCCCGAGATCGAGCGCTCGAAACTGTTCCCACTCCGTCACGATCACGAGCGCATGCGCCCCTTTTGCGCAATCATAGGCGTCATCGCAGAAGGTGACGTTTTCAAGAATCTTCCTTGCCTGCGGCATGCCGACGGGATCGAAAGCACGAACCTGCGCACCCATGTCCTGCAACGCCGTGACCAGCGGAATCGATGGCGCATCGCGCATATCGTCGGTATTTGGCTTGAACGTGACCCCCAACACCGCAATGGATTTACCCCGCAAATTACCGCCGATCGCATTTGCAACCTTGCGGGCCATCGCACGCTTGCGCTGATCATTGACGGCGACCACGGTTTCGATAATCCGCAACGGCGTCTCGTTATCCTGTCCGGTCTTGATCAACGCCATGGTATCTTTTGGAAAGCATGAGCCGCCGAATCCCGGACCCGCGTGCAGGAATTTCGAGCCGATGCGATTATCGAGCCCGATCCCGCGCGCGACTTCCTGAACGTTGGCGCCGACTTTCTCCGCAAGATCCGCAATCTCGTTGATAAAGGCGACCTTGGTTGCAAGAAACGAATTCGCGGCGTATTTGGTCAGCTCGGCGGTGCGGCGGTCCGTGTAAACGATCGGCGGCGCATTGAGATGAAGCGGCCGATAGACTTCGGCGATCACCTTGCGCGCACGCGGGTCATCGGTGCCGATCACAATCCTGTCGGGATGCTTGAAGTCCCGAATCGCGGCGCCCTCCCGCAGAAATTCCGGATTCGAGACCACCGCGAACTCCGCCTCGGAATTCTCCTGGCGCATGAGGCGCTCAACCTCGTCGCTGGTCCCGACCGGAACCGTCGACTTGGTTACGACCACGGTGAATTTCGAAAGCGCCCTCGCAATCTCGCGCGCCGCCGCAAAGACGTAGGACAGATCGGCGTGCCCGTCGCCCCGGCGCGAGGGCGTTCCCACGGCAATGAAAACCACGTCGGCGCTGCCAACCGCCGGTTTCACCTGGTCATCGAATGCGAGGCGCCCCTGCCTCACATTGCTGGCCACCAGATCGGCCAATCCGGGCTCGTGAATGGGGATCTCTCCGCTTTTGAGCGCGGCTATCTTCTCCTCATCCTTATCGATGCAGATGACATCATGCCCGAAATCGGAAAAGCACGCCCCCGACACCAGCCCGACATAGCCGGCGCCTACCATGGCAATACGCATTGACGACCCTGTGTGGTGATTTGTTCAACGACATTTGAAGTGATTTTCGAGCGCCCAGTGCCTGGCACCCGTCAGCTGTTCAGGATCGACTCGCCATCCAGATGCGGCGGGAAGAAGAAGAAATTATTCACGTACGACCGGCCGCGCTTGCGGCCGCCGTCAGGAAGCAACGCCTTCACATCCTGAAACTCCGCGGGGCTGAATTGGTCGATCGAGACCGCGCTGCCCTCTTTCAGGAAGAAGCCTCTGTAAGATCGGTCTGTAAAGAACTCGAAGATCGACCGGGTGGCCTGCTCGCGATGCCGGTCCTCCGCTTCCACCAGGAATATGGGCTGACTGTGTTCGAGCAGTTCGACCGCGCCGTACAGCACATTCAATTCGTGTCCTTCCACGTCGATTTTGACGAAAGCAACGTCCTGATGGACAATCGCATCCAGTCGCGCCGTAGGCACGTTGACTGCAACCACCCCCTTGTTCGACGCACCGACTGTGGGCTCCAGCGAGGCGAGGCCGTAGATCGGTTCGTGGTCGCTCTGAGGAATGAATAAATCCGCACCGCCGGTCTGATCGGACAACGCAATCTCGTGAACGCTGACGTTCGAGGCCGAGGTTCGCCGCAACAGATCGGCCATCTTGTGGGCCGGTTCGAACGCATGGACCCGTCTCGACAGCCGCGCCAGCTTGCGGGTGTAGAGGCCGCAATTGGCGCCGACATCGACGGTCACGGAGCCCTCCGGCACGATCCGATCGAGATATAACAGCTCCTGCTCCGCCGATTTCGGATGATGCATGAAATGCCAGCGCAGCCAGATTGACGGAAACGCTTCCTTCAGGAGCACTTTGGTTCGTTGCCTTGCATTCATCTGACGACCTTTTCTCTCTTTTTTGCTCGAAGGAGCTGCATGACCTGACCTTTTCGGAGCCCGATGTGCGGCAGGCCGGAATCCGGAAGTTCAGATTCGATGATAGATATCCTGCATGCGAACGATGTCGTCTTCGCCCAGATAGGCTCCAGACTGCACCTCAATCAGATTGAGCGGCACCTTTCCCGGGTTTTCGAGGCGATGCATGCAGCCCAGCGGGACAAACACCGATTCGTTTTCGCGGAGCAGAATTTCCTCATCGTCGCGCGTCACGATCGCGGTTCCGTTGACCACGACCCAATGCTCCGCCCGATGGAAATGCTTCTGCAATGACAGCTTCGCCCCGGGGTTGACGGTGATGCGTTTGACCTGAAAGCGGTCGCCTGCATGGATCGACTGGTAATAACCCCATGGCCGATGCACGCTCAGCGTCTGCGTTGCGGAACGATGGCCGCTGGTCTTGAGGCGCTCGACAAGCCTGCCGACATCCTGATCGCGACCCCGCGTGGTCACGAGAACAACATCCGGCGTCGCGGCGATGACGAGGTCCTCGACGCCGAGCGCCGCGACCAGGGGTCCCTCCCCGCGCACGTAGCATCCGCAAGCATCTTCCAGCACGACATCGCCGACCGCCACGTTACCGGACCGATCCTTGTCACCCATGGTCCACAGCGCCGACCAGCTTCCGATGTCGTTCCAGTCGAACTGAGCCGTCACCACGACCGCCCGGTCTGTCTTCTCCATGATGGCGTAGTCGATCGATATCGATGGACAGGTCTCGAACGCGCGCTCCTCGAGCCGCAGGAAATCGAGGTCGCGGGTCGCTGCTGCCAGCGTTCGGCGGCACGCCTCCAGCACATTGGGAGCCCGCATTTCCAGTTCGTCGATGAACGCGCGGGCCGGCAGCAGGAAGATTCCACTGTTCCAAAGATGCTGATCGCAGGCCAGCAACCGCTCCACCATCGCGAGGTTCGGCTTTTCAACGAAATTGACGACGTCGCAAACGTCGGGAATGGACGCAAATCCCGCTCCCGCGCGAATGTAGCCAAATCGCGTGGCCGCTTCTGTGGGGCGTTGACCGAACAGAACAAATCGTCCGTGGCGCGCGGCGGTCAGGCCTGTCGCCACAGCCGCCCGGAACGCCGCGGGGTCACGCACCCAATGGTCGACCGGCATCGCAAGAATGACGGCGTCGGAGTCTGCTTCGCTGGCGAGCAGTGCCGCGATCGCCACCGCCGGAGCCGTGTTTCTTCCGAATGGCTCGAGCACGATGGTGGGATCTGATATCCCCGCCGCGCGCAGCTGTTCGCCGATGGCGAAGCGGTGTTCCGCATTCGCAACCACGATCGGCGGCGAAAACAGCAACGGATCCGCAACCCGCAACGCCGTCTGCTGCAGCATTGTTTGTTCGCCGAGCAGCGAAAGCAATTGCTTCGGACAGGCCTCGCGCGAGAGCGGCCACAGCCGCGAGCCCGTGCCGCCCGACAGCAGGACAGGAACTATACGGCCGTGCGCCGGCATCATGGTGTCGCCCCCCAACAGATCGATTTTCCGGGTTATTTCAGAATCCGCTACCCGACAGGAACTCCCTGCGGATCGTGCGCGCGATGATCGTGATGTCCATGCGCAACGACCATTTCTCGATGTAGTCGAGATCGTAGTCGATCCGCGAGATGGCACGATTTGACTCGACGGTGCTGCCTCTGCAGCCGCTCACCTGCGCCAGACCGGTGATTCCAGGCCGCGCGCTATGGCGCTGGAAGTAATAAGGTACAAGGTCTTCATAAGGCAGTTGCGCCGCGAGCATCCCCGGAACGTGCGGGCGCGGCCCGACCAGCGACATGTCGCCCTTGATGACATTGATCAGTTGCGGAATTTCGTCGAGGCTGGTTTTCCTCAATATCTTGCCGATCGGGGTGACTTTGGAATCGCCTCGCACCGTCTGCCTGACGCCGCGCGAATCGCTGGCATCGACGCGCATCGTGCGCAACTTGTAGATCCTGAAGAAGCGGTTTCGATAGCCGTACCGGCTTTGATGAAACAGCACCGGCCCCGGCGAGGTGACCTTGATGGCGACGGCGACCACAATCAGCAGCGGCATGAAAAACAGCAATGCCGCACTTGCCACAACAATATCGAAAGCCCGTTTCCCTACCGAGGCCGATGGTTCAGTTCGCGCCGCGTGGCGCGAACGCCGGCTTCGATAGACGCTGCTGCCAGGACACTCGACCGGTCGCACCGATATAAAGCGCCGGTCCTTCCGGAGCGGCATGACATTGTCCTGATTCGAACGAACTGCGTCCTGATTCGAACGAATTGCGACGGTAGGAGCCATTGCTTTAGCCTTCTTCTTGGTAACGCCGCATCGGAACACTGCGCACCGACGCAAAGCCAACAATCCTCGGTCACCGCAGAATCATTCGCAGATGCAAAACCCGGCCAGCGAAAGACACGCAGCAAATCTCCTTCGATAGACTTTCCTAAATTTCTTGCGCGAAATGGGGCGGCAAAGCGGAATTGTTTCGCGCGCGACTGCAGCGAGTGCGTCAAGTAATTTGTGCGCCGCATAAAAATCGTTTTATCGAGAGGCGCTTAGTTCGACTTTCTCGCTTCTTGTGCTGCGTTCGAATCGACACAGCCATGCATAATCGCGAACCGTGGAACTTTTTTGGAAATTGGATTCTATTTTTAAAATGGAACAGGCGCGGCATCACATTGATTGCTATTGATACCCGTTGCGCCATCGTTTTTGAGCAAGATTGTTCACTGTGACGAACTCGTAGTCTACCGGAGCGAATGGACATTTGACGTGCCGCGGGTCCGCTGATGATCGCCAAGCTCCGCAAGGTTGAAGAGACCGTAGCTGACGAGCCGCTTGTCTTGGAAACGTCATCCAGGGAGGCGCCGATGTTCGCTGAACGTGCAGACTGCCGTGTGCTGCAACGGCACGATCCGTCCGCTCGCCGGCTCAGGACCCGCCTTCTCGCGGCGAATGTGATCGCCTGGATCGCGATCATTGCCCTGATCCGGCTGTTCTTTCTCTAGCCTGGCTGTTCTTTTTCCAGACCCGGTCACCACGGTTAGGCGCGAGTACTGCTTTTGTTTGACCGCAAAACTGTTCCGTGGTCGAACTTCGCCCACGATGCCACCGCCGACCGCCACAAATTCACAATTCGTTGCCGCCGCGACGCCGGCAAATATGCGCATCTATGCCATCGGCGATATCCACGGCCGGGCCGACTTGCTGGTTGACGCCATTACGCGGATCGATGACGACCTTGCTCGCCGCCCGATCGAAGATGCGATCGAAGTTTATCTGGGCGACTACGTCGATCGCGGCCCGGATTCAAAGGCTGTCATCGATTTGTTATCTGTGCGGCTGGTGAAAAATCGCGCGGTGTGCCTGCGCGGCAATCACGAGGCCGTGATGGAAGATTTCTTGCGAGATCCAGCCAACCTTCATCCCTGGCTGCAATTGGGCGGCATGCAGACCCTGGCATCCTACGGCGTTAGTCTGCGCCGGGGGATCGACACTGAAATTGACGCGCATCGTCGTTTTTGGCGCGCCTTCCCGCGTGCACACGAGATCTTCCTGCAATGCCTGCGCCGCAGCTTTTGCTGCGGCGACTTCCTGTTCGTGCATGCGGGCATTCGTCCAGGCGTTCCGATTCAGCAACAAAACTTCCACGATCTGCTCTGGATTCGTCAGGAATTTCTCAACTCGCCGCGGGACCACGGCAAGTTCGTCGTTCATGGCCACACGCCGGTGCCGCATCCCGACATCAGGCGAAACCGGATGAACATCGACACCGGCGCGTGGCGAACGGGAACGCTCACCTGCGTCGCCATCGAAGGCACGGCGATTCTGGTTTTGTAAGAAACTACTTGCCCCGACCATACCGGCGGAGCCCGCCGTCACATTTTTTTGCCTTGTTTGCTCAATTATCATCGCAGCGTAACAGCACTCGTTCGTGGGGATGCATTCATGCAGCAACGATTGATCAGCGTCATCAGCTTGTCGCTCTTTATAGTCACTACTCTTGTGATTCTTGCGGCCTCCGGCATCGGCGCACGATTTACGACACCCGCTTCAGCGCAAGCGCAGGTGCTTCCATCGGCAGCGCCGACCGATAACCCGGCCGAAAGCTATGTGCTTGGACCGAATGACAGAGTTCGCCTGAAGGTCTATGGCGAACCGGATATTGCCGGAGAATATGAAATCGACAGCACTGGCCAGGTTTCGATTCCACTCGCGGGGCACGTCAAAGCCGCCGGTTTAACAACAAAACAGCTCGAGCGTTCAATCAGGTCGGCGTTGTCGAAGGGAATCGTGCGCGATCCACGGGTGAACGTCGAGATCGCCCTGTACAGGCCCTATTATATTCTCGGCGAGGTCAAGAAGGGCGGTGAATATCCCTATCGTCTTGGCCTGACGGTGATGGATGCGGTCGCGAGTGCCGGTGGATTCACCTATCGCGCCAATGAGAACAAGGTCTATTTGCGTCGATCAGGCGCCGGCGTTGAAGAGACCTATGCTCTCGACGCACCCGTTCCGGTTTTTCCCGGCGACAACATCCGCATTCCGGAGCGCTACTTCTAGCGTCTCTTCGAGATTCGTTTTGAATCTGGAGACATCGCGCTGCTGAACTGACACGAAGATGGAAACACGGGATGTTGCCATAGTGTCGTCTCTTTGCGGTGCAACTTTTGTCTCGCACGCGGAAAACTTTTCCTCACTCCTTGCGTTGCAGTGAAAGAGAGGGGCGCTCTGATCTGACTACGCGATGTGCGGCGATGCTGCTGACGATGTGGACCACATCCAGGCTGACGCCTTTGTGAGCTGCTCACGATGTTTTTTGGGCAGCGATCTTGGCCGCGAAATGACAGCGGCGCTGGTCGCTTCCCCCAAAGGACAAGTGATGGAATGTGGATTTTCATTTTATCGTTCGGCACACTCGCTGCGCCGACGCGGTCTCAGGATCGCTCCGGCGCCTGCCGCCGCGATCGTAATCGGCCTCGTGTCGCCGGCGAATGCGCAGATGATCCCATCAACCAGTGAGGAAGTCGCTCCGCCATGGAACGCACAGCGGATATTCGAGCCATCATCGCTGCCGGAACTAACAGATCCGGACAGCCGCGAAGAAGTGCCTCCCGAGGATACCCCGGTGAAAACTCGCCAACAACCCGGATACGAGCCGGTTGGTATTCGTGCCGGATCATGGATGTTCAGCCCTGCACTGACGTTCGGCAGCTTCTACGACAGCAATATCTTTTCCTCGAACACCTTGAAGCGTTCGGACATCGCCGCCGTGGTCGAACCCTCGTTGCACGCGCATACGCTTTGGGAACAGCATGGCGTCGATCTGACGCTGGATACGCAGTCGACCGCCTACAACCAGAATTCCGGCCTCGATCAGACCAATGCGAGCCTCAAGGGCAACGCCTGGTTCGACATATCCCACGATCTTGCCGTTCTTACCAATTTTCAGATCGCCCATCTGAATGAGGGCGTCGGCACGCTCAGTTCGCCGGTCAATGCTGTGCAGCCGACGCCGTACGATCTGCTGTCGGGTGACATCAGTCTTCGCAAGCAATTCAATCGACTGACGGCATCGGTCGGCATTCGCGTCGATTCCTACGAATACGGATCGACACGCGCGCAGGACGGCGCCGTCATCAACGAGGACAGCCGCGACGGTCAGATCTATTCCGTTCATGGCCGGATCGACTATGCGTTCTCGCAGACGCTCGGCTGGTTCAGCGGGGTCGAGGGCAATCAACGCGACATTCGCGGCGTTCCCGGCGAGCCGCTGGATTCGCAGGGTTATCGGGCGCTGTCCGGCATCACAGTCGAACTGACCAATCTGATCAGCGGCGAGTTCGGCGCCGGTTATGTACAGCAGCAGTTCGACGACCCGACGATCGGCACCATCGCCGGTCCCTCCTATCGCGCTAAATTGCTTTGGCGCCCGACCCGTCTGCTCGATGTGCACTTCAATGCCGAACAGATCGTCACGGAAACCGCCGACACAAGTTCCAGCGGCGTACTCGCCAATGCCCTGCAGCTCGGAGTCGACTACGAACTACGTCGCAACGTTATTTTATCGCTCACCGGCGGATACGAGGACGACCAGTTCTTCGGCCAGCTGCGCAAGGATCACGTCATCAGCACGGATGCCAGCGTCAAGTATGTACTCAATCGCTTCGGCACGATTTCGCTCTTTGATATCTATACCGCTCGCGACAGCAATACTCCCACCTTCAGTTACGACAAAAATCAGGTAGGAATCAATGTTACAGCGCAATTTTGACCAACCCCGTGACGAAGCAGGCGAGCAAGCCGGTAGCGTCGGTGAAAGATGGTCACAGCCGACCGTGGATCTGCGCGAGTTGGCGCGCATTCTGCGCCGCCGCTGGAAGCTGGTTGCCGCAGTTCCCCTCGCTTTGGGCGCGGTGGCGCTGATCTATCTCATGGTGACCACCACATTATATACCGCGACTTCCACCGTCCTGGTCGATCCCCGGCGCTCGACTGCCATCGAATCGAATCAGGCGGCAATGCAGATGTCGAATTTCGGCACCGACGACGCGACCATCGAAAGCGAGACACTGCTGATCCAGTCGATTGCAATCCTGCAGCGCGTGGTGGAAAAGCTGAAGCTGACCGAGGATCCGGAATTCATACCGAAACCCGGGCTGCTCGACCCGATCAAGCGATTATTCCGCAGCCGCGGTCCCGAAGCCGGAGCGAGCCCGGAAGATGCCGCCAAGGCCGGGGCGGTGGACATCCTCCAGAGGAGGATGAAGGTAACCCGGCAGGGCACCACCTTCCTCGTCGATATCAACGTCAGCTCGGAATCGCCGCGAAAAGCCGCCGTCATCGCCAACGCCGTGGCAGAGGGCTATTTCGAAGAACAGGTCCGCGCCAAGAACGACTCGACGCGCATAGCGTCCACCTGGCTCAACGGCCAGATCGATGGGTTGAAATCGCGGGTGGGGGCGGCGGAAAGGGCGGTCGAGGATTTCCGCGCTGCCAATAATCTGACGGTGTCGCAAGGCGTCACGGTAAACGATCAGCAGATCACCGACCTCAACAACCAGCTGATCGCCGCCCGTGTCCAGACTGCCGAGGCGCGCGCAAAGTTCGAGCAGGCCCAGCAATTGAATAAATCCGGCGGCGACCCCGGCGGGTTCAGCGCCGCGATCTCGTCCGACGTCATCAGCAAGCTGCGCGCGCAGTATGCCGACATCGCAAAGACCGAAGCCGATCTTTCGAGCAAATACGGGCCACGTCATCCGCTAGTCGCTAATGTTCACGCACAATTGCGGGACACCCAGCGTCTTATCAATGAGGAAATCCAGCGCATCCTGCAAAGCGCGCAGCACGATTACGATGTCGCGCGCTCGCGCGAGGCGTCGCTGCAGCAGAGTTTCGACCAGTTGCAGGGTGTTTCGAGCTCTTCAGGCCCGGCGCAGGTGCGCTTGCGCGAGCTGCAGCGGGAGGCCGAGGCCAATCGCACCCTCTATGAATCCTATCTGGCTCGCTACAAGGAATCCACGGCGCAGGAGAGTCTGGACATGCCGGACTCCCACGTGGTCACCAAGGCCAGCGTACCGATCGCGCCGTCCTGGCCCAAGACCTGGCTCATTCTGGGGCTTGCGCTCACGCTCGGCCTCGGCATGGGAAGTGTTCTGGCGTTTCTCGCCGACTACCTGGACGAGCGGGTGAAGACGCTCGAACAGGCGGAGCTGATATCCGGGGTGCCGGCGCTTGCCGCGGTTCCGCTGATCGGCGCGCGTGAACTCGCCAGGCTGGCGAAACGCGGACGGAGTGAGCTCGGCCGTTACGACCCGACAACGACGAAACTGTTACCGGCCGTGCTGCAGCCACCCCTGATGCGTTACGCGCTGGATGCGCCCGGTACATTTTTCGCAGAAGCGATACGCGCTATCCGTCTCGCCCTGCAGCGCACCATGCGGGTTCAGCCGATCAAGGTCGTCCTTGTCACCTCGGCTTTGGAGAGCGAAGGCAAAACGACGCTTGCCGCCAACCTCGCTTTGTCGCTCGCCACGCTGGGCATCAAGACCCTGCTGATCGACGGCGATCTCCGTAACCCAGGTCTGACGCGCGCGCTGTGCCCGCATGCCGATGCCGGGCTATTGCAGGTCGCAACCGGCCAGGTGCCGCTGGAACGGGCCATTCTTCTCGACCGCAGCACCGGATTGTCGATCTTGCCGTCCCCCACCATCACAAAGGATGTCGACGCCATCACCGAGCTGATGTTCTCGGAACGGATCGTCGATATTCTCGATCATCTCCGCCAGCGCTATGAATTGATCATCGTCGATTCACCGCCGCTGGTTCCACTTGTGGATGGCCGCGCGCTGGCCGAGCTTGCAGACCGCATCATTCTCGCCCTAGCATGGGATCAGACCCCGCAGGAGGTCGTGTCCCATACCGTCAACCTGCTCTCGCCGGTCCATGATCGGATTCTCGGAACAGTCTTGACGCGCGTTGACCTAAGCCGGCTGCGTTTCTACGATTACTATCGCAGTTCGGCCTATCTCAAACCTTACGCGACCGCTGAACTCACCACCGAGGCCGCGCAGTGATGCCGTCTGCTCCCATAGTTGGATCGGAAGGGCCGGCGCCATCGACCTCCCGTCGCGGTGCCATGCCCGCCGTGGCAGGACTCCGTCGGCCGCCTCAGGTGTCCGGCATGAAGCCCGCCGCAGCGGCGCAATTGACCGACAGGATCATCGTCGGACTGATGCTGTTGGCCGTGATAGCTGCCTTCACGATTTCTCCGGCGATATTGACCGAATGGAAGGTTCACTATCAGACGACGGGTGGCAATTTCTACGAGAAGTTTCATCCGGCTACATATTTTTCTCTTCTCGCCCTCTGCCTGCTGCTGATCCGCGCCGGCGATCCGATCGGCGAAATCAACCGGACTTTCTCCGAAGCGAAGCTTGTTCTGGTCTATCTGTTCTGCTGGCTCTGCCTGCTGGTTCAGATGCTGGTGCTGGAGCGGCCGTTTACGGTCATTGTCGACACCTTCCTGCTGCCTGTCGTGCTGTGCCTCGTCATCTGGCGGCTTTCACCGTCGCAGAGAAAACCACTGGTGTGGGCACTTCACCTCACGATCCTGCTCAACGTCATCCTCGGCTACTATGAATATTTTTCCGGCCACCGATTGATTCCCTTAACGCTTGGGGATGTGGTTGTGCTGGGAGAGTGGCGCTCCTCCGCTCTTTTGGGCCATCCGCTCACGGCGTCCGGCATCGTGGGGGGGTACATTCTTGCGCTGATTCTTCGTCCCGCGCTTTGCCCCTGGGTCGCTCTGCGGCCGCCGCTGATCGCTTTCTGCCTCGGATCGCTGATGGTATTCGGCGGCCGAACTGCGCTCGTCACGGTATTGCTGGTGATCGGCGGCATCGCCGCTCCGGGAATACTCCGGATCCTTCGCGGCGGGCGCACCTCGCTTCCGGTGGTAATCGTCGCGATCTGCCTGCTGTTCATCGGAGTCGCGGGCATCCTCGCAGCACTCGATCTCGGCATCTTCGACAAGATGCTGCTGCGATTTTCGTCCGACAAAGGCAGCACTCTGGCGCGTTACGCGACCTTCGACCTGCTGTCCCATTTCGACTGGCGTGAACTGGTTTTCGGTCCGAACCCGGTGCGGGCAAATGCGCTTCAGACCCAGTATGGTCTCAACTATGGAATCGAGGATTTCTGGGTCTCCTGCATCGTCCAGTTCGGCATTATTCATACGACGCTGCTCACAATCGGATTGGTCGGCCTGTTTGCGGAAATTCTGCAGCGGGCCAGTAGCGCCGCATGGGCGATCGTTCTGCTCGTTCTGGTCATCGCGGCGAGCTCGGTCAGCTTTTCATCGAAGAACATCCAGCTCGCGCAGTTCGTTCTTCTGATCACGCTCTTGTTGCCGCGCGAGCGGCGCATCGCTGCGCCCGCGCGCCTTGGTGCTCGCGGCGGGCGCCGCCCGATCCCGGCCACGGCTTAAGATCAGGACAACGCATGGCGATCTATGTCGATCACACCCACCTCGGACGTCACGTCACCGGCCTCGAGCGCATCACCCTCGAGCTGTTTTCCCCCGCGGCGCTTGCGCCGCTGGACATCGTGCCGGTGACGGCGCAGGGCACCCGCCAGATGGTGGCGAAACAGACCTTTGAGCTGCCGATGCGGCTCGCCGCCTCCTCCTCGATTCTACTGTGTCCGGGATTTCCACCGAGTCCCTTGCTGCGGCCGTTTGCGCCACGCGTACTTCCCTACATCCACGACATTTTCCTGCTGTCGCGCCCGGCCGACCTCAATCGCCGCGCCCGGCTCTATATGGCGGCGCCTTTCAAGCTTGCGCTGCACCGCTACCCCCGTTTTCTCGCCAATTCCAGCGACACGCGTCGAAAGCTGGCAGCCCATTGCAGGCCGGACGCCGTGATCACGCTCTATCGACCGCCGGTCCGCAACGTATTCAATCTCGAATCGAACAGCCGCGCGATGCGCGACGCGCGACCGCTTCGACTCGTGGCGCTTGGAACCGTGGAGCCGAGGAAGAATTTCGTCGCGGCCGCAAGGATAACCAGCGCGTTGCGGGCGCGGGGTTTTCCGGGCGCGACACTGGATATCGTCGGGCGGCGGGGCTGGGGCGATGACTGGGGTTTACTCGAGGCCTGTCCCGGCGTGACGCTGCACGGCTATCAGCCAAACGCAGGCGTCCAGCAATTGCTTCAGGACGCAGACATCTTCATCTGCACGTCCCATGACGAGGGCCTGGGTCTGCCGCTGCTCGAGGCCCAGTATGGCGGCCTCCCAATCGTCGCTCCGGACGCCACGATTTTCCACGAGGTGCTCGGTGTCTCCGGCATCTTCGTCGATCCTGCTGACCCGGTTGCGGCCGCGACGAGGATCGAAGCCGTGCTGTCCCAGCGGCAATGGCGATCCCGCTACGTTGCACTTGCGACACAAAATCTGAAGCGCTGGAACGCCTTGGCGACCGCCGACCGGGACGCCGTCATCGGCCTGATCGCCAGGCTTGCCAGGCGACGGGTGTCCACAACGCCGGCCTGCCGCAGCGACGATCATGCTTAGCGCTAACGGGGCTGCCGCCGGATGAACTTGATGGCGCGAGATTCAGTTTGGCCGGATCGGGCTTCGCGGATCGGCGCGTCGAGCCGCGACGTCGGAATCGATACGATGCGCGGCATCGCCATCCTCATGGTGATCGCTATCCATTCGTTTTCGCAGCCGCTCAATTCATGGGCAGTGCCGGTCGACGCATCGCTGCGGCCGTGCGTTCCGATTTTTCTGTTTGCCTCTGGATATCTCACCGCGCGCTCCGGGCAGGTTCCGCTCTGGAAGCGGCTAAGGGCAGCTCTGGTTCCCTACACGCTCGCGTTTGTCGCCGCTTACATCTACATGGCACTGCATAACCCGGCGATGGACCATCGCATCGTCACGACGGTCGCAAGGTTCGTCCTCGCTTATGCGTTTGTCTATTATTACGTCTTTGTCTACGTCGGCTGCACCCTTGGCCTGTGGCTGGTATTTTCGGTTTCCCGCCCAGGCGCGCCGGGGTCAGAGGCGCGCCTGGCTGTCTTGCTGCTGCTCGCAATCGCGCTTGGCCTGATCGCCGGAAGCTATCTCGATCCGCTGCTGCTGCGGCTGGGCTTTCCAGAACTCCGTGGTCGAGGAAGTCCGTATGCGCGATATTCCGTTCTGGTTTTCGTTCATGGCGATCGGGGTACTGATCGGAATCTCCGGAACGGGTTCCAGCCTGCGCGGCATGCCTGTGCTGATATCGGGTGCAACGCTGCTTGCCTTCATTATATATGCCGCTGTCCGGCTGTTCGGCCTTGGCGATGCCGCCGACTACAACTCGATTGCCTTTTTCGGCTATGCCGCGCTGCTCTGCATCCTGCTGCTTGCGCTCGACATTCGATCGCCGCGCCTCGCCGCACTGGGCTCGGGCAGTTATTTCATCTATCTCTGGCATATCTTCATTGTCATGAGCTTGCGCGATCATGCCGCGCTGCACCGGTTCGGACCGGTCGCCAATTTCGCGATCACCTATGCCGTAACCGCCTTGGGCAGCATCGTCGCCTTGCTGGCGATCCGGGCGGCGGCCCCTGCACGTCTGATCCGCTGGCTGGGGGCCTGATAGATGCTGCTGCGACATACCCTGCTCTATCTGCCCGCACAGATCGTCGGACCGCTGTTCCAGCTGATCGCCATGATCGTCTGGACCCATGTTGTCGATGAACATACGCTGGGCGTCATCACCCTCGTTACCGCGACGCAGGAACTGCTGCAGATCGCCTTTCTCACCTGGTGGTCGCAATACGCGTTGCGCTATTTCGGGCGCTACCAGGACCCGGGCGAAGTCTCGGGTTTCTATCGCACCGAAAACGCGGTCTTGCTCGTCTCCGTCCTGCTGCAAAGCATCATCGCCATTGTCGTTCTCCTCTTCGTGATCGCCCCCGGCGCCAGCAGCGGGCTTCTCATCGCGACCGTGGGATATGTGATTACACGCACGCTCAATCTCTATATCGGCGAGCGGGCCCGTGTTCATCACCATATCTGGGTCTATTCGATCCAGCAGATCGTCGGTCCGTCCGCCGGATTCGTCGTCGGCCTGGTGCTGATCAAGCTGCTCGGGCAATCCGCCGAGTGGCCGCTCGCCGGTTATGCCGTCGCCCAGTTCGCGGCAGCCATTATCGTGCTGCCGAAAATCGGCTATGGCCGCAGCTTTTGGCCGTTCGATCGGGCAATCGTCAATCAAGCGCTGCATTACGGCATTCCGATCGTCATCGGAGGCGCGCTCGGCTGGGTCGGCCTCAATGCGTCGCGCTTTATCGTCAACGATATGATGGGCGTAGCGGCGGCGGGATTGTTTGCGGTCGGCTACGGTCTGGGTCAGCGTGCAGCGGCGGTCGCCGCCATGCTGGTCACCGCCGCCGCCTTTCCGCTTGCCGTCAAGAGCATGGAACAAAGCGGAAGCAAGGTCGCGATGCGCCAGCTCGCCGACAACAGCGCGCTGCTGATTGCGATTCTGGCTCCCAGCATCACCGGCATTTACATGCTGCGCACGGAAATCGTTCATCTGCTGATCGCAAGCTCATTCCAGCAGGTGACGCTGGCCGTCCTTCCGCTTTCGGCGCTGGCCGGCTCGATACGCAGCCTTCGCGCCCATTTCGTCGACCAGACCTTTCTGCTGCATAGCCGTACCCGTCTGATGATCGTGGTCGCCGCGATCGATGCAACGGCGACGGTCGTGCTGAGTTTCATCTTTATCCCGTATTGGGGACTGGTAGGGGCCGCCGGCGCGACGGTTCTGGCCGGGATTGCCGCTGCAATCGTCAGTTTCACAATCGCGTTCTCGAGGTTTGGCCTGACACTGCCATTGAACCATCTGGTCCCCGTCACCTTGGCCACCGCGGCGATGGCGGCTCTGCTGAGCGGTCTTCCCGAGGCAACATCGCTTATCATTTTCGCGGGCCATGTCGCGGCAGGTGCGACGGCTTACGTTGCGGTGCTTGTGCCGTTTTACGCGACGTCCTTGTTCAGAATGTTTCGTCTGCGCCAGCAGCAATCCGGATCGTGAAGCCATGGTCGCAGCAATCAGCCCGCAGAACACGCTTTCCAACATTGTTGCGCCGACATCGAGAGAACTGCATGACAGCTCTTCAGCAAGCGAATGCTTTGCTGACACGTTCTGCATGCTGCGAGACAGCATCGCCATCGTTGCGTCGCATTAATGCGATTTCATAGCTCTACACGTCGGGGAGATATTTTTTTGACATCGAGTTTGATTGGGTCCCTTTTAAGTTCCCGTTGTCGAAGCAACGGGCACGCTGGTGGTATTTTGTGTATGCGCAACTCGACCACATTGTCATCAGGAGATCGACATGTTGGACACGCGGACACGATACCATCGCAATCTCATCGTGGATGGTGTCACCATCAACGTTCTTTCGCTGCCGCAAGCCGTTTCATCGATCGTATCGGCAGCGCAACACGGCGATAATTTCAGCGTCTGCACGCTCAATCTCGATCATGTTGTCAAACTGCAACGGCAGTCTGACTTCCGTGCAGCCTATCAACGCGCCCGGTTCGTCACCGCGGATGGTTTTCCGATTGTGGTGCTGAGCCGTCTTCTCGGAACGCGAATCAGACGCACCACCGGCGCCGATCTTGTGGAACCGGTTTGCCGGCAGGCGCGAAGGAAGCGGCTCCCCATCTTCATGATGGGTTCGAACGATCGCACGCTCGCGATCACCGCAAAGCGTTTGTCCGAACGATTTCGTGGACTCGAGGTCGCGGGGTACTACGCGCCGGGTGCAAATTTCGATCCCTATTCCAGCGAGGCCGACGTCGCGATCGACCGCATCCGCGCCTCCGGCGCCAAACTCTGCTTCCTCGCTCTCGGCGCGCCACGCCAGGAATTGTTTGCGGCGCGCTGCCTCGATGAACTCGATGGAACCGGCTTGCTATGCATCGGCGCTGCGCTCGACTTCATTGCGGGTACGCAAACCCGGGCGCCTTCCCTGACCCAGAAGATCGGACTCGAATGGGCGTGGCGGATCCTGAAGGAACCGCGCCGGCTCGGACCGCGCTATGCCCGCTGCATGGCGATTGTTCCACGGCTGCTGGTTCGTACTATTCCGCAGATTGTCAACGCGCGGATGAGGAAAGTAGCATGACGTCCACATTAACGCTGGGATTGCGCGCGCGTAACGCGAATCGCGTCGAACCCAGATACCAGATTTGTCTGATTCATCCGTTCGACCCGCGCGGCGAGAAGGTCGGAGGACTCGAGACCTATATTCGGGACTTCATTACCTTCCATCCCGACGACACCGACCTTCTCTTCATTGGGGTCGATTCCGCGGGCGATCTGAAACTCGGCGAGATTCATAAACTTACTTTTCGCGGACGAACGTTCGATTTCCTTCCGATTCTGCGATACTCGGACCTGCAGGCGCGCGAAGCCGCCCGCAGCATCCGCACCTCCCTGACCGGCCAGTTTTTTGTGGCGCTGTTGCGCCATTTCGGCCTGATCGCGAGGCTGATCCGCTCAAGACGATGCTCGATCGACCTGCGTCGTGTCGAATTTTCGTGGCTGCCGGTGTTGCTCAGATTGCCATTCGTACAGATGTTGCATGGCGAAGGCGCGCCGAAACGGCGGATGGATTCACTGCTTCGGAAATATTCGTTCGTCCACAATGCTGGCGAACGGTTCGCGGTCGCCACCAGCACGAAATTCCTTTGCGTCAATCCCTTCATCACGGAGCGGCTGCAGAGAACCTATCCGCGTCGAAAGGACAAGATCGATACGCTCTGGACCTGGGTGAACACCGAGATATTTCGACCGCAACCTCTGCCGGCCAGTCTGGCGCCGTTCCGGGTGGTTTTTGCCGGAAGACTGGACGAATTCAAGGATCCGCCGCTGATGTTCCGCACCATTGGCCGGCTGCGGAAGCGGCTGCAGGGCGGTGTCGAATTCCATTATATCGGAACCAGCGATCCGCATCGCTTTGCCGAATTCGCAGAGATTGAGGACATCACCATTCGTCAGGGCTTCAAGGACGCGGCGGGCATGGCGGCGACGCTCGCGGGCGCCCACGCCGGCATCCTGACCTCCGAATTCGAGGGTATGCCGCGCTTCGTCCTCGAAACGCTGGCGGTGGGCCGGCCTGTCGTCGCCATGCACCTGCCCCAGCTTGAACCGGTAATTCACTGCGGCGAAAGCGGTTTTCTGGTGCCGCGGGCCGGATCGCCCGAGGACATGGCTGACACGCTCGCGCAGCGGTTGATGGATGTTCGCGAGGCCATCGATGCCGGCGAAATGGATGCTGCGCGAATTGCCGGCGCGATTACGGACTTCACCCCGGGCACCCAACTCGCGCGCGTCTTCCGTTTTCATCAGGAAATCCAGAATGCGCGGGGCATGACTGTCGCGCCATCGGCATACTGAGGCGCCGGCGTGAGCATTCTCCTGCTTACCAGCGAGTTCGCTCCCGCCACCGGCGGGATCGGCACCTATGCGCGTGAGATCGCTTCTGCGGCTTCCGCTCTCGGTGCCGATGTAACGGTGGTCGCGCCGGATTACGGCCAGGATACCGCGACGCTGGACCGCTCGCTGCCGTTTGAAGTCCGACGCTTTCGCGGCGGACTGCATTCGATGCGGGACCTTCCGTCCAAAATCCTGCTCGCACGCCGCCTTGTCGGAGCCGAACGCTACGATATCGTCCATGCCGCCGATTGGCCGTTCTTTATCCCGGTGGCGCTTGCTCGGCGTCTTGCACCGGCGCGGATGCTGCTGACGGTTCACGGCACAGAGATCAACGAGACCCAGACGCCGCTTAAACGGCTAGCAATTCGAACCACCGGAGTGTTCGGGCCACGAACCGAGATCGCAGCCAACAGCCAGTATACCAGGGAGTTGTTTCGCGAGCGGTTTGCCGTCGACGAGACCCGCATACACGCTGTTTGGCTGGGCGTTTCCGATTTCTGGTTCGGTCCATGCAACGGACGTGCCGCTACGCGACTGGCCTATGGCATCGCCGCCGACCGAATTGTCATGGTCACGGTCGCCCGGATCACCCGGCGCAAGGGACATTGCGCCACGCTTGCCGCGCTGTGCGCGATTCCCAAGGAACTCCGCCAGCGGCTCACATGGGTGATCATCGGTCCGGATGGCGAGGACGAATATGTGCGGGAGTTGAGGCGCCTCGCTGCATCGACGGACTGCGACATCCGCTTTCTCGGCGCGATGCCCGACCACGATATTCGCGACATCTATGGCGCGGCAGACTTCTTTTGTCTGACCGGCGTGCCGGATTCCTCCGGAAGGGTGGAAGGGTTCGGACTGGTCTACCTGGAGGCTGCAGCCTGCGGCCTTCCCAGCGTAGCGACGGCCATCGGCGGCGTTCCCGAAGCGGTCCTTGGAGATGAAACAGGGCTTCTCGTGCCGCCATCGATCGACGATATCGCCCGCGCCATCACCGAGCTCGCCGAAGACACCGACACGCGGTCCGTTCTTGCCGCCGGCGCATCGGCACACGCCCGGGCTTTATCCTGGGAACGCTGCGCGGCCGAAACCTATGGTTTGCCGCGATCGGGAAAGCGGACCATCGATGCTGCCTCACGCAACGCGTTGGCTGCAATCGAACCAAAGCCCGGCTTGAGGACGGCATGATGCGGATTGCGTTGATTGCGATGTGTCTCGTCCTTGGCGCCGGCGGCGCGCAAGCCGACAATTGCGGCAAAAGCCGTGACTACTTGTTCGGCAATCTGAGCGACCTGACGCTGCCGCCGAAGGCCTACGAGGATCTGTTCAAGGTATGCATGGCCGCCGCCGCCATGTCGAATGTCAGGGATGCCTATATCCTGATGGATGGCGGCATCGCGGTGATCGCAAAGCAGGACAGCGTGGCCGCGACCGCGGCGACGCTGTCGCAATTCTGCGACGCCTATCCAAGGGCCACCCTGCACTTCCTGACGCGAAAGGAACTGCTGCAAATCAACTCGATCACGAGCGTCGTCAAAATATCTTCCACTTCGTCGACATCCTGTCCGAAAATCAAAGGCCTGTTGTGAGCCATCACCCTGCAATCGCGACAATGCAACGGAACGGTATCGCGGCCTCCATGAAAACGAGAGCCACACAATGAACGCTGTTTCGCGCCGCCGCCTTCTGCAAATGGCCGCCACCGGCGTCGCTGCGACGAGCGGACGAACGGCCGTCGGCGCACCGTCGCCAAGCCTTGGCGCGATCGCGGCCGCGAACGGGTACCTGTTTGGCGCAGCTGCGGCGGAGGTGATCGATACCGATGCGGCGTATCGCGATCTCTACGTCACGCAAACCAGGATCATCACCACCGACGTCGCACTGAAGATCGGCAGGATCGCGCCGCAGCCGGGCCCCAAGCACTTCGAAACCGCCGACCGGCTGCTGGCATTCTGTAACCAGCACAGGATTGCCATGCGTGGGCACTGTCTCGTCTGGAACGAATGGAATCCGGATTGGGTGAAAAACATGAGCGCCAGCGAGCGGCGCATGTTTTTCGATTCCTATATCGAGGAAGTCGTCAGTCGATACTCCGGGAAGCTGCAGTCATGGGACATCGTCAATGAGCCGTTCTGGCCCGGGCATCGCGCTCCGGGCGGTTTCCGGATCGGACCCTGGTACGACGCTTTCGGGCCCGACTATGTGAGGCGCGCCTTCGAGCGCGCCGCGCTGGTCGATCGCACCACGAAATTCGTGTTGAACGAGGCCCAGACCGAGCGCGACGACGAACTTGGGCTTGCCGTACGCCGCGGCCTGCTCAAACTGGTCGCCGACCTCAAGAACGCCGGCGTCAAACTCGATGTCGTCGGCCTGCAAGGTCACTTGCAACCACAATACCCGCATGATCCGGCGCGATTCGACGAATTCCTGCAAGCGCTGGCTGACCTGGGGGTCGATATCTACATCACCGAATTCGATGTCTGCGACGACGTCTTTCCCGATGACGTCGAAGCCCGCGACGCGGCGGTCGCAAGCACGGCGCGGCAGTTTCTGGCAACGACGCTGCGGCATCCCGCCGTCAAGATGCTGATCACCTGGGAACTGGCCGACAATTATTCTTTCTATCGTGGAATATACCGCGCCAAGAACCCTACCGCAGCGCGGCTTCCGCGGCCGCTGCCCTATGACGACAAACTAAAGGCAAAACCCCTGTGGAACGCCATCGCGCAGGGCTTCGAAAGCGCCCGGCGTCCCGATGTATCGACCAACGGGCGCGCGCATTGATTGAGTGGAGGAATACAAATGCCGCTTTCAAGAGCCGTCACGGAAACTGCTTTATTGCTGAAGCGGCATGCGCCGCGCTTTTACGCATCGATCCGAAACAACGCGCCACGTCGACTGCGCTCCGTCATCAACACGCGGATGACGGTGGACAGTCTTGGCACCGACAGCCCGAAACAGGTCTTCACGAATATTTTCAGGAAAAACTGGTGGAACAACGGAGAGAGCCGGAGCGGCTGGGGAGCCGAACTGAAGCGGACGGTATCGATCAGGGCAGAACTGCCCGAATTTGTGCGCCGCCAATCCATCCACTCCTTGCTTGACGCGCCATGTGGCGACTTTCACTGGATGCGACACGTCGAGTGGCCGGGCGGCTTTAAGTATATCGGGGGCGACATCGTCCCGGATCTCGTCATCGAGAACCGCAGCAAATATCCCGGCATCGAGTTTATGGAGCTTGACGTTCTTCGCGATCCGCTTCCAGCTGTCGACGCATGGCTTGCGCGGGATCTCATGATTCATTTTCCCGACGAAGCCATCCGCAATGCTCTTCATCAATTCCGGCGATCCAGCATCGGTTATCTGCTGGCGACCACCTATCCGAATGCGCGGAAAAATGCCGATATCAAATTCGGTCAGGTCCGCCACTTGAACCTGTGCGCGCCTCCATTCGGCCTGCCGCAGCCCTTCACAATCCTGCGCGAGGATGACGACCCGAACACCGGACGAGTCATAGGTGCATGGCGACGGTCGGATATCGAATGATATCGCGCATGCTGCCGGAGACCGGGACCATGAACAAGATCGCTGTTGCCTTCATCATGCTGTGCGCCGCCGGTGCCGGCTCTGCCCAGGAGATCCGGTCGTCCGACGCCAGGCCGTCGATGCCGTATTCCGGCACGGCGGCCATGCTGGACGATGGCACCCTCTCATTGCATCTGCGCCTGACCAGCGATGGCAAAGCTGTCAGCGACACGCTCGTCTACAAGGTCAGCGACCACGCCTATGACGATGTCCTTCGGCATCTCGGCGGCCTGAGTCCCGGCGAAACAAAGGAGTTCAGGCCGTGGAAGGATTGAATCTCCGCCACCTGAGGACGGTCGCGGAGCTCACCGTTCCGTGTCGCTATCTTGTGCTTTTCATCAGATGAATGCCGCCATGTTACCGCCTCACAACGAATAAAATCTTAAGCTTAATTTCGTTGCGGAACGGTATTTCACAATCACGCTTACGGCTAAGCATAGCCCAATGGAGTGTTGCCATGCTCTTCGCAAACGTTGGACGCCTGCAGTATTCGGTTTCGGACATTCCCAACTTCCTCAGGGCGCGCGCGCTCGCCGCAAGGGCAGACGCCTCGATCGATCAATCCAAGTTTGAGGATGTTATCGCCAGGCACAGCTCGGAGGGATACGACAGCTACAAATATTTCGACAAGCAGCTTTGGCTCCGGTCGAAAATGATGCGCGCAATCGAACTGGGACTCGACAAATCAGCGCGTTCGTCGGTGCTGGATCTGGGCTGCGGCGCCGGCTACTTCCTGTATTGCTGCAAATATCTTGGGCACAGCGTTCATGGCCTCGACCTTCCCGACTATGACTTCTACCGTGATATGATCGCTCTTTTTGATGTTTCCCGAACCGGCTTCAGAATCGAACCGTACAAGAACTTGCCGGTTCTCGGCAGGCGTTTTGACGTCATTACCGCCCATCAGATTTGCTTCAATGGACACAAGACGGAAAATTTGTGGGGCGTTGATGAATGGGATTTCTTCCTCAACGATCTCGAGGAAAACTATCTCAATACGGGCGGAACGATTGCGCTCGAATTCAACGAAGAGCCCTCAATTGGCTTCTATACAAAGGAAGTGCGGAAGTATTTCGAGTCACGGTCCACGCGTATCTTCCGCGGCAGAGTGATCATTTCGTTCGACAATCTGCTTTTGCCATTGCCGCCGGAAACGAGCCGTGTCGCGGCGACGGAAAATGCTTTTTAACGCGACTGGCCTTCGATTTCCCCGTATCGGGTCCAGGGTTACGTTACATTTCGCGCACTCCGGGATTCTCCTGACGTAGCGAGGCGACCGTTCTCTGGGTGGCCTCGATCGACAGACCAAGGTATTTTTCGGGGTCCAGCTCTTTCGCCCAGTCGATCTTGGTACTCGGTTGCCGCAGTTCGGGTATTCTCCCAATTGCGGCGACCAACGACACGCCTTCCTTCGCTGCAACGAGCGCAGCCTGACGTACCAGAGCGTGTGCTGTTTGCTTGCCGACGGCGCCCGAAAGCAAGAACATCGCGTGCTCCGCCATGATCAGCCCGCCGCTGCGATACAGATTGCGTTTCATGTTGTCGGGCTGCACCTCCAGCGCCACCAGCATGTCCTCTACCGCTTTTAACATCTCTTCGAACGCAATACAGATGTCGGCGACGGACGAGGCGTTACTCATCTGGTCCCGCTCGAAAATAGACACCATCCAGTCGAGCAGGATTTCGCTGTGCCGCGGGATCGTGCGCGCCAGCGTCATCACGCGACGACAATGTCGCGGATTGCGTTTGTGCGGCATTGTTGATGATCCCACCATCTCGGACTGCTCGATCAGCTCATCGAAATCGTCGCCTTGCAGCAAAAACACTTCCTGCGCGATTTTGCGCCACGTGGTCGCGAGAATTGATAGGGCCGCACCAAACTCCGCGAACATGTCCTTGCTGCCCTTCCAGTCGGCAGCCCAGGGCTCACCGAGGTCAAGCTCCGCGAGAAACGCTTCTTCCAAGGCAAAAGCATCCGGCCCCATCGAGGCATAACTCCCGACGGCGCCGGACAGCATGCCCATGCAATGACGCTTCCGCCAGAGCTCAATCCGCTCGATACCGCGGCGGTTTTCTGCAGCCCAGCGCGAGACCTTGAGGCCGAACGTGATTGGCAGCGCGTGACGCCCGACCGTGCGACCGATCATTGGCGTCGCAGCATGGCGTTCGGCGAGATCGAGCAACAGTTGTTCGATGCGTTTCAGGCGAACACGCATCAGCGCAGCGGCGGAGCGTGCTTCCATGATCAGCGCTGTATCTTCGATATCCTGCGTGGTCGCCCCAAAATGCAGCCACTCACCAGACTTGTCCGGTAACGCCGCTTTCCAGACGCTGAGTAGTGCCACCATGGGATGGCCAACGCGAGCCCGTGCAGCATCGACCGCAGTGAGGGACACGCATTCGAGCGTGGCGGACTCCGCGATGCGCTCAGCCGCGCTCGCAGGAATGATCCCCCTTCGAGCTTGCACGCGCGCCAGAGCCACCTCGATGCGCATCAGCAGCAGCTGGTGCGTGTCGGCGGCAAATAAGCGCCGCATGTCGGTTGGTTTGTTCGTCATTGCGCCTGATACTTTGCAATAAAATCTGGATCGTACGTAACGCCCCAACCCGGGCCGGACGGCATGGTATAATAGCCATCCGCGATCCTGCCGCGTCCTTCGACCATCTGGTGGAAGATCGGATCGCGGGTGGGATGATGGGTTTCGGCATAAGTTCCATTTTCAACCGCGGCAAGCAGATGCGAACCGACGATCGGTTCCCCGTGATGCGCCATCTCAATTCCGAAACACGCTGCGGCTTTCGCCACGCGCAGCCACGGCGTCGGCCCCCCGCCCCAGCTGGCGTCGAAATTGCAGACGTCGATCGCGCCTTCGATCATCAGGTCGCGGCAGCCTTCCGCGGCGATTTCGGACTGACCCGCAGCAATCGGGATACCGGCAAAGCTGCGCAGCATCGCCATGTCGCGACGATCGTTATTCCAATGACAGGGTTCTTCGAACCATCGCAGATCGTTGTGATCGGCCTTCCGCCAATAAGCCATGGCCTCCTCGCGACTCCAGGCGCGATTGGCGTCGACGCACAGGATGAAATCATCGCCACCGGCACGACGCGCGACATTGGTACGTTCCGCATCTTCCTCGATCGACCGGCCGCCGACCTTGAACTTGCAGCCACCAATCCCAAGCGAGCGAAATTCCTCGATCTCGCGGCCGTAATCCGCTGTTGTGAAGCCCTCCCTGTACTGCCCACCGATCGCGATCAACGGCAGCTTGTGCCGCGCACCACCCCAAAGCAGATAGAGAGGCATTTTCGCTCGCTTACCTTTCATATCCCACAAAGCGCTGTCGAGACAGGCGACGGCGCGCACCGCGGCCGCCCGCGCCTGATTGAACATCCGTGTCTTGGCCCAGCATGCAGTCCAAAGGGTCTCGATCGGATCTGGATCATGACCTACGAGATCCATCGCCATATTGCCTTGGAGGATCGCCACGACCTCCTTGTGTATGCTGGCAGGCCCTTCGCCGTTGATGCATTCCCCGATCACACCGTCGTCGGCATGGATACGCGTCAGTACCGCGCTCTTCTCGGCCACCGTATAGACGCTGCCGACGAAGGTCTGCTTCAGCGGCACACGAATCCAGATGACTTCAATTTTTGTAATTTTGGCCATTTTATTCTTCCTTCGCGGCCGCCAGGTATCGACGGCACACAGATGCGATTTCTTGGATTTGCGCGTTTAGGGCTTGGCGGGATCCGCCTTGGTGATCCATTTGTTTTGATTTTCGCGGGTTTGGAACTGCGCCACGACAAAGTCGATGAAGGCGCGCGTCTTCGCCGGTAAGTGCGCGCGGCTCGGGTAGGACAGGCTGATTTGCAAAGGAGCAATCTGCCAATCCGGCAGGACGCGGACCAGGCGGCCGGCCACGAAGTCCTGATGGATGATGTAGTTGGGTTGGATCGAGATGCCGAAGCCCTTCAGGGCCACGACACGCAGGATCTGTCCGTCGTTTGCTTCGAAGGCGCTGCGTAGCTTGACGTTGGTGCTCCGCTTGCCGCGCGTGAGCGTGATGTCGCGCTGCACGGCGTAGGCGTAGGTCAGGATGCGGTGAAACGCGAGATCCTCAGGCTTGGTCGGCAAGCCGTGACGCTTGATGTAATCCGGCGACGCCGCCAGGCTGCGCCCGGTTGGCACCAAGCGGCGTGTCGTGACATTGGAGTCAACCTCGAAGCGCCGCGATCGGATCGCTACGTCGATGCCGTTCTCGAACAGGTCGCGATATTGATTGTCCGCGCTCAGCTGCACCACGACCTTTGGATAGCGCTCCATAAAGGCCGGCATCAAAGGCGCCAATTCGTTCATGCAAAACGACAGTGGTCCCGCGACGCGGAGTACGCCCGCCGGGTCCGACGATGCCGCGCTGACCGCGCTCTCGGCATCGCGCACATCATCGAGGGCATTCTTGCAGCGCCCGTAGAACTCCTGGCCAATCTCGGTCAGGCGGAGATTGCGCGTGTTGCGATCAATCAGCCGCGCGTCAAGGCGCTTTTCCAGCGCCGCGAGATGCCGGCTCGCTGCGCCACTGGAGATGCTCAACGCCTCCGCCGCCTTGGACATGCTGCCTTTTTCCGCGATATGCACGAACAGCTCCAGCTCTCGCCAACGATCCATCAAGAGTCTCCCATTTTCGATCAGACGTCAGGACTGGACGCAGTCGCGCCCATCCCGATACGCTACCCGAAAGCGTGGGAGTTTTGCAGGATATGAATTTTAACCCTTTGATCTCTTGGTGGAGCACTACACGAACCGTCGTTATGTGGCCGACTTGCCGCCATCGACCGAGATCAACGCGCCGGTGATGAAATTCGACGCGGGCGACGCGAGCAATATGGCAACGCCCTTGAGATCGTCCGGCTCACCTATGCGTCCGAGCGGGATCAGATCCATGTTCTGCTTGCGCACGCCCGGATCGCTCTTGAGGCGACCTCCGCCGATGTTGGTCGAGATGGGTCCGGGTGCGATGCCGTTCACCAGTACGCCGAACGGCGCAAATTCCAGCGCGGCCTGACGCACCATATTGGTCACCGCGGCCTTGGTTGCGACATAGGAATACGACATACCGGGCGAAGCGCGCAGGCCGGCGAAAGACCCGGTAACAATAATGCGGCCGCTGCGCTTTTCCTTCATCGTCCCGGCGACGGAACGAATTGACAAGAACACCGATCGTAAGTTGACGGCGACCACTTTGTCGAAATGCTCGATATCCGATTCTTCAACGGCGCCGCCTTCGCGCGAGAAGCCGGGGCCGCCGGCGATCCCCGCATTGGCAAACAGCGTATCCAACCGACCATGTGTCGTCACGATCTGCGCGACGACGTCGTCGATCTGGTCAGCCTTGGTGACGTCGAGCGTCCTGGTCTCGATCGTGTAGCCTTTCGACTTCAATCGCTCCGCTTCACGCTCGACGGCCTGGGCATCGATGTCGGCCATGATAACGATTGCACCGCGCTCACCGAGAATTTCGCTATAGGCGAGTCCTATGCCGCTTGCTGCACCAGTGATGAGGATCACCTGGCCTTTGATGTTGAACAGGTCTTCGAACTGCATGCATTGTCCTTGTGATGTCTGTCGCTTGCCTCAGGCTTTGATCGTCTGAAGACGTTCGGCCGCGGCGGATGCGGGGCGGCGGGCTGCCAGATAGAGCAGGCCACCGACGATAATCACCACGCTGAGACCGCCGAATGTCTTGAAGATGGCCTGCGTGCTGAAGCTCGAAGCGAGCATCTTGCCGACCACCAGCGGGCCGATCACGGCTCCAGCGCGTCCGGCGACCGTCGACATCGACAGGCCGGTGGCGCGCATGAAGTCGGGATAAGCGACGGTGGCCACGGCATACATCAGCAGCCAGCCGGAAATCATGAAGAAGCCGGTGAAGATCGCCGCGGCATAGACCAGAGTCTCCGAATTACCGGCCAGTCCTATTCCGACGAGCCCCAGCGCGGCAAAGAAAAACTGCACACAGACCAACACCACCGGTCGCTTCACCCGCGCACTGATGAGCGTCGTGATCAGACTGCCTGTGGTACCTGCAGTGCCCATGGCAGCCCCCGCAGCGACCGCGGTGGTGAAAGGCAGACCCGCGGTCTTGAGAAGGCTCGGAAGCCACTGGGTCAGCGTGAAGACCATGCACCCGCCGGCCAAGAACATGATCCAGAGCGCGATCGAGGTGGCCAGTCGCCCATGTCGGAACAGTTCAGCCAGAGGCGCACCGGCGGGCTTCTCGCCCTCGAGCGCGAACACCGTCCCTGCCGGGTACCGAACACCGGTGATACGGCTCAGCACCTTGCCGGTGCCGGTCCATGTCGGCCTGCGCAACGCGAGATAACGAACCGACTCCGGCATCAGGAAGAGCAACAGCACGGTCATCAAAAGGCCAAGGCATGCGCCGGCGTAGAACGCCGAACGCCAGCCGTGGTGCGGCACCAGATAGGCCGCGCCGCTATGGACGAGAATCGAGCCAAGCGAGAAGCCGACCTGTGCAAGGATCACCAGCGGCACCGCCCAGCGCGTCTTCGCGAAGTCTGCGATCATCGCCAGCGAGTTGGACAGGCAAATCGCCAGACCAATACCGCAGATAAATCGCATCACCAGCAGCTGTTCAAACGTGGAGATTTCGGCAGAGAGCGCCGTAAACAACGAGAAGATCGCGGCATTGACGATCATCAACCAGCGGCGGCCGAACCGATCGGACAGCGGGCCTCCCATGAAATAGCCGATGAGGTTACCGGCGAGCCCTGCAGAAAAGATCGACCCCAGAGCTTGCGGCCCAAGATTGAATTCAGCCCGCATCGCCGGACCGGTGACCGCGGGAACGAAGGTGTCGAATCCATCCGAGAGGCAAAGCAAGGCACAGAGCGCGTAGACCATATACTGGTACGGAGTTACCCGACTGTCCTCGATCGCGCGCGTGATATTGACCTGTTGTATCACTTGTTTCCCTGCCCCCGATCGCATCGGCGATCCATCTTCTGTTTCGTTGTCGAATCGGCGTTTCAGCCCGTTCAAGATAATGCGGGCGCTGATGATATTCGGCGCCGAACTTGTCCGGGCAATCCACGCTTAACAAGATCATTCCTGGAGAATACTGTTTCGGAGAACGCAATAATCTCGCCCGCCGCGCAACGTCACGTCTTGCAGGTCCGGTCGTGCAACTCAAGTGAGCGCTGCCATGCCCGCGCGGCGCTTTCAGGATGGAAGCTGGCGAGTTTCGTCGCATGCCGCATCGGCATCGCCGCGCAGCTGATCCA
The DNA here is from genome assembly GCA_963734795.1 of uncultured Alphaproteobacteria bacterium. GTDB lineage: Bacteria > Pseudomonadota > Alphaproteobacteria > Rhizobiales > Xanthobacteraceae > Bradyrhizobium. The sequence continues at coordinate 407,385 of CAVTIW010000004.1, forward strand.
GGTTCGGCTGCGTAATGAAGCGCTGGGCGGCCTGTACCTCTTCCGCGCTATAACCGGATTCAAAACCGCGCTCGACTGCTTGGCGGGTCGCGGACGTCGAGATGCAGCGCGTGAGCCTGACGTTCGCCGAGCTCGGTGACGACGGACTGCAACCGGTCGAGGCGGCGGCCGGGCGCCACGATTTTGTGTCCCGCTGCGGCGAAACGCGGGGTGATGGCGCGACCGAAGCCAGCGGTCGCGCCCGTTACCAGGACGGTCATAGCTTCCTACCAGCGAGACGAGGACTTGATCCTTCACACGTCCGCGCTCTCTCGACGCGATGCAGCATCGGCATCGAGGATGCGACGAATTTCAACAAGCCATCGTTGGCCGCGAACAACGAAAGGGCGAAAGCATAGACCCCGTTCAACGCGATCGTGACGCCGCCGAGCAGATGCTGATCGGACACCGTGTCGACCGTGAGCAGATACCGTTCGGCCGCGAGGTGAACGGACGCCGCGGACGCAGCTGTCAACAAGGCTAAAGCCATAAGAAGCATTAAGGCCCACTTGAAGCGGCGAAGAACCGCATGACGCGTCGCCGTGCCGAAGACGACGGCTAAAGCGAAGGGCCCGAGTTCGGCCATATAGAGGTCGCGTGGCTCCGTGACGAAACCACGATGGGCGACGCAGGTCACCGTCAATCCTGCCAGACTTGCGACGGCGAGCAGAACGCCGGGCGAATAGAGGGAGGAAGCGCTCGATGCGCTTTCTTCGGAAAAATCGTTCATGATTTCGGTACCTCGAAGTGAATGATGGGAGTCGACGCGCGCGTCGGCTACGCGGTGGGGTCGTCCTTGACGTATGAGGCAAGCCCGTTGCCGAACGACCATTCGTCCCGCTCGTTCGGCGACAGCACGATCATCACGTCTTCACTGCGCAATCCCGGGTTTTTGACGAGGTTATCCGTGATCGCCTTGTAAAGCGCTTTCTTCTTGGTCGTATCGCGCCAGTTGCCGGCGACGATGTTGATGACGACGATGTCGTCCGTGCGATGAATGCCGAGATAGTCGGCGTCGTAGATTAATTCGTCTCGATCATGTTGATGGATCAGTTGGAAACGATCATCGACAGGCGCGTTGTAGGCCTCGATTAAGCCTTGGTGGACGCCATCGGCGATCGCGCGGATGTGGGCCGGCGGCTTTCCTTTGATCAGCGAGATGCGAATGAGCGGCATGATAAATCTCCCTTTTGCTAGTTATTGGACGACGTTGAATGTCGGGTTTTCGGGCATCGGTTTTCGGCCTTGAGGCGCGGGTTCCGCATGCAACGAGCATCGACCCGTTGACGAAGCCAACATAGACGCGGATAATATTTCTGAAAATTTGAAACTTTAGATCAAACGCTTCGGATAAATCGAACTATGGTCAGACGCACCAATCTCGACATGGATGTGCTGAGGACATTCGTCACCGGCTTCGAACTCGGAAGCTTCGCGCGAGCGGCCGATCGCCTGGGCCGATCGCAATCTGCGGTCAGCACGCAACTACGCAAGCTGGAGGAACAGGTCGGCCAGCCGTTGGTACAGAAATCCGGTCGAGGGTTGGTCCCGACGGTCGCCGGCGAAAGCCTGCTGAGCTACGCCAAGCGGCTTCTCGAACTCAACGATGAGGCCGTCGACAGTGTCCGCGGCGCCGAGGTCGAAGGTTGGGCCCGCCTTGGATTACCGCAGGATTTCGCGGAAAGCTGGCTGCCGGCCGTGCTAAAGCGCTTCTCGCACGCGCATCCGAAAGTCCGCGTCGAGGTGCAGGTGAACAGCAGCGTTCCTCTCATCGAAAAGACGATGAAGGGAGAGCTTGACGTCGCCCTCGTCTGGGGCGACGGAAAGGACGCGCCTCACGCCGAGCAGGTGGCGGATCTTCCCATCCACTGGATCGGCCGGCCGGACTGGCCTGGCGTCGCTAGTCTCGACGGCGAACCGCTGCCGTTCGCGGCTTTTGCTCCGCCATGTTCGTTCCGGTCGGCGGCGGTCGACGCGATGGACGCCGCGGGACTGCCTTGGCGCTTGGCCTTTACCAGCCCAAGCCTCTCAGGTCTTTGGGCCGCGGCCGAGGGCGGGATCGGCATCACGGTCAGAACCGCGGTCAGCATGCCGAAGACTTTGATCGCTCTCGATCCGGAAATCACAGGTTTGCCAGCCCTTCCGAGCGTGCCGCTTGCGCTGCACAAGGCGGATGCCGAGCCTGCTCCCGCTGTCATCCGGCTGACCGATATCCTTCTCGAAACGATTCGAGACGAAATCGGTATGCATGCGATCGCCGCCTGATCCATCTATCAATTCGGCAGATGGCTCGGTTCTGAACTTTCAAATTTTCCGAACGATTGTTCGGCATTAGCTTCCTGATGAACACGCCACTATCGGGCGTTCAACTTGAACAGGAGGTTGCAATGCCCTTCATCAATGTCAAAGTCGCCGGTCAGCCGCTTGAGCAGCGCCAAGTTGCGGAGATCCAAAAGGGAATCACCTCGCTGATGGCGGACGTGCTGCACAAGGTCGGCCCCTTGGTCGGCGTGCTCGTGGAACAAGTGCCGTTGGCCGGGTGGAGCGTTGGCGCTGCGCCGGTGAGCCGCGCGGCGCAGATCGACGCCATCGTCAGCGCCGGTACGAATACCCCGGAAGAAAAGGCTCGCTTCATTGCCGAGGCGAACAAGCTGCTGAAGTCGGTCCTGGGTCCGGACCTTTCGGAAGTGACCTACATCGTCGTCCACGATGTCCCCAAGGACAGCTGGGGTTACAATGGCCTGACGCAGTTGGACCGCGCGAACCAGCACAAAGGCGCTTAACGACGCATCCCCCAAACGCACTGAATGGTTACGGGGTCTTCGGGCCTCGTAGTCGTTCTGGCAGTGCACCCCGTGCGATCTCATCGATATGATTCGCCGTGCCAAGCAGAGGTTTTGCAGAGGGAGCTATTTCGAGTCGTCCACTTTGTTCCTGGCACCTGCCGTAATCGAACGGGCTATGGCTATATTTGAAAGCTTTAGGGGATCGACGAACGTTGATAGAACACCGAAGCCGTTTCATGCGCCAAGCGTGTCACCTGGAGAATCCCGGAGCAGATCGGAATCGTCAGAACGATTGGTAGTGCCGGTAACCGGCCGTAGCGGTTCGTAATGCGCCATGAAAAAACCCGGCAGATGAGGCGTAAGTGCCTGATCTGCCGGGTCAATCTTGGTTGCGGGGATAGGATTTGAACCTATGACCTTCAGGTTATGAGCCTGACGAGCTACCGGGCTGCTCCACCCCGCGATAAACCATTGCGCGCCTTCGAAAAACCGGTGCCGAAACGAATTCGGCCAACGCCTGAGGCGCCGATCGATCCCGTCCGGAGGCTTCCTGAGAAGGCAACCCGGGCAAACGCCGTTGGGTGCGGGCGGTATGTACCAATGTGAGCCCGCTTTGGAAAGGCCCGTGAGCGATCTTTTCGGGATTTTATCACGGCCCAAAGGTGGCAAACCGCCCCCATTTAGCCACTCTTGCCAGAAAGCCCGCAAAAGCCCAGCCTTGCGGAAAAAGAAAGCCGAGGGAATCACGAGGGAAACGCCATGGACCAGCCAGTCAAAAGCCCCGGGCAGCGCGCCCTGGACGACGCCTTTCACGCCATGTTCGAGCTTTCGCGGACCACACCCGCGCCGACGCTGGCCGAACGCCTCGACCGGCTGGCGCGGCTGCGCGCGGCGATCTCTGAGAATGAAGCCCGCTTCGAACAGGCGATATCCGCGGATTTCGGCCATCGCAGCAACACCGAGACCGCGATCGCCGAGACGCTGCTGGTGCTCGGCGAAATCAGGCACGCCGCCAAGCATCTGAAAAAATGGATGGCGCCGCAGCGGGTTTCGACCGCACTGCAGTTCATGCCGGCCAGGAACCGGCTGATCCCGCAGCCGGTCGGCGTGGTCGGCATCATCTCGCCGTGGAACTATCCGCTGCAGCTGACGCTGGCGCCGGCGGTGGCGGCACTGGCCGCCGGCAACCGGGTGATGATCAAGCCGAGCGAGCTGGTGCCGCGATTTTCCGCGTTGCTGCGAGAGGTGATCGCAGCCAAATTCGACGCCACCGAGATGCTGGTGACCGGTATCGACGACCACATTACGCAGGCTTTCGCGGCGCTGCCGTTCGACCATCTGATGTTCACCGGCTCGACCCGGGTCGGCCGGCTGGTGGCGGAGGCGGCGGGGCGCAATCTGACGCCGGTCACGCTCGAACTCGGCGGCAAATCGCCTGCGATCATCGACCGTTCGGCGGATCTCGACCAGGCCGCGGCGCGGATCGCCTATGGGAAGCTGGTCAATGCCGGCCAGACCTGCATCGCGCCCGACTACGTGCTGGTGCCGGAAGCCTCGGTACAGGATTTTGCCGACAGGGTGCAGGGCCATATGCGGCGCATGTACGGCACCGATCCCGGCAATGCCGACTATACCTCGATCGTCTCGGAACGGCATTACGCGCGGCTCGAGGCCCTGGTGGCTGACGCCACGGCGAAAGGCGCGCGCGTCATGCAGGCGGCAAAGCCCGACGACCCCGGTTGGAAATCGAAGCGCAAGTTTCCCCCGACCATCATCGTCGGCGCGACACCCGACATGACCGTCATGCAGGAGGAGATTTTTGGGCCGCTGCTTCCGATCCTCGGCTACCGCAACCCCGCCGAGCCGGTCGCCTATATCAACGCCCACGACCGGCCGCTGGCGCTGTACTGGTTCGGCAAGGACGATGCGGCGCGCGACGAGGTGCTGGCACGCACCGTCTCCGGCGGCGTCACCGTCAATGACTGCCTGTTCCACTTTGCCCAGATCAACCAGCCGATGGGCGGCATCGGCGCGTCGGGCAGCGGCGCCTACCACGGCGAATGGGGTTTTCGAACTCTCAGCAAATTGAAGCCGGTGTTCTACCGCTCAGCCCTCAACCGGCTGGCCGATCTCTATCCGCCCTATGGCGCCAAAATCGCGCGGCTGGAAAAGCTGCTGCGAGTGATGTCGTAGTGATTTCTTTGAACGGGATGGCTTGAATGCGGGCAACAGAATGAGGGTGCGCTCCTCGCAATGACGAGAAGGCGACGGGTAGAAATAACAAACAGCTTTGGGGGGATGAACCATGACGGACAGTTTCGATTTTGTGGTGGTGGGCGGCGGCTCCGGCGGCTGCGCGGTGGCGAGCCGGCTGTCCGAGGATCCCAAGACGTCGGTGGCGCTGCTCGAGGCCGGCGGCAAGGACGACAATTGGGTCGTCACCACGCCGGGCGCGATGATCCTGATGATCTCCGGCAAGGTCAACAACTGGGCGTTCGATACCGTGCCGCAGGCCGGCCTCAACGGCCGGATCGGCTATCAGCCGCGCGGCAAGGGGCTCGGCGGATCGTCTGCGATCAATGCCATGGTCTATATCCGCGGCCACCGCAGCGACTACGATCAGTGGGCCTCGCTCGGCAACACCGGCTGGTCCTATGCCGACGTGCTGCCCTACTTCAAACGTTCGGAGGATAATTCCGAATTCGACGGCGAATATCACGGCAAAGGCGGCCCGCTCCATGTCACGGGATTGCGGTCCGACAATCCGGTGCGCGACGTCTACCTGCAGGCCGCGCGCGAGGCCCAGTTCCGCATCCGCGACGACTTCAACGGCGAGGAGCAGGAAGGCCTCGGCACCTACCAGGTGACGCAGAAGAACGGCGAGCGCTGGAGCGCGGCGCGCGGCTACATTCACCCGTTCGTGGCGACGCGGCCGAATTTGCGGGTCGAGACCAACGCGCAGGCCACCCGCATCCTGTTCGAGGGCAAGCGCGCGGTCGGCGTCGAATACCGCCAGGGCAAGGAGACCAGGCAAATTCGCGCCCGCCGCGAAGTCATCATCTCCTCCGGCGCGTTCCAGACCCCGCAACTGCTGATGCTGTCGGGGGTCGGCGACAGCGCAGCACTTGCGAAACACGGCATCGCCACCACCCATCATTTGCCCGGAGTCGGACAAAACCTGCAGGATCATCCGGATTTCGTGTTCGGCTTCACCTCCGATGCGCCGCACTTCGCCGGCCTGTCGTTCGGCGGCATCGCGCGCATCTTCAAGGGCATTGCGCAATACCGGCGCGAGCGGCGCGGACCGATGACGTCGAACATCGCCGAATGCGGCGGCTTCCTCAAAACCCGTCCCGACCTCGATGTACCCGATATCCAGCTGCATTTCTGCATGGCGATGGTCAAACGATCATGGCCGCACGCTGCGCTGGGGCACCGGGTTCTCCTGCCACGTCTGCCTGTTGCGGCCCGAAAGCCGCGGCAGCGTCTCGCTGCAAAGCGCCGATCCGCTTGCTGCGCCGGCGATCGATCCGAATTTCTTCGGCGAAGCCGCCGATCTCGAATGCCATGGTTGCGGGCTTCAAGATGACAAAGCGGCTGCTGGACACGCCGGCGCTGAAGGCGCTGCAGACTTCCGATGTGTTCACCCAAGGCGTCGAGACCGACGACGCTATTCGCAACGTGCTGCGCGAGCGCGTCGATACCGTTTATCACCCGGTCGGCAGTTGCAAGATGGGCGTCAACGATTCGATGGCGGTGGTCGACCCCAGGCTGAAAGTCTACGGCCTTGAAGGCCTGCGCATCGTCGATGCCTCCGTGATGCCGACTTTGATCGGCGGCAACACCAATGCACCCACCATCATGATCGGCGAGAAAGCCGCCGACATGATCAAGGCGGAGATACGGGCGGGTTGATTTGCGCGATTCTTGTTCGCTTCTTCTCTTGTGGGCGAAGTTGGCGCGAAGCGCCGGATGACGGGTGCGCGTCGGTCTGGTCGCGATCACGCTGGTGCTGATTTTCGATCAGCTGGTGCCCGCCGATCGACAGCCGCCTACCTGACCGGTTCGCAGCTGCGGCCGCTGCTGTCGGCAGCAGGACAAAAGGGTTTTAGGTCGCGCCGCCTGACGTCACGACCTATATCGACGAACTGAAGAAAGACCGGCGGATTTAACGGCCGCGTTCGCCCCGGATTATCTCTGATATGCATTTCAGCGGTGTCCCGTCTCTTATCAGAGCCGCCGAGGTTGGCTACAGTGGCGGGATCGGACTTCAAAAATCATCCGACAGAACGGGAGTGAGACAGTGGATCTTGGGATCAAAGGCCGCCGCGCCATCATTTGCGCATCCAGCAAGGGTCTGGGACGCGCCTGCGCGATGGCGCTTGCCGCCGAAGGCGTGCATGTCACGCTAACCGCGCGCGGCGCCGAAGCGCTGGCGAAGACCGCGGCCGAAATACGCAAGGCCAGTCCCGGCGTCACGGTAACCGAAGTCGTCGGCGACATCACCACGCCAGCGGGCCGCGAAGCGGCACTGAAAGCCTGTCCGGATCCGGATATCCTGGTCAACAATGCCGGCGGCCCGCCGCCGGGCGATTTCCGCAACTGGACCCGCGACGACTGGATCAAGGCGCTCGACGCCAACATGCTGACCCCGATCGAGTTGATCAAGGCGACGGTGGACGGCATGATGGCGCGCAAATTCGGCCGCATCGTCAACATCACCTCCGCCGCGGTGAAGGCGCCGATCGAGGTGCTTGGATTGTCCAACGGCGCCCGCACCGGCCTCACCGGCTTTGTCGCCGGGATTTCGCGCAAGACCGTGATCAATAACGTCACCATCAACGGCCTGCTGCCGGGACCGTTCGACACCGACCGCCTGCGCGGCCCGGTGGCGAAGGCGGAAGCCGAGCGGCGCGGCATCACCGTCGACCAGATGCTGGCGGAGCGGGCCAAGCTCAATCCCGCCGGGCGCTTCGGCGACCCCGAGGAATTCGGGCAAGCCTGCGCGTTTCTGTGCGGCGCCAAGGCCGGCTTCATCACCGGACAGAACATCCTGCTCGACGGCGGCGCATTCCCGGGCACGCTCTGAACGAAGGCGGTCCGGAAATGAAGGCGGTCTGGTACGAGCGAACCGGTGCAGCGCCCGATGTGCTGCGCTCTGGCGACATGGAAACGCCGCTGGCCGGTCCGGGCGAAGTCCGGGTCCGGCTGCAGGCCTCCGGCGTCAACCCCGCCGATGTCGGCCGCCGCGCCGGCAGCTATCGCGCGATGGAATTTCCCCGCGTGATCCCCAACAGCGACGGCGCCGGTTTTGTCGATCAGGTCGGCGACGGCGTCACGCGGCTCAGCATCGGTCAACGAGTCTGGCTCTATAATGGACAGCGCAACGGCCGCGCCTTCGGCACCGCGGCCGAATATATTGCGCTCGCCGAACATCTGGTGACCCCGTTGCCGGACGCCGTGTCGTTCGCCGCCGGGGCGACGCTCGGCATCCCCGGCATGACCGCATGGTGCGGCCTGTTCGGCGATGGACCGATCGCGGGCCAGACGGTTCTGGTGACCGGCGGCGCCGGCGCGGTCGGCCACTATGCGGTGCAGCTGGCGAAATGGGGCGGCGCGCGCGTGATCGCCACCGTCAGCTCATCGCTCAAGGCGGAGCAGGCGCGCATCGCCGGCGCTGACCTCGTGATCGACTACAAGACCGAGGACGTGATCGCCAAGGCGCTTGCCTTTACCGGGCAGCGCGGCGTCGATCGGGTGGTCGATGTCGACTTCGGCGGCAACATCGCCACCACCCTGAAATTGATGGCTGTCAATTCGACCATTGCCGTCTACGCCACCAACGGCAATCGCAGCCCGGTGCTTCCGATGCGCGAATTGATGGAGAAGTGCATCGCCTTGCGCGCGCTGGTGCTGTTCGCGCTGCCGCCGCCCTTGCTCGCGGCGGCGCAGGCAGATATTTCGAAATGGCTGGCCGCCGGCCGGCGCGTCCACAATGTCGCCGCGCAGTTTGCGCTGTCGGAGACCGCGCAGGCGCACCTCGCGGTGGAAAAAGGCGACAAGCTCGGCACCGTCATCGTCGACTGCGCGCGTTGACCATCACACCGGCGTGGTGCGCTCATCGCTCCAGCTCAGGCCGAACGCGTCCAGTCCCTCGGCGAGGTAATCGCTGATCAGGGGTTCGCCCAGCAGATAGCTCGCGGTGCGGTGGTTGCGGCCGTCCGCAGCCTCGCGGCGCAGATCGTCCCACTCCTCGATGGTGCCGTCGCCGCGCCCGAGACGCATCAGCGCCACCAGATCGACCTGCTCGTCTTCGGTCATGGCATTGATGAAGTCGGTGATTTCGTGCACCACCGGATCGCCGCCATCATCCTCGAGCACATCGACCATGTTGTCGTCGGCGCCGTTCGACCCGGAGTCCGGATCGGATGAACCTTCCTTGACATCGAATTCGCGGGTTTTCTCGATCAAAAACCCGACCTTTTCGGCTGAAATGGCTAATTCTGGCATCGGTGTGCTCCTCGTCTGGCGTGCCCCATCAACGCGCTGGCCCGCGAGATGATCCATTGCGCGGAGGTGCGGAAACCAGCATCTTTCGCCCCCGGGAACGAAGACTTAGGGAAGCGCCGAATGGATTGGAATGTGGGCAAGGTCAAAATCACGAAAATCGTCGAACTGGAGACGACAGGCAGCACCCGGTTCATCCTGCCGCTGGCCAGCAATGAGGAAATCCAAAAACTGCCCTGGCTCATTCCGCATTTCGCGTCAGAGGAAGGCCGGCTCAAGATGTCGATCCATGCACTGGTGGTGGAGACGCCCTCGCGCCGGATCGTGGTCGATACCGGCCTTGGCAACGACAAGGAAGGCCGCACCGTGCCGACCTGGAACAACCGGAATGAGCCTTTTCTCGAAACCATGACGGCGGCAGGTTTTCCGCCCGACAGCATCGACACCGTGCTCTGCACCCATCTGCACGTCGACCACGTCGGCTGGAACACAAAACTGGTCGGAGGCCAATGGGTGCCTGCCTTCGCCAACGCGCGCTATGTGTTCGGCAGGACCGAATACGAGCACTGGCGCGACCACCGCGACGAGTCCGACAAGGCAGCGGTTTTCAACGATTCCGTGAAACCGATCGTTGATGCCGGCAAGGCCGATCTGGTCGCCAGCGACAGCAAGGTCTGTGACGAAATCACCCTGATCCCGACGCCCGGCCACAGCCCGGGCCATATGAGTGTTCACATCCGGTCGGACGGCGAACAGGGCCTGCTGACCGGCGACGTCGCCCACCATCCCTGCCAGATGGCGCATCTCGACTGGTCATCGACCGCCGATTCCGACCCCGTTCAGTCCGCCGTGACGCGGCGCGAATTGTTCGCGCGGTTTGCCGATACCCCGACCCTGGTGATCGGCGGGCATTTCAACGCCGGCCGCATCCGGCGCGACGGCGACGCCTTCAAATTTATCGTTTAGGGCGTGGCTGCCGAAACAGACGGTCCCTCGCGGTGAGGTGACCAGCAATGCGGCGGGCAGTCGGCAGTTGAATTTCCCCCCGCGCTGTTCCATGAAGCATCCAAGCAACCAGATCGCCAAGGGAGTGATGAGAAATGAAGCTTGTTCGTTACGGGGCAATTGGCCAGGAAAAGCCCGGCCTGATCGATAAATCGGGTCAATTGCGCGATCTGTCGGCGCACGTCAAGGACCTCAATGGCGAGGCCTATGCGCCGGCCTCATTGGCCAAGCTCGCCGGCCTCGACGCTGCCAAGTTGCCCGCCGTCGACGGCAAGCCGCGGATCGGCGCGCCCGTCACCGGCATCTCGAAATTCGTCGCCATCGGCCTGAATTATGTCGACCATGCCAAGGAAACCGGCAATCCGATTCCGGCAGAACCGATTTTCTTCCTGAAGGCCAACACCGCCCTCAGCGGCCCCTACGACGCGGTAGAGAAGCCGCGCGGCTCGACCAAGCTCGACTGGGAAGTCGAAATCGCCGCCATCATCGGCACCCGCGCCAAATACGTTTCCGAGGCCGACGCGCTCAATCACGTCGCCGGCTATTGCGTCTGCAACGACGTGTCCGAGCGCAACTTCCAGATCGAGCGTTTGGGTCAATGGACCAAGGGCAAGTCGCACGACACCTTTGGCCCGCTCGGCCCCTGGCTCGTCACCAAGGATGAGGTAGCGGACGTGCAGAAGCTGTCGTTGTGGCTCGACGTCAACGGCAAGCGCTGCCAGACCGGTTCGACCTCGACCATGATCTTCACCATGGCGAAGTGCATTTCCTATGTCTCGCAATTCATGACGCTGCTGCCAGGCGACATCATCACCACAGGCACGCCGCCCGGCGTCGGCACCGGCATGAAGCCACCGAAATTCCTCAACGTCGGCGACGTGGTCACGCTCGGCATCGAGGGACTCGGCGAGCAGCGCCAGGAAATCGTCGCGGCATAGAGACTCGATCGCGCGCACTTTCGGAGCACGCGAGACCGTCATTGCGAGCCAGCGGGTCGGCGCGAAGCGCCGCCCGATAACAGGCTCCGCGAAGCAATCCATTCTTGCTTGCTGCACAATGGATTGCTTCGTCGCTCCGCTCCTCGCAATGACGGAAGATTTTCGGTTCGAGCTTTTTCCGCAAGGGGACCAATCCAATGAAACTCACATTCTCTCCCGCTTCGCCGTTCGCCCGCAAGGTGCGCATTGCGGCGATCGAGCTCGGCCTGATCGACCAGATCGAATTCGTCCCGGCCACCGTGGTGCCGGGCCAGCCTAACGACCAATATTCGCACGACATCAACCCGGTGAAAAAACTGCCGGCGCTGATCCTCGACAATGGCGACGTCGTGCTGGATTCCTACGTCATCGTCGAATATCTCGACGAACTCGCCGGCGGCGGAAAACTGATCCCGGCGTCGGGCGCCTTGCGCTGGAAGGTCAAGAGCGATCATTCGCTGCTGCAGGGCATGCTGGATTCGATGCTGCTGTGCCGCTACGAGCGAATGGTGCGGCCGCAGGGGCTGCAATGGCAGGCATGGTCGGACGATCACTGGAATCGCGCATGGAACGGCATGGCGCGGTTCGAAAAGCAGACCGAGATGCTGTCGCGCCCGCTCGATGTCGCGCAGATCGGCCTCGTCTGCGTGCTCGGCTATGCCGATTTCCGCTTTCCCGATTGCGGCTGGCGCAAAGCCTACCCCAACCTCGATGCCTTCCACGAAAAAATGCTGGCCCGGCCTTCGGTCAAGATCTCGGTGCCGCCGCCGGCGTAACCGCAGGAAGCCGCCCATGAGCCTCACATTCGCCGTCGGCGATCTCACCATCCATCGCATCATCGAGCAGGAAACCACCTTCCTGCCGGCGCTGGATTTGCTGCCCGGCCTGACGCCGGACCGCCTCGCGGAGAACCGGTCGTGGATGCGCGAGGCTGGGGCGCTCGACGAAAGTGACGTGCTGATCCTGTGTTTCCAGTCCTATATCGTCAAGACGCCGCATCACACCATCCTGGTCGACAGCTGCATCGGCAACGACAAGCCGCGGCCGCTGCGCCCGAAATGGAACATGAAAACCGACGACAGCTACATGCGCGCGCTGGCGGCATCCGGCTTTTCCGTCGGCGACATCGATTTCGTGATGTGCACGCACCTGCATGTCGATCACGTCGGATGGAACACGCGGCTGGAAAATGGCCGCTGGCTGCCGACCTTTCCGAACGCGCGCTATGTGTTCGGCAAGAAAGAATTCGACTACTGGGCCGAGCAGAACGCCAACACACCCGTGCCGCCATTCGGCGACAGCGTGCTGCCGATCGTCGAAGCCAACAAGGCCGAGATCGTGCGCAACGACTATGCGATCGGCGACCACGTCCGCATTTTACCAACACCAGGCCACACGCCGGGGCATGTCGCGTTTACGATGGGCCGCGGCAGGGACGACGTTGCGCTCAGCGGCGACCTGATGCACACGCCGCTGCAGACGCGCTATCCCGAACTGTCGGCGAAATTCGACGTCGATCCGGCGCTGGCCGCGGTGACGCGGCGCCATTTCCTGGAACGCTATTGCGACACCGATACGCTGTGCTGCACCGCGCATTTTCCCTCGCCCTCGGCGGGAAAAATCCGCCGCCGCGGCGACGGATTTTCCTGCGAAGCGGTAGCGGCGAAGTAGAGCATTGAAGAGTTGTCTCGGCATTCCGGCAACGGAAGCCTGCTCCCTCGGCCCATGGGAGAGGTGGCTGAACTCGCATTTCGATTCTATGTTCATGAATCAGAATCGCGCGCTCAGTCGAACAGATTCGGCGTGTGATTGACCACGGCGCCTTCGATCGCCAGCATCCTGAGCTTGGTGGTGACGCCGCCATTGGCGGAAAATCCGCCGGGCTTGCCGCCGGCGGCGAGCACGCGGTGGCAGGGCACCACGACCGGACAGGGATTGCGCCCGAGCGCCTGGCCGACGTCGCGCGACAGCTCGACGCCGCCGAGCCGTTTGGCGATATCGCCGTAAGTCAGCGTCTGGCCCGGCGGAATGGTGCGGGCGATGTCGTAGACGCCGCGGTTGAACTCGGGAACGCCGTCGAGATCGAGCACGACGTCGGCAAGATCGTTCGGCTTGCCTGCCAGCAGTTCGACGATCCCGTCGATCGCGCTTTGCACCTGGGCAGGCGGCGGCGCTTCGGCGATCTCGCCATGGCTCTGGCGGATGCGGGCACGGGTCTTGTCCTCGCTGCCCATCGGCAGCTGCACCCCCTTGATGCCGCGCGCACCCCACACGATGCCGCAGCGGCCGATCGCGGTGTCGAATATTGCGAAGTTTTGGCCGGTCATGGCTGGCTCCTACTTTTCGCTCAATGTCCCGAGCTATCCTACGGTCAAGCGGAATCTAGGCCTGGAAAGTGCTGCGATCCACCCGAATTCCGGGGGAACTTGCCGGCATCGACAACATGGCCATAAGCCCAAGGGCGCGCCGCCGCATGTGCTGCATACGCTTGCCGCACGAATTCAAAGACGGTGATGATCCCCAACACCACGCATCCGATGTTCGAGCAGCCGCCGCAGAAGCTTTGCGAGATCGTACTGGAGTTTCTGGCGGGGTAGCGCGAGCAGAAAAGCAAACTCTCTCCGCACGTCCGGCCTCCGCCCGGGACCCTTGACCACCGGGTTGGAACCGCACGGCGGTGTTGTGGCGATGCACCATGCCGAGGTTTGGTAAACCCTTCGCCCCGGTGCTAGACTTTTTTCAACAAACATACGGGCTGCGCCCTGAGAACGCGAGGAGGACACGCCATGAAACTGACCCAGCAACAGATCGACGACTTCAACCGCGAGGGCTGGCTGTTCCTGCCGGAATTGTTCGAGCCTGAGGAAGTAGCCCTGCTGGCGCGCGAGGCGGAGGGCATCTACGACACCGACCGCCCGGAGGTATGGCGCGAGAAGAGCGGCGCGCCGCGCACCGCCTTTGCCGCGCATCTCTATAACGAGGCGTTCGGCCTGCTCGGCGCGCATCCGCGCATGATCGATCCGGTGGAGCAGATCTTCGGCGAGAAGGTCTACATGCACCAGTACAAGATCAACGCCAAATCGGCCTTCACCGGCGACGTCTGGCAATGGCACCAGGATTACGGCACCTGGAAGCGCGACGACGGCATGCCGGAGCCGCGGGCGATGAACATCGCGATCTTTCTCGACGAGGTGATGCCGATCAACGGGCCGCTGATGCTGGTGCCGAAGAGCCAGACCGCCGGCGACCTCCAGGCGGCGCATGACCTTGAGACCACCTCCTATCCGCTGTGGACGCTGGACGAGGAAACCGTGACGCGGCTGGTGCGGGAAGGCGGCATCGTGGCGCCGACCGGCAAGGCCGGCGGCATGCTGATGTTCCACGGCAATCTGGTGCACGGCTCGGCCGGCAACATCACGCCCTATCCGCGCAAGATCGTCTATCTGACGCTGAACGCGGTCTCGAACTACATCCGCACCCCGACCCGGCCGGAATTCATCGCGCATCGCGATTTCACGCCGATCCAGACCGTGGACGACGATGCGCTGCTGCGGCTCGCGCGCAGCCATCGCCAGGCGGCGGAGTAAAAGATTCGCGCCGTCATTCCGGAGCGACGCGCCCGCGTCGAAGCCGGAATCTCGACAGGACAGTTCAGCTCGGGATTCCGGGTCTACGCGAAGGCGCGTGTCCCGGAATCACAGCCTAATTTAATTGCCTCAAACGCGAAAACCTGCAGTCGGGTTCGCGCTTACTGCTGGTCGTTGCCCATGGCGTCGGCGAGCTTGTCGTAATATTTGGCCAC
>CAVTIW010000004.1:427500-598008 GCA_963734795.1 uncultured Alphaproteobacteria bacterium
ACGCATGCGCTCGATCAAAGTGGTGGGCCTGGGAAGACTTGAACTTCCGACCTCACGCTTATCAAGCGCGCGCTCTAACCAACTGAGCTACAAGCCCCTAACACGAGGGACATGCTCGCGCGCATCCGGCTCATGCCGCATGCATCGCACAAGCGCAGCCCCTGGCGCGTGTTCGTCCGCGAAGAAAGAGAAACGAAGACGGCGAAATCCCGCCAATGGAGCTCAACGATCTGGCGATCGTTGGCCCCTGATGTTTCAAAAGAGGTTCGATAAGAGCAAGCTCTTGAAGAACCATCCTTAGAAAGGAGGTGATCCAGCCGCAGGTTCCCCTACGGCTACCTTGTTACGACTTCACCCCAGTCGCTGACCCTACCGTGGCCGGCTGCCTCCTTGCGGTTAGCGCACCGTCTTCAGGTAAAACCAACTCCCATGGTGTGACGGGCGGTGTGTACAAGGCCCGGGAACGTATTCACCGTGGCGTGCTGATCCACGATTACTAGCGATTCCAACTTCATGGGCTCGAGTTGCAGAGCCCAATCCGAACTGAGACGGCTTTTTGAGATTTGCGAAGGGTTGCCCCTTAGCGTCCCATTGTCACCGCCATTGTAGCACGTGTGTAGCCCAGCCCGTAAGGGCCATGAGGACTTGACGTCATCCCCACCTTCCTCGCGGCTTATCACCGGCAGTCTCCTTAGAGTGCTCAACTAAATGGTAGCAACTAAGGACGGGGGTTGCGCTCGTTGCGGGACTTAACCCAACATCTCACGACACGAGCTGACGACAGCCATGCAGCACCTGTCTCCGGTCCAGCCGAACTGAAGGATTCCGTCTCTGGAATCCGCGACCGGGATGTCAAGGGCTGGTAAGGTTCTGCGCGTTGCGTCGAATTAAACCACATGCTCCACCGCTTGTGCGGGCCCCCGTCAATTCCTTTGAGTTTTAATCTTGCGACCGTACTCCCCAGGCGGAATGCTTAAAGCGTTAGCTGCGCCACTAGTGAGTAAACCCACTAACGGCTGGCATTCATCGTTTACGGCGTGGACTACCAGGGTATCTAATCCTGTTTGCTCCCCACGCTTTCGTGCCTCAGCGTCAGTATCGGGCCAGTGAGCCGCCTTCGCCACTGGTGTTCTTGCGAATATCTACGAATTTCACCTCTACACTCGCAGTTCCACTCACCTCTCCCGAACTCAAGATCCTCAGTATCAAAGGCAGTTCTGGAGTTGAGCTCCAGGATTTCACCCCTGACTTAAAGACCCGCCTACGCACCCTTTACGCCCAGTGATTCCGAGCAACGCTAGCCCCCTTCGTATTACCGCGGCTGCTGGCACGAAGTTAGCCGGGGCTTATTCTTGCGGTACCGTCATTATCTTCCCGCACAAAAGAGCTTTACAACCCTAGGGCCTTCATCACTCACGCGGCATGGCTGGATCAGGCTTGCGCCCATTGTCCAATATTCCCCACTGCTGCCTCCCGTAGGAGTTTGGGCCGTGTCTCAGTCCCAATGTGGCTGATCATCCTCTCAGACCAGCTACTGATCGTCGCCTTGGTGAGCCGTTACCTCACCAACTAGCTAATCAGACGCGGGCCAATCTTTCGGCGATAAATCTTTCCCCGTAAGGGCTTATCCGGTATTAGCACAAGTTTCCCTGTGTTGTTCCGAACCAAAAGGTATGTTCCCACGCGTTACTCACCCGTCTGCCGCTGACGTATTGCTACGCCCGCTCGACTTGCATGTGTTAAGCCTGCCGCCAGCGTTCGCTCTGAGCCAGGATCAAACTCTCAAGTTGGACTTGAAACTTTAAACCGGCTGATCACAACGTTTGACGAGGTCCCACCATATTTATTGAACGCGATTCACATCGCGAACAACGATGGTGTAACCTATGTAAACGTGTACCGCCGAAGTCTTTCGTCCAGCCTCGACACCCAAAAAACCCAAGTCCTAAGACTTAAGCCTTCAAGTAATCGAGACTCGCAAGGACTCCGCCGTCCACGTTTCTCTTTCTTCATCTTCACTTGTCAAACAGCGCGGGGTTCGAAAACCCCTCTCCCATCACTGGGAGTTTCAGTAGACCCTCACTCGACGGCAAATGACAACCGATTGTTGTCGGCTGCTGATTCACTCATCCTAGTGAGGAGCTTCACGGGCACAACAACTTGCCTTGGCCAAGGGCCAAAGCAGCGCCGCGCTCAGTGGCCGGGTTATAGGCCCGCCCGATCGGTGTTGTCAACGGCTGTTGTCAACAAATCGTCGCATCACCGAATAGAATCTCGCACTGCGAAGAAGTCTCGATTTTTAGGGACTTTGCGCCGTACTTGAGCCACAATCCTGCGACGATCTGACTGTAACGTAAGCATTGAATCGCCGGAGGGGGTTACCGGCGGTCATCTACTTGAAGGGATCGGCGATCTTCCATGAACCCGTCGCCTTTTCCTTACGGCTTGGAAACATCGAGAGATCCGCACATCATTGTTGTTCGCGATTCCGGCCAGCCTTTTGGCCATTGAGATTCCGAACATCCATGCGGCACGCCATGCTCCCGGATCCACCCTTTAGAGGGCGAACGCGGGTGCAGGATGAGCGAAGGTCTCGTCGCATGTTGATGGAATTTGGGGGGACGGTGGTTTGAACCACAGGACGTCACGCGGGGGCGGTTACGGACGCGAGACCGGGATCATCGATCTCGGTCACGAGCCGCCGCTTTCCGTCGATGGCTCTGAAGCCGCGGTGATCGATCGCCGCCGCGTCTCCGTACAGTGGTTTAGCGGCACCATCCTGACCGGCCTGTGCGGCGCGGCTCTCATCGGCGGCGCCGTTTTTGCGTCGCTCGACGGCGAAACGACCTTCGCCAAGGTACCGGAACGGGTCGAGGGCGCGCTGCGCGGCGCGTTCGGCGCCAACGACCGGAATGCCAGCCTGCACAAGAGCGACCGCCTGCCGCCGCCCGGCGATTCGACCGCCTCGCGGAGCGTAATGCGGGTTTCGATGGTCACCCGGGTCGGCAACCGCGATGTGATGCGGGTGCGGCCGTTCACCCGGATCTCCGGCAATCTCTCGATGACGACCAGCGATCTCAGCGCCAAGATCCCGCCGTTCAACGCCCAGCGCATGCTGTCCGATGTCGGCGCCCCGACCCCGGCCGCCGCCGACGATCCGAATGCCGCGGATGCCGCCGAGCCCGATGCCGCGGTTTCGTTCGTCACCAAGGATCTGGCGCCGATCCTGCCCAAGGCGAAGCTCGCCGCGGTGGTCGCGCTCGACGAGGTTCTGATGCGGGTGCGCGATGCCGCGAACTGGCACGGCAACAGCGGCGGAGTGCGTTACGCCGCACTTGCCAACGCGGCGGCCGACGCCAGCGGCGCGCAGTCCGACCTCAAACTGGCCTATGCCAGCGAGGGCGCCGCCGCCGACCCCTACGCCGGCTTTGAAACCCGGGTGGTCCCCGAAAACGTCACGCTGCTGCCGAAGACCAAGGAACAGGCCACCGGTGGCAATCCAACCGGCGAACGGGTTCACCTGGTCAAGAAGGGCGATACCGTCACCTCGATCCTGCGCGATCAGGGCGCCACGCCGGAAGAAGCTAAATCCATTTCCGCGACGCTCGGCGCCCATGGACGCGATGGCGGCCTGAAGGAGGGCGAGAAGCTTCGTATCCTGATGGCGCCCGCCGGACCGGAACCCGGACAGCGGCTACAGCCCTACCGGGTGATCGTCGCCAACGAAAGCAGCATCGAAGCCGTAGCCGCACTGTCCGACCTCGGCAAATACGTCGCCGTCGACGTACAGAGCATGAACACCACCACCGAAACCGCCGACAACAACAGCGACGACGACGATGACGACGGTACCGGGGTGCGGCTCTATCAAAGCATCTACGAGACCGCGCTGCGCAACAAGGTGCCGGCGAGCGTCATCGAGGACATGGTGCGGATCTACTCCTACGACGTCGACTTCCAGCGCAAGGTGCAGCCCGGCGATTCCTTCGACGTCTTTTTCGCCGGCGAAGACGAAGGCGCCACCAATACCGAAAAGACCGAGGTGCTGTACGCCTCGCTCACCGTCGGCGGCGAGACCAAAAAATATTATCGTTTCCAGACCCCCGACGATTCCGTGGTCGATTACTACGACGAGACCGGCAAGAGCGCGAAGAAGTTCCTGGTGCGCAAACCGGTCAACAACGCGATCATGCGATCGGGCTTCGGCAGCCGCCGCCATCCGATCCTCGGCTACGTCAAGATGCACACCGGCGTTGACTGGGCCACGGCCTACGGCACGCCGATCTTCGCCTCCGGCAACGGCGTCGTCGAAGTCGCCGGCTGGGAAGGCGGCTATGGAAACTACGTCAAGCTGAAGCACAACAACGGCTATGAGACGGCCTACGGACATATGTCGGCCTTTGCCAAGGGTCTGGAGGTCGGCAAACGGGTTCGGCAGGGCCAGGTGATCGGTTTCGTCGGTTCGACCGGGCAATCGACCGGCTCCCACGTCCATTATGAAATCCTGGTCAACGGCCGCTTCGTCGATCCGATGCGGATCAAGCTGCCGCGCGGCCGCTCGCTCGACGGGCCGATGATGGCGAGCTTCGAAAAGGAGCGCGATCGTCTCAATGCCATGATGAACAATCGCGGCAGCGCGACACGCATATCCGATGCCGCGGGCACAGCCGGTATCCGGCAAGTCAGCAATCGCTGACACCGTCCGCCGGCCTGCGCTGAGCCCGGGGACGTGACCGCCCGGGACGTCCGGAGACGCGCTTGGGTCCGCCGCGACCCCGCAGCCGGTCTAGTGCAGCTTCCGTTTCGGCGCCGGCGCTTCAAACTGGGCAATTTCCGCGGTTTGCGGGGCCTTGCCGTTGAAGGTCAGCACATTGCCCTCCACCGAAATCGCCACGCGATCGCCATCGACGACATCGCCGGCGAGGATCATTTCCGCCAGCGGATCCTGCACATAACGCTGGATCACCCGCTTCAGCGGCCGCGCGCCATAGGCGGGATCCCAGCCCTTGGTGGCCAGCCAGTCCCGCGCCGCGGCGTCGAGCGCGAGCGTGATCTTGCGGTCCTCCAGCAGCTGCTGCAGCCGGCTGAACTGGATTTCGACGATCCGGCCCATCTCGCTCTTCTGCAGCCGGTGGAACAGGATGATCTCATCGACCCGGTTGAGGAATTCCGGTCGGAAGTGCGCGCGCACCGTGCCCATCACCTGCTCGCGCACCGCCGAGGTATCCTCGCCCTCCGGCTGGTTGACCAGGAATTCCGAACCGAGGTTCGAGGTCATGATGATCAGCGTGTTGCGGAAATCGACGGTGCGGCCCTGACCATCGGTCAGGCGGCCGTCGTCGAGCACCTGCAGCAGCACGTTGAAGACGTCGGGATGCGCCTTTTCGATCTCGTCGAACAGCACCACCTGATAAGGCCGCCGCCGCACCGCCTCGGTGAGCGCGCCGCCCTCGTCATAGCCGACATAGCCCGGAGGCGCGCCGATCAGCCGCGACACCGAATGCTTCTCCATGTATTCGGACATATCGAGGCGCACCATCGCGGTTTCGTCGTCGAACAGATATTCGGCCAGCGCCTTGGTGAGCTCGGTCTTGCCGACGCCGGTCGGGCCCAGGAACATGAACGAGCCCATCGGGCGGTTGGGGTCCTGCAGGCCGGCGCGCGAACGGCGCACCGCGGTGGCCACCGCGTGCACCGCTTCGGCCTGGCCGACGACGCGGTTGCCGAGGCTGTCTTCCATCCGCAGCAGCTTGTCCTTTTCGCCCTCGAGCATCTTGTCGACCGGCACGCCGGTCCAGCGCGACACCACCTGGGCGATGTGGTTGGCGGTGACGGCTTCCTCCATCATCTCGCCGGAATTTTCCCTGGCCTCGATCTCGGCGAGCTTCTTCTCAAGCTCGGGAATCCGGCCATAGGCCAGTTCGCCGGCGCGCTGATATTCGCCGCGGCGCTGGGCGTTGGCGAGTTCAATGCGCAAGGCATCGAGCTCGCTCTTCAGCTTCTGGGCGTTCGACAGCTTGTTTTTCTCCGCACTCCAGCGCGAGGTCAGGGCCGCCGACTTTTCTTCCAGGTCGGCGAGTTCCTTCTCCAGCGTCTGCAGCCGGCTTTTGGAGCCGGCGTCGGTTTCCTTCTTCAGCGCTTCCTGCTCGATCTTGAGCCGGATGATCTCCCGATCCATCGAATCGAGTTCTTCCGGCTTGGAATCGACCTGCATTTTCAGCCGCGCCGCGGCCTCGTCCATCAGGTCGATCGCCTTGTCGGGCAAAAATCTATCGGTGATGTAGCGGTTCGACAGCGTGACCGCCGCCACCAGCGCCGAATCGGTGATGCGCACGCCGTGGTGCTGCTCGTATTTGTCCTTCAGGCCGCGCAGAATCGAGATGGTATCCTCGACGGTCGGTTCGGAAACGAAGATCGGCTGGAACCGCCGCGCCAGCGCCGCGTCCTTTTCGACGTGCTTGCGATATTCATCGAGCGTGGTGGCGCCGATGCAGTGCAATTCGCCCCGCGCCAGCGCCGGTTTCAGCAGATTGGACGCATCCATCGCGCCGTCAGCCTTGCCGGCCCCGATCAGCGTGTGCATCTCGTCGATGAACAGGATGATGCTGCCCTCGGCCGCGGTCACTTCCTGCAGCACGGCTTTCAGCCGCTCCTCGAACTCGCCGCGATATTTGGCACCCGCAATCAGCGCGCCGAGATCGAGCGACAGCAGTTTCTTGTCCTTGAGGCTTTCCGGCACGTCGCCATTGATGATCCGCAGCGCCAGGCCCTCGACGATCGCGGTCTTGCCGACGCCGGGCTCGCCGATCAGCACCGGATTGTTCTTGGTGCGGCGGGACAGCACCTGGATGGTGCGGCGGATTTCCTCGTCGCGCCCGATCACGGGGTCGAGCTTGCCGTCGCGCGCGGCCTGGGTCAGGTCGCGGGAATATTTCTTCAGCGCGTCATAGGCGTTCTCGGCCGTCGCACTGTCCGCGGTGCGGCCCTTGCGCAAGGCTTCGATCGCCGCATTCAGGTTCTGCGGCGTGACGCCGCCTTTTCTCAGGATGGCGCCGGCGTCGCTGTCTTTCTCAAGCGTCAGACCCAGCAACAGCCGCTCGACCGTGACAAAACTGTCGCCGGCCTTTGCGGCGGCTTTTTCCGCGGCGTCGAACGCCCGCGCCAGATCCGGCGCAAGATAGACCTGCCCGGCGCCGCTTCCGGAGACTTTCGGCAGCTTGTCGAGCGCGTCCTCGGTGGCTTTCAGGATCGCGCGCGAATTGCCGCCGGCGCGGTCGATCAGACCGCCGGCGAGGCCCTCGCTGTCGTCCAGCAGCACCTTCAGCATATGCAGCGACGAAAACTGCTGGTGGCCGTCGCGCATCGCGAGCGATTGCGCCGACTGGATAAAACCGCGTGCCCGCTCGGTGTATTTTTCAATATTCATCGGGTTTCCCTCAGCCTGCCGCTCCGCCCCGAAGGCACGGATACAGCATCTTCATTGGGTTTCCGCAGGCCGCATTGACATTCCTCAACCGGCCGGCGGTGTCGTCGCCGACGCTCACGCCGGCTTGAGGCAAATGTGGGAAGAGGTTTCCGGAAACGGAAGAGGCAACTTCACAAATTCGTGTGCGGTGGCGCCGGGGCGTAGAATCCCTTAAAAAGCCCGATGTCCCCTACCCAGTCCGCGCACATCGCCAGCCTTTATCGTTA
Organism: uncultured Alphaproteobacteria bacterium; assembly: GCA_963734795.1. GTDB lineage: Bacteria > Pseudomonadota > Alphaproteobacteria > Rhizobiales > Xanthobacteraceae > Bradyrhizobium. The sequence continues at coordinate 435,193 of CAVTIW010000004.1, forward strand.
CCCCGTCAAGGGTCTGTCTCCGGAACCGCTGCCGCGGGTCGCGCTGACCCCCGGCCAGACGCTTCCCGCCGACCGCCGCTATGCCATCGAAAACGGCCCAACCGGCTTCGATCCGGCTGAGCCGAAATGGCTGCCGAAGACGCATTACCTGATGCTGATGCGTAACGAGCGGCTGGCGGCGCTGCACACCCATTTCGACGATGCGAGCCACGTCTTGACCATCAGGCATGACGGCGCGATCGTCGCGCAGGGCGATCTCGAGAGGGCGGAAGGCCGCATTGCGATCGAGCGGTTCTTCGCGTCCGACTTTGCCACTGAACTCAAGGGGCCTCCGAAAATCATTTCGGGCGGCGGCTTCAGCTTTTCGGATGTCGCCAGGAAGGTCGTCTCGATCATCAATCTGTCGAGCGTCGCCGCCATTGAAGAGCTCGTCGGCCAGCCGGTACATCCGCTCCGGTTCCGCGCCAATCTGTATGTCCGCGGCTGGCCGGCATGGCATGAACTCGATTTGCTCGACCAGACCCTCGCCGTCGGCGCGGCCCGCCTGAAAGTCGTCAAGCGGATCGTCCGCTGCGCAGCCACCGACGTCGATCCTGAAACCGCCGCACGCGACCTCAACATCCCGCACACGCTGATGCGCCGCTTCGGCCACGCCGATTGCGGCGTCTATGCCGAAGTAATCGCCGGCGGTTCGATCGCCGCCGGCGATGCTATCACCGTCAGCCCGTCGGCATGACGTAGGCGTAGATTCGGCCGCGCGAAATCGGCGCTTCCACGACGCGGTTGCGGTTGTTGCCGGAGACCAGGATCGGGTTGCCATTGGCGTCGACGCCGCTGACGATGCCGACATGTCCGCCGCCGCGCCGTCTCATCACGGCGATGGCGCCGATCTGCGGCCCGGATACGCGCCGGCCGTAGCTTGCGAACGAACTTGCCATGTCCGAGCCGGTGCCGCGCAAACCAACACGCTGCAAAACCATGTTCATGAACCGCGCGCACCAGAGGCTGGCACGGCTGGTGGGATTGCCGCCGATGTAACGGCGCGCTTCGGCGACGACATCAGATGAACCGAGCCCCCCCGACGTGGCCGCTCCGCCGGAAGCCGTGCTCGACGGCAGGCTGGCATTGGCGTCGGCAAGGCCGCGCTTTCGCATTTGCGCCACGCCGCCATCCCAGCGCGATGCGCGTGCCATGTGCCGATGGTGACGAAAATAAGCAAGGTGCCGCCTGGCGCGATGCCCGGCGCCGTGGTGAGACCTTGCTGAAGCCGGAGTAGCTGATGCGACAATTGCCGCCGAACACAATGCCAGCGCCACAACTCGAAGCGACCGGCGAAACGCAACCAACTGAACCATACTCATTCCTCTATGACACCCTGCATTCCCCGTCACGTTCATCGAAGAACGGACATCCGGTTTCGTATTGCGAGTTTCGGTATGGCGGGAGCAAGACGCCATGCGGCGGTGCGGAATCGGTTTCGGGGTGATTCAGCGATCATTCCGTGACCAAAAAGAATCGCTTCCGCCTCATTGCAGCCGTGAGAATTAACTGCGATTTTCGCGGCCGGCCTACGAAGAGAACAGCAAATGCCCTATGCCGTCAGCAGCGACAATGTCCGCCTCTATTTCGAGGAGACCGGGAGCGGAACGCCCATCATCTTCCTGCACGAGTTCGCGGCCGACCACACCAATTGGGAGCCGCAGATGCGCTACTTCTCGCGCGGGCATCGCTGCATTGCTTATTCCGCGCGCGGCTACACGCCGTCGGACGTGCCGTCGTCCTCAGAGGTCTACACCTACAGGCATTTCTACAGCGATGCGCTTGCGATCCTCGATCACCTCAAGGTCGCGAAAGCGCATTTCGTCGGCCTGTCGATGGGGTCCTACTCCTCGCTGCAGATCGGCCTCAACGCGCCGGAACGCGCCTTGTCGATGACCTTGGCCGCGGTCGGCTCCGGCTCAAGCCTCGAAAATCTCGAGGCCTTCCGTAGGCAGTGCCAGGCCAATGCCGAGCAATATGACAAGATCGGCTCCGTCGAGGTCGCCAAGGCGACGCGCGAAGCGCCGAGCCGGATTCCGTTTCTGCTAAAGGACCCGCGCGGACACGCCGATTTCTACGACGCGCTGGCCCGGCACGACGCTAAAGGCTCCGCCAACACCATGCGCGGCTTTCAGGGCGGCAGGCCTTCGATCTACACCCTGACCGAGGCAATCCGCAAAGTCCCGACGCCGGCCCTGATCATCTGCGGCGATGAGGACGACAATTGCGTCGAGCCGAGCATGTTCCTGAAGAAGCATCTGCCGGCGGCGGGGCTCACCTTCTTTCCAAAGACCGGTCACGTGCTCAATCTGGAGGAGCCCGCACTGTTCAACGAAATGGTCGAGCGCTTCATTGCCCTGGTCGAAGCCGGACGCTGGCCGGCACGCGACCCACGCTCGATGGCGGGTTAGGTTCCCTGTCATTGCGAGCGAAGCGAAGCAATCCAGAAACGGCTGAAGGCCGGATTGCTTCGTCGCTGCGCTCCTCGCAATGACGACCAAAACTACCGCGTCTTGCCGGCGCGGCTGAGCAGGAACACGCCCTGCTCGCCGAACATGTTCCAGAACCACCAGGGCGCGTTGAGCCGCAGCGGGCGGCCGTAGAGATCGAGCGCGACCGCGCGTTCCATCTTGACGTTGATCTCGTCGCACAGCTGCACGAAATCCTTGATGGTGCAGAAATGGATGTTCGGGGTGTCGTACCAGGTCGCCGGCAGATTTTCGGTGCGCGGCATGTGGCCGCCGACCAGCAATTGCAGCCGCATTTTCCAGAAGCCGAAATTGGGAAACGACACGATGGCGCGGCGCCCGATCCGCAGCAGATTCTCCAGCACCACGCGCGGCTGCCGCGTCGCCTGCAAGGTCTGCGACAGGATCACATAGTCGAAGGCATCGTCGGGATAGTTGACGAGGTCGGTGTCGGCATCGCCCTGCACCACCGCGAGACCCTTGGCGACGCAGCGGTTGACGCCCTCGCGCGACAGCTCGATGCCGCGGCCGTCGATGCCCCGGCTCTCCAGCAGTTGCAGCAGATCGCCATCGCCGCAGCCGACGTCGAGCACCTTGGAGCCGCGCTCGACCATTTGCGCCACCAGCAGATGATCGCCGCGATAGTGCCGGGTGTCCTGCGGCGCCATTCCGGCCAGCGGCAAGAGCTGTTGCTGCGCGGTCATGTCAGCCGCCCTTCCCGGTCAGGCCGCGCGCGCTGCCCGCGGACTCCAGGAATGCCCGGGAGATGTCGAAAAATTCCGGCACGTCGAGCAGGAACGCGTCATGCCCGCGATCGGTCTCGATCTCCGCGAACGATACCCGCGCGCCGCTGGCGTTGAGCGCATGCACGATGGCGCGCGCCTCCGAGGTCGGAAACAGCCAGTCTGACGGTGAACGACACCACGCAGAGCCGGGTCTGAATGCCGCGAAACGCTTCCGCCAGCACGCCTTCATGATCGGCGGCGATGTCGAAATAATCCATCGCCCGCGTCAGATACAGATAGCTGTTGGCGTCGAACCGCTCGACAAAGGACGAGCCCTGGTAGCGCAGATAGCTTTCGACCTGAAAGTCCGCATCGAACGAAAACGTCGGCAGGTCGCGGTCCTGCATCCGGCGCCCGAACTTGCGGTGCAGGGCGGCGTCCGAGAGATAGGTGATATGCGCGGCCATCCGCGCGACGCCGAGGCCGCGATGCGGATAGAGGCCGTCCTCGAAATAGCGGCCATGACGCCAGTCCGGGTCGGCCATGACAGCCTGCCGGCCGAGTTCGTGGAACGCGATGTTCTGCGCCGAATGCCGGGTGCTGCAGGCCACCGCCAGCGCCGAGAACACGCGTTTGGGATAGGCCGCGGTCCACTGCAGCGCCTGCATGCCGCCCATCGAGCCGCCGACCACGCAGAACAAGGTCTCGATCCCCAGGCGATCGATCAGCATGGTCTGCGCGCGCACCATGTCGGGAATGGTGATGAGCGGAAAATCCAGCCCCCACAATTTGCCGGTGGCCGGGTTGGTCGAGGCCGGCCCGGTCGATCCCATGCAGCCGCCGATCACGTTCGAGCAGATGATGAAATAGCTGTCGGTATCGAGCGGGCGGCCGGGACCGACCATGGTTTCCCACCAGCCCGGCTTGCCGGTCACCGGATGAACATTGGCGACATGCTGATCGCCGGTCAGCGCATGGAAGACCAAAATGGCGTTGGAACGCTCCGCGTTGAGCTCGCCATAGGTCTGATAGGCGATCTGGAACGGCGCCAGATCGATGCCGCAATCGAGTTTCAGCGGCTGGTCCATGCCGAACGCCGCCACCAGCGAGGTCGGATGGTCCGCCTCATGCGCGCGCTCCTCCGCATGGATCGCCGGGCTGGATATCGACTGCACGTTTACCATCTTGGCACCGAGCTCTTCTGGAGGCCTCTAAAAACCCCCGGAAATCAGGCCATAAAAAAACCCGGCCTGAACATAGGTTCGGCCGGGATCACATGTGTCCCCGGCCTGTTTAGCGAGTTGTTTAACGTGGCTGCAAGCCGGCCGGCTCAAATGACCACGGAATGGCTCAAAACTAATAGCCAGTGGTCCTTTCGTCAAGGCAAGCCTCTGGTTAACCAAGGCCTCAATCGTCGGCAGCGGGCCGAAACCCGCAACGTTTTCTTTGCTTTCAGCCACCGTCTTACCTAATCAATGCGCGTTGCTCTGCCGATCCAACAGGTCTCGAAGATGCCTCAATCGCCCCCCGCTCCGCCTTCGCTGCAGGAGCTGCGCAAAGAGATCGACGCCATCGACGCGCAGGTCCACAGCCTGCTGATGGCGCGCGGCGACATCATCGATCGCCTGATCTCGGTGAAGCAGACCCAGGAGGTCGGCTCGGCGTTCCGCCCGGCGCGCGAGGCCGACATGATGCGCCGGCTGGTGCAGCGCCATCGCGGCATCCTGCCGCTCGACACCGTCGAGAGCATCTGGCGCGTCATCATCTCGACCTTCACCTACGTGCAGGCGCCGTTTTCGGTACATGCCGATATTTCGCTCGGCGAATCCGCGATGCGGGATTCGGCGCGATTTCATTTCGGATTCACCGTTCCCTATGTCTCGCATTTCAGCGCCACCGCCGCGGTCGAGGCGGTGGCGAAGTCGAAGGGCGATCTGGCGCTGGTCTCCGCCACTTCCAGCCGCACCCCGTGGTGGATCGCGCTCGAAGCCGGTGGCGCGCCCAAGATCATCGCCCGGCTGCCGTTCGTCGAGCGCGCCGACCATCCGGCGGCGCTGCCGGTATTCGTGGTGTCGCGCGTCGCCGACAGCGCCATGGTGACCGAAGTCGAGATGTGGAGCGTGCGGGTGTCCGGCTGGAACGCCGAGATCGCGCGCGCACTGTCGCCGCTGGCGGAAATCGTCGCGGTGCCCGATACCGCCTTCGACGGCGCCGCACTGCTGGTGTCGATTGCGGGCTCCAGCAGCCTTGAAAAGATCAAGTCGGCATTGATCGAGGCCGGCGCATCGGTGCGATCATCGGCTCTCGTCGGCAGCCACGCAACGCGCTATACGGTGCCCCCGAACGGGGCAGCGAAATCCTGAAAGCCGCCCCGATAATCCGGAGTTGAAGATGTCCCGCCCCGTGCCGAATCCCGGCATTCTCGATATTGCGCCCTACACGCCGGGCAAAAGCGCCGGTGCCGGAGCCGGGCCGCAAGGTGTTCAAGCTGTCGGCCAACGAGACGCCGTTCGGGCCTTCGCCGAAGGCGATGGAGGTCTACAAGGCGGCCGCGGCGCATCTGGAGGACTATCCGGAAGGCACCTCGCGGGTGCTGCGCGAGGCGATCGGCCGCGCCTTCGGGCTCGATCCCGACCGCATCATCTGCGGCGCCGGCTCCGACGAAATCCTCAATTTGCTGGCGCACACCTATCTCGGCCACGGCGACGAGGCGATCTCCACCACCCACGGCTTTCTGGTGTATCCGATCGCGACCAAGGCGAACGGCGCCGTCAACGTGGTCGCGCCGGAGACCAATTTCACCGCCGACGTCGATGCGATCCTGAAGCTGGTCACGCCGCGCACCAAGCTGGTGTGGCTCGCCAACCCGAACAACCCGACCGGGACCTATCTGCCGTTCGACGAGGTCAAGCGGCTGCGCGCCGGATTGCCGCCGCATGTGCTGCTGGTGCTCGATGCCGCCTATTCCGACTACGTGTCGCGCAACGATTACGAGATCGGCATCGAACTGGTGGCGACAACGGACAATACGGTGATGACCCACACCTTTTCGAAGATCCACGGGCTGGCGGCGCTGCGGATCGGCTGGATGTTCGGCCCGGCCCATATCGTCGATGCGGTGAACCGGATCCGCGGTCCTTTCAACGTTTCGACGCCGGCGATGCTGGCGGCGGTGGCGGCGATCGAGGACACCGCGCATCAGCAGATGTCCAAGGCGCACACCGAGAAATGGCGCAACTGGCTGACCGAGGAGATCGACGAAACTCGGCCTCAAGGTGACGCCGAGCGTGGCGAACTTCATCCTGATCCATTTCCCGCTTGAGAAGGGCAAGACCTCGGCCGACGCCGACGCGTTCCTGACCAAACGCGGCCTGGTGCTGCGCGCGCTGAACAATTACGGCCTGCCGCACGCATTGCGCATGACCATCGGCACCGAGGAGGCCAATCGCCTGGTGCTCGACGGCTTGCGCGACTTCATGGCGCGCAAGTGAACGCCGCGCCGCTCTTCCAGAAGATCGCGCTGATCGGCTTCGGGCTGATCGGCGGCTCGATCGCGCGCGCCGCGCGGGCGCAGGGGCTGGCCGGGGAAATCGTCACCACCGCGCGCTCGGCGAAGACCCGCGCGCGGGTGGCGGAACTCGGCATTGTCGATCGCGTGGTCGACAGCAATGCGGAGGCGGCCAAGGACGCCGATCTCGTCATCCTCTGCATCCCGGTCGGCGCCTGCGGCGCGGTCGCGCAGGAAATCGCAGCTCGATCTCAAGCCGGGCGCGATCGTCTCCGACGTCGGCTCGGTCAAGGGCGCGGTGGTGCGGGAGATGGCGCCGCATTTGCCCGCCGGCGTGCATTTCGTGCCGGCGCATCCGGTCGCCGGCACCGAGCATTCCGGCCCCGATTCCGGCTTTGCCGAACTGTTCATCAACCGCTGGTGCATCCTCACGCCGCCCGAAGGCACCGATCCGAAAGCGGTCGAGAGGCTGCGCGCATTCTGGGCCGGGCTCGGCGCCAAGGTCGAGATCATGACGCCGGACCATCACGATCTGGTGCTGGCGATCACCAGCCATCTGCCGCATCTGATCGCCTACACCATCGTCGGCACCGCGGACGAGCTCGGCCAGGTGACCTCGTCGGAAGTGATGAAGTTCTCCGCCGGCGGCTTTCGCGACTTCACCCGCATCGCGGCCTCCGACCCGTGATGTGGCGCGACGTGTTTCTGGCCAACAAGGACGCGGTGCTGGAAATGCTCGGCACCTTCAACGAGGATCTCTCCAAGCTCACCCGCGCGATCCGCCGCGGCGACGGCGAGGCGCTGTTCGAGCATTTCACCCGCACCCGCGCCATCCGCCGCGGCATCGTCGAGATCGGCCAGGATTCCGCCGCGCCCGACTTCGGCCGGCCGCACGCGCAGCTGGGGAAGAAAGCGGAGTAGGCGGCGGCACGTCGCTGCCTCTACCGTCATTGCGAGAAGCGCAAGCGACCACGCAATTCAGTCTTGCTTTTCGTCGCGCGGAAAGATGGATTGCTTCGCTTCGCTCGCAATGACGGTGCGGAGCAGCTCAACACAGGGTGTCATACCCATACCCCGCGAAAGCGGGATCCAGTAAGCCGGGACTTTTCGACAGGGGAATTTTTCCTCGGGGCGGAATGCCCGGATCGCGCCCTCAAAACAGCGGCGGGATCTGCGCCACCTTGAGCGGGCCGAGAAACACCGCGCCGTCGACGAAGCGCAGCGGGAAGGCTCGCGCCTTCTTGCCTTCCAGCACCGCCTCCTTGCCGAGCGCGTTGATGCCGGCGGCGACGCCGACATTGGCGTTCTGCTTGACCACCTTGCCGAGACCGGGAATCGCCCGGTCCAGCGCGCCGAGCAGATTGTTGACGTCCTGCGGTCTTGACGCCCGGCGCGACCCGATCGAGCGTCGCCTGCGGCACGCCCTCGTCGAGCATTTTTTCGATGCCGAGCGCCGGAATCACCTTCTCGAGACCGGCAACCGTCATCTGCAATTCGCCGTCGAGACGGCCCTGGGCGCTGAGGCCGAGCGAGCCGGCGGCGACCGCGATCAGGTCGCCCTGCTGGATCCGCGACTGCACGATCTCGACATGGCCGCCGGCGGCCTGGATTTCGCGAAACCGCTGCGGCCACGGCTTTGGCGAGAAATCCTTCAGGCCGCTCAGCATCGTCCGCACGTCGGCATCGAACGGCTCGGCGAGCAGCGGATGCACGTCCTGCACGCTGCCGCCCGCGATCTGCAGCACGGTTTCGATCACCGGATGATCCGAAGCGGCGAGCCTTCGGCAAGCCGGCCGTGCAGCTCGATATGTTTGGCGCGCGCCAGCGGCGTCTGCGGCGATCCGTCGACGCGATCGATCGCGGGATCGTCGAACACCAGCGAGACGCGCTGCGGAACGCGCCGGCAGTCCGACCACGCTGCTGCGGGCCGTGCTCCAGTTCGCCATCATCGAGGGCTGCTGGCCGTGATCGGAGATCGTCGCCGGCGCGGTGAATTCCGCGATCAGCAGTTTCGGATCGTAGACCTGCGCCACCACCAGGATCTCGCCGAGCTTGGCGGTGATCGGCGTCTGCGTCGCGGCCTGCTCCGCGGTCTGCGACAACAGCGACACGCTGGCGCCGTCGCAGCGGACTTCGAGGCGGAACGGATAGCCGGCCACCGAGCGCCTGGCGCAATCATAGACCCGGCCGGATCTGCGCCTCCCGCGCGCGCCAGGCATCGGCGGTCTCGTCGACCTTGGAGGCGGAATAGAACCAGAACGCGCTCCACGCCGCGGCGGCGATCAGGAGCAGGACGGGCATGATGAAAAGGCGCCAAAGCGGGCGCCGGCGCGGCGCAAGGGTGATTTCGGACATGCGGCGACCTTTGACCAATGATTTTGTCAATTAAGCGATGCTGCTAAGCAATGGCTGGCGCAACAACCAAATTAACACCTTTTCATGGCACGCCAATTTCTGGTAGGCGTCGCCGCGATGCCAGCCAAGATCCTGTCCGAAGCGGAATTGTCCAAAGGCGACCTGTGGGTGTTCGGCTATGGCTCGCTGATGTGGCGGCCGGGCTTCGAGTTCATCGAGCAGGTCCCGGCACGGCTGATCGGCGAGCATCGCGCGCTCTGCGTCTATTCCTTCGACCATCGCGGCACGCCGGAGAAGCCCGGCCTCGTGCTCGGCCTCGACCGCGGCGGCGCCTGCCGCGGCATCGCGTTCCGGGTCGCGGCAGCAGCACCGCGACGCCACCGTCGACTACTTGCGCGCCCGCGAGCAGACCACCATCGTCTATCGCGAGGTGATGCGGTCGGTCTGGCTGGAGAACGAAGCCCGGCAGCGCGTCAGCGCGCTGGCTTATGTGGTCGACCGCGGTCATGTGCAATATGCCGGGCGGCTGTCACTGGCCGAGCAGCTGCGCCACGTGCAGCAGGGACACGGCCGTCCGGCAACAATCGCGACTACGTTCTGTCCACCGTGAAGTCGATCGAGGCGCAAGGTTTTCGCGACACGCAATTGCATCAGCTCGCACTGATGCTGCACGACGACACGCCGCTGCATCGGTGAGGCTCTATTGCCTGGGAGAAGGGAAGCCGTCTACGTCTTCCTACCCCTTCGCCTTCGCCGAACTCGGCACCCGGCCGAACAATTGCGCCTGCTCCTGCCGCGCGGTCGCGACCAGCCGGTCGGTGGCTTCCTCGATCACGGCCGTGACCCGCGCGATGAATTCCTTGCGCGGCGAGGCCGGGCGGCAGCGGATCGAGGAATTCGACCACCAGCGTGCCGGGATAGCGCATGAAGGTCCGGCGCGGCCAGAACAGCCCGGAATTGAGCGCCACCGGAAGGCAGGCCACGCCGCTGCTCGGCGTAGATCTGCCCGACGCCGGTCTTGTAGTTCGGCGGCGCACCGACCGGGCGTACGGGTGCCTTCGGGAAAGATGATCAGCTGCCGGCCGCGGCGGATTTCCTTCGCCGGCCCGCCGCGCCATCTCCATCAGCGATCGCATGCCGCCGTCGCGATCGACGCCGATCATGTTCGACTTCATCAGATACCAGCCGAAGAACGGAATCCAGGCCAGTTCGCGCTTGTAGATGAACAGCGGCGCATCGAAGAACTGCAGCAGCGCGAAGGTTTCCCACATCGACTGATGTTTCGAGGCGACGATCAGCGGCCCCTGCGGGATTTTCTCGCAGCCCGCGATATTCCACCTTGGTGTTGCAGATCACCCGCATCAGCCAGATGCTGCTGCGCGCCCAGGCCTTGGCGACGGCCATGAAGGCGCGCGGCGGCATCAGAAAGGTCGGGAATTGCAACCAGAATCCAGAACACCAGCAGTGCATAGAACAGCACGTTGTAGACCAGCGAACGCAAGAAAATCGAAACCATCGAAAATCCGATCAGTTGGCTTGAGCCGTCGCCGGTCCGTGCGGCGCGAGCGATCCGGTCGGCTGCTCCGCGGTCTCCGGCGTCCAGTTCGAGACCGAGATCGGCCAGACGCACCCGCACCTCGGCGGCGACGTATTTCACATATTCCGACAGCACCAGCCGCAATGTCGTGCCACTGGTCCACCACGGTTCGTCGCGCCATTTGTCACCGACCACCGCGAACGGAATCAGCGCAATATCCGGCATCGCGTGCGACAATTCGACGATGGCCCGCGGCATATGGTAATTCGATGTCACCACGATCAGCGATTTGAAGCCGCGTTCGTGCGCCCAGCGCCGGGTCTCCGCGGCATTGCTGCGGGTGTTGACGGCGGAACGATCGAGATCGACGCAGCAGTTGAGAAACGACTGATTGTCGGGCAGCGAACGTGAAATGTCGCTGACCGCATTGGTCGGATGCACGCCGGAGATCAATAGCCGCTTGCCGTAGCCGTCGGCCAGCAGTTCCATCGCATCGGAGACGCGCGATGAACCGCCGGTCAGCACCACGATGCCGTCGGCATGGCGGGCAGGCTTGATTTCGGCACCGCGCAACTGCGACAGAAACCCGACGAAGCCGACCGCGGCAGCGACGAACAGCATCGCCAGCGCCGCGACCGATCGCGGCGCGCAGCCAGCGCCGCGACGCGGTCATCGGCGCTTTCGGCGATTTATCGTCGGACGGCAGGCTCATGCGATGCTGGCGATCTTCCTCTTACAAATCTGGCGTGGTTTCGAAGCCGAAATTCGCCTGGCGTTCCCACCGCCACACTAGAACGTTTTACGACGAAATGGAGTCCGGTCGGCGCGGTATCGATGCACAACCCGCGTCAATCGATGTCGTCCAGCGTGGCGAACAGCGTTCGCCGCGATGCCCAGGCGGTGATCGCCGCAATCAGCACCGCCTGCACCGCCAGCGCCAGATAGCCCGACGGACGCAGCGAAAACGTTCCCAGCAATGCCGCGAATTGATCCCCGACCGGGGTGCCCGAGAACCAGCCGGCGATCGATTCGGAGAACCCGAAAGCCAGCATCGCGACGCCGCCGCCGATCACGCCGCCCTGCAGCCCAAGCCGCAGGAAATGCCGCAGGAACCGGTTGGCGATATAGCGATCGCCGGCACCGACGAAGTGCAGCACCTCGACGATCGGGCGATTCGCCGCCATCGCGCCGCGGGTCGCGAACGACACCGAAATGATGGTCGCGATAATCACCAGAATGAGGATGCCGACGCCGGCGAACACGGTGGCGCCGGTCATCGACCGCATCCGCTCGATCCAGGCGCGGTGATCGTCGACGCTGGCGGTCGGCGACGCCTGCGTGACCCGGCTGCGCAAGCGCGGCCAGATCGAGCGTGGTGCCCGGCTGAACCCGCGCGACGATGACGCGCGGCACCGGCAGGTCGTCGAACGAAAGGCCGCTGCCGAGCCACGGCTCCAGCAGTTTGGCGGATTCCTCCTTGGTGAAAGGCCGGATCTCGACGATGCCGGGCTGCGCGCGCATCGCCTCGGCCACCGCCGCCGTATCGCGGTCGAGATCGCGCCCGGCCACCGGGCGCACCTGGATGGTGATTTCGCTGGCAACCTCCGATTGCCACTCCGCCGCCGACGCGCTCACCAGCAGCACCGCGCCGGTGGTGATCGAGGCGAGGAACGTCATGATGGCGACCACCGCGACCAGCGCGCGGCCGGCGATCGAGGCGCGCGGCACGATCGGCGACAGATTGCGCGCCCGCGCCGGCACCTGCGGGCGCTCGTGCCCCAGATCCACCAGCGGGCCGTGTGTCGTCGGATCTACTCATAGATGTGCAACCGTCCCTGATGCAGCACCAGCCGCCGCGCGTCGTACTGGTCCATCAGCGTGATGTCGTGGGTCGCGATGATCACCGCGGTGCCGGATTTGTTCAGCTCGATGAACAGCCGCAGCAGCCGCCGCCCCAGCGTCGGATCGACGTTGCCGGTCGGCTCATCCGCCAGCAGCAGATGCGGCCGCGAGATCACGGCGCGCGCGATCGCCGCGCGCTGCTTCTCGCCGCCGGACAGGATCGGCGGCAGCGCATCCATCCGCTCGCCGAGACCGACCCATTTCAGGAGGTCGATGACCTCCTTGCGATAGCTCGATTCCTCGCGGCCCATCACCCGGAACGGCAGCGCCACGTTTTCGTAGGTGGTCATGTGATCGAGCAGGCGAAAGTCCTGCAGCACGATGCCGATCCGCTTGCGCAGATCGGCGATTTCGTCCTTGCCGAGCAGCGAGACGTCATGGCCGAACAGATTGACCAGGCCGCGGGTCGGCCGCAGCGACAGGAACAACAGCCGCAGCAGCGAGGTCTTGCCGGCGCCGGACGGACCGGTGAGGAACTGGAAGGAGTGCGCGGGAATCAGGAAACTGAGGTCGCGCAAAATCTCCGGGCCGAGCCCGTAACGCAATCCGACATTTTCGAACCGAACCAAGCTCAGCTCCGTTCGACGTGGGGCGCCACCGGAAACCTGAAACCGGAAGCCCGCAATTCGCTGGTTTCGCTGCGGCTGCGAACCGAACAAAATGGTTGTGCTTCGGTTATGGTTTCCGATTCGTTAACGGTCGCCTTGTAGCATCTGCGCAGCGTCATTGTGGAGATTGGCTCCATGCACATCGTTTGCCCCCATTGTACAACGTCCTATGCCATTGATTTGGCTACCTTGGGCGCGGCCGGCCGTACCGTGCGTTGCTCCCGCTGCAAGGAGGTCTGGCTGGCGCGGCCGGAGGATGCCATCGAGATGTCCGGCTTCGGCGATGGCCGCAGCCGGCAAAGCGGACGCCGAACGGGACGCCGCCGCCGAGTGGGAAGCGATGGCGCGCGAGGACGACAGCCTGGAGCAGGACACCCCCGTCGTCGACAGCCCCTCGATATCGGGCGACTGGGCGGATCCCGCGGACGGCGACGGCGCGCCCGGGGCCGCCGCAGCCGACTGGGCGTCGGCAGCCTGGCACGAGGGGCAGGACGCCGAGGCCGCGCGGCCGCAACGGCTGTCGCGGTTGCGAAACCTCCTGAAGCCGCCGGCACTGCTGCGCGGCTCCGGCAAACCATTCGCGACCCTCCCCACGGTTTGCGCCGCGATGGGCGCGCTGGTGCTGGCGCTGGTGATCTGGCGCGTCGACGTGGTGCGGCTGCTGCCGCAGACCGCCACTTTCTACAAAATGGTCGGCCTCGAGGTGAACCTGCGCGGGCTGATGTTCAAGGACGTCAAGATCAGCACCGAAACCGTGGAAGGCAAGCCGGTGCTGGTGATCGAGGGCATGATCACCGGCGAAGCCCGCAAGCCGGTCGAATTGCCGCGGCTGCGCTTCAGCGTTCGCGACGCCCAGGGCGCCGAGATCTACGCCTGGAACACGGTGCTGGAGCAGCCGGTGCTGAAGCCGGGCGAGCGGGCCTGGTTCAAGTCGCGGCTGGCTTCGCCGCCGCCCGAAGGGCGCAATATCGACATACGCTTCTTCAGCAAGCGGGATATCGCCGGCGGTAGTGCGTGATCAGGACTGCGCAGTTCCACCCGCGAAACACGGTGCCTCGATGCCGCGCGTTCTGATCGCCGACGATGAAGACTCGATGCGCGGCGCTGGTGGCGCGCGCCATCGCCATGGACGGCCACGACACCGTCACCGCCGAGGACGGCGCCGAAGCGCTGGAGATCCTGAGCCGCGAACAGGGCGCCTTCGACCTGCTGCTCACCGATATCCAGATGCCGGTGATGGACGGCATCGCGCTGGCGCTGACCGCCGCCCGTGATTTTCCCGATCTGACGATTTTGCTGATGACGGGCTTTGCCGCGCAGCGCGAACGCGCCTCCGGCCTCGACGCCATCGTGCACGACGTCGTCACCAAGCCGTTTTCCGTGGCCGATATCCGCACCGCCGTGGCCGGCGCGCTGGCGTCAAGGAAGACGCGTTAGCGCAGCCCTCTTCTCGTAACCTCTCCCCGCAAAGAGCGGGAACGAGGTCAAGCACGAGAAACGCGCTGCTAATAATCCTTCAGCAGCCGCTCGAGATAGTCGAGTTCGATCTGCGGGCGCTGCGGATCGGCCAGGCGGCGGCGCATTTCTTCCAGAATCCGGCGCACCCGCTGCACGTCGATTTCACCGGGAATCTTCACCGTCAGATCGTCGCCAATTCGCGCCCGTGCAACGGTCGTCCGAGCGGATCGCTCTGATTGCCGCCGCTCTGCTGGCGCCCGGCGCGATCGCCGGGGCCGTCGCCCTGCCCGTCGCCCTGCTGCATCGCGTCTGCGAGGCTCTGGGCGCCCTTGCGCATCCCTTCCAGCGCCTGGCCTTGCGAATCCACGGCACCGTCGGCATTGCCCTCGCCGAGCTTGCTGCCGGCGTCATCCATCGCGGAATCGGCTTCGCCGAGGCCGTCCTCGCCTTGCTGCGGATCGCCGCCCTGACCCTGCTGCCCCTTCTCGCCGCGCTGGCCCTGTCCCATGCCGCGTTTGGCGAGTTCCTGCTGCAATTTCTTCAGCCGGTCGCGCAGGCCCTGCTGATCCTGCTGCAGATCGCCCATGCTGTGGTCGCCCTGCTTGCCGTGCGCCCGGTCGCGCCGCGAATCCTGGCCCTGCTTGAAGGTCTTGTCGCGCAACTGCTGCTGCTTGCGGATCATGTCGCCAAGCTCGTTCAGCGCCTGCTCCATGTCGCCGTCGCCGGACTGGCCGGGCTGCGCCATCTGCAGATTTTCCAGCATCTCCTGCAGCTGCTCGAGCAATTGCTTGGCGGCGTCCTTGTCGCCGGAGCGCGACAGCCGCTCCATGCGCTCGATCATGTTGTTGAGATCCTGCTGGCGCATCACCTTGGTGTTGGGATCGAGCGGCCGCGCCAATGCCTGCGGATTGTTGCGCATCTGCTCGGCGAGCTGACGCATGAAATTATCCAGCGCCGCGCGCAGGTTCTCGGTGAGCTTCTTGATCTCCTCGTCGCTGGCGCCGCGTTCCAGCGCCTGCTTGAGCGCGTCCTGCGCGGCGCGCAACGCCTTGTCGACATCGGTGATGTCGCCATCCTCGATGGTGACGGCAAGCGCCCACAGGCTGGCGACGACCTCGCGCATGGCGTCGTCGGTGCGGGCGGCTTCGAGCTGCCTGGTGACGCTGTAGAGGCCGAGATACTGGCCGGCTTCGGGCGTGAACAATTCCGGGGCGATCATCAGCGCATCGAGCGCGGTGTCGACCTGCGCGTTCTGATTGGCGTCGAGCGCCAGGATGCGGCGCTGCTCGATCAGCGCCCGCGCCAGCGGTTTGGTGAACAGCCGCTCCGGAAGCCGCATGTTGAACGGCTCGCTCCTGCCCTCATTGCCGGCCTCGTCCTTCGCCGTCAGGGTCAAGGTGACATCGGCGCCGGCATAGGGATCTTCGCTGAGATCCTTGACGGTTTGCCCGACGCCGTTGCGGGTCCGCGCATTCGGCAGCACCAGCGCAAATTGCGGCGCCTCGAACAGCGGCCGCGGCTCGGTGGCGGGTTTCGGCGCGTCGCCGGGGCGGACCGCAAAATGCGCCTGCGCTTCGGTGACGCCGTAGTCATCCTCGATCTTGTAGGACATCTGCAGCGAGCCGCGGGCCAGGCGTTCCGGATCTTTCGCCAGCGCAATGGTCGGGGCGCGGTCGGGAATCGCGCTGAACTTCCATTGCGGCTGACCGGAGGGGGCGCGGACATGCACCGTGCCGTCGCCGCCGATGGTGAAATGCCGTTCGTTGGTGCCCTGGGGCGCCTGCTCGGTCGGCACCGCGTCGGTGACGCCGCCGGAGGCGACCACATCGAGGGTGCCGCCGCTCGAGCGCACGATCAGCGTGCTGCCGGCCGGAACCGGCAGCGGTCCCGCAACCGGGCCGCCGGCTTCCTTGTTCGCCGCCGACAGGATGATCGGAGGCTTGCCGGTGTAAAGCGGCGGGGTCACCCAGGCATCGACCCTGATATTGGCCGGCGACAGCACGCCGTTCCAGTCGAACGCCGCCTCGGTGCGCATGGTGCGCTCGTCGCCCGCGGCGACATAGGCCGCCACCATCAACACCGCGACCAGCGCGCGCAGCGCCCAGGGATCGTGGATCGCCAGCCGCGGCGACGGCAGGCCGGCGCGGATGCGCTTGATCGACGCCAGGGTGCGCTCGCGCTGGGCCTGCCACAGCGCCCGCGCGACCGGATCCTGCGTGACCAGCGTATCGGTGAGCGCGGTCGCCGGGCGATGGCGGATGCCGGAGCCACGGTCGAGCCGGCTGAGGCCCTCCTCGCGGCTTGGCCAGCGAAATCGGAACAGCGGAAACAGCGCCCCCAGCGCCAGCAGCGCGAACACGCCGAGCCCGATGGCGCGCGCCGACAAATGGCAGCGCCAGCCACAATCCGGCCCAGGACACCACCAGAAACAGTCCGACGACGGTCAGCAGCCGCGCCAGATGCGGCCAGGTCCGCTCCCACGCGATCGCATACTTTGCCCGCTGCAAGGCCTGCGTCAGCTGCAGCCGCGAAACGGCATCAGGGTCACGGGCTGGCTCTGGGTGAGTCGGGGGTGGCGCCGCTCAATCAACTCTCCGGGGTTTTCGAGACAGCACCCTAGCACGGCGGCGGCAATGAGGCACCTGTTCCGGCCGGTAACCACACCGCGAACGCGCAACACGAAGGCGTGACTGCGGGACGGCGACCTCGTAACGTCGGATGTTCATCCCGACAAAAGGAAAAGCTATGGACAAGAAAACGCACGACAAGGGACTGGAAATTCGCAAGGCGGTGCTGGGCGAGGCCTACGTCGCCAACGCCCTCAAGAACGCCGACGATTTCAACAAGCCGTTCCAGGAACTGGTCACCGAATATTGCTGGGGCGCGGTGTGGGGCCGCGAGGAACTGCCGCGCAAGACCCGCAGCATGCTCAATCTTGCCATGATTTCGATCCTTAACCGGCCGCACGAATTGCGGGTCCACATCAAGGGTGCGCTGGTCAACGGCGTCACCAAGGACGAGATTCGCGAAATCTTCATGCAGGTAGCGATCTATGCCGGCGTGCCCGCGGGCGTCGACAGCTTCCGCATCGCGCGCGAAGTGTTCGCCGAAATCGACAAGGGCTAAAGGCGCAACACCATGGACATCGGATTCATCGGCCTCGGCAAGATGGGCTTTCCCATGGCCCGCCGCCTGATCGAGGCCAGGCATCAGCTCATCGTATTCGACCAGCGCCGGGAGACGGTCGACAGCCTGATGGCGCTCGGCGCGCAGGCCGCATCGTCACCGACGACAAGTCGCCGACCGCGCCGAGACCGTGCTGGCGAGCCTGCCGTCGCTGCAGGCCTCGCTCGAGGTCGCGACCGGCGCCGGCGGCGTGATCGAAGGCAAGCGCGTCAGGCGCTTCGTCGATCTCTCCACCGTCGGATCGCACATGGCGGTGCGGATTCACGATCTGCTGGCGAAGAAAAATATCGTGCAGCTCGACTGTCCGGTGAGCGGCGGCGTCGGCGGCGCCGAAAAGGGAACGCTCGCCGTCATGGTGTCGGGTCCCAGAGCCGATTTCGAGGCGGTCAAAGCCGCGCTCGACGTGATCGGCAAGGTGTTCTTCATCGGCGAGAAACCCGGTTCGGCGCAGACCATGAAGCTTGCCAACAATCTGCTGTCGGCGACCGCCGTGGTAGCGACCTCAGAAGCGGTGGTGATGGGCGTCAAATCCGGGCTCGACCCCGGCGTCATGATCGACGTGATCAATGCGGGGTCGGGCATGAACACCGCGAGCCGCGACAAGTTTCCCCGCGCGATCCTGCCGCGCACTTTCGATTTCGGTTTTGCAACGGGGCTGATGGTGAAGGACGTGCGTCTCTGCCTGGAAGAAGCCAAGGCGCTGGGGATGTCGATGGAAGTGGCCGAAGCGGTGGGACGGCTGTGGGAAGTGGTGATCCGCGAAATGGGCGCGGAGTCCGATTTCACCTCGGCGATCAAGCCGATCGAACAAGCCGCGGGCGTGGTGGTGGGGAAGAACGCAACCGCTTAGCGTCTTCCCGGCCACGCGCGTCGCTCATACTGAGCAACCCTCACAGCCACGGCGCCGGCTTATCCATCGCAATCAGCTCTTCGGCCTCGATGCGGGGCCGCACCACCGCGTACTGATCGCCTTTGACCAGCACTTCCGGCACCAGCGCGCGGGTGTTGTAGGTGCTGGACTGCACCGCGCCGTAGGCACCGGCCGTCATCAGCGCCAGCAGATCGCCGGATTTCGGCTCCGCCATGGTGCGTCCCAGCGCCAGATAATCGCCGCTTTCGCATACCGGCCCGACCACGTCGGCGACGATTTTTGCGGCGCCCGGATCGGCCAGCCGCACCGGCAGCAGGTCGTGATAGGCCTCGTACAGCGTCGGCCGGATCAAATCGTTCATCGCCGCGTCGATGATCACGAAGTTCTTGGCGTCGCCGTGCTTCACATAGATCACCCGCGTCACCAGGATGCCGGCGTTGCCGACGATCAGCCGTCCAGGCTCGAACATCAGCGTGCAATCGAACCCGCGGACCGCCCGCTTGACCACGGCGGCATAGGCGGCCGGGTCCGGCGGCGTCGGCGCGTCCGGGTGATAGGGGATGCCTAGCCCGCCGCCGAAATCGATATGCGAAATGGCGTGGCCGTCGGCGCGCAACGTCGCGAGCAAAATCCACCAGCAGGTTGAACGCGGCTTCCAGCGGCCCGAGATCGGTGATCTGGCTGCCGATATGCATGTCGACGCCGGTGACCTTGATCCCCGGCAGTTCGGCGGCGCGGGCGTAGACCGCGCGGGCGCGGCCGAGCGGTACGCCGAACTTGTTCTCGGACTTGCCGGTCGAGATCTTGGCGTGCGAGCCGGAATCGACGTCGGGATTGACCCGGACCGAGATCCGCGCGGTCCGGCCGGTCTCGCCGGCCAGCCGCGACAGCAATTCGAGTTCGGGCTCGGATTCGATGTTGATGCAGAGAATGTCGGCAGCCAGCGCCGCGCGCAGCTCGGCTTCGGTCTTGCCGACGCCCGAGAACAGGATCTTCTCCGGCGCAATGCCGGCGGCCAGCGCGCGCTTCAGCTCGCCCCCCGAAACCACGTCGGCGCCGGCGCCGAGTTTCGCCAGCGTGCGCAGCACCGACTGGTTGGAGTTGGCCTTCATGGCGTAGCACACCAGCGCCTTCTGGTCGGCGAAGGCCTCGCTGAACACCCGGTAATGCCGCTCCAGGGTCGCGGTCGAATAGCAATAAAACGGCGTGCCGACCGCATCCGCCAGATCAGACAGGTTCACCGCCTCGGCGTGGAGCACGCCGTTGCGATAGTCGAAGTGATTCATGGCGGGCTCAGTTGTTCAGGAGCGGGTCGAGAAGGAATGGTTTCTTGGTGCCTTTGGCGGCGACCGGCGGCGCATTGGCTCCGTAGGACGGATCGAACACGCTCGGTTTGCTCGCAGCCTGCTCGGCATCGGACGGGGTCGCGGCGGGCGACGGCGTCGATGCGACGGGCGATGGCGTCGATGTGTTCGGCGGCAGGTCGAGCGGGCCCTTGCGGCCGCAGCCGGCCAGCGCCAGCGCGGCCACGGCCAGCACGACGATGGCCCATCTCGACGACAAAGGGCTGGAAATGCGATTCACGGCGATATCCCCAAAGCGGCGGCACCATACAAAGATTGCCTCGCTCTGGCGAGACCCGGACGGCGATGAATTGCGACGCAAATCGCGACTCAGCCCAATTTTCGCTCTTTTTCCAGCCGCTTGAGCCAGGCCTTGGCCTGCGCCCGAACATTCTTCGGCGCGGTCCCGCCATGGCTGGTGCGGCTTTTCACGGAGGCCTCGACCGACAGCACCGCCAGCGCCTCGACGGTGATCCTGGGCTCGATGGCCTGCATCGCCTTCAGCGGCAGCTCATGCAAGGCGACGCCATCCTCGGATGCCCTGGCAACGATGCGTCCGGTGACGTGATGGGCGTCGCGGAACGGCATTTTCAGCGTCCGCACCAGCCAGTCGGCCAGGTCGGTGGCGGTGGCGTAGCCCTCGCCGGCGGCGATTTTCATCCGCGCCTCGTCCGGCACGATGTCGGCAACCATCCCGGTCATCGCCCGGATCGCCAGCGAGAGCGCGCCGAACGCTTCCATCGCGCCCTGCTTGTCCTCCTGCATGTCCTTTTGGTAGGCCAGCGGAAGCCCCTTCATCACGATCAGCAACGCGGTCAGCGCCCCGACCACGCGGCCGGTCTTGGCGCGAACCAGTTCGGCGGCATCGGGGTTGCGCTTCTGCGGCATGATCGAGGAGCCGGAGGTGAACTTGTCGCTCAATCGCACCAGCCCCACCAATGGCGAGGTCCAGATCACGATTTCCTCGGCGAAGCGCGACAGATGCACCGACGCGATCGCCGCCGCCGACAAGGTCTCGAGCACGAAGTCGCGGTCGGACACCGCGTCGAGCGAATTGGCCATCGGCCGGTCGAAGCCAAGCGCTGTTGCGGTGGCGTCGCGGTCGATCGGGAATGATGTGCCGGCCAGCGCCGCGGCGCCGAGCGGCGATTCGTTCAGGCGTTTGCGCGCATCGGCAAAACGGCCGCGGTCGCGCGCCGCCATCTCGACATAGGCCAGCAGATGGTGCCCGAACGTCACCGGCTGCGCGGTCTGCAGATGGGTGAAGCCGGGCATCACCGTGTCGGCATGTTCCAGCGCCCGCTGCACCAGCGCGTGCTGGAACGCGGCCAGCGCCGCATCGGTAACGTCGATGGTGTCGCGGACGTAGAGCCGGAAATCGGTCGCCACCTGATCGTTGCGCGAACGCGCGGTGTGCAGCCTGCCGGCGGCAGGCCCGATCAATTCGCCGAGCCTGCTCTCGACATTCATGTGAATGTCCTCGAGCGCGCGCTTGAACTCGAACGATCCCTTGCCGATCTCTGACAAAATCGTGTCTAGACCCCTGGCGATATTTTTCGCATCGTTCGCGGTAATAATGCCTTGCGCGGCGAGCATCGCAGCGTGGGCCTTGGACGCGGCGATGTCCTGGGCATAAAGGTGACGATCGACGTCGATGGAGACGTTGATTTCCTCCATGATCGCATCGGGACGCTCGGTGAACCGGCCGCCCCACATCTTGTTGCTCATGACTTGTTACTCATGACCTGCCATTCATCGTCACATCAGCGGAACGCTCTGTGCCGTCGCCGGCTCAACCGGCCGTAATACCGGCTCTGCATAGCCGTATCTGATACAGGATGACAAACGATATGCCTGAACCCACCTTGCCCCGTCCCGTCGCCACGCGCCGGATTCCCTTCGCGATCGGGGCGGTGCTGATCGGAGCGGTGATTGGATTTGCCGGGGTATACGGGGTTGGCGGCCTGCGGCGCACTGCCGCCGGCGATGCCGCATGCCGCCCGGCGGTCGCGCTTTCGCGCAAGCTGGCGCCGCTGGCGCAGGGCGAAGTGGCGGCACTGACGATGGCGACGACCCCTCTGCGGTTGCCGGACCTGGCCTTCGAAGACGCCGACGGCAAGCCTAAAAAGCTCTCCGACTGGCGCGGACGCACCGTGCTGGTGAACCTGTGGGCCACCTGGTGCGTGCCCTGCCGAAAGGAGATGCCCGCGCTCGACCGCCTGCAGGCAAAACTCGGCGGACCGAACTTCGAGGTGGTCGCCGTCAATATCGACACCCGCGACCCGGAAAAACCGAAGAGCTTTCTCAAGGACGCCAATCTGACCCGGCTCGGCTATTTTACCGATCAGAAAGCCAAGGTTTTCCAGGATCTTAAGAGCATAGGCCGGGCGCTGGGGATGCCGACCTCGGTGCTGGTCGACGGTCAGGGCTGCGAGATCGCCACCATCGCCGGACCGGCGGAATGGGACAGCGACGACGCCGTCAAGCTGATCACCGCGGCGATCAAGCCGGCGGCGGCGGGCTTTAGGCCTTAAGCCGAAATATTGAGATTGCCGCCGACGCCGGGGCCGACATTGGCCAGCGACGACCCGCTTGGTTGACCCGTCCCCAGCAGGGTCTGGACGTCGGATTTCTCCGCCGCATTGTTCGACTCCATGATCGTGGTTGCGACCTGCGTCTGTGTATTACCCGCTTGCATCGCCAGCATGCTGGTAACCATCGCCATCATATCCATACGCACATACTCCAACGCCGGCACCCTACCCGACGGGGGTTAACGTACCGTGTCCCGGACGCGGCGCAGCGCCTCTTCGGCGGTGCGCCGCAGAGTCGGGACCCAAATTATTTAAGCTGGCTGGATGGACCCCGGCTCAGCAGCGGGTCACCATAGCGCGTCGAAAGACGCGTGTGTACGCGCTGATGGTGCTGCACAGCATCCGGGGCACGCGGGCCTGTCAGCGCGTCGGGACCGGCTTGTCGCCGCGATAGTCGTAGAAGCCGCGCTGGGTCTTGCGGCCGAGCCAGCCGGCCTCGACATATTTCACCAGCAGCGGACAGGGCCGGTACTTGGAATCCGCGAGACCCTCGTGCAGCACCTGCATGATCGACAGGCAGGTGTCGAGGCCGATGAAATCGGCCAGTTCCAGCGGCCCCATCGGATGGTGGGCGCCGAGCTTCATCGCGGCGTCGATCGCCTCGACGTTTCCGACCCCTTCATACAGCGTGTAGATCGCCTCGTTGATCATCGGCAGCAGAATGCGGTTGACGATGAAGGCCGGAAAATCTTCCGAAACCGCGACGTGCTTGCCGAGCCGGGTGACGAATTCCTTGGAGGCGTCGAAGGTCGCGTCGTCGGTGGCGATGCCGCGGATCAGCTCGACCAGTTCCATCAGCGGCACCGGATTCATGAAGTGAATGCCGATAAAGCGCTCGGGGCGGTCGGTGGACGCGGCGAGCCGCGTGATCGAGATCGACGAGGTGTTGGAGGCAACGATGGCTTCGGGCTTCAGCACCGCGCAGACATCGTGAAAGATCTTGCGCTTGACCTCTTCCTTCTCGACCGCGGTCTCGATCACCAGATCGCAATCGGCGAGCCCGTCCATCGTCTCGGTGGAAACGATCCGGTTCAGCGCCTGCTTGCGGGCGTCCTCGGTGATGATCTTCTTGGAGACCTGGCGCGACAGATTGCCGTTGATGGTCGCCATCGCGGACTTCAGGCGATCGGCGGATACATCGTTGAGCACCACGTCGAACCCGGCGAGCGCCGCCACATGCGCGATGCCGTTGCCCATCTGGCCCGAGCCGATCACGCCGACCTTCTTGATCATAACCGCCATGTTGTCATCTCACCGGCGCGACGCGCATCGCGCCTGCCCATTTCTTGCATAAACACCGGCCCGAATTGGCTCATTCCGGTTGTTTCGATTTCGTCACTTTCCGAGCTTGCCGAGCGCCTCGGTCAGTTCGGGAACCGCCTGATACAGGTCCGCGACCAGGCCGTAATCGGCGACCTGGAAGATCGGCGCGTCCTCATCCTTGTTGATCGCGACGATCACCTTGGAATCCTTCATGCCGGCGAGATGCTGGATCGCGCCGGAGATGCCGATCGCGATATATAGTTCCGGCGCCACCACCTTGCCGGTCTGGCCGACCTGCCAGTCGTTCGGCGCATATCCGGCATCGACCGCGGCGCGCGACGCACCGACGCCGGCGCCGAGCTTGTCGGCGAGCGGCTCGATATATTTGGCGAAGTTCTCGCGGCTCTGCATGGCGCGGCCGCCGGAGACGATGATCTTCGCCGAGGTCAGTTCGGGACGATCGCTCTTGGCGACTTCCTCGCCGACAAAGCTGGAGAGGCCGGGATCGGCAGCCGACGCGGCATTTTCCACCGACGCACTGCCGCCGTCTCCGGCCGCGGCGAAGGTCGAGGTCCGCACCGTGATGACCTTCTTGGCGTCCTTCGATTTCACGGTCTGGATCGCGTTGCCGGCATAGATCGGCCGCTCGAAGGTGTCGGGCGAAACCACCTTGATGATTTCCGACACCTGCATCACGTCGAGCAGCGCGGCGACCCGCGGCATCACGTTCTTGAAGCGCGAGGTCGCGGGCGCGACGAAGGCGTCATAGGCGGGCGCCAGCGCCACGATCAGGGCGGCCAGCGGCTCGGCGAGATCGTGGGCATAGGCGTCGCCCTCGGCGAGCAGCACCTTCTTGACGCCGGCGAGCTTGGCCGCGGCCTCGGCCGCAGCCTTGGTGTTCTCGCCGCCGCCGGCGACCAGCACATGAACCTCGGCGCCCAGTTGGGTCGCCGCGGTCAGCGCCTTGTTGGTGGAGTCCTTGAGGACGGCGTGTTCGTGTTCGGCAATCAACAGCGTGGTCATCAGAGAACCCCGGCTTCATTCTTGAGCTTCGACACCAGCTCGGCGACGTCCTTGACCTTGACGCCACCCTTGCGGCCCGGCGGTTCGGAGGTCTTGAGGATCTCCAGATGCGGCGTGAGATCGACGCCGTAATCGGACGCGCTCTTGTCGGCGATCGGCTTCTTCTTCGCCTTCATGATGTTGGGCAGGCTGGCATAGCGCGGCTCGTTCAGCCGCAGGTCGGTGGTGACGATCGCCGGTCCCTTCAGCTTCACGGTCTGCAAGCCGCCGTCGACTTCGCGCGTCACCTTGAAATCGGACCCATCGACTTCGAGCTTGGAGGCAAAGGTCGCCTGCGACCAGCCGAGCAGCGCGGCCAGCATCTGGCCGGTCTGGTTGGAGTCGTCGTCGATCGCCTGCTTGCCGAGAATGACGAGGCCGGGCTTTTCTTCGTCGACGATGGCCTTGAGGATCTTGGCCACCGCCAGCGGTTCGACTTGCCCTTCCGCCTTGACCAGGATGCCGCGATCGGCGCCCATGGCGAGACCGGTCCGGATGGTTTCCGACGCCTGCGCGGGGCCGATCGATACCACCACCACCTCGGTCGCCTTGCCGGCCTCTCGCAGGCGCAGGGCTTCCTCGACGGCGATTTCGTCGAACGGATTCATCGACATCTTGACGTTGGACAGTTCCACGCCCGATCCGTCGCTCTTGACGCGGACTTTGACGTTGTAGTCGACCACCCGCTTTACCGGCACCAGAACCTTCATCGATCCTCTTTCGCTTGAATTTCAGGTTTGATCACTTGGCTATTGCTTGGGCGCGGAACCTAAAGGTCCCGCCAACCCCGGTCAACGCGCGAAGGCCAAAAATCGCCCCCCGACCCATGCGCTTAGCGGTTCTGGCCGGGCACCCAGAGCACGTCCCCGGCGCCGTTATCGTTCACGGAGCGGCTGGCGACGAACAGGAAGTCCGACAGACGGTTCATATACTGGATCGCGGCCTCGCTGACCGGCTCGTCGGGCTGTGCCGCGAGTTCCACCATCATCCGTTCCGCCCTGCGGCATATGGTGCGCGCCAGATGCAGATGCGCCGCCGCCGGCGTGCCTCCGGGCAGCACAAACGAGGTCAACGGCGCCAGATGCGCATTCAGGCTGTCGATGTCGCGCTCAAGGCGTTCGACCTGGCTGGACAGCATCCGCAGCCGTTCCGCCTTGCCCTCGCGCTGGGGCACCGCGAGATCGGCGCCGAGATCGAACAGGTCGTTCTGGATCAGGCCCAGCATGGCATCGAGATCGCGCGCCTCGGCGAGATGCAGCCGCACGATGCCGATGGCGGCGTTGGTCTCGTCGACGGTTCCGTAGGCGCCGATGCGCAGATCGTATTTCGGGCGGCGTTCGCCGCTGCCGAGCGCCGTGGTGCCGTCATCGCCGGTTCGCGTGTAGATACGATTGAGGACGACCATGACCCACCCCCTCCTTTTGATTCCGGTTCGCCGGGATGTCTTAGTGCCCCATCGCCCAGACCGTGAGCATGGTGATGACGATGGCGACGAATTGCAGCAACACCCGCAATTGCATCAGTTTCTGCGACCGGTTCGGCGAACCGCCCCGCATCATGTTGATGAGACCCAGCAGCAGCACGAGCGCGACGGCGGCGACTGCGATGGGAAGGATGATCATGCTCAGGAATGAAGCCATCGGCGGTACATAACACCGCGCAAGGCGCTCCGCCATCGTCCGCATCGGCCGCAGTCCCGCAACGATCTGGCTTTTAGCCCAATAATATCAGAAGGTAGCCCGGTTCGCCGATTGAACCCGTGTTCCGCCAGGCCAAGGTGAAATGTGAGGCAGCTTCGCTACGTCTTCCATGTCGGCATGGATGCGTTCTACACGTTTCTCGCCGATGACGGCTGGGCGATCGCCAGCCACATCGCGCTGTCGACGCTGATGGCGCTGTTTCCGTTTCTGATCGTGCTGACCTCGCTGGCCGGCTTTTTCGGCTCGAAGGAACTGGCCGACCAGGCCGCCGGACTGATGCTGCAGATCTGGCCGAAGCAGGTCGCCAATACGCTGTCGGGCGAGATTCACGACGTGCTGACAACGCCGCGCGGCGACATCGCTGACCATCGGCGCGGTGCTGGCGGTGTATTTTGCCTCGAACGGCGTCGAAGCCTTGCGGGTCGCGCTCAACCGCGCCTATGCGGTGACCGAGCCGCGGCGCTGGTACTGGCTGCGGCTGGAATCGATCGGCTACACGCTGATCGCCGCCGTCACCTCGCTGGCGATGGCGTTCCTGATCGTGCTCGGGCCCGCTGATCATCGAGGCGGTGCGGCGCTACATTCCGCTGATCGTCGAAACCAACGAAAATTTTCTCAATGTCACGCGCTACGGCATCACCATCGCGGCGCTGGTCGTCGCGCTGTTTATCCTGCACGCCTGGCTTCCGGCGGGCCGCCGCAGTTTTGCTGCAGATCCTGCCGGGCATCGTCTTCACCATGGTGGCCTCGCTGGTGTCGGGCATCGTGTTCGGACAGTATCTCGCGCGCTTCGCCAACAACTACGTCACGATGTATGCCGGCCTGGCGTCGGTGATCATCGCGCTGGTGTTTCTGTATTTCATCGCCGCGATCTTCGTCTATGGCGGCGAACTGAACGCCGCGATCATCAAGTCGCGGTTGCCGCACGGCGTGTCGCTTCAAGCAGCGCAGTCGCTAAAGCCCTTGGACTCACAGGCTTGACCAGAAAGGCATCCGCGCCGGCCGCGCGCGATGCCGCCTCGTCGTCGCCGCGGCCCGACACCCCGATGATGGCAATGCGGCCAAGCGGCGGTTTCAGGCCGACGAATTCGCCTGATCGCCTCGATGCCGTCGATGCCGGGCAACACCATGTCCATCAGCACCGCGTCGAAGTCGCCACGCGCGATCCGCTCGGCGGCGGCCTCGCCTTGCCCGATGAATTCCGCCTGATGACCGAGTTCGGTGAGGATCGCGTTGAGCACGACGCGGCCGAACGGATTGTCCTCGACGCTGAGAATTCGCAGCGCCTGCGCCGGATTTGATGGCGTCGGCGTCGGCGCCGGACATGATGCGTCAGCGCCCCTTCCGCGCGCGACATCATGACCGTCAGCGTAAAGGTGGTGCCGCCGCCGCGCCGCTGCGCAACGACGATGTCGCCGCCCATCGCGCGCGCCAGCTGTTTCACCGACGACAATCCGAGCCCCGCGCCGCCGAAGCGCGACGCGATGCTGACATTGGCCTGCGAGAACGGGCGGAACAGGCGCTTGATCTCGGCCAGCGTCAGACCGATGCCGCTGTCGGACACCGCAAAGGCGACACCGATCTTGCCTTTCACGCCGCGCATCGGCACGACACCGTCAAACTCGACGCCGCCCTGCTCGGTGAACTTCACCGCATTGTCGATCAGGTTTTCCAGCGCCGCGCGCAGGCGAACCGGATCGCCGATCACGAGCGCCGGAAGTTTTTCGGAAATCTCGACCGACGACCTGCAATCCCTTCGCCGCGGCCCGGCCGGCCAGCGAATCCCCGGCTACTGCGCGCCAGCGCCCGCAGGTCGAACAGATCCTGCCGCACGCCGAGCCCGGAACCGCCGCTTCGCGCGGCGTCGACGAACAAGGTCGCGAGGCTGGCGAGATGTTCGGCGCCCGCCTTGATGGTATCGACCCAGCGCCGCTCGCGCTCGTCGAGGTCGGACGTCGCCAGCAGATCGCTGATGGCAAGAATTCCGGTGAGCGGCGTGCGGACCTCGTGCGCGAAAGCGGCGAGCGCGGCTTCGACGATGCCGGGCGCGGCAGCCACGGCGGCGCGCTTGCGCGCCTTGCCGGCGGCAACACCTGGACCGCGCTTCTTCGTCGGCCGCCTTTTCGGCGGCCGTGTGGTGCGCTGTGAGCGCGATATGAGCGCCATGATTCCCCCGACCCTGGCCGGCCCCACCATGCCACGGCCGGCCTCGGAGAGTCACGCCGAAGCGCGTTTATCCCCTCGCGATCGGCCTGTGGCAAAGCCGGGCCGCAAATTAAGGCAGGCCGACCAGGCGGCGGATGTCGGCCGGCGTCGCGCCCCCGGCGCGGAGTTCGCGCAAGCCGGTGGCGCTCGGTCGATTTCGAAAGCTTTCGCCCGGCGCCATCGCGGATCAGCCGGTGGTGCCGGTAGGCCGGCTGCGGCAGGCCGAGCAGCGCTTGCAGCAGCCGGTGGACGCTGGTCGACCAGAACAGGTCCTGGCCGCGCACCACCTCCGTCACGCCTTGCAGGGCGTCGTCGATCACCACCGAGAGGTGATAGCTGGTCGGCGTCTCCTTGCGCGCGAGGATGAGGTCGCCCCAGGCCTGCGGCCGGGCGGCCACCGCGCCGGTCTCGCCATCGGGACCTTCGCCGTGCTCGATCCAGCCGAGATCGCCGGCGCGCGCGCAGGCCGCCGCCATGTCGAGCCGCAGCGCATAGGGCGCGCCCGATTCGAGCCGTCGCGCGCGCTCAGCGGGCGAAAGCAACTTCGCCGCACCGGGATAGAGCGGCGCGCCGTCGGGATCGCGCGGCCATCGGGCGGTCGCCTCGCGCTGCGCCACCAGCGCGGCGATCTCGGCGCGGCTTTCGAAACTCGGATAGACCAGGCCCTGGGCTGCGAGTTTTTCGAGCGCCGCGCGATAATCCGCGAGATGCCGGGATTGCCGCCGCACCGGCGTCTCCCACGCGAGGCCGAGCCAGCCGAGGTCCTCGATAGATCGCGGTCT
Source organism: uncultured Alphaproteobacteria bacterium (assembly GCA_963734795.1). Lineage (GTDB taxonomy): Bacteria > Pseudomonadota > Alphaproteobacteria > Rhizobiales > Xanthobacteraceae > Bradyrhizobium. The sequence goes on from CAVTIW010000004.1 coordinate 464,799, forward strand.
CGAATTCCGGCTTGCAGCTGATGGTGTCGATATCCTCGATGCGCAGCAGCAAGCGGCCGCCGGTCCGGCGCGCGCAATCGAAATTCAGCAGCGCCGAATAGGCATGGCCGAGATGAAGATAGCCGTTCGGGCTCGGCGCAAAGCGGAAGACGGGCGGCGGCATTGATCTCTTTCGCGGGACATGATGGTTCTAAATCGCAATGACCCTTCACCTCAACACCCAGGCCGACCTCGAAGCGGCCATCCACGCGCTGATCGAAGCAGGATCCGCGGCTGAAACCGGTATTCGAGCTCGCGGGCATGCCGGCGCTGCGGCGGCGCGAGCCCGGCTATGCCGGCCTGGCCGCGATCGTCTGCGGCCAGCAGGTATCCACCGCGAGCGCCGCGGCGATCTGGGGCCGGGTCAGCGCCGCGTTCGATCCGTTCCACCACGACGCGTTGCGCCGAGCCCGCGCCGATCGTCTCGGCCGGCTCGGATTGTCGGCGGCGAAGATCAAGACCTTGAAGAATATCGCGCGCGAACTCGCCGCGGAACGGCTCAATCTCGAGGTGCTGGCCAACGAGGACGCCGACGCCGCGCACAACACGCTGACGGCGCTGCACGGCATCGGCCCGTGGACCGCCGACGTCTATCTGCTGTTTTGCCTCGGCCATGGCGATGCCTGGCCGGCGGGCGATCTCGCCGTGCAGGAAGCGGTCAAGATCGGCCTCGGCCTGAAGACGCGGCCGACCGCGAAAGAGATGGCGCCGCTGGCGGAGCCGTGGCGGCCGATGCGCGGCGCCGCGGCGCATCTGTGGTGGGCCTATTACAGGGCGCTGAAAAAGCGCGAGGGCGTGATCGGCGCGCAGGAAAAACCTGACATCGCGAAGTGAGGGAACTCTTCACCGGCCCTTCCCCTTTCTGCACGATCCCGAAGCGTATAGGTTTCGGCTCAGGGAAACGCCGCGAAGACGGCCGCTGTGAGAAACGCGAATGCTCGATCGAACGGACGACATTTCGATAGCCGCGGAAAACTGGCTGGCGCAATGCGAAAGCGCGCTTGCGATATCCGACAATGGCCTGCTGACGACCCTGTTTCACCCCGACAGCTTTTGGCGCGACGTGCTGGCGCTGAGCTGGAACATCCGGACCATCAACGGCGCGGACGCCATCCTGCCGGCGTTGCAGGCCGACGCCAACCGCGCCGCTCCCCGCGGGTTCAGGATCGATCCCGACCGCGCCGCGCCGCGCCGGGTGATGCGCGCCGGCACCAGCGCGATCGAAGCGATTTTCAGGTTTGAAACCGGGCAAGGCCGCGGCAGCGGGATTCTGCGGCTGATCCCGGACGCCGGCGATGGCAACAGGCTGAAAGCCTGGACGCTGCTGACGGCGCTGGACGAATTAAAAGGCTTTGAGGAGCAGCAGGGAAACTCGCGGCCGCGGGGCGAGGCCTATTCGCGCGATTTTCGCGGCCCCAACTGGCTCGATCTGCGCAAAGCCGCAGGCCGAATATGCCGACCACGATCCAGTCGTGCTGGTGGTCGGCGGCGGACAGGCCGGGCTGACCATCGCAGCGCGCCTCAAGCAGTTGCAGGTCGATACGCTGATCGTCGACCGCGAGGCCCGCGTCGGCGACAACTGGCGCAATCGTTATCACGCGCTGACGCTGCATAATCAGGTGCAGGTCAACCACCTGCCCTACATGCCGTTTCCGCCGAACTGGCCGGTCTATATCCCCAAGGACAAGCTCGCCAACTGGTTCGAGGCCTATGTCGATGCCATGGAGCTGAACTACTGGACCGGCACCGCGTTCGAAAGCGGTTCTTACGACGAGGCCGCAGGGCGCTGGTCGGCGGTTTTGCGCCGGCCGGACGGCAGCAAGCGCACGATGCATCCGCGCCATGTCGTGATGGCCACCGGCGTCAGCGGCATTCCGAACGTGCCCGAGCTTCCCGGCTTGAACAATTTCGCCGGCACGGTGCTGCATTCCAGCCAATACGGCGACGGCGAGGCCTGGACGGGCAAGACGGCGCTGGTGATCGGCACCGGCAACAGCGGCCACGATATCGCGCAGGACCTGCACTCCAGCGGCGCGCGGGTCACGCTGGTTCAGCGCAGTTCGACCTTGATCACCAATATCGAGCCATCGGCGCAACTGGCCTATGCGGCCTATAACGAAGGCACGCTGGAGGACAATGACCTGATCGCGGCGTCGATGCCGCTGGTGCTGGCGAAGCGAAGCCATATGATGCTGACCGAACAATCGAAAATATTCGACCGGCCCTTGCTCGATGGGCTGGAGCGCGTCGGGTTCAAGCTCGACTTCGGCGACGGCGGCACCGGCTGGCAGTTCAAGTATCTGACCCGCGGCGGCGGCTACTATTTCAACGTCGGCTGCTCCGATCTGGTCGTGCGCGGCGAGATCGGACTGATGCAATTTTCGGAGATCGAGGCGTTTGCCGCGGACGGCGCGCGGATCAAGGACGGCGCGACGCTTGCCGCCGACCTGATCGTGCTGGCGACCGGCTACAAGCCGCAGGAGCATCTGGTCCGCAACCTGTTCGGCGACGAGGTCGCGGCCCGCATCGGCCCGATCTGGGGATTCGGCGAGGGACAGGAATTGCGCAACATGTATGCGCGCACCGGCCAGCCCGGCCTCTGGTTCATCGCCGGCAGCCTGGCCCAATGCCGGATCAATTCGAAATATCTGGCGTTGCAGATCAAGGCGGTTGAGGAAGGGTTGTTGCCGCGCGGCGCAGACGCTCCACTTCACGGTTCCTCGTGATCCAGGATTTCCCGGGCGACGAAGGATTTGGCGTGGCGCCAGGCCTCGTCGCTGTCGCCGCGGAAGGTGACCAGACGATTGAAAACGACATTCCGCGCCTTCACGTCGACGATGTCGAATTTTGCATACTGCACGAGCGTGCTGAGCTTGTGAACGCTGCCAATCAGGAGATAGGCGGCGCCGGCCGCTTGCGCCTTGCCGAGCAGCTGATCCGCATCGATGTCGCCGACCGAACAGGCGTTTGGCGGACAATCAAGGGCGACGTTTCGCAGCTTTCCGCTCGCCGCCAGATCGGTGCGCAACGACGCTTCGAATTCGCGCAAGCGCCGGGAATGCTCGGCGCTCTGATCGATGACCTCGCCCGAGGTGTCGCTATATTGGATTTCGGCCACCGCGAGCACCGGCACCTCGGCTTGCGCCCGACCTTGCCGGACGGGACCGGCGTAGAAAACGGCGGCGGCAACCAAAGCGAGGCCCACTGACCGTAGTTTTATCGGCTTTTCCATGAGACTGGTTCCTTACTGGCGATGTCTGCCTTTGGCGCTAGTTCGCCTCTCCCAGCAGCCGGCGCTGGATCAGCCAGCGCGCGCCCCGGCTCCAGGCCGAGTTGGCGCCGGCGCGCAGGTCGGTCTGCGCGACGTCGACCAGCGCGCCGGATTGGACGTCGCGAATTTTGTAGGTCACCGCGTAATCGGTTCGGCTGATGCGCGTGACGATCCCGATCATGGACTGGTCGGCGTGAAGGCCCGCGGCGATCTTGGCTTCGCAGCCTTCGCAATCGTGCAACTTGCCGGCTGTGGCCGCTTCGTCGCTGGCCGCGCCGACGTCGACCAATTGGTAGCGTCCCGACGCCGCGATCAGCCGACGCGCCTCTTCGGTCGAAAGCCGCAATTGCTCGCGGTCGATGTCGTCGGGGGGAATGTACGCCGCCGCGGCGCTGAAATCCTCCAGTTCAAACGGAAAGACCGCAAGCTTGATCGGGACCGGCGCGGCGGGCTCGCCCGCCTCCGCGACCGCGAACCTTGCCAAAGCCATGACCGGAGCGAGGATGAAAACAATGCCGCGCATGGATCAACCCCAGAGCTGCCAAACCGTCACCATATCGCCCGAACCGCGGCCCTCGCGAAATGGAGATTTGCCCTGGATTGACCGGGTGAAATGCCCGATTTTGCATCGCCGCGCGCTCGCCGCGGACATGACAGGGACCGGCTTTCAATCCAAGCTGTGGCGCAAAGAATCACAGCGTGCGATGCATCTCACGCCGCCCGTTTGATGAATGTCGCGTGGGGCAGCTGGGCAAAGTTCGCATCTTGATGCGCGACCCACAGCATGAAGCCCGAGACAGTCAGTGCGAAGACGACAACGGCGGCTTTGAACATGGCAATCTCCTTTGGAGAGATATAGGTCGCGCATCGGCGCATACCAGTTCGAAGCAGCGTTCCAATCACCGCCCCATTGCAATTTGTCCATGTTGCGCCGCGAAGTTTTGCCCGCAAGGTTCGTCAGCCCCTCCCTTTCATTCCGCCTTCAGACCGGACGCCCGGATGATCCGCCGCCAGCGCTCGGTCTCGGCTTTCCGGAAAGCCCGCAGGGTTTTGCGGCGATTGCTGCCCGGGCGGCGAGTTCTGAACGCCGGGTTCCTCGAAGCGCTTCCGCACCAGGGGATCGGCGAGCCCCCCGCACCATGGCGGCGTTCAGCTTGGCGAAGATGTCCTTTGGCGTATCCTTGGGCACCCAGAAGTCCACGCCGCGCCGGCTAGAGATCGCCGATGATCTCGCGCCGCCGCTGTTCGGATTCCTCCGCATAGCGCCGCATCGCGTGGGCTTCGCTGAGCGTTCCAATCGGCTGGCGTTCGCCGCCGCTTTCGACCACCACCAGCGATTCGGCTTCCGCGGCGTCAAAAACGGCGATGGCCTCCTGGATGTTCATGAAGGGATGCAGCACGACATCCCGATGATGAAGGATGCCGATCAGGCGGCCCGCCGCTTCGACATCCGGCGCATGCGCTTCGGCCACCGGCGCCAGCCCGACGTAACAACCTTCGGCATCGACCGCGACCACCTGGTTCTTGGAGCCAAGCGGAAATTTGCCGCGGAATTCCTCGATCGTCATGTTGGCGTTCACGGTGGTGACGTCCGACCGCATCAGGCGGCGCACCGTGAGATCACGGATCCAGCCCACATCGGCGGCGCTGCGGATGGTTTCGCCGCGCAGGTGAAATCGCCACGTCGCGAACGAATAGCCGAATAGTTCGCGGGTGATCTGGGTCGAGATGATGACCGCAACCAGCACCGCGGTGGTGAGCCAGAGATTGCCGGTCGATTCCAGCGCGATGAACGACATCGTCAGCGGTCCGCCGATCACGGACGCCGACAGCGCGCTCATGCCGACGATCGCATAGACGTTCGGATTGAGGTTGAGACCCGGCCAGATCGTGTCAAATCCGGCCGCGAACAGGTGGCCGCCGAGCGCGCCGAGAAAGAGCGTGGCGAAAAACAATCCGCCGCGAAAGCCGCTGCCAAGGGATATGATGGAGGCAATCGCTTTCAGGATGAATACGGTCGCAATCACCGTCATCGGGATCGAAACAAATCCGGCAAAATGCAGCGCGCCATGCCCCGACGACATCACTTGCGGCGTCACCAGGGCAAGCAGGCCCACGGCGAGACCGCCAAGCGCCAGGCGCAGCGGCAGCCAGGTGTTCGACAGCAGCGTCTCGCACAGCGCCACGCCGCGCATAACTCCGATGCCGACCAGCGCGGCGAGAACGCCGAGCAGCGCGGCGATGGCAAGGTCATGCCCGAGTACGTCGCCGACCGGACCGACGCCGACGCCGAGCGACAGCACGGTAAATCCATGGGCGACGAAATAGCCGGCTACCGCGGCGACGCCGACCGGCGTCAGGCTGGCCGGGGTATATCCCCCGATCACAAGCTCAAAGGCGTAGAAGGCGCCGGCGAGCGGCGCGCCGAATGCGCCGGCGATCGCGGCTGCGGCGCCGCAGCCGACCATGATGCGCTGATCGGCGCGGCGCAGATGAAACCCGCGGCCCAATGAGGCGGCGAGCCCGCTGGCAAGCTGGGTGTATCCGGCTTCAAGTCCGACCGAGGCACCGACCCCGCTGGACCACACCGTCTGCAATGCAACAATCACGCTGCCGCGAAACGACATCCGTCCGCCATGCAGCGCATTGGCCTCGATCGGGTCGATTTCCCGCGCCGGCCGCCACCGCAGCAGCAGCAGGGACGTTACCCCCAGCACCACCCCGCCGAGGCTCGGAACCAGCAGGGCGCGCAGCGGGTCGATGGTGAACTGGCTTGAAAGGCGTTCCCCCATCTCAAGGTTGAACAGCAGCACATGGAGCCCTTCGACCGCCGCGCTCATCGCGGCCACCACCAATCCGCCGATGGTTCCGATCAGCGCCGCAAGCAGCACCAGGCTGGTTTCATGCGCGCGAACGAATGCCCGCAGCCGGCGCGGCGCCTCAAGATAACGGGATGTGATCGCCATTTTGCGGGTCCGTCGGCGGCCGAAAGCGGCCGTCCGCCCCGGTTTAGCGGTCTTCGCGCCGGTCGTGCAATGCGGACGCGAAACCGGTACCGCGGCGGATAAGGCCGCCAACGCTCTTCACAATCCCGTCACGCTGCCTGTAGTATGTCAGCTCATGCTGCTTCGCAGCTAAAACGGGGGCCAGGAGCGTTACTTGAACGCACATGTCTCGCAAGGCGGTTGGCCGGTACTGGTGCTGAATGCGGACTTCCGGCCGCTCAGTTATTATCCGCTGTCTCTCTGGTCGTGGCAGGACGCGATCAAGGCGGTGTTCCTCGACCGCGTCAATATCGTCGAGCATTATGACCGCGCGGTGCGCAGCCCCTCATTCGAGATCCAGCTGCCCAGCGTGGTATCGCTGAAATCCTTCGTCAAGCCGACCACGCATCCCGCCTTCACCCGGTTCAATGTGTTCCTGCGCGACCGCTTCGTCTGCCAGTATTGCCTGGCCAACGACGATCTCACCTTCGATCACATCATCCCGCGCAGCAAGGGCGGCCAGACCACGTGGGAGAACGTGGTCGCGGCCTGCTCGCCATGCAATCTGCGCAAGGGTAACCTGACGCCGCAGCAAGCACGGATGTTTCCCCGGCAACCCCCGTTCGCGCCGACCGTACATCAGCTGCATCGCAACGGCCGGCTGTTCCCGCCGAACTATCTGCACGAAAGCTGGCTGGATTATTTGTACTGGGATACCGAGCTCGATCCGTAGCACGCGGCCCGTCGTGGGAGGCAAAGGCGAAGCATCTGGCCGACACTTAAATCGCGACGCGACACCCGATCTTCCGCGCCGCACGACGACCGCGTGCCGCGGGCACAAACCGCGGGCACAAACGCAGACTGCCCGCCATCCCCGCTGCGCTGGGCCAAGCGGCCGTTCTCATCCCAAGCTACAGCGACCGAGCCGCCTGTGATCCAGCAACACTGTCCAGACCGTCATCGGGACGGAGGCGGCCCCCCGGAAGTGCCGCCCGGCGCGGCGCCTGACGGCTGCATCGATCGGGCCCGGTCCAACAGCGTGAGAGTGGAATCGACGCATGATTTCATGGAGTCCTGCGGGTCGCAGCGTACGGCCACCATCGCGTCGCCGTTGCGCAAAAAGAAGGAGGCGCCGCCGCGGCGCATCCCCTCACGGCCGGAGTCGCCGATCCCGCGGAGGATATCCTCCAGATCACGATCCCTTCGGGAGTAGGAAGAGTCATGCCCATCGCCGCCGGGGACGTTCTGGCTGAAGGCGGGAAACGGGCTAAGCAAAAGTACAGCCGTGATGAGAAAGGCCCTGTTCATCTGAGGTCTCCACTTTTGAGCAAGCTGAGTGTTACTCCAGAGCGGGATGACTTTCGTCGGATCGTCATCCCGCGCTGGCTCATTGCAGGAGCATGATGTTTCCCGGCGCCAAGCCCGATCAAATCAGAGCAGGCCGTTTCGGGGCCAGGTTCAGTCGCGACAGACGCGCCGGCGAACGAGGACGAACCAGTCCCCATCCTCGGCCCGCAAGCTCCGGGTGAGGAAATAACAGTCTCCCTCCTCGCCACCATGGTGCCGCTCGGCTAAGCGCTCGGCGAGCCGCTCACGCAAGCGCCCGCGCCCGGCTCCATCATCCTCATCTTCGTCCCGGTCTCGCCAATGGCCGATCCGCTCGCGGAAGCGACCCCGTAAATCTTGCCGGTCTTGAATAAGGTCGATGATGAGATCCCGCAAATCCTGCCGGGTCCGTATCCTATCCATGAGATCGCGGTCCATATCGCCATCTCTGTCGCGCCATCCCTGAGCTGATGCCGGGCTTGTTGTCGTACAAATAACTGGAGCAGATGCAGCAATCGCGAGAACTGCTGCAGCAATCACTGGCAGCCGTGCCATTGCATTCTCCTGTCAGAATTTATGTTGAGAAGTCATCGGAAGACGGCACGATCTTCCAGCGAGCGCTTCCTTAAACAAGCCGCACTGGGTCGAGGTCGAGTTCAACCTCGAGCCAGCCCTCGCGCTGCTCAGAATGCCGGGCTGCTCCCGCGTCCGCTTTTAGCGCGGATGAGGTGGCACAAAAATACGGCAAAACATCGAAACCGAAACGCGTGACGCGAAAATTCCTATAACATCCGCGTGACAGCGCGAAAATAGCTTGCTGCGGAGCGACACCGGGCCGCGGGCCAGGTTGGCGCGCAAGCAAGCCCAGTGGCTTTTGGTCCGACCTGCCGCCATAGAATTCCGCAAGGGCCGTGGTGAATTCCGGATCGGCGGACACCGCGCCGAACAACGTCATCGACGAACAGAACTTAAGGTCATCGGGACTGCCGAGGATCTCGCTCATTGTGCGATCCTCGACGGCGAGGACGAATGCCGTGCACTGCCGAAGCCAAGGTCGCAAAACCCCATGCCCCAGATAGGCCGCCGCTTCGTCGCCGGAGCCACTCTTACGTGACACTCTTAGGTGTCGCGCCACACTGATGGCTCGACACCCAACGAGCCCCTTGGCGCGCCGCCGGTCACGGCGTCGGGGTGGGCGCGTCGATGGACGGCCCCGCCGATCGGCCGCCCCGCCGCACCCGGTTGCTCCAATGCCGGAAGCGATCGAGATACAGATAGACGACGGGTGTGGTGTAGAGGGTCAGGATCTGGCTCAGCACCAGTCCGCCGATGATCGTGATGCCGAGCGGCTGGCGGAACTCGCTGCCTTCGCCCATCCCGATGATCAGCGGCACGGCGCCGAGCAGCGACGCCATGGTGGTCATCATGATCGGCCGGAAGCGCAGCAGGCAGGCTTCGTAGATCGCATCGGCCGGTGCCAGACCGCGCACGCGCTCGGCGTCGACCGCGAAATCGATCATCATGATGGCGTTCTTCTTCACGATGCCGATCAGCAGGATCACCCCGATCATCGCAATGATGTCGAACTGGGTGTGAAACAGCATCAGCGCCAGAACCGCACCGACGCCGGCCGAGGGCAGCGTGGACAGGATCGTCAGCGGATGGACGAAGCTCTCATAGAGCATCCCGAGCGAGATGTAGATCGTCGCGAACGCCGCGAGGACGAGAAACGGCTCGCTGCTGAGCGATTCCCGAAAGATCTTGGCGGCGCCCTCGAACGAGCCGCGGATCGTCGCCGGAACCCCGATCCGGTTCATGGTCGCCTCGATCGTCGTGACTGCCGTGCCCAGCGAGACGCCGGGCGGCAGATTGAACGAGATCGTGTTCGCGACCAGCCCGTCCTGATGGTTGACGACAAGCGATGTCTGGCCCTGTCCGAACCGGGCGACGCTCGACAGCGGAATCATCGTCTCCTGGCTGGTGCTGACCGCCGTCCCGGTCGACGATGCGCCCTTGCCGGTGGCGCCGATCGAGTTGGTCGCAAGATTCCGCACGGCGCTGGCCGCGACCGAATTGAGCGAATGTGGCCTGCGCCGACGACACGACGGTCCCGGGCACGGCATTGGTGGTTTGCGAACCGCTGGCCGGCCGCCCGAGGTGCTGACATAGACATCCTTCAGCGTCTGCGGGTTCTGCAGGTACTGCCTGCGCCACCTCCATGATCACGTGGTACTGGTTGCGCGCCACGTAGATGGTCGAGACCTGCCGCTGACCGAAGGCATCGTACAGCGTGTTGTCGATCTGGCCGACCGTGATCCCGAGACGCGAGGCGGCATCGCGGTCGATGATCACGTTGGCCTGAAGGCCCTTGTCCTGCTGGTCGCTGCTGACGTCGGCGAGGTCCGGCACGGTCTGAAGCGCGGCGACGATCTTCGGCGTCCATTCGTTCAGCTCTTCGAACGTCGATCCCTGCAGCGTGTACTGATACTGCGCGTTGCTCGAGCGTCCGCCGCCGCCGAGATCCCCCACCGCCTGCAGGAACAGCGTGGCGCCCGGCACCGCGGCGAGTTCGCTGCGCAGCGAGCCGATCACCTGATCGGCGGACAGCTTGCGTTCGCGAAGCGGCTTCAGCGAGACGAACACGGTGCCGGAGTTGGTCGAGCCGCCGCCCGGGCCGCCCTGACCGCCACCGGTGAAGCCGACCGCGGTATCGACGGCCGGATTGGCCTTGACGATGTCGATCGAGCTGCGTGAGCTTCTGCTGCATCAGTTGAAACGAGATGCTTTGATCGGCCTGGATCGACCCGACCAGCAGCCCGGTGTCCTGCTGCGGGACGAAGCCCTTTGGAACGACGCCGTAGAGATAGAAATTCAGGCCGAGCATCGCGGCCAGAACCAGCATCACCGAGCGCGGATGACGCAGTGCGACGGTGAGCGTCCGCCGATAGAAGTTCAGCAGCGCCTCGAAGACGCGTTCGCTGGCACGATAGATCCGCCCGTGCGGCCGGCCGCGCTCGTCGCGCAGCAGCACGGCGCACATCATCGGCGTCGTCGTCAGCGAGACCACCAGCGAGATCACGATGGCAATGGTGATCGTCATGGCGAATTCGCGGAACAGCTTGCCGACCAGGCCGCCCATCAGCAGGATCGGGACAAACACCGCGATCAGCGACACGCTCATCGACAGCACCGTGAAGCCGACCTCGCTGCGACCCCAGCAGTGCGGCCTCCAGCGGCGACTTTCCGGCATCGAGGTGACGGGAAATGTTTTCCAGCACGACAATGGCGTCGTCGACCACGAATCCGGTCGCGACCGTGAGCGCCATCAGCGAGAAGATGTTGAGGCTGTATCCGAGCAGGTACATGACCGCAAAGGTCGCGACCAGCGACACCGATACCGCCACCACCGGCACCAGCGTCGCCCGCGCGCTGCGCAGGAATGCGAACACCACCAGGATCACCAGGATCACGGCAATGATGAGCGTGATTTCGACGTCCCGCAGCGAGGTCCGGATCGTGATCGAGCGGTCGACCGCGAGATTGACGTCGATCGCGGGCGAGACCGATGCCCGCAGTTGCGGCATCAGCGCCTTCACGCGGTCGACCATCCCGATGATGTTGGCGCCGGGCTGCCGGTACACGATCATCATGACCGCCAGCTTGCCGTTGGAAAGGCCCAGATTGCGCAGGTTCTCCACGGAATCGAGCACCTCGCCGACGTCGGTCAGGCGCACCGCCGCGCCGTTGCGATAGGCGACCACCAGCGATTTGTAGTCCGCCGCCTTGATGGCCTGATCGTTGGAATAGATCTGGTAGCGCTGGCCTCCGACGTCGATGCCGCCCTTCGGACTGTGGGCATTGGCGCTGCCGAGCGCCGCGCGGACGTCTTCGAGGCCGATGCCGTATTTGTAGAGCGCCTGCGGCGCGAGTTCGACGCGCACGGCGGGCAGCGATCCACCGCTGACGCTGACTTCACCGACGCCTTCGACCTGCGACAGCTTCTGCGCCAGCACGGTCGAAGCGGCGTCATACAGTTCGGCGGGGGTCAGCGTATCCGACGTCAGCGTGTAGATCAGGATCGGCGCCGAGGCGGGGTTGAACTTGCGGTAGGTGGGATTGCTGCGCAGCGCGGTCGGCAGATCGGCGCGCGACGCGTTGATCGCCGCCTGGACGTCGCGCGCGGCGCCGTTGATGTTGCGATTGATGCCGAACTGCAGATTGATGCGCGCGGAGCCGAGCGAGCTCGATGATGTCATCTCGGTGACATCGGCGATCTGGCCGAGGTGGCGCTCCAGCGGACTCGCGACCGTGGTCGCCACGTCCCCGGGGCTCGCGCCCGGCAGTGTCGCCTGCACCGAGATGGTCGGGATATCGACATCGGGCAGCGGCGAGACCGGGAGCTTGAAAAAAGCGATGATGCCGGCGGCGACCAACCCGAACGTCAGCAGCGTTGTGGCGACAGGCCGACGGATGAACGGGCTTGACAGACTCATGAGTGAACTTGATCCTCGTTCACCTTACACCCCGCAACATGACCCGTCCAACGATCAGGCTTTCCGGCCCGGACTGCGCTTGCCCTGTTCACAAGATGGCAGAAGCTGATCCAGCGCAGGCTGCGTGCCAACGCGATCGTTGTGCCGCCGCATTCCGCTCACGCAAGGCTGTGGTATGACTCTGGCAACCATATGTCGCCGGCTTTCGGCGAAAACAGGTATCGGGAATCCGCTACCCGGGTAATGTGTCGCGACCGCCTTCGTTACCGCTCAGGTGCCGCACCAGACAGGTGGCCATTGAAACCCGGATCGCGAATGCCGAGATAAAGGTTCGGCGGGCGATCACGGGCCGGCGCACGGAACGCCCCGCCGCAGTTGCGCGTTGCTGCAGCTCACCCGATATCGGCCGTGATTGATTTCAGCCGTGCCAGCTGACAGAAGTAGTGCGTAGACCGACACTGGTGGTAAATTGTACGGCGACTGGCGCCCGGACACCCGGACGCGCCGGTGGTCGAAAGGCCATTTGGCCGCTCCAGTCCCGCGCCGACTGAACAGGAGAGCCCGCATGCCCTCTTTGACCGAATGGAAAGTGCCGCCGGCGAACCAGCCGCGCGCGAGCGACTATGGCTTCGATCTCGACCGGGTGCTTTCGTCGGTGGTCGGCCTGCATTCGATCATCCCCGGCGACGCCTTCAGCGCGGACAATCTGGGTACCGAACGCGCCGGCAATGGCGTGCTGATCGACGATGGACTGGTGCTGACCATCGGCTATCTGATCACCGAGGCCGAAGCGGTCTGGCTGCATCTCGGCGATGGCCGCGTGGTGGAAGGCCATGCGCTCGGCTTCGATTCCGAAACCGGTTTCGGCCTGGTGCAGGCGCTTGGCCGCATCGATCTCGATCCGCTGCCGCTCGGTTCTTCGGCAGCAGCCCAAATCGGCGACCGCGTGGTGATGGGCGGCGCCGGCGGACGCACCCGGTCGGTCGCCAGCCACATCGCCGCCAAGCAGGAGTTCGCCGGTTACTGGGAGTATTTGCTGAACGAGGCGATCTTCACCTATCCCGCACACCCCAATTGGGGCGGCACCGGACTGATCTCGAACCGCGGCGAGTTGATCGGCATCGGCTCGCTCCAGCTCGAGCGCGAGCGCGAGGGCAAGAGCCGAGCATGTCAACATGATCGTGCCGATCGATCTGCTCAAGCCGGTGCTCGACGATTTGCGCAAGTTCGGCCGCGTCAACAGGCCGGCGCGGCCCTGGCTCGGGATGTACTCGACCGAGATCGAAAACAAGGTCGTGGTGGTCGGCATCTCGGCGAAGGGACCGGCGGCGCGCGCCGAACTCAAGGCCGGCGACGTCATTCTGGCCGTGAAGGGCGAGAAGATCTCGAGCCAATCGCGGGTTCTACCGGAAACTCTGGTCGCTCGGACCCGCCGGCGTCGACGTGCCGCTTACCGTCTACCACGAAGGCGTCACCTTCGATGTGGTGTTGGCCTCGACCGACCGCGCCAAACTGCTCAAGGCGCCGCGGCTGCATTGAACGCTGGCTTAACAGCCGTCCAGGAGCGCGCGATGAGCGAGGCCGTGGTGGACGACATCGTGGCCGTGCTGCCGCCATTGCTGCAATCGCTGGAGGCGCTCGGTTTCATCGCGCGTCATCTGAACCCGCCGGATTTCGGGGCGCGTCATGGAAGCCGCCGGCACGCCGGATCAGACGTTGCGGTCGGTCCGTCCGCGGCTGGCGCGATTGGCCCGGGGAATTCGCACGATGTGCGCACGTCGCTGGAGACCGCGAGCGATGCCGCGCTGGCGGCGTTCGAGGGATTGCGCGCGGTACAGCATGGCAATGGCGACCTGGTCGCGGTGTTTCGCGCGCTGCGTCACGCCCCGCGCGCGCAGGAAGCGTTGTATCCGCTGGCCGCAAAATTGCCGCCGGTCTCGGCTTCTTCGTCGATCCTGCCTTGCGCGAAGACGCCGATCTGGAGGCGCGCCTTGCCCGACCCGCGGCTGAAAACACCGGGATCATCCACGACCACAACGAGCCCGGCAGCCGCGGCGGCTTCTCGCTCTATGTGCCGGAATATTATACGCCCGACCGCGCCTGGCCGCTGGTGATGGCGCTGCATGGCGGCAGCGGCAATGGCCGCGGCTTCCTGTGGAGCTGGCTGCGCGACGCGCGCAGCCGCGGCGCCATCCTGGTTGCACCCACCGCGACCGGCGACACTTCAGCCAAAGATACTTATTCAACCAAAAACACCCATTCCAAAAGCACCCATTCCAAAAACACCTGGGCCTTGATGGGCGAGGATACCGATACCCCGAACCTCGCCCGCATTCTCGATTTGGTGCGGGGACGCTGGAACGTCGATCCCGACCGGCTTGCTGCTGACCGGCATGAGCGACGGCGGCACGTTCTGCTACGTCACCGGGCTGGAGAGCGCATCGCCCTTCACCCACCTGGCCCCGATCGCCGCTACCTTCCATCCGCTGATGGCGGAAATGGCCGATGCGGAAAGACTGCGCGGGCTACCCGTCTATCTCGTGCATGGCCGGCTCGACTGGATGTTCCCGGTGCAAGTGGCGCGGCAGACGCACGAGGCGTTGTCGGCGGCGGGCGCCGAGGTGACCTACCGCGAGCTCGACGATCTCAGCCATTGCTACCCGCGCGAGATCAATGCGGCGATCCTGAACTGGCTGCGCGGATAACGATAACGCTATCAGCAACCGCAGCCTGCGCCGAAACGAAAGCCGCGCCGTAGTCCCGGCTTGCTGCGTGCTGGACGAGAGAGGGAACCATCCCGCCCCGACCGCGTTGTCGGCCATCATCGGAGGTTTGTCATGCGCGTTTTTCTGGGAATGATTTTGGGTGCGCTGTTGTTGGTCGCCGGCGTCTACACCTACGATTCGATGTCGACCTCGACGGTCGCCAACGGCGAGGTGGCGCAGGCCAATCGCACCATCGTGAACTGGGACGTCGCGGCAACCGACTGGAATGCGCTGAAACTGCGCGCGCATGACGACTGGATCAGGCTGTCGTCGCGATAACCACAGGTAACGGCCGCAACCAAAGCAGCGCCTCCGTCTCTGACGGGGGCGCTGCAGCGTTTCCGCCGTTATTTGCTCGCCGCCGCTTTCCGCGCATCGGCAATGACCTGATCGAACTCCGCCATGGTCAGGATGCCCGGCACGCGAAATTTCCCGACGATGAAGGACGGCGTGCCCTTGAAGCCGAACGCCGTGGCCTGATCGTTGTTGCGCGCGAGGATCGCGTCGATCGCCTTGGCGTTGGTGGCGAGGTCGCGGGTGGCGCGATCGACGTCGATGCCCGCGCCGGCGAGCAGCTCATGAATGCGCGGCTCGGTCAGCTTCGAGTTGACGCCGATCAGCGCCTCATGCGCCTGAAGGTATTTGTCCTGGTATTTACTCGCCAGCGCCATCCGCGACGCGACCGACCGAAATCGGCGCCGAGAATCGGCCAGTCCTTCCAGATCAGGCGGACCTTGCCGTCGTCCTGCACCACCTGCCGCAGTTCGGGCTCGAGCTTGCGGCAATACGGGCACTGGTAGTCGAAATATTCGACGATGGTTATGTCGCCATCGGCGTTTCCGGCCACCGGAATCTCGGGATCGCGCAGCACCAGGGCTTCGGTCAGCACGTCATCGTCGTCACTTTGCGCCAGCGCCGGTCCCGGCGCGATTTCCATGCCGAGCATGACCGCGCCGGCGCCGAGCAGACCGAGCGCCTCGCGCCGGTTGCGCCGCTGATACGGCCAGGCTGGATCGCTCGATCTGGTCATGTCTGGTCTCCCACAACCCATCTACGCTCAGGACAGGAACAAGTTACGGGCCAGCATATACAGCGCCACTGCAATAATGACAGCGGCAAACACGATGTTGAGCGCGCCGCGCCGCGCCGCCAGCAGCCGCGCCGACCGGGTGCCGATCAATCCGCCGGCGATACCGCCCGCGATGAACAATCCCGCCAGCCCCCACGAGATCAGCCCGGAATAGGCGTAGCTGGCTGCGGTGGTGAGGCCGAACGCCGTCACGGCGACCAGCGACGAGCTGACCGCGTTCATGATCGACATTCCCGTCGCCAGCATCAGTGCCGGCACGATCAGAAATCCGCCGCCGATGCCGAAGAAGCCGGACAGCGTTCCGGTCAGCAGGCCGAGGCCGACAATGGCCGGCATGTTGGCCCAGCTCATCTGCACGTCGGGCAGGCCGATCCGCGATCGCGTCTTCAGCATCAGCACCGCGATCACCAGCATCAGCAGCGCGAACAGCGCCAGCAGCTTCTGGCCGTCGAGCATTTTGCCGAAGATCGATCCCGCGAACGCCCCGATCATTCCCGCCGCCGCGAACACCAGCGCACACGACCACCGCACGGTGCCGCCGCGTGCATGGTTCGACAGATTGACCGCGGCGTTGGCGGCGACCGCGATGGCGCTGGTCCCGATCGCCACATGGGCGTCGGGCACGCCGACCACATAGACCATCAGCGGCACCGCCAGGATCGATCCGCCGCCGCCGACCAGGCCAAGCGAAAATCCGACCAGCGATCCCGACGCCAGTCCCAGTATGCCTTGCATGGCGGAGATGATCACGCGGGGTGCCTCGTTTGCGCCCACGATCCTAGAACGCGATCAGCAAAAATGGAAACACGGGCGTGGCGACGGCGTCACGCCCGTGCAAGTCAGAGCTTGATTCAGGCCTTGATCATGCGCCTTTCAGCTTCTTGTTGCACTCGCTGTAATAGCCGCCGCCCTTCTGGATCCATTTCAGGCCGCCATTGCCGTTGCTGGCCTTGTTGGCGTTGTATTGATCGACACAGGTGTGCATCCGGCCCTTGCCGGCGGATTCCTTGGCGTATTTCGGATCCACCGCGGACGGGAAGACCGCATTGCCGACCGGTGCCGGCGCAGCCGCCGGCTTGGCCTCTGCCTTCGGAGGCGGTGGAGCGGCAGCCGGCCCGACGGCGGGCGCCGCGCCGGCGTCGGCTGCGCATTCGGTTTTGCGGAACTCGTTCCACTTCTGGCCGTTGAGCGTGCCGGCGGCCTTGGCGGCCTGATATTTCGCACTGCATTCCTGCGTGGTCAGCGCCTGCGCCGGTGCTGTCGCCGCGAACGCGGCAAGGCCTGATAACGCAACGGCGCACAATAATTTTGCTTGAATGGTCATCCTGGGTCTCCCTGGAGCATGGCGGTCTGAAGACCCCCATCCTAGCGCAGCGACGGCGGCTGACAACGGAGCCGGCCATTGTTGCGGTAAAATATCGTGCCGCGAAAATCCCGCTTGCCCGGTCTCATTCATCCGCGGTTCAGCATCGCAGCGCGACGTTGGCCTCTCTTTCAACCCGAGGTGCTCCCCATGATGACCCTATCTTCCCGCGCGGTCGCGACCGCCTTCGCATCCCTGCTGCTGGTGAGTTCGGCGTTCGCGCAGACCTCGCCTCCCTCAGCCGCTCCCGCACCGGGAACGACGGCTGCGCCTGCGGCCAAGAAGGCCGAGAAGCCGCGTTCGGCAGCCTCTCTCCAGTGCTCCAAGGACGCCGATACCAAGGGCGTCCACGGCAAGGAACGCAAGAAGTTCATGTCCGAATGCAAGAAGGCTGCAAAGGACGCCGCCGCCAAGCCGAACTAATTTCCATTGCGCCGCCCCTCCCCTGGGATCGGTGGTTGGCGCGCACGGCTTGAAGCGCAGCGGCGTCATAGCCCGCGAAATCGGCGGGCCATGACGCCGGGTGCCTGGAGAGGCGCTCCCGGTCGCGCATTGCTGCACTTCCCGGCTGCGGTGCCCGGGCGCATTTGCCCGCTGCGCGGGTATTTGTCATAAGGCGGCGTGAGCCTGATCCCCGCATCGATGGCATTTGCCCTCCCGACCCGCACCAGAACCCTCAACGTGCTCGAGACGCTGGCGATCGGCGCCGCGGGCGGCGCGCTGTTTTTATGGGCCCATCTTCCGGGCGGACTGATCTCCGGCGCCATGATCGCGGTCGGGATCGCCGCGATCATGGGACGGCCGCTCAGCGTGCCGCGGATCCTGACCCAGACCGTGCTGGTGCTGCTCGGGATTTCGCTGGGCTCGCTGGTGTCGCGGCAGCTGCTGCAGCATGTCGGCGCCTATCCGCTGACCATTGCGTTGCTGGCGCTGGCGACGTTCTGCTCGACCTTCGGCAGCAGCCTCTATCTGCAGCGCGTCCACGGCTGGGACCGGACCTCGGCGTTTCTGGCGGGAAGCCCCGGCGCGCTGTCGCAGATCACCATGCTCGCCATCGAGAAAGGCGCCGACGTGCCGGCGATCGCGGTGGTGCAGACCATGCGGGTGATCATTCTGACCGCAGCCCTCCCGATGCTGCTGGCGCTGACCGGGCTCGCCCCGTCGTCGCCGCCGACGGCGGCGGTGGCGATCGCCTCTCCGCTCGAACTGACCGGGCTGATCGCCGCCTCGGTGGCGGCAGCGCTGCTGCTGCGGATGACAAAATTTCCGGCGAGCTGGATGTTCGGCGCCATGATCGGCTCAAGCGTGCTGCACGGCGCGGGAATGGTCGAGGGCGGCCTGCCGCCGTCGGTGCGAGGCGTTGCGCTGGTCGGGATCGGCGCACTGATCGGCGCGCGATTCGCGCGCATGAAGCCCAAAACCCTGTTCAGCCACGTCAATGCGGCGCTGGGATCGTTCGCCGTCGCCATTGCCATCTCCGCGAGTCTTCGTCGCGGTGATCGCAGCGACCACCCATGTGCGGTTCAGCGACGTCATCGTGGCGTTTGCGCCGGGGGCGATGGACGCCATGCTGGCGCTGGCGCTGACGCTGCACATCGATCCGATCTTCGTCGGCGCGCATCATCTGTCGCGCTTCGTGTTCGTCACCATCGCCACGCCCGGCATCGTCCATCTGTTCGGACGCCCGCAGGAAGATGTCGACGACTAAGGCATGATGTGTTGCGGTTGGATCGATTGGTCCCGCAAGCGCGAGGCACCGACGATCTGGTGTCCCGGACCCGGCATAACGTCGCTTCGGCGCTGCACGGCAGGGCCCGGACAAAAATCGCGAAAACAATCCCATGCAAAGTAGAGCCGACGCCGGCTCGCGGCGCGCTTGCTGCGCTCAAGTCCGGGGCCGGAGAAGAAAAAGCCCCCAACCCGATCTGATCCCGCGCTAGACCCGCTTGGCGGACCTGGCGATGCCCCAGGCCGCGATCGCGGCCATCAGCAGCGAGATCAGCACGTTGTAGCCGGCCAGCGACAGGCCGAGAAAGCGCCACTGCACTTCGTCGCAGCGGATCACCTTCACGGTGTCGAGACGCTGCAGCAGGTTGCCGGCGCTGCCGAGATTTCCGACCGGCCCGGTGCAATCGGTCGGGCCGGCGAAAAAGTGCCATTCGACGCCGGCATGATAGGCGCCGAGCACGGCATTGCCGAGCGCGGCGAGTGCCAGAACGGCGAGACCCGTCAGCAGCACCGCCCGCGAGGCGCCCTTCGCCGCCGCGAGCGCCGTCAGCGCGCCGAGCGGGATCGCCAGATAATAGGCGTAGCGCTGCTCGAGGCAGAGCGGACAGGGCAGGATATCCAGCACCAGCTGAAAGAACCACGCGCCCGCCAGCGTCGCCGCCGCAATGGCCGTGATCGCCAGCGCCGCCGTCAGTGCGGGATTGGCTGTCGTCGCGCGCATGCGACGGGCTTGCGGTGGCGTCCAACGTCACGTTGATCTCCTGTGTCAAAGCATCCTAACCCGTGTGCCGGACGCTGTCGAGCCGAGCGCGATCACACCGGGGTGTTTGCGGGATCGGCGATGCGTTCGAAACCGGCCATTAGCTGCCTCAGGGGCTGCGGCCCTGGGTGCGGCCGGAGACTTAGGCAGCGACCAATACCCGCTTCGGGTCAATCTGATGGCTGCGGGTTGACCGGCAGGGCGCGCCCGCTATATTCCGCCGGCTTCGCGACCTTCGCCTTGCGAATGTTGCGAAATGCCCCTGTGGCGGAATTGGTAGACGCGCTCGAACTCAAAATCGAGTTCCGCAAGGAGTGCTGGTTCGATTCCGGCCAGGGGCACCAATTTCAATCAGAATGACTCCGCTTATTGAAAGAGCGAGTCGCCGGCATAAGTCTGCGTGCCCTCGCCGAACTCGCCGCCGAACTTTCCCAACGCCCAGCCTTTCGCCATGCGAACTCTCGGCAGTCGCAATATCGAACCGATTGCAAAATCGGTGTCCGTTTTTGCAGGACACCTTAATGTTCGACCCGGTACAGGCGCCATCGCTTCGGCACGCCTTTGAGTTGGTGAACGCCGCGATCCTTGAAGCGGATCTCAGACTGGAGCATCAAATCCTTGACCGCGCTCGACACCAGGACTTCGCCGGCACGCGCTTTCGCGGCGACGCGCGCGCCGATGTGAAACGCGAGACCGATCATGTCAGCCCCGCTCACTTCGTATTCGCCCGCGTGCAGCCCCGCCCTGATCTCCAGCCCCAGCGTGCGCACTGCCTCGCGGATTGCGGTCGCGCAACGGACCCCGGCCACCGGCGCGTCGAACGTCGCGAGCAGTCCGTCCCCCGTCGTCACGACTTCCTTTCCGCGCAAAGTCTTCAGCTCTCTACGGACGGCGGCGTAATAGTGATTCATCACCTGTGTCCAACGCGAATCGCCCAGCCGCGCGGCTTTTTCGGTGGACCGGACGATATCGACAAACAGGATCGTAGCGAGCGCTCGTTCCAGGTCGGCGGCACGATTGGCAGGTCGGCGCCGGATCGCAATATTTCCGGCCAGCGGTTCATAGCGATGGCTGCGTCGCCGCGCGATTGCGGCTTTTGCATAGTCTTTGGCGCGCTGCACCGTGCCGCAACGTATTGTTTTCGCCTGCGGTGAAAGTGCCCAGTAGATCTTTCGCCCATCTCCGACGCCATGGACCTCGACGGCGCCCCACTTCAGGAAAACCGTCGAGCCAACCCGGCGAACCCACCATGCCTTCGACGTGTATCCGGAAACATTCGACTGATGGACTCCGATGCGAAGGAACTTTGGCATGTGCATGCTGCCGATCGAAAGACCGTTTGAGCCTACCAAGGGGCAGAAACGTAATTATACATTCTTGCGTTGGCAACAGTACGCCCGATCGAAAATTCGCCTGTGGCTCGCGTGTTAATTCGCGTTGGCAATCGACGCTCACGAGCGCGCCATCGAACAAGCCTCAGTCGAGGACAAATGTGTCTCTGGTTTGCGGGCCATCCAAAACGCACGATGGATTCAAATTCAAAGAGCCCGGGCGACGGCTGTGACGGCTGACAATGTGGCGCACGGCGCTGGTCTACAAGAAGCCGTCGTCCCCGCGAACGCGGGCGCACAATCGCTGTCACCTTGTGACCACGGTGGAGACGCCGGCTGCGTCGATCAAGCTGCCATCCGCCAACCTTGCCCGTGATTGAATACATGGTCTTTTTCCAAACCGATCATCTCAGCTCCTAGAGTACGAGTTCGTTGAGGCCGCCGTGATCCGCAGGGCGCGGGGCCGCACCGCTCGCGAGCAGAGGCTCGTAGTCTGGTCGCTTCAGCATGGTATGAAGCTGACGCCGTCGGACACCCATATTGCCTCCATCGAAGATCGGAAGCGCGAGCGCGTCCTGCAAGAGACGTCCCAGCGGGACTTCATGGTCATAGCTGTCGACGCCGACGACGAGCATCAGATCGGTGATCACACGAACCGCCGTCTCCGAGCCGTAGATCTTGGCCTGTATCGCAAGTTCGTCGGCGGCGGGAGACTGCGTGTCGACTGCGTGGCAGGCGCGCCAGCTCAGATATCGCGCCGCTTCGATCATCGTCTTCGCGTCGGCCAATGCATATCCCACCGCCTGATGCTCGATGATCGGATGAACGCCGCCGCGCCGTTCGGTCCGGGCGAAGTGCAGAGCGAAGTCGAACGCCGCCCGCATCAACGCGACGCCGAGAATACCGACCAGCGCCGCGGTGCCGGTAAAGCTGGCGGCCGTCAGGGCGAGGCCGCCGCCTTCCTCTCCGAGAAGATTGTGCCGCGGCGCAGAAACATTCTCGAGACCGAATTGCGGCGTGAGATGCGCGCGGTGACCCACGGACTCGATTGCGCGCTCGAAGACGATACCGGATGCAGGGCGTTCGACCGCGATGATGGAAATCGCTTTCTCAGGTGGAGCGTCAGGCGCGGTCCGGCACACCACGCATAAGATATCCGCACCTTTACGATCCCACCCGGTCGCCGAGGAAACCCATTTCTTCCGGCCGTTGATGATCCAGCGGTCGCCGTGAAGCTTGGCAAAAGTACGCACGCCTTCGCCGGGCGGCGGAGAAGCGGCGTTGGCGCTTCCTCCCGGTTCGCTGGAGCAGAAGCCGGCCAACGGCGTTCCACTCTTCCTCAAGAACGGAGCGAGCAGCCGGCCACACTGCTCCGGCGTGCCGCCCAGCAAGATCGGCAAAAGACCAAGCACGGTTCCCAGCATCGTCAAGGTGACGCTCGCATTCACGCTGTAAAATTCCTCGGCCATGATGGCCATGTCGAGCAGGCCGGCGTTCTCGCCGCCCGCGGGTTGCGGAATGCATTTCCTCAAAAAGCCTGCGACCACCATGGCTTCGTACGCGGGCCTGGTCGCAAGGAATCGCTCCTCCGCCGTCGGCAGCAACTCGGCCGCCCTCGCCCCTGCAAGCACTTCCGCCGCAAACCGGCGGGATTCAAGCTGGAGCTCACGTTGCTGTGGCGTTAGCGTAAAGTCGATTGCCATGGAAACTCTCCTGAATTTGATAGATCCTGTCTATTGCGTAATCCGTCTCAAACAGTTCAACGAGACGGCGGTCGGGCCACATGCTCGCGCCTCCTACCCGCGGCCGGCGGACCAGCCGCCGTCGACATGAAGGATCTCGCCGGTGACGAACGCCGCCTTCTCCAGATACATCACGGCGTCGGTGACCTCCTGCATCTCACCCATTCTGCCCATCGGCTGCAGCCCGCTGAGAAAGCCGTGCGCCCCCGGCGAATGCATCGGCGTCTTGATCGCGCCCGGCGAAACGGCGTTCACCCGAACGTGACGGCTGGCATATTCGATCGCGAGCGAGCGCGTGATCGCGTTGAGCCCGCCCTTGGTCAGCGCCGCAAGCGCGGCCGGCAATGATGCCACCGGTTGCTCGGCAATCGTTGTCGTGATGGTGACGATGTGGCCCGAGCCCATCCGCAGCATCGAGGCTGCGGCCTTCTGCGACAAATGAAAGAATCCCGCGAGATTTACCGCGATCATCGTTGCGAAGTCCTTTTCCGAATATTCGGTGAAAGGCTTGGGGATGAAGACGCCGGCGTTGTTGACAAGCGTATCTATTCGTCCGAAGCGCTCGGCGGCCGTGCCCAAAATGCGTTCGGCCGTCTCCGGGAGGCTAATGTCACCCTCGATCGCCAGGATCGCCGGGTCGTTGCTTTCGCGCATTGAGCGAGAATTGACGATAACCTGATAGCCGATCTGCCGATAGGCTTTCGACAGTTGCGCGCCGATGCCGCGCGACGCCCCGGTGATGACGACGACTTTTCGCTCCGGTGTCATGTTCGCTCCTTTTCCGGTCGAGGGTGTGTCCGAGCGAGTAGTGCACCAACGGATCGAATGCGGCTTCGCGTCGATTGCTCAACTGTTGTCATTTTTTGCTGCCGGTTAACGCATCCGATTGAACCGGATAGCTATCGCGACGAGTTAACACCGACCGTCGGCATGCATGGTTCGGCGATGCTCGTGGTCTGGACCTTAGCGAGCAAGTCTGCCGACGACCCAGGCGATCACGTCCTCTGCAATGCGCCGAGCCCCCTCGCCCAACAGCACATTGTGCCCGCGCGCTGGCTCAAGCTGGTACGTGGCGCCGTACAGGGCGGCGAGCGCTGCGCCAGTTTCGGGCGGCGTCAAAATGTCGAGCTCGCCCGACACGATAAGGACAGGCGCGGTGAGTTTCGTCGCGTCGACGGCAAGCGACCAGCGCGTCGCCTCGTAGACCCGCAAGGGCGATTCTGGGACGAGGAGCGCGTTGAAATGCGCGGCCTGCATGTCGTCCAGGCCCTGAAAAAATATTTGCCGAGCGACGTCGGGAGGCGGCGGCCCCCAGGGCGCGTCCATATCGCCGATGGGCAATTCAATTGGTGTTGCGCCGACGTTCGACGGCACGACCGGCGTCAGCAGCACAAGTGCGCCGACCTCGTGCGCCGACGCGTAGAGCTGTGCAGCAAGCCCGCCCATGGAATGGGCGATGACGACCGGCGGCGTATCGAAGCAGCGTGCAACTTTCTCGATGTCGTCGACGACGTCGGCGATCGACATCTTCACGAACAAGTCATCGTTGATCGCTGCCGAACCGCCGCGACCACGCCAGTTGAGGGCGTGAACCTCGTAGCCGGCGGACGCGTAGACAGCGGCATGTTCCTGCCAGCTCCACGATGCGTGGCAACCACCGTGCACGCAGATCAGCGGCGGCCGCTGCGCCGTGTCTTTCGGCGCAGCGGTGAATCGTTCGACGCGAATTCCGTCGATGTCATACTGATCGTGATTGATACGGGGCATTCCAGGAATGGTGTTGATGCCGCGCGACGCCCCGGTGATGACGACGACTTTCCGTTCCGATGTCATGTTCGCTCGTTTTCACGGTTGAGGGTGTATCCGAGCGAGTAGATGCACCAACGGACCGACCGCAGCTTCGCGTCGGTTGCTCAACTGTTGTCATTTTTTGCTGCCGGTTCGGCGGCAATCATGCCAACGCTGCGCCGGTACTGAGCGGGCGTCTGACCCGTCGCCTCATGGAACGCACGGGTGAAGTTGGCTTGGCACGAAAATTTGAGGGTCAGCGCAATATCGACCAACGGCTGGTCGCCCTTCCCGAGCAGTTGTTTGGCGAACTCAAGCCGCTTCGCGCTGACATAGTGATGCGGAGATCGGCCGACCGCGGTCTTGAACGCGCGGGAAAAGTGGAAGCGGCTCAGGCATGCGATCGAAGCCAGGCGGGCGAGGGACAAATCACCTTCCAGATTGGCTCCGATGTAATCGAGCACACGCGTCAGTCTGCGTCGATCAAGCCCTGCCCGAGTTGCAGGGGCGGAGACATCGCGCGCCAGCGTGCCGACGTGGTTTTGGACCAGCCTTGCCGCCAGGCTCGACGCCAGCGTTTCGATGAGCATGCTCCCCACAGATGTCTCACGCTGAAGTTCGGACGTGATTGCATAGGCCATCTCGGCGACGAGTGGGTCCTGAAAGCTGCTTTCAAAGCGCAGCGACGTAACCGCGGACGGATCGGATCCTTCGCCCAGACTCTTCGGCGAGAATTGGCTCGGAGGAAGATAGATATGCAGTATTGCCGGCAGAGGGTCGGACATCTCGATCACAGTTTGCGGGCCCCTCGCAGGAGAAAGCCAGATGGTTCCCCGCTCGGAGACGGTGCGGTCCGAGACACCGCCCCTCTGGCGCGTGACGACAGATGCGCCGCCGTGGACATCGACACAAATCTCGGTGTCAGGGCTCGGGTTTCGCTTGGCGATCACACCGCTGTTGTGACTGCGAAGCTCTGCTGCGAGGCCGGACCAACCCCGGCCGACAGAAGACGCCAGCAACCTGGCCGAACCATAGTCTCCGACACCACGCACCTGTCCCTCGACCGGTTGCTCCGGCTGAAATACCAACCCTGGTTTTGCGAACGATGAACTCACGCGGCCGTTACTCTCGCTGGTATTCGCCCATCGGCGTCAACGCTCCAATCCGATGGCAAACGTGGTTAGTGAGACCACGAATTGCAACTCCTGCCATCCGGGTCACCATGGGCGATCAGATGTGCGTTCGCTCGGGATGGGCGCCGGGCGCTTCAATACCGGGTCGCCCGGTCAAGCAAGCCGGGCGATGACAGCTGAAAACGGGTTTCACGAAATTTGTTGGTCTTGTGCTGACAGAACGCTTTCAATGCGCGCTCGATCGTGGCGATCGCGGCATTGACGAACGTTCAGCCGGATGCCGCCGGGAGGGCCGGAAGCGGTTCACTCGCCGTGCCGCGGCGCGCCGCGTAGCGCCGTGCGAGCGACGCACAGACCATGAGTTGGATCTGGTGGAACAGCATCAACGGAATGACGATAAGCCCGACGTGCCCGGCGAACAGCAGGGTTGCGATCGGCAGGCCGCTGGCGAGGCTTTTCTTCGATCCGCAGAAAACGATGGTGATTTCATCGGCACGCGCAAAACCGAACTGCCTGCTCGCAAACGTCAGGATGGCGATCACGGCGGCGAGCAGCGCGACATCGACGAGCGCGACCCTGAACAGCTCTCCGGCATCGATCTGATGCCAGATACCGTCCACGACGCCGTGGCTGAAAGCCGAGTAGACGATCAGCAGGATCGAGCCGTAATCCACGCTCTTGAGCGCGCGCGGGTGGCGCGTGAGATATGCGCCGATCCAGGGCCGCGATAGCTGACCGGCGACGAAGGGAAGCAGAAGCTGCGCCACGATGGCAAGCACCGAGCGGGCAGAGATGTCGATGCCGTGGCGGGCGAGCAGGAAACCGGCGACCAGGGGCGTCAGGAAAACGCCGAGCAGATTCGAAACCGAAGCGCTGCACAGCGCCGCCGGCACGTTGCCGCCTGCCACCGAGGTGAAAGCGATCGAGGCCTGCACCGTCGAGGGCAGCGCGGTGAGCAGGATCACCCCGGCCCAAAGCGGATCGGGGAGCAAACCCGGGGCGAGGAAACGCGCGGAAATCCCGAGCAACGGAAACAGCACGAACGTGCTCAGGAACACCATCGTGTGCAGCCGCCAGTGTCGCGCTCCCTGCAAGCGCGACTTCCGGCGAAAGCTTCGCCCCGTGCATGAAAAACAACAGCGCGATGGCGGCATCCGTCAGCCAGCCAACGGCCACGGCCGCATCGCCGCGGGCCGGCATCACGGCGGCGCATGCAACCGTCAGCAGGATGGCCGCGAGGAACCTGTCGATGCGTGACCAGACGGAGCGGACCAAAATCATTTCAGGCCTCGTTTGCAGGATGGCTTGCTTGATATCAACGCCATCGATCATTGTGAATGACGCATACAGCTATTATTGTAATCGTATATCGTGATTAGCCTGAAGCCATGCTCGACCCCGTCCTGCTTCAGACATTCCTGGCGATCGCCCAGACCCGGAGTTTCACCCGGGCCGCCGAGCGCCTCGGCCTGCGCCAGTCGACGGTCAGCCAGCACATCCGCAAGCTCGAGGACGAAGCCGGACGCCGGCTGTTCGTCCGCGATACCCATTCGGTAACAATGACGGCCGATGGAGAAGCCCTGATCGAGTTCGCGAGGGGCATCCTGGCGGCGAACGAACGGGCGGAACGCTATTTCGCGGGCTCCGAGCTGCGCGGCCGGCTGCGGTTCGGCGCGTCCGAGGATTTTGTGACGTCGCTGTTGCCGGAATTGTTGCGGGAGTTTGTTCGAACCCATCCGCTCGTCGAATTCGAGCTCACGGTCGGCCTGAGCGGTGAGCTCAACGAGAAACTTGAGCGCGGAGAGCTTGACCTCGTCTGCGGCAAACGGCGTCCGGGAGAGGATCGCGGACGCGTTGTCTGGCGCGATCGGCTGGCCTGGGTGTCCGGCGATCTGCCACGCCTCGATCCCTCGACGCCGGTACCGCTGATCCTCTATTCACCGCCCAGCATCACCCGCGACATCGTTCTCGCCTCGCTCGAGCGGTGCGGTCGTCCCTGGCGCATCGTGTGCGCAAGCGGCAGCTTGAGCGGACTGCGAGCCGCAGCGCTCGCCGGACTCGGCGTCGCGATTTTCCCGGCAGAGCTGATCCCGACAGGCCTTGTCGAACTCCCGAGCGGTCACGACCTGCCGGATCTCGGCACCGTCGAATTCGTTCTGCTCGGCACCGGCAGAACCTTGAGCGGACCCGCCGCCGAACTCGCGGACGCAATTCTGGCAAGCGGCATACGGATGTAGTTACCCTGAGGCCGCCTGGCTCCAGGCAGCCGCGTTAACGGACTACCTGGCGAGAACAGATACCGCGAAACTCATTCAGACACTGCGCGATCTTGTTAACGCGTTGGCGATCCGAAAAATTCGGCCGGGGTTTATCGGTACGACGCCGGGTTGATTGAACGGTTTCGAGCGCCTTACCGAATCCCTTTGAAGCCGGATTTTTCATTCCGAACCGAACAGACGAATCAGGGGCATCTCGATTCGCACCGGCTGGGCCACCAGGTCCTGCCGCGGTTCGGTTTCGACCTGGACGTTTTCCTGGGCCTGTGCGTCCTCGGCCGCTCGTTGCTCCTGCCGCTGCTTTTGCCGCTGCTTCTCGGCCCATTGCTGGCGACGCTCCGCCCGGCGCTTCTCCGTGGCCCGCCTCATGTCAGCGTCGCGCGCCCTGCCAGCGCCCTCCTCGGAAGCCACCGTTTGCTCACGCGCGACCGGCTGCGCCGCTGAAGCCTGCTCGTGCGCCGCCGGCTGTACCGCTGGAGCCTGCTCGTGTGCCGCTGGAGCCTGTTCATGCACCACAGGCTGTGCCGCCGCAGCCACGGGTTGTGAGGCCGGAGCGGCAGGCGGCGCGGCTGCAGCGTCCGCCGGCGGCGCGTGAGTTGATTCCGAACTGGCCGTTTCCGTCCGCGCCTCTGTCGATGCGGCTGGAACCGGCGCGACGGGTGCGACGGACGCGGTCAGCTGCGGAGTGGCCAGATAGGGGACCGGTTCCGACGGCGCAACCGATGCCGCTACCGGCTCCGGCGACATGCGTCGCTCCAGCCGGGTTAATTCAGTTCCCTGTTTCACGGATTTGGGACTGATCACGTCTCCCATCAGAAGGCCCCCGCTGACGCCGGCGACGATCGCGGCGACAACAGTTCCCGCTCCTGCAAAATAAGCTGTCGAAGTGCGCATGTTTGGGCTCCTTGTCCTTCGAGCAACGCCCAAATTGTTCTGATGTTCCGCTGCAGCCGCATCGCGAACACACCCCCTGCGGGAACCTGACCGGCCGCGTGACGGATGCGACACCGGCCAACAGCGGCTAGCGTTGCGCGTTCCGCCAAGAGTGTCGCTGATTTGTTCAGTGCTGGAATTTTCAAGCCGAAGGAAACATTACCCGGCAATGGCCATTGCGGTGGCGGGCGTCGCGGCGGAAAACACGAGGCAGCTCAAATCTGCGCGGCGACCTTCTCCAGCCCGATCAGGCGGGCGAGCGTGCGCACTTCGCGCTTCTGGTCTTCGCGCAGCTGAAACAACAGCGGCATCGCGGCCGATTTCAGCTGCTGGACTTCCGCGGCGTCGGGATCGATCGGCACGCCGGTGGCGTGCGGGTCGGCTTGGCGGGTGGCGTGAATTTTCCGCGCCACCGCGCGCAGCGCGTCTTCCACCGCGGGCCAATAGTATTCCTGGTCGGAAGAAAGTTTGAGGCGCTCCTTGATGCCGGCGATCTGCTCGTCGCTGAGCAGCGCGTAGGCTTTCTGCAGCGGCGGCTTGGCGGCAAGCTTCGGCTTTGGCGGCGCCGGCGGGGTTGCTGGCGGCGCGGCGACCTTCGGCGCCTCGATGTCGGCAGGTGTGGTGGCGGCGAAGGCCTGCCGCAGCGGCTCGTTCAAGCGCCGCGGTTTGCGGCGGTTCGAACGATGCCAGCGCCACCGTGGCGACCGCCAGCCGGTCGTTCTTGGCCTGCTTGTTCGAGACCGGGCCTGTGGATTCGGGCGCAACCATATCCGACCCGGCCGCCGGCACGCTGTTGCGGCCGAGAATGCTGGTGGCGGCCGCACCGACGACAAGGAAACTGGTCAGCGCTATGATGGTGACAGCTCTCGTCAAGCGGTTCTCCGTTTCCGGCCGATGCTCCACGGTCACATCGCCGAAAACTGGGCAATAATTAAGGCTTAACCGTGCCACCGCGGCGGCGGCAGCGCATTTGCAGGCCGCAGCGGCGCCGAAAATCAGGCCGCGACGGCGAGATCGTAGGCGTCCTGGATGTCGGCGACGATGTCGGAAGCCTCCCACAGCGCATCCGGGGCGACCGACTGCAGGCTGATGGTCCAGTTGCCGCCCTTGCTGGTGCGGGGCATGCTGACGATGTCGAATTGCACGTTGCGGCACAGCGGATGCCGCTCGAGCGCGTAGGCGACGCGGGTCCTGATCTCGTCGAGGGTCGCCGGCGTCTTTGCAAAGATTGTCTCGAAATCCATGTCGCATCCCCTGCAACGGCGGTTTCGGGCGCGACCGCCGCGGGCGGGCGGTGAACGGCCTCGGACGATGATTGTTGGGGCGAGATTGGTTAATGCCGCGTTAAAGGCCGGAACTTTTGGCCGCGGCGGCGCGCCGAATGCGCGGCCGCGCCGCCGGCCGACCGCCATGATCGGGATTCGACGCGCAGCTATCGGGCGCGCGCGTCGGCGGCGCGGTACTCCGCGAGGGTGCGCGCGACGAGTTCGTCGACCGGCAGCACCGCGGTCACGCCAGAGGTGGAATGCCCCGCGCTCCAGATATCGCGCCAGCGCGCGGGCGTGTTTCGCGCGCGCCGATGTCGATGTCCTGGCCGATGTCGATCGCGCCGCGTTGCGGCAGGTCGTCGGGATCGAGGCCCGCGGCGACGATGGAGGGCCGCAGCATGTTGGTCTGCAGGCCGGTAAAGGCCGTGGTCAGAACGATATCGTCGGCGCTGCTGGCGACCAGCATCTCCTTGTATCTGGCGTCGGCCATGCTCTCGCGGGTGGCGATGAACTTGGTGCCCATATAGGCAAGATCGCAGCCGAGCGCCTGCGCCGCGCGCAGCGCATGGCCGTCGCCGATGCCTCCCGCCAGCACGATCGGTCCGTCGAAGAACGCCGCGCACCGCGCGGACGAACACGAACGGGTTGAGCCAGCCGGTCTGGCCGCCGGCCCCCGCGGTCAGCAGCACGAGGCCGTCGGCGCCGGCCTCTACGGCGCGTTCGGCGTGGCGGATGCTGGCGACGTCGGCGAACACCAGCGCGCCGACATCATGCAGGGTCGCCAGCACCGGCGCCGGCGATCCGACGCTGCGTGATGACGATCTCCGGCTGGTGCCGCAGCAGCACCTGCAGATCCTGTTGCAGCCGCGCGTTGGAACGATGCACGATCAGGTTCGGACAGATCGGCGCCGAAGGCTTTCCGCTCGCCTCGGAATGGCGCCGCAACTGGTCTTCGATGTCGCCAAGCCAGCCATCGAGTTGTTCGGGGCTGCGGCAATTCACGGTCGGGAACGCGCCGATCACCCCGTTGCGGCAAGCCGCCACCACGAGATCGACGCCGGAGACGAGAAACATCGGCGCCGCGATCAGCGGCAGGCTCAGGCGGTCGCGAAAGCGTGCGAGGAGATCGGAGGATTTCAAGATGCGTTTCCTCGTGATCAGACCCGGCGTTTGCCGTTCCGCGCCCCGGCTTCGTTGTGCTAGCGTCCGGCAACATTGGCACGACCGAAGGCCCAAGACAAAACAAGACAAAACACGCGACAAAATCGGGTGGAGGAAACATGTCCGATCCGCTGTATGCCTTTCCGACCGTCTGCGGGCAGACGTTGCGGGCGCTGGCGCGCTATCCGTCGCGGGTGGCGTTCAGCTGGCCGGGCGGATCGATCACCTATGCCGGCGCCACCGAACTGATCGGCCGCATCCAGAAGGTGTTCATGCAACTGGGCCTGGAGCCGGGCACGCGCGTGGCATTCCTCACCGCCAACCGCGCCGACAGCTGGTGCGCCGGCATCGCCGCGCAGTTGTCGCGACTTGCGATCACCTGGCTGCATCCGCTGGGCTCGCTCGACGATCAACTGTTCCAGATCGAGGATTCGGAAGCACAGGATGCTGGTGGTCGACGCCGATACGTTCAGGGATCGCGGCGGCGACCTCGCCACCCGGGCATCCGACCTGGCCAGCCATCTTCACGCTCGGCCCCGCCGATTACGGCATCGATCTGCTGGCCGCGATCGAGGCATGCCGGCACTGCCAGCGCCTCGTTGTTTTGCCGGCCCCGACGATGTCGCGATGCTGAATTACACCGGCGGCACCACCGGGAAATCCAAAGGCGCGCTGCGCACCCACCGCGAGTATGGCGGCTTCGCCAACGCGATTCTGTCCGACTTCGAAATTCCCGATACGCCGCGCTATCTCACGGTGGCGCCGATCAGCCATGTCGCCGGCACCAAGGTGCTGCCGACGCTGATGCGCGGCGGCACCGTGCACATGCTCAGGGGTTTCGATCCGGACGCGGTGTTCAAGACCATCGCGCGCGAGCGCATCAACTTCACGCTGTTCGTGCCGACCATGATCTATGTGCTGCTGGACCATCCGGCGCTCGACAACACCGACCTGTCCTCGCTCGAACTCTTGCTGTACGGCGCCTCGGCGATGTCGCCGAGCCGGCTGGTCGAGGGCATCGAGCGGATCGGCCCGGTGTTCTCGCAGCTGTACGGCCAGACCGAGTGCTATCCGGTCTCGGTGCTGCGCAAGGCGGATCACGATCCGAAAACGCCGGAATTATTCCTGTCCTGCGGCTTCCCGATCGCCGCCTGCGAGGTCAAGATTCTCGACGATGATGACCAGCGAGGTCGAACCCGGCGAGCCCGGCGAGATCTGCGTGCGCGCGCCGCATGTGATGGCCGAATACTGGAAGCGGCCCGAGCAGACCGCCGAAACCCTGAAGAACGGCTGGCTGCATACCGGCGACATCGCGCGCGCCGACGAGCGCGGCTACATGTTCATCCTCGACCGCAAGAAGGACATGATCGTCAGCGGCGGATTCAACATCTTTCCGCGCGAGGTCGAGGATGTGCTGTCGCAGCACGCCGATGTCGCGATGGTCGCCGTGGTCGGCGTGCCCGACGACAAATGGGGCGAGGCCGTCACCGCGGTGGTCGTGGCGCGCGCCGGCGCCCGGCCGAGCGCCGAGGAACTGATCAATCTGGTCAAGGCGCGCAAGGGATCGGCGCATGCGCCCAAGCACGTGAAGTTCGTCACCGAGCTTCCGATGACCGGCGTCGGCAAGGTCGACAAGAAGGTGCTGAAGGCGAGCTTCTGGGCCGGGCGCGAGCGGATGGTCGGATAACATTGCGCGGCGATCTCTCGTATCCCGGACGCGGTGCAGCGCTTCTCCCGGCGATGCATGGCATCGTCCGGTGCGCTGCTCCGCAGAGCCGGAACCTATCGATCAACATGGGTCCCGGATCAGCAGCGCACCACGCCGAAGGGCGGCGCGTTGCGCAGCATCCGGGACACGTTGCCTGCGTCACCCCAGCAATTGATCGAGCCGGTCGCGCAGCTGGTCCTGGTGATAGGGCTTTGCCAGCCGTGGCAGATCGAGCTGGGCGCCCTCGGGAAGATCGGCGTAGCCGGTCGCGAGCAGGATCGGCAGCGACGGCCGCACCTCGCGCGACGCCGCCGCGAGTTCGACGCCGGTCATGCCGGGCATCACATGATCCGTCATCATCAGGTCGATCGGCTGCTCGCTGCGGATGATGTCGAGCGCATGCAGGCCGGAATTGGCGCCGATCACCCGGTGGCCGAGATCTTCCAGCATTTCCGTGGTCGACATCGCGATCAACGGATCGTCGTCGACAAACAGAATCACCGCCGAACGGTTGACCTTTGGCGCGGCGGGGACCGGGCTTTCGGCTTCCGGCGCGTTGGTGGCGACCGGCAGCAGCAGCGTCGCGGTGGTACCTTTTCCGACCGCGCTCGAGAGCTGCAGCGCGCCGCCAAGCTGCACCGCGAGCCCGTGCACCATCGACAGGCCAAGCCCGGTGCCCTTGCCGAGCGGCTTCGACGAGAAGAACGGCTCGACCGCCCGCTTCAATATCTCCGCCGTCATGCCCCTGCCGGTATCGATCACCGACAGTTTCAGGTAGCGGCCGGACTTCAGGACCGGATCGCCGCCCGCCTGATATTCAGCGACTTTGATGTCGATCGAGCCGCCCTCCGGCATTGCGTCGCGCGCGTTGATCGCAAGATTGAGGACGGCAAGCTCGAGCTGGTTGGCGTCGATGCGCGCCGGCGGCAGCCCTTCCGGAAGATCGAGCCGCAATACCACGCGTGGGCCGAGCGAGCGCTCCAGCAGATCGATCATGCCCTGGACCAGGGCGCGCAGATCGACCGGCACGGCGCGCAGGTCCTGCTGGCGCGCGAACGCCAGCAGGCGTTGCGTCAGCGACGCGCCGCGCTCGGCGCCCTGCAACGCGCCGTCGATCAGGCGGTGCAGACGCGGATCGTTGGGAACGCGCTTGCGCAACAGATCGAGATTGCCCATCACCGCCATCAGCAGGTTGTTGAAGTCGTGCGCGACGCCGCCGGTGAGCTGGCCGATGGTCTCCATCTTCTGCGCCTGGCGCAGTTGCTCCTGCGCCTTTTCGCGCGCGGCGACTTCCTTCATCAAATCGGCGGTGCGCTGCTCGACGCGCTGCTCCAGCGTCGCCGTCAGTTCCGCCAGCGCGGTGCGCTCGGCCGCCAGCTGCGCTAGCAGGTTTTCACGTTCGATCTCGGCAACCTTGCGCGCGGTGATGTCGGACGACACTCCGACCAGCGATTTGATGCTGCCATCCGGCCGGCGCACCGCCCGCGCCCGCACGTCGACCCAATGCTGCGATCCGTCGGGCCAGATATTGCGGTATTCGATGCTGTAATCCTTGCCGGTCTCGATCGCCCGGTCCAGCACCTCGCCACGTCTTGCACGATCGTCGGGATGAACCGCCGCCAGCAAATCCCGATACGAGAACGGCTCGCCCGATTTGCGCCCGAAAAACTTCTTGCAGGTGTCGGAGGCTTCGAGCTCCAGCTCCGGAAGATGCAGCTCCAGCGCGCCGAGACGGCCGGCGTTCAGCGCGGTCTGCAGCAGGCCCTCGCTTTCGGTGAGGTCCTCGAGAATCGCACGGGTCTGGTACTGGCGGCGCCGGCCCCGCACCGCGGACCCGACGATACTGACAAGCGTGGTCGGATGAAACGGACGTTCAATGAAGGTGACGTTGCCCAGCACCTGTCCCAGCCGCACCGCATCCGGATTGCGCTCGGGACCGCCGCCCTGATGCGTCAACAGCACGATCGGAAAATCGGACCATGACGGCTGGTCGCTCAGCCATTTCATCAGGCCGCGCAAATCCGCGGTCTTGATCGCTTCGTCGGCGATCACCGCAAGGCCGGCGCCGCCTTCGACCTCTTTCAGCAGCGCAGCGAGATCGCGGCAGACATTGGCGTGGTAGCCCGCCTCCTTGATCAGCGCCGCGGCAACCGAGGCGTCGCGTCCCGTTGGCGCAAGAATGACGGCACGCTCGGAAGAGGCGCCGGGTCTCACAGCACTTGCTCTTTCAGCAAGGGCTTGCCTTCGCCGACGTAAATCGGAACCCCGCGCAGAATGCCCTGAAATTCGTCGAGCGGGCCGCCGATGGTAAGGCCACGGCCGTCGATACGATATTCGCGAATCGTCGATTCATGGGCGCCGGTACGTTTCTTGATGATCGAGATGGCGCGCCGCACCGTGCCCAGCGCTTCGAAATAGCGCAGCAGGATCACCGTGTCGGCGAGATAGGTTACATCGACCGGCGCTTTCATGTCGCCGACCAGCCCATGCTGCGCCACCGTCATGAATGTCGCGGCACCCCGGCGGTTCAGATATTGCAGCAACTCGTGCATGTGCAGGATCAGTGAGTTTTCTTCCGGCATCGCGGCCTGGTAGCCGTTGAGGCTGTCGATCACCACGGTCTTGATGTGATCTTCATCGACCCGCTTGCGGACGCGGTGTGCGAATTCGCCGGGCGACAGCTCGGCGGCATCGACCTGCTCGATGAAGAGGTTGCCGCTGCGCTGCATTTCCTCCAGATCGATGCCGAGGCCCTTCATGCGCGCGAACAGCAGGCCGAGCTCTTCGTCGAACACGAACAGCGCCGCCTTTTCGCCGCGCTCGATCGCGGCGGCGATGAAGACGATGGCGGTGAGGGATTTTCCGGTGCCCGCGGGGCCCAGAATCAGCGTGCTCGATCCGGACTCGACGCCGCCGCCGAGCAGCTGGTCAAACTCGGCGATGCCGCTGGACATCCTGGTTCGTACAAAGCTGGAGCGATATTCCGATGCCACCAGCCGCGGAAATACGTTCAGTCCGCCGGTGCTAATGGTCACATCATGATAACCGCCGCGAAACTTCACGCCGCGGTATTTGATGATGCGCGCACGTCGCCGTTCCGCGCCATAGGCCGGCGCCAGTTCCTCGAGCCGCAACACGCCATGCGCGACGCTGTGCACGGTCTTGTCGGCAAGGTCGGCGGTCAAATCGTCGAGCAGCATCACCGTGGTGCCGAATTTCGCGAAATAATGCTTGATCGCCAGAATCTGCCGCCGGTACCGCAGCGAACTTTGCGCCAGCAGCCGGATCTCGGACAGACTGTCCAGCACCACCCGGCTCGGCCGCGCCCGTGTCACCGCTTCGAAAATCTGCTTGGTGGTCTCGCCGAGTTCAAGATCGGACGAATACAGCAGGCTCTGTTGCTGTTCGGAATCGAGCAGGCTTTCCGGCGGCAACAATTCGAACACTTCGATGCCGTCGTCCAGGGTCCAACCGTGCGAGGCCGCACCTTCGCGCAACTCCCGCTCGGTTTCAGACAGGGTGATGTAGAGGCATTTTTCGCCCGCCTGGACGCCTTCCATCAGGAATTGCAGCGCAATGGTGGTTTTACCGGTCCCGGGCGCACCCTCGACGAGAAACAGGTGCCCCCGCGAAAATCCGCCCGACAGGATATTGTCCAGGCCCCAAATCCCGGTTTTCGCCTTGGCGGCGAGCTTTTCAACTGACTTCATACGACCCCCTAACCGGGGCTAAACACCCATGACATCATGCGGTTCCGCGAGGCGGGAAAAATTCAGGCCACCTTGCGCGCCAGGCCGCGGTCACCGGCTGGAAATCATCCGGTCCGATCTCGTGGCGTTCGGCACCCACCGCGGGCAGCACCCAGGGCTGGGCGCTTTTCATGAACATATGCGCGACCGGACCAGCCACGTCGTGTCGTCGAGCGTGCCGGCGCGAAGGCTGACGATCTCCGCACGTCCCGCCCGGCCGCGACGCCGATTTTTTGCAGATCGGCAATCGCGGTCTATCGCTTCTCGATCACGAGGCTCTGGACCGCGCGGCCGAAATAGCCCTGCGCATCGGCAAGCCGCGCCGCGGCGAGACCCGCGCCATCGGGACCGATCCAGGATTCCGCATCGAGCAAAATCCATTCGCCGACCGGCTGCGCGCGCAAAACTGACGGTGAGGTCGGCATTGATGAAGGTCCATTGCCGGAAATCCAGCACCGCCGAGGTGCCGTTGCAGAAATCCGCGGCGACCACGGCCCGCATGGCCTGCGAAACCGGCGAGCCTTCGACCAGCGGCCGGTCGACCCGATACCAGATCGCACCGGGACCGGGCACGCCGAACCGGCCGCGGGCGGCGCGCATCGAGATGCCCTTCACAAACGGGCTGCCGGAAAAGTCCGGCTGCTCCTCGCGCGCCTGATCGGGCCCGGGAAGCTCGACGGCCACATCCGCGACCTCCGGCGGCAAGGTCAACGCCTGGGTCTTGATCTTGAGCACGGTCGCGCCGACCACGACGACATTTCCGGCGCGCAGCCTGACCGCGCAAAGCTGGATCTTGCGCCCCTCCCGCAGCACTTCGGTCTCGAGCGTCAGCGGCGCCACCGGCACCGGGCGCATCAGATCGATGGTCACGCGCGCGATCCGCATCGGCTCCGGCGTCGGGATCGCCTCGGCGGCCCATACCACCAGCGCCGCCGGCGCCGAGCCGTGCTGCATCCGGGTATCCCAGGGGCCGGCAGCGTCGGGACTGGTGACGACGCGATTGCCGTCGACGCGATAGATGGCGTCCATTGTCACAGCGCGCGGATCGACGGCCTCGTCGTATTCCTGCTTGAACCGCGCGATCAATTCGGCGGCGGGCAGGATCTTGCCGACGCTGCCGACGCCCTGGCCGCTGCCCCAGATTTCCTTCCAGGCTTTCGGCTTGGCGCGCTCGCCGGAGGCGTCGGTGCCGAAACTCATTTTCGACGCATCGGATTCCGGAAGATTGTCCGGATCCATGCCGGCCGCGACGATCGACGGCTTCAGATAATTGCCGTGCACGCCGGTGAACAGATTCGAATAGACGATATCTTCCGCGGTCGAGGTGGTGATCATCTGCTTGTAGCCCTCCACCGCATTGGCTTCGGAGGTGGCGATGAAGGCGGAGCCGATATAGGCAAAGTCGGCGCCGAGCATCCGCACCGCGCGGATCGCGCGGCCGTTGCCGATCGCGCCCGACAGCGCGATCGGCCCATCGAACCATTGCCGGGTCTCCGCCACGAACGCGAATGGCGATATCTCGCCGGCGTGGCCGCCGGCGCCGGCCGACACCAGGATCAGGCCGTCGGCGCCCTTCTCGACCGCCTTGTGCGCGAATTTCTGGTTGATCACGTCGTGAAACACGATGCCGCCCCAGCCATGCGCGGCCTGATTGAGTTCCTCGCGCGCGCCGAGCGACGTGATGATCATCGGCACCTTGTGCTTCTCGCAAAGCGCCAGATCCTGTTCGAGCCGGTTGTTCGAGCGATGCACGATCTGGTTCACCGCGAACGGCGCCGACGGCCGGTCGGGATGCGCCTTGTCGTGCGCGGCGAGCTCTTGCTTGATCCGCACCAGCCACTCGTCGAGCAGCGCCGGCGGACGCGCATTCAGCGCCGGAAACGATCCCACGATTCCCGCCTTGCACTGCGCGATCACCAGATCGGGCACGGAAATGATGAACAGCGGCGCCCCGATCACGGGAATCGACAGACGGCCCTTGAACAAGGCAGGCATGGACATTCGTAAAAACCCTTTGTCGTTGGCCAGGCGAAGGCGTGATGGATTGGTCCAAAGATGCCAGACATCATACCAACAAGGCAATCGCGCCGTTGGCAAGCGGGACGTCGCAGTTTCCCGGCACTACTGACACAGCGCGCGGGTGACGTAATTGTCGGTCCGGCAGTCGTCCGGTTTTCGTGTCCGGCCCGGGATCAGCACCTTCGCGGAGCAGGTTTCCGCGGAATCGATGGTCAGGCTCTTGCCCTCCTTGAATCCCTTGGTCTGGCATAGTTTGTCGGAGGCCACCTTGCAGTCCGGCGCGCCGTTGGCCGAGACCGGGCAGATCATGCGTCCGGTCACCAGCAGGGGCTTCGCCAAGCGCGACAGCGTCTCGCCCTGCATCCTTCGCGCGTGCGTTCAAATCGTCGATGGTCTCACCCGGGCTTTTCAGGGCCGGCACGATCGACAGGGATTTATCGAACAGTTTTCCGCATTTCGTTGATCAGGCCCGGATTCTCTTCGCGAGCCGGCGGCGCGGGCACGACGGCGCAGGCTGGCCTGGTGCAGCGCCAGGACGGAAGATGGCGCTGAGGACGGCGACGACGCCGCTTGCGGCCAGGCGGCGCCTGCGGCGACCATCACGGTCAACAGCACCGCGCCTGTGACCGCGACGTGCGTCCTGGACAGCGCGATGAAGAGGTCGGATCGATCACGCATGCCGCCGAGCGTAACCTGAAGCGGCGAGCCGGCAAAGCACTTCACAGCCGCCGTCAGAACATTCGAAACGCGATGATAAAACCGAGCAGGAGAACGCCGGCGCCCAGCGCCACCCACAGCCCCAGATGTTTCTCGATTCGCGCCCGGATCCATTCGCCGTAGCGGTTGAGCAGGATCGCGACCATGAAGAAGCGCCCGCCGCGCGCGATCACCGAGCAGCGCCACGAACAGCCAGATGTTGTAATTGGCGAACCCCGAGGTGATGGTCACGAGCTTGTAGGGGATCGGCGTCAGGCCCTTCAGCAGGATGATCCAGGCGCCATATTCGGCATAGACCGGCGCGAAACGTCTCGACCTTGCCGCCAAGGCCATAAAACTGGATCAGCCAATGCCCGATCGAATCGTAGAGCAGCGCGCCGATGGCATAGCCGAGGATGCCGCCGAGCACCGACGTCGCGGTGCAGATCGAGGCGTAAAGCCACGCCCGCTGCGGCCGCGCCAGCGACATCGGGATCAGCATCACATCCGGCGGCACCGGAAAAAACGAGCTTTCCGCGAACGCCACCGCGCCCAGAATCCAGAGCGCGTATGGCTTGTGGGCGGCGTCGATACACCAGTCGTAAATCCGTCTCAGCATGGCGCGATGAACCACCATGGGACGGATTTGTCCATGCCGGGAAACTGAGGCAATCTGAAGCAAGCCTTAGTGGCGCTTGCGCAGGTTGCGGCCCTCAAGCGCGACAATTGGTCGCCGGGCGACCCGGGGCGACGACGCCTTGGGCATTTTGACGCGCCGATTTCGGCAGCTTCTCGGCAATTCCGAGCAGATGTTCGCGCCGCTCCATTTCGCGCCACACATCCTCCGGGCTGCACGCCGGCCGACGCCCACAAAACGGTGAGATTGTAGAGCAGATCGGCGCTCTCGCGGACCACGGCCTCGGTATTGCCGCTGACGGCGTCGATCACGACCTCGATGGCTTCTTCGGCCAGCTTCTTGGCCATCTTGGCCGGGCCGCGCTGAAACAGCCGGGCGGTTCGCGACGTTGCCGGATCGAGATCCTTGGCCGCGATCACCGCCAGATAAAGCCGATCGAGCGAATCACTCATGCTTCGAAACTAATCGAAACCTATGGCCAGCGTGTTAACGCCCAGCCTCTTGCCGCCGCCTTGTCCAAAAAAAATCGCCCGGCCACCAAGGCCGCCGGCGCGCCGACCGGTTCGGGAAATGGCGGTTACCAGCCGGGAAAAATAGGCGCGCCATATCCATATCCGCCGTAGTAGCGGTCACCGCGATAATAGTAGGCGGCCGCAATAAACCGGACTGCAGCCCCAATCACCGTCATAGGCGCCACGGCTGTGGGACGCCGCGACCGCAAGCCCGGTTCCGACAACGGCGGCAAAAGCCGCTGCTCCGGCGCCCCGGTCGCCACGGTAATGCCTGCGGCGGGCGCTGAAATCGGCGGTGTCGCGGGTCGCGGGCGCCGCCGACAGGCCTTTGCCGGCCGGTCCG
Source organism: uncultured Alphaproteobacteria bacterium (assembly GCA_963734795.1). Lineage (GTDB taxonomy): Bacteria > Pseudomonadota > Alphaproteobacteria > Rhizobiales > Xanthobacteraceae > Bradyrhizobium. Next base: position 505,914 of record CAVTIW010000004.1, read on the forward strand.
ATTTCGGCGACAGCCGGCTCGACCGCCGTCAGCGTCACCGCGGCAACCGTTGCGATCACGGCGGCGCGGCCGATCGATGAAAACAAACCCCTTCCCGCCATCTCGATGTCCTCCGTGGCAGTTCGGCCTGGCCGGCCTCCTGCAGCTAACCACCGGGCCGATGCCGGGTTCCGCAACCCCGAATGCAGGCTGAACGATCGCCGGCAAAATCGAGACAGTCATCGACCATTCATATTTCACCCGCCAGAGTGCCAGCCGCCGGCGTCTCGGGCGTCATCAAACCAACATAGCCGGCGCGGCAACTGGCGTCCGGCTGTCCTGATGTCATCTCCATGCGCAAAAATCCGACCATTGCAGGCCGCTGTTTTCTGACTTCGCTGATAGGCCTGCTGGCCTTTGCGTGTTTCGGGGACAGCCGCGCCGCGGACCAAGCCCGACAACCGGTCGCGATCCGGTTTTCCTTCGACCGTCCGATCAATGCGATTGCGGCCCCTTTCGTGCTGGCGGCGGTCGACGGTCTGTTTGGTTCGGAAGGTCTGGCGGTCACCACCAATATCGCCAGCGGATCGCCGGACGCGATCGCGCGCGTCGGCGCCGCCACCAGCGATTTCGCCCTGGTCGACATCAACGCGCTGATCCGCTTTCGCGGCAACCCGGACGCCCCGCCCGTCAAGGCGGTGTTCGTGCTGTTCAACAAGTCGCCCTACGCCATCATCGCCCGCAAAAGCCGCGGCATCCGCGCGCTCTCCGATATCGAAGGCAAAACGCTCGGCGTCGCCGAGGGCGATCTTTCGATCCGGCTGTGGCCGGCGCTGGCGCGGCAGAACGGAATCAAGACCGCAAGCGTGAAGCAGGACAATATCGGCGCCGCGGTGCGGGAGCCGATGCTGTCGGCGGGCCAGGTCGATGCCGTGAGCGGGTTTTCGTATCTGTCCGCGGTCAATCTGAGGGATCGCGGCGTTCCTGCCGACGACCTTGCGGTGCTGCGATATGCCGACTATGGCTGCGAGGCCTACGGGTTCGCGGTGGTCGTCAATCCGGCGTTTGCGGCCGCGAGGCCCGAGGCGGTGAAGGGCCTGCTGCGCGCGGTGATTGCCGGCACGCACCAGACCATCATGGAGCCGGAGCGGGCGACGGACGAAGTCGTCAGCCGGATGGACGGCGGATCGCGCGAGCTTGAGCTGGAACGCCTGCGCAGCCTGATCAGCGACAACATTTTCACCGGCGAAGTGAAGCGCAACGGCATCGGCGGCATCGATCCCGACCGCCTCGAACGGTCGATCGATCAGATCGCCGAGGATTTCAAATTCCGGAAACGGCCTTCAGCGGCGGATATTTTCGACGGCACTTTCCTGCCGCCCCTCGACGGCCGCCTGATCAATTGAGCAAAATATCCGCTCGACGCTGTATCTCCCTGGCGATCCCGGATTAGAATGCCTGTCTGAACGATCATTCGCTCCGCTGATCCCGAGTGCCCACGGCATGTCGATGCTTCGCCTCTATACGCGCGTCCTCGAGTTGCTTGGCAAGGAGGCGCGGCTGGGCTGGATCCTCGCCGGCGCCAATCTGCTGCTGGCCGGCGCGCAATTCGCCGAGCCGGTGCTGTTCGGCCGCATCGTCGACGTTCTCTCCGGCAAGCCCGCCACGGATCCGCTCGCATCCTCCTCGGCGTGGTCGCTGCTGGCGGCCTGGGCGGCGTTCGGCCTGTTCACCATCGGATGCAGTGCGGCGGTGGCGCTGCACGCGGACCGGCTGGCGCACCGCCAGCGCCAGGCGGTGCTGACGAATTATTTCGAGCACATCATGCAATTGCCGCTGACCTTCCACACCGGCACCCATTCCGGCCGCCTGATGAAGGTGATGCTGAACGGCACCGACTCGTTGTGGCGGCTGTGGCTCGGATTTTTCCGCGAGCATTTCGCCGCGATCATGTCGCTGGTGGTGCTGCTGCCGCTGGCGTTTTACATCAACTGGCGGCTGGCGATCCTGCTGTTCGTGCTGTGCGTGGTGTTCACGGTGCTGACCACGCTGGTGGTGCGCAAGACCTACGGCATGCAAAGCGAAGTCGAGTCGCATTACAGCGACCTCTCCGCGCGCGCCTCCGACGCGCTCGGCAATGTCGCGCTGGTGCAAAGCTTCGTGCGCATCGATGCCGAGGTGCAGGGGCTGCGCTTCGTCGCCGACAAGCTGCTGGCGGTGCAGATGCCGGTGCTGTCGTGGTGGGCGCTGGTCACCGTCATCACCCGGGCGTCGACCACCATCACCGTGCTGGCGATCTTCACGGTCGGCATCGCGCTGCACGAGCAGGGCCTCACCACCGTCGGCGAGATCGTGATGTTCGTGAGCTTCGCCACCATGCTGATCCAGAAGCTCGAACAGGTGGTCAGCTTCATCAACAGCGTGTTCATGGAGGCGCCGCGGCTGCAGGAATTCTTCAACGTGCTGGATGCCGTGCCCGCGGTGCGCGACCGGCCGGATGCGATCGATCCCGGACGGCTCTCGGGCCTGGTCGAATTCAACGACGTCTCGTTTTCCTATGACGGCAAGCGGCCCGCGGTCGAGGACCTGTCCTTCACGGCGCTGCCGGGCCAGACCATCGCGCTGGTCGGCCCGACCGGCGCCGGCAAATCGACCGCCATCGCCCTGCTGCACCGCGCCTTCGATCCGCAGTCGGGCTTCATCAAAATCGACGGCATGGACGTCCGCGGCCTGACGCTGACGGCGCTGCGGCGGAATATCGGCGTGGTGTTTCAGGAAGCGCTGCTGTTCAACCGTTCGATCGCGGACAATCTGCGCGTCGGCAAGCCGGACGCCACCGAAGAGGAAATGCGGATCGCGGCGGCGCGCGCCCAGGCGCTGGAATTTATCGAGCGCAGCGAGCGGAAATTCGACACCAATGCCGGCGAGCGCGGGCGGATGCTGTCCGGCGGCGAGCGGCAGCGGCTGTCGATCGCGCGCGCACTGCTGAAAGATCCGCCGATCCTGATCCTCGACGAGGCGACCAGCGCGCTCGATGCCGTCACCGAGGCCAAGGTCAACGCCGCGCTCGACGAAGTGATGAAGGGACGCACCACCTTCGTGATCGCCCACCGGCTCTCGACCATTCGCAATGCCACGCGCATCCTGGTGTTCGACGGCGGACGCGTGATCGAAAGCGGAACGTTCGATGAACTGGTGGCGAAAGGCGGCCGTTTTGCGGAACTTGCGCGAGCCCAGTTCATGGTCCAGGAGCATGCGCGGGCCGGCACAGCCGCGCCGGAGATCGGTAACGCCGCTGTCAAGATTTAGCCATCGTCGAAATTCGGCCTATTTCGTCCACGATTTAATCGCACAACCTCTGTTCTGGGCCGGCAAGCCGGTATAGGTTTGCTGCCGCCGTGGCGCGACGGCGCCGGACACGCTTGAAACCCGAACGTCACATGTCAGGACCTCCTCTCAGCAGGCGGGTCTCAAAGGACCGGAATCGGATAGTGCATTTTCTTCTCCCGTTGCTTCGCAAGTCATCGCTGAACTGGATCGTTCTGGTCGCAGCGCTCGCCCTCGCCGCGCCGCGCGTTGCGCATGCGGAAGCGCTGCTGGTGGTCGAGGCCGATACCGGAAAGGTGCTGCAGGCCGACAACGCCACCTATCCCTGGTATCCCGCGTCGTTGAGCAAGCTGATGACGGCCTATGTCACGCTCAAGGCGGTCAAGGAAGGACGCATCTCGCTCGATACCTTGTTCACGGTGTCGCCGGTCGCGGCTTCGCAAGTCGCCGTCGAAGATGGGTTTCCGGCCGGGAACCCAGGTCACGGTCGATAATGCGCTCAAGATGATGCTGGTGAAGTCGGCCAACGACATGGCCGTGGTGCTCGCCGAGGGCGTCGGCGGCTCGATCGACGGCTTTTCGGCACATGATGAATCAGGCCGCGCAGCGGCTCGGCATGACGCAGACGAGCTACGTCAATCCGAACGGCCTGCCCGCGGACGGCCAGATCACGTCGGCGCGCGATCTTGCGATCCTGGCCCGCGCGATCATTCACGATCTGCCGGAATACGAATATTTCGTCCACATTCCCTCGATCCGCTATCGGCCGCAAGGTCACGCAGAACTTCAACAAGCTGATCGGACGCTATCCCGGCGCCGACGGCTTCAAGACCGGCTTCATCTGCGCGTCCGGCTACAATCTGGTGGCGTCGGCCACCCGCAACGGCAAACGGCTGATCGCGGTGGTGCTCGGGCGCTTCGTCCGGCCAGATGCGCGCGGTGCGGGCCGCGCAATTGCTCGAGCGCGGCTTTGCCAGCAACTACGCTGTCGTGGTTGCGTCCCTCGCTCGGCACCGTCGACAATCTGGTGCCGATCGACGCCTCGCCGCCGAACCTGCACGACGAGATGTGCGGCGGCAAGCACAAGCAGCCGGCCAGCGACGAGGATGAGGACACCGTCGCCGGCGGTTCGACCCGGTGGCGAATCCGGCCTTACATTTTTTGCGGCCGGGCTGCAGCCGCCGATGCTGAAGCCGTCGGAACTGCTGGCGGGGCCGGCCGCCGCCTCCGACCCGATCCCGGTTTACACCGGTCCGACCCGAACCGGTGCCGCGTTGATTGCCGCCGTGGCCGCGGACGTCGAAAAGCAGACGCCGCGGCCGCGCGGAAAGAAGTCGCGGGTTGCGGCGAAAAAGCCGGATGCCACGGCTGAGCCGAACGCCGAAGCCAAGGATACCGGCAAGGACGCCAAATCGGACCGAAAGTCTGACCGAAATCCGCCGCCGCCAGGCCGGCCGCCGTCAGACACGCCAATGCCAAGCCGGATACCGCCCCAAAAGCAGCCGAAACCCCGGCAGCTGCGGCCGATAAGCCTGCCGCGAAGCCGACCAAGCCCAAGGCGGCTGCAAAGCCCCCGGCCAAGCCCGCGCCCAAGAGCAGCACCGGCGAGGCCAGGCCGGCGGATTAAAAGACCGACGCCGCGCCGCGCACTTAAAGCGGCTTTTGAGCCGGCGAGACCGGCTTTTTCAGTTTCTCAACGCGCCCGCAACGCGCCGCCGCTTGCCATCGGCCGCCGCATTGCTCAATACTGCCCAAAAACCAGTACTGCCTCAAACCAATGCCGCCTGAAACAAGGCCTCCGTCCAAGCAACGGGGAAATAAACCAGAGGGGAAATACCATGGAGCGCATCTGGCTCAAGCAATATCCGGCCGGCGTGCCCGCCGATATCGATGTGACCCAATACGCGTCTCTCGTCGAGTTGCTGGAGGAAAGCTTTGCGAAGTTCAGCGACCGCAAGGCCTTCATCTGCATGGACAAGTCGATCAGCTACCGCGACCTCGACGAGATGTCGCTGGCGCTCGCCGCCTATCTGCAGAGCAAGGGCCTGCAAAAGGGCGCGCGCGTCGCGCTGATGATGCCGAACGTGTTGCAGTATCCGGTATCGACCGCCGCCGTGCTGCGCGCGGGCTACGCGGTGGTGAACGTCAATCCGCTCTACACCCCGCGCGAACTCGAACACCAGCTCAAGGATTCCGGCGCCGAGGCGATTATCGTGCTCGAGAATTTTGCCACCACCGTGCAGCAGGTGATCGCCAGGACCGCGGTAAAACACGTCATCGTCGGCAGCATGGGCGATCTGCTCGGCCTCAAGGGCGTGATCGTCAACCTGGTGGTGCGGCGGGTGAAGAAAATGGTGCCGGCCTATTCGATACCGGGCGCGGTCGCCTTCAACGACGCGGTCGCGGCCGGGCGAAACATGAAGCTCAACAAGCCGAAGCTGGTGCCCGACGATGTCGCCTTCCTGCAATATACCGGCGGCACCACCGGCGTTTCCAAGGGCGCGACGCTGCTTCATCGCAACATTCTCGCCAACGTGCTGCAGAACGACGCCTGGCTGCAGCCGGCACTGGCCGCAGCCGCCGCATGTCGAGCAATTGTTCATCGTCTGCGCGCTGCCGCTCTATCACATCTTCGCACTGACGGCCTGCTACCTGCTGGCGATGCGCGCCGGCGGCGTCAATTTGCTGATTCCCAATCCGCGCGACATGGCCGGCTTCATCAAGGAGCTGGCGAAATACCAGGTCAACAGTTTCCCGGCGGTCAACACGCTCTATAACGGGCTGCTGCATTCGCCCGGGTTCGACAAGGTCGACTTCTCCAAGCTGAAGATCTCGAACGGCGGCGGCATGGCGGTTCAACGCCCGGTGGCCGACGCGTGGAAGAAGCTGACCGGCTGCAACATCGCGGAAGGGTATGGCCTTTCGGAAACCTCGCCGACATTGACCTGCAACACCGCGACCGCTTCGCGAATTCAATGGCTCGATCGGCGTTCCCGTGCCTTCGACCTACATCTCGATCCGCGACGATGACGGCAACGAGGTGCCGCTCGGCGAGCCCGGCGAAATCTGCGCCAAAGGCCCGCAGGTGATGGCCGGCTACTGGAACAGGCCCGAAGAGACCGCCAAGGTGATGACCGCGGACGGCTATTTCCGCACCGGCGATATCGGCGTGATGACGGCGGACGGCTACACCAAGATCGTCGATCGCAAGAAGGATATGATCCTGGTGTCGGGCTTCAACGTCTATCCCAACGAGATCGAGGAAGTGATCGCGAGCCACCCCGGCGTGCTGGAATGCGCCGTGATCGGCGTTCCGGACGCGCGCTCGGGCGAAGCGGTCAAGGCGTTTGTCGTGAAGAAGGATCCGAACCTCACCGCCGAGGACATCATCAAGTTCTGCGGCACCCAACTGACCAACTACAAGGTCCCGAAGCAGATCGAATTTCGGACCGAGCCTGCCGAAGACCAATGTCGGAAAGATCCTGCGCCGCGAATTGCGCGATGAAAACAAGGCCGCGGCCGCCTGAGAAACGATTCAACCGCCGTCATTGCGAGGAGCGCAAGCGACCAAGCAATCCAGCCAACGGCTCGTCGCTTCTGGATCGCTCCGCTGGTCCCCGCAGCGAGGTGGAAATTTTTGCGGCATCCTGGCCATCAAACGATGGTGGGGCGGTTTCCTTCCGGCCGGAAAATGCTAAAGACACCCCGCACCTTGCAAGGAGAATTGACGATGACCATCCAAGTTGGCGACAAGCTGCCCGAGAGCCAAGTTTCGCGTGATGACCGCGGAAGGTCCGCAGGTCAAGACCACCGACGATATCTTCAAGGGCAAGAAGGTCGCGCTGTTCGCGGTGCCCGGCGCCTATACCGGCACCTGCCACAAGATGCATCTGCCCAGCATTTTCCTGAACGCCTATGCCATCAAGGACAAGGGCGTCAACACCATCGCGATCGTTTCGGTCAATGACGCCTTCGTCATGAACGCCTGGAAGCGCGATACCGACCAGCGCGACGAGGCGATCTTCCTCGCCGACGGCAACGCCGAATTCGCCAAGGCCATCGGCATGGAGCTCGACGCCTCCGGCAACGGCCTCGGCATCCGCTCGCACCGCTACTCGATGCTGGTGGATGACGGCGTGGTCAAGAAGCTCAATCTCGAGCCGGCGCCCGGCAAGGTCGAGGTCTCCGGCGGCGACACGCTGCTCGGGCAGCTCTGAGCCGAATTACTCCGCACCTCACTTCCCTTCTCCCCTTGTGGGAGAAGGTGCCTGAGCGCAGCGAAGGCGGATGAGGGGTAGCAACATCACGAGGGGCCGCGACCCCTCACCCGTCTCGCATCTACGATGCGAGCCACCCTCTCCCACAAGAAGAGAGGGAAGAAGGGCGACGCTCGTGTTGGATGGTTGGGCTCTTCGCGAAACCCATCGCGTCACCGATGGCCGGTTTCGCTTCGTTCTACCACCCTACGAACCTACGTCTTCAACCGCGCCATCGCCACGCCTTCGCGCGCCAGTTGATCGGCGCGCTCGTTGTCGTCGTGGCCGGCGTGGCCCTTGACCCAGTGCCAGCGCACCTGGTGCTGGCTGCAGCGCCGCATCCAGCCGCTGCCACAGGTCGACATTCTTGACCGGCTTCTTGTCGGCGGTGCGCCAGCCGTTCTTCTTCCAGCCATGGATCCAGCCGGTGATGCCCTGACGGACATACTGGCTGTCGGTGTAGAGATCGACGGTGCACGGCTTCTTCAGGGTTTCCAGCGCGGAGATCGCCGCCATCAGCTCCATGCGGTTGTTGGTGGTGTGGGCCTCGCCGCCCTTCAATTCCTTTTCGACGTCGCCGAATTTGAGGATCGCGCCCCAGCCGCCCGGCCCGGGATTGCCCGAGCAGGCGCCGTCGGTGTGAATGGTGACCGAGGGAAGTGAATTCACGCCACCAGCCCCGAGGCGGCGACGCCGTAATCGCGCATGCTGGCGACGCTCTGCTGGAATCGCAGCTTGCGGGCATATTCGAGCGGATCCTTCGGCCGCACCAGCGCGCCCGCGGGAACGTTGAGAAAATCGACCAGCCGCGTCAGCAGGAAGCGCAACGCCGCGCCCCGCGCCAGCAGCGGCAGCGCGTCCTGCTCGGCCTCGGACAATTCGCGCTCGCGGCCGTAGGCGTCGAGGAAGGCACGCGCCTTGGTGACGTTGAACGAATAATCGCTCTCGAAACACCAGGCGTTGAGGCAGATCGCGACGTCGTAGGCGAGCATGTCGTTGCAGGCGAAGGTGAAATCGATGATGCCGGACAGCTGCTCGCCGAGAAAGAAGACATTGTCGGGAAACAGATCGGCGTGGATCACGCCCTGCGGCAAATTCTTCGGCCAGACATTGCCTTCCAGATGATCGAGCTCGGCGCCGATAAAGCCGCGCAATCCGTGCTGCACTTCATCGGCGCGCGGAGGCCGCCGCTTCGAACAGCGGACGCCAGCCCGACACCGACAGCGCGTTGGCGCGCGACATCGGAAAATCGCGCCCCGGCCAGATGCATTTTGGCCAGCGCCTGGCCGACGCCGGCGCAGTGCGCGGCGTTGGGCTTGCGCGGCCAGATGCCTTCGAGAAAATTGATGATCGCCGCGGGCCGGCCGGCCAGCGCGCTCAGCGCCTCGCCGGCTTTGTTCTTCACCGGCTGCGGGCAACTGATGCCGCGCGCTGGCCAGATGCGTCATCAGGCCGAGGAAGAACGGCAGATCGCCTTTGGCGACGCGCTTCTCGTACAGCGTCAGGATGAAATAGCCGGCACGTGGTGTGCAGCAGGAAGTTGGAATTCTCGACGCCCTCGGCGATGCCCTTGTAGGACAGCAATTCGCCGATGTCGTAACGCCTCCAGGAATTCCGCAAGCTCGTCGGCGGCGACGTCGGTATAAACCGCCATGCGGCTACTCGGCCGCGTCGGGCCGCAGCGAACGCGGCAACGGAAAGAACTCGTTCTCTTCCGCGGCCGAGACCGTCTCCACATGCAATTCGTAACGCTCGGCGAACGCACCCATGATCTCTTCGACGATCACTTCCGGCGCCGAGGCGCCGGCGGTGATGCCGAGGCTCTTGATGCCCGTCGAACATGCGACCAGTCGATATCGCTGGCGCGCTGCGCCAGCACCGAGACCGGGCAGCCCTCGCGTTCGGCGACTTCGCGCAGCCGCTGCGAATTCGACGAGTTCGGCGCGCCGACCACGATCAGGGCGTCGACCACCGGCGCCACCTTCTTGACCGCGAGCTGGCGGTTGGTGGTGGCGTAGCAGATGTCTTCCTTGTGCGGGCCGGAGATGTTGGGAAACCGCTCCTTCAGCATCGCGACGATTTCGGCGGTGTCGTCGATCGACAGCGTGGTCTGGGTCACGAAGGCGAGATTGTTGGGATCCTTCGGGGTGAAGGTCGCGGCATCCTGCGCGGTCTCGATCAGCGTCACCGCGCCCGGCGGCAGTTGCCCGAGCGTGCCGACCACTTCCGGATGATGGGAATGCCCGATCAGCAGGATTTCGCGGCCGCGCTTGAAATGGATCGCCGCCTCGCGGTGCACCTTGGTGACCAGCGGACAGGTGGCGTCCAGCGAAAAGAAATTGCGGGCCCGGGCGTCGGCGGGCACCGATTTGGGAACCCCGTGGGCCGAAAATACCACCGGCGCGTTGGTATTGTCGGGGATTTCGGCCAGTTCCTCGACGAAAATCGCGCCCTTGGTCCGCAGGCTGTCGACCACATAGCGGTTGTGGACGATCTCGTGGCGGACATAGACCGGGGCGCCATAGATGGTGAGCGCCCGTTCCACGGTGTCGATCGCCCGCACCACCCCGGCGCAGAAGCCCCGCGGCGAGCAAAGCACGATTTTCAGTGGTGGTTTGGCTGCATGGGAACGATCCCGGACCGAATCACCCCTCGCCGGCGGGCAGGGAACGGTCAATTCCAGATAAGGACTTGGGACTGCTTTCGGGCGCTGTCAAGGCCGTTCACCAAACCATTGCGCGGCAGGCCCCGGACGGCTTATATAGGGCGTAATTCCCGTCATCGCTGATGACCACGGCTTCGCCTCCAAAAGAGGTGGGCGAAGCGCAAAGGAGATTTGCCATGAGCAATGCACCGCTGATGCCAAAGGCGACTGCCGTGTGGCTGGTCGACAATACCGCGCTGACCTTCGATCAGGTGGCGGATTTCACCAAAATGCACCCGCTCGAGGTCCGCGCCATCGCCGACGGCGACGCCGCCCAGGGCATCAAGGGCATGGACCCGATTTCGACCGGCCAGCTTCACCCGCGACGAGATCGAAAAGGGCGAAAAGGACCCGAACTACCGCCTCAAGCTCGGCGAGAGCAAGGTGGCGCTGCCGCCGCAGGCCAAGAAGAAGGGCCCGCGCTATACCCCGGTGTCGCGCCGCCACGAGCGGCCGAGCGCGATCCTGTGGCTGGTGCGCAACCACCCCGAATTGAAGGACGCCCAGATCATGCGGCTGGTCGGCACCACCAAGACCACCATCGCCAGCGTGCGCGACCGCACCCACTGGAACGCCTCGACCCTGACGCCGATGGACCCGGTGACGCTCGGCCTGTGCTCGCAGATCGAGCTCGATTTCGAGGTGCAGCGCGCGGCCAAGGAAAAGCCGATCGATACCGCCTATGGCGGCGCGACCTTGCTGCCGGCCTCCGAGACCACCCGCAAGGAGCCGGAATTCGAGCCGTCCGAGAAGCAGCGCGACGACCTCAATGTCGATGCCGTGTTCGCCAAGCTGAAGACCATCGGCGGCAAGAAGCCGGACGAGGAGTAGGGCCAGCGATAGCGCACGCGGCCCGCTCCGACGACAGATGTCATCCCCGCGGAAGCGGGGATCCAGTACGCCGCGGCTTGTCGATTCCGTTACTGACGTCTCTGGAATACTGGATCGCCCGCCTTCGCGAAGTGATCGGCGCAAGGTCAAAATGACGCATTTTGACCCGGCATCGGTCCGCGTCTGGTCGCGCAACGATCGCACCGAGCCGACCGCAGCCCTATATTCCAAAAGCTTTCCGCCTATCGCTGCTGAGCGATCTCCAACTCAAAATCGGCGACCGTCTCGACCTCTACCCCGAGCCGTGACAGCGATCGGAGTGCCGCGCGTCGATCCTGATCGCCTGCGGCACCCACCGCATCGGCGAGCACTGTCACGCGGTATCCCCGGTTGATCGCGGATCGCGCCGTGCAATAGATGCAAGCGTCGGCATAGACGCCGGCGAGAACCACCCTTCCGATGTCGTTGGACACGAGAAAGCGCTCGAGCGCGTCGTTCGAGAAAGCGTCGCCCCGATGCTTGGCGAAGTACGGCGCCCCGGCGATGCGCGTTACGAGTGGGTCGAGCGCGCTGCCGAAGGAGTTCTTCATCGCCGCACCACGGCGAAACCAATTGCCGGGAATGTCCCAGAAACCGTATTCGTTGCCGATGTAGGCTGCTGCCAGATGCCCACTTTTCGCGGCAGCGATCGCCCGGTTGGCGGCTGCCACCACGGGAGAGATCTGATCGCGTGCAATCGGCAGCCGTCCCGCCGGATCGACGAAATCCACTTGCAGGTCAAGCACGAGGAGAGCCGCTCCGCCGACCGGTGACGGCGCTCGCAGTTGCGCCGGCGCGCCCCCCGGGATGCTCGCGAGGAATGCCAGCGCATACGTGAACATCCCCCATGCCCGCTGCATGATCGTGCTCCGTATGGTCTATCATAAATGAACGGTTCATTCTATTATGCCGCTGGCGACCGGTCAAGGCGGTACGCACAGAGGTGATGACATGCGACGGAAACCAGCGGGGCGCCTGCATCGGATCGCGGAGGGCGCCGCGACCATCCTCAGCCAGCGGGGCTATCGGCTGGCGCAGATGGCCGACGTCGCGCGGGAATGCGATCTCTCGGCGGGAGCGCTCTATGGCTACGTCGAAAGCAAAGAGGCGCTCCTGCATCTGGCGCTGTCGTATGTGCTCGAGATTGCGCCGGACGAAAACGATCTTCCTTATCGTATCAGTTCCCCGAGCGAGACACTCAATCTGCTCAGGCGTGAGATCAAGCGAGATGCGACATGGCCTGTTCTCTCGGAGAGGTTACAGAAGCCGGGGAACGGTCCGCACGCGGAGGACATCGCAGAAGTGGCAGCCGAGCTCTTTGACATGATGCATCGTCGGCGCCGTGCGATTTGGCTGCTCGATCAATGTGCTAAAGACGTTCCAGAGATCGCCGCGCTCTACGTGAGGCACGTGAAAGTCCGATATCTCCAGGATCTCGAGGCCTTGATTTCCCGCGGCCAGAGTGGTCGGCGGATATATCCCGATGTGGACGCAGCGAGCGCCGCTCGCGGCGTCCTCGAGATGGTCGCATGGTTTGCGATGCACAGGCTGCGCGATGTCGTCCCTTTGCCGTGCTCCGAGGAAAAAGCGCGCGGGGCCGCGATCTCGCTGGCGGTGAACGCTTTGTGTCGGTCGCCGGTCAAATGCAATATTCCTGCCTCTAACCCGCCAAGTTAAATTCCGAAATTATAAAGGGCCGCCCATCTCGCCATCACCGGGCTGGACGGCTTTTGCACGTCGCGGGCGGAACCCGCGCAGACGGGAACCCCGGTTGCGGCGGCCATCCATGACAACTCGGTAATTATTCGGAGATTACTTTCCGCCGGCGAACATGATACTGCCGCTTCGAACTCAGGGCAGGATTCGAAAATGGCCGGAATCTCCTTCATCTTGGCGCTGCTGCTCGGCGGAGCGGCGTTTCTCTTCAAACAGGCGGCTGCCGAGGTTTCGGTCGGGACCCCCTGGGCCAGCGACGTCTGCTCGACCTCGCAGATGTTCTGCCATCATCCGGAATATCTCGCTTATGCCGGCGGCGTGCTGGTGATCGTCGCAATCGGCGCCAAGCTCGGCAGTTTGGCGCACTGACGCGGGCGGCGATCACCGCGCCTCGTATTCGTCATGCGCGCGCCCGTCGCGGGCATCCACGTCTTTCTTCTACCCGACGTGAACAAGTGTCACCCATCCATCCGGTCCGTTTTGTTACCCATCCATCCACTGGACAGCGCAAAGCGCGCCGGATGAGGGTCTCTTTCTATCGATAGGCCGCAACCCCTCACCCGTCCGCGATGCTTCGCATCGCGTCCACCCTCTCTCACAAGGGGAGAGGGGAAAAGAAGCCCCATCCGACCTAGCCGAGTTCGATCTCGTCGGCGACCTCATGCGACAGGCTGACGCCGCCGAGGGTGAGAACCATTTTGACCGGCAGCTTTTCGTGGCCCTTGAGACGGCCGGCTTCCAGCGCGTCGCGCACCGCCTTTTCGATTTCGCGCTGCGAGGTGATGCCGACCTTCTTGAGAAATCGGCGCAGGCTGGTGTTGAAGACGTCCTCGTTCATGATGGCCCTCGCTGCTACGGATGCACCGGATTGTTCAGCATGTATTCGCCGAGATCGCGCTGCGCGCGGTCGGCGCGCGCGTTGGCATGGTCGCGCTGAAGTCGCGGTCCTTGCGGCAGGCGATGTATTCCGACGAGCCGGCCTTGACATTGTTGGCGCGGCAGAACGCGTCATCGTCATCGCCACCTGCACTGACCATGGTCGGCTGTCCCCGCTCGAGGCAGCCTGCGAGCAGCGGCGCGACCAGCAACAGCGCGATGCAGGTTCGTGCGGAGTTAGGTCGCATGCGCAAATCCATCCAATTGTTATGTTCCCGTCATTGCCGGGCATAGCCGTCCGAAGGACGGCGTCACTTCCGTTCGCCTGTACCCGGCAATCCATCGAAAAGATGGCCATTTCTTGAAGGTGATGGATGCCCGGGTCAAGCCCGGGCACGACGAGGTCGGCCTGGGCATGACGAGGTCAGCCCGGGCATGACGAGGTCAGCCCGGGCATGAGGTCAGCCCGGGCATGACGGATCGTCTCATTGAAGTCTCACACCCGTCCCTTCAGCGCCTCGCCGATTTCGTCCAGCACCTTGGGATCCTCGATGGTCGCGGGCATCGTCCATGGTTCGCCGTCGGCGATCTTCTTGATGGTGCCGCGCAGGATCTTGCCCGAGCGGGTCTTCGGCAGCCGGCCGACCGTGATCGCGAGCTTGAACGCCGCGACCGGGCCGAGCTTGTCGCGCACCAGCGCCACGATCTCCTTTTCGATCTCGGCATGGCTTCGTGACAACGCCGGCCTTCAGCACCAGGAAGCCGCAGGGCACCTCGCCCTTGATCGCGTCCTTGATGCCGAGCACCGCGCATTCGGCGACGTCGGGATGCGAGGCCAGAATCTCTTCCATGCCGCCGGTGGAGAGCCGGTGGCCGGCGACGTTGATGATGTCGTCGGTGCGGCCCATCACATAGATATAGCCGTCCTCGTCCTTGTAGCCGGCGTCGGAGGTTTTGTAGTAGCCGGGGAATTCGTTGAAATAGGCTTCCCTGCAGCGCGCGTCCTGCTCCCACAGCGTCGGCAGGCAGGCCGGCGGCATCGGCAGTTTGATCACGATCGAACCCATGGTGCCCGCCGGCAACGGCTTGGCGGCTTCGTCGACCACGTCGACCTGATAGCCCGGCATCGGCACCGTCGGCGAGCCGTGCTTCACCGGCAGCATGCCGAGCCCCACCGGATTGCCGGCGATGCACCAGCCGGTTTCGGTCTGCCACCAGTGATCGATCACCGGCACCTTCAATTGCGCTTCCGCCCATTCCACCGTCGGCGGATCGGCGCGCTCGCCGGCCAGAAACAGCGTGCGGAATTTCGACAGATCATATTGGCGGATGAATTTGCCGTCCGGGTCTTCCTTCTTGATGGCGCGAAACGCGGTCGGCGCGGTGAAGAACGCCACCGCCTTGTGTTCGGAGATCACCCGCCAGAACGCGCCGGCGTCCGGGGTGCCGATCGGCTTGCCCTCATACATGATCGAGGTCGCACCGTGAAACAGCGGCCCATAGATGATGTAGCTGTGGCCGACCACCCAGCCGATGTCGGAGCCGCACCACGAGACTTCGCCCGGCTTGACGCCGTAGAGATTGAACATCGACCATTTCAGCGCGACCAGATGGCCGCCATTGTCGCGCACCACGCCTTTGGGTTTGCCGGTGGTGCCCGAGGTGTAGAGGATGTAGAGCGGATCGGTCGCCATGACCGGCACGCAGTCCGCGGATTTTTTCGCGGCGATGGCGTTGGCGCGCAGTTCGGCCCAGTCGTGATCGCGGCCGGCGACGAGGTCGCAACCCTGCTGCGGCCGCTGCAGGATGATGCAGGCCTGCGGCTTGACGCTGGAAAGCCTGATCGCCTCGTCGAGCAGCGGCTTGTACTGACACGATGCGGCCGGGCTCGAGCCCGCAGCTCGCCGAGAAGATCAGCTTCGGCTTGGGCGTCCTCGATCCGGGTCGCGAGTTCCTTCGCCGCGAAGCCGCCGAACACCACGCTGTGCACCGCGCCGATCCGCGCGCAGGCCAGCATCGCGACCATGGCTTCCGGCACCATCGGCATATAGAGGATGACGCGGTCGCCCTTGCCGACGCCGAAATCCTGCATGACGGCGGCGAGCGTCTTCACCTCCTGCAGCATCTGCGCATAGGTCAGTTTGGTGACGGTGCCCGCCAGCGGCGAATCGTGGATCAGCGCCAGTTTGATCGGCGCGTCCGCCGGCGACATGGCGGTCGAGCGCGTTGTAGCAGGTGTTGACCACGGCGCCGGCGAACCAGCGGCCGTAAAGGCCCATTGAAGGATCGAAGATCTTTTTGGCCGGCTCGATCCAGTCGATCTCGCGCCGCCGCCTCGCCCCAAAAACCTTCGGGGTCCCGCAGCGAGCGGGCATGGACCTCGTGATAGCGGCTGTTATCCTGGATGTTCATGGCGTCGCTCCCGGCGGGTCGTCCGCACCTTGGTCATGCCCGGCCTGATGCCGGGCATCCACGTCTGTTTGCTCATCGATTGAAGCAAGACGTGGATGGCCGGGACGAGCCCGGCCATGACGAGGCCGGCGACGATCGCGATTTGTTTGGCCTGCATTGTCACGCTAAGTGGCGGCATTTCAAGACGAAACCGCTACACCATTCTGCCAACGAAACACGGCTACTGCCGTCCAACCGCCAGCAGATGATCCAGCCGTTCCCGCATCGCTTTCAGCAGATCATAGTCCGGCCGGCCGAAGGCGGCGTCGCGGCGGGCGATGAAAGCATCCTGCTCGCGCTGCATGGCGCGGCCGGCGCGCGGGCTGTCGCCGGCGGCTTGGCGGACTACTTTGGTGTTCACCGCGTTGATCTCGCGGTCGAGATTGGCGAGATCGGGATTGGCGCAGATCGCCTTCTCGATCGCGCGCGTGGCGGTGGCGCAATTGAAACTCGGCTTGTTGTTGACCGCCATCAGGGCGCCAAGGCGCTCCAGCTCCAGCGCCAGCGCTTTGTAGTTGCTCCGTGCCGCGGGGTGGTCCGGGTTGAGCCGGATCGCCGCGTCGAAATCCTGCAGCGCGCGGCGCCGGTCGCCTTTTTTGCGCCAGAGTTCGCCGCGGGCGTTGAAGATATCTGCCAGCGTCGGGTCGAGCCGCAGCGCGGTGTCGTAGTCGCCAATGGCGCGGTCGATCAGTTCCTTGCGACCATAGGTGCCGGCGCGCGCGATCAGCGCCTTGACGCGGTCGGCCTTCGGCGTCTTCTCGTTGTCGGCCAGCGCGCCGCAAACGGCAATGATGTTGTCATCGTCATTGGCCGCCGCCGCGGCGAGGCAGGGCGCGGGGTCGATCGGCGGACCCGGGGCCGGATCGGCGCCGGTCGCCAACGCGCCATGCGATAGAGCGGTCCACACGACGGACGCGAGAGCCGCATTCCGGATCGGGGATGTAAAACGACGGCGCATCGATTTATCCTGCACGTGGCTTTCGAGATACCGAAATGCCGCCCGCAGATGTTAGCGCGGATCGGATCGCGGTGGAATTCGAGTGATGATAGGCTGCGGATTTTGGTACTAGATTGACGGCGACAGCGAGCGCGGCCGAGCGACGGGGACGCATGGTTTGACGACATTCGAATGGCTTATCGGCCTGCTGCTTGGCGCGGTGCTGCTGTCGGCGCTGGCCCGGCGGATCAAGGTGCCCTATCCCATCTTTCTCGCCGTCGGCGGCATGCTGCTGGCGTTTCTGCCGTCGGCACCGTCCTGGATGCTGGACCCGGATCTGGCGCTGGCGCTGTTCGTGGCGCCGGTGCTGCTCGATGCCGCCTACGACACCTCGTTGCGCGACCTCAGAGACAACTGGCTGCCGGTCTCGACGCTGGTCTTCTTCGCGGTCGGCCTCACCACCGCTGCGGTGGCGCTGCTGGCCCGCTGGCTGCTGCCGGACATGCCGTGGGCGGCCGCGATTGCCCTCGGCGCCATCGTGGCGCCGCCTGACGCGGCTGCGGCGATCGCCATCCTGCGCCAGGTCAAGCTGCCCCACCGCATCCTCAAAATCCTCGAAGGCGAAAGCCTGCTCAACGATGCCAGCGCGCTGCTGATCTATCGCGTCGCCGTCGGCGCCGCGGTGGTCCAGCACTTCAGGTGGAACGCGTTTGCGCCGGCGATCGTGCTGGCGCTGATCGGCAGCCTGGTGGCCGGTTATTTGTTCGCCAAGATTTCGATGTTGGCGACGCGGCGGATCACCGACGCCCCAAGCGCCATCATCGTGCAGTTCGCGGGCACCTTCACGGTGTGGATCGTCGCCGAGCACATCGGCCTTTCCGGGATTCTGACCATTGTCGCCTATGCTATCACGATTGCGCGCATCGCCCCGGCGCGAACCCCCGCGCGGCTGCGCGTGCCAGCCTACGCGGTGTGGGACACCGTGGTCTTCGTGCTCAACGTGCTGGCGTTCATGCTGATCGGCATGCAGTTGCGGCCGATCTGGACCCGCCTCGACGATCCCGTGCGATTCGAATATTGCGCGGTGGCCGCTTGCGTTCTCGCCACCGTGATCCTGGCGCGCATCGTCTGGGTGATGTCCTACAATATGGCGTTGCGGCTGACCATCGCGCGCCGCGGATTTCATCCGCGCCGGCCGATGGCGGCGCCCACCCTGCAGGGCGGCATCGTGGTGTCCTGGTGCGGCATGCGCGGCATCGTCACGCTGGCGGCGGCGTTCGCGTTGCCGCCGGGCTTTCCCTATCGCGATCTCATTCTGCTGACGGCGTTTGCGGTGGTGCTGGGATCGCTGGTGATTCAAGGCTTGACCTTGCGGCCGTTGATTTCGGCGCTGCGGCTGCAAGACGATGATCCGGTGGCCGCCGAAGTTGCCCGCGCCCGCGCCACCGCCTATCGCGCGGCGCTGGACGAAATCGACGGCGATCCGTCCGAAGCGGCTGAAATCCTCCGGCTTGAATACCGCGCGCTGCTGCTGCGCGCGAAAGCCGATCCCGATGGCGGCGTGGCCACCGGCGAACTGCCGGCGGACCCGCTGCGGCGGCGCGCGATCGCCGCCGCGCGGCGATCGCTGCTGACGCTGCGCCAGTCCGAGGACATCGGCGACGACGCCTTTCACCAGCTCGAGGAGGAATTCGACTGGGCCGAACTGAGCGCGCAGGGGTGAATGTCGTTTCGGGGCGCACGAAGCGCGAGCCACCGTCATCCTGAGGAGCGGCGTCTTCGCCGCGTCTCGAAGGATGGCGCAAAGGCGTGAATTCGCGGCCCATCCTTCGAGACGCGCGCAAGGGCGCGCTCCTCAGGATGAGGTAATGGGGCTCAGCTCAGCTTCAGCGTGATGCCGCCATCGACCACCAGTTCGATTCCGGTGACGTATTTCGATTCGTCGGAGGCGAGAAACAGCGCGGCGTTGGCGACGTCCCAGGCATCGCCCATGTGCCCCATCGGGACCTGGGCATCGCGCGCCCGCCACATCGCCGCGACGTCGCCGTGGGCGTAACTCGCCGCCAATCCGGCGGAGTGTTCCACCATCGGCGTTTTCATCAGGCCGGGCAGGATCGCGTTGACCCGGATATGTTTCGGCGCGAATTCGACCGCTGACGTGCGCGTCATCTGGTTCATCGCCGCCTTGGTGGTGGCATAGGTGACGTAGGAGACGCCGGTATGGCGGATCGAGGCGATCGACGAGATATTGACGATCGAGCCGCCGCCCTGTTTTGCCATCACCGGGATGACGTGCTTCATGGCGAGGAAGGCGCTTTTGAGATTGACCGCGAACACCCGGTCCCAATCCGCTTCCGACACCTCGACCACGCTGCCCATCTCGGCGATGCCGACATTGTTGTCGAGCACGTCGATGCGGCCATAGGCCTCGAGGCATGCCGCCACCATCGCCGCGACGTCATCGGCGCGGGAGGCATCGGCGGTGAAGGCGGTCGCGCGGCCGCCTTCGGACGTGATGATTTTGGCAGTCTCATCCGCCGCAGCGCCGTTGCGATCGACGCAAAACACCTGCGCGCCCGCGCGCGCGAAGGTCACCGCGGTCGCCTTGCCGTTGCCCCAGCCCGGCCCGATCGAACCCGCACCGACCACCACAGCTGTCTTGCCCTTGAGCCGTTGCATCGACTTCTTCTCCCTGTTTCAGTTTGTTATCGTTGAAGCGATCGCCGTCATCGTAGCCCGCCGTCATCGCCCGCGAAAGCGGGCGATCCGGTCGTGGCGAGTTACGGATCGCAGGCGCGCATCGTCGTGACGTTGATGCCGATCGGATGCCCGAAAATCCCCGACAGCGTGTCGCAACGACCCTCGCTGCACAACCGCCATTCGCCGGCGGCGCCGGAATTGGCCAGCACCACCTCCGGCATCGGCGCGCGCTTCGGCTGCCATTGAAACCAGCCGTCGACCAGGCGCGCATCCGGCGCGCGGCTCCATGCCGGCGCCGGAGCCCTTGACGCGCGCCTGCACCAGTTCGAGCCCTTGGGGAGTGACGCGCCAGTCTTCCTGCCAGACGGTCTTTTCGATCGAATGGGTCCACACCAGCGTGAAAGCCGCAACCGACAGCGTCTTGACGACGCCAGCCGAGGCGAGGCAAAGGCTCAAGCCGCCGCCACCGCGGTGCGCGGACGCTGCCGCCATTGCCGGATCACGCAAGCGACCGCCAGCGCAAAGCCGGCGGTATCGCTGAAGCCGAAATCGCCGAGCAGGCACAGTGCCGCGACGAACGCGACGGTTCGTTCGAGCAACGTCAGCCGCGTGAACAGGAAGCCGATCGCGACCATGCCGAACAGGCCGATCGCGATCAGGGCCTTGAACGTCGCAAACGCCACCGCGCCGTAAAATCCGAGCTGAACCGCCATCGGATCGCCGGCCTGCAGCATCAGCGCCGGCGAATAGACGAAGACGAACGGAATCACATAGCCGGCGAGCGCGATACGCATCGCTTCCCACCCGATCTTGTCCGGGTTTTCCTTGGCGATCGGCGCCGCCGCCAGAGCCGCCAGCGCCACCGGCGGCGAGAGGTCGGCCATGATGCCGTAAGTAGAACGCGAACATGTGGCTGACGATCAGCGGCACGCCGAGCCTGGCGAGCGCCGGAGCGGCCAATGCGGCGGTGATGATGTAGGTCGGGATGGTCGGGATCCCGGTGCCGAGCAGGATCGACAGCAGCATGGTCATGACCAGCGCGAGGAACAGGCTCGTGCTCGCCAAGCCCGATGATCCAGCCGCCAAAGATGGTGCCGACGCCGGTCTGCGTCATCATGCCGATGATGCTGCCGACGATGGCGCAGGCCATGCCGACGGTGAGCGCCGACTTGGCGCTGTCGGCCAGCGCATCGCGGCAGGCCGCCAGCGTTGCCCGGCCGCCGCGCGTCATCGCCGTGATCAGCACCAGCACGCCGACCACACCTGCCACCGGAACGATCTCGATGCCGTTGCGCGACACCAAGCCGACCACCAGCGCCAGCCCGATCCAGAAAACATACCGCACCACGCTGCTGGAAAAGCCGAGCGTGATGCTGGCGCCGAGGATCAGCGCCACCGTCAGCGCCAGGCCGATGCTGCCGGCATAGAGCGGCGTAAAGCCTTCGAACAGCATGTAGACCAGCGCCGCCAGCGGCAACGCCAGATACCAGCGCGCCACCAGCGTCTTCCAGGCGCTCGGGATTTCCGAGCGCTTCATGCCGACCAGGCCATGCTTGCCGGCTTCGAGGTGCACCATCCAGAACGCGGAGGCGAAATACAGGATCGCGGGGATCACCGCGGCGTTGACGATGACCGAATAATTGACGCCCAGCGTTTCCGCCATGATGAAGGCGACCGCGCCCATCACCGGCGGCATGATCTGTCCGCCCATCGAGGCGGTGGCCTCGACGCCGGCGGCGAAGGCGCGGCGATAGCCGAACCTGATCATCAGCGGAATCGTGAACTGGCCGACGGTGACGACGTTGGCGACGCCCGAGCCCGAGATGGTTCCCATCATGCCCGAGGCGAACACCGCGACCTTGGCCGGACCGCCGCGGGTGCCGCCGAACAGGCCGAGCGAGACGTCGGTGAACAACTGGATCATCCCGGCGCGCTCGAGGAACGAGCCGAACAGGATGAAGAGGAAAATATAGGTCGCCGAGACATAGATCGGCACGCCATAAAACCCTTCGGTGCCGTAGGACAGATGAGTGATGATCTGATCGTAAGCCATAGCCGCGATGGTTGAACGGCGCCGGCAGATACTGGCCGAAGAACCAGTAGAGAATGCAGGCGCCGCACATCAGCGGCAGCGCCAGACCCATCAGCCGCCGCGTGCCTTCGAAGATCAGCACCGCGAGCAAGCTGCCGACCGCAAGGTCGAGCCGCGTCGGATCGCCGTCGCGCGCGATCAGGTCGGCGTAGAATATCCACTGATACAGCCCGCACAGAAACCCGGCGCTGCCGACCAGCCAGCCGGCGGCGCGACCGGCGTTGCCCTTGGCGGTGAAATTGCCGATCAGGCCAAAGGTCAGCAGGATCAGGAAGCCGACGTGAACGCCGCGCACCACCTGACTCGGCAGCACGTTCCATGCCGCGATCACCAGCTGAAAACCCGCGAACGCGATGCCGATGGCATAGGCCAGATGGCCCCAGCCGCCGGGGCCGAAACCTTCCGGGAAGCCATGCTCGAAATTATCGAATTCGACCTTGACGGGCGCCCCCGCGCCCTCAGCCTGCAACATCAGCCCATCCCCAGCCGGTCGTCAGTTTAGTTCGTTCCCTGCCCCCCTTTTCGGGGGCGAGCCTGCCCCGATGCGATCGGGAGTCAGGGTGGGGTAAACCGCAGACGACAAAAATAAAAATGGAGAGCCCCCTCTCCACCTCTCCCCGCAAGGGGAGCAGCCGCACCTTGCCGAAATCTTGTGACTTACATCAATGCGCTGGTCTTACATCAGCGCACGCAATTCGCACCACGAAAATACAGAAATTGGCCCGCGGGCCTACTTGATCAAACCTTTTTCCTTGTAATAGCGGATCGCGCCGGGATGCAACGGCACCGGACTGCCGATCGCCGCCGACTCCAGCCTGATCTCCTTGCCGGCGACGTGCGAATTCGCCAGTTCCGGCAGCGACTCGAAAATCAGCCTGGTCATCTGGTAGGCGAGATCGTCGGAAACCGCCGAACTGGTCACCAGATAATTGATCACCGCCGCGGTCGGAACGTCCTTGTCCTGGCCGGTGTAGGTATTGGCGGGAATCTTCACCGACACGAACGGCGGACCGATCTTGTCGACGAGCGCCTTGGGAACCGACACCACGGTGATGTCGGTCGACGTGCTCAGATCCTTCAGCGACGCCACCCCGAGGCCGGCCGATTGCAGGGTCGCGTCGAGTTGCCGGTTCTTCATCAGGTCGACGGATTCGGCGAACGGCAGATATTCGACCTTGCCGATATCCTTGTAGCTCAACCCCGCCGCGGCAAGGATGGCGCGCGAGTTAAGTTCGGTACCTGACTTCGGCGCCCCGACCGAGAGGCTCTTGCCCCTGAGGTCGGCCAGCGTCTTGATGCCGCTGTCGGCGGTGGCGACGATCTGGATATAGTTCGGATAGATCGCGCCGATGGTGCGCAGTCTGTCGAGCTTGAACTTGAAACCCGCCTCCTCGTCGCCTTCCCAGGCCGCCTTCAGCGAGTCGCCCAGCGTAAACGCAATCTCGCCGCGGCCCTGCTGCAGCAGGATCAGATTCTCGACCGACGCCTTGGTGGCCTGCACCTGGGTCTTCACATCGGGAAGCTTGTCGCTGTAGATTTTTCCGATCGCGACGCCGAGCGGATAATACACTCCGGAGGTGCCGCCGGTCAGCACGTTGATGAATTGCTCGGCCCGCGCAGCCGGGGCCGACCAGACCGCCACCACCGCAACGGCGGCGCCGATCCACTTCGAACTCGTGCGCATTATCGTCCCCTGAATTTGACCGGGAAAGTGAACGGACCCGGCCCCGGGGTCAACCCATCCAATGGCCAAAGCCGAGGTTGCGGCAAACAAGCTTTCGAAATCGCGGGCTGCATCGCGCGGGTCCATCACGGCAGCCGGCGGCTTCGATCGGCGCGCTTGCCACTGGCAACCCTGCGGTTCCTTGGCTACGCTGGGGCGGCACAACCGGCCCATCAGAGACCGGTTTTATCCGGGAGAACGCCACAATGCCTGTCACGCGCGCCGTTGGATTATCCTTGGGAGCGGCCATCCTGCTCTGCAGCTCCGCCCTCGATCTGGCGTATGCCAAGCCGTTCATGATCGTCGGCAACGATGAGAAGGTGTTGTGGGACGCCGACGGCAAGCCGATCCTGTCGCCGCCCGGCAAGGACACGGTGCTGATCGTCGATCTCGCCAATCCCGAAAGTCCCAAAATCGTCGCCACCCTGCCGCTGAAGAATTCAGTGGTCGGACCGCCGGTCAATGTCGATATCGACCCGACCGGGTCGGTGGCGCTGGTGGCGGATTCGGTCGACGTGATCAAGGACGGCGACACCCTGAAACAGGTGCCGGACAACAAGATTTACGTCATCGATCTCAAGGCCAGCCCGCCCCGACTGGCGGCGACGATCACCGGCGGCAAGCAACCGTCGGGACTGAACATCAGTCCTGACGGCAAGATGGCGCTGGTCGCCAACCGCGGCGACAATTCGATCAGCGTGCTCTCGATCAACGGCACCGACGTCAAGGTCACCGATACCATCGCGATGCCCGACAGCGTCGCACATGTGATGTTCACGCCGGACGGCAAGCGGGCGCTGGCCGTGAGATTTCGGGCGCATAAAGTTTCGGTGCTCGACATCGCCGGCGGCAAGGTGAGCTACAACAAGGTCGACCTGCCGACCGGCCAGTGGCCCTACAATGTCGTGGTGACGCCCAACGGCAAGATCGCACTGACCTCCGACAATGGCGGCGCCGGCTCATCCGACGGCAGCGTCGACACCACGAGCGTGATCGACCTGCAGGCCAACCCACCGCGCATCATCGATCGCGTGGTGGTCGGTGACGGCCCCGAGGGGCTGGCGATGTCGCCGAAGGGCGACCTCGCGGTCTCCGTCATCCTGCGCGGCTCCAACATGAAAAACGCTTTCTTCTACAAAAAGAACGGCAGCGTCTCGGTGCTGAAGATCGACGGCAACAAGGTGACCAAGACCGGGGAAATCGAGGTCGGCGGCTTGCCCGAAGCCGCCCAGTTCACGCCCGACGGCAAGTACGTTCTGGTCGGAAACTATCTGGACCAGGATTTCTCGATCCTGAAGGTCGACGGCACCAGGGTCACCGACACCGGCAAGCGCTTCAAGGTATCAGGACATCCGGCTTCGGCGCGCATGAGCCACTGAGGCTGCGCGGAACGAGCAGTCGCCGCATCCCTTCACCCTCCCCTGGAGGGGGAGGGTCGCTCGCGCTCGGCGATGCGCAGCATCGTCCGGTGCGATCGGGGTGGGGTGATTGTTCATCCGCTGCGCCACCCCACCCCGATCGGCCTTCGGCCGCTCGACCCTCCCCCTCCAGGGGAGGGTAAGGTCCGTCGCCATTTAAGTTCATCATATGCGACAAGCGGGAGGGGAGCAGCGCGCGCCCGTTTCAACTTGAAGCCATCACCGCGGATTTAGTGCGGCAATCACTCGAACGTCATGTCGAGGCATTTCGAGATGTCCGAGCCGAGGCCGGAACTGATGGTGATGCAGCCGCGGACTTTCCGCGCGGCGGTGTCGCTGGCCCACACCGCATAGCCGCCGGGACCGAAAAACGCATTGGTGTTGGGCGCCTCGGTTTCGGTGGCATCGAACGCGTAATTCGAGTCGGTCTCGAAAATCCGGGGTCTTTTGGTGCAGCCGCCGTCGGTCTGGACGTTGATCACTTCCTTGTTGTCCCGCGTCAGCGCCAGGCTGACCGAGCATCGGAAATACTCCGATGTCTTGACGTTGAAGATGTAGGCGTAGGATTTGCAGGTCGCGGTATTGAGCTTGCCGGCGGAAAGGCCGCGACTGCAGGAAATTCTCTGGTTGTGGCTGAGCTGGAATTCATCGGCATGGGCAACCGGAACCAGCGTCGCCAACGACAGCGCGACGCCCAGGCAAATTTTCATGAAGTGGCTCATCCGAATCATCCCTATGACGCATTTTGAAAACCCGCCTTCTATACCGGAACGGCAACATAGTTGCGACGCCGGGCGCGGCAAATCACAGGTCGCGGCGTATTGACGGACGAATGGTGTTCGTGGTTTGTTCAAGAAACCTCCATTGGCGAACTTTTTCAGCCGGTTGCTGGGAGCATGGATGATGACGAGATCTTCGACTAAGACCCTTTTGATGGCGGCCGCGCTGACCGCGCTGACGACATCGGCGTTGGCCCAGGCCGCGGCGCCGACGCCCTGGGTACTGAGCCCGGACATGGGCTATGGCTACGACAAGGACGGCAAGACGTTTTCCTACAAGATGGGCACCAACAATGCCGGCCTGCTCCTGAAGGGCGCCAAGAAGGTGCCGAAGGGCACCTTGTTTTTCATCGGCCAGAACGGACAGCTTTACATGCGGACCGGGCCGTTCCTTGAAGGCGACGGCAAGTTCCTGTTCGGGTCGAATTGAGCAGCCATCGGCGCTGATGTCATCGGCCCCGCAGGCTGGCGAGCAGCGCGTTGCGCTGCGCGTGCATCGAGCGCCACCCGATGGCCGCCATTTGTTCGGTCAGCCCGGCGCGGCCCGACGGCACCGCTTCGTTGCCGGCAGCGGATCCCGCGTCGCCATGATGGATCGGCGAGACGTGTGAGGCGATGAGTTCGAACGGGCGGGCGGCGTCGTGGACCGCCTCGTTGGCGGCGAGGTGGTGCAACGACGTCGACGTCACGGCGTGACGCTCGAATCCAAACGGCTGCAGGCTCCGGTCCATGTTCCAGCCCTGCTTGCCGGCATGCGGCCGCAGATCGATGGTGAAGATCGTCGCCGCGATATCGCCCCTGGAATCCCGCGCCAGCACCTCGACGGCGAATGTCTCCGGCTCCGCCGCAACGCTGGCGCCGTCATTGCCGAGATCGAGATTCGGCGGCAGCGTGCCGGTGACGATATTGCTGTCGGGCGATTGATCGGGTGCGAGGCTCGCGAACATGCCCTGCGGCGGCAGGCCGGCGAAGCTGCCGGTGTTGGAATCGAATTTCAACCAGTCCGGCAGCGGATCGCCATTGGCCAGACGCGCGGTCACAAGAGTGAGGTCGCCGCCGAGCGGCGCTTCCAGCGTGGCCAGCGCCAGATCGATCTGGATGGTGGCGTCGGATGCCGTATTCAGCGCCACGTCGGTGTGCACCACGGTATAGCCGAAGCCATGGCCGCCACTGAAGCCATCACTGAAGCCGCCAGACGGCGGCACCAGCGGGCCGGTGAGGCTGCTGGGCACGAACGCCGCCGAAAAGGCCGACGCCGTAGGCGGCAGGACGGCGGTCGGCAGCACATTCGCCCGAATGCTAAGTCCCTCGACGTTCAGCGCCGTTTGGGCCACCGGGCTGTTGTTGAATTGCGTGTTGCCGTCATCGACCGTCCACTGGATCGTGCGGGTGCCGTTGGCCTGCACCGACGAGGAAAATGTGACGCTGGCCAGCGCTGCCTGATAGTCCGCAACCGACGCGACGCCGCTCAGCGTCAGCACCCCCGTGGCGCTGTCGTAATTGCCGGTGATGCCGTTGCCGCTGACGAAGCCGAGGCTGTCGTGGGCATCGACAAAGCCGCCGGTGATCGCGACCTGTGCACCCGCCAGCGTCGTCTTGTCGACGTCACCCACGGTGATCGCCGAATCGAGGATGATCGGCTGCGGGCCGTTGCCGTCAAAGGTCAGCGAATTCCCGGCCGTGACGGTCGGCGCCACATGCACCGCGTCCAGCGTGCTGGTCGCTGCGGCCGAATTCAAGACCCCGTCGTTGACCGACCAGCTGATGCTCCGGGTGGTATCGCCGCCGCCGGCGGTCGGATCCAGGCTAGCCGCGGTGAAGCTGAAGCTGATCGAATCCAGCGCGCCCTGGTAATTGGCGAGAGTCGTGGTGCCACTAAGGGTCAGCACGCCATGCACGGCGTCGTAGCTGCCGGTGATGCCGTTCTGGTTGGTGAAGCTCAAAGTGTCGCCGCTGAGGAAGCCGGCGCCGATCGACACCGTGGCGCCGGCAAGGTTGCCGTTGCTGTCGACATCGCTGACCATTAATGCGCCGTCGAGCGGCACCGCCGCGCCGCCGCCGGTGAAGGTCGCGATCGACCCTGACGGGGTCACCACAGGCGCCACATGCACGGTGTCGAGCGTGCTGGTGGCTGCGGTCGAACTCGCCACACCGTCGTTGACGACAAAGCTGATGGTCCTCGTCGTGTCGTTGGCGGCGCCCCCGGTCGGATCGCCATTGGCCGGGGTGAAGCTGTATTTCACCGAACCAAGCGTCGACTGATAGTCCGCAACCGTGTCGGTACCGCTCAGCGTCAGGGACGAGCCCCAGAACACGTAGTTGATCGTTCCATTCCCGCCGTCGTTGATCGTGCCGCTGGTGGTTCCATTGATGGTGAGCGTATCGCCGGCGAGGAAGCCGCTGCCGATCGACACCGTGGCGCCGGCGAGGTTGCCGTTGCTGTCGACGTCGCTGACCGCCAATGCGCCGTCGAGCGGCACCGCCGCGCCGCCGCCGGTGAAGGTCGCGATCAACCCTGACGGGGTCACCCCAGGCGCCACATGCACGGTGTCGACCGTGCTGGTGACGGCGGTCGAACTCGCCACCCCGTCGTTGACCACATAACTGAGGGTACGGCTGGTGTCGTTGGCCGCGCCGCCGGTCGGATCGCCATCGGTCGTGCTCAACGGGTCGGTACCGATGAAGCTGTATTTCACCGAATCAAGCGCCGACCGATAGTCCGCCAATGTGTCGGTACCGCTCAGCGTCAGAGTCGAGCCCGAGAACACGTAGTTGATCGTTCCATTCACGCCGTCGTTGATCGTGCCGCTGGTGGTTCCATTGATGGTGAGCGTATCGCCGGCGATGTAGCCGCTGCCGATCGAGACGGTGGCGCTTGCCAGCGTGGTGCTGGAGCCGTCGCTGACCGTCAGCCCGCCATCGAGCGGCTGGGCACTGCCGCCACCAATAAAGGTCGCGGTGGCGCCGGCACTGACGATCGGCATGTCATGCACGGTCGCCGTGCTGGTCGATATCGCGCTGGAGCTGACGCCGTCATTGACCGCCCAGTCGATGGTGCGGTTGCCCGCGGTGTCCACGGTCGAGCTGAAGGTGACGAAGTCCAGCACCTGTTGGTAGTGGGCAACCGTGTCGACACCCGACAGGGTCAAGGTCTCGGTTGCAGCAGCATAGCTGGCCGTGATGCCGGTGCCTGCGGTGATCGCCGCCAGCGTGTCGCCGTCGGTGGCGAACGCGCCGCCGTCGACGCTGACCGTCGCACTGCTGATATTGCCGTTGCTGTCCGGGGCAGTCAGTATCACGCCGAAGTCGAGCGGGATCGCCGATCCACCCTGAACGAAGACAGCGGTGCCGCTGGCCGTCACTGTCGGCGGCTCATGCACGATGTCGAGCGTGCTGGTGGCGACGGTCGGCAGAAAACGGTCGCTGCCCGGAATGCTGACGGTGTCGCTGCCGAACTGCTCGCCCAGGGATACCGTCGTGCCCGCGTTGGCGCCGACGCCGGCGACGGAGCGGCCGACCAGGTCGGGCAGCGCGAAATTGTTGGTGCCATTGCCGCCGTAGGTGGTGCCGATAACTTGAAACAAGGAAGAGTTTTGATTGATCGACAGCAACTGTCCGTTGGCGACCGCCCAGCCAGCATTGAGCATCCCGCTGAGGCCTCCGCCGCTGCCGGCGAAAGCAATGATCTCGCCAAGATATTGCTGGTCGGGGGCAAGCTGCGAAGACGAACTTGGATAGACCCCGACCGTGGAAACCAGATAGGTCAGTGCGATCGATGGCTGGTCATTCGAGATCGGCTGAGAACCGCCCTGCGGGACGGGCAGGTTCGACAGCGAGAGGGTGGTGCTGTCCTGTCCGGTCGTTGTTCCGACCAGAATGGATTTGGTGGCATCCGCTCCCGCCCCGACGATGGTGCGGCCATTCAGATCCGGCAGCGCAAAGTTGGTGGTGCCGTTGCCGCCGTAGGTCGTGCCCAATATCGAGAACAGCGCGGCATTTTGCGCGATGCTCAACAATTGGCCGTCGGCCTCCATATACCCGCTCGGCGCAAAGTCGCCGAGGAAGGGCACGACGGTGCCAAGGCTGTAGATGCCGCCGGCAGTCGGGAAAGTTCCGCCGGTGTTGATGATGTAGTTGACGGTTTGGGTCGGCTGATCGTTGTCGAACCCAACGCCGTTGCCGCCCCAGCGGTGCGGCAGATTCTGGTTCGTCAGCGTGAAACTATTTGAGCCGTAGCTCTCGCCCAAGGCAAAGTTCGGATTGCTGCCGTCCTCGTAACCCGCGGCGAGCGTGCCCTGCAGGTTCGGAAGTCCAAAATTGTAGGTGCCGTTGCCGCCGAAGCTGGTCCCCAGGATGGAGAACAATGGGGTATTCTGGTTGATGGCCAGGAGCTGGCCGTCGGCCGCGTCCGAACCGGCCGGCATCGCGGAGCCTGCAAAGGTCCTGATACTGCCCAGAGGAATATCGGTCGTCGTAGCGCCGCCGCGGCTCGGAAAATCGCCGTTTTCCACGACGACCTCGTTCAAGCCGAGCGATGGCTGATCGTTATTAAGCGTCGCCGACGTCGTATTCGGGAGCGTTTCATTGGTGCCGTTGACGGTGTTGCCATCATTGACCACCCAGTAGATCGAGCGCTGCGTATTGGCGCCGCCGACGGTCGGATCGCCATTGCCTGCGAAGCTGTAGGTGACCGATCGCAGCGCGGCCTGATAATCCACCACGGTGTCGGTGCCAACAAGGGTGAGCACGCCGGTCGCTGCGTTGTAGCTGCCGGTGATGTGGGCGGTGTTGGTGAAGTTCAGCGTATCGCCATTGAGGAAGCCGATGACCTGCACCGAGGCGCCGACGAGGTTGCCGCCGCTGTCGTCGTCGATAACGGTCAATGTGCCATCGAGCGGCAGCGGCGACCCGCCGCCATCATAGGTCGCGGTGGCGCCGGCGGTCACGGTGGGCGCCACGTGCACGGTGTCGACGGTGCTGGTGACGCCGGCCTGAACTCGCCACCCCGTCGGTGACCGACTAATTGATGGTACGGTTGGTGTCGGCGCCGCCGCCGGTCGGATCGCCGTCGGTTTGACTAGGGGATCGGTGCCGATGAAGCTATAGGTGACCGAGCCGAGCGCGGCGTGGCACTGCGCCACCGTGGCGGTCCGCCGCTGAGCTCAGCACGCCGCGTCGCCGTATTGTAGCTGCCGGTGATGCCATTCTGATTGGTGAAGCTCAGGGTGTCGCCATTGATAAAACCGCTGCCGATCGACACCGTCGCGCCGGCCAGCGTTGCCGCTGCTGTCGACGTCGCTGACCGCCAGCCCACCATCGAGCGGCACCGCCGCACCGCCGCCGGTAAAGGTCGCGGTGCCGCCCGCCGTCAGGGTCGGCGCCGCATGCGCGTATCGACCGTGCTGGTCGCGGTATGTGTGCTGGCGCCTGGCCCGGAGCCATCAGTGACGCTCCAGTCGATGGTGCGCGCGGGGTCCGCGCCGCCGACGGTGGATCGCCGGTCGGCGCAAAACTGAAGGTGATGGAGTCCAGCAGCGGCTCGTAGTTGGCAACCGTGTCCACGCCGGACAGGGTCAAGGTCTCGCTTGCCGCGACATAGCTGGCCGTGATGCCGGTGCCTGTCGTGATCGCCGCCAGCGTGTCGCCGTCGGTGGCGAACGCGCCGCCGGCGACGCTGACCGTCGCACTGCTGATATTGCCGCCGCTATCCGCGGCGCTCAGGGCCACGCTGGTATCCAGTGCGACTGCCGATCCGCCCTGAACGAAGGTAGCGGTCGCGCCGGCACTGACCGTCGGCCTGTCATGCACCGTCACCGTGCTGGTCGATGTCGCGCTGGAGCTGACGCCGTCATTGACCGCCCAGTCGATGGTGCGGCTGCCCGAGACAGCGCCGGTCGAGCTGAAGGTGACGGTATCGAGCACTTGCTGATAATGGGCGAGCGTATCAACGCCCGACAGGGTCAGGGTCTCGCTTGCCGCAGCATAGCTGGCGGTGATGCCGGTGCCGGCGGTAACCGCCGCCAGCGTGTCACCGTCGGTAGAAAAGACGCCGCCCGCCACCTTGATCGTGGCACTGCTGAAGTCCCCGCTGCTGTCCGGGGCAGTAAGGGTGACACCGGAATCGAGCGTGACCGCCGCTCCGCCCTGGACGAAGGCCGCGGTGCCGCTGGCCGTCAACGTCGGCGGCGCGTGGAAGAGGCCGACCGCGCTGGTCACCGCGGTATTCGAAGCGGCGCCGTCATTGACCACCCAGTCGATGGTCCGGGAGGTATGGCTGCCGCCGCCGGTCGAATTGCCGTTGGTCGGGCTGAAGCTGTAGGTGATCGAATTCGAGCGCTGCGTCCCACTGCAGCAGGGCTTGCCGTGTGACCGGCCGAGGTCAGCACCAATTGGCCGTTGCTGTTGCTGCTGACCGCGATGTTGCCGTCTGCCGCCACATTGGTGAAGTTGAGCGTATCGCCGGTGATGAAGCCGGACGAGATCGAGATCGTGGCGCTGGCGGCGGTCGTGCTGCCGGGATCGGTAACCGTCAAATCGCCGTCCAGCGTCACCGCGCTGCCGCCGCCCATGAAGGTCGCGAACGCGCCGGCCGTCACCACCGGCACCAGCGGAGTAACATTGAAGGTGAAGGTGTTGGCCGACGGGTCCAGGTTGACGTTCGGCCCGTTGCTGGGGCCGCTATCCTGAACCTGGAACGTGAAGTGGGAATCGGGGTGCCGCTGGAGCCCGTCGCCGGGGTGTACACCAGGTTGCCGGCGTTGATATCGGCGAGCGATATGATCTCGGCCGCGGTGACCGTGGCGCCATTGTCCGTCAGCGTGCCCGAGGTCGGCAACGAGGTGATCTCGACGTCCTGGAAGCTATCGCCGTCGATCGGGTCGCTGAAGCCGAAGTCGGTGGCCGCGAGGGTATAGGACTGGTTTTCGGTAATGGTCTTGGTGACATTCGTCCCCGATGGCGCACTGTGCATCGCGAACTGGTCGGCGAAGACGGTGGCGCCGGATCCGGCCGTATTGTCGGTGAACGCCACCACGACCTGGTTGTTGATCAGGACCGCCAGCGGACTTTGAAAGGAACCACCGCCGGTACTCGATGCCGGCTCGGCGGGAACGTCGAGCTGGAAGGCGGTGCCGATCGTGCTGCCGCTGGCGCTAAAGCGCTGCGCGCCGATGGCGCTGCCGTAGCCGCCGCCATTATATCCATTCCATTCCACCAGGAATTCGCCGTCCGTATAGGCGACGACGGCTGGTTGAATCGCCCCGTCGCTCTCGGAAGCCACGCTGATCTGTCCGCTGACGCTGCCGCCGCCGTTATTGAATACCTGCGCGACGACGTTGTTGCTCGCATCGTTCCAGACCATCGCAAAGCCGCCGCCGCTGAGCCCGGCAACCTCCGTATCCAGATAAGAAGAGCTGGAGGAAGAGACGGTGTTGTCCGATACGAGGCTGCCGCTGGAGTTATAGACTTCGGCGAAGACCTGGTTGTCGTTGTTCTGGTTGAACTCTGCCACCATAGGCGATCACGAAGCTGCCATTCGAGAGCGCGGCGACGGTTGGTTCGCTAAGGTAGGTCGAGATATGCATTGAACTGGAAGGGATCGACCCGGAAAGCCCCGCCGGCGGCCACATCGACGCGGTGTAAAGCCGGGCGTCGATCGCGCTGAAGGCGGAGGTCCAGGTCACCATAAAGCTGCCGTTGGCGGCGACCGCGACCGACGTGGAATAATTCGGCACCGCCAGTGCCGATCTGAAATGCGCCGCCGACCTGGGTGACGGCTCCCGCCGCGGTGACGTCGAAGATTTCACCATAGACGCCGCTGCCATTGGCATAGACCACAATATAACCGCCATCGGGCAGGTTGTTGCCGGCATTGACCGGAAGCGCCGCGATCGACATGCCGTAAATGCTTCCGATATTCGGTATCGCATAGTCGTTGCCCAGCGCCGTGCCGCTGTCATTGAACAGGCGCGCGCGCACGCCCGAGCCGGTGTACCAGCTCACGACATAATCGCCGTTCGGCAATGCCGCGACTTCCGCCGACGTGTTTCCTGAACTCCGTTGGATACCCCGCCGGTGGTGTTGACCTGGACCTCGCCGCCGAGCTGGCCGGTAAAATTCGGCCATCGCGTCCGCGGTGAAGGCGAACTTGCCACAAGCGCGCCGGTCGGGCATCGAGCGTCCAGTTCGGACCGTCGGCGGTCGTGCCGATGTCATGCGTCGCCGCTCCACATCGGCACCGCCGGCATCCTTCGACAGGTCGGCGATGAACTGCATCCCGTCGGCGCCGCTCGCCACGTTGCAGCCATAGAGCATGATGCCGCCGCCGGGCTTGAGCGCGGCGCCGATCCGCGCCAGCGCGGCGGAGTTGCCCGACAGATTGCCGTCGGTCAGATTGGTCGAGCCGAGCAGCAGTTCGCCGTCGGCGTCGTGCGCCACGATATCGATCGTGGTGAGATTGGGATCCGAATGGCGGCTGAGGAAATTGGCGATCTGCGCGACGCCGTCCGAATTGGGATCGAGCATCACCACTTCGACGCCGGGCTTGGCGCCTTGCGCCAGAAGCTGGGCATCGGGCACCTGGGAATTGATGAATACGATCTCGGTCGGATCCTTGACCCAGGTCACGACATGCGGCATCGGCTCGGCGGGGGTGGCCTCATGGTGCCAATGGCCGTCGCCGCCGCTGCGCGTTTGGGCCGAAACCGCGGGACCGCCGCCGGCAGCGCCGGCCTGCATCGGATCGGGCTGCGAACCGTCATGATGGTGATGATGCGCGCTTGCCGCGGTCGCGGCCGCCGCGCCATCGTACATGATGCGCGGCTCCAGCACCATGATGCCGAGATGTCGCCTGCGTCTGCGTGGTTCGGTCGATGACGTCTTGCGCGTGCGGCCGAACCAACCGAATCCAGCATCAGACATCGACGTCTCCTCGACCAGACGCCGCAGCAATGCCGCAACGCCAATACACCACCGCTCAAATTGTCAGGGAGATCCGGATCCTGGAAAGTACGATACGATAAAGGCCGAGCCCGACTCAGGAATTGACCGAAAACGCAACGTTGGTGGACGGATGTCCTAATCCGCTTCAAGTATCATCAAATTTGGTGAGGCACAAATTTTGGTTAGCAAATGGTTAAATTCCATCGGGAACTCGGCGGCTGATTGCAGATTGGCGAACGACTCAATTTATACGTGCAATCGTGATGGGTTATTGAAGAAGAAATCAATTCGCAATCGACGCTATATTGTTGTTTCGACTGCGGTGCGACCGTCAGTACGCTCTGATTTTGAAATGCGGTTATGCTTTTAAAATGCCGATGCGAGATCTTTCGCGCCCTGCAAAGCACTGTTGCTGTCCATCCGGGAGTTGGTGACCGCCAGCAGTTTCGCCACCGTGTTGTGGCGGATCGCCACCGGGTTGCGTTCGTAGCCCGAGCGCTGGAAGAAATTCGAGGTCGGGACCTGCTCGCGCATCGCCTGCGGCATCGTCACCATGTCGAGCCCGGTGCCGTCGCCGGTGAGATTCATCATTTCCAGTTCGGCGGCGCTGAGCGGACGCATATAACCCTTGGCGCGGGCGAAGATCACCGAGGTCAAGAGCTTGTGGGTCTGCAGCAATGGGCCGACGTCGATATCCAGCACCATCGCATGCACCGCCCAGCCTCTCGGCGTATCGGCAAGCTTCTCGTGCTCGCCCCATTCGTCCGGCACCGAGCGCGTGAACGCCACCATCCGCCTCAGCACCGCGATCTTGTAATCCATCGCCTGGCGCGGCGCGCCGGACAATGGCGCGGCCCTGGCGGTCAGCGCCGCCACGATTTCGGGGCCCTGCTCGGCAACCAGTTCGACGCTATTGGTGGTGAGAAGCTGGTTGTAACCGATCGCGGTGGAAATGGCGCGGGTGCCGCCATGCTCGATGCCCGATTGCACATCGTAGTTGCCGGTGCCGCCGGTCTCGAACGAATAGACCCGCACCGCCTGCTCGCGCGTCAGCCCTGCCGCTGCCGCGACGCGGGCATAGGCACGCTTGAACTCGAGCTCGTTGGTCGGCCGTTGCGGCCTGAACTGGTATTGCTGGGCGGCGGCCTGCAACAGGTCGGCGACGACGGGAATCGCCTTGTGCTCGCGCGGCGGACGTTCCGGCTCGGGCTCCGGCGCCGGATTTACCGGCCGCTTCGGCCCGGTATAGACCGGCGGCTGCGTCAGCACGTAATCATCGAGCGCGATCGGCTGGTGTTCACGCCGCTTGGCGTTGCGGCCCCGCCGTTTTTCGGCAATCGCGCTCCAATAGGCGCTGGCTTCCTGCTCGAACGCCGCGCGGGCTTCCTGGTATTGCTTGAGCAGGGCGCGGTATTGCGCGATCGCCTGCGGCGAGGCTGCCTGCGCCATGGCGTCGGCCGTGGCCGCCGGCAGCGCCACAGCATCCATCGCGGTCGCGTGCGGCGCGATCAGCAGCAGGGCCGCCGACAGGCAGCCGTAATAACAGCGAATCGTTTGAGGGCGCATCGGCGTGTTGTAGCAAGCGCACCGCGCAAGTCAGCCCTGAAAAGTCAGCCCCGAAGCCGCGCGACAATGCCGCGCGGTTCCCTCACTCCTGTTCGACGCCGCTGGCCTTGACCAGTTCCGACCATTTCTTTTCATCCTGGTCGATGAAAGCGGCATAGTCTTCCGGAGTCCCCGGGGTGATCTCGGTGCCGTCCTGCGCCAACTGCTTCTTCACCTCGTCGGAGGCCAGCGTAGCCCGCAATTCGGTGTTGAGCCTGTCGATCACCGGCCGCGGCGTGCCGGCCGGCGCCACCAGGCCGTAATACAGCGACGCCTCGAATCCGGGCAGACCGGATTCGGCCAGCGTCGGCACATCAGGCATCAGGCTGTTGCGGCTCTTGCCGGTTACCGCCAGCGCGCGCAACAGCCCGGCGGCGACGTTGGGATTGGTGGCCGGGATCGGCGCCAGCGCCATCGGGATGTGCCCGCCCAGCAGATCGGTCAGCGCCGGGCCGGTCCCCTTGTAGGGAATATGCACCAGCGTGATGCCGGCGGTGCGGGCAAAATATTCGCCGGTAATGTGATTGACCGAACCGACGCCGGCGGAGCCGAAATTGACCTTGCCGGGATTGGCCCTGGCATAGGCGATTAGCTCAGCGACGGTTTTGGCGGGAAACGAGGGATGCACCACCAGCGCGCTGGGCGCGTTGCCGATCATGCCGATCGGCGCGAAATCCTTGCGCGGGTCGTAGCCGACTTCCTTGTAGAGTGACGGTCCGATCGCGAGCGTGCCGGTGTAGCCGAGCAGAATCGTGTAGCCGTCGGGATCGCTCTTCGCCACGAATTTGGTGCCGACGGTGCCGCCGGCGCCGGGACGGTTGTCGACCACGATGCTTTGGCCGAGCAACTGGCTGATCTTGTCGGCGATCACCCGTCCGACGATCGTGGTGCTGCCGCCGGGCGCGAACGGAATCACCAGCGTGATGGTGCGGTTCGGAAAGTTTTGGGCCTCGGCGCCATCGAAGCCGCCGGACCAGGCGAACGCGACGGCAGCGGCGCAAAGCCATCTCTTCCAGAGCCGCATGTCGGAGAGCCTCCCGGAGAAATATTCGTTTTTATCCGGCCGCATCGTCGTCGAAAGGCCCCCACTCCGCAACCCGGCTTCCGGACAAAGGCGAAGCCTACTTCCAGGCAAATACCGGCTGCTCCAGTTCGGCCACGCGGGTGTCGCGACCCGCGAGCACCTCGCGGAACTGGTAGATCAACGCTGCGGTCGGCGCATGGATGAATTGACCGCCGTGACGGAAGCGCACCACACGCCGCGTGCTTTCGGGAATGGCGATGAAGTCGAAGGCGTCGGCCTGTTCGATCTCCCCGAGCGCAATCCGATGCACCGAGGCGACCTCTTGCGGATTGGGTGACACCGCGCTGTTTTCCGCCCACAGCACGACCGGCGTAATCAGATAGCCGGACCGGGTCGGATAATCGTCGAGCAAACCCAGCACGTCATCGGGCCCGAGTTCAAGGCCGAGTTCTTCGTGCAACTCGCGCAGCGCCGCCTCGACCGGCGTCTCGCCCCCGTCGCAGCGCCCGCCCGGCAGCGCCCATTGGCCGCGGTGGGCGCGCAGGCTGGCGGCGCGCAGGGTCAACAGCAACGCCGTTTCGCGCCCGGCATCGCCGGTCTCGACCAGCGTGATGGCGACCGCGGCCCGCTTCAGCGCCGGCGCCGGTTCGGTTGCGGGCAGGCGCGCAAACGCCGCGCAGCGCCCGGTAATATTCCGCCTTGTGGCATGGTCGAACGGCCGCATCATCCCGCTTGACTACCGCACGTCGGCGCTTGATGAAATGATTACCGGGAAACCGGAACGCTTCGCCTGAATGGAAAGACCCGATATGACCGACGTGGCCACGGAGAAACTCACATCCTCCGGCTGGACTATCGTCGATACCACCGGGTTCATCAGTCTGGTCGGGCCGCTGTGGCAGCGGGTCGTGAACGGCGAGCATGAATATGCGATTGTAGCGCAGGACAAGCACCACAACCGCCGTGGCATGGTCCAGGGCGGGTTGTTGATGACGTTCGCGGACCGCTCCTGCGGCATGACGGCGCGCTTCGTATCGGGCCGGCCGACCCTCGCCACCGTCCAGATGGACACCCACTTTGTCGATGGCGGGAAAATCGGCGAGATTTTGCTGTCCAAACCGCGCGTGGTCCGCGCCACCCGCAGCCTGATTTTCGTGACCACCGAGGTGACCGCCGGCAACCGCTGTATCGCCATGGCCAATGGGGTGTTCAAGATATTGAAGAACGAGACGTAACGCTGACCGAACCGGTCATCGCGAGCGCAGCGAAGCGATCCAGAAATTGACCACAGAACTGGATTGCTTCGTCGCTTCGCTCCTCGCTATGACGATCCCAAACACTCAAAGGACCCACCCATGAAATATCGTCAACTCGGCCGCAGCGGCCTGAAGATCTCGCCTCTGTGCCTGGGCACCATGATGTTCGGCGGCCCGACCGATGAGGCGAGTTCGGGGCGGATCGTCGCCAAAGCGCGCGAAGCCGGCGTCAACTTCATCGATACCGCGGACGCATATTCCGGCGGCAATTCGGAGCAGGTGGTGGGCCGCGCCATTTCCAACAGCCGGCAAAACTGGGTGCTCGCGACCAAGCTCGCCAACACCATGGGCGACGACCCCAACCGCGGCGGGCTGTCGCGGCGCTGGGTGTTGCAGGCCGCCGAGGAAAGCCTGAAGCGGCTCGGCACCGACTACATCGACATCTATTACCTGCACAGGGAAGACAATTCGACGCCGCTGGACGAGACCGTGCGCGCGATGGGCGAACTGATCCGCCAGGGCAAGGTGCGCTATTTCGGGGTCTCGAATTATCGGGCCTGGCGGGTCGCGGAAATCTGCAACATCTGCGACCGGCTCGGCATCGACCGTCCGATCGTCAGCCAGCCTTATTACAACGCGATGAACCGCATGCCCGAGGTCGAGCATTTCCCGGCCTGCGGCTATTACGGCCTCGGCATCGTGCCCTACAGCCCGCTGGCGCGCGGCGTGCTGACCGGGAAATATCGCCCCGATGCGGCCCCCGACAAGGACACCCGCGCGGGACGCAACGACACCCGCATGATGCAGACCGAGTGGCGGCCGGAATCGCTTCAGCTGGCGCAGGAGATCCGGCAATACGCCGAGGCCAAGGGCATCACCGCGGGGCAATTCGCGGTGTCGTGGGTGCTGAACTCTTCGTTCGTCAGCGCCGTGATCGGCGGCCCGCGCACCGAGCAGCAGTGGGACGATTATCTGCGCGCGTTCGACTATCGCTTCACCGCCGAGGATGAAGCGCTGATCGACCGGCTGGTCGTGTCAGGCCATCCCTCGACGCCGGGCTACAATGATCCGGCCTACCCGATCGAAGGCCGAAAGCCACGCACCGCGGCGATGGAGCCTTGAGCGCTTGTTTGCAAGATCCGCCTCATGCGACATAACCCCGAAAGACCGGTCGATGCGGCTGGCGGGCTATGCCGCGCGCACCGAGCCGGTCTCGACGATCCTCGATCCGATCGAAATTTCGGCGGTGCTGCTGGAATGCGGCGGACGGCGCTGCCTGATCTTCAGCTTCGATCTCATGATCGTCGGGGCCGAACTTCAGGACATGATTGTCGCCAAACTGGCTCGGCATGGTTTCAAGCCGGGCGAAATCGTTCTGCTGGCGTCGCATAGCCATTTTGCGCCCGCAACCGATCAGGCCTGTTCGCGCTTGGGCGTTCCGGAACAGCAGTTCGTGAACGACGTTGCCGGGGCTGCCGAAGGCCTCTTGCTGCAAATGCTGCGCGAACCGGCTTCGGAGGTAACGCTGGAGACGCTACAGGGCCAGCTGAACCATTCCATCAACCGTCGCCGGCACTGGCGATTTCCAACATTGGGCCGCACCTACGGGCTCCGATTCGCCAGCGTCGTCATGGCGCCCAACCCGCAAGGCCCCACCGATGAACGCGCGACGGTGCTGTTGCTTCGCCGGGCGGATGACGCAAAGGTCATCGGCTTGATCTGGCACTACACCTGTCATCCCACCGCCGTCATTCCGGATAACGTCGTGAGTTCCGACTATCCGGGGGTAGTGCGCCGGGCGTTGCGGGAGCGATTTGGCGAGATTCCGTGCGTCTTCGCGCAAGGATTTTGCGGCGACATCCGACCGAACATGCGTCGCTCGGAGCAGAGCTTAGGCTTTCGCGACCGTCTTCGCCGGATGGTTCGCACCATGCTGTCGGGCCCTGCGTTTTCAGCGCCGGCGCCGGGAGAATGGACCCGCTGGAGCGATGATTTGGCGGCGAAGGTCGTCGCCATTGCGCAAGCGCCTTCGGGCAAGGTTTCCTCGCCCGCGACGCTTGCGACCGGATCGGCCAGCATTCCGCTCGGCGGCTTTTTCAAGGGGTCGGCGCCCGACAAACCGCTCGCCGTTCAGGTGGTCAGGCTGGGCGACGTGCTCGAGCTGGTCGCGTTGTCCGCCGAAGCCACGGTGGAATGGCAGAGCATCATCGACCGCGAGGTCCCGGTCCGGAACGGGCGGATTCGACTGCATGCGGGATATCTGGGAGCGCTGTTCGGCTACCTGCCGACCGCGGTCCAGATTCCAGAGGGAGGCTATGAAGTCGAGGGATTTCAGCCGCTGTTTGGACTTTCCGGCAAATTCGATTCAGAAAAGATAACGTCTTGCGTTATGGGTGGCGTGCAGCAGGCATTCGACGACCTTGAGCGTGCCGGCTGAGCTTCGATTCGAAAAGCGCCGGCCAATGGCGCACTGTGGAACCGCGGGAAATAACGGATGACGGAAGCGCCTTTCGCCGGCCGGGCCTTCACGCTGGATGACCAGTTCGCCTTCGCCCGGCTTTCCCTCGACTGGAATCCGATGCATCTGGATGCGAATTTCGCGCGGCGCACCCAGGCGGGCGCGCCGCTGGTGCACGGCATTCACAATCTGCTCTGGGCCATGGACACGGTGCTGCGGTCGTTTCCGCTCGATGTCCAAAACATCAAGGCCAGATTTCAGCAGCCGCTGTTTCCTGGTGAGATCGCCCGCGTCGAAATTCGCAGCCGGACGCAAACCGCCGTCAACATCGAGGTTGTCGCGGCCGGCACATTGATCGCTGCGATCAGGTTGTCGTCGGAGCCCGGAAAACTGTCGGGATCCTCCGCCCGGCAGATCGCGCCTGCTCCGCAACCGATCGCCGTCCCCGTCGATGTCCCGTTCGAGCAACTGGCCAAGCAGACCGGCGCGGTGGCGGCCGGCGCCGGCGACGATGAGATACGGGCATTGTTTCCCGCCCTGTCGGACTCGATCGGCACCGCAGCCGTGCATGCGCTGCTGGCCGCATCGCAGGTCGTCGGCATGGCCTGCCCGGGGCTTCATTCGCTGTTTGCCGGTCTCGATGTCAGCCGCGATCCGGCAAGCGACGGCGAGCGCGCGCTTCGCTACGCGGTCGGCAAAACCGATGCGCGGTTTCGATCGCTGCAAATCGACGTCGCTGGCTCAGGCATTGCCGGGCGGCTCGACGCGTTCGCGCGCCCGGCGCCGCCGGCGCAAGCCGCGATGAGCGCGGCATCCGCCCGCGTTGCGCAAGGCGCGTTCGCCGGACAAAGCGCGCTTGTGATCGGCGGCTCCCGCGGCCTCGGTGAGGTCACGGCCAAGATCCTCGCTGCGGGCGGCGGATATCCGGTCATCACCTACAGAGAAGGCCAGCGCGAGGCTGAAGCCGTTGCAGACGAGATCAGGGCAGCCGGCGGGCAATGCGACGTCGTTCGATACGATGCGCTTGAACCCGCAGCCGGCCAGCTCGACGGCATCCGCGCCGTCGACGGCTGCTACTATTTCGCGACCGCCAGGATCTTTCAGCGCAAGTCCGCGCTATATGAACCCGAAAAGCTGCGCACCTTTCTGAGCTACTATGCGGACGGCTTCCACGATCTCTGCACCACGCTGGCGCAGAACCGCAGCGGCAGGATCGGGATATTCTATCCGTCGACGGTCGCGATCGATGACGCGGTCGCCGGCGCGGCCGAATATGCCATGGCAAAAAGCGCCGGCGAAATCCTGGCAAAATACATCAATGTGTTTTTGCCCCAGGTTCACGTCATCTCGCGGCGGTTGCCGCGAATCATGACCGACCAGACCGCAACGATCGGCGTCGCCAGCACGCATGACGCATTGGACGTGATGCTTCCCATTGTGTATGAGGTCCAGCAGATCGGCCGGCCCTGATCCAGCCTTGACGATCCAGACTTGGCGGATATCGCCAGCCCCTTCCAGAACAGCCCTGTTGTCGCCATGCCTCGCGTTCTTCGCAGCACCGCCAAACGCCTCGCGCAGAAGCTGCTGGGACAGGGCGATGTGCGCGGTTTCGTTCGCACGCGGCAATTATGGATCGCGAAAAAAATCTACCGGCGTCCGATCGCCGTCGCGGAGCTGCGACAGCAATTGACCGATCTCGGCGTCACCGCCGGCCGGACGCTCTGGGTCCAGTCGTCGTGGAATGAGTTCTTCAACGTGGCGATGCGCCCCAGCGAAGTGATCGATCTGCTGCGCGAGCTGCTGGGTCCGGAAGGCACGCTGGTGATGCCGGCATTCCCGATCGATCAGGACCCCGCCAAGGTGTTTCTGGTCGACCGCGCTCCGGTTTACACCGGTCTGTTGTGCGAGGTCTTCCGCCG
Organism: uncultured Alphaproteobacteria bacterium; assembly: GCA_963734795.1. Taxonomy (GTDB): domain Bacteria; phylum Pseudomonadota; class Alphaproteobacteria; order Rhizobiales; family Xanthobacteraceae; genus Bradyrhizobium. The sequence goes on from CAVTIW010000004.1 coordinate 548,944, forward strand.
CTATCCGGATGTGCGACGGAGCATCCATCTTGGCGCGTCGGTATGCGCGCTCGGTCCGAATGCCGAATTCCTGACCAGGGATCATCATCTCACGGCGATGCCCTGGGGCAAGGACAGCCCGTTCTGCCGCCTGATGGAGGTGGACGCGCGGCTTCTCGGATTGGGCGCAGGGTTCAATTTCATGACCCCGCTGCACGCAGCCGAGTGCCTGCTGTACGACGAGGTGCCGTTTTTTCGAAAGGTGTTCGATGGCACCATCCGCTATCGCTGGAAACGGGCCAATGGCGAAACCGGGGAGCACGAATACATGAAACGAACCGGCGACATCCGGCCGCAGCGGCTGCGTCGGCATTTCGGGCCGGACCTCTGTGTAGAATCGAAAATCTCGAATTTGAAGATGCTTGCCGCGGATGCTAGACCCTTTATCGAGCATGCGGTTGCCCTTGGTCGCAGAGGTATCACGATGTACATCGAGCCGGTTCCGGAACAGCAGCTGTTTATTCCCGCCGCAAGGAAGATGCCGTGACGGATCGCCTGTCCGAACCAGCGGCTTCGCCTGTCGTCATCCTGGGCAGGCTTCAGGATATTTTCCGCTCCGAACTGGATAACGATGACCTGGTCATCGGCATCGATACCCGGCAGGTCGATCTCAAGGCCTGGGACAGCCTCGCCCATATCCGGCTGGTGAGCGGCATCGAGAGCGAGTTCGACTTTCAGTTCAGTCTCGCCGAGATCGAACAGATCACTTCGGTGCGGCAGTTCGTCGACGTGATCGGGGAACACTTGCGGTGACGGAAGCGACCGTGTCTGCCAGACATGCTGCGAAATTGCCGTTGCAGGCGCTCCCATGGCTTGCACGGCCACTGAACAAAATCCGCGATGCGATCGGATCGCTGCCGCCCGATCCGCTGCAAGCGCTGAAGGCCGCCCAATCGCTGGCGCAGGCCGGCTGGGACGAAGCCGATCTTCGGCTGCTCGGCCGCAAGGTCAGAAGCGTGCTGAAGGCCGCGCCCGCGAATCTAGCCGCCGAGGCCCGCGCGCACGGCCTGCTCCCGATCCACCTGCTGCTGCTCTCCGCCAGCACCGCCTCACATATCACCGATGCCTTGATCGGCACCGCGATCCGCTATGGATTTTTGCTCGACGTGACATCAGTGGAATATGAAGAGCCCGAGCCATGGCTCGACGCCCACCGCGAGCAGTTGAAGACAAAACCCATCGATTTTGTGCTGCTGGCTTCGGACAGCCGGATGCTGAAGCTGGTCTCTCCGCTCGGCGACGAGCAGGCCTCGGCGCGGACGATCGACGCCGCACTGGGCCGGATTGCGCGAATCGCCGAGGTGGCGGGCGCGGCAACCGGAAGGCCCGTCATTCTGCAGACGCTGGCCGGCGATCCCGATGCCTCCCATATCAACATGGACCTCGGCCTGCCCGGCAGTCCGCGCTATCTGACCGGCGAATTCAACCGCCGCCTGGCGCTGGAGGCGCGACAGGCCTCGCGTCTGCTGTTCGACGTCAACGGTCTCGCCAATCTGGTTGGACAAGCCGCCTGGTCGGCGGCGCGCTATTGGTACGCCGCCAAATATCCGTTCGCGACGGCCATGATACCGCTCTACGCCGATCACGTGATGCGGATTGTCGCCGCGCAAATGGGGCGCTCGCGCCGGGTGCTGGTGCTGGACCTCGACAACACGATGTGGGGCGGCGTCGTCGGCGATGACGGCGTCGAAGGCCTGGTGCTGGGCAGCGGCACCGCATTGGGAGAGACCTATTCCGCGCTGCAGCGGATGGCGCTGTCCTACAAGGAGCGCGGCATCATTCTTTGCGTCTCGTCCAAGAATGACGAGGCGATCGCGCTCGATGCGTTTCGCAGCCATCCCGAAATGGTGCTGAAGGAGGACGATATCGTCGCGTTCCGGGTCAACTGGGATGACAAGGCGGCCAATATCAAGGCGATCGCGGACATGATCGATCTCGGACTCGAGAGCTTCGTGTTCCTTGATGACAACCCTGCCGAACGCAAGCGGGTCCGCGATGCGCTTTCCGCCGTGGCGGTTCCCGAACTGCCGGAAGATCCGAGCGACTGGATACCGGTGTTCCAGGCCGCTGGTTATTTCGAGCAGGCGGGCTTTTCCAGCGAAGACCAGCTTCGCGCAGGCTTCTACAAGGCAAATGCGCGCCGCGCCGCCCAGCTCGAGCGGATCGGAAACCACGACGATTATCTCCGTTCGCTCAGCATGACGCTGTCGATCGCGGCGTTCGATACCGTGGGCCGCAAGCGGATTGCGCAACTGATCTCGAAATCCAATCAGTTCAACCTCACCACCCGGCGCTATAGCGAGGCCGAGGTGGCGGCGGTGCAGTCGAACCCCGACGCCGTCACCTTGCAGGCCCGGCTCGAAGACATTTTTGGAGACAACGGCATGATTTCGGCCGTGATCTGTCTGCAAAAAGAGCGGCGCTGGGAAATCGATACCTGGATCATGTCCTGCCGGGTGCTTGGCCGCCGGGTCGAGGAAACGATTCTGCAGTACCTGGTCCAGCAGGCGCGCGCCGCCGGGATCACGGAGTTGATCGGACGCTACGTTCCGACCGCCCGGAACGGCCTGGTCCGAGACCATTTCAGCAAACTGGGCTTTACCCGGATCGACGCGCGGCCTGACGGCGAAACCACATGGCAGCTTGTGGTCAATAATTACGGCGACAAGGAGCTGCCGATGAAGGTCGATACAGCGTCGTCGCCGGGATCGGCTTCGGCCGCGTAACACGCGCTGATCGCAGCGGCGGGCGTGAAAGAAAATCATGGCTATTCGGGCCTAAAAGGCGCAGTCTGATTTTGTGTTCGCCACATGCGCCGGACAGCAGGGCAGCTGTCGTTCGGAACGCTGCGAACAGACGATTTACAACAAATGCTGGCGGGAAGCGCGAAGGCGATTCAATTCTCATTGAATCGCACGGGGCGCGCGCCAGTTCGAGGAAACTGATCTTGACGAGGTCGCGGCGCGAAACGGTGGCATTCAGGCATCCGTTCCGGATCAAGGGCATCGATCGCCGGCTGAAGGCGCGAGCTTACGAAGTCGTGACCGACGAAGAGCTGATCGAAGGCCTGTCGTTTCCCTGCTTTCGCCGCGTCGCCACCATGATCATGGTTCCCGGCGCGCCGCCGCACCCTTCATCGACCGCGATGATTTCGATCAGTTCGGTCGACCTTGCCGATGCGCAGCAGGCCGACGCGGTGGCTTCGCCGATGAACCGGCATCAGGTAACCACCACCGCCACACCACTCTGCGCCGACCCATAACGCCAACGACTCACAATCAGGGAATCTCCATGCAAATTCTTTCCGCCCGTCACGTCACAACCGAAGAATCACTGCGTCTCGGCGTGGCGTCGGGCTGGTACAGCACCAAGGTAAGCGGCACCTTCGTCACCGGGCCCCACAGCACGCAGGAAGACTGCCTGTCGAAAATCGCCGAGCTCAATCCGCCGCCGGCCAAGAAGAGATTCTGACCGCCAAAAGCCGGCCGTCCGTTCAACCGAGGAGTTTTCGACATGGCGCTGACCCAGGGCAGCTTCCAGGAATACGACTTCAACCGGATGGTCGTGCTGTTCACGATGAAGAATGACCAGGCCAATGTGGCCTGCGCCATCTCGACCGATGCGATGGATCAATTGGAAGGTTCGTCGCGAACGCCGCCGGCCCAGCGCGAGCAGCAATTCCTGCGGCTGCGCGACCGCATCGAGGAACGCGCCGCGCGCAAATTCAGCGACGTCGAACTGGAGGGCAATCCTCCCGGCGTGATCCTGCGCGCGATCGATTTTCGAGCACCAAAATGATCGGCTGAGCGGCGCGCCATACGCTTCATCGCGCTCACAAGATCCCCTCTTCCGCAATCGTCTCCTCGGCGACCTTGATCACCTGCCGGTCCTGTTCGGTGAGCCGGGTCTTCTTCCAGCCGCCTTGCGCGAACCAGCAAATCGAGATCGCGGCGACCGCGACATTGGTTAGCGGGAACGACCAGTAGATGCCGGAGGCCTGCAGCACGGTGTGCTCGGAGAGCACATAGGCCAGCGGAAACTGGATCATCCACTGCGAGACCAGCGCGATCACCATGGCGATCAGCATGTTGCCTGAGGCCCGGTGAGCTGGTAGCCGGTCTGCAGCAGGTTTCCCAGAATGATGGGAATCGCAAGCCGGATCTAATGCCGTTCCAAGTTGTCCCTCAAGGAACAGCTTCTTGCGATCAGATGGCATGCGCGACACTGCGTTCCCTGGCTTGCCGACATGAGGGCGCGCTTGTTGCCGAATGTTACGCGTGGCGGAAAATGGTGCCCAGGGGGCGGGTCGAAATAAAAGCTAAATATCAAAAACGTACCGAAGGTGGGTCACTTGCTTTTGTCCTCATGTATAACAGGGTTTCCGATGTCGGTGACTCACCGCGCGGCAGTAGATCGCATCGACGGATAGCCGAATTTACGGAGCGCCGACCGAATTTTCGATTCTTTTTCGCGAATAAATTCGATTTTTTCTGACCGCCCGACAGCGCGGGCCGAGTGCCCGCAATGTCCTGCCTTAAAACGCGCGCGAAGTCCTCGCTTGGTTCGCCGCCGAGAGCGACAAGGAATTGCCCCGGTGAACGTCGTCCTGAAGTCCTTGCGGCGCTCGCGTTCCGGTCTGTCCCGGAGCCACACAGACGACAGCTTTAGGGCGCGGTATTTTCTGCAATGGCGCGCCCGAAGAGAGGCGAAGCGCACTCACGAAAACCCTGACAAAGCCTGCGAAATCTCGCCCGATAGCGTCACTGATCCTGACATTTCCTCGGCGCGGGCCCTCCGATAAGATGCATCTGCTACCCGACACAATTTCAACTTTTGTGAGGAAGCGTCATGTTCAGAAAACTTCTCATCACAACAGCACTCGCGTTGCCAATCGCCTTTGGCGTCGGCACTGCGATAGCGCAAACTCCTGCAAAGAAACCAAACATTCTCGTCATCATGGGCGATGATGTCGGCTGGTTCAACATCGGCGCGTATCACCGTGGCATGATGTCAGGCAAGACACCGAACCTTGATAGGCTTGCCGCGCAAGGCATGATGTTCACCGACTACTACGCCGAGGCGAGTTGCACGGCGGGTCGCGCCAACTTCATCACCGGCGAGCTGCCGATCCGTACAGGGCTGACGACCGTGGGGCAGGCTGGCGCGGACGTTGGCATTCCGGATCAGGCCGTAACGCTCGCCACTGTCCTCAAACCACTCGGCTACGCAACGGGACAGTTCGGCAAGAACCATCTCGGCGACCTGAACAAGTATCTTCCGACCGTGCACGGCTTCGATGAATTCTTCGGTTACTTATACCACCTCGACGCGATGTCCGACCCGTACTGGTTCTCGTTCCCCGCCGACGAGAATTACTACAACACCTACGGTCCGCGCAGCCTGGTCCATAGCTACGCAACCGACAAGGACGATCCGACGGAAATGCCGCGCTGGGGAAAAATCGGCAAGCAGCGGATCGTCGATGAAGGACCCCTGCCGCCGTTCCCCGATATGTCGAATGTACCAAACATGCACGATCTGCCGTTCCTGAAGGCGAAATACGACATGACGACCTTCGACGAAGTGCTGGTCAAAGCCTCCAGTGACTTCATGGACAACGCCAAGAAAGCCAACAAGCCGTTCTTTGTCTGGCACAACACCACACGGATGCATGTGTGGACGTTCTTGTCGAAGACATACAGCTCGATGCAGAACAGCCAGACGAACTATGGCCTTGAGGAGGCCGGTATGGCGCAGTTGGACGACAGCGTCGGCGCCTTGCTCAAGCATATCGATGACATGGGTGAAACCAACAACACCATCGTCATCTTCACGACTGATAACGGCGCTGAGGTGTTCACATGGCCGGACGGCGGCATGACCCCGTTCAAGGCTACCAAGGGAACGAGTTTTGAAGGCGGCTTCCGCGTGCCATGCATCATTCGCTGGCCCGGCCAGGTCAAACCGGGTTCGGTCGAGAATGGTATCTTCTCAGGGCTCGACTGGCTGCCGACGCTCGCCGCCGCGGCGGGAAACCCGAATATTACCGACCAGCTTCTGAACGGCGTGACGCTGGAAGGCCGCACCTATAAGAACCATCTCGATGGTTACGACCAAACGGCTCTTCTGACGGGCAAGGGACCTTCGGTTCGGCATGAGCTGTTCTATTTTGCCGGTCCGCAGCTCGGAGCCCTTCGCGTCGATGACTTCAAGTTTCAGTTCCTCCAACAGCCGTACGGGTGGCCGGGAGAGAAGACCACCACCGACATGCCCACCATGGTCAACATCCGCCAGGACCCGTTCGAGCGAACACCGTCGATCCGCGGTCAGAGCCTGAACGACATGGGTGGTGGTTACATGAACGACTTCATGGCTCGCGAGTTCTGGCGCTTTGTGCTGGTTCAGCAGCGAGTAGCTAATTTGGCGGAAACGGCTATCAACTATCCTCCGATGCAAGCACCCGCGACTTTCAACCTCGATGCGGTAAAACGGGAAATCGAGGAAAAACTCAAAGGCCATCAGGGTCAGTAGCCCTCCCCTGGAATTGGTGGGCGTTCCACGGCGGACGCCCACATTTCAACTAATATTACTGGAGCGCGGAATACAAAGCTCTCGACAAACGCACACAGGGGCCGGACAAATTCTGCGAAAAGCACGGCGACCTGCCAAACAACTCCGGCTCGCCCCGTCACATTCGGGCAATTCGCGATAAAATCGCCGAAATGCCGGAAGTCGCTAATCAACTTCTCAGGTTCCTGCGGCAGGTGTTCGCACATTCGGCGGTCGCGGGCCTTTGCAACTCTAACCCCGCTCGCGATGTGCCCTACCTCAAATCATCGTCGGAAGGTTTTCATTCGTGGACGATCGAGGAGGTCGAACAATTCCAAGCCGCGCATCCCATCGGCAGCAAGGCGCGGCTTGCCATGGCGCTGATGCGTTACACCGGCCAGCGACGCGGCGATGCAGTCCTGTTTGGCCCTCATCATCTTGCGAAAGGATGATGCCGGGCCGCCGCATTGCACGGCCCACGGCCTGCGCAAGGCCGCTGCCGCAAGGCTGGCGGAGCTTGGAGCGGCCGAGTACGAGATCATAGCCATCACCGGCCGTCGCAGGTCGAAGGAAATCATCCGGTACACGCGTGGGGCACGTCAGCGCATTTTGGCTGAGAACGCTTTCGCACGACTCGGACCGCCCAATGTGACCTCACTCGGAGGCAAAAATCCAAGTGGGACACAAGACGAGAGTTTAAATGTTGATTTCATTGAGGAAAATATCGGAATGGTGCCCAGGGGCGGGATCGAACCACCGACACTGCGATTTTCAGTCGCATGCTCTACCAACTGAGCTACCTGGGCACTGCCCGGCGCGGAGCCGGGAGCGCCGGTTTATAGTCAGGCTCGCTTGTCCTGTCCACCTCGCTTCGCCTGCCCGGCACAGCCCGAAGGGCGACGACGGGCCGCCCCCTCAAAGGAGCGTTAACAGCCGGAAAACACACGGATATCGCTATTCGGCGTCTTCGTCGTCGTCCTTTGCGGCGGGAATGGCGTAGGAATTCGACAGCCAGCGGTTCAGGTCGACATCCCGGCAGCGCTCGGAACAAAACGGGCGCGAGGCCTCGGTGGCCGGCTTGCCGCAGATCGGGCAGGGTTTTGCGGATTTCTTGGGCGATCCCTGGCCGGATCCGGCGTCTTCCGGCGGCTTAGCTGGCATTCAGCCAGCCAAAGCGAATCGGAAAACCCTCGCCGCCGAGCAGCGCGATCAACTCATACAGCGGCAGGCCGACGATATTGGTGTAGGAGCCGACCATCTTGACCACGAACGATCCGGCGATGCCCTGCACGGCGTAGCCGCCGGCCTTGCCGCGCCATTCGCCGGAGCCGATATAGGCCTGGATATCGTCCTCGCTGAGCCGCTTGAAGCGCACCCGGGTCTCGATCAGGCGCTGGCGAAAGGTCTCCTTCGGCGTCACCAGGCAGATCGCGGTGTAGACGCGATGGTTGCGCCCCGACAACAGCCGCAGGCATTGCGAGGCTTCGTCGACCAGATTGGCCTTCGGCAGGATGCGGCGGCCGACCGCGACCACAGTGTCGGCGGCGAGGATGAAGGCGCCGCGCAATTCGTCATCGAGTTGCACCGATTTGAGCGCGGCGTCGGCCTTGGCGCGGGCCAGCCGGTTGGCGCAGGCGCGCGGCAACTCGCCCCGCTTCGGGGTCTCGTCGACGTCGGCGGGACGCAGCGCATCAGGCTCGATGCCGGCCTGGTTGAGCAGGCTGAGACGCCGCGGCGAACCGGAAGCAAGAACGAATTTGGGGCGGCCTAGCATGCGGGCTTTTGATCGGCGGGAGGGCGGGGATGAATGCGCGCGGAACCTATCGGAAGGCCTTCGCCGAGACAACTGGGGAACCATCGCCGAACCCGCCGGAACGCCCCGGTCCCGGACGCGGCGCAGCGCTGCGCCGCAGAGCCGGACCCACAAAGCTGCGAGAACCCCGGATCAGCAGCGCATCACGCCGCAAAAGGCATAATTTAGCGCGTCGAAGACCCGCGTAAACGCGCTGGTGGCGCCGCGCGGGATCCGGGGAACGCCACGGCCCAGATCCGCCTTCAGCCGCTCGCCGCCCCGACCTTCGAAAACCGCTTGCGGATGCGCAGCAACAGCCCGTCGCAGACCTCGCGATAGGCTTCCAGCTTCTGCTCGCGGTTGCCTTCGGCGCCGGTCGGATCCTGGGTCGGCCAGTATTCCACCTCGGCCGCCAGCGTGCGCGTCAGTTCCAGCGCCTTGTGATGCGCCTCGGGCGACAGCGTGATGATGAGATCGAAGTTGAGCCCTTCCCAATCCTCCAGTTCCTCGAACGTGGTCGGCTTGTGGCCCGAGATATCCTGGCCGAGTTCCGCCATCACCGCGACCGCGAACGGATCGAGTTCGCCCTTCCTGACGCCGGCGGATTTGACATACAGCGCGTGGGGAAACATCCGCTGCAGCAGGCTTTCCGCCATCGGCGAACGCACGCTGTTGAGGCCGCATGCGAACAGCACGGCTTGCGGAGCGCGCACGCGCGGTGGCGCCGCCATCGGCCTAGGCCCGCTTTATTTTGCGCATGATCCGGTCCGAAAACCGGTGCCCACCTTGCACTAACGCGGCCCTGCGGGTCGGGATCATGCGCCCTAGCCCTTCCAGTGCAGGACGGAGATCAGCGTGAACAGCCGGCGGGCGGTTTCGAAATCGACCCGCACCTTGCCCTTCAATCGTTCCTGCAACGTGCGCGAACCCTCGTCGTGGATACCGCGGCGGCCCATGTCGATGGCCTCGATCTTGTCCGGCGTGCCGGTGCGGATCGCCTGATAGTAGCTGTCGCAGATCATGAAATAGTCTTTCACGATGCGCCGGAACGGCGTCAGCGACAACAGATGCGCCACCACCGGCGCGCCGTCTTCGCGGCGGATATCGAACATCAGCCGGTTGCCGGTGATGCCGATATGCAGGGTGAACGGCCCGTTATCGGCGCCTTCCGGCGCGAACAGGTTCTTTTCGACCAGATCGTAGATGGCGATCGCGCGCTCATGCTCGATGTCGGGACCGGAACGCCCGATCGATTCCTCGTCCAGCGTCACCGCGACGATGCGATTTTGCGAATCCTGCTCAGGCGGCGGCTTGTTCATGACAGGTTGAGGCGCAGTCCGACCGAGCGCGCATGGGCATCGAGGCCTTCGGCCTTGCCCAGCGTCATCGCCGCCGGTCCCAGCGCGCGCAACTGGTCCGGCCCGCATTTGAGGATCGAGGTTCGCTTCATGAAGTCCAGCACGCCGAGCCCGGAGGAGAACCGCGCCGAACGCGCCGTCGGCAGCACGTGGTTGGAACCGCCGACATAATCGCCGATCGCCTCCGGCGTGTGGGGCCCGAGGAAGATCGCACCGGCATTGCGGATTTTCGCCGACAGCGCTTCCGGATCCGCTGTCATGATCTCCAGATGCTCGGCCGCGATCGCATTCGCCAGCGCCACGGCATCGTCGAGGTTCTGCACCAGGATGATGGCGCCGAACTCGTTCCACGAGGTCCGCGCGATCCGCGCCCGCGGCAGGGTGGCGAGTTGCGCCTCCACGGCGCGTTCGACGTCATCCGCGAGGGCGGCATCGTCGGTGATCAGGATCGACTGCGCGTTGACGTCGTGCTCGGCCTGCGCCAGCAGATCGGCCGCGATCCAGCCGGCATTGCCGGTGCGGTCGGCGATCACAAGCACTTCCGAGGGACCCGCGATCATGTCGATGCCGACCTTGCCGAACACCAGCCGCTTGGCGGCGGCGACATAGGCGTTGCCGGGACCGACGATCTTCGCCACCGGCGCAATGGTCGCGGTGCCGTAGGCCAGCGCCGCCACCGCCTGCGCGCCGCCGACGCGATAGATCTCGGACACGCCGCCGAGATCGGCTGCCGCCAGCACCAGCGGATTGAGCTTGCCGTCGGGCGACGGCACCACCATCACCACGCGCGCGACGCCGGCGACCCTGGCCGGCACCGCATTCATCAGCACCGAGGACGGATAGGCCGCGGTGCCGCCCGGAACATACAGCCCGACGGCGTCGATCGCGCTCCAGCGCCAGCCGAGCTCGACGCCCAGCGCATCGGTGAAACGATCGTCCTTCGGCAATTGCCGGCGATGGAAAATCTCGATCCGGTCGCGCGCGAATTCGAGCGCCTCGAAGCGTCTCGGCGTCGCAGGCCTTCACCGCCGCCTCGATTTCAGCCGCGGTGACGCGCAAGCTCGCCGGGCTTGAGATCAAGGCGGTCGAATTTGCACGTCGCCTCGATCAGCGCCACGTCGCCGCGAATCGCCACATCATCGACGATGGCGCGGGTCGCGGCCTCGATATCGGCGGAGACCTCGCGCTTTGTCGCGAGAAAATCGGCGAATCGCTCGGCGAAATCGGCGCTGCTTCGGTCTAGGCGAACAGGCATGGGTGCTTTCCGGCGGACCGGGTCTAATCGGAGGCCCACTGCTCAATGGCGCGGCGACAAATCGCCGTCAACCCTTCAGCGCGCGGATTAAGTTAACGGCGGTCTAGGCATCCAGCCCGGACGGCTCGGCGCCTTCGCCGAGGTCAGAAGTTCCGAGATCGTCCGCGCCAAGGTCGGCCAGTTCGCATTCCAGGCATTCGACGTCGAGCCGGAGCGCCCCGCCATGGCTGAACATCAGCACCGCGCTGCCGCCGGGCGCCTCGCCGGGATGAAACTCGATCCCGAGCAGTTCCAGCGCGGCTTCCGGCGTCTCCAGATCGATGTTGCGCGACTTGCACGACAGCACGCGGTCAAAACGCAGCGCCGATAGCAGGCGGCGCGGGGCGGTTTCGCCCGCCAGCGTCTGCTCCGGGTCGAGCCGGTTCATGCCGATCACCAGACGTTTTTCGGCTTGCCGCCAGATGATGTCGGCGGTCTGCACGCGGGCATCCTGCACATGCGCGGAAATGACGGCAAGGTCGTCGGCATCGAGCGCAATCAATTTGAGTTGGGCCGCCACCGATAGCACCTAATCATTTGTACGAATTCCATTCGCAAAACCGGTATCCAGTTCTGCTGGAACACGCGCTCAAGTTCAATCGCTGATGCGCTCGATCGAAGCGCCGCACGCCGACAGCTTTTCCTCGAGCCGCTCAAAGCCGCGGTCGAGGTGGTAGACGCGGTTGACCATGGTCTCGCCTTCGGCGGCAAGTCCGGCGATCACCAGCGACACCGATGCCCGCAGATCGGTCGCCATCACGGGCGCGCCGCGCAGTGTCGCGATGCCGTCGATGGTGGCGGTCTCGCCGTCGAGACTGAATCCGCGCGCCGAACCGCGCCAGTTCCTGCACATGCATGAAGCGGTTCTCGAAGATCGTCTCGGTGATCTGCGAAGAGCCCTTGGCGCAGGCCATCAGCGCCATCAGCTGCGCCTGCAGATCGGTGGGAAAGCCCGGAAACGGCGCGGTCGAGACCGTCACCGGCCTGATCCCGGCGCCGTTGCGGGCGACGCGGATGCCTTCATTGTTGACAGTGATGACCGCGCCGGCCTGGGTCAGCACGTCGAGCGCCGATTGCAGCAGTTCCGGCCGCGCGCCGGCCAGTTGCACGTCGCCGCCGGTCATCGCCACCGCCATCGCATAGGTGCCGGTTTCGATTCGATCGGGCAGCACGGTGTGCCGCGCGCCATTGAAGCTTGCTGACGCCCTCGACGACGATGCGGGAAGTACCGGCGCCGGAGACGCGCGCGCCCATCTTGTTCAGGCAGTCGGCGACGTCGAGAATTTCCGGCTCGCAGGCAGCGTTGGTGATGACCGTCGTGCCCTTGGCCAGGGTCGCCGCCATCAGCGCGACGTGGGTGCCGCTCACCGTTACCTTGGGAAAGTCGATTGCAGCGCCCTTGAGGCCGCCGGGCGCCTTCGCGATCACATAGCCGCCGTCGATGGTCGATGTCGGCGCCGAGTTTCTCCAGCGCCATGATCAACAGATCGACCGGCCGGGTGCCGATGGCGCAGCCGCCGGGCAGCGATACCTTGGCCTCGATGCATCCGCGCCAAGAGCGGCGCGATCACCCAGAAGCTGGCGCGCATCCGCGACACCAGTTCATAGGGCGCGGTGGTATCGATGATGTTGGCGGCCGAAATGTGCAGGGTCTGGCCCTGATATTCATGGTCGCCGGGCCGTTTGCCCGCCGACATGATATCGACGCCGTGATTGCCGAGAATGCGCTGCAACTGCGCGACGTCGGCCAGCCGCGGCACGTTGTCGAGAACCAGCGTTTGCTCGGACAAGCAGGCCCGCGATCATCAACGGCAGCGCCGCATTCTTCGCGCCCGGAGATCGGAATGGTGCCGTTGAGCTTGGTGCCGCCGACAATGCGAATGCGATCCATACCGATTCCCGTTTTTGCTATGCACAAAGTATAGAGCGAATGCAGCCGTTATGGCAAAAGCGTGAAATTTGCGGCTATTTGATGGGTTTTGGGCCGGTTTGCCGTCATTCCGGGCGTGCATCAGCGCGAACCTCGGATGTGCAATGGCACATCGGGGAATCTCGCGCTGATCATCTCTGGATTACGAGTTCGCCGCATCCTGCTGCGCCCCGGAATGACGAACTACACCGCGTTGATGTCCTCACTCTCCAGCACCGGCCTCGGATAGCCGTCGCGCGCGACCTTGATCATGGCGCGGCCGACCTGCTCGGTGGTGGTCACGTATTTCGGCGCTACGCGATTGAGCAGCGTCAGCACCGGCGCGGCCACGACATAGAGCGCCTGATACCAGGCGGTCTTCGACCTGATGCCGTGCAGCGGCTGGATGCCGGCGGGACGAAACATATAGGCCGCCTTGAACGGCAGCTTGAGCAGATCGTTCTCGGTCTTGCCCTTGACCCGCGCCCACATCAGCGGGCCCTGTTCGGTCGAGTCGGTGCCTCGCCCGGTGACATAGATGAACACCATGCCCGGGTTGAGCTTCGAAAGCGTCGTCGCCGCGGCAAGCGTGATGTCGTAGGTCAAATGCCGGTAGCGCTCCTCGCTCATGCCGACCGAAGAGACGCCGAGACAGAAGAAGCAGGCGTCGTATCCGGCGAGTTGCGATTCGATCGCCGGAAAAATCGAAGAAATTGTCGTGCACGATTTCGCGCAGCTTGGCATGCCGTTGTCCGGTCGGGTTGCGCCCGACCACGAGCACGCTGTCGACGCCGGCATCGAGCAGGCATTCGCGCAAGCACACCCTGTCCGACCATTCCGGTTGCACCGAACAGGATGACTTTCATTCGATTTTCCCGTTACATCTTTGCACGTTCAGGCGGCGACCGCGGCGGAATCGAACGATACGCCGGTCAGCGCGGCCGAGACATCCCACAGCCGTGCCGCCGCCGCTGCGTCTTTCGCCTGTGGCATGATCTTCGCCGGCGCCGGCGGTCCCTTCAACTCGTAGAACCCGTTCGGGCCATAATAGCCGGCCGGCTTCGCTTGCGGCGAGGTCGCGGCGAACAGGGTGGGCAGCGCACCTTCGGCGGCCGATTGACTGACATAGGGCCAAACCAACCTGTTGATCCGCCACAACAACCCGCGGGTGCCCGGGCCATTGGCGATCAGCTCGGTGCGCGCAAACCCGGGATGCACGGCGTTGCTCATCAGCCCCCAGCCGGCGGCATCGCTGCGGCGCTGCAGCTCAAGCGCGAACATCAGCATCGCCAGCTTCGACTGGCTGTAGGCCTTCCAGGGCGTGTAGGACCGCGCGCCTTGCAGATCGTCAAAATTGATCGCGCCCGAGCGGTGCGCGAGGCTGGAGAGATTGACCACGCGGGGCCGGTCGCCGCGACGAAGCAGCGCCAGCAACTGCGCCGTGAGCGCGTAGTGACCGAGATAATTGGTGCCGAGCTGCATCTCGAAGCCATCGGGCGTCGCCTGCCGCTCCGGCAGCGCCATCACCCCGGCATTGTTGATCAGCAGATCGAGCGACGTGTGAGCTGCGGCGAAGCGTGCCGCGAAATCGGCCACCGAGGCCAGCTTTGCCAGATCGAGGTTTTCGTAGGCAATGCTGGCAGTGGGGAATTGACTGCGAATTTGCTGCAAAGCGAGGCGGCCCTTGGCTTCATTGCGGCCGGTGAGCACCACCTCGGCGCCGGCGGCGGCGAGCGCCAGTGCGGTTTCATAGCCGAGGCCGCCGGTGGCGCCGGTAATGACGGCGGTCCTGCCGTTCAGGGGCGGAATCTCTGCAGTGCTCCAGTCGGTCATGCTTATATCTCCCGGGCTCGATTCGTTGCGGACACCGCTCGCGCGGTTTTAAATGTGCACTTAGTGCAAATTTGCAAGAGGTGAAAAATTGAAGGTGACCGGTGAACCCGCGCAAGCAGACTAAGCCCAGGTTATCAAAGACGAAATCTGATCCGACCGCCGCCGCGACCGGCCTGCGCGAGCGCAAGCGGCAGCAAACCCGCGACCGGCTGACCCGGATGGCGATGGCACTGTTCCTCGACCGCGGATTCGAGGCCACCACGCTCGACGACATCGCCGCCGCCGCGGATATTTCGCGCCGCAGCTTCTTCCATTATTTTGCCTCGAAGGAAGACGTCGTGTTCGCCTGGCAGGAGGACAGCACCGCGGCATTGATTGCCGCGGTCGCAGCCCGGCCCGTCGGCGAATCCATGCTCGCGGCCGCGGAGAACGCGATTTCCGCGATGGTCAGGCAGCTCGAGCCCGGCGAAGCCATCGCGATGGCCCAGCTCAAGCGCGACAATCCGGCCCTGCAGGCCCGCGATCAGGTCAAATACGAGAAGCTGGAGCGCGCCTTGGCGGAGGCGCTCGGCAAACGCGCGGGCCATAAAACCGAAAAGCTCGGGGCCCGGCTGGTCGCCATGATCGCGACCGGTGTGATGCGGATCGGCGGCGAGCTTTGGGTCGCCGAGGGCGCGCGCGAAAAGCCGGAAGTCCTGGTGAAGCGAACCTTCGCCGCGATACGGGCGATCCTCGATTGATCGCCCGCATCCGACGCTAATCGTTTATTGAGCAGGATCTCCGGGCAAACGCTTCGGGTTCGTCCGGCGGGAAAACCGGTTTCCACCCGTCGGGCCAAGCCCGAGGGCATGCTTTTCCGGATCATGCTCCGGCCTTACCCCTTGATGAACGCGAGCAGGTCGGCGTTGATCGTGGCCGCTTCCGTGGTGGGCATGCCGTGCGGGAAGTCCTTGTAGGTCTTCAGCGTCCCGTTCTTCAGCAGCTTTGCCGACAACGGTCCGGCAGCGACATAGGGAACGATCTGATCGTCTTCGCTATGCATCACCAGCACCGGCACGGTGATCTTCTTGAGGTCGTCGGTGAAATCGGTCTGCGAGAAGGCGACGATGCCGTCGTAATGCGCCTTGGCGCCGCCCATCATGCCCTGGCGCCACCAGTTCGCGATCACCGCCTCCGAGGCTTTCGCGCCCGGCCGGTTGTAGCCATAGAACGGACCCTCCGGGAGGTCGCGATAGAATTGCGAGCGATTGGCCGCGAGCTGGGCCTGCAATCCGTCGAACACTTCCTTCGGAAGGCCGTCCGGATTGGCCGCCGTCTTCACCATCAGCGGCGGCACCGCGCTGATCAGCGCCGCCTTCGCCACCCGGCTCTCGCCGTGCCGTCCCAGATAGTGCGCCACCTCGCCGCCGCCGGTGGAATGGCCGACGTGAATGGCGTTCTTCAGATCGAGATGCGCCGTCAAAGCCGCAAGGTCGTCGGCATAGTGATCCATGTCGTGGCCGTCGCCGGTCTGGCTGGACCGGCCGTGGCCGCGGCGGTCATGGGCGATGACGCGATAGCCGTGATCGAGGAAGAACAGCATCTGCGCGTCCCAGTCATCGGCCGAGAGCGGCCAGCCATGGCAGAACACGATTGGCTGACCGGTGCCCCAGTCCTTGTAGTAGATTTCGATGCCGTCTTTGGTCTTGATCGTCGCCATCGCGAAGTTCTCCTCTGCTGCCGTCGTTCCGGGACACGCATGTTCGCATGGACCTCCGATGTGCAATTGCACTTCGGGAATCCTGTGATTCCGGGTTCGACGCTTCGCGTCGTCTCGGAATGACGAAACCTGATCAGGCGAATTTCGGCGCCGGCTGAAATCGCCGCATCGCGCCGATGGTCACGATCACAAAGAACAACAGCACGATGCCCTGGACCACCGCGAACACCGGTCCCGATGGCGGGTTACCTGGCGCCAGCGCAGTCAACGCCGGAATCTTGAGGAAGCTCTGGATCACCAGCACAAAGACATTGAGGTAAAGCGAGATCATCGCCGTCACCACATAGATCCAGCGCCATCGCGCCGGACAGCTTCATGCCGTAGAGCGCAATACAGGCCATCGCCAGCAGCACCAGCGACAGAATGCCGATCATGTGCGACGGCAGCAGTTTCTCGAACGGAAACAGGAAGCCGGTGGCGCTGGTCAGGATCGTGAACAGCAGGAATATCGCGGTCCAGCCCGGCATCTGGTTGGAGCCGAGCAGCCCGAACATGACGATAATGCCTGAAACGATTCCGATCAGGCTGATGATCACGTGCACCATGGTGAATGTAGCCAGGCTCATACCCAGGATCATGACGCACTCCCCCTGTTAGACCCGGCGGATGCTACGACTCTCCATCTGAAATTGCAAAATACGATCGCTGGGCCGGCGATAGTTCAGGCATGCGGTCGATCCACAAAACCGATGCGACGCCAAGGGTCTTGCACGGCTGTCACAAACGGCGAGAACGGCATCCTCCTTTCAATAGTAGCGCGGGATCGGACCGTTATGCGGCGTCTTGCGGTCCGACAAATCGAACAACACCTCATCGACATAACACCAGCCCCAGCCTTCCGGCGGATCGTAACCCTCGATGATCGGATGCCGGGTGGCATGGAAATGTTTGGTGGCGTGCTTGTTGGGAGAATCGTCACAGCAGCCGACGTGACCGCAGCTGCGGCAGATCCGCAGATGCAGCCACACGCTGCCGCTCTTCAGGCATTCCTCGCAGCCGAGCGCGCTCGGCGTGACGTCGCGGATACCGGGGATATGGGTGCAGCCCTTTGTCATCCTCCACCTCCTGGTGCCAGAGATTGATTCAACTTAGTCGAATCAAGCTCTGGCGTTATCTTTTGATTGAGCATGATCTCTTCGGAAAACCGGTTTCCACTTTTCCGGATCATGCTCTAAAGCGCCGGCTTCGCGGTGTCGCCAAGAAAACCGTGCAGCGCCGCCACCACCTGCGCGCCCTCGCCGATCGCGCCGCCGACCCGCTTGACCGATCCCGAGCGCACGTCGCCGACGGCGAACACGCCGGGCACCGAGGTTTCCAGCGCCGACACCAGGCGTCCCTCGATTTTCTTCGGACTGCGCGCCGGTCACCACGAAACCGCCGCGATCGACCGTGACGCCGCAGCCGCTCGAGCCAGCCGGTGGCGGGATCGGCGCCGACGAACAGGAACAGGTTGCGGATCGTCGGCGGTGCTGTCTCGTCGCCGGACAACCGGCTGCGCCAGCGCACGCGCTCAAGCGATACGCCTTCGGTGCCTTCAAGCGCGACCACCTCGGTGTTGAACACCAGTTCGATATTCGGCGTGGCCTCGATGCGCTCGATCAGATAGCGCGACATGCTGGCGCCGAGGCCGCCGCCGCGGATCACCATGTGAACCTTGCGGGCGTGGCCCGACAGAAACACCGCGGCCTGGCCGGCGGAATTGCCGCCGCCGACCAGCACGACGTCCTGCTCCGCGCACAGCCGCGCCTCGATCGGCGACGCCCAGTACCAGACGCCGCGGCCTTCGAATTCGGCGAGGTTTTCGATCTCGGGCCGCCGGTAGCGCGCACCGCTCGCCACCACGATCGACCGCGCGCGCAACACCTCGCCGCCGTCGAGCTCCAGCGCGAAGGCGCCGTCGGTGCGCGAGCAATCGAGCGACTTCACCGTCGACCGGAATCATGATGTCGGCGCCGAACTTCTGCGCCTGGTTGAAGGCGCGCGCGGTCAGCGCCTGGCCCGGAAATTCCGGTCGGAAAGCCGAGATAATTCTCGATGCGCGCGCTGGCGCCGGCCTGGCCGCCGAACGAGCGCGCATCGCACACCGCGACGCAGAGCCTTCGGACGCCGCGTACACCGCGGTCGACAAGTCCCGCCGGACCGCTGCCGACGATCGGCGACATCGTAGATCTTGTCGCCGGCGATGCCGCGCGATCATGCCCATCGCGCGCGCCAGCTCGGTTTCGCCCGGATTGCGCAGCACGGTGCCGTCGGCAGCCACCACCAGCGGCCAATCGGTCGGCGACGGCGAATAGCGCGCGATCAGTTCGGCGGCATCGTGATCGATGGCCGGATCGAGCAGATGATGCGGAAAGCCGTTGCGGGTGAGAAATCCCTGCAGGCGAATCACGCCGCTCGAATCCGAAGGCCCGATCAGCACCGGGCCGCCGGCGCCGGCCTGGAT
Organism: uncultured Alphaproteobacteria bacterium; assembly: GCA_963734795.1. Taxonomy (GTDB): domain Bacteria; phylum Pseudomonadota; class Alphaproteobacteria; order Rhizobiales; family Xanthobacteraceae; genus Bradyrhizobium. The sequence continues at coordinate 567,920 of CAVTIW010000004.1, forward strand.
CAGGCTGACCCGGCGCAGGATCAGCGCGCGCATGATGCGCTCGCCGAGATCGGCTTCGGCGACCAGCAGCGCGCGCAATCGCTCCGGCGGAATCAGCAGCGTTTCGACCTCGCCTTCGGCCTGGCCGTCGACCAGCGCGACGCGGCCCGAGAGCTGACCGATTTCGGCGAGAAATTGACCCGGCCCCTGATCGATCACCGGCGTGACGTGACCGAGGCCGTCGCGCTGGGTGATCGCGACATGGCCGGACAGCATCACGAACATGCCCGGCCCGGGCTTGCCGGTCTCGAACAGCCTTTCGCCGTCCTTGTAATTGCGTGATCTCGCCGAACCGGCGCATGCGCGCGATTTCCTGCGGCGTCAGCGCCGGGAAAGGTCTGCTCATGGCGCGGAAACGCGGACGCCAGCGGGGCGCTTTCCACCGATGCGATTTCCAGTCGTGGTGTCGACACCCATCTCGTCTCACTCACATCACCAAAAACAGCATCTGCCGCGGTGCCGGGCGAACGCGTCATTCGCCCGGCTTTTTTCCGCTCTCGTCATATGGCGAGACGTCATCGCCGTTGGAAGGTGCGGTCGCCGGATCGCTCGCGTCCCCTCGCCTGCGATTTTCGCCGCTTGAGATTTTCGCGCAAGGCCCAGTTTGAGCCGATCCTGTCTCGGATTGCCGGCTCGCGGCACCGGTTTGCCCCTCGCGTTTATCCTTGTCATCCTTCATCGTGGACCTGTTCGAATGCGTCGCTGCCGCAAAAGGCATGCCGGGAGAATAGACCGATGGGCGAAATACCCGCATTGGCGCCTTTGCCGCAACGGACTCTGGACGGCTGGCATCGCTTTGTCGCCTCCGGCGATCACGACCTGCTGGCCTCCCTGCTGTCAGAACATATCGTGTTTCGCTCGCCGTTCGTGCAATCGCCGATTCCCGGAAAACCCGCGACCTTGCTGGTGCTGACGACGGTGGTGCAGATTTTCGAGAATTTCCGCTATCATCGCAGCTTTATCGCAGGCTCGCACGATGCCGCGCTGGAATTTGGCGCCAATATCGGCAAATGGCAGCTCAAGGGCATCGACCTCATCAAGTTCAACGACGCCGGCGAAATGATCGAATTCGAGGTCATGATCCGCCCGATCAAGGCGCTGCAGGCGCTGGGCGAGGAAATGGGGAACCGGATCGGCCCGCAACTGGCCCGGCTGAAGGGCGCCGCGGGGACCTAACGCTGATTGTGATCCTTTTCGAGGCTGCCCGAGGGCCAGCCCCGCGCTTGCGCAGCCGGGGACCTTGTGGCAAGGATCGGCCCGCCTCGAGGGGCCTTTTTGGCCAATTCTCGTATCCGGGCACGCTGCCGTAGCTCAGTGGTAGAGCACTCCATTGGTAATGGAGAGGTCGACAGTTCAATCCTGTCTGGCAGCACCATCCCCTCAGCAAGCTATCCAACTGAATTCGTACAGTTTTTTGAGCAGGTAGAGGATCGACCGGCGATCTCTGGCAGCCTCAGCAATCTGCCATCAAACCCCAGAACAGAACGTGAAGCTACGTCACGCGTGACACGTTTTTGGCACGCGGCCGATACGCGGATGCGTGCAGCCTTGGTGCGCCGGGAGCAGCTGCGATGACCGGGCAATTGGGGTTGCAGCCGCAGATCGTCGACGAGCTTGAGCGGATTGCGGCCGCGGCGAAGGGGCCGTTCGGACCGCCGTCGTTCCGGTCGCTGGCGCGCTCCCACCTCGCCCTGTTCGATGAACTGCAGCGCCAGGGCGCGAGCTGGAAGCAGATCGGCCTGCTGATCGCCGAGCACGGCGTCACCGGCGACGACGGCCAACCGATCACCGAGGCGGTGCTGCGGGCGACGGTGTCGGTGGCGCGCAAGGCCGCCCGCGCGCCGGCGCCGGATGGCGCCGTGCGGGCCGACGGCAGCGGGCGCGGCGAAACGCAACACACCAAAGCGCAACATTCCGAAACGCAACGCAGCGCAACGCAACGCGGCGAAACGAGGCGCCAGGAAGCGCGGCGAAACGAGGCGATGCGAAAAGAAGCGAGCAACGAAGCGCAACAGCACCAGCCTTCGTCCGACCAATTCCGCCAACCGGCCCCCGGATTAGACGACAAGCTGCTGCGGCGCGCGGAGCGCATCCAGCGATTCAAAGAGGATTATTTTTGATGACCGACCCAAAGAAGCAGACGAAACTCTCCGACACGCCGCACGTGATCGATCGGCGAAGGCTCCCGGTCGGTCTGATCGGGATCATCGGCACCAACACCGCGAGCGGCAAGAGCAGTCTTTCCGCCGCGCTAGCCGCGTTCTTCGCGTCGGCCTCCGTGCAGGTCAGGATGCTGCGCATCGAGACCGGCGAGCGTCGCCGCGAATTCCCCGATGTCGATTTGTTCATCGACGTCAACCGCGCGGGCGAGGCCGCCAATCTGATCGGCGGCCCCGCCGGGCTCCTCGATGAGGTCTGGGCAGACATGAGCGGGACAATCAGTAACCAAGGTGTGGTCGTGGCCGATTGCGGAGCCGGCGCCCAGAATTTCCTGCTGCACGCGGCCGGCATGGCGGGCCTCGACGACCTGATCGTGGAGCTCGGCGCCGGCTGCAGCTTCATCGTGGTGACGACGCCGGAGGCGGAATGCGGCCGTCAGGCGGCGCAGCTCGTGTCCGACGTTCGGGCGGCGATGCCCGCCGCGCAGATCCTGCTGGCCGTCAATCACGTCAACGCCGCCCAGCACTCCGGTGCGGACTCGCCGGGCCAGCGTGCGTTCATCGAGTCGATTGCGGGCCTGAAGGACGTCGCCCGGATCGACATCCCCTTCTGTCGCGGTCAGGCGATCGACACTTTCAAGGCCGCCTCCATCTTGGAAATCCTGCGCGCCCGCGACGAGGAGCTGATGCGGCGGTCTGGTCGGGGGCAGCTCTCCAGCCGGGCGGCGCAGACGCACCTCGCCGCCTGGTATCGCGCCATCAGCGATGCGCTCCAGAAGGTCTTCTGGCCGTGATGCCTCGGACCGCGAGAAAGGTCGCCTATGCGAGACAGCGCGCGCGGACGATCACCCTGGAGCGGCTCGGGCCCGTCTACAGGCGCCGGATCATCGGCGCACTCGCAGCTTGCCTCGTCGACGGGCTTCGCGTTCGGCGGGATTGGTTCGCGATGCTGGACGACGACGAACTGACGCAGGTCCTCCAACTGGCGACGAAGCTCGCGGCGAGGCGCAGGTGGCGGCGGATCATGGCGGCCATCGCGGCCGTGCCGTTGCGCCTTCTCGAGGCCTGCCATCGCGCCGTTGGCTTCATCATGCGATCCGGGCCCGGATCCGATCAGAACTAGCCCCGCGAAACCTTGTCCGAGCTCGGCAGCCCGGTCCAACCGTCGTTGGACCTTCAGCGAAAGCTGCTCGATCAACAGTAGGCCATCATGAACGATACCGAAGACCCTGCCGTCACCAGAGCCCGCAAAGAAAGGTTCCACTATCGGACCCAAGCGAAGCGCGACCGCCACGCCGACGCACAAGCCAGGCATCGCGCGAAACTGCGCAGCAACTGCGCCCCGAGCCGGGCCGACATCGCAGCCGTCGCGCTCGGCGTGCTTCTGCTTGTCTGCAAGACGTATCCTCACGACAAGGATGCGCAGACGATGCGCAACATGATCGAGAACGAACTGGGGGAAGCGGGGTTCGACAAGGATCAGATCAAATCGCGACTCGACAGGATGATCACCGATTGCGATCTCGACCTGGCCAAATGGCGCGCATGCCGCGCATGGTTCGAACAGTGGCGACAGCGCCCGGAGCCGCCATAGCCCGCCACTGCCGATCACCGAGTGATCAGATGTAACGGGGGGCCTAGTGGGAAAATTAGATCACGGAGTGATCGAAGAAAACGTTACATGCATTTCGGATGACAGCGGCCCCTTGATTCGGTCTCCAGTCAATTTCCGCCAGCAGCTCAAATCCGACGTTGCACAACGATAACGGCTGCCTTGGCGAAAGTACTGATGATCCAATCGGCGCCACTTTTGATGAAATCCCTCTCTCGGCAAAATGATGGAAGTCATCCCGTGTCGCCAAAAAATTAAATCTGCAAGAAAGCCGGGTAGTTATCTCCTGCCTGTATAGCCTCACCGCGTGTCGTCCGGTAGAATTTTAGGGTGATCGATGGCGCCGATCGTGGATCCGTGAGCAAGAGGGGGAAAATATGGAGTGGACACGTATCCTGGCCTACATCACCGGGACCGTGGACCAGGAGCTGCTGCCACGGAATGAGTATCTGGCCGCTGAAAACGGGATCCTGAAGGCCCAGTTGAAAGGGTGCCTAAGGCTCTCCGACGCCGAGCGAGCGAAGCTCGGCGAGATTGGCCATCGATTGGGCCGCAATCCCTCAGCGAGGTGGCGACTACCGCCCTGCCGACACCATCTTGGCATGGTACCGAAGGCTGATTGCTCGCAAATTCGATGGATCGCGGGCACGTCGAACCCCGGGCCGGCCACGGATCGACAGAGAAGTTGAGGAATTGATTGTTCGCATGGCCGAGGAGAACCGGTGCTGGGGTTATGATCGGATTGTCGGGGCGCTAGCCAATCTGGGGCATGAGGTCTCGGATCAAACGGTCGGTAATGTTCTGCGCCGTCACGGCGTACCGCCCGCACCGACGCGCAAGCAAACAACCACCTGGGCAGCATTCATTCGGGCTCACCTGGCGGTGCTGGCGGGGACCGACTTTTTCACAGTGGAGGTACTTACGCTGCGCGGACTGGTGACCCACTACGTGCTGTTTTTCATCCATCTTGAGAGCCGCAAGGTAGACATCGCCGATAGAGTGCCAGACCATGAAGAACATATTTCTGCTTCCGTACGGGGGCGCCAACGCATCGAGCTTTCAATTCTACGCTGATCGCTTCCCACGCCATGTCGGACGCGTGCTGCCCGTGGAACTGGCAGGCCGCGGCAAGAGGGCTCACGAAGCGTCTGCCAGATCCATCCAGGAGTGTGCGGCGCTTGCGCTTGGCCAGATCGATACGATGGGCGGGGGATACATTTTGCATGGCTATTGCATGGGGGCACTGCTGGCGTTTGAAGCGATCAAGCTGATCGGGGCGAGCGGGGGGCGGTTGCCACGCTTCATGGTGGCGTCCGGACGCAATGCGCCGAGGCATGTAAACAAGTGGTTGCGCAGGGTCGTCGATCTGGATGATCGCAGCTTTTTCAGGGAACTGCAGGGGATCGGCGGTGTGCCGAAAGGCCTGAGTTTCGCCATGGCGCAGCAATTCTCCAACATCGTTCGCAACGATCAGGTGATGACCCGTGATTACGATCCTGGTGAAACAAGGATAGATGTGCCGATCCTCGTTTTGGCGGGTCGCGACGACCCAATGACGAATGAGGCGGCAATCGCAGAGTGGGAGGACTACCGGAAACCCCTATGACGGACACACCCTGGCAACCGTGATCCCCGGGATGCAGGCGCTGGTCGGCAATACCATCGATCGCATCGTCGCGGACAAAGGGTATCGCGGCCACAATGCACCGCCAGACCACAAGTTCAAGGTCTTCATCTCCGGCCAGAAGCGTGGGGTGACGCCCAAGATCAAGCGCCAGCTACGCCGCCGGTCCGCGGTCGAACCCGTGATCGGCCATCTCAAGGCCGAGCATCGCATGGGCCGAAACTATCTCTGGTTCCGTCGGGGCGATGCGGCAAACGCCATCCTCGCAGCTGTCGGCTACAACTTCCGTCGCCTGATCCGATGGCTCAGGCTTTTGTTGTGCCAGATTCTCGTCGCTCTCATGGCGCCGCTTCGACCCGCTCTAGCTTGAAAGCTCCGTTCTTCACGGACGACTAATGATGACGTCCCCTGGCAGCAAGGGAACAGTCGACCTCGAACTGAGGCCCTAACCCACCCCGTCCGTCTGCGGGCTGGTACGACCGCGCTTCGGCGCTTCGTTCAAAAGGCCGGCAAGCCGCAGGCCTTCTAGGATTCCTTCCAGCCGCTGCTCCCGGATCATCGCGGCCATCATTGAAACGGCGTCCTGTTGCTGGATTGTGAAGTGCACGTCAGGCAATTGCTCAGACATGGCCTCGAAGAATGTCTGCGGGTTGGTGACGTGATCTCGGAGCGTATATCCCGCGTCCTCCGCGAGGTAGGTCGCAAGATCGCCGTCCGTAAATGTGTCAAAATCAAAGTCGTACCGCGTACGGTCCTTGATCGACTGCCGAAATCTGCTCGCTCTGGTGTTTTGCCGCCATAGAGAGCATAAAAACCGCGTCCGGCAGGTTCTCGCGCGGTACATTCTTCAGCTCAGCCATGCGGGCGTAAATCTCTTTGCCAGCACGCTCGTTCCGCTCGAATCGCTCCTGCGTCTGCCGTGCCTCATGCTCACGCAGTATTTTCTCCCGCCGCTTTTTTCGGAACATTCTCACGCTCCTTTGAAATGGCGAGCGGCCTGTTTCGGCCAGTACCCGGCTGTTGCGTTTGAGCAGGAGTTTTTTGTCTTGGGCCAACCCTCGTTACCGCGCCGCGACGTCGTCCCTCGTCGTCAATGAGGCATCGTAGATGCGTATCTGAAGCATGGGAAATCGGCGCTTTAATTCCACCGCGCCCTGTTCCGCGCCCGCTTTCGTGGAAAACTCGGCCTTCAGACGACCGTCGATTTCGAGAGCGAATCCGGTCTTCGGCAGTTCGATTGTGTGGGCAGCCATTTGATATCCCAACCTAGCGATCTCACGTCTTTGCTTCTGACTACGATGAGTCCGTCCCGGAGGACAAGATGCGTTCGGCAGCGCCATCGGCGTTCTGGCGTAAGCGGCTCCTTCTTGGACTTACGACACTTGCCTCCGCTCGCGTACCAGGGACGGCGCACCATCGGTCGCATTGAAATCGGATCAGCCGTTACAATATCCGTACATACAACAACTCTCGGCTTCATCGAGCCATCCTTCCCACAACGTCTCGAGCCGCTCCTCGAGCGGATCGGTCAGACGCCAAAGCGTCACGGATCCAGGAGGGTCGAAGATTTGTGCACATCGTGCTGCGGCAATCGTGCAAACCGATCGGGCCCGCGCGAAATAGTACGTTCGCGGCAACTCGCGGCGCAGCACCGACGCACCCTGCGGTCCAAGCTGCCCGTTCGAATTCCACCAGCGCGCAATATCCATCTCACCAATGCGCGTTCCGTTGGACAGGGACGATGAGCGGCCACAGTATTTCCCATCCCATGGCGAACGCCATGCTCAGGCTCGCAGGATCCATTCCCGCCAAGCCGCCTCGTTCTTCTTTTCATAGTCGTCGAACGCCTTGATCAGCCCACTCAACACCTCGGCTGAGGTTTCAAACATGGCCTTCAATTGCGCTTCGTCCACCTTGCCGATATCCCCCGAAGATGTGTCATCGTCTCGGAAAGGCGCTTTTTCATATTTTGAGTGTGATGTTGAGGCTTTCTGTCGGATACGGAAGCCATTATCACCTCCTTTGCTTACACTACGGGCGGAAACGCTTGGCTACAGTATCGGTTCCCGATATCGTCTATCGATATTAGGGCCGAATCACATGAATCTGGACAATGAAGTTCAACGACCTGCTCACCGGCTTCATCCGGCTGCATATCCTGCATCATGCCGCAGAGCGGGAAATCTATGGCCAGTGGATGATCGACGAATTGGCGCACCACGGCTATCGGCTCAGCCCAGGAACCCTGTACCCGATGCTTCACGCGATGGAGCGCAACGGTTATCTGACTTCGCGTGGGCAGCGCGAGGGACGCGTCGGGCGAAAGCTCTACAAGGCGACCAAACTGGGCAAGCAGGGGCTCGCATTGGCGAAGGTCCGGGTTCGGGAATTTACTGGCGAAGCGATGAAGCGCTGAAATCCGGCACGGGTGTGAGCCAATGAGCGTTGAGCCGGTCAAGGGAACACCCGGCGAAGTCTTTGCGGCATTTCTGAAGTTGGGGCTGACGTCGTTCGGCGGCCCGATCGCCCATCTCGGCTATTACCGCGAATGAGTTGGTCGTCCGGCGCAAATGGCTCGATGAGACCGACTATGCCGACCTCGTCGCGCTTTGCCAGTTTCTTCCCGGACCGGCCTCCAGCCAGGTCGGATTTTCACTCGGCATTTTCCGCGGCAATGGCCTTTGTGGGCGGCCTTGCGGCGTGGTTCGCCTTCACCATGCCCTCGGCCCTGATCCTGTTCGCCTTTGCGATGGGCGCAGCCGCATTCACGGGGCCGGTTGCCGAAGGTTTCCTGCACGGCCTCAAGCTCGTCGCCGTCGCGGTCGTCGCTCAAGCTATCTGGGGCATGGCGCGAACCCTCACTCCCGATCGCGCCCGTGCCGGCATCGCGCTTGCCGCGATTGCGATCGTGGTGTTGCTTCGCCGGATCGTTCGGGCAGATCGCAGCGATCGCGCTTGGGGCTTGCGCTGGCCTTTGGCTCTGTCGCGGAGACGTCGCGCCGGTTTCCGGGCATCTGAATTTCCCGGTCAGCCGGCGAGCAGGCATCATGGCGCTCGTTCTGTTCGCGGCACTTCTCCTGATCCCTCCGATCGTTGTCCCGGCGACCGGCTCCCAGGCGCTCGCCTTGTTCGACGCATTTTACCGCTCCGGAGCGCTCGTCTTTGGCGGCGGCCATGTCGTGCTGCCGCTGCTTCAGGCGCAGGTCGTTACACCGGGATGGGTCAGCAACGAGGCATTCCTGGCGGGCTATGGAGTGGCACAGGCTGTGCCGGGGCCGCTGTTTACTTTTGCCGCCTATCTTGGGGCGGTGATGGGTCCGCCGCCGAACGGTCCTGCCGGCGCAGCCCTTGCCCTCGTTGCACTACAGCTTCCGGGGATGCTGCTCGTCTACGGCATGCTGCCGTTCTGGGATGCGACGCGCACACGTCCCGCCGCTCAGGCCGCCATGCGCGGTACCAACGCAGCCGTGGTCGGCATTCTCGGTGCTGCCCTCTATAGCCCGGTCTGGACCAGTGCGGTCTTGACGCCGCGCGATTTCGCGCTGGCACTCACGGGCTTCCTGCTCCTCACCGTCTGGAAGCTGTCGCCATGGATCGTGGTGCTGCTGCTGGCCGGCACCGGCACCCTGTCGCAACTGGTCTGAAAGGACGTCGCGATGACCTTGAACGACCTACTCCGCACCAGCGAATCGGGTTGGACCATCCTGATACGGCTTCTCGTTGGACTCGTTGTCTTTCTGCCCGAGGGTATCCAGAAACTCATGTTTGCCGATGTTCTGGGCGCGGGACGGTTCGCAAAAATCGGCATTCCCTATCCCGATGTGATGGGTCCTTTCGTCGGCGGCGTCGAAACCGCTTGCGGCGCACTGATCATCCTCGGGCTGTTCACTCGGCTCGCCGCGGTACCGCTGATTGTCATCATGATCGTGGCTCTGGTGTCGACAAAAATTCCGATCCTGCTGGGGCGCGATGTGTGGATGTTTCACCTGGCGCAGGACATCAAACGCACCGGTTTTTGGAGCACGATGCATGAAGCGCGCGCGGACCTCACGATGCTGCTCGGCTGCGTCTATCTTCTCATCGTCGGTGCCGGCCGCTGGTCGGTGGACGCCATTCTGGCGCGATAGCGCCGCAGCGGCCGGCACTGCGGCGGCGAGACGCCGACTGCCTCGAGACGATGGCCAACGCATTCTGAGACGCGCCTCGCCGGCGTCGTCGCGCGCTGCGCGATCCCGACGCGCGCCGATGGCAAGCCGGGCACCCCGATAAAGCTCGACGACGCCTCGGCCAAGAAGCTCGCCGCAGAGGCTGTCCCTGTCGGAAACTCAATCTTGCTGGCAACTGATATCGAATCGGGCGATGCTCCTGCCTTATGCCAGAGGTCTGTAGCCTAATTTGGTTGGCGTTGGTCGGAGCGTTCCGGTCGCGGGTCTCGCTTGAGGCTGAAAACATGATTCTGCGTCATCAGCTTAACGTGTTGCGGCGGCAATCGCCGAAACGGCCGAGGTTCGGGATGCTGGACCGCCTGATATTCGCCGGCTTGTATCGTTTGGCTCCGAAGGTGCTGGACGCCTTGGCGATCGTGAAGCCGGAGACCGTGATTAAATGGCACCGCGCCGGGTTCAGATCGTACTGGCGGTGGAAGTCGCGGCGCCGTGGTGGCCGACCAACTGTAGCGCCCGAGATACGCAAGCTTATCCGTGAGATGAGCATTGCTAATCCTCTGTGGGGAGCGCCGCGGATCCATGGAGAACTCCTCAAGCTCGGCATTGATATCGGACAGACCAGCGTGGCCAAGTACATGGCCAAGCGAAGAGACCCGCCATCCCAAGGCTGGAGGACGTTCCTTCGCAATCATGCCGACGGCATCGCCGCGATGGATCTGTTCGTCGTACCGACAATCTCATTTCGCCTGCTCTATGGATTGCTGATCATGGGGCACGGCCGGCGACATATTCTGTGGTTTGGCGTCACAGCGCATCCGACCGCAGAATGGATCGCAAATCAGGTCACGCAAGCATGCGGTTGGGAACAAGCTCCCTGCTATCTCATTCGTGACCGGGACGGGGCCTATGGTGAGGTCTTCATCCGAAGGCTTCGATCGATAGGCATCCGCGATCGGCCAACATCGCCGCGCTCCCCTTGGCAAAATGGATATGCTGAAAGGCTGATCGGTTCGATCCGCAGGGAATGCCTTGACCACGTTGTTGTGTTCAGCGAGCGCCACCTCCGTCACCTACTGCTGTCGTACATGAAATATTACAATGGGGCCCGCACGCATCTATCCCTGGAGAAAGATGCACCGGTCTCGCGCGCCGTCGATCGCGCCGGGCACATTCTTTGTCGCCCAATCTTGGGCGGACTGCATCACCGATATGCCCGGATTTAATTTACGACAGGCACAGGCACTGGCGCTGGCGACGCGAGGGACGATCCGGCCGGACCTCATTCTTGCGGACTACAATCTGCCAAACGGTATGGACGGACTTCAAGTCGCCGCGAAACTCCGCGACGCTCTTCATTGCAAAGTTCCCGTTATCATTCTGACCGGCGACATATCGATCGGAACGCTCGGCGATATCGCTCGCTATGACTGCATCCAGCTCAGCAAGCCCGTGAAATTGACGGAGCTAACTCGAGCCATCGAACGACTGCTCCCGAAGGCTCATTCCGCAATCGAGCTGCATCCGGGACACTCATTCGAAACGACTAATAGTCTCGATACACCAGTCGTCTTCGTTGTCGATGACGACAATGAAGTATGTGAGGCGATGCGCGCCGTGCTCGAAGATGATGGCCATGTTGTTGAACTTTTTTCGAGCTCCGAGGATTTTCTCGGAGCCTATCGCCCCGGACGAAATGGGTGCCTCCTGCTTGATGCCTATCTCCCTGGAATGAACGGGGTTGAGCTGCTTCGCCGGCTTCACGACAGAGGCGACCGGCTCCCCGCGATCATCATCACCGGCAGTAGCGACGTGCCGATGGCGGTGGAAGCCATGAAGGCCGGCGCTGCGGATTTCATCGAGAAGCCGATTACTCGCAGCGAACTGCTTGCCAGCCTGAATAGCGCGCTCGAGCAATCGCGGAATTCGAGCAAGTTGTTTGCGTCGCGGGAGACCGCGGCCGCGACGATCGCGAGCCTCACTCCGCGACAGCACCAGATCATGGACATGGTTCTCGCCGGTCACCCCAGCAAGAATATCGCCGCGGACCTCGGCATTAGCCAGCGCACCGTGGAGAACCATCGTGCGTCAATAATGGATAAGACAGGCTCAAAATCACTTCCGGCACTGGCCCGCTTGGCGCTGGCAGCTCACTGGAACCAAGCAGAAGATTCACTAATTCACTCGGCTAATTTTCAGACACAGCCGCAGGGTGGGTCTGCTGAACGGGCCTGATATACGGTCAACCGATCCTTTCCGGCTGACGCAGAGAGCTCGCTTGAGTTGATCTGTTCGGCGGTGTCGTCTCACACACGCAGTGAAATCTTTCATTCCAATAGTTTCCTAGCCGAAACGGGACGAACCTCACATGGCCGTATTGGTGCAGTCTGGGGCCGCTGGACGGCCAAGCGTTTCATGAATGAATTCCACAATGAACACCAATAGGTTTTTGATAGCGGTCGCCGCTATTACTCTCATAGCTGGGACCGGCGGTGCTTTCGCCCAGAAGGAACCGGCACAGAAGCCGATCACTCCGATCACGGGCCGCGATACCAACCTAAAGTTCGATACCTCGCCCGGCGACCATACCCGGATGCGCGAGATCTTCAGCAATGACCGCTCTGCACGGAAGGTCGATCACGTCAAGTTCCGTCTGTCGGTCGGTGCGGTTGTCCCACGTTCGGTTCGCCTCGTCGCGCTTCCCCAAACTATAATTACTATCCAGCCGACATGGCGCGGGGATGAATACTTTAAGGTTGGACATCAGCTTGTTGTCGTGGACCCGAAGTCAAAGGAAAACCCTGGGAGTCCTTGCGATATAGCATTCGAGTATTTAGGAAGCCCAGTTGAGACCATACGGTGTAACGTCCGCATGAATATTGAGGGGAAGGTGACCGGCCCAGCTAGCGCGTAATCATAAATTTGAGCTCAATCAGTGCGGCTGATCGATGTCAGCTATGCTCCGATTGCGACCAAATTCCGCAACGCGATGAAATGTCGCGATGTGCCAAAATGCGGCATTGCGGGCTTGGCTTGAAATGAAAAAGGTCACCAACTGAGCCGACCCCTATTAGCCCGGTTCTCTAACGGAAGAGGCCGTAAGCTTAGCCGACCTTCCGTGGCCATTCGGTGCAATCACGTTTTGCGTGCTTAATTCAGCGCCTAGCAGATCGTCTGCTCCTATTTTCACGCCAGTCCAGCCAGGCTCGCTACCAATTCAGCCTGGCGGAACGGTTTACTCAGCGCGGTTAGATCGGGCGCGATTGCGTTTGCCCCGGCGAAGCCAGAAACGATCAGTACGGGGGCAGCCGCAGCTCCACCGTCGTCCCGGAACCCAGCTTGCTCATGAGCGTCAACGCGCCACCCAGCCGGGATACCGGATACGTCGACCATCGACAAGCCTAGCCCTGCCCCCTTGCCGACATCCTTGGTCGAAAAGAACGGCTCCAATGCGCGGGCCATAGTCGGCCTCATCCATGCCCGCACCCGTGTCTGCGATCGACAGACGGATATAGTCGCCGGATTGCAAACTCGAGCCGTGGCCGGAAACGATCATCTCGCTGGCCAGAGAAATCGTCAACGTGCCGCCATTGGGCATCGCATCACGAGCGTTTGTGCTCAGGTTTAGTATGGCCATTTCCAATTGGTTAGCATCTGCGTTAACGAGGGGTAGGCTCGATGCCACATCCACGATCAGTTTGATCTGTGACCCTACGATGCTAAAGTCTTTGCCTTGAGCTTGAATCCGGGTTTCACAGTGGTATCGTTTCGTTTGTTGCGTGGGAGTTGCGTATGCCTGGTGCAGGCTGGACCCCGACGACCGTGCCCTACGGTGCGGATCAAACTGCCTACCTCGTAATTGACCGTTTGGGTGGGTTGGCAGTGTTTACCGAGAAACCGAAGTCGAGCGGGATGATCTCGAAACCATCATTGCCGATCTGATGTCGGGACAATTCAACGATCCGATCCGCGTTGTCGCTTTCAATACGCATGAGCATTGGTCGGAGGATGTCTCAAGAGATATTGCCCTCGAAATCCAGACCCGCTGCGATATCGAGGGCGAGGACGTTCCTGAATCGATCCGAGACTTCGTCGAAAGCTACGCGGGGCCGGATCGCCAGCTTGCGTTGCGGCTTGCATGAGCCGGTGACGTGGTCCCGCCCCTTTACCGAACCGATTGAATTGCCCAAGGGCAAAAAAGCTGGTCACCTTGCGCGACGCGGCACTGTACATTACCAACCTGCCGAAGGCGGAACACGACGCCGAGGAATGGCAGGCCGCAATGGCGGCGCTGCTGCTGGTTGCAGATCATGACGGGCCGATGTTTGCGCGGATTGGCGTTATGCGGGCGATCAGCCGTCACGTCGAACGGGTGATTGATCCGTCACGCAAGGATCACCATTAGGGTCGCCGGAAGCTGGCGCGGGATCGATGATAGAAGTCGGAAAATATCGCGGCACCGATGCTGAGGGCGTGGCGGAAACCGAGGCCGATCATTTCGGCAACTGCCCAGTCTGCGGCGCGTACCTCGACATGCGCGACCTCGGCCAAATAATGGCGCATATCCATGATGCCGATATTGAAATCTGCGAAGGTTGGGAATTCACCCCTGAAACGTCAAACTAAGGCGGCTTACTTGATCGGGCGGCCTCGTCTAATGCTCTTGCGCAACTTAAAGCCCTTTCCGGTTTTTACGAAGCTGGCTGTCAGCCTCCGCACTTTTCGAGCGATGCAGTTCGTAATTACAAAATTTGCAGCGCTACTGCGCGGTGCAAGAACGAGCTGTGAGCCGCCGGACAGAAAATCTCCTGATGACGCTCGCGGCGTCACCAGATACAGCGCAGATCAACCTGTCGCTATTTTGGTATCGACCGGCGATATCCCAATTGCCGCGCCGAAACCAAACGACGAACAGTCCGAGAGAGAAAAGCTCATTCGCCGACGTTGGGCAGAGACCGGGATCAAAATGTGGAACCCCAGCGTTCACGGTGCTGGACAGGCAGCGTTAAATATTCAAGGACGGGTCGAGTTGCTGCCGTCGAGTCCAGGCGGGACGCTGCCAAGATATGACAAGCTGTCATTCGATCTGGTTGGGAGTCACATTGTTTGCGAAGGCATCGTTGTCGACCTCCCAAAAGGCCGTAGAAGATTTTGAAAATAGGATGCTGAAACCGATGTCTTGGCGGTCGCCCGGCAGAAGACCAGGCGCAGTGATCTCTTAGCAAAAATCAGGCCCCGGAATCACTTCCGAGGCCCGACCTCATACTGCGCACGGTGTACATCCGACCACGCTGCCATCTCGATGTATATTGTCACGGCCGGCACCGTTGACAAACTGCCGGCAGTAGTGCGGCAGGATCATCAGCGGACGTCTCAACGCCGCCGGTATATTTGCCTGACTCGAAAGAACCTAGGTTGAAAGCACAATTTACCGCCGAGCCATTAAATCGAATGGCTCGGCGCGCCTATAATGCTGCGGAGTGGATGCCTGATCGTCGGCGAATGATGCAGTGGTGGGCAGACCACATCACCGCTATGGCCCTGGATGGTGGCAACATTGTTCCGCTATCGCGAGCGAGCTAGAGCCGAACCATGTTCGGTTAAGCCGCGCATCATGCTCGGACTGTAATTAGGTGCTGTCTTGGTCCGCCAACTAAAGGAGCCACCCCCGTTCGCCGAATACAGAAAGATCAACTCCAGGCGGAGCATACCACCCCTCGGAGCCATAACGGGCACCGAGCTTCAGCGCGACCTCCTTGTTGCCATAAGGAATCCGCAGTGGCGTCCTGATTGAGTTTGCTGGCGCGGGAGCCATCGAAGCGGCATCGGTGTCAACTTTTTGTTTTCGAGACGTCTTCGGCGACGCAGCCTGAGGTGCAACCGACCCTACCGGCCTGTTGGAGGTTTTGCATTTAAGCTTGCGTCGTTTTTTGTCTCGATTCTCATCAATCCACGCGGACATCGCAGCCGAGTTGGTCCTCGCATCATCGGGGATGATGAGACCTTTCCCCTGCGCCAGCTTCTTGGCGTACAACAACTGTGCTGGACTTACCGGTTTGGGGTCGAGCTTACCGGCCGTTTCACCGTCGGACTTTTTAGGCGCGTGTTCGCTAAGGAATTTGCGACAGATCGATATCGACGTCTTATAGCCGGGCGGTGGCTTTGATGCCCTTTTGCCGGACGAGGCTGTCAGCAAAGCGTTTCATCGCAGGCGTCGGTGGATACGTTGCTGAGCCATTGCCCCCTGCGCTGCCAAGCAAAGAAGGTCCCCCCGCGGTAGCCCCCTCCTTCAGCTTGCTGATAATGCGCTCGGCGACATCGCATACGGCGTCAATCGCGCCGACCATCTCCTGTTTGCCAACAACGACGTCGTCGAGCAGGCATTCAAGTTGCGCCGTCACGCCCGGATCGACTAGCGCCGGATCGGCTTGTTTGAGAACGCCGAACAATGACAGGCCGGTCTCGGTCGGCACAATATTCTTTCCCTGGGCAATCAGGAAACCCTGCTTCTTCAGCCCGCCGATGATCTCGGCTCGGGTCGCAGGCGTGCCAATACCCTTGGCTTCCTTTAAGCGATCCCGCAGAACCTCGTCATCAACAAAACGCCAGGCATTCTGCATAGCCTCGATCAGAGTGCCTTCGTTGTAACGCGGCGGCGGCCGGGTCTCCTTGTTCTCAATTTTTGGATCTTGCAGTTGCGCGGTCTCGCCGTTGCGCAGCGGCGGCAGCAATTGCGCTTCATCGCCCTTTTCGTCGGCGGGTTGCCACTCCGGGAATGCCGCTCGCCAGCCGAGATCAATGGGCTGGCGACCGGCTGCGCGGAATTCGAAGCCGCGCACATCGAGCGTTGCGGTTGTCTGCCGGTAACGGAAGTCGGGCATCAGGGCGGCCATATATGCCCGCGCGATGACGTCAAATAGTTTCTTCTCGTCAGACGACAGACGAGGCCAGACCTCCGGCAGTTTGTCGATGGTGTTGACATTGGGAATGACGGCATGATGGCTCGCACCCTCCAGCCCCTTGTCGTAGAAGGTGCCGCTCGCACCTCTACGAATCACCGGCGGCTCGGGTACAGGGATCGCGCTGAACGATTGGCCCACCCGCAGTCCGGCTATGATTCGCGGCACGTCCGATATCAAGCTCTGCGGCAGATAGCGTACCTCTGCGCGAGGATAGGTGACAATCTTCTTGCCCTGGCCGTCATACAGCTCCTGCGCCACTTCGAGCGTTTTGCTGGCTGACCAGCCGAAGCGCGAGCCGCAGAGTTTCTGCAACGATGGCAAATCATGCAGCTTGGGTGGCCCTTGCCGCTTATCCTCGACGCGCACGGCAAGCGCGCCCTCGAAGCCTTCAGCCGCTTTGACTACGTCCTGGGCAATTTCGCGCTTAACAATTCGGTCCTGCGGCGCGTGCCGCATCTGGAATTGCCCGCCCGCAACTTTCGCGGTGGCGACAATTTCAAAATAGGCAAGCGGCACGAAGTTTCGGATTTCCAACTCGCGCTTGCATACAATGGCTAATGTCGGCGTCTTTACGCGACCAACCCCGATCACTCTTCGCGCGCCCTGTCCCAGGATGACGGTCGCAGTGCGAGTGAGTGACAGGTTGTAAATCTGATCGGCTTGTCGGCGCGCAACGGCGGCGGCGTAAAGGCGGGCATATTCGGCATTTGGCTTTGCGCGGCCAAATGCGTCGCGGATGGTCTGCGAATCCTGCGCGGTGAACAGCACCCGCATCACCTGACCGCGATACTCGTAATGCTCAAGAATTTCCTGACCGATCAGCTGACCCTCGCGGTCGCAATCGGTTGCAAGCCAAACTCGTTTGGCAGTGCGCAATGCCTCGCGAATGGCCTTGAGCTTAGCGGCCTTGTTGCCACCCTCTGCCGGGCGCGTTCCGTAAAGACCTTCAGGCCGTAGAAGTATCGGCGACCATCGCTTCCAGGCCGGAACAACGTCCTCCGGTTCGAGGAGATCGAACAAATGGCCCTCAGCTGGAAGAACATCACCGTAGCGAGAACCAATTGCGGCGCGGACGTCTTTGGCCTGGCTGGTTTTCTCCGTGATGACGATCTGATCTGCCATGACGGCCCACTTGGGAGGATAGATTTAACGGTTAACCGCCCCTAGAACATATCATGAACACGGCAGATGTGCAAGTTATACGGAATCCAAACTCTGATAGGGCCTCGCTTTGGAAGATTTACGGCCGTGTCGGCGGATGGACGTTTTCGCTGCCTCGCATCGATTTAGGTAAAATCGACTGACAGTTCGGGACAATTGACGAGTGCTCGGGGCGGCAGGATCCTGCGGTTGGAAGCCTCATTGAGGACCACCTCATGACCGCCCTCGGCAACGTCCCCTGCAATGGCTGCCGTGCCTGTTGCCTCCACGACATGATCCCTCTGCTGCCAGAACGCGGCGACCTGATTTGGACCTACGAGCACGAGGTTATAGCGACGGCTGCCGGGCCAACGGCGGTCCTACAGTGCGGCGAAACTGGCGAGTGCATCTATCTCGGTCGGGACGGCTGCACCATACACGACCGTGCCCCGGCTATTTGTCGGGCATTCGATTGCAGAGAAATGTTTCTCAGCAAAACTCGCGCCGAGCGCCCTGCGTTGATCAAATCCGGCGTAGTCTCGAATGAAGTTTTCTCAGCCAGGCGCAAGCGGCTCAAAACGCTGGACCAGCTGCGCCGATAGACGGCAGTGCCAGAAGTGGGCTTTCCAACAATACGGCCCCGCCGATGGGGATCACCGAGTGGGGCTGTGACCGCAGCGTCCGGCACCGCCCTGTCATCAGCACTTCTATCGCGACATGTTGCCGCTCAGCGCGCCGGAAAAGCCACAGCGGCCAATTCGGGTCACTTCGAGACGGCGGAAATCAAGACCGGTGACAACACCATTTTCATAAGACGATATGGAAAAGGATCTCCGCTACTGATGGCGCACGGGTTTCCTCGAACCAGCCTGATGTGGCGTTAATTGGCGCGCCTCGCGAACAACCACACCGTGATTTGCATCGATCTCCGCGGCTATGGGCGGAGCAGTTTCGTGCGCGCAAATTCGGCTTTGAGTTGGTCCGGCAGTTTCTCGCTCGCTTCCCTGAACAAGACGTCGTAGTTTTTGCCAATTTGACGCTCTTGCGCCGCATGTATTGCGGCACCTCTCAGAAGCTCACAAGATCGTGCAAGCTCTTTAGCCCCATGCGGAGGTAAGCGCTTTTGCGGTGTGAGATCGCAGTGGTCTCGCCGATCCCTAAATCTACGCCGATCTGCCTAGCCGAAAGACCCACCTTCGCCCGCGCGGCGACTTGGCATTCCCTTTGGGTCAATCCTGGAAAGCGAGATTGTAGCGCGCGTTCTGCATCAGCGATTGTCGCGACTGGACCACAACCCGACTTGGTGTTGCCGTGAAGATCGACGCCGGCAACCAAAAGCGGCATGAGCGCGCTCGCGCGATCGAGTTCAATCTCGGAAAAGCGGCCCCTTCCGAGGCTCCGATAGAGGCTGACCGAAAGCGACAGGTCGGGCGTTATCCGGAGATAGGACAGCCGATCGGCAATGCCCGTCATGTCGTAACAGGCGCGGCGGTAATTCTTCGAGGAAATATCTTTGGCGGTCTGATAGGTCGTATAGGCGCCGACTACCCGCCTCGACATCAGGCCGAAGTTCACATCGCTCGCGTAGTGCTGCATGTATCCATCGGCAGCCCTGCGGGTGTTCTCGGCTCCGGTCGTTGTTGCCGTTCCGAACAATTGGGGACCGCCCGCTCCCCTATGCGTGAATACGGAAACGAATTCCGCGCCGACGCTCTCCCGGCAGAATGCGAGGAGCAACTCGATAAAGCGACCTGTTCCGGCATCCTGCATGAGTGCCGCCAAACAGCGAACGGGAACATCGACAACGCCCGGATCGGCACAAACGGCTCGAACGCTGGCCATCTTCGATCCCTCCCAGAATGGCCACGCCCGTAGCGGACATGACCAGTCCTCCTCAGATGTGAGGAGTGCGGTCTGTGGCTCGTCCGCTATATTAGCCGCAGTCGAAGCTCCCAGTCGAGGCGAGGTGTCCCATATGTCCGAACAAGCATTGTTTCAGGACGTCATCCGAAAGCGCCGCAGCGTCAGGAAATTCGAGGCCGGCCGAACGATCGGCCGGGACGTGCTGCAACGGATCGTCGATTGCGGCAGGTGGGCGCCGTCCGGGGCCAATGTGCAGTGCTGGGACTTCATCGTGGTGGACGACGCAAAGGTGCGCGACAGCGTGATGGCCGTATTCCTCAGGCAGGCGCAGCGCCTGGTCGATCACGCCAAGGGTTTCCCCGCGGTCAAGAAGACCTATCTCGCCAATACCGGCGCCATCGTTCTCGTCCTCGGCGATCCCCGGTGGAAAGCCTGCTTCCCGCAAGCCACCACGGCTGAATGGGATGCCGAGTATCGGGCCAACAACGAAGCCATCTTTCTGTGCTCCCTGGGCGCCGCGGTCCAGAACATCCAGTTGGGTGTCGCCGCGGAGGGCCTGACCTCGGCATGGCTGTCGGGCGGTGGCGAAGACGAGACCAACCGCGAGCTTGCCGAACTGCTCGGCTATCCCTCCTGGATGAAGGCTTACGGCACGATCCCGATCGGCTATCCCGCCGAGGATCAGAACCGGCGCTACCGTCGTCCGCTGTCGCAGTCGCTGCATTGGAATGGCTACGCAGCGGGTCAATACCGCCGGCATGCGCAGATCGATTTCTACGAAAGCACGCTACGTCCATTCGCGATGTACCGGGACGAGGAGTCTATGGATGCATGGCCCGATCGCGAAGAAAGGCTGGGCGAGTGGACCGAAGCGTTCGTCGGCCCACTGCCCAATCCTGACAGAGTGCTCGAACCCGAAGCGGATTTTTCCAGCCCCCGGGTGATCGGCAAAGCTACGAAACGCCGGAAAACCTGACGCGTGCTGCGGCCGGCCGTTACGAAGCGCCCCGCTTGGAAGCCCGGGACACTCCGACGATATGGCCATCCGGAGCCTCCAGAATGACGGCGATTTCTTCCCCGTCCGGAAGCGGCTGTTCCAGATGGACTGGTGCTCCGCGCCAGTCCGCGACCGACCGGAACGACCGGACGATGTTCAACTCCGACATGGTACGCCCCCGATTTTCTCCGCGGCCGATCGCAGTCACGTGCTCCCTATCGTAGCTGACAAGATAAACCTTCGCGGCGCCCTGCCCTGGACCTACATCGATCGAGACCCTGCCCTCCTTGGCAACGACACGCACTTCGGCGGCCGTCCTGCCGTCGGTCCGGGCCTTCGCGATTGCACCGTTTACGTCCTCGCGATACGAACCCACCAAGCCGGTGCCGCCATCCACGACGATTTCCGGGGTGTAGGATCCGTCGCCGAACCGCTGCCCGTAGCGAGCCTGGCGATCGGTGGCCGTTTGCAGCGAAAACGGGTCCTTCCAACCAAGATAGTCCCAATACGTAACATGGAAGGCCAACGCCAAGACGTCGGAGCGTTGCCTGGACAGCTCATTCAGGAAGGCGTTGGCCGGCGGGCATGACGAGCAGCCCTGCGAGGTGAAAAGCTCCACCACGACGGGCCGCTCCGCCGCTGCGGCAGTATGGAGAGAGGTCGCCGCAAAGGTACCGAGAACAAGAAAGTGCCATGACCGCATTCGAGCCTCCGATGTCGTTCAGAGATCCCTTCGGCGACCGGTCCGACTTGTTACCAAATCGGCTTCACACGTTTAGGTGAAGCGCGGTCGCTGTGGGCAAACCGGATCGGGGGCTCAGCTAAGTGGCGTCATAACGATCCGCCGAAAGGCCGGCCTTTCCCGCATCCGATCGTACCAACGCATCACGTTCCGCATCTCTGGACGACCGATGTCGAGGCAGTACCATCGATGGACCGTCACCGCCGCCGGAATATCCCCCATCGTGAATACGTCCCCGGCCAGGAACGGCCGGTCGGCCAGCCTTGCGTCCAGTATGCGTACCGCGGAAATCGAAAGCTTCTCCGCCCGAGAAATCACGCCGGCATCGCGCTGCGCCGCCGGGGTGCGGATCAGCGCAATGTACAGGGGCCGCAGCACCGGCCAAAACTGGGCCGTCTGCCAGTCCATCCATCGCTCCGCGTCGAACCGCGTCGCGATATCGGCGGGGCAAAGTCCGCCGGTGGAATGCTTGTGCGAGAGATACCGGACGATGACGCTCGATTCCCAGAGCTGGACGTCGCCGTCCTCGATGGTCGGAACCAGAGCCGGTTCGGGTTCATCGCGAAATATTCCGGCGTGTCGTTCACTCCGAAGTGCAGTCCCGCATCGATACGTTCGTAGTCGAGACCTAGCTCATGGCAGCACCACAGCACCTTCTGGACGTTGATCGAGTTCGTGCGTCCCCAGATCTTGAGCATCACAGCGCCGAATGATCGTGCACCGCCTCGCGAGTGCCGGCTTGAGATCAAGGAAACGCTTGTCGAGCGCCGCGGGATCCTCGCGATTGAGAGACGATCATCTTGGCGCGTGCTTCGCCGCCGCGAATGACCTCAAAGGCATCTTCCTCGATCCCTGCGATAACCGCATCGGCGACCGCGGCGGCGGTTCGCGGGTGAAGCCCAGCTCAGGCCCGGCCTTCGACGATCTCATCATGGGCGTATCCGTCGCTCCCGGATAGACCGTCATGACATGCACGCCCTCGCCTTTCAGTTCGCGGCGGAGCGATTCGCCGAATTTCGCCAGGCCACCCTTGACACCGGCATAGGTCGCGTAGAATGGCGCGGCGACGAGCGCGATACCCGATGTGATGTTGACGACGAGACCATCGGTCGCTTGCGCGCGCAAATTCGGCAACGCCGCGCGCGTGAGCAGGATCGGCGCCACCAGGTCGACCTCGATCATGGTTCGGATCTCGGCTTCGCTCGTGTCCTCCAGCCGGCCGGCCCTGACACCGCCCGCATTGTTGACCAGAATGTCGAGACCGCCGAGCTTCTCGAGGGCAAATTCGAGGGTCGTTGCTCGACCCTTTTCGGTGCTGACGTCCGCGGCGACAAAATCGACGTGTCCGCCGCTTGCGCGAAGCTTTTCCGACGCATTGCCCAAAATGTCCGGCCGCCGGCCGGTGATGACGATGAGCGCGCCTTTGGCCAACATGGCTTCCGCAATCGCCAAGACCGATTCCGCTGGAGCCTCCCGTGATGAGGGCCCGTTTTGCTCGAAGATTTCATCGTTGAACTCGCTTAGGATGTGGACGTTTGAAGAGACCGGGGATCGAAACATCAGACTCACGATCTTCGGGTAATTCGACGGGAACAGCGCGCGCCGGGTCTCTTCGTCTACCTCCTTTGAACGCATGGTCCTTTCCGACCGCGCGGGCTTTCGCCACTGCCGGCCGAGAATCGATCGCGCGGAACCAGCGCTCGAGGTTCGGAAAGACATTCAGCGGATCGGTGTCGCCGGGCAATACGCGCGGTGCCCGATCGAGCCAGCCCCACGCCGAAATGTCGGCAATCGAATACTCTTTCCCGACGATGAACTCCCGTCCCTTGAGATGCTTGTCGAGCACCTCATAGCGACGCTCGATTTCGCGGCGATAGCGGTTCACCGCATAGCCGATCTTTTCCGGTGCCGCATGCTTGGAAATGAACGGCCTGTCCCGAGAACGGCCCGATGCCAGTGGCGATGAAGAACAGCCATGACAACAATTCGAGCCTGTCGGCCGGTGAGCCGATCAGGCGTCCCGGTCTTCTCGCCGAGATAAAGCAGGATCGCGCTGGAATCGAACACCCGCGCTTCCTTGCCGCCCTTCGCTATCGACGATGGCCGGAACCTTGCCGTTCGGATTGATGGCGCGAAACGCCGGCGCGTGCTGTTCGCCCTTGCTGGTGTCGATCGGGATCAGCTGGTACGCCAAGCGGGTCTCTTCGAGCATCAAGGCTACTTTTGCCGGATTGGTGTAGGATGGAAGTAGAGACGGATCATGAGCTTTCTCCCGTTGCCCGTTCGATGGAGGCGTCGTTGGCAATACCCGACGTGGTGAATGGAAGGGCGTCAGCTATTATGGCCAGGCCGCGAGAATTTGACGAGGCAGCCGTGCTGGACGCGGCGATCCAGCAATTCTGGCTTCGCGGTTATGAGGCCACTTCCGTTCGCGATTTGGCCGACGAGATGGGCATCGCTGGCGCCAGCTTGTATAATGCGTTCGGCGACAAGCGAACTCTCTACGAGCGATCGCTCAATCGCTATCTCGACCAGACCTTCCGCGAGCGCATTCGCCGTCTCGAGCACAGCCTTCCCCCGCGGGATGCGATCGTTGCGTTCCTGCAGGAAATCATTAAACGATCCTTGAATGACAGGCAGCGCCGGGGGTGCTTGCTGGTCAACTCTGCGCTCGAAAGCGCGCCGCACGACGAAGAACTCCGGCAGATCGTGGCCACCTTCATGGGCGAGGTGGAAATCGTTTTTTCTTCGATGCGTCGCCTCGGGCCAGCGTGACAAGACCATTCCGAAAGCACAATCGGCGGAGGACCTCGCAAGACTCCTTCTGAACGTTCTACTCGGCATTCGCGTACTTGCGCGTGTGCGACCTGATCGCAAGCTGCTAGAGGGCCTGGCGAGGCCGGTGTTTGCGTTGCTCGATAATGCCGGTCCAACGAAGCGTCCCCGTAAAAGATACAGGGCCGGCTGATAGTTAAGAGAGAGCTATTGCCTGTCCATATCGGTGATCCATCGATGGCGTAGAGAAGGTGGCCGCCGCCAGAATGAGCTTGAGAGGAACTCGATGCAAGGAAAAGAAAGCGTGCCGTCGATTCTCGAATCAGATGCGACAGGCAAGGTCGCTGAAATCTATGCTGACATTCGCCAAGTGCTCGGGACAAGCGTCGTCAATCTGATCTGGCGCAACCTCGCGACGATACCGGGCGCTCTCGAATGGACGTGGATTGCCGCAAAGCCGCTTTATTTTGGGCCGGCCCCTCGCTTTGCCGAGACCGTACGACGCGCGATCGACTTTCCCGTGGTGCCATCGTTTTCCCACGACACCCTCGCTGCTGCCGGATTGAGCAACGACGATGTGGCGAGGATCAGGGATATCCTGGACAGCTACCACTACACCAACGCCCTCGCTCTTGTAGTGCTTTCCGCGCTGGTCATGCATTTTGAACCAACCCAGCAGGACCCGGTTACACCCTCGAACGGTGCGCCGCGACCGCCCGGAGTGAAATTGCCGGAATTGCCGCCGATGCAATCACTGAAGCCTGAAGTGGTGCGTCTGATCGAAGAACTAAACGGCTTCGGCGAGGATACGGACAAATCATTGATTGCGAGCATGTATCGGCACCTCGGCTATTGGCCGACATACCTGTCTCTGGTGCGAACGATGCTCGTGCCCTTGGAGACCAATGGCCAACTGCACACATTGACCCGTTCAATCCGCGACCTGGCGCGGTCACACGGCCGCGCGCTCGCTCAATACCTCAGCCCATCCGCTCCTCCAGACACGCTCCAGCAGGCGCTTGCCTCCTGCCGTCGCTTTGTCGATCATCCGATTTCGCGCATGACTGGAATCTGTTCGTTGATCCGCACGGCGACCAACCGACCGCGTGCCCCCTGAGCTCGCCGCGAGCATGGTCAGCGAAAGTATTCGAGCTACTTTCAAATCTTCGTCGGTCAGGTCGAACGTGGTTGACGAGCGACGGCCGGACGACCGTAGCTTGACAGCAACCAGACCGCCAAGATCACGAGACCCATAACCAAAAAGAATTCGCGTTTATCTCCGAGAATGGTCGGCAACACCAGCGCGGCTACCACAAGAACAGGTCCTACAAGCATTTCCACCAGCGCGTGGAGCCGCATTGGAATAATCTTTAAAACGCCAAGCGGCATGTTCGTAAGAAGGGTCATGACAAGATGAATGGCAGCGAGCGCGTATGAGACAAGCGCAGCAAAGCCGGTAAGGCCGAGAATGCCTGGCGCCAGGGCAAAGATCGCGACAGTCAAATAGTCCAGTACTCCATGCGCCGTATCGGAAATGACTTTCATGTTTTCTCCTCCCTTTGAAGAACTGTTTGAGTGCAGCGGTACGCGTTGTGACGGTTGCGTTTACCTGATCGTTGCGAGCATCGCGGATCGCGCGCTCTTGATATCGGCATCCGACAGGCCGGACTTCGCCAAAACTAACAAGCCCTGAACATTGGCGACAAGCTGCAGGGCAAGCTGATCGATCTCGCGCTTCGAACGTCTCACGCCGACGCTCGAGGGCAAGGAGATCGCCTTCCTGAACAATGCCCGAAGAATCTCGACACCGATTTTCAATCTGTCGACTATCTCCTCATCGTTGGCTCCGAGTTCCAGCGCGGTATTTCCGATCAGACAGCCGCGCCAACCCGTCGCATTGGCCTCCGGGCTTTTCGCAACGGCAAGGATTCCATCGATCAGCAATGCGGCGGCGGCCCGGGGATCTCTTACGTCCGAGATCAAGCCCTCGAGGTGAGCGCGCACCGTCTCGAAATACAAATCGAGGATTTGCAGAAACACCTCTCGTTTGGAGCCGAACGCGTTGTAAAAACTGGCGCGTCCGACACCCATCGAACCGAGCAATTCAGGCATGTTGGTCCCTTCGAAGCCCTGCTGCCAGAATGTCTTCAGCGCTTCCTGCAGAACATCGTCGGGATCAAACTCTTTGCTTCGCATGCCGCTTACTAGACCATTTGGTCTAATTTGGCAAGTTGTTCCAACCACCGCTTCCGATGCCGGGACGGCGTCGAAACTGAATGGTCCAATAGTTTGACCCTCGACGAAGGCCTCTTGCGACGAGGCGCGCAGGGGCTGCTTCGAGACTGGATGCCGCCGACGACGTCGCGCTGGTGGGAGCAAAGTCTGTCGCAGAATTCGTAGGCGTGTTCTGCTCGGCTCAAGGATGCGCGTGTGACGCTCTGCGGAATCTTGACGTCGTTGGCGAAACCCAGAGGCACTGCATTTTCAAGATTTCGTGTGAAGGCCGCCCTGCTGCTTTGTCGCGCACCTGCAGAACGCATCCGACAGCCCTCCAGACACACGAATTCAGCCAATTCGACCGAAATCTGCGCTTAGCCGAACCTGATGCTCCTGCTCAAGAGGCACTCCCGACGGCAGTCAAGCGTAACAAAGCGGCCCGCGATTGCGAATATGGATGAACCCAACACAGGAGGATTGTCATGCTGTCGCGCCTGATTACAACACTTGGACTTATCGCGGGTCTTTATCCTGCCGCCGCCGTTGCCGCGGAACGGCCTATCGTCGTCGAGCTGTACACTTCGCAAGGATGCTCGTCGTGCCCGCCGGCAAACGCCTACCTGAACGAACTATCCAGGGATCGACGCGACGTCTTGCCGCTCGCCTTCCACGTAACCTATTGGGACCGTCTGGGGTGGAAGGATCCGTATTCGCTGCAAGCCGCCACGGATCGTCAGGACCAATATGGGCATCGCTTTGGCGATGGGTCTTATACGCCGGAGATCGTCGTCGATGGCGCCGCCGGACTGGTCGGCTCGCATCGCCACGATGTCGGATCAGCGATCGAAAAGGCGAAACGCGAAGGTCGCACCGCCGCGTCGGTCAGCGTCACGAAGAGCGGCGGGGGGCAGGTTTCCATCCAGGTCGGCTCCGGCAGCGGCGCCGGCAAGATCCTTCTCATCGGCTTTGACCATGACCATACGACAGCGATCGGCCGCGGAGAGAATAACGGTCGGACGTTGGAAGAGGCGAACATCGTCAGATCGATCCGCTCGGTCGGGCAGTGGTCGGGAGCCCCGCTCCAGATCAACGAGCGATTTCCCGAAGGCCAGGACGTCGCCGTTGTTCTCGAAGCGGCCGATGGTCAGATCATTGGAGCTTCCCGGCTGTCGGACGGCTCGACCTGATCGCCTGACGCACATGGGTGTGCGAGCCGGCTAGCTCTATCGCAGACGCGAAGTTCGCGCGTGCTTGCTGGAGCCTGTCGGCCGTCATTCGATAACACCTTAGACTAACATCGACACTGTCCTGGACGCATCATGGCCCTCGCTCGTTTCCCTACTCTCGCTGCGCTATCGGTCGGCTTCATCATGTGGACCGGCAACGCCCATGCTGCCGCTACCAATTGGGTGGGGGGCAGTCGGGCGGTGGTGCGCCTGATCACAGCGACGGATCATATCGCCGCCAATTTCGACCCTCGAAGCAGGCTTAGAATTTCGGTTTGCCAAGGGGTGGCACGGTTATTGGCGAACCCCGGGAGACGCGGGCATCCCACCAACGGTCGACTGGTCTGCTTCAGAAAATATCTCAGGCGCTGAAATTTCTTGGCCTGCCCCACATCGTCTCGTCATCGAGGAATTGCAGAACAGCGTCTACGAAAACGACGTGGTTCTTCCGGTCAAACTACATCTAAAACAAGCTCACACCTCGGCCCGGGTCAAAGCGTCGATCGAGTACGCCGCGTGCTCGGAAATCTGCGTGCCCCTTGAGGCTGAACTCGCTCTGCCGTTGCCAACCGGAACCGGGGGGCCTTCTGCCGAGTCCGTGTTGATCGAACTCGGCCCGAAAAAGTGTGCCGGGTTCGGCGGAAGCCGCGGGTATCGATGTCATCCGCACTCGTTTCGCGGGCACCGCATCGGAACCAACCCTCGTGGTCGACCTTCAGAGCAAGGCCGAGCCTTTTGTCCGGCCCGACCTCTTCGTCGAGGGCGCCGGGAACGGAATTCCACCCGCGCCGAAGGTCGAGCTGCAGGACGCTGAGAGGACTGCGCGTTTGACCGTTCGAACTCGTTGCGTTGCCACCGCCTGACCATCCGTTGACACTGACACTAGTCGACGAAAATCGGGCCGCCGAATTCAAGGGGCCCGCCGGCGCAACGACCCCCGAGCATGGTTCGGCATTTTTTGCCGCGCTAATTTCAGCCTTACTGGGAGGCCTCATCCTCAATCTTATGCCATGCGTGCTTCCGGTGCTTTCGATCAAGCTTTTTGCATTCACCCGGCAGGCGGGCGGCGGTTTGCGCGATGTTCGCTTAGGGTCGGCAGCAACGGCTTCCGGCATCATGATCAGCTTTCTGCTTCTGGCCGCTTCCTTGGTCGGACTAAAATGGTCCGGCGCGACACTCGGCTGGGGCATACAGTTTCAGCAGCCGTGGTTCCTGGCGGGAATGGCGGTGCTGACGATCTTGTTCGCGGCGAGCTTTTTTGAATGGCTTCCAATCGGCTTGCCAAGTTCAATAACGACTATTGCGTCCAAGCGAGCCGGCGGGCCCATGCTCGAGGCTTTCCTCGCTGGCGTGTTCGCAACTTTGCTGGCAACGCCTTGCTCCGCGCCGTTCGTCGGAACAGCGGTCGGCTTTGCGTTGGCGCGCGGGCCGTCCGAAATCTTTGCAATTTTCCTGTGTCTCGGCATCGGAATGGCCATGCCCTATTGGGTTGCCGCGTTGTTTCCTGGCTGCCTTCGTTGGCTTCCACGTCCGGGCCCGTGGATGCTTGTTGTGCGGAAATTCCTCGGCATCTTGCTGTTGGGGACGGCGGTCTGGCTGATCTTCGTGCTCTGGAGCATAGCGGGTGCGTGGATGACGGCAATCACGACCGTTCTGCTGGCGTGCTTGCTCGGTTATCGAGCCTCGATCAGTGCCCCGGTCAAAGACCACATTGCAGCCCTTGCGTCGCGCAGATCCGGATGGATTACCGCCGGCCTGGCTATCATGCCGCTCGTCTTCTGTCTGTCCGCAGTTGCTTCAGTTTCGCAGCCCACGGCGGGGCGGGAGTGGCAGGTGTTCAATTTGGATGCGCTGCCCGGGCTCATCGCGGACGGCAACACCGTGCTGGTGGATGTCACCGCCACATGGTGCCTGACCTGCAAGGTCAACGAGTTGAGGGTGCTGGAGAATGCGGAGGTTCGTTCACGGCTCCAACGGTCACACGTCATAAGAATGCGCGCCGACTGGAGCCGGCCAAATCCAGTGATCGCAGATTATCTTCATCGCTTCGGACGATACGGTATTCCATTCGACCTGGTCTACGGACCGGGGCGGCCACAGGGCGAAGCTCTTCCCGAGCTGCTCACCACGAGTGCCCTCTTGAATGCGATAGATCGCGCTTCGGTCCGGGACTACAATCGCAAATCTGCGGTGTCCGCCCCTTAATTCCGGCCGTGCTGATGTGCCCCGTCGATTGAACGCGTGCTCGGAATCTTCGACGGGCTATGCAAGGCGCGATGCAGGAAATCATTGAGTGCTCTGGCCAGTTACCTTAGTCAGGAAGGTTTCAAGAGCTTTGGATACGTCGCCGGAGGTAGCAACACCGTGGCGCGGGAACACATACTTCGCGTTGTATTCACTGGTATTGTAGGTGAGCCAGACCCTGTCCTGATCGTCCTGCCAGACGAGGGCCTTCATCGGCAGATCGATTGCCAGTGTAGCGCTCTTGGTCATCGGGGGCGTGCCCGCTTTGGGGTTGCCGAATATGATGACCGTCCGCGGGCGCATGTCCAGCCCGGCCTTTTTGGCAA
>CAVTIW010000005.1:0-468114 GCA_963734795.1 uncultured Alphaproteobacteria bacterium
CCAGTGATCGCGGCCCGCGTCGGCGTTGATCTTGGGCGTGCGGCCGAATTCGCCCATCACGACGACGAGCGTCTCGTCGAGCAAACCACGCGCGGCCAGATCGTCCAACAGGGCCGAAAGGCCCCGGTCCAACAGCGGCAACAGCTCATTTTTGAGACACCCGAAATTGTTCTTGTGCGTATCCCAGCCGTCGCATTTCGACATGTAGTTGAAGTGAATGCCGACGAACGACACGCCCCGCTCGACCAGCCGGCGTGCCAAGAGCAGGCTCTGGCCGAACCGCCCGTGGCCGTACGTCTCGCGCAAGGGCGCCCGCTCGGCCGACAGGTCGAACATCCCGCCTCCCCCGATCGAACGGGTCAGGTGCATCGCCGTCCGCCGCGTCGCGGCGTATTCGGCCGCCCGCTGACTCTTGAGCGTGCGGCCATCGAGCACGGCCAGCAACTCCTCGCGCCCGTCGAGGCGTGCGGCGCGAGACACCCGTCGGCAACGCGAGCGACGCAATCGGCCGCGAGGGATCGTCGTTGATGGGAAGCGGATCGTACCGCGGCCCCAAATAACCGGCCCGCCCGCCGCCGGCCACCGGCACGGGCGCCATCCGCACGGTCAATTCGGGAATGGCGACATATCCCGGCACGTTCCGGTCGGCATGTTTGAATTTCGAGACGATCGACCCGATGTGCGGATCGTCGCTGCGAGACGGCGCCAGCACCGTATTGGCCCCGAGCGGCACCGGTGAAACGCGCCCCGTGAGCGTGTAATACGCCATGTAGGGATGGTCGTTGTTGTCGTGGCTCATCGAGCGGATGAGCGCCAACCGATCGGCCCGCCGCGCCAGAAGCGGGAGATGCTCGCCGAATCGCACTCCGGGAACGGACGTGGCAATCGACTCAAAAGGCCCGCGAATTTCCGCCGGCGCCTCGGGCTTGGGATCCCACATGTCGAGATGCGGCGGTCCGCCCAGCAAATAGACGAGGATGCAGTGCTTCGCCCGCGGCCGGCCCTGCCCCACTCCAGCCGCAGCAGCCCCCGCCAGCCGCGACAGACCCAACCACGCGAGCAGTCCGCTGCCCGCCTGCAAAACGCGGCGTCGGGACGGACGCGTCGTAAGGTCACTCTGCCGCTTACTTTGGTCGAAGGACATCACGGGCTCGCCCTGACAAATTCGTCTGATGTTCCTGACGCGAATCGGGCTCAGAGATTTGGAGCTGATGTCGGCATTGAGGAGCGGCAAGCCGGATGTTACCAGTTCGCCCGGAATTTTGCTTGAATCGACTGTAAGACCGAGTCACCGCTGGCGAACGGCAAGTCCCTTTCTCAGTTTCGCTGTACGGCTCCGCATTGCCAGTGCAGTATAATTTAGCAGGATCGTTTAACGGGTCTCAGGATTCCGACGAGAACTCAGCAGCGGCCGAATGTTGCTGCCGGCTTCACGTCGCCAGACCCTGCCTTGTCGTGTTTCAGAGGTTCAAAACGACCATGACGACCGTCGACATGGAAAGCCGTCTCAATGAACATGCGCGGCAGCATATGGCCGACAACAGCCAAGCATTTGACGCATTGCTTCGCGTCACACTGACCTCGCTCAAAGCTCTAAAAGACGTTGAGGCCGCCTGGCGTGACGCCTTGAGGCGGGGAGAGGTGTCGTTCACTCCGGAGTCAGAATCGCTGATACTCAACGGCTATCGTGATTGGCTTCGAGAGGCGCAGGTGCGGAAGGATCAATTGGTCAAGCAACAAAGCATTGACTGTAATCCGCCATTGTCAGACGAATTTCTACGTTCACTCGAAGAGATCGAAGACAAACTCAGCCTGTTGACCCGTGCTGAGCTGGGTGCCGAAGCACGTCGACAAATGGCCGCATCGGACAACGAGTAGCGTGTGGCGACAGGGCGAGATTTACCGTTGTTCGGACGGTCCTCATAGCGACCATCGCGTGCTCATTGTCTCCCGCGATGGGCTCAACCAGGGCGACACAGTCGTCACCGTCGCATTTACGTCAAAGCGATTGGGCGAAAGAAGAACGATGCCAAATTGCGTTTTCTTCCCAAGCGGCAGTCAGCCGGGGCTCACGGAAGACTGCGTGCTGCAGGGCGAGAGTATTGCCGTGACCGCGATCGCTCACCTCTTCGAGGGACCATTAGGACGCGTTGAGGGTGACAAATTCGATGAGGCGCTCGCTGCGATCGGCAATGTGGTTGGAGCACATTTCTTTGGGGAGATGATCGTAAAACCCGTAGATGGGCCGAAGTTCATGGTTCCTGACAAACTCACAATTCGTCCGCCGCGGCCTGACGACGCCGACGGGATCGAACGGGTGAAAGCTTCCGCGATCGCCACGCTGCGGAAGACTTATCGCCCGAATCAGAAAGCGATTGCCCATAAGCAGACGATCTCAACCTCGCTCACGCAGCTCGTCGCGCTGTGCGACGGGCGCGTGATCGGTGCGGTGGAATATCGGATCGAGGGAGACCGCGTCCATTTTCTGTCGCTGGATGTGCACTTGGACTCGCGTCGACAGGGAGTCGCCCGACGGCTGGTGTCGGAACTGGACGCGATTGGGAAAAAATCTGGCGCCAAAAAACTGTCGACTTACACCGTCACGCAGACCGGTAACGTCGAGATCTTTCGCCGGCTCGGTTTCCGCGTCGTGTCGGAGGAACCGACCGATCTGTTCGAGAGCGATCAGCACTCTGCGTTGACCGAGTCGTATTTCGAGCGAGAAATCACCTGAGAGCCCGGCAGCCGGCGGTTCAATCGTCGGCTTTGAGCTTCCGCAGATCGAAGACGACGAGCGGGCCTTGATAGGCGGCATAAACCAGGTAGCGTCCGGAGGGCGAGAATTGGATTCGGTCGATCTTCTGGGCTTGATGAGCCAGATCGCAGAGAAAGCGGCCCGTTTGCACGCTCCAGACTTTCACGGTCCCGGCCAGGTCGCCCGAGAGCAACGTTCGTCCATCGGGGCAAAACGCCAGACAAGTCACGAACGCTTGATGGCCGATCAGCTCTTTCTGGACAAGACCGTCGGGCAGACCTCGCAGGCCGATCTTCCGGTCCTCGCCGCCTGTGGCGAACATCCGCTCGTCGGGTGCGATGGCCAGGGCGAGAATGATGTGTTTGCCGAACTGAATTGGCGGCCGGAGAAAGCCGGCGATCGCAGATCCCAGAGGGAGCCCACGCGCCCGTTTGCCGGCAAGCCAGCGACCGGAGCGTGAGAGCACGACGGGCTCGTCGACTGTCTGAGTTAGAATTGATCGAGCTGTTGGCGCTCGGAGTAATCGTACAAACGCAGACTGCCCGCACTGTCCCCAATCCGCACGATCAGGGTGCGTCCGTCAGGTGCGAACTCCAACTGGTCGATGGTGGTCTTCAGCTCCGGATGGCCCTCGGCGTACGGATCCCTCGGTCCCAAGTTTCAGAAGTGTGCGGTACCGGCGGTCGAATCGTGATTTTGCCGTGACTCGTGCCCCAACAAGAGAGTCCTCCCGTCGGGGGTCAAGGCGATCCCGGAGATGCTGTTCTTCGGACCGGGTCGCCAAATGTTCCTCACTCCCGGTTTCAAGATCTAAATCCAAGCGTTTTTCCCGGGTGTAACCTTCTCCCGCGGTTCCTTTGTCGCGTCCAGAGCAGCTCGTCGTGTGGTCCGAAATAAAACTGCGAGGCGAGCCAGGTATTCAAATGTGCCCCCGGTCCCTCGACGTCGTGTTCGCATTTCGGTGAGGCTCACCGTTCCGTCATTTCCGGCCGACGCCACCGTGTTGCCGGCGCGATCGACGGCAGATGCGATGAATGGCCCCGACATGGCGCTTCCAGCGGGCAATGCTGCCGTCGGATTGGCCGCTCAAGATCGAGGAGAAGGCCGCCAGATATCGTCGTCGGCCGGGGGTCCAAAGTGCTCGCGGACAGCTTCCACATGCGAATCGTCCCGCCGCCGTCGGCGGCGAGGACTCCCTCTCCGCGTCGGAAGAAAACAGACGTCGTGCAAAGCGTCCCGCAGGCGGCCGTCGGCGCGGTCGTTCCGTCGGCACATTTCCAGACGCGGACCGTGCGATCCGCGTACCCCGTCGACCAAGAGCTTCGCATCGGGAGAAAAGGCGACGGCCAGGCAGCGAGCCTTCCTGCACCCGCAAGACGCGGCGACATGTGCGCGTCGGCAGGTCCCAGAGCCGCGCGGCGCCGTCGTCGCTCCCCGACGCCAGCGTCTTGCCGTCGGCGCGACAGCGCGATTTGCGTGACGATCGTTCCGCGTCGGAATTCCTCAGCTCTCGCCTCCAATTGCGCCGGTCTCGGCATTCCAAATCCGGATCACGGGATCGTTGCCGGTGCTCACGATCTGGCGGCCATCGCGTGTGAAGAGGACGGAAAAGGCATGTCGTCCTTGCGGACCCTCGATGCGGAGCCGCGGCTTGCCGTCTTGCGCGTCCCAGAGACGGATCGTCGCATCGTCGCCCGTTGTCGCGATCGTCTTGCCGTCCGGAGAGAAGGCGACGGCATTGATTTCGATCTGGCCCGTCGGCACGCGGAAGAGTTCCCGTCCGCTCTTCGTGTCGAACACATACAGGACGCCGTCGGCTCCTCCTGTCGCCAGGCGGAGCCCGTCCGGGGAGTATTCGACGTCGTAGACGCGGTTTTTGCGAGACGTGAAGGGTGTGTCCCGTGCCTCTCGAACGGCCCCGCAGCCAATACCATTCGAAGCCGCGCAAATCGCTCTCGCCGTCGCGCGGAACATGACTGGCCGAGGAGGTTGGAGGCCAGGCTCACGTCTTCCGCCGTCGATGCGCGCGTGTCGCGTGTTCCATGTCCTGGGCATAGACTTGCTGCCGCGATTCTTGCAGCGCCCGGTCGGCCCGCTCGCCGGATTCTTTCGACTCGCGGAGGGCGTTGGCCGCTTTGAAGTTGGCGACCTTCAGGCGGGCATTGCTTTCGTCCCGTTCTTTGATCGTCTGACGCAAGACGGCCGAATAAGCTGGCGAAGCCGACGGCCATGAGCAAGAGCGCGATCACCGCCGTCGCCGGCCACGCCGAGCCCGGCGGGATGACGCCGCAGCCAGCGGGCCAGGCGGTCGGCCAGACCCCGCCGCCGGGCCTTGATCTTTCTTGTGCTCGCAGGAAAAGCGCCAGGTCGTCGGCGAATTCGCACGGCCGTCGCATAGCGCTCGGCGGCCTCCTTCGACATGGCCTTGAGCACGATCGTTTCCAGGTCGACGGGGATCGACCGGTTGAGCTGTCGCGGCGGCGTCGGGATCCTCCGCGGCGATCTTCGCCAGGACGACCGGATCGGGCACGTCGGGGAAGATGGCGTCAGCGTCAACAGCTCGTACAGCGTGACGCCGAGCGAGTAGATGTCGCTGCGATGATCGACGACGCCCCGCTTGCCGAGCGCCTGTTCGGGACTCATGTAGCGCAAGCGTTCCCATCACCTCGCCGGTGGCCGAAAAGGTCGGGTCGGCCTCGATCCGGGCCAGGCCGAAGTCGGTGATCCACAACGCGCCGTTCGAGTCGAGCATCAAGTTGGACGGCTTGATGTCGCGATGCACGACGCCCCGCTCGTGGGCGTAGTCGAAGGCGCGGGCCGCTTCGATCATGTGCCGCACGACGCGGCGAATATGCTGCGGCCCCGAGAGCTCCGACCTGTCGGCAGGCACCGGCGGCGCGCCGTCCTCGGTCGGTGCCGCGGCGATCGGCGAGGTGTCGTCGGCCCAGAGCTGCAGACTGTCGGAATCGAGTTCGTCCCCGTCCTCGGACCCCGATGCGCGGCGGTCCGATCCGTTTTGGTCGAGGCTCCGAGGCCGCCGTTCCACCGACGCGGCGGGCCGCGGCGGCCGCTTGAGAGCCGGCGGCAGCGTGGCGGTCGACTGCCGATTTGCCGCCGGCGCTGGAAGTCGGCCGCATCCGTCGCGCAGTTGGTCGATGATCTCCGAGAGGTTCGGCCCGTCGATAAACCGCATGGCGTAGTAGTACACGCTACGATCGACGCCGACGGCGTAAACGGGGACGATGTGCGGATGCTCGAGGCTGGCGGCCGCCCGTGCCTCGTTCTGGAACCGTTGCAACCGGCGAGGATCGAGGAGCCCGGCAAACGGGAGCGTTTCAGCGCGACCTTGCGGCCGAGCGAAATCTGTTGCGCCTCGTAGACGATGCCCATTCCACCGCGGCCGACTTGCCGCACAATGCGGAAGTCCCCCAACGTATGGTCCACGAATGCGTTGCTCCCCTGCACGGCAGACGCCGCATCACTGACGTGCGGGAGCAATTTGATCCGGTCGATCGCCTGTTGCAGGGGCGGACTGGCGGAATGGACGGTCAGGGTCGCGAGCTCCTGAACGGCGGAGAGGAAGGCGTCCTGCGGTTCGGCGAGTGTCTCCAGCGTTGCCTGGCACGACGGGCACGCCGCGATATGCCCGTCCAGCTCCCGATGCCGCTCGGCGTCGAGCCTGCCGGCGATCAGATTTTCCAGCTCGGTTCGTAACGGGCACGATGACATGGACGGCGCAACGATCGGTTTTTCCGCGGCCGAGGCGCTCCGGTAGCCGGAGTCTCGGTGCAGAGACAAAATCCCCCTTCGGACGTAGCTTCCCATTAAACATGAACGGATTGGCGCATCGCCAGGACATGACGTGGGCGGACGACATGGTTGAACCGACGCGCTCCGCCGGGGCCGCCGCTACTATGCCGTATACTTTCAAATGTTGGATGCCACAGGGTGCCACTCGCGGCAGCTTTGGGCCGCGGCTCGACTGAGCTCGCCGAAGTCCAGTGCCGATGCCGCTTGGCCCGCGAACGAAGACACTGGCGGGCCCCCGGCTTCCTGAGCCGGCCCCAATGGCCGGGCCCCGCCAGTGGCACCCAAATCCACCATTTTGGGATAGTCGGAGCACAGATCGTGCGCTAGTACCGCACACGGGCCTATGGTGGTTTTGGCGACTGGCCACGGGGCGCTCACCCCTTCGCGATATTGAGTTCGTCGGCGAGGCTGGCGTCCTCCTCGCGAATGCGGCGCAGGACGCGGGCCTTTGCCAAGCGAACGGCGGCCGGCGTGATGTTGAGGGCACTCGCCGCTTCGACGGAGTTCAGGTTCTCGAACGTGGTGAGCCAAAAGGCCTGCCACGTCGTCGGTTCGAATGCCTCTTCGAGCCGATCGACGAGCTGCCAGAACCGTTCGAGCAGCAAGTCGAGTCGCGGACTGGAGGCGACGCTCGAACCTTTTTGGGCGATGCCGGGCGCTGCCGCCGGGGAAATCGTGTTCTCTTCCGATGAGGCCGCAAAGCTGCAGGCCGACGGCCGCAAGGTCATTCTGGTGCGGATCGAGACCAGCCCCGAAGACATTCACGGCATGCATGCGGCCGAAGGCATCCTCACCACCCGCGGCGGCATGACCTCGCACGCCGCGGTGGTCGCGCGCGGCATGGGCAAGCCCTGCGTCTCCGGCTGCGGCTCGATCCGCGTCGATTACGGCCGCGGCACCATGAGCGTCGGCTCGCGCACCTTCAAAACCGGCGACGTCATCACCATCGACGGCTCGCTGGGCCAGGTGCTGGCCGGGCGGATGCCGATGATCGAGCCGGAAATGTCGGGCGAATTCGGCACGCTGATGAGCTGGGCCGACCAGGTCCGCAAGCTCGGGGTTCGCGTCAACGCCGATACCCCGGAGGATGCCCGCACCGCCATCAAGTTCGGCGGCGAGGGCATCGGGCTTTGCCGCACCGAGCACATGTTCTTCGAGGAAACCCGGATCCGCACCGTGCGCGAGATGATTCTGGCCGAGGACGAGCAGGCCCGCCGCGCCGCGCTGTCAAAACTGTTGCCGATGCAGCGGGCGGATTTCGTCGAACTGTTCGAGATCATGAAGGGCCTGCCGGTGACGATCCGGCTGCTCGATCCGCCGCTGCATGAGTTCCTGCCGCACACCCAGGCCGAGATCGAGGAAGTCGCGCGCGCGATGAACACCGATCCGCGCCGGCTGGCCGATCGGGCCCGCGATCTCGCGGAATTCAATCCGATGCTCGGCTTCCGCGGCTGCCGGCTCGCCATTGCCTATCCGGAAATCGCCGAGATGCAGTCGCGCGCCATTTTTGAAGCCGCGGTCGAAGCGGGAAAACGCACCGGCAAGGCCGTCGGCCTCGAGGTGATGGTGCCGCTGATCGCGACCAAGATGGAGTTCGACCTGGTCAAGGCGCGGATCGACGCCACCGCGCAGTCGGTGATGAAGGAGACCGGCGCCAAGCTGAGCTATCAGGTCGGCACCATGATCGAACTGCCGCGCGCCTGCCTGCTGGCCGGCGACATCGCCCAGACCGCGGAGTTCTTTTCGTTCGGCACCAACGATCTGACCCAGACCACCTACGGCATCAGCCGCGACGACGCCGCCGGATTCCTCGGTACCTACATCGCCAAGGGGATTCTCGAGGTCGATCCGTTCATCTCGGTCGATCGCGACGGCGTCGGCGAACTGGTCAGGATCGGGGTTGAGCGCGGACGCAAGACCCGTCCCGATCTCAAGGTCGGCATCTGCGGCGAGCATGGCGGCGATCCGGCGTCGGTGGCGTTCTGCCACGAGATCGGACTGGATTACGTCTCGTGCTCGCCCTACCGCGTGCCGATCGCGCGGCTGGCCGCGGCGCAGGCCGCGCTCGGCAAGTCGGCCGCCGGCCAGGCGTAGGCTGGTATCACCGTTGTACTAAAGGAACTGCCGTCCAGGAGCGCGAGCGACCAAGCAATCCAGTTTACTTCGGGGCTATGGATTGCTTCGCGGAGCCTGTCATCGGGCGTGCATTGGCGCGACCCGTTGGCTCGCAACCACGGAGAAATCGCGGTACGACGCTCGCTACCCGTTGAGGTTCCAACTTTATGGCGCGACCACGGGAACCCCGTCGTTGTGCGGAAAAAAATTCGCGCGCCGCTGAAACTCTCTTCATCATTTTCGTTGACGCGATATTTACCACTTTATTCGAGCGCCCTGTTTACCAAGGTTTTCGATGTGATCAGGCAAACGCCGGCGACGGCTTGCGTGTATCCCGCGCGCACCACCGATTAACTCCCCGGCAACCTAAATTCGATACCACCAAAAAAGATCGAATTGCACGGATGTACTGGGGTTCGGTTGCGTGTGTGTAGCGTTGCGTGAGCATATCGATGTCAGTAGTGCGTAACCGGCCGAAGGGCGCGCGTTTCGCGGCCTTCGGCCTGGGTCTTTGCGTCTTCGCATTGATCCCGACAGAACTCGGATATCAGGATATCGCGTCTCTGCTGGCCCGGCAGCCGGGCGTCGCCGAACGCTGGCAGAAACGGGTGTTCTCTGCCGCCAGCACCATCCAGCTCGCCACTTACAGTTTCGGCAGGCCGATCGGGACTTCCTCTCCGCAGATCCGCGACCTATCGGCTGGCCAGCCTCGACAATCAGGGCATCGACATCACCGGGTCGGTGACGCGCAATCCGATTGCACAGCCGCCGCCGCGCTATCAGGCGTCGGATTTCCCCAAGGTCGATCGCACGCTGAAGGGCGACCGCCTGGTCAAGCTCTCGCCCGAGCCGGCGCGCCGGCCGAAGCCGCGCCCTCGAACGACGATCCCTCGACGTCCAACGCATCGGTGATGGGCGCCAAAACCGCCGACGCCGCACCCGCATCGGAACGTCTTCCGCTCGATCCGGAACTTCAGGAAGCGCTGAGCGCGCCGCCGCTTGCCCAATACGATGTTTCGATGTCGCTCGAAGCCCAGCCGCTCGACGACCTGAAGGTCGCGCCCGATGCCGTCGCGATCCCGCTCGAGCCCGCTCCATCGCATGACGGCTTTTCGGTGAAGACCGCGAGCCTGTTTTTCGGAAGCTCCTCGCTCGGCGCATCGGCGGAGAGCATGGAACGCTGGCAACCCGGCGAGGAGCCGATGGTGGTGCACGCCGGGCGCTCCCGATCCGGACATGAAGGATGGCGTCGCTGCCGTCGGCCGCGGATGAGCCGTCCAAAGCCGGTCGAGAGCGGCGAGAGCGTCGCCGCCAAGGGCGAAGTCAATTCCGACAATCAGCGCGCCAAGACGCCGGCCGAGCGGCTCGGCCTGTTCGACGAGAAGGCGCGCGCCAAATCGGAGAAATGCCTCGCCGAAGCGGTCTATTTCGAAGCGCGCGGCGAAGCCGTGCGCGGCCAGATCGCGGTGGCCCAGGTGGTGATGAACCGCGCATTCTCCGGCTTCTATCCGACCACGGTGTGCGGCGTGGTCTACCAGAACAAGCACCATCATATGGCCTGCCAGTTCACCTTCGCCTGCGACAACGTCGCCGACGTCGTCCGCGAACCCGACATGTGGGACCGCGCCAGGAAAATCGCCAAGGCGATGCTCGACGGCCAGCTTTGGCTGCCGGAAGTCGACAAGTCGACGCATTACCACGCCTATTGGGTGCGCCCGTCCTGGGTGAGCGAGATGAAGAAGATGTACAAATTCGGCGTGCACACCTTCTACCGGCCGCGCGCCTGGGGTGACGGCAGCGAGGCGCCGAGTTGGGGAACGCCGGCTCAGACCGCGGAAATTTCGGCGCGAACTCGCCGAAGCCGCCAAGAGCACCGCGGAGATGTCGGAGACGACGGTGCGGCGCTAGTCCAGAGTTCCGATCGACTCG
This sequence comes from uncultured Alphaproteobacteria bacterium, assembly GCA_963734795.1. Taxonomy (GTDB): domain Bacteria; phylum Pseudomonadota; class Alphaproteobacteria; order Rhizobiales; family Xanthobacteraceae; genus Bradyrhizobium. Next base: position 10,610 of record CAVTIW010000005.1, read on the forward strand.
AAGCGTCCACTCACGCATCGATATCGAGCGCGACGTCGAAATTCGGCGCCGAATGCGTCAGCGCGCCGGACGAGGCATAGTCCACGCCGGTCGCTGCGATCTTCGCGATCGAGCCTTGCGTGACGCCGCCGGAGGCCTCCAGCACCACGCGCCCGCTTGGCCAGCTTCACCGCCTCGGTCAGCTCGGCGATATCCATGTTGTCGAGCAGCACCACGTCGGCCAAACCGGTGTCGAGCACTTCGCGCAGTTGCGCCAGGGTATCGACCTCGATCTCGATCTTGACCAGATGCCCGATATGCGCCCGCGCGCGCTGCAGCACCGGCGGTGACGCCGCCGGCGACCGCGATGTGGTTGTCCTTGATCAGGATCGCATCGTCGAGCCCGAAGCGATGGTTGAAGCCGCCGCCGCAGCGCACGGCATATTTCTCCAGCGCGCGCAGGCCCGGCGTGGTCTTGCGGGTGCAGCAGATCCGCATTTTGGTGCCGGCGGTATGGCGGACATAATCGGCGGTCAGGGTGGCGATGCCGGACAGCCGGCCGACAAAATTCAGCGCGGTGCGCTCGCCGGCGAGCACGGCGCGCGCCGGTCCCGAAATCGTCAGCACCTGCACGCCCGCGGCGACGACGCCGCCGTCGCGAACATGCGCCTGGATGCTGATATCCGGCGACAGTTTCTGAAACATCGCAACCGCCAGCGGCAGTCCGGCGATCACGCCGGCTTGCCGCGCGACCAGGACGGCATGGGCGTGGGTGGTTTCGGGGATGGTGGCCATCGAGGTGATGTCGCCGGCGCGGCCGAGATCTTCATTCAGCGCGCGCTGCACGGCCTCGTCGATGGCGAGCGGCGACAGAAAGGCGTCCGGATGCAGCAGCGAGGCGGATGTTGTCATGATGCGGGTTTCCCGTCAGGCGGTCATCGGTTGCGCCGACCGCGCCGCGGCGCGCTCGGCGAGTGAGGCCGCGATCTCGCGCGCCGCGGCCAGCGTCGTCATGGTGCGATGGGCCAGCGCCGGCTTTTCGGCCGGATGATCGAAGCGGAAATGCGCGCCGCGGCTTTCGCGCCGCGCCCAGGCCGAGGCCGCGACCAACAGCGCGGTGGTGGCCATGTTGCGCAGCGCGATATTGCCGGTGTCGCGCTCGATGGCCGCGAACGACCGCACGGCTTGCGCCAGCCGGTCGCCATCGCGGATCACGCCGACATGCGAGGTCATCATCGCCCGCAGGCTTGTTTCCGGTGAGCGGCGGCATGGCGCAATTTCGCGGGGTGATGGGCTCCGCCGGCGCGCAGGCGGGCGCGGCGATGGCGTTGCCGTCGATATCCTCGGCGATGCGCGCGGCATAGACCACGGCCTCGAGCAGCGAGTTCGACGCCAGCCGGTTGGCGCCATGCGCGCCGGTGGACGACACTTCGCCGCCGGCCCACAGTCCCGGCAACGAGGTGCGGCCACGCGCATCCACGGCGATGCCGCCCATGTGATAATGCGCGGCGGGCGCCACCGGGATCGGCTGTCTCGCCGGGTCGATGCCGGCGGACATGCAGCTGGCATGGACGGTCGGAAATTTCTCGGCGAAATGCGCGCCGAGCGCGGCCGTCGCGTCGAGGAACGCGCCGTGGCCGGCGGCGATTTCCGCGAACACGCCGCGCGCCACGATATCGCGCGGCGCGAGTTCGGCGAGCCGATGGCGCGCCAGCATGAAGCGCTCGCCCTTGTCGTTGATCAATGTCGCGCCTTCGCCGCGCAGCGCTTCGGTCGCCAGCGGCGCCGGATCGCGGCCGACCATGATCGCGGTCGGATGAAACTGCACGAATTCCGGATCGGCGATCACCGCGCCGGCGCGCGCGGCGATCGCAAGCCCGAGGCCGCTGGCTTCGGCCGGATTGGTCGTCACGGCATAGAGATGCCCGATGCCGCCGGTCGCCAGCACCACCGCGCGCGACGCAATCGTCACGGGTTTTGCGGTGGCGTCGCCGACCTCGACGCAATTGCAGTCCGGTGACCGCGCCGTCCTCGGTCAACAGCGCTTCGGCGACATAACCTTCGATCACCCGGATCGAGGGCGTCGCGCGCACGGCTTCGATCAGCGCGGCGATGATCGCCTTGCCGGCCATGTCGCCGCGCACATGCACGATGCGTCGCGCGGAATGCGCGGCTTCCCGGGCGACCGCGAGCTTGCCTTCGAGGTCGCGATCGAACGGAACGCCGTAGTGCAGCAGGTCGCGGATACGGGCGCCGGCTTCGCGCGCCAGTCCCAGCGCGACCGCCTGCATCGACCAGGCCGGCGCCGACCGCGATGGTATCGGCGGCGTGCGCCTCCGCGCTGTCGCCTTCGGCGACCGCCGCTGCGATGCCGCCTTGCGCCCACGCCGTCGAGGCGCCTTCGCCCAGAGCGGCTGCGGAGATCACGGTGACCGGACGCGGCGCCAGTTTCAGCGCGCAGAACAGTCCGGCGAGGCCGCCGCCGACGATGACGACATCGTCGGTGTTGCGGGTAAGATCATGATCCTGATTTTGCATGTCGGATTCCGCTGCTCGTCGTCTTCCGCGAATGCGGCGACCCATACGCCGTGTCGCCGCGTTCGCCTGGCTCGGCGACGTCTTCGTTCAATTCAGTTCTTCAGGTTGATCATCCGCTCGACCGAACGCCGCGCCTTTTCGGCGATCATGGGATCGATGGTGACTTCCTCACGCAGGTAGATCAGGCTGTCCAGAATCTTGGGCAGCGTGATCCGTTTCATGTGCGGGCACAGATTGCACGGCCGCACCATCTCGACGTCGGGCAGTTCGGCCTGGACGTTGTCGGCCATCGAGCATTCGGTGATCATCACCACGCGCCTCGGATGCTTGTTGCGGACCCAGTTGATCATGTGCGCGGTCGAGCCGGTGAAATCGGCCTCGGCCAGCACGTCGGGCGGGCACTCCGGATGCGCGATGATCTGCACCGACGGATCGGCCTCGCGATAGGCGCGCAGTTCGTCGCCGGTGAAGCGCTCGTGCACCTCGCAGGCGCCCTTCCAGGCGATGATCTTCACCGTGGTCTGCGAGGCGACATATTTCGCCAGATACTGGTCCGGCAGGAAGATCACCGTCGGCGCATGCAGGCTCTCCACCACCTGCACCGCGTTGGACGAGGTGCAGCAGATATCGACTTCGGCCTTCACGTCGGCCGAGGTGTTGACATAGGCCACCACCGGCACGCCGGGAAAGCGTTCGCGCAACAGCCGCACGTCGGCGCCGGTGATGCTCGATGCCAGCGAGCAGCCGGCGCGCGAATCCGGAATCAGAACCGTCTTGTCCGGGTTCAGGATCTTCGAGGTCTCGGCCATGAAGTGCACGCCGCATTGCACGATGATGTCGGACTTCACCTTGGTGGCTTCGATCGCGAGCTGCAGCGAGTCGCCGCCGATGTCGGCGACGCAATGGAAAATCTCCGGCGTCTGATAATTGTGCGCCAGGATGACCGCGCCGCGGGTTTTCTTCAGTTCGTTGATCGCCTTGACATAGGGCGCCATGAACGGCCACTCGACCGGCGAGATCACGTTCCTGACCCGCTCATACAGATGCGCGGTGGCGCGTTCGACCTCGGCGGTCCATTCCAGCGACGGCATCGGCAGCGCCCGCGCGCGCTCGGCGGGACTGACGCGGTTGCGCGCCGGCGGGGCGGAACGCCCGTGGACGGGATTTCCGAAATCGTCGGGACCGTAAATTCCAGCGATCGGCATGGATGCCTCCTTGGACATCTAAATATACTCAATATGAGCATATTTAGATGTTGAGAAATCCGACCTCGATGGGCCGGTGCTTTCAAAGTTGTGCGTCGATGATCCGAACCAACCCGCAGGGCTGCAGAGGGTTCGACGCGGAACGAGGAGTTTGACTTATCCTCATAACGAGCAAATCAAATATAGCATGCGATCCGAGGCATCGCCAGATGCCCGGACGGTTAAATCGTCAGAGCTGCCTGCCTCGATATGCAACGCTGCATCGCAGCGGAAAGTTTCGCCGGATTGGCAGTTGGGATTTCCATGCCGATGCATTAATTTCGCGAAGTGATCGGCCGGCGGATTTTCCCGGCCTCGCGCGTTCGTTGCATTTCTTCCGTGATCCGCACTCGGTGACCAAGGGCGGACTGCGTCCGCGGCTCGTACACGCCGATCTGGTGGCTGTCGGTGCTGTTCGGTGTGCTGTCGGCGCTGATCAACCTGCCGATCGTGGAAGCGCCGGTGGCACGCCCGGTTGCGCAGCCGGTCTGATCCGTTCAAGGTTCGGAAATTCGACAAACATGCTTCCAGGAGTTGGCGTTGGGAACCTTCAGGGCGATCAGGATCGACAAGGCGGAAAAAGGCACCACCGTCGCGCTCACGCAATTCGACGAAGCCGAATTGATGGAGGGCGACGTCACGGTGCGGGTGGAATGGTCGGCGCTGAACTACAAGGATGGCCTCGCCGTCACCGGCAAGGCTCCGGTGGTGCGGCGCTTTCCGATGATTGCGGGCATCGATCTCGCCGGCACCGTCGAGCAGTCGTCGCACCCGCAATGGAAGGCCGGCGACAAGGTGATCTGCACCGGCTGGGGCATGGGCGAGACCCACCTCGGCGCTTACGCCGGAAAGGCCCGCGTCAAGGGCGATTGGCTGGTGCGGCTGCCCGCGGGCATGTCGGCGCGCGATGCGATGGCGATCGGCACCGCCGGCTTCACCGCGATGCTCGCGGTGCTGGCGCTGGAACAGCATGGCCTGACGCCCAAGGACGGTCCGGTGGTCGTCACCGGCGCCGCCGGCGGCGTCGGTTCGGTCGCGACCGCAGTGCTTTCGAAGCTCGGCTATCACGTCATCGCATCGACCGGCCGGGTGTCGGAAACCGACTATCTGAAGGGGCTCGGCGCGGCCGAGGTGATCGATCGCGGCGAACTGTCGGGACCGGCCAAGCCGCTGGCGAAGGAGCGCTGGGCGGGCGGCATCGACAGCGTCGGCTCGACCACGCTCGCCAACCTGCTGTCGATGACGAAGTACCGCGGCGCCATCGCCGCCTGCGGCCTCGCCGCCGGGATGGACCTGCCGTCCTCGGTGGCGCCGTTTATTTTACGCGGGGTGTGTCTCCTGGGCATCGATTCCGTGATGTGCCCGATCGAGCTGCGTAAAACCGCCTGGAGCCGACTCGCAAATGACTTGGATCGGAGGAAAACTAACTGAAATTACTCATGAAATTGGCCTCGACGAGGTTATCGACGCCGGCGCCAAAATCCTCGCCGGGCAGGTGCGCGGCCGTATCGTGGTAAAAATTCTCTAACGGCGTTCAGATTTTACCAACCAACCTGTCCAATGTTGCATGGATTGCCGAAAGTAGATTTGGTAAGTCATTGATATTTAATAATTTTTTTGACGAACGGGCAACAATGAGAGCAACGGCGATAATTCCATACGTCAGGGCCATCGCTAACCAGATCAGCCCGATGATCTTTGCGGCTTCGAACACGAAGGTGCGCCTCTGGCAGGGTGTCTAAATTCGAATCGGGGCGTGTCTTATTTTACCGGAGCGTGTAATCTGCCGCTATCTCAATGGTGGGGCGAGAGCGTGCTTGTGATCCAAACCGGGAGTGCGAAACGGCTTCGCAAATACTCAAGATTTATGGCGGTCGTTCTGATCCTGACCGGATCATTCGGAGCCCTTCTGACACTTCACTGGTATTCTTCGCCACCGGAACGATAAGGCCGCCTCAGTTGGCGGCCTCTTTCATTTTAGGCTGGATCACCATCTTTATTGAATAAGGGCAGTGCGAGAGTTTCGTCGTATCGCGGATGGATGCGGTCAGCCCTCACTTCCCACGCCTTCCTTCTAAAAATGCTAACCGTGACTTCCGAGTGGAGCCCTTGACCAATTTGAGCGCCTCTTCGACTTCATCGAGACTGCGCAGTTGGAAGCGAGTGAAGCCCGGACGGTCTGTGACCAAAGCCAATGTTGAAGGCTGAAATTTTTCAACGTCACCGCGGACCGTGATGGATAGAGCTTGCATTCGCGGTTGAACGATGACGTACCAATAGTTGTCAGGTGTGTTGCTGAAATTGTTACGCTCACCACGCTTGAAATCACCGGGAGAGATCGCGCGTACTTGGGTGAGGATGGCATGAGCCGCTTCGCGCGCTTCGCCTCTAAGGTGAGCATCGACTAGATACCGAAACTCTCGATCGCCGGGACCTTGAGTGGCAAGGCTATCAACACCGGCAGCGGATGTGTCGCCTCCGTCCGCGTCTATGACGAGCGTTCGAGGTGTATTTCCGACATTCAACAGGAGCACCCGTTCGGCCTCGACAGACAACTGATCTTTGTCTCCGTCGAACTGAGGGTTAGTCACCAGCAACACGCTGGTTTTGCCTATGGCGCCGTTCGCGGTGCCAAACATACTCAATTGGCGCGGTGGAACCTTCGTGATCCAAACGCCCTGTGATGTTTCAAGACTATCTGAAAAGACTATCTGCAATTACATTCTCCAGATTGATCTGCGCAGATCATTCTACAGATCAAAATATTTTTGTCAAATTCCCGTTCACTTGCTCCATAGATGTCGAGCCATCACGAAGCTCGCGCTTACCCCTCGGACGCGTTTCGGCGACCGAACCGCAATGCAGGGGGGTGTTGCGCGCGGGCATCACTCAGACAAATGATGAGGGGACAACCTTCATCCGCCACGGTTAGCGCATCGTTCATAGTTAACCGCTAGTTTCAGAACCGTTGGCTGACAGCGTTCGTGAGCGGTCCATTATCCAGCGGCCCAGGCTCATCATCGGGAAATCGTCTGAGCGCATTGTTGCCACGGTTGGTATGGTAAGCAGCGGGTAAAGATATCAGGCGGTTGCCTCTGCTCGGTAAGTTGGAGTTACAGCATGCTTGCGCGTTTTGTGTTGGGAGCCGTTGCGGCCGGTGCGGTGATAGCGCCCGCCTTGGCCGGCCAGATGAATGCCGAAGAGGCCCGCAAGTTTGTAGCCGGCAAGGTGTTTGTGTTTACCTGCTTCGACGGCACCCGCGGCGCCGGTCGTGTGCTCGATGACATGGGTGCGGCAGGCGCCGTGCAATTCAGCGGCTCCGGTCCGGTGCGCCACGTCCGGCTGCCCGGCAACACGCTCCAGATCCGCGGCCAGGCGGTCTGCGCCTCGATCAAGGGCATTCCGTTCGAGCCGTGCTTCAATCTCGACAAGAAGGACGAGCGCAATTTCCGCGGGTCGGTCTCGGGCATGGGGTTCGCGTACTGCGATTTCCGCCATCAGGGGGCGGCGCAGATGCTGATGGCGCGGGCAGTGGCCCGGCCGCGTTCGCTCGCTCCGCCGGAACAGTCGGCCGAGGCGTCGCGAAGAACCGAGATATCGGCCCGGGTCGAGACTCCGAGGGTCGAGAGCACGAAAATCGAGCCGGTCAAATCCGAACCGGCGAAGTCGGAAGGCGCTGCGGAACTGCGCCGCTCCACCGACTGATCCGGCGCCACGCGTTCGACCGCATTCAGCCGAGAATGCTGACGGCCGCGTCGGTGCCGGCACCGCCAACCGCCGTCGCGCGGTCCGATATATTCATGTCCTGGTAGCGATAGCGCCGTCCGGCCGTCAGTGCCGTGGCCGTCAGCGCCGTCCGCGTACCCGCAAGCCCGGCGCCGGCCGTTCCTGCAGCACCTCGCGGCGGAAGCGAAACAGCGCCGCGGGCCGCCCGCCGGTTTGTGTCGACATCACGCCGGTCGGTTCGACCAGCGCGCCGGATTCAACCAGCCGGCGGAAATTCTGCTTGTGCAGGTGCCGTCCCGAGATCGCTTCCACGGTCCGCTGCAATTCAGTCAGAGTGAATTCAGGCGGCAAAAGCTCAAATACCACCGGACGGTACTTCAGTTTGGCGCGCAGCCGTGCGATTCCCGTGGCCAGAATTCGCCGATGATCGAACCGCATCGAGACGCCGAGGCTGGGGATCCTGTTGCGCGCCAAGGCTGCCGGCCGGCCGTCGCGTCGCGCCTCCTCGATCAGTCCGGCTTCATAGAGCAGTTCGTAACGGTCGAGCACGCGCTCCTCGTCCCAATGCGCGCCTTCGGTGCCGAAATAGAGCCGAACCCGGTCCTTGCGGCTGAGCGCGCGGGCCGCGTCGGGTTTCTCGGTCTGCGCCGCCCAACTCGTGAGTTCGGGAAAGATGTCGCGCTCGATGATGTCGGGCCTGGCTTCGCGCCAGTCTTCCCACGGAAAAAAGCGATACCAGGGCTCGAAGGTCGCGCCGGGTGTGCGCGAGGCGTTGTCGGCCGCGCGGGTCAGCGCCAGGTAGCCGATCGAGGCGACGTGGGCATCGGTGTCGCCGGCCTGGGTGTGCCGGCCGCGATCGCCGAACGTATAGAGCTGCTCGACGTAGCCCAGCCGCAATCCCGCCTGTTCTTCCACCCAGGCGCGCAGGCCGATCTCGAAAGTGCGGTGCGAGACCGCGTCGAACGGACCGAACGGAAGCCCGGCGAGCCGGTCGCCGTCGCTGCCAGAGGCGGTCAGGATCAGCGGTTCGTTGCCTTCGATCGCGACGATGGCCGCGGTCAGGCCGATTTCGATCGGCGTCAGAAGCTTTTCGCTCATCTGGCGCCATTCACGGACATCAGTCGAGATCGACGCGGAACGGCCGACCTTCGACCATCATGCTGCCCGGGCCCATTTCGTCGAGCGCGCGCAGCATGCGCCCCTCGCGTCCCAGTGCCTTGTCCGCCAGAGTTACGATCAGCCGGTTCGGCGATGCGATCGGGGAGGCGGCACGAATCTGCCGCGCGATCGACATCTCGTCGCGATGCGGATTGAGCGCGCAGGCGGCGGCAAAGGCGCTCGCGGTCGAGCGGCTGATGCCGGCATAGCAGTGCACCACCAGCGGCGCGTGGCGGTCCCAGCTGCGCACGAAATTCAGGACCTGCTCGATATGGGTATCCGAGGGCGCGACAAAGCCATCCATCTGCTCGGTGATGTCGTCCATCTGCACCTTCAGATGATTGGCCGCCAGCACCGATTCCGGCCGCTGCACCTGATGGACGTTGGCCATCACCGTGAGGACGTGGCTGGCACCGGTGGCTTTGACGGTGTCGGGAAGGGCGGCGAGCGAGCAGACGTGAATCATGGCGGTCCTTTGGTCGCGCCGATTATAGTATGGTGGATGGGCAAAGCGAAGCGTGCCCACCATAATTGATTGGGCACCTCGGTTCATTTGCCTTCGGTGAATGATGGTGGTCACGGCGCAGATGCGCCTTTGCCTACCCTACGATGTAATCGTTTTGAACCTTGCCAGGAACCGCTTCTCGGCCTTGGCCGCGGTCCAGGGCGTCAGGTAATCCGCCTGCGCCGACCCGGGCAGGCCGGGATCGCGGCCGAACAGACGTTTCGCCTCCGCCTGCGCAAAGCCGGCCAGTTGGGTAGCCTCGAGATAGGCCGCCCCTCTGTCCGCGGCCTTGATCTGCTGCGTGATCTCCTCGGCCAGCACCGGCGGCAGCCCGAAGCGGATATGAATCGCGCCGAGCAGCCGTTTTTCCACCGCCTTGTAGTCTCCGCCCAGCACCGCCTTGAACGGCGAGATCATGTCGCCGATGACATATTCCGGCGCGTCGTGCAGCAGCGCCGCGAGCCGGAACCGGATATCGACGCGCGGCCGCTGCTCGCGCATCACAGCTTCGACCAATAGCGTGTGCTGCGCCACCGAGAAGATATGCGCGCCGCTGGTCTGCCCGTTCCAGCGCGCGACCCGCGCCAGACCATGGGCGATATCGGCGATCTCGATATCCAGCGGCGAGGGGTCCAGCAGGTCGAGCCGCCGCCCCGACAACATCCGCTGCCAGACGCGGGGCGAGGTTTCCGGCGCGAACAGGTTTTTCCCGGCCGTCATTTGACCTTGAGGCGCGGCGCGCGATGTTTTCCGGCGCAGGTTGGGTGGCAAAAGCAGGTTACCAGATGGTCGTTGACCATGCCGGTGGCCTGCATGAAGGCGTAGACGATGGTCGGGCCGACGAATTTGAAGCCGCGCGCGGCCAGTTCCTTGGACACCTTGATCGACAGCGGCGTCGAGGCCGGCACGCTGGCGGTGGTCTTGAAATGGTTGACCTTCGGCTCGCCGCCGACGAAGTCCCACATGAATTTCGAGAAGCCGGGACCGTCTTCCATGATTTTCAGATAGGACTTCGCGCTGTTGACCGCGCCCTCGATCTTGGCGCGATTGCGGACGATGCCGGCATCGTTCATCAACGCGTGAATCTTTTTGGCATTGTAGCGCGCGATCTTTTCGGGGCGGAAATCGTCAAAGGCGCGGCGGAAATTGTCGCGCTTGCGCAGGATCGTGATCCAGGACAGCCCGGCCTGGAAACCGTCCAGCATCAGCTTTTCGTACAGCGCGCGGTCGTCATGTTCCGGCACGCCCCATTCGGTGTCGTGATAGGCCATGTAAAGCGGGTCTTCGCCGGGCCACGGGCACCGCGTCAGGCCGTCGGCATGCAGGCGCGCCGATCTCGTCATGCCACGGTCTGCTTCGGTGCGGTCAAAAGGTCGTCCGGCTCGGCAACACGGACCGCGAGGCCACCTGATGTCAGCGGCGTTCCGGCGTGCAGCGCGTCGGCGGCGCGATCGATCCTGATCAGCGCGAGAGCAGCGCCGCCGGCCGACGAACCCATGGTGCCCACCGGCTTGTCGCCGGCGAGAATGGCTGCGCCCGGTTCCGGTGCCGGGCCGTCGAGCAGGATCCGCACCGTTCGGGTGCGCGCGGTGCCGCGATGCTGCATCCGCGATACCACCTCCTGTCCGACATAACAGCCCTTGTCGAAATCGACGCCGTGCAGGCGGTCCATGTTGGTTTCATGCGGAAACGCGTCGCCATAGATGAAGTCGAGGCCGCCGCGCGGAACGCCCGAGGCGATGCGATGCGCTTCATAGGCTGATCGCTATCGACCATTTCAGCGCCAATCAGATCGGCGACCTTTTGCGCGAGTTGCTCAGGCACCAGAATCCGCCAGCCGAGCGCGGCATGGCGCGGATCGGCGAACGCCAGATCTGGTTTCACGAGGGGATCGCCATCCCAGGCCGCGACCACGCCGAGACTGTCCGACAGATTTTCGACCGCGACCTTGGCGCGCAGTTTGTAGAAACCGAGCTTGTCGGCGAGGCCCTGCGCCAGCGCGCGCGGGCTGTCGATCAGGAAACCGCCGCCATGGCCGGAAGGCGCTTCGGTGATCAGGAAATCGGTAACGATCTTGCCCTGCGGCGTCAGCAGCGCCCCGAACCGGCCGAGGCCGGGCCGAAGCAGCGTCAACGTCCGTGGTGACGAGGCCGTTGAGAAAGTCACGGGCGTCGTCGCCGCTGACCTTGACCACGCCCCGGTCGGGAAGAAACGCTGCTTTCATCTAAAAATCTCTTGTGACATGTTGCGACGGAACGTAAGCCGGCAAGCCATAAACGACAAGTCCCGCACGGCTTAGGACGACCTCATCCCGAGGAGCAGGCAACGGGTCCGCGCCAAGCGCGGTCCGACGGTAAACGCTGCCTGCGTCTCGAAGGATGAACAACGGGCGCTGAATGCTCTCGTGCTTCGAGACGGCCCTGCGGGCCTCCTCGGCATGAGGGCGGACTTGATACGAGGAATGATGAGCCAGAGCTACGACGTGATTCTAAAATCCGGCACCGTGGTCAACCAGGACGGCGAGGGCGTGCGCGATATCGCGATCGCCAACGGCCGCATCGTCGAAATCGGCGGGCTGGGACAGGCCTCCGCCGCCGAGGTGATCGACTGCAGGGGCCTGCACATCCTGCCGGGCGTGATGGACACCCAGGTCCACTTTCGCGAGCCGGGCCTCACCCACAAGGAGGATCTGGAAACCGGTTCGCGCAGCGCCGTGATGGGCGGCGTCACCGCGGTGTTCGAAATGCCGAACACCGATCCTTTGACCGTCACCGCGCAGAGCCTTCACCGACAAGGTGAAGCGCGGCCATCACCGCATGCATTGCGATTTCGCGTTCTTCATCGGCGGCACCCGCGACAATGTGCAGGATTTGCCGGAACTGGAACGCGCGCCGGGCTGCGCCGGCGTCAAGGTGTTCATCGGCTCGTCGACCGGCGCGCTGCTGGTCGAGGACGACGAAAGCCTGCGGCGGATTTTCCAGGTGATCCGGCGCCGCGCCGCGTTTCATGCCGAGGACGAGTACCGTCTCAACGACCGCAAGCATTTGCGCATCGACGGCGATCCGCGCTCGCATCCGGTGTGGCGCGACGAGACTGCGGCGTTGCTGGCGACCCAGCGCCTGGTAAAGCTCGCCCATGAAACCGGCAAGCGGATCCACGTGCTGCATATCTCGACCAAGGAGGAGATCGAATTTCTGCGCGACCACAAGGATGTCGCGTCCTGCGAGGCGACGCCGCATCACCTGACACTGGCGGCGCCGGAATGCTATGAGCGGCTCGGCACCCGCGCGCAGATGAATCCGCCGGTGCGCTCGGCCGATCACCGCGAGGGCATCTGGCGCGGCATCGATCAGGGTATCGTCGACGTGCTCGGCTCCGATCACGCGCCGCATACGCTGGAGGAAAAGGCCAAGACCTATCCGGCGTCGCCGTCCGGCATGACCGGGGTGCAGACGCTGGTGCCCGTGATGCTCGATCACGTCAACGCCGGCCGATTGTCGCTGGCGAGATTTGTCGATCTCACCAGCGCCGGGCCGGCGCGGCTGTTCAACATCGCCTGCAAGGGCCGGATCGCGGCCGGCTACGACGCGGACTTCACCGTCGTCGATCTCAAGCGCAGCGAGACCATCACCAACCAATGGGTGGCCTCGCGCGCCGGCTGGACGCCCTATGACGGCGTGCGTGTCACCGGCTGGCCGGTCGGCACCTTCGTGCGCGGCCGCCGGGTGATGTGGCAGGGCGAGCTGGTGACGCCATCGACCGGCGAGCCGGTGCGGTTTCTGGAGACGCTGAGGGCGTAGGTTGTCGAGCTTGAGGGAGGGCGAGGCGCCGCTCCCACTTCTGATGTCGTCACCCGCGAAGGCGGGTGAGTACGCCGCGACGTCGATGTTAATATGCAAAAGCCAGGGAATACTGGGCGTATTCAACCGGTCGAGTCCGGCAATGATGGCTCTGCCTGGTGCGACCTTACTGCTTGGCCATCGCAATCGAAAATTCGCCGTTGCGGACGCGGACAGGGAGGCCTTCCACGAATTTCGCCACCGCGTCTTCGCCGTAGGTTCCGACCAGTTCGGCGAAAGCCGCGAACAGGCTTGCCTGCGCGAGGCAGTCGCCATCGACGCCATCGTGCCGCGCCTCGGCCCAGGCCTCGTTGAGATAGCTGAGCGCGGCCTGTTTCTGTTCGTGATCGGGCAGCGGGTCGCGGGCGGTTGTGAAGGACGCTGGATCGCTCATGAAACTCAACAGGCTGTGTGCGCGACCCAGGGCGGAGCGCGTCGAATGCGCGAGGTTTAGCATGCGGCGCGGGGCCGCCTAGACCACTTCTTTAGGAAAGGTTAACGGCGCGATTGAAGATCGATGCAATCTCCGGGGCCGGCGTTCGCCCCGCGTCGCAGCACTGTTGCCGTCGAAATCCATGACGCCTAATTGGCGTAGCGGGCGGTCAGATCCCGCGAAATCTTCGAGCCTTCCTCGATGTATCGGCGGATCGCCACCGTGGCCGCCGGCGTGCAGGTCCGGTAGGTCTGCTGGAAGCCGTTATAGCCGCGGTTGAAGCCTGCGATCATGCGGGCGCGGCGATCGCCCGAGGGGGTTTCGGCATCGATCAGCGCCTGCATTTCGTTGCGCCATTTGGGGCCTTCATTGGTGCCGCAAATGCCCCGCAAATAGTGCAGGGTGCCGAGGATCTCGGCCAGCCGCTGCAGGTCGCCGTCGAACGGCGCGGCGGCATCCTGGGCCCGTGCCGGGCCCAGATGGCATGCCGAGATGAGAATGAGAGCGGCCAGAAAATACTTCGACATGAATGGATCCGGGGACCCGCGTGATATGCCTTTTCAATGCGCTGGAAGCAAGGCGCGGGCGGCCCGGGGATGTGAACCGGAGCGTTCAGGCCCCGATCAGGCGCCGCGCGGACTGGATGACCTCGTGCAGGCCATCGGTGAGCTTGAGATCGCCTAAGCCATCCGGCGCGAGCCACCTGAAATCGTCGAGTTCGTCGTTCAGGACCGGCTCGCCCGCGATCCAGCGCGCCGCGAACGACATGATCAGATAGTGCCCGCCGCCCGTGGTTCCCGGCAGCACCTCGCGCCATCCGGCGAGACCGACAATCTCGATTTTCAGCGCGGTTTCCTCGTCGACTTCGCGATGCAGGGCGGCGTGCAGCGATTCGCCGAATTCGACCCGGCCGCCGGGCAGCGAATAAAAGCCCTTGGCCGGCGACCTTGCGCGCCGCACCAGCAGGATCTTGTCGTCGCGAAAGATCGCCGCGCTGACGGCAAGCTGGGGATGCGATGGCGGGACCGGGGACGCCACGGCGGTCAGTGGGTCATGATGTAGTCGACGTCGGTCTCGGCGCCGCGGCCATTGATGACGCCGCCGGCCAGCATCACCAGCGGCTTGACCCAGCCGGTGGCCTGTTCGGCCAGCGTGGCGCGGGTCTTGTCCTGGTGGACTTCGCGCATGGCCGCGCTCACCGCGGTCAGAATCGAGGTCATGGCGCTGGTGATATTGTCGAATTCGGCGCGAACCCCGGCGTCGGCGGAATCATAGGCCTCGATCGCGAGCTCGCGCGCCTTGAAGTTGGACGCCGTGAAATGCTCGCGATAGGACAGCGGGTGCCATCCCAGGAAATCCTCCGCGCATTCCGGCATGTCCGGAATCATCTCCAGCAGCATGATGGCTTCGTTGAAATGATTCAGATAATCGGTGGCAAGGCCGGTGCGGGGATTGATGTTGGCGGCCCGCAATTGCGCAGCCCGCGCCTTCTGATCTGGGCTCAGCTGGCGCGGCATGTTGGCGATCGGATCGCGCGGGTTTGGCAGCCGTTGAGGTCATCCGCCGCAGTGTTTACGGTCGGGGTTAAAAGGTGCTGAACAGATGCCTGTCTGGACCACAGAATGTGCGGACGCTTCGTAATTACCTCGCCGCCGGAGGCCTTGCGGCAGATTTTTGGCTATCTCGAGCAGCCTAATTTCCCGCCGCGGCATAATATTGCGCCGACCCAGCCGATTCCGGTGGTTATCATCGAGAACGGCGTCCGGCATTTCCGGCTGATGCGCTGGGGCCTGTTGCCCGCCTGGGTCAAGGATCCCCGCAAATTCGCCCTGCTGATCAATGCGCGCGCCGAAACGGTGCTGGAAAAACCGGCCTTCAGGAACGCGATCAAGCGGCGGCGCTGCCTGATCCCGGCCGACGGCTATTATGAATGGCAGGCATTCGAAACCCGCAAGCGGCCGCATTTCATCCATCGCCGCGACGGGCGCCGATCGGCCTTGCCGGGCTGGCGGAAACCTGGATCGGCCCGAACGGCGAGGAACTCGATACCGTGGCGATCGTCACCGCGCCGGCGAGCGCCGACCTCGCGGTGCTGCATCACCGCGTGCCGGTGACGATTGCGCCCGACGATTTCGACCGCTGGCTCGATTGCAGTGCAAACGATGCCGAGACGGCGATGGCGCTGCTGACCGCGCCCGAGGAAGGCGAGTTCGTCTGGCACGAGGTTTCGACAAGGGTCAACCGCGTCGCCAATGACGACGCGCAACTGATGCTGCCGATCACGCCGGAGCAGATCGCGGCCGAAGCAGCCGAAGCCGGCGAAAAAGGCCGCGCCGCGCAAGCCCGAGCCGGCGGCGTCCAAGGATGACGGGCAGGGGTCGTTGTTCTGATTTATGGATGGATGATCTATTGCTGGCTTTGCCCAGCCGCAACATCACCGAAAGATATTCAACCCCGCGTATTGCAGCAGCATGATGGTCTTGGCGTCGACGATGCGGCCGTCGCCGATCATGGCGAGCGCCTGATCGATCGGCAATTCCAGCACCTCGATGTCCTCGCCCTCGTCGGCGATGCCGCCGCCGCTTCCGATCTTCATCTTCGGCTCGTATTCGGCGACAAAGAAGTGCAGCTTCTCGGTGACGGCACCGGGACTCATGAATGCTTCGAATATTTTCCTGATTTCGCCGAGCCGATAGCCGGTTTCCTCTTCCGCCTCGGCGCGGATGCGTAGCTCCGGAGATTCCTTGTCCAGCAGGCCCGCGGCCGCCTCGATCAGGAGATCGTCATGGCCGTTGACGTAGGCCGGATAGCGAAACTGCCGTACCAGCATCACGGTGCGTTGCTTGAGATTATAGGGCAGTAGCGTGGCGGCATCGCCACGGTCGAAGGTCTCGCGGGTTTGCGTCTGCCACGCGCCGTTGGCGCGCCGCCACTCGAAAGTGGTGGTCCTTCAGCGTGGCGTAATTTTCCGAAAGCACGCGGACGTTCTGGACGCGGATACGGTCGGAGACGGACATGAAAATTCCTTGCCGGGCTTTCCTCATCCTGAGGAACGGCCACCTGGCCGCGTCTCGAGGGATGAGCAGTCTCATGGTTCGAGACGGCGCAAAAGCGCCTCCTCACCATGAGGAGCGGTTACAGCACCTTGCCGGGGTTCATGATGCCCGATGGATCGAGCATCGCCTTGATGCCGCGCATCAGCTCGATCGCGACCTTGTCCTTGACCTCGGGCAATTCATCGCGCTTGAGCACGCCGATGCCGTGCTCGGCGGAGATCGATCCGCCCATCCGCAGCACGATGGCGAACACCACGGCGTTGACGTCGTGCCAGCGGGCCAGAAAATCGGCGGCATCGGCGCCGACCGGCTGGCTGACATTGTAATGGATGTTGCCGTCGCCGAGATGGCCGAACGGCACCGGCCGGGCGCCCGGAATCAGCTTGACCACCGCCGCGTTGGCTTCCGCGATGAAATCCGGCACCGCGGCGACCGGCACCGAAATGTCGTGCTTGATCGAGCCGCCTTCCGGCTTCTGCGCCGCCGACATTTCGTCGCGCAGCTTCCAGAACGCGGCGCGCTGGCCGAGGCTGGCCGCGATCACGGCGTCGTCGACGATGCCGTCCTCGAGGCCCTGCGCCAGGATCGATTCCAGCGCGGCGCGGGCGTCATCGCGCGAGGACGACAGCTCCATCAGCACGTACCACGGATACTTTTTCGCCAGGGGATCGCGGATGTCGATGCCGTGGCGCACGCTGAAATCGACGGCGATGTCCGACAGCAGCTCGAAACTGGTGAGGCTGCCGGCGGCCTCGTTCTGCGATATCGCCAGCAGCTTCAGCGCCTGCTCGGGCGACTTGCAGCCCGACAAAGGCGGTTTCCACCGCGCGCGGCTTCGGAAACAGTTTTAGCGTCGCCGCGGTGATGATGCCGAGCGTGCCCTCGGCGCCGATGAACAGGTTGCGCAGGTCGTAGCCGGTGTTGTCCTTCTTCAGCTTCGACAGCCCGTTGAGAATGCGCCCGTCGGCCAGCACCACTTCCAGTCCCAGCGCCATCTCGCGCGCCACGCCATAGGCCAGCGCGGTGGTGCCGCCGGCATTGGTGGAGAGATTGCCGCCGATGGTGCAGCTTCCCTCCGCGCCGAGCGACAGCGGGAACAGCCGGTCGACCTCGGAGGCGCGCTGCTGCGCGACCTGCAGCACCACGCCGGCCTCGCAGGTCATGGTGTTGGAGGCGGTGTCGATGTCGCGGATCTTGTCCATCCGCCGCATCGAAATCACCACCTCGCCATGATGCGGGGTCTGGCCGCCGACCAGGCCGGTATTGCCGCCCTGCGGCACCAGCGCGATGCCGTGCTCGCTGGCAAGCTTGCAGATGGCGGAGACTTCCGCCGTCGAGCCCGGCCGCAACACCAGCGGCGAACGGCCGTGAAACAGGTCGCGCTCTTCGGTGACGTAGGGCGCGATGTCAGCCGCATCGGTGACCGCGTATTTGTCGCCGACAATGCCGCGAAACCGCGCGATCAGGTCGGGCGAGAGCGGCGATACGGAAGGCTGGACGATATTCATCACGGGGTCTCTGTGCATTTCCTGTTATTTTATTGTTTCTTTTTCGATGGCAAGTGGCAACCGCGTCATCCCTGCGCAACGGCTTTGCCGCTTTACGCTGACATGACGACTATCCTCGCTATTCCCGCTCCATCGCGGCGCGGCGCAACCGGTCATTGATGGCTTCGCCGAGCCCGTGATGCGGTATCGGCATCACCGCGATGGTGCGCGCGCCGCTGGCGTCGAGGGCGCGAAGATAACCGAAAAGATGGGCGGCGGCCTCGTTGAGATCGCCGCGCGCGGACAAATTCATCACCGCGGTTGCCGCATCCGCTCCCGGCACCGCATCGGGACCGAATGCCAGCAGCGCCTCGCCGGCCTCAACCCGCCCGGCATTGAGCCGTACCGGCGTGCGCGGCGCATAATGCGACGCCAGCATGCCCGGCGCCAGCGGCTGGGCGGTCGTGTCGCCGGCCTCGTCGGGCGGCTGCAGCAAAGCGCGGCCGAGCACGCGTTCGATCTCGCCGCGCGGCAGGCCGCCGGGACGCAGCAGCATCGGCGCCTCGAAGCATCCGACAATGGTGGATTCGACGCCGACCGCGACCGCGCCGCCATCGACGATCAGATCGATGCGGCCCCCGAGGTCGCCCTGCACATGGGCCGCGGTGGTCGGCGAGACGTGGCCCGACAAATTCGCCGATGGCGCCACCACCGGACCGCCGAAGGCGCGCAGAATCTGCCGGGCCATCGGTGCGCCGGCACCCGGATCGCGACGGTGTCGAGCCCGGCGGTGGCGAGATCGGCCACCGCGCAGTCGGGGGTTTTGGGCAGCACCAGCGTCAGCGGTCCCGGCCAGAACGCCTCGGCCAGCGCTGATCGCCCGGGCGTCGAAACGTCCGATCCGCCGGGCGGCCGTCGAGATCGTTGACATGGGCGATCAGCGGATTGAAGGAGGGCCGGCCCTTGGCCTGATAGAGCCGCGCGATCGCCTCGGGATTGCCGGCGTCGGCGCCGAGGCCGTAGACGGTCTCGGTCGGGAACCCGACCAGCCCGCCTTGCGCCAGGCAACGCGCCGCCGCGGCCACGGCAGCCTCGCCGGCGGGCAGAATTGGCGTTGTCAGGCCCACATTCACGGGAATTGGCGTCCTCAATTCGGCTTCTTGCAGTGTGCGAAACCCAAGGCTATAAGCCGCGTTCTTGTCGGAGTGTGGCTCAGCCCGGTAGAGCACTGCGTTCGGGACGCAGGGGTCGCAGGTTCAAATCCTGCCACTCCGACCAAGATATCAGACACTTAGCTTTTTGCCCAATTTTCTGCGCAACGAAATGCGCAACGAAATGAACGGTGACGCATGGCCGTCGAAGATCATCCTCTGTTTCCGAAATGGAAGGCGCGTCTCGAAGAGCTTCTGGCGGCCAAGGAATCGCTCGATGATATCAAGGGCGGTCGCGGCGATGTTCAAGCTGCCACTGCACGGTACAACGCCGCTCTGTATGCTTACACAATAATTTCTGGAGAGATTTAACCACCGCGACGACCGCCGAACGCTTCCGCTGCCTCTTCCTGAAAATCCGGGTGATGGGGCCGTAGCCGTTCTCCAGCTGCTCCAGCGTCATGCCTAGCCAGCCGGCGGCTTCCCAGCGATCGGTGCCGATCTGCATCAACCAGGTCGCCGCGGTATGGCGCAGCGAGTGGCGCACTACGTCCTCTCCCAGATGCGCGTCCTCAAGGATGCCATCCCATGCCGTGCGAATTTTCCCCGACAGCGGCTGGCCATCATGCGTCCGATTGACCACGAACCGGATCTCCTCGAGATCAGGCATAATTCCGGCCGCGCGGAGATCAGCCGATCGTCGGCGATCGATCGCGCGCCAGCGCGCCAGGTGTGGCCGCAGCCGATTGGCGACCTTCGCCGCCGGCCGGCGCTTCTTGGTCTCGGCCTCATCGGCGCCGCGGCCCTGGTACACCCACGCATCGACATTCATCCACGGATGCGTGGTCGTCTGAAACCATTGCGTTCGCCGAATCGTCTCCTCGCGGCGTGCGCTATATAGAGGCCGATCAGGATGAACCGCGCGGCCGGCATGCGGCGGCGAATGATCCAGCGCGGGCGGCGCTCCAGCGAGCCGTCAGGGCGGCGCAGCCAGGTCCCGGCGCCGTTGTCCCAGATATAGCCGATTGCAGCACCCAGCAGCCGCGCAGCCTCGTTGCGGGTCAACCAGCGTTGCCGCCCCTGTTTTTTCCGCGGTAGCGAGATCTTCGGCACAAAATCCAGCGTGTGCTCGGCGTGGTAGGCATTGACGGCGGCCCGCAGGTCCTCGAGCCGGCGCCTGGCGGTCTGGTCCGAAACGACGCGGCCGCGCGGAGCGATGCCGGCCTTGGTGTTGTTTTCGTTCTCCGTGCTGGTGCACCAGTCGACAAAATCGCGGCACAGCTGTCCTTTGAGGTCGCCGACCTTCTTGTCCCCAAAAAAAATATTGAGGTCGACCAAGCGGATCAGCAGCAGTTCGTGCCGCGCGATGTCACGCTTATCAGTCGAATGAGGATCCTTGGCGGCCTCATAGGCGATCAGAACGTCGGCTATCGCGAGTGCACGAGGATCGGTCGCCCCGATGGTGGGAGTGTGGCGGGCGCCGAGATAGGTTTCGAGCGCGCGCGCTGCGCCTTCAGTTTCATCGCGGCCGAAGCCTGTGCGGATTTGCCGTCGCGTTCCACCGGTGGTGTCGAGAATGACCCAGACGCCTTCGTCTCGACGGAACCATAGTCGGGTTGGCTTGGCTTTTCGACCGGGCATGGCGTTACCAGTTTTCTGATCGCGCGCGGCGTTGTCAGGTGCCTGCCGGCGACGGGGGCAATATCGAGCTCACGCCTGGCGATCGCGGTACGCAGCGAAGACAAGGTGAGCGGACCGTCGGGGAAAAACACGGCGACGGCTTCAATGAGCGTCATCGTTTCGTCGGCGTCCCAATCCTGCGGGCGAGGGCGCGCCCTAGCGCGCAACAACGGATCGCGGGCGACGCGCGTCATGCTCGACCATCCTGCAGATCAAATCGAGCCTCGCCGAAGCTCAGTTTGATTCCTGACGACGCGGGGGCGTCGGCGCCGGCGGCTGATGCCACAGGCTGTGTCACTCGATCACCCCCGCCGCGCGCCGCTGATGCGAGCCCCTGAAGGAGAGCCCGCGGTCAGGCAGTCGCAGGGCCTGGACACGCGGCGCCGCCGGGCAGCGAGTAACGGCACCAGAACCGGCCATTCCCTGCTTTCGTGAAATCGTCACGGCTTCGCCACCTTGAGGCGAAACAGATCGTCGCGGATCACAGCGAGCGTCTGCAGCGGATCCTGCCCAAGCCATTCGGCCGCTTCGATCTTGAACAGGATTTCGTCGGCGCTTACCGCCGGCGCCCGGATCAGACGGTTGGCGAACAGCGCACATTTGCTGTGCTGTTCGCCGCGCGCCTTGACGTCAAAGCCGCCGGGCAGCGCGTCCAGAGCCTCGTGCGCCTGTTCGAAATAGCCGTGAAGCTCAGCGACGGACTGGCCGCGCACCGACAGCGTGTTGACGATCCCAGTCATTATTGAGCGCGAGCCTGGCTTGCGGATAGACGACGAAGCCCGTCCCGCAGATATCTCAGGGTCAGGACCGCGTCGTCGTCGAGGTCTTCGAAATCATCCCAGCTGTCGAGGTCACTGAGCGATTTGAACGCTAACCCGTTTGCCTTCAAGGCAAGCGTGACCCTGATCTGCAACAGCATTTCTTCGATGCTAACGGCCGGCGTGCGCAGAAGCCGCTCACCGATGGCGGTGAACTTGCTCCATGCCAGGAAGCCTCGTTCTAAGTCTTCGCTATCCGCTTTGTTACAGGTCTTGCGGGCGGCTTCATGGGCCGCGTGCGCCGGCACCAGATCGGCATAGAGTTGGGTAACGGTTTTAGCGGGCCGCGAGCGAGCCGGTGTTGCGGCGGTCGACGGCGAAACGTGCATGTTCATGGTCAGGATCCTTAATGTTTGGGGTTGCAGCGGTCAGACGATAGCGCCTATCGAGGCCCGAAGGCCTCGAGGCGCCTGGATCGTCAGTGGGACGGGGTTTCCGTGATGCGCAGCGCGTTGAACTTCGCAGTTATTTCCAGCGCTTCGCTCGAACCGTCGCCGACGAAAAAATTGTGCGACAACATCGTTTCGAGATAGGGCCCGCTCCAGGGCTCCGGCACCGACGTCAGTTGCGAGAGCTTCACGGCGATGGCGCACGCGTGGTCGTTGGCGCGCTCGAACTCATCTCCGATCAGATCGGAGGGAAGGCCTTGGGTTCTCGGCTTATTGAGGACGGCCCGCCACGCCTCTGCGCTCGCACGGTATCCCTGGTACAACGGGATCAGCGCCGCCGCGTCGGCGGGGAGCTGTGGCAGCGTTTTATCGAGGAAGGCGTTGAAGTCGGAGGGCCCAGCTGGCTCGATCGTGGCGGCTGCGGCGGATGGCGAAACGTGAATGTTCATGATGGGGATCCTTGATGGTTTGGGGTTTGCAACAATTCGATGATAGTTGCCCTCCGGGGCCCGA
Organism: uncultured Alphaproteobacteria bacterium; assembly: GCA_963734795.1. Lineage (GTDB taxonomy): Bacteria > Pseudomonadota > Alphaproteobacteria > Rhizobiales > Xanthobacteraceae > Bradyrhizobium. The sequence goes on from CAVTIW010000005.1 coordinate 33,126, forward strand.
AAGGCCTCGAAGGCGACTTAGGATCGTCCGGTGGTGGCAAAACTAGCGAGCCAAGGGGCCCGCACATGGGGCGCCGGCCGCGAAGAGGACGCCGCGCGCGATGGCCAGAGCCGTATGTCGGGCGACAAGCCCCTGAAGCTCGCTGAACCAACTAGACGTGTTCGGTTGTGCCGGATGTAGACGGGCCGGGCGGCCTTTACCGGCTTGACGTGCATGTTCATGAGGGCGCTCCCGGGGTTTGACCCGACAACGCTTAGTATAACTAAGCAATTCTGTCAACGACGCTTAGCGACGAAGTTTATAGATCGAAATGCTGGACGCCAATTGTGACACGACCCGTAACGGTTCCTTGCTGTTCGGCGACCTTCTTCAGTTGCGCCACCTTCTCGGCGATCTCTGAAAGCGTAGCCTTTTCCGGCAGGCGTATGGTGAGCTCTACCCTCAGGGCCATGCCGGCCGGCAATAGTCCGTCCCGGAAAGGCGGCTGCCCCCTACCCGTTGCTAACCAATCATAGTCAATGCCGGTTTTTATTGAGATCTCGCGTAAATTTGCGGCCGCCGGCTCAGTGGCTCCGGACTCCCATTGACCAACCGCTCCTCGCGTTACGCCCACCTGTTCCGCAAGTTGGGTTTGGCTCCATCCGATAAGACCGCGAGCGATAGCAATGCGGGCCGCCAGTTGTTGGGCCGTTTCAATCTTCGCGAATTCGTGTCGCCGCTCTTCGGCCGAAATGCGAGTTTTCTTGGGTTTTTGCGTCATTTTAGCACTATTGCCCGTTGCGCGAAGCAGAGCGACGATAGTTTTACGATGCAGGATTGATATATGTGCTAAGTAATGCTATGCGATTCTGAGAGGGGTGATTTCTATGGATTTTGGAATACAGGCTGTCGTGAAAGCCGCAGGTTCAAAATCGGACCTTGCGCGTCTGTTAGGTTTAACCCGGGGTGCCGTTTGCCAGTGGACGCGCATTCCCGGTAAGCGCGTCATCGCAGTTGAAGATGCGACCGGCGTGCCGCGGCACGTACAGCGTCCCGATCTCTATCCACTTCCGAATAGGCGGACGCGGCCCAAAGAGGCGCCGCGTCCGCCCGCGGCCACCGGCCGGGGGCACAGCCGGTTCTCGAAAGGCGAGCGCATGAACGTGATCGCCCGTCGATCTTGAATTAGTCGGCATCGACGATCGCGCGTCCCACCAAGGTGCAGCGACCGTTGATGCCGAAGGTACTGAGTTTTGTTGCGTGAGTGCGTGTCCTCCCATGGTTCAAACCATGGAGGAGAAGTCGCGTCATGTCGTGCAACAACGAGGCTCATTTTGAACGAAGGAAGTTCGGTCCAGTGTCAGACGTCCCTGTCGCAAGCAGAATGCTTACGCTCCTCGAGAATACCGAGGCGCGGCGAAGGGGAGTTTCCGTCGAGGCTGCTCGGACCGGCATCGCCCGCGCGCTGCGCATTCCGACGGCGACCCTTCGACACCTTCGCAATCAACGGCGGAAAACCGTCGAGAGCTGCTTGTTGGCCGGCATCCGCGATCGCCTGATCACTGCGCTGCAGGGGGAGATCGCTGAGTTTGAGCATCAGATCCATATCGCTCGCCAGATTGGCGTCGACTGTCGCGACGATCTTTTCCAAGAGGCGGCAGCTTCGATCGCTGCTGCGAAAGAAATTCTCGAAAGAGCAGTTGGCTGCGGCTGAGCGTGAGGTCGATCAGCAGCAGTTCGATCGCTTCAAGCGGGATCATCGTTCATGATCTACCAGGAGCTTGAGCGATCTCACTACCGGTCGACCGGCGAAGTGCTGGACCGCTACGGCGTTCCGCTGCAGAAGCTGGAGCGCTGGCGCGAGCGCGGCGAACCGCGGTTTCCCACGGCCATCGAAGTGTCGGGCGACCTGTTCTTTCACTTCCTGCACCTGGTGCGGTGGGAAATCATTTTTGAGCGGCTTTCGAGAAAGCGCCGGCGCGGCGGCGAGGGCGCCTGATGAACGTCGCCACCTTTCCAGTCAAAGATACGTGGCTTGCCCAATGCATCAGTGAGAACGGCAAGCCGCTACCCGTCGTCACGAATGCCTTGATTGCGCTGCGCCGAGATCCTGCAATCAGGGATGCATTCGCCTTTGACGATATGCAACGGACGGTAACGATGATGCATGTGATCGGAGAACCGCTGGCGCTGTTTGAGAGTAGGCCGGTAGCCGATGAAGATATTACGGCGCTGACCGAATTTCTTCAGAAGGCAGGCCTCAAGAGGATCGCCCGCGATACGGTTAGAGATGCCGTCAACGCAAGGGCTAGGGAGAACACTTTCCATCCAGTCCGCGGGTGGCTGCAGGGCCTCGTTTGGGATGGCCAGAGACGCACCAATGTGTGGTTGACGACCAAGCTGGGCGCGGAGCTGACGCCGTATTCGCAGGCAATCGGCCAAATGTTCCTGATCTCTCTCGTTGCCCGAATTTTCGAACCCGGATGTAAGGTCGATTACATGCCGGTGCTGGAGGGAGTGCAGGGCGCGATGAAATCCACCGCTTGTGCCGTTCTCGGCGGCGAGTTTTTTTCGGACAACCTTCCGGAGGTAGGCGACGGCAAAGATGTTTCACAACATCTTCGCGGCAAGTGGCTCATTGAGATTGGTGAAATGCACGCGATGAACCGTGCCGAATCCGCCCAACTCAAGGCCTTCATCACGCGCCAGGTCGAGCGCTACCGGCCGAGCTATGGTCGGTACGAGGTGGTAGAGCCGCGCCAATGTGTGTTCGTGGGCACGACAAACAAGGACGCCTACCTTCGAGACGAAACCGGCGGCCGCCGCTTCTGGCCGGTTAAAATCGGCGCCATTGACATCAACGGTCTTGCCGACGACCGCGAGCAGCTCTTCGCCGAAGCGGTCCACCTGTACCATGAAGGTAACCCTTGGTGGCCCGACCGCGACTTCGAGAACCGGCACGTCAAGCCCGAACAGGAAGCCCGCTACGAGTCCGATGCCTGGCAGGAAATGATAGAGAGCTACCTCGCCAGCGCGACCAAAGCGACCGTCGGTCAGGTTGCCAAGGAGGCCCTGCACATCGAGACCGCAAGGATCGGGACGGCTGACCAGCGCCGTATCACCGCGATCATGGAACGCATCGGCTGGAAACGCCAACCCGTTGATTGGCAGGGCAAAAGATGGTGGGTGCCGTGATTATCCAACCACAGCGCACAGCGCACCACAGCGCACTTCCCAATAGAGGGCTGGGCAGAAAAGGACCCTCTATTGAAAAGTGCGCTGTGTGCGCTGTGTGATTGAATGCTCGTTCGGAGTTTTGCGACCGATACGCGCGCGCGAGCGAGGCAGCGCGTCGCCGGTGATCAACAGAAACGCGCCCGCCCAGGCGCGTGCGCGGCTCGGACGAGCTTCACCGGTCCCGATGACTTGGCCGGGCCGCGCCCCTCCAAAAAGGTAATCTATGACCGCCCAACGGAGGCCCGATGCTTTGCGGTAGGAATGTATGAGAGATATCAATGACGTAAGGCAGGGCTTGGAACTGATTGTCAACGATCGAGTTGTAGCGTATAAGCAACAAATGCCGACAGTCAGGCAAACCGAAACGTTCATAGCCTGGCTCAAGGATCTCCGCGATCTGCGGGGAAAAGCAAAGATCGTGGCGCGTATCCAGCGCCTCGAAGATGGCAACGCCGGCGACGTGGCGCCGGTCGGCGGCGGTGTCAGCGAGATGCGAATTCACTTCGGCCCGGGCTACCGTGTCTATTTCGTCAACCGCGGTGCCGAACTGATCCTGCTGCTGTGCGGCGGCGACAAGGGCAGCCAGGCGCGCGATATCGAGGCCGCAAAGAAATTGGCGCAAGAGGAAGATTGAGCCATGGCAAAGACCAGAGCATTTGACGCCGCGGAATATCTCGACAGTCCGGAGATGATTGCCGAGTATCTCACCGAAGCGCTCGAAACCGATGATGAGGCGTTCATCGCGAAAGCGATCGGCACCGTCGCGCGTGCGCAGGGCATGGGCGCCGTGGCAGAGTCGGCCGGCGTCTCCCGGGAAAATCTATACCGCGCGCTCAGCGGCAACACCCGACCCGAATTCGAGACCATCCGCAAGGTGCTCGGCGCGCTCGGCGTACAGTTGGTCGCAAAGCCGCGGGCGGCTTAACGGTTCTACCCAGCGACCGGAACCGAATCACGGTATATTTTCGGAGCCGTCACCGGCAACCTTTCTTTCACCGGCCTCGGCCGGCTCATCACCGGGGCTTGTGCGTTCCCAAGCCGAGCGGCGGGCTGTTCCCCGCCTGATCGAAGGAGCTGCGTCATGCGAAAGCGTGGTCGCGGACCAAGGCGCGTTTTCGTCAAAAAGTATCGCCGCTGGCGCGATGGAGAAATTCAGCGGGTGAAGTCATCACTCCGCGGAATCGATCCCGTTCTGGCTGTTCGTGCTTCGCGACGTCAACTGGACCTTGGTTTGGAGGATCCACCTGGCTCGGCCCGGTGATCTACCGGTGACGGCAACCGTCATTCGTTACCGACTTGGCAACCATTGCCAGCGATTATCCGCCAACGCCTTTACTGGCCTTTACGGATTCGCGATGAGCACCGAACTCGATACCGAGACAAAAATCTTCATCGTTCAAAGCCTTGCGTGCTTCGACCGCCCTTCGAAGGTGGTGAAGGCCGCCAAGGAGGAATTCGGCGTGGTCGTCACCCGCCAGGCGGTGCACTGGTACGATGCCGATCGCAAGGGCGCGGAAGAAATCCCGGAGCAGTGGCGGGAGATGTTCGCCGCCGCGCGAAAGCGCTTCCTCGGGGAGACGGCCCACATTGGCATCTCCAACCGTTCGGTGCGGCTCAAACTACTCGATCGGATCGCCGCCCGCGGTGAAGAGACGGGCAACCATGTGATCGTGCTGGCGGCCTGCGAGGCCGCTGCGAAAGAGATGGGAGGCGCGTACACCAATCGGCGCGAACTCACGGGCAAGGACGGCAAGGACCTGCCGGCGCCGGTTGCGAGCGTGGCCATCGTCCTGCCCGACAACGGCCGTGGCGACTTCGATTTCTCCCGCCTGTCGACCGAGCAACTCACGGCGATGTACCGGGACGTCGCCGCGGGCCATGCCCATCTCACGATCGCGCCGACGCCGGCGGACAAGCCCGAATGAGCGAACGCATCGCGACCATGGCGAAAGTAGCCGCTGCCTTGCCGGAGCCGCACCGCAGGCAGAGCGTCCTGGGCCTGATGCGCGAGAGGTATCGATCGATACTGTCGGCCACGGATCCTCGCGCGGGCGAGCTTCCCTGCACCGAAGCGGAGGTATTCTATGCCGGCTACGGTGACGCCAATGGCCGCGAATACTGGAGCGCGTGGCTCTTCCCCGGCAAGGCGACCGCCGATCAGATCGCCTGGTTGATCGCCGCGCACGCCAGCTGCAGCGCTGAGCAATTTGAACGCGTGCGGGCGCAACTGGTAGCCTCCCTCGCAGCGATCGCGGATCAGCCAGCGCGCACGATGGCGGAGCACCTAGTCGCCGATCCGGGGGAGGCGTCGTCACTTACAGCCTTTCGGTCGATAGCAATTTTCAGGTTGCCGCCAACAAGCTGGCGCTGGCGAGCGGCGCTGCGGGAACGCTGTTCTGCAATAGCTCGGCTTCGACGGCGGAACTTTCCGTCTGCACCTGGTCCACGTTTGCGGCCCGCGCCATCGGCTCGACCAACGGCATCTTTCCGCATTTCGTCGGCGGCGTCTGGACCACGGATACGACCGGGGTCACCGGCCACGCGGTTCCGTTCCTCGATGGCTCGAATACCTGGGCCGCGCTCCAGACCATTTATCCGGGCACCGCGACGCTGCGCACGGCACTGGCAGGCACGCTGTTTCGGACCGCACAGCTTGACGGCACGGCATCCGTCAATCAGCAGGATAGTTTCGGCGCGGCCGGGCTGTTCACCTGTATGCGGTCGGATGGCACGGCCGCTGTCTCTACCGCGCTGGCGGCCAATGACCTGATCTGTGCTTTCGGCGCGCATGGCTATGACGGGGTGGCGAATTCATCCGTTGCGGCAGCGTTCCGCCTTTACGCCTCTCAGGGCTGGAGCAGCACGGCGCACGGCACCTATGCGCGGGTCGCCACCACGGCGAACGGCTCGTTATCGCCGGTCGATCAATTCGGGATCGAACAGGATGGGGGGATCACCGCGCCTCCGACCGTCACCGGCGGCAGCAAGGGGCAGGGCACGTTCAATGCCGGCGTCGGCTACTACATCAACGGCAACCTGTTCAACTTCTCGAACCTTGCCGGCTCGCTCGCTCCAAGCCAGTGCCCGAACGCAACAGCGTCTGCAACCGGTTGCGTCGAAGGCGACAATGCGACGCTGGCGATTACATCCGGCGTCATCGGCGTCAATCTCGGTCACGCCAATACCTGGACCCAGCCGCAGACGTTTCCGAACAACTCGCTGACACTGGCGGAATTTCCGACCATCGGCGCGAATACCGCGCTGTGCAGCGTTGCGGGCGGCACGCCGATCGCATGTACGCAGGCGCAGGCTGACGGCGCTTATCAATCCCGCAACCGCATCGCTGTCCGGCGCGCTGCCGGCATGGCCGAACAACACCACGACGTATTTCCGTGGCGACGGCAGCTATGCGACGCTGACCATCGGTGCGGTTGCGGGATTGATAAGCGCCGTTGCGACTTTCCTTGGCACACCCTAGCAGCGCCAATCTGCTGGCGGCGTTGACGACCAGCACCGGCAGCGGCAACGCCGTATTCTCGGCCGGTCCAACCTTCACCGGAACCATCGCGGCGGCGGCGGCGACGTTCACAGGCACGGTCAACCACACCGGAGGGTTTCAGGTCGGCGGCAACGCCATGACGTTTCCGGGATCGGCGGCCACGCTGGCCTCGCTCAACATCGCCGACCAGACCTTGACCGGCGGCGCGAACGTCACCTCGCAATCGCTGTCGACCGGAAGCATCACCGTCGATTGCGGCTCGCGATCGACACAGTTCATCACCGGCGCGACCTCGGCATGGTCCATCACCGCGCCGGCCAATGACGGCTCTTGCTTCGTGCTTTTGACCAATGCGCCGTCTTCCGCCGTGGTGCCAACGTTCTCCGGCTTCACTGTCGGGTCGAATACCGGTGCGGCCCTGACCACGGTGGCAAGCGCAAAATTCACTATTAGCATTTGGCGCGTCAACGGCGTCGCCGCCTACTCGATCTTCGCCCACCAATGAAAATATTCATTCCATATCGGCTGCTGGTCGCCGCGCTCGCGGCGGTACTCATCGCTGCTCCGGTCGCGGCGCAGGGCTCGGCCCCGTTCCGGGAATGGCGATCCTTCCGCCGTTTCAATCGAACGGCTCGCCGCTCACCTGCACGGCGACCGGCGGCACCACCACGACGGTGGGTGGCCACACAATCTACACTTTCACGGCAAGCGGGTCTCTGACCTGCACTGGATCGGGTGCCGTGAGCTGGCTAGCCGTTGCTGGCGGCGGCGGGGTTGATTCCGGCGGTGGTGGTGCCGGCGGCTTTCTGACCGGCACCGACGCGCTGACAGCCGGCACTTACCCCATCACGGTTGGATTAGGTGGCACCGGCGGCAGCACTGGCGGGACCGGCTGCACGAACGGTTCTGATTCGTTATTCAATGGACATGATGCTGTCGGCGGTGGTTGCGGCGGTGCCGTTGCCGCCAACGGCGTTAGCGGCGGCTCGGGCGGCGGTGGTGGCGGCCAAGGCGCGACCACGGGCGGCGCGGCCACTGTTGGCCAAGGCAATTCCGGTGGGGCAGGCATCACCACTCCGCGTAATGCCGGCGGCGGCGGCGGTGCTGGCGCGGTCGGCGGAATAGGAGTCAGCACCGGCGGCAACGGCGGCAACGGGCTCGCCAGTTCGATCACCGGATCTTCCGTGACCTATGCGGGTGGTGGCGGCGGCGGCGCGGAGAGTTCGACCGGCGGTGCAGGTGGATCGGGCGGCGGCGGCGGTACCGGTGGCGCTACGGCGGGAAACGGCGTTGCCGGGACCAATGGCCTAGGCGGCGGCGGTGGTGGTGCCAACCGCGGCACCAGCGGGTCCGGCACATACACGGGCGGCAATGGCGGCTATGGCACCGTCATCATCAGTAATTAAAGGAATCGTGATGCCGATCGCACTGATCTCGACAAACCCGCTGGCCATCCTTGAGACTTGGCCCGATGGGCTGGTGAACGTTAATGTTCCCGGCAACATCCAGGCCTATGGCGTCGACGCGGGATGGACATCGCCAGACGGCGCTTACAAGCTCGTGCCGGTGGCGGAATTCTCTCCGCCGACGGGCGACGTCATCAGCGGCGCACCGACGTTTTCTTTCGATGCAAATGGCAACGTCATCGTCACCTATCAGGTGCAGCCCGCGCCGGCGCCGACCGTGACGGCACTCGCATTCCGGCAATTGTTCACCTCGGCCGAACGGCTCGCGATCACCACGGCCGGAGAATCCAACGCCGCCATCCGAGAATTCATGGACGACGAAAGCGCGTCCGGTGAGGTGACGCTGACCGATCCGGAAGTGACGACGGGAGTGGCGGCATTGGTGACGGCTGGGCTGCTTACGCAGACACGCGCCGATCAGGTGATGGCGGGAACGGCGGCGCCATGAAGTGCGGCCTCACCAAAATCCTCAATAGGAACAAGTCGTGAGCAACCAATACATCCGATGAATAGGAGCATGCGATGCTAGACCGCACAAAAAATTATTCGCGGCAGTCCCTTGCAGAAGCGATCGCTGCGAAGCAAGCGGCCAGGTCCACTTTGGCGCAAGCTTCGAAGGCAGCGAAAAACGCCAAGGAATTGCTCGATGCCTCCGAAGCTGACGTGCTGGCGCATGAGGGCCTTGACGATCAAATTACCGAATATCGAACTCAGGCGATCAGGATGTGGAGCGTCAACGGCGGCGGCTCCAAACGTCCGTCCATGGACCTCAGTGACAAGCTGAACGAGAGCCACCGAAAACGTCAAGACGCAAATGACCGCTTCAAGGCGGCCACGGTAGCCTATGAACTACTGTCCGCGGAGCGCGCATTCGCACTCCAGGCGTTCTCGGCGGCCGACAGCGCCGTTGCATCGGCAGCTGACCGTGTGATGATTGAAGATGCCCAGGAACTCGCGGAAGAGCTTGAGCGCGAACAGGCCTTGGTCGACGCGCTGAGAATCAGACTTCGCGCCATCATGGCTATTCAGCGAACGCGGCCAGGCTGGACCGTCGCTAACGCAAGTGTTCACCAATCTCCCTATGTTCCCCTGATCAACTCGCTGCGGCTGCGCAAGCTTTCCGAATACCCCGGAGAGCCGCCGTACCATCCAATGATTTATCCGGAGGGCCAAGAGAAGCTCAACTGGGAGGCGTACCACCAACGCCTGCTGACAACCCCCGATTGGTGCTCGATCAGCCGTCCTCATGATGGTCGAGCGCCGGACCCCGGATTTCTTGGCCGGGGCGACGTAAGTCGGCAAGAGCGTCGATAATCTATCACCGATAGTCCGCGCACGGTTCTCCATCGTGGCGCGGAATGTATCCGTTGCGGGCCGGTGAGCGTCGGATGCAGACACCGGAAGGCTAAGACGCCTTTGTCAAACGCGCTTGAGCAGGCGCTGGCGACACCCCAACCGCGAGCGAAAAGCTTGCTCAACATGAGCCCGTCGCGGCGGATGTACCCGCGGCGGGCGCCTGGCGCGCATCGCCCGACGTATGCGCATTCTGCGCTCCTATAGCTGCGGTTCCTGCCGTGGCGCTGGCACTTGATCGCGATAGACGACGGAAGTTCTGCCGCCCGATATCACCGCGGCGATCGTAAGCGAGCCCCAAAAGACACCATTGCCAATCCACAGCAACAAAGCCACGATCTGCTCATTGAACGTCTCGGCGCTGAGATATTTGAATATGCAATAGGCGCTGAAGATCAGGAGAAATATCCCGCCTACGCCGGCGCCGCCTGCGGTTCTGGGATCCACGATTTTGGCGATCTCGACCGGCGGCAACGGCACATCTCGCGGCATGATTTTGCCGGAACGGCGCGCGAGCATGAACAGGCCGGCGACAACTACGATGACGGCGAAAGCGCCAAGGGCGATTGCCTTTTCCTCGTTGGTCACATGATGCCCCCTTAAAAAAAGCTCGGTTTGCGCGGCTTCGCGCTATGGATTTGGCAACGCCCCAAAAGCTTAATCCTCCGGTTTCGGGTCGAGATACGATCTGGAATCGAGTGGGGACCATCGTTTCTTGCGCGCCGACGGCTTTTGCCGGGCTGTTGCTTCAGCTCTTTCTTTCATGAGATCGCCAAATGTCCTTCTAGCGGCTTTGTCTGCCGCCAGCTGTTTCTTCGTCAGCGGCTTCGGAGGTGGCGGGGGTGGATCAAAGGCCGTCCTTACGGCAGTGATACCGTCCTCAATCAATCGCTCTGAATGTTTACCACCAAAGTGCGGCCGCTCGCCAAGGAGCTGATGCGCGGCCAAGCGTAGAGATCCTTGTACAATATCCTCCATGCCCCGTTCCCGACGCCATTCGCGACGTTGATTGTCGGAGGCCTCGGCATCCAGTTCGGCAACAGGAAGTGCCAATGCGCTCTGCACATCCCATGGGCTAAATCCTTGTCCGGAAAGATCGCGTAGCTTGTCCTCTGCGAGGAATGCTCGGATCATTTCGGCCCGGACGTTATACGACGTGGGTTCACCGCCCGCCATCAGCCGCAATAGAGTGGCGGCCGCAGCGGCTAGAATGCGTTCAGCTTCAGCCTTCGCTTGTCGTATCTCGCGCGCCTTTTTTTCCGCGGCGGCGTTGGGATTTTCGCTAACCAACCTTAGCGGCACCGGTGGCTTTTCGTCCTTATCGGTCACCGGGCGTCACGCCTCACGGTTAGAAGAGAGCGGCACGGGCGTCGGCCGCTACTCCAGGCGGAAGCATTAAAGCCGGTCAAACTCGGGTTGTCACGCCCCCAGGCGGTGCCGGCTACGGCGGGCTCACAGCTTCGACGCTTGTCGGGTCGGCGCAACGATATCGCAACGAAATGGATCGAACGGGCGTGAACAGAACGGGACGAAACCCTATGCCTACCGTATAAAAAACAATGGCTTAGGAAAAATGCACTGCGTTCGGGACGCAGGGGTCGCAGGTTCAAATCCTGCCACTCCGACCAAGATATCATTAGGTTTTTTGTTCTGATTGTCGGTGGTGGCCAAGTCAACCACAAATTCAACACCAGAAACGTATCGGCCTTTTTGGCCGATTGCCAGAGCAGCACCCTGCAGGTGATCTGGATGGTGATGGCCATAAGTGTCCTGCAGGACCTCCGGCGACATTCCAAGGAAGCCAGCCGCTTCCCAGATTGGCACCCCACGCTGCATCAGCCAGGTAGCGGCGGGATGCCGTAGCGTATGGGGGGTGACCCTGCCCGGCAGGCCGGCAAGCCTGACCGCACTCTTGAAGCCTCTCTTAACCGAGGCGACTGGCTTCCCATTAAATTCGACGAAGCAAGTTGCCCCAAGTTTCCGCGCTTTCCATCGCCGCAGGTGGGTTAGCAGGCGCGGAGGAATGGGCGCCGGGGACTGGCGCTTTTTCGTGGCCCGCATTCCAATCGGCTTCCGATAGAAAATGCCGTGATCTAGTCCGATCGGGAGGGCGGCTTCTGACTTGGCGTATAAATAGGCTCCAATCTTATCGGAAAACCCAAATGATCCCGAAACCCCGCGCTGTAAAAGACCGCGAAAATTGTTCCTTGCATATCATTTCTCCATCAAAAACAGCTTCTTTGACAGAGACGCGGCGGCTTCTTGAAGCAAGTTTGCACAGTTGTCACGCTCGTTTCGATCCAGCCAGTTCGACATAAATGCGGTGCTGATGCCGGCTACCGGATACGTCGCGGTATCTTTGATCGCAACTCCTATGCCGCTAATTCCTTCCCGAAACAGTCCGTCATGAATTGCGTAGCCGCGGGTTTTCGTTAATTCGTACGCCTTGAGGAAGGCCCGGCCCATCAAAACCCTTTCGTTTGCGGTAGCGTGGCATATTGATCGCAATAGTTTGTCCGCTTCCAATTTTGGGAGCGACGCAAGCATAGCCATGCCGCCGGCTCCCAGCCCAAGTGGCTCCCGGTTTCCTATCCTGAGTACCAGTGTCTGGATGCGGTTTTTTGGTTCATGGCGCGCAACGCATACGCTGTCGTCTCCGACGCGCAGCGTTAGATAGACGGTCTGATCGATCTCAAGCGCAAGACGCGCCAAGACTGGATCTGCAAACCTCCCGATCGGGTAGCGCGTCATAGCAGCGAGGCCGAGACTGACGAGATCGCGCCCAAGAAAATATTGGTTGCTCGCGTCGCGTTCAATCCAGCTGAATCCGATAAGCGCTTTAAGGGCACGATGGATTGTCGGACGCGGCAAACCCGTTCGCGCCACGATATCCTTCAGCGAAACGCCGCGATGAGCTTCTTGGCCAATACAGCGAAGCAAAAGAACGGCCCGATTGAAACTTCCAGCCGATGTTACATCGGCCGTGGGCGCTTTGGCGGCCGCAGGACGATTGCTATATCGGCGCGTCTTTGGAGGGGCTGGCACGAGAAAGCCTTTGGTTCGGCCTAACAAAGATAATGTCCGATAAATGGACAGTCGAATACAAGGCGATATAGTTTGCACTAAGCCCGACTGTTCGTCCCTTGACGATCCAGGTATTTTCCAATTCTACTGCCATATCGATACCGATGTCCAATAATCGGACTAACGGACAAACTGCGAGCCCGTTTTGCAGGTATCGAGGATGACAACTGGGTTTTTGGTGGGCGAAGACGAACTGTCGGGGGAAGCAACGGCAACTTTTCGATGAGATAGTCTGACTTGAAATGTTTCTTCCCGAACCTTCTTTACGATTCCTTTCACCGCCTCTTGTGAACGACAACCGAGGCTATTGTTACCGGCTTGAATGTGGTCCGCCTTTAACCACTCCGCCGCTTCGACAAAGCGAGAGGGTGTTTGCGGCCAACAACCGGTATCCTGGCGCCCATCGAACCCAAGCGCGCACGGCACATTCTGGACAGCTCTTCCAGCCTATCGAACAGCATTGGGGAGACGGGTTTCAGCAACGACTTCAAATGGCCTCGGCTCGCGGGCTGTTAAGGATTGGCTTAAAATGGAGTTAGTTGTTCACTGATAAGGTTTTTCCGAAAAGCTTATCAGTCGATGGCCGCTTCTGGCGACCGCGCAAAGCGGCGGTTAAGGAAAGGCATAAAATGGAGTCAGTCGTTTACTGATAAGCTTTTCCTCAAAACCTTGCCAAAGAGCCTTAGCTGCTCGGCGCGACAACCGAAAAGATCGTAAATGCTACGCTCCCGATGCCGACAAGCATAAGAAGGATACCGGCAAGGAGGTTGTTGCCAGCGCCGATCTGTCCAAGCTCAAGTACCGCATCAGCGGGGTTTTGCGGATCATACCTAACCGGCACTCTTGAGCCTACTGAATACTTAGCGACGTAGTCGCGAGCCTGTTGTTCGAGTGAATGGCCGCGTTCTTCTAGACCAGCCCGGATGACCCGACCTTCCCGGCTGACTCCATCCGCGTTATAGACATAGCGGACTTGCGGTACGAAAACTGCGCTCGGACCGTCTTGCGTTCTATCAACCCGTTTGGTGATGTCTGAGAATATCACTTTGCCTTTAACTATGGGCCATTGCGCAGCGGCCGCGGCGATACGTAGATAGCGTTGGCCTCTTCGGATCAGTATTGCGCCAACAGAAATGAAGAAGATGGCAGTTACTACTCCGCCCCCGATAAAATAAGGTCTAACTGTGCTATCAATAGTTGCCTCCGCCAGTGCGCTCTTCGGGGTCACCAAGATTGCAAGGATCGCGGTTGTTGCGATGAAAATGCATTTGCTGGATTTTTGCATCAATTCCCGACCCAAAATTGGGATCCCTATGTCGTGTCGAGTCGCTGCATTAGTTTAAGAGTTTATCAGATGCTCCGCAGCCACCCAGCACGGAATGCTGCGGGGTCACCACTATTTGGCGTAGGATGAGTATTGCGCATGGATTGCGAGCTATCGCCCAAAGTTGGTGACGGCGGGAATCGGAAAGGCGGCATATCGTGGGGGTGCTTGACGCCTCCACTTCTCCACCGAAGGAGCGATATGCCGTGTCCAAAGATAACATCATCAAGCTGATTCAGCCAGGAAACGTCGACGACCAACTCACCGAAATCTTGCGTAATGGGGCGCGTGCCCTGTTGGCCCAGGCGGTCGAGGCCGAGGTCGCGGATTTTCTCGGCAAGCATGCCGATTTGAAGACCGCGGACGGCCACCAGCGCGTCGTCCGCCACGGTCACCTGCCGGAGCGCGAGGTGATGACCGGTATCGGTCCGGTCGCCGTCCGCCAGCCGCGTGTGCGCGATCGCGAGGCGGACGCCACCGATCCCGACCGCATCCGGTTCTCTCCGTCGATCCTGCCACCCTACCTGCGCCGTTCGAAGTCGATCGAGACGCTGCTGCCGATCCTTTACCTGAAGGGTATCTCGACCGGCGACTTCTCCGAGGCGTTGGCTGCACTGCTCGGCAAGGATGCTGCCGGGTTGTCGGCATCCGCCATCGGCCGCCTGAAGGATGGCTGGCTCGACGAGCACACCGCGTGGCAGAAGCGCGATCTGTCGGCGAAGCGCTACGTCTATATCTGGGCCGATGGCATCCATCTCCAGGCGCGCCTCGAAGACGAGAAGCAGTGCATCCTCGTGCTGATCGGTGCGACGCCGGAAGGCCGCAAGGAACTGGTCGGCTTCACCGATGGGGCTCGCGAGAGCGCGCACGACTGGCGCGATCTACTGCTTGACCTGAAGCGGCGCGGGCTCGATGCGCCCCCGCGGCTCGTCATCGCCGATGGCGCACTCGGGTTCTGGAAGGCCGCCGGCGAGATCTGGCCGAGAACGCGCGAGCAGCGCTGCTGGGTGCACAAGACCGCGAACGTGCTCGCCAAGTTGCCAAAGAGCCAGCAGCCGAAAGCCAAGCGCGCGTTGCAGGATATCTGGATGGCCGAAACCAAGGCCGCCGCCGAGCTGGCGTTCGACGCCTTCGTGGAGAGCTACGCGCTAAAATACGAGAAGGCAGCCGACTGCCTAAGCCAGGATCGAGACGCGCTGCTGGCTTTCTACGACTTCCCGGCCGAGCACTGGAAACACCTGCGGACCACCAACCCCATCGAAAGCACCTTCGCCACTGTGCGCCACCGCACGATCCGATCAAAGGGTTGTCTGTCAAACAGGACCGCGCTCGCGATGGTCTTCAAATTACTCGAGGGCGCGCAAAAAAGCTGGCGTCGTCTCGACGGCCACAACCAGTTGCCAAAACTCGTTCTTGGTGTGACATTCAACGACGGGATCGAGGTCATCGCCAAGCCGACCGACCGTCAGCCCACAACCGCCGCCGCCTGACCGGCCCCGCCGTCACCAAAATTTGGCTATAGCTCTGGATTGCGAGCACGTAGCGATAGCGGTAGCTTGCGACCACTGGGCTATCCGATCTGATGGCTGAATGATGACTGAGAAGAGCACTAATCGCCCGCGATCCCGCCAGGCAACCAACCGTTGTCTGGCGTTTGGGTCTTGCAGGCGAACGTGGATCCTACCGTTTCCACGTCACCAGCTCGATGGATTGCAGGAGCGTGTCCGCGGCCGAGCGGGTCTGCGATTGCGACGAGGGCGTCCAATGCCCGAACGAGAGGAATCCGATCTTCTTCATGTGGGCAATCTATTGATGTCCGTCGCGGTTTGCGATCCTCGATGTGCAGGATGGTGAAAGCGTTTATCGCTTGAGCTGAGACAGCGGTTCCGGTACATACTGCCGGTACACACAACCTGCCAAGGTTGTCCGGAAAACGTTGGGGCCTCTCGCGACCAGAATCGGGGAGAGACCCATGTCAGGGAAGACAGCAGTGTGCCGGACGCCGGCAGAGCCGGACTAGGCTCGATCATGCCGCCTACGCCCCAAGACAATCAACTGATGTCGAAGCACCGCGCTCTCAACTTTAAGCCGGCTCTTTGGCTTGAATAGCGAGGCCAAAAGCCCCAGAACGAAACGTAGTAGCCTGATCATTCCGTCGGCTTGTGATTCCGTTACCTCATCAACGCGGATAATGGTTTCGTACACACAGGCAGCGTTTGCGGCCGTGGAACGATGTGTGAGTTCAGGCGACAGGTGCGGTCGCTGTTCTGGCTTCTTCGGCGGATCGAGCATCGATTGGCGTTGCGTCGTTGACTCCAAAGATATCTTCCAGAAGTGCAGCGTAAGACAGCAGGCGATGCTCACCTCGCGGCGGGCCGACCAGTTGCAGCGCGACCGGAAGACCATCGGCGGTAAAACCGCAGGGCAACGACAAGATCGGAAGCGCCGTAAGCGTCAAACTGTAGCAAATGGCGTACCATTCGTAGTAGTAGTTCAAGGGTTGGCCATCGATATCCTTAAGATACTTCATCTCGATATCAAATGGCAGCACCGCCGTCGAAGGTGCGATCAAGAGGTCATACTCCTCGAAAAATCTCGCGACCCTTTCGTAGAGTTTGCCGCGCTGGATCTCTGCCTTGGCGAGTTTCTCCACACTCATGGCTTTTCCACGCGCGTAATTGTCAACCAGTTCCAGTTTGACGCGCTCGCGATGGTCTTCAATGATGGGGCCGAGGTCCCCCACAAACTGGTTGGCTCGCAGAATTTCGTAGATAGATCCCGCATCGCTTAAGTCGGGGCAGGCTTCATCGATCGGAACGTTCAAGGCGGACAGCTTCCGTACAGCATCGCTGAACAGTTCGCGCATCTGCCTTGAAATTCTGACGGTGCCGCCGAGGTCAGGGCTGAAGGCGATCCGGCGAGGGGCGCGCGGTTCATCGACCGCGTTGACGAATGCAATTCCCGGCCTTTCGATGGAGAGCGGATCGAGAGGATGAACGCCGACCATCGCGTCGAGCAGCAGGGCGACATCGCCGACGTTTCGAGCCATCGGCCCTTGCACCCAAAGATTATCGAAGGGCAGGCGAACTCGGCTTCTGGCAATTCGTCCCGGAGAGGGACGTAAACCCACAACGGAGCAAAACGCGGCTGGCGTTCGCAAGCTGCAACCGAAGTCCGATCCAGTTGCGCCCCAGGTTTGTCCAGATGCAACCGCAACCGCCGACCCGCCGGATGATCCTCCGCACGTCAACCCGGTATTCCAGGGGTTGCGCGTTTTGCCGAAGACATCATTGAAAGTATTGGCGCCGTGGCCAAACTCCGGTGTGTTGGACTTAGCTATGACGATTCCGCCGTTTCCTTCCAGAATCTCGACCATCGCATCAGAACCATCTGGAATGTGCTCGGCGAACAGAGGCGATCCGTAGGTTGTCCGAACCCCCTGAACATCGTTGAGGTCTTTCACTGCGACAGGAAGACCTGAAAGGATGGAAGTTTCGTCCGAAAGCTCGATACGACGGGCATGCCGGCGTGCCCTGTCAGCGCAGATGGTCGGAAGAGAATTCAGCGCCGGATTAGTCTTCTCGATTCGCTGGAACGATGCATCAATTAAATCGAGAGGGGTCAGCTCACGGCGCTTCAGAAGGTTCACGACATTGCGCGCCGTCATTCTCCAGAGCTCGGACATTGCCATTTCCTTTGTTGTGTTGACCAGTGAATTTGGGGAGCGCGGCGCACAACCCTCGTTCCTCAACCCGAAATATTCATGATCGGACCGGCGACGCAATCAATTGCCTAAAATGACCTGCTGTATGGAGGTCAAGCACGCGATCAATCCTCACATGAGGTGAAGTCGGCGGACGTCCGACTTTGCGATACTTGGCTTGCATTGCGCGCGAGGTCAACAAGCTGCAGGCTGACCGGGATATTCTAAAAAGGCCGCGGCCTTCTTCGCGAAAAAAGCGACATGAAGTTCGTCTTCGTTGCGAAGCGCCGGAACATCCGGCCGGGCGCCGTCGTCCTTCTCACGCTTTAGCCATCCGAACGAGCCAGTCCTTGAACCGTTTCATAGCGGGATCAATGGTGCCGTTAGTGAAATAAGCAAAATATGACTCGCCTGGAAAATTTAAGTGAGGAAAGGGACATGCGAGGTCCCGGCTGGTTATCGCCATCTGAAGCAGATTCCGAGGCGCCACCAAGGACCCGAGACCGTCCTTAACGGCCTGTATCGCGACAAATAAATGATCGAAGCGATGCCCGCCGGCCACGATGGCATCATTGACGTTTGCCCGCTTCAGCCAAGCCTGCCAGTCCTGTGGTCGGGTCATGGACTCGACCAACGCGTGGCTTGTGATGTCGGCCGGCTTCGCCAGGGGCTTGTGGATAAGCAATTTCGGCGAGCTCAGCACAGCCATGTCCTCACGAAACAGGAAGACGCGCTCGCTCAGTCGCTTGGATGTCGGAGCCGTTTCACCGCGCAAGACCACGAGATCGTGTCCTGCGAAATTTGGCGATTGGCCGGTCATTCGCGTCGAAACCCAGACATCCGTCTGCGGTTCCAATGAGCGAAAAGCACTGACGCGCGGCAACAGCCAATACATAGCGAATGTCGCTGGCGCTTCCACCGTGATGGTCCGCCGTTCGCGCTGACGCTGCACATATGCGCAGGCGCCCGCGATGTCTTCGAATGCACTGGCGAGTTTGCGCGACAGGATATCTCCGAACGGCGTCAGGACCAGTCTTCGTCCCTCGAGAACGAAGAGGGTTTGACCCAGCCATCGTTCAAGCAATTTGACTTGCTTACTGACCGCGCTGTGGGTGACACCCAGCGTCTCGGCGGCAGAGGTGATGCTGCCGCAATCGGCGACAGCCGCGAACGTTCGCAACGATCCGAGCGGGAGATCACGTAGCCTCATGGAATTAAAGTTACAATTAAGAGAGAATAAGTCAATTTTTATTCGCGCCGCGCCACCTTATGGTTTTCGCCGGTTAGCTGCCAAAACCCAATCAAACGAAGGGCCATCATGATCGAGGTAAACGGACGCACCTACGCGAAACCCAAGCGCCCCACGGTGGTGGTCTGTCTCGATGGCTGCGACCCGCGCTATCTCAATTTCGAGAATGCGGCAAAAGTATTCACAAACATCTCTCGGATGATGCGCGACGGCTTTTCCACACTCGCCGATGCGGCGATGCCGACCTTCACCAATCCGAACAATGTTTCGATTGTGACGGGCGCGCCGCCCGAAGTTCATGGCATTTCGGGAAACTATTATCTCGACCGGGCGACCGGCAAAGAAATCATGATTGTCGATGCAAGCCCGATGCGCGCCACGACGATCCTTGCCGAGATGTCGCGCGCCGGCGTGCGTGTGGCCGCGATCACAGCCAAGGACAAGCTCCGCAAGATGCTAGG
The DNA here is from genome assembly GCA_963734795.1 of uncultured Alphaproteobacteria bacterium. Taxonomy (GTDB): domain Bacteria; phylum Pseudomonadota; class Alphaproteobacteria; order Rhizobiales; family Xanthobacteraceae; genus Bradyrhizobium. Next base: position 52,481 of record CAVTIW010000005.1, read on the forward strand.
CCATCAAATGAAGGGCGGGATTTGTTTTTCGTCGGAGAGGGCCGGCAGCGCAAATCTTGCGGAAAATGGAATTGAAAACGTCGAGGCGCTCGTCGGGCGGCCGACGCCTGACATGTACAGCCCCGACCTGTCGCTGTTCGTGCTGGATGCCGGCATCAAGCTGCTTGAGCAAGACCGCGCCGATCTTCTTTATCTTTCATTGTCTGATCTGGTTCAGCATGCCCATGGCCCGGGCGACACGGAAGCGGACGCCTTCCACAGCGCGGTTGATGCGAAAGTCGGCCGGCTCGCCGAACTCGGCGCAGTTGTCGGATTAATTGCCGATCATGGTATGAACGACAAGACGAATGAGGACGGGACGCCGCGCGTGGTTTTCCTCGAGGAGGAACTCAACCGGCATTTCGGGCCGAATGCGGTGCGCGTCATCTGCCCGATCACCGATCCGTTCGTGAAGCATCACGGTGCCCTGGGATCGTTCGTGCGGATATACCTGCGCGCAAGATTGGAACTGGCGGACGTCATGGACGTCGCTGCCGCCATCCCGGGAATTGCGCTCGTTGTTGATGGGAAAAGCGCCGCCAGCCGTTATCAGATGCCGCTCGATCGCGAGGGAGATTTTGTTGCGATCGGTGACACCCACACGGTAATTGGCTCGAGCCGGGCCGAGCATGACCTTACAGGCCTCAATGGTCATCGTCTTCGATCCCATGGGGGATTGAGCGAGCAGATTGTACCCTTCATTCTCTCGCATCCGATGAACGAAGCATACCGTGGCCTCGCTGAAGCCAGACGGCTGCGCAATTTCGACATCTTCGATTTCGCTCTGAACGGCGTGCAGTAAATCCAGAAGAAGAAACAAATCATAAAAATATCATCAGGGGAGATGCGTTATGCTCGAAACAGGGCAGGCCATTGCGCGGCCGTTTGCCGCCACATCGGGTGCCGACGCCACGTATAAGCGTTACAAATGGGCGGCCTTGTTGGGCGTCTCGTTCTGCTACCTTTTCTATTACACCGGGCGCCAGACATTCGGATTTGCGATCCCCGGCATTCAGAAGGAACTGGGACTATCCAAAGAAATGCTTGGATGGGTAAGCGCGGCCATGCTTTGGGCCTATGCGCTCGGCCAGTCGATCAACGGCAATCTCGGCGACAAGTGGGGCGGGCGCATCATGATGCTTGCAGGCGCCTTGCTGTCGTTCGCGGCGAACTGGATGACCAGTTTCGCAACGGGTTTCATCGGCCTTCTGCTGGCGTGGGGGCTGAACGGCTACTTCCAGGCGATGGGGTTTGCGCCAGGAAGCAGGCTGCTCTCAAATTGGTGGGGTCATAAAGACCGCGGCTTCGTTTATTCGTTTTACGTCGGCATGTCCGGCTTTTCCTCGGTGCTGGCATACTTCCTTCCCATCATCATTCTGGGCCGCATGGGTCTCGATTGGCGCTGGATTTTCCGCCTGTCGGTCCTCCTCATGCTGTTCGGCGCGATCGTGATGTTTCTCACAGTTCGGGAACGTCCCGAGGATCTCGGATTGGCTGGCCCCGCTGACGAAAAGTCCCCGAATGAAGCCGAGACCGCACCCGTCGATACGGAGGCCAGCGCATCGCGCTATCGCGCTGTTCTGTCGAACTGGCGTCTCTATGCCACAGGTCTGTCGATCGGGTTTCAAAACGCGGCGAGATACGCTTTGCTCGTTTGGATCCCCGTGCATTTTCTCGGTCCGAACTGGAAGTCAGCATCGACCGTGATCGACCCGACGTGGATCACCGTGGCATTGCCGATCGGAATGGCGCTAGGTGCCTCGACGAATAGTTGGATTTCCGACATCGTATTTCATTCGCGACGATATCTTGCCATCATCACCTACATGGTCCTTGCCGCGATCATCGCGATAGCGATGGGGTTTGTGCCGCATGGCAGCCTGCTCGGGATCGCCGGACTCTTCCTTTGCGGCTTCTTCGTATTTGGCCCCGCATCGTCATTCTGGGCACTTTGCCCGGACATTTTTGGCCGGCGTCTCTCGGGGACCGCAACTGGTCTCCTCAACTTCATATCGTATGCATGTGCGGGGCTTGGGGAACCTCTTATAGGACGCTTCATGGACCACACGGGAGATACGGCGATTATTTTTCCCGTCGTCGCCGTACTTTGTGTCGGCAGTGCGTTTTCTGCACTTCTCATCAGACGGTAGGAGTGAATGTTGGCATGCTTTGTCCGGACCTGTACATTGCTGACGGCAGGATCCGAAGAAAGCATGGCAGCTCAGCTCTTCGTTCGATCGTATTCCGCAGAACTTCCACTTGACTTCGACCGCATCCGGCGATCGGCGCGTGTGAGCAGGGGTATTCAATGAATATGCAGCCTCAGGTAATTCGGCACGAGGCGATGCGAATCGCGGGCACCCGCGTCGATACCGAAGAACGTATTGACGTCTACAACCCTTATACCAACAAACTGGTCGGAACAGTTTCGACCGCACGTCCCGAACATGTGCGCGCTGCTTTCGCAAAGGCCAAGGCATTTAAATCCAAACTCACCCGCTATGAGCGCCAGCAGATCTTGCTCAAGACCTCGGAGATTCTTGCGCTTCGTAAGGAAGAGTTTGCGCGCCTGATTTCCTCGGAAACCGGCCTCTGCTGGAAAGATTCGACCTACGAGGTCGGGCGTGCATGCGATGTTTATTCCTTCGCGGGCCAACTGACGATCAAGGACGATGGCGAAATATTTTCGTGCGATATCAGTCCTCAGGGCAAGGCGCGCAAGATATTTACGATGCGCACACCGCTGCTGGGCGCGATCTCGGCAATCACGCCCTTCAATCATCCTCTGAATATGGTGAGCCACAAAATCGCACCCGCTATCGCTACCAACAACCGGATCGTCTTGAAGCCGACCGAACTCGCGCCGTTGACCGCATTGGCACTCGCCGATGTGCTCTATGAGGCTGGTTTGCCCCCGGAAATGTTGTCGATCGTGACCGGCAATCCCCATTCCATGGGAGATGCAATGATCACCGATCCCGATGCCGACCTGATTACCTTCACCGGCTCAGTGCGCGTGGGAAAATACATCGCCGCAAACGCCGGTTACAAGCGTCTGGTTCTCGAACTCGGCGGAAACGATCCGCTGATCGTGATGGAAGATGCCGACCTCGAAAAGGCGGCGGAGCTGGCGGTACTGGGCGCCACCAAGAATTCCGGCCAGCGCTGTACGGCGGTCAAGCGCATCCTTTGCGTGGAAGCGGTCGCGGACCAGTTTGCGGAACAGGTGCTCAAACGGGCCAAAAAGCTCAAATGCGGCGATCCGATGGATCCCTCGGTGGATATCGGAACCGTCATTCATGAAGACGCTGCAAAAGAGTTCGAGCGCCGTGTCGAGGCTGCCGTACAAGACGGTGCTCGCCTGCTCCACGGGAATAACCGCGAAGGGGCGCTCTATCCTCCGACGGTCGTCGATCATGTTCCGCATACATGCGAATTGATCGTGCAGGAAACCTTTGGCCCCGTGATCCCGATCGTCAGGACCCCTAATGACATCGAAAGTGTCATCAAGATCTCAAACTCTACGGCCTTCGGACTTTCGTCAGGTGTCTGCACCAATCGGCTCGACTACATCACACGTTTTGTGAACGAGCTCGACGTCGGCACAGTGAACGTTTGGGAAGTTCCCGGATTTCGCATCGAAATGTCGCCATTTGGCGGTATCAAGGATTCGGGGCTTGGATATAAAGAAGGCGTTCAAGAAGCAATGAAGAGCTTCACGAACCTGAAAACGTATTCGCTTCCTTGGTCTGTTTAGCGTGCGTAGAAAGCTCACGAGATATGGCCGAGATCGTTGAGGGTTTCGCAGAGATGATGTCACGCCACAGTGTAAACGCCGGCCAGTCGATCCGGTCGCGCGCCTGCATCGTTCGGCCTCGCTCGGGCAAGACTCGAGGCTAGGGCTGCGCTGCGCCACGCGCGTTTAAATACACGGAGTAAAGTGAGGTAAAGCCGCAGATGAAGAGACGATTTCGAGCGGGGCCACCGAAACAGACATTGGCCACCTTCTCCGGCACGTGAACCTTGCCGATCAGATCTCCGTTGGCGCTAAAGCATTGCACCCCATCCCCCGCGCTGGACCATAAATTGCCGTCGACGTCGACGCGAAAGCCGTCGGGAATGCCGGGTGAAACCTCGGCAAACACGCGACCATTGGTCAGGCTGCCGTCTTCCATGACGTTGAACGCGCGGATGTGATGCGGCCCCTGAGGGTCAGGCCAAAAGCCGGAGTCCGCGATATAGAGTATCGACTCGTCGGGTGAAAAGGCGAGACCATTGGGGCGCGAGAAGTCGTCGACCACAACACGCAGGCTGCCGTCGGCAGGATCGAACCGATAGACGTTGCAGCTGCCGATTTCGCTCTCCGCCTTTCCGCCCTCATACTCGGCGCTGATTCCATAGGTCGGATCCGTGAACCAGATGGTGCCGTCCGACTTCACCACGATGTCATTCGGCGAATTCAACCGTTTGCCTTGATATCGATCGGCAATCACGGTGATCGCGCCCGAATATTCGGTGCGAGTCACGCGCCGGCCGCGGTGTTCGCAGGTGAGCAGCCGCCCCTGGCGATCCCTGGTGTTTCCGTTCGAGAAGTTCGATGGCGAGCGAAACACGCTGGTCTGCCCGGTCTCCTCGTCCCACCGCAGCATGCGGTTGTTGGGGATGTCGCTGAACAGCAGGCACCGCTGATCCGCGAAATAGACCGGGCCCTCGGCCCAACGCGTGCCAGTGAACAGTTTCTCGAGTAGCGCGATCGGGAGCACGTAAGGCCCAAACCGCTTCTTGTCGATGGTCTCGAAAGTGTCCATGGCACGGCCTCCCCATCCATTCAGCTTTTCTTGGCCATCCCGTTGCTGCCCTCTCGGCAGCTTGGGCCCGGCTCCACAATCTATCAGAATGCTGCGCTAATTTGGTAGACACAAGATCGCCGGCTGCTGAATCGACCGCATTTGGAGGAAAATCCATCGATTTTTGCCTGATCCCAGGCTCAGCGCTCAACTTTGTACTTGGCAAGACCTCAAAAACAGTCAGAATGGACCAAGAAGCGTCACGGTTTGTTGGCAACGGAAGGCCGGCTGACGCGGGCCGCTGCTCAATCACCAGACGGGAGTACACGGTGACGCAAGCGATCGAGGAAGGCCGCACGGCGCAGGAAGCCGGCCTGATTCCTGCCGCTCGGCGTGCCAAGGCACTTGAGCTTGTTCGCCGTCATGGTGCGATCTCGATTCAGCGCCTCGCCGACGAGATGAGGACGTCGATTTCGACTGCCCGTCGTGATGTCGACTATCTGTCCTCCGAGGGCTATCTCGAAAGATCGCACGGCGGCGCGCTTCTCAGCGTGCGCTCTCGCACAACGTTTGAGCCTGCCACGGACATCGCCGATCAGGTCGCGAGAGCCGCCAAGGTCGCGATCGGCCGCTGCGCGGCGGGCATGATCGAGGACGGACAAAGCGTCATTCTCGATTCAAGTTCCACTGTGCTCGAAGCCGCTCACGCCTTGGCAGAGCGTGAACTCTCTTTGACCATCGTCACCAATGATTTGAGGATCGCCCTCGCCCTGCGCGAGAAGCCGAAAGTGCAGCTTATCGTCCCCGGGGGCCAAGTCCGGGTCGGATCGTTTACACTGATCGGCTCGGCAGCTCAGGGCGTGATCCGATCGTTGCACGCAGACATCGCATTGATTGGCGTACATTCGTTGGCGCAGCTGCGACCAAGCGAGACGTCCCTTGAAGTAGCGAGCCTCAAGCATGCCTGGATCGAGGCGGCCAACCGTGTACTGCTGCTGCTCGAACTCCTCGAAATTCGAACAATCCGCCTTTTGCGAAATCTGCCCGATCCAGCGCATTCATGAGATCATCTGCGACGACGGTCTTGATTTCGCCAATCGGCGGGCGCTCGAACAACTCGGCGTCAAGGTTACACTGGTGCCGATCGATCACCCGACATGAACGCCACAGCACAAGCGCCAGACCGGTGCGCGCCGGCAATTCTCATCCTCGCCGACGACCTGTCGGGCGCAGCGGATTGCGGGATTGCTTGCGCCGAAGCGGGGCTTGAAACAGTCGTTGCGCTGCGACCGGGTCTCGCAGGTCCCCCTGCAGGCGCCTTGGCAATCGATGGTGACACCCGCACGAAGACCGCTGAAGCAGCGGCCGAGATAACCGAACGGCTCGCGCTATCCTACGGCCAGAACGAACGTTCCCTTGTGTTCAAGAAGCTCGAACTCGACGTTGCGTGGACATGTGGGGCCCGAACTCAACGCGGTTCTGTGCGCCGTCCGAACGCGGAGACGCGACGCCATCATCATACTCGCACCGGCTTTCCCGGCGCTTGGACGCACAACCGTCAACGGCAACCAGCGCCTGCATGGCGCTCCGCTCGAAGAGTCGGAAATCTGGCGGCTCGAACGCCGTGACGACACAGCGTCGCTCCCGACAATGCTGCGGGCGCACGGGCTTCGTGCTGGTCTACTGCCGCTCGATCGCGTTCGCGGGGCTGTCGTGAATCTGGCGGCGGCGATGCAAGATCTCGCTGATCATTCCGACGTCGTTATCTGCGACGCAGAGACCGATTCCGACCTGGCGGCAGTGGCGGGCGCCTCGCTGCAGCTGCGGTCGAAAATCGTCTGGGCAGGAGCAGCGGCGCTTGCACGGCAAGTGGTCGAAGTTGCGGGCCTCGCGAAGCCGCAAGCGCCGTTCGCAGCGCCTGTGTTCGATGGCTCGGCAGTATTTGTCGTGGGTAGCAGATCAAGCTTATCCAAGCGGCAAGCCGCCAGGCTCGCCGCGCTCGACGGTGTCGTCAGCCTGGAGACTGACCCGACTTCTACGCTCCAGCAGCTGCGCAGTTCCGGCGTTGCCGCGCGACTCGGTGCGGCGTTGGCGGCTGGAAATGACGCAATCATTTGGCGATCAGACGAGTTGCAGGAAGCCTCGACCATGCAGGCACGTCCGTATGGGCTGTCTCAATTACTCGCCTCGGAAAAGCATCGGATTGGCGCGCTTTTTGCGACCGGAGGCGACACCGCACGTTGCCTGCTCGAGGCCCTCGACGTCGAAGCACTCGAACCCCTGCGAGAACTCGAATCCGGCGTCCCACTGTCAATCGCGATCGGCCCGCGCCGTTTTCCCGTGATTACCAAGGCCGGCGCCTTCGGAACCGACACTACGATGACAAGGTGCCGATCGTTGTTGCGACGCGGAGCCCCTCTCTCGGCGATGCAGATATCGGAATCGGAAGGATGAGTATGCGTCCTCTTGTTGCAATTACCATGGGTGACGCGGCCGGCATTGGTCCGGAAGTGATCATGAAGGCAATGGCCGACCTCTCGGTCGGCCAGGAGTGTCGGCCGCTTGTCCTTGGTGATCTTCACCGGCTTGAGAAGGCCGGTGCGATTGTCGGGAGTCGCCTTCGCGTCCGCCCTATTTCGGTGGACTCCTTCGAACAGGCTTCCTTCGAGACAGACGTTGTTAATTGCGTCGATCTTGGCCTCATTCCTCCCGATCTTCCTTGGGGCGAACTTTCCGCGGTGGCCGGCGATGCGGCGTATCGCTACATCGAGCTTGCCGCTCGTCTCGCAATGGGCGGCCGCATCGACGCAATTTGCACCGCCCCGCTCAACAAGCAGGCGCTACATATGGGAGGTCATCCCTTCCCCGGCCACACCGAGATGCTCGCTGCGCTGACGGGCGTCGAAGAGGTCTCAATGATGCTGATCGCGTCCAATCTACGCGTCATTCATGTCACCACTCACATCGGCCTCGTCGACGCGATCGCAAAAATTGAGCCTGGCCTGGTGGAGCGGACGATCATGCGCGCAGAAAACGTTCTGGCAAAGTCTGGCATTACGCGACGAAAAATCGGCGTTTGCGGTATCAACCCGCATGCGGGCGAGAATGGGCTGTTCGGTCGCGGCGAAGAAGCTGAGAAGATTGAGCCTGCCATTGCCGCCTGCCGTGCGCGTGGATGCGACGTCGAAGGGCCGTTGCCCGCGGATACGCTGTTCTATCGTGCCGGGCGTGGCGATTTCGACATGGTCGTCGCCATGTATCATGACCAGGGCCACGGTCCGATTAAGGTGCTCGGCATTGAGGCGGGTGTGAACGTCACGGTCGGCCTTCCTGTTATTCGTACCTCCGTTGATCACGGCACGGCATTCGACATCGCCGGAACTGGACAGGCCGACGAACGCAGTCTGATTCAGGCTCTTCGACAAGCGGTGGAACTAACCGCCGGCGTGCAAGACGGCAACAACATGATGTGACGCGGATCTGCGTCAAATACGAAATTCCTGCGACAAACGCTGGATAACAGGGAGGAAAAACGTGAATAAGACCCAAAAAGCAGTGTGCTCTGCTGGCGCCTTTGTGGTGGCGGCGGCGTTTGCGACCGGCGCGCTTGCGGCCGACACTTACATGCCGACGTGCTTCTCGCCGGCGGCGGACAGCGCTTCCGTCATCAGTTATCCGGCCAAGAAAGGGCCGTTCAAGATTGCGCTGGTTAACGGTTATGTTGGCAACGACTGGCGCAGCACCACGATTCAGGCTGCCAAAGCCTGGGGCGCGCGCGCCGACAACGCCAAACAGCTGTCGGAATTCAAGATCATCTCGGTCGGCAACGATTCCGCCGCCCAGATCTCGGCAATCGACAACTTTATCGCCGCGGGCTACGACGGCATCGTCATCAACGCCGTCAATCCGACCGCGTTCGATGCGGTCGTCAAGCGCGCGAAACGCGCCGGCACAGTGCTCGTCACCTATGACAACGTGCTGGATTCGAACCAGATCGTGCAGATCAATGAAGATCAGGTCGCGCTGGGTCGGATGAAAGCCCAGGCGGTGGTCGACGGGATCAAGGCAGCCAAGGGCAAGGTCGCCGGACAGGTGCTCGAAGTCTCGGGCCTTCCGGGCAACAGCGTCGACCGTGACAACCATAATGGCATGCGCGAGGTGCTGGACAAGTACAAGGATCTCAAGGTCATTCAGGTCGTGGGCAATTGGGATGTCGGAACCGCTGCCAAGGTCACAGCCGACGCGATCGCCACCAGCGGCAATTTCGACGGCGTCTTGGTGCAGGAAGGTGCGGTCGGCGCGCTGGGCTCCATGGCCAACGCCCACCACCCGATCGTCCCGATCGGCGTCGACGCGGGCAATGGCACGCGCATGGTTGCCTTCGACAACAAATATCCGGGCGTGACGGCGGCGCAGGCCCCTGCGATGTCGGCGGTCGCGCTTGAGGCGACCGTGGTTCTTCTGACCGGCAAAGCGCTGCCGCAGAAAGTCAATCTTCCGATTCCGAACAAGAAAAACAGTGATCTGGTCGAAAACAAGGACTTCTTCCGCAATTTGCCGAAGACCTTCTACACCGCGACCGGCTATCCCCAGTGCTTCCCGGTGTTCACGCCGGAAGAACTCATAGGCCAGAACGCCGAGAACAAGAGCTGATGGCGATTCCGGCCGGCTTCCACGCCGGCCGGACAGCCCTGGAGCCGTCGATGGCAGAAGCTCTCATCCGATTGAAATCGGTGTCGAAGTCCTACGGCGGCGTTCCGGCGTTGACGGATGTCGACTTCCATTGCGAGCCGGGTCTGGTTCACGCCGTTCTTGGAGAGAACGGGGCCGGCAAATCCACGCTCATGAAATTGCTTGCGGGCGTGATTCAGCCGGACTTGGGGGAGATCGCGTTGTCCGGTAGGACGACGCGACTTGCCTCTCCGCGAGAAGCCGCGCAGCAGGGCATCGTCTGCATGTTCCAGGAACTGTCGCTGATGCCGCATCTGTCGGTTGGCGATAACATCGTGATTTCCGCGCCGCGAACCCGCCTCGGATTTCTGCGCCGCGCGGCCTACGATGACGCACGCGCCACGTTGGACGGGATCGGCGCCACCGGGATATCCTTGTCGGCGCGGGCATCCGAGCTGTCGCTCGCAGAGCGGCAGCTGGTCGAGATCGCCAAGGCGCTGTTCCGCAAGCCGCGGCTCCTGATTCTCGATGAAGCGACCTCGGCACTGACAGGCGAACTGGTCGAAACCGTCTTTGGCGTGCTGCGCGAGTTGAAGAGGCGAGGTGTGGCCATCCTGTTCATCTCGCATCGGATGCACGAGGTGGATGCCATCGCCGATCGCATCTCCGTCTTTCGCAACGGCCGTCACATAGACACGTTCGATGTCGGTACGCGAAGCCCCAAAGAGGTGATCGGCCTGATGATCGGCCGGTCGCTGGAGGAGTTGTTTCCCCCGCGCGGCGACGCTCCCCCTGATGACGCGCCCATTGTTCTCAATGTTTCGGATTTGAGTTGGAACGGACAGTTGCACAATGTCGACTTGCATGTGCGCAAAGGCGAGATCGTGGGTCTTGGCGGTCTCGACGGCCAGGGTCAGCAACACCTGATGCACGCCGTGTTTGGCGTGTTGCGGAAGGTATCGGGCCAGATCGAGGTCAACGGCAGGCAAATCAACGGTGTGCTGCCTTCACAAGCCAAGGGAGCCGAGATCGGCCTCGCGCTCGTACCGGAAGACCGCAAGACCGAGGGATTAATTCTCGACATGTCGGTGACGGATAATCTGCGGCTGGCGGCACTGAGCCGCGCGCCGTTTGGTATCCTCGGCCTTGACGCGGAAAGCGAGCAGCTGATTAAGCGACTGATCGACCGGCTCTCGCTGACCTGCGGATCGTTCAATTCTCCGGTCGCCACACTTTCCGGCGGAAATCAGCAGAAGGTCGTACTGGCGAAATGGCTCGCGCTCTCTCCGAAATGCCTGCTGCTGATGGACCCAACTCGCGGCATCGATCTTCCGACCAAGGCGCAACTCTACCAGCTGTTGCGGGAACTCGCTCGCGAGGGACTTGCCGTGGTCTTGCATTCCACGGATTACGAGGAACTCATTCATCTGTGCGACCGTGTCTACGTCTTCTATAACGGTCGGACCGTGAGGCAGTTGACCGGCAACGAATTAACGCCGAACGCGCTGATCGCGGCGTCGATGAACATGCCGCTTTCAGCGGGCGCTCGCTCATGAGCCTGCTGCGTCGCAATCGAAGCCTCGCGATCACCATTGCGGCCCTCCTCGTGCTTTTCGCGATATTCATTGCCATTCACCCTCGCGGGTTTTCCGTTTACGTGCTCACGATCTGGTTCAACCAGGGCACGTTGCTTGGTCTCGCCGCGATCGCACAGTTCTTCGTCGTTCTGGTCCGTGGCGTCGATCTTTCGGTCGGCCCCATCGTTGCGCTCACCAATGTGGCGGCCTCCTATTTGCTGGTCGGGTCGCCGGGCGGGATCGCTCTCGGCATTGTCGCCGTCCTGGCGCTGGGCGCGGTTTGCGGACTGGCAAACGGCATTGCGGTGGTCTACGGGCGCATACCGCCCATCGTCACAACGCTGGCCAGCGGCAGCATATTTTCCGGGCTCGCGCTGCTGTTGCGGCCGACGCCCGGAGGCGGCATCGACGAGAATCTGTCGGACGCGCTCACCTATGACATTTATGGCGTTCCGGCCTCGGCCATCCTGCTTGTTGTCGTTCTGCTTGTGCTCACCATTTCCCTGCGGTCTAGCCTGCTGGGGTTGACGATGTATGCGATCGGCTCCTCTGAACAGTCCGCCTCCATGACCGGCGTGCGTGTTGGCCGCGTCAAGCTCGCAGCTTATGGCATGAGCGGGATATTCTCCGCCCTCACCGGTCTTTACGTAAGCATGGTTACATTGACAGGCGATCCCGCGATTGGCCCCGCCTACACCTTGAACTCCATCGCAGCCGTCGTGCTCGGCGGCGTCGCACTTAGTGGCGGCGTCGGCAGTCCGCTTGGAGCCGTCGCGGGGGCCCTGATCCTGAAGACGATCTCGTCGCTCATGTTCTTCTCCGGCCTGCCTCCGCTGGCACAGCCGTTCTTCGAGGGCCTCGTGCTCGCCGTCGCGATTGCGCTCGGCGCTCTCGGCGTGTTCCGGATTCGCAATCGGCTCGAGTTGTTTCAGTGATGAGTACCCCAGCTCCTGCTTCTTCCCTCCAACCAAGCCGGTCGGGATTTGTCGACCGGATCGGCTTTTCGGTTTTGTTGCTGGCCGCCGGATGCGTTGTCCTCGTCCTGGGCGGCGCGGTCATCTATCCCGGGTTTCTTAACCCCGGATACATCCTGCAACAGCTTCAAATCGCCTCGTTCCTCGGCGTCATCGCGACGGGCGCCATGCTCGTCATCCTGCTCGGGGAGATCGATCTCTCGGTTCCCTGGACCATCACCGGCACGGCAATCGTCGTCACGACTCTCGCCGGCAGCGACAACCGCGTCATCGCTGATCTCGCACTTCCGCTGGGGCTAGCCACCGGCGCTGCGATTGGACTCGTGAACGGGCTCGGGGTCGCCTTGTTTCGGGTACCGGCGATGGTGTGGACGCTCGCGGTCAACGCCATGCTGCTCGGCGCGGCCGTCTTCTACACCGGAGGCTTCAAGCCCCAGGGAGCAGTGCCGTGGCTCGCCACCTACGCCGCCCTCGGCCATACGCTTGGCATCCCCAACGCCTTTCTGCTTTGGCTCATCGTCGGCACGATCACACTTTGGTTCCTGCACCGTACGACTTATGGCACCTATCTCTATGCGATGGGCAACTCGCAACGCGCGCTGTTTTTGGCCGGCGCTCGGGTGCGCACAATAACGGTCTGTACGTTCGTTCTGGCAGGCATCCTGTCCAGCCTGGGTGCGATCCTGCTGACCGGGTACACCGATCAAGCTTATCAGGGCATGGGGGACCCTTACCTGTTGCCTGTGATCGCCGCCGTGGTGGTCGGAGGAACGTCCATTCAAGGCGGTAGCGGGAGCTATGTGGGCACCTTCGTAGGCGCGGTGTTCATCACGCTGCTGTCCTCAATACTGGCGGTGATGCAGATGTCCGACGCGGCGCGGCAGATCATCTTTGGATCGACCATCCTGGCGATGCTGCTGGCGTATCGCTCTTCAGAAAAAAGCGCCGCTAGGTGAGCCAGGCTTATTGATCACTCCCCCCGCCGTCGATACCTTCGGCTCGCTGATCGGCGGAAGTTCGAGCTCGGGCATCAACACCGGTCGCATGTTCATCGTAGGGCACAGACGTCGGGTCCGGCCATTGCCGCACAGCAGTCGGCATCCGTGATTTACACTGCACCGGCTCCGCCGGGTGACACAATTCATCGGGCCCTTGCGCGGAACGAAATCAGCTACGCCAACGTGTGGGCGGATGACAAGGGGCAGACTCACGTCACGAAATGTGTGCTGAAAGGACTGCAATTGCACGCCTTCGCACCCCCTGCTGCCCCTTATGTTATGTGATGGGCATCGCCCCGGAAGATATCGAAAGCATCGTCTTTTCTGTGCTTCCGGCAGGATGGTTTGGGGACTGGCACCACGCCCCGGGACCACAATGGGTGATTACGCTTTCCGGACAATGGGAAGTCCAAACCACGGATGGGAGCACGTTGCGCCAGGGTCCAGGTGAGTTCCAGTTCAACTCGGATGAATCGTCTTTCGCCACGGCGCCGGGCGGCCATGTCGGGCACACCTCACGGCTGGTGGGGTCCGTTCCCAACGTCCGCATGATCATCACCCTCAAGAAGCGGCCGGGACAAAGCTACGCCAACCAGCCCTGTGTTCTGTAACCAGGCGTCAGCCACTGCCAGCAGGCCTTCGGGACCCAGCGGTCGGGCCGATGCGTTCTGACGCTATTATAATAGTCGGCGCAGGATTTCAGGACCCGACGCAAATGCGTCCCGCCCAAGACAATAATTGTGATCCACACATTCACGCCGGATCGATCCGATCGGCCGTGCGACGAAACCCTTGTGCCAAGGCGAGGCTGGTGCGGTAGGCGTGTCCCGGATGCCCGATGGTGCGCAATCGGCGCGTGACGACGCCGCCACAGATCCGGTCGCGATCGAACAGGCCCATGGCGGCAATGTCCGGCGCGTGGTTACGTAAAAAGGTTTGTTTTGGGCGAAGAGCAGGCCGCCTGGTATTGCCAGGCTCGTCCTTGTCCGGTTGTCACCACGCGACCTCAAATATTTCATGAATACCTGCGAGTCCTTTAATCGACGCCTCGCCCATCGGGGTGAAGCGTAAATCGCCTGCATTCGCGGTCAGGTCGTGAAACGTTGACGAGACCAGGATCTGCCCACCCTTGGCAAGCGCGGCGATCCGTGCCGCAAGGATCACCGCCTTTCCGAAATAGTCGGAGGACTCGTTGATCACCTCGCCGACGTGCAATCCCATCCGAACCCGGAATGGTAGATCAGGATGGCCGTCGCAGTAAGCCGCGATCGAGCGCTGCGTCGCGATCGCGCACAGAGCGGCGCGCCGGGCGCTCGAGAACGCGATCATGAAGCTATCGCCGAGCGCTTTCACTTCAATGCCCTTGTGGGCCACGATCTGCTGGCGAAAGATTTCGTTATGTATGCTAATAACTTCGTGAGCTCGTAGGTCACCCAGCTTTTCATATAGTGAAGACGAATCCTCTATGTCCGAAAACAAGATGGTGACCGTCCCCTCAAATGAGACCTGGGCGCTAAGATCTCGCGCCCGCGAAATCGCCGAATCAACCACCGCTTCGATCGCAACGGATTCGCCGCGACGGAGTACGCCAACTGACGAGGGGTGGAACTCGACCGCCGCCATTCCCTCGATCAGGCCTGGCGTCGTTTGCACGGAAGGGATTACTGTCGCGACTTTCTGGCTGTCGTCAAGCAACTCCAGCTTCCGCCGAAGTCGGACCAGACCTGATGCCTTGGCGGTCTGGCGCGCGGACTCGATCAGCCCCTGCGCCCTTGCATGATCGGCAACTTCGCCGCGCGCCAGAAGCATGCTTGCGAGCTCGCACCGCGTATGAGCCAGCCAGACCGTGGCTCCGAGTTTTCGATTGGCGGCCAGAGCGACCTCGAAATGCGCCTCGGCGTCGTTGAGCTGCCGCGAGACCACGGACAGTCTACCGAGCGCGAAAGCGACCGAGCCGTAGGTGTAGACATTACCGAGCATCGCATTATGCGACGAATACGGCAGGAGCAACCGATAGAGAATTGCCGCCCGTTCCGCATCGATGAGGTCGGCGCAAACGTCGGCCAGCACGAACATGGACGGAAGCCAGTTCCAGTCCCGCTGCACAAGCCCAAACTCGCCCTCGGCCAGGCGCTCGAATTCGATACGGGCTTCGTCCCGTCGCCCGAGCTGAAGCAGGCTTAGCTGCAGCGCGCATCGTGCGAAGACGATCAGGGGATTTTGTGCAATGAAACCCCGCAGCGTCGGTTCGAGTTCACCAAAACGGCCTCCTTCCCAGAGTGTCATGCCATGCTGGATGAGAAACGAGTTGGGCGTGAGAGGGCGGCCGCTCTGCTGGCCCGCCACCAGGGCCCGCTTCGCCAGAGCCTCCAACTCGTCGAGGCGCCCGTTCATCAACGCGCGCATCCCCTCGAGCAAGAGGCCACGCTCGAATCGATCGCGCAGATCGGCTTCAGCGGTCAGGTATTCGCGCTGCTCGACGTCGGCGCCGACAATATCGCCAGCCTCGAGAAGATCAGCGACTCGGTAGTAGCGCGCTTCGAGCGCGAAATCGCGCTCCCCGGCACGCTCCGCGATCGCGATCATTTCGCGGGTGTCGGCGAGCCGCTGTTCCAGGCTGTCCGGGTTTCGCAGCGACAGCCATCGCCCCCACAGCGCGACGATCAAGGTGTGCGGATCATCGAGCCGTCTCGCCATATCGGCGGCTTGTTGACAGAGCGCGACGGCCTGTTCGCGCTCCGACCAATAAAGCTCGATGCCCAGCCTCGCCAAAACCTGGGCAAGCAGCGGGCTGTCACCGTCGCCCAGCATCTGCCGCGCTTCTCTAAGCAGCTGAACAAGGCCGTGGTCGGTGTGCCCGGAAAGGCTAAGGAAGCGGCCTGGTGCCAAGACCGCGCGAGCGAACAGCTCGGGCCTGTTGGCGCGCCGCGCGATATCGGCGGCCCTGAGACATGTCTTGCGCGCGTCGGACAGATCGGCCGTCTTGACCCGCGCTTCCCCGAGATCGCAAAGCAGTTCCGCTTGGAATGTATCGTCTCCGGCGCGCTTGAGCGCAAGCGCTTCAAGGGCGTTGCTCAGATGATTGGCGGCCTCCTCGTAGGCCAGTTGCTTTTCGGCAATACGTGCCGCCTGCCTCGAATACTCGATAGCGGAGTCGGCGTCGCCGGCGGAGTCGGCGTCGCCGGCCGACGCGCTCTGATAATAGTGGAATGCGATCTCGGCATATGGCTCGCTTGGAGCACTTAAATTGCGAATTGCTTCGGCGACGACGTGATGCAGATGGCGCCTCTTGGCGGCGGACAGCGCATCGTAAAGCGCCTCTCGAATGAGGGCGTGACGAAAGCTGTAACGTCCGGCCGCGCCGCGGACCTCGTAGATGAGATCAAGCGAAGCGGCCTGATCGAGAAGTTCGGTCAGCGCCTCGCGCGGCATCCCGCTTGCAGCTTCCAGGATGTTGACGGCGAATTCGCGTCCAATGATCGACGCTATGTCGAGTACATGGCGGGCATCCTCGGCCAAAGGGTGGACGAGACCCTTGATGAACTCGATGACGCCACGCGGAATCGTGAGCCGATTTGGCACGCTCGATGCGTCGCTTGCGAGTTGTCCCTCAGCCGCCATTTGCCGAAGGACCTGGTTTAGGAAGAACGGGTTGCCTTCCGTCATATTGTGCAGCCGGCGAACCAACAAACTGTTGGCCGAAACTCCCCATGCCATTTCGATGAACTTGCCGATTTGGCCTTCATCGAGTCCAAACAGCGGGAACGCTATTCCCTCGCGCTCGGACTGGGCGATCAGCGCGGCGTGCTCAGGCTTCTGTTTCATTTCGTGAGCCCGGTAGGTTCCAATTACCGTCGCGCGCATGCCGCGGACCTGCCGCGAAAAGGCAACCAGCATCAGCAGGGACGCCGGATCCGCGGCATGCAGGTCGTCGAGCACGATCAGCAGAGGCTGCGTTTCGGCGACATTGCCGAGAAAGGCGGTCAAACAATCGAAAAGTCGGAATCGGGCTTTCTCCGGCTGACCCAGCGAAGCGCTTTGCAATTCCGGCACGCCGCCGATCTGATTCCGCAGTTCCGGGGCGATCTGCGCGATCTCCGCGGCGCCTGGGCCCATCCAGTTCGAGAGGAGAGCCGGCTCGACGCTCCTGGTCAGGCCGCGCAACACCTGCACCCAAGGCCAGTAGGCCGGTGCTCCTCCGTGCTCCCAGCATCGACCCCAGAGCACGCGCAGGCCCTGGGCTCTCGCATGGGACGCCGCTTCCTGCGCGAGTCTGCTCTTTCCGACTCCCGGCTCGCCAGCGAGCGTGAACAGGCTCCCGCGACCAGTCGTTGCTTCATCGATTCCGGCGCAGATTTCCGCGAGCTCCCGCCGCCGACCAACGAAGGTCTCTCTTCCGCGGTTGGGGTCCAGATCACTCATTTGCATGATCCACGACAGAACTACTGACTTGTTTACCTTGACAAATTTCTCGGCCAACCGCTAGTATACTAGGCCTTTTTTAGTCGTGAATATTCTATAGCGGCCGAAGCGCCAATTGCTCCACTCCTGCAAGGATGGTTGAAATGGCAAGCAATTTGAACACGCTGAACGAATTTCTCGAGACGATCAATACCAGTCAAAACAACCCAAACTATCACAATGTCCCGCATCTTATGACGCTCTTTTGTCCGGACGATGCAAACTATCCGATCGTCGGCATAACGCAGCGTGGACCGCAGTTTCAATTCCAGGCCGCGATCACGAAGTTGTTCAAGCAGCTTCTCGTGACTTCGTTTCCGGACATGGCGTGGACGCCGGCAAATACGCTCCGACTCACGGATGGATCCACAATAGGGGTCCAGATTGACGTTACTGGAACTCAGGCGGCAACATGGTTTCAAGATTCATTCAAATCGGATCCACTTTCGCAACTTGATGCTGAAACGATTGCCAAACTTGTTCAATCGAACCAAATGGAAATACCGGCATGCGCGGTTTTCACTTTTGACGACAAATCTCGTATCCAACAGCTGGCAATTTATTTGGATCGCTACAAGATAATGGATCAGCTGTCGCCGAAAGGATGGAGAACAATTCGTCTCCCGGAGAAAACGCATCCAGGCGCTGTTCGCTTCGGCGAATTCGGACCGACAGACGGCAGACGAATAACGATTACGATCGAGGATTGACGGGCGCGGTGGAGTCCCACCAGCATCATATTCAACTCCGCCGGGCACCGTCTGAAGACAAGCAGGTGTCTAGCCTCGACAACTTCCGGATGTCAGTTTAGATGGGAACCTTCGTGACCACGGAAGGGCTTCTGGCGAGTGATTTCGCCAACTTGCCGGACCTGGTCCGTGCCCACGCCGCTGAACGGCCGGACCGTCCCGCCCTAATCGAGGGTGAGACGACGTTGACTTACAGCGCGCTCGCCGCGCTGATGGACCGCATTGCGTTCGCGCTCCGACGTGATGGCGTGCGCAATGGCGATACCGTGGCGATCTGCGCCCGGACCTCAATCAAGTATGGTGCGGCATTCTGCGGCGTCCTGGCAGCGGGCGCCGTGGTCGCACCGCTTGCACCGTCCTCGACGCCGGCGAGCATCTTGATGATGCTCAAGGACAGCGGCGCCAGATTATTCCTGCTCGACCGGGAAACTGCCGCAGCGTTGAAGGAGACTGGGCATCAAGAGGACGTCAGGCGCATTGCGCTCGACGACAGCGAGACTGCCGAGTCTTTCTCGAAATGGATAGGCCCGGAAGGCGTGAAGGCCGCCGACGTATCAATCGCCCCCGAACAACCCTTCAATATCATCTATTCGTCAGGCACGACTGGCACGCCCAAGGGCATCGTGCAATCGCATCGCATGCGGTGGGGCCAATTCAAACGACTCGTCTACACGAACGCCGTGATGGTGGTCTCGACGCCGCTCTATTCGAATACGACTCTCGTCGCCTACCTTCCGACGCTGGCCCATGGAAGCACGGTAGTGCTGCTGCCAAAATTCGACGCTGGGCAATTCCTTCGCGTCTCACAGGAGCGCCGCGCCACCCACGCGATGCTCGTTCCCGTGCAATATCGTCGGATTATGGAGCGTGAGGACTTCGGGCAATACGACCTTTCGAGCTACGTTCTGAAGCTCTCGACCAGCGCTCCTTTTCCTGCCGATCTGAAGGCCGAAGTTCTCAAGCGCTGGCCGGGCGGCCTTATCGAATTGTATGGGCTGACCGAAGGCGGTGGTGCAACGATGCTCATCGCCCATCAGTTTCCGCACAAGTTGCACACCGTCGGTCAGCCGATGCCGGGCAACGACATCCGCCTTATCGACGAGGACGGGCGCGAGGTCGAAAGGGGCACGGTCGGCGAGGTGGTCGGCCGATCGGAGATGATGATGCTAGGATACCATAACCTGCCGGAGAAGATGAAAGAAGCCGAGTGGCGCGACACCGAAGGGCGGCGATTCATCCGAACCGGCGATATCGGACGTTTCGACGAAGACGGTTTCCTTATCCTGCTCGACCGGAGCAAGGATGTGATTATATCCGGCGGCTTCAACGTTTATCCTTCGGACATCGAGGCCGAGCTCGCTCGCCACCCGTCCATCTCTGAAGCCGCCGTCGTCGGCGTCCCCTCCGACCGGTGGGGCGAGACCCCGGTGGCGTTCGTGGCGGCCCGGCGGGGCGAGACAATCGACCCGGCAGCGCTGATGGACTGGGTCAATGCGAGGCTCGGCAAGACCCAGCGTTTGTCCGACCTGAGGACAATAGACAGCTTGCCGCGCAGCTCGATCGGAAAGCTTCTCAAACGCGAACTGCGCGATCTATATGCACAAGCGCCACGGGTCGGCGCTGACCAGAGCGGGATGCACTCAGGTTAGGGCATAATCTGAGTTTCTGAAGTTGTGTGTACTGAAAAGCCTAAAGAAGGTTCGCCATCCCTGGCTGGGTACTGACCCATGTCGCCGAACTACGCACTCTCCATCCCGCGCTGGCCACGCCGAGAGCAGAAGAGATGATCGCAGAGGGCCTGACGGCGTCGCTACATCCGGCCGCGGCGCCTGTCTACGAAAAAGCCAGGGCCGCTCAATTGAGCAAAATAGGGATATTGATCCTGCGCGCAGGGCTTATTCGATCGCCAGAAAATGGGCGCTGGAAAACTTCGTTGGGTTTGGCTTAACTACTGCATTACGTGGCAACAATATCCTTGGTGTCGATAGTTGCCGCACCGCATTGCTCAGAGGTTGCTCGGGTTAGCGCCGCTAACGCGACCGCAAATGACCCCTCTGCAACATGCGCGCTGGATGTACTTTCCACAGGCGTCGCGCTGTCTGTGCCAAGAAAAACGAGCAGTATGCCTGCGCTGCTGCTCTTTTTGGCGAGCCGCCGAACGGCATATTGGATCTTGGCGTTTGACGGTCGGTCGACGTAGCAGACGCAGACAAGCGAGGTGTCTGCCAAGTCGAGCGAAAAGAATTTCGACATCGATAGAGCGTCCGCCTTTTCCGCTACCGCGCCAAATCCGCGGTGCCGCATTATTTGAGCAAGAACCAACGCCGCTGCCTCGTCGAGTTTAGTAGATCCGGGGATGCATAAAACAGAACGCGGCGATCTCCATTTTTCCGGGACCCGAGTTGCTTTATCGTTTGTCTGCTCGATTGCAACGAGCGCGCCGAGATTTGAGCCGACGTCGGACGTCGTCACATTGGTTGCTTCCGCATCGTGGTGTGTTTCGAGATCAGCCACCAACTCGCCGACCGTAGCGACGATGCGATCCAATCGCTCCTCGTTGAGATGACCTAATCGATTGTCGACTTCCGCGAGTCGCAAACCTTTCAACAGGATCGTGTCGTAGTAATCTTCAAGCGACGCATTTTTAAGATGATCGTGCGCCTGTTCCGCCGCTTCCATGGGATCACCTGCGAGCATTCGTTGGTAAACCAGTTGGGGCGGCGTCAATGGAGGCCGGTCGCCGAGCATGATGTCGAGGAACTTGAGACGATCGACGTGCCTTCCGACGACGACGAGGCAGACCGTAAGGGGTGTCGCTAAAACCAGTCCGACCGGTCCCCAAAGCCAGGTCCAGAACGACGCGGACAGGATGATCGCTACCGGAGACAGGCCGGAGCTATGACCAAAAATCAGAGGCTCCAGGACTTGCCCAGCGAGAAGTTCGGAGACGGTAAACAGCGCCGCGGTAAGCAGTAGCATCTCCCAGCCGGAGCCTACCGCCGCAGCGAGGATGAGTGGGAACACCGCTGATATCAGCGCGCCGATATAGGGTACGAAGCGTAGGATCATCGCGATCAGACCCCACAGCGGGGCCGAAGGGACGCCGATCAGCTCGAGGCCGATACCAATTACCAGACCAAATACGGCATTGAACGCGATCTGGGTAAGAAACAACTTGCTGAGGCGCTTTCCGGCGTCATCCAAGGCAGCGGTTGTCCGCTGAATATCCGCTGATCCGGCAAGTCGAATGACCCGATTTCTCAGGTCCTCGCGTTGCAGCAAGATAAAGACCACAAAGATCACGACGATCCCTGTCGTCGTCAGCGGCGAAAGCAATGGCTGGATGATTGCAACCAGGGTCGTGAAAGCCCCAGGGTCGGGCTGCTTCACCTCAACGGGTATCGGTGTGAGCTTATCAGACGACTGCCGTGCAAGTTCGCTGTCGGGCCGACCGTTCGGGTCCTGATTTTGCAGTTCCGTGTGCAATTCCTTGAGAACTGTGGAGGCCTGCTCCAACGTTCCGGAGCCGCCCATCAAACCGCGCAGACTTTCAATCTTGTCGCTCAGAGTTTGCTGATACCTCGGCAGTTCGCGGGCGAGCCGGGTTGCCTGCGATACCATGAGACCGCCGAGACTGAATATGATCGAGAATCCGATGAAGACGGCTATCAGCACCGAAGCCGTCCGGGGAATTCGCCAGGCATGCAAACGCATCACGAATGGTGCCAGGACAAAGCTCAAGAGCACTGCCAACGCGACTGGAACAAAGATTTCGCGACCGAAATAAAGCGCTCCGATAATCAGGGCTGCGACAGCCATGTTTATCAGTGTCGTTCCCCGAGGTTGTGTGAGCTTTATTTGAGTGGGCTCTTGCAACTCCGCACCTCAACTCTCGTTCCCATTGGCCAACGGTCTGATTGGCCACGCCCGCTGACCCATTCTGTGGTCCCAATGAGTCTCAAACGCCGAGCGCACTCGATATCTCGCCAAGGGTGGCTTTTTCGGCATCGCTCACCTGAACGCCGCCGCCAGCAAACGATTCCTTCAAAAGACCCCAGAGTCCGCTGGGATCCGCCGCCGTGATGGCCATTCCGGCAATCATTGGGCTTTTTAGAAGCAGCGTCCATTCACCTTTTGTGAAGCTGGTCTCGTCGACCATCGATCTTCCTCCCGACGCACGTGCAAATTCTCGGTCGCAAACCGAAATGGGCACAGCGCACGTAACCCCGCCGAGGTAACTGTCGCCGTTGCGCCGCCTGCCTCGGGCAGACGGCGCACGTCCGGACTTCAGGCCCGTGAGAGCGTATCGAGTCTTCCACGAAGCTCATTGATTGCCGGCTTGGCAATGTCTCCTACACCCGGAGCGGCCAGCACCTTGTCACACATCTGGTTGATCGTCGGCGTCGCGGCAGCGACTAACTTAGCCAAGTCGCTTTTCCCTTCAGGGGTGAGCTTTGTCGCGAGGTTGCTGACTTCGTCCAATTGCGCTGTCGCTTGCCGAAGTTTCGGCAGGGCCGCCTGGGCGGAAGCGGCGTCCGTGATGGTTGGAAGCACGGAGCTCAAGGTGCCGACGGACGAGTTGACCTGGTTCGCCAGATTCACTCCTCCAATTGTCAAATCTGACGGGGCCATACCAACGGTTCCGGTCGCGGGTTGGGTCGCAGCGGGACGCGGCAGCTCGGCGACCGTATCACCGGCCGGACGCCCGAGAGCAAGCCAACCGAGACCGCCTAATACGACGAGACCAACCAGCCAGTACGGCCATTGCGACATCGCCGTGCCGGTTGTTGCGTAGGCTGCCTGACTAGCTCCCGCAACTGTTCGTTCCGAGGCGCCGGCAATTCGGCTTCCGGCCGCCGAAGCTGCCGCGGCACCGCTGCGCAAGCCTCCCGCTGCTCTATCGATAAGGCCAGCAGCGCTTAACTGATCGGCCAGGCCGGAGGGAATCGCCGCGGCGATCTGCTCTTTCTGCGAGCCGAGCAGCGACGCCAGTCCGCTCGCATCCAGGCCCGTGCTGCGCTGGTGTTGACCCAGCGCCCCAATGATCACAGGGCCGAGCATACCGAGTAGCGACTTGCTGGAACTCCCGTCCACTCCTGCGAATTTGCCGATCGTCTGTGCCATGGTGTCCAGCGTTCCGCCGCCAAACAGGCCGGACAGCATGCTCGAGCCAGTTTCAGCGAGGTTGTTCTGACCTGGACCTCCGATGAGGCTTTTGAGACTTCTCGAGTGACCCGGGCTGCTGCTGCGCCAACATGTTACCGAGTTGCCGTACCCCGTTGGGGGCGGAGGCCACGTCGGCGAGGCTCGAAAGGAGTGCAGGGACGGCGCCTCCAACCGCCTTTTGCGCGACGGTGCGGTCAAGTCCTAAGGTAGAAGCGATCTTTGCGATCATGTCAGGAGTCAAAAATTGCATCACAACAGAGACGAGGTTTGCGGCCATGGCGATCTCTCCATTTAAGGTTGTGAAGTGGGTTGTTTCGTTAGCTCCGAAAAGGCTCCGTCTCCAGCGGTTCGCCCATCGATCGCGGTATTAGAATCTTTAGTTCGGGGCTTTGCCGGCGCAAATCTCCCGGGTCGAATGTCTCCACCAACCGATTGCGTTGCTTGCAATGGAACCTTTCGCCATGCCGGGAGCAGCGACGTTGAGCGCAGCCCCCGGTCAAGGCTCGTCAGGTTTATTCGGCCGCGATCGTGTGCGCGGTGCCGCCTTGACCTTCGCGCGCGAACACGAAGCCTTCGTAACCCTTCTCGGTGACCTCGGCGCACTTCCTGCGGTACCCGCCGACGCCTTCGGGGCCGAGGTAGGGCAAGAAGCGGCGTGCCTTGCCGGCGATGTTGGCTCCCATGTACCAGGAATTGGCGTCGGGCATCAGCGTCGATTTCACGACCTCGGCGACATGGGCGCCCCAGGCGTCCTGCGCCTGCGGGCTCGCCTCGATCGTTGCAAGCTTGTTTCTCCGCATGTGGGCGATGCATTCGGTGATCCATTCGACGTGCTGCTCGATCGACACCGGCATGTTCGACAGCACCGAGGGGCTCTGCGGGCCGGTGATCGTGAACAGGTTCGGGTAGCCCGCCATCGCCAGTCCGAGATAGGTCTGCGGGCCGTCCTCCCACTCCTGCGCCAGCGCCCTGCCGCCGCGCCCCCTGATGCCGAGTTTCTTTAGCGGGCCGGTCAGCGCGTCGAACCCGGTGGCGATGACGATAATGTCAAGCGGGTACTCCTTGCCGCCTGCGCGAATGCCGTTCGGCGTGATCTCCTCGATTGGGCCGTCGGCGGTCGCATCAACGAGCACCACGTTCTTCTTGTTGAACGTCTCAAAGTAGTTGGTGTCCAATGGCTGGCGCTTGGTGCCGTAGGGGTAGGTCTTGGGGATCAACTTCTCGGCGGTCACCGGGTCGTTGACGATCGAGCGGATCTTGCGCTTGAGGTAGTCGGCAATGACATCGTTCGCCTCCCTGGAGAAGAACATGTCCTGGTAGTTGGCCAGCCAGAACGCGAATCCGCCGGCGTCCCACATTTTGTCGAACTGCTGCTCGCGCTCCTCGGGCGTTGTCTCGAGCACCGCCTTCGGTATGAAGTTCAGCTCGAAGCCGAAAAACGAATCCTTGATGCGCTGGCGGACGCCGTCATAATCAGCTTTGCGCGCCTTGGTCACCTCGGGATCGACACGGCCGTTGCGCGCAGGCACGCAGAAGTTCGGCGTGCGCTGGAACACCGTAAGGTGCTTGGCCTGCTGCGCGATCTCCGGGATCGCCTGCACCGCGGTGGCACCTGTGCCGATGACGCCGACACGCCTGGCGGTGAAGTCGACGCCATCGTGCGGCCACTGGCTGGTGTGGTAGCACTTGCCCTTGAAAGAGCTCAGCCCCTTGATCGGCGGCATGTTGGCGGTCGATAGCGCGCCGACCGCGGTGATGACGAAGCGCGCCCTGACGGCGCCGCCCTTGTCGGTACGCACTGTCCAAAGCTCGGTGTTGTCGTCGAAGTCAACCTCGACGACGCGCTTGCCGAACTGGATGTCGGGCTTAAGGTCGAAGCGCTCGGCGCAATGTTCGAGGTAGCGCAGGATCTCGTCCTGCTCCGGATACCGCTCGGACCAGTTCCATTCCTGCAACAGGTTCTTGTCGAACGTGTAACAGTAGATGTAGCTGTCGGAGTCGCAGCGCGCGCCGGGATAGCGATTCCAGTACCAGGTGCCGCCGACTCCGTCGCCGGCCTCGAACACGGTGACGTTCAGGTCGAGCTTGTCGCGCAGCGAATGCAGCATGTACATGCCGGAAAATCCGGCGCCGATGATGACTGCATCGAAGTCGTGTTTCACGCCAGCCCTTTGCGATTCACCATCATTCGTCATGACACACCTCCTTGTGAGCTCCTTGTGAGCATTCTCCTTGCATCTTTGGTTCAGTTGTCTTGTAGCTATGCGCTGCACGAGTCAGCCTGCGCGAACGGCAGAGAGGCCAATTTCTGCCGGCAACATCGCAAAGTGAACTCACGGCGCCCCCGATCTGTTTCGGTTTCGAAGGCCGCGAGGCGCCGTGGCGCAGGAAGGTCGCGCCGCTCGCCGGTATTATGCCGCTACGCGCGCCTCGCCTGCCGCATAGGCGGCCGTCTCGAAATCCAGGTAGCCGACGAATGAAGTCGGGTCGCCGAATGGCAGGATCTGCGTCGCCCAATATCCACCGAATCCGTTCTTTCGATCGATCCAATAGAACGTGTTGGCGAGCCCGGCCCAGCCGAGCGCTCCGGCCGGCCGGCCAGTCGGCGCGTCCTCGTCGTTCACCATGAAGGTGTAGCACCAGGATTTCTTCAGGCCCGGGAAGAATTCGGCATCGTTCGAAAGGGTCGGAATGACACCGGGCAGCATCGTGACTGGCTGGTGCGCTTGCAGGCCGTTGCGGACAGCGGCCTCGACCGTCTCTTTCTTGAGCACACGGCCGCCTGGCCCCGCGCCGTCGTTCAGCCACATGCGGATGAACTTCATGTACTCGCCGATCGAGGCGTAGAGTCCGTGGCCGCCCATGTGGACTTCGGGGTCAGGCGGCAATTGCAGATCGGGAAGGGGTGTCAGCGACCCGTCGGGTTCTCGCTGGTGGATGGCGGCGAGGCGCGCGCGCATCGAAGACGTCAGCGAAAAGGCGATGTCCTCCATGCCGAGCGGCGTAAAGATCCGCTCCGTCATCACCTCGCCGAGGCGCTTGCCGCGGATGCTCTCGACGATCTGGCCGCACCAGTCGATGTTGCTGCCATATTCCCATTTGTCGCCGGGATCGAAGAGGAGCGGCGTCGTCAGTGATGCCTTCGAGCAGGTGATCACGCTGGGCTGGCCGTGCTCCTGCGCCAGGCGCAAGTAATTGGCGTTGAAGAAGTCATAGCCGAGGCCGGCCGTGTGCAGCATCAGCATGCGGGTGGTGATGTCGCGCTTCGGCGCGCGCAGCTTTGGCTTGCCGGCGGCGTCGAACCCATCGAGCACCTCGAGTTTGCCGATGTCGGGGACGTAGGTTTTGGCCGGGGCGTCCAGGTCGAGTTTGCCTTCCTCGACGCATTGCAAGACCGCCGTGCCGGTGATCGCTTTTGTGGTCGAGAAGATGGCGAAGACGGTGTCGGTAGTCATTGCCTGACTGGCGCCAAGGATACGCTCGCCGGCGGCGCCTTCGTAGATGTTTGCCGAGCGGTCGGTGATCATCGCCACCACGCCCGGAACACGGTCCTTGCCAGTCACGACCTTTTGCAAAATCCCGTCACATGCGTTTCTCAAGTTGTCACCCATCGACGTTCCTCCCGTTGAAGTTGGCGAAGTTTGATCCAGTTTCCTCTCGACAGGCCGCTGGCGGTCCGCGCGGAACGATATCAACCGTTTTAACGTATTGAAGTCGGGCTCCAGTTCGATTGTCGCAACGCCGGTCGCGCAAACGAAAGTCCCATCGCGGCCCTGGCAGCAACAGCGATTGGCGCTTTGATCATGAGGTGGCTCCAGGTCAGTGTCGAATTTCGACCGAGCGTCTCGCAGAATACACTGATTTCTTGTGGTCGGCTATGAATTTCCCCTTTGGAATCGAAAGCGCCGAGCCCACTTTTTCTTTTTCGCCGAGGCATGTCAGCGATGCTGACACTTGATCCATCATCGATGATGTATCGCGGCCCTTTACCGCAGAGCGCATTCTTTCGTCAGGTGAGGTTGTTGGTTCTCATCGACGCATCCACCGGTGATCGGTTAGGCGACGACATCCGCTTGTGGGCACAGGACTAAACCGCTCGGAGTCCAGGGGCATGTCTGAAAGCTGCCAATACCGGAAAGTCGCCGCTCTACCAATCGTAGCGCTCGCTGTCCCTTCGAGGCGCGAAGGGCGCGTCGGAGCGAACAATCCACCCAATGAACCAATTCGGTGACATCAACGGAAATGAGGAATCCTAACCGCGCCAAAGGCGATCAGCAATCGAAACCCTTGCCCAAGTTGCAAGGCGCGACCCAAGCCCAACTCCCATCTTGGCATTTAAAGCCGCGGTGCGATCATCTCCGGCTCCATCCACGAATATCTTTCGAGCTTTCACGAATTCCCAAATGAACGGATTCCGCTTCTGAAAAACCCTCTGAACTTCGTGATGCAAACATCCTGACAGGACATCGGGCGGGGAAGCAAATACCTCCGGCAATGCCGAGGACAAACCGGCATCGGTTAGAATATTCCATCGTGAGTTACCGCCCATTACCGGCGATCGCAGGCCGAATATCACTCTGCCGATTCTGCTTTCCCGGATGGCGTAAGAACACATCGCGCAGGGCTCAATAGTTGAATAGATCGTGCAATCATCAAGGCTCGTGGACCGCAACTTTTTCTGAGCTGAGGAAATTGCGACCATCTCGGCATGTCGCGTAACGTCTCTATCATTTCTGACCATATTGAGCGACTCGCAAATGAATTCGCCTCGTCGTCCGATGACAGCCGCAAAAGGGTATTCCCTCCTTGAACCCGCGGAGTGCGCCAGAGTAACGCAGCGGCGCATCATTGCCACATCGGATGCTTCTGAATCATGTTTGGTCATGGCACTGACTTTCGCGGCACGACAGACCGTCAAGGTGATTTGGGGATTTGGCCTCGTGGCAAATAATAATGACGGGGCGCGGCAATAATCATATTGAGAAAGTCGAAACAGCGCTCGGCCCGCAACCGGCGCGTCTTGCTTTGGTCTGCGACGCGACGGCGCTCAACATGCCCGGCGAAATCCGCCGCCAGGATAGCCGTCAGCCGCCGCTCTACGTCCTCGCTGGTCAAGACGCACCCCGGCTCGGGAAACTGAGCGCCAATATAGCAGCCTATTGGACCGCTGTCCGGCCAGGCCCAGTGTCGGCAACGGGTCCAAAGGCGCCGTTCTGACCACCGGCCGGCCACTTCCGGTCTACCGGAGAAAAACGGACGTCGACGCAGATGCACCATCACGTCCGTCTTTGATCGATGCTGTTGAAAAAATCTTCTCTGGTTGGTGGAGGACGCCGCCAAGCAGTCTCACGCCGCTCCAAGCCAGGAAGCCGACGCTGCCTTCGACGCGCCACCGCCTCAACGCGTCACCACGATGAAGTCCGTGTCGTTTCCCGTTTCGTAGCTAATTCCGTAGTCGGATATAATAACTGAAGAGGCCGGCGTCAGTAACTCAGAAATCCGATCAATCACATCCCGCGGTATTTCGATGCGATCGAGGGCGGCGTTGGCTTTATTGGGCAACAGCACCGGTAGTGTAATTTGTTTGGCGGGTGCTTCGCGCTTTTTGGTGGGACCCTTGGACATGCTGGGAAACTCATCCGGCATCGACACGACGGTCCAGCGAATAGCCGCACCCTCGTTCTGGAATTCCATTGCGGTAAACACGTGCGTTCCCAGCGGCTCCTCCGGATTTTGGATCTTGACCGGGACATCGAACAGCGGCGTGAAGCCCTGACGCACGAAGAGCTTGCCCAACTTGCGGCTCACGAAGACGGAGATCGGAACGACCTTTTTAGGTGCGACTGCAGCGGGAGCCGAACTTGGAATCGGGGGGGTGGTGGCTTCTTGCGGCTCTGCATTGGACATCAATGGCCCATGCGTTGCCGCCGCTGCATTAATGCTGTTACCCGCGACCGTGGCAGCCCGAGATTCCGCCGCACCGGACGCGGCTTTCGGCTTAAAAAGGTGCGGATTGGTTATCTCGACCGGCTGGACATCGTCGTGCGCGATGATCACGCGCGTGCCGCGCTTCGTGAGATGCCAGAGTCGCATGGCAAAGCTATTTGTCAAACGGATGCAGCCGTGTGACGCCGGATACCCGGGCACGACACCCGCATGCAGCGCTATCCCTGACCAGGTGATGCGCTGCATGTAGGGCATGGGGGCAGCGCTATAAATATTTGAGCGGTGCCATCGTTGTTTGCTGATCACGCTGAATACGCCGAGGGGCGTGGGATGATGCTGAATTCCCGTGGACACCGAAGAGCGTGCGATCAGCGCCCCATTGTCATAAAGCGCGACCCGTTGGTCGGCGATCGAGATGATGATCTGGAGCGGGCCCTTCGGAGTGTCCTCAGACTGAGCGTTCTTCGCCAACTCAGATTTTGTGGGCCTGTGTTGGTGCTTGTGCCCGAACGGAGCGTGATCCGCCGACCAAGACTTGTATTGGGGCCAGAACGGGAACTGGGCATGTGCGGTGCTTACAAGAAGCATGAAAACGGCAAATGCTGTCACTATCGTTGCGCGGATGGGTCCCATATCGATGCGTCCGGAGATAGGTGCAGGTATGGTTCGCTCACGGCACTCTTTAGTTATCCGTATTGTCTTAGTTATCCGTATTGTCGTCCTCGCTCTCGAGCGGGCCCTAATACAATCTGGCCACATGGTCCGAGTCGAGACGGATCCAGAGACGGCCCTCCCTCAGGTCGGCAGGAGTATCGATCTTTAAAGCCGCGCGGCCTTTTCATGGCGCCACCCGCTCCAGACTTACGTTGCACATGCCGCCGCAGCCGATAGCTTTGGAGGTAGGCGGTGTCAGGTCAATTTCGCGGCGCGGCCAAAACCTGCGGCTCGGTCCCCTATCTGCCACCGTGCAGACCACAGATTTGCCGTTGGCAACATTGGTCACGCGAAGCCGCTGGCCGATCTGTTCAAGCATATGCGCACAGGCCAAGTCCCGATGGGGATGCAGCCGTTTGCCATCAGCCGTGACAGTGTCATCAAACTGCGTGGCAACGCCACCGTATGGCGGCGGCTTGATGCGCGTCAGCCAGAGATCGTCGAATGTTTCAGCGCGGGCGCACAGGCATGTGGCGAACAGCGTCAGCGCCGAGAGCATGAGCACAGTGCGGACATCCATGCCGCCAATTTTGCTGCCTACTTATGGGCGAGATCGTGGCGGCTCAATGCCCATTTTCCGGCTGTACCGGGAAAGCTCTTGTTACTTTCCGGCGGCTGCGCCAGCGGGTGGAATCGGGCAGCTACACGGGCACTCGATTGATTGGAGCGAAGACTACTAACCGCGACGCGGCTCAAACTTTTATCTCCGATCAGCATTCCGGGCATCGATATTGTGGCGATCTGTCGAGGCACCACCGGGGTTTTTCGAAAAGGCGCGCCTGTTTCTCGCGGCGCAAAATCGCTAATGGTACCTTTCGGACTTGCTGCGTCTCGCGATGTTCGCTCATCGGTGCAAGGCGAACCTCACGGAATCCATGATCGGCGCGAAATGGGCGGTTCTGTCTGTTCGCGGAATGTTGGATTTGAAATGTCCGCTCTTGAGGCGCAATAGCGGACATGCCCAGGGCGGTGTTTGAGAGCACGAGATTCGATTTGATGGTTCGACCGAGATGCTTACTCGGCGAGATGAATGTCGTGGGCATGCAAAGGCTAAGCTTGAGGTCGAGATCGCGATTTCATCTGGGCTTGTTTTATCCGGCCTCAAGGTGAGCGCGCTTGCTTTGTCTTCCCCCCGAGGCGCGGTACAGGGATGACACATGACAGTTCGGACCGGTTTACCAGCAAATGTTTGCCGTTCAGTCGCTCTATACGTTTTTCTCCGCGATGTTGCCGAAACGTGACAGTTGCGAAAAGGCGGTGGTGATACCGTCTATGCCGTTCTAACCGCACCGATCGTGCGATCTCATGGTTCGTTCCATTGGGCTCGCGGAGGATCACGGAATGAACCGACGCTTCGGGCCGCTCACTTGTTTCTTGACCTTGGCCACGCTTGCCGCGCTTTCGAGTGATGCGATAGCGCTCGTCCACCACGGGCGAATTCAGCACGCCAGGAAGGCGGATGCGGCGACCAGAGCGGGCCATCAGCGCAACTCGGCGCTCAAGAAGGGCAGGCACGCGGCGCATGTTGCGGCGGCGCGTAAGCCGGCTCCGTCTATCGATGTACCTGCTCAGACTGCCGCGACCCCACCGCTGTCTGACGATCTTGCGGCGGTAAAGCAGGCGATCAGTCTGGTGCGCAAGGCCAAAACTGGCGAAGCGACCCTCATAGAAAAGTCGATCGGCGATCCGGCAGGCCAAAAGCTCGTGGAATGGCTCATCCTGCGTCACTCGGACAGTGAAGCGAGTTTCGGCCGCTACGCGGCTTTCATCGCCGACAACCCAAAATGGCCGAGCATGGGCCTGCTGCGTCGACGGGCGGAAGTGCGCCTGTGGCAAGAGCGGAGCGACGCCGCGACAGTGCGCGGCTTCACAGGCGGTCAGCCGACGAGCGCCAAGGGGCGGTTTGCGCTCGCCCGGGTCCTCCTGGCCGAAGGCGACCGTGACGGCGGCGAACGCCAGGTTCGTGAGGCGTGGCGGTCGGAAGAGTTGTCGGAACACGTGGAAGCCGATGCGCTCGACGCATTCCGCGCGATCCTCACGCGCGAGGACCATCGGGCGCGCATGGACAAGCGCATCGGCGCCAAGGATCTTTCGGGAGCGATGCGCGCCGCGCGTCGCCTTGGAGACGACGATCTCTCGATCGTGAAGGCTTGTGCCGCTGTCACGGCGAACACGAACAAGGCGCTCGATCTGCTCGACGCAGTTCCAACCGAGGCGCGGCAGGATTTGGGCTACACGCTGTGCCGCATTCATTGGCTGATGCGTCACGACCGGTTTGCCGACGCTACTCATCTGATGCTGGCGGCCGCACCCGAGACCATGGCATTCCAGGACACCGATGAATGGTGGCGCGAGCGGCGTGTTCTCGCCCGCAAGCTGCTCGATTTAGGTGAGTTTCAGACCGCCTATCAGGTCGTGCGCAATGCCGCATTGCCCGCCAATGAAAATTACCGGGCAGAATTCTATTTCTTGCCCGGCTGGATCGCGCTGCGCTACCTCAACGATCCGGCGACGGCGCGAACACATTTCGCCCATATCGACGACGGATCAGCTAATCCGATCGTGCTCGCAAGGGCGAACTACTGGCGAGGTCGCGCCGCCGAGGCCGCCGGTGAGAACGAGAGGATGCGCGCTGATTATGAAGCCGCCGCCTACCATGGAACCGCCTATTACGGACAGCTTGCGCGCGCCAGGCTCGGCCTTGAAAGAATTGAGCTGCGGCCCCCGCCGCAGCCCGATCCGGGTCACGGTTCTCAGCTCTTGGACGAACTCGTGCGCGCAGCCGACATGCTCTATACGCTTGGCGAGCGCGACGTCGTCCTCAATTTCGTGACGGATTTCGCGGAGCAGAGTGTAGACACAGACGTCGCAGCGCTGGTCGCGCTCGGCGACCTTGCCGGTCGCCGGAACGATGCGCGCGCCATGCTGCAGATCGGCAAGACGGCGCTCGCCCGTGGCCTCGCGCTGGACCCTTACGCTTTCCCCATGATCGGGATCCCGCAGCACAGCCCGATTGGCCACGAAATCGACCGCAGCGTCATCTATTCGGTCGCACGCACCGAAAGTGCATTCGACCAAGGCGACAAATCGCCGGCAAACGCGGTCGGCCTGATGCAGGTCACGCCTGAAGCCGGGCGCGACACCGCCAAGAGGTTCGGCGTCACCTACGACTGGAAGCGGATGGTCTCTGATCCCGTCTACAACACGCAGATGGGCGCGGCCGAACTCAGCGCGCTGTTGCGGGAATATAACGGCTCTCACATCATGACCTTCGCCGGCTACAATGCGGGGCGGGGCCGCGTTCAGCAATGGGTCAAGCAGTACGGCGATCCGCGTGATCCCAACGTGGATGCGATCGATTGGGTGGAACGCATTCCGATTGCCGAAACGCGCAACTACGTCCAGCGGGTCATGGAGAATCTGCAGGTCTATCGTGTCCGTTTTGACCCCGGCACCGCTGCGATGTCGAAACTCGATCAGCAAGGCGTGGCAAAACAGGAAGCCAGCTCCGCGTCGCTTTTGCCGATCCAATCATCGGTTTCCGAGCGGTGAATCTGATCGCGTCCGCGACCGTCGGCCTATCATAGGCTCCCGAGCGTTCTGCAGCGCTCCATGCGGCCATTCCCGTTAACATGCGGCTAGGCTATTTTGCCAGCGTGCGATGAAAGCCGATCGAAATCCGAAGGTCGAATTGTAGGCGGCTGAATCGGTAACGTGAACTTGCCAGCCCAAGCCCAAGGCTACTGTCGAGCGCGTGAGACCGTCAACGAACCCTGCGTACCGAACCCAATCTTCCTCTCAGCCGGTTTCTTAGACGTTGTTAGTGGCGATCGCATCCGTCGTTACGAGCCACCTAGCGGCCGTATAGAGATTGGCAACAGCCTTCGTCGAAAATGCAGTGTCTACAGGGATCAGCGCTCGTCGGCGTTCTGCCTAGCCATCCGGCCAGTAGAAATCGGAGGTGCGGACGGCGACACTCGATCCATGCTACTCAATGAGGAAGAGGCGATGGATCGGATTCAAGAATGGTCGAACGGCATTCGGCAGATTGTGAAAGATGCGGCCACAGGCGTGGTGGCCTTGCAGAATGAAGATGGCTCGACGGCGAGCGGTATCGTTTGGGGCACGGGACATGTGGTTACCGCAGACGAAGCTGCCGGCGATCGCGTTAAAGTAGTCGCTGGCGATGGAACTGTTATGACCGCCGAACTTGCTGGGCGGGACCCATCTACTGACATCGCTCTCTTCAAGGCAGATGTTGGCCAACATCGCTTCGAAGCATCAATGGAGGCTCATCCAGGAGACGTTGCAATCGCCGTCGGGCGCGGCGCGACATCTGAACTGGTAGCTGCTGGCTTCATTGCCGAAACGGGTGGGGAATGGCAGAGCTCGTTTGGCGGAAAGATTGATCGAAAAATTCGACTGGGCTTTAAGTTGGACCGTCGCGCGCACGGCGGCGCCATCGTCGATGCGGCCGGACGGCTCATCGGGCTGGCCGCATTTGGACCGAGACGCAGAGCGATAGTCATTCCCTTTGAGACCGTCGAACGCATCACCGCCCGGCTGGCGAAGTCGGGCACCATTTCCCGGGGTTACCTCGGCGTTCAGTTGCATCCTTTGCGGGACGGACAACGTCGCACCGGCGCCATCATCGTTCATCTCGACAAGGAGGGACCGGGCGCAGCAGCGGGTCTCATCGTGGGCGACTGCATCATCAGTTGGAACGGTGAAGGTGTGACGGACGCCAGACAGATTTTTCGCCATTTGGGGCCCGACAGCGTGGGTACCGCGATCGCCCTCGGTATTCTGAGGGGCGGTCAGCAGTCCACAATCGATGTTGTCGTGGGCGAGCGGCCACATAGATAGACGGAATGGGAGACTACGAAAAGATTCAAGGCATAGATCACGTTTTAGCGTCTGATACACCTACACCGGACGCGATTTTGGTCGAATTAGCCATATCCGACCGAATACTCCGGTTGCGCGTATTGTCCATGATTTCTCAAATGGCAGCCGTCGACATCGCAAACACCAACGAGGCCGATGTCATCTTGACCGACTCCGACAACGCGCATGCTGGTCCATATTTGGTTCTGGTAGACCCTGTATCATTGCGATCAACAATGAATGGCGTCGACAAGGGCGCCGGCATCTACGTTCTCGAAGCGGCGATTCGAACTCGTTGCTCACGGCTACCGGATCAGCGTTCCTCGGATCAAGCCTTCTCGTTCCTGGGACTCGACTTACGACGACTTAACTCCCGACACCGACGAACTGCTTACCCTGCGCGAGCGCCAGGTCCTGCAGAAACTGGCCGCGGGTGCATCGAACAAGATTATCGCGAGGGATCTCGAGATCTCCCACGCGACCGCCAAGTTTCACGTTAGCTCGCTGCTCACGAAGCTGGGCGCTCGCAATCGGACGGATGCCGTCGCCATCGGACTCAAATTTGGGCTTCTTCTCCTGTGAGAGCAGGAGATGCGCGCCGCGTAATTGAAGGAGGTGTTCCAGCCGCAGAATTGAGCGCGCAGTTCCCCGTTGTAAGGCATAGACGATTTCAGGTTTGAAAGAGGTTGCACTGTGAAGCGGCAAATGAAGGCTTACGCCACGAAAGAGAAAGCCAGAATATTCGCCAGGGCAATGACTGCAACAAGCTAATAGGACATACATATTGTCCTTTATAATGTGCAATAAATTGCAATCTTCGGTTTCTAGACTTGACCTTTACGCAGGCGCACGCTGGCCTTGCAATTTAGGCTGGAGCAACGTCTGTACTGATCTAAGACGGAGCGACCCTATGCGCGTCGCAGTGATTGTGGTGTTGTTGGTGGCGGCTACACCATCGGAAGCTTCAAAGTCCTGCATGACCAAGACCGAAGCGCGTCAGCATTTTGGTTCGGTGCACATCTATTGGCATGGCCAGGATCACTGCTGGGACCCGTCACCGATACGTCGACACTATCAGATCCATAAAGTTCAGCAAAAAGTCGATGAGCCCAAGTCGCACGAAGCGATGTCGGAGATGTTGCTTGATGAAAAACCTGTGCAGACACTATGGGCCGATCGCTGGGTGGATATCGAGCCAGCACGGCTTCCCATTGTTGCGCGCCGGCCCGAAATCGTCCAGGTCAGGCCGCCTCCCATCATCGAACCCGAGCCGATGGTCACGCCGCGCCACGTGGTGATGGTGATCATCGCCATCGCACTGACGCTTGCGATTGTCGAAGTTATGTTCGGCGGCACGACATATAGACGACCAACATCAAGAAGAAATACGCGATTGCCTCAATGAGGCAGTCGTGCTCACGAAGGCAGGTGTCAACGACATCATGTGGTGATCTTGATGACCTTCCGCCGGATCTCTCTGCCATCGCCTGCAGCTCAAACGCCTCAGGCATCCAGCTTACATGACCGGGATTATCTGCCCGTGACGGCGTATCGTTGAGCCCGGCCGAGAAGCGGTCGGCCAGATCAGTCATGATGGTGCCGGGACTCCCAGGAGCCACGTTCCGCCCGCAGCGACGGTTCAAAGGCGACCGGGGCCCAGTGCAGGATGAGCCGCTGCCCCTCGACGATTTCATCCTTCGACATTTTCGACGCAACGGCGTCGCGAAACCTCGCATAGGTGTCCCGCTCATGCCCGCGCGCGCGCGCCGCGGCAAGGTTGAGCCATTTGTAGGCGAGCATGAAATCCTGAGGAACGCCGTGACCCTTGTCATACATCAATCCGAGCATGGCCTGCGCGAAGGGATCTCCCTGAACCGCACCCTGGGCGTAGAAGTCGACGGCCGTATCGTAGTCCTGCGGTTCGCCGAAGCCGTTTTCATACAGGAAGCCGAGCAGGCCAAGCGCCCTGGCGTTTCCACGCTGCGCCAAAGGCGACAGTTCCTGGGCCGCGCGAAGGTAATCGCCACGTGAATAGGCCGCAGTGCCGCGCGTCAGCGCGTCGGCATGGGCAATCGACGTTGCACCGATGCCGATCGACACCACGAGCGGCAGAGCCGACAGGCCGCGCCACAAGCTGGCAACCGCACTGCGGCAGCGCGCGACCGGGAGAGGTGGAATAGGCGTTGGGGCGTTAGTGGACACTGGTGGTCTTTGCCTGATTTGTCGCGGTGGTGGCGATGTTTCCGCGCAGTTTCGAGCGAAGCTCCTCGGCGACGATATGCGCGTCCGAGCCGTTCCGGATGATCTGCGGCCGGATGAAGATGATCAATTCGGTGCGCGCCGTGGAGTTGTCCTGATGCCCGAATGCGTCGCCGAGGCCGGGAATTTGATCCAGCAGCGGAAGGCCGTTGCGATTGCCGGTTTGCTGCTCGCTGATCAAGCCGGCCAGCAGCACCGTTTGACCGGTCGCCACCGAGATCGAACTCTTGACCTTGCGTTCCGACACCGTCGGCGTCAGGCTCGCCGCGGCGCTAGTGCTCGGCTCGACGTTGCTGATTTCCTGCTCGATGTCGAGCCGGACATCGCCGTTGACGTTGATGCGAGGGGACACCCGCAAGATGATGCCGGTGTTGCGATAGTCGATGGTATTGACGACCGTATTGCTCGTTGACAGCACCGTGGCGCTGCCGGTGGATACCGGTACGGAGTCGCCGACCTGCAGCGTGGCTACCTGGTTGTTGATGACGACGAGAGACGGATTGGACAACACCTTGACCGCCGTGACCGTGTGCAGCGCGTCGAGAATGACGCTCGGCTGTGTGGCGGAGCCGATCAGGAAGTTGAAACCGGGAAATGCCTGATTGATGAAGGATCCCGCAATGGACGTAATTCCGGTGGTCGGATCGGTGGCGGTCGGCGCCGCCGTCGACTGGGTGCTCATAATGGATCCGACATTGTGGCTCGTCAGGTAGGTCTGAACGCCGTAGCTCAGGTCGTTGTTGAGCGTTACCTCGGCAATCGTCGCGTCTATCGCGACCTGAAGCTGCGGTTGATCGACTTGCAGGAGGGTGGCCTCGATGATCCGATAGTTCGCCTGGTCTGCATAGATCAACAGCGCATTGTTGACGGTGTCAGGCGTGATCCGCACGTCCTGCAATATGGGTTGGCTGTTGCCGGAGCCCGAGCCGCGACCGCTGTCGAGTGCGCTGGCTCCGCCGACGTTTGCGCCGGCTTTGGCACCGTTCGCGCCCGCCGCTTGCGTGCCGAAGCCCGTCGTGGAGCCCGATCCGGATCCCAGGCCGCTAGGGGAACCGAAGCCGTTCGTGGTCGATGACGAGTTGCCATTCGCCGACAAGCGGTCGGCGCTGGACGTTGCCGAGCTGCCGGATCCCGGCGCGAGCTGGTTGTCGGGGCTGTCCAGCAGGCCGGATGATGAGCCGCCGATGAACATGTCGGTAAGTACCTTCGCGATCTGGCGGGCCTCGCCGTATTTCACCTGGTAGACGTGAACGCTGGTTCTTTCGGTGTCGGCCCGATCGAGACGCTTGATCCAGGTTGCCGCCGTGCGCAGCATCTCAGGCTTCTTGCTGACCACCATGATGGCGTTGAGACGGGCGACCGGCTGAAACTTGACGACGTTCTGGCTGAGACCGTTTTCGCCGGAATCGACGATCTTTTCCAATTCGGCGATGATCGGGGCCGGCGGCCCGCTGGAAATCGGAAAAATGCCGACCGATTGACCGCGCATCCAGTCGACATCGAAGCTGAGCACGGTGTCAACGGCAGAGCGGCGTTCGGCG
Source organism: uncultured Alphaproteobacteria bacterium (assembly GCA_963734795.1). Classification (GTDB taxonomy): domain Bacteria; phylum Pseudomonadota; class Alphaproteobacteria; order Rhizobiales; family Xanthobacteraceae; genus Bradyrhizobium. Next base: position 91,250 of record CAVTIW010000005.1, read on the forward strand.
CCGCTGCCCTGAATCAGCAGCAGGTTGCGCGAAACATCGGCGCGAACCGTGCCCGCTTTGGTGGCAAAACTGTCCATCAGCTTCAACAGCGTTTGCGCCGAGACGTATTGCAGCGGCACGACGGATACGCCGAAGCCGGGTTCGGGACTGGCGCCCGCCGCATCGACGCGCCCTGCGCCGATCGCATCGCCGAGCGGTGTCAGGCGATAGCCGGCGGTGTCGCGGATCAGCACAACGCCGCTGAGCCGCAAGGCATTTTCCAGCACGAAGACGATGTCGGATTTGGCGACCGGGCGAACCGAGACGAGGCTGACTGTGCCTTGCACCCTCGGGTCGATCGTGTACCCGACGCCGAGGATATCGCCGAGCACGACTTTGGCGACGGTGGCGACCGGGGTGTTCTCAAAATTGAGATCGAAGCCGTTACCGCTGGAAGACGGCTGCGGCCGTTCGTCGGAGACAGCGGTTACTTCCGTCCCTTCGTACATCACCGGGCGGCTGCCGCCCTGGCCGGATGTCGTGGTAGCGACGGCGTGCACCGGCTGCGGCTGGGGCGGCAGCAGGTCGAGCGAATGCACCTTGTCCATAATGTCGAGTTCGGCGCCGTCATTGCTCGAATTAACGGTTGCCGAGTTGCACGAGGCCAACAGACTCATCGACAACACAATAACGGCAGCGCGCGCGCTGCGACCGATGGTCTGGTGCCGGCCCACGACGCGTACCATAAATCCCGCCATTCCAACTGTATGTTTGGGCTGACGGATCCTTCGTGACGATCCGTCCTCGCCGGCGGCATACTTAGCGATGTAATATGACACAAATAATTTTTGGCATTGATCAGCGGCCAATCATTTCACTGCGTTGATTTCAGAACACCCCGCGCTGTGCTCCTCGCGAGATGTTGGGGCTAAATTCTTTTTTGAGGCCACGCACGCGACGCGCTTCGTACAGTTGTCATACTTCGGATCAATAACGGAGGACGACGGTCGAGCGATGCTCCGTGATCCGCCGACCGAACCCAAGAAGCGGCGCGACCGGAAAGACGAATGGCCAGCGAATCTATCCCTGCAGTTCGTGGAATATCTGCGTCAAAGCAAGCATTTGACGATTGCGGACGGCCGTGACGATGCGGGCGCGCCGGGTGTCTCCGATCGCCGTCGAGTCAAGCTTTGGGAGCTTACCGATTTGTCGGCCGCCGAGTTTGCCGACGAAGCCGCGCGTTTCTATGGACTTGAGCGCGTTGCGCTGCAGGACATGATGTCGGCGGCGCCGCTGTCGGCGGCGTTCTCGCAACGTTTCCTGCGCGAGATGACGGTTTTTCCGTTTCGATCTTCCGAGGGGCTGGCCACGCTCGCGGTTGCGGATCCGACCGATGTTGCGGCGCAGCGTGCAGCGCAGATCGTGCTCGGCGCCGCTGTCGCGATCAAGGTCGCGACGTCGGAGGATCTTGCGGTCGTTCTCAACCAGCGCCTCGGCGAAGACGACGCCGATCCGGCCGCAGAGCTGGCGTCGCAGCCGCGCGAAGACGACATCGAGAGCCTGCGGGACCTCGCCAGCGGCGCACCGGTGGTTCGCGCGGTCAACGATCTTCTGGAAAAAGCCGTCGAGCTGCGCGCCAGCGACATTCACATTGAGCCCTTTACCACGGGGCTTGTGGTCCGCATGCGCATCGACGGCCTGTTGCGGCCGGTGGCGGCGCCGACCGGCGTGCTGCCGCAGGCGGTGATTTCCCGCATCAAGATCATCGCCAACCTGAACATCGCGGAGCGCCGTTTGCCGCAGGACGGCTCCGCGCGGTTGCGGGCAGGGCGCGCGGATGTCGATATCCGCGTCGCGATCATGCCGACCCAGCACGGGGAATCCGCCGTTATCCGCATCCTGCCGAAGGACCGCGGGCTGCTGGTCGTCGAAAAGCTGGGATTTTCATCCTCCGACGATGCCACGCTGCGACGGTTGCTGAAGCTGCCGCACGGCATGATCGTCATTACCGGCCCGACCGGCAGTGGCAAGACCACGACGCTGGCGACGATCTTGTCAATCCTGAATGAACCGGTCCGAAAAATCCTGACGATCGAGGATCCGGTCGAATACGAGATTCCCGGTGTCAATCAATCGCAGGTCAAGCCGGCGATCGGGCTGACATTCGCCGCCGCGCTGCGTTCGTTCGTACGTCAGGACCCTGATGTTATCATGGTCGGCGAAGTGCGCGATTCCGAGACGGCGCATGTTGCCGTCCACGCCGCCCTCACCGGGCATCTGGTGCTGACGACGCTGCATACCGAAACCGCGGCGGCGGCGGTGCCCCGTCTGCTCGATCTCGGTATCGAAGGTTATTTGCTGCGATCGGTGCTGCGTGCCGTGATCGCACAGCGGCTGGTTCGCCAATTGTGCGAGCGCTGCAAATCGCCTCGGGCGCTGACTGATGCTGATTTTGCCGAAGATCCCCGGCTCGCGGCGCTCGGCTTCCGCGTTGGGGAAGGGATTCACGAGCCGTGCGGTTGCGAACGCTGCGGCGGCACCGGTTTTCGCGGCCGGCTCGGCGTCTTCGAGCTTCTGGAAGCGACCAGCGATATCCGCGAACTGATCTCGGAAAAGAGCGACGGGCTGAAGATTGACGAGATGGCGATCCGCGCCGGAATGACGACGATGCTTGACGACGGTATCGCGAAATGCCGCGCCGGCCTCACCTCGCCCGCCGAAATTCTCCGTGTCACAACCGTGCGGTGAACGCGTGCCGAATTTTCGCTACCGGGCCCTGACGCAAAACGGCGAGATCGTGAACGGCACGCTCTCGGCGCCGACATCTGCCGAGGTCGCGCGCCGGATCGAATATTTGCGGCTGTTGCCGATCGAGACCATCGAGGACAAGCGCGCCGCTTCCGGTTCCGGCGGCTTCGGTCTGTTCGGCCGACCGAGTGCCGCCGAGATCACCACCTTCACGAGGGATATGGCGCTGCTGCTGAAGGCGGGCGCGCGTCTCGACGATGCTCTCGAACTGCTGGCCGGCGATGCCGATGTCGGACGGATGCGTCCGGTGGTCGGCAAGCTCCGTGCGGCGCTGCTCAGCGGTGAGAGCCTGGCGGACGCGGTGGCGGATTATCCGGCGCTGTTTCCCCCGATGTATGGTGCGCTGGTGCGCGTCGGCGAAGTCTCGGGCACGCTCGATCAGGTGCTCGACATGCTGGGAGCGGAGCGGGCGCGGTCCGAGTTGATGCGCCGCAAGCTGACGGACGCGATGCAATACCCGGCCTTTGTGCTGGTCGCGGCCGGCGGCGTCATGCTGTTTTTCATTCTGTTCGTGCTGCCGCAGTTTTCGTCGGTGCTGCAGGACTTCGGCGCGAAGTCGGATACGGCGCTTGGCGCCTTCATCAAGCTGTCGGATTTCTTGCGGGCCAATGCCGCCGCCGCGTTGCTCGTCACCGCGGCCGCGGTGGCCGGAATCTGGTGGCTGCTGCGCCGGCCCGGTACAGGCGCCGCTATCATGACCGCGATCTCGCACATACCCGGTATCAGGGGCATCTTTCAGTTCTATCGTACCAGCCTGTTCTGCCGCAATCTGGGTGTCCTGCTCGGCAGCGGCGTCAATCTCACGGCCACCTTGCGCATCCTCGTCGATATCATGGCGGTGACCGGTAGCGAGGAAACCTGGACGGCGGCGGCCGATCGCGTCCGCCATGGCGGCAAGCTGTCCGATGCCTTGTCGGCGGCGACCAGCCTGCCGCCGATGGCAGTCCGCATGCTGCGTCTGGGTGAGGAAACCGGGCAGCTGCCGGCGCTGGCCGGCCGGGTGGCCGAATTCTATGAAGCAAAATTGCAGCGCAGCCTCGACCGCGTCGTCGGCATCGTCGGGCCGCTCGCCATCGTCTCCATCAGCACGGTCGTCGGCGGGTTGATCGTGTCGGTTATGACCGCGCTGCTGTCGGTCACGCAACTTGTCGGCTAGATAAAAGGTTGGTTCATCATGATATCGCTCAAGAGCATCGGCGGGATTTTCGTCACGCGCGCAGAAGCAGAGCCCGCACGGCGCAAGTGCGAGGCGGATCCGGGCCAGCAGGGCTTCACGCTGGTTGAAATGCTGGTAGTGATCACCATCATCGGGCTGATCATGGGGCTGATCGGTCCTCGCGTTCTCAACTATCTCAGCGAATCCAAGGTCAAGGCGGCCAAGATTCAGGTCCAGAGCTTTGCGAGCGCGCTCGACCTGTTCTATCTCGACGCCGGCCGGTTTCCCTCCACGGCGGAAGGATTGGCGGCGCTGGTCCGGCAGACACCGGGCGTCGCCGCCTGGAACGGACCTTATCTGAAGGGCGGCAGCGTTCCCAACGATCCGTGGAACAACGGCTACGTTTATCGGTCGCCCGGAGAGCATGGGCCCTACGACATCATATCCTACGGATCCGACGGTCAGGAAGGCGGCAGCGGAGTTGCCGCCGACATTTCGCTCGAAAACATCATTGCGAAAAAATGAGTGACGTCGCGGAGCGCGGTTTTACCCTGCTCGAGATCGTGTGTGTGCTGGCCATCGTCGCGCTGCTGGCGGCCGTGCTGTTGCCGTTCATTCCGCACGAGACGTCGCGATCGCGTTTGCAGGCCTATGCGTTGCAGGCCGCGACGCTGCTGAAAGCGGATCGCAACGCGGCGATCCGCGACCGGAGCGATGTTGCGACCGTCGTCGATACGCAAGGGCGCGCTATTCGTTCCGGCGCGTCGCGGGCTGTGATCCGGATTCCCGACGATGTGCGTTTCGATGCGTTGCTGCCGCAAACCTGTCGGCAACGGACGGCGTTGTCGACCATCAGCTTTTTCGCCAACGGTACGTCGTGCGGCGGCACCATCGCGCTGACTCGCTTCGATGCGGGTTTTGAAATTCGTGTCAACTGGCTGACCGGAAGGATCGAGATTGTTCCCCACGACACCAGCACCAACTGATCGCCGCGATGCCGGCTTCACGATCCTCGAAGTGCTGATCGCGCTCGCGATCGTCGCTGTCTCCATTGTCGCGATCGGTTCGCTGATGGCAACCAATGTGCGCGGGGTACGATCGCTGGAGCAGCATGTCGCGCTGACGCAGACGGCACGCACCGTCATGACCGCGGGCGTTCCGCCGCGCGCTGGGCTTCGTCCCGGCACCTTGTCCGGACAGACCGACGATTATCGCTGGACCATCGACGTCATGCCGCTTGGCGGCGACTGGACGGTGCCGAACGCCGACATTCCCTGGGTGCCCGAGCTGGTCAGGGTGCGCGTCAAATCTCCCTCCGGCGGGTTGTCCGACATTCGCACCGTTCGCCTGATGCGAAAGCCCTCCGAATGAATGCCGCGATGACCCAGCAGCGCGCCGGTGAACGTGGTTTCACGCTGATCGAAGCCATTGTCGCGCTTGCATTGATGGGGCTGGTGCTCTCGGCGCTCGCCAGCATCACCGCGCAGTGGCTGCCGAACTGGAATCGCGGTCTCAGCCGTATCCAGCGCAGCGAGATGATCGGGATCGCGCTGCAGCGGATCGGCGCCGATCTCGCCGCGGCCGAATATGTCCCGGCCAACCGCGATTCGCGCCGTCCCCTGTTCGACGGATCGGAGCTATCGGTGATGTTCGTGCGCTCGGCGCTGGGACCGAACGCCGGCCCTGGACTTGACGTCGTGCGCCTGGGCGAGACGACCGAGCGCCGTGAGTTCGTGACGGTACGTTCGCGGACGCAGTTCACGCCGCTGCCTTCCGCCGCGTCGCTGTCGGAAGAACTGCATTTCCGCGATCCGGTGGTGCTGCTGCGGGCGCCGTTCCGGCTGTCGTTCGCCTATGCCGGTCCGGATCGGGTCTGGAAAAGCACGTGGCGGAGGGCTGACAAACTGCCTGCGATGATCAGGCTGACAATTCGTGATGCGAGTAGCGAGCGCGTGCTGTCGATCTCGACAGTGACGCCGGTCCACGCCCAGGCGCCTAGCGGCTGCAAGCGGCCTGACGGCGGTTGCGACGACAAGGACAAACAGGACGTTCCACCCGATGCAGCAGCGGACCCGCGAGCCGCAATTGCAGAGCAGGGAGGGACGCTATGACAAGGGGTCGCGCCGACGCGTCATCTGCGGAGCGAGGCTTCGTGATCGTTGCCGTGCTCTGGATTATCATGGCCTTGTCGGCGCTGGCGGCGATCTTTTCGATGTATCTGTCCGCCTCGGCGCGGGCGCTGGCGCTCAACGATACCGCGCTGCAGATCGAAGCGCTGGTATCCGCCAGCCTCGAACTCACCGCCTATCAGCTGACGCTGGCGGGCGAAAAGGAGCGACCCTCGCGCGGATCGTTTCACTTCCGGATGGACGATGCCGACGTTCTCGTTACCTTCACTTCCGAAGCTGCCCGGATCGATCTCAATTTCGCTACCAAGGAGGTATTGACCGGTCTGTTCGCAGGGCTGGGCGCTACTCGAGCCGCCGCCACGGAAGACGCAGACCGGATCGTCGGATGGCGCACCCGTCCGGTTGTCGGCAGCACCAATGACGAGGAGGCGCTCTACGCCGCGGCGGGGCTGAACTATGGGCCGCGGCAGTCGCTGTTTACGAATGTAAATGAACTCGCGCTCGTGGCCGGCCTGCCTTCGGCGTTGGTGGACCGCGCGCTGCCGTTCGTGACGGTGTTCAATAAATCGTCTGGCATCGACGCCGCTATCGCGGCCCCCGAGGTGATCGCCGCGTTCCCCGGCAAGGCGTCGGACACACCTGGCGGCGGGCCCGGCGAACGATCGACGCTGTCGAGCGATGCGTCCAGCGATGGATCCGCTCCGGCGGCGGACGGCGCGATGAAGGCAAAAAGCACGTCCTACCGGATCGAGGCCGCGATCAATTTCAGCAACGGCCGCAGTACCGCGTCGGAAGTGGTTATAGCGCTCGACGACAAGGCCGAGCCATACCGCGTGCTGTCCTGGCAGGATGACGTGGAGCCCCGCCGCAGAATGCGGAAACCCAAGGGCGTATGATGGCGATGATCTCCGAGTTCAAGCAGCTGTTCGGTGAATGGATTGCGGCCGTGACCAGCGCCGTCGATACGGCTGCCGGCCAATTCGTCCGCTCGCGGCGGATTCTGCTCGAGGAAGGCGACGACGGCGCGTTCACGGCCAGGACAACCGCGGCGAAAAATGCCCCGGCGTTGCCCGACCGGGTCTTTCGTCTCGATGGCGGCAGGCCGCAACCGCCATTGCCGGAGGAATGGAAGGCGGCGTTTCGCGGCAGCCGTATCGAAGCGCAAGTGCAATCCGGTCATGTCATGACCTGCCTGCTCGACTTCCCGAGCAAGGCCGGTGGTTTTCTTGACGGCATGATCCGGGCGCAGATCGATCGTCTGACGCCCTGGACCGCCAATGACGCGGTGTTCGGCTGGAGCCCGCCAACGCCCGCGGCGAACGAGCGGATCGATGTGATGTTCGCCGCGACATCGAAGCTGAAAGTGCAGCCCCTGCTTCAATTCGCACAAGCGCTGGATGTCGCTTCCGTTGCTATCTACGCCACGGCCTCGCTGGGCGACGGCGCATCCCTCCGGATCAAGCTGTTCGACCAGCTGTGGCGAAGCGCCATCGGGGCGACGAGGATACCGCGGCTTCTGCGTGCCGTTCTGCTCTCCGCCGGCGTAGCCGCTGCGGCTTCGCTGTTGTTATCGGCCTATATCGAGAGTTCCCTTCAGTCGCAGCAGGGCGAGTTGCAGCGGCAGCTTTCGCAGCGCCGCGCCGCGTTGCGTCTCGATCCGAATTCCGCCGAATCGGGTCTGGGCCTGCTGGCGAAGCGCAAGCAGGCGACCCCGTCCAGCGTCATGGTGCTGGAGGCCATCTCCCGTGTGTTGCCCGACACCACTTATGTAACGGAGCTGCGGATCGAGGGCGACAAGGTTCAGGTCGTGGGCATGACGCAGGATGCGCCATCCCTGATCCGCCTGATGGAGCAGTCTCCGCAATTTACCCGCGCCACCTTCTTCGCGCCGACCACGCGCGCGGCGAACGAGCCGGGTGAGCGTTTCCATATCGAAGCCCATATCACAGCCTATTTTGGATCCGGCACATGAGCGCCTACGCGGCATCCAGAAAAGCCATTACCACCTCGCCGATCGTGGCGACAGCGATCTATGTCGGTCTGGTGAGCGCGCTGCTGTTCGTCATTGCGATGTCGATCGCGGATGTCCTCGATCAGCGGAGCCAGGTGGCGGCGTCATCGGCCATGCTGGAGCAGCTTGAGGGGCGCAGACCCGCCGCCGGCGGCTCGTCCGGCAACGTGACGATGCCGTCAGGCTCGGCCTATCTCGAGGGTGCGACCGTGACGGTCGCGGGCGCGACGCTGCTGCAGCGCGTGTCCGGAGCGGTGGCGAAATTCGGCGGCAACGTGCTGTCGACCCAGCTCGACCTGCAAGGCGCGCCGTCAAAGACCGGTTTTCTGAGCATGATCGCGAGCTGCGAGATCGAGCAGCTTCAATTGCAGCAATTGCTCTACGACATCGAGGCCGGGATGCCTTTCCTGTTCGTCGATCAACTCGTTGTCCAGAACTCCGCTCACTGCATCAGGCTCCGGGAGCGGCAAGTTGCGGGTCCTGCTCGCGGTGTCCGGACAATGGCGAGGTGCCAAATGAGGCGTAGCTTCACGATCGGCCTCACAGTGCTGGCGTTGTCGGTCCATGACGTCGCGTCGGCCGCCGCTGTGTCCAGCGATGCGCTGGATGCCGACCTCGCCGACGAGGCACGGCCCGGCAGGCCGCCGGCAGTATCTTCCGCCCCGGCCGACCCAGTCACGGCCGTGCGCGTCGTCGCGGCGCCGGCCGCGCCGGCGCGGACGCCAAGCGCCAATCCACTGTGGGCGGTGCCGCTCAGTCGATTGTCGGGTACGCGCGACCGTCCGATATTTTCGCCCTCCCGCCGGCCGCCGCCGGCCGCGGTCGTCGCCGAACCGGCGGTCAAGCCCGCGCCGCGAAAGAAGGAGATCGAGCCTCCTCCGCTCGCTCTGGTCGGCACCATCGCCAGCGGCGACGAAGGCTTCGGGATTTTTCTCGACCAGTCGACGAAAGCCGCGCTGCGGCTGAAACTCGGCGAGGATTATCAGGGCTGGAAACTGCGCGCGATCCGGGGCCGTGAGGTGACCATGGAGAAGGATGAGCACGAAGCCGTGCTGGCGTTGCCGCAGCCGGGTGGCGGCCAGTCGACCGGCGGGAGCCATCCGCTGCCGGTGAGCGCGATCGAGAGGCCGGTGGCGTCGCGGCGATGATCGGTCCTTTTCGTTGATCCGGCGCGAGCGTTAAAGCGCGCCGAAGAATTGCTGCGAGACGAATGTCAATAGCAGGCCGACGGCCAGAAACGGCCCGAACGGCAAGGACGTCCGCCGTGTCATGTCTCGCCCGGCCAGTTGCAGGCCGCCGGCTGCGACGAGCGCCGTCAGCGTGGCGATCAGCAACAGCGTAGGCATCCCGGCGATCCCGATCCATGGTGCCGCGGCGGCAAGGAACTTGACATCCCCGAGGCCAAGACCCTGGATTTTTCGCAGCACGAAATACAATCGTCGCAGCAGCCAGAAGATCAGTCCGATCGCGGCGCCGTCACATGCGGCTTCGATGCCGGCCGCGCTGCCGCCGGCAATGACGGCTTTCACCAGCCCGATGCCGGCGATGGACAGGTTCAAGCCATCCGGAATGATGCCGCGACGAATATCGATCAGCGCCAGCGCGCCGCATAGCAGGCAAAGCGCTGCCAAGAACCCCAAAAGATGCAGCGCATCGATGTCTATGAGCATGCGAGCCTTGCCGGAGAACGATGAATGAGTCGGTGCGAGACGGCCGGATGAACGACCATACCGGTCTTATGACAGGAATACGCACGTTCCTTGACGAAATTATTTTTGTCGCGACAGGCAACGGAAATTGCTGCGCGAATTTTTCTTGAATTTCCCCAGCAAGATTTTTTCCGGGAAAATCGCGATGCGAAACGATCCCGTCACAAAACAGCATACAGAGTCGACAATATTGCACAGCGGTAGCTGTCAGGTTTTGCGGCGGTCGCGGGTTTGCCGTGGCCCGGAGTGTGGGGACGATGATCCATGTGAGAGTGGCGGTGTGTCTCGCGCTGATGGGACTTGGCATGCGCGCGGCGAGCGCCGCACCGCTTGATCTTGCGGCGGAAGATTATCGGCCTTACATGATTGAAGGCATCGGCCAGGCACTGGCGGGTGCGCGTGAATTGCGAGAGCGTGCCACTGCCGGGGATTTGAACGGCGCGAAGAAGGCCTGGATTTCCGCCCGCGCCGGATGGGAGCGTTCGGAAGTGTTCACGGCGGGCTTTGTTCCCGAACTCGACGCCCAGATCGATGCCTGGCCGAATGCCGACAGCGGCTTCCATGCCATCGAGGCCAAGCTGTTCGGCGCCGGTCTTACTGATGTCGATGGCGATGCCAAAGCGCTTGTCGAGCATCTGGACAGTCTTCACGACAAGCTTCGCGACATCCCGCTCACGCCGCAGGGCCTCTTGGACGGCACCGTGCGGCTGGCCTACGAGGTCGGCGAGAGCAAGGCTGACGGCGGCGAATCGCGCATCAGCGGCACGTCGCTCGACGACATGCGCAACAACGTCGCCGGCATCGATTTCGCCTGTCACGCGATTTTCGCGCCCGCGCTCAGGACCACCGACGCCGGGCTCGCCGGCGCGTTGGATGCAAGGATCGAACAACTCAAGGCGATCGTAGCGGCCCCCGATCTGCGACACGTCGATGTCGCCGCCCTGCGACGCGCCAGCGAGGAATTGGTGATCACGCTGCAGGGGGCGTCCGACAAATTGGGATTGCGGCGCTCGACGCTGGAGGCTGCATCGCGATGATCCTCCGCCGCTGTTTCATCGCTGCCCTGGTGCCCGGACTTCTGGTTGCGGGTTTTTACGGGCGCGTCATGGCTTTTCCGGTCGACGGCGATCAGACGACATTGCCCGCGAAAACCGAACTCAACGAAGACACGCTCGACAAGCCGCGCGAAGTATTCCAGTCTGAAATCGTCGGCGGCAAATCGTACTTGGTCAATTTCGGCAATCTGGCCTTCAGTTCGCCGGGAATTCTCGGCGGGGTGGCCCGGCAGGCCGGCATGAGCTGCGGTACCTGCCATGTCAACGGCGCGGGAAACGCCAAACTCTTCGTGCCGAAGATGTCGACGCGCCCGGGTAATTTCGACACCACCGGTCCGCTGTTCAATCCGAAGGCGGACAATCTGGTGCTCGATCCGGTGAGGATCCCGAGCCTGCGCGGTGCACGCTATCTTGCACCCTATGGCCAGGACGGCCGCATGGCGTCGCTGCGCGATTTCGTCCGCAACGTTATCGTCAATGAATTTGCCGGGCCCGAACCGTCCCCGGTTACTCTCGATGCCATCGTCGCCTACATCCGGGACATCGACTTCCTGCCCAATCCCAGTCTCGGTCCCGGCGGCCGGTTGATCGGAAAGATCAGCGAATCGGAGCGTCGCGGCGAGGCGTTGTTCATGAAGCCGTTTCCGCACGATCCGAATCTGAGTTGCGCTGGCTGTCATGTTCCCTCGGGCGCCTTCGTCGATCATCAGCAACATGACGTCGGCTCCGGCGGTCTTTTCAAGACACCGACGCTGCGCAACGCCGATTTCAACGCGCCGTATTTCCACGACGGCCGCTTCGACAGCTATGACCAGGTGGTGGCGCATTTCGATCGCATATTCGATCTCGGCCTCTCCGCACAGGATCGGCAGGATCTCGTAGCCTACCTCACCGCCGTGGGCGACGGCACGCAGCCTTACGAGCATGAAGGCGCGGGGGCATCGCTGAAGGAAATCAACGATTTCGCCACCGTCCTCGGGGAGGCTATTCCGGCAGGCGACAAGGATATCGTCGCGCTCGCGGTCGACACCGTCGGCAATGAATTGCGAGAATTGACCGAACATTATCCCGATCGGAAGAACACCAGCGTGTCGGGTGGCGAGCAGCAGCGTGTCCTGGCGCGCACGGCGCTCAAGGAACTCGTCCTCACCTTGCGGCGGATCGATATGGCCGTCGCAGACGGCCGGACCACTGATGCGGAGGCGGACTACAGGAATTATCGCTATCTGATGGCCGCCGCGGTGCCCGCGCTGCTGGCCAGCGCCGAACCGTGGTCGCTGTTCAATCCCGAGGTGCATGATTCGCACTACGCTGCGCTACGGCAAGTGATGCAGTCGAGGCATATGTCGCACTGAAGTCCATGTTGCACCGGCGGCCGTTCGGCTCCGATTGATCAGGACTTGGCTCTATTCGTCCTTGCAGGATCATGCCCGCGTTTGCAGGTCCGATGCCGACGCGCACGTTGCAAGTGTTCGCAAGACTAGTGACGTACAAATGAAAATGTAGTCTGCTTTCCAAAAATTATTAGTAAAATCGCGCCGGCGATTTCTTCAGCGAAAGAATTTTGGATCCTTCGGAAGTTTTTTAGCGTGTTCACAACATTGAGATGCCGGCGTCACGTTGACCCACTAAGTAACGCAACACTAACTCAACCTCTGGGGGTAGACGATGAAACCGACGTTGCATTTGAGAAGTAAATGGCGAACCACGACTGCGTTATGCATCGTGTCGGCGATGGTAGTTGCCACTGCGAGCTACGCAGCCGGCAATTTCGGCCGAAGCAGCTGGGATTTGCGTTCGCATCCCAGCAACAGCGGTAACGACAATAATGGCGGCAACAACCACGCCGACAACACCCACGGCGACAACGGCCACGACAACAACGGCAAGGATAAAGGGAAGACAGCTTCGCCGATCAAGCACGTTATTATCCTGATCGGTGAAAACCGCGGACTCGATCACACCTTCGGTGTGTACAAGCCCAAGGGAAAGGGTGCGACCATCTCCAACCTGCTGTCGAAGGGGATTGTTAACGAGGATGGCACGCCGGGCCCGAATTTCGCTCAGGCGCAGCAGTACTCGGTCGCCGTGCAGCCGTCCTACTACATCGGCGCTCCGGCCATCGCCAAGTCACCCTACAGCGCGACCAACGCGATGCCGCAACCGAACACCAACGGCGCCCCGACCGCGCAAAGCGCCACCGGTGCTCCGTTCCAGACCGTCGCACAAGCCAGCGTCGAAGCGGACATCGCTCGGTCCTCCCTCGACATCCTGACGACCGGCGCCACCGGCTTGCCGGCCGGCTCGCTCGATACCCGCGTTCCGGGTGCAGGAACTCTCGTGGGTCCGTTCGCGATGCAGGGTCCGGCGCTCACCGACGATGACTACACTGGTGATACCACGCACCGCTTCTACTCGGACTGGCAGCAGGACGATTGCAGCGTTGCCAACGCTTCCAAGAGCAACACCTCTGGCTGTCAGAACGATCTGTTCCCCTTCGTGATGGCGACCTATGCTCCGACCGGCAAGAGCATGGGCAACTCGATGGGCTTCTTCAATGCTCAGCAGGGTCAGGTTCCGGTCCTGAAGCAACTGGCTGATCGTTTCACCCTGGCCGACAACTTCCATCAGTCGTTCCATGGTGGTACCGGCGCCAACCACTTCATGCTCGGCACCGGCGACGCTGCGTTCTGGAGCGACGGCAACGGCAATGCGATCGCGCCGCCGGCGAGCATGATCGCGAACCCGAATCCGGTCTCGGGAACCGTCAACAAGTACACGGTCGACGGCAACTTCAGCGCCTGCGCTGACGCATCCCAGCCCGGCGTCGGACCGATCGTGAACTACCTCAACAACCTGCCGTACGCGGCGGAGCCGAACTGCCAGCCCAACCACTACTACATGCTCAACAACGTCAACCCCGGCTACCTGCCGAACGGTGCGCTGTCGGGTGCTGGCAACGTTCCGCCCTCGCCGGTGAAGACGATCGGCGATGCCCTGATCGCAAGCAACATTACGTGGGCTTACTACGGCGGTTCGTATAACGACGCTGTGGCGCTCTCGAATGAAGCGGTTGCGGCCAACCCGACCAGTCCGAACCTGACCGCCGCGGCGCTTGCCGATCCGGCGCACGCTCTCGGCGTGGCCTACTGCCAGATCTGCAATCCGTTCCAGTATGCGTCCTCGATCATGTCCAACCCGACTGTCCGGGCGGCGCATATCAAGGATACGGCCGATCTGATCACGGCGATCCAGAACAACACCCTGCCTTCGGTGTCGTTCGGCAAGCCGGACGGGCTGCTCGACGGTCATCCGTCAAGCTCCAAGGTCGACCTGTTCGAAGCCTACACGCTTAACGTCCTCACCGCGCTCGACGCCAATCCGCAGTTGAAGGCGGAAACCGCTGTCATCGTGACCTGGGACGAAGCGGGCGGTATGTGGGACTCGGGCTTCATCCAGTCGATCGACTTCTTCGGCGACGGGCCGCGCATCCCGATGCTGATCCTCTCGCCTTATTCGACGGGCGGCAACGTCTATCACAACTACGGCGACCACGCGTCCTTGCTGAAGTTCATCGAGCGTAACTGGAACCTGAAGCCGCTCACGAACCGCAGCCGCGACAACCTCCCGAACCCGACGTTCTCGAGGAATAATCCGTACGTGCCGACCAACAGCCCGGCGCTCGCCGATCTGTTCGATGCGTTCGACTTCAGTCACGCGGTCAATCAGCCCTACACCGAGTGATTGTGATCCAACTTCCTGAGGCGGCGCCGGTCGGGCCTGATGGCTCGGTCGGCGCTGCTTTTTTCCGTCGCTTGAGCGGCGGATTTCCTTTCGGCGGACTTGGACGATGGTCGACGGCCCAATGAGTGTTTTTCGATCCAGCCGGTCATGGCTGGGCTTGCTTGGTGTTGCGGGGCTTTTGTTGTGCAGCCGCACTCCGGCGCAGGCGCAGCAGTTTTCCGCCGATCTCGCCATCGCACGGGGCGGTGGCGCAGCGGCGCCCGCAGGCAAGCTGCACGTCTCCAGTGACAAGGTGCGAATTGAAACGCCGGAATTCGCCGACGGCTTCTTCCTGATCGACGGCGCGAAGCCAGCCGCTTTTTTCGTGCGGCCCGCCGCTGGGATATTTATGGACGCCCGGCAATCGAGCCGCCTCACCCGGATATTGGTGCAGGTCGATCCGGGCGATCCATGCCGGCAGTGGCAGGCCATGGCAGGTGTGGCTGGCGTCACGGATCAGGCTGACTGGCGTTGCGAGCGCGTCGGGGAGGAGGCGATCGACGGGCACAGCGCCATCGCCTACCGGGCCGTTTCAGCTCCCGGTCGAGAACTCTTCGGCTGGATCGACCCGGTGCGAAAATTTCCGTTGCGGATCAAGACCGAGGACGGTGCGGTGATCACCGCCCAGAACGTTCGGGACGAGCCACAACCCACGCAATTGTTCGAGATTCCCCCAGGTCTCCGGAAATTCGATCCCCAGGGCCTGATCCAGCAAATCAAGCAAAGCGACGTATGGGTCGCCCATGACAACGATTCGCAGCGTCCAAATCCCTAGATTCCAACGTTCTATCAATGATGTCCCCGTCGCGGTCGACCCGTCCCCGGCCGCCGGCGCGCCGTCCTTCCGTAACACCTTGAGCGCGCGCGACCGCAACGCGCTTCCGCGCTCAATGACCGCGCCACAGCCCGACGCGGCGGTGTTGCCGGCTCGCGGCGACGGTAGTGAAAACCCGGACTTGGTTATCTCGCAGCGTTGTGACTTTGCCCTCTTTAAAGCAGGTCGATGGCGTCCGACATTCTGCGAACCTCCGCTTCGGCATCGGAATAAAAAAATGAAATGGGCTTTCAGCGAAATTCGGCCGGCTGACTTCAATCCGACACAGGCCTGTCATTTGCCGCTGGTTATAAATCGCCGCGTTAACCCAGCTTTTTTTTGAGGGACATGATGAGAAAGAATTTGCTTTCCACTGTTGCGTTGATGGCCGTCGCGGCTGCTGTTGCCGCGAGCGGTCCGGTTGCCGCCGATGATTCGAATGGCAACGGCCCGGGCTTCGGTCAGCACGACAACGACGGCCATGACGGTAACCACGACAACAACGGTAACCACGACAACGACGGCCATGACGGTCACCCGCAGGACGAGGCGCGGACCGCCACCCCGATCAAGCATCTCGTGGTGATCTTCGGCGAGAACAGGTCGTTTGATCACTACTTCGCAACCTACCCGACTGCGAAAAACCCATCGGGCGAGCCGGTCTTCAAAGCGGCCCGGAACACGCCGCAGGTGAACAACCTCGATCATGACTATCTGCTCACCAACAACCCCAATTACACCAACTCCGCCAACACCCCGCCGACCAATCCGTTTCGGATCGACCGTACGCAGGCGAACACGTCGTCGCAGAGCCATGCCTATACCAACGAGCAAGAGGCCTATGACAACGGCAGGGCCGACCTCTTCCCGCTGCACACGGGCTCGGCCACCTCAGGCGGCGCTGGTGTCTTCGGCACCAAGGGTATGGTGATGGGCTACTTCGACGGCAACACCGTCACCGGCATGTGGAACTACGCCCAGAACTATGCGATGAGCGACAATGCCTATACCGGCACCTATGGTCCATCGACCCCCGGCGCCATCGAAGTGATTTCCGGTCAGAACAATGGCGCGAAGATCATCCTGCCTGCCGGCTCGACCGGCGTCGCGGGCTCCACGATCAGCGACGGCGCAGGCGGCTTTACGCAGATCGGCGATACCGATCCCGCGTATGACACTTGCTCGAGCACAACGAGTCAGGTCCAGATGACGGGCAAGAACATCGGTGATCTGCTCAACGCGGCCCATCTCACCTGGGGCTCGTTCATGGGCGGCTTCAACCTGCAAACCGTCAACGCGAACGGCACGACGGGCTGCAAGCGCAGCACCGTTTCGGCCATCGTCGGTACGGAAACACGACTACGTTCAGCATCACGCCTGGTTCCAGTACTACGCGTCCACCGCCAACCCGACCCATGCCCGGCCGAGTTCGACCCAGGCGATCGGCTACAGCACGACGCAGGACGGCAAAACCGCTGAGCCCGCCAATCACGGCTACGATCTCAACGACTTCTACGCTGCCGTGAAAGCCGGCAACTATCCGTCGGTCTCCTACATCAAGATGGCCGCCTATCAGGACGCTCACCCGGGCAATTCCGATCCGCTCGACGAGCAGGAGGGCGTTGTCACTCTGATCAACTTCCTGCAGCAGCAGCCTGATTGGAAGGACACGGCTGTGATCATCACCTATGACGACTTCGGACGGCTGGTACGACCACGCCTATGCCACGCCCACGAGCTCGTCCTATGATAAGACCGCCGATCAGTTGAACGGCCCCGGCATGTGCGGCATGGGCCCCACCAACCAGCGCCCGCCCGACGGCCTCAACGGCACCCCCGTGAACGGGCGCTGCGGTCCGGGCACGCGCATCCCGTTCCTCGTGATCTCACCCTACGCCAAGCAGAACTATGTCAGCCACGACCGGATCTCGCAGGCCTCCGTGGTGCGATTCATCGAAGACAACTGGCTGAAGGGCGAGCGTCTCGGCGGCGGTTCATTCGATGCTACTGCCGGTTCGATCGCCGACATGTTCGACTTCAATCAGGGCGATCGCGACGACAAGTTCTTGCTTGATCCGTCGACGGGCACCGTGACCGCGAACAACCAGGGACACTGAGCGATCTAGCATGCACAGAAGCACACTCTTGTGGCTTCTCGGCGCCGGCCTCTGGGCCGGCGCCGTCTTCGCGGCTGAACCGCAAGGTTTGCCCGGCGAAAACCCACATCCGATCCATCTGGTCCGCCGCCCGGTCGCGCCCTTTTCCGCCATGGCGCTGCTTGGCCGGCAAATATTTTACGACCCGGCCCTGTCGTCGTCGGGCAAGCTGTCCTGTGCCTCGTGTCACAGCCCGGATCACGCCTACGGCCCGCCGAACGACGGGCCGGTCATGCTCGGCGGCTCGACGCTGACCCGGCAGGGCGCGCGTGCCGTCCCCTCGCTGACTTATCTCGATCGGCTACCGAGCTTCAGCATCGGCCCGGATGATCCGGCAGCCGAGACCGTGAATCTTGCGCAGATGGCCGCGCTCGCCCAGACCTCGACCCGCGTGCAGAAGACCGCGACGCAGACCTCGCAGAGCGCAACGAACATGGTTCCGCAGGGCGGCCTGTTCTGGGACGGCCGCGCCGACACACTGCAGATGCAGGCGGTGGTGCCTCTGCTCGACCCGCGCGAGATGGACGGTGGCAGCATTGAAAAAGTGGCCGAGAAACTGGGTCACGCGTCCTATGTCAAAAGCTTCACGGACTTGTTCGGTGAGAACATTGTCCGAAGCCCGCAGATGCTGGTGTCCGAGGCGATGTTTGCCGTCGCGCGCTATGAGATCGAGGACCCGAACTTTCACCCCTACACGAGCAAATTCGACTATTGGCTGGAGGGCAAGGCACGCCTCAGCGACAGCGAAATGCGCGGCTATCGTTTGTTCAATGATCCGGACAAAGCCAATTGCGGCGGCTGCCATATTTCGCAGCCAAGTCCCGATGGATTGCCGCCGCTCTTTACCGATCATCAGTACGAAGCCCTGGGTGCGCCGCGCAATGCAGCGCTCGTGGACAACCAGGACCCCCGGTATTTCGATCTCGGGGTTTGCGGACCCATTCGCACCGACGTCGCCGAACAAACACAATATTGCGGCATGTTCCTGACGCCGACCATGCGCAACACCGCCATGCGCCAGGCATTCTTCCACAACGGGGTGTTCCACACCCTGCAGCAGGTGGTCGATTTCTACAATTTTCGCGACACGAACCCGGAGAAAATCTATCCGCGTGCGGCTGACGGAACGGTGCAGAAATTCAATGACATTCCGGTGCAGTATCAGGCTAATGTCGATGTGAGCGATCCGCCCTTCAACCGGCATCCCGGCGAAACGCCGGCAATGACGGCACAGGACGAAGCCGACATCATTGCGTTCCTGAAGACCCTGAACGACGGATACCAGCCGGTGAAGTGAAGCGCGACGACGCTACCCGGCGGTACGCGACGCTCGTGTGCAACGGCTAACCGGAGACTGCTCCGCCAATAACATGGCGGTGCTGACCTCACTCCCTTGGCCCATATCGCCGCAGCGCCTCAAGGGTAAGGCCCTTGCCGACCGCGCCGAAGGTGTCACCCTCGACGATGCGGGCCGACGGCGCAGCCTTTGTGATTGCCTTGCGGACATGGGCCAGCCTCACCGAGCCGCCGGTCAGGAACACGGCGTCGATGTCTTCAGCGGACAATCGTGCCTGCGCGAGGCAGACCTTGATGCGCGCGCCGATGCGCTCCGCCAGTTGCCTTGTGTGGCTCACAAGATCGGGTCGGGCGATGGCGGCGCTGAGGCCCGGCGCGACCCATCCCAGCGGGATGTCTGTCTGGCGCGTGTCAGACAGCGCAATCTTGGCTTCCTCAACCTCCATCGCCAGCGTATGGCCTCGCTGCTCGTCGACCACCCGCACCAGCCGATCGAGCAGCGCCGGCTCGCTGGCGCCGTGGCGAACCTGACGGATATCCGCGATCACGCGCGGCTCGTACATGCGGTTGATGTTTGACCAGGTTGCGAGGTCGTGGAAATAACTCGATGGCACATCGAGGCCGGGGCGCCTCATGGCGCTACCGAAGCCGAACAACGGCATGACGATGCCGAGACTGAGCTGACGATCGAAATCGGTGCCGCCGATGCGTACGCCATCATTGGCGAGTATATCTGCGGCGCGTTCGACCTTGCCGTGACGCTGCGGCCCCAGCCGCACGATCGAGAAATCCGAGGTGCCGCCGCCAATGTCGGCGATCAGCGCGATCTCTTCAGTTGATATCTGCCGCTCGTAGTCCAGCGCGGCGGCAATCGGCTCAAACTGGAACGTGATCTCGTCGAAGCCGACCTCGCGGGCGATCTCGCGCAGGGTCTGTTCCGCCTTGCGGTCGGCATCCGGTGCGTTGTCGACGAAGTGCACCGGTCTGCCATGCACGACGTCGCGCAGCTCGCGACCGGCGGCCTGTTCGGCGCGTCGTTTCACCGCGCCCACATAATAAGCGATCACGTCGCGAAAACTGGTCCGCTCGCGCCCGAGTTGCGTTGTTTCGTCGATCAGTGAAGTGCCGAGCACTGATTTGAGGCTGCGCATCAGCCGGCCGGGCGCGCCCTCGACATAGGCTTCGATCGCCTTGCGTCCGATCAGCACCGCGCCATCGACTTCATAGAAAATCGCGCTGGGGATCGTGGTCTGGCCGGCTTCCAGCGCCGTCAGAACCGGCTCCTGGCCGGCAATGGTGCCGAGCGTCGTGTTTGACGTCCCGAAATCGAGTCCGCAGATTGACATGAGCGCTCCAGGAGGGAGCGTTCGTCTACACAGTTACGCGCCACCGATCCACCTTTATCTTGTTGCCTGGTGCCTGCGGAGTGTTCTGTACAAAAAGGCATCGCCTCGAATACGATCCAGGCCCATCCACAGATCAATTTGTTTCGCGCCACGGGTTGATGAATCAACCGGCGATGGTCCATAAGCGTCCTCCCGCGGCCGGCGGTTCACCCGCCGCGACGGCTTCAGAAAGATCGCGCGTGGCAAACATCAATCGGCAGATCGCGGAAGAACTCGGGGTTCGCGAACAACAGGTCGAGGCGACGGTGGCGCTGCTCGACGGCGGAGCCACGGTTCCATTCGTTGCGCGATACCGCAAGGAAATCACCGGCGCACTCGACGATGCGCAATTGCGCACGCTGGAGGAGCGCCTGAATTACCTGCGCGAACTGGAACAACGCCGGCTTGCGATTCTCGAATCCGTGCGCGAACAGGGCAAGCTGGATGCCGCGCTGGAAGCTGCGATTCTGGCCGCCGACAGCAAGGGCCGTCTGGAAGACATCTATCTGCCGTTCAAGCCGAAGCGCCGCACCAAGGCCGAGATCGCCAGGGAGGCGGGGCTGGCGCCGCTGGCCGATCTGTTGCTGACGCAGCCTTCGAACGACCCGCAGGCCGCGGCCGTACCGTTCATCGATGCCGACAAGCAGGTGGCCGATGCCGCGGCCGCGCTCGACGGCGCGCGCGCCATTCTGGTCGAGCGCTTCGCCGAAGACGCCGACCTGATCGGCGCGCTGCGCGAGCAGATGTGGTCGAACGGCCTGATGGCCTCGACAGTGCGCACCGGCAAGAAAACCGAAGGCGAGAAGTTCAAGGACTATTTCGATTTCAGCGAGCCGCTCACCAGACTGCCGTCGCACCGCATCCTCGCGATGTTCCGCGGTGAAAAGGAAGAGATCCTCGATCTGCAAATGCTGCCCGAGCCGCCGAGCGCGACGCCGGCCGCCGTCAGTTCGTATGAACTGAAGATCATGCATCGCTTCGCGGTTTCCGATCAGGGCCGCCCCGGCGACAAATGGCTGATCGAAACCGCGCGCTGGGCCTGGCGCACCAAGATCCAGGTCCATCTCAACATCGATTTGCGGATGCGGCTGTGGACCGCGGCCGAGACCGAAGCGGTGCGGGTGTTCGCGTCGAATCTGCGCGACCTGTTGCTGGCGGCGCCGGCGGGCGCGCGCGTCACCATGGGACTCGATCCCGGTTTTCGATCCGGCGTCAAGGTCGCCGTGGTCGATGCGACCGGCAAGGTGGTTGCCACCACCACGATCTATCCGCACGAGCCGGCGCGGCGCTGGGACGAAGCGCTGGCGACGCTGGGCAAGCTCGCCGTGCAACACCGCGTCGATTTGATCGCGATCGGCAACGGCACTGCGTCGCGTGAAACCGACAAGCTCGCGATGGATCTGGTGAAGCTGCTGCCGAACCTGAAGATGTCGAAAATCGTGGTGTCGGAAGCCGGCGCCTCGGTCTATTCGGCGTCGGCCTTTGCGTCCGAGGAATTGCCGGACCTCGACGTCACCTTGCGCGGTGCGGTGTCGATCGCCCGGCGATTGCAGGATCCGCTGGCCGAACTGGTCAAGATCGAGCCGAAGGCGATCGGCGTCGGGCAGTACCAGCATGACCTCGGCGAGAGCAAGCTGGCGCGCTCGCTCGATGCGGTGGTGGAGGATTGCGTCAACGCGGTCGGCGTCGATGCCAATACCGCCTCGGCGCCGCTGCTGGCGCGGGTGTCGGGGATCGGCGCCGGGCTGGCGCAAACCATCGTCCAGCACCGCGACGCCAACGGCCCGTTCAAATCGCGAAAAGCGCTGAAAGAGGTGCCACGGCTCGGGCCGAAGGCGTTCGAGCAATGCGCCGGCTTCCTGCGCATCACCGGTGGCGACGATCCGCTCGATGCTTCCGGCGTCCATCCGGAGGCCTATCCCGTGGTGCGCAAGATCCTGGCCGCCACCCAGAGCGACATCAAGACGCTGATCGGCAATTCGGACATCCTGCGCCAGGTCAAGCCGCAGAGCTTCGTCGATGACACCTTCGGCTTGCCGACCGTGAGCGACATCCTGCGCGAACTGGAAAAGCCCGGCCGCGACCCGCGCCCCGCCTTCAAGGCCGCGGTGTTCAAGGAAGGCGTCGAGACGCTGAAGGATCTCAAGCCCGGCATGATCCTCGAGGGCACCGTGACCAACGTCGCGGCGTTCGGCGCCTTTGTCGATATCGGCGTGCATCAGGATGGGCTGGTGCACATCTCGGCGATGTCGAAGAATTTCATCAAGGACCCGCGCGAGGTTGTGAAGTCGGGCGATATCGTCAAAGTGAAGGTGCTGGAGGTCGAGGTTGCCCGCAAGCGCGTCGCGCTGACGCTGCGTCTCGATGACGAAATCGGCGCCAAAAGCGAGCGTTCGGCGCAAGCCGCGCCCAGGCAAAATTCCCGCACCTCGATGAGTTCGTCGGCGCCCAACCCGCAACAGCCATCCGGCGGCGGTGCGCTCGCCGAAGCCCTGCGCCGCGCTGCTGAGAAAAACGGCAGCGGCAAGACCAAGGCCTAGTGGAAGAATTCCCAAAACGGGAGCTCAATGGCCACTCGATCGCCATTTCAACAGCCGCTGTTCGACGATCGACATCGCCAGCGCGGTGACATATCCGATGGCGCCGAGCAGGATGACGCCGGCGAACAGGTCGGCCGACCGGAACGATCGCGCCGACGCCAAAAACAATACAACAGAAATCTTCGAGGAAACGCCCATGGCCAGACGACTGATCGATATCTCCGTGCCGCTGCAAAATGACGTTCCCGCCGATCCGCCCGGCGGGCATCCCACCATCCAGTACATCGACCACCAGCAGGGCCTGCCGCGGATGCTGCAGTTCTTCGACGGATTGAAGGCCGAGGATCTGCCGGATGGCCAGGGCTGGGCGGTCGAGATGGTGCAACTCTCCACCCACAACGGCACCCATCTCGATGCGCCCTGGCACTTTCATCCCACCATGAACCGCGGCGAGCGCTCGTGGACCATCGACGAAGTGCCGCTGGAATGGTGCCTGCAGCCGGGCGTGAAGCTGGACTTCCGTCATTTGCCGGACGGCTATGTGGCAACCGCCAGGGATGTCGAAAACGAGCTCAAGCGCATCGGCCACACGCTGTCGCCGCTGGAGATCGTCGTGGTCAATACCAGCGCCGGCGCCAAATACGGCCGGCAGGACTACGTCACTTCCGGCTGCGGCATGGGCTACGAGGCGACGATGTACCTGCTGGAGCGCGGCGTGCGACTGACCGGCATCGACGGCTGGAGCTGGGATGCGCCGTTCGTCCATACCGCGAAGAAATACGCCGAAACCAGGGACGCCAGCCTGATCTGGGAAGGCCACAAGGCCGGACGCCACATCGGTTATTGCCACATCGAAAAGCTGCACCATCTCGAGCAATTGCCGTCGACCGGTTTTTCCGTGTCATGCTTCCCGGTCAAGATCGAACGCGCCTCGGCCGGCTGGACCCGCGCGGTAGCTATCATCGACGGGTGAGGATGGCCGACGAAATTCCGAACGGAAAGCGGCCAGGGCTTGCAGGGCCGCGTCCGGGTGAAGCTTGAACGCTGATGGCCTCGCAACCCTCAGAGCCTCGTCGGTTCGCGCCAACGGCTCTGATGACGCCTGCCAAACGCGGGCAGCATGCAACTCACAAAAAGTTCACTATCACGCCGATCGCAACAACCTACCTAAGAGCAGCGATCATGGGGTGAAGGGGTTGCAATCGGAATTCGCGGCAGAACGTTAGGAACACATATATGAGCATATTGGACGCCGGCAAATCCGGCAGTTTCAAGATCGGCGGCGACGTCGAAGTGCACCGTCTCGGTTTTGGCGCCATGCGCATCACCGGCGATGGCATCTGGGGCGAGCCGAAGGACCGCGCGGAAGCTATTCGCACGCTGAAGCGGCTGCCGGAAATTGGCGTGAACTTTGTCGATACCGCGGATTCCTACGGCCCCGATGTTTCGGAAAAGCTCATCCGCGAGGCGCTGCATCCCTATAAGGGCATGCTGGTTGCGACCAAGGGAGGCCTCGAGCGGCCCGGGCCGAATAGTTGGGTGCCGAACGGACGGCCGGACTATCTCGTCGGCGAGGTGCACAAGAGCCTGAAGCAGCTTGGCGTCGAGCAGATCGGCCTCTGGCAGCTTCATCGCATCGATCCGAAAGTGCCGAGCGGAGAGCAATTCGGTGCGATCCAATCCCTACTCAAGCAGGGTTTGATCCGCCACGCAGGCTTGAGCGAGGTATCGACCGCGGAGATCGATGCGGCGTCCAAGGTATTCAAGGTCGCATCGGTGCAGAACCGCTACAACCTGGTCGATCGCGGCAGCGAAGAAGTGCTCGACTATTGTGAGAAGCGCAACATCGGATTTATTCCCTGGTTTCCTCTCGCAGCCGGCGATCTCGCCAGGCCGGGTTCGCTGTTGGATACCGTCGCGAAGAAGCATGGAGCCGCGCCGAGTCAGATTGCGCTTGCCTGGGTGCTGAAGCGCAGTTCGGTGATGTTACCCATCCCGGGCACGTCAAAAGTGACGCATCTGGAAGAAAACGTCGCGGCTGCGGGCATCAGTCTATCGGACGCCGAGTTCGCCGCGCTGGATGCGGCCGGCAAAGCGCAGGTCGCGAACTGATCTGTTTGGCGGGCCGGCTGCCGTTGCCGGACAACTGGTTTCCGACAGGGACGATGTTCCGAGCCCTGGGCCACTCGCTGGTCGATCAAGCCGCCGGCACTGCAGACTTGCAAGAGGCTCGCTCGCGGGCGAGCACGGCATCCGCGTCCAATGATCGAATTGGAACCGAGACGTCGCCGGGGATGCCGCCGGAGATCTGCAGCGATAGATAGCGCAGACAGCACACCCGCAGGAAGCAGGCAAAATTTTCAACCTCACCGCGCGCTTCGGTGATTTCATCGTAAAGCTTGGTGATCAACTGGCTGAGGCCGATGTCGTCACGCTGGCCGATCTCGGCCAGCCCGCTTCAGAAAAGCGTTTCGCGTCCCATGAATCATGACGCGTTCTTGAAGTTGCTGGGTCGGCGCCGCCTATTGACCGAAACTCTGCCGGATGGCGTCGGCGTTTTCGTGCACCGCCTTGTTGGCAAGGCCGATGAAGATCGGAATAGCGACGATCAGCAGCAGGCCCATCACCAGGCGGGTGCGGCTCACCAGCGGCTTGCGGCGCTTGATCGGGTGCAGGTTGGAACGGTCGGGATTCTTTTCGTTTTGCATCGCTTTTACCAATAACACGCCTTGCGCCCTGGCGCTTGATGTTCTTATTTTGTCCTCGGCGATGTCAATGCCGAACACGCCGTTTCACCGCACCATGCGTCGAACGGGCGAGTGATAACGCCTGTTCCCTCAGCACGCCAACAACGGGGCTGGCGGGCAAGCGGTGCTATAGAATGAGGGAGGGCCATTCAAGAGGTGACGATGAGGTTGCGAAAATTCAGGCTCGGGCGATGGCTGGTCGCGGCGGCATGCCTTGGCGCCTCGCCGGCGTTCGCGGACAATCTTGCCGGGCAGGCCAGCATCATCGACGGCGACACCCTGGACATCAGGGGCACCCGCATTCGTTTGTGGGGTATAGATGCGCCCGAGAGCAATCAGCAGTGCCGGGGCGAGGACAGCATCCAGTACCCCTGCGGCACCAAGGCCGCCAACAACCTCGAGTCGTTCCTCAACAAGAGGCCGATCGATTGCGCACCTGTCAGCCTCGATCAATACGGGCAGACCATCGCAGTCTGTTCGGTTGACGGCGTCGACGTGGCCGATTGGCTGGTCCGCAACGGCTTTGCCCTCGACTGGCCGCAATATTCCAAGGGCAAGTACGATCGGGCGCAACGCGATGCCGAGCACGCTGGGCGCGGGATATGGGTAGGCAGTTACGTCGAGCCGTGGCTGTTTCGCGCCTGCATCCGGGAAGGCGGCAAGCCGGAAGCCTGTTCGGACGATGCCAACGCGCATCCGTGACGCATCATCTATTCCGCCGCGGCCTGACGAAGCCGCGGCTGCGATTCCGGGATCGCCCTCAGCTGGCGCGGGCGCCCCATCAGCACCGGCTGGAACAGCACCGCGGCGGCCATCGTGCACAGCAGCGCCAGCGCCATCATCTTGCCCATGCTCGACATGCCGGGATAGCTCGACGCCCACATGCTTCCGAACGCGACCGCATTGGTCATGGCGCTGAATACCACCGCCCTGGTCAGCGTCGATTGCAGCAGGCCGGTTTTACCGGCGCGCCACGCCATGATGTAGTAGATCTTGAACGCGACGCCGACGCCGAGCAGCAGCGGCAGCGCGATGATGTTGGCGAAATTGAGCGCGAAGCCCGTCCAGCACGCAAATCTCCAGCGTCACGGCGCCGGCGAGCAGAAGCGGTATCAGCGTCAGCAGCACATCCGTCAGCCGCCGCAACGCGATAAAGAGCAGGATGGCGATCGCCACCAGTGCCAGAATGCCGGCCTCGATAAAGGCCGCCGTGACGGCCTTGCCGGATTCATAATAACTGATGGCGGGCCCTGTAGCCAAAGGCTCGGCGCGAAGCACCGCGGTTGCGAAATTTCGCAGCACATTGGTGTCATTGGCGATCGCCCTTCGGCAGCGCCTCGACCCGGGCCCGGCCGTCCGGCAGCACCCAGTCGCGTATCAGGCTCGGCGGCAGCGTCTTGATCGTCACGGGTTGGGGCGCAAGGCTGTTGCGAAGCTGGTCGAGATCGTAAACCAGCGGGGGCACGATCGCGGCTTCGGCCTTGGCCGCGGACGCCGGCATCGGCGCCGGCGAGACGCTCGAGCAAGCCGGAGATTTTGCGTGCAGCATCGGCGCCGGCTCCTTTTTCATTGCCGGCAACCTTGGAAAGGTATGCGGCCGTGCTCTGGATCGCAGCAACGACTTCCTGATCGCTCGGGGCCGGCTGCTTCGCAGCGATTGAGGGCGGCGCCGAGCTTTCGCGACGCCGCCTGCAGGGTGGCGATTTTCGGGTCCTGGTCGGCCGGAACCAAGCTGCTCAGCGTCAAGGCACGCGAGACCTCGGGGAGGGCTGCCAGGCGCTTGGCGGTGGCATCGGCCTGTTCGAGCGACGGCGCCAATATCTCGGCATCGTTGCCGCTGGTTTCCGGATCGTGCTGCAATTCACGATAGGCCACGACCGAAGCCGCGTTCGGACTTTGCAAATTGACCGGGTTGAAGTCGAACGGCAGATGCAACAACAGCGGCGTGCCGGCCAGAACCACGAGGATGGTGCCGGCAATGACGGCAATGCGATGGCGCTGCAGGAAATCGTCCAGCGGCGCCAGGGCTTTGAAGCCGACCGACCGAGGCTCGCCCGCAGGGTTCAGCAGTGCCAGCATCGCCGGCACCAGCGTGATGCTGCAGAGGAATGCGATCAGCATGCCGCAACCGGCAATCAGCCCCAGTTCCGAAAGGCCGCGATAGCTGGTGGGCAGAAACGCGAAAAACCCCACCGCGGTGGCCGCGGCGGCCAATGCGAGCGGATCTCCCGCCTTCCGCGCGGCGCATCGCAGCGCCGCGTGCAGGTCGTCGTGTTTGATGCCGCTCGGTGCGGTAGCGCACGCTGAATTGAATGCCGAAGTCGACGCCGAGCCCCACGAACAGCACAAAGAATGCGATCGAGATCAGATTGAACGAGCCGACCATGGCGAGACCGAGAGCGGCTGTGGTCGCGAGCCCGACCATCAGGCTGAAGAACACCGCGGCCATGATTTTCCAGGAGCGCAGCGCCAGCCAGAGAATGACCAGCACGCCGAACACCGCCGTCAGCGTATCGCGCAAGGCGCTGTTCCGGATCACCGAGAACTGGTCGTCATTCATCGGCACCTCACCGGTCAGCTCGACGGTGGCGCCGAGCTTGCCTTGCAGGTTCAAATCGGCCGCGGCGCGGCGAATGGCTTCTTGCGCTTTACGTCCGGGCTGAAGTTCGGTGAAATCGAGCGTTGGCTCGACTTCGATGAAGTGCCGCAATTGTTGGACCGGCACCGGGCGGCCCTGCAGCAGTTCCTGCCAGGAGAACGTGGCCGGCTTGCCGGACAGAACGTCACTCAAGGTTCGATCCGCGAGTGAGAGCGTAAAGGCCAACTGGTCCAGCTTGATCTTGCCTGCCTGCACGCCCGTCGGCTGCCAGCGAGAGCGCCTTCATCACGCCGCGCAGGCTCGGATCGCCGGCGAGGGTGGAGATCAGCGGCTGCGCCTGCATCAATCCCGCGGCGCTTTTCTTGACCTCATCCGGAGACTGAAACAATAACCCGTTGCGTTCGAAGAATTCTCCGCTGTCGGGCTGTCCCACCCTGGGAAACAGTTTTGGATTTTTGGCGAGGGCCTGCGCCAGTTGGTTGGTGGCCAGTTCGGCATTTTCGGAGGTCGGCGCTTTCACGACGACGGCAATGCCGTTTTGAGGAAATGCCTCGGACATCTGCAGCTGGCGCTGATGCCAGGGCAGATTTTGGGAAATCAGCCCCTGCACATCGGTATTGACGGAAAATCGCGCAGCGTCGAAGGCCGCGGCTCCCAGCATCAGCAGCACGCCGATCCCAATGACCGTCCACCGATAGCGGGCGCACAAGTCGACAATCCGGACAATCGCTGAATTTATCATGACAGCCGGCGACTCTCCCCAGCCTGCAAAAATTTCAAAATCACTCGGCAAGTAACTCCCGAGCGGGCGAGGCGTTCAATTAAATTCCCGGTTAAATTTTGCGCCGGCGGCGTTCGACCGCTAAAGCTGGGGGGTGGAACCATAACTGGGCTCAAAATGTACCAGCCACAGTTCCAGAGCCGCAACGAATGCAACCATCGCGCCCACCCCAACGCCGACGTGCATCGCGCCGGTATGCGCAAATCCCAGCATCCACGGCGATACCATCAACCAGAAGCCGAGCAGGAGATTGAGCCATTCCTCCCAATCCGCGAATGCGATGATGGCTGCGACCGATATCGCCGCGATCACGGCACCGCTGGCCCAGAGGTCGATGCGGGCCCCCTCATTGGCGTAGGCAAAAAGCCACGGCGACACAAAAAGGAAAAGTCCGAACGTCACCGTGTAGAAATCGAGTGCGGATATGCGGCGCAGTCTCATTGAGATGTCCTCCAGATATGCGATTTGCCGTTCTGGCGCTACGCGCTGAACCATCGCGCCGGGTTTCCGGCGGGATATTTCCATCCCGCCGGGAGGCCGGTTTGGCCCTGGGTTATCAGGCCCGGCGAGTGATCACGTCGACCACCCTCTTGTCGTTCGGATTGACGATCAAAAGCTTGCCTTGAAGCAACGTGTAATCGTATGGCTTCAGGGAAGACACATGCGCGGCGACTTTGGCAGGCATCGGCCGAAGAGCGATGTCGCCTGGAATCGTCGTTCCCACCGAGGCCATGAAGCTTGAGGGCGCAGTCTGGCTGGAAGCCTGTTTACTGAGGTTCCTCCAGGCGGTTCGCTGCTGCGAAGGCGTCAGCGAAAGGCTGTCCTTCGCCATCGACTGCTGCATGGCTGACGGCGTGGAGGTTTTTGACATGGCCTGGTTGTCGGCCGCGGACGCCACGCCGATTCCGGACGTGAGCGCTGCTGTTGCAACAATGGCGATGAGATGAAGCTTCATGGCGGTTCTCCTGAGTGAGCCGCCCCCAGGATTATAAATTGCAATGGCCAGCAATTGTTTCGTTAAAGATCGTCCATATCGGTGCGCGATTGCGCGGCGAGTTCAGTCGACAGCCAGGGGGGCGCGGTGCTTCGTCGCATGGTTCTTGCGAAACGTTAATCCGGCGAAAAGGACCTCGTAATGTGAACACGCCATGTTGCAGCAAGGGATTTCCCTAACGCAACATTGGAGATGTCGTCATGGACGATCAATCGAACACTTCACCTCACGCACCACAACCTCACGCACCACGAAAAATCCTCAGGCCGCGCCGGCTCACGCTGCTCGCTTCGGTTGCCGCTCTCAGCATGGCGGTTCTCGTGGTCGGGCCGGGTGGCTACCGGCCGCTGGGATGGACGGGGTCGGCCCATGCGGCCGAGACCACGGCTACGCAAAATTCCTCGGGCTTCGCCGACCTCGTCGCCAAGGTCAAACCGGCGGTGATATCGGTCCGCGTCAAGATCGATGGCGATAGCGACAATATGGCGGTTTCCCAGCGCGGCGGCGACGATGCCAATCCGGATCAGTCCGGTTCGCCGTTCGATCAGTTTTCGCAGCAATTCGGCTTCGGCGTCCCCAACGGCATGCCGCACCATCATGAGATAATCACCGGCGAAGGCTCCGGCTTTTTCATCTCGCCGGATGGCTATGCCGTGACCAATAATCACGTGGTCGATCATGCCCAGTCGGTTCAGGTCACGACCGATGACGGGACGGTCTACACCGCCAAGGTCATTGGCACCGACAAGAAGACCGATCTCGCGCTGATCAAGGTCGACGGCAAGAAGGACTTCACCTATGTGAAGTTCGCCGACCAGCCGCCGCGCGTCGGTGACTGGGTGGTCGCCGTCGGCAATCCGTTCGGTCTCGGCGGCACCGTCACCGCAGGTATCGTTTCCGCCCGCGGACGCGACATCGGTGCGGGACCGTATGACGACTACATCCAGATCGACGCGCCCATCAACAAGGGCAATTCCGGCGGTCCGGCCTTCGACATGAACGGCAACGTCATCGGCGTCAACACCGCGATCTACTCGCCGTCGGGCGGTTCGGTCGGAATCGGCTTCGACATTCCCGCCGGCACTGCCAAACTGGTCGTCGCACAGCTCAAGGACAAGGGCTACATCACCCGCGGCTGGCTCGGCGTCCAGGTGCAGCCGGTCACGGCCGACATCGCCGACAGCCTCGGCATGAAGCAGGCCAGGGGTGCGATCGTGGACAATCCGCAGGATGGCAGTCCGGCGGCCAAGGCAGGCATCGAGGCGGGCGACGTCATCACCGCGGTCAATGGCACCGCCGTGAAGGACTCGCGCGATCTGGCCCGCAACATCAGCATGATGGCGCCGGGAAGCTCGGTGAAGCTCGATATCCTGCACAAGGGTGAAGCCAAGACGTTGACGGTCGCGCTCGGCGAAATGCCGAACGATCGTCAGGCCAATGCGGGCGATACGCAGTCGAAGGCACTGCAGGCACTCCGCATCTTGGCCTCAGGCTGGCTCCCGCGAGCGATGTCGACGGCTCCGGCGACAAAGGTGTCGTGGTGACGGCGGTCGATCCGTAAGGTCCTGCCGCGGAGCATGGCTTCCAGACCGGCGACGTCATTCTCGATGTCGGCGGCAAGACGGTCTCCAACCCCGGCGATGTGCGAACCGCGCTGACCGCGGCCGAAGCCAGCGGCAAGCACACCGTTCTGATGCGGGTAAAAACGGCGGATGCGACGAGGTTTGTCGCGGTGCCGCTGGCGAAAGGATGATCCGCGCGGAGGTCCGATAGCGCAAGCTCTATCGGTGGTAAATGTAACGGCAAAGGTCAGGCCAAAAGCCTGGCCTTTGCTGCATTTTGCAAGCCGTGCTGCCGCTGTCGGCCTTGAGTCCGCTGTCCCGGCTGGCGAATAATCCGGAAACGCCGGGCACATTCGGTTCCTGCCGGCGTTATCATCCGGGACGGCGCTGCTCCGGTCCGGTCCGCTTTTCCGCAGGCGGCGGACTTTCGACGACAATCCGTTTTGGTCAGGGCGCGAAGATGAACTTGCTGAGCGTAGCCGTTGCCTTTGCAGCCCGCGCTTTGCTGGTGATGCTGTTTTTGCCGTTCAGCGCGCTGGACAAAGTTCTCAACTTCAAGCCGGCGATCGGGCAGGCGGCCGAGGCGATCCCCAGCCGCTTGCTGGCGACGATCGCGATCTTCGCCGGCTTCGGGGTCGAGGTCCTGATGTCATTGGCGATTCTGACAGGAGTGGCCGACCGAATGGCCGCACTCGTTCTCGCCGGCTATTGCGTGGTCACCGCCTTGCTTTGGAAGCAATTCTGGAAGCAGCCGGATTTTCGCTTGCGCGGGGCGAGCCATGGCCGCGATGTGTTCTGGGATTTTCTGAAAAATCTCGCGCTTGCCGGCGGCTTTCTGGCGCTGGCGTTCGGCGCCAGTGCAACCGGCTTTGACAATTTCCTGTCTCATCCATGGGCATCGTCGCATCCCTACGCGCGAGCGCTTGAAAGGCGGCTCGTGATGGACGAGCGGCCGAGCGTACCCTACTGGCACCTGTGGACCGACGCCGACGGCATCAGCCGGCAGAAGCAGTGCGCCATGACCGAATTCGAATTGAAATCGATGAATGCCGCCGGCCGACCCGCAATGGCAGGGCCGCACGACCAGCGGCAACATGACGATCATGGTCACGGTGCAGCCGGTGGGCTGGATCGGCATCTGGCATGAAAATCCAAAACCGCAATGGATCGTGCCGCTGTCGGGCCGCTGGTTCGTCGAAGCCATGGATGGCACGCGGGTCGAAATGGGCGCCGGGCGAGATATCGTTCGGCGGCGATCAGAACTGCCGCGAGGTCGATGGCAAGCGCGGACATCAGTCCGGCACCGTCGGGGACGTTCCGGCCGTGCTGATGGTGATCCAGTTCGATGATGCGCCTGCTGCCTCGATCACCTTGCGAATTCCGGTGACGGCATGGACGCGATGCCGCACCCAGTTCGAAGACTGGCATGCTTCGGATTGATCACGCCCGATGCCGCCGGGCTTTCGCGAGTTTTACCAGCGCGCTTTGGATTTCGCCTGCTCGCGGACCGGGCGTCGTTCGGAGCCTGAGTTCGAGCGGCGACGGGCAGGGACGGCGGGGCGTCGCAGCATTACGCTCGCCCTCGGCGCACGAGATTGTCGAACTCTTGCAATTCGATCCACCGGGGCGGCCTTATCCCAGCCGCGGCATTGTCCTCGGATCTTTGCTTTCAGCATTTTGCGATTGTGGTTGCGGATATGGCGCTGGCCTATCGGCAGGCTTTGTTCAGTGGACGGATGGACCGCGATCTCGACCGATGGCCCGCAGCGATTGCCGCCATCGTCGGGCGGCGTTGCCGCCTTCAAATTTCGCGATCCCGACGGGCATCCGCTTGAACTGCTGGCATTTCCGGACCGGAAATGGCCGGCGCACTGGCAAAGCCCGGCCGAAAGGCGATCTCTTTCTCGGCATCGACCATTCGGCGATCAGCGTTTCCGACAGCGCCCGCAGTATTGCGTTCTACCAGGCGCTGGGTTTGCGGGTCGCGGCGCGTTCGCTCAACAGCGGCTGCGAGCAGGCGCGTCTTGACGGCATCCGTGCGCCCGCAGGTCGAAGTCACCGCGCTGGCGCCCCGACAGGCGACGCCGCATGTCGAACTCTTGTGCTACCGATCGGCGACGCCCGGTCGGAAGCTCGCCCTGCGTGACGACGACGTCGCCGCGACCCGTCTGATCTTCGAGACCGTTCGGGCGTCTCCTGAAAATCCGGCGTGCCGGAAAACCCTGATCGATCCGGACGGTCATCATCTCGTGATCGTCGACTCCACCGAAAACAAAGCCTCGTCGCCCGCCGCAGCCACCACAGCTGCCGACCTGCCGTCGGCATCCGCCAAACCGGAGTGAACCCATGAATTCAATCGAAGACCTCCCCAACCGCATCGACCGCGCCACCGGTGGCGGTTCATAAGCTCCTGACCGGCCAGAAGGCGCTGGTGACCGGTGCCAATTCCGGGATCGGCAAGGGCGTGGCGATCGCATTGGGGCAAGCCGGCGCCGATGTCGTCGTCAATTACGTCGACGATGACGCTGCCGCCGACGCCGTGGTCGAGGAGATCACGAAATCCGGCGCCAAGGCCTATGCGCACAAGGCCGACGTTTCATCGGAAGATCAGGTCGCCGCGATGTTTGCGCGGATGATGCAGGAATTCGGCACCATCGACATTCTCGTCAGCAATGCCGGCCTGCAGCGCGATTCGGCCTTCCATGACATGACCCTGGCGCAATGGAACAAGGTTCTGGGCGTCAATCTGACCGGGCAATTCCTGTGCGCGCGCGAAGCGGTGCGGGAATTTCTGCGCCGCGGCGTGGTGCCGTCGGTGTCGAGCGCCGCCGGCAAGATCATCTGCATGAGTTCGGTGCACCAGGAGATTCCATGGGGCGGCCATGCCAACTACGCCACATCCAAGGGCGGCATCAAATTGATGATGGAGAGCATGGCGCAGGAGCTTGCGCCGAATCGGATCCGCGTCAATGCCATTGCGCCCGGCGCCATCCGGACGCCGATCAACACCTCGGCCTGGGACACCAAGGAGGCCTATGACGCGCTGATGACGCTGGTGCCCTACGGGCGCATCGGCGAGCCGGAGGATATCGCCCGTGCGGCGGTCTGGCTGGCGTCGGATCATTCCGACTATGTGGTCGGCACCACGCTGTTCGTCGACGGCGGCATGACGCTCTATCCGGGATTTGCGACCGGCGGCTGAGGAACTGTTCATGTCAGACCACTATGATGTCATCGTCATCGGCAGCGGCCCCGGCGGGGCATCGGTCGCGCACCGGCTGGCGCCGACCGGCAAGCGGATTTTGCTGCTGGAGCGCGGCGACTATCTGCCGCGCTCGCCCGCCAACTGGGATTCGCAGACCGTGTTCGTCGACGGCGCCTATCAGGCGACCGAGACCTGGTACGGCGCGGACGGCCGAAGTTTTCATCCCGGCCTGCATTATTACGTCGGCGGCAATTCCAAGGTCTATGGCGCGGCGCTGTTTCGGATGCGCGAGCGGGACTTCGACGAGATCATCCACAAGGACGGCATTTCGCCGGCGTGGCCGCTGAAATACGAGGCGTTCGAGCCCTATTACGCCGAGGCGGAGCGGCTGTTCCACGTCCATGGCCAGCGCGGCGAAGATCCCAACGAACCGCCGTCGAGCGGGCCATTTCCCTATCCGCCGGTTTCGCACGAGCCGCGGATCCAGGCGCTGAGCGACAGCCTGGCCGAGGACGGCCTGCATCCGTTTCATCTGCCGCTCGGCATCCTGCTGGACGAGAAAGACGGCAAGCCGACGCCGACCAGCATTTGCATCCGCTGCGACGCCTTCGACGGCTTTCCCTGCCTGCTGAACGGCAAGGCCGACGCGCAGGTGATGTGCGTCGATCCGACGCTGAAGGCGCATCCGAATCTGACGCTTGCTGACCGGCGCCTATGTCTCGAAGCTGGAAACCGATGCGAATCCGGCAGAACGGTGACGGGTGTCCATGTCACCCGAGACGGCCGGGAGGAGCGGTACTCGGCCGACATCGTCGTCGTCGCCTGCGGCGCGCTGTCGTCGGCGCTGCTGCTGTTGCGGTCGGCCAACGACAGGCATCCGAACGGACTTGCCAATGGCTCGGACCAGGTCGGACGCAACTACATGCGCCACAACCAGTCGATCCTGATGGCGTTGATGCGCGAGCCCAACGACACCGTGTTTCAGAAGACGCTGGCGGTCAGCGATTACTATTTCGGTGCCGA
This sequence comes from uncultured Alphaproteobacteria bacterium, assembly GCA_963734795.1. Taxonomy (GTDB): domain Bacteria; phylum Pseudomonadota; class Alphaproteobacteria; order Rhizobiales; family Xanthobacteraceae; genus Bradyrhizobium. Next base: position 126,982 of record CAVTIW010000005.1, read on the forward strand.
CGACTGGGACTATCCGCTCGGCCTGATCCAGATGTGCGCGACATCGCACGGCGCGCAGATCCGCGGCGAGGCGCTGCCGGGCTGGCTCGAATGGGTGCCGAAAATGCCGTTCGAGGAAATGGCGCGGCATTCGATGGATTTCTGGCTGTCGAGCGAAGATCTGCCGCGCGCCGAAAACCGCATTTTCTATGACGGCGACCGCGTCGTCCTCGACATCACCGAAGGCAACATGGAGGCCCACCATCGCCTGAAGAAAAAGCTCGAGCAGATGCTGAGCAGGGCCGGCGCGCATCCGGTGTTGCTGGAGCGCAGCCTCTATCTCGGCAAGAACATTCCGATCGGCGGCACCGCGCATCAGGCCGGAACCGCGCGTTTCGGGACCGATCCCGCCACCTCGGTGCTCGATCTCGACTGCAAGGCGCACGAGCTCGACAATCTCTATGTGGCCGATGCCAGCTTCTTTCCGTCGATCGGAGCGGTCAATCCGACCCTGACCATCATCGCCAATGCGCTGCGGGTGGCCGATAAAATTGCCGGCCGGCTGTGAGCGGCGCGCGGTAACCTTGACGGCAGCATCCGCTGGAATTGTGCGTTCCCCTTCCTAAATGAGCTATTGTTGCGGTTCTCGAGTATTGAGGAGGCCTCGCATGGTCCCGAAAACTGTTTTCGCCGCCGCGATGTGCGCGACGCTGCTGGCGTGGAGCGGCCTTTCGGCCGCGGATCAGTACCGCCCCGACCAGTTCCTCAGCCTCGACCTGCCGAAGGCGGTGCTTTCGCCAAAGCCGCTCGGGCCTCCGGCGCAATTCGTGCCGGGTCCGATCGAGCCCGGCGCCGATTCCGGCCAGGTCGCGCAGGCCGGCGTGGAACCGAAGCCGGCGCCTGCCGTCGCTGTTCCCAGGACCAGGACCGCGCATCTACGCGCGGAGAAACCACGCGCCGCGGTTCGAACCAGGCTGGCGCGCCGGCACAGCAATCCGCTCGACGCCCAGGCGTTCGATACCCGGATTCAGGTCTGGCCGTGCCGGTCGGGCGGCATCTGCAACTGGCAGCCGTCGGCGCCGGCGCGATAGCGCACGCGCGCTTGATTTGGACTACGCGCCCCGGGCAGGCTATCAAGCGGCGGACCCGCCGTATCATCCGCCCCTTCAACGAAATGCCGTTCAGGCAGTCCGCCGGTTTGCGCATCCAGCGGCTTTAAGTCTTCAGGAGTCATCATGGAATATCTTCAAACTCAGGGCATCAGCCTGCCGCGGCTTGGGCTCGGCACCTTTCGCATGCAGGGCGATGTCTGCCGCGCGGCGGTCGAAAGCGCGCTCGGGCTCGGCTATCGGCATATCGACACCGCGGAAATGTACGGCAACGAAGAGGCCATCGGTGCGGCCATCGCCGCCTCCGGCGTCGCCCGCAAGGATCTGCACGTCACCACCAAGGTCTGGAACGAAAACCTCGCGCCGGACGCGATCCGCAAGGCGTTCGACGCCAGCCTGAACAAGCTGAAGCTCGATCACGTCGATCTCTATCTGGTGCACTGGCCTTCGAAAAACATGAACCTGCCGGCGATGTTCGAGACGCTGATCAGGTTGAAGGAGGAGGGCCGCACCCGCGCCATCGGCGTCGCCAATTTCAACGTCGCGCTGCTGAAAACCGTGGTCGAGGAGATCAAGGCCCCGATCGCCTGCAACCAGATCGAATATCACGTGATGCTCGACCAGACCCCGGTGCGGAAATATCTGGCATCGAAATCGATCCCGCTGGTGGCGTATTGCCCGCTGGCGCAGGGCCGGGCCGCCATCGGATGAAACGCTGATGGCGATCGGCCGCAAGCATGACGCCAGTGCGGCGCAGGTGGCGCTGAAATGGCTGCTCGACCAGGACGGCGTCGCCGCGATTCCGAAGGCATCGCGCGCGGAAAGCCAGCAGGCCAATCTGGACGCGCTGAATGTCGGTCTCGACGACGAGGACATCAAGGCGATCGCTGGTCTGCCGAAAGACAAGCGCCTGGTGAATCCCGGTTTTGCGCCGGCGTGGGATTGAGCCGCTTCCAAGCGCGATAGGCTTCAGTCCCGACAAGGCGGGGCTGTCGCGTGTGGCTAAATTGAACCGCGCGTTGATGCGGTCGTGGCCTGGCATAAGTTCTCAAAAAGAAAATGGCCCCTCGCGGGGCCATTTTTGCGTCATGCCTCAGTAGTCGTGGTGGCGATGCTTGATGATCACCATTTTGTCGTGGTGGTGAGGATGCCATCCGTGATGATCGCCGTGCCTGACCACGACGGTCTCGGCGCTGGCGATCGACGGCGCCGCGATGGCGATGGCGGCAAGTGCGGCGATCACGTATCCAATTTTCTTCATGCTGTCCTCCTCGGTTGAGCAAGGAATAAACTTCGCACCCGAAGCAACGTTCCCGAAAAAACCGAAGAGAATTCTGAACAGCTGTTCAGCTAAGGTTAATGCATGCAGCGCCCCGGCGCCATTTCCGCGCTCGATCGGCGGCTTGCGGAAGACCGGGCGAATAACACCGTGATCGTGGCCGGTCACGGCCGCGCGTGTTTCTCCACATTGGCGCTGCGCGCCGGCACGCCGAATTCCTTGCGGCAGACCTCGGCCAGCACGGCGACGCCTTCGCGGATTTGCTCGATGCGATGGACTGGCAAAGCACAGCCGCAGCCGGCTGCCGGCATAGGCCTTGTCGGTCGACCATTCCGGCCCCGGATTGATGGCGACGCCGGCGGCGAGTGCGGCCTGGTACAGTTTCAGCGTATCGACATGGTCCGGCAGTTTCACCCACAGGAAGATGCCGCCCTTGGGATCTTCGAATTCCGCCGAGGTGCCGAACTGCTCGTTGAGCGCTTCCATCAGGGTGTCGAGCTTGGCGCGCAGGCCGCGCGTCAGCTTCGGCACATGGGTGGCGAAATGCGGCGCGCAATATTCCGACAGCACCATCTGCTCGAGCGCGCCGGAGCCGGCGTCGGTCTTCAGCGCCAGCATCCGCGACAGCACGCTCCAGGGCGCCACGATGTAGCCGACCCGCAACGCCGGCGCGATCGATTTGGAAAACGAGCCGATATGAATGACGCCGGCATCCTCGCTCATGGCATAAAGCGCGGGCGGGCGCTGCCCGTCCCAGATCAGGTCGGCGTAGCAATCGTCCTCGAAGATCGGCACGCCGTACTGCCGCGACAGTTTCAGCAGCTCGGCGCGGCGCGGCTCCGGCATGATGGTGCCGGTCGGGTTCTGCACGGTCGGAATGGTGTAGATATATTTCGGCGTGATGCCGCGGCCCTTGAGGTCGGCGAGTGCAGCCGCCAGCACGTCCATCCGCATGCCCTCATGGTCCAGCGGAATGCCGACCACATTGACGCCGAGCCGGGTCAGCCGGTTGAGCGCGCCCTGGTAGGTGTCGCGCTCGATGATGACGGTATCGCCGTGCGCCAGCAGCGTCGGTTGACGAGGTCGAGCGCCTGCAGCGAGCCGGAGACGATCAGGATATCGTCGGCGGCGCAGTCGATGCCGGCGTCGCGCTGGAGTTTTGTCGTCAGAAATTCGCGCAGCGGACGGTAACCCTGCGGGCCGCTGGCCAGCCCATAGGTGGCGAGCGTCCTGCCTTCACGCCGCAGCACGGCGTTGACCGCGTCGATCAGGCCCTCGACCGGAACCTGGTCGGGGTCGTTGTTGCCGCCGATGAAGCTGTATTTGGCAAGCCCGGTCCATTTTGCCGCAGGCGCGGGCAATCCGGCGGGCAGCAGCGGGGCGAAGTCGAAGGCTGCGGAAGTCATGAACGGGCGTCTCCCATCGTCTTTTATATGGTTGCGACCATGGCGATGGAGACCGGACTTCGTCAACGGTTTTTCCGGTCCTGACCCGCTCACAAGACGGTCGCCGCGCGCTGCGCCGCCGGAGCCGTTCTGCCCTGCGTAATGAAGCTGGCGCAGGCCCACGAGTCCGGCTAATGCTCCCTGCACAAAGCGAGATCCTCAATGGCCGATCCGATCCAGGAAGTTCTGCAAGCCTTCACCAATGGCGAACTCGTCGTCGTCACCGATGACGACGACCGCGAGGGCGAGGGCGATCTGATCGTCGCGGCGTCGCTGTGCACCGCCGAGAAGATGGCCTTCATCATCCGCCACACCTCGGGCATCGTCTGCGCGCCGATCACCACCGAGGACGCACGCCGGCTGCGGCTCGATCCGATGGTGGCGCACAACGAATCCAATCACACCACCGCTTTTACGGTATCGATCGACTACAAGCCCGATGGCGGCACCGGGATCTCGGCCGACGAACGGGCTTCCTGCTGCCGCGCGCTGGCCAATCCGAACGCCGGCGCCAATGATTTTGCCCGGCCCGGCCACGTATTTCCGCTGATCGCGCGCGACGGCGGCGTGCTGCTGCGCTCCGGCCATACCGAGGCCGCGGTCGATCTCTGCAAGCTGAGCGGCCTGCCGCCGGTCGGCGTCATCAGCGAATTGATGAACGACGACGGCACCGTGATGAAGGGCGAGCAGGTGGCGCGGTTCGCCGCGGCCCACAAGCTCAAGCACGTCACCATCGCCGACATGATCGCCTACCGCCAGGCGCGCGAGAAACTGATCGAGCGGGTCTCGACCTTCATCACCGACAGCCCGATCGGGCCGCTGCAGGGCTACGCCTACCGCTCGCCGTTCGATTCCATCGCCCACGTCGCTTTCGTCTATAACGGCATCGGCGACGGCAAGAATGTGCTGACCCGGTTTCACAAGCCCAATATCGTCAAGGATATCTTCACCGGGCCGAAGCGGATGCAGGCCGTGCTCGAGCATTTCAAGAAGGCCGGCAGCGGCGTGCTGGTGTACCTGCGCGACGGCGCCGCCGGCGTCCCGGTCGCGCCGCTCGCCGAGGAGAACTCCGCCGAAGCAGACCGCAACAGGCAATGGCGCGAGGTCGGCGTCGGCGCGCAGATCCTGCGCGATCTCGGCGTCACCTCGATCCGTCATCTGACGTCGTCGGTGCACGACTACAAGGGACTGTCCGGTTTCGGCATCGAGATCGTCTCCAACGAGCAGCTGGAGGGATAGCGCGTTGCTTTCCGATTCCGCGATGCGCGTTCTGCAAGAGTCGTTGTCGTCACCTGCGAAAGCGGGTGATCCGGTAAACGCCGGCATCTCGATTCTCACCGATGTCGTGGAATACTGGATGCCCCGCTTTCGCGGGGCATGACGATAGACGCGGATTCGCGCCCGGAATCACGGAACCGAAAAATGTCCAATTCAATTGCGCTTCCGCCTCCAGCGCTTTAAATTGTCAAATAAATCCGATGCGAAAGGAATTTTCATGAGCGTGCGCCCTCAGACCAAGGACAAGCCGTCCCCGGTGAATTTCCAGTGGGACGATCCGTTCATGCTCGACGAGCAGCTCACCGAAGACGAGCGCATGATCCGCGACACCGCGCGGGCCTATGCGCAGGACAAGCTGCTGCCGCGCGTCACCAAGGCCTATCTGGAGGAGAAGATCGATCGCGACATCTTCCACGAGATGGGCGAACTCGGCCTGATCGGCATCACGCTTGCCGGAAGAATATGGCTGCGCCAATGCAAGCTATGTCGCCTATGGCCTGGTGGCGCGCGAGATCGAGCGGGTCGATTCCGGCTATCGCTCGATGAATTCGGTGCAGTCGTCGCTGGTGATGCACCCGATCTATGCCTATGGCGACGAGAACCAGCGCAAGAAATACCTGCCCAAGCTCGCCACCGGCGAATGGGTCGGCTGCTTCGGCCTGACCGAGCCGGACGCCGGCTCCGATCCCGGCGGCATGAAGACCCGCGCCGAGAAGACCTCGGACGGCTACCGGCTGACCGGCACCAAGATGTGGATTTCCAACGCACCGATCGCCGACGTGTTCGTGGTGTGGGCGAAATCGGCCGAGCACAACAACCAGATCCGCGGCTTCATTCTCGAAAAGGGCATGAAGGGGCTGTCGGCGCCGAAGATCGACGGCAAGCTCTCGCTGCGCGCCTCGGTCACCGGCGAGATCGTGATGGAGGGCGTGGAGGTGCCGGAAAGCGCGCTGCTGCCCAACGTGTCCGGCCTGAAGGGCCCGTTCGGCTGCCTCAACCGCGCCCGCTACGGCATTTCCTGGGGCGCGATGGGCGCCGCCGAAGACTGCATGCACCGCGCCCGGCAATACACCCTCGACCGCAAGCAGTTCAACCGGCCGCTGGCGGCGACCCAGCTGGTGCAGAAGAAGCTCGCGGACATGCAGACCGACATCGCGCTCGGGCTGCAGGCCTCGTTGCGGGTCGGTCGATTGATGGACGAAGGCAAGATGGCGCCGGAGATGATTTCCATCGTCAAGCGCAACAATTGCGGCAAGGCGCTCGACATCGCGCGCATGGCTCGCGACATGCACGGCGGCAACGGCATCCAGATCGAATATCACGTGATGCGCCACACCGCGAATCTGGAGACCGTGAACACCTATGAGGGCACCCACGACGTCCACGCTCTGATCCTCGGCCGCGCCATCACCGGCATTCAGGCGTTTTCGTAAGGCGCCGATGCCGGCGCGCGCGGCACGGCATAACCTCCAGGTTCCGACATGGCCGGGCTCGTCCCGGCCATCCACGTCTTTCTTGCTTCGCTGCTGCTAAGACGTGGATGTCCGGCACAAGGCCGGGCATGACGAACTCAGGCTCAATCGAAATCCGAAAAATCACGGGTGAGTACCCCATGAACGACAACGACGACGTCCCGTTCAACCGCGACTTTCCGTTAAAGCCCGGCGTGGTCGAGGAAGTCCGCCCCGGCGTGCGGCGGATTCTCTGCAACAATCCGAGCCCGTTCACCTTCACCGGCACGCGTGAGTTACATCGTCGGTGAGGGCAAGGTTGCGATCATCGATCCCGGTCCCGACGACGAGGCCCACGCGGCGGCGCTGCTGAACGCCGTGCGCGGCGAGACCGTGACGCATATTCTGGTCACCCACACCCACCGCGACCATTCGCCGAACACCGCGCGGATCAAGGCCGCCACCGGCGCGTCCGTCTATGCCGAGGGCCCGCATCGGGCATCGCGGCCGCGCTACGAGAGCGAGAAGCACAATCCGGAATCCGGCGCCGACCGCGACTTCACAGCCCGATATCAGGGTGCGCGACGGCGAGACCATCGAAGGCGCCGGCTGGGCGCTGCAGGCGGTGGCGACGCCGGGCCACACCGCCAATCATCTGGCGTTCGCCTGGCCTGAGCGGAAGATCTTGTTCGTCGGCGATCATGTGATGGGCTGGTCGACCTCGATCGTGGCGCCGCCGGACGGGTCGATGATCGACTACATGGCCTCGCTGCAACGGCTGACGGCGCGCGACGAGGATCTGTATTTCTCGGGCCACGGACCGGAAATCCCGCAAGGCCCGCGCTATGTGCGTTTCCTGATCCGGCACCGCCAGGCCCGCGAAGCCTCGATCCTGCATCGTCTCGGCCAAGGGCGAAGCCGATATCCCCACCATGGTGCGCGCGATCTATATCGGCATCGATCCGCGGCTGACGAGTGCGGCCGGCTATTCCGTGCTGGCGCATCTGGAGGACCTGGTCGCCCGCGGCATCGTTGCGACCGACGGCGATCCGGTGATCGGCGGGAGGTACCGGCTGGCGTAGCCGCGGGGCGCACTGCCTCACCTCTCGCTGTGGGAGAGGTCGGCGCGAAGCGCCGGGTGAGGGGTTACCCTATCGATAGTTCGTTCGTAACCCCAACCCTCTCCCACAGGGAGAGGGCGCCATTTCCGCCGCAGCGACTTACGAGCGCGTCTCTTTCTTACCGCTTGGCGACGCCCTTGGGCTGAACCTTGAGCGGCACAACCGGCTTCTTCTCCGGCCTGAGACTGGCGTTGTCGACGGCGCTGTTGATGTCATCGATCAGCTTGCTGATGCGCGCGGCGTTGCTGCCGAGATCGCTCTCGAAATAACGCGACGACGAGCGGATATCGACCCGCGAATCCTCGCCGTCGGGCGCGACGCGGATCGAGACGTCCTCGCGGAATCCCATGATCGGGGTCCGCGCCACCGCCTCGATGTGGCCGATGCGGCGCGGCGGCTGCGGCGTGCGTTCGTCGATCACCAGCCATTTGCGCTTGTTCACCAGTTGCAGGGTGAGCTCATAGGCCCGCTGCACCGGGGTCTCCAGTTCGACCGTCTCGATATCGGGATAGGCCAGCCGCTGCTGCTCGGCGGAATACAGCCCGGCATAGACCGCGGTGTTGGTGCCGTCGCCGGTGCGCAGCCGCGCCAGCGCGTCGAAGCGCGGCGGATCGATCGGGTCGGTGGTGATGTCGTGGATCGGCGGCAGCCAGCGATATTGCAGGCCGAGATAGACCGGATAGGCCAGCACCCCCGCGTCGATCAACAGCGCCAGCAGGATCCGGCTCATGCCGCGCGAACCGTTCTGCCAGATCGCGACAAAGGCGGCGAGCCCGACCAGAATGGAAAGCCCGGCGCAGGCCAGCGCGCCGAAGAACGTTGCCAGCGCCGGTTTCATCTCGAGGAAGCCGAAGCGGACGATGATGATCGAGACCAGCACCGCGACCACCGAGAACACCGCGAGGTTGCGCGCCCAGGACGCGAGGCTGGACACGGGTTCCGTCTGATAGGGAGCAGAAAACCTGCGGGCCATCCTCAGAATTCCAGTATGGATTTGGTCGCCGGTCGGGTCAGGCAGACAATCCGGCGCGCAGGTGACCTAGCGCATTTTCCGGCAGACTGTGAAGCGGTTTATGCCGGGAAATGTGCCTGGTTCCGTCGTAAGGCCGGTGCGAGGCGCGCCCTGTCGCAACAGGGCGCGCGGTCGCTCAATGCGTTACCAGCGGGCAGGCCGACTCGGAAAGCTTTCCGAAAGCCTCTTCGCCGGACATGGTCTGAACCAGGCGATAGTAGTCCCAGGGATACTTCGATTCCTCGGGCTTCTTCACCTGCATCACGTACATTTCGTGTTCCATCAGTCCGTCGGCGCGGATCTTTCCGTCGCTGGTGAACATATCGTCGATCTTCACCTTGCGCAGTTGCGCCATGACCTTGTCGGGATCGGTGGTGTTGGCGGCTTTGACGGCGTTGAGATAGGTGATCGTGGCCGAATAATAGGCCGCCTGGTTCATGGTCGGTTCGCGCTTCGTCTTCTCGAAATAGCGTTTTGAGAACGCGCGGGTCTTGTCGTTGAGATCCCAATACCAGCCTGTGGTGAGGTAAAGCCCCTGCGCCGTCTTGAGCCCCAGACTGTGGATGTCGCTAAGGAAGGCGAGCAGTGCGGCAGGCTTCATCGTCCTGGCGATACCGAACTCGTCGGCCGCCTTGATCGAGTTGGTGAAGTCGTTGCCGGCGTTGGCGAGGCCCAGCACCTGGGCGCCGGAATTTTGAGCCTGCAACAGAAAGCTTGAGAAGTCGGACGCCGAAAGCGGAACGCGCACGGCGCCGACCACCTTGCCGCCGTTGGCTTCCACGACTTTCGCGGCAGCTTCCTGCAATTGGGTGCCGAACGCATAGTCGGCCGTGAGGAAGAACCAGGTCTTGCCGCCCTCCTTCACCATGGTCGTCGCCGTGCCGTTGCCGAGCGCGGTGGTGTCGTAGGCATAGTGCACCGTGTATGGGGTACAGTCCTTGCCGGTCAGCGATGCGCCGGCCGCGCCGATCGCGAAGAATGGCGTCTTTTTTTCCTTGGCGACCGTCGCCAGCGCGAGGCTGACGCCGGTGTTGGATCCGCCGAGCACCATGGTCACTCCGGCGCGGTCCGCCCATTCGCGGAACTTCTGGGCGCCGACGTCCGGCTTGTTCTGATGATCCGTCGTGAGCAGTTCGATCTTGTTGCCAAGCACGCTGCCTCCGAAATCCGCAATCGCCATCTTGGCTGCCTCGATGCCTCCCTGTCCGATGACATCGGCGTAGAGGCCGGACATGTCGTCGATGTCGCCGATCACCACCTTGTTGCTCTCGGCATGCGCCGTCGTGGTGACGATCGACGCCAACAGCAGCCATGGGATTGTTCGAATACCGATCGATTTGTTCATTTGAAGCGTTTCCTTGCTTTTTTGGTTTGCAGGTGCGGCAAATTAGGAAGCTGCCATGCCGGTTCCAATTCGCCTTTGGTATACGGTGTCGGTGCGCAACGCACCGCAATCTTGTGCGATATTGACTATGGTTAATGTTGCCGCGACGGCCCAAGGCGTTCCGCGCCTGGCAGACCGGCTATTCGTTGAGCCTGCCTGACCTCTCCCTGCGAACAGCGGGGAGAGGTCAGAAGCTCACGCCGCGGCGTTCGGGAAACGGTAGCTCTTGAACTGCTCGCGCAGCGCGGTCTTGAGGATCTTGCCCGTAGCGGTGTGCGGAATGCCGTCGACGAACGCAATGTCGTCCGGCATCCACCATTTGGCGATCTTGCCGTCCATGAATTTCAGGATGTCCTCGCGGGTCGCGGTCTGGCCGGCCTTGAGCTGCACGATCAGCAGCGGGCGCTCATCCCATTTCGGATGATGGATGCCGATCACGGCGGCTTCGGCGACCGCGGGATGCCCGACCGCGAGATTTTCCAGGTCGATCGACGAAATCCATTCGCCGCCGGACTTGATCACATCCTTGGAGCGGTCGGTGATCCGCATGTAGCCGTGCTGATCGATGGTGGCGACGTCGCCGGTGTCGAAATAGCCTTGCTCGTCGAGGATGTCGGCATCGACCCGGAAATAGGCCTTCGACACCGCGGGGCCGCTGACCTTCAGCCGGCCGAAGGTCTTGCCGTCCCACGGCAGCTCCTTGCCGGCGTCGTCGGTGATCTTCATCTGCACGCCGAACGGCGGGTAGCCCTGGGTCTGCAGGATATCGAGCCGGGCCTCGCCGGTGAGTTCGGCAAACGGAGGCTTCAGCGCGGCCAGGGTGCCGATCGGACTCATCTCGGTCATGCCCCAGGCGTGGCGCACCTGCACCCCCATGTCGAGGAACGCCTTGATCATCGAGCGCGGCATCGCCGAGCCGCCGCACACCACCATGCGCAGATGAGGCAGTTTCAGATGGTGGGCGGCCATATGATTGAGCAGCATCAGCCACACCGTCGGGACGCCCGGCGGTGTGGGTCACCTTCTCGGTATCCAGCAGCTCATAGACCGAGGCGCCGTCGAGCTTCGCGCCCGGCATCACCAGCTTGGTGCCCATCGAGGGCGCCGAGAAAGCGATGCCCCAGCTGTTGGCATGGAACAGCGGAACCACCGGCAGCATGGTGTCGCCGGCGTTGGCGCCGAGCGAATCGCCGGTGTTGGCCATCAAAGCGTGCAGCACGTTGGAGCGGTGCGAATACAGCACGCCCTTGGGATCGCCTGTGGTGCCCGAGGTGTAGCACATCGCGGCCGCGGTATTTTCGTCGAAGGTCTTCCACTCGAAATTGCCGTCGGCCTCCGCGATCCAGTCTTCATAGGCGACCGCGTTCTTCAGCGTGGTCTGCGGCATGTGCGCCTTGTCGGTGAACACGATGTAGCGTTCCACGCTGGGCAGCTTGTCGGCGATCTTTTCCAGCACCGGCACGAAGGTGATATCGGTCATCACCACGCGGTCTTGCGGCATGGTTGATGATCCAGGCGATCTGGTCCGGAAACAGCCGCGGATTGACGGTATGGCAGATCGCGCCGATGCCCATGATGCCGTACCAGGCTTCGAGATGGCGCCAGGTGTTCCAGGCGATGGTGGCGACGCGGTCGCCGAGCTTGATGCCGTCGCGATCGAGGCGTTGCGAGACCTTCAGCGCGCGATCGCGAATTTCGGCGTAATTGGTGCGATGGATGGGGCCTTCGACCGATCGCGTCACGACCTCCTGGGTGCCATGAAACGCCGCCGCGTGCTCGATGATCCGGTGACAAAGCAAAGGCCAGTCTTGCATCAATCCACGCATACGGACGTTCCTCCTGATAGTGTTATCGCTTGTGCGCAATTCCTCACGGAATTGCCATGAACTTTAGCGCGGAGAAAGCACGCCGCAAATGGCCTTGTGGCGGCTCCGGCCGCACCGCGGCGGCCGTCATGGTTACCGCCGCCGCGGTGCTGGCTGACGCTGGGCGCGCCAACCGAACCGGCCGCGGCGAAAAGACCGGCGCCGTGGTCGCAGGGACCCTGGGGCGACCTGTTCGGCGCCGCACCGGCAAAAGCTGCGCCGGGCCGCGCTACCCGCAGCGGTGCCGTTGCCAAAGCCGCGTCCGGCGGACGCGCCGGCGATCGTGCCGGAGAAGCCCGCGCACCGCGCAACAGGCGCCGGCACCGGCCGAGCCTGACAAGCCGGCCGAACCGGCGGCTACGCCGCGGCCGCCGCCGCCCTCGGCCTGCCGGCTGGCGCTGACCGATGCGATCGCCATTGCCCCCAGCATTCCCGACATCCACGGCCCCGGCGGCTGCGGCGGCGAGGATCTGGTGCGGCTGGAGGCGGTGGTGCTGCCGGACAAGCGGCAGGTTGCGCTGAAGCCCGCGGCGATCCTGCGCTGCACCATGGCCTCCGCGATCGCCGACTGGATCCGCACCGACATCGCGCCGCTGGCCGCGGGCCTCGGCAGCGACATCAGCGTGCTCGACAATTTCGACTCGTTCGAATGCCGCGGCCGCAACCGCGTGGTCGGCGGCCTCCTGTCCGAACACGGCCGCGCCAACGCGCTCGACGTCCGCGCCCTGAAACTCGCCAACGGCCAATCGATTTCGCTCACCGACCGCACGGTGCCGCGCGAACTGCGCGAGAGCGTGCTGCATTCGGTGTGCGCGCGGTTTACGACGGTGCTGGGGCCGGGCTCGGACGGATATCATGAGGATCACATCCATCTCGATCTGATGGAGCGGCACAACAATTACAAAATCTGCCAGTGGAATGTGTGGGACCCGCTGCCGCAGATCGCGCCGCTGCTGCCGGCCGCGCGGCCGGAGGAAGCGCCGCCGCGCGAGGTCGCCGCCAAGCCCGACGCCGGCGAAGGCGCCGATGCCGGCACCAGCCGCAGGCCGCCGCGCCGCCGCCAACAAAAAAGCGCCGGTAAACCGGCGCTTTCGTCGCAAGGGTCTCGTTATCGCCGCGGCGAACCGCAGCCGGTTACTGCACGGTGTTGCCGCTGCCTTGCAGCGCCATCTGTCGAATTGGCCGGCGAGTCGCCATGGTGCGGCTCGAGCACCACCACGACGGTGCCCATCTTCACCCGGCTATACAGATCGATCACGTCCTCGTTGGTCAACCGGATGCAGCCGGAGGAGATCGACGCGCCGATATATTCCGGCTGGTTGGTGCCGTGAATCCGGAACAGGGTGTCCTTGCCGCCCGAATACAGATACAGCGCGCGCGAACCCATCGGATTGTCCGGTCCCGGCGGCACGAAGGTGGGAACGCCGAGCCGCTCGATTTCGCCCTTGGTCGGATGCCAGGGCGGCCACTCGGTCATGCTGCCGACCTTGGCGATGCCGGACCACGCCATGGCTTCCTCGCCGACGGTGATGCCGTAGCGGATCGCCTTGCCGTTATCGAGCACGAAATAGAGATAGTGATTGTCGGAATCGACCAGGATCGAGCCGGGCGCTTCCTTGCGGTGATAGTCGACGATGGCGCGGCGGAACGCCTCGGGAACGGGAACGTTGTCGTAGCGGATCTTGGCCAGCAGTTCCTTGTCGCGCGGCTTGAAATTGGCCTGGTTGGTCGCCTCGTAGGTGGTGGCCTCCATGCAACCCGACAGCATCAGGCCGGCGGCCAGAATTCCCAAAGTTACTTTCAGCGACGACATTGTGCTCTTCCAATCGAAAGCCGTGCACGCCAGCGACGCCAAAATTGCGCCCGAAACGCCACGATTCTGTTAATCGCATTATCGTCGAAATCGGCCATAATTCCAGAGCTTAGATGCCTCTCCCGCAATGCGGTGCGCTTCCTGTGTCTTTTTTGCCGCAGATTTCGCGTTCTCCGGCTGATTTTTTGGGCAGGCGGGAACGGCCGCCGAATCGGCGCCACGCTGCCGCCATCTGGCTGCCGCAAATTCGCCGGGCGATCACACGCCGGTCATGAAGCGCTTGCCAGAATCGAGCGAATTCCTGTTGGGTAGGCCGCGCGCTCAGTCCCGGAGTTCTCCATGTTTTCGGTGTTCGTGCCCTCCGAATCCTCGCTGAAGAAGGTTGGCTTCCGCCGATCTGTCCGCGCTGCCGGAAAGCGCGGTCTGGATCGACCTCGTCAAGCCGACCGCGGAGGAGGACCATGCGGTGGAGCGGCTGGCCGGGATCGCGGTGCCGACCCGGGAGGACATGCAGGAGATCGAGATTTCCAGCCGGCTCTATATCGAGAACGGCGCGCGCTACATGACGGCGACGCCTGATGTGCGCGGCGGACACCGAGAATCGCCGCGCACCACCGCGGTGACCTTCATCCTCGCCGGCCACCGGCTGGTGACGGTGCGCTACGACGCGCCGAAGCCGTTCATGCTGGTGGAGAACAAGCTGGCGCGCGCCTGCGCCGCCGGGCATCACCGGCGAAATGGTGCTGATGGAATTGCTCGACGCGGTGATCGACCGCAACGCCGACATTCTGGAGCGCGCCGGCGCGACATGGACGCCATCAGCCACGATATTTTCGAGCCCGAGGGCGCGGCGCGCACCGGACACGCCAAGCGCTATTCCGACATCCTGATCGCGATCGGCCGCAAGGGCGACCTGACCTCCAAGGTGCGCGAGAGCCTGGTCTCGATCGGGCGGGTGGTGACCTTCGTCGCCGCCGCGGTCGACGGCGTCAAATGGTCCAAGGACATGCGCGAGCAGCTCAAGACCATGCAGCGCGACGTCGCCTCGCTGACCGACCACGCCTCCTATCTCTCCAACAAGATCACCTTCGTGCTCGATGCGATGCTCGGCGTCGTCAATCTCGAGCAGAACAACATCATCAAGCTGTTTTCGGTGATGGCGGTGGTGCTGATGCCGCCGACCCTGATCGCCTCGATCTACGGCATGAATTTCAAGATCATGCCGGAACTGGAATGGAGCCACGGCTATCCGATGGCGCTGGTGATGATGCTGCTCGCGGCGGTGCTGCCTTACGTGTTTTTCAAATGGAAGAGGTGGTTGTAGGCGTGAGCGTTCGGCGCCGATGACTTGCGCGGGCCGATTTTGCGAGGCCGCCTCGATTCGCGATGCCGACCGCGAGCCGGAGCGGTCCTGCCTCAATTTCTCCGCTAAAATTTGAGCGTTGCGCTGAACGTTTGCGCGAAACCTTTCTGCGATAACGCTGTCTCACGCCGCGAGGACAGCAATGGTTGAAAAATTCATAACGCCCGGACCCAACGTCGTCGATTTCGCGCGCTATCAAGCGAGCCGCAACGCCGCCGGCAAGGCGCTGGCTATTGTCGGCGCGGGCCTGCCGGCATTGCGGCGCGGCGCTGTCGGAGGGCGAGACGCGAAGACGAATGCTCCAGCGCCTTCAACATCGAGGCGCTGCGCCTGCGCGACACGCCGCGCAAGTTCTACGCGGATTGAGACATACGCTTCGTCATTCCGAGGCGCCATCGACGAAGGCGGCGTGTCCCGGAATGACGAGCTACACGTGCTGGCCGCCGTTGATGTGGATCTCGGCGCCGTTGACGTAAGAACTGGTCTCCGTGCACAGCACATAGATGATCTTCGCCACTTCGTCCGGCGTGCCCAGCCGGTGCAGCGGGATCTGCTGCTCGACGATCTTCTCGGTGCCCGGCGACAGGATCGAGGTGTCGATCTCGCCCGGCGCGATCGAATTGACGCGGACGCCGATGCGGCCGAAATCCGACGCCATCTCGCGGGTCAGCGAGGCCAGCGCCGCCTTCGAGGTCGCATAGGCCGCGCCCGCGAACGGGTGCACCCGCGAGCCCGGCGATCGAGGTGACGTTGACCACCGAGCCCTTCGCGGCCTTCAACTCCTCGATCAGCCCGCGCGCCATCATGATCGGCGCGAAGAAGTTGACCCGGAACACATGGCTCCAGGTGTCGATGTCGGTGTCGATCGAGCCGAGCCGGCCGCCGCCTGCGGCCTTCGGCGAAATCGCGGCGTTGTTGACCAGCGCGTGCAGTTCGCCGCCTTCCAGCCGGTCGCGGATTTCCGAGATCGCCCGCGTGGTGTCGGCGTGGTCGGCGAGGTCGACCTGGATGTGATCCTCAGGACCGGCGCCCCACGGGCATTCCTCCGGGAATGGATGCCGCGAGCAGGTGAGGACGCGCCAGCCGGCGCTGGAAAAGCGGATCACGGTGGCATGGCCGATGCCGCGGCTGGCTCCGGTCAGAAGCAGCGTGCGCCGCGGCGCATTGGGGAATTCGACATGAAGGTCCTTCAGGCGTTCAGCAATCAGGGATAAAGCCGCGTTTTGGACCAGGGCTGATCCGGCGCTGCGCGGCGGAATTCGATGCGGTCGTGCAGGCGGAACGGGCGGTCGTGCCAGAATTCGAACTGCGCCGGCGCGATGCGCCAGCCGCTCCAGCCCGGCGGCCGCGGCACCTCGCCGACAATGTGCCTGGCGGCGACCTTGGCGATCGCCTGCTCGAAGGCAAAACGGCTCTCCAGCGGCTGCGACTGCTTGCTGGCCCAGGCGCCGATCTGGGCCTGCTTCGGCCGGGTTGCGAAATAGGCGTCGGCCTCCGCCTCGGTCACCGGCGACACGTTGCCGCGGATGCGGACCTGCCGGCGCAGCGACTTCCAGTGAAACAGTAACGCTGCCTTAGGATTTGCGGCGAGTTCGCGGCCTTTCTGGCTGGCGATGTGGCTGTAAAACACAAAACCGTCGGCGTCATAGCCCTTCATCAGCACCATCCGCACGTCGGGCAGGCCGTTGTCGTCGACGGTGGCCAGCGACATCGCGTTGGGATCGTTGGGCTCGGCCTTCACGGCTTCGGCGAACCAGTCGCCGAACAGCGCAAACGGCTCCTCGGCCGCGGTGAAATCACCGGATGTTAACGGTGTCGGGTGTTGGATGGAGGTCGTGTCCGTCATGTCAGGATTTCCGAATTGCGTCCGCCCGCGGTCCAGAGCGCGTTGCAGCCCCAGTATAGGCTCGCCCTATATAAGACATGGGGACGCGTTGGCCTATCGGCGATCGGGCCGGCGGGCGCGGTGATGACATTGATTCTAATCGGCGTCGGCGCCGGCGGCTGCAGCATGTCCCGCCCCGACCATGCCTTCGCCAGGATGGACGACAACGAGGTCACCGGTTCGATCGGAGCGGCCGAGGCCAGCGGGCCGACGCCGACCGAGAGCGATCTTGCCTTCGCCCGCAATGCCGCCTCCGACGTGCTGACCAAGGGCGACAAGGATTCCAGCCAGCCCTGGGAAAATCCCGAGACCGGCGCGCGTGGCTCGGTGACGCCGCTGGCCCAGGCCTATTCCTCCGATGGCCGCACTTGCCGGGATTTTCTGGCGAGCTATGTCAACGGCCAGTCGGAGAGCTGGCTGCAGGGCGAAGCCTGCCAGTCCGGCCAGGGCCGCTGGGAAATCCATACCTTGAAGCCCTGGAAACAGGGTTGATCGGGTCGATGCTTCCCGTTGCAAAAATGCCACGAAGACACCAGATGAAGACGGAAGGGCGGTCAGCCCGCCAAAACTTCGATTTCCCTGAAGGAGACGTGACGGATGCGCGACCCCTATGAGGTCTTGGGGGTGCCGCGGGGCGCCAGCGCTGCGGCGATCAAGAGCGCCTATCGCAAGCTCGCCAAGAAGCATCACCCCGATGCCAACAAGAACGATCCGAAATCCGCGGCGCGCTTTTCCGAGCTGAATTCGGCCAACGAGATCATCGGCGACGAGGACAAGCGCAAGCAGTTCGATCGCGGCGAAATCGACGCCGAGGGCAAGCCGCGCTTCCAGGGCTTTCCCGGCGGCGATCCGCGCTCGCGCGGGGCCTCGCCCGGCGGCGGCTTCGAGACCCACACTTTCCGCACCGGCGGCGCCGGTCCCGGGGGCTTCGGCGGCGGCGGTTTCGAGGACATCCTCAACAGCATGTTCAGCGGCGCTGCGGCGCGCGGCGCGCGGCCCGGCGCGGGCACCACCTTCGAGTTCGATCCGGGCGGAATCGCGCTCGATCTCGACCTCAGCGTCGCCATGACGGTGTCGCTGGAAGAGTCGGTCAATGGCGTGGAGAAGCGGGTCCGGCTGCCGACCGGCAAGGAACTCAATGTCAAGATTCCCGCCGGCGTCATCGCCGGCCAGCAGATCCGGCTCAAGGGGCAGGGCGAGACCGCGCCCGGCCACCGCCCCGGCGATCTCCTGATCACGGTCAGCATCGCGCCGCACCCGTTCTTCAAGGTCGACGGCAGCGACCTGCGCGTCGATCTGCCGATCACGCTGTACGAAGCCGTGCTCGGCGGCAAGGTCCGGGTGCCGACGCTGGGCAGCGCGGTCGAATTGTCGATCCCGAAGAACACCTCGAGCGGCCGGATCTTTCGCCTCAAGGGCAAGGGACTGCCGAAAGCGGCGGGTGCGACCGGCGACCTGTTCGTCACCACCCGCATCATGCTGCCGGACGGGAACGACGCCGAACTCGAGGCGTTGATGCAGAAGTGGCGCGACGGACACCCCTACAATCCGCGCAGCGATTTGGCCTGATCGCATCGCGAAAGGGTTTTGCCTGATCGCATCGCCAAAAGGTGCAGCCTCGACCGGGGGACCAGCGCGGTACAAAACCCCGATCGAGGCCGCTTGCGTCGATCGGCGGATCGAACGCAATACATCATCGCGTGAACATCCGGTGCGATAGTGAGACGCGCCGATGTCTTGATTCCAGATTTTCAATGTCGGAATTGGGACATTAACCGTGACATAATTCAACCGCCGCTCTTTTCCGTCTGGTCGTAGACCATCCGCGCGACCTGGTTCAGCCGGTCCTTGTCGGCGGGGCCGCTCAGGACATAGCCGACGCCGCGGTCGGCCCAGAACATCGCGCCGTCGCCCTCGCTCGCCGCATAGCGCATCTGCGTGGTCTCGGTTTCCGCGCGCGAGGTGTAGAGCGTGTAGCGCTCGCCGCTCGGGCTCTCATACATCAGGAACGCCGCCGGGGCCTGCGGGCCCGGCAGCAGCCGGCCGCCGACCAGCTTCAGGCCGGTGCCGCCGAGCTCCGGCGCCTTCACGTCATAGCCGCAGCGCTTCGATCAGCCACGCCACCAGATGGTCGCGATCGCTGCCCGACACTTCGACGGGATGGCGGACCTCGACGACATAGAGCCGGTGCGCGTCCAGCGCATCCACCGTGAAATTCTGGAACGCCGAAGGTGCTGCAGCCGCACCGCGCGCCACCCAGCCGACGCCGCCGCCGGCGATGAACGCCACCAGGGTCGCGGCGACGGCGCCGTAGATCCATTGCCGCGGCCGTCGCACCAGCCGCTCGATCTCGAGCCGCTTCGGCACCGCCTCGTCGGCCACCGAGTCGTAACGCGCGTGCAGCGCCTCGGCCATCGCGCGCCATGATTGCACCCGCGCCGCGTCGTCGGGATGCGCTGCGAGCCATGCCTCGACATCGCCGCGACGTTCTGCCGGCAATTCATTGTCGACATAGGCGTGCAGTTCGTCTTCGGTGACGGGAATCGTGGGGTCGGTCATGGTCGTTGTCTCTGTCCAATTTCAATCGAAAATCGTTGGTCGGCCGGCAGCAATCTCGCTTCCCGAAAAGGGGGCGGAATCGTCAAACCATCGCAGCTTAAAATCGTTCATTACGCCTGGATACATCGGGTCTGCCATCATTTCACCCGCCGCAGCGCCGGGCGTTCGCCTTCGAGTGAAGCCTTGACATGGGCGCGGGCGCGGGCGATGCGCGACATCACGGTGCCGATCGGCACGCCCTGGATGTCGGCGACCTCGCGATAGCTCAATCCCTCCAGCATCACCAGCAGCAGCACCGCGCGCTGCTCCTCCACCAGCGTGGCCAGCGCGCGGGCGATGTCGCGGCCTTCCGCCTCGGTGCCGCTGGCCTCGGGATTGTTGTCGAGCAGCGGCACGAATTGCGGCCGCCGCGCCAGCGATCGCCGACGGTTCTTGTTGAGATTGGTCAGGATGGTGTAGAGCCAGCTCCTGACGTCGCCGCCAAGAAACAGCCGTTCCGAACGCAGCGCCCGCACCAGCGTGTCCTGCACCAGATCGTCGGCGACATCGGCGTCACGCGCCAGCGCGCGGGCGTAGCGGCGCAGCGCCGGAATCATGGCTTCGACACTCTGACGAAACGCGGTCATGGCGGCTCGATCTCGGGCTTTTCCGGTCGGCGTCCAAACCCGGCAACGTGAACGCCTCAATCAACATAACACCGAAATCACCTGCCTATTCCGGCTGTTAAGGCTGCGGGGCAAACCGCTCGAACCGGGGGCGGATTTGGGCTGTACCGGCCGGGAGGGCTGGTGTACCCCCAGACCTGATCAAGATCGATTGGAAACCGGATGGCGCAAATTTCAGGTCTGATGCAGGGCAAGCGCGGGGTGATTCTCGGCGTCGCCAACAACCGCTCGATCGCCTGGGGCATCGCCAAGGCCTGCCGCGCCGCGGGGGCGGAGATTGCGCTGACCTGGCAGGGCGACGCGCTGAAGAAACGGGTCGAGCCGCTGGCACGCGAACTCGACGGCATCCTGCTTGGCCATTGCGACGTCACCGATCCCTCCACCATCGATGCGGCGTTCGAGGTGCTGAAACAGAAGTGGGGCAAGATCGACTTCGTGGTGCACGCGATCGCATTCTCCGACAAGGACCAGCTCGACGGCCGCTATCTCGAAACCACCGCCGACAATTTTTCCAAGACCATGCTGATCAGCTGCTACTCGCTGACCGCGATCGCGCAGCGCGCCGAAAAACTTCTGACCGACGGCGGCTCGATCCTGACCCTGACCTATTACGGCGCCGAGAAATGGATGCCGCACTACAACGTGATGGGCGTCGCGAAAGCCGCACTCGAGGCCAGCGTGCGCTATCTCGCCGCCGATCTCGGCGAGAAGAACATTCGCGTCAACGCGATCTCGGCGGGGCCGATCAAGACCCTGGCGGCGTCCGGCATCGGCGATTTCCGCTACATCCTGAAATGGAACGAATACAACACGCCGATGCGCCGCACCGTCACCATCGAGGAAGTCGGCGACAGCGCGCTGTATCTGTTGTCGGACCTGTCGCGCGGCGTCACCGGCGAGGTGCACCACGTCGATTCCGGCTACCACGTCGTCGGCATGAAGCGCCCCGACGCGCCGGACATTTCGCTGAGCAATTCGCTGAGCAAGGAATAGCTGCCGGTTTCGATGCCCGTGCCGACCATCTACTACATCCGCCACGGCGAGACCGACTGGAATGCGCAAGGCCGGCTGCAGGGTGGGCGGGACATTCCGCTCAACGATCTCGGCCGCAAGCAGGCGGCCGACGCCGGGGTCATCCTGGCCGGTCTGCTGGCGCGCGATGGGCGCCGCGCGCAATCCCTGGGCTTCGTCGCCAGCCCGCTCGGCCGCGCCCGCCGCACCATGGAGCTGCTGCGCGGTGCGCTGAACCTGCCGCCGTGCGATTACGCGCTCGACGAGCGGCTGCGCGAGATCGGCTATGGCCGATGGGAGGGCTCGACGTTTGCGCAGATGCGGGCGTCGGACCCCGAGCTTTTTGCGAGGCGCCAGGCCGACAAATGGACGGTGCCGCCGCCGGGCGGCGAGAGCTATGCCGCGGTGCAGGTCCGGATGCGCGACTGGTACGATCAGCTCACCGCCGACACCGTCGCGGTGGCCCATGGCGGCACCGCGCGGGCGCTGATGGTGGCGCTCGACGTCGAAACCCCCGCCAGCGCCGCCGATCTCGGAATCGAGCAGGGCGTGGTCTACGTGTTCGCCGATGGGGGGCTGAAGAAGTATGGCTGAGTTGTCCAGCGGATGGATGGGTAACAAAACGGACCGGATGGATGGGTGACACTTGTTCATGGTTCGGTCTTATGCGTCGTGGCGCCGGCGCCGCGACGCAGCTTGCGTGTTTTGGGGTCGATGATGCCGATCGGCACGTTGAAGAAGCGCACTTGCCAGTGTCCATCCTCGGTTTCCTCGACGGCGACAGCTTCCCCAATGAGAGCGCTGCAAACGTGGATGAACTCGCCTCGCCATTTGATTTCGCCGTTGGACCGAACCTGGCGCACCGCCGCTTCGGCTGGATAATCCGGCTCTGGAAGCCGCGTTGGCATTGCACGAGGCGAAGGCTGGTAGACGCTTGCAGGGGTGCGCTGGCCGAGCGCCTCGTGCGGCCGCTCTTCGTTGTAGTCGCGCACAAATGCCGCAAAGCGGCGAGCCTGAGCGGCACGGGTTGGCGGCGGTGGCCGCATGGCTTCCAGAAGCGTGAGGTGAAAACGCTCGTGTCGGCCGTTCTGCTGCGGATGGCCAGGATCGATCCGTTCGTGCCGGATGCCGAGCTTGATCCACCACACCGACAGTGCCGTCAGGCCGGTGGCCCCGGTAGAGGCAAACGGCGAGCCGTTGTCGGAGCGGATCACCTCCGGCAAGCCGTGCTCGCGGAACGCTCGCTCAAGCGGCGGTTTGCACTCGGCATATTGTGTGCTGCCCGTCGCCGCCACGCCGATCAAATAACGGCTGAAGCCATCCGTCACCGTGAACGGTTCGGAGCGCGAGCCGTCGCCCAGTCGTATCCAACCCTTGTGATCAATGCCCCAAACGTGGTTGGCATGCTGCGGTACCGTCAGTTGACCCATGCGCGGAGGCGCACGCCGCCGCACGCGACGGCTGCAAACCAGCCCCGCTCGCTTGAGAATCTCGCCAGCCGTCGAGGCCGACGGCCATTCAATATCCGCCTGGCGAGCCTCCAGCTTGCTCACGATTTTGCGCGGTCCCCAAGTCGGCCGCTCCTGCCGCAGTCCCACAATCGCATCCACAATGTGCTGCGGCGTCGCACGCCCATGCACCCGCGCTGCCCGCGAGCGCTCCACCAATCCCGCGGCTCCTTCCAACCGATAGCGATCCAGCCATTTGTAGCCGGTCTTTCGACTGACCTCATAGCGCTCGCAAAGCTCCGTCATCGTCCACATGCCACTTCGCTGATCCGCGATGAAGCTCACTCGTTCGTCCATTGCACAGCTCTCTCGCCAAGACATCGGCTGATCCTCCCAGCCGACAGAGAACTGTCACCCATCCATCCGGTCTACTCTGTTACCTATCTATCCGGTCTGGACAAGTTCTTTCCCTCTCCCGCTTGGGGGGGTGAGACCCGCGAAGCTCGCTCTGAGGGTGGCGCGCAGCGCCGGGTGGGGGAAGCCGCGAGCACGATGCCCCCACCCCATCCCTTCCTCGCAAGCGGGAGAGGGGGCGCGTTACGCATGCCGCACCGGCGTGGTTAACTGCAGTCATTTGACCCCCTGAACCGCGCGCGTTACCACATGGCGCGATCCTGCGATCTTTGAGTAACGGAATGTCCTTCAACACCTTCGGCCACCTGTTCCGGGTCACGACCTTCGGCGAAAGCCATGGCGTCGCGATCGGCTGCGTGGTCGATGGCTGCCCGCCGTTGTTGCCGCTGACGGTCGAGGACATCCAGCACGATCTCGATCGCCGCCGTCCCGGGCAGTCGCGCTTCACCACCCAGCGCCAGGAAGCCGATGCGGTAAAAATTCTCTCCGGCGTGATGGCGCATCCGGAGACCGGGGTGCAGGTGACCACGGGCACGCCGATCGCGCTGTTGATCGAGAACACCGACCAGCGCTCCAAGGACTATGCCGAGATCAAGGACAAGTTTCGCCCCGGCCACGCCGATTTCACCTATGAGGCCAAATACGGCCTGCGCGATTATCGCGGCGGCGGCCGGTCGTCGGCGCGCGAAACCGCAACGCGCGTTGCGGCCGGCGCCATCGCGCGCAAGATCCTGCCTGACATGAAGGTGCGCGGCGCGCTGGTGCAGATGGGCCCGCACAAGATCGATCGCGACAAATGGGATTGGGACGAGATCGCGCGCAATCCGTTCTTCTGTCCGGACAAGGACAAGGCCGCGTTCTTCGAGGACTATCTCGACGGCATCCGCAAAAAAGGCTCGTCGATCGGCGCGGTGATCGAGGTGGTCGCCGAAGGCGTGCCGCCGGGCCTGGGCGCGCCGATCTACGCCAAGCTCGATGCCGAATTGGCCGCCGCATTGATGAGCATCAACGCGGTCAAGGGCGTCGAGATCGGCTCAGGTTTCGGCGCGGCCGAACTGTCCGGCGAGGAAAACGCCGACGAGATGCGCACCGGCAATCACGGCGTCCGCTTCCTGTCCAACCATGCCGGCGGCATTTTGGGCGGCATCTCCACCGGCCAGCCGGTGGTGGCGCGCTTTGCCGTCAAACCGACGTCGTCGATCCTGTCGCCGCGCCGTACCATCGATCGCTCCGGCTCCGACACCGACATTTTGACGAAGGGCCGCCATGATCCCTGCGTCGGCATCCGCGCGGTGCCGGTCGGCGAAGCCATGATGGCCTGCGTGCTGGCGGATCATTTTTTACGGCACCGCGGGCAGGTGGGCGGGTAGAGCCTGATCCGCTTTGATCGCGCCTTACGATCCGGAGCCTGTTGCACTGGCGAGGTTCCGGACGAAGAGTTCTCACTGCATTCGCGTGGCAGGGCGATGCAGACCGCTGCCTACCTCATCGCATATTCTTCCGCATTAAAGTTCGACGTCATCTTCCAGTATTCGACCAGGCGCCACGGCGTGATCGCGAATACGCGGCCGTGCGGATTGCGGTACCAGTTGGTCATGCCCTTGTGGGTCCACACCATGCGCGCATGCAAAGCGTCGACGTCGCGGTTGTAGCGCGCGTAGACTTCCGGCCGACACTCGATCGAGCGACGGCCGCTCTCCAGCAGTTCGCGCAAGCACAGCATCATGTGGCGGACGCCGCATTCGGTCATGAAGATCTGGTTGCCGCCATGGGCCAGGCCGGTGTTCGGGCCGGTCAGCATGAAGAAATTCGGAAAGCCGGGAACGGTGAGGCCAAGATAGGCCTTGGCGTCGTCGGCGCCCCAGAATTCGCGCAGGTTCCGTCCGTCGCGGCCGGTGATGGCAATCGGATGCAGCATCTTGCTGACCTGAAAGCCGGTGGCGAACACCAGCGCGTCGGCAGGCCAGATTTGGCCGTCCGCGGTCCGCACGCCCTCGGGCACGATTGTATCGATCGGGTCGGTGACGAGGTCGACATTCGGGCGCGTCAGCATCCTGAACCAGTGATTGTCGATCAGGATGCGCTTGCCATAGGGAGGGTAATCCGGAATCACCTTGGGCAACAGATCAGGCCGCTCGGCGAGTTCGCTGCGGATATGCCGCTCCATGAAGCGCCGGTGTTTTTCGTTCACCGCGTTGAGCGATCGTTTCGGATGCGGCCAGTCGGGGTCGACCTGCAATGCGGCGTGCAGGCCGTCGGCGAAACCCCAGAACAGCTGGAACCGGTACCAGCGCAGATAAAAGGGGATATTGGCCAGCGCCCATTTCTTTCCGGCGCTGACGCCCTCGTGGTAATTCGGATTGGCAACCACCCAGTGCGGCGAGCGCTGGAAGATCGTCAAGCGTTCGACGTCGGGCGCGATGCTGGGGCCGACCTGATGGCCGGATGCGCCGGTGCCGATCATCGCCACCCGCTTGGCGCGCCAGTCGAAATCGCGGTCCCATTGCGCGGTGTGGAAGGCGGGCCCGGCGAAGGACTGCAATCCGGCGATGTCGGGCAGTTTCGGCCGGTTGAGGACGCCGACCGCCGATACCAGCACCCGGGCCGAAAGTTGTCGCCGAGTGCCATCGGCGCCTTGCGCGGTGATGCGCCAGGTTGCATCCGCCTCGTCATAGCGGGCATCGACCACTTCGGTGCCGAGCCGGATGTGCCGCCGAAGATCGTATTTGTCCGCGACTTTCTCAAAATAATTCCACAGCTCGTCGCGCTTGGCGAAGAAATGCGACCAGTCGTGGTTGGGCTCGAACGCATAGGAATAAAAATGGTTCGGGGTATCGACGCCGCATCCCGGATATCTGTTTTCGTACCAGGTGCCGCCGACGGCGTCGTTCTTCTCGAGGATCACGAAGGGGATGCCGGCCTCGCGCAGCTGCATGCCGGCGTAGAGGCCGGACATGCCGGCCCCGATGATGACGACCTTGGCGCTCTGGAGCGCGGCAGGGTCGGGTTGCTCGCGCCATTTCAGGCTGCGCGATTTCAGGGTGTCGTCGGTCAGATCCTCGCGCATCATCGCGATATATTGGTCCGATACCGGCTCGCCGGCGGCGACCGACATCATCTCGCGCAGCAGCGCGTCATCGGCCTCCCGCTGCGCAGGCTTTCCGGTCCGCGCCGTCTCCGCCAGCACCTCGCGGAGCCGGTCGCGGATCGCCGCCCGCAGCGGCTCCGGCATGAACTCCTGGTAACTCATGGGGCCGCGAATGAAGGGTTTGGCGGTTTCCAGCCAGTGCCGTTCGCCGGTGAGCTGCACCAGCACCAGCAGCAGCGTCGCCGGATCGGCCGCCTCTAGCGCATATTGCAGCCCGGCGGTTTCGCCCGATTTTTCCAGCCCGGAATCCGGCATTATCCTGCCCGCGTTTTTGCTCGCTGCGGACTTTGCCCGCTTGAGGCCAAAACGCCAAGCGTTTGTGTCGGCTTGACGCGCCGGGAACTTGCGCCGCAAATGGACGCCGCATGAACCTACCCGATCTGCAGAAAGTGACCGACTGGCTGATCGACGGCGCCAGGTCCGCGATCAAGCCCGCCCGCGATGATGGCGGAAACCTGCGAACGCCTGGTGCGAGGCGGGTTTGCCGCTGTGGCGGGTCGGCGTTTTCGTCCGCACGCTGCATCCGGATATCTTTGGCGTCAGTTTCATCTGGCGCCGGGGCGCCGAGGTCGTCGGTCACGTCGGCGGATTTCGATGTGCTAGATTCGCCGTGAATACCGATCGAGCCCGCTGTCGGTTCTGTACGCCACGAGACAGGAAGTCCGGCGTCAAGCTGTCCGCCGACGCCGCCGGCGACAATTTGCCGTTCTTCGACGACATGCGTGCGGAAGGCGTCACCGATTACATCGCGCTGCCGCTGCGCTTCACCGACGGCTCGATCCATTCGTCGAGCTGGACCACGAAACAGCCCGGCGGGTTTACGCGAAGACCACATCGCGGCGCTGCGGAAACTGGTGTCGCCGCTGGCGCGGGTCATCGAGATCATCAATCTGCGCCGCACCGCCTCGAACCTGCTCGACACCTATGTCGGCAACCGCGCCGGCGAGCGGATTCTCGGCGGACAGATTCGGCGCGGCCACACCGACACCATGCATGCCGCGATCTGGCTGTCGGATCTGCGCGGCTTCACCGCGCTGTCGGACCGGCTGCCGGCCGAAACCGTGGTGGAGATTCTCAACCGCTATTTCGACTGCCAGGTGGCCGCGATCCGCAGCCATGGCGGCGAAGTCCTGAAGTTCATGGGCGACGGGCTGCTCGCGGTGTTTCCGATCGCCGAACAGGACGGCAATATCCAGCAGGTCTGCGACCAGGTGCTCGAAGCCGCGCGCGAATCCCGCGCCAGCGTCGACGCACCTGCATTACGCGATCGGGGACGTCGTCGAGCGCTTCCGTTTCGGAGTGGCGCTGCATGTCGGACGAATTCTCTACGGCAATATCGGCGGCGGCAACCGGCTCGACTTCACCTGCATCGGTCCCGCCGTCAATCTCGCGGCGCGGCTGGAAAAGATCGCCGGCCGCCTGCAGTCGCACCATCGTGGCTTCGGCGGAATTTGCCGGGATCTGCGCCGGCGGCTGGACCGATCTCGGCGAGTTTCCGATCGCCGGCTTTGCAAGGGCCGAACGCGTTTACGGCTTGGCGGATGAAACGCCCGGGGGCTAAATCGCGTTCCCCGGATGCTGCGCAGCCGCGCTCGGGATCGCGCTTCGCGCGACCGGAGCGGTGCGCTGCTGATCCGGGGTCGATGCGGAGTAGCTCGTGGGTCCCGGCTCCGCCGAGCAGCGCAAAGAGGCGCTGCACCGCGTGGGACATGATCGGATTTATTCTTCGGGCTCGGTGGTGAACAACAGCGGGTAGCCCTTGGCGCGGCCGGCGTCGGTGGCGCGGGTCGCCTTGGTCTCGGCCACGTCCTTGGTGAAGACCGCGACCACGCAGACGCCGCGCCGGTGCGCGGTGATCATGACCTTGTGGGCCTGGTCCTCGGTCATGCGGAATTCCGCTTTCAGGACGGTGACGACAAATTCACGCGGCGTGAAGTCGTCGTTGACCAGGATGACCTTGTGCAGGCGCGGCCGCTCGGTCTTGGTCTGGACTTTGGTTCGCGGCTTGGTGACAGTGTCGATCATTCCGGTGACGTTTGCTGACGTGTCGCGGGTTGCCTCAAGCAGAATACAGCCTCCCGGCCCGCGGTGGAACCGGCTGTTTTGCGATGGCTTCATTGCAGCGGCGGCACCGTGCGCAAATAGGCGATGATGTCGGCCAGATCGGCCTGCTTCAGTCCGGCATAATAGGCAAAGGCCATCGGCTGCCTGAGCGGATGTCCGTCGCGGGCAATGCCATCGGTAATGGCGCGGCCGATTTCGGAATCGCTCCAGGCGCCGATGCCGGCGGTCGGATCGGTGGTGATGTTGGCGGCGATGCTGTCGGGCGTTCCATCCGGCGATCCCGCAGGCGGCGGGAAAGCCCTGCCGCCGCGGCCCAGTCCATTTTTGTAATCCGACACGCCGCGCGTCCTTGCGGCGTGGCACTCCATGCAATGGCCGATGGTGACGCAGATAGGCGCCGCGCCGGACCGGATCGGTAAACATGGCTTTGCTGAATCCGGCTTCCGCGTCGGGATAGGGATCGCGGTGCACCGGCGCTTTGTACACCGGATCCGGCACTTCGCTGCGCAACGGCTTTACCGTGCGCAGATACGCCACGATGGCGTCGAGATCGTCCGGCAGCAACGCCTTGTAGAAATTGGCCGGCATGATCGCGGCCAGCGGCACGCCGGCAAGGTGGCCGTGATCCGGACGGATTCCCTCCACCAGCGCGCGCTTGATCTCGGCGTCGCTCCAGCTTCCGATTCCGGTTTCGACGTCGGGCGTGATGTTCGGCGCGGTGGCGATGAAGACCGGCGTCGTGAAGGTCAGGCCGTTGCCGGAAAGCGCCTTCTCGGCGATCGCCTTGCCGCTGGCATCGCGCGGCGTGTGGCAGTTGCCGCAGGCCATGATGGTGTTGACGAGATAACTGCCGCGCTCGGCGGGCGATTGCGCCCTTGCGCCGTCAAGGCTTGCAAGCAGCAGCACGCCGCAAATGATGACGATCCGAAACATGATGCCCCCGCATTCAGCAAAGGCTGTATGGCATGGCCGATCGATGGCGGGCAACGGCTTCTCCAAAATTATGGCAGCCGTTCGACTAACCTGAATGTGAACGACAACCGATGTTCCTGCTTTTCGCGCGGCGCCTGGCATGTCACCATCACGGCGAACGACGGGAGGACCGCTATGCGCTGGTGTGTCTCGATCGGTGCGGTGCTTGTCGCGGGAGCGATCGCCGGAGGCGACGTTGCCAGCGTCGCCGCCCCGAACCCTGCAACTCAAGTGGCCGACGGCAAGGACAATGCGGCCGCGGTCGATGTCGAACTGATCCTCGCCGTCGATGTCTCCTATTCGATGGACATGGACGAACTCGCCGTGCAGCGCGAAGGCTACGCGCAGGCCATCGTCTCGAAGGAATTTCTGCAGGCGCTGACGAGCCTTCCGAACGGCAAGATTGCGATCACCTATTTCGAATGGGCGGCATCGAACGACCAGAAGATCATCATTCCCTGGCGGGTGATCGACGGCCCGGAAACCGCGGACGCGGTCTCCGACGAAATCCTGAAGACGCCGATCCGCCGGGCGTCGCGCACTTCGATCTCGGGCGCGATCTATTTCGCGATGCCGCTGTTCGAGCAAAACCCCTATCACGGGCTGCGGCGCGTCATCGATATTTCCGGCGACGGCGCCAACAACAACGGCGCGCCGGTCACCGGCGCGCGCGACATGGCGCTGGCAAAGGGCATCACCATCAACGGCCTGCCGATCATGGTCAAGGAGCCGTCCTATTCGACCATGGACATCGACAACCTCGATTTCTATTACGAGGACTGCGTGATCGGCGGCCCGGGTTCGTTCGTGGTGTCGATCAAGGATCGCGAGAAGTTCAAGGAGGCGATCCGGACCAAGCTGTTGCTCGAAGTCGCGGGCCGGACGCCGGCGCGCCAGGTCGTTCCGGTGGCCGAGAAGGAGCCGCGGGTGTCCTGTCTGATCGGCGAGAAGATCTGGCAGGATCGCTGGGGGCGATGAGGTGGCAAGCGTTCCCCGGACGCTGCGCAGCACCGTAAGCGCGTACATGCGCGTCTTTCGACACGCTATGGTGATGCGCTGCTGATCCGGGGTCCATCTTGTGAAGCGAGTGGGTCCCGGCTCTGCGGTGCATCGTGAAGAACGCTGCACCGCGTCGGGGGCACGGGCGCTTACCTCTTGAACCGCGCCACCAGCTCGACATGCGGGGTGTGGCGGAACTGGTCGACCGGGGTGACGCCTTCGATCTTGTAGCCGCCGTCGATCAGGATCCGGGCGTCGCGCGCGAAGGTCGCGACGTTGCAGGACACCGCGACCACCACCGGAATTTTGCTGGCGGCGAGCTGCTGGACTTGCGCCTGCGCGCCCTGCCGCGGCGGATCGAACACGACCGTATCGTAGTCGCGCAGTTCCTGCGGCATCAGCGGACGCCGGAACAGGTCGCGGGTCTCGGCCTTGACCGGCTTCAGCCCGGAGGTCGAGGTCGCCGCCTTCTGCAGCGCCGTCACCGCGCCGGCGTCGCTGTCGAACGCCGAAATCCGTGACTTCGCCGCCAGCCGCAGCGCGAACGGCCCGACCCCGCAAAACAGGTCGGCGATGTGTTTGGCGCGCCGGCAATGTGCTGCCACCAGCGCCGCCAGCGCTTCCTCGCCGGCGGCGGTGGCCTGCAGGAACGAACCCGGCGGCAACGTGACCTGCGCGGTGCCGATCGCGATTCTCGGCGGCGTTCGCATCAGCACCAGTTCGCCATGGCGGGTCAGCCGCGCCAGCCGGTGCTGTTCGGCGACATCGGACAGGCTTGCGATCATCGTCGCCGGCAGCGGTCCCGAGCCGCGCACGTCGACGTCGAGGCCGTTGCTCGACGGCGGTGATCTGGATATCCAGCGGTTTGCTGGCAGGCTTGAGGATTTCGGCCAGTGCGCGGGCGGCGTCGAGCGCGCCGCGCAGGCCTGGATCGAGAATCGGACAATCATCGATCGCGACGATGGCGTGGCTGCTGGCGGCGGCGAAACCGACCCGCAACTCGCCATCGCCGCCGCGGCGGGCATGAACGGTGATGCGCCGGCGTCCGGCGCCGTGGGCGTCGACCAGCCCATCGACCTCGCAGTCGATGCCGGCATGCACAAGCGTATCGACCACGATCTGGCGTTTCCACGCGCGATAGGCCTCCGGCTGCCAGTGCTGAATGGCGCAGCCGCCGCAGCGGCCGAAATATTTGCAGAACGGCGCGATCCGTTCCGGGCTGGCGCGCTCGATCCGCGACAGATGCCGGCGGTCGGGATGATCTGCCACCGCTTCGACCTCGACGGTCTCGCCGCCAAGCGTATAGGGCACGAACACGGTCTGGCCGCCGGCAAAGGCAACGCCGTCGCCGCGATGACCGACATGATCGATGACGAGACGTTCAACCACGGCGCGCGCCGATGAAGAACTCGATATTGCCGTCGCCACCGGTGATCGGTGACGGAAACACCTCGATCTCGGTGCATCCGAGCGAGGCCGCGAACGCCGCGATGTCGTCGCAGATTTCCTGGTGCACCGTGGCATTGCGGATGATGCCGCGCTTGGAATGCTTTCGCGGCGCTTCGAATTGCGGCTTGATCAGTGCCAGCAGCTGCATCGGCGCCGCCGCCAGCGACAGCGCGACCGGCAGCACGGCCTTCAGCGAAATGAAACTGACGTCGATGACGACGACGTCCGGCCGCATCGGCAGGCGCTTGCCTTCAAAGTCGCGGATATCGGTCTGCTCCATGGAAACGATCTTGGGATGGCCGCGCAGCGAAGGATGCAACTGGTCGCGCCCGACGTCGATTGAAAATACCAGGCTGGCGCCGTTGGCGAGCAGGACCTCGGTGAAGCCGCCGGTCGAGGCGCCGACGTCGAGACAGACGTGATCCTCGATTTCGAACGGATATTGCTCCAGCGCGCCCGCCAGCTTGACGCCGCCGCGCGAGACAAAGGGATGCGCGGGCTGCGCCTGCAACACGGCGTCGACGGCAATGCCTTCGGAGGGCTTGACGACCGAGCTTGTCGTTGGCGGTGACGAGGCCGGCTTCGATCGCGGCCTGGGCCCGCGCCCGGCTCTCGAACAGACCGCGCTCGACCAGCAACAGGTCCGCGCGCTTGCGGGGAGGGGGCACGCTCGGATCGCCCTTGGCCAAGTTCAACCGGACACGCGTGCGCGCACAGAGGCCGCTTGCCCGGCGGCCATACGCACGCACGCCTCGAACGCGGTCAGATCATGCCAGATGTCCGCGGGCGCCTGCCGGGGCGTCACCAGCGCGCAGCCGTGCAGATCGAGTGCATGAATCATCATCAGATTGTCACTCAATCCGAAATCCTCGACGGTCAATCCCAGCGCATCGACCAGACGTCCATCGCGTGAGTTCACCTCGGTGAAGTCGCGCACCCGCTCGGCATAGGACGAGGGATCGTTGGAGTAGCCGAGACAGAGCTTGCCGCGTCCCGCCATGTAGCCGAGTTCGTAGACGGTGCCGGCATCGGCGCCCGGTCCGCGAAACGGCGTGAGATTGGCGATAATGGCGTCGGCCTCGATCATCATGGCTTCGTTACCGCGAAAGATCTGCAGCGAGGCGTCCCTGGCCGCGCGGTCGACGGCGTTGTCCAGCGGATACAGCCCGGTCAACCCGTGATCGCGTACACAGTTCGACCTTGCGCCGTCCGATTTCGACGGCATCCGGCAGGAACACATCGGGGCCTGCCAGATAGATTTTCACAAGCAGATTTTCATCTTGCACCGGCACATGGCGCCGCCCGAAAACCTCAGGCCAGCTTGACCGTTTCGGCCTTGAAATCCTTGCCGAGGGTTTCGAACACCTTGGCGACGATGCCCTTGGCGTCGAGGCCGGCGCGGGCGTACATCGCGTTCGGCGAGTCGTGATCGAGGAACTCGTCGGGCAGCACCATCGAGCGCATCCGCAAACCGCCGTCGAGCATGCCGTGCTCCGCCAGCGTCTGCATGACATGGGAGCCGAAACCGCCGATCGCGCCTTCCTCGACGGTGAGCAGGATCTCGTGCTCGCGCGCCAGTTTCAGCACCATGTCGACGTCGAGCGGCTTCATGAAGCGGGCGTCGGCAATGGTGGTGGACAGTCCAAGTGCCGCCAGTTCGTCGGCGGCCTTTTCGCATTCGCCAAGGCGGGTGCCGAACGACAGCAGCGCGATCTTGTTGCCTTCGCGGACGATGCGGCCTTTGCCGATCTCGAGCGCGACGCCGGCTTCCGGCATCTCGACGCCGCGGCCTTCGCCGCGCGGATAGCGCACCGCGCTGGGGCGGTCGTTGATCGCGACCTGGGTCGCCACCATGTGCACCAGTTCGGCCTCGTCGGATGCCGCCATGATGACGAAATTGGGCAGGCAGCCGAGATAGGCGTTGTCGAACGAACCGGCATGGGTGGCGCCGTCGGCGCCGACCAGGCCGGCACGATCGATGGCAAAGCGCACCGGCAGGCTCTGGATCGCCACGTCGTGGACGATCTGGTCATAGCCGCGCTGCAGGAAGGTCGAATAGATCGCGCAGAACGGCTTGTAGCCTTCGGTCGCAAGACCGGCCGCAAACGTCACCGCATGCTGCTCGGCGATGCCGACGTCGAAGGTGCGGTCGGGGAAGGCCTTGTCGAAGATGTCGATCCCGGTTCCCGACGGCATCGCCGCGGTGATGCCGACGATCTTTTCGTCCTTCTCGCGCTTCCTTGACGAGGCTCTGGCCGAACACGTTCTGGTAGGCCGGCGCGTTCGGCTTGGCCTTGGCCTGGGCGCCGGTGGCGACGTCGAATTTGACCACCGCGTGATATTTGTCGGCGGACGCTTCCGCCGGGCCGTAGCCCTTGCCCTTCTGGGTCACGACATGAACCAGGATCGGGCCGGTCTCCATGTCGCGGACGTTCTTCAGCACCGGCAGCAGATGGTCGAGATTGTGACCGTCGATCGGGCCGACATAATAGAAGCCGAGCTCCTCGAACAGCGTGCCGCCGTCCATCATGAAGCCGCGGGAATATTCCTCGACGCGGTTGGCGCGGTTGGCGAGCATCTTCGGCAGGCGCTTGTTGATCTGTTTGGCGGCCTCGCGCAGCGTGCGGTAGGTCTTGCCCGAATACAGCCGCGACAGATAGGCCGACATCGCGCCGACCGGCGGCGCGATCGACATGTCGTTGTCGTTGAGAATGACGATCAGCCGCGAATTCATCGCGCCGGCATTGTTCATGGCCTCATAGGCCATGCCGGCGGACATCGCGCCGTCGCCGATCACGGCGATGACGTTGTTCTTGCCGCCGGAAAGGTCGCGCGCCACCGCCATGCCGAGTGCCGGCGGAAATCGAGGTCGAGGAGTGGGCGGCGCCGAACGGATCGTAGTCGCTCTCGGTGCGCTTGGTGAAACCGGACAGCCCGCCGCCGGTGCGCAGGGTGCGAATGCGGTCGCGGCGGCCGGTCAGGATCTTGTGCGGATAGGCCTGGTGGCCGACGTCCCAGATCAGGCGGTCGCGCGGGGTGTCGAACACGTAGTGCAACGCTGTGGTCAGTTCGACGACGCCGAGGCCGGCGCCGAAATGTCCGCCGGTGACCGAGACCGCATCGATGGTTTCCTGACGCAGCTCATCGGCGACTTGCCGGACCTGTTCCACCTTGAGCCGGCGCAGATCGTCCGGGGTGTGGATTGTGTCGAGAAGCGGCGTTTTACTAAATACGGTCACAGCGATATTCCAATTTTGCATGTCGGGACGAGTGGCCCGACGTGAGAGGGTTGCGCAATATCAGCGCAGCGAAAACCCAGACGCCGGATACCATTTGGGCAGGCCGAAGCCTGATTTGAAAGCCTAGATGCGCTCCGGATCTGTCAATGTGATATACATCACGTTCGGCGGCTTCGCCCTTCTCGCTCATTTTCTTCAGCTATTTGAAGTGCTTACTCCCGTCCAAAACTGGCGGGAGGTCGTCTTCAAAAGCCCACAACCGTTCAATCTTTACACCAAAGCTGCGGCCAAAGCCAACCCGCCGGGATCGTAACGTGCGTGTGACACGGGCAGCAGAAATCCGGATTTCAACCCCGGCGGCGCGCCGATGGTTCCATCGCGCCTAAATCGGCGGCATCCAGATGGCCGGCGATGGCGGTTTCGAGCCTTTTCCAGGCCCATTCGCGGGCGGCGGCGTCGCCGGTCGCGATCGCCAGTGCTGCCTCGGGTCGGGCTACGCGTTCGCTCAGCGGGATCGGACCACAAACGATCATGAAAAAATCGTAGGCATGGGGCCGCTCGTTGGCCATGACGAACTGGAAATGGACCCGAAAGAACTTCCAGCGGAACAGCTTGTAGTGCTCGGGTTTGATGATTTCACGGAACCGGACCGGCACGATGATGGGGTTGCGTCTGGAAGCACCGGCGTCGATGCCGTGGCCCGCGATCGGATCGAACGGATAAAAATTCATCACGTCCTTGCGCGACTGGCAGTCGATCCAGTCGATCGAAGGCTCGATCGCCAGCAGGCTGAGGTGATCGCGGAAATCCTGCGACACGGCATGAAAACCGACGATCGGGAAATTGCCGCCGATCGTGAGCAGGACGATGCGCGGGCCGTGCCGCCCGAGCGCCGGATCTAGCTTGAGCGCGCGCGCCAGGATCTCGGCGCCCAAAAACGATCCCGAACTGTGGCCGACGACGACGATTTCCTCGGCGTCGCTGCTGCGCGCCACGTTGGCGAGGTACCGGGCAAAACGGTCGATGCGCTGGTCCCAATCCGGCCGCCGGCGGTGGCAGAATTCCCAGGTCCAGATCGTGTCGGACAAGAGATAAAGCAGATAGGTCCGGTTTTCGGTGTATTTCAGCAAGGTTCGGAGTGCGGCGACGAACACGGCGGCCGCCACGGCAGCACTCAACGGGTCGGGAATACCCAGTGCCTCGAGCCCTTTCGCAAAGGCAAAGGCGATGCCCAGCGCCACCAGCGCCTCGTTGAACAGCAGGAAATGCGGGTAGCTGATGAAGGTGGCGAACCGCCAGTGCGCCTTCCAGAACCGCGCGATGGTGCCGCCGAACACCAGCCGCCAGTAGATCCACATGGCATGGAGGACCGTGCGCCAGACCGGCGCGGCAAGGTCGTGCTGGATCAGGTCTTCCCAGCGCAGAAAATCGTAGCTGGTGCGGGTCTGCCAGTCGTTTGCCTTGGTTTCGATGGTCCAGGATGCGGTCTCGCCGTCAGGCGCGCTCTGCGGACGGCTGATGGTGGCCGTGAGTTGATACAGCCGGCCGAACTTGCGCAGTTCGGTTCGAAACATGCGGTAATACTGCGCGAGGCCGCGCGGATCGTATCCCTGCACATAGATGATATGGCGGTGCTGAACGCGCACTTACTGGCAACCCCCGGGCTGACCGGGACTATATCAGGCCGCGTTAAGCGCCAAGAGCTATTTCGGCCCTTATCGGGCTGCCTGGTGCCGGATTCGCCTAATGTTCGTAACTGTTGCCAAGGAGCGACGTAACCGGCGCCCAGGGGGGCCTTTCATTGAACGTCGAGCGGCTCGGTGCCGGTGACCTGGCCGTTGGCGTCGGTCGTGATCTTGTCGACCCGCGCTTCGGCCTGCCGCAGCAGTTCCTCGCAGCGCCGTTTCAGGGCCTCGCCGCGCTCGTAGATGGCAACCGATTCCTCCAGCGGCACCTTGCCTTCCTCGAGCCGCTTGACGATCGATTCAAGCTCCTCGATCGCGCGCTCGAAGCTCAGCTTCTTGACGTCGACTTGGGTGTTTTCGGCCATCGTGCTTTCCCGGATGCGCGCCTGAACCATCATACTGGGTCGGCGCGGACTCAAAGATGTTTATGCGGACGTATTGTGGCGGGAATTCACGCGCCCATCAATGCGGTGACGTGGGCCGCGACCGACTCTTTCAGGCCCTGCAGATCATAGCCGCCCTCGAGCACCGAGACAATTCGGCCCTTCGGCGCTTGAATCGGCGACATCCATCAGTTTGCGCGTGACCCAGCCGAAATCTTCCGCCTTGAGATTGAGCGACGCCAGCGGATCGCGGTAGTGGGCGTCGAAGCCGGCGGAGACGATGATCAGTTCGGGGCTGAATTTCTGCAGCTGCGGCAGGATCACGTTTTCGAACGCGGCGCGGAATTGGGCGCTGCCGTCCTCCGACGCCAGCGGCGCGTTGACGATGGTGTCGTGCTCGCCGCGCTCGCCGCTGGCGCCGGTGCCGGGAAACAGCGGCATCTGGTGCGTCGAGCAATACATCACGGTCGGATCGGCCCAGAAAATATCCTGGGTGCCGTTGCCGTGATGGACGTCGAAATCGACCACGGCGGCGCGGGCGATGCCGTATTTGCGCTGGGCGTGACGCGCGGCGATGGCGGCGTTGTCGAAAAAGCAAAAGCCCATCGGCTTGTTGATTTCGGCGTGATGGCCCGGAGGGCGGATCGCGACGAAGGCATTGCTGTGGCTGCCCGCCATCACCGCGTCGGTGGCCGCGACCGCGCCGCCGACGCCGCGCATCACCGCCTCCCAGGTGCCCGGCGACATCGAGGTATCGCCGTCGAGATAGATCAGGCCGCTTGACGGCGCGATATGCCGCAGTTCCTCGACGTAGTGCTCGTTGTGACAGAGCGTGACCGAATCGAGGCTGCCTTCCGGCGCTTCGCCGCGCACCAGCCGGTCGAAGCGATCTTCCGCCGAGCACCTGATCGACCGCGCGAATCCGGTCGGGTCGTTCGGGATGCCCAGGTGGCGTCAGATGATCGAGACTGGCCGGATGGGTGAGAAGAAGCGTGGTCATGCAATACCTTGACGCGTTGGAAACCTTGGCGCGTTGGAACAGCGCGTTGCGAGGAGGGCCTAATCTAGGGGCTCACCGGCCGCTCGGAAAGAGCCGTGCCGCGGATACCCATTCAGTTGATCCGCACGATGCGACCGGCCGCGGCGGGCACGATCGGGCTATTGGACCTGGAAATAGCCGTACAGGGCATCGACGTCATAGACGCCGAATTGCGGCGCAGTGCCTTCCTTCAAAACCGTAAAGCCGTCGCCCCCGACCGACAGAAAATTGTTCACCGTCACCCGATAGCTCACCGCGGGATCGATCGCGTTGTCCGTTCAGCGACATCCGGTCGGCGACCATGTGGTCGCCGTACGGCCTGGCGTCGTCCCAGCTGTAGCTGAAACCCTTCGAGACCTGCAGAATCCGCGGCAGCTTCGGATCGACCCATTGCTGCTCGAGCATGTTCTTGATCTGCGTTCCGGTCAGCGTCAGCGTGACCAGCTGGTTGCGGAACGGCTGGCTGGCGAAGATATCGGCATAAGCTCACCGCGCCGTCCGCCTTTTTCGCAATGTCGGTGCGGATGCCGCCGGGATTGGTGAAGGCGATCACCGCGCCGCCAGCGGCATCGGAGCGGGTCGCGGCCAGCTGGGCGTCGGCGATGACATCGCCGAGCGTGCTTTCGCCGGCCTCGTTGGGCGTGTGCGACAGC
This sequence comes from uncultured Alphaproteobacteria bacterium, assembly GCA_963734795.1. GTDB lineage: Bacteria > Pseudomonadota > Alphaproteobacteria > Rhizobiales > Xanthobacteraceae > Bradyrhizobium. The sequence goes on from CAVTIW010000005.1 coordinate 165,694, forward strand.
GTTTCGGTGACCGATCCCGCCCGGCGGTTGGCGATCGGGGCGGCAAGCTTGTCGTAGGATGCAAGCAGCGCGGTCTGTTCCGGATCCTTGGCGTAGACGCCGGTGCGGACGATGACGTTGTCGGCCTTGGCGCTGATGACGTCGCGGGTCGCCGGATCGAGCTTCAGGTCGATCGTGGTGACGATGGTGCCGTATTTGTCGCCTGACGTGACCAGCCGTCCGTCGATCTCGCAGACATAGGCCTGATGGGTGTGGCCGCTGATCACGACGTCGACCGCGCGATCGAATTTCTTGACGATGTCGACGATCGGTCCGGAGATGCCCGGGCATTCATTGTAGTCGCCGGTCGGATAACCGCCTTCATGGATCAGCACCACGATGGCCTCGACGCCGCGCGCCTTCAATTCCGGCACCAGCGCATTCACGGTGTCGGCCTCGTCCCTGAATTCGAGGCCGGCGACGCTCGACCGGCGAGACGATGTTCGCCGTGCCCTTCAGGGTCAGGCCGATGAACGCGACCGGGATGCCCTCGAACGTCCTGATCTCGTAGGGAGGAAAGATCGTCTTGCCGGTGCTCTTCTCGATGGTGCAGGCCGCCAGATAGTGAAACTTCGCGCCCGGAAACGGATGCGGCCCCTGGCATTTGTCGATCGGATGACAGCCGCCGTTCTGCATCCGCAGCAACTCGTCCTTGCCTTCGTCGAATTCGTGATTGCCGACGGAAGCAATCTCAAGCCCCATCATCGACAGCGATTCGATGGTGGGCTCGTCGTGGAACATCGCCGACAAGAAGCGGGCTGGCGCCGATCAGGTCTCCGGCCGCGACAAAGATGGTGTTGTTGTGGCCCTGCGCGGAGCTGCTTGACCAGCGTCGCCATCTGCTCGGCGCCGCCGGCCGGCACGACGATCTTTCTGGTCTTGTCGTCGGGATCGGCGATCCTGATGCCGCCGGGCGGCGGCCGCAGATTGCCGTGAAAATCGTTGATGGCGAGAATTCGGAGATCGACCGGCGCGGCTTGAGCTATCGCGCGCGAGGCTGGGCCAAGCGCCATCGTCAGCGTCACAGCGGCAAGGATCTGACGAAGCGGATGTCTCATGGCTTCATGATAGAGCGTCAGTACAACGATTTCACGAAGCGTCTAGGCCTTTCTTACGCGAGAAGAACGCCTTGAAGGCCGCAACCGCTTCCTTGGAGCGCATCCGTTCGCCGAACAGGTGACCCTCCTGATCGATCCGGCGGGTCAGGTCCTCGGGCGGCAGTTTCAGAAGTTTTCGCGAGATCGCGACCGCTTCCGCCGGCAGCGCGCAAATCTCGCGTGCCACCTTGCGCGCCTCGGCCTCGGTGTGACCGGGCGCCACCACCACATTGACGAAGCCGGCGACACGCGCATCCTCGGCGCTGACCGTGCGCCCCATCACCAATGTCGCGAACGCACGCTGGTGTCCCATGGTGCGCGGCATCAGCAGGCTGGAGGCGCCCTCCGGAACCAGGCCGAGATGGATGAACGGGGTGGAGAAGGTCGCGGTGTTGCTGGCGAGAACGTAGTCGCAATGGAACAGCATGGTGGTGCCGATGCCGATCGCGATGCCGTCGACCGCGGCGATGATCGGCTTGACGTTGTGCGCCAGCGAATAAAGAAACTTGGTGGCGTTGGAGGCGCGGGGCGCATCGGCGTTGGAGGTGCCGTCCTTCAGGAAATCTTCGAGATCGTTGCCGGCGGTAAACACACCCGAGCCGCCGGTGATGATGATGCAGCGGATCGCCGGATTGTTCTGCGCGGTGTCGATCGCATCGCTCATGGCGCGATACATGTCCTGGGTGATCGCGTTTTTCTTTTCGGGCCGACGCAGCGTGATCACCCGCGTCGCGCCTTCGTCGGTGACTATCAGGTGTCCGGTCATGCGGCTGTCCCCAGGACAAGCGGCAAAGCTGCCGCTGGCGAGTCTGCGGACTGTATCCTACATGATCCCCCATCGGGCCCAAACGCCCGCGCCGGTTTTCCGCGGCAATCCAGAGGATAATGCGATGCAGCTGACGGGGATTCACCACCTGACCGCGATTTCGGCGCGGCCGCGCGACAATCTGGCTTTTTATACCGGTCTGCTCGGGATGCGGCTGGTCAAGAAGACCGTCAACCAGGACGACGTCAGCGCCTACCACCTGTTCTATGCCGACGGAGAGGCCAATCCCGGCACCGACCTGACCTTCTTCGATTTTCCGGCCGCCCCCGAGCGGCGCGGAACCAACAGCATTTCGCGCACCGGATTGCGCGTCGCCGGCGAAAAAAGCCTCGGCTACTGGCGCGATCGCCTCAAGCAGGCCGGCGGCCATACCGGCGAGGTCACGGCAGTCGACGGCCGGCTGACGCTGCCGTTCGAGGATAGGGAAGGTCAACGTCTGGTGCTGGTCGATGACGGCGGTGTTGGTCCGGCCTCGCCGTGGCAGAAGAGCGCGGTGCCGCCGGAGCACCAGATTCGCGGCCTCGGCCCGATCGTGCTGAACGTGGCTGATCTGGCGCGCACCGAACAGGTCCTGACCGGGGTGATGAACATGCGCCGCACGCGCGATTATGCCGCGCCGGACGCGGCCGCGCAGATACACGTGTTTGCGATGGGCGAGGGCGGTCCGGCGGCGGAACTGCATGTCGTCGAGCAGAAAGATCTGCAACCGGCAAGGCAGGGCGCCGGCGGCGTGCACCACGTCGCGTTCCGCACCCCCGACAACACGCAATACAAAGCCTGGGCGCAGCGGCTGAACGACCTCGACATCCGCAACTCGGGCGAGATCGACCGGTTCTATTTTCGCAGCCTGTATTTCCGCGAGCCCAACGGCATCCTGTTCGAGATCGCCACCGACGGCCCCGGGTTTGCGACCGACGAGCCGATGGCAACACTCGGCGAGAAGCTGGCGCTGCCGCCATTCCTGGAACCGCGGCGGGCGGAGATCGAGGCGGGGCTGAAGCCGATCGGATAAAGCTCGCGGCCGTTTTGAAACGTGCCGGTCGCTCCCTGGGGTTCGAAGCAAGCGTACCCCGCCCGCAGGTTTCTCAGAAGCGGAAGCGAAGGCCGACCGTGGGATCGATCGTGTTGCGACTGAGGTAGCCGTTGGCCAGGCCGCCATTGACCTGCGAGAACATGAGCCCGGCATAGGCATCAAACTTCTTGGCAAACTGCCAATCGGCGACGAAAGAAACGGCGTCGAACGTCCCATGGCAGTTTGCGAACGCCGCAGGGTTGGCGCAGTTGACGAACGCGCCAAAGGCGGGCTGGTCGTAATGATAATAAGCGCCGATCAGATCCAGATTGTCAGCGACGGCGTATTTCACTCCAGTCCAGAACACATTAAATAACTTGTCGCCGGCATTGAAAGCCGTGTTGTTGATGTTGGTGTTGTTGATCGCAGCGCAGCCGGCGCAGACGAAGTCTCCCGCGATATTATTAAAACCAGTCCCGGGGGCAAAAGGATTGCTGGGCGGCGCATATCGAATGAATTCGTATCCAGCAAACAGCTTGAGCGGCCCGTTGCTGTATTTGCCAACCAGCATCACGCTCGTATTATTGGAGAGCGTAGCGGTGAGAACCTGCGGCAGCACCGCCGGCAGCGTGTTGCCGGCAAGCGCCACCGACACGGCGTTCTGGACGTAGCTGCCAATTGCGTCGAGCGAAAGCGTGCCGCCAGCCAGATGGGGAATGTCGCCGCCGAGTTGGAGCTGGTAGGAACCGGTCGCGGCGTTGTTCAGTTCGTAGCCGCCGAATTGCCAGAGCGCCGCAACCCTGAACTGGTTGATGTCGACACGGTACTTCACCGACGTGCTAAACCGGCAGTCCTCGGTATTGCCCACACCGCAGGTAATTCCCTGCCAGCCGATCGGCGAGAAAGCGTACGAAGCGGCCATCGGATCGTAGGCAAAAACGGCGTCCAAGGTCAGCGAGTTTTGCCGGAAAACGGTCAAGGTGCCATAGGGTGAACTGACGCCCAAATAGCCCACGGAATTGTAAAATTGCCCGGCCCGGCTCGAGTCGGCGCCCGCGTCCTGGCTGGTGAGCGGTATGCCGGCGTTCTGGGTCACCGAGTGCGGTCCGTTAGAGAGATGCAGGGAATAAGGATCGAACCCGGCCTGCAGATCGAAGATGAAAGCCCAGCCGGGAGCGAGCGGCTCGGTCCCCTTGATGCCGATGTTTGAATTGGTCAAACCATTCGGCCCAAGACTCCACTGCGCGCGATTGCTGTACTTCTGGACGAGATAAGCTGCCCCGACGGCGGATGTCCCATTGAAGGGCGCTCCGTGGCTCAGCCACGTCACGCCCGTGTCGATCGTGCCGTAAACCGTGATGCCATTCCAGGTCAATGGGCAGGCCGCGACGACAAAGTCCTCAAGGCTGCTACAGGTCGCCGGCGGCGGAACGTTCGCGGTCACGGCGGGCGCAGCCTTCGTCACCATGAGGTCGTCGGCCGAGGCATCGGTCGCATACGCGGCGCCAGCGATTCCGAGAATCACCGCCGTGGAAAGGCCAAGTGCGGAAACACCAAATGCGGAAACACCAAATGCGGAAACACCGGGTATTTTCATGTTGCCCCCTTCCGGCCGGTTCTAATATGAACGGTCGCGAAGCTGTTACGGGCTTACAAATCGTAGCATACCGCAATAACCGTGCCCGGTAAATCGCCGAGTGCTGGCCGGTCCGACGTGATCGACACGTTCCGGCTACGGCTTCGCGTTGTGCTAATTACATCCTGATGTTGTAATCTCCCGCCACCACAGCATGAGCGAACGCGACCGATAGCCCGGCAGGCGGCATCTCGGAGCGGTGAGAACAATGGCTTGCCGAAAGCAGCGGCCATAAGCAGCCACATACTTTCCATCGTACCGCCATGCTTTGGTCAAACCTGAATGAAGTGTGGGGCAGGACGTCGTCGACCTATGGTAATTCGCCGGTCGCCCTTGCGCGGGTGACACCAGACCGAGTAGGGAGCGTCCATGCATTCCACGCTGAAGCCGAAACAAGCCGATGATCCGCATGATTTCCTGGTAGTCGCCTCGGATGCTGTTCCGGTCGCGTCCGCCAATGAACAGCTTGCTCGCCTGGTGCACGATGCCGTGCGCCAACCTTTGGATCCGCAGACCCTCACCGGATCCGGCTTTGCAACGGCTCCGCCGGTTCGACCGGTCGACACGACGTTTCGCCCGTCTGACGTCAACGATATCCAAATTCTGGGCCGCCGGCGGTGGATTGACCGGCCGGCTGTTCGCGTCCTCACTGCGTTGCTGCTGGCAGCGGGTGTCGCCGCCATCGCCTGGCAGTCCTATGGCGATGCCGCCAAACAGATGATCGCGACATGGGCGCCGCAGTCGGCCCTGACGTCATGGCTGCCGCTGGAGAAACTGGGACTTCCCGCCGAGCCGACACCGCCTGCCGTTGCCCCGGGCGCGGCGGATGCGGCAGCTTCGCCAGCCGCAGCGCCGGCTCAGACCGCACCGGCCGCCGCCGCGCCGGCCGCCGCTGCGCTGTCTCCCGAATCGGCGCAGTTGATCCAGTCGATGGCGCACGATCTTGCCACCGTGGGGCAACAGATCGAGCAGCTCAAGGCCAGCATCGAGCAGCTCAAGGCCGGCCAGCAGCAAATGTCCCGCGATATTGCCAAGGCTTCCGAAAAGGCTTCCGAGCTGAACCTGCGGCCCAGGACAACACCGCCTGTGCCGCGTCCGGCGGTCGCGCGGGTACGCAAGCCGATGCCGCCATATCCGCTACCGCCAGCCGCGGCGGCCGCCACGGTGCCGCAAGCCTCGGCACCTCAAGCCGCAGCACCTTATGTGCCGCGGCAACCTCAGCCGCTGCCGGACGCCACGGCGGAGCCGCAGCTCGACCCGGAATTGCGGCCGCCGATGCCGCTGCGCTGACAGCATTGTTGCATCGCGCCGAAGCGGCGCGCGCGGGCCGGATCAGCGAAGCGACATCCGGAAATTATTTCCTCCGACTGCCCGCATATCGCGGAGCTTGCCATCGGGGCGCGCGTTCATGCGCCCCGTGCCTCATTCATTTCGGGGCTCTGAGATCGGCATCAAGCCAGCCCCGCGCTTCGGACCTGAGCGGATCTGCCGGGACCTGAGATTCCTGGATCAGGCGGCACCTTGTGCATTTTAGCGTCCAATGCTCAAACCCCGGACGTCCAGGGGTCGCGCTTTGAATTAACATGCGGGCCTGGCACTGGGGGCAGCGGGGCCGGACGGCATGGCGAGGTGAGAGGTGATTGGTAATTCCTGCGTCAGGCATGTCATGCATCCCCGTTGAATCAGGCGGGAGCACAATACTCTCTGTCACCGATAGAAGCCGAAGGCAGGGCGGTGATAACCAAAGCTTACACCCGTTCGCGTCCGGTAGGCGACTTAAGAAACATTAATTCCGCTACCCCTGGCTTTACCGAAAATGAATTAGGGCACTCTCCTCCGCAGGAATGCCTGTGCCGTTGTCGCGGATGCGAACTTCCACGCGATCCCCGAGATTTTTGGTGGCAGCACAAAGGACCGGTTCAAAATCCGAGCCGTCATTTTCCGCCTTGCGCTTGGTCGCGGCATAGAAGCCATTTGAGATCAGATTGAGGAATACGCGGGTAATTTCCTGCGGAAACGATTTCGACCGCGCCGACTCCTGTATCGAAGTCGCGTTGCAGCGTGATATTGAAGCCCGGCTTCGCGGCGCGCGCGCCGCGATAGGCCAGGTTGAGGCTATCATCCAGAAGCGCTACCCCCGACCAGCGGACATTGTCCGAGGCAGTCGGCATGTCTCAAACGCGCCATGAGCAGACTTCCGGACTTCGCAGATGGCGGAAGCACAGCTGCTCTCGCCATCTGCGGTTTCGGGACTGTAAATATTATGCCGTGTCGCCGTACATAGCCTTGAGTTGGCCATGCGCGAAGGCAAGGGCCGGCGGCATATCCATTTTGCCGCCGATGATCTCGATATACGCCCCGGTTTTGCCGGCGCGTGCGGCCTTCATTGCCTCGTCGAGCTCGCCAAGCGTGGTCACACGCGCAGTATACCAATTTTCGCAGCCCAGCGCCTTCGGCAAATCGGCATAGTTCCAAGGGGCGAGGTCGTTATACGTCCAGTCCGGATTTTCCTCCAGCGCGCGCTCGATGAGATAGCCACTGTTGTTGAGTACGAAGACGATGACGTTTGCTCCAAACCGTCCCATGGCGCCGACGTCGTTCGCAGTCAGTTGATGCGAGCCTTCGCCGGTGATCAGAATTGTGCGTCGGCCGGGATCGGCAAGCGCGACACCGAAGGCGGCCGGGGTCGCCCAACCGATCGATCCCCATAGAACTTGGGCTTCCACCCGCACGCCATCCGGAAAGATCGTTGGTGTCACGCCGAGGCTTGAGCTGCCGGTCTCGAGAACGACCGTGTCTCCGGCGCGCAGAAACGCCGCGTAGCGCGGATAAAGCGCGGCCATCGTGATCTTGTCGGAGGGCCTGCCGTTTACCTGGGCGAGCCCCTGCGGTTTTCCCTTGTATGGCGCCGATGATGGTTTGAGCTTGGCCAGCTCGGATAGAATATCCTCAAGCCGGACATTGGCGATGACTTGGTCTCCGATCCTGACGTCGTCGAGGCCGACGGTGACAAACCGCGACAGATCGAGTTGGCCGGAATAGGCCGCCGTGGTGATGTCGTTCAAATTGACGCCGCCCAGATCGAGGACCAGATCGGCGCCTTCGACGATTTGGCGCGTTTTCGGCTCCGACACCGCGCCGGCATACATGCCGGCAAACTGCGGATGACTTTCACCGATGACGCATTTTTCCATGAGCGTTGTAACGAAAGGACAGCCCAGCGCTTCGATCGCCTTCTGTGCCTCTTTCTGCAAGCCGAGCCGCGAAATTGTGTAGGCTGGAAATGCGACTATGGATTTCGCCTTGTTGATGCGTTCTGCGATGATCGCCATCGCCTTTTGTAACGCGGCCTCGTTTGATCCAGGCTTGATCGGCTTCACGTCAGCCGACGCGACCGGGGATAGTGCGTAGTCCGACGGCACTGCAATATAGGCAGGCTGATGGTTGCGACGCGCCTCGGCGATGATGCGCTCCATTTCGACGACGCAGTTCTCCGGATTGATGACCGCATGACAGCACGCGGCGCCGGCGGACAGTTCGATGAAATTGCCGAAGACGCCGTCGCCGAGGGTGTGATGGGCGATCTTGTGCAAGCGCTGATGCTGATAGGAGGGCATTCCGACGACGTGAAAAACCAGTGATCGTTCCGCCTTGGCGCCCATCACGCCGTTTATGGCGGATAGCTCGCCGACGCCATAAGTCGTTGCCAACATCGCCGCGCCCCGGATGCGCGCATAGCCATCTGCGGCGTAAGACGCATTCAATTCATTGGCGCAGCCGATCCACTTCACCTTGGCGCTGCTGTCGACCGCATCGCAAATCGGAAACGCGTAATCGCCGGCAACGCCAAAGCAGTGGTCGATTCCTTCTGCGGCAAGGCGCTCGACGATGTAATCAGCAACGTTGACGGCTGATGTGTCGGTCTTTGGAAGCTTTGGAAGCTTTTTAGCCATGGCCTTCTCCTCCTTGCTACTTTCTGCAATTGGTGCCTAAGCTGGCCGCGCGTCATTCAAATTTTGAAAACTAAATGCGGAGTTAGCTTGCAAGCAGAGTACAAAACCGCAGGCGGGCGGGAACTCCGGCTCGGTGCGACGCCGCACGGGCTGCGCCATGAATGCGGGCGACGCCGCTCTGTGGATGCAGAAATCCCGCGCAACCTCAGGCCACGACACCGCTACTTTCTTTCTACTCCAATTTCTCGGCGTTAACAATCGTTGCAGGATTGTCGATGTCAGGACTGCGGGATTTCGAAGGGCTTGTGATGTTCGCCAAAGTGGCTGAGGAGCGCCGAACTTTCCGAATTCATCGCGAAGCAATATTTTCTCGCGAAGGCGCTTGGGCCGATCCTCACCGACTGGCTTCTACCGGCAGGTGGCCCGTATTTCGTAACGCCGACGGCTCGTCCAGCGAAGGTCTCGGCCCTCGCTAACTTCTTAATCGCCAAGCTGATGCTCGCACCGTGGAGTGCGGAAGCCGTGATCGGCCGGAAATCGTTGAAACGGCTAGAGAAGCAATCGTGATTCATAGGCCTCGGCGTGGACGGTCACACGGCCGCAAGTATACCGTTCCGATGTCCGTTGTAGGTCTTGGCTGCGTGAAAACTCCGGATTTGAATTTGCGAGCGGAAATTTCGTTTCGACTTCAATCAATTTGAAAAACAAACGCGGCGGCGACGGCTGTCGGGACAAGACATGGAGAAAACAATTCCACGCAGTCATCGTGCACGCTCGTTTTCACGCAGCCTGGGTCAAAGCGGCAGTTCGCGATGTCCGAGTTACCTTCGCTTTACACTCTGAAAGCTGACATCTTCCCAGTTCGGCATTTCTCAAAGTGCCACAAGCCGACGAACGACCGCTGGCTCACGTTGTCGGAACCTGTTTTCACTTCACGCCCGAGGCGAGGTCTCCGGCTCAACCAGGTAAAAAAACCGGCTTTCGATCCTGGAAACACAATCGCTGCACCGCGCCTCCAAAACCGCATCAAACCAGGTTTCGCCGATCGATGATCCGGGTACTAGTGGCCCATGGATTGTCGATTCATCTCCTCCAAAAGCTCGCGCATTGCATCGAACTGTGTGCCGAAACCCTTCCAGTCTCCGGATTTCAATCGCTCCACTGCTCGATTGTAACGATCGAGCGCCTCCCGTGCCTGACTTCCCGCCGGGCTTCTGAGGGGCATCTCCTCTGTCGTGCTTGAGACCGCCGGCGCTGCACCTGGTTCTGTGAACAGCGCCGCCAAGGCCTCGGCGAGCGTCTCCTTCATCACCACATGTTCACCGTAGGCTGCGATCACGCGTTTCAGCTCCGGCAGGTGTCCATGCTCCGCTCGCAAATAGAGCGGCGATACGTAAAGAATCGAGTTCTCGATCGGGATTACGAGCAGGTTCGCACCACGTATCACCCGCGAGCCCATCTGATTCCACAGCGTGAGTTGTTGCGAGATCTCCGTATTCTGATTGATACGCGCCTCGATCTGGAACGGCCCGTAGACGAGCTTCTCTTTCGGGAATTCGTAGACGATCAATTTGCCGTAGTCGGGCGCGTCGCAACGCGCAGCGAGCCACGCTATCATGTTGTCGCGGTGGCTCGGTACCATGGGAAGCATGAGGAAGAACTCGGCCTGCGGCTCGCCGGGCAGCCGCATAATGATATAATAAGGGGTCATCGTTGAGGTGCCGTCGCCGCCGGGCTGTCGCGGGAACTGCCAGAGATCCTCGCGGTTATAGAAAACGTCGGCCGCCTCCATGTGGTAGGTTTGAAACAGCCGCGCCTGAATCAGGAACAGATCCTCCGGATAGCGAATGTGCTTCTGCAAGTCGGGAGGCATGGCCGTGAACGGCTTGAACAAGCTCGGAAAGATGCGCTGGTAGGTCGCGGCAATCGGGTCGCCGGGGTCGATCAGGTAGAAGTCCACGGTCCCGTTATAGGCATCGACGACAACCTTCACCGAATTGCGAATGTAGTTGAGATCGAGCTCTTGCAAAGGCTGCGCATATGGGAAATAGGCACTCGTCGTGTAGGCGTCCTGCATCCAGAACATCCGCCCATTGCTGACAACCAGATAGGGATCATGATCGAGCCTGAGGAATGGAGCGATCATGCGCACCCGTTCCTGGATATTGCGCCGGATCATGATCCGGCTGTCGGTCGTGATGTAGCCTGAGAGAAGCAGGTTCGGATCGTTGAAGTAGTAAGCGAACAGCATTCTCCACACCGTCGCTCCGATCGGAACGCCGCCGGCGCCGTCATACGCCGTATAGACGTTGTCTTTCCCCTTCGGATAATCGAACTCCGGTGTGCTCCCCTTGACGATGACGTAGTCGTCGCTCTCTTCGCCGTAGTAGATCCGAGGTTCGTCGATTTTGGGACCTCCGTCTGCAACAGGGGGAATATCCCGCAAATAGAAGAACGGCAGTCCTTCAGCGCTCTTGCGGGTAACCGGGCTCATCACCGCGCCATTGCCGTGAGTAAACAGCAGGTGGCGGTTAACCCATGTCTGGGCATTCGGCGGCAGCAAGGAGGACCGCAGTTCGCGAGCAGCGAGCATCACGCTTTGGTAGGAACCATCGAGCCAGTAGCGATCAACGTCAAGATCATGGAATTTGTAGTAGGTGCGGATCTCTTGCAGCTGTGCGTAAGTATCCGACAACGGCAGCCAGTCCCACAGCCTGATATTTTCTATTGTCGCCTTGTCAGCCTCTAGCGCCTTGAAGGTAAGCTTTTGTTCGGCCGCAAACGGCCTGGCTGCGATCTGATCGAGATTGTATGCCAGCCGGGTGAGCGCGATGTTGCGTTCGATGTAGGGCTTCTCCAGCTGCAACTCGCTTGGTTTGACGAACAAATACCGGAACAGCGCAGGGGCTGCGCCGGACAGCACGAAAGAGCCGATGCCGACCAGTATGAACGCAGCGGCAAGAAGCCGGTAGGTGCGCACCCGCAAGTTTGCCCACGCAGCGAACGCCGCGATGATCGAAAGCCCGATCAATAGCCACAGGCCCGGTAGCCCCACATGTATATCGGTGTAGCTTGCGCCGACGACTACGCCGTTGTCGCCGTAGAGCAGCAGATAGCGGTCGAGACCATAGGACCAGGCCTTCACCGCGAACAGAAGGCCGATCAGCACTGAGCCGTGAGCAATCACTATCGGCGACATTGATCGGTGCTGGGCGTCATATTCGATGTCGCCGTGCACCCAGTAGATCGCTGCGGCGAAGAACGCGCTTAGAAAGAGTGCCAGCAACATCCAGTTCTTGATAACGATGTAGGCGGGCAACGAAAAGAGATAGAAGCCGATGTCCTTGGTGTAGACCGGATCGTTTGCCCCATAGGGCACCTGATAGAACAGCCGCAGAAAGAGATTCCAGTTGCTGACTTCTGCTGCGGCAACCAGCACAGCGAGGAGGCCTGCACCACCTGCGATAACCCGGGGCCACGACAGCCGATGGCGCATAGCCAGAAACAGATTGGGCGAAGTCGCAACGCCCGGGCGTTGCCACGCGGCAGGATGCAGGGTCCACTGCCGCCGGCCAAGATTCGCCGCGAGAAATCCGTTCAGCAACAGGACGATGGCAGTCGCCACCCAGACGGAGAAAAACACGGCAGCTTTAGCGCCGAAAGTCGTCAAAAAAACCTGCAAATAGCCGATCGAGGAAAACCACAGGCAATCGACCAGGAAGTCCGCGGCGAGCCCCAGCAGGATCAGCAAAATCCCGACGACGGTGGCAGCAATGATGATCCCGACCACGGCGTTTCGCCTTGGTGCCCACTGCTCGGGTCCGGTGATCCCGATCGTCATGGTTTGATAGTAGCACAAGCGAGAGCTACTCACCGCTTGATTCGTGGTCGGAACCGGCGCGTTAAGAAACGGGGAAACATTTGGTCGGGGTCACACGCATCAGGACACCGAGTGACATTCCCGCCGAGGGAAACTGCGTCCTGCTGCCGTATGGGCCGCCCGCGATGGACCGGGAGCATCCGAGGATGCCGAGCCTTCAAGGTGCGGGATGGCAAGCGCTAAAGATTCTGGCACAGCCCGGGCGCCTCGCGCCGCGCAAACGTGTGTCTTGCCGTCCATGCGAATGGGCTGTTTTGAAAACCGAATCTGGAACGACGGATGTCTTTACCCCAGCAACACCGCGTCGGCGCCGTTCACCGCCTCGGCGCCGTCGATCACGGTCCGCTCCAGCGAACCCGCCTGCACCGAAATGTTTTCGGCAAAGAACCGCGCCAGCGTGACATAGCGCTGTGGGTCGCCGTCGCCGGCGTCGCGGGCAGCGAGCGCTTGCGCGGCGAGCATGCATCCGCCCAGCGTCGATCCGAACAGCCGCAGATAGGGCGTCGCACCCGCCAGGGCGTCGTCCGGCGCCGACGCGACGCGCTCCAACAGCCATCGGCTGGTGCGGTCGAGCGCGCCCAGCGCGTCGCGCAGCTTGGCGCCGGTGGTGCCGAAACCGGGATCGTTCGAGGTCTCGACCCGGATCACGGTCTCGGTGAGTTCGCCGAGCAGGGTCCACACCGACGCACCGCCATTGGCGGCGAGCTTGCGCATCACCAGATCGATCGACTGGATGCCGTTGGTGCCTTCATAGATCGGGGTGATGCGGGCATCGCGATAATACTGCGCGGCGCCGGTTTCCTCGATGAAGCCCATGCCGCCGTGGATCTGGACGCCGAGCGATGCAACCTCATTGCCGATATCGGTGGCGAACGCTTTCGCGATCGGCGTCAGCAGCGCGCCGCGGGCGGCGGCGTCGCCGCGCACCCTGGCGTCGGTGGCGCGCACCGACACGTCGAGCGCCACCGCGGTGGCGTAGCAGATCGTGCGCGCCGCTGCGGTCAGCGCGCGCATCTGCATCAGCATCCGCTTGACGTCGGGGTGCACGATGATGGGGTCCGAACCGTCGCCGGTCTTGCCGACGGCGCGGCCCTGGCGGCGCTCCTGCGCAAACGCCAGCGCTTGCTGATAGGCGCGGTCGGCGATGCCGACGCCCTCGAGACCGACGCCGAGTCGCGCCTGGTTCATCATGGTGAACATGCAGAGCATGCCGCGGTTTTCCTCGCCGACCAGGTAACCGGTCGCGCCGCCATGGTCGCCCATGGTCATGGTGCAGGTCGGCGAGGCATGGATGCCGAGCTTGTGCTCGACGCCGCTCGGATAGATGTCGTTGCGGGCGCCGAGCGAGCCGTCGGGGTTGACGAGGAATTTCGGGATCAGGAACAGCGAAATGCCTTTGGTGCCGGCCGGCGCGTCGGCCAATCGCGCCAGCACGAAATGCACGATGTTGTCGGTCATGTCGTGATCGCCATAGGTGATGAAGATCTTGGTGCCGGTGATGCGATAGCTGCCGTCGGTGGCGCGCTCGGCGCGGCTGCGCAGCGCGCCGACGTCGGATCCGGCCTGCGGCTCGGTGAGATGCATGGTGCCGGTCCATTGGCCGGACACCAGCTTTTCGAGATAGATCTTCTTCAGCTCATCGCTGCCATGGGCGGCGAGCGCCTCGATCGCGCTCAGCGTCAAGAGCGGGCAGAGGCCGAACGCCATATTGGAGGCGCTCCAGATTTCGGTGCAGGCCGCGTTGATCGCGAGCGGCAGGCCCTGGCCGCCGAACGCTTCCGGCCCCGACACCGCGTTCCACCCCGCCGCGGTCCAGCGCTTGTACGCATCGGGCCAGCCGGGGGCGGTGGTGACCTGGTTGGCCTCAAGCTTGATGCCGTGCTGGTCGCCGATCCGGTTGAGCGGCGCCAGCACGTCGCTGGCGAATTTTCCGGCCTGCTCCAGCACCGCGGCGGTGATGTCGCTGTCGAAGTCGCCGTAATGGCCGGCTTCCACCGCCGCCCGCAGGCCGGCGCCATGGTTGAGGGCGAGCAGCATGTCGTTGATCGGCGCGCGGTAGCTCATTGCAGGGTCTCGCTTTGGGATTTGGAGCAGCCGGCTGCCGTCTTCCCACGAAACCGCCGATCTCTCAACTCTCTAACCCGTGGAATCGGGCGCTTCAGAGCGCGGTTCGCGTGATCAAAATACCACGATCTGGCGTGATGCAACCCCGGGGCCGATTCAACCCGAATTCGGCCTCTCACCTGTTGAAATGGCTCAACTCCCCCTATAGACCGGCGTGGCCAGAGGAATCCGCGCCGGCTCGTCCCGCCGCGTTCCGGACAGCTTATTGGGGCGTCGCCAAGTGGTAAGGCAGTGGATTTTGATTCCACCATGCGGAGGTTCGAATCCTCCCGCCCCAGCCAGGCAGTAACTCAACTAAAGATTGTTGGCTGGAAAATCCGACAAGTGCCGGCCAATTGCGGCTTTTTGTGAATTGATTCTCTGTCTCTATGTTCTCAATTTTAACAATCTTAGCGAGAAATTGTCGAAAATCTCCGGTCCACAAGTGAAATATTCCCGTTTTTGGGAGACCCGAGCCGGAGACCGGGCGCGATCTGCACTTCGTGGTGTGGGACGCAGTCTCGCTCAAGGTTTTCTGAGGGAGCGGACGTCGCAGGCCCTGACAAATAACCGAAATGCCCGGCGAAGCAGAAACACCCGCGAAGACGCCGGACGATCCTGACCGGATATTGCAGGACGAAAGCCTTTCGGACTGAAAAACCTACCGGATGCCGAATTGACTCCCGCCGCGACTTGGTTGATGAGGCCCCGCGAATGTCGCGATGTCTGTTTCGCCAGAACGCAGGAATCGAGAAAATCGACTCCTCGGTACTTGCAGCTTTCTGCCACGCTTAGGAGCGTAAGATATTCCTCAATGCCTTTCTTCGTTGAA
The DNA here is from genome assembly GCA_963734795.1 of uncultured Alphaproteobacteria bacterium. Taxonomy (GTDB): domain Bacteria; phylum Pseudomonadota; class Alphaproteobacteria; order Rhizobiales; family Xanthobacteraceae; genus Bradyrhizobium. Next base: position 181,072 of record CAVTIW010000005.1, read on the forward strand.
GATCCTGCTATGACGTCTCGCAGTCTAGCGAACGACTTGATTGCGTGTTCAGCATTGTTGTTGTTCCAAGGCATTCTGTCGTACCGGAGGAACGTGAATAGCCTTTCGTGGTTCCTCTCAAAGCGTTGCTTTATTTTATTAGCGACCTCGCGCTGAAATTCACTCCTTTTGAGGTGGTACCAAGCTGAATATTCGTTTTCCGAACATTTCAATCCAGTGAAGCGCAGATAGCATTTCATTGGGCATGCCCAATACGCTGCAAACAACTCGGAGGTAATCATCTGCCCCTCCAACTGGTAAGCGGAAGACCCGAAATGATGTAGAAGCGCCGGGAGACTGTCCTACGGTCCCACCAAGCGACAGGTTACTAAAGCTCATTGGCGCTGTGATCGGTGATCGACGCCTCCACCGCAAAGTATTGCCACGAGGAACGAGATTGCTTCTGGTTGGGACTCAGCCCAATGACGTGTGCTGGAACTCGCTGAAACGGAAGTTGATGTTCCAAGGGACGCGATCGACGCATTTCTGCTGTTGCGCGACGTAGGCAGGCGATCCTAGCTGGAACCAGCACGTCAAAGTCGAGTCTCTCGGGGACTAAGAGCCGAGGTAAAAATCCTTCCATTTGCCAAGGATCTCCTCGGCGTCTTCCCATTCGCCGACGTTTTCCACTCCCCGGTACATGGCAAATGGCCTCACTTCGGTGACGTAATGCTCGATCATTGCGTCTGGCCTGAGTTTTTCTGCCTCGTATCGATTCCAGTGAACGATCTTCTCGAGCGGCCTTCGATACCGCTGACTGACATTCTTTTCTGGATAGCCGATGGGAACTGTCCCGATCGCGCTGAGGAATGGTGGATATCCGAGGACCGCCGCAAGCTCTTCGTTGGTTTTGTCCTCGCCGCCTCCGGACAGCCACGCTGAGGTCAAGCCGCAAGCGGTGACGGCGAGCTGAATATTTTGGATCGCGGCGCCGAGCGAAGCCAGAAAAATACGTTCATTGTTCTCGCTATATTCGCGCTGCCATTCCGGGCTCGTTGCCTGCGGGAAACAGGCCTTGAAGCGCGGATCACCCAGCACGACAAAAATCGCGGCCGTGTTTGCGAGATAGGTTTTCTTGACGGCGGGGAAACCCTTGGCGTGATCGACCAGCCTTTGCGATTGACGCAAGAACACATCTAGCACCGCCTGCTTGGTCTCGGCGTCGTCCACGACAATCAGGTCCCAGCATTGCGCATTGGCGCCTGTCGGGGCCCACCGACCCGCTTCGGCGATTTTCAGCAGGATTTCACGCCCGACCTTCTTTCCCTTTTCGAATCGCCGGACGCTTCGGCGTTTTTTGACGACCTCGATGAACTCTTTATAGCCAGTGTCGTGATCCGAATCGCCGCAACCCATTTCTATCCTCCGAGGTAGCCTGCTTCAGCTATCGGCCAGCCGGCCCAGCAGGTCGTAGAGAAGTGCTTTTTCGTTCGCGTTGAACTTGGCCAGAGTGCTTGCCGTGCACTCAATCTCGATGGGCAGCAGTTCCTCGACAAGAGACGTTCCGGAAGGTGTCAGGCTGACCAGGATCAGCCTTCCATCGTCTGGGTCGCGCCTAGTCGTAACCAGGCGGCGCTTTTTCAGCCGCAAAACGACATCCCTGATGTTGGCGGGCTCCATGGCGACGAGGCGGCCGAGAAGATTCTGTGAGAGTGTCCCGCGTTCGCGGAGCCGGGCCAGCGTAGCAAACTGCGGCGCCGTCAAATCGTAAGGGCCGATGCGGTCGATTAGATTTGAGGACGCGCGCTGATAGGCGCGTCGCAGCAGGAACCCAACCTGATCCTCGAGCCTGTAAGGCGGCTCGGGGCGCGCGGCCGCCGCGGCGGCCTTAGTCGACGTTCTGTGCATCCCGATACATCACCTTGTGCCGGGTGGTGGCCACCCAATCGTCGATCTGCGCCTCCGTCATGAAGTGGGAGGCATCGAACCTGTTCCAGTTGCTGATATCCGCCAGACTTTTCTTCCAGCGCTTGTACGGCGGCTTGGCAGGTGGGCCAAAACACATGATATCAAGGACAGACAGTTCCGCGGGAATGCCGAGCAGAGGCTTCATGGCCTGCTGCGCCTTCTCCTGGCCGATCGCCGTCACCCACCAAACATTATATCCAAGGGCGGCGGCGGCGAGATGCGCCGACATGGTCGCCGCCGCCACGCTTTGGAGTAGGATCCGCTCGGCGTTCTCCTTGTACATCTTGTCGAGTTCAGAGTCGTCGTTCAAGACCGGAAATGCCTTGACCCAGCGAAAGTCACTGGCAACGACGATAAAGCCGGGAGCAGACGCCAAGCCGCGGTAGTCGGGCGTTGGGAATTTCATTTTCAGCTTGGCCCGCATGACCTGTTCTTCCCGAAAATATTCCGTGATCTTGTTCTTCAAGTTCTGATCGGTGACAGCAATGAAGTGCCAGGGCTGAGCGTTCGCCCCTGACGGAGCATGTCGCGCGGCCTCCAAAATCATTTCATAATGCTCTGACGGCATCACATAGCTTGAATCGAAAGCCCGCGTGGTCAGACGGTTCCTCACGACCTCCATGAGCGCATCGTATTTTGTGCGATCGGTGAAATCATGGATGAGCTTGCTGGCGCTTTCAGTCATACGATGCTCCCATGACGGCATTCGTTATGATCATAACGATATATTCCGAAACGTCAATGCGGGGAAGCGAGACAAATCAGTCTGAAAAATAGCCGAGGAGCGACTGATGCTCTGTCCACGGCAAAGGGAGCAGCTTCGGGATTTGTGCCAGCGAGAGGTCCGCCGGCTGCCTGCCTTCCAATATTGCTGATGTGACATGCGACGAAAGGAATGCCGGTCGAAGCGCCTGGCGAACCACTTTTGGATGGAGACGATTCTTCTCAGCGAGTTGTTCGATCGACTCATATGATCCGTCGCGGAGACAATACACCCAGGCATGCGCGCGAACGATTTGCGATCTGATTGGAAGCCATCCGGAACGACTGTGAGTTCGCAGGAATCGCTTCCGGCTTCGGCCGCGGTACAGATGGCCGGAATGACAATTGCGCCGCTGCCCGTCGATACGACCTCCCTCGTTTCTGCGTGCCCCGGCTTGCTGTTCGCTCGGGTGGCCTTATCGCAATTCGCGTGGGCAGAATTCGCCAATTTGCGTCATGGAACTACAAGATCGGAATCCCGCCAGGCCTAAGGTGTTTCGGCGCAATTCGGTGGTGTAGCGGATGGCCGCCGGCGGAGAGGGCTTTCGGATGCTCAAGGGTTTTACGGGCCCGCGGTCGCCTCTGGGGATCGCGGCTTTAACACCCCCGCCGCCCTGGCATTACGCGGTTGATGTCTTGGCGGTGGAGTTCTGGAGCGACCCGGATGTGTCGGCCGGTATGCTTCCCAAGGGCGTTGAGCTGGATGCGCTGAGTAGTGGCCGGTCCGTTGCGATCTTCGCCGATTGCCAGTTTACGGCAAATGGCGAAGAACATCTTGATCCCGCACGCTATCAGAGTCGCGAGTTCATCGTTCTGCTTGACGCCACGTGGCACGGTTCGCAGATAGCCTGGTGCCCCTACGCCTTCACCGACAACGATGCAGCGATCATGATGGGCTGGGTCCAGGGTTATCCAAAGAAGTTTGGTGCAGTCCGCCAGACCCGGACCTTTGCTGCCCAAAGTGCAGCATCGCCACCTCTCGCCCGTAACAGTCGGTTTGCCGGTTGCTTATCTGCCCATGGACAGCCGCTGGCAGAGGCCCGCGTGATATTGCACGAAAAGGTGGATCGGCTTGCTGGTCTGTTCGAACGACCTGTTATGGCCCGGCGATATTTTCCGCGGCTCAGCGCGGGCGTGCACGGCAAGCCGGCCGTGGATGAAGTGGTTATGTGCGTCATGGACAACGTCCTGGTTACCAACGGATGGATTGGCTCAGGAGAATTGAGTTTCCCCGAAGCGTACGGCGAAGAGCTCGACATGTGGGGGCCCATCAAGGTGGGGCGCGGCTATCGGTTCGCACTCTCCTTTTCAGTCTCCAATAACGAGATCCTGGCGGATTTGGCTATCTAGCTCCTTTTTCGTAACCCATCGAAGCAGCAATGGTCGAAGGCCAGCACCGCAGGAATAGACAAGTCGACGCAAGCCGGTGAAATCAATTGCGCCGGGCGTTGATAGACTTCCCGCCGGAATGAACTAAATACGCAGGAGTTAGCGATGCTCAGGGGCTTCACCGTTCCCAAGTCGCCATTCGGTCAGGCGGCGCTGACCCCGCCTCCACCATGGCACTATTCAAGTGATGTCGTGGGAGTCGAGTTCTGGGCGGACCCCAAAGCGGCGGCAGCGACACTGCCGCGCGGCCTCTCGCCCGATCCCAAGTCAAACGGTCACGCCATCATGATGTTCCTGGATTGGCAGTTCACGGCGCAGGACGACGAATTTCTCGATCCGGCCCGTTGCCAATATCGCGAGGCGTTCGTGCTGCTCGACGCAATGTATCGCGATATGCCAGTGATGTGGTGCCCTTACATCTATGTCGATAACGATGCCGCGCTTGCGCGGGGATGGACACAAGGCTTTCCAGCATTTTCCAAACCCGCAGCTTTGCCGCGGCAAGCGCCGCGGCGGCGCCAGTTGTGCCCGGCGGCCGATTTGGCGCGAGCCTTTCCGCGCACGGCGAGCGGTTGGCGGAAGCCTGTATCACCTTGCGGAAGCCGGTCGAAAATGGATTGTCGCTGCTAACTCGGCCGACGGTTCTATTGCGATATTTTCCGCGACTTGCTGCCGGATACCACGACAAACCTGCAGTCGACGAGTTGGCGATGTCAATTACCGACGATCTTACCGTCGCCAACGCATGGGTGGGGGAGGGCGAGCTCCACCTTCCGGACGCGAAAGGTGAAGAACTGCACACGCTTGCGCCGAAACGCATCGAATCCGGCTTTCGCTATTCGCTCGCCTACTCCGTTACGGATCTAAAGATCCTCGAGGATCACACTCAGAAAATAACCTGAATAACACCCGCGCCAAAACGGAGAAGCGTGTCGTCCCGCTCCGCCGGGAGGGCCGCTGCGGGCTCCCAGTCCCGCTGCCCATGGAGGCCCTCCGCGAGGGACAGTTTCAAGGACAAAGACAGTGAGCAAAACTGCGTCGGAGTACCTCGTCGTGGCTCTCGAAAAAGCAGGAGTCAAGCGCGTCTACGGTGTCGTCGGCGACTCTCTCAATGGGTTTACCGATGCGATTCGGCGCAGAAAATCAATCGACTGGATCCACATGCGGCATGAAGAGGCCGCCGCTTCGCGGCCGGGGCGGAGGCTCATCTCCGGCAAAACCTCTGAGCGATCGGAATGGCGCTTTATTCGGCTGGCGCCATTCTGCACGGTCGAGGAGGCGACGTTTGGGAAATGGTCTAGGAGAATTTCATCTAGCCGCAAGACGAGTTTATTCTGGGCACGGCCGCGACGACCTCGTGTGGCTCTTGGGCAAGAAGCAAGTTCTTGATCGTGTCATCGATTTGGTCAGATACGCCGCCGACGCGATCCCGTGGGCGTTCCGTCATCGTGTTGTACAATTGCGTCAGAACGCATCAATCCTTGAACAAGGATACGCCAGTTTCTCGACTGGTTCAGCGGTTCGGTGTCATAAGTTCACGTGGTATCCTTGGCGGACTTCATCACCAATACGCTCGCGTTCAGGTTTTCGGTACACACCGGAACAGGTGATCCGTTCCAGAACGTGCGCCTATCGAGAATCAGCACGACGCCGATAATGTCCACGATGCGGCTCCGTCAGGTCTCCTGAGCCTCGATGCGGCGGTTCAAGGCCAATACCAGCAGCGTGCAGACGGCGCCGGACAGCAAGTAGAACTCCGGCTGAGAGCAGCCCGAAGCGGCTTGCCAGGATGAGCGCGGCGAGCGGCGCAAAACCCGCGCCGAAAAGCCACGCCAGATCCGACGTCAGCGCAGAGGCGGTGTAGCGATAAGCTCTGGAGAAGTTCGAGGCAATGGCGCCTGAGGATTGTCCAAAGGAGATGCCCAGCAGAATGAAGCCGAGGATCATGAAGATCGTCTCACCCACGTCGCCGCCATTGAGGAGTTGTGGCGCAAAACCGCTGAAGGCTGCGATCGCCGCCGCCGAGGCGCTGAGCAGCGTACGGCGTCCCACAAGGTCCGCGATCGGTCCGGAGGCAACGATCGCGACCACGCCGAACGCCGCTCCGATCGCCTCGATGACCAGAAACCGGTCCGGTGCTTCCCGCGTGAACAGAAATACCCAGGACAGCGGGAACACGGTCACCATGTGAAACAGCGCGAAGCTGGCGAGAGGCGCGAATGCGCCGATCGCGATGTTGCGACCTTCCGCCCTTAGCGTCCTCGCAACCGGCGCCGGCTGGAGATCGCCGCTCTCGAACAGTTGGGAATACTCAGGGGTGGCGACGATGCGCAGCCGGGCGAACAGCGCGACGACGTTGATCGCAAAGGCGACGAAGAAGGGATAGCGCCAGCCCCATTCGAGGAAATCGTTGGCGGACAGGCTGCTGATGAAGAAGGCGAACAGGGCGCTTGCGACAATCAGGCCGAGCGGCGCGCCGATCTGCGGCAGCATCGCATACCAGCCGCGGCGCTTTGCGGGCACGTTGAGCGCCAGCAGCGATGGAAGGCCGTCCCATGTTCCGCCGAGAGCCAGGCCCTGGCCGATCCGGAACAGCGCGAGGAGCAGCGCCGATGCCCTGCCGATATCATCGTGTCCCGGCAGGAACGCGATCGCCACCGTGGAGGTGCCGAGCAGGAAAAGCGCGATCGTCAGTTTGACGCCGCGGCCATACGTGCGATCGACCCACATGAAGATGGCGGTGCCGACCGGCCGTGCGACAAAAGCCAGTGCGAAGATCGCGAAGGAATAAAGCGTGCCGGTTAACGGATTGATGTCGGGAAAAACCAGTTTCGGGAACACCACGACCGAGGCGATAGCATATACGAAAAAGTCGAAAAACTCCGATGTGCGCCCGATCACGACGCCGACGACGATTTCGCCGGGGTTCACGCTTCCGCCGTCAGCGCCCGGAGTTCCGGCGTCCTGTTCAAACGTCGGTGATGCGGCTGCAGTGATCTTCAAACTCATGGTGGACTTCGCATCCTCATTCAAACTTGCGTGACAATACGTGCGTCGGCGCTGTCATTTATTCTGTGTCTTTGACATGTGTCATTGACGGGTCTGTGGGGGGATTGGACAAATTGTCCAATGTCCTTCCTGCCGCAGCGCGACTACACCGCGTCCGAAAGAACAACCTCCCGAAAAAAACAACCTCCCGACAGGACTGGTCTTGAGCCGCTTTCGCATCCTTGCGCTTTTTCCGTTTGCCGGAGTTCTGAGCGGCTGCAACGCCGTAGTGCTTTCTCCATCCGGCGATGTCGCCTGGCAGCAACGTGACGCTTTGATTCAATCCACGGTGCTGATGTTGCTCATCATCATACCTGTGATGGCCCTGACGGTGATTTTTGCGTGGCGCTATCGCCATTCGAATGCCGCCGCGCGCTACGAGCCGGATTGGGACCATTCGACGCAACTCGAGCTCGTTATCTGGTCGGTGCCGCTGCTCATCATCATTTGTCTGGGCGCGGTAGCATGGGCAAGCACGCATCTGCTTGATCCGTATCGCCCGCTCGACCGTGTCGCGACCGGCCAGGCGGTTGCGCGCGACGCCAGGCCGCTCAAGGTGGATGTTGTCGCGCTCGACTGGAAGTGGCTGTTTATCTATCCGGATTACGGCATCGCGACCGTCAACGAGCTGGCGGCACCGGTCAATCGGCCGATCGAATTCCGTATCACCGCCTCGTCGGTCATGAACTCGTTCTACATTCCTGCCCTTGCCGGTCAGATTTACGCCATGCCGGCAATGCAGACCCGATTGAACGCCGTCATCAACAAGGCCGGCGTCTATCAGGGCTTCTCAGCCAACTACAGCGGGGCCGGCTTCTCGGGCATGCGGTTCGCTTTTCATGGCGTGGGGGATGCCGATTTCGAGAAGTGGGTTGCGGCCGCGAAAGCGGCAGGCGTGGCGCTCGATCGCTCCGCTTATTTGCAGCTTGAGCGACCGAGCGAGAACGAACCCGTCCGCCGCTACGCCAGCGTCGACTCCACGCTCTTCAACGCGATCATCAACATGTGCGTCGAACCGAACAAGATGTGCATGAGCGAAATGTCGGCCATCGACGCGAAGGGCGGCGGCGGCCTTGCCGCAGCAAACAACATCCTTCCTCTTGAATACGACAAAAATATCCGGCGCGGCGCGGTCTTCGGTGGCGATCCATCCTACGTCGCCAAACTCTGCACGATCGATGAACCGGCCGGGCCGGGCGTCGAAACAGCGCTTGTGCCTCCGCGCGATGCCTCCCGGCTCACCGGCGCGGGCCTGCCTGCTCCTCCACTAACGCCGTTCCGCTTCTCGCCGGCCTCCTTGCCAGCTGCTGAGCGCCGGCTGTCAAGCTCCTGAACCAGATCGAGCCCGTGATGCTTGCTAATTCTTCGCTTCTTAAGATCATCTTTGGCCGGCTGACGCTGGATGCATTCCCGATCCATGAGCCGATCCTTGTCGCCACCTTTATCGTCGTGGCCATGGGCGGCATCGCCGTTGTCGGAGCGATCAGCTATTTTCGCCTGTGGGGTTATCTGTGGCGTGAATGGTTCACCAGCGTCGATCACAAGCGCATCGGCGTCATGTACATAGTTCTCGGCATCGTCATGCTGCTGCGGGGCTTCGCCGACGCGCTGATGATGCGTCTGCAGCAGGCGGTCTCCTTTGGCGGGTCTGAAGGATTTCTTCCCGCTCACCATTTCGACCAGATCTTCACGGCTCACGGCGTCATCATGATCTTTTTCGTGGCGATGCCGTTTGTTACAGGTTTGATGAACTTCGTCGTGCCGCTGCAGATCGGGGCGCGTGACGTGTCGTTCCCGTTCCTCAACAATTTCAGTTTCTGGATGACGGTGGGTGGCGCGGTTCTTGTCATGATGTCTCTGTTCGTCGGTGAGTTCGCGCGCGTCGGCTGGCTTGCCTATCCGCCTTTGTCGGGCCTTGCCTACAGTCCTGACGTCGGGATGGACTATTACATCTGGGGCCTTCAGGTGGCCGGTGTCGGGACAACGCTGTCCGGCATCAATCTGGTCGCGACCATCGTCAAAATGCGGGCTCCGGGCATGGCGATGATGAAGATGCCCGTCTTCGCCTGGACAGCGCTCTGCACCAACGTTCTGATCGTCGCGGCTTTCCCTGTGCTGACAGCGGTGCTCGCGCTGCTTTCCCTCGATCGCTACGTCGGAACGAATTTCTTCACGAATGATTTCGGGGGCAACCCGATGATGTACGTGAACCTGATCTGGATATGGGGGCATCCGGAGGTCTACATCCTTATCCTCCCGGTGTTCGGCATCTTCTCCGAGGTGACGTCCACCTTCTCGAGCAAGCGACTCTTCGGCTACACATCGATGGTCTACGCGACCGTCGTCATCACCATCCTCTCATACCTGGTCTGGCTCCATCATTTTTTCACCATGGGCTCGGGCGCGAGCGTGAACTCGTTCTTCGGGATAACGACGATGATCATCTCGATTCCGACGGGCGCCAAAATGTTCAACTGGCTGCTCACCATGTATCGGGGGCGCATTCGGTTCGAACTACCCATGATGTGGACGCTGGCCTTCATGCTCACGTTTGTGATCGGCGGCATGACTGGCGTCATGCTGGCGGTTCCTCCCGCTGACTTCGTGCTGCACAACAGCCTGTTCCTCGTCGCCCATTTTCATAATGTCATCATCGGAGGCGTAGTGTTCGGCTCGTTCGCCGGCATCAGCTACTGGTTTCCCAAGGCATTCGGATTCAAGCTCGCGCCGTTCTGGGGAAAGATGTCGTTCTGGTTCTGGGTCGTCGGGTTCTATTTCGCCTTCATGCCTCTCTACGTGATGGGGCTGATGGGGGTGACCCGACGGCTGCGCCACTTCAGCGATCCTTCCTTGCAGATATGGACCGTGATCGCTGCATTCGGTGCGTTGCTGATTTTATGCGGCATCCTGTCCTTTCTCACCCAGATCTACGTCAGTATCCGCGACCGCGAAGCGCTTCGCGACCTGACCGGCGATCCATGGAACGGCCGGACGCTGGAGTGGTCGACGTCCTCGCCGCCGCCGGTCTATAACTTCGCGTTTACCCCGGTAGTCCACGACATCGATGCGTGGTGGGATATGAAGCAGCGCGGCTACGACCGGCCGTTGCAAGGCTTCAAAGCCATCCATATGCCCAGCAACACCGGCGTCGGAGTCATGCTGGCCGGACTGAGCGTTGCTTTCGGCTTCGCGATGATCTGGTACATGTGGTGGCTGGCCGCAGTGAGCTTTGCCGGGCTGCTGGCGGTGGCGATCGGCCATACCTTCAATTACAAGCGCGATTTCGATCTCCCTGTCGATGTGGTCGTGCAAGCGGAGAACGAGCGGACACGTCTGCTCGCGCGGGCCTGACTCTCATGACCAAGATGATCACCATTGCACAGGACGGCACGGAAGTTCCGGTCTTCTATCTCGTGGACGAGCATGAGCATGCCGAGGGCGCAAGCACCGCGCTCGGCTTCTGGATCTACCTGATGAGCGATTGTCTCATCTTTGCGGTGTTGTTCGCGATATTCGGCGTGCTGGGAGGCAATTATGCGGCCGGTCCCTCGCCCAAGGACCTGTTCGATCTGCCTCTGGTGGCGGTCAACACGTCGATGCTGCTGCTTTCGTCAATCACCTATGGCTTCGCCATGCTGGCGATGGAGAAGGGGCGCATCGGGGCGACGCAAATCTGGCTCGCCGTGACGGCTCTGTTCGGCCTGACCTTCGTCGGCATCGAACTCAGCGAATTCGCGCATATGATACATGAGGGCGCGACGCCGCAGCGAAGCGCCTTCCTGTCATCCTTCTTCACGCTGGTCGGCACGCACGGTCTTCATGTGACCTTTGGGTTGGTGTGGATGGTGACATTGATGGTGCAGGTCGCCCAACACGGGCTGGTCGAGGCCAACAGGCGGCGGCTGATGTGCCTGAGCATGTTCTGGCACTTTCTCGATGTCATCTGGATCGGTGTTTTCACCTTTGTCTATCTGATGGGAATGCTGCGATGAGCACCGATACCCATGTCATTCACGCCGACCACGCAGCCAACCATGGCCACGGCTCGCTACGGAGCTACCTTGTCGGCTTCGGTCTGTCGGTCGTCCTGACGGCAGTTCCATTTTGGCTCGTCATGAGCGGTGTGCTCGACAGCAAGCAGGCGACGGCATTGACGATCATGGTGTTCGCCGCGGCGCAGATCGTCGTCCACATGATCGTTTTCCTGCACATGAGCGCCAGATCCGAGAACGGCTGGACGATGATGGCGCTAATCTTCACCCTCGTCATAGTCGTCATCACGCTGTCGGGTTCGCTTTGGGTGATGTACCATCTCAACGTGAACATGATGCCGGGTCATGCCATGAGTCAGATGCCATGACAGCCGCTGCCGGAGCGGAGGCGACCGTTGCTGCGAGAGGCTCGCCCGATTGTTTCGCCGAATGCTCCGCCGGAAACGAGGCTCATGAGCGAACGCCGACCCCGGCGCTGAAGCTGTTCGCATTTGGTGCTTTCGCCACTATCGGTGCGGCGATGCTCATAGGTTTGGGTGTCTGGCAACTCGAGCGCCGGGTCTGGAAGCTGGACCTGATCAGTCGGGTGGAGCAACGGGTGCAAACCGCACCGGTGTCCGCGCCCGGTCCATCGTCGTGGCCGCGCATCAACGCAACCGATGACGCCTATCGTCGTGTCCGTGTGACGGGGCATTTTCTCGGTGCTCGCGAAACCCTGGTGCAGGCTGTGACGGAGCGTGGCGGCGGTTACTGGGTTGTCGCTCCGTTTCGCGCCGCGGAAGGTTTCACAATTCTCGTCAATCGCGGTTTTGTGCCGGCTGATCGGGCTGAATGGGAATCACGGACTGCTCAGCCCCCGGGTGAGACGACGTTGACCGGCTTTCTGCGTGTGACCGAGCCGGGCGGCGCTTTTCTGAGGCACAATGACCCTGCCGCCGACCGTTGGTATTCGCGCGATGTCGCCGCGATCGCGGCCGCCCGCGGGATTCCGAAGGTCGCGCCTTACTTTATCGATGTCGATCCGTCCGCAGATCCGGCAGCATTGCCGGTTGGAGGATTGACCATCATCGCTTTTCCGAACAACCACCTGCTCTATGCGCTGACCTGGTTTGGATTGGCGGTGATGCTGGCGGGGTGGTCGCTTTACGTCGCGCTTCAGGAATGGCGGCTTCGCAGGATTCGGGTTGTTTCGACGAATTTCAGATAGTGAACCCGCTACGGCGCTGGCGGAGCCGCCACTTTCGCCGCTGAGGCAGGTATACGTTTTCGTTGCAGGTGACACTCCGTACAAGCCTGATCGAAGAGGGGAACCGGCCGATTTCCATTGACCACGTAACCGACAAGAAGAACCTGCTTCTCCTGGTTCAGCTTCGCTGGCTTGCCGTCATCGGGCAGGTGGTGACGATCCTTGTCGTCCATTTCTGGTTCGGGATCGCATTGCCGCTGACTCAGTTGGCGATCGTGATCGCATTCCTCATTGGGCTCAACATTGTGAGCCTGCTCAGGCACCGTTACCGTAACATCGTCAGCAACACCGAACTGTTCCTCGCGTTGCTGCTCGATGTCGCGGCTCTCACGGCCCAACTTTACCTGAGCGGCGGTGCGGCCAATCCCTTTGTCTCGCTCTATCTTTTGCAGGTCACGCTTGCGGCGGTGCTGCTTGATGCGTGGTCGACCTGGACCCTGGTCATCATCACCAGCGGCTGCTTCATCTGGCTCACCGCATTTCACCGGGACGTCTTCTTGTGGCGTGGACATGGCGGCGATTTCGTCTGGCTGCATATCCAGGGCATGTTCGTCTGCTTCGTGCTCTCCGCAACGCTTTTGGTCCTTTTCATAACCCGCATCAATCGGAACCTGCGTGCGCGTGACGCCCGTGTGGCCAGCCTGCGCCAGCAATCAGCCGAAGAAGACCACATCGTCAGGATGGGCCTGCTCGCCTCGGGAGCCGCCCACGAACTGGGAACCCCGCTTGCGACGCTCTCGGTGATCTTGAACGACTGGCAACACATGCCAACTCTTAAGGAGACGCCTGAACTCTCACAGGAGATTACGGAGATGCAGTTGCAGGTCGATCGCTGCAAGGCCATCGTTTCCGGCATCCTGATGTCCTCCGGCGAAGCGCGCGGAGAGGGAACCCTGCGCACCACCGTTAATGCGTTCTTCGACGGTCTTGCAGCCGAATGGCGGGCAAGCCGTTCGCCGCGGCGGTTCGAGTATACGAATGCTTTCTGGCAGGACGAGGCGATTGTCTCGGATACCGCGCTGAAGCAGGTGATCTTCAATCTGTTCGACAATGCACTTGAGGCATCGCCGAACGCGGTCAGGGTCGGTGTCGGGCGGACCGACGACGATCTCGTCATCACCGTCACCGATGAGGGGCCTGGCTTCAGCGCGGAGATGTTAGCCGAGTTCGGCAGACCCTATCGATCGAGCAAGGGCCGGCCGGGCGGGGGTCTCGGATTGTTCCTTGTGGTCAATGTCGTGCGCAAGCTTGGCGGACTCGTCATGGCGGAGAACGCGGCAGGCAGAGGCGCGATCGTAACCCTGAGGCTGCCGCTCGCCTCGCTCTCACCCCGGGCCAGCGATGGAGATTGATCGCCGTCTCGTGATCGTCGAAGACGACGCCTCGTTCGCCAGGGCGCTGGGCCGGTCCTTCGAACGTCGGGGTTATCAGGTCCGCTTGTGTCAGCGCGTCGATGGTATCGAGAATCTTCTTGAGACCTTCTCACCCCAATATGCCGTCATCGATCTCAAGCTCGTCAGCGGCACGGGGCTGGAATGCGTTAAAGTACTTCATGACCACGATCCCAACATGAAAATTGTCGTGGTTACAGGATTTGCGAGTATCGCGACCGCTGTGGAAGCGATCAAGCTCGGTGCCTGTCACTACCTTGCCAAGCCTTCAAACACGGACGACATCGAAGCCGCCTTTCAGCGAGCCGACGGGGACGCTTCAGTGGAGCTTTCCAGCCGACCGACATCGATCAAGAACCTCGAATGGGAGCACATCCACGAGGCTTTGGTGCATTCGGATTTCAACATTTCGGAGACGGCGCGTCGCCTTGGGATGCATCGCCGGACCTTGGCACGAAAACTGGCGAAAATGCGGGTGAAGTAGGAGCGATTGACCCAACTCGGAGCGCGCCAGGACAGCTGGCAAAGAATAGGAGGTGAAAGTCCCCCGTGGGGTAAAGACCAGCCATCCGCCCCGCCCCCGAGTGATGCGCGGCGTCCCGGAAGGGCCGACGTGAAGCGTTCACCGGGGAGACCACAGGCCAAGCATTGAGCTGCGAAACGGTCCCATGGCGAATGGCTTGCATTGGAAGAACCTCGTGCAGTCGGAGACCTTGTGCAAGTGGAGAAGTTCTTTGCACGGAGCCTGGGAGGTCTCATCCATACCCGGACTGCCGGGCCGGCTCGGGAACGCGACAAGCCGGACGCCGATCGGCGAGAACAGATCGCGTCCGAACCGCGAAGAAACAAGAGTGCAAGAAATGGAAGCTTACCGGTCGTGCATGAAATTTCCTGTTATATAACTTGGTAAGGACGTGGAGCGGCATGTTCGGCTGCCGGGCTGCATCAATAGCCTCCCCCACACGGCGGCTCGCAGTCTGAAAAGCTCCTGCGGCTTGGTCGACGGGCGATTTCGGGCTTCAGGCGCCACGCCGCCGCCGCATTCAACGCATCGAGTAGCTCGCCCATATCAGCATCCTCCCGGGCCATCGGCCATTCGTAGCGACCGGCAAGCGTGCTGGCTATGCGTAGATGAGGGGTTCCAACCAGAGGACCATGGCATGCCGAGATTGTTCGGATCTCCAGCATTAGCGCCCAGCGGTGACGGCCGCCTCGAGCTGTTCATTTTTGCGATCGATGGGAGCCTATGGCACATTTGGCAGACAGCTTGGAGCAACGGATGGTCAGGATGGGCGTCCGCAGGCGGCCCGTTTGGCGAGTGGCCTGCCGCCATTGCCCGCAATGGCGACGGGAGGTTGATCACCCTTGCCGTGGGAGGCGCACTCGAACAGATTGAGCAAACGAGCTGGTCGAATGGGTGGTCGGGGTGGACGTCGCTCGGCCTCCCACCCGGCGGTATGATCAACCCGCCTACTGTTGCAGCGGGCGCGGACGGCCGCTTGATTCTGTTCGCCAGCAGCACCGGGCAGAATGGCCCTCCTGAACTGTGGCGCCTGGAGCAAGATGTCTGGGGCGGATCCTGGAATCCGACGTGGTTCGCCCATTTGGCGCCCGAAGGACAGCTCATCACCGGTCCGCCCACCATGATCCTGGACGCACAGGGTCAATTGCAGGTCTTCGTGTTGTCCGACACTGGCGTAATGTGGAACATCGCCCAGACTGCACCCGCGGGCCCTTGGACCAGCTGGAATTCCCTCGGCTCGGCCGGCGCGGGGTTTAGCGATCGTCCGGCAGTTGCGGCCAGCGCCGATGGCCGCCTGGAATTATTCGTGCGCGGCAATGACAACGCGCTATGGCACGCTTGGCAAACGGCTGTCGGAGGCGCGTGGTCGGAGTGGGTTTCTTTTGGCGACGCCGGCGTCGGCTTTCAGGATCATCCGGCAATGGCACCGAGCGCGGATGGTCGGCTGGAGCTTTTCATAACCGGGCTCGACGGCAATCTCTGGCACGCCTACCAAACCGAAGCGAGCAATGGATGGTTATTCTGGTTCTCGCTCGGCAACGGCGGCGCCCGGTTACTTAATGGCCCGGCGGTCGCGCCGAGTGGAGACCGTCGCCTGGAAGTGTTTGCCGCCGGCTCAGACGGCGCCCTCCATCATATCTGGCAGACGGTGGCGAGCAACGGGTGGTCCGGTTGGGTTTCGCATGGCAACCCCTAAACCGCGCTACCGCCGCGAGACGTTCGTCGCCCGATCCAGGGAGGATCTCGCGGCGGCGTGACCGCAGCAGCTTCCATGGAATCCTCCTGTTTTTGCCGAAACGCTCGAATGGAACAAAAATTTCAGTTCCGAGTTAGGGGTCCGAAAATCGGGGAGGATCTCATGGATCGAACAGCGCACTGCCCGAAATGCGGAAAGCGAATGGTCCCGGTTGCCACCATCTCCGGCCGCACCGACCTCCAATGCATAAGTTGTGACGACCCTGCGGTGAAATGGGCTGAAAGTCCGCTTACAGCCCCTGTGAAGCCAATCGTGGCAGAGCGTTTAACCACTCCGCCCGCTGACAAACAGTAACCTGCCAGGCACCTCACGGGCGGCTTACGCGTGCGAAACGCGCCGCGGGATGCTGGTCCGGCTCGCTGGTGCTACAGTGTGTTTTTCGAGGTTAGGGCTGACCTTGCATGGGTCGCCCGCTCTATGTCTGGCGGCGGGTGTTGTAGTCCTGCCATTGCACACCAGACACCGACATAGGCAGCATGCAACGACCTGTCTTCAACACTATCCTTGAAGTTCGGGTAATCGATATGGTCGATCATTGCGGCTAAGGCCTGTTTTACCACATCGCGTGGCAGAACTGCCCGATACAGATAATCACTGTTGGTGTTCCGGGTTACATTGGCATCTGGGAATACCTTCTCGATATCCCCGGCACGCCGAGCCCTGACCATTAATTCAGCCGGGCCACAGTCCTTGCTTACGATGGACAAGTAGCTGTTGTTCGTCATTATCCACATTTGATTTCTCCCATTTCAGTAAATACGGAGATGTCAGTCTTTTGTGGCGGCGGAGATTACCGCCAATCGGCCCCCCCGTCCAACACTGCGGGAATCCCACATTCCGCGAGGGCGATTTGCCTGCCGTCGCGATCAGGAAGCCCGCGAAGAATGCTGGCGCACTTCTATTATGTATTATGGTGATGTGCGGGCTGGCGTGATCGCACTGCGCGTTGGCATTGATACCAACGGCCCGAAACTGTAACTCATTGGGGATTCCCAAATCAGTTAAACTCTGACTCGATGCTGGTTTTGAGAGGAGCGGCATCGATGGGAGCAGCGGTATCGATCACCCGACTTGATCTGACGGCTTCAGAGCTTCGCAGGGCGGCGAGCGGAGAGAAGGATAGTTCGGCGGCGCGCCGGATACTTGCGCTTGCGCTGGTGCTTGATGGCGTGGACCGCAAGACGGCGGCCGAAACCTGCGGCATGGACCGTCAGACCTTGCGGGACTGGGTGCATCGTTACAACGCCGCGGGACTGGCCGGGCTTCGCAATCTCAAATCGCCGGGTCCTGGATCAAAACTCACGGCGCGGCAGCAAGCCGAATTGGCCGAACTTGTCGAGGCCGGTCCCGACCCCGCGGTGCACGGTGTCGTGCGCTGGCGGCGGGTCGATCTGCGCGACGAATTGCAGCGGCGCTTCGGTGTCACGCTCCACGAGCGTTCGGTCGGCAAGGTTCTGGCCAAGCTCGGCTACCGCAAACTGTCGGTCAGGCCCCGCCACCCACAGGCTGACGAAGAGGCCCAGGAGACATTTAAAAAAACTTCGCCGCGACAGTCACGGCGCAAATCCCCGACCGCGCCAAAGGCAAGCCGATCGAAATCTGGTTCCAGGATGAGGCCCGGATCGGCCAGCAGGGCACGCTGACCCGCGTCTGGGCCAAACGTGGAACGAGACCCCGCGCACCGCGCGACCAACGCTACGACTGGGCCTACCTGTTCGGCGCGGCCTGTCCGCAACGTCGCGTCGCAGCGGGCCTGGTCATGCCGGCGGCGAACGCCGAGACCATGTCGCTGCATTTGACCGCTATCGGCCACAAGGTGGCGGCAGGCAGCCACGCCGCTCTCGTCCTCGACGGCGCCGGCTATCATATCGCTGCCGCGCTCACGATCCCCGAAAACGTTACCCTTGTGCGCCTGCCACCCTATGCTCCTGAACTCAACCCGATGGAAAACGTCTGGGAATATTTGCGCGGAAACAAACTCGCGATCACCGTCTTCGACGATTACGACGACATCGTCGATAAAACCTGCGACGCCCGGAACTTCCTCGCAGACGACCCAATGCGCATCGCCTCAATCACCACCCGAACATGGGCAACAGTCAATAAATAGGGCCGTTGGTATGAGTGGCGCGCGGCGCGGGACCGGACGGCGCGAAAATATGCGCTGTGGGATGCTGGCAAGCGGTCTACCTCCCAATGAGTGGGAACCGGGAAGCCCTGCAGCACCTTCATGAAATGTCCTTGTGGCGAAATCTTCAGCCACCGGCTTGAAGAAAACCTGATCCACGTGTCTCACATTAAGCTATCTGCCATTCCCAATAATCGTGACCGCTGTCTCGGCGCTTCGTGACATCGAGCCGGATAAAGCGGTCATGGGCGAGCGCGGCGCCGATCCAGAGCTCGTTCCAGGCGTCGAAAACCGCCGGGGATAACGATGGACGCTCCGCCATCAGTTTCCAGGTTGTCTGCCGGATTCTCGTTACTCCGGACGCATCGTCGAGTACCGCGTCGTCACCCTGTCCTCTGGCCAGGCGCAACATAGCGGCCTTGAACCCGGCGATGCCTGGTTCGACTCCTCCCAGGAGGGCCGCCACGTCGTCGAACGTATGCATGCCGACGAGGCGGGCGGCCGCGGCGGCGAGGTGACCACCTTCATCGGGGCCCAGCACCGCAATTGTTTCCGGCACAATCGAGGTGACGTACTCCATCGCATAGTTGCGCAGCACCTTCTGCAGCCGTTCCGCCGGCCAGTCGGTGGCCGAAAGGCGCGGAGCGCTCTTGATGTCGAATGGCGGGCACGTTTCGCCGGGAGAAAACTGAAGCCTTTCCTCGGGCGCGAGATCGTGATCCCACTCCTTGTAATACCCCTCCAGGCCCGGTTGGCCGTCGACCGTCTGCCCCGTGCAAACAAATCCCAATTTCGGATTGTTCAGCACGACGCCGTTGTTCGCGTGCCATCCGCGCAGCATGGCCCGCGACACCTCCGATGGAATGCCGCAGATCGCCGTGCCCGACCATATCCATCGGGGCGGCGGATATCGAACCCAGGCCTTCTGGTCATTTTCGTAAACATATTCGACTTTCACCCCGCCGACCTGGTTGGAGAGATAGTGGTACTGCGCGCATGCCACCGCATGCGGCAAGTCCGCCAGCCCGAGCTTTTGCAGCCCCGGGAGGAATCGCGCCAACTGCTGTCGGCGGAAGGTCCGGAAAACCACTTCTGCTGCCTTCGCCGCGCCGGCGCGCGAGACAAGCATCAGGACGAGTCCGGTCAGGTAGGAGTGGTAGATGAGTTCAATTGCCGCAAACGCCGGGCCGTCGGCCGCACCGGTGTGTCCGGCCTGCTTTTCGATGCTCAAACTCATTTCCTTTCGATGCCCGCCACCACGAAATCGGCGATGGATTGCGCTATGGCGGTGCGGGCCTTTTTGGTCTCGTCCGGGCGCGGATGGTACCAACGCGAGGTCCAATTGAGCGCGCCGAGCATGGGCTTTGCGATCAGGCGGGCGTCCAGCTTCCGGAACTCTCCCTTCTTGATACCTGCTTCAATGACGTCGATGTATAGTGTTTCGTTGGCCTCGCGCAGCGCGGCGACCTCTGCAAGTTCGGCGCGCTCGCTTTCGTTCGTGCGTTCGAGCAAATGGAGCTCAAGTCCCTGGGCGACGACCCTGAGATAGGGGAGCTGATCCATGACGAGAAACGTGTGGGCGACGGCCATGCCGTGAAGCTTTTCGCGATAGGTGCCGGCCCGTTCGTACGGCGGGCGTATCGCCGCCTCGGTCAGCTCCATTCCGCGCCGGTGCACTGCGAAGAAGAGATCCGATTTGCTCCGGTAATAGTAGTAGATGGCGCCCTTGGTCGAATTGATCTCATCGCTGACGCGGTCGATCGAGGTCGCCGCAAATCCCTGTCGCATGAACGCGCGAGCGGCCGCGTCGAGAATTTCCGTTCCACGCTCACCGTCTGGACGTTCAAGTTTGGTTGATCGGCTGGCCATTCCGGATATCCACACTGCAGAGCGGTTTGACACCTAACATACTACGCAGTAGGTGTTAAGCAACATACTACCCAGTATCTAAGAGGAAGGAAACAGTTTTGAGTTTCGACTATGCAGGGCTTCGTGTCCTCGACGTCAGTCAAGGTTTTGCGGGCCCCTATTGCGGAGCGATACTCGCGCGCAACGGCGCGTCTGTAATCAAGGTTGAGCCGCCGGTTGGGGACTGGGCCCGGAAGATCGGCGGCGCAATTGAGGGGCACACTGCGTTCAGCATGGTCCCCAACATAGGGAAGCGGGCGATCTGCCTGGACGGCGGGGGCGCCGAAGGTCGTGCGATATTGGCGCGCCTCGCTAAAGGCGCGGACGTCGTCATCCAAAATTTCCGCCCCGGAGTTGTAGAGCGCATGGGCATCGCTGATGCGCAGTTGCGTGCCGACAATCCAAACCTCGTCTATGTGTCGATTCTCGGCTTTGGCCCCGGCCCTTACGCCAAACGTCCTGCGACTGACGCCATCGTGCAGGGCTTCACTGGCATGATGAACATGAATAAGGACGCAAGAGGAGCGCCTCGGCGCATTGGCATGCTCGCCGTGGACACTGCCGCCGGCGTCTATGCGGCACAGCAGGTTGGCGCCGCACTTTATTCGCGCCTGGCGGGGCGGGGCGGCCGTCATATCAAAATTTCGCTTATTGAGGTCGCAGCCGCCTTCCAGGCGATGCCGATCGTAGACGGCGCCATGCATCGGGATCGGCCGAGTCCGGCGCTGAGCGTGCCGATCGGAACGTTCGTCACGTCGGACGGGCACATCAATCTTTCGTGCGTCTCGAACGCGATGTTTCACGGCATCTGTCGCGCCATCGGCAAGGAGGAGTGGATCGACGACCAGCGCTTTGCTACCGAGAGCGGCAGGCTGCAGCACGCCGCCGAAATCACCGACGCAGTCACCGCGGTGCTGACGACCAGGCCGAGCGCGGAGTGGATCAAGAAGTTCGAAGAGCACGACGTGCTTTGCGGTCCGGTGCAGAATTACGTTTCGTTCCTCGACGATCCACACGTCCGGAAGTCCGATTTTGTGGCAACGCTCGAAGGGGGCGCCTTCGAGGGCATGCCTCTAATGCAGATCCCTGGCACGGGGACGTCAGGCTCTCGCGTTTCCGCATCCGCGGCGCTGGGCGAGCACACGCGCGAAATTCTTGAGGAATTCGGTTATGCGGCGGAAGAAGTTGATCGGCTGCTGCGGAAGGCCGTCGTAGTCGACGGAAAACGAAAGGTTCAAAAATGAAAAAACGTCTGAGCGCTCTTTTCTTCCTTGCGAGTGCAGCGGCTTCGCCGGCATTTGCACAGGTTTCGGACAATGTGGTTCGGATCGCCATCATCAACGACATGAACGGCATCTACGCCGACGCTGGTGGTAAGGGATCGATCGTCGCGGCGCAGCTTGCCGCGGAGGATTACGGTGGAAAGGTGCTGGGGCTGCCTATCGAGATCGTATCCTCCGATCATCAGAACAAGCCCGACATCGCGTCCAATCTCGCGCGGCAGGCGTACGATACCGGTGGCGTCGACGCTATCGCCGACGCCGGATCATCCGCTGCGGCACTGGCCATGGAAAACGTCTCGCGCGAGAAAAAAAAGATAATCTTGATGTCAGGGCCGGCGACCGCCGAGATCACGGGAAAGTCTTGCTCGCCCTACAGTACGCACTGGATGTACGACACGTACGCCCTGGCCGCCGCGCCGCCCGAGGGTGTGCTCCGTCAAGGCGGGGACACCTGGTTCTTCATTACCGCGGACTATGCGTTCGGCAAGTCGATGGAGAGCGAGGCCATCAAACGCGTCAAGGACGGAGGCGGCAAGATCGTCGGATCGGTCCGCACACCACTCGACACGCCGGACTTTTCTTCATTCTTGCTGCAGGCGCAGGGTTCGGGCGCAAAGGTGCTCGCGCTCGCGACCGCGGGCAGCGATACCAGTAACGCCATCAAGCAGGCTCACGAATTCAAGATCATGGGCGGCGAGACGAAAGTCGTCACGTTCCTGATGTTCATCAACGACGTTCATGCAATGGGTCTGGAAAACGGCCAGGGCCTGGTTTCGTCGACCACCTATTATCATGATCTCGATGACGGCAGCCGTGAATTCTCGAAGCGCTTCTGGGACAAGATGGGGCGTCCGCCTTCGATCGTTCAGGCTGGTGTTTACAGTTCCGTACATCACTATCTGAAGGCCGTTGAGGCGGCGAAGACGGATGACGGAACCAAAGTCGCAGCACAGATGCTCGCCATGCCGGTCAACGACGCGTTCACGCACAACGTAAAGATCCGTGCCGACGGCCGCGTGCTGCGCGACCTGTATGTGACGCAGGTGAAGACGCCCGCAGAATCAAAAAAGCCATGGGATTACTGGAAGATTATCGCGACCATTCCAGGCGACAAAGCCTGGCGTCCGGAGCAAGAGAGCGAATGCCCGCTCCTGAATTCGAAGTGACGCCCGTGGCAATTGGAAAAAGCTCGGACGGAAACTCTTCGTCAGAGACGGCTAAACTACTGACCCGGGTTGACGGGCCGGTGATGATCATCACGATCAACCGGCCGTCCGTACGCAACGCGCTAGATAATGAAACGGCCCAGTCCTTGACTGCAGCGCTGCGCAGGTTCGACGTGTCTGAAGAACTGCGGGTGGCAGTCCTGACAGGCGAGGGCGGCCACTTTTGCGCCGGCGCGGACTTGAAAGCGCTGGCATCCGGTCAGGACTACAAGCCCTGGGCGGGTGATCCTGACGGTCCCTGTCATGATGTGCTGTCGAAGCCGGTCATCGCCGCCGTCGCCGGCTACGCCTGCGCGGGCGGTCTTGGTGTTGCATTGCGCTGCGACCTCCGCGTGGCCGAAGAGAGCGCCACTTTCGCAGTGTTGTCGCGGCGTTGGGGCGTCCCCATGAGCGACGGGACCACGGTGCGGTTGCCGCGCCTGGTCGGCTCCGGGCGGGCTCTCGACATGCTTTTGACAGCCCGCAAAGTCAGCGGCGCTGAAGCGCTGGCGATCGGGTTGGCCGACCGCTTGGTGGCGGACGGCCAATCTTTGGCCAGGGCGATAGAACTCGCGCACGAGATCGCCGCGTTCCCGCAGATCGCCATGCGCTCGGACCGGATGTCGGCGATCCGTCAATGGGACCTTCCCGAGCAGGAAGCGATCGCGCAGGAGATGCGTCTTGCCGCCGAAGCGCGTCGTGTGGAAGCCCAAAGTGGCGCTGCCCGTTTTGCGGGCGGAGAAGGCCGGCATGGAGCTAAAGCGGATGGGTGACTTATGCGCGCTGTAGTCGGCCATGATTTCGGGGGCATCGACGCGTTAAACGTCGAAACCGCAGCGGCGCCGTCGCTCGTTTCGGGCTCGGTTCGGATAGCCGTCCGCGCTGCGGGGGTGAGCTTCGCGAACATCCTTGTTGCGCAGGGTAAACACCAGAACCGTCCGGTGCCGCCTTTTATACCGGGTACTGAGATTGCCGGTTTCGTTACCGAAATTGCGTCTGACGCCGGTCCGGATTTGCGGGTGGGCGACCGCGTTTGCGCAGGCTTGCCGTCCGGTGGGTTTGCCGATGAGGCGGTGGTTTCTTCGGAGAACGTCTTCAAAATTCCGGACGGTCTCGGATTTGACGAGGCGACTCACTTTCCGACGATCTATGCCACGGCGTTCGCAGCGTTGACGTGGCGCGCGGCGCTCTTGCCGGGCGAAGTGCTGTTGGTCCATGGCGCTGCTGGCGCGAGCGGACTTGCCGCGGTCGAATTAGGCAAGGCGCTGGGCGCCCGCGTAATTGCGACGGCTGGAAGTCCGGACAAGGTCGCCGTGGCAATCGCACACGGCGCCGATCATGGAATCAATTACCGAAACGAAGACTTTCGCCAGGTCGTGCTTGAACTGACCGAAGGGCGGGGCGCCGACGTCGTGTTCGATCCCGTCGGTGGTGACGTTTTCGACAAGTCGCTGCGATGCGTCGCGCCTCTTGCCCGGTTGCTCCCGATCGGCTTTGCCTCGGGCCGCATTCCGCAGATCCCCGCTAATCTGATCCTGGTCAAGAACCTTACGGTCATTGGACTGTACTGGGGCTTCTATATGGCCTGGGGCAAGACGCAGGCGGATAGCGCAACGCGCGGGCGCGTTCGAACGCTGTTTGCCGATCTGTTTCGCCTGTTCGACCAGGGCAAATTGCATCCAGCGGTCGATTGCGCTTTGCCGCTTGCCGGCTTCGCTGACGGACTGCGGCGGGTCGAAAGCCGCGTCGTGATCGGAAAAGTCGTTCTCAGGCCGGGAGAATAAAATGGGATTTGAACGAAAATTGGCGCCGACGCATGACGAGCCGTATCGAGGTTTGCGCGTTCTCGACTTCGGGCAGGGAGTTGCTTCGCCATACTGCGCGATGTTGCTAGGCGCTTACGGCGCCGACGTCATTAAGGTGGAGCCGCCGGAGGGCGATTGGGCGCGGCGCTTGGGCACGACATACGGAAAGCACTCCACGTTGTCTGCTGTCTACAATCGCGGCAAACGCAGCCTTTGCCTTGATCTCAAAAATGAAAAGGGGATCGAGATAGCTCGACGTTTGGCTGCCGACTCGGACGTCTTCATCGAAGGCTTCCGGCCCGGCGTCGCAGGGCGACTTGGGCTTGGCTATGACCTTCTGAGCAAGGATAATCCGGGCTTGATCTACCTGTCGGTCAGCGGTTTCGGACAGAGCGGTCCTTACGCCGCGCGGCCATGCACGGACTCCGTGGCGCAGGCGTTTTCCGGTCTGGTTTCGGTCAATGTGGGCAACGACAAGGTGCCGCATCGGGTTGGCACCACGATTTCCGATATCGGGACGGGGGTGTACGGTTTTCAGGCGATTGCGACGGCCTTGTTTGCGAGGGCAACCGTCGGCACGGGGCGATGGATCGATGTCAGCCTTGCCCAATCGACGGCGGCGTTGCTTGGACACAAGCTTGCCGAATATGTGCTCGAAGGCGGGTCGCCGCGCGCACTCAACGTGCCGGCGGGATCGTACAAGACGCTTGATGGCTGGCTCATGGTCACGCTGGTGACCGAGCCGCAGTACCAGCGTCTCTGCACTGTGATCGGCCGCGAAGACCTTGCATCCGATCCCCGCTTTGCGGACTTCGCGAAGCGATCCGACTTCGCCGACGAGCTCATGTCGCAGATGCGCGATGCATTCCTGACGCAGACGACCGAGAATTGGCTTGCGCGTTTGCAGGCCGCCGACATCATTTCGGAGCGCATCCTCAGTCCTGTCGATTGGCTGCGGGACAAGCACGTCGACGCAACAAAAGGATCGGTCTGCATGGAAACACCGGGGGTCGGCCTCGTCTATTCGGCCCGCACGCCTGGGACAGTCGGTCTCTCCGAAGATGCATTATGTCCAGCGCCGGCTATCGGGCAGGATAGCATCGGGGTCCTTTCGGACTTCGGATACAGCCGCGACGCGATCGACGCGTTTATCGTTCAAGGTGCGGTTCACGCTGCCGCGCCGATCGAGTCCTGACGGGAACCATGAACAACAGCATCGTTCGATATGATGTTCTTCCGAAGCGATAGCTGCCGCTAACGGCCGCCGCTGTGTGTCTTACGGTGAAGCCAGTCGAAGATCCGGATGCCTTAATCGGGCACGTCCGGTTCGATGAGCGTTGCGCCCTGCAAGCGCGTTGAACTCAGTCGCCTGAGATGACGTCCGCGGTAAGCCGTATCGAGGCTTCATGTATCCTTGATTTGTCGATTTGCGACGTTTATCGCGCTCTGTCCCCGTCGTTCTGAGGGGTGCCGGACATTCCCAAGACGCCGCGATGTCGCCGTTTGGGACCCGAAGCGGACGTGGGCTGTTGCTTCGTTTGGTCCGCACAGACGGTAACGCACTTCACGGTAATCTGAGACTCGTCATCGAGCCTTAGTGCTAGTTTGTGTCGAGGCAAGTTCTCCGTCTTGTGCGGTGCAAGAGCATGCCAGACAAACTAAAGAAGCTGCGCATCTTTACCGAGAGCGGCCCGCTGATTGCGCTGGCCATCGCGGCGGGGATGGTGCTCGGCATTGTCGGACCCACCTCGGCGCAGTTCTTCAATTTCGGCGGATTTCAGCAGCGGTCGCAGCCACAACGGGGTGGCGGCGGGTTCGGTGGCGGCTGGTTTGGTCACAACATGTTTGAGCCGTTCCAGCAGCAAATGCCCCAGCCTCGTTGGGATAGGCGGCCAACACCACCGCCCGTGCGCGAGGATTTTTCAAAGGCGCCGCTGCCCGAGAAACGCGACACTGTACCGGAGCGCCACATTCTTGTGCTCGGTGACGCCATGGCGGACTGGCTCGCCTATGGTCTTGAGGATGCCTATGCCGAACAGCCTGAAATTGGCGTGATCCGCAGACACAGGACCGTCTCCGGTTTGATCAAATATCAGCCGAAGGGCGATCCGGCCGATTGGGCCGCCGCCGCCAAAGGCATTCTCGCCACCGAAAAAGCGGACGCCATTGTCATCATGCTCGGGCTCAATGACCGTGTCGCGATCCGCGAGCCGGCGGCCGCTAAATCCGACAATAAATCGTCGGACAAGAAGAGCGACAAGGACGCTAGGGCCAAACCGGATGGCAAGCCTTCAGATGCAAAACCCGCCGCGAAGCCCGATGGCGCCGGAAAACCGGATGACAAGGCGACGGATTCCGAATTGTCGCCGGACGATGCCGCCGAAAACAGCGATGCGCCGCCGGCCATCGCACCGGAGAAAAGCACGCGTTCGCCGAACGGCCTCTATGAGTTTCGCGAGGAACGCTGGGTCGAACTCTACACCAAGAAGATCGAAGAGATGATCGGCGTGCTTAAGTCCAAGGGTGTGCCGGTGCTGTGGGTCGGTCTGCCGGTGGTACGTGGCCCCAAGGCGACCGCAGACACTCTGTTCCTGGATTCGCTGTATCGCGATGCGGCCGGCAAGGCCGGCATTACCTATGTTGATGTCTGGGACGGCTTTGTCGATGAAGCCGGCCGCTTTCTGCAGCAAGGTCCGGACTTCGAAGGCCAGATCCGCCGGCTGCGCTCTTACGACGGCGTGTACTTCACCAAGGCCGGCGCCAGCAAGCTCGCACATTATGTCGAGCGCGAGATCAACCGGCTGTTGGCTGCGCGTTCCGCGCCGATTGCGCTGCCGACCGAACCGGCAACGCCCGACGCCAATGCGCTGCCGGGTCAGCCGGCGCCGCGTCCGCTGGCCGGACCGATCGTTCCCTTGGTGGCCTCCTCTGTCGGCACCGATCAATTGCTCGGCGGTCCGGGGGCGCGGCCGGTGGCGGTCGATGCGCTGGCGGCGCGGGTCTTGGTCAAAGGTGAGCCTTTGTCGGCGCCGGCCGGTCGCGCCGACGATTTTGCCTGGCCGCGCCGTGAAGTCGGACGCGAACCGGTGAAGGGTGAGACGCCAATGGCATCGGCATCGCCCGATGCCAGCGCCCCGGTAAAGGCATCGGCGGCATCGCTAAAGCCGAAAAAGCATCGCCGCCAGAGCTGGGACCGGAGCCATCTCTTGACGGTTTCCACGGGGACGGCCCGGGAACCTGCTTTAACGCGCAGCAATGCGTGGTAAGCGGCCTACTGGAGGATAACCGGCTGGCGCGCGTCCACAACTCGCAGCTGCAAAAGCCTCCAAGTCGAACTTTGGGTCAAAACAGCGGAAATTCCGTCGACATTTCACAGGCATTTTCTGAAACGGTAATATGGAATGGAAGTTCGAATCCTTTCAGGTCAGCCAGGCACTCTTGTTTTGAGAGAATTTCTCCTTCGGATGAGAAAGGCCTGCCAAACAGGGGCTTTTCTTATCGCCACTGAGGCCGGCGTTCTAACTTTTGGCCCGAAATTCCCAAAAGTCTCCGGCCGAACTCGATAAAACTCCCGTTTTCTGGAGATTCGGCTTGGAGACCGAAGAATAAATCACTGCCTGCTAGACGTGGCAGTGCGCTTTCGTCTCAATGTCTCAACCGGGTGCGCATGCAATCTGCTGCTACCTACGACAGCGAACCAATCGGATATCGATCTTGAATCTGACCGACGAGGACAACCCGATCGAGGAAATTTCACGGATCGAAGCGCAGCTCGAGGAGCTTGCCGAGGTCTGCGAGCGATGCCGAAAGATTATATTGGTTTCCAAGGCGGCCATCGCCGGCGGCGTCGCATTGCCGCTCTTGATGATGCTCGGCCTATTCGGGTCCAATCAGGTCGCCGCGATCGGATCGATTGCCGTGGTGCTGGGCGGAATCGTATCGCTCGGATCGAACGTCAGTACTTTGCAGCAAACGATGGCCGCCATGAGCGCCGCCGAGGCGCTCCGTTCGGATCTGATCAGCAGAATCGACCTTCGGGTAGTAAGTGACCGGAGACAATAAAACAGATTGACGTAGCGCCGGCAAAAGAACGTTAAATCGGGCGACGGGCTGTGCAAGCCGATGTCCATTAGGGAGCAGGCTTGTCGTCGCTCGCATGCATTACCTTCAACGGCGCGATTGTCGCTGTCGATGCCGGTTTTCCTCCCGGTATAATCAGGCTTGGTCTTGAATTCTTCTCTTATTCGGTTCCGGCGCGGCGGAGGAGCGTGCCGGCTTCGCGGCTGCCGGTGCGGCGGACACCGGATTGTGCTGTTTCTCGCCTGCCAATATGCTCCGCCTCGGCACATACAGGCCAACAGCCAACAGGATCACCCCATGCCGACCGCGTGCCTGGCCCCACTGGACGAGACCATCACGATCGAAGAGCTCACGCGCGATCCCTATCCGATCTACCGGCGCCTGAGGCGCGAAGCGCCCGTATTACGAGTCAAATCCGTGGGCCGCACCTTCCTCACCAAGGCCGCCGACACCAAATACGTGAAGGACAACGCGGCGTTGTTCAGCTCCGACGACCCGAACACGCCCATGAAGCGCGCCTTTCTCGCGCACACGCTGATGCGCAAGGACCACGACGAGCACCGGACCGAACGAATGGCGATGATGCCGGCCCTGATGCCGAAGACGATCGAATCCGTCTGGGAGCCGCTGTATGCGAAACTGGCGGCGGCGTATCTTGACCGGCTGCCCCGCGGTGAGGTTGTCGATCTCTTTCCCGGTCTCGCAGGACCACTTGCCGCGCGGATTCTGGCACATGCGATGGGTGTTCCCGACGCGAACGATGAGGACATGCAGCGATGGTCGCAGACGCTGATCGACGGCGCCGGCAATTTCGGCTGGACGCCGGGGCCTTTCGATGCGACCGACATCGCCAATGCGGAAATGGACAAATGTATTCGCGCCAACGCCGAACGCGTGCGGGCCGAACCGGATTCCTCAGCGCTCTCCTTTATGGTGAACGCGAAGAGTCCGATTCCGGAAAGCCAGATGATCGCCAATGTGAAGATCGCGATCGGCGGCGGCATCAACGAGCCGCGCGACGCCCTGCTGACGATCCTCTACGGCCTGCTCACGAATCCGGATCAGCTTGACGCCGTGCGCGCAGGCGACAAATGGCGCTCCGCCTTCGAGGAAGGGGTGCGGTGGGTGGCGCCGATCCAGGCGAGTTCAAGGCTCGTTATGGAGGACACCGAGATCCGCGGCTGCTTCATCCCGAAAGGCGACACCGTGATGACGATCCAGGCGTCGGCCAATCGAGACGAGGACGTCTTCGACGATGGCGAAAACTACTACGGGCTGCGTGAGCCCAATCCTCACCAGGCCTTTGGCAACGGCCCGCATCACTGCGCGGGCGCGCACCTGTCGCGGCGAACCGTTGGCGCGATCCTGCTGCCCATGCTGTTCGAGCGCTTCCCCAACATGACCTTGCCTGATCCCTCGGGCGTGCGCTGGCACGGATTCGGTTTCCGCGGCCCGCTTAATCTGCCGATTCTCCTGCAATAGGAGCGGCGCCAAGAAAGAGGCGTTTTTATTTTGCCTCATCCGGTGTGAGGGGACTTAGCACTCGCCGCGGCAGATCAATATCAAGTCCTCGCTAGGTGACTGATATATCTAGTCAATTCCAAAATGCCGCGTATCGCGCGTGGAGACCGGGTTCGGTCAGGAATGCATGAGTTCGAATCCTCTCGCTCCAGCCGGGGACACGACCGAACCCGATGTTCAATGGAAGGCGGCAGCCTTCGTGCGGTGGCACGAGCCGGATGACGCGAGAGTGTCAAGTTCGGTTCTGTGAGGGGCTCGGGACGAAATTCCCCCGGGCCACTCGGCAAACTCGGAAGTGGAGAACCATTCGCGGAGAGTCCGCTCTGCCGCACTCCGGGAGATGTAGCTGCCACCGGGTACATTCCACTTTCGCTGATCGCAGAATATGACTGCACATTCCGCGACGGAAAAATTCGATTTTGGTTCGAGGGTTCATGGCCGCATCGGGGCCTTCATGGTTCGAAACGCGCGAAGCCGGGCTCCTCACCATGAGATCAAGACCTCACCGCCACCTTCGGTGCAGCCACAGCCACTGATCCGGATATTCGCGGATCCAGCCCTCGATCACCGAGGTGACGGCCTGCGTGGTGCCCGGGATGTCGATCTGGCCAGCGGCGTCGCGCACCGGCTTTACTTCCTCGGACAGTTCGCCGCGAAAGCGGTGACCGGGCAGGCGGATGATCCGCACGCCGTGAACGGGGCATTCGACCTGCCGCAACAGCCGCGCCAGCAACGGATTGGCGCGGGTCTTGCGACCGAAGAACGTGACCTCGACGCCGCCGGTCAGATACTGGTCGACCAGCATGGCGACGTGCTGACCCCTTTGCAGCGCTTCGGCGAGCCTTAAGGGCGCGTCGCGTCCGGTCGGAATCAGCGTGCCCATCTTCACCTGCCGCATCTCCTGGATGATGCGATCGGCGGAGGCAATGTTCGGCCGGCGGTACAGGATCGCGGCGTCAAGCCCATGCGCAACGGCGGCGAGCGCCGGCAATTCCCAGTTGCCCAGATGGCTCGCGAAGATCAAGGCCGGCTTGCCGTCATTGCGGAGCCCATCGAACAGCTCGATGGTTCGCGGGGCTAAATCGATTTTACTGAGTTTCTCGGGATGATCGCGATCATAGTCCCAGATGCGGTCGAGATGGGCGAACTCGGCGCCAACGCGGCCGAGGTTGTCCCAGACGCCGGCAAGAATCGCCTCAATTTCCTCCGGCGTTTTCTCCGGAAAGGCCGCCTTCAAATTGTCGCGACCTATCTTGTCCTCGCGAAGCTTCGAGCCGATCAAGCGCGAGAGGCGGCCGAACAGGTCGGCGGTCTTGGCGGGATCGAGATAGCGCGTGGCGCGCAATAGCCCGACGGTCAGCGCGCCGACCGCCGCTGCGCCAAGCTGTTTGGCTGTGTCGCGCATACGAGCCTTGGTTCGGGCAAGCAACGGGTGCATGAAGGGGCGGCGCCGGCTAGGCCGGTTCGCGCGTCAGGACCAGCGACGCGTTCTGGCCGCCGAAGCCGAACGAGTTCGACATCACGGCGGTCACTTTGGCGTCGCGGGCCTTGTTGCCGACCACGTCGAGCGGGATTGCCGGATCCGGGTTCTCGTAGTTGATGGTCGGCGGAATGCGCTGGTGCTCCAGCGTCAGCAGCGAGAACGCCGCCTCAACTGCGCCCGCGGCCGAGATGGTGTGGCCGATCATCGATTTGTTCGACGACACTGGAATTTGTTTGGCGCGCTCACCGAACACCGCCGACATGGCCAGATATTCCATCTTGTCGTTCTCCGGCGTCGAGGTGCCGTGGGCGTTGATGTGATCGATCTGTTCCGGCGTCATGCCGGCGTCCGCCAACGTCTTCAGCACGCAACCGATAATCGGCTTGCCGTCGGGGCTGGAGCGGGTGCGATGAAAGGAATTGGTGAGCTCGCCGCAGCCGGCCAGCACGCCAAGGATCGGCCCGCCGCGCGCAACCGCCGCATCGTAGCTTTCGAGCACCAGCGCACCTGCGCCTTCCGCCATGACGAAGCCGTCGCGGTTCTTCGAGAACGGTTTTGAGGCAGCCTGCGGCGGATCGTTCTGGGTCGAGAGCGCGGACAACAGCGAAAACCGCACCATCGCTTCCGGATTGACCGGAGCATCGGTCCCGACGCACAGCGCAGCGTCGGTTTCGCCGCGACGGATAGCTTCGACGCCGAGCTGGATGGCGGTCGCGCCGGAAGCGCAGGCGGTCGACAGCGAAATCGGCGACCCCTTGGTGCCGAAGGTTTCCGCAAGGCGGCCGGCCACCGAGCCGAACATGAAACGGTGGTGATACGGCGCATATTTTCCGCCGCCGCTGATGCGCAGGAGATCGTCGTAGTTCGGGTCCTGCCTGCCAGTGGCACGGCCCAGCTCGAACCGCTGCGGCCATTCGACTTCGACCGGGGCCACCGCGAGAAATAGCGGTCCCGGGAAATCGCCCTTAGTTCCGATGCGCGACTGCTCCAGCGCTTCTTCGGTGGCCATTTCGGCAAGCCGTTCGGTGATGCCGGTTGACGAAAGCGGCTCGACGACGACGAAATCGACCGTTCCGGCCATCGTCGTCTTCAAACCATCAATCGGGAAACGGGTGATGGTGCGGATGCCGGAACAGCCGGCAGTCAGTTTCGCCCAGTTATCGGTCTTGCCGGCACCGAGCGAGGTCACAATGCCCATGCCGGTGACGACGACGATCGGCCTTCCGAGTTTGTCGCGTGGTGCTGTCATGTTTTCCCCGCCAGTCAAAACGCCCAAGACGTCGAGATCACTTGATCGCCTCGACGAGGGCCATGCCTTCGCCGCGCCAGTGACCCGCCCCAATCACTACATTGGGGGCCATCAACTGATGCGGCAAGTCGTGCATTACCGTTCGCCAAGGTAACGTGGGCCATGCTTTATGTGCCGCAACGCCGGATCATCGGCGGCAGATTGGCACAAGACAGTGCGGCTTCAAAAATAGAGTCTCAAGAGCTGCCGTATCACGCCTCGCCAACACCAAAATCGTTCAATTGTGTGCCATTTCTGCGGCATCCGTCAAAAAAAGATCGCGCAATTATTGGCTCGGGAGCCCTGTAAGGAGCGTCAGGTTAGTTCTATTGTGGCTCTTTGCGGTCGCGGCTGCGTTCGTCGGGTAAGACGGACGCACTGTGACATTGGCCGTCCTGGGTCACCATGAACATGCCGTGCCCGTGCAACGTACTCATGCTCTATCCGCGCTTCGCTGCGGACTCCTTCTGGAGCTTTGCTGAATCCTGCAAATTGATGGGAGTTCGCCGCCCCGCGCCTCCGCTGGGCCTGATTACCGTCGCCGCGATGTTACCCGGCAGCTGGACGGTGCGCCTTATTGACTGCAATACGGCGTCAATCGCGGACGACGATTTTGCCTGGGCTGACCTCGTCTTCACCGGCGGAATGTTGCCGCAACAGGCCGACACGCTGCGGCTGATCGAGGTTTGTCGCTCACGGGGCAAGCCGGTGGTCGTCGGCGGCCCCGATCCCACCTCAAGTCCGCACATCTACGCCGCAGCCGACTTTCAGGTACTCGGTGAGGCCGAAGGTGTTATTGACCAGTTCGTTGCGGCTTGGGAGAGCGGCGCGCGATCGGGCGTCTTCACAGCGCCCAAGTTCCAGGCCGACGTCACGAAGACGCCGGTGCCGCGTTTCGACCTGCTCAAATTTCAGGATTATCTTTATCTTGGTGTGCAGTATTCGCGCGGCTGCCCCTTCACCTGCGAGTTCTGCGATATCATCGAGCTTTACGGACGGGTGCCACGGACCAAGACGATCCCGCAGATGCTCGCCGAGCTCGATGCGCTCTACAAGATGGGATATCGCGGCCATCTCGACTTTGTTGACGATAACTTCATCGGCAACAAGAAGTCGCTCAGGCTGTTTCTTCCCGAACTCGCCGCATGGCAACGCACACACGACTATCCGTTCGAGTTTTCGACAGAAGCCTCGGTCAATTTGGCCGATGATCCGGAACTCCTGGAAATGATGGCCGCGGCCAACTTCTTCGGCATTTTCGTCGGCATCGAAAGTCCGGACCCTGCAACCCTGGTCGCGATGAAGAAGAAGCAGAATACCCGGCGCAATATCGCTGAGAGCATTCACAAGATATACGGCGCCGGGATGCTCGTCACCGCGGGCTTCATTGTGGGCTTCGACAGCGAGAAAGTCTCGATCGCGGATGCCATGAGCGACTTCATCGAGGAAGCGGCCATCCCCGTCTGCATGATTGGCCTGCTCTATGCCTTGCCAAACACACAGCTCACGCTCCGTCTTGCACGTGAAGGTCGGCTGCACCCAAATCATGATTTGGGCCCAACCACCGGCGGCGATCAGTGCACCGACGGCATAAATTTCGATCCGGCGCGTCCATTGCGCGACATATTGACGGACTACAGACAAATTCTGGAGAGCATCTATCACCCTGCCGCCTACGCCGGCCGTGTTGACCGATTGATGACGATGCTCGACCGTTCGAGGCAACGTCGCGAACTGCCTGTCGGTGACCTCCGTGTCAAGGTACGAGCGTTAGAGACCGTGCATCGCGTCGTCACCGCCATTCCCGAAGCGCACGATCCGTTTTGGCGAACCTTCCTCAACTGCGCCAAGCGAGACTCGTCCTCGGCACGAATTGCAGTAGCGATGATTGCAGCTTATGCGCATCTTGGACCTTTCTCACGCCGGGTCATCAGCGCAATTGATTGTCGTCTGGCCGCTTTGGACGCGCAACTATCAAATTCGACGGCCGCCAACATTACGATGGCCAAGAACACGGCCTAACACCACGAGATGGGGGAGACGCGGATTTAAGAAACTGCAAGGGAGGATTGAGGGCTCGACGTCTCAGTTGGGTCAATCGCGTCGTTTCGACCGTGGTAGGGCCACTTTCGGTCTGCCGCTATGAACGGACATAGTCAGACCACCCCGGCATGTCGGAAAAGTGCCAATTTCGGAAGTCGACGCTTTATTCACCCCCCGGTCGGCGAGCGCGACCAACCGCCAATTGCCGTAAGTCCAGCCTCGGTTGCTCCATGCCAAGGTGAATTTGGATTGAGCTCAACCGCACGATCCACCTTCTCGGTCGTCGTGTCGAAATCACCGGAAAAGTAAGCCGCCGCTTATTTAGCGCAGGCTAGTTTAACCCTGCATGGCGTGATACGATTGCCTTCGGGGGGCGCGCCATGAAATCAAGCGAGTATTTGCAGCACGACGCGGTCGGGCTGGCTGAATGCATTGCGCGCGGGGAGATCAGCGCGGGGGAATTGCTTGACCTCGCGCTGCGGCAGAGCGCGGCGGCCCAGCCGAAGACGAATGCGATCTGCCGCCTGATGGAGGACGAAGCCCGCTCCCAATTGAAGAAGCCGCTTGCCGGTCCTTTCGCCGGCGTTCCCTTCCTGATCAAGGATTGCGCGCAGGACTATGCCGGCCTGCCGACGACCTATGGCAGCCGATCGATGCTCGGCGTCGTCGCGCCCGAACACGCCCATGTGGTGCGGCGCTATTTCGATGCGGGGCTCTTGATTTTCGGCAAGACCAATTTGCCGGAATTTGCGCTCAAGGCCGTGTCGGATTCGCAACTGTTCGGCCGCGCCAGCAATCCCTGGAATTTCGATCACACGCCGGGCGGCTCCAGCGGCGGCGCCGCAGCCGCGGTCGCCTCGGGCGTCGTGCCGATGGCGGCAGGCAATGACGGCGGCGGCTCCATCCGCATTCCCGCCGCCTGTTGCGGCCTGTTCGGATTACGTCCCTCGCGCGCACGCATTTCCTCAGGCCCGGCCTATGGCGAATATTGGTACGGCGCATCGAGCGAAGGAGTGATCTCCCGCAGCGTGCGCGACACCGCGGCGGCGCTTGACGTCTCGGCGGGCGGGGAGCCCGGCGATCCCTTTGTGGTGCCGAAGCCGGCCGAGCCGTACGCGAAACTGATGCGGCGCGATCCCGGCCGGCTGCGCATCGGCTTTACCGCGGCCTCGCCGATCGGAACGGAGGTTCACCCCGAAGCCGCGGCGGCGGTGAGCGACGCGGCGAAGTTGCTCGGGAGTCTCGGCCACGAGGTCGAAGAAGCTGCGCCCGAAATCGATGGCGCTTCGCTGGCGAAGGCTTACCTGCATGTCTATTTCGGACAGGTGCCTGCCGTGGTGGCGCAGGCACGCGCCGCCGGCGCACGCACTTCGGACTTCGAACTCTTGACGCGGGTGCTGGCGACGCTCGGCGGCGCAACCTCGGCCGCGACGCTGACGGCGCAATTGCTTAAGTGGAATGAATTTGGCAGAGCGCTGGCGCGTTTTCACCAGCGTTACGACCTGCTGCTGACGCCGACGCTCGCGCATCCGCCGATCCGCCATGGCCAGGGCGACCCGTCAGCCGCGGAGCAGGCGGTGCTGAACCTGCTCGATCGGGCGGGCCTGCTTGGGCTGTTGACGCGCGCCGGTTTGCTCGACAGCACTGTCGACAAGATTGCACGCGACAGCCTGCAATATGTGCCATTCACGCAGCTCGCCAATCTGACGGGCACACCGGCGATGAGCGTGCCCTTGCACTGGACCGCGGATGGGCTGCCGCTCGGGGTGCAATTCGTCGCGCGTTTCGGCGAAGAGGATCGGCTGCTGCAACTCGCGGCGCAACTCGAATCCGCGCGGCCGTGGTTCACCCGGCTGCCCGCCTGGGTGACGCAGGTCTAGCCCTTCACCGGCATGACCACTTTCGCACAACGCCGTCCGGCCACGGCACGGCGGCATGAGCGTTCGCCACTGCGGCGAGGCGTGCACGGATGTCGGGCGGAAACGGTGCGGTCCTGCGCACCTGAATGTCGATGTGAACCGTCATCTTCTCCGATGCGACCGGCAGCCAGCGTTCGGTCGCGAGGCGCATTTCTTCGAAGGTGTGCAGCCGCGTTTTTGTCGGCGGCGAGCAGCCAGACCGAAACCTGCACGGGATCGCCGAGGTGAACCTCGCGCAGGAACCTGACATGGGCTTCGGCGGTGAGGCTCGAGCCGTGGCGCTCGTTCACCAGGCCGCGCCGATGCCGAGCAGCAGCCATAATTTGTCGATGGTTAGGCCGATGTCCGGGAAGGGTGTGCGCCGTGCAAAGGCGGCGCTTTCCAGTGGGTGCAAATCCCATCCGGCAACCGCTCCAGCCCGAAGCAATCGGATCAGTCATGGAGGTAACGAAGTGGCTGAAGCCTTCGATTAGCGTGTCACAAATTGGTGACAGCAGGCCGCAACGCGAGTGAACGCCGAGCAATCCTCGAAAAGGACAATGCGCAGGTCGACCCGACAACCCTATCGGGGAAGACTGATACGTTTGGATGAAATGAGCGAAGCGATACGTTCAGACGCTGCGCCGGGGTAGTGGCGGCGGCATATACACAAGGAAAGCGCACGAAACACGGGAAGCCCCAAGGCGTTGTCAGCGATGACCGACCGGAAGCCCGTGAGGGACAGGCTGGTCGCCCTGGGGTGGCGGAGAGGTTCGTAGTACCGCTGAAGCCGGGTAACGCCGGTGGAGGGAAGGGACCTCAGTTCAAGACAGACGCAATACGTAGTGAAGAACCTGGAGATTGGGAAACCTATCAACTCCAATAAATGTTCAGAAGCTGCAGATGGCGTTGCACGCGAAAGCGTGAAGTCTTGTCCGAGAGCCGGATGCGGGAAGTCTGCCTGTCCGGTTCGATGAGCGGGATGTGGACCATGCTGGCCTGCTAGACGGGCAGTGCGCTTTCAGACGATGGCCGCCATGAGCGCCGCCGAGGCGCTCCGTTCGGATCTGATCAGCAGAATCGACCTTCGTGTAATAGGTGACCGGAGACTATGAAGGCGGCTCAGGTGACTGAGCTATCATTCTCAGGCGCGTGCAATTATTGAGGGCGTCCGTGGTGCGGACAAGTCCCGAAGAAACTTTGGCGCAAACAATCTAGCGGATAATTTGTTGACCCGCCGGACAGCATCTTCTTTCTTCTGCCGATGCGCCAAAAGTTACATCGACTCAACAAATACGGCAGCCGCCCCACGATATGCAGCAGCCTCCGAAACCGCAGCCGCCCCAGCCGCCCCAGCCCCAGCCGAAGCCGATGCCGCAACCGCAACCGCCGCAACCGCAGCCTCTGCAGCCACAGCCGCCGAAACCCCCGCGACATCCGCCGCCGAAACCACCGCGACAACCCCCGCCGCCACCGTGACATCCACCGCAGCCGCCACCATGACCGCCACAGCCACCGCAGCCGCCGCGCGCTACCTGCGTGAAGCCGGCGATGCCGTTTTCCTTGTCGAAGAGGTGGAATGTAGCAAGACTTACGTCGGCTATTTCCTCCTCGCTAAGAACGAAGCGTTGATCGGGCGTTGTGTTAAGGGATTGGGGAACGTCCGCAGTCGCAACAGCCGTTGCGGACGCGCTTCCTGCCAGCGAAAGACTAAGTCCGGCGGCACTCAGGGCCGGCACACCAACGGCTTTGGTCCGACGATTCCGCTTCAAAGTTTGCTTCACCCGGGACATGCAGGATCCTCCATGCCAGTGTTCAGGTTCCAACAGAAGATTTATCGGTTTCAGGTTCCAAACAGAAAGATGTTACGTTTTGGTCAGGTGCTACGCAAGGTGGAAAAAATTCACAACTCGTTGCTACATCTCCAGTTCCAGTTCGCGTTGATGAACAACGCGCCGCGCCGTCATGATCGCGATCGCATTCAACGCGGAGGGGGCGCACAGGGTACGACGCACTGCAACACGAGCGCGGTCGGAGCCATCTGAATGGTTGAGCAATCCGCGGTATTTGCCTGGTACGAACTGCTGACGACAGACGTATCGGCGGCGGAGTCCTTTTACGGCAAGGTGGTGGGCTGGGACGTGCAGGACGCCTCCACCCCCGAGTTTGCCTATCGGCTTTTCAGTGTCGGCGGGACGCCTGTCGCGGGACTTATGGAGCTACCGCTCGACGGGGTGAAGAAGGGAGCGACGCCGCGATGGATGGGCTATGTCGCGGTTGAGGATGTGGACGGGGTCGTCGATCAGCTCAGGCGTCTCGGCGGCACGGTGTACGTGCCGCCGATGGACAGCAACGTCGGCCGGCTCGCGGTGGTCGCCGATCCGCAGACTGCGTCGCTCGCTTTGATCAAGGGATTGAAATATGGCAACCCCGCTGCCGAGCCAGGCAGGCTTGGCCGCGTCCGCTGGCATGAACTATTCGCCGTCGACGCGAAAGCGGCGTTCGAGTTCTACGGCAGCCTGTTGGGTTGGCAGAAGGCGGACCCCATGACGACGCCGATCGAGTCCTATCTGCTCTTCGCCTCCGGTGAATGGACGATGGGCGGGATGTTCAACAAAATCGCCAGCGCGCCAGACACGTTCTGGCTTTACTATTTTGAAGTCGCCGATCTCGATCTTGCCATCGGTCGGGTGAGGGCGGAGGGCGGGCGGATCACGCGCGGGCCGATCGAATTGTGGACCGACATCTGGATTGTCCACTGCATCGACCCGCAAGGCGCCGTGTTTGCGTTACAGGGAGAGCGGACCAAGACGGCCCAAGCCGACGATCTGCAATCTGCCCCGCAACTGGACTGGTCGGCCAAGTGGGGCGACATCTCCTCTCGGGGCCGGCTGCTCGGGACCAAGCCCAAAGGTAGCAGCGGCCGTTGAAATAAGGCTGGGCGAGTGGCTTCAGGCTTGAATTCCCGCGATGCTGGCAGATCCTGGGAGCGAGCTTACGAATTTTCCGAACAGGAAACGATGCCCGAGGCAGCTGATCCTCGCACGATTGAATTGTCCCCCTCGATCCGTCAGGGTTGTTCTAGATCGACTACTCGTCTATTTCTTTTTCTTTGTTCGAACACGGGTTTTTCTTTTGCTTGCTATAGATTTAGATTTTGACTTAGCCGAGGTCGGCCTGATTGCCTTGATGAGTTGCGGGGCGATCGGTGAACCGAGGCCGGTGCAGGCGTCCCAGCCGGGACCAGCTACGAAGCTGCCGTTGTTTCCCTGCACGATGTCGCGGAAGGCGGCATTGCCTTGAGCGGCATAAATGGCGGGTTGGATAAAACCAGCGGATTTGCCGTTCTGTTGATTGGCCAGAGCAATGACGCCAGCCCACAGCGGAGCAACGGCACTCGTGCCGCCGATTACAAAGGTCTTCCCGTCAACGCGGACGACATAGCCGCTGGCGGGGTCAGCGTCGCCGGCAACGTCTGGAACGCCGCGACCGCCAGCGGGGTCCGTAGGTTTGGGGACTTTCGAATTGGTCTGCCAGGTTGGCAGCGGGAAGATGTTGCTGACGCCTCCGCCGGTCGCGCCACCCTGTGGCTGGGCATTCCAGACAGTCTCGGCCGTGATGGTTGAGCCGCTGCCCTGCAGGTTGGTGCCACCACAGGCGAGAACGTGCGGGCTCGAAGCGGGGAAATCGACATGATTCTTACCGTCGGTAACGGCGTCTGAGGAACCGTTGTCGCCCGATGCTGCGGTGATAGTGATGCCGAGCGCGGCTGCAGATTGGCAGGCGGCGTCAAGGGCGGCCATGGCCTGGGCGGTCCAGTTGACTTCAGCCGAGCCCCAAGAGATCGAGATGACACTGGGTTTGTAGGTGGTGTCGTGAATGGCGTGAGCGATAGCGTCGACAAACCCCTGATCAGTGTTGGGCGCAAAGTAAACGACTATGCGCGCACCCGGAGCGACGGCACCGGCAACATCGATGTCGAGCATGACCTCGCCGTCAGCGCTGGTGGAGTTTGTGGGATTGTTCCTTCCGGTTCCTATTGGGACGGCTATCACGGTGGGTGGCTTCTGACCGAGGGTTTTGAAGTAGGCCGTAATGTCTGTCTGGCGAAAGCCGCCGCCAAGTTCGATGATGCCGATTGTTTGATTGGATGCTGTAGCGCCATTTGGAAATTGGTAGAGTTCGCCGACCTGGACCGGAGTATACGAGATACTGCCTCCGGCATGGGGACGGGCGAAACCTTGGCCTTGAGCGGCTTGAGCCGCGGCTTCACCCTGTTCGCCAAGGATGCGAAAGTGTGGTTCAGCTTGCGGACGATTGTCCAGGCCCAGGACGGCGACCACGTAGCCCTGAAGTTCGGCCGGGAGATTGATGCTGCCTTCGCGAACCCGGTAGGTTACGCCCTCCATCGTCTTGTGTGCAAGGGAGACGCCGAATGCTCGTTGCATGTTGGCGACTGTACCGGTGAGCTTGACGGTTCGACGTCCGGGTGCTGGCGTGCCGGGCTGGACTGTAAGGCCGAACTCTTTGGCGAAGCGCTCAACGAGCTTCACGGCGGCGGGGTCTGCCGCATGGCTGTCGTTGAACTGAGCGCGAGTGAGGCGTTGTTCGCCTGTGATATGCGCCGCCTTGAGCGGCGTCTTGCGTCGAACAATGACCGATACGGTGATGCGGGCGGCCAAAGGCGCGGGCTTTTCGCTGCCCGCATCCGCGAGGGGTGCTTTCTCGCTGCCCGACAATACGGTGCGGCTCTGAGTGGCGAAGTGAGGAACGGATTTTTTCGACGCCATTTGGTCCTCCAGGGCAGATAATTTTGTGAGGGGTTGGCAAAAAAATGCTGTTTTCGACCACCTGGCTATAAGCTTG
The DNA here is from genome assembly GCA_963734795.1 of uncultured Alphaproteobacteria bacterium. Lineage (GTDB taxonomy): Bacteria > Pseudomonadota > Alphaproteobacteria > Rhizobiales > Xanthobacteraceae > Bradyrhizobium. Next base: position 222,634 of record CAVTIW010000005.1, read on the forward strand.
TCCGCGAACGATCCGAAAAAAATGGCACGGTCGGCGAACCATGTATGTGAACTACTTCACTACTCCGAGTAGACAGACTCGGGGTGGGCCTAACATATGGTGGTTTATCCGTCCGGCGGCAGCAAGCACGCCCATCTGAAATTCGTCCCGGGCGGCGACTCTTCGTCCGTAAGCAGATCATCGAACGGACGGAGCGTCGCATCGAGGTTGCGAGCGACGAAGTGCCGCCAGTCGTCGAATCCCATAAGTTGTACGGTGAGGTCGGGGCATTCGGTGTGCGTTGAATCGAACCCAGTTCGCCAAGGACGTGCTTGTCGGGCAGTTCGTCCAGCCGCTCTTGTTTCGCTCTTATGGTTCAAATTCCAAAAACCTGGCGACCAGCGCCCTTCGTCCACTCGTTAACTCTGCTGCGAAACACTTCGAGGATGTCATGAGCTTTCTGCCCGGCTGCCCTTGAAGTGCCTGATTCAGTCCTACGCTCACAGCCAGTTCGAATATTCGGACAATGCGGGGCTGGCCGTGATCAGGACATTGTGGCTTGCGGTTTTTTGTTTTAGTGGCTTGGGTGCAGTGGTCGCGATTAACGCCGGGACTTCGACGCCTCCACCGATCGTGGGAGCTTCTCCGGAGCAAACGACTGTTGATGAACCTTTTTCGCGGGATACCTTGACCGAGGCAGACAAGTTGGAAATTGCGTACGTTCGCGGCCCAGTGGCCGTAGCGTCAATCATGCCGGTTGCGATGGCACCCGACGAAATACTACCGCAACGTCCTGGCCCGACAGCGACGCCGAAGATCGTAAGCCCGCATTGGCACGATCCTCTCGCCAAGAAACCTGCAACCGTATCTCCTGACGGCCGCATCAAAATCCGAGAGTCGAAGAAGAGTAAGAATGTCGAGCGCAGGAAAGTAGCGGTTGACCCCAGGCCATGTCGGCGTCCCGAGGGCTTCGCGGGCCTGTTAAGGGCATTGAACCTCTCGCCAGGATGCGACTCGTAGTCCGCCTTATTGAGTCCTCTCTCAGGCACCAATGGGGAGAAGTGCGATGATGGCTTGGCCAGCAAGTAACGATGCGCCCTGCGCGTACGGTGAGTTGCTCACAAAATTTGGCTACCTTGAAGAAGGCTACAGTCTGTAATTTAACGGCGGCACATCACAGAGGGAGTTGATCCAGGCATCGATCAAGCTGCCTTCGATGGCGCAGCCTGCGGCGGCACGGTCGGCCATTTTATTTCATTTATAGGACAGCGACGCTGGCTTGATCAGCATCATCGCTGGTGACACATGCTGTGCTATCGGGGATCGTTGGCCCGACACACTGGCAACGCACCGGAGGCCTCATTGAGGCCGTGCGTCCTATGGCAAGGCAGGCACGGCTACGTTCGAGCACCGCTCGACGCAGCACACCTCCACGCAAACGCAACGCAACGGCGAGCCGTCGAGGGAAACCTTGGCGGCTTTTGCTTGTGGCCGTGGCTACGCAGCACAAAACGACCCCAGCGCGGCCTGCGTGCCGAGGCCGCTCGGGTCGGAACTCGGCTGGGTGGACCATGAAGAGGTGAGCCCGAGCGGGCTTGTAGAAGCCGCCCTCGATCGGATCGAAAAGCACAGAATCCGGCCAACTATTTCCGAAACTCAGGCAATGCCCGATCCCAAAAGCATCATGCTCTAGTCTTCGTCCGGCTCGCGTACGACCGGCGGTTCGTCGGCGCGGTCCTCTTCCTCTTCGTCCTCTTCGTCCTCATCAGGATCTCGGGGCGGCATCGTGTTGCCCATGATCACCAAGGGACTCCAGTCGATCAACCTGATGGGAAATTCGTCGGGGATGTGTGGGGTCATGTTGTTGCTCCTCGGGTGTGGGCCCTGGCAGGTTATTGAAAAGCCCCGACGGATAAAAGTAGCCGGTCGTTCACGCGATGAGGCGACTTTCGGCCCTCAGCGGGAGTGTAGGATAGTTCGTCCCCCTATCTCACTCGGAAGGAGGGCGGTTACGTGCACCCATCCGCAAGCACCGGTATGCTCGTCGTCGTATCGTGGCGCACCTCGAACAGGTCTTTAATTTCAGGGTCTCTTGGAAACGCTCTGCCTTTTCGCGTTCTGGAAATTCGATGATGACCGTGGCGTTGGGGTTTCCAACCACCTTAAATTGTCGTTGGCTGAACCCCTTGAACTATGTATTTTCCTGACCATCCGCTGCGTGCGATCCCCGAGATTGTGAATGGCGCGCTGACGTCAGGCGCAATATCCTTTGCGCGTGCGCGGAGGAAATCATTATGAGCGGACCGCCAACGGTTGCGCGATCTGCAGGATGTCGTAGAGATCGTCAAGGCCAGCATTTGGTGGCGCAACTTGCGTTTTGTTCCGTTGACAGCACCGCGAACCGACGCCAACCCGACGTTCTTCGTCGCAGACGCCAACGCGGCCCTGTATTGAGCCCGTCATCTCAGAGGGCCGCAATGTCTGATATCTTCGACGACTTCATTGATCGTCAAGTACCGCCCGGTGACGCGGCGCGGATCTGCCAGATTTGACCTTGGTATGTTGCCTCAGAAGATGGAGCTTACTTCCTTGTCCGATGCTCTGATCAGCTTGATCCCAATCTATGGCCCGTGGATCATCTTTGGTATTGTTGCGTTCGAAAGTGCCGGCGTGCCTCTCCCCGGAGAGACGATCCTTGTTGCCGCTGCACTCCTTGCCGCCACCACTGGTCAGGTCAACATCGTCGTCGTTGTACTAGCAGCTGCAGCGGGTGCGATTGTCGGGGACGGTATGGGATACATGGTCGGGCGTCGGCTTGGTTTGCCCTTTCTTCGCAGGTACGGTCGGTACGTCCGCCTCGACGAGGATCGACTGCTGATCGGTCGATATCTTTTTTTTCAGTATGGGAACGCCGTCGTGTTCTTTGGGCGTTTCATTGCAGTGCTACGAATGTTTGCGGCTTTACTTGCGGGCGCCAATAGCATGCCGGCAGGGCGTTTTTTCTTCTTCAATATAACTGGTGGAATCTGCTGGGCGTGTCTCTTCGGCTTCGGTGCTTATACGGTGGGCGCCGAAATTTACAAGATCTCAGGAACGCTGAGTGTGATCTCACTGGGGCTATTTATCGCGGCGGGATATGCACTCTCAATTTTCATTCGACGAAATGAAGTCACGCTACGGCGTCGAGCGGAGGTGGCTCTGCCAGATCATTCGTGCGGATGACGAACTTCCGTTAATGGCAGATAGGCGCGCACAATTTGCCACTTGTACCGGCCTCTTGGACCCGGAATTGCGGTGCTGCCTTCTTGGAAATGGGAACCTGTGTTCCCGGTTTCGGCAGCCTATGACCCTGCAGGCTCTTGCAAACGACCCGCGCCAGGATGCAGAGTATAAAGGCTTGATAGGTGTCAACGTCGACGGTTCCGGCGCCCGATTGGTAATCACGGTCGCGCACTGAACAAGAGGAGAGTGACGCCATGCGAGAAATCGAAATCCATGACTATGCGCGGCAGTTGCTGGAAGCACACGGCGCGAAGGCCATTGCGGAAGCCGCCCAGAACGCCATCGACCTTGAAGCAAAGGGCGAGGTGGAGCTGGCGAAAGACTGGCGGCATATCGAAGACGCCATGAAGCTCATGCGTGGACCGCACCAAAGCTGAAGCTGCCGGCTCGCGCGTGACAGGCGTGCCTGATGTGGGCGCCGCCATGCCGAAACGAGACCGCGGCGGCGCGGAAGGTGAAGCGTGGACCAAATCCGTCCCAAGCCGCTTGGCAGCGGCTGAACGGCAACACGCTCTTCAAGGCGCCCCTCTTGGTTACAGGAGTGAAGCCATGGTTCCGAATTGTGCGACAACCGAAGATCTCCTCAAGGCGATCAAGGACGAGAAGGTCCAGATGATCGATTTGCGGTTCACCGACTTGCCGGGGGTCTGGCAGCATTTTTCCGTCCCGCCGAGCGCGGTGAATGCCAACACCCTCGACGAAGGCATTGGATTCGACGGCTCATCGATCCGCGGCTTCCAGGAGATCCAGGAAAGCGACATGCTGGTCGTCCCGGATCCGACGACGGCCTTCCTCGACCCGTTTTCCCCCGCAACGACGCTGGTCCTGACCTGCAACATCAGGGACCCGATGACCGGTCAATCCTATAGCCGCGACCCTCGCTACATCGCCCAGAAGGCCGAGACTTATCTGAAGGGTACCGCCGGCGCCGATACGAGCTACTTCGGCCCGGAGGCGGAGTTCTTCGTTTTCAACGACGTGCGCTACGGACAAGGCATCAACTACGCCTTCCACGAAATCGATTCCAGCGAGGGCAGCTGGAACACCGGTAAGAAGGAAGCGCCGAATTTGGGCCATAAGCCGCGCCCGAAAGAGGGATACTTTCCGGTTCCCCCGACCGACAGCATGCAGGCTCTCCGCACCGAAATGGTGCTGACGATGGAGTCGCTGGGAATTGCGATCGAAGCCCATCACCATGAAGTCGCGACTGGCGGCCAAAACGAGATCGACATGCGCTTCACCACGCTCACCCGCATGGCCGACAACCTGATGATCTACAAATACGTGGTGAAGAATACCGCCCGCCAAAACGGCATGACCGCGACGTTCATGCCAAAACCGCTGTTCGAGGACAACGCCTCGGGAATGCACGTTCATCAGAGTCTGTGGAAGGGCGAGACCAACCTGTTCTACAGCGAGGCGGACTATGCCGGTCTGAGCGAGCTTGGCCGCTATTATATCGGTGGGCTGCTGACCCACGCCTGGGCGTTATGCGGGTTTTGCGCCCCGACCACGAACTCGTATCGCCGTCTGGTGCCGGGTTACGAAGCTCCGATCAACCTGGTCTATTCCCAGCGCAATCGCTCGGCCTGCTGCCGGATTCCGATGTATTCGCCGAGCCCCCGGGCGAAACGTGTCGAGTTCCGTTCGCCGGATCCCTCGTGCAATCCTTACCTGGCCTTCGCCGCGATGCTGATGGCCGGCCTCGACGGCATCAACAACCGCATCGATCCGGGCAGCCCGATCGACAAGAATCTTTATGACCTGCCGCCCGCCGAGGCGAAGGAGGTGAAATCGACGCCCGGCTCGTTGGACCAGGCGCTTGACGCGCTCGAACGCGATCACGCGTTCCTGCTGCGCGGCGATGTGTTTACCAGCGACGTGATCGAAACCTGGCTCGACTACAAGCGAAAAAGGGAGGTCGATGCCATCCGGCTGCGCCCTCATCCTCACGAATTCCATCTCTATTACGACATCTAGCAGCGACCGGAAAATTCTCTAACGACAGTGCAAACCCATATCAAACCGTCAGGGGTTGGCTGCTGAGCTAACTAGCGCTTACGCGCGGGCCTGGAGTGAATGCCAAAGAGACAAAGGGAAATGCCCGACGACGAGAAAAGCACCGATCCTGGCCTGTCTGCTGCTGAGCGAGTGCGGGGGCGCAAGAGGCGATCGCCGACCATGAAGAAGCCCACACAGCATTCCATGAAAATCGGGAGCGCCCTCCGCGGAGACCGCCTGGTTCGAGAGGCGACCGAGGGTCCGATGCTCGATCCTACTCCAGAACTGTCGGACGATACGCCGATCGAACGCGTGTTGTTTTCCACCAGGATCCAGAACGCTCTCCGAGCAGCCGACCTGAAAACCGTTGGCGAGGTGCGCGAGATGTCGGACGAGACACTGATCAGCCTTCCGGATTTTGGAAAGGGCTCGCTCTCTGATCTCCGCAAGAAACTGGGACTGCCATCGACCGACGGGGTTAGACCCTTGGGCAAAAAGCCCGCCTGATTTGCTTTTTTTGACAATTCCCCGCCGGGAGTTCTGTGCGTTTGCGAAGTCTATCAAGGTGCTGCGATCGACGGAGTGCCGGAAGATTTGGTGGCCGGGCTGATGGAGCGGAGCGTGATTTTCGGCGCGGCCTTGCCCGGGAATTGGTGGCCGCCGAAAAGGCTAACGACGACGATATCGCGGCGGAAAACGATAAATTCAGGCCATGAGATCACCTCCTGGCGCTGTTGCGAGATCCAGAAGCGGGCAGCTGACGCCGCAAATACCACCGAACGCGCAGGAGCCAAGCCGTCACGAGCGGCTTTCGCAGGTGCAATATTGCCGTCGACCGTTGCGGTCGGTCGGTTTGATTGTGTCAGACGACCGGCTTGAACCGGCGCGCCGCAGGCGCATATTCGCAAGATGTTCGAACACCGACCCGCTTTCGTGGCGCGAAAAGGTAATCCAGGATTTGGCTGGGTGGTTGATGTTCTTTGGCCCGATGGCGAGACGGAAGTAGTCAAGGGTTTCGCCACCGAACAACAGGCCGCCGAGTGGATTGTCAAACATTCCGAGGGCTGGCAGGGGAAAACTAATGAGTTCTAGGAAATGGAATGATCCCCAGCCCGACGCTGCTCTGTTTGCCATCGATCGTTTTTTGATCGCAAATGCAGATCAAGATTAGTCTGATCGTGATACCCGACTGGCCCATCACGGCCTGGTCGAGCTTGGGCTGAAGGCAAGAAATGACAATCCCAGCGGCGCCTGCGGTCCCTTACCGGGAAGTTAGCGCTGCAACGCCACAGGCGGCGTTTGTGCTGGAATACCGCGCAGCTGGCCCGCGCGACATCCCCGCTGGACGTTCCACTTCACCCCAATCTCGGCGTGGCTCAACACCGTGGAAGGCTTCTTCGCCAAGCTCACAAGGCGCGCGGCGTCTTCCGGTCCCTCGTCGATTTCCAGGTCGCTATCAATCGCTTCCTTGCTGAGACCAACTCCACCCCAAAGCCCTTCGTCTGGAACGCAGATCAAAAACGCATGCTCTATCGCAGTCTCGCGGCTGCATCGGAAGCGGCGGCAGCGAAAGCTGACGCGCGGCAGGAGAAGCTTTTAAAGCTACTGGCAGAGGAAGTAGCGAACGAACCGCCGCCCAAAAAGAATTAAGGCGCTTGATGCCGGCATGAGTGGCTTAGCCTTTCGGCAGATTGCATTCGTGCGCCGAAACAATTGAACGAACTGCTGTTCGGCCAAGGAGCGGCCACATCAACCGCTCCGAAACGAAGCCGTGGACTTCGCTCTCTAATGGGACTGAGCGTGGGGCGCAGCATTCATCAGCAGCACAGCAAAAAGAAGGACCAGATACAGCATCGAAAATGCGAACAGCCGACGAGCAGGCCGCCTTTCCTCGTCATTGCTCCGAAGTACTTGCCATGAAAGAAAAATCATGATCGCTCCAAGCATCGCCGCAGCCGCGCCATAGATGGCCCCCGCGAACCCCAGCGCCCAGGGCATCAGTGAGATCGGAACCAGAAGAACGCTATAGAGAAGAATCTGGCGCTTTGTTTCGGTCCTGCCGGCCACGACCGGCAACATCGGCACACCGGCGCGAGCATATTCTCCGGCTAGATTGAGCGACAGTGCCCAAAAGTGGGGTGGCGTCCAAAGGAAGATGATCAGGAAGAGGACGAGCGGTTCAAGCCCGACATTTCCGGCGGCCGCAACCCAGCCGATCACCGGAGGGAGTGCGCCGGCCGCACCGCCAAGGACAATATTTTGCGGTGTTCGGCGTTTGAGCCACATCGTGTAGACGACAACATAGAAGAAAATTGTGAAAGCAAGCAGCGCAGCCGCGGCCATGTTCAGCAAAGTGCCGAGGGTCAGAATGGCGCACATGCCAAGCATTAGTCCGAAAACCAATGCTTCCGAGCGCGATACACGGCCGCTAGGAATTGGGCGCATGGCCGTACGCGCCATCACCGCATCGATGTCGGCGTCGTACCACATATTGAGCGCACCTGCGGCTCCAGCTCCGGCAGCTATGCAAAGAAGAGCAGCGACACCGGCGAAGGGATCGATTCCACCTGGTGCGACCATGATACCGACCAGTGCGGTAAAGACGACCAGCGACATAACGCGCGGTTTCGTCAGCGCGACATAGTCCCCGATGTTGGCATAGCTCCCGCGAAGAATTGAACGATTGATTTGCATGAGATTAATGCCCCGTTTTGCAAACGACATGGCGACGTCTTTCAGTCCTATACTCAAAAAAGCCATTGGTTGTAGACCCCTCTTGTCAGGCAGTCTCCGAAAGGCGACAGGCCCGGTTTCACCGGCTGCGCCGCTATTGCACCTTCGCGAGCTTTCTTCCGGCAGGGACAATCCCCGCCTTCTTTCCCGTAGAATAGAACTGCTTGAGATAGGCGACGATATCGTCAATTTGCTTCGGATATTTCAAGCGCGTCCGCCTCTCCACGGCTATAAGGAACATACTCGCGCAAACCGCAGTGACCATTTTCGCCAATCGGCTGCGTAACGATTCAATCGCCCTGAAAGATGTTCTCGCAAAACCAGATCTGAAAAGTCCGTGGCTTTGAGCACACCGGTGACCGACTAACCCAGCGAGTTAATGATTTCCCGATAGGCTGCTTCAGGAAATGCTTTCAGTGTGCGCGTCCGGACGTTTCCCATCATGCCCAGCTGCAAGCTGAAACGTGCCGCCACAGCATCGTCCGGAGCTTCGTAGATCGCGACGATGTCATAGTCGCCCATGGTGAGGAAAAAGTATTTGAACTCGCCGCTCATATCCTTGAGAGCGTTCTTCGCCGCGTCCAGACGACGTGGCGAGTCCTTCACTTTCAGCGCGCCCTGGTCGGTCCAATTTGCGAGCATGACGTATGTGGTCATAATCGCCCTCCTTCTGGTACGAGGCAATGGTATCTACGTTCCTGATTCGAAAAACATGACCCTGAGGAGGTGCGTGTAGTCGGATTCGAACACCATGATCGCTACAAATACCAACACCAGCACCGGCGGCAGCAGGATGGCATAGGCCAAGGCCAACCGTTCCCAGGCCATGTGCATGAAGACGGCGACGATCAGGCCAGCCTTCAATACCATGAACAGCAGGATCAGCGACCATCTGAGATAGCCATGGAGGCCAAAGTAGTCGACGAGATAGGAGCAGGTGCTGAGGACGAACAACCATGCCCAGACCACCAGATAGAGCTTGATCGGGTGCTGCTGCCCCTTTGCCTGCGTGGCTCCTGATGCGAGTGCGTCATGCACATGAATATGTAGCGAAGGTTGTTGTCCTTCTATATGCACCGCTGCATTTGTCATGAGCCGACCTCACCAAAGATAAAAGAAGGCAAAAATGAACACCCACACAAGATCGACGAAGTGCCAGTACAGGCCGGTGATTTCGACGATCTCGTAATGCCCCTTCCTGCTCGTGAAAAAACCGCGCCTTTCGACATCGAAGTCTCCCCGCCAGACCTTTCGCGCAATGGCGATCAGGAAAATCACGCCGATCGTCACATGGGTGCCGTGGAAGCCGGTGATCATGAAAAAGCTTGAACCAAACTGCGCCGCGCCCCAGGGATTGCCCCAGGGCCGGACGCCCTCCATGATCAGCTTGGTCCATTCGAAAGCCTGCATTCCGACGAACGTTGCGCCAAATGCCGCTGTGGCCAGCATCAAGACCGCGGTTTTGGCGCGATCGCGGCGGTAGCCGAAATTGACGGCCATCGCCATGGTCCCGCTGCTACTGATCAAGACGAAGGTCATGATGGCGATCAGGATGAGCGGGATTTTCTTGTCTCCGATCGTGAGGGCAAAGACTTCGCTGGGGTTTGGCCACGGCACGGTCGTGGACATTCGCGCCGTCATGTACGACAACAGAAAACAGCTGAAGATGAAGGTGTCGCTGAGGAGGAAGATCCACATCATGGCCTTGCCCCACGAGACATTCTTGAAAGCGCGCTGATCCGAGGACCAGTCGGCGGCGATGCCTCGCCAGCCTGCAATCCGCGCAGGCGATTCTCCGGCGTTTGTCAGCGCGGTCTCTGCCATCTGGTTTCCGCCCTCCCTAGCTGAGCAACTGGCGACAGATGTCGACGAAATCGTCGGTCCAGCCCGTCAGCAGACCGAGTAAAACGAGCCAGACCAACAGCAGGAAATGCCAGTAGATAGCGCAGAGTTCCACGCTCAGGCTCACCTGAGTCATCTCGGCGCCACGCCACACCTTGGCAGTCGTTCTGCCGAGGGCCACCAGACCGCCCATCAGATGCAGCCCGTGCATCGCGGTGATCAGGTAGAAAAAGGAATTGGCTGGATTGGACGCCATGAAATACCCCGCGGCTCTCAGCTGTTGCCACGCCAACAATTGCCCAACCAGGAATGTAACGGCGGATGCTCCCCCTGCGCCCAGGCCGACGATTACACCGTCCATGTCATTCCGGCGCGCGGCCATGAGTGCCCATTGCAGCGCGACGCTGCTCAAGACCAGGACGCCGGTGTTAAGCCACAGCAGCCTGGGCACCGGCAGCGCCCGCCAGTCCACCATGTTCATGCGCATGGAGTAAGCGCTGATGAAGAGCGCGAACAACGAGCCGACGACCGCGAGAAACACGCCCAATCCGATTTTCGCCGGTGGCAGGGACGAAGCGCCCCCGCCGCGAAAGTCGCCGATCTCGCCTTCCTCCAGCCAGGGCTTGGCTGCCAGCCGTTGCTGCGAGAGCCACCATCCCGCAATGGCTGCGATTCCAGCCATGAACAGGATAATGGCGCTCATGGATGAGCTCCCTGTGGCGCCAATCCGGCCGGCGGCTCATTCTGCGGCACGAAATCCCGCTTGGCGCCGGGCACGCTATAATCGTAAGCCCAGCGATAGACGATGGGGAGCTCCTTGCCCCAGTTGCCGTGCCCAGGCGGAGTCTCCGGGGTTTGCCACTCCAGCGTCGTGGCTCCCCAGGGATTGCCTCCGGACTCCTTGCCTTTGAACAGGCTCCGGATGAGATTGAACACGAACACAAGCTGGGCGAAGCCGACAATCAAGGCTGCCACGCTCATGAAAGCATTGAGGTCATGCGCTGATGCCGGGACGAAGGCCGTTTCGCCAATGTCGTGATACCGGCGGGGCATGCCCAGCAGACCGAGATAGTGCATGGGGAAGAAAATTGCATAGGCCCCGACGAACGTCACCCAGAAGTGGAAACGTCCAAGCGCCTCATTGAGCATCCGTCCGGTGACTTTCGGATACCAATGATAGATTCCGCCAAACACGGCCATAATCGGCGCAATGCCCATCACCATGTGGAAGTGGGCGACAACGAACATCGTGTCGGACAAGGGAACGTCCACGACCACGTTGCCGAGGAACAGGCCGGTCAGGCCCCCGTTGACGAAGGTGATAATGAACGCGAGCGCGAACAGCATCGGTATGGTCAGATGAATGTCGCCACGCCACAAGGTCAAAACCCAATTGTAGACCTTGATCGCTGTCGGAACCGCAATAATCAGGGTCGTCGTCGCGAAGAAGAAACCGAATTTCGGGTTCATGCCGCTGACATACATATGGTGTGCCCACACCACGAAGCTCAGCGCACCGATCCCGACGATCGCCCACACCATCATGCGGTAACCGAAAATGTTCTTTCGCGCGTGGGTGCTGATGAGGTCGGAGACGATACCGAAAGCCGGCAGTGCGACGATGTAGACCTCAGGATGGCCGAAGAACCAGAACAGATGCTGGAATAACAGCGGGCTGCCACCATTGTACTTCAACTGCTGGCCCATCTCTACGAGCGCAGGCATGAAGAAGCTGGTGCCGAGCAACCGGTCGAGCAGCAGCATCACCGAGGCGACAAACAATGCAGGAAACGCCAGCAATGCCATCACGGTCGCCGTGAAAATGCCCCACACCGTCAGCGGCATCCGCATCAGCGTCATCCCGCGCGTGCGGCCCTGCAGCACCGTCACCACATAGTTCAATCCGCCCATGGTAAAGCCGATGATGAACAGGATCAGAGAGGCCAGCATCAGAATGATGCCCGCCTCCTGCCCAGGGCTGCCGGAGAGAATTGCCTGTGGCGGATACAACGTCCATCCCGCACCGGTTGGCCCGCCCGGCACGAAGAAGGTCGTAACCAACACCAACACGGCAAGCAGATAGACCCAGTAGCTCAGCATATTCACATACGGGAAAACCATGTCCCGGGCGCCGACCATCAGCGGGATCAGGTAGTTTCCGAAGCCTCCGAGAAACAGCGCTGTGAGAAGATAGATCACCATGATCATGCCATGCATGGTGATGAACTGAAGATATTGGCTCGGATCGATAAACGAAAACGTGCCGGGGAATCCGAGTTGCAGCCGCATCAGCCACGACAGCACCAGTGCGACCATTCCGATGGCCATCGCGGTGATCGAATATTGTACTGCGATGACTTTGGCGTCTTGCGAAAAGACGTACCTCGTCCACCAGCTCTTCGGATGGTAGAGATCAACCTCGCCCACTTCAGCCGGCGGGATACCTGCGAGTACGTCATACGGGACATCAACCATCGAAATGCCCTCCCTGGTCTTCCTCTATTCAGCGAAGAGTTCGCCTCACGACATGCGGCATCTCCTCCTCGCTACTTTCATTCGTCACCTGTCCTGGAAGCAGCCTTCGTGACCCGGCGCTGCCCCGATAACTCGGCGAACGTTTGCTGCTTCTCCAGCCACGCGTGATAATCTTTTTCTTCCTCAACGACGACCTTGCTCCGCATCTGCGAATGCGCGATGCCGCACAGTTCCGCACAGAGAACCTCGAATGTTCCGGTGCGGGTGGGCGTGAACCAGAAATATGTGACCGAGCCCGGTATCATATCCATCTTCGCCCGGAACTCGGGCACGTAAAAATCATGCAGGACGTCAATCGAGCGGAGCAACACTTTCACCGGTTTCCCAACCGGCAGGTGCAGGTCGTCGTTTTGAATGACGACGTCGTCTTTTCCGCTCGGGTCGTCGGGATTCAACCCCATGGGATTGTCGGAACTGACATTGCGGGCATCGGTGGTTCCAAGCCGGCCGTCCTTTCCGGGAAGCCGATAGCTCCAGAGCCACTGCTGTCCCATGACCTCGACCTCGGTTGCATCGGCCGGAACCGTGACGAACTGGTGCCAGACAACCAGCCCGGGTGCCAACATGGCTCCGACGCCGATTGCCGTCCCTATGCTGAGCCACCATTCGAGTTTTTTGTTTTCGGGATTGTAGGCTGCCTGCCTTCCCTCCTTGTGGTGAAAGCGAAAGACGCAATAGGCCATGAACGCGATGATCGCGCAGAAAACCGCCCCGGTGATCCAGAACGTCATGGTGATCGTGTCGTCGATGTAGCGCCAGTTGGAGGCGATCGGCGTCCACCACCACGGGCTCAAGAGATGAAACAGCACCGAGGCGACCGCTACCAAAAGCAGTATGATTGCTACAGCCATCCCTCATGCATCCTTGCCGTTAAAGGCTACGGATACGAATTAAAGGGCGAAGCTCACGCCTGCCGCGATGGCTGACTTCGCATCCGCCATCGTGGTGCCTCTTGTCTCGCCCATTCAAACGGTCGCGACGTCAAAACTGACCCAGAGTACACGTTGCGACCGCTAATCATCGGAGCTGGGGCCTTCAGAACCCGATGATGGTACCCGTCGAGGCTGGCGTCAATAGATCAATGGAGGAGAGTGCTACGCCCTGGTCTGGTGCGTGTTGCCCCCAATGCCGGCGCAAGCCGGCGAGCATCGGTCGGCGCCAATCGTTTGGTGATGCAACGCAACAAACGATTTGTGCAGATGCACAATTCCACCCAACGGTGAGTGCTATTTTTCTTCAATCGCGCTAAACTGACCGCACAGGTCGCGACGGGTTTCGTCCGGCAAGCTCCTTTTCGTTGAACTCGGTTGCCGTACTCGGCTCGACCGCGATTTTCCCACATGAGGGCGGGGACGCGTGACTCGAGGCGCGTCGTTTTTTACCGCTGCAACCACGAGCAAGGGAGACTGCGGCCATGGCCACACAGTATTCCGACAACATCGTGAAGCCTGAGCCACAAGTGCTCGGCATCGCCCCCGCATTTGTCATTCGCAAAATCGGCCTGTCCGACTTGAGCGACGCGTTGCGCATGGGCTGGGAGGATTTCAAGGTCGTGCCAAGTCACGCCATTATCCTTTGCGTGATCTATCCCGTTCTCGGTCTTGTTTTGTTCAGAATGGTCCTTGGCCATTCGGTACTGCCGCTGCTGTTTCCGCTGGCCGCCGGTTTTACCTTGATTGGTCCTTTTGCCGCGCTCGGTCTTTACGAACTCAGCCGCCGCCGCGAGCGCGGCGACGAAGCCGCTGCGTGGCATGCGATGCACGTGCTGCGCGCACCGTCATTCGGCGCCATGCTCGGACTCGGCACGCTCCTGCTCGCGCTATTCGTGACTTGGATCGCCGTCGCGGACGCTATCTACATTGCAACCTTCGGCCACGCTCCGGCTGCAAGCATCCCTGATTTCGCGACGCGCGTGTTGAAGACGCCGGAAGGTTGGTCGCTCATCATCGTCGGTTGTGGCGTCGGCTTGCTGTTCGCCGTCGTGGCCCTGTGCGTTAGCGTTGTGTCGTTTCCGCTGATGCTCGACCGGCATGCAACTGCGATAGACGCAATCCGGACGTCGCTGCGGGCGGTGATGAAGAATCCATTTGCCATGGCCGCGTGGGGGCTGATTGTTGCGGTGCTGCTGGTAATCGGTTCGCTACCGTTCTTCGTCGGTCTCGCCATCGTTCTGCCGGTACTCGGTCATTCCACCTGGCATCTTTATCGGAAGGTGGTGGAACCAGATCCGAATCCTCCACAAGAACAACCCCGCCTGCCGAAAGGACGCCGCTATGCGGCAGACTTCCCGGCCTCTCTCTTCCCGTGGAGCCGTGAGCGCGGGCCCTAACAGCGCAACGAGAACCAGGATTGCGCCGTCGACTTCGTGTCCAAAGGCGATAGCCGGTGTCGGCGTGCATACGCTGGCGATGATGTCCGTCACGGCGGCGATCGCGGCCACGATTTACGGGTGGGTCAGACCAACTGTCCTGCGCAGAGCCCGGCTAACATCAGATGCCGCAAATGTCACCGCGTGGTACGCCGCTGCCGCGCTTCCAATGCGCTGGCAGCCCGCATCGCCTGCAGCCAAACAGGTTCGCAAACCATGCCGCACCAGCGCGGACAGAAATGAGCCGGCGGCTCACGCCAGACGTGGGTGATGCCGAATACAAGTGCCGCAGCACCTGTCGCAACAAACGCCAGAGACGGCACGACTATTCGGCCTGTCGATGTGGCAGCCATATTGGCTGACCTTTTGCCAGATCGTTGGCTCGTCTACGCTCTGGTTGACCCTGCGCTGATTTTTCCGGTTATCGAGTTGGCCTAGCCGAAAATTCTATCAGTCAGTTATACTGACCAATGCATCGCGGCGAAGCCTTACACTCAGGCCGTGAAGGCCTCGGAACAGAACAGCAATGACCGCAAGAATAACCGCAAGCATCAGTACTATAGCGATGAACACCAACCACGCCACGCCGCGCGACGTCGGATTAGGTTTTCATTCAATGATGGGTGGCGGCGCGAGCTGAACGTTATCGACCCTTCGGAGATATTTCGGCGCTAAAGCGGCGTCATTGCGGCGCGTCTCAATGCGTTTCAAATTTTGGTCTCAAATTTGCCGGCCGACTCAATTCACTGTGAAGGTAGTAGGCAACTGGGGGAAATTCGGCTTTTTGAATTGGAGCATTAGTCATGGGATTGAATCATTCGCCACAAAACAAGCAAGGTCGCCCTGGTGAACCTTCGCTTTGGGTTGATGAACCTACCGACGGCGCTCTTTCGTTGCTTGAGGAAAATGCCCTACGAGGGGATGAACCGGCACTTTGGGGTGACGAACACAGCGACGACGTTCACTCCCTGCTGGAGGAGAATGCCCGGCTTCGAGGGCTTTTGGCCCAGCTGTCGGACATCATCCGCAAAAGCGCCCCTCACTCAAGGTAACCTCGTACCATGGCGAGCCGCTCCGATTTGCGGGGCCGTGTGGGCCCGCGAAATGATCAGCCTTGGTGGGCGCACAGCGCCGTGCCCTTGGGGGAGCACGGATCATTCTCCGCACTATCGCATGGCAGTGGGAGAATCGACCCGATCCAGGGCCATCAGCAAATACGGGAATTTTGTCAGTTCCTCGCCCATGAGTGGGGAGGCAACCGTCAGCATTCTTATACCGTTCCTTCCAGAGGAAAATCGTCGGCATGGTCCCGGACGGTTGACGGTAAATGGTCGGCAGTCGGTCTGGCGGATGCGGTATCTAAATATGCTTGGAGCGGAAAAAGCTTTTCTGAGAATAAGGCGGAGTTAGATCGTTTCGCCGCAGATCTACAGTCCGCTATTCAACGGGATTCCAATGATGAAGTTTGCGCCATCTTGCGGGCGATAATGCATTGGGGCGGTGTAGATAATAAGTATCGCCAGAAGCGAACGTTTGAGTGGATTGAACGAAACGCAGACGAGATTTCTGCCAAGCTTTCGAAGGCCGTCCAGCTAATTAAAGACGAGCAGGCCTCGCTGGATTCGTTTGACGGTTTTAACCTGATAATGAATTCGACGATGACGAAGATCGTGAGCCTCGCCGACCCTGAACAGAAGCTTGTGATCTACGACGGTCGAGTCGGCGGTGCGCTCGGTTTCTTCGTTGCCAGATTTGCAGAAGAACGAGAAATTCATCAATACGATGTTGCCGATCAATTACTTTTCGCCGTGGACAGAGAGGCGAAACGGACACCCGAGACGAAGCGCATTCATTTTCCGGCATTGTTCGGCAAAGCCAGAGATCGCTGCCATGCCTCTATGGTGCGATGGGCATCGCAGCTAATATGGCAAGTCGCGAAAGAATGCCAGGCGAGTCCGAGAGAAATCGAAGCTGCCCTGTTTATGTGGGGATACAGCGTTGCCGATTTCAGCAGTAACCGATTTGGAAGCGGCTAGGTTGATCGAGTAGTTGTCTGTGTCAGCTGCGTAAAGCAAAACGGCGCCATTGGACGTCCGGGAGCAGCAGAAAGGCGCTGAGCGCTGGCCGTTGATCTTTGGTGTTAAAAATCAAGCCATGCCGCGCGGAGGCGTGAACTTCGGACGAATGACTGCTGCTGGCGCAAAGCGGCCCATGTTTAACCGAAAGCCGTTCGAATTGCCAAAGGCGAGTCATGGGTTGAAAGGGAGAGTGCGGCGCTACCGCGGTGTCCTCTCCGCCGGACACGCGGCGCCCCGCCGACAACCCGTGCGCGCAAGCAGATTGCGGCGGATCCCGTTGACGCCGTCGAGCGGGGACACGACATATCCTGTACCATCGATCCACTGCGCAGGAGCAAGATATGAACGCGCCGCCAAACATCGATCCCGTCACCGCGCATTCTGACCGCGACGTTTTGCACTGGCTGACGAACGACACGCGCGATGAGCGCTTCATCGACAATATTTTCGCTGAGCTGTGTGTCCGGCTCCAGCGAGCGGGCATTCCCGTCAAGCGAGCGTCGCTTCATGTCCTGATCTACCACCCGCAATGGCTTGGCGCCCGGATCATGTGGGCCGACGGGATGCGCGAGGCCGAGATTGCGAGGGTCGACTACGATGTCAGGGAGCGATCCGAATACATCGATAGTCCCGCCAACGAAATCCATGACGGTGCCACCGAGGTGCGCGAGAATCTCGAACGCGATCCCTCGCTGGGCCGCAAGCACGCCGTCTATGACGAGATGCGGGCGAAAGGCCTGACCGATTATGTGGCGTGGCCGCTGTACCATACGCTCGGCAAGCGGCATATCGTGACCTTTGCAACCGACCGGCCCGGAGGTTTCGACGACGCGCAAATCGCCGGCCTGTTGAAACTGCTGCCGGTTCTCGCGCTGGTCAGCGAAATCCGTATCAAGAACCGGCTGGCGCGAACGCTGCTCGAAACCTATGTCGGGTCGCATGCCGGCGAACTCATTCTGGCCGGCGCCACCCGGCGCGGAAGCGGGACGACGGTACGCGCCGCCATCATGATCTGCGATCTGCGTGATTTCACCCGGATCTCCGACAACTGGCCGCGCGATGACGTGATTGATCTTCTGAACGGCTATTTCGACGCGATGTCGGAACCGATTGCCCGACATGGCGGGGAAATACTGAAATTCATCGGCGACGGTCTGCTCGCCATTTTTCCGCTCAGCCAGCCGTCGGCCTGCGCAAATCTGCTGCTTGCCGTGGCCGAAGCCCGTCAGGCCATGGTTGCCCTGAACGAGAAGAACGGTGAAACCGGTCGTGCACCGCTGAATTACGGCATCGGCGTCCACGTCGGAGACGTCATGTACGGCAATATCGGGTCACGCACCCGGCTCGACTTCACCGTCATCGGTCCTGCGGTCAACATGGCTTCGCGTCTCGAAACCCTCACCAAACAATTAGGGAGAACGGTGCTGCTGTCTCGCGCGTTCGCCGACTTTGTCGAAAGCGATTTCGATCTGGAACGCGTCGGCGAATATCCGGTCCGCGGCTTCAACGACCCAATCGAGCTGTTTGCGTATCACGGCTGAATGCCGATTTATCGCCAGGTGCCGAGCCGCCCCCAGGGGGCGCGAACAGCCGGCAGCGGGGCAACCCGGCGTCGTCGTGGTCATAGTGAGGCAGCCGACGCCCTTCCTCGACACGCATCCTGACCACGGGCTCGGTTGGATCGAGGTCGCGGTTGGCAGGCCTTGAACCGCTCATACGAGATCGGCGCGGTATGCATCGATGAAGCTGGTAAGGGCCTTTCCGGCACCGAATACAGGATGGGCGATCACCCGGTCGAGAAACGCGAGATTACAGGTGAAATCGCCGATTTCGGTTGCCTCGATGGCGCGCCGCGCCCGCTCGATCGCTTGTTGGCGTGTGCCGCCGTGGACAATCAATTTGGCGATCATGGCGTCGAAATGGGGGGTGATCTGGTCGCCCGGTCGCACCCCTGTATCGACCCGAAGACCGTCCATCTGCGGGAACGACAACGTTGTCAGCGTGCCCGGCGACGGCAGGAACATGCGGCTGGGATTTTCCGCATAGAGCCGCATCTCGATGGCGTGACCATTCTGCGAAATACTGGCTTGAGGCAGGTCGCCAGTTCCAATCCCGCCCCCCGCAAGCCGAAGCTGCAGCGACACGAGGTCGGCGCCGGTCACGGCCTCCGTCACCGGATGCTCCACCTGGATGCGGGTGTTCATTTCCAGGAAGAAGAACCGCTCACTATCGGCATCGACGACAAACTCGACGGTGCCGGCACCGCGAAAGCGGGCCAATTCCGCCAAGCCGACGGCGGCTTAAGTCATTGCAGCGCGTGTCGCGGCCGAGATGCCGGGCGAGGGGCTTTCCTCGATCACCTTCTGGAAGCGCCGCTGCACTGAGCATTCGCGTTCGAAAAAATGCACCGCCTCGCCGTCGCCAAAGCCGAATACCTGCACTTCGACATGGCGAGCGTTGGGGATGTAGCGCTCGAGGAAAATAGCGCCGTTGCCGAACGAACGGAACGCCATGCCCTGGGTCGATTCCGCCACGGCTCGCAGGGTTTCCGGCTTGTCGACGACGCGCATGCCGATGCCGCCACCGCCGCCGGACGCCTTGACCAGCAGAGGAAAGCCGACCGACTCGCCTGCTGCTTCCAATCCGTCGAGGGCGCCTGGCTCGAAGCGCGCGCTGCCTGGAAGGATCGGCACGCCGGCTCTTTCGGCAATCGCCCGCGCGCGCGCTTTGTCGCCCATGGCTGCGATGCTTTCCGGGCGGGGTCCGATAAAGATCAGTCCGGCCTGCTCCACCGCGCGGGCGAAGTCCGCGTTCTCCGATAGAAAACCGTAGCCGGGATGGATCGCATCGGCGCCCGTCGACAACGCGGCCGCGACGATGGCGTCGCTGTCCAGATAGCTGGCCACCGGTTTGGCCGCCTCGATCAGAATGGCTTCATCGGCCAGGGCTACGTGCAGTGCGTTTGTCTCGATCTGCGGATGGATTGCGACGCTGGCAAGATCAAGTTTTTGGCATGCCCGGATAATGCGGCAGGCAATCTCGCCCCGGTTCGCGATGAGCACCTTTTTCATCACATTGTACGTCCATAGGTCGTCGCGAAAGCCCGTAAATCGGCGATGGCGCTTGCTGGAATATGATATATGATGCATGATTGGATCGGGCATTACAAGCGCCGTCCTCGGCTTTCGAGCTGGGCGCGCGCCGCGCTTTAAACGGGTTAGGCATGATGAAAGTGACCATCAATTGCGACATGGGAGAAGCCTTCGGCATCTACCGGTTCGGCGATGACGAAACCTGCATGCCGTTCGTCACCCACGCCAACATTGCCTGCGGCTTTCATGCCTCCGATCCATCGGTCATGTGGCGTACTGTGCGGGCGGCAAAGAAGCACGGGCTGAAGATCGGTTCGCATCCCGGATTACCCGACCGCGAGGGCTTCGGACGTCGCGAGATGAAGCTCTCCCGCGAGGAGGTCGCTGCGTTGGTGCTCTACCAGACCGGTGCCCTTCAGGCCTTCACCCGCGCTGAAGATGCCGTGCTGTCGTATATCAAGCCGCATGGAGCCCTGTTCGGCATGGCGCAGCGCGACGAGCCGGTCGCGGAAGGTATCGCAGACGCTGCGCTGACGTTGGGACTGCCGGTGATCGCTTATTCGGACTGCGCCATGTCCGAGGTGTTCACCCGGCGCGGTGTCGAGTTCACTTGCGAATTCTATGCCGACCTCGACTATGACGATCATGGCAGGCAATTCATTACCAAGGAGCATCTGCCCGTGGCGCCGGAGGCCGCCGCCGCCAAGGTGCGGCGCGCCGTCACAGAAGGGCTGACCACCTCGGTCAACGGCAAGGACGTCAAGGTTGTCGCCAACTCCATCTGCGTGCATTCAGATACGCCGGGCGCAATGGAGGTCGCCAGAGCCGTCCATGGCGCGTTACGGCATTTGCTGTGAACTGGCCGCTCAGTGCGCATTCAGACCGGTAGTACTGTCGGCGCCGCGCTGGCCCGCTCGCTCGAGCCCATACAGCGCGCAGTCGGAGGTTGCGCGGGTCCGCGGGGGCGGCGCTGCCTCTATGATGATAGCGGCACCGTATGGCGGGCGTTGACCGCGCTCGAGATTGTCCGGCAGGTGGCCGATACCCGAGGCTCTCATGGAGCCGCGGCGCTGATCATGCGGGAAACGCTGTTCGATGCCGACCGCGATCTCGGAGACGGCGGTGCGCGCCTCGCATTGTTGCTCGTCACCTTGTTCCGCGAGGGCATCCGTCTGGTCGCCGCCGGTGTTCCCGGGCCGGCTCTCGCCGATGCCCTTCTGGCGCTGGGCTCCGGGTTCGACGCCGTTTTGGCGTCGGCGAAGCGCACCTGCGACGGCGAGGCGTCAGTCGCGGCCGTTGCCGTTTCGGCCGGCGTGTCGTCGCCGCTCGCAACCGATATAGCTCGATTGCTGATGGCGGTGGGCGCTGACGGCCACGCAGAGATGGTAGCATCGCGGGCGCCGGGACAGAAACTACAACTACAGAGACTGGAAACCGGTACCGGCTTCATCTTCGAGGCCCGGGAGGCCGCCGATATCTTTGCCAACGCGGAGTTCGATCCGGTCCATGTTCTCGTCGCAGATGAGATCGTCGACGATTTCGGCCCATTGGTGCCGTTGCTGGAAGGTTTCGCAACCCGAGGCAAATCCCTGCTGGTGGTGGCGCGCGAGGTCACCGGATCCGCGCTGCAGGTCCTTATCCAGAACCACAGGGAAAATGGCCTGCGCACCGCCGCATTGAAGCCGGTCGCGGTCTCGCAGCGGGCTGCCGATCACCTGGAGGACCTCGCCATTGCCACGGGTGCTACCCTGGTTGCCGATCGCTTCGGAACAAGCCTCAAGGCGCTGCGGCCGGGCATGTTGGGACGCGCCGCGCGCTTCAGCTTCAACCACGGTCGTGCGCTTTTTGAGTCTCCGGCAGGCGCAGGCACGGCTATCGAGGACCGCCGCCGTCTGTTGATGGCCGAGGCGGACCGCCAGAAATACTTGTCGTTCGACAAGGAGCAATTGGAGCGCCGGGCTGCTCGGCTGAGCGGGCGATGGGCGCGTCTTCATCTCCGAGCGACGACGGACCGCGAGACCGACACGCTGTTGGCCGAGGCGCGGCGCGCGCTTGCCTCGGCGCGTATGGCGGTTGAAGGCGGCGCCGTCGAGGGCGGCGGCATCGGTATGGTCCGGGCCTTCGATAGGCTGCCCGCAATCGAAGAAACGGGCGTCCTTTCGCCCGAGCTTGCGGCGCGGCGGTGCCTTGCACTCGGACTGACCGAGCTCGTCCATTCTTTCGCCGCGGGTGTGCCTGAGGGCGCACCGCGCTTGTCGCTGAAATCCAGAACGCCTCTGCAACAGACACTCGGGATCTCTAGCAACGCAAATCCCGATGTGTTCGACCCGCTACCCCTCGTGCGCGCGATCAGCCGCCGAGCGATATCCTGCGCGGCCACCCTGCTGCGCGTTGATGCAATTTTGGCCGGATGAAGCAAGATGCATCCGCGCAAGCAGGGCTGCTTGGCACCACGTCATTGTTCATGATATATGATATAGGATGCAGGAGGCAGATGAGATGAATGCGAACGGCCGGGGGCCGATGCTAGAAATCCTCAATCTGAATCACCGCTATGGCGCGGTTGTTGCTGTCGATAACGTTTCGCTCTCGGTCGAACCGGGCGAATTTCTTACGATTCTCGGCGAAAGCGGCTCGGGTAAGACGACGATTCTTCGCGTCATTGCGGGTCTGGAGCGGCCGACCTCCGTCACCCGTCTCGCCATCGCCGGCGAGGACGTGCGCGACCTGCCCGCCGCCAAGCGCAACTGCACCACAGTTTTCCAGAATTATGCGTTATTCCCCCATATGTCGGTCGGTGAAAACGTCGCCTATGGCCTCAGCGTACGGGGGGTGCCGGCAGCGGACGCGCGCCGTGAGGCGCTCAAGACGCTTGATATCGTGCGCCTGTCCGGCATGGAGGACAGGCGGGTGGCGCAGCTCTCCGGCGGCCAGAAGCAGCGCGCAGCGCTGGCCCGCTGCCTCATCACCCGTCCCGCCATCATGCTGCTCGATGAGCCGCTCGGCGCGCTGGATGAGCGGCTGCGGCTCGATATGCAGAGCGAACTGGTCGAGTTGCGCCGGCGCCTCGGTATGACGTTCATCTATATCACGCATAGCCAGGAAGAGGCGCTCACCATGAGCGACCGCATCGTGCTGATGCGCCACGGGCGCGTCGCTCAAAGCGGTACCCCGGTCGAGCTGTTTGACCGTCCGGTGAGCCGCTTCGCAGCCGAGTTCATGGGCTTCGAGAACATCCTTTCCGGCACGGTTGCCGAAGTCCACGACGACACGGTGTCGGTCGACCTGCAGGGCGCCGGGCGCATCGTCGGGGTATGGACCTCGGCCGAGGCGCCGTCCGTCGGGCAGCCGGTCAGCATTGCGCTGCGTGCGGAACGGGCCTCACTGGCGCCGGCGGCGAGTGCCGCGGGACCGGGAATGAACGCGCTGCCCGGCCGCCAGGTCGAGCAGCTCTATCGCGGCAAATATGTCGACCAAACGCTTGAGTGCGGCCCGGGGCGGCTGAAGGTTCGCACCTTCGACCGAGTGACCCCGGGTGAACCCGGTGCCGTCGTCTGGAAACCGCAAGATTGCGTCGTTCTGGCCACCTGAGGCCCAACATAATCTGAGGCTTAACATAAGGAGAGTGCAATGACCGACAAGTTTTCAACCAAATCGCAGTTCGAATTATCCCGACGTGACTTGATAAAGAACATCGCCGCGGCCGGCGGCGCGGCGGCGATCCTGCCCGCCATCGGTGTCGGTCCTGCTTATGCCGCCGACCCTATCGTGCGTGGTTACGGCGTCACCACGGCGCAGCTCAAGGACTGGTCGATCATGACCAAGTCGATCGGCGTGCAGATGGAATTCACGGGAACAAACAATTCGGTCGGCGTGTTCCTGCGCGACGTTTCCGCCTCGCAGCTCGGCGACAAGGCCGACATCTTTATTTTCGAGTCAGGCACCGAAGACATTCTCGGTCCGAAGGGCCTCTATCTGAAGATCGACGAGAACAATCCCGAGCTCACGCTATGGAAGCGCACCCCGGATGAATGGAAGCGTTCGGAAGTCGTAACCGGCAAGGATGGCGTGCAGTACGGCGTGCCGGTGATCGGCAACGCCGACAGCTTCGGCTATTTCCCCGACAAGGTCGGCGCAGCTGCGGATGGTCTTGAAGAGCTTTCGTGGTCACTGATGTTCGACAGCGAGAAGAACTCGTGGCCGCGTCGGCTATGACCAGACGTGGACTTATTCGATCGGCGTCGCCGGCCTCTATTTGACGAGCCTCGGCAAGGCGAAGATCGCCGATGTCGCTGATATGACAGGGCCGGAAGCCAAGGTGGTCGTCGACTACCTGATCACCCGGAAGAAAGCCGGCCAATTCCGCACGCTGCAATCCGCCTTCGAGGAGCAGGTCCAGCTTTTGACGAATCGCGAAGTGATGGTTCTCAATTGTTGGGAGCCGGCGGTGCGTGATGCCAACAAGGCTCTCGGCGAGGGCGCCACGCGCTACGCCTACACCAAGGAAGGCTATTTCAAGTGGGGCCATGGCGCCTACATCGCCTCGCAGGCAAAAGACCGCGGCAATCTGCCGGCGATCTACAAGGTGCTGAACTATTTCCTCGGCGGCGAGTATCGCGCACTGCAGGCCCGCGACCGCGGCTACGCCGGCCCGAACATGGATCTGGGCGTCGAATATGCCACCAAGCAGGGCTGGCCGGAGCCGGATATCGCGGCGCTGAAGGCAACCGAAAAGAAGGTCGCCCGCAAGTTCACCAAGCCCTACACCAGCACGACGACGCCGACCAATTCGAGCGCGATCGAAGAAGAGTGGCAGCGTTTCCTCAACGCCTGACGCTTCGATCTTCTGCGCCGCCCGTCCGCAAACGGGCGGCGCCCTGCCGATCAGGATGCTGATGACCGTAAACAACTCGTCCTTCCCTGTGCCGCCGGCGAACCGCGCGCTTTCGCGCCTGGTGGCGAACCGCGACTGGACCATCCCGGCGTTCCTCGTCGTGTGGTTCGCGCTGGTCGTCGCGCCGCTGGTCGTCCTCTTTGCCTTCAGCTTCTTCGACACGAAGAGCTACGTGACGATCTACGAACCGTCGCTGAATACCTGGATATCACTGCTGGAATCCGGCCGTCTCGGTGTGACGCTGCGCACGCTTCGGATCGCCTTGACCGTCACGCTGATCGATCTTGTCATCGCCTTCCCCTTCGCCTTGTGGCTGGCCAAGGGCAACGCCTCGAAGAGCACGCGGGCGATCGTCGTCGCGCTGCTCACGATCCCGTTCTTCCTCGACATTTCTTCGCGCACGATCATCTGGCGCGCGATCCTGGGCGAGAATGGCGCGATCAACAGTTTGCTCATGAACGTCGGTCTTATCGGGTCGCCGCTGAACTGGATGCTTTACACCGAATGGTCAGTGCATTTTGGACTGGTCATCGCCTCTTTCCCGACCATGGTGCTGCCAATCTACCTCGCTGTCAGCATCATCGATGACGCGCTGATCCAGGCGAGCGGCGATCTCGGCGCCTCGCCCGCGCAAACGCTGTTCCGGGTGATTGTACCGCTCGCGCTGCCGGGTGTGACCGCCGGCATCTTGTTGACGCTTGGTTCCGCGCTTGCAGCGTGGATCGAGCCCAGCATGCTTGGCGGCGGCTTCGTCAATCTGCTCAGCAACTCGGTTGAAAGTGCCTTTACCGCACTGCGCTATCCTGTCGTCGCGGCATTGTCGACCTTCGTGATTGTCCTGCTGGTGGCGCTGCTCTTCATGCTCCTGCTGTTGACGCGGCGGTTCGGCGACGTATTGTCGACCTTCCGTGTGCTGAAGAACTGACGATGCAGCATCCTGCCCCTGACCAGGAGCCGGCCATAGCCGGCACCGCGCATCCGTGGAGTTACTGGCAGGGCTGGCCGTCGCTTGCGAAGTGGGGCGGAATAGTCCTGCTGTTCCTGATCTACTTTCCTCTGTTCTGGCTGGCGCTGATGTCGTTCAGCGAGCGGCCGCTTTCCGGCATTCCGCTGCCCCTCACGCTCAGCCACTATGCCGCCTTGTTCGACGACACGCGCTGGCTCAGGCCGTTCGGGGCGAGCCTCGCCATCGCGTTGCTGGTCGGCGCCATCAGCGCCGTGGTCGCCACCGCAGTCGGTCGCGCCTTGCCGAAGACGGGCAACCCCGGGCGCGTATTGGTGCTGTGCCTGTTGCCGCTGTTCGTGCCCGGCATGTCGATGGGGGCGGCATTGTTCATCTTCCTGCGCTCGGTGTTGGGTGTGAAACTCGGTTTTGGCTCGATTCTGGCCGGCCATTTCGTCTGGGCGTTTCCGTTTGCGCTGCTGATCGTCCTCGTGCTGACGACGCGGTTCGATCATCGGCTAGTCGAGGCGTCGTCCGATCTCGGGGCGTCGCCGTGGCAAACCTTCTGGCGGATCGAGTTCCCGCTGCTGCGGCCCGCGATCATCGGCGCCGGGCTGTTCGGCTTCCTGCTTTCGTTCAACGAAGTCCTGCGCACGATTTTCCTGCGCGGCACCGAGACCACCATGCCGATCTACAACTGGACCATGGCGGCATCGCAGCAATCGCAGGTGCCGATCATCTTCGCCCTTGCGACGATTTTGCTGGCTGTCACACTGCCACTGCTGGGCGGGGCCTTCTGGCTGCTCTATGTCCGATTGGACAAGGACTGAACGCGGCGGTTACGCGAAGGATCTAGGCGGGGATGGCGGCGCGCTCGGTTTTCTGCAACCGCGGGATGAGATAGTCGCTGGCGACCTCGATATCCGCCGTGAGGTGAAGGCGAACCGCCCTGGCGTCATTGTCGCGCAAGGCAGCGATGATGCGCCGGTGCTGTTCGTTGGCCACGGTGACGAAGCCCTCGTCCTCGGTAAGTTCATTGAAGAACGGACCGACCTGGCTCCACATGTTCTGGATGAGCTGGAACAGCATCGGCGCACCGGCCCGCTCGTAGATGCCGAAGTGAAATTTATAGTTGAGAGACTGATAATCGGCGCCGTTGTCCTCGCGAATGGTGCGATCCATCGCCTCGATCATCGTCTGCAGTTTGGCGACGTGGGCCGGGCGGAAGTTCGGCGCGGCGAGTTCGCCGGCGAGCCCTTCGAGCTCGCGGCGTATCCGGACCAGTTCAATGAACCGCTCGGACGAAAGCACCGGCACGACGATGGAGCGATTCGGCAACAATTCCAGGTTTCGTTCTGCTACCAGGCGCTGGAGCGCTTCGCGGACCGGTGTGGTGGAGATGCCGTAGGCGTCCGCGAGGGTGCGTATGACCAGCGTCTGCCCGGAGCGAAAAGCGCCGGAAATCAACCCTTTCTTGATCTGTTCATAGGCGCGGTCGTTAAGCGTTCGATATTCGATCTTCGCCATCTTCGCTTCCTTCCCCGTGATCTCATATATCAAAACGCCGCTCTGAACTACTTCAAGCCAGGGCTCCCCATTGCGGACGCGGACGATATATCGTATATCATTTTGCGAGAAATTATATCCCGTCCTGAGAAGCTCTTGCTATGATCTACGAGGCTCCACGCTTCTTCCCGGGCGGCGACCGCTACATCGAGGTCGAACTCGGCGACGAGATGGGCTTCGAACTGAATTTCCGGGTACACAGCCTGTCCGCGGCGATCCGGCAGGCCGGATTCCCCGGCATGGTCGAGCTGATCCCGGAGATGGCGTCGCTGCAGGTCTCCTACGACCCCGACCGCATCTCCTATGAAGACATGGTTCGCGAGATCGCGGCGCTGGCGGGGGCAACTGGCGGCCGCTCGGATGCCGAACTGGAGAGCCGGCTCTATTACGTTCCTGTGCTTTACTTCGATCCATGGACGACGGCGTGCGTCGACGACTACCGGTCCAAGGTTTCTGACAAGACCCCCGACCCCGATCTGCTCTGCGAACTCAACCATCTGGCGGACCGCCGTGAGTTGGTTCGCCGTCATTCCGGCACCGAATATTGGGTGGCGGCGCTCGGCTTTTGGCCGGGCCTGTGCTCACTGATGCCGCTCGATCCCAGGCATCAGCTTATCGCGCCGAAATACAACCCGCCGCGGACTTGGACACCGAAGGGCACGATCGGAATCGGCGGTGCAATCACCTGCATCTACCCGGACCAGACGCCGGGCGGCTATCAGATCTTCGCGCGCACACCGATGCCGATCTGGGATCGCGAACAGCGCCTGCCGGCATTCCGCGACGACCTTGCGTTGTTCCGCGCCGGCGATCGCGTGCGCTTCATTCCGATCGACCGCGAAGAGTGGGATCACATCGACGCACAGGTGACGGCTGGATCCTACCGGCATCCGTGCGTCAGCTACCAGAAATTCTCCCTGGGGAAGTATCGTACCTGGCTGGCCGGGCGCGCCGCGACCGGGGACGCCGATGTTTGAGGTCATCAAAGCGGGACTGGAAACCTCCGTCCAGGAGCTTCCGGGACGGATCGGCTATTGGGAGCAGGGCTTTCCGCCGTCGGGGCCGGCGGACATGTGGTCGTTCCGTCTCGCCAATCTGCTGGTCGGCAATGATCGCGACGCCGCTGCCCTCGAATGCCAGCTCATCGGCCCGACTTTACGCCTCGCACGCGACGGCATGATCGCTCTCGCCGGCGCCGACATGCCGGCGAAGCTCGATGACGTGCCGGTGCACTATTGGAGAACGGTTCCGGTACGCGCCGGACAGGTTCTCACGCTGGGTCCGGCGAAGTCCGGCCTGCGAACCTACATCGCCTTCGAAGGCGGCATCGACACGCCGGTGGTGCTTGGCTCGCGCGCTACCTTCCACATGGCCGGAGTCGGCGGTGTGGGCGGCTTTGCCCTCAAGGCCGGCCAGACCATTGCGCTTGGACCCGCCTCCGCAACCGACCTCCGCGAAGTCGTGACCGCAAAGCGTCCCGGCATCGCCTCGTCTGGGCCGCGCACGGTGGAATGCATGCTCGGCCCGAACGACGACTGGCTGGACGGCCCTGCAATCGAGCGCTTTTTCTCAGCCGACTGGTCGGTGCAGGCAAAGAGCAACCGCACCGGGATGCGGTTGACCGGGCCGAATTTTACGTTCAGCGCCAAAGCGCTGGACAAGCGGCCCGAGCACGGGCGCGATCCATCCAATATCCTCGACCACGGTTATCCGCTCGGCGCGATCAATCTTGCCGGCCAGACGCCAATCATCCTGATCCAGGATGCGCCCAGTACCGGCGGATTCATCAACCCGTTCACGGTGCCGAGCGCGGCACTGTGGAAGCTCGGCCAGGTTCGGCCGGGCGAGATCCTGCGCTTCCGGCGCGTCAGCATGGACCAAGCGCACGAAATGCGCCGTTCGCTCGACGCAGCCTGCACGGGCGCAAGCCTGACGCGCGTGTGACATCACAGGCTGCGGCAACAACGGCCGCCGCCGGTTCTATGAATTGGGAAAAGTCGACATGTCGGTCCACGCCGCTTCCGCCACCAAGAACCCGCTTATGACTACGGCTCCCGACGTAACGGTTGCCGAGGCAGCGGCGATCGCGCGTGATCATTTCGGAATCGATACCGTGGTTCGCCTGCTGACCAGCGAACGCGACAAGAATTTCCATCTCGCCGCGGCGGATGGTCGCGAATACGTGCTCAAGGTCTCGAATTCGGCGGAAGACCCCGCTGTCATCAATTTCCAGACCGAGGCGTTGCGGTATATCGAGCAGCAGGATGCGGCGCTGCCGGTGCCGCGTGTCTGCGTCGCAAAGGACGGCCGTGCCGAGCGCTCTTTGCGGCTCGGCGCTCAAGACCATGTCGTGAGGCTGCTCTCTTATCTGCCGGGCGAGCCGCTTTACCGCACACCGGCCTCGCCCCCCCAAAGGGTAGAACTCGGCCGCTGCCTCGCCCTGATCGGCCTTGCCTTGCGTGATTTCCGGCATCCGGCGGCGAAGCATGAGCTGCTATGGGACATCAGCAACGCCTCGAAGCTGCGCGACCGGCTGATCCATATCGTCGACGACGATTTGCGCAGCCTGGCCACCGAGTTCCTCGGCATCTTCGAAGCGCAGGTCTTGCCGGTGCAGCGCCGGCAGCGCCGCCAGGTCGTCCACAATGATTTCAATCCGCACAATGTGTTGGTCGATCCAGCCGATCCTTCGCGTGTTACCGCGGTACTGGATTTCGGCGACTTGGTGGAGACGTCGCTCATAAACGACGTCGCCATCGCCGCCTCTTATCAGGTTTCCGGCGGGCACTCGCTGAATTGGGCCGCCGAATTCGTGGCCGCCTATCATTCGGTGTCGCCACTGCTGCCCGAAGAGATCGAGATATTGTTCGATCTGATCGCCATGCGGCATGTCACAACCATCACGATCACCGAATGGCGGGCTCGGCTTTATCCCGAGAACCGCGCCTACATCATGCGTAACCACCCACGGGCCGCGGAGGGTTTGAAGAGCTTTGCCGCTATCGACAGGGCGCAAGCGCAAAGGGTCTTCCGGCAAGCCTGTGGAATGGAGTGACGAAAATGAGCAACGCAACCTTCCTGCCCGGCATGGTAAACTCGTATGTCCCAGGCTCGTCGAACGTTCTGCCCGCGCGCGAGCAGGCGATGATCGAGCGCCGCGAGCGGCTGCTCGGACCGGCCTACCGGCTGTTCTACGAGGAGCCGGTTCACTTCGTGCGCGGCGAGGGCGTGTGGCTCTTCGACCCGGACGGCGATGCCTATCTCGACGTCTACAACAATGTCGCCTCCGTCGGGCACTGTCAGCCGGATGTCGTTGCCGCCATCACCGAACAAGTGGCGACACTGAACACCCATACGCGCTATCTGCATGACACCATCCTCGACTATGCGGAGAAATTCCTCGCGACGTTTCCGGCGCCGCTCGGGCATGTGATGTTCACCTGCACCGGCAGCGAGGCGAACGATCTCGCCTATCGCATCGCCAAATCCTATACCGGCGGCACCGGCGTCATCGTCACCTCGCTCGCCTATCACGGCATTACCGACGCGGTATCGCAGTTTTCACCTTCGCTCGGCCAGCACGTACCGCTCGGCAGCCATGTGCGAGCGGTTCCGGCACCAGACGCTTACCGCCGCGGCCAGCCACTGCTTGGCAAGATGTTCGCCGACGATGTACGCGCGGCGCTCGCCGACATGAAGGCGCAGGGCATCATACCGGCGATGATGATCTGTGACACCATCTTCTCCAGCGACGGTGTGCTTTCCGACCCGCCAGGCTTCCTCGCGGAGGCGATCGAGGCCGCGCGCCTGGAAGGCGCGTTGATCGTGGCCGACGAGGTACAGCCGGGATTCGGCCGCACCGGCGCCGCGCTCTGGGGCTTCATGCGCCACGGATTGCAGCCGGACCTGGTCACGGTCGGCAAGCCGATGGGCAACGGCCAGCCGATCGCGGCTGTCGTCACCGACCCGGCAATTGTCGCCGAGTTCGGCCGCAAGGCGCGCTACTTTAACACATTCGGCGGCAACCCCGTGTCATGCGCGGCGGCGATGGCGGTGCTGCAGGTGATCGAGCGCGACCGGTTGATGGACAACGCCGCGCGGGTCGGCGGCTATATGATGGAGGCACTGCGCCAACTCGCCGAACGCTACGAGCCAATCGGCGACGTACGCGGTGCTGGGTTGTTTATCGGGCTCGAACTGGTGAGCGACCGAACGACCAAGGAGCCCGATGCGTCAATCACGGCAAAGATCGTCAACGGCCTTCGCGAGCGGCGGGTCCTCATCAGTGCGTCCGGCCCGCATGCAAACGTGTTGAAGATCCGTCCGCCGCTCGTATTCTCGGAGCAGAATGCGGACACCTTCGTCGGTGCACTCGACGATGTGCTCCAGAAGATTGCGCTCTGATCGCTCAATTCAAGGAGAGAGGGTTATGGCTGAAGAAGTCCGCACGCAGGTCCCCGGCAACATCTGGAAGGTAATGGTCAAGGAGGGTGATGTCGTTTCCAAAGGCGACCTCCTTTTCATCATGGAGGTGATGAAGACCGAGGTGCACCATCATTGCGAGACGTCAGGCGTCGTCAGTGCGGTGAACGTTCAAGACGGCCAGGAAGGCATCGATTTCGACGTGGTGGCGGTGGTGATTGCGTAGCCGGCGCGGACCCCTCGTGGGTATACAATTCCTTGTCCTGCCTTGGTTTGCTGTGGCGCTCGTTGCTTGGAGCGGCATCGGGGCCGCCGATCAGATCGGCTAGGCCCTTTGGAGAGTGGATCTTACCCAAAGCTTGTATGGCTGCAGCCGGCTGGTCGAAAAACCTGCGCGTAGCGGTCAACTTCAGTCGATTTCAGCCGGTTAATTTCCACCGATCTGAAGGTGGCGCGCCTGGTGAAGAACTACTTCGCGCCGGAGGTGCAAACCCAATCTCGTCTAGCGCTGCTTAGCGTGGCGGAGGCAAATCAAAGATTTGGATCGAATGGTCGAGTTACGTAAACCACACCGGAGGTTCGCTCAACGCTGCCAGGCGCTTGCAATACGTCGAGTATAGACAGGATCAACATCGCGATGCCGAAGACGTAAGCAAAATAAATCCATTTTTAGTCGATCCTGCTGGCACAGCGCTCCATATCGCTTGTGGAGGGGCATCGTGACGCAACCGGGCCGATGCAATACGTCGATTAAGGTTGCAGCCGCGAACGTTTCGCCAGAAGCCATCGTAATGCGCCTCGTTTTCTGAAGGCAGGCTCGGATGAGTTCAGAACAACTACCTACCGCTTCTCGGTTTTCCTTTGGGCCGAAACTTGCGATTGCCACCGCGGCGCTTTCGGCGGCGATAGGTGTTGCGGTCGCTCTTGCCGATTCCATGAGCGCCTATGTGGCGATTGCAGCCGGCAGCGCGCTCGGTGGAGTGGGACGATTCTGGTGTTCCGGGATAACGGCGCGGTTCGTCGGCGAAACCTTTCCATGGGGCACGATGCTGGTGAACGTTCTGGGCTCCTTCGTCATTGGGTTCTTCAGCACGCTTACGGGGCCGGACGGTCGAATCCTTGCGAGCACGACGACGCGTCAGTTCGTGATGGTCGGAATTTGCGGTGGATATACAACATTTTCGTCATTCAGTCTGCAGACGCTCAACCTGATGAATGACGGTGAGTGGCTTTACGCCGCCGCCAATACATTCGGCTCGATCTTGCTGTGTTTTCTAGCGGTGTGGGCAGGACATGCGATTGCAGCCGACATTGGCGGGTTGAAGGTCAGTTGATGCTGAAGCCAGGCAACTGCCGCACATGCCGGCTTGAAGTCGTGCTGACCGCGCCCAAGGGAGGGTGAAGCGCAAGAACGCACGTCGCGCAGCTGGACGTATCGGCTGAGCGCGGCTGTTGAAGTTCAACTTCCGGGCGCCGCACGCCGGGCCGACGGCCGTTCCCTGACCACACCACGCGCGGGCTGGTCGTAAGCGCGGCATAGGCGCGTGGTGCGGTGGATCCCTGCCTCTTGCGGTGTTCCGGCTTCCAGACGTCTTCGGCGCGCGCTTCGTCAAGGCGCAGATTGCTACGAAGAAGATCTAGTCTCTTTTATCTCCTGGCGACTACGAATCAGTAATTGCCCCGCGACTGGCGGTTGATACCAGCCTCATGTACTTGGCGAGCACGCCGGTGGTGTATCGAGGCTTGGGTGCTTTCCACGCTTTTCTTCGTCGGGCCAGCTCCTTTGCTGGAACGTTCAGTTGGATGAGGCGCTTCTTGGCGTCGATGGTGATCGAGTCACCTTCCTTCACCAGGGCGATCACTCCGCCCTCATATGCTTCTGGTGCGACGTGACCGACGACCATGCCCCAGGTTCCGCCGGAGAAGCGACCATCGGTGAGAAGGCCGACCGAGGCGCCGAGCCCTTGCCCGACCAGGGCGGAGGTCGGTGCAAGCATCTCCTGCATACCGGGGCCGCCCTTTGGACCCTCGTAGCGAATCACGACCACATCGCCCTCTTTGATTTTCTTGGCCAGGATGGCCTTCAGGCATTCCGGTTCGGAGTTGAAGACACGAGCGGGACCGGTGATCG
Organism: uncultured Alphaproteobacteria bacterium; assembly: GCA_963734795.1. GTDB lineage: Bacteria > Pseudomonadota > Alphaproteobacteria > Rhizobiales > Xanthobacteraceae > Bradyrhizobium. The sequence goes on from CAVTIW010000005.1 coordinate 256,500, forward strand.
ATGTCTGCTTCAACCCGGTGATCTTCGCGACACAGCCTTCCGGCGAAAGATTGCCCTTCAAAATGGTGAGATGCCCCTGCTTGTATACGGGATTGGACCAGGGGCGGATCACGTCCTGATCCCGACGCGGCTCGGCAGGAACGCCGCTCAGCATCTCGGCCAGGGTCTTGCTATGGATGGTCATGCAATCGCCGTGCAGGACGCCGTTGACAAGCAGCATCTTCAGCACCTGCGGTACGCCGCCGGCGGCATGGAAATCCGTCGCGACGTACGGGCCTGAAGGCTTCAAATTGCAAAGCACCGGCACCTTGCGCCGCACGCGCTCGAAGTCATCGATCGTCCATCTCACGCCCGCCGCGCTGGCGATGGCAAGATAATGGAGCACCGCATTGGTCGATCCGCCGGTCGCCATGACGAGCGCGACCGCATTCTCAATCGACTTTCTGGTGATGATATCGCGCGGCTTTAGATTGTTGCGAACCGCCTCGACCAGCACGCGTGCGGAGTCGGCTGCGGAGTCGGCCTTCTCGCGGTCGGGCGACGCCATCTGCGATGAGCCGAGCAGGCTGATGCCGAGAGCTTCGAACGATGATGACATCGTGTTTGCGGTATACTGGCCGCCGCAGGCGCCTACCGATGGGCAGGCGTTCTTTTCGATGCCCTCGAAGTCTTCCTCCGACATTTTACCGGCAGTGAACGCACCCACCGCTTCGAACGGACTGACGATCGTGAGCTTCTCTCCTTTCCAGAAGCCTGGCTTGATGGTGCCGGCATACACGAAGATGCCTGGCACGTTCATGCGCGCCAACGCCATCACGCTTCCCGGCATGTTTTTGTCACAGCCGCCGACCGCAACCACACCGTCCATTTGCTGGCCTTGAACCGCGACTTCGATTAAATCGGCAATGACTTCGCGCGATACCAGCGAATACTTCATCCCTTCGGTGCCCATGCCGATTCCATCGGTCACGGTCGGGAACCCGAAGACCTGCGGCATTGCTCCGGCTTCCCTGATGGCCGCCATCACGCGGTCGACCAGAGGCTGGATGCCGGCGTTGCAGGGGTTCATTGTAGAGTGGCCGTTTGCCACGCCGACAATAGGCTTTTCGAAGTCATCGTCTTTGAAGCCCACGGCACGCAACATCGCACGGTTGGGAGAGCGGGCTATGCCCGCGGTAATCAATTGGGAACGCCTATTGAGCTTTGTCACCGCTATGTCCTTCCCGGGATGCCGTCGTCATTGCAGCGCCGTCATCGACGGTGATCGCATCGAGCCCCTTGGCGAGGCCATCTGTCTTCTTGACCTCATACCTAGTCAGATGTCCGAGGTGCTTGAGATGGACGTGACCAGTACGATCTGGGTGAGGCGGAGTCATCGGCTGCGATGCCTGAACACGAGACTCCATTGCCGAAAGCAGGCTAGGGGAGTTGGAAACGATCGTCAATCCGATCCACCGGACCCTTGAGTCTCCTTCGGCCGTCGGCGCTCGCCGTCCCGCCGAGAGGAGCCGTTCGTGGATCCGCCATCACGAGGAAACCTGGCAATCTTCCGCCTGCTCACGGACGGAGCGTCATTTCGGTTCCATATTGCAGGACCTGGACCTTCTCGATCGTCACCAGACCACTCGACATCATGGTATCCAGCACCGGAAGGAACGTGTCGATATTCGCCTGAGTATCGACGATTTCAACCACGATCGGCAAATCCTGCGAAAGACGCAGAATCTTGGTGGTGTGGATGCGCGTCGAATGGCCAAACCCGATGTGCCCGCGCATGACAGTCGCGCCTGCAAGATGCATCTCCCGTGCCTTCAATACAATCGCCTCATACAGCGGCAGGTGGCCGGCCTTGTCATTTTCGCCAAAGAATATTCGGAGCAAAACAGCGTCGAGGGGCAACTGCACGATCAGATCCACTTCATACCGTTGAGGCTCGCGGCAAGCATACTGCCACCCCATACGGCGATCAGACACAAGGCAACCGACAAGAGGATGTTGGTGCCCGCATAAAGCCATTCGCCATCATTTACCAGATTGAGCGTCTGCAAGCTAAAGGAAGAAAACGTCGTGTACCCCCCGCAAATGCCGATCATGACGAACTGGCGTGCGGTCGACCCGACGAAGACGCGTCCGTCCGGACCGGTGAGCGTGGCGAAGAACCCGATGATTAGAGAGCCGGTCACGTTGATGAGAAGTGTCCCCCATGGAAATGTCTCGCCAATCCCTCGCGCGACCACGCCCGATAGCCAATAGCGCCCCGTGGTCCCTAGCGCGCCGCCGATTGCCACCCAGATATAGTTTTCCATTAGAGCCTTGATCTCCGCTCTTGCTGATTGAATCGAACTCCATAGTGCACTCCCGCCCTATGAACGACATGCGCCTCGTTGCTTTTTTTTGAGCTGGTGAAACCCGTCCTCCCGTTACTTGACGACCAATACCGGACAATGCGCGAGTTGCACAATCCGATCGGCGCGGCTGCCGATCAACCGTTCGTAGAGCGCCGAGTGGCCGGTTGCACCGATGATGAGCAACTCGGCCTTAAGCTCCTCGGCAAGTTCGACAATGTCCCGCACGGGATGCCCGGCGATGACATGGGTGTGAAGCTTGACATGATTTTCCTCGGCCTTTGCCCGCGCCCTCTGCAGAACTTTATGAAAGCGTCGCGCTGCCGTCCCCGTCTCCTCGCGTATCTCCTCGATGAACTCCGGCATGTAGTCGATCTCTTCCACGCACACCATGTGCAGCTCCGAAGCATTTTGCCTTGCGATTCCCAATGCCAGCGATAGAGCGTGAAAGGCATGTTCCGAACCATCATTGGCGTGAAGAATTCTTTTGAACATCGGGCGCCTCCCGCGTCATTCGGCCTTTCGCACGGCTTGCCGGAGCGGCGTCGCTGCTCGACGGTCCTCGGGTCTCCTTTCTGCTTCCGACTCGGGCAGCAGATGGTGCGGCAAGTAAAATGCGTTGGCGATCATGGTTGGTATAACGGCGCTCGCGATCACCGCCGCAACCAGCGCCGAATACTGGCCTTGATTTATGATGCCGTGCGACAGCCCGAACAGGGAGGAAATCGTGCCGAATGTCAGCCCCGTCGACATCAACAGGGTCGTGTAGGCGGCTTCCTTGTTCGGCGATCCAAATAATTTCGTCACCGGGTAAACGCCGATAATCTTGGTGGCGACCTTAACGACGAGAAAGAAGATGAAGGCGGCAGGCGCGGCAACGAGGGCGGGAATGGAAACGAACGAGCCTGCCCGGATGAAATAGAACGGCGTCAATAGTCCGAACGTGAGCGTGCGCAATCGCCGCACGAGGGCATGATCCTTGCCGACAGTGCCTGCAAGCACCATCCCGATGAGATACGCAGGAAGCACGGCCTCGCTGTCGGCCCAGGTTGCGAGCGCGCCCATTCCAAGCAGGCAGAGAAGCAGGAATTTGGTCTCCAGTTCCGAGGAGCGGCCTCCATACATTCGGAAGAAGCGAGGCGTAAGCCACGGGAGGATGACGAAGACCACCGCGCCGACGCCGAGAAAGATCGTCGTCTTCATCGTGAAGGGCGCGAAGATCAAGCCGAGCGCGACGACTGTGCCGAGGTCTGTGACAAAGCATGCTGCCAGCACGGTCTTACCGTACTCGGTGGCGTTGAAACCGAACTCGAGCATCACGGCATAGACAACAGCGACTGAAGTCGTCGACATGGCGACGCCCGCGAGCCAGCTCGGCATGACCTCCCATCCGAGCAAATAATGCGCCGCTGCCGCACACCCAAAAAATGGAAAAAAGAAGCTCGCGAGACCGACCGCAGCGGCCTCCTTCCACTTCAGTCTGAAAATCACCGGGTCGAGTTCCGCTCCCGCCAGGAAGGTCAGCACGATTGCACCGATGCCGGAGAGAAATTTGATCCACGATTCGTCCGTACCCAAGACCGCTGATCCGACCACGGCGCCGATAATCAACTGGGCGATCGTACCGACGACGATCTCAGACAGAGCAGTGGAAATGCGGAGCCAGATCGACAGCAGGCTCGCGACCAGAGCGAGTCCCAACCACAATGCCGCGAGTGCCCAAACAGCAGTCATCCGGAAATCTCCCGCTGGTTGTCGCAGCCGTTGGCCCGCTTCGATAAGGTTTGAATCCGCGTCATCGCGATCGCTCGGAACTCGAGCGCAAGACATATTCCGCCACCGCAGTCACGATGCCGAGGACCACCAGGGTGGCGCATTGTTCTTTTGAGGCTTCGAATACATACGCAAACATCAGCGTGATGACGAGTGCGATCAAAACGGAAATTGTGAAGCCGTTATCTGTCAGCAGCGCTCGCACGCAACGCCTCCTCATCAGACCGCGCACATATGCCTCCGCGGCTTTTTCGGCCGCGTCTGCAAATTTATTGCCTGGTGTAGTGGGAGCCGGGCAAGCTCCTACCGACGCCAAGCGTCCGGTAGGAGTCATCAGCCTCATCGGCGGTTGCGGGGGACCCCATCCCCTGTAAGTTGCCCAATTCTAGCGACGATCTGGGCTGTGGCAAGCTCAAAAGAGCACCGCTCCGACAACCAGCACAACCGGCATCGTCAAGAGCACGCAAACCGCGTAGGCATTGACATGCCCGACATGCCTCTTCCGCGCGATAGCCGCGGCATGCCTGCCTATCTGGGCTCCGAGATCATCAAATTCAGCAACGAATTTCGCCGGTAGATTTTCTTGCCGCTGCAGACCAACATCGGCGCCGACGAGAAAGAAGGCGCTCGTCCAAGGCATCTTGCGAACGATGCCACCGAGACGGTCAAGATCGCGGGCGCCGTTGCGCGTTGCATCGCGGCCACATCGCAGCCGGTGAAGGTCTGTACCGGCCCCATGCAACGAAGCGTCGAGACCGGACGTGCGGCGTCAACCTACCGCAACGCGTGCTCGATACCCTTGCTCTCGAGCAGAGCATTCTGGTGAGGATTCGGCTCGGCGGTATTCAGAGGAACCAACAGCCGACAAATCAGACCTTCAACGCGCCAGTCGAACTCGGCCCGTCCTCCAAGTTGCGATTCAATACTGGCTATCACGCTCCTGGTTCCGAATCCCCGTGATATCGGTTTTTGAATCAGAGGTCCGTCCATCTCTTTCCATTCCAGCGCCAGATGGTCCGCCTGAACATTCCAGATGATGGAGAGGCGGCCTGACAATGTAGACAGGGCGCCGTATTTTGCCGAATTGGTCACGAGCTCGTGCAGCGCCAGAGTCAATGTTTGCGCCGTAGCGGGCTGCAGCTGAACCTCTGGACCATCGAACGATACTTGATCGCCGATGCAATAGGGGGCGAGTTCCTCGTCGATCAGCTTCCTTATTTCAGCGCCCTGCCAGCTCGACAATGCAAGGATGGTGTGGACCCGCGCAAGCGCGGTGATTCGTCCTTCCACCGCATGGACATAAGCCTTGACGCTTTCGCCGCGCGTCAATCGAACGATAGACTGTACCAGCGCCAACGCATTTTTCGCGCGATGATCGACCTCGCGGGCCAGTAAATTTTGCCGTTCTTCCGCTTGCTTGCGTTCCGTAATATCGATGGTGACTCCGCTGATGCGCACCACGTGACCGCCGGCATCGGCAGTTGCGGCGGCGGTCCCGAAGCACCAGCGCATGTCGCCATTTGGGCGATGAATCCGAAATTCCGCTTCGTATGATTTTGCACCCTTGGCGAACTGCCCCAGCGCCTTTCGCAGTTCGTCAATATCGTCGGGATGAACAAACGGCTGAACATTGGCCGGCGTCACCGCGAAAGTCCGCGGGTCGACTCCGAAAATCTGGAATTGTCCTTCGTCCCACATCCAGTCCCCGCTGGCCCAGTCCCAATCCCAAGAGCCCATTTTTCCCGCTGAAATAGCCAGAACTCCGCCGCTGCTCGCTTTCGAGCAGCTTCGCGTTCGACTGCTCCAGCTCCGCGGTGCGCGCGCGAACGCGAACTTCGAGTTCGTTGTTGAGACGTTCCAGCTGTCGCGTCTTGCGGTACAATTCCGCGAACACCTTGACTTTCGCTCTCAATACCTCGGGGACCACCGGTACCGGAACGTAGTCCACTCCTCCCATCTCGTAGCCGCGCAAACTGTCGAGGTCGCTGACCTGTATTGCCGAGATGAAGATCATCGCGGTTTTCTGAAAGCGGGGATGATCCCGGATCATGGCGGCAAGCTCAAACCCGTCCAGTTCGGGCATGCAGACGTCGACCAGCACCACCGCTACTTCGTTCTTGAGCAGGCATTCCAGTGCTTCACGGCCGGAGGCAGCGACAAGAAGATTTTCACCAAGCTCATTGAGAATGACCTCATAAGCCAGAAGCTTGGCCGGCTGATCGTCGACCAAAAGGATGTTAACTCGCTCGTGGTCCATCATTTTCCTTAGTCCGGTCAGCGATGCAGCCACATGCGTATCGCCAGCAGCAATTGCTCTGTATTGACCGGCTTGGCCAGGTAATCGGATGCGCCGGCCTCAAGGCATTTCTCCCGATCGCCCTTCATCGCTTTCGCGGTCAGAGCAATGATGGGAAGCCGGCGGAAGGTCGGATTTTCACGGATCACGCCGATGGTCTGGTAGCCGTCCATCTGCGGCATCATGATATCCATCAGGACGATCGCAATCTCGGGGCTCGAATCGACCAGTGCAATGGCCTCTTTTCCTGTCGTTGCGGTAAGCACCTTCATGCCGCGACGCTCCAGCACACTGCTCAGTGCGAAAATATTGCGCGCGTCATCATCCACCAGCAATGCGGTTTGCCCAACGAGATCCTCGTCCGAACTGTTGAGCTTTTCAAGCATGCGCTGCTTTTCGACCGGCAACTCGGTGATGACACGATGCAGGAACAGCGACGTCTCGTCGAGTAGCCGTTCCGGCGATTCCACACCTTTCACCACGATACTTCGGGCCATGGTGTGCAATTCCGCGTCTTCTTCGACTGAAAGCTCCCGTCCGGTGAACACGACAACCGGGACGTTCGCCAGCGTATCGTCCCGGCGTATCTGGTTGAGCACTTCGAAACCGGTCATGTCGGGAAGCCGCAGGTCCAGCACGACGCAGTCGCAAGGACTGTCGCGCAATGTGGAAAGCGCCTCCGCCCCGGTGCCGCTGACGACGATTTCAATGTCGCTATGGTCCAGAAGCTCCCTGATGCTCATCTGTTCCGCCGCGTTGTCTTCGACGAGCAGCAGCCTTTTGCGCCTGGGCTTTGCGTACTCCTTGATCTGCGACAATGCAGCGCTCACGCCTTCGGTGGTCGTCGGCTTGCTTACGAAGGCGAACGCGCCACGCGCCAGCGCGTGCTGGCGGTCTTCATCCAGCGTCACGATCTGGACCGGAATATGCCGCGTCAACGGATTGTGTTTTAGCTGGCTGAGCACGGTCCAGCCAAGCATGTCGGGCAGGAAGACGTCCAATGAGACCGCTGCCGGCTGGAATTGCTTGGCCAAATCGAGCGCTTCCGAACCGCGCGACGCCACCAGCACCTTGAATCCCTTCTCTCGGGCCAGATCCGCCATTACCCGCGCATAGTGCGGATCGTCCTCGACGATTAGCAGGATCGTGTCTCCGGGTACCAGGTCCAGGCGATCGTCGGCGACTTGTTCCAGCACCTGGGTTGCGACCTGCAGTGCCGGAACCGATGCCGAAATGCCATATGGTGCCGGGGTATTGGTCCTCGAAGCTACGGTCGGCCCGGAGTATTTCGTCGGTAAGTAAAGTATGAACGTGCTTCCCTTGCCGGGCGTACTGCGCAAGTTGATTTCGCCGCCCAGCAGACTCGCGAGTTCGCGGCTGATCGCCAAACCCAGGCCGGTGCCGCCATATTTGCGGCTGGTTCCGGCATCGGCCTGCTGGAAGGCCTCGAAAATGAGTTTCTGCTTTTCAATGGGGATGCCGATGCCCGTATCGGACACCTCAAAGGAAACAACCCCGGGAGACTGGCTCAGGACCGGGTGGTCCGGGGTCCATCCACCGGCGACGGCAGCAACGCTCAACCGAACACCGCCATTCGCCGTGAACTTGAATGCGTTCGACAGAAGATTTTTCAGAACCTGCTGCAATCGTTTCGAATCGGTGACGATACTGCGGCCGAGATTGGCGTCGATATCCACGCTGAACGTCAGTTGACGATTCTCGGCCTCGTGCCGGAATGGACGCCCGATGGTATCCAGCAGGTTGGCCATGAGAATCTCTTCCGCATCCACGGTAACGGTGCCCGATTCGATCTTGGACAGATCCAGAATATCGCTGATGAGATTGAGCAGGTCAGTGCCGGCGCCGTGGATGGTCCGGGCAAATTCCACCTGCTTGGACGATAGGTTGCCCTCTGGATTTTCCGTGAGCTGCTGGCCCAGAATCAGAATGCTGTTCAGCGGCGTGCGCAGCTCGTGCGACATGTTGGCGAGGAATTCCGACTTGTACTTCGATGTCAGCGAAAGTTCGGTCGCTTTTTCCTCCAGCGCCCGGCGCGCTTGTTCGATCTCCTGGTTCTTGCGCTCGACTTCGACGTTGCGCTCGGCCAGCTGCTGGGCTTTCTGCTCAAGCTGTTCGTTGGTCTGCTGCAACTCCTTTTGCTGCGTCTGCAATTCGCCCGCCAGCTGCTGCGACTGCTTCAGCAGCCCCTCGGTTTGCATCGTCGCTTCAATACTGTTGAGCACGATACCGATGCTGTCGGTAAGCTGCTCAAGGAATGTCATTTGGGAGGTGGTGAACGAGGAAACCGAGCCGAGTTCAATGACGGCTTTCACCTGGCTTTCAAACAGCACGGGAAGAACGACCAGGTTTTTCGGAGCAACGCGCAAAAGCGCGGAATTGATCGGGGCCGAATCGGCAGGAATATCGGCAACAAGCCGCTGCCGTTTATCCATGGCGGCCTGGCCAACCAGCCCTTCGCCAAATTGAACGATTTCTCGATGGGGACTATTGCCGTCGCCGGCGTAGGCCGAAAGCAGGCGCAGCTGCGGGTTGTCTTCGTTCTCGACCTGATAGATGACGCCCATATGCGCGTTGACCAGCGGCGTCAACTCGGTGAGCAGCAGACGTCCCACCGTGGTCAGGTCGCGCTGGCCCTGGAGCATGTTGGTGAATTTCGCAAGATTTGTCTTTAGCCAGTCCTGCTCGGTATTGACGTCGGTGGTGAGCTTCAGGTTGCCGATCATGGTATTGATGTTGTCTTTGAGCTCGGCGACTTCGCCCCGGGCCTCAACCTGAATCGAACGGGTGAGGTCGCCCTTGGTCACCGCGGTCGCGACCTCCGCGATGGCACGGACCTGAGAGGTCAGATTGGCGGCCAGCAGGTTCACATTGCCTGTCAGATCTTTCCAGGTGCCGGCAGCTCCGGGCACGTTCGCCTGACCGCCCAGCCGCCCCTCCACGCCGACCTCGCGCGCCACGCTCGTGACCTGATCGGCAAAGGTGGCCAGCGTATCCGTCATGTTGTTGATGGTCTCGGCGAGTGCTGCGACTTCGCCCTTCGATTTCACCGTCAGGTTCTGCTTCAGATCGCCGTTGGCCACCGCGGTCACCACCTTGACGATGCCGCGCACCTGTTCGGTCAGGTTGGCCGCCATGAAATTGACGGTGTCGGTCAGGTCCTTCCAGGTTCCGGCGACCCCGGGGACCTGCGCTTGCCCGCCGAGCTTGCCTTCGGTGCCGACCTCGCGCGCCACCCGGGTGACCTCGCCGGCGAAGGCGTTGAGCTGGTCCACCATCGTATTGATGGTGTTCTTGAGTTCGAGAATCTCGCCTTTCACGTCCACGGTGATTTTGCGCGACAGGTCGCCGCGGGCCACCGCCGTGGTGACTTCGGCGATGTTGCGGACCTGCGTGGTAAGGTTGGCCGCCAGCAGGTTGACGTTGTCGGTCAGATCCTTCCACGTGCCGCCGACCCCCGGCACCACCGCCTGACCGCCCAGCCGGCCTTCGGTGCCGACCTCACGCGCCACGCGCGTCACCTCGGCGGCGAAGGAGCGGAGCTGCTCGACCATGGTATTGAGGGTGTCCTTGAGCAGCAGGATCTCGCCGCGCACGTCGACCGTGATCTTCTTGGAGAGGTCGCCGCCGGCGATCGCGGTCGCCACCTCGGCGATGTTGCGAACCTGCGCGGTCAGGTTGGACGCCATGAAGTTGACGTTGTCGGTGAGATCTTTCCAGGTACCCGCGACCTCCGGCACCTCGGCCTGGCCACCCAGCTTGCCTTCGGTGCCGACCTCGCGCGCCACGCGCGTCACCTCGGAGGCGAAGGCGTTGAGCTGATCGACCATCGTGTTGATGGTGTTCTTGAGCTCGAGAATTTCGCCTTTAACGTCCACGGTGATCTTGCGCGACAGGTCGCCGCGCGCCACCGCGGTGGTGACTTCGGCGATGTTTCGAACCTGCGCGGTCAGGTTTCCCGCCATCGAGTTCACGCTGTCGGTGAGGTCCTTCCAGGTGCCGGCCACGCCGGGCACGTTGGCCTGGCCACCGAGGCGGCCTTCGGTACCGACCTCGCGCGCCACCCGCGTCACCTCGCCGGCGAAGCGGTTAAGCTGGTCGACCATCGTGTTGAGGGTTTCCTTGAGCTGGAGAATTTCGCCGCGCACGTCGACGGTAATCTTGCGCGACAGATCGCCGCCGGCGATCGCGGTGGCCACCTCGGCGATGTTGCGCACCTGAGCCGTCAGGTTGCCCGCCATCGAGTTCACGCTGTCGGTGAGGTCCTTCCAGGTGCCGGCGACGCCGGGCACCTCGGCCTGTCCGCCGAGCTTGCCGTCGGTGCCGACCTCGCGCGCCACCCGCGTCACTTCGCCGGCGAACGCGTTGAGCTGATCGACCATCGTGTTGAGCGTCTCTTTCAACTGAAGAATTTCGCCGGATACGTTCACGGTGATTTTCTTCGACAAGTCGCCCTTGGCGACCGCGGTCGCGACTTCGGCGATGTTTCTGACCTGGCCGGTCAGGTTGCTCGCCATCGAGTTCACGCTGTCGGTCAGGTCCTTCCAGGTTCCGGCCACGCCTCGCACCAGCGCCTGACCGCCCAGCTTGCCCTCGGTTCCGACTTCGCGCGCCACCCGCGTCACTTCGCCGGCGAACGCGTTGAGCTGATCGACCATGGTGTTGATGGTGTCTTTCAGCTCCAGAATTTCGCCGCGAACGTCGACGGTGATTTTTTTGGAAAGATCGCCGTTGGCGACCGCGGTCGTCACTTCGGCGATGTTGCGAACCTGCGCGGTCAGGTTGCTCGCCATCGAGTTGACGCTCTCGGTAAGGTCCTTCCAGGTGCCGGCGACGCCGAGCACGTTAGCCTGGCCGCCCAGCCTGCCATCGGTACCGACCTCGCGCGCGACGCGCGTCACTTCGCCGGCGAAGGCGTTGAGCTGGTCGACCATGGTGTTGAGCGTTTCCTTGAGTTGCAGAATTTCGCCCGAAACGGTCACCGTGATTTTTTTCGAAAGATCGCCGCCCGCGATCGCGGTCGCGACGTCGGCGATGTTGCGCACCTGAGCGGTCAGGTTGCTGGCCATGAAGTTGACGTTGTCGGTGAGATCCTTCCACGTCCCGGCGACGCCGGGGACCTGGGCCTGGCCACCAAGCTTGCCTTCCGTTCCCACTTCGCGGGCGACGCGTGTCACTTCCGAGGCGAAGGAGTTGAGCTGGTCCACCATGGTGTTGATGGTGTCCTTCAATTCCAGAATCTCGCCGCGGACGTCGACGGTAATTTTTCGCGAAAGATCGCCGCGCGCCACGGCGGTGGTGACGTTTGCGATGTTGCGGACCTGGTCGGTGAGGTTGCCGCACATGGCGTTCACGGAATCCGTGAGGTCCTTCCAGGTGCCGGCGACGCCGGGCACGATCGCCTGGCCACCGAGCTTGCCGTCGGTGCCGACTTCGCGGGCGACGCGGGTGACTTCCGAGGCAAAGGATCGAAGCTGGTCGACCATCGTGTTGATGGCTTCCTTCAACTGCAGAATCTCTCCCCGAACGTCGACCGTGATCTTCTTGGACAAGTCGCCATTGGCCACCGCGATGGTCACTTCGGCGATGTTGCGCACCTGACCTGTCAGGTTGTTGGCCATCGAGTTCACGCTTTCGGTAAGGTCCTTCCAGACCCCCGTGACCTCGGGAACCTGGGCCTGACCGCCCAGCTTGCCTTCGGTTCCTACTTCGCGCGCGACGCGTGTCACCTCGGACGTGAACACGCTGAGCTGTTTGATCATGGTGTTGACGATGGTGGCCGATTGCAGAAACTCGCCCCCCAGGGGACGGCCATCGATGTCCAGTTGCACGGTCTGCAACAGGTCGCCCTGCGCGACGGCCGCAACAGCCCTGGTCACTTCACGAGTTCGGCCAGAGCAAATCGTCGATCAGCGTATTGACCGAGCCTTCCATGTCGGCCCACGAGCCGCTGACAAGGCCGAACTTGACCCGTTGCCTGGTTTTCCCTTCTCGGCCGACAACCTGACCGACACGCTCGAGTTGTTGCGCCATGCGCTGGTTGGCTGCGACGATCTCATTAAATGTGTCGGCGATCTTCCCCTCGATTCCGAGGTGGTCACCGCTCATGCGAACCGAGAAGTTGCCGCCTCGCATTTCCTGAAGGGCCTGCAAAAGGTCCTGCAAGGAGTTCGGTTTCCCGTTGGGACCGTTTCCACCTCTGGATTTGCGGCGAGGAGTTGACGGTACGGCGGGCGCGAGATCGCTCATGATTTATGTCCCCTAAAGGCGAATGCGCTCAAGTTCCGCGGCCCGAATCTTGACAATAAATCCGCAGTGCGACGGCAAATCAAGCAAGAACACCGAGCCATGAAAACGCAGCCTTCCCAGAGGCGGACCAAGCGAATGAATTCACGAAGGTTCCATTTGTTCCCGCCAAAAATGGCCTGCGCGAATTCGGCGATTGGACGTGCGGGCGAGTTGTCGGGTCAGCCGGTTTCCCGGGGGAATTAATTAACAATCCTCAACGGGCACACGGCCGGGAGACAGGGCCGCGGTGAGGGGGGCTTCCGGTCTTGCCCGCAGCCGAAACGAGCGCGGTGGCGCCATCGCAAAATTCGAATCGTTAAGTGCACAAGTGCACATACTGGGGTGGTCATTTGGTGTTTACGTCGAGCGCCAGCGGGGCGCCTTGGACCTTCGTGCGTGCGAAGAATCTTATGGAGTATTATGGAATATAAAGGCGTCGAACATTCCGTTGTTCAATTGACTGATGGACGTGGCTGGCGATGGGAAGTCAGATTTGGCAGCGGCCCCCTGTGACCGGTCAATATCTCCGCTGCGATGAGCGCACCGCCGGTCATATTTGAAGGCCTCCGGCTCTGCCATCCGCGCCCGGCGTCAGTCGACGGTCAGAACGATCTTTCCTTCGGAATGTCCGCGCTCAACGGTCTCAAGCGCCTGCGCGGCTGAACTCAACGGAAATGTCTTTGCAACCTTTGGCTTGACCTTGCCGGCGTCGATCAATTGCGCGATTTGCGCAAGTTCGTCTCCATCAGCATGCACGGTGTACCTCGTCGCACGAACGCCGTGCTTGCGCGCCTCTTCCTGAGAGGGCTCGGTCAACGTTGTAACAAGGATGCCGCCGCTTTTCAGCAGTGCCCACGAGCGCTGCCGGGTCTCTCCGTCGATCAGGTCGAATACCATATCGAGATCTTTTGCGACTTGCTCGAATGGCTGCTTCTTGTAGTCGATCACGACGTCCGCGCCCAAACCGCGGGCGAAATCGACGTGGTCCGTCGAGACCGTTGTCGTCACATGGATTCCCCGGGCTTTTGCGAACTGAATTGCGAAGTGTCCGACGCCGCCGGATCCACCGTGAACAAGGATTCGCTGTCCTGGTTTCACCTCTCCATATCGAAAAAGTCCCTGCCACGCGGTTTGACCCGCAAGCGGAACGGACGCGGCCTGGACATGATCGAGCGTCTTCGGCTTCCGGGCGACCGCATTCTCGCTCAATAGGGCTTTCTGCGCATAGCCGCCGCCATGAATGCCAACGATCCCGAACACCTCTTCGCCGACCTTGTAGCGATTGACGCCGGCGCCGCATTTTTCGACGATGCCCGAGGCGTCGCGCCCCAGCGTGTAGGGAAGCTTGTCCTCCTTGACGGCCGGATATTTCCCCGACCGGATTTTGAAATCGACCGGATTAATGCTTGCCCCTCGAACCGCCACCAGGATTTCTTCAGCGTCCGGCATCGACAAGTCGACGTCATCCAATTGGAGCGCGTCAAGCCCTCCAAACCTGTGGATGCGAACCATTTTGATTTTCTGCATTAGCCTGTCCGGGTGCGCGGTGAAGGTATGACGTCGGTGCTCAGGGTTGGCCCGAGCCGCCCGCCGAGCCGTAAACCTGGCCGGTGGCATAGCTGGCGTCGGCCGCTGCAAGTTGAACATAGATCGAGCCCAGTTCGGCGGGCTGACCGGCGCGGCCCAGCGGGGTCTGACCGCCAAACTTTTCCAGCTTCTCCTGCGTCGCGCCGCCGGAAACCTGAAGCGGCGTCCAGATCGGCCCGGGTGCGACGGCATTAACGCGAATTCCCTTCGGGGCGAGCTGTTTGGCCAGCGACTTGACGTAATTCATGGTCGCCGCCTTGGTCTGCGCGTAATCGTACAGGTCGGGAGAGGGGTCGTAGGCCTGCTCCGAGGCCGTGCCGATGATTACCGAGCCAGGCCTTAGATGCGGCAGCGCCGCCTTGATGATCCAGAATGGCGCGTAGATGTTGGTCTTCATCGTCGCGTCGAAATCCTCGGTGGTGATGTCGAGGATCGAAGCGCGGGTTTGTTGCCGGCCGGCATTGCTGACCACGATATCCAGGCCGCCGAGCCCTTTTACGGCCCGCTCGACCAGTTCCCGGCAAAAAGCCTCGTCCCGGAGATCGCCGGGGATGGCCACCCCAATCCGCCCCTCCGCCTGGATCAGTTCGATGACTTCCTTCGCATCGGGCTCTTCGCTGGGAAGATAGTTGATCGCGACATCGGCGCCCTCACGCGCATAGGCGATGGCCGCCGCCCGGCCCATGCCGGAGTCACCCCCGGTGATCAGCGCCTTGCGGCCCGCCAGCCGACCCGATCCCCGGTAGCTCTTTTCGCCATGGTCGGGCCTCGGATTCATCTTGCTCGCGAGACCGGGCCAGGGCTGCGACTGTTTCTTGTAGGGCGGTTTGGGATATTGATCGGCCGGGTTCCGCAGGCGTGGCTCGTTCATCGGCTGGTTTGCTTGCGCGCTGGCGTGAGCCAGCGATGCCGCGGCGCCCACAGCCGCGATGCCAGCCTTGCCCACCATGTCTCTCCGTGAGACCGGGGATTTGCTGTCCGTTGTCATTCCTCATCTCCACGTGTGACGGACATCAACCCCCATCACCGGCTTTCGTTTCGTTCAAACCCGCGATTGCAGAGAAGCTATTAGGTCGCGGATCATCCAATCCGGCGCGATGCAGGGTCACGGCCTTGTCGCGCAAAAAGTGCCCGACGGGCTAGATTTGGTGTGGTCGCGGCTGTCCAGTCCCATAGCGAAAGATATTCTGGTTTTCCGAGGAAAATTCCTTGCAAAGCCCCGGCGCATCATGCCGCGGGGCTGCGAACCCATGTCTGAAATGCTTCGACTGTTTGAAAAGTGAATCCGTGGCGCGAAGAAGAACGCGACACATTCCCGGTCGTCATCGTCCGCCACCGGGTCTAGTCTGATTTTCTGCCCGTCGGGCAGCCGCGGATTTCGAAGAGAGATACCACCATGTCCGTTGCGCTGCAGCCGCCATGCGATATAGGCGTCATCCGTTCGACCCGAATGGGTTCTTCGAAGCTTTCATCGAGGCAAAAGCGGCTAACGCTTGCAGCCACCATTCTCGGATCGAGCATGGCCTTTATCGACAGCTCCGTCGTGAATGTGGGTCTGCCGGCGATCCAGAGGGCGCTCAACGCCGATGCGACGGCCGCGTCCTGGGTCGTCAATGCCTATCTCCTCCTGCTCGGGTCCTTTGTGCTGGTCGGCGGATCGGCGGCCGACATTTACGGTCGCCGACGGATCTTTCTGGCCGGAATTGCAGTCTTCACGGCAGCGTCGATTGCGTGCGGCCTGGCGCCGAACGCAGCCGTGCTGATTGCGAGCCGGGCAGTGCAGGGTCTCGGCGCTGCGCTGTTGACGCCGGCAAGCCTCGCGATGCTGGGGGCAGCATTCCCCGAGAATGAACGCAGCAGGGCGATCGGGTTTTGGGCCGGCTTCGGCGCGCTGACCGCCGCGGCGGGTCCGGTTCTCGGCGGCTGGCTGGTCGATCAGGTGTCGTGGCGCGCCATTTTTCTGCTCAACATTCCGCTGGCCGTGATGTCGGGCGCGCTTGCGGTGCTGTTCGCCGGCGAAAGCAGGGATCCGGAGTCGAAAGTGATCGATTGGAAGGGGGCTGGCATGATCGTCCTGAGCCTGGCCTGCATCACCTGGGCGCTGGGTGCTGTTGCGAAATTTGGGTTTGGCGATGTCTACGTTCTCGGTGCCCTGGTATTGGGAATCGCGGCGCTCATTGGATTCATCGTGATCGAGGCGCGCGACCCGACGCGCGCGATGATGCCGCTGGCGCTGTTCAAGTCGCGCAACTTTTCCGGCGCGAACGGCCTTACGCTGCTGCTGTATTTTGCGCTCGGCGGAACTTTGTATTTTCTTCCCTTCGGACTGATCAGGCTCGGCTTCTATACCGCCACGCAAGCCGGCGCCGCGCTGCTGCCGTTGGCCATGATCCTCGGACTCGGTTCGTACTTCGCAGGCGGCTTTGCGGACCGTTTCGGACCGCGGATCTCGCTGGCGCTAGGTCCCGTTGTTGCCGCCTGCGGGCTGGCGCTTCTGGCCGTGGTGGACCTTCGCCTCTCTTATTGGACCGGCGTGTTTCCGTCCGTCTGCATCCTGGCCCTCGGCATGACCGTAACCGTCGCGCCGTTGACGTCATTGGTCATGAGCTCAGTTGGCAGCGGACACGCCGGCATCGCGTCGGGCGTCAACAATGCGGTTGCGCGAATAGCCGGTCTGTTTGCCGTGGCTGCCCTGGGAGCGGTCCTGTTCGCGAGCTTTTCGCATCACATCGGCGATGTCTCGCGCTCGCAGGCGGGCGACGCGCTGAATGCCGTGATGTCGGGCCACACGTCAGGGTATGACGCGGCTTCGGCCGCCTTTCTTCATGCATGGCGAACCGTGATGTGGACGGCGGCGTGCGGCGCGGCCATTGGCGGCGGGGTCGGCTGGCTGTCGATACGATCGTGATTGGAAGCCGCTATTGCCAACGCGACAGCGTTCGCGCTCAATGAAAGCGATGCAGCGGACGGTGGCGGCGCTGGCCGAATGGCTGCGCGCCCGTCAGCAGCTCGGCCTGATCGCGCTCGACAATGATGAGGCCGCCGGCATGCTGCTTGGCATGATGGTATTCGAACCGCAGCGCGCGGCCCTGTACGGTCACCAGCCGCTGCCGGATCGCACGGCGATTTCGGAACGGGCAAGCGCCTGCACCAAGCTGTTTCTGCAGGGATGCAAATCCGATTAAACCTGGTTTGTCCGAATGCCATCGCCCGCGAGTGGGTGCGGCTGGGTATCGAGGCGATTAGCTGGCGGCCGCGGCTGCTTGCGGGTTCGTCTCAAAAGCGGCAGCCATCGCATCGTCGACCTTTTCGAGCCAGATGAACTCCAGTTTGTCGCGGGCGCCCTGGGGAATTTCATCGAAATCCCGGCGGTTGCGGGCGGGGAGCATGACCCGCTTCAGGCCCGCCGCGGCGGCAGCGACGACTTTTTCCTTGATGCCGCCAACCGGCAGCACCAGACCTCGCAGCGATATCTCGCCGGTCATGGCGGTGTCGCTTCTGACGGTGCGATTGGTGAGCAGGGAGGTCAGCGCGGTAAACATCGCGACGCCGGCGCTCGGTCCGTCTTTCGGCGTCGCGCCCGCGGGCACATGGACATGGATGTCGCTTTTCTCAAACAGCGAGGGGTCGATACCGAGCTGGGCGACGCGGCTTTTCACCAGGGTCAGCGCCGCCTGTACGCTTTCCCGCATCACTTCGCCAAGCTGGCCGGTCAGGATCAGCGCCCCTCTGCCGGGAATCCGGCTGGCCTCGATGAACAGGATGTCGCCACCGACCGGCGTCCACGCCAGCCCGGTCGCAACGCCGGGAATACTGGTGCGCATCGCGATCTCGTTCTCGAAACGAGGCTGGCCCAGAACGGCGGTGAGGTCCTTTGTGGCAAGGACAACCCGATTTGAGCTGCCTTCGGCGATCTGCACCGCCGCATGACGGAGAGCCTTGCCGATTTCGCGCTCGAGCGAACGAACGCCGGCCTCGCGCGTGTAGCCCTTGATCATCAGCCGCAGCGCTTCAACGTCGATTTCGGCCTGCTCCGGTTTCAGGCCGTTGGCTTCAAGCTGACGGCGAACCAGATAGCGCCGCGCGATCTCGAGCTTTTCATCCTCGGTGTAGCCCGGCAGGCTGATGATCTCCATGCGGTCCTGCAAGGGTGCCGGAATGGTGTCCAGCATGTTGGCCGTGGCTATGAACAGCGACCTTCGAAAGATCGAACGGCACGCCGAGATAGTTGTCGCGAAAAGTCGAGTTCTGCTCCGGATCGAGAACTTCCAGCATCGCGGCCGATGGATCACCCTGAATGCCGCGGCCCATCTTGTCGATCTCGTCGAGCATCATCACGCAATTGCGCGCATCCGGCCTTCTTGATGGCCTGAATGATATTGCCGGGCAGGGCGCCGATATAGGTCCGCCGGTGACCCCGGATTTCCGCCTCATCGTGAACACCGCCGAGACTGACGCGGACGAACGGCCGGTCCATCGCGCGCGCGATCGACTGGCCGAGCGAGGTTTTGCCGACCCCGGGCGGTCCGACGAAGCAAAGGATCGGCGCCTTGCCTTGCGGCGCCAGTTTTCGAACCGCCAGATATTCGACGATCCGGCTTTTGATCTTCTCGAGGCCGAAATGATCCTCATCGAGAATGCGACGCGCCTGCGGAATATCGATGGTCTTTTCCGCCGGCAGAGCCCATGGCAGTTCGATCAGCCAGTCGAGATAGCTGCGGACCATGCCTGCCTCGGCGGCCGCCTCCGGCATTCGCTCGTAGCGGCGCACTTCCCTTCGCGCCTGGCTTTCCGCCTCGGCCGGCATCTGCGCCTTGGCGATGGCTTCGTTCAGTTCCGCGACCTCCTGCGCCTTGCCGTCGCCTTCGCCCAATTGGCGCTGAATGGTTGCCATCTGCTCGCGAAGGATCGCCTCGCGCTGGCGTTCGTCGAACGTCGCTCGGGTCTTTTGGCCGATCTCCTGCGTCAGTCGAAGCACTTCGAGCCGCTCGGCGAGGTAGCGCGAAACCTTCTCCATTCGCAGCGCAGAGGTCGATCGTCTCCAGGATTTCCTGCTTGTCCTGCGGCTTGATGTCCATATAGGCGGTTGCGAGATCGGCGAGAGCCGCGGGAGAGGTGGTCGACTGAAATACCGCGACCAGTTCCGGCGGCGCCTGTGGAAGCAGTTGAATAGCCTCAACGGCCTGCCGTTGCAGATTGAGGAATCGCGCCTCGATTTCCGGTGAGCTGGTCGTGGGTTCGGGAATATGTGCGACCCGGGCGGCCAGGAATGGTGTGCCGGGAAGGAAGTCGAGAACGCGGGCGCGCTGAACGCCCTGGCAGATGATGTGATGCGTTTCATCCCCGGCCGTGATGTAACGTACAATATTGGCGACGGTGCAAACCCGGTGGAGATCGTCGGGACCGGGATCGTCCGCATCAACGTTTCGCTGCAGCAGGATTCCGATCGGCCGCTGTTCGCGCAACGCTTGTTGGGCGGCAGCGATCGATTTCGGTCGATCGATGGCAATGGGAGCCACCACGCCCGGAAACAACACGGTGTTGCGGACCGGGATCATGATGAGGGCATCGCCGGGAATAGGGACAGACGCTGCTTCAGCCGCGGTGCGTTCTTGGTTGGTTGGTGGCATGGCCATCCTCAAACAGACTTGGACAGGCGCAACACAATGCATCCATTCACTGGCAAAGCGGCTGACCGCGTAGCGCCCCGCGGGCAGCACAATGCGGCGCTCGAACCGGCCTTGCGGGAGCTCAAGCCGGTGAATCCGGGCGTTGCGCAGCTCGACCGGCAGCACGCGGCGTCCGCTGACGATGAGGGTTCCGCTCATCGATCACGGCTTCGACCTCGTCGGGATCGACGCCCGGGCAAGGCTACCAGAATCAGAATTTCCCGGTCAGTCTCCAGCACATCGATAGGCGGTTCCCAGCTCGGACTCCTGCGAACCCGCCGAGGGCTGCAAGCTGAAGAACTGCCGACGCAACCGTTCGGCGCGCGCAAGCGAATCGATTGCCTCGGACAACATCCAGTTGACGGGATCTTTTGACATTTGCTGTCTCGCATTTACCCGTTCTTGAAGCCGCCTTCGCCGGGCGACCGTGCCGGGTATTTGGCTGTAACCGCTGGAATTGTTCTACGCTTCCGGCTTCCGGTCAATCATTGGGCGCCATCTGTTATTTGGCTAACGCCACATGTTCGTCACTGCCAAATCCAGTACCTCGTCGGCGCGCCCGTTCATGACTGCCTTCACCATGTAGAGCGTAAAGCCCTTCGCCATCTCGCCGGTGATCTTGGGTGGAACGGCGAGTTCCTGCCTGTTCACCACCGCGTCGACCAGCACCGGTCCATTGTGGGCGAGGGCCGCCTTGATGCCCGGCTCGACATCGGCCGCGTCCTCAAGGCGAATGCCGCGAATTCCGACAGCCTCGGCCATGGCGGCGAAGTTCGGATTCTTGAACTCGGTGCCGAAATCGAGGAACCCCGTCGATTTCTGCTCGAGTTCGATGAAACCGAGCGCACCGTTGTTGAACACGACCACCTTCACCGGAAGCCCGAGTTGCACGAGGCTGAGAAAATCGCCCATCAGCATGGTGAAGCCGCCGTCGCCGCTGAGCGAGATGACCTGGCGGTTGGGCAGTGCGGATTGGGCGCCGATCGCCTGCGCCATCGCGTTCGCCATCGAGCCGTGCACGAATGACCCCATCAGCCGCCGCTTGCCGTTCATCGCCAGATACCGCGCCGCCCAGACCGTCGGCAGGCCGACGTCGCAGCTGAACACGGCGTCCTCGGACGCAAAATCGCTGAGCGCCTTGGCGACCTGCTGCGGATGGATCAGTCCTTTTCCCGGTCTGCCCACCGCGAGATCGTCGAGCCCTTGTCGCGCCTTGCCATAGTGATCCCGCGAGCGATCGAGGTGTCGGCTGTCGGTGTTGCCGTTCACCAGCGGCAGCAGCGCATCGAGCGTCGCCGCGATGCCGCCGACCAGGCCGAGATGGATCGGCGCACGCTTTCCGAGTTGCTCGGGACGAATATCGACCTGCGCGATGCGCGCGGTACCCTGCGGATAGAACTGCCGGTAGGGAAAATCGGTCCCCAGCAGCAGCAGCGCCTCACAATCGTTCATGGCGTAATAGCCGGAGGAAAAACCGATCAGGCCGGTCATTCCGACGTTATACGGGTTGTCCCATTCGAGGTGCTCCTTGCCCTTCAGGGCGTGGACCATGGGGGCTTTGAGCTTCCCGCACAGCGCCATGAGCTGATCGTGCGCGCCGGCGCAACCCGAACCGCACAGCAGCGTGACGCGTTTGGCAGTGTTCAGGAACTCGGCGAGCGCCCGCAATTCGGCCGGCTTCGGCACCACCGTGGGTTCGGGCGGCAGCAAATCGAGATCGGCCGGTGGCGATGCATCGGCGGCCGGCTGTAGTGCTACATCGCCGGGGATTACGATAACGGAAACCCCGCGTTTGCCGACCGCTTCACGGATGGCGATTTCGAGCATGCGCGGCATCTGCTTTGCGCTCGAGATCAGTTCGCAGTAGTGGCTGCATTCCTTGAACAGCGTCTCGGGATGGGTTTCCTGAAAATAGCCCGAGCCTATTTCTGCGGACGGAATGTGAGCGGCGATGGCGAGCACCGGCACGCGGGAGCGGTGGCAATCGAACAGGCCGTTTATCAAATGCAGATTGCCGGGGCCGCAACTCCCGGCACATACTGCAAGCGAGCCGGTAAGATGCGCGTCGGCGCCTGCCGCGAACGCCGCGACTTCCTCGTGGCGAACATGAATCCATGCGATCTTGCCCTGCCGGCGGATCGAATCTGTCAAGCCGTTCAGGCTGTCGCCGACGATACCGTAGATGCGCTTGACGCCGACAGCCGCCAGGGTTTCGGCGAATTGGTCCGCAACTGTTGCCATGATGTAGCTCCTTTTGCTGGCGAAGCCGTTCTCGACGCACCTTGAAGCCCGGGTTTCCCAGCGGGAATTGTTACCCAGCCGAGGTCATTCGACCGGAAGGTCGGCGTGTCGCTTTTCGAATTACCAAACCTGCCGGAAACCTACCATCTCGACGAAATCGCGGAACGGATAAAATGGCGTCTCAAGCGGCGCGTAGCGCACAGGCTTGCGAGGGCTTGGGCCTCGCCTGCGCGTTTCATCGCGCGCCTCCGGCGCCTCAAGGAGGATGTCGGCTCCTGTCATCGTCGGACTTGCAAACAAAACAAAAAAGGCGGCCCGGCTGGGCCGCCTTTTTCGTTTTTCCTGTTTCGCTACTGGGACTGGCTACTGACAAATATGCCGGCGACCGTCTGCGCCGCGGAACCAGGTCCCGGGCTGGCAAACAAAGCCATTGTTAGCATCATAGGGCGCGTAACCGTCGTAGCCGTCGTCATAGGCGTATGAATCGCCGTAATAGCCGGGGCCGTAGCCGCCGTAATAACCGGCCCCTGCGCCAAGCGCCGCGCCTGCGATCACGCCAGCGGCAATCCCGGGTCCGAAGCCGCCTCGGCCGCCACCGAAGCCACCGCCTCGTGCTCCACCGCCGGCGAAGTGCGCGCCGCCAGCGTGGAAACCTCCGCCGCCGTGCCCGCCGCCATGTCCGCCTCGGGCGAGTGCCGGGGTCGCTGCCGCAAGTACAACTGCCAGACAGGCCGCACCTATCGTTCCAATTTTCCTCATGACTGTTTCTCCTGGTGAGATGATTAAGTCGGGGAGCCAACAGCTCAATGTCTCCAATGTTCCGTACCTGAACGCGTTGTAATGCGGCTCCGATAACCCGCAGCTAGCCTATTTTGAAAACGGTTGCGCGACTTGCAGGTCTGGTCACAAGTCTTCTGTCATCAAGTCTTCTGTCATGTTGCGTCGGAATTCATCATGCGAAATAGTCGACCGAGCAAACGTCCTTAATCAAGTGGGGTTTGGTGAAAATGCCTGAACGGGTCGCACTTGTGATCGGACCGACCGGTGCGACCGGAGGGCCGCTCGCCACCGCGCTGGCGCGTCGTTCCGGCTGGCGCGTCTACGGCATGTCGCGCACCGCGCCGCTCCATGACCCGCCCTTCAACCATCTCGTTGCCGATCTGACCGATCCGGCATCTTGCCGCCGCGCGCTGGCAGCGATCGCGCCGGTGACGCATGCTTTTTTCGCCGCGCGCGCCCCGTTTCGGGAAGGCGGCGTCGAGGACGTCGAGAGCAATGTCGCGATGTTGGCCGCGACGCTGGACGCGCTCGAGACGCAATCCGATGCGCTCGAGCATGTGCATCTGCTCGAAGGCATCAAGTGGTACGGCATGCATCTCGGCCCGTACCCGACACCGTCGCGCGAGGACGATCCCCGGCATCTGCCGCCGAATTTCTATTACGATCAGCAGGACCTCTTGAGCGCGCGGGCGGCAGGTGCGCGCTGGAGCTGGTCGGCATCGCGGCCGTCTTATATCTGCGACTTCGCGCCGAGCCGGGCCAGAAACCTGATCACGGTGCTCGGCGCTTACGCTGCGATTTGCCGGGAGCTCAATGTGCCGCTGGACTTTCCCGGCAGCGCCGAAGCCTATTCCGTGCTGTGTGAATTGTCGGACGCGACCTGTCTTGCGGAGGCGATCATCTTTGTCTCGACGCATGAGGCGGGAAAGAACACCGCGTTCAATGTCACCAATGGCGATTGTTTTCGCTGGTGTCAGGTCTGGCCGTTGCTGGCGCGATGGTCCGACGTGCGCTGCGGCGTGCCGCGCCGCATGAAGCTTGCGACCTGGATGGCCGACAAGGGACCGATCTGGGACAGGATCGTTGCGCGACATCAACTGCAGCCGCGTTCGCTTGAAAGCCTGGCGTCGTGGGAGTTCGCTGATTTCGTGTTCGCGAAGGAATGGGATCTGCTGTCCGACGTCGGCCTGCTGCGGCGCGCGGGCTTCAATGCATGTGTCGATACAATCGCCATGATCCGCGATCAACTGGACCGATACCGCGATGCGAAGTTGCTGCCGCGCCAGGCGATCGACACGAAATCCTCCGGCCCCGGACTGGCCGGAAGCACCCAAAACCTGTAGATTCCGGGGCCGGGATGTGTTTTGGCACGGACCGGTCCGGACGGGGAGGGTCGCCAGGCCCATCAACAAAGCTGTGCAGATCGCCGCATGCGCGGTTTTCCAAGCTAGATTTCGAAATACTGTCCGAGGCGCGAATCAACTTACAGGAGACAAAATGGCAGTGCAGATGACGAAATCGCAGCTGATCGAAAAGATCGCTGGAGAGACCGAAGTAGCGAAAAAGGACGTAAAGGGCGTGCTGGAGACGCTGGCGACCGTCGGCTATAAAGAGCTGAAGAAATCCGGCGTTTTCCTGGTTCCGGGATTTGCCAAGTTCGTCGTTATCAAGAAGCCCGCCACCAAGGCGCGGCAGGGCACCAATCCCTTCAATGGAGAGCCGATGACGTTCAAGGCCAAACCGGCCCGAAAGATCGTCAGGGCGCGGCCTGTCAAGGCTGCAAAAGACGCGGTGTAGATGTCAAAAGGCCCCTCGCGGGGCCTTTTGCATTGAGGGGACGAACGAATGGTGGCGGTGGATTGGCGCCTGTTTCCACTGTCGGTCGTCGTGGCCTTGTGGGGACCGCAGGCCGCTTTGCCCGGGCGAGCTACTTTGCGTCAACGATGCGCCAGATCCCTATCAGCGGGGCGCGCTGCCCTGCCGGATGGATGCGTCTGGGCTCGACGCCGGCGTCACCGTGGCGCCCGATGGCACGATCTGGCCTTATGAACGGTGCGGCGCCATAGCTGCGCCGGCTCGTCGCTAGACCCATCATGGCCTTTTCGCCTGCTGCGCCATTTCGGCCGTGGGCTGTTTCAGATGCCCCACGGCCTCACCGTGGATGACGCCGGCAAAGTCGGGGTGACCGATAATGCCGCCAGGATCGCCGGGGCCCGAATCGCAGTCCCGCGATGCGGCGGCCTATGCCTATGATCCCGGTTGCGAAAAGCGCATCCGTTTCGGCAGGCCTGGCGATGCCAAGGTAGTGGGACTGCTCCGGATCAACAGCCAATGTCGGTGTCGCGCACCGCCGAAGGCGTCGGCGTCGACAACGATGGCAGTGTTTTCGGCGCCAAAGTCGGCCCGAAGGATTTGAAAAAATACTTCAAGAAATAGCGGCGCTTGCGGCGGTCGCCGCCGAAACAGAGCTGCCTCGACATCCCAGAGCGGCCCGCAAAGAGGTAGCGTAAGCGGCGTCAGCACGCCTGCCAAATCTCGTGGCAGCGCCGCTATCCTGCGCTGGCGCTATATAATAAAATGCATAGCCCGGGAAGGAAACAAGAGATGGCACTCTTAGAGCAGAGCGTCGCGTGCGATCCCGGTATTGCCAAATCGTCTGGGTCGGACGCTGTGCTGCAAAGCGTCATTCAAAAAGCCGCGCTGCACTTCGTGCCGCTGCTGACGATCGCCTATCTGTTCAACTATCTCGACCGCACCAGCCTCGGCTTTGCCGCCCTGACCATGAATCAGCAGCTTGGGTTGTCGGCCGGTCAATTCGGGTTGGCCGCCGGCAGGCTCGCATTCATCAACAGCATCGGCGCCGCCGGTGGTCTTGTCGGGCCTTCGACGATGGGCTGGTTGAGGGAATTTTCCGGCTCCTATGTGGTCAGCCTCACCGCGGTGGCGGTGATGCTGATCGCGGCAACGGTTGCGTCGATGTCGCTGAAACTCGTCGGGTCGAAGGAGTGATGATGCCAAGCGGGCATGCAAAACCTAGTCGGCGCGATCTGCTGTCCCTGATCGGAGCGGTTTCCGGCAGCGCTGCGATGTATCACGCGATGACCAGCCTGGGGTTTGCGTCCGACTCCGGTTACAAAGGCCCGATCAAGCTTGAGGGCGACCCGAAGGGCGCTTCCGTCCTTATTCTTGGCGCCGGGCTTGCCGGCATGACGGCGGCGCTGGAATTGCGCAAGGCTGGATACAATGTCCGGATCCTGGAGTTCAACGGCCGGGCAGGGGGCCGCAATTGGACCTTGCGCGGCGGCGATTCCTTCACTGAACTCGGTGGCTTCAAACAGACCTGCGAATTCGAGCAGGGTCTCTATATCAATCCCGGCCCATGGCGGATTCCCTATCACCATCGCGCGGTTCTCGATTACTGCAAGCGCCTGGGCGTTATGCTCGAGCCGTTCGTCCAGCTCAATCACAACGCGCTTCTGCACGCGAGCAGGGCCTTCGGCGGCGTTCCGCAGCGCATTCGCGACATCAAGGCTGATTTCCAGGGACAGATTTCGGAATTGCTCGCCAAGGCGACGCAACAGGGCAAACTTGACGAGGCCGTATCGAAAGAAGACCGCGAGATCCTGATGCAGGCGCTGAGGTCATGGGGCGCGCTGGACGGCAACTACGCCTACAAGGCAAATCTCATTTCCGCTGACTTTCGCGGTTACGCCAAGAATCCGGGCGGCGGCCTCGGCGCAGCGCCGGTCGCAGGCCAGCCGCTCAACCTGTCGGACATCCTCACATCCCGGCTCTGGCGCTATCTGCAGAACTTCGCGCTGCATACGTTCCAGACCACGATGTTTCAGCCGGTCGGCGGCATGGACATGATCGGCAAGGCGTTTGTCGGGCAGGTCGGCGATATCATCCGTTACGACGCACAAGTGACCCGGATACAGCAGGATGATAGCGGCGTCACCGTCACCTACACCGATCGCAAGGCGCCGGCGACGCCGCAACAGGCCAAGGCGGATTGGTGCGTCTGCACGATTCCGCTCTCGATTCTGAGCCAGCTGCCGATCGATGTGGGCGATCGCATGAAAGCAGCCATCGACGCCGTGCCCTACGCGGCGTCGGTCAAGATCGGCCTGCAGTTCAGGCGCCGCTTCTGGGAAGAGGACGAGGCGATCTATGGCGGCATCAGCTACACCGATCTACCGATCCGTCAGATTGCCTACCCCAATACGGGTTTCAACGGCGCCGGCAGAGGCGTGCTTCTGGGTGCGTATGTTTTCGGCGGCGCCAACGCCTACGAATTCACGGCGATGCCGCCGGCCGAGCGGATCGCTCGCGCCGTCGAATTCGGCGCCCACATCCATCCGCAATACCGGGCGGAATTCGAGAACGGCGTCGCCGTTGCGTGGCACCGCATGCCGTTTACACTGGGTTGTGCCGGCGACTGGAACGACAAGACGAGGGCGGAGCATTACGACGACCTCTGCCGGATCGACGGCCGGATCGTGCTGGCGGGCGAGCACGCGTCCTACATTCCGGCCTGGCAGGAGGGAGCCATTCTATCTTCCCTCGATGCCATTACCCGGCTGCACGAACGCGTGGTCAAAACGTAAGGCAATGTCATCGAGGCGGATTCCACTGGTGTTATCGAGATGATGCAGGGAAACGTGAAATTTCGCTCCGCTTGCGCTGTCGTGATCCCGGCGGCGCTTTCATTGCTGTCGTTGGTGGCGCGGGCGCAAAGCGCCGGACCGCCGGCGTCCGGACCTGTGCTGAGCCCGGGCTTCAGGTTCAGTGAAAGCAGCGGCGAGGAATTGTTCGCCAATGTCTGTCGGGGCTGCCACATGTCCGACGGCAAGGGCGCGGCGGGCGCGGGAACCTATCCATCGCTTGATGGCGACCGCAATCTCGAAGCCCGCGGCTACCCCGTTGCAATTGTGGTCAACGGGTTGCGCGGAATGCCGCCATTCGGGGCGATGATGGGCGACGATCAGGTTGCCGCCGTAGTAAATTATCTGCGGACCCATTTCGACAACAACTATCAGGATGCCGTGACGGCCGAAGATGTGAAAACCGTTCGCCGATAGGAAATTTCGCCAACACGCGGAGCAGCAGATGAAGCCTGGAACATTGCCTTGTATCGCCCTGGCCTCGATTCTTGCCATGGTGTCGGGCCCTGCAGTCGCTGACGGATTGAACCCGCAGCAGCGGCTCGCCTTAGATATCTACAAGGAGCTTGTCGAAATCAACACCGTGACCGCGACCGGCGACACCGCGCATGCGGCCGAGGCGATGGCGGCCCGTTTGCGGGCGGCGGGCTTTGCGGATGACGACATTCACGTGTTCTCGCCGGCGCCGCGCAAGGGCAATCTGGTCGCCCGCCTGCGCGGCAGCGGCGCGCGTAAACCGATCCTGCTGGTGGCGCATCTCGACGTGGTACCGGCCAACCGCGAGGACTGGACGGTCGATCCGTTCAAGCTGACCGAGAAGGACGGCTATTTCTATGCGCGCGGCAGCGGCGACGACAAATACATGGCGGCGGCCTTTGTCGACAATCTCATTCGTTACAGGCAGGAAGGCTACCAGCCCGATCGCGATATCATCGTGGCGCTGGAGACCGACGAGGAAATCCTCGACCGCGATGGCCTCGGGATCCAGTGGCTGCTCAAGAACCATCGCGACCTGATCGATGCCGAGTTCGCATTGAACGAGGGCGGCGGCGTCGGACTGAAGGACGGCAAGCCGATCAGGAACGGCGTCCAGACCAGCGAGAAAGTTTCGGTGACGTACCGGTTCGACGTGAAAAATCATGGCGGCCACAGCGCCGTCCCGGTCAAAGACAATGCGATCTATCATCTGGCGGAGGGACTGGCGCGTCTCTCCAAATTCGAATTTCCGCCAAAGCTCAACGAGACCACGCGCGCTTACTTTGAGCGCACGGCGCCGCTCGAAAGCGAGCAGACCGCGGCCGATATGCGTGCGATGCTCACCGATCGGCTGGATCCGGCCGCTCCGTCATTTGTCCGGCTCGCAGCCAATCCCGGCTACAATGCCCTGTTGCGTAGCACCTGCGTCGCGACCATGCTGGAGGGGGGCCAAGCGTTCAACGCGCTGCCGCAATTGGCGAGCGCCACGGTCAATTGCCGGGTCATGCCCGGCGAACCCATCGATGAGGTCAAAGCGACTCTCGTGCGCGTGCTCGCGGACGATCAGATCACGGTCACCCAGGTCGATCAGCCCACCTTGAGTGCGCCATCGGCGCTGAATGAAGAAATCATGGGATCGATCGAGAAATTGTCGAAGCAATTTTGGCCCGGTGCGGTCGTGCTTCCGACCATGAGCGCCGGCGCCACCGACGGAAGCTATCTGCGAAATGCGGGTATTCCGACCTACGGTCACACAGGGCTTGCGGGCGATATCGGCGATGGCCGGGCGCACGGAAAGGACGAGCGGATTCTCGTAAAATCGTTCTACCAGGGCGAAGACTATCTCTATCGGCTGGTCAAATCGCTCTCCGGCGGCGGCGCCTGACCCCGAACCGATTTCGCGACCTCGTCAGGCTTTCTGACCGTAGTTCAAAAGCCCGCCGCTGCCCTTTGGCGGATGCGCGCGAAGAGCCTCTTCGTTGGGCTCGGTACCCCAGCCGGGCCGGTCCGGAATCACGAGATGGCCGTCTATAATCTCGGGCACATAAGTGAACAACTCATGGTCCCAGGCCAGACGATCGATATCGGTCTCCATGATCCGCAGGTTCGGCACCGCTGCGCTGAAGTGCGCGTTCATCATGGTGCAGAGATGGCCGTAGAAATTATGCGGCGCGACGTTGACCTCGAACGCCTCGGCGGCGGTCGCGATCTTCATCGACTGCCACACCCCGTTCCATGGCGTGTCGATGATCGCGACATCCATCGCCTGCTCGCGGAAATAGGGCAGGAATTCGCGCAAGCCCAATAGCGTCTCGCAGGATGAGATCGGGTGCGGGCTTTGCCGCCGGATATAGCCGAGCGCCTCGGGATTGAAGCTGTCGATTTCGATCCAGAACATGTCGAGGTCGGCGATTTCGCGCAGGATCTTGAGATAGCCTTCGGTTTTGGCGTTGAAGTTGAGGTCGAGCAGGATGTCGACGTCGGGCCCGGCGCCGTCGCGGATGGCTTCCAGATGCATGCGCAGGTCGTGCAGTACCTTGCGATCGACATTGATCTCGGGCTCGAACGGCACGCCGAAACCGGGCCGCCAGCCCATCGGCTTGCCCGCATCATAGGTGAAGATGTTGGTCTTCAGCGCGGTGAATTTCTTGTCGCGGACTTCACCTCCGATCGCCTTGACGCCGTCGAGATCGCTGATCGGCGGCTTGTACCAGGTTGGATGGTTGATGCGCCAGGTGGCGCAATGCGACCAGTAGACCCGAATGCGATCGCGGATTTTGCCGCCAAGCAGTTCATAACAGGGCACGCCGAGCAGCTTGCCCTTGGCGTCGAGCAGCGCGTTTTCGATCGCGCCGAGCGCCTGCGCGACAACGCCGCCGGCGGCGGGGCGGGTCGCTGCGAAAAGCTCCGCATAGATCCTTTCGTGCTGAAAGGCATTCTGGCCCACCACCCGCGCCGAGAGACGCTGGATCGCCGCACCTACGCCGGGAGAACCGAAGCCCTCGTCAAATTCGCTCCAGCCGACCACGCCGTCTTCGGTGGTGAGCTTGACGAAATGGTAGTTTCTCCAGCCGGCGTCGCAGGCGAGGATTTCAACGCTTCGTACCTTTGAATTCCCGGTCACGGCGTCCCTCTGCATTTTGTTCCGATGGTCGTTGCCATCGGGGGGCGTTCAAAATCAGGCATCGCATGCGGAATTGAACAGCACAAGGAGCGGGCTCGCTGTTCCTCAATCGGATGGCTGTACCGCCCGCGTCTTGTGGACCATGCTGAACACGACAGGGACAAACATCAGCGTCGCAACCGTCGCAAACACCAGGCCGCCGATCACCGCCCGACCAAGCGGCGCGTTCTGCTCGCCGCCTTCGCCGAGCCCCAGTGCCATCGGCAGCATGCCGATGATCATCGCCAGCGCCGTCATCATGACCGGGCGAATGCGGACGAAACCGGCTTCCAGCGCGGCGGCGCGGGGATCGCCGAGTTCGGCGTAGCGTTCGCGTGCGAAGCTGATGACCAATACGCTGTTGGCGGTGGCAACACCCATGCACATGATGGCGCCGGTCAACGCCGGCACCGAGAGCGTGGTCTGGGTGGTGAACAGCATCCAGACGATGCCGGCGAGAGCTGCCGGCAGCGCCGTGATGATCACGAACGGATCGGACCATGACTGGAAGTTGACCACGATCAGCAGATAGATCAGCACCACCGCGCCCAGCAGTCCGAACAGCAAGCCTGAGAAAGAGCTGTTCATGGTCTGAACCTGGCCTACCAGCGCCACCGTGCTGCCTTTGGGCAGCTCATGCGCGGTCTCGCTGATCACCTGGCGAATATCCGCGGCCACGGCGCCGAGATCGCGTCCCTGCGGCGTGGCGTAGATCTGCACCAGCGACTGGATGTCGTATTGCGACACCACCGCGTTGGAGGTGGTGCGGGCGATGCTTGCGACGCCGCCGAGAATAAGCGGCGTCGGCATGCCTTGCGCGGTCATCGGCAAGGTCTCCAATGCGCTCAGCGTGTCCAGCTGGTATTGCGGCGTTTGCATCACGATCGAATACGACACCCCGTTGCGGGGATCGAGGTAGTAGGTGGGCGCCACCTGGGAACTGCCGGCGAGATTGACCACCATGCTGTTGGCCACATCGCGTTCGGTCAGGCCGACATATTGGGCGCGGGTGCGGTCGACATCGACGTTGAAACTTGGGGTGCGCGAGGATTGCTGGATGCGCGCATCGGCGATGCCGGGGATACGGCGGATTTTGCCGAGCAGCTTGTTGGCGTGGGCGAAGTTGCCGGCAAGATCGGCGCCGCGCACTTCCAGGTCGATCGGCGCCGGCGCGCCGAAATTGAGGATCTGGTTGACGATATCGGCCGGCAAGAACGCGAAGCCAAGCCCGGGAAACAGCGACGGCAGTTGCTGCCGCAGCGCCCTGAGGTAGCCTTCGGTCGGCGCATGACCTTCCCTGAGCTTGATCTGGACGTCGCCGTCCTGCGGACCGATCACGCCGGTATTGTTATAGGTCATGTTGATGCCGCTGATCGGCATGCCGATGTTGTCGGCCATGGTCTCGATCTCGTCCGGCGGAATGATCTTGCGAATCGCCTTCTGGATATCGGCGAACTGGTTGGCGCTTTCCTCGACCCTGGTGCCGACCTGGGTCCGGACATGCATCAGAATCTGGCCGGCATCGACCGACGGAAAGAAGTTGCGGCCGAGATACGGCACCAGCAGAAACGACACGGCGACGAAACTGATGAAGCCCGCCACGAATATCGGCCGGTGCATCAGCGCAAGCCCGAGCAGGTCGCGATAACCGCTGCGGAACCGCTCGAAGCCGGCCTCGAAACGCTGTTGAAGCCGTACCATTGGATTGCGCGAGCGCGGTCGTTCGCCTTCGGCATGATGCACATGGGGCTGCAGCAGATACTTCGCCATCGTCGGCACCAGCGTGCGCGACAGGATGAACGACCAGACCATGGCGAACATCACGGCTTCCGCCATCGGCACGAACAGAAAGCGCGCAATGCCGGTGAGAAAGAACATCGGCACGAACACGATGCAGATGCACAGCAGCGAGACGAAGGCCGGCACCACGATCTGGTTGGCGCCGTCCAGGATGGCTTCTTCAACCGCTTTACCCTGTTCGAGATGGTAGTTGATGTTCTCGATGGTCACGGTCGCCTCATCGACCAGGATACCGACGGCGAGCGCGAGGCCGCCCAGCGTCATGATGTTGAGGGTTTCGCCGATCGCCGACAGCATGATGATGGCGCCGAGCACCGCGAGCGGAATCGAGGTGGCGATGATGATGGTCGAACGCCAGCTGCCGAGAAACAGCAGGATCATCACGCTGGTCAGCAGTGCGGCGATGACGCCTTCGCGGGCGACGCCGGTGATGGCGCCGCGCACGAACAGCGATTGATCGCCGATGAACCCGATCTTCAGCGCATCCGGCAGCGACGACTTGAATTCTTCCACCTTCTGCTTGATGCCGGCGATGATATCCAGCGTCGAGACCGAACCGGCCTTCAGCACCATCATCAGGACCGAGCGGTTGCCGTCGACGTGAACGATGTTGGTCTGTGGCGGATTACCGTCGCGCACGCTGGCGACGTCGCGAACGTAGACCATGGCGCCGTTGACGGTCTTGATCGGAAGGTCGCCAAGCTCCTCGATTTTGACCGGCGAGTTGTTGAGCTGTACGGTATATTCGAAATCACCGATTTTTTCCGTGCCCACCGGCGTGATCAGGTTCTGCGCGGCCAGCGTGTTGGCAACGTCCTGCCCGGAAAGCCCGCAGGGCCTGCAGCGCCGACGAATTGAGATCGATCTGTATCTGCCGCTGCTTGCCGCCGTACGGATAGGGAATGGCGGCCCCCGGCACGGTCACCAGCGGCGTGCGCAGCTGGTTGATGCCGATATCGGCGAGGTTTTGTTCGGTGAGGCCTTCGCCGGACAGCGCCAGCTGGATGATCGGCACCGTGGATGCGTTGTAGTTCAGGATCAGCGGCGGCGTCGCGCCCGGCGGCAGCTGCTTGAGCAGCGTCTGCGAAATCGCGGTGACCTGGGCGTTGGCGGTACGGATATCGACATTGGGCTGGAAGAAAATCTTGACGATGCCGAAGCCGTTATAGGAATTGGCGACGATGTGTTCGATATCGTTGACGGTGGTGGTCAGGGAGCGTTCGAACGGCGTGGTGATGCGTCCCGACATCTGGTCCGGCGGCAGGCCGGTATATTGCCACACCACGCCGATCACGGGAATCCGGATGTCGGGAAAGATGTCGGTCGGCGTGCGCAGCGCGGCCAGCGGTCCGATGATCAGAAGCAGCAGCGCGAGCACGACAAAGGTGTACGGCCGGCTCAGGGCAATTCGGACGATGGCATTCATTTCGTGCGCTTCTCGATCAACGGCGAAACAGCGGTCGCCGTGCAAGACTGAGTCCACTAAAGCAGCTTTGCGAAGCGCCAGTTCAAACCGGCACCTTCTGGCATTCAGCGAGAATAATTCCTATGTTACTTTTTCGTAATGTCGCGGCAGATCCAAAACAGGCGCCAGCACGAAGCCCAACCTGACCAAATATCCGTCACATTGCGGCGACGTCTCGCTGGGCTACCGAGGCTTTACTCGTCGATAACCAAGGCCAGTGGTCATCGGCAGCGATGCCAGGCGCCGTCATATCCGCGGAAAGAGCCGGACGCTGCGCTGTAGGAACGATACCGTCGCGTGCAACCAATTCGATCGGGTTGCGATCCGTCGGCAA
Organism: uncultured Alphaproteobacteria bacterium; assembly: GCA_963734795.1. Lineage (GTDB taxonomy): Bacteria > Pseudomonadota > Alphaproteobacteria > Rhizobiales > Xanthobacteraceae > Bradyrhizobium. Next base: position 290,899 of record CAVTIW010000005.1, read on the forward strand.
GCCGCGGGGACGTGGGCGTAGAGCCGAATATTCCGGCGGCGCCGATCGCCGCACGGGCGGGATTGGCGGCAAAATCGCCGGGAAAGAAGCTGTTGGCCGGAAAGTCGCGGACGTCGTCGCGGCCATCGAAGTACCAGGCGGTGTAGGCAGGATACCTTTGCAGGAATGGCGGCCGGCCGGGCCCGTTGCCGGCATCCTGCGCCAACACCGGCGGGGCGCCCATCGACACCAGGATAGCGGCGGTGGCCGTTAAAACTCTCAGCTTGCTCATGGCAGGGTCATCAATTGCAACATGGCCGATTCGATCCCCAATCGCCTTTCCAGCCCTCAAGTCTGCCGCGCCGGAATTGCAGATAGAGCCCGTCCTTCCGATCCGATAAAGCGCTGCCTTTGACATTGGGCAGTGCGAGATACATTTCGTCGCCGGGACGACCCCTGACATAGATCAGTGTGGTTCCCAGGACCTGCGCGGCCGTTTCCGCATCCATGCCGAAAGACAGCGGCGTATTGTTCGGCACCGTCGCGGTTATGACCTGCTGTGCAGCCGCGGGCGAAAGTCCGACGGCCGCCATCGCCACCATCAAGACCGCGGCCGCGCTAAAACCCATCCCTCTCATGGCAGAGACTTTCACGGTTGTACCGAGGCCAGCTTGCCGTCCGGCGTCCATCCGCCGCCCAGCGCCTGGAACAGGCTGCTGGCGGCCAGCAATCTGGTCAGCCGAACCTGCACCAGGGTGATCTCCGCGGTGAAGAGTGTTTGCTGGGTCTGCAGGACGGTGAGGAGATTGACCGTGCCGCCGCGGTATTGAGCTTCCGACACATCGAAGGCTTTCTGAGAGGCGGTTACCGCGTCGGTTTGAAGTTTCTCCTGCCGGGTCGTTTGCGCCAGGGCAACCAGCGTCTTCCTCGACGTTGGCGAAGGCGGACAAGGACCGTCTTGCGGTAAGTCTGCAGATATTGAAGTTGCACGCCCTTGGCTTGCTTCAGTTGGCTCTCCAGCAGGAAGCCGTCGAAAAGCGGCTGGGTCAGTCCCGCGGTCAGGGTATAGAACCAGGCGCCCGGTCCGAACAGCGACGCCAGCGCCGCGCTTTGCACGCCGGTCGTCGCGGTCAGCTGGATTTGCGGGAAGAATGCGGCGCGTGCCACTTCGACGCTGAAGTTGGAGGATGCGAGTTGCGCCTCGGCCTGACGGATATCCGGCCTTTGGTAGAGCAGTTCCGAGGGCAGGCCCGGCGTCACGCGCGGAACCGTGATCTGCGCCATCCCGCCGCCTTTGACGTTGAAATTCGCCGGCGCGCGCGCCACCAGCACGGCGAGGGCGGCGATATTCTGCCGCAACGTCACCTCAAGCGGGGGAATCGTGGCGCGCTCGGTCGCCACCAGCGCTTCCTGCTGCGACAGGTCGAGTTGCGACGCGGTTCCGCCGGCGAACTGCTGTTTGATGAGCGTCGAGAATGCGCTCGGCGGCGGCGAGATTGCGGCGCGCGACGCGCAGCTCGTCCTGGGCGGCCAGAACCTGGAAATAGGTGTTGGCGACGGTCACGATCGTCGTCAGCGTCACCACGTCGCGATTGTACCGGGCCAACGTGGCATTTTCCTCGGCCGCGTAGAGCGTAGCACGGTTCTTGCCCCAGAAGTCGACCATGTAACTTGCGGTGAGCCCCGCGCTGTACAGCGAGAACGTTGAGCCGCCGCCGGAGCCACTGCCAACGCCAATGCCGGTCCCCGTGGAGGATCCGGCGGAGGATGATCCAACATGCTCGTTCTCGGCCGATCGCAGTGCCGGTGATCGACGGCAACAAGGGGGCTCCTGATACGCCCACCAGCGCATCGGCCTGGACGATCTGGGCAACTGCCACCGCGATAGTCGAGATTGTGGATTTGGGCCGCTTCCATCAGCGACGTCAGTTCGCGGGAGCGGAAACCGCGCCACCAGTCCAGGCCGGAACGGCGGCGTCGGGTGCGCTGCGGGGTGCCTCGCGATATGCCGCGGGCACCTCGAGGTTGAGTTCAGGTCGTTCGCTGCCAAGGATGCAGCCGGACAAGCCCCGGGCCGAGCAGGAGCGCGGTGAGCGCAGAAGCGATGCGGGCTTTGCCGCCAAATCTTGCGACATGGGAATTTGACTTCAACGCAAACTTACTCATGAGACACCGGCTCAGATCGCGATTTCAACGGCGCCTGCCTCCCCGCGTCTGCAAACAAGACAGCCCTTCGTTCCCCACATCACACCGGGCTCGTCGAAGGGCTATGCCGGATCATGGGCGCTACTATTGACATCTATTCGCCTGGTTGCAGGGTGGCATCGGGCGCGAGCGGTGCCGCGCCGCCGTCCCTGAGACGTCGGCTCCAGGAACTGAACCGGTCCATGTACAGGTAGATCACCGGCGTCGAATAGAGCGTCAGCACCTGACTGAGGAGTAGTCCCCCGACGATCGCGATCCCGAGCGGCTGACGCAAGCTCGCCGCCGTCGCCCATGCCGATCGCGAGCGGAAGCGCGCCAAGCATCGCAGCCATGGTCGTCATCATGATCGGCCGGAAGCGCAGCAGGCAAGCCTCGTAGATCGCGTCAAGCGAGCTCAGGCCACGCGTTCGCTCGGCGTCGAGCGCGAAATCGATCATCATGATGGCGTTCTTCTTGACGATGCCGATCAGCAGGATGACGCCGATCAGCGCCATGATGCTGAATTCGGTGTGGAACGCCATCAACGCGAGCAGGGCGCCGACGCCGGCAGACGGCAAGGTGGACAGAATCGTCAGCGGATGCACGTAGCTTTCGTACAGCACGCCGAGCACGATGTAGATCGTCACCAGAGCCGCCAGGATCAGGAAGGGCTGGTTGCTGAGCGAATCCTGAAACGCCTTCGCGGTGCCCTGGAAGGTGCCGCGAATGGTGGCGGGCACGCCGATCCGGTTCATGGTGGCCTCGATCGTGGCGACGGCCGTGCTGAGCGACACATCGGGCGGCAGATTGAACGAAATGGTGTTGGCGACCAGCAGTCCCTGATGATTGACGGCGAGCGGGGTCGCGCCCTGGCTTGAAATGCGCGACCGCGGACAGCGGAATCATGGTCTCCTGGCTGGTGCTGACCGCCGAACCGGTCGAGGACGTCCCGTTGCCGGTGGCGCCGATCGAATTGGTCGCGAGATTTCGGGCGGCCTGCGCGTTGGCGGAGTTGGCCGAGGCCGACGTCCGGTCGCAACCACCGTTCCCGCCACCGCGTTGGTCGCCTGCGAGCCGCCGACCGAACCGCCCGAGGTGCTGACATAGACGTCCTTCAGCGTCTCCGGATTTTGCCAGTAGCGCGGCGCCACCTCCATGATCACGTGATACTGGTTGCGCGCCACATAGATGGTCGACACCTGGCGCTGGCCGAACGCGTCATAGAGCGTGTTGTCGATCTGGCTGACGGTGATTCCCAACCGGGCGGCGGCGTCGCGGTCGATCACCAGATCGGATTCGAGCCCCTTGTTCTGCTGGTCGCTGTTGACGTCGGCGAGGTTGGGTTCGCGCTGCAGCGCCGCCGCGATCTTCGGCGACCATTCGTTGAGCTCCTCCAGAGTGGGGCCCTGCAGGGTGTATTGATACTGCGCGTTGCTGGCCCGGCCGCCGACGCGGATGTCCTGCACCGCCTGCAGGAACAGGGTTGCTCCCGGAACCACCGCCATCGCACGCCGCAGCCGCGCGATCACGCCGTCCGCGGAGATCTCGCGCTGGCCGAGCGGATACAGCGAGGCGAATACGAAGCCGGAATTGGTCTGGCCGCCGCCGGTGAACCCGACGACGGTTTCGACCGCGGGATCCTGCTTGATGATGGTGACGAACTGCGCCAGCTTCTGCTGCATCAGCTGAAACGAAATGCTCTGATCGGCCTGGATCGAGCCGACCATCCGCCCGGTATCCTGCTGCGGGAAGAAGCCCTTCGGGATGATGTCGTACAGGTAGAAATTGAGGCCCAGCACGGCGGCGAGGATCAACATGATCGATCGCGGATGCCGCAGTGCGACGGTCAGCGTCCGCCGGTAGAAGTTCAGCATCACATCGAAGAAGCGCTCGCTGGCCTGATAGAGCCGTCCGTGCCCTTGGCCGGAATGGCCGCGCAGCAGCACGGCGCACATCATCGGCGTGGTCGCCAGCGAAATCGCCAGCGAGATCATGATCGCGATCGAGATCGTCATCGCAAATTCGCGGAACAGGCGGCCGACGATGCCGCCCATCAGCAGGATCGGAATGAAGACGGCGATCAGCGAGATGCTCATCGAAAGCACGGTGAAGCCGACCTCGTTGGCGCCCTTGAGCGAGGCTTCCAGCGGCGACATCCCGTTCTCGATATAGCGGGTGATGTTCTCGAGCACGACGATGGCATCGTCGACGACGAAGCCGGTCGCGACCGTGAGCGCCATCAGCGAGAGATTGTCGAGGCTGTAGCCCATCAGATACATGGCGGCGAATGTCGCGACCAGCGATACCGACACCGCCACGACCGGGATCAGCGTTGCGCGCAGGTTTCGCAGGAATGCGAAAACCACGACGATCACCAGCAGCACCGCGAGGATCAACGTCCGCTCGACGTCGCGCAACGAGGTGCGGATGGTGGTCGAACGGTCGACCGCCAGTGCGACGTCGATGGCAGGCGAGATCGAGGCCCTCAACTGCGGCATCAGCGCCTTCACCAGATCGACGGTGCTGATGATGTTGGCGCCCGGCTGTCGGTAGAGGATGATCAGGACGGCCGGCTTGCCGTTGGCGAGACCGGCATTACGCAGGTTTTCGACCCCGTCGGTGACCTCGCCGACATCGGAAAGGTGTACCGCGGCGCCATTCCGGTAGGCGACGATCAGCGATTGGTAGTCGGCGGCCTTGTTGGCCTGGTCGTTGGCATAGATCTGATAGCGCTGGTCGCCGACGTCGATGCCGCCCTTCGGGCTGTGCGCATTGGCGCTGGCAAGCGCGGCCCGCACGTCCTCAAGACCGATGCCGTATTTGTAGACGCGCCTGCGGAATGAGATCGACTCGCACCGCAGGCAGCGAACTGCCGCCGACAACGACTTCGCCGATGCCCTCGACCTGCGACAGTTTCTGCGCCAGCACGGTCGATGCCGCGTCATACAGATCGCCGCGTGTCATGGTGTCCGACGTCAAGGTCAGGATCAGGATCGGCGCGTCGGCGGGATTGACCTTGCGGTAGGTCGGGTTGGTTCGCAGGCTGGTCGGAAGATCGGCGCGGGCTGCATTGATCGCCGCCTGCACGTCGCGCGCCGCGCCATTGATGTCGCGGTTAAGCCCGAACTGCAGGGTGATGCGCGTCGCCCCCACCGTGCTGGAAGAGGTCATCTCGGTCACGTCGGCGATCTGGCCGAGATGGCGCTCGAGCGGGCTCGCGACCGTGGTGGCGACGTCCTGCGGGCTGGCGCCGGGCAGCGTCGCCTGCACCGAGATGGTCGGAAAATCCACCTGCGGCAGCGGCGAGACCGGCAGCTTGAAAAACGCCACAGCGCCCGCCGCCGCAAGCCCGAAGGTCAGCAACGTCGTTGCGACCGGTCGGCGAATGAAAGGTGTTGACGGGCCCATGGCTCAGTTCAATTCGCTCGCTGGCCGACGTCGCCCGAACGTCCGGCAAACCGCACCGCCAGGCGGTCGAACCAGAGATAGATCACCGGCGTGGTGAACAGGGTCAGCAGCTGGCTGACCAAGAGGCCGCCGACGATGGAGATGCCGAGCGGGTGCCTCAATTCGGAACCCGCGCCGGTCCCGAGCATCAACGGCAATGCGCCGAGCACCGCAGCCATGGTGGTCATCAGGATCGGCCTGAATCGCAGCAGGCAGGCCTGGTAGATCGCTTCTCGCGGCGGCTTGCCCTCGTTGCGCTCGGCGTCGAGCGCAAAGTCGATCATCATGATCGCGTTCTTCTTCACGATGCCGATCAGAAGGATGATGCCGATGATGGCAACGATCGTCAGATCGTCGCCGGCCGCCATCAGCGCCAGCAGCGCGCCGATGCCCGCCGACGGCAGCGTCGAGAGGATGGTGAGCGGATGGATGAAGCTCTCATAGAGCACGCCGAGCACGATATAGACGGTGACGATCGCCGCCAGGATCAGGAAGAGCTGGTTGGACAGCGATGACTGAAACGCCAGTGCGGCGCCCTGAAAGCTGCTGATCACGCTGAGCGGCAGGCCGATGTCGATCTGCGCCTGTTTGATCGCGGTCACCGCTTCGCCGAGCGACGCACCCGGCGCCAGGTTGAAGGAGACGGTGGAGGCGGGAAACTGCCCGAGATGCGAGACCTGCAGCGGCGCGGTTTCCTGCCGCATCTTGGCCATCACCGACAGCGGCACCGGCGTGGTGCCCACCGACGAGGGCAGATAGATGTCCGACAGCGATCGCAGCGAGGTCTGCAGGCTTGGATCGGCTTCGAGGATGACGCGGTACTGGTTCGAGTTGGTGAAGATGGTGGAGACGATGCGCTGGCCGTAGGAGTCGTACAGCGCATTGTCGATCGTCGCCGGCGTGATGCCGAAGCGGGCGGCCTGGTCGCGGTCGATCTCGACGTAGACCGAAAGCCCCTGCGCCGAGATGTCGCTGGTCACGTCGGCAAGTTCCGGCAGCGTGTTCAGCTTGTCGACCAGTTTGGGCGTCCATTCGTTCAGTTGCGCCGGATCGGCATCCTGAAGGATGAACTGGTATTGCGTCCGGCTGACGGTACCCTCGATCGTCAGGTCCTGAACCGGCTGCATATAGAGGGTGATGCCGGTCAGCGACGCCGTGCTGTTCTTGATGCGCTGCATCACCGTGGCGATGTCGGATTTGCGCTGATCGTGCGGTTTGAGGTTGATCAGGATCCGGCCGCTGTTGAGCGTGGTGTTGGTGCCGTCGACGCCGATGAACGAGGACAGACTGTCGACGTCGGGATCCTTGAGGATGACGCTGGCGAGCTGCTGCTGCCGCTCTGCCATCGCGGCGTAGGACACCGACTGCGGCGCTTCGGATATCGCCTGAATGACGCCGGTGTCCTGAAGCGGAAAGAATCCCTTGGGGATGACGACGTAGAGCACGGCGGTCAGCGCGAAGGTGCCGAGCGCGATAAACAGCACGAAGGTCTGGCGATCGAGCACCCAATTGAGCGCGCGCCCGTAGACCGCGATGATCCGGTCGAACCCTTCGCGGCTGTAGCGCTGAAACGCGTTCTCGTGGGTTTCGGTCTCGGGCTTGAGCAGCTTGGCGCAGGCCATCGGCACCAGGGTCAGCGACACCACGGCGGAAATCAGGATGGTGACCGACAGCGTGATGGCGAATTCCCGGAACAGCCGGCCGACCACGTCTCCCATGAACAGCAGCGGAATCAGCACCGCGATCAGCGACACCGTCAGCGAGATGATGGTGAAGCCGATCTGCTCGGAGCCGTGCAGCGCCGCCTGCAACGGCGTCTCGCCCTCTTCGATGTAGCGGGAGATGTTTTCGATCACGACGATGGCGTCGTCGACCACGAAGCCGGTGGCGATGGTCAGCGCCATCAGCGAAAGATTGTTGAGGCTGAAGCCGAACAGGTACATCGCGCCCAGCGTGCCGACCAGCGACAGCGGCACCGAGAGGCTCGGGATCAGGGTTGCCCGTGCGTTGCGCAGGAACACGAAGATCACCAGCACCACCAGGATCACGGCGAGCGACAGTTCGATATTCCACATCCTGCACCGAGGCGCGGATGGTCACGGTGCGGTCGGTCAGAATGTTGAGGTCGATCGCGGTGGGCAGCGAGGCCTGCAATTGCGGCAGCAGCGCCTTGATGCCCTCGACCACCGCAATGACGTTGGCGCCGGGTTGCCGCTGGATGTTCAGGATGATGGCCGGCGTCTCGTTCATCCAGGCGCCGAGCTTGTCGTTCTGGGCGCCGTCGATGACGTCGCCGACGTCGCTGAGCCGGACCGGCGAGCCGTTCTTGTAGGCGACGATCAGCGACTGGTAGTCGCTCGCATTCCTGATCTGGTCGTTGGCGTTGATGGTGTAGGCGCGCATCGCGCCGTCGAAATTGCCCTTCGGCGTGTTGATGTTGGCGTTGCCGAGCGTGGTGCGCAGATCGTCGATGTTCAGTCCGTAGGCGGCGAGCTTGCGGATGTCGGCGCGAATCCGCACCGCCGGCCGCTGGCCGCCGCTGATGCTGACAAGGCCGACACCGGGAAGCTGCGAGATCTTTTGCGCCAGCCGGGTATCGACGAAATCTTCCACCTGCGTCAGCGGCATCGTCTTCGAGGTCAGGCCCAGCGTCAGGATCGGCGCGTCGGCCGGGTTCACCTTGGCGTAGATCGGCGGCGCGGGCAGGTCGGCCGGCAACAGGTTGCCGGCGGCATTGATGGCGGCCTGCACCTCCTGTTCGGCGACATCGAGGGAAATCGTGAGTCCGAACTGCAGCGTGATGACCGATGCGCCGGCCGAACTCACCGAGCTCATCTGGTTGAGGTTCGGCATCTGGCCGAACTGCACCTCCAGCGGTGCCGTGACCGACGACGTCATCACGTCCGGACTGGCGCCGGGATAGAAGGTCTGCACCTGGATGGTCGGATAGTCCACTTCCGGCAAGGCGGCGACCGGCAGGAATCTGAACGCCAGCATGCCGGACAGCATGATGGCGATCATCAGCAGGGTGGTCGCCACGGGCCGCAGAATGAACGGCTGCGACGGGCTCATTGTTTTTGTCCGCTATCCGAACGCCGTTTCTTGCCGCCCGCCTTGTCCGGGCCGGCGGCGACGTGCCGGCGGCTGGTGCGCCGGTGTCGGCCTCCGTCCGCACGTTGATCTTCGCGCCGTCGCGCAGCTTGTCGGCGCCGTCGATCACGATGCGATCGCCGGGCGCCAGCCCGGAGGCGACCTCGACGCGGTCGCCGTCGGTCACGCCGAGCACGACCTTGCGGACGGAGACGGTGTTGTCGGCATTGACGAGATAGACGAACGTGCCCGGCACGCCGCGCTGAACGCCCGCCGTCGGCATCGTGGTGACGTCCTTGTGGGTGTCGAGCAGCAGCCGGATGTTGACGAACTGATTCGGGTAAAGGCTTGTGTTTCGTTCGGGAACTGCGCCCGCAGCTTGATCGTTCCGGTGGTCGGATCGATCTGGCTGTCGAAGGTCTGCAGCGTGCCGTCGGCGATCTTGTTGGCGCCGCCGCGATCATAGGCGGTCGCGGGCAGCACGGCTCCGGCCTGGAGGCGTTTCGAAATCGCCTGCAGGTTGTCCTCGGGCACGGTGAACAGCACGCTGATCGGCTTGCAACTGCGTGATGACGACGAGACCGTTGGCGTCGCCGGGCGTCACGTAGTTGCCCTGGTCGACCTGACGCAGTCCGACGCGACCGTCCAGCGGCGACAGGATATGGCAATATTGCAGGTTGACCTGGGCGGATTTGACCGCGGCGCGGTCGGCTTCCACGGTGCCCTGGTCCTGCGCAACCAGCGCCACCTGGGTGTCGAGCGTCTGATGCGGCACGGCATTCTGCGCGGCGAGCCCCTGATAACGGGCCAGATCGACCTGAGCGCCCTTCAGCAGGGCCTCGTCCCGCGCCAGATTGCCGTTCGCCTGGGCCAGCGCAGCTTCATACGGCCGCGGGTCGATCTCGGCGAGCAGATCGCCCTTCTTGACGTCATCGCCTTCCTTGAAATCGATCTTCATCAGATAGCCGCTGATCTGGCTTCTGATGGTCACGGTGGCGAGCGAGGTCACCGTGCCGAGGGCGTTGATGTTGATGCCGATGTCGCCCTTGCCGACGACCTCGGGCACGATCGACATCGGCGCGGCGTTGCGGCCGCCGCCGGCCGTGCTGCGGCGTGCCCTCTTGCCTGCTCCACCAGACGACGCCGGCGAGAACCAGCAGAGCCAGGACAGATATCCACAGCAAGCGTCGGCGCGGCCGACGCTCGGTGGTCGGCGGAGCGTCGACCGCGGGAGCTTCCTTCAGAGATTTGATCGGTTTATTCATGAACGTGCCATCGGTGAGCTGTCGTTCATTTGCAGGCCTCTTTTCGCGTGACCTGTCGGGCTGTGAAGTCGCTTCAAACCAACCGTGACGGGCCGATCATTGTAGGCGTTTTGAACAACGTTTCGCAACTGCCCATCGGGCGGCGGAGCTGGGCAAGGACATGGGCACACGTTCGAATCTTCAAGTTGTCTTGAGCGTTGCAGGCGGCGGCATTTGAACGGTTCCAAGAACGGTTGTCGCATTAATAATCGGCAAGGCAGCAAGGATTACCGGATTAACAATCGGAAAGAATTGTGGAAAGAATTGTATTGTATTCCGGTCCAATCAACGCCGCCCAGCCAATCAACATTTTGTTCGTGCAGATTGGTGGCCCAGCGATACCCAAAAAGCACAATTTGGACCCGATCTCGGGGGCATTTGTTGCGTATCCGGGGCTGATCTTGAGATCGCGCAGGAATGCAGAATGGCGGTCTCGGTATCCAGGATTTGATCCCGCGGCAGACTGCGATCACTTTTATACAGCGCCGCCGGCCGGGCGGCTATTTTCGCCGTGCTGAAATTGGGAAGACATCACGATCTTTGTACGATGATCGCGGCTGACGCATCCAGCTGTTCAAACATTCTTTCATATCCCGATCATGTTGTGAGAGATCGGCGTCGGCTTGCGAAGCTCACGCCGCACCGGATCGGCGTATCGAACGCACGGTCGGTCAGGCGGCGTTGCGACCGACTTCTTCCGTTTGCGGTTTCCGCGCAGGTTCGGTTTTTTTCCGACCCAGGTGCCGGCCGGCGAATTCGCTGAAGCGGTCCATGTAGAGATAGGTGACGGGCGTCGTGAACAGGGTCAGGGCCTGGGACACGATCAGTCCGCCGACCACTGCGACACCGAGCGGCTGGCGCAGATCGGCGCCGGCGCCGATGCCGACCGCGATCGGCAGCGTGCCAAACAGCGCGGCCGTGGTGGTCATCATGATCGGCCGAAATCGAAGAACCGCCGCCTCGTAGATCGACTCCTCAGGTGTCTTGCCGCCGCCACGTTCGCGGGCGAGCGCGAAATCGATCATCATGATGGCATTTTTCTTCACGATGCCGATCAGCATGATCAGTCCGATGATCGCCATCATGGTCAGATCGAAGTTGAAAAGTTTCAGCGACAACAGCGCGCCTACGGTGGCCGATGGCAGGCTCAATAGAATGGTGAGCGGATGGATGAAGCTTTCGTAGAGCACGCCGAGCACGATGTAGACCGCAAACAGCGCAGCCGCGATCAGCAGCGGCTGCGTCGACAGCGATTTCTGAAATTCGGATGCCGTACCCTGGAAGGTGGTCTCCAGCGTCGCCGGCTTGCCGGTCTCGTTCTCGGCCCGCTGGATGCTTTGCACGGCGTTGCCGAGCGAAACGCCTGGCGCCAGGTTGAACGACAATGTCACCGCCGGGAATTGCCCCTGGTGATTGACCGAGATGGTGCCGGGCGTTGGTTTAAACGCCGCGAACTGGCTGATCGGAATCATGCCTGCCGTTCCGCGCACGTAGAGACGCGACAGGGCCGAGACATCCTGCTGGTATTTCGGTTCCACTTCCAGAACGACGTGATAGGTGTTGAGAGGCGCATAAAGCTGGGTCACGAACGGCTGGCCGAAGGCATCGTACAGAGTTTGCTCGATCGTGGTGATGTTGACGCCGAGACGCGATGCCGCGTCGCGGTCGATGTCGATCATGAGCTGCGGACTTCCGGTTTGCTGATCGCTGGCGACATCCTGCAGGCCTTGCAGAGACTTTAGTTTGGTCAGCATTTTGGGAGCCCATTGGTCGAGCTCGTCGAGGTTGGTGTCCTGCAGTGTGTACTGGTATTGGGTACGCGCCAGGCGCCCGCCAACCTGGATGTTCTGGATCGACTGCAGGAACGTGGAAACGCCGGGCACCGCCGCCAGTTTCGGACGCAGCCGGTCGATGAATTGATCCGCCGTGACATCGCGCTGATTGAGCGGCTTCAATACGATGAACATGCGGCCGGTGTTGATGCCCGAACTCGACCCGCCGCCGATCAGGGAGCCGAAAGTGTCGACGGCGGGATCATCGAGCACAACCTTCGCCGCTGCTTCCTGGCGTTCGGCCATGCCCTCGAAGGAGATGTCCTGATCCGCCTGGGTGAAGGCGAAGATCAGGCCGGTATCTTCCTGTGGAAAAAATCCTTTCGGCATCACGATGAACAGCCATGCGGCGACACCGATCAGGGCGATATTGAGCAGCATCACGAACGGCTGATGGCTGAGCGACAGTTTGAGAATACGCTCATAGCCGCGGACAATGGCCTCGAAGCCGCGCTCGCTCGCCTGGTAGATGCGATTATGCTTGACCTGTTTCGGGTTTTTCAGGACCAATGCTGCCATCATCGGCGACAGCGTCAAGGCGATCAGCGCGGACAGCACCACCGCGACCGTGACGGTGACGCCGAATTCCCTGAACAGGCGTCCGACGATGCCGCCCATGAACAGCAGCGGAATGAAAACCGCGATCAGCGACACCGTGATCGACACGATGGTAAAGCCGATCTCTGCGGATCCGTCCAGCGAAGCCTGCTTGCGGTCTTTGCCTTCCTCCATGTGCCGGAAAATATTTTCCAGCATCACGATGGCATCGTCGACCACCAGTCCCACCGCGAGCGTCACCGCCATCAACGACAGGTTGTCGAGGCTGTAGCCCAGCATGTACATCACCGCGAAGGTGCCGAGCAGCGACAGCGGAACCGTGATGGCCGGAATCAGCGTGGCCCAGAGATTGCGCAGGAAAATGAAGATCATCACGACCACGAGGATGATCGTTCCGATCAGGGTCAGCTTGACGTCCGAGAAGCTTTGCCGGATCGAGGTCGAGCGGTCGCTGACGATGTTCAGCTTGACCGAAGGCGGGATCGCGGCCTGCAATTGCGGCAACTGCGCCCTGATCTGATCGACGAGGTCGATGGTGTTGGCGCCGGGCTGCCGCCAGATTCCGATCATCTCGCCGCGCTGGCCTGCCACCCAGGCCGCCTGCAGCGGGCTTTCCACGCCTCCGGTCACCTTGGCGACGTCGCCGACCCTGACCGGCGCGCCGTTGCGGTAGACGACCACGGATTTGGCGATCGCCTGCGGCGAGAACAGCTGCCCGTTGGCGCCTATCTGATAGGATTGCTGCGGTCCCTGCAGCGTACCAACCGGCAGATTGGCGGTATTGCTGGTGATCGCGGCAGCGACTTCATCGAGGCCGATCCCGCGCGCGGCCAGCGCCAGCGGGTTCACCATGATGGTCGGCGCGAATTTCTGTTCGCCGAAGATCGAGACCTGGCCGACGCCTGTCAGCGTCGAGATGCGCTGCGCAAGATTGAGGTCGGCATATTGATCGAGCTGCGTCAGCGGCATCGAGTCCGAGGTCAGGCCGAGGATCAGGATCGGCTGATCCGCCGGGTTCACTTTCTTGTAGGTAGGCGGGGTTGGAAGGTTCTTGGGCAGGTAGCCTTGAGCCGCATTGATGGCCTGCTGCACGTCGCCGGCGGCGCCGTCGATATTGCGCGACAGATCGAACTGAAGTGTGATGCTGGTGGAGCCAAGGACGCTGGTGGATGTTATCTGGTTCACGCCGGGCAGGTCGGCGAACTGGCGTTCCAGCGGCTGCGCGACGGACGATGCCATGGTTTCCGGATCGGCGCCAGACAGGCTGGCGGAAACCGAAATGGTCGGAAAATCGACCGTTGGCAGCGCGGCCACCGGCAGCAGATTGTATCCGATAATGCCGCCTACCAGTAACGCCGTCATCAGAAGGGTGGTTGCGATCGGCCTTTCAATGAACGTCGCGGAAATGTTCATTGCGTCGGTCCGACGCCAACAGGCGTGTCCGAAGCCACGCTCGGACCGACACCCGCCGGTTTGTCCGATACCTGAACCTTGGTGCCCTGCTCAAGCTGGAACTGACCGGCGGTCACGACGCGCTCGCCTGCCTGCAGTCCGGAGCCGACCAGTGTCGTGTTGTTGTCGGTCTGAACAACCGTGACCGTCCGCCGTTCCACCGTGGAATCGTCCTTGACGGCGTAGGTGTAGGGTCCGCTCGGACCGGTCTGGATCGCGGCTGAGGGAACGGTTATTCCGTTGTGGACCAGTTTGAGCACGAGGTGTGCGTTGACGAACTGGCCCGGCCAAAGCGCCTTGTCCTTGTTCGGAAACTCGGCCTTCAGCTTGACCGTTCCGGTGGTCTGGTCGACGGCATTGTCGACGAGATCGAGGACGCCTTCGGCGATCTGTTTCTCGTCGCTGGCCGCAAAGGCCTGGACGGTCAACTGACCCTGCGCCGTCGCCGCGCGAATGGAGGCGATATTGGTCTCCGGCAGTGTGAAGACAACATAGAGCGGCTCGATCTGAGTGACCGTCACCAGGGTCTGCGAGTTCGCCTGAACCAGGACTCCGATATCCACCTGTCTGATTCCGGTGACGCCATCGATCGGCGATTTGATCGAGGCGTAATCGACATTGAGCTGCGCTGCTTTGATCGCGGCGTCATCATTCTGAAGCGCCGCCTCGTCCTGCGCGACAGTGGACTTTTGCGTCTCATATTGCTGCTCGGGCGTGAAATTCTGCGCCAGCAGCTTGCTGTAGCGCTGCAAATCGGTTTGGGCGTTGGCCAGCGCCGCCTGATCCTTGGCCAAAGCCGCCTTGGCCTGATCGAGTACCGCCTGGTAAGGCCTCGGATCGAGCTGGATCAGGAGATCGCCCTTGCGAACGTCCTGGCCCTCCTTGAAGTTGATCTGCGTGACGGCGCCGCCGACCTGGCTTTTCAGCGGCGCGGTGTTGAACGCCTGAACGGTGCCGAGCCCGCGCAAAATCACCGGGACGTCTTTGGCCTCTGCCGAGGCGACCAGCACAGGAACGCCTCGGGGACCCGCTTGCGCCTTGCTTGTCGCCGTCGTGACGCTGGCGCTTCGCGCATGCAACGCCAAAGCGAGCGCCGCCACGACCAATAGCACCGTACCGGCCGCAATGTAGGACCTGCGCATCAGCGGACCCGCCCCTCGAACCATGCACGCGTGCTACTAGACCGGCAAATCACGCGGAAGCCGAATGCAACCACGCGACACGCAACGGGCGAACCGCCGGAAAGTTCCAGCGCGTAGAAGTTGCGCGCTTCGCAATCGTATCTTGTCCGCCCGTCGGCAGCGTTGGCGCAAACCTGCGATCACGGCCTTAGCGTTTGATGCAAACAATCAACGCCGAGGGCTGTGGTGAGCCGGTGACTTCCGGGCACATCGCGCTGCCGTCCCCCAACGTCACAACCGATCCGTGGTAGGAGCCGCCGCTGGTGCAGAGCGCGCTGATCATCACCTCATCGGGATTGCAGACGGCCGGCACCGGATCGCCTGCCGGGGTGCGGCCGGAGCGGACGATCCTGAACCCGTCCGTGCCGTCCTTTCCTGGCGGCCCGTCTTTCCCGTCTTTGCCCGGCGCTCCATTCTTGCCTGCCTCTCCCTGCTTGCCGGGAGCGCCCGGCGCGCCCGGATCGCCCTTATCGCCTTTGTCGCCCTTGGGACCGGAGCACCCCGCTGTCGCCATGGCGACCGCAACTAAAACCGTCAGCACTGAAATTCGCATCCCGCCTCGCAAATTGCGCAGCCGTTAGGCTGATGAATATGAGCAATCCAAAACAGCTCGCGTCGGGCGACCTGATCCCCTGCCGACGCGAGAACGCGGTGGCGCGTGCTTGGGTTCCATCCCGACGGCGATCACACGCTTCGGGTGTGCCCCTAACCCTGCTCGGTGTCGGCATCCGTGCGTCGTGGCGGGCCCGCGAATGGAATAAGCAAAAGTCCGAGCAGCGCCGCGCAAGCGAGCAGGGCCCAGGCCTCGTTGGTGCTGAGAGCGAACGCTGCCTTCTCGACCATGGGACGAAGATAGGCCTCGACGGTGGCATCCGATACGCCGGGAGGCCGGTGGGTAAACAATTGCAGGTCAAGCCCGATCGCCCGGGCCGCCGTGACGTCGCCCGCGATCAGCCGGTCGCGCAGCGCTTCGGCGTGTCCACCGGTGCGCCCATAAAGGATGGTATCGATCAGCGCGATGCCGATGGCGCCGCCAAGGTTTCGCATCAGGTTGAACAGGCCGCTGGCGTCGGGCACCTGCGCCGCGCTCAGCGAGCCCAGCGCCAGCCGGGTCGGCGGCAGCAGGCAGAACATGATCGCGACGCCACGCAAGACCTGCGGCCAGAACATCTCGTCGAAATCCGCGACGCGGCTTTGCAAACGCGCTGTACCCCAGCCCGACCGCGAACAGACCGAACCCGGCCGCCGACAACCAGCGCGGATCGAACCTGCTTTCCAGCACGCCGGCGAGCGGCGCGGTCACGAGTTGCGAGACGCCGGTGACCAGCATGATGGTGCCGATTTCGAAGGCATCGTGATGTCGGACATAGGCGAGAAACACCGGCATCAGATAGACCGAGCCGAACAATCCGACGCCGAGACAGAAACTCAACGCGCAGCCGATCGCAAACGAGCGCGTCCCCAATGTCGACAGCTCGACCACCGGATGGGCGGCCTTGAGCGTTCTGAACGCAAAGGCAGTTGCCGCGGCGGCGCTGAGCACGAACAGCAACGCAGCAGAGCAGAGAAAGCCAGCCATACTGCGGGGCCTGCTTCAGCGCGATCTCCAGGCCCGCAAGCGCGATGGCCATCAGAACGAGTGAAAATCCGTCGAGCGTCACCAGATCGGCCAAACTGGGCTTTTCGCGCGGCAGCAGCAATGGCGTAACGGACGCGGCAAGGATCCCCGGGAAGACGTTGATCAGAAACAGCCAGTGCCAGGACCAGGTCTCGGTGATCCAGCCGCCGACCACCGGCCCGACGGTGGGCGCCAGCACCGCCATGATGCCGGCCATCGTGGTGGCGATCGGGTGCAGCCGGACCGGAAACAGCAGGAAGACCGCGGAGAAAACCGCCGGGATCAGCGTGCCCCCGGCAAAACCCTGAAACACCCGGAAGCCGATCAGCGTCGCAAAGCTGCCGCTGAAGGCGCAGCCGATCGAGGCGAGGGTAAAAAGGCCGATGGCGCCGACGAACAGCCATCGCAATGTCAGCACGCGCGTCAGCCATCCGGTCAGCGGAATGGCGATGATCTCGGCGATCAGATATGCCGTCTGGATCCAGCTGATCGCGTCAGGCGATATCGCCAGCGCTTGCTGGATCGTGGGCATCGATGTCGCGACGACCTGAATGTCGAGGATCGCCATGAACATGCCGAGGCACATCAGGACAAAGCCGATCCACGTGGCGGCGCCGGCCTCGGTCGCCTCGGTCACCGGTTCGCTCATGGTGGTTCAGGCGCCATGGTCTCGCGAGACGCGGCGAGCGCGCGATTTTCGGCTGCGGATGCGGATCGCAAGAACCGCAGCGTTGAGGACCGTGAAGACGGCAGCCAGCAGCGGCAGACCGAGAACCAGCGGAAGCACGGCGATCTCGCCGGCGACTACGCATAATTGGGATGCGACAGGAATCGATAAGGCCCCGCCGACACCAGCGGTTGCTCCGGCAGAACGATGATGCGTGTGGTCCATCGCGCGCCAAGCGTCCACAACATCCAGAAGCGCAAGCCCTGCAGGACGAGATAGCCAACCAGGAAAGCGATGTTCACCGGCTGATGACGTCCAAACACCCACAGCGATATCAGCCAGCCGCATGCACCGCGACGATCAACGGATAATGTCCAGGCGCCACTTCGACGGCGCCGCGCGCCATCAGCCTGCGGGTGTTATGGCGTGAAACGACGAGTTCGCTGGCGCGCTGCAGCGTGACGGCTGCGAGAATGAGTTCAGCGGTGGTCAAGCGGCGTGCCGCAGCGCGACGCAGCTTGCGGTGAAGCCGGGCCCGAGCGCCGTCAGCAGCGACCGTGCCGGCAGCCCTTGCGTGCGCGCGCGCTCGAGCACGAACAACACCGTGGGCGCCGACATGTTGCCGTAGTCAGCGATGAACCTGCCGTTCATGGTCGAGCGTGCCTTGATGGAGCGCAAGCGCCGTCTCCAGCGCGCCGACCACCCGGGCGCCGCCGGGATGGCAGATGAAGCGGTCGATGTCGGCCATCGAGAGCTGCATATTCGCGAGGATCTGAACCACCGCAGGGTTGAGATGAGCGGTGACGAAATTCGGGATGGTGCGCTGGAAGATGACGCCGAATCCTTCGGGGTCGACATTCCAGCCCATGATGCCGAGCGTATCGGGCCACAGGTGCTCGCCGGAACTCTCGATCTGGGTCGCGCCGCCGTCGCCGGCGCGCAGGATGATCGCGGCCGCACCGTCGCCGAACAGGCTGATGGCGACGATATTGGCCTTGGTGAGTTCGTCGAGGCGAAGCGCCAGCGAGCAGAGTTCGACCGCCACCAGCAACACGTTGGTACCCGGCCGCGCCTGGGCGAGGCGCGCGGCGATCGACAGGCCCGAAACCCCGCCCGCACAGCCGAGACCGAACACCGGCACGCGCGTGACGTCGGACCGGAATCCCATTCGGCGGGCGACCCGGGCTTCGAGGCTTGGCGTGGCGATGCCGGTGGAGCAGACGGTCACGACCGTGTCGATATCGCCGCCACCGAGGTTCGCGCTCGCCAGTGCCTTCCGGGCAACATCGACGAACAGCGCCTCGGCTCCTGCAAGAAAGGCCTCGGTACGTTCCGGCCAGCCGCGCCGTTCGAGATACCAGTCGAACGGCTTCACGCCGTGACGCTTGACAATGCCGGTATTGGTAAAAATGCTAGAGAGCGTTTCGAATTGGGGAAAGCGGGGCCCAAATACTTCCCACGCCGCGGCCAGGACATCCTTCTGCAAAAACACGTTGGGAGGGACCGATGTCGCCAGCGAGACCAGGGCAGCTGCAGGCATCGCGTATCGCTCCTGGGTGTTTGTCATCAGGAGAAGAAACATCCGCGCCGCGTCAATATTTCGAAGGCTGCGAAAAATGGTTCGCCGAACGGGTCACTTAAAATTGAAGCTCACCTATCCATCGTGTGGAAGAGACCGCTTGCTTTGGTGTCGCGCCTTTGATTCGAGGCGAATTTGCGGGCTATTTGGCCGTCATCCTTGGGGGATGTCGCTCTGACAAGCTACCTGCTGATGAACGGTCGGCGCGACCTTGCGGTTATTGAACGCCTTGATGCGGCGATCCAGCTCGTCCCTCGAAATATTCAAGGCGATGCCGCGGATTGCCGCATAGTCGCGGCGGGTGGTTTTCGTCCCGCTCCATCGGATCGGCAGCCGCGCCAGCGGTTCGCTACGGGTCGCCAGCGGTTGCGCCAGGGTCCAGAACAGATGAGAGAGACGCGCATAGGTCATGCCTTCGAGGCTGGCCACGGAAGCGTCCGGCGGAATCGGAAACATCTCCGCGCCGACGATCGGTCCTTCATCGACCCGGGCGACCATCACATGGACGGTCGCGCCGAATTCGGTGGCGCGCTGGTAAAACGCGAAATGCGCCGGCGCCCAGCCGGGATAGTTCGGAGGCCCCGGATGGAAATTGTAGGCGCCGTAGCCTAGCTGATCGAGCACCTTTACCGGCACGATGATGCCGGTGACGTAGGCGATCAGCCGCGCGCGCGCCAACAGGTCCGGCTTCAGCGCGTTCAGGTCGGCCAGCGTTGCCGCCGGAACGACCGTCAGGTTCGGATTGTGCGCGCGCAGCACGGACGTGAAAATCGGCCGCTCCACCGCGCTGGTCAGCAGGATGATCGTATCAAGCATCGCATTGGCTTCCGCTGCAATATCTGCTCCCGGGCCAATGTGTCGCCGTCGCCGTTAAAATGATATTAACCATGGGGTGGGACGGCACACCGGGGACGAGGCGGCCTCACCGCGCAGTCACACAAAATTAACCATAGACCACCAGGGTGGAACATCACCTTAGAACAAAATGGGGATTGGCCTTGTCGAGCATCATGAGCATCTTGTCGTCGAGTTATGCATCGGGCTCGCAGAGCCAGAGCCTGATTCCCGCCGGCGCAAAATTCGCCAATGTCGATCCGACGCAATATCAGGGCAAGTGGACCGGCAAGGACAGCAGTGGCCAGCCGTTTTCGCTCTCGATCACGGATGTCAAAGGCTACCGGGCCAATGTGGTGTACCAGAGCTCCAGCGGCCTGCAATCTGCGAAGGTTTTTATCACCACCAACAGTTCCTTCCGGGTTGGCGATTCCAGCTTCACGCTGACGGGAACAGGCAAGGCGAATATCAGCACGGTGATTACCGATCCGACGACCGGTATTCAAAACGTTGAGACTGCCGCAGCTACTCTGTCCAAGTAGAACAGAAACGGTATTGGACGCGCGCTGATATCCTGAGCTCTACGACCGGGTTTGCAGGGGCTCGCGAACACGGCGCGTTCGCGTTCTTACCGCGGCAGCGACAGCTCCGCGAGCAAAGGCCCAAGCAACGGTTCATAGGCGCGCCAGCGTCCGATTGAACTGGTGTAGATGGGCTGCCGGACCTGGGTGGCGCTCGCGGTGCGCACCACCCTCTCGGTGAGATGGAAGTCAAGGCACCGCGGGTCCCATGGCAGGCCGCAATGGGCAAGGATGCGCCGCGCCGCGCCTTCCAGATCGACGACCGTCTCCTCATAGCTTACGTCGAGAATGCGCCCGCCTGGCAGCACGCGGTGCCAATGCGCCATCAGGGCTTTGTAATGCCGGTAATAGCGCCCGAGCTCGGCGAGGTCGTAGGTCTGGAAGTTGACTTCCGTGAACAGCCTGGAAAAACAGGAAATGCAGGTATCGACGGGATCGCGGACGGTGTGAATGATCGTCGCATGGGGCAGCGCCAGGTGGATGAGGCCGGCGAAAAGAAAATTCGTCGGCATTTTATCGGTGACATGAGAGGCCGCCGGCGCCAACTGCTGGATCCCGGCAAGATAGTGCGCGCCAAGTTCTCGAAAATGTGCCCCCGACATCTGCAAGGCCATTTCGGGATAGGCCGGCGTTTTGTGTATCGCAGAGCCGACGTCGCCAATGGCGCGTTCGAACAAGGTTAGTTCGCCGGCTCCGCGCACTCGGGGATGACTGGCCAGGATTTGCTCGACAAGGGTTGTGCCCGACCGCGGCATGCCAACGATGAAGATCGGCTTGGGCGATGGCTCGCCGCCGCCCTCCGATGCGCGGACGAATTCGGATGTGAACACCTGTTGCGCGCGATCGATTTCGCCAAGCACGGCAATTTCGTTATAGTCGATCTGCAAGCGTTTGAGTGCATTGCCCGCCAGCAATCGCTGGAATTCCTCCTTGGGCTGGCCGATATCCGCATGCGCCTTGGCCAGCGCGAAGTGCAGGGTGATCTGATCATCGACAGAAAGCGCGGCCTCATTGTTCGCCAGCGCTTCCAGCGCCGTGAAATGATGATCCCCGGCCACGTATCTTCTGACTTCACCGAGCTGCCGAAGGTATGAGAGTTGCAGTGGCGCCAGCGCAACGGCCCGTTCGGCGGCCTCACGGGCCTCGGTCAATCGGCCGAGCTCCATCAGCGCCACGCCGAGATTGTGGTGCGCCCCTGCCAGATCCGGATGGAGCGCAACGGCGCGCCGGATCACCACCACCGCCTCATCGGATCGATCCAGCCTGATCAGGGCCGTTCCGAGATTGTGCAGCGCTATCGCGAAATCCGGATGGAGCGCGACGGCGCGCCGGAGCACGGCCTCGGCCTGATCGGGCTTGCCGAGATCGATCAGCACGCTTCCGAGATTGCAATGGGCTTCGGCACTATCTGGATTGAGCAGGATGGCGCGCCGAAACATCTCCTCCGCTTCGCGGATTCGATGCAATTTCTTCATGACATTGCCGCGGCCGTTGAACGCATCGGCATCGCCGGGGTTCAGCGCCAGGGCTCTGTCATAATTCGCGAGGGCGCCGTCGGTTCGATCCAACGCGGTCATCACGTTGCCGCGGTTCTTGATCACCGTGATTAAATCGGGGTTCAACGCCAGCGCCCGGTCGTAGCTCGCCAGCGCCTCCTCGAGCCGATTCATCGCCTCTAATACGACGCCACGGTTGTTGAAGGCCTCGACAAGCCCGGGGTTCAACACCAGCGCCTTGTCGTAGCTGGCCAAAGCCTCTTCGAACTTGCCCTGCTGCTCCAGTTCCCAGCCAAGATTGAAAAACCAACCCGGGTTTGTCCCCATTCTGCTTTATCGCCCTAAACGCTTGATCCCGACCCGGTCGACGCTGCCTCGGTGAAGAGTCTGCCCACCCTGCATAACCGAATCGGCCGCGCCGCAGCATATCTGTTGTCGTGCGCAAAACAGATCGGAGAACGCCATCCGCCGATGTGCATTTGCGACGGTGCCTTTTTGCTGGAAGGGCAGTTTACATTCCCGATCCGCGCTGGGCCGGATGCCGGCTTTCGCCCGCGCCCAAACCAGTCCCCGCTTGACATCGGGCTTGCTGGGCTCTGAACCAACGTTCAATCGATTGGGGGACGGCCGTTGGCCGCTCATTTCGTCTCCGTCGGCCGCAGCGATTCTTTCGATTGGATGCAAATGTTTACTGGCATCGGCCTGATCGCTTTCTGTTGCATTTTTGGGGCCGGGCTAGCCGGCCTTCTGCTACATAAAATATTGCCTGAAAATCAGCGAACGGAAGCCATTCAGAAAACAGTGCAGACGGCAATGAACGTGGTCGCCATTCTGGCCGCTCTCGTGCTCGGACTGCTGATCGCCAGTGCCAAGACAAGCTTCGATACCAGAAGCAAGGAGATCGAACAATTCAGCGCCAATCTCACGCTGCTTGATCGCGAACTCCAGCATTTCGGACAGGATGAAAAAGATACGCGCGCGCTGCTGCGTGACTTCACGGCACGAAAGATTGCGCAAACGTGGCGAACCGACCGCAACTCCTTGCCTGCGATCGACGACGTTCAGACGGTTCAGATGCTCGACGATATCGAAGACCGGCTGCGGGTTTTGATGCCGCAGACCGAGATTCAGCGTGCCGCCCGTTCGAGCGGCTTGAAGTTGGCCGGCAAATTGAAACGAACGAGTCGTTTGCTTGCGGTCCAGGAAAGCGGCCAGACACCACGACCATTCCTGGTGGTGGTCATATTCTGGCTCAGCATATTGTTTGTCAGCTATACGGTTTTTGCGCCCTTCAAAGCTACGGTCGTCGCAACCATGCTCGTCGGCGCGCTTTCGGTGTCGATCGCCGTGAATTTGATCTTCGATATGGATCAGCCTTTTGCAGGCTTCATCAAGATTTCTTCAGCGCCGATGCAACAGGCCCTCGAAAAGATGAGACCTTGATCCAGGTGCCGAGGCGGTTAGTCCGGGCTGCAACCGCGACCGGGCAGCAACGGCACCTGCGCGCACTGATAAGGGAATAATAGAGATCCATCGGCTCCCCGACTGGCAGGGAAGATTCTGGCCCGATAATTCCCTGACAATGTCAACGCCGTTGCAGCCGCAAGGCGGAGCGGGCAAATAACTTCAAGCAAGTCTGGCGAGGCAAGATGTCGCTGGAAAGCTGTTCCCCGCCACTGGTTCGGCGCATATTATCATCACAGCTGCTGCCGCGGAGTTGGTCCGCTGCGGCATCTTCCGTCTTTGTCGTCTCACGTGAGGAGCAATTCCATGACGCATGCCATCCGCTTTCACAAGACCGGTGAGCCCGAAGTTCTGGTCTGGGAGGAGGTCCAGCTTGGCAAGCCCGGTCCGGGCGAGGCGCGCATTCGACACACCGCGGTGGGACTGAACTTTGTCGACATCTACAATCGTGCGGGCGTTTATCCGGTCGCGTTGCCGAGCGGGTTCGGCAGCGAGGCGGCCGGCGTCGTCGAGGAAATCGGGCCCGGCGTCACCGATCTGAAGCCCGGCGACCGCGTCGCCTATGGAAATGCACCGCTCGGCGCCTATGCCGAGGCGCGGCTGATTCCGGCCGATCGCCTGATCAAGCTGCCCGACGGCATCGATGACAAGACCGCCGCCGCGATGATGCTGAAGGGCCTGACGGTGCAATATCTGATCCGCCAGACCTATCGGATCAAAGCCGGCGAGACCATCCTGCTCCATGCCGCGGCGGGCGGCGTCGGCCTGATCCTCGGCCAATGGGCCAAGCATCTCGGCGTCACCGTGATCGGCACCGTCGGCAGCGACGACAAGGCGAAGCTTGCGCAGGGCTCATGGCTGCGCTCACACCATCGTCTATACGCGCGAGGATTTCGTAAAGCGCGTCGACGAGATCACCGACGGCAAGAAAGTGCCGGTGGTCTACGACTCCGTCGGCAAGGACACCTTCCTGAAATCGCTCGATTGCCTGGCGCCGCTGGGTCCTGGTCGCCTTGTTCGGGCAATCCTCCGGCAGCGTCGATCCGCTCAACCTCGGCCTGCTCGCGCAGAAGGGCTCGCTCTACGTCACCCGCCCGACGCTCAATACCTACGGCGCCAAGCGGGAGAACCTTGTTGCCATGGCGAAGGAGCTGTTCGAGGTGGTGCTATCCGGCGCGGTCAAGATCGAGGTCAACCAGACCTATCCGCTGAAGGACGCCGCCAAGGCCCATGCCGATCTCGCCGCGCGCAAGACCACGGGATCGACGGTTCTGTTGGTCTGAGACGCGGCGCTCGCTGACCATGGCACGCATTCTGTTTCTGTTGCCGGCGCGGGATTTCGATCCCAGCGAAGCCGCGGTAAGCTGGCGGGTGCTGTGCCGGCGCCGGACATCTGGTCGATTTTGGCACGCCCGATGGACGGCCTGCGGTTGCCGACGACATCATGCTGACAGGGCAGGGCCTGGATCTATGGGGGGCCATTCCGCTGTTGCGGAATTTGCCCCTCGTGGGCCTCGTATTGCGGGCCAACCGCGACGCCCGCAAAGCCTATGCCGGGATGATCGTCGATCCGCACTACGTCGCGCCGCAACGCTGGGATGCCGTCGATCCGTCCGACTTCGATGCGCTGCTGTTGCCGGGCGGCCATCGCGCACGCGGCATGCGCGACTACCTGGAAAGCGAAATCCTGCAGCGCCACGTCGCCGGCTTTTTCGACGAGGAGAAACCGGTGGCGGCGATCTGTCATGGCGTGCTGCTGGCCGCGCGCAGTATCTCGAAACGCACCGGCCGCTCGGTGCTCCATGGATACCAGACCACGGCGTTGACCTGGGCGCTCGAAAACAGCGCCTGGTCGGTCGCCCGCATCATGCGGTTCTGGGATCCGAATTATTACCGGACGTATCTGGAAGCAGAACGGCCAGCCGAAGGGTTTTATGTCGGTGCAGCAGGAAGTGACGCGCTCGCTGGCGCGCTGCGGAAGATTTCCGCGATGTCCCCAAAACAGATCCGGATTACCGCCGCAAGACGTCAGGCCTGGAACGCGATTCCATCGACAACGCGACGCCGGCCTTTGTGGTGCGGGATCGCAACTACGTTTCGGCGAGATGGCCGGGCGACGCTCACACCTTTGCCAGGACGTTTGCGGGCATGCTGAGAGTCTGACCCGAAATGCAGGCAGTAAATGCACCTGTCGCCAAGTTCGTCATACCCGGCCTTGTGCAGCCTTGTGCCGGGCATCCACGTCTTTACAACGTAGAAGCATAAAAAGACGTGGATGGCCGGGACGAGCCCGGCCATGAAGATATAACAATGCGCTGGCTTTTTCGCGAACAATCCCGGATCAACCCCCGCCATGAACCTGCTCATCTGCTCAACGCTCGCCGCGCCGCCGGAAAACCAGTCCGCGTCGCCTTGATCGGCGCCGGAAAATTCGGCTCGATGTTCCTGTCGCAGGTGCCGCACACCCCGGGGCTCGAGGTGCCCGTGATCGTCGATCTCGATCCGGAGCGCGCGCGCGAGGCCTGCCGCACTGTCGGCTGGGATGATGCGACGGATCGCGGCGACCACATTCACCGCCGATGCGCGCCAAGGCCACCTCCGGCAATATCGAAGTGATCGTGGAGGCGACCGGCAATCCGGCGGTCGGCATCAGGCATGCGCGCGCGGCGATCACCGCCGGCAAGCACATCGTCATGGTCAATGTCGAGGCCGACGTGCTGGCAGGGCCGCTGCTGGCCGAGGAAGCGCGCCAGGCCGGCGTGGTCTATTCGCTGGCCTATGGCGACCAGCCGGCATTGACCGCCGAGATGGTGGACTGGGCGCGTGCCACCGGATTCCGCGTGGTCGCCGCCGGCAAGGGCACCAAATATCTGCCGGCCTATCACGACGTGACGCCGGCCGGTGTCTGGAGCCATTACGGGTTGACGGCGGATGAGGCGCAGTCGGCCGGCATGAACCCGCAGATGTTCAACTCGTTTCTCGACGGCACCAAATCGGCGATCGAAATGGCCGCGATCGCCAACGCCACCGGGCTCGACGTGCCGACCGGCGGCCTGTTGTTTCCGCCCTGCGGCGTCGACGATTTGCCGCATGTGATGCGGCCGCACGACAACGGCGGCGTGCTGGAGAAATCCGGCGTGGTCGAAGTGGTGTCGTCGCTGGAGCGCGACGGCCGCCCGGTGTTCCGCGATCTGCGCTGGGGCGTCTATGTGGTGCTGGAAGCGCCGAACGATTATGCCGCGGACTGCTTCAGGCAATATGGCCTGAAGACCGATGCCTAGCGGCCGCTATGCGGCGATGTACAAGCCGTATCACTTGATCGGGCTGGAGCTGAACATTTCGATCCTGTCGGCGGCGCTGCGCGGCGAGCCGACCGGGCAGCCGCACGGTTTCCGCGGCGACGTCGTCGCGGTCGCCAAGCGCGACCTGCGCGCGGGCGAAATGCTCGACGGCGAGGGCGGCTACACCGTGTGGGGCAAACTGATGCCGGCGGCGGCGAGCCTTGCCGCCGGCGCGCTGCCGATCGGGCTTGGCGCATCGGGTCAAACTGAAGAACGACATCGCCCATGGCGCGGTGGTGCGCTGGAGCGACGTCGAGATCGATGCCGCCGACGAGACCGTGCAAGACGCGGCGGGCGATGGAGAAGAGGTTTAGCGGGGCGCAGTAAGTACAACTTGATTGGAAAACCCAACGCGGTCGCCGGGGCGACGACGGTACAATGCGATCTGCGCGGTCTTCATACCGGCTCATGCTTGCGGAGATCGCGGGCATGATCGAAGCGGCTGGCCTGCAGATCGGCGTCCACCGCGGGGATTTCGGCAACGGCGGCCTGCGCCAGAATCTCGGCGGTGATGTCGTCGACCGCGGAACCGGCGATTTCATGAATGAAGCTGATGTTCCTGTACTCGCCGGACGCCACGCGGGCGATGACTTCGCGCCGCGTGATCTCGGGATCGACGATGGCCTCGCGTCCGCGCCGTCCGTAGTCGATCATCACGACGAAATACTGCATGAGCGTGCTCATCGTCCCGGCGCGGAATCGGGCGCTGCGAGTAAGTTTCCATCATTTCTGAAAATCAGAAATTAGTCAAGCGTTAAATTCTGAAAAACAGAAGTGATCCCCTGACTGAAGGCCCGCCACCCCGCCGCGCGAGAATCGCCCCGCCGGCGCTTCGATCTGCTCTTTCCCTGGGGTCAGTTCCCGGCCTGCGCTTTGGCGGCCTTGCGCGCCCGGGCGGCGGCCTTGGCCCGCAACCGCTCGATCTGGCCCCTTGGCAGGGTGACGCAGATCTCGCCGATCCATTCCAGCTTCACCCCGTTGATCGGCTTGGCGTTGAAGCTGGTGAGGTTGACCAGTGTCTGCGACTTGCCCCGCTCGACGGTCTTCAGGTAGCGCTCGCCGCTCTTCAGCCGGACCGCGGCCTCTTCGCCATAGAAGCTCGTCAGGGGGTGGCGCTGCTCGCGATACACCACGATAATATCGCCATTTTCGTATTTCGGCAGCATGGAATCGCCGGCGACCTCGAAAGCAATGGTTTCCTCGGCGATCGGGAACGGCAATTCGACCTCGCCCAGACCCTCCGGCGGCACCTGCTCGTGTTCCGGTTCGATGGTCGCGCCGGCGCCGACCCGGCCCATGATCGGCACCGAATTGAGCTCGAGGTAATCGATGATGGGCGCGATTTCCGAGGCCTTGATCAGGCGGATGTCGGCCAGAATCTCGGAAACCGCGCCGGGCCGCACGCCCATCGCCGCCGCCAGACCACCCTTGGTCTTGCCCGGCTTCGTCAGTCCCCGCTCGATCATCTTGATATCCAGCATCGCCTATCTATTCCGAATTTCCGAAATCGATTTCAATTCCGATTATCAGAAATCAGCTTGACATTTAATTCTGAATATCAGAAATTAATTGCTGTGGTCGCGGTCGGCCGGTCGGGTAGCCCGCGCACATCGCAACCCCAAGCCCTGGCAGGGACCGTCATCGCAAGCGCAGTCAAGCAATCCAGCCGCGTCACACCAAGCTGGGTTGCTTCGTCGCTCGCGCTCCCAGCCATGACGAGACGCATCGGAGGGAAAAGCCAATGCAATCAACAAACTGGGCGCCCGAGCATTCCGACGCGCTGCGGGAATATCTCGGCCGCGGCATGTCCCATTCGGAGGCCGCCCAGGCGATCAACGCAAAATTCAACACCGCCTATTCCCGCAACGCCGTGATCGGCCGCGCCAAGCGCATGGGCCTCGCCGGCGCCGACCGGCCTGATAAATGGCCCAAGCCGCCGCCGAAAGCCCGGCAACCCAACCTTCACAAACAGCGCGAACGCCATGCCGCCGCGTTCATGCGGGCGATGCCGGTGTTCGGCCCCGTGGAGACCGCCGAACTCCGCTGCGTCGAAATCGTGCCGCGGCATGTTTCGTTGCTCGACCTCGAACCCGGCGATTGCCGCTACCCTTACGGCGGCGACGAGGAGGGCGAAGCCATTACCTTCTGCGCTCACCCGCGCCGCCCGGGTTCAAGCTACTGCACGGCGCATTTCGATCTGACGCGCGGCCCCGGCACCGCTTCGGAGCGTGCGGCCGATGCGTTCCTGCTGTGGGTGGTACAGGCGGCATCAGAGTGGAACCGAAATTGCCTCGCGCGCAGCGGCAACAATGGCCGCCATGCAGAGTGGCAAAACGAATGACGTAACCGGCGCATTCAAAGTCCATCTTTCCAAAGGAGCAACCCAGCATGCCGCGGGCCAGACGTAAAAAGCCCCACGACCCCGCAAAGGTTCACGACCGGCGATCCCGCGATCTCCTGCGCAATGCTGAAGTCGCGGCCGTTGAAGTGGACGACCCCCTGGGCCTGGAGCCGGGCGACAAGATCGTCACGCTGCGCTCGATCCGCAACGATCCCTTAGGCCGGCTGCATTCGCATCGCCAGATCGACGAGGCGCAATACGAGGGCGGGCGTGCGTTTCAGGACGATTGGGAGAAAGCCGAGCGCGGCCCGCAGGCGGTCGATCCCGGCAGGGAATATGTCGATGGCGGCCAGATGCGGGAGCCGATTACCGAACGCCAGCGCAAGGCGGTGCTGCGGCTGAACCGCGCCGAACGCGAACTCGGCGCCGATGGCTCGGCGCTGGTGCATGAGGTTTTGATACTTGGCATGACCATGGAGCAGATCGGGCAGCGGCGCGGCTTGCGCAGCCAGCGCTGGATCGACTATTTCGCGCGGCGGCTCCAGGAGTGCCTTGACCGGTTGGCGTTGATCTATGGGTTTGCGACGAACAGGCGGTAATGGTGGGTGAAGGCGAGGCCGACGAGCCAACGTGTCGCGCGACCCAATAGCCGTTGCGCGCTACGGCGCCGGCCTTGCGTCAAGGGAGCGAGGCACAACCCTGGCACCGCCCGCGGAGGGCAGCGGCACCGGCCGCACCACGCGCCGGTCAAGAAGCTCGCGGTTCTGCATTTCGACGAATTTGACCGCAAAGCCATCGGGTAAAAGTCTGACGACGCGGCCGATGCAGGCTCCGACAGCCAGCGGCGTTCCTATCCGTGGCTGTACGTCGGCCGAGACCGCGGCGCCGGACACCGACATGTCGATGACAAAGCAACTGTGGACGGTGCCGTCGGCGAGGGTGAGGGTCGAATGGGGAGTCGGCGGGATGATGCGCGCCTGCCTCCTGGCGTCGGGGATGCTGGGATCCTTCTGCTTCTTTTCCAGCCAGGTGAGCTTGTTCGCGAACTTCTCGCGCATGGACGGGGTCATGGCGAGTTCGAGCAGAAAACCGCCGGCGGTGGTGTCGGTGATGAGGCCCTCAAGCTTCCCGAAATCGCCGAAATAGGATGTGATGCTGTCCCCGACCTTGCCGACCACAGGCACGGCGACCATCATCCGGAATGGCGAAACGCGGCTGGTCCGGCACGCGAAGGTGCGGGGCTTTCCCTGCGAGTCGAACCAGTTCGCAAGGGTGTAGCTCCCGCCCACCGCGATGTTGACGGCCCGTTGTTTGAGAAACTTCTTGACAGACATGGTGCTATCCGATGCGTAACGAAGTACCGCTAGGTCTAATATGTGTAGCTTTGCGGAAGAATAACGCGAAAATGTTCCGTTTCTTGTGGTTATCAAAGACTTTCGGGTTCGCGATCAATTCGAGAAGAATAGTGGGCAGGTAATCCCGAAGACAGGTGGATCAGCCAATAAGTGGCGCGAATGCGTGCCTGATCACAGGCTCGGCGTATTGCGCCACCGAAAATAGTTGGCGTGCGCCGATGCCGGTTGCCTTCGGTGCGCGACGGCGAAATCACCGGGCGCGCATTCTCGCGACCCATCGGCGTCAACCCCTTCGCCGTTGCGCCCTGCGGCTGCAGGCGAAGCCGATCGCAGGTCGGCTAACTACGGTTCAAATTGAGCCAAATCGATTTACTCAGCCTTAGATCATACATCGTAGATTTTCGGAGTGGAGCCACTTAACACAACCCCAACGGAGGCCAAGGTGAAGCGCAGCTTTTTGAAGTTCCTGTCCGATCAATCGGGTGCGACCGCGATTGAATACGGTCTGATCGCGGCCGGTATAGCGCTTGCGATTATTGCTGTCGTGAACGGCTTGGGCAGCAACCTTAACAACCAGTTCACGTCGATCAACAACTCGTTGAAATAAAATTGCTTTAGACACTCCCTTTCTAAGAGAGCGCTTCCTTTCTCAGGGGGAGCGCTTCGCCCTTCGAACATCAAACGTGGGACAAGGCCCGCGCGAGGAGCGCAATCCATCGCGCGGCAATCTTCGCAGTCGTTATTCTGCGCGGCCTCGCGCCGACCTGGAGGAGCCATCTCACCCAGCCGGATTGACCTGACCGGTTTCACTCATGATGGCGAAAGCCGAGATCCACGACAGCGGCGGCTCATTTCGCCATAGCCACGGCCTCCGCCAGCATTCTGGCGCTTAACAACAGAACGGGGAGGAAGCGCTTTCGCAATTCGAGCGTGCGAACGCGTGCCGATGCCGCGCTTACGCTGACGGCAGCCACAAATTCGCCGTTCGCACCGACCACCGGCACGGCCAGTGCACGGATGCCCAACGCAAGTTCTTCGTTGCTGATCGCGTAAGCCTTTTGGCGCACCGAGCGAATTTCAGCCAGAATATCCGGCGTCTTGGTCAGTGTGTGGAGGGTTCGCTGCGGCAACGGCTTTGGACCGATCCGTTTCAGAATTTCCTGGTCGGAGAACTGGCTGAGAAGCATCCGGCCTGTCGCCGAGCAATAGGCCGGAAGATGGGCCCCCACCTTAACACCGGTGGCGACGATGTGCTCTGCTTCGGCGCGCGCGATGAAAAACGTTCTGTCGTTGTCGAGCACCGCCAGCGACACCGATTCGGTTAGCTCGTCGCGTGCCCGTTCAAGGATCGGTTGCGCGAGCCGCGCAAGTTGATCGCGCCTCGATGTGGCGCCTCCCAATTCGCGCAACCGGGCGAGCGGCCGAAACTCGCGACCGGACTGCTCCACATAGCCAAGTTCTGCAAGCGTGATCAGGCAACGCCGCGCGGCTGCGCGGGTCGCGCCTGATGCGCGCGCCGCGTCCGCGATACTGAGCACGCCGTGAGTGGCGAACGCCTCGACGATCGCCAGCCCCTTTGCGAGACCACCCATTCCCTCGGCTTTTCGCGCGTTCGTGATTTTTTCCGGCATCCGGCTGCCCTTGACTCACAATTAGAACAAGTCCAGTTTTGTTCGAAATTGGACAATATGTTCGATATTCGAACGTCATCGTTCATAAGTCAAATGTCGGATGATGCAGGAAGGTTGGTCATGACAGAGCATGCAGTTTCGAACGAGGTTTTGGAACGACCGTGGCCGACCGAAGACCTGACACGCGTTCCCTACCGCGTCTTCCAGTCGGACGAAGCCTATCAGGCAGAACAGCAGCGCATTTTTCACGGGCCGGTTTGGCACTACCTCGCCCTCGAGGTCGAACTCCGCGA
The DNA here is from genome assembly GCA_963734795.1 of uncultured Alphaproteobacteria bacterium. Lineage (GTDB taxonomy): Bacteria > Pseudomonadota > Alphaproteobacteria > Rhizobiales > Xanthobacteraceae > Bradyrhizobium. Next base: position 323,126 of record CAVTIW010000005.1, read on the forward strand.
GCCCGGCGATTTCCGCACCACCAAGGTCGGCGAAACCCCGGTCATCGTCACGCGAGACGCCGACGGCGAGGTTTATGCGTTCGAGAATCGTTGCGCTCATCGCGGAGCGCTGATTTGCCTGGATACGCACGGCAAGGGCAAAAAGGACTTCAGTTGCGTCTATCATGCCTGGACCTACGACCGGCAGGGCAACCTCAGGGGCATCGCGTTCAAGGACGGCGTCAAGGGGAAGGGCGGAATGCCCGACAGCTTTCGCATGGAGGAGCACGGGCCGCGCAAGCTGCGCATCGCGACCCTGCATGGCCTGATTTTCGGATCTTTCTCCGAAGAGGTGCCGCCGATCGAAGAATATCTCGGCGAGGAAATATCGTCACGGATCGAGCGCGTGCTGGGCGGCCGGACGCCGGTCGTTCTCGGGCGTTTCACCCAGGCGCTTCCCAATAACTGGAAGCTCTACATGGAGAACGTCAAGGACTCCTACCACGCCAGCATCCTGCATCTGTTCTTCACCACCTTCGAATTGAACAAGCTCTCGCAGAAGGGCGCAATCATCGTGGACGAAAGCGGCGGCCATCATGTCAGCTACTCCGCCATCGATCCCGACGCTCAAAAGGATGCCGAGTACTCCAGGCAGCAATTGCGTTCGGAGAGCGAATACAAGCTTGCCGACCCTTCGCTGCTGCAGGGGTTCGATGAATATCACGACGGTGTGACGCTGCAGATCCTCTCGGTGTTTCCGACCTTCGTGCTGCAGCAGATCCAGAACGCCATCGCGGTCCGGCAGATCGTCCCCCGCGGCATCGGCAAGACCGACTTGAACTGGACCTATCTCGGGTTTTCGGACGATACGCCCGAGCAGCGGCTGACCCGCATCAAGCAGGGCAACCTGGTCGGCCCCGCCGGGTATATTTCGATGGAGGACGGTTGTGTCGGAGGATTCGTTCAGCGCGGCATCGCCGGAGCGTCGGACCAGCAGGCGGTGCTCGAAATGGGCGGCAGTCAGGCGCAAAGCAGCGAGAGCCGGGTGACGGAAGCCTCGGTTCGCGGCTTCTGGAAAGCCTATCGCGCCAATATGGGCGTGTAGGGCGGGATGAGCACGATGACCGACAGCGTCTATCAAATGATCGTTCGCGCCCAGGCCGAGTATGCGCGCTGCATCGACGACGATCGTCTCGAGGAATGGCCCGATCATTTTCACGGGCAGTGTGTCTACAGGATCACCACCTCGGCCAATCACCGCGAGGGCCTCGAGGCTGCGATCATTTTTGCAAATTCCCGCGGCATGTTGCTCGATCGGGTATCGGCGCTGCGCGAGGCGAACATCTATGAGCGCCAATCCTACCGGCATATCATCGGTCAGCCCTGTATTCTTTCCGAGGAGCGCGGAGAGATCCGGAGCGAGACGCCGTTCCTGGTCGCACGGATCGTGCAGGACGGCGACACCGACGTCTTCGCAACCGGACGATATCTCGACCTCTACAGGCTCGAAGACGGGCAACCGAAATTGAACGAACGGACCGTGGTCTGCGACAGTTCGCGTATCGATACGCTGCTGGCGATACCGCTATGAGTGTCGCGACCGTCGCCCTGGCCATCGGCGACCCCAATGGCGTTGGCCCGGAGATCGCGGTGAAGGCCGCCGCCCGGCTGTCGAGGGAGGGTGGCCCCAACGTCGTTCTCGTCGGCGACGAACTCGTCATCCGGTTTTATGGTGAGCTTTGCGAAAAACACACCGCTCTCAGGGCTTTTGACGGCGGCAAGCCCGCGCCCGGCGTGCTGCAATTCCTAGCCGTCAATTCGCTGCCGCGCGAAGCCTTCCGTCCCGGCATTGCGGTGGCCGCCGGCGGGCAAGCGACCGTCGACTATGTCGCGGCAGCGATGGACTTCGTGAACAGCGGGAATGCTGCCGCCATCGTCGCGTGTCCGCATTCCGAAGCCAACGTCAATGCGGCCGGCATTGCTTTTTCGGGTTACCCGAGCCTGCTGGCGCGGCTCAAGAAAGTTCCGGAGGACGAAGTCTTCCTGATGCTTGTCGGCGGCGGCCTGCGCATCGTTCACGTCACGCTGCACGAGCGGTTGCATACCGCGTTGGCCCGCATCACGCCGGCGCTGATCGAGCGGGCGGCCCGAACCGCCGACACCGCGCTGCGTCAGTTCAACATCAAGCAGCCCCGGATCGGGATTTTCGGGATCAATCCGCATGCGGGAGAGGGAGGACTGTTCGGGGACGACGACGACAGGATCACCGTTCCCGCGGTGCAGCGATTACAAGCGTCAGGACTTGCCGTGGAGGGACCGCTAGGCGCTGACCTGATGCTGGGACGGCCCGGGTTCGATGCATTCGTCGCGATGTATCACGACCAGGGACATATTCCCGTCAAGCTGTTGGCAGGTCGAAACTCGGCGGCCCTGTCGATCGGCGCCGGCCTGCTGTTCTCGAGTGTCGGCCATGGCAGCGCCTTCGATATCGCCGGCCGCGGCGTCGCGGACCCGGAAGCGGTTTTTCGATCTCTCCAACTCATCGGCGGGGCGTCCCGTTTCGAGAACGCTTCGATTTCATGACATTCAGGGTTTCCCTCGACGGCAGCGATGTCGACTTTCCATGTGGCGTCGACGAGACCGTACTCGACGCCGCCGAACGCGCCGGCTATTCGATGCCTTATTCGTGCAGGAAGGGTGTTTGCGCCACGTGTGAGGGACAGCTTTGCCGCGGCAGCGTCGCCGTCGGGTCGCGGCAGTTCGCAGGTCCCAACGCCGCCGTTCTGCTTTGCCAGGCCAAACCGAAATCCGACATTCTGATCCATCCAGCAAGAATTGAGCGCGTTGATCTGGAGGCGCGCAAGACGGTGGTGGCGAGCGTTTATCGCGTCAGCAGGCCGGCCGAAGATGTCGCCGTCCTTCAGCTGCGATTTCCTGCCAGCGTCCGCGCCAGGTTCAAGGCGGGACAATATCTCCGCATCCACATGCCGGACGGAGATACCCGCAATTTCTCGATGGCGAACCCGCCGCATGAGAGTGACGGAGCCGAATTGCATATCCGCCACGTGCCGGGCGGGCGGTTCTCCGAACAGGTCCTCGCCATGCTTCAAAAAGGCGACAAGCTCCAGGTCGAACTGCCTTATGGAGATTTCTACCTGCGGCCGGATTCGCAGAAACCGGTGGTGTGTCTTGCGACCGGGACCGGCTTTGCTCCGCTGAAGTCAATTCTGGAAGACCTGATCAGGCGCGGAAACAAACGCGATGTGCATTTGTATTGGGGCGGCCGCCGCCGGCAGGACCTTTACATGGCGGCGCTGGCGGAAAAATGGGCCGCGCGCGCGGACTGGTTCAAATTCGTCCCGGTGCTTTCGCAACCCGATCCGGATTGGAAGGGTGCTACCGGATTGGTCCACCAGGCGGTCTTGAATGACCTGAGCGATCTTTCGGGCTGGCAGATATATGCCTGCGGCAACCCGATGATGATCCGCGGCGCGCGACGCGACTTTGAAAAGCTCGCAAGGTTGCCCGGGGATCAGTTTTTTGCCGATCCTTTCGTCCCGTCGGGAAATTCGCCGACGTCGGCGACCGGACCGGGCACGGCATTCGAGACCTAAAAAAATATAACGGGATGGAAGCCATGAGCATGACCCAAGCCGCCTTCGACGTTCCGACCTTCATCAACGCGCGGCGGGTGGGCGCAGTTCAGTGGGTCGTCGTCGTCCTTTGCGCATTCGTGATGTTTCTGGATGGGTTCGATACCCAGGCCGTCAGCTACATGGCGCCCCTGATTGCAAAGGAATGGGGCCTGCCCCGAGAACTGCTGGGACCGATCTTCTCGTCAGCATTGACCGGCCTGATGGTCGGCTACCTCGTCCTCTCGCCGCTCTCGGACCGGTTCGGGCATCGGCGCCTGATCCTCGTCAGCACCGTCACGTTCGGGTTTTTGACCTTGATCACCGTCTCGGTGACCGGCGTCACGGAGCTGATGATACTGCGGTTCGCCACCGGTGTTGCGCTGGGAGCAGCGATACCAAGCGCGGTGGCGTTGACCACCGAATACAGTCCGAAACGGCTGCGGGCGACGTTTGTCCTCGTCATCTATTGCGGATTCTCTCTCGGATTTGTCGCGGCCGGCGGCGTCGCTGCATGGAGCATTCCGCTGTACGGGTGGCGCTCGATGTTATGGATCGGCGCGGTCGCGCCGCTCCTGCTTGCTGTCGGCGTATTCGTCCTGCTCCCCGAGTCACTTGATTTCCTGGTGCGGACCAAAGCCGACCCTCGTACGATCTGGCGGGTGGTCCGTCGGGTAGATCAAAACCTTCCGCAGGATTGTCCGGGCGAGTTCACCACCGACATCGCCGAAACCAGAAGTGCGGTCGGCAGTTTGTTTCAATCCGGCCGAACCTTCGGCACCATCGTACTTTGGCTGGTGTTCGGGCTCAACCTCGCCGAATTCTACGCGCTTCAAAGCTGGCTACCGACCATTTTGACCAATCTGCACTATCCTTTAAGTACCGTCGCGCTCGCGACTTCTCTCACCACCATCGGCGGCATCGTCGCGGCGTTTGCAATCGGACCGGCGATGGACAAGCTCGGAGCTTACGGTTCGCTTGCGACGGTCTATTTTGCAGGCGTGGTGTTTGTGGCTCTCCTTGCTCCTGCCATCTCCGCTCCTCCCTGGGCGCTCCTGATAGCGGCGTTCTGCGCCGGCTTCTGCATCAGCGGCGGCCAGAAGAGCGTGATAGCGCTGTCGGCAATATTCTATCCGGCGCCGATCCGCTCGACGGGAGTCGGTTGGGCATTGGGCATTGGCCGACTCGGCGGAATCGGGGGGCCGCTGCTGGTCGGGGTGTTGCTGGGCTATCACCTGAGCGCAGCCTCCCTGTTCTATGCGGCCGCGGTGCCGATGTTGCTTGCGGCGATTCTTGTTACGCTGCTTGGCATGCGATACGGCGCTGCTGCGCCGCAGACAATCCGGCCGGTCGTTTCCGCCTGATGCCGGCGGTAACAAAGCTACGTGCTAAGATGACGGGATGACCATCCTGGATAAAAAGGCGCTCGGCGGGCTGCTGTTGCTGTTTCTCGCGATGGCGGCGCTGCTGTTTATTCCCTCTTGGACGTTCGATTATTGGCAGGCGTGGGCGTTCCTGACGGTCTATTTCGTCTCCGCTGTCGCGATTACGCTTTACCTGATGAAAAAGGATCCGAAGCTTTTGCAGCGGCGGATGAGCGGTGGCCCGGCCGCCGAAAAGGAACCGGCTCAAAAGATCATCATGTCGCTCACGTCGCTCGGATTTATCGGCCTGCTTGCTGTCCCCGCGCTCGATCACCGCTTCGGATGGTCTCACATGCCGCCATACGCGGTGCTGACAGGAGACCTGCTTGTCCTGCTCGGCTGGCTCGCCGTTTTTTTCGTCTTCAGGGAAAACACCTTCAGTTCCGCCATCATCGAACTGGCGCCGGATCAGCAAGTCATCTCGACCGGCCTGTACGCGCGGGTACGGCACCCGATGTATGCCGGAGGCCTTGTCATGCTTGTCGGCATACCGATGGCGCTCGGCTCGTGGTGGGGCATGCTCATCATTGTCGCGATCATACCCGCGCTGCTATGGCGACTGCTCGACGAGGAAAAATTCCTGGCCAGCAATCTGCCGGGCTATCCGGCGTATCAGCGCAGCGTGCGGTATCGCCTGATCCCGTGGGTCTGGTAGCTGGCCGCCAGCCGGTCAAAACGATCCGGCGCTGAAGCCAAGCGGCTGCAGCACGTCGTAGGGCGCCTTGGTGATTGCCGCGGCGTAGCTGACGGTCAGCGCGCCAAACGGCGAGGCCCAGGTCAGGCCCACTCCGACCGACGAGCGCACGACATTGCCATTGGCGAGTTGCATCGATTGCGCGGAGCCCGGAAATGTCGTGGGGCCGGCGTAGTTGAACACGCTGCCGGAATCGACAAAGGCCAAAGCCTTGAGCCCGTATTCCTGGGGCACGCCGGGGATCGCGCTCTGCAGTTCCGCCGTGGTCGCCCAGTACATGCTGCCGCCGACATTGTCCATGGTGGTGCCGGGGGTGAGATCGCGCGGCCCGAATCCGTTGGGCGCAAATCCGCGCACCATTGTCGGCCCTCCGAAAAAGCTGTCGATCAGCGGCACCTGCTGGCCGCCCCAGCCGGTGATGTAGCCGCCTTGCGCGCGTACCATGCCGACCAGGTCGTTGTTGATGGCCTGATAGTAACGCACATCCTCGGTGGTGCGCAGGAAGTCGACGTCGCCTCCGAGGCCGGCCAGATCCTGACTGACCTGCGCGCTGATTCCGCTGGTCGGATTTTTGGTATTGTCCAGCGTATTGTACGAGATGGTGTCGCCGACGGCGGAGACCCAGGCGGGACCCGCGAGCGCGGCCTGCTGGATCGGCAGCGACGGCGTCGCGGCCAGCGATGTCGGGTCGAGCGTGACGTCCTGCCGGGAGATGGAATAGCGCCACTGCACGCCAACCTGCTCGTTCATCGGCGTGCCGAACTGCAGGGTCGCGCCATAGATGTCGCTGCCATAGGACTGGTAGTAGCTCGCATCGGTCTGCTTGGCGAAGACGTCTATGCCCGCCGAAACGTGGGTGCCGAGAAAATACGGCTCCGAAGCCGACAGGTCGACGCCTTGCGCGTACTGGCCATAGGTCAAGGAGGCCTTGAGGACCTGACCGGTGCCCATGAAGTTATTCTCGCCAACCTTGACCTCGGCGAGAACGCCATCGGTCGTCGAGTAACCTCCGGAAACCGAAAAATTTCCGGTCGACTGTTCCGCGACCTCGACATCGAGCACGACACGATCCGGCGACGAGCCCGGCTTGCTCGAAATCTTGACGGTTTTGAAATAGTTCAGGTTCTTGAGATGCCGTTCGGCCCGGTCGATCAGGCTCTTGTTGTAGGCGTCGCCCTCGGCAATGTCGAATTCGCGCCGGATCACGTAGTCGCGGGTGCGGGTATTGCCGTGGATTTCGATGCGCTCGACATAGGTCCGCGGCCCCTGTTCGATCACCAGCGCGACGCCGATGCGCCGCGCGTCCGGATCGCGCGTGGTGTGGGTGACGGCCTGCGCGAACGGAAAACCCAGCTTCGCCATCTCGATTGCGACGATTTCGCTGGTCTTGTCCAATGCGCTTGCCGTCGAACACGGCGCCGGTGCGGATCAGCAGCCGACCACGAAGTTTTTCGGGATCCAGCCCCGGCACATGGCAGTCCAGGCTGATGTCGCCGAAATGATAGAGCGGGCCCTCGTCGATCGAAAAGGTCAGCGCGAATCCGTGTTTTGCCGGATCGTATTCGGCGGTCGCCGACGGCACGCTGGCGTCGGCATAGCCCTTGCCGCGATAGTACAGCCGCAGCAGCTCGCGATCAGCCGCGACCCGGTCCGGGTCGTAGACGTCGCCGCCGGTCAGAAAGCTCAGCACATTGGTCGCCGAGGTCTTGATCACCGCGGCGAGCTGCCGCTTGCTGAAAACCGTGTTTGCCGACGAAGTCGATCTGCCGCACCGTGGTCTTTTGGCCCTCCGTCACCTCATAGACGAGGTCGACCCGGTCGTTGCCGCGGCTCGATGATCTCAGGCACGACGCCGACATCGTCGCGCCCGGCATGCCGGTAAACTTCCATGATATGACCGACGTCGGACTGCACCAGGGCTCGCTGCAGCGGGCCGCGCGCCTTGGATTCGACGACGGCCGTAAGCTCCGCGTCCTTGATCTTCTTGTTGCCTTCGAACGCGACGCGGTCGAGCACCGGGGCCTCGGTCAGATGCACCACCAGCCGCTCGCCGGCGTGGTCGATCGCGACATGCTCGAACAGATTGGTCGCCAGCAGCGCCTTGAGCGCGGCGTCGAGGGCTGCGGCGTCGAACCGCCCGTCGGGTGCGGCATGGAAATAGGAACGCACGGTGTCGGCATCGATGCGGCGATTGCCCTCCACGGTGATGGGTTCGCGCGCTGGGGCCGCGGCCTCGTCCGCGATGGCCGGTGCCAAGATCAGCCCGAGGGCTGCGACCAGCAGCTGCGCCCGCGATCTGCCGTCGGCGACATCGTCCGGCCGGCACTATGGATGTACGCATTACTCAAGTCCCGCCTGTCCCTACGCTTGGCGATCGCGGATCGAATTGCCTGCCCGGGGCAAAACAATGTCGGAGCCAAGGTCAGTTGCGGGCCAATCATTAACGCCGCCACAATTTCGACGCGGCACCGAACCGCTGTTCCTAAGATTCGTCGTATAGCCGCTTCAAATGTTCGCTAGCCAAAATGTCAGGAAACGTTCGCGCTACGACCGTCGCAAGCGAGAACGCTTCGTGGGAGCATCACATGCGTTACGCAGCATTCGGCGCCGTCCTGTTTCTTCTGATGCCTTCAGCCGATGCGGCGATCGCGCCGGAGATCGATCCGCGCGCGTCGCTCGGCGTGGTCCAGCAGTGGATCTATAATTACCGCGCCAAGCCCGACTACCCTCATGTCGCCGCGGCGGTGCGCGTGCTGTTCCACGCGCAAAGCTTCAAGGAGCCGGAGAATGCCGGCATCTATCTCGGCTTCATCGCCGGCGCGATCGGGTCAAACCCAGCCAAGGCCGAGCAGCTCGTCACCAGCTTCTTTCCGGTGCCGCCGGAAGACGAATGGGTGATCGTCCGCGCCATCGCCTATTCCGGGCTGCCCGACTGGCGCAATCTGCTGCGGCAGATCGCGCCGCGGATGCCGGAACGCCAGGTGATGATCGACAGATACCTCGCCGGCACGCTCCCGACCCTGACCGACATCCCGCTGGAAGAAGAAAAGCCCGGCATGTTCGACAAGTTGCGCGGCGTGCTCACTCGCAATCCCTTTGCCAAGGAAGACAAGACGTTGCACCCGAAGCTTACCTTCGCCAACAGCCAGGACCTGCTGGATACACTGTGGGGATATTATTTCGCCACCGGCTCCCACATCCCGATCCTGCGCATTATGTCGATGCTGCCCTGGAGCAAAAGCCGCGACACCGTCGACAAGCTGACGGTCGGCAGCATGGCGCGTTATACGCTGGCAAGCTACGCAGTGCGCGATGCGGGATTGCGCGAATTTCTCCGCAGCGAACTGGCGCTGCAGCCGGCTCCGGTCAAGGCGCCGCTTGGCGAGGTGATCGAAGCCGCCGACACGGTGCAACTCGCGGCCGTGCGCAAGGATGCGCTCGCCGCTGTGGAAGAGCTCAAGACAAAGGGCTCGGACTCCAGGCAAAATCTCGACTTCTGGGGCCAGGTCGGCGTCGGCGCGGTGGCGCTGGGCTGCGTCTCGGCGGCGGCGCTCGGCCAGGTCGAGGTCGGTATCCCCTGCGTGATCGGAGGCTCCGCGTCGCAGGGCCTGCTGTCATTCTGGGAAAAGCAGCAGTGATGACAGCATCCGACGGGGAGAGCCGGTCTTTCCTCTCGCTATCATGCGCGGCCTTGTGCCGGGCATCCACGCTTAACAGGATGACGGCAAGAAAAAACGTGCAAGACGTGTAAGCAAGATCTGGCCGGCCGCATATTGCCGCGAGACCAGAAAGTGCAGAAGCGAGTTTCATGATATTCACCTCCCGACGCTTGTTGGAGTAAGCCACTGGGCAACCGGTTCGGCGCATTACTCAGGTTTAATGCCGATGAACAAGCGTTGGCTTTTCTCGCGGCGAGCCCTCGCGCGATCGTGCCACCAATGACCGTGCCGCCGGTGCACGCGCTTTCGCGCTTTCCAATTTGTAATCAACCGGTTTCGAACGGCGCCTTCGTTGCCGCACAGCAATCTGATGGAGACGGAGGTTTCGATGAAAACGATGTCCTGGTCGCGGTATCATTGCCTGTCGTGGTCGTTCGTGCGTATCCGCACCGGCCTGCGTCGGGGCGGTCTGACACGAACGCGCCACAGGGCCCCGATGGCCGCGATCTCCGCTGCCGCAGCCAAGGCGGTCCGGCGCAGACACCATTTGCCGACCACTGACACCGCCGGGAAAGGACGCCCCGCGCGCCGGTCCGATTCATAATCCCGGTGTTTCGAACCAACGCGCGGTCACGCGATACCGATGTCTGATACTATTGTCCCAGAATCATTTCCGCGCCGGATATCCGTGAAGACCTTTCAGATTGCCCTGCCGCTAACGCCATTTATCTGACGCCGATGGTGCTCGGCGCAGTGGCATCGGTGTTCGCTGCGGCGTGGCGCTTTCTCGGGGTTCGCTCGACCGAAACGACGCAAACAACGCTTGATGCGCTGTGCGATTTGCCGAAGAGAATCCGAAAGATCGACAATGAAACCGAACTCGTGGCGATCGAGGATGAAGTCGACAATATCCTTCGAGCCCAGCTGGCAAAATCCGCCGATGGAGACGAGAGCGGGGCAGACGCCGCGGCGCTGATTTCGGCCGCGCACCGGCTTGATAATCTGATCCATCACCGCCGCACGCTGCTGGCGGCCAAAGCGTAGGCCAGGGCTTCAAACCGCCGGGCGCGGCGGGTTCGCGGCCGCGAATTGGCTGCCGATCGCAATGCCGACGACCAGCGGACTCATGCCCAGCGTGTAATGCAACGGCAGGCCGATGGCGAGGAATCCCACAAACATCGCCGGCGTGATCGGCAGCATTGGAGAAAGACGTTTTGTACCGTGGGTGCTGCGGCAGGCGCAGGAGAAGGCGAGTAAGGCATCATACCCCACGGGGTTTTGATCGGCGCGCAGCGCGTGGCTGATCTGCCCGGCGTTTGAAGAAAGCCTGGAATGTTTCGATCAGGCCGGGGACGAAGAGATTTCGGCATGCTTTTGCGTGATACCTTCGGACGTAGCGCGATCGCGGCTGTCAGATCCGCGGTGCTTCGCCGCATAACATGGGCGCAGAGGCGGCCCTTGTGAACTTCTCGAAATAGACCATAAAGTCGCGCCGCACCAACCTGCCGATGATCGCCAATCGATATCAGAACAAAAGGACGAGCCGATCATGACTGCCAGACCGCAATTGCCGGATCGCACGCCGCGCGCGAAGGGCGCGCCGACCGCCCTCGACGGTCTGCTGGTGGTGGATTTCACCCGGGTCGTCGCCGGTCCCGCCTGCACGCAAACGCTGGCCGATTTCGGCGCCGAGGTCATCAAGATCGAGAATCCGAATGGCGGCGACGACACCCGCGCCTACGAGCACGCGGAAATCGGCGGCGAGAGCGCGGCCTATCTCAGCCTCAATCGCAACAAGCGTGGCATCGCGCTCGACTTCACCAAACCCGCGGCGCTCGAGGTGGCGCGCGAGCTGATCGCGAAAGCGGATGTGGTGGTTGAGAATTTCTCCGGCGGCGTGATGAAGAAGTTTGGCCTCGACTACGCCTCCGTCGCGCCGACCAATCCGCGCCTGGTCTATTGCTCGATCTCGGCCTACGGCCGCAAGGGACCGTTTGCCTTGCGCCCGGGCTTCGATCCGATCACGCAGGCCGAAAGCGGCTTCATGTCGCTGAACGGTTTTCCGGACGGCCAGCCGGTGCGCACCGGTCCGCCGATCGTCGACATGGCGACGGGAATGTCGGCCTGCAACGCCATCCTGCTGGCGCTGCTCGCGCGCGACCGGCTCGGCCGCGGCCAGCATGTCGAGGTCGCGCTGATCGACATCGCGGTGGCGATGACCGGCTTTTACGGCATGGCCTATCTGATCAATGGCGTGAATCCGGGCCGGTTCGGCAATTCACCGAACGGCTCTCCCAGCGTCGGCGTCTATGAAGCATCGGACGGGCCGTTCTATATCGCTTGCGCCAACGACCGGCTGTATCGCCGCCTGGTGACCGAGGTGCTTGAGCGGCCCGACCTCGTCACCGATCCGGCAATTCGCCACCCGCAAAGCGCGAACCGCCAACAAGGAAAAGCTGCGCGCCGCCATTGCCAAGGTTTTTGCCGGCGACCGGCTCGAGAACTGGATGGCGAAGATGAAGAAGGCCAATTTGCCGGTCGGCTATCTCCGCACCGTCGAGGAGGGATTCAACGCACCGGAAGTGCGTGAGCGTCATCGTCTCAGCCAGATTCCGCACCCGACCGCGGGATCGGTCCCGAACATCGAAACGCCGCTCCGTCTCGAACTGACGCCGGTCGTGGATCCCGTGGCGGCGCCCTTGCTGGGCGAGCATACCAAGGCGGTGCTGCTCAAGACACTCGGCTATGACGAGCGCCGCATCGCGGCGCTGGCCGAGGCAGGGGTGTTCGGAGCGATCCCGGCCAACGCCTGACCGCTTGCAGGGCAACTCGACTCCCAGATCGTAACTTCGGGCGGGCCCAAAGGCACCACCGCGTCGGTTACTCGCGCCACCTTTGCGAGCCGGGAAGCGCCGGCCGACGCGATCAATTGACTGTAAAATTGACGCTGTTCTCTGTATCCTGAAGCGTAATGAAATAGCCCGTGAGGACGCCATGGACTTGATCTTTCTTCTGGTCATCGTGCTGGTGTTCTACGTCATCGCGTCGCTTCGGGTACTAAAGCAATACGAACGCGGAGTGGTGTTCCTGCTCGGCAAATTTGAGGGTGTGCGCGGGCCGGGGCTGACGCTGATCTTCGTGCCGATCCAGCAGATGGTACGGGTGTCGTTGCGCACCGTCACCATGCAGATCCCGTCGCAGAAGATCATCACCAAGGACAATGTGTCGATCGATATCGCGGCGGTCGCCTACTATCACATCACCGATCCGGAAAAGGCCGTGATCGCGATCGAGAATGTCTACAATGCGATCAACCAGATCAGCCAGACCACCGTGCGCAACGTGGTCGGTCGCTTCAGTCTCGATCAGCTGCTTTCGGACACCGCGAGCATCAACAACCAGATCAAGAACGTCATCGATCAGCACACCGAGCCCTGGGGCACCCAGGTCACCGCGGTCGAGATCAAGGACATCATGCTGCCCGACAACATGCAGCGGGCGATGGCCAAGGAAGCCGAGGCCGAGCGCGAGCGTCGGGCCAAGATCGTCGCCGCCGAGGGCGAATACCAGGCGGCGGTGAAGCTCGGCGAGGCCGCCGACATCATCACCCAGCATCCGGTAGCACTGCAGCTCCGCACCCTGCAGACGATGGCGGAAATCTCGGTGGAGAAGAATTCCACCATTATCTTCCCCGCCCAGTTCATGACGACCGTGCAGGAGGCGATCGCGCTGCTGTCAAAGGACTCGGCGCCAAAATAGCGCTGCGGCCCAAAGCAACGCGGGGGAATCGATCTTTATTCCGGCAAATCCTGCCGGGCATGGTTTCAGCGGCGCGACGAAGGCATTGATTTCAAACGCAGATTTACTTGGCCCAGGATTTGCTGCTCGGCGGCCGGGATTTGCGTTTGTGCCAGTTGGGAGCAACCGGGAACGAATCATGTCACACCATCATATGCTGCCGCCGATCGTCTACGTTCCGCAGCCGAAGCCGAAGAAGATAGAACCGCGCAGGAGCCGGATCCAGATGCGCTCTTTCGGCAGCATCGAAGATGCCGACCAAACCGAGGAGACCCATCAATCGATCGGACGGCTGACGCTGGTCGGCAATAAGTCCCCGCCGGAAAACTTCGTGCCGATCGAGGGATCCGAAAACAACCCTCAGCATCCCAAGGGGATGCTGAGCGAAAACATCCTGAAGGTGTTGCTGCTGGCGCAGGAAATAAAGTAACCGTCGATGGCTGGAAGCGGCGTCAGCGGGAGGCGGCGAACTTCGGCAGCGCTGCCTCAGGCGCCGGAACTCGCGAATTTTCGCAGCATCGCATCGAATGCCGTTTTGATGCGGATCACGAACGGGGCCTTGTAGGGGAAGTCGTCATTGCGCTCGTGTACCAGCATCGAGGCGTTGACTTCGAACACGACGAGATGGCCCGAACGATCCAGTCCGCAATCGATGCCGAAATATTCCAGGCCGATGCGCTGCTGGATGGCGCGCAGCACCTCGTAATGCCCGGAATTGAACACGATGGCGGGATCGTTCAGAAACGCTTCCTCTTCCTGCTGCATCCATTGCTGATTGACCATGTCGGTGCTGACGTGATGCACCTTCCAGTCGTTCGATATTGCCAGGTGATACGGCAGGATCTGATCGTCCACGAAAATGAAGCGATACTTCCGGAAAAAACCATCGGCGGAACGATAGTCGATGTACTCGATCAGATAGTGGTCGATCTCGGGCTGTTGCGACAGAAACGCCGCCAGCGCGGCGGGGTCTTCGATCTTTTCAAAATCATCGCCGCCATGCGTGCCGACAGGCCGGGCCAGAATGGGGAACGAGAATGGAAGTGCCGCCTGCAACGCGGCAGCGGAACGATCGGCGCCGGCCTTGTGACGCAACGACCTTCGGGATCCGTGAATCCGGTATCCCCGCCAGCAGGTCCGCGACCGCGTCGCGTGTCGTCCGCTGGATCTTGCCGGGATCGTTGATGGTGGGCTTGCCGAGCCGGCCGACCAGTTCGGCGGCCAGCGGCAACAGCGACTCGAGCCTGATCCGCATCGGAAATCAGATTGACGACGACCTGCACGTCCTGCCGCATCGGCTCGACGTCATATTCGCGGGAGGCAAACAAAGCCAGCGTGTCGGTGTCGTAGGCGGGATCCTTGAAGAGATATTCGGTCGGCGTGTTGCCGGCAAACGGGGCATACAGCGCCAGAACACGAAAATCCGCGGGCGATTTTGCCGCCGGCCGCCGGATCAAAGGCTGGATTCGTGCCGCTTCTGCATATGCGGCCTGGGCAGCTTCGCTGTCACCCTGCCTCTGCTTGATGCCGCCGATCCAGTACATGCTGTCGGCATCGCGCGGATTGAGCGCGATCGCCTGCCGAAAACACTCGATCGCCGTCTCGACTTCATCGAGCTCGAAGTAGGTCTTGCCCAGTTGATGGCGCAGTTGGCCATCCTGCGGCCGCTCGCCGACCATTTCGAGCAGCAGCGCCCTCGCCACAATGTATTGCTTTCGTGACCATCAGCGCCTCAACCAGATTGGTGCGCGACGGCCAATGGCCTGGATTGAGTTTCAGAGCCTGAAGATAGAACGCGATGGCTTCCTGGGGCTTCCCGGTCTTGCTGGTGCACGTTACCGAGGTTGCACCAGCAGGAGGTCAGATGCGGCGCCAGCCGCAACGCTGCCTTGTAGTTTGCTGCCGCCAATTCGAGTTCGCCGCGAACCATGCAGGCATTGCCGAGCCTGGCATGCAGATCTGAAATCGTCTCGGTGGAAACGCAGCCGGGCGATTCATTCTGGGCTGCGGCGATACCGGTTTGATACGCCGCGATGGCCTCTTCGATCCTGCCGGCGGTGTAATATTCCGACCCGATGCGCAGCTGCCGCGCAACCAACGAACCGGCGCCATCGGTGTCCGGGAGAGAAGTGGCCAACGCAGCTGCAGTCATGAAACACACTTTATTTCGGGTGAAGTCGACCTGAACCATGTCGATTCTTGGTAAACAAAGTCCTTCCATGGCTGCGATGGGTGAGTTGCCGGAGCAGGAAATGTGGTTCCGGATATTTCGAGGTTTTGAGCGGGAAGTATTGGGCAGGGCCGGCTGCGGCCGAAAACGCACGAAATGGACGGAAACGCGAAGCGAATCAGCAGATATTAGTATAATCGACGCTCACTGACGCCGAACCGGTGCGCATTGTGACCGGACTGAAACAGAACGCGGCTCCCTTGCCTGACATCGCCAGCAGCCAACGCGACTGGGCTCCCCGGCAGGCTCAGGAATCGAGACTGGGACAGCTGGAAGCTCTGCTTGCGCGCCAACCGGTCGAGGGCGATGCGACCGCTGCTGAAATCGAACGCGCGGTTCTGCTCGGCGCCCTCGACCGCCGACAGGACGCCCAGCAGGCCTTTATCGATATCCTGCGCCGGGCGCCGACCAATTTCAGCGCCCTCAACGAATTCGGGACGCTGCTGACGAGTATGGGTGCGATCGACGCCGCCTGCCGGGTCTATTCGGAGGCGATCCTTCATCATCCGGCAAATCCAATGGGGCATGTCAACCTCGCCAACCTGCTGCTTCGCGCCAACAAGCACGCACAAGCGCGCGAGCACTATGAAATGGTGTTGCGGATCGATCCGGGCTTCGCGGAGGCGCATCAGGGGCTGGGCGCCGTGCTGTCGGATATCGGCGATCGCGCCGGTGCGCTCTATCATTTTCAGAAGGGCTTTCGCGACCACGCCATTTCGACCTTGCCGTACCGCGGGACCAAGCCGCCGGTGACCTTGCTGCAACTGGTCTCGTCGGGCGGCGGCAACATTCCGACCGCCGCGTTGCTGGACGACTGCATCTTTCTGACCTCGGTGATCGTTGCCGACTATCTCGATCCATCGCTGCCGCTGCCGCCGCATCAGCTGATCTTCAACGCCATTGGCGACGCTGACCTCTGCGAACCGGCGCTGGAGGCCGCGGTCCGCCTGATGGCGCGCACCAGCGCTCCGGTGATCAACGACCCCTGCGCCGTCCTGAAGACCGGACGTATCAGCAATGCCCGGCGGCTTCGCGCGGTGCCTGGCGTGGTGACCCCGCGAACGATCTCGATCGCCCGCGACATCCTCGCCGGTCCGGATGGCGCCGCTGCAGTTGCGAACCACCAGTTCAGCTTTCCGCTGCTGCTGCGTTCGCCGGGCTATCACACCGGACGCAACTTCATCCTGGTCGAGGGCGCCGGCGAATTAGCGGCGGCGGCGGCCGGCCTTCCGGGCAACGAACTGCTTGTCATCGAGTATCTCGACGCCCGCGGCAAGGACGGCAACGCGCGGAAATACCGCGTGATGATGATCGGCGGCCGGATTTACCCATTGCATCTGGCGATATCCCGGAAATGGAAAGTGCATTATTTCACCTCTGACATGGCCGACCAGCCGGACCATCGCCTCGAGGAAGCGAAGCTTCCTGGGCGATATGCCGGCTGCACTCGGCGACAAGGCGATGGCGGCGCTGGCGCAGATCCAGGCCGTGCTCGGCCTCGATTATGCCGGCATCGATTTCGGGCTGGGCGCCAATGGTGATCTGTTGCTGTTCGAAGCCAACGCCACGATGGTGATCGCGGTGCCGGACGCCGACGAGCGCTGGGCCTATCGGCGCAAGGCCATCAGCCAGATAATTGACGCCGTCGTCGCCATGATCATGCAAAAATCAACCGGGGCGGCGCGAAGCTGAACCGGCGTCCTCACTATGCTGATGGATTCCCGGAGAACACGAGAGGTTGGTGAGCGGGTTTAGTTGCGGGACGGAGCGCGCATGAAGCGCGCGCGCAGGATGTCGCGTCGTTTACCGACACCCAGATGCCATGCTCGACGGATGGCCTGCAGCTCGCAGCACGGCTAGTCGGCCAAGCAAAAGGGCCCCTCATCGGAGCCCTTTCTTGTCGAATGGTCATCCTGTCGAAGGGGACATCCGCCCTTCAGCATCAACCCGCGTTACTTGCTGCCCGGGCTAGCGCTATTGTCGGTAGCGGGAGCGGTGGCCCCCTTTTTGGCCTTCATCGCCGAACCGGTCGTGGCGCCAGATTTCATCTTGCTGGACTTCATTTTGGTGCCGGTTGCGCCCGGTCCGACCTTGCCTTCGCTCGACGCGCCGGGAGCCGGCTGCTGCGTCTGCGCCGACGCGATGGCCGTGGCTCCCAACAGTGAGGCAACGACGAGGGCCGAGAGTGCAAGCTTCGATCGCATGAGAATCCTCCTAGGATGAACAATGCGGGAGTCAGAACTTGCGACATGGATTTGCGTTCCGGGCGGCGCTGGTTTTTCGAGCGCGGAATGAGCGCGTCCGATGCAACCCAATCTGATGGAATATACGCTCAGGGCCGAAGGGGTCCGTGCGTCCGCGCTTCAACTCGGAAATAGGCTATTTCCCGCGGCCCGTGCCGGAATTATTGTCAGTGGCGGGGTTACGCGCAACGCCCTTGTTGGTGACGGCTTTCGTTGATGCGGAACCGGTCGTCGTGCCAGGCTTGGTGTTGGGGTTGCCGGCGCCCGGTCCGGCGCTGCCTTGGCTCGACGCTCCGGGAGCCGCCTGCATCTGTGCCGATGTGATCGCCATCGCCCCGAACAGTGCGGTGACCACAAGGGCTGAGATAGCGAGCCTGGGTCGCATGATCATCTCCTCCTTGTACAATGATGCGAAACCAAGAATTTGCAACGCGAATTTCGGTTCCCGGCGGTTGCGGGTTTTTCGGCGCAAACGGCGGCCTCGAAGAGAAGGCTTGCGAAAACGCGGTGATGCCGGACTGTGATACCACCAAATTGCGACTTTAGGGAACGCTGCGGCTGCCGTGGGTTTATCCTACGGAAGCTTCCCCTCCCGGGGCTTCCCACTGAATCCCGCCTCGCGATGCCTGCGCGGCGGGATTTCTTCAGACGGAACCCGGCGACCGTGAACCGCATTAACTGGCAGCATGAAAACGCTCAAAGCCGTTCGCCGGCAAGAAAAGGTCTGATCGCGATGCCCAGGGAAAATGATCTGGAAGGTGTGCAGGATCAAGGCGGCAAACATGGCGGCCAGAAGGGTATGCCAAAGCCTGAGCCCAAGCCCGCGCGCGGCCATGATCAAGGCATCGTGCGCGATCAGAAGGGAGAGGAGCAGCCGCGAGACAAGGAGCGTGCCCAGCTCGTCAGCCGACAGGACAGGGGTGGCGACCCACCGGGCCAAAAAGCCTAGGCGCCGACTGCGGCGAACTCCAATCCGCATCGTGGGATGCGTTTGCTCTTCCGTAAGGGAAGCTTTCGTCAATACGAGCCGGGCGTGGGAAACTGTGCACCTTCGCGTGATGCCGCAGCCTCGAATAGTTGCGATTGCGACCGTTGATATCAGCCATCTGATGGCTTTCGAACCTGCGGCTTGGCTCGACGCATCGGGCTCTCCTGGAATGGGTGATAATGGGTGCCGCGGATGATTTGTTCGGCGGCTTGAGAAGCGAGCGAGTTGGGAACATGTGGCCGGCCGGCAGCTTGTCCTTCCGGTGCTCGATCCCGGTTCGAACTGGAAGCAGACGATGAAAGATTTCTCAAATGCCTCGTTTTCTCCGGATCTGATCGAGGCGATGGATCAGGCGCTGGAGCGAGCGGTCGCCACGCTGCCGCATCCGGTAAGTTCGATGCGCGTGCAGAATATCGCTGAGAACATTCTTCGGAGTGCAAAGCAGGGCGAAAGCAACCCCAGGACCCTGCAGACCATGGCCTTGATGGAAATGCAGCTTCGCTCTGACGAGAAACCCTGAGAAGGGGAATTGCCGTCAATCGTGCAATTGCCGCAGCCCCGCGAGTGTAAGGCGATCAGCCCCGGGTTTTATCCGCGGCCTGAACTTCGCCGCGCCAGGCCCGAATAGCCTCCTCTACACTGTGGAACGGATGACGCGCTGCGAGCAGTTCATCGATGCCGAACCGTTCGATCGCCTGCTGCGCCCGGGTCGACTCCAGCCGCGCGATGGAAAAGTCAACGCCGGTTGAGCGACAGGCGGCAACGGCGTCGCTCAAGATCTGCGCGGCGGTGAAGTCGATCTCCACAATGCCGGTTGCCTCGAGGACGATGAGACTTACCCGCTGCGGCGAAGACTGCAGCAGCCCCATCATATCCCGCCTGAAATGATACGCGTTGAGGAACGAC
Organism: uncultured Alphaproteobacteria bacterium; assembly: GCA_963734795.1. Taxonomy (GTDB): domain Bacteria; phylum Pseudomonadota; class Alphaproteobacteria; order Rhizobiales; family Xanthobacteraceae; genus Bradyrhizobium. The sequence continues at coordinate 342,679 of CAVTIW010000005.1, forward strand.
AGCGGCGCCTGGAAACCCGCGACAATGACGTTTGGCTCCGTCTCGCCGGGGATGTGCGGATTCGATGGCCACCAGATCGACGTGCCCGGCACCCGTTCATACGCGGTGAGGCGGGCGCGGGTGGTGCTCCATATGCCATGGAGGAGAGAGAGCGCTATTCCGAGTCCGACGCCTTGCTCGATCGGGAGGATGATGATGGCGGCGGCGGTCGCAACGACCAACAGGAACTCGCCGAACGACTGCCGGTAAATCGAAATGATCTGTCCGACACGGATGATCCGCAACGCGACGAACAGCAGCACGCCGGCGAGCGCCGCCTGCGGCACATGACGCAGCAGCGAGGTCCCGAATGCCAGCAATACCAGGACGATCGCCGCGGCCACCAGACTGGCGAGTTGCGAGCGGCCGCCGGTCTCCGACACCACAGCGGTCCGCGGCGGGCTGGCATTGACCGGAAATCCGCCGATCAGTCCTGCCAGGATGCTGCCGGCTCCGACCCCGATAAAGTCGCGATCGACATCCGGCGGCTGGCTGGAATCCGATACGAACGAGCGCGTCGTGGCCGCGGTCTGCACCATGACGATGATGGAAATGATCAGCGTCAGCGGCACCAGCTGCAGCCATCGGCCGATCGGAAGGTCGGGCACGGCGAGCGTCGGCAGCGCCACCGGCATATTGCCGAGAACCGCGACGCCCCGGTCTTCCAGTCGCATCACCACGACGGCCGCGGCGGCGCCGACCAGCCCGATCAAAGCTGCCGGGATTCGGACGTCGATCCGCTCCGAAACCGTGATCAGGGCCAGCACGCCAAGGCCAATGGCGAGCGAAAACAGGTTGGTCTGCGGCAGATCTGTTCCGCCAGGGTCGCAAGGCGCTGCAGCATGGCACCATCAGGCGCGGCCAGCCCGAGGATGGCCGGCATTTGCGAGATCAGGATGTGCACCGAGATCCCTGCAAGAAAGCCGACGGTGACCGGAATCGACAGCAGGTCGGCAATCCAGCCGAGACGGAAAATGCCGCCGACGACAAGCACCACGCCGACCATCAGCGCCAGCACGCGCGGCGAGGGCCGCATAGTCGGGCGAGCCGGACACCGCCAGCAAGGCCAGACCGCCGGCAAAGATCGGGGTGATGGTTGAATCGGCGCCGCTGGACAGCAAGCGGTTGCTGCCGAAAACGGCGAATGCCAGCGAGCCCGCCAGAAACGCGAAAAATCCGATCTGCGGGGAAAACCCTCCCAGCCGCGCGGTCGCCAGTTGCTCGGGAATCGCGATCGCGGCAAGCGTGAGTCCGGCGACCAGATCGTGGGTCAGAAACTGGAGACGATAGCCGTGCAGCGAGCGCAGCACCGGCCAGTGATTGGTGGTGTCCGCAACACCGGAAACGGGAAGGCCGGGGGTACCTGCCATGAATGTGTTGCCTCCTAAAAAAGGTTGTTCGGGTGACAAGCGAACGACTTTACCGGGAACTTTGCTTAGAGTCCTTCCGGGTTACGAACAAGTCTGTTGGGGAATCGGCGCGACGCTCATGCGCGGGGACTTTCGGGCAACGCCGGCATCGAACATCGCTGAACCGCGCAAACGAATGCCGAAAATAGCTGGAACGCGAGGTTACGCGCGAACTACAAGCTCCGGCGGGAGATGAGTTCATTGAGACAACGAAGCTTGTCACGCCCCGCCATAGCAGCCTGCCTTGCGCAGACTGTGTAACCCTGCCTGCGATGCCGGGCATCCACGCCCGGCTTGGCTTCAGCAAGAGCAGATACATCTAGCGCGAAGACGCGCTTCGCGCTTTTGCCCGGCCATGACGAAAAACGAAGTCATTTTCAAGTTGCTGGAGAGCGCCTGAAAAAACCGGCTGTATTTTGATCAGGCTCTGAGAAGATCAGGCGGCGCTCGACATAATAAGAAGAGTACTGCCGGAACGGCCAAGCTCACTGAATGGTTTCGTGCACGTCGCTAATGATCGTATCCGGCGCCGTCATGACTTCCGCAATGACATCATAAGCGACGTCAATGGCCCCGGGCTTTTTCGGATCGGTCTTGACGGATTTGATGTGCAGCGTGGCGCGCACCAGCCGACCGTCGCTCAAGGTGATCTCGGTGACGCCATGGCGTACGCTGGCGATCTTCGGTTCGGGACGAGGCCCGATCTGGAATGAAAACGGTTGGGTATATCCGAACTGCATGGTGTTCACTTTCTGTTGCGTCAGCCGTTATCAATCCCGATGGTTGCGAAATGGTTGCGGAAGTTCGGGCAATTCACGCGGGCGCAATCGCCAGCCCTGCCGGCGCTGGCCTGCGATTATCTGTTCGATGCGCTCATTATGACCCCGCGCGCGCTGACTTTCCCGGTGTCTTTGCACCGCAAGGGCTGCTGGGGCCGGGACCGCAACCACAGCCTGACTATTCTTTTGGCACGGCGGATTTGCGCCCCCAAGACCTTGTTTTATTGGTTCAAGGGGCGGATAGAACGTGCGATCAGCCTTGCGTGGGGCAGGGCGCCGGTCATAATCGTCGCGCCTGGGTATCTCAATTAGGGGACTGAATAATGGCTACGATAGTGGCGGAGTCGCGTCGATCGGCGGCATCGACGCGTTGGGTTCAGCTTGTGCTCGGGCTGATCGCCATGATGTCGATATCCAGTCCGCAATATGTCTGGACCCTCTTTACCAAGCCGCTGCAGGAAGCCTTGGGGGCCACGTTGCCGGCCATCCAGGTCACGTTTACACTTCTCATCGTTCTGCAAACCTGGTTTTCGCCTTTACAGGGTTATCTGGTCGACAGGTTCGGCGCGCGAACGCTGATCGCCGCCGGCTGCCTGCTATCCGGCCTGGGCTGGATCGGCGCGGCCCATGCGACCAGCCTGACTGGTCTTTATCTGACTTACGGACTGTTCTGCGGCATCGGCACCGGAATCGTCTATGTCGGTATTATTGGCCTCGTGGTCCGTTGGTTTCCGGACCGGCGCGGATTGGCGACCGGCCTCGTGGCAGCCGGCTATGGTTTCGGCGCCATTCTGACCACGTTCCCGATCGACACCATGATGAAGCAGGCCGGCTACCAGCACACCTTGGTGGTGTTCGGCATCATCCTTGGAATTGTCGGCGCCGCAGCTGCGCTGGCGATCCGCATGCCGACACCGGCGGATGTGCTGCCGTCGCCGCCGGTACTGGCGTCGACGGTGGGAACGCCGCCGGGCCAGATGCTGCGCAGCAAGGTGTTCTGGCTGATGTTCTTCATGATGACGATGATGTCCACCGGCGGCCTGATGATCATCTCGCAGTTCGCGGCATTTTCGCGCGACTTCGGCGTCGCCAATGTCGTGATATTCGGACTGGCGGCATTGCCGCTGGCGCTCACCATCGATCGCCTGACCAACGGATTGACCCGTCCTTTTTTCGGCTTTGTCTCGGACAAAATCGGTCGCGAAAACACCATGGGGATCGCTTTCCTGATGGAAGCCGCGGCGGTCACGTTAATGGTCATGTGCCGCGACAATGCCCTGGTGTTCGTGATCCTGTCCGGCGTGGTTTTCTTCGGTTGGGGCGAAATCTTTTCGCTGTTTCCTGCAACCCTGACCGACACATTCGGCGCCGAACACGCCACCACGAATTATGGATTGCTCTACGTCGCTCAAGGCATCGGATCGATCCTCGGCGGCCCGCTTGCGGCCCTGCTGCGGGAGCAGACCGGCAGCTGGCTTCCGGTTTTTGCGATCATCATCGCGATAGACGCACTGACAGGCATTCTGGCGCTGGCCGTGCTTAAGCCGATGCGGCGCGCCCACGCGGCAGGCCTGTCATGAGGCGCGGTAGACCTGGCATTCGACGTCGCCGGTTCCAAACAGCCGGTCTTTGGCAATGAACAGGCTGGTGGTCAGCCAGCGGTAACGCTCCTGTCGGCCGTCCGCGCAAAACAATCGGGGCAGCCCCGCCAGCCGTACCCGGCTCCAGGATAAAACCCGAAAGTTTTGAACTGCTTTGCGACCCGTCGGCTACCGGCGCTCGCGATTAACCCATCGCAGCCGGCCGTCGTCGCTGCGCAGTTTCGCCATGCCTCGTCGGATCATCGTGCTCTCTTCATGTTGTGATGCTTTTTCGTCATCTTGGCATTGGAATCCATCGGGCTGTTGGTCTTCATGGAATCCTGGGTGGCCGGACCGGTAGTCTGGGCGGAAGCAGCCGAAATGCTTCCCATGATAGCCGCACAGCAGGCCGAAATAAGCAGATTTCGCATTTTCGTCTGCTGTTAGAACAATATCCCAAGGAGAATAAAATCGGGAACTTTCGGTTCCCCAAGTACGAGCCGGATTTCTCTTTCCTGTAAGGGCGATTTCCAGCACTCGCTGCGCATCAGGGAGGTTCGGCTATGGCCGGCTCCGCAACCGCATCAGGTCAGGGGCCGTGTTGTCCAGCACCGCATGTCTTTCCACGACGGCATGGTGAAACCGTTCGAACGCCAGGCCGAACGCCGAAAGATCGCCTTCTTCGATCGCGCCGTCATCGTAGGAATTCAGTGTTTCGCGCAGGATGTCGTCGACCTCGCGCTGCATGTCGTGCAGTTCATCGGTGGAATTCCCGTGCCGCGCTTCGGCGGCGAGCTCCAGCACCCGATCCCGCAACGCAATACTTTCGGCTTTTTCGTCCCTTTTCAGATAACTGCGAAACCACGCGCCGACGGATCCGAGGCCGGACAACAGCAGCACCGCTCCCCACATATAGTCACTGTACTTCTCGAGGAAGGTCCGCTCGGTGCCGTCGATATAAGCCGCCGCGCCGCGATGGGCCGGAAGTGCAGCATCCTTGTCGGTGTCCGGCGTCTCTATGTTGGCGGCGCCGGGCAATTCCTTTGCCAGGGACTGACGGACCGCGAACAACTGCCGCGTGAACGCTCCAACCGCCGTCTCGGACAGCGACTGTCGCGCCACGATCAGATGATTGACGCCCACGGTCTCGATTTTGTCGTCCGGCCGCGCGGGCGCCGAACTAAAGGTGCTGCCGGGAATCTCCTCGGATTCGTACAAAGGATGCTTCTCCGCAATCGCTTCCGACACATCGATCGGCAGAAACTTCGGTTCGCCGCGATCTCGGGCAGTTGCCGCGATGGCATCGATGGTGATCTTGCTGTCCAGCGGACCAACCGCCATGAAGGCATCGATGGTCGGATCGTGCGCCATTTCGCCGATCTGATTGATGGCGAACTGAACCACCGCGACCTTGTCCGGATCGACGCCGGACTCCGTGAGAATGACGCGGAGCAGCGTGACATTGGCTTGTGTTGTTCCGACCACGCCAATGCGGTGTCCCGGCAGATCTTCGAGGCTCTTGATTTTGGGCGCCGCAGTTTTTTTGGATCCCTTGGCCGGCAGACCCGAAGGCGCCCAGAGAACGACGACATTCTTCCGCAGGATTGCAACCGATTGGGCATCGGCCGGCATATCCAGATCGCCGCGCGCTACAGCGAGATCGGTCTTGGATGCGGCCAGCAGCGCAAGACTCTCCGCCGCGCCATCCGTCGGGATTGCGGCAAGCCGGATCGAACTTCGCTCCCGGGCAAAGGTCTGCGCCAGCGCCTGGATCAGTTTTTGATCGTCGCTTCCCGAGGGGCCTACCGCAATACGCAGGGTCTCAGGCCGCAAGGCGAAATAGAGGGCGCCGGCCGCCGCGACGAAAACAAATATTCCAGCAAGTAAAATAAACAGCGAAAAGCGTCTTCTCTTTCGACGAAGCAGCGGCGCTTTGCCCGATTCTTCAGGTTGCTCCGACGAAGGTCTCGATTTTGAAGGCATGGATTTGATTACCGCCGATTTAGGTCGCATGGTCAGCAATCGGCTGCGCGATTTCTGCCGCCCGTATCTAGCAGTCTATGCCGTCTCTCTTGCCGACGGTACAGTAATCGCGAACGGTTTTCCGGATGATCTTGGTAAGGCCATCGGTGAAATCTTCGTCATCCAGCAATTTACTGGCGCCGGCGGCGCGCGCGCTGGCCGGAACCGACATTTGGCCGACCAAAATCGCCAGATTCAGCAGCGTTGTCGTCAGGCTAAGAACCACAAGCAAAACGATCCACTTTCCAGGCATTCTTGCCTCCCCCATTGCTCGGCTGCCAACTGTCGAACCGCGATCAAGGCGCCGGGCATGAATTGTTTCCGTGCGGACACTGTAGGCGCCGGATTGAAATAGGCGCCGGATTGAAAAGATCGCCAAAAAGGCCATCTCAGATGAGCCAACGGCCGCGAGTGCGCGCGCCCGATGATAGAGCGCTCTTTTCCTGTTGGCTGCAGTTCGCGTCAGAACCTAGGCGGATTCATGCCAGAGCCCGGACCTTCGCGCCAGCCTGACACTCTACGCCTTCCGATGACCGCGCGATGCGGTTCATCCCCGACGCTGACGGATGAGGCCGCCAAAAGAGGTCGCTAAATACCTGAAACGTCACAGAATACTGCAAAGACGCCGTTCTGGAAATGTGCTAACGCTCAATTAAACTGGGGAGGATGGCAACATGGTTGAACCGAAACTGGAAGTGCCGGCCGAATTGCGCGATTTGGCCGAAAAAACCATCGATCAGGCGGAAAAAGCGTTCGGGATGTTTTTTGATGCGGCCAACAAGTCGATGACGTCGATTCCGAGCCCGGGAACGCGGATTTCCAAGCAGGCGCTCACCTTCACCGAACAGAATATCAAGGCTGCGTTCGAACATGCGCGAAAGCTGGTTCATGCGACCGATCTTCAGCAAGCCATGCAAATTCAATCGGAATTTTTGAAGAGTCAGTTTACCAATGCCGGAGAACATATGAGACAAATCACCGGCGGGGTCATATCTGCCGCGAAGGATGCGTCGAAAGGCCAATCTTAATACGCGATACGCGCGCGTTCGGCGCCTTGCGAAAGATTAATTCGCCGGCAAATTTACGTCGCGTTGCTAAATCTTCCTGGTGTGATACAAGCCCGGTTCTCAAATAAGGAGCCGATATGGCCAAGAAGAAAACAGTCAGACGTGCATGGACTTCATCGGATGTGCGCGAGTTAAAATCGCTGGCCAGGAAAAAGGTCGGCGTCGCCAAAATTTCGAAAGCGTTGAAGCGAACCGTTGGCGCCACCGCGGTCAAGGCGCATCAATTGGGGGTGTCGTTAGATACCCGTGGATGACTAATTCACTGCCCACAAAATAGTCTTGCTTGGATTTGCGACGTGGATTTTAATCACTGCGCAGGTCCTTGATGGGCCACCGGGTGATACCGCTCGCCGTCCGTCATCTTTTCTGCTGATCCCTGTCGGCTATCACCGGCAGGGATTTGCGCTAGGCTGCGCGCGCGTGGCGCCCCTGCTATTTCCGGGAATTATTCCTTCTTCTGACCCGACATCTCCACCACCTTGCGCCAACGGTTGGTCTCGGCGGTCAGCATGGCGCCGAATTGCCTGGCATCGCCGGTAATGGGAATGGCACCGAGCTCGCCGAGCCGCTGCTTGATCGCGGGGGCGGCAAGCGCCGCGTTGATTTCCTTGTTCAGGAGATCGACGATCTCCTGCGGCGTGTCATGAGGTACCCCGACGCCGTAGAATGAACTGGTTTCGTATCCCGGCAGCGTGTCGCTGATCGGCGGCACCTCGGGCATCGTATCCGATCGGTCCTTCGTGGTCACGCCGAGCGCGCGCAGCTTGCCGGTCCGGACCAGTTCGAACGAAGAGGTGACGTTGTCGAACATGCCCTGGATCTGGCCGGACATGACGTCGGTCAGGCCCGGCGCCGATCCGCGATAGGGAACATGCGTGAATTCCACCCCGGCCATCGCCTTGAACAGTTCTCCGGAAAGGTGAAGCGAGGTGCCGATTCCGGATGAGGCGATGCTGAGTTTGCCTGGGTTGGCCTTGGCGTAGGCGATAAATTCCGCGACGCTGTGGACCGGAAGCTCGTTGTTGACCACCAACACCAGCGGTATGCGGGCAACGCCCGCGACCGGCATAATGCCTTTTGCGAAGTCGAAGGGAAGCGACGGATCGAACGATGCGTTGATGGCGTTGGCGGTGCTGGTCAGCAGCAGTGTATATCCATCCGGCGGCGAATTGATGACGGCCTGGGTGCCGATATTGCTGCCGGCGCCGGGCTTGTTTTCAACGATGAACGGCTGCCCCAGCCGATCCGACAGATACTGGCAGATCAAGCGGGACAATACGTCGGTCGCGCCGCCTGCCGCGTAAGGCACGATCCATCGCACCGGCTGGATCGGGTAAGTTGAATCGGCGCGCGCGGATGTCGCCCCCCGGGTGCCGAGCCATGCCATCCCGATCCACGCCGCCGAATGAAACAAATCTCTCTTGCTGATCATCGCGGCCTCTTGTCGTTGGATCGGGCAGATATCGCTGAAACGCGGGCAAGCCGCACGATGTTCTCATCATCGTGGTAAAAGTTCGCTGCAGGCAATGGGCGGCAAAGCCTGTAGGTGGAGCGAGTTGCCGGAGAACAGGGCGCAGTCTGATTAGCTCCCAGCCAGCCCCGATGACGATGCGGCGCGAACATCGGCTGGGACCTCAGGCGAGCCAGACTAACTCGCCTTGTTGGCTGTCGGGGAAGACAATCGAACGTAAAAGCGATAGCACGAGTTGGCGATCAGACAGCAGATGGTGAGACGGGTGGAACGGATGGCAAAACAATTCTCGCAGGAGGCCGCGAAAGAACCGGACTCTCGACATTTTATGAGTCGCGGCATTCTTGCCGTAACCATCGGAAATATGCTCGAGTTCTACGATTTCATCACCTACAGCTTTTTCGCGATCCAGATTGGCCACACATTTTTCCCCGCGCACAGCCAGTTTGCAAGCCTGATGCTGTCGCTGGCGACGTTCGGGGCCGGCTTCGTGACCCGGCCGATTGGCGGATTTATCATCGGGTCCTATTCCGACCGGGCGGGCCGGCGGCCCGCGATGATCCTGAGCTTTGCCATGATGGGATGCGCCATCATCGTGCTGGCACTGACGCCTTCCTACGACTCGATCGGGATCGCCGCGCCGATCATCGCCATCGCCGCGCGCATGGTGCAGGGGTTCTCACTCGGCGGCGAGGTCGGGCCGACCACGGCCTATCTGATGGAAGCGGCCGCGCCGGAGCGGCGTGGGCTCGCCGTCTCATGGCAGCCGGTGAGCCAGCAGATCGCGGCCACCGCCGGGGCGCTGGTCGGCGTCGTGCTTTCGAAATTGATGACCGGCCCGGCGCTTGAAGCCTATGGCTGGCGCATTGCATTTCTGCTCGGCGCGATCTGCCTGCCGTTCGGTCTGTGGCTGCGCACCGGCCTGCCCGAAACCATCCATCTGCACGAGACCGATGCAGCCTCAAAGCCGACCGGCGACAAGCCGCTCGGCGCCATCCGCGCCAATTCGCGCATTATCATTCTCGGCCTGCTCATTCTGGCAAGCGGCACCATCATCACCTACGTCACCCAATACATGACGACCTATGCCGAGAACACCTTGCATGTGCCGACCGATCTCGCCTTCGCCACCACCGTCGTCAGCAACGGTCTCGGCATCGCCGGCGCGTTGGGCGGTGGTTGGCTGGCGGACCGCTTCGGGCGCTGGCCGGTGATGGTGTGGCCGCAGCTGGTCGCGCTTGTGTTCACCTATCCGGTCTTCCTGTGGATCGTGGAAACGCGCAGCGCCATGGCGCTCTTGGGTGGCTTCGGACTCCTGTCGCTGGTTGGCAGCCTTCCCTTCAGCGCCTTCTACGTGGCGCTGACCGAAGGCCTACCCAAGAATATCCGCGGCCGCGCCTTTGCCACAATCTACGCCGTCGCCATCGCCAGCTTCGGCGGCACCGCGCAACTGATCGTCACCTGGCTCATTCACGCCACCGGCAACGCGCTGGCGCCGGCGTGGTACATGCTGTTTGCGGGAACCGTCGGTCTCGCGGCCATGGTGATGATGCGCGAAACCGCGCCGCGGAAGCGATCTGCGCAAGCGGCCGATGCATAACGCGTCGCACAAATTCGGAGATATTTGAGCTGACCTGCGAAATGCACATGGCGTGATTTTCTCAGGTGTGATCAAATAAGGTCTCCAATGGCCTTCGGAGACGCGAGTTTTTGCTCGGGTCACGAAGACGAACGGGAGGGCGCATGACTTACAACAGCAAAGTTGTCTGGCGCATTCGTTTTGGCCGGCTTGCCCTTTTCAGTCATGTCTAGCGGCGCCGCAACATCGGTCGAAGGCATCGGTGCAGAAGCCGAGACGGCGATGCCCGCATGTTCGGATCGGACCCGGCGCGCGCTGATCTTGACGGCTCTTGCCACCGGCGCGTGCATCGTGACGTCCAAATCCGTTGCTGCCGCCGACGAGGACCGGCCCGGCAGCGACGAGCGGCCTCAAAAGGCTGACGTTCTCGTTTTTTCCGAAGGGGAACATGCGGGTGACATCATCAAGCCGCAGGATCTGAAACTCGGCGGACCGCCGCTGCACGCCTGGCCCAAGGATCCAAAAACCTCGGTGATCCGCGATGGCTCGCGGTTGAACGAAGTACTGGTCGTCAAGCTTGATCCGGCCGAACTTGATGATGAGACACGTTCGCGCGCTGCCGATGGCATCGTCGCCTATTCGGCCATTTGCGCCCACGCGGGATGTCCGGTCACCGCCTGGGTGAAGGGCACTGCGGGCGACAAGGACGTGTTCAAATGCGTTTGCCATAATTCCGAATATGACCCGCGGCAGAGCGCGGAAGTTGTGTCCGGGCCGGCGCCGCGGCGTCTTGCGGCGCTTCCGCTGGCGATGGCGGACGGTTCGCTCACGGTCGCTGCACCATTTGTTGGAAAGGTAGGACCGCAGCAAGCCGGGTGACGGCGATCCGCCGTCGCATCGGACCCGTGCAACTTCAAACAATAATAAAAAAATAACATCAGTGGAGAGAAACAAACAGGGAGGTAGCGCCTATGACCACGAAACAATGGCTATTGTCGAGCCTGGTTGCGTCAACGTGTCTTATTCCAATCGCGGCCGGCGCCGGACCGATTGAGAATTACAGCCCGGTGACGTCCGATCGCCTGGAAAATCCCGAACCCGGCAACTGGATGCTTTATCGCCGCACCTATGACGGTCAGGGCTATAGCCCGCTCGACCAGGTCAATACCTCGAACGTGAAAAGCCTTACGCCGGTGTGGACCTTCTCGACCGGCGTACTCGAAGGGCACGAGGCGCCGCCGATCGTCAACAATGGCGTGATGTTCGTCGCAACCCCGATGGGGCAGGTGATCGCGCTCAACGCCAAGACCGGCGATGAGTATTGGCGATACAAGCGCCAGCTTCCCGACGATCTGTTTCAGTTGCATCCGACCAGCCGCGGCGTGGGATTGTGGCAAGACAAGCTGTATCTGGCCACCACCGACGATCACCTCGTCGCGCTCGATGCCAAAACCGGCAAGGTCGTCTGGGACAAAAAAATTCAGGACTACAAGAGGGGCCAGTACATGACCCTGATGCCGATGGTGGTCGACGGCAAGGTTGTCGTCGGCGGCTCCGGCGGCGAATTCGGCGTCCGGGGTTACGTCGTTGCGTTCGACGCCAATGACGGCAAGGAACTGTGGCGGACCTTCACCATCCCCGGCGAGGGTGAGCCAGGCCATGACACATGGAGCGGTGACGACTGGAAAACGGGTGGCGCCCCCGCCTGGATGACGGGCACCTACGATAAAGACACCAAGACAATTTATTGGGGTACCGGCAACGCGGCACCCTGGCCGGGTGCCAATCATCCCGGCGACAATCTCTACACCACCTCCGTGCTCGCGCTTGATCCCGAGAGCGGCAAGATCAAGGCTTTCCACCAGTACCATCAAAACGATTCCTGGGACTGGGACGAAGTAGACGCGCCGATGCTGGTCGACCTGCAGCGAGATGGCCGCTCGTTCAAGAGCCTGATTCATCCTGGACGCGACGCGATCTTCTGGGTGCTCGAGCGCACGCCGGACCGCATCAATTACGTGGCCGGCTGGCCTTACGTTCACACCGACGTCTGGAAAGGCATCGAGGCCGAGACCGGCAGGCCGATCGTCGACACGGCCCACAAACCGACTCTCGGCAAGCGGGTGGAGTTCTGCCCTTCGCTGTGGGGCGGCAAGGATTGGCCGTCGGCGGCGTATAGCCCGAAAACCGGATTGGTCTACGTTCCCGCCAACGAGAATTTCTGCGGCGGCTTCACCGGCGAGAAGGTGCCTTTGGTTCCAGGCCAGCTCTGGCTCGGGACCAAAGCCGAAGACATCGGCTTGTCGGTTCGTCCCGGCGCCGATCATTTTGGCGAACTGCAGGCGTGGGATCCGGCCACCGGCAAGAAGGCCTGGTCGCATAATTTCGCCAAGTCGCAGTTGTTCGGCTCGGCGACGGCGACCGCGGGCGACCTGGTCTTTGCCGGAGGTACCAATGACCGGAATTTCCGCGCCTTCGACGCCAAGACCGGCGACGTGCTTTGGGAGCAAAAGACCAACTCCGGGATCATGGGCATGCCGGTCGCCTACGAAGTGGACGGCACGGAGTATATCGCGGTCCAGTCCGGATGGGGCGTCGACGCCCAGCGCATTCAGGACGCGCTGGCCGGCGACAACGTCGGCATCGAGAACAACGTGCCCCAGGGCGGCGTTGTCTGGGTGTTCGCCGTCAAGAAGTAGTAGCCGGGGATAGGAACCAACGAAAAGGGCGGCGGACAAGATGTCCGCCGCAAAAGCGAACCAAATAAAATCAACGGACTGCGACGACTTCGGAGGGCTTCATGCTGACCAAGCAGCGCTTTTTTGATTGCCCTCTTGCGGAATTGGACTAGCCTGCTGAACGCAGTTTTCGGAGGGCGCGCACGTGAACTCCACCCTTAAAATCCAGACGCCAGAGACAATAACCCTGATCGAAAAGATCAAGGCCGAACTCAAAAAGCGTGCCGAGGCAAAGGCCAAGCGGATGTGGCTGAGAAAGCCCAAGAGGCTGGCGAGACGTTGAGGACTAGTCGATCAGCTTATCGGTATCGCCGGTCTCTTTGAAAGAGCGTCCTCAGTAACCGGTATAGTTCGTGGCGTGCAGCAGTCTGGTCGCCTTGCTTGATGTCTGTAGGAATTACGCGGGCTCGGCAAAAGTGACCTGCGCGCGTCCGCCAAGATCAATAACTTTCAAAGCAACAATAACAATGAAGTGCCGCTTGTGGTCCGACGACGCGACATGATGCTCCCGACCAAAAGGCTTTTCGGACTACCGCAATGGTGTGAAATGGGGTGTAATTTTTTCAAGGCTGCTGACCTGGACGTGCCGAAGTCCCGATCATTGCGCAGCCAGGGTGCCATCGGCAGGCGTCCTAATTTCATAGGTCACATATTGAGTTGAGTGCGCTTGAGTTGAGTGCGCCAAGCGCCAATGGCGCGCGGCGCAGGGAGAAGTCCATGGAACTTCCCCGCAGATTGTTTTTGCGATTGGCCGCGGCAGCAGCCGCTGCATTACCGGCCACGACACGGATGGCATCGGCGACCGATTATCCGACGCGGCCGGTACGAATTCTGGTCGGCTTTCCCCCGGTGCGACCATTGCCGCGCACATCATTGCTCGATGGCTCTCGGATCATCTGGGTCAGCAATTCATTATTGAGAACCGGCCGGGAGCTGCCACCAATATCGCCACCGAGGCGGTCGTTCGTGCCCCTTGCCCGCTTTGACCGCCTGCATCCGGAGAGATGCTGCGGTGTAAGCTCCTCTCAGCGTACGCCGTAGCCGCCATAGCCGTAGCCACCATAGCCGCCGTAGCCATAGCCGCCGTAGTAGCCGTCATCGTAACCGTAATAGGCTGGGTAGCCGTAGCCGCCGTAGTAGCCATCATCGTAACCGTAATAGGCCGGGTAGCCATAGGCGCCGTAGGCGCCGTAAACGGCGCCGGCCCCTAGCAACCCGAGGCCAATCCCTAGGCCGATACCGCCAAAGCCGCGGTGAAATCCGCCACCGCGAAATCCAAAACCGCCACCACGGAAGCCACCACCATGGAAGCCGCCACCATGGAAGCCACCGCCATGGAAGCCGCCGCCGAAGCCCCCACGGGCATCTGCCGCGGTGGGCGCAACGGCGCCGAGCGCGGCCACCGTGGCGAGGGCAATCATCGTTTTACGAAACATGACAACCTCCTTCACAATGTTCGCGGGCCATAAACGTTGCAGGCAGCAGATTGTTGCATCCGGCGGGCGGAACAAGAATTAAATCCGCCCGCCAGAGTGCAGAACTTGGGCATATCTTCAAATGGGCGGACAAGCTGTCCGCCGCCCTTTCCATGACCGCCAGCCGGTCGACGACCCGGCTATTTGCCCTTGGTCTCGACTTTCTGCTTTTCGTCCTCGTTCATTTTCTTGACGGTCGCATCATGGCTGGCCTCGCCGGTGGTCTGGGTTGTCGTGGCCGGCGCGCTGTTGTTGGGGACAGAAGTCTGCGCCGGCGTCGTCGTCGCCGGCCGCGTTGCCGTGGCGCCGGGTGGCTGGCCGGTCTGGGCGGCCACCCCCGCAACGTTCGAAACAAGGACGCCCGAGACCAACACCGCGAGCGTCGTCACCTTTGTTTTCATCATCCGCTCCTTTTCAAACAACTAAAACCGTCGAACGGGTCTTAGGTTTCAAGTTGCTTGCCGATCGGCAGCGCCCGGATGCGTTTGCCGGTCGCGGCGAAGATGGCGTTGATCAAGGCTGGAGCGAACGGAGGCACGCCCGGCTCGCCGACGCCGCTGGGTGGCGTGTCGGCATCGACGGGCACGATGTACACGTTGGTCACGATCGGCGCCTCGTCCATCCGGATCACCGGGAAGTCGTCGAAATTGCCCTGTTGTACCTTGCCGTCCTTGAAGGTGATCTCGCCGTATTTGGCGAGGCTCAGCCCCATGATCGCGGCCCCCTCGATTTGCGACTGGATCCTTTCGGGATTGACGAACGTGCCGCAGTCGATGGCGGTGTCGACCTGATGCACGGTGAGCTTGCCTTTGTCGCTCACCGAGACTTCGACGATGGTCGCGATATAGCTGACGAAGCTCCGGTGGACGGCGATACCGAGGCCATGGCCCTTGGGAACAGTCCGTCGCCAACCGCCTTTGTCCGCGACCGTCTCGACGACGCGACGCAGGCGTGCGGTATCGATCGGATAGCTGTCGTAGGGTTCACCATAGTTCCACGGGTCTTTTACGGAATCGAGATTGACGATCCGCGGCGAGCCGATCAGCTCCAGCAGCATCTCTTTCTGATCGCGGCCGGTGGCATGGGCGAGTTCGCCGACCATCGACTGCACCGCGAAGGCGCGCGGGATATTCGACACCGAACGGAACCAGCCGATCCGGGTATGAGCGGCGGCTTCCGGATTCTCGCATTGAATATTGGCAATCTCGAACGGCATGTCGATAAGCCCCATGCCGAGTTCGAACGGTGCCGCATGCACCGCATTGGCCGCAAAGGTCGAGGCGATGGTCGGCGCGGCGCTGCGGTGCCGCCAGGCAATCACCTTGCCGTTCTTGTCGAGGCCGGCTTCGATGCGTTCCGCCGAGACGGTGTGGAGGAAGTCGTGACGAACGTCGTCTTCCCGCGTCCATTGCACCTTCACCGGTGCACCGAGCGCCTTTGAAAGCAATGCCGCTTCAAGCGCGAAATCACATTTCGATTTGCGCCCGAATCCGCCGCCGAGCAGGGTGACGTTGACGGTGACGTTGTCCTCGGGGATTCCGAGGGTCTTGGCGACGTCTTCCCGTGTGCCGCCGGGACTCTGCACCGGCGCCCAGATCTCGGCCTTGCCATCCCTGACATTGGCGACCGCGACCGGCGGCTCCATGCTGACATGCGCCAGGTGAGGCAGGTAATATTCGCCGACAATCACCTTGTCGGCGCCCTTCAGGGCGGCGTCGACGTCGCCCTCCTTGCGTACAATCAGGCCCGGCTTGCGCACGGCTTCCTCGAGTTCGGTCCGGTAGGCGGCCGAATCGTATTTGGCGTTGGCGCCGTCGTCCCAGACGACCTTCAGCGCGTCGCGTCCCTTGATCGGCCGCACCGGTGTTGCGCGCGATCACGGCAACGCCGCCGAGCGGCTGGAACTTGGACGGCCACGGCCAGCCCTGGATTTCCATGACCTTTTCGACGCCCGAGACCTTCATCGCGTCCGCTGAATCGAACGACACCAGCTTGCCGCCGGTCACCGGAGGCCGTGCGATCACGGCATACTTCATGCCGGGAAGACGGACATCGGCGCCGTATTGCGCTGCGCCGACGGTGATATCGCGAAGGTCGACGATGCTGACCTCGCCCTTGCCGAGATAGCGGAAGTCCTTCGGGTCCTTTAACTTCAGACCTTCAACGCTCGGCACCGATTCCTTGGCTGCATCGGCGGCGAGGTCGCCGAACCCGAGACGGCGGCCGCTTGCGGAATGAACCACCTCATGGTTGACCGCCTTGACCTCGGTTGCCGGCACGCCCCAGCGCTTGGCGGCTGCTCCTTCGAGCATGGTGCGGGCCGAAGCGCCGATCTCGCGCATCGGAATCAGATAGTGTCGCGTGCTGCGCGATCCGTCGGTATCCTGATTGCCGTATTTGACCTCGTCGCCATGCGCCTGCGCCACTTTCACGCGCGCCCAGTCGGCCTCCATTTCCTCGGCCACGATCAAAGGCAGGCTGGTTCGGACACCCGTTCCCATCTCGGAACGGTGCGCCACGATGGTCACCGTTCCATCGGATGCGATGGCGACGAAGACGCGCGGGTCGACCACGGTGCCGTGCGGCATCTTTCCGGCGCCGGTCTGATAGGCCGCGAACGCCTGACGCGACATCACCGGTGCGGCCAGCACCAGTCCGCCGGCGATGCCGAGCCCCTTGAGAATGCTGCGACGGGAAACGTTCTCAACCCTGATGCGGCTCTCGATGCCGCGAAGTCTGTCGGGACGTGTGATGATGTTCATGATCAGACCCCCGTCGATGCGAGATGGACCGCGTTTTCGATGCGCTGGTAACAGCCGCAGCGGCAGATGTTGCCGGCCATCGCCTCGCGTATCTGATCGTGGGTGGGTTTTGGATTTTCCGAGAGCAGCGCTGCGGCCTGCATGATCTGACCGGACTGGCAATAGCCGCATTGCGGGACGTTGACCTGGCGCCAGGCCTTCTGGACCGCGTGATCCCCGGTCGGATGCAGGCCTTCGATGGTGGTGACCTCGCGGCCGACCACGTCGGAGACCGACGTGATGCAGGCGCGCACGGCCTGCTTGTCGACCATCACGGTGCAGGCGCCGCAGAGAGCCTGGCCGCAGCCGAATTTGGTGCCCATCAATCCGACTTCATCACGGAGAAACCAGAGTAATGGAAGATCCGGGTCGCCGTCCCAGCTTTGTTCCTGGCTGTTAATCTTCACCTTGATCATGATCGTTCCTCGCTCTTCATAAGCTGTTGATGCCTCTATCGGCGTGAGCGAGAACATGTTTCTTGGCCGCTCGACGCCGTCGCTTTGAGGTCCCTTGCAGGTCCGCAATACGGACCTTGCTTCAGAACCGCAAACTCCATCGTACGATCTGGTTGGATTTCCGTGTCGGGGCGTTCCTCCCGTTTGATTTTTATCGTATTCGCCATCCGCTTGGTCGGATGAACATTCCCATCAGGCTATCAGAAAGCGACGCGAAGCGACTTCACGTTGTCTTGCACGTCGTTCTTGACCAAAGCTGGGCCTGCTCGAAGGGCCGTTGCATTCGGTCAGCAACCCTTACGCAGTGGCCTGCATCGCGCGAGCACGCACGCTGTCGGGGGACGGAATTAGCTGCAACCGCAAGACTGTCTTAACTCTGCTGATTAACCCCTGGTCGGGCCAGCCCGGTTATAGATAGGCCCGGGATCCACAGGCATTCGGCGATGAACGCAGGGCGTTATCGAGCCATCGGCAGACCATCGGCAGCGGCGTGGCAAGCCATCCGCCGCCAAGAGCTGGCTGAAGGCCATCGAGCTGACCTCCCGCATCGAAGCCGATCCGCGGCGATTGTTTGCCGACGTCGTCGAGGATTGGGCGGCGCGACAGCCGGACCGTCCCGGCCTGATATCGGAAACCGAGACGTTCAGTTACCGGACGCTGGCCGAGCGGATCAACCGCTATGCGCGCTGGGCGCTGTCGGCAGGCATCGAGGCCGGCGATACCGTCTGCCTGTTGATGCCGAGCCGGCCGGAGTACCTCGCCGCGTGGCTCGGCATCAGCAAAGTCGGCGGCGTCGTGGCGCTGATCAATACCAAACTGGTCGGGGCTTTCGCTGTCGCACTGCATCAACGTCGCCGACGCGGACCATGTCATCCTCGCCGAGGATCTCGCGGATGTTTTCGAGACGGCGGCGCCGCATTTGACCCGCACGCCGAAAATCTGGATCCACGGCGGCGGCATCAGCCAGACAGGCGACCGAGCCAACATCGACGCTGCACTGGAGCGAATGGATGGCAGCCCGCTGACGCCAGCCGAAAGACGCGGCGTCACCATCAACGATCGCGCGCTGCTGATCTACACCTCGGGCACCACCGGCCTGCCAAAGGCCGCCAGCATCAGCCATCGGCGCATCCTGAATTGGGGCGGCTGGTTTGCCGGACTGACGGACGCTTCGCCCGAAGACCGCCTGTACGATTGCCTGCCGCTGTTTCACAGCGTCGGCGGCATTGTCGCGCCCTGCAGCATGCTGAGCGCGGGAGCGTCGGTGGTGCTCGCGGACAAATTCTCCGTGAGCCATTTCTGGCACGATATCGTGCGCTGGGATTGCACGCTGTTTCAGTATATCGGCGAACTCTGCCGCTATCTTGCTCAAGGCCCCGCCGTCTGAATTCGAAAACCGGCATCGGCTTCGGCTGGCTTGCGGCAACGGGCTGCGCGGCGATATCTGGGAAGCTTTTCAGGCGCGCTTCGCCATCCCGCAGATACTTGAATTCTATGCCGCGACCGAAGGCAATTTCTCGCTTTACAATGTCGAGGGCAAGCCGGGCGCGATCGGCCGAATTCCGCCGTTGCTGGCGCATCGCTTTCCGGCGGCGATCATTCGTCTCGACGCCGAACTTGGCATTCCGGTTCGCACCGCAGATGGTCTTTGTATCGCTTGCGCCCGTGGCGAGGTCGGCGAAGCCATCGGCCGCATCGGAACCGCCGACGACGGCGGCGGCCGCTTCGAGGGCTACACCGACGCGCGCGAGACCGAAAAGAAGATCCTGCGCGATGTGCTCGCCAAGGGCGATGCCTGGTTTCGCACCGGCGATCTGATGAAGCTCGACGAGGCCGGCTATTTCCATTTTGTCGATCGGGTCGGCGATACCTTCCGCTGGAAGGGAGAAAATGTCGCGACCTCCGAAGTGAATCAGGCCGTCGTGGATTGCCCGGGTGTTGTCGATGCGACGACCTATGGCGTGGAAATTCCCGGCGCCGACGGCCGCGCCGGAATGGCGGCGGTCGTGGTCGACGATCGCTTCGACCTCAGGGAATTGCAGCGATCATCTCTCGCGCCGGCTGCCGGCCTATGCCTGCCCGGTCGCGATCCGGATCTGCGCGGCGCTGGATACCACCGAGACCTTCAAGCAAAAGAAGCAGGAATTGATGCGCGAGGGATTCGATCCGCGCCTCGTGAAGGATCCGCTGTTCTCCAGGGATCCAAAATCCGGGGCCTATCTGCCGATCGATGCGGCGAGCCTATGCGCGGATCGTGGAAGGCTCGATCAGGCTGTAAACCACGTGGGCCGGCCGGCCGTCACATCCCGTAAATCGCGAGCTCGGTATCGGCGAGGTCGCCGAGGCGAGGCCGATGCGGGCCTCTGAAATATTTGCGACCGCGCGCCTCGGTATAGATGCCGGGTAATCCGGCCATCGGTCCGTTCGCGTCGACGATGATGACCGGCTTGCCGCGCCGCAGCAGGTAACGTCCGATCGCACCGGCGCAGTCGAGCGTAGTCGGCCATGCTGCGGCAATAACCGAGCTGCATGGCGGGCAGCGGGATGATCCCGCGGCGTTTTCGCAACGGTAAAAAGATAAACGGAAGCGCGCCTTCAGCGGTGTGACACACCAGGCTGAGGCCGCCATATTCCGCATGACGCTTGAGCAGTATCGAGGTCGGCGCCGGGCAAGCCCTGCGATCAATGGCGTATCCGGTGCGACCGCCTCGATCGTCGATCCCGCGTCCGCTTCGCGCCAAAGCCGGCACGGAAAAATAGCAGGCCGCGGCAATAAGGCACAAAACCCTGGGCTTCGAGGATCGGCCAGGTCGGAACGGCGGGCGTGACGTTGAAATAGGTAACGTCCTTGCGCTTCTGCGTCATCGAGGCGAACAACGCCGCATAGTTGCGGAATGCCGGATCGACGTACCAGCTCGATACGTTGCAGAAGGTCGCGGTTTCGCCGTCGATCGATCTTGCTTGCGTAGATCAACAGCAGGCAGCCGACCGGCTTGCCCTGGTTTTCGAGCAGGTAGCCGTAGCGAGGAACGCGCCGGCCGGAAGCGACCGCGCGCTCTGACGCTGCAGGCCACGCATCCAGTAGTCGCGGCTGCGGTGCACGAAGCCTCCGGTCAGCAAATCGCCGATCGCGTCAAGATCGCTTTCCAGTATCTCGCGAACCCGGGGTTTGACGGCGAGCATCGGTTTACCAATGAAGCTGAAAGATCGTCGAAGAGCGAAGTTATTTCATATTTTCGCTCTATCATGAGCTCTCACAATTTAAGGAAAAGGCGAAACAATCCATGTCGGTAAGGTTAAGGATTATTTCAGCGATGCAGCAGATTGCCGAGGAGCAGAAGGTCACGCTGCCGCCGCTCGACGATGACTTGTCGCTGCACGAAACCGGCTTCGATTCGCTCGGCTTTGCCATCCTGGTGGCGCGGCTTGAAGACGATCTCGGCATCGATCCGTTTACCATATCGGAGGATGCGGCGTTTCCTCTCACGATAGGCGACTTCGTCAAGGCCTATGAAAATGTCCCCGCGTGAAGTCTTCGCGCTCCGTGACTATCTCGGCGCCGGAGTTAAAGGGCCGCACGATTTCGGATGCGCGACAGGTGGTGTCGCTGACGGATATTCTCGGAGCAGACCTGCCTGGCGGACCGGCTCGGCGAACTCTCCGGGCGGTCGGTGCTGCTGGCCGTGGCGGATCAGCTGATATCCGGGATTGGCGATGACCGAGATCGATGGCGTGGCCCGGCGAATGCTGCTGTGTCCGCCCGATCTCAACGCCGGCCATCTTCAAACCCTGATCGAAGATGCCGGGATCGATGCCGTGGTGACCGACCAGCCGGCGCGGTGGGCAGACGCGGCGATCGACCTCGTCGTGACCGCCGGCGCGCCCGCACCAGCGGCCGCCAAGGCGCAAACCGAGCGGGCGACGGAATGGCTGATGCTGACATCGGGCACCTCGGGCGTGCCGAAGATCGTCAGCCATACCCTGGAAGGACTGACCGGCGCGATCGTCGCGGACGGCCCGGCGCGCGGCGGCTCTGCGGTCTGGGCCACCTTCTACGACATTCGCCGCTACGGCGGCCTTCAGATATTCCTGCGCGCCATCATCGGCGGCGGTTCGATGGTGTTGTCGGAACCGGGAGAGCCGATCGGCCGATCATGTCGCGCGGCTGCGCGCCAGCAGGCGTGACCCACATCTCGGGTACGCCATCGCATTGGCGCAAACTTCTGATGAGCGGATCGGCGTCGGGGTTTTCGCCGCGTTACGTTCGCCTGTCGGGCGAGATCGCCGACCAGGCCGTGCTGGACGGCTTGAGCCAGGCCTTTCCCGCGGCCTCGATCGGTCATGCCTATGCCTCGACCGAGGCCGGCGTCGGCTTTGCCGTCAATGACGGCCTCGAAGGTTTTCCCGCGACCATTGATCGGGGAGAACCGCGACGGCGTCGAGATGAAAGTCGAGGACGGATCGCTCCGGATTCGTTCGACGCGGACGGCGCGTGCCTATGTCGGCCGCCAACGCAGCCGATCTGGCCGATAGCGACGGATTCATCGACACCGGCGACATGGTCGAGACTGCGCGGCGACAGGTATCATTTCGTCGGACGGCGCGGCGGCATCATCAATATCGGCGGCCTCAAGGTTCATCCGGAAGAGATCGAAGCCGTGATCAACCGGCATGCCGAGGTACGGATGTCGCGCGCCAGGTCGCGGCGCAGCCCGATCACCGGCGCCATCGTGGTCGCCGACGTCATTCTGGCCGATGCACGACGCCCAGGCCGGAGCAATGAGATCCGCGAAAAATTCTGGCGGATTGCAGGGCGTCGCTGGCGTCCTACAAGGTTCCCGCCGTCATCAGGTTCGTCACGTCGCTCGATATGACGGCGGCCGGAAAGCTGGCCCGACATGATGCATAATGTTCTGGTGACCGGAGGCAGCCGCGGAATCGGCCTCGCCATCTCGCGCAGGATTGCCGCGGCCGGCTACAATGTGATTGCGGTGGCGCGGCGCGAAAGCGACGACTTGAAAAGCGCCATCCGTGACGTCGTCACGCAAGGCACCGGCGGCCTTCACTTCAGGGCATTCGATCTCAGCGATGTCGACGCCATCCCCTCGTTTGTCAAAGGCCTGCGCGACGAGTTCGGCGCCATTTACGGCCTCGTCAACAACGCCGGCATCGGCACCGAAGGGCTGCTCGCCACCATGCACAACACCGAGATCGAGGCGTTGCTTCGTCTCAACATCCTGTCCCCCGTCATTCTCACAAAATATGTCGTGCGGCAGATGATGGCCGATGGCGCCGGCCGCATCATCAACATGTCGTCGATCATCGCCACCACCGGTTATAACGGCCTGTCGGTCTACGGAGCGACCAAGGCGGCGGCGACCGGCTTTACCCGCTCGCTCGCGCGCGAGGTCGGCAAGCTCGGAATCACCGTGAATGCGATTGCGCCGGGCTTCGTGGATACCGAATTGACGCAAAGCCTTTCGGAAGATCAGCGCAAACGCATCGCCGGCCGCAGCGCGTTGCGCCGGTTGCCCGAGCCCGACGACGTCGCCCGCATGGTGGAGTATCTGCTGGGAGACGGCGGCCGCAATGTCACCGGCGCGGTATTGACCATCGACGCCGGAAACACGGCCTGAACCGGCCCTATCCCGCGGCCTTTCTCTCTCATCACACGAAGCGCCGGCGCATCCCCGCGAACCGGTCACGCGTGGTTGCGGCATTCCTGACCGCATCGCAGATCGCAGGCGGCGGAGCGGTTTCCCATCCTGGGCCCGGGCACTTGCAAACGCCTGGCGAGTAATGCTTTTGCAATAGCCGGATGACTTTGCGCCGGCCGGGTCGCTTCCGTTGTTACCCTTCCGGGATGGATGCCGATCAGCGGGATCTGGCTTGCGCCGATCTACATCGGCTTCAAAAAGCTCTCGCCGGAGTCGCACGGGACGCACCGGTAGGTCAGCAAATCCAAATTCGGCGCTCGCGGCTCGATCAGGGCCAGTCTCATCTGTGTGCCACATTTCATGCATGGCATCTGAATGGTGGTTTGAAAGCGCGTGCAGGTCGGCGTCGGACGGAATGATGGCAGCATCGTATCCTCGCATTTCAAATGAGGGACGCAACGCGACGCGACGCGAACGAATCAGGCTCCGGCTCACTATGTCCGATTTTGAACACAATTGGAAATCGGGCAGGGTCGGGCACGGAAGTTCAGGCCTTTTCGGGGCGGATGGGCTGTCCTTCTACCCTCTCGCTCACCGGTTGCAGGATAAAAGCAGGCGCAGTCGAAACGGCGGCCAATCGAGCAGCCTGTTTTAGGCCGCCGAAGCGTTCCATGCGTTCCATAAAGCCGCTGGTCCCAGCATTGGTCCAGGCATCTCGACGCGGGTTCCCAGAGTTCAGGCGCTCTGGCCGTGGAACATTTGCTGACGCGCTTGGTTGTCGCAGCGTAAATTAAAAAATGGAGAACTCGAAATGAAATTGTATTTAGCTGCGATAGCGACCGCCGCGATGATCGGGACTGCCTTGCCGGCATTTGCGGAAGAAGTTGGCGTGGGCGTGGGCCCGGTCGGTGTGACGGTCGGCGAGAGCCATCGCGACCGCGATGTCGATGTGGTTCGCGACCGTGATGTGGTTCGCGATCGCGACGCACACCGCGATCACGACACGGTCGTCATCAAGAAGGGCGATCATGACCGGGATGTTGATCATGACCGCAGCAAGGTCATCGTCGATCACGACTGACCTTGGCGACGACGACCGGCTTGAGACGACAGGGCCGCCTTCGGGCGGCTCTTTTTGCGTGGTGAAAACATCTTCGGGCGAAATGGAACGAAGCTGTCCGCGCGCCGTTGATCCGGAGCAGGAAATACTGCCATGCAACACATCAGACATCCGCCGGTTCGCAATAAGATCAACATGGCAGATCCGTCTCAGGTTCGTGCCTGGACACGGCGGCTCGGCGTATCCGTTGAGGTCTTGAAAGCTGCCGTCGACAGGGCGGGCAACTCGATCGCGGCGGTCGCCAAGGAAGTTGAACTGCAGCGGGCGGCTAACCGGACATCTCATCAGGCGCCAGCAGCGCCGATCCAGAACCCGCCTGCCGAAGGCGAACTGCCCGCGCCGCCTGGGTTGTGAGCTACCGGCTGGCCTCGGCTCGGCGTGGCTCGTACGCCGCATCTTAAATCTCATTCGCAAGACAAAGCCGCCCCGCCGCGATAACGGCGGGGCGGCTTGTTAGTCCGGCTCAGTTATATTTGAACTGCGGCATCGCCTTCAGTTGGTCCTTGGTCGCGTTAAAGACCGCATGATCAGGGTACCATTTCTCGTTCGCCGCCCGCTCCGGCGGATTGGCGCGATTGGCTTCGCCGGTCGTGCCGGCGTTGTTGGCGCCAACCGTCGTCTTGTCGGCGGGCGTGGTGGTTGTCGAGGAAGTGCGTACGGGCTCATTGACCCATTTCAGCTTCTCCATCGGCACCGCAACGTAGTGTTCGCCCATGCCGAGAAAGCCGCCGACGCCCAGCACGACATTATCGACCTTGCCGGACTTGTCGACGATCAGTTCCTGAATGTCGCCGATCTTCTCGTTGTTGTCGTTGTACACGTTGACGCCGATCAGTTTTGAAGACCGCCACTCGCCGTCCCTGTGGACAGCCGTATTGATATTGGAGCGATCGGTGGCGGTGTTCTCCGCCGCAAAGGCTGCACCGGTCAAGAGCGTTGTGCCGAGCAATGCTGCCGCGAGATATTTCGGTTTCATTTTTAGTTCTCCAGTGAGTTTGGCGTTATGGGGTGAAGTGTTTTGGTGGACGGGTAAAGCCGCCCGGTCAGTGGTGCAGCAGCATGATCAGGATGATCAGCGGGATCGGTATCCCGAGCAGCCACAGAAGAATCGGCATGGTTCTCTCCTTTCTGGTTGTTTTGACGAAGATTAACGACGCAGTGCTCTCTTGCCCCAGGTTCCGTCACGAAGGCCGCCGCCTTCGGTTGCCGCCAGCGATGCCGAAAAAGCACCGATGAAAAGAGAAAGGGTGAGCCAGATCGCAAGTTGCATCGCGGTTTTGCGGGCTTTGTCGAGATCCGCTTTGACTTGCGTGATCACGTCGCTGACCCGCTTGTCGGCGTCGGCCGGGCTGATGCCGGTCCGGGCAGCGACCACTTTTGCGATGTAGCTGCGATCGGCCGTAGAAGGCTCTGCGCCGTTGCGGAAGTCGGTGGTAAACAGACGAGTCAGTTCACGACGCGTATCACCGCTATTGGTGGTGTTTTCTGCGGCGGGATTGTCGGGGCGCAGCAGGGTATCGACATAGCCATCCATCGGACCTGCTGCCTGCGAAGAACTGACCGCCTGCACCGCACCCGAGGTTGCGCCGCCGAGCAACGATGCAGCGGGAGAGGCGAGTAGGATCGCGCCGAGCACGGAAGCCAGTGCCCACGCCAGGAAGCCATGTGCTGTATCCCGAAAATGAACTTCGGTGGTCGGAACCCCGATCCATCGGGAGCGCAGCCGTCCTGCCAGATAGCCGCCGAGGGCCGAGGAGATCATCGCCATCACAATGAAATAAAGGCCGGTGCCGATTTCGAAGGTCGTGGCGGAAACGCCGGAACTGGACCATGGCGAAACCACGGAAAATCCGAGCCCGGCGCCCAGCGACAACAAAACCAATGTTAGCGCGCAAGAGGTGATCGCGCCGGCCAACACGGCGGGCCACGAAACCCCCGCCACCGCAGGCTCCAAAGCATCGGCTACTCCAATGGGATGCATCACTTGTTCCATAAATCCTCCCGGCATTTTGAATTGATGACGGTCAAATGTTGGAACGGAAGAAAGTTCCAGGCAGAAAATCGATTGGAGGGCGCGCAGAAAACCGATTGCAAAGGGAACGGCACTTCGCCTCTGACGTTCTCCACGCACTAAGTGCAGCGTTCACGCACCAAGTGCAGCGCCCGATGAGCCTGAACTTTCTTAACGGCGTGACGATCCGCCGCTCTTTCACTGTCCTCTCGTTCCACTTTCCAACGAGTGTTCGCCATGCCCGCGTTGTTCAGTCTATCTGATCGCTGTCGGACTTCTTCTCGGTGGAGGTTATGGCGCGTTGAACTGGCTCGCCGCACCGGAGCCGGTGAAAGTTGTGGCAAAGGCCAGGCCAACGCCGCGGCCCCGTTTCGACGAAGCAAGCCCTGAAGCGGCTTCCGGACCGAACGAAGCACAAGAAACACACGAAGCAGGCCCGGCCAGCCGGAGCGATCAGGCTGCGGCTGGTTCGCAGGCTGCGGCTGGTTCAAAACAACCCGCAGCGCCGCTGCCCGAGGCGGGCGCCACGTCGAGAGAGCAGGGCGTGCAAGCAGAGATTCCATCGCCGGCACAGCTCCAGCAAGATCCACCTGCCAGCGCCGAGGTTTCTTCGGCCGAAGTCAGGCCACCGGCTGAGGATGTGCAACCTGCCCAAGCCGCTTCGCCCGGCAACCAGGAAACCGCGGTATCCACTGTTCCTGCGGCAGCCGCAAAGACGGTGAGGGTGAAGCGGCCACACCAAAGGCCAGTCAGCCGTTCCGAAAAACCCGCGCTCGCGCTGATGACCTTGCGCACCATCGAATTTCCCGATGGTCACCGCGTAACCCAGCTCCTTCCCTATCGCACGGCGAGCGCGACTAGAAGCTCAGCTCTGATCACGCATGAGACTCTTCTTCGGCCGGCGCTCACGCCAATGCGCAGAAGTCCGGCGCCGAATCAGGTTCGCTCGAAAATTCCCTGCGAGAGGTCACCGGCCGACGATCATGGTGGCTTAAAGTTCATGAAACCGAAGCGCTTTCTTCGTGTTGTTCGATTGCTGGAGGCCAACACAGGAAACGAAAATGCGTGCTTTTTTACTCGCCGGTGCGGCGGTTCTCGTGCTCTCGCAGGCAGCGACCGCCCAGACCACCAACAATTCGCAAAATGACAGCGCCAGTCAGGCGACGTCCAGTCAGCATATGCGAGCCAACCTCAGAAGCATGCTTGAAAAATCCGGTTACAAGGACATTCGCGTCGCGCCGACGTCATTCGTCGTCCGTGCGAGGGATACCGACGGAAATCCCGTCGTCATGACGGTCAGCCCCGATTCATTCACCGAGGTTACCGACGTCAATAACAGCGGCGCGTCGACCACGGGATCGACGACGGCGGGTAACGCGGGCAACGGCAATGCCGCAACGTCCGCCACGTTCGTGTCGGTGCCCAATAACGACGACCTGAGTTCCAAGGTGGTCGGCCTCGACATCTACAACAACGCCAACCAGGATATCGGCCAGATCAAGGATATCGCGATGGGCCAGAATGGCCGTTCGCAGGCTTATATTTTGTCGGTCGGCGGCTTTCTGGGACTCGGCGAGCACTACGTCGCTGTCAACCCGTCAGCCGTGAAGGTCAGCTACAATGGTTCGGACAAGAAGTGGCATGCGTCGATGAACGCCTCCGCAGACCAGCTCAAGGCGGCGCCGGAGTTCAAATATGCCGGCCGCTGGGATGCAAACCGGACATAACGACTCGATAAGTCGGCGATAGATCTTGAAAGCAGAACGGGCAGAATTCGGTTTTCCGAAATTCTGCCCTTTGATTTTCAAATCGGGATTATCGGTAAGGAGATTTCTATGGGTAAGGACCCGGTCCGAGGGTGGCGATCAGCGGCTTGTCGGTATCCGCCGGCGACAGTTCGCTGCTCGCGCTGTCGCTCAGAAAATGATCAAGCGTCGCCTGAATCTTTTCTTTGACGGAATCAGGCCCGCGGTCGCTCATATCGGTATGCTGAAATTTCGTCTTTACGATATCGATATCGTCTTGCTTGGCCTGCGCGGCGTCCGGCAGCACGCCGGGATCGGTTTTGAAATTCGGGTCGTTGGAGCGGAACGACAGGATCTTCAGCTTGTTGCTGAGCACGAACGGGACCCGCAAATTATCGAGCGTGACAACCTTCGTAACCAGCTCCGGATGATGTTTGGCGAAGTACATCGCAATGTCTCCGCCGTTGGAATGTCCCACCAGCGTCAGGTGATCGTAGTCCGCATTGGGCTGCATTTTCTGCAATTGCTGGCGCACAAACAGAATGTTGGCTTCGCCTTTTTCATACACCCCGCGCCTTCCGACGTAGGGCAGTCCGACCTCGGTTACCAAGGGTGGGTCGGTCGGCAGATCCTGCTGGATGCTGGCAACCAGATAGCCCCTTGCCGCAAGCACGTTGGCCAGGAATGAATATTCGGTGTTCTTGACGGTGTTGCCGTTGCTGATGAAGGCCACCGGCAGCTTCCAGTAACCGTCGTCCGCCTTCATCTCGTAGTCGCGGCGCACGGCGAGATCCACCGAGACCGGTCGCTGCCGCGCGGTGTCGAACAGATTTAGCGTCTCATGTCGAATGGCCCATTTGCTGGCGGCAAAATAGACGCCGCCGACCCCGACGCAAATGCAGGCCAAAATGGCAAGTGCCCTCTTCATGGTTTCCGTCCTGATCGCTTTTGAATCAGCATATGGTGTCTCGCCGTTGCCGGTCGAGTCCGGAGCGATGGCTGCCAAAATTAACTTTACGCAAGCTTGTCGCCCCGGCGGCAGATCGATGCAGAAATCCACCTCAGGATCCCGCGAACGGTACGGTATGGCGGTGCCAATCGTTGTCGTCCGTTTACCGCCTCGGCGGTTCGCGCATCTTTTGTCGCTCCGCGATCTGTGCGTCGGTCAGGCGCGCATCGTAGATCGAGCGCGGCTCGATCGCTCGCGAAACCAGCGTTGCAATCACCACCGCCAACATCAAGGGCGCGATGAAGGAGCGGTCCTGCCCGGTCAACTCCATCATCAGCACCACGGCGGAGATCGGGCCTTGCGTGGTTGCCGCCAGCACGGCGCCGGCGCCCATCACCGCAACCAATGCAGGCTGCACGCCGGGCAGCATGAAAGCGCAGACATGGCCGAGGCTCGCGCCGAGCAGTGCTCCCAGCGCCAATGAGGGCGTGAACAGGCCGCCGGGAACGCCGCTGCCGAGACACAGAATTGTCGCGGCCGGCTTGAGAATGAGCAGCGCCGCCAGCAGCGCCAGCGGAAGCTGGTCGGTGAATGCCAGCTGGGCGACGTCCTTGCCGTTGCCGAGCAACTGAGGAAAAGCGATCGATACCAGCCCGAGCAGTCCGAGCGCCATGACCGGCGCCACCAATCGCCACCAGCCCTTCGGCCTGTTTCGATCGGCCCACGCGATC
Source organism: uncultured Alphaproteobacteria bacterium (assembly GCA_963734795.1). Classification (GTDB taxonomy): domain Bacteria; phylum Pseudomonadota; class Alphaproteobacteria; order Rhizobiales; family Xanthobacteraceae; genus Bradyrhizobium. The sequence continues at coordinate 372,307 of CAVTIW010000005.1, forward strand.
ATTCGCACAAATCCCACCGATACCAATCCGGCGACCGGTCCGACCAGAAATATCGAAGCCAGGTTCGCAGCTGACGTGGTGAATGGCGGGATGAAATAAGTCGGGGCATTGGGCAGCACCAGCCAGGCGGTCGCCGTCGCAATCACCGAGGCCAGCAGCGCAGGCAACACCAGCCGCAGCGCCAGTATCCCGCGCAGCACTTCGAGCGCGAACAGCGCGCCGCCCAGCGGTACGCCGTAGGCAGCCGCCATGCCCGCACCCGCGCCGCACGCGACCAGCAGCCGGCGCTGTTCGTCGGACAGGCTCGCCTGATCGGACAGGATGTTGGCGACAACGGCTCCGGCCTGCTTGGGCGCGCCTTCGCGGCCCAGCGAAGCGCCCATTCCGACCACGATCACCGACAGCACCGCGCTGCCCAGGGTTCGCAACGCGGGCAATCGTCCTGCCGAGAACCAGATCGCTGCCGTGATATCAATGCCGTTGCCGCTGGCCAGCCGCACCAGGATGATCTGGCCGGCGCCGGTGGCGAGGCCCGCTCCAACAAGCACCAGGACGTGCCGCCAGGGCGTTGCCTGACTGGCCGCGTCCAACAGGTTCATATCGGCGCCCGGCCACACGTGATGTTGCACGGCTTGCAGGATCAGCGTCAGCGCCGCGGCGCTCGCGCCGGTGCCAAGACCCGTGAGCACGATCGCCAGCCAAAAGCGCGCAGTGGCGTTGCGGGCGGGGTAGACCGGGGCCGCGCGGGAGGGGGCATTTTCCATTTCGATTGACGTGGCCTTTCCGCGGCGGGCTTGCGGAGAAAGCCGCGCTTCGCGACCGCAGGTTTGCGGAATTCCGGCGCGAACGCCACAACGAAAACTCCGCCTGATGGAGTCACCCACCGGAAGGGTCCCTTTGCGGGACAGGAAGAGGCCGCCGAAAAACTAGCGAATCTTGTGCGAAACCGCCCGGACCAGGGCGCGCGTGAAGAAGTCCCTCGCGACACCGTCGAGTGCGGCCGCGATCAGTTCGTCGGATTCGATCACGCGACCGCTGTTGGCGGCTTCGCGCCGCTCCGCTTCCTGAATATAATCGATGGCAAGCCGGCGCAGACGGCGGGATTCAACATCGTCGGGAATTGGATAAATTGTTGCCAGCAAATCCCTGGCCCGCGCACGGGCGCGATCGTTTCTTATGCCGACCATGAGCGGCTCCTTGAATTGTCTGCACTCCCTGTCGAAACAGTGCCGCATCGGCGGAGCACCCGTCGGCCACCAAAATGGCCGAACGTCACCGCTTAAGCTAAGCACGGGAACTAATCCCGGTTCCGAGCAAAAAAAGATTTTTGCAATTTAATCGACCGCGCGGGGCCGCTGCGCCGATCACAAAAAGCGTCACGAGCATGGGCGGATTATCCACATGTTCCACTCTTCAGTATTGCGGCCGGGCCGGGTATTTTCTACTCTGCCGTCGCACCCGCGACGAGGGCGTCGATATCGGAAACGAATGCAGCTTAGGCAGGTTCTGTCCGCCGTCCCTCAGGCGGGTGTTCCCTCCGCACAATAGTGTCGTCTCGCGGACATAAAGACGCGGCAATCGCGCGGGACAGTCGCGGGTGAAAGCACATCGCCGCCCGGCGAGTACGACGCTCCCTTCACCAAATGCCCTCTCCCTCATCTGTCTGGATCGCTGCAGCGATCCAGAGTGTCCGGTGGTTTAATGAAAGCAACGATTATCTGTATGACGCTTGTTCTATGGGCTGCAGATCAAGGCGGCGAAAAGCCCCACAATCATCGGCTTACCCTGTTGAACCGCGTGGCGTGTCCGGCGGTGCGCGAGGCCGTAAAACTTTACGGTGAAGCCGCTGCGGAGCAGTGGGCGCGCAGTCGTGGTGTGTCGGAATCCAAAATCGAAGAGGCCAAACGCTGCCTGAAGTAGGCGGCGCGGCTCGCCATTGGCGCAGATAGCCTCCGGATATTTTTTGATCCTGGCAAGCCGGACGAAGGCCGGGCCAGAACTCCAAAACTGGCGCAACGCGTCAGAATGTGAAGAGGATAGCGGCGTACCACGAATACTGATCGGTTTCGTTCGTGTTCTCGATGCCCCGCCTGACGTAGCCCAGCAGGTGATAGGTATCGTTCAGATCGTAGCGGACACCGAGGCCCAGACTGGACGTTGCCGGCGTCCCGATTTGATCCGCGGTTTGATGGAAAAACTCCGCGCCGAGCTGCAGTTTAGGTAGCAGTTGGTAGGTCAGCACACCTCCCGCCATGCAAAAATCCTGCGAGCCGAGCCCGCCGATCATGCATCCTCCGCCGCCGAAGGCCGACCAGCCGCCGGTCCAATCCTTCTGTACCCAGATCGGCAACAGCACCGCGGCGCGGTTATAGCCAACCGTATTGGACCCGCTGGGGAGAAACACCCGCGGGAAGATGCTGACGTCGAGGCCGAAGCTGTCCTGGTGCAGGAAGCGATACTTCGCCGCAAGCTCGATATTGCTCCAGCCGATGCTGGTCGGGCCGCCGGGCGAACCATCGAAACCGGCAGGCAGCGTGGCGGTCAGCTGAAGATCCGGGGCGGCACCGTAGTTGAAATCGATGCCGGCCTCGCCACCGGGGGCAATCCGCGCGGCGGTGCCGCTATCGAACGTGTAGATTTCAAAGTGCTGGTAGTCGGTGGGCTCCGGGTCATCCGAGACATAAGGCGGCCCGGCCAGAGCGGGCCGCGCCAGCGCCATCGACAACACAAAGGCGATTGGCCACCCACGCACCATCAAGTACCAAGTCCGACCACATTTTGACAGTAACACCCCGGGGGCGTAGTCGAAATGGCGTCGTGAAAACCGTCGGACAACCAATCCATCAACATCCTGTGTCTGGAAAGTGCTTTGTCGGGCGGCCTGAACCTCGTCATGATTTCTGGATTCGGAGACTGAAAGTGCCGCAACCGCGACCCATCGATACGAAAACGAGCCAGCCTGCGGCCAGCATGCATGGCGCCACCGACATGGTGCTCAGCAAGGTGCCGGAGGTCACCCTGACATTCTGGTTCATCAAGGTTCTCGCCACCACCCTGGGAGAAACCGGCGGCGATGCCGTCTCCATGTCCATGAACCTCGGATACGCCGTCAGCAGCGTCATATTCATTGGCATCTTCATAGTCGCGGTCGCCGCCCAGATTGCCGCGAAGGCCTTTTATCCCCCGCTGTACTGGTTTGTCATCCTCGCCACCACGACCGCCGGCACCACGATGGCGGATTTCGCGGACCGCTCGCTCGGCGTGGGCTATGCCGGGGGCGCCTCGGTGCTATTCGTGCTGCTGATGGCGTCGCTCGGCATCTGGTACCGATTCGCAGGCTCCGTCTCTGTCAATACCGTCGTCACTCCCAGGATCGAAGTCTTCTATTGGGTCACGATTCTGTTCTCGCAAACGCTGGGCACGGCGCTCGGCGACTGGACCGCCGACACCAACGGGTTCGGCTACGGAGGCGGGGCCCTTTTGTTCGTCGCCGGGCTGGCGCTGCTGGCGGCGGCATATTTCTTCACCAATGTGTCGCGCACGCTGTTGTTCTGGAGCGCTTTCATCCTGACGCGCCCGCTCGGAGCCACGGTGGGCGATCTGCTGGACAAGCCGACCGCCGAGGGCGGATTGGCGCTGAGCCGTTTTTATGCATCCGCCATTCTCGTCGCTCTCATCCTCGCATGCATCCTGATTTTACCGCAAAGAGCCGGTAGCCACCCCGGTGAGCGTGCACAGGCCTCGTAGCACCGGACAAGGAAATCCAATGCCGAAAGTTTCGTTAGATTCTGCCCTGCGCCGGGGCTGCTATGGGCTGGGCGCCGGTCTCGCGTTGGCATGCTGCCTGAGCTCGATGGTCGACGCAGCACAGCCGGTCCCAGCCTCCTATCAAGTGACCAAGACGGTCGCCCTCGGCGGTGGCGAGCGCTGGGACCTGCTGGCCTTTGATCCCATCGCCAAGCGCGTCTACGTGGCCCATGGCGATCACGTCACCGTGGTGGATGAGGCAAAGGGGGAAGTGATCGGACAGATCGGTACTTTTCCCGGTGGTACGCACGGGGTAGCGATTTCGAGCAAGACCAACCAGGGTTACACCGACGACGGCAAGGCCGGCACCGCGGTTGCGTTCGATCTGAAATCATTCAAGCCGTCAAAGCCGATTGCGGCCGCGCCGGACGCGGACGCGATCATATATGAACCGGTCACCCGCCACATCTATGTCATCAACGGAGACAGCGGTTCGCTGACCGTCATCGATCCCGATACGAACGCGGCGATTGCGACGATCGACGTCGGCGCCGAACTGGAGCCGGGCGTCGCGGACGGCGCGGGCAGCCTGTTCATCAATGGCGTCGCCAACAATGAAATTGTCAGGATCGATGCCAGGACCAACAAGATCGAATCCCATTGGGCGATGCCGACCTGCCGCAAGCCGCGTGGTCTGGCGATCGATCCGAAAACCCGCCGTCTGTTTGCAACCTGCGCCAACAGCGTGATGGTTGTCGTCGATGCCGACTCCGGCAGCAATGTCGCGACCTTGCCGATCGGAAGCGGGACCGACGGCGCCGCCTTCGATCCGATCCGCAAGCTGGTCTTCAGTTCCAACGGCGACGGCACGCTGAGCGTCATTCAGGAAAAGGACGCCCAGACTTTTGTGGCTTCCAACACGGTCAAAACATCCCCTGGCGCAAGAACGATGACGATCGATCAGGCGACGGGTCGCCTGTTTCTGGTCGCCGCCGACGTTGCCAAGATCGATCCGCCGACAAAAGCGGGCGACAGGCCGCACATCGTTTACGTGCCCAATTCGCTGAAATTGCTCTATCTTGATCCGGTCAAATAGGTGGGGCGCAGCGGCTCTGCGCGATCGATCTAGCGCCGGCGCGCCACTGCGACACCAAACAGGAATGCGACAAACAGGCTCGCGAGCGGCGCTTCGCGGGTAATGGCACTGATGGTGGAAAGCGGTTTTCCCGGCTGCCGCGCGGTCGCGATGGCGTGGCTCAGCCGGTCGATGGCAGCCTGAAGTGCCGCGGAGGCCTCGGTGATGGTGTAGGACACATCGGTCGCGGTATCGACGGCGCGTTGCGCGATTCCGGGCTGGGGGGCTGGCTCGGGTCTTTCCATGCTCACATGTCGATGCTTTCGCAGCTGCGAACCCGGCCCGGCGGCCGGTCGTTGCAATGATGAGGCCGTCACCTTTGGCTATCCGCGCGCGCGCGTTTTGAACAGCGGGTCAAAGACCTTTGGCTATCCGCGACAGGCGCCGTGTTGAACGGCGGGCGACGGCCTCGTCGGAGAAAATGCAGCAGCGGGAATTTAGTTCCTCAAACGCTGCAACAGACATTCGATTTCCGAATTAAACCGGATGGACTGAAGCCACGCAGCCGAAAAAGCCGCGGAGGAAAATATTTTGAGGATTGCCAACGACTTCATTGAGATGTTCCATACGTGCCGCTTCGAACGGAGGATGCACGATGACCGAATCAACTGACCTCGACGATGACCCCGTCGTGACATCGCGCCGGCATTTTCTGCGCGGGAGCGGCGCCTTGATGGGCGGGGTGGCCTTGGCGAGCGGTCTTTCCAGCGAATCCCTGGCGGCGACGCCGAATGCCGACAACCTCCCGCCCAACGTCCCGGAATGGATGAAGACTCCCGGCGATGCCATGGGAAGCCAGCTCTATGGAACGCCTTCGCCGTTCGAGAAGGGCGTCGTCAAAAACATCCGGAAAAACCTGCCGCAATATCTTTCCGCGTCCGGACGGACGCCGCTGCAGGATCTCGATGGCATCATCACGCCGAACGGATTGTTCTATGAGCGTCATCATGGCGGGGTTCCCACGATCGATCCGGACCAGCATCGCCTGATGCTGCACGGGCTGGTCGACAAGCCCTTGATCTTCACCATGGACGACATCCGCCGCTTTCCGTCGGAATCCCGGATTCACTTCCTCGAATGCTCCGGCAACCCGGTCTACACAAAACCTTACGGCAAGACCGCATCCGACCTCGTCGGTCTGCTCAGCTGCGCGGAGTGGACCGGCGTCAGCCTCAAGCTCGTGCTGCAGGAAGCAGGTCTGCGCCCCGAAGCCAAATGGATCGTGGCCGAGGGCGCCGATGCCGCGGCGATGACGCGCAGCATTCCGATCGAAAAATGCCTCGACGATGCGATGCTGGTGTACAGCCAGAACGGCGAGCGGCTGCGCCCTCAGCAGGGCTATCCGCTGCGGCTGCTGCTGCCCGGTTTCGAAGGCAATATGAACGTGAAATGGCTGCGTCGCCTGAAGGCGGTCGCCGAACCCGTCTATTCGCGGGAAGAAACATCGAAATACACCGACCTGATGCCGGACGGCACGGCGCGGGAATTCACCTTCTACATGGAAGCGAAATCCATCATCACCCGGCCCTCGGGCGGCCAGAAGCTTGGCGGTACCGGCTTCCACGAGATTACCGGCATTGCCTGGAGCGGGCATGGCAAGGTCAAGCGCGTCGACGTGTCGGTCGATGACGGCAAGAACTGGACGCCCGCGCAACTGCAGGAGCCGGTTCTCACCCGCGCTTTGACCCGCTTTCGGCTGCCGTGGCAATGGGACGGCCAGCCGGCCGTGATCCAGAGCCGCGCGATCGACGAGACGGATTACGTGCAGCCGACATTTTCCGAGCTGCTGGCGGTTCGCGGCAAGAATTCCTATTACCACAACAATGCCATTCAGCCGTGGCGCATCGACGCGCAGGGGCAGGTCACCAATGCGAACGCTTGAATTTGGCCTCGCCATCCTGGCCGTAACGGCGCTGGGGTTGTCCACGCCGGCGCAGGCGCAGAGCCACTACGGCATCGGCCGAGCCGCAACCCCAGCGGAAATCGCCGGCTGGAATATCGATATCGGCCGTGACGGTGAGAACCTTCCGGCCGGAAGCGGCAGCGTCAGCCACGGCCGCGAGGTATTCGATCAGCAATGTGCGGCCTGCCATGGCGCGAAGGGGGAGGGTGGCGTCGGCGATCGCCTGGTCGGCGGCCAGGGCACGATCACGACGCCAAAGCCTATCAAGACCGTCGGCAGCTACTGGCCCTACGCGCCGACGCTGTTCGATTATATCCGCCGCGCGATGCCGCAGAACGCCCCGCAATCGCTTGGCAATGACGACGTCTATGCGGTCTCCGCCTATATCCTCAATCTGAACGGCCTGGTGGCCGCCGACGCGACGCTCGATGCCAAGACGCTGAGCGCGATCAAGATGCCGAACCGAAGCATGTTTACCGGCGATCCACGGCCCGATGTCAAAAACCCCGCATGCGAATCGGATTGTTAAGCCAATGAACAAATGGTGCATTTGGAATGATGTTGGGCCATATTCCGGTATCGTTCACGGATAGGCCCGGCGAAATCGAAAGACGTGGAAACGATCCTCCGGATTTGCTATGTGATCTTCCCATGGAGCGCGACGAAGCCATAAGCCGATTGCGGCAGCACGAAGCCGACTTAAGGCGGCTTGGCGTCGAACATCTTTACATGTTCGGCTCGATGGCGCGCGGAGAGGCGAAACACGATTCCGACGTTGACCTGTTTTTCGATTATCAAAAAGGCAAGCTGGGCGTGTTCGAACTGATGGACGTAAAGGAATACGCCGGCCGCATCCTCGGTCATAAGACTGAAATCATGACGCGTGACAGCCTGCACAAGACCCTGCGGCAGGCGATAGAAGCCTCAGCCGTCCGCGTGTTTTAGTGATTGCGCGATCGCTGATCCCTCGTTTGACGGACATCATCGAAGCGATCGAACGCATCCATGACGTAGTGCGAGATACGTCTCTTGAAGCATTCGAAAACGATTGGCAGCGACAATGGCTGATCGAGCGCGGGGTCGAGATTATTTCCGAGGCTAGCCGCCACCTGACGGATGACCTGAAGGCGCGCAACCCGGAAATCCCCTGGCAGAAAATTGCGGGTATCGGCAACGTGTTACGGCACAACTACGAGAACATTGCTGCACCCGTCCTATGGAAGTTGGTGCAAGCCGATTTGTCGACATTGGAGAAAATCTGCCGGACTGAACTCGCCGCGGAAGAAGGCCGCGCGCACCGCTGATATTTCGTCAGGCTGGTGGCTAAACCATACGCTTCGGCGGCGGCTTTGGTTTGGACTCATAGCGATCATTCTCAATTTGATTTTTAGTCCGTTTCTCTGCTGCGGCCGGCGGTCGTGCAAGCTCTGCTCTCTGAAAATGAGACATGGACCTGACGGTATCCGTTCGACTACCTTGTTGCCGGGATCGAGACATGCGGCGCGTCGTTTCTGCCTAGCCAGGACATATTTCATTGTGAGCAGAGCCGAAGCCATCAGCCGCGTGGGTCAGCAACTTCATTCCGGTGACTTTCTGACCGAGCTCGGCCGCAGGGTTGCCTACCCGACCGAAAGTCAGAACGCCGATCGGCGCGAGGTGCTGCGCGCCTATCTCGAAGCCGAGCTGCAGCCGGCATTTTCGCAGCTCGGCTTCTCCTCGCGCCTGATCTATTCTCCCGACGGCAAGCATCCTTATTTGCTGGCGGACTATCGCGAGAGCCCGTCGGCTCCGACGGTTCTGATGTACGGCCACGGCGACGTCGTCGACGGCATGACGGGAGAGTGGCGGGATAATCTGGATCCCTGGCGGCTGACGACATCGGGCAACCGCGTCTACGGCCGCGGCACCGCCGACAACAAGGGGCAGCACAGCATCAACCTGGCGGCGCTGCGCGCGGTTCGCGAGGCCCGCGGCGGGCGGCTTGGCTTCAATGCCAAGTTCATCGTCGAAATGGGCGAGGAGATCGGATCTCCGGATCTGCGGCAGGTTTGCGAAACGCTGCGGGATGAGCTGTCCGCCGATCTGTTTCTGGCGTCCGACGGCCCTCGGCTGTCGGCGGACCGTCCGACGATATTCCTGGGCTGCCGCGGCGGCCTGCGGATCCATCTCGATGTCGATCTGCGCGAAGGTTCGCATCATTCCGGCAACTGGGGTGGCGTACTGGCCAACCCCGCCACCATCCTTGCCAATGCGATCGGTTCGCTGGTCGACGGTCAGGGACGGATGGTATTGAATGAAATGAAGCCGCCGCGTATTTCGAACCAGATTCGTGTCGTGCTCGCCGACGTCGAGATCGAGCCGACGCCGGACGAACCGGCGCTGTCGCCGAACTGGGGCGAACAAGGCCTGTCGCCGGCCGAGCGGCTGTATGCGTGGAACACGCTCGAGGTATTGGCGATATCCTCAGGGAATATCGACAAGCCCGCCAACGCCATTCCCGGCGGGGCGCATGCGGTGCTGCAGCTTCGCTTCGTGGTCGGCACGCCAATCGAGAAGGTGGTGCCTGCAATTCAGCGCCATTTTAGAGAGCGCGGATTCGCGATGGTCGGGGTGCGCGCGGCACAGAGCTTTGCGGCTTCGCGGACCGATCTGGGCAGTCCCTGGATCAAATGGGCCGCAGGCTCGATCCGGCAAACCACCGGCAAGGAGCCGGCGGTTCTGCCGAATTTCGGCGGGTCGTTGCCCAACGACGTCTTCTCCGAAGTGCTGGGGCTGCCCACGATCTGGGTGCCGCACTCCTATCCGGGCTACTCCCAGCACGCCCCTGATGAGCACATCCTGCTGTCCGTCACCGAGGAGGCGATGCGCCTGATGGCCGGTTTGTTCTGGGATCTGGGCGAGGTGCCGCGCGCGCTCTAGAGTCCAAGGAGGCCGCCATAACCGTCAAAAAGGAGATATTGAGGATGGTCATATCGGCACCGGCCTCGGTCTCGGCTACAACATCGGCGTCACGCTGTTCGGGGGCATGGGCCCTGTGATCATGGCCTCGCTCGGTGGCATCGCCGTCATCGGCGATCTCGCACCCGGCTATTACCTCACCTGCGTTGGCGTCGTCAGCCCGTGCGCATTGATCGCGATCCGAACAACGGCTGCGGACGCTTAAGCGCGTCAGCTGTACCCTTTCGACGCCGATTGCTCCGATGGCGACCGCCGGAACCAATGTTCCTGCCATCCGAATCGGCCGCACCTTCCGGGAGAACGGCGACCGCGGCACCGATCACGGCCACGGCGCGAGGTCAAGACTCGCCGCGCCCTAACCGCCGGCCGGTCCCACCCAGTTCGCGCGGGATCGGATCACGGCGGTGAACGCATCCAGCAACGGCGTCGAGCGGCCGTAGGCGATCGCCAGTTCGTATTCGACCGGCGCGCCGATGCCGGTGAGATCGCGAAACACCACGCCGGGCCGGTTGGCGGTGGCGATGGTGCGGCTGACCAGCCCGACACCCATGCCGCCGGCCACCAGGCTGGCGATGGTGTCCATCTGCGAGGCTTCCTGGCCGACCCGCGGCACGAAGCCGGCCTGGGCGCAGGCCGTGAGCACGCGTTCGTGCAGGCCCGGGCCTTGCCGCGCCGGAAAGATGATCCAGGGTTCGGACGCCAGGTCGGACAACGAGATCGACTGGAATTGCGCGAGCGGATGGCGCTCGGGAAGTGCCGCGACCATCTGGCCTCTCATCAGCACCTCGACGTTCAGCCCGTCGGCATCGCGAAGCGGCGGAATCACGAAGCCGACGTCGGCTTCACCGGTCTGTATTTTTGCGATCTGCTGCGCCGTCATCGCTTCGGTGAGCATCAGCTCGACCTCGGGATATTGTTCGCGAAACGCGCGCAGGATGGCAGGCAGGATTTCGCGAGCCGCACTCGCCACGAACGTCACCCGCAGCGCGCCGCTCAATCCGGCGCCGGCGCGGCGCGCCGCGACCATTGCGCGCTCGGCCTGGATCACCGTGCGTTTGCATTCTTCGAGAAATACCCGGCCCGCCGGGGTCAATCGCGCGATCCGGTTGGTGCGCTCGATCAGCAGCGTGCCCAATTCTTCCTCGATCTGCTTGATGGTGACCGTGAGCGGCGGCTGGGCCATGTTCAAACGATCGGCGGCGCGGCGAAAACTGAGTTCTTCTGCAACAGCAATAAACTGTCGAAACTGACGCAGCTCGATCATGTCCTGTCCCGGCTTCCCGCACTTCAGCGCAACGCAGGTTATCGGATCGGGTCAGGAAACACGAACGAATTCAGGTGCGCTTATGGGCGACTGGGTGCCCGGGTCGTTCGAAAACAAAGCCCTTCACGGCCTTTCTCGAAGGCGCGTCCGATGACTGGCTCCGCGACGAGGCAATCCAGATTTATTCCGCGCCCCTGAATTGCTTCGCTTGCGCTCGCAATGACGATCTTAGGCTGTTTGAAACTTGAATCGGAAACGTGCGTGAAGCTGCGGGCCGCTTCTTGCTCTTCTCGTTTGCGACTTTGCGTGGGACACTTTGCCGTGATGCTTACGACGCCGAACGAAGCCGCGGGACGATCAAGATCAGCACGATCGAAACAGCCAGCAAGGCCGTGACATAAAACAGCCCCGCGTTGAAATTGCCGGTGGCATCGCGCAATAACCCGATGACGGCCGGGCTCACGGCCGAACCCAGCAGGCCGACCGCGCTGATCAGGCCAATTCCCGCCGGCCGCGCCGCTTCGGACAACAAAGCCTGCGGCAAGGTCCAGAACGTGCACATGGCGCAGAACGCGCCGGAGACCGTAAAGATCAGACCCGCCAGCCGCAGTTCCGGCTGGGGAAAGAAAATCACCAGCAGCCATCCTGCCGCGGCCATGCCGAGAGCCGCGACCACGTGCCAGACACGCTCCTGCGTGCGATCCGAACTGCGGGTCCACAACGGCATCAGGATCAGCGCACAGATCGCCGGTATCGCCGTCACGAAACCGACCTGCGACAGCGAATAGGCTTTCAGCACCTCGCGCACGATGCTCGGGATCCACGTCGCATTGGCGTTGATGGTGTTGACCAGGCAGAAATACGCCAGCGCCAGCAGCAGAATCCTCGGCTCGGTGACCTGTTTCCACACCGGGGCCTTTGCCTGCCGGCTCGACGACGGTTGCTCGTCCGCGAGCAGCGAGGTCAGGACGCTTTTTTCGGTTTCTTCCAGCCATGCCGCGTTTTTAGGCTTGTCGGTCAGATAGACATAGGCGATCACGCCGAGGATCACGGCCGGCAATCCCTCCAGCAGGAACAGCCAGCGCCAGCCCTGCCATCCCAGCGCCCCGTTGACGCGATCGAGGATGAGGCCGGAAACTCCGCCGCCAAGCGCCATCGCGACCGGCTGCGCCATCATCAGGTAACCATTGGCGCGGGCGCGATGCGAATTCGGAATCCAGTAGGTCAGATAAAGCAATATCCCCGGTACGAAGCCTGCTTCGAGCACGCCGACCAGAAACCGAACGAGATAAAGGCTGTTGGGACCGGCCACGAGCATGGTGGCGCCGGAAGCGATTCCCCATGAAATCAGGATGCGCGCGATCCAGATGCGGGCGCCATAACGCACCATCAGAAGGTTGCTGGGGATCTCGCAGGCGACATATCCGATATAGAAAATCGAATTCGCAAGCCCAAAGGCAGTCGCCGTCAGAACCAGATCCCTGTTCATCGACAGGGCGGCGAAGCCGATATTGATCCGGTCGAGATAGTTGAAGATGTAAAGCACGAAAAGAAACGGAATCAGGCGCCGCCATACTTTCCTGATGACGGCATGGCGATCGATCTGGCCGGACGCATGGTCCGCGACGGCGATCGTGGTCATGGATCGTTTCCCCAATTATTTTTTTAAGGCCGCCAAGGGCCTTTCAAGCAAGCCCGCTTCTGGCGGCAAGCCTTCTTCACTCAGGTAACGATCAGTTTTTTCACCGGTGTCGGATCGAGGTTGAAAATGCGCGCCGCGTTCAGCCCGAGAATGTTGCGCTTGGCCTGTTCGGTCAGGAACGGCAGGTCGCAGATTTCCTGCGGCAGATCGAAATCGAAATGCGGCCAGTCCGACGCGAACATCAGCTGGGTTTCGGCCTTGATCATCTCGAAGGTGTTTTGCAGCGCCTTCGGATGCGTCGTCTCCATCGGCTGCGTCGTATAGAAACAATTGTGGTTCATGTACTCGCTCGGCATCCGCTTGAGCTGCGGCGCCTCCGAGGGGCGCATCAGATACTGGTCGTCGAGCCGTTGCATCAGGAACGGTACCCAGGCCAGTCCGCTTTCAACCCACAGGGTCTTGAGTTTGGGAAACCGCTCGGGGATTCCGTTCAGGATCCAGTTCGTCATGTGGACCATGTTGCACCAGACGAAGCCCAGCGCGTGCATGCCGAGAAAGCGGTTGACGGTCGCCAGCGAAGGATCCTGCCAATGATAGCCGGCGTGGAAGGCCAGCGGCTTGCCGCGCTCCTCGATCATGGAATAGAGCCGCATATAGTCATTGTGGTGCACCGGCTTGTTGCGGGTGCTGGTGACGCAGAAGCCGATCACGCCCTTTTTGTCGCCGAGTTCCTCGACGGTCCGCTCGGCCTCTTGCGGCGTGTTGAACGGCAGGTAGATCAGGGATTTGATCCTGTCGTCGCCCGACAGGATCTGGTCGATCAGCCAGCGATTATAGGCGCCGCCGAGCCACACTTCCATTTCCGGCTGCGGATGCATGCCGAGAAACAGCATCGGCGTCGGAAATACCACCATGTTGTCGATGCCGAGGGAATCCATCGCCCGGCGCGTCAGGGTAACGTCGCGATGGACGTCGGTTTCCTCGACGATTTCGCGCTGGCCGTCCTGGTGCGGGATGCGCCCGCCCACCGACTGATAACGAAGTCCGAGGTCGCCGTTCAGTCCATAGGGCGGCGCGCCTATCCGCTCCGCCTGAAACCGCATGGCGTTGTCCCGGATCACGGGATCCTCGATGTAGCTGACGATCTCCTTCCACGACACGGTTTCAACGTGGTGGGCGTCGATGTCGCAAACGAACCAGTCCTGCAGGCCGCGCTTGAGCGCGTTGCGTTTGGCATGCGCGAGGATATCGCGCGTGTCGGTGTGGACGTCGATCTCCTGCACCGGCGAATATTGCGGACCGAACTTGCCTTGAACGTTCATGATGTTTGTCCTGGAAAATATGCGTCTTCATCCGGGCGCCGGCGATACCACAGCGCCAGCTCCATCGGGCCGAGATGCAGCGCGCGCAGCATCTCTGAAACCGCCGAAAGCAGTTCGGTGGGGGTCATCTCGCTGTCGCGGGTGCCTGCGATCGGCGGGAAAGTGCGCTCCTCGCCGTCCGATTTGGCGACATAGAGCCGTATCGCCGCAGTCAGGATTTGCGCGACGGCTTCATCCGAAACGCGGGAGGCTTCGCCCTTCTCGACCAGTTCGCGCGAGGCGCGCAGCAATTCCGGCGCGGCGGAATCGATCCAGCCATAGAGGTCGTTCCTGCGATCCCGTTCAGACGCTGACATAGATTTCTCCGTCCCGGATCGTCAGTTCGGCCTTGCGCAGCCGCACCCGGCTGTTGCCCTGGTGAAAGCCGGTCTTGATACTGAACTCGTAGCCGTGCCAGGGACAGACGATGTTGCTCTCGGCGTCGTCATATTGCTGTGACCGCGTGGTCATGTCGTGCGCTACCGGCTCGAGCACGCGCTTCATGATGCGGCCCTGGCAGACCGGACCGGCGCGATGCGCGCAGCGGTTATGCCAGGCGTAGAATTCATCCGCGATCCGGAACACGCCGACTTCCGAATCTCCGCACACCACCACCTTGCGATCGCCGTCGGCGTAGTCGCCGACCTTGCCCGCCATGTATTCGGCCATATGCTTCCTCCAAATTCTACCCGCGCAGCTGCGATCCGCACCGGCATGATCCCGTTCCATCGTCGGCGGCACTCGATCGGACTGCCAATACTATATTTGGATGGAGCGATACGCGGCGTGTATCGCGAGCAGGGCGATGGCAAGCCGGCACTTGGTCGCTTCAGACCTGCCGCGCCTGACGAAACCGTTCCGTCAGGCCGAGCTGGCGGCGACCGTATCCGGCCTGCTTTTGTGACCGGACGAATAGACGGTGCGCGTGGATTGGATTTTCATGCCGGCGTTCGGCCTTCGACGAGGCCGGCCGGCTCCTCGCTCAGCCAGCGATAGATCAGCCCGCCCAACGTGCCGCCGATCAATGGCGCAACCCAGAACAGCCAGAGCTGCGACAGCGCCCAGCCGCCGACGAACAACGCCGGACCTGTGCTGCGCGCCGGGTTGACCGACGTGTTGGTGACGGGAATGCTGACCAGATGGATCATTACCAGCGTCAGCCCGATTGCCAGCGGCGCGAACCCGGCGGGCGCCTTGCCATGGGTTGCCCCCATGATGATGAACAGGAACATCATGGTCATCACCACTTCCATGATAAAGCAGGAGGTCAGGCTGTAATGGCCCGGCGAGTGTGCGTCGTAGCCATTCGATGCAAAGCCCTTGGCGACGTCGAATCCCGCCGCGCCGCTCGCGATCACATAGAGCAGCGCCGAAGCCGCGATGGCGCCGATCACCTGCGCAACCACATAGGGTACTATCTGCCCAGCCGGAAAACGGCCGCCCGCGGCGAGACCCACGGTGACGGCCGGGTTGAGATGGCAGCCGGACACGTGACCGATCGCATAAGCCATCGTCACCACGCTCAATCCAAACGCCAGCGAGACGCCGAGCAGGCCGATACCCACCTGCGGAAATCCGGCGGCAATGACGGCGCTGCCGCATCCTGCGAATGTCAGCCAGAACGTACCGATAGCCTCGGCGGCATATTTCTTTGCGTTCATGTCGCTCTCCCGGATGTTTGAGAGTTTCAAAGAGTGGTGAGTCGAACGACACGCTAAACTTGATCTACCGTCAACTCAAAAAATCTCGCGCTGGTTGTATTGCGCGCGCCTGGGGAAACGCTTGGTAAGGATGTCGTGGCACTCAGATCTGGGCTGGATCGATGGCTGCTGCCCCAAGGCGGACATCGGCCAAGCCTGCTCAAGGACTTAAATTCGTGTTCCGGGAATTAAATCCATGGGTACACCTCCCGGCGAAGCTCGCCGCCGGTCGTTTGGGTGTCGCAATGCAAGGCGATAGTTTGTAAGGTCGGCGACGCCTGTTACTGCCGATCCGGATTATCCGTGGCTGACGTCTCGTGCTCGTCCGGGAGTATGCTTGGCGACTGACAATCAATCTCTGCACTGAACGGGACACCAATTGAGCGAAACCAAAACGCCGGGTGCCGGCGAAGCGGAGCGGCAGGCTCCACAGGGCAAATTTCTGGCCCTGTCGGCGCTGGGGATCGTGTTCGGCGATATCGGCACCAGCCCGCTTTATACCTTCAAGACCATCCTTGGCACCGCAGCGGCCCCGTCGGACGCCGCCACGGTTTTGGGCGCGCTTTCGCTGGTGCTCTGGACACTCTTCATCATCACCAGCGTGAAGTATGTCCTGTTCGCCATGCGCGTCGACAATGACGGCGAGGGCGGCATCCTGGCGCTGATGGCGCTGTTGGGCGTGAAGAAGCAGCAGCGGCCGACCATCGTGGCAGTCGGCCTGTTCGGGGCGGCGCTGATCTACGGGGATGGCGCGATTACCCCGGCGATTTCGGTACTGTCGGCGCTGGAGGGCCTGAATATGGCGACCCCCGCGCTGCAGCCCTATGTGGTTCCGGCCGCCGTCGCGATCCTGCTCGCGCTGTTCGCGATCCAGTCCCAGGGCACCGAAAAGATCGGTCACTTCTTTGGCCCGGTGATGCTGCTGTGGTTCGTCTGCATCGGCGTAATGGGGATTTTGGGCGTCGTGCGGCATCCGGCGGTGTTCGCCGCGCTCAATCCTGTCTATGGCCTGTCCTATTTGTTCTCGAACGGCGCCACCGGCTTTTTGGTGCTGGGCGCGGTGTTTCTCTGCGTCACCGGCGCCGAGGCGCTTTATGCCGATATGGGCCATTTCGGCAGGGGACCGATCCGGTTGGCTTGGTTTGCGGTCGTCTTTCCGAGCCTGATCCTGAACTATGCCGGCCAGGCGGCGCTGGTTCTCGAGGGCGCCCCAACGGACGGCAACATTTTCTTTCGGCTGTGTCCCGCGCCACTGCTCATACCGCTGATCGTACTCGCCACGATAGCGACCATCATCGCCAGCCAGTCGATCATCACCGGCGCATTCTCGATGACCCGGCAGGCGATCCAGCTCGGCTGGCTGCCGAGACTGCGGATCAAGCAGACCTCATCGGAAGGCTACGGGCAGATTTACGTCGGCGTCGTCAACTGGCTGCTGATGATCGTGACCGTCGGGCTGACCATCGGGTTCGGCAAATCGGATAATCTGGCGGCCGCTTACGGCATCGCGGTTTCGCTGACCATGCTGATAACGTCGGCGCTGCTTTTCATCGCGATGCGCGAGATCTGGGGCTGGAGCATCCTGGCCGCCGGCTCCGTCGCAGGCTTCTTTCTTGTCATCGACAGCGCCTTCTTCCTCGCCAACCTCACCAAGATAGCCGAGGGCGGATATGTGCCGCTGCTACTCGCGATCTCCGTCTACACCGTGATGTGGATCTGGCACCGCGGATGGGCCGAGGTGACCGCTCGAATGCATGAATCCCTGATCCCGGTCGCGCAATTCATGAAGGATATTCAATCCAAGAACATTCCCCGCGTTCCCGGCACCGCCGTGTTCCTGACCCGGACCGAGAAAGATACGCCGCCGGTGATGCTCTGGCATGTCAGGCACAACCGTGCCTTGCATGAGCATCTGTTCGTACTGTGCGTCAAAATCCTGTCGGTGCCGTGGGTCAGCTCCCGCAACCGGATTGCAATCGAGCAAGTAGCACCAAACTTCTGGCGCGCGGAAGCGCGATTCGGTTTCATGGAGCGTCCCCACATTCCCGAACTTCTCACCACCAGCAAATCGCTGGGCTGCACGATCGACCTCGGCGACGTCACTTATTATGTCGGCCATGAAACGGTGGTCAGTCGCGACGACGGCAAGGGCCTGCCCGCCTGGCAGGAGGGGATATTCGCCGTGATGGAGCGCAACGCGATCCATGTCAGCGACTTCTTCAGCCTGCCGAGCGATCAGGTCGTCGAGATCGGGCGGCAGGTTTCAATCTAGATCGCGGCCACGTCATACCGCATCTGCCGGTGCATCGGGGGAACGGTCTCGCCGTCGCGCATGGTGCGAATGTACCGATCGACCCCGGCAGTAGCTGCGTCTCACGTCCTCGTATAAAGCGGTAGCGACTATTTCTGGAATATCGCATGGCCGGCCTGTTCGCCGTGATAATACCACAAAGCCAACACGCTTCCGCCGCTGCTTCATAACTGAAGTGCGTGTCCGATGGGATCACGATCTCCGCAAATGGAAATATCCAGAAAACTTCAAATGTCTTTGCGGTCGCAGGCTTGATCGTGTCTTTGCGATTCCTGAAAAACCGCCTGCGGCGGACGGTTCTCTTCGGCTTGATCGGCTTTGCGACAATCGTCGCCGGCGGATGCGCAACCATTGCGCCGCGCAGCGTCTTGCCGCAAGCCAGCGCGGGCCAGATCGAGCTTCAGGGATTTCACAACATCCGTTTCTGGGGCGACGCGCCGGCCCGGGACATCCAGGCGATCATGATGGCGGATGCGCCGAAAACGGAAACGCGAGGGTCGGCGGGGACCGAAAGGCATCAGCCGTTCGCAAATCTTCTCGCCATTTCCGGCGGCGCCGAAGACGGCGCCTTTGGCGCCGGCCTGCTGGTCGGCTGGAGCGATGCGGGCACCCGGCCGGTGTTCGATCTCGTCACCGGCGTCAGCTCCGGCGCGCTGATTGCTCCGTTCGCTTTCCTCGGCCGCGAGCATGACAGTCAGCTGCGCGATATTTTTACGAAATACGGAAGAAAGGACATTTTCACCTACAACGTACCCGGTCTGCTCGAGGGCGCGGCGCTGGCCGACGATGCGCCGCTGGCGCAATTGATCGCAAAATATGTAGACGAGGATTTTATCCAGGAAATCGCCAGAGAACGAATCAAGGGCCGGATCCTGCTTATCGGCACCACCAATCTCGATACCCAAAGGCCTGTGTTGTGGGACATGGGGCGAATCGCGATGAGCAACGACCGCGACGCGATTGGCCTGTTCCGCAAGATACTGCTGGCATCGGCGACACTTCCCGGGGTGTTTCCGCCGGTCCGGATTCAGGTGCGGGTCGGCGGACAGAAGTATGACGAGCTGCATGTCGATGGAGGCGTCACCAGACAGGTATTTATCGCGCCGTCGATATTTTCGTTTGTTTCGCAGGACCAGAAATCCGGAAGGTCTGCCACGAAGCAGCGATTGTACGTGATCAGAAATGGAAAGATCAATCCCGAATGGCAAGCCGTCAATGAGAACGTGCTGTCGATCACGCAGCGTTCCATCTCCACGCTGATCAAAAATCAGGGAATCGGCGATCTCTACCGTATCTATTCCATTACCAAGCGGGACGGAATCGACTTTAACCTTGCGAGCATTCCTGCCGACTTCAGCGATACCAGCGATGAACCTTTTGACCAGAAATACATGGTCGCACTTTTTAATCGCGGTTATGATCTTGCCAGCCATACCTATTCATGGATGAAGGCCCCTCCGGGGCTGGAATTGGCAACCCAAGCGCACGACTGAGCGCCGACGCGATCTCGTCCGCAAGGCCGACGTCGCGGGTGCAACGTTTTGATGGTGTTTCTGATTCAGGATGCGCAAAACAGAAATAGTTCCGCGCTTCAATTGAAACTGGACGAATTAATCCGGGTGACGCACGCGCGAAACAGGCTTGTGAAAATTGAACGATTGTCCGAGCCGGAGCTTGAATCGGCATCAGACGACGTCGAACAGCAAGGGAGCCGCCATGACCGGTCACATGCCGCCAATTCCTCCGGGCAATCAGAGCAACAAGGGGCCTAAATCCGCCGGCGCGGATGCCGCCCGCGATACGTCGGTCAAGGAAGGTCATACGCAAAATATCGTCGAACAGGGTGACACCGCCAACATCAAGCAAAACACGACCAACAAGGGTTTCTTTCAAGGCCGGCGCGTGAAGTAGCAGCAAGTTCCGTTACGCGAGCTAAGCCGCTTATCCGGCGAAGAAGGACCACGCCAGGGCAATCACGGCCAGGGCCATCAGCCCGGTGCCGGTCCAGCCCAGCGCGATCAGCCAGGATTTGGCTCTGAATCGACCCATCAGCCTGGAATTTGCGACGATCACCATCATCATCGCCATGATCGGAACTGCGACGATGCCGTTGAGCACCGCACTCCACACCAGCATGTGAATGGCGTCGATGCCGGTAAAGCCAAGCCCGAAACCGATCACGGTGGCGGCTGCGATGATGGTGTAGAATCCGACCGCGTCCGGCGCCTTTGCCTCGAGCGTTGCGTGCCATCCAAATGCTTCGGACACCCCATAGGCCGCGGAACCGGCCAGCACCGGTATCGCCAGCATACCGGTGCCGATGATACCGAGGGCGAACAGCAAAAACGTAAAATTACCCGCCAGCGGTCTTAGCGCTTCCGCGGCCTCGGTCGCTGAATTGATGTTGGTGACACCGTGGGCGTTCAAAACCGCGGCGGTGGTCAGGATGATGGAAAAGGCGATCACGTTGGAAAGGACCATGCCGACGGTGGTATCGATCCTGATGCGGTCAAGCTCGTGATCGCCGCCCTTGGTCAGTTCACGAAGCGGACGGTGTACCTTGCCCTGATTCATTTCCTCGACTTCCTGCGAAGCCTGCCAGAAAAACAAATAGGGACTTATCGTGGTGCCCAGCACGGCCACCACCATCAGGAAATAGTCGGCATTGATGGTGGGCTCGGGCCAGATCGCCGCCAGCAGCGCGGCGCTCCATGGAATATTCACAGTGAACGCGGTCGCGACATAGGCGAACAGCGTCAGCGTCATGAATTTAAGCACCGGCGCATAGCGGCGATACGGCACGAACACCTGCAGCAGGGTCGATGCCGATGCGAAAATCAGCGCGTGTTCGTGATTGAGGCCGCCGATCACCAGCGAGAGTGCTTCGCCCATCGCCGCGATGTCGGCCGCGATGTTGAAGGTGTTGGCGGCCACCAGCAGAAAGATCAGCGCCAGCACCAGCCAGCGGGGCGCCAGTTCCATCACATTGGCGGCGAGGCCCTTGCCGGTCACCCGGCCGATCCGCGCACTCACCAACTGGATCGCGATCATGAACGGCGTGGTGAGAAATACCGTCCAGAGCAGGCCGTAACCGAACTGCGCTCCGGCTTGCGAATAGGTCGCGATGCCCGACGGGTCATCGTCGGCAGCACCCGTCACCAGGCCGGGGCCCAGCAACCGAAGCACCATGTTACGGGGCTTTTTGGTCTCCGGGCGGACGGGGGCTGTCATGAAATGCTTTGATGTCCGGGATAAATTGAATCAGCGTGTGCGAAGACATTCGTTATCTTTGTGCCGGCAATCAAGGAGATTTGCGTTCTGGTCCACCGGGTGTCGTTCTGACAGAATGCGTTGGAGTTCAGAGAGTTCCCTGGAAATGCGCAAGCGTGTAAGACCTCGCCTGTCCGCTGCCGGTCATTCGTGCGGATGATGGATCAGAGGGTTTGTTGTGATCGACGCTTTTAAATCGGAAGCTGGACGGATCGCGGTGCTCGGTGCGCCCATCGATATCGGCGCGTCACAGCGTGGAACCCTGATGGGGCCTGCGGCGCTGAGAACGGCCGGCCTTCTGACTATGCTCGACGGACTGGCGTGTGAGGTCAGGGATCACGGCGATATCTCGATCAGCGAAGTGGCCGAGCTCGATGACGCTCCGCCCGAGAATGCGAAGCAATACCGGGAAATCCAGCGCTGGACCCGGGCACTGAGCGCGCACGCTTATGAACTGGCGCGATCCGGCGCCATCCCGATCTTTCTCGGCGGCGATCACACACTCTCGATGGGATCGGTGAACGGGGTCGCCCGGCATTGGCGCGCTTCCGGCCGGGAGCTTTTCGTGTTGTGGCTGGATGCGCATGCCGACTACAACACCCCGGCAACCACGATGTCGGGCAACATGCACGGGATGTCGGCGGCATTCCTGTGTGGCGAGCCTGGGCTGGACCGCCTGCTCGGCGACGAGCCGCGCGCCTCCATCCGTCCGGACCAGCTGGAGCTGTTTGGCATCCGCTCGATCGACAGGCTCGAAAAAGATTTGCTACAGCAGCGCCGCGTCAGCGTGGTCGACATGCGCCAGATCGACGAGTTCGGGGTCGGGGTGCTGATCCGCCGGGTGATCGACAAGGTGCGGGCCCGCGACGGCGTGCTGCACGTCAGTTTTGACGTCGATTTTCTCGACCCCTGCCTCGCACCCGGCGTCGGCACCACGGTGCCCGGCGGCGCGACCTATCGGGAGGCGCATCTGGTGATGGAGATGCTGCACGATTCCGGCCTGGTTCGATCCGTCGATATCGTCGAGCTCAACCCGTTTCTCGATGAGCGCGGCCGAACCGCGCGCACCGCGGTGGAGCTGATCGGGAGCCTGTTCGGCCAGCAGATCAGGGACCGGCCGACCCCAAGCAATGCGATCGAACCCGGTGAGTGAAGGTTTGAACGTCCAGCGGCAGGACGCACCATCACGCCGGCGCGGAGAATATTTCCACTGTCGTCGCGATCCGCGGTTGGTCCGAATGGTCCCGCATAGGACAATCGGGTCCGGTTTTTGGGGATTCCATCGATGAATGATTTCGTGCTGCCGGTGACCCGTTATGCGCTGAGCGGGGACGTCAGTATCGCGTTTCAGGTGGGGTTTCCCCGAGCCAGGCCGCGAACCCGAATGCCGTCGCCCGGTTCGCCAAATTCGAGCGGCTGTCGGCCAGTCCGGGAACCTACAAGGCATTCGTTTCGATGAATGCGATGATCGATGTCAGGTCGATCCTTTCCAGCGTGCGTGTCCCCACACTTGTGCTGCACCGGTCCGGCGACGTTATGATTCCGACTGCGGCCATGATAATGGCGGCAGCATAATCCGGGTTCTGCCTCAAGGTTTTTGCGCCCATAAAAGCGCTTCTTCATAGCGGCCCGCCGGATCGTCGTCCACGTCGAACGCTCCGGCGCCGAGCGGATTTACCAGCGCATCGCCCAGGGAGCAGGCAAGCGGCATCGACGCGGTCGACGTCGCCAACAGCACTGACCCCGCGCATTATCTCGACTGGAAAGCCAAGCACTGGCTGGCGCCTTACCTCCCCGACGACGTCGCCAAATATTTCCCGGCGATCAGGTCGACCCACACGGGATGTACGCGACCTCGTGCGGCTGGATCGAAGCCATCGGCTACAACAGCAATCTTGGAACGGCTGAGGACGCACCCAGGAGTTACGCGGATTTGCTCGATCCGAAGGGCAGGGCAAGATCGTCAGGGGCCATCCCGGTTACAGCGCCCCAGCGCGGTGTTTCGCAGCGCGCCCAATCCGAACGCGGCGCGGCTGTTCCAGAGTTTCTTTTCAGCGCGGAGGGACAGCAAATGCTGGTCGATAATTTCGCGCATCGCTCGTTCCATCCGCAGGTCAAGGAGAATGCCGGTCACACGCCGCTGTCGGCGCTGAAATTGCTCAAGTCCGATCCTGCCGCGGTGCCGGCGCAGAGCGAGGAGATCAAGGCGCGTTACGCCAGGATTTTCAAGGTGTGATCGACTGGCGTTCGCGCGCAGGAAAAAGGCCCGCTGCGAAGCGGGCCTTACTTTCTTAGAGCGCGATCTTATATCGCGACGCCGTAATAATCGTTCACCAAGCGGGCGCGGGCCGGATCGCTCCAGTTCCAGGCATTGTCATTGCCGTATTTCGGCGCGCCCTTGAGCTGGGCTTCGGTAATTCCGGTGCGATAGCCGCCCAAGGCGGTGTCGTATTTCAGCGATTGCCAGGGCAGCGGATAGTGGTCGTCGCCGATCCCGAGAAAGCCGCCGAAGCTCAGCACCGCGTAGGAGACCCGGCCGCTCATCTTGTCGATCATGACGCGTTCGATCGATCCGATCTTGGTGTCGTCGGCGCCAAATACCGCGGTTCCCTCCACCTTGTCGCTGCCGATCAGGGAACCTGTTTCTCTCGTTTCGGTCACCATGGCTGATCCCTCGTTGCTGCGGACGTGAAACTGACGCCGCGAGGATTTGTTCCCCATGAACAAAGGCCTTTGGATGAGCTGCAGCCCGGAACCTTCGCCGCTTCAGCGATTTGATTCACGAAGGAATAGCCAAGTCAGGGGCATTTCAATGAGGGAACGTTCAGTGAAACAGCAGCTTTCGAAACGAGTGCCTTTGATCGTCGCATCGGCGGTTGCAGTGTTCGGTGTGCTGGCCATGGCGGTCGTCGATCATGGCCCGTGGAGCAAACCTAACGTCCAGACCGCTGAGGTCAACTACAGCACGACCGATGCCGCCGCGCGCGCCGTGGGAGCGAAGGTGACGCCAACGCTGCCGAAGCTGGCGCTGGAACCCACCGCGCCCGGGCCGAAACCCGCTCAACCAGCCAACCCCGCCACCCCATAGTTAGTTCCGGCATGCATCGCTTTGCGGGGCTCAGCGGACGCTGACAAATCCGCCCCATAGCGCTGCGAGGATGGCGCCGGTCAACACGTAGACTGGGCTGTCGCAAAACGTGCTGCCGTATCGGCACACATCTGCACTCCAGCTTCCGATTTCATGTTGGCCGGCGGCATAGAACAGCCCCGCCAACACGGCCAGCACTGCGGCAACGAAATACATCAGGTGACATCCTCTATGCCAATCGGTGAACCACGATGCCGGGCTCGGATTGCTTCGGACTTAAGCCGAAGCTGTAGATTTAAGATAAAAGCCGAAGCTGTAGATTTAAGATAAATTGACGCAACCCGCGTCGTCGCGCGCTGGACTAAAATCGCATCACCGGGCGCCCTAGCTCTTCTTTGCGTCGCAGCGCCTACGCCTCGATGGAGGCATGGCGCGGCTCCGCAACCGCTCTCACCATGTCCGATCCCGATCCCCGCTTCACTGACCGGATCAGGTTTAGTAGGAGCTACGGGATCGGCTGTTCAAAATAAACAGTTCGGCACACAATGGTCAGGGTATGGTCTGCTGCCGCCGAAGGGGGCCTTCCGAAGCGGGGCTATTTCGGCGGCTGCAACTCACCGCTTCTGACCCATCCCGAAGCCCTGTCGGATTTGAGCGGATCCCCCGCTTCGCACTTCTCGCACTGGAACGTGCGCCGTCCTTTGCTGCCGGAGGGCGGCACCAGAATCAGAGCGGCCCCGCATTGGGGGCAAGTCGGTCGTTCGGTTTGTCCCACGGCACCAATGTGGCGCCGGATTTGGCGGCCCGTCCATTCCAAATACGAGGCGCCGGAAAGAATAATTCCGCTTACTTGTATGTCGCGAATGGAAGGCAATCCCCGTGCACAGGCAAATTCGGGAAACTCTGCCTTAATTCGTCCAGGGGTTCCGAGGCAATTCGGCGTTTCTTCGATTTAAAAGCCGCCGGGCGCGCACGGCGGCACGGTTGCCGCACGCGGGCTGGCTGCGAGGCGCTGACGTCGCCTAGATGCGATTGTCCTGGGGAGAAGAGTGCGGCGCCTTCTGATCGGTCTTGTTGGCGTTCTGCTTGTTGGCTTCGTGATGACCAATGATGCATCCGGCAACAACGCCGACTTTGCCATGCCCGGCCATATGGCCCGCGATGCCGCCGACGATCGCGCCTTTGATGCATCCCTTGGCCTCGGCGGCGGCGGGCGCAAACATGATGCCCAGCAGGGCGGTGCAAAGGATCAGCGGTTTCATGGCGGCCTCCGAGAAAAAACGGTCGCTGCGATAATCCGGGTTGCGGGTGTTGGTTCCAGACAGCCGTGACAATTCCTGAACATGTCACCCCGCAGTTCTGGCTCGCTTCGCTGCATGGGCCGTCCAAAATCACTTCGACTACGGAGGCCTGGTTGCGGCATTCGCGACCGCATGCAATGCGTCGCTCATGCCCTTGATCGTCGCCTCGACCCCCTGGCGCAGTCCATGCCGTTTCGCGATCCATTCCGGGTCATTGTACGAAAGCCATGTGTCACCTGACGCATCCTGCCAAACCAGCGCCTTCAGCGGCAAATCTACTCCGCTCGTTTGAGCTGACTGCATCAGCGGCGTGCCGCCCTTGGCGTTGCCAAAGATGATAACCTGGGTCGGCCGCAACGGCAGCCCGACTGCCGCGGCGCCCGCTGCATGATCGATCTGCGCGAATACGGTCATGCCCGTTGCCCTGACCGCGGCCTCGAGTTTGGTGACCGTTTCTTGCGGCCCGTAGCTGCTCTTGATCGTTATCAGCCCGTCGGCCGCCATTGCTCTCGCCTCCCCTAACCGAATCGCAGCGCTCAACTTGAAACCTTACGCCGCGCCAGGAACGCGCCGCGGCGTGCGGACGACCAACGTCTACTCCGCTTGAATCTGCACCGGCTGGCCGAACTCGGCCGCCGACCCGGATACGATGACGAGGTAACGGCGGGGCGCGTCGGACTCGGGCCGAACAATCTGCCGGATCGGACCGACGGCGTTCACGATAGCCGAACCGGCGGGATTTGTCATGAACGCCGACAGCGGTTCGAGCTTGCCTTTGCCGTTTGCGTGTTGTGACAGCGCGAGCACGTAGGGCTGCTTCGGCTGCAAGCCTGTGACGGACGCCTGCAGCACCTGGGTCAACCCTTGATCGAACAGAGAGACGCTGGTCGGGGCTTTTTCCACATCGGTGCCTGACTTTCCGCCGGTCAGAGGCAGCAGCGCGAGATAAGTCGTCTGCGCGGCGACACCGAGCGGCTGAAGGCCCTGCTTGCCGTCACCTTCGGGAACCGCGTTTGGAACATAGACGATCGCCTGCGGCGCCTGACCGATCGGACTGGTCGCGATCACCTTGTTCGTCGCGGTGTCGATGGCGGTCAGGGCGTCGGCATTTTCCAGCCCGACAAACATCCGGGTGCCGTCGCCGGAAGGCCATATTCCATGCGGCAGCTTGCCGACCGGGATCGTCGCGACCTGTGAAAAATCGTCGGTACGAAACACCTTGACGAGGTTCAACCCGCCAACTGTCACATAGGCAAACGTGCCGTTTGCGTTCCTGGCAAAATTGACGTGGTTGGTGATCGGGCCGGTATCGAACGATTTCAGGACAGCAAAGGGCGGCTGCGCGTCGAACGCCGTCGTCTTGCCGACATCCTTCAGCGTGAACCACACCTGCTTGCCATCGGGCGTTGCCGCGATATTCGGACAGAATGGACTGTCCTGCTTGACGTGTCCGACGATCTGATGATCCGCCACCGTGATCACCACGGTTTCCGGATTGAACGACGAACAGACATAGCCGTATTTTCCATCCGGCGAGAAGATCTGCATGCCGGGCCCGCCCGGGACCTTGATCCGGGTCTTCTCCTCGTAGGTTTTGCCATCGAGCACGGCGACGTAATCCTCGCCGCGAACGGTGACCCAGACCTCGTTGCCGTCAGGCGTGAAGAAAGCCTCATGCGGCGAGCGTCCAACATAGGTCGTGTGCTTCACCGCATTGGTCGCGGTGTCGATGAAGGTCACGGAGTTTGAACCGATCGAGACCACCGCAATGGTTTTGTGGTCGAAAGAAAATCCCATGCCGTGGACGAGAACCTGGCCCCGATAGAGCGGGCTGAAATTTCCGGGCTGCGGATCGCCGAGCCGGATGACGCCGACGAGCTTGCTGTCGACCGGATCGGTGACCGAGACGGTGTTGGAAAATTGTTCGGCGGTATAGACGCGGTCGCGGTGGCTGATCGGGATGTCGGGATCCTGGTCGGCGCCGGGCGCTTGGCCTGCCCAGCCTTGTCCGGTGGTCGAGAAGAGAGTTGCGGCCAGCGCCGCCGCCGTCATGAAGATGCGCGTCATGTCATTTCTCCTTTGGAGGCAGCGGAAGCTGACGGTCGGATTTTGAATCAACCGACTCCGCTGAAGACACCTGGCTTGGCGGCGTCGAGGCCGGGAGAAGCGGTTGGCCCAGCGCCAGTCGCATCGCCACGATTTCCTGCTGCTGGGTGACGATAATTTCCTGGGCCATGCGCCTGAGCTGCTCATTATGGCCATGGCGCAGCTCGGCCTGCGCCATCTCGATCGCGCCGCGGTGGTGCGGCGTCATGATCGCGGCAAAGTCAGTGTCGACGTCGCCGGATGGCTGGATACCCATGTCGATCATCATCTTCGTCATCGCGCTCACATTCTCGGCCAGGAACGGCGCTTCCTCGGCAGAAGAGGAACGAAACGGCGTGGCGCAGATCGCGGCGATGTAGTCGGCCGGCGACTGTGGCTGCTCGAAGCAAGCCGCGAGCGACAACGCGGCGACGGACAGAAGGCCGGCTGCCAAGGCTCGCTTCGATTGCAGCAGCGGGCCGAGAAGGAGCGGGACATCTCCGGCTGCTTCGGTTGTGTCGCCTGTTGGCTTTCGGCTGCGGTTGGCAGACGGTGCAGGAAAAATTGCGGTGTGATGTGACATTTTCTGATACCTCACGCAGTATCAAGCGAAGGCAGTTCCGGTCACGCAAGCAGGGCGCCGGTTCGATGCTTTCCAGGCGCCTTGCTGTCCGACACGAAAGACAATCCCTTCCGAACGTTTAACATGGCTCCGGCGCAAATTAAATGCGGGATGAATGCAGGCTGATGAAGCGTGATCGATCATTAGTCGGGCGCCGCCAACCTTGCTGCCTTTCATCTCGACGCAGACCGCCGTGACCTGCGGCTCGACGCCTGTCGCGGGCTGGCGCTGTGGTTCATCTTCCTCGATCACATCCCCGACAGCATTCTTGGCTGGCTCACGCTTCCTGGACATCGAAGCTCGATCGCCATGGACCAAAGCTGTTTTGAACGCGCGCTGCCGACGAAAAAATACTTGCGCCGTCGGGCAAATCACCGGCATATGTTCATCGTCGCAAGAATTAAGCCCGCGCCAGAAAACTGGCCGCGGGCTTTTGTAAATCCTGAACGCTCAAAATCGGCGGGCAGCCCGCGCTCGATTTCGAACCGCGCAAAAGCCTCGAAGGGAGAAGTGGTGAGCACGCCGCCAAAATCCCAGATCACTGCCGCGATCATCACTTCCCACCAATACTGATTTGAGGACTGCTAATATAGCACGGCGTCGCCAATGACACCGCCGCCGGTCAGGCATTTATAGGCACGGCGCAGGGCGGCATCAGCACACCGGTTATAACCGTGCATCCGACAATCATCTGTAACTACATTTTGCGCATCATTTAATATCGACCGGTGCAGGCTGGCACATACCTGCGCCGAGAAATAGCGGGCGCTACCGCAACGCAGCTTAGCGGATGATCTGCTTGACCGAACCGAACGCGCGGCCTCCGACGAAGGTTTCGTAGGCTAGCGAATTCGGAAAGATGTTCGCTGCCACGGGCTTCAGACCGCAGGTCTCCAGAAGATTCGGAAACGGCAAAAAGTATAGTGGTTGATGTGCCCGAACGGTTTTTCCCATCGTTATGGAATGCTGCAATCTGAATGTATTGTACGAGGGGCACTTCAACCAAAACTCGCTTCGAGACGCGCCTTAGTTCGTTCAAGAAAAGACGTTCAGCTCAACATGCTCAAGAACATGGATTGCGATAGCCGTATCGAAGGCCTTCTCCTCGAAGGGTAGCTTGTAGCCATAGAACGACTGAATGCCTGGCACGTCATTGAACACCAAGGCGAGCGTGGCGAAAGCAATCCAAGCAACATCGCTTCCCCGGCCGCGGCGGTGGCAATCTCCGCTACTCCGCAGAACGTCGGCGGGGGATTGGGATATATCGATGGGGCAAAATAGCGGCGCTTCAACCGCGGTGATCGTTTAATCTGAATTGCTCGATCTCGACGACATCGGCGACGCTGGACACGGCCAATGGCCGTTTTGGATCGGCAGGGGTTTGAATCGGCAAGCGCTGCCACTGCCCGTTCCGATTATCAAGACGCCCTTTTCATTTCGCGACGACCACGACCGTATTTCTTGTGGCCCAAGCGCAATTCACTAAGCCAACCCTTGAACGTGTTTGGATTGCTCAATCCGAGGCGAGCCCGTTGAACACCCCTGACGCCAAGGGCGCGCTATTCCGCCGTCACAGCAGGCAAAGGGGCGAGGCTTCAAAGTGACGGTACCAACTGGATCATCATGGAAAGCAACTAGCGCACCGGGATGACGCTAATCCAAACCGTGAAAACGCCGATTATCCGGGGTGTCGGGCTTCAAGACAAAGCGTGTCCGACTTGTGCGATCGGTGGGAATGTCCCACGGCTCGGGAGTGCCGACTAGGAACTGTCTGTTATCGACCCACGCAACGCCGTCTCTAATAGAGGCGATGGTGGCGAGGCGGGCTATCCCGCCGTCAACCGGACCCTGCTCGTATAAGATCACCGTGCCCCATTCGCGGAATTTGGACATTAGCACCCCCTGACTGGTGCGGACCCTACCACGCTCAATCCCACGTCGAATAGCCCCACCCCCAGGCGAATCCCCATGTCCGACACGGCACCTGCGGGCGCTTGCCGCGGGCGCGCCGATGACCAATATCATCGCGCTCAGGGCCGCCAACGCGCAGCGCTGGGCGTGGCCACGCACATGAAGGCAGATCGCATCCCGGCGTTCGACGCCGCCGCCAGGCGCCTGTGCGCGCCGGACGCCAAGGCGCGTTACCAGGGCGTCACCACGCGCCTCAAATCCGTCGGCTACCAGGGCGTGCCGTGTTGGTTCGTCGCCGTGGTCAGCGAGGGGGAATATGGCGGACTACCACGCTGGGATCGCCAGCTGGAGCAGGGCGATCCGCTTTTCCGCGCAGGCTTTTTCATTTGAGGGCGGCTGGGGTAGTTGCCTCACAAACGTCGGGCGGTCGCGCCGTTCTGCCGGGCTCTAAAAAAATCCGTGCTCAGAGCCGCGGGACAGCATCTCAAACATTATATACGTAGGCAGTTTCGTTGGGAGATTGTGCGATGCGCAATGCCAAAGACCTCATCGAGCGAGCTCGCATGTTTGAAGAACGTGCCGACCGAGCGCACGACCCTGTTTCCCGCCAGCACTTCAGAGAAATGGCGGCCCATTACCGATCGCTATCGGTTGAACATCAAGGAACGATTGCGATCTTCGAGCGCGAATTGGAGCAGGGGAACTCCCACTAGCGAGGATCGCAGGCCAGTTTCCGTTTTTTTGCAGCGATGGTCATTGCGGGCAGGCTTAGAGACCGCCGAGGGAGACATTGGTGGTCGCGCCGAAACCGGAGAGTCTCTCGTAGCCGCTCTCCAAGAAGCCAGCGTGGAGTTTATCCTAGAGAATGGCGGCGGAGCAGGCGTCCGGCTTGCGAAGCGACAGCGCCGTTCCAAGTGACATCTGATTTCGGCTTAAGTGCAGCCCAACTTCGGTGGCGGCTGCATAACGTCGTAGACCAGGATGTGATTGAAGTCGGCATGATCGGATCGGACGTCGTCGAGCAACCGGATCAGATCAAGCCGGTTCTCGAGTTTAAGCCCGCTCTCACCTTCATCGCGATAGGTCCTGACGATCGTGAGGTTATGCGCCTGCGCGTATGCCGCGATCACGGCAGCCTGATTTCCGATAGAGTATCGCTGGCAATCGGTCGACATGCAAACATACTGTGCCGCGCGATCGGCCGCTGGCGATTGAGGCAGTCGAGTTTTCCGGACTACCTAGCGCATTACCCATTGTCCTCCTCCGTCGTTGCGGGGCGGGCCTTCCTTACCTGATCGGTGAACGAAGCGACAACCCCGTCAAAGCTTCCAGTTCGGCGATGGCCTGTGGCGCATTGAGCACCTTGATCGTGGTCATTCCCATGTCGCGCGCCGGCTTCAGGTTGACGCCGAGATCGTCAAGGTAGACGCAGTTCTCCGGATCGACGCCTAGCGCCTCGGTCATCATTCGATAGATGCGTGGGTCGGGCTTTCTGAGCCCGATCTTCGCCGACTCGATGACGTGATTGAAGAGCGCCATCACCTCAGCGACGTAGATCGATCGGCCGCCCAGGCTGCCGATGGCGTTGGCGGGCAGGTTGTTGGTGATGCAGCCGGTCTTGAATTTCGTTGCCACACGCCGGAGTGCCCCGACCATCTCAGGCCGCAGGTCTCCCGATAGCAGTGGTAGAACATCCTTGCCGCGAACCTCCGCGCCTAGCGCCAGCGATTCCGCCGCGAACAGCTGATCGAACGCTTCGAGGTCCAATTCGGCCCGTTCGAACTTCGCCCAGGCATTCTCCCAATGGTTGCTCGCGTTAGTGCGCCTGATGATGTCGGCGGGCAGCCCGCGCTCGATCTCAAATCGCGCGAAAGCCTCGAAGGGAGAGGTAGTGAGCACGCCGCCAAAATCCCAGATCACTGCTTCGATCATCACTACATCATCCGCACTATCTGAGAGATTGTACTTATTGCGAGCGCAGCGGTGCTAAAATTTCTGCATCGCGCGATACGATTGAGGCGGAGCGCTTGTCAAGATGCATGATCTCGAGGCGCACCGCTCCTCCTCTCGATAACCGGGGTGATCTTGTCCAGCTCTTTGCGAATGTCGCGCGTGGCCATACGGATATCGAAGTCGTTCTGCAGGTTAAGCCACAATGCGGCAGTGGTGCCGAAAGCCTTGGACAATCGCAGCGCGGTATCGGCGGTGATGCCGGTCTCTTCATTGGCCAGGCGCTCAATGCGGGTTCGCGGAACGCGGCAAACCTTCGCCAGCGCGCCGGCGGACATACTGAGAGGGATCAGGAACTCTTCCCGGAGGACTTCGCCGGGGTGAAGAGGTGCAAGCGTCTTGATCATGGTGTCGAACCTCCCACGGTCGGTGGTTGTTAGTGATAGTCGACAAGCTCGACGTCAATCGGCCCTTCCGCGGTCCAGACAAACCAGATGCGGAATTGTCATTCACGCGAATCGAATGTTACCGGGCCGGAGGCCCTTGAGAGCTTCCAGATGGTTACCGGGAGGAGCTTTTTTCGAGAACCGCGGCTAGCCAGTTTTCTCCGGACCACCTTGATCAGATCAGCCGGAGAACCCCTGCGAATGATACCGTTGAAGCGTCCTCGGTCTGACCGTAGTGTAAGCTTCTGATCATGGCCACTATGTATCATGCTATGATACATAGTCAAGAATTGTTGTATCAATAATGGATACAGAAGCCAAGCGCCCTATCGCAAAAGGCCAACCCCGGAGACTACCCTATGACCGGCATCGCTTTTGCGGACGCTACCGCTATGCCAGATGCTTAGCCGCGGATGCTGCGATGACCAATATCGTCGCCCTTAAGGTTGCCAACGCCCATCGCTAGGCCAATGCATATGAAAGTCGAGCGGATTTCGACATTCGACGTCACCGTCAAACGCCTGCGCGTGCCGGACGCCTGGGTGCGCTATGTCGGCGTCACCAAGGGCCTGAAGTCGGTCGGCTACCAGCCGCGGTGCCGTGGTGGTTCGTCGCCGCGGTCAGCGAGCGGGCCGCTGCTCTACGATCGGCAGCTCGGGCAGGGCGATCCGCTGGGCCGTGCGTCGATCCACGAGCCGGCCGGCTGCGGGCCATTCCCAGATCATCCCGGCGACACCACGCTTGGCAACGACGCCTCGACCCGACGTTGTCTCGACGCCCTGATCGAATGCGGGCCTTGCGCTACGACGTGGACAGGCTGGTCGCCCGGCGGCCGGCTGTGGCTATGGCGGGAATATAACTATGCCGCGCGTGGCGTACGCCAGTGTACAGGTGAAACTGAAAAACCCTCAGCAGATCGTCAATGACTTGAATCCGCTACGGGGCGACGTCGGCGCCCGCCAAGCCTGGGGCATGCGACGTCACCCTGTTCGCCAATCCGACCGTCGCTAAACTTGTCACCGATATCCAGAACTGCATCGATGCAGTTGTGGCGGGCGCCGCGGCGCCTTTCGTGATTGACATCAAGGCGGCGCTGCAATCGGCGACCGACGCCAAGGACAGCACCGCGATAGGTCCCGCGCTCGCCATTGCCGCCACCGCGATGGGAACGCCGGCCAGTGCGGACGGCACGACGCCCGCCGTTTATCCCGGCCCGATCCTGATTTTCCAGAAGTACCGCGAATTCGTCGCCGCCGTCGGCCCGTCGAACTGCAAGACCGCCGTGCAGTCGACCATCGCGGCACCATGGCGAGCGCGCTGTAACGGCGGCGGGATCGAATTGCCGAAATGCAAGAGCAGGATATCAAGCGCATCGTCAGCGAAGTGGTGGCCGAACAAAAGCGATTGTATGACAACGAGGTCAATGAAGCCATCGTCAAGACCGTCGCAACTATCTTGACCTCGTTCGGAATCGAGGAAGAGGACCGCAAGGAATTGCGGACGGATTTTCAGTATCTGCGGCGCTGGCGCAAGAGCGTCGAGCAGGCGCAGAGCTGTACATTCAAGGCCGTTATTACCGCTATCGTCACCGGGTTAGTCGGGATGGTGTGGCTCGGCGTCAAGGTTGTGCTCGGAAAATAATCCGCGCCATTGCTTGGTTAGGGTTTCCGGTGTTCTCATTACCCGCGTGTGCGCGGTTACCTGCTGGGTCGTGAAGAAAGCCGTAGCACAATACGGCAAGGCAGTCGTGGAATTTTGGGCGCGCGCCAAAGGCAATTTCAGAGAAGGAAATCGAAAAGGCATGGCGATGCCTCAGGTGATTCGAAGACGCTTTGTCATCGCGTAGCCAGACGTTGTGCCGAATTTGCCGTCTGCGGGTCCGCTTCGGAATAGTTTCTGGCGAGATAAAAGCGCCGCGCGGTTTCGGTGCTCTTAAGCGTGCACAACTCGACGCCGCGTTCGATCGCGCGGCATTCGAGCGCATCCAGCAGCGTTGCGCTGACGCCGCGAAACCTCGCATCCGGCGAAACGTAGTTGAGCGCGATCTCGCCGGCGTCAGTGACGGAGCCTGCGGCAAGGATGTTGTCGTCCTCGGCTGCGACAAGCAGCGAACTGCCCGGCCTGATCCACGATCGAAATATTTCAGGTGTCCTGTTGCTCAGCCATCGTTCGAGAATGGCCGGGTCATTCCGGTGATCGGCGACGCATAGCTCCGCGATCGACCGCCGCACGACCTGGCAGGCGATTATGGCGCATTCCGGAACGGCATCCCGAACTTTCATCGCAATATCATCAACCAGGTGCGATCGATCGACGACACGTTGAAGCGATACGCGCGGATCATCATTCGGGGCGCAGTTTAACGCTGGTCGGCTTCGTTTTGAAGAGGAGCGGATGTATAGGATTCGCGAGGTCGACGGGCAAGATGACGACATCGCGGATACGCTGACAGAGCTGCATCGCCTGACCTTCTTTGACGGCGCTTGCATTCCGGAATTCGACAGGGGCATTGGTGGCCCACGAGAGCGTGCCGGTCGCCTTCGCCGGCGTCGTTCCGTCAACGCGCGCCTGCAGTGCCGGATATTTCTGCCGGGTTGGCGTGCTGAGAGAACACTGCGGCAACGCGCTTCAATTGCGCCTGATGCGGGCGATGGAAGCGCGCGCTAGACACAATGGATGGAACTGGGTGGTTTCTGACACCACCGGCAATCTCGCCTCTGCGAACAACTTCATCCGCGCCGGCTATCGGCTGTACCAGCCGCAAACGCCATGGGCCTGGCCGACCACGCTGTACTGGCGAAAATCCATTGGGTAAGAACGCGCCGCGTTTGCAATGGCGACCTCGATCGCCTGTCGCGGCCGATTCGCTAACCCTACAGGTTCGAGCAAACCGAAGCGATTTCCGGTGCGCGTGCAATTGAGGCCGTGCCGATTTTGATAGTGAACGGTGCCCTGCGGCGGCACACAGAGCGCGCCGCCCCCCGACGTCCCGGCAACTCATCCAGGTGTCAGGATCGATGAAGCTGTCGTCCGTTGATTTTACGTCAGGCGGGTCCGGCACCGTCCCGGCGGAGAGCCAGCGATATCCGCGAGTCATCATGCAGTCCTTGAAGGTCTGGGTGTCCACCTCATACCGGGTCAGTCCCGTCTTGCGGTAGCAGAAGTCGATATTGGCATTGCCGATCGCAGCGCTGCGCTTGTGACCGTGTGGCCGGATCATGTCCCGGAAATTAACCACGGAATGACCGGCGTATCAGCGAACACAGAAGCAGGGTAACGAATGGTGCGTTTCATGGGCTAACTCCGCTACCCCTTGGTATCTAAACGCTCCGTTTCGGTTCATGGCGCTTCAGCTCGTTCCGGTGCATCGGCCTGCAGTGCATGGCAAAATCCCGAGAATCTCCAACTTGCCCGGTGGCCTGATGGCCGCCGGGCTTTTTCTCGTTTTGGAATGGCGGCCAGGGCAAGGTCGGCTGGTTTTGGTTCACCGCGACCGGACGACAGCGCCTCGAAGCCTGATTGTATCAGACGTTCCGATGCCCTATAGGAAAGCAACGGAGCATCACATGACATTGTTGAGCAAGGTTTTCACGACCCGAACCCTGGTGCAGATCATTTTTGTTCTGACCGCCGTCGTCGTGATGAAAGCGATGAGCTCGCACTATGATTTCAGCTGGGCCAGCGCTTTAGCGGCGGGCTAGCAGCTTCTAGGTGTTTGGTCCCGGAGAGTTGTGGCGCTATCCTGACACGCGAGTCGGAGGAAGCGCTATGGCAGACATTCTTCACGGCAACGCCCGCACGACGCCGCGAGTTCGAGCCGAGCTCCAAGCGTCGAAAGAGGCGACCGGTAGCCTTGCCCGCCGTTACGGCTTGAGCCGAGCGACCGTTGCCAAGTGGAGGTCCCGGACGACGACAGCGGATGCTCCAATGGGGCCTCGCGATCCCAAGAGCACGGTGCTCACGCGGGGCGAGGAAGCGATGATCGTCGATTTCGCCAGCGAACACTGCTGCCGCTCGATGATGTCCTCGGCTGCCTGAAGGACACCATTCCAAAGCTTACGCGCTCCAGTCTCCACCGATGCCTTGAGCGGCACGGCATCTCTCGCCTGCCAGGGAGCGAGGATAACGCTTCCAAACGAGACCGGTTCGCGGACACTACGATCGGCTACGTCCACTTCGATATCTGCGAGCTGCGGCTCGCTGAAGGCAAAATCAACATGTTCCTGGCGATCGATGGGTCTCGAAGTTCACTTATGTCGAATTCCGGGAGA
The DNA here is from genome assembly GCA_963734795.1 of uncultured Alphaproteobacteria bacterium. Taxonomy (GTDB): domain Bacteria; phylum Pseudomonadota; class Alphaproteobacteria; order Rhizobiales; family Xanthobacteraceae; genus Bradyrhizobium. The sequence continues at coordinate 409,272 of CAVTIW010000005.1, forward strand.
ACGCCGGCAAGATGAATGGCGCTGACTTTCTGCGGAACGTCGTCAAAGCCTTTCCCTACAAAATCCATACGGTGCTCACCGACAACGGCATGGCTTTCGCGGATCTTCCGAAGAACAGGAACGGAGCCTCGAGGCGATATCTCAGCGCCCACATCTTCGATAGGGTCTGCGCCGACAATGGCATCGAGCACAGGCTAACCAAGCCGTATCACCCATGGACGAACGGTCAGGCCGAGCGAATGAACCGGACGATTAAAGAGGCGACCGTCAAGGCCTTCCACTACCCAGGCCTCGAAAGTCTGAAGGTTCACGTCCTTGCATTCGTGGCCGCCCGTAATTTTGCAAAGCACCTCAAGGCTCTACGATGGAAAACGCCCTTTGAGGCTATCTGCGCAGCCTCGACGAAAGACCCGTCCGTCTTCATCTCAAACCCGCGTCACCTCATCCCGGGACCAAACACCTTTTGACCGATCGATTGACATGCCGGCCTTTCTTCATTTCCTTGTCGAACACATTGCCAAGCTAGAAGCGACAGAGCAATCATTCTCGAAAGCGTTGCGGCCGCCGTTACCTGGAAACGTCATCCGTGCCGGTGTCGCTCGTTGCCACGGTAGAGTGGGGACTGATCGCCAACAACCGGACCGGCTACAAGACCGCGGCCGATCTGATCGCCGCGGCCAAGGCGGCACCGGGCAAGATCGACTACGGTTCCGGCGGCCCGGGCAGCCCGCAGCATCTGGCGATGGCGATGTTTGCCTCCGGCGCCGGCATATCGCTGACCCACGTGCCCTACAAGGGCGCCACGCAGGCTGCAACCGACGTCGCCGGCGGCCAGATTCCCGTCGCCTTTCAGGGGCTCGGGACCGTCGCCGCGCTGGTGCGCGGCGGCCAGGTCAAATTGCTCGGGGTGACCACGCAGAGCCGATTGCCGCAATTTCCCGGTGTGCCCACCGTTTCGGAATCCGGTTTGCCGGGGTTCTTCTTCAATTCATGGTTCGCGATCATGGCGCCCGCCGGTACGCCAGCGGACATCGTCGCCAGGCTGAACGCCGAGGTCCTGAAGGCGGTCGGCGATCCCGAGATTCGCCGCAAGCTCGAGGAACTGGGTTTCGCGGTGCGCGGCAGCACCGCCGATGAGCTGCGTATCATGACACGCGATCAGCTCGCCAAATATGCGCGCGTGATCAAGGAAATGGGTATCGCCAACGAATGAGGGGGTGTGCCGACCGGCGCCGTAACAGTGCTGGAGGCCGTCGCGGCCGCCGCAGAACGCTACGCTCTGCGCGCATCCTCGCCGTGTGGTTCGTTCGCTGATCATCCGGTGGTCGATCTTCCACAGGCAACTAATTGAAAGGCCTGGAGATAATCCAGGCCTTTCTTGCTGTGCTCATGATGGGAGCGTATAATCCGCAGGTGCGGCGGACTGGCGCTCTCGTCCAGCCGTGCATTCAGCGCGATCCGTCGATGATGGGCAATGTAAGTTATTTAGATGGTCGTGACCGGCGTGCCCCAGAACAAAAAAGCCGTAGCTCGTTCGTTTTCGAGCGACAAATTAGCGGTCCTGCGCAAGCATGCTATTTTTCGCGACCTTGAACCCGAGGCTCTCGACCAGCTCTGCCGCTATGCCAAACACTCCACCCTGAAGCGGGGAACCACGATTTTCTCCAGGGGAGATTTCGGCAACAGCCTGTTCGCGGTGATCAGCGGCACGGTGAAGATGAGCATCTCGTCTGCCGAAGGTCGCAGCGCAATTTTCAACCTTATCGGTCCCGGCGAGATTTTCGGGGAAATCGCGCTGCTCGATGGTTTGCCGCGGACGGCCGATGCGACGGCAAATACCAATTGCGAAATTTTTGTGATCGATCGTCGCGAATTTCTTCCCTTTGTGCGAAGCCAGCCGGCCCTTGCGATGAAGTTCATTGAGCTGCTTTGCACGCGCCTGCGCTGGACCAGCGATCAGGTCGAACAGGTTATTCTTCAGAATCTGCCAGGCCGGCTCGCCAGCGCGCTTCTTCGTTTAACGGAGAAACACGCGCTCGCGCCTGAGGGCCGATCGATCGCCATTACCCAGCAGGAAATCAGCGAAATGGTCGGCATGACCCGGGAAAGCATCAACAAACAGTTGCGGGTTTGGGCAGCGCGCAACTGGGTGCGCCTCGAACACGGGGCCATCGTTGTCCTGAATGCCGAGTCGCTCCTGGCGTTGATTGAAGCAGGATCGGGAAACGAAGGCGGTTAGCGAGTTACGTGTCGCGTGCCCGATGTCGTGGACAGAATTCCCAATGTTTTATCTCGTAATGTGAAGCAAGTCACATTCGATGGTTGCGGTTTGAGTTATCAGGTTGCCGCACACCCGCAATGTGGAGGCATCCATGCACGGCACGTTCGACAGATCAGGCGAAAGCCGCAACCGTTTCGACCGCAGTTGGAGCGTTGGATTATTTGCCGTACCCGCACTTTTTGCCATCGCGCTGCTCGGGTTGGCGATGACCCAACCGGCCGCATCCAACTGGATATCGGAGGCGGCTCAGGCCGAGTTTGCAGGCGCCTTCATGGTGCCCGAGATCGCTCCGACGCAACTCGCGCAACCCGCCATGAAAATTCGCAGCGTCAGAGCCGATTGATGTCTTGATGCTGACTTGGCCGGGACATTTCCGGCCTCTCTAACCGTCGATGATGGCGACCGCACGGGCCCAGCCCGCCGAGGGTGCCGAATCCAGTCGGACATCGTGCCTGCACGGGAAGTACCAATCATGCACTGCAGCAAACGATATTGTTATTCGATCACTTCGGCGGCGCGGCCGGGCAAGCGACGGCGGAACGGCGAGACCGAGCCCAGCCGTGAAGAAACACCGTCATCTCTCATCGTCCAGATCCATCCCGCTTATTGGTGCGGTCGGCCTTGCGCGTCCTTTTCCCGTCGGCGTCTTATCGCAGCTGGCCAGCCTTTTTCAGGGCTTCGCAGCGCTCGGCACCAACGGGCATTTGGCGTGCAGCTTCGAGAGCGGCCTGAGCCGCCTCTCTGTCTTCATTGGCCGCACCAGGCTTCTTTGCAGACATCTATATTTGATCCGGCGTTCGCAAACGGTCGCCAGGCCGCAGTGCCCCTTCGAGTTAAATCGCGGCGTTGAAACTTCGGGAAACAAAAACCCCTGGGATAACGCCGGGACTTCTGACGATGGACCATGAGATGATTGACGGAGCAGCGATATCCTTCCTAACCACCGATCCACCTAACCACCGATCCACGCAAAATCACAATTCGGTTACGAAAGCCGACGCTGCCCCACTCTTTCCGATTTGTAACATTGCCTCGACGAAACCCCGTGCCAACATGCACGCAGCGGGCCAGACATTGGAGCTTAACCGTGGGCGTGATCGATAGCGAGCGCGACAGCGCAGCGGAGTTTTCGGATCTATATGTACGCTTGCTGAACGCTGCTCTCGACGAAATCAATTCGTCACTATTGCCACCAATGCGTCAGCGCAATCTGGCAGAACATGTCGCCCGCGGGATTTCGATGGCCGGATGTTTTTCCGATCGCGATCAAGGATTGGGATATGAGGAAACGACGTTTCTTTGATGGCCCCTCGGGGTTGACGGTAGCCGAAATCGTTTCGCTGACCGGCGCCGAATTGCTTGACGCAACGCGACTTGCGCATCTGATTACGGATGTCGCCCCAATCGACCTCGCCGGGCCAACCGATCTGACCTTCATCGAAAGTAATAAATACGCCGACGCCCTGGCGACGACGAATGCCGGCGCCTGCCTGATGCCGCAGCGATTTGAAGGCAGGGCGCCAGACGCACTCATAGTGCTGCGCATCCAGCAGCCCTATCGCGCTTTCGTCGCCGTGCACAGCGAGCTTTACCCTCAATCCCTGCGCCCGATCTCAATGTTCGAGGCCAATGACGTTGCTCCGGGCGCAACCGTTCATCCCACCGCCCGGCTCGAGAGCGGGGTAACGGTCGATCCGGGGGTCGTGATCGGGCCACGCGCTGAAATCGGGGCGGGAAGCATCATCGCCGCGACGGCCGTGATCGGGCCGGACGTCTTGATCGGCCGCGACTGCACGATCGGCGCCGGATGCTCAATCATGCATGCGCTGATCGGCGATCGCGTGGTGATCCATCCCGGCTGCCGCATCGGGCAGGACGGCTTCGGCTACGTCGCGAGGCACAAAGGTTCCGCAAACCGGCCGCGTGATCATCCAGAACGATGTCGAGATCGGCGCCGGGACCATGATAGACCGTGGCGGCGTCAGGGACACCATGATCGGGGAGGCCACCAAGATCGACAATTCATGTCAGATCGGTCACAACGCGTTCATCGGCCGTCATTGCGTTATCGTTGCACAGTCGGGATTGAGCGGCAGCGTGACGCTCGAGGATTTTGCCGTGCTGGGTGGCGCCGTTGGGCTCGCGCCGCACGTCACGATCGGGAAGGGGGCGCGGGTCGCGGCGCGCTCGGGCGTTATGAACGACGTTCCACCGGAACAAACCTGGGGGGGCTATCCGGCGAGGCCGAGAATGCAATGGATGCGACAGCAGGCCGTACTGGCTCGTCTCACCTCATCCGGTGAGAAGGCTACAGTGACCCCGACACCCTCTGATGAGAGTTGAGCTTCCCGAGGTCCGGCCAACATTTTATCTGGTTCAAACCGGGAAGCGAAACTCGCCGCACGTCCGGCGGGATCGGAACGAACGTCGGACGAGCGTGCAATTTAAAGTTAAAGCAGGCTTCCGCAGACGCTGATGCACGCGCGTCTCAGGCATGTCGATCCGAAGCCCGATGATTTCGTGCTGCAGGACATCTTCGTGCTCGACCTGCCGGCCGATCGAGCCGGCCTCGATCTCGGCGCGTTTGAGCCTTGCGATGAGCCGCTAGGCGTCCGTCACCTGCGGATGGTCGACCTTGCGGAGGAAGAGTTCGGGCACGCGCTATTGTCCGCTCAAATGCAGCAGCGATAATATCGCCGGTCTGTCGTTGGGTCCGTCTTGAAACGTGAGAACGCCTAGCGCGAACCACACGGCAAATACCACGAGCGCAATTCCAAGCGGCCGCAGCCACGATTTCGGAGACAGGTTGATCATGCGCTATTGAAGCGTGAGAAGGGCGGATAGGCAATAGCTCTAGGTGTTGGGCCTGTTCCATCATAGCGAACGTGACGGATCGACTATGGCCGCTCGAGGAATTGGTGGAAACTGACGTCTTAAGTGAGAATCGCCATGAAAATGGCCCTTGTCGATTTTGTCGTAATTATCTTGTGGGTCTGCGCCGCAATTATAGTTGTGTCGCTGATGTCGCTTGTCGCGGTCTTTGTGCGATTGATGGGGCTGTTTGGCATTATTAGTGAAAACGAGCCGCTTAGATTCGGTGCGACTAAACCAAGCGATATCGGCCAAAGTCGCCTTAAAAATTCAAATTAGGACAGTACCTGATAATCGACTTGGCGATCTGGTTGGGTCCATAGGGCACCCACCAGAACAATCCGTTACTTGGTGCGGGCGCCGCTGAAATATATGCCCGTCGTTTTGCAACGATGCAGTGATTTGCCTGCTATTTGGGGCAGAGCTAACTCCAGCGAGAGGTCCGCGCGGAGCATTTGTGAGTTCACGGCCTAAGCCAGTGCCGTCGCCAGAAGCGCTCCAGTGCGGCGAGATAAGCGTACCCTATCTGGTGGATGGCGTCTCGCTTGCGGCGCAATTGCCGCGGTGGCCCAGCATGCAGTCCTCCTGATGCGAGATCTCAACCATCTTGTTCAGAAGCAGATAGCCAAGCACGAGCGCCGCCGCGAGGACAGCCAGGAAAATGGCAAGGACCGCATCAGGGATCGGCCTCTCGTCGAAGCTGCGATTCGACGGCTCGCCTGACGGCGCCGGAGCGCCGCTTTCATCTTTCGTCGACATTGGTCCACCTTCAGCTGCGACGGCCGGACGCTTGAGTCCAGGCCTCGGTTTCTGGAGCACTATCCAATAAGCAGATTCCAAGGCACTTGCGAATGGACCCAAGTCAATCGCGTCAATTTCATGGTGTCCGCCCGATCGGCCTGCCGGTAAGGGGTTTTGCATCGAAGTGGGCCGCTTCGGAGTTCAGGTTAAACGCCATCGCGCCAAGTATCGTTGAGACCGCGCTGACCGCGCCCTTCAAGGAACGGCCCGAGATCCTCAATCTTTACGCCGGGCACCGCTGGAGCAGCGCCGATGAAGTCGCGACCGCCGTGGCCTATCTGGTTTCCGACGCAGCCAGCTATGTCAGCGGCAGCACGCTGTTCGTCGATGGCGGCTGGACCGCCGTCGACGGGCCTCCGACCGGCCTGACGAAGTTGGCCAAATAAGCGGGGGAAAACAACGCCGCTATTTGCCGGCGTCCAGAAAACCCGCGCGCTCACGCCATTCGCGCTGTTCAGCGCCGATCAACAGATCGATCAACGCTTGGGCCTGGCGAGCGTTGACGGCCCGCGTGGTCACCGCCGCGGTATACACGGTCGAGAGTTCGCATCCCGGCGGTAACGAACCGGACAGGATCACACCTTCGGTGCTGATGATTTCAGTCGATTGGGTGCAGCCGAGCGGCCTCGTGGCATCCGACGACGCCAGCTGGCGCATCGCGGTCGCGCCGTTGGGAAAGATTTGCAGCCGCGCGGATACTTCATCCGCAAGGCCGAGCTGCCGCAGAACTTTCGCGACATGAATCCCTGCGGTGGATGTTTTCGTGTCGGGAACGAAGATGGCATCGGCCGCGAGGAATGCGTCGCGCAAGCTTGCCGCATCGTTCACCGTGATCGCCGGATCGCCGGCGCGAACAGCCATCGCGGTCTCAACCAGTCCGATGTCGGATATCGAGGCGCCGACGACGAGGTTTTCTCCTGCCAGCTTCGCGATCAATGCCGCCGTCAGAATCAAGATATCTGCCGACGCGCCCAGACGCAATTTGTCGGCCATGGTGCCGACCGCGCCGAACTCGCCCTTGATGTCGAGGCCGGTCAGCGTCTTGAACTGAGGCGCCAGGCTCGCGACCAGGCCTTGGGCCGCGCCGCCGCTGAGAATGTTCAAGCTGGTCATGAACTCAATTCCATCGCCGCGATCAGGCTGTCGCGGGTAATCGGCAGGTTGCGAACCCGCACCTCGAGCGCATCGAACACGGCATTGGCGATCGCCGCTGTGACCGGACCGTGGGCGGCCTCGCCGGCACCGAGCGGCTCCAGCTCCGGCCGCGGGATGATCTCGACCTGCACCTCGGGCACCTCGCTGAAGCGAAGAATGGGATACGACGCCCATGTGTTGCTGGTGATGCGCTGGCGGTCAAAGCGAACGCGCTCTTTCAATACCCAGCTGGTGGCCTGGATTGCGCCACCTTCGATCTGATTGATCACGCCGGCCGGATTGATGGCCTCGCCAACATCGACGGCGATCGTCAGCCGCCTGACGCTGAAATGCGGCCCGGTCATGCGCAGGACGGTGAGCAGCGATGAATTGGGATCGGCGTCGACCTCAGTCTCGACGCCGTTGAGGCGGAATTGAATGCTCGGCATCGCGGGTGGCACCTGTAGTCTGACCTTACTGCGGTTTGTCGCCGAATTGCTTGACGACATTGGCCCACTTCACAATATCGCCGCGCAGATATTTGTCGAACTCATCCGGTGTCATGGACATCGCAACCGCGCCCTGTTCGGTCCAGAGTTTGACAATGTCCGGCCGCTTCACCGCGTCATTCACCGCGGCATTCAGCTTTTCGATAACAGGCTTCGGCGTGCCGGCCGGCGCCATCAATCCGAGCCAGATGGTCGCCTCGTAGCCGGCGACGCCGGCCTCGGTGACCGTCGGCACGTCAGGCAGCACGCTGGAACGCGCCTTGCCGGTAGTGGCGAGCGCCCGCACCTGGCCCTGACCGACATTGGGAGCCATTGTCGTTACCGCGTCGATCATCATCTGCACCTGGCCGCCGATGACCCCGCTGCGCGCCTCGCCGCTGTTGCGGTAGGGAACGTGCACCACATCGATGCCGGCCATGGTTTTGAACAGTTCGCCGGCCATGTGATACGGCGTGCCCTGGCCGGACGAAGCGTAGTTCAGTTTTCCCGGCTGCGATTTGGCCAGCGCAATGAACTCGGCCAGCGTCTGGGCCGGCACCGACGGGTGCACGACGATCACGAGGTCGGAGGAATTGACCGGCGCGATCGGCGCCAGATCGCGCATCAATTCGTATTTGCGCTGCGGCACCAGCGATTCGTTCGCGGTCTGGGTGTTCGACATCATCAGCAGCGTATAGCCGTCGGGCGGCGACTTGACGGCTTCCAGCGTGCCGATCACGCCGCCTGCGCCGGGCCGGTCCTCGATCACGAACGGCTGGCCGAACTTCTCCTGCAGGATATTGCCGATCAGGCGGGCCGTGACGTCGGCCGGGCCTCCGGCGCCGAACGGGACGATGATCCTGATCGGCCGCGACGGATAATCCTGCGCGAGACGTCCGGTCGCAAGCAGAGCTGGAGTCGCAAGAAAAATTGCCGCCAGCGCGAGGGCGAGCCTTGGGCCCGTCATTTTCAATCTCCCGGGTGTCGTTCTGTGGCGGACTGGTGGCTGGTCCAAAATCTGTCTGCCAACTCTAGCTGCAACGGGAATAGGCTGTCGACGATAGACCAGGGCCGATCGGTACGCCGCGCCCGAAGGCCCGGCTGCGCGTCACGTCAACGGACAGGCCATCCACGCCAATGGCGGGGCTTATCTCGGCGCTTAGTGCATGGCTTGCGCGCAATTTTCGTACATGCATGCCGGATAAATGCGCTCGGCTGCCCGGGCTTTTGATGCTACCTGTCGGTGCATGAACCAGCACGCCAAGGTCGACATCCGGCATTCCACCTGTCCGCACGATTGCCCGTCGGCCTGCGCGCTCGATATCGAGGTGATCGACAATTCCAGCCATCGGCCGGGTGCGCGGTTCCAAGCTGCAGACCTATACGGCCGGCGTGGTCTGCGCCAAGGTCGCGCGCTATGCCGAGCGCATCCATCATCCGGATCGGCTGATGTATCCGCAGTTCCGGGTCGGCCCGAAGGGATCGGGCAAGTTTGCGCGCATCTCATGGGACGATGCGCTGGACGAGATCGCGGCGCGGTTCAATCAGGCCGAGCGCGAGTTCGGCGCCGAGTCGGTGTGGCCTTATTACTACGCCGGCACCATGGGCCTGGTGATGCGCGACGGCATCAATCGCCTCACCCATGTGAAGAAATATTCCCGCTTCTACGGCACGATTTGCGCGACCATCGCACGGGTCGGGTTTGCCGCCGGCACCGGCAAGGTCGCCGGCGTCGATCCGCGCGAGATGGGCGTCTCCGACCTGATCGTGATCTGGGGCACCAATCCGGTGAATACCCAGGTCAACGTGATGACGCATGCCGCCCGCGCCCGCAAGGAACGCGGCGCCAGGATCGCGGCGATCGATGTCTACAACAACGACACCATGAAGCAGGCCGATATCAAGATCATCCTGCGGCCCGGCACCGACGGCGCCTTCGCCTGCGGCGTCATGCATGTGCTGTTCCGCGAAGGCTATGCCGATCGCGATTATCTCGCGCGCTATACCGATTGCCCCGCGTGAACTCGAGGCGCATCTTGCGACCCGCACGCCGGAATGGGCTTCATCGATTTGCGGCGTGCCGGTGCAGGAGATCGAGGCGTTCGCCCGCGCGGTCGGGCAGACCAAGCGGTCGTTCTTCCGGCTCGGCTACGGCTTTACCCGCAGCCGCAATGGCGCGGCGCAGATGCATGCGGCGTTGTGCATCCCGGCCGTGACCGGCGCCTGGCAGTACGAGGGCGGCGGCGCGTTTTTCAACAATTACGCGATCTGGAAGTTCAACGAATCGCTGATCGAGGGCCATGACGCGATCGATCACACCACGCGGGTGCTCGACCAGTCGAAGATCGGGCGCATCCTGACCGGCGACGCGGCGGCGCTGAAAAACGGCCCGCCGGTCAAGGCGATGCTGATCCAGAATACCAATCCGATGACGGTGGCGCCGGAGCAGGCGCTGGTGCGCCAGGGTTTTGCGCGCCAGGACCTGTTCACGGTGGTGCATGAGCAGTTCATGACCGAAACCGCCCAGATGGCCGACCTCGTTCTGCCGGCGACGATGTTCATGGAGCACGACGATCTCTATTACGGCGGCGGCCACCAGCACATTTCGGTCGGCGCCAAGCTGATCGAGCCGCCCGGCGAATGCCGCTCCAACCATGAGGTGTTGCGGGGGCTCAGCCGCCGCCTCAACGCCGTGCATCCCGGCTTCGAAATGTCGCCGCGCGAATTGATCGACGCCACGCTGAAGAAGAGCGGCCATGGCGACATCGAGACGCTGCAAGCCGATCTGTGGCGCGACCTCCAGCCGGATTTCCGCACCTCGCATTATCTCGACGGCTTTGCGCATGCCGACGGCAAATTCCACTTCAAGGCCGACTGGGCGCATGTGCCGCTCGGCAATGCCGGCATGATGGGCGCGTGGGACCAGATGCCGACGCTGCCCGATCACTGGACCGTCGATCGAGGAGGCGGATGAAGCGCATCCGTTCCGGCTCGCCACCAGCCCGTCGCGCAGTTTCCTCAATACCAGCTTCAACGAAACGCCATCGTCGCAGGCGCGCGAGGGCGCGCCGAGCGTGATGATCCATCCCGACGATGCCGCCTCGCTCGGGATCGCCGACGGCGACGCCGTCACGCTCGGCAACGTCAGGGGCGAGACGACGTTGACCGCAAGGTTGTTCGACGGCGTGCGTCGCGGCGTGCTGATCGCGGAATCGGTGCACCCGAACAAGGCCCATATCGGCGGTCGCGGCATCAACATGCTGACCGGGGCCGAGGCGGTCGCGCCGGTCGGCGGCGCCGCATTCCATGACAACAAGGTCTGGGTGAAGAAGGCTGTTGCCGCCATCCCGACACCCTAAATCGTCCTTGCAGTCCGCCGGCATCCTGCCGCTAATGTCCGCCGACATCAATCAGGCGAGCGAGCAGGGCGATGACCGACCACAACAGCGTGATACTTGAAAAGCGCGGGCAGGCGTTCTGGATCACCATCAACCGGCCGGAGAGGCGTAACGCCATCAATGGCGACGTCGTCGCCGGCATCGCCAAGGGCTATCGCGACGCGCATGACGATCGGGATGTGCGCGTCATCGTCCTGACCGGCGCCGGCGACAAGGCGTTCTGCGCCGGCGCCGATCTGCAGAACAGCGGTGCCGCCTTCGCGATGGATTTTGCCAGGCCGAACGTCGACTACGCCGATCTGTTGCGGCTGTCGCAGAACGCCACCAAGCCGGCGATCGCGCGGGTGGGCGGCGTCTGCATGGCCGGCGGCATGGGCTTGCTGTGCATGACCGACATGGCGGTGGCGGCCGACCACGTGATGTTCGGGTTGCCCGAAGTGAAGGTCGGCGTGTTCCCGATGCAGGTAATGAGCCTGCTGCAATCGATCGCGCCGCGGCGCCTGGTCAACGAATGGGCGCTCACCGGCGAACCGTTCGACGCCAGGAGCGCGCAGGCCGCCGGGCTTCTGAACTATGTGGTGCCGCCGCCGAACTCGACGCCAAGATCGACTGGCTGATCGGCCGGATCGTCGACAAGTCGCCGACCGCGATCCGGCGCGGCAAATACGCCATGCGCGCGATCGCCTCGATGTCGTTCGATGAAAGCATCGCCTACACCGAAAGCCAGATCGCGTTGCTGGCGATGACGGAGGACGCCAAAGAGGGCCTCAAGGCGTTTGGCGAGAAGCGCAAGCCGTCATGGCCGGGGAAGTAGCCGGCTCCCTGTTGCAGGATCGTCTGTTTGACGGACTGCCTGGAGGCGATCCCGGAGGATCACCTTTACCGCAACCAGTTTTCGACCCGTAGATTATCAATTCGCGAGAACTCACGCTCGTTGTCGGTTACCATCGTAAGGTCGAGCGCCAGTGCGTGAGCGGCGATGAGCAAGTCGTTTGCGCCAACAGGCTGGCCGGTTCGCTCCAAGCCTGCTCTTATCGCACCGTAAACGGCGTCGACCGGCGCTTCGAGAGCCAGAACTTCAATGGCGCCCAATACAGCTTCGAGTTGCGAGGTAAGCCGCGGAGAATTTTTCCTGGTGGCCCCGTAGCGCAATTCGGCCGCCACGACGATGCTTGTACAAACATCTTGTTCGCCGACTTCCGAAATTCGATCGGAAATCTTTCCGTGGGGATGTCTTACGAGGTCCGATACGATATTGGTATCGAGCAGAAATCGCATCGTCAGATATCCACCGGATCGGCCGGGAGATCTTCGATCGGCGGAAAATTCTCATCGAGCGTCTGCAGCGTTGCAAGAACTGCCAGGAGCGATCTGGGCGGCGCCGCCTCGATAATCAGCCGCTGTCCCTCTTTTCGGATAATGGCGTCCTCTCCAGGCAGTTCGAATTCGCGCGGAATCCGGATCGCCTGATTCCGCCCATTCTTGAAAAGTTTAATGTGCCGCTCAGTCATCGTTAACTTGTGGCATATGCCTTGGCATATGTCAACAAATGGCCGCGGTAGCAGGCGCTGCCTTGACTGGCTGATTGGCCGCATTGCCGACAAGTCGCCGACCGCGATCCGGCCCGGCAAATACGCCATGCGCGCCATCGCCTCGATGTCGTTCGACCAAAGCATCGCCTACACGGAAAGCCAGATCGCGCTGCTGGCGATGACCGAGGACGCCAGGGGAGGCCTCAAGGCTTTCGGCGAAAAACGCAAACCGTCATGGCCGGTGAAGTAGCTTCCAGTCTCATCCGTCGTCCCGGCCAAGCGAGCGAGAGCCGGGATCCATACGCCGTGACCTATCGCTTTGACGCTGAGAGTAGACACCTTCTGTCATAACTAAGGCCGGTGATTGGGTCACGGGCGTTGCCGGGACGACATTCCAGATACAGCTACCCCGCATTCGCCTTCAACCCGGCCGCCTCGATGCCGGCGATCGCGCAGATCTCGTCATTGTCGGAGGTATCGCCGCTGACGCCGACGGCGCCGAGCAACACGCCGCCGTCCTGAATCAGCACGCCGCCGGGCACCGGCACCAACGCGGCCCTGCGCCAGCGTATTCACCGCGCCGATGAAGGAGGCTTGCTCCTGCGCGCGCTGAAACAGCGCCCGCGATCCCATGCCCATGGCGAGAGCCCCGTAAGCCTTGCCATGCGCGATCTCGGCCCGCATCAGGCTGGTGCCGTCCTGCGCAGCGGTGATTTTGACGCAGCCGCGCGCGTCGAGAACGGTCACGACAAGGGGTTTCAGCTTCTTCTCGACGCCCTTGGCAAGGGCGGCATCGAGAATTTTGCGCGCGACATCGAGGGTCAGTTCAGCCATGGAGTGGTTCCTTTACGTAGGTGAGGGATTAAGGGGTGGATCGTGCGCTGTCGAGGCTCATCGCCAGCACGCGTGCGACGTGAAGGGCACTACGCTCGGCGCCATCCTTGATCTGATGCCGGCACGAGGTGCCGTCGGCGACGATCAGCGTCGCATCATCCGCGCGCCGGATCGCCGGCAGCAGCGACAGCTCGGCCATGTCCATCGAGACTTGATAGGTGTCGGCGCCGTAGCCGAAGGCGCCGGCCATGCCGCAACAACTCGATTCGATGGTCTCGACGTTCAAATCGGGAACCAGCCGAAGCACCTGCTCGACCGATTTGAACGCGCCGAACGATTTCTGATGGCAGTGACCGTGCACCAAAGCCTTCCCGGCGACAGGGCCGAGCGGCAGACGCAGGCGGCCGGCCTCGGCCTCGCGGACCAGAAACTCCTCGAACAACAGCGCGTGCGCGCTGATGCTTTTCGCCGTCGCGTCGGAGCGCAGCGACAGCAGCTCGTCGCGCAGCGTCAACAGGCAGCTCGGCTCGAGGCCGACGATCGGCACGCCGCGCAAGGCGAATGGGCGCATAGGTGGCGACCAGCCGGTCGAGCTCAGTGCGCGCGTTGTCGACCAGTCCCGCCGAGAGAAACGTCCGCCCGCAGCATAGCGGCCTGCCGCCATCCGCGGGCCTTGGAAGGTGGACGCGGTATCCGCCTGCGACCAGCACGCGCAGCGCGGCGTCGAGATTTTCGCGCTCATAGGCTCGATTAAAGGTGTCGGCGAACAGCACGACCTCGCGGCCATCGGCCGGCCCGACCGCCTCGGCGTCGGACTTGAACACATCGCGCCGCCACGCGGGCAGCGCGCGCTGCGCGCTGATGCCGGCTACTTTTTCCAGCAGCATTCGCAGCAACCGGCTCTTGTTTCTGACATTGGCGAGCGGGGCGAGGCGCGAGGCGAGGCTGGCATAATGCGGCAGATAGCCTACCAGCCGGTCGCGCAGCGACAGCCCGTGTTTTGCTGCCCGCGCGGCGAGAACCTCGATCTTCATCTTGGCCATGTCGACGCCGGTCGGGCATTCGTGGCGGCAGGCCTTGCAGGAGACGCAGAGTTTTAGCGTCTCCGCCATTTCGTCCGACGCCAGCGCGTCCGGTCCCAACTGGCCGGAGATCGCCAGCCGCAGCGTGTTGGCGCGGCCGCGCGTCACATCCTTTTCGTTGCGGGTGGCGCGATAGGACGGACACATCACGCCGCCTTCGAGTTTGCGGCAGGCGCCGTTGTTGTTGCACATCTCGACCGCGCCCTGGAAACCGCCGCCGGCGCCGGGATAGGCCGACCAGTCGAGCACGGTCTTCAGCTCGGCGACGCGGTAATCCGGCGGATAGCGAAACAGCGTGCGGTCGTCCATCCGGGGCGGATCGACGATCTTGCCGGGATTGAGCACATTGCTCCGGATCGAAGCGGTGCTTGACCTCCCTGAAGTCGGCGACGATGCGCGCGCCGAACATCGCCTCGTGAAATTCCGATCGCACGATGCCGTCGCCGTGCTCGCCGGAATGCGAGCCCTTGTATTCGCGCACCATCGCGAAGGTTTCTTCGGCGATGGCGCGCATCGCCTTGACGTCCTTTTCGAGTTTCAGGTTCAGCACCGGGCGCACATGCAGGCAGCCTTCGGAGGCGTGCGCATACATGGTGCCGCGGGTGCCGTGCTTGGCAAAGATGGCGTTGAGCCGTTCGGTATAGTCGGCCAGATGCGGCAGCGGCACCGCGCAATCCTCGACGAACGAGACCGGCTTGCCCTCCTGCTTCATCGACATCATGACGTTGAGGCCGGCGGCGCGAAACTCGGCGATGCCGGTCTGCAGGCCCGGCTCCGATGATCTCGACCACGCCGCCCCATTTGCGCTGCGGGCTGGTCCCAGCCGAAGCCGAGATCGGCCATCAGCTCGCCGAGCTGTTTCAACCGCCGGAGGTTTTCGGCCTGGTCCTCCTCGGCAAATTCCACGATCAGCACGGCATCGGGATCGCCGCGGACCGCGGTGCCGATGATCGGCTGGAACATCGCGATCTCGCGGCCGAGCGACAGCATGGTGCGATCGACCAGCTCCACCGCGATCGGGCGAAGCTTCACCAGATGCTGGGCGGCATCCATCGCCTCGTAGAAACTGCCGAAATGGCAGACGCCCAGCACCTTGTTGCGGATCACCGGCCACAGCTTCAGCTCGACCTGGGTGGTGAAGGCCAGCGTGCCCTCCGATCCCACCAGCAGATGCGCCATGTTGTTGGCGGCATTGCGCGGCACCAGCGCATCGAGATTGTAGCCGCCGACGCGGCGCTGCACCTTCGGAAATTTCTCGGCGATCTCGGCCGCCTCGCGCTCGCCGAGTGCCAGCATGTCGCGAAACAGCCCGAATCCGTCGTCGCTCGAATTCAGTTGCGCGAGATCGCGCGGCACCTCGCCGAAATGCAGCAGTGTGCCGTCGGCGAGGGCGGCGTCCATCGAGCAGCGTGTTGTCGCGCATGGTGCCGTAGCGCAGCGAACGGCCGCCGCAGGAATTGTTGCCGGCCATGCCGCCGATGGTGGCGCGCGAGGCGGTGGAGACGTCGACCGGAAACCACAGGCCGTGCGGCTTGAGCTGGCGGTTGAGATCGTCGAGCACGATGCCCGGCTCGACCACGCAGCTGCGGTTCTCGACATCGAGCGAGACGATGCGGTTCAGGTGCTTTGAGAAATCGATGACGATGCCGTCATTGACGGTCTGGCCGCATTGCGAGGTGCCGCCGCCGCGCGGGGTGACGATCCGCCCGGCGTCGCGGCAGATCGCCAGCGTCCGCAGCGCCTCGTCGATGGTGCGGGGAATCACGACGCCGGCCGGCATCGATCTGGTAGAACGACGCGTCGGTGGCATAGCGGCCGCGGTTGAACGAATCGAACAGCACCTCGCCCGTGATCTCGCGGGCGAGCCGGTCTTTTAGTGTCGTCAAGCCGTTGTCGGACATCCCACCCCGCTGGCCGCTGCCATCGTGCATTGCTTGCTGGTATTCGGGGCGCACAGCAAATGCAATTCGTTTTGGCTTTCTCGAAATTTTGAATTCAAAGTCGCGAATTCTCAGGCCGGCTCGGGCGCGGCCGGGTCGGCCGCCTTCAGGTGCTCGACGGCGGCGGTCCGCTTGTTGCGCAGATGCAGGAACAGGATGTCGCTGAGCTCGCTGCCGGCGCGGCGACGCAGCGCGTCCAGGATGGTCTCGTGTTCGCGCATGGCTTCGCCCCATCGCTCCCGCTGGCGGGCGAAATTGGCGGAGTAGCGCACCCGCCGGATCCGTCCGGCGAAATTGGCGTAGGCGCCGAGCAGCGCCGCGTTGCGCGAGGCTTCGACGATCTTCTGATGGATCAGCTGGTTGATGCGGAAATAGCCGTGCATGTCGCGATGCAGGTAGAACCCGTACATCTCGTAATGCAGCCGCTCGATCTCGGCGATTTCGGCATCGGTGATGTTTTCGCAGGCAAGCCGCCCGGCGAGGCCTTCGAGCCCGCCCATGACGTCGAACAATTCTGCCAGATCGCGCTCGCTCAATTGCCGCACCCGGGCGCCGCGGTTCGGCAACAGTTCGACCAATCCTTCCGACGCCAGCACCTTCAGGGCTTCGCGCAGCGGCGTGCGCGAGATGCCCAGCATCTCGCAAAGCTGGCGTTCGGGAACGCGACCGCCGTCCGGAATGTTGCCCTCGACGATGTGGTCCCGCAGCCGGGTCAGGATCTCGTCATGCAGGGACTGGTCTTCGCGGCCGGAATCCGCGCCGGCCCCGAGGGGTGTCGAAGCAGCGTCACTGGGAATCAGAGGCTTCATGAGAGGAAACATAGGCTTGGGAGGAAGAGCCGTCGACGCATAAATTGTACACAATTTTTTGGTTGATACCAATAGGATTGAATGCAAAACTGCTTGACAGAAGATCAGGTGAGGAAATCATGACCCAGCATCAGGGACGCCATTTTCTGCAAATTCCCGGCCCGAGCCCGGTGCCGGATCGCGTGCTCCGCGCCATGGACATGCCGGTCATCGACCATCGCAGCGCCGAATTCGCCGAGCTTGCCAAGGCGGTATTCCAAGGCTGTCAGAAGATCTTCAAGACCGCCGGCCCTGTCATCATCTTTCCCTCGTCGGGCACCGGCGCCTGGGAAGCGGCGATCGTCAATACGCTGTCGCCGGGCGACAATGTGCTGATGGTCGAGACCGGCCATTTCGCCACGCTGTGGCGGCAGATGGCGGCGCGCTGGGGCATCGAGGTCGATTTCTGCCGGGCGACTGGCGCCACGGCGCCGATGCCGCTGCTATCGAGGCGAAGCTGGCGCAGGATACGGCGCATGCCATCAAGGCGGTGATGGTGGTGCACAACGAGACCTCCACCGGCGTCACCAGCCGGGTCGGCGACATCCGCGCCGCGATCGACAGGGCAGGCCATCCGGCGCTGCTGCTGGTGGATACGATCTCCTCGCTGGGCTCGGTCGATTTCCGCCACGACGAGTGGAAGGTCGACGTCACCGTCAGCTGTTCGCAAAAGGGATTCATGCTGCCGCCGGGGCTCGGCTTCAACGCCATCTCCGAAAAGGCCCGTGCTGCCGCCAAGACCAACAAGATGCCGCGGTCGTACTGGGACTGGGAAGAGATGCTCAAGCCCAACGCGACCGGCTTCTTCCCCTACACGCCGGCCACCAATCTGCTCTACGGCCTGCGCGAAGCCATCGCGATGCTGCTGGAGGAGGGGCTGGAAAACGTGTTCGCCCGTCACAAGCGCCTCGCGGCCGCCACCCGCGCCGCCGTCGCGCATTGGGGGCTTGAAGTGCTGTGTCTTGAACCGGCCGAGTATTCACCGGTGCTGACGGCGGTGCTGATGCCGCCGGGGCACGACGCCGACAAGTTCCGCAAGACCGTGCTGGACAACTACAACATGTCGCTCGGCTCCGGCCTCTCCAAACTCGCAGGCAAGGTGTTTCGCATCGGCCATCTCGGCGAGTGCAACGAGCTGACATTGATGGGGGCGTTGTCCGGCGTCGAGATGGGTCTGTCCGCCGCCGGCGTGCCGCACCGGGCCGGCGGCGTCGACGCCGCCATGCAGTTGCTGGAAGCGCGAACCGACTCGAATTCGCCGGCGCAACTGAAGGTGGTCAAGACCTAGCAGGACCGGGCGATCTGCGCGATCGGTGCAGGCCGGACGACGCTGCCGCAAAACCAATAAAGCTGTTCGGGAGGAAGAAAATGCGGCTTCGTTTCAAGCCCACTTATGTCGTGCTGGCGATGCTCTGCATCATGTACTTCATCACCTATATCGACCGGGTCAACATCTCTACGGCGGCCAGCGAGATCCAGAAGGAACTCGGCCTCAGCAACACGCAGCTCGGTTTGGTGTTCTCGGCCTTCGCCTATCCCTATCTCCTGTTTCAGGTGGTCGGCGGCTGGGTCGGCGACCGCTTCGGGCCGCGCAAAACCCTGTTCTGGTGCGGCATGATCTGGGCGGCCTCGACCATCATGACCGGCTTCGTCAACAGCCTGCCGACGCTGTTCATTGCGCGCGTCGCACTCGGCTTTGGCGAAGGCGCGACCTTTCCAACCGCGACCCGCGCCATGCAGTACTGGACTCCTGCGGTCAAGCGCGGCTTCGCGCAAGGACTCACCCACGCCTTTGCGCGGCTGGGCAATGCGATTACCCCGCCATTGATCGCGCATTGATGGCCTGGCTGACCTGGCGCGGCTCCTTCGTCGTGCTGGGACTGGTCAGCCTGGTCTGGGGCGTGGTCTGGGCGCTGTATTTTCGCAACGAGCCCAAGGATCATCCTGACATCACCGAAGCCGAACTGGCGTCGCTTCCGCCACGTCCCGTCAATGCGCGCCCTCAGGTCCCCTGGGGACCGCTGTTGCGCCGGATGTGGCCGGTCACGCTGACCTATTTCTGCTACGGCTGGACCCTGTGGCTGTATCTGAACTGGCTGCCGTTGTTCTTCAAGAACAGCTACCATCTCGACATCAGGAGTTCGGCGCTGTTCGCCTCCGGCGTTTTCTTCGCCGGCGTGATCGGCGACAGCCTGGGCGGGATTCTGTCGGATCGCATCCTGAAGCGGACGGGCAGCGTTCGCTTCGCGCGGTTGAGCGTCACCGTTGCCGGCTTCGCCGGCGCGCTGCTGTCGCTGTTTCCGATCCTGTTCACGCGCGACATCACGATCGTCGCCATCTGCCTGTCCGGCGGATTCTTCTTCGCCGAACTCGTGATCGGGCCGATGTGGTCGGTGCCGATGGACATTGCGCCGAAATATTCCGGCACGGCCGCAGGCCTGATGAATACCGGCTCGGCGCTGGCGGCGATTGTCTCGCCTCTGGTGGCCGGTTACGTGATCGATCTGACCGGCAACTGGTATCTGCCGTTCCTGATGTCGATGGGACTGCTGCTGCTTGGATTGTTCTGCGCGTTCCTGATGCATCCGGAGACGCCGTTCGAGGAGGGTGACGCCATTCCCGTCACTCCGCCGGCTGGACGGCCGGTCATTGCGGGATAGAAGGCAGCGGATTTCGAAACGCGTTCGATTGGCACGGTATTGGAAATCACATGGTCAGATATTCGAGCGTGGTTTTTGCCGCGCTGGCTTTTTGTTCGGTCGGTGAAGGCTGCGCCCAGCCGTTCGCCGATCCGCGCTCCGAGAAAAGCGAGGCCTTCGGGTCGAGTGCCTTTGCGGCGCTGCCGCGCGATCCGGCCTGCTATAGCGACCGGCTGACATCGACCGGCGGACCGAGCCCGCAAAACCCGCATACGCTGGTGGTGCGCTGGACCGGTTTTTCCAATTTCGAACTGGCCTACAAGGGAAAGATCATCCTGCTCGACGCCTATTTCGATCGCGGCAAGGATTATCCGCCGCTGGGATTTACCGCCGCCGACGTCAGGAAAGCCGACGCCATCATTATCGGACACGGCCACTACGATCACATGTCGGATGCAGCCTCGGTCGGCATCAGGACCGGCGCCACGCTGGTCGGGGCCGCTCTGACAACCGACGTCTTGAAGTCGGAGTCGGTGCCTGCATCGCAAATCAGGACCGTGAGCGGCAAGGGCGGCGAAGTGCTGCCTTTCGACGGCTTCTCGGTTCAGCCGATTCTCGCGCGTCATGGACAGCCCGACAAGCACGTCACGCAGGTGATGGAGGCAGCCTACAATTCTCTGCTTGCAAAGCCGACTTTCGATGAGGAGGCGGAAGAAAAGGCGATAAAGGCGCGCGGAACATTCGATCCCGGTGTCATCACCGAGGGGACAATCGCCTATCTGATCACGCTCGATGACGGCTTTCGGATCATGTACCGCGACAGCGGCGGTCACGTGACCGATGAGGAGAGAGCCGCCATGGCCAAGATCGCCGGCGTCGATCTTGCGATCGTCGGGCTGTCCGCCGACATCCTGAACGTCCCGACCGAGCAGCAGGCGCTCGAGCATCTCGGCGTCTACAAACCGGACGTCTTCATGCCGGCCCATCACGACGGCGCGCTGCGGGGCCACATGCCGCTCTGGCGTGCGACCGAGCCGGTGTTTCAGGCGCTCAGGGATGCCGACCCGCGCCTCGTGACCGTGTCGCGCGGTTACCGCGAGCCGGTTTGCTTCGATACGGAAATCAACATCGCGAACGGGCGGAAACGTTAACTTTCCGCGCTTGTGCTCTCCCGCGGCGGCGACTAATTCCTTTTTGGGAGCGGCCGGAGGGCCGCCACCCCGTCGATGCGCGGCAAGGGTGCTGTTTCCAGCCAAAGCCCTCGCCCTTGTGCATTGACGGCGCCCGCCGGGCGGGGGACAAGCCCGCCGGATAGTGATATTCGAGCCCTGCGAGACCAAGATATCCCGGGAAGGACGCCAGATGACCGTGCACACTGGAAGGCATTTTCTCCAGATTCCAGGACCGACCAACGTGCCCGACCGGGTGCTGCGGGCCATGGACATGCCGACCCTGGATCATCGCGGTCCCGAATTCGCCGAACTCGGTTACGCCGTGCTGGCGGGCTGCCAGCGCGATTTTCCGCACCAAACAGCCGGTCATCATCTATCCGTCCTCGGGCACCGGCGCCTGGGAAGCCGCGATCGTCAATACGCTGTCGCCCGGCGACAAGGTGCTGATGGCCGAGACCGGCCAGTTCGCGGTGCTGTGGCGCGGCATCGCCGAGAAATTCAAGCTCGAGATCGAGTTCCTGCCGACCGACTGGCGGCGCGGCGCCGATGTCGAGCAGATCGAGGCCAGGCTCGCCGCCGATCGCGCGCACAAGATCAAGGCCGTGATGGTCGTGCACAACGAGACCTCGACCAGTTGCGTCACCCATCCGCTCGAGGTCCGCAAGGCGCTCGACCGCACCAACCATCCGGCGCTGCTGATGGTCGATACCATCTCCGGGCTCGCCTCGCTCGAATACGAGCACGATGCCTGGGGCATCGATATCTCGGTCGGCGGCTCGCAAAAGGGCATGATGCTGCCGCCGGGCCTCAGCTTCAACGCGGTCTCGGAAAAGGCGCTCGCCGCCTCCAAGGCCAACAACGTCGATGCGGTCCTACTGGGACTGGCACGACATGATTGCGATCAACAAGCAGCGGCACGTTTCCCTACACGCCGGCGACGAATCTGTTGTACGCGCTGAAGGAAGCCATCGCGATGCTGGAGGAGGAGGGGCTCGACAACGTGTTCGCACGCCACAAGCGCCATGGCGCGGCGACGCCGCGCGGCGGTCAAGGCATGGGGCCTCGACACTGGTATGCCTCGATCCGCACTGCTATTCGCCGGCGCTGACCGCGGTGATGGTGCCGGACGGACATGATGCCGACGCCTTCCGCAAGGTGGTGCTGGAAAACTTCGACATGTCGCTCGGCACCGGCCTCGAACAATCTCAAGGGCAAGGCGTTCCGCATCGGCCATATCGGCCATTTCAACGATCTGATGCTGATGGGGACGCTGTCGGGCGTCGAGATGGGCCTCGATCTCGCCAAGGTGCCGCATCGCGGCGGCGGCGTGCTGGCCGCGATGGACGTCCTGAAGGGACGCGACGTGGTGCCGATGCCGAAATCAAAGGCCGCGGTTGCCTGAATCGCGTTAGGTTGCCGCATTGCGAGTGAAGCGAAGCAATCCGCAGGCTGCGCGGAAAACGGTGGATTGCTTCGTCGCTTCGCTCCTCGCAATGACGCGAGATAGAACAGAAAGAGCATCGCAGCATGAACGCCCCGGTACCAGCGACTGAAGACCTGATCTATGCGGTCGAGGACGGCATCGCCCGGCATCACCTTCAACCGTCCGCAAGCCCGCAACGCGCTGACCTTTGCGATGTACGAGCGGATGGCGGCGATCTGCGAGGCCATCAACACCGACCGCTCGATCAAGGCGATGATCCTCACCGGGGCCGGCGACAAGGCGTTCGCCTCGGGCACCGACATTTCGCAGTTCCGCGCCTTCAAGACCGCGCAGGATGCGCTCGACTACGAGGCGCGGATCGATCGCGTGCTGGGCGCGCTGGAGACCTGCCGGGTGCCGACCATTGCGGCCATCGCCGGCGCCTGCACCGGCGGCGGCGCGGGGATCGCCGCCTGCTGCGACATCCGGATCGGCACCGCGGCGACGCGGATCGGCTTTCCGATCGCGCGCACGCTCGGCAATTGCCTGTCGATGTCCAACATCTCCCGGCTGATGTCGCTGATCGGACCGGCGCGGACCAAGGATCTGATTTTCAAGGCGCGGCTGGTCGAGGCCCCCGAGGCGCTGGCGCTCGGCCTGCTCAACGAAGTGGTGCCCGACGTCGCGACGCTGCAGCGCCGCGCCGATGAAACCGCCAAGCTGGTGGCCAGCCATGCGCCGATCACGCTCGAAGTCACCAAGGAGGCGGTGCGCCGCATCCGGCGGACGCTGACGCGCGACGAGGGCGAGGATCTGATTCTGCGCGCCTATATGAGCGAGGATTTCCGCGAGGGAATGGACGCCTTCCTCAACAAGCGCACGCCGAACTGGAAGGGCAAGTAAGGCAGCAGGCGGCTACCCGGATGGCGAGATTCGATCCGAAAGATGCAAACTTCGAGGCTCGGGTCCGGACCAGCTTCGCACGCCAAACCGCGATGGCGACGTTGGGCATTGAAATCACCGACCTGAAGGCCGGCGAGGTCGAATTGAAGATGCCGTATGCCGCCGCCTATACGCAACAGCATGGTTTTATCCACGCGGGTATCATCACGACTGCGCTCGATACAGCCTGCGGCTATGCCGCCTTCTCGTTGATGCCCGACGATGCGGCGGTTCTGACCGTCGAATTCAAGACCAACCTTATCGCTCCGGCCCGAGGCGATTATTTTCTGTTTCGAGCGCGCGTCCTCAAGCCCGGCCGAACCATCACCGTTTGTGACGCGCAAGCATTTGCTGCAGAGGACGGGAAGGAGAAACTGGTCGCGACCATGACCGGTACCTTGATGGCATTGTTTGGTCGCGAGGGCATCGCACAGTAGGGACGTGAGGGCGAATTGCGGTGACAGCCCGTAATGCGCTTGCGTACGTAGCCCGAAATGAGTGGACCGCAACGCCAAGCGGTCAAACCGCCCGGCGCTCTGGAGAGATATCGTGCGAATAGTGCGTGCACTCCACAGTCAGGAGAGCGGCCATTCTCAGCGCTACGGGGTCTCGTTCGCCTTTCGCGGCACACGCAAGAATGTGAGATGCGATCTCGGCTTTGACCGCCGACGTGCGCTTCGCTTCGGGCAGCATTGCCGTAGCATCGTCAAAGACTGCCTTCATCAATTCGATCAGCTCAGGCTGAAAAACGGCTCCTGTTGGTTTCATGGTTGCCTCCTCGGGTAAGCGACCTTGGGCCGTCATCTAAGTCCTGCCGTTTCGGGGAAGCAATGTCCAAATCGCCGCGGTGCGGCAATTTCTCGCGGCTCCTTTTCCTCGCTGCGATGCGGCAAGCCGCGCGTTCCGGGTTCCGCGCTCGGTGTGGCGGGACGATGCCAACTCGGGCATGTTGCTTCACGCGCTTTAGAAATCAAAACAAAAACCCGGCATTCGGTAAACCATCCGGCAACCTATCGATGCTACCTCACGTTGATCGAAAACATGCACGGGACTTTGGCGCATGCTTCAAAACGGCAGTTATTCAGTTTGGTTCAGAACCCCGCTGAGAGAAGGCACCGGCGTTGTCGTGATTAACAACGGCAAGATTACGGGTGGTGATACCGTGCTGGGCTACACCGGGACATATTTTCAAAACGGCGATAAATTCACGGCTTCGGTTGCGACGCGGCGGCACACGCCGGGACAACCCTCCGTTTTCGACATCGATACCGTCGACTTGTCGGTGAGCGGTACGTCCGCGCTCACGACAGCGGCATGCACCGGAACTGCCAGACAAGCGCCGAATTTGGCGTTCGAAGCCGTTCTTGTCCGTATTCCGGACTAACCGTGACGCAGCTTGCCGACACCATTCCGACCGGGTCACGCGAACGCGATGACAATTAAAAGGCTGATCACAACAAAGGCGATCACATTTCCATCAACCCGTTTTCTATCGATGTGGACTCGCGTTGAGCGGTACTCCTTATCTGAGGACGCTTCCAAAACAATAGGCCTTGACCGCCGCCGTTCCAACAGCGCGACAGCAATGCGCGAAGCACAGCAGCACGGTTAGGGGCGCTGCACTGGCGTGATCCAATTCGTATCTCTCAAGACCACCGAAAGTAAAACCGACTTCTTCGACCGTGGCCGTTACGCTCGCACTGCCGCGGCCGCCTTTCGTCATCCATCGTCACGGGCACCATGTCACCAACCGGCAACGCCGGCGGTTGGATTCCCAGGGAGTCCGCTGTAGGGTCCGACGCTCAGGCAAGGACTTGAAGCTGGTTCCATATCGATCCAGCCGTTGCGCCAACGCTTCGTGTGACCTGGGATAAGGTGATTGAATGAGGCGGCGCGAATTTTTGGGTTCAATCGCCACTGGGCTGTTTGTTGGCAGTCGAGCTTTCGCGCAGGCAAAGAATTCTTCGTATCGGATAGCGGTCGGCTGGTTCGCCGGTCACCGACAACTCTCCGACGTCTGGTCCAGGTCGAAACTCCCGCACCGGAAAGGTCGCGAAAGCCCGTTAGGGTTTTCTGCGGCTTTGGTTGTCGCCGTACTGGGCTCCCACCTGCCGTTGGGCGGCATCTGCCGACACTGCGCGAAAGCCGTCGTCTCGCAACAGCTCTGTTCCTGCACCAACAAGCAACCGAGGCTCGATAGCTCAAGAATGGTGCCAAAGGCTCCTCCCATGCTCGAATAGGCAAAAGCTGATCAGCGGGTTTAAGATAAGTCGTTTGGACAGAACGGCCAGTCGCGATGTTCCGCCGAGGTGGTACGCCCGGCATCGGTCGCAATAACCGCAACTATCAAACGCAATCGAGCTACCGGGCGCAAGTGAAATGCGTGCGTTTCAGAACGTTGACAATTCGTTTCTATATGTTGTGTGGCGGAACGGGCGCCTAACCCCGGTCGTGCGGCATCAGGTCGCCCGAGCAACGACATTCATGCTTTCGCCGTCCCCGACTAGCCGTCCCAAATCCTCGCTCGCCGACGGTAGCCTCTCTCCAGTCCGCTCATGGAAAAAGTGATATCCATTCGGAATAAAAAAGGAAATCAACTCCTCCACGGAGGAGCCGCGCTCGATGAGTACATAAGGCGACAGCTCCATCATGAAAATGGGCCGGCTATCGCGTAATAACGTCGCGGCGCCACGCAGCACTTCGGATTCAAATCCGTCCACGTCCATTTTGACGAGTTGCACGGTGGGATTTCCCAATTCCGCCAGGACGCCATCGATCGAACGGGCAAGCGCCGCTTCCGTCGGCATCGCCTGACCCAAATGTTTCTGGTGCAGATCTTCGGCATCCGTCAAAGGCCAGCTTGAATAAATCGAGCTGGGGACTTCGGCTCCGTCGTTTGAGGCCAGAAAACAATGATAAGACTTTACCCGCGTTGCAAGATCCGGATTGAGGTCGAGGTTTCGACGCAGCTTTTGGATCGCGAAATCGGTCGGCTCAAAAGCAAGCACTTGGCCGGAAGGTCCCACGGCATCGGCAAGAAGCAACGTATGAACGCCAATATTGGCGCCGATATCGAGCACGACCGACGAAGGCTGCACCAGTTTCTTGAGCGCATTCCTTGTGCCGGACTCGAATACGCCGAGATAGATCGCAAGATCGATGCCCTCTGAGAGATCAAGTTCGAAGGCGATGCCATTTCGCTTGGCGATGCAGCGATCGGAACCGCCCACGACCGCGCGGGCCGCGTGAATGACTCTGTAGGCTGCACGTGCAACCGCTAATTTCTGAACAGTCTTCATTCGAATTCCGATTAGAAAAGCACAGCAGGCGCGTTTGCGCAATTTGACAATATAGGCCCGAACGGCCGATACAAGTAGATAAAGCGCGGATGGGTAATTGGAGTTTCCGGCGAACCTGCCTTAGAGATTGCGGCTAATGATACAAACGGTTGCGCCTCCCAAAATGTTGGACCCTATAGCCAGCGCTGGACACCGCGACGCCTTAGAGAGGTTGACACCGCTCGGGTGGGGCGAGGGGCTCGTCTTCATCGTGGCGCTCATGGCGGCATCGTTCTTTCTGGCCGGCTATTTCATAGTCTATTGGCGCAACGCCGATATGGATTTCATGGTCACCTACAGCGCGTTGCTTCTGAACGACGGGAAATCTGCTTTCTTCCCTCATCCGGCCTACTTCACTGTTCTTTCCGTAAAATGTTGCATTCAATTACTACATTACTTGCACCTTCTTAAGGTCTCGTCGCTTTCCGAGATGCCGTCGGCGTCGGTTGCGTCCGCATTCGATGCCGCGATGACCAGTGTCATTCGGGCTGCCCGGTTGGTTTCATGGCTGACGGCAACTTGTTTTGTGCTCGTTTTTGCAGGTCTCGCACGCCTTATCTTTCGCGATTGGCGAGTTGCAACGCTCGCAACGTTTGCATTCGCGTTTTCCGGCGGCGTGGAATTTCATCTACGTATCCTGCGCAGCGAGATGATCGCAGGATGCTTCTTCGTCTTTGCGTTTATGGCTCTGATCGTTGTTGCAAGAAATGCCTCGAATTGGCGCCCGCTTTGGGTCGCCGTTGCCGCCATGCTCTGTGTCTTAGGCCTTGAGAACAAGATTCATGCAATTCTGCTGACGGCCGCGCTTCCAATTTTGATCTTGCCCTTCGGCGGTCCCAGAGGGGCAAGTACCGATTTTTGGAACAATGGCGCGCGTGCCTGGCTTGCCACACTGGCTGTTGCACTGGCGGCGGGGCTGTTACTGTACGCCGCAGTGCCGCTCATTGCAGTTGGACTTGATCCGTCGCACACGGAGATGGCGGCGTTGCAGCCGCTGTTCTTCGGGAAATTTGGCGTCTATCAGGCGGCATTGCTAACGTTGATCGCAATTTGCATGCTGATTTTCGCAAAGCTTTGGCGCGTTCGAGCGAGCGAAACACTCTCGTCGATGTTTGCAATAGTAGCGGGCGCATCGCTAGGCCTGCTAGCGCTTTTCATCGAGTACAATTCCAGCAATGTTGTTGTGGTCATAAATCCCCTTGAGGAGATGATCACATTCGCCGATGCGCCAGCTATATCGGCCGTCGATAAGGGCAATTTATTGGCGACGATCGGCCTGCTTTTTTCCGGCGTCGCAAGCGTTCTCCGGCGATATACGTTCATCCTTTTTCCGTCGCCGCGCCCGACCGTATTCCTGACTTGGCTGATCTTACCGGGTATTGTTTATGCTTGGAGACGACGTGAAAAGCAGGCAGCCATACAAGCGGCTCTGCTGATGCTTTGCGCGATAGGGATCGATTCACTGGGTATTCGCCGTGGGCTCAAGGCCGAGTATTTCATTTTTACGGACCCCTTGATCATCATTGCCGGGGCAATCCTTCTGGATCGGCTCTGCGACCTGCGGTTTCACAAATGGGCTTATCCCATCGGGGCGACTTTGGTTGCTTTGCATATCGGCATAAGTCAGGCTGAACCCATCAAACTGTTGACGGCACGCAGAGGACCAGAGATCATTTGCGAATGGAACCAGTATTACCTGCCGCTCATGCCTGTGCCCTGGTGCAACGTGCCGGTGCAACGGCCATAATCAATGTTTGTCAGCAGTCTGTCAGACCGCGATGGGCAAACCACACCATTTTCAACTACAGCCAGCCGTCGCGAAAGTGGGGATCTGCGTTTCGCCGAAGGTGCGCGTCTCGTAATGAATGGGTGCTTCGATGATCTTGAGAGTCTGTTTCGCCGCTCCGAAGATTAAATCGAAATCGCCGAACGCGACCAATGGGCTGAAAGCCTGAAATTTCCTGGTGCGTTAGAGGATGCCCAAGATGCTGCACAAGTACCTTCTCTCAGCCTTGCGTCTCATTTTTCCGAGATTTGTTGAGCGGTATGAACATCGACAAGCGCGCAAGCGATCAAAGCACATTTGGCAATCCTTGCGCTCTCGCACGGGCGAAGGTGACTAATAATGCTAGGCCGGATACCGGCCCTATTACCCGTATCAGCGAGGGGTTCGATGGCAAAGGCCTGAACTAGGAAAAAGGCAAAGTCGAACAAGCGGCGCTCAAGAGTATCGGCGATCGAAAGAGGCGTCGACCGTCGCGGCCTGATCTGAGGACCTCTCAAGAAGCCGCCGACGGTGACAAGAAAGCCCGATCACCGGGGAGAGCGCGAAGGAAGCCGTTAAAGCCGTTGCGTGCGGGAACGCCGGTCGATTCCGGTGAACTCGCTGTGAACTCGTGTGCATTTACCACTACCATGCGCACACGAGGCTGCGGGTGCACTGGGCGCCCTGCATTCCCCACGCCCTCTGTTTTCGGGCGAAAGATTTTGGCAAAAGCTCGGACGCATCGCGACGCGGGCGATTACGTGCGTTTGCGCCGGATGCGCAGGGTACAGGCAAGTCTGCCGTTTCTCTACCTTTCAAGCATGGCGCGGGCATGGCGCAAGGCCACCTTGACCATCCCGCGATGCAACCAAGCTGGCGTCCGGTCAGCTTCGATGTCATGCGAAAGTCATAAGCAATGCGGCTGGAGTCGGCTGGCACTCGCCGCTATAAGCCGATGGCGTGCAACAAACGCCTTCGGCACCGGCTGACCTCATAAAATATCAAGGGGAAGAAACACGTGCGACATCTCATCAAGGCCGCGGCCGCGCTGACGGCTGTGTTAGCAAGCGCGCCGGCGATCGCCGCCTGGGAACCGACCAAGCCGGTTGAAATCGTGGTCGCGGCCGGCGCCGGCGGCGCCTCCGACCAGATGGCGCGGATGATGCAGGCCGCGATCCAGAAAAACAATCTGATGAAGCAGCCGATGGTGGTGTCGCTGAAGGGCGGCGCCTCCGGCGCCGAAGCGCTGATGTACATGAAATCCAGCGAAGGCGACCCCGACAAGGTGATGATCGCCTATTCACTGATCTACATGCTGCCGCTGTCGGCGAAAATTCCGTTCAACTGGCATGATCTGACGCCGGTGGCGGTGGTCGCGCTGGATCAGTTCGTGCTGTGGGACAATGCCGTCGGGCCGAAGACCGTGAAGGAATTCATTGCCGCCGCCAAGGCCGCCAGCCCGCCGTTCAAGATGGGCGGCACCGGATCGAAGCGCGAGGACAACGTGCTCACCGTGTTCGTGGAGCAGAAGACCGGCGCGAAATTCGCCTATCTACCCTACAAGTCCGGCGGCGAGGCGGCCACGCAGCTGGTCGGCAATCACACCGAATCCAACGTCAATAATCCATCCGAAAATCTCGAGGTCTGGCGCGCCGGCCAGGTTCGCGCGCTCTGCGTGTTCGACAAGGAACGGATCGCCTACACGACAAAAGTGACCGATACCCAATCATGGAACGATATCCCGACCTGCAAGGAAGAGGGCCTCGACGTGCAGTACCTGATGCTGCGCGCCATGTTCCTGCCGGGCAAGGTGACCCCCGAGCAGCAGGCGTTCTACGTCGACCTGTTCCAGAAGGTGACGCAAACCTCCGAATATAAGGACTACATGGAAAAGCAGGCGCTCAAGCCGATCTTCCTCACCGGCAAGGATATGCTGCAATTCCTCGAGGAGGATGACGCGCTCAACAAGTCGCTGATGACCGAAGCGGGGTTTGTGGCCAAGTAGATATTGCCGTCGTGCCTCCGCTATTGTGCCGGACAACTCGCCGGCCAAATGCAATGACATTGCCTTCACGATGGATCACTCTTGCTTCATCCGATTGCACAACAGGTTGTTGCTTGTGAAGAAGGTGGGTTAGGGCAGCGGCTATTCACGGACACGTTGGCGCCAGACCAGATCGCTAAACGACCAAGCCTCAAGGCTCGCGCATTGCCTTTCATCCTAAGTCGCTTTATGAAATCACCCGCGCTCTCGCAAAATCAAATCCGAGCTCGGGAGAATGGCGGAGCGTTGGGATTTTCCCTAAAGTCTGGTCGCGACCGAAGCAGGAAATGAGGGCAGCCTACCGCGCGCCCCGGATCCCAACCCTTACCAGTGAGTGACTTTGGAAGATTTAATAAAACGAATTGGTGCCAAGCATGTGGATCGGCGACTCAAAATTGAGGCTGAACACGAGGCACAACTTTTTGGCCAAGGACTGATCTTCTTCAATCTCGAAAATTGGTACGCCGCCCCTTGGATCGTCAGAGGCGCTCTCAAGCTGACGGGACTCTACAGCCGCGCGCGGCGCGGCGCCGATCAAGTCGTTGTCAAGCGAACCACCCTTGAGTTTGCCAAACTGCCGGTAGCATTTGATAATTTCACCATTCTGCACGTCAGTGACCTGCATGTCGAAATAAGTGGGGGGGCGATGCGGAAAATTGTCAGCATGGTCAACGATTTGCAATACGATATTTGCGTACTAACGGGCGACTATCGCGGCAAGACGTGCGGACCGTTCGAGGAAAGTCTCAAAGGCGTGAATGAACTGCGAGCCCAGCTTAAAGGGCCAATATATGGAGTGCTTGGCAACCACGACAGCATTCGCATGGCGCCGTCGCTCGAAGCGATGGGCATCCGGATGCTGTTCAATGAGTGCGAGACGATCGTGCGCGGTGGCGATCGGATATATTTGGCCGGGGTAGACGACCCTCACTTCTACCGCGCCGACGATCTTGAGAAAGCAACGTCGCGGATTCCTCGAGATGCGTTTTCAATTTTGCTATCACATACTCCGGAAATTTATGATCGAGCGGCTGGTGCGGGATTTGATCTGATGTTGAGTGGACATACGCATGGTGGCCAGCTGTGTCTACCGGGCGGTTTTCCAATCCGCCTGGAAGCCAAATTACCTCGATCAATGGCCGCAGGTTTGTGGCGTCATGCTGAAATGGTCGGTTACACCACCAGAGGTGTTGGCACGAGTTTATTGCCAGTGCGCCTAAATTGCCCGCCGGAAATAACTCTACACACCTTACGACCAAAGTTGCTCCGGATTTAGCCCGTCTTGTTCATGAGAGTAGTGCGGTTTTTTAATCCAATTGATACGGCCGCACACCTCCTCTGACGAGGCGACGCGCCTATGCCTCGATGACGCCCAGCTCGTAGGTTTCCATGTTGCGGACCCGGTTGTCGGGATAGACGGTCTATCCGGGCCGGAGTTAAGTCGCGGGCGCATAGAAGTTCGTCGCGGCTCCTGGATGATGTAGAATGCGCGGATGCGGCCAGCACCCGGCTTCACCAAGTGCGCGGTTCAATCGATCGCTAAAAATCCGGTACCAGTCGGGCGTCATCCTCGAAAATCAGGACTGCGTCTTACCGGCGTTCCAGAATCCGCTGCACGGCAACGATATGCTTCAGCGCGCAGGCGCGGACCGCTCGCTGGCCCTATCAAGCACCGCTGGGTGATACGCCATTCGGAAGAAAATATGCTGCGGTCGAAACCCTCAGGCAACCTGTCAGCGCGATTGACCACCACCCTTCGCCGCTAATCCATATCCGCTCGAGTTCGCGGCGGATACTTTCCGCACCGGCACTTGAGTCTAGTCAAGGCTACCTTGCCGTACGGTTCGATGACGTATTTCTGAAGGCGCGATCCGAGAAATCTTGCCGAAATCAGGACACCCGTGTTGTGTGCAGTATTTGACCCTCGACTGGCGATGCTGCCTCGAACCAGATGGGCAGAACCGCATCGTCGCGGCAGGGGTAGAGCGTAACCGGCATTCCTATTGACGCAAGCGATATCAACGCTGTATCCAATTTGATTAACAGTTGCTCATCTGCCGAGAACACAAGGGCAGAGGGGAGAACACGCCACGCCCCTTGGTAGGCAGATAAGACCGTATCCATGTCCGGCTCCGAAATTGAAATCGTCGTCGACGATCCGACCGCACCGGAGCCTGACTCGCCGGCCGTGACCAACACCCGCATCGCCGAGGTCGTGGTTTCGCTGATGCTGATAGGACTGGCGCTGCTGCTCGGATATGACAATTGGCGTACCGGCATCGCGCTGGGATTCGACCGGTCCGCAGGCGGGCTATTTTCCGTTTTATCTGTCGGTGATTCTCGGCAGCGCCAGCTTCTATGGCCTCGTCACCAGCTTTCTGGCGCGCAAGGAGGCCTCGGAAGCCTTCGTCACGCGCGCACAGCTTCGACGGGTGATGGCGGTGTTCGTTCCGACGCTGCTGTTCTGCCTGGTCACGCAATTCCTCGGAATGTATGTCGCGAGCTTCCTGTTGATCGCCGCGTTCATGCGATTGGTCGGGCGGATCGCGTTGTGGAAATCGCTGCTTACCGCCTTCGTCTTCAGCGCCGCGATGTTCGTGACTTTCGACATCGCGTTTGACGTCATCATGCCGAAGGGACCGCTCGAGGCGGTCTTCGGCTACTAACGCATGATCCTGGACCTGCTCTCGGACTTGATCTGAGGGTGGCACGGACCAGGTTATGCGCAAACCAGGATGGTCTTCCATGGAAGCCTTCGGTCTATTGCTGCACGGCTTCGCCGTCCTGATGACCTGGAAGACGCTGGCCCTGATGATGGTCGGGCTGGTGCTCGGCATTTTCGTCGGCGTGCTGCCGGGCCTCGGCGGCCCGAACGGGGTGGCGATCCTGCTGCCGCTGACGTTCACGATGGACCCGACGTCCGCCATCGTGATGCTGTCGAGCATCTACTGGGGCGCGCTGTTCGGCGGCGCCATCACCTCGATCCTGTTCAATATCCCTGGCGAGGCGTGGTCGGTGGCCACCACCTTCGACGGCTATCCGATGGCGCAGCAGGGCAGGGCGGCGGAAGCGCTGACCGCTGCATTCACGTCTTCCTTCATCGGCTCGCTGGTTGCGGTTCTGCTGATCACTTTTCTGGCGCCGCTGATCTCGTCGTTCGCGCTGAAATTCGGACCGCCGGAATTTTTTGCGGTCTATCTGCTGACATTCTGCTCCTTTGTCGGCCTAGGTCGCGAGTCCAAGCACAAGACCGTCATCTCGATGTCGCTCGGCCTGCTGCTGGCCGGCGTCGGCATGGATACGGTGTCCGGTCAGTTGCGCATGACTTTCGGCTCCGACGATCTGCTGCGCGGCATCAACTTTCTGGTCGCCGTGATCGGCCTGTTCGGGATCAGCGAGATCCTGCTGACGATGGAAGAGCGCCTGGCGCTGCGCGGTCATGCCGCCAAGATCAGCCTGCGCGTGGTGCTGAGCGTCTGGAAGGATCTGCCGAAATACTGGGTGACACTGCTGCGCTCGTCGTTCATCGGCTGCTGGCTCGGCATCACGCCTGGCGGCGCGATCGCGGCCTCGTTCATGGGCTACAATCTCGCCAAGCGCTTTTCCAAGGATCCGGAGAGTTTCGGCAAGGGCCGCATCGAGGGCGTGTTCGCGCCGGAAACCGCGGCACATGCTTCCGGCACCGCCGCGCTGTTGCCGATGCTGGCGCTCGGCATTCCCGGCTCCGGCACCGCGGCGATCCTGCTCGGCGGCTTGATGGTATGGGGACTCAATCCCGGTCCGCTGCTGTTCGTCGAGCACAAGGATTTCGTCTGGGGCCTGATCGCCTCGATGTATCTCGGCAACGTCGTCGGCCTCGTGCTGGTGCTGACGACGGTGCCGATCTTTGCGTCGATCCTGCGGGTGCCGTTCGCGGCCGTTGCGCCGATGATCGTGGTGTCCTGCGCGATCGGCGCTTATGCGATCCAGAACGCGATGTTCGACATCTGGCTGATGCTGGGGTTCGGCGTCGTCGGTTATGTCTTCAAGAAGATCGGCATTCCGCTGGCGCCGTTCACCCTGGCGCTGGTGCTCGGCAACCGCGCCGAGGATGCGTTCCGGCTGTCGATGATCGGCGCCGGCGGCGACATGACCGTGTTCTGGTCGAATGGTCTGGTCGGCTCGATCACGACGCTGGCCATCGTCCTGTTGTTCTGGCCGGTGATCGACAAGGCGTTCGGCAGCGTGGGACGGCTGTGGCGGCCGGCGAAGACTGTCGGGTAGCGTCCGTCCGCTTCGATCAGGACGCGGGCTTCTGATCCGGGAGGTTGCCCTGTCTCGATTTGATCCATTCTTTGGCATCATGAAGGGATGCGAAGACCTCGATCAGGTCAGCCCGGCCGGAACGTCGCTCGGTAACGCGCCAGCCACCCTCTCGGATCGGTTCGATTTTATGAAACTCAACGGGTACGGCCATCCTCCGAATATGCGCCGCCCGCCGTCTAATCTCCAGCCCGTAAGTCGCCGGGCTTTGGTTTTTCGCGGCCGCTGGATTTCGCTCAAGAGCACTGCATGGAGCGCAAGGCTGGCGTCACACCACCTTGCCTTGCCGCAACTCCGCGATTTCACCTGCGCTGAAGCCGAACTCGGCGAGCACCTCCTCGGTCTGCTCGCCGAATTCCGGCGGCCGTGCCGCCATTTTGCTCGGGGTGCGCGACAGCGTGACGGGCTGGCCGACCAGGCGGATGTGACGGTTCTCGGCATTGGGCACGTCCTGCGCGATGCCGAGATGCTTGACCTGGTCGTCCTCGAACATCTGGTCGATCGAATAGATCGGGCCGCAGGGCACGCCGGCGGCGTTGAGCTCCTTGACCCAGGTGTCGGTGGATTTCTTTTCGGTGAGCGCGTTGATCTCCGCGTTGAGCGCGTCGCGGTTCTTCGAGCGCGCCGGCGCGGTGGCGTATTCGGGACGGGTCGGAAGGTCCGGCGCGCCGATGGCTTCGCGCGCAACGCTCCCAGATCCGCCCGCCCGTGGTGGCGATGTTGATGTAGCCGTCCGAGGTCTTGAACACGCCGGTGGGAATGCTGGTCGGGTGGTTGTTGCCGGCCTGCTTGGCGACGTCCTTTTCCATCAGCCAGCGCGCGGCCTGGAAATCCAGCATGAAGATCTGGGCCTGCAGCAGCGAGGTCTGCACCCACTGACCCTCGCCGGAGACGTCGCGCTCCAGCAGCGCGGTGAGGATGCCGATGGCACAGAACAGCCCGGCCGTGAGGTCGGCGACGGGAATGCCGACCCGCATCGGTCCCTCGCCGGGGGCGCCGGTGATCGACATCAGCCCGCCCATGCCCTGGGCGATCTGATCGAAGCCCGGACGCTTGTGGTAGGGGCCATCCTGGCCGAAGCCGGAGATGCTGCCATAGACGATGCGCGGATTGATCTTGCGCAGGCTATCGTAGTCGATGCCGAGCCGCGCTTTGACATCGGGGCGAAAGTTCTCGACCACGACATCGGCCTTTTCCGCGAGCCGCCGGAACACTTCGAGACCCTTGGGGTCCTTCAGGTTGAGCGTCATCGCCCGCTTGTTGCGGTGCAGGTTCTGGAAGTCCGGACCCTGGCGCGGCCCGCCGGGCTGTTCGCCGGCGGCGTCCTCCATCAGGGCGTCGATCTTGATGACATTGGCGCCCCAATCCGCGAGCTGCCGCACGCAGGTCGGCCCGGAGCGGACGCGGGTGAGATCGAGCACGGTGAAGCGGGAGAGGGCCTGCGAGGCGCGCGGGAAGGGCATTCAGAAGCTCCGGTAGGGATCAGGGGGATCGTTGCGGGCGCACCATCGCCGAAAGTTCGCGTCTTGTCATCTCGTTGGACGAACTACTGTCTAGCGCGCTTGCTGACCGGCCCCGAACGATTTGGGGGCGGCGCCGACTTCCGGCCCAGAAGTTTAAGCCATTGCGCAAACGCGAGAAATTTGGGTTCGTTCTGCCAAAAAAAGCCTTATACAACTTCAACTTGTATTTCTATTACGTAATCGCAGAGGTTATTGAAGGGCTCAGGCTCCTCTTGATAGCGATCTGCCGAAAATTGATATAAAATTCTTGACAACCTTAAGTTGAAATAGGCTGAATCTGTCCAATTGATACGACCCGAACTTGATACCCCAACTAACCAGACCCCCGGCCGATCGAACGGAACGGAAATTCCGCAGCTTTCTTTTCGAGCGGCTGCTCGTATGAGTGCTTTGCATACTTGTTAACGAATATTGAACGTTTCCCGCGCATACTTAAGTAACCCCCACGATTTTTTTGCCCGGTCCATCTGGACAGGGCTCAACAGACCACAGGCCCTGTGTCGTGGTCGAACTCGAAAGGGGGGGTATCGTGAAAGTGCAAAAGGTTTTTCGCACGCAGTTATTGCGGAGGATCGGACATGTCTAAGTCGTTCGACAAACCCGTCCGCCGAAAGGGTCGCGATCTCGCTTACGGTCCTAAGTTGCCGGTCATGCTTGCCAAAATCTTTGGTTCGCCTCCGCTTGTCGGAGACGAAGATCCACAACTCTATAAAGAACTCTTCTCTCTCCTTGCGGCTGAGCACGACCCGGAAGACATCAGCGACTGGCTGCTTGTCAAAGACTTGGCTGACGTACATTGGGAACGATTGCGGGAACGTAAACTCAAGGCAGAGGTGATAAAGATCTATCAAGAACAACCCGCCGAAGGATCAAATCAACCCACCATTTTCGTAATTAGTGCTGCGGATGCGAAGGTATGACGACAGAGATCGATGCGGAACTGGCTTGGGCCTACATTAGGGGTCAAAAAGCGATTGATGCCTTCGATAAAAGGGAGGCGAACGCACAGTTGCGGTGTTTTGCCCTCGGCCGCGAGCTTGAACGGCGCAGGGCAAAAAGGTTTCAGCGGTTCAGCGAATCCACCACCGAAGTTATTGTCGGCGAATTTAGGGAGGCTGCAGAATAGCCGATGGCCTCGGAGCGACAGATTGCCGCAAATCGGCGGAACGCGAAAAAAAGCTCGGGGCCGCGCTCTGCAGGTGGCAAGGCGCGGTCGCGTCGGAACGCCTTGCGCCATGGCCTCTCGATCGCGAGTAGAGCGATCCCAGCCTTTGAGCAGGATGTCATTTTGCTCGCCCGAGCGCTGTCGCCGGCTGGCGAGGATATCGGAGACGGGGCTCTCATTGCTGCGGACGCTGAAATCGACATATTGCGTATCCGAAAATATCGCGCCGCCCTGATTGAAGAATCTCGCGGCCAAGCCAGCTCCCCATCCTTTAACCTGGCAGATAAGCTCGACACGCTAGAGCGGTACGAACGGCGAGCTTTCGCACGACGCAATAAGGCATTGCGTGCTATCGAAGGGTAGGTTGACCTGCCGGGTTACAAAGGTCAAAGCCAGGATCTCACACGAACGAAGCGCCTGCCGACAATCCGAACCGTCAACCCCGCTGATTTCGCTGATCGGATTGCGGGGCATCGGGTAAGTTGCACGTGCCTGACCCTCAGCCGGGTTCGGACCCATCCAAGCTAGAATAGACTCAACCCACTTCCAGATCAATTTCGGGCGCGCCAGCTTCCGGCACCAAAGCGTCACCGTCCGCATCTTCTTGATCCATTGCAGCACATCGCCTCACCGTAGCAGACGATGACATCGCAAATCGGCGAAGGGGTTGGGATCGGGATCGGCCATCGCGGCGGCGCTGACCGACGTCTGCTTTTGGGGGTGATACAGACATTCCATTTCAAGGGCGTCAGGACCGTTTTTGACCCGTGACAGACGTCGCGGCCTGCAAATGCGGACAACCGTGCGTAGTTTGAATCTGTGTTTTAACCTCCACAAGCTATGCCGTAACGTGTTACAAGTTGCACGGCGACGAGACTTACCGGCTGCATCCTTTACGATTGAGGAGCGCGCACGGGATGTTCACATTTCGAACTTCAATCACCTTCGCGGTGATGGCTTTTATCGTCGCTCTAGCCGGGCTGCTGATCGCCATTCAGGTCCGGGCTCTTCATTGGGCCACGCGGGAAGCAGCGTCTGCTTATATGGACGCGACCAGTTCGAAAGCCTTTGGGCGCCTTCAGACGGAGATAACCGCTATAGCTTCGTTGGTGAATGTGCTGGCGACCAGTTCCAGTGTGGCCGATTCAAATGAGAGAACCGAGACCGGCCGCGCGATCCCACTATTCAAAGCCGTACTGCAGGAACTGCCCCAAATGGACAGTATCTATGCCGGTTTCGAAAACGGCGCCTGGTTGCAGGTGCAGCGCATTGGCGAACTCAACGATGAGCAGCGGGGGAGATTACGTGCGACGCCTGGCGCCACCATTGCCATCAATTTGGTCCGCCCCACCCCCAGTGGCGAACTGCCCATGCGACAAATTTTTGAAGATCAGCAAGGCAACGAAGTCGGGCAACTTGATCTGTGGAAATACGGATACGACACGCGCAAGCGGCCTTGGTATCGTGAGACGATGAAAGCCGACCGATCGCTGGTCTCATCGCCATATCTTGCGTTTAGCATCGGCGCACCGGTGATCACCGTTAGCGCACCCTTGCGAGGCAAAGTGCGCGGCGTCCTTGCCGCCAATCTCAAGCTCGATACCTTCAGCGATTTCGTCCAGGCGCAACGGCCTGGCGAGCACGGTATCGTCTTGATCTTCGACTCGACCGGCTCGCTTATAGCCCACCCCGATTTTGCACAATTCGTTGTCGATGCGATGACACATCCATCCCAACCGCAATTGCCAAACATCAAGGAGATCAATTCCGGGGTCGTGGCGGCAGTCTTGCGAAGGTCGGATGGTCGCGACCACTACGACGGAAGTATTCGTGACGACGAAGGACGGGACTATCTGTTCAAGGTGGCGAAATTCACTCTGGGTGAGCAGTACAACGCCAACATATTGTTGCTGGCGGACCAAGAAGACTTTGCCCAAGATGTTCGGAGGCTCCAGTTCACCGGATTGATCTTCGCAATTATCGCAGGCGCTGCTTTTATTCCGGTCATTTGGCTATTTGGTAGCCGAATGTCTCGATCCTTGAAAACCATAACGGCTCAGGCAGTCAAACTCCAGAAGCTGGCTGCGCCCGACCCCTCGCCGGTCACATCACGCATTGAGGAAATTCACGAACTCGGCAGAGCAATGGAGCTCGCGCAACGCGCCATATGGTCGTTCGCGCACTTTGTCCCTAAGGAGATCGTCCAGCGGATTATTGATAATTCCATCTCCACCGAGCTTGGCGGAGTCCGAGAGGAGATTACCGTCGTTTTCACCGACGTCCGGGATTTTACGACTATCGCCGAGTCCGCCGATCCCGACATTCTCATGCACCAAACGTCGCGCTATTTCTCCGCGCTTACGGAGGCTTTCCTCGCCGAAGGCGGAACAGTCGACAAGTTCATTGGTGACGCAGTGATGGTGTTCTGGAACGCGCCCAATCCACAGCCTGACCACGTCGAGCGAGCCTGCCGGGCAGCTCTTGCGGGTAGACTGGCCTCCGAAAAGCTCAACTCCCAGTTTGAAACTGAGGGTCTGAAACCATTCTTCACACGGTTTGGCATTCATGTCGGGGAGGCCGTCGTCGGCAACCTCGGGTCGACCGAGCGCATGAACTACACGGCCCTCGGCAATACGGTGAATCTGGCGGCGCGCCTCGAAGGGCTGAACAAGCAGTTTGGGACCGCTATCCTTGTGAGCGAAGGCGTCTATTTGCGGGTTAAGCACAGCTTCCAGTTCAGAGCCTTCGAGTCGGTCATTGCCAAGGGCATGACAAAGGAAACCCGCATTTTCGAGCTCGTCAGGGCATCGACATGAAGTCAGCTTCGGTCCTACTACGTCTCGCGCTGGGATTGCTGGTTTTGCAACTCGTGCTCGTCGCTCCAGCGGTTCGTGCAGGCGAAGATACAATCAAAATCGGTGTTCTGCATTCTCTGTCCGGCACCATGGCAATCAGCGAATCGGTGCTTAAGGACACGGTTCTCATGCTGATAGCAGACCAAAACAAGAAAGGCGGGCTGCTCGGACGGAAACTGGAACCGATCGTCGTTGATCCGGCGTCCGATTGGAACCTCTTTGCTGAAAAAGCCCGGGAATTGCTCACGAAGGAAAAGGTCGCGGTCGTGTTCGGCTGCTGGACCGCCGCCTCCCGCAAATCCGTCCTGCCGATCTTCGAGCAACTGAACGGCCTGCTCTTCTACCCGGTGCAACACGAGGGTGAAGAAAGCTCGCGCAACATTTTCTACACGGGAGCCGCGCCGAACCAGCAGGCAATTCCGGCCGTTCGATATCTGATGAGCAAGGAAGGAGGAGAAGTCCGCAGATGGGTTCTGCTCGGCACCGACTACGTCTATCCGCGCACGACCAACCAAATCTTGAACGCGTATCTTACCGCAGAGGGGGTATCGCCAGACGACATTATGACGATTTATACGCCGTTCGGCTATTCCGAATGGCGGGCGATCGTCGAGCGGATCAAAGCCTTCGGTTCGGAGGGAACAAAGACCGCGGTCATATCCACCGTTAGCGGAGATGCAAATACGTACTTCTACAGGGAACTCGCAGACCAACAGGTAGACGCCAACGCAATTCCAGTCATGGCTTTGTCCATCGGCGAGCGCGAATTGCTCGGCGCGGACATTTTCCCCGTCGGGCACCTGGCGGCCCGGAACTACTTCCAGTCGATCAACTCGGCAGAAAACGAAGCGTTCATCAAAATGTGGGCGGACTTCAACGAGCAGCGAGACAAAACTACAAATGACCCGATGGAAGCCACCTTCATTGGCTTCAGGATGTGGGCGCAAGCCGTTGTCCAAGCGGGCACCACCGACGTAAATGTAGTCCGGCAGGCCATGTACGGTCAAAGAATCAAGGCGCCGAGCGGCTTCGAGGTTGTGATGAACACCAATCATCATCTTTCCAAGCCAGTCATGATAGGCAAAATGAATTCTTCCGGGACCTTTGATGTCATTTGGCAGTCAATCAATCCGGTCCGAGCCGATGCCTGGAGCAGGTACATCCCCGACAGTGCCAAGCGTACGGCCGATTGGACCTTTCCTTGGGTCTGCGGGGGGTGCATCGAGCCGACATTCAAGGAATGGTAACGGTCTCTCGGCGTTTCGGAGCGATGCCGGGGCCTACCGATCATGCGCTAAAAACTTTAGATGTCCGCAAATGGCAGTGCGCCCCGAAGGCGCGGATCACTAGTGGAGGAAGATTCCACCCAGAGAGTTGTCGATTGATCTGGTAGCTGACGAGCGGTTCGGCCGGGTAACCGGCAGGGCTGGAGCCTCGTGACAAAGGCCGCTTTAGGCGGTTGAGCAATCCGGCGGGCCGTAACGTGAGTGAAGCCTGAGCAGGCCTCGAAAGTGACAATGCGGATGCCGACCCTCCTGCCATTTGGGGAAGGCTGTATGAGCGGGGAAGCAATCGACACGTGCACCCGCTCGATCCGCCGGGGTAGTGGGCACGGCACGTCGGAAAGGTGGTTCGGGTAATCGGGGGAGACCCGTCAAGGGCGAGGGTAGCGGCCTCAACGTCGCGAAGGCGGCGGCCATGGCGGGAGTCGGACGGGGTCGTATGACCGTCGAAGCCGGGTAATGCTGGCTGAGGAAAGGGCCCTGACTTCTGGTGCGCTTTCGAAGATGGCGAGGTGAAGGTGATTGGCGATGAGCCTGGCAACACCGACAACGATCCGGACCTTTCAGAGAAAGCTATACCGCAAGGCGAAGGCGGAGCCTGCCTTCCGCTTCTACCTGCTCTACGACAAGATTTACCGAGCGGACATCCTGCGTCATGCCTATGCGCTGGCCCGAGCAAATGCGGGCGCGCCGGGTACGGACGGAATGACCTTTGCGGCGGTCGAAGCGTCGGGCCTGGAGAGGTGGCTGGTGGGCCTGCGCGAGGAACTGGTCTCGAAGACGTACCGGCCCGATCCGGTGCGGCGGGTGTACATACCGAAGCCGGACGGAGGCGAGCGACCGCTCGGCATTCCGACGATCCGGGATCGGGTGGTCCAGACCGCCGCCAAGCTCGTGCTGGAACCGATCTTCGAGGCGGACTTCGAGGACAATGCCTACGGCTACCGCCCCGTTCGCGGAGCGGTGGACGCGGTCAAGGAAGTGCACCGGCTGATCTGCCGGGGCCATACCGACGTGGTCGACGCCGACTTATCCCGCTACTTCGATTCAATTCCGCACGACGAGCTTCTGAAATCAGTAGCTCGTCGCATCGTGGACCGGCACGTGCTCCGGCTGATCAAGCTGTGGCTGAAGGCGCCGATCGAGGAACGGGATGATGGCGACGGGACCCGGCGCATCGGTGGTGGCAAGAGCAACGCGCGCGGCACGCCACAGGGCGGCGTCGTGAGCCCACTGCTGGCCAACATCTACATGAATCGGTTCCTGAAGTATTGGCGGCTGACCGGGCGCGGGGAGGCGTTCCGGGCACACGTCATCGCGTATGCCGACGACTTCGTCATCCTCAGCCGCGGATGCGCGGCCGAGGCCCTGGCGTGGACGAAGGCAGTGATGACGCGGCTCGGGCTGACACTCAACGAGGCCAAGACCTCGTTGAAGAATGCTCGGCAAGAACGCTTCGACTTCCTCGGCTACTCGTTCGGACCTCACCGTTACAAAGCGAACGGTCATTGGTATCTGAGCGCGAGCCCGTCCAAGAAGAGCG
Organism: uncultured Alphaproteobacteria bacterium; assembly: GCA_963734795.1. GTDB lineage: Bacteria > Pseudomonadota > Alphaproteobacteria > Rhizobiales > Xanthobacteraceae > Bradyrhizobium. Next base: position 452,475 of record CAVTIW010000005.1, read on the forward strand.
TGCAACGGCTCAAGACGAAGGTTGGCAATCTGCTGGTGCCTGGCAACAACGATCCATGGCCCGAAGTGCGCGACACGCTGAACAGCTCTCTGCTTGGCTGGTCGAACTACTTCTGCCATGGGACACGCCGATCGGCATTCCGCGGCATTGACCGATACGTCTATGAGCGCGTACGCGACTTCCTCGCCAGACGGCACAAAGTGGCAGGACGTGGCACACACCGGTTCTCTCTCGACGTTGTCTATGGACAACACGGTCTGCTGCGTCTCGAACGCCTACCCCTAACGGCCCCGCTGAGTGCCTCACGGTGAAACCAGTCGGAGAGCCGGATGCCTTAATCGGGCACGTCCGGTTCGATGAGCGGGGATGGGAAACGGAGCGTTGCCGAATGGCCCAAGCTACCGCGCCCATCCTCGACTCTACCGAGACGGACCAGATCGGCTGGTCTGGCGATGTCCGTTGATCGGGGTAGACCGGAGTGCGCCGGGAGACCGGCAAGGAGTAGATGGTGCAAGTCCATCACCATGAAGGAGTAGTGAACCGCATCGACCCCGAGTTCATGCGCAGATACCCGTGACGGTATTGGCGAAGCGTTGACAGGGGAGCGCATCATACGTAAACGGCATCGGCAGTCCAACCATTAAAAAATTCTTAAGATGGGGGCTCCTCCGGTGATCGGAATATTTTCTCCCGGGGGCTTTGTCGCTGAACCTGGAAAGAGACCATTAACCATTTTTGTCGCGTAATAGATCCAGAGCCTTTGCCAATAGATGTGATTCGCAATGGAGCTCCTTATTTCGCGTCGTTATCCGTTTATTGATTCTCAATCGCTTGTCGAATACCAGGCGCGCGATTCGCTATTGCGAATGGCAGATGGAACATTTTTATTACATTTTTCATCAAGCAACAGACCTGTCGATGACGAGCGGCTGATTTGGATCGACTGTCGGGCCGCGCTGATCTGGATTAACGCGGCGCCGGATGAATTTGGGAACGAATGGCAATAGCCTACCCTAGGGATTTCTGGACCCGAGGATCTTTGCTGAAGCTCAGAACGCGAGCGCCCGGACATGGGGGCTTAAATTGGAGCGTTGGTCATGGATATGAGCTGCGTCAGTTTAGTCATCGCAGATCGCCATCCCGTGGTTCTGCAGGGTTTGGCGCGGATGCTGGGGGCGCTTCCTGACTTCAAAATTGTTGCGTCTTGCGGTGACGGAAAAAATTGCGTCGAAGCGTTGCGGAAGTTAGTGCCAGACGTCGCCCTTGTTGACTTCTCGATGCCTGGGCTGACTGGCCCGCAAATCCTTGCGTTCGCCCACTCCGAAAACCTTTCCACGCGACTGGTGCTATTTGCCGACGAAGAGCGCGAACAGGTTATGGCCGCCGCGGCGGATGCTCACGGTGTCATCCTGAAGAACGTCGCGCCCGAAATTCTCGTGCAGTCCTTGCGAAAGGTCGCGAAGGGCCAGAGGCTGCGGCTGCTCTCCTCTAGTCAAGGGCTGCCCCGGGAGCCAACGAATGTTGCTATCAAGGAGAATGCGTTGGCGGTGTTGACGGACCGCGAGCGTCAGATCGTGGGTCTGGTCTCCCTGGGATTGTCGAACAAGAAAATTGGGCGCCAGCTGAGTGTTACCGAAGGCACCATCAAACTGCATCTCAATCACATCTACCGGAAGCTTGAAATCCACAATCGGACAGTGCTGGCGGGGGTTTGTCATTCTCTTGGGCTGCTGCCGGACTAACGGAAAACCCCTCTGATACTGCTGCTGATTAAGGTCTGGGGTTTGAGGATTCTCATCCGGGCTTGGTTGTGATTCAAGCTGCGGATGGACCGATTCGTTTTGACTGACGCCCAATGGGCGAAGATGGAGCCGCTTTGTCTTGGCGAGCCGGGCGATCCCGGCCGCCGCGGCAAGGACAACAGGCTATTCGTCGAGGCCGTGCTGTGGATCGCCCGAACCGGCAGTCCTTGGTGGGATCTACCGCCCTCGTTCGGCCACTGGAACAGTGTCTTCAGATAGCAGTGAAGCTGTGAACCAACTGCCGAAGAGCGTGGTGCGGGAAATCCGCACGCCACGTTCTGTGGGAGCCGGGGGCGGGCGACCGCCTCCGGCGACCCGGCGGGCGAGGAGAAATCCTCGTCCCTACCGCGACCATCAAGCATGATCGCACCGGGCCGGGCATCAACCTGAAGACCGCCAAGGCACTCGGCATCGATATCCCCGCGCCGCTGCCCGGCGCGCCGCCGCCTGTTCTTTGGACGGCTTACGTGCGCAACCTCACGATGCGTGGTCAGCATTCACCGGCAGGGTGAACTGAAACGTAGCACCGTGGGGTACGTTTGCCGTGGCCCACAGCCGGCCACCGTGGGCTTCCATGATCGAACGGCAGATCGAGAAGTCCCATCCCCATGCCGCTGGATTTGGTGGTGAAGAAGGGGTTGAACAGCCGGTCCGCATTCTCGGCGGAGATCCCGACGCCGCAATCCGTCACACTTACGAGCACTTGTCGTGTCTCGTCCTGACGCGATCGGATCACCAGTTCGCGCGGCCGATCGGTGACCGATTGCATGGCTTCAATGCCATTCATCACCAGGTTGATGCATCACCTGCTGCAATTGGACCCGATCACCAAGGATCATGGGGAGAGCCGGCGCCAACTCCATTCGCAACGACACCTGGTGGCTGATTAGCTCACGCTGCACCAGCGGGATGACCTCCCTGACGACGTCATTAACGTCGAGCGGTACCTTCTCAATCTCAGTCTTGTTCGCGAGCGCACGGACGCGCCGGATCACCTCGCTCGCCCGATTGCCGTCGTCGATGATCCATTCCACCGAGCGGCGCGCTGCATCCAGGTCGGGAGTTCCGCGGTCGAGCCAGCGCAGACAGGCCTCGGCGTTGGCGACGACGGCCGGCGAGCGGCTGGTTCACTTCATGGGCGATCGAGGCCGTCAGTTCGCCCAGCGTCGTCACGCGCGTTACGTGCGCGAGCTCCATTTGGGCATCGAGGAGGCGCTGCTCGCTGGCGCGCAGGCTCTCTTCGGCCTGCTTGCGCTCGGTCATGTCGAGGACAAAGGAAACCCCTTCGTCTGGGTTCCACTCGAAAAGCGCGCGGGCGACCAGAACCGGCACGCGGCTGCCGTCTTTGCGAAAGTACTCTTTCTCACGCGGTTGGACGGTTCCAGTCGCCTTCAGCTCTGCGAAGGCCTGGTCGTCGACATCGCGCCATTCGGCCGGCGTCAGCTCCGTCCATCGCAGCGAGGCGAGATCTTCCCGGGCATATCCGACAATATCGAGAAAGGCCTGGTTGGCTTCGATGATCCGGCCCTGAACATCCCAGATCACGATCCCGACGATGTTCGAATCGACCAGACGGCGGATCCTGGCCTCCCGCTCCTGGAGATCGTTGTAGAGACGGGCGTTCTCCAGCGAGATCGCCGCTTGCGACGCCAGCAGTTCCAGCACCGAGATCCGGGCGGGCGTGAACACGTGCGATGCCAGATTGTTCTCGAGATAGAGCACCCCGATCAGCTTGGACTGCTTCACCAGCGGCAGGCAGAGGACCGACCGGGCGTGCTTCTGACAGATGTACTCATCTGCCGAGAACGGATTCTGCACCAAGGCGTCATCAAGGATCACGCTTTCCCGCGTCCGGATCACGTAATGGAGCACGGATTCGGGAAGCTCGGCCGGTGACACGGCCGTCTGGCGCAGCGTGACCTCGACCTGGCCGCGGCCGGTCGTCGCTTCCGCCGCGATCCGTGGCTCGTCGCCCGGGAACAGGATGAGCAGGCCACGCTCGGCGCCGGCATGTTCGACCGCGATCCGCAGCAGCGTCTTGATGAGCTCATCGAGGACGATCTCGCCGGACACCGCCTGCGCGGCCTTGAGCACCGTCCCGACATCCAGCTGCTCGACGGGCGCGCCAATGGTGGTGGTGGGAGATGCAGGGACTGGTTCGTCGCGGAGATGCGGATGAAGCTGTTCGAGTTGCCGCACCTTGCCGTCGGCTCCCCAACGCAGATAGCCGTGAGCGGGCGTTCCTGCAGATAGATGCGGGCGATCTTCTCGAAGCCACGCGCCGCGTAGAAGCGGGAGGCGAGTTCGTTGGCGAGCGCCTCATTGTGAATAAAGCCGTTGGCGCGGGCCGAGCGGATGGCCTGTTCGTAGAGGCGCATCGGCATCGAGCTCGCGGCCTTCGATCCGGGCGATCTCGGCGCCGACCAGCGCGGCGCGGTTCTCGAAATTGTCCGGGCAATTCGCCGCCCAGACCTGGAGTTGTTTGTGATGCGCCGCAAGAGCCTCCAGGTGCTGCTGCCGCTCGCCGGCTGGCGCGGAATCGCAAGCGGCGGCTCGGGATAGTGCACCGTAAAAGTGATATTCCGCCGTTTCGAAATGTGAAACCGAGGTCCACAGCAGACGATTGTGCTCTCGATGCGGCCTCGATGGCCGACGCATAGTCGCCTGCAAAGAAGCGCGCCTGCAGCTTGCGGATCCAGATACCAGCACTCGGCAAACGCCAGATCCGGATTGCGGGTGAAACGACGCTCGATCCGAAGCTCATCGAACTGCTCATCGTCGAAGGAGCCGAATGTCGGCGTCAATCCGCGCAGCGTTCGGATCAGCCCGAGCTGGGTGGCGATGCGATGTCAATGACAAACCCGAACCGCGCCTTCTGCGCGAACGCGAGCCCATTCTCGGCTTCACGTTGCACCTCGACGAGCGGATCGCCCGCCGCGAGAAGGTTCGTCGTTCAGATGGTCGCCGCAGTAGGCCGCGTAAGTGAGATCGCCGATCTTATTCGCTGCCTCGAACGCGCGGTGCACCAAATCACGACCAGCCCGGACATGTCTCGTCCACGGCACGACGAAACATCCGAAGCCCATATAGGTCCTGGCCTGGAAGCGCGTCAGTCCGCGTCGTTCGACCAGGTCATAGCCGAGCTGACCGAAGCGATATGCCGCCTGATAGTCGCCGAAGCGCGAACCGGCGACCATGCCGAGCCAAACATAGGCGAAACACGAAGCGTCGCAGTTGCCGCGCTCAAGGCTGAGATTGACCGCCCGGCAGGTGACCAGGGCAAACAGGTTCGCATCCGTATACAATGCAGGCGGCCCGATCTTGGTCAGAACGTCCAGCGTCGCCAGCGATGCCGGGTCGCTCATCAAAGGCAGATCGATCAGATCCTCGATCGTGCGGCTCCCGAGCTGCGACCAGATCCGCTCGTATTCGCGTCGCGCTTCCTCGTCCGTCGGATGCGGCGACCAGTCGATGCCCAGATGCCGGAGGTAGTCGAGACCGACGGCAATGGCGCGGCTGCTCTGATCGAGGGTCGTGTACAGATCCACGCGCAGGCACGCGACCGTGGCTCGTTCCACCGTATTTGCGGCGCGGGTTGATAGCGCCGCCAGGCGCTGCTCGGCTTCCGCCAGCGCGCCGGTGAGGAACTCGCATTCGCCCCGGTGCAGCTCCAGCGCAAAGGTGAGCTCGTGCCGGCGCTCCCACGAGTCTTCCGACAACAGGGCCGCACCGGCGGTGAGATAGGTGAGCGCGGAGGCGTAGGCGGTGGTGGCCTTGGCGCGCTGGCCCGCGAGCAGGTTGAACTCGGCCAGCTGCTCACGCTCGTCTCGCGAGGTGATCAAGGCGGCGCCGCGGTTGAGCTGATTGACGATCTCGAAGATGGCCTCTTCGCGTTTTTCCGCAGGGGTATGCGCCGCGAGCAGCCTGTCCGATGCGCAGGTGCGCCTCGGCGCGCAACCGTTCCGGTATGAGTGAATAGGCGGCCTCCTGGACCCGGTCGTGGGTGAACTTGTACGAGCCCTCCGAGTGCTCGACCAGCTCCAGACGAACGGCGTCCCAGAGATCCGAACGGACCTCCGTCGTTCGATTTCCCGAGAACGATCGAAAGCATCGTGATCTCGGCGACGTTGCCGAGGCAGGCGAGCTGCTGCAACGCCGCCTGGGTCTCGACGGGCAGGCGGGTCAACTTCCCGACCATGAGGTCCACCACATTGTCGGTGTACCCCTTGGCGTGAAGGCGATCGAGTTCCCAGCGCCAGCGCGCCGCGTCATGATCGAAGCGGAGCAGCCCCTCTTCGGCGAGCGCAGAAATGAACTGAATGGCGAAAAACGGATTGCCGCCGGTTTTCTCGTGCACCAGTCGCGCCAGCGGGGCGGCATCGTCCGGCGTGCAGCCAAGCGTATCCGCAATGAGCCGGCCCAGATCTTCGCGGGCGAGCGGCGCAAGACTAATCTCCTGCACGCGACGCTCCCGCCTTGCGGATAGCATCGAGCGTGCGCAGAAGCGGGTGAGAGGGACTGACCTCGTTGTCCCGGTAGGCGCCGACCAGCAGCAGGTGCCGCACTTCCGGGTGCGTCACCAGATGCTCGAGGAGGTCGAGCGTTGCTGCATCCAGCCATTGCAAATCATCGAGGAACAGCGCGAGCGGGTGCTCCTTGCGCGCGAACACCCCGAGGAAGCGCCGGAACACCATCTGGAAGCGGTTCTGCGCGTCCTGCGGCGGCAGGTCCGCGACCGGCGGCTGTTTCCCGATCACGAGCTCCAGCTCGGGAACGAGATTGACCATGAGCTGACCATTCGGGCCCAGCGCCTCGATCAGGGAGTCTCGCCATCGGCCAAGCTCGTCCTCGCTTTGGCTGAGGAGCGAGCGGACAAGGCTCTGGAAGGCCTGGCCCAGGTGGCGTACGGGATGTCGCGCTTGTACTGGTCGAATTTGCCGGACGCGAACAGGCCACGCGGCGGGACGAGCGCCTTGTGCAGCTCGTTCACCACTGAGGACTTGCCGATGCCGGAATATCCGGACACGAGCACGAGCTCCGACGGTGCCGTTCGCCACGACCCGGTCGAAGGAAGCGAGCAGCGCGTCGATCTCGCGCTCCCGGCCGTAGAGCTTCTCCGGGATCAGCAGCCGGTCCGACACGTCGCGAGCGCCGAGCAGGAACGGCTCGATGCGACCATGCGACTCCCATTCCGCCAGGCAGCGCCGCAGATCGGCCTCGACGCCGGCGGCGGTCTGGTAGCGCTCCTCGGCGGTCTTGGCGAGGAGCTTCATCACGATTGCCGAGAGCGGCCCCGGGACGCCCGCGACCCGCTCGTTGGGCGGCACCGGTTGCCGCGCGATATGGCAGTGCACCCACTCCATCGGATCGGCGGCGGTGAAGGGCAGCTGTCCCCGTCAACATTTCGTAGAAGGTGACACCCAGCGCATAGAGATCGCTGCGGGAGTCCACCGAGCGGTTCATCCTGCCGGTTTGTTCCGGCGCCATGTAGGCGAGCGTCCCGGCGATCACCTCCGGCGGCGCGGGGGCCTGGCGCTCGCGCGGCAGACGCGAGGCAATGCCGAACCCCGTCAGCCACACGCCGCCGCTTGCCGCGTCCACCAGGATATTTGCCGGCTTGATGTCCTTGTGGATCAGGCCTCGCTCATGCACCTGGCGGAGCGCCCCCGCGAGAGGGATCGCGATGCGCAGGAAATGCGATACGTCCAGTGGCCGGCCAAGCAGTCGATCGAGCGGCGCACCGCCGGGATCCTCAAGCACCAGCGTCATGCGGTCGTTGTGGTGCGTCAGCGCGACTGGCCGCGCCGCCCAGTCAGCGTCAAGTTCGTCCTTGAGCGCATATTCGTGTTCAAGCCGCTCGACGCAACCGAGCGAGGTTTCTTCCGCGGCAACAAGCAGGATCGGCGCCAAGCCGTTGCCGGAGCCGCGGTAGAGAGCGATGTCCCCTTCCCGCAGCGGCGAGAATACGTAGCTCAAGAGCTCGTTCACGAGGGCCTCCTGCCAGGAGGACTACTTTAGTACATTGATTAGGTTACGTTTGCTCTCGCCCGTCAATCCAAAAACAGACGCGAAAAATGCGATCATATCACGATCGGTGCCATATTATGGCTGGACGATGACGAGAGCGGCGCCCGGGCGTTTGCCCCTAGGGCCGAGATCCTTGTCGAAGAATGCGTTCGCCGAGGTAGCCTCGTTAGCCCGTTCCGTGGGGAGTCCCGTCATGCGTGACGGAACTCTTTCCTCGTCCGCTGTCAAATGCCGATGTCCGAAGCAAGTATTGGAACGTGAGGCACTTCAACAAAAATGACGTCCAAGTGAGGTGCAGTCGTAATGTCAAAAATGCGATCCGACTCCATTTCTTTGCCGAAATGCTCCAGCCAAATCGATTTGGTGAATGCCTTTGCGAAGTTATTTAGGTTTGGCGCACGGTTATGGGCATTGACGATATGGCCCGTCCAAATTCAATCCCCGGAACTTCGACAAAGCGCGTCGAGAAATAGGCGAATAGGATCGTGATGGCTATCACGGGGACCGATGCCAGTAGTCCAGCCTCAACTGGGTGCGATGCTACGATGGGCCATTGTTTCAGGTAGTTGCATACAACGTTGAACGTGAGGAAGTTATAGAGATAGAAACTGTAGCTGATCCGGCCCAAGAATTGCGGAACCGGTTTTTCGAGCACGTGTCCAAGGGCTCCCGCCTTGTTGTAGTAGAGCATCGCCACAAGGAGGGCGATTGCCCCTTGTTGAAGCGTGCTTTTGAATATGATTACGATGAGCAAGATGAACGGCCACGCCATCATCGGCAGCATTCGAGCAATCCAGCCACCTATTCGCGTAGGGATTAGCATTCCCAAGACGAAGAAAACCCAAAAGTTTTTGAAGGTGACGGCAACCGACTGAAGCCAGGGGGAGCGCAAGGCAATGCCAATGCCAATCGCTACGGCGATCAATCCCCATTCGCTTCCGACGCGCCAGCCTAAATACGCTGCGAGAATGAACCCAACCGCGACGACTTCTACGTTGAGCGTCCACGTCACGCCATTGATGGCGAAGGCGTATAGCGCGGAATTGACGGCAAAGTCGTAGGGACTGATCGGACGGCCCATAGCGACCGAATACAAGGTCATGACGGCGAGGCAGATGATTAGGGCGGGGTAAATTCGGACAAGCCGCCTGACCGTGAAAATTAGCGCCTCAGAGGGGAAGGGGCGCCGAGGGCGCATCAGGCTCTGGAACAAGACGGTGCCGCTCAGAACAAAGAAAATGAAAACGGCTGTCTCGCCGCTGAATAGCTTCAGAATGACCTTGGCGAACCAGCTATAAGCGTCCGGCAGCTTCGACACATCGCCATAGACGATCCGAGGGATAAGAGTTTCATCCATGCACAGGATAGTATGAAAGACCGACACCATGACGGCAGCGCAGCCACGCAAGCCATCTAGCTGATGGTTTCTCGTCACGTCGATCATGCCCAGATTTCCAGTCCCGTAACCATTGACGCAAGGAGACCACGGTACATGCGACGTTGCAAACTGGCGTGACTACTTGCGCGCGGGCTTTCCTCGAATACAAAGCCCTGCTACAAAAGCAAACCGGTCGCGGTCAAATTCGCTAGATTTATCAAGCGTAAAACGCTTCAACGGCAGTTCCCACCCAACTGTGCCGCTTGCCTGTTCGTGCGGTAACAAACTGAATGTAGCTAGCTCGTACAAGCGCTTGTCGGACATTTAGATTATGGACAACGTGCATTTTGGAATCGCAGGGGATTCCGATTTGCATCGCGGAAGCGGATACGCTATGCCAATCTTGTAGCGTGAAGCGGTTCTCGTTCGATCTTCGCTGATCAATTCGGGCGTGGTGCAGTCTGTGGGATGCCCCATGACTTGGGGGACCTGATCATCATGCCCAGATAGACCAGAAGCAGGAGCGTCGCGTAAACGGAATCGCTGTGCATTCGCATGAACTCGGAATAGGCGTGCGGGACAATTTCGCGTGGGATTCCTGTGAACCAGAAGCTCAGCGCTAGAATTGTGACTCCAATCAAGGCGGCTCGCCGAGCGCGCATCACGCCTGCCACGATCAGGTAGTATGGGAGGAGCAGGCTGACGAAATGATCGCGGCTGCTCATGGGCGACAGCATCAGTATCGCGATAATCAGGACTGCGCCTTCAATGGGAATGAGGTCTTTCTTTCGCGATGCCAGCAGCATCGCGCCGATCACAGCCGCGAATGCAATCTGGAGGACCCGGAGCCAAGTCTTGAAGTAGCTTGCATAGGAAGTGCCATCGAGCGCGAGGGCTAGAGCACCACGGAGCGAAAGGTTATATGGGTTTGCCCCGTCCCAGAACGGATGCGGGGCCGCGGCCGGATTCTCGGTCAGCCCGGCAATTGCGACGTCATGGACCCACGCTATGAAATACCCGTGCTCGCCGCCTTGCGGTCGAAAGAACAGGTCCGGCAGGAAGCAGAACAGGGTGAGCGCAGCCGCGAAGACGGCTGCGGCGGCAAACCTGCGCTTGAAGACGAGGTAGGGCAGGAACAGGAGCGGCGTCACCTTGAGCGCAGTAGCCGCGGCCAATGAGACGCCCGATAGTACGTCGCGGCCTTGGGCGAGCGCGAGGATGCCGATCAAGACCGCCGGGAGAACCAGCAGGTCAAAGCCTTGGTTCTCAAAAACCGCGAAGATGAATTTCAGGCTGATCAGGATGCCGAACAGCCGCAGCACCTCGCGGTCGCGATCGGGCCATTTGCCTTGGAAGTTGGCGACCACCAGCCTCTCGCAGAGCCTGCAGCACCAGATCGCGCAAGCCACGGTGATTGCAAACCAGACCGCCAGCATCAGCCACATGGGCATGGCGATCGAAGGCAACATGATGAAGGCGAAGACCGGATTGTAGGTGAATATCCGATCGCAGACCTGCAATACCTTCTGATCCCAGAGACACTGAGCGGCATGGCGGTAAAGCACGCCGCCAGCAGGGTATCTGATGAAGTGGAGAAAGAAATAGGCGGCGCAGCCGACATACAGCGCGCCCCAAAGGTATCGATCGCGGTGCCGATGGCCCCACGCTTTCACAAATGCGAATTTCAGCCCCGTCATGCTCCCCCGCCCTGCCGGGTTACAATCTACCAGAGTGCAGATCGCTCTGCCAACCTCTGCGTAGTGGTGTGCACCCAATCTTGCGTGACATCGCCCACAGGGACGGGATCGGGAAAAGCGCCGCGTGAGGGTTCGGATGTGGGCGACGAACGCCCAGGCAACTGCACTGGCGATTGTCGCTTCGAAGTCCTTTGCCAGCCTCCGATTGCGCCCGATCCACGCGAAGAACCGCTCGACGACCAAGCGCCGCGGGTTAACAGCGAAGCCAACATGACCGAGGTTCTTGCGCACGATCTCGACCGCGATCAAGGTGGCCTTGGCGACCCTCTCGCCAGCATACCCGCTGTCGGCGAAGACCCGCTGGCAGAACGGGAAGATGCGGCGAGGAGCCCGCAGAAGCTGTCCGGCGCCGTAGCGATCCTCGATGCTCGCCGGATGCGGTTCGAGGACGAGGCACGTCCGTCCGTGTCGACGAGCGCATGGCGCTTGCGTCCGTTGACCTTCTTGCCCGCATCGTAACCGCATGGCCCGCCGGCCTCGGTGGTCTTGACACTCTGGCTGTCGATAATCGCGGCCGAGGGGCTGGCGTCGCGCCCGACCCGTTCACGGCTTGCCATCACGGGTCATCCGTTCAAAGCGCCCGTCGTCGCGCCAGGCGGCGAACCAGCGGTAAATTGCCCCCATGGCGGCAAGTCGTTCGGCAGCAGGCGCCAGGGGCAGCCCGCCGCGTGACATAGAAGATGCCGTTGACGATCTCGCGCATCGGCCACTCGCGCGGCCAGCCTGTCGCTCCGGGCTTCGGCAAGTGCGGCGCGCACGCGCCACTCTGCGTCGGTCAGATCGGTCTGGTATCGGGTGACAATGCGGCTATGCTGTCGTCGAGTAGTTGGCGTCCACATGGCGAATCCAAGTTGGTTCAAAGACCCCTTGGAATCACGGCGGGCGCCATGACACAACCCTCTTTCAAAAACTGCCTCTGACAACGGCCTAGGGGATTGAAATTGGACATCGACGGTTGGCTCCGCGGGATCGGCTTCGCCCAGTATGCGGAGATGTTCCGCGCCAACGATATCGACAACGAGTTGCTGGGCCGGCTGACCAACGACGACCTCAAGGACATCGGCGTCGCGTCGTTGGGCCATCGCAAGAAGCTGCTGGAGGCGATCGCTGATTTGGGCAGTGCACCCGCGACGGCCCCCGCGCCGGCGCCGGTCCCGGCGACGGTCGCGCCGCCACCAATCTCCACCCTGGTCGAAACCACCGGCGAGCGCCGGCACCTCACGGTGATGTTCTGCGATCTGGTGGGTTCGACCGGCATTTCCGCGCAGCTCGATGCCGAGGAGTGGCGCGACCTGGTCGGTGCTTATCTCGACGCGGCTTCGGCGGCGGTGACGGAGATGGGCGGCCATGTCGCCAAGAAGCTCGGCGACGGGCTGATGTCGCTGTTCGGCTATCCGGTGGCGCAGGAGAACGATGCCGAGCGCGCGGTGCGGGCGGCGCTCGCGATCCAGCGCGCGCTCGCCGAGTTGAACCGCAAGAATGCCGGTTCGGGCAAGCCGTCGCTCGCCGCCCGCATCGGCCTCGAAACGGGTCCGGTGGTGGTGGATGCGGCGGGCGAGATTTTCGGCGACGCCCCCAACATCGCGGCGCGGGTGCAGGCGCTGGCCGAGCCGGGCGCGGTCGTGGTCACGGCGCGGGTGCAGCGCCAAGTCGCCGGCCTGTTCGTCGCCGAGGAGCGCGGCAGTCACACGCTGAAGGGCGTGCCGGAGCCGGTGACGCTGTTCCGGCTGGTGCGGGCGAGCGGCGGCGGACGGCGTTCCGGCGCGCGCAATCTCACGCCGCTCGTCGGCCGCGACGAGGAAATCGGCGATGCTGATGCGGCGCTGGGAGCGGGCGCGGCAGGGCGACGGACAGTTGGTGCTGATCGTCGGCGAGCCGGGACTCGGTAAATCCCGCCTGATCGAGGAATTTCATGCCCGGCTGCGCGACACGCCGCACACCTGGGTCGAATGGAGCTGTTCGCAGCTCCTGCAGAACACGCCGCTGCATCCGATCGCCGAATGGGGCCGCATGCGCTTCGGCGGCGCCGACGTGCCCGCCGAGCAGCGGCTCGCCGACCTGGAGAGTTCGCTGGCGCAGGTCAAGCTCGATCCGGCAGAGAACGTCCCCTTGCTCGCGCCGCTCTTGGACATTCCGCTGCCGCAGGAACGCGCATCGACTTTGGCGCCCGAGGAATTGCGGCGCCGGCAATTGGCGGCGCTGACCGACTGGGTGATGGCGGGCGCGCGGGTTCAGCCGGTGGTGCTGGCGTTCGAGGATCTGCATTGGGCCGATCCGACGACGCTCGACGTGCTGCGCGGCATCGCCGAGCGCGGCGCGCTGGCGCCGTTGTTCATCGTGGCGACGACGCGGCCCGAGTTCCGGCCACCCTGGGGCATGCGCTCGCATCACGGCACGATCTCCTTGGCGCCACTCGATCGCCTGCAGGTGCGGGAGATGGTGGCGGAGCTTGCAGCCCGGCACGCGCTACCGCGCGAGGTGGTGGAGGGCGTCGCCGCGCGCACCGGCGGCGTGCCGCTGTTCGTCGAGGAAGTGACGCGGCTGTTGCTGGAGCGCGGCGAGCAAGGCGGCATCCAAGCCATCCCGCCGACGCTGCAACAATCGCTGATGGCGCGGCTCGATCGGCTCGGCCCGGCGCGTGAGGTGGCGCAGGTCGGATCGGTGATCGGACGGGGCTTCTCCTATGGCCTGCTGCGCGCGGTGGCCGGCATGGAGGACGCGCCGCTGCAGATGGCACTGGAACGGCTCGCGGAAGCCGACATCCTGCTGGTCGAGGGTCTGCCGCCCGAGTCCGATTATCGTTTCAAGCACGCGCTGATTCAGGACGCGGCTTATGAGAATTTGCTCAAGAGCCGGCGCCAGGTCTTGCATCGCCGCGTCGGCGAGGTGTTGCGCGATAATTTCGCCGCTACGGCTGGCCGCCGAGCCGGAGTTGCTGGCGCATCACTTCACCCAAGCGGGCCTCACCGAGGCCGCGATCGAATGGTGGGGCAAGGCGGGGCAGCGGTCGCTGGAAAGCTCGGCGCTGGTTGAAGCCGTAGAGCAGCTCACGCGTGCCATTGCCCAGATCGCGACCTTGCCGGCCACTCCCGTGCTGCGTCGCGAAGCAGATCAAACTCCAGGTCGCGCTCATAAGCCCTCTCATGCATCTCAAAGGATATGCCGCGACCGGAAACCAAGGCGGCTGCGGAGCGGGCACGCTTGCTGATCGAACAGGCTGAAGCGCTCGGAGAGCCTCCCGAAGACCCGCTGCTGTTGTTCTCCGTCCTCTACGGCTTCTGGGTCGCGAACTATGTGGCATTCAACGGCGACGTGATGCGCGAGCTTGCGGCGCAGTTCCTGGCGCTCGCCGAGAAGCAAGGGACGACAGCCCCGCTCATGGTCGGGCATCGCCTGATGGGCATGTCCCTGCTGTTGACGGGGGACATCGCAGAAGGCCGAGCGCATCTCGATCGGGCGATCGCGCTGTTATGATCCTACCGAGCATCGGCCGCTGGCGACGCGATTTGGCCAAGACGTCCGGGTGTCAATCTTGTCCTATCGATCGTTGGCTTTGTGGTTGCTTGGCTATCCCGAGGCCGCGCTCGCAGACGCGGACCACGCGCTCAAGGATGCGCGCGAGATCGGCCAAGCCGCCACGCTTGATGTTCGCGCTTGGCCGTCACATCGTGGACCCTTATCCACCGCGGAAACTACGCGACAGCGAATATGCGCAATGGACGAAGTTGTCGCTTTGGCGGACGAAAAAGGCGCCTTGTACTGGAAGGCACGCGGAATGTTGGAGCAAGGTTGGCTTTTTGCCCTGACCGGCAAAGCCTCGGACGCGGTCCACATGATCACATCCGGAATCACCGCATGGCGGTCAACGGGAGCAACACTGTTGATGCCGTTTAACTTATCCTGTTTGGCGACAGCCTATGCGGAACTCGGCAAATTCGATGACGCTTGGCGCTGCATCGGCGAGGCGATGACGACGGTGGAAACGACCAAGGAAAGATGGTGCGAGGCCGAGATCAATCGCATGGCCGGCGAAATCGCGCTGCTGTCGCCAGAGCCGGATGCGACGAAAGCGGAAGCGTATTTCGAGCGCGCCCTCGCGGTTGCGCGTGCGCAGCAGGCAAAGTCCTGGGAACTGCGCGCGGCGATGAGCATGGCGCGGCTCTGGCGCGATCAGGGGAAGCCGCAGCAAGCTCGGCGAACTGCTCGCTCCGGTCTACGGCTGGTTCACCGAGGGCTTCGACACGCTCGATCTGAAGGAGGCCAAGGCTCTGTTGGAGGAGCTGCACTGCCTGACAGCCGATTTCGAAACGGCCTCTTTTTAGGACGCTTGTCGCTGAGGCTGCCTGGTCAGGACAGTTTTCCGACCGTATCGCATTGAAAGGCGAGCAGAGCTGCATGTAGGCGCATTTTGATCCATTGGCCGGCGCCGACGGCGCATTCCGCCTGTTCTTGCAACATGAAGCCGGTTGTAAACGACGTTTTCGCGGATCGCGCCGACCACTTTCTCCAGATAGTCAGCCGCGTCAGCTGCTGTAAAAGTCTCTTCAATTTCGATCGCGTCGAACGGCGGCGGATCGTCGTCTTCAAGTACCTGGCTTGAAACGCGAGGGATATTCCTACGACCATAAAATCATCCGGATGTGGCGCCGGTTGTTCCGTTTTCTTAGCCATCTTGA
>CAVTIW010000006.1:0-187579 GCA_963734795.1 uncultured Alphaproteobacteria bacterium
GCGTCGTGGTGTGTAGTTGTACGCTTCCGTCAAGCTACCCGAAACTGCAATAACAAAACGTCGATCCACAAGGTTCGCGAAAGGAATCTCTATCCTCGTGGGACAGCTTGCCGCCTTGTTTCAGAAATTCATCGAAGAACCGAATACCTTGCTCACGCGTGAGCTGTCCGCCGCCGTCCACGAAGCGCTGTACCTCGACGAGATGATATTTGTCCATGTTGCCGACTTCACTCAACGGAAGTGCCTCGCGCGACAACCGGTGATGCAACATCCGAACTTGAGGCGCACGGATTGTGACCGCAGAGTTCTTTCTGCGGGTAAGCTGTGTGCGATCGCGGCAGCATCAGCAATAAGCGCATCTGCGGGAATCCTGCTGCTATCGACCGAGAAAAAAGCTAACCTCTTCAAACTCGATTTGAACAAGGTAGCCACAACAGATGCCATGACCGGGCTTGTAATCGGAAGCGCTTCGACGCCATCGACCAGTTCGAGTGACGCGGGCTATTCCACTCTTTGCCAGCAGACTCCAAACACTGAAGCGGCATGCTTGCCAAGGGCTCGCCCAATAATTCGCTCAGCGGCTGGCCCGCCTTCTCGCCCAAAGCTCGCTTTTTGCCGCGGGGATAACCCCGGTCGACCCATCTGCGGCATCTCGAATCTTCCAGCAACGACATGAAACAAATCACGTTGCGTTCGCCGGTTGAATCCACCACGGCTTTTTTAGAGATGTCCCGTTCGGCCTTCAGCTTGGCAACCTCGCGCTTGAGCTACAGTCCTTCAGTTGGAATCAGCACTTCAGACATTCCCAAGCACTAGATCGCTTTCTGTGTCTGGTTATTTCTGAAAGACGATGACGATCAATGTTAGCGCACGATATTTTGATTCCGAGGCTTCATACCTAACCAGAATTTAATTCGTGTTCAGGTGACCGCGTCTCTAAAACTCGCGACAGGTGCAACCCGATCGAACGATCGAGATTTCGAACCGGAGTGCAATGGCGAACGATGGTGCTGGACGACCCCCAACTGGTTTTCGTACATATCGCACGTACCGGTGGCACGAGCATCGAGGCCGCATTAGCCGGTCAGGATTGGTGGCACATTTCTCCGCAGACTAAACATCTGAGTGCTCGTCAGATGCGTGCTCAAGTCGGTGAAGAGAAGTGGAATAATTATCTTAAGTTCAGCATCGTTCGAAACCCATGGGACCGGGTAGTGTCAATGTTTGCTACCGGTTGGTGGATGGGTGACTGTCGGCAGCCCGACGCTGAAGCAGAGTTCGAACATTTCATAGAGAATTTGGCTCCGCACCCGAACGAAATATATTTGAGCCTTATGTACTCTGAAATAATCAACGAACAGCTCGACATGATTATCCGCTACGAGGCGCTTCAGGAAGGCTTCGACAAGGTCTGCGAATTGGTCGGCAAGGCGCCTATAATTCTTGGCAGAGAAGAAGCTCGAGAGAGGTCTCACTATTCAGTGTACTATAACGAGACGACGCGACGCAAAGTGGGAGAGCTATTCAAAAAAGACATTGAAGATTATCAGTATTTTTTTGAAGAAACTGAGGCCTTCAGCGCCTCCGCATTGGCGGTACTTTGCGGGGAGGCTATCGTGCGGCATTCGTCGTCCATCGCTCCGGAATCTTCCGATCGCCTCTCGTGGCTTGGTCCAAAACTTTCAGTGCCGGTAACACGGATACTGAGACGTGCCCGTAGTACTCTTTCATTGTAGTCTTTTATCGCACGCGGAGTGATCGAACTGAGATTGTGATAGCCTCCGATCTTTCGTTTCGCGGCAGGATGTTATTCTGGTTTGACGTTGCCCCCCGCTGTTTAATCCGGATTGAACTAGAGTCTGGCCCTCAATGGAAGGACCGGACGATGAAGCGGAAGCGGTTTACGGAAGAGCAGATCATCGGGATTTTGAACGAGCACGATCTGGGTGCGAAGACGGCCGACTTATGCCGCAAGCACGGGATCAGCGAGGCAACTTTCTACAACTGGAAGAGCAAATTCGGCGGTATGGACGTGTCCGAAGCCAAAGCGGCTGAAGCAGCTCCGGGACGAGAACGGCAATCCCCATAGAGGAAGGTACGGTCCGATGGCGTAGTGGCACATTTCGCCGAAAGCTGTCGCGAATATGCTTCATGCCAATGGCTTTGGTGAAGTCTTCGACCGTTTCGAGGTATACTGGCCGCTGCGCGTTCCGGTTTCGAACATTAATCTTTGCATCGGGACGACCCGGCGAAAGTGGCAGTGATGGTCGACGCGTCGTAGACTATGGTATCGTCGGCGGCGCCTGTGGCGTAGGCTAGATACGGGTGTTGGGGAAGATTTGGTGATTAATAACTTGCTGTTTCAGCCGGCACTTTCGGTCGCGCTCACGGTAGCCTGTTTCTTTTTTATGATCTGGCCAGGCTACGCCTTGCTTCACCTGATGGGATTCGGCAGGCACCGCTGGTCTCCAGCTGCGTTCGCGGGCGCTCCCCTGACACTTGCGATATGGATCATCGCGATGTCCGGTGCAGCATGGGTATCGATTCCCCTCGCCACACTATCGACGCCGGTTTTTATTCTCATGGCGCTACTGGCGGCGCTCGGAATTGTGCTGCGCATTTCAGTCCGCCACGGCATTGGAATAGAGACTTCGGAAGAGCGATATCGGCGCAGACTTCTTTGGCTGATCGCGATCTCGCTGCCGCTCTTGGCGATGCCTTCCCTTTTTCGATTTGGTCTCGGCGTCTATGCGTTTTCGAACTACTCCGACGGGTGGTCATATACCACGATGGCCGATTATCTCTCGCACGTCCCGCGAGGATCGGAAGGCGGCTTGTCGCCGCTTCATCAGTACGCGTCTCACATGATGAATATCCGGAACGCATCGTCCGCATTGCTTGGTCATCTGTCGATGCTGTTCGGCGTGCAGGCAGATCAAATGCTGACGCTCTATGCTCTCCTGGTACTGTTCGCGAACGCCTGCGCGCTGGGCACATTCGCTGGGACATTATTCGACCGGATCAGGCCCGCGACGAACTTCTTGTTGATCTCTGGCTACGCAATGCCGGCGGCGGTCCTGTATTCTGCGAACCTCGATCAGCTTCTGCTTCTACCGGCACTTCCGTTGATCGCAGCCTTGGCCATCAAAGGGGCGCTAGACCAAGCTGTGCCGCGATCCAGCATATTACTCGGCATACTCGTCGCGGCAGCAGTCTATGCCTATATCGAGATGGCGTTCCTAGCCACGATCGTCGCACTGTCCTTCATCGTGCTGCCCTCCGATCGCTTCCAGGCGTCGCTCGTTCGCGTCACCATCGCAACGAGCATCTTTATTCCCGTGGCGTTGCTTCTGACCTGGCCAGCATTATTTCCGTTGCTCACCATGTTTAAGGGCCAGTTTGCTAGCGCGATGGCACCTGTTCGACCGGGCGAGGGATTCTATTCAGGAGCGGTACTGTCGCTGTTATGTATCACCACGATCTCTTCTGGTTTGATTGCGACCGGCGCATGGATTGAACGTCGGCGATGGGCGGTCAATGTGGCCCTTGCAGTAGTTACCGCCCTCATTCTGTTTTTCACCTTCCACGAGGCCTACCTTTACGGAGCCTACAAAATCCTGAGCATTGGCTTCTGGCTGTACTGTTTTTTTGCCGTTGTCGGAGGCGAGCTCGCGATGAGTATTTTTCAACGCCAATCATGGTTTGTTCGAAGAGAATTATATAATGCGATGCCGTCTGGTCTCTTCGTCGCGTTGATCGCAATTGTTGCTGTCATAAACCAAGTAAGGCAGCACAACAACGGCTTGCAACAGATCGACTATCGCGAGGCGGCCGCATTCGCCGAGACGATCGGATCGTCTCCCACCCTGATCTCGGTCAGGGACAATGAAGCGAACGAATGGGCCGTCTTTTATTTGTCCGAGACGCCGGTGCTTATCAATCCATATCGTCTCTATATGTCTCAGACTCACGTCTTGCCGTTCATGGCGCGATCTAAGCCTGTTGAACTACCGAGCATCGTTTACATCGTAACCGACCACGATGACGGTTTTCGCTCTTCCGTGAAGGGGGCACATATCGTTCAAGAAGGTAAGGCCTACAGTCTTTGGAAGGTTGATGGCGATGATTGGACAGTTACCGCCCACGGTGGATTCTATCATGATCTCGTAAATTTGAGTGGCAGAGAGCCGTCTGGCTAAGGCGCAGATAGACGCGGCGCCAAAATGAAAATCATGGCCGCAGTGCTGATGAAAGCTGACGCTTGATGCCCATCCACGCGGTCGAGCGGTGCGGATGGATACCGGCAATAGATGGGCTCGACGGCGAATCGTCAAAGCTAATGCGCGCCACGCGTCCGACATCGGTAGTTGTGGCGTTCCCAATCTCTTCCTTCTCGTGGGCAGCAAAAGTTCGGTCGGCGGGCGTGTCAAGTCGTCGCGAGATCAACTGGACTTGTGCGCCGCGCGCGGCGTGGTCTTGCCGAGCGCGGCCGCTATCGCCGATATCAGCGGTTTCATGAAATAGGCGTCGTTGGCGGGCGAGATGTCGGTGTGCAGACCGTGAGACTTCAACTCGTCTGACACCACCGGCCCAACCGACGCGATCGGGGTATGCTTCAGCGCCTCGCGCAATCGCGCTTCGCAATCGTGGGCCCGGGCTACCTCGATCAGGCGTCGAACCTGCCCCGAACTGGTCAGCGCAATGGCGTCGATGCGGCCTTGCGCCATCTCGTCGATCGCGGTGATGATATTGGTCTCGGCGGCCTGCGCGTCGTAGACATAAGGCAATACCGGATCGACCTCGGCGCCTTGCGCTGAGATGGCGCCGATCAGCGCGCCGTGATCCTTGTCGGGATAGAGCTGCAGGCCGACGCGATGTCCGCCGAGGTCGACCCGCGCGAGCATCTCGGCGATGCCTTCGGATGTCGGCTTCTCCGTCGTGACCTGCGGCTCCAGCCCGATCTCGCGCAGCGCCCGGCCGGGTTTCGGGCCGCGCGCGAATTTTCGCGGCTTTCCGACCGCGGCGATGAAATCCTTCTCGACGTCCATCCGTCGCGCGAGCTTCAGCAGCCGGCGCAGGCCCTCGCCCGTCATCAGCACGAGGTCGTCGCAGGGCTGGTCGATAAAACGCCTGATCCAGGCCTCGATCGGTGCGGAATCGGGCGCGTCGTGGATGGTGAACATCGGACATTGCAGCACCTCCGCGCCCTGCTCGGCGAGCAGGCGGGAAAACTGCGCTTCCTCGCGCGTTTCCAGGATCAGGATGCGATAGCCGTTCAGTCTGTCAGCCATGGTTTTGCTCTAACGCCGATCGGCTTCTGTTTGTTCATCTTGACCCTTCCGCCGGGATTGGCGCAAGACCGTCGCGGGTGATAGAGCAGGGCCCGCAACCAACTATTCCATTCTCGTCGGAACCGTAATCAGCCCCTCCATGCCCGATCATCAATTCGTCTTGACACTCTCCTGTCCGGATCGCCCCGGCATCGTTTCGGCCGTCTCCACGTTCCTGGCCCATAATGGGCAGAACATTCTTGACGCCCAGCAATACAACGACGTCGAGACCGGTCATTTCTTCATGCGGGTGGTGTTCAACGCCGCCGATCTCGCGGTCAATCTTCCGGCGCTGCAGACCGGATTTACTGCGATTGCCGAACG
The DNA here is from genome assembly GCA_963734795.1 of uncultured Alphaproteobacteria bacterium. Taxonomy (GTDB): domain Bacteria; phylum Pseudomonadota; class Alphaproteobacteria; order Rhizobiales; family Xanthobacteraceae; genus Bradyrhizobium. The sequence continues at coordinate 5,655 of CAVTIW010000006.1, forward strand.
CTTCGGCATGGACTGGCAGATGCGCGACCGCGCCACCCGCCGCCGGGTCATGCTGCTGGTCTCGAAGTCCGATCACTGCCTCGCCGATATTCTCTACCGCTGGCGGACCGGCGAACTTGCGATGATCCCGACCGCCATCGTCTCCAACCACCCGCGAGAGACCTACGGCAATCTCGATTTCGGCGAGATTCCGTTTCACTGCCTGCCGGTAACCAAGGAAACCAAGCGCGAGCAGGAGACCGCGATCTGGGATTTGGTCGGTCAAACCAACACCGATCTGGTGGTGCTGGCGCGCTACATGCAAATCCTCTCGGACGAGATGTCGGCGAAGCTGTCGGGGCGCTGCATCAACATTCATCACTCGTTTCTGCCGGGATTCAAGGGGGCGCGGCCCTATCACCAGGCCCATGAGCGCGGTGTCAAATTGATCGGCGCTACCGCGCATTACGTCACCAGCGCGCTCGACGAGGGTCCGATCATCGATCAGGACGTCGAGCGCATCAGCCACCGCGATACCCCCGACGATCTGGTTCGCAAGGGACGCGATATCGAACGCCGCGTGCTGGCGCGCGCAATGCGCCATCATCTGGAAGATCGCGTGATCCTCAACGGTCGCAAGACCGTGGTGTTCATGGATTGACGAGCGTGGCTCAGTGGACGGCGTCCAGCCCCGACGAGGGCGACTGGCTGGCCTCCTCCTTGGGCGGCGCGGGCTCGAGGCGCTTCTGTTCCCGCTCCCTCATGTACTCATCATATTTCGCGGTGCCGGGGCGGGGCGGGGCATCCGCCGGCATGCCGCCGAGCCCACTGGGGAATGGCATCGCTCATGCTGGCGGCCAGATATCCGTTGATCGTGCCGCAGCCGCCCAGTCCGCACGCTGGCAGCGCGACGGCAAGCACGATGGCAAGATGGCGGCAACGAATGGGCATTTGCGGAGCGTCACGGCCTTGGCTGGTGAAATTGGATGGGTTGACCGGTGCCTTACCGGATTTGGTGCGCTTTGCGGCGTCTTCGGCCGGGATTTCGTAGGACGAGAATACGGCAAATTACAAACATTGCCCTCAACCTGATTTACCGGTAATTTGATACCATATTACCATCGGCCAGCCAAAGCAAACAGGGCAAACGCGGCGCTGCTTTCATGTGAGGCGAATTCGCGGAGGACCCGCCGAAGTCGGCTGCGCCCATCGTCGTGATTGACAACGCGGCGCGGCTCAGACGCCATGCCGCGCCGATACACGGCTGAATAATCTGGGCTATGGTGAAGCAAGGGCCGGGGACTCGGTTCGAGGCACGAGGCCGATCAGGGAGGGTGTTCATGTTCATTTACACTAAGATGTTGTCACAGGCCGCGATCGGGGTCGCGATATTGGGCACGGTCGCCCTGGCGCCGGCGCGGGCGCAGGAGACGCGTGAAGATCGGCCTGATCCTGCCGATGACCGGCGGCCAGGCCTCGACCGGCAAGCAGATCGACAATGCCATCAAGCTGTACATGCAGCAGAACGGCGACACCGTCGCCGGCAAGAAGATCGAAGTCATCCTGAAGGACGACGCCGCACTTCCCGACAATACCAAGCGGCTGGCGCAGGAACTGATCGTCAACGACAAGGTCAGTTTCATCGCCGGATTCGGCGTCACGCCCGCGGCACTGGCGGCGGCGCCGCTGGCGACGCAGGCGAAGATACCGGAAATCGTGATGGCGGCGGGCACCTCGATCATCACCGAGCGTTCGCCCTATATCGTGCGCACCAGCTTCACGCTGGCGCAGTCGTCCACCATCATCGGCGACTGGGCCGCCAAGAACGGCATCAAGAAAGTCGCGACCTGACGTCGGACTACGCCCCCGGCAACGACGCGCTGAATTTCTTCAAGGAGCACTTCGTCGCCGGCGGCGGCGAGATCGTCGAAGAGGTCAAGGTGCCGCTGGCCAATCCCGATTTCGCGCCGTTCCTGCAGCGGATGAAGGATGCCAAGCCCGACGCCATGTTCGTGTTCGTGCCGGCGGGGCAGGGCGGCAACTTCATGAAGCAATATGCCGAGCGCGGGCTCGACAAATCGGGCATCAAGGTGATCGGCCCCGGCGACGTGATGGACGACGATCTGCTGAACGGCATGGGCGACGCGGCGCTCGGCGTCGTCACCGCGCATATTTACTCCGCGGCGCATCCCTCCGCGATGAACAAGGATTTCGTCGCCGCCTACAAGAAGGCCTTCGGCAGCCGCCCCGGGTTCATGGCGGTCAGCGGCTATGACGGCATTCACCTGATCTATGCGGCGCTGAAAAAGACCGGCGGCAAGACCGACGGCGACGCGCTGATCGAGGCCATGAAGGGAATGAAGTGGGAAAGCCCGCGCGGCCCGATCTCGATCGATCCGGAAACCCGCGACATCGTGCAGAACGTCTACATCCGCAAGGTCGAGAAGGTCGACGGCGAACTCTACAACGTCGAATTCCAGACCTTCGAGGCCGTCAAGGACGCCGGCAAGACGAAGAAGTGATGCTGCCAGAAACGTGGAGAGCGCAGCGTTCTGCCTCGCGCCCTCGACGTCATGCCCGGCCTTGTGCCGGGCATCCACGTCTTGTTTCTTTGGTCGGTAATGAAGACGTGGATGGCCGGGACAAGCCGGCCATGACGATGTAACTACTTTCGTGTCGTTATTTGTAATCCGCTAACCTCGGCTAAGCCAATCCCATGACCACGCTGTTCACCATCCTGTTCGACGGCGTCGCCTACGGCATGCTGCTGTTCGTGCTCGCCTGCGGACTGGCGGTGACGCTCGGGCTGATGAACTTCGTCAACCTCGCGCACGGCGCGTTCGCGATGGCGGGGGGCTATGTCTGCGCGGTTCTGGTCAATCAATCCGGCTGGCCGTTCTTTGCCGCCTTGCCGCTGGCGTTCGTCGCCAGCGCCTTGATCGGCGTGGTGCTGGAACGCTCGCTGTATCGTCATCTCTACAACCGCAGCCATCTCGATCAGGTGCTGTTCAGCATCGGCCTCGTGTTCATGTCGGTGGCGGCGGTCGACTACATCATGGGGTCGTCGCGGGTCTTCATCAAGCTTCCGTCGGCGCTCGAGGGGCAAATCGATTTCTTCGGCGTCGGCATCGGCCGCTACCGGCTGATGATCATCGTGATCTGCGGCCTGCTGACCGCGGCATTGCAACTGGTGCTGGCGCGCACCCGGTTCGGCAGCCGGTTGCGGGCGGCGGTGGACGATCCGCGCGCCGCCAGCGGGCTCGGCATCAACGTGCCGCAGGTGTTTGCCTTCACCTTTGCGTTCGGATGCGGTCTTGCCGGCCTCGGCGGCGCGCTGAGCGCCGAGATCCTCGGGCTCGATCCGTATTTTCCGCTGAAATTCATGATCTACTTTCTGATCGTGGTGACCGTCGGCGGCTCCTCCAGCATCACCGGGCCGTTCCTCGCTTCCTTGCTGCTCGGCATCGGCGACGTCGCCGGCAAATATTACGTGCCGAAGCTCGGGCCGTTCGTGATCTACACCATCATGATCGTCATCCTGATCTGGCGTCCGAACGGCCTGTTCGGCCGCACCGCCTCGCGTTGAGCGCCGACATGACCGCGCCAGCCGACGTCGGATATCACGCCCTGCAGCACGCGCGCTGGCGCTGGAGCGAGATCGCGTTCTGGCTGCTGGCGCTGTCCTGCGCGTTCCTGTTTCCCTCCCGCTATCTGATCATGACCGACATCGTGCGGCTGGCATTGTTCGCGCTGTCGCTCGATCTGATCCTCGGCTACGCCGGCATCGTTTCGCTCGGCCATGCGGCGTTCTTCGGCGTCGGCGCCTATTCCGCCGGATTGCTCGCGCTGCACGGCATCGTCACCGAGCCCGTGATCGCACTGGTTGTCGCCGGCCTCGTCGCGTCAGTGCTCGGCTTTCTCACCAGTTTCCTGGTGATACGGGGCGTCGACCTGACCCGCCTGATGGTGACGCTGGGGATCGCCTTGCTGCTGGAGGCGCTGGCGGAGCGGTTTTCCAACATCACCGGCGGCACCGACGGGCTGCAGGGCATCGACGATGCAGCCGATCCTGGGGCTGTTCGCTTTCGACATGTTCGGCAAGGTCGGCTTCTTCTATTCGCTTGCCGTGCTGTTCCTGCTGTTCCTGCTGGCCCGGCGGATCGTGCACTCGCCGTTCGGCCTGTCGCTGCGCGCGATCCGAAACAACCCGCTGCGCGCGGCGGCGATCGGCATCCCGGTCAACCGGCGCCTGATCGCGGTTTACACCGTCGCCGCGTTTTATGCCGGTATCGCCGGCGCGCTGTTCACCCAGACCACGGCGCTGGCCTCGCTCGACGTGTTCTCGTTCGAGCGTTCGGCCGACCTGATGCTGGTGCTGGTGATCGGCGGCACCGGCTATCTCTATGGCGGATTGATCGGCGCTGTGGTGTTCAGGATGCTGCAGGAGTTTTTTTCCAATCTCACGCCGCAATACTGGCAATTCTGGATCGGTCTCGTGCTGGTCGTGATCGTGCTGATCGGGCGCCAGCGCCTGCATCGCTGGGCGCTGTGGGCGCCGAACCTGATCATCCGGCAGTTCGGTGGCCGCAAGGCTATCGTTGCCGTTTCCGAGGGCGACGCGCCATGACGTTCGCGCTGGAAACCAAGGGGCTCGAAAAGCAGTTCGGCGGCCTCAAGGTCACCCGCGATCTTTCGCTGCGAGATCGAGGCCGGCGCGCGCCATGCCGTGATCGGCCCGAACGGCGCCGGCAAGACCACCGTCATCAATCTGCTGACCGGCGTGCTGAAGCCCAATGCCGGACGCATCCTGCTCGAAGGCAACGACATCACCGATCTGCCGGTGCATACGCGGGTGCTGCGCGGCCTGTCGCGCACCTTCCAGATCAATCAGCTCTACGCCGACCTGACGCCGCTCGAGACCATCGGGCTCGTGGTGTCGGAACGGCTCGGCCGCGGCGGCGACTGGTGGCGCCGGATGGGCACGCGCGACGACGTCAACGGCGAGATCGCGGAGAATCTGGCGCGGTTCCGGCTGCTCGACGTGATGAACGATCTGACCGCGACGTTGCCCTACGGCAAGCAGCGCCTGCTCGAGATCGCGGTCGCCATCGCCGCCAAACCGCGGGTGTTGCTGCTCGACGAACCCGCCGCCGGCGTCCCCGAGGGCGAGCGCCACGATATCCTGGCGGCGGTCGCGGCATTGCCGCGCGACGTCACCGTGCTCCTGATCGAGCACGACATGGATCTGGTGTTCAGTTTCGCCGACCGGATTTCGGTGCTGGTCAATGGCGCGCTGCTGGTGGAGGGCCCGCCGGACGAAGTGGCGCGCGATCCGCCAGGGTCAAGGCGGTCTATCTCGGCGAGGCGCGCCGATGCCTGATCTGCTCCGCATCGAAAATCTGCGCATCGGCTACGGCGAGGCGGTGGTCTTGCCCGACATGTCGCTGCGCCTCGCCGAGAGCGAGGTGCTGGCGCTGCTTGGGCCGCAACGGCACCGGCAAGACCACGCTGATCAATTCGATCGTCGGGGTCACCCGGCGTTTCGGCGGCACCATCACGCTCGGCGGGCTGGACATCACGCGGATGCGGCCGGACCAGCGGGCGCGGGCCGGCATCGGCTGGGTGCCGCAGGAGCGCAACATCTTCCGCTCGCTGACGGTGGAAGAGAACATGACCGCGGTGGCGCAGCCGGGACCGTGGACGGTGGCAAAAGTGTACGAGATGTTTCCGCGGCTGAAGGAGCGCCGCAACAATTTCGGCAACCAGCTCTCCGGCGGCGAACAGCAGATGCTGGCGATCGGCCGCGCGCTTACCCTCAATCCGCAGGTGCTGCTGCTGGACGAGCCGACCGAGGGGCTGGCCCCGATCATCGTCGAGGAGCTGCTCAAGGCGCTCGGCACCATCACCCGCGCCGGCGGCACCTGTTCCATCATCGTCGAGCAGAATGCGCAAAAGATTCTAGGGCTCGCCGACCGTGTTGTGATATTGGAGCGCGGCGCGATCGTCCACGACGCGGCGAGCGCCGCCCTGAAAGCCGATCCCGCGGTGCTCGAACGCTTTCTCGGCGTCTCCGGCGCTGCGGCACATTAAAATCCCCGGGAGTGAGACCATGCAAAGAACAAAAGCCCCTTTCCGCGCCGACGAGGTCGGCAGCCTGTTGCGGCCGCCGCGCATCAAGGAAGCGCGCGCCAGACTGGAGAAGGGCGAAATATCGGCCGACGATCTGCGCAAGGTCGAGGACATGGAAATCGAAAAGGTCGTGCACAAGCAGGCCTCGACCGGGCTGAAGCTCGCCACCGACGGCGAATTCCGCCGCTCCTGGTGGCATTTCGATTTTCTTAAAGGTCTGACCGGCTGCGAACTGTTCCATCCCGACGAGGGCATCCAGTTCGCCGGCGTCCAGACCCGGCATGACGCCATCCGCGTGATCGGCAAGCTCGACTTCCCCGCCGATCATCCGATGCTGGATCACTTTCGCTTCCTGAAAAAGCATGCCGACACCGCGCATGTGACGGCGAAGATGACGATTCCCGTCGCCCGCGGTGCTGCATTTCCGCGGCGGCCGCAGGGCGATCTCGAAAGAGGTCTATCCCGATCTCGACGGGTTTTTCGAGGATCTCGGCAAGACCTATCGCAAGGCCGTCAAGGCGTTTTACGACGCCGGCTGCCGCTACCTGCAATTCGACGACACGGTCTGGGCCTATCTCTGCTCGCAGGACGAACTGAAGAAGGCGCGCGAACGCGGCGACAATCCCGACGGCCTGCAGGAGATCTACGCCCGCGTGATCAATTACGCGATCGCCGAGCGGCCGGCCGACATGACCATCACCACCCATGTCTGCCGCGGCAATTTCCGCTCCACCTGGATTTCGTCCGGCGGCTATGAGCCGGTGGCCGAGACCATGCTGGCCGGCACCCATTACGACGGCTATTTCCTCGAATACGATTCGGAGCGCGCCGGCGGCTTCGAGCCGCTGCGGTATCTGCCGAAGGGCAACAAGATCGTGGTGGTCGGCGTCATCACCTCGAAGACCGGCCAGCTCGAGAAAAAGGACGACATCAAGCGGCGGCTGGAAGAGGCGAGCAAATTCGTGGCGCTGGATCAGCTCGCGGTATCGCCGCAATGCGGCTTCGCCTCCACCGAAGAGGGCAACATCCTCAGCGAGGAGGAGCAGTGGGCCAAGCTGAAACTCGCGGTCGACGTCGCCAACGAGGTGTGGGGGAAGTAGGGCGCGGGATAGGCCCGCCCCTCCCGTCGTCCCGGCGGAAACGCCGGGACCACCACTGCTCGTTTTCAAAGGGACTGCAGCTCCAGCCTCGCACAACATCACGTCCGGATGGGTCCCGGCTCGAGGCCGGGACGACGAGGCTGTTTGTTGCTCAATTCAATTTCAATGACGGTGCTTTAATCCCAGACACACGCATTTACGATCTCGCGGCACGAGGCGCCCGAGTTGTGCCTGAAGTTTCTCCGCTCTGAATACGGAGGGCGTGGGGAATGCCGGGCGCCCAGTGCACCCGCAGCCTCGTGTGCGCATGGTGGTGGTATGCACACGAGCATTCACAGCAAGTTCACCCGAAATCATCCAGCACTCCCGCACGCAATGGTTTTAACGGTCTCCTTCGCGCTCTCCCCGGTGACGCAACTCCGCCGACTTGACACTCGCGAGCGCCACCACCTAAATCGCGTATCCGTTATGTCGGATCGAGCCGGGCACAGAGAACTATGAATTGGATTGAAGCTGCGGGTTATCTTGCTTCGGCGTTGGTCTTGGCCACGTTTTGTATGAAGACGATGATCCCTTTGCGTGCCGCAGCCATTTGCAGCAATTTTGCTTTCATTATCTATGGATTTTACGACAGCGTTTACCCCGTCTTGATCTTGCACGCAGTCCTGCTGCCTCTGAATACTTGGCGCGCTGTCCAGATGCTGCGCCTGATAAGGCGGGTTGAGATAGCGTCAAAGGGAGACTTATCTACGGATTGGCTAAAGCCGTTTATGAAGGAAGAGCGATTGAAAGCTGGAGAAATTATTTTCAATCGCGGAGATCATGCAGAACGCCTCTACATGATCCTATCCGGCAATGTCCATATCGAGCAGATCGATATCACCCTGCATCCGGGCGACCTTTTTGGAGAGATCGGCTTGTTTTCGGCTGACCATCGGAGAACACAAACGGCCCGCGCACTGACAGACATTAATCTCCTTTGGATAGGCGAAGGCGAGCTGGCGCAAATCTGCTATCAGAACCCTGGAATCGCGTTTTACTTCTTGCGGCTGACCACCAACCGTTTGATTGCCAATGCATCACGTATGACCTCTTTGCGCCAACGGCGGTCAGTCCTCCTGAGGTAGCCTTTGACCCAGATATAGAGCAGTCGAGACAAATGGGGTCGAGTCGCCTCAAACCAATTCCTGGCTGACGGGTTCGCCGTTGTCACTTCAGCTCTTGTCACAAAGCGAAGTGCCAGCTGCGTCGAGCGATGTCCGAGTTTAAGTGCAAAGCGGAAGACATATACTCGGACTGAGTTCTTCTCACTTTGACCCATACCAAGTTTCGACTTCGGGCGAATTTCCACGACCACGCTGCGGCCCCAGTCTACTCGTTCGCAGACAGGCTATTGGGTCGAGATTAGTCTAGCCATGTCCGAACGCTCCAACGAACTGCGCCGAGAGGAGCGCATGATCGTTTTTGAAAAGTGTTCGGACCGACCGCTCAACGCCAGTTCCATTGCAAGCGAGCCGTTTACCTAGCCGCTCAGTTTCCGCCGGCGTCAACGTACTCGTACTACTAGCGACAGGTCCCAAGTCGTGACCGTTCCCAGCGAATCTGGTGGTGGATTTGCCCCGGACCGGGCATTTCCCCGCGCGGTGCTTGTTGCAGCGCTGCAACGTATTTTTTGTTCCTCTCAGGGAACAGCGAATTTAGATTTACGTCAGACCCGGCGTGTTCTCTAACCATGCGCACCGGGTTTGGGCAGGTTTTCATAAACAGTCAATTTTTAAGCCCGGCGAGCCGCAGTGCGCCAATGCCTGCGGCTTTTTTCAATAGCGGTTGCGCCCAAAAGCTTTGAGCAGACCGCGCCATGACTTTGGTAAGCCCACGCGAAGATGATCGAATCGAAGTCAGAACCTCGACGAGCGGATCACTCGCGACGGTGGGACAAGATATTTTCCAGCATTGCAAGAACGTCGGCAGGCGAGCTTTTTTTTGGAGCTTTTGGGCGATCAAACGAAAGCAACTGATCGAACTCTGACGGCGCGTAGACCGATCCGTCCTCGTCGATGACCTGAACCATCCGACCTATCTTGAAAAGTCCGCGGGCCTTGGCGACGGTAGCAGTCGGGCCTATCCTCCATCTTGAGGGCGAAGTCATCAGCCTGACGTGTTCAAGGACAAAGCCTTAGGGAGTCGCTTTGGTGAAGTGGATTCTTTATAATCAGAAAGGCGATGCAGTTTTACTTTCACACCGATCGGCTCTGTGCCGTGTCGGCCTGAGACTGCTGCCGCCAAAAGTGGATCATGAGTGAATCTAAAGTGAGATAGCCAATTCGGTCGGGAGAAACGCAATGAAAACAGATGAGATAATCGCATCGTTTCAGACCATCATAGCCCTTGCTCGCAAGGCGCGCGGTACTTCGCCTACAGCAGAGCAGCGCGACGAACAACTGCGGCTCATCGAAGCCGAGGCATATCGTTCGGTAACGAGGCTGCTGTCGGCGGTTGTGCTTGGCTAGTGATAAAATATTGGCCGCCTGGTTACGCCCTTCGGGATCGCCGCGAGGCTTCTGATGAAGCAAGGGCCGTCGATCTATCCGATGTTCAAGAGCACGCGAGACCGAAGCACGGAGCGCGTAAGGCATTCCTGTTGGGTGCTTGGCGGAATGAAAAGTAGGGCCGCCTCAGTTGGCGGCCTCTTTCATTTCTGGCGCAGGGACGCCGGAGGGGGTGGGCACAGCTAATTCCAGCTCTTTTTGGCCGCCGAACCTTTCGGCGATCTTGTTTTCATAGGTGAATTTATCGGGCGAGGATTCGGCCATTTCCAGCATACGACCAAGCTGGCTTCTCAAGGCTCGCGCGCCGATTTCACTAAGGAATTGGAACACATTTTTGCGCGATCGCCGTAGCGGGCCTTTACGCAACAGACAATGGCGTGGCCGCAATTAGTTTGGGCAAAGGAGATATTGCAGATTCTGGACCGGCCGGAACCCCCCGTGTTCACGCGGCATGATTTCGTCACGACGTCCTGTCGCGCCGCAATCAGCTTTATTGTGCACGATTGCCGGTCCACAGGCGATTGACTCGGTAACGCGCGTTTTCAAGCCGAGTTTATTTAATTGAAGCGGAATTTAATGGGACGGGCGTCGGTCTCCCTTACATCTGGCATCAGGTATCCGCATCGGATGCTGCAAGCAGATAGCTCGCGGTCCAGACAGCACGCTCGTCTCACGAAGCGTGATCAATTGGTCTCGTCCCACGCGGGTCTACAATCGATCCGTTGAGGAGAAACGAAAATGATTTCATTCAAGGCTCTTGCAGCGGCCGTGCTGCTGTCCGCGACCGCAGCGACGCCGGCATTCGCGCAAGCTCCTGTAGGTGCGCCTCCGGTCGTCGTGCCGGGCGGTGTGAGCAGCAGCAACCGCGCCCTGTATCTCAAAAATCTACACGATTCCGGGTATAATCCGAAGAACGACTTCAATCCGAACGGGACCATAAGGGCCGCCATCCAGGAGCCGGGCGAGTTCGCGTTCTATTATCCCAATCTGGACGTTCTGCATGGTGGGGCTCCAACTCCTGCTGCCAGATTGTCTCCCGACTGGCCCGCGTTGAAGGGCGCGTGTGCGTCGGCCGGCGGCGGCATCTCTTACTGCGGCACCCGGCACAACTCTTATGCTTTTGCGCCCGACGCATTCCCGCGTCATCATGCCCGCCGTCATCACCGGTCGTGACTCGGCGCCATGCGCGGCCCCACGGCCGCGTGGCGCGCTATGGCGCAAGGCGGACCTCATCAGGAAGCGAGGGCGATCTCTCTCCGATCTCGACTGCTCCCTCCAGATGACCAGGACGGCAATGAAGAGAGCCCCCCGTGACGGGGACAGGCCGAGCATGTCGCGTCCGGAGGAGAAATCCCCAACCGCCGTTCCTGCGGCGCTGATCAAAATGACGGCCAGTCAATAAAACGGCGGCAAAAGAAGCCGCCCACCGCGCCCTGCCAGGAACATCACCGCCATGATGGGCAAGAGCAGGATTGACGCTCCAGCATCGTCGAGGCCCATGTTATGCGGGCAGAAGTCGCCGATCACGGTGCCCAACGTTCCCGAAATGAACATGCAGTCCCAGCAGCCGAGGTCCGCCTGGGTCAAACTCAGAAGTCCGGGCGCGCAGATGGGAAGTCCGCTATGTCGCTTTCGTGCCACAAGCAGGCATCGACTGAATCCCGATGGTCCTCGTTTGCATGCATCAACGGCAAGTGTATCTTTCCTGCCACTCCTCGGGAATGGTGCTAACGTAACCGTCAGCGTCGCTATGAAATCCGGCGGCGAAGCGAGGAACGCTACTCCCGCCGTCTCATTGAGGTCCGTCACACCGCCACGGAGGGGAATGCCAATATTGATCCGACTCCGCTACTTTGCGGCGCTTAAAATAGCTCATGGCGCCGAACCGCGATGTATCAGTACCAGGATGCCGGTTCGCACGGAGGTTTCGTGTACGGCTGTGAGGCAAATGCGCCGACATCGGGAGCCCGGATGCAGTGGCGCCCGCCAACGTGAACGACGTGGGAGGCTTTGATGTATGCGCCGTTTTTGTCGTGCCACGACTCAGGATGGTGCTGGCTCGCCATGGCCGGCGTAGCGAACATGGCCACAGCGATCAGTGCTGCCGAAAAACGTTCACGCCAGCCCACCATCATTAGTGCCAACTCTTTATCGCAGCCAGGTGGTGACCATGCCGGGCACGAGTAGGTGGCAGCTCCGCGACGGCGAACAAATCATTGCTTGCAATACAAGCCTATTGGGTCATAAGCACTTTTTGATCGGAATCACCCGCGTTCGCAATGAAGCGCTTCTTCTCCGAGATACGCTGGACTACGTTGGCAAGCACGTCGATGCGATAGTCGCGTATGATGACGCGAGTACGGATCGAACGCTGGAGATTCTTGGCGGACACCCAAAAGTCGCTCTGATTGTGACAAATCGGTCTTGGGAAGCGGGCATCGAGGAACGCCGGATTGCCGAGGGTCGACATCGCGGACTTTTGCTGCAGATCGCGCGCGAACAGTTGCGGTTCGACTGGATATTTTGCTTCGATGCGGATGAGCGCGTTACCGGAGATCTACGCGGATTCATAGAAGGAACGCATTCTAGCGGTTACGACGGCGTGCGGGTTCAACTGTTTGACGCCTATATGACCCCTGGCGATCATGCACCCTACCAAGCCGATCGCGAACTATTAGGCTTTCGTCGGTTCTTCGGCCCGGAACGGCGAGACATTCTGATGTTGTGTCGAAACCGGTTGGAGGTCATCTTCGCGAAGCACCATGCGCGAGAGCCGAGCGGCGTAGAACACGCGGGGACCGGTCTCTATTGCCAACACTATGGTAAGTCGTTGTCGGTCGACCATTGGGAAGAGACCTGCGAATACTACATGCGCCACTTTCCGTTCGATACCTACGGACGAAAATGGCGCGATCGCAAAGGTCGAGCAATCCACACCCAATCTGACTTCATGCGGCCCTTGTACGAGTGGGGTGACACGCTCTTCGCGAATGCGGTCAAGATGTGAATCGTCCGAAAATCGAGGTTGCCTTCCGCCCGGTGCCAATGTGACCGCTTGGCTGAAAGGCTCACGCCGAGCATCTCGCTTCTCGTTTCTCCAACAGATGGTGTAATCGGCCGGCCCAGGTTGTGGATAGCTGAAGATTTTGGGTGCTGCGCTTCAGGCTGATGGTGAAAACGAGGTCCGTGGTGACGGCCTCAAGCATCAGAAGGAGAAGCGCAGCATGGACCATTTTGGTGGATTGGACGTATCGGTCAAGGAGACCAGCATCTGCATTGTGGATGACACGGGCAGGATCGTGAAGGAAGTGAAGGTAGCGAGCGAGCCTGAAGTCCTTTTGAAGGTTCTGGGGAACCCCACCTACCGCTTCAAGCGGATCGGACTGGAAGCCGGGCCGCTGTCGCAATGGCTGTTCAGCGCTCTCGCGGAAGCCGAGTTACCGGTGATCTGTGTCGAGACGCGCCACATGCAGGCGGTGCTGAAGGCGCAGATCAACAAGACCGACCGCAATGACGCGCGCGGCATCGCTCAGATGATCCGGGTGGGACTGTACCGTCCGGTGCATGTGAAGACGCTCCGCAGTCAGAAACTGCGAATGCTGCTGACCCATCGCAAGCTTCTGCAGTCGAAGGCCATCGCCATCGAGAACGATCTGCGAGGTACTTTGCGCAATTTCGGCCTCAAGGTCGGAATGGTTGGCAAGGTGAGGTTCGAGGCCCGCATCCAGGAGCTTGTCGAGAATCTCCCGGACTTGGCGGTACTGGTGGAGCCGCTGCTCATCGTCCGGCGGGCGCTACGCGAACAGATCGTCATCCTGCACCGCCGCTTGCTGGCTATCGTCCGGGAGGATGAGGTATGCCGGCGCCTGATGACGACCCCGGGTGTCGGCCCCGTGGTGGCGCTGACCTATCGCGCCACCGTCGATGTGCCAGCCCGGTTCCGAAAATCCAAGTCAGTCGGGGCGGTGTTTGGGCTGACGTGCTCCAGGTATCAATCAGGCGAGATCGATTGGAGCGGCAAAATATCGCGCTGTGGCGATGAGATGATGCGGACGATGCTCTACGAAGCAGCGCAGAGCATGATGCATTCAAAAAAATGGTCCTGGCTCAAGGCGTGGGCCATGCAGATCGCCAGGCGCCGCGGGATGAAGAAGGCGATCGTGGCGCTCGCGCGCCGGCTGGCCGTGATCATGCACCGCATCTGGGTTGACGGCACCGAGTTCCGGTGGACCCGGGAGCAAGTGGCGGCAGCCGCATGAAAACCGTTCAGGATCAAACCCGATAGGAGAAAACCCGAGCTCCACCGAGCGGTGGAAAGATGTCCCTTGCGGGACGATGGATGAGGTGAGTTCGTATGTCCGCTTGGACCCGCCGTTCTTCAACGGCAAGGCCGACTAACAGATTGTTCCGCCTCGTCCTCGAATCCCATGATGGAAAGGCCCCGGTGCCGATTCCGAAGAGAAGTACGAGCCCGCGAGCGACATCGACACCGCATTGATGGATAGTCTGAAAGTGCTTGACCCCGAAGGGCCGATTAGAGAAGCGGACCTTGAGGGACATGCCGGGAAGCCGAGAAGCGTCAATCGCGTCACTTTGGCTATGTGCCGGTCAATTCCGGTTTACACACCACACCGGACGTGTCGCTGCGCCGCAATAACTGACGCTATGTGCCAGAAGCCGACATCAGGAAGGGGCAGAAATACGGTCGCGCAGCGAGACGGCAAACACGATCAGCAGCAAGCCTGCCAGCGAAAATCAGATAATCGCATATCGCGTGTGGTGGCTACGAGAATGTGAACGATGCCGAACGTCTTCGTCACGATCCCGCAATGCGCTGGATCGTTGGCGGCAAGGCGCCCCAGGGCCGCGCGGCTTCGCCAAGCCAGATGGGCCGGTAGTCCTCATAAAATGAGACGTTGCGGATCAGGTGCCTTTGATGTCCGATATACCCTCAACAGCGGCGCGAAGTCGAACGTCGCCGGATGGTCAAGATTGGCCGTGTAAGGGTCAAAGCCGGTAACGCAAAAAACGCAGCGCCGCCCAAACGGAATATGATCGCTAAGGCGGCGCTGGCTTAATTACTGGGCCCTCAAAATTCCCCAGCCTCATTGGGTCTGCTTGGCCGCTAAAAGGTTCAAAACCACTAGTAACGCGGAATTTATTGGCATCGGTAGGGCGGCAACCCACATCGGCTTTGTGCCGGGCCGCCCCGGCATAGCCCCCAAGAGACGGCCTCAGCTTCCCCTCAGGCTGGGGCCGTTTCTTTGCCTGCAATCGCGGAATGGGTGGTTGGCGAGGGAAGCCCGACAAGGTGGCAACTTAAAGGGGCCGCCAACTGAGACGGTCTCTCGTCCTAATAAGGACACTCGTTCTCACGAATTATGACACGAATCTTGAGCTTAATTATTAATAGAGGTGCCCGATCTCCTCAGCCCCCAGCCCCTGATCGGGTGTCTTCAGAGCGGCCCCAGATCCCAACCCTGGGGCCGTTTCTTTTTGGGGGCTACGCGTCTCTTGCTCGTTATTGCTAGTCGCAGCACTCGGCGAGCGCCTGTTCAAAGAATTCTTCGAAATGGTCAGTAAGCAGCCATTCAATGAACTCTTTTGGCACAAGTAAGATGGCCTCCAGTGCGTCAAGCGATGGCCGTACTTTAGTGTTCCGCAGGCTGGTCCGGTAGACCATCGGGACTTTTGTGCCCAGGGCCAATGTAAGGCCGTTCTTATCCGCCACCACATTAGCGGCGTCTTATCGCCATTCTGAGATAGCACCTTGCGGCTGTCCATCATGTGTCCGAGCGATGACTTTGATCCGTTCGGTGTGACTCGACTCCTGAAGGGTCGTCGACCCCTCGCGCACCGGTTATCTGACTGCCATCGATTACTGTGTAATCGCGCGGGCAACGCCGCTGCCCGGCTCAACCAGTCCGGCATCGTTTTCATTTTCTCGATCCGGTTGGAACCGACGAAAACCTTGCATTGGTCCGGTTAGTGCCAAATGCGAGGCACGTCTGTGAGCTGTCTCACTCCTCGTATTTTCATGATGTTTGCTTTTTGCCGTGCCGCGGCCAATTCATAACGCTTACTGCGGTGGATGAGTCTCCTGTCGGCACTTTTGAGACATGCCGAATGACCCTGAAAGTGTCTGCTAATTGGGATGACCGGAAATGAGCGGCGCGCGGTCAAAGTGACACGATTGCACCCTGAGCGGACAACGCACCTTGCGCGGCGGGCCGAACGTATGCGTTCGCGGGACCGTTTCCGGGAAGCAGGGTGTGGGCGCCGACTACGCGAATTCGGAATCTTTAACGCCGCGCGGACCCATCCCGTGAGACCTGCGTTAGGTATTCACTCTTTACTCTTCATATCATACGGAGATGCAAATGAGTAAGCTTGAACATTTTTCGCCAGCACTGATCGCTGTGGCCATGTTCGCTACTCCGGCCATGGCGAGCCAGCACCATCCTAAGTCGTGGCACGACAAAAGCGGCGCATACATCAAAGCCTCCCAGGTCGTTCACGTTGGCGGCCGCCACTGCATCCGGGCTCCCGACGTCGGCGCATTTGCCTCGCAGCCGTACACGAAACCTCCGTGCGAACCGGCATCCTGGTACTGACACACTGCTGTTCGGCGCCCTGAGCTATTTGAAGCGCCGCAAAGTAGTGGAATCGGATCAGTATTGACATACCCTCCGTCGCGGTGTGACGGACCTCAATGAGACGGGCGGGAGTAAGTCCTCGCTTCGCCGCTCGATCTCGTAGCGACGCTGACGGCTACAGCACCATTCGCGAGGAGCGGCAGGAAAGACACACTTGCCGTTGATGGCATCCAAACGAGGACCATCCGGAAGTATTCAATCGATGTCTGCTCGGTCCATGCCGGTGGCCGGCTAGGACCTCCGTCCGGACGTGCAAGTAGCTGCGCAGCGGGTGGATCTAGAAACCACCCTGGTTGGATGGTCCGCGCCGGAAGGCCCGGATGTTGAGATTTTCACCCGTGAACGCTCGCACGCGGACATTCCCTCGGCCTCCAGTGCCGGCAGTCATGCCGGGCTGGGGAGCCGCTTCCGCCAGGCGATCCAGCCCACGATTATTGACAGTGTCGCCACGATAAGGGGCGGCACCCCGTGCCCGTATTCGCCGTGGAGGATGACGGTCGCGAGCGCCGCCAACATCACGGTGCAGCCGAGCGCCGCGCCCCACAGCCGCGTCCGTGCCTGCACCAGCAGAACGGCGGTCGTGAGTTCCAGTGATCCGGTCACGAAATGGAACCATGGCGGGTATCCCCACCGCAGATATTCCTCGTAGATAGCCCCAGGGGCGAAGATGTTGCTGAGCGATCCCACGACGAAGAAAGCTGCAAGCGCCAAGGCCAAGACTTGGTGCCGGGAAATCTTTGACATTTGTCCATCCTTTTCTGATGAGGGCGACACATTCATTCGGAAGGAGATGCGAATTTCCGAAGCAGGTCCGAAAGTCGCATCTCATCGCTGATCCGCGGACCTACGCCGTGGCGGCCTTCTGAGCCGCCGCGAAGACATCGCGGGGGGACGTCGTGCCCGCGACGTGCTCCGTACCCTCGACCCCGAGGTCCATCCAGCCCGAGTTGACGGCCTCAAACATAGCTTCGGCCGGTCCGGTCTGACCCTTCGGGATGCCGAACTGCTCGAACGCTGCTGGCCAACCGGCCCGCGGGACGGCAAAGGCTTTGACGTCGAGCTTCAGGACTTCCCCCAATTGGGCGGCGACTTCATCCGCGCTGACCATCGAACCGAGCTCGATGACTCGCTGCCCCGACCATGTCGGCCCGGTCAGCAGCGTCGCCACCTCGGCGCCAATGTCGTTCGTCGCGACCATGGTCGATTTCCGGTTGGTCGGGTTGTAGTAAACTGGGAGCGTGCCGCCCTGGGCGACGTGCAGGCCGTAAAGGAAGTTTTCGAAAAACCCGCCGGCGCGCACGAAGGCGATCGGCGATGTCAGTTTGCGAAAGCCTTGCTCCAGCAACGACAGGGCCGTGATCATCCCCAGCCCGCTGGTTCTGTTCGCCCCCATCGACGAGAGCCCGACGACCCGCGGCGGCGCGGCCTTGGTCAGCGCCTCGACGTAGTTCGCGATGAAGCCCTTGGCTTCGTTGAAGTCCGGCGAGGGGGCCCAGATGGCCGGCAACATCACAAACGCGCCGTCGACGCCCTCGAGCGCCCGCTCGATGGCCGCCGCATTGTTCCAGTCGCCGTCGACCAGTTCGACGCCTTGGTCCGCCCAGCTTGCCGCCCTCGCGCGGTCGCGAACCAGCGCGCGCACTTTCTTGCCTTGCGCCAACAGATGTGTGGCTGTTGCGCCGCCTACTTTTCCCGTAATTCCCGCGACTAGAAACATCCGTATTCTCCTGGTGTTAAATGGCCTATATTCTAGGGTAGGTCTCATATAAAGACCTTAGACCTGCACCGTAAGGAGGCAGTTTTTTGTAACCAGGAGAGAAAAAGGGAACCCGTATGAGCGACGCATTAAGCGCGATCGAGCGATTCAGCCGATTTAAATCGGACGACGCCCAGTCAGTAGAACCCGTACATTGCCCGGTGCGCGATGTGCTCGACTGCATCGGCGACAAATGGAGCATACTCATGATCATGACCCTCGCGACGCGACCGCAGCGCTTTAGCGAGCTTCGCCGGGCCATCCGCGACATCTCCAAACGCATGCTCACCCAGACGCTGCGCGACTTGGAGCGCGACGGACTGATCACCCGCCATGTCTTTCCGACCAAGCCGCCGAGCGTTGAATATTGCCTTTCCCCGCTAGGCCAATCCCTGCTGGACCCGATGGCGAGCCTCATCGATTGGGCCGACCGTCGTTATTCCGATATCCATGCCGCGCGCGTCCGCTTTGACGGAGCACCCTGTGATGTCCAGCGCTAGTGATCTGAAACAGAAGTTCGCATCATCACACCGGCGACGCCTGAGATCAGGCCAGCACTGGGCCCTTCGTTATTTCTTCAAAGACTTCATGAAAGCCACAAGACGGATCACGTCGCTCGGAACAAGGCGGCCGATCGCGCGGCTCGAGTAAACCGCATTGACGATGGTTCCATCCGGAGCAAGTACAAACCCCGTAGTCTCCAGGAAATGCCCTCTCGTCGGAAATTGCATGTCGTAGGCGCCAGTCGCGCCGACAACTGTCTCGACGTTGGCGGAGTGCGCCAGCTTGAACGGTATATGATGCTTCTCGACGAATTCCGCCGTCGCCGCTTCACTGTCGACCGAGAAGGCCACGACCTTGATACCCGCTTGCGAAAGCGCATCGGAGGCGCTCGCAAAGGCGGTCATCTGCTCATTGCAGAAGGGGCACCAGTGACCACGGTAGATCAGGATCACTCCATATGATCCGGCAAGATCACTCGGAAGGCTCAGGATCCCACCGCCCACGGCGGGAATTTCGAGTTCAGGGAAGAGTTGGCCGTTCTGCAGGTGCTGAGTCATGGGTGCATCCCTATGTCTGGACTAATCAGTCCACACATGCGATAGCCAAAGTGGACTGTCCAGTCCATTTTTAATGGTGCAAAGCCGATGAGTAGAAACGCAAAGTCGGGAAAGCGCACTCTGACCTCGAGAGGGGCGGCGACCAAACGGCGCATTGTCGAAGCAGCCGCCGAATTGATCTATGCGAAGGGCGCGGAGCGCGTAAGTCTTGATGAGGTGATGGAAGCGACCGGGGCGAGCAGATCTCAGCTTTATCACTACTTCGAGAACAAGGACGCCCTTGTGCGCGAGGTGATCGAAATTCAGACTAGCCGCATTCTGGCAGCCAATTCCCTGCATCTTGAAAGCCTCGACTCCTTTGAGGCTTTGCGGGTCTGGCGCGACGCGATGATCGCGGCGAACCGGGCCGAGGGTGGTGTCGGAGGTTGTCCGCTAGGCTCGCTCGCCAATGAACTCGCCGCACGCTCCGAAGAGGCTCGACAGCAGCTTGACCAGAGCTTTGCGGCCTGGGGGGCGGTCATTGAAATGGGCTTGTGCCGTATGAGGGAAAGGGGACAGATCAGGATCGGCGCCGACCCAAAAGCGATGGCCGTAGCGGTATTGGCTGCGATTCAAGGTGGCATCCTCCTGTCAAAGACGGCTCGCAGTTCTCAGCCATTGGAATTGGCGTTGGACATGGCGCTCAGTCACGTTGAGCGCTACGCCGCGGAGCTACCAGCGAATTAAAGCTCATGAGCGCACTTCACATCCAGCAAGTATTTTTTCTCTGCTCTACGGGAAAGCCCAGCTCTCTGTCTACCTCGACCCAGACGTGATGCAGGCCTTGTCGGCTCACCACGACGCCGCCGCTCCCAGAGTCGGCTGCCAAGGCCACGCGAGCGCAAGCCGGGGCGCGGTATGATAATTTCGTGGCGCGCTTGGTCGGCGTCTTAACGAAGGGCCGAAGCGGCGCCAGGAAATCCCCGAAGAGGGCGCATGCTCACCCAGACGCTGCGCGACTTGGAGCGCGACGGACTGATCACCCGCCATGTCTTTCCGACCAAGCCGCCGAGCGTTGAATATTGCCTTTCCCCGCTGGGCCAATCCCTGCTCGACGCCGATGGCGAGCCTCATCGATTGGGCCGACCGTCGTTATTCCGATATCCATGCCGCGCGCGTCCGCTTTGACGGAGCATCCTGTGATGTCCAGCGCTAGGGATCTGAAACAGAAGTTCGCATTATCGCATGTCCGAGGTCCAGCGGCGTGCTTCAGATGGAGATACCAGCGGCCGGCTCGTTGACTCGCTGCCGAGAGAATGGATGTCAAGACCGGAAGTGACCGGCACACGGCCAAAGTGACGCGATTGCCCCTGAGCGGACGATCGCCGCTACTCAAACGCAAAGATGCGCTTCCAGTCGTTCTTCATATCCACGACGGTCCATTTATTTATAGCTGCGGCGTCCAAGGCTTTGTCGAGACGACCGAAGGAGGTGTCCCGGTCATAGGCGTATTCGCGTTCCGCATCGGTGTGATGAACAATCAGGCCAAGGCGGCGTCCACCGGTCATCGTCGTCCATTGCAACATTTCGAGGTCACCGTCCGAGTTGCCGAACGCAGCGATCGGTCGGCGGCCAATATACTCGTTGATGCCCACTGGCTTGCCGACGTTGTCGTCGATGAAATTGATCTCGCCCAAACGGAACAGTTCCGGCCTGCCATCGCGCATCTGGAACCTGGTCTTGATCGATGAGCCTACGACCTGCTCGGGCGGCACGCCATAGACGCGCTCGGTCCACGGGCGCATGAATTCGATACCGCCGCCCGAGACGATAAAGGTCTTGAACCCGCTCGCGCGCAGAAAGCCGAGCAATTCGATCATCGGCAGATAGGCAAGCTCGGTGTATGGCCGCTTGAAGCGCGGGTCGCGAGCAGTGGCGATCCAGTCCACCACAATCTTCTGGAATTCATCTGTCGTCATGCCGGGGTGCGTTGCCATCAGAAGCGCCATCAGCCCGTGTTCGCCGGTCTCCGCCAACGTTTTCATGTCGCCTTCAAGTGCCGCCTTGAACGGCTGTGTGTCCTTCCATTCGGGATGCTGTGGGGCCAACGCCTTCACGCGGTCGAGCGCGAAGACCAGCTGGGTGTACATCGGATGTTCCACCCACAACGTCCCGTCATTGTCGAAGGTCGCGATGCGCTCGGCAGGCGGCACAAAATCCGGCGAGCCTTCGCGTGTCACGGCGGCGACGAAATCCAGTATCGACTGCTTTGTCGCTCCATCGTTCCATGAGGGAAGCGGGTTAGCCGAAGTGGCCGCCTGTGCCGACGCAGCCTCGGGGTGAAGCAGACTTCCCGAAACGAGCGGAAGCGCCGCCAAAACCGAGAGCATTTGGCGACGGCTAGGCCCGGGGATAAGCGCTTTCGGCGACATGTCTGGGTTTCCTTTTCGGCAGAAAGCCTCAGGGCGTCAGCACCAAAGCCTTGAGTTCCTTGCGCGCCGTGCCATAACTGCCAAGCTGGTACACCGACGCGCTCGCCGGCGAGAAGGTGAATGCCTCGAACGGCTCCGCAAGCATCTCCTTCAAAAAGACTTCGGTACCAACCCCCGTTGTGACATGCGGGTTGAATTTCTTGCCTGCTGCGATTGTCACAAAATTGGCCACGTACTCGATCAAGAACCCCTGGATGTCCTTGCCGTCTTCGGTGCTCATGAACGCGGCCGGGGTGCCGGTCTTCTCCGTGAACGGCGTCACCGCGTCGATGATTTTCTGCTGTAACCGCAGCAAGTCTTCCGTCGGCTCGACGACGATACCGGCAAGCCCAATCGGTGGCGAGGGGATGTAGTAGTATTTGAAGGCCTTCAGTTTCCAGCCCAATGGCTTCTCGCCGGCGAACACTTTGTCGAGCGCAACGTAGACCTTATCGAGGTCCGCCGTGCGGACGAACTGCTGCAGCATGGTGACGTGCGGGTGGTGCGTATCATCCAATGCGAAGCCCCTGGGGAAGTTCTTTAGCAGCCGCGCGTTATCGGCCTGCGCATGCCGCAACATCGTCGCATCCGGCTCCAGCGCGATGTCGATGGCGGTAACCGGGTTTTGCTGTGCACTAGATGGCGCTGCGTATACGAGCAATATTATCAAGCTAAACCAGAGCGCCAAAAAGCATTTCGCGTATTTCACCATGGCAGCAAGAACCTTTTAATTCGGCGCGGGGACAGAAAAACGACCGCAAAAGCGTGCGCCGATCGCTGAAAACCCTGCGCGCCTTCGCGCTCGCGCACTATGCAACTTCGGCAGACTTGCAGTTAGGGATGTCGCTTCTGGCACCTTTGAGACATGCCGAGATGGTCTGGCAATGTCCGTTCGTAGGGGGCAGACCGGAAGTTGGCTGGCCCCAGGTCAAACGGCGCTAAAGATCCGTAACGGACTTGAGGCGAAGCCGTAAAAACTACATTCCAGACCCGGTATGGCTATCGGGAGGGCCACCAAATCGGTCCCAGCTATCGGTGTTATTTTTGTCAGGCTTCACCTTCGCGCCTTGCCAAAATGCAAAGCCGTGGCCTGTTTCGACCCTCGGTGGCCTAATTTGATTTCCGCAGTGGCCTAATTTGATTAACGGGAGCCGTAAATTTGTCGCGCCAAGTTCTTAGTTTCGCCCCCGTCCCTTGGATGTATCTGGATGGGACCATTGCAGGGGGAAGTGCAATGCCTGACAAGCAGATCGATTCGGAAGGCGTCATGGCCGGTCTTTATCTCGGCATCGCCGTTGCTGGCGTAAACGCCCTGGTCGCGATGGGGTTGGTTATCGCCTTTATGTAAAGGGCCGCCTCAGTTGGCGGCCTCTTCACGCCAATCTCTCTAGAGATCCTCAAGCAAACCTAGGTGCGCCGCGATCACCGCCGTCGGCGGTTGCGCATAGTGGTGATAGAGCGGACATTGAGGAACCTGGGCTTGTGCCAGGACCGGACGTCAATCGACGAATCAGCGACTCGGGTTCTTATCGAAATGCCTTGAGCTTATCCTCGGATTCGGCCGCTAGTAATTGCTTGGCGTGATTGTACCCCGCGGCGACAATGTCTTCGTAGCGCTTCCATTCCAGCAATCCGACCCGTTCGATGCGCGGCTGAAACAGCAAGTCGGCAAATTTGCGCATCGTCTTCTGCTTCGATAACGAACTGATGAAGGATGACGTCAGTAGCGTTTCAGGCACGGTCGGCAGGCGGTAGCGCTGTTTTTTTCGGGGCCGGAATTTGTCGAGCAAGTGCGCGATGGTGCCCGGGATGCGGTCGATTTCGAAAATCCGGCCGTGGTCGGTCGACAAGTCGACGCCAATGATCTGCCCGGCGCCAAGACGCACCATGACATCGACGGGAAAATTATTGAAGGTGCCGCCGTCGAACATCATGTGGCCATCGATGAACACCGGTGGCAGCGCGCCGGGAATGGCGTAGCTTGCGATCACATTGCGGACAAGATTTCCCTTGTTGAGAATGGCCTCGTTACCGGTGGAAAAATCCGAGGCAACGACGAAGAACGTCTTCCAGGTATCTTCCGAATCGATGTCCGCGCCGGCAGCTTCCTCGATCGCCTGAGCCATTGCGCCGTGCGTCCGCTTTCCCTTGATCAGCGAAACCAGCGGAATAAAATTATAGTCGCCTGTGATGTTACCTTTGGGGTGGCGCAGAAACGCTTTGTGAACGGCGACGGAAATCACGTCCGCCGGCAGATCCAGCGCGAGGCAGGTTCCCATGATCGCGCCGATCGAGGTGCCTCCGACGAAATCGACCTCGATGCCCGCTTCTTCGAGCGCCTTCATGACGCCGACATGGGCAAATCCCTTCGCGCCTCCGCCCGCGAATACGATACCGATGGCATTGCCCGAAATGATACGCGCCATCCGGCGGATGTCGCGCGCCAGCTTCGGGCGGATATGAATATGCCGCGCGACATGGCGCGCGCTCAACCAGCGCGCTGTGCCGGTCGGGCTTTTGGTCTCTGTGTCGTGCAGCAGGACAAGGGTCTGCCGCGCGATCGAAATCGGAGCGTCGCCTGCGAGGTAGCGGGTTTCCGCGCTGGAAATGCCGGGCCCCTGGCTTGCATCCGCAAGCAGCATGATTTCGTCGCTGTGATGTAGACAGAGTTGCGTCCAGGCGGATTCACTGCCGTCGGTCACGAGATAGACCGCTTTGCTGCGGGCCTCGATTTCGCCGATATAGCGCGCGACTATGCCTTGCCAGCCTGTATTTGCAGTATCTCCTCCGAAGCGCTTGTCAATATCCTCAGGACCGATGATCGCGATGGCCTCGCCGTCCTCCCCTCTGGCGGCCCGGATGCTGTGCGCAAGCGCCATTGCATCGATTCCAGCGGAGATCGGAAGAATGCATATATTGACGGGAACAACCGGAGCCTGTCGCTGCCGTTCGGAGCGGCGAAACCGCTCGATTATGATACGCGTCATCTGCAACGCGATCTGCGGAGATTTGGCCAGCGCGCGTTCGACCAGCCGCTGCGTCACCTTGACCACTGACGAGTTGCGCAGGGCGACGATGGATGCGGAGCGGGGTTCGCCGGTGAACAACGCCAACTCACCCACGGTTTCTCCGCGGCCGATTTCGCCGAGCGTTGTACTTTCGCCGGCGACTTCCGCGAACGCCCGCAAGCGGCCTGACAAAAGGAAATAGACATCGTCGCTGATGTTCGCCTTGAAGGAACAACACTCCGCCAGACGGCAAATCGATGAATTCGGCTTCGGATTGAATATTCTCGATCAGATCCGCATCGTCCGAGGAAAAATGGCCTTTCAGGATCGTCTGTAAAAGGTCGTATCTGTGCCGATCTACCCTGTTCAACTCCGACATCGATATTACGTCTCCTAGCAACTCAGGATTGCCAAATGATCTTGTCATATGCAATCCTTCTTTAGCGGGTTTTCCAGGCGTTGCGCGTCCGCGCGCGGCGCCAGGCTATTTATGCTGCAGCACAGTCACGCCGTTCCAGTTTTCACCGGGCGGCTCGGCCTTGAGTTGCACGAGCCGCCCTTCATAAAGATCAAAAATGGTTGTGAGGACGTTGGTGCCGTCGGCTGTTCGCCCTCGCCGGATGGTTTCGAGAGCGAGGTCCCAATCGCGCGCGCGATAGCTCGCAAGCATTTCGATCATCAGGTTGCGAAGCCGCTGAAACCACTCGGAATTCGCCACGTCGGTGCGCCCCGCGATAGCATAGACGACTTCCGGTTCCTTGCGGCCTTTCACTGCGATAAAATCGATCTCGAGGATCGCGAATTTGTCCTTGGCTGCAAGCGCGGTGGCGGAGCCGACGATGATCGGGAATCCATAAGTCTTGGATTGTCCCTCCAGCCGTGACGCGAGATTGACGGCGTCGCCGAGAACCGAGTAGTCAAAGCGCAGGTTGGAGCCCATGTTTCCGACAACGCAGGTGCCCGTATTGAGGCCAACGCCCACGTTCAAGGGAATGAAGGCTTTGCCGCTGTCCTTCGCCTCTTGCTCGCGCTCGCGATTGAGCGTGTCGATGCGGTCCAGCATGTCGATCGCCGCTTCGCAGGCGTTGATCTGGTGAGTTGTGTCGTCGAGGGGTGCGTTCCAGAACGCCATAACGGCGTCGCCCATATATTTGTCGATAGTTCCCTTGCGATCGAGGATGGCGTCGGTGAGGGGAGTGAGAAAGCGGTTCATGAGGGCCGTCAATCCCTGCGGGTCGTGTCTGTAGGATTCAGATATTCCGGTAAAGCCTCGCACGTCGCTGAACATGATGGTCATCTCGCGCTCCTCGCCGCCGAGTACCAGTTTTTCCGGTGAGAGCGCGAGCTGCTCTACCAGCGCCGGCGAAAGATAGCGGCCGAATGCCGAGCGGATCCGCCGGCGCTGCGACTGTTCCCGGAAGTAACTGCTGAACACCAGCCACAGATAAACCAGCAGGGTAGACAGCAGCGGATAGGTAAAGTCGAAGAGAAGCTGCCTGGTCACGTAAAGATACCATGAGGTACCGACGAGCAGCGCCACCAGCGCTGCGCCAAATGCCAGCAGGGCGACAGGGTTGAAAATCGGCGCGAGCCAGATGACCGCGATGCCGAGGGCCAATGCGGCCGCCAGCTCAATCACTATGGCGTAGCCCGGTTGGACCAGGATGGACCCCGTCAGCGCGCTCTCCAGCACCTGCGCCTGCACCTCGACGCCGGGCATCACGGCCTCGACCGGCGTTGTCTTGGCGTCAAGCAGACCGATTGCCGAAGTGCCGACCAGCACCAGCTTGTGGGAGAATGTGTCTTCCGCGACCTTTCCGTCCAGCACGTCAGCCGCGGACACGAATTCTTGCCGGATCGTGCCGAGCGAAATGAACCCACAACTGACCATTGCGGTCGGTGGGAACCGCGAATCCCTTGACCGCCACACTCTTGACGCCGGTTGGGTCCGACTTGATGAACAATGTGTCGGCGCCCGTCACCACCCGGAGCATTTCAAGGGTCAGCGAGGGTATTACTTCGCCCTGCACATTGAACACCATGGGCACACGTCGCACGATGCCGTCGCGCTCGGGGCGAACGGTCAAAAGCCCGCGCCCTGACGCCGCGTTCGACAGCACGGGTATGTTGCGCAGCAGGCCCGGGAAACTCAGCAGAAACGGCTTCGGATCGTCGCCCAGCGTCACCAGGCCCACCGGCGGCACGGTCTCGGCGTCCGGCGGGCCCGCCGACGGAAGCCCGGATTCGCCAAGCACCACCACCGAATGGTGCAGTTGGTCGGCTAGCACCTGGTCGTTGTCGGGCAGCGCCAATAGACCCTTGCGGGTCGTGTCGTCGAGATTGCGGAAGCCGTCGACCGCGACCACCGGCGATAGCCGGTCCGGCTCGGAAAAGATCACGTCGAAGCCGATGACCAGGGAATTGAGCTTGGTCAGCGCGGCGACGAGGTCGGCGATACGCGTCCGCGGCCAGGGCCACTGACCGAACCTGGCAAGGCTTTTCTCGTCGATATCGACGATGACAACCGGCCGCGCCTCCGCAATCCTCGGTTTGATGACCTGGAACATATCAAACGTCCGGACGCGAAGCTCTTCCAGAAAGGCCGAATCCGCGAGCCGCAACGCAGCCAGCGCGACCAGAAGCGCCAGACAGAACAGTCTGGCAAAGCCAAAACCGCGCGCAAACCTTTTGAGTTTCGCGAGCCTTCCAGGTCTTCTCATGGGCGTCTGAATCTGGCGGACGAGGGAGGACGGATGCGGCATGCGGGCGGCAGGTACCATCGCCGTCTAACATGGCAACAACCGGCTATCCATCGTTCTCAGGAAACAATTGGCAGGAAAGATCGACCACCGCCCTCACGTCTAACGGTTCTGCCCGGCAATCAACGAATGCTCAGCCGACAAACCTGCTGCCGCACATATCCGTCAAAGGCCGAGTAAGCCCCGGCAGGCGCTTTCGAACGCCGCCAGCGCATCGGTCCTGGATAACAGTTCGCGGTGCAGCCGGCCGGCATCCGCCGCGGCCCTGATGATGGTGGTGTCTGCGAGCAGGCGATCGATCTCCGATCCGACCCGCGTGGCGGGATCGTAGGCCTTGATGACCCGGCCCAGGCCGGCGCTTTGCAGGGCCGATCCATTGAGCCACTGTTCGATTTGCATGCTCAGCACCAGTTGGGGAACGCCTGCCAATAGCGCCTCCGCGGCAAGCCCGCTGCCGCCGAAATGCACAACCAGGGCCGCCGACGTCAGCGCGTCCGCGGGGGCTACAAAATCGCGACAGACAACGGCTCCCGCCCGCATCAGCTCGCCGATTTGGTGCTCCGGCAGATCCGGCGCGTGAATCCGCAGAACCGGCGCGTGCGCCAGTAGCGCGGCCGGGATGTCCCGATGCAGCGGATAGCCGCGCGACAGATACGCAAAGACGCCGCGTTTTTTCGGGACCGCCGCGACCGGGACATGATCCAGCAGCGGGCCGAGCAGCGGTTCGGTCCGCCGCGCAAAATAGGGATCGAGCAGCGGAAATGTCAAAACCAGGCGGGCGTCGCCGGAAAATATCTGTGGCAGATGGTCGAGCCCAGTCTCGCCGCGTGAGCGCAGCACGCTGTTGAGCACTTCAAGGGTAACGGCTTCGTCCCCTGGAGACGTCATGGCGTGCAGCGGCGGAAATTGCCGGATTCCGTCCGGTGGCAATGTGTAGCCATCGCCGACCAGCATCAGCGGAACTCTTCCGCGCGCTGCAAGCGCAACGGCCGGCGCCAGATGAGAGACCACAAGATCCGGCGTGAAACGTAACAGCACATTGTCCCACGCGCCAAGCAGCCGCCGCAGCCCGTCGGCATCACCGAGACCGGCAGTCGTGAGGATGTCGCCCATGCTCGCCGAGGACGTCGCAGCGATTTGCCGGGCCGACATCGAGGCGCTCGGCCACGCGGGCGCCTCGATGATCTCGAAGCCTTCAGAACAGAGAAGACGGGCCGCCTCCAGGTTTTTGACCGCGGCGACAACACGAAGGTTGAGCCGCCGAAGCCGCCCGGCAAGCCGCCGCAACGTCATGACGTGGCCCATTCCTCCGCCGAGCTCCCAGGCCAAAAGAACTGTTTTCATCGGGGGATGCGCCTGGATTGACGGCAGGTGTTGCGAAAAACCATTTAGCATGCCTCACTATTTTGAACTGAATATTTCGCACCCATCCGCGAGCGGCCCGGAAAGCCCGAGAGACGAGATGACATCGACCTTGCTGACGCCGGCCGTGCAGCCTCAACAGTCCCCGAAACGACAGGAGGTTCGCGTCTTCTGGACCGGTCCCAGCCTCAGCCTTTACGAGCAGCTCTCGTTGAGGAGCTTCGTGGCGGCCGGTGCGCGGGTTCAGTTGTTCTCCTACGACGACGATTTCGCGATTCCGGATGGCGTCGAGCTCATCAATGCCAACGAGATCCTGCCGGGGCCGGTCTACGCGTTTCGCCATGCCAGCGGCGACAAGTCGCTGGCCTTGCACTCCGACCTGTTCCGCTACGTCGCCATTGAAAAGTACGGCGGATGGTACGTCGACGCCGATATTGTTTGCATCGGCAGCCGGCTTCCCGATAGCCCGGTCTACATCGCGCGCGAAACCGAGCAGGTCATCAACGGTGCGGTGATGAAGTTCCCCGCCCATGCTCCGCTGCTGGTCACGGCGATCGAGGAGGCGCGTCGGCTGCTGCCGCAGACGGCGATCTCGAGTAGCCACGAGGCTCGCCTGCTGATCGGACCGCCGCTGGTAACGCGGCTGCTGCGCGAGTTCTCGCTGGAGCATATGGTGCGGCCACGATCCAGCGCCTACGAAATCGGATACGACGAAATCCCCGCGTTCTTCGATCCCGCCTCGTGCGAGCGCCTGCAGGAACGCCTGGCGGACAGCGATTTCACCCATCTGTGGAATGAAGTCTGGCGGTGGATTCGAATCCCCAAGAATTACGGACCGCCCGAAGGCAGTTATCTCGACAGCCTTTTTCGCCGTTTCGACATGAAAAGTTCGCCGCAGGCGCGGCTGTCTTACGGGGCGATTACGGACTGGTTTCGCGAGCATCGTCTGTTGCAGGAGGTCAAATATCGTGTCGGCACTGACCGTTTGCCGGCGGACGCCATGGACCGGCTCACCGGATGGTTTCGAGAGTAGCTACCGGCCGCAGGGCGATACTGATGCCGAAGCCGTTGCGGCCGAGCCGATGCCGCTCGCCGTCAAAACGGCTGTTGCATTGCCGCTCAGCACGGCGCCGCAGGTAGTGCAGACATTCTGGCAGGGCGATGTGATCGGCCCATATCAGCTTCTTTGCCTGCGCAGTTTTGCCGATCGCGGCCATCAGGTTGAAGTGTTTTCCTATGAATCCGCGCTTCATCTGCCCGGGTGGCTTGAGCGCCGCAATGCGGCGGAAATCCTGCCGCGCGACAGGATACTGCGGCCGATCGACGGAGGTCTCGCCATCCACGGTAATCTGTTTCGCTATGCGCTTTTGAATCAGCGCGGCGGCTGGTGGATCGATCCGGATGTGCTGCTGCTCAAGCCCGATCTGCCTGCGGCCGATGTTTTCTTCGCTGGCCCGGACGCCTTCGGTTTGACCTCGACTGGCCTGTTGAGATTTCCGAAAGGGCATCCGGCCATCAAGGCCGGCTTGGCGAAAGCGCTGACACTTGACGATGCGGTCGCTGATTGGGAGGCGTCAGGCGCCGCGCTGCTGACCGAACTCATTCGGCGACATGGTCTTGACCCGGATTTTCATGTGCGCCGGCCGTTGGGGCCGGTGTCCTGGTTCGATGTGCCGGCACTGTTCGACCCCCTGCAGTGCGACCTTCTTGAGCGGCTGTGCCAACCGGAACAGGTTCTTCATCTGCATGCGGATGCCTGGCTGCGTTCGGGCGTGCCGCTGCGACTGGGGCCGCCCGAAGGTTCGCTGCTGGATTCCCTGCTTGCGCGTCACGAGGTCCTGCCGTGGTTTTCTGACCGCATGACCTTTAACGAGGTGAATCGCTGGATTCGTCATATGTACGAATGTTTCCGGAGCAGAGAACGTTGAGCTGATCCATACAATTCTTTTCAACAGTTCGTTCCCTTTGCCCTTTCGCTCAAGAAGCTGTGATGCTAAGGGGCCCAGGGGAAGTCGGGGCTGTGCAGAATGTTGTCTGTGGAGGGTTCAGCGAAGCCGCGATGGTGGCCGCTGATGCGATTGGGGTTTGTCGGGGGCCTGGCTGCATTCGGATTGCTGTGTTCGATCCCGCTGGTCTATGCGCAGGCCGCGGCTCCCGAGCAGGATCAATTGTTCCAGAAGATACTCCGCAATCCGAAGGACATTGAAACCACCTTTGCTTACGTCAAGGTGGCCACCGCGAATGGTGACTATGAGGCGGCGATCGGCGCTCTCGAGCGGGTTTTGTTCTATCAGCCGGGCCTGGCGCGGGTGAAATACGAATTGGGCGCACTGTATTTTCGTCTGGGCTCCTATGAAATGGCGCGCCGGTATTTTCGCGAAGCCCTGGCCAGTCCCGATATCGATCCGATCACGAAGGACCGTGTCGAAGCCTCGCTTCCCGATGCGGACAAGCAGCTGCAGCAGAGTCGTGTTTCCGGTTTCATGAACACCGGCGTCCGCTACCAGACCAATGCCAACTACGCCCCGTCCAGTGGACTCGTCAGTCTCGGGGGCCAGGAGTTGGCGCTGCTGCCGTCGGCGACGCAAAAAAGCGACAGCAACTGGTTCGGCCTTGCCGGCATTAGCCACGACTACGATCTGAATAACCAGCGCGGTGACGTTCTGGAAACGCGGTTTGTCGGATATGTCACCGAACAGGCGCGCTTTAGCAATTTGAATATCGGCTTGTTCGACCTGAGTTTTGGTCCGCGCCTTGCTCTGGCTCCTGACCTTCTGCCCGGCGCGACGATCAAGCCTTACATCGTCGGGGGCAACACCTGGCTCGGTGGAACATCCTATCTTGCGAGCGGCGGTGCCGGTATCTCGGCCAGCTTTCCGGTCGGCACGCGTTTTACCATTGTGCCCGATTTCGAGTGGCGCCGGGTCGACGTCAATACCGGCGATGTGCTCCCGATCGCGACATTCAATTCCGGCGACTGGTTGACCACGGGTCTCGGGGTATCAACCCAGATCGACCAGCAAATGACCCTGCAGACGCGGGGTACCTACCGGCGCGGCGAGTCGCCGCTTGATTTCAACTCCTACGACCAGTGGGAGGGGGAAGCGGCTCTGACCTATTCATTTGCGCCGCCGTCCAGTTCGATCTCGCACAACTGGAGTGTATCGCCCTTTGCACGGCTGATAAGAACCGCGTTCGATGCGGCCAATCCATTCATCGATCCGCTGACGGTCCGGCGCGATAACGAATGGATCGCCGGCATCTCCCTGGATATGCCGCTGACCAAGACGTTCGGGATATCGACGATCATTCAATACGACCGCACCAATTCGACGCTGCCGAACTACAGGCAGGACAATTTGTCGGCCATGGTCGGCCCAACGGCTCGGTTCTGAGGTCTTCAGCCATGGATCTGCGCAAGCATGTGACCCTTACCAGACTGCTGACCGTGCTGCTGTCGGTTATTGCGCCAATGACGCGTGTTGTGGCGCAGAACTCGGGCAAGGTCGGAGCGGTCAATCAGGATGCGACCGGTACGCCGCCGGGCGAAAGCTCGCATACGCTCGTGGTCGGCTCGGGCATCGTCTACAAGGAAAATATCACGACAACGGCGCAAG
Organism: uncultured Alphaproteobacteria bacterium; assembly: GCA_963734795.1. Lineage (GTDB taxonomy): Bacteria > Pseudomonadota > Alphaproteobacteria > Rhizobiales > Xanthobacteraceae > Bradyrhizobium. Next base: position 38,081 of record CAVTIW010000006.1, read on the forward strand.
GCTCGACGCAAATTCTGTTCCCGGACCAATCGACGCTCAATGTCGGCCGCAACAGCAGCATCGTGATCGATGAATATGTTTACGATCCGAAAACCGGCACCGGCACGATGCTGGCGTCGGTCAGCAAAGGTGCGTTGCGCTTCGTCGGCGGCCAGATCAGCCACACCAGCGGAGTCACGGTCAGCACCCCGGTGGCGCTGCTCGGCATTCGCGGCGGCGTCGCATCCATCGTGTATCCGATCACGCCGGAACTTGCTGCCTCCGATCCGAACCTGTCCGGCAGCAGCGGAGAGCTGGTGATCGGCCACGTCGGAGCGCTGACCCTGAAAAACAAGGTCAGCGAAGTGACGATCCGTCCCGGATTTGCCACCTTCGCAAGCGGCCAGAATGTGCCGATCATGGCGCCGTTCCGGGTTTCCGACCTCGTATTGGCACACATTGTCTCGAGCCTGAGGAGCGCGCCCGGCCAGAGCGGCGGCGCGACGACGCCGCCGGCGGCGCCGTTTATCGCGGCGAATCGCGTGGGCACGGTGATTCTGAATCACCCCGTGCATCCACCTGGCGCGGATCCGCTCGGCCTTACTTCTATCTTTAGCGTCGGCAACAGCCTTGCTCAAAGCAAGTCGCAATCCACCCAACTTAAGAGTGGTGTGCCTCCGCCCTATGGTGCGCATTAGAGGACATCGCCCGCTTCAAGACCGGCTTGAGCATATCGATTAGCCTCAGTTGCGGCGTATCGTCACCAGCGATATCAAGCGGCTGAAGGCACGCAAGGCCGCGCAGCTACGTCACATTGCCAAGCATCTTCGTACCTATGAAGACCTCGCGAAACGCCTCGATCTGGTGCTGAGCATTCCTGGCATCGGCGAACGCACGGCGTTGGCGCTCATCATCCGAATGTCCGACCCGAACTCGGTCAAATCAGCCGCGAGGACGCCGCGGCCCTGGCCGGTCTGGCTCCATTCGACGACGACAGCGGCAAATACAAGGTCAGCGCCACATCGCCGGCGGCCGTGGCCGCTTGCGCCGGTCACTGTTTGCTGCGGCTCTCCCGGCGGCCTTCCGCTGGAAACAAAGCTCTGATCGACCTCTATGGTCGCCTGATCGCAAAAGGCAAAGCCCACAACGCAGCCCTCATCGCCTGCGCCCGAAAGCTTCTGATCTATGCGAATACTGTCGTCCAACGGGCACGCCGTGGACCGAAAAAGCCGCTTAGGCGGACACTGCACGATTCTCGTCACGTCCTTGCTATTCATGGTGCAAGGAGAAAATGCTGACGGTGGCACCAACACCGACGGCTAGCTTTTCGCCATCAGGTGAAAAGCTCACTGAGTTAACCGCCCGGCCATCAAAATCCACGAATCCGCTGGATCTTTGGGAGCCTCCCGGCAGAAAGATTCGCAGTTTCTTGTCGCTCATTGCTGCCGCCAGATAGTGGCCGTTCGTACTCCACGATAAATCGTGGACGGAAACTGGTTCTCCGGGGTAGGTGGCAAAGAGGCTATGATCAGAGACGCGCCAGATTTTTACGGGATCGTGATCTTGTCCGGGCGCTATGTTCGCATCAAAATGCGCCCCCGTCGCGAGAAATGCCGCGTCGGGACTGAAGGCTAGCGCACCGACGCTCGTGGTATACGTTGGCGCATAAACCTCCAGGTTCGTCTGCCCTGCCTCGGATGCTCTCAAGTCCAGCAGCGTTAGATCGCCCCGCATGCCTCCGATGGCGAGGATTCTGCTATCGGGCGAAAAGGCAACCGCCCGGCCAAAGTCGCTCATCTTGTCAGAAGCCCCAATCTTTTGTTGGATGTGCCAGTCCTGCGTCAGGTAGACGACCGCCACGGGAGGAAAGTTGAAATTTATCGCGGCCACGCTCCTTCCGTCGGGCGAAAGCGCGAACTTGTACGGCCTGTTGTATACCGACGGCTTGTCCGGCCATGGACCTTCGACGCTGTGTTCAAGCTGACCGGTTTTTGCATTCCACAAGCTCAGGGAATATCGATTGTCTTCTCCGGAACTCAAGACGGCCGGTGTCACGACCGTCCGTCCATCGAGCAGAAAAGCAATCGAATTTCCGACATAGGGTCCATCGCCCTCGCGCCGGAATTCCTTCAATTTTCGGCCGTCAATGCTCCAGATCGTTACCAGGTTTCCAAGTTCGCTGTAGCTCGCCAGCATGCGTCCATCGCGCGACCACGCCATGCCGCCGACTTCTCTCGAATCGACCCGAGAACTCGTGCTCTCGAGGGTTTGGATTCTCTCAAGACGAAGGCCGTTGCCCAAGTCGTAAGATGACTGCTGCGGGCGCGAAAAAAACGAAGATATTCCGGTTGTCATGAGAGCAACGACAACCATTACCGTTAGAGAAGACACCACGGCCACGAAGCCAATTTTGACTGCGCTCATTCAAACGAGTCCGTCATTTTCGCGCGCAACGCGGGCAATTTCGAAGCAGCGGCGCCCACCGATGCCGGAACTGCCAGCAGTAATGCAATCAGGCAAGACCGAAACATCTGCACCCCGAAGTGTCGTTATGCCCGTGAGTATATTGGCAAGTGTAGCCCGGCGAGAAGCTTGCGGCCCCATGCTTCGCGCCACCGCGGTAGGCGCGTTTCCTCACCATCAGGGGTTACCCCCGGTGGGCAGATGATGGTACGACACCACGGCGATCTGCCGCTGCCCACCCGCTGTCCCAAGATCCTGGCCCCAAATGCCTGAGCGATGAAAAACGACCAGATCCTGAGCCAGATCTCCGATTATTGCCGCCAGGCCGATATGGCGGAATCGACCTTTGGCCGTCGCGCGGTCAATGACGGCAAGCTGGTGCACCGGTTGCGCGAGGGCAAGCGCATCACCATCGACACCCTCGACCGCATCCAGGCCTATATCGCCGCCTCGATGCCGGGCGGGCTGCCGCCGCCGCGCGGCCTCGAGGTCCCGCCCGAGAAGCGCGATCCCCGGGGCAATTTCCGGTTTTTCGAGAACCGGCAGAAATACCTGCTGTTCGTCCATACCTGCAGCGAAAAGCGGGTGATTGCGGAGCGGGTCGCGCTGGAACTTTCCAGCATCCACCCCCGGCCGCCGGCGCTGCGGGTGTTCGACGCCGGGGTCGGCGACGGCACCGTGCTGGCGCGGGTGATGCGTTCCATGCATGGCCGCTTCCCGCATATGCCGTTCTACATCGCCGGCAAGGAACTCAGCCTGGAGGATGTCCGGCTGACCCTGGAAAAGGTGCCGGACCGGCTGTTCGAGCACCCGGCGACCGTCTTTGTGCTGACCAACATGTATTACGCCGAAGCCCCCTGGCTGACGCCGGCGTCCCCCGCGGCGGCTGCAGGGATGATCTGGCACGAGGTGGCGCTGCGCGGGGCCTCCTCGGGCGAATTCGAGGCCCAGATCGCCGAATTGGGCGCTTTTCTGGAGCAGAACTGGCGCGCCAATGTCAGCCCGGGCTCGGGCATGCCGGTCTATGAGCGGCCGGTCGCGATCGTGCTGTACCGGGAAGATCACCGATTTTTGCTCGATTCGATCATCCCGCGCGCCGGCCGTTCCGAGGCCAATTTCGACCTGATCATCGCCTCCCAGCCCTACCGGGCCAAATCCTCGGTCAATTTTCGCGCCAAACGCATCATTGCGCCGCTGGCACGGGCGCTGCGGGCCGGGGGCCGTTTGATCGGAATTCACTCCCACGGGCAGGATCCCGGCCTTGAAATCATCCAGGCGGTCTGGGCCGGAGAAAATCCTTTCGCCGTGAGCCGTCATGAGCTATTGCGCGCGGTGAAATACGAGCTGGGTTCGGCCGCACGCGATCTCAACTTTAATGCCTATGCCGATAACCGTTCGATCTTCCGTTATGATATGGAAGCGCTGCCAAATGAGGTCACCGGATCGATCGGAACCTCGACGGCCTTTGCAGCGTGGAACGCGGCGGTGTATGTCGCTCAGATCGAGGACGACCGGTTGACGGAAATGACCCAAAGCGGCCGTTATCTCGATGCCGCCAGAGAGGTTCTGCGCAAGCATAACGGGCTCTGGTTCTACGACGAATCCTACGTCATCTCGCGCCGTCGGGACTGACATCTCAGGACACATCACGAAAAGCCGCCGAGCTCTGGCGGAAAAGGGGTTGGTTGATGCGCGCGTCTTATCTGTTCACCTCAGAGTCGGTTTCCGAAGGTCACCCGGACAAGGTTTGCGACCGGATTTCCGACGAGATCGTCGATCTGTTTTTCCGCGAAGGCCCGAAAGCGGGAATCGACCCGTGGGCGATCCGGGCCGCCTGCGAAACGCTGGCCACCACCAACAAGGTGGTGATCGCCGGCGAGACCCGCGGTCCCAAATCCGTCACCAACGACCAGATCGAGAGCGTGGTCCGCGGCGCCATCAAGGACATCGGCTACGAGCAGGAAGGTTTCCACTGGAACACCTGTGACATCGAAATCCTGCTGCATCCGCAATCCGCCGACATCGCGCAGGGCGTCGATGCCTTGCAGCCGGGCACCAACAAGGAAGAGGGCGCCGGCGACCAGGGCATCATGTTCGGCTACGCCACCAACGAGACCGCGGATTTGATGCCGGCGCCGATCTTCTACGCCCACAAGATCCTGCGGCTGATTTCCGAAGCCCGCCACTCCGGCAAGGAGAAGGTGCTGGGCCCGGACTCCAAGAGCCAGGTCACCGTGCAATACGAGGACGGCAAGCCGGTCGGCGTGCGCGAGATCGTGGTCTCGCACCAGCATCTGGTCGAGGACATGACCTCGAACCAGGTGCGCGAACGGGTCGAGCCCTATGTGCGGGAGGCGCTGCCGGAAGGCTGGATCAACGGCAAGACCATCTGGCACATCAATCCGACCGGAAAATTCTACATCGGCGGTCCCGACGGCGACTCGGGTTTGACCGGCCGCAAGATCATCGTCGACACCTATGGTGGTGCTGCGCCGCATGGCGGCGGCGCGTTCTCCGGCAAAGACCCGACCAAGGTGGATCGTTCGGCCGCCTATGCCGCGCGCTATCTCGCCAAGAACATCGTCGCCGCCGGCCTCGCCGACCGCTGCACCCTGCAACTCGCCTACGCTATCGGCGTGGCGCGGCCGCTGTCGATCTATATCGACACCCACGGCACCGGCAAGGTGCCCGAGGACAAGCTCGAGACTGGCGGTGGCCGAGGCCATGGACCTGACGCCGCGCGGCATCCGCAAGCACCTCGATCTCAACAAGCCGATCTACGCGCGGACCTCGTCCTATGGTCATTTCGGCCGCACGCCGGATAATGAGGGCGGCTTCTCGTGGGAAAAAACCGACCTCGCCGAGGCGCTCAAGCGCGCGGTGTGATTGCTCTTACCTCTCCCCGTTCTTGACGGGGAGAGGTCGCCGCGATCTTCGCGGCGGGTGAGGGGCGGGGCACTGCGCTTGCCGCTCACTCGGTATTCGCGGGCATGGCCCCCACCCATAGCGATGCTTCGCATCGGCGTTCTCGAATGAATGACGGCGGCGATAGGCCGCCGATGCCCTCCACCGCAAGAGCGGCGCGAGGGAGCAGAGCGCCACAAAGCGTCCAGTTTTGTTTCGTACCGATAAGTTCGAATTACTCCTTCCAGGAACCCATTACATGACCGCAACCGCCAAGAAGCCCGCTTTCACCGACTACATCGTCAAGGACATTGCGCTCGCCGAATTCGGCCGCAAGGAAATCTCGCTGGCCGAGACCGAGATGCCCGGCCTGATGGCGACGCGCGAGGAATACGGCCCGACGCAGCCGCTGAAGGGCGCGCGCATCGCCGGTTCGCTGCACATGACGATCCAGACCGCGGTGCTGATCGAGACGCTGGCAGCACTTGGCGCCGACATCCGCTGGGTCTCCTGCAACATCTATTCGACCCAGGATCACGCCGCGGCCGCGATCGCGGCGGCCGGCATTCCGGTGTTCGCGGTGAAGGGTGAGACCCTCACCGAATATTGGGACTACACCGCCAAACTGTTCGACTGGCATGGCGGCGGCACGCCCAACATGATCCTCGACGACGGCGGCGACGCCACCATGCTGGTGCATCACGGCCTGCGCGCCGAGAACGGCGACGTGCAGTTTCTGGACAAGCCGGGATCGGAAGAAGAGCAAGTGTTCTTCGCGCTGATCAAGAAGCTGCTTGAAGGAAAAGCCCAAGGGCTGGTTCGCCGAGATCGCCAAGAACATCAAGGGCGTCTCGGAAGAGACCACCACCGGCGTGCACCGGCTCTACGAGATGGAGAAGGAGCGGCAAGCTGCTGTTCCCGGCGATCAACGTCAACGACAGCGTGACCAAATCGAAGTTCGACAATCTCTACGGCTGCCGCGAATCGCTGGTCGACGGCATCCGCCGCGGCACCGACGTGATGATGTCGGGCAAGGTGGCGATGGTCGCGGGCTTCGGCGACGTCGGCAAGGGTTCGGCGGCGTCATTGCGCCAGGCCGGCTGCCGCGTGCTGGTGTCCGAGGTCGATCCGATCTGCGCGCTGCAGGCGGCGATGGAAGGCTATGAAGTCGTCACCATGGAAGACGCCGCCCCGCGCGCCGACATCTTCGTCACCGCCACCGGCAACAAGGACATCATCACCATCGAGCACATGCGCGCGATGAAGGACCGCGCCATCGTCTGCAACATCGGCCACTTCGACAACGAGATCCAGATCGCGGGCCTGAAGAACCTGAAGTGGAACAACATCAAGCCGCAGGTCGACGAGATCACCTTCGCCGACGGCAAGCGGATGATCCTGCTGTCGGAAGGCCGCCTGGTCAATCTCGGCAACGCCATGGGCCATCCGAGCTTCGTGATGTCGGCCTCCTTCACCAACCAGACGCTGGCGCAGATCGAATTGTTCGCCAACAACAAGGGCGGCAAGTACGAGAAGAAGGTCTATGTGCTGCCGAAGTCGCTGGACGAGAAGGTGGCGCGGCTGCATCTCGCCAAGATCGGCGTCAAGCTGACAAAACTGCGGCCCGACCAGGCCGAATATATCGGCGTCAAGCCGGAAGGCCCGTTCAAGGCGGACCATTACCGGTATTGAGCAGGCATTTTCGTCATTGCCGGGCTTGACCCGGCAATCCATCTTTCGAAGATGGTGGATACGCGGGTCAAGCCCGCGTATGACAATTTGGCGACGCTCCGCCTGCCATGCATGAGCGGCGGGCTCCGGGGGAGACCACCATGTCAACTGAACATGTCGACGTGCTGATCGTCGGCGCCGGCTTATCCGGCATCGGCGCGGGTTATCACCTGCAGCAGAAGTGTCCCGGCAAGAGTTTTGTCATTCTCGAGGGCCGCGACTGCATCGGCGGCACCTGGGACCTGTTCCGCTATCCCGGCATCCGCTCCGACAGCGACATGTTCACGCTGGGCTACTCGTTCAAGCCGTGGACCGAGCCCAAGGCGATCGCGGACGGGCCGCGGATTCTGAACTACGTCCGCGAGACCGCGGTCGACAATGGCATCGACAAGAAAATCCGCTTCCATCATCGGGTCAAGCGGGCGTCGTGGTCGTCGCCGGATGCGCGCTGGACCGTGGAGGCCGAGCGCGGGCCGGTCGGCGAGGGCGATGTGGAGATCGTGCGCTTCACCTGCAATTTCCTGTTCATGTGCTCGGGCTATTACAACTACGCGCAAGGCTATTCGCCGGAATTTCCGGGTGCTGCGGATTTCGCCGGCCGCATCGTGCATCCGCAGAAATGGAGCGACGACATCGACTACGCCGGCAAGCGCGTGGTGGTGATCGGCTCCGGCGCCACCGCGGTGACGCTGGTGCCGGAACTGGCGAAGCAGGCGGCGCATGTCACCATGCTGCAGCGCTCGCCGACTTACGTGGTGTCGCGCCCGGCGCAGGACCCGGTCGCCAATAAATTGCGGGCGCGGCTGCCGGCGAAGCTCGCCTATCATCTGATCCGCTGGCGCAACGTGCTGTGGGGGATGTACTTCTTCCAGCTCAGCCGGCGCAAGCCCGAGCGGGTGAAGCAACTGATCCTCGGCGGCGTCAAAATGGCGCTGGGGCCGGACTACGACATCGCCACCCATTTCACGCCGCGCTATAATCCCTGGGATCAGCGGCTGTGCCTGGTGCCCGACGGCGATCTGTTCAAGGCGATCAAGCAGGGCCACGCGTCGGTGGTGACCAACCAGATCGACAGCTTCACGCAAAAAGGCATCCGCCTGAAGGACGGCAGCGAGCTCGAGGCCGACATCATCGTCACCGCCACCGGCCTCAATCTGCAGGTGCTGGGCGGCCTCGAGGTCAGCGTCGACGGCCGCGCCGTCGATTTCGCCCGGGCCCTGAACTACAAGGGCATGATGTATTCCGACGTGCCCAATCTGGCGTCGGCATTCGGCTACACCAACGCGTCGTGGACGCTGAAATGCGACCTGACCTGCGAATATGTCTGCCGCCTGATCAATTACATGGACCGGCGCGGCTACAGGCAGTGCGTGCCGCACAATCTCGATCCCACCATCACCGAACTGCCGTCGCTGGATTTTTCGTCCGGTTACGTGCAGCGCTCGGTGGCGAAGATGCCGAAGCAGGGATCGAAGCGGCCGTGGCGGCTCTACCAGAACTACGCGCTCGACATCGTCAGCCTGCGCTTCGGCAAGATCGATGACGGGGTGATGAAGTATTCGTGAGCGGCGTCGAGCCCGTCCCGACGCCGCCGTGCGTTGACCGATGCGGCTGCGACACTTCATTGCAATAATTGCTGGCATCGCAGCTCTGCCGCTCGCGGCGCACGCGCAGCAGACTGTTCCCCAGAGCATCCGACCGGTCGCAAACTCAAACGCAACAATCGCATCGCTCGTATCCGAGGGAGGGTCGGAATAGTTGTCCCCGGTCGCGACATAAGAGCGCCTGACGCTGGACATCGATGGTCGGCGCGGACCATACCGCCGCGGCCGGACACCGCGGAGGCACCGCGCCGGCGAGCTATTTTGCCGGCCGCGCTGCCGCGATCGGCGTGGTATATTCCAGAAATCGAATGGCCTGATCCGCGGTTTCTACCAGCTCGGACATCAGTTTCCGAATCCTGCTGAAATCCTTCGCGGACAGGCAGCTGAACAGCAAATCGTTGGCTGGCTGTTGTATCGGCGCCAACTCGTTGAACAGCGCCCGTGCCTTTGGCGTAACGCCGAGGACGACCCGCCGGCGGTCTTCGGAATCGATCTCTTTCTCGACCAGGCCGGCTGCGACCAGCTTGTTGATCTCGATGGTGATGAAAGCGCCGCTGAAATGCAAATGGTCGGCCACGAGGTTGACACCAACCCTTTCACCCATCCCCCGCAGATGGGCGATGGCGATCAGCACCGTGTACTGCGTTCCGGAGAGGCCGATGACTTGTCCAAGCTGGCCGCGCACCTGCTGCAGGCGTGCCGAAAAGGCCAGCATGTCATGTACGAATTGGCGAAAGGCCCGGTCCGATCCCCCGACCATGAGCTCGGGCCGCGTCACCGTGGATTCGGCCGTGACTTTCCGGGATCTGGTTTTCGTAGTCATTCGGGCTCCGCAAATCGTTCGCATTTCTATAGTGATCGATCCCAACAACAACAACAACAAGATCGGCCAGGCGCGACGATAGCTTTTGACCTCCTCCGACAACGGGCCGGTTCTCTTGACAGCCGGCACGACCGATCATATAGCTTTGCAACAAAGGTAAATAGCGGAGCTAAAAATGGGCATCGCGCTCGACCTTGACCGGCGGACCTTTCGACAGGCGCTTGGTCAATTCGCTACCGGCGTGGCCGTCATCACCGCACAGGCCGTCGATCGCAGCGCTATCGGCCTGACCATGAGTTCGTTCAATTCCGTTTCCGTCGATCCGCCGCTCATTCTGTTCTCGATTGACCGCAAGTCGTTCAGCCTCAATGCCATGATCGAGGCCAAAGGTTATGCCGTGAATATATTGGGCCGCGATCAGGAGCATCTGTCCGACAAGTTCGCGAAGGCGGTGGGCGACAAATGGACAGCGGTCGAGCACACGCTTGGTGACAATGCGGCGCCGCTGATCGCCGGCGCCCTGGCGCATTTCGAATGCACCCCTTATGCGCACCATGATGGCGGCGATCATGTGATCTTCGTCGGTCGGGTTAAAAAGTTTACAGCATACCCGCAGAACGAGCCTCTGATTTTCTTTCGCGGAACTTATCGAAGTCTTGCCAGCAACGAGCGCAGTCCCGAGTGGCCGCTTCCGATGCACTACTGAACTTTCGTCAATGAACGAAGCTGATCGAGGAATGTGATGATCAAGAATGGCGAACAGCATATTGCGAGCTTGCGCGATGGCCGTGAGATTTATCTCGATGGCGAGCGCGTCGACGACGTCACGACCCATCCTGCCTATCGTGGCGCGATTGCCTCGATCGGACGGATGTTCGATTTTCAAAGCGCTCCCGAAAATCGCGAACTGATGACGTTCGAGACCGACACGGGTGCGCGGGCTAATCGGATCTGGCAACTTCCGACGAGCTACGACGAACTTGTAACCCGCCGCAAAGCTCTCGAGGCGTGGACCGAATTGCATGCCGGCTTCATGGGACGGGCCCCCGATCACGTAGCGTCCTGCATCTCGGGAATGTATATGGGCCGCGAGATTTTCGAAGCTTACGATCCTGCACGCGCCAAGGCTCTCGCCGACTATTACCGTCACGCGCGGGACAACGATCTTTACCTCACTTACGTGATCATCAATCCGCAGGCCGATCGCTCCAAGAGCGCTGCTCAGCAAAGCGATGCGTTTTTGACGGCGGGAGTCTTCGAGCGCGATGAGGACGGCATTACGGTGCGGGGTTCGAAAATGCTCGCGACCGGCGGCATTATGGCCAACGAGGTCTTCGTGACCTGTATCCAGCCGCTGCAGCCGGGAGACGAGAAATACGCCATTTCATTCGCTGTTCCGCTGAACGCCAAGGGCCTGAAGATACTGTCGCGAAAATCCTACGAGGCCGCCGCGCCGTCCGTATTCGACAATCCGTTGGCGAGCCGGTTTGATGAAAACGACGCCGTGCTCTATTTCGACGATGTCAAGGTTCCGTGGGAGCGGGTGTTCGTCGTCGACAGCATCGAGATGTGCCAAAAGCAGTTTCATGCGACCCCGGCCCACGTCTATCAGAACTATCAGGCCATGATCCGGCTCTCGATCAAGCTTCGTTTTCTCCTCGGCATCGCGCACCGCACGGCTGAAACCAACGGCATCACCGGGTTTCCGCAAGTGCGCGAGACGTTGGGTCAATTGTCGGCCGAAGCCAGCATGGTCGATGCGTTTGTCGTGGCGATGGAGACCAAGGGGCGGCAGCGCGGGGCCTATTTCGTGCCTGACCGACGAATGCTCTATGCCGCACAGACCCTGACCCAGCAGCTCTACGCCAAGGTCATCAACACGTTGCGCGAATTGGCCGGCGGCGGAATGATCATGTTGCCATCATCGGTGAAGGATTTCAGTAATCCGGAGGTCGCGCGGCTGATTGGAAAGAGCCAGCAATCGCCCGCGGCCAACGCCATCGACAAGGTGAAGTTCTACAAACTGGCATGGGACGCGGTCGGCTCGGAATTCGCGTCACGCCACGCGCAGTACGAGATGTTCTATGCCGGTGCGACCTTTGTTACCAAGGGACATGCCTTCCGCACGTATGACTGGAATACGGCAACGTCATTGCTCGACCGGATGCTGTCCGGTTATGATCTGGCCGACGAGATCGGCGCGAAGACCGATCTGACTTCCCCGACCCAAGCGGTCGCCTAATCCCCCCCCCCAGGAGAATCCCAAATGGCTATCAACAAGGCCCACGATGAATTTCACACCCTCGACATGTCGAAGGGATGGGAAACTCCGACCGGGTATCCCGCGGGTATTCAGCAGAAGATCCTGTCGGGAGCGCTCGACGAGACCAACAAGCGCGGCAGTCGGACCCGACTGCTGCGCTTTGCGCCAGGTGTCTACACGACAGCGCCGTTCGTTCACGAATATTGGGAAGAAGTGTTTCTGTTCTCAGGCGACCTGACGGTCGGAAACGATGAGCATGGCAAGGGCGGTGAAGCATTCAAGCCGAACACCTATGCCTGCCGGCCGCCCGGCGCGTTTCACGGTCCGTTCAAGTCGGAAGCGGGTTGTGTGCTGATGGAGATCCATTACTTCGATCCGGCCTGATCGGTGTATCGGCTGGTTTCTCCGAGGACCGACAAAGGGGGCGGCGGCGAAATTATCATTTCGGCGCTGCCTCTGAATGGAGCAGACGCGATGGTTGGCAGCCCGGCGCAGTGCATTGCCGATCTTCGATGCTCTGCAGCGAGAATAGGGCGGTCCGGTTTATCCCCCATTGAAAGGCGCGAGGATTTTCCGCGCGCGTTGGAGCGGGCGGTTGCGGCCAATTGATCGGCCAGCATCGAGTTCCGATCAGCAGCAAGCAGCTGACGCCAGACCGAAGCCCGTAAACGATATGCTGAAGCACTCGATCCGCGGCGACCAAGACGCGCGCCGCATCCTCTGATTGAAATATCAGTGCCCGAGTATGCGCCTGAGCGCACAGATTAAGTGCATTTCAGCGTTGAAAAAATGGGCTTGCTTGATCATTTCAGTCGCTATATCTGAAATATCAGAGCCGGAAAAGGAGATCGGATGAGTTCCCCAAGGTGGTCCCGACGCACGTTCGTTCGCGCCTTTGGAGTTGCAACGGTGCTGTCGCCCGCCATTCTGCGATCCGAGCAAGCTTGGGCCCAGGTAAACAAGTCGGGCGCGGGTGGCCTTGCTCCGCCATCGAACGGCTCGTTTCTGGTGCCGATAATCCGCAAGCTTGAACTCGACAAAAAGAACGGCCTCGATTTCGACATCAATCTCTACAGCGACCCAAGCACGCTATATTCCGATCTCGCGGCCAGCCGAACCAGCCACATTTTTGGCGCGATCTATAACTGCGCCAACTTCTACGTGCGCGGCGTGCCGTTGCAGTTGCTGTTCACGATCTCAACCGCCAATCACGCATTCCTCTCGAAAAATCCGAATATCAAAGCCGCCGGCGATCTCAAGGACAAGACCATTGCCGCGACCACGAGTTCGGGATTCTACGGAATGGCGGTGCTGTTCCTCAAGCAGAACGGGCTCGACCCTCGCAAGAACCTGAATATCATCGACGCGCCGCCGTCTTCGGTACAGACGCAGTTGCTGGCCGAGAAGGTCGATGCTGGATTGCTGTTCGATCCCGCTTTGTCGAGTATGCTTACGCAGGGCTATCACCTTGTTGGCGATATGAATGCCGGAATCCGCGCGGCATTGAAGATGCAGGCCGATGCCAATGTCTGGTATCTCGGCTGCTACGGGCACAAGGACTGGATCGCCAGCGATCCGAAGCGGGTCGCTGCGACCCTGAAGATGTGGCAGGAGGCCGCGGCATTCTACAATGAAAACGCTGCGGAGGCTGACAAGTTGATCTCCGAGTTCACCAGGGTTTCCATGGAAGCTCTGACACTCAGTCGCAAGCTCAACATCACCCAGTTCAAGGTTGCGCCGGCGGTCGCCGAAAAGGGCAATCTGGACGCCCTGTTCGGTGGCTTCAAGGAGGTCGGCTTTCTGACCGACGTGCCCGACGCCGGCATCTATTATCCCTGGACCAGGAAATCGTGAGCGACGTTGCCGCGCAGGACGGCTCGGCGGAGCCCGGCGCGATGCGTGCCCCCGGCGACGCCGGGCGCGACGTCGTCACGATGGCCGCCATCAGCGGCATTCCCTATGATGCGGCCGTCGCAAGGCCGCCGCGCGGACGCAGCCTGCTGTCGCGAACGTTTAGGGCAATCTTGCCGTTTCTCGTCATCGCCGCGCTCTGGCAAACGGCCTCGCTGTTCACCAAGCCCTATCTGTTCCCGGGGCTCGGCAGTATCGCGAAAAGCTTCTGGACCATTCTGACAACCTGGGACCTGCTATCGCAAGGCCTCGTGACGTGGCTGCGATTGCTCGTTGCGGTCAGCGCGTCGCTCATCATCGGCATTCCCATTGGACTGGCGATGGGGCTTTCCGCGACGTGCGATGAATTTTTGCGTCCGGTCGTGAAATTCATTATGGGTGTTCCGGCGCTGAACTGGGTCATCATCGTCATCATTTGGTTTTCAACGACCGAACTTCGGATCGGATTCGTTTTGATCGTTCTGTGCACGCCCGTCACGGTGTTCTGCGTCTATGACGGCGTGCGTTCGATCGATCGAAAACTGACCGACATGGTGCTGGCGTTCGGCGCGAATCCGTTCCAGCACATTCGCCTTCTGCTTTGGCCCTATGTGCAGGCCTCCGCGTTTACGGCGGCCAAGCTCAATGTCGGCAACGCGGTGCGAACGGTGATCGTCGCCGAACTGGTCGGCGCCCCGCTCGGGATCGGCAAGGAACTCGATCTCGCCAAGAATGTGTTCGACATGCCGACAGTGCTGGCATGGACCATTTTTCTCGTCATGATGGCGCTGATCATGACCCATGGCATCGAATACGCCGAGCGGACGATGCTGCGCTGGCGCGGAGACAGCCATGGCAGAGGTTAGCATGGCCGCCGATGTCGTGAATGCACCGGCGGGGTTGCCGAAGCTGCTCGTCGAGCGGGCCCGCAAGAGCTTTCGTCAGGCCAGCGGCGCCGAGATTGTGGCGATCGCCGATCTCAGCTTTTCGGTAAAAAGCGGCGAGTATGTCGCGATCGTTGGGCCGACCGGCGCGGGCAAGTCCGTTTTGCTCGACTGCCTGCTGGGGTTGAAATATCTCGACGCGGGTCAAATTCGCGTCGATGGGCTTCCGGTAGAGAATTTCGTCCGGGAAAAGAAAGGCCATATCACCCGGATATTCCAGGAAGACAGATTGCTGCCCTGGCTGTCGGCCACTGACAATGCCGCGTTTGGCCTGCAGATCCAGGGCGTCGCACAAGCCGAGCGCCGCAAGCAGGCCGCGCATTGGCTGGATGCGGTAGGATTATCCGCCTTCAAGGACGCCTTGCCGAGGGAGTTGTCCGGCGGCATGCGGCAACGGGTGAACATCGCCCGCGCTTTCGCGCCGAATCCGGAACTGGTCCTGCTGGACGAAGCTTTCAGCGCACTCGACGATGTCACCGCTTCGCGGCTGCGGCAGGATTTCAAGACCCTGGCGCAGTCGCAGCAGACCACGTTTCTGATCGTTACCCACAGCATCGACGAAGCAATCTTTCTCGCAAATCGAATCCTGGTGTTTGGCGCGCCGGCGCGCCTGATGGCGGAAATCGTCGTTCCATCGCAGGCGTGGAAGGACCGCGCGGTATCCGATCGAATCAAGGATGAAGTTCGCTCCCTCATCGTCGCGGGCGCGCGGCCCGGCTAATGGCAACCTCCGTATATTCAAGAGACAAGATATGATCGAAGATCGCGTGTTGATAGCGGGGGCGGGACCCGTTGGTCTCGTTGCCGCAGCGCAACTGGTGCGCAAGGGAATTCCCGTCACGGTGCTTGAGGCCGGAAACGATCTCAGCGCCGAATCGAGGGCATCGACATTCCATCCGCCGACGCTTGACATGCTGGAGGAGCTTGGCGTTGCGCGTCAGCTTATCGATGAAGGCCTGAAGGCCCCGAAGCTTCAATACCGGTCGAAAAAGGACGGCGTGATTGCGCAGTTCGATTTCGGCGAAATCGCGGACCGGACCAAACATCCCTACCGCGTGCAAAGCGAGCAGTTCAAACTGACGCGGATATTGCTGGCGAATCTGCGCAACGACAGCCATTTCAGAATCGAGTTCGGGGCCCGGCTTGAGAATGTTCTGCAGGATGACGACGGCGTACAGGTCTCGGTGCGGGTCAACGACAGGGAGCAGATCCGGACCGGCCGCTGGCTGATCGGCGCCGATGGCGCAAGGAGCGAAGTGCGCCGTTCGCTTGGCGTCGAATTCGAAGGCTTCACCTGGCCGGAACGCTTTCTGGTGTTGAGTACGCCGTTCGACTTCGATGCGGTTATTCCCGATCTTGTTTCGGTCAACTATGTTGCCGATCCGGAGTGCTGGCAGTTTTTGCTGCGTATTCCCGGCATGTGGCGGGTGATGTTTCCGATTCCTCAGGATGTTGACGACGAGGCCGCATTGACCGCTGAATTCGGGCAATCACTGCTGGCGCGCGTCGTGCCCGGCGTCAAGCCCTTCGATATCCTGCATACGACCCTCTATCGGGTGCATCAGCGCGTCGCCAAGCAGTTCAGAGTAGGTCGCGCCTTCCTGGCCGGCGACGCCGCGCACATCAACAATCCGCTCGGCGGCATGGGGATGAACGGCGGCATCCACGATGCCGTGAACCTGACAGCGCGGCTGGCTGCGGTCTACAACGGACAGGCCGCGGACCACGAGCTCGATCGTTACGACGCGCAGCGCCGGCTGGTGACGCTGGAGAGCGTTCAGACCCAGACGATTCAGAACAAACGTGATCTCGAGGCAAAGGACGAAGAAAGCCAGGTCGAATTTCGTGATCGCCTCAGGGGGATCGCGGCAGATCCCGATGCGCGCAAAATCTACCTCGAACGCGTTTCAATGATAGCGAGCTTGCGGCGTGCCGGCGAACTCGGCTGAACAATCGATCCAACGAAAACCGCAGGAAAATTCATGTCTACTCATTCCCTCTCCCTTTCTTTCGCCAGCCGCAACGCGGAAGAGGGCATTGTCGCCACGATCGGGGCGTGTGTCATCGCCGGCTGGACCGGCCGTGATGCGGCTGCGCTCGAAAAGCATATCGTCGAACTGGAGGCGCTCGGTGTGAAAAGGCCGGGCTCGACACCGATTTTCTATCGGGCAAGCAAGCAGCGGCTGCTGATTACCGATCAGATCGAGGCTGTCGGCAACGCGTCGAGCGGCGAGGTCGAATACGTCGTGCTGCAATATCGCGGCAAGCTCTGGGTCGGCGTCGGGTCGGATCATACCGACCGCGAAGTGGAAACCTACGGCGTCACCGTATCGAAACAGATGTGCGACAAGCCGATCGCGCCGTTGTTCTGGGCGTTCGAAGACGTTGAGGATCACTGGGACAAGCTGATTTTCCGCTCTTTCATCACCGCCGGCGGCAACAGGCAGCTCTACCAGGAAGGCACGCTGGACAAGATGTTGGCGCCAAAGGACCTGATTCGCCGCTATACCGGCGGTGACCGTCTGGCGGAGGGGACGATGTTGTTTGGTGGAACGTTCGGCGCCATCGGTGGAATCCGGTCGGCCCCACGTTTTGATTTCGAGATCGTCGACGACGTCATTGGCCGGAAGATCAGCCATGGCTATGATATTCTGTCGCTGCCGATCGCGGGTTGAGGGCGGCTGATGAACCAGATCACGCGGCCGCGCAAGGACCGTGCGGCGGAGCCGGTTCTGGCGGAATCATTGAAGGACCAGGCCTATGAGGCGATCAAGCATCGCATCATCACCTGCGTATTCAAGCCGGGGCAGGAATTAAGCGAAAACGCGGTCGCCGGCCTTCTCAAGATCGGGAGGACACCCGTTCACCAGGCCTTCGACCGGCTGAATATGGAAGGTCTTGTCGACGTTCAGCCGCGCAAGGGCGTCGTGGTTAGGCCTATCAATCTCGACGAAGTCATTGAAATCATCGAGATCCGGCTGCTCAACGAAACATTCGCGGTTCGCCTCGCGGCGGAGCGGGCCAGCTCCGCCGAGATCATGGCGATACGCGACGTTTTGGCGAAGGCAGCCGGCGCGGTCGCGGCCGGCAAGGTCGAGGCCATGATGCTGCTGGATCGGGAGTTTCATCGGTTAATCGCGCGCGCCGCGCACAACACGGTGCTAGCGGATATTCTGTTGAAGCTTCATGAGCGCTCGTTGCGGCTGTGGTTCATTTCGCTGGCAGCGCCAGATCATCAGGGCAGCGTCAACGATCAGCACCACAGGATTTTCCAGGCGATCAGTCACCGCGATGTGGAGGCTGCCGAGGAAGCGATGCGCGCCCACATCGATTCATTTCGGCGCAACGTCCTGCGCAACCTGTAGGGCGCAAGGGGGCGTTTTGCGGCAGAAAATGGCGGGTGAAAAGTGGCAAGGGTTCAACAGATGTCGTCCGACGTTGCGGGGCTCCCCTAAAGCTCCCAAGCCGCCGCTCGCGAAGCGCGCCTTCGATAGCGCCGTAGCGAGCGAGCGGCACGCGGTGGTCACCGGCAATTCGCCGGTAGGATCGGGTTGCAACACTCAAAAGCAACCGAGGAACCACCGATGACCGACGAGATGATGAGCCGTCGCGCGCTCGTGGAGAAGACCCCCGACGCCGATTTTTTACGCGAGATGATCGGCTTTGCCGCCGAGCGACTGATGGAGATGGAAGTGGCCGCGCTAACTGGCGCCGGCCATGGCGAGAAGAGCCCCGAGCGTCTGGTCCAGCGCAACGGCTATCGGGCCCGCGACGGGGAGACGCGGGCCGGCACGGTCGAGCTTCGCATCCCGAAGCTGCGCAAGGGCTCGTATTTTCCGGGCTTTCTGGAGCCGCGCCGGATGGCCGAGAAGGCGCTCACCGCCGTGATCCAGGAAGCCTATATCCAGGGGATATCAACCCGCTCGGTCGACGATCTGGTCAAGGCCATGGGCATGAGCGGCGTCTCCAAAAGCCAGGTATCACGGCTTTGCGAGGAGATCGACGAGCGCGTCAATGCGTTCCTCGATCGGCCGATCGAAGGCGACTGGCCCTATCTGTGGATCGACGCCACCTATGTGAAGGTCCGCCAGAATGGCCGCATTGTCTCGGTCGCAGCGATCATCGTCGTCGGCGTCAACAATGACGGGCGGCGGGAAATTCTCGGCCTGGACATCGGCCCCTCCGAGGCCGAGACATTCTGGACCGAGTTCTTGCGCAAGCTGCGGCGGCGCGGGCTACGCGGCGTCAAGCTGGTGGTCTCGGATGCCCACGAGGGCATCAAGGCCGCGGTATCGAAGGTGCTGACCGCCAGCTGGCAACGCTGCCGCGTCCACTTCATGCGCAATGCGCTCGCCCATGCAGGCAAGAGCGGGCGGCGCGTGGTCTCCGCCTTCATCGCCACCGCCTTTGCGCAGGACGACGCCGGAGCAGCCAGGCTGCAATGGCGCAAAGTCGCCGACCAGTTGCGGCCGTCGATCCCAAAACTCGCCAGGCTGATGAACGAGGCCGAGCCGGATGTGCTGACATTCATGAGCTTTCCAACCTCGCATCGCGCCAAGCTGCACTCCACCAATCCGATCGAACGCCTCAACGGCGAGATCAAGCGCCGCACCGAGGTCATCGGCATCTTCCCCAACGAAGCCGCCATTAGGCGTCTCCTCGGTGCCATCCTGCTCGAACAAAACGACGAATGGGCGGTACAGCGAGCGCGTTAGGCGCCGTGCGCGACGCTTGCGCACGGTGAGGCCTTCCTCCCGGTAGAGCCGGTAGATGCGGTTGATCCCGGACGGCTCGCCTTGCTGGCGCAGCAGCACGAACAGCCGGCGGTAGCCGAAGCGCTTGCGCGCATTGGCGAGCTCCCGTAGCTGCGTTCGCAGTTCGGTGTCCGGCGGCCGGCATGACCGGTAGCGGACCATCTTGCGATCGGCATTGACGATTGAGCAGGCCCGCCGTTCTGAGAGGCCCAGTGCGGCCTGCAGATGCGCGACACCTTCGCGCTTGGCGGCGGGCCCTACCATTTTTTTGCCAAGAGCTCGCGGAGTGCGGCCGCATCCAGCATCTGCTCCGCCAAAAGCTTCTTCAGCCTGGCGTTCTCGTCCTCGAGTTGCCTCAGACGCTTGGCCTCGCAGACGTCCATGCCGCCGTATTTGGCCTTCCAATTATACAGCGTCGCCTCCGAGACGCCGTGCTTGCGCGCGAGATCGGCGGTCTTCGCGCCCGCCTCGTGCTCCCGCAGCACGCCAATAATCTGTTCTTCCGTAAACCTGGCTCGCTTCATCTGTCCGTCCTTGAGAAGGCCGGACTCTAACTCCATGTGGAGCGCCGCTTACGCCGTGGCGGCGATCGATGTGAGGAAACCGTCGATCTCGGCCTGCAGGCTGGTGGTGGAGTCCGATAACTGCTTGGCCGATGACAGCAGCTGGCTCGATGCCGCGCCGGTCTGGTTGGCGCCCTGGCTGACTTCGGCGATGGTGCCGGCGACCTGTGTGGTGCCCGCCGCGGTGCGCTGAATATTGCCTGAAATTTCCTGGGTGGCGGCGCCCTGTTCCTCGATCGCCGCCGAAATCGCGCTGGTGATCTCGGAAATCTTGCCGATGGTCGAGCTGATCATCTTGATCGAGCCGACCGCCTCCTGGGTCGCGGTCTGCATGCCCGCGATCTGGATGCCGATTTCGTCGGTGGCCTTGGCGGTCTGCGCGGCCAGCGCCTTGACCTCCTGGGCGACCACGGCGAAGCCGCGGCCGGCTTCGCCGGCGCGGGCGGCTTCGATGGTCGCGTTGAGCGCCAGAAGATTGGTCTGTTCGGCCACCGAGGTGATCAGCTTGATCACGTCGCCGATCCGGTTGGCGGCCTGCGACAGCGCATTGATGCGCGAGTCGGTTTCATCGGCCTGCGTCACCGCGCTGGCGGCAATGCGGTTGGATTCCTGGACCTGCGCCGAGATCTCGCGCACCGAACTGGCCAGCTCCTCGGTCGCCGACGCCACCGACTGCACGTTGTTGGAGGCGTCCTCCGAGGCATTGGCGACCACGGTGGCGAGCCGCGTGGTGTTGCCGGCATTGTCGCTCAGCGCGCGCGCGGTGCCTTCCAGCTCGCTGGAAGCGGTCGACAGCGAGGTGATGATGGCGCGGA
The DNA here is from genome assembly GCA_963734795.1 of uncultured Alphaproteobacteria bacterium. Lineage (GTDB taxonomy): Bacteria > Pseudomonadota > Alphaproteobacteria > Rhizobiales > Xanthobacteraceae > Bradyrhizobium. The sequence goes on from CAVTIW010000006.1 coordinate 58,814, forward strand.
AGCGGTCGCTCGCTTCGGCGATGGTATTTTTCCGAATCTGGCGGTTGGCGCCGAAATAGACCGCGACGACGTTTTCGGTGTCGAGCATGTTGGCTTTGGTGATGGCGTTCAGCATCGCCGACTTCTTGTCGCGCGCGGCCTGGGCGGCACGGCCGAAGCGCGGAACCTGCACCCCGGCCTCGACCGCCTGCATCAGTTGTTCGGCGACGAACATCAGGCGGCAGCCGACATACCATTGCGGCGCGACGCCGGCGTGCTGATGGAACTCGCAAATGCGCGCCACCGAGCTTGCATAGGCGGCGCCGAAATCGCCGGCGGCGATCAGGTCCCAGTGCTGCAGCTGCAGGCGAACCGCCTCCGGCATCGCGCCGTCCTTGAAGATGCCGCAGGAGGGATCGTAGTGCCGGACCTTGTCGTAGAACCGCGCCAGAATGCCCGGCAGGGATTTTGCGAAAAACGGCCGCATCTCGCGCAAGGTCGCCCGCATCGGCGCGTCGATCTGAAGCAATTCAAGGCGGATCGCGGTCCAGTCGGGGGTCATCGGCGGCTCCAGCGAGGCTCGTGGCGGTCCGTTCATGTAATGTGGTTATGGTTAATGAACTGCGAATTCTGTCCCGAGATCGGCGCGTTCGGACCAAAAAAGGCCCCGAACGGGGTCCGGGGCCTCGATTTGGCGGTTGGGACGGGATCAGCCCTCTATTCCGGCTTGCCGATCGTCACCTTCAGGGTGCCGATGCCGTCGACCCCGCATTCGATCTTGTCGCCCGGCGAGAGTGCGGCGACCCCGGCCGGTGTTCCCGTCATGATGATGTCGCCGGCTTCGAGCGCGACCTGTTGCGACAATTGCCAGATGATCTCCGGCACGCTCCAGATCAGTTCGGTGAGGTCGCCCTTCTGCCGCTCGGTGCCGTTGACCGAGAGCCAGATCCTGCCTTTGGCGGGATGACCGATCTTCGCGGCCGGCTGCAGCGCGGAGCAGGGCGCGGAATGATCGAACGACTTGCCGATCTCCCACGGCCGTTCCTTCTTGCGCGCGGCCAGCTGCAGATCGCGGCGGGTGAGGTCGATGCCGACGGCATAGCCGTAGACGTGGTCGAGCGCCTTGTCGGCGGCAATGTTGAGGCCGCCGCTCTTCATCGCCACGATCAGTTCGACTTCGTGATGCAGATCCTTGGTCAGCGGCGGGTAGGGGATGGCGGCGCCATCCGGCTCGATCATGTCGGGGTGCTTGGCGAAGAAGAACGGCGGCGCGCGCTCGTCATTGCCCATCTCGCGGATGTGCTCGAGATAATTGCGCCCGACGCACCAGATGCGGCGAACCGGAAAGGTCCTGGTGTCGCCGGCGACGGCGATCGAAGGCTGCGGAAGGGCAGGAATGACGTAGGATGTGGCGTTCATGAAGGCTCTCGGCGGGGTTGCGGACTGAAACCTGGAGCTGGTTTTACGCGGTGGCGCTGATCGGCGCCAGTGTCAGCGGGCCGGCGTCGCGATGCTGCAGGCGGAAGAACGAGGCGTAACGTCCGCCGCGCCGCAGCAGGTCGTCATGCCGCCCGCGCTCGACGATCTCGCCGCCCTCGACCACCAGGATGGCGTCGGCGTGCATGATGGTGTGCAGCCGATGGGCGATGACGATGGTGGTGCGGTTCTGGCACAGATGTTCGATGGCTTCCTGCACCTGCTTTTCGGATTCCGAATCCAGTGCCGCGGTCGCCTCGTCGAGCAGGATGATCGGCGCATTCTTCACCAGCGCGCGGGCGACGGCGATGCGCTGGCGCTGGCCGCCGGACAATTGCGCGCCGTGCTCGCCCACCGGCGTATCGTAGCCGAGCGGAAAACCCATGATGAAGTCGTGGGCGCAGGCGGCCTTCGCGGCGGCCACGATCTCGGCTTCGCTGGCGCCGACTTTGCCGAACGCGATGTTCTCGCGGATGGTGTCGCGGAACAGATAGACGTCCTGTCCGACATAGCCGGTCTGGTGGCGGAGCGAGGCGCGCGACACCCCGGAGATGGTCTGCCCGTCGATCAGGATGTCGCCGTCGGTGACGTCATAGAGCCGCAGCAGCAGCGCCAGCACCGTCGATTTGCCGCCGCCGGAGGGGCCGACCAGCGCGGTGACCTTTCCGGGCTCGGCGACAAAGCTCATGCGGTTGAGCACCGGCTCGTTGGCACGGTAGCCGAAGCTGACGTCGCGCAATTCGACCCGCGCGTCGGTCAGCTTCAAGGCCGGCTTGTCGTCGTCGGCGGGCTCGGTGGCCGGGCTGTCGACGATCTCCAGCAGCTTGCGTGCACCGATCAGGTTGCTGTTCAGCTCGATGTTGAGCCGTGCCAGCCGCTTGGCCGGTTCGTAGGCCAGCAGGAACGCGGTCAGGAAGGAAAAGAATTCGCCCGGCGTGGCGCCCATCGCCACCACGCGATAGCCGCCATACATCAGCCCGCCGGCGATCGCGAACCCGCCCAGCGTTTCCATCAGCGGGCTCGAACGGTTGGAGACCGCCGCCATCTTGTTGGCGTTGCGCTCGACCGCGCTGATGCTGACATCGATGCGGTCGCGCATGGTCTGCTCGAGCGTGAAGGCCTTGACGGTGCGAATGCCCTGCAGCGATTCCTGCATGGTCTCCATGATGTCGGCGGTGCCGGTGAACTGGTTGTGGGCGAGGCCCTTGATCCGCTTCACCAGCTTGCGCAGCACGATCATGGCCGGCGGCGCCACCAGGAAGCCGAGCAGCGACATCAGCGGATCCTGTGTCACCATGACCACCACCAGCGCGATCAGCGACAGCAGGTCGCGTCCCACCGCGTTGATCAGCAGGCTCAGCACCTGGGTGACCGAATTGGCGCCGGCGGTCAGGCGCGCCAGAAATTCCGACGAATGCCGGTCCGAGTAGAAGGCGATGCTTTCGTTCATCAGCTTGGCGAACAGCCGGCGCTGGTTGTTGGCGAGGATGGCGTTGCTGATCCGCGACAGGATCACGGTGTGGCCGTAGGTCGCCGCGCCCTTGAGCATGAAGATCACGACGGTGACCCCGGACAGGATCGCGATGCCGCGGACGTTCTTGTCGACATAGGCCTGGTTGATGACCTCGCCGAGCAGATAGGCCGATCCGGCGGTGGTCGCCGCCGAAACCGCCATCAGCGCGAACGCCAGCAGATAGCGTCGCCAGTGGGCGACGCCCTGCTCGGTGATCAGGCGGCGGATCAGGATCGCCGCGCCGTAGGGATCGTCGGTGATTTTCTTTGGGAGTTCGGTCATCCGTGTTCCATTGACCGCGCTCAAGCAGGCATCCGCCCGCGCGTCAGGGTCGGCCGGTGTCCCGAATCCGAAATTCGCTGTGCCGAGCTTGTGCTTCGACCAGGGCCGGAATCGAAAAGACACCAGAAATCCAGAGGTTCTAGTGCCCGCAATAGCCGGGTTTTTCAAGCCAAATCAGGACTTGCGCCGAACCAGATTTTAGGCCGATGCGGCGTGCTGCAGGTCGCCGTGGCGCTCCTGGAACAGCTTCGCCTCCCACGCCAGCGCGTGGGCGGCGATGGTATCGAGATCGTCGTATTGCGGCGTCCAGTCCAGCACGCTGCGGATGCGGCTGGTGTCGGCGATCATGGTCATGATGTCGCCGGGCCTACGCTGTGCATATTGAATCGCGAAATTGCGCCCGGAGACGCGCCGCACCGCCTCGATGGTTTCGAGCACGGAGTAGCCGCGGCCATAGCCGCAATTCAGCGTCGCCGAGGCGCCGCCGTCGCGCAAGTAGGACAGCGCCGCGCGATGCGCCTGGGCAAGATCGCTGACATGGATGAAATCCCGGATGCAGCTTCCGTCCGGCGTCGGATAGTCGGTTCCGAACACATCGATCTTGGCGCGCTGTCCGGTCGCGGCCTCGACCGCGATTTTCAAGAGATGGGTCGCGCCCACGGTGGCAAGCCCGATCCGCGCCTGCGGATCGGCGCCCGCGACATTGAAGTAGCGCAGCACGACATAGTTCATGCCGTGCGCTGTGGCGACGTCGTGCAGCATGATTTCGGTCATCAGCTTGGAGGAGCCGTAAGGCGACAGCGGCCGCGTCGGCGCGTTCTCGGGAACCGGCACCTGATCCGGATTGCCGTACACCGCCGCGGTCGACGAGAAGATGAAGCGGTTGACGCCGCATTTCACCGCCGCGTTGAGCAGGCTGCGCGTCGTCATGGTGTTGTTGCGGTAATAGGCCAGCGGATCGCGCATCGAATCCGGCACCACCACGGAGCCGGCAAAATGAATGATGCTCTCCACGCCATGCGCCGCGATCACGCCCTCGACCAGGTTTTCATCCGCCGCATCGCCGATGAACAGCGGCACGCCTTCGGGCAGGAACGCCGAAAAGCCGGTCGACAGGTTGTCGATCACGACAACGCTTTCGCCGGCTTCCGCCAGCGCATGAACCATGTGACTTCCGATATAGCCGGCGCCGCCGGTGACAAGCACGGTCATGAGCTTACCCATCCTTCAATTGTCGAAGCCGATGCTAGCCGGGACGCGGTGAAGAGTGGGTTTCGGCGTGGGTGAACTGGCCACTATGCTTAATGTTGCGTATAGGAAATGCGCGAAACGGAGCCTGATGTGGCAATCGAGAACAATTCCGCTGACAATCTGCAGCTGATCGTGCCGAATCTGCACAGGCGCTATTCCGGCGTCACCGCGACCAACCGCATGGTGGCGCCGAAACTGGCGAAGATGTTTCGCGCCGGCTGGCTCGGTCCCGATGCGCCCGATGGCATCGCGCGGATGCGACCGGCGGATCTGGCAAAATTATGGCGGCGCCGCGCGCCGCTGATCTGGCACGCGCGGCGCAACAACGAGATGATCGTCGGCGTGCTGCTTGAGCGTCGCTCGGCTGGCCGTTGAAATTGATTTTCACTTCGGCGGCGCAGCGGCACCACAGCTGGATCACGCGCTGGCTGATCCGGCGAATGGACGCCATCATCGCCACCAGCGACATTTCGGCGTCGTTTCTCAAGCGCGCCGCCACCGTGATTCCGCACGGCGTCGATATCGACCGCTACGCACCGCCGGCCGATCGCGCCGCGGCGTTCGCGGCGGCGGGATTGCCGGGCCGCTACGCGATCGGCTGCTTCGGCCGGGTGCGCGCGCAAAAGGGAACCGATGTATTCGTGGACGCGATGTGCCGGCTGCTGCCGCGCTATCCCGATTTCACCGCCGTCATCGTCGGCGCGATGACCGTGGAGCAGACCGCCTTTGCCGACGACCTGAAAAAGCGCATCGCGGCCGCGGGTCTGGCGTCGCGCATCGTCATGACAGGCGAACTGGAGATCGAGCAGGTGCAGCACTGGTATCAGCGGCTGACGATCTACGCCTTCACCTCGCGCAATGAAGGGTTTGGACTGACGCTGATCGAGGCGATGGCGGTGGGTGCGGCGCTGGTGGCGTCGCGCGCAGGTGCTGCCGAGCTCGTGGTCGAGGATGGCGTGACCGGTGTGCTGACACCGCCCGGCGACGTCGATGCGCTGGTGGCAGCGCTGGAGCCGCTGCTGCGCGATCCGGCCTCGGCTGCCGCGATGGGCGCACGCGGGCGGGCGCGGGTGCAGGCGGAATTTAGTTTGGATGCAGAAGCCAACCGGATCGCGGAGGTCTATCGCGGCGTTCTGGGCGCGGACGCGTAAGCAACCAGATACCGATAGCCAAACAGCACGATTCGACGTCTGTTTCGAACTTGAGTTACGTCCGCTGCGACTTGGAAGAACGGCGAGACAGCGCCGCTCGGCCTCCTCGACCAGCGATAGCCAACCCGCCGCCCAAGGGCCTGATCGGAAAAAGTAGGTTTTAGCCTCGTCGATAGGTTAGGATTTAGAGTGGCCCGCTCGCCTTTTTCGGGAGGTTCGACCATGGCACGGCACCTTTTCTTCGCGATCACCCTCATAGGCATCGGAGTGCTCTTCAACCCACCGGCAGAAGCAGTGACAGACGCGGCGCAATGTGAGGATCAAGCCGCAAATTGCGTGGGCAGATGTGCCAACCCCGGTGGTGGGACGAATGATAACAAATGCATGAACTACTGCGACCGGCAGGTGACCAGATGTTTGGTACGCGCGAATGGCCCGGCTCGGCGGTGGTAGGCGGTGACGGGATCGAACCGCCAGGCGCAACAGCCGGCAACGGCACCAGCCGGGCAAAAGCCGAACATTGTCGTCGTGATGGGCGACGACATTGGCTGGTTCAATATCGGCGCCTACCACCAAGGCATCATGGCGGGCAGGACGCCGAACCTCGACAAACTTGCCGCCGAGGGGATGCGCTTCACCGATTACTACGCCGAGGCGTCCTGCACTGCCGGTCGCGCTAACTTCATCACCGGCGAACTGCCGATCCGCACTGGCCTCACCACCCGGGCGGCTGGCTTGGTGGTACGATCAAGGTCGATTGGCCAATTCTGACCAATCTTCGTCTTGATCCGTTCGAACGCATGAACCTCCCCAACGGCGCCAACGGTTCGCTGGCGTTCTACAACTGGTTTGCCTTTGAGTTCTGGCGCTTCCAGTTTGTACAGAAGGAGGTAGCAAGGGTGGCCCAGACCGCGATCGAGTACCCGCCGATGCAAAAAGGCGCGAGCTTCAACCTTGAGGCCGTCAAGGCACAAATCGAGAAGGCTATCGCGGCACACGCCAAGTAGTCACATGAAGGTTTGAGAGGTTCACGGCGGGCGGTTCCTTCGATCTAGCCGTCTTCAAAGTGACCAGATTAGGTCGCCACAATTGCCCGCATTCCAATCGTTGGAGTGGGCATATTTTGTCTGCCGAGCGCCAAAGGGAGTGAAATCAGATGATCATGTCTCGAGCTCTTTGGGTACCGATTGCAGCCGCAACGGTTCTTGTTGGTGTGCTGCTTTCCGCGCCAGCCTTCGCGCAGGCGCATATCCGCGGCACGCTGACCGCCGCGAAGGACGGAACGATCAGCGTCCAGACCGCCAAGGGCGGAACGGAATCGATCAAACTCGCCGACGACGCAGGTCTTTTCCTGGTGACCACGGCCGACATGAGCGCCATCCAGGCCGGCAAGTTCGTCGGCATTACGTCTGTCGAGCAGGACGGCAGAGCGCGTCGCACGCGAAGTTCATGTGTTTGATGAATCGCTGCGCGGACTGGCCGAGGGGCACTATCCCTGGGATCTTGAATCCAAGCCGAACATGATGACCAACGCCAATATCTCTAGGGTCGAGGAGGTCGGAACGGACCGCGTGCTCATGCTTAACTACAAAGGCGGAGAACAGACAATCACAATCCCGACGAGCGCGACGGTCGTCGCCTTTGACAAGGCGCCGGCCGATCAATTGGCCGTTGGGCGCAAGGTCTTCGTCGTTATGAAGAAGGACGGCTCGGAAGCCGCCGCGGTCGTGATCGGCGCTGAGGGCGTGAAGCCGCCGATGTGACGACGCGATAGTCTCGGCGAGGCGATCGGCGCGCCGGGGGCAACAGGGCTGGCACGGCGCCACGGACGCCGAAGCCAACGGGATCGCCGAGGTGTATCGTACTCTCTCTATTCGCTCTGCCCTTGCAGGGACGGGTCGGGGAGTGGGGCAAGCTGTGCGCCGCGCATTCGCGTCAAAATATCCGCGACAAACGCGTCAAGGTCGCCGCCTGCAAATAAAAAGCCCGGCAGTCCCGCGGCTTCCGCCGCTTCGATATCGGTCGAGCGATCGCCGATCACAAAACTGCCGGCGTGCCGGACCGGCCAGTGTTGCATCAGATCGTGGATCATGCCGGGGCTCGGCTTGCGCCAATGGTGATCCTCAAGATAGCCGGCAACCGATCCGCCGGGATGATGCGGGCAATATCTGATGTCGTCGATGACAGCGCCCTCGGCGGCGAGTTCGGCGCGCATCCAGTCGTGCAGCCGGCGCAAATCGTCTTCGGTAAAGAATCCGCGCGCTACGCCGGATTGATTGGTGAAAAAGAAAACCAGGTATCCGGCCTCATTGAGGCGGCGGACCGCCTTTGCCGCATTCGGCATCCAGCGAATTCGGTCCTTGGTGCCCATGTAGCCGTCGTCATGGTTGATCACGCCGTCGCGGTCGAGGAACGCGGCGGGCCTGGGCGCGATGCGTGGGGAATCGATGCTGCTCATTTTGCGGCAGCCTCGGCTAGCACACGTTCGGCGATGGCAACGACGTTGGAAGCAGGAATATCGCGCATGCAGCGATGGTCGTTCATGGTGCAGACCGGACGGTGGCAGGGTTGGCACGGCACGACCGTTTTGGTCTGTACCGTCGCCGCAAGGCCGTTCAGCGGCGCCCAGTGGTAGGGGCTGGTGGGGCCGAAAATACCCATGGTCGGCGTCCCCAGCGCGGCGGCGATGTGCATCAGGCCGGAATCGTTCGAGATCGCGACGTCGGCCGCCGCCACCGCCAGGATGCCGTTGCGCAGGTCGGTGCCGGTGAGGTCGCGGACCCGGGGCCCGCCAGCGGCCACGATTTCCGTCGCCAGCGCCTTTTCGCCGGGGCCGCCGACCACCCAGACGTCCAGCCCCTGTTCGGCCAGCAGCCGTGCGGCTTCCGGATACCAGGTCCAGCGCTTGGAGGCGCCGACCGACCCCGGAGCCAGCGCCACCGCGCGGTTGGCGCCGAGCCCGCCGGCTTGCCGCCAGCGGGCGGTTTCCCCGGCGGGAACATGGAGCTGCGGCACCGGCCATTGCGGCGGCAATGGCGCCCCATCCGGCAGCGCCAGCGCGGCGTTCTTGTCGATGAAGCGGGGCAGCGCCTTCTCGCCCCAGCGCCATCGATTGATCAAGCCGAACCTGGCCTCGCCGACGAATCCCACCCGTTCCGGAATACCGGCCAGCGCCGGCGCAATCGCCGATTTCCAGGTGCGGGGCAGAATCAGCGCAGTGCCGTAATTCCGCTCGCGCAGCCGTGCCGCCAGGCCCCATTGCCGGGCGACGCCAAGCCGGCTGCGCGGCAGGTCCCAGACCACGCCAGAGCGGACGCCAGGCATGTAATCGACCAGCGGAGCGCACAGCGAAGTGGCCAGCAGATCGACCGGCCGGTTCGGCCAGCGCTGCTTCAGGACCCGCACCACGCTATGGCCGCGTACGAAGTCACCGATCCACATATAGGGCACGATCAGAATCGGCCGGGTATCGTCCGGATCCTCTTTGATAGCCATATATGTGAATCAGTATTCATTATTTGAAGGTTCAGGTGCCGCAGGGATTTGCCGACCTGTCGGTAACCGCTCCCCGCAGCGAGGTAAAGTCAAGCGGGCGGAGGGTGGCCGTCTTCACCACGCCGGATCGCCCAAGTTGCCTGCCGGGCGGGACTGGGGCAAAGCTGGCGCCGCATAATCAGGGCAGGGAATCTCATGTTGCTGGTGACCGGTGGCGCCGGTTTTATCGGATCGAACGTCGTGGCCGCGCTGAATGACGCGGGCCGCGCCGACGTCGCCGTGTGCGATGTGCTCGGCCATGACGGCAAATGGCGCAATCTCGCCAGGCGCCAGCTCGCGGACATCGTGCCGCCGGCGGAATTGCCGACCTGGCTGAACGGCCGCCGGCTCGACGCCGTCATCCATCTCGGCGCCATCTCGGAGACCACGGCAACCGACGGCGATCTCGTGATCGAGACCAATTTCCGCCTGTCGATGCGGCTGCTCGACTGGTGCACGGCCCATGCGACCCCGTTCATCTACGCCTCGTCGGCATCGACCTATGGCGACGGCACGCAGGGTTTTGACGACGACCCCTCGATATCGGCGTTGAAGACATTGCGGCCGATGAATTTGTACGGCTGGAGCAAGCATCTGTTCGACATGGCCGTCGCCGAGCGCGCGGCCAGTGGCGAGAGGCTGCCGCCGCAATGGGCGGGCTTGAAATTCTTCAACGTGTTCGGCCCCAATGAATATCACAAGGGGGCGATGATGAGCGTGCTGGCGCGGCGCTTCGACGACATCAAGGCCGGCCGCACCGTGCAGCTGTTCAAATCCCATCGCGAAGGCATCGCCGACGGCGATCAGCGGCGCGATTTCATCTATGTCGACGATGTGGTGCGGGTGATGATGTGGCTATTGGCGAGCCCTGATGTCAGCGGCATCTTCAATGTCGGGACCGGCAAGGCGCGCAGCTTCAAGGATTTGATGCTCGTCGGCCTATGCCGCGCTCGGCACGGCGCCGAATATCGAATATGTCGACATGCCCGAGCCGATTCGCGGCAGCTACCAGTACTTCACCCAGAGCGAGGTCGATCGGCTGCAGCGCGCCGGTTATAATGGCGGCTTCACGGCGCTGGAAGATGCGGTCGAGACCTACGTCAAGGATTTCCTCGACCGTGCCGATCGTTTCCGCTGACGACGCAACAGGTAGTTCCGATGTTCGATTTTGACGCCCTGTCGCATGCGATTAGCCGCCAGACCGTGCTCTGCGTCGGCGACCTCATGCTCGACGAATTCGTCTATGGCGAGGTGTCGCGGATTTCGCCGGAGGCTCCCGCGCCGGTCATCGCCGTCCAGCGCAGCGAGACCGATATCGGCGGCGCCGGCAACGTCGCGCGCAACATCGCTTCGCTCGGCGCGCGCTGCATCTTCGTCGGGCTGATCGGCGACGACGACGCCGGCAAGACCTTGCAGGCCGGGCTGGCGCGGGAAAGCCTGATCGAAAGCGTGCTGGTCTGCGATTCCAGCCGGCCGACGACGCGAAAGGTGCGCTTCGTGTCCGAGCATTTCTCCACCCACATGCTGCGCGCGGACTGGGAATCCGGCCGCGCCGGCCGCCGCTGATATCGAGCAGAAATTGATCGACGCCATCCTGCCGCTGCTGCCGCGCGTGGATATCGTGCTGCTGTCCGACTATGCCAAGGGCGTGCTGACGGCGCGGGTGATCCGCAACATCATCGACGCCGCGCGGAAGCTCGGCAAGCGGGTGATCGTCGATCCCAAGAGCGCCAATCTCGCGATCTATCGCGGCGCCACGCTGCTCAAGCCCAATCGCAAGGAGTTTGCGGAGGCGACCCGCAGCCGCGCCGACACCGAAAGAAGTATCAGTGAGGCGGCGCAGGACGTGATGCAGCTGGCGGATTGCGAAGCCGTGCTGGTGACGCAAAGCGAACACGGCATGACCCTGGTGCCGCGCAACGGCGAGGCCATTCATGTGCCGGGCCATCCGGTCAAGGTGCGCGACGTCTCCGGCGCCGGCGACACCGTCGCCGCGGTGCTGGCGCTGGCGCTGGCGGCGGGGGCCGATTGGGAGACCGCCCTGCGGATGGCGAACGCGGCGGCAGCGGTTGCGGTCAGCAAGAAAGGCGCCGCGATCGTGACATCGGCGGAACTGCGGCGAAAAATTCTGCCGCATGCTTTCCTCGCGGCGGAAGAGAAGATCGTTGCGACCAGCGGCGAACTCGACGCGCAGCTTCTGGATTGGCGCAAGCAGGGCTTGCGAATCGGATTCACCAATGGCTGTTTCGATATTCTGCATCCCGGCCATGTCAAGGTGCTGACCGCGGCGCGCGGCGCCTGCGACCGGCTGATCGTCGGGCTGAACAGCGATGCATCGGTGAAGCGGCTCAAGGGCGAGGGCCGTCCGGTACAGGACGAGCGCGCGCGCTCGGAAGTGCTGGCGGCGCTGGAGGCGGTCGACCTGGTCGTGGTTTTTGAGGAGGACACGCCGATCAAGCTGATCACGCGGATCAAGCCAAGCGTGCTGGTAAAGGGCGGGGACTACGCCCGCGAGCAGGTGGTCGGCCACGAGATCGTTGCCGCTAACGGCGGCGAGATTATGCTGGTCGATATTCTCGAAGGTTTCAGCACTACATCTCTCGTCAGGCGTGCTCGTGAGAGCCATCCGTGACCGAAGACACGAGTAAAGGTGCATCGAGCCCCGCGATGCGTCGGGCCGCTTTCGGAGCGTGGCGCGATCCGGCCGCGCGAACTTTGACCGTCGATGTATTAGCGGTTCTGGTTGCAGCGGTGCTGCCATGGTCGACCTCCGGCGTCGCCATCTTCATGGTGCTCTGGTTTCTAGCGCTGATCCCGACGCTCGACCCGCGCGCCCTTCTGCGCTCGTTGACGCGACCCGCTAGCGCTCTACCGCTGGCATTCTTCGCGCTCGCTGTCGTTGGAACGTTATGGTCGGATAGTCCGTGGCCCGCGAGGCTTCATGGGATCAACCCGGTGGCTAAATTGCTAGCGGTTCCGTTTTTGCTTTATCACTTCGAGCGCTCGCAGCGTGGCATCTGGGTGTTCGTCGCCTTTCTCGTTTCCTGTGCGCTGTTAATGGGACTTTCGTGGATCGTTCTATTCGCGCCGGAATTCAAGGTTGCGTCGACTGCGAGTCCGGGCGTTCCGGTCAAGAACTATATCGATCAAAGCCAGGAATTTGCGCTGTGCCTGTTTGCTCTCGCCCCCCTCGTCTTGTCGTTGTTCGATCAGCGGCGCTTTGCGCTGGCCGCGGCCTGCACCACGCTGATGCTCGGTTTCTTTGCCAACATGATGTTCGTAGTGTCGGCACGTACGGCGCTGGTCTACATTCCCGTCCTGCTGGCAATGTTCGCGATGCTTCATCTCAGCCGGCGTGCGGCGGTGCTACTGTTTGCCGGAGCCTTGGCAGTCGCGGCACTTATTTGGATCACATCGCCATATTTGCGAGACAGGGTTGAAGCTGTCGCGGTCGAGTATCAATATTATCATGAGAGAAACGGCGTCAGCTCGACCGGACTTCGGCTTGAATATTGGCGCAAGTCGCTGCGTTTTTTTGCCGACGCTCCGTTGTTTGGCAACGGTACGGGATCGACCAAGCAATTATTCGAGCATGACGCGATCGGCCAGAGTGGCGCTTCGGCTGACATCATCGGCAACCCGCACAATCAGACGCTTAATGTGGCCGTGCAATGGGGCCTGTTCGGTTGCATCGTGCTCTATGCCATGTGGCTATGCCACCTCCTGCTATTCCGCGGGGCGAGCCTTTCCACATGGATAGGGCTGCTTGTCGTTGTGCAGAATGTTGTGAGCTCGCTGTTGAACTCGCATCTGTTCGATTTTCACGAGGGATGGATGTACGTTCTGGGAGTTGGCGTAGCAGGTGGGATGGCGCTAAAGACCAGGTCGGGCGAAGCGGGAGTCATTTCGGCGAGGTCCGACAAGCTGTGACGGCTGGCGCGCAAGACACAGATAAGTTAACGACCGGGATGTCCCAAAACCCGATGTTTCGTGTTGAGTGGTCACTGAAATGACGCGGTTATCAAATCTAACCTATCGTAACCTGCTGATCGCAATTCACGACGCGCTCGCGACGACGTTTGCGGTTATCGCCAGCTTTTACCTACGCTTTGAGGGTGGTGAATCTTTTCTGGATCGCCTGCCGCTTCTATTGCGCATTCTCCCTTATTTCGTCGCGCTTAGCGTTATCGTCTGCTACGTCTTCAACCTGACCACCACGAAATGGCGCTTCATTTCGTTGCCGGATGCGTTGAATATTCTGCGCACGGCCACCGTGCTGACGGTCGCGCTGCTGGTTCTCGACTACATTTTCGTGGCGCCAAATGTCTACGGTGGTTTCTTTCTCGGAAAGGTCACTATCGTTCTCTATTGGTTTCTCGAAGTATTTTCTCTAAGTGCGTTGCGCTTCGCCTACCGCTATTTTCGCTATACGCGCGCGCTGCATCATGCGCGGACAGACGACGCGTCGCCGACCCTGCTGATCGGTCGCGCTGCCGACGTCGAAATTCTCTTGCGCGGAATTGAGAGTGGCGCCGTCAAACGGTTGTGGCCTGTCGGTCTGTTGTCGCCGTCGCGGGCAGATCTTGGGCAGTTGATCCGAAATATTCCTGTACTGGGCGGAATCGACGACTTCGAAGAAGTCGTCCGTGATCTGGCGAGACGCGACAAGCCGGTCGCGCGATTGGTAATGGCGCCGTCGGCGTTCGAGCCTGATGCGCACCCCGAATCCGTTCTGATGCGCGCGCGCCGGCTCGGGTTGATTGTCAACCGTCTTCCTTCGCTCGAGAGCGGCGAGGCGCCGCGTCTGACCCCGGTCGCAGTTGAAGACCTGTTATTGCGCCCGAGCGAAAAGATCGACTACGCTCGCCTCGAGGCTCTGGTAAAGGACAAAGCGGTCATTGTCACCGGTGGCGGCGGCTCGATCGGTTCAGAGATTTGCGACCGCGTTGTGACGTTTGGCGCCGCAAGGTTGCTCGTGATCGAGAATTCCGAGCCCGCGCTTTATGCGGTTATCGAGACCCTGACAACACAGAAGAGCCAAGCCGAAATCGCGGGTCGCATTGCGGACATTCGTGACCGTGAACGCATTCAACGGCTGATGAACGAGTTCAAGCCGGACATCGTGTTCCATGCCGCGGCGCTTAAGCATGTGCCCATTCTTGAACGGGACTGGAGCGAAGGGGTCAAAACCAACATCTTTGGTTCGGTGATCGTCGCCGATGCCGCTTTGGCCGCGGGCGCGAAGGCTATGGTCATGATCTCGACCGATAAGGCGATAGAGCCGATCTCGATGCTCGGGCTGACCAAGCGGTTTGCCGAGATGTATTGCCAGGCGCTCGATCACGAGCTGGCGTCTCGGTCCGCAGGCAAGCCACGGATGCGGCTGATTTCGGTGAGGTTCGGAAACGTGCTGGCGTCGAACGGATCCGTAGTCCCGAAATTCAAAGCGCAGATCGAGGCCGGCGGGCCGGTGACCGTCACCCATCCCGATATGGTCAGGTATTTCATGACCATCCGCGAGGCCTGTGATTTGGTGATCACCGCGGCGACGCACGCCCTGACTCCGGTGCGCCCCGACGTTTCGGTCTATGTGCTCAACATGGGGCAGCCAGTCAAAATCGTCGAGCTTGCCGAACGGATGATCCGCTTATCGGGCCTGCAGCCCGGCCACGATATCGAGATCGCATTCACCGGAATGAGACCGGGAGAGAGACTGAACGAAATCCTGTTCGCCCACGAAGAGCCTAGCGTCGAGATCGGAATCGCCGGAATCATGGCGGCGAAGCCAAACGAGCCGCCGATGCAGGCATTGCGAAAGTGGATCGAGGCGCTCGAGCAGGCTATCAACAAGGATGATCGCGTTGCCATTGAGGAAGTCTTGAAGGACGCGGTCCCCGAATTCGGTTCGGGTTCGGCGATCGAAACTACTACTTGATCTGATCTTTTCTTATGAGTCCGAGAAACACAGCTATCGTTGCCGTGAAAATCGGTAAAGCACAAAAGTAACGGCAATGCTTCCAAAGGCGAGAAAGAGAATGTTTGTCGTCGACGATTGTGTCATGATCGATCCGACCGCCAATGCGGCAAGACCGACGTTGAGCGCGAACACTTCGCCGACCACGCGCCATACCGTAAAGCCATTGTCGGTCGCGCGCTGATAGAAATGCGAGCGATGCGCCGCCCAGAACGGCTCGCGCCTGGCCAGCCGGCGCAACAAGGTCGCCGTGGCGTCGAACAGATAGTACAGCGGCAGCAGCAGCGCGGCGGCGAATTGCTGGTGATAGGCCAGCTGCAATAGACACCAGCCGAGCAGCAAACCGATCGGCAGGCTGCCGACATCTCCCAGAAAGACTTTTGCGACAGGCCGGTTGAACGGTGCAAACCCCAGCATCGCGCCGCACAAGCGCGGCGGCAACGATGGTCGGCGATGCCGGAAACTCACCGAGCGATGCCAAGCACAACCATCGCGCCGGTGACCGGCACCACCTCGGCCACGGTCATCCAGTCCAGTCCGTCCATGAAGTTGACCAGATTCACGAACCAGAGGCCCGCCAGCAAAGCAGGCCGCGCTCGATCCAGAGCGGACAGGCCGGAACGATCCGCAGATCGCCGGACGCCGTCAAGACGATCGCGCCGACGGCCGCCGCCTGCAGCAGCAGCCGCGGCAGCACCGGGATGGATTTGACGTCGTCCGCGAACCCCACAATGGCAATGAACAGCGACGCGCCGAAAACCGCGACCGGGATCTTCAGGTCGATCGCGCCGGCCCAGGCCATGATCGCCGCGGCGACCACCAGCGTGGCCGCAATCACGGCAATGCCGGCTCCCTGGGGCGTCGGCAACGCGATGCGAAGACCGCGCATTCGGCGCTTGCCAGCGCATGCCGCAACAGCAACGGGCGGATCGCCCACGTCATGCCGGCCGAAAGCACCGCTGCGGCAAGCACGGCGAAAAGCGACAGCGGCAATTCGGAAATGGTCATTCTACAGCGAATGTGGCCGTTACTCGGGAACCTCGATCGGCTTCGCGCCCTGTGCGGCCTTCTCGGCGCTGAAGATCCACACCAGTCCGCCGAACGCGCCGACGATGAAGGACACCGCGCCGAACAGCAGCGAAACGTTGACGCCTTCATTCGCCATCAGTCCGGCATATCCGAACGCCAGCCCCATGGTGGCCTCGCGGACGCCCCAGCCGGCAATCGAGATCGGCAGCATGGTGATCAGCATGACCGGGGGAACCAGCTGGAAAATCTGGCTGAACACCACCGGCGCCGCGATCGATTGCACCACGCACCAGGCGATGACGACGGCGAGAACGTGAACCAGCACCGACAGCACCGCGATCCTTGGTCCGTGCTTTCTGCTGAAGATCACCCGGTTCGCGATCACCGCGCAGGCGTGAAGGTGATGCGTCCCCCACCAGCGCTTCAGCCAGGGCCACGGCAGCCTGCCAAGAACCAGAAATCCCAACCCGCTCGCGAGCGCGGCGAAATCGACCAACAACAGCGCCGACCGGCCGTCGGGATCGCGGATCAGGCTGTAGCTCCACGGCAGGCTCGCGACGATGACGATGGCAAGCGCGATCAGGCCGATGGCGCGGTCGACGAAGATGGAATAGGTCGCCGCGCGCCATCCGGCGCCGCTGCGCGCGACCAGCCAGAGCCGCACCGCGTCGCCGCCGATCGAGGATGGCAGCGTCTGGTTGAAGAATGTTCCGATCAGATTGAAGCGCATCGCCTGCCTGGTCGCCAGCGGCGCGCCGCATTCCGCGCTGATCTCACGCCATCGCAACGCGCCGACAAAGATCTGAAGGAACGTCACGGCGATCGCCAGGCCGATCCAGCCCAGGCTCGCAATATCGATGCGTGACGCAAGGTCGGAGAGATTGACCTTGCGCAGCGCGAGATAAAGCAGCGCCGCGGAGATCAGAATTTTTGCGCGTCGAAAGCAGGATCCGGCGCATCTCGCCCGCGCTCGCCAGGTTTGAGAAGAGTGTCAAAAACAGCGCAACCCGACGCCACGCGCCGAACTTCGCCGCCTTGGTATGGTTTTAAAGCCGATCTGGCAATAGCCGCGCAAACGGGTATTGCGACACCCTCGATACGGCGGGTAAAGAGGCGCAGGGCCGGTGCGCGGCGGGCCGAACCGATGCCCTTGAGGATACGATGTCGGATCAGACAATATTGGTCACGGGTGCGGCGGGCTTTATCGGCTTTCACATCGCCCGCCGTTTGCTGGCCGAAGGCCGCGATGTTGTCGGTCTGGACAATCTCAACAGTTACTATGATCCGGCGTTGAAGCGGGCGCGGCTGAATATCCTGCGCGAAAATCCGCGGTTCAGTTTCGTGCAGAGCGATCTGGCGGATCGTGCGGCGATGGCCTCGCTGTTTGCCAAGCATCGGTTCGCGGTGGTGGTCCACCTCGCGGCTCAGGCCGGCGTGCGCCATTCGATCGATCATCCGCATGTTTACGTCGACGCCAATCTCGAAGGCTTCGCCAACGTCCTGGAAGGATGCCGGCACAATCGAATGCCGTCATCTGGTGTATGCGTCGTCATCGTCGGTCTATGGCGCCAACACCAAGCTGCCGTTTTCGGTCGAGGACAAGACCGATCATCCGGTCAGCCTCTACGCCGCGACCAAAAAGGCCAACGAACTGATGGCGCTATTCCTACAGCCATCTCTATCGTCTCCCGGTCACCGGCTTGCGATTTTTTACCATCTACGGGCCGTGGGGACGGCCCGATATGGCGATTTTCCTGTTTACCAAGGCGATCCTCGAGGGCACGCCGATCAAGCTTTTTAACCATGGCAAGATGCGCCGCGACTTCACCCATATCGACGACGTCACCCGTGTCGTATTGCGCCTGGTCGATCACATTCCGCAGGTCCGGCGGCGCCGGGGGCGCGCCGGCGCGGATCTACAATGTCGGCAACCAGCACCCGGAAGAACTGATGGATGTGGTGGCGCTTCTGGAGAAGGAGTTGGGCCGCACGGCGGTAAAGGATATGTTGCCGATGCAGCCTGGAGATGTCACGGAGACCTTCGCCGATGTCGGGGATCTGATGCGCGACGTCGGCTTCGGCCCGAGACCTCCATCGAGGACGGTATTCGCGATTTTGTCGCGTGGTATCGCGACCACTACAAGGTTTGAGGCGCCGATGGACCGACGAATTGTTCCACTGATCATGTGCGGCGGCGCCGGAACGCGGCTGTGGCCGGCCTCGCGCGAGGTCCGTCCGAAACAGTTCCTGCCGTTGTTCGGGGCGCGCTCGACATTTCAGGATACGATGCTGCGGGTGTCGGATGCGACGCTGTTCGAGCGTCCGATCGTCATCACCAACGCGGCGTATCGCTTCATGGTGCTGGAGCAACTGGCCGAGATCGGGCTCGAGGCCGATATCCTGCTGGAGCCGATGCGGCGGGATTCCGGTCCGGCGATCGCGGCCGGCGCGGTATTCGCGCAGATCGCGCGACAGCGACGCGATCGTGCTGGCGCTTGCCGCCGATCACGTGGTCGCGCGACACCGCGGCCTTTGTCGCCGCCTGCCGGCAGGGGCTGGTCGCGGCCGATGCGGGACGCATCGTGACCTTCGGCGTTCAGCCCGAGCGTGCGGCCACCGAATACGGCTATATCAGCCCCGGCGAAGTCATTTCCGGCGACGGTCCGCTCGGTTGCGAAGTTCGTCGAAAAGCCCGATCCGGCAACCGCCGCCGACTACATCAAGGCCGGCTATCTCTGGAACAGCGGCAACTTCATGTTCCGCGCCTCCGTTCTGCTCGACGAATACCGCAACGTCGATGCCGACAGCGTGCAGGCGGTCAGCGATGCCGTCAGCAAGGCCGGGCGCGATCTCGGCTTCGTGACGCTCGATCCCGAATGCGTTCGCAAGCGGCCAAGGCGATCTCGATCGACTATGCGGTGATGGAAAAGACCGCGCGCGCCGCGGTCGTGCCGGTGGCGTGCGGCTGGTCCGATGTCGGCTCCTGGCATGCGGTGTGGGAATTGTCCGACAAGGACGCCCAGGGCAACGCCGCGCAGGGCGCCGCCGTGTTCGAGGATTCCCGCAACTGCAATGTGTCGACCGACAAGGCGCTGGTCGCGCTGGAAGGGGTCGACGATCTCGTGGTCGTGGCCACCCAGGACGCCGTGCTGGTGTCGCGCCAGAAGGACGCCAACGGATTGAAGCGGCTGGTCGCAAAGCTGAAGACCGTGGCGCCCGAAGTCACCGAGGATCATCTCAAGGTGCATCGTCCCTGGGGATCCTATCAGTCGGTCGACAATGGCGAGCGTCACCAGGTCAAGCGCATCATGGTGAAGCCGGGCGAGCCGGCTCTCGCTGCAGAAGCATCATCATCGCTCCGAGCACTGGATCGTGGTGCGCGGCGCGGCGCGCGTGACGGTCAACGAACTGGTCAAGATCGTGCACGAGAACGAATCGATCTACATCCCGATCGGCGCCGTCCACCGGCTGGAAAATCCCGGCAAGATTCTGCTGGAACTGATCGAGGTCCAGACCGGCAGCTATCTCGGCGAGGACGACATCATCCGCATCGAGGACGATTACCAGCGCTCCTGAGCGATCGGGGCGGATCGATTGGGGTGGAACCGGCCTTTTGGGCCGGGTTCGGCGCCGCAGCGGGCGACAGATCTGTGTAATTTTTTGACTCAAAACGTGTCCGGGATTGATCTCTCGGCATTCGCCACATTTGTGGCGACATGCTAGGAGAACCACCGGGATGCTGTTGTTGTCGAGGATGACCGAGGCTGATAATATGAATTCCAAAGGGTCCGCATCGGACGTGAAAGCCGACGCGAAACGCTCGCTTCGCGTCGGCGTCATTGGCGCCGGCGTCATGGGCAGCAACCATGCCCGGGTGCTGGCCGGCTTGCCGGATACGACATTGGTCGGGGTGGTCGATCCGTTGCCGGCGCATCGGGCGCGCGCCACGGAACTGACGGGCTGCCGCACTTTCGCAACTCTCGACGAACTGATCGCCGAAGGCGTCGACGCGGTGACCATCGCGGCGCCGACGCATCTGCATCACGAGGTCGCGCTCGCCTGCATCGCGCGCGACATTCACATCCTGGTCGAAAAGCCGATCGCGTCCTCGGTGGAGGAGGGACGGGAGATCGTCGCCGCCGCCCGCCGCGCCGGGGTGACGCTGATGGTCGGCCATGTCGAGCGCTTCAACCCGGCCGTCGCCGCCATCAAGCAGGCGATCATCGGGCGAGGATATTCTCTCGATCGCGATCACCCGGGTCGGCCCGTTTCCGCCGCGCATGTCGAACGTCGGCGTGGTCATCGACCTTGCCGTGCACGACATCGATCTGATCCGCTGGTTCACCGAGTCGGATATTGTCGAGGTGCAGCCGCAGCTCTCCAGCGCGGTCGCCGAGCGCGAGGATATCGCGCTGCTGCAGTTCCGCACCGCCTCCGGGGTGCTGGCGCATATCAACACCAACTGGCTGACGCCGTTCAAGGCGCGCAACGTCACCGTCGCCACCCGCGGCAAATATGTCATGGGCGATCTGCTCACCCGTCAGGTCACCGAGTGCTTCGGCTTCAAGCCGGACGGCAGCTACTCGATGCGCCATCTGCCGGTCGGTCATGACGAGCCGTTGCGCGCCGAATTGATCGCGTTCCTCGCCGCCGTTCGCTCCGGCGGCGTGCCCGCGGTGACCGGCGAGGAAGGCGTGGCCAGCCTCGAAATCGCGATCCGCTGCCTGGAAACGCCGGCGAAGCCGGCCGCGACCTCCTCCGCCCGCAAGGGACCGCGCCGCGTGGTCGGCTGACTTTCCTCGATCCAATCCCGACAGGCTCCATGAACCAGCATATGCTCGCAGAACCCGTGCCCTTTATCGATCTCGGCGCGCAACGCCGTCGGCTCGGCAAATCCATCGATGATGCGGTTGCCCGCGTGCTCACGCATTGCCAGTTCATCAACGGTCCGGAAGTGACGCAACTCGAGGCTGATCTCGCCGATTTCAGCGGCGCCAAGCATGTCGTGACCTGCGCGAGCGGCACCGACGCGCTGCTGATGGTGCTGATGGCCAAGGGCGTCGGCCGTGGCGATGCGGTGACTCTGTCCGTCGTTCACGTTTTGCGCGACCGGCGAGGCGGTGGCGCTGACCGGTGCGACGCCGGTGTTCGTCGACGTCGATGAAGCGACATTCAACATGGACGCGGCTTCGCTGAAGCGGGGCATCGCGACCGCAAAGAAGCACGGTCTCAAGCCGAAAGCGGTTATCCCGGTCGATCTGTTCGGGCAAAGCGCCGACCATGACGCCATCGGCGCGGTCGCGGAAGCCGAGGGCCTGTTCGTGCTCGATGACGCGGCACAGGCGTTCGGCGCAAGCTACAAGGGCCGCCGGCTCGGCACCTCGGGCCTTGCCACCGCGACCAGCTTCTTCCCGGCCAAGCCGCTCGGCTGCTTCGGCGACGGCGGCGCGATTTTCACCGACGACGCCGAACTCGCCGGCGACGCTGCGCAGCGTCCGCGTTCACGGCCAGGGTTCCGACAAATACGACAATGTCCGTCTCGGGCTCACCGGGCGGCTCGACACCATGCAGGCGGCGATCCTGATCGAGAAACTGAAAATCTTCGAGGACGAAATCGCCGCGCGCAACAAGGTCGCAGAGCGCTATGCGCGAGGCCTCGGCAATGTCGTGACCGTCCCGCATCTCGCCAGCGGCTGCAGCTCGGTCTGGGCGCAATACACCATCCGGCTGCCCCACGGCTGCGATCGCGACGGCTTCGCGGCGGCGCTGAAGGCGCAGGGCATTCCGACCGCGATCTATTATCCGAAATCGATGCATCAGCAGACCGCCTATCGGGATTTCCCGGTCGCCGACGGCGGCTTGCCGGTCAGCGAAAAGCTTTCCGGCGATGTCATCAGCCTGCCGATGCACGCCTATCTCGACGAGCCGACGCAGGAGCGGATCATCAAGGCTGTGCGCGGCGCGCTCGGGGCATGATTTCGCCGTTTTGAAGCGCCGCCGCATGCTGTAGAAGCGGCTGATGCTCGGTCGTATTTTCACCGTCGGCGGCTATACGCTGCTTTCGCGGCTGACCGGCTTTGCGCGCGACATCATGCTCGCGGCGATCCTCGGCGCCGGGCCGGTCGCCGACGCGTTCTTCGTGGCGCTGGCGGCTGCCGAACAATTTTCGGGCGATTTTCGCCGAGGGCGCCTTCAACACCGCCTTCATTCCGGCCTATGCCCACGTCCACGGCAAGGGCGGCGAGACCTCGGCGCGGCTGTTCGCCAACCGCATCTTCACGCTGCTGTTTGTCTCGCAGGTCGTGCTGCTGGTGGTGGCGTTGCTGTTCATGCCGCAGGCGATGAGCCTGCTGGCCCCGGGCTTCACCGACGAGCCCGAGCAGCGCCGCCTCGCGATCGAACTGACGCGGATCACCTTTCCCTATCTGCTGCTGATCACGCTGGTGACGCTCTATGGCGGCATGCTCAACGTGCATGCACCGCTTTGCCAGCGCCGCGGCCGCATCGATCTTTCTCAACCTCTCGATGATGGCGACGCTGGCGCTGGCCGCATTCTTTCCGACCGCCGGCCACGCCGCGGCCTGGGGCGTGCTGATCTCCGGCTTCCTGCAATATTTTCTGCTGGCCGGCGATCTCGCCCGCCATGGCGGCCTGCCGCGCTTTGCGCCGTTGCGGCTCGACGACGACGTCCGCGCGTTCTTCCGCGCCATCGGTCCGGCGACGCTGGGCTCGATGGGCACCCAGGTGGCGATGTTCGCCGACACCATCATCGCCACCTTCCTGCCGGCCGGCGCGTTGTCGGCGCTGTACTACGCCGAGCGGCTTTATCAATTGCCGATCGGCGTGATCGGCATTGCGATCGGCACCGTGCTGCTGCCGGAAATGTCGCGGCGGATCACCGCCGGCGACGACGCCGGCGCGGCGGCGTCGCAGCGCCGCGCCTTCGAATTCACGTTGCTGTCGACGGTGCCGTTCGTCGCCGCCTTCCTCACCGTGCCCGATGTCATCATGCGCGCGATGTTCGTGCGCGGCGCCTTCACCACAGGCCGATGCCGCCGCCGCCGCCGCCACGCTCGCCGCCTATGCGGTCGGCCTGATTCCGTTCGTGACGATCCGCAGCGCGGTCGCGACATTCTACGCCCGCAAGGATACCGCGACGCCGGTCAAGGCCTCGCTGACCGGGCTTGCCGTCAACGTGCTGCTGAAGGTCCTGCTGATGGGATCGCTGGCCCAGGTCGGCCTCGCGCTGGCGACCGCGGTCGGCGCCTGGATCAATCTGCTGCTGGTGCTCGGCTTTGCGGTGCGGGCCGGGTATCTCGACTTCGACGCGCGCTGGTGCGATCGCTGGGCAAAGTTCGTCGTCACCGGCGTCGTGCTCGGCGGCGCGTTATGGCTGGCGGCGCGGTTTGCCGCGGCGCAATTTGCGCAATGGAGCGCGCTGCGCGACGATGCCGCGCTGTTGCTGCTGATCGCGGTCGGCGCCGTTCGTCTATGCCGGATCGATCCTGCTGCTGTTCGGCAGAGGCTGGCTGTCGGTCGCTGGTGCGCAGCTAAAGCCGTTTGCGCTTGCCTCGCGATCCGCTGCAATATGACGCAAAATCGCGACCAGGCAATCGGAGATCAGATGGCTCCCATCAAATTCGGCGTCGGTCAAAGCGTCCTCCGCAAGGAAGACGATGCGCTGATTCGCGGCAAGGGCCGCTACACCGATGACCACGCGCCGCAGGCCGCGATGCACGCGCTGGTGCTGCGCTCGCCGCACGCCCACGCGAAATTCACCCTCGATGCCGCCCGCGCCCGCGGCCTGCCGGGGGTGGCTGCGATCCTGACGGCCGAGGACGTCGGGGATCTCGGCGGTCTGCCGTGCCTGTTCAATCTGGAAGTCGATCCGTTCACCGGCCCGCCCTATGCGATCCTCGCCCACGGCGTGGTGCGCCATGTCGGCGATGCCGTGGCCTTCGTGGTCGCGGAGACCATCGATCAGGCCCGCGACGCGATCGAGGCGATCGAGGTCGAATGGACGCCGCTGCCGGCGGTGGTCGGCGTCGCCAATGCGGTGAAGCAGGGCGCGCCGCAGGTCTGGCCCGATCATGCCGGCAATGTGCTGTTCGACGTTCCGCTCGGCGACAAGAAGGCGACCGAGGCGGCGTTCGCCAAAGCCCATGCGGTGGCCGAAGTCTCGATCGTCAATCCGCGCGTCGTCACCAACTTCATGGAAACCCGCGCGGTGGTTTGCGAATACGACGCCAAGCGCGATCATCTGACGCTGACGATCGGCAGCCAGGGCAGCCATCGGCTGCGCGATATCCTGTGCCAGAACATCCTGAAGATTCCGGTCGAAAAGATGCGGGTGATCTGTCCCGGACGTCGGCGGCGGGTTCGGCACCAAGCTGTTTCCCTATCGCGAATACGCGCTGGCCGCGGTCGCCGCGCGCAAGCTGCGCAAGACCGTGAAATGGACCGCCGACCGCGCCGATCACTTCATGGGCGACGCGCAGGGCCGCGACAACGTCACCACGGCGCGGATGGCGCTCGCCGAGGACGGCAAGTTTCTCGCGATGGACGTCGACCTGATGGGCGACATGGGCGCCTATCTGTCGACCTTCGGGCCCTACATTCCGCATGGCGGCGCCGGCATGCTGCCCGGCCTCTACGACATCCAGACATTCCACTGCCGCGTCCGCACGGTGTTCACCAATACCGTGCCGGTCGATGCCTATCGCGGCGCCGGCCGCCCCGAGGCCGCCTATGTGGTCGAGCGGCTGGTCGATGCGGCCGCGCGCAAGCTCGGGATGACGCCGGATGCGATCCGGCGCAAGAACTTCATCACGCCGCGCGCGATGCCCTACAAGACCGCCACCGGCAAGATCTACGATTCCGGCGACTTCACCGCGCATATGAAACGGGCGATGGAAATCGCCGACTGGAAGGAGTTTCCCAGGCGCGCCAAGGCCGCGAAGAAGCAGGGCCTGGTGCGCGGCATCGGGCTTGCGACCTATGTCGAGGTCTGCGGCACCATGGGCGAGGAGACCGCCGAGGTGCGGCTCGATCCCAATGGCGACGTTTCGATCCTGATCGGCACCCAGTCGAGCGGGCAGGGCCACCAGACCGCCTATGCGCAGCTCGTCGCCGAGCAGTTCGGGCTGGCGCCCGAACGCGTCCACATCTTCCAGGGCGACACCGATCAGGTCGCCACCGGCCTCGGCACCGGCGGTTCGGCTTCGATTCCGACCGGCGGCGTCAGCGTCGAGCGCGCGACCCGCACGCTCGGCGCGAATTTGCGGGAGATCGCCGCCGAAGCGCTGGAAACCAGCGCCGGCGATCTCGAGATCAGCGACGGCACGATGCGGATCGCCGGCACCGATCGCTCGGTCAGCTTTGCCGATCTGGCCAAACGGCCGGGCGTCGATCCGTCGAAGCTGAACGCCAGCGCGACCTTCACCAGCGCCGACGGCACCTTTCCCAACGGCACCCATGTCGCCGAGGTCGAGATCGATCCGGCCACCGGCATCATCAGGATCGTCAATTACGTCATCGTCGACGATTTCGGGGTGACGCTCAATCCGCTGCTGCTCGCCGGCCAGGTTCATGGCGGCGCGATGCAGGGGATCGGCCAGGCCTTGATGGAGCAGGCGGTCTACGATCCCAAGGATGGCCAGCTCGTCACCGGCACCTTCATGGACTATGCGCTGCCGCGCGCCGCCGACGGTCCGTCATTCGTGTTCGAGACCCACAACGTGCCCTGCAAGACCAATCCGCTGGGCGTCAAGGGCGCGGGCGAGGCCGGCGCGATCGGCTCCTGTCCGGCGGTCGTCAATGCGATTATCGACGGGCTGTGGCGCGAATACAAAATCGATCACATCGACATGCCGGCGACCGCCGAGCGGGTCTGGATCGCGATCCGCGAACACCAGCGCCGGCATAGCCTGTGATATCTATCGCGGGGGAATGAAACACTTCCCGCGGTGTTGGAATGACCATAGCCGCAAGCTCGCGGGAAAGCGGGTGATCGCGCGATCGAAAACCAGAGGGGATCAGAATGATGATGCGAACTGTCGTGGTGGTGGGAACGTTGTTGCTCGGTGTCGGCGCGGTCGTGGCGCAGCAGGATCAGGTCAAGCAGACCCAGACCATGATGAAGGGCAACGGAAAGAACGCGGGCGCGCTGGCGGCGATGGTCAAGGGCGAAAAGCCCTACGATCAGGCCACGGTCGACGCCGCGATGACCCAGTTCGAAGACACCGTCAAGAAATTCCCGACCCTGTTTCCCGACAGCATCAAGGGTATGAAGCCGGAAGGCGATTACTAGCGCGTCGCCGAAAGTCTGGGAAGACAAGGCCGGCTTCGACGAGCACATCGCAAGCTTCGCCAAGGCCGTGAAGGACGCCAAGGGCAAGATCAAGGATCTCGACACGCTGAAGGTGGCGTTGCCCGTCATCGGCAAGCAATGCGGCGGCTGCCACGAGACCTACCGCGTCAAGAACAGCTGAGCGTATTCGATTTGATTTGAACAATGAGAAAAAGGGCGGACGCGTGCGCTGCGTCCGCCCCTTTTGATCTGTCGCGCGAGAGGTTTACTTCGTCACCTGACCGCGGATTTCGCCGCCGGGATTGGCCGCGGTGTGGATGTTGACGTAGTACTTGCCGGCCTCGAGATCGGCAGCCTGGGCGTCCGTCAGCGTGGCGCTGCCTTCGACCGGGCTGGTCGTGGCATTCGGGATCGCGATGGCGACGCCGGCGTTCTTGCCGGGTTCAGCGGGGCCGTGGAAATGCGCCGCGGTCGCCGGGCCGGTAAGCCCGGAATAGGTCAGCTTCCAGCTCAGCTTCTTGGTGGCGGCATCGTAGTCGATGTCGGCGGTGCCCTTGCCGGTGCTGGCGTTGGGGGGCGCTTCGGATTTGCCGTCGAGGGTGGCTTTCAGCTTCTCGGCAAAGGCAGGTCCGGCGAAGGCAATGGTCGCACCCAGCGCAAGCGTAGCAAGCATGGTCTTGGTTTTCGACATGGTTTTCTCCCTGTTGACGTCAAGTGATGGTGCCAGTTTCAAAACAATGGGATTTCGGGTTTATTCCCGCGGCGGGCTCAAGCGATGCAGGTTTTCAAGCAGTCTACGGCTGGAGTAGCGGCCATGCTAGCCGTAAAGTCAGACGGATAACGACGGATCGGTGAATGCCGCGACGAATTTTCCCTGCTGCCGTCCTGGCCGGCGCCGCCGCGTTCGGACTCTACTGGTGGCTGACGATTCCGGTTGTCGTCCCTTCGGATGTGTTGACGGCCTATACGCCGAACCTGGCCAACGGCCTCACAACGTTCAACGCCGGTGGATGTTCCTCCTGTCATGCCGTGCCCGGCCAGCCCGATCGCTTGAGGCTTGGCGGCGGCCTTGCGATACCCTCGCCGTTCGGCACGTTTTACGTTCCGAATATCTCGCCTGATCCGGCCGACGGCATCGGGCGATGGAGCGAGGCGGAATTCGTCAACGCGGTGACCAGGGGAGTCTCTCCGTCAGGCGTTCATTACTTTCCGGCCTTTCCCTATACGTCTTACGCGCATGCCAAGGTTGCCGACATCCGCGACCTGTTTGCGTACCTGAAAACGCTGGCGCCGGTGTCCGGCAAGGTGCGCGATCACGACGTGCCGTTTCCATTCAATATCCGCCGCAACATCGGGATCTGGAAATGGCTGTTCATGGACCGCAGGCCGTTCGTGCCGGACCCGGCCCGCTCGGATCAGTGGAATCGCGGCGCCTATCTCGTCAACAGCCTCGGCCATTGCGCGGAGTGCCACAGCCCGCGAAATTTCCTCGGCGGCATCATCAGCGCGCAGCGCTTCGCCGGCGGACCGAATCCGGAAGGCGAGGGCTGGGTGTCGAACATTACGCAAAAAGGACTTGGCGATTGGAGCGCCAAGGACGTCGCGTATTTCCTGGAAACCGGGCAAACGCCCGATGGCGACACCATCGGCGGCTCGATGGCGCGCGTGATCAGGAACACCTCGCAATTGAGCTCCGGGGATCGCGCAGCCATCGCGGAATATCTCAAGTCGCTGCCGCCGGTGGACGGACCGCCGCGGCCGAAGAAGGCGGCCAAGGGCGGCGACAAGTCCTGATCTGGGATGCGGATTAGCAAATCCCGGTCCATAGCACTTTGGACGATGTCCACTCCGGACCGCATTACGCAAGTCGGACATGGCGCCGATTCCGAAAAACAATGGACTCATGCACTTCGGCGCGCCTCACTCGATCACCTCGTCCACGCGGGCAAGCAAAGTCTGACGCACATCGAGGTTGAGCGCCCTCGCGGTCTTGAGGACGTGCCATCATCCGCGACTAGATCAGCACCTGATGGTTGTATTTTATCACATCGTAGTTGCGGGCGATTTTCTGATCGCAAAAGCTGTTGGTTCGCATGCTTTCCAAAGTCGATGAGTTGAGCGCGACAGATTGAGCAGCGGGTCAATACTTCCCGCGGAAAACCATCAATGGCCCCGATAGAGCGGGCACCTCGCCGCAATTGGGACCAAGCGGTTTCCTTTTGTTGCCACAAATATCGCTCACGAAGGTGTGACGACAACAGGGGGACGACCATGCGAGCACAACGGAGTTGGAAGCCAGTTGGACCACTCAAGCACGACGCGGAAATCGAGCGCCTTCACCTGGAGCTGGCCTCATTCAACAAGCGAATCGACGAACTTGAAAAACGGCATCCCGAAAGTTCGACGATCGAGGCATTAAAGGTAAGCGCACTCGTGCTATCGCGGCAGATTGATGAACTTCGCTGTTCACGCGCGACTGACGACTTGACCGGTTTGCTCGCGAAGTAAAGCCACCTTAACGCCAGGCAGCCAGGCCCCGGAACTTTTCCGGGATCGCGGGGCTTTTTACAGCTGAGCGATATCGCAGCCACGGCTTTCCACGAGCGAACCCAATTCCTCGAATTGCTACGGAATTGTGAGTTCACCCTAATGGAGCACTCCTCCAGTCAGCCTTGGATTGGCGGTCTTTGGGGCCACACTTTGCGTAACGGGTCATGCCCCTTGCATCTCGAATCTGTATCGTCTGCGGATCGATTACGCGCAGGAAATAGGTGGTTTTTCTTTTGAACCAAAGCCACCTGCCGCGCTTACTGAACGCCTCAGTTATCCAAAAACCACCATCCGCCACTTTGATGGATTTGATTGTTGTTTCAGTTTGAACATCGCCCTTGACGTCGTACCGTTTATCCTTCGCAAAGATAATCATCTCCGAAACGGATTTCTTGGACACGGCTTCAACGCCGAACGTTTTAACGGCAAGGCAGGTTTCAATTTCGGCAGCGGGAAAATTGGTATCGATTGCCGTCCATACTCCACTAACGGGATAAACTTCTGCTGCTGCTGCCGCTGCTGCGAACGAAATGAGAAACAGACCGATCAAAAGACCAAGTGAGGACGCTCCCCCAATGCGGGAATAGCTGGCGATTTCCCGATCGAGTGCGTTCGCCAAAAGAGTTCCACAGCTTCGAACCCCCGGTCTTCAATATAACACAAAAATAGCCGGCGGAAATCGTGCCGCCGGTGTGGAAGCACGGCTGACGATTCAGAATGACCATGATGTTTTGCCGCGCGTAATCGCGGTTGATGTTGAACGGAAAAACGAGATATCCATGGCGTGTGAACCGGTTCATATCCACGCCGTCTCTACCGGCATAGATTGGCCTCATCAGAGGCCAACATGCATCCCACACGGAACCAGCAGCTTGCGATCAGGGCAATGTTAAATGCCCTGATAGGCCCGTGCGAATTCGACAGACTTTGCCTCGGGATGCGGGTGGAACGCATTGACGACGGTATTCTGTATGTGTGCGTGCCAAACGAGGATTGCGCCGCAAAAATCGAGGCCAAATATTCTGACGATTTGGCCGCCGCGGCCGAACAGGTTTTCAGCCAACCCATCCGAATTGTGAACGTGTTGCCAATGGACTTTTCCAGCCATCAAAATTGATGGCGCTGCCTGTCGTGGTAAAACTGAAATGGGCGGCAATTCGGCCACAGTGCTGCACTTGCAACGAGTTCTATCCACCAATGTCCGGCTTCGGTCCGAAATGAGGTGCCTACCTGTGACGACACTGGATTTCCGAACGTAATGCAACCGGGATAGCCGGGCCGCAAAATCTTTCCCGCACTGTAAACAATACCTGAGCAAAGGATGAATATAAGGAAAGTCGCCCGCAAAGGAGCGATAGTCAGCGCGACAAAATTTCAGTTCAACTGCGATTGTTGCGGATGCATCCAGCGGGATACTTGCTTCGTATTGCGGATCGACTCTAACTTGTTCTTGGAGACTGCCTTCGTCCGCCTTTTGTCTGACGGTTCCATAATTAATCGGCAGAGCCGGCATTCAGTTTAACGAACGAGTTTCGTTCTAGCATCACGCGAAAGCATAGCGTGATTACACCGGAAATTGGTCCCATCTGGACCCACGGCCACGCCGCGTCATTCCCGGCTGCCTTGGTTTTTTCCAAGTCTCGCGAACCTTTTTCATGTCTCGCTGAACTTTTTTAAGGGCATCAAGACCAACAGTTACCGAGATCTGCGTCGGTTAAGATCATGAGTGGTCGAGTCATCAAGGTATCTGTCTCACTTGCGGCCGTCGCAATGTCGGCGGCTTCGCTCTTCGCAATCAGCTGGATTGGGCTGGCGCTTCTCGGATTTTAGGCCGGCTGCACGCACGAGAGGCCCCGTTTAACTCGTTACGCCGCCAATCGCGTCATTGCAGGACCTCGTTGGCAGGCAAATCATCGTTGCTTCGTCAGCTTCGCCTCAGAGGGTTTTCGTGTTCGCCAGGGTATACGGTCGGCCACTGGGATAGTTTGCGGCCACGATATAGTTCACGATATAGTTCTAGGGCCGACTATCGCCGGGTGAGTACCATGGCCACCGGTTGGGGAACCGGGGCTAAAGGTGAACGCCGATGAAGATCCAGCTCCTTCGCGCATCAAAGATCGTCAAAGAGATTGAATTTTCGGCAACCACGCCGCCGCTTGATATTCAGCGACTTTCAGTTGATTTGATGTTTGAGAATTTCGAGAGAAATGAAACGCATATATGGCCGCGCGACGAGGATACGCGCGGTGCCCGTCACGAAATTCAAGTCGTCGCGGACGATGGAAGCCTGTTCAGGACGTTCGACATTCGCGAAATCGCGAAAGAGATGGGGCTAAAATTTATGGGCCGAAAAATAGACATCACGGGCTAAAGGCGAAAAGGAAATAGGGCAACCATGCTTCCTTTTGGGCGGTTGCCCATCGAGCCCTTCTTGGTCGGCTTTCAAATCAAATACCTGCCAATCCGAGACCGGAAACCCGCCGTGTACGACGGTGGTGGGCCACAGTTCCCATTGGTGCGGTGCGGTTTCGTCAAGTTCGGGACTTATCGTTCTTGTTCCTTCGGGGGCGACAAAAAAGACTCAATTCTCACCTGCAATGGAGTGTCGAGTGATTTTGGGGAAAAAATCCGATGCGCACACGATGGTCGATTGCCATCCACCACGAAGCCCGAGACGAAAGTTCCTTGATCTCGGAAGAGCACTTCATTCATTTTGCAGACGTTCATGCGAGGATGAAAAGGAATAAGGACAAGGTCTTTGTGGTCAGAATTCCGGCGACTGCGAAGCCAATGGAAGTTCAGGCGTTCAGCAATCTTCGACAGTTGGGCTACCGCGTCGAGACTGTCTAGCTAGTGGATCGACTCTGGCTTTTCGTTCCCTCTTCTTGACATCGGTGAAGATGCGTTTTGGGTTCGCGGTCCAGACCACGAGCTTGGGTCGGACATGGCCGAGTGTGAAAAGTGCCAATGCCGGGCTTATCGCACTGCAGAACGAGCGTCCCCGAAAGGCATCCATCGCCGGCGACCTGCTCTGGCTGGCGAACGTCACGCTTTCAAGTTTTCGAACGGTGGCCTAGAATTAATTATCGGGTTAATTCCGGGCTGCCATCGTTGGATCGCGGCCCTTCCCTGCGCCTGTCGCGACGCAGCGAACCGATGGCTGGTGATGATCGGCCCCTGAGGCATTGCCTCGTCCAACCCATGTCGATCAGGAATCTCAATCATGAATCAGGAACACAGCGTTGCTCTATGCTCGCTTGCACATGGAGAATTGCTCAAGAGCCGTTGCGCGCGCGCGCTCGGCACAGCCGGATTGGCGCTCATGCTCGGCGTCGCGTCCGGCGGCATTGCATGTGCCCAGCCCGCGCCGATCGGCGTTCCGGACAAGAGCTTTCCGGAAAGCCTGACATCCACCAGGGACGGCACTCTTTATGTAGGCAGCTTCAACCTCGGCGGGGTGGTGAAAGCCGCGCCCGGCGGGAAAGCAGAGCAGTTCATCAAGCCCGGTGCCGGCGGCAGCCGTTCGGTGCTCGGCGTGCTTGCCGACGAGAAAAGCCGCGTTTTGTATGTCTGTTCCAATGACATAACCGGCTTTGGCGTTCCCGGCCCAGGCGACACCAAGGGGGCCTGGCTGAAAACCTTCGATCTCGACAGCGGCGCACCGAAGGGCAGCTTTTCACTCCAGGATCCGAAATCCCTGTGCAACGATATCGCCGTTGGCGGTGACGGCACCGCCTATGTCACCGACTCGTTTACGCCCAATGTGTACAGCCTGCGGCCCGGTGGCACCGCGCTCGAAGTGTGGGCGACGGATCCAATGTTGGCGCCGGCAAAGGATGGCGTCGGGCTCGACGGCATCGCGTTCGGGGCGGACGGCAATCTCTACGTCACGACCTATATTCCGGCCGCGTTGTTCAAGATCGCCGTCAAGGATGGCAAGGCCGGCGCGATCACCGCGCTGAAGACGTCTCGCCCCCTGGACCATGCGGATGCGATGCGCACATTCGGCGACAGCTTGTTGTTGATCGAGGGTGCGGGCAGGCTCGACAAGATCGCGGTCAAGGGCGACGAGGCCCAGATCGAGACCGTGCAGGACGGCTTTGCCGAGCCTGTTTCGGTGACGCAGGTCGGCAATACCGGGTGGGTCGCGGAAGGCAAGTTGTCCTACATCATCGGCGACAACAAGGGGAAGGATCCGGGCCCATTCACGATCAAGCCGGTCACGTTGTCGAAGTAAGGCGCGATCGGCGCGGTGCCATCTAGGGGCGCGGCTTCGGGCGGCGGACGTTGTCAATTCGGAAAAGCGTTTCTTGGTCCAGTCAGAGAATCAAACTCCGAATGCGCGTCCGCCGGAGTCCATCCCGGAGAGCCAAGCACCTGGCCCTAACCCAGGATGTTCTGTTGCCCGTAACAGCGACGCTTGGATTGCGCCCGAAAGCTGACACCGATCAGCACGCGTGGAAGCAAGGCTTTGACGGCGTGAGATGAGTCCACGCCTGGGCCGGTGCCAGCGCGGTTCTCGTCATCGACCAGCCGCAATACTGCACCGGAACGCATCTTTTTGACGTCTGTTTTTGGGTTGACGGGCGAAAACAAACGTAACCTAATCAATGTCCTAAAGCAGTCCTCCTGTCGGGAGGTCCTCGTGAACGAGCTCTTGAGCTACGTATTTTCGCCGCTGCGGGAAGGAGACATCGCTCTCTACCGGGGCTCCGGCAACGGCCTGGCGCCGATTCTGCTGGTTGCCGCGGCAGAAACGTCGCTCGGTTGCGTCGAGCGGCTTGAACACGAATATGCGCTCAAGGCTGAACTTGACGCTGACTGGGCGGCGCGACCAATCGCGCTGACGCACCACAACGACCGCATGACGCTGGTGCTTGAGGATCCCGGCGGCGTGCCGCTCGACCGACTGCTTGGCCGACCACTGGGCGTATCGCATTTCCTGCACATCGCGATCCCTCTCGCGGGGGCGCTCCGCCGAGTGCATGAGCGAGGCCTTATCCATAAGGACATCAAGCCGGCAAATATCCTGCTGGACGCGGCAAGCGGCGGGGTGTGGCTGACGGGGTTCGGCATCGCCTCGCGTCTGCCGCGCGAGCGCCAAGCCCCCGCGCCGCCCGAGTCGATCGCGGGCACGCTCGCCTACATGGCGCCCGAACAGACCGGACGCATGAACCGCTCGATCGACGCCCGCAGCGACCTCTACGCCCTCGGCGTCACGCTCTACCAGATGGTCACGGGCTCACTGCCGTTTACCGCCGCCGAACCCATGGAGTGGGTCCACTGCCATATCGCCAGAAAGCCGGTGCCGCCAAACGAGCGGCTGGACACTGTCCCGGCCGCGGTCTCCACCCTCATCCTGAAGCTGCTCGCCAAAAGCGCCGAGGAACGCTACCAGACCGCGGCCGGCCTGGAGCGCGACCTCCGGCGCTGTCTTGCCGCATGGGAGGCTCAGCACCGGATCGACGCCTTCCCTTTGGGCCAACAGGACGCGTCCGACCGGCTTTTGATTCCCGAGAAACTGTACGGGCGCGAACGCGAGATCGAGACCTTGCTCGCCGCATTCAACCGCGTCGTCACCAGCGGTCGGCCGGAGCTGGTGCTGGTCTCCGGCTATTCCGGCATCGGCAAGTCCGCCGTCGTCAATGAGCTGCACAAGGCGCTGGTGCCGTCGCGCGGCCTTTTCGCCTCCGGCAAGTTCGATCAGTACAAGCGCGACATCCCCTATGCGACGCTGGCGCAAGCGTTTCAAAGCCTGATCCGCCCGCTTCTGGGCAAGAGCGACGCCGAGCTGGCCGGCTGGCGCGACGCGCTGTGCGAGGCGCTGGGCCCGAACGGGCGGCTCATGATCGACATTGTCCCCGAATTGAAGCTCCTCATCGGAGAGCAGCCGCCGGTCGTGGAGCTTCCGCCGCAACAGGCACAAAGCCGTCTCCAGCTGATGTTCCGGCGATTTCTCGGCGTCTTCGCGCGGCCCGAACATCCGCTGACGCTCTTTCTCGACGATTTGCAATGGCTCGACGCAGCGACGCTCGACGTGCTCGCCGACCTGTTGACCCAGGCGGACGTGCAGCGGTTGCTGGTGGTGGGTGCCTATCGGGACAACGAAGTCAATTCCGCCCATCCGCTGATGCGGAAGCTCGATGCTATCCGCAAGGAGGGAGCGTGCGTGCAGGAGATCAGTCTGGCGCCGCTCGCCCGGGAAGACCTGGGGCGGCTCATTGCGGATACGGTTAGCTGCGCGCCGCGCCGTGCCGCCCCGCTGGCGCGACTGGTGCACGAGAAGACGGGTGGTAATCCGTTTTTCGCCATTCAGTTCATTTCTGCGCTCGCCGAACAGGGGCTGATCCGCTTCGATCATGACGCGGCGCGCTGGCGCTGGGAGCTCGATCGCCTTCACGCCAAGGGCTACACCGACAATGTGGTGGATCTTATGGTCGGGAAGTTGACCCGTCTGCCCGTCGAG
This sequence comes from uncultured Alphaproteobacteria bacterium, assembly GCA_963734795.1. Taxonomy (GTDB): domain Bacteria; phylum Pseudomonadota; class Alphaproteobacteria; order Rhizobiales; family Xanthobacteraceae; genus Bradyrhizobium. The sequence continues at coordinate 94,328 of CAVTIW010000006.1, forward strand.
ACCCAGGCGGCGTTGCAGCAGTTCGCCTGCCTCGGCAACGTCGCCGAGATCACGATGCTTTCGATCGTTCTCGGAAAATCGAACGAGGACGTCGGTTCGGATCTCTGGGACGCCGTTCGTCTGGAGCTGGTCGAGCAGGTGGAGGGCTCGTACAAGTTCATCCACGACCGTGTCCAGGAGGCCGCCTATTCGCTCATACCGGAACGGCTGCGCGCCGAGGCGCACCTCCGCATCGGAAGACTGCTCGTGGCGCATACTCCTGCGGAAAAGCGAGAAGAGGCGATCTTCGAAATCGTCAATCAGCTCAACCGCGGCGCCGCCTTGATCACCTCGCGAAACGAGCGTGAGCAACTGGCCGAGCTCAACCTCCTCGCGGGCCAGCGCGCCAAGGCCACTACCGCCTACGCCTCAGCGCTCACCTATCTCGCCGCCGGTGCGGCGCTGTTGCCGGAAGACTCGTGGGAGCGCCGGCACGAACTCACCTTTGCGCTGGAGCTGCGCCGGGCCGAATGCGAGTTCCTCACCGGAGCGCTGGCAGAAGCGGAGCAGCGGTTGAATGTGCTTTCGACCCGCGCCGCAAGTACGGTGGAACGAGCGACCGTTGTGTGCGTGTGCATCGACCTGTACACGACCGTCGGTCGGAACGCGCGCGCCATTGCCGTCGGTCTCGATTGCCTCCGCCATTTGGACATCCACTGGTCGCCGCATCCAACAGAAGAAGAAGCGCGGCGAGAATACGATCGGATCTGGTCGCAACTTGGGAGCCGGCCGATCGAGGATCTCGTTGATCTGCCCATGATGACGGACCCGGCCTCCCTCGCGACTCTGGATGTTCTGACCAAGGTGTTTGCTGCAGCTATGTACACAGAGGCCAACCTCGCTTGCCTGGTCATCTGTAGAGCAGTCAATCTCAGCCTCGAGCGCGGTAACTGCGACGGCTCGACCTTCGCCTACGTAATGCTTGGCGCAGTCGCCGGCTCGCGTTTTGGCGATTATAGGGGCGGTTTTCGCCTCGGCCAGCTCGGTTATGAGTTGGTCGAGCAACGCCGACTGAGAGGTTCCCAGGCCAGAGTCTATAACCAGTTTGGAACTCACGTCCTCCCTTGGACGAGACATTTCAAAAATTGTCGCGATCTGCTGCGTCGGGCGTTCGAGGTGGCGAACAAGAACGGCGACCTGACCTTCAGCGCTTACAGTTGCCACGCCTTGACCACGAACCTTCTCGCGGTGGGCGACCCGCTTCCCGAGGTGCAGCGCCAAGCCGAGCATGGTCTCGCGTTTGCAGAGAAGGCACGGTTCAGGGTGGCTATTGACCTCATCGCCATCCAGCTTGGGCTGATCCGTACTCTCCGGGGACTTACGCCGAAATTCGGCTCCTTTAACGATGCACAGTTTGATGAGATTCGGATCGAGCGCCGTTTGGCCGCTAACCCAGATCTGGCGCGTGCCGAGTTCTCCTATTGGACTCGCAAGTTGCAGGCGCGCTTTCTTGCAGGTGACTATACATCAGCCGTGAATGCCGCATCGAGGGCGCAATCGCTGTTCTGGATAGCGCGATACGCTGTGGAAGCGGCGGAATATACCTTCTACGGGGCGCTTTCCCTCGCGGCAGTCTGCGACGCCGCCGCGGCTGACCAATGCCAGCAGCACGTCGCAGCTCTGGCTGCCCATCACCGACAGTTCGAAGTCTGGGCGGCGAATTGCCCGGACAATTTCGAGAACCGCGCCGCGCTGGTCGGCGCCGAGATTGCTCGCATCGACGGCCGCGACGTTGACGCGATGCGCCTCTACGAACAGGCGATCCGCTCGGCCCGCGCCAGCGGTTTTATTCACCATGAGGCGCTCGCCAATGAACTCGCTTCCCGCTTCTACGCGGCGCGCGGTTTCGAGAAGATTGCCCGCGTATATTTGCAGGACGCCCGCTACGGCTATCTGCGTTGGGGAGCCGATGGCAAGGTGCGGCAACTCGAACAGCTTCATCCGCATCTCCGCGACGCGCCAGTCCCTTCGTCTCCCATCGCCACCATTGGCACACCCGTCGAGCAGCTGGATGTCGGGACGGTACTCAAGGCCGCGCAGGCGGTGTCCGGTGAGATCGTCCTTGGCGAGCTCATCAAGACGCTGCTGCGGATCGCGGTCGAACATGCGGGCGCCGAGCGTGGCCTGCTCATCCTGTTCCCGGGCGACGAACCACGGATCACGGCGGAAGCAAGGACGAGCCGGGGCCAGGTCGAGGTCACGCTGCGCGAGACGGCCGTGTCACCGGCCGAGCTTCCCGAATCGTTGCTCCACACCGTGATCCGGACGCGGGAAAGCGTGATCCTTGATGACGCGTTGGTGCAGAACCCGTTCTCGGCGGATGGGTACATCTCTCAGCAGCTCGTCCGGTCGATGCTCTGCCTGCCGCTGGTGAAGCAGTCCAAGCTGATCGGGGTGCTCTATCTCGAAAACAAGCTGGCCTCGCACGTGTTCACGCCCGCCCGGATCTCGGTACTGGAACTGCTGGCGTCGCAGGCGGCGATCTCGCTGGAGAACGCCCGTCTGTACAACGATCTCGGGGAACGGGAGGCCAGGATCCGCCGCCTGGTCGACTCGAACATCATCGGGGTCATGATCTGGGATTTTCAGGGCCGGATCATCGAAGCCAACCAGGCCATTCTCGACATGTTGGGCTACAGCCGTGAAGAGCTTATCTCGGGTCGAATAGGGTGGACGGAGCTGACGCCCGCCGAGTGGGCTCGCGCCGACCAGGATGCGTTGGCCCAGGTCAGGGAGACCGGGAGCTGCAGGTCTTACGAGAAGGAGTATTTCCGCAAAGACGGCAGCCGCGTGCCGATTCTGATCGCCGGCGCGCTTTTCGAGTGGAAGCCCGACGAAGGGGTTGCCTTTGTCATCGACATGACCGACCGCAAGCGGGCGGAAGAGAAGCTGCGCGCCAGCGAACAGCGCCTGCTCGGTGCCCAAATGGAACTCGCGCACGTCAATCGCGTTTCCACGATTGGGCAGCTGGTGGCCTCGATCGCCCATGAAGTGAGCCAGCCGCTCGCCGGCGTCGTGGCCAACGCCGAGGCCTGTCTGCGCTGGCTCGACCGCGGAACTCCCGACCTGAACGCCGCGCGCCGCTCGGCGGAATGGATGATCGACGACGGCAATCGGGCAAGTGAGGTGATACGGCGCGTCCGGGCCCTCGCCAACAAGACCAGCATCGAGAAAGCGCCGCTCGACGTCAACGACGTCGTCAGGGAGACCATCGCGCTGGTACAGCGTGAGTTGATCAGCCATCAGGTATTGTTGCGAATGGAGCTGGCACCGGCTCTACCCATGATCCTCGGTGATCGGGTCCAACTGCAGCAGGTGATTATCAACCTGGTGATGAATGGCATTGAAGCGATGCAACCGGTCACCGATCGTTCGCGTGAACTGGTGATCCGATCCCACCAGGACGAGACACAGCAGGTGCTCGTAAGCGTGACGGATTGCGGCGTCGGGATCTCCGCCGAGGACGCCGACCGGCTGTTCAACCCCTTCTTCACCACCAAATCCAGCGGCATGGGGATGGGACTCTCGATCTGCCGTTCGATCATGGAAGGCCACGGTGGCCGGCTATGGGCCACGGCAAACCCACCCCACGGTGCCATGTTTCAGTTCACATTGCCATTGCATCAAGAGGATGCGCTGTAATTACCGGGCGCCCAAAACCGGAAGACGACCTTGCAAGCGCAGCTGAACGAACCGTCTTCGTCATCGACGACAATGCAGTAATGCGCGCGACTCTCAGTAGTCTTTTCCGATCGATGGGCTTGCGGGTCGAACTGTTCGGTTCGGCCCATGAATTTACGCAGATAAGATGCCGGATGTTGCAAGCTGCCTGGTCCTCGATATCAAGGTACCGGGGGTCGGCGGTCTCGACTTCCAGGCCGAATGGGCTGAGGCGGATATTCGCATCCCGATCATATTCATGACGGCTCACGGCGATATCTCTGGAAAGCGCGCAGCATCCTATTTCGAGAGGGCGAACTTCGTGATATCGTCCGATTGTGGCGTGGTCCCAGACCCATAGCCTATGTTCAAGGCCGGAGGCGGGCGAATCGCCCTGCTTGAAGGTTCCGCACACAACGTAGTTTAGAAGCTGACGGAAGCTGTTTCTCGACAGAGGCCCGGCGCGGATCATCAGATCAAATCTCCGCAGCGGCCAGCAGTCCGGCTTCCGGCTTGACTGGTAGATGGAGACACAAAAACACAGCAACATTTTAGCTCACGGATTGGCTCACCAGGGAGTGAATGCCATGTCTCGGAGGCAGCTTTCTCGACGACAGTTTGTCGCTGCTACCGCTATGTCATCCGCGGCGCTGATGACCGCGCCGTATATTCGGACCGCACATGCGGCCGGCCAACTCGCGATTGGCTTTTGGGATCACTGGGTGCCCGGAGCCAACAAGGCGAGCACCGAACTCGTCAATGAATGGGCCGACAAGGGAAAGGTCGAAGTTTCGATCGACTACATCACGAGCCAGGGCAACAAGGACCTGGTGACCATCGCCGTCGAGGCTCAGGCGAAATCCGGCCATGACATTCTTGCAATGCCGACCTGGTGGCCGCATGCACAGGCTGACCTGCTCGAACCCATGAACGACGTTGTCGAGCCGCTCATCGAGCTGAACGGTGAAGTCAATGGCACCGTCAAATATCTCGGAAAGGTAGGAGACAAATGGCTGGCCGTTCCCGCCAGTATCGGTAGCCAGATCAAGGGGCCCTGCTCACGAATCGATCTGATGAAAAAATTCGCTAACATTGACGTTCAGGAAATGTATCCGGCCGGGGCACCGCCCAAGGCCGAGAACTGGACGACGGACACGTTCCTGAACGCGGCAGAGGCCTGCCATAAGGGCGGCTTTCCCTTTGGTATCGGTGTCGGTCAAACCGCCGACTCCGTCGATACCGTCGGCGCGTTCTTCCAAGCCTTTGGGGCCGAGGTAGTCGATGCTAAAGGAAACGTCACCGTCAAAAACGACAATGTGCGGCAGGTTCTCGAGTACTACAAAAAGCTGATGGCTTTCCTTCCGCCAGACGCGCCGGCGTGGGACGATGCCTCCAACAACAAATGGCTGATCTCGGGCAAGGGCGCACTGATCATGAACCCGCCGAGTGCGTGGGCCGTTGCCAAACGCGATGCGCCGGAGGTCGCGGAGCAATGCTGGACTCATGGCTTCCCGATGGGTCCGAAGGGTCGCTTTGCACCGTTCGTCCCTTTTTCTGGACGGTGTGGAACTTCTCGAAGAACAAGGAGGCGGCAAAGAGTCTGCTGCTGCATTTGTCACAACCGGCATCGGTGGAGAAACTGGTGGCAGCGAGCGGCGGCTACGACTTGCCAGCGTTCGAGAAACTGACCACCCTGAAGACGTGGGCAGAGGAAGGCCCCCCGAAGGGAACGCTTTATCACTACCCAAACCCGCACAAGCACCAGATCCTTTCGATCTCGGCATCGCCGGCGCCGCCGAAGATCGCCCAGCAGATCTATGCCCAGGCGACCCTGACTAAAATGTGCTTGCGCTTCTACCAAGGCGAAGACATGAAGAAGACACTGGCCTGGGCGGAAGGCGAGCTCGAAGGCTTCATGCGGAGCTGACAGATTCACGCGGCTGTCCCTATCGCAAACTCAATCTGATTAGCAGTTGATCGAGAATCGGGCGATGCTCTTGCGGGATGAGAGAGCTTTCCGCGTCCTAGCCGGTGCCGAACGCCTTGAAGGTGATGATGGTGTGGGTGTCCTGGATGCCGGGAATGACCTGCACCTTCTCGTTGACGAAATGGCCGATGTCGGTGTCGTTGTCGACGTAGAATTTGACCAGCAGATCGTAGTCGCCCGCGGTGGAATAGATCTCCGAGGCGATCTCGGCCTCGGCGAGCGCGTTGGCGACGGCATAGGACTGGCCGAGCTTGCATTTGAACTGGACGAAGAAGGGAACCATCGCTGTCGTCTCCGAGGGCATCGCATTGCAGCCAATAGAGCAAAAAACCGGGCGCCGTGGCAAGCGAACTTGCTGGCCATAACACGCCGCGCTAGGACAGGATATGACCCTGATCGGCCCGCCTGAATTGCTGCGAGCAGCGTGATGACGATACCCGTCGCGCTCACCATCGCCGGCTCGGATTCGTCCGGCGGCGCCGGCATCCAGGCCGACCTGAAGACGTTTGCGGCGCTCGGCGTCTACGGCGCTTCGGTGATCACGGCCCTGACCGCGCAGAACACCAAGGGCGTGACGGCATTCACCCGGTGCCTGCCGATGTTCGTGACCGCGCAAATCGACGCGGTGTTCAGCGATCTCGACGTCAAGGCCGTCAAGATCGGGATGGTGGCGCAACTGGCGACCATCGATGCCATCGTCGCAGGCCTGGCGCGGTGGTCGCCGAGGCATGTCGTGCTCGATCCGGTCATGGTGGCGACCTCAGGGGATCGGCTGCTCGATCGAGACGCTGTCGACGCGCTGCGGATAAAGCTCATTCCGCGCGCCTCGCTGATCACGCCGAACCTGCCGGAAGCCGCCGCGCTGCTGGAGGAACCGGTGGCGTAGAGCGCAGCCGCCATCGAGAGCCAGGGCCGGCGGCTGTTGGCGATGGGGTGTCGGCGCGGTGCTGATCAAGGGCGGCCACGGCCAGGGTAGCGAGAGCATCGACTATCTCGTCAGCGGCAATGGCACCATCGCACTGGCAGCGCCACGCATCGCCACCCAAAACACCCACGGCACCGGATGCTCGCTGTCCTCCGCCATCGCAGCCGGCCTTGCCAAGGGCGAGGACCTGGAAACCGCCGTGCGCCATGCCAAGGCCTGGATCAGCGCCGCGATCGCCGCCGCCGATCGCCTCGGCGTCGGCCACGGCCATGGACCGATCCATCATTTTCATAAATTTTATTGATCTGACCTCTGCCCGCTCTTTCCGTGGGGAGAGGTTACGAGCCGCCTTCGCTTTCCGCATTTGTCGCTTGGCTGTCGCACCGCGCTGCTATTCGCCATCCCGACGCCGGCAAATCTGTTCGATTCGTGCCGGAACGACAGGTTCCGGCAGCGGCGTGAATCGTCATCGCGCTGTCATGGGATTCTGTTAGCTGCTCGCGCATGGGAAGTGACGCTATGAGTGAAGAGTGTCCGGAACGACGCTTTCGCACTTTGTTTATCTCCGACGTCCACCTCGGAGCACGCGGCTCGCAGGCCGATCGATTGCTGGACTTCCTCCGCAGCCATGACGCCGATACCATCTATCTGGTCGGCGACATCGTCGATGGCTGGGCGCTGCGATCGAACTGGTACTGGCCGCAATCGCACAACGACTTCGTGCAGAAAATGCTGCGCAAGGCGCGCAAGGGCGCCAAGGTCGTCTACGTGCCCGGCAATCACGACGAGTTCCTGAGGAACTATTACGGCACGCATTTCGGCGGCATCGACGTCGTGGAGAATACCATCCATGAGGGTGTCGATGGTCGGCGCTATCTGGTGATTCACGGCGATATCTTCGACCTCGTGGTGCAGAATGCGCGCTGGCTCGCGCATCTCGGCGACACCGCCTACGATTTCGCGATCCGGATCAATCGCTTCGTCAACATGTTTCGGCGCTGGTTCGGCGTGCCCTACTGGTCGCTGTCGCAATGGGCCAAGCTGAAGGTCAAGAACGCCGTCAATTATATCGGCGCCTTCGAACAGACGCTCGCCGCCGAGGCGCGGCGTCACGGCGCCGACGGGGTGATCTGCGGCCACATCCACTACGCCACCATCCGCGACGAACATGGCATTCGCTACATGAACTGCGGCGACTGGGTGGAAAGCTGCACCGCGCTCGCCGAGCACGAAGACGGCCGGTTTGAAATCATCACCTGGACCGATCCGCTGCGCCGGGCGGCGCCGGTGGCCTCGGTCGCGGCGCGGGCCGCCTGATGCGTATCCTGGTCGCGACCGATGCGTGGCATCCGCAGGTCAACGGCGTGGTACGCACGCTGACCATGATGGCCGAAGCGGCAAAAACCTTCGGCGTCGAGGTCAGCTTTCTGACGCCGCAATCGTTCCGCACCGTGGCGATTGCCGAGCTATCCGGATCTGCGCGCTGGCGTTGCCGTATCAGGCCAAGATAGCGCGTCTGATCGCCGACGCGCGGCCTGACAGCATTCATATCGCGACCGAGGGGCCGATCGGATTGCTGGTGCGGCGCTATTGCCGCAAACAGCGATTGCCGTTCACCACCAGCTTTCATACCCGCTTTCCGGAATACATCTCCGCGCGCTTGCCGGTGCCTGAATCCTGGATCTGGGCGGCGCTGCGCCGGTTCCACGGCGCCAGCCAGGCGGTGATGGCGGCGACGCCGGCGCTGGCAGGCGAACTGCGCGCGCGCGGCTTTCGCAACGTGGTGCTGTGGCCGCGCGGCGTCGACGCCGGGCATGTTTCATCCGCGCCCCGCCGACCTCGGCCTGCCGCGCCCGGTCTTCCTTTGCGTCGGCCGGGTCGCGGTCGAAAAGAATCTCGAGGCGTTTCTCGACCTCGATCTGCCCGGCACCAAGGTGGTCGTCGGCGACGGACCGGCACTGCGGCACTTGGCCCGAAAATATCCGCACGCGGTATTCCTCGGCGCGCGGCAGGGCGAAGAACTGGCAGAGGCCTATGCTGCCGCCGACGTCTTCGTGTTTCCGAGCCGGACCGACACCTTTGGCCTGGTTCTGCTGGAGGCGCTGGCCAGCGGCCTGCCGGTCGCGGCCTTTCCGGTGACCGGCCCCCGCGACGTGATCGGTGCGGCGCCGGTCGGCGCGCTGAACGAGGATTTGCGGGAAGCGTGCCTGTCCGCGCTGGACAATCTCGCCGCAAGCCTGCCTCGAGTTTGCCGCAAGACACACCTGGGAAGCCTCGGCCCGCTGCTTTTGTCGAAAATATCACCAATGTCCGCGCTGACGATCCGAACAGCGACGCGGCGGAGTTCGCAGCAGAACACGCGCGGTTCGTCGCCTGATCGATCGCAAGCGCCTTGCCCGCATGTCGGGGTACGCGATACAAGGCGCGCATGACGGAATCACCCCCGATTTTACCGGTCAGTTCCGCGGATATCGATGCGGCGGCGCGCGTGCTTGCGCGGCTTCGCGGTGCGAACGCCGCTGTTGTCGTCGCCTGCGCTCGACCAGCGCGCCGGCGCCAAAGTTTTTCTGAAACCGGAAATGCTGCAGCGGACCGGATCGTTCAAGTTTCGCGGCGCCTTCAACAAGCTGTCGTCGATCCCGTTAAGTGCGCGCGGCGGCGGCGTGGTCGCGTTCTCGTCCGGCAACCACGCCCAGGGCGTGGCGGCGGCGGCGCAGATCCTGAACATGCAGGCGACCATCGTGATGCCCGCCGACGCGCCGCTCTCCAAGCGCGAACGCACCAAGGCCTATGGCGCGGAAGTCGTGCTGTACGATCGCGACCGCGAGGACCGTGAAGCCATCGCCCGCGACATCGCCGGCAAACGCGGCGCGACGCTGGTGCCGCCCTATGACGATCCGATGGTGATCGCCGGCCAGGGCACGGTGGGGCGGGAGATCGCCGAGGATATGGCCGCGCTCGGCCTGATGCCGGACATCGTGGTTGCGCCGGTCTCGGGCGGCGGCCTGATCGCGGGGGTCGCAACCGCGGTCAAGGCGCGCTATCCGCAGGCCGTGCTGATGTCCGCCGAACCCGAAGGCTTCGACGATCATGCGCGCTCGCTGCGATCAGGCAAACGCGAACCGCACCGCGCCGAAGGCCGCACCATCTGCGATGCGCTGATGGCGTCGATCCCCGGCGAAATTACCTTCGCCATCAACAGCCGGCTGCTGACGCAAGGCGTCACCGCTTCCGATGCGGAAGTCGGAATCGCAGTCGGATTTGCATTTCGGGAGCTGAAACTGGTGGTCGAGCCGGGCGGCGCGGTCGGCCTCGCCGCGCTTCTGGCCGGCCGCATCGATATCGGCGGCAGAATGTCGTGCATCGTGCTGTCGGGCGGCAATGTCGATGCGGATTTGTTCGCCAAACTAATCGGCTGATCGCGACATCAGGAGAACAGGGCGATCTTCTCGGCCTGGCTCATGCGCCGGATCGGCGCCAGCGGGTCGGAGGCCGATGCAGGGGGCCTTCGCACGATTCCATTCGCGATGAGCGACGAGCCAAGAGAAGCCTGATCGAGCCGTTCGAGGCTTGAGTCGAAGCTTCAACCGAGGTCTGAATCGAAGCTTGCATCGCCGGCGCGATCGCCGGTGAGGCCGTTTGCTCCGGCTCAGGCTCAGGCTCGGCATCTGCGCGATCGTTTCGGGCTCGGCAGGCAGCGGCTGCCGCGACGTGAATTTCATCGCTGCCGGGATCGGAAGCTTCATCGGCATCGGCCGGATCCGGCGCGGCCATTTCAAGCGCAACCATGTCCAGCACCGCGTCCTGATCGTCGTCGGCGATTTCGGCCGGCATGTCTGTGGCCTCGGCCGGCATCTCCGCAGCCTCGACCATCACGCCCGCAGCTTCGGTCATGTCCGCAGTCTCGGCCATGGCGTCGCAGTCTCGGCCATGACGTCCGCGGTTTCGGCCATGACGTCTGCGGCTTCGGCCGTGACGTCAGCGGCTTCAGCCGTGACGTCAACGGCTTCAGCCGTCATGTCCGCGGCTTCGGCCGTCGCGTCGGCGGCCTCGACCGTTGCAGCGGCTGCTTCGGCACGCATGGCCTCAGCTCTGACCGCGACTTCGGTATCGTCCATCACGGTCGCCGCCTCCGCCGCTTCCTCGGCGGCGGCAGGCATCTCGTCTGATGGGGCCGGGGAGGGCGACGATACGACGGCTTCTGCATCCGTGGGGGCAGCATCGCTGTCGTCCAGCTGCCTCGATTCGCTCCTCGATCAGATCGAAGGCGGCGCTCAATGCCGGTCAGGGAATCGTTCGCTGCGACTTGTCCGCAGCCGGCTTCGATGGCGCTGACCTGCGAATCGAGCAGATCGCAAATCCGGCCGTCGGCGCCGATCTCGCGCCACCGCCATGAGATTTCCTTGATGATCCGGGCGCCCTTGCGGATCGGGGCCAGGGTTTCCTCCAGCACGACGCGATCGAGCGCCGCCGAGGCGGCGGCCCGGGCCTCATCGACCGCGCTCCTGATCGCGGTTAGCGCCTCTGCGAGACCGTTGTCCTGTTCGGGGGCCGGTTGGTTCTGGGCGGCAAGACTTGCTTCGATCCGCGCCACCGCGTCGAGCACCATGCGGGTGTCGGCGTTGCGGTTGCGCTTGGCATATTCGCCGAGAAACCAGCGGCCGCGCGACGTCTCCATGAAGGCTTCGCTGATCGCGTCATAATCCTCCTCGCGCGGCTGGGTTGCGCGCGCGGAGATCGGCGATAGGGCGAATGCTTCGTCGGCCATGATAAACTCATCGCGCAAATCAACGCGCGTTACGCTAACGATCATCACGATATCGAGCGAATCGCAATTGAATTGATGCCGAGCGAATCACAAATCCCCATCGCATCGCAAGATGCGCCAAAGCGATTCGCAGCGCGGCTGGCGCTGTTCTACGGCACGCTGTTCGGCCTCGGGGGCACCTATCTGCCGTTCTTCCCGGTGTGGCTGAAGGCGGTCGGGATCGACCCGTCATGGATCGGGATCATCACGGCGGTGCCTTCGGTGACGCGATTCACGATGCTGCCGTTGGTGACCGGCCTCTGCCGAACGGCGTCAATCGCTGCGCGGCGCCATGATCGTCACCGCCTTTGCGACCGCGCTTGGATTTTCGGTGGTCGGCACCCAGCATCAGCCGTTGCTGGTGTTTCTCGCCTTCGCCGTCACCGCCTGCGTGTGGACGCCGATGGTGCCGCTGACGGACGCCTATGCGTTGCGCGGCGTGGCGCGGTACGGCCTCAATTACGGACCGCTGCGGTTATGGGGCTCGGCGGCCTTCATCGTCGGCGCGCTGGCATGCGGGCTGCTGGTCGATGTCATCGCGGCCCGGCACCTGATCTGGGTCATTGCCGTCGGTGGCCGGGCTCGGCGCCGTCGCCGGCCTCGGGCTGCAGCCGCTGGACCATCCGAAGATCGCCCCTGCGGTGCTGTCCGGCGCGCGCGCCTTGCTGCGCGATCCCGGCTTTCTCGCCATCATCGTCGCCTCGGCGCTGATTCAGGGCAGCCATGCCGCCTACTACACCTTCGCCTCCATCACCTGGCAGGTCTCCGGCCTCGGCGGGCTGACGATTGCCGGGCTATGGGCGCTTGGGCGTGCTCGCCGAGATCGTGGTGTTCGCGCTGTCGCCGCGATTTACGCTGCCGTCGGCGGTGCTGGTGGTGATCGGCGCGCTCAGCGCGGTGGCGCGCTGGCTGATCACGGCGCAGGAGCCCTCGGTGGCGGTACTCGCCGTGGTCCAGCTGGCGCACGGGCTGACGCTATGGACTGACCCAGGTCGGCACCATGGGACTGCTGGTGCGCCATGTGCCCGGCCATGTGATGGCGAGGGGGCAGGGTTATCTCGCGGCCTGCGGCGGCATCGTCGCCTGCGAGCGCATCGATTCTGTCGGGTGCGATCTACGCCCAACACGGGCAGGGCGTCTACTACGTCATGGCGGCGATGGCGCTGTCGGGCGCGATCGTGATGTGGCTGGCGCGACACCGGCTGGCGGATCACCCCCAAAGTGCGGCGTCCGGCGGATAGACCACGCTGCCGTCGTAACGCAAGCCGTCCTCGCGGTCGCGCGCCAGCAGCAACGGACCATCGAGATCGACATAGCGGGCGGCTCCCGCGAGCAGCATCGCCGGCGCCATCGCCAGCGAGGTCGCGACCATGCAGCCGATCATGATCTCAAATCCCAGCGCCTGCGCGGCGTCGGCCATCGCCAGCGCCTCGGTCAGCCCGCCGGTCTTGTCGAGCTTGATGTTGACGGCATCGTAGCGCTCGCGCAGGCCCTCCAGCGAGGCACGATCGTGCACGCTTTCGTCGGCGCAGACCGCCAGCGGCCTGCGGATGCGCGCCAGCGCCTCATCCTGGCCGGCCGGCAAGCGGCTGCTCGACCAGGGTGACGCCGACCTCGGCGCATTCCGCGAGGTTTTGCTCGAGATTGTCGGACCGTCCAGGCCTCGTTGGCATCGACGATCAGTTCGGATTCGGGAGCCGACTTGCGCACGGCAGCGATCCGCTCGCCGTCGCCGTCGCCGCCGAGCTTGATCTTGAGCAACGGCCGGTGCGCGGCCTTGGCGGTCGCTGCCGCCATCGCCTCCGGCGTTCCCAGCGAGATGGTGTAGGCGGTGGTGCAGGCCCGCGGGGCGGGGCGTCCGAGCAGGTCCCAGACGCGCTGGCCGCTGGTCTTGGCTTCGAGATCCAGCAACGCGCAATCCAGCGCGTTGCGGGCGGCGCCGGCGGGCATCGCGGCTTGCAGGGCGTGCCGGTCGAGCCCCCGCCGCAACGGCTCCTGCATCGACTTGAGGGCGGCCAGGGTCGCTTCCGGCGTCTCGCCATAGCGCGGATAGGGAACGCATTCGCCGCGCCCGCGATGGCCGCCCTGGCTGACTTCCGCCACCACCGTCACCGCCTCGGTCTTGGCGCCGCGGCTGATGGTGAAGCTGCCGGCGATCGGCCAGCGTTCGATTCGGGCGGCAAGTTTTGGAGATTTGCTGGAAGTCATTTTAAAATCTGGCAATTTCTGAACCGTATGCTTGCCCGGCGCAACCAAGTATGGCTGGTTAGGAACATGTTCTACTTCTACAAGGCAATGGCGGCGCGCTGGAACTTTCCCCTCATGAATAGCGGAGAATCGGCACAGGAGTTGGCATCGTGAACGGCGACCCGACATTGGAGCGGATTGCACAGGGCAATGGACTTGCGCTGTGCGCCGCGGGTTCGTGGACCGCCCGCTTTGCGCCGGTGCTGGAGCGGATGGTGGCCGACGCCGAAAAGCTGACCGGAAGCCGGCCCAATATCTTCATCGATGTGTCGCAGGTCTCGAAACTCGATACTTTCGGGGCCTGGCTGATCGAGCGGCTTCGCCGCAGCCTGACCCAGGGCGGCGTCGAGGCGAAGATCGCCGGGCTGTCGGCCAACTATTCCAGCCTGGTCGACGAGGTGCGCCGGGTGAAGGCCGCGCCCGCGGTGCCGGTGGCATGCGTCGACGATCACGGGGATGCTGGATCAGATCGGCCGCAGCGTGGCCGGCTTCGGCACCACGATGGTCGGACTGATCGACATGCTCGGCGCCGTCCTCGCCGCGGCCGGAAGGGTCATGATTCACCCGTCCGGCTTCCGCCTGACCTCGACCGTGCATCATCTCGAGCAGGTGTGCTGGCGCGCGGTGCCGATCGTCGCGCTCATTACCTTTCTGATCGGCTGCATCATCTCCCAGCAGGGCATTTTTCATTTCCGCCAATTCGGCGCCGATATCTTCGTCGTCGACATGCTGGGCGTGCTGGTGCTGCGCGAAATCGGCGTGCTGCTGGTGGCGATCATGGTGGCAGGCCGCTCCGGCAGCGCCTACACCGCCGAACTCGGCTCGATGAAAATGCGCGAGGAGATCGACGCCCTGCGCACCATGGGTTTCGATCCGATCGAGGTTCTGATCCTGCCGCGGATGCTGGCGTTGATCATCGCGCTGCCGATCCTGGCCTTTCTCGGCGCCATCGCCGCACTGCTATGGCGGCGGCCTGGTGGCGTGGCTTATGGCGGGGTCGATCCCGAAGCCTTCCTGCTTCGCCTGCGCGACGCCATCTCGATCGATCACTTTCACCGTCGGCATCATCAAGGCGCCGGTGATGGCGGCGGTGATCGGGATCGTCGCCTGCGTCGAGGGGCTCGCGGTCGAGGGCAGCGCCGAATCGCTCGGACAGCACACCACCTCCTCGGTGGTGAAGGGCATTTTCTTCGTGATCGTCATGGACGGCGTATTCGCGATCTTTTTCGCCTCGATCGGAATGTGACGATGGCGGCTGAAATATCCGACGCCATCATCCGGGTTCGCGACATCTCGGTGCAGTTCGGCGCCACCAAGGTTCTGGACGGGCTCAATCTCGACGTCAAGCGCGGCGAAATCCTGGGCTTTGTCGGTCCCTCCGGCGCCGGCAAGTCGGTGCTGACGCGCACCATCATCGGACTGGTTCCCAAGACCAGCGGACGCATCGAGGTGTTCGGGATCGATCTCGACGCCGCCGACGCCAGGGCGCGACGCGGCGTCGAGCGGCGCTGGGGAATCCTGTTCCAGCAGGGCGCGTTGTTTTCCTCGCTGAGCGTGCGGCAGAATATCCAGTTCCCGGTGCGCGAATATCTCAACATCTCGCAGCGATTGCTCGACGAGATCACGGTGGCCAAGCTCGGCATGGTGGGATTGCAGCCCGAAGTGGCCGACCGTTTTCCCTCCGAGCTCTCCGGCGGCATGATCAAGCGGGTGGCGCTGGCGCGCGCGCTGGCGCTCGATCCCGAACTGGTCTTCCTCGATGAGCCGACTTCCGGCCTCGATCCGATCGGCGCCGGCGATTTCGACGAACTGGTCCGGACCCTGCAGCGCACTTTGGGACTGACCGTTTTCATGGTAACCCACGATTTGGACAGCCTTTATACTGCTTGTGACCGCATTGCCGTTTTAGGGAACGGTAAGATCATTGCTGCAGGATCGATGGCCGACATGCAGGCCTCGCAGCATCCCTGGTTGAGGGCCTATTTCCACGGCAAGCGCGCCCGCGCTGTCATCGGCTAGTCAAGATTCAGTGTCGGAGTTGGTTTGATGGAAACGCGGGCGAATTTCGTCCTGATCGGATCGTTCACGCTGGCGGTGATTGCCGCGGCGTTCGGCTTCGTGCTCTGGTTCCAGAGCCTCCACACCACCAAGACGCGCAGCCCGCTGCGGATCATCTTCGAAGGTCCGGCATCCGGGTCTGCGCAATGGCGGCAGCGTCAATTTCAACGGTATCCGGGTAGGCGAGGTGGTCTCCGTGAAGCTGGACAATCCGCGTCGCGTCGTCGCACTGGCCATGATCGAGAACAACGCCCCGATCCGCAAGGACACGCTGGTCGGGCTCGAATTCCAGGGGCTGACCGGGGTGGCGGCGATATCGCTGAAGGGCGGCGAGGAGGCCGCGCCCGGCGTGCCCCTGGATGAGGATGGCGTCCCGGTGCTGACCGCCGATCCGAACGGGTTGCAGGACGTCACCGAGGCGATCCGCGGCACGCTGCAGAACATCAACAAGGTGGTCGCCGACAACCAGGAGGCGGTCAAGAACTCGCTGCATAACCTCGAGACCTTCACCGCCTCGCTGGCGCGCAATTCCGAGAAGATCGACAACGTCATGCTGAAAGTCGACGGCGTGATGGCGCAAGGCCGACAACCTGATGCTCGGGCTCAACACGCTGGCCGGCGGCAAGGAGGGCGGCGAATTGTTTTTGACGGTGAAATCGATCCGCGAACTGGCCGAGGATTTCGACAAGCGATCGGGCTCTGCTGATGACCGATGGCCGCCGCACCCTGGGCGATATCAGCCGCGCGGTGAACAATCTCGACCGCAACCCGACCCGCCTGCTGTTCGGCGCCGGCAACAGCACGCCGGCACCGGCGCCGGCACCGCCCGCGACGACCGAGAGGAAGCGGCCGTAGGCTCTTGATGATGATGGGGTTCGCGAAGAGCTCAACCCATCCGGGCTGTAAGCTGCTGATGCGCCCTCTTATATTAAACCTCGCCTTATATTGAACCTCGCCCCGCTTGCGGGCCAGATGCCGCGTTCGCCCTTGGCGGCGCGGCTGTTCGAAATCCGTTCCCCGGTTGCGAGGTTGCGCGAAAACGCCGATTTGATCAGCCGCCAGCGTGTGGCAAAATCCGCGTCGCCTCCGGCAGCGTCCAGACCGCGTGCAGATGATCGGGCAACACGACCATCGCGTCGATCGTGAACGGATGATGCCGTCGCGTCTGACAAAACGCCGCGCGCAGCGCGTCGATCTACCAATATGCGCACACGAGGCTGCGGGTGCATCGGGCATCCGGCATTCCCCACGCCCTCTGATTAAGAGGGCGGAACGTTCCCAACAAAACTCGCGCGCGCGGCGAGATCGCGGACTCGTATTTGCCGTCATTGCGAGGCACGGCGGGCGAAAGATCAGCGCCGCCCCCGAAAACAAAAACAAAAACGGAGGCATCGCTGCCTCCGTTTTAAATTTCACGCTTCGATCAAAATCTTATCCGAGCCGTCCGGCCGCGTGCGCGAGCAGGGTGTAGACCAGGCCGGTCTCGGAGGTGAGGTGGCTGCGCAGCACCGCGGGTCCGCGCTCGTCGCGCGCGACCTCGTCGAGCAAGCGCTCGAACTCGGTGATGTAGCGGTCGACGGTCTGCTTGAAGTTGCGGTCGGCGCGATATTTGCGGCGCGACTTCGTCGAACGCCTTCTGGCCGGCCGGCGTGTAGAGCCGCTTGGTGAAGGCCTTGCTCTCGCCGCGCTGATAGCGATCCCACATCTCGGCGGCGAGATTGCGATCCATCAGGCGTCCGATGTCGAGCGACAGCGACTCCAGCGGGTTGCCACCGGCTGCCGGCGGCTGCTGCGGCGGACGGCTGCGCGGCACCTCCTGGTTGCCGCTGCCGGTGTCGGCGCGGTTCAGCAGGTCGGAAAGCCATCCGTCGCGTCCCTGGTCGGAACTGGCGGGGCTTACCGGCGGCGCTTCGGTGCGTCGCGACGCCGGCATGCCGAGGTCCGGCGGCGGCAGGCTCGACGCGCTGCTGGCGTCGCGCATCCGCGGCGGTGCGGCGCGCGACGGCGTCTCGGCGCGGCCGCCGGCGGTTGCCAGCAGCGGCTCTTCCTCACGCTGCGACACTGGCGCGTCCGGCGCTCACCACGTCGAGGCCCGCGGCCGTGACGTGCGACGATCCGGTTCAGTTCGGCCAGCGCCTCGATCTGGTCGACGATGACCTTGCGCATCTGCGCGGTACTCTCGGCGGCTTCCTGCGGCATTTCCAGCACGCCGCGGCGAAGTTCGTTGCGGGTGGCTTCCGAGCTCGTGGTGCATTTCCGAAGCCATCTGCTTCATGCTCTGCACCATCGTGGCGAACTTGTCCGCGGACTGCTTGAACATCGCGTCGGCTTCCTGCGTGCCCTGCTGGTAGAGTTCGCTCATGGTGTCGGCGGTCAGCCGGCGTTCCTCTTCGGCCGAGGCGCGAACCGCCTCGAACTGCCGGCTGATCGCGGCCGAGCCGGCGCCGGCGGTTTCCGCCACCACGCGCGCGATATCGCGGGCGCGCTCTTCGGCGGCGGCCAGCAATTCGTCGAGCAGGCCGGTGAAACGCGACAGCCGCTGATCGAGATCGGTGGTCCGCAGATCGATCGTGGTGACCAGCGAATTCCAGCGCCGATTTGCGCTCGGCGACCGAGGCGGTGGTGCTGCGGTTGCTTTGCTCGACCACGGTCGCGGCTTCGACCAGCGCCCTGCCGTGGGTCTCGAACTGGCTGGAAAGCGAGCCGAGATCTTCCAGCGCCCTCGAGGTCTTGGCGTTGAAGACGTTCAACTGGTCTTCCAGCGTCTGGGTCGCGACGCCGTTGCGCGAGGTGACGTCGTTCATCGCGGAGACGAAGTCGGCCACCCGCGTGACCAGCGCTCGCTCGAGCGAATTGAGATTGTCGTGGGCGCCGGTGAGCACCTCCTGCAGCAGGATATTGCCTTCGCGCAGGCGCTCGAACAGGGCGACCGTGTCGGTGCGCAGGATCTTGCTGGTTTCCTGCATTTCGGTCACTGCCGCGATCGACACCTGACGCGACTGGTCGATCGCCGCCCGCGACGACTGCTCGAGGTCTTTCAGCGACTTGTTGACGGCGCCGGTGGCCAATTCGCCGGCCGACGTAATCGTCCGCGCGACGTCGGAACCGTTGGTCGATCATCGACTGCGAGAACGCCTGTCCTCGGGTTTCGATCGATTTCAGGGCATCCGACGTGACGCGGTCGATATCGACGGTGAGCTGGTTGGTCTTGCCGCCGATCGCCTCGACCAGGATGCCACGCTTGCCGTCGATCATCTGCGCCAGACGATCGGTCTGCTGCTGCACATAGGTGACGATTTCGTCGGTCTTGCCGGTCATGGTGGAGCCGAAGGTGCCGCTGGCGGCGAGCACCGAGCGCTCGATTTCCGCCGAGGTCGACTTGACCTTGGAGCTGACTTCGTTCGACGCGGCCACCAGGGCGCTCTGCGCGTTGAGCGCGCTGGTCTGGATATTGTCCGTGGTGTTGGCGGTGACGGCGACCGAGCGAGCGCTCGATATCGGCGGAGATCGCCTTGATCTGGCTGGCTGCGTCGGCCGACGTTGCCGCCAGCGAACTTTGCGCCTCGCGCGCGCTGTTCAGGATCGAAGCGGCGGTATCCGCCCCGACCGCGGTCAATGTGCGTTCCACATCGGTCGCCAGCGACTTGACGTGGTTGGCGGCCTCCGACGATGCGCTGACGAGCGTGGTCTGCGCCTCGCGCGCGCCGGCGGTGATCGAACTCGGCGGTGGAAGTCCCGGCGATCGACAACGAACGCTGGACATCGGCTGCCAGTGACTTGACGTGGCTGGCCGCATCCGCGGAAGCCGTGACCAGGGTGCTCTGGGCCTCGCGGGCGCCGGCGGTGATCGAATTGGCGGTGGAAGTCCCGGCGATCGACAGCGACCGTTCGACATCGGCGGCCAGCGACTTGACCTGGCTGGCCGCATCCGCAGAGGCCGTCACCAGGGTGGTCTGGACCTCGCGCGCGCCGGACAGGATCGAGGCGGCGGTTGCGGTACCGGCGGCCGAGAGCGTGCGTTCGACGTCGGCCGACAGCGACTTGATCTGGGTGGCGGCATCGGAGGAGGCCGACACCAGGGTGGCCTGGGCGTCGCGGGCGCTGGTCAGGATCGAGTTCGCAGCACCGGTGCCGACGGCGGTGAGCGCGCGCTCGACTTCCGCCGAGGTCAGCTTCAGCTGGGCGCCGACATCGGAGGAAACCGACAGCAGCGACTGCTGCGCGGCGCGGGCGCCGGTCTGAATGGTCTCGCTGGTATTGACCACGAGGTTGGTCAGCGAACGTTCCGCATCCTCGACATGCGACTTGATTCCCGTGGACAGTTCCTCGGCGCGCGCCATCAGGCCGTCGCTGGCCTGCCGCCCGCTGCTCTCGATGCGGCCCGCCACGGCTTCGACGCGCGAGCCCAGCAGGTCTTCGAACTGCGCGACCCGCATGTCGATATCGGTGGCGACCGCGCCGACCCGGGTTTCGATGCCCTGATGGATTTCCTGGAACCGCGCGGTGATGGTGTCGGTCAGGTGGGCGCTGCGGCCATCGATGGTTTCGGTCACCTTGGCGATGCGCTGGTCGACGGCTTCGATCGCCTGCGCGGCACCTGATGTGAGCGAAGTGGTGAGATGGGTGAGGCGGGAGTCGATCGACTGGATCGCCTGCGCGGTGCCGTCGGTCAGCGACGATGTGAGTTGGGTCAGACGCGAGTCGATCGAGTGGATCGCCTGCGCGGCGCCATCGGTCAGCGACGACGACAGCGTGCCAAGACGGTTGTCGATGGTTTCGGTCACCGACTTCGCCCGCGTATCGAAGGTCTGTTCGAGCGATTTGAGGCGAGAGTCGATGGATCCGGTCACCGATTCTGCCCGTGTATCGAAGGCCATCTCGAGCGACTTGAGGCGGCCGTCGACCAATTCGTCGAACGATTTGATCTTGCTGTCGAGCGAGGTATCGAGATGGGCCACGCGGGTTCCGAGCGTGGTTTCGAACTGCAGCAGGCGCTGGTCGAGCGAGGCGGTGATCTCGCCGCCGTTCGAGGTCAGGCGGGTGTCGAAGGTGTCGACATAGCTCTTCAGGCTTTCCGCGATATCCTGGGTGCGCTGACCCATGCGATCGACGATCTCGCCGCCGAAGGTTTTGACGGTGCGATCGAATTCCGAGATGTGGCGGGTAATGAGGGCACCGAGCGTGCCGCTGTCGCGCGCGAATTTTTCCGCGAGTTCGCCGCCCTGGTTCTTCACCAGTTCGTCGAAGGCGCTCATCTGCAGGCTGAGCGTGTCGTGCGCGGTTTCGGTCTGGCTGACGACCTTGGCCACCAGCGAGTTCACGGTGACGTCGAGCGCATCGCTGGCCTTGTCGCCGCTGGTGAGGATCTGGGTCGCCAGGCGGTTGCCGGCTTCGTCGATCTTGTCCACCAGATCGCCGCTGCGCAGTTCAAGCTCCAGCAGCAGGGAGTCGCTGGAATTCTTCAGCGAGTCGTGAACCTGTTCGGTGCGGTCGGAAATGCCGTCGACGATGGTGGAGGAGCGCTGCTCGAATTCGCTGGTGATGCGGTCGATCCGCTCGTTCAGCATCTCGTGGACGCGGTCGGCGAGATCGACGAACTCGTCATGGACGTGCCCGGTCTTGAAATTGAGGCTGGTGGTGAGGCGCTCGCTGGCGTCGAGCACCGCGCGCGTGGTTTCGGCGCTGGCTTCCTCGAGGCGGTCGAGCAGGTCGCCGCCGCGCTCGCCGAGCGCGAGGATCATGTTGTCGCCGGCATTGCTGAGCGCGCTGGTGATGTGGGCGCCGCGTTCTTCCAGCGCGCCGGTGATGCTCTTGGCGACCTCGTCGACCCGCGACGCGATCGCGTCCGAGATCAGCGCGATGTCGTGGCGAAGGTCGATCTGCACGCCGGAGATGGCGCTGCGAACCTGTTCGGCCTGTCCGACCAGGTTGTCGCGCTGATGGGCGATATCCTGCAGCAGCGCGCGGATTCGCACCTCGTTGTCGGTATAGGCGCGTTCAAGCGCCGAGACTTCATTGGCAACCAGGGTTTCGAGTTCGCCGGCGCGCGCGATGGCGCGTTCGACGCCGTCGCCCATCGCCGCGACTTCGCGGCGGATCGCCTGACCGACGGTCACCATCGAGTCGCTGGCCGCGCCCTCGGGCTCCGAAAAACGGATCGCGACCTGCGCCATCGACTGCGCGATCATCCGCAATTCCTGGCCGCGCCAGGACAGGCTGGCGAGGAAATAGAACAGCAGCACCGGCGCAAAGAACAGTGCCGACAAGACCGGCCAGCACCAGGGTGCCGCCGCTGCCCTGGCCGATCGCCGCCTGGAGCGAGGGCAGGAAGCTGACGGTCAACAGGCGCGGCGCCGGCGATCCAGACGCGCGGCGAAAAGCGTGGCGAGCGTGTAGACGCTGCGGGCGGGCCGGCCCTTCTGAATGGCCTGCAGAATCTGCCCGATGGTTTCGCGGTCGTCATTGGCGGCGCGGCGGGTCGAGCGCGGCTCCTCGATCGGCTCGAAGATCGGCCGATCGGTGCTCGGCCGGGTATCGAAGCGTGCTCTCGTTGAAGGACCGGCGGCGAGTCGAGACGATGTCGTCGGCGTCACATCGCTGCGGACCGAATCCGCGCACATTGTCGGCTGCCGGCGCGTCGCTGATGTTCAAGGCTTCCTGAATGGCAGAAAGCGCGACTTCGGTAGGGTCTTTGACCTTCTTGGGATTGTTCGCCATGTTCAGTCTGAGCCCTCGTTTTACTTTTTACGCATCCGGCAAAGTCTTGCGCGACGCCTCGCAAGCTCGAAACCGGTCTGATGCCCTGCGCGGTGCGAAAGCGCGGCCGTCGGTCGGCTTGTCCGCTACATCCGCAAACATCCTATTGGCTAGGCGGTGCGAATGAAATGGCTCGCGATTAATACAATCTTAATCATCGTTAACAGCGCGAGCGCCGTAAGGCCTTACAAGTCTTCAAAATTCCCGGTTGATCTGGCAAATTGGGGCGACTTTTCGCCAAAAACAAGGCGAACTTGCGGCAGGTACGCCAAACGTTCCGTTAACCATTTCCATGATTGGCTGGCGAAAACTGTCGCTGCCGGAACGACGGGCAGACGAAGGATTGGATTATCGCCATGCCGCTTCACCTGGAACGGATTGAATGGATGCCATCGCCGCCGCTCGCTCCCGATGACGGTCCGATCGACACCGAACATCTTCAGCGCATGACGCTCGGCGATGCCAGCCTCGAGCGCGAGGTGCTGGCGATGTTCTCGGCCCAGGCGTCGGCCTGATCCGCACGCTCGCCATCCTGCCTGCCGATACGGCTGCGCTGGCGCATACGCTGAAAGGGTCGGCGCGCGCGATCGGCGCATTTCGCGTCGCCGATGCCGCCGAATGCCTGGAAGCCGCGATACAGAATGGCGACGATCCGTCCGAGGCGCTCGACGAGCTTAACGACACCGTCGCGCGGGCGCGGACGGCCATCGACGCGATCCTGCGCCGGTCCTGATCCCGGCCGGTCCAACGCCCGGCAAAACAGCGCCGCAGGTTTTCCTCACCGCCGCTGGCGCGGAGCGGATCGACCCGTTATAGGACAGCCCGGACCTCTCTTAAATCTCTCCCGGCAGCACGAGCAATCATGGCCAAGATCACTTTTGTCGACCATACCGGCGAAACCCGCACCATTGACGTCGAGAACGGCGCGACCGTGATGGAAGCGGCGATCCGCAACGCCATTCCGGGCATCGAAGCCGAATGCGGCGGCGCCTGCGCCTGCGCGACCTGCCACGTCTATGTCGATGAAGCCTGGCGCGAGAAGGTCGGCGCTCCGTCCCCGATGGAAGAGGACATGCTGGATTTCGGCTTCGACGTGCGGCCGAATTCGCGGCTGTCGTGCCAGATCAAGGTGAGCGACGCGCTCGACGGTCTCGTGGTGTCGACGCCGGAGCGGCAGGCCTGAAACAGGTCTGAGGCGAATCGGGCTATTCGCCCGGATCGCAGCCGGTTCACATTCCGTCGGTTCCACGCCGCAGCCAGCGCTGGAAATTTTCGATGATCTCGCCGGTCAGCGGCGTCGGCTTGCGCGTGCTCTCGTCGATCAGCACCGTCACCGACTGGGCCGATGCCACGCATCTGCCCTCCGAGAACACCACCTGATCGAACGTCACCGAGGTGCGGCCGAACCTGGCGACGCCGAGACCCATCTCGATCGTGCCCGGCCAGCGCAGTTCGGCGCGGAAATGGATGTCGAGCCGCACCATGATCCAGGCCAGGCCCGGCGGCATCAGCCCGAAACTGCGGTCCTTCATCAGCGTGACGCGGCCGGTTTCGAAATAGGTCGCATACACCGCGTTGTTGACGTGCTGATTGGGGTCGAGATCGGCAAAGCGCACATTGTCCGTCAGCCGGTAGGGGAAATCCTCGAGGCGCGGGGTTGCGGCGGGACCTACGGGTGCATTCACGGGACGATCTCCGAAAGTTTCATGCCCTTACAGCCCAGTTGTCGAACGGCGGCAAGGGGTTGCCGTGGCCGCCGCGGCCATTTATGGCTTTCCTCGCGCCGCCGCCTTGGCTAGACAGGCGCAGCCAAAAGGCACCAGGCCCGCCGGCAGGGTTCAACCGAAAAGAAGCGATATGAGCGAAGCGATCAAAACCGATGTGCTGATTATTGGCGCGGGCCCGTGCGGACTGTTCGCCGTTTTCGAACTGGGCCTGCTCGACATGAAGGCGCATCTTGTCGACATCCTCGACAAGATCGGCGGCCAGTGCGCCGAGCTCTATCCGGAAAAGCCGATCTACGACATTCCCGGCATTCCCTTCGTCACCGGCCAGGGCCTGACCGAAGCGCTGATGGAGCAGATCAAGCCGTTCAATCCGACCTTCCATCTCAACGAGATGGTGGAGACGATCGAGAAGATCGGCGATCCCGGCTTTCGCGTCACCACCGATGCCGGTCAGGTGTTCGAGTGCAAGGTGGTGGTGATCTCGGCCGGCGGCGGGTCGTTCCAGCCGAAGCGTCCGCCGGTGCCGGGCATCGAAGCCTATGAGGGCAGCTCGGTGTTCTACTCGGTGCGCAAGATGGAGCAGTTCCGCGACAAGGAATTGCTGATCGTCGGCGGCGGCGATTCCGCGCTGGACTGGACGCTCAACCTGCATCCGATCGCCAAGCGCGTGACGCTGCTGCACCGGCGCGACGATTTCCGCGCAGCTCCCCACAGCGTCGAACAGATGCGCGCGCTGGTGGCCTCCGGGCAAACTGGATTTGAAGATCGGTCAGGTCACGGAACTTCGAGGGCGAGGGCGGCGATGCTGTCCGGCGCCACCGTCAAAGGCAGCGACAACGCCATTTCGAACGTCGCGTGCAACACCATGCTGCCGTTCTTCGGCCTGACCATGAAGCTCGGGCCGGTCGCGAACTGGGGCATCGCGCTTGAGAACAATCTGGTGCCGGTCGAGACCGCGGCTTTCGAAACCAACGTGCCCGGAATTTTTGCGATCGGCGACATCAACACCTATCCCGGCAAGCTGAAGCTCATCCTGTGCGGCTTCCACGAAGGGTCGTTGATGGCGCAGAAGGCGCACCGTTATGTCTATCCGGACAAGCGGCTGGTGTTCCAGTACACGACGTCGTCGTCGAGCCTGCAGAAGAAGCTCGGGGTCAACTGATCCGCAGTCTTTCTTACGTCAGATTTGTGGCAGGGCCGCCCTGAAAGAGGCGCTCGATATCCCGACGTGGCACTGGAACCGTCCGCGAAATGGCCGTAGTCTGCGGTCATTGTTTTATGGATTGGTCAGGTGATGACGATGTGGACTGCTGTATCCAGACTTCGACGGCATTGCCGGTCATGGCGGGTTTCGTCATGTCGCTCGCCGTCATGCTTCCGGCGGCGGCGGCGGAGCCATCGGCCGCGGGGCTGTGGCAAAAGATCGAGGACGGCAAGCCGGTGATATGGGTTCTGGTGATCGATCATCAGGACGGCATGTTCGAAGGCGTGATCGCCAAGACGTTTCCTGCTGCCCGGCGAAGATCCCAACAAGATCGAGATCTGCTCGAAATGCACCGACGACCGCAAGAACGCGCCGGTGCTCGGAATTTCCTTTATCCGGAACATGAAGCGCGATGGGCTGAAATATGAGGACGGCAACGTTCTCGATCCGCGCGACGGCAAGATCTATCACGCCAAGATGACCCTCAGCCCCGACGGCCAGACGCTGACGATGCGCGGCTATTGGGGGATTTCGCTGCTCGGCAAGGATGAGATCTGGTACCGGCTGCCGGATACGGCGCAGGCCACGCTCGATCCCGGCATCGTGGCGAAATATTTGCCGGCGCAGGCTGCCGCGATAAAATCCTCGCCCGCCAGCCCAAAGAAGGCCTCGCACTGACGCGGTCGGCGGTCTGGTCCCGCGCAACCTGCTTCAACGTGCGTCCGGCGCAAACACCACGGGCGCCGTCGGCTCGGCAGTCACCTCAGGCATGGCGGCATCGAGCTGAAGCACCGCAGCCGCGGCGGGCAGCGCCGCATCCGCCATCGCGGCATGGCCTTCGGCCGAGGGGTGCACCGCGCCGCCATAGACCGCGGAAAGAATGCCCCAGGTCGCGTCATGGATATCGGCGGGTTGCATCGAGGACGGCAGCCCCTGCGGATAGGTCATCGCCGCAAAGTAGCTGTCGTTGGCGTCGCGGATCCAGCGCGCGCGCGGCAGATAGGCGCGATACTCTCCGGCGCTGCGGCCGCAGAGCATCGGCTGGCTGGCCGCCGTGACGATGTCCGGATCGAAGCTTTCGCCCTTGTCCGAGAAACATTGCCGGTCGAATTCCGGATCGGTTCGCGCGCGCGCGCAGAATCCGTGATTTGCGAACGCCGCCTGATGGGCATCGACGAAAGTCATGCGATCGCCGGCGGGATCGCGGCACAGCACGCCGACTGGCACAAGGCGAGCGCCTTCAGCTCGGGAAGGAATTCATTCTGCACGAAATCGGACACCGCGGCCAGCCGTTGCGGCTGCGCGTTGAACGACGGATGAATATCGAATCCGGCGCGCCCGCCGGGGCAGGGGGCGTCGTCGAGCAGGGTCGGGTTGGCATAGGACACATAAACGACATGCGACATGTCGCCGACCAGCGGCTTCAGCGCCTCTCGCAGCTTGCCGAATCCCTGCGGCAGGTCCCGCGCCAGTTCAGCGCGTGAATCGTCCACCGATCCCATCACGCCGGTGCGCCGGAACAACTCGCGCTCGGTCGGGGTGTCGACGATGACGTCGGCGACCAGCCCGGAAAAATTGATGTCATTGGCGCCGACCGACAGCAGCACCAGATCGAGCTTGCGCTCGGCTGCCGGCGCTTCGCCGCGGCGAGCGCCTCGCGTAATTCGCCGAGTTGGGCGTTGACCGTGCCCTGGCAGGTGGTCGCGGTTTTCGACGGCGGACATTCGCGCGCGCGTTGGGCGCCGAACAGCCCGTCGGCAATGGTGGCGCCGGTGCAGGCGAGCGGCAGATAGGTCACCGCGATGTGCGGATATTGCACGGCCAGCGCCAGCGCGGTGCGGGTCTGATAGCTGTAGAGCGAGCGATGGCAGGCGGCGTTGAACCAGAGCGCGCTCTGGCGCTGCCATACCTGCAGGAAATCCGGCGCTTCGCAGGCCCGTCCGCCCTTATAGCCGGCGCGGCTCGGACGGTAATATTGGGCGCTCGCGGTTCCCAAATAGGAGCGGAAGCAAAACCCCTCATCCGCCAACGCGACCGGCCGGTCCGGATTGCCTTCGCCCGAGGCGATGCTGTCGCCGAGCCCGGCGAATTATCGAACGGAAATAAATTCGGAACATGATGCGTTTGACGTCACAGGTGGGGCGGAAATAAGAGAAATAGATCCAGCGGCATTCACCCCTGCGACGACTTCAGGCGCTTCACCGGCTGCGGCATCGCGGCGGGGGACGGACCAGCCTCGTTGAGCTTGCGGCGTTGCTGCCAGGGCAGCACGACGTTGAGCCAGAGCTCGCGGGCCCCCATGATCGAAATCGCGAGGCCGAAGGGAATCAGGAAATACAGGATCCGGAACACCACCAGGGTGGCCAGCAATTGTTCCCTGCCGAACTGCGGCAGCGCCACCAGCATCGCGGCGTCGAACACGCCGAGGCTGCCCGGCGCATGGCTGGCAAAGCCGAGCAGGGTGGCCAGAATGAACACCACCGCCAGCGAAATGAAATCGATGCCCGGCTGCGCCGGCATCAGCAGATACATCGCCAGCGCGCAGAATCCGAGATCGACCACGCCGATCAGGATTTGCAGCAGCGTCAGCCGCGCCGAGGGCAGCACCACTTTCCAGCCGTTCTGACCGAGCTCGCGCCGATTCTTGCCCATCACCAGCCAGACGAAATAGGCGACGATGCCGGCGAGGCAGCCGAGCGCGATCAGCCGGTTGATGGCAGGCGGCAGCAGATCCATCGCGCGACGCCGCCCAGGGATGCCAGGCCATGCCGATGCCGAGCACGAACAGTGTTGCCGAGCCAGAAGGTCAGCCCGGAGAGGAAGCAGATCTTGGCGACGTCGATGGCGTTCAGCCCGTAGTCCGAATAGATCCGGAAGCGGATCGCGCCGCCGGTGAACACGGTGGCGCCGATGTTGTGGCCGATCGAATAGCTGGTGAAGCTCGACAGCGCCGCGATGCGGTAGGGCACGTGTTTCTTGCCGATGGTCCGCAGCGCGAAGAAATCATAAAATGTCAGCGTGCAAAATGCCCCGAGCACGCAAAGCGCGGCGAGCGCGATATGGGCGGGCGGTATTTCCGTCAGCGCAATCAGGATCACGCCGGTGTCGACGCCCTTGAGGGTGCGCACCAGCGTCGTGATCGCGAAGGCGATAATGAGGAGGCTCGCGGCGATTCCGAGCCGTTTCCAGCCGATCCGTTCCTTGAAGCCACGCCCAGCGTGGTCAGCAGTCGATGCATTCATCCTCCCGGCAGGGCGGTACCAAGTTGCAAGCCCTTCGAGGCCATGGCTGCCGGGCGGCAGCCGATCGCTCCATATGGGAAGACCCATAAGGCAAAAACGTCCCGGTGTGCAGTCCTTGACAACGCCAGCTTCAGCGTCGGATCGGGGCGCCTGTCACACGCCGTACATATGCAGAAACGCCGCGGATGCGAGTCCTGGCGTTTGACGTGACATCGGCCGGACCGCCGTTTCAGCTGTCAAAATGTTCCGATGTTCCATCGCGGGGTTTCGCCGATCGCAGGAACATACCCCGCGATCAGCCGGTTAGCGCTGCATCAGCAATCGAACATTTGGCGCTTGCGGGAGACGAACCGGCCGCGCCATCGTGTTCCCCCAACAAAAAGGACGCGTCGATGGGACTCTTTACCAAAGACATCAAGACCATGAACGATCTGTTCGTGCATCAATTGCAGGACATCTATTATGCCGAGAAGCAGCTCGTGAAGGCGCTGCCGAAAATGGCCGAGAAGGCGACGGATAAGCAGCTCAAACAGGGCTTTCTGACCCATCTCGATGAAACCAAAACCCATGTGCAGCGGCTCGAACAAGTGTTCCAGATGCACGGCGCCGAGGCAAAGGCGGTCAACTGTCCGGCGATCGACGGCATTATCAAGGAAGCGGACGAAGTGGCCGGCGAAGTCGAGGACAAATCGGTGCTGGATGCGGCCCTGATCAACGCCGCCCAGGCTGCCGAGCATTACGAGATCGTGCGTTACGGCAGCCTGATCGCGTGGGCCAAGCAGCTTGGCCGCAACGATTGCGCCATTGTCCTGCAGAAGACCCTCGATGAGGAAAAGGCAACCGACAAAAAGCTGAACACGCTGGCAGAAAGCAAGATCAATCTCCGGGCCGCGAGCTGATTTCACTCGATCTCGAGGCGAAGGCATCATTGAGACAAAACGTCGCGCGGCTTCTCCGTGCGGCGTTTTGCATTGGCGAAGGCCGAATCATTAATTCGTCTTAACGTACGGTCTATTCGGCACATTCAGTGCCGGGATCGGCGAAAGACCATGTACAAGACCTGCTCATGATGAGTCAGGGCAATTGATGGAGCAGGCTGGCCGCGCTGACGCGGAATTCGTGACGTTCAAGGCGGCCTCGCTGTCTCATCCAATCGGTGCCGTCGGCCGGCGGATCAACTGGCGCTACGCGTTGGCGGTTGGAAGCTATCACCTGATTGCATTGTTGGCATTGTTTCCGTGGTTCTTCAGCAGGACCGGCGCAGCGCTTGCGGTGATCGGGGTCTACGTGTTCGGCGCTGCCGGGATCAACCTGTGTTATCATCGGCTGCTCAGCCACCGCAGTTTTAGCTGTCCGTTATGGCTCGAGCACACATTTGCAATCATCGCGGTCTGTTGCCTCGAGGATACGCCGGCGCGATGGGTGGCCACCCACCGCCTGCACCATCACCGCGCCGACGGTCGCGCCGATCCGCACAGTCCGCTGGTCAATCTGTTCTGGTCGTATGTGGGCTGGCTGTTTATCGAAAATACCGACCTGCAGCGCGCCGTGGCCTATGACCGCTATGCGCGCGACATCATCCGCGACCGGTTCTACCGGTGGATCGAGCGCGCCGTAGTGTGGATCACGCTGGCGCAGTCGCTGGTGTATTTTGCCGCGGGCTTCTTGATCGAGCTGTTGCTCGGAGGCGACATCGACAAGGCCCTGCAATTCGGCGCCAGCGTATGGCTCTGGGGCGTCATCATCAGGACCGTTCTGGTTTGGCATATCACGTGGTGCGGAAATTCCTTTCCGCATTTGTTCGGCTACCGCAACTACGAGACCAACGACAACAGCCGCAACAACGTTCTCGTGGCCATCATCACCAGCGGCGAAGGATGGCACAACAATCACCACGCCGAACCCGGCTCGGCCTCCAATCAGCGGCACTGGTGGGAGATCGACCTGACCTATCTGCTGCTGCGGCTGCTGGTGCTGCTGGGTCTGGCCTGGGATGTCCAGCTGCCGAAACGCCGCGTTTCGCCGCGCGCGCGAGGCTGACGCTTTCACAATAACAGTTCGACCGCGGCCGAAGTGTTTGGCCGAAACGGAAACTATTTTGCGGCGTTGGTTCCTCGAATTGAGGTGATCCATGCCAAGCACTTTGCGCAAGATCCGACCGGTTTCGGCCGCCGCCGCAAGATTTCCTCCGGAAACGAAAGCGGCCCCTTCCAGCCTGTCGACGTCGCTGACGCTTGCGGCCATGAGCCTCGGCTATGGCGTGGTTCAACTCGACGTCACCATCGTCAACACCTCGCTCAACAGCATCGGCACGTCGCTGGGCGGCGGGGTCTCCGAGCTGCAATGGGTTGTCAGCAGCCTATACCATCGCCTTTGCCGCCTTCATTCTCACCGCGGGCGCACTGGGCGATCGCATCGGCGCGAAGCGGGTATTCATGGCGGGTTTTGCCATCTTCACGGCCGCGTCGGTGGCCTGCGCCCTGGCGCCCAACGCCACCATCCTGATCGCGGCCCGAGCGGTCCAGGGACTTGGCGCGGCCATCCTGGTTCCGAACTCGCTGGCGTTGCTCAGCCACGCCTATCCGGACGAAAAGCAGCGCGGCCGCGCGGTCGGCATCTGGGCGGCCGGTGCCAGCCTTGCGCTCACCGCCGGACCGCTGGTCGGCGGCGGGCTGATTGCGCTGGTCGGCTGGCGGTCGATCTTCCTCGTCAATCTGCCGATCGGCCTTGCCGGCCTGTGGCTGAGCTGGCGCTATGCCGGCGAAACCACGCAATCGCCGCAGCGCCAGATCGATCTGCCGGGCCAGATCGCGGCGATCGCCACACTGGGTTGTCTGGCCGGCGCCATCATCGAAGGCGGCACGCTGGGCTGGGGCAATCCGTTTGGTGATCGCGGGCTTCGCCGCCTCGGCGGTGCTGGCGGTCCTGTTCGTCTGGCAGGAATGGCGCGCGCCGCAGCCGATGCTGCCGCTGTCGCTGTTCAGGCATCGGCTGTTCGCGCTGACCTCGCTGGTCGGCCTTCTCGTCAACGTTGCCTTCTACGGATTGATCTTCGTCTTCAGCCTGTATTTCCAGCGCGTCAACGGATTGTCGCCGTTCGCGACCGGGCTTGCGTTCCTCCCGATGATGGGCGCGGTGCTGCCGGTCAACCTGGTCGCTGCGCGCGTCGCCGAACGCATCGGCGCGCCCGCGACCATCGCCGCCGGCGCCGCGCTGGCCGCGTTCGGATGTCTGGCGCTGCTCGGTATCGAGCCCGGCACCGGCTATTGGGCAATCGGGGCGCAGCTGACGATCATCGGCGCCGGCCTCGGGCTTTTGGTGCCGCCGCTCACCTCGACGCTGCTCGGAAGCGTCGAGAAGTCACGCTCCGGCATCGCCGCCGGCGTGCTCAATGCGACCCGGCAAACCGGCAGCGTGCTGGGTGTCGCGCTGTTCGGCTCGCTGGCCGGTCAATCAAGCGCTTTCATGGCGGGCGCGCATGAATCGCTGGTCATCTCCGCGGGCCTGCTGCTCGCGGCGGGCGCGGCGATCTGGCGCGGCGCCTCGCGCTGACCGGAAGCGTTCGATTGCGGAAATTCCACGTCGCGTTTAACCTTGCGGCGAGGGCGGCTGGAGCACTGCCGCTGATGGAGATCCGCATGCCCACTGCTCCGATCCGCCGCCGCGATTTTCTGCGCCGTTCCGCGGTATGGGGCGCTACGCTGCCCTTGTTCGGGCTCGCGCGGCGCGCCTCGGCACTGGAAGGCGACCTCGTCGCCCGACGGGTTTTCTTCGACAACCCCGATTACAGCAGAGTGAGCCTAAGCCCCGACGGCAAGCATCTGGCCTATCTCGCGCCGCTCGACGGCGTGAGCAATCTGTGGGTGGCGCCAGTGGACGATCCCAAGGCGGGGCAGCCGGTGACTCGCGCCACCGACCGCAACCTGGGTACCTATTTCCAGTGGGCGTACACCAGCCGCCATTTGGTTTTCTTCCAGGAGCGCGACGGCGATGAGAACTGGCGCGCATCTAGCGTCGACATCACCAGCGGCAGCATTGTTCCGTTGACCCCGCCGCAGGGGGTCAAGTCGTTCCTGCAGGACCGGGATTACAAATTTCCGGAAGAGATGCTGGTTCGGCACAACGCGCGCGACAAGCGGTACTTCGATCTGTTTCGGGTCAATCTCGTGACCGGGGCGAGCGAGCTGAAGTTCGAGAACCACGACTATGCCGACCTCGCCACCGACGGCGATTTTCGGTTGCGGCTGGGCACGCGCCTGACCGCGGACGGCACGTCGGAATATTTTGAGCTGCGAGCCGACGGCAGCTGGGCGCCGTTCATGCAGGTGCCGATCGGCGATGTCGACGCCACCCGGCTGCTCGAGTTCAGCGCCGACGGCAAGACGCTCTATATGCTCGACTCGCGCGGGCGCGATAAAGCGGCATTGTTCGCGCTCGACATGGCGACGCGGGCGACCATCCTGCTCGCCGCCGACGATGAAGCCGACGTTGCGCAGGTCAGCTTCGACGACCATCGGCGTCCGATCGTCGCGCAATCCAACAGCGGCCGCGCCCGGTGGCATATCATCGACGCCAGCGCGACGCGGGATCTGGCGGATCTGGCCCAGCATGGACCTGGCGACGTCGGCATCATCGATCGCAGTTTCGACAACCGCCTGGTGTCGGTATTTTATGAACGCGACACCGAGAGCGGCGAATTTGCGCTGCTCGATCGCCAAACGCATGAGGTGCATAGCCTGTTCCGGCAGCGCAAGGCGCTTCGCAACGTCGCCTTGCGCAAGATGGAGCCGGTCGTCATTCCGGCGCGCGACGGGCTTCGCCTTCACAGCTATCTGACATTGCCCGAAACCGAGGCGGGGGCCGGCAAGCTGCCGCTGGTGCTGTTGATTCATGGCGGCCCCTACGCCCGCGATCAATGGGGCTTTAGTTCCACCCACCAATGGCTGGCCAACCGGGGCTATGCGGTGCTGAGCGTCAACTACCGCGGCTCGACCGGATTCGGCAAAGCGTTCATCGCCGCGGCCGACCGCGAATGGGGCGGCCGGATGCATGACGACCTCATCGATGCGGTCAATTGGGCGATCGCGGAAGGCATCGCCGATCCCAAGCGCGTCGGCTTCTTCGGCGGAAGCTATGGCGGCTACTCGGCGTTGATGGCGGCCACCAAAACGCCCGAGGTGTTCGCCTGCATCGTCGACTTGTTCGGCATCTCCAATCTCATCACCTTCATGGCGACGGTCCCG
This sequence comes from uncultured Alphaproteobacteria bacterium, assembly GCA_963734795.1. GTDB lineage: Bacteria > Pseudomonadota > Alphaproteobacteria > Rhizobiales > Xanthobacteraceae > Bradyrhizobium. The sequence goes on from CAVTIW010000006.1 coordinate 128,223, forward strand.
CCCTATTGGGGTCCGTGGTTCTCGGTCTGGAAGAACCGGCTGGGCGATCCCGGCACCGAAGCAGGCCGCGCGTTCCTGGCCGAGCGCTCGCCGATCAACCATCTCGAACGCGCGACGCGCCCGATTCTGATCGCCCAGGGCATGCAGGATGTCAGGGTCGTCGCCGCGGAATCGGAGCAGATGGTGGCCGCCCTCAAAAAGCGCGGGGTACCCGTCACCTACATCACGTTCGCCGATGAGGGGCATGGCTTTGTGCGGCCGGAAAACCGGCTCGCCTTCAATAGCATCGCCGAGGCTTTTCTGGCCAAGCACCTCGGCGGCCGTTACCAGCCGATTGGAAATGATTTCACCGGCTCGACGCTCAAGATCCAGACCGGGGGTGAACTGGTGCCCGGACTTGCCGGATAAGCCGCACTAAGCCTTGCGCAGCGCAAAATGCGCGCCGCAAAACGCCATCGCTGCGCCGAGGCACAGCGCCGCCAGACCGGCGAGCACGCCCGATATGGTCGGGATCGGGCTGGGCGCCGAAGCCGCCTGGGCCGCGCCCGCCAGCACCAGCACGCCGACCGCGATCAGGAACTGCCGCATCCGCTGCGGAATTTGCCCCGACACCGCGCTGTCCATCAGCGTCGCGGTGAAATAGCCGCCGCAGAAACCGACCGTTGCGATCAGCCACCACGCGATGGCGGCTCCCGCCGGCATGAATTCGCGCGTATCGGATCGCCACAGGCCGCCAAGATCGAGCCCGAACAGCGCCCCCAGCATGTGCACGGCGAGCGCCAGCAGCACGCCGGAAATCATGGCGCCGGCGAGGATCAGGCGGCGGGGAAAATAGGTCGTCTCGGCCATGGTCCGCTTGTAAGGTAAAGCCGGCCGGCCGCGCAAGCCGCGTCGATCCCGCGAGGTCTGCATACCACCCATGGCGCCTGATTTGTCCCACGAGGCTGCCGCGGGCACCCGCTACGCCTACAAGGCGTCGCTGATCGGCTCCGCGCATCGGTTCGAGCTGACCGACGCAGGCCTAGCCTGGCACATCGGCGGCAAATCCGGGGTGTGGCCTTACGGCGGGATTTCGGCGATCCGGTTGTCATACCGGCCGGTGTCGATGCAGTCGCGCCGGTTTCGCGCCGACATCGAAAGTGCCGGCCAGGGACACATCGTGCTGCTGTCGACCAGCTGGCAGACCGCGGCCCTGATGGCGCCGCAGGACCATGACTATCGCGCCTTCATCGAGCAGTTGCATGCGCGCCTGAAGCAAGCCGGAAGCAACGCGGCGCTGATCGGCGGCCTGCGCCCGCGCATCTACGCCGCCGCCATCGTGCTGCTGACGCTGCTCGCGGTCGCGATGACCGGGCTGCTGGTTCGTGCCATCGCCACCGGCGAATTCGCCGGCATCCTGTTTCTGCTCGGTTTCGCCGCGCTGTTCAGCTGGCAGGTCGGCGGCTTTGTCCGGCGCAACCGGCCGCGGGCCTATACGTTCGATGAGCTGCCGGCGGCGTTGCTGCCCTGAGGCGTGCAGCCGCCGGGGCGGGATGGCGCGGCAATCCAGCGCAATGAAATGTGACTAGGCGATGCGGCAGGCGCGGGGCATCGTAGAAGCGTTATCGTTTCGGCTGCGATGCGGAGGGAATTGTGGAGGATCGGCATGCCCGGCTGCCAACCGAATCCGAAATTGCGGAGATCAATGCAAGGCATTTGATCAGCACGCCGATCAAGCCTGCCGATCTGTTGTTTGTGTTCGGTACCCGGGAGGATGTCGACCGGCGCGTGGACGAAGCCTGCCGGCTCTGGCGCGAAGGGCTGTTTCGCTGGTCGATCGTCAGCGGCGGCATGACGCCGGGTTCAAGGCTTTCCGAGTGCGAGATCATCAAGGCCGCCATGGTGGCGCGCGGCGTCCCGGCTGGGCGCATCCTGGAAGAGCATCGCGCCACCAACACCGGGGAGAACGTCATGTTCTCGCTGCCGATCATCGATGCCGCGCTGGGGCTTGCGAATATCCGCAGCGTGATCTGCCTCGGCAACAGCTGGACCGCGCGCCGCTATCCGATGACGCTGCATCGGCACTGGCCCGAGGTGGAGAAGATGCTGATCACCGTCGACAGCTTCGACACGCCGCTTTCGCTTTGGCATACCGATCCTGCGTTCCGGATCCGGGTTCTCAGCGAATGGGACAAGATCGAGCCCTACAAGGCGAAGGGTTTTATTGCGGAGTGGCCGGCGTGAAAGTGCCGACGCTGCCGCCGCCGACCGGCTCAATCCGGAACCGGAACATCAAAAGTGTTCAGGGTCACCGACACCAGGCAATACAGCCCGACCAGATAGGACAGCTCCGCCGCGCCGCGCTGGCCGAATTCCTGCACCGCCGCCCGATAGGTCAGCTCGGGCAGAACGCCGCCATTGACCAGTGCTGCGGCAAAATCATAGGCAACCGCTTCCGGCCGCGTCAGGTCGGTGGGGCGCTGGCCGGCGACGATGGTTGCCAGCTTTTCGTCCGACAGGCCGCGATGCTCTGCGACGATCACATGCGCATAGAGTTCGTAGCCGGACTTGAAATGAGCTCCGGTGACGAGGATGGCGACTTCCCTGACCGCCGCGGGGAGCGACGGATTCGATACCATCGCTTTGGTTAAATTCCACACCGGCTTGCCGAATTTCGGCTCATGTATCCACGGATTCCACGGGCCGAGCAGCGCCCCGTCGTCGCGAATGTTGACGAAGCCCTGGAAGTTGGCGGCGATGCCCTGCTTCATGTCCTCGTAGAGCGGCTTCTGTTCGGCATTCAATTCCACCGGCGGGATGATGGGCAAGCGCATAATCAGGGCTCCAAGGGGACTGGAGACAATTGTCGATGGCGTCGGCGGCGATGGCAAATGAATTGACGATGACGGCATGCCGAGGCGACTCGCGGCCGTCATCATGCCGTCGCAAGGACAACGTGCGAAAAATATTGCCTGGATCGGGATGAGATTGGGTTGGGGCCTTTCTTCTTCTCCTGCCCCGGACTTAAGCGCAGCAAGAGCGCCGTTAGCCGGGGTCCACTCTACTTTGCATGGGGTTGTTTTCGCGATTTTTGTCCCGGCCCTGCCGTGCACCGGGACGCTATGCCGGTTCCGGACACGACATCGTCAGTGCCTCGCGCTTACGGGACGAATCGATCCAACTGCAACACATCACACCCTAGTGCCGCACCACCAGCACCGAGCACTTGGCGTAGCGCACCACATGGCCGGCATTGGAGCCGAGAAAATAGGTCCGCATCGCCGGCCGGTGCGAGGTCATGACGATGAGGTCGGCCTTGACCGCCGCGGCTTCCTCGAGAATTTCGTGATAGATGCCGCCCTGCCGCACCGCGCTGGAGATGCGCGGGGCGTCGATGCCGGATTCGCGCGCCACGATGGCGAGCGCTTCCTCGGAGGTGTGGCGCTGCTGGATGTCGAAATCCGCCGGGACATATTCCGCCAGCATCACCGGCGTCATCGGCAGCACGTTCAGGAGGCGCACCGCGCCGTTCCAGGTCTGCGACAGCGTCGCCGCGGTCGCAATCGCGGGTTTCGCCAGATCGGTATCGGCAAGATCAATCGGGACCAGAATGGATTTGAACATCTGCGCCTCCGTATCCGAAGCCAAGGTAGCATAAAACCAAGGTTTGGCGACGCGGCGGATGGCTGGCTTACTCGCCGGAGGTTTGCTTCAGCACTTTTGGGCTGACAAACAGCACGAGCCGTCCGCGGCGGAATGCCACATCGGCCCAGTCGTCGACCGCGAAGTCGAATACGGCCAGACCCGATGTCGGCAGATTGTCGGCGAGCGCCTGGCGTCCGGCGGCGTCGCCGCTGCCGGCCAGCGCGAGCGCCAGTTCATGCATTCCGGGATTGTGCCCGACCACCATCAGCCGCCGCGAATCGGTGGCGGATGCGGCGCGGATGGTTTGCAGGAGCTGCGACGGGTCGGCGCCATAAAGTTCCGGCAGCAGTTCCACGTGCGGCGGCGGCGCCAGATCCTTCATCGCCGCCCAGGCAATTTCCCAGGTCTGGTGCGCCCGGATCGCGGGCGAAACCAGCACGGAATCGGGAAACAGGCGGATGCCGTGCGATCCAGCCGCCGATCTCGGCGGCGTCCTTGCGGCCGCGGTCGTCGAGACGGCGGTCCTGATCGCGGCCGCTGGGCGCGTCGTTCTCGGTCTTGGCGTGACGGAACAGCATCAAACGGCGCATGGCGCGATCTCGATTCGTTTCAAGTCTGCGGATTAATGTACAAGCTCAGGCTCAGGACAAGGTGACAAGCGCCCGGCGGGTCCGTAAGAAAACGCCATGAACGAGACTTCTGCCAGCGCCACCACCCGACTTGACGCCGCGGCGCTGCGAGAGCGCTCGCGCCTTTCGTTCGATCTGGATGTCGACATCTGCGTCGTCGGCGCGGGACTTGCCGGCCTCACGGTGGCGCTGGAGGCCGCGCGCCTCGGCGCCAGCGTCGCCGTGCTCGAAGGCCGGCATATCGGCTGGAACGCGTCCGGCCATCAGCTCGGCACGGTGATGCCGGGCTACGGCCTTCCGATCGCCGACTTGATCGCACGCATCGGCTTCGAAGACACCCGCGAATTGTGGTCGCTGTCGAAGCAAGGCGCCGATTATGTGCGGGCCAACGCCACGGAGGAATTGATTCCGGGCATTGCGCTGAGCGAAGGGCGCGCTTGAGGTTTCCAACGTCGATGTCGGCGATCAGCTGATCAGCCGGCTGCAGATGCTCGGCGAGGATTTCGAAACCGAAGTGGAAGGCTGGCAGGTCGATCGGGTGCGCGATCAGCTCAGGACCGATCGCTATTTCCACGGCGTCTATTATCCCAAGGCGTTTCAGATCGACGGCCGCAAATACCTCCATGGCCTTGCCGCGCTGGCGCAACGGGCAGGGGCGCGGATCTTCGAGGACACGCCGGTCGTCAGCATCGACTCCTCCGGCATTCGCAAGCGCATCGTGACGCCGTCGGCACGCTTGCGCGCTTCGCATATCGTGCTCGCCGGCAACATCCATCTCGGCGCGCCGCTGCGGCGTTTGTCGGAAACGCTGCTGCCGATCTGGCGCTACGCCGCCGTGACCGCGCCGCTTGGCGAGCGCCTTGCCGAGACCATAACGTTTCAGGGATCGGTGATCGACAGCGACGGCATCGACCATTTCCGGATCGTGGAGGGCGACCGGTTGATGTGGGCTTCGCCGGAAACCACCTGGGCAGCACGGCCGGAGCGTTTTGCCGGCAGCATTGCGCGCCGGATCCGCACGATCTTTCCCCGGCTCGGAAGCGTCGAGATGGCGGAGGTCTGGGGCGGCGCAGTCGGCCAGACCGTGCATGGCATGCCGCAGATCGGCCAGTTGCGCCGCGGGCTGTGGGTCACCAGCGGCTTCGGCCGTCAGGGTTTGAACACCTCGGCGATGGCCGGGCAGCTGATCGCGCGCAGCATTCTGTGGGGCGACGACCGCTGGCGGCTGTTTTCGCCGTTCGAACTGGTATGGGCGGGCGGCCCGACCGGCCGGGTCGCCGGACATGTCGTCGGCCTCTGGGGGAGGGGAAGCTCCGCGGCGGCCGGCGCCTTGGCCCGTTATCGGGAAGGAGCCCGGGTGCGGGAACGCATTCGCGAGGCGCGTCTGGTCGAGGCCAATCGCCAGGCCGGGACCAGACCGCCACAGCGCCGTCCGCCGCCCGGCCGCCTGCTTCCCGAACGACCGCAGCCGCCTGTTGCGGTGAATCCGGAAGGCGAGGGCGGGTAATCGGCTTGCCCCCACCCTAACCCTCCCCCGCAAGCGGGAGAGGGAACAGGCCGCCATTGGGGCGGGGGCCTTGCACCAATCTTACCCGCCTCCATGACGATGCCCGAGCGAAACAAACCACCTCGCGATCCCGGCCGCCTGCTCCCTCTCCCGCTTGCGCGGGAGGGCCGGGGTGGGGGCTTGGCGGGCGGGGCTTCTCGCAAGAAAGTGAGAAAATTCTCACCCAATCGGTGTAACTTCCACCATCGCGCCCCGTATTTGAGAGCGAACACAGCGAAGTTTCGCTTTGCACGGAGACCATCATGATTGATCGCCGTATTTTGCTCGCGTCCATCGCCAGTCTGGTTGGCCTGGCTGCTTTCCGCTGGCTGCGAGGCTCCCCGGCACATGCCGCGGAGAAGTTCGAGATCGAAAAGACCGACGCGGAATGGCGCGCGCAGCTGACGCCGCAGCAGTATGAAATCCTGCGCCAGCAAGGCACCGAGCGCCCGGGATCGAGCCCGCTGCTCAAGGAACATCGCAAGGGCATCTTCGCCTGCGCCGGCTGCGACCTGCCGCTGTTCTCCTCGGAGACGAAATTCGAGAGCGGCACCGGCTGGCCTAGTTTTTATCAGCCGCTCGAGAACGCCGTCGGCAAGACCGAAGATCGCACCTTCGGGATGTTGCGGACCGAAATTCACTGCCGCCGTTGCGGCGGCCATCTCGGTCACGTATTCGACGACGGGCCGAAGCCGACCGGGCTGCGCTACTGCATGGACGGCTTCGCGCTGCAGTTCCATCCGGCGGCGCCGTCGGCGACCTGACGGCCTCGCGCCCGGCAATTGTTGCCCGCCCGGCAATTGTGCCCCGGTCCTCGGACCGGGGATTTCTATTTAAGTAATTGATACAATAGCATTTTTTATTTTGGCACAGCGCTTGCGATGTCTCCTTCGATGACGGCCATGGCACGGCAATGCCGGCGGGCCGCCCGGATCGAATGGAGACAATGTTATGGGTATCTTCGATGCACTGACCACCGCGGTGAGCGGGCTGCAGGCTCAGTCTTTCTCGCTGCAGAACATTTCCGGCAACATCGCGAACTCGTCGACCATCGGTTACAAGGGCATCGGTACCACCTTCGAGGACATGATCCCCTACGCAACCTCGCCGAGCTCACAGGTCGCAGGCAGCGTCTCGGCCTTTGCGCAGCAAACGATCACCACGCAGGGCACCGACTCCGCGACCACCGTCGCCACCAACATGGCGATCGTCGGCAACGGATTCTTCGACGTCCAGATGCCGACCGGCACCGCCGACAACCAGCCGGTGTTCAGCGGCGTAACCGATTACACCCAGCGCGGCGATTTTCAGGTCAACTCCAACGGCAATCTGGTCAACGGCGCCGGCTATTACCTGATGGGCGTTCCGGTCGATCCGACCACCGGCAATCCGGTCGGAAACGTGCCGCAGATTCTGCAGTTTCAGAACAACTTCGTTCCGGCCGTGGCGACCTCGCAGATCAATTACGCCGCCAACCTTCCCGCCACCCCGGTGACCACGGCAAGCGCCACCGCGACGGCAGGCTCGCTGCTGGCGGCGGGAGGGATCGATCCGGCGAATTTCAGCGTTAACCCGTTGATCGCCGGCACGCCCGCGACAGTCACCGGCACCGCCGAAAACGATCAGGAGACCCCAACGGCGAATCCGATTACGACGAGCACGCAATTGTCGGGACTGGCGGGAACCAATTCATTGGGCAGTGGTTTTTCGGCTGGCTCCCGCTGATACCATCACGGTGAACGGAACAGTCCTTACTTTTGTCGCCAGCGGCGCCACCGGCAACCAACTTAACGTCACCGATACAGTCGGGGATCTTCTCACCAAGATCGATTCAGATCACGGGTACGACGACGCCGTCGTCGGTCTCCTCCACCGGTGCGATTACGCTGCAGTCAGGCACGGCAGGCAACCTTTCGGTCAGCAGTTCGGATTCGTCGGCTTTTGCGGCCCTGGGTTTTACGGGCACTGCGACAGCGAACATCGGCACTGGAACGGTGGTCGCGAATGACGTGACGACGTTTGATAACGAATCCATCAGCGGCGGCGCTGTTACCGGCTACAATTCGGCGGGCTCGCCGGTGAACGTCGAATTGCGCTGGGTCAAGACCGACAGCGCTGCCACCGGCGGCACCGACACCTGGAACCTGTATTATCAGACCGATCCCAGCGCAACCGGCACCCAGACCGCCTGGACCAACGTCGGCACCAACTTTACATTCGGACCCTCGGGCACCCTCACCAGCCCGACCAACGGTACGGTAACGATCCCAAACGTCACGGTCAGCGGTCAGTCCCTGGGAAGCGTCTCGCTCACCCTGGGTTCCTCGCAGCTCACGCAATACGCCAGCACGGGCGGCACCGTGACCGTCAACGGCATCACGCAGAACGGATACGCCGCCGGCCAGCTGCAGTCGCTGGCGATCAACAACAGCGGCATCGTGGTCGGAACGTTCTCCAACGGACAGAATATCGATCTCGCCGAGGTCACGCTGTCGCATTTCAACGGCACCAATTACCTGCAGGCGCTGGACGGCGGAGCCTATGCGGCGACCCAGCAATCCGGCGCGGCCATTGCGGGCTCCACGGCCACGATCGTCGGATCGGAGGTGGAAGGCTCCAACGCCGATATCGCCGACCAGTTTACCCAGTTGATCGTGACCCAGCAGGCCTACTCGGCCAACACCAAGGTGATCACCACGGCCAACGACATGGTGCAGGATCTGCTGAACGTGCTGCGGTGACGATCGTCAACCCACGTAACGTGACCTGAGGCGCAGCCAGCATGAGTTTGAGTTCAGCCCTCTCTATCGCGATGTCAGGTCTGACGGCGAACCAGGCCGGGCTTGCCATTGTCTCCTCCAACGTAGCCAATTCGAGTACGCCGGGCTACGTCAGTGAGAGCATCAATCAATCCGAATTGCCTACCGGTGGCGTGGGTGCCGGCGTCCAGGTGTCGGGCATCACCCGCGTGCTCGATAGCTACGTTCAGAATCAGTTGCGCACCGAGACCTCCGGCGGCGGCTACGCCGATCAGATGTCGAATGTCCTGACGCAATTGCAGAATGTTTACGGCACTCCCGGCGGACAAGGCACGCTGGAGACCTCATTCAGCAATCTAACCACGGCGGTTCAGGCCCTCTCGGCGAATTCAGGAAGTTACGCCGCACAAACCGCTGTGGTAACCGCGGCGCAGAACATGGCGCAGCAACTGAACTCGACGACGCAGGGCATCCAGGCGCTTCGGACCAACGTTCAACAGGATATTTCGACGTCGGTGGCGTCCGCCAATACGGCGATGCAGCAAATTGCCAGCCTGAACAACCAGCTTCAGGGGATGAGTCCCTCGGATCCCGGCGCGGCATCTCTGGAGGACCAGCGCGACACCGCCATCACTACGCTTTCGCAACTGATGGGTATCAGTGTTTCGACGAACAGCAACAACCAGGTTTCGATCCTGACCACCTCTGGGGTTGAACTCGTCGGCGCTCAGGCATCGACCTTGTCGTTCAGCGGCCCTTCGACGCTGAATGCCTCGAGTGCCTACAGCAGCAATCCGAGCTCAAAACACCGTCGGGACGATTACGCTCACCAGCCCGAGCGGCTCCACCACCGACATGCAGGCGACGAACGCCATCAGCTCCGGCCAAATCGGGGCTGATATCCAGTTGCGCGACACCACGCTGGTGCAGGCGCAGAGTCAGGTCGACCAGTTGGCCGCCTCGATGTCGAGCGCGCTGTCGGATACCACCACCAGCGGAACGGCGGTCACCTCGGGATCGCCCCCGGCATCGCAGGCCGGCTTTACGCTCGATCTGTCGAACATGCAGCCGGGCAACACGATCAATCTGACCTATACCAATCCCGCGACCAACACGCAGCAGCAGGTATCGATCGTCGCCGTCAACAGCTCCTCGGTGCTTCCGCTGCAGAACACCGGGTCAAATCCCAACACCACGGTGATCGGCGTCAATATTTCGGGTGGCATGGCGTCCATCGTCTCCCAACTCAAGGCGGCCCTGGGCGGAGCCAACCTGCAGTTCTCCAATCCGTCCGGCTCGACGTTGCAGGTGCTCAACACAGCCAGCACCAGCACGGTCGTCAACGCGGCCTCGGCCACCATCACGACATCGTCGCTCACCAGCGGCAGTGCGCCGCTGCCGCTGTTTACCGATGGGAATTCTCTCTACACGGGTGCGATCACCGCGGCCGGGTCGCAGATGACAGGATATGCCGGCCGCATCGTCGTCAATCCCGCGGTGGTCGCCAACCCGGCCAGTCTCACCGATTACAGCGCATCGACCGCGTCCGGCGATACCACGCGCGCGGATTACATCAATTCGCAGTTGACCACCGGTTCGTTCACCTATTCGCCGCAGACCGGTCTTGGCAGTCTCGAGTTCGCCCTTCACCGGGACGATCACGAACTACATGTCGCAATTCCTCAGCCAGCAGGCCAATGGCGCCACCAACGCGACGCAACTTGCAGCAAGGCCAGGATGTCGTCGTCAACACCCTGCAGCAGAGCTACGACGCCACCACCGGCGTCAACATGGACACCCAAATGTCCAACCTGATTTCGCTGCAGAATGCGTACTCAGCCAATGCCCACGTGATGGCCGTCGTGCAATCGATGTTCACCGCGTTGATGCAAGTGCAGACATAGGACCAGACCAATGGCCATCAATAGTATGAGTTCGAGCACGAGCCTGCTGGGACAGTCGGTCCTCAACATCAAGAACCAGCTCGACAGTCTGCAGGTCCAGCTCGCGACGGGCGAGAAAGCGACGACCTATTCCGGGATGGGCGTCGGCGAGGGGTTCGCCGTCGCCGCCCGCGCGCAACTGGCCAACATTACCGGCTACCAGAACACGATCACCAACGTCACCACGACGATCACCGCCGCCAACACCGCGCTGCAGGGGCTGGACTCAATCGGCGGCCAAATTCAGACCGCGGCCACCAGCGGCACCCAGACCTTGAACAGCAGTGGCCAGACCACGGCTCAGAACAGCGCGGTGTCGCAATTTGCTTCGATGGTGGACATTCTCAATACCCAGGCGGGAAATGGCTATATTTTTTCGGGCAATGCCATCAATACGGCCCCGGTAGCCTCCGCCGACGAAATTCTCAACGGCAATGGCGCGCAGGCCGGGCTGACGCAGATGATCTCCGAGCGGCAGCAGGCCGACCTCGGAACCGCAACGCCGCCGACCGGGCGACTGGTCATTACGCCGCCATCGGCGAGCGCGCCGACCACGGTTTCGGTCGGTGAAGACGTCGCCGGCTCGCCGTTCGGCCTGAAATTGGCTGGGGTATCGTCGACCTTGACCAGTGATGCGACGGTGTCCGGCCCCGCAGGCTCGCCGGCGACGGTTTCGATCGCGCTCGGCGCCACCAATCCCAGCCCGGGCAATCAGGTGACCTTCACGTTCAATCTTCCTGATGGCACCACCACTTCGATGCAGCTGACGGCGACGACCACCACGCCGCGCGCCGGCCGGAAGCTTTACCATCGGCGCGACGCCGGCCGACACCGCCAACAACCTGAACACGGCGCTGAACGCGTCGATCAGCACGGTCGCCAGTACAACGCTGGTGGCGGCGTCGGCGATGGCGGCCGGCAATGATTTCTTCGGTTCGGCCGGTGCGGCCACCGGAAGCGTGGAGAACAATCAGGCGACGGCTGCCGTGCCGGTCAGCGGCGCGACGCTGTTGTCCGGCGCCGCGGGCACCAATTCGCTCGCCGCCGGGTTTGCGCCCGGCAGCACCATCACCGTCAACGGCACGACGATCTCGTTCAACAACACCGCTACGACAGGTTCGGCCACAGCCGGTACGTTGTCGATCGATGTCGCCACCGGAACGGTTCAGGACGTCCTCACGGCGATCGACCAGATCTCGGGCACCGGGACCCCGTCGACCGCCAGCGGCGGCGTGGTCACGCTGAACGACGATGCCGGAAGCCTGACGATCACGGGTTCGGCCTCGGCTAATCTGACCGCGCTCGGCCTCAGCAGCCCGGTCACCACGACGGGTGGAACGGCCGCCGGAAGCGATGGTCGAACAGCCAGGCCACCGGTGGCTGCACCGGCGCCGATTTCGGGCACGACGCTGTTGTCCGGCGCCGCGGGCAAGGACTCGCTGACCACCGGTTTCAACGCCGGCGACACCATCACCGTCAACGGCAAGATGATCCAGTTCTATTCGCCACCCGCGACTGCCGGCTCCGCGGCCAATACCACCTACCTCAATCTGGCGACGACAACGGTCGGCAACCTCTTGAGCAACATCAACTCCATCACCGGCACCTCGACCCCGTCGACCGTCAGCGGCGGCGTGGTCTCGCTGCAGTCCAACGACGGCGCGCCCCTGACGGTCTCCAGTTCGAACACGGCCGCGTTCGCGGCGCTCGGCTTTGCCGGCGGCACCACGACGGCGACCGTGCCGCCGCTGCGGGTCTCCGGCTCGCCACTGGGCTCGGCGACGTCGCTGGTCAGCGGCACTCCGGCGAACACCGTGACCTGGTACACCGGCGGCACCAGCACCGGGTCTGCCCGCGCCTCGCAGGTCGCCCAGATCGGTACGTCGCAAACCGTGGATTACGGCATCCAGGCCAACGAGGAAGGCATCCGATCGCAGCTGCAGGCGGTCGCTGTGTTCGCCGCCTTCTCGGCTTCGCCCTCGAATCCCAATGGCCAGGCGCAGGTGGCGGCGCTCAGTCAAAGCGTGGGCACGGCGCTTTCATCCTCGCAGCCCGGCCAGCAGACGATGCAGGATATTCAATCCGATCTGGCCAATGCCCAAACGACCTTAACGACGGCGACAGCGCTGCAGACCCAGACCCAGACATCGCTCCAGAACATGGTGAGCCAGATCGAGACCGTTTCGCCTGACCAGGTCGCGACCGAGATACTGTCGCTGCAGACGCAGCTTCAGGCGTCCTATCAAACCACGTCGATGCTCGCTCAGCTCAGCCTGGTGAAATATTTGCCAACTCCATCGCCATGATGCTTGGCGGTTGTGGTGCGGGGTTATAACAATGTCGAAGGCTGGCGTTCGATTCGACGCGGTCGAGAATTCAATGTCTCAGGATCGATTCCGCTCAGCTTCAGCCATGGCCGACCTGTTGATGCCGCTGGACCGTCTGCTCGGCTGCGGCGGCGACCCCCGACTGAGCATCGACCCGGCCAGCGGAGCTCAACGGATATGGCTGCCAGCCTTTTCCCTGCCCGGGCACGCTGAGCTTTGCCTCGAGCACGGCGACATCGATTTCGGAGCGGGCCTACGACCGTGCGCGGATCGCCCGGGAAGCGTTGATTCAGTCGGCCATTGCGACCGGCATTGATGCGGCATTCGATGCACGCGTTGAGGCGATGCGGGACGAATTGAAGACCTGTCTCGGACTATCCCGGACCAACGCCGACGTGGTTTTTTCCCCGTCGGGCACCGACTCGCAGCTGCAGGCGCTGTTGCTGGCACGCGCGCTGCTTGGTCCCGAGTTGACGACGGTCATCGTGGCTGCCGACCAAACCGGAAGCGGAACCGCGGACACCGCGCGCGGAAATCATTTCAGTGCCGCGACCGCGAATGGAAGCCCGGTTCAAAAGGGAGAACCCATTGCCGGCCTGGCTCATTCCGTCACCAGCGTCGCGCTGCCGCTGCTCGACGAGGCCGGCGAGTTTCGCGCGCCAGCCGAAACCGATGCACAGGTTCTCGGCGCGATCGAACAGTCGGTCGCCAACGGCGCCAGCGTCCTGCTTCAGATCATGGATTCGTCGAAGCTCGGCTGGCGGGCCCCGAGCGGCACTGCCTCGACGAAATTGCGGCGCGCTGGCCCGATCAGGTTCAGGTCGTCGTCGATGCCTGCCAGATGCGCCTCGGCCGCCCGCGGCTGAAGGAATATCTTGGTCGCGGATACATGGTGATCGTCACCGGCTCGAAATTCTTCACAGGGCCGCCCTTCAGCGGCGCGCTGCTGGTGCCTGCGGGTCTTGTCGAACACGCTCGACGCGGTCAGCGAGATCGCACCGGGGCTGCGCGAATACAGCAGCCGCAGCGACTGGCCGATGCAGTGGCGGAGCCTGCGGTCGCGCTTCCCGATCCGGGCGAATTTCGGCCAATGGCTGCGCTGGGAAGCCGCGCTCGAGGAAATCCGGGCCTATCATGACGTGCCCGGTGAATTTCGCTCGCGCGCGCTGACAGGTATTCGGCAAGGGCGTGCAGCGGATCATCGCATCGTCGCCGTCACTTGGCTTGCTGCCGCCGCAGCAAAGGCCCGAAGACGGCAGCGTCGACGATGAAGAATTGGCCCAGACCACGATCTTTCCGTTTGTGATCAGGCACAATGGCCGCGTTCTCTCGCTGGATGATTGCCGGAAGATATATCGCGCGCTTGCCCGGGATGCCCGAAGGGACGCTTCCGCTGACGAGCGCGGGCACGATCCGGAGATCGCGGCGCAGGTTTGCCTGATCGGTCAGCCGGTCGCACTGGGTGAGAGCGCAGCGCTTCGGATCTGTGCCGGCGCACGCCTCGTCACCGAGAGCTGGTCATCCGACGAGGATATCGCGCGCGGAAATTTGCAGCGCGAACTCGGCCACGTCGGCGCCATCGTCGCGAAGATCGAGTGGCTGCTTGCGCATATCGACGGCTTGAATGTAACGGAGGTTTCCCGTGGAGCTTGAGTACGCCGAACCGGCCGGTCTGGTTTGCTATCCCTGTGCCGATCGGATCGGGTTCGCCAGGCTCACGACGATGGCGTTCGGCGGGACCGATCTTCGCCCGTTGCGGGATCAGTTGATGTCGAAGGTCGCCGACGGAACCGCCGACGCAGGCGAGGGACTCGATCTGTCGCTGATCGCGCAGCTGCTGGGCGACAAGCAGACCGGGATGGCGATCCAGGCCGAGGTGCTGGCCTTTCATCAGTTGTTTCGGTCGCCCTGTTCGGTGGAAAAGCCGAAACTGCGGGTGCTGGCGCTGGCGGCCGCGATGGACATGGGCGGCAACACGCCGATCGAGTTCCTGCTGGAACACTCCGGGATCGAACTGCTGACGCTTTATGTCGTTGCCGGAATCGAGCTGCCGGCGCCGCTGCCCGACCATGACGTCGCGATCGTGATCGCATCCGATTCGGAAGAGTGCCGGGATGCGCTGCGCAAGATCGAACGCGCCGCGCCGCGCTGGCCGCGGCCGCTTCTCAATCCGCCGCAGCTCGTCTGCAATCTCGATCGCGACAAGCTGCATCGCCTGCTCGGCGGCATCGAAGGGCTCGATATGCCCGGCGACGACCTCCGTGACGCGGGCGCAATTGTCGGAGCTGGCCCGGCCGGATATCCCGGTCGCGGAGATTGCGGCCGACCTGCAATTTCCGATCATCGTGCGGCCGCCGCGGTTCGCATGCCGGCGCCGGGCTCGCCAGGATCGATGATCGCGCCATGATCGGCCGCTATCTTGCGCAACGGCCGGAGCAGGAATTTTTCGTGTCTCGGTTCGTCGACTATGCCGACGATGACGGTTTGTTTCGCAAATACCGCATCGCGGTCGTCGACGGCCGGCCCTATGCCTGCCACATGGCGGTCGCCGATCGCTGGGATATCTGGTATCTCAACGCCGGCATGGCCTTCAGCGAGAGCAAGCGCCGCGAAGAAGAAAACTTCATGCGCACGTTCGATCACGGGTTCGCCGTTCGCCACCGTCGCGCATTGGCCGCCATGGTCGAGCGGATCGGTCTCGACTATTTCACGGTCGACTGCGCCGAAAACAGGCGCGGAGAATTGCTGATATTCGAGGCGGACAACACGGCTGTCGTGCACAACATGGATTCGCCGGATCTGTTTCCCTACAAGCCGCCGCAAATGCGTGCGATCTTCGAGGCCTTCGCCGCGATGCTGTATCGCCGCGCCCGACATGGTCGCGAGCACGCGGCCTGACAGGGCGCGGCGCGAAGATCCCCGCCGTCCGAATCGAATTTGAGCGATGCGAAACTCGGTGGTGGCCGATCTGCCGCGCCGCGCCACCGGCAGACAGCTGCGCAAAATGCTAGCCTGCCGGGCGTTGGCTGATTCGAGGGCCATCCGGCAGCTGAGGGGCGACCTTGTTTTGGTCGAGGCGTCGGGCGGCTTTCGCGACGGTCTGTGATCCGGAAAGACGGCCTGGTGTCGGCGAAGCGGCAAAAAAGTTCTGGGCGGATGCCGAACCTGTCTCGCCTGCAGCGGCAGGCTTATAGCTCATTTCAAGCAAGGCGATCTCGACAAGGCCGAAGGGTTATGCGCCGGGATTCTGGAGCACCGGCCGCAAGATTTCGATGCACTGCACCTGCTCGGAATGCTCAACTTCCAGCGCCGTCGCCTGGTCGAGGCGCTGCATTTCCTTGCCGAGGCGCTCAGGGTCAATTCCGGCTCCGCCGATGCGATGTCGAATCTCGGGCTGGCGCTTCATGCGACGGGACGCCACGACGAGGCGATCGCGAGTTACCGCAATGCGCTGCGCCTGGCGCCGGATCATCCGGAAATTCTCTACAATCTCGGCAACAGCTGTCTTGAACTCGGCCGCATCGCCGAGGCGCTAGCCAGTTACGACGCCGCGCTTGCGATTGCGCCTGAACATGTCGGCGTTCTCGTCAACAGGGGCAACACGCTGCTGCGGTTCAACCAGCCCGTTGCGGCAAAGGCGAGCTACGACGCCGCCCTTGCCGCGATGCCCGGTCATCCGCAGATCCTGACCAATCGCGGTCACGCGCTTGCGCCGCCTTGACCGGCCGGCCGACGCGCTTGTCGACTTCGAGGCCGCGCTCGCGGCGGCGCCGGAGTTTGCCGAGGCCCATTTCGAAGCCGCGATGACGCATCTGACCCTGGGTGATTTCGATGCGGGCTGGAAAGCCTATGAATGGCGCTGGAAGACCGGCGCGTTTGCCCGCTATCGCCGGCCGTTTCAAACGCCGCCATGGCTCGGAGACGAGCCGATCTCCGGTAAGACCATTCTGCTCCACGCCGAGCAGGGATTTGGCGACACCCTCCAGTTCATTCGCTATGCGCCGTTGCTTGCAGGGCAGGGCGCGAAGGTGATCTGCGAGGTTCAGCCGGAGTTGCTGCCGCTGTTGTCGCAGCTCCCCGACATCACCGTCTTGGCTTCCGGCGAGCGGCTTCCGGCCTTCGACCTGCATTGTCCCTTGCTCAGCCTTCCGCTCGCATGCGGAACGCAGCCCGGCACGATCCCGGCCGCCATTCCATATCTCGCCGCGCCCGCCGAGCGCGTCGCGGCACTGGCGCGATCGTTTGCCGCCGGGGCGTCCGCGCGCCGGATTTGTCTGGTCCGGGTCGCTCTTCGCACAAGAATGACAGCAACCGATCGATCGCGCTTGCGCGTCTCGCCGGGTTATTCGAGGATCCGCCGGTCCGCTGTTTCAGCCTCCAGAGCGAGTTGCGAACTGCGGATGGCGAGACCCTGGCTGGCCTGCCGAACCTGGTCGATCTCGGCAGCGGGTTTCGCGATTTCGCCGATACCGCCGCCGTCATCTCGTTGCTCGACGTCGTCGTCTCGCGTCGATACGGCGGTGGCGCATCTGGCCGGAGCGCTGGGCAAGCCGGTGCTGATCCTGCTGCCCCATGCGGCGGATTTTCGCTGGATGCGGAACCGCGACGACAACTCCCTGGTATCCGACGGCGAAGTTGTTGCGGCAGCCGGCCTTTGGCGACTGGGACAGCGTGGTCGTTCGCGTGCGCGACGAATTGCGGCGATTGAACTAGCCCGCCATGGCCGGGCCTTTGGGGGAGGCCGCCGCCGTTAGGATTTCGTTAACCACGTCTATTTACTGTTTGGTCAGAATTGCAGGCGAGCGTCCGCCGCTTTCGGAGCCATTGATGACCGAGCAAATTCACCTTGTGCTGGCGACGCCCTGTTTCGGCGGCCAGGTTTCCAGCATCTACGCCAGCTCCATCTTCCAGCTGCAGCGCGTCTTGCGCTCCAAATCCAACATCGAACTCAAGATCCTGATGCGGGATGGCGACGCGCTGATTACGCGCGCGCGTGCCAATCTGATGACGATGTTTCTCGATGATCCCGCCGCGACGCACTTCCTGTTCGTGGACGCGGATATCGGCTTTGAGCCCGACCAGGTGTTCCGGCTGATCGAATCCGGGGCCGACGTGGTGGCCGGCGTCTATCCGATCAAGCGCGTCAACTGGGAAAAGGTGAGGCGGGCGATCGAGACCAAGCGGCCGAAATTGCCGTCGGCCTCGCTCGACTACGTGCTGGAGATCAACGATCCGGATCATGTCGC
The DNA here is from genome assembly GCA_963734795.1 of uncultured Alphaproteobacteria bacterium. Classification (GTDB taxonomy): domain Bacteria; phylum Pseudomonadota; class Alphaproteobacteria; order Rhizobiales; family Xanthobacteraceae; genus Bradyrhizobium. The sequence goes on from CAVTIW010000006.1 coordinate 146,297, forward strand.
CGTCGTCAACGGCTTTACCCGCGTGCGCTACGCCGGGACCGGATTTCTGATGATCCGGCGCCACGTGTTCGAGAAGATGTGCGCGCATCCCGCTTACGCATCGCTGCAGTTCTTTCGCGAGCATTCGCTCGATGCGCTGGCCGGAAGTCCCAACCGGTTTGCGCTGTTCGAATGCATGATCGATCCGAAGACCGGAACCTATCTCAGCGAGGATTTCGCCTTCTGCAAGCGCTGGACCGATATCGGCGGCGAGATCTGGGCTGACCTCGAGAGCCACCTCGACCATGTCGGCCCGTCGGTGTTCCACGGCGACGTCTCGTCGCAGTTTGCCGCACCGGCGGTGGCGACCGATGCAGCGTGAGATGCAATCCGCTTCCCCCGAACAGGCCGGCCCGGTTCGGCCTGCTTGCGCGGACCGTATCGGCGTGGCCCGGCTCACGAAAATGGCGGTCACCGGGAACGAGCTTCGTCCGCTGTGGCAGGAGTTGATCACCAAGGTGCTCGACGGCACTGCGGAAGCAGGCGAGGGGCTCGACCTGTCGCTGATCGCGCAATTGCTCGGCGACAAGGAATCGGGCCTCGCCATCCAGGACGAGATCCTGGCGTCCCATCAATTGTTTCGTTCGCCGTGCTCGGTGCAAAAGCCGCGGCTGCGCGTTCTGGCGCTGGCGGCTGCGACCGACATGGGCAGCAACACGCCGATCGAGTTCCTGCTGGAGCAGTCCGGAATCGAGCTGATGACGCTGTACGTCATCCCGGCAAGTCGAATTGCCCGCGCCGCTGCCCGATCATGACGTCGCCATCGTGATCGCGTCCGACTCGGAGGAGTGCCGTGATGCGCTGCGCAAGATCGACCTGATGGCGTCGCGCTGGCCGCGGCCGCTGCTGAATCCGCCGCGTCTCGTCTGCAATCTGGATCGCGACAAGCTGCATCATCTGCTCGGCGGAATTGAGGGTCTTGAGATTCCGACCACCACCGGCGTCGCACGCCGGCAATTGTCCGACCTGTCGCGGTCGGCCGATGCGCTCGGCGACATCGCAGCCGATCTTGTCTTTCCCGTCATCGTCAGGCCGCGCGGATCGCATGCCGGCGCAGGTCTTGCGAAGATCGACGACCGCGCCGCGATCGAGCGCTATCTCGGCGAGCGACAAGAGCAGGAATTTTTCATTTCGCGTTTTGTCGATTACTCTGATGACGACGGCCTGTTTCGCAAGTGCCGGATTGTTTTCGTCGATGGCCGGCCTTACGCATGTCATTTGGCGATCGCCGATCGCTGGGACATCTGGTATCTCAACGCGGGAATGTCGGTCAGCGCCAGCAAGCGTCTCGAAGAAGAAACCTTCATGCGCACGTTCGACATCGGCTTCGCGCGCCGCCATCAAGCCGCGCTGGCCGGGCTGGCCGATCGGATCGGTCTCGATTATTTCACGGTCGACTGTGCGGAGACCAACAGCGGATCGCTGCTGATTTTCGAGGCCGACAATACCGCGATCGTGCACGATATGGATTCGCCCGAGGTTTTTCCGTACAAGCCGCCGCAGATGCGCAAGGTATTCGATGCGTTCGCGGCCATGCTCGATCGCCGCGCCCGGCACGGACGGGAGCGCGCGGCGTGACGGCGGTGTTGCGCGAAGGACCGTCGCTGTCCGAATCGAGCGAGACGCTCGATCCGCAGAATTGGGACGATATCCGCGCCCAGGGTCATCGCATGCTCGATGACATGCTCGATTATGCCGCCAACATCCGCGATCGGCCGGTCTGGCAACCGATACCGGATCAAGTTCGCGCGCGGTTTCATGCCGAGCTTCCGCGCCAGCCTTCCGGTGTTGGCGAGGTCTATCGGGAATTCACCGATTTCATCGTCCCCTATGCGACCGGCAACGTTCATCCGGGCTTCATGGGATGGGTGCATGGCGGCGGCACCGCGGTCGGCATGCTGGCGGAGATGCTGGCGGCCGGCCTCAATGCCAATCTCGGCGGGCGCGATCACATTCCGATCGAGGTCGAACGTCAGGTGGTCGAATGGACGCGCTCGATGTTCGGCTTCCCGAGCGGGGCGAGCGGGATTTTCGTCACCGGCACGTCGATGGCCAATCTGATGGCGGTGCTGGTGGCGCGGACAGCGGCGCTGGGACAGTCCGTCCGGCAGCGCGGCGTCGGCGACGAAGGCGCATCGCTGACGGCCTATACCTCGACGGCGGCGCATGGCTGCATCGCCAAGGCGATGGACCTCGCCGGCTTCGGCAGCGACGCACTGCGGTGCGTCGAGGTCGATCGATTTCACCGCATCGACGTGGCCGCGTTGCGCGCCCGGATCGCGCTGGATCGCGACGCCGGCCTGAAGCCGTTTCTCGTCGTCGGCTCGGCCGGAACGGTGGATATCGGCGCCATCGACGATCTGAGCGCGCTGAGCGCGCTGTGCCGCGAGGAAGGTCTCTGGTTTCACGTCGACGGCGCCTATGGCGCGCTCGGAATTCTCTCGCCGGCGCTGGCGCCGCGGCTGGCCGGAATCGAACACGCGGATTCGATCGCGCTTGATTTCCACAAATGGGGACAGGTGCCTTATGACGCCGGCTTCCTGATGGTTCGCGACGGCCAGCAGCACCGCGACACTTTTTCCGCGCCGGCCGCCTATTTGCGCCGGGAAACCAGAGGCCTCGCCGCCGGCTCATCCTGGCCCTGCGATCTCGGGCCCGATTTGTCGCGCGGCTTTCGCGCGCTCAAGACCTGGTTCACTCTGAAGACCTATGGGACCGAAAAGCTGGGAGCGATCATCACGCGCACCTGCGCGCTTGCCGGATATCTGGAGACGCGGATCCTGGCCGAGCCGCGGCTGGAACTGCTGGCGCCGGTTCAGCTCAACATCGTCTGCTTCCGCTATCGCGCAGCCGATGCCAACAAGGTCAATGGCGATATCGTCATCGATATCCAGGAATCCGGGATTGCGGCGCCATCGACGACGACTCTCGGTGGCCAGCTCGCGATCCGGGCGGCTATCGTCAATCACCGCACCGACACCTGCGATATCGACGCATTGATCGCCGCGGTGCTCGAGTTCGGAGCGCAGCGATCGTGTTCCGGCGAAGGCCTCGTGCTGGACGTCGGGCGTTCCCCGCCGCTGGCGATGTAAGCAGTCTTGCGTCAGGCGGCCGCGTGCTGGCTGCGGACAGCTTCATGAAGGTCCAGGAGCTTCTTCTCGTAGGCCACGAGCTTCTTGGCTTCCTTCAACGCCTGATACATGTCGCCATTCAAAATACAGTTGTTGATCTCTTCGATCACAGGCCACGCGCTCGGCGCGGCGGTGACGATGTCGCGCACCAGACTGAAGTAGGTGCCATGGTTAACCTGGGGGTCCGGCGCGATATACATCAGCTGCACGGCCAGATAGACCAGCTTGGCCGGCGTATTGGCGGTTTCCGGCGTCATGATGTCCTTCTCGCGCAGAATCGGAATCTTGTCGCCGTCGATCAGCAGCCGGGCACGCTGATCCGTATTGGTGATCACGCAGTTGCCGATGATGATCCGCTCGTGGGGCTTGAGCTCGACTTTTAAAGCCATGGCTGTTCTCCGTTGCCGCGTCCTGCGCGAGCTTTCAATGCAGCGAATTCCAATGAGTGCCGGCTGGGGTCGCGCCGGGGCGCGCCGATGCTTTTTGGCCGATGTGGTCGCAATCCTTTCCCAATATGGTTAACGCTTCGTAAACGAAAGCCGATGCCGCACGAATGTGCAGTCGTACCAGCGTTATCTTCAAATCACGCGATCAGGAAATCGCCGATCAGTGCGTCGCCGGCGTGACCGGGGAATCGGCAGAGCGGCTCCGATTCATGTTTTGTTAGAAACTTGCTTCCAACGTGACCCGGTCGCCCGATCAAAAAAGATCGGGATTACGCTCGCACTCCAGTTTCACACCAGAAAGGTATGAAAAATGTCGTATTGTTCTCTCCGCATCGGTTCGCCAGAACCTGCTCTCGCTGCAATCGACTGCTTCGCTGCTCGCGACGACCCAGAACGACCTCGCCACCGGCAACAAGGTCAACTCGGCGCTCGACAACCCGACCAGCTACTTCACCGCCGCAGCGCTCAACAATCGCGCCAGCGACATCAGCAATCTGCTCGACAGCATCGGCAATGGCGTGCAGGTTCTGCAGGCCGCCAACACCGGCATCACCTCGCTGCAGAGCCTGGTCGCCAGCGCCCAGTCGGTCGCCAACCAGGTGCTGCAGACCCCGATCGGCTATTCGACGCAAGTCCAGCGTCTCGAGCGCGCAAGTCACCGGCGCCACCGCCAACAACCTGCTCGGCACCACGCGGCGCCGCGACCGACGCGACCTTCACCGCTGCCTCCGCCGCTAGCGCGACCACTGCCGCAGCGGTCTCTGCCGCAGCCGGAACCGAGACCGGCACCACCGCGCTGACGGTCGTCAGTGGCGGCGCGGCAACCGCTGCATCAGCGCTCGGCACCGCGAACGGAGACCTCAATCTTTCCGCGCTTGCCGGCGACACCTTCACGGTCGGTAACGCAGACCATCACGTTCAGTTCGAGCGCGACCGCGACCAACGACTCGACCGCGCCGGCACCACGACGATCGGCATCGGCGCGGGCACGACGTCGACTCTGGGTGACCATCCTCACCGCACATCGGAGCCGGGTCCAGCGGCGGTACCGGTACCGCCGCGGTCAACGGCAGCGGTAACATTACCCTGGCCACCACCACCACAGGTGGCGACTTCACCTTCAGCGGAACGAACGCCTGCACCATTCTCACGGCGCTCGGTCTCACCGGCAGCAACGTCACCCACACCGCGGCGAGCAGCGGCGACCACGGCGAACCTTACTACCGCCACCGCGCTTTCGGGTGCGCCTGCGGGCGGGAGCGGCGTGCTCTCGACGGCCTTTGCCAGCGGCGATACGCTCACCGTCGACGGCAAGACCCTGACCTTCAGCAGCACCAATCCGACCAGCACGACTGCCAACGGCGGCACCATCAGCACCACCGGTACGGTGCAGGACCTGCTCGATGCGATCGATACGGTCACCGGTTCGACCGGCGCCAACGCCGCGTCGATCTCCGGCGGCAAGATCTCGTTGCATACCGGCACGAGTGCGGCCCCTGACCATCACCAGTTCGAACAGTGCCGCGCTCGGCTGCGCTCGGTCTCACCGGCGGCGTTAACCAGGCCCTCACCCCGGGCGTCAGCAGCCTCTCCGGCGAGAACCTGACCATCGGCGCTACCGGCGGCGGTACCGCGACCACCATCACCTTCGGCACCGCAGCTGGCGAGGTCTCGACGCTGAACCAACTCAACGCCGCGCTGGCCGGCAACAACCTGCAGGCGACCATCGACCCGACCGGTGTCCTCACCATCACCACGAGCAACAATGCGGCCTCGTCCACCATCGGCACCATCAGCGGCTCTGCAACGGCCGCGGGCAGCGCCTTCGCAGCCTTTGCCGGGGTAGCCGGACCTGCGCCGGTCGCAGACCCGAACTCCCAGGCCACCCGCGCAGGCCTGGTCTCCCAGTACAACAACATCCTGCAGCAGATCGATACCACGTCGCAGGATTCCTCGTTCAACGGCGTCAACCTGCTCGAGGGCGACACCCTCAACCTGACGTTCGACGAAACCGGCAAGTCGACGCTGGCGATCCAGGGCGTCACCTTCAACACCGCCGGCCTCGGTCTGTCGACCCTGACCGCCGGTACCGACTTCCTCGACAGCAACTCGGCCAACACGGTATTGGCGTCTCTCAACAACGTCAGCACCACGCTGCGCTCGGAAGCCTCCTCGCTCGGTTCGAACCTCTCGATCGTGCAGATCCGTCAGGACTTCTCGACGAACCTGATCAACGTGCTGCAGACCGGCGCATCGAACCTGACGCTGGCCGATACCAACGAGGAAGCGGCCAACAGCCAGGCGCTGTCGACCCGCCAGTCGATCGCGGTGTCGGCGCTGGCGCTGGCCAACCAGTCCCAGCAGAGCGTGCTTCAGCTGCTGCGCTGATCTCGACTGCAAAGAACCAAAAGCGAAACGGCGGGGGAAACCCCGCCGTTTTTTCATGTTTGGGGACCCCGGCGAGGCGGAGCCGCTCGACGGCGTTACAGGTCAGGCAGGAAAGCGTTAATCAAACAACTTAAGCCGGTATTAACTCTAATTTAAAGGAGTCTCAGTAGAACCACGGAGGTAAAACTAGGAAGGTTTGACACATGACCGGCATTGTTCTTTCGGCCTCGGTTCGCCAGAACCTGCTCTCGCTGCAGTCGACCGCTGCGCTGCTGGCGACCACCCAAAACGATCTCTCCACGGGCAACAAGGTCAATACGGCGCTCGACAACCCGACCAGCTATTTCACGGCGCAGTCGCTCAACAATCGCGCCGGCGACATCAGCAATCTGCTCGACGGCATCGGCAATGGCGTGCAGGTTCTGCAGGCCGCCAACACCGGCATCACCTCGCTGCAGAGCCTGGTCGCCAGCGCCCAGTCGGTCGCCAACCAGGTGCTGCAGACCCCGGTCGGCTATTCGACCAAATCCAGCATCTCGAGCGCGCAAGTCACCGGCGCCACCGCCAACAACCTGCTCGGCACCACGGGCGCCGCGACCGACGCGACCTTCACCGCCGCTGCCGCCGCCAGCGCGACCACTGCCGCGGCGGTCTCTGCCGCAGCCGGAACCGAGACCGGCACCACCGCGCTGACGCTCGTCGGGGGCGGCGCGGCAGCCGCGGCATCAACGCTGAGCACCGCGAACGGAGACCTCAATCTTTCCGCGCTTGGCGGCGACAGCTTCACGGTCGGGACGCAGACCATCACGTTCAGTTCGAGCGCGACTTCGACCACGACCGTCGGCAGCACCACGACGATCGGCATCGGCGCGGGCACGACGTCGACACTGGGTGACCTCCTCACCGCAATCGGAGCCGGGTCTAGCGGCGGAACCGGTACCGCCGCGGTCAACGGCAGCGGTAACATTACCCTGGCTACCACCACCACAGGTGGCGACTTCACCTTCGGCGGAACGAACGCCTCCACCATTCTCACGGCGCTCGGTCTCACCGGCAGCAACGTCGACCCACACCGCGGCAAGCGGCGGCGACCACGGCGACCTCTTACTACCGGCACCGCTGCTTTCGGGTGCGCCGTGCGGGCAGCGAGCGGCGCTGCTCTCGACGGCCTTTGCCAGCGGCGATACACTCACGGTCGACGGCAAGACCCTTACCTTCAGCAGCACCAATCCGACCAGCACGACTGCCAACGGCGGCACCATCAGCACCACCGGTACGGTGCAGGACCTGCTCACGGCGATCGATACAGATTACCGGTTCGACCGGTGCCAACGCCGCGTCGATCTCCGGCGGCAAGATCTCGTTGCATACCGGCACGAGTGCGCCGCTGACCATCACCAGTTCGAACAGTGCCGCGCTCGCTGCACTGGGTCTCGGCAGCGGCGTTAACCAGCCTCTCACTCCGGGCGTCAGCAGCCTCTCCGGTGAAACGCTGACCATCGGCGCTACCGGCGGCGGTACCGCGAACACCATCACCTTCGGCACCGGCTCTGGCGATGTCTCGACGCTGAACCAGCTCAACGCCGCAGTTGGCCACCAACAACCTGCAGGCGACCGTCGACTCGACCGGCGTCATCACCATCACGACGAGCAACAATGCGGCCTCGTCCACCATCGGCACCATCAGCGGCTCTGCAACGGCCGCGGGCAGCGCCTTCGCAGCCTTTGCCGGGCTAACCGGACCGGCGCCCACCGCAGACCCGAATGCTCAGGCCACCCGCGCAGGCCTGATATCCCAGTACAACAACATCCTGGCGCAGATTAATACGACTTCTCAGGATTCCTCGTTCAACGGCATCAACCTGCTTCAGGGCGACACCCTCAACCTGACATTCGACGAAACCGGCAAGTCGACGCTGGCGATCCAGGGCGTCACCTTCAACACCGCCGGCCTCGATCTGTCGCCCCTGACCGCCGGTACCGATTTCCTCGACAACAACTCGGCCAACTCGGTGCTCACCTCGCTGAACGCTGCCAGCACCACGCTGCGCTCGGAAGCATCCTCGCTCGGTTCGAACCTGTCGATCGTGGAGATCCGTCAGGACTTCTCGACGAGCCTGATCAACGTGCTGCAGACCGGCGCATCGAACCTGACGCTGGCCGATACCAACGAGGAAGCGGCCAACAGCCAGGCGCTGTCGACCCGCCAGTCGATCGCGGTGTCCGCGCTGGCGCTGGCCAACCAGTCCCAGCAGAGCGTGCTTCAGCTGCTGCGCTGATCTCGACTGCAAAGAACCAAAAGTGAAACGGCGGGGGAAACCCCGCCGTTTTTGATATGGGCCGTCCGGCGAGGAGCGCCTCGATTTGCCCGGTTCCGAGCATTTTGGAAGCCTCCGCTAACCATATTTTAAAGGCAAACCAAGTATGAAACTTGGGCAGCTCCGAAGCCCGCGTCCTGCGTAACCCCCTCTCGAGGTCATGAATGTCCCATGCAGCCTACGCTCGCACCGCCCAAGCATCTTCCTCTCCTCGTGAAATCGAAGCGCAGACGCTGTTGATGGCGGCAAGGAAGCTTGTCGAAGTCCAGACCAACTGGAATGGGGCTGACAAGACGATGCAGGCCGCACTTCTGTTCAACCGCCGGCTTTGGACTATTTTCATGGGTGCGGCGGAAAGCAACGACAATCCCCAGCCGCTCGAAGTTCGCCAGAACATCCTGAATATCGCAGTCTTCGTGATGCAGCGAACCCTCGACATGCAGGTCGATCCGAAGCCGGAAAAATTGCAGTCGCTGATCGACATCAACTCCAATATCGCTGCGGGTTTGTCGGGCAGGCCTTGACCGTCTTGAAGTGCAGATCAATCCGGAATCGGCGAAACTGGAATTGCCGATCGACATCAGCTGCGATATCGCCCCGGGCTGTCGGGCCGCGCCCGACGGCTTGCGGTTAATGCACGCGTATCGTGGCTGACATCATGGGCATTCAGAGCCATTAGCCAGCGTTGACTTTCAGGCCTTGCGGTCGGTGGCGAGAGGACGCGTGGGCTGGCCTTTGGTCAGATCGAGCGTGTGGAAATAGGCGCGACGGCGCAGCATCGGCTTCGTCGGGATACTGCTCCACCACCAGGTCGGTTCTGCTGTCGATCACCTGATAGACGATCGAGGCCGCCGCGCGATCGAGAAAGGCCTGATGCGATACGTAATCGCTCGCGCTCAGATCGTTGCGACGCCGGCGCTCGGGTCCGCAACCGTGACGCTCTGGCCTGGCGGCAGCTCGGTCGCGACAGCGTTATCGGCCGCCGCGCTCACGGGCTGGGCGACAGGTGTGGCAACCGGTGCCCCCACCGGTTTGATGCTGAAATCCGTACTCATGGCAGCCTCCTGGCTTCCCTCGAGTTCAAATCCCAACCCCTCCGATCGCTACCATCAATCTGGACCTCTCAACGTCGCGTTAGAGAATGCACTGAATGTCGCGCTGATATCGGCGCGCAAATTTTATGAAAAATGTCGGTATTGCCAACCGCGCCGCCGCGGATGTCAGAGCGAGCGGCTGACCGCCAGCGGCGTGATGTGCCGCGGTCCCGGCGCCGCGCGCCGCCCGGCCGCGGTGTAGGTGTTGGGAATATTGCGGCGCTGCATTTCGGTGTTGACGCCGCGCACGATGCTTTCGGACACCGCATGCGCCGTCGCCAGCACGGTGAGGTTGATCTGCAGCATGGCGCGGAACACGTCGTGATGACGATGCAGCGTGGTCAAAAGCTCCGGCGCGGCCTGCGACAGATATTTCTGGCTCACCTTCAGATAGCGCGATCGCGCCGGCATAGCGGCGCGACAATTCGGTCTTCTTCGGCTCGAACGTCATCGCCTCGCGGATCTTGCCGGCGCGAACCAGTTCGGTTTCGCGCTCGATGACGCCGAGCAGTGCGCTCATGACATCCATCAGGTTCTCGGCGAGCTTGCGGGCTTCGGCGGGCGTCGACGCCATCGGGATCGGCGCGGGCGCCGGCTGCCGTTGCGAGGATGCTGGTTCATGTCGGGTTTTCCTGGACTTGGCTGGCGCTTTTGGCTTGCTGCAGAATCAGCTCGCGATAGACGTCTTTGGAAATTCCGACGCCGCCGGCCTTGGCGAAGGATTTCGAATATTGTTCCGTCAGCATCGAGCGCCACACGCCGGTGCCCGGCGTATTGCCGAACGGGCCTTCGCCCTTGAGGCCGGTGGTCATCTGCGAGAACATCTGGTTGAGAAACATCGCCTCGAAATCGGTCGCGGTCGACTTGGCCTTGGCCTGCGCCTGCGGCGATACCTTGGTCAGCGCGTCGTCCAGCGTGAAATCCGGACGGCCGTTGATAGGTCGGATCGCGGTCTTGGGCGTGCGGCGGCGTGGCTGGTGTTGCTCAGTATTGATCTGCATCACATCACCTCGATGTCGGCTTCGATCGCGCCCGCGGCCTTGATCGCCTGCAGAATGCCGATCAGGTCGCGCGGGCCGATGCCGAGCCCGTTGAGGCCGTCGACGAGCTGCTGCAGCGATACGCCGTCTTTCACCAGCGCGAATTTCTTGCCGTCTTCGGTCACCCCGACGCGCGAATTCGGCGTCACCACGGTTCGGCCGCGCGACAGCGGATTGGGCTGGCTGACCTGCGGACTTTCGGAAATCGTGACGGTGAGATTGCCCTGGGCGACGGCGACGGTGGCGACGCGGACGTCGCGGCCCATCACGATGATGCCGGAGCGTTCGTCGATCACGATCTTGGCCGCGAGGTCCGGTTCGACCTGCAACTGCTCGATCTCGGTCAGGAAGGCGACGACGTTGCCCTTGAATTCCGGCGGGGATCGAGAGCTGCACGGTCGAGGGATCGATCGGCTCGGCGCTCTTGGCGCCGAGATAGTCGTTGACCGCGGCGGCGATGCGCTTGGCGGTGGTGAAATCGGCGTTGCGCAGCGCCAGCCGCACATTGGGCAGGCGGTTGAGCGCGAATTCGATCTCGCGTTCGATGATGGCGCCGTTGGCGATGCGGCCGACGGTCGGCACGCCGCGGGTGATGCTGGCGGCGGCGCCTTCGGCCTGAAAACCGCCGATCGCGACCGAGCCCTGCGCCACCGCATAGACGTTGCCGTCGGCGCCGAGCAGGGGGGTGACGAGCAGGGTGCCGCCCTGCAGGTTCTTGGCATCGCCGAGCGAGGAGACCGTGACGTCCATCCGGGTGCCCTGGGTGCCGAACGGCGGCAAATTGCCGGTCACCATCACGGCGGCGACGTTGCCGGTGCGGATGGTGGCGCCGCGGATGTTGACGCCCATGCGCTCGAGCATCGCCTGCAGCGATTGCTTGGTGAAGGGAATGTTGTTGAGGGTATCGCCGGTGCCGTTGAGGCCGACGACGAGGCCGTAGCCGATCAGCTGGTTCTGCCGCACGCCTTCGATATTGGCGAGATCCTTGATCCGGGAGGTCGCGCCCGCGGGAATCGCGGACGACGCCAGCGCCAGCAACGCGGCGCAGACCACCCGAAATACTCTCGCCGAATAGACGCTTGGCATCCTCTGCTCCCCGCTGAGGTCTTGGCTGGATCCGGCGCATCACTCCCATGACGGCGATCCGGCATTAACTATGCGAGCGCCGTGCCACGCCCGTTTCATGAGTCTAATCATATTGATATTGTTGAATAAAATATCCGGTGCGGGCCGCGGGCCGGGCCTGCCGCCACGGCGAAACTGCCCGCGGCGGCAGATTTTGCCGGGTCATTTACGCTCCATTAACCATAACAGGGCGAAGCTCGCCGCACACACCGCGAGAACCAACGATGCGCATCTACGGACCAACGGCACCACTCTCGGGATCTCCGTCGGCCAGCACCAGGCGAACCAGTTCGACCAGCTTTGCGCTGCCGGAAGAGTCGGCATCGACCTCCGAGAGCCGCGCGGTGATGGCGCCCAAGGCGGCGGCCAACATCGACGCGCTGCTGGCGATGCAGGGCATCGAGGATCCGACCGAACGCCGCAAGCGCTCGGTGCAGCGCGGCAAAGGTGCGCTCGACGTGCTGGATGACCTCAAGATCGGCCTGTTGTCCGGCAATTTCAACGCCTCGACGGTGAGCCGGCTGCGGGACGCCGCCGCCAACCTCAAATCCACCTCCGGCGACCCCGGCCTCGACGCGGTGCTGTCCGAGATCGAGTTGCGGGTCGAAGTGGAACTGGCCAAAGCCGGGCAGTTCTAGCCCCGGCGGTTCTTCCGAGGCCAGCGCCGCCTCAGGCGCCGGCTTGGCGCACCGCCGGTTCCTGCGGCGAAACCGCCGCACTGCACAGTTTCGCGGCCTGGCCGAGGCCGATATTGTCTGTCACATGACGCCGCTATATAAGGCGCGCGCGGACGGACCCTTTTTCGTCCGCCTTGCACATGACAGATGGGCTGGCCTTGGAAAAGTTGAAAAATTATCGACCCTCCGAAAAAGAGCCTTTCATGAACGACCGCCAGCGCGATTATTTTCGCGCCAAGCTGCTGGCGTGGAAGGACGAGATTCTGCGGGAATCGCGGATCACCCTGCAGACGCTCCAGGAAGAGAACGTCAATCATCCCGATCTCGCCGACCGCGCCTCGTCCGAAACCGACCGCGCGATCGAACTGCGCGCCCGCGACCGACAGCGCAAGCTGATCTCCAAGATCGACGCGGCGCTGCAGCGCATCGACGACAACACCTACGGCTATTGCGAGGAGACCGGCGAGCCGATCTCGCTGAAGCGGCTCGAAGCCCGCCCGATCGCGACGCTGTCGGTGGAAGCGCAGGAGCGCCACGAGAAGCGCGAGAAGGTCTATCGCGACGAATAGGTCGCCGGCAGACTGAGGTGTGACCGCCGCGCGCGGCCGCCGGTCTTGCGCGTTGTCTTGAAATGACGCTGGGAAAGCCGCCGCCGATGAACCAGAATATCGCGGCCGCAACCGCCATCGCCTCCGCCCGCCGCAGCCGCACCCCGCTGCAATCCCTGGCCGCGGACGCCGCGCCGCAGGACGAAGCCGAAGGGTATCGGATTCAGGATGCGGTTCACGATCTGCTGGCGGCCGATTTCGGCGCCTGGTCGGCTACAAGATCGGCTGCACCAGCGTGGTGATGCAGCAATATCTCGAATATTCCCGCACCCTTGCGGCGGCGGCGTGTTTGCCAAAGGCGTTCATCAAAGCGGCGTGTCGCTGCGCGCAAACGATTTCGTCCGGGTCGGCGTCGAATGCGAAATCGCGGTGCGGCTGGCGCGCGATCTCGCAGCCTTCGGCGGCGCCGTTCAGCGCCGACATCGGTCGCGCACGCCATCGAGGCCTATCTGCCGGCGATCGAAATCGTCGATGACCGCTATGCCGACTGGCAGACCATCGGCGCGCCGACTTTGGTGGCGGACGATTTCTTCGCCGCCGGCTGCGTGCTCGGCCAACCGGTGGCGCGATCCGCGGCGCCCGATCTGCTCGATGTGGTCGGCCGCGCGCGTCGATCAACGGCGCCGAAGTCAGCCGCGGCACCGGCGCCGACGTGCTCGGCCATCCCCATTACGCGCTGGCGTGGCTCGCCAATCATCTCGCCGCCCGCGGCAAGGGGCTGCGCGCGGGCGAGATCGTGCTGACCGGCAGTCTGGTCAAGACCTTGTGGCTCGCATGCCGGGCGACAGCGTGATGATGGATTTGTCGGGGCTGGGAAGCGTGGCGGTTTCATTCGCCTGAACAATGCGACGAATCGGCGCCGGGTGCGAAAACTACCGAACCGGCACGGTTTGCGGCATTTCCAGACGGGTGGGCGGCTCCGACGGAGTCGCGATGGCGCCGGCGCGCGACACCGCGGAGGCCGTGGTCAGGCCGTCATCGCCACTGCGCGAATCGCTTCCCGGGCTGAAGTCCAGCCACACCAAGGCAACGATACCCGCCGCGGCGACCATCGCGGCGATAGCCATCGGGATCAGCTCTGCACGCGGCTCTTCTCTGTAAACGCTCATCTACTGCACCAGTTAGTTATGAAAGATACTTTTGCCACCGAACCCGGTTTCAAAAGCGCAGCCCCGATCCGTTCGTATCGGCCGCGGAAGGTTAATTTTCGAATACCGTGCGGCCGGTTCAGGATGGCGCGGGCACGCTGGTAACACTTATGCCTGCGCGCCGTGACAAAGATTTCCGCGCTACGACCTGCTTGTTCAATTTTCGAACAATCGATGTTGAATGCAGCCTTTCCTGTGAACACGACTTCTTGAGCACGTTCCTGAACGCGGCTTCGCAGCCTCGCGGCGCGATACGCCCGAGCTGTGCCAGAATCTTTCGCCCTTGAAAACAGAGGGCGCGGGGAATGCCGGATGTAGGCCGGAATGAAGTGAACGGGAACATAGCCCCGAAATCGAACGTGATCGGAGTAGCCGACCCTGTCGCTCAAAGGGGAAGGCGGAATCGTAGGCCGCGACAACGCGAGTGGTCTGAGGTGCTCCCGGGGTTCGGTACCGCCAGGAAGCAACGTGAACAAGGGAGATCCATCCGGTTCAGGCGCAAGCTTGTGGGACCTGCCAAGCCGAAGAGGTGAGAAGGGTCCGATGACCGGGTGGAAGTCAGACTGACTGATAGTGCTCTGCGGTCGGGAGAGCCGGCTACATGGGGAAGCGGTCAGCGGTAGTTGAATTGTTCTTGGGCGACATGCGCACAGGCGCGGCTCCGCAAGCCGCCGTCAGCCTTGGAGCTCGACAATCTGGATGCGCTCTTCATCGGTGCGTTTCTCGAGGACCTTGAGAAGACGCGGGGTGTCGACGTCAGGACCCGCAACCTGCGCCTGACCGCCATCCGCTCTTTCTTCCGGTTCGCATCCTTTGAGGAACCGGCCTATAGCGCGCATATCCAGCGCGTCCTCGCGATACCTAGCAAGCGACACGATAAGCGCCAAGTGCATTTCCTGACCCGGCCCGAGATTGGGGCGATCCTTGCCGCTCCTGATCGAACGACATGGCTCGGACGCCGCGATTACACGCTGCTGCTGCTCGCGGCTCAGACAGGCTTGCGCCTCTCCGAGCTGATCGGCCTCGATGGGGATGCCGTCCATCTCGGTCACGGCGCCCATGTCCGATGTGTCGGCAAAGGACGAAAGGAGCGATGCACGCCGCTGACCACGCACGCTCGCGTTGCCCTCCAGTCATGGCTCAAGGAACCGGCGCGACGTGGAGCAAAGGCATTGTTTCCGAATGTGCACGGCGGCCGGCTTAGCGCCGACACCGTCCAGTCGCTGCTGGCCAAACATGTGTGCGTCGCCTGCAAGAGATGCCCATCGTTGACGTCGAAGCGGGTATCGCCGCACGTGCTGAGGCACGGCGCTGCAATGGAACTGCTGCAGGCGGGCGTCGATTGCTCCGTGATCGCGTTGTGGCTCGGTCATGAATCGATCGAGACAACGCAGACCTATCTGCACCCCCACCTCGCACTGAAGGAAGCAGCCTTGGCGAAGCTCAAGCCGTGCCAGCGCGGCAAGCCAACCCGCTTTCGAGCAAACGACCGCCTGCTCGACTTCCTGGATGCGCTGTAGATGGCCAGACTATGCCGAATGGCACCGGGACGAAGTCCGCTCGATGAATCGCAAATGGGCCGGAGCGACGGGTTACATCCAGAATCATTCGGCATAGTTCGCGGGTCGGCATAAACCCGCAAGATGAACGATGTCGATCCGCAAGCCTGGCTCGCTGACGTGCTGGCCAGGCTTCCAGATCACCCCGCCAACAAAGTCGCCGACCTGCTTCCTTGGAATTGGAAGGCGAACCAACAGTCCAAGGCCGCCGTTGCTGCCTGAGCGCTTCGCGGCAGACCATCGCGCCTGCCTGGGGTGCTGGCCGGATGCGTACGAACGATCCAACCGAAATGTGACTGCTTCGGCAGTTCCGTTTGGTGCCACAATAAGAGGGCCATCTTCGCGCATCGTCCGAGCGGGCGAGCTTGCGCGCGGCAGGGCCGGCAGCAACAACGGTGCGACGAGAGCCACCTTCACGACCGGAGGCCCCGAGGATGACGGCGGCGACAGCACCGTCAATGTACATCCACGCCTGCTTCTTTAGATAGATCGGGATCAGCGGGTTGAAGACGATGGCGATCAGGACGAAAAAGGTTGTCCATACGGTCCGCGCCCGGGCGTGGTCCGTGGTACCCACGGCGGTCACCCTGTATGATCTCATCCCGCTGGTAAACAGGGGTGTCTAATGGCATTTGATCGGCACAGTGACAATTTGGGTGACAGCCAATTTATTAGAATCAGCGACGTCGACCCGCACGGCTCTTATATTTCAGCCATTGACGGACTTAGGGCGTTCGCGGTCCTGACCGTGATGGCCTACCATTTAAAATCCCAATTTCTGCCTGGAGGGTTTGTTGGCGTCGACGTCTTCTTCGTGATCTCGGGTTACGTCGTCACCAATTCGATCATCAGGCGTCATTTTGATTCATTCAAAGAAGTCGTCTTGTATTTCTATGCACGCCGATTTCTAAGAATAATGCCAGCGCTGATTGTCATGCTGTTGATAGCCTCGATGGCTACGATCGCGTTTGTTCCCGATGCTTGGCTTAGCCAATCCAACCGCAATACTGCTTTTTTTGCATTTTTTGGTCTGAGCAATATCCGACTTGCCCTGTCGGCCTATGATGACTATTTTGGCCCGAGGACGGACTATAATCCGTTTGCGCATACATGGTCTCTGGGTGTCGAAGAGCAATTCTACCTTATCTTCCCGTTCATCATCGGAGCAGCACTTCTCTTTCCCGCATACAAACGCGCGGTCGTATGGAGTGCGCTTATTCTGTCTTTGCTATCGCTTGGGACTTCTGCCGTACTGACGAGCCGAGACCCGATTTTCAGCTTCTTTCAAATTCCCAGCAGATTTTGGGAACTCGGAATTGGCTTGCTGCTAGCTCTTACCTCGATCTCTTGGCGCCCGCGTTTCGATCGGGCTGGCATTGTGTTTCTCAACGTGCTGGGCGCTTGCTTTCTTGTACTTCTCACGTTTTCGTTTGTTTTCTGCGACGAGACCCATTTTCCGTTTCCCTGGGCGATTCCGCCGGTTATGGCGACCGCCGGTCTGCTCATGGTCGTCAGCTGCAACCGCCGAACGACAGTTTCTTCGATACTGTCGATGCGCTGGCTTTTTTTTATAGGCCTTCTGTCCTACTCGCTCTATCTCTGGCATTGGCCGGTCTATGTTCTTATGCGCTGGACGACCGGCCTGGAATCGCTGTCGGAGCAATTGACAGCGCTCCTTTGACTTTCCTTGCGGCGACCGCGTCCTACTTTATGGTCGAACTGCCGATCCGGTATTCGAAGCGTGTTTCGGTACTCCCCCGTGCTGCTGTCGTGGCGTTGTTTTGCTTTGCAACGATTTCGGCTGCTGCCCTCTCACGAGAGGCTTTCAAGCTTCAAAAGCACATCTCACTCAGTGTCACCTCACACGATGATAGTTGGAGCGATGCTCCCCCGGCAAATGTCGGTTGTGTGTTGTTCCTGAATGACAACGAAATCAGGTCTGATACGCCGTTTGCCTGTAAAGCGGCAAGCGGGCGTCAGATGCTAGTCGCGGGCGATTCTCATGCCGGCGCTTATGCAAGAATGCTCGCTCAGTTCTCAAATGATCAAGATATGCCGGTCGCCATCTATAGTAGCCCGGGCTGTGCTTTCATGAATTTTCGCGATCCGATGCGGCGCCTCGAACGCAAATGCGCTCTGTTCGGCGAGGCGACGCGCAAGAATCTGCTGGCAAGGGCCAACTCGAGGACCATAGTTTTTTTGCCCAGCCTTAGGATTGATCGTCTGCGGGACCAATGGGGAGGATTTAGCGCGCCGATGCCTCAGGTCAGCGATGAGGCTGCCGACGAGGTGCGGACCTTGATTGAACAATTAAGCAATCGTGGCAGCATCGTTGTCATGGAAGCGCCGACACCAGTGTTCTGGTCCCCGCCATTTCGCTGTTCAGACTGGTTCAACCGGAATAACCCGATCTGCAAGAGGGGCTTCGTTACTAGTCGAGGCGAATTCGACGCCAAGCGAGCGAACGTTCTCGACCTGGAACGCTCTTTTTCCGGCACGATTAAGCGCGTGATGATCTGGGACGTGGAGCCGACGCTTTGCAGTGCGTCTTCCTGTAATGCGTTCGAGAATGGCAAGCCTCTATTCTACGATGGGGATCATTTGAGCGGGTATGGTAATGACGTGCTGTATCCGGTGTTCCGTCGTGAACTCATTCAATTTCAGGACTCGATCTCTTCGGCAGGCGGCTGAACGGACATTGGGCAGTGCAACCTTATGTGCGGCGTGCGCTACGATCGGCCGACGATCTGGCTCTACGGCCAGGGAGACCACTTTTATTCGATGGCCCACAGCAGAAAAAATTTCGCGGCCTTCGAGAATGGCGGCGGCCACGGCAAATTCTTTGAGTTCGATATGCCCCGCGACGTGGGCGCTTGGCTCGCGGCTGGCTCCGGCGTTGCCAGGCTGCGCCTTGACCGCGCCGAGCACGACGCGAGGATCAAGCGGGTCGGACGCATGCATTGTCGGTCCTCGTCAGCTCGAAGGCGCGTCCTTTAGCCAGCACCGCCCAGGCGATGCGGGCAAGCTTGTTGGCGAGCGCGATCGCCAGCACGTTGTGGTGCAACCGCCTCTTGGCGGCTTCGATCCAGGATTTGAGCCCGTAACGTTCCCAGTTCTTTATCCTGACCAGCACAACCCATGCCGCCTGCACGAACAGAACGCGCAGGTAGCGATTGCCGCGCCTGGAGATTTTGCCGAGGATCGTGCGGTCCCGTCGAGATCTGCTTGGGCACCAGTCCGAGCCAGGCGCCGAAGTCACGGCCTTTGGAGAATACGTCGCCGGTGCCGATCGCGGCCACCATGGCGCTCGAAATGATCGGCCCGATGCCGGGCACCGTCATCAGCCGCGAACATGCCTGATCCCGTCCCCACGAGGACTCATCGTGAAGTTCTTGCGCTGATGGATCGTGCAGAGGAGAAGGCGGGACGCGAAGACGTCGGTGAGCAGGCTCTGATGCGCGGGTTGGATACCGCATTTCCGTTTTTTCGTCCGGGGCTGTCCTGGTCTAGCGTCGGGCGTTGATCGGATGATCAGCCACATAATGGGTTTCAGGAATTCCCCTGCCGTGGTCCCGCCTTCACTTCTGCACGATTGATGTCTGCGACTATCCCCCTGAATCTGGTTGCAACGGAGGGGGCTGTGAGCCGGTCGAGCGCACCTCACGACTCGAGCGGTCCACAGCGCCCGGGCGACGTTACGCCTGTCGATGTGCCATGAGCTCTCGATTGATCGCCCAAATGAAGGCGGATAGCTCGCGGGCAATCGCCGTGGCGATTACGGTTCGCCGCTTGCCCTTCCGCTCGAGTGACCGGAAGCGCCCGCACAGTCTGGTTTGCGCTTTCCACGCAATCTCGCGCACGCGCCTCGGTGCGGCCTCCACCTTTGGCTGCTTGTCTCGGCTCACGCGCGGCGGATATCGATAGCTCCGGGCCAACTCCACAAGAATACGTCGCGCCCGCCCGTTACCGGCCTTTGTGATGCCGCCGCGCTTGAGCATTAGGGTGCATTCTACCGCACCCGATAAAGTATCCACCCATCAAAGCTGCGCAGCCGCTCGACCAGGGGACTGCCGTCCAGGCCCTGTACGAGGCTGGGGCTCCTCACAAGAATGAGCCTGATATCGTGTTTCGCCAGGGCCTCGGTGGAACCGCCACGATCGAGGTCGAATTGGTCTGCGAAGTATTTGTGGATAATAGCCTCATCGGCCTCGCTGTAATATTTTTTTCGGAGCGGCATAAAATTGGCGACCTCCACCGGGTCAGCTGTGGAGGTCAAGACGAAACGTTCAGGCACCGTTGAGCCCGTCATCACATCGAGATAGTCGTAATTGTCCATACTGTCGATCAGCACCCTGCCGTCGCCCAAGCGGACGAGCTCATCTTTGATATAGAGCCCCGCCCCGCGCTCGCCGCGCCAAACCTGCGTCATGTCTTCCAGCATGCCGCTCCGGACGATCCGCGCCGAGTGGATCGCTGGAGGGGTCAGCGCAACCACGAGGAACCCCGCCAGCGGCCATGCTCCGGCGCGGCCGTGCCACAGCCGTTCACTGACGCGGACCAAAGCCAGCGCGGTGAACGGCAAGAGGAGGAGGACCCAAGCGCCCGAAGTGCGCCATGGTGCTGCGCCCGGGATGCTCATAGTCGCAATCATCATCGCGGTGATCAGCGCAAATGGCGCGAAGAATATCGCCGCCCAAACACGCACCACCCGATCCTTGAGGCTCAGCCAGCAACAGGCCGCGACACCGAGCAGCAGCACCGGGTTCCATACCAAATTCCTGATGAACGACCCCGCTGGGGTGCGAGCGAGAGCCGTGAGATAATTACGCCCGGAGGAACCGAGGAATTGCCAGCTCGTCACTGAGAGATTATCGAGCGACCCGTACCACCAGTAGCAATCTACGATCCAAAATGCCGGAAAACCCAGAAGGATCACGGAGACCGCCGCCAGCAGGCCATGACCGATATCGCGTCCCCGCATCCAGCGGCCCACCAGATAGAGCAGGAGCGCGACAGCGAAAAAGCAACCCTCGTAACGGTCCGTCGAGGCGAGCATCAGGCAGGCGGAGCCGATGATCAAATGCCACCGCCCGCCCGCCTGAAGCCAGAGCAGGATGAAGATGCTGGCCCCGACCAGCAACAGATAGAAGAAGATGTCGGACATCGGCGTGACGCTGAAGATCAGGCGATCGGGGATCGCGATCGCCAGCAAGGTCGTTATCAGGCTGACCTTGCGGTCGGCGAACAGAGCACCGGCGAGCCGCAGCATAGCCAATAGCAGGACAAGGCCCGCTATGCCGACGAGGACGCGCGGGACTATAAAAACGTCATTGTGCAGCTTGAGGAACAGACCGACGAAGATTTTGTAGAAGGGCGGCCAGATCCACGGATCGAGCGCGTTGTGCCATGAGAGGCGCAATGCCATTAGCGACCTTGCGCTCTCATCGGCTGTGACGCGGTAGAAACCTAGCTTGTATAGCCCAAGCTGGACCACCAGGGCCAACCCTAGCATTAACGCCACTGCCAACGCGTAGCCGCGCACCCACTGGCGAGCTACGCTTGCCGTCCGCGATGACGCTTCTAAGACATTCGGCGCCGGCATGTTACCACCAGATGGGCATCTGTTTGAACTCCAAGCCGACATGCCAAACGATTTGGCCTTAGTCGAGGCTTCGTGGTTGTGGCCTTGTCCCTCGGCGCTCCGGTATCCGGAGCACGATGTTGCACCTTTCGACTGTGTTCGTCTCTAAACCTAAGCATATTTCCTACGCCGAGGCGATGAGCCGCATGCGGATGTGGCTCGACTTTCGGAAGATAGAAACAAGCTCCTTTAAGCTCGCGCGAGCGTCACGCTGGCGAATGTGGCCGATGTCGTTGACGCGCCTGAACCGCCGATCGACGGTGCCGCAATCCAAGGCAGCCGCGGCGTCATCCTCAATCTGGCGGAACAATATGCTGCCGACACGCTCCAGGTCACGAAGAATGTGGAAACGGCATTAGAGGAGCAACACCATGACGCTCGGCGGCCTCGCCATTGCGATCGGCGTGGTCGTCGATGACGCAGTGATCGATGTCGAGAACATCGTCCGCCGCCTGCGGGAGAACAGGAGATCATCCGAGCCGCGGCCGTTCGCGCGGGTCGTGCTTGATGCGACGCTCGAGGTTCGCAGTGCCGTCGTCTATGCAACCTTCGCCGTTATTCTGGTCGTGCTGCCGGTGATGACATTGTCCGGAACTGTCGGACGCCTGTTTGCGCCATTAGGGCTCGCCTACACCATGGCGGTTTTGGCATCGCTTGTTGTCGCGCTGAGGGTGACACCGGCCGTCTCGATGGCGCTCCTTCCGGGCCGGGTCCCAGCGCGGGATCCACCCGTGATCCGATGGATGCGCGCCGGCTATCAGGCCCTGTTGCGTCGGCTCGCGGATCGGCCTCGCACGCTGTCTCCCGAATGATTCGACAATCATAACAAGCTTCACGTAGCCGGCGAATTGGACTATCGTTCGCTCCGAGCTATACAAAGGACGCCCGGACCACGAGTGCCGCAAGGCGATCGAGCCCGAGATTTAGCCGATACAGCTTTGATCTCTCCCACTTTCCGCTACGAATGACCAACTCAATCGCACCCTCGTCGCAAAAATTGGGAACTCGCGCGACGCTTGGCGCCGGACTTCTCATAGTATCCAGGTTAGTCACGCGCGGCATTGATTTGGTGACACTGGTCGCATTGGGACGGCTTTTATCTCCCGCCGATTTCGGGCTCGTCGCTATCGCGATGCCGGTCGTGCTGATTGCCGAAGCGGTCATGGAATTGCCCGTGGGCTTGGCTCTCACATCGATGCCAAGGCGACTTAATGAGCACTACGACACCGCGTTCACGCTTCAGCTAATAAGATCGGGGATACTCGTCGCGGTCCTCGTTGTCTTGTCCATTCCTCTCTCCATGATCTACAACGATCAACGGGCGGGTTGGCTTCTCTGCGCCCTTTCAGTCGCAGCGGCAGCGCGCGGAATGGGCAGCCCGCTCATCGTGGAATATGCATTGAAACTCGATTACCGTCCGCACCTTTTCTTGGAGATCTCGAGCAAACTTGTCGCCTTGCTGGTATCGGTGGTTTCCGCCTGGTGGAGCAGAAGCTATTGGGCAATTGCTGCCGGGATGATTGCAAATCCGGTCACCGGGGTGGCGATGACATACTTTGTTGCCCCTTATTTGCCGACCCTCACTGTCAGCAAATGGCGAGACTTCTCCCATTATCTTCGTTGGTCGACGGCGACGCAGGCTATCACGTCCTTCAACTGGCAGATGGATCAATTGCTGTTGGGAAAGCTTATCAGCCGAGCGGAACTCGGGCAGTTTTCGATGGCATCGAATCTATCGTTTATGCCGTCGCAGATCATTGTAAATCAGGTTACCGGACCTCTGGTCGTAGCTTTCGCGTTGGTGCGCGATGACGCGGAGCGAATGAGAGCGGCCTACCGGAAGAGCGCGATCACGATCGTCTCAGTTGCCTTGCCGATCTCGATCGGGATGAGCATGCTCTCGGCTCCGATGGTCAAGGTCGTTTTAGGTCAGCGGTGGCTGGACGCAGCTCCAATATTGGAGTGGTTATCGGTGGCGATGGTCCCGTCATTGTTTGTCGGGCCGCTGCCGGCTCTGGTCATTTCGCTCCGTAAAATCAAACCATTCGCCAGACTTGCGCTAATTGAGGTTTGCTTCAAATTGCCCCTGATGGTGCTAGGGGCATACTACTATCGCATCGACGGAGTCATATCGGTGCGATTGGCGACCGGCCTGTTTATGTCGTTCTGCTCCATGATGGCTGTGCAAGAACTGATAGGGACGCCGGTATCGAAACAACTGCTGGCGCCGTGGCGACCTGTTGCGTGTGCATCTATCATGGCATTGGTAATTCGATCGTCCGACAAGTGGCTAATGAATCTCTACACGCTTTCGGACATGGTGCTTGGACTCGCGTCTGTCGTCATGGCTGGAGCGGTGACCTACATCGGGTCGATGTTTTTGCTGTGGGCAATTTCGGGGTACCCCGAGGGAGTTGAGTCGAAGGTTGCCTCTCTCGCCAGCGAAACTTGGAATAAGCTGACGCGACCCCGATCTACCTTTGAAAGTTGAAGCTCTTTTCTGAGAAGGCCTTCCGTTAATTGCCGGGCTTCCGGAGCTCGGGGTTTCAAGTCTAGTCCGCCACGAAGCTCTGAAGCGCCCGGATCCGTCCCACTGTCGGGTCGACCATGAAGAAAGGAAATTTACGGCAAGGATAAACCGCAGTCCGGGGTTAGCCGAGGGCAGATTCGAACGATCCACCGGGCATCATCTGGCGGCTGCGATCACCGTGAGTTGTATCAACTTTAGATAGATTACCTCTATTTTCGGGACATTGCCTTATTTTGAGCCCGGCTGGCTAACACATTTTGCGCTTGCGACGGGCCAATGCCGATTGTGCGGAGGAACGTATGAAAGTCGGAATACTAGCAGGCGGATTCGGCACCCGCCTTGCTGAAGAGACCGAAGTTCGGCCTAAACCGATGGTTGAAATCGGCGGGATGCCGATTTTGTGGCATATCATGATGTATTATCATACCTACGGGCACCGGGAATTTGCGATCGCGCTCGGCTACAAGGGTGACCACATCAAGCGCTGGTTTGCGGAATACAACAGCCTCAATGGCAGCATGACCGTCGACATGGCGACGGGAGAAATCAAGCGGCATGGGAGCTCGATCCCCGACTGGACGGTCGACCTCGTCGATACCGGGATCAGGACGGGCACCGGCGGTCGCATCAAGCGATTAATGAAATGGATGGGCAACAATACTTTTATGCTGACGTGGGGTGACGGTGTCTCCGATGTCAACCTGAACAAGCTTCTCGCCTTTCACCGTTCGCACGGCAAGCTCGCCACGATGACTGCGGTCCGCCCTCCCGCGCGTTATGGACATATTGAGTTCGACGGTCATCGCGTTGTCGAGTTCAACGAGAAATCGCAGGCTGCGGAAGGCTGGATTAACGGTGCCTTCTTTGTGCTGGAGCCGGGTGTGATGGATTACATCGACGGCGACGATGTCATGTTCGAATACGCGCCCATGCAGCGGCTCGCAGCCGACGGACAATTAATGGCATTCCGCCATGAATCGTTCTGGCAATGCATGGACACGCTTCGTGAAAAAACGGTTCTGCAGCGGTTGTGGGACAGCGGCAACCCGCCCTGGAAACTCTGGAAGGACCAAGATCAATGAAGGTTTTGCTGACAGGAAATCGCGGCTACATCGGAGCGGTCCTGGCCCTCATGCTGCTGGAACGCAATCACTCCGTGGTGGGAATGGATAGTGACCTCTACCGGTCGTGCAACTTTGCGGGCGAGCTTGCCGCGGTGCCGACCATCGAGAAGGACATTCGTGACGCGGAGGTCGACGACGTCGCGGGCTTCGATGCCATCATCCATCTGGCCGGATTATCCAACGATCCGCTTGGAGATTATCGCCCCAGTCTCACGGAGGACCTGAATTGCAAGGCGTCGGTGAAGCTCGCCCAACTGGCCAAAAGGGCCGGCGTATCCCGATTTCTCTATGCCTCCTCGTGTAGCAATTACGGAGCGTCCGGCTCCGACTTTCTCGATGAGAGTGCAGCGTTCAATCCGGTGACGCCCTACGGAAAGTCGAAGGCCGAAGTGGAGCAGATCGTCGCTCCAATGGCCGACGACTCGTTTAGCCCGACATTTCTGCGGGCATCCACGGCCTACGGGTTGTCGCCGCGAATTCGATTTGACCTGGTCGTCAACAATTTGACGGCTTGGGCTTTTACGACAGGCCAGGTTTATCTCAAGAGCGACGGCTCGCCCTGGCGTCCCATCGTTCACGTGGAGGATATCGCCTCTGCCTATATTGCCGTCCTCGAAGCGGATCGCGATCGCATTCACAATCAGGCATTCAACGTCGGCCTGACGACCGAAAATTATCAGATTCGCGAGATCGCGGAGCTGGTGAAGCAGATTGTTCCGAACAGCAAGATCGAATTTGCGCCCGACGCCGGCCCCGATTTGCGATGCTACCGTGTCGATTGCAATTACATTGCCCGACGCCTCCACGCGTTCAAACCGCAGTGGACTGCGCGACGCGGCATCGAGCAGCTCTACGATGCGTATTGCAGGACAGGTGTTACGCTGGACGATTTTGAAGGCGAGCGGTTCAGGCGTATCGCCCACATCAAGAAATTGATACGCGAAGGAGAGATCGATGACGAGCTTCGCCGTGTTCCAGCTCTCGCCCGTTCCGTTTTGATTTGAATAGTTGCGAGCAAGATGGCGAATTCAGTAAGATAGGTGGCGTGCCGGTCTTGCGGCAGCGCGCGGCTGGAGACGTTCCTTGATCTCGGCGAGACACCGCTCGCCGATCGCCTTCTGACAGAGGCCGATCTCGGCAAGCGAGAGCTCACGTTTCCTCTCCAGGTTGCCTTCTGCCACGAGTGCAGTCTGGTGCAGATCACTGAGACGGCGAACCCGGAAATTCTCTTCGCCGACGCCTATCCCTATTTCTCGTCCTTCTCTCCCGCGCTGCTCAAGCATTCGCGCGAGAACGTGCTCGAACTCATTGCGCGGCGCGAGCTTGGACCCGGCAGCTTCATCATCGAACTAGCGAGTAATGACGGTTATTTGCTGAAAAACTATGTTGAGGGTGGAATTCCGGTGCTTGGCATAGATCCGGCGGAAGGCCCAGCCCAAGCGGCCGAGAAGCTTGGCGTGCCGACGCGCTGCGCTTTCTTCTCCCGCGAACTCGCCGAGACCTTGGGGTCGGAAGGCATACGCGCGGATGTTATCCATGCCAACAATGTGCTCGCCCACGTCGCAGACACCAACGGCTTTGTCGCTGCGATCCGCCGCATTCTAAAGGACGATGGCGTGGCTGTGATCGAAGCACCCTACATCGAGCCGCTGATCGAGCATTGCGAATTTGATACGATTTACCACGAGCATCTCTGCTATTTCTCGGTCACTGCGCTCGATAAGCTGTTTCGCCGTCATGGTCTCTATCTCAACGAGATCAAGCATCTTGCGATTCACGGCGGCTCGCTTCGCCTGTATGTCGAGTTAGAGGAGCGCGTTGATGCAAGCGTGAAGACGCAGCTTGCGCATGAGAAGGCACGGGGGCTCGACAGGATCGGATACTTCCGCGATTTTTCCGCACGAGTCGACACCCTGAAGCGAGAACTTTCCTGGCTGCTGCGCAGTTTGAAATCGGAAGGAGCATCTATCGCAGCGTATGCGGCGGCGGCCAAAGGGGCGACCTTGCTTAACACCGTCGGGATTGACCGGAATCTCGTTGATTTTGTGGTCGATCGCAACGTCCACAAGCAAGGCAAGTATATGCCCGGACAACAGCTTCCGATCCGCCCGACCGAGGCGCTTCTAGAGGTCCAGCCTGATTATGTCCTGCTGCTTGCCTGGAACTTCGCGGACGAAATTCTCGATCAGCAACGGGAGTACCGCGCGCGCGGTGGAAAGTTCATCATTCCTATTCCCTGGCCAACGGTCATATGAGAACAGCCTTGCGATTCGGTGCACCGGCGCCACGCTTACGGTCAATTGAAGATTGCCGTTACGTGCTCGACGATGACAGGAGGCGAAACACGGCTGACTGCGGGTAATCTGCATGAAGTGTCCGGTTTGTAATAGCGGCAATTTATCGAGCTCTGTCCTGATCGACAGGTTGCCGGTGCTGTGTAACGAACTCCACGCGGATGCGGCATCTGCGAGGAGATCGGAGACTGGTCGCTTCGATGGTTGCCTGTGTCGGGACTGCGGACATTTTTTCAATGCGGCCTTCGATGAGCGCAAGGTTCGCTATACGCAGAGCTACAATTCCTCCCTGGATTTCTCACCGAGGTTCGTGTCGTTCGAGGATGAGCTGGCGCGACGGCTGAACGCAAGCTACGATCTCGCCGGAAAGCTGATCATTGATGTGGGCTGTGGTAAAGGCGGCTTCCTCAGGTGTGTGTGCTCCTTGAGCGGCGCCAGAGGCGTCGGCTTTGACAAGAGCTTCGAGCAGCGATCACATAATATTACCGGGGTCCGCTTCGTCAAAAACTGGTTCGACGAAACCTATGCGGGTGAAGCTCCGGACCTTGTGGCATGCCGACACGTGCTCGAGCACATGGCCGCGCCGATTTCCTTTCTACGGGCTTTGAATACGCATCACAGTGTTCGTCCAGACACGGTTTTCTACTTTGAAGTGCCAAACGCTCTTTACACCCTGCGCGAGCTGGGAATCTGGGATCTGATTTACGAGCATGTTTCTTATTTCACGCCACCCTCGTTCCGTGCGGCGCTCAATATCGCGGGATTCGAGGTCGTGAATGCGGGGACAACGTTCGGTGAACAATTTCTTTATATTGAGGCAAGGACGGGCAAACCGCAAACTCGGGCATTCTCGTCGGATGTGCTACCGCTTGAGAAACTGGCAGGAGATTTTGACAAGATCTATCATTCAAAAATTAATTTCTGGCGGAATTACATCGCTGACCGCGGACCCCTGTCGACGGCGGTATGGGGCGCGGGGGCCAAGGGCGTCAACTTCTTGAACGTGGTCCCCGGCGCAAGGGCGATGAATGCGGTGATCGATCTCAATCCGCACAAACAAGGTCGTTATGCGCCAGGGACAGGCACCCCGATTGTTCCACCGGCGGAATTGGTCGGACGCCGCATCAGCTCGGTTATCGTGATGAATCCTGTCTATTACCAGGAGATCGTGGAGATGGCGTCAGCGCTGGACCAGAATTTGGAAATTTCCCAGGCTTGAATGACACGCGAAGAGCCCACCTGGTTCAGGGCCTACTTGAGATCCGAGGGTGGCGGGATGCAACTGCACGATGGCATGTGGGGAATTTGATCCTATTTCCACGCAAGCCGGAATCTGATATGTTTTGCGATTGCGGATACAGCCAATACCGGGGGAGAATCATGACCACGGTTTATTTCAACTCGAAGATGACTGATGCGGAGCGACGGGGCAAGATATTCGCGGGGGATATTTTCGTGTTTTCGCCGCGGCAGTCGACCCTCGCGTTTGTCGATTTTGCTCGCGAGCTCATTGAAGCAGCCTTTGCCCCGCTTCCCCCGCGGACCGCGCAATTCGAGTTGTCCGTTGAAAGGTTCGTCGAGATTTTTGGGCCTGTCAAACCACATTTCATTCACCATCCAAAGACTGCCGCACTGATACGCGACGTGGTTGCAGAGCTCGGCGGCGATCTGAATACGGTACACGTGGACGTGCCCCGGCTGCGTGGCGCGACGAGCGACAAATACCTGACTGCGGGAGTTGGCTACGCCTTTCCGCCGCACCGGGATACGTGGTGGTCTGCCCCGATGGCCCAGCTGAACTGGTGGTTGCCGATTTACGAGTTTTCGTCGGAGTCTGGCATGGCGTTTCATCCCAATTACTGGACGAAGCCGGTCAGCAACGGATCGGAGCAATTCAACTATTATCAATACAACGCGGTCGGCCGAAAGGAAGCTGTGAAGCACATCAAGGCTGACACCCGGAAGCAACCCGGTCCACGAGAACCAATGGACATCGAGGATCAGATCCGGATTGTTTGTCCGGCGGGAGGCTTAATCCTGTTTTCTGGCGCGCAGATGCATTCGACTGTGCCAAATACGTCAGGGTTGACGCGATTTAGCATTGACTTCCGTACGGTCGATCTCACTGATCTGGAGAATGGTCGAAGCGCGCCTAACGTGGACACCCGCGCAACGGGAACCAGCCTGCGCGACTTTCGTCGCGGTTCTGATGATGCCGCGATGCCTGACCGGTTGGTGGCGCGGTACGATAGTGGCGAGATCCCGGAAGGTGCCGTTCTCGTGTTTAAGCCCGACAGCCATGGGAGCGAAACCGGCCTTAAAGCTTCCATCTCTGGATCATAGTTGGCGACTTCAGGCAGTCCTTCGGGCGTGCTCACTCGCAGCGTTTGCCCCTCATGTTCTGCAGCAGTTATGCGGATACTATACCGCGTACCGTCAATTCCAATTCATAGCTGCATTCTCCTGGATACAGCCGAGGCGGCGCGTGCTTTGTCTCGGAGAGACTTGGAGCTTGCCTGCTGCGACTCCTGCGGCTTCGTGTTCAACCACATCTTCGATGAAGCCGTAATGGGGTACTCGACCAACTTCGAGGAATCCCAACACTTCTCCGGCATTTTCAATGCGTTTGCCAGACGGCTGGCCCGCGAAGCCGCCGAGAAGTGCGCGATAGCCGGCAAGCATGTCATTGAGATCGGTTGCGGCAAAGGCGAATTCCTCCGGGAGCTTTGTGATGTGGGCGGTGCTACGGGGCTCGGCATCGATCCTGGCTACAGGGCCGACGAGGGACGCTCGACGCCGAGCGACAAGGTTCGCTTCATCACCGACCTTTTTTCGGAAAAGTACGAGCACCTCGAGGCCGACCTCATCGTTTGTCGTCACACGCTCGAGCACATCGCACCAGTTCGAAGCTTTGTTGGCTCGATCCGCAGGATGATCGGTGAGCGCGACGACACCGCCGTGTTCTTTGAGACCCCCGACGCCAAGCGCGTGCTTGCTGAAGGCGCTTTCTGGGACATCTACTACGAGCACTGCTCGTATTTCAGCCCGGGAGCGCATGCCAGGCTGTTTCGCCAGGAGGGCTTTGACGTAACCGAGCTTCGCCTCGGCTACGATGATCAGTACATCATTCAATATGCCAACCCGGTGTCCCGACATTCCCCGCATCGCCTTGCGCTGGAGCAGGACCTCGCAGAGCTGCAATGCCTCGCAGCGAACTTTCCGGAGCGAGTGCGGCAGGTTCAGGACGGTTGGCGAAAACGCGTTCGCTCGGCGTGGAAATACGGACAGCGGATTGTGTTGTGGGGCGGGGGATCGAAGGGCGTGTCCTTTCTGACCACGCTCGGACTGACCGAAGAGATAGCGGCTGTGGTGGATGTCAATCCCTTTAAGCAAGGGAAGTTCATGCCGGGGACGGGGCATCCCGTGATCGCCCCGAAAGCGCTCATTAATCAGCCGGCGGATTTGGTGATCGTGATGAATCCAATCTATGTCCCCGAAATCGAGTTGAGCCTGAAGGAGATGGGTCTCAGGCCGGAGATCGTCGCGCTCAGCCCGATGGGGTTCACCTGATGTGAATTTCAGGAGGTTGAAAATCTGGTTCTTTCGTTGGACGTTGGGAGCCTCTTTCAGCCCAATAGCAGCGAACAGAGGCTAAAAATAGCTGTTTGATAGGCCCGTGCGGTTGGCAATTGTCGACCTCTGTTCGAAGCTCGGGGGCGGGTCATTGTCCAAACTGAACCATGACTTTGCGAAAATATCTCCTGAGCAGGGCGATCGCCCTGGCTTCAAATCCATCAGGGCGACCTGCAATCTGCCAGAACACGAAAAGCGACGCAAAATAGATTACGGCTGCGCGGCCACCATCACGCGCGTAGATCGCTTCCTGCCGATACAGGGGCAGTCTGTCGGCATATTTGGCCACGGTGATCTGAGTGAGAAGCGCTTCGGTTGGAAGCCCGCTCTCAGTTCGGCTTCAATCGCCGCCACGCCGATAGCGATCTCTCCGTTTCAATTACGGCTCCAGAGCGACGCTCCGCCAGCCTAATTTTTCAGCAGACCTGCTGGAGCCCCTTGACGTCGAATTTCGGCACCGCATTTTGAAGAAAGTGCTGCCGAGCAGGTTCAAATTGCTATGAGTAATGCCCCGCTTGATAGCAAACCACCCAACCTTGTGCTGGATCGCTTCGAGATCGTGCGGCCAATAATGTTGAAGATGACGATCTGAATATTGTGATCGCGGAGCTTTCTCCTCATCGCGTCAACTACAGAATTCTCCTCGTCGATAATCGAGGCATATTCGACTTTTTCTGATGCTTCACTACGATGGGCGGGGATTGAAAAGCCGTCGAAAACCACGCCGAGTTGAGGATATCGGCCCAATTTTATGGCTCTAAGACCGCACTCTTGGAGCATTCTGGTAAGGTCTCACAAACGCCCCTCACGGTTGTCTCACTACACTTCTCTGTTGATAGCGTGGCCTTTGAATAGCCTCGATGTCATTTGGCGAAGCGTAACCGCTATCCTGTCGCGAGCCCTGGCCGTGGTCCAAATGACGATCACGGCGAGGACGGCCAGGAAGGGCGTCGTCTGCCGATGTCGGAATGCAATTTCCAGCAAATGCTTCCAACGTTCCCAATTCTCCCGGCGAGGCTGGTGCTTGGCCGCGGCTTCCGGATCCTGCCAGGCCAACAGCATCTTCTTGTCCTTGAGAATTCATCGAACGCGCCGGATGCTCGCGATTGTAGAAGATCGCCTCCGGCACGTGCGCAAACCTTCCGAGCAACGTCAGCTCACTCATCAGTGTAAGGTCGGAACCGTAATACGGGCGATGCAAAGTCGATTTTTGAAGTATCTCTCGCCTGAAAAGTCCGAAGCACTCAAAATTTGTTCCACGGTCGTTTAGATCTTTGAGGAGACGCTTGGCCGGTCCGTCATTTGGATCTTGCGCCTTGCGGCCCCTCCCAACCAGAGGGATTTCGCGACCGGCGGTATCGACACTGATTGTCGTCCCGTAGGCCAATATGACGTCATGATTTTTCTCCAAAACAGCGACACAAGCACTGACAAAATTCGGGCTGATGCGGTCATCCGCCGCACACCATTTCATGTACTTTCCGGAGCTGTGATGGAATCCCAGGTTGTAGTTGCGGCCGGCACCCAGGTTCTTTTCATTGCGGAAATATTTTACCCGAGCGTCTTTGGCAGCGAATTCACGGCAAATCCGCTCGGTGCCGTCCGTAGAGGCGTTATCTGAAATGATAAGCTCGAAATTATCATAGTCTTGGGCGAGGCAAGACGTAATAGCATCGACGAGATATGCTTTTCCGTTGTAAACAGGGATGGCTAGTGAGACGAGTGGATTTTTTGAGCCTGCTTCGTTCATTTCTCAAATCCAAATGATGGCGTTAGGCAATCCGCTAAATTCAATCTTTGTTTCCAGTCCGCTTTATACCTCGAACAGCTCGTCCCTATATTTCGCGTGCACTCTCTCGTGGCAATTCATTACAGCAGACATCGAACGCGTGAGGTCCACGCGTAAGACCCTGTCCTCTGCGTTTTGAGGCACATGACCTCGACTTCCTGCAATTCAGCAAGCAATTTTGCACGCCAGCCCCAGCGGAGGCAAGAGTAGTCTGGCGCGGGCGAGCAACCATTGCGGGAACGTTCAGGCCTGGCGCCTTGGCAGTCCTCAAATTGATGACCAGCGCGAACTCAGTCAGCTGCTCGACCGGCAGATCGGCAGTTTTCGCGCCTTTGAGGATGCGATCGACCTAGCTAGCACTACTTTGGCAGAATTTAGCGATTGATTGGCGAAACTGGATTCCCGAATCAGATTTTCAATGATTCATGGATGGTCGGCTTTGGAGGGCCGACCATGGTGGACACGACGTCGAAGTGGGAAGACGAGCTTGGACGCTGGCTTAGGCCATTTCTGGATCGTTTAGGTCACAAGGCGCGGCGGCGGATGTGTCCGCTGTATATCGCGGGACTGATCGGACCGGGCGATCGCAAAAGCGTCCAGCCGATGGCGGCGCGGCTGGCACCTGGCGACTATGACCAGTTGCATCATTTCATCGCTGATGGTGTCTGGGATGCGGCGCCATTGGAGTCGGAATTGCTCGTTCAGGCCGATCGCCTCGTCGGCGGCAATGATGCGGTGCTGGTCATCGACGACACCGCGATGCCGAAGAAGGGCGATCGCTCGGTTGGTGTCGCTCCGCAATATGCCTCGTCTCTCGGCAAGACGGCCAATTGCCAAACATTGGTGTCGCTGACGCTTGCGCGGGGTGAAGTGCCGGTCATGGTGGCATTGCGTCTCTTCGTTCCCGAGAGTTGGACGAGCAATCCGGTGCGTTTGAAGCGTGCGGGCGTTCCAGTCGAGCACCGCACAGCGCGGACCAAGCCAGAGATCGCCTTGGCGGAGATCGATCGCGTGATGGCAGCTGGTATGCGTTTTGGCTGTGTGCTTGCCGATTCAGGGTACGGCTCCAGCGGGCCTTTCCGTCAGGCTTTGAGCGAGCGCGGTCTGCTGTGGGCGGTGGGTCTGTCGCGGCGCCAGAATGTCTATCCCGCCGACATTGCCCTGATCTTCCCCATCGCAAAGACCGGAAAGTCCCGCAAATACCACATCCCTGATCAGCCACCGGTCTCTGCTGAAGCGTTATTGGCCGAAGGCAAATGGCAAAGGGTCAGTTGGCGGCGGGGCACCAAAGGTCGGCTGACATGTCTCTTCACGGCTCGCCGTGTCCGCGTTGCGGATGGCCATAAGCACCGGATGCTCAATAACCGTATGCAGTGCATGCCTGGTGACGAGGTCTGGCTCGTCGGCGAGCGGCGGTCGACCGGGGAGCAAAAATACTATGTGTCGAACCTGCCGACAGATGCCACCATCAAGACGCTCGCTGCCACGATCAAGGCCAGGTGGGTTTGTGAACAGGCCCACCAGCAGCTCAAGGAGGAGCTTGGGCTCGACCACTTCGAAGGTAGATCCTGGACGGGATTACACCGGCACGCGTTGATGACGATGATCGCCTACGCCTTCCTCCAATCCCGCCGCCTCAAAGCAGCGGGACGGAAAAAAAAGAATCTCAGGACCGCCACCACAACCAAGCATGCCGGCCATCAGGCAAGCGATCCTCGACCTCTTCGCACGACCTCCGCCCCGACAATGTCCTCACTGTGACAGGTTCCTTCCAGATATCGCCAAGCCTAAAGTGCCAAAGTAGTGCTAGGGTTCAGAATCAACTGATCCAATAGGCGACGATGGCGGCGAGGTGGACGGCAGCCAAGAAGTTTCTGGCAAGTTTGTCCTAGCGAGGCGATGCCGTCGGTGACCGCACAGCGGCAGTGCCCCGACCTCATCTTCGTCAAGCCGCGCTTCGACATCTCGTAGGGTCAACAAAATGAAACTGCTTAAAGGGCGGCAGTTTTCCAATCTTTTTGGTCTCGGACGGTGTTTCGCAACAATCTTGCCGTGGACACTTGAGTAAGGAGGTCGCAAGGAGTTCCGGGTGCCGCAGGTCAGTGCAACGATTTCGGTGCTCCATGACATCCTTTAGCCAGCACCGCCCAGGCGATGCGGGCAAGCTTGTTGGCGAGCGCGATCGCCAGCACGTTGTGGTGCAACCGCCTCTTGGCGGCTTCGATCCAGGATTTGAGCCCGTAACGTTCCCAGTTCTTTATCCTGACCAGCACAACCCATGCCGCCTGCACGAACAGAACGCGCAGGTAGCGATTGCCGCGCCTCGAGATTTTGCCGAGGATCGTGCGGTCTCCCGTCGAGATCTGCTTGGGCACCATCGGCGAACACCGGGCGTCGGGAGAGAAGAAATATTATCTCGCCAATCTGTCGGCCAAGACGGATCTGCGCACGTTAGCTGCTACGATCAAAGCGCGATGGGTTTGCGAACAGGCCCATCAGCAGTTAAAAGAGGGACTCGGGCTTGATCAGTTCGAGGGACGATCCTGGCAAGGCCTCCATCGTCATGCGCTCATGACCATGATCGCCTACGCATTCCTCCAGCATCGCCGTCTCGCACAAGCGGGACGGAAAAAAAATCAACGGCCCACCGCCTCAGCCGAGCCTGCCGGCCGTACGCCACGCCATCGTCGAACTCATCGTTCGACCGCGGCCGCAGCGATGCCCGTACTGCAAAAGACAAATCACCGAGGCGCAACGGCGTGAATAAATCTACAAAAGTAGTGCTAGGCCAGCTGATCGGGACACAAGCGAGGACACGATAGTCACAACGCGTTGATTTATCAGGGCTTTTTTCCAGCCCCAGCGCAATGGTGTTACGGCTTATTTATATCGTGCTCTCCCCCGGTGATCGGCTTTCTTGCCACCGTCGCCTGCGGAACATTTCCGCCGACCTGACGCCAGCACCGAGGCGTCAGGACCACACAACTTCGCCGTCCATGAGCAGGCCCGTCGTCAGCGCGCCGCTACGTCCACCGCAGCCCGCCCCGCGTCCGTGACGTTTGCCAAACGCCCCTCTGAGTGGGACGGGATGGCGAGATATCTATGCTGATTTGCGTCTTCTGAAAATCAGAATATTTTTTCAAAAAGGGCTGGACACGACATCGCGGAGCGAGCCCGTCGGGCAAATCAGTTTGTTCGCGCAGGACCTTCGGACTGGATGGAGTTCCGGTCCTTGCCGCGATGGATGCTCGATCCGTCACCATGCCACGCGCATCTGTTCTCCGAGGCGGTGGCGAAGCGATGAACTGTGTCGGAACTCCTTGGGCAGGCGCACCGCGAGCGGCGCCGCTTTTTTGTTTCGCGACAGGGTTATGACCGGAACCAATTCGTGTCTGGTCGATTGGCTGCGATCGATCAGGAGATTTCAGCCGTGAGTGATGACACCCCGCAACCGCCTTTCGTCTACGAGGGCCTGGATCCCGTCGCGGAGCCGAAGTCCGCGATCGCGGACGTCTCCGAAGCGTTGAAAGGCGCGGCGCATCGGGTCAGTGACGCCATCGAGACCGGCCGGAAACCGGGGATGCCGCTGAGCATCCTGAGCAACATCGCCCGCGAAGCGCCGCTTGGTTCCCTGCTGGTCGCGTTTCTGTTGGGCGTGGCCGTGGGCCGGCGCCGTTAGCTGCTTTTTCGAGGCTCGACAGGCGGCACCCACCGGCAGACCTGTCAAGGTCTGCGGACGCGAAACGCATCGGCCATGATGATCGTCACAGCTTTGGCTGCCGCCGCTCTGGCTTTACCGGAACCCGCTCACACCCACGCGCGCTAACCGGCCATCCCCGGCGAGATCGGCGTGTCCCGGGTCGGCCGTGCCGGATGGCTTCCCACCCGGAGCATCGTGGCCAGAATCCTGGTTCTGGCTTTAATTCGAACTCATCTGGAAGGCCGGAGCCGCGGCACAGAGCTGTTCGGCCTGTGGAGCGTGACGAGTCCTGGATTAGCGGGGCCTTTCGAAGGGCAACTGCCCGCGGCACACTTGACGACGGCGGCCGGCGGAGAAACAGCAGCCGATCCGACCCTGTTCGCCGGTATAACGGGAGAACTTTGTCTCACCGGGCCACCGATAGACGCAGGGCCGGGAACCGGACTGTGTTTCGGTGGGCCGCCGACAGAGCTCTGCGCGGAAGCGGTACTCAGGGCGGCGTTTCCCAGAAAGTACATTGTGACGAGAAGGATCAGCGGGGCATGTTTCATCGCTGCTTCCTATCATGAAACGCTCAAGCGACGGAAGGTGAGCCCGGGCTATCGACAGGCGCCCATTATAGCGCCTGTCGCAGCTGGCCGGTTGCCTGCACGACTGGCGACCGGCGCCATCGCACGGTCAGATAAGGGGCCGGCCCAAACGACCACCAAAAAATCCGGGCAATCCTAAACCACTATTTAATGGTGAAAATGGACCCGCGCCCCAGATCGGTTCGGAGCAGCCACGCCACGACTGTCCCTCGAGGTGACATCGTGCGGTCTACGGCGTCGGCTGGATGTGGGCCGTCGATCATGGCGGACTTGTTGCAGGGAAATATCTTGCGGTCGAAAAATATGTCGACGCGGAAGGTGCAATCGTCCGGCGGCCGAGAGGGGCTATTCGAATGTGGATTGTTCAATTAGCCCTCAGGCGGCCTTACACGTTTATCGTGTTGGCATTCCTCATTGCGATCTTCGGTTCGCTGGCGGCGCTGCGGACGCCGACCGACATCTTTCCCAGCATCAATATTCCTGTCGTCAGCGTCGTCTGGACCTATTCCGGGCTGCTGCCAAAGGACATGTCCGACCGGGTCATCTACTATTACGAGCGCCAGCTGACCTCGCAGGTCAACGCCATCGAGCACGTGGAGTCGCAGTCGCTGAACGGCTATGGCGTCGTCAAGATCTTCTTTCAGAAAAACGTCGACATCGGGTCCGCGCTTGCTCAGGTGACAGCCGTGTCGCAGACCGTGCTGAAGCTGCTGCCGCCCGGCATCACTCCGCCCTACGTCCTCAGCTATAACGCGTCGAGCGTACCGATCCTCAATCTGGTGCTGTCGAGCAAGAAACTTCCGCAAGATAAGCTATTCGATCTTGGCCAGAATTTCATTCGCCCGCAGCTCGCCACCGTTAACGGCGCCGCCCTTCCTTCGCCCTATGGGGGCAAAATTCTGCAGGCGCAGGTCGACCTCGATCAGCGCGCAATGCAATCGCACAATGTGTCGGCCGACGATGTCGTCAACGCGATCTCCGCGCAGAACCTTGTTCTTCCGGCCGGGACCGAGAAGATCGGCAAATTCGAGTGGAACGTGGACCTCAATGCAAGTCCCACCGTGCTGGATCATATCAACGATCTTCCGGTGAAGAAGGTTGACGGCACAGTCATTCATATCCGCGACGTCGCCTATGCGCATGAAGGCTCGCCGCCGCAAACCAATATCGTTCGAGTCAACGGCGCGAGGGCCGTGCTGATGTCGATCCTCAATGCCGGGTCGGCGTCGACGCTCGACATTATCGCCGGCATCAAGGCGCGGCTGCCCAGGATCGAGGCGGGAATGCCGTCCGGACTTGACCTCCACATGGTCGGGGATCAATCGCCCTTCATCAGGGCCGCCGTCTCCGGCGTGGTTCGCGAAGGCACCATTGCGGCTGCGTTGACCGGCTTGATGATCCTGCTGTTCCTCGGAAGCTGGCGCTTGACCATCATCGTCGT
The DNA here is from genome assembly GCA_963734795.1 of uncultured Alphaproteobacteria bacterium. Classification (GTDB taxonomy): domain Bacteria; phylum Pseudomonadota; class Alphaproteobacteria; order Rhizobiales; family Xanthobacteraceae; genus Bradyrhizobium. Next base: position 184,612 of record CAVTIW010000006.1, read on the forward strand.
GATCACGATCCCGCTCGCTATTCTATCCTCACTCACTGCGCTGTCCTGGCTGGGCGAAACGATCAATATGATGACGCTCGGGGGACTCGCGCTTGCGGTCGGGATCCTGGTCGATGAGAGCACCGTTACGCTCGAGAACATCAACTGGCATCTGGAGCAGGGTAAGCTGCTTGAACCGGCTATCCTGGATGGCGCCCAGCAGATCGTCGTTCCGGCCTTCGTCACGCTGGTCTGTATGTGCATCGTGTTCGCACCGATGTTCCAGCTTGGCGGCGTGGCCGGCTATCTGTTCCGGCCGTTGGCGGAAGCCGTCATTTTTGCCCTCATCGGGTCTTTCCTGCTGTCCCGCACCCTGGTCCCGACGTTGGCCAACTACCTGGTGCGGGTGCCGCATCTGGCTCACGGCACCGGAGGTCCGGCCGCTCCATCGCGAAATCCGCTGAAGCGTTTCCAGCTCGGATTCGAGCGTCGGTTTGAGCGAATCCGTGACCGGTACCACGGACTTCTCTCGGGCGTTCTCGGGCGTCCGAAGTTGTTTGCCGCGGGATTTTTGGCTTGTACGGTGTCGTCGTTCGTCCTGGTGCCATTTCTCGGGCAGAATTTCTTTCCGTCGGTCGATGCCGGGCAAATTCTGATCCATGTGCGTTCCCAGATCGGAACGCGAATCGAGGAAACCGCGCGCCTGTGCGATGAGGTCGGGCAGAAAATTCGCCAGACGATTCCGCCGGATCAGCTCGCGAGCGTGGTGACCAATATCGGATTGCCCATCAGCGGCATCAACGTCGCCTATAGCAACACCGGCACGATCGGTCCGTCCGATGCGGATATCATGGTTTCGCTCAAAGAGAACCATTCGCCGACGGCGGCTTACGTCAAGCAGCTGCGGACGCTGCTGCCGCAGACATTCCCTGGCGCGACTTTCGCATTCCTGCCGGCCGACATCGTTGCGCAGATCCTCAATTTCGGCCTGCCGGCGCCGATCGACCTGCAAGTGATCGGAACGAAGCAAGAAGCGAATTACGCTTACGCGACCGATCTCCTCAAGCGAATTCGTAAAGTGGCGGGCATCGCCGACCTGCGTATCCAGCAAACCTACAGTTATCCGCAAATCAACGTTGCGGTCGATCGGACGCTGGCGGACGAGGTTGGCCTGAGCCAGCGCGATGTCGCCAACAGCCTGCTCGTCACGCTGTCCGGCAGCGGACAGGTGAGGCCGAACTTCTGGCTCAATACCAAGAACGGCGTGTCCTACCCGATCGTGGCGCAGATGCCGCAGTACCGGATCGACACCATGTCCGATCTCGCCAATGTTCCGATCACGTCCAAGGAATCCGGAACGCCGCAATATCTCGGCGGACTGGCCGACTTCTCCATCGGTCCGAGTGCGGGAGTCGTATCGCATTACGACGCTCAGCCGGTGATCGACCTCTACGGAGCCACCCAGGGACGGGATCTTGGCGCGGTCGCCTCCGACATCCGGCGCATTATCAGCGAGACCAAAAAGGACGTTCCTCCCGGCTCCTATGTGGCGTTGCGCGGGCAGGTCCAGACGATGACGAGCGCCTATGACCAGCTCTATCTCGGCCTGGCCGGCGCGATCGTGCTGATCTATCTGGTGATCGCGGTCAACTTCCAATCCTGGCTCGATCCGCTCATTATCATCTCGGCGTTGCCCGGGGCGCTCGCCGGCATTGTCTGGATGCTGTTCATCACCGAGACGACGTTGTCGGTCCCCGCTCTGACGGGGGCCCTGATGTGCATGGGCATTGCGACAGCCAACAGCGTTTTGCTCGTCAGCTTCGCGCGCGAAAAGCTCGAGGAAGGTTTGGACGCCACCGCCGCGGCGCTGGAGGCCGGGTTCACCCGGCTTCGACCGGTGATGATGACCGCCCTCGCGATGGTCGTCGGCATGATGCCGATGGCGCTCGCGATGGGCGACGGCGGTGAGCAGAACGCTCCGCTCGGGCGAGCCGTCATCGGCGGACTGCTTGTTGCAACAGCGGCCACGCTGTTCGTCGTTCCCACGGTTTTCAGCCTTTTGCATCGCCGCCACGGTCACGCGCCCGAGCGGAGACCGGGTTCCGAACAGATGGCGGAACCTGCCACCTGAATGGGAGAACCGATGTGTCGGAACACGAAGACCAGGCTCTAGTACCTATCCCGGCGAAGCGGCAGCTACGCAAGACGCCGCGATTGTTGAGCGTCGCCGCCGTCGCCTTTGTGATTGCGGTCGCCGTTGAGGGAATTTGGCATCGTCAGTCGCAAGAGGAGGCGGTCGCTGCATGGACCGACGCTGCCGCGATTCCCGCTGTCGACATCGTTCATCCCACGAAAGGTGCGCCGGGACAGCACATCGTCCTGCCCGGCGAGATCCATGCCTGGTACGAAGCGCCGATTTACGCACGGGTCAACGGCTATCTGAAAAATTGGTACTTCGACTTCGGCGCTCAGGTGAAGAAAGGTGACGTGCTCGCCGATATCGAGACGCCGGAAATCGACGCCCAGCTGATCGCCGCCGAGGCCAAGCTCAATGCGTCAAGCGCCGCGGTCAAGGTTCGCGACGCCGAAGCACAGTTCGCCAAGACGACCTACGCGCGATGGCGGAACTCGCCGCCCGGCGTCGTGTCGGTCCAGGAACGGGAAACCAAGCAGGCGGACTATGAGAGCGGAATTGCACGCCTCAACGCGGCGAAAGCCGACATGGCTGCGGCCCAGGCCGATATTGACCGGCTGGAATCGCTGGAAAGCTTCAAGAAGGTCGTCGCCCCGTTCGATGGCGTCGTCACGGCGCGCGAAACCGACATTGGTGCGCTCATCAATGCCGGCAGCAACGGCACTGCACGGGAACTGTTCAGCGTCGCGGACACTCACAAGGTGCGCATCTACGTCAAGGTGCCTCAGCGGCTGACCGGCAACATTCACCCGGGCCTGACGGCCGAGCTGCGCCTGCCGCAATATCCGGGCAAGG
>CAVTIW010000007.1:0-1142307 GCA_963734795.1 uncultured Alphaproteobacteria bacterium
CTTTACCGCAAAGGCCACGACGACCACACGTTCGGTCAACACGTCGTCGCGAACGCTGCTGGTCGAGCTTCAGGCAGACAACCCGGATGGGCTGCTGCAGCCCGGTACCTATGTCGAAGCTCAATTGAACCTTCCGAGTGATCCAAACACCGTGCTGATTCCGTCAAGCGCTATATTGTTCAGGCAACATGGTCTGGAAGCCGCTCTCGTTGGCGACGACGACAAGGTCACGCTGAAGAAGATCAGTTTGGGCCGGAATCGCGGCGTGCAGGTTGAAGTGACGGATGGTCTCGTGCCAACCGACCGGGTCGTCGATAGCCCGCCAGATTCGCTCGGATCCGGCGATCTCGTGCGCGTTGCCGGCCATCCCGTTCCGGGCAACCTGCCAAATGGGTCAGAAGAGAAAGCCGAAGCGAACTAGCGCTGCGATCGGCGACGGTCCCGGTCATCCCACGATGTCTGACCCGAGGCAGGAGCCCGGTGCGTTAGCAGCGCACGCCGGGATCTGTGCGGGTTGCGCCTTGCAAGCGCGTTGAAGTCTGCCGTCTGAGATGACGGCCGCGGCAAAGCCTAGCGAGCAGCCGCGAACCGAGTCTTGCGTGGCGTCCGGTAACGGCCGCTGCGAAGCGTAGACAGGGAGGTTGTAGGCCGGAATGAAGTGAACGGGAAAATAGCCCCGAAATCGATCGTGATCGGAGTAGCCGACCCTATCCCGTAACGGGGAAGGCGGAACCAAAGGCCGCGTCAACGCGAGCGGTCTGAGGTGCTCCCGGGGTTCGTACCGCCAGCATGCAACCAAAGGAAGCAACGTGAACAAGGGAGATCCATCCGGTTCAGGCGCAAGCTTGTAGGACCTGCCAAGCCGATGAGGTGAGAAGGGTCTGATGACCGGGTGGAAGTCATACTGACTGATAGTACTCCGAGGACGGGAGAGCCGGCCACATGGGGAAGCGGTCAGCGGTAGTTGAATTGTTCTTGGGCGACATGGGCTCCATTCAACGGGAGTTACGGCCTTCTATTCAAAGAGAAGATCAGCTGACCATGGAAACGAAACTTGAACAGATAGCAGTGAAAGCTCGACGCGAGCCAAATCTCCGCTTCACCTCGCTGGCCCATCACATCACGCGCGACCGGGTGCGGAGAATCTATCAAAGATTCCGAAGCGATCCGCCGCCGGGGTGGATGGGCAGACGGTGGAGGCGGCGAAGGAGAGCTTCGAGGGATGGATAGAGCCGATGCTCCAATCCATCCACCGCCAAGGATATCGCGCGCCGAACATTCGGCGGGTCTATATCCCCAAGCCCGGCAAGACGGAGAAGCGCCCCCTCGGGGTTCCAACTGTCGCCGACCGGGCGCTCCAGCGCAGCACGGCTGAGGTGCTGTCCGCCATCTACGAGCAGGACTTCTTGCCCTGCTCGTTCGGCGGCAGGCCCAAGCTCAGCGCCCATCATGCCTTGGCGACCCTCAATGAGGTCATCGCCGGCGGCATGATCGGCTGGGTGCTGGAGGCGGATTTGAAGAACTTCTTCGGGAGTCTCAATCATGATTGGGTGCTCCGGTTTGTCGAACATCGAGTCGGTGATCCGCGCCTGATCAGCTTGATCCGGCGCTGGTTGAAAGCGGGCGTCTTGGAAGATGGAACGGTTCATCCGAGCGAGCAGGGAACCCCGCAAGGTGGATCGATCAGCGTGCTCTTGAGCAACGTGTACCTCCATTACGTGCTCGACCTCTGGTTCGAGCGCGTCGTCAAGGTTCGGTTGCGGGGCGAAGCCCGACTGGTGCGCTACATCGATGACTTTGTGATCTGTTTCCAATATCGATCGGACGCCATCCGCGTACAGGATGCCTTGCGTCTACGGTTGGGGAAGTTCGGCCTCACTCTGGAGCCGACCAAGACCAAGTTGGTTGAGTTTGGTCGGTTCGCGCAAAGACACGCGGGCAAACGCGGCAGGAACCGCCCGGAAACTATCTACTTCCTGGGCCTGACGCTCTATTGCACGCGAAACCGAAAAGGTAACTTCAAGGTTGGGATGCGCACCGAGAAATCTCGGTTACGGCGCAGCCTTACGTCTCTGCAGGAGCTAATGCAGCGAATACGACATCAAACGATCAGTGAACAGGCCGGTGAAATCAACATCGTCCTGCGCGGCCACTATGCTTACTACGGCGTCGCCGGAAATCTCCGGAGCCTCGTAAAAGTCTATCGGGTCGTCGAGCGTTACTGGCGCAAGATGTTGTGCAGCCGCAGCTGGGCAGGCCGTCGCCTCACTTGGGACGCCTTCCACCAAATCAAAGAACGGACACCGTTGCTGAAACCAAAACTGCGTCTCCCTTACGGGAAGCTGCAGGCGCTTAGCAGTGCTGTGAACCAACTGCCGAAGAGCGTAGTGCGGTAAATCCGCACGCTACGTTCTGTGGGAACCGGAGGCGGGCGACCGCCTCCGGTGACCCGGTGGCCGAGGAAAAATCGTCCCTGCCGCGACCATGCGCAATGAGTGTCAAAAAAGCCCCGGACGATGCCGGGGCTTTGAATTGGCTGAAGAGGGTAATCAGTATTTCGCGAGGAGAGGGGCAGCCCAGTCAAACCGGTAATTCACGCGCACGGTGGCCATATCCACGTCCTGCCTGATCCGCGCACTGGCGAACAGGGGATCCACTATCGCGAAAGTATTGTCTGAGCCACCCATGAAAAGGTGGTCGTATTCAAGACCGACCGACCAGTTCGGCGCGAAGCCGTACTCGAATCCGACACCCAAGGTGCCACCCCAACGGGTCGAGCTTGCCGAGGCTAGACCAATTCCTGTAATGGCGGAGTTTACAAAGAAGTTATTGCTCGTCACCGCCCCGCCGCCCTTCATATACAGCAGCCACGTATCCCAGGAAAAACCGAGCTGGCCGGTGAAAAGGCCTAAGCCATTAAGTTTGCTGCCAAGCGTTAAAGTTGGATCCAAAACGCTGACGCGAGAGTTGTTGATGTTCGCCCAATCGCCCTGAGCTTCCAAACCAATAACAAAGTGGTTGTTGGGTTGTTGCCAGCGGTAGCCGATCTGGCCACCGACGATGCCTCCGGACCGTTCGTGGCAACCGTTAATGAGGGTCGCGCCAACTACCGTAAAGACGTCCCAGCAATTATCGCTCGCTCCCCAGCCGCCGTTACCGCCGATGTAGAAGCCCGACCAGTTGTACAGCGGGGCGACGTAAACCGGCGGCGGCGCCTTAACCGGAAGATCAGCTGCGAGCGCGGGAGCGGCCATTACAACAACACCAAAGGTCCCCAACAAAAACTTCTTCATCGTATTTTCTCCGGTTTGAGCGCTTCGTTTGATCCGAAGCATTCATTGCGATTGCGATCGACGAATAATGCACTGTAAGCGATTCAGCGCTGAAACCGCGTGCCGTAAAAGCCACACCGCCTTGATTAAGTGTGACGAAAAAATGGCGATATCGTTCAGTGGTCGCGTGTTTTAGGGTCAGAGCTGCTGACCTTTCTCATGCGCGTGAGATGGTGGTGATGCTGTTCGCTGCGGGTATGAGGGTCCGGACGTGGTTGGCATTTTTAGGACGTGGCCGGTCTGGCTGACGATGTCCCGTTGATCGGACCAATAGCCTGAGGCATATCTGTTCATATCTGTTTATGGCCCATAGCGTCGGTTGTTGCGCCGCAGCGGCATGTCGGGAGTTGGGTGTAAACCGGACCCGTCACCTGCGGGCCCGGTCGGCGCGGGCTCGGTTTGCTTGAGCAGCTTCAGCGCCTCTCATTGTCCGGGACCCGACAGATTCCAGGGATTTTGTTCCAGGAATTTTGCGGTGTGCTTATGGAACCACACATGACAACCAGCGTTTTTGGCGTGGAGGTTGAAATGCAACTCTTCACCCTTAGCATTACTGATCTGACCACCTTCGAGTCCGTCCCTCACGGGGAGTGGGCTTAGAAGGAAGATTTGTTCGAAATTAGTAACCGCTTCGCGGGCAACGCTCGCCGCAAATCCTAATTTTCGTCACCGAGGTATGTGGGTGGCAATTTACGACAAAGCTGGAATAGCGGTGTCGCTGATGCCACCAGACACCCTGCAATAGAGTCCCCCTATACCTTGTCCCGCTTCGACGGGCTTCTCTTGACGGGGCTTCTCTTTGAGAGTTCGGAGCAAAAAACGCATCACGTTGGAGGTATGGCAATGGCGATTTCCAAGTGGGTGCTTTTATTTCTCGTGGTGTCGATTACAGCAGGCCTATCCGGCGTCGCTAACCGGCCCAGCGTATCTGCTGACGTTGCGGGAGCACTGTTCGACGCACTCCTTATTATTTTCGTGGTCCTGCTTGTCCTGGGTTTTACGGTCTATCGACCGGGGTGACCCTTTAATTCCGACAAGATTATTGGCCGGCGTCAAAGCGAGCGTAGCCGCCAAGGGACGATTGGCTCCGTTAGAACCTCTTCCATCATGCAGGCGCGCGATTATCGCCTGTTGGCACATTTGGGACATCCCTCGATGTCCGCTTCTCTAATCGGCCCTTCGGGGTCAAGCACTTTCAGACTATCCATCAATGCGGTGTCGATGTCGCTCGCGGGCTCGTGCTTCTCTTCGGAATCGGCACCGGGGCCTTTCCATCATGGGATTCGAGGACGAGGCGGAACAATCTGTTAGTCGGCCTTGCCGTTGAAGAACGGCGGGTCCAAGCGGACATACGAACTCACCTCATCCATCGTCCCGCAAGGGACATCTTTCCACCGCTCGGTGGAGCTCGGGTTTTCTCCTATCGGGTTTGATCCTGAACGGTTTTCATGCGGCTGCCGCCACTTGCTCCCGGGTCCACCGGAACTCGGTGCCGTCAACCCAGATGCGGTGCATGATCACGGCCAGCCGGCGCGCGAGCGCCACGATCGCCTTCTTCATCCCGCGGCGCCTGGCGATCTGCATGGCCCACGCCTTGAGCCAGGACCATTTTTTTGAATGCATCATGCTCTGCGCTGCTTCGTAGAGCATCGTCCGCATCATCTCATCGCCACAGCGCGATATTTTGCCGCTCCAATCGACCTCGCCTGATTGATACCTGGAGCACGTCAGCCCAAACACCGCCCCGACTGACTTGGATTTTCGGAACCGGGCTGGCACATCGACGGTGGCGCGATAGGTCAGCGCCACCACGGGGCCGACACCCGGGGTCGTCATCAGGCGCCGGCATACCTCATCCTCCCGGACGATAGCCAGCAAGCGGCGGTGCAGGATGACGATCTGTTCGCGTAGCGCCCGCCGGACGATGAGCAGCGGCTCCACCAGTACCGCCAAGTCCGGGAGATTCTCGACAAGCTCCTGGATGCGGGCCTCGAACCTCTCACCTTGCCAACCATTCCGACCTTGAGGCCGAAATTGCGCAAAGTACCTCGCAGATCGTTCTCGATGGCGATGGCCTTCGACTGCAGAAGCTTGCGATGGGTCAGCAGCATTCGCAGTTTCTGACTGCGGAGCGTCTTCACATGCACCGGACGGTACAGTCCCACCCGGATCATCTGAGCGATGCCGCGCGCGTCATTGCGGTCGGTCTTGTTGATCTGCGCCTTCAGCACCGCCTGCATGTGGCGCGTCTCGACACAGATCACCGGTAACTCGGCTTCCGCGAGAGCGCTGAACAGCCATTGCGACAGCGGCCCGGCTTCCAGTCCGATCCGCTTGAAGCGGTAGGTGGGGTTCCCCAGAACCTTCAAAAGGACTTCAGGCTCGCTCGCTACCTTCACTTCCTTCACGATCCTGCCCGTGTCATCCACAATGCAGATGCTGGTCTCCTTGACCGATACGTCCAATCCACCAAAATGGTCCATGCTGCGCTTCTCCTTCTGATGCTTGAGGCCGTCACCACGGACCTCGTTTTCACCATCAGCCTGAAGCGCAGCACCCAAAATCTTCAGCTATCCACAACCTGGGCCGGCCGATTACACCATCTGTTCGGTCGCTATCGGGGGTAAAGCGGACAGCCAGTTTCGCGTTCGGGCCTGATCGGTTCGTTGTCCCACCCGCGCCGACGCTAAGGCTTCCTGCGCCTTTCGCCGTTCCTCTCCCGCTGCGTTATGTGGCCGACGAGCCAGAGCAGCCTGTCGCCTGCAGACACTTCGTGCCTGCAGGGGACCAACAACCGCGAGGTGCTCGTGCGCGTCATCCCTTTGCATGATCGCGAACAATACGCTGCCCTCGCCACTACCAGTCCGACGTGATCAATACGCACCCGCTATCGCTTCAACAGTTTCGGAGCCGATTGGACCGGAACCGGTTTTTAATATAGTGAACGGTCCGTCCACCTTGCAAATTCACTCCAACGGGATGTTTCATGAACGAGGACGTCTTGCGCAAGCTGGAGGAGCGTCTCGGATCATCCCACGCACGCCAGCGATTGGAGATAGAAAGAGATCACGAAGCACAAGTCTTCGGCCAAGGTCTGACGTTCTTTCATCTTGAGAACTGGTATTCGGCCCCGGCAATCATTCGAACGGCATTGCAGTTGACCGGTCTGTACTGGCGCGCACGGCGAAATGCCGAACAGGTTGTCATCAAACGACACGACCTGATGTTTGTTGGGCTGCCGCCGCTTTTTGATGGTTTCACCATTCTGCACATCAGCGACCTGCATGTCGACATGAACGAGGTCGCCATGAGCAACCTGGTTCGGCTGGTCGAAGCAATGCAATATGATCTGTGCGTCCTTACCGGGGACTATCGTGGCAAGACTTTCGGGCCGTTCGACGCAGCCATAGAGGGGATGACGAAACTGAGGGCTCAGCTCAAAGGAACGACTTACGGAGTGCTTGGCAACCACGATACGGTTCAAATGGTTCCGGCGTTGGAAGCGATCGGCATACGGATGTTGCTCAACGAATGCGAAGCGATCGTCCGCGGCGAGGAGCGCATCTATCTGTCCGGCATCGACGATGCTCACTTCTACAGGATGGATAACGTCGAAAAGGCTGCGCTGCAGATTCCGGGTGGTGAGTTTTCCATATTGCTGTCGCATACTCCAGAGGTGTATCGCCAGGCTGCGCACGCGAAGTTTGATCTGATGCTGAGCGGACACACGCACGGTGGCCAGCTCTGTCTGCCTGGCTCGATCCCCATCAAGCTGGAGGCGGCATTACCTCGACGAATGGGGGCCGGCGCTTGGCGGTATAACGAAATGACTGGGTACACCTCCGTAGGTGTAGGATCGAGCGTCCTTCCGGTGCGCCTCAATTGCCCTCCGGAAGTCACGCTGCATCGTCTTCGTCGCGGCTAATTCGTCGAACCGCCCCTGGATGTCTCAAACTGCCATGACCGGAAGTCAGTTGATTGCCGATCACTGCGTCGGCGCGGCCAACGCACATGCCGGCCCTGGTCAGTCGCACGACGCCATTCTATTGCGCGACAACGATGCTTAAGGAGGTCATGGACCCCACACGGTTTCTTCGGTCCACCCGAGACTGTCGAACTCGATGGCCCTAAGCGGTGCTTCTGCGACCGAAAAGAACTCGTCGAGTTGTGGTGGTTTGATGGCTGTTGCGGAGAGCATGGCGTGTGCCTGCCCACGATGGTGGATCTGATGCTGGAAGAGATGCATGAGCAGGCGATCGCGCCGCTCGGTCTGTACCAGCGTATCGCGATTGACCCGCACGATGCCGCCAAGGAGTTCAGGCGTCAGCGTATTGCAGACTGCGATCAAGCGCTTGTCGACAGCAGCTTGAGCACGCTTCAGTTCGGCAAGTGATGGACAAGGAACATCGTTCTCCCAAGCTTTTGGCCCGAGCCATCCACCCTCAAGCGCGTCGACGTAGAACAAGTCGACTACGTAAATATGGTTCAAAGTCATTTGCAGACTTGGGAAAAAGCCCGTCCGCTCGGCTTCAAAATCCTCCTGGTTTAGATTCGCACAAGCCGTGAGAAGTCGGTAGTTCGCCCAAGCGTTATTATAGGCGAAAGCGCGATAAGTCTGAACAAAGCTGGCGGACATGTCTGCTCCTTATTTTGGGGTCGTTGCCTGGAGGCGTCCGAGCGCATCTCAACGCTATTATATTGGAATTTCGGCGTCCGAATTGATGTCGGCTGACGGCACGTGTGAGACATCAACTGAACGGCCAGAACCGGCTGGAGCAAGGCTCCGCTATGGTTTCTGCGGCCAGTCGAGAAACGCGCCGGCAAGATCTGGTACGCTTGGCACAGAGAAGCGCCCGCCGACTGTCAATCCAGATCAGCGAGGAAAGTGAAGATGACTCGTTACCATCGCGCACGGCGCAATCATCTGAGCAATGTTTGTTTTGTCCTGTTTTGCGCTACCTCCTTCGCCGAGCTGGCGGTTGGACCAGCACCAAACGCACTTTCGCACTTTCGACGGCGATAGTGCTTGTTCTCATGTCGTGTCGGATGCAGAATTTTGTGCGCGTCACTCTAACGTCAGTGTGGCTGACATGTTTTGAATGATGACCTCGGCGAGAAATTCAATCGACGGGGCGGCCCGCTTTGCACAGGAGAGCGAGAATGCTGATCTCAGTTCCGATAATTGTCCTCGGGTCGCATCTGGCCATCACGGTGGCCGATAATGTGCCAAAATTTGATATTGCGCGGGGCTGTCGCCTCGACAACACTGCTTCGTCAGGCCTCACTGAAGAGCAGCCGATGAGAAAATGTTTAAGCGACGAGCAGCAAGCGTTTCAGCAGCTTCAGACTCAATGGTCTCAATTCGCCGAGTCCGACAAGACAACCTGCACCACCACGACCAGTAGTGACGGCTCGCCAAGCTATGTCGAATTGCTGACATGTCTCCAGGAAGCGAAGGAGGTCCAAGGGCGATAGAAAAAATAGGGCCCGAGAGAGGGGGCGGTTAAACCGGCAACCTGTTTGCTTTAAATCAGGGGGCGTCGATGCACCCGCGGATGTCCGATTCTGCCCGAAGCGGACCTTCGCCTCGGGCTTCTCCATCGTCGAGGCCGGGGCCAATCTCCGGTCCTGAACCACACCTGCCATTGCTGCCAATCTCACATCGCATACCGGACGCCGCTGTCCGTTGACGATGGCAATTGACGATGGCATCGCGAATTTCACGAGGGCGAAATGAAGAATTCGGATGCAATCATTATCGGTGGCGGCCCGTCGGGCCTTGCGTGTGCAGCTACAATGAGCGCGCTAAGGTTGAACGCCACGGTGTTGGAGAAGGCAGGTGCTCTGGGCTCAGTCTGGCGACGCCACTATGACCGTCTTCACCTTCACACCGATCGTGGTCATTCTGGTTTACCCGGAATGGATATGCCGCGCGCACACCACTCGACCCGGGCTTCCAGTACGTCCCTTGTGTGCAGACGGCCGGAAAAACAAGCACGGCCTCCGTTAGGGGAGCTAACGGAGGCCGCTTGGAACATCTCACCGCGCCTAGGTTCGCGATGCGATGTGGGAGCTCGTGAAACGGTGGGATCCTGCGCTAGGACTGATCCCCTCCCTGACCCTCCCTCTTGCAAGCCTTGCAAGGGGAGGGGAATTTATTTCTAGAACGGCAGCAGCACGTCCATCACCTGTTGACCGTAACGCGGCTGCTGCACGTCGGTGATCTGGCCGTGGCCGCCATAGGCGATGCGGGCCTGCGCGATCTTGCTGGAATCGATGGTGTTGTCGCTCTGGATGTCCTCCGGACGCACGATGCCGGCGACGATCAGCTCGCGAATTTCGAAATTGACGCGGATCTCCTGCTTGCCTTCGACCACCATGTTGCCGTTCGGCAGCAACTGGGTGACGACGGCGGCGATGTTGGTGGTGCAGGCTTTCCTGCCGCTGTATCGTGCCCTTGCCGTCGCTGGAGGAGGTGGCGTCCGCGGTCAGCAGCCGCCCGGGCAGCACGGTGGCGGCCTTGCCGCTCAGCAGGCTGCTGCCGAGGAAGGCGGTGATGCCGAAGTCTTCGGTAACGGTGCGGCTGCGCTGGGTCTCGTTGGCGAAATTGGCCTGGTCGGTGATGTTGACCGTGACGGTCAGGAGGTCGCCGATCTGATGCGCGCGCTGGTCCTTGAAGAACGACCGCGAGCCGTTCCGCCACAGCGAATTGGCATTGTAGGACACCGCTTCCGGTTTCGGCATCGGCATCTGCACCGGCTTGTAGCCGGGCTGCGCCGTCGGATTCTCGATCGCCGACAGCTTCGGCTGTTCGCCGATCTGCGACAGCCGGTCGATCGACGAACAGCCGCCAGCGACGCTGACGATGGTCAGCAAGGTGCCGGTGAGCGCGATGCGATTGATACTGGACGTATACATGAACATTACTCGGCTTTTGGAGACACTTGCGAATTATTGCCGGCGGCGACCGAAACCGGCGCGGCGGGTTCGGTCGATCCGACCGTGGAGGATGCATCGGGGGCAGGGGCAAGGCGGGGCGTTGCGACCGAAATCGCGACCTGGCCGCGACCGATCACGACGCCGGACACCGTGCGCTTGGATTGCAGATTGAGCACGTTGACCGACGTCGCCTTCGGTGCCGCTCTCCATCGCCTTGCCGCGAATGGTGAGATAGAGACCGGTGGATTCGTAGATCAGGGTGACGTTGTCGTCGCGCTGCACCAGATCCGGCTTGGCGAGATCGGCGACCCTGAGCGCCTGACCGGCGTGAAGCTGCTTGCGCATCTGCATGCCGACCGCGAGATGGCGCGCGGCGACGTCGCTGCCGACCTCGGCTTTCGGGCGCCGCTCGGTCATCACGTCGGAAGATTTCAGCACTTCGCTGCGTTCGACGTCGCGGGTCAGCATGGCGGCTTCCACGGTTTCGATCGCGGTGCCGGTGAAGCGCAATCGGGTCGGCGTCGGGCTGGCCTCGTTGCCGATTTCGAAGCTGACATCGAAGCGGCCGCTGCGCGGGTCGAACCTGGTCGAGACCGGCTGCATGGCGCCGGTGTTGGAGGCTTCGAGCTGCACATCCTGCACGTCGCGGTCGAAGGTCAGGGTCAGGTTGGCGGCATCGCCGAGGCCGCTGCGATGTTCCAGCGCGCGGGCGACCTGCTGTTCGATGTCCTTGGCCGGCAGCGGACGCGACAGCCGGGTCACCGAGATCGCCTTGATGTCCTTGGTGTCGACGCCGATCACCTGATGCGCCTGCAGCGCGGCGAGCACCTTCTCGGTCGGCAGCGAGCCGGTGGTGCCGAGATCGGGCGCGCGATAGATCGCGATCAGGGCCGCGCTGCCGGCGTTGTCGATGACGTCGCCGATCCGCACCACGTCGCTGGAGACGGTGACGCTGGCGCGCAGCACCGGCGCCGCGATGACGTCGTCGCTGCTCTGGGCGAATGCGGTCGCGTGCCGGTGGCCGCGAGCAGGGCGGCGGCGAGCAGAAGCGAGCGAACGGTCATGATCAGCTTCCTCACCGGAACAGCGCGGAGGTGGTTTGCAGCATCTGGTCGGCGGCGCTGATCACCTTGGCGTTCATTTCGTAGGCGCGCTGCGCGGCGATCAGGTTGGACATTTCCGAGACGACGTCGACATTGGATTGTTCGAGGCTGCCCTGGGTGATGGTGCCGTAGCCTTCGGCGCTGGCGAGACCGTCCTGCGGCGGGCCCGACGACGGCGTGTCGGTGAACAGGTTGTTGCCGACCGGCTGCAGGCCGGCCTTGTTGATGAAGCGCGTCAGGCCGATCTGGCCGATGATCGACGACGTCGTCGTTGCCCGGCAGCGTCACCGACACCTGGCCCTGGGCGTTGACCGTCAGGCCCGAGGCAGTTCTGCGGGATCGTGATGGTCGGCTGCACCGGATTGCCTTGCGCGTTGACGATGCGGCCCGGTGTTGTCCATCTGGAAGGTGCCGTCCCGGGTATATTGATAGGTGCCGTCCGGCATCAGGATCTTGAAAAATCCCTCGCCGGTGATGGCGAGGTCGAGATCGTTGCCGGTCTGCGACAGCGTGCCCTGGGTCATCGACCGCGGCGTTCCGACGGTCTTGACGCCGCCGCCGATATCGATACCCACCGGCAGGATGGTGCCCTGGTCCGAGGCCTGCGCGCCGACCCGGCGGACATGCTCGTAAATCAGATCCTGGAACGCGGCGGTCTGCTTCTTGTAGCCGGTGGTCTGCAGGTTCGCGATGTTGTTGGAGATGACCTGGACGCTGAGTTCCTGGGCCGCCATTCCGGTCGCTGCGGTCTGAAGAGCTTGCATGTGTCAGTCTCCTGAATGGTCGTTAGGACGGAACTTCGGCGAGTTTCTCGATCGCGGATTTGTGCAGGTCGCTCTCCTGCTGCAGCAACGTCGACGATTTGGCGTGTAGGCGCGCGTCACCTCGATCATGCGGCTCATCTCCGCCACCGCGTTGACGTTGGACTTCTCGATGAAGCCCTGGTGCACCGCGGATTTGAGGTCGGGCTGCGCCGCGCCTTCGCCGGCGGAATAGAGGTTGGAGCCCTCCTTCAGCAGCTTCTGCGCCTCGGGAAAGCTGACCAGCCGCAGCTTGCCGCGCTGCGAATCGGTCCGGCTGGTGCCATCCTGCACGGTGATGGTGCCGTCGGCGGCGACGTTGATGTCATGGTCGGTCGGCTGAAACACGATCGGCCCGGCGGTGCCGAGCACCGGATCGCCTCCGGCGGTCACCAGCTGGCCCTGGCCGTTGAGCTGCAGGCCGCCGTCGCGGGTGTAGCGCTCGCCGCCGGCGGTCTGCACCACCAGGAAGCCGCTGCCGTCGATGGCGACGTCGAGCGGGTTTTTGGTCTGGTCGGTGGCGCCTTGGGAAAAATCGCGAAAGGTGCCGCGGTCCTGGACATAGCTGACGCGGCGGTCGCTGCCCTTGAAGTTGTCTTCGTGGGCGCCCGGCATCAGATATTCCTCGAACAGCGATGCTGTCGGCCTTGAAGCCGGTGGTGTTGACGTTGGCGACGTTGTTGGCGACGACATCGAGCTGTCGCTCCAGCAGGGTCTGCCGCGAAAGTCCGATGAGAAGCGTATTCTCCATCGATGGTTCTCCCCGTGAGTGATCCGCGCACGGCCCTCCCAGGCCGGTTGCGGATGCTGCGAACCGCCCAGGCTCTCCCAAGCCCCGCGGTTCGCCAACAACACAGCGAAAGCCGTGCCAACTCGAAAACTATCGATTTTAGAATGGCTTAGATGTTTCGCCGGGGCTTTGCCGGGCGGCAATAAGGTGTTGTTGACCATGTTTGCCCGGCAACTTTTTCCTAGTTGCGGGCCAAACGAAAGGTTCCATTAACCATTATTACCATAGCGTCCGGATCAAGAGAGCGCGTGTGCGCTGGCGGCATTTGTATCGCGTCTCAAGGCTGGCCTGGCGGCATCGCGTTCATTCCCAAACCGGGCGGGCGGGCAATGGCAGACAACGATCAGGCGGAAGGCGGCGCGGCGGAAGCCGCAGCCGCCGCCCCCAAAGGCAAGCTCAAGCTGATGATCGCCGCGGTCGGCGTGCTGGTCATCCTCGGCGGCGGGGCGAGCTGGTTCTTTTTCTTCCGACATCACGGCGAAGAGGTGCATGCCGAGGCGCCGCCGCCGAAACCGCCGGTGTTCGTCGAGGTGCCGGACATGCTGGTCAATCTGATCGGCGCCCCCGGCGAGCGCGTGCAATACCTCAAGGTGAAGGTGGTGCTCGAGGTCAAGGAGGAGAAGCAGGTCGAGGCGATCAAGCCGACGCTGCCGCGCGTCACCGATATCTTTCAGACCTATCTGCGCGAACTGCGGCCGAGCGACCTCAACGGTTCGGCCGGCCTGTTTCGCCTCAAGGAAGAACTGACCCGGCGGGTCAACGCGGCGGTCGCGCCAAGTGAAGTCAACGCGGTGCTGTTCAAGGAAATCGTCATTCAGTGACGAGACGGATTTAAAATCATGGCGGGCAACGATCAAGTCGATCAGGATGCAATCGCAGCCCAATGGGAAGCGTCGCTGGATTCCGAGGATCCGGCGGAGGCCGCGGAAGCGGCTGCGGCCAATGAACTCTCGGGCACGATGGCGCTGCAATGGGCCGCCATGGTCGAGGACGGCAGCCGCGACTTCGGCGGCGGCAAGAACGGCGGCGAGCGGGTTCTGTCGCAGGAGGAAATCGACAACCTGCTCGGCTTTTCCGTCGGCGATGTCAATCTCGACGACAATTCCGGCATTCGCGCCATCATCAATTCGGCGATGGTCTCCTACGAGCGTCTGCCGATGCTCGAAATCGTTTTCGACCGGCTGGTGCGGCTGATGACCACCAGCCTGCGCAATTTCACTTCCGACAACGTCGAAGTCTCGCTGGATCGCATCACCTCGGTGCGGTTCGGCGACTACATGAATTCGATACCGCTGCCGGCGGTGCTGTGCGTGTTCAAGGCCGAGGAATGGGAAAACTTCGGCCTGGCGACGGTGGATTCAAGCCTGATCTACTCGATGATCGACGTTCTGCTCGGCGGCCGCCGCGGCCAGACCTCGCTGCGCATCGAAGGCCGTCCCTACACCACCATCGAGACCAACCTCGTCAAGCGGCTGGTTGAAGTCGTGCTGGCCGATGCCGAGCAGGCCTTCCGGCCGCTGTCGCCGGTCACCTTCAGCATCGACCGGCTGGAAACCAATCCGCGCTTCGCCGCCATCAGCCGGCCGGCCAACGCCGCCATCCTGGTGCGGCTGCGCATCGACATGGAAGACCGCGGCGGCAATATCGAGCTGCTGCTGCCCTACGCGACCATCGAGCCGATCCGCAGCGTGCTGCTGCAGATGTTCATGGGCGAAAAATTCGGCCGCGATCCGATCTGGGAAGGTCATTTCGCGACCGAGGTGGCGCAGGCGCAGATCTCGGTCGATGCCGTGCTTTACGAAGCCGACATTCCGCTCAAGCAGCTGATGAAGCTGAAGGTCGGCGACACCCTTCCGCTCGAAATGCGCGCCGACGCGCTGGTGTCGGTGCGCTGCGGCAACGTCACCTTGACCGAAGGGCGGATGGGACGGGTCGGCGATCGCGTCGCCATTCGCGTCACCAAGCAATTGCGCAAGCCGAATACCACCTTCGCGATGTTCGAGAAGGCCGACGAGCAAACCAAGTTGATGGAGGCACAATGAATCATTCCCTCGGAATTGCGATCGAGAGTCTGGTGGCGGTATTGCTGATGCTGACCATCGGCTACTGCATGCTGCTCAACAGCCGGCTGAAGCGCCTGAAGGCGGATGAGAATTCGCTGAAGGCGACGATCGCGGAATTGATCACGGCGACCGAAATCGCCGAGCGCGCCATCGGCGGCCTCAAGCTCACGGTGCGCGACGTCAACGAGAATCTCGGCAACCAGCTGACGGCAGCGGCGCAAATGTCGCTGCAGTTGAAGAAGCATCTCGCGGAAGGCGACAATGTCTACCGGCGGCTGTCCAAAATCGTGCTCGCCGCGCGGCCGTCGCCCGAGCCCGAGCCGCAGCCCGCGGTCCCCAACGTCTCGGCGGCCAAGGCGGTTGCCGCGGCGGCTCAGGCGTTTTCCGACCGCAGAAGGTCTGATGGCCTCGCCGCATGAAATCCTTTCGTGACATTCGCGTCATTCCGGTGGTGCTGGTCGCGATCTTCGGCTTTGCCGTTCTGAAGATCGCGGGCCTGGTGATCGATGGTGGCTATGTGTTCGACTATCAGCCGCAGTCGACCCAGCGGTCGTGGGCGCAGGAAACCTTGAACTTTCCGACCGGCAAACCCGACCTTGCCGATGTCACCGGTTCGGTCGACGAGAAGCCCAAGGAGGAAGGCCGCCAAGCCGGAGGTTCCGGCGCCGGAAGTGGCTAGGCCCGACGGAGCCGTCGTCTATCCCGCCCAGGGGCAGCCGGTGTCTGCCTCGGAGCGCGCGATCCTGGAGCGGCTGCAATCGCGGCGGCAGGAAATCGAGGCGCGGGCGCGGGAAATCGATATTCGCGAAAGCCTGCTCAAGGCCGCCGAAAAGCGCGTCGAAGCGCGCGTCGAGGAATTGAAGGCGATCGAGTCGCGGATTTCCACGGCGACCGAACAGAAGAGCGAGGCCGATGCCGCGCGCTTCAAGGGCATCATCACCATGTATGAGGCGATGAAGCCGAAGGACGCCGCCAAGGTGTTCGACCGGCTCGAGATGCCCGTGCTGTTTGAAATCGCTTCGCAGATCGCGCCGCGCAAGATGTCCGATATCCTTGGCCTGATGTCGACCGACGCGGCCGAGCGGCTGACGGTCGAAATGGCCCGGCGCGCCGGGTCGGACAAATCCGCCTCCGCCGCCGAGCTTCCCAAGATCGAAGGCAAGATGCTGCCGCAAAAGCCCAATTAGCAGGAATATTTAACAAGTCCTTAAATCGCCAATTCTAGATTCAAATGCGCGGGGCGAAGAGCGTCCCGCTGCCGACCAGATCGGTGAACCGAGAGACCCTTCGGAAAATGGCGCGAACGGCTGCCGCTGGATTTTGGTCGCGAGTCCGCGCATGCGCGCGGACGGTCCGGCGTTGGCTCGACGCGCCGCCATGGCTTGCCGCCGGCCTGGTCCTGATCGGTTCGATGTTTCCCGGCGTCTGCCGGGCCGATCCGGTCAAGGGCGAGGCCACCTTCACGATGGCCGACGGCT
This sequence comes from uncultured Alphaproteobacteria bacterium, assembly GCA_963734795.1. Lineage (GTDB taxonomy): Bacteria > Pseudomonadota > Alphaproteobacteria > Rhizobiales > Xanthobacteraceae > Bradyrhizobium. The sequence continues at coordinate 16,506 of CAVTIW010000007.1, forward strand.
ACGCCCGGCTGGTTCTCAAGCTCGCCGAGGACGTCGATTCCGAAGTCAGCACGGCCGGCTCGATCATCGTGATCCGGTTCAAGCGCCCGGTGGATATTCCGGTCGACCAACTGTCCGACGCGGTGCCCGATTATGTCGGCTCGGCGCGGCGCGATCCCGATGGCACGGCGATCCGGCTGTCGCTGGCGCGCACGGTGACCATCAACACCATGACGGCCGGCGAACGGGTGTTCGTCGATCTGTTGCCTGACAGCTGGACCGGTCCGCCGCCCGGCCTTCCCCCCGAGGTGATCCGCGAACTATCCGAGCGGGCGCGGGTCGCCGAGCGTGCGTTGCGCCAGCAGCGCGCGGCGGCAGAGGCGCAAGAAGCGCCCGCCGATCCGCGTGCGCGCATCGGTGCAACCGACCTTCGTCCGTTTCGTGTTTGAAATGCCCGACGGCGTCGGCGTCTCGTCGGTGCTGAACGACCAGAAACTCACGCTGTCGTTCAACGCCGCGCTCAGCTTCGATCTGGCGGACGCCAAGCTGGCGGCGCCGTCGAACGTCGCGTCGATCAATCAGAAGATCGACGGCGATTCGTCCGCGGTGGAAGTCGCGCTGATCGGCGATGTCGATGTCCACTCCTTCCGCGAGGAGAAGAACTACATCGTCGATGTCGCTTTCCAGCAAGCCGAAAAGCCGCCGGCGCTGCTGTCCGCGGCCGATGCCGCGCACGCCCCGGCGCCAGCTGCTGCGGCGGCAACGGCTCCAGCGCCAGCCGCCCCGGCGCCCGCCGCTCCAGTGGCAGCCACGCCGGCGGCCATCGCGCCGGTCATGCCCGCGAGGTCCGCCGATGCAGCTGCGGCGCCGCGGCCGTCCGGCGAGATGGCGCCGTTGACGTCGGAGAAGTTCGCCAAAGAGGCCAACGTCGAGATCAAGCCCGAGGCGGCGCCGAAACCATCGGCCGCCGCCGAGACCGCGAAGCCGACGCGCCTGCGGCCAGCGAAACGCCGGTTGCCTCGCCGCCGACGCCGCCGAAAATCAGCCTTGCCGCGCCCGAGCCGCCGGCTGAAATGCAAGGCCGGCCGACAGCGCCGCGTCGGTCGAGCGCCAGGCGCGACAGCGACGGCCTGCGCCTGACGTTTTCCTTTGCCGCCGCCACGCCGGCGGCGCTGTTTCGCCGCGCCGATACGGTGTGGCTGGTGTTCGATTCCACCAGGCCGATCGATATCGAGCCGATCCGCAGCAAGGGCGGCTCGATCATCGCCGACGTCAGCCTGTTGCCGCTGGACAAGGGGCAGGCGATCCGCATCCGGCTCAACCGTCCGCAAATGCCGTCGCTGACCGGCGACGATCAGGACGGCGGCGCGAACTGGACGCTGACCTTTGCCGATACGATGCAGACACCGACGCAACCGCTGACGGCGATACGAAACATCACCGATCCCGCGCTTGCCAATGTCACGGTGGCGCTGGCCAGGCCCGGACGCCTGCACCGGCTGGTCGATCCCGACGCCGGCGATACCCTGATGGTGGTCACGGCGCCGCCGCCGGTTCGCGGCTTCATCAAGCGGCAGGATTTTGTCGAGATGTCGCTGCTGGAATCGATCCACGGCGTCGCGATTCGTCCCAATTCCGATGACGTCACCGCCGAAATCGCATCCGACAAGATCATCCTCGGCAGGCCCGGCGGCCTGACGCTGTCATCGGCCGACGTCGCCGCGCGAGCGCGCGCCCGACCGCGGTCCGGCCGATTTTCGACGTCGACGAGTGGCGCAAGAACCAGAGCGCAGAATTTCAACGCGCGGCAGGGCGCGCTGATCGCCGCCGCGGCGGCGCACGAGCCCGATCAGCGCACGCCGGCGCGGATCGATCTGGCGCGTTTCTATCTGTCGCGCGGGATGTATCCGGAAGCCAAGGGCGTTCTCGATCTCGCGCTCGCCGACTGCCAAGCCGGGGCTTGAGGATCCGGTCGCGCTGATCGTGCATTCGGTCGCGAGCACCCTGATGGGCCGTCCCGAGCTGGCGCTGAAGGACCTCGCCAATCCGGCGATCGGAACCAATTACGATTCGCAGCTGTGGAAGGCGCTGGCCTATGCGCGGCAGGGCAAGTGGGCGGAGGCACGGGAGAAATTCAAGAACGTCGAATTCGCCATCACCTCGCTGCCGATCGACCTGCAGCGCATCGTGATATCGGACGCGATGCGTGCCTCGCTCGAGGTCAGGGATTATTCCGGAGCCGCCAAGCGCAGCAGCGATCTGGAAGTCGTCGGTGTTCCACCCGAGCTGAAACCCGCGATCGCGGTGTTGCGCGGCCGGCTCGCCGAAGCGCTCGGACACGACAAGGATGCGCTCGAGCGAATACCAGATCGCGGTGGATTCCGCCGACCGGCCGGCGGCGGCCGAAGCCAAGCTGTTCGAGATCGCGCTGCAGCAGAAGCGCGACGAAATCAGCCAGGCCGACGCCTTGCGCGAGCTGGAAACGCTTTCGGTGATGTGGCGCGGCGACGGGATCGAGGTGAGGGCGCTGGAAATGATGGCGCGCATCTATTCCGATACCGGACGTTACGGCGAATCGCTCGCGGCGGAGCGGACCGCGACCAAGCTGCAGCCCAATTCCGAAGCTGTCGCGGCAGGGCCAGGACGCGGCGTCGGCGCTGTTCGCGCAACTGTTTCTGGATTCGAAGGGCGACGATCTGCCGCCGGTCGATGCGCTCGGGCTGTTTTACGAGTTTCGCGAATTGACGCCGATCGGGCGGCGCGGCGACGAAATGATCCGCCGGCTGGCGGACCGGCTGGTCGCGGTCGATCTGCTCGATCAGGCCAGCGAACTGCTGCAGTACCAGGTCGATCACCGGCTGGAGGGCGCGGCGCGCGCCCAGGTGGCGGCGCGGCTGGCGATGGTCTATCTGACCAACCGCAAGCCGGATCGCGCCATCGCCGCGCTTCGCACCACCCGCATCGCCGATCTCTCGGGCGAACTGCGCCAGCAACGGCTGCTGCTGGAGGCGCGCGCGCAAAGCGACGTCGGCCGCCATGACCTCGCGCTCGACATCATCTCGAATATCACCGGCCGCGAAGCGATCCGGCTGCGCTCCGACATCTACTGGGCGTCGCGGCGCTGGCGCGAGGCCTCCGAACAGATCGAATTGTACTACGGCGACCGCTGGCGCGACTTCAAGCCGCTGAATCCGGTGGAGAAGGGCGACGTGATCCGCGCCGTGGTCGGCTACGCGCTGGCGGAGGATGCCATCGGCCTGGCGCGCTTCCGCGAAAAATATGCGCCGCTGATGAGCGGCGACGCCGACCGCGCCGCGTTCGAGACCGCGAGCAAGCCGGCCGCCGCCAACAGCGCCGAATTCGACCAGATCGCGAAGATGGCGGCCAGCGTCGATACGCTCGACGGGTTCCTGCGTGAAATGAAGACGCGCTTCCCCGACGCGACCGCGCAGGGCGACGCTGCCGCCGGACACCGCGAAGGCCGATCCGGTCTCGACCGGCTCGTTGCCCGAGATTATCGGATTGAAGCGGGTCAACGCGGCAAGGTAGCGCGTCGCCCCCAGCTTGTGATCCCTCGACAGACGCCTGCCGACACGGCAACCTGCGCGGGTCCCAGCGTCGAGAGGAACCCGCCAGCATGAGCAAGCCCGCCAAGACCGAAGCCGAACTCATCGCGATGGCGAAAGCAGAGCTGAAAGTCCACGCCGACTGCCCGGACGGAATCGTCATCTCTGTGCTGCGTGACGGCGACGCCTGGGAATTCCGCACCACCGCCGACGCGGCGACGATTGCAAAACCCGGCTATCCCGAATGCGTCGCGATGCTGGTCCAGATCGGCGACCACCTCGGCAAGCAGTTCGACCTGAAGGGCTAGGCCTGGCCGGACCGTGGCGTGGGGCCACGGCCGGCGCGCGCATCACGACGACATTGGCTCCGCCGTGTCTCGATCGAAGGAAGAGGTTCGCCGCCGATCTTGGCCTCAAACGACCGCAGCCGCTGATAGATCGAGATAAGTTCGACGATCGTGCTCCACGCGTTGACCAGATATTGAAACGAGGTTCTGACCTGCGTGAACGCATTCAGGATCTGGTTCATCACACCGAGTGTGATCTTGCCGGCAACGATGGTGGGGGCAAGCAGGATGTAAGGAAACACGACGTCGGTCTGCAGATAAACGATGCGGCCGATATTGAAGTACATGAAGTTCAGATAAAGCCGGAAGTAGTTCCTGCGAATGTTACTGAACAGCATACTCACCGTCGGTGGATCGGCGCGGGCCGGATCATCTTCTCCGAGCACGAGCTCCTTGCGATAGGCCGCTTCGACCCGCTGATTGAAAAACTCGATCGCGGGCAGCCGGATGCCGATCAGCGCGAGAGCGCCGGTTCCGAGCACCGACCAGATCACGGCGGCGAATACCAGCGGGTAGGGGATCGAGCCGACCAGAGGCAGCTCCGTGATGTTGCTGGAGAGTCTCACGAGAACCGGCAGGAAGGCCAGCAGCGTCAGGACCGCACTGATGAAATTGATGCCGAGACCTTCCACCGTGGTCGCAAACCGCATGGTGTCTTCCTGTACCCGCTGCGAGGCGCCCTCGATCGAGCGGAGCCGCGGCCAGTTCGCGATGTAAAAGTCGTTCATCGCGGTCCGCCAGCGGAAGATGTAGTGGCTGACGAAGAACCGCGTCAGCACGCCGACCGCGACCGCGACCAGGGCGATGCCCGCGAAGGTTGACAATTGGCTGTAGAACTGTCCGGCGGTGACCGGTTTCGATTTCGAAAGCGCGGCCTGTACGAGATCGTAGAACGGCCCATACCAGCTGTTGATGGCGACGCTGACCTCGACCTGAAAGTAAGAGGTGAACAGGATCAGCGCGGAACCGAGAATGGACCACGGCGCCCAGGGATGCGGCGCAAGCACCATCCAGGCGCCGGCGAAGATGGCGACGCTGAGGGCAAAATAGAGGTCGAACCAAAGCGACCGCGCCGACCAGAACATGGCCACGCCAACGGCGGTTCCGGACGACCCCACGAGGTTGTCGGCGAAGCCATACCAGAACGCCATCGCCAGCGCCGTCCAGACGATGGTCGACAGAAAGAACAGCTTGGGTCGGGGGAAAAATGAAACAAACATGGTGGGCCATCCGGGCTGAGGTCCGGGGGTCGAAGCCGAAACGCCAGATCGCGATGACGAAAGCGGAGAAAGTCCACTCCGACCGCCCGGAGGGAATCGTCATCTTTCGTTCTGCGCAGCGGCGACTCCCGGGAATTCCGGGCCGACGACGCGGCAACTATCGCCAAACCAGGCAATCCCGAATGGGTGGCACTGCTGGTCCGGAGCGGCGACCATCTTGGCAAACAGTTCGACGTGCAGGGCCAGCCTTGAAACGGCAAGAGCCCGCGACATCCGCCGCCAAAATAGCCGCCCGTTACATGCTCGCCGCTCGAGATGCTATCGCCTCGACGGGCAGCGTGAACTGAAAGGTCGCACCCCGTCCTGCGTTGGGGCTCCCCCACAAATGGCCGCCATGAGACGCGATGATCCGCCGACTGATGGACAGTCCCATGCCGGTGCCTCGCGGTTTCGTGGTGAAAAATGCCTCGAAAATGCGCTCGGCGTCGTCCTTCGAAAGCCCGATGCCCGTATCACTCACCGAGACCGATAGCTGACCATCCTTGGTCCTCTTCGATGCGACGCTCAGTTCGCCACCGGTGTCTTGCATCGCTTCGATGCCGTTGAGCATGAGGTTCATCAAGACCTGCTGCAGCTGGACGCGATCTGCCGCCGTCGTCGGAAGCTGCGGATCGAGGTCGGTGCCGATTGTAACGGCGTTCCGATTCGCCTTGTCGCCCAGCAACACGCTCATCTCTCGAACAATTTCGTTGAGGTCGACCAATTCCCGCTCCAGCGGGCCTCGCCTGTAGAGTGAGCTGACGCGGTCGATGATGCCGCCGGCGCGCGTAACGTCCGCGACCACTGCCAAGGCTGCCCTCGATGCTTCCGTCAGGTCGGGTGCATCACGACGCAGCCAGTTCGTGCAGGCCTCGCCGTTGATGGCCGCAGCCGCAATCGGCTGCTTGATTTCGTGAGCCAACGAGGCGGCCAGCTCTCCCATCATGCTGACGCGGTTCATATACGCCAGATCCGCCTCGATCTGCCGCAATCTTTCGCGCTCTTCTTCGGCGCGCTTGCGCTCGGTGATATCCATTGCCGCCCCGACGAAGACGAAACTCTCCGGATCGTCACCGGTTGAGGGATGAGCCACGGCTCGAACGTATTTGACGGAGCCATCGGCCGTCAGCAGGCGATGCTCGGCAGTAAACTCCTTCCTCTCGATCGAGGCGCGGTCGAGGATTTGCCGCAGATGCATCCGGTCGTCCGGATGAGTTCGGTCAAGCACCAGTTGAATGGTCGGCACTGTCGCAGGTTCGCAGTCGAATAACCGATAAGTCTCATCGGACCAGTAGATTTCTCCGCTCGCCGGGTCCCAGCCGAAACTCCCGGTGTGGCTCAATCGCTGCGCCTCCGCCAGATACATCTCACTCCGGCGAAACGCCTCCTCGGCCTTCTTGCGTTCGGCGCGTTCTCGGGCTTCGCGCAGCGCGCGTTGCACGGAGGGCACGAGCCTCGACAGTCGCGACTTCACAACATAATCCGTGGCTCCGATCTTGACCGCTTCGATCGCCACTTCTTCGCCGAGCGATCCGGAAACGAAGATGAAGGGCAGATCGGCGCGGGCATCGAGCGCAAGCTTCAATGCGGAAAGGCCGTCGAAGGAAGGAAGCCTGTAATCCGCGAGAATGAGGTCGATTGCGGCGTCCTCGAGACCGGCGACGAACTCGGCGCGGGTTTGAACGCAGGTTACTTCACAGACGAAATGATCGGCTTCAAGGAGCTCTTGAATGAGCTCAGCGTCACGGGCGTTATCCTCCAGCAACAGGATCCGAAGCGGAGAGGTCACTTCGTCACGCTGCCCGGCGGCGGCTCGTTGATGACCGCCCAGAAAACGCCGAGTTCCTTCACCGCGTTGACAAACTCGTGAAAATCGACCGGCTTTACGACATAGGCGTTCACCCCGAGGCTGTAGCTTCTCATCATGTCTTTTTCCTCATGGGATGACGTCAGCACCACCACAGGCAGCATCTTCAGGCGATCGTCGGACTTGACCTGCTGCAAGACCTCCAATCCACTGACCTTCGGCAGTTTTAGATCAAGCAGCATGACAGCGGGATTGCCGGCAGAGCGCGTGTTGAATTCCCCCCGGCAATAGAGGTAATCCAGAGCCTGTTGTCCGTCGCGGGTAACCACGACCTCGTTGGCCAGGTTATAATCCGCCAGCGCCGTCAGGGTCAGTTCCACGTCGTTCGGGTCGTCCTCGACGATCAAAATGCGTCCCAGTGTGGTCATGGAGCGTCCGCCGTCCTTTCCGCTGCATCTCGTGCTTTCGGAAGCGAGAAGTAGAAGGTGGCGCCTCGATCTACCGCTCCCTCGCCGCGGACCCTCCCGCCATGGCGGTGGATGATGCGCTGCACGGTGGCCAGGCCTATTCCGGTGCCTTCAAACTGTTCAGGCAGATGCAGACGTTGAAAGACGCCGAACAGCTTGTTCGCATACTGCATGTCAAAGCCAGCGCCGTTGTCCCTGACGAACACCTCGACTTCTGTTTTACTGCAGTCCACACAGCCAATCTCGATTTCGGCCGGCCTTCGCATGCGTGTGAATTTGGCCGCGTTGGAAACAAGGTTGACAACGACCAGCCTCAGCATGGAACGGTCTCCGTAACAGACTGGAAGCGCGCCGATCTTCCAGGAAATATCCCTGCTCTTCGTGTCCTGCCCGATTTCCGCGACCACTTCCTTGGTGAGTTGCTCCAGGTCCACCTCGGTCTTTTTGGTCTCGGCCCGCCCGATCCTGGAAAACGCCAGCAGGTCGTCGATCAGGTTACCCATTCTTTTTGCCGAGTTGAGAATTGTTCGTATGAACCGCTGACTCTTCTCGTCGAGCAAAGACGATGCCTGTCTTTGCAGTAGCTCGGAGTACCCGACCATGTGGCGAAGTGGCGCCCTCAGGTCGTGGGAGACGGAATAGGCAAAAGATTCCAATTCGTTGTTGGTCGCTTCGAGTTCCGCAGCCCGCTTGCCGAGTTCCTGATTGAGTTTGCGAATTTCGTCCTCTCGGTGCCTGCGCTGCTCCACCTCGATCTGAAGGTTGTCGCGGGCTTGGCGAAGGCTCTTCTCTATTCGGCGTCGGACAGCGCTGAACGAGGCGACAATTCCCGCCCATGCGACGAAAATGAAAAAGTAAGGCAGGTCTCTGAAGGAAATGTCGAAGGAGTAAAGCGGCTCCGTAAAGAAGTAGTCGAAGCAGGCCGAGGACAATAGAACGGCCAGCACGGAAGGCCCGGCTCCTGCGTACCAGGTGGTGAAGGCTATGGCCACGGTAAGAACCGGCAGTTCCACATCACGGAACCGGTAATGTTGCAATGCGAACGCAACCCCAAGCGCGATCGCGACGGAGACGACTGAAAAGCCGTAGCGCAGGATCGGTGAGTGGAGACTCTGAAGTTCTTGGTTCCAGTACGTCAGGCTACGCCTCACTCCGACATAAGTGGTCCTTCCGCAAGCTCGGTCATTTTGACAATTTGCTTCCGATGGCTTTGCCGGGGAGCGGGCGCAACGCGGCGGCCAACCGGTGTGAGAATGTAATTGTGGTCCCCCTCGTCAGGACGCCGCTGACTTTTGCGCACCCCGTGGCGGTCCGGCACAGGACCAACGCAGCGTCCACATCAAGGGCGTAGGCCGACAGCTCCATCCGAGGATCCTTCGCTTCGGTAGCCGCTTTATCGCCAGCATCAACCCCGCTCGCCGCCACGGCCGGTGCCCATGGCGTCACGGGTCCATACCCGGAGCAGCCCCGCAAGCCGCCAGCGACGGCTGGTTACAATCTTCGGCGCGTATTCTTCGATGGGATTTACGGTACAGGATTCACGCTCCGCCCGCCACTCGAAATCGGACTGGTGTCATGCGCGCACGCAGAGCCACGCCTCGATCAGCGCCGGTCAGCGCGAGCGCCTTATCGATTCCGACGAATTTGCGCGACGCCGAATCCATGTCCAGAATAACGCATTCGAACAACAAAGCTGTCAGCTACATCCGGCTCAATTTCGGCGATCCAACATTTCTTCAAGCGACAAGGTGAGGACGACAATGAGATTCATGAAGGTTTTGATATTCGCGTCGGCGCTTGTTGGTGCGGTTGTTTCATTGACCGATAGTGCTTCGGCGCAGATTGTGGCACTGGGGGCCAGCAACACTGCGGGCAAGGGTGTCGGCTCTTCGGAAGCCTGGCCAGCGCAACTGGAAAGCATGCTTAGAGCCAGGGGCTCGAACACCCAGATAACCAATGCCGGGATTTCCGGTGAAACTACCGGCCAGGTTCTTGGCAGCCTTTCAAGTGCGGTGCCGGACGGAACAAAGATTGTTATCCTGGGTATCGGTGCATTCAACGACATTAGAACAGGCGGCAGCGCCGAGGTTGCTCGGGCCAATATTGTTGCAATAAAAAAGCAGCTGGCGGCCCGTGGCATCAAGGTCATCGACGCGCTTGGGATCATGCAATCGGTTGGACATCAGCCCGGCATGTTACAGGCTGACCATATTCACCTCACTGCCGAGGCCCATCACAAAGTCGCCTTGCAATTGCTTGGCGCTGTCAGATAGGCCGACGGTACCGAAGCCGATCCGCAACAATTGCAATTGGCGCGTCGGCCCGATCGCGGCAATTGGCACCCACGATTTGGAAAGCCCGCAACGGCCGATAGCCAAAGGCGCTCCGTCGCCTGCAGGATTGCGGGCGTGCTTGGGATGATCCAGGCCGCCTGACGACGGTTCATCGCTGCGGCATTATTGTGATGCGGCAAATGCCAAAAGCAAATGCCAAGAGAAGGCCGCCGCAGTAGCAAACTTTCGACACACGATAACGGCGAAAAGGGTGGTCCGACATGACGCATGCGCGAAGGCCAATACCGGTTCCGGTTTTGCCGTCGTGCACATATTTTCAAAGGGGCCTTCGTGTCGCACAAACTGTTGCCGTCGATCCTGCTTGCCTGTGCATTGTTTACCCTCCCTGCTGTTGCTCAGACCGGCGCTGCGCCTGAGGCAGCCACTTCAGCCGCGAACAATGCCGAGGTGCTGACGCCCGATCAGGCGAAGCGGGCGCTCGATACGCTTCAGGACGCCAACAAGCGCGCGCAGATGATCGACACGCTGCGCGCTATCGCCAATGCCTCGCCGCAGCCGCGGGCCGCGCCAGCCGCGCCCGAACCGCAGCCTGCGATTCCACTCGCGGCGGACAGCCTTGGCGCCCAGCTCCTGCTCACGGTGTCCGAGCAGGTCGACGAGGTCTCGCACGAGGTCGCCGACATGGCGCGGACGCTGACGCACTTTCCGGCGTTCTATTACTGGATCGTGCGAACCGCCAACGATCCCGCGGCTTATGATCAAATGCTCGATATCGCGTGGAAACTGGCGCTGGTGTTCGGCTGCGCCTTCGCTGCCGAATGGTTGATCTTCCGTATCATCAGGCGGCCGGTGGCGCTGCTTGAAGCACGTCTTCCGCAAACGGCGCGCGCCCCGGCGCAGCCGCTGGCCATGGCCGATCCGCCGTCCTCCGCAGCGGATGTCATCGCGGAGCCCGAACTGCGTCAGCGGCGTCTCAGTCTGGCCCGCGCCTGGCAGTCGCTGGTCATACTGCCGTTCGTGTTGGGACGGCTCGCGCTCGAACTGCTCCCGGTGCTGGTGTTCGTCGGTGTCGCCACCATGTTGCTGGGTACCGGGATCGGCGATCTCGTAACCACCCGGCTTGTGATCCTCGCGGTCGTGAATGCCTACGCGCTGTCGCGCGGGCTGATCTGTGTCGTGCGGGCGCTGGCGGGGCCTTTCGGCCTGTTTCGCGTTCGCGCCGAGACCGCGGCCTATATCGAGATCTGGGCGCGGCGCATCGTCGCCGTCGGCGTATCAGGCGTCGGCTTTGCGAATGTCGCGCTGCTGCTGGGCCTGCATCGCGCCGGCTACGCCGGGTTGCTGCGCCTGGTGATGCTGATCGTGCATCTCTTTGTCGTCATCATCATCCTGCAGTGCCGCCGCCAGGTCGCCGAAGCCATTCGCGCGCCGGCCGGTCGCGAGGGCGCCACGGCCAGGGTGCGCAATCGCGTCGCCGGCCTGTGGCACTATCTTGCGATCGTTCTGGATCTCGCGCTATGGGCGGTGTGGGCACTGAATATCCGCAACGGCTATTCGCTGCTGCTGCAGTATTTTGTCGGAACCATTGCGGTTGCGCTGATCACCCGTCTCGCCAGCATCGTGGTGCTGAGCCTGATCGATCGCGGTTTCCGTATCAGCCCGGATATCCTGCAGCGCTTCCCCGGCCTCGAAACCCGCGCCAATCGCTATCTGCCGCTGCTGCGCAGAATCGTTTCGGCGGTCATCGCCTTCATCGGGTTCGTTGCCCTGCTTGAAGTCTGGGGGGTGGATGCCATCGTCTGGTTCTACGGCGGCCAGATCGGCAGCCGGTTGCTGTCGGCATTGGCGACGATCGGCATCGCCGCGCTGGCGGCGGCGGCGATCTGGGAGACCAGCAACGCGCTGCTGGATCGCCAGCTCAACATGCTGTCGCGCGACGGTCACTTCGCGCGCGCGGCGCGATTGCGTACCTTTCAGCCGATGCTGCGAACGGCGCTGCTGTGCCTGATCGTCACGGTGGTTGGCTTGACGGCGCTGAGCGAAATCGGCGTCAACGTAGCACCCTTGCTGGCCGGCGCCGGCATCGTCGGTATCGCCATCGGCTTCGGCTCGCAGAAGCTGGTGCAGGACGTCATCACCGGGCTGTTTCTCCTGCTGGAAAATACCGTCCAGGTCGGTGACAACGTCAGTGTGTCCGGCCTGTCAGGGACAGTCGAGAATGTTTCGATCCGCACCATTCGTCTGCGGGCCGGCGACGGCTCGGTGCACATCGTTCCTTTCAGCGCGGTGACGACGATCACCAATTCCAGCCGTGGTGCCGGCAATGCGGCGGTCAGCGTCAACGTTTCCTACAAGGAAGACACCGACCGCGCCGGCCAGATCCTCAAGGATATCGTCGCTGAAATGCGTCGCGAGCCCGAATACCGGCAGGCGATCCGCGGCGATCTCGAACTGTGGGGCGTCGACAAGGTGGACGGCTCGATGGCGTCGATCGTCGGCCAGATCCGCTGTACCGACAGTGGCCGCTGGCCGGTGCAGCGCGAATTCAACCGCCGCATGAAGCGACGATTCCAGGAGTGCGAAATCGAAATCGCATCCGCAGGTCAAACCATTCTGATGCAGGTTCCCGCGCCGGCCGAAATGGCCCCGGATTCGATGCCGCGAAGGGCGGCCGGCTAGTCGCAGATCGCACCAGGCGGAGCTGGCGCCCTTGAAAACAGGATCCGCTCCCCAGGTGCCGACCTTCGCTACAGCGATAACATCCTCTCAAGCCTGAACATCGGAGCATGGCTTGGTTGGATGGTAAGGCGCGCTACCGGCATCACGGGGCGCTTGCTCTCGATGGTAAGAGCGTAGCGCTGGAGTACCGTCGCCAGCATGATCTGAGCCTCGGCAAGAGCGAAGACCGCGCCGATACAGATCCGAGGACCAGCGCCGAAAGGCAAATATGCGCCGCCCGATGTCCAGGGCGATGACTGTCCGGCAAATCTGTCAGGAATGAAAGCCGTCGGATGCCGCCAGTGCTTGCGATGGCGATGCAGGACCCGGCGCAATGTAAACCTGAACGCCCCGCCGCACGGGTTCCCCCATAATCACGTCATCTTCGATCGGCTCGCGCACCAAAATGGGAACCGCCGGGTAGAGCCGCAGAGCCTCCAGGAGCACGAGACGCAGGCGCGGCCAGTGGCCCAGATCGTCGAGGGTTGCGACGCGTTCAGGCGGGAAGGCTGCCACTTCGGCTCGCAGCCGCGCTTGCTCGCCGTGATCGAGCGTCAGTAGATAGGAGGCCCAGAACAGCAAGCGTGCCGTGGTCTCGTAGCCGGCGAAGATCATCGTCGCGCACTGATCGCGCACCTCGTCAGCGGCAATCGGCTCGGCTGTTTCCGGATCGCGTACCGCGATCAAGAGATCAAGCAAGTCCTGTTGGCCGGTATCGTGCGGTGCGCTTCGGCGGGCGGTGACGATCGCATCGACAGCTGAGAACCACTGCTTCTGGAAGGAGCGGCGCCTACGCAACGCGAAGGCAAAGGATGTTTCGGATTTGGCAAAAGCGTCGAAGATCTGCGGGCGTCCGGGCCCAGTGACGTATTGGCGGACCAGGTCGCCGATCCGATCGCGCTCCTCTTGATCGGGCATCGAGAAAAGCGCGCGAAGCACCGCGTTCAACGCCGCCATCTGGTATGCATCGGAGAGGTTGACGCTCGACCGCCCTTCGAGCCGGTGAAGCAGATCGTTAGCGGCCGCGATGAAGTGAGGAAGCAGGAGGTTCATATGGTTCGGTGTGAACGAGGGCGACAGCAGGCGACGTTGTCTGCGCCATTCGCCGCGTTCAGCAAGAAATATACCTCGGCCGATCAGCGGGCGTAGCAAGCGGGGCAACATCGCCGGGCGGAGATAATTCGCCGCGTTCGTGGCCATCATGTACCGAACGCCCGAAGGGTCATTGATCAGGGCGCTCTCGACGCCGAACAGCGTGTTCCGGTTGAAAGCTATATCGAACGCATAGTCGGGCCAGATCGCGAGGCTGTTGCGGATACTGCCGAGCAGGAGCCGGATGGGAGGCAGGTCCTTCGAACGGACAGCTGGGGCCGGCGGAACGACGGAAGGAGATGTGTCGAGCATGGGATCTGGCGCGATAATTATTCCCGATTGCTTTCAATGTGCCAGAGGTCAACTGTCGGTGTATTGAACGGTTCGGACATGACCCACCGATGCCGCCAGATGTGCAGGAAGCGCGACAATGGCTGCGACGACCACCTCTCAGATCGTGTGGCCGCGTCCGGCGGTCGCGGGCTGCATTTTCTGTACGATCGTTCGGGATACACGGGGCGTCGCGCTCGATCAGACCCAAAGGTTCAATTTCTTCCCGGCGTCGCCGCTCTGCAGCGTGGCCTGGCAGTTCGCCGGTGACTGCCATCTGATTGATCGGCCGGACAAGATGGAGCGTCCACGGACCGGAGCAAGGCTGCCTGACCTTGCCGTCTTCGGGCCGCAACTCGGGCCGGGCAGTATTTCACGAAGCCAAAAGGTCAGTAGGTGTATTCAGCTTTTGATTTTACTCACGCCGCCAGAAACTCCCACAGATTGTGGATGAATTGCGTTGAAACAATCCCCACATGTCGTACATCCCCCGCCGTCACGGCGGGGGATTTTGTCGACGGCTGCGGCTAACGCAGCAGCATGATCAGGATGATCAGGGGAATCGGAATGCCGACCAGCCAAAGAAGAATGGGCATGTGATTTTCCTTTCACGCTTGAGGGGTTATCGGGCGGCCCGGCGGTGCCAGGTGCCGTCGCGGAGGCCGCCACCTTCGGTCGCGGCGAGGCTGGAGCAGAACGCTCCGATCAGCAGGGAAGCCGTCAGCCAGAATGCAAGCTGGGCGGCTGCCTTGCGGGCCGCGTCCATATCGGCCTTCACCTCTGTCACGACGTCATTGACGCGTTTCTGGGCGTCGGCCTGGCTGAGGCCGGTTCGCGCCGCAACGACCTTGGCAACATATTCCCGGTCGGCCGGCTTCAGATCACTGCCGCTGCGGAAGCTCGAGGTAAACAGCCGCACCATTTCACCGCGCGCGTCGGATGTGTTACCGGAATTCTGGCCGGAATTTTGCGTAGCGGCCGGATCAGACCGCAACAGCGTATCGACGTAACCGTCCATCGGCCCCGCCCGGCTTGCGGAGGAGACCGCGCCTTGGGTGACGCCGGCACTGGCGCCGCCGAGCAGATGCGAGGCGGGGGACGCCAGCAACACGGCTCCCAGCACCGTGGCCAATGCCCAGGCTACGAAGCCATGCGCGGTATCGCGGAAATACACTTCGTCGCTGTGAACGCCGATCCATCGCGAGCGCAGGCGGCCGGCAATATAGCCGCCGATCGAAGACGACAGCATCGCGATGACCACCAGATAAATTCCGGTACCGATCTTGAAGGTGGTGGCGGAAACGCCGGAGCCGCCCCAGGGCGAAACAACGGAGAGCCCGAGCCCGATGCCGAACGCGATAACAACGAGGGTCAATGCGCAGCTGACCACCGCGCCGGCGGCAACGGCCGCCCAGGACACGCCGGCGACAGAAGGTTCTCCGGTGTCGGGACCGGGTTGAATAACGACGGTATCGATCATTTGGTTTGCTCCCAGCTCTATCGCGGACATGCGGGCCGCGTGCCGAATTAATGAGCACAGGGAACAAAGGTTCCGACCGGTCGGTTTTGCTTCGACGTCCGGAAAGCGCGCAAGCCGGCCCGACGGCCGGGATAAAATCGGCGATCTACCCGCCGCAGCTCTGCACCAGGCTGCCGGGCACCAGCGACCAGCCGTCGACCAGCACGAAGAGGGATCAGCTTAAGCCCAAGCGTCTCCTGCGCGTCGGCTAACGCCCGTCCGTTCCTGACTATTAAAGACCGTCCACGGGCAACGAAGCATTTGGCGTCTTCGTCCAGTCTTTCGCAGGCCACTGCTCGGAAAGTGGCGGCATGGCGGTTTCCTTGCCGGTCATGCGCTCAATGGCAACGGCGTACACGGTGATGACATCGATGCGCGGGAAAAAGCCTTTGGGCCGTTGGGTCTCCGGCTTGCCGTATTTTGCCATCAACGCTTCGCAGAATTGCTGCTTGGTTTCCCTGTCTTCGACGATCCGTATTTGGCCGAACAGGCACACGCTTCGATAGGCGAGGCCCGAATCGCATTCAAACCGGCCGTAGTCAAAGACGCCTTCCTGCTCATCAATCTCAAAGCAAACGCGTCGATCCCTCTCGATGTTTGCGCGCAGATGTCCTCCTGCGCTCGATGTATGCAAATACACTTCCCCGTTGATCCACAGATACAGCAGCGGGATACAATAGGGGAAACCGTCCTCGCTCACGGTCGCGAGACGGCCGCTATAGCCTTGCGCCACCGTCTCCAGCGTACGTTCATCCGACATGGCGCGGTCTGCGCGGCGGATTTGAGGTGAGCTCATAATTCGGTGCACTCCGCGTCTCTGTTCGAACGAACAGGCATTTGGGTTCCCTTGCTGCCCGAAACAGGATAGGAAAAAGGTGGTCTTACGCAAAGACCCACTTGGGCTCAATTAGGCATACCACTTGCCGCGACCGGCAGCGGACGCTTTCGAAAGATATATCTGTGAAGAGCCGACATAGCTGGGCAGAGCTTTATGCGTTCGAAGTAGACCGCGCGGCAGACGCGCCGGTGTTCCGCCAGATTTACCTGCAATTACGATCGGCAATCCTGTCAGGAGCGCTGCGTCGCGCGACCAAGCTACCTTCGACGCGCGAACTCGCAGCGCAACTCGGTGTTTCGCGCTCCGCAGTCGTCTCGGCTTTCGAACAACTTCTCGCTGAGGGATACGCCTCCGGCAAGCAGGGCGCAGGGACCTACATCGCGGCTGATCTTCCTGAACCCTTCGCGACAATTCATGGCCGCAAGCCGTGGCCGGTATCAGCCGCCAAAGCGACAGCCTCCTCGCGTGAGCTTGGCGGTTTCGCCGATGTGACGGCGCAGAGCGATGAGCGCCCGTTCAATCTAGGGCGCACGCTGGTAGACGCACGCACCGCCGAGCTGTGGCGTAAACTCAGCGCACGCACGCTGCGGTCCTTTGGGCGACATCACCTCGGCTATGCCGACCCGCACGGTATGCTGCAGCTGCGCAAGTCCGTTTGCGACTATCTTCAGGCCGCACGTGGAGTGCGGTGCGAGCCCGAACAAATCGTCATCACCGCGGGCACCCAGCAAGCCATCGATATCGTTACCCGTGTCATGCGAGGTCCGGACAAGGAAGTCTGGATCGAAGATCCGGGTTACTCTTTGACCCGTCTTGCGCTGGTCGCGGCGGGGGCCAAGGTGCACCCCATACCGGTAGATCAGTATGGCATCAACGTCGCCGAAGGCATCCGTCGCGCGCCAAAAGCGCGTGCCGTTTTCATAACGCCATCGCACCAGTTTCCGAAAGGTGTCGTCCTGTCGATGGCGCGCCGCCTCGAACTTCTTGCCTGGGCGCGGGATTCAGGCGCCTGGATCGTCGAGGATGACTACGCCAGTGAATTCCGCTACGGCGGCCGGCCACTCGCTTCGCTCCAGGGTCTCGATGAAGCCGAGCGTGTCATCTACATCGGAACCCTCAACAAGGCGCTTTTTCCAGGCCTTCGGCTTGGCTATGCCGTGGTGCCTCCTTCACTCGTGCGGGCTTTTGTTACCGCGCGCTATCTCATGGACCGCCAGCCATCGAGCCTTTGCCAGGAGGTCGCCGCCGCCTTCATGGCGGAGGGACACTTCGCAGCGCACATCCGCAGAATGCGGGAGATGTATCACAACCAGCGGGACACGCTGGTCGCCGCGCTCAGGCGCCGCGTGGGCGACTACCTGACCGTCGATCCGCCGGACCAGGGTATGCATCTGGTTGCTTACATGCGGCGAGGGCCATCAGACGTCACGATCGAACGGGCAGCGCGAGAACACGGCGTCGTCGTTCGTGCAATGAGCCGCCTGTATGTTGAGGCACCGGCGCAATCGGCGCTGATGTTGGGCTTCAGCGGATATCCGCGTCAGATCATTGCGCCGGCGATTGCACGGCTGGCTCGAACCTTTGAACGATAGGCAGTCGGTTCAAAACCCGAAGTGTCCGTTTCGGCGATGTCGGTGTTGCCAACCGCGGACAGTGATCAACGCAGTCGGAACCGGTCGGCCACCTATCCGCCGTAGCTCTGCACCAGGCTGCCGGCCACCAGCGACCAGCCGTCGACCAGCACGAAGAAGATCAGCTTGAACGGCAGCGACACCACCACCGGCGGCAGCATCATCATGCCCATCGACATCAGCACCGATGCGACCACGAGGTCGATGATCAGAAACGGCAGGAACAACAGGAAGCCGATCTCGAAGGCGCGTTTCAGTTCGGAGATCATGAACGCCGGCACCAGGATCCGCAGCGACATGTCCTCGGGCGTGGCCGGCGGCGGCTCGCCCGACAGGTCCATGAACAGCTTCAGGTCCTTTTCGCGCACGTTCTTCTGCATGAAGCCGCGCAGCGGCACCGAGGCGCGCTGCAGCGCCTCCTCGACGGTGATCTGGTTGGCGACCAGCGGCTTGATGCCGTCGTCGTAGGATTTCTGCAGCACCGGGCCCATCACGAACGCGGTCAGGAACATCGCCAGCGCGATGATCACGGAATTCGGCGGCGCGGTCGCGGTGCCCAATGCGGTGCGCAGCAGCGACAGCACCACGACGATCCGGGTGAACGACGTCATCATGATCAGGATCGACGGCGCGATCGACAGCACCGTCAGCAGCGCGATCAGCTGGATCGCGCGTTCGGTGACGCCGCCGCCATTGCCCTGGCCGCCGAGATTGATGCTGATGTCTTGCGCGAACGCCGGACTCGCCAGCGATCCGGCGGCTATCAGAGTGGCAAAAAATAAAACTCTACGCGGGACCGACGCCGACCTCACGAAGGGGTCTTTGGACGGCCCAGCAGGGATGCCATCTCGTCTTCAAGATTCTCAAAGCCGGTCTTCGCCGAGGGGTCTGCCACCGGCGGCGCCATCGGTTGTTCGCCGCGGGGCGGGCTGCGGCCGCGGCGGTTCGGGCGCCACCGGCGGTGCGCCGATCCGCGGTTCGCCGGCATCGCCGGCCGGCCGGCGCAAGGCGGCCTCCAGCCGCTGCGCCATCTCGGCGAGATTCTGGTCCGCGGTCGAAATCGCCGGGGACGGCGCCGACGGCGGCGGCGGAGGAGGAGGCGGAGGAGGCGACGCGACGGAGCGTTCGGCGCGCGAACCGGCGGCGCCTTCGGCGGCTCGCTCGGCCGCAGCGGGCGCGGCATCATCGGTTCGTTGCGCGACGTCACCCGCGACGGCATCGGTTCGCCGCGCAACTCGGGGCGCGGTTCCGGGCGGCCGCCAAGCGGCTCCGGCGTGAAGCCAGCCAACGGATCGCTGCGATCGCCGCGCTCGCTGCGCCGCTCCAATGGCGCCGGCGCCGGGCGGCGCACTTCGTCGGCAAAGGAGGGCCGCACCGGCCGCGGCGGCGGCTCGGGCATTTGCGGTTCGGGGTGATCGAACATGTCGGACGCCCGGGGTCCATCGTCGGTCCAGTTGGCGGCGTCGGGCAGCGGCACGATTCGCGGCTGCGGTTCGGCGCGGCCCGACGGCAGCCCGCTGCGGCATCTGATCCCGTCCGGGGATGGCGCGCACAATATTGGGTTCCACGACGATATCGGTCGGACCGCCGATCATCAGCAGATGTTCGACATTGTCGCGCCGCACCAGCACCAGCCGCCTGCGGCCGTCCACGGCGGCGGCGTCGATCACCGCCAGCCGCGGCATCCGCCCGCGATTGGTATTGGCACCGAGGCGGTTACCGGCGAATCGGCGAACCAGCCAGGCCGCGACGCCGATCAGCGCCAGAACGACCACGAATGCGAAGACGAATGTGAGTGCCTGCATGCTTTGTCCCCGGCAAATAGCGTTTTCTTCAGGTTTCTGTCTCGTCGCAGGCCGATCGGAAGCGACACAACAAACGGCGAACGAAGCCTGAGATTAACCCAATCTCTTAATTCCCCACGGCAAGAATTGCCGCCCGGCATCTTAATAACCCATGAATCGGCTGGGCCAAAATGACTTCTCACGCCCCCAACTTCAACGACTTGGTTGGTTAACGCAGCTTTCGTGGCGAAAATGCGCTTGATTGATCCAGCCCGGAGCGAATCGGCGCCGGGCATCGGCGGTCCGTGCGCGCATTTTAACCGGCTGTTAACCATACAGGCGGCAAATTCTGCCCACCTCAAGCGGCGCGGTGCCGCGGAGGCGAGGGAGAGCGGTGCGATGTCCATCAGCGATATTCCGGCCCTGGCGGCGCTACGCACCAGGATGCAGTGGCATCAGGAGCGCCAGCGCGTGCTGGCCGAAAATGTCGCCAATTCCGACACGCCGAATTTCAAGCCGCGCGATCTCGTCGATCCAAAATTCGACGTCACCGGCGCCAGCGCTTCCGGCGGCACGCTGCCGATGATGCACACCAGCGCCGGCCATATCAGCCCGTCGGGGGCCCCTGAAAACTTCGACCAGAACCGCAGGGTCGGCTTTGAGACCCGGCCGGCCGGCAACGCCGTCAATCTCGAAGACGAGATGCTGAAGGTTTCTGCCAACCAGATGGACTATGCCGCCGTGACCTCGCTCTACAGCCAGCAGTCTGCATCTTCTGAAGATCGCGATCGGCAAGGCCTGAGGCCGGATTAAAGTCGGAGAAGATACATGGCAGACCGTCAAGTTATCGCAGATTTCGCCAGATCGATGGGGATCGCGACATCAGGCCTGCGCGCGCAGGCCGGGCGAATGCGGGTGATCTCGGAAAATATCGCCAATGCGGATTCCACCGCGCCGACCGCCGGCGGCGATCCCTATCGCCGCAAGGTGCCGACCTTTTCCTCCGAGCTCGATCGCGCACTGGACGCAAAGACGGTCACGCTCGGCAAGGTGGTGCCCGATGCGTCGGCGTTTCGCGTCAAGCACGAGCCCGGCAATCCGGCGGCGGACGCCGCCGGCAACGTCAAATATCCCAACGTCAATCCGCTGATCGAAATGACCGACATGCGCGACGCGCAGCGATCCTACGAGGCCAACCTCAACGTCATCAGCGCCACGCGCCGGATGATCTCGCTCACGCTCAACATCCTCAAGTCCTGAACAGGAAACCTTGAACCATGGCTTCACCGACGGTCGCTGCCAATGCCTACGCCAGCCTCGCCCGCATCCTGGACAGCGGCGGCGGCGCCGCCGCCAAGGGATCCGGTACCGGTACCGGCGGCCCCTCGTTCGGCGACCTGCTCAAGGACGCGATCGGAAGCGTCATGGACGGCGGGCGACAAGCCGATGCACAGACGTCCGCTATGGCGTCAGGCAAGGCCAACGTCATGGACGTCGTGACCGCGGTGGCGGAGACCGACGTCAAGATATCGACGCTGGTGTCGGTGCGCGACAAGGTTATCGCGGCCTACGAAGACATCATGAAGATGGCGATCTGAGTTTTGTCATTCCGGGGCGGGCGAATCGCGAACCCGGAATCCAACGATTCCCGATGCGCAATTGCGCATCCGAGCTCTGGTCCTTTGGACCATCCCGGAATGACCAATTTAATTCAAACAGAACGAGACAGTGAAAATGACCGGTGCTGAAACCCTCGACGTGGCGCGCGATGCGATCTGGACCATCGTCGTGGTGTCGTCGCCGCTGATGATCGTCGGTCTTGTGGTCGGCGTCGTGGTGTCGCTGTTCCAGGCGCTGACGCAGATCCAGGAACAGACCCTGGTGTTCGTGCCGAAAATCCTGGCGATTTTCGTCACCCTGCTGCTGGCGCTGCCGTTCATGGCGGATGCGCTGCACAGCCACATGATGCGGATATCGTCGCGAATCATAGGCGGTTGATGCACGATGCGTGAATCATGCACATCGATATTTCACTGCTGCCCGCGCTCGCCGCCATCTTCATGCTGGTGTTCGCCCGCATCGGCGCCATGGTGATGCTGTTGCCGGGGTTGGGTGAGTCCAATATTCCGGTTCGCATCAAGCTCGCGATCGCGGTGATGCTGACGCTGATCATCCTGCCGCTGCATCGCGCACGCCTACCACGTCGACATGGATTCGCTGACGCCACTGCTGGTGCTGATGATCCACGAGATCATCATCGGCGTCGTGCTCGGCGCCACCGCGCGGGTGACGCTGTCGGCGCTGCAGGTCGGCAGGGGCGGTGATTGCCCAGCAGATGGGACTCGGCTTCGTCACCTCGGTCGATCCGACCCAGGGCCAGCAGGGTCTGCTGATCGGGAATTTCCTCACCATGCTCGGCATCACGCTGCTGTTTGCGACCGACAGCCACTATCTGGTGATCGCCGCGCTCAACGACAGCTACGCGATCTTTTCGCCCGGCGAGATGATGCCGAGCGGCGATGTCGCGGCGCTCGCCACCCGCGCCTTCGCCGCCGCTTTCAGGATCGGCATGCAGCTTGTCGGCGCCGTTTCTGGTGTTCGGTCTGGTTTTCAATATCGGGCTTGGCGTGCTGGCGCGGCTGATGCCGCAGATGCAGGTCTATTTCGTCGGCGTGCCGCTGTCGATTCTCGCCGGCTTCCTGATCTTCGGCTTGGTGCTCGCGGCGATGATGGGAACGTTCCTCGATTATTTCATCGGCGTCATGCACGATCTGCTGCCGCTCAACTGAAAGCCTGATCGATGGCCGACGAAAACGACTCGTCAGACAAAACACAAGACCCCACGCAAAAACGTCTGGACGACGCCCATGACCGCGGCGATGTCGCGAAAAGCCAGGAGGTCAACACCTGGTTCATGATCGCCGGCGCGACGCTGGTGCTGTCGACATTTTCCGGATCGATCGGCGGGATCGAGATGCCGCTGCGCAACCTGATCGCCAATTCATGGATGTTCCACGCCGACGGACCGAGCCTGCTGGCGCTGGCACAAGAGCCTCGAATATATGCTGATCGCCGCACTCGGCGTGCCGTTCCTGATGCTGGCGATCGCGGCGATCGCGGGCAATATGGTGCAGCACCGGCTGGTGTGGTCGGGCGAGTCGCTGAAGCCGAGCTTCAGCAAGATCTCGCCGGCCTCCGGAGCCAAGCGGATCTTCGGCAAGCAGGCGGCTGCCAACTTCGCCAAGGGCCTTTTCAAGGTGATCGCGCTGGGCGCGGTGATGTCCGCGATCCTGTGGCCGGAACGTTTTCGTCTGGAGTCGATGGTGCGGTTCGATCCGTCGGCGATTTTGGGTGTCACCGTCAGCCTGACGCTGCGTCTGTTGGGCGCCGTGGTGGCGATGCTCGCGGTGGTCGCGATCGCGGACTATTTCTTCCAGTACCGGCAATGGTTCGAGCGGCAGAAGATGTCGTTGCAGGAAATGAAGGAGGAGTTCAAGCAATCCGAGGGCGATCCGCACATCAAGGGCCGGCTGCGGCAGTTGCGGCATGCGCGCATGAAGAAGCGCATGATGACCGCGGTTCCCAAGGCCTCCGTGATCATCACCAACCCGACCCACTACGCGGTGGCGCTTTCCTACGAACGCGGCATGACGGCGCCGATCTGCGTCGCCAAGGGCGTCGACTTGATCGCGCTCAAGATCAGGGAAATCGCCAGGCAGCACGATATCCCGATCGTGGAGAACGTGCCGCTGGCGCGGGCCTTGCACGCGACCGTGGAAATCGACGCCGAAATCCCGGTGGAACATTATCATGCGGTCGCCGAAGTTATCGGCTACGTCATGGGTCTCAAGCGCGGGCTTTCCGGCCGGCGGGCGTGAACCGGAAGGAAATCGGCCGGAAATGACCGCAACCAACGAAATAGCCGCCTGATGGACTTGCGCTTGCCGGTCCGATTCAGGCACTCAGGAGCGGGCGCGCGCGAGGCGCGTCACATCCAAGTCGACAGGCTGCGTCCCTTCGTATGACCGCCGAACCTGACCACGATCCGTCCCGAGAGCCGATCGCCGCCCATGAGCCGGCGCGGCGCAGCGGCAGCATCGTTCTGGTGCTGCTGGTGGCCGGCGGGATCGTCGCGGCCGCGATCGCCCTGATGACCATCGGCCGGGCGCAGGCGCAGCCTTATATCCTCGGGCTGCTGGCGCTGCTGGCGATGGTCGGGCTGTTCAACCTGTTCGCTTTCGCCGCCGGCATCATTCGTTTCGCCGACCGGGCCGCCGACGACCCGGTGACTGGGCCGCATCGCCGATCATGCCCATGACGGGCTGGCGGTCACCGACTCCCGCGGTCACGTGGTCTATTCCAATGCGGCCTATCTTGCGCTCACGGGTGCTGCGACCGCGCTGGACGCGCGCCCGGTGGAGCGGGTCTTCATCGGCAATCCCGATGTGTCGGAGGCGGTGTTTCGCCTGCTCAAGGCGGCGCGCGAAGGCAAGCGGCAGCAGGAAGAAGTCCGCATCGCCGGCACCGACGGCACCCATGGCCGCTGGCTGCGGATGCGGGTGCGGCCGCTCGGCCAGAGCAAGCGCGAGGCCAAATACGCGGTGTGGTCGATCGCGGACATCACCCGCGACCGCGAACGGCAGGAGGACGTGTTTCAGGAACTGCAGCACGCGATCGAATATCTCGATCATGCGCCTTGCGGATTCTTCTCGGTCAATGCCGCCGGCGACCTCGTCTACGTCAACGCCACGCTGGCGAACTGGCTCGATCACGATCTCGCGGAGATCGGCTCGGGCGGTCTGAAGCTGACCGACATCGTGTCCGGCGACGGGGCCTCGCTGCTGACCTCGATCGTGCCGGTGCCCGGCGAAGTCAAGACCGAGGTGTTCGATATCGATCTGCGGATGCGCGGCGGCAAGACCATGCCGGTGCGGCTCTATCACAAGCTGGCGTTCGGGGCCGACGGCGTGCCCGGCGCCTCGCGCACGCTGGTGATCAGCCGCGCGCGCGACGAGCGTTCCGATCCGCAGCGCGCCGCCGAAGTGCGCTTCATGCGCTTCTTCGACCACACCCCGATGGCGATTGCGACCGTGGACCGCGCCGGCGCGGTGGTCCGCGCCAATGCCCGCTTCGCCAAGCTGGCGCAGAGCCTGAGCCCCGATGGCGCTGCCAACAAGTCGATCTTCAGGGCGGTCAACGCCCGCGACCGCAACCTGCTGATCGCGGCCATCAACCAGGCGGCCGAGGGGCAGGGCGACATCCCGCCGGTCGAGGCGATGCTCGATGGCGCCAAGGAGCGCTGGGGTCAGTTCTTCGTCACCGCGGTCGAGGAAGACGAGCGCGAGACCGAGGCCGCCATCGTCTACATGCTGGAGACCACCGAGCGGCGAACGCTCGAGAACCAGATCAACCAGTCGCAGAAGATGGACATGGTCGGCCAGCTCGCCGGCGGCATCGCGCACGATTTCAACAATGTGCTGTCGGCCATCATGATGGCGAACGATTTCCTGCTGAACGCGCACAAGCCGACCGATCCGTCGTTCCAGGACATCATGCAGATCAAGCAGAACGCCACCCGCGCGGCGACGCTGGTGCGGCAGCTGCTGGCGTTCTCGCGCACGCCAGACGCTGCGGCCGCAGGTGCTCGATCTCGGCGACGCGCTGTCCGATCTCACCATGTTGCTGCGCCGCCTGATCGGCGAGAAGGTCAAGCTCGATCTGGTGCACGGCCGCGATCTCTGGCCGGTGAAGGTCGACGTGTCGCAGTTCGAACAGGTGATCGTCAATCTGGCGGTCAACGCCCGCGATGCGATGCCCGATGGCGGCAAGCTGACGGTGCGGACCGCCAATGTGACGTCGGAGGAGGCTGGCCGGCTGTCCTACAAGGGCATGCCGCCGGCGGATTATGTGCGGATCGATGTCGCCGATACCGGCACCGGCATTCCGCCCGACATCGTCGACAAGATCTTCGAGCCGTTCTTCTCGACCAAGGAAGTCGGCAAGGGCACCGGGCTCGGCCTGTCGACGGTGTATGGCATCGTCAAACAGACCGGCGGCTTCGTCTATGTGGATTCCGAGGCCGACAAGGGCACCTCGTTCCATATCTTCCTGCCGCGGCATCATCCCGAACTGGAGGTCCCCTCCGATGCCCCGGTCGCGAACGGCGCGAAGGGGCCGCCGGCAGAGACCAAGCCGCGGGCCGACCTGACCGGGCAGGGCACCATCCTGCTGGTTGAAGATGAAGAGGGTTTGCGCTCGCTGAACGCGCGCGGCCTGCGTTCGCGCGGCTACAGCGTGATCGAGGCCTCGAACGGCATCGAGGCGATGGAAGCGCTGGAGCAGAAGGACGGCGCCGTCGATCTCGTGGTTTCCGACGTGGTGATGCCGGAAATGGACGGCCCGACCCTTTTGAAGACGATGCGCGGCCGCAATCCGGACCTCAAGATCATCTTCGTTTCGGGCTATGCGGAAGATGCGTTCGAAAAGAGCCTGCCGGAGAACCAGCAATTCGCGTTCCTGCCGAAGCCGTTCACGCTCAGCCAGCTGGTGGCCGCGGTGAAGGAAACCATGGCGCCGTCCTGAGCCGCGCGGCACCCGAACCACCCGGCTGATTGACGCACCGCCCGCGACCGAGGGCCGCAGCCGGGATCCATGACGAGATCCATGATAAGGCTTCACATTCGGGCGGCGGTGCACATGTTACCTTGGAGCGACTTCCCCTGCCGGGGACTTGAGGAAAGTGACATGAAATTCACGCAGCGCGCGCGCGGCATGGTTCAGGCGATTGCCGTCATTCTATCGTTGGCGTTGCCGTTGATGCTGGCCATCTCGTCGGCCGACGCCCGGATTGGCGGCGGCATCAGCTCGGGTTCGCGGGGAGCGCGAACGTTTTCCGCGCCGCCGAGCACCTCGACGGCGCCGGGTACGGCGCAGCCGTTCAACCGCACGCTTGACCGAACCGGGCAGCCCGGGGTTCGGCACGGCCGCTGGCGGCGGGTTCTTCAATCGCCCGGCGGCGGCATGCTGCGCGGCCTCGCCGCCGGCTTCCTCGGCGCCGGCCTGCTCGGCATGTTGTTCGGCGGCGGGATGTTCAGCGGGCTCGGCGGATTGTCGTCGATCTTCGGCCTGATCCTGCAGATCGGCTTGATCATCATCGTGGTTCGAATGGCGATGTCGTGGTGGCAGCGCCGCCACGCACCGGCGTCGGCCTATGCCGGCGCAGCCGCCGGCTCCGGCGCGCCGATCGGCTTCCGCGCCGGAACCGGGTTCGGACTGGGATCGGGCAGCGCGCCGCTGGAGATCGTTCCGGCCGATTACGAAGCCTTCGAGCGATTGCTCGGTGAAATCCAGGCGGCGTGGTCGAACGAGGATGTCGCCAGGCTGCATACGCTGGCGACGCCTGAAATGGTGTCGTATTTCAGCCAAGGATCTCGCGGACAACAAGGCCCGAAACAACATCAACAAGGTCTCCGACGTCAAGCTGCTGCAGGGCGACCTCGCGGAAGCCTGGCGCGAGGGCGATACCGACTACGCCAGCGTGGCGATGCGGTTCTCGCTGGTCGACAAGACCGTCGAGCGCAGCACCGGCCGCCTGGTCGAGGGCAGCGACCAGCCGACCGAGGCGACGGAGGTGTGGACCTTCGTGCGGCCGCGCGGCGCCAGCTGGGAATTGTCGGCGATCCAGCAGACCTGATCATCCGCAAGGCGATGACGAAGCAAGGCGCTGCGGTTCAGTCCGCGGCGCCTTTTGATTTTCCGTGAAGCCGCCCGGTCGTCATCTCGGGGGGCGCGGCTCCGCGATAGTCCCGGGCGTTGCAGCCGTAGGCTTGCGCTTTGTGAATTGGCGTTGAAGGTTTGTGAGTACGCCGACATGCGCCGGCGGGTTTCAACCGATGTGAACGAATGATTTTATCGACCGTTAACCCCGATCGGCTTCGCGCCGCCACGAAAACATGAAGGGCCGCCTATGCGCTATGAACTCTATTACTGGCCGAATATTCAGGGCCGCGGCGAATATGTCCGCCTGGCGCTGGAAGATGCCGGCGCCGATTATGGCGATGTCGCGCGCAGCGATCGCGGCATGGCCGCGATGATGAAAATGATGGAGGCCCGCTCCGGCACGCCGCCATTCGCCCCGCCGTTCCTGAAAGCCGGCCAGCTCGTGATCGGGCAGACCGCCAACGTCCTGCTCTATCTCGGATCACGCCATGGACTGGCGCCGAAGGCGGAAGCCGGCCGGCTGTGGGTGCATCAGCTGCAGCTCACGGTTACGGATTTCGTGCTGGAAATCCACGACACCCATCATCCGCTCGGCCCGTCGCTGTATTACGAGGATCAGCGCGCAGCTGCGAAAAAGCGCACGAGCGAATTCTGGGATCAGCGGGCGCCGAAATATCTCGGCTATTTCGAGCGGCTGCTGAAGGACAATGGCGGCTCGTATCTCACCGGCCGCAGGGTAACCTATGTCGACCTGTCGCTGTTCCAGATCGTGGAAGGGCTGCGCTACGCTTTCCCCAAACGCATGAAGGCTTTCGAGCGCAGGATTCCCGGCCTGGTCGATCTGCACGACCGCGTCGCCGGCAGGCCGAACATCAAGGCCTATCTCGCCAGCGATCGCCGCATCGCCTTCAATGAGGACGGCATTTTCCGGCGCTACAAGGCGCTGGATATTTAGCTTCGCGACAACGGCAGCGCGCTCCCCTGTGCCCAAACAGCGTGAAACGCCGATCCGGGTGCGCCAACCTCTCCCAAAGGGAGAGGTGAAACCGAATAAGCGGCGCGTGAAAGCCCCAAGCCTGGTGACTCAAAGTTCTACCGGTTCCGCCCGTCGATCGGCGTCATCGCCAGTTTCGCCAGTTCGATGCCGTCGATGCAGCTGACGTTCAGCGCCACCACTTCGGTGCCGTCTGGCTTCTTGCCGCGCGCGAACACGTCGACGCCGCAATCGAGGCAGAGCTGATGCCGGATCGCGTGCTTGTTGAACAGATATTCCCGCAAATTGTCCTCGCCGGCGCGCAGCTGAAAGCTCTTCGGCGAAAGGAACGCGAAATGCAGGCCCTTCTTGGTGCAGATCGAGCAGTTGCAGGCGGTCACGACAGCCAGATCGGTGGTGCATTCGAAGCGCACCATGCCGCAGTGGCAGCCGCCGGTGTAGGTCTTGGTGTTCGGCATCGCTCCGCTCCGTTTTCACCAAAGTCCGGGCAGCAGGCGATAGCGCACCTGCGCGGTATAGCCGGCATAGCCCGGCAGGCCGGCGATCAGCGCGCGCTCCTCGATGCCGGCGCGAATGGCGAACAGCACCACGAACAGCGGCGACATCGCCACGCCCCACCATGAGCCCAGCAGCAGAGCCGCGCCGACCAGAAACACAATGGTGCCGCTGTACATGGGATGCCGGACCCAGGCGTAGGGGCCGCTGCTGACCACGCGGTGGCCGCGTTCGGTCTGCAGCCTGACCACGGCTGCGGCGAACGAATTCTCGTGCATCACCCACATGATGAAGACACTGGACGCCACCAGCATCGCCAATCCCAGCGCCTGCAGCGCTATGGGGACATCGAACGCATGCATGCGTCTGTCGAGCCCGATCGCGACCAGCCAGATCAGCGCAGTCAAGCCGAACACCACCACGAATTTCTTGTCGGCGGCGGGCTGGTCGTCCCGCATCATCGGACGCATCCGCTCGGCGAGCAGCGCCGGATCGGTCCGGGCCAGCCACCATCCGCCTGATATGCCGATGACCGCCATCGTCGCCAGGAACACCCACGCCGCCGGCCAATGCAGCGTGCCGGCGGACACGAACAATAGCGCGCCCATCGCGACGATCCAGATCAGGCTCTGCAGCAACCATTTTGCGATCATGCGGTGCGCCCGTTCCCGCGCAGTGTGCATGATCGCGCCATTTTCGGCAAACTTGCGACGGCCGCGTATGACGTCTCGCCGTGCTCAGACCAGCTGATCGATCCGCGTTCCCTGTCCCGGGGGCAGGGCGGCCACCACCGGCGGCTGGGCCGCCTCGTCGGCGTCACTGTTGTCGTTGTTCACGTCCGGCGCGCCGGGGGTCGCAGGCCGCGCTGGTGTCGGGCGCTGTCACCGGGGTTGACGCTGAAATCACTCGAAATGCTCATCGGAAACATCCTTGTCTGTACTCCCGACCGTGACGACGCGGAGACCAATGCTTTATGAATCCAAACCTTAAACCGCGCGCGATCGGCGCCGATCCGCCTCAGATGGTGAACGCAAGGCTCAGATTTCCGTTAGAAAGCGACCGATCTCGACCCGAAGCGGCCGCCGCTATTCGTCCGGTGCCGCGCGAGATCGCAATCGCCGCTTCGGTCTTGGTCCTGGTGCAGCGCATGTCGAGGCGGCGGTAGCGGGTCGCGACATCGTCGCCGTGGAACAGGCCCATCCGCCTGATGCAGCGGGTCGCACCCTTCAGCATGTCGTCCTTCGGCAAAGTGAAGATGATGGCGCGGCGCTGGCGACAAGATCGAGAAAGGCAGGCGTCGGCTTGCGGCTTTCGGCCTTGGCGAACAGCTGGTTGGTGACGTTGCGGCCGGCGCAGCCGAGCGTGATCTGCTTGGCCAGCGGATGCGACAGATAGATCAGGTTGGCCGCGGTCTTGCCGACGCCAAGGCCGTCGATCTGGCCCTTGAGCTGGGCCGCGAGATCGTCGCAACGGTCGGCGCGCGCCGGCGCTGCGCCTGACACCAGGGCGATCGCGGCCAGCAGCGCCAGCGCGGCGGAAAAGCCCATGGACCTGGATCTGCGGAATCGAGGCTGCAAATCGGATGTTTGTCATGGATACCCCCGCGCCATTGAAACCCGCGCGGAAGGTTCATGCAAGCGCCGGCCGCGACCGTCCGGACCATCGCGGTGGGCGATTTTTTGCGCCGCAGTCTCAGAGTGAAACAACAAATCCCGTCATCATGGTTGCTTCAAATTTTTTAACAATTTAAGATTGTCTCGGCTCGTGGAGCCGCGCAATGGCTGTCGGGAGCGGCTGGGGCCTGCTTCCACGCGGGCCCGCCATCCGCGCGTCCAGTTTCCGCCTCGGAAGGCGACGCCCTTTTCGGCCATATAAAGATATGGTACTTTCTACATACCAATTGATGGTTCAGGCCGATGTCCGACTTCGAATGGGACGCTGTGAAGGACAGTGTCAATCGGCGCATGGCATCGGATTCGAATCCGCTCAGCACGCCTTTCTGGACCCGTTGCGCGTGATAGCCGAAGACCTCGATCATGGCGGCGGCGAGCAGCGCTACTTCTGTTTCGGCCGCGTCGATGGCGCGGTTTTGACGGTTCGCTTCACATGGCGGAACGGAAAGATCAGGATTTTCGGGGCCGGCTACTGGCGGAAAGGAAAGGCGATCTATGAAAAAGCCAACGGTTAAGTACAGCAAGGGCGAGATCGGCCGGGTCAGGATCGTCGAGGACTTTTTGCCGTCTCCGGACAGGCTGGTGCTGCGCGAGGAAAATGTGAAGGTGACGCTGAGCCTGTCGCGGCGCTCGGTGACGTTTTTCAAGCACGCCGCCCGCCAGCGCCGCGTGCCCTATCAGCGCATGATCCGTGCGTTGGTGGACGCCTATGCGGAGAAACAGGGCGGCAAGGGGTGAGACTTTCTGATGGCCAGGCTTCGTCCAGCTTGCCCGGATTTACGCTTACCGGCCATACATTCAAAACCTTCCTTTTGTCCCAAAAGTGCTTAGAACGGTTCAACCGCCGGCGTCTCGAAGCAGACGTTTCCGGCTCCTGAACCTGCGAGCAAGCCATGAACGCCCCCACCGCCTTTCCCGATCCCAAAGCCCGTTCCGCCCTACAAGCACACGCCGCTGTTTCCGCTCGGCGCCGACACCACGCCGTACAAGAAGATCACCACCGACGGGCGTGCGGGTCGAAAAGGTGCTGGGCAAGGACATGCTGGTGGTGTCGCGCGAGGCGCTGCGGGCGCTGTCGCGAGGCCGCGTTCGGCGACATCAATCATTATCTGCGGCCGGGGCATCTGCAAGCAGTTGCGCAACATCCTCGACGACAAGGAGGCCAGCGACAACGACAAGTTCGTCGCGTTCGATTTCCTCAAGAACGCCAACATCGCCGCCGGCGGCGTGCTGCCGATGTGCCAGGACACCGGCACCGCGATCATCATGGGCAAGAAGGGCTTGCGCGTGCTCACCGACGGCGACGACGAGGCGGCGCTTGAGCGAAGGCGCGCGCGACGCCTATCTGCGCCGCAATCTGCGCTATTCGCAGGTGGCGCCGCTGTCGATGTATGAGGAAAAGAACACCGCCAACAACATGCCGGCGCAGTGCGAGATCTATGCCGAGGGCGATGACGCCTACAAGTTCATGTTCATGGCCAAGGGCGGCGGCTCCGCCAACAAGAGCTTTCTGTTCCAGGCCACGCCCTCGGTCCTGACCCGCGACCGCATGCTGGCGTTCCTGAAGGAGAAGGTGCTGACCCTGGGCACCGCGGCGTGCCCGCCCTATCACCTGGCGATCGTGATCGGCGGCACCTCGGCCGAACTCTGCATGAAGACGGTGAAGCTCGCGTCCGCGCGCTATCTCGACGCGCTGCCGACCCACGGCTCGGCCGACGGCAACGCCTTCCGCGATCTCGAGATGGAGCAGGAAATCCTGAAGATGACGCAGTCGCTCGGCGTCGGCGCGCAGTTCGGCGGCAAATATTTTTGTCATGACGTGCGGGTGATCCGCCTGCCGCGCCACGGCGCGTCGCTGCCGATCGGGCTCGGCGTGTCCTGCTCGGCGGACCGCCAGGTGCTCGGCAAGATCACCAAAGACGGCGTCTATCTCGAGGAGCTCGAGCACAACCCGGCGCAATATCTGCCCGCGGTGGAGCAGGCGCTCGGCGGCGAGGTGGTCAAGATCGATCTCAACCAGCCGATGAAGGATATTCTGGCGACGCTTTCGAAACATCCGATCAAGACGCGGCTGTCGCTGACCGGCACCATGATCGTGGCGCGCGATTCCGCGCATGCCAAATTGCGCGAGCGGCTGGAGAAGGGCGAGCCGTTGCCGGACTATTTCAAGAACCATCCGGTCTACTACGCCGGTCCGGCCAAGACGCCGGACGGCTACGCCTCCGGCGCGTTCGGGCCGACCACCGCGGGACGGATGGATTCCTTCGTCGACCAGTTCCAGGCGGCGGGCGGCTCGATGGTGATGGTGGCCAAGGGCAACCGCGCGGTCGCGGTGCGCGAGGCCTGCAAGAAGCACGGCGGCTTCTATCTCGGCTCGATCGGCGGTGCCGCGGCGAACCTCGCCGAGCACTGCATCAAGAAGGTCGAGGTGGTGGAATATCCCGAACTCGGCATGGAAGCGATCTGGCGCATCGAGGTCGAGGATTTCCCGGCCTTCATCATCATCGACGACAAGGGCAATGATTTCTTCAAGGAATTGAATCTGGGGTGAGGGTATTACGCGATCACATTTCCACGTCGTCCCGGCGAACGCCGGGACCCATCACCCCTGGCGTGGGTTGTTGCAGAAGGCCTTTGCCGCATCGCTGCAAACGATGCTCTTCGCCGTATGGGTCCCGGCGTTCGCCGGGACGACACGAGGCCCTTACGCCCGCGTCCCCTTGAACGGAAAGCTGCCCATCGGGCCGATGCCCATTTCGCCGGACATGCTGTCGCCGGAAACCTTGCCGGTGAATTCCAGCGTCAGCGGCATCGGGTTGGTGATGGAGACTTTCCAGGCGACGTCGTCGCCGTTGGCGGTGCCGTCGAAGATCTCGGCCGAATTGCCCTCGGCGCCCTGGGTGCCCGTCAGCGCGCCGCCCGAATTCTTCAGCGTCAGCGTCGCGTTGCGCTCGCCCATCGGCGTGCTCATGGTGATGTTCCAGTTTCCGTCCACGGCCATCTCGGTCTCCTGTGCCTGCTGTTCGCAAAACCGGAATGGTTTTGGGTCTGGATAGGCTTCGGGCGGCGGTATAGCGCATCTCGCCGCCGCAAGCCCAATCGTCTGGCATCGGCCGCGGCGATCAGGCGCGCTGACGGCGCGAAGCCGGCTGGTGACCAGGATGCGAAACGCGACATATTGCACGGCAAAGGCCGCGATCTTCGCCCCGACCGCGACCACCGACACATAGATCGCCCACAGTTTCATGTCGCCGGTCAGCGCGATCGCGATGGTGCCGGCGCCGAGCGCGAACATCAGCGCGGCCCAGGCGTAGCCGGCCAGGGTGACGTATTCCGGAATGGTCTCGGCGACGATCGGCGGCATGTAGCGCAGCATCCAGCCGCGCTTGAGCATGATCGCGCCGATCGCAAAATGGGCGATCGCGGGTTTGGCCAGCACGAAGCGCGGATCGCTGGTCAGCAGCGTCGCGCTGCCGAGCACGATCACCAGCGCGAGGCTGGCATAGGTCATGAAGCCGAGCTGCTGGCCCTTGAAGTGGGCGTAGATCACCTGGGCCACCGCGCCCGCGATCGCGACGCCGGTCGCCAGCAGCACGTTGTCGGTGATCAGGTACACCGCGAGGAACACGATGGTGGAGAAGAAGTCGATGGCGAGCTTGGCGAATACGTCTTTCATCGTCGGGCTCCTCTTGGCCGCTTCTCGTCATTGCGATGAGCAAATCGATGAGGCAATCCAGCAATCACCATAGTCGTCTTTGCTTTGGTCGTCATTCCGGAAAGAGCGATGAACCCGGAATCCCGCGAGGATCAGCGCGAGATTCCGGGTTCGCACCAGCGCGTCCTGGAATGACAGTGAGTTGCGCTCGGCTCACGCCGCTCCCACCCAGTTGCCGTGAAAGCCGTCGGGCACCCGATGCCCGAGCTGCACCAGCGCCACCGGGCCGGCTTCGACATCGGTGGCGTTGAACACCGCCAGATCGCTGCGGTTTTCGCTGGCGCGCCAGACCACCGCCAGCAGCCAGCCGTCGCCCTCGGCGGCATCGTCGCCGCGGGCGACGAACACCGGCTTCGGAGATGGTGTCGCCGGCGGGCAGCAGATACCGGCCAAGCCGCGATCCCTTGCCGTCGACATGCACCACGCCCGACAGCGCGCCGAACATCGGCAGGTCGGGATTGGCGCAGGCATACCAGCCATGGCGGCTTGACAAGCCCGGCGCGGCGATCGTCGATGCGCGGAAATTCGCCGGTGATATCGTCGAGATAGGTTTGCGTGAAACGGTCGGTATTGCCCGACGAGATCGAAGGTCCAGCGGCACAGCCGCGCGCGCGACTTTTTGGGATCGGTCGGCGAGCCGTCGGGATGGGTGAACAACGGCGCTTCCTCGAACTGCATGACGTCGGCGATAATGCGATCGCCTTCTTCCCATGCGTTCATGACGTGGAAGACGTAGCAGCTCTCGGCGCGAAACCAGACGATGTCGCTGGCCGCGCCCTTGCGCTTCATGACGCCGACATAGGCGCCCTTTTCCGGCTCCCAGGCGTAAGGCGGCCGGCCGCCCATCGCGCGCTCCATGCTGCCGGTGATCGGCAGGATCGGAAACAGCAGATGATTTTCGGTGACGATGAAGTCGTGCACCATGCTGGCGTAGGGCGCCTCGAAACGATCGAACCGCGTCACCACGCCGGATGCATTGACGGATCCGAAGGAGAGCGCGGGCGTCAACGGTCCGGCGGCGTTGTAGCCGAAGAACACCATCTCGCCGGTGACCGGATCGATCTTGGGATGCGCGGTGAACGGTCCGGCGATGCTGCCGTCATAGTCGCAGTAGCCGCGCCGGTTCAGCGTGCCGGGCTCGATCTCGGTCGGCAGATGGCCTTCCTCCAGCGCCAGCAGGCGGCCGCCATGAAAGACGATGTTGGTGTTGGCGACGCCGCTGTCCTGGGTGATCGAGGCGGGCGCATCCGGCAGTTTGCGGCCGAAGCCGCCGAACAGCGCGCGGCCGGCGTCGTGTTCGGCCTGCCATTTCGGGGTGCGGACCCAGCGGTTGCGGTAACTGGCGCGGCCGTTTTCGAGATGGAAGGCGTGCAGCATGCCGTCGCCGACGAACCAGTGCGCGCCCGGCGCCTCGAATTGCGGATTGGGGCCGTTGCGATAGAGCGTGCCGTTGAGTTCGCGCGGCAATTCGCCCACGACTTTCAGAAACGGCGCGTCGCATTCCATCGGAATCGGCGCCCGGTTGGTCCGGGCCGCTTCGGTCGTCGATTTGCTGCTGCATCGGTCGCTCCCTCCAATATCTTTACATCGTAAAGATTTGGATATACGACGATCGACGCCGACCGTCAAGCGAAATCTTTACAGTGTAAAAATTGCGGCCTATAAGACCGCAGATGACAAAAAAGCCGGATAGCACCCGAGCCCGCGCCCGGCGTGCTCGCACGCAAGGCCGCGCCGGCGCGGACGGCGCGGAAACGCAGCGCGCCGCGGACGGCCGCCGCAAGCGAAGCCGCGCCCTACCATCACGGCGCGCTGCACGACGCGCTTGCTGGAGGCGGCCGAGCGGGTGCTGGAGCGCGACGGGCTGGCCGGGCTGACGCTGCGCGCGGTGGCGCGCGAGGCCGGCGTATCGCATGCCGCGCCGACCCATCATTTCGGCGACCTCACCGGCCTCGTCAGCGAACTCGCCGCGATCGGCTTTCGGCAATTCAACGCCGCGATGACGGCGGCCGGCGCGGCCGGCGCCTCGCCGACGGAGAAGGCGCTGGCCCGCGCCAAGGCCTATGTCGCCTATGCGCAGGCGCATCCCGGCATGTACGGGCTGATGTTCCGCACCGAGCGTCTCGATATGTCGCGGCCGTCGCTGCACGAGGCCGCCAATGCCTCGTTCGCAGGACTGGCCGGCGCGATCGGCGCCAGCCGCCACGAGCAGATTTCCGAAGCAGGCGCTGTCGCTCGACCAGGCCGCCGCGATCGTGCGGGCGTGGTCGCTGGTCCATGGCTTCACCATGCTGCTGCTCGACGACCGGCTCTCCGACATCCTGCGCCGGCTCCCGCAAGGCACCGACGCCGAAACCCTGCTGGACGCCATGCTGAAATCGACCGTCGTCCGGCCGCCTGGCGCTTAGATCGCGCCGTATCGGCGCGAGGAACCCGTCAGCCACGCCGATCCATGCAATCTGGGGAAGGATCGCGGCAGACGCGCGAAAGACCTGACATTTCGCGCGGAATCGTTTTAGAACAGCGGCTTCGCGATCCTATCGCCTTCACTAGCGTGTCAGTTCTCAATCGATCATGCCTGCCATTTCGTCGAATAAACCGTATCGCGTCGGCCGCTCCCGCACCGGGCTTGGCCTCTTCGCCACCAAGCCGATCAAGAAGGGCGCCAAAATCGTCCGCTATTTTGGGCCGCTGCTGGATTCCCGGAAGAAGAAAGACGACGCGATCGAGAACAAATATCTGTTCGAACTCAACGGACCGCTGGACCATCGACGGCTCGGTGCGCAAGAACATCGCGCGCTATATCAATCACGCCTGCAAGCCGAACGCGGAATCCGACGTCAAGCCGCGCAAGCGCAAGGTGGTGATCCGCGCCATCAAGAAGATCGAGCCCGGCGACGAGATCAACTACGATTACGGCACCGACTACTTCAAGGCCTATCTGAAGCCGATCGGCTGCAAATGCGACGCCTGCGAAAAGAAGCGCAAGAAGAAGCGCGCCGAGGCGAGGGCGGAACGGCTGCGCCTGAAGGCCAAGGCCGAGACGCAAGGCGCTGAAGAAAGCCGAAAAACAGGCGGCGAAGGCGCAAAAGCTGAACGGCAAGTCTGACAGCGCGAAGCCGAACGGCAAGCTCCTGAACGGCCACGGCCATTCCAAGGTTACCGCCAGGAAACGGTCTGCGAAAACGTCTGCAAGACCGGCCGCCGCGAAGCGCAAGACTTTTGCCAAGAAGACTCTAGCGAACAGGACTTCTGCGACGGCCGTTGATCGGGACCAGCAAGCCTCGGCCTAGACCATCACCGCGCCGCCGCTCCTGCGCAACCCGATATATTGCAGCTCGGCCAGGGCGCCGGGCACGATGGCCTGTGCGACGACAAAGACTTGGCCAAGCCCATTCGGCGTCACCGCGCCGGAGAACAATAGCGCGATGCTGGCAAGGGTCCATGCCACGTTGCCGGTGATCACGATCATCACCAATACCTTCGGCATCGATTGCCGCGTGGCCAGCCATCCGACCAGCGCCGTATAGGCGATCAGAAACAGCCCGGTTTCGCGCAGCAATTGTTCCGGAAGGTCGAGCAGCGGCGCAAGTTCGCCGGCGCCAAAGGTGAGCAACAAGGCCATCATGCCGCTGACGATGGTATCGAGCAGGAAAGCACGGCGAAGCAGCAGGGACGGTTGGATCATGGCAGTTCTCCTTCTGGGTTGAGGGACGATGGTGGAGGGGGTTAGCGCGCCGACCGGCGGCGCCAGTTCCGGAACTGACGCCACAGGCGGGCCGGGCAGAGTGTCCTGCCGACGCTGGTCTCGACGGCCTGCACACGCACGAACACGAAGATGCCGGTGTTGTGCACCAGCGGCTCCGGCATGTTGAGCGAACGCGCCAGCATCCGGGTTGCCAGATTGAGCAACCACGAAGCGAGGCCGGCGATTGAAAAAGTGCTGGATCGGGACAGCGTGCGCATGGATCATCTCCTGGATTGCGAAGATGATCCGCCCCGATATCCAATTCCATTACCTCCGGCGTAATGGAACGGGTGAAACCGCCATGGTAGGTTTTTCATCATGAATACACAGTCTGCCGCAGCACGCGCCGACCGAACCCAGCCCGCCCATATCGGCGATCACTTGCGCGAATGGCGGCAGCGCCGCCATCTCAGCCAGCTCGATCTCGCCGGTGACGCCGAGATTTCCGCGCGTCATCTCAGCTTCGTGGAAACCGGCCGCTCGGCGCCGTCGCGCGACATGGTGCTGAAGCTGGCCGAGCGGCTCGCCGTGCCGTTGCGCGAGCGCAACGTGCTGCTGGTGGCGGCCGGGTTTGCGCCGGCGTTTCCGCAGCGCTCGCTCGACGATCCCGCGCTGAAATCGGCACGGGCGGCGATCGATCTGGTGCTGAAGGCGCATGAGCCCAATCCGGCGCTGGCGTATGACCGGCACTGGAATCTGGTCTCGGCCAACCGCATGGTGATGCCGCTGCTCGAGGGCATTCCGGCGCGGCTGCTCGGCCAGCCCTTCAACATCCTGCGTCTCGCCTTTCACCCCGAGGCGCTGGCGGCGCGCACCGTCAATCTCGCCGAATGGTGCGGGCATCTTCTGGAGCGGCTGCACCGCCAGTGCGAAGCGACCGCCGATCCCGAACTGATCAAACTCTATCACGAGCTCAAGGCCTATCCGATCCCGGCGCGGTCCGCGCCGCTGTCGGCCGACAGCGTCGCGATCCCGTTCAAGATGCGGCTCGGCGGCGAGGTGCTGAGCTTCTTTTCCACCACGATGATTTTCGGCACGCCGGTCGACATCACGCTGTCGGAACTGGCGCTGGAGACGTTCTTTCCGGCGGACGATCTGACCGCCGAGCGGATGCGGGCAATGGCGGCCAATCTCAAATAGCTCTCTTGCCCGCGCCTCGATTGCTGATTATCTCTTGGACTTCCCTTGGCAGGAGGCCCCGATGAGCAGCCTAAAACCGCTTCAGATCGATATCGTCTCCGACGTGGTGTGCCCGTGGTGCTACATCGGCAAGCGCCGAATCGAGAACGCACTGGCGCTGGCGCCGGATGTGCCGGTCGAGATCCACTGGCGGCCGTTCTTTCTCAATAACTGGGTGCCGCGCGAGGGCATCAGCCGCGACGAATACCTCACCGCGAAATTTGGTTCCCCCGAGGCCTACAAGAGCATCGCCGGGCGCGTCGTCACGGCGGCCGGCGAAGAAGGCCTGTCGTACCGGCCCGATCTTGTGAAACGTCAGCCCAACACGATCGATTGCCACCGCCTGATCCACTGGGCCGATGCACAAGGCAAATCGGCCGCGATGAAACAGCGGCTGATGGAATTGTATTTCAGGGACGGCGGCGATCTCACCGACACCGACGTGCTGGTGCAGGCGGCGGCCGATTGCGGGCTCGACGCCGACGACGTGCGCAGGCGTCTTGCGACCGACGAAGACGTCGAGTTGATTTCGGCGCAGGCCAAGGAGGCCTCCGACAAGGGCATCTCCGGCGTGCCGACCTTCGTATTCGCCGGGAAATACGCAGTATCCGGCGCACAGCCCGCCGACCAGCTCGCCCGCGCCATCCGCCAGGTATCGGGCGAGATCAACGCTCAGGCGGCGGAGTGAAGCGGGGCGTCGCCGGGACCTGAATTTGCCGGGCGCCCGCGCTGGGCCGAAGACCCGGCCATTCCGGGTTGTGCTACGCAGGGCGACAGCATGGACGAAACTCATGCAAAATCTTCGTGAAGCGATTGAAGGATGTCTTCACGCTGCAATCGCACGCTTGTGCCGCCATGCGCGAATAACGCGCGCGCTGCGGCGCGCCAGTCCGAGCACCGACTGGCGTGAGACGAGCGCCGCATGGACCAGCGACACCACGGGATCGTTCGGCCGCAGCGGAATCAGCACGTCGCCGATCGCAAGACGTCCGCGCCAGATCGGATTGATCATTGGATGATCGGCGCTCGCGGTGGAATCGGCCAGCGCAATCGCCGGATCGGCGCAGAGGTGCCGTGTCAGGTCGAGCGTCAGCTGCACCCCGGGCGAGAGTTTCGCAAAGCGCTCGTCGACGCCGAGCTTGAAGTAGAAGGCGCGATCCTGATGCCGCAGCACGATCGCGGCCGCGACCGGTATAGTGCCGGCGCGCAGCGTCACGATCTCGCATTGGCCGGTTTCGGCGAGCGCGACGGTGGCGCGCCGGACAAAGCTGGCATCGCCGTCGTCCTGCAGCAGCGCGGTGCCGCGCCGGGCTTTCCAGCCGCTGGCTTCCAGCGTCAGGAATATTTCGACCGCGCAACCGACGTCTTCAGGGCTGCGCGCCACCTCGAAACCGACCGCGCCGTGCTCGGCGAGGCGATGGCGCTGGCGGCGTAACTCCTTCAGTTTCTTGGGACCGAAGCCGTCCCGCAGCAATTCGTCGGCGTCGCGGGTCGCATCGAGACAGGCGCGGACATGCGATTGCAGCACAAGCGGCTGCAGGCCGGCTTGCCGCAATACTTCGGTGAAGGCCTTCATGGCGGCGCCATCGAGCGATATATCGCGCAGGATCAGCGCATGGGCGCCGGCTTTCCGCGCCCCCAGCATCAAGCTGATGACGGCATCATCGGCCTGGTCGCGATCGAGCAGCGGCGTGCACAGCGTGCCGTAGGGATCGGCGCTTACCAAAGCGGGCAGCGGGATCCTGTGGGCGCGCCACAACGAAATCGCCGGCAGCAGGCCGATCAGACGGGCGGCGCCGTCCGGCGCGGATGAGGCATCGCTCCACGCGCCCAGCGCGGACACATTGGTGCGGCCCCGGGCAGAAGCGTTGATCGCCAATTCCCAGCCGGGCAGATAATAGCCGTTCGGCTCAATGGCGCGCTCGGAGAGCGCTTGCCACTGGTTCGCCGCCACCGCCGACAGCGGCGCGAACGCATCGCCATTGGACGAAGCGGCTGCGGCCTGCGGGCGCCTGCCGACGGCATCCTTCACCGATGCGCGACGGATCATCGCTGAATTCGCAATCTCGGCCACGTCCCTCTTCCCCGCTCGCGGCGGATGGTACAAGCAGGCATGGCATGCCGCTTTCTCCACCGCGTTATCGGACCAGGCTAGCGGAAAGATTGGAAAATACCGTTGGCGTCGGGATTCAATTTGAGCGGTAATGTTAACGCGCTGTTTATCATGCGGACGCGGCGAACGCCGCTCAGGGACGGCGCGTCCAGCGATCGGCGTTGACGGCGCCGGCCGGCACCCTGCCGTTGAGAATGGCCTCGACTTGACCGACCGTTTCCAGCGACTGGCTTTCGATCGCCGGCGGGGTCAAGCCGCCGATATGCGGCGTCGCGATCACGTTCGCAAGCTTCGCCAGCTCCGGTGTCGGCATCTGGTCCTGGGCGCGGCCGACATCCATCGCCGCTCCGGCGATGCGGTTCTCGCGCAGCGCTGCGGTCAGGGCCGTCTCGTCGACGAGATTGCCGCGCGACAGATTGATAAAGAACGCGTGCGGTTGCATCTGTGCCAGCGCCGCCGCCCCGATCAGGTTTTCGGTTTTGTCATTGGCGACGGCGAGGCAAACGACATAGTCGGAGCCGCCAAGCAGGTCTTCGAGCGACACGTGCCGGATGTCCGCATCGCCGACGGTGGCGAACGGGTCGGCCACCAGCACCTCCATGCCCAGTGCTTTGGCGATCGGAGCGAGGTATCGGCCGATGCTGCCGTACCCGATGATGCCAAGACGGCTGCCGGCCAGTTGCCGTCCCATCATGACCTCCGGCACTACGCCGGAATGGTACTCCGCCGTCGCCCGTGAGATTCCCCGCGACAGGTCGACCAGATAGCCGAGCGCGAGTTCCGCCACCGACGGCACGAAGCCCGGTCCGGCGCGCGTGATCAGCACGCCCGCCGCGGACGCGGCCTCGACGTCGATGTTGCGGATATCGACCGCGCAGCGAACCAACGCGCGCAGTTTCGGCAGCCGTGCAAAAATCTCGCCTCGGCCTTCGGTCAGACGGTCGGCCACGATGATATCGACATCGCGCGCGGCGTCGATCAGACCGGCCGCATCCAGCGCGTCGTCGGCTTCATGCAAGACGACTTGCGCGAGGGCATGCAGGCCATTGAGGCTGCGCGCGCCGTAATACTGGCGCCGGGCCTGCGGCGGATGGGTCAGCAAGACTTTCAACGTCAAACAGGTTTTGACACTGCCGACTGTCATCACCCGAGATCCGCGCTCTGGGCGTCGTGTCCGAAATAGGCGCGCTCGAGCCGTTGCGGCAGGTCGCTCTCGCTGGTTTGCGCTTCCAGCACGACATGGCCCTGCACCAGCGCATAGACGCGGTCGGCGGCGGCGAGCGCCTTTTCCAGCAACTGCTCGACCAGCAGCACCGCGGTGCCCTGCTTGCGCAACTGGCCGATGACGTCGAGCACGCGATCGACCAGCACCGGCGACAGCCCGGCCGACGGTTCGTCGAGCATCAGCAGGCGAGGGCGGCGCACCAGTCCCTGCGCCACCGTCAACATCTGCTGCTGGCCGCCGCTGAGCGCGCCGCCGCGCTCATGGCGCTTCTCGGCGATCTCGGGGAAAAACGACAGCGCTTCCTC
Source organism: uncultured Alphaproteobacteria bacterium (assembly GCA_963734795.1). Lineage (GTDB taxonomy): Bacteria > Pseudomonadota > Alphaproteobacteria > Rhizobiales > Xanthobacteraceae > Bradyrhizobium. The sequence continues at coordinate 59,303 of CAVTIW010000007.1, forward strand.
GAGCCGCGCGGCGCGCTCGCGGCGCGGCAGGTCGTAGCCCGCCAGCAACAGATTGTCGGCGACGGAAATCTGGGTGAACACCCGATGTCCTTCGATCACGTGCACCAGCCCGGCGCGCGCCGCCTCGCGCGGCGTGGCGTTGGTGATGTCGCGGCCGTCGAAGCGGACATAGCCGGCAGTGACCGGCAGCAATCCCGACAACGCCCGCAGCATGGTGGTCTTGCCGGCGCCGTTGGGGCCGAGCAGCGCCACGACCTCGCCGGGCGATACCGCGAAATCGATGCCGTGCAGCACGCGGATCTTGCCGTAGCCGGATTCCAGCGCGCCGACGGCGAGCAGAGGTTCAGCCGCCGAGATAGGCACTGACCACCTCCTTGTGGATGCGGATCTCGGCCGGCGTTCCGGCGGCGAGGATGCGGCCGAGGTTGAGCACGGTGACCTGGTCGCAGATGTCGAAGATCAGGTCGGCATGGTGCTCGACCAGCAGCACGCCGGCGCCGCGGCGGCTGATCGCCTTGATCAGCGCGGCCAGCCGCTCGATCTCGTCGCCGGAAAGACCGGCGGCGGGTTCGTCGAGCAGCAGGAAATCCGGCTCCAGCATCAAAGCGCGCGCGATCTCGATGAAGCGCAGTTCGCTGTGCTGCAGGCGATCGGCGCGGACGTCGGCCAGCATTTCGAGCCCGACCACGCCGAGCAGTGCGCGGGCCTTGGCATCAAGCATGCGCTCGTCGCGCCGGTTTCGCGGCAGCGCCAGCAGCGCTTCGACGAAGCTCGCGCGCCCCTCGATGGTGCCGCCGATCATGACGTTCTGCAGCACCGAGGCCTCGCCGATCACGCGCGGGGTCTGGAAGGTGCGGGCGATGCCGCTGGCCGCGCGCAGCGCCGGCAGGCCCGGCGGCAGCACCTCGTCGCCCAGACTGATCCTGCCGGCCTTGGCGGCGTAGTAGCCGGAGATCACATTCAGCGTGGTGGTCTTGCCGCTGCCATTGGGGCCGATCAGGCCGTGGATCTGGCCCGGCGCGACATCGAGATCGAGGCCGTCGATGGCACGCACATTGCCGAAGCTCAGCATGACGCCGCGCAGGCTGAGCGTCCTGCCGCCGGCGGTTTTGCGGATGATCTCGCCAAGTGCGGCCGGGCGCGGCACGATGGCGCGGTGGCTGGCGAGCGGGCGGCGATTGCGAAAATCCAGCAGTGCCGCGATGCCGCCGGGCATCGCCAGCACGATCACCAGCAGCAGCACGGCGTAGAGAAAGGTCGACCACGCCGCCAGCGGTGCGGCGATCTCCGGCAGGATGGTCAGGATGATGGTGCCGAGCATCGGCCCGAGGATCGAGCCGCGGCCGCCGATCAGGATCGCGATGAAGAACAGGATCGAGAGGTCGAAGGTGAAGGCGTCCGGCGTGATGTAGGTCTGCAGGCTGGCGAACAATCCGCCGGCGATCGCCGCCAGCGCGCCGGCGAGCAGGAAGATCGCGATCAGCATGCGCGGTTTGGAAATGCCGGTGGCTTCCGCGGCGACCTCGGCGTCGCGCACCGCGATCAAAGCGCGTCCGAACCGGCTGCGGGCGACGTTGGCGCTGATCCAGGTGCAGAACGCCGCAAAGCCGATGCAGAGATAGTAGTAGCCCCAGGCGGTGTCGAAGGGTGCGGGAAATTCCGGGCCTGATATCCCGATGCCGCCGCCGGTGACGCTCTGCCAGGCCAGCGCGATCTGGGTGACGATGGTGGCGAAGCCGAGCGTCGACATCGCGAAATAGAAGGTGCGCAATCGCAGCGCCGGCAGCCCGACGATCACCCCGAACACCGCGCCGACGCAGCCGGCGACCGGCAGCGCCGCGAATACCGGCAGCGGCGGCAGCACGTTGCCGGCGACCAGCACGCTGGTGGTGTAGGCGCCGAGCGTCAGCAGCGCGACATAGCCGATCGCCAGATGTCCGGCGAAGCCGACGATCAAATTGAGGCCGGAGACCAGCACCCAGTAGATCGCCGCCCGGGTGCCGATCAGCGCCCAGTAATCGTTGCTGACGAACGGCAGGATCATCGCGACCGCGAAGATGCCGAGAAACGGCGCGAACTGCGGCAGCACCGCGCGCCAGGCGCCGGTCCCGCCGCGTGCAGGCGACGTAATGAGGGCGGTCATCACACCCTCCTTGCGGTGGCCGAGCCGAACAGGCCTTGCGGTGCCGCCAGCAGCACCACGATGAACAGCGTGAACACCGCAACCGAAGAGAAGATGCCGCCGACCAGGAAGTTCGCGGCCTGCTGGAACAGGCCGAGCGCGATGCCGCCGATGATGGCGCCACGGTTGTTGCCGAGGCCGCCGAGCGCCACCGGCACGAAGCCGTAGAAATTCAGCAGCGCGCCGTTGGCGAAAAACGCCAGCAGCAACTCGCCGCCGGAAAATCCGGCAATGCCGCCGATGATTCCGGCCAGCGCGTAGCTGGCGATGCGCAGGTTGCGCTCGGGCAGGCCGAGCGCGCGGGCGGCGAAATTATCCTCCGCGATCGCCAGGAAGGCGCGGCCCACCAGGGTGCGGCGATAGAGATATTCGAGCCCGATGATGGTGAGAGCGCAGGCCACCACCGGCAGCCAGAATTTTTCGTCCCAGACGCCGCTGCCCCATCCGATCAGGCGCGGAAACGGCTGCGGCTCGGTGCCCCATTTGATCGCCGCCACCTGCTGGATCATCAGCGCCAGCGCCAGCGTGGACAGCACGTAGAGATGCTGGTCGAGGTTTTTCAGCACCGGCCGTACCGCGACGAATTCGGTGATGACCCCGATGAGGGCGCAGCCGAGCAGCGTCAGCAGCAATCCGAGGATGATCGGCAGGCCGAGCTTGAGCACGAACATCGACCCGAACACCCCGCCGAGCATCGCCAGCTGGCCCGAGGTGAAGCTCATCACCCGCGAGGTCGAGAACATCGTATTATAGGTGACGCCGACCAGCGCGTAGATCGCGCCCGCCGCCAGACCGGATGCGAGTATAGAGGCGAGCATGGGCGGCGCTCTTTCCGCGCCGCCGTCAGCTGTAACCCGGCGCCAGTGCGAAGGTGCCGTTCTTGGCGGTGCTTGCCGCCGACATCACGATCTCGTCGGTGGGATAGCCGTTATGCTGGGTCGGGGTGAAGGTGTAGTCGCCGAAATAGCCGGGGTATTTCACCAGCGTGTTCCAGTATTTGATGATGCCGGCGCCGTCGGTGGATCCGCTTTGCTCGACGCCCTTGGCCATCACCTCGATCGCATCGATGCCGCCTGCGATCCACCACAACAGCGTATCGTTGAGCGCGACGTTGGCCCTGGTCAGGCGGTCGACCAGGTCCTGGCTCTTCGCCGGCAGCTTGCCGGCGGCATCGTAGCTGCAGCTCTTGTAGCCGATGGCATAGACCTTTTCCCAATTGGCGGGCTTCTCGACCAGGCCGGCGATATCGCCGGAGGCCAGCGACGGATGGCCGACGAACGAGACGTCCCAGTTCATGGCGGCGCGGGTGTTGAACATCCGCGCTTCCATGCCGGTGGTGACGCTCCACACCACGATGACCTCGGCGCCGGCATTCTTGGCGCGCAGCATGTCGGGGGTCATGTCCGGCTGGGTAGCAGTCGATGTTGGCCTGATAGACCACGTCGGCGCCGTCCTTCTTGAACGCCGCCACCGACGCGCCGACCGCGGTCACGCCATAGCCCGTGGTATCGCCGATCACCGCGACCTTTTTCACCTTGAGGATGTTGAGGCAGTAGTTGCGGACGGCATCGTCCCACTGGCTGTTCGATGGCGCCATGCGGAAGGCGTTGGGAAATTTGGTGGTGTCGATCAGGGTTTCCACCACGCAGGGGTGGATGTTCGGGATCTTGGCGCGCGCCATGATCGGCGTGGTGGCAAGCGCCTCGCCCGAATTGACCGGGCCCCAGATGGTGTGAACCTTGAGCTGGCTGATCATTTCCTGGGTCGCATTCACCGCCTTGGTCGGATCGCCCTGGGTGTCGCGGGTGATGACCTCGATCTGGCGGCCCTTGATGCCGCCGGCGGCATTGATGGCGTTGACCGCAAAGATCACCCCGCGATTGAAGCCGATGGTCGGCGCCGAGCTCGGGCCGGTCATCGCCGCAAGCCAGCCGATCTTGATCGGCTCGGACTGGGCAATGGCGGGTTTCGGAAAGGAGAACGTCGTGGCGCCGAGTGCGCCGGCGCTGCCCAACAAAACCTCACGACGTGAAACGGCCATGTCTTCCTCCCAGATGATATTTTTCGGCGCCCGTCGTTGCCGCGGGCGCTCGTTGCAGTCCATTCCGGTGGTTGGCCGAAAGTGGGTTTGGTCGGTCAAATTTGAGCCTGATGCGGACGCCTTGTCCAGCGTTTCCGGCCCAATGGCGTCGCAAGGCCGCCAGGAACCCAAAAACCCGGCAGGCGTTTCCCCCGGTGCCGGACGGCTTGCCCGGGCCCGGTTATCGCGCAGTTCCGGCGGAGGCGTCCAATGAAGTCGAAGGCGATTGCTGGCAATCCAGAGCGAACCTTCGTCCTGATCCTGGACCAGGGCGAGGAAGCGTTCAAGGCCATCACCGAATTCGCGAACGAGAACGGCATCAGCGGCGCATCCGTCGCGGCGGTCGGCGCTTTCAAGCAGGCCAAGGTCGGATGGTTCGATATCGAGGCCAAACACTACAAGCCGATTCCAGTGAATCAGCAATGCGAAGTGTTGAGCCTGCTGGGCGACGTCGCACAAGGCGACGATGGCAAAGCGAGCCTGCATCTGCATGCCGTTTTGGGGCTGAGCGACGGGTCGGTGCGGGGAGGGCACCTGCTCGATGGCACCGTGCGGCCCACCCTCGAGGTGACCATCGTCGAGACCGCGGCCCATTTGCGCCGCAAAAAGCATCCGGAATTGGGCCTCGCTTTGATCGAGCCGTGACGCGCGGCGGCCAGTCCAGACCCGTGGCGGATGATGACGACCGGGGCGGCGGCTGGTGCCTTTTCCAGTGCGGTGGCTTTATCCTTCGCGTCCCCCGGGACGAGGCCTCCTGAACCTCGGGGTGCGGCAGCGCCGCGCGTCTCGAACCGTGGGATCAAGGGACGCGCAATCTAGGTCCGGAAGAACGCGAAGTAGATGACGGCGAATGCCACCACTACGAGGCATATGCTCCAGACCAACACGTTGCGAACGGCGGGTCCGCGCTCCGCACCTCGCGCCGCGATCGCTGTTTCGACGATGTGTTCGTTCTCGATTTTGGCCATGGGTTCCTCATTGGAAGCCGCCTAACCGCAATAAGAAAGCCGGGAACTCGCTACAGTTATTCTCGAAAACGACGACGGGTGTCGCGCGGGTAAGAATGGCGCGCGCCCGGGTTGGACCTATGAGGGCGGGCTATTCAGCCCGACCTCCATTTGTCCGTAATGTTACAGCCGCCCTCGCTCGACGGCCGATTACTCAGCGCCCGCGTGATAAAATTTTGCCAGTCCAAGGTGTCTGTACCGAGCTGCAAAGGGCACAAAGCCGACCGGGCGGTTTTAGTAGCGGCCGAAGGCACTGCCGATCAAGCCGCCGACAATGCCAGGCCCAGGGCCGTAGTCGCCGCATGAACTGTACCCGTTGTAGTATCCATAGTTTCCATCATAGCCGTTGCATCCGTAACCACCGCCATAGCCGGGCCCGAAGCGGCGTCCGCCGGCATACCGGCGTCCAGAATGCCCCCCACGGCCGTGACCGGCCATTGCATGCCCACTCATCGCATGTCCTCCCATGGCGTGCGCTGCTCGCCCACCGCCGCCGTGGCCTCCCGAATGGCCGGCTGCCAAAGCCGCCGAACTGACCGGCACGCAACCAAGAGCGACCGCGGCAGTGAAAGCGATCAACGTTTTATAAAGCATTCAACTCTCCTGTTATAACTTGAACAATGAAGTGCACGAGTGCGATGACAAGCCCAGCGGCCAGGAAGAGTTGCGAGCTGCGAAGACACGTTTGTGTGTGCGCGCGAAAGCCTTCTCGGTTGCGTGCCGAGCCATCGCGCTCAACGGAAAAAATCTCTGTTCGCAGGCTCGAAGGGCGGCGCTGTACATCGGGCCAGCATCGCCTCACTGATCGAGATTTGTAAGCTGAACGATGTCGATTCGTGGCGTACGTTACCGACGTCCTCGCCGGGACCGTCAACGGTGATCCAGACAGCGATGTCGATCAGCTGCTACCGTTACATTTCTTCCACCGCTTAGTGTTGGCGCATTTGATCGCGCTTGACCCTGAGTGGGACTGAGCAAAATTGCTCATGCTCTCGTGGGGGTTGAAGGCTATCGGGAACGATACTTCGAAGACGCCGTTGAGTCCGTGGCATGTGGCAAACAAAGCCATCGCCATCAACGGAGGAATCCCATGGAATTGATCCTGATTATCGTTCTGGTCGTGCTCTTGTTCGGTGGCGGCGGATATTGGGGTCGCAGCCGAGGTCATTGGTGATGAACTGGTTCTTCGGGAAACTCTGAAGGACCAAGCTTCGATAATTAAAACGCTTGGATAATTCAAACGCTTGGTTTCTGGAGTTGATTTGTTGTGTCTCAGGATTGAATACCCAGCCTAGATCGGATCGTAGCTCTCGGAGGCGCAGGTGTCGTCGGTCTCGACGCGGCGCCGATCGAGGATGATCCCGCTGCTGATCGCGACGCGATAGGTCTGGGTCCCCAGCGGCTTGCCGTTGGCCGAAGTCAGTTGGGCTCTGACACACGTGGTCCAGCCCAATCCGCGGAGGTCGTGGCGCGGCGGCGAGACCTGCACATCACGCGGGTATGACGTGGCGACAAATACCGAATCCAGATTCTTGCGGACCAGTTGCTTGACATCGGGCGGCGGTTCGGGCGGTGGCGGCTCGCTGGCTTTGGCGCGCATGAATTCCGGCACCGGCGAGCGGCTGTCGGCAATGCCGCAGCCCGCCAGCGCGAGCGCCCCGCCCGCCATCAACGCAGTATAGATAATGATCCGTCCCATCCGCCGATTTTATCCCCGCGCCGGTTAAATTAAAATTGCCCGCGATCGCGGTCAATTCGCGGCGTTTTAGTTACCAGCCATTGCTGAGGCCGCCGTGGAAACCGCTATCACGGTCTGCCACGATGACCCCTTGTTTGCCATCATTTGGTTGCAGGGTAGTATTGGGAATAGGGACGGCAGGAGACAGATGCGATGAAGACGTTGATGGTTGCAGCGGCGATACTGGCGCTGATCGCGATGCCCGCCCATGCCCAGATGGGCGGGGGCGGCGGCAAGCGGCAAAAGACCGACGACAAGAAGACCGACGATTCGGCCTCAAAGAAGGTCGATGAGAAAGCCTACAAGGCCGCACTGGAAAGAATACCCGAGCCCAAGGAAAAATATGATCCGTGGGGCGTGGCGCGGCCTGCGGATCCTGCGACCCCTGCGAAGAAGCCGAAACAGACCCCCTGATAATCCGGTTGCCCGATCCGATTGACGTTCCGCACGACCGCGGCCGATTATGCGGTCATTGGGTCGGTCTGCAGCCCTGGAGCAAGATGTGACTTCCCAGCAGGAAAATCCAATGGTGCTGACGTTCCGATGCCTTGGGGAGTTGGAGGGATTGCTGCCGCCGCCAGTGCCGGCAGCGCACGGACTGCCCGACTGGTTCAAGGCGATGCCGCCGCAGGCGTTCAACGCGGTCAGCTCCCAGGTAGGCGACACTGTCAAGCGTTGCCCGCCGTTTATCGACGCCATGACCTCGGGCTTTTTGATCCCGCTGATCTGCGACGTGAGGGTCGAGAACGGCGAATTCACCTGGGACAATGATCTGCCGCCGGGCGGAGCAATCAACTTCGTGCGCTCGCCGATCGGATTCCACGACATCAGCCAGGTCAGCGGCACGCCGCTGTTCGACCCCGACCGGTTCCTGATCAAATTCCACAATCTCTGGACCATCGAGGCGCCGGACGGCTACGCGCTGCTGTTCACGCATCCGGCCAACCGCTTCGACCTGCCGTTCACCACGCTGACCGGCCTGGTCGATTGTGACCGCTACCATGACAACTTCATTCATTTTCCGGCACACTGGCACGATGCGAATTTCAGCGGCGTGCTGCCGAGGGGCACGCCGGTCGCGCAATGTATTCCGGTCAAGCGGGAAAGCTGGGAGGCGCGGATCGCGGCATTCACCGAAGAGGAGACGCAGCGGGCGCACGATCTCACCGCCGCGATCTACCGCGAGACAGGGATCTACCGACGCCAGTTCCGGGCGTAAAAGCCTCACTTTTCAAGGTTCAGGAATTTCGCGGCGGCGCTCGGCCGCAGGAAAAAACGGCCATGCGAGGCGGCGGCGAGCGAGGTGATCGCTTGCCCGGCCATCTGCGGAGCGTCGCGCATGGCCGCGCGCAGGCTCGCTTCCCCCGCGGTGCGCTCACCCATTTCCAGCAGGCACATGCCGAGGCTGTTCCGTGTCACGGCGTCGTCGGGCCGTAGTCCGAGGGCACGCCGATAGAGATCGGCGGCGGCGGCGTATTCGCCATCCAGCGCCATTACCTTGGCCAGCGCCGCCACAGCATCGTGCCGCTGCGGTGCCACCGCGATTACCTGCAAAAACATGGCCCGTGCGTTGGCGCGGTGGTTGCGTTTGAGATGAACATATCCAAGCTCCATTCGCAGATCGACCGCCTCGGGCACGAGCGCAAGTCCGCTTTCGAGCACCGCGATGGCCTCGTCGAAGCGTCCCAGCTTGGCGAGCAGGCCGCCATGTTCGAGAAACGCCGGAGCAAACGGCGGCCGCCGCGCCGCAGCCTGGCGCAACTGCTCAAGTGCCTGGTCGCGTCGCCCGACGGCGGCCAATGCCGTGGCCAGCAGGGTTTCGGTCGCCGGGTCATCGCTGCGCCGCGTCGCCCTCTGCAAAGGGTCGATCGCCTCGGCGGCGCGATTCTGCATTATCAGCGCGCGTCCGAGAACTTGCGCAGCGAGGGCATTGCCCCGGTTCGATTTCAACACCCCCGCGGCGAGGCGCTCGGCCTCATCGGGACGCTGCATCCGCAGCGCCAAAACCGCGCTTTCGAGCGCGGGATTGCCGGAACTCGGGCGTCCGGGGGCGGCAGGACGGGGCGGGGGCTTCGACATCACATCGGTTTCACAGCATCGCGAAGGCGCTGGAGACCATCGCCACCGGCTTGTTGTCGGTGGCGCTGGACAGCGTGACGCGGCCAAAGCTCATGGTCCGCCCTAGCCGCACCACCCGGGCGTCGGCCAGCACGTCGGACGAAGTGACGGCGCGCATGAAATGGGTGGTTTGATCGACGGTCGTCATCGGCCGGAAGCCGCGGTTGGCGGCAAGAATGGCGATCACCATGGCGGTATCGGCGAGCGCCATCAGGGCTTGACCGCAGACAATGCCGCCGTGCCGGCACAGGCGTTCGGAGAACGGCATGCGCAGGGTCGCTCCCGGCTGCCAGTCGGCCGCGGCACCCGGCGGCGGGGCGCATTCGATGCTGCCGACCGACAGCCCGAGGTCCTGGACCCACGGCGCAAACACGTCGCCAAGGACGCGCCTGGCTTCCCCGATATCGAATTCCGTGGCCTGTGGTTGTTGCATGAACGCTGGTTCCTCGTCTGACACTGCTGCTATCAGGTATTTTAGAGCGCATTTGGCCGAAAAGGACAGCTGCGCTGCGTGGCTTGAAAATGCCTGACTTGAGGCCGTATGATGCGGCGTGGGGAAGAGATCGACGATGTTCAGGCGTTTGGTACTGATTTTGAGCGTGATCGCCATGGGTGTCGCGCTCAGTGGCTGCACCAAATGCGGTCCAATCTGGGACGATTGGCTGCATTCACCGAAATCCTGCAAGTCGGACGGCCTCTAGCGTTGCGGCGGACGCTTGGCCTTGCGGGCTGCGCGGTGGTATATTGGCGGTAAAATCCAGGGAGCATCCCATGAAAGTTTTCCGCTTGGCGGCTGTGTTCGTGTTGCTGGCAGCGCCGGCTTACGCGCAGATGCCTAAAATGAATCTGATGCCGGAACTGGAATCCAAGACGCCGGAACAGAAAGCCGCCGACGCGGAAAGGGACAAGGCCTACAGGGAATCGCTCAAGAAGATACCGGATCCCAAGGTCTCTTCCGATCCGTGGGGCACCGTGCGCAGCGGCGACACGCCCAAGGCGTCAGCTCCCGCGAAGCGAACCAAAACCGGCAGCTCCGCAAATTAGGGCCGACGCGGGAATCAGGCCAGCAGCGCCGATTGATCCAGCAACGTTTCGTAACATTCGCAGGACATCCGCGACAAAGCGGGCCGGTCCAGGATCTTGATCACACCGCGCGAATAGGTGATCACGCCGGCGTTTTGCACCTTGCTTGCGACTTCCGTCACCGACGTGCGCCTGACGCCAAGCATCTCGGCGAGGAATTCCTGCGTCAATGGTACGGTGTCGCTGGCGGCGCGGTCCGCACTTTGCAGCAGCCAGCGGCAAAATCGCGCCTCGATCGGGTGCAGCGCGTTACAGGCGGCCGTCACCCGCGCCTGCGACAGCAACACCTCGTTGTAGCGGATGCAGAGATTGCGAATGACATCGCTGCCTCCGGCCACCATCCGGAAATGGGTGGCCGCGATCTTGCTGAGCGACAGCGGCATTTGCACGACGACGCGAACCAGCGACCTGTACAGGCCGAGCCCGGCCATCGCGCCGACCACGCCTTCGCGGCCGACGGTAGCGGTCTCGATCGCCTTGCCGTCGCGCAGCACGGCCAGCAGCGACAACATGCCGTCATGCGGGAAGTACACCTGATCGACCTCGTCGCCGGCTTCATACAGCACGGCTCCCTGCTGAAACGAGACCGTCGACAGATGCGGCAGCAGCCGATCGAAGTGGTCGCGGGGCAGCGAGGCGAGCAGTTTATTGTCCAAGGGGTGACCGGTGTTGGGAATGGGTGCTTGCACTGCGATATCCTGCCCGGTCGGTCGGGTCGATTTACCGCAGGGGTTGAGAGGACGCTCCGAGAGGGCGATCCGCGGAAAGACTCACTTATAGGGAGAAGCAGGCCGTGCTGTCGGTCCGGTAGCCGTCATAGCGTCAATTGCGGGTTGTGTTATCCGACTTGATCGGCAATTGAATCGCATGACCCTGAGGGTGCGGGAATTCTTGTACATTGAAATTCATTGTCGGAAACCGGACACAGCGGACGAACATTGTGTTTTCGCCTGTCGTCTATCCGACTTCGCTGATCAGCCGGCGCTTCCTGTCGGTCCTTGGCGCGACGGCAGTGTCGCCCAGCAGCCGATCGAATTCCAGCCGCGAGATATCGTAGCATTCGCAGGCGCGCTGCTCCAAAGCCTGGTGGTCGAGGATCGTCACGTGGCCCCGGCGGTAGCGGATCAGGCCGGCCTTTTGCAGCGCGCCCATCACATCGGTGACCGTGGTTCGCCGTACGCCGAGCATCATCCCGAGGAATTCATGGGTGAGCAAAAAGTCGCCGGTCGGCATCCGGTCGCGGGTCATCAGCAGCCAGCGGCAACAGCGCTGCTCGACCCGGTGAAGCTGGGCACAGGCCGCCGATTGCGCGACCTGGTTGAAGAACGCATGGGCATAGCGGAGCATGATCATGTTCAATGTCGGGCTCAGTTCCAGTTGGGCGCGGAACACCCGGGCGTCCATGCCGAGAGCCGTCCCCGGCACCTGAACGTAAACCGATGACGGCGCGACGCGGTCGCCGAGACAAACCGGCAATCCGACGATGCCTTCGCTGCCGATGGTGCCGACCTCCGCGCTGGAGCCATCGGCTGTCGTGATCACCAGCGAAGCGACGCCATCGACCGGGAAATACACCTGCGCGATCGGACGCGATGCCTCAAACAGGCTTTTTCTGTAATCGAAAACGACGGGCGACAAAGACGGGCGCAACCGCTCGTAGTCCTCGTCTGACAACAGCGAGAGCAGCCGATTGGTTCGTCGAATGTCGGACATGCCTGTGGCCTCCTGTGGTGGACGGCTGCACGCATCCGATGGCTGCAAGCCGTTCAGTCGGCTTCCGTGTCGTCCGATCCGGCCTGCCAAGCCGTCGCGTCGTCATTTTCCGAAGCGTTTTTCAGGTCGCCGGCCCGCGCGGCGCATTCGTCGGCCAGCCTGACAACGCCGTCGCGCCAGGCGGGATCGGTGGAATCGCGGGCGAGACGACGGCAGCGTTCGGCCTGTTCGCGAAAATAGAAACACTGCTCCATCGGACTCGCCCGCAACCGAAGCGGAGGTCTCTTGGGGCTCTCAGCCGCCGGCGCCTGAACGTTGCCGCCGACGATATCTGGACCCTATCAGCTTTATGTCCGGTAGGCGACATAATTTCTCTTATGACCCAAGCGGCGGGCGACTCGGATTGGTTCCCGCATGTACCTATATTGAGGCGGTCGTTATGTGTGTGGAGTTGCGACATGGCCTTTCGCCCGCGCGATCTTGCCGGCCGGATGGCGGGTCGGCGGAAACCGGACGACGGATATCTGCGCGAGACCTTCACGCTGCCGCGCGACGCGGCGCGGACCAAAGCGCGCGATTTCCTCACCCGCTATCCCAAGGCTGCCTATATGAGTGGCGTCGAAAGCTGGCGCGAGCTGCCGGGCGGCGACATCGAATTCACCATGCGGCGGCTGCGCAGCGCCGACTAAGCGCATGATCCGGAAAAGTGGAAGCCGGTTTTCCCTCGGGACAAACGCGAAGCGTTTGTCGTGCGCCGGAAACGAAAGCCGCCGCCGAATGCCGCGGTCTCAGCTCGTCGGCGGGCCGCTGTTCAGAAGCTGGGAAACGGCGGTGATAAGCTGCGCCGGAGCGAACGGCTTCGACAACATGATGCTGTTTGGAACGCCTCTGGAGGCCCAGTCTGCGGCACTTTCGCCGCTCATATAGACAACGGGAAATTCCGGATTGATCTCTCTGGCGTGCCTGGCGACGCTCCAGCCGTCCATCTTGTCTCGCCCGAGATTGACGTCCGTGACCAGCGCCCGGTATTTGCCGTCGGCTGCGTCAAGCAGTTCCACGGCCTGCTCGCCTGACGACGCCATGGCGATCTCAAATCCGCCGTCGCTGAGGGTCTCTTCAACGACGCTTTGAATGAGCTGGTCATCTTCAACGACCAGGACGATGGTCACATCATCCAAGACCCGCTCCCGATTCCCCGCCGCGGCATTGCAGCATACCGTGAATGGTAAGTTCGCAACTTCGGAATCGTTCCGGAGTCGGAAATCGGGCAAATCAGGCAGGCACGGCGCTCGGATGTCGACGGCGCGCCCGAGCCTTCAAGGACGGGCCATGAAAAGGCCGTCGCCTGGGCGGCTGCAGCCTTTTGCACTGCGAGCAAGTGTGAATGTTCGCAGGTCCTCGCAGGGCGCGCCAAGGGGCATTTTTGGGCATTTTTTCTTGGAGTTTTCGGAGAGCGGCCGTCGCGCCTCGGGACCAGGCGGGTTTTTATTTGTTCCTTATACGCAGGCGTCCCAATCCGCATCGATTTCCTATCCCATGAGAGATCGGATAGTGCCGAACTTGCGGAGATACGCCGATGAGCATGGATGCAGATCCAGCCAACCGTTCACACGACATCCACTGGCCGCGCGGCTATCATATGGTTAGAGACGGAACTCGCACGAAATAAATCGGCTACACCTAATCTCTGCATCGTGGGTGTGCGGCTCGCCGCTATTGTGCTATACGGTCGATTGAATGCGATTGAATGCGAGATTTAACATGAAATTTATGGCGGTAGTTTTCTTCCTTGGGTCTGTCACGGGCGCGGCTGCCCAATACGGTGTTTCAAACGCGCGAGATGGTAATGGAAATCTCATCCGGGATCGCGGCGTGAATTCGACAAGAACTTTCGATCAGTCGCCCGTCAACAACATCAACAATATCAATAATTCTGTTAATCGGAATGCGCCCGCCGCTACGCCGACCAGGGGCGTCGCAAAGGGCGTAAGTAAATAACGAGCGACGGAACGCATTAAGCCGCGTCTTGCTCTACATCTGGGCTTGGCGTGGCTTTTCCCAATAAGGAACGATCGTCGCGATCAATCCTTCTAGCCGCACACCAGAACAGGACGGCGTCGATAACCATAAGGGGTTTCAACGCGCTGCATTTGGATGCAGCCGGGGTAGACCGCCAAACTGTACTGGAAAGGTGGCTGATCGAAATACCCATGGATCGGACAGAGAAAGGCGAGGTCGGGACCACATAGCGTCACGGGGAATCGTCGTCCGCGGGCCGAGGCCTCTGTCAGTGTGCTGCCCAACGCCGTTCCAACCAGAGCGGCGACCAAAGCGATGTTGGATACAGATGACATTTCATGACCATTGAAATTGACTATTTAAACCGGCGCCGGGGCGGTCCTGAATACTAACGCGAAAGGGGTGCCTCGCCAAGATGCTTGGATCCGGCGTGACAGCATCCTGAGCAACTACCAAGCTCAAAAACGACCTGTGCTGGGCCAATGAGCCGAGAGCAAGGTTACTGGCCGCGTCAGCCGGTGTCGCCGATGGCGTTGGCCATTGTGCTATTTGCCGTCGGAGGACTGCTGACGGGGTACTTTAAACGTTTACTTCCTGCTGGCCGGTGCCAAAGACACGACGATTGCAGCCTTTTTATCAAAAAAGTGGACGCAGATTCCGCCTCCCACTCATGGCCCACCGTAGAAGAATACCCGAAAAATACCCCGCCTGGAGGATTATTTGAGCTGCTACGATCGCAAGAAATGTGAAAAAGTGCCATCCCTGCAAAACTGCAAAAATCCCTGAACCAATAAGCAAAAGCACCACGATAGGCAGCAATACTTTAAGCCGAAACCTGAGGCCCACCACCAAGCCCGTTATCGCAAGCGTGATCGCTGCGTATCCCATTCCGAAACGCTTTCCGGCCTTTGGCCTCGCCCACTCAAATCAGGGCAAAAACAAAGCGAAATTGTAAAAAAAATAGGTTAACAGGAACTCCGAGACCAAAACAGACCGCGGCACCTTCGAGCATTCCGGGCCCTCTCAGGCTCTTTTTAAGGGCTTCTTAGGGGCTTTGCGAGGCAAAGCGGGCGCTGCAGATGCTGTGTTGGAGATGCCACACCCCCGTTTGATTCGGATTTGGCGCCTCAACTGGCTATTTGAACGTGGCAGGCTCGTCTGTAAAGTATAGCCTATAGATGAGGGGGCAGCAGCTGCATTAACGGCAAATCAATCGTAACAAATTAATTGTAATTGGACCAATTCAATTCAACGAATGGGGGCGGATTTGGTGTTATCCAAGCGAGCCGTTTCGGGCGGATGGATCGCAACGATTATCGGGGCGCTCTGAAATGCTGAATCGTCTTGCGCCAGCGCTCTCTGCCATCACTCTGGCGGGTTTCTTGCCAGCCTGCAGTCTGTTTCCGGGAACCGGTCCGACGAGCGACACTGTCAACGCCTATGCAACCGCCGGGATAAGATCCACGGCATCCCTACCGTACGCGTTGGTGGACATCAGCTCAGATACCATCGGCTTCTTGTCGCAGCCCAATCTGATAACTTTAGCGGGGACGTTCCCCGATAAGCGCGAAAAGCCGACCCAGCTCGTGGGCGTCGGTGACATCTTGAACATATCGATTTTTGAAGCGGCCCCGGGCGGACTGTTCACACCGGGAACTACCTCGGGAGCGCGCCCCGGCAACTTCGTCGATTTGCCCCCGCAGGCCGTTGATCAGAAGGGTAGCATCTACGTTCCTTACGCTGGAGAGATTCCCGCTGCCGCGCGAACAATTCCCGACATTCAACAGGCTGTCGTGGCTCGGCTGCGAAATCGCGCGATCGAGCCACAGGTTGTGATTAGCTTCAATCAGCAGCATGCCAGTGTTGTGAGCGTTTTGGGAGATGTGAACGCGCCCGGCGTGTTAGCGCTTAACAGCGTTGGCGAGCGGTTGCTCGCGCTGGTGGCGCGCGCCGGCGGTCCCAAATTCCAGGCCATCGAGAGCTACGTCACACTCCAACGGAACGGTAAGCAGGTGAGGGTCCTGCTGAGCCGCGCTGTGCACGATCCACGCGAAAATATTTTCATTCGCCCCAATGATGTTATTTTCATCAGTCACGAAGCCCCGACCTTCACGGCGCTGGGGGCGTTGAATCAAAACATATTCGGATTTAATTCGGAAATACCGTTCGATGTTGAAACGCTTACGCTATCCCAGGCGATGGGCAAAGCAGGCGGACTTTCCGACGTTCAGTCAGACCCAGGCGAAATTTTCGTCTACCGATTTGAAGAACGCCATTTCCTTGAGAAACTCGGCGTCGACACCAAGAGATTCATTCTCGATAAAATACCGACGATTTACCACCTCAACTTGCGAGATCCATCCGGACTTCTGCTGGCATCTGCCTTTCAGATGCGGACCAAGGACGTGATGTATATCGCCAATGCCAAGGTCGTCGACTACTATAAGCTGTTGACGTTGATAAACAACACGGCATCTACCGTGATTAACGTGAACGCGGCCGTCCATCAGGTTGCAGCCCCGATCAATTAACCAGCTCAAATCGGGCATCGGGACGGAGTTGTTGGAAACGAGCGCTTGACTTACCCTGCAACTCGCGCGTGCCAGTTCCATGCGGTCCTGATGATGGACTCGAGATCATAACGAGGCGACCAATCAATTATGTGTTTGGCCAAGGTATTGTCTGCGACAAGTGCAGGTGAGTCACCGTCCCGACGCTGGCCATATTCAACGCGGAAATTGCGGCCTGAGACGCGCTGGATCGCCGAAAGCAATTCTTTGACGGTCGTCCCATGGCCGGTTCCCAAATTCAAAGCGACGCTGTCACCTCCGCTCAAAAGATGCTCGACCGCGCGAGTATGGGCATCGGCCAAGTCCAAGACATGGACGAAGTCACGGATACAGGAACCGTCGCGGGTTCTGTAGTCGGATCCCATAACCTGGAAATGCGACCGCTTGCCTAGCGCGGTCTCAATCGCGAGTGGAATTGCGTGGGTTTCCGGCAAATGCCGTTCGCCGATCCTTCCTTCAGGGTCGGCACCCGCGGCATTGAAATAGCGCAGAATGACGGATCGAACACCGCGATAGCGATCTAAGTCCTGTAGAATCTGCTCGACGATCAGCTTGCTCCGACCGTATGGATTAATTGGCAACTGAGGATGGCCCTCACCCATCGGCATGGAAACGGGAATACCGTAGGTAGCGCAGCTCGACGAAAAAACCATCTTATCGACGCCGGCAGCCTGCGCGGCCAATAGGAGGGAGATCGTTCCGGACACGTTGTTGTCGTAGAAGCCTGCGGGGTCTTGAACGGATTCGCCGATCTCGATCGCTGCGGCAAAATGAACAATCGCGGCCGGTCGATATTTCCTGATCACATCGTCCAGTTTGCGGAGGTCTCGGATATCCCCTGTTTCCAAAGGCCCCCATTTCACAAAATCGGCGTGGCCGTTCGAGAGGTTATCGTAGGTTACGGGGATGAAACCCTTGTTGAAGAGATCAAGACACGTATGGGATCCGATGTAACCAGCCCCTCCGGCAACAAGAATGTTTGTCATCAATCTCCAGTCCCACACATCCGCTTGTAGCGCGCCTACCTTTGCGTCCTCACCTGCAAAATCCGCGAGGTACGATAGGATATTTTGAAAGATTGTGTGAAAGCGCTAATAAGCGTTGTCGGATTCCAGCAATGCCGGAATCGTGACGATAATGATCTTCGCGTCCAGCAGCATCGACCAGTTGCGAGCATAGAATGTATCGCATGCGACACGTTTGCTGTAGCTGGTTCCGCTGCGGCCGCTGACTTGCCAAAGCCCGGTGATGCCGGGTCGACAGGCCAAGTAAGCATCAGCGCCGGTGGAGTATCTCACAAGCTCCTCAGGAGTGACCGGACGGGGCCCAACTATGCTCATATCGCCCTTGAGTACGTTGAACAGTTGAGGAAGTTCATCGAGGCTGGTCTTGCGAAGAATCGAACCTATTGCAGTGACCCTGGGATCAAATTGTAGTTTCCGGGTAGCAGCCCATTCGGCGTGCGCCTCAGGATTCGAAACCAGGTAATCGCGAAGACACTTTTCGGAATCCACGACCATTGTGCGGAACTTGAAACAGTCGAATTGTTTGCCGCCAAATCCAACGCGCCTATGACGGAAGACCGCGGGGCCGGTCGAGCTGAGGCCGCAAGTTATAAAACAAAGCAACAACAGGGGAATCAGCACGATGATGCCTGAAGTCGCTAAAATGATATCTACGACCCTCTTGCTTGAAAGCCCCACGGGAAGAGGTGTGTTTGCAGCCGCGAAACTCAAATTTTTACGAGATTCAGTAAAACCCACCATGTCGCACTCCGGAACACAATAATAGCAAGGCGGCCTGGTTATTTAATTGGTGATCAGCCATTAAAGCCGCACTGCACAAAATGCGCAAGAGTCTTTTTAAATCAATCTGTGATTTAATTTTAAATACTATCAAGCCATTACGATTGCTCTGAAATTCCCTGCGGGCCGCTATTGCGGCGGCTCTCACGCAAATATTCGGCCTAGGATTCGCACATTGTTGTGCGCGGGGTGGAGGTCAGTTTATTCAAATTATAAAAATTGTTACGCGGCTCAAAATTATAGATTCCGCGGTTCAAATTCCAAAAAGTAAGTCACATTTTAAAATATCTGCCTGTGCGCGGACCGAAGAACAGCGCCGGGGCTGCCCCCCACGCGCTGGCAAGACAGAAAACAACCGAAACACCCGATCCGGTGCTAAGCTGCCTCCGGCGGAATATTTTCATTAGAGTAATACGTGTAGCGTCGATCCGAATATCCCTCATAACGGCGCATCACAGCTTCGTCGGTCTTGTTCAGCACCGCGCCCAAAAGCCGCTCCGACAAAGCCGGGGATGTACGCATAGCCTTGATGATTTCATCGGTCGACGTCGCCGCCCACTCGACAACCAGGACGAAAGCATCAAATAAATGAGCGGTAGCTTTGACGTCCACGACCGGAAGGATAGGCGGCAGGTCAACGAGAATATAATCGTACTCGCTGCTTGCCGCCTTGAGCATGTCCTTCATGGCAGAAGTAGTGAGAATATCCGAACTGTTGGACGTCTTGATCCGAGCCGATGCGGGCAAGAAGTCGAATTTGAAGTTGATATCCGAAATCACCAGATCTCTGAAATCCGATCTGTCCGCGACCATATTGAGCAATCCTGGCGCACTTGAGTATCCCAGCGCTTTGGTCATGGCGGGATTACGCAAATCCGCATCGATCAAGAGAGTACGCGCGCCGGCCTTGGCGAGAAACGCCGCAAAACTGATCGCGACGGTCGTCTTACCTTCGCCGGTCAGCGCAGATACGACGCCGATGATTTTGGCTCCGGTGGGATGAAGATCGATCGCGACCTTGATATATCGAAGTGCCTCCGCAGTGGAAGAGAACGGTGCCGCCTCGATGATCTGACGGAATGCGCGAGACTCTGCGAGTGGCGCGCAGCCGGCTAAGAACCGGCTTAGTCTTCTTGCAAGCCGGCAGCACGGCAAGACAACTCGTGTTTAACAGCCCTTCGATCTGTGCGCGGGTGTGGATCTGTCGATTCATCTGTTCACGAGCAAACGCGGCGATTCCTCCAAGGGCCAACCCGCACAGCGTTGCCAGTGCCATCGTCAACGCGATCTTGGGTGAGCTGGGTCGGCTCGGGGGGGAGGCCACTGTCACCACTCGGGCCTCGGTGGAAGGGAACGATTGCTGCTGGACGGACTGTGTGAACCGGGTCAAAAACGTCTCATAAATTCCGCGATACGTATTGGATGCAGTCTCGAGTTCACGCAGCCGCACCTGCGCCTGCCGCGCCGAGGCCGACTGTTTGAAAACTTCCATCATCCGCTTGTCGATCGCCTCTTCCTGGCTTCGGGCAATCGCCAGCTCACTCTTATAGCTCTCGGCAATCCGGGAAACTTCGTCCCAAATCGCGCGTTGGAGACCAGCCATCTCAGCGCGAAGATTTCGTGCCGCGATGTGATCCGGCCCGTAACGGGAGCTCCATTCCGATTCTTTGCCCTGATCGTCCAGAAATTGCTGGCGGAGCCTGGTGATTACAGGATTGCTCAAGGCGTCGTTTACGACCGGGTCGGGAATGCCAAGATTTCCTTTGTTCGATCGCTGCTCCATAACACGCGTTATGCGGTCAACCTTTGCTCTCGCCTGAGTGGTATCGGATCGGGCCTTGGCTAGAGCGGTGCCAAGCTGATCAAGTTCGACTTCACTGGCTAATTTTCCATCTACTCCGATTATGATGCTGTTTTCGGATTTAAAATCTTGAACCTCTTTGAAAGCATTGCTGGCCTGCTGGCGCAGCTCTCCGATCCGCAGCTGCAACCATTCGCTCGCACGGCGGGTCGCTTCAAACTTCGCTTGCAGCTGATCTTCGATGTAGGCATCCGCTACCGCGTTAGCGATCGTCGCAGCCTTCTGCTTGCTTAGGGAAGTATATTGAATCTGTTCGATATAGCTGTGGCCAAGCCGCAAGACTTTCAGATTGCTCTTGAAGACACCCAACGCCTGCCGCAATAATTCGTCGTTTAATGCTGCCTGGTCCGGGTTGGGTGACGAACGGAATAGATTAAATATGCGCAAAAAAATGCTGTGGCTTGCCCCGGTAAACTCCGGATCGTCCGTCAAATGCAATCGTTTGATGACGGCCAAAGCGACCGTTTCGGACTTGGTGGTTTCAATTTCGCTTTCGACGGAAGCGTCTTCAACCGATAGTTTTTCAGTAGACAACTCAGATTGGGTCCACGTGACTTTTTTGGTATCGATAATCATGTCCGCTTGCGCAGTGTATTTAGTTGGCGAGGTCACGACGTAGAGCGCACCGAGGAGGATCGACAAACCGGTGATGATGGCGATCAAGCGCCATTGACGCGAAAGAAAAACGCGAACCTCGGTCAACCCCGTGAAGGGATCGTTCTTTGCCGGCGTCTCGTAGGGTGGATTGAGAAATTGATTCGCGAAATTCATGGTGATCTTCTCTGACTAAGTGCGCCTCATGGCCCCGGCTCGCTCATGTAGCGCGTCGAACTTACTGGAACTGGCGCAGCCCGTCCGAGCGGGTTGATTCAGAGTGGCAACGCCAAATACGCTTGGCGTGTTCGTTGAAGAAGCGCCATCACCATCATCCGGTCCCGACGCACTGCGGACCGACCGCTGGGGGTTAGTGATGACCACGCTTCCCGCGGAACCGGTAGCTGCCGGGATGGCTGGGCTGGTTGCCGCTGTCGACAGATCACCCACCACCGCCGTGAATAAGGCCTGGAACCGGCTATTTTCAAAACCTGCCACCGCTCTCCTAACTTGTAGCGCAGCCTGCCGATCGACGCCGAGACAAGTCATCGCTACCTGGGCAAGGCCCGCCGCCATCGCCCCCTGGAACCGCGCTTGTGCGGTTTGCGCCACGTGAACGAGATCGGGCGCAAGTTGTTCGGTCGCTGCGATATCTCTCGTAGAGGCCGCCACGGCCGGCCCATGCGTGCCGGGGGAGGGGATTATGTTTTGCAGATTTAATATGGACCTATTAAAACATTCAAACGAAAGCGGAGGTATCATCATACATGCGGCGACTGCCGGGTCTCCAAAAAGGGCAGTAACCGCCACCAACCCAAAGACAACGCCAGTTAATCTAATACCCATGACATTCCCCGTTTTAAACGCAAATATCCTCCGCTATTTGTTTGGCGCTGCAATAATTAATCGAGTTAGTAACCCATATGGCTAGCGCGATCAACCACCCTCGTTGGTCAGGGTTGTTTCGCCGAAAGGCCGCAACCGTGCACTTGGCGCATCCCTATGAAATCAGTGCTTTTAAGCGAACGAAAAGCGCGCTTCGTCACCAGGTTTTAGCAGAATTACGCGTCTGACGTGCCAAGACAATAACGAAAGGGTGATAATTTGACGCATAGCCAGTGTAATTTGGATTTGACCATATCGGCTCACAAATCTCGTATTTGCGCGGCGAAGTGACGTGCGTTCAACAATTTGGCCGCACGAAAAATTTTTGGTTCGCGGCCGGCGGCCGTCATTGCCGGCCGGCCTTCGTGTCTACGCAATCGGCGATATCCATGGCCGATTAGATTTGCTCGATCAATTGCTGTCTCTCATCGACGCGGATATGGCGCAATTTCCAGCGATCAGGCCGGTCTACGTGTTCCTGGGTGATTACATCGATCGCGGGCATTGGTCGCGCGAAACGATCGAGCGACTCATTGAGCATGCTGCCGAGCATGAATCGGTATTCCTGAAGGGCAACCATGAACTGATTGCCATCGGTTGTTTAAGCGACCGCACCAAGATCGATCAATGGTTGCGTCTTGGCGGCATGGAAACATTGTCATCTTACGGTGTCGGGGCAGACTTATCTGCCAATCGACAGCAAGCGGCCGGAACGCAACTGGCGTTTCACAACGCACTGCCGCAGTCGCATCTTCGCTTTTTCAAAAACTTGCGGGAATCGTTTGCAAGCGGGGATTTTTTCTTCGTCCATGCCGGAGTGAAACCCGATGTTGATCTCGCGCATCAGACGGAAAAAGACCTGTTATGGATTAGACACGAATTTCTCTCGTCGAGCCGGGATTTCGGAAAAATCATCATCCATGGACATACACCGACCACGGAAATTGAGCTGCGGTCAAATCGGATCAATATAGACACGGGCGCTTTTGCGACCGGTCGCTTAACTTGTCTGGTGATTGAGGGCGAAACATTGTCGGTCATCAATACCGTGCCAAATTTAAAATAATTGCCGGCGTTGAGGTCACCGGTCAAGATGAGCTATGCTTTTTGGCCTGCAAATCCTCGATATGTGCACGCATCTTGGCGAAAAACTGATTGCGACCGAATTGCCCCGCGTGTCTGGTAATTTTTTCCGGATCAAAATTTATGTGAGCCAGGCTCGCAACCGCTGCCGAGATGGAATCGACAGTATGTTCGTTGAAAAAAATACCTGAGACGCCGCTTGCTACCGTTTCCACCGCACCTCCGCGGCCAAATGCGACGACGGGCCGACCGCTCGCCATTGCTTCAACAGGAACCATGCCGAAGTCTTCTTCACCTGGAAAAATCAACGCTCGGCATCTGGCATAGTGCCGTTTGAGAACTTCGAATGGCTGTGGACCAAGAACCGAGACGGTCGGACCAGCAAGTCGACGGATTTCCTCAAGCATGTCACCCCCGCCAATGACGATCAGCTGCAATTTCATTGCATTGAAGGCACGCACCGCAAGATCAGGTCGTTTATAGGCGACGAGTTCGCCAACCATAAGATAGTAGTCTTCAAGTTCCGAAGTCGGTGCGATCGAAAATGCGTCGGTGTCGACGGGAGGAGAAATAACTTTCGAATCGACCCCGTAATAGCGTCGAATACGCTTTGCGACGGTCTGCGAATTGGCAACAAAACTGTCCACGCGCGCGGCCGAGGAAACGTCCCACATTCGTAGATAATGCGATAGGGGAGGCATCAATAGTCGCGTTACGGGTCCGGCCCCTTCCCTGTAATCATGATACATATTCCAAATGTATCTCATCGGAGTGTGGCAGTAGCAGATATGGAGCGCGTCCGGGGCTGGAATCACTCCTTTAGCCGGTCCTGATTCGCTGCTGATGACTAGATCATAACCACGAAGATCCAAGCGCTCGAGCGCCATTGGCATCAGCGGCAGATAAGTCTTGTACATTTTGGCAGCGCGGGGCAGAGAGTTAATAAAACTCGGAACGATCTTGTGCCGGCGAATCGTTTCGGAAATCTCCTGCGGCGCGTAAACATGGGTGAAGATGTCTGCCTGCGGATACATCTCGCATAGCGCCTCGATTACCTTTTCGCCGCCGCGCATACCTACCAGCCAGTAGTGAACGATTGCGACTTTCATCACCCCCCCGAAAAATACCGGCAGTTAGCGATACATGTTCCCGCACCATTCAACATGCGTTCAATCGGCCGTATTAAATTGCCCAAAACCAGGGCATCCAATGGCCCAGGTTTTGAACCCCCGATTGCCGGCGCTGGACTATTCTTTGCCAGCGTTAGAATTGCCGCCGTGCTTCCCTGTTGGGGCTAGACCCCGTTGTTCCATCCTCAGGAACCCGCGGCCGCGGTTGCGGACGTCCAAGATCGATGGATCCCGATTAACACTAAAACCGGCGTCTTGCGCTGTCTAACGTTAACGTATTCTTTCCGTGCACAGCAAGGCTGCCTTGTTTGGAATAACGAGCATCGCTAAGTACCGTCGGCCGCGGGCCTGTTGGGGATCGATTGTCGATCCGTTTATTTGGCATCATGACAGCGGATCTTTATCTAGCGAACAAGAGCGGCCGGATCTAACGGATAAATGAGGTCGGCGTTTAAATGCTTGCATTGAAAGGTCGAAGCATTGAAATGTATTTAAAACGGCCAAACAATGAGATGGCCGCGCGCTTTCGGCGGTTAGCAATCAACGGTAAATTTCTGAGTGCTGGACCGACGGGCGTGCACCGGGTCGCCGAGCAACTGGTGCGCCAGTTAGCAATGCGTCGCGACGAGCTCGCCGACCTATTTGAACAGCCTCCGCGTCTTATAGCTCCGCGCAACACACAGAATGAGTCTCTCGATGTATTCGAACGGGAGCGCCGTGGCGTGTTCCGTGGCCAGTTATGGGAACAAATCGATCTTCCGCGGTTAACCCGATCGGATCTGCTTCTGAACCTTTGCAATTTGGGGCCGATGGCAAGCAGAGCCGCGATCACCATGGTTCATGACGCCCAGACGTTCACAACGCCAAAATCATATTCGTGGGCCTTCGCCAATTGGTACCGCAATGTGTTGCCGGTGCTGGGGCACAGACACGCACGAATACTGGCGGTGTCTGAGTTCTCAGCGAATGAATTGGCGCGGTTGGGCGTTGCTCGCCGAGACAGTATCTCCGTCGTACCTAATGGGGTCGATCACCTGCTCGACTGTGCCTCACAGCCTGAAATTGTCCACCTGCTCGGCCTTGATCCTCGCAAATTTATAGTTGGGCTATCCAACGTCCAGGTCCACAAGAATATTGGCGTGTTGCTCAAGGCGTTTGCGGCGTCCGAGTTGGACCAACTGAAGCTCGTTCTGGTCGGAGCCGCCAAGCGCGAAGAGTTCGAGATGCTTGGGCATTCGGTACCTTCTAATGTTGTGTTCGCTGGGCGGATTAGCGATGGAGAATTGCGGGCCCTGCTGGAATCCGCCTTGTGTGTCGGCTTTCCTTCTACAACGGAGGGATTTGGCCTGCCGCCGCTCGAAGGTATGAGCCTTGGCTGTCCAGCGGTGTTGGCGCCCTGTGGTGCATTGCCTGAAGTTGGAGGGGACAGCGCTCTTTTTGCCGGGCCGGCTGATCCCAGGCAATGGGTCGCTGGCATCCGACGGCTTGCTGACGATGCTGACTTCTGGGCCAACTATTCTCACGCAGGCCGCCAACGTGCGGGCTCATTTACCTGGAGGCGCGCAGGCCAAAAACTGCTCGATGTTATCAAAGAGGTCGTTCTGGCCGATGTCTCCCGAGGCCGATAGTACATCCATGACGACTCACTCGCCCAGCCGAATTGCCATCGTTATTGCCAGCACTGGCCGGCCGGTGGAACTCGGACGCTGGAGTGATCACGTGCGGAGGCAAACACTTCGGCCATCGGCATTGGTCTATGCCGTTGCGAAGCCCGCGGACCTGCCCTGCTGCAGCGAATTGCAGGATGCTGTTGCGGTGGTCGCCGGTGATCCGGGCTTGCCTATACAACGCAACGCAGGTCTCGAGGCAGTCATTAGGTCGAACGATATCATCGCCTATTTCGATGATGATTATGTCCCGTCTTCCTACTGCGTCGAGGGAATCGATCACTTTTTTCGAATGCATCCTGACGTCGCGGCAGCTAACGGGACGCTTCTCGCCGATGGCATCAATTCGGCTGGAATTCCCTACGAGGAGGCGACAGAGCTGGTTAGCCGGCATGATAACCGGCAACGGGTGCAAGGGGTGGTGCTTCATGAATTGAGCGGACTTTATGGCTGCAACATGGTTTTTCGCGCCAAGGCTATTAGCGAAGAACGCTTCGACGAACAGCTTCCGTTGTACGCTTGGCAGGAAGACATCGATTTCTCGGCGCGCGTGGGCCGACACGGCCGGCTGGTCAAAACCAACGCGTTCCACGGCGTGCATCAAGGCATGAAGGGCGCGAGGCTGTCAGGCATTCGGCTCGGATATTCGCAAGTCGTCAATCCGATCTACTTGGTGCGCAAAGGGACGCTACCGGCGAAGGATGCAACCAAGTTAGTGCTCAAGAATATCCTTATGAATCATGCCAAGGCGCCATTTCCGGAGCCTTGGATTGATCGCCTCGGGCGGTGCAAGGGCAATTGGTTAGCTTTGTTCGACGTGCTTGCGGGCCGAGACCATCCGAAGAAAATCTTGACGTTGCCCCGATAGCTGGGCGATCGTTTCCGCCAGAGGCATCGATCTCCTCTTGGTTTGGGTACTACCTTTCCGATCGAGCCGCAGGGTCCTTAGCACGCGATCGCACGCATTAGCGCCCAACGCCAGGCAGCGACCGCTTTCTCCAGCGAAAACCTTGTGACGCTAAGTTGAAGTTGGGAAAGCCGACTGGCGCGCTCCTCATTGGTCATGGCAGCCACCTTTCGCATGCCGGCAGCTATATCGGCCACGTCGAGCGGATTTACGAATACGGCTGCGCAGCCGGCAACCTCTTCCAATGCCCCGCGGCCGCTTAAAACCGGAACCAGACCATGATTAATTGCCTCAGCCGCAGGAAGCCCAAAGCCCTCGAGCAAACTCGGCAAAATGAAACCCTGTGCCTTTCTGTACAGCCATCGTAGTTGATCGTCGTTCACGTAGCCGGGTAGAATTACGCCCGCTGTCGTCCGTGCTAAGGTTATCACCGCCTCCGCGCCCGGCTCCGGACCGCCACAGATGACGTATGCGTACCCTTCCTTCGCGAGCCCCGAAACATCGAAAGCCTGTATGGAACGCAACTGGTTCTTGCGTGCGCCAATGCTGCCCACGGTCAAAAGGAACTTGGAAGGAAGGTCAGGAAACGCTTCCTCGTCTCTCCGCTCCATGCCGCTCCGAATTGGCGGATAGACCACCTGCAGCAGAGGGAAGTCACTCCCGCAGCGATTGACGAAATCCCTCCGCGAAGCCTCGCTGACGAACAGCATGAACGGTCTCGCCGCTTTGATCATGTCGAACGCAAGCGTGTACAGCTCTCTGACCCCCGGCTCGTAAAGATCGGGATGGGTTATAGGACCCATATCGTGACATAAAACCACATCGCTCGATTTCAAATTATAAAGCACGCATTCCCTTGGATCGGTGAATACCATCGGACGGGGATGCGAAATCGGCGCCAGACCGATGTGGCTGAAGTAACTCCGTACTCGAAGATCGACTTCGATGCGAGCAAGCCTTCCTAACACTCGCGCAATGGACCTAGGGGGCAGGGTCTTTAGTGGAATTCGCCAGTAATAACAGTTGCGGATCAAATCCGGGGAAGCATCGATCATGTCCTTGCAAAAGAAATACTTACCCGTGCGATTGTTGAGCGCTAACGTGAATTCACAATCCAATGCAGGGGAAACTCTGGCTCCCACGGAGAAGTTCATGGGGTCTTCATTCCGCGCTGCAGGAAGTCTTGGAATCCGGTCATGTCCCCGGCTGTTGCGAGGCTTTCCCAATAGGCAAGGGCGCTGGCCTGGGCGGCTTCGAGTTCCGAGCTGTTCAAGAGCACCCGCTCGATGTAGGAGCGCTCAATCGGAAAAACGCAACCCTCGTACCCTGGCGGTAATCCTTCCATCGAGTGGCGCGATGCGAACACCGGTCGTCCCTGACTGAGTGCTTCGACGGCCTTGATCTTGAGACCGGTGCCGTCGACAGGGGAGATGGCCGCTTTCGACGCTGCATAGATCCCGGGCAGATTATCGACGAAGCCGAGCAGTTCGATGTGTGGCCTCCCTTGCGCGAACGCGCGGACGGAAACGTTTTCCCCGACCCGCCCAACCGCTGCGATCCGCAGCGACGCGAGCCATGTCTTGTTCGCCTCGAAAAACGCCAGCAGACCGCGCGCATTTTGAAACATGTCAGACCCCACGAAAACAAGATCGTAAAGGTATCCGGCCTTCGGTCGATCCGCCCTGCGCAGTGGGGTGACCGGTGGATATTGCGGAATGTAGAAAACTTTGGGATCCGCGACAATGGCGCGAAAAAAGCCGGCCTCGACAGGCGAAATGGCGATGATTGCCGCCGTGCAATTAAGCACTCCCAACTCGCTTCGCATCCTGAGCAACGAACGAAGATTGAAGGGCGGCGTGCCATGTTTCTTGGCGACCTGGATAGATTTTATGTCGTGGGTTTCGACGGCAATGGGGGCCGACGGCACACCATTAAGCTGCGTCAGGCCGTCAGCATAGTTCACGATCCAAACCACGTCGCCCGGTTCGGTCACCAGCGCTTCGTAGTTCGGGCTTGCTCCGCGGCGGCGCCAGGCGATAATCTCATGCGCCCTGGTGGGCACAAAAGATGTGAGTGCATTTTTGAGGGACGTCAAGCAACGAAGCAAAGGGGTTTGCGTATCCAATACCAATCGAACGGTTGGAAACGCGGTTTTGAACGCGCTTTGAGCGGCTTCGGTCCACGGCTCGGTCGGGTGGTTCTCGAAACTGAACAGCGTAATTGAATAGCCGGCTTTCACCAGATATTGCAGCAGGGAAGTCATTCGCGCGTGGGCACCATTACGCAAGTAAATGAACGTTCCATTGTAATAGACCACGACCCGCATGGGCCCCGAGCGAGCCCCTGCGGGCTCAACCCGATCTTCATCACCGACGTAAGAAGATGCTGCCAAGCTTATTGGGACGCAGGCCAATTGAGTGTGCTCTCTAACATCATTCGATGGGTCCATCCTGGAATTGGTTGCGCCGATTAATCTCCGCCCAGTGACGATAGCCAGAATCGCATGGCGCCTTTGAGGTTACCCCGAAGATTGTTCGCGGTGACTGAGACCAAGTTCCTTATCGGCGAGCGGACCGCCGAAATACTCCCACAAGCCGCTGCGGATGTCGCGACAAATGCGAAACAACAATTTCCAATCCCTGAGTCCATGCTTCGCGTAAAGTGCCCCATTGCCAAGATTGTACACTTCTTGCAAAAGCTTCACTTCCGCGAAATCTCGCCGTCCGTGATGATGAAATACCACGATTGAAGGATCATATAGGACCGTCACTCCGGAACGGTGCGCGCGGTACACAAAATCCGAGTCCTCTGCTGCCCCGATGGGTTGACCCGCCCCCAGGCGGATGTCGAAACGCCCAACGAGTTCCAGGGCTGAGCGCGACATTGTTAGATTGCAGCCATGTATGAAGCCGCCCGGATGTCCTCCGGTAAATCTCTGTGGCGCCAAATCGGTCTTGATCGTAAAGGGCAGGTCGCGTGGATCACCTAATTCAACGCGGCCGCCACGAAGGGTGGGGCCGGCGTCTGCAGCATAAGCTCGCTCAACTTGCGTCAAATAGTCCGGAGCGACTGTGCAATCGTCATCCGTAAAGGCAATTATTTTGCCGGTGGCATGTTCGAGGCCATAATTTCTCGCATGACTTAGACCGCGCTGCTCAGCAAGAAGGACTCTGCAGCGGACCGACGCCGATTTTTGCCAAGCCAGAAGCACGGCAGCGGTCGCGTCCGTCGATCCATTGTTGACGACAAGCAACTCGACTTCGACCGCGCGATTTGCGACTGCCGCCCGTTCTATCGAATTCAAGCACACCGGCAAGCTTTCGGCTCTGTTGCGGGTGCAAACGATGAGCGATATTTGGGGCATAGACCAAAATCAGCATGTTCACGAAGAGGATAATCTCAACCAGCCATCCTAAAATAGTTATTCTCGCCCATCTAGAGCGGCTCGGTCAAGTTGCGTGCGGTATTTTTTATCTCGAACAGTTCTCTCATTCATCAATTAATGATCGGCGAATCGTGCGTGAAGCTTCCTCATGGGAAGCAATCGTTGTTATCGGCCGTGTTGGCCGTTGCAGAGTAACTTCCGGACTCAGATTATTGACCAATCTCGCAGCGGCGGCGCGCCGCTGTGCCCGCCGCAGAACTGCCTGACCTGCAGTATTGTCTAACCTACAGTATTGTATTGTGTCGTCGGGTCAAACCGTGCGGCAGCCAACGCCAGGTGCCGCTTGCGTTCCTTGAGCTTTTCATGCGGATCGATTTGCAGATCCTTGAGAATTACCTCAAAACGATAAGCGAGATCGTGTTTGAGCAAAGACATGTAAACATTTCGCCGCTGAATTGAGCTCATGCGTTTGGTCTGACCGTCCAAGCTGCGCAAAAAGCCCAGATAATCGAAATCGCCGACGGGCGCCGGAATTATCACATCCTCCCAGTCAAACAGCCCGGGATAATCAAGCGATGTCGGAGGCGTGCCGAACATCACTGTCCCAGCGGCTGCGCCTTCGTAACATCGATATGTAATCGAATCCTCTTCGCCGGCGAGCTCAACCTCTCTGTTGTGAAAGGATCTAATGCCAAAATTCGGGAAGAATTTTGTCTGCTTCAAAAGCTGCCTCTTCGACAAGCAATGACCGGCAAAGTCTTTGAGGAACGGCACCGAGCTGTCGAATGAATCGAAAACATAGTTGATCGAACCGGAAACCATCGCGCGCACCATCTGATCGTGCATCGTCGGAAATCTCCGACCCATGGCATAGACATCGATCGTGCGTTCGCGTTCGATAGAGGCCGGCATCGTTTCCAGCGCTGGAATGCCGTACGCCAAATAATGCACCGGAGGACGGATCATTGATTGAAATAGCGGTATTGAACCGATCGACCCGCTGTACACGATGTCAAACGCGTTCAGAACCGTAAGACTTTTTTCAAATTGTTTCAGTTCTGTCCCATAGGCCTTCAAAACCACGCAGGCAGCTTTGTTGGCCCGCCGTCGCCAGTGCCGAAAGCGAGCGATGTCGGGAAGGTCCGGCAGTACGGTTGCAACATATACAAAGAGTTCATACTCCCGTTCAACCTCGACTGGCTCGATGCGATAGGAAGTGCCTAGCCCAGTCAACGATTTAATTCGGCGTTTTGCTTTGTCGATGCGCAGTTGCCGGGAACTATTGGTCGGGCCTGGAGCGAGAACGTCCGCGTCGTCGCAACCGGCAAAACCCCAAACCGTCTCGTAGCAATGGGTATCGTATAGATAACGCGTCGCGTTGTAATGCGAAGCGACGAGAATGCGGCTTCGGCTCATTCGTAGTCCTCGCTGTTAGTCCATGTCCTTGACGATAGCTGAGGTCATTGTCCCAATTGCCATTTTTGATTAATTTATGAGCAGTGGTGAACATTCCAAAGGAAACGCGGTGGAGCGCGAAGCATCACATATTTGCATTACCGCCGAAAGGAAACTTTATCTACCTGAGCGTGAGTTCCCTGGCAAAGCTCTGTTGGCACAATTGCACTAAATCTGGATCAGCGCCGCGACAATATCTTCATCTTCGCCATACCTGGCGGGGTCGATGACCGGCTCGATTAAATGACCACGTTCGTTGACTGATTAATCCATTTAAACGCCCCGCGGGGAGCGAAGTATCTTGCAGGGATTGCCGATCCGCCATATTAATTAATCGGAATGGCGCATGGCTCTCGCTCTCCGTGGCTTTCGTGGATAGTTTCATGCTTCGGAAAACCTGACAACAGTTCAGCGTGGGACGCTCAGGTTGGTGAGCGAAATCGGAACGTGAAGATATTGATTACTGGAAACATGGGTTACGTCGGCCCGCCGGTGGCCAAGTATTTGCGGACCGCCCGGCCTGACGCGACCTTACGCGGCTTCGACAATGCATATTTCGCTCATTGCCTTACAGGTGCTTCCGTCTTCCCGGAACGGGATCTCAACGAGCAATTTTATGGCGACGTACGCACAATCCCTGTCGAAATGATGCGCGGTTGCGATGCAGTGGTCCAACTCGCGGCCATTTCGAACGATCCAATGGGAAATCAATTCGAAGCTGTAACGTTGGATATCAATCAAAATACAACGATCTCCATTGCAAAGGCCGCCGCCAAAGCCGGCGTCAAAAATTTTGTGTTCGCCTCAAGTTGCAGCGTCTACGGGATCGCCAAGGGCCCTCCGCGAAAAGAGACAGACCCGCTCAATCCGATCACGGCCTATGCAAAGTCCAAGATCGGCGCCGAGCGGGAACTGCAGAAAATCGATACTGACATGGTGGTGACCAGCCTGCGCTTTGCGACGGCCTGTGGTATGTCGGACCGTCTCCGGCTTGACCTGGTGCTCAATGATTTTGTGGCGTGCGCGATCAGTCGAGGAGAAATTACCGTACTGTCAGATGGCTCGCCCTGGCGTCCGTTGATTGACGTGGCCGATATGGCTCGTGCGATCGATTGGGCAATTGATCGGCCGGCCCAAAATGGTGGTCGATATTTAGCGGTTAATGCCGGCTCAAATGATCGCAACTATCAAGTCCGCGACCTCGCAAATGCTGTTGCCGCCGCCAATCCTGGCACCAAGGTCTCAATCAACACTTCGGCGCCCGCTGATAGCCGCTCTTATCAGGTAGATTTTGGACTATTTACACTCGCTGGCTCCCGATCATCAGCCCTTGGTCGATTTGGACCAATCGATCCAAAACTTGATCGCGGGCCTGAAAAGGATGAATTTTAAGGACGCTGACTTCCGTTTCTCCGAGCTCATGAGGTTGAAGGTGCTGCAAGGTCATATCGACAACGATCGGTTGAACCTGGAGTTAAAGTGGAAGAAGTGGGCCGCCAAACATTAGGTTGGCCGCGGGAGCATTTATGTACTTGAACCTACCGCCAGTGCTGGGCGCCGCGCCAACGTGTCGCCACTGTGGGTCCAAGCTGAGCCTGACGCTTGCCAACCTGGGCCTGTCGCCGGTCGCCAATGATTACGTGGACCCGGTGAATTACGCGAGGGCGGAGCCGTTCTATCCGCTCGAGGCATTGGTTTGTCGTGAATGCCGCCTGGTGCAGACCTGCGATATGTTGGCGGCGGAGGACATCTTCCGAGCGGACTATGCCTACTTCTCTTCGCATTCCAGCTCATGGCTGGACCACGCCAAAACCTATGTCGAGGACATGGCCAGGCGTTTCGGACTGACGCCGGCGTCCCGTCACGTCGAACTCGCATCGAACGACGGTTATCTGCTGCAATTTTCGATGGCAAAAGGCATTCAATGCCTGGGCATCGAGCCATGTGAAAGCGTCGCGCTGGCCGGCCGGGCGAAAGGCATCGATACGCGCATTGAATTTTTCGGCAGAGACTACGCCAGTCAACTGCTGACCGAGGGTTGGGCCGCTGACCTGATTACGGGAAACAATGTGCTGGCTCACGTGCCTGACATCAACGATTTTTTGGATGGTGTGAAACTGTTGCTCGCCCCTGACGGTGTTGCCACCTTCGAGGTGCAGCATCTGCTTAAGCTGATGCAGCGGTATCAATTCGACACCATCTATCACGAACATTTTTCCTATTTATCGCTGATCGCGGGAGCACGGATCTTCGCCAGGGCGGGTCTGCGCATTTTCGACGTCGAACGGCCCGAGACCCATGGCGGGTCTATCCGATTTTTCGTGTGCCACGCGCAGTCCAACCGTTCGGAAAGTCCTCGTGTGGCAAAGCTCCTGGACGAGGAGAGAGCCTATGGTCTGGACAGCGATGCGATCTATGTCGCATGGAACGAATCTGTAAAAGCCACCAAGCGTGATCTTCTTGAACTGCTTGTTGGGTTGAAGCGTGAGAGCAAGACGATCGTGGGCTATGGTGCTCCCGCTAAAGCCGTGACACTTCTGAATTATTGCGGAATCGGGAGTGACTTCCTTGACTTCACGGTGGACCGTGCGCCGTCGAAACAGGGGCGCTATCTGCCCGGAGTTCGCATTCCAATTCTTCCTCCCGAAGCCATCTTTGAGGCAAAACCTGATTTCGTTCTGATTTTGCCTTGGAATTTGAAAGACGAGATCAAAGCTCAGATGAGGGAAATCAAGTCATGGGGCGGCCGGTTCATTGTGCCGGTGCCGAAGGCTACTATTGAGAATTAGCTATTGTAGCACCGTTCCAAGATAGGAATTTGGGCGGCGATCAAAGGATATCTCCATGAAAGTAGTGGTGTTCGCGGGAGGCCTCGGAACAAGGCTCAGCGAAGAAACCGCAATACGGCCAAAGCCTATGGTGGAAATCGGTGGGCGCCCGATCATTTGGCACATCATGCAATGCTATGCTCATTTTGGGCTTACGGATTTCATCGTACTCGGTGGCTACCGCGTCGAGTTCATCCGGCAATATTTTCTGAATTACAGAATGTATTCTTCTGATTTCACAATAGACATGTCGAACGATGAGATCGTCTGGAGTGCCGCCAAAGGCGAACCATGGCGCGTGACGGTGCTGGATACAGGGTCCAAGACGATGACGGGGGGCCGCATGAAACGCGCTCGCGACATAATCGGCAACGAGACCTTCTGCCTGACCTATGGCGATGGCGTCAGCGACGTCGATATCGGTAAGCTCATCGCATTCCATCGGGAGGGAGGCAAGTGGGCGACCGTGACCGCAGTCGAGCCGCCGGGCCGCTTCGGTGTGCTGAGCTTTACCGAGGAAAGTCACGAAGTTGCTTCTTTCCGTGAGAAGGACGGCCGTGACGTAGGGTTGGTCAATGGTGGCTTCTTTGTTTGCGAACCGCAAGTCTTCAATTTGCTTGAAGATGATTCAACGGTTTGGGAGCAGGCGCCGATGCGGCGTTTGGTAGAGGCGGGGCAATTGCGGGCTTATCGTCATCACGGTTTCTGGCAAAGCATGGATACGCTTCGAGACAAGCAGGTGCTTGAAGATATCTGGGCCGCGGGAAACGCACCGTGGAAAGTCTGGAAGGATTAATGGAAGGCGGGTTTTCGTTACTCGAATTTAATTTGGAGATATCGAATACGGTGTCCGCCCGCGTTTTTTGAACGGGATGCGTGGACCCTGGGCGATGTCCAAAGGAATTGTTGATGATGTCGATATCCCTGGAGAACATGACGGCCTTGGTCACAGGTGCAAGTTCCGGCATTGGGCGTGCGACCGCCTCAATTCTTGCTCGTTCTAAAGCAAGGGTTGTTCTGGTCGGGCGGCGTCAGTCAGCTCTTGAAGAACTTGCGACGGAGTGTGGATCTCTCGCATCGGCCTATTCTTGCGATATGACGGATGATACGCAGCTCAAGGGACTCGCCACCAGAATACAAGCCGATTTTGCTCGGATCGATATTTTGGTGCATTCCTCAGGGATAATAAGATTAGGCAGGACAGAAACTTCGCCCGTGGCTGACTTTGACGCGCAATATGCGGCGAACGTTCGTGGGCCTTACATTCTGACCCAACTTTTGCTACCGTTCTTGCGCGCAGCATCCGGACAAATTGTTTTTGTGAACTCATCGATAACCCGCGCAAATAATACCGACGGCCGCGGCTCTTACGCAGCCACCCAGCAAGCAGTGCATTCGATCGCGAACGCTTTGCGGGATGAGGTCAATGAGGCCGGAGTTAGGGTGACGACGATCTTTCCCGGCACCACGGCAACTCAAAGGCAAGTCGACCTTCACGAAATCTCCGGCAAGCGATATGATCCGGATCGAATGTTGCAGCCGGAGGACGTCGCTGAAGCGGTGTTGTTCGCGCTAACCATTGGCAGAACGGCAGAAATTACCGATCTGTACCTGCGGCCTATGCTTAAACCTCTGGTCTAGAGAAGGCACGCTGCCCTGCACCCGATGCGCCGGACTAACACGAGATTTCATGAAGCACGCAACTCCCACAATCGCAGCTTGATCCAAGATGAATCGTGTAGACCATCGTTCGTTTCTGCGTACGGGCACCCCTCGTGCCGACGCAATCCAGCGTGAAACCCGGTCATGAAGTTCATCTCTCTGGGTAATTCAGATGCCCGGCTCATCGAGCTCGTCGTGCACGGCGACGATCGCGGAAATTTCGCGCGAACCTGGTGCGTCAACAGCTTTTTGGAGCAGGGGATCGATTTTAGCCCCGTACAGGGTAACATGTCATTCACGGCAGTTCGTGGCACGGTACGGGGGATGCACTTTCAACGCGCGCCGAAAGCCGATGCAAAGTTGGTTCGCTGTACAAGGGGCCGCATTCATGACGTGATTGTCGATTTGCGAGAGGATTCGATAACGCGGGGCCAAATCTACGTCAACGAATTGGCCGCCGATATTGCCACCATGCTTTACGTTCCTCCCGGCTTCGCCCATGGCTTCCAAACGCTATCGAATGACACGATCGTCGAATATCTGATGGGCGTCGAATACGTACCCGATCTGTACGACGGCTTTCGCTATGACGACCCGATGATCGGTATCGCGTGGCCCGAAACGGTAGCGGCTTTGTCCGCCAATGACGCTCACTGGCCATTGCTAGCCGATCGAAATTTTCGGCTAGGGAACCGAGGCAGCTGATGTCGGGCAGGAAGGGCGTTTCCAACTCACAAGAGGTTCCCCCAATCGATCTTCATGGTTTGGTTCGGGAGCTCTTTCCGATCAACCGAAGCCTTACCGGAGCTGGCGTTCGCGAAACGCTGGCGATCCTGGCTCGACATGTTCAATTAGAGATCACAGAGGTTCCCAGTGGGACGGCGGTGCTCGATTGGCAAGTCCCGCTGGAATGGAACATTCGGAGCGCTACAATCAGGGCGCTCGACGGTCGGTATCTCGTTAATTTTGCGGACAACAATCTGCACATCGTAGGCTACAGCAAGCCGATTCACAAAGAGGTGAGCCGCGCTGAGCTTGCGCAGCACATCCACACGCTTCCCGACCAACCCGAGCTTATTCCCTATCGCACGGGTTACTTCGCTGACGATTGGGGATTCTGCATGCCGGACAATCTTTGGCGAACGATGCAGGACGAATCTTACCGCATCGACATCGACAGCGATCTTTCGCCGGGATCTCTTACCTATGGGGAGCTATTTTTACCGGGGCAGATCCCGGAGGAAGTGCTGATCACCGCTCACGTCTGCCATCCCAGTCTGGCAAACGACAATCTTTCCGGGATTGCAGTCGCCCTTGCACTGGCAATGAGGCAAGCACGGATTCCACGGCGACTTGGCTGCCGCTTTCTGTTCATTCCAGCGACCATAGGCGCAATCACGTGGCTCGCTCGCAACGAGGGACATCTCGCCAAAATTCGATATGGGCTGGTATTGACGTGTGTCGGCGACCCGGGCCAGTTCCATTACAAGCGGAGCCGTAGCGGCGCATCCATCGACAGTGCCGTCGCCCACGTTCTTCGCCATTCCGGTCACCCGCACGAAATCGTGCCGTTTAATCCTTATGGCTATGACGAGAGACAATTTTGTTCGCCGGCCTTCGATCTTCCGATGGGCTGCTTGATGCGCAGCATTCATGGGACTTTTCCGGAGTACCACACATCGGCAGACAATTCCGATTTTGTGAAACCCGAAGCACTCGATCAATCCTACCAGGTGATGGCTACTTTGCTCGACCTGCTCGATGCTAACTGGACGTATGTACGAACCGACGGCAGAGGCGAACCGCAACTGGGGCGGCGTGGGCTCTACCGGGCGATCGCAGGCCAGAAGGAGGCAGGCGGCGCCAGCCAAATGGACCTTTTGTGGCTTCTGAATCTGGCTGACGGTAAGCACAGCTTGCTCGAAATGGCAGAGCGTTCTGGCATACCATTCGGTCGCCTTCAGAAAGCCGTCCGCCTCGCACTAGATGCTGACCTCATCCGCGAGGTTGTTATCGATTAGCAGCACCTGTCTCAGGTCGGCAGGGTAGGAACTGCGGCGCAAGTTTTGATGCACGAACTTGAAGTTACGGCTACGCCGCCGATCAAGATCAGGCTTGAGATTGTCCCGCGCTCTCTTGGTTTCCATCGGCGCCGTCGAACGCGGCAGTTTACTGAGCTGTCCGGGCTGCGTGAGGCGGTTAGTATCCGCACATTGTGCAGAACGACAAGTTACCCAACCGGCCGACTTGCTATTCCGCAGCAAGCGGGATTTGCGTCAGTTCAGCGATGGGCTTGCCGTAATCTGGATGAGTGAACAGGTGGGCGACAAAAATCTGTTCATGCCACATTCGGGGAATTCGCCCGCCCGAGAACCGTAGACCGCTGACAGGCGCAATTTTGATGCTCTCATGGTTTGCGTTAAATTCCTTGATCGCCAACAGCTCACCGGTAAATTCGTTGTAGGCCCAATCAATATCGCCCACCATATCGTCGAAATAGCAGGCAACCCGAGGCAACAAATACCGATGATTTGTCTCGAAAATCTTTAGCGCTGTGACCGTCGAGGAATAGTAGTCGAGATCGAAAGCTATAAATCCGATGGGCGGAGGATTCTCTTGCTCGGCAAAGCCTCGCAGGGTTTGCGCAACATCGCCGAGGATCAGCCTGGCTGACTTGAGACGAGCTTTCAGTTTGGGGACGTCCATGGCAAAATAGCCGGATTGCCAGAGATAAGGCAGGTCGCGGTAGTCCTGCGGCGCTGGCATGCCCTTTCCGGTATCAAAGCCGAACACCACGACCTCCACGCCGGTCTCAGCGTGGACTGCTTCGGCGTGTCGTTCCATTGCCACGAGTCCCGCACCGCCGGCAACGCCAAATTCGATGCATGAAATGCGCGAATACCCGAGCTTCCGTGCGAGCGTCGCAGACTGCAGCATACAATGTCCGTAATGCGCCCGATCGATCGTGCCATAATCGAGTTTGCGTTGATAGGTTTTTACAATGCCGAAACGTCGATCAAGGGCTCGGATGAGAAGATAGCGAGCAGGGATCGGATCTTGTGAGAGTAGGGCGCGTTGCAGCAATCTGCGCAGTCCACCGGTCAACTTGTTCTCACGAAGCGGCATCTATCCCTCGAAAAAATAATATTTCAGAAAGCAGTGTTTAGCCGTCTCAATTTCAGAATCAGTTTTTGATCGTTGGTTTTTCACCATGTCCGGAGGACCGCCAATAAAGCTTAGACTAACGGATAAAAACAGCAAGCTGGTTAGCCTCGCTCCAGACCGCCAATTTGAGCATCGTTTTGCGCGCAAAATTTATAAATCGCTTGTTATATGGCCGGCGAGGCTTGACCTGGAAATTTCGTCGATCAATCTCCAAAATCCAGTGCAGGAGACGGCATTCGGAGGCGCCGCGATCGTCGTCGATATGATGAGGCATTGGGCCCGTTCCTTCATGCAGACATCATGCGCGACAAAAAGCCTCTGCCGCTAGAAAGGGCGACCGGTTTATCGTGTCCAGTCGATAGTTCCCCGCGTATCTTCCAATCGCTCTCCTCGGCGATCTGTCGTTTCGGAACTCATGCGGTCGACGTGCTGTTATGCATCAACAGCAACGATGAATGATATAGACCGTCCTACGTTTTTGCTCACGGGTCGTTGAAAGGCTGAGATGCTGCCGGCGTGACATTTTACTCCGTTTACTCCGTTGCTGCGCGGTTCCCCGTCACTGCGCTGCTGGCAGTGTTTTTTATGGATTGCTCGCAGACCTCAATAGCATTAGCGTTTCAAGGATTCTTCCTAAGGGCGAAATTACATGTCTTAGGCGCCGGGAGCTATTCAAAGCAAAGTTCGCTAAGCGAGATTCGGGAAGGGTGTCATTATGCTCTCGACGATTCTGAATAGGTGGTCGAACGTTGTTCAACTGTCATGGGTCTTTGTTTTTGGTCTGACCGTGTCAGGGTGGCTTTCATTTGGAGTCGGGCTGCTAGCCCTGCTGGAGTTTAAAGGTCGTTTAGCGCCGCCTCCGCTTTCGGCTACCCCATGCATCGACGAGAAGATCAGCTTTTTGCGCAATCGTGACCTGAGCCAGGTCCGCCTTATGGCAGCCGGATCGTCGGCCACCTGGCGCAATCTTGATATGTCCGTGTTCGGACTGGATCCGACCAGGGCTCTCAATGCCGCGCCTTGCTATCTTCACATTGACCAGACGGCGTTCCTTGTAAGCCTGCTAACGGAGATGATGCCAAATCTACAAAACGTGATCACTATCGTTGCACCGCGCGATTTTGAAGACTGCTCCCCACAGCTCACCCAAATTTTTGATCCTGCTTTGGGAGCTGCGTTTATCCAAAATCGAATCCCGGTATGGCTGCCTTATGTGGTTAATATGCGCGCACCTTACATCCTGCGAACTGCCATTACGTTGCCAAGCGAGCGCGCGCTCGACGCCCAGGACGCGTACGGGAGCAGTCCACTGAAGCAGGCGATCAGTTGGCGACCTGCGCCGGTCTTCGACGAGCGTTGCTTTGTTGCATTCAAGCAATACTCGCTCGACATGGCACAAAAACATATTCGACTTTGGATCGCAACAGTACCAACCATGCCGGAATGGGCAAACTCTTACGACCCAACCGGCGTTATAATAAAGGAGTGGACGCATCGACTTGAAGCATTGTCGCAGAATGGCACTCAAATTATAGACGGGCGTGAAATATCGTTTCGCAGCGAGCAATTCGCGGATTCAGTCCATCTGCTAAGCCCGTTCCATCACGAGTTTTCGCAGTTCATAGCGGAGCGAAGCCTTTTCGGTGTGAAGCAGGAGCGCTGAGCAAATGCTTTTTAACTCCCTTGTTTTTATCTTCGGATTTCTACCGGTCACCTTGGTGGGCTTTCATTTTTTAAGAGGATACGGCGGTGGGGGAGCGGCTCGGATCTGGCTGCTTGTAGCATCGCTCATCTTCTATGGCTGGTGGAGCGTCCCGTATCTGGGCCTCATTCTGGTCTGGACGATAACGAATTTTTGGGCGGGCCAATTCATCTTGGGGACGCGAGGCTCGAATCCCAGTTTGGCGCGGCTGCTTCTGATCGCTGCGATTACGCTAAATCTATCGCTTCTTGCATACTTCAAGTATGCGGTTTTTATTTCTGGAAACATCTCAGCCCTCGTCGGCCTGGATTTCACTCTGGCGGCCGTCGCGCTTCCGCTTGGCATCTCATTTCATACGTTCCAGCAGATCGCCTATCTCTCGGACGTGCATCGCGGCGGTGTGTCCAAATACACGCTCTCGGAATACCTGCTGTTTGTGTGTTTCTTTCCGCAACTGATCGCCGGTCCGATCGTTCATCATGCGGAACTGACACCGCAATTCCACGATGAGAAGACATTTCGTCTCTCGCAATGCAATTTTGCTGAAGGCACTGCGTTTTTCACGATCGGCTTAGTGAAGAAGCTTTCGTTGGCTGACCCACTGTCGGCGATCGCGACGCAGATTTTCTCAGGCTCGGAAATTGCCTCGCCAGGTTTCGTCGATGCCTGGCTTGGAACCATCGCCTTCGGCCTGGGAATTTACTTCGATTTCTCCGCGTACTCGGACATGGCGGTAGGTCTTGCACGCTTGTTCGGAGTACGATTGCCATACAACTTTGCCTCGCCATATCAGAGTACGTCCATCATCGACTTTTGGAGACGTTGGCATATGACGTTGTCGCGCTGGCTTCGAGACTACCTTTATATACCGCTAGGAGGCAGTCGCAGGGGGGCCAGTCGCCGATACATGAATTTAATGATTACCATGCTCCTCGGCGGATTATGGCACGGTCCTTCTTGGACGTTTGTCGTGTGGGGCGGCCTTCACGGAATGTTTCTCGCTATCAATCACGGCTGGAATTATCTTGTCGCGCGCGCTGGCGCGAGGGGGCATAATTTGATTTTTCCTCCAGTCCTTGGCCAGGCGCTCACCTTGGCGGCGGTTTCGATTGCGTGGGTGTTCTTTGCCAGCGCCAGGTGGGAAGTTGCCTGGGGAACATTGTCCGGACTTTTTGGAATCAACGGGCTGACGTTGGAGAGCAAATTGCTCCCTCACATCCTCGACAAAAACCTGTTGTTGGTCGCTGCAGGCATCGGCATTGTCTTGCTGGCTCCCAACAGTCAACAGCTTATCGACGGTCGGAAATTCGATCCGCATGAGCCGCAGGTTTGGCCGAGGTGGCACTTCAGGATGACGCTTCGGCAGGCTGCATTAATAGGAACGGCCTTCGCATGCTGCCTGTCGCTTCTGGGCAAGCCCAAGGAATTCGTTTACTTCCAGTTCTGAAGCTTGGCGCCTGACGCGTGAAATAGCTGTAAGGGCAGAAAACCAGCCTGATCTTGGCTTAATCCCATTTAATCTAAATGGCTAAGGCAACCCGGGAGCCACCGGGATAAGTGTCTAAGCGTAAGGCAAGGGCTGCGGTGGAGAAATTGTCTGCTCCGCATCGATTGTTGTGATCAGCACGGCTGCGCGAATAGACCGAGATCAATCAAGTTGGCCAAGGCAGGTTTAGGGATTGCTATCGGCGACCGACTTAGAGAATCCGCTTTGACTGGCTGCGTAGGAAACCAACGACTTTTGACTCAAATCCATCCGGACAGCCCGCAAGGCGCCACAGTACAAAGATCGAGCTTGCATAGACCAATGCGGCAACGCTGACGACCACGGCCAAGCCAAACACCAACGGGCCATAGACTGTTATTCCAGATAGCCAATTGTGGAACGGCATGACCGCCAACGCCATAAAAACGCAGCTCAGCATCGATCGCCACGGACCGAACACTTGAGTGCGTATCGGCAGCCCGATTAGCTCGCGAACCGCGAACATCGAACATCCGGCCACGAGTATCGCGGTTATCAAACGTGCCGCGAGAACACCGGCAATTCCGTAATATAGCGCGCCGATCAGAACGATCGGTAGCCTAACGGCGAATTCAATCAGGCTGAGCCGAAGAAAGATGCTTGTTTTACCAAGTGTCATGGATAGCGGGGCAAGCGGAGCGGTTAATAGCGAAGGGACCACGGCAAGAGCAAGCAGGCGCAGAATGGGGGTGGCCTCAAGCCATTGTCCACC
The DNA here is from genome assembly GCA_963734795.1 of uncultured Alphaproteobacteria bacterium. Lineage (GTDB taxonomy): Bacteria > Pseudomonadota > Alphaproteobacteria > Rhizobiales > Xanthobacteraceae > Bradyrhizobium. The sequence continues at coordinate 102,179 of CAVTIW010000007.1, forward strand.
AAGAATCAGCCGGATCATGGGTTCAGCAATCAGACTCATCCCGACCATCATCGGCAGTCCAACCGCAACGACGGTCGCCGCACTGTTCCGATAGGCTGCCGCCAGCCTGCGACTATCATTTCTGATCAGCGAAAAGGCAATCATGAGAGGATTGAGGACCTGGAACACGATCGCCTGGGTTGGAAGGATAGCCAGATTGGTGGCCATAGAAAACCGGCCCAGTTCGGGACGGCTGATCAGGCGGCCGAGTATCAGTTGATCCATCTGCCAATTGAAGGCGTTCACCGCCTGAGAGGCGGTGGACCACCCGATAAACCCTGCGAACTCGTGCCATTCCCGAAGCGTAAACCTCGGCCGGTAGGGCGCGACGACGTAGGAAACAATGTCCAGGACGATAGGAAAAGCGATCGTGCCGGCCGCAATGGCCCAATAGCTCCTGGTCCCCCATGCCAGACCGACCGAAACCACAAAGCTCGCGCACTTTCCAGCGAATTCACACAAAGCAAATGCTTTGAAATCGAGGTTCTTCGAACGTTCGATCAATCCTGCGCTGAGCACACTGCGCGCCGCAGGTGAGATCGCTAGTGCGCAGACCAGCCCAATTAAACGATCATCTCCATAGATTTGGGCCAACGGCCAGGACAAGGAGAACAGGATCAACGCCACCGCCGCCCCCCGCAAAGAGGAGATCGTGAACGCGGTATCGTAATGAGCTTTCGTCACCACCGACAGCCGAACGACTGCCTGGCCCACCGGCAGTTCCAAAATGGCCTCGACAACCATCACAACGGACATAGCGATCGCGACGAGACCAAAATCCGCCGGTGACAAAAGACGTCCAAGAACCACGATTGTTGCGAGATCAAGACAACGCGCGACCAATTTCGACGCAATGAGAACCGTCGCCCCGGCGGCGGTGCGACCACTTACCTTGTGAGGAGATGCGTCCAATACTTGAATTTCCTTAATCTCTCGCGGGCAAGAATAGGGAAACTGTGGCCTTCAGATGCATTGCGGTAAACAACCGGCTCGTCAATTCAGAATGCGAGGCCGGCGGAAAAACCCATTGGAGAACTTGAGCGAAGTCGATATCGACGCGATCGCCCGCGCAATTGGGCTCGAATAAGCGCGTCTATCGACACTGGAGTAGTTGTTCTTGTCGCCTGTTTGCGCGTCACTTAAACGAGAAAGGCTGACGGCGCTCCGCCCGAACGAGTGGCAGCCGTGACTATGATCGCTGAAACAGCGCGGGAAGGGCGCTGACTTTGTGGATGTTGCCCGTTCGCTCGGTTCGGGTTCCTCTTCCGCCATTATCGACGTGCCGGCCGGTTCCGAGATGACCGGTCGCGGCCTTGCCACGAAGAGGGGCGTTTCGAAGGCAATGCGGTTAATCCCAACTGGCAACACGCTGCCATTGCGTACAACGTGGTATCCAGCAATGGCCAGCGGCATAGGTTCACCTATCCCAGGAGTTTGAAAGCCGGAAGACACCGTTGGCTAAGCACCAGTCTCAATAGACGGGGCACGAACCGAAGTTTAGCAGCCAGTGTAGCGAGAATCTGGCGCTCAGCCAAAGCATTTACAACCCTTCATTGTGATTATTGCAAAGGCAGCCGGTACCAATTATCCTGATGCCTAGATGTTTCTGCGAATTATAAGTTCGTTTTTTATGCCGCTGTTGACCGATTCCTGATATTTTACAACAGGATGAAACTCTCGACCTGATCAAGTTCGTGCATTGTTGCGGAAGTGCTGCTTCGCAGCGCCAGCGATTTCGCCGGTCGTCTAGGCTGCCTCCCAATCGAATTGATAAGCTTCCATGGAACGGCTTTTCGAAGAGACGGTGTTGGTGTTAGGCGGCGCCGGCTTCATCGGCCAGATGCTTGTCTCATATCTCCTCGCGGCGGGTTGTCGTGTTCGCGTTATGGTGCGCGGACCGGCGGCGGCGCTGGCCTCCATTCAGAACGATCGTCTGGAAATCGTCCGCGGCGATATCCTCAACGAAACGGACCTCGAGGCAGCCTTTCGCAACGTCGACTCCGTTGTCCATCTCGCCCATGTCTGGGGTTCGACTTGGAATGAATTTTGGCGCAACAACGTCGAGCCGACGCGCAAGATCGGGGAACTCTGCATTGCTCACAACGTGAGGCGGCTGGTCTTCGCCGGCACCATCAATTCCTACTATGCGGGCTCCAAGGCAGGAACAATCACGGAGAAGACGCCGTTCGACCGCAATCTCAAGCGGCGCAACTACCACGCGCGTTCGAAGGCTGCGGCTGAGCAGATCCTCACAGAGATGCACAAGCAGCAGCAATTGCCGCTGATCATCGTCCGCCCCGGCATTGTGATCGGTCCAGGAGGGACTCTTTTTCATGGAGCTGTCGGGCGCTTCTCGGGCGACCTTTGTGAGGTGTGGGGAGAAGGGACCAATGCCTTGCCGCTCGTCTTGGTGTCAGACGTCGCTGCCGCAATGGTACGAGCGCTTCAAGTCGACGGCATCGAAGGCAAATCCTTCAACCTTATCGATCGTCCCCTGCTGACGGCGCGTGACTATCTGGACGAACTGCAAAAGCAGACAGGCAAACCCCTCAACGTCGTCCATCGCCCGATATGGAAATTCTTCCTCGCCGACCTGATTAAATGGTTCGTGAAGGCCGTGACGCGTCATCCCGATCGTGCGCGCATGCCATACTATTATGACTGGGAAAGCCGCACCCAGAAAGCGGCTTTCAATTCCGACCATGCGCGCGCCCGACTGGGGTGGCAGCCCGCGTCAAACCGGCAGCGTCTCGTCGACGAAGGCATCGGCAGCGCGGTTCGATACTGGCAATCATCGCCGCGACGCGGCGCCGGGACAAGGATCGAGAACCTGGAAACCCAGCCGGCCGGTTCGCTGTTCGAGGCGGATGTCGCTATCATCGGCGGTGGCGCGGCCGGTTTGACCATCGCCCGCGAGTTCATGAACACCGGGGTGCATGTCCTCATTCTTGAAAGCGGTGTCGATGGCGAGAGTCCCGTCCATGCCGAACTCGATCGCCTTAAATCGGTGAACGATCCGAGAGGGCAGGCATCCTTAAATTTCCGCAGAATGTTTCATCAGAAAAGCATGCCCTGGTTCGATCCAGACGTTCAGCCCTATGGCGTTCGCCGCCGGGGGCTCGGTGGCTCGACGGCCTGTTGGGGCGGAAAATCGGCGACCTTCGACGATATCGATTTTGCCAAGCGCGACTGGGTGTCGAATTCGGGCTGGCCGTTCAGCCGAGCCAGCCTCGAGCCCTATATCGAACGCGCGGCGGAGGTCCTGAATCTCGGCCCCAACATATACGATGAAAAACTGTGGCCGCTGATCGGCAAGAACGTCAAAAGGCCGCCGCTGGACAGCACGAAGCTGCGGTCGTTTTTCTGGCAGTTTGCCCGCTCGCGCCTGGTCGCCGTCTCGGTCATGAATCTGGCCGACGAATTCAGAGCGCAGCGCGCCGACAACGTCCGCACGCTGATCAACGCCACGGTCCTGCATGTCGACACCAATGCGGAAGGGGACCGGGTCACAGGTCTCGAAATTAGCACGATCGATGGTGCGAAGTCGCATGTGAGGGCGAAGGTTTTTGTCCTCGCGGCGGGCGGCATTGAAAATGCGCGCATCCTGCTGAATTCCAACCGACAGCAGAAGAACGGTCTCGGCAACACTTACGACAATGTCGGCCGATATCTGATGGATCATCCCGGCGGGCGCATCGGCTATTTCAAGAAAAGCGATGTCAAGCGCGCCAGGTACCTCGGATTCTACTCGATCGTTCCGAAAAACGACAGCATCATGTACATGCACGGCCTGGCTCTCTCCCCGGCTGTTCAGGCCCGGATGAAGCTGCTCAATACGGCCGTGTACGTGCTGCCGGAAATTTCCCCGCGGGATCCGTTCGGAGCCGTCAAACGCCTCTTGACGTTCCAGACCAAAAATCTCGGTGGCGACCTCTGGCTCATGGTCTGCAGCTTGCCGCTTCTCGCTAAGGGATTTGCCATCAAACTGTTTTACAGTCCGGTCTTCCCGGAGCGTCTGAAGCGGAAAACTGTCAACCTGCTGATGGCGATCAATCCCGGCTTCGTTGTCCGCGAGTTTCTGAGCATGCGCGTGCCGCATCGGCTGGACCGGATGGGCATCCATGTCATCGTTGAACAGCCGCCGGATCGCGAAAATTGCCTCGTTCTCTCCGAAAGCAAGGATGCCCTCGGATTGCGGCGCGTCACCGCACATTGGCGGATTTCAGCGAATGAGCGCCGCAGCGTGGCCGCGATCGGGCAGCTCCTTCATGATGAGTTGCCGAAAGCCGGCATGCCTGCGCCGGTTCTCGACGAATGGATCATGCAGGATCGGCCGGACGATGCCGTGCTGGTCGACATGGCGCACATCTTCGGAACCACCCGCATGTCTGATGACCCGCGAACCGGGGTCGTCGACAGCCAGGGCAAGGTCCACGGTGTTGGCAATCTGTTCGTCGCGGGCAGCTCGATTTTTCCGACCAGTGGCCATGCTAACCCGACGCTTATGATTTTGTCCCTTGCCATCCGGCAGGCCGACGAAGTCAAGCGGCGGTTCTTCGCGGACACCTGTTGCGGCGCTGAGCAACCGCAGGATTCCAGGAAGGCGTTCTCATCGATAGAATAACCGACGCTTGGGTGTTCGCGGGAACCTTTCGGCGTTGGAGTTCATTGTTTCCGAGCAAGGAGGCTTCAATGCGATCAATCGCTCTTTCCGTTGCGGCGTCGCTCGCACTCGTTTCCTCGGGGGCGTTCGCGCAGCAAACGCCTGACATTGGCGCACCGCCGCCCGCCATGATGCCGCCAACCGCCGGTGCTGCGCCCCAAGTCGGAGGACCGCTGATTTCGCGCTCGGACACTGGCTTGAACAAGGTTGCCGAAGACGGAGTTTCGACAAAGACCGTAAGAGCTGTTGGCTGTAGCATCGCGGCCAGGGAGACTGACGGAACGAGTACCTGCATCGGAATTCCGGGGCCGGTTGGAAGCCTGAGAGCAAAAAGCAATGCTCCTCGGTAAACCAATGGAGATTCGACAGAAATTCGTTAGACCGGGCGTCGCTTACGTCACAAACGGGCGTCCATCTGGGTTCGGACCGACGGTGACGCGCGAAAGCCGTCTGAAAGGCTGGCAATCGGCTTTAAGGTCCTGATCGACCGGAAGGGCGCGTCAGCGGAGAGTTGCGGAACGTCCTCTTCGGGCATGGAAACAACGCCGAGCGAGTTTTTTGATCGGTGTTTGGAACCTTGCGCGGCTGTCGGCGTTTTCGACGGGAAATCTCATCCCGGTGAATTCGCTTCGGTCCCAATGTCCACACCAAGATGTCCTCACTGTGATCGGCCGATGTCGCTCGCATCGCAATCCCTCCGGCCGATCTTCGGCGATATTTGCGCATTCGAGTGCTCGCCCTGCGACCACACTCTCCTAATAAAAGTTCCGCTCGATCCGACACCGCACGCAGGACAAATTTCATCACAAGACAATTACCCCGACAAGCGGCCGTAGTTTAAACCCGCCGACCTCGATGAAGATCAGTCGGCACTGTGGCCGCTGCGTGCGGAACGCTTGGGGATCTGCCCCGCCTCCACCGGGCGCGTTCCAACGGAGCCGGCGCGGCAACCGCCGGAAGCGCTAAGGTTGCTGTTCGTATTGACTACCAGCGCTGTAAACGGCGTAAATGCGTGTCCCAAACAGCTCGTAGCCGCGACATCTACTCGCGACATCTACTATTGCCATCACCAACTCCGCACTTTTCTGGAGGTGATCGTATGTATGAATTTGAGTGGCACAAGACGCATGGCGACCAAACTATCGCCTCCGCCAACATTATTGTCCCGCTTCTGAAATCGATCATTGAAGTGAGTTCTGTATTGGACGTTGGTTGCGGGGACGGGCGTTGGCTTGCTTGTTTCGAGTCATCCGGCGTGCGCGCAATTTGCGGGGTTGACGGCGCATGGACTGATCAAAGCCGCCTTTTGATCCCTCAGCGTTGTTTTACGGTGCAAGACCTGGCGAAGCCTTTTGATCTCGGCCAACGGTTCGACGTCGCCATAAGCCTTGAGGTCGCCGAGCATGTCGCCTCGGAATATTCCATGCAGTTCATTGAGAATTTGACAAGGCACAGCGACGTGGTTTTGTTCGGCGCGGCAATCCCTTTCCAAGGAGGTTTCAGACACATCAATGAGCGCTGGCAGTCATATTGGGTAAGTCTGTTCGATTCCCAAGGATACCATTGCTTTGATCCGTTTAGATCGCAAATTTGGCACAGACAGGATGTCTCCGTGTGGTACAGACAGAATATGCTATTGTATGTGAGACGCGAACGGCACGATCTGACATCGCGCATAACAAGCCATCTTAGTTTGAATCACATTCCGGAGATGCCGATCGATGTCGTCCATCCGGAACGATATGAAGCCATCGCCTCTTACTCGCAAATAGCCTTCAGGCCGCTTATGCGGAAGCTGCCGAAATTAGCTGCGAAAAAGCTTGCGGATGTGATAAATCGCAGAATTTAGGGCGCTCATCAGGGTTGTCTGACTGCCGTTGGAACGATTGAACGCGCAGCGTTGCATTCGCTCAACTATGGCGGTCACGGCGACAGCTGCCTCGTTTCAATCGGCTCTACCAAACTTGATTTCGCTGATGGCCCAATTCGCTTCTAAAGTCGACTTCTGGATTCCTGCGCCGCACGGTTCATCCCAACACAAGGCTCCCGACCTGGATCAGTCTTCTTGTCGCCTTCCGGTGATTGCCGCTTGTATCGCGTTTCGCATGTGCCCCACGTCACTGCCGCGGGATTGAACGTCTGGATTTAGACGCAGGGCGTTCGTGCGGACCAGGATCGTCCTCGGCAAGACTGAAATAGCGTTGCGCCCGCTCTACGATCGTCGCCAGCGCTTGACCGGCCTTGTCCCGATCGGCTCTGCCGAACCGAACACCTTGGACGGCCCAGTTCGCGTCGAGACGCGACTTGGGGGTTTCACGCTTGATGACCACGCCAGCGAAAGCCTCGCAACCGTGGTCGGCCTTCTTGACAGCTTCTGTGATCGCGGACTGCAAAAGGTCGCGCGAAACCGAACTTCGGTCATCGGACGGTTTCGTGCGTTGCCAAATGTTCATACGCCACACCCGAAATATATCGTTAAAATTATATAGGAAAATTTCCATAAAATCTAGGTTAGAGCGCTATTAATTCATTCGTTCCGCTGGGAACCACAGTTTAAATTTCCCGTTCATGCCCGTATTCTTCTGGCTTTTCTTGGGCTTCGGACCGTCGAGCCGATCGCAATGTTGCATTCATCGGTCTACGAACGCGCCGCCGCGGATAATGCGCCGCATTCTACGACCCCGCCGGAAATACAATCCCGACAATCTGTCCGACCAAATCAAGTTCGGCAGGCGCGGAATGGGCCGCCGGCCGCAGCGCGAGATCACGTCGATCCGGCTCGGCTCAAGCGAGCGGCAGCACAAGGTGAATGACTTGCGGCTCCCGCTTTGGTCCGGGTGTGAAGCCCAATTTCTTGAACAGCTTTAGCATCGCAGTGTTTTCCGGCAGCACGTCCGCCACCAGTTCCTCGAGCCCTGATTGGCGGGCAAGGCCGGTCAGATGACGGGCCAGGACCGAGCCGATGCCTAACCCCTGATAGCCATCAACAACGAGGAATGCCACCTCGGCCTGTCCCGGCTGCACGACGATGTAGCGTCCGCCCCCGGCAATTGTATGCCGCTCGTTTTCCGCAACAAGGGCGACCAAAGCGACATGGTTGATGAAATCGATGTTCATGAAGAACGCGATTTCGCGATCCGAGAAACCGCGTTTGGCAACGAAAAAGCGCCGCTGCAGCGATTGTGTGCCGGTACGGCCGATCGCCGCCAGCATATCTGCCCGATCCTCCGGCCGGAGTGCGCGGATTTCAAGCTCGCGCCCGTCACGTAGCCGCTCCTTGACCGAATAGTCTGCAGTTCCGGACATGCGCGGAATTTCCATCGAGTCTCCGTCGGGAAGAGAGGGATACGGTTCGGCAGCGTTGATTGATTTGGATCAAGCCCGGTCCCAAGAAGAGTCCATACCGGGATCCTTGAATTCGCACGTCAGCGAGAGCACTCGTCGGCAACGCCGATCGGTCGCTGCGTGCTTTTGGAGCCGGAGGAGGTCAGTGACTGCGCCATTAAGAGCATTCCGGCAAATCCGTTCGGGCGAGGATGCCATCCATCTCGCCGTCCGGCTCGGATTGCTCGCCTTTCTCGCCTATTGGTCATTCATTCTGGTCCGGCCCTTCGTGCCGATCCTTGCGTGGGGCGCGGTACTCGCCGTCGCGCTTTATCCGGCCTTCGACTGGCTTTCACGTCATCTCGGCTGCCGACCGAGGCTGGCGGCCACCATCGTCACGGCCTTGTGCCTCGCGATTATCATCGGTCCCGTCGCGTGGCTCGGGGTTGGCCTGATCGACAGTTTGGTAGAAATATCCGAGCAGCTCGGCAACGGCAGGTTGGTGGTTCCGTCGCCGCCCGCCGGCATCGGCGATTGGCCGATTGTCGGTCCGCCGCTTTATGAACTCTGGAGCAAGGCGTCGAACAACCTCGAGGCAGCCTTCCGTCAACTTGCGCCATATCTCAAGCCAGTGGCCGGCTACCTGCTTGTCTTTGCCGGAGGGTTGGGCATTGGCGCGCTCAAATTCCTCTTGTCGGTGATTCTGGCCGGCTTCCTTTTTCCGTCCGGTCCCCGGCTCGTGTCGGCGAGCAAGGGATTCCTGTCCCATGTGGTCGCGCAACGAAGCGAAGACTTCCTTGCATTGGCAGGCGCGACCATCCGCTCGATATCTCAAGGTGTTATCGGGATCGCCATCTTTCAGGCCCTCTTGATCGGTCTCGGACTGAAACTCACCGGGGTGCCCTACGCCAGCGTGCTGTCGTTTGCCGTCCTGATCTTCGGCATCCTGCAGATTGGATCGCTCATCGTTCTGTTGCCGGTGATCATCTGGATCTGGAGCGCCAAGGATTTCGCGATTGCGTTGCCGGTCACGATCTTTCTCGCATTGGCCGGCATTTCCGACAATGTGTTGAAGCCGCTATTGATGGGGCGCGGCCTCGCCACGCCGATGCCCGTCATCTTCATCGGATTGATCGGCGGTACCCTGGCACATGGGATCGTCGGGCTGTTCGTGGGCCCGATCATCCTTGCGGTAGCCTGGGAGTTGATGATGGCCTGGATCCGCAAGGACAAGGTCGCTCCAGCAGGTGCGGGCAGTGATGCCGCATCAGAGAGCTAGGCTCGGCCCCGGCATTGGGTTCCCTTGACCTAAATCAACATTTCTCACCGTCGCACCGACTTCCATGCGTCAGTTTCGGAAGAAGGATCGATGCCATGTCGACAAACAGGCCGAGAGTGCCGGGCGATGCGTTATCCGGGCTGGTTGCCTCCGCCGAGGAATACATGGTCGATGCAGGACAGCGCAGCACGCTGTTCCTGGACATTCTGCGCCAACGCGGCGATCAATATCGCGAGCATCTAGCCGAGACGGCACCTCATGTTCTCAACTTCGCGGCCGAGCTTGTCATGGACGGCAGGAAGCTGGAGCAGCCCGTCAACTATGCCCTGGTGCGCATCATTCCGCCAAAGAACACAGAGATTGTCGCCAATCGGCGGCCGTTCGTTATCGTCGATCCGCGCGCGGGTCATGGACCGGGGATCGGAGGATTCAAGGCAGACAGCGAGATTGGGGTAGCGATGAAGGCTGGCCACCCCTGCTACTTCATCGGCTTTCTGCCCGAGCCGATGCCGGGGCAAACCATTGAAAGGATTGCAAGAGCCGAAGCCCTCTTCCTGGAGAAAGTGATCGCCCTCCATCCCGATGCCGACGGCAAGCCCTGCGTGATCGGAAATTGTCAGGCGGGTTGGGCCATCATGATCCTGGCCTCGCTCAGGCCTGAGCTGTTCGGACCGCTGATCATCGCCGGAGCACCGCTGGCATACTGGGCCGGCGTCCATGGCAAATACCCGATGCGCTATTCGGGCGGCCTGCTCGGAGGAAGCTGGCTGACTGCGCTCTCCGGCGACATCGGTGGCGGCAAGTTCGACGGCGCCTGGCTGGTGCAGAATTTCGAGAGCCAGAATCCCTCTAATACCCTTTGGAGCAAGCAGTACAACGTATTCTCGAAGGTTGACACCGAGGCCGATCGCTATCTCGATTTCGAGCGCTGGTGGGGCGGTCACGTCAATCTCAACGCAGAGGAGATTCAGTTCATCGTCGATGAACTGTTCATCGGCAACAATCTTGCTGCCGGTCGCATCAAGATGTCGGACGGGACCGCGGTCGATCTCCGCAATATCAGGTCGCCGATCGTCGTGTTTTGTTCGAAGGGCGACAACATCACGCCGCCGCAGCAGGCGCTGCACTGGATTCTTGATCTCTACGCCGACGTCGACGAGATCAGGGCCTACGGACAGACCATCGTCTACACGGTTCACGAGAGTGTCGGCCATCTGGGAATCTTCGTTTCCGGCGGCGTCGCCAAGAAGGAACATGCGGAATTTTCCAGCAATATCGATCTGATCGACGTGCTGCCGCCCGGTCTTTATGAGGCAACCTTCGAGGCAAAGACGGCCGACACGGCAAATCCTGATCTCGCCACCGGCCAGTGGATCATGCGCTGCGAGCGGCGGACGCTGGACGACATCCGGGCCATGGGAGGCAACACACCGGAGGACGAGCGTCGCTTCGCCACGGCTGCGCGCGTGTCGGAGATCAATCTCTCCGCGTATCGCAATTTCGTCCAGCCATGGATCAGGACGATGGTGACTCCGCAAATGGCCGAATGGATCCGCAATCTGCATCCGCTCCGCCTGCAATATGAAATGTTCAGCAGCGCGAATCCGTTCATGGCGGCGGTGGAGAAGATGGCCGAGAAGGCACGCGAGGAACGCAAGCCCGTTGCCGTCGATAATCCGTTTATCGGCGTTCAGGAGAAGGTTTCAAAGCAAATCGTCAGCGCGCTGGACGCCTGGCGCGACTCCCAGGAAGCGCTGAGTGAAGCGATCTTTCTGGCGGTCTACGGCTCGCCCGCGCTTCAGGCGGCCGTCGGGATCGATCCACGATCGGAGCCGTCGCGACGGCAGGAGATGTCGGCCAAGCACAGCGAAATGCTGCAGGCGCGGATCGCCGAGCTGAAATCCAGGATCGGCGAAGGCGGCCTTCGCGAAGCGGCCATCCGCGGCCTGCTTTATGTCGGGTCGGTGCGTGGGATGGTGGACGAGCGCAGCCTTGAAGCGCTGCGCCAGGTCCGCCGCAATGACAGTGGAGCGCGACTGACGCTGGCCCAGTTCAAATTGCTGGTGCGCGAGCAATTCTTCATGCTGCTCCTGGACCAAGAGCGGGCGTTGGCCGCGATTCCAAAATTGCTGCCCGACAATGCCAAGGACCGCCTCACGGCCTTCGCCGCGATCCGCGAGGTGCTATCCGCCGGCGCCGAAATTTCCGGCGAGGTCGCCAAGCGTCTTGAGCGTGTCGCCGAACTGTTCGGCGTGGATGCAATGGAAGTGCCGGAGATCGCCTCGAATGTCGCCCTTTCGACCCAAAGGCGTGGGCGTCCTAACGTCAGAGTCTAAGAGAGCCGCACATTCGATAACGCCGGGATGGCAGCGTCGTTGCCCTCACTCGGACGCAGGAGGGTACCTGTACGAAGCAGAGCTATGCTTGATCTACCCCAAACGATGATCTGTCCGTCCACATTTGCGCAATCGCGACTGCGCAATAGATGCGACCGCGCGAAATATGAAACTTAAACCAGTTACTTCTCGCCCAGATACGCCGCGCCAAACGCTGACCGATAGATGGCCCAGTAGACAGCGCCGACCAGGCCAGCGCCACCGACGATATTGCCGAGTGTGACCGGCACGAGATTGTGGACCACGCCAGCGAGTGTGATGGAGGAGGCGTCGAAACCGGCCGGAACGTGCCCGGTCTCGACTAGCAGCCAGGCCAGCGGCAGGAAATACATGTTGGCGACGCAGTGCTCGAAGCCGGCCGCGACGAAGGCGGAGATCGGCAAAATTACGGCGACGATCTTGTCGGTCACCGACCGTCCCGCATAGGCGAGCCAGACCGCCGCGCACACCAGCACGTTGCACAAGAGTCCCTTGACGAATAGCGTCGTCACGTCGGGCCGGATCTTTCCGGCGGCTGTGTTGAGCACCGACATCCCGACCCGCCCGTCGTTCATGTCGAGGTGATGGGAAAGGAATACGAGAACGACGAGCCCGAGCGATCCGAGCAGATTACCGGCATAGACGACGGCCCAATTGCGCAGCATCGTTCCCGTAGAAACCTTCCCGCTCGCCCAGGCCATCACGATCAGATTGTTGCCGGTGAACAGTTCGGCGCCGCCGACCAAGACGAGTACGAGACCGAGCGTGAACGTCAGTCCACCGCCCACGCGCGCGGCGGCGAAGCCGAGATCCGGATCCGAGGCGACGATGGTGTAGTAGAGCGCGCCGAAGCCGACGCCGCCGCCCGCGACGACCGCCAGCATCAGAGAGGCCGTGACCGGCAGATTGGCCTTCTTGACGCCGACCTTCTCGACGGCCTCCTTGATCTCGGCGGGGCTGTAGGCCCCTAGATTGAAGATCGGTGGCTGCGGCACGGGCGCTGGATTTGACATTTGCAGTCGCCCGCTACCCCGTCGCCAACAGACCGACGATCTGCGCGGCAATCACCTTCACGATGGTCATCGAGGGGAAGATCATGGCATACCCGATGTCGGGCCGCTCGGTGGGGGCCATCTTCGTTGAGTAGACGAGAATGGCTGGATTTCCTGTCGCGCCGGATGCGACGCCCACGAGGTCGTCGTACGGAATCTTCATCACATAGTGGCCGACGAGCAAGACGATGAACACTGTCGTCAATAGAACTGCGACACCGATGAACAGCATCGTCAACCCGGATTCCGCGACCGTACGGACGAAAGGCTGCCCGGCGTTGACACCGACGGTGGCGAGGAACATCGCAAGGCCGAAATTTCGTAGCACAATATTTGCCGGCAACGGCATGGTCCACAGCATTGGACCGGTCCGGCGCAGCTTGCCGAGGATGAGAGCGACGATCAGCGGTCCGCCGCCGATTCCGAGCGTCACGACGCCTATACCGGGAATCGGAATTGGAATAAGTCCGAGAAGGACGCCAAGGACCATCCCGATCCCGAGCGATACGTAGCTGAATTCTGCCGCCGCCTTGATTGTATCGCCAAAGTAGCGTCGAATTTCCTCCTTGCGGTCGGGAGGCGTCAGCACTCCGACCCGGTCGCCGAACTCGAGCATCAGGTCTGGGGCCGGGACCAAGTCCGCGTCATATCGCCGAACGTGGAGCAGATGGGTCGGATACCCGGCGGGCATCGGAAGGCGAGCAAGCGGAATACCCACCACGCTGGCTTTCCCCACGAAGACCCGGATGTAATCTAGGTCCGCGCGGTCGCTGGCCAACCGGCCAGGTTCCAGTTTTCCGAACTTGGCCGCAGCGATCGCAATAGCCTCACTGTCTTCGGCCACAACCAGGATGGCATCTCCCGTCGCCAGAATGGTATCGTCGGTCGGGACAAAATTGTGCCCGCCCTTGCGAACCATCGTCACCTGCAAGCCGCCGAGCGCGTTCAGCATCAAGTCGCCCAGACGTCGACCGGCGAAGCGCTTCGCCTATAGAAATCTCTCCCATATGAAAGCGCTGTGTCTTCGCGGGGAATTTGGGCTTCACGATCTGCGTCATGAAGTAGATGCACAGGATCGGCCCGATGACACCGAACGGGTAGGCGATGGAATAGCCGATCGACGGATCCTTATTCTTCATGACGTCGAGCGCCGCCTGAAGCGTGGCGGTGCTGGTCATCGAACCGGCGTAGAGGCCGAGCGTGTGACCGACCTTGATGCCGAAGATGTGCCCGAGGCCGAGTGCAACGAACAAGCCCGCTAAACAGGCGACAAGCGCGAGCAGGTTGTACTTCTGCCCGACGCCTACCATGCCCTCAAAAAATTGGCGGCCGTACAGGATACCAATCCCGTAGAGAAACATGATCAGGCCTGTCAGGCCGATCGGCCCCGTGATTTGGGCTTTTGGCGCAAATGCTCCGATAGCGAGGCCGACAAAGAGAACGGCGCCGACGCCAAGGGAAAAGCCGAAGATGCTGATCTGGCCGACAAGGTAGCCCAATCCAATCGCCAGGAATGCCGTCAATATGGGTTGGCTTCCGATGATATCGCGGGCGACGTCCAGCATGTCCAATCTCCCAGACCACTTCTAATCGACTAGCGTGCGTGACAGCCTGCGGCTCGAAACTGTTCGATGACCCGATTCACCAAATCCCGGCTCGGTGCAGGAGTATCGAGGTGCTTGTATTCGAGGTTGATCGCCTTCCACTTGAATGAACCCATCTGATGAAAAGGTTGTACCTCGACCCACTCCACGTTTTTCATGGGTGCGACGAATCGAGCGATGCCGTCGACATTGGCGGGATCGTCGGTTTCGCCAGGAACGAGGGTGAACCGGACCCAGACCGGCTTCGATAGCGAAGCAAGGCGTTCCGCGAAGCGCAGTGTCGGCGTTAGGTCCCGACCGGTCACTCGGCGATAGGTGTCAGGATCCGAGCTCTTGATGTCGAGCAGAACGAGGTCGATCGTCGACAAGTACGACTCATCCGCACGATCGCCCAGAAATCCCGACGTCTCGATCGCCGTGTGCAAGCCCATTTCCTTGGCCCCGGCGAATATTCTTCGGGTGAAGGCAAGTTGCACCATGGGCTCTCCGCCCGAAATCGTCAGACCCCCACCCAGGGAGCGAAGCGCCGGCGCAAAGTCACCGAGGCGACGGAGCACGTAATCGACCGATACGTAGGTGCCGTCCTTCAGATGCCAGGTATCCGGATTATGGCAGTAAGTACAGCGTAGAAGGCATCCCGAGACGAAGAGGACGAGGCGCAGGCCCGGCCCGTCGTAGCGCGACGAGGTCTCGTAGGAATGGCAATAGCCGCACGATCCCTCTTCGTCCTTGATTTTATCTTCATCAGGGGCGTCGGGCGAAATCCCGACCCGCATGTCATAACGACTTCCGGGTTCAAGCGGCTGCACAGTCGACATCGCGAGACCCCGCTAGATCTGGCCGTGGAAAGTGCGGCTGATCACATCTTTCTGCTGCTCCGGCGTCAGACGAACGAAGTTCACGGCATAGCCCGACACGCGGATCGTGAGTTGCGGGTACTTGTCCGGATTCTTCATCGCATCCTCGAGCGTCTCCTTGTCGATGACGTTTAAGTTCATGTGGAAGCCTCCGCGGTCGAAGTAGACGTCGAAGGCCTTGACTGCTTCGTCGACGAGCTGGGTCTCCGACAGGTGCGCCTTCTGGGGGGCGACAGAGACGGTGTAGCTGATGCCGTCCTGCGCATCCTTGTAGGGAAGCTTCGCGACCGACAAGCAGGAGGCGAGCCAACCATGACTGTCGCGGCCGTGCATCGGATTGGCGCCAGGCCCGAAGGGCTCGCCCTTGCGGCGGCCGTCGGGAGTGTTTCCCGTGGCTTTGCCGTACACGACGTTCGAGGTGATCGTGAGCACGCTTTGGGTGTGTGTCGCGTTTCGATAAGTTGGATGCTTGCGTATCTTCTCCATGAAGCTGGTCACGATGCTGGACGCGATCTGATCGACGCGATCGTCGTTGTTGCCGAACTGGGGCGTCGCGGTGTTACCGACGTTTTGATAGTCCACGATTAATCCGGTCTGATCGCGCATGACACGGATCTTGCCGTATTTCATCGCGCTCAAGCTGTCGGCGACCACCGAAAGGCCGGCGATTCCGAAGGCCATCGTTCTCAGAATGTCGCGGTCGTGAAGCGCCATCTCCAGGCGTTCGTAGAAATACTTGTCATGCATGTAGTGGATGCAGTTCATGGCATGCACGTAGGTCTTTGCCAGCCATTCCATAGTGGCGTCGAACTTGGCCATGACATCATCGAAGTCGAGGAATTCGCCGGTCACGGGCAGCGTCTCGGGCGCGACCTGTTCGCCGGACACCTCGTCGCGGCCGCCATTGATCGCATAGAGCAGCGCCTTGGCGAGATTGACGCGGGCGCCGAAGAACTGCATCTGCTTGCCCAGGCGCATGGCCGAGACACAGCAGGCGATGCCGTAATCGTCCCCCCAGAAGGGTCGCATCAGATCATCGTTCTCATATTGCAGCGAGGACGTATCGCGGCTGACCTTGACGCAGTAGCGCTTGAAGGGTGCGGGCATGTGGTTCGACCACAGTACCGTGATGTTCGGTTCGGGCGCCGGACCGAGATTGTGTAAGGTGTGCAGCATCCGGTAGCTGCTTTTGGTCACCAGAGCGCGCCCATCGAGATCCATGCCGCCGACGCATTCGGTCGCCCAGTAGGGATCGCCGCTGAACAGCGCATCATATTCGGGGGTGCGCAGGAACCGGACGATACGGAGCTTCTGCACCAATTGGTCCCAAAGCTCCTGCGCCCGCGCTTCGTCCAGAGCGCCGTCCTTCAGGTCGCGCTCGATATAGATATCCAGGAAGCTCGAAATTCGTCCGATCGACATTGCCGCGCCGTTAGCTTCCTTGATCGCGCCGAGGTAGGCGAGATAAGTCCACTGAAATGCTTCCTGCGCAGTCGTGGCGGGCTTCGATATGTCGCAATCGTAAAGCTTCGCCATCGACGCCAGATCTTCGAGCGCGCGCATCTGCTCCGATAATTCCTCGCGCTGGCGAATGATTTCATCGGTCGGCCACATGTCGTCGATCTGCTCCCGTTCTGCGCGCTTGGTTTCAAGGAGCCGGTCGATCCCATAGAGGGCCACGCGCCGATAGTCGCCGATGATACGACCGCGCCCATAAGCATCCGGTAGACCGGTGATGATGCCTGACCTGCGGCAAGCCATGATCTCCGGCGTATAGACGTCGAACACGCCGTCATTGTGCGATTTCCGATATTTCGTAAAAGCTTCATGAACGCGCGGATCGGGATCGAAGCCCGCCGCCTTCAGCCCTGCCTCTACCATGCGCAGACCGCCGAACGGGAAGATCGCCCGCTTGAAGGGCTGGTCAGTCTGAAGGCCTACGATGACTTCGTTGTCGCGATCGATATAACCGGCCTTGTGCGCCAGCATCGTCGAGGGAGTTTGAGCATCGACCGCAAGCACCCCTTTTTTTCTTTCGTCGGTGAAGTACGGCTGCAGTTTCGCCCAAACGGTTTTTGTGCGCTGCGACGCTCCCGCGAGAAAGTCCTCATCCCCCGCGTAAGGTGTGACGTTCCGGACGATGAAATCGCGGACGTTGATCGAGGTAAGCCAATCCCCGGGCCGAAAACCTTTCCAGCAATCTCCGGCATCGGCTTCCTTCCTTAGAGCTGCGCTTGCCTTCATGGTGCGTCTCCCAGCGGTATTCGATTGGTTGCTGTGGTGTCGGCGATCGATCCAGAACCGCCGTAATTCGTGCGCGAGACGAACCAATCATTGCAGCGCGCTGGCTCTTCGGCATTTGATCTATGTCAAGTCAAGAGGCGGTTGAACTGGTCCGCCCACAGTCTGCCGGGCCAGGCCCACTCCTGAGCGAATGATGCTTCGGATATGCATTGCACTTCGGACAGTGCAGCCGGATCGTCGATGTCTTCGAGGCATCAGGTTGGGACTGGCGAAGAGAGACCAAGCCGATCCGTTGACCTAGATCAAAGCCCCTTCGTGAACGGCGCGTCTGATCCAACTGGAGGCGTTGTAACGCCGGTCAAAAGGTTCCGGAGCGACACCATGAATGTCATGCCAGCCGATGCAAGCGACGCGCGCTATCCCAGCAAATATGACCGCTTGATAGCGGCCGCAAAAGCCGTGCCGCCGGTGCCGACCATTGTCGTGCATCCCTGCGACGAAACTTCACTTCGGGGCGCAGTCGACAGCGCGGAGGCCGGCATCATCCGGCCCGTACTGGTCGGACCCGAAACCAAGATCAGGAATATTGCGAGCCAGCACGGTCTCGATATTTCCGAACTCGAGATCATCGATACGCCGCACAGCGAGGCCGCAGCCGCCAAAGGCGTCGAGCTGATTCACGCTGCCAAGGGCGAAATGCTGATGAAGGGCAGCCTGCACACGGACGAACTGATGCGGAGCGTCACCGCGAAAACCGGTGGCCTGCGCACCCAGCGGCGCATCAGCCATGTCTTCGTCATGGACGTTCCAGCCTACGCTGACACCCTCTTCGTCACCGACGCTGCGATCAACATCTTCCCCGATCTCGACGCCAAGCGCGACATCGTGCAGAACGCGATCGATCTGTACACGCAGGCCGGCTTCGGCACGTCGCCTAGAGTAGCCATTCTTTCGGCGGTCGAGACCGTCACGTCCAGCATTCCCTCAACCATCGACGCCGCTGCGCTCTGCAAGATGGCCGACCGTGGCCAGATCACCGGCGGGGTGCTCGACGGACCGCTCGCGTTCGACAACGCGATCGACCGGGAGGCGGCCAGGATCAAGGGCATCGCGTCCGAGGTCGCAGGCCGGGCCCAGATCCTGGTCGTCCCGGATCTGGAAGCCGGCAACATGCTGGCCAAGAACCTGTCGTATTTCGCCAAAGCCGACGGAGCAGGGATCGTCCTCGGCGCCCGCGTTCCAGTCGTGCTGACGTCGCGGGCCGATTCACCGAGGGCGCGAATGGCGTCTTGTGCCGTCGGGACGCTGTATGCCCATGCGCGGCGCCGTCTTGCACCCGTAGCCGCTGCGTGATCGCCATGGATACGATTCTCGTCGTCAACGCCGGTTCATCGAGCGTGAAGTTCCAGATTTTCGCTGTCGACCGCAGCTCCAGGCTGCGCCGACAGATCAAGGGCCAGCTGGACGGCATCGCTACCAGACCCCGGTTGCGCGCGAATGACGTGGAGGGCAATACGGTTGCCGACCGTGCCTATCCGATTGAGAGCGTGCAGGATGTTCCGGCGGCGCTTGCGGTCGTGAGCGGCTGGTTGCGCGACGAGCTCCGCATCAGTCCGCTGGCCGTCGGGCACAGGGTCGTTCACGGCGGTCCGAACTATGACCGGCCGGTGCTGATCGACCACGCCATACTGACGCACCTCGAAGCATTCGTTCCGCTGGCGCCGCTGCACCAACCGCACAATCTGGCGCCGATCCGCTCGCTTCTCACCAACTTCCCGGCGTTGCCGCAGGTCGCCTGCTTTGATACCGCCTTTCACCGCAGCCATGGCGCGTTGGCCGATCATTACGCCATCCCGCGCCAGCTCCATGCCGAGGGGATCAGGCGCTACGGGTTTCACGGCTTGTCGTATGAGTACATCGCACAAGCCCTGCGCCAGGTCGCGCCCGAGCTCGCCGGCGGCCGTGTGATCGTGGCCCATCTCGGCAGCGGGGCTTCGATGTGCGCGCTCAAGGAGGGGCGCAGCATCGAGAGCACGATGGGTTTTACTGCGCTCGACGGGCTGCCGATGGGAACCCGGCCCGGCCAAATCGACCCTGGCGTTGTGCTCTACCTGATCTCCGAAAAAGGCATGTCGGCCTCGAACATACAGAGCTTCCTCTACCGCGATTGCGGATTGAAGGGATTGTCCGGCGTCAGCAACGATATGCGGGAGCTGGAAACGAGCGACGACCCCGGCGCCGTACTGGCGGTCGAATATTTTGTCTACCGGGTCGCCCTCAGCGCCGGCATGCTGGCGGCGGCGCTCCAGGGCATTGACGGCTTCGTCTTCACCGCGGGCATTGGCGAAAATTCGGCCCGGATCCGGTCGCGTATCTGCGAGAGGCTCGCGTGGCTCGGCATCCTGCTCGACCCTGCAGACAACGCCACGCATGCGCTGCGGATATCGCGGCGCGACGGTCGCGTTCCGGTCTATGTCATTCCAACCGACGAAGAACTGATGATCGCGCAGCATACGTTGTCGTTGCTCGATCGACGAGCGTCGAACCACAGACATGAGAGGGCATCATGAACATTCCCGTCTTTCCGGAGACCAAGGTCGCGCTGAAGGGACGAAAAGGCCTGGTCGTCGGCATCGCCAATGATCAATCCATCGCCTGGGGTTGCGCGAAGGCGTTTCGCGCCCTCGGGGCCGATCTTGCCGTCACCTATCTGAACGACCGCGCCAAGAAGCACGTCGAACCGCTGGCTCAGGCATTGGACGCTTCGATCTTCGCGCCGCTCGACGTCAATGTCGAGGGACAGATGGAGCGCGTGTTCGAGCACATCCGCGAGGAATGGGGACAGCTCGACTTTCTGCTCCACTCGATCGCCTTCTCCCCGAAAGAAGCGCTGCATGGCCGCGTGGTCGACGTGGAACGAGACGGCTTCCTGAAGACGATGGAAGTCTCCTGCTGGTCGTTCTTGCGGATGGCGCATTTGGCCGAGCCGCTGATGAAGCGAGGCGGCACCCTGTTCACCATGACTTATTACGGCAGCCAGATGGTGGTTCAGAACTACAACATCATGGGCGTTGCAAAGGCCGCGTTGGAAGCTTCTGTGCGCTACGTCGCCGCGGAGCTTGGACCAAAGGGAATCCGCGTCCACGCCATTTCCCCTGGACCGTTGGCAACGCGCGCGGCATCGGGTATTCCTGAATTCGATGAGCTGATGGACAAGGCGCAATCGAAGGCGCCGACACGCAGTCTTGTAAGCATCGACGACGTCGGGAATGCGACCGCGTTCCTGGCGCTTGACGGCGCCAAGCTGATCACAGGCGACGTCATGTATATCGACGGCGGATATCACATCATCGATTGAAGCCTGCCGCTAGCGATAGTGCAGGGCGATCAGGTCGGCGACGCAGACGGGCCGTGTCCCGCCTTCGATCTCGATCACGAGATGATAGTTTACGCGCAAGCCGTCGGGCGGCACCTCTTCCGCTTCAGAGATCGTGACGCGACCGCGCAGCCTCGAGCCCGCCGGCACCGGCGCCAGATAGCGGATCCGATCCGCTCCGTAGTTGAGGGTATTCCGCACGCCCTTGAGACCGACCACCGATCGTATGAACAGTGGCGCGAGCCCGAGTGAAAGCAGGCCGTGGGCAATGGTCTTGCCGGCGGGCAGTTCCTTCTTGGCGCGCTCCTGGTCGACGTGAATCCACTGCTCGTCGCAGGTCGCCTCCGCGAACAGGCTGATACGATCCTGGGTCACCTCGATCCAGTCGCTGACGCCGATCTCCGAGCCGAGGGCTGATTTGATTTCGTCGAAGCCATTGAAGATTCGCACATCCGCCTCCCGGGACTCTAGAGCTTCATTTCCGGGACGTCGTCCGGAATGACGAGGTCGGCCTCCGTCAGCGCCATCACTTCACCAATGCTGATACCCGGGGCCCGCTCAAGCAGGGTCGCCTTGTGGTCGGGAAAACCGATGACGGCCATATCGGTCACGACGAGGTCCACCGGCCGGGCCGATGTCAGTGGCAGACTGCATCTCGCAACGATCTTCGACCTGCCCTTCGCGGCATGCTGCATGGCGACAATGACGCGCTTGGCGCCGCTCACCAGATCCATCGCGCCACCCATGCCGGGCACCATCTTGCCGGGAATGGTCCAGTTCGCGAGGTGACCTTCCGCATCGACCTGAAGCCCGCCAAGTACGGTGACGTCGACATGACCGCCGCGGATCAGGCCAAACGACATGGCGCTGTCGAATGTGGACGCGCCCGGGAGCGCGCTGATCGGCCGGCCGCCGGCGTCGGTCAGCAGCGGGTGCGTCATGCCTTGCTCGGGAATTGGACCGGTGCCGATCAGACCGTTCTCGGATTGGAAAAATACCTTGAGGTCCGCAGGGAGGTAGTTTGCGACCAGCGTGGGAATGCCGATGCCGAGGTTGACGAGATTTCCAGCGCGCAGCTCCAGCGCAACGCGTCGGGCGATAATGATCGGTGCATCCATGCGTCACCCGTTCGTGATGAGGTAATCGACCAGTGGTGCCGGCGTCACGACATGATCGGGCGCGATCACGCCGACGGGCACAATGTGCTCTGCGGTGACGATGACGGTATCGGCGGCCATAGCCATGATCGGATTGAAGTTGCGCGCGGTCAGCGCATAGGCGAGGTTGCCGAGATAGTCGGCAAGGAAGGCATGAACCAGCGCGTATTGGGCGCGCAGGGCCGTCTCCACCAGAAATTCCTTGCCGTCGATTTCAATCCGGCGCTTGCCCTCGGCGACAATGGTGCCGACGCCCGTCGGCGTCAGCACACCGCCAAGCCCGTATCCGCCGGCACGAATGCGCTCCACCAATGTGCCCTGAGGGGTCAGGTCGACGGCGATCTTGTTTGCCATCATCTGCTGCTGCACATTGGGGTTCAGCCCGATGTGGCTTCCGATCAGCGACGACACGAGTGCTGCGTCGAACAGCTTGCCGACGCCCTTGCCGGGGACTGCCGCGTCGTTGCAGATGATGGACAAGCCTGATCTCCGTTGGCGTACCAGTTCGTCAAGCAGACGTTCCGGCGTACCGACACCCATAAAGCCGCCCACCATGACGCTTGCGCCATTGGGAATCATCGCGACGGCTTCCTCTGCGGAAACAGCTTTCATGGTGGGCTCCAGTCAGGCGCCTCCACGGGAGGGATGGACGCCATCCCCTGATGGTGGTGGCCGACCATTCCGCGGCTTTGATCTCCATCAAGGGTATGAAGCGGCCAGCGCCAGTCAATGATCGGTGCCGAAGCGATGATCCGCCTCGATGTCCGCCGGTCATATTCGCGACTGCTCGCGCAAGAAGGCCGCACGGCATCCCAGCCGGGCTTGATTCAGATCAATCAAGGCCGAACGGCAAATGGCTGAACTGGCGGGTGCGATGCCATCGAGATCCAGCACGGGGCTGGGGAGCATGCCGATTCCGTTTCTGGTAGGATCGTCTGTGAGTCTTCTCAACATCGTGATACACGCGTTGACCACGGTTGCCGTGATACGCGCCGCGCGAAAGCTGGGCCTGACGAGCACCTCACGACCCTATCTACGCCTGGTGACGGTCATGATCGCCACGGCATCAGTGCTGATGGCCGCCCACACTCTCGAGGTTCTGATCTGGTCCTTTGCCTACGCTATCGTTTCGGCGGCACCCGATGGCACGAACCTGATGGATTTTGCGTTCGTGAACTACACGACGCTGGGTTATGGCAATGTGATCCCATTGGAGCGATGGCGCCTGCTGGGGCCGATGACGGCCATGAATGGCGTTCTGATGTTCGGGTGGTCAACCGCGCTGATCTTCGAGGTGTTGCAAAAAACGATCGAGCGGCACGGCTCGTTCGCGTCATCCTCAAAGCAGAGCTGAACGATCCGCTACAAATTCAGGTTGGCGAGCTGCTGTCGGTCCAAAAGGATGATCTGGCGCTGGTTCTTTCCAAGAAAGCCCAGAATGCCGTCCTCATGCAATTTGGACAGCGCGCGGGACACGGTCTCGAGCGTCAGTCCGAGATAGTCGGCGATGTCGCGCCGGCACATCGGCAGAACCATGATACCCGCCGCCGCGAGGCGCCGGTCCATTTCCAAAAGAAAGGCTACGACCCGTTCCAGCGAAGTCTTGCGGCCAAGCAGCAGCATGTGGTCTTCGGCGTGCTGGAGATTGTCTGTGGTCATATATAGGAGATCGTGGGTGATGCTGACGTCGGCCTCAGCCACGCGCTCCAAACTGCTGCGCTTGATCAGGCGCACGGAGGTATCGACGATGGCCTCGGCGGTGAAGCGGTGGAAATTGCCGTTTTCCAGGCCGAACACGTCTCCAACCAGGTGGAACGCGCCGATCTGTCGCCGGCCATCGGAGAGCAGCTTGTAACTGCGGACTGCTCCTGCGGTGAGTTGATAGACGTACTCGGCGGGCTCTTTCTCTCCGTATATCTCGCTACCTTTTCGATAGGTGAACTCGCTCGCGATGATCCTTGCCTGAGCGGTGTTGAGCCTGCCGAGAATGCTGGGTGGACTGGTCGGATTGGCGCCGGTGCGGGACAACATCGGTTACACTCCCCGTTGCGACAGGCCTATCGATGTCGGCTTATATTTTTAGCTAATTGCAGAACGTGACGAGCCCTCATTCAACCGCGGGTAGCGTACGACATCGCCTGCATGCGGCGCCATTGTCCCTGGGGCCATTGTCCCAAAGGACAGGTTACAGGTGCGACATTCTGTCGTCCGGGCCGCAAGCACGTGCAGCCGTTGATATGTTCATTCGCGCTGTCGGATGCTAGGTTCCCTAATCTGGTTCGGTTGCAGCGCAATGAACGGATCAACTATCGGGCTGGCGGTTGCGTTGGCCGCGTTGTGGGCGTCCCCCTGCTGCGCGGGAGCCGAGTTGCGGCCGCGCTCGATCTTGGTACTTGATCAGTCCGAGGTGCGCGGGCCGTTCTATTATCAGTTGTTTTCCGGGCTCCGCGAGGTGGTGACCAAGGATGCCAGGCCACATACCACGCTCTATGCGGAGAGCCTCGATTTAAGCCGCTTCAAGAGCTCCGCATACGAGCAGAGCCTGCAGCGCTATCTCAAGGAGAAATACCAGGACAGGCCGATCGGGGTTGTGGTGACCGTCGGTGCCGCGACGCTCGAGCTGGTGTTGCGCTGGCGCATGGAATTGTGGCCGGAAACGCCCGTCGTATTCGCCCTGGTCGACGAGATGGACTTTGCCCGGTTGAAGCCGCCGCCGGACATGACAGGGACAATCGTCAAACTCGGTCTTGCGGATTCGATTGCGGTGGCGCGCGCAGTGGTGCCCGAGCTCAAGACCATCGCCCTGGTCGGGGACCAATGGGACCGCCAGGTCGTTTTTCGGAACTGGAAGGACGAACTTCCGACCGCGGCCGCTGGTCTGAACGTGGTTGAGATCGTTGGCCAAACGATGCGGGAGATTCGAAGTCGGGTCGCCGAATTGCCTGAAGACAGCGCCATTCTCTATTCGGCGGTCTATTCGGACGGCGAAGGCACGTTTTACCCGCCGACGACTGCGCTGGAACTCATCGCCGAGAAGGCAAATCGGCCCATTGTTGTGGCCGCCGAAACATTTTTGTCCCCCGGCGGCATCGGCGGCTACGTCCTGGTCCCCAGCCTGATCGGAGCTGATGCGGCAAGGCAGGCGCTGCGGATACTCGACGGTGACCAGGCATCGAGCATGCCGGCTGCGGAGACGGGCGGCGTAAAGCCGATTTTCAATTGGACGCAGATGCAACGATGGAAGGTCAGTCAATCTGACCTACCGGCGGGGAGCGAGATCCGATTCCGGGAGCCGACATTCTGGGAGCAATACCGCTGGCAAAGCATCGCGATCGGCGCTGTAATTCTGGTCCAAGGCGTCCTTATTGCCGTGATGCTGCAGGAGCGGAGAAAGCGCCAAGATGCTGAAGTCGAATCCCGGCATCGGATATCGGAGCTCGCTCATGTGAGCCGCCAGGCAACGGCCGGAGAACTGTCGTCATCGATCGCGCATGAACTCAAACAGCCGCTGGGATCAATTCTTACCAACACCGAGACGGCCGAGTTGATCCTGAAGTCGCCGTCGCCGGATATCGCCGAGCTCAAGGAAATCCTGGAAGATATCCGTCGGGACGACCTGCGCGCCAACGAAGTGATCCGCCGAATGCGCAGCTTCCTGAAACGAACGCCGTTTGAGACCAAGGAGGTGGATTTGAACGACCTTGCACGTGAGGCGTTCGCATTTCTCTCGAGTTCAGGCATCCGCGCGCAACGTCGCGCTCTATCTTAAAGAGTCGCCGGAAAATTTGCGCGTCAGAGGAGACCCGATTCAGCTGCAGCAGGTCATCATCAATCTGGTGGTGAACAGCATAGATGCGATGGCCAATATTCCCTACGGCCGGACGGTGATCGGACGCACTGAAAAGAATGGTGGAGCCTCGGCGGAAATCTCGATTTCGGATTCCGGTCCAGGCATCCCCCAGGAAAAGCTCAATCACGTCTTCGACCCCTTCTTCACCACCAAGGAGCAAGGCATAGGAATGGGTCTTTCCATTGCACGCACGATCATCCAGGCGCATCAGGGGCGGATCTGGGCCGAGAACCAGCCCGAGGGAGGTGCAGTGTTCCATCTCTCGCTGCCACTCGCCATACCTTAGGAGCGGAGGAACAGGCAGTGACAGGTACCGTGCATATCGTTGACGACGATGCATCGTTCCGGGTCGCAATCGAACGCCGGCTGAAGAAGGCGGGCTATGGTGTGGCGACATATGGTACGGCCCAGCAGCTGTTGGATCGCCTGCCAGGCGACGACGCACCGGGCTGCATCCTCCTTGATGTCCAGATACCGGGGCTGAACGGTCTCGAATTGCAGGAACGCCTGGGTCAGCTCGGCTCTGTCCTGCCGATCGTCTTTCTGACCGGTCACGGCGACATCCCGACGTCCGTTCGAACCATCAAGGCCGGCGCGGAAGACTTCCTGACCAAACCGATATCGTCCGAAGACCTGCTCCATGCGATCGAAAAAGCGCTCGTCCATCACGAGGCGCTGCTTGGTCAAAGGGAAAAGCTTGATGCGATGCGCGAGCGCATCGCATCGTTGACGCCGCGCGAACGGGAGGTGTTCGAGCTTGTCGTGCGAGGCAAGATCAACAAGCAGATCGCCTTTGCGCTGGGGACAACCGCGCGGACAATAAAGGCGCATCGCCATAGCGTCATGGAGAAGATGCAGGTCCAGTCCCTAGCCGAACTTGTGTCAATCGCGGAACGGGTCGGAATTCTGGGGAATACCGGAGAGACCCGGAACTAGCTTTCCGGCATTGTCCCAATGGACAATAGCAGGATCCCCCGGCGCGGGCGTATCGACCATTCAACCCATGTGGTCGCGGCAAGCCAATCGCGGTTGGAACAGGTTAGCAGCATTGCTGGCAGAGCCGTTCAGTGTGATCCGTCGTCTGGACGCGATCAGCACGCGACGCGGCCGGGCGGAAAGAGGGCCATCGATCTTGCCCAAGGGAAAAGTCGTTTTTGTCGTCGACGACGATCCTGGCACGCTCAAGGGCGTGAAGCGGCTGTTGCGCGAGCACGGCTTCGATTGCGTTCTGTTTCAGTCCGCAGAGGCGCTGAAGAAATGCGATGATTTCGATCAAGCTTTCTGCATCGTCCTCGATATCGGTCTGAACGATGAGTCCGGAATAGAGCTGCGGCATAGACTGATTGCAGCGGGGATTTCGCTGCCGGTCGTTTATATCACTGCCAACGACAATCACGCCACGCGGATGGCGGCGATAGAATCCGGCTGCATCGCCTATCTCACCAAGCCGTTTTCGGCAAAGGCGTTCATCGAACCTATTGAAAGGATTTCGGCAGGTCTGGCTTAGGCTCTTCTCTCGCCTATTCGTCCAGCGCTTGGTCGAAGATCCTTGACGGCGCCCCCAGGTGCACCGAGGGGAACTGATTGAGTGGAAGCGAGGTGGTGACCGAGAGAAGGTTGGAGTCGATGACTTCGACCGCCAGTTTCTGTCCGGCTTCCATCTCGCGAATCGCCTTTGGGTCCGCGACGTCGCCTGCGATGCAGGTGTTGGTGAGACACCAGGTGTAGGGGATGCTGTAGGGCGCGCCCTGATCGACAGTCAACTTGACGCCGGCCGGTAGATACAGCCCGACCGGAAGGAAAAGCTGCAGCCGGGCAGAACCTTCACCTTCGCGTTCGATGAGATCAAGGCGCACCGCCTGCTGTCCGGTTTCCCAGTTGCCGCTGATGGTCGTCCGGCAGGTCATCTTTGCTCCGCCCGGCTTGAAGCAGAATTTTCGCCAATCGCCGTATTTGATCTCTCGCGCCAATCGCTGCCCGCGGGGGCCGATCTCCGGCGTTCCCGCTGCTGCAGACGAAGTGGTATCGCCTGGAGCCGCTGGTTGACCGAAAGTGGCAGTAGGACCAGCTACCACCCCGAGTGCCGAGAAGACAATCGACAGGATCGAACTCAGCAGGAGTGGAGCACAATTTGCGGAGTGCCTTGCGGTCATTATTCGTCTCCTTCAGGCCTCTTGGATATCAATTTCTTTCCAGAAACCGGCTCACCAGCGGCGCCCACATCGGGATGGATTCGGCTGAGTTGATCAAAAAATGCCCGTCGCTGCCGAAGGGTGGCAGCATGTGATACTCGGCTTTCCCGCCCGCGTTGGTATAGGCGTCATGCATACGCTTGGATAATGCGGGCCCGAAGAAGGTGTCGTTCTCGGCGTAGATCCACAGCATTGGAACGCGCGCGGAGCGGCCGAATTCTCCGGTGGCCTCAACAAGCTTGTCGGGTGCGCAATTGTTGTTGGGCTTGCCGTCGACACGGCCGCCACGCCCTGCGGCGAAGGTGATGATCGCGCGGACAGCCGGCGGGTTCTGGCTCGACAATGCGATCGACGCCCAGCCTCCCGCGGACTGCCCCACGACGATGACATCCCCTGGCACGGCCATCTTCTCCCTGGTCATGTACTCGATGATCCAGAGATCAACGAGCGCGACCGCAAGCCCGGCATCCCGAAAGTTCGGGTTCGTGCATTTGCCGATCTTCGAGAAGAACGATCCGTAGATCCCGAGTTCCGGCAGATCATGCGCGACGGCACCATAGCCTGAGCCGACCGGTGCTACGACGAGATTGCCTCGACGCGCAAACCACATGGCCGCATCGCGGAATTCGACGAGTGGAAAGAAGCTGCGGTCGGTTGGATTGAGCGAAACGCCATGATTCATGATCACCATTGGGAACGGTCCGTCGCCGACCGGTCGTACCAGATAGGCGAACATCGGGAGCGGCAGCTGCAGCGCCCACATCTCTTCCTGGATGCGGCGGGATGCGGCCTGATCGTCCGCGCGCGACGGCGTGATCGGGCTGACGAGAAGCAGCAGTAACGCAGCTACCAGGCTCCGGAAGATCTGCTGACACATATTATGCCTCCCTCGATCTTGCGACCTGAGCAAATGCTCAGCCAACAAACGTTCAGGCAACGATGATCGGGTCGAGCACGGTCAGGGCAACGTTGCCGCAGCGTAAGGCACGGCGACGCCAAACACAGGTGTCCGGCTCTCGGCAATCTCGCAGCATCCCGTCACCGCGGCGTCGACCGTCATGGCACCGGCGGGATTCGCTGACGGCTTGATCCAGATCAATCCGCCTCGGGTTTGAGGCGTTGCTTATGGAGCCGTACCGGACCCCGCGACAGCCTGCGTCTTGACATGAGTTCTCTGGATATTGCCGCCAGTCCGCCGATACGCCGCGATGAAACGGTGCAGATCGCGCTGCTGCTTGTCTTCGCCGGCGGCTATCTCGACGCCTATACCTGCATCATCCGCGGCGTGATGGCCAATGCCCAGACCGCGAACCTTGTCCTGCTCTGGGTTCATGGTTCACTTCGTTCCTCCGATTATCGCATTCAGGGTGGGCGTCTTAATCGCCGCATGGCCACGCCGCTACACTGGAGATCGGGCCAGCGCGATCAGCACGCTGTTCGAAATCATGATGGTGGTGGCCGGTATCCTGTACAATCGGCCGCCGGATATCGCGGAGGCATTTCGTTCGTCGTGCGGATCGTCTTGCCGCGCTGCGAGATTCAAGGCAACGAGAAACGCATATGAAGTCACGCTCGGTGCAGCGAACAGGCTGGACACGGATTTTTCCTCCGTTGACCTGGCTTGCCGAATATGAACCTTCGTGGCTGCGCCAGGACGCGATCGCCGGAGTGACACTCGCCGCTTATGCGATCCCGGTGTCACTGGCCTATGCGGGCCTTGCCGGGTTGCCGCCCCAGGTCGGCATCTACGGCTATATGCTTGGCGGCATAGGTTATGCTCTCCTTGGATCGTCGCGCCAGCTTGCGGTTGGCCCAACCTCCGCGATCTCGCTGATGATTGCCGGCACCGTCGGGTCCTTGGCCGGAGGCGACGCGATACGATACGCGCAGATCGCGAGTCTTTCGGCATGTGCCGTGGCACTGCTTTGCCTGATCGCCTGGCTTTTCAAGCTCAGCATTCTCGTCCGTTTGGTCAGCGACAGCATTCTCGTCGGCTTCAAGGCGGGGGCCGGCCTCACAATCATAATGAGTCAGTTGCCAAGCCTGTTCGGCGTAGCCGGTGGCGGCCACAACTTCTTCGACCGGGCGATCCGGCTTGCGGGTCAGCTGGGCGACATCAATCCGCTCGTATTGGCCATTGGAGTCGTTGCGTGCCTGCTCTTGCTCCTCGGTGAACGGTTTTTACCGGGCAGGCCGGTCGGCCTCACCGTGGTGGCGTTGTCGATCCTGATCGCAACCTTGTTCGGGCTTCCGTCCCTGGGCATACCTGTTACCGGAAATATCCCGGGAGGATTGCCAGCTTTCGAGGTGCCCACGATCGGGATGCTGGAATTCGAAGAGCTATTTCCCATCGCAGCAGGATGTCTGCTGCTGGCCTATATCGAAGGTGTTTCGGCGGCCCGGAGTTTTGCCGCGAAGCACGGATACAGCCTTGATGTCCAGCAGGAATTTCTTGGGCTGGGGGCCGCCAACCTCGCAGTTGCGTTTGGCCATGGCTATCCCGTGGCCGGCGGGTTGTCGCAGTCCGCCGTCAATGACGTGGCGGGAGCGCGCACGCCCTTGGCATTGGTGTTGTGCTCTTTTGCCCTCGCGCTCTGCCTGCTTTTCTTTACGGGGTTGCTGACCAACCTCCCCAAGGCGGTGTTGGCTGGCATTGTCTTTGCCGCCGTTTACAAGCTGGTCGACGCGGGCGCGCTGCTTCGCATGTGGAGAGTTAGCCGGATCGACTTCTATGCGGCGGCTATCGCGCTTGTGTCTGTGCTGCTGCTTGGAATCCTGCAAGGTGTCCTGCTTGCCGCTCTTGCATCCATCTTCCTGCTGCTTGGCCGCGCGTCGCGGCCTAACATAGCGTTCCTCGGGCGGCTTCCTGGAACGGGCCGCTATTCCGACTGCGCCAGACACGAGGGCGTGCTGCCGCTGGTCGGTGTCATCGCGTTCCGCCCTGAAGCCTCGCTGCTCTACATCAATGCCGAGACGATTCTGGAGACGGTTTTGAACGTGCTCCGAAAGTCGTCTGACATCAAGCTGGTAGCCTGCGATCTCTCGGCATCCCCCTACATCGATCTGGCAGGAGCGCGTATGTTGCACGATCTCTGCGATGAGCTGGCGTCGCGTCACGTGGCGTTCTGCATCGTCGGTGCCCATGCACAGCTGCGTGATCTGCTACGGGCGGAAGGACTGGCAGAGAAGACGGACAGTGGCGAGTGGCTCCAGACGCTCGACAGCGTGCTGGGCGAGGCAAGGCCGCGGGATGAACCGATTCCGAGGCGAACAACCGACTGAGTCGTGACCGCGCTGTCGCGCTCAGCACCGATCGAACTCAACACATCAGCTGACAATCAGATGCGGTCAGACGTCTCTGACGCCTTATTACACCGCGAAACGCAGCGTTGTCCGCAGGGGTCTCGTATTGAGAAAGCGCGACCGTTGACTTGGATCAAAGGAGCCGCCGGGCGGAGGATCACAGTCCGGCATCACCCTCGCAGGGATCGGGAGAGAGACATGTCGATGGACGCCAAGCCCGCAGAGAAGCGCATCGATCAGTTCTTTTCCGGCCCCGGGGGGGCGGGCAGACGATTGGCGTGAACTCGTGGAAGCCGCAATCTTCAAGTCGGACTGGATTCGCGACATGGGCGGCCCGAACCTGTTCCTCGCCGAGAGCGGCGCGACCACCGGCGGTCCGGACAGCCTGCTCGAGCCCGACCGGCAATATCAGGAAGGCACAGGACAAGGCGGCGCGCGTGTTCGGGGCAGACCACGTGTTCGTCGTTATCAACGGCACATCGACCTCGAACGAGATGGCGGTACAGGCGCTGCTCGCGCCGGGCGACACCGTGCTCGTCGACCGCAGTTGCCACAAGTCGCACCATTATGAAGTCGCACCATTATGGAATCGTGCTCGCAGGCGATCTTCCTTGCGCGATAGTCGGCATTGAACTGAAGATCATCAGAGGAAAGAAGAGGTCATGAGAAGATTTTGCACAAACGTCGCCCTGGTTGCCTTACTCGCGGGCGTGGCTGGTGTCAGCACGCCATCGCATGCCGAAACCGGCCGAGTCGCGGTTGTCTTTACCAAGGGTGGATTCATTGTCGGGGTCGGCGGCGGCCAGGGCGTACTGGTTTTCCGAGGCCGGCGCTATCCGTTCACCGTATCGGGCATGAGCGTCGGCTTCACGATCGGCGCCTCGACCAGCAAGTTTGTCGGACGGGCCCTCAATTTGAGAGGGCCAGCTTCGATCGAAGGTACGTACAGTGCGGTCGGAGCCGGCGGTGCCATTGCGGCTGGCGCTGGAGGCGTGCAATTGCAGAACGCCAATGGCGTGATCCTGCAGCTCAGCGGCCCGAGGGTCGGCGCTGAAGTGTCGGCCGCAGTTGGCGGGGTAACGATTCGTTTGAAATAGATCAAAGCGGTCAGGCCGCGCAAGTGCGCCGCCTGATGCGCTGAGTAACGCTCCGCAACGAGAGCTTTCCTGGGAAAAAGTCATGAGGAAATCTTGCCTGCATGTTCCTCTGGTTGCCCTGCTGGGAAACCTTTGGTTGGCGGGCATCAGCTCACCATTGCACGCGGAAACCGGATCTGTTGCCGTCGTGTTTACCAAGGGCGGCCTTATCCTCGGTGTCGGCGGCGGCGAGGGCGTGCTGACGTTCCGAGGCAGGCGTTACCCGTTCACCGTCTCAGGCATGAGTGTGGGCGCCACGATTGGCGCCTCCACCACCAAGCTCGTTGGACAAGCCCTCAACCTCCGAGGCCCCGAATCCATTGAAGGCACCTACAGTGCGGTCGGCGTAGGTGGCGCACTTGCCGGCGGCGCCGGAAGCGTTCGGTTGCGGAACACCAGTGGCTTGACCACCAATGGCGTGATCTTGCAGCTCAGCGGGCCCAAGGTCGGGGTCGAACTTTCAGCTGCCGTGGCCGGCGTCAGCATACGCTTGAAGTAGTCGCGAAGCGGCAGGCCACGCTGCCTGCGTGGCTGCGGTTTCGCTCAATATCGCACGGCAACGAAATTCATCCCGCGCAGGCCGGCCTGATCATTGTAGCGTCCCTTGTTGGAACGCTTCGGCAGCGTGACCTTGTCCTCGCGCACGCGCTTGTATGGGATCGTCTCCAGGAGGTGCGCGATGCAACTCAGCCGGGCTCGCCGTTTATCGTCGGAGCGGATGATGTGCCAGGGTGCATGTTTCGAATGGGTCGCCTTGAACATCATGTCGCGCGCCCGGGAATAATCGTACCAGCGTCGGTACGATTCGATGTCCATCGGGCTCAGCTTCCACTGCCGCAGCGGATCCACGATCCGTGCCTCAAAGCGGCGCTCCTGCTCGTCCATCCCGACCTCGAGCCAAAGCTTGATCAGGATTATGCCCCCTTCGATGATGTATTTCTCCATCTGCGGACAGAGCGAAAGAAAGCGCTTGTGTTCGGTTGGCGTGCAGAAGCCCATCACATATTCGACGCCGGCGCGGTTGTACCAGCTGCGGTCGAAGATGACGATCTCGCCGGCGCCAGGGAAATGCTGCATGTAACGCTGGAGAAAAAGCTGCGATTTTTCGCGGTCCGAGGGGGAGGGGAGAGCGACCACTCTGAACACCCGCGGACTTACCTTCTCGGTGATCGCCTTGATCGTGCCGCCCTTGCCGGCCGCGTCCCGGCCCTCGAACAACACGATCACCCGCAACCCTCGCGATTTCACCCACTGCTGCAGATGGCAGAGCTTAACCTGGAGCCTGCGCAGTTCCTTTTCATAGGCCTTGCGCTTCATGCTTGGCAGCGGTTCATCCTTTGGCATGGGCGAGCGTCCCGATGGATGGAGGGTCAGTCCCCCCAGGCAATGACGATAGCGATGTCGCCGGGCATGCCGCCGGGGAAGTCTATGATCTGGTAGCGGATGCGGTAGCCTCTAGGTTTCAGGTAATCGTACCAAAGCTGATAGATTTCCTTGGCTATTCCGGCGAGCGTCTTCTCCCAGCCCGGCTCCTGCTGATTGATGGCACGGCCCTTGTCGGTGCAGAGCGAATTCGGGAAGCGATAGACCTGGACTTCGCTGAGCCCGTTTCGCACCGCACGCTGGATCACCGTCGACGCGAGCTTGATCTTTTCATCCTCGGAGAGATCCGAGGGCTTGCTGAGCCTTTCGATCAAGGCGGCCTTCTCCGCCTCGACGGCGGCCTGCCGGCGCGCAAGTTGTTCTGCCTTGTCCGCCTCCTTGAGGGCCGCCTGCTTCTGGATGTCTTTTGCTGTTGGTAGCAGATCGTCAATCTTCTCGGGCATCGTTGCTCCCCTTCCTGATTGGCCGTTCGCCGCCTTTCCGCGGAAATCTAAAGCCGCCCCGGGCACGGCTCCTTTGATCCAAATCAAGCATCCTGCATTCCGCGGTCGCACTCTGTTTCTGCCGTCCGCGGTGCATATTTCCTCCAGTCAGAGGGGCATTGAATTGAACGAACAGCTTCATCCGCAGGCCCCCCATCATCTGCCGATCTTTATCACTGCGCCTGGCGAGACCGACGTCCTCATGGTGGTGATGGGGATCTTTCTGGTGGCGGCGGTGCTCTGGGTCGGCACGCTCTATTGGCGGCTGCACAGCCTGCCGGAGCGCATGGCGCACAAGTCGGAGAAGCTGCAGTTCGAAATCGTGGCCATTCTCGGTTTGCTGTCGCTCTTCACGCACATCCACCTTTTCTGGGTGGCGGGATTGCTGCTTGCCATGATCGATCTCCCCGATTTCGGCACGCCGCTGCGCAGCATTGCGGGGTCGGTCGAGAAAATAGCAGGCACTGTGCGGGATACCGGTGCCGAAGCGGAGGGTGAAGCCAGGCCGTCTTCGACGTCACTTCCGGCCGAGGCTGCGGAGAAGAGTCCGAGCGTCGCGAAGGAGGCGATAGGCAGTCATGTTTGAGCTGATCGTTTGCTCCCTTGTGACGATCCTTCCTGATTATCTTTACCGCCGCTATGTCCAGAACAAGCGGTTTGGCAAAGAGATCACGTTTTATTCGGTCTGGTATGAGCTCAGATGGGGTATCACCGGATGTCTGATGCTTACGATCTCGCTGATAACGATGATCTTCTATTTCCATCCCTCGACCACCTCCGCCACGCTGCTCTTCAGGACTGTCCCGATTCTCCCCGAGGCATCGGGACGTGTCGCGGAAGTCAACATCAGTGTGAGCGCGCCAGTCTCCAAGGGCGACGTGATCTTCAGGCTGGATAGCTCGAAACAGGAGGCGGCTCTTGAGACGGCCAAGCGCAAAATCGCTGAAATCGATGCAGAAATGGTGACGGCGGAAGCCGACGTCACCAAGGCGGAGGCTCAGATTCAGGAGGCGAAGAGCGCGCATCAGCAGGCCAAGGACGAGCTCGATGTGAAGAGTGAGCTTCAGCGTCGCAATCCGGGGATCGTACCACAACGCGATATCGAAAAGCTGCAGGTGCTCGTGGATCAGCGCCAGGCTGGAATAGATGCCGCGGCGGCTGCCAAGCAATCCACGATCGCCCGGGTCTCGTCGCTCTTGCCGGCCGAAAAGGCGAGCGCTGAGGCTGCGTTGGCGCAGGCACAGGTGGATCTGGACAAGACCTTTATCCGCGCCGGAGTCAGCGGACGGGTCGAACAGTTCGCGCTGCGCACGGGCGATGTCGTCAATCCATTGATGCGCCCCGCCGGGATTCTCATCCCGGAGGGGGCGGGCCAGCAAGTGCTGCAGGCAGGGTTTGGCCAGATCGAGGCTCAGGTCATGAAGGAAGGGATGGTGGCGGAGGCGACTTGCATCTCCAGACCCTGGGTGATCATCCCGATGGTCGTCACCACAGTTCAGGACTACATCGCCGCCGGTCAGTTCCGTGGAGGCGACCAGCTGATCGAAGCGCAGAACATCGCCAAACCGGGCACGATCCTCGTGTTTCTGGAGCCGCTCTACAAGGGCGGTCTTGAAGGGGTGACGGCCGGCAGCAGCTGCATCGTCAACGCCTATACCAGCAACCACGATAAGATTTCAGCAAAGGACACCAGCACTGGTCAGCGCATTGTGCTGCACGTCATCGATGGCGTGGGACTGGTTCATGCATTGCTGCTGCGGATCCAGGCACTGCTCGTGCCGATCAAGACACTGGTGCTGAGCGGTCACTGATAGAGGTTCAAGGGGAAATCCGATGAATTTGCTTCGAAAGCTGGTCCTCGTTACGGCAATTGCGGCTGGCTCCGGCCTGCTATCGCCGCATGAGGTGAACGCGTTCGAGCTCACTGGCGCATGGGCCACGAGCGCGGACCAATGCGGCAAGGTATTCGCCCGCAAAGGACGCGCGAACCAGTTGAATTTCACGAATTTTTCCGGCGTCTACGGCGGCGGCTTCATCGCCGAAGCTAATCGGCTGAGAGGCAAGTTCGTGAACTGTTCGATCAAGTCGAGGAAGGAAAGCGGTCAAACCATCAACCTGATCGTCGCATGCGCTTCGAGCATCATGCTTTCAGACGTCCAGTTTTTCCTGAAGGTGCTCGATGACAACGCCATCTCGCGGGAGTTTCCGGGCATGGAAGGAATGGAAGTGACATATCACCGTTGTCAGATCTAGCGGATGAACGCTCGGCTCCCACCGATTGGTGGGGCTTGAACTCGGATCAAGAGAAACGGCGGTGCATGCGACTGAATGGCGTCGGCCAATGGAAGATGGAGGATCACCATGGATATCAGATACAAGTGAGTGCATTGATCCAAAGCTCGCCAAATTCGGCCTTGGTCGGGGTCTTCATCGCATTCACCGCTCAATCGGCGCGGGCAGATGATCCCCTCAAGGCGATGACCGATTACACCGCCGCACAGCAAGCCTGCAAATGAGTCGAAAATTGTTGGTTTCTATGGATGGTGTTTTTTTTGGCGCCGCAGCCGCTTTTACCGCCGTCGGAAATGCGATCACGACAAGATCACTCATGTGCGGTTCTCCTGTATGGCCGTTCGCATGCAGGCCGAATGAACACTGACTCCATTGATTTATATCAAGCCTGCACAGCGAGAGCGCAGCAGGCTATCTAGGGTACTGTTTTGCCAAGCCTGCATCAAATCGACGTGCGAGGCGAAACGCACCAATCGAATTACCCCAGATCAGGAGGGAGGAAGCACCATGTTTCGGTATACTTTCGCTGCTCTCGCGGCAATCCTTCTTATTACAATAAATCTTGTCCCGGACGATGCGTTCGCTCGCCGTGGTGGAAGCGGTGGTTTCCGCGGTGGCGGAGGCTTCCATGGGGGTGGCATGCGTGCTGCTCACGTCCGGGGCGGGGCTGTACATGCCGGGCGATACGCCCACGTGTCCCGCCCCATCGCAGGGCGCCCGGTAGCGCGCGCGGCGGCGGCCCGAGGGGTTTATCGTGGCGCGGCCTATCGCGGTGCCTATAGAGGTGCGGCCTATGGTGCGGCAGCGGTCGGAGCCGCTGCGGTAGGGGCCTACGGCTATAACTACTACAACAACGGCTGCTACCGCGACGCTTACGGAAATGTGGTCTGCCCAAATCAGTATCCATATTGACGCAGCCGTATGCGGGCGGCGGTTCGGCCAGTTCTTATCGCCGTCCGTTCCCCTTTCCATCTACTGTCCTGAAGAGCCGCCATCTCACGGTCCGGTCCGCCACGGTGATGCCACCGGACGCGCTGTGCAGTGAAATGGGCTTTGCGTTGTTCAGCGGCGGTGGCCCCGGCGGAACAATCGACCGGCAGGCCACCAGCCTAGCGTTGCAATGTGTCGGCGTGTAGCGAGCCGCGCGTCACAAACTGTAAGTCCGAATCGCAAAATGGACAGCGCCTCTGACTTATGGTTGTCCACCCGGACAATAGGGCGCGGCAGAATCCTTAGCCTCATCTCGGACACTGGTGCTGGAAAGCTTGTTCATTACGCCGCGCTCATCCTGAGCGCCCTATGACGCACGCTAAATCGCGACGAGCGGTCGACTTGACCCTCCCGGATCTGCTGGAAGCAACTGTCGCTAGCGACATGCCGAACCGGCTGCGGAGTCGCGTGGACCTGACGTCTGACCCGGAGCGCAGACTAATTTCAATCTCGCTTGGCTAAACGTCGCTGTTGGCGATCCAGGCGCAGTCTCTGCGCTCTCAGGCGCTTTATCTCTTCATCAATGGCGTCAATTTCCTCGTTCAGTCGCGTGTTCCTGGATTTCGGCGCATCTGCGCTGCGCAGTTTTTCCAGCGCTTTCTCAACGGAGAGTTTGGGTGTTTCGGCCATGATAGACCCCGCTATCTAAGCGACAAGCTGTTCAGACGATAGCGCAACCCCCCAATCGGAATCGGGGGCACCAGCTACGGAAGTCGCCCGGACGATCTGAATATCCTCGACCGGGTGTGCAAGGCTTATTGCTTCAGAACCCGACCCAGGTACGCGTTGATCTATATCAACGAGAGCTGTGCCGCGTT
Source organism: uncultured Alphaproteobacteria bacterium (assembly GCA_963734795.1). GTDB lineage: Bacteria > Pseudomonadota > Alphaproteobacteria > Rhizobiales > Xanthobacteraceae > Bradyrhizobium. The sequence continues at coordinate 140,595 of CAVTIW010000007.1, forward strand.
CATTTGTTCTACGCCGATTGCGCGCTGGGCCCCCAAGCGAACGACGATCTCCTCAACGCCAAAAGAGCAGGGAGGCAATCATGCATCATCGTCAGACATTGCAGATTTTCACTGTCTTGGCGCTCTGACGACCATCAAGCAAGGAGGCGGCCAATACCATGGACCCTTTGCTCAGGGAAATCCGCCACAACCCATTGCTCTGGATGCTGGCTTTTGTGCCGGTCGTTCTGGTGGCTGCAAGGATTGCGCCCGCCGCTCACACACTCCTGTTCATGCTCGCTGTCTTCGCAGTCGTTCCGCTTGCTGCCCTTCTTAGTCATGCAACGGAAGCCGTCGCCGAAAAGACCGGTGATGCATTAGGCGGGTTGCTCAACGCGACCCTGGGAAATCTGACGGAGCTGATCATCGCAGTGACCGCGCTCCATGCTGGAGAGTACATGCTGGTGAAGGCGTCGATCGCTGGCGCAATCGTTACCAATTCGCTCTTTATGCTGGGAGCGTCTTTTCTGTTGGGCGGACTTCGCTACCATGTTCAGGAATACAATCGCGCCGGGGGAAGAATGTATTCGGCGTTGCTGTTGATGGCGACGATTGCGCTCCTCGCCCCGGCTGCGGTCGCCCAGCTCGATTTGGCGCGAGGCGAGGTGATGGCCCAGAAACTCAGCGTCTGCCTCGCTGTACTGCTTATCGTTGCATACGGACTGGGCCTGCTATTCTCGCTCAAGACACACAAGGAAATCTTTGCGAGTGAAGATCACGGCGAGGCGAAGGCGGCTAAGTGGCCGATCAGCCTCGCGGTCGGTACACTCCTCGTTGTTACGGTGTTAGTGGCGCTGGTAAGCGAAATCTTCGTTGAGTCAGTGCAAAAGGCGGCAGAGACGTTAGGGATGAGCCCGGCTTTCGTCGGGTTCATCATCGTCGCGCTCGTCGGCGCTGCGGCTGAAATGGCCGTGGCATTTTCTGCTGCGCGCAAGAACCGCCTGGATATGAGTATCAGCATAGCGCTCGGAAGCGCCTCCCAGATCGCCCTGTTCGTTGCACCGGTGCTCGTGCTTCTCAGCTACGTCATCGGGCCCAAACCGATGGATATGCAATTTTGGCCGGGCGCAGTGACGATGGTGATGATCGCTGCCGTGACGGCCACTTTCATCACGAATAACGGACGTTCGGCATGGTTCATTGGCGCTCTGCTGGTATTCATCTACGTAATATTCGCCATGACACTCTATATGGTCCCGCCGGGAGCGCACGGACCGGTGTAACGCCGTCGCGCCTCGCCAAGTGATCCGTGGCGTGCCCCACACTGCCGCGACAATTCTTCCAGGCCTCCAAACACCATTGGCAGCCATGTCTCGAGCCAGGCGCATTTCTGCCGGCGCATCACGCAGTCGATCGACTCCAATGCCGCATGGCAAACGACCTTCGACCGCGGCGCGAGCCCAGTCCAGCTTCACAGCGCGCTCAGATCATCCGGCACTTCGCCCAACTGGGGGATCACCTTGGCGTCGCCTAAGTCGCCGGTTGCGGTCTCATGGCTAAGGCACTCCGTTCCGGATCGCCCTAACACCATTCACAGCGACGCTCGCCCGGGCTTAGAGATCCCTGGGCCCGGACGAGGAAAGGGAAGCGTCGGTTCACGCCGGCGGGTTTTGTTTGCTTGCCTTAATACCGCGGACCGTCGACTTGCGTGTTGCGCGGTTGGCGGCGCTATCTTCGGCAATCAGTTTCAAAGCCGAAGCTTCGTCGTCACAAGCCGCGATGCTTAGCCGATCAGCATACACGATCCACTGATGGCCAATTTCCTTGACCGAATATTCTGTCATTTCGGGGCCTACCACTGTGAGACCCCCAGCCAGAGTTGGCATTTACACCTGATTGGCCTTACCGTTCGGTTAACTGGCAGACGAAAGCCGTCACCACTCGCCCCCAAATGACGGCTTTTTTGCCGGCGTCCGGACGATGAGAAGAGGACGCCGTAACGTCGTGGCTAGGGGAGAGCAGGAACCATTGGCGTACCACAATGCTCCGAGAGATCCGCGTTACGGCATCACCGTCCTGAGCCGCAGTAAAGGTCTTGGTCTTGGAGGCGAGCAGATATGATCTCCTGCTACTTCGCCGAAAATGCGGGATGACCTCTCAGTGTCCTTCTTCACTCGATGTTGCCTGTGTGGTAGGATGCCCAACATCTAGCGGATAAAACCTATAATAGGCGCCCGCTGGACTGGCGACCGCTAACATTGCTCCCAAGATCGCGCTAAAATGTTGCCGCGTAGATCATCCAAGGTTCGAGCGGCGGACTCAACCTGAAGTAAAGTGATGGGCTGCTGGGTACATACCGCTGAACACATCACTTTGGTGATATCGTGCGGTTCTTCTTTTCGATTGGCAATTTGGAGCAATTTCTGACGGTCGGAACTGTCGGTGAAACATTGATTTAGAGAAACCATGAAGCATCTGTCGGTTTTCCTTCTCACGGTGACGAGCGGCGCCGCTCTCGCTCAGACAACCGGTACGGTGGGTCCGAGCCCCGCTCCCGCGGAACCTTCAATGAAGGAAGACGTGCCGCCGGGCGCCTGTATGCCGATCGGGCTGACCGCTTCTGGAGAAATCGTTTTCCCGATTCAATGCAAGGAGTTTATCGAACGGCAACGCGGAAAGGCCGTGGAGCGGAAACCCGCCGCAGAAGAGGCGCCGGTGCAGGCCGCAAAACAACCGGATAGCGCGCCTCCACCGGAGAGCAAACCGATTGCTCAACCCGTCGAAACAGTTCCACTGCTGAAGAAGCGCGTTGAGCACGAGCCGCGCGAACGCGCCACGAGCCAAGGGGACGGCTACCGCTGCCTCCGCTATCGGACCTACAATCCAGCATCCGGGACTTACAGGGGCTATGACGGACAGCGCCATTCCTGCCCATAAGTTAAAGTCGGTATTTGGGAAAGATGTCAGATTGATCCGGCAGACCCGTGACGGCCCTGGCATTGAAGCGCGGCAGGCGGCGGAATGCATCGTTATCCAAGAGGCCGCCGTCGGCGCAAAAACGGCCGGCCATACTCGCCGAATTAATCGCTTCCTGAACACCGGTGGCAGAAGGCGGTCGGTTCGAGAGTTCGGCAGTTTGTATAGAGTTTCGCCGAACACGGTCAGCCGCGCCAGATCGGCATGGAGGATAGCCGTACCGCTGTTTGAATTATTTAGAAGGTCTGTCGTGAACCTGAAAGATGATGGAATTCCCCCACCGGGCTGGCTTCCGCTGGCACACATTGTGCAAGAAGGCACGTTGCCGCGTGCAAGGAGGCACGTTGCCGCGTGCAAGAAGGCACATTGCCGCATACCGAAATATCCTCCGGGATTCGTCTCGGTATTGTCGCAAAGTTGCGTGAACATCAGTTCATTCTGGAGAAGCGGGGGCCGGGTTTATATCTTTCCATTCAGAGCAAGGATTAGAAAATGGGCTCGCAATTTGCTTTTGGGAATGAAAATGGAGAAGATATCTGCACCCGCGCACAGATTGAAGGCGAAATTTACCGACATGATTTGTCCCTTCGCAAGATCGATGAAGAGCGCCTGCGGCTTGCGGAAGGACTTGCAAAAAACGATTTTTTGCGGCGACTGATCATGCGCCGACGTCGCGAACCTTGGCTGACGGTTGACCGGACCAAATCGCGCAATCGGGCGTTCAGGTCCATGGGGACCCTCCGTTAGCGAAGGGCGACTAACCAGACGTCTCGTTTTTCCGTTAAAGTTTTTCCAACTTCGTTGCGGTAAATCCCCGGAAAAGTGGCCGGATTTTGAAGCGTCGAATGGCCGGCAAAACCGTCCGTCGTCGTGATGGGACCCTTTCAATAAACTGCTCGGTCAACGGGCGCAGCGACCCGGATTCTGTCCGAACGGACAATTGTAGCTCCTCGGGGAGGGTAAACGCACCGCAACATCAGCAATCTGTCATTTCTCGGCGCGAATCGGAGTCCCAATTCAATGGTGAGGGAAGTTCAGAATTTTGTTAACAGCGCGGAAAAATGCTCAAACGACACTCAGAAGCATTGAAAACGGAAGGTTTAATGGTTTAGATGAGAAAGGGCGCTGAACTGGCCAATTTTGCTATTGGCACAAAAATCCTGGAAATGTGATGAAGTTGAGCAAGTACCATCTAACCTCGTTGTCCGTGGACGAATTGTGGGCTCTCCACGAACAGGTAGGCGCAATTCTGTCTGAAAGGATCTCTTCGGAAAAGCGCGAGCTAGAAGAGCGCCTTGCCAAGCTAAACCGCAGTTTGAATGTTGATCGAGCGAAGAACAAAAACGAAAGTTCGTCGCCCAGTGAACGCCGTGCGGTCCGCCGGAACTATCCCCCGGTCGTTCCTAAATTCCGAAACCCCTCGGACCCGTCGGAGACTTGGGCCGGTCGCGGCAAGCAGCCTCGGTGGATGGTGGCGCAACTCAAGGCGGGCAAGAAAATGGATGATTTCTTGATCGATCGTCCGAAGCGCAGGCGGGGGTAGGACGACGAATTTTGAAGGCGCTGGTACAGATTTTGTTGCAGAAGCCGGCTGAGGTAAGTGGTAAGTCGTGATTCCGTCTTGCTGACTGAACATCAGCGAGCGCCCGCCGTGATTGGACGGCTGACGAGCAATCAAGGTCAACTGTCTTAATAGTTTCACCTTGGCCAGGCTGGTCACGGCGATTATCTGGTGCGCATGATCGATGCCGCCCTCGATCTGTCCTGGCTGCGCGGTGAACCGGCAGCCTGCTTGTTCGCCGATGGGTCGCCGTCGGTTGATCCAAAGTTCATAATCCGGATGCCTTGGCATTCTCGCGCCCGAAACCAGCGACCTACGAGGGGTCTCGCGCCGTGACTGCCCGCCGAGGATTGCCCTGACGCCTTGCGAGTAACGTGCCGCAGCATCGCGGTGCCAAGCCAAGTGCAGGAAGATCTAGCTTCTCTTGTGATCAATTGGTGCAGTGCATCCGCTCAAGCGATCTTGGCATTGAGATCTATTCGGGCCGAAAAAACTCGCTCTGGAATTGCGATGATACGTGCAGGTCCGATGGAGGTCCTGTTTTTAAGTCATCAGTGCGCCGCTCGCGATTGCCGGCTTTCTGGACCGAACTCGGATCGGGATCAGAAAAGCTGCCGGCCCTGGGAGCAGCATCACTGCCTATATTCCTGAGAGCTAGCTGACGCGCCATGAACGTATCAACCAGCTCCCTTGGGACATCACTCGTTCCGCCCTGCCCAAAGGTCACCACTGGTGGTAATTCCGGATGCATAAGAGTGTGCGCCATGCCGTACGCCGGCCAAACCGGAGTGTGACTCAAATTTGGCAATCCGAATTTCGCAGGTTCAGCACAAAAACTACAACTCTCGACGCTCACCAACCCTGAGTACTGTGATAGCTCTTTGTCTAGTTGCCGTTGATATCGAAATGCATCCAGACTTGCAGCAATGCTGACGCCATAGAACCCCGCTAACAACGTTATCGCTAGATCACGTAACGCTCTCTCTCCGAACCAATCGAAGAATCGGGACGGCCATTCAACAAGGTCGCGGTTAAGAATGATCGGTAACGAAGCGATCAACGCCACAATGCCAGCGCTGTAAATTCGCGATGGATAAGCGTACTGAAATTCCCGCGTACGAAGGCCAATCAATGCCGGTATAATTAAAATGCAAAGCGGAACAGCGAAAGCAACAAAAGGAGCGGCGGTCCGGAGAACAAAGTTTTCTCCAGCAAGCTTGAAGTAGATCGCTCCCGCCAATAATGCCGCAATAAAGATACCGCTTATTGCAAACACGAACCAATGAAACGCATCGTGACCCGGACGCGTGGTCTCTCCAAAATGACAAATTATTTGAAACGGCAGGGCGAGGAAAAGGACTGCGGATAGCGCAAGCTCCTTGTTGAACGAGACCTGTTTGGATCGCCGGCCGGTATAGATGCCGATTGCGAGCATAATGTTTGACAGCGCGACAATTTCGTAGCTCGCCAGAAGTAAGAATCCAATAAGGAGCCGCCGGAACGCACGAGGATCTCGCTCGTCGTCAAGGGAATATACGACGAAAACCGTTGTAAGACCCAATGCAAAAAGGAGCTCCGTTGCGGCGAAATTGGAAAGAAAGATCGTGGCAGAAATAAACAATGTAACCAGCAGGCTCTTGGTGAGGGAATTCAACCTGGAATTTATTGTAACAATCAGCGGAATCGCTATCTGACAGTAAGTGGCAACTCCGTACGCGAAGGTTGCCATCTGAACCTGTGAAGGAAACAAGAGGCCGATTAGCCGAACCGGGGCAGTGGTCCAGACTACGGCAAAAAAACGTCTCGGCGTTTCTTGATCTCGTGGATACCACAATGGATCGAGAAATGACTGTACGACAGAGTTTGCTCCGTCCATAAAAAATTGACGACCAGCAATCGCACTGACAATAAGTACCAAAGTGATGGTCACACTGTGCGCAGTGGCAGCGTCTTTCGAGAGCCAGGTGCGCAAGTGCATGGTGGAACTCGTTTTCACAACAGAAATTATGAAAATAGTCTTCGCTGCCGACGTTTTTTGACGCAAATAGCGTATTGATTTTAAATGATAATTCATATTATTGATTAAATCAAGCTCACCTTTAAAATGGCTCTGGGTTTTAATTCTGGGAGGTTGCAACCTGTCTAAGCCATTGTTCTTAAGCTGTCTTGAGCTGTTCTTAAGCTGGTCTTGCCAAAAATAAGATGCCACTTAAAACGCCGATTACCTGCAAGCCCCAGTCAGGGATCACAAGAACGCCCAGTCTGTGGTCCACGTACCGGATTGTTCGTCACCGATCCGGTGACGCGGAAGCGGGGGGCGAAAGCCAGCTACTTTAAGACTGGCCACTCCTGTCGCGCTGGCCGGTTTTGAGAATCCGGGCACTTTTCTCGCCACCGCCAATGGCGTGTGTCACGATTGAGAGGGCAGCTAGGGATCTGGCGCTGGAATCATGGCCATTCACGGCCGGCGCTTCCTTCGGAATAAAACGACCACAAGAAAAATTCCGACAGTCGCCGCTATCAAAGCCCCTGTGCGAATTTCCCCGCGGGAGAGGCCGACATCAACATGAAAAAAATGACGCAGCACGGCCGCGGTTATTCCCGCCACCACAACAAACGCAAGTAAGTGCCTCATCCTGAAACTGATTGGATCCATGCCGGGAACATTCTCCCTTTCCAGGCTCACGACAAGCCGACGTCGACGATGCGCGGACCCTCGATCCTCGCCTGCTCGCTATTTTAGCGCGGCGTGCGAGCGTGCGAAAGCGGCCAAGATGCCCGCATCGCTTTTGTTTTGGCCCCTAACGCAGTCAAGCGCCCATCTTTGGCAGGTCGATAACGGCAAATGGGCGGCCATCCAGGCCCTCGAGAAATTGGCGGGCTCGACGGCCGGCGTCACGGGCGCTCGAATGATTTTGCTTCTGGGCCGATTTACCAACCCAGAAGGATGAGCTCTCATGAGCGCCCAACGATCTCGCCGGACCGGATTGCTTCATTTCCATTGCTTCAGCTCCGGTGCGGTTTTTCTTCTCGAAGTATACTAATAAATCGGCTATTCTCAGACTTTGGAAAATTTCTGCCTCGCTCTGACGGCGGCGCACTGAGGAAATAGTTGACCGACATTTTTGACGTTTTGGTCATTTTGCAGGAATGTCGTTCCTGCGCGTCAACAAGGGTGAACAAGTGGCGATTGGGTCCAACCGTAGTCGAGCGGTGCTATGACAATCCAGGCGGTTGGAGTTCTTGCTCTTGCGATAGGTTTGGTCGGCTTTTTTTTCGACGCCTCGTTCATTTTGTATGCTTTCTTTTGCGCGACGCTCTTGGGCTCGGCCGCGGCGTTTGTCCTGAACTCTCTGGGCGGGACCAACATATCGCCAGCTCATCTTCTTCTTGGATTCCTTGCCGTAAGATTGATTGGCGACCGTCATGTTTTTCAGAAAATCGTCGAGGGCATTGTCCCAGGCCGGCCCGGCTTTTGGTTGCTCTTGACAGTTGTCTACAGTGCGATTTCGGCGTTTTTCCTGCCGAGATTGTTTGCGGGCCAGACGTTCGTCATCGCGGTCCGTGCTGCAGGCTCTTTCGATTTTCCGCTCGCACCAACGATGGCAAATTTGACCCAGTCGATCTATTTGATTGCAGACTTCATCTGCTTCATCCTGATTTACGGCTATGCCAGGGATACAACTGGAAGATTGATTGTAGGAAATGCCGCGGTTTGTTGCGTGATCTTAAACTTGATTTTTGCCGGGCTTGATCTCGCGACTTACGCGACTGGTACAACCGAGTTGCTGGCGTTTATTCGCAATGCCAATTATGCGTTGCTTTCTGAAACCGAGCTGGCGGGCTCCAAGAGAATAGTTGGTTCCTTTATTGAGGCGTCTGCGTTCGGAGCGGCGACGCTGGGTTATTTCGCATTTGCAACGAAGCTATGGTTATTGGGCGTGCGCCCGCGACTGATGTTTACACTGTCATCGCTGTCGCTCTGCGCGCTGATCTTCTCGACCTCGTCGACCGCCACCGTAGGGCTCGCCGCCATGTTGCTGTTCAGTTATTCTGAGACCCTCTTTGTTATGATGCGCCGGCCGCCGACTTCGCAGATGTTTTTCTTTCTGGTCGGCGCCCCGATCGTATTCTCAATCCTCGGCTGCGCCATAGCATTGAACGAAGATGCGTCGGCCTATGTTTATAACCTTCTCGACACCACGGTGTTCAGCAAGCTGTCGAGCTTTTCCGGAGAGGAACGGTCCTCATGGAACGTCCAGGCTTGGCAGGTTTTCGTTGACACGTTCGGTTTTGGAGCAGGTAACGGAAGTATGCGCACGTCAAGTTTTCCGCTCGCGGTCATTGCCAATCTCGGCGTCATTGGTGCGGGATTATTTGCCTTGTTTTTCGCAGGCATATTTTTTGGTGGAAACAACGCCGGAGCGTACGACTCGCTGGAGGGTGCGTATCGACAAGCTGCCAAGTCAGCCTGCGTTGCTTGGCTGATTACAGCGACTATCTCGGGTTCTCTGACCGATCTGGGGATGCCTTTCTTTGCCTTCGCCGCAATTGCCTGGAGCGATTCCGCCAATGCTGGTTTTGTGAGAAACCAGGTCGTTCGGGGCCGACGAATTCTTCGGTCGTCCTAGAATTCGGTCGTCTCAAAAAGAACGAGTTATATTGTATACTGAGTTTGTCACCCTTCTTATAAGTAATTTTTGTCGCCCTTATAAGTAGATGAGCAGCGGCACGGGGAAGGACACTTAAAAAAGGTTGCGTACGGATGAGGTTTCACAAAGCAATGCGTATAGTTGCTGTCCTTGTCGTCGTGATCGGAGCCGTGGTTATTCCCACGCGAATAGCGAAGGCGTACGATCAAGTAAGGTCCATATCGACGTCGCAATTGGTCCAGATGATCGGCGTCAACGTACACATGCGTTACACCGACGGCGCATACGCGAACTCGACAAATGTCTTGCAGGCGCTGAGGTTCATCGGCGTCAGTCAGGTACGTGACGTCATGCCGGGCACTGGTGCGCCGGCAGACATGCAAGCGCGCGATGCGCTGAGACGCATGGTCTTTGAGGGGATAAGGCTTAACCTGATTTTTTCCGGCGGCTGGCGCCCGGCAGAGGCTGTGGACTTGGTCCGCAACCTTGAGAAGGCGGTACCTGGCTCCGTAGCGTCCGTCGAGGGCTATAACGAAATCAACAATTTTCCCGTGACGTTTGAGGATCAAAGCGGGCTCGCAGCAGCTGCGGCCGGTCAAAAGGCGCTGTACCAATCCATCAAAGCAAGTCCGGACGTTAGACACATCCCGGTCATCGACATGACGGGGTTCGAGATGCTTAAGGATCCAAAATACACGTACGGGTCGTCGTTGGAGGGATATGCTGACGTGATGAATGCGCATGCCTATGCGCAAAATGGGCAGCAGCCGTCGATCTGGATCAATCCTGAAAAAATTGAAGCGTATAAATCACTTCAACAGGTTTTGCCGAAAGTCATTACGGAATTTGGTTATGCGACGATGCCTCAAAGTGGATGGTTAGTCATCGGTGTTGACGAGCGCACGCAAGCCAAAGGTCTGCTAAATGGCTTGTTTGACGCGGCACGATCCGGCTATGACAAACTCTATATTTACGAGCTGCTGGATCAGAAGCCGGACCCGGCGTCGAAGCAACTGGAATTTCATTTCGGCCTGTTCACATTTGAAAATCGGCCCAAAGTTGCGGCTCGAGCGATCAGAAATCTTGTGCAAGTTCTCGGAGAACGAGAAAGCGGGTCCGCCACCGAACCCAGCCGTCCAAAACCCAATAGCAAGCTACCTTCCAATGGATCTTTTCATTTGGACGTTCAAAAGCCGCAGGACCAATTTTTCACGTTGGGGTTGATGAAATCCAACGGCACTCAAGTGGCCGCAGTTTGGCGGGAGACGATGTTTTGGGATCGTGCCACCGGGCAGCCGCTCGAAGCCGACGGGATCACTGCGACGCTGACATTCGACAAGCCTTGCCATTCCAGTAAGGTCTACGATGTTCTCCGCTCTTCCGAGCCAACTGCGGTTTCGACTGGTGGTGTGGTTTCGGTGGTGATCGGAGATCATGTCCAATTGGTCGAGTGCGTTAATTGATGACCCAACGAATTTACTCGATCAACTCGTTGCGGGCCCTTGCGATGACAATGGTCATCGCACAGCATTGCAAACTGCTTCCATTTGGATGGACCGGGGTTTGGCTGTTCTACGTCATTTCAGGATTTGTCATCTCTCGAAACCTCATCGCGGAAAAGGCCACTTTTAAGCCGGCCCCGCTTTTCCACTATCTCTCTTTCGTGATCAGACGAATCTTCCGGATCGTCCCGCCGTATGCCGCGTACATTATTATTTGCCTATTGGTCATTCGGCTGCTGGGCTACTCGGAGCAGTATCGAGAGCTGCCCTATCTGGCCACGTTCACTTATAACTGGAGGATGATCTTTAGCGTTGAGCCGCAATTCTCAGCCTTTGGCCATCTTTGGACCATAAGCGTCGAGGAGCAGTTTTACGTTCTCTTTCCAATTCTGATTTTGCTGGTGAACCGCGACCGCGCTATCTTTGGGTTAATTGCAATCTGCTTCCTCGTTCCTGTCTTGAGAAGTGTGATGGCCGGGCAGATGGCGGCGCATGGATGGGATGCCGCGCGCATCGCATTCGGAGTGTACGCCTCTTCCTTTGGGCAGTTTGACGCCTTTGCGTTAGGCGCTTTGCTCGCCCATTTCGAACCCGCGATCCGGTGCCATCCCCAGTTTGCTACGAAATTGGCATGGCTAGCTCTCGTTATGGCTACGGTCTACGTCGCAACGTATATCGGCATTAATATCAGGTTCGGAGCCCATGGTATTGACGCAATCCGGAATATTGTCTCCGGCGTGCTCTACGGCGAGAAGAGAGAGGTCTTCGTCTACATCGTGATGAATTTCTGCGCTGCCGCCACCTTGGCCGGTGCGATCGCCGGATGGAGGGTGTTCAGTCTGATTGAACATCCGCTTCTGGTTGCCGTCGGACAGGTCTCCTACGGCGGCTATTTAGTGCACGCAATCGTTTTGCTTCTGATGGGCGAGGCGATTGGCCCGGTTTTCGAATCCCAGGCAGTCCAGATTCGGATCGTTTTTTTTCTTGTCGCCTGGTGCTGCACGGTCGCGATAGCCTGGCTCTCTCATATCACGTGGGAGCGCAAGCTGATCCGTTATGGGCATAAGGTCAGCCAGCGGATCATGCTGAGGGCAAACGGGCGTCCGGTCGGCGTTTCAGTTTGATCGCTGCCTTGTGTGCCCTGTTGCAGGCTCACTGAGCCATCAACAAGTCTATTGCGAGGGCGCACATTCGATTTCGTCTATGTCGATGCCGATCATCGCTTTGACGGAGTGCTTCTCGATACTATCTTGAGCTGGCCGTTGCTGCGCAAGGGCGGATACTTAGTGTGGCCTATGGACCACCCGGCGGTCCCTCAACTGAACCCGAAACGCGCGATTGATGCCTGGCTAGCCTCACGTCGGGACGGCAGGCCACTCCTGGGATTCTAAAACCGAATTTAATGGTTTCGGCGAACAGCGAAACCACATCAGGCATTGTGCCGGCCCATCCCCCCTCCCGGCACTTCTAAACTTCGGCCCCAGCTTCCCCCGAGCTGGGGCCGATCCTTTTTAGATGGAGCTAAATGGGGCGGTGACTGGCCTTATGGGCCATTTCCGGCCCGTCCAAAAAAGAACATATTGCGAACCAAGAACAAATGGGGTACAGTGTTCCATCAGTCGCTGATTAAAGCCATTGCCATCCGTTTGTCCCGCTAGCGAATCCCCGCCATAAGGAGCAACACCCATGTCCGCCACTGCCCTGCGTATCGTCGAAGGATCCTCCATGGACAAGACCAAGGCCCTGTCCGCCGCGCTCTCCCAGATCGAGCGCCAGTTCGGCAAGGGCTCGGTGATGAAGCTGGGCAAGAACGACCGCTCGATGGATATCGAGACCATTTCCTCGGGCTCGCTCGGGCTCGACATCGCGCTCGGCGTCGGCGGCCTGCCGCGCGGCCGGGTGGTGGAGATTTACGGACCCGAATCCTCGGGCAAGACCACGCTGGCGCTGCACACCGTGGCCGAGGGCCAGAAGAAGGGCGGCATCTGCGCCTTTATCGATGCCGAACACGCGCTCGACCCGGTCTACGCCCGCAAGCTCGGCGTCAACATCGACGAACTGCTGATCTCGCAGCCCGACACCGGCGAGCAGGCGCTGGAAATCTGCGACACATTGGTGCGATCCGGCGCGGTCGACGTGCTGGTGGTCGATTCGGTGGCGGCATTGGTGCCGCGCGCCGAACTCGAAGGCGAGATGGGCGATGCGCTGCCCGGCCTGCAGGCGCGGCTGATGAGCCAGGCGCTGCGCAAGCTCACCGCCTCGATCAACAAATCCAACACCATGGTGATCTTCATCAACCAGATCCGGATGAAGATCGGCGTGATGTACGGCTCGCCGGAAACCACCACCGGCGGCAATGCGCTGAAGTTCTATGCCTCGGTGCGGCTCGACATCCGCCGCATCGGCGCCATCAAGGAGCGCGACGAGGTGGTCGGCAACCAGACCCGCGTCAAGGTGGTGAAGAACAAGCTGGCGCCGCCGTTCAAGCAGGTCGAATTCGACATCATGTATGGCGAGGGCGTCTCCAAGATGGGCGAGATCCTCGATCTCGGCGTCAAGGCCGGCATCGTCGAAAAATCCGGCGCCTGGTTCTCCTACGACAGCCAGCGGCTCGGCCAGGGCCGCGAAAATTCCAAGGCGTTCCTGAAAGCCAATCCCGACATGACCGCCAAGATCGAGGCGGCGATCCGCCAGAACTCCGGCCTGATCGCCGAACAGATCCTGGCGGGCTCTCCCGAGCGCGACGCTGAGGGCGACGAGCCCGCGGAGGATTGAGATTTTCTTCGAACCTTGGTGCTTTCAAGGTTCGACGTTTACGGGCGCTGTCAACGTTGAATTGCCGACGTTCGCGGCGCCCGTTTTGTTTTGCGTAGAGCGGACAGGAGCCATGCGGCGCGCAATTCTGACGAGCATTTCCGGCGTAAGTCTCAAGCGTGATGGCAAGGACATCGCGGACGTCGTGATTCCCTTTACCTTTCGCTTCGCGTGGGGACAGTTGCCGTCTCCGGACAAGCTTGCCAGCTACCTTGGAAAGGGCTCCGGCAAGCACGCCCGCGGAAATCATTGGTCGGACTATGGCCGTTGGCCTCGGGATCTTGGACCTCCGCCGATGGGGCTGGTTGAGTTTTGCATGCAGTTCGACGCGGTCGAGCTATGGTTCGACTCGATGCCGAATGACCAATTGCTCCAGATATGGTTGCTCGATCATTTGCGTCACTATCCCGACATCCTGCCCCGGTTGAAAGTGGGTCTCCTCTCCTTCAATTTAAACGAAATCCCCCTCGAAGGGCTTCGCAAGTGGGAGGTACCGAACGTCGACGTCAGCAAGGATGAACTCGAGACGGCTGCCGTGACTTGGCAGGCCTATCGCGCGGCGACGCCGCAAGCCTGCGTGGATGCGTTGGCCAGAAATATGAGCAGCTTGCTGCTGCTGAGGCCCGCTCTGCATCAGCTACTGAACGAGCTTCCTTCCCGTACGACCGGGCTTGGCGCCACCGAAATGCGGATGCTGGAGATGATCGCGTGGGGATATGCCTCGACGAACGCGCTGTTTCACCTTTACGGCTTGCGACGGACGCGTGTCTTCGGCGAGTGGGAACACGGCTATCTGCTGGACGGACTGGCGTTTGGTCCGAAACCCGCGGTGGCCGGTCTCGATAACGCGCTACGTACAATCGACCGGGAAAATCTGGGCGCCCGTCATCCTGCGTATCTTCGCAGCCGGTTGTCGCTGACCCAATTCGGCAAGGCGGTTGTCGCGCACCAGGAAGACTTCAGCCGGCACAACCCGATCGATCGCTGGTGGGGCGGCACCCGGTTGACCAATGACAATCTGTGGCGATGGGATCCGGTGCTGATCGCGCCTTGAATTGCAGAAGGTAGGATGGGTAGAGCGCAGCGAAACCCATCGCGAGATCCGACACACATGCGGCCAGGACGGGTATCGCTGCGCTCCACCCATCCTAACGATCTACTTGGCAGCCGCGTTTCGTTTTTATCTATAGCGGGAGGATGCCTGTGAAGCGTTTGATCCTGACCACCAGCGACTCGAGCGCGGGATGCCTCAGGCAGCCCGGTATCGCCGATGCGGTGATACCGTTCGGCCATCGCTTCTTCGTCAGGCAACGATTGCCACCGGAATTCGAAATTGCCAATTCGCTGACGCCGTCTTCCTCGCAGCATGAGCAAGCCGACGATGATTGGTTGTTGCGTATCTACAGGAAGTATCTTGATAACGTTGATCGAAGCACCCGCCTGATCGATCTCTGCGAAGCGTTCGACGTGAACGACTTGTGGATCGATCCCGATCCGAACGCCCAATTGATCCTGATTTGGCTGCTCGATTATTTCCGCCCTCACGAGACAATCATTTCAAAGATGAATTTGGTGCAGGCGGACGTCCCGATCGGTAACCTTTCTTCGGAGGATATCGCGGCATCGCCGATGCCCGCCGTCAAGATACGGAAAGAACAGCTCGAAATCGCCCGTTCGGCGTGGAAGGCCTATCGCGAGCCGACACCACGCGCATGGTGCCATCTTCTTTCGACGGATTTGAGTGCTCTGCCGCGGTTTCGGTCGGCGGTCATGATGCTTCTTGAGGAACTTCCAATGCCCGTGACCGGGCTCGGCGCCACGGAAATGCGGATGCTTGAATTGATCTCGGAAGACAATGTCGGCCCGTCCGACGTTTTTCCCGGCCATGAGAAGCGCAACAAGCGGTGTGTATTCAGCTATTGGACAATAGGCGCGCTGTTGGACGGTCTGGCGCACTGTCCGGTACCTCTCGTGTCGGGCCTGGATGAGGGGCCTTTCACACTTGGAGCTGCACGAGGACCGTGACCGTCACGAACGCTACAAACGAAGCAGGCTGTCACTCACCGCTCTTGGTCAGGCCGTTCTGGCCGGCCGCGAGGATTTCACCCGGCACAATCCGATCCATCGCTGGTGGGCCGGCACCGAATTGACCAGTGATCGGCTGTGGCGCTGGGACCCGGCGAACCAAGCCTTGATCGCGCCTTAGCGAAGCCGGCTGAGCCAACGTGTCCCGGACGCGGTGCAGCGCTCTTTGCGCTGCTCCGCAGAGCCGGGACCCAAGGCCTATCCGGCAGTACGCCGCGTGCTGCCAGCGTACTGCATCCTGCAAGGCGGTACGAGCGAAAATGCACCGGACGTTCTATGTCTACATTCTCGCGAGCAAGCCGAATGGGACGCTGTATGTTGGTGTCACCAACAACCTCCCGCGGCGACTGCCGGAACATAAGGCGAAGCTTGTCCCCGGCTTCACGCGCAAATACGGGGTTGATCAGCTCGTCTATTTCGAAGCGTTTGACTCTATTCTTGAAGCACGCGCACGGGAACATTCCCTGAAGCGATGGCGGCGTGCATGGAAGATCGCCCTGATCGAGAAGCTCAATCCGAGCTGGCGTGATCTGACGAGCGAATTGAATTGCTGATTGTTTCCCACACAGCGCATCACGAAGTGATTGCGCTGCAGATCCGGGGTCCATTGCTCAACAAGGGAAGTGTGGGTCCCGGCTCTGCGGCGCAGCGTGAAGGACGCTGCGCCGCGTCCGGGACACGAATTTGCTGCCTTCTGCGCAGACTCGTTCCCCGGACGCTGCGCAGCACGAAGTGATGCGCTGCAGATCCGGGGTCCAAGCCTTAACAAGGAAAGTGTGGGTCCCGGCTCTGCGGCGCAGCGTGAAGGACGCTGCGCCGCGTCCGGGACACGAATTTGCTGCCTTCTGCGCAGACTCGTTCCCCGGACGCTGCGCAGCACGAAGTGATGCGCTGCAGATCCGGGGTCCAAGCCTAAACAAGGAAAGTGTGGGTCCCGGCTCTGCGGCGCAGCGTAAGGACGCTGCACCGCGTCCGGGACACGATGCCGTTGCTTCCTCTCACTCCGCCGCTTGCGCGTAATCCTCGATCGGCGGGCACGAGCACACCAGATTGCGGTCGCCATAGACGTTGTCGACGCGTCCCACCGGACACCAGTATTTGTCCACCCGCGACGTTCCGGCCGGGAAACAACCCTCGGCGCGCGAATAGGCCCGCGCCCAGTTGTCGTCGGCGATGTCGTGCACGGTGTGCGGGGCGTGGCGCAACGGCGAGGCCTCGATTTTCCAGCGCCCGGATTCGATCTCGGCGATCTCGCGCCGGATCGCGATCATGGCGTCGCAGAAGCGATCCAGCTCCGCCTTGGCTTCGGATTCGGTCGGCTCGATCATCAGCGTGCCCGGCACCGGAAAGCTCATGGTCGGGGCATGGAAGCCGTAATCGATCAGCCGCTTGGCGATGTCGTCGACGGTGACGCCGCTCGCTGCCTTCAGGGCGCGGGGATCGATGATGCATTCATGCGCCACGCGGCCTTTTGCATTCCGGTACAGCACCGGAAAATGCGGATCCAGTCTTGTGGCGATGTAATTGGCGTTGAGGATCGCGACCTCGGTGGCCCGCGTCAGACCTTCGCCTGCCATCATCAGGATATAGATGTAGGAGATGGTCAGGATCGACGCCGACCCGAACGGTGCCGCCGATACCGGCCCCACCGCGGCGGGCTTGCCGCCATCGGTCGACGCATGCCCCGGCAGGAACGGCGCGAGATGTGCCTTGACGCCGATCGGTCCCATGCCGGGGCCGCCGCCGCCGTGCGGAATGCAGAACGTCTTGTGCAGGTTGAGATGGCTGACATCGGCGCCGTAATCGCCGGGCCGCGACAGCCCGACCTGCGCGTTCATGTTGGCGCCGTCGAGATAGACCTGTCCGCCCGCGCCATGCACGATGTCGCAGATCTCGCTGATGTGCTCCTCGAACACGCCGTGGGTGGAGGGATAGGTGATCATGACAGCGGCGAGATTGTTTGAATGAAGTGCTGCCTTGGCGCGCAAGTCGTTCACGTCGACGTCGCCGCGCTCATCGCAGGCCACCACCACCACCTCCATCCCGGCCATGCTGGCGGAGGCCGGATTGGTGCCGTGCGCGGAGGAGGGGATCAGGCACACCTTGCGGTGCGGCTCGCCGCGCGCGGCGTGATAGCCGCGGATCGCGAGCAGGCCGGCATATTCGCCCTGCGCGCCGGAATTCGGCTGCAGCGAGATCGCGTCATAGCCGGTGATATCGCACAGCCATTGCTCCAGCCGTTCGAACAACGCGTGATAACCTCGCGCCTGTTCGCGCGGCGCGAACGGATGCAGATGAGCGAATGTCGGCCAGGTCAGCGGGATCATCTCCGAGGTGGCGTTGAGCTTCATGGTGCAGGAGCCCAGCGGAATCATGGCGCGGTCGAGCGCCAGATCGCGGTCGCTGAGCTTGCGCATGTAGCGCAGCAGCTCGGTCTCGGAGCGATGCGCGTGGAAGACCGGATGGGTGAGGAACGCGCTTGCGCGCTTCAGTTCCGGCGGCAGCGCGTCGCGCGCGCCGGTTTCGACCTCCGCATAGATCAACCCGCCGCCGAATGCGCGCCACACCGCTTCGACGTCGGCCGGCGTCGTGGTCTCGTCCAGTGCGATGCCGAGCCTGCCTTCGCCGATCCGCAGGTTGATTTTCTCGGCCACGGCGCCGGCGACGATCTCGGTTCTGCTGTGCGCCGACATCTACCGTCACCGTGTCGAAGAACGCTTCCGACAGCGGCGCAAAGCCGAGCTTGCGCAAACCCGCCGCCAGCACGCGCCGTGCGGCGATGCACATTGCGGGCGATGTGGGTCAGCCCTTCCGGGCCATGATAGACCGCGTACATCGAGGCGATCACCGCCAGCAGCACCTGCGCGGTGCAGATGTTCGAGGTGGCTTTTTCGCGGCGGATATGCTGCTCGCGGGTCTGCAGCGCCAGCCGATAGGCCGGCTCGCCCGCGCGAATCGACCGACAGCCCGACGATGCGCCCGGGCAGCGAACGCTTCAGCGCATCGCGCACCGCCATATAGGCCGCGTGCGGTCCGCCATATCCCATCGGCACCCCAAACCGTTGCGCCGATCCGACCGCGATATCGGCGCCGAGTTCGCCCGGCGACGCCAGCAGCGTCAGCGCCAAGAGATCGGCGGCGACGATCGCCAGCGCGCCCTTGGCATGCAGCGTCGCGATCACGGGCCGCAGGTCGCGCACCGCGCCTGACGTTCCCGGATATTGCAGCAGCGCGCCGAACACCTCGGCGTGGTCAAGATCGGTGGCGGGATCGCCGACGATCAGCTTCCAGCCCAGCGGCTCGGCGCGGGTGCGCAGCACCGCCAGCGTCTGCGGATGCACCTCGTGGTCGACGAAGAACGACTTTGCCTTGGCCGGCGCGGCGCGCTCCGCCAGCGCCATCGCTTCCGCCGCCGCGGTGGCCTCGTCGAGCAGCGAGGCGTTGGCGACATCGAGGCCGGTCAGGTCGCAGATCATGGTCTGGAAATTGAACAAGCGCCTCCAGCCGGCCCTGGCTGATCTCCGGCTGGTACGGCGTATAGGCGGTGTACCACGCCGGATTCTCCAGGATGTTGCGCTGGATCACCGCCGGCAGAATCGTGCCGCGAATAGCCCTGGCCGATCAGCGAGGTGAAGACCTGGTTCTGTGCCGCAAGCTCGCTCATATGCGCCAGCGCTTCGGTCTCGCTCAAGGGGGGGCCGAGATCGAGCGGCGTCTTTTGCCGGATCGACGACGGCAGCGTCTCGGCCATCAGCGCGCCGAGGCTGTTGGCGCCGACGGTTTCCAGCATCGCCGCGATCGTCGCGGGGCGAGGGGCCGATGTGGCGGCGCGCGAAGCTGGCGGCGGGATCGGCGGTGGGTTTACGGTGCGCGGTCATGCGGCGTTCCTCGTTATTCATCGTCATGCCCCGCGAAAGCGGGGTATCCAGTAATCGCGGACGTCGGTGATTGAACCGAAACGTCGCAGCGTACTGGGTCGCCCGGTCAAGCCAGGCGATGACGTTGAGTGTGTGGTGGCAAATTGCTTCATTCGTTCACGCCGTGTGCGCCTTGTACGCGGCCTCATCCATCAGGCCGTCAAGTTCGCTCTTGTCCGCGATCTTCAGTTTGAAAAACCACGCCTTGCCGCCGGCGTCGGAATTGACCAGCGCCGGCTCGGCCGACAGCGCGTCGTTGACTTCCAGCACTTCGCCGGAGATCGGCGCGTAGACGTCGGAGGCGGCCTTGACCGATTCGACCACGGCGGCGGCTTCCGCCTTTTTCAGGCTGCGGCCGACCTTCGGCAGTTCGACGAACACCACGTCGCCGAGCTGCGACTGCGCGTAATCGGTGATGCCGATGGTGGCGACATCGCCCTCGATGCGGAGCCATTCGTGGTCGGAGGTGAACAGCGTCGTCATGACAAATCCCTTTGACGTTGATGTTTCAGCGTTTGTAGGTGTTGGGAACAAAGGGCATCGGCGCGATCCGCAGCGGCAATCGCTGTCCGCGCAATTCGGCGAATACCAGATCGCCCGGCGTGGCGTGCGAAGGCGGCAGATAGCCCATCGCGATGGGCGCATTGAGGCTGGGGCCGAAGCCGCCCGAGGTGACGCGGCCGATCTGTTCAGGGATGAAGTTGCATCGGCGAACAGCGGCTGCGCCCTCGCGCACCGGCGCGCGGCCTTCCGGCCTCAACCCGACGCGGCGGCGCGGCGCGCCGTTCTCAAGCTGCAGCGAGAATTTGATCCGCGCCAGGAAAGCCGCCGGCGCGCGCGCCGCCGTGACGGCGGCTCTTCTGAATCGACCATTCCAGCGCGCCCTCGACCGGCGTGGTCGTGGTGTCGATGTCGTGGCCGTAGAGACAGAGCCCGGCCTCGAGCCGCAGGCTGTCGCGCGCGCCGAGCCCGATCGGCAGCACGTCGCCGCTTTCCAGCAGCGCGCTGGCGAGCGCTTCGGCGTGCTCGGCCGGAACCGAAATCTCAAAGCCGTCCTCGCCGGTGTAGCCCGAGCGCGAGACGAAGCAATCGATGCCGTCGAGGCGGCGCGGACCGCAATCCATGAAGCGCATCGCGGGCGCCTCTGCGCAAAACCTGGCCAGCGCCGATTCCGCCTTCGGCCCCTGCAGCGCGATCAGCGCGCGATCGGAAAGCGGCTCGATCACGCAAACATCCGACAGGCTGGCGCGCAGATGCGCCTCGTCTTCGGCCTTGCAGGCGGCGTTGACCACGACAAACAGATGGCTGCCGAAATTCGCCACCATCAGGTCGTCGAGAATGCCCCCGTCGTGTTGGTGAACTGGGCGTAGCGCTGCCGACCCGGTGCAACGCCAAGGATGTCCTGCGGCACCAGCCGCTCCAGCGCCAAAGCGGCATCTTCGACCTTGCCGGACTTCGGGCGCAGCGCGATCTGGCCCATATGCGAGACGTCGAACAGGCCGGCAAGGCTGCGGGTATGCAGGTGCTCCCTGAGCACGCCGGTGGCATATTGCACCGGCATGTCGTAGCCCGCGAACGGCACCATCTTGCCGCCGTGCGCCAGATGCAGCGCGTGCAAAGGGGTACGTTTCGAGCGGAGAATGTCGTCGCGTGCAAGCATCAATCGGGCCCTCGCGGTTCCCGAGGATAATTCCTCGAAAAACCCGTCGAAGCCCCATCTGTCGCTGTGCCTGAGAGTATTATCCCGTCGGCGGACCCGCCCAGGCGCTGGCCCGGCGGCGTCTCTTTCCAGATGCTAGCAAGTCACGCGGTCCGTTTGCCTGAGAGTTTCCGGGGCGGTTGCTCCTTCGGCGCCGGCTTCCTTAAGCCGATCTCTCCCGACGTGACAGTCTCGAATAGATAGGAGCAAACCACGGCGGCGCCAAGGCTGTCAACGCGGCGCAGCGAGTATCCAAAGGTGCTCGCCAAAGGCGCTTGTGCGGCTGCGGCAAGCCCCTGATCCGCTGCACACTTTCTGGACACCGTCAGTTCCCTTGTCTAAAAGCATTGCGCCGGAGAAAAGGCCGTTTGCGGGCTGATCCCGGACGGTTTTGCGATTGGACCCACATGAGCGGCGTTAACGAAATCAGGTCGACCTTTCTGAACTACTTTGCGGATAACGGCCACGAGATCGTGCCGTCGTCGCCGCTGGTGCCGCGCAACGATCCGACGCTGATGTTCACCAATGCCGGCATGGTGCAGTTCAAGAACGTCTTTACCGGCGTCGAGAAGCGGCCCTACCAGCGCGCCACCACCTCGCAGAAATGCGTGCGCGCCGGCGGCAAGCACAACGATCTCGACAATGTCGGCTACACCGCGCGGCATCACACCTTTTTCGAGATGCTCGGCAATTTCTCGTTCGGCGACTATTTCAAGGACCGCGCCATCGAGCTCGCCTGGAATCTGGTGACGAAAGAATTCGGTCTGCCCAAGGACAAGCTGACGGCGACCGTCTACATCGACGACGACGAGGCGTTCGATCTCTGGAAGAAGATCGCAGGCCTGCCGGAGTCCCGCATCATCCGCATCGCAGGCTCGGACAATTTCTGGCAGATGGGCGACACCGGTCCGTGCGGTCCATGCTCGGAGATCTTCTACGATCACGGCGACAAGATCTGGGGCGGGCCTCCGGGGTCGCCGGAAGCAGATGGCGACCGCTTCATCGAGATCTGGAATCTGGTGTTCATGCAGTTCGAACAGCTCGAACCCGGCGTGCGCAATCCGCTGCCGAAACCGTCGATCGACACCGGCGCGGGCCTCGAGCGCATCGCGGCGGTCTTGCAGGGCAAGCACGACAATTACGACATCGACCTGTTCGTGGCGCTGATCCGCGCCATCTCCGAGCTGACCGGCGCCGATCCCCAAGGCGAGCAGAAGGCCTCGTTGCGCGTGATCGCCGATCATCTGCGCGCGTCGTCGTTCCTGATCGCCGACGGCGTGCTGCCGTCGAATGAAGGCCGCGGCTATGTGCTGCGCCGGATCATGCGCCGCGCGATGCGTCATGCGCAATTGCTCGGCGCCAAGGATCCCCTGATGCATCGGCTGGTCTGGGCGCTGGTGCGCGAGATGGGCCAGGCCTATCCCGAACTGGTGCGCGCCGAGAACCTGATCGAGGAAACGCTGCGGCTGGAAGAGACCCGGTTCCGCAAGACGCTGGAACGCGGGCTTGACGATCCTCGACGAGAAAAGCAGCGTCGCTTGAAAAAGGGCGACATGTTCGACGGCGACACCGCGTTTACGCTGTACGACACCTATGGCTTTCCGCTCGACCTCACCCAGGATGCGCTGCGCAACCGCGGCATATCAGTCGACATCGCGTCCTTCACCGACGCGATGGAGCGCCAGCGCGCCAAGGCGCGCGCGGCATGGGCGGGAAGCGGCGATACCGCCAGCGAGAACGTCTGGTTTCCGCTGCGCGAGAAACTCGGCGCCACGGAATTCCTGGGCTACGAGACCGAGACCGCCGAGGGCGTGGTGGCCGCGCTGGTGAAGGACGGCAAGGACGTCGAGAGCCTCAAGACCGGCGAGGCCGGCGCCATCGTTCTGAACCAGACGCCGTTTTATGCCGAATCCGGCGGCCAGGTCGGCGACACCGGCGTGATGACCGGCGAGGGCGTGCGGTTTCGCGTCACCGACACCCAGAAGAAGGCCGGCGATCTCTTCGTGCATCTCGGCACCGTCGAGCAGGGCACGCTGAAGCCGGGCACGGCGCTGCTGCTCGAGGTCGATCACGCCAGGCGCTCGTCGATCCGCGCCCATCACTCCGCGACGCATCTGTTGCACGAAGCGTTGCGGCAGGTGCTCGGCGACCACATCGCGCAGCGCGGCTCGCTGGTGGCGCCGGACCGGCTGCGCTTCGACTTCGTGCATCAGAAGCCGATCACCGCGGAAGAATTGAGCCGCGTCGAGGATATCGCCAACAATGTGGTGCTGGAGAATGACGAGGTCGCCACCCGGCTGATGGCGGTGGACGATGCTCGCGACGCCGGCGCGCGCGCGCTGTTCGGCGAAAAATATGGCGACGAGGTCCGCGTGGTGTCGATGGGCAAGACCGCGCGCGAGCACGGCAGCAACGCGCTCGGCTGGTCGGTGGAATTGTGCGGCGGCACCCATGTGCGCCGCACCGGCGATATCGGCCTGATCTCGGTGACCGGCGAAAGCGCGGTTTCCTCCGGCGTTCGCCGCATCGAGGCGCTGACCGGCAACCATGCCCGGCACCACGCCAACGACACCATGGCGCTGGCGAAGTCAGCGGCGTCGGAACTGCGCACCACGCTCGACGATATGCCGGCGCGCATCGCCGCGTTGATGGAAGAGCGCAAGAAGCTCGAGCGCGATCTGTCGGAGGCGCGCAAGAAGCTCGCGATGGGCGGCGCAGCAGCCACCAATGGATCGGCGGCGAGCGGCAATGGCGTGCGCGAGATCGGCGACGTCAAGCTGATGGCGCGCGCCATCGAAGGATCGAGACCAAGGATCTCAAGAGCCTGGTCGACGACGGCAAGAAACAGCTCGGCTCCGGCGTGGTCGCCATCGTCGGCGTCACCGCCGACGGCAAGGCCGGCGTCGTGGTCGGCGTCACCAGCGATCTCACCTCGCGCTATAACGCGGTCGATCTGGTGCGCATCGCCTCCGAGGCGCTCGGCGGCAAGGGCGGCGGCGGCCGGCCGGACATGGCGCAGGCCGGTGGGCCCGACGGGGCCAAGGCCGATGCGGCGCTCGCGGCCATCGAAAAGGCGATGGGCAGCGCCTGACGCTGCCCGGCAAGTTCAGGGTTTGCGCAGAAACACATAGTCCGCGGAGTAGGGCATGCTGCGCCAGGCGCCGGCCTTGTCGCAGGCCCCGTCGAGCTTTCCGCCCGCGGTGTTGATCCGCTGCACCGTGGTGACGGCGGCTGAGGATGCCGCTGCCGCGCCGGGAAACCACGTCAAGTTTGAGCCAGGTGATATCGTTCGGCGTCGCGCCCGGGGCGCTGCCGGCAACCTTGCCGACCACGGCACTGCCGTCGCTGTGCTCCCAGGTCGGTCCGGCATAGTGACGGCCGACGGTCTTGCCTTCGGCCAGCAATGTCGCGATCGGCTCGCGGAACGCCCAGGCCAGCTTGCCGTCGGCGCCGGCCTTGCATTCGTAGACCTGCGCGCCTTCGGCGTGCACGCTGAGCACGACGGTTTCGCCCGGCGCCGCAATGGCGCCGGGAAGCGGTGGTTCGGCGGCGGCTGCGCTCACCAGCGAACCCGACAGCAGCAGCAGGGCGAGCGCAAATCTCTTTGAGAGTGGCATGGTCGTGCTTTCGGAATTGTCGTCATTGCGAGGAGCGAAGCGACGAAGCAATCCGGAACGGTCATCTCCATACTCTGGATTGCTTCGCGGAGCCTGTCATCGGACGCGCATACGCGCGACCCGCTGGCTCGCAATGACGGTTTAAGAATAGCCTACCGCTTACGCCATCGCCTTGGTCAGGTTTTCCGCGACCTTGTCGAGGAAGCCGGTGGTGGACAGCCAGCGCTGGTCGGCGCCGACCAGCAGCGCCAGATCCTTGGTCATGTAGCCGGCCTCGACGGTATCGACGCAGACCTTCTCCAGCGTAGCCGCGAACTTGCGCCAGCGCCTCGTTGTTGTCGAGCTTGGCGCGGTGCGACAGGCCGCGGGTCCAGGCGAAGATCGAGGCGATCGAGTTGGTCGAGGTCTCCTTGCCCTTCTGGTGCTCGCGGTAGTGCCGGGTCACGGTGCCGTGGGCGGCCTCGGCCTCCACCGTCTTGCCGTCGGGCGTCATCAGGACCGAGGTCATCAGGCCGAGCGAGCCGTAGCCCTGCGCGATGGTGTCGGACTGCACGTCGCCGTCGTAGTTCTTGCAGGCCCAGACGTAGCCGCCCGACCATTTCATGGCGGCGGCAACCATGTCGTCGATCAGGCGATGTTCGTAGGTGATCTTCTTCTCGTCGAATTTCGTCTTGAATTCCTTGTCGAAGATCTCCTGGAAGATGTCCTTGAAGCGGCCGTCATAGACCTTGAGGATGGTGTTCTTGGTCGACAGATAGACCGAATAGTTCTTGCGACAGGCCCATGTTGAACGAGGCGCGGGCGAAATCGGCGATCGAATCGTCGAGATTGTACATCGCCAGCGCGACGCCGGCGCTCGGGGATTTGTAGACTTCGCGCTCGATCACCTTGCCGTCCTCGCCGACGAATTTCATCGTCAGCGTGCCCTTGCCGGGGAATTTGAAGTCGGTGGCGCGGTACTGGTCGCCGAAGGCGTGACGGCCGATGATGATCGGCTTGGTCCAGCCCGGCACCAGCCGCGGCACGTTCTTGCAGATGATCGGCTCGCGGAACACCACGCCGCCGAGGATGTTGCGGATGGTGCCGTTCGGCGATTTCCACATTTCCTTCAGGCCGAATTCCTTCACCCGGGCCTCGTCCGGGGTGATGGTGGCGCATTTGACGCCGACGCCGACCTTCTTGATGGCGTTGGCGGCGTCGATGGTGACCTGATCGTTGGTCTTGTCGCGGTATTCCATCCCGAGGTCGAAATACATCAGATCGATATCGAGGAACGGGGTGATCAGCTTGTCCTTGATGTATTGCCAGATGATCCGGGTCATCTCGTCGCCATCGAGTTCGACGACGGGGTTGGTCACCTTGATTTTTGCCATGGCAGATCGGGCCTTTTTGGAATAGCGGGGCGGATGGGATGCGAAGTCAGCTGATTGCATCCGCGCTATAGCACCGCAAACGCGCTGGCGAAAGCCAAGGCGCTATGCAGTTTCAGCCCATCTTTTAGCTTAGAACGCCGCCTGCGTGGCGGTGCCCGCCACCACGTACCAGGTGACGATCATGCCGCAGATCAGGGCGCCCGGCAGGCTGGAGCCGGTGCGCCGCCAGGTGAAGGTGGCGATGATGGCGCAGATCGCCAGCAGCGGCACGAACTGGATCGCGACGATGGTGGAGAGCGGCACGAAACCGGGATCGGGCAGCGGATTGAACAGTTTTCCGGTCAGCCACAGCATGCCGTATTGCAAGCCCAGCAGCACGATGAAGCCGAGCGTCAGCGCCAGGATATTGGTGAGGTAGAGCGCGCCGCGCCCCGCCGCCATGGTGCTGAAATTCCGGTGCAGCACATGCAGCGCGATCACGAAGAACGCCGTGAACGGCACCAGGTAGATCAGGAAGATCAGGAACTGCTTGGCGTTCATCAGCTTGAGCGCGACGATCCAGAACCGGAAATCGATCTTGAAGGCGAGATCGGCCAGCCACAACGCGGCATATCCGACGATGACGGTGGCCAGCGCGATCAGGATCGACGGCCCGATGATGCCGACCCGGCTGGCGCGCTTGGGCGCGAACGGCATCAGCGCCAGCGCGATCAGCCCGTTGATGACGGCCCAGACCAGGATCTGGTTGGTGATGCCCTGGGGCAGCCATGCCGACGGCGTTACCAGGGTGCCGCCAAGCGCGAACGCCGGATAGTAAGTCAGCGCGGGAATGAAGGCGGACAGCACGAACGCCGCGGTCCAGCGGCCGTCGCTGGCCGCGACCTGCGCCGGCGCGGAGCTGTCGGCGACGACAGGCAGCCTCAGATGCGAAAACATGGGGGCTTCCAGCAGCCCGTCGAACACGCCGACCAGCAGCGCGACAAAGCCGATCAGCGCGATCAGGGTGCCGATCTCCTTGCGGAACCAGATTTGATCCGTGGAGGCAAGCGGGGTGCCGCCCTGCAGCGTCTTGGCGAACCAGTCGAGGCTGTAGCCGATCGCTTCATGCGAAATATGCTCGGCCGGGTGCGTCATCGCGGGCGTGTAGAGCACCCGGGCGGTGCCTTGCGCGATGTCGCCATAGACCTTGCCGGGTTCGACCGCGGTTTGGGTGCCGAACAGGGCCTGGAGTTTCGGGCTTTGGGTAACGTCGCGCGCCCGCTCAACCCCCCACATCAGATCGGAGAATTCCTCATATTGCGCGAACACCAGCGCCACATTGCGCGGCCAGCTCGGGGTGCCGTCGGCGGCGAACGGCTTGCCGGTCGAGGATCCCTCCAGCACCATCGACTTGTAGTCGTTGGGCATTGCCGTCGCGGCGGCGAGCACGGTCCAGCCGCCCATCGAGTGGCCTTCGAGGCCGATATTGGCCTTGTCGACGAAGTCGAGGCTGCGCAGGTGGGCGAGCCCATCGGGTCCGCCGAAACCGTTGGCGAAGGCCGGCGGGTCGCTGTAGCCGTGGCCGGTCTGGTCGATCGCCAGCACCACATAGCCGCGGCGGGCAAATTCGATGGCAAAGCCGTCCTGGGTTTCGCGCGAATTGATGTAGCCGTGAACCGCGAGGATGCCGGGGGCGGGGGTCTGCGCCGTCGCGTTGGGCGGGATGTAGAGCAGGGCGCTCATGGTGTTGCCCTTGGCGCCCTTGAAGCGCACATCCTCGATCCGGATGCCGCCGGAGGTTTGCGTGAAATAGGCCAGCAATCCGCCGGCCAGGATCAGAATCACTCCGGCAATCGCCCACGACCATCTGCTGCGC
Organism: uncultured Alphaproteobacteria bacterium; assembly: GCA_963734795.1. Classification (GTDB taxonomy): domain Bacteria; phylum Pseudomonadota; class Alphaproteobacteria; order Rhizobiales; family Xanthobacteraceae; genus Bradyrhizobium. The sequence goes on from CAVTIW010000007.1 coordinate 168,625, forward strand.
ACGATGTTATCCCCCCATGGACCCGCGCCGTTGAACCGGCCTTCGGGCTTGTTTTTTGCAAGTTCGCTTTGATTGTGATTGCTACCGTATCCGAAACCGGAACGCGTGCAAGCGGACCGGCAAGGGCACCGGCTTCAAGTTTTGCCCGAGCATCAAAACATGCCGCTAACCCGATTATTTTGCTTGAGAAATGCCGCCGGACAGGCGATCGAGATGGGCGTGGATAAGAGGTTGAATCAGGTTGTTAGGAACTTGATTCAAGATCTTCAGAGGTCGAATCAGAAAGTGACGTGAGATGTCCGGTTCGGGCACCGACAAGACCAAATCAGGCCTCGATCTGGCCGGACCCGTGGTGATTCTGGTCGAGCCGCAGCTCGGCGAGAACATCGGCATGGCGGCGCGCGCGATGGGCAATTTCGGGCTGACGAGCTTGCGGATCGTCAATCCGCGCGACGGCTGGCCGAACGTATCAGCGCCCAGCGCGCCGCCTCCGGCGCCGATCATATTCTCGATCATGTCGAGCTGTTCGATACCGTCGAGCAGGCGGTCGCCGACTGCACGCTGCTTGTTCGCCACCACCGCGCGCGCCCACGACCAGGCCAAGCCGGTGGTGGCGCCGGAAGCCGCCGCGCGCGAGATCGCCGCCCAGGTCGCCGGCGGCGGCAAGGTCGGCATACTGTTCGGCCGCGAGCGTTACGGGCTTGCAGAATGAGGAGGTCGCGCTCGCCGACCGCATCATCACCTTTCCGGTCAATCCCGGCTTCGCCTCGCTCAACCTCGCGCAGGCGGTGCTGCTGATCGGCTATGAATGGTTCAAGCTGGCGACGCAGGGCGCGTTGCCGTTCGCGATGCCCGAACGCTCCGAGCGCGCCTCGCAGCACCAGATGCAGGCGTTCTTCGACAATCTGGTGCGCGAACTCGACAAGGTCGAATTCCTGCGTCCGGCGGAGAAGCGCGAGACCATGCTGGTCAATCTGCGCAACATCTTCACGCGGATGGAGCCGACCAAGCAGGACATGCACACGCTGCACGGCGTGGTGATGGCGATCGCCGAGGGGCGCAAGGGCCCGGCCAAGGGCGGCGTGCTCGACGGCGAACAGGCGACCCGGCTGCGCGCGTTGCTCGCCGAGCACGGGCAGGGCGCGCTGCCGTCGGAAAGCGGCACGGTGCGCGGGCTGGCGCGGCTGCTGCGGCGAAATCCGACCGATGCCGAACGCATCCTGTGGCAGGCCCTGACCACCGATCGCCGCTTCGCCGGACAGTTCAAGCGGCAGACCCCGGTCGGGCGGCACATTCCGGACTTCGTCTCGTTCGTGCACCGCGTCGCGATCGAACTGATCAATCCCGATGAGACCGAGATCATCATCAAAGACCGCGCCGACGCGGCAGGCATGGCTGGAGCAGCGCGGCTACCGGGTGATCGCCATGCCGGTTGCCGATGTCGAGCGCGATCTGGCCGGGCAACTGGATCGGCTTGAAGCGGCGCTGATGGAGTCGCCTTAGAATTCGCGTTCATCTTGCTGATTTGGCATGCTCTTTGCGTGCGGACACTTCACATCCAGTGATCTGCAAGGGAGAAAGCGCATGAAACGATCCGACCTCACCGAAAAGCTGCTCGACATCAAGCGCGAGAAGGGCTGGAGCTGGAAACACATCTGCGAACAGATCGGCGGCTACTCCGAGGTCCTGATCGTCGGCGCCATCCTCGGCCAGATGAAATTGACAAAGCCGCAGGCGGCCAATGCGGCTGAAATGTTCGGGCTGTCCAAATCCGAAACCGCGATGCTCAACGAGGTGCCGATGCGCGGCATGCCGATGCCGCCGACCGATCCCCTGATCTATCGCTTCTACGAACTGGTGATGGTCAACGGCCCGGCCTGGAAAGCGCTGATCGAGGAGGAATATGGCGACGGCATCATGTCGGCGATCGATTTCGACATAGTGATGGAGCGCCTGCCCAATCCCAAGGGCGACCGCGTCAAGATCACGATGTCGGGCAAATTCCTGCCCTACAAATATTACGGCGCCAGCGGCAACGTGCCGGAATATGGATTCAAGGAGGGGTGAGGCGCAGTGACGCAACAGGCCTCATGGTGAGGAGCGCGCGCTTTACGCGCGTCTCGAACCATGGATGAACATCTCATCCTTCGAGACGCGCGGCCAACGGGTCCGCGCGAAGCGCGGCCCGATGATGAACTCCGACGCCGCTCCTCCAGGATGAGGATTCGCGCCCCCTTTACATCCCCGCCTTCACCTGCGCGATGGCCTGCGCCATCAGCTCGTCCGTTTTCGCGCGAAGCTCTGGTTCCGAGATGGCAACGCCCTTGGCGGCAAGATCGCCAGTTACCTTACGGACCACATCGCGGTCGCCGGGTCCCTCGAACTCGGCTGCGACGACGTCCTGGCATAGGTGCTGGCGGCGTCGCCCGACATTCCGAGTTCTTTCGCCACCCACAACCCCAGCAGCTTGTTGCGGCGGGCTTCGGCCTTGAACTTCTGCTCCTCGTCGAGCGCGAATTTGCGCTCGAAGGCCTCTTCGCGCCTGTCGAATGTGGTCATGACCAAGGTTCCGATCATTATGCCGCAGTGGTGAACGCGGCCTCGTTGCGGTAACCCGCCCTGATGCCTAGATAAGTCGAGCAGAATTGTTAAAACAACGTCCGCAAAGCCGCGAGGCGACGCGGTAAAACTCTGGCCCGAGGGGACCGGATCGATTGTGCTGGGTGGACCAATCGGTTAGGTTGCGAATCAGGCCCGGTTCTCGTTCTGTTTCCCGTTCCTGGTCTTCACGGCAGCTCCGTCGTGGGTCGCATCCTTGTCATCCGGAGCACACCAATTTCATGGATTTCAACAACACACGGTACATCCCAATGAGCCGTCGACGCCGCATTTATGAAGGCAAGGCCAAGGTCCTTTACGAAGGACCGGAGCCGGGAACCCTGATCCAGCACTTCAAGGACGATGCGACCGCGTTCAATGCCAAGAAACACCAGGTGATCGAGGGCAAGGGCGTCCTCAACAACCGGATTTCGGAGTACCTGTTCCAGCACCTCAACGACATCGGGGTGCCGACCCATTTCATCCGCCGCCTCAACATGCGCGAGCAGCTGATTCGCGAGGTCGAGATCGTGCCGCTGGAGGTGGTGGTGCGGAATGTGGCGGCGGGATCGCTGTCGCAGCGGCTCGGCATCGAGGAAGGTACCCAGCTGCCGCGTTCGATCATCGAATTCTACTACAAGAACGACCAGCTCAACGACCCCATGGTCTCCGAGGAGCACATCACGGCGTTCGGCTGGGCCACGCCGCAGGAAATCGACGACATCATGGCGCTGGCGATCCGCGTCAACGACTTCCTCACCGGGCTGTTTTTGGGGATCGGCATCCGTCTGGTCGACTTCAAGATGGAATGCGGCCGCCTGTTCGAGAACGAGATGATGCGAATCATCGTCGCCGACGAGATATCGCCGGATTCGTGCCGGCTGTGGGACATCAAGTCGAACGAGAAGCTCGACAAGGACCGTTTCCGCCGGGATCTCGGCGGGCTGTTGGAGGCCTATACCGAAGTGGCAAAACGGCTCGGCATCCTGATGGAGAACGAGCGGCCCGCCGGCTCCGGCCCGGTGCTGGTCAAGAGCTGAGGTTGCCCGTGAAAGCGCGCGTCACCGTTACACTCAAAACCGGCATCCTCGATCCGCAGGGCAAGGCCATCGAAGGCGCGCTGAAATCGCTCGGCGTCGATGGCGTCGCCAGCGTGCGCCAGGGCAAGGTGTTCGACATCGAGCTGTCGGGCTCCGACAAGGCCAAGGCCGAGGCGGCATTGAAGGATGCCGCCGACAAGCTGTTGGCCAATACCGTGATCGAGAATTATGCTATCGAGGTGAAGGTCTAGGATAGGCGACGATGGCTGACGTGACGCCAGAACTGATGTTTGAAGTGTTGAGGTCGGTCCAGGCTCGGCTTGCGCAGGTCGATGGTAAAATCGATGAGCTCAAGCAGGAGATGCAGGCATCGCGAACGTCTCAGAATGGCATTCGTCAAGAAATCACCGGTGTCTTTCAAGAGGTTTCGGGTGTCCACGCTACGCTGGTTCGGCACGAAGGCCGCCTGGATCGTATCGAGACTCGTCTTGAACTGAATGACGCGCCAACCTTATGAAATCCGCCATTCTCGTTTTTCCCGGAATCAATCGCGAGCGCGACATGGCGCGCGCGCTAAGGCTGGCGTCGGGTCATGAACCGGCGATGGTCTGGCACGCCGAGACCTCGCTGCCCAAAGACACCGATCTGGTGGTGGTGCCCGGCGGATTTTCCTACGGCGATTACTTGCGCTGCGGCGCCATTGCCGCGCGCGCGCCTGTGATGGACGCGGTGCGTGATTTTGCGGCCCGAGGCGGCCTGGTGCTCGGGGTCTGCAACGGTTTTCAGATTTTGTGCGAGTCCGGCCTGTTGCCCGGCGTTCTCATGCGCAACGCGCGGCTGAAATTCATCTGCCACGACGTGCATCTGCGGGTCGAGCGTTCGGATACGCCGTTCACCCGCGGCTACAATGCCGGGCAGGTCATTCGGGTGCCGGTCGCCCATGGCGAGGGCAATTACGAGGCCGACGAAGAGACGCTGAAGCGGATCGAAGGCGAGGGCCGGGTGCTCTACCGCTACTGCTCCGCCGACGGCGCGGTCGATGAACGCTCCAACATCAACGGCGCCGCGCAGTCGATCGCCGGCATCGTCAACGAACGCGGCAACGTGCTCGGCATGATGCCGCATCCGGAAAACCACGTCGAAGACATCATGGGCTGCACCGACGGCCGCGGCCTGTTCGCAGGGCTGGTGGCGCATCTGGAGCGCGCGGCCTAGACGGCTGTCTACTTGACGTCGTTACCGTCGGCTGCCGGCATTCGCCGCTTCACCCGCTTGATGGTCCCGGAAAAGGTGAACAGCGAACGCTCGGCAGATTTCAGAATGCCGCGCAGAAAGATCATCGAGACGCCGGCGCGGGTGATTTCGCCGAATCCCTCGACCAGTTCGCCTTCGCGCGCGGCGTCGAGAAATTCGCAGGCGAACGACACCGTCACCGCGGGCCCCTGAAGTAACGGCGCGGCTGTCGCAAACAGGCAATAATCGGCGAACGACATGAAGGCGCCGCCATGGACGTTGCTGGCGCCGTTGAGATGTTTCTTCTCGACCCGGAAGGCGCAGCGGATGCGGCCGTCGTCCTCCGTCCGGTGCCAGAACGGCCCGTTGTTGGTCTCGAAATTGTCGCGGCTCCAGGTTCGCCAGCCCTTGAATTCGCCCTCGGTTCCGACCTGCAGGTCGGGGCGGTTGAGGAATGCGGTTTTGGTCAGGTCATCCACGCGATTTAAGCCTTGGGTTTGAGGGTTTCAGTCCTTAAATCCGATCCATCCGCGATGTGCAAACCCGCATCATGCCTCTCCCATCCGCAAATCTATGGACAGCCGGAAATTGCGCCATAAAAGGCCTTTTCCGCCCCTTCCGATCTCCCTAATAAGGGACCTCAATGGTGCAAGAAGCCTCATGAACCAGCCGCAAATCACCCCCGAACTCGTCGCCAGCCACGGGCTGAAGCCCGACGAGTATCAGCGCATCCTCAAGCTGATCGGCCGGGTGCCGAGTTTCACCGAACTCGGGATCTTCTCGGCGATGTGGAACGAGCACTGCTCGTACAAATCCTCGCGGCTGCATCTGCGGGGATTGCCGACCAAGGCGCCCTGGGTGATCCAGGGGCCGGGCGAGAACGCCGGCGTCATCGACATCGGCGATGGCCAGGCGGTGGTGTTCAAGATGGAGAGCCACAACCATCCGAGCTACATCGAGCCGTATCAGGGCGCGACCACCGGCGTCGGCGGCATTTTACGCGATGTGTTTACGATGGGCGCGCGCCCGATTGCCTGCCTCAATGCGCTGAGCTTTGGCGCGCCGGAGCATCCCAAGACCCGCCATCTGGTTTCGGGCGTCGTCGCCGGCGTCGGCGGCTACGGCAATTCGTTCGGGGTGCCGACCGTGGGCGGGCAGGTGCGTTTCCACACCCGCTATGACGGCAACATCCTGGTCAATGCGATGGCGGTCGGCCTTGCCGATACCGACAAGATTTTCTACGCGGCGGCCTCCGGCGTGAACATGCCGATCGTCTATCTCGGCTCCAAGACCGGCCGCGACGGCATTCACGGCGCCTCGATGGCCTCGGCCGAATTCGACGACGATTCCGCCGAGAAGCGCCCGACCGTGCAGGTCGGCGATCCCTTCGCCGAAAAGCTGCTGCTGGAAGCCTGCCTCGAAATCATGGAAGCCGATTGCGTGATCGCGATCCAGGACATGGGCGCGGCCGGCCTGACCTGTTCGGCGGTGGAGATGGGCGCCAAGGGCGATCTCGGCGTCGATCTCGATCTCGACGCGGTGCCGACCCGCGAAACCGGCATGAGCGCCTACGAGATGATGCTCTCGGAAAGCCAGGAGCGCATGCTCATGGTGCTCAAGCCCGAGAAGGAAAAACAGGCCGAGGCGATCTTCCGGAAATGGGGACTGGATTTCGCGGTGGTCGGCTACACCACGCCGAGCAAGCGCTTCGTGGTCAAGCATGGCGGCGACGTCATGGCGGATCTGCCGATCAAGGAATTGGGTGACGAAGCGCCGCTCTATGACCGCCCGCATGTCGAAACGCCGCTGTTGCCGGTCATCCACGCGCGCGAGGTCAAACCGCCGGTCGGAATCATGCAGGCGCTGGAAAAGCTGATCGCGACGCCGGAGCTTGTGCTCGAAGCGCTGGGTCTGGGAGCAATATGATCACGTCATTCTCGGCAACACCGTGCAGCGTCCCGGCGGCGACGCCGCGGTGGTGCGGGTGCGAGGACGGACCGAAGGGGCTGGCGCTGACGGTGGACGTCACGCCGCGTTATTGCGAAGCCGATCCCTATCAGGGCGGCATGCAGGCGGTGGCCGAGGCCTGGCGCAATATCACGGCGGTCGGCGGCCGGCCGCTCGCCATCACCGACAATCTCAATTTCGGCAATCCGGAACGGCCGGAGATCATGGGCCAGTTCGTCGGCTGCCTGAAGGGCATCGCGGAAGCCTGCCGCGCGCTCGACTTCCCGGTCGTGTCCGGCAACGTCTCGCTCTACAACGAGACCAACGGCCGCGGCATCCTGCCGACGCCGTCGATCGGCGGCGTCGGGCTGCTCGACGATTTTACCAAATCCGCGACGCTGGCGTTCAAGGCCGGAGGACGAGGCGATCCTGCTGATCGGCGAGACCCATGGCTGGCTCGGCCAGTCGGTCTATCTGCGCGACATCTGCGGCCGCGAAGAGGGCGCGCCGCCGCCGGTCGATCTCGCCGCCGAGAAACGCAACGGCGATGTGGTGCGCGGCATGATCCATGCCGGCACCGCGACATCGGCGCACGATGTTTCCGATGGCGGCCTGCTGATCGCGCTGGCCGAAATGGCGATCGGCGAGCGGCATCGGCGCGCAGCTATTGGCGGCGCCGGAATCGATCGTGCCGCATGCCTAGTGGTTCGGTGAAGATCAGGCGCGTTATATCGTGACGGTGTCCGCGGAGCAGGCCGGTCTGGTGCTGGCGAAGATGAAGGGCGCCGGCGTGCCATGCGCGCGGATCGGCACCACTGGCGGAGACGCCATCGCGGTCGCGGGCGAAACGCCGGTATCGATCGCGACGCTCAACACGGCGTTCGAGAGCTGGCTGCCGGCCTATATGAACGGCAAGGCACCCTAGCTTCACTCTCTCCTCGTCATTGCGAGCCAACGGGTCGCGCTTTGCACCGACCCGTTGGCTCGCAATGACAGCTAAAGCACGTGGTTCGCGCCGGGAATCTTGCGCAGCGCCGCCGTCGCGGCCCAGCTCAACAACACCGTCAGCACGAATACGATCACCGCCTTGACGATCGCCGGCAGATCGAAATCGAACAGCCAGTATTGCAGCCAGAGCACGATCGGGTAGTGCACCAGGAACATGCCGTAGGCGTCGGCCTGCAGCGGATCGAGCATGCTCCAGCCCGTTTGCTTGAACCTCAGGAAATAGGCCAGGATCAAGAACATCACGGCGACGCTGAAGGCGGCGAAACAGAAGCCATAAATCCCCTCATACCAGTGCGGCAAATGCACCGGATTCCCCAGTATTTCGCGCTTGACGTAGATCAGCACCCACATCAGGCAATACGGAACGAGCGCCAGCGACCATCCAATCCCAGGTGACCCTCGCCATCCGGCCGTCTGCTGCCAGCAGCCCGCGATCCATGTTCATGACGCCGATGCCGGCGCCGAAAAAGAAATAGGTCGCATAGAGCAGCACGCGGCCATGCTGGACCGAGAACGGCCCGAACTCGAACCAACTGCCTGCTCCGAAGTGAATTCGCCCGGGAATGTAGAGCGCGGCGGTGACGGCAAACATGACCGCGAAAAACTCTGCGGGCCGACGGCGACCGTGCAGCGACAGGCGATTGATCGGGTCGAGCAGGTTGCGTGACAGCCGAAACAGGACGCATGCAACGAGGTCGAAGCCGAACAGGACCCAAAGGAACCAGATCGGTCCGCTGGGCCAGGGACCTTTGGTGATCGTCGTCCACCAGAACTCGGTGAAGCCGATCTCGGGATGCTGGCGCAGCGAGATGGCGTAATAGGCGATCGGAATGATCGTGAACGCGCAGATCACGAACGGCAGGCCAAGCCTGGTCAGGCGATCGCGCAAATAGTTCGCCGGTCCCTTCCTGGCAATGCTCGGCCACACGAACAGTCCGGAGAGGAAAAAGAACATCGCCATGAAGAAGCTGTCGGTGGCGAGCACGATCATGTCGAAGCCGATCCACGACTTGGGATCGGTGTGACCGAAATAGGTATAGGGAATGACCGCATGGTGGAGGAGAACCACCAGCGTCAGGAAAGTGCGGGCGCGATCAAGCGCGGCGTTGCGCACCTCGGCTTTCGGCGCCGCCCGAACCTCTGCGGACGTCGCCGAATGGGAAATCGACGTCATGGCCGCCCCGGCGGGGTTGATCGACGCAATGTTGCTGCCGGGAACCCGATTCAGCAAGGCCAAAGTAACCAAAACCAGGGCGGGTGCGATCCCGCCTGCGGGGCCGACGATCCGGCCCGGGGGAACCAGCGCTGCGGTTCGCCGTTAGATCAGCGATTTCAAGGCGCTGCCGATCCGGCGGCGCAAGGGCCGGAGGAGTGGGCGATGACAATTCTGAAATGGGCGCTGATCTTCTTTCTGGTGTCGATCGTCGCCGGCGTCCTCGGTTTCACCGGCATATCCGCCGCCTCGGCGGATGTCGCCCGCTTCCTGTTCTATGTCTTCGTGGTGATCTTCCTGGTCCTGCTGATCCTCGGCCTCACGATCTTCAGGGTGTAGGACAGCTAGCCCCCTTTCGAGCGCAGCGACGAAGCAATCCAGTCTGCCGGTGCGGCGCTGGGTTGTTTCGCTTACCCTCGCAATGACGGTCTAGGCCACTTCCTCGATGGTGACCTTGTCGGGATAGAACGCCAGATGGCCGGAGATTTCCGCCATCGCCGGGAATGGCGTCTCATAGGTCCAGATCGAATTTTCGATGGTCTTGCCGTCGGCAACAATGCTGAAATAACTCGCATCGCCCTTGTAGGGGCAGTGCGTCACCCGGTCGGTGCGCGCCAGCAGCGCCAGATTGGCATCGTCGCGCGGCACATATTGCACGGCCGGGTAGCTCGCTTCCTTCAGCGTCAGGGCATGGGTGGTGTCGGCGATCACGATGCCATTCGCCAGGACGCGGACGCGCTTCGGGTTTGCCGTAATCGTGATGGGGTGGTCAGGACCGGGGAGTTTCATGGTTGTCAGCCTTTTCGGTCAGGCCGTTGTGATCGAGGGGTACGATCCAGCGGCTTTGCAGGGATTGGATCGGGAATATAGTGCGACGGAGCGTGACGTAGTAGGGTGTCCACGCTAGGTTCTGGCACCGCCCGCGGCGATCGTCAGCCGCGATTCGAACGCCTGGACTGGAGACCTGTTGGATGCCGATGGACGCCCGCGATATCGAATCGATGATCAAGGCAGCTATACCCGACGCCGAGGTGACGATCCGCGATCTGGCCGGCGATGGCGACCACTATGCGGCGACCGTGATCTCGGAGTCGTTCCGCGGCAAGTCGCGCGTCCAGCAGCATCAGATCGTTTATCAATCGCTGCAGGGCCAGATGGGCGGCGTGCTTCACGCGCTGGCGCTGCAGACCGGGGTGCCTGGCGGCACCGGGGCGTCGGGGGGATAGGTCCGGGCCGGCCGGGCGCGCGGGGTATGATCGCCATGGCGAAGGACGCTCAACGCGGCACGCTGTTTCGCCCAATCGGTGCCGAACCAGCATAGCCGCGTCACCTACGCCGAACTGTTTTTCGATCTGGTGTTTGTTTTCGCGGTGACGCAGATATCGCACACGCTGCTCGGCCGCTTCACCCCGTTCGGGGCGCTGCAGACGACGCTGTTGTTCCTCGGCGTCTGGTGGGTGTGGGTTTACACCGCCTGGGTCACCAACTGGCTCAATCCCGAACTTACGCCGGTTCGGGTGCTGCTGTTCCTGCTGATGCTCGGCGGGCTCGTGCTCTCGACTTCGATTCCAAAAGCCTTTGAATCGCGGGGCCTTTGGTTCGCCGCTGGCCTATACTGCGATGCAGGTCGGCCGGACCCTGTTTTTGCTGGTGTCGATCCCGCCAACCCGGTCTTCGATCCGGATGAATGCGATCCGTATCCTGGTGTGGCTGTCAGTCGGCGGTGTTCTGGGTCTGCGGGCGGGCTGGCGGAAGGGCCGCCGCGGCTGCTTCTATGGGCCGTGGCGCTTGGCAATCGAATATCTGTCGCCGGCGGCGCGGTTCTGGATACCCAAGCTACGGCGCGTCTTCGATCGAGGACTGGGTCGTCGAAGGCGGCCACATGGCGGAGCGCTGCGCCGGATTCATCATCATCGCGCTCGGCGAATCCATCGTCGTGACCGGCGCGACATTTGCCGATCTGGCCTGGAGCACCGAGACCGTCGTTGCGTTCGTGTCGGCCTTCATCGGCAGCCTGGCGATGTGGTGGATCTATTTCCACAAGGGCGCCGAGGCGGGCTCCGAACAGATCTCAAGATTCCAGCGATCCCGGACGGCTGGCGCGGCTGGCCTATACCTATCTGCATATGCCGATCGTGGCCGGCATCATTGTCTCGGCGGTCGCCGATGACCTGGTGCTGACGCATCCCGGCGGCCATTCCGATCTCAGGACGGTGGTCAGCTCGATCGGCGGACCGTTGCTGTTTCTGGTCGGCACCATCCTGTTCAAGCACACATTCGCGGCTTTCTGCAGCTCTCGCATGGCGTCGGCATCGTCGCGCTCGGCCTACTCGGCCTGGTTCGCCGGCGAGCTGTCGCCGTTGCTGCTGTCGATCCTGACCACCGCGATCATGATCGTGGTCGCGGTGTGGGAATCGATCTCGCTGCAATCCGGCGCGGCCGCATCTCAGCCCGGAGAATCTCAGTCGGAAGCCACCAGCGCGTGAACCGAGAACATGCCGGCCGCGTCGGTCCACGATTCGCGCGGCGTCCAGCCCGAGCCGCGCGCCAGCGCCGTGAAGCGATCGAGGCTGTATTTGTAGCTGCTCTCGGTGTGGATGCTCTCGCCGGCGCGGAATGAAAAACTCCGGCCGAGCACCCGCACGTTCTGCGCCTTCTTGCTGATCAGGTGCATCTCGATCCGGTGCCGCTCGCGATTGTAGATCGCGCGATGGATGAACGCCGGAAGGTCGAAATTGCCGCCCAGTTCGCGGTTGATGCGGACCAGCACGTTGAGATTGAAGCGCGCGGTGACGCCGGCGGCATCGTTGTAGGCCTCGTACAGCACGCGCTCGTCTTTTTCGAGGTCGACGCCGATCACCATCTGCGCGTCTTTTCCCAGAATGTCGCGGGCGCTGCGCAGGAAACGGCAGGCCTCATGCGGCTCGAAATTTCCCAGCGTCGATCCCGGGAAAAATCCGACCTTCGGCATCGCCGGCGATCGCGTCGGGCAGGGCGAACGGCGCGGTGAAATCCGCCGCGACCGGATAGACGTCGAGGTGCGGGAAAATCCCCGCGCAGGGCGTCGGCCTGGGCTTTGAGGAAGTCGCCGGAAATATCCACCGGAACGTAGGCGCCGAACGCGCATTGGTTCAACAGCAGCCGGACCTTGGTGGTCGCGCCGGCGCCGAATTCCACCAGCGCGGCGCCCTTGGGGATGATGGCCGAGATCTCGCCGCCCCGATCGCGCAGGATCGCGAGTTCGGTGCGGGTCGGGTAATATTCCGGCAGCACGCGTGATCTGCTCGAACAGTTCCGAACCGGTGGCGTCATAGAAATATTTCGGCGACAGCCGTTTCGGGTGCTGCGACAAATCGTCGATCACGTCGCGGGCAAATGCCGAGGTTTGTTCATCGAAACGATGCGCTTTGGCCAAAGCGGCAGCGTGCACATTCATGACAATCTCCTGAGCGCGCGTTCCCGGCGCGGTTGAATTTCGAAAAATCAGGCGGCGTAGTCGGCAAGGCGCAGTCCGGTGAATTGCCAGCGGTGGTGCGGATAAAAGAAGTTGCGATAGGTGATACGGCTGTGCCCGGCAGGGGTTGCAAGCGACGAGCCGCGCAGCACCAGCTGGTTGACCATGAACTTGCCGTTGTACTCGCCGAGCGCGCCCTCGATGGCGCGGTAGCCGGGATAGGGCGCGTAGGCGCTGCGGGTCCATTGCCACACGATCCCGAAGGCATCGTTGAGATGGCCGGCGCGGGCGGCGACTTCCCATTCCATTTCGGTCGGCAGATGCTTGCCGCTCCAGCGCGCGAACGCGTCGGCCTCATAATAGCTGACGTGGCAGACCGGGGCGTCCGGATCGACCGGCTGCAGTCCGCCCAGCGTCATGACCTGCCATTCGCCGTCGATCTGGCGCCAGTGGCCGGGCGCCTGCCATTGTTCGTTGCCGGCCGCCGCAAAGCCGTCCATCAGCCAGAGCGTCGGCGTCGCGTAGCCGCCGTCGGCCATGAAGGCGAGCCACTCGGCGTTGGTGACGAGGTTGCGCGCCAGCCTGACCGGACCCACCAGCGCGCGGTGCGCGGGCTTTTCGTTGTCGAAATGGAAGCTGTCGTCGGCGTGCCCGACGGTGTGGATGCCCTCGTTGAGCGTGACCCATGTCTCGCCGTCGCGGCTTGAGGCGGGAAAGCGCCACGCCGGATCGTAGGCCGGCGGAATCGGGTTTTGCGCGAAGGCGTGCAGGATGTCGGTCAGCATCAATTCCTGATGCTGCTGCTCGTGGTTGAGGCCGACTTCCACCAGCGGCGCGAGCGCTGCCAGCGCGTCTTCATCGGCCTCATGAAAGAATTTGACCACGGCGGCATCGACATGCCGGCGATAGGCGGTGACCTCGTCGGCGCCGGGGCGGGTCAGATGGCCGCGCTGGTGACGGGCGTGCCGCGGTCCGGCGCTGACATAGTAGGAATTGAACAGGAAGGCGTAGTCCGGGTGAAACGGCTGGTAGCCCTCGCAATGTTCGCCGAGCAGGAATTGCTCGAAGAACCAGGTGGTATGGGCGCGGTGCCATTTCGCCGGGCTGGCGTCCGGCATCGACTGGATCAGCTGATCCTCTGGGGTCAGGGGGGCGGCGCGGCGTTCGGTCTCGTTTCGGACGGTGAGGAAGGCCTCGACCAGATCCTGGGCGAGGCTACCGAAATCGGAGAATAATGACGGGCAAGGGGCGGCAAGCGTGGCCGCAGCGGATGCTGGTTTCGTCACGATAGTCTCCGGTTCGGAAGAGAACGTTGCTCTGGCAAATCGGTTCCCCGAGAAGTGCCTGTCCTAGATAGGGGCTTCCGTCCGGGATAAAAGCCTCCTGGGGGGTATGATCGGGCAGCGGACAGAGGCGCGGGCCGGCCCATGGCCGGCGTTCAGGTGGTGCGCGAAAGGGCTCCGCATGCCAGCTCCTCGCCATTTTACTTTGGATGCACAACGGTTTGGGGTACATATATGTGAGTGCCGGGTGTAACGGGCTGACGCCGGCCCGCAGGCCATGTCTCAAAAGGACGCGAATATGAGCATCGAGCAATTCATCGACAATGAAGTGAAGTCGAACGACGTCGTGCTGTTCATGAAGGGGACGCCGCAGTTTCCGCAGTGCGGTTTTTCCGGTCAGGTGGTGCAGATTCTCGACCATGTCGGGGTCGGCTACAAGGGCCTGAACGTCCTTGAATCCGCCGACCTGCGCGACGGCATCAAGACCTATTCCAACTGGCCGACCATTCCGCAGCTCTACGTCAAGGGCGAGTTCGTCGGCGGCTGCGACATCATCCGCGAGATGTTCCAGGCCGGCGAGCTGCAGCAGCTGCTTGCCGACAAGGGCGTCACGGTCAGCGCGGCTGCGTCAGCCTGAGCCTGGCGGCGCGCCAGATCGGCGCGGCGCGGCTGGAAGTCATCGTCGCCGATATCACCGGCCTGAGCGTTGACGCCATCGTCAACGCCGCGAACACCTCGCTGCTCGGCGGGGGCGGCGTCGATGGCGCCATCCATCGCGCGGCCGGGCCTGAGCTGCTGGCCGAATGCCGCACGCTTCATGGCTGCGAGACCGGCGACGCCAAAATCACCATGGGTTATCGGTTGCCGGCGCGGCATGTGATTCATGCCGTCGGTCCGGTCTGGCACGGCGGCAGCCAGGGCGAGGATGACGCGCTGGCGTCCTGCTATCGCCGCGCGATCGAACTCGGCCAGACCCACAACCTTGCTTCGATAGCCTTTCCCGCGATTTCCACCGGCGTCTATCGCTTTCCCGCCGATCGCGCGGCGCGGATCGCGGTCTCCACCACACTGGATGCGCTGGCCGAGGCGCCGGCGGTCAGGCGAATTATCTTCTGTTGTTTTTCGGACGCCAGCGCCGCGCTGCATGCGCAGGCGCTGGCGGAGGCCGGCGACCCTTGTGCCGGTTGAGCCGGCCGCTACACTCCGCGGCAAGAGTTCCGGGGAGCGGACATGAATTCACGGCATGCATTGCGGTCGCTGATCTCGGGCGCGCTGCTGGCGATCGCGGCAGCGGCGTCGGCGAGCGCGCGAAGGCACCTTCGATATGCCCGCCGGCGCGCATTTCAACCCGCAAAAACTCGAGCGCGTCGGCGAATATCTCCGCGACCAGGTCGCGAACGGCAAGATCCCGGGCGCGATCCTCCTGATCGAGCAGCACGGCAAGCCGGTCTATCACGAGTTCTTCGGCGTGCGCGATGTCGCGACCAAGCCGCCGATGACCGACGACACCATCTTCCGGCTGTTTTCGATGACCAAGCCGATCACCTCGGTTGCGGCGATGATGCTGATCGACGAGGGCAAGCTGAAGCTCGACGATCCCGTCGCCAAATACATCCCGTCATTCGCCAACGCCAGGGTCGGCGTCGAGAAGAAGGCCGACAATGGCGAGAAGGTGCTCGACCTTGTGCCGCTGAACCGGCCGATCACGATGCAGGACCTGATGACGCAAACCTCCGGCATCGTTTACGGCTTCTATGGCGACAGCATGGTCCGCAAGGCCTATGCCAACGCCAGGATCTATGACGGCGATTTCGACAATGCCGAGTTTGCCGAACGGATCGCCCGGCTGCCGCTGGCGGTGCAGCCGGGGACGCTGTGGGACTACGGCCATTCGACCGACATTCTCGGGCGCATCATCGAGATCGTGTCGGGAAAATCGCTGTTGCAGATTCGAGAAGGAGAAACTGCTCGATCCGCTCGGCATGACCGAGACCTCCTTTTACGTCACCGATCCGGCCAAGGCGAAGCTGATCGCGCATGCCGATGCCGAACGATCCGCGACTTCCAGGTCGGCTTCGATCGGCAGGGCCGATGTCCCGATGAAATGGGAATCCGGCGGCGGCGGCATGGTCTCCACCATGGCGGACTATGCGCGGTTTTCGCAGATGCTGCTCAACGGCGGCAGCCTCGACGGCAGGCAATATCTCAGTCCCGAAGCGCGTTCGAATTGATGGCATCGGATCACATCGGACCGGGCACCGGCATCGCGCGCGACATATTTCTATTTCCCCGGCGACGGCTTTGGCTACGGACTCGGTTTCGGCGTGCGCACCGATCCCGGCAACGCCAAGCCGCCGCCGCCGGGCTCGCTCGGCGAACTGAAATGGGATGGCGCCAGCGGCTGCTATTTCGTGATCGACCGCAAGCAGGACATGTTTTTCGTGCTGCTGGAGCAGACGCCCTCGCGAGCGCCAGATCATCCAGCCGGCGGTGAAGAAGCTGATCTATGAAGCGATGGAGAACTGACGGCGTCGCGCGCCGGTGCTGGATGGCGGCGGCAGCCCTTCTGGTCGCCGCGGTCGCGGTGGGACGACCAGGTCCCGGCCGCGCCGAAACGCCGTCCGCCGCTCCGGCAGTTTTTTCACGCGCGAAGCTGGAGCGCGTCGGCGATTACCTTCGCAACGAGGTTGCGACCGGCAAGATTCCCGGCGCTGTCCTGCTGATCCAGCAGCATGGTCGTCCCGTCTATTCCGAAAATTTTGGCGTGCGCGACGTCGACAGCAAGCTGCCGATGAGCGCCGACACCATCTTTCGGCTGTATTCGATGTCGAAGCCGATTACGTCGGTCGCGGCGATGATGCTGGTCGATGACGGCAAGCTCGCGCTCGACGATCCCGTTTCCAAATACATCCCGGATTTCGCCGACGTGAAAGTCGGCGTCGAAACACGCGGTGAAAATCAGAAGCCGGTGCTGGCGCTCGAACCGGTCGCCCGCCCGATCACGATCGAGGACCTGCTGCGCCACACCTCGGGCCTCACCTATGGCTTCTACGGCGACAGCGCGGCGCGAAAGCTCTATGCCAATTCGGACCTGTTCGCGGGCGATTTCGACAACGCGCAATTCGCCGAACGCCTCGCGAAACTGCCGCTGGCCGAACAGCCGGGCACGCTGTGGGATTACGGCCACTCCACCGATATTCTCGGCCGCGTCATTGAGGTGGCATCGGGCCAGTCGCTGTACGGGTTTGAGAAGGCGCGGCTGCTCGATCCGCTCGGGATGACCGAGACCGCGTTCTACGTCGCGGACGCGGCCAAGCGACCGCGCATCGCCGAGCCGATGCCTGACGATCGCTTTACCAGCCCGGTCGCCGGAATCCGGGATCCGGTGCTGCCGAGGCGCTGGGAATCCGGCGGCGCGGGCATGGTGGGCACGATCGGCGATTATGCGCGGTTTGCACAAATGCTGCTGAACGGCGGCACGCTGGACGGCCGGCGTTACCTCAAGCCCGAGACGGTCGCGCTGATGACGTCGGATCATATCGGGCCGGCGACAAAAATCGCGCGCGACAATTTCTATTTCCCCGGCGACGGCAGCGATTTCGGGCTTGGCTTTGCCGTCAGCACCGCGCAGCCGTCACGTGCCGACTCGCCGTTGGGCGAATACCGCTGGGACGGCGTCGCCGGCACCTTCTTCTTTGTCGATCCGCAGGACGACATGTTCGTGATCTGCATGATGCAGTCGCCGTCGCAGCGCGGACGGATCGAAATGGAACTGAAGGCGCTGGTCTATGAGGCGCTGGAGCGATGATTGCGCCGGAGCATGTCGTGCCCGCCAGAGAGCGGACGAAATACGACGAAGGGCGTCACATTCCGCCGTTTGAAATCGCAGCGTGGATCGCCTTTGCGGTTTATCTCGTCCTGGTCGTCGGCTTCGCATGGAATCCAACGCCTCTCGCCCAATGTCTGGCCGCTATCGGAATAGCGGCGGCCTGCGCCCACGCGATATTCTTCTATGGCTGGAAGGATGCCGCGGTCCTGATGGTTATCTGCCTCGTCACGACGTTCACGATGGAGAACCTGGGTGCCACCACCGGGATACCCTTCGGTCATTACCATTTTGAAGTCGGATCAAACCTCGTCCATGTCGGAGTCATCCCGATTATCGTCGGCCCGTTGTGGTTCGGCATGGGCTATTTTTCGTGGATCGTGGCCGGGACCTTGCTTGGCGGCGCGGACCGGCGTTTGAACGGGAAGCTCGAAATCGTCGCCTTGCCCGTCGTTGCGGCATTCGCGATGGCGCAATGGGACGTGGTGATGGACCCACCGGAGGCGACGATCTCCAAAGCCTGGATCTGGCATGACGGAGGCGGCCATTTCGGCGTGCCGCTGTCGAACTACCTCGGCTGGCTGTTGACAGCATGGCTGTTCTATCAGGCGTTTGCCATCTATCTGAGCCGCCGCAGTATCGTATCGGGGCAGACCGTCGGGCACAGACGCACGCTCAGGATGGTCGCGATCCTGTTTTATCTCGCTTCGGGCCTCACGCATGTCACCCCATGGGTGATGGGCCAGACGGGCGAGGTAGCCGATGCGACGAGCCATATCTGGCGCGTCCAGGATCTGCGCGAAGCCACAGTCGTGATGCTGCTTTTCACAATGTTTTTCACGTCGCTGCTTGCGGCGCTGCGTCTTGCTGGGGACGATCCGCATTGAGCGTGGTGCGCGACGCGATCGCCTGATTACGCCCGCCGCGCGATCTCGCGCACCAGTCCGACCGTCTCCTCGATCATGTCGGCGCTGACGTCGAGATGGGTGCAGGCGCGAATCCGGCCGTCCATCATGGCGAGCAGCACGCCGCGCTGGCGCAAGCGCCGCGACCACGTTCATCGCCGGTGATGCCGGCGCCGTCGGGCTTGAAGAACACCAGGTTGGTTTCGGGCTGCTGCACCTCGATGCCTTCGATTTGCGACAAACCGCGCGCCAGCGCGCGGGCGTTGGCGTGATCGTCGGCGAGCCGGTCGACGTGGTGGTCGAGCGCGTAGAGTACAGGCCGCGGCGCAAATGCCGGCCTGGCGCATCGAGCCGCCGAGGCGCTGCTTCCAGCGCCAGATCTCGTCGATGAAATCGCGCGAGCCGGCGATCACGGCGCCGATCGGCGCGCCCAGCCCCTTGGAGAAATCGATCCAGGCCGAATCCCATCCCGCGACCATGTCGCGCGCGCCGATGCCTGGACGCGACGCAGGCGTTCAACAGCCGCGCGCCGTCCATGTGGGTGGCGAGGCCGTTTGCTTTTGCGATGTGCACGACCGCATCGAGATCGGCTTTCTTCCAGATCGTGCCGCCGCCGATATTGGCGGTCTGCTCGGCGCTGACCACCGTCTGCGGCGGCTGGTAGCGGGTGCGCGGGTGAAGCGCTTTGCGAAACGTCTCGGGCGCAAATTGTCCGTCGGCGCCCGACAGCGGCGTGATCTGGAATCCGCCGAGCGCTGCGTGCGCGCCGCCTTCGCGGGCGATGATGTGCGCGGTCTCGTGCGCCAGAATTTCGTCGCCGGGCCGGCAATGCACCAGCGTGGCCGCGACGTTGCACATGGTGCCGGAGGGCATGAACACGGCGGCCTCCTTGCCGAGCAGATCGGCCACCCGCTCGCACAGCAGATTGACGGTCGGATCGTCGCCGATCTGCTCGTCGCCGACCTCGGCCCGCGCCATCGCCTCGCGCATTGCCAGGTGTCGGACGGGTCTGGGTATCCGACAACAGGTTGATGCGGACCGGCGGCGCTTTCGGATCGCGTGGGGGAGGGGTGTAGGTCATGGCGAGCTCGCTTGGTTCAGCAGATGACGGATATTACGCAAACAAAAAGGCCCCGGCAAAACCGGGGCCTTTGATCCTCAGGGAAATGCCGACAAAAAATCAGCGCGAATAGAATTCGACGATCAGATGCGGCTCCATCTGCACCGCGAACGGCACGTCGGACAGATGCGGGATGCGGGTGAACTTCGCCGTCATCTTGGAGTGATCGACCTCGATGAAGTCAGGCACGTCGCGCTCGCGAGAGCTGGGTGGCTTCCAGCACGACGGTGAGCTGCTTGGAGGATTCCTTGACCTCGACGACATCGCCGACCTTCACCTTGAAGCTCGAGATGTTGACGCGGCGGCCGTTCACCTTGACGTGGCCGTGATTGATGAACTGGCGCGCGGCAAACATGGTGGCGACGAACTTGGCGCGATAGACCACGGTGTCGAGACGACGCTCGAGCAGGCCGATCAGGTTTTCGCCGGTGTCGCCCTTCATCCGGCCGGCTTCGACATAGATGCCGTGAAACTGGCGTTCGCTGATGTTGGCGTAGTAGCCCTTCAGCTTCTGCTTGGCGCGCAGCTGCACGCCGAAGTCGGAGAGCTTGCCCTTGCGGCGCTGGCCGTGCTGGCCGGGGCCGTATTCCCGGCGGTTCACCGGGCTCTTCGGGCGGCCCCAGATATTCTGGCCCATCCGGCGATCGATCTTGTATTTCGCCTCACTGCGCTTAGTCATCGCGTCCTCTTTCAAAGGTTGAGTTTTGAGGAAACGCGCCCTCCTGTGCGCCGGGAATTTCCCGGAGCTGACAGGCCCAGCCCTCAAGCTTGAAGGGACGGGCCACGGGTCGCGAAACGCAACGCGGGCCGAAACCGGCCCGCGAGCAGGCGGTTTCTAGGGAGAAACCGCTGTTCTGTCAATGAAAGCCTCGCCCAAACCGTCAGGTTGCGATCGCCCGGACCGGCTTTGGTTCCGCCTGCTGCCTCTGGCCACGCAATTCGGCCGCGATCTCGGTGTTCAGCACCTGTTCCAGCCGGGTCATGGCCTTGGCGATCAAGGCCGCGTCGGTAATCCGGTGGTCCCAGCGGATCACGACGTCGATGGTCTGGGCGGGCGCCACCACGCCATAACTGAGGATAAACGGCCCGGGGCTGAGCGCGTGCAGCTCGCCGCCGCCATAGGCGGCAACCGCGGTCACCCCAAAACTGCCGAAATAATTGGCGCGCTGGCGTCCGAAATTGAGCCCCACCAGCCAGAACAGGCGGCGAAACGGCAGCAGCAGCTTCGTCGTCCGCAAGATCTTTCTAAAAGCCGGTACCTGGTCGATCGGCGCCTCCTTGGCGTGCCGGATCAGCGCATCGACCTCGGTCAACGTCAACGCGTCGGCCGCCGGGACCTTCTGCGGCAGAACGCAATCCTGGCCGTCCTCGATCCGCGCGATCGCCACCATCGCGATGCTGCGCGGCAGCTCATAAAAATGCGGCCACGGCCATTTGGCGTAAAGCGTGCGCAGCACGGGCTGGTCTTTCGCCACCAGGCAGAACGCCTTGACGAAGATCGCCGCCCAGCCGGGCGGATGCGCGGCCAGCGCGCGGGCCTCCAGCAATTGATGGATATCGAAGGTTCGCCGCAACGAAACAAAGGGTACCCGGATCGATGCATGCATGAGATCGGCGACGAGACGGCGCGGCAGTGAGATTTTTCGAACCGTTCCGCGCATCGTTCAACTCACGTTCCCGCAACAACAAACTGGCGGGCCGGTTTGCCCCTCCGCCAAGGCCTGATCTAGCACGAACCAACCGGCCTGACGCCAGAGAATAACGTCAATCTTCCGCGAGCAGCCGCACGCATGCCGCCGCAAGTACCTTGAATTGCTTGTGATTTTGCTTCGGTCTGCAGCCTTCTCGCGCCTTCGGAACTCATCAAAGCGCAGCGATTTTGCTGCCCGAAAGTTCCCCCGGGAATCACACGGCGCGCATCATCTCGCGCCTCGCAAATTGAAATCCTTGCCTCGCGCACCCGAGGGCAAGCGCTAACAGGGTGGTGAGACCCTGCCGGGTGATGATCTCAAGGCGCTGCGTCCGGATCGTCCGGTTCTTCGAGCCATTCGAGCATTTGCGTTGCCGCGATCGTCCTTTTCGGCAAATGAGGATTGAGCGTGCCCGCGCTGACATTTGGCGTGTCGACCAACTTAGCTCTCGCGAATTTCTTGGCCTCTAGCTCGTTCGGAAATGTTTGGGCCGCCCTTGCGCGCGTTCGCTTTCGCCGCGCCGGTTCATCAAATGAGACATACCACGTGGCCTGGGACTTATCAGCCATGATGAGACGCTCTCGCGGCTACGCCGGCGGCCCGGCACCTTAAGCGACAAACCCGAATTTCTCGCGCCCAGCGCGACAGCGGAGCGGCCTCATTTCTTTGGCGGTAACCAAGCCTCAGTCGCGGTACTTTCGATGATGTGCCGCTGAACCCTTTTGCATCCTGGGCAAGTAAACGTTCGCAAGTCTTGGCCCGGCGCGCTCGGCTCGATCGCCGTCAACTTCATTGGCGAACCGCAAGCCGTGCATTGCGGACCTTGGTTTTGTGTATCGAGCATGGATTGCTCCCCTGTACACACGTCGGGCGGGACGATGAGAGGTGAGGGCAGCGGACCAGATTAGCTAAAAGCGATTGCGAGCAAGCCCGAGCAAAGCACGACAAAGCCGGCCGCGGTTACCGCGAGGAATCCACCGGACACGAAGTCATGATTGCGCATGGGTACATCACCTGTCGCTCGGGAATGCTGGTCACCGTTTCGACTATCGCGCGCGCCTGCGTAACAGAACGACTGTCACGCCGCACAGTCAAAAGGATTTCAAGCGATTCCGAAAAACGGAATCCGACTGATGCTTTAGAGCAACAGTGACCCCGGTCCTCCAGACATGGGAATGCGCGTTCAACTCTGCCATTAAACACTAGTTTAGAGCGCAGCATTGCTGCCGAAATCCAGGTGCGCGCCTTGCGTCTGGGTGCATCCGGCTAGCAGGCGCCGGATGGTCCTGCCTTTATGGCGCGGGCGAGGCGATCGGCTTGGTTTTGTCCACGACGTAAATCGCAAGCACTTTGAATGGCTTGTCGCCGGCCTTGGCGTCGTGAACCACGCCGGCTGGAATTTGATAGGATTCGCCGGCTTTGACCTTGAGCGGCGGCTTGCCGTCGATCAAAAGTTCGAGTTCACCCTCCAGCACGTAGCCGGTTTCGATGCCGGGATGGGTATGGCGGCCTGCCGCGCCGCCGGCGGGAACTTCCGCGATCGCCGTGACGACAGTGTAGCCTTCCGGATATTCGATCTTTTGCAGCGGCGTGCGCTTGATGCCGCTTGTTTGAGCCATGGCGCCACCCGCACAGGCAAAGGCGATGACGGTCAGTGCGAGCAGTATTTTCTTGATCATGATTTTTCCCCCTGTGCCGCGAGATTAGCAGCGCGGCGGCGACGGGGAAAGCACATGCACCCCGGCCGTGCGGCGCGTTTCAGCGCTTGATCCCCTCAAAAGCCGCCGTGATGCCGCGGGTAAACAGCGACCAGTCGAAGCCGAGCGCCAGCGCCACATAGCCGCGTTCGATCATCTGGTTGGCCTGTTCCGGCGTGCGCGCCGCGCCGCCGAGCGGGACGCCGTTTTTCAAGATGCCTGCCTCGGCCTGCGCGATCAGCGCCAGCACCTCGGGGTCATCGGCGCGGCCGCGTTTGCCGATGCTGGTGGCGAGGTCGCCGCTGCCGATCACCGCGACGTCGATGCCGGGCACAGCCATGATCTCGTCGATGCGCTTGACCGCCTCGACATGCTCGATGGTGACCATGCAGATCATGTCGTCGTCCGCGGTCGCCATATAGTCCGGCATCGAGACGCCCCAGCGGAACGGGGCGTGAAACGGTCCCCACAGCCGGTCGCCGCGCGGCGGATAGCGCACGCTGCGCACGGCTTTTTCGGCGTCCTCGCGGCTGCAGATCATCGGAAAATTGATCCCCATGGCGCCGATATCCATCGGCGCCTTGGCAAGCCAAGGCTCGTTGGCGGCGATCCGCGCCAGCGGCACGCACGGCGTGCCTGACGGTGGCGACGATCATGCCGTGCGCGGAACCGAGGTCGATCGGACCGTGCTCGAGATCGACGATGATCCAGTCGAGCCCCGAACGGGCCATGATCTGCACGGTCTGAATGCTGGGAATGGTCGCGATCGCGCCAAAGGTCGGACGCCCCTCGCGCCATAGCTGGCGCAGACGGTTGAGCGGGGCAGGCGTCGCGGACGTCAAATCCAGAACTCCGTTCGGGCCTATGGATGGCGGTTGTTGGAGAGGCTAGCAGCGCGGCATGACGCCGAAAAGATCAAGACGCCTTCACGCCGGGACGCGGCCGCCGAAAAACGGCATCAACGCCCGGCTCAGCGCGTGCGGACGCTTCGAGGTGAAAATCATTTCGGCGCCGGCATGATCGGCCTCGCTGCCGGCCGGCCCCAGCAAATCCGCAACCCGCCGGGCAATCGCGGGCGCCGGATCGATCCAGTCCACCGGCCATGGCGCCAGCCTGACCAGCCGGTCCATCAGCAGGGGGTAATGGGTGCAGGCCAGCACGATGGTGTCGGTGCGCGCGCCATCGCTCTTCGCCGTCGCCGACAAAACATGGCGCGAGCTCGGCCGAATATTGCCTGATCGCTCACCTCAACGCCGCTCAGCGCCGCTTCGGCGAGCGAAGCGAGTTCCGCCGAGCCCACCAGCGTGACTTCGCAGCCCTGGGCGAAATCGCGGATCAGCGCCTGGGTGTATTCGCGCTGGACGGTGCCCCTGGTGCCGAGCACCGACACGCGTTTTGTTTTGGAACGGGCGCAGGCCGGCTTGATGGCGGGCACGGTTCCGACAAAGGGTACTTTGTATTGCTCACGAAGATGCGACATCACCAGGGTGGAGGCGGTGTTGCAGGCGATCACCACCAGGTCCGGGGCGTGCGTGGCGATCAATTCGCCGATCAGCGGCACCACCCGCGCGATGATCTGGTTCTCGCCATGGTGGCCGTAGGGAAAGAACGCGTCATCGGCGACATAGACATAGTGCGCGTCGGGCCGTGCGCCGACGATCTCACGCAATACCGTGAGGCCGCCAAGTCCGGAATCGAACACAAGAATCGTCGGTGGAACTGACACGGTGTGATGTTAGCCGATCCGCGGTTACCATTCAGTTGTTATTGCGTGCCCCGCCCGGTTGCGCAGGACCTCTACTCTCTCTGTGATTGTATCTTGCACTTCGCACAATTTCAGACCAGCATGTCGCTTTAGCGGCATCCGGGGCGGGAGCATCCATGTCGAAGAATATTATTCTGCTGTCGGACGGGACCGGCAATAGTTCGTCAAAACTGTTCACGACCAATGTATGGCGCCTCTACCAGGCGCTCGATCTCACCAGCTCGGCCGAGCAGATTGCCTATTATGACGATGGCGTCGGCACATCGTCGTTCAAGCCGTTCGCGATCCTGGGCGGGATATTCGGCTTCGGATTGAAGCGCAACGTGATCGGCATCTATTCCTTTTGCTGCCGTAACCACGTGAACGGCGACAAGATCTATGGCTTCGGCTTCAGCCGAGGTGCGTTCACGATCCGCGTGGTTGCGGGTTTCATCGCGCGGGTGGGCCTGGTCCGTTACGACGGCAACGAGGCGCGTTTGGCGCGCGATGCCGAGATCGCCTACCGCGAATATCGCAAGCTCAGGGACTTCAAGTCGGGCGGCAATATCTTGATCGGGCCGTTGCGCGCGCTGCGCGACTGGGCCAGCCACGTCATTTTCCGCAAGCCGACATTCGCCGAACTCGATCGCGTCGAGGTCGAGAAAATAGACTTTCTCGGGGTTTGGGACACGGTCGACGCCTATGGCGGCCCGATCGACGAGATCACGCGCGCCATCGATTACTGGTACTGGCCGCTGTCGATGCCCGACAAGTTCATGAGCCACAAGATCGTGCGGGCGTGCCATGCGCTGGCGCTCGAGGAGGAGCGCAATTCCTTCCATCCGGTGCTCTGGGACGATCGCTATGTGCGCCACGACGACGGGCTTTATGCTGTCGATCATGATTGGCAACCGGCGCCGGCGAACCCTGACAAGGCGCTGGCGGAAATCGACCGCGAGCGCATCAGCCAGGTGTGGTTTGTCGGCGTTCACTCCGATATCGGCGGCGGATATTCGCGGGCCGGACTTTCCTATCTGACCCTCGCCTGGATGATGGAGCGTGCCGGCGTCTATGGCCTGCGCTACCTGGCGATACAGCAACGCTGGCTCGAGAGCTTCATCGATCCTTATGACAAGCTCAATGATTCACGGCATGGGCTTGGCGGTTACTATCGCTATCGGCCGCGCAAACTGGCCGAAGTCTACAGCCAGCCGTCCTACAAGCTGTCGGTCCGCCAGGATTGTCTGCACGCCATCGATTTGTGGAAAGGCCGGCGGGCTCCCGAACACAAGGTCAAAAAGGAGCTCGCGGCGACCCAGGCCTTTATCGAGCGGCCGGCCCCGAAAATTCATCAGAGCGTGATCGACCGCATCCGGAACGGCAATGACGGCTATGCGCCGATCATATTGCCGGAACACTATTGCGTCGTCGACAACGGGGGCGCCATTGAGAGCCGGACCGAAACCGCGCGCGCCATCAATCAGGAACACGTCTGGGATTGGGTTTGGGCCCGCCGCGTCACCTATTTCCTGACGGTATTCGCCTCATTGTTCCTGGTGGCGATGCCGCTGATCGAGAAATGGAAACCGGGACGCGGACCGGCCAGCCTCGCCGAGGTCGTGGTGCCGATCCTCGACCTGATCGCGGCGTTTCTGCCGAGTTTTGCAAAACCCTGGCTGGACGCGTTCACCAATTCACCTGGCCGTTTCCTGATCGGTTTGCTGCTGGTCGGGGTGTTGCTGTTTGCCGGCGGCTGGCTGCAGGGACACATCCGCGATGTGATGCGCGGGATCTGGCGAGACGCGCACGCGCCGGCTGTTCCGCCCGCGGGCATCGTCTACCGGCTGCGCACCGCGGGGCCGTATCGCGCCTTCTTCTATTTGCTGAAATATCTGATTTTGCCGGCTGTATTCGCGCTGATCATTTTTGTTTTCCTGTTGATTGCGGCGGTCACGCTGGTCAACCGGGCCTCGTTCGCGGCGTTCGATCTGACCGGTCATATCTGCACGCCGAGCTATCCGCCGGCGCAGCCGGTCACCGACAGCGCCACGGCGCATTTCGAAACCAGGACGCTGTGCACGGCGACGGGGTTTTCGGTGCAAAAGGGCAAGTCCTACCGGATCACTATCGCCGTTACCGACCCCTGGGAAGACGGGCACAATTTCAACGAGCCGTATCCGGAAAAGGCCAAGGGGATCGAAACCGGGCCGCAAGGTTTTGGCTCGGAAAAGATGACCTCGGCGATGTGGCTGGGTCTGCCGATCCGGCGGCTCGTCGCCTCCAACTGGTTTGCGACCATCCTGCGGATCGGAAACCGGGGCTTTGGCGAGGTGGTGTTGTCCTACGATCGCAAGCGATCGCCGCATTGGCCATGGTCCCCGGCAACAAATTATACCGCGACCTTCAAGGCCCAGAAAACCGGAGAAGTGTTCGTTTACGTCAACGATGCCGTGATCGGCATCCCCGGCTATTTCGACTATTTCTACACGTTGAACAACAAGGGAAAGGCCGATCTGACACTGCAGCTTTTGCGGGACGACTAGACCGGGCGGTCGATCGAACTTCGATCAGCTTGTGCCGAACACGCGCCTGAAGATCGTATCGACGTGCTTGAAGTGATAGCCGAGGTCGAACTGCTCGGAGATCTCGGCGTCGGTCAGATATTTCTTCACGTCGGGGTCTTTCTTCAGCAGCGTCAGGAAGTCGCCTTCGCCGCGCCACACCGGCATCGCGTTGCGCTGCACGAATTTATAGGCGTCCTCGCGGCTGGCGCCCTTCTGCGTCAGCGCGATCAGCAGCCGCTGCGAATGCACGAGGCCGCCGAGCCGGTCGAGATTCTTCTGCATGTTTGCGGGATAGATCAGCAGCTTGTCGATCAGGCCCGCGAGGCGGTTAAGCGCAAAATCCAGCGTCACGGTGGCATCGGGCGCGATCATGCGCTCGGCGGACGAGTGCGAGATATCGCGCTCGTGCCACAGCACGACATTCTCCATGGCCGGCGTCACATAGGCGCGCACCATGCGGGCGAGGCCGGTGAGATTTTCCGACAGCACCGGGTTGCGCTTGTGCGGCATCGCCGAGGAGCCCTTCTGGCCCTCGGAGAAGAATTCCTCGGCTTCCAGCACTTCGGTGCGCTGCAGATGGCGGATTTCGGTGGCGAGCCGCTCGACCGAGGAGGCGATCACGCCCAGCGTGGCAAAATACATCGCGTGGCGGTCGCGCGGGATCACCTGGGTCGAGATCGGCTCCGGCACCAGCCCCATCGCCTTGGCGACATGCGCTTCCACGCGCGGATCGATCTGCGCGAAGGTGCCGACGGCGCCCGAGATCGCGCAGGTCGCGATTTCCTTGCGGGCGTTGACGAGACGGTCGCGGGCGCGGGCGAATTCCGCATAGGCATAAGCGAGCTTGAGCCCGAACGTGACCGGCTCGGCATGGATGCCGTGGGAGCGGCCGATGGTCGGCGTCATCTTGTGCTCGAAGGCGCGCTTCTTCAGCGCCGCCAGAACCTTGTCGACGTCGGCTATCAGCAGGTCCGCGGCGCGGGCCAGCTGCACGTTGAGGCAGGTGTCGAGCACGTCGGAGGAGGTCATGCCCTGGTGCACGAAGCGCGCCTCGGGGCCGACAATTTCGGCCAGATGGGTCAGGAAGGCGATGACGTCGTGCTTGGTCTCGCGTTCGATCTCGTCGATCCGCGCGACATCGAAGGTGGCGTCCTTGGCCTTGGCCCAGATCGTCTTGGCGGCTTCCTTCGGGATCACGCCGAGTTCCGCCAGCGCATCTGCGGCATGCGCCTCGATCTCGAACCAGATCTTGAAACGGGTCTGCGCCTCCCAGATGGAGGCCATTTCCGGGCGGGTGTAGCGGGGAATCATCGACGAACTCTGACAAAAGGGGTTACGCCGCGCTTTAGCAGAGCAGCCGCGGGGAGACAAACGCCGGTCGCGGACGGCGGAGTGGAGGGCACGGCCGACCAGAGCGCATATCTGCTGGTCACGAAATATTGACTGACAGATATTGAAATCTGTCAGCGAGACATGCTATATCCACTGCTGACGCCAGTACCGAGGCGTCACCCGGAACCGGCCGACCGGCCGGGCCCGGGATTGCACAGGACTACTGCCATGACTATCGAAATTTTTTATCTGACCGCACAAATCCAACGCTGGCTCAACGTCCGGGTCGCCCGTCACCTCGCCGCGCAGGCCGAAAGGCTTGCCGTTAACTGGGGCGGCGCTGACGATCCGCCAGACTGCCTTGCGCAAAGCTTTGAAAGCAGACGGTGCGCGCATGAACGAAACACGTGGTTTTGACCCCGGAGCGAATTCTGGAGGTCACCGAGGACGTTTTGCGCCGTTTCGGACTGGCGAAGGCCACCGTCGTGGATGTTGCCCGCGCGCTCGATGTGAGCCACGGCAGCGTCTATCGGCATTTTCCGAGCAAGGCCTCGCTGCGCGAGGCGGTGGCGAAGCGCTGGCTCGACCGTGTCAATGCGCCGCTGCAGGAGATTGCGGAAGGCATCGGAGCCGCGCGCCGGCCAGGCTGGAGCGCTGGCTGCGCACGATGATTTCGATCAAGCACAAGAAGGTCTGCGAGGATCCCGAGATGTTTCGCGACCTATCTGACGCTGGCGCAGGAGGCCTGCAAGGTGGTGAAGGCGCACAAGGACGGTCTGGTCGATCAGATCGCGCATATCCTGTCCGACGGCGTCAAGCAGGGCGCGTTCGAGGTCACCGACATCAAGGCGACGGCGCGCGCGCTGTTCGACGCCACCAGCCGCTTCCATCATCCCGCCCATGCCGAGGAATGGAGCGATCCGCAGATCTGCCGCGCGGATCGACGCCTTGCTGGCGCTGTTGCTGAGGGGCCTGGAAGCGCCGCGTAAGCGCTAGACCGGTTCGCCAGCGACGCTCAACGCTCTCGCCCCGTGCCAGCGCCGCCGCATCGCGGATCGCGGAAATATTGGCCTTGTAGGCTTCCATCGTGCCGCCCTTGAACACCGCGGAGCCGGCGACGAAGGCATTGGCGCCGGCGGCCGCCAGCGCGCCGGAAACATCCGGGCCGACGCCGCCGTCGACCTCGATGTCGATCGGGCGTCCCGCGGTCATGGCTCTGAGGTCGCCGACCTTGCCGAGCGCCGAGCGAATGAAAGCCTGGCCGCCGAAGCCGGGATTGACCGACATCACCAGCACCAGATCGATCATGTCGATGACATATTCGATCGCGCTGATCGGCGTGCCCGGATTGAGCGAGACGCCGGCCTTCTTGCCGAGCGCGCGGATCGCCTGCAGCGAGCGATGCAGATGCGGGCCGGCCTCGGCATGCACCGTGATGTGATCGCAGCCGGCCTTGGCGAAGGCCTCGAGATAGGGATCGCACGGCGAGATCATCAGATGCGCGTCGAAGATCTTCTTGGTGTGCGGGCGCATCGCCTTGATGACATCGGGGCCGTAGGAAATGTTGGGCACGAAATGCCCGTCCATGACGTCGAGATGGATCCAGTCGGCGCCGGCCGCATCGACGGCGCGGACCTCTTCGCCCAGTTTGGCGAAATCCGATGCCAGGATCGACGGCGCGATGACGAGGGGGCGTGACGCAAATTGTTGAGACATGTGCGTTTTCCCGGACAGGTTTAAAAGCGTGCGGAGCGGCTGTCCGCGTAACATGCGCCAAGCTTGGGGGCAATGCGGGCCAAGACCGCCGTGCGGAGGGCGGAAAATTCTGCCGCTGCGGCATCAATTGCCGGGGCGCCGGACCGTCAAACCTTCCAAAAATCGTTGTTTTTATTGGGATTTTCACGGTGGCACGGCGTTTGCTGATCCTTGGGCCGTGGAAAGTAATGGCCGCCTGATGCGGCATGTGTCGGAGTTCTGCCTATGTTGTTCGCCCTTGGCGCCGCGTCGTCCGCACTGGACGCCATCAACTCGCTGACCTCTTCGGGTTCGTCCTCGCCGCAATCGACCGGTTTTGGCGAGCAACCCGTTCGAGATCCCGAGCGCGGCCTCGGCTTCCGACAGGCTCCGACGGCGGTGACCGGGTTCAGCGCGGGCTTCGCAGATATCGCCGGCCACGATGAACGCGCTGCTTGCGGCGCAAAGCCAGTCGTCGGCGGGATCGACCACATCGGCTTCGACCAGCCAGTCGGGCGCTCTGCAGAACCTGTTCTCGCAGATCGACGCCAATGGCGACGGCCAGATCAGCAAATCGGAATTCGAAAACGCGCTGGGCGCGGGCGGCACCAACATCGCGCAGGCCGACAATGTGTTCAACGAGCTCGATACCAACGGCGATGGTTCGGTCAGCCTCAGCGAATTGTCGTCGGCACTGAAGGGCGCCGGCAGCAAGGGTGGCAATGGCCATCATCAGGTCGCCGGTTCGGGCCAATCCGCTGACGCCAGCGGCTCCAGCACCGGCGGTTCCAGCTCCAGCGGATCGAGTTCCGATCCATTGCTGCAGGCATTGCAGGCTGCCTCTTCGATTTCGGCAACCAACAGCAACGGCTCGACCACGACCTCCCTGACTTACGCCGACGGATCGAGCGTTAGCATGACCTCGGCCGCGGCGACTCAGTGCGGCGGCATCCTCCTATAATTTGTTGGAGCAGATGATTCAGCGCCAGACTCAATGCGATGTCGTTCTCCGCTCCGCCGCTTTCGTTCAGCGTCTGAAATACGAACGTTGCTACCGAAACGATCTTTCCACGCCGGCAACGCGTCCGGGAAGGGCAGCGCGGTCGCCGCGTAGACGCCGCGCGCGATGGCGCGGGCGACGACATTGGCCGCGACCATGCCGAGTTCGGTGAGGCCGACCAGCGGATCGATCGGCTTTTCGCCGGTGGCGGCGGCGAACACCACGTCGCCGTCGAGCGGCGCATGCACCGGATAGATCGCGCGGGCAAATCCGGTCTGCGCGATCATGGCGAGCCGCTTGGCCTGCGGCTTGGTCAGGACGGCGTCGGTCACGACCACCGCCAGCGTGGTATTTTCGACCGCGGTCGCCGCCGCGCCGCCCTTGAGACGCATCGTCAGCATGTCCGGCGTGAATGATGGCGGCAATCCGCGTCCGCCATATTCGCCGTCGATTTCAAACGGCGCCGCCCAGAACCACGGCCCGTCGCCGACCGTGACGGTGCCGACGGCATTGACCACCGCGAGCGCTGCGACCCGGACGCCGCCCTGGGTCGCCGCCGACGCCGAGCCGATCCCGCCCTTGAAATTCGCCGTGGTGGCGCCGAGCCCGGCGCCGACGCTGCCGAGCGCGAAATTCGTCGCCGGCCGCCGCGGCCGCGGTGTAGCCGAGATCGCGATAGGGCGCGAAGCGGCCCCAGTCCTTGTCGCCGCCGTTCAGCAGATCGAAACAGATCGCGCCGGGCACGATCGGAATGATCGCGCCGCGCACCGCAAAGCCGCGGCCCTGTTCGGCGAGCCAGGCCTGCACTCCGCCGCCGGCTTCAAGCCCGAACGCCGAGCCGCCCGACAAGCGCGATGGCGTCGATCCGCTCCACGGTGTTGGCGACGTCGAGCAGCGCGCCCTCGCGGGTGCCGGGGCCGCCGCCGCGCACGTCGATCGCCGCCACCACGGGTCTATCGAAAATCACCGCGGTGACGCCGGACGCCAGCGCGGCATCGTCGGCATGGCCGACGCGGACGCCGGCGATATCGGTGAGGAGATTTTTCATCGCATCTATCCTGTGGCGGCAGATGACGGCACCGCTGCGTCGCGGTCAACCTCGCGAAACGCCTATGCCGTTTTTCGCAAACGAAAACGCCCCGGCGAACCGGGGCGTTGTACGTCGCGCTCGGATTGTATAAGGGTCTACGACCCCTTCGGATTGATCTCGGCGGCGTTGCCCTTGGCGTCCCACTTCCAGACCACGTAGGAGTCCTGCTTGATGTCGCCCTTGGCGTCGAACGACAGGTTGCCGATCACGGTATCCCAGGCGCCGGCCTTGATCTTGTCCATCACCTTCTTCGCGTCGGTCGATGCCGGCCTTGGTTGCCGCCTGCGACCACACCTGCATCGCGGCGTAGGTGTAGAGCGTGTAGCCTTCGGGATCGATGTTCTTGGCCTTGAACTTCTCGACGATGGCCTTGGCGGCCGGGTTGTTGCGCGGATCAGGACCGAAGGTGAACAGCGTGCCTTCGGCGGCCGGGCCGGTGATGGAGGCGAACTCCTTGTCGTTCAGGGCGTCGCCCGCCATCAGGATGGTCTTGAGACCCTGGTCGCGCATCTGGCGCAGGATCAGGCCGGCTTCCTGATGGTAGCCGCCGACATAGACCAGATCGATGTTGTCGCGCTTCAGGCGCGACACGATGGCGTTAAAATCCTTGTCGCCCTTGTTGTAGGATTCGAACATCTTCTCGGTGAAGCCGGCGGCGTTGAGCGCCTTCTTGGTCTCGTCGGCGAGGCCCTTGCCGTAACTGGTCTTGTCGTTGAGGATCGCGACATTCTTGCCGGCGAATGCCTTCACGATGTAGTTCGCGGCGACAGGACCCTGCTGATCGTCGCGGCCGCAGACGCGCGCCACGTTCCAGAGCTTGGCGTCGGTGAAAGCCGTGGCGGTGGAGGCCGGCGTGATCTGCAAGACGTTGCCGTCCGCATAGGCTTCCGACGCCGGGATCGACGACGACGAACAATAGTGGCCGGCGACGAACGGGATTTTCGCGCTGGCGATTTTTTCCGCCACCGAGCGCGCCTGCTTGGGATCGCAGGCATCGTCCTCGACATCCAGCACCAGTTTCTTGCCGAGCACGCCGCCGGCGGCGTTGAGATCCGCCACCGCCTGTTCGGCGCCGTTCTTCATCTGCCGGCCGAATGCGGATTCGCCGCCCGTCATCGGGCCCGCCACCGCGATGGTGATGTCCTGCGCCAGCGCTGCCGTCGACAGCGCCAGCGACGCGCCCAATGCCAGGCCGATGAGCTTCAATGATTTCATGAGGTGGTCCTCGCGGTGATCGCTACGGGAAGTACCCGGCCACGCCGCCGGGTTCGAAAATCACAGCCATTGTCGGCTGATTTTGCCGCGAAGTCATCGGCAATTTTCGGGCAAATCCATGGTTCACGACTTGTCGTCCCGGCGCACGTCCCGATGGCTCGCGAAGGGATCGCGAACTTACGCCCGCCGGCCGCCTTCCAGATAGGCGGCGCGGATTTCCGGACGCTGCAGCAACTCGCTGCCGGTTCCGCTCAGCGTGATCAGGCCGTTGACCATGACGTAGCCGCGATGGGCCAGCCGCAGCGCGTGATTGGCGTTCTGTTCGACGATCAGCACGGTGAGGCCGTCCTGCCGGTTCAAGGTCCGGATCGCGTCGAAAATCTGCCGCGCGATCAGCGGCGCCAGGCCCAGCGACGGCTCGTCCAGCATCAACAGGCGAGGGCGGCTCATCAGGGCGCGGCCGATCGCCAGCATCTGCTGTTCGCCGCCGGACAGCGTGCCGCCGCGCTGGGTCATGCGTTCCTTGAGTCGCGGAAACAGCGTGAAGACGCGCTCGAGCCCGGCGGCGCGGTCGGCCTCGCTGCCATCGGTGGCGTCGGCGCCCATCTGCAGATTTTCCGCGACACTCATGCGCGGGAAAATCCGGCGGCCCTCGGGCGCCTGCGCGATGCGCAGCCGGGCAATCTGGTGGGTCGGCACATCGGTGATATCGCGGCCGTCGAACCGGATCTGCCCGGCGCGGGCGCGCGGCTTGCCGAAGATCGTCATCATCAGCGTCGACTTGCCGGCGCCGTTGGCGCCGATCAAGGCGACGATCTCGCCCGGGTTGATGTCGAGATCGACGCCCTTCAGCGCCTCGATCTTGCCATAGGCGGCGCGCAGGCCGCGGATCGCGAGCAGGGGCGTGGCGGTGGCGCGGTCACGTTCCGCTCTCCATCACCGCGATCGCCTCTTCCTCATCGGCGCCGAGATAGGCCGCGATCACCTTGGGATCGTCGCGGATGATCTGCGGCGTGCCTTCGGCGATCTTGACGCCGTAGTCCATCACCACGACGTGGTCGGAAATTTCCATCACCACCGACATGTCGTGCTCGATCAGCAGGATCGAGGTGCCGTGGTCGGCGCGGATCGACAGCAGCAACTCGCTCAACGCCTGCGCTTTCGCGCGCGTTCAGTCCGGCGGCCGGCTCGTCGAGGCACAGCAATGCGGGTTCGGTGCACATCGCGCGCGCGATTTCGAGACGGCGCTGATCGCCATAGGGCAGGTTGCCGGCGGCATCGTCGGCGCGGTCGAGCAGCCCGATGCGGTCGAGCCAGAGCCGCGCCAGATCGATCGCGCGTTTCTCGGCCGTGCGCCAGGACGGCGCGCCGATCAGCCCGAGAAAGGTCAGGCCCGAGGCCAGCATCAGCGCATTGTGCTGCGCGACCATCAGGTTTTCGAGCGCGGTCATGCCGGGAAACAGCCGGATGTTCTGGAAGGTGCGCGCGACCTTGGCCTGTTTGGAAATCCGGAAATCGTTCAGCCGCTCGAGCCGGATTTCCGTGCCGCTGTCATGCGTCAGCCGCATCGTGCCGGAGGTCGGCTTGTAGAAACCGGTGATGCAGTTGAACACGGTGGTCTTGCCGGCGCCGTTCGGCCCGATCAGCGCGGTGATCTTGCGCCGCTCGGCGGCAAACGACAGATCGTTGACGGCGACGATGCCGCCGAAGCGCATCGACAGATGATCGACGCTGAGAATGCAATCGCCGCTCATCCGTGGCCCTCTTTGACGAGGTCGGACGAGATGGCGTGGCTGTGCCGCAGGAACACGGTCGGCGCGCGGTGGCCGATCAGCCCGCGCGGCCGCCAGATCATCAGCAGCACCATCGCAACGCCGAACACCAGCATGCGATATTGCTCGAGGCCGCGAAACAGCTCGAAGCCGCCGATCATGGTCAACGCGGCGAGCGCGACGCCGAGCTGCGAGCCCATGCCGCCGAGCACGACGATCGCCAGCACCAGCGCCAATTCCTGGAAGGTGAAGGATTCCGGACTGATGAAACCCTGCCGGGTGGCGAAGAAGGCGCCGGCGAAACCGCCGAACATGGCGCCGGTGGCGAATGCCGTCAGCTTGGTGGTGGTGGTGTTGATGCCGAGCGCGCGGCAGGCGACCTCGTCCTCGCGCAGTGCCTCCCAGGCCCGACCGATCGGCAGACGGCGCAGCCGGATCGTCACCCAGTTGGTGAGCAGCGCCAGCGCCAGGATCAGGTAGAACAGAAACACGATGCGGTGGGTCGGCGAGAATTCGATGCCGAGCTTGGCGGCAAGGCCGTCGGGGCCCGGCGTCAGCGGAATGCCGAACAAGGTCGGCCGCGGAATGCCGCTGACGCCGTTGGGGCCGCCGGTCAGGCTCTGCCAGTTGATGATGACGAGGCGGATGATCTCGCCGAACGCCAGCGTGACGATGGCGAGATAGTCGCCGCGCAGCCGCAGCACCGGAAAGCCCAGCATCACGCCCCAGAGTGCGGCGAGGATGCCGGCCAGCGGCAGGCAGATCCAGAACGACAGCCCGAAATTGGTCGCCAGCAGCGCGTAGGAATAGGCGCCGACCGCGTAAAACGCGACATAGCCGAGATCGAGCAGGCCGGCGAGGCCGACCACCACGTTCAGCCCCCATCCCAGCATCACATAGGTCAGCACCAGAATGCCGAGATCGAGGATGTAGCGCTGATCGTAGAAGATCACCGGCACCAGAAAGGTGAAGATCAAGAGCACCGGGGCGATGCCGCGCCGCGCCACCGCAAGGGCGCCTTGCACGGACGGCGGAACAACCTTGATGGTGCCGACCGGTCCCCACCACTGCCGCAGCAACTCGATGACGATGCTGCCGCCGAACACGATGGCGACCATGGCGGCGAGATCGCCGAACCGGGTCCAGTAGATCAACTGGCCTGTCAGGCCCGGCTTCGGTGCGGATGCCGATCATCAGCGAAAACAGCACCAGCGCGACCAGCGCGCTGATCAGGGCCTTCTTGAAGATGAAGGCGACGCCGGGGACGCGCGAAGCCGCGCTGGTTCGGACGCTGAAGTTGTCACGCCGGCGCCCGTCAAACTTTTTCAACTTCGGGCCGGCCCAGCAGGCCGGTCGGGCAGGAAAATCAGCACGATGATCAGGATCGAGAACGCCGCGACGTCCTTGTATTCGACCGAGAAATACGCCGACCACAGCGTCTCGATCAGCCCGATCGCAAGCCCGCCCAGCATCGCGCCGGGCAGCGAGCCGATGCCGCCGAGCACCGCCGCGGTGAACGCCTTGATGCCGGCGACGAAGCCCATGAAGAAATCGACCAGGCCATAATACAGCAGGTACATCATGCCGGCGACAGCGGCGAGTGCGGCGCCGATGACGAAGGTCATGGAGATGGTGCGGTCGACATCGACCCCGAGCAGCGCCGCCATGGTCTGGTCCTGTTCGCAGGCGCGCATGTCGCGGCCGAGCCGGGTCCGCGACACCAGCCAGGTGAAGATCGCGAGCAGCACGATGGTGGTGACGACGACGACGATCTGCACGTTGGACAGCCGCACCGCGAAACCGTTGCTTTCCAGCAGGGTGTAGCCGCCGGTGATGATCGGCGGCACCGGCTTGACCCGCGCGCCCTGCGCCACCTGCGAAAAATTGGACAGCACGAATGACATGCCGATCGCCGACAGCATCGGGGCGAGGCGGAACGAGTGCCGCAGCGGCCGGTAGGCGATGCGCTCCACCGTCCAGCCATAGAGCGCGGTGATCGCCATCGATACCAGCAGCACGATCAGCAGGATCACCGGAACCACGGTGAGGCCGATCGAGACCAGGATCAAAAAGCTGATCAGCGCGATAAAGCCGCCGATCATGAAGATGTCGCCATGGGCGAAATTGATCATGCCGACGATGCCATAGACCATGGTGTAGCCGATGGCGATCAGGCCATAGATCGAGCCGAGCACGATGCCGTTGATGAGTTGCTGGGCGAAATAGTCCATGCGCTGCCGCTGTCTGGAGCATTTTTTCCGGCAAAGTGGTCCCGGTTTGCCGTGCAGAAAATGCTCACTTCAACAAGTTCCGCGGCGATGGCCCCGGCAGCCGGAACGACGCGTCGTCTCATTTTCTAACAGCGGGAACCCGGGGCGGCAACAGCGCGGCGTGCCGTTCGAAGGGCTTGTACAGGGGTTTGAGCCTGCGGGTTCCCGGAGCCACAGTCGCGACAAGCCGCCGCCACGCAATGATCACCGCGGAACCGGAGTTTTTCCGGAAACCAACGCCGGCCTGGTCGGTTGTCTCCCGCTACGTTCCACATACAATGGAGATATTCGATGTCGAATCCAGAACCAGAATCCGGGCCAGCAGAATCAGAACCCGGGTCAGAAGCCGGGCCAGCAGCAGGGCGGCGGCCAGAAGCCCGGCCAGCAGCAGCAGGATCCCAACCGTCAGGGCCAGAACCCCGATCCGCAGCGAGATCGCTAGTTCGAGCCTGAACTGAGCGAGAGCAGGAAAGTCCCGCCGAAAGGCGGGATTTTTCTTTGGGGGAGGGTTGCCGTACTGGTCGCTTCTCGTCGTCACCCGGGCTCGACGCAGGGTCCATCGCTCTTCCACAAGACTCTATTGCAGAATGATGGATGACGGGATCAACTCGGCCATGACGGTCTTCGATGGCCGCTGCCCACCGGTATCCACGGCCGGCCGCCAGGCCGTTAAGGTAAACAAAGGGTTTAAATTGCCGGTCGCCGTTTAAGCGCGTTACCTCGCCGCAAAGCCGCCGCTCCCCGTCCGGAGCCTGCGGAAAAGCGGGAAGCGACATGTCGACAAACTGGCGGATCAGTTCATTCAATGGCGCGCTGCTGGCGGCCTATTTCATTCCGACCTGGACCATCGTCGCCTTCAGGATCATGATTTCGCCGATCCACGGCCTCTATGAGCGGCCGAATATCTCGGTGGCGTTGTTCATCAGCGATCATCTGCAGTTGGCGGCGATGACCACGGTCCGCTTCGCGTGGCTGCTGGCGCTGGGCAAGCTCACCGTCGTTGCGTTCTTCGCGATCTTTCTGATGTTGATCACCCGCGCCTCGATCCGCAAAACCGGCGGCTGCGACGAAGCGCTGGCGATGGCGCTCGCGATCGGCAGCGTGATCAGTTTCGCCAGCATGCTGATGGCGTCGCAGGTCGGCGAGCCCGAAGCCCTTCGGCTGCATGCCACGGAACTGCTGATGCTGCTCGGCACCGCGATCGTGCTGCTGGTCGAACGCCCGGTCCAGCCGCAGACCGATCGCAGCACCACGGCGGAGAATCTATCCCTTCAGCAGCCCCAGCTCCTGAATAATCGCTGAGGCCTCCTTGACGGCATGGTTGGCCGCGGGCACGCCGCAATAGATCGCCTGCTGCAAGCAGAATTTCCTTGATATCGTCGGGCGTGAAGCCGCCTTCCGCCAGCGCCGCGCGCACGTGCAGGCGGAATTCATCCCATTGACCGAGCGCGACCATGGTGCCGATCACCAGCACCCGGCGGGTGCGCTGGTCGAAATGCGGCCGGGTCCAGATTTCGCCCCAGGCATGGCGCGTGATCAGGTCGATGAATTCGGCGTTGAACGCATTCTTGTTGGCGATCGATTTGTCGACCCAGGCATCGCCCAGCACCTTGCGGCGCTGCGCCATGCCGTCGTCGCGGCGTTGTCTGGTCGTCCATTTGATGTCTCCCCTTGTCATTGCGAGGAGCGAAGCGACGAAGCAATCCAGCCTCGTTTCCAGTCAAGGTGGATTGCTTCGCTGCGCTCGCAGTGACGGTTTCTAGCGTTGCGTCAGGAAACCGACCACGGCGTCGGTGAAGGCGTGCGGCTGTTCGACATTGGAAATATGCGCGGCGTCGAGAATCGTCAGGGCCGCGCCGGGAATCTGGCTGCGGATGAACTCGCCGGCCGCGACCGGCGTCGCCATGTCGTGGCGTCCGGCGATCACCAGCGTCGGGCTTTTGATCCTCGGCAACAGCGCGCGCTGGTCGAGCGTGCTCAGGGCTTCGCAGCAGGCGAGATAGCCCTGCACCGGGGAGGCGAGCAGCATGGCCTTCAGATTGGCGGTGATCTGCGGCTCGCGTTCGCGGAAATCCGCGGTCAGCCAGCCGGCGATGACGGTGTCGGCGACCGAGGCGATGCCGCCTTCCTT
This sequence comes from uncultured Alphaproteobacteria bacterium, assembly GCA_963734795.1. Lineage (GTDB taxonomy): Bacteria > Pseudomonadota > Alphaproteobacteria > Rhizobiales > Xanthobacteraceae > Bradyrhizobium. The sequence goes on from CAVTIW010000007.1 coordinate 208,492, forward strand.
CACCGCCTTGATGCGGTTGAGCCAGTTGGTCGGATCCGGATAGTAGCAACTGGTGTTGGAGAGAATGATCCTGTCGAATCGCTGCGGCGCGTTGGCGCCGAGCCACTGTCCGACCATGCCTCCCATCGACAGTCCGCACCAATGCACCTTCTCGATGTTGAGGTCGTCGAGGATCGCCAGCACGTCGCGGCCGAACCGCTCCATCGAATAGGGGCCGGGCGGCACGCCGGATTTGCCGTGGCCGCGCCGGTCATAGCGGATCACGCGAAACAGTTGCGTCAGCGCCGCCATCTGCGGCTCCCACATCTGCAAGGTGCAGCCCAGCGAATTCGACAGCATCAAGGTCGGTCCGCCGTCACGGCCTTCGACCGATACGTTGAGCAGGCAACCGTCGGCATCGATCATCGGCATCGTGTGTTCCTCGTCATGCGCGAACATGAGCCCGAAGCGCGTCTTCGCGCTGGATGATCACGCATCTATCTGGAAAAGATTCTATTCAAGAAGAAGGATTGCCGGGTCAAGCCCGGCAACGACATCTGGACTACTTTTTGTCGAGCGAAGCGAGCAGCCGGTCGATCAGGGCCTGCGAGACGCCCTGATAGGCCATCGGCTCGAACAATGTCTGCGATTTTCTCCGCGCTCAGATGGGCGGTGACCTTCGGGTCCTTGGTCAGCACGTCGCGCAGATGCTTCGTTCTCGGCGACGGCCTTTTTGCTCGCGGCCTCCACCAGATGATGGGCTTCGCTCTTGCCGATCTTTTCCGCCAGCGCCATCGTCACGGCTTCGGCCATGATCAGCCCGTGGGTGGCGTCGAGATTGACGCGCATGCGCGCGGCATCGACTTCCAGCCCTTCGGCGATATCGACGATGGCGGCGAGCGCGCCCGAGGTGACGAGCAGCAGCATCGGCAATGTCGGCCATTCGGCGTGCCACGGCCCGGCGCTGCGCTCGTGATCCTGCACCTGTGCGGCGAAAATCGTCGCGGCCAGGTTGGGCGCCATGGTGGCCGCGGCCAGCGCGGTGGCGGCGGCGACCGGGTTGCGCTTGTGCGGCATGGTCGACGAGCCGCCGCGGCCTTCGCCCGACGGCTCGAACGCCTCGGCGACGTCGGTCTGCATCATCAGCGAGATGTCGCGGGCGATCTTGCCGCAGGTTCCCGCGAGAATCGCCAACACCGAAGCCGCCTCCGCGATGCGGTCGCGATGGGTGTGCCACGGCGCGTCGGGCAGCGGCAGCTCGAGTTCTTGCGCAAGTTGCTCGGCGACGCGCCATCCCTGGTCGCCGAGCGCCGCCAGCGTGCCGGCGGCGCCGCCGAACTGCAGCGCCAGCGTCTCGCGGCGCAATCGCTGCAGCCGCGTGCGCGAGCGGTGCAGGGCCGCGGCATATTCGGCGAGCTTCAGTCCGAACGGCATCGGCAACGCATGCTGCAGCCAGGTGCGCGCCACCATGGCGGTGTCGCGATGTTGTCCGGGCAAGCCCGGCAAAGCCGGCAATGGCGCGGTCGAGGTCCGGCAGCAGCGCGTCGATGGCCGCGCGCAAGGTCAGCATGGTCGGCGGTATCGATCACGTCCTGGCTGGTGGCGCCCCAGTGCACGTAGCGCGCGGCATCGGCGTCGGTTTTGGCGACGGCAGCGGTGAGCGCCTTGACCAGCGGGAATCGCGAGATTGCCGGAGCGCGTCGCGGCCTCGGCCAGAGCAGCAAGATCGAACGATTCGGCCTTGCAGGCGTCGCCGATCGGGCCGGCCGCGCTTGCGGGGATGACGCCAGTTGCCGCTTCGGCGCGCGCCAGCGCGGCTTCGAAATCGAGCATGTGCTGCAGATAGGCCGCATCGTCGCAGACGGCGCGCATGGCGGCGCTCGACAGCATGGGCGCGAGCAGGGGCGAGAGGGAGGTGCTCATGATGCGCGCGACCTAACCATTCCCGCCGGCCTCTGCCAATCCCCAAGCGTCCGCGCAAGCTCTGTTGCGCTGCGAATATGCATTGCTCGCCACCCGTCGGTCCCCTTCCTTTTGGGGCGGGCGTGCTTTACTTGAAGGGGTAAGACGTGCACGCGAATCCGGGAGGCATTCCACATGGCCATGACGATGAACGGCGAAGTCCAGCTTGCGGCGCCGCGCGAGGCCGTGTGGACCAAATTGAACGATCCGGAAGTGCTCAAGGCCTGCATCCCCGGATGCGAGGAACTGGAGAAGAACCGAGGACAACGGTTTCCGCGCGGTCGCCAAAATGAAGGTCGGACCGGTGTCGGCCCGCTTCAAGGGCCGGGTCACGCTGAGCGATCTCGATCCGCCCAACGGCTACAAGATATCGGGCGAGGGCGAGGGCGGCGTCGCGGGCTTCGCCAAGGGCGGCGCCACGGTGGCGCTGGCCGACAAGGACGGCGGCACGCTGTTGACCTACAACGTCGAGGCCCAGATCGGCGGCAAGCTCGCCCAGCTCGGTCAGCGGCTGATCAACGGTTCGGCCAAGAAACTGGCCGATGAGTTTTTCTCGAATTTCGCCAAGGCGGTACAGGGCTAGTCCCCGAAAAGCCTGGTCCCGGCGAAATCCCGGCAAGTCATATCAGGCCATGCCCCAGGCGAGGTTGCTCATTGCCGGGATGGCCCATATTATGGCTTTGAAATGATTTTAATGACTGTGCCGCCGTGTCATGCGGCAGCGCAGATGAAGAGAGTGCTGAATGGCCAAGATTTCCCTGATCGTGAACGGCAATCCCGTGAACGCCAATATCGACCCCCGCACGCTGCTGGTGCAGTTTCTGCGCGAGAATCTGCGGCTGACCGGCACCCATGTCGGCTGCGACACCTCGCAATGCGGCGCCTGCGTCGTGCATCTCGACGGCAAGGCGGTCAAATCCTGCACCACGCTGGCGGTGATGGCCGATGGCCACGAGGTCAAGACCATCGAGGGCCTTGCCGCCGACGGCGCGCCGCTGCATCCGATGCAGGAAGCATTCCGCGAGCATCACGGCCTGCAATGCGGCTTCTGCACCCCCGGCATGATCATGACCGCGGTCGATATCGTCCACCGCAAGGGCCACGATCTCAGCGACCACACCATCCGCGAGGAGCTCGAAGGCAATCTGTGCCGCTGCACCGGCTACCAGAACATCGTTCAATCGATCGCGGCCGGCGCCAAGGCGATGGCGAACTCCGATCTCGCGTAACTGATGCCAGCGCACGGCGCTTAGGAAAACTTCATGTACGAATTCAAATATCATCGTCCGGCGACCGTGCGGCAGGCCGCCAATCTGCTGATCAAGAATGAAGACGCCAAGGTGATCGCCGGCGGCCATACCTTGCTGCCGGTCATGAAGCAGCGGCTCGCCAGCCCGCCGCATCTGGTCGACCTCTCCCATATCGAGGGGCTCGACGGCATCGAGATGAAGGGCCGCTCGCTGGTGATCGGCGCCACCGCCAAGCACGCCGACGTCGCGACCTCGGCCGATTGTCGGCGAGGCGATCCCGGCGCTGGCCGAACTCGCCGGCCTGATCGGCGATCCCGCGGTGCGCCACAAGGGCACCATCGGCGGCTCGCTCGCCAACAACGATCCGACCGCCGATTATCCCGCGGCGTGCCTTGCGCTCGGCGCCACCATCGTCACCAACAAGCGCCGCCTGAAGCCGGAAGAATTCTTCCAGGGGCTGTTCACGACCGCGCTCGAGAGCGACGAGATCATCACCAAAGTGATGTTCCCGGTGCCGAAGAAGGCCGCCTACGTCAAATTCCGCAACCAGGCCTCGCGCTACGCGCTGGTCGGGGTGTTCGTCGCCAAGCGTCCGTCGGACGTGCGCGTCGCCGTTACCGGCGCCGGCTCGGACGGCGTGTTCCGCGTCACCGCGTTCGAGGAAGCCCTGAAGAAGCGCTTCTCGCACAAGGTGCTCGACGGCTTGACGGTGCCCGCGGACGGATTGAACAGCGACCTGCACGGCAGCGCCGAATATCGCGCGCATCTGATCGCGGTGCTGACGCGCCGCGCCGTCGAAGCCGCGACCGGCAAAGCCTGACATTGCCAATATCCTCGGCCATCAAGTCCTGGCGCATCGAGACTGGTTCTCTCATGAGTGCATCGGCGCTGCCTGCGTCCGTCGATGCGATGCTCGAACTCCTGACCTCGCGCGGCTATCTCGCCGAGCGCTCGCTGGCGACGGTGACGTATCTGTCGCTGCGCATGGGCCGGCCGCTGTTTCTGGAAGGCGAGGCCGGCGTCGGCAAGACCGAGATCGCCAAGGTGCTGTCGGCGGCGCTGGGGCGAAAGCTGATCCGGCTGCAATGCTACGAAGGCCTCGACGTCGCCTCCGCGGTCTATGAGTGGAACAGTGCCGCGCAGATGATCGCGATCCGGCTCGCCGAAGCGGCCGGCGATACCGATCGCGACCAGCTTTCCAGCGACATTTTCGCCGAGCGCTATCTGATCAAGCGGCCGCTGCTGCAGGCGCTGGAGCCGGACGTCGCCGGCGCGCCGGTACTGCTGATCGACGAACTCGACCGCGCCGACGAGGCGTTCGAGGCGTATCTGCTGGAAATTCTCAGCGACTTCCAGGTCACGATTCCCGAACTCGGCACCGTCAAGGCGCCACAGCCGCCGATCGTGATCGTCACCTCGAACCGTACCCGCGAAATCCACGACGCGCTGAAGCGCCGCTGCCTCTATCACTGGGTGGATTATCCCACCGCCGAGCGCGAGCTGGCGATCGTCAAATCGCGGGTGCCCTGGCATCTCCGCAAAATTGTCGCAGCAGGTGGTCGGCTTCGTGCAGGCGCTGCGCGAGCAGGATTTCTATAAATCGCCGGGGGTCGCCGAGACCATCGACTGGGCCACCGCGCTGACCGAACTCGACGCCCGCTCGCTGACCCCGCAAATGGTCGGCGACACGCTCGGCGCGCTGCTGAAATACCAGGACGACATCGCGCGGATGCAGGGCGACACGCTGCAGAAGGTTTTGAAGGAAGCGACGAGCGAGAGTTAGCGATCGCGCGTCGGACAATGCTCGTCATTCCGGGATGCGCCGCTTGGCTCAAGCCCGGAATCCATAATCCCGCTGTGGTCATGGATTCCGGGCTCGCGCTTGCGCGCGCCCCGGAATGACGAGGTGAGCGCAAGATTGTCAGTGCATGCGCCATCGACCACCTCACCCGCCACCGGCCTGATCGCCGACAACGTCGTCGGCTTTGCCCGCGCGTTGCGCGCCGCCGGGATTCCGGTCGGGCCGGGCGCGGTGATCGATGCGCTGAATGCGCTGCAGGTGATCGAGATCGGCAACCGCGCCGACGTCTTCACCACGCTCGAGGCGATCTTCGTCAAGCGCCACGAGCATGCGCTGATCTTCGCGCAGGCCTTCGATCTGTTCTTCCGTGCCGCCGAGGACTGGAAGCACATGCTGGATTCGGTGCCGCTGCCGGACCACGCCAGGAAGAAGCCGCCGCCGGCCTCGCGCCGGGTCCAGGAGGCGATGTCGCAACCGCAGATGAGCGAGGCGCCGCAGGCCCAGGAGCAGGAAATCAGGCTCTCGGTGTCCGACAAGGAGGTGCTGCAGAAAAAGGATTTCGCGCAGATGAGCGCGGCCGAGATCGCAGCCGTGACCCGCGCCATCGCGCAGATGAAGTTGCCGCAGGCCGAATTGCGCACCCGCCGCTATCAGCCGGACAGCGCGCGGGCTTGCGGCTCGACATGCGCCGCACCTTGCGCGGGTCCTTGCGCACCGGCGGCGACATCATCGATATCCATCGGCTGGGGCGGATCGACAAGCCGGCGCCGATCGTGGCGCTGCTCGATATCTCCGGCTCGATGAGCGAATATACCCGGCTGTTCCTGCATTTCCTGCATGCCATCACCGATGCGCGCAAGCGCGTTTCGGTGTTTCTGTTCGGCACCCGGCTGACCAATGTGACGCGCAGCTTGCGGGCGCGGGATCCCGACGAGGCGCTGGCAAGCTGCTCGCTCGACGGTGGAGGACTGGGCCGGCGGCACCCGGATCGCCACCTCGCTGCACAGCTTCAACAAATTGTGGGGCCGGCGCGTGCTCGGGCAGGGCGCGATCGTGCTGTTGATCTCCGACGGGCTGGAGCGCGAGGCCGACGCCAGGCTGGCGTTCGAGATGGACCGGCTGCACCGGTCCTGCCGCCGCCTGATCTGGCTCAACCCGCTGCTGCGCTACGGCGGCTTCGAGGCCAAGGCGCAGGGCATCAAAATGATGCTGCCGCACGTTGACGAATTCCGCCCGGTGCATAATTTGAGTTCTATCGAGGGGCTGATCGCCGCGCTTTCGTCGGCGACGCCGCCGCATCACCGCAGCCAGATCCGCCCCGCAGCTTGAAAGAGGCTCCCATGCTCAATCGCGACGAAGACATTCTGAAAGCGGCTGAGGACTGGCAGAAGGCCGGCCACGGCGTGGCGCTGGCCACCGTGGTCGAGACCTGGGGCTCGGCGCCGCGGCCCGCCGGCTCCAGCCTCGTCATCAACGATGACGGCACCTTTCTGGGATCGGTGTCCGGCGGCTGCGTCGAGGGCGCGGTCGTCACCGAGGCGCTCGACGTGATCGCCAGCGGCCAGCCGAAAATGCTCGAATTCGGCGTCGCCGACGAGACCGCGTGGAATGTCGGCCTGTCCTGCGGCGGCACCATCCGGGTGTTCGTCGAGAAAGTCGGCCAGTCGTGAAGCTTCGAGACGCTGGCAGAGGTCAATGTCGAGCGCGCCGCGCGGCGGCCGGTGATCGTGGTCACCGATACCGCCAATGGCGAGCAGCGGCTGGTCAAGGCCGCCGATATCGCCGCCGATCCGCTGCGCGCCGATCTCGCAAAACAATTGCGCATGGGCAAGAGCGGCATGATCGAGGCCGACGGCAGGAAACTGTTTCTCAACGTCTATGCGCCGACCGCCAGGCTCGTCATCATCGGCGCGGTTCACATCAGCCAGGCGCTGGCGCCGCTGGCGCGTTCGCTGGACTATGACGTGACGGTGGTGGATCCGCGCACCGCGTTTGCCAGCCCCGAACGGTTTCCGGATGTGCCGCTGGTCGCGGAATGGCCGGACGTGGCGCTGCCGCCGCTCAATGTCGATCACTACACCGCGTTCGTCGCGGTGACCCATGATCCGAAGATCGACGATCCGGCGCTGCTGCACGCGTTCGAACGCGACTGCTTCTATATCGGCGCGCTGGGCTCGCGAAAGACCCATGCCAAGCGCGGCGAGCGCCTGAAGGCGCAGGGCGCCAGGGAGGCCGACATCGCCCGCATTCACGCGCCGATCGGCCTGCAATATCGGCGCGGTCTCGCCGTCGGAAATCGCGGTGTCGATCATGGCCGAGATCACCGCGCAGCTGCGGCTGCCGAAAGAGAACGCGGCATGAAATTCGGTCCCGCCAGTCCGGCGGACGCAATCGGCGGCGTCACCGTTCATACCCTGCGCCAGGGCCCGCTGGTGCTGAAGAAGGGCACCACGATCGGTGCCGCCGAAGTCGAGGCGCTGACCCGTGCCGGCGTCAAGGAAATCGTGGTGGTCCGGCTCGAAGACGGCGACGTTTCCGAAGACGTCGCCGCGGCCGGCATCGCGCAGGCTGTCGCCGGCGCCGGCGTCAATGTCGAACGCGCCTTTACCGGCCGCGCCAATTTGTTCGCGGCCAAGGCCGGCGTGCTGGTGGTAGACCGTGCGGCGGTCGACCGCATCAACGGCGTCGACGAAGCCATCACCTTCGCGACGCTTGCCGCTTACAAGCCGGTGGTCGAAGGCGAGATGATCGCCACCGTCAAGCTCATTCCGTTCGGGGTCGAGGCGAAGCTGCGCGACGCGGCGGTCGAGGCGGCACGTGGCGGCGCGCTGCGGATCGCGCCCTATGTCATCAAGCGCGTCGGCATCGTTTCGACCCTGCTGCCGGGACTGGCGCCCAAGGTGGTGGAGAAGACCTTGCGGGTTACCGCGGAGCGATTGGCGCCGGCCGGTGCCACGATCATCGCCGAGCGCCGGGTGGCGCATGACGAGACGGCGTTGGCGGCTGCGATCAAGGAATTGCTCGGCCTCGGCGCCGAGCTTGTGATCGTGTTCGGGGCGTCGGCGATTGCCGACCGGCGCGACGTGATTCCGGCGGCAATCGCCGGCATCGGCGGCGCCATCGAGCATTTCGGCATGCCGGTCGATCCCGGCAACCTGCTGCTGATCGGCAATGCCGGCGGCATCCCGGTGCTCGGCGCGCCCGGCTGCGCGCGCTCCCCGGTGGAGAACGGGTTTGACTGGGTGCTGATGCGCCTTTTGGCCGGCCTCAATGTCACGCGCGCCGACCTCACCGGCATGGGCGTCGGCGGGATTGCTGATGGAGATCGTCACCCGGCCGCAGCCGCGCACCAATCTCGGCGGTGACGGCAACCGCAATGTGACCGCGATCATTCTCGCGGCCGGACGCTCCACCCGGATGGGCGGTCCCAACAAGCTGCTGGCCGAACTCGGCGGCAAGAAGCTGGTGCGGATCGTGACCGAGCAGGCGCTTGCTTCCCGGGCGTCAGGCGTGATCGTGGTGACCGGGCATCAGGCCGCCGAGGTCGAGAAGTCGCTGCAGGGGCTCAAGGTGAAGTTCGTGCGCAATCCGGATTTCGCCGCCGGACTGGCGAGTTCGGTCAAATCAGGCATTGCCGCGGTGCCTGACAATGCCGACGGTGCGGTGGTGTGCCTTGGCGACATGCCGCTGATCGATGCGCATTTGATCGACCGGCTGATCGAAGCCTTTGCGCCCGGATCGCGGTAATCTGATCGTGGTGCCGGTCAGCGACGGCAGGCGCGGCAATCCGGTATTGTGGTCGCGCCGGTTCTTCAACGAATTGATGACGCTCGACGGCGATATCGGCGCCCGCCATCTGATCGCCAAACACAGCGAGGCGGTGGCGGAAGTCGCGGTCGAGGGCCACGGCGCGTTTCTCGACATCGACACGCCGCAGGCGCTCGAGGCCGCGCAGCGGGGCTGACGACAAATGAGAGAAGCCGTCAACTGACGCGGCTTCTCTCATTTCAACCGACGTCTGATCTCGTCTTAAGTGCTGTTGTTAGTAGCACCGCATGATACTTACGGTTTGCTCTTTGCCGTCGTGCCCAGGAACCGTTACGTTCTCCGCGGGGCAACTCGGCACATATGGCCGTTCAGAAGGCGTGACGACCGGCGGATATCGATGTGCCCAATCCCAGGGAACATCATATCTATACGAACTCATGGATATCGCCTTGCGGAACATCTACCAGGGGTTCGCCACTGGATGGCTCGTCGATGAAGCCCCCCACTGCGGGCCAGAGGGCCCCTGCATTGTTTCTCCGGTGATGCCGGAGCGATCGGGCAACTGACGGATGGGAAAGCGGATGCGCCGAAGTAAACCCTCCACGAGGCGCCGCGCCGGACCCGGCGAATGTCTCGTTCGCGGCAAGCATCAGCGCGACTGCACCGAGAGAGGCGACAAGCGCCCCATACATTCTATACGTCATGGCGCGTACCAATTCGTTGGTTACCGAGCAGCAGCCCAAGGCACGCTAAGCCGGGCCTTTGGTGCCCGCAAACGCAAAATTAACTGTTAGTTAAGGCGTAATCTTAATGGAGAGCCATCCTTCATCAAAGAGCACCACCGAAAGGGCCAAGGGCTTGACGGTGTACACGGGTAAGCCGTGTTCAGCGGCCGAACCGACAATGGCGGATCTTATGGTGGCCCGAATTCGCCGCAGAGAGTGGCGGCATATCAAAGTCTGCTCCGGGTCCAAAAGCGCCGCTTTGGCTACCGGCCGGCCACTTCCGGTCTACCCAGACAAACAGACGTTCTTGGACTTCGGCGGCAAGTCTCAAAGTGCCGACAAGAGACTCATGCACCGCAGCAATTTCACAGCCTGTCGCGCAGGCACGTGACGCGCCGACGAACACTAATTCACGATGCGCTGTCCGCGCGCGCCGGCAAGGTGAACTGCAGGATGGTGCCCTGGGCCGCGCCCCTGGTCGCCGACAGTCGTCCCCCATGCGCCTGGATGATGGCGCGGCAGATCGATAGGCCCATTCCCAAACCATCGGCCTTCGTGGTGAAATGTGCGTCGAAGATGCGCTCGAGATTCGCAGGGTCTACGCCCGGACCAGAATCACACACCGCGACGAGCACGCTGTCTGACCTGGTTTTGACGGTGCGGATCAGGAGGTCGCGCGCTCCTGCGGCATACGAGCTCATCGCTTCGATGGCGTTGATGATTAAATTGACCATAACCTGTAGCAGTTGAACTCGATCGCCCTGAATCAGCGGCAAGTCCTTTGCCAGTTTCATCTGCACCGAGACGCCGTTCATCACGAGCTCATCGTGCGTTACGTCTATGGCCTCGAGGGTCACAGCGTTGATCTGCAGGCATTCCCTCTGTGTCAGCGCACGGGTGCGGTTAACGATGTCGCCAGTGCGCATTCCGTCCTTGACGATACAAGCGAGCAACCGCCGGATTGCTTCCGTATCTGTCGGCTGGGCGAGGAGCAGCCGCAGAGCCGCTTCGGCGTTCATGACGACAGCGCTGATCGGCTGGTTGATCTCGGCAATCGACGCCGACAGCTGCCCCAGAATCGCGATCGGGCTCGCGCGCGCCAACTCCGTCTGTGTTTCGTGACAGCGCGGCTCGCTGTCGCACTCGGGCTCCTCCGAGATGATGGCGGGGTCCGGCTGGAACGTCTTGGCAAACACGGTTGCGGTAACGGCGCTGGTCTCGTCTACGGCGTTGCGCATGGCACCTCCGAACTTTGGTGGTGTAGCCGCTCCTGAAGGGCTTTTCCTTAGGGCCGATCTTAAGAATTCTTAAATCGCGGCTGTCCCGGGAGGTCGTCTGGCTGTCTCTCAAAGACCACACCTGTTGTCCACGCCTACCAACCGTGGGGCTCGGATCGCGAGTGGCGCAGATGCTCGCGGTGCATCGTTACCGTGGACGGTCGTACGTTTGACAATACCCTTCGGGTTCGCAGTATCCGCAGGTTATATGAAAGGCAAAACTTCAGCCTGTCTAATCCGCGAGGCCGGGGTGTCTGAAGCAAGCGCCAATCTGGTCTATGTGTGCGATCAATGGGAGATCGACCTCGGCCGTCGGGAGCTCCGGTCGCGCGGAATTCCCGTGCCGCTCGGCGGCCGCGCCTTCGAGGTCGTCACGGTCCTGGTGCAATCGGCCACCACGCTCGTCACCAAGGACCATATGATGGAACGGGTGTGGCCGGGCGCAGTCGTCGGCGAGGGTACGCTCCACGTTCACATCTCCGCGGTCCGCAAGGCGCTAGGCCCTGATCGAGCCATGCTGAAGACGGTCTCCGGTCGCGGCTATCGCCTGCTCGGGAACTGGACCCCTCAGCAGCGGGAAGGGACCGCCGCGAGGGTCGATTCACCCCTGACCCGCACATCCGGCGCGTCACCGCCGAACAATTTTCCCCCGGTCATCAAGCGCCTGATCGGTCGGGCCGCGGCTTGCCAGTTTGTACGAGATCTCGTCTCTGCCTATCGGGTGGTGACCTTGACGGGGCCCGGCGGCATCGGGAAGACCTCGCTCGCCATCAAAGCCGTCCGTTACCTCCTCCCCGACTTTGAAGACGGAGGGTGGATCGTCGAACTGGCCTCACTGTCCGACCCCGGCCTCGTCCCGTCTACGGTAGCCAGCACGCTCGGGCTGAAGCTCGCCGGCGAGATTTCGGCGGAGTCTGTCGCTCGCGCCGTTGGTGGAAGACATCTGGTGCTTGTGCTCGATAATTGCGAGCATGTCATCGACGCGGTGGCGAACCTGGCCGAGACCTTCACGCGCTTGTGCCCGCGCACCACGATTGTGGCAACCAGCCGCGAAGTCCTGCGGATCGACGGCGAGGCGGTCTATCGCGTTCCACCGCTCAAGGTGCCCGCTCCCGGTCGGGCGGCTCCTGACTACATCATGCAATACAGCGCGGTGGAGCTGTTCGTTGCCAGGACCAAAGCGCTGAACGCAGGCTTCATGCCGGCCGCCGAAGATCTCGCGTCGATTGCCATGATCTGTCGACATCTCGACGGCATACCGCTCGCTATCGAGTTGGCGGCGGCTCGCGCCGTGCTTCTCAGCGTTCAAGGGGTAGTCGCCGGCCTGCGCGATCGCTTCGCGCTGTTGACGGCCGGCCGCCGCACGGCGCTTCCGCGGCACCGAACACTGCGCGCGACGCTCGATTGGAGCCACGAACTGCTGCCGGAAACAGAGCGGTGGTTACTGCGGCGCCTGGCCGTCTTCCCCGGCGGATTCACCATCGATGCCGCCACCGCCGTCATGAAGGATACCGGATTCGATGCGCCGGCGGTGCTGGATGGCATCGCCAATCTCGTCGCAAAATCATGGGTGGCGCTGGACAAATCGGGCGCCGCCGCCCGCTGGACTCTGCTGGAAACGATCCGTGCCTACGCGCTCGAGAAGCTTGCCGAGCACGCCGAGGCCGACATCGCCGCGCAGCACCATGCATTGTATTTTCGCGATCTCTTCGCACCGCAGGCGCAAGGCGCCAGATCGTCTTTATCGGATGAGGACTTAACGCGCTGCGTTCGAGAGATCGACAACGTTCGCGCGGCGCTCGACTGGTCCTTCTCCCCGGCCGGAGACCAGGCGATCGGCGTCGACCTCACAGCCGCCTATGCGCCGGTCTGGCGACACCTGTCGCTGATGATTGAATGCCGCGAGCGATGCGAACGCGCGCTGTTCAGTCTTGAACCGCATGTGACCGCGAACATGTCGCTGCGAATGGAGCTGCAGATGAACCTCGCGAGTGCGATTCTCATCACGATGGGCTCCCCAGAACAGGCAAAAACTCTCCTGACCGAGGCACTCGAAACCGCTGATGCGCTGAATGATCTCAAGGCGCAGGCGGAGGCTCTGTTGACGCTGTTAGCCATTTACGCCTTTCACGGGGAATACGGCAGGGCGCAGATCGCGGCGGAACGGATCGAGCAAATCGCTCATCGGATTGGCGACCCGATATACCTCCGCTTCGCCTATCAGCAAATGGGCGCCGCGCGTCTCACGAGAGGCAGACCTCGCGAGGCCCAGCAATATCTGGAACGCGTTCTTCGATTTCCCGCCGCGCCGGGGGATCGCCGTGGCGTGATTTATTACAATTCGAATGACCATGTGGTGGCCCGGGCGATGCTGGCTCGGGCGCTTTGGATGCAGGGTTTCACGGAACAGGCGCTCAATGAAGCTCGCCTCAGCCTGAAAGAGCTGCAAGGCACAGATCACCCACTCTTGCTTTGCCGGTCCCTATATTTCGGCATCTGCCGCATCGCGACGATGACAGGTGACTTCGCAACCGCCGATCGGGAGATCGCGCGCTTGATCGAGGCGGCCACCCGTTTGAACGCGCACCTCTGGAACACCGCGGGTCACTTCCTGAAAGGGAAGTTGTTGGTCGAACACGGCGAGTTCGCGCAAGGTCTGCTGGTGTTGCGCGATGCCTTCGAGACGTCCGACCGAACCGGGTGGCACATATCGTATTCGGAGTTCAAGGGCGCACTCGCGTTAGGGCTTGCCGGAACAGGGCGCCTCGACGAGGCTCTCGGTGCCCTGGACGACGCGATGGCGGCCGAGGGTGAGGACGGGCGCGGGCACGGGTGGTATTCCCCTGAGTTGCTCCGCATCAAAGGCGAAGTGCTGCTCCAGCAAGCCGCGGATCAGTCCACCCTGGCGGCCGAAGATTGCTTTAATCAGGCGGCCCAAATGGCTCGCGAGCAGGGCGCTCTATTTTGGGAGCTGCGGGTCGCCCTCAGTATTGCCCGTTTGAGAGTAAGCCAAGGTCGCCACCATGAGGCGAGAGCACCGCTTGCTGCGGTTTATGATCGGTTCACCGAAGGTTTTGCGACCGCGGATATGCAGGCTGCCCGGACCTTGCTTGAGGGGTTGCCGCCGTAACGATGACATTGGGAGAAGCGCCGTGAGGAACGTCAGAAAAGCCGCGTAAACCGCAACTGGAATTTCCTGGCGCTATCCAGCATTTCGGATGTAACAGATCGATGTCGGAGAAGGGTTATTTCGAAAGTCGGGCCGCTCGGGTAGCGAGGCCAGCTTTACCACCGCGAACGGACATCGTCCGCCTGATCGCTCAGGTCCGAAAGGTGCCAAAAGCGAAAATGGTCGGATGAATTTTTGATATGCTCAACAGCGTCCGGCGCAACAACGTCCCGGAGAAATCTCGATTTCTGTTTGCACACGGCCTGAGCCCAGGCAGCCATTTGCTTCGTACGCCATCGAGTCATTTAGTGCCCGGCTTGGGCCACTTTGGCTGCCAGACCTTCCCAAGGCCTGAATATCTGTGTGGCAAGTTTGCCGTAAAGTTCGCAAATCTTCTGCGACCCAGCGACAAAGTTCTCAAGAGCCTGCCTTGCGAATTCGGTCTGAACCTCAATGGCGTTGTCGAACGACCGCACACCCATGAGCTTCTCTACAAAAGACCTGCTCTCCTGCAACGACTTCCTGGTGTAGTCCACGTAGGCATTCGCAATGGTCTGAATGCTGACTGGAAAATCGTCCGCCGCTGCGGCTGCGCCGATTGAGGGGGCATTTGCCGGTGCGGCTGCGCCGACTAAAGGCCCATTCGCCGGCGCGGCTGCGCCGTTCGTGGGGACGTCAGTTGACGCGCCCATTTGGCTGATTCGATCTTCATCCCGCTGATCGAGCTTCGGGCTTTGCTGTGGTTCAGGTTTCTGACCCCGCTGAGGCCCCTTCTGGCTGCGCTGGCGGGGCTTCCCACTTGGTTTTTCCTTGTCCGTGGTCGTCATTGTTGAACTCCGTTGAACGGCGCTGTTACTAATCAAACGTCAAGACTCCGCCATGTTTGCGATGGAATCGCGGTTCTGGCTTGTTCCTCGCGCGGCGTTGATGTGGTGAGTGGTAATCTGAATGGAACGCGGGCGGCTGACGCTCTCGTTTATGAGTTCCCGAAGCAAAGCAAGAACCGGGGCGGATGCGCGCTGGAAAGGCCCGTCAACCGCTCCGCGATCGTGGCGTCGTAAGGCTTCCATGTCCGAGTTGGGTCCAAAAGCGCCGTTCTGACCACCGGCCGGCCCCTTCCGGTCTACACCGACGACCGGACGTTTTCGGACTTCGGTGGCATGTCTCAAAGGTGCCAACAACCGACCTGCCGGGCGATTTGTGTTCCTGACTATTGTGAGGCGCCCACCTCGGTCTGGGCACGCGTCAGCCATTGGCTTCAGACGTTCCGGCATTCAAACGAATGTGAGGGCCGCCGCCCAAGTCCGTCCTTGCGGTTCCCGGCTGTACCTTTCTTAAATTTCATTTTCATTTTTTGCGGATCGGGCGTTGTCTTGTGGCACGGGGCGATAGCGCAGTTTGCGGCAACGCAGGAGTGCGCGATGCAGCTCGTTTTCATCATCGCGATCATGTTTCTCGGCATCACGACGGCCCAAGGGCAAACCGTGTTGCAACCGAATGGTCAGACAAATAGCAGCGAAAGTGCTGTCGGGTCTGATCCTCTCGGTGCACCAACGTCTTCCTTGCCATCTGTGCCATCGCCTTCGCCGGCGAGCGGTGCCGCGGGGGCAACAAGCTCCGCCTCGGGGATATCTCAATCACCTTTACTATTACCGGGGGAAATACCGGACACATCCACGCAGGCGGCGAGCACGACTGCAGCGGCTCCCGGCTCTCCCTCACTCATCTGCCCGCCTCCGCTTCCCTCAACGGATGGGGGCTCGGTAAATCTGAGCGAAATAGCAGGCGCGTCGCTTGGTGGATGCTGAGGTTGGAAAAACATCGCTTGCGTGGACTCCGTTAATCACCGCACCAGCGTCCGCCATCGATTTCAGCTAATGGATCATTCGCACCACTTTGAACTTGCGCCACTGGTGTCTGGTCCGGCCTGATGAGCGGACGTTCTCAGATTTTTGCGGGATGTCTCAAAGGTACCCGACTCGGAAGTCGCCGCTCATTCGATCACTTCGTCGGCGCGGTAATAGCGAGGCTCCGCTCACGCCTCGAAAACCAGGCGAGTTCCGGTGTACGCGCGCAGCAGCTTCGTCGGCATCGCAACACGCGCGCTTTCGTAGAAGGGCTCGCCCGTACAATGCAGCGGAACCACATAAGTCGGATCGATTTCCTGGAGCGCCTTGACCGTATCTCGAACGTATTCCTCTTGATAAGGCGCGAGATGAAAGCCCCCGATCACCGCATGAATTTTTTCCACACCGGTGGCGGCTTGAGCTTGCCTGATCGTGTTGACCACGCCGCGATGGCTGCACGACGTCAGGACGACAAGCCCGCGTCCTTTCAGATTAAATGCCGTCGCGATCTCGTGCTGAAATTGATCCGGTACAACTGGCGCACCGCGTTCCGCTTCGCTGAGGAGCTCGGGATAACAGCCGACGCCTCGGTCGAAACCAATGGTCATCGCGCTCGGGGATAGCACCTTCTCGAAGCTCTTCTGGCTGATCTGCCCGGTGACCACAGCGTGATCGGCAACCAGGGCAGGTCTCTCCGCGTAGGTTAGGGCGACGTCGGCTTCCTTGAGTACGTTGCGGTCGATGACGCCGAAGCTGCCCCGCACCGGGGGTGCAGTCCACTCGCGCGCGCAGAAGCACGCTTCGCCCCCGACAAAGAGCGGCAGTTTGGGCTTTAGCTTGCCGCTGTTCGCCTGCAAGAAACCGACGAGACCGCCAAAGTGGTCCTGGTGCCCGTGGCTCAGTACAAGTGCGTCGACGGCCGCAGGATCAATACCAAGCAAAGTCGTGTTGTTGAGAAGGGCTTCCGGCGTGAAACCGAAATCAACCAAGATGTTGCGCGTCTCGTTGCCGCGTCGCAATTCGACCTGCATCGCAAGGCCGAATTCGCTGACCAGCGTTCTGCGCGGCGGCTTGTCGCTGAGACCCCAGCCAAAGTGCTGGACATCAAGGTTCGGTAGCTTCCTGCTCGGAGCGACAGCGAACTGATAGCTATCGGTCACCACCCGAACTGCCACGTGGTCAAGTTCAGGCGGTGATCCGGCGACGGCGTCGGCCCTGACCGGCTTCGATCCAGCGAGCAGCGCAGCCAGGATCAGGCTTATGACGCTGGCACCTCCGCCGCAGACAAATTCTCGCCGTCCCACCTCATCGCAGAAAAACTGCCGCCGAGGTACCTGAGAGCCGGCTCGCGACTTCGTGATTGAATCTGAAATATCATCGATAGCCATTGTTACCTCCCGTTACCGTTTGCATCGCAACCTGCACATCCTCAGCAGGTCCAGCGAAAACTCTGGCGGGGAGTTGAATAAAAAAAACGGCAGTGAAGGCCAACAGCAACAGTGCGAGCGTGGACTTCTTCACGGTTACCTCCCATCGGCCTCACAGCATCTCGATGTGAAGACTATCGGGCGAGGAGGCCCATTTCGGCGATTATTCAAGTCCAGTAAGTGGACGCCCCTTTTCGCGTGCTTGTCAACGGTGGCCGGTCGAAGTGGCCCCGCGGCACAATGTCCGCTTCGGGGTCATTCGCGTCATTTTGACCGCGGGACAGCTACTTCCGGTCTGCCCCCAACTCCAGACATGTCGCTGCACTGCGCCAACATGCGCACTATGTGGCGCTCGCGCGGGGGTCTGCCGTCAATTTCATGACTCTCAATTTCTTGCGCTTCTGGCATAATGATTTAGCCACGATGATTTAGCCACGCCTCGGAATGAAGAGAACACAGATGGTTGAGTTCAAACCGGCATCCACACCGCGACCCATCACGGAGATCGCGAGCTATCATGCCCACGTCTATTATGACCCTGCCACCACGCGAAAGGTTGCTGAGCAACTGCGCGAATGGATCGGCGAGCGTTTTGTGGTCCGGCTGGGCCGCTGGCACGACGCGAAGGTCGGCCCCCATGATCGCGCGATGTTTCAGGTCGCCTTTGCCACGAATGTCTTCTCGTCACTGGTGCCATGGCTGATGCTCAACCATGGCGGCCTCAGCATTTTGCTTCATCCCAACACGACCAATCCACGCCGGGATCATCTCGCCGACCGCTTTTGGATCGGCGAGGCCCTTCCGGTCCACGGCGAGGTTCTGCCAGAACAGGCCGAAGCAGAGGAGGCTTTAGAGCCGAATACAACCCCGCATCTACCAGCTTAGTCGAAGCCAGCTGCGCTTTGGCGATTGCCTTGTTCGGAAATTCTACTTAATCTTTCTCCAGGTAATTTGTCGGAGAGCGGCCAATGACCTCGACGCTCAAAGTATTCACGCCCGAGACCAGAACCTTGATTGAAAAGATGAAGGCTTGAACAGCATTCGCAGTAACCGCCATAGCTCGCGCTGTACGGCTGTTTGTCCGCCTGCTTGAGATCGTCTGCAATATCCGTGGTCGCTGTTTGGTAGTCGACCATGCCTTAGCCTTTAGCCTCCAAATGCGTGACCTCACGCTCGACGAAAGCACAGGAGCTTTGTTGTGCGAAATGCAAGTCGAGCCGGCCGCTTCACGCCGCTCCACCCGCGGCTTGCGGCAGCGGGGTTCAGGGCCGCGCTACCGCTCGCAGAGCGGTTCTTCCGGCATCGAGACATTCATCGTCCGAACAGCCAACTCGCTGCCGAGCGGTCGCGGGACTTGGTCGCAAGACTGGCGCGCGGCGAAACGGCCTATCTCGTCGGCATAAGTATCGGCGGATTTCACAACACGGGAGTTGCGCTCGTCGAGGTGACTCCTGCTGGCGGTCCTCGAATCATCTGCAACAATGAGGAAGAGCGCTTCTCGGGCCGAAAGCATACCAACGCCTATCCTCACGCATCGCTCGAAGCGCTGACTGAAACCATGAAGGGTTTGGGCATCGGCCCCGAGCGGATCGTCGCTTGTCTCGCGACCTACGATTACGCTCTGCTTATGGCCGCGGGGCTTCGGTCCGTTCTGGAGGAATTTCCCGCCAGCCTGCAACTGGCGTTCCAGGGTAACACCCCGGCCTTCGACGGCGACCAATTGAAGCAGGGATTTAAAGCCCCAGCCCGGTTGGGTCAGCTTTTCGGCCTCGATTGCGCCGTGCCAATCATTGGCATGCCGCACCACGACAATCACGCATGGTTCTCATATTTGGCCTCGCCTTTCGCCAGAGAGCGGCAAAAGACGATGATCGTAGTTGTCGATGGTTCGGGCGACTTCGCCTCGACCGCGCTCTATCTCGGCGAGAATGGCGTCGTTCGGCAAATCCGGAGCAACGCCAGCATATTCGACTCGCTCGGAATGTTTTACGGCGTCATCAGTTCGACGCAGGGCGGCTGGACAGCGCTCAGCAGCGAAGGCCGCTATATGGGCGCCGCGGCCTATGGCGACATGGACCGTTCGACCAACACTTTCTATCGGCAGCTGCGAAACATCTTCGATCTTCGGGCGGACGGCGACGTGTATCTCAACCGGTCGCTCGCGAATTGGCCCCGGCACATGCATCGTCAGCCCTATACCCAGGATCTCACCGATATCCTGGGGCCGCCCATCGCGCCTGAGGAGATGTGGAACCCCGATGCGGTGCTGCGTGTCGAAGACATCCATCACCGGCCGAATACGCAGGAAAGGCTCGACAAGGCGGCGGCCACCCAGATGGTTTTCGAGGATGGTCTCGTCCACATCATCGACGGTTTGATCCGCATGACCGGCGGGGACCGGCTGGTGCTGACCGGAGGCGCGGCGCTCAACGCAGCGGCGAACATGCGCGTGCTGGAGCATTTCGACGCAGGCTACTATGGCCGCGTCCTCAAGCGATCGACGCGGCTTCATTTATGGACGCCGCCTGTGCCGAACGACGCCGGGGTAACGGTAGGAGCAGCTTACGCATTCGCCGCCGCCGCCGGGGTTGGTCCCGGGCCGTCCCTCCGGCACGCTTTCTATTGCGGTCGCGCGCCCCGCTTGTCCGATATTCTCGTCGTTCTGGAGGGGGCCGCCGATGTGGCCTGGATTGGCGTCGGCGATGCGTCGCACAGATCCGGAATAGAGGCCATCGCCGACCTCATGGCGTTCATCACTGCGAGAGACGGGATTATTGCGATCTTCCAGGGACCGGCGGAGACGGGGCCGCGGGCGCTGGGTCACAGATCGATCTTGGCCAACCCTTGCAACCCGCGCACGCGCGAACTGCTCAACGAGCACGTCAAATATCGCGAAGCGATCCGGCCGCTCGCGCCTATGGCGACGCTTTCGGCGGCAAAGGCGTTGTTCGACCTGTCCGAGGGCGCCTCGGACGATGAATACAATGCCTATAACTACATGGTCCTGACCGCGAGAGCCAAGCCTCAAGCGCGCGCCCAAGTTCCCGCCGTCATTCACGTCGATGGAACTGCGCGGCTGCAGATCGTGCGCGAGCATACCGATGCCGTAACGCACGCTTATTTGAAGGCGCTTGGAAGGCGAATCGGCGTCGAGGTTGCAGTGAACACATCCTTCAACGTCGGGGGACCGATCGCGCAAACCCCAGCCCAGGCGCTTGATACCCTGCGCCGCGCGAAGGGCATGGACGGTGTATTCATGTTCTCGGAGGAAGGGCAGGTTATCGCGGCCTGGCCCAGGGAACCCGTATCCCGAGCCGCGCCGCGGATCCCTGAATGGCTCGTGGAGTGGCAAGGCGAAACAAACGCGGTCGCGTTATCCGGAGCGCGGTCGTGTTGAACAGCGTATCGTCGGTATCCACATGCGAAAGCCAGTGGTCGGGCGCGGCGCGTTTGCCGTTTCTGCGAAATCGGCCCTCAAGCGACCTCAGGTGCCGGGGACATTCGCGACCGGGTCGAGCCAGTAGAGGCTCGTACCTTATTCGCGACCGAGATCGAAGTTGTGCGGTTGCGTAAGCTGATTATTTCTCGGTCCAGAACTTCCTTGCTCGGCGCAAATTGCGCGCCGCCTTCGTGGCTTTGCTGAGCAACGGATCCACTTCGTTTCGCATCGAGCCGGCAACCACACCGGCAGCGAAGGCTACCAAATTTGGTGCTGGGCCTTCTTTTCCTGCCGCGACATTCTGGGCCATTTTTTTATGGACGGCGATGTCATTGAGGGCACCAAGGCTATCCTGCAAACTCCGGAGACAGGCCTCATAGCGCGACAACGGCTTCGACCTCGCGCCATCAAAAAGGCTTTCAAAAAAATAGATCGCATAGCGGAGTTTTTTCATGG
Organism: uncultured Alphaproteobacteria bacterium; assembly: GCA_963734795.1. Classification (GTDB taxonomy): domain Bacteria; phylum Pseudomonadota; class Alphaproteobacteria; order Rhizobiales; family Xanthobacteraceae; genus Bradyrhizobium. The sequence goes on from CAVTIW010000007.1 coordinate 229,592, forward strand.
CGATTCGCAATTTATGCCGCCGGCGGGGATCTAGCCGGCTGATGCGCTTTAATTTTTTTCTGGCCTTGCGAGTTCTTCGCGCGAATAAACGAGCAGCAAACGGCTTGATATGTTGCTCACCTTGGTCAGATTTCTTGAGCCAATCCCCGTTCTCGATCCACTCAAGGACATTGAAAATAAGAAAACGATAACGCGCGCTGGCAATAGCATCCTTGGCTGACTGGGCTGCAAGGTCGCGTCGATAGACGAGTTCACCGGTCAGTTCAGGCAACCCGCGGACGGGAGCATCCGCATCATTCAACCGCTTAACCTCGGTCTGGAGAAAAACATCCAGATCGCGAACAGGGCCAAGCTTTCCGGCCAGCCATTTCAGATCGCGTTTTATCAGGTCCGTTTGCTTACCACGAAGCAGTTCGGCGAAAACCGATATTGCCGCTCGTAGCCTTCGCACTCCTACACGCATCTGATGGACGCCTTCCGGGTCGCCAGCCTCGACGGCCGGCGCGTTCCCCGCGAGGTGCCACAAAGCCGAACAGCCAATCGCTTGAAAAGCCTCGGTCAAACTAGCATCATGCTCAAGCACGATCCGTGACGCATTGACGCAGCGCGCCGGTTGGTCGGCTATTAAATCATAACCCTGCTGGGACTTGCTTTTGAGCGCTAGCTTGACCGGCACGAGTTCCGCAATTGTTCTCGCAGCCTTGAACAGGTCGGTGATGCCGCCCTTCTTGAGTTCGAGTTCGACCTCCGCAATCTGACTGGACTGCCGCCCGCCTCGGACGTCCCCTTCGTCAAGGGCCAGTTCGACGATACTACCGTTGCGCGGTCGAATGGGTACGAAGGTGCGGTGCACATGGGTTGCGAAAATCGGCTTCAGGTCTCGCTTGAGTTTCTTTGAGATGAGCGGTTGTAACGCCGTGCCGCGCGCGGCGTGAAGGTCAGGTCCATCACCATCGAGCTTGCTTTCCCATTCCCCCCGGCGAGATGAGATGCCATCCCCTGTTGTCTTGATGGTCTGGAGGCGCTTCTTTCCGTCTTGCCGTATCCTTAGCGATACTCCGTTTTGCCTGAGCTCCTGCTTGGCGGTATCGAAGTAAGTTGAGACCAAATATTTTTGCTTTGCGGGCTGTCCATCGTTGCGTTGCAAAATGCGCGCTGCCGCTAGCCTCTGCAAATCTTGGGGAGAAGCCTCGAACTTGATCTCGTTCTCGGTGCCCATCGTCGGATCGATCTTTGAATTCACCGTGGATAAACAGCAGGGCAGGTAAAACTGCCGCTCCTAAACTCCTACTTGGACTCCCCAGTCTCGATTACCCGCACTGACAATTACATCAATGTTTCGTGACAAGAATGGTTCTGATCCCTTGGGGAGTGTATCAGGCGCCCTCGGGCTTCGCGCCAGGCTTCACTCGACGAAGCATCCAAGTCGCATATGGAAGAGCATGGCAAGAAGTAATTTTTTTGCTCTGGGAAGGAGGCTGCTTGGGTAGGCCTCCGCCGAGAGCGGCTACATCGCCGCGCCGCCAAAAAGGGTGATGAACTCGCGTCGCCGCATCCCGGCGTCGAGGATCAGAGTAGGGCAGTGAAGCTGTCAAAACTCCACACCTGGAAGACGCCGGCGCCGGTCAAATGAATTATTTTTGGGGCCCGATGTCTGATCGGGTCATTTCGCGACCGGGTCGAGCCCGTGGCAAGTCCGGCCATGTCCGCGATGCCCGGAGAGCGGGAGTAATTTCACAGCATTGGCGGCTCCGCGACCGGCCGTTGCGGCGGGTTTTTTGGATATCGATGAGCCGCGGGCGCTCGAGGCCACGTCAGCGCGGCGACGGAACGGGTGGGCACGGCGCAGGAGCGCCTTTGCCCACCCAGCGCACGCCATTTTCAATCTGTCGTTCACCAAGTTGAAACGACCGCGCGCTAGATTTTCGCCCGGATGACCTCGGAGGAGGGGCTTTTGACGTCCTTTACTACAGCGCAACGCCGTGCGTTGTTCGTTTTTGTTCTGACTTTGGCGCTGGCCGGATCGCGATTCGTAACCGAAACCTGGGCGGCGGGCGCGTTCGCGATCGGTAAATGCGGCGCTTACGGCCAGGCCTATGATTATGCCGGCGAGGCCAGCGCACTGGCCGCGGCGCGCAAGCAGTGCAAGGGCGACTGCACCACCACGGTGACCATGAAGCGCGCCTGCGCAGCGTTTGCGGTCGACCTGACCAACCCCTGCGGCGCGCACGGTTACGCGGTCAAGACCCGGATTTCGAGTTCGCTCAACGCGGCGACGCGCAAGTGCTACGAATTCGGCGGCAAGGAATGCGTGATCCGGGCCTGGGCCTGCGACGCCAAGGGGTAGTTTTAGTAGTCCGTCATTCCGAAGATGCGAACCCGGAATCTCGTGCTAACAACCTCCCGGATTCCGGGTTTGCGCCTGCGGCGCATCCCGGAACGAAAGAAACATCCATGCAATTCGACACCAAGATCGCCGTGGTCATTCGCACCGACCTTGAAGCCTGGCAGAAGCTGAACGTCGCCGCGTTCCTCACCGGCGGCATTGCCGCGGCGTTTCCGGAATGCATCGGCGAGCCCTACCAGGACGGTTCCGGCACCCGGTATCTTCAGCTGATCGGCCAGCCGATCCTGATCTATGGCGCCGACCGCCCGGCGCTGACCCGCGCGCTCGAGCGGGCGCTGGCGCGCAACGTGACGCCCGCGGTTTATACCGAGGACATGTTCAAGACCACGCACGATGCGGCCAACCGCGAGGCGGTGAAGGCCGTGATCCGCGCCGAACTCAATCTGGTCGGCCTCGCCCTGCGCGCCGAGCGCAAGGTGATCGACAAGATCGTCGACGGGCTGAAGTTTCACAGCTAGCGGCTGCAGCGACCCCGCTTTCCGGTTTCGAGCAAGAGGGCTCGCGGTGGAGTTCGACACCAAGGGTTGATTCCAAACGTCCGCTGAACTTTCATGGGGCGGCGGTGTGGCGAGGAAACGGAGGCCATCGAATGCAGCGGCGCTATATCACCGTGGATGTTTTCACCGACCGCGCCTTCGGCGGCAATCCGCTGGCCGTGGTGCTGGACGCCGGCGGGCTTTCGACCGCGCAGATGCAGGCCATCGCATCCGAGTTCAACTATGCCGAGACGACGTTCGTGTTGCCGCCGCGCGATCCCGCCCATGACGCGCGCGTTCGCATCTTTACCGTGAACAACGAGATCCCGTTCGCGGGTCATCCCAATGTCGGCACCGCCTTCGTGCTGGCAATGCGGGCGACCACGCCGCCGACGCGGCTGCTGTTCGAGGAAGGCGCGGGCCTTGTGCCTGTCGAGATCCAGCAACAAGACGGCCAGGTCGTAGGCGCCGAACTCACCGCGCCGCAAGCTCTCGGCAAATTGACATCATTCAGCGCCGAGCAGGCGGCGGCCTGTGTGTCGCTGTCGGCCACGGATATCAAGACCGACCGGCATCCGCCGCAAATCGTCTCGGTCGGGCTGCCGTTTCTGGTGGCGGAGCTGAGCTCGCGCGACGCGCTGCGGCGGGCGAGGCCCGACGCTGTCGCGTTTGCCCGCACCTTTCCCTGCGACGGCAGCGACGCGATCTATCTCTATACGCGGGCTGTGCCGCCGGCCGAGACGCCATGCGACCTGCAGGCGCGGATGTTTCATCCGGGATCGAGCGGCCTTTCCGAAGATCCCGCCACCGGCAGCGCCACCGTCACTGTCGCGGCGCTGCTCGCCGATTTGTCCGGCGAGCAAGATGCCGAGCTGTCGCTGCGCGTCGGGCAGGGCGTCGACATGGGGCGGCCAAGCCTGTTGCTGACCCGGGTCCGCAAAGCGAACGGCGCTGTCGCATCCGCGCATGTCGGCGGAGCTTGCGTCCAGATCATGGAAGGCTCGTTTCGCCTCGCGGGAGAGGGGTGATAGCCGCGAAACAATCTCACACCTGCTTTGCGACCAGATTCTCGATCTTGACGCCGTCGCGCGCTTCGATGATCTCGGCGATCCATTGCCGGTGGCAGTGCAGGTGATCGCGCTCGTAGCAGAGGATGCAGACCGGTCCGGCTTTCTGGACCAGCGACGCCAGTTCGTCGAGTTCTTCTTTGGCCTGCGATGTCTTCAGATGCGCCGCATAGATCCGGTGCAGCGTGTCGAACTTGCCGCTGCGCGCGGCCTCGCGGCCGTCCTTCGGCGTCCCCAGCCCGCGCAGATGCAGGTATGAAATACCGCGCTCGTCGAGCCCGGCCGCGAGCTGGTTCTTTGAAAAGCCCGGACGGCGCGAGGAGGCGACCGCGCGCACGTCGACCAAAAGCTTCACCCCGGCCTGCTCGAGTTCGTCGAGCACCGATTTGGCCGGCGTCTGTTCATAGCCGATGGTGAAAAGCCTTTTGGCTCTGGCCATGGGTGCCCTGACTATTTCACGCGTTCGATCAATTCCATCGCGCCTGATGGCGCGCGTATCTTGCCCTCGTGAATCACATAGGCGAAGACATCGCGCGGGGCTATTTTCGGCTTTGCCGGATCGACCCGCGGCAGATCGTCGGGCTCGCCGCCACCGGCCCACGTCTGCAGCCGCCTGGCCCAGGCGTCGAGCGCCTTCGGCGGATAGCAGGTCTTGATTTCGTCGTTGCCCTTCTGCAGCCGCGCATAGACAAAATCGGCGACGACATCCGCGATGGCGGGATAGTGGCCGTGTTCGGCGAACACCACGGGCGTTGCGAATTGGCGCAACAGCGCGATGAAATCGGGCGTGCAAAAGCTGTCATGCCGCACCTCGACCACATGGCGCAGCGCGCGCCCCTCCAGCGTTGCGCGGCAGCAGTTCGAGAAATTTTCCGAAATCGGCTGCGTCGAATTTCTTGGTCGGCGCGAATTGCCACAGCACCGGGCCGAGCCGGTCGCCCAGTTCCAGCACGCCGGAATCGTAGAACCGCTTCACGGAATCGCCGGCTTCCGCCAGCACCCGCCGGTTGGTGGCAAAGCGCGGCCCCTTCAGCGAAAACACAAAGCCATCCGGCACCTCGCGCGCCCATTTGCGAAAGCTTTCCGGCTTCTGCGAACCGTAATAGGTGCCGTTGATCTCGATCGAGGTCAGCTTGGAAGCGGCATATTCCAGCTCCTTCGCCTGCGTCAGCTTTTCCGGATAAAACACTCCGCGCCATGGCGCAAAGGTCCAGCCGCCGATGCCGATGTAGATGTTGCCGGCGTTCGAGGCGGGCTTCGAAGCTGCGGGCTTCGAAGCGGTGTCGGGGGTTTTGCTCACGTGCCGGTCTCGCGCGAAAGAGTGAAGGGTCTTCGCGGTGAGCCTAATCAAATCAACTGCGATTGGCCAGTTCGCTGAACGCCCGCGCCCGCCAGACGCCGGTCGCTCGGGCCGGCCATCGGCCCGGCCGGAACCATTTTCAAATGGTCGAATTGTTTGCAGGGTCAGGCATGGAAGCGTGACCCGCGCGGTCTCGCTCCCGAAAACCCTCCTGCACTCCCGACGCGCAACCGTGCTCATCACTTCCCAGAACCGAGGCGCTCCATGGAAAAACCCACCAGGGAACAGATCATCCACCGCGCCTATGAACTTTGGGAGCAGGCCGGCAAGCCCGAGGGCAGGGACCGGGAGTTCTACCATCAGGCTGAAAAAGAGTTGCAGGCAGAGCCGACCAAAGAAATCACCGGCGACAGCTAGCTGGAGGCAAATAACGCGGCTGATCTGGCCGCCTTTCATGGCTCAGCGCGGGTGCCGGTGATGACGCCGATGCCGGTGGTGAACCATCGCAGCGTACCCGCCGCGCGCAATAGCCGGGATCATCGATCACGGCCTGCGCCAGCGCCGGTGTCGCAAAGGCGGCCGCGGCAACGGCGGCGGCGCCCATCAGGGCGTATCTCACGCGTTTTCTCCTCAGTCGGCCCACGGGAGACTTGGTGACGTGTCCGGGATTCCGCGAATGAGTCTGGCAGCGCAATCACAGGCCGGACGGCAGCGACGAGTTCTGGCACCAGGTTGAAAAAGAGTTGCAGGAAGCCGATGATCTCGGAAAGATCGTGCGCGGTCCCGAACCCACCAGCCTGTTGCCGGGATGACAATGGGTGCCGGGATCGTTTTGCAGACCGGTGCAATTTTGACTAAGTGATAAACTTTGCCGGTCGGCGCGATTGTTGTTTTGCGTCAACAGCCGAACCCTGGCCCAAAGGATGGCTTCATGGCCTGGCCCATTATTGTCGCCTGGATCCATTACGTCGCGATCATGCTGATGATCGCCGGCCTGCTCGGCGAGCATCTGCTGTTGAAGCGGGAAATGGCGGCGGCCGAGGCCAAGACCGTCCAGCGGCTCGATATCGTCTACGGAGCCTCGGCAGCGCTCGTGCTGGTCACCGGCATCATCCGCATGTTCCTGGAAAAGGGCGTCGCCTATTACAATCACCACGTTGCGTTTCACATTCTGTTCGGGATTTTCGTCGTCGCCGCCTTGCTCTCGATCTATCCCACCAGGATCTTTCTGCGCTGGCGCTCGGAGACGAGCGTCGGCCGCGGGCAGCAATTGGTGCAAGATCAATTCCGCAAGCTGCAGATGATTCTGCGGGTGGAAATGACGCTATTGCTGCTGGCACCGTTTTTCGCGACCTGGATGGCCCACGGCGAATTCTAGAGTTCATCGAAACCGGCGAACAACATCTGCTCCCTCAAACGCACGTCGGCAGAGGCAATCCCGCCGTGGTCGCGGCGAAGATATCCCTCAATTCTTTGCTGGAGCGGCAAATCGAAAGGACGCCGGGCGCGCCAAAAGCGACGGCCCGGCCTACAAGGCCGGGCCGTCAAGTTAAAGCGTGATCGCCACCGGCGGGGTTTCCCCGTCGAGCCAATCCTGTTCATCGGCCAGCGAGCGCCATGCGTCTTCCATGCGCTTGTAGCGCAGGTAGGTCGGGTGATCGGGCGCCCGCTCCGCCAGCCGCTGACAATTTTCAGCATTTTCGCGGAAATGATCTGACTGCTTCATGGCGGCCTCCGCCCCTCCAGCTAAGCCGCCGGCGGCCAGAACCAACCATGGGCGCCCATGAAATGTTGGTAAGGTCGCGCGCTCAGGCCGCGACGGAGAACATCAGATGGCTTTAATGCCCGCGTTGGCAGAAAGGGCAGCGCATGCTGAATGGTTTTGAGCGGATCAGCACATAGTCCGAACGCATACATGATTTCGGCAATCGCAACGCCTACGATCACCGCCCTGCAGCAGACGATCAGGCAAAATCCGATCGGGTTGTCATCGATTGTGCAGGTCCAGCCGCGGCTTGTGGCGGTGCCGGTCACGATATCTTTTCGGATGCCTCAATCGCCGCCAGGCCAAGAAATCCGAATATCATGGCTTGGAATGCAGGGGACATGTCCGGGTTTCGGCAACGGTGGCTGGATCGGACAAAGCCGAGTTAATTAAATTGTGTTGAACGATATCGCCATGTGTGGCTGAAACCTGACCTTATGCCGGTGTATAGTGTGCGTTCGAACCGGGACGGGAAAAGACGAAAAAGAAAAAGGAAAACAGGATGCGGATGATCATGGCGGCGGTTTTGGCGATGACGGCCTCGGTCTCGGTCGCGATGGCCGATGAAATCGACGACGCGCACCGGCAGGCCGTATCGGGACGCGACTCCTACTGGAATTGCCTCGCGCAGGAGTACAACCAAGACACCAACAAGAGCATGTCGGATCAGGATTTCACCCTCCATATCGCCAGCGTATGTCCCTCCGAGCGGCAGAATTTTCGCGCTTCATTGGTGGACTATCTGACCATGCAATTCCCGAGCGTCGATGCCGGCGACCATATGACGACCGCCAACAACGCCATCGCCTTGGCGCAAAAGGACATCGTGACCGCCTTCGTCAGAGCACAGGGAATCGGCGAAGAAGTAGCTATTTCGACGGCATCGGATCGGCAGGCGCCGAATGTGACCCCAAGGAGGTAATTGTGAACTCGCAGAAACTGGCCGGAGTGTGTGCGACCATCATCGCCGTGATCGTGCTGGCGGCGGCGTTTTACTATGTTCCGCGCAACCGCCCGGTTCGCGCCCAGCCAGGTCACGCCCGCCAAGCCGGCCGAGAAAGCCGAATTGCCGGCGGTAAGGGGCCCGGTGGTGCGCGAAGTTCCTGACGGCACGGTAACCCCTAACAGCACGCCGGCTGCGCCGGTGATCAGGGGGCCGGTCGTGAGGGAGGTTCCCCAATAGGGCGTGTCGGCTGACTGTAGCCCCTTGCGGAACGCCCTCGATCGTCCCTATGTTGTTACCAACGGCGACGTCGATGCTTGATAGCTCCGGCGCTGGGACGACCACTGAATAGCTCGGCTGCGCCGGATGTACGCGCGCCTGTTGTTCGTGGTCGTTGGCATTTTTGGGGCCTGTTTTGGCCCGTTTGTCTATCCTCCAGGCCTGTCTTGCCCGCCCCGTTCCGGAACTGCGCCTTGGCATCGTCCGGGGGCTGCGGATATACGCTGGCGGCATGAATGAAGCCATCAGACCGGGCCCCGAAAACCCGCCGCAGGCCGCGTGTGCGCCTCAGCTTTCGGTCGTCGTCCCCACCTTCAACGAGCGCGACAACGTCACCACGCTGTTCCGGCGGCTGGAAACGGCGCTCGCGGGCGTGGCCTGGGAAGTCATCTTTGTCGACGACAATTCCCCCGACGGCACCTGGGACGTGGTGCGGGGCCTGGCGCGCAGGACAGCCGCGTCCGCTGCATCCGGCGGATCGGACGGCGCGGCCTGTCCGGCGCCTGCATCGAGGGCATCCTGGCCTCGAGCGCGCCATGCGCCGCCGTGATCGATGCCGACCTGCAGCACGACGAGACCCAACTGCCGAAGATGCTGGCGCTGCTGCAAGGCGGTACGGCCGATCTCGTGGTCGGCAGCCGCTATATCGAGGGCGGCAGCGCCGACAGTTTCAACAAGCAGCGCGCCGGCGCCAGCGCGCTCGCGACCGAGGTCGCCAAGCGCGTGCTGCGGGTCAAGATCGCCGATCCCATGAGCGGCTTCTTCATGATCCGCCGCGATCGCTTCGAGCAACTGGCGCCGCAGCTCTCGACCCAGGGCTTCAAGATCCTGCTCGATATCGTCGCCACCGCGCGCGGCGATCTGCGGATCAAGGAAATTCCCTACAGCATTCGGCTCGCGGCTGCATGGCGAGAGCAAGCTCGATTCGATGGTGGCGCTGGATTTCCTCGGCCTGGTGCTGGCGAAGCTGACCCACGACGTGGTGTCGCTGCGCTTCCTGCTGTTCGCGACGGTCGGGTCGATCGGCCTGTTCGTGCATTTCGCGCGCACTGTTCATCGCGCTCGAAGGGTTTCATGTGCCGTTTCCGGAGGCGCAGGCCTGCGGCGCGCTGCTCGCCATGACCAGCAATTTCATCCTGAACAATTTTCTCACCTACCGCGACCAGCGGCTGAAGGGCTTTGCCATTCTGCGCGGCCTGTTGCTGTTTTATCTGGTGTGCGGCGTCGGCCTCGCCGCCAATGTCGGCGTGGCGTTCTCGGTCTACGATCAGGAGCCGATCTGGTGGCTGGCCGGTGCGGCCGGCGCGCTGATGGGCGTGGTCTGGAATTACGCGATGTCCGGACTGTTCGTCTGGCGCAAGCGATGAAGCTGCCATGAGCCCGTACGACGTGCGGCTCGTCCGCAACACGGTTCTCACGATCCTGGCGCTGGTGGCGCTGCGGCTGGTCGCCGCGGCCTGGACGCCGCTGACCTTCGACGAAGCCTATTACTGGATGTGGTCGAAGCATCTGGCCGGCGGCTATTACGATCATCCGCCGGGCGTCGCGCTGGTGATCCGGCTGGGCACCATGATCGCCGGCGACACCGAATTCGGCGTGCGGCTGGTGTCGATCCTGCTGGCGCTGCCGATGAGCTGGGCGGTGTATCGCGCCGCCGCGATCCTGTTCGGCGGCCATGCGCGTGGCGGCGACCGCGACCGTCCTGCTCAACGTGACGCTGATGGCGGCGGTCGGCACCATGATCGTCACGCCGGACGCGCCGCTGCTGGTGGCCTCCAGCTTTGTGCTGTTTTTTCTCGCCAAGGTACTGGAGACCGGACGCGGCGCATGGTGGCTCGCGGTCGGCGCCGCGGTCGGTGCGGCGTTGCTGTCGAAATACACCGCGCTGTTTTTCGGCCCGGCGATCTTGATCTGGCTGGTGATCGGTTCCGAAATTGCGGCGCTGGCTGATCTCGCCCTGGCCCTATCTCGGCGGCATCGTTGCGCTGGCGATATTTTCGCCGGTCATCCTCTGGAACGCCGATCACCAATGGGTCTCCTTCATCAAGCAGATCGGCCGCGCCCGGATCGCGGATTTCAGGCCGGCCTTCATCGGCGAATTGATCCCGACCCAGATCGCATTCGCAACGCCGCTGGTATGGATTCTCGGCGCGATGGGGCTTTACGCGCTGCTGCGGCGCAAGGCCGGCGCGCTGGCGGCGCGGATGCTGATCAACGCGACGTTCTGGACCATCGTGCTGTATTTCGTCTGGCATTCGCTGCACGCCCGCGTCGAGGCCAACTGGTTCGCGCCGGTCTATCCCGCCTTCGCGATCGCGGCCGCGGTCGCCGCCCATCTCGCGCGATGGGACGCGGCGCGCGCAGCGCGCTCGTCGATTTTTGCCTGCGCTGGGCCGCGCCGATCGGCATCCTGATGTTCGCGCTTCTGATCGTGCAGGCCAATACCGGCGTGCTGTCGGGCTATCGCCGCGACGCCACCGTGCGCAGCGTCGGCGTCGGCTGGCGCGAACTCGCCGGCGAGATCGAGGCGGTCCGTCTGCGCGTCGGTGCGACTTGCGTGCTGGCGCCGGATTACGGCACCACCGGCTGGCTTGCCTTCTATCTGCCGAAAGGCACCTGCGTGCGTGCAGCCGAGCGCAGCGCATCCGCTGGGTCAACATGCCCGAGCCGGATCCGGCGCTGCTTGCCGGCAAGCTGTTGTATGTCGACGAGGTGCGGCCCGGCGGGCAGCCGCGTCTGAAGCAAATGTTCGCGCATGTCGAGCAGGTCGCCGAGCTGCCGCGCAAGCGCGGACCGCTCACGATCGAAACCTACGCGCTCGATCTGCTCGAAGGCGCCAAGGGCGACGTGCTCGACCGTTCGCCGCCGCCGGAACTGGAGTAGGGCTGGGGAGGCGATCTCTTTACCTCTCCCCGCAAGCGTGGTGAGGTTCGCGCCTAAATAATTTTTGTCGCCAACCTGTCGGCCCGGCGTCGGCCGGAACGTCTTGTATCCGGGGGCCGACCGAAATTCATCAAGCGGGGTCATACCATGAGCAGTTCCATCCTGAAACCCGCCGCCGAGCTCGCCAACGCCAGCGGCATGCGCTTTCCCAACGAGAGCCCCGAATATCGCCGCGCCCGCGCGGCGCTGCTGGCCGAGGAGATCGAGCTTCGCCGCCACATCGAGCGCGTGGCGGAGCAGCGCCGGGCGCTGCCGCCCGGTGGCGAAGTGAAAAAGAACTACGCCTTCGAGGGCGAAGCGGGGCCCGCGTCCTTCGCCGATCTGTTCGGCGACAAGGATACGTTGATCGTCTACAGCTATATGTACGGCCCGCAGCGCGAGCGGCCGTGCCCGATGTGCACCTCACTGCTGTCGGCGTGGGACGGCGAGGTGCCGGACATTCAACAACGCGTCGCGCTCGCGGTGGTGGCGCGGTCGCCGATCGCGCGGCTCAAGGCATTCAAGCGCGAGCGCGGCTGGCATTATCTGCCGCTGTACTCGGACATCTCCGGCGAGTTCAGCCGCGACTATCATGCGCTGACCAAGGACGGCGGCGACGACGCGGCATTCAACGTGTTCACGCGGCAGCAGGAGACCGGCGGTTTCACAATCAGGCATTTCTGGGGCGGCGAGATGAATGGTAAATCAGCCGACCCCGGACAGGATCCCCGTGGCGCGCCGGATCTGATGCCGCTCTGGACCATTCTCGACGTCACGCCGCACGGACGCGGCACCGACTGGTATCCGAAGCTGAATTATTGAAGCCCGTTCGGTAGTTCCACCGGTCTCGACGTCACCTGATGTCCGCGCATAATGGAGCATGTTAACCGTGCCCAACATCCGCCTGCACTTAATCAGCATTTAACTAAAAGTCGCCTTAATGACGCTCCGCGCCTCTGCGAGATGCTTCACCGGAACTTTCTTGTCGGTGGCGTATCGCGCGCAGGTCTGCATTCGAATGTGCCGCCGTTACGTTCACAATCGGACGCTGCCTGCAAGGGGAACAAGGTGGAATCAGTCTGGATGCAAGGCGAATGAGTACCAGTACGAGTGCGTGTTATGGTTTCGCGGCACACCATCCCAGAAAATCATCCCGGAAGCCGGTCTCTCACCATTTCTTCGGCAGCGCCGCTGTCGCCTGCCTCGTCGTGGGTTGCGCCTGGACCGTCTATGCCAATATTTTCGCGGGCAGCGTTTATCCGGCCCTGAGCAGCGGCAACTTCGATGCACCGGTGATCCGGCGGCCGTTGACATTTGCCGAGCGGAACCCATTCTCCGTCACCAACAACACCGTTGTCGTTGAATCGGCGCCGGTGGTTTCCGCGCCCGTGACGGCCGCTCCGGGCCCATTGCTTTCGTTCGATGACCGCTTTGCCGCGGCGGAACCCCAGGGCGTGGCGCCGGCGCCGCGGCCGCCGGCTCGCCAGGTCGCGGAGATCGCGCCGCCGCCGGAACGTCAGGTCGCCGATAGTGTGCCGATGCCGGCGCCGCGGCCCGCCGAGGCCCGGCCGGCGAAGAGTTCGGGCGCTTCCGTTCATGACATGGCGCAGCGCGCCAAGGCGGCGGTGATGGCGGCGGCGGCGCCGCCGGAAAAACCCACGATCTTCGAAAAGCTGTTCGGCAAGCTGCAATCGTCGGGATCGACGCTGGCCTATGCGTCGGCGGATGTCAGCAGCACGTCTTCGCTGGGGCCGACCCAGAACAGCGCGCTCGGCGGCAGCACGCCGTTCTACGATCGCACCACCGCGGTTTACGATATCTCCGCGCACATGGTCTATCTGCCCGACGGCACCAAACTGGAAGCGCATTCGGGTCTCGGCGACAGGCTCGACGATCCGCGTTCCGCCAGCGTCAGGATGCGGGGCGTCACGCCGCCGCACCTTTACGAACTGCGGCCGCGCGAGGCGCTGTTCCACGGCGTGCCGGCGTTGCGGCTGAACCCGGTCGGCGGCGAGGACGAGATCTACGGGCGCTCCGGACTGCTGGCGCATAGCTACATGCTCGGCCCCAACGGAGATTCCAACGGCTGCGTCTCGTTCAAGAACTACGAGGCCTTCCTGCAGGCCTACCGCAGCGGCGAGATCAAGCGCCTCGCCGTGGTCGCGCGGCTGGATTGAGCTGACTTACGTGACAACATAACCTGTCGTTGGTCATTCCGGGGCGCGCCTCGCGAGCCGATAACCCAAGATTCGTCTGATCGAAGAACAAAATCCGGGGTGGCTCGATCTTTATCCCGGCATCTCGAACTGACACAGCGGGTGTGGATTCCGGGCCCGCGCCCAGCAGGCGCGTCCCGGAATGATGGCTGAGGATTCCTTGTGCGCTCAGGCGATGCCAACAAAAAAACCCCGGCATTTCTGCCGGGGTTTCGCATTGTTGAAGTTGGCTGAGAGCCTGGATCAGAAGTCCATGCCGCCCATGCCGCCGCCGCCCGGAGGCATGCCGCCGCCGCCGGCGTTCTTCTTCGGCAGTTCGGCCACCATGGCTTCGGTGGTGATCAGGAGCGCCGCAACCGAAGCTGCGTTCTGGATCGCCGCACGAACCACCTTGGTCGGGTCGATGATGCCCTTCGTGATCAGGTTGACGTATTCGCCGGTCTGCGAGTTGAAGCCGTAGGCATACTGGTCCTTCTCGAGGATCTTGCCGACGATGACGGAACCGTCCTCGCCTGCGTTGATCGCGATCTGGCGCGCCGGCCAGGAGAGCGCCTTGCGCACGATCTCGACGCCGGTCTTCTGGTCGTCGTTCGCGGTCTTGATGCGCTTGAGCTGCTCGGAGGCGCGCAACAGGGCGACGCCGCCGCCCGGCACGATGCCTTCTTCAACCGCCGCACGGGTCGCATGCATCGCGTCATCAACGCGATCCTTGCGCTCCTTGACTTCGACCTCGGTCGCGCCGCCGACGCGGATCACCGCGACGCCGCCTGCGAGCTTGGCCAGACGCTCCTGCAGCTTCTCACGGTCGTAGTCCGAGGTGGTTTCCTCGATCTGCGCCTTGATCTGCTGAACGCGGGCTTCGATGTCGGCCTTCTTGCCGGCGCCGTTGACGATGGTGGTGTTCTCCTTGTCGATCATCACCTTCTTGGCGCGACCGAGCATGGCGAGCGTGACGTTCTCGAGCTTGATGCCGAGATCTTCCGAGATCGCCTGACCGCCGGTCAGCACCGCGATGTCCTGCAGCATCGCCTTGCGGCGATCGCCGAAGCCCGGAGCCTTGACGGCGGCAACCTTGAGGCCGCCACGGAGACGGTTGACGACGAGCGTGGCGAGCGCTTCGCCTTCGACGTCTTCCGCGACGATCACGAGCGGCTTGCCGGTCTGCACCACGGCTTCCAGCAGCGGAAGCAGTTCGTTCAGGCTGGAGAGCTTCTTCTCGTTGATCAGGATGTAGGCATCGTCCATTTCAACGCGCATCTTGTCGGCGTTGGTGACGAAGTAGGGCGAGATGTAGCCGCGGTCGAACTGCATGCCTTCGACGACGTCGAGTTCGGTCTCGAGCGACTTGGCTTCTTCAACCGTGATGACGCCCTCGTTGCCGACCTTCTTCATGGCATCGGCGAGGAACTTGCCGATTTCCGCGTCGCCATTGGCCGAGATGGTGCCGACCTGGGCGATTTCCTCGTTCGAGGTGACCTTCTTGGAGTTCTTGACGAGGTCGGCGACCACGGCTTCGACAGCCAGATCGATACCGCGCTTCAGATCCATCGGGTTCATGCCGGCGGCAACCGACTTGGCGCCTTCACGGACGATCGCCGCGGCCAGCACGGTCGCGGTGGTGGTGCCGTCGCCGGCTGCATCGGCCGACTTGGAGGCGACTTCGCGCACCATCTGGGCGCCCATGTTCTCGAACTTGTCCTCAAGCTCGATTTCCTTGGCGACGGTGACGCCGTCCTTGGTGATGCGGGGTGCGCCGAACGACTTGTCGAGCACGACGTTGCGGCCCTTGGGGCCGAGCGTCACCTTGACCGCGTTGTTGAGGATATCGACGCCGCGCAGCATGCGTCGCGGGCATCGACGCCGAATTTGACTTCTTTAGCTGACATAATTGGTCTCCGTTTGAAACTGGATCCTCGTCCCGAGGAGCCCGCCCTTGAGCGGGCGTCTCGAAGGATGAGATGATGTGAGCTTGCGGCCTCATCCTTCGAGACGCCGGCTGCGCCGGCTCCTCAGGAGGAGGGAAACGGGCAGGGCGCTTACGCGGCCTTCTTCTTGGTGGCGGGCATATCGGTGAGAACGCCCATGATGTCGCTCTCCTTCATGATCAGCAGCTCCTGGCCGTCGAGCTTGACCTCGGTGCCCGACCACTTGCCGAACAGCACGCGGTCGCCGACCTTGAGGTCGATCGGAATCAGCTTGCCGGCTTCGTCGCGGCCGCCCGGACCGACCGCCGTGATTTCGCCCTGCGAGGGCTTTTCCTTGGCACTATCCGGAATGATGATGCCGCCAGCGGTCTTCTCTTCGGCGTCGATACGCTTGACCACAACGCGGTCGTGAAGCGGACGGAATTTCATGCAGTCCTCCTAAGTTTCTGAAGATGTTGCAGAGTTTTGAATTTTGGCAGTCCATGCCAGCGAGTGCCAGCGCGGACTGAACTGGACATAGTCCAGACTTGTCGGGGGGACAAGGGCTTCTAGCAGAAAAACTGGCACTCAAATATGACGCCTGCCAGATTCATTCATCATCATTAATTCGGCGGAACGGGCCGTGAAACCGCGTATTAGCACATGCGGTAAGCTGCTGCTAACGCAACAAATTTCAACGATTACTTAAACTTTTAGGCTTGTCATGGATTGGTATCGTGCGTCACATTTCTCTCATGTGAGCGCATCTCCACCGGGTGGCTCCCGGTCGGCGGCCACTTCATGAAATGCGCTCCAGCAATGGAGGTTGGCATGGTCTCGCGGGTTGGGGTTTCCGAGGATTTTCGGAAGCAGGTGCTGGGTTATGGGCTGACGACGGCGCAAATTCTATATCGCATGCCGGATCATCCTTCGCTGCTGCAAACCTATGTCTGGCAGAATTACGATCTGTTCCCGAAATTTCCGGCGTTGAAGGATTTTCTCAGCTTCTGGGAAAAGTCGCTGGAGGGACCGTTGTTTTCGGTGACGGTGGCGCATTCCAAGCTGATCAAGCCGGCCGAACTGCGCGCCGTCGACGGCGTGTTCCGGCTGCATTGAAGCGCTCGCAGATCTCGGAGGGTGAAGCGAAGCGTGCCCACCATAACGCGCTCAGCATGGCGGGCGCGGTGCACCCTGCGAAACGCGATTTGTGCTAACCTTTCCGCATCAAAACGGAAAGGGAGAACGTCGATGGCCAGAAAGAAGCCGACATCACGGGCCGCGGCCCGCACCGCCGCGCAGAAGAAATCGCCGGCGCGCAAAATCGCCCGCAAGCTGCCGCCAAATCCACCGCGCGAAAAGCTGTCAAAGCCAAGGATCGCGCGCTGGCGCCGCCGCCAAGCCGCGCGCCCGGCCAAAGCAGCGCATCGCCATCAGCCATTACCGCGACGAGGATTTCGTCGCCAACGGCTTGCGCACCTACGCGCATTATCGCGACCTCGGCATTGCCGAGGCCAGCCACGGCCTGGCGCAGGCGCATGTGATCCGGCTGATCGGGCCGTGCAATCCGGCCGAGGTTTCAAAACTGCATTTCCACGACGTCGAGTTTCAGATGGTCTATGTGCTCAAGGGCTGGGTCAAGACCTACCTGGAAGGGCAGGGCGAGACCTGATGAAGGAAGGCAGCGCCTGGACCCAGCCGCCGCGGATCAAGCATCTGATCCTCGACTACTCCGACAATTGCGAATTGCTGGAAGTGATTTTGCCGGCGGAGTTCAGGACGGTTGAACTCGCCGTATAATGTCATAACCTCAAACACCGTCATTCCGGGCGCGCCAACGGGTCCGCACAAAGCGCGGCCCGATGACAGGCTCCGTGCGAGCCCGGAATGACGATCAGAGAGTTTAGCGTAAGGAACTCAGCTCAGCACCCCCACGATCGCGCCCATCAGGCACGTCGTCAGCGTGCCCGAGACGATCGACTTCAATCCGAGCGAATTGATCTCGTCGCGGCGCTCCGGCGCCATGGTGCCGAGGCCGCCGATCATGATGCCGAGGCTGCCGAAATTGGCAAAGCCGCACATCGCATAGAGCATGATCAGCCGCGAGCGCGGATCGAGCGCGTCGGGACCGAGTTTCGACAGATCGACATAGGCGATCAGCTCGTTGAGCACGGTCTTGACCCCCATCAGGCCGCCGGCCGTGATCGCCTGCGGCCATGGCAGGCCCATCAGCCAGCACACCGGCGCCATGGCGTAGCCGAGCATCCGCTGCAGCGAAATCGCAGCACCGCCGACATCGGGCAACAGCCCGAGCGATCGCGTTGGCGAGATAGACCAGCGCCACCAGCACGATCAGCATCGCGACGATGTTGAGCAGCAGTTCGAGCCCGGCCGTGGTGCCCTTGACGATCGCGTCCATGGTGCTGGAAGCGTGCATGTCGGGATCGCCAAGCGCACCGCCGGTGCGTTTGTCCGATGTCTCCGGCACCATGATCAGGCTGACCAGAATCGCCGCCGGCGCGCCGAGCACCGAGGCAATGACAAAATGTGCCGCGGCATCGGGAATCAATGGCGCCAGCAAGGTGGCGTAGAGCACCAGCACGGTGCCGGCGATGCCGGCCATGCCGCCGGTCATCACCAGGAACAATTCGCTGCGGGTCAGCTGCGCGAGGTAAGGCCGGATGAACAAGGGCGCTTCCACCATGCCGAGAAAGATATTGGCGGCGGTCGACAGTCCGACCGCGCCGCCGACGCCGAGCGTGCGCTCCAAGAGCCACGCCATGCCGCGCACCACCGGCGGCAGCACGCGCCAGTAGAACAGCAGCGTGGTCAGCACGCTCATGATGAGCACGACCGGCAGCGCCTGAAACGCCAGGATGAAGTCGGCGCCGGGCGCCTTGAGGTCGAACGGCAGCGCGCCGCCGCCGAGATAGCCGAACACGAAGGAGGTGCCGGCGCGCGAGGCCGCCGAAATCGCGCCGACGGCGTCGTTGATGACACCGAAGCGCGTGCGCGACGAACGGCAGTTTGATCAGTGCCACGGCGGTGAGGAAGGTAACGACGAGGCCGATCGCGGCCTGCCGCAGCGAGACCGCGCGGCGGTTCTCGCCAAACGCCCAGGCGATCGCCAGCAGCGCGAACACGCCGAACGCCGATTGCAGTTGCAGCATCAACACCCCCGATTCCCCGACAAGTATGGCAGCGCCGCACTTCACAGCGCAATGCCGTGCGGCTGTGATCCCGGCAGCTCCGAAACCCGGCCGTTGACAAGCGGTCCGGGGTCGGCCACGGCGTCACGACGGACTTTAAGCGAGACAGATCTGGAGCGAGAGGGGCGGGCGACCACTCATGATTCGAAGGCAAGCGGAAACCGGTTGAAGATGTCGTCGATGATACCAGCGGGCGCCAGCGCTCTGCTCAGGCACAAATCGTTTCTGCTGTTTCTGCTGTCGCGGAGTCTCTCGCGTTTCTCCAGCCAGATCGCGGCGGTGGCGATCGGCTGGCAGATCTATGATCTGACCGGCAGCGCCTTCGATCTCGGCATGGTCGGACTGGTGCAGTTTCTGCCCACCGCACTCCTGGTGTTCGTCACCGGCCATGCCGCCGATCGTTACGAGCGCAAGCGTGTCGTGCAGATCTGCCAGCTCGCCGAAGCGCTGACCGCGCTGTTTCTCGCCTGGGGCGCCTATGCGGGCTGGCTGACGGTGACGCAGATTTTCGTAGCCATGGCCGTGCTGGGAACCGCCGGCGCGTTCGAAAGCCCGGCGGTGGCGGCGCTGCTGCCGCTGATCGTTCCGGCGGGCGCGCTGCAGCGCGCCACCGCGCTCTCGAGCGGCGCTGCGCAGACTCGCCACCATCACCGGACCCGCGCTCGGCGGCCTCGCCTATGCGATCGCGCCCGGCGTGCCCTACGGCCTGATGGTGTTGTTCTGGCTGTCGGGGGCGATCCTGACCGGCGCGATCCGCCTGACGCAGATCGCCGTGGTCAGGGATGCCGCCACGCCTGCCGATCTGTTCGCCGGCGTCCGGTTCGTCCGCAACAATCGCCGCGATTCTGGGGACGATCTCGCTCGATCTGTTCGCCGTGCTGTTCGGCGGCGCCACCGCGCTGCTGCCGATCTATGCCCGCGACATCCTGCAGACCGGTCCGCTCGGGCTCGGCATCCTGCGCGCCGCGCCCGCGGTCGGCGCGCTGCTGATGACCGTCGTGCTGGCGCGCCACACCATCAACCGCCGGGTCGGAATGCGGATGTTTCAGGCCGTGATCGTGTTCGGCGTGGCCACGGTGGTGTTCGCGCGTCTCGCACTGGATGTGGCTGTC
The DNA here is from genome assembly GCA_963734795.1 of uncultured Alphaproteobacteria bacterium. Classification (GTDB taxonomy): domain Bacteria; phylum Pseudomonadota; class Alphaproteobacteria; order Rhizobiales; family Xanthobacteraceae; genus Bradyrhizobium. The sequence goes on from CAVTIW010000007.1 coordinate 249,189, forward strand.
GGTGCTGGCGCTGGCGATCCTGGGCGCGGCCGATACCGTCAGCGTGGTGATCCGCTTTTCGCTGGTGCAGCTCGCGACGCCGGACGAGATGCGCGGCCGGGTCGGCGCCGTGAACTTCCTGTTCATCAACGCCTCCAACCAGCTCGGCCAGTTCGAAAGCGGCGTCACCGCAGCATTGCTCGGCGCGATGCCGGCGGCGGTGCTCGGCGGCGTCGGCACCATCGCGGTCGCGCTGTTGTGGATGAAGCTGTTTCCGACGCTGCGCGACGTCGAGCGGCTGGAGTAGGGCGGCGGCATCGCGTCCCGGACGCGGTGCAGCGTTCTTACGCTGCTCCGCAGAGCCGGGACCTACCGAAACGCGGGCATTCGATGGGCCCCGGTCAGCAGCGCAGCAGTTCGCGCCGCGCTGCATCCGGGGCACGCGACTATCAGCCCCGTCCGACGAACGGCATCTTGCTGGCCATCACCGTCATGAACAGCACGTTGGCATCGAGCGGCAGGTTGGCCATGTAGGCGACCGCGTCGCCGACCGCCTTGGCGTCCATGCGCGGCTCGGGAATCTTGCGGCCGTCGGGCTGCAGCACGCCGTCGACCATGCGATCGGTCATCGGGGTCGCGGCGTTGCCGATGTCGATCTGTCCGACCGCGATGTCGTAGGCGCGGCCATCGAGGTTGCTCGCCTTGGTCAGGCCGGTGATGCCGTGCTTGGTCGACGTGTAGGGCGAGGAGAACGGCCGCGGCGCATGCGCCGAGATCGAGCCGTTGTTGATGATGCGGCCGCCGCGCGGGGTCTGGTCCTTCATGATCCGGAACGCGTGCTGGGTGCACAGGAACGGCGCGGTGAGATTGGTGGCGACCACCGCCTGCCACTGCGCCAGGCTCAGATCCTCGAACGGCACCGGCGGCGCGCCCATGCCGGCATTGTTGAACAGCACATCGAGCCGGCCGTAGACCTCCATCACCTTGGCGAACAGAGCGGCGATCGATCCGGGATCGGTCATGTCGGCGGAAACCGGCAAGGCTCTTGCCGATGTTGTCGCCGAGCTTTTGGGTTTCCTGCAGCTTGTCGAGGCGGCGTCCGGCCAGCACCACCGTAAAGCCCGGCGCCCATCAGCGCCAGCGATGCCGCGCGTCCGACACCGGTGCCGGCGCCGGTCACGACCGCGATCTTGTTTTTTGCCTCGGTCATTTGCTTCCTGCCTTTTTTAGGTTTTTGGTTCTGTTTCGGTCTTGTAGGGTGGTCTTGGAATATTCTGGTGCGCCGCGCGCAACGCCGCCGACCAGCGCGACCGCAGATCGTGGAAATACGGCTCGCCGGCCTCGATGCGGTGATTGAGATCGGCCTCGCAGACGTCGGAGCGCACCACCAGCACGTCGATCGGCAGACCGACGCCGATATTGGAGCGCATCGTCGAATCCATCGAGATCAGGCTGGTTTTCAGCGCTTCATAAAGTTCGACGTCGTAATGCATCGCGCGGTCGAGCACCGGCTTGCCGTATTTGTGCTCGCCGATCTGCAGATAAGGCGTGTCGGTGGTGCATTCGATGAAATTGCCGGCCGGATAGACCATGAACAGCCGCATCCGCGAGCCCTTGATCTGGCCGCCGAACAGGAACGAGACGTCGAAATTGATGTCCTCGGACTGCAGCGCGACGCCTTCGGTGGCGTGCACGCTGCGGATCGCCCGGCCGATGCGCTGCGCCGCCTGGAACATGGTCGGCGCATTGAGCAGGGTTTCGATATCGCCGGTATGCGGGTCTTCCAGCCCTTCGGTCAGGGTCGACAGCACCGACTGGCTGATCGCCAGATTGCCGGCACTGGCGATCGCCATGATGCGGTCGCCCGGCTTGCTGAAAGATATGGAGCTTGCGAAAGGTCGAGACGTTGTCGAGGCCGGCATTGGTCCGGGTGTCGGCGATCATGACCAGCCCGTCCCGCACCAGTACTCCGCAACAATAGGTCATTCCCGGTCCCCGGACGCATCAGCGGGAATTACTAGCCAATTTCGGCAGGGCCTCCAACCCCAATCGGGCGCTACTCCTCCGCTATGGGTGTCAAGACTGGCTCTGCCACTGGCCCTGCCGTCCGGCCTGATCGACCTTGACCGCTACCGACAGGGTTTCCATGCCGCCGCCGTAGCGGGTGCCGCGCACCGGTGCTGCGCCGAGATAATCGAGGCCGATGGCGACGCGGGCATGGGCGTCGGTGGTGCAGATCGCATTGGCCGGATCGAACCCGACCCAGCCGAGATCCGGCACGAACGCCTCCGCCCAGGCATGGCCGGCCTGCTGATTGACCATGCCGTCGGAGCGCAGGAAATGCCCGGCAACGAAGCGCGCCGGAATGCCGCCGCTGCGCGCGCAGGCGATAAAGATGTGCGCATAATCCTGGCACACCCCGCGCTTCAGCCCGAAGGCTTCCACCGCCGAGGTGCCGCTGTTGGTGGGGTCTTCGTCGAACGTCATGTGCTCGTTGATCTGCATCATCAGCGCATGCAGAAATCCCAGCACGTCGTCTTCCGATTCCGGCCGCAGTTCGCGCGAAAACGTCGCCATCGCGGTGTTGACTTCGGTCAGCGGCGTCGAGCGCAGGAACAGGCTCGGCGGAAAGCGCTCGTCGGTGCCCCGCAGCACGCCGCCGGTATCGTGGGTCTCGATCAGGCCTTCGACATTGATGGTGAGGTCGGCGATCGGCCCGTGGGTCAGCACATGCGTGACATTGCCGAAGGCGTCCTGATGCACGTCGAGCCGCGAATCGGTGGAGACGTCGATCTGCCATTCGGCGACATACTGGCCGTCATGGCTGCCGGGCGTCATCCGCAGGATCTGAATGACGCCGGAGGCCGGCGGTTCGTAGCGATAGCTGGTGGAATGGGCAATTCGCAGGCGCATGAGGTACCGGGATGGAACTGGTGTTCGAGATTTAGTGTCGATCGTCATTGCGAGGAGCGAAGCGACGAAGCAATCCATCGGGCGAAAGGGTAAGGATGGATTGCTTCGCTGCGCTCGCAATGACGTTGTTGATGTTACCGTCATGGCCGGGACAAGCCCGGCCATGACGGTATGTGGTTGCGTTCGTTCAAAAACCTCAAATCAGATATTGTTTGGTGATGATTTCGCCAAGCCGTGCCGTTATCCGCAATGAATTCCTGGATGAATTCATGCACGCCGTGCTGGAAGATATCGTCCATGTGGCTGTGCTCGAGGCGATTGCGGACGCCGCGGGCGTGGCGCTGCGAGGCGCCCTGGCGGCCATAGGCGACGCCGATCTGGTCGAGATTGCGCACCAGATTGCCGTAACAGCTGGCCAGCGAACGCGGCAGCGAATCGTTGAGGATCAGCAGATCGGCGATCAGCCATGGCTTCAGCGTCTCGCGATAGACCCAGTGATAGGCGGTCAGCGCCGAGACCGAGCGCAGGATCGAGGTCCACTGATAATAGTCGAGCGGTCCGCCGACATGCTCCTCCTCGGGCAACAGCACGTGATACTTGACGTCGAGAATGCGGGCGGTGTTGTCGGCGCGCTCCAGATGCAGCCCAAGCCGCGAGAACCAGTAGGCGTCGTTGCGCAGCATGGTCCGGTAGGCCGAGCCGTCGAACCGCAGCGAGGTTTCCTGCACGAACCGCAGGAACTTCGCCAGTTCTTCCCGGGTTTTGGTGCCCTTGCCCCAGACTTCCTGCAGCTCGATCCAGGCTGAGTTGATGGTGTCCCACATCTCGCTGGTCAGCGCGGTGCGCACCGAGCGCGAATTGAGCCGCGCGTTTTCGATGCAGTTGCGGATCGAGGAGGGATTGGCCGGCGAGAACGACAGATAATCGACGACGTTGCGCTCGTTGGCTTCCTCGTAGATCTCGTAGAAGCTGGCGCTGACACCCGCGGTCAGCAGCGCCGAATCCCACTCATTGGTCTTGCCGACATAGGCGTTGGGCAGCGCGGTAACGCGCAGCGTCGCCTCGATGGTGCGCGCGAGATATTCCGCGCGTTCGACATAGCGGGCCAGCCAGTACAGGTTTTCGGCGGTGCGCGACAGCATGCGGTGATTCGTCCGTTTCTATTCGTCCAGAATCCAGGTGTCCTTGGTGCCGCCGCCCTGGCTTGAATTCACCACCAGCGAGCCTTCCTTCAGCGCCACGCGCGTCAGTCCGCCCGGCACGATGGTGACGTGATCGCGGCCGGTCAGCACGAACGGCCGCAGGTCGACATGGCGCGGCGCGAGGCCGGATGCGGTGCAGGTCGGGCAGGTCGACAGCGCCAGCGTCGGCTGGGCGATGAAACCCTCGGGCTCGCGCTTGAGCTTGTCGCGAAACGCCTCGATCGTGGCCTTGGTCGCGGCCGGGCCGATCAGCATGCCGTAGCCGCCGGAGCCGTGGACTTCCTTCACCACGAGCTCGGCGAGATTGTCGAGCACGTAGGCCAGATCCTTGGGCTCGCGGCAGCGCCAGGTCGGCACGTTCTTCAGGATCGGTTCTTCGCCGAGATAGAATTTCACGATCTCGGGCATGTAGGAGTAGACCGCCTTGTCGTCGGCGATGCCGGTCCCGACCGCGTTGGCCAGGGTGATGTTGCCGGCCGCATAGGCCGACATCAGCCCGGGCACGCCGAGCGCGGAATCCGGGCGGAAGGTGAGGGGATCGAGGAAGTCGTCATCGACCCGGCGGTAGATCACATCGACGCGCTTGAGGCCCTCGGTGGTGCGCATGAACACCTCGTCGTTCTTGACGATGAGGTCGCGGCCCTCGACCAGTTCGATGCCGAGCTTGTCGGCCAGGAACGAATGCTCGTAATAGGCGGAATTGTAGACGCCGGGCGTCATCAGCGCCACCGTCGGCTCGGCCGCGGCGCTGAGCGGCGCCACCGATCGCAGCGCCGACAACAGTTCGTCCGGATACTTTTCCACCGGCGCGACGCGGTGGCGGGCGAACAGGTCCGGAAACAGCCGCATCATGATTTCGCGGTTTTCCAGCATGTAGGACACGCCCGGAGGGGGTGCGCGCATTGTCCTCCAGCACGAAGAAGTTTTCCGGGTTGATGCGGACGATGTCGATGCCGGCGATGTGGACATAGACGTCGTGCGGCACGTCCTGGCCGTTCATCTCGGGGCGGAACACCGGATTCTGGAAGATCAGGTCGTCGGGGATGATGTTGGCGCGCAGGATATCGCGGCCGTGATAGATGTCGCGCAGGAACATGTTGAGCGCGCGCACCCGCTGCTTCAGGCCTTTTTCGAGGATGGTCCACTCTTTCGCCGACATGATCCGCGGGATCACGTCGAACGGAATCAGCCGTTCCTGGGCTTCGGCGTCGCCATAGACGGCAAAGGTGATGCCGATCCGGCGGAACAGCAGTTCCGCCTCCTGGCGGCGATATTCCAGCGCGTCCGGCGGCGTCTCCTTCAGCCAGCGGGAGAGCTCCTGATAGGCCGGACGGAGGTCGCCGTCGGGCCCATTCATTTCATCGAACGCAACTGCCATATATCCCGACTGTTTTTCAGGCCATGCGGGACAGTGCATGACTGAAAGGGATGGTAGCAAGGCCCGGGCCAGCGCGATATGCATTCGACGGCGGCATTTGCTATGGATGATCCGGAATGTTGCCCGAAAAAACGGCTGGCCGGTGCTTATTTCGGCAGCAAAGCGCGGTGACTTCTATGGATTGCCCAGGCGAGGGTGCGCGAGCGCATTTTCCGGCTATGTGTGCCGAAAGGGCCCGCGACGGCGAGGAGAGGTCATGAGCGATATTGTTACGGCGGGGATTCTGGTGATCGGCGACGAGATCCTGTCCGGGCGGACCAAGGACAAGAACATCGGCTTTATCGCGGAATACCTGACCAATATCGGGATCGACCTCAAGGAGGTGCGCGTCGTCGCCGACGAGGAGGCCGAGATCATCGCCGCACTGGACGCGCTGCGCCATCGCTACACCTACGTCTTTACCACCGGCGGCATCGGGCCGACCCATGACGACATCACCGCCGACAGCGTCGCCAAGGCGTTCGGCGTCGGCATCGATCACCATCCGGAAGTCGTGGCGCGGTTTCGCGAGCGCTTCCAGGGCGCCGGCGAATTGAACGAGGCGCGGCTGCGGATGGCGCGTATCCCCGACGGCGCCGAACTGATCCAGAGCGCGACCATCCTCGCGCCCGGCTTCAAGATCGGCAACGTCATCGTCATGGCGGGGGTGCCGTCGATCATGCAGGCGATGATGGACATCGTGGCGCCGAAGCTGAAGTCGGGGGTGCGGATGCTGTCGGACACGGTTCGCGCCAATGCCAGGGAAGGCGACATCGGCGGTCCCTTGCGCGATATCGCCAAGGCGCACCCCGACACCATCATCGGCAGTTATCCGTTTCAGGACGAGGACAAGAAGCCGAACACCAATCTCGTGGTCCGCTCGCGCGATCCGGAGAAGCTCACCGCCGCGATGACAGCGGTGAAGGAGATGCTGGCGGGATTGAACGTGGTCCGCTAGCGGATCGATGGTGTGAGGCAGAACGAGAACGACGCCGTGGACAAGAATTCTTTTTTCTGGAAAATGGCCGATGGGCGCATCCCGCCGCCGCCCTGCGCCAAGACGCTTGGTCTTGAGTTTGTCGAGATCGACGGCGAGCGCGGCACCATCGAAACCAAATTCGAAGCCAGGCCGGAATTTTTGAATCCGGCCGGAACCGTGCAAGGCGGGTTTCTCGCCGCCATGCTCGACGATACCATGGGTACGGCGCTGTCGGCGACGCTCGATCTCGAGCAATTCGCGCCGACCGTCAACCTCAATGTGCAATTTCACCGCCCGGCGCGGCTCGGCCCGCTAAAGGGGCTTGGCCGCGTGTTGATGCGCGGCCGCGAGACCTGTCATGGAAGTGCCGAGCTCTGGCAGGGCGACAAGATCGTCGCCACCGCCACCGGCACCTTCGTCATTCGCAAAATGTAAGGGATCATCATGATGGCGGAGCATCCGGAACTGAGCGCGCAGGAGCGCGCCGGCAAGGCCTTTCCGGTGTCGTGGGACCAGTTTCACCGCGACTGCCGGGCGCTGACCTGGCGGCTCAACGAAGTCGGGCCGTTTCAGGCGGTGATCGCGATCACCCGCGGCGGGCTGGTGCCGGCGGCGATCGTAGCGCGCGAGCTCGGCGTCCGCATCATCGATACCGTCTGCGTCGCCAGTTACGATCACACCAAGCAGGGCGACCTGAAGATCCTGAAGGGCATTTCGGCCGACACCGCCAAACTTGGCGGCGGCACCGGCAAGGGACTGTTGATCGTCGACGATCTCGTCGACACCGGCAAGACCGCGCGGCTGGTGCGCGAGCATGATGCCCGACGCGCATTTCGCCACCGTGTATGCCAAGCCGATGGGACGTCCGCTGGTCGATACCTTCATCACCGAGGTGTCGCAGGACACCTGGATCTTCTTTCCCTGGGACACCGCGCTGTCGTTCCAGCCGCCGATCCGCGACGGCGCGGCGTGACCTTTCTTACCTCGCCCCGCGTGCGGGGAGAGGTCGGATTTTACGCGCAGCGAAAAATCCGGGTGAGGGGGCCTCTCAGCGAGTCCGTGTGCGTGGAGACGCCGCCTCATCCCGGCCTTCGCAGAGCGAGCTTCTCGTCTCGGCTCCGCAAGCGGGGAGAAGGAGAGCTAGAATGCCGCTGCAAAACCGCGTCACGCCGTCAGGCGATATCATCGCCACCCCGCATCGCGGCCTGTTCACCGGCAATCGCGGCATCATCCACGATCCAGCCACCAAAACCTCTGACGCGGCGCTGGACCAGCAAGGCGTGGCTCACTTGCGTTTGCGAATTCAGGGGACGGCGGCGCAAGGTGATGGGCGGCCGCAGCTGGACCGAGCTGTTCTTTCTCGACGAGGCAACCGCGTTCGCGGCCGGCCATCGCCCCTGCTTCTTCTGCCGCCGCGACGACGCCAAACGATTTCGCGCCGCGTGGGAAGCGGGCAACGGCGTCACGGGTATTCTCGCGCGGGACATGGACGCCGTGCTGCACCGCGAGCGGCTGGCAGGCGGTAACAAGCGGTTGCACGCGCTTCCGATGTCGCTGGAAGAGCTGCCCGACGGCGCAATGGTGCAGCAGGAGACGGAGAGCTACCTGATCGCGCAGCGTCAGGCATGGCGGTGGTCGCCGGCCGGCTATCGCGCGGGTCGAGAACATTGCGTTGCGCGACGCCATGCTTGCTGACGCCGCCCTCGACGCTGCGCGCGATGTCAGCGGGATATCGGCCGGTGCTGCATCCGAGTGCGAGTTAGTTCAGCGATGCGACGGCGGAGTTCAGCTCAGCGCTTTCAGTAAGGCACGACCTGCTCCCTCCCCCGCAAGCGGGAGAGGGAACATGCTGCCGCTCGCGCAAAGGCTGACCCCGGCCAAAAGATCTCACCCGAACCGCTGCCTTGCCAGCCTCGCGCCGGCGCCGAGCGCCATCAGCTTGGCTTCGGCGATGTCGCGATGCATCGGCGCCATGCCGCAATTGGTGGTCGCGACGATGTTGCTCTTCGGCACGAATTTCGAGACGGCGTCGATCACCTCGGCGACATCCTCCGCGGTCTCGACGGTGTCGCTGGCGACGTCGATCACGCCGGCCTGCACCACCTTGCCGGTGAGCAGGCCGAGCAGTTCCAGCGGCACCCGCGAATTGCGGCATTCGATCGCGACCTGCTGGATCGGGCTTTTGGCGATCGCCGGAAAGATATCCTCATACTGCCGCCACTCGCTGCCCAGCGTCTGCTTCCAGTCGGTGTTGGCCTTGATGCCGTAGCCGTAGCAGATGTGCACGGCGGTGGCGCAGGTCAGCCCTTCGGCGGCGCGCTCCAGCGCCTTGATGCCCCAGTCGGAGACCTCGTCCATGTAGACGTTGAAGGCGGGCTCGTCGAACTGGATCACGTCGACGCCGTCGGCCTGCAAGGCCTTGGCTTCCTCGTTGAGCAGTTCGGCAAAGGCGAACGCCATCTTGACGCGATCGCCGTAATAGTTGTCGGCGATGGTGTCGATGATGGTCATCGGGCCGGGCAGGGTGAATTTCAGCTTGCGCGCGGTGTGGGTGCGGGCGACGCGGGCCTCGTCGGCATGGACGCGGCCCTTCAGCCGCAACGGCGCCACCACCTGCGGCACCATCGCCTTGTAGCGGTCGTTGCGGATTCCCATCTCGACCTTGTGGGCGAAGTCGATGCCTTCGATGTTCTCCAGAAAGCCGTGGACGAAATGCTGGCGGGCCTGCTCGCCCTCGGTGACGATGTCGACGCCGGCGTCTTCCTGCAGTTTGACCGCCAGCAGGGTGGCGTCGCGCTTGGCGCGCACGAGTTCGTCGCCCTTGGACTTCCAGGGCGCCCACAGCGTGTTGGGTTCGGCCAGCCATTCCGGTTTCGGCAGCGAGCCTGCGATCGTGGTTGGAAACAGCATGTCGGCCTCCCCATAGGTTCTGAATTGAGCGTCTATCTGCCATGTTCGCCCCGCGTGTCGCACAAGGCCGTAACGGTGGCTGGAATGGGCCAAAATCGCGGGGTAGGATACCGCAACCTCTTGCCGGGAATCATCCCATGATCGACCTTCATTACGCGCCGACGCCGAATGGCTGGAAAATCTCGATCATGCTGGAGGAACTCGGCCTTCCCTACACGGTGATTCCCGTCAACATCCGGGCCGGCGAGCAGTTCAAGCCGGAGTTTCTGGCGATCAGCCCGAACAACCGGATTCCGGCGATTGTGGACCATGCGCCTGCCGATGGCGGCGGGCCGTTTTCGGTGTTCGAGACCGGCGCGATCCTGATCTATCTCGCCGACAAGACCGGCCGCTTTCTGCCCAGGGAGATGCGCGCGCGTTCCAACGTCATGCAATGGCTGATGTGGCAGATGAGCGGGCTCGGGCCGATGCTCGGCCAGCACGGACATTTTGCGCTCTATGCGCAGGAGAAAATTCCCTACGCCATCGAGCGTTATCGCGACGAGGCCGCGCGGCTTGTATCGCGTGCTCGATACCCAACTGGGCAAGACCGGTGCTTACGTCGCCGGCGATGATTATTCGATCGCCGACATCGCCTGCTTCCCCTGGACCATGACGCACAAGGCGCAGGGTTTTACGCTCGACGATTATCCGAACTCAAGCGCTGGTACGCCCTGGTCCGCGCGCGGCCGCAGGTGCAGGCGGGACTGGCGATCGGCAAGTTCGTCAAGGAGCCGTTCGACGAGGAGGCGCGCAGGAACATGTTCGGGCAGGCCGCGAAGGAGGCGGCGGGGCAGAAGTGAGAATGAGCGAGAGAACGTCATTGCGAGGAGCGCAGCGACGAAGCAATCCAGCCTTTGTCTCTGGCGCCCATGGATTGCTTCCCTCCGCTCGCAATGACGGAGAGAATGACCTGAGTGCAACAACAAAATCGCACAAATGACGCGACAACAGGAAACCCCACCATGATCGAATTCTTCTTCGACTGCTCCAGTCCCTGGACCTATCTCGCCTTCCACAACATCCAGCCGCTGGCGAAGGAATTCGGCGTCGAGATCTCGTGGCGGCCGATCCTGGTCGGCGGCATCTTCAACACCATCAATCCCAGCGTCTATGCCTCGCGCGAACAGCCGGTGCCGGCCAAGCTGCACTACCAGAAAAAGGACATGGCGGACTGGGCGCGCTCCGCCGGGCTTGCGATCAAGATGCGGCCGACGGTGTTTCCGGTGAACAGCGTCAAGGCGATGCGCGGCTGCATCTGGCTCGGCAAGGAGATGCTGCCGTTCGCGCGCGCGGTGTTCGAGATCTACTGGGGCGAGGACAAGGACATTTCGCAGGATGCGGTGCTGACGGAAGTCTGCCAACGCGTCGGCGTCGATCCCGCAAAAGTTCTTCGCAGGGATCGGCCGAGCAGGCGATCAAGGATCAGCTCAAGGCCAATACCGATGAAGTGATGGCGCGCGGCGGCTTCGGCTCGCCGACCATTTTCATCGACAAGACCGATATGTATTTCGGCAATGACCGGATGCCGCTGATCCGCGAAGCGCTGCAGCGCCGCAAGGCGAGCGCGGCCTGATGCCGAAGGCCGTCGTCTGCCGCGAGCTCGGGCCGCCGGAAAGCTTGCGTCTCGAAACCTTTGCCTCTGCGCCGCTGGCGCAGGGCGAGGTGCGCGTCGCCATTCATGCCGCCGGCATCAACTTTCCCGACATCCTGATGGCGGCGGGCGAGTATCAGCTCAAGCCGCCATTGCCGTTCACGCCCGGGGTGGAAGCGGCCGGCGAGGTGATCGAGGTCGACGGCGCTGTCGCCGGCGTCGCGGTCGGCGATCAGGTGATCGTCAAACTTGCGCCACGGCGCCTACGCGGATGAGGCTGTCGTGACGCCGTCGCAACTGACGCCGTTACCGTCAAATTTCGACTACGCCGAGGGCGCGACGTTTCTCGCCGCCCATGGCACCGCGTATCACGCGCTGATCGATCGCGGCCAGCTTCAGCGCGGCGAAGTGCTGCTGGTGCATGGCGCCGGAGGCGGCGTCGGGCTTGCCGCGGTCGAGATCGGCAAGCTGCTCGGCGCCACCGTGATCGCGGCGGCCTCCATCGGAGGACAAGCTTGCGGTCGGCGCAGGCGCGCGGCGCCGATCATCTCGTGCTGTACGGACGCGAGCCGTTTCGCGATGCCGTCAAGCGCATCACCGACGGGCCGCGGCGCCGACGTGGTGTTCGATCCCGTCGGCGGCGAGATTTTCGAGAACAGCGTGCGCTGCATCGCCTGGGGCGCGCGCATTCTCGTGATCGGTTTTACCGGCGGCATCGGGCTTGCCCGCACCAATCTGCTGCTGATCAAGGGCGCCAGCGTGCTCGGCGTCCGCGCCGGCGAAGCGGTGCGGAGAAATCCCGCGCTCGGCGAAGTGCGACTGAAGGCGCTGACGCGAATGGGCGGAAGCCGGACGCGTCCGGCCGAACATCTCGCACCGATTGCCGCTGGAGACATTACGCGCAGGCGATGCGGCTGTTGATCGACCGCAAGGCGATCGGCCGGGTGGCACTGATGACGAGATGATGATTCGTAGGGTGGGCAAAGGCGCTGTTCGCGCCGCGCCCACCATCCTTCTCAACGACGACGATGGTGGGCACGCTTCGCTTTGCCCACCCTACAATCTGGATCACCCGCCTGCGCGGGTGATGACGGTTGAGAAAATGCCGATCGCTGCAAATTTACTCATACTCCCGCTCGTCCCACCACGGGAAATAATCCGGCATGTCGGACGACACCTTGTTCTTGAATTCGCGCCGGGCGCTTTTCCAGGAACGACACCACGCCTTCCTTGACGTCCTCCGAGCGGCCGCGGGCGTAGATGCCGCGGCTGTCGACCTTGTGGGCTTCCATCGGATCGTCGGCGCCCAGCATGCGCCACATCATCTGCCGGATCAGCGCCACCGACACCGGCGCGGTCTTGGCGGCGATTTCGCGCGCCAGTGCGCGCGCGGTCGGCAACAACTCGTCCGGCGGCACCACCTTGCTGACGAGGCGGCCGGCCAGCGCTTCCTGCGCCGGAAATACCCGGCCCGTGTAACACCACTCCAGCGCCTGCGAGATGCCGACGATGCGCGGCAGAAACCAGCTCGATGCGGCTTCCGGCACGATGCCGCGCTGGGAGAACACGAAGCCGAACCGCGCATTTTCCGAGGCGATGCGGATATCCATCGCCAGCTGCATGGTGACGCCGATGCCGACCGCCGGGCCGTTCACCGCGGCGATCACCGGCTTCAGGCATTTGAAGATGCGCAGCGTCACCTGTCCGCCGCCGTCGCGCACATTGGGATCGCTGTAATCGACGCTGCCATCGGCAAGGCGCTTGACCGGCCCGCGCCGGGCGTCGCGGTCGAAGGTGTCGGCGCCGGAGGAAAGATCGGCGCCGGCGCAGAACCCGCGCCCGGCGCCGGTGACGATGATGGCGCGGATGTCGTCGTCCTTGTCGGCCTGGTCGAAGGCGTCGATCATTTCCTTCTGCATGGCGGCGTTGAAGGCGTTGAGCTTGTCGGGCCGGTTCAGCGTGATGGTCAGGATCTGCTCGGCGACCTCGTATTTGATCGTCTCATAGGCCATCGGTGGTTCCTCTCTGGTGATGTTTTTTCTTATAGATTGTCATTCCGGGGCGAGCGAGCGAAGCGAGAGCCGGAATCCATACTCCCTGTGGCAGCGTTTAGCCCTGTACAACAACACACGGGTTATGGATTCCGGGCTCGCGCAAGAGCGCGCCCCGGAATGACAGAAGAGATTTACTTCGCCGGCGGCTTCGGCCACGGCTTTTGCGGGCCGCGCAGGGCCTCGAACGCCTTGGCCATGCCGAGCACGCCGAGATCGTCGAAGCGGCGGCCGATGATCTGCACGCCGATCGGAAATCCGCTCGTGCTCAAAGCCGCCGTTGATCGAGACCGCCGGATTTTCCGACATGTTCCAGGGCACGGTGTAGCAGATGTGCTCGAACGGCTTGTCGGGATCGTTGATCGGGGAGGCGAGTTCGGCGGCGAAATTCACCACCGGCGACACCGGCGAGATCACATAGTCGATATCGGCGAACAGTTTTGCCGCGGCGGCGCGGATCGCCATGGTGGCGTTGAAGCCCCTGACCACGTCGACGCCCGACAGCTTCGCGCCGGCCTCCGCCCATTGGTAGATGTAGGGCAGCGCCTTGCCGCGTTCGGCCGCGATCGAGCTTCGAAAGATCGTCCCACATCCGCGCGCGCCAGAAATTGTCGAGTCCGTCGAGCATCTCGCGCGTCAGCACGCTATCGACTTCGGTGACGACGGCGCCGGCGGACTCGAACGCCTTGGCGGCCTTGACGGCCGACCTCGCGCACCTCCTGCTCCAGCGCCTGGCCGACGCCGAGGTCGAGCATCAGCCCGATGCGCAACTTGCGCGGGGACTTGTCCAGCGCCTTCCAGTTGATGTTGTCGGGCGGCAGGCTCATGCCGTCGCGGCGATCGGGCCGCGACAGCACGCTCATCATCAATGCCGCGTCATCGACGGTGCGGGTCATCGGGCCGGCGACGCGGCCGACATAAGGCGGATCGATCGGAATCGCGTCCAAGGCTCGGCTTCAGCGCGACCAGGCCGCACCAGCACGCCGGCAGCCGCACCGAGCCGCCGATATCGGTGCCGAGATGCAGCGGGCCGTAACCGGCCGCACCTGCCGCGCCCGCGCCGGAGCTGGAACCACCGGGGTTCTTGCTGAGGTCCCAGGGATTGCGGGTGAGGGGATGAAAGCTCGACAGGCCCGACGACAGCATGCCGTAATCCGGCATGGTGGTTTTGGAAAAGATCACCGCGCCGGCTTCGCGCAGCCGCGCCGCCGGCGGCGCATCCACCGCAGCCGGCACCAGTTTGGTGGTGGCCGCGCCGAGCGGCACCGGCACGCCCTTGGTGGCGATGTTGTCCTTGATCGTGACGGGCACGCCGTCGAGCACGCCCATCGGCTGCGCCGTTCTGCCAGCGTTCGGTCGAAGCCTTTGCGACCGCGCGCGCGCCCTCCGGATCGAAGGCGTACAGCGCCTTGATGTGCGGCTCCCACACCGCGACATGCGCCAGCACGTCCTCCAGCACCTCGGAGGGCGAAAACTGCTTGGCCCGAAAGCCGGCGATCAGGTCGACGGCGCTGAGATCGTGCAGCGACGTGACGCTCCTCATTGGATGCGGATTTATGCATGGGCGGCCACCGGCAACCGGGTTTCGATGATGCGCGCGAACATGCTGGCGCCGATCGGCAGGATCTTGTCGTCGAGGACGTAGCCGGGATTGTGCACCGGTACCGAGCCGTCATGGCCGACCCAGAAATAGGCGCCGGGCACCGCCTGCAGCATGTCGGCGAAATCCTCGCTGCCCATCTTCGGCTGCGTCCGGGTAATGACCTTGGCGGGATCGACCACCGTGCGCGCCACTTCGGCGACCACCCTGGACTGTTCTTCCTGGTTCACCAGCACGCTGAAGATGTCGCGGATATCGACATCGATCTCGACCTGGAATGCGCTGGCGATGCCGGCGCAGATCGCGCGCATCCGCTCGCGGATCAGCGCGCGCACCTCGTCGGAAAAGGCGCGGACGGTGCCGGCGAGTTTCGCCTCGCCGGGAATCACGTTGTAGGCGGAGCCGGCGTGAATCTGCGTGATCGACAGCACCGCCGCCTCGGACGGGCTCGACGTTGCGGCTGACGATGGTCTGCAGCGCCTGTCCGAGCGTCATCGCGATCACGACCGGGTCCTTGGAGCGTTCGGGCATCGCGCCGTGCGCGCCATAGCCCGTTGATGGTGATGTCGAAGAAGTCGGCGCCGGCCATCGCTGGGCCCGGCAGGATCGCGAGCTCGCCGTGGTTCAGGTCGGGGGCGTTGTGCAGCCCGTAGATTTCGTCGCAGGGAAATTTTTCGAACAGCCCGTCCTTGATCATGGCGCGGGCGCCGCCGAGGCCTTCTTCGGCGGGCTGGAAGATGAAATGCACGGTGCCGTCGAAATTCCGGGTCTCGGCGAGATAGCGCGCGGTGCCGAGCAGCATGGTGGTATGGCCGTCATGGCCGCAGCCATGGAAGCGGCCGGGAATGGTCGAGCGCCATTTCAGGTTGGTGTTCTCTTCCATCGGCAGCGCGTCCATGTCGGCGCGCAGGCCGATGCGCTTGGCGCCTGCGCCGTTGCCCTTGAGCACGCCGACCACGCCGGTGCCGCCAAGGCCGCGATGCACCTCGATGCCCCATTGCGTCAGCTTGTCGGCGACGATGCCGGAGGTGCGGACTTCCTCGAAGCCGATCTCGGGATGCGCGTGCAGATCCCGGCGGATCGCGGTGAGTTCGTCGGCATAGCCTTCGATGCGGTCGATGTTGGGCATGTCTGTTATCCGATGGCAGAGAGAGGGTGAGAGAAGTTGAACGTGACTTGACGGCGGGGACGAAGGCAGGACCGTTCGGCTTGATGCGAATGCCCGGACGCAGCCGCGTCCAGGGTAATGTCGCGGTGTCGGCTGGCATCGCGCCGGGTGCGGCGCAGATGATCAGCTTTTCGGCGATCGGTTCGAAATCGGCACGGAAATGCACCGAGCTCTTGTTGACGAGAATGGATTGCTCGGTCGGCTCGATGCCGACATAGCGATACATCGACTGGTCCGCGAGCTGCGCCTTGTGCGAGCTCACGACCACCCTGACATCGCCGATCCGTAGAGCACGCCGACGGTCCCATGTCCATGTCGCGGCCGCCATAATAGGGACCGGGCGCGACGAATTGTCCGTCGGACAGTTTTTCGACGATGAAGCTCTCCTGGTACGGCGCGTCACCCGGTATGCCCGACTTGCCGCCGAGCGCGAGCGTGACGGTGGCGCCAACGCCGGCGGCGTGCGCGGCCTTGGCCGAGGCGCGGATCGTAGATCACGCCGATCGCGGCGCGGGTGGCGTTGTTGCGAACCAGCGCGCGCAGCATGCCGGTGGTGTCGGAATCGCCGCCGGCGCCGGGATTGTCCTGGGTGTCGGCGATGACGATCGGCTTGCTTGCGCGCGCTTCGCCAGCTCCATCGCGTAGCGCACGCCTTCGTCGGGCGTGAAGATGCGGCCGTCGAAATCGTTTTCATGGCCGATGATGAGCTTTGCCATCGCGTCCGCCGCGGCGTCGGCATCGGCCTGCGTCCGGCCATAGGCGAACACGCTCGGCCCGCAATCGCGGAAAGTCCGCTGCCGGAAAGCCCGGCGCGAACGACAGCGTCGGCACCGCGTCGCTCTCGAGCGCCGCGAGCTTCTGATAGATGCCTTTGCAGGGCTGGTCGTTGGTGCATTGCCAGCTGATCGGAATCAGGAACGGCAATTGCCGGAACGCCTTTGCAAAGCGCTGCCTGGTGCGCAGCAGCAGCGCGAGATGTTTCGCGGCGGCGCGGCCGGTGTCGGCCATGTCGACATGCGGATAGGTGCGATAGGCGATCAGCGCATCGGCATGCTCGACCATCTGCGGCGTCACATTGGCGTGCAGATCGAGGCTGACCACCAGCGGCAGGTCCTTGCCGATCACCTGGCGCACGCGCGCAAGAATTTCGCCTTCGCCGTCGTCGAGATGTTCCGTCACCATGGCGCCGTGCAGATCGAGATAGACGGCATCGAGCGGTCCGGCCGCCCGGATGCCGTCGACCATCACCTTGACGATGCGTTCGAACGCATCCTTTGTCACATGCGCGGAGGGACTGGCGCCGCAGGAGATGGTCGGCACCAGCTCCCAGCCATTGGCTTCGGCCTGCTCGACAAATCCTGCCAGCCCGACATTGATGTTGCGCATGACCTTGAGCACGTCGGCGCCCTTGCGCCATCGCCGGCCAGCCGCCGCCATGCACGAAGTCGTCATAGGTCGCCTTGGTCGGCGCGAAGGTGTTGGTCTCGTGCAGAAAGCCGCCAACGGCGATACGGGTCATGAAGTATGTCTCGGCCAATGGTTGGTGCACGCGACGTTAGACTCGTCATTGCGAAAAGCGCAAGCGACGAAGCAATCCAGTCCCGCATGGCTTCGAACCGTTTCCGGATTGCTTCCGTCATTGCGAGGAGCGAAGCGACGAAGCAATCCGGCTCTGCCGTATCGCGCCGAAGGTATCGATTGCTTCGCGGAGCCTGTCATCGGGCGGCGCTTTGCGCCGACGCGTTGGCACGCAACGACGGTTAATTATGAGTCATAACCGCACCCGCCGCGACCGGCCGGAAATTGGCAAAATCCCAGCTCCCGTCCGGGGGCGGCGTCAAGCAGCTGCGCGGGTATAGGCCTGTTGCGGATTTGTCAGGACTTGCGCCGCCGGTCCCTGTTCGACGATGCGGCCGTGCTGCATGACCGCGACGTCGTCGCAGATTTGCGCCGCGACGCGCAGATCGTGGGTGATGAACAACAGCGCGATGCCGAGCCGGGTCTGGATTTCGTCGAGCAGTTCCAGCACCTGCGCCTGCACCGAGACGTCCAGCGCCGAGACCGCTTCGTCCGCCACCAGCACGTCGGGATCGAGCGCCAGCGCGCGGGCGATGGCGATGCGCTGGCGCTGGCCGCCGGAGAACTGGTGCGGATAGCGCGAGATGGCATCGACCGGCAGATCGACCAGTTCGAGCAGTTCGCGCGCTTTGGCCAGCGCCTGCGCGTGCGGCATGCCGTAATTGATCGGACCTTCGGCGATGGTCTCGCCGACGGTGATGCGCGGATTGAGCGAGCGATAGGGATCCTGGAAAATGATCTGGATGCGCTTGCGGTGCGGTTGCAGCAGCCGGCGCGACAGTTCGGAGATTTCATGGCCCGGCGAGGCGGATGCCGCCGGAGGTCGGATCGATCAGCCGGACGATGCAGCGCGCCACCGTCGATTTGCCGGACCCGCTTTCGCCGACGATGCCGAGCGTGCGGCCCTTGCGCAGGGTCAGCGTGACGTCCTGGGCCGCCGCCACTTCGCGGACGCTGCCGAAGAACGAGCGTTCGCGATAGACCTTGCCGAGTTCGTTGGCCTCCAGCACCACCGGCTCGGTGGATGTCGGCGCGCGGCGCCCGCGGCACCAGGCTCGGCACCGCCGAGAGCAGGTTGCGGGTGTATTCCATCGTCGGCGTCGCGCAGGATGGAATCGAGCGTTCCGGTTTCGACCAGCTGGCCCTGCCGCATCACCGCGACGCGATCGGCGATCTCCGCGACCACGCCCATGTCGTGGGTGATGAACAGCACGGCGGTGCCATGATCCCGTTGCAGGTCGCGGATCAGGGTCAGGATTTGCTTCTGCGTGGTGACGTCGAGCGCCGTGGTCGGCTCGTCCGCGATCAGCAGTTTCGGCTCCAGCACCAGCGCCATCGCGATCATGATGCGCTGGCGCTGGCCGCCCGAGAGCCGATGCGGGTAGGAGGCGAAAATGCGTTCGACCTCGGGCAGCCGCACCTGCTCCATCATCGCCAGGATGCGCTTGCGCCGCGCCCGCGCGTCGAGATCGGTGTGGACGCGCAGCACCTCGTCGATCTGGCGGCCGACCGGCACCACCGGATTGAGCGCGGTCATCGGCTCCTGAAAGATCATCGCCATGGTGGTGGCGCGCAACTGCCGCAGCCGCCGGTCGCTGGCGGTGAGCAGTTCCTCGCCGACCAGTTTGATGCTGCCGCCGGTGGCGCCAGCGATCCCTTTTGCAACAGTCCCATCACGGTCAGCGAGGTGACGGATTTGCCCGATCCGCTTTCGCCGACCAGACACAGCGTTTCGCCTTCGCGCACCTGCAGCGAGACGCCGTCGATGATCCGCGTGGCTGCTGCGGATTCTTGCCGAGGCCGACGACGAGCTTGTCGATGTCGAGAACGATGTTGGTCATGTCATCGCCCTCCGCCGTCATTGCGAGGATGCGTCGCGCAGCGAACCAGATCCGAGAATCTTCGAGATTCCGGCGGCTCTCGGATGCTTCGCATCGCCCCGGCAATGACGGTCTGTAGATGACGATGGCGGATCTCACTTGCCGCCCTCGCGCTGCTTCATGCGGGGATCGAGCGCGTCGCGCGCGGCGTCGCCGATCAGATTGATGCTGAGGATCGCGATCGACAGCAGCAGACCCGGCCAGAAGATCAGCGACGGCTTGATCTGAAAATAGGCGCGGCCTTCGGCCATCATGTTGCCCCAGGTCGGCGTCTCCGGGTTGATGCCGGCGCCGAGGAACGACAGGATCGCTTCGGTGAGAATGGCGGAGGCGCAGACATAGGTGCCTTGCACGATCAACGGCGCGATCGTGTTCGGCATCAAATGCCGCCACATGATCTTCGGCAGGCTGGAGCCGACCGAGATCGCGGCTTCCACATAGGGCTCCTCGCGCGCCGACAGCACCACCGAGCGCACCAGCCGCGCCACGCGCGGAATTTCGGGGATGGTGATGGCGACCAGAACCGTCATCACGCTGGCGCCCGACAGCGAGACCACGGCGATGGCGAGCAGGATGCTCGGGATCGCCATCAGCCCGTCCATCACGCGCATCATGACGGCGTCGATCCATTTGAAGAAACCGGAGACGAGGCCGATCACCAGTCCGACGCCGATGCTGACGACGGCGGCGCCGAGGCCGATCAGCAGCGAAATCCGCCCGCCGTAGAGAATCCGCGACAGCACGTCGCGGCCGTAGCCGTCGGTGCCGAGCAGGAACTGCGCGCTGGCGGGCTTCAGCCGTTGCGCCGGCGCCAGCAGCAGCGGATCGTGCGGCGACAGCCAGGGCGCGAGGATCGCGGACGCGATCACCAGCGCAAGGCAGATGGTGGCGGCGGCGATGATCGGCGTCGCCGTGAGAAATCCGAGCCCCGGCCGGAACGGCGTGGTGATCGGGATCGACGGTTCGGGCAGGGTTTCGATCGCCATCGAGTACCTGACCTCAGTAACGAATTCGGGGATCGAGCAGGGTGTAGGCGACGTCGATCAGGAGATTGACCGCGACATAGATGCAGCGAGGTCAGCAGGATCATCGCCTGGATCACCGGATAGTCGCGCGCCAGCACGGCATCGACGGTGAGGCGTCCGATGCCCGGCAGGTTGAACACGCTTTCGGTGACGACGACGCCGGAGATCAGCAGCGCAAAGCCGGTGCCGATCACGGTGATGACGGGCACGGCGGCGTTGCGCAGCGCGTGGCGCAGCAGCACGCCGCTTTCGCTGATGCCCTTGGCGCGCGCGGTGCGCACATAGTCCTCGCCGAGCACGTCCAGCATCGCCGCGCGGGTCATGCGCGCGATCAGCGCGACATAGATAAACGACAGCGTGCAGGTCGGCAGGATGATGCGTTCGAGAAACGGCCCGAAGCCCGCGGTGATGCTTTGAAAGCCCTGCACCGGCAGCCAGCGCAGGTCGATGGCGAAGATCTGGATCAGCACATAGCCGATCACGAATACCGGGACCGAGAAGCCGATCACCGACAGTCCCATCACGAAGCGGTCGATCCAGGTGCCGTGTTTCCACGCCGCGATCACGCCGAGCGGCACCGCGACGATGATCGAAAGGATGATGGTCGACACCGCGATCGAGATCGACGGCTCGACGCGCTGGCTGATCATTTGCAGCACCGGCACATTCGAAATCAGCGACACGCCGAGATCGCCATGCAGCAGCTTGCCGATCCAGGTGAAGAACTGGGCGTAGAGCGGTTCGTTCAATCCGAGCGAGGTGCGGATGCGCTCAAGCTGCTCGGGCGTCGCGTTGTCGCCGGCCAGAATGGCGGCGGGATCGCCCGGGGTCAGCCGCAGCAGCAGAAACACGAACAGCGCCACCACGCCCATCACGGGAATGGCGGCGAGGATGCGACGAAGCAGATATCCGAGCATCGCCTATGTTCCCGCCAAGCTGGGTGTCAACGCGCCGCCCTGAGAGCATCGTATAGCCTGTGGCAAAGCGCTGAAATCCGTCATTACGCGTAGTCCCGCAGATTGCAGCCCAGCTCAAGTTAGCAAATCCTGTGCCATGGCTAGCATTTTCGTCCGGCCCGGGTGGTCCACCACGCCTGCGTGCAAAACATCGTGATGGCAGGCTTCGTCCCGGGCATGACGAAACCTGGCCTGGCGCAGCCTCACTCCAGCGTCGCCAGCAATCCGGCCATCAGGCGGCCGCGCTCGGCAAGGCTGTCGACTTCGATGTGTTCGTTGAGCGTATGCGCATCGGCGCCGCGAACGCCGAGTCCGTCGAGCGTGGGGATTCCCATCGCGCCGGTAAAATTGCCGTCGGAGCCGCCGCCGGCGCTGCCGTGCGGAAGCTCGACGCCCATCGCCTTCGCCACGCCGCGGGCCTTTTCATACAGCGCCATGGTTCCCGCATCGGGCTCCCACACCGGCCGCGTCACGCCGCGCGTCACCTTGAAGGTCACGTCGTTGGCGGTGCCGGACAGCGCCAGCATCCGCTCGACGCCGCGATCGAGATCGGCCTGACGCTTGGCCATGCTCAGCGCTTCGCCGGAACAGGTGGTGGCGACGCAATTGACCCATTGGCCGCCATGCACGATGCCGACGCTGAAGGTGCAGTCTTCCGACGTCATGCCGTCGATGGCGATGATCTGGCGCGCCATCTCGCGGATGGCGGAGCGGCCCGAGGACAGCGTGGCGCCGGCATGGCTCGGTTTGCCGATGGCTTCAAGATTGAACCGCGCGATCGCGTAGCGCCCGGTGACGACGCCATTGTTGGGCCGGCCCGGTTCCGGCACCAGCACGTATTTGTTGCGCGCGGCTTCGGCTTCGATGATGTCGCGCGTCGAGGGCGTGCCGACTTCCTCGTCCGGCGTGAACAGCACCGTGATCGGCAGCGGCGTCGTGAACGCGGCGCGCGCCAATTGCCGGATCGCTTCCAGCGTCAGGTAATTGCCGCCCTTCATGTCGAAGATGCCGGGACCGAAACATTTGTTGCCTTCGCGCCGCCACGCCAGTTTTTCCAGCGTGCCGACGGGATGAACGGTATCGAGATGGCCCGCGATCAGAATCCCGGGCTCGCCCTGCTTCGGATGCGGAAAGCGCGCGCGGACGCAGCCGCCAAAGCCTTGCCGGCCGGCGATGCGCTCGATCGATGCGCCCATGATCGCCATGTCGCGGGCGGCGAGGTCGAGCATGCGGTTGACCGCGCCTGCATCCCAGGTCGGGCTTTCGCATTCCACCCAGCCGCGCAGGCCCTGCAGCATGGCCTCGGAATCGAACGGAAGGTTGGCGGGGTTCATTGCAATTCTCTTGAGGGTTCGAACGGAATGTTTCAGCCGTGTGGGCATTGACGAGAGGCGTACGAGAATGATCGGCGACGAATTTGTAAAGTGAAACATGCGCGCGGCAGTCAGGCATGATTCGCCGCAGCAGCCATCGAGCCAAAACCCGATTGACGCGCACGCTGCTTGGTGCAAGTCTCAAATGTCGAGTTTTTACAGCGTGTTAGTTCGCCTAAATAACGGACCGCTTGCATAAGTAATGATCGGCGTTTGACCAGTTTCACGTCAGGAGAGATCGAATGTCCCACATCTCGCGCTGGAAGCGTTCCGCGGTAGCGTCGGCCATCGCGCTCGCGGCGGCGCTGGCGTTACCGATGCCGACATTGGCCGCCGGCAAGACCATCACCGCGGTGATGCATTCCGATCTGCGCTTTCTCGATCCGATCATGACCACCGCCTACATCCGCGCGACTATGGCTACATGGTCTATGACACGCTGCTGGCGATGGATTCCAATTTCAAGATCCAGCCGCAGATGGCGGAGTACAAGGTCTCCGACGACAAGCTGACCTACACCTTCACGCTGCGCGACGGCCTGAAATGGCATGACGGCACGCCGGTGACGGCGGAGGATTGCGTGGCGTCGCTGAAGCGCTGGGGCAAGGCCGACGGCATGGGCCAGAAGCTGATGGATTTCACCGCGAGCCTGGAGGCCACGGATGCCAAGACCATCACGCTGAAACTGAAAGAGCCCTACGGCCTGGTGCTGGAGTCGATCGGCAAGCCGTCGTCGCTGGTGCCGTTCATGATGCCGAAGCGGCTGGCGGAGACGCCGGCCGGACAAGCCGATACCGGAGCAGATCGGCTCGGGTCCGTTCAAGTTCGTGAAGGCCGAATTCCAGCCCGGCGTGAAGGCGGTGTTCGAGAAGAACACGGACTATGTGCCGCGCAAGGAACCGCCGAGCTGGACCTCCGGCGGCAAGGTGGTGAAGGTCGATCGCGTCGAATGGATCACGATGGCGGATGCGCAGACCGCGGTGAATGCGCTGCAGTCCGGCGATATCGATTTCATGGAGAGCGCCGTCGTTCGACATTCTGCCGGTGCTGGCCGCCAATCCGGATGTGAAGCTCGAAATCCTGAACAAGCTCGGCTACCAGACGCTTGGGCGGATGAATTTCCTGCTTCCGCCGTTCGACAACGTCAAGGTGCGCCGCGCGGCGTTCCTGGCCATGAACCAGAAGGACGTGCTGGACGCGCTGGTCGGCAATCCCGAATATTACAAGATCTGCGGCGCGGTGTTCGTCTGCGGCACGCCGCTTGCCACCGATGTCGGCGCGGAATCGCTGGTCAAGGGCAACGGCATGGCGGAAGCCAAGAAGCTGCTCGCCGAATCCGGCTATGACGGCACGCCGGTCGTGATCATGGCGCCCGGCGATGTCGTGCACGCTGAAGGCGCAGCCGATCGTCGCGGCGCAGTTGCTGCGCGATGCCGGCTTCAAGGTCGATGTGCAGGCCACCGACTGGCAGACCGTGGTCTCGCGCCGCGCCAGCCAGAAGCCGTCGAAGGAGGGCGGCTGGAACATGTTCTTCACCAACTGGGTCGGCGCCGACGTGCTCAACCCGGTCGTCAACGTCGTCGATCAGCGGCCGCGGCAAGACCGGCGGCTGGTTCGGCTGGGCCGACGACCCCAAGATGGAGAGCATGCGCGACGCCTTCGCGCGGGCCACGTCAGCCGAGGAGCAGAAGAAGATCGCGGCCGAGATCCAGAAGGAAGTCTACGATCAGGTGATCTATATTCCGCTCGGGCAATTTACCATGCCGAGCGCGTGGCGCAAATCGCTCACCGGCGTGCTCGACGGTCCGGCCACGCCGATCTTCTGGAATATCGACAAGTCGGAGTGAGCGCAGGACCCGGTCGAGGCGTGACGACGTCAGCAGTGGTTGCTGCGAAGCAATTCCGGGCCGTCGTTCAAAATCCGCGGGCCGCGGGGCGGAGACCGCGGCGTGGATAAACGCAAGTCCTTGGGTTGTTCACGTTCGGGCCCCGCGCGCTGATCGGGGTGATTTTCGTTTGCCACGGTGTCTTGCTCCATTTGCTGCAGGACAACATTTTCGAGGCGACGAAGTTCCGCGAGCGCCTCCGGCATCGATCAGTCAGGCCGGATAGGCCGCAACCTGTTGCAGCAACAACTCGTTGACGCGATCTGGCGCCTGGTCGGCGGCGAAATGGCCGACGCCGGCGAGCACTTCGAAGCGATAGGGGGCGGCGACGAAATCTTCGGTGCCTTCGGCCGCCATCCGCCCGACGGTATCGTCGGCATCGCCCCAGATGTAGAGCGTCGGGACCCGGATCGGGCCGAGCGGGATGCGGATCGCGCCGCGGGCGCGATACCAGGTCAGGGCGGCTTCCATTGCCGCCTTGTTGCCGAGCACGCCAAGGTGCTGCTCGATCGCGGCCGCGGGCACGCCGTTCGCCGTCAGCCGCTCGCGCAGCCACTTGGCGTCGTCGGCAAGCACGACATTGGCCGCATCGGGCTCGAGAAACGCTTTGTGATGCCGCGACCGATGCGCCTGATCGCCGTTGGACATTTCCAGCGCCCGGTTGAAGGCGTTGGGATGCGGCCGCGACAGCACCGTGAGCGACGCCAGCCGCTGCGGAAAGCGATCGGCAAGCGCCCAGGCGATGCTGCCGCCCCAGTCGTGGCCGACCAGATGCAAGCGACGGTCGCCGTAACCGCAGGCCGCTGATATCGCCATCGCATCGTCCATCAGCCGCTCGATATCATAATTCGCGGTGTCGCCGGTATCCGGCCGGGCGCCTTCCGAATAGCCGCGCTGGCTCGGCGCAATTGCGCGAAAACCCGCCGCCGCCAGTGCTGCCACCTGCGCGCGCCAGCAATGCATGGATTCCGCAAAACCGTGCAGCAGCAGCACCAGCGGCGCGCCCGTCTCGCCGCCGACGAGGGTGTCGAAGGTGAGGCCGGGTTGAAGCGTGATCTTTTCGAGCTGGGACATGGAGATGATTTCCGATGCGATGCTTGGGCCAGCAGGGGGACTCGAATCCGCACGACGTCGTCATGGTGGGATTTATGGTGGGATTTTAAGTCCTTCGCGTCCATCGGCTCCGCCGCGCCGGTTCGATGGCCGGGACGCGGCTTGACATAACAGTAAGTCATAGCTTACCGTTAGCCATGGCTTACGGAAATGCCCTGATGGTGCTGGCTGACCCGACACGGCGGAAGGTGTTCGAGCGCCTGCGCGCCGGGCCGCGTGCGGTGAATCTCCTGGCCGCGGGGCTGCCGGTCTCGCGGCCGGCGGTGTCGCAACACCTGAAGGTGCTGAAAGACGCTGGCCTCGTCGAAGAGCGCAGCGAAGGCGTGTGCCGGATCTACTCGCTCCGGCGTGAAGGCCTGGTGGAATTGCGCGCCTGGCTGGACAGTTTTTGGGGCGACGCGCTGGAGGCTTTCAAACTGGAAGCCGAAAAATCCCACAAACCTTCAAGGAGCAAATAAATGAATGACGTCGCCGTCATCGCACCCGTGCGCAAAACCGTTCGCGTCAAGGCACCCATTGCGCATGCGTTCGAGGTCTTCACCAGCGGTCTCACGCGCTGGTGGCCGCACGATCACGGCGTCGGCAAGATGCCGATTCAGAAAGTGATGATGGAGCCGCGCCTCGGCGGCCGCTGGCTCGAGATATCGGCAGACGGCACCGAGACCGCCGTCGCCACCATCACCCGTTGGGAGCCGCCGCATCGCCTGGTGATGATCTGGCAGATCAACGCGCAATGGAAGCCGGACCCCACGATGAAATCGGAAGTCGACGTGCGCTTCGCCGCCGACGGGCCGGACGCGACGCTGGTCGAACTGTTGCACCACAAGTTTGAGACCATGGGCGCAACGGCAGGTGCTTCGATGCGCAAGGATGTCGATGGTGGCTGGCCAGGCCTGATCGAACGCTACGTGCAGGAAGCCGAACGGAGCGGCACGGCGCAACGATAACTTCAGACGCGCCTGCACCGCAGAGGCCTCCGGCTGTCGCTTTGCTGCAGCCGCGCAGGAAACAACCACCAGTAAGGAGATCGTTATGTCGGAATTCATCGTCCATTCCATCCCCGGCAGTCCGTTTGGACGGGCTGTGCTGGCAACGCTGGAAGAGAAGGGCGCCTCCTATCGGCTTTCGCCGGTGGCGCCCGGCACATTCCACTCGCCTCAGCATCTCGCCCGTCATCCGTTCGGCCGGGTGCCGGTGCTGGAGCACGACGGCTTCAGTCTTTACGAAAGCCAGGCCATCCTGCGCTACCTCGATCGGATGCTGCCGACTCCCGCTCTCACCCCGCTCGATTCAAAGCGCGCGGCGCGAATGGATCAGGCGATGAATGTCAATGACTGGTATCTGTTTCAGGGCGTCGGCAACGTCATCGGCTTCCAGCGCGTGGTGGGGCCGATGCTGATGGGCCTGACGCCGGACGAAGCGGTGATCGCGGCCGCGATGCCGCAGGCGCGCGCCGTGTTCGGGGAACTGGCGCGACTTCTCGGCGAGCAACCCTATTTCGCCGGCGACGCCGTATCGCTGGCGGACTTTTTGATTGCGCCGCAGATCGGCTTCTTCACCCAGACGCCGGAGTGGTCGGTTCTGGGCGCGCCGCACGCCAACCTCGTCGCGTGGCTGGCACGGATGGAAGCGCGACCAAGCCTGCAGGCCACCACCTGGGAGCGGGTCTCCGAAATGGCCAAGGCGGCGTGATCGAAGCGATCGAGCAATAACCCTGCAAAAGAGGCGGCGCGCATCACGCGCCGCCGGCCGCGCATGCGTTGAACGTCAAGCCCGGTGCGATCGTGATTTGCTCCAGCTCAGCCGTTGGCTCACGCCGCCGCCTACTGAGCTTCGGCCCGTGTGCGCTCGACCAGAACGCGCGCGATCGTCCGAAACGCATCGAATTCCGCGGCCAGATCGCTGATACCCAGTGATTCTTTGTAGCTGCCGCAGCTTTCGCTCGAAAACATCCACGTGCCGCCGCCGGGGTTCACCTCGAGCAAATAGAGCCGTCCGGTGACTGTTTCACGCACGATGTCGCAAGCTTGCAGCGCGACCTCGGGCATCGCGCGATAGGCATCTGCGGCAAGCTTTAGCAAGTCCGGCTCGCGGGTGATGAAAGTAGTGCGATCTGGCGGCGCCGGCAGGTATTCGTGTTGCTCAAAGATATCCTTTTCCGGATTCAGGTTCAGCGGTTTCGTCGATTGGCGGCAGTAGGTAAATATCGGCTCGCCGAATATCGTGAGTACCCGGCAGGACATCGGGTATCCACAGTCAATGAATTTCTGCGCGAACATCGGCGCCTGCCGCCCCGGGTGCCATTCCGGAAACTCGGCGGGAGCCCGATAGCGCAGGGTTGATGTTCGACACAGCTCAATGCCCTGCCCGAAGGAAGCGAACGAGTAGGATGGTTTCACCAGGACAAAGGTGCCGTAGTCGTCGGCAGACAATCGCGTGTCCGGACCGATGACCTCGAAAGCCGGAATCGGCAGTCCGGCCGCGGCCAGCCGGCGCATTTCGTCAATCTTGGACATCGGCGTGCCTGCATACAGCTGGCCGCGAGCAGGTTTGAAACTCAAAAGCCGGATCGGAGAGAAGATCAGGGTCGGCCGCGAGGCAGCGCGCTTGCGCGTGATCGAGGAGGGGATATCGTTCGACGCAATGAATACAGCGATATCCGGCGCAAGAGACTCGACGTGATTCTTGATCATTTCGAAGTCGGCGCGATCCTGCCATCGATTGCTGTGTACCAGAACAAGGTTCTTTTCCGTAACGGATGCCATGGCACGAATTCTCAGGCCTTCAGCCGCTGTTGCTGCAGCAAGGCTGCGCGCGATTTGATGCGATAGGGGAAGTTGTCCGCTGCGACGGCGGCAGCGCGTGAGAAATATCTCGAAGCCTCAGCGAACAAGCCAAGTCGAAAGGCGGCAACGCCGGCCAGATCCTTGGCGAATTCGTCAAATATGCGTTCATCGAATGCCAGCAGGTCGTTGCACCGCGCGTTGGTATCGACCGAAAGCAGACCCTCCGCAATCTGCAGTGCGGTTTCGAACTCACCCGCGTCGAGCCTGGCGCGAGCCTCCATAAACCGGAGCGCATGGTCGCCCGGGACTGCCGCGAGCCCTTCAGCGATCAATGCCGACGGGTCCTGCCCGCGCTCCAGATAAGTCCGGGCGAGGAATTGGAAAATCATGCTGGCGTTGGCCCGCTGCTTTTCGGAAGGACGTTGCTGTGCGGCCTGCAAACCCTGGCATGCGACCGCGAGAGCTTCGTCGACCCGGCCGATAACCGCCAGGGATTCGGCAAGATGGTACCAATAGTAAACCCGGTTCGGATCGTCTTCGATGGCCTGCCGCAGAAGAGGAATGTTGCGGGCTGCCTTGTGCGCCTGATCGCCCTCATAACCCAGATGATCCAGACCGATCGCCGTCCGCGCGATCGAAAGCCTGTCGCGTTCGGGGATTCGATCGATCGCCGGCAAGATGGACTCATGAAATCTTGCCGGAAAATCTCAGCCGGGTGTCGCGGCGGAAAAGCCTTGGTTCCCGGTAGCTAGTATAATTGAGCTTCGGCTTGAACCGCACAGATGCCGCGATCGCGTCGGGATCGAGAAATTCGGCAACGGGGCGGTTGCCCGGCGTGTGCAAGCGCTCGTCGGCATCGATGTAAAGGATCCAGTCGGCGGTAACTTCCTCGAGCCCCCGATTACGCGCAGCCGCGAAGTCGTCATTCCATTCGAAATGGAAAACGCGCGCGCCGAACGTTTTGGCGATGGACAGCGTGTCGTCTGCTGAACCGGTGTCAACGATGATGACATCGTCGACTTTTCCCCGCAGTGAAGCAAGACTACCCGGAAGAAACCGTTCCTCGTCGCGGACGATCATGGCCGCGGCGACAGATATCATCCGACTTACCCGCTCGGAGCGCCGATCAACGTATCAGTAGCTATTGCCGGCAAGCGATACCGGCCCGGCCACACGCATGCCGTCGATCGGAAAGGATATGATCTTTGGTGGTTCATATCGGGAGATTTTTCCCAAACGCTGAACCGTCTTCACCACGGATGCATCGACGCCCGCCATCGTGTCGTCCGACGGCCTTGAAGCGAGGGTCTGGGACATCAGCGTCTCCGCAAATTGCAATTCGAGCATAGCGCTATCATAACATTGCGTTTACCGCATCAATCTGAGGCACGCAAGCTGATGGCCTGAAGGGTCTCGACGACGCGGCCGACGGCGCCCTCAAGAGCTCCCAGCTCCAGATGAAACAGGCAGGGAGCGGCGACAATGGAGCGCAGCAGCGAAACATACCGCGCCGTGAGGGGTAAGGCCGAGGAGAAAAGCTGCAGAGCGCGGCCGAAGGCTTCGTCTGAACTGATGCGGCGTATCGCGGAAAGCACCGAATCGGCGTTTTCGAGAAAGAAGACCGCGTCGACTTTGCCCGCGGCAATGCTCCATTCCCGTCCCCATCGCCTCGGATCGACGGCAAAGAACGTTTCCAGGCCATCGACCGCGAGCGACGGCGCCCCGTCGAGGAGATGCGCGAGGCAAGAGTGACGCCACACCAGCGACTGCGGGACCCGCAGGGTCCGCGGGTGAGCGGCAACTCCGTCCGCCCCGATAAAGACCCGCGCGTCCCCCTCGAACCTCCATCCCGCTGACAGCAGCCCCAGGGCGAGCGTGGTTTTGCCGGATTTTCGTCCTCCGGCGAACAGGACGCGTTGGCCGTCGGGCGACACCAGCAGGGCTGCAGGCAGGCTGACCGCATCAGCTTCATCAGCGCGGGCGCAGTACTCGACAAAGTAATCGAGATGTTCGGTGACGTAGCGGAGAGTACCTTCCAGGCTGCGTCCAGAAGGCAATCGCGCTCTGAAAAATTCCTGATTACTTTCGATGTTCACGATCTGTGGCACAACGGCAGCGCGATCGATCGCGGGACGGGCCTCAACGTACCGCAAAAGCGGTGCTTCGGGCTGACCCGCGATCCGAAACTCGCGCCGGAGGGTTCGGACTACGATATCCCGCACGTTTCGATCAAGCCTTCGGAGAGAAGCGAAGCCAGGCAATCTCGGACCGGACCGATCGGCGTTTGCGGCAGGCTGAACGTCCGTTCGACCACTTCCGCGATTTCGAGCGCGGTCAGCACGCCGGTACAGAGTTCCAGTACGATGGCCGCGGTCGGGTTGAGAAAATGGACGCGGTCTTTGTCCTTGTTATAAACGATGTAGCCATCCACCACTTCGTCTTGATCGGAACCCGCGGTCTTGCGGTAGCGATCGTCTTCTCCAACCATGCAATGCGCTCCTTCCAAAACTCCTCACCCGCAGCATTGGTGCAACAAGGCCGCAAGTCGTGGGACGACAACGTCCCGCGAATATTGCCGGGTGACGGAACGGTAACCGATCTTTCCCCGCCGGTCACGCTCGCGGGGATCAGAGAGCGCATCGGCGCAGGCCGCTGCGAAGTCCGAAGGACGCTGGCAAATCCACCCCCAGGGCTGCCGCGGCGTAAACAGTCCGGCCGCAGCCGGGGCGCTTGCAACCGTGGCCACGCCGAAAGCTGCCGCTTCGAGAACCTTGATGCGCGTGCCGCCACCCGCCTGCATCGGTGCGATCAGTAGACTGGCCCTTCGATAGACTTCAGTGAGATCGTCGACAAAGCCAGGGACGCGAATGTCCGGATGCCGAGCCAATGCGCGCACAGCCGACGGCGCGTTTGCCCCGGCGATCGTAAGCCGGCAACGGCCGAATCCTGTCCTAAGTCGCGGCATGATCGTCCTGGCAAACCACAGGATGCTATCGGCGTTCGGCTCATAGCCCAATGAACCGACAAAGAGAATGCTGCGACCGTCTTCGATACGGGGCGCATGGCGCGGAATCTTTACCGCATTCGGGACGGTTTCGAACCTCACTTCCGGATGGCGCCTTGCCAGATTTTCACACTCCCGAACACTCGCCGCGAACGCGCGCTGCAATCTGCCTGCCATAGCGGCAATCAATCCGTCGCAGGCGTGTCCCTCCTGGTCGAGCCAGTCCGCGAGAAAACAATTTCCGCTGCGTCGGGCAACCGCCGCCCGGCTGGCAAAGGACGCGCGGTCGTCTTCATCGAGGTCGAGCGTCACGGGCGTTGTTTCCGGCAGGAAGCGAGCAAGGGGTATCATGTAGCTGCGGCCGATATGGACGAGGTCGTAGCGTCGCTCGCCGGCAAGATCTCTGATGTTCTCCGCCACGTGGGCCGTTAACGCGCTGGCGATTGACGGTTTCCCGTAGGCCCTGAAGGTTTGGAGGCGTGCCGCGGGATTCGCAACCTGCGACAGCAGCGCGTAGTGGGTGTCCGGTCGCCGGTCCCAGGGGACGCGCGACAGGCGCAAATCAAGAGATTGGAGGAACGGCGTGTTCTCAACACCGCCGCCAGCGACCGGCACCACCGCAAGATCAACATCAGCCCATCGGGCAAGCGCCTCGGCAAAGACGCCCATGCGCATGGCGAGCCCGTTGCCCGTGAGGGCTGGAAGCGTAGGAGCGATGAAGAGCACCCGTGGTCTGGCGATGCGCATCAATTGTCAAGATCGGCGGCTACGGTGTAGCGGCCTGGCATCGGCCAGTTGGCGCGGTCCGCCCTGAGATCGGCGTTTCGGGGTTCGCGCCGTAATTCGCTTGCGATTGCATCGAGCACTTGTTTCTCCACAAACCCGCAGCGCCCGGAAATCGCCGCGAGCGCATCACCAATGCCGGGCTCGAGCGCCGCGATCAGGCCGAGCGCGGCTGAAATTTCGACGCGCCGCCTCATCCAGACCGGGTTGGGAAACCCGGCGGCGGACAAGATCTCCTCGGTGAGCGACCGAACATTTTCATTCGCCGGTGCCAGGGATGTGCGCTCTTCCGTCAAATAGATCTCGCCGTCACCTTTCGCCGCGCGTCCACTCCATCCGTTCGATTCCTGACGGAGCCGCCAGGACGGACAAAAGGCATCGCTGATCACGAGTTCGATCGCACCGCCGGTTTCCTCGCAGTGCCAATTCATTGTCGCGGCGGCGCGCCCTGCGCCAATTTCGGATTCCGGCAGCAACTCAAGACGCGCGGGTTCTTCACCGGGCCGGCGCAAATGAAAGAGGCGTGCCGCGACAAAGCCAGCTTCGGCTTCACGCGCGCGGAGGCTGCGCAGTGGCGGCGTAAAGACCAGGCCGTTCCATTGCGCGCGCAAGGTCGTCAGTGCAGCCAGGCAGTCCTCTTCGAGTTCAGCTTTCGGCAGCTTTACCTGTGGACCCGCGTAGCGCCACTTGGCGCCGGTGCGATGCTGAAAAAGGACCTCGCCGGCCATGTTTCTCTGGAAGAGACAGAACGGCACGTCGCTGAAAGGGCGATGGGGAACGAGGGCATAAGCCGATTCCGCTAGAAGCAAGCCCAGCAGGAACGTGTCCTTGTCGCCGTACAAGAGCTGATAGTAGTACGCTGAATGCTCATTCAGATGCAGTGCTATTTGCAACCCGCGCCAATGTCGGGCCTTGTGAATCAGGAGCTGCCCGGATTCGACGGCAGGACAGGTGCGCGATTTCAGCTCGCAGGCGTCCCAAATCGGATTCGTTTCCAGGATATCCCCGCAATCGGGCCAAAGCACCGCACCGGTTCGGCGATAGTCATCCCATTCAAAGAGTTCGGCTGGGTCGCCCAACGGGACCTGGTCGGCGTCAAGCATCAGAACGTGCTCGAACCGGCACCACATCAGCGCATAAGCCTTCAGCTGCCAGCCGTTTTGGACCCGGGCCGGAAGCGCGGTGAGAACCGCTTCGGCATCGACCGTGTCGGCTCCGAGGTCATGAAGCAAAAGCTTCATGCGCGCCGACATCTCGCCGCTGCCGAAGTGCCAGACTTCGATGGGCAGCGTGCAGCCATGTGTGACGCGAAGGAGATGCACCAGGACGTAGGCATTGGTGAAAAAGCTTGGCCCTCCGGCGCATATCAAGATACCCGTCCCGGAGAAATGGTCCGCGGGATAGGGTTGAAGTCCGCAAAGGCGCTCTTTAAGAAGTCTCTTGTAGTCCTCGCGCGCCGCCTTCATCATCTCTAAATGACCCAACTATCTGCTGACGGAGGAAATCTTGGTAGCAGAATCGGCCGCCACACCGTCGCCCGGCGCGCCGCCGAACGTCCTTATCCTGACCCCTCTCAAGGATGCGCGGCACCACCTCCACCGCTACGTCGAGAACCTTGAGGCCATCGAACACCCGCGACAATACCTGTCGATAGGGCTGCTGGAAAGCGACAGCCGTGACG
The DNA here is from genome assembly GCA_963734795.1 of uncultured Alphaproteobacteria bacterium. Lineage (GTDB taxonomy): Bacteria > Pseudomonadota > Alphaproteobacteria > Rhizobiales > Xanthobacteraceae > Bradyrhizobium. Next base: position 283,106 of record CAVTIW010000007.1, read on the forward strand.
ATACGTGGGCAGCCCTGGAAGGGCTGCTTCCAAGGTTGCAAGCGAGGTGTCGCCGCGTCACGGTCATCAAGAGGGATTTCAATTTTCGCCTGCCGCCCGGCGTTCCCCGCTGGACGACGGCTTTTCAGCGTGTCCGCCGCTCCGTACTCGCTCGATCCCGCAATCAGCTGTTGTTCAGGTCGCTGCAGGACGAGGATTGGGTACTTTGGCTCGATGTCGACGTCGTTTCCTATCCCAGGGGACTGATCGGCCAATTGCTGGCGTTTAACCTCGACATACTTCACCCGCATTGTGTGCAGGCGCCGGGTGGCCCAACTTTCGATCGCAACGGCTGGGCCGATCACGGGCGCAAACTGCTTGAAGACTTCCGCGGCGCCAACGAACCGGTCCGCCTGGACGCCGTCGGCGCGACAATCCTGCTGGTCAAGGCCGACTGCCACCGGGACGGCCTCATCTTTCCGCCGTTTCCTTACGGCCGGCCGAGCGAGCTCATTCGCCCAGCGAACGGATTCTGCGGCGCCGGCGAAATCGAGAGCGAGGGTCTGGGCGTGCTGGCTCAGGACATGGGGTATCAATGTTGGGGTTTGCCTGATTTCGAAGTCCTGCATGCGCCGGAGTGACGCTTCGGTCCGGGCCTCAGGCAGGCGCGACATTTCCAGTTATTGCTGATCGTAGTATTTTTATCACGCTACCCAAAATATTCGAGAAACGATTGAACCTCGCCTTCAAACTTGTTGATCCGCCACCGAAATCGTAGCGTTATCGCCGTCCTGTTGATATCGCGCCCGTGGGAAATGTGAAGAATTTGACTATGCCCTGGGCTCGATTTCTTTCGCTCTTGTCCACGAGTTCAGTGGCTGCGCTCATGATCGGCGGCAGCGGAAGTCCAGCCCAGGCCATTTCATGTGGTTTCCCTGGGGCAAACGGTTACGACAACCCGGCCTCAACCACAATTCCGTGCATCTCCGCCGCTTACCTTTCCGTTACCGCGAATATCACGAACGAAGGCACGCTCAGCGAGAACGGTCCCAATATTGCTTCCATCCTGCTGAGCCATACGAGCCTTACGGGATTTATCGGTAATTCCGGTACCATTAACACGTTCGTCGAGGTCACAAACCAGAGCACCGTTACCGGCGGCTTCACCAACAGTGGCACGGCCGGTGGTATTCAAATAGGCTTCGGGTCGACCCTGTCGGGCGGCATCTTCAACAGCGGCACCGGAAGATTGTCCGAAAACGGGCCGGTCATTCTTGTCAACGGGACCGTTTCAGGCGGCATCACCAATGCGGGCCTGATCTCGAGCAATATCGGCGCAGCCATCGCAATCAACGGGACTTTCTCCGGCGGGATCAGCAACAGCGGTACAATTTCGGGTTACGAGGGTATCAACGTTTCCAACTCAACCGGCGTCAGCGTATTCAATTCCGGAACCATCACGGACACCTCCGGAACGGCGATCTGGTTTGGATCTGGAACCAACACTTTGACGCTGGGGCCAGGATCCCTGATCAACGGATATGTGTTTGGCTCGGGCGGCGACACGCTGCAACTTGGTGGTACCGGCAACGGAACATTCGACCTCAGCACGATAGGTGATAATACCCAGCAGTATCAGGGCTTCACCACCTTCAACGTGATCGGCGGCACCTGGACCGTGAGCAATACCTATGCGCAGTCCGATCCGTGGACGGTGCAGAGCGGCACACTGCTGGTGAACGGCGATCTCTCGGCGGCGTCGAGCCTCACGGTGAGTGGCGGTATGCTCGGGGGTAGCGGTACCGTCGGCAATACCCAGATCAATTCCGGAGGCACATTTGCGCCCGGTACACCCGGCGTGCCCGGCACGTCGATGACGGTATCCGGCAATCTCGCGTTCCAGTCGGGCGCGCTCTATCTGGTGCAGGTCAATTCGGGTTCATCGACGATGGCCAACGTCACCGGCACGGCCTCGCTCGCCGGCAACGTCCTGGCGGTAATCGCACCCGGCAACTCTTTAACCAGGCAATACGATATCCTGCATTCGGCCGGGCTTGACGGCACGACATTCGCAGCCCTTGGAGCCAACGCGCCGGCGGGCTTCGCCGCCAGCCTGAGCTACACGCCGACCGACGTGTTCTTGAACCTGACCAGCACACTCGGCTCGAGCGGCGGGCTAAGCGGCAATCAGCAGCACATCGCCAATGGACTGAACAATTTCTTCAACGGCGGCGGCGGCGCGCTGACACCAAATTTCGTACCCATTTTCGGACTGAGCGGCGGCAATCTGACGGCCGCGCTTTCGCAATTGTCCGGTGAAGTTGCGACCGACAGCGAGCAGGGTGCGTTCCAGCTCATGAACCAGTTCCTCGGACTCATGGTCGATCCATTTGCCAATGGCCGCGGCGGCGGCCCGGGCGGCGGCGCAACCGGCTTTGCGCCGGAGCAGACATCGAGCTTGCCGCCCGACATCGCGCTCGCCTATGCGTCGGTGCTCAAGGCGCCGCCTGCCAATGCGACCACGCCGACCGATCGGCGCTGGAACGTCTGGGGTCAGGCCTATGGCGGCTACAACACCGCGAACGGCAACCAGGCACTTGGCACCAACAATATGACCGCGGGCACCTATGGCGTTGCCAGCGGCGTCGACTATCGCGTCACGCCTGACACGGTCGTCGGCTTCGCGCTTGCCGGCGGCGGCACCAATTGGAGCCTTGCGCAGGGGCTTGGGACCGGCAGAAGCGATGCGTTCCAGGCCGGCATCTACGGCACGACGTGGTCCGGACCGGCCTACATCTCGGCTGCGCTCGCCGTTGCCAGCTACGAGATGACGACCAACCGCGTTGCGGTTGGCGATCAGCTCACCGCGAATTTCAATGCGCAAAGCTATGGCGGGCGGCTCGAAGGCGGCTATCGCTATGACATGGCAGGCTACGGCGTCACGCCCTATGCAGCATTGCAGACGCAATGGTTCCACACGCCGGATTACTCCGAGACCGACCTGACCGGTGGCGGCTTTGGCCTCGCTTACAACGGCATGACTGCGAACGACACGAGGAGCGAACTCGGCGCGCGCTTCGATCATTTGCAACTGGTCGATGGCATGCCGCTTTTGTTGCGCGCGCGCGTCGCCTGGGCGCACGACTGGGTCAGCAATCCTTCGCTCACGGCTACCTTCGAGACGCTTCCCGGCGCGAGTTTCATCGTCAACGGCGCCGGGTTGCCAAGCGACTCTGCGCTCATCGCCGCCGGCGCGGTGCTGCAGTTGAACAAAAACCTGTCGCTGGAGGCGAAGTTTGACGGTCAGTTCGCCAACACCTCACAGATCTACGCCGGCACCGGCACCGTCAGATACACCTGGTGAAGGTGCGCGAGCTTTTAATCGGTCAACCTGATTGAGTGCCCGCGTGAAAACAGCAGTGCGGGTTCGGATGGCTAATTCCGAATTCAGAATGTCTCAACCGGGGATGCAAAGCGGATGTCAATGCTCCGGTGTAACCTTCACCAAACCGGATGATTTCAATGGCTCGATCAGCGGGTGCGGTTCAACTCTTTATATGATTGATTTCGCTGAAATTTGTGGTTGGTGCGGGCGGTGGGACTCGAACCCACACGACGTTGCCATCGAGGGATTTTAAGTCCCTTGCGTCTACCAGTTCCGCCACGTCCGCTTTGGTCGCCAGATCAGAGGCTTAGCGCGTTTCCTGGCGAAGTGGAATTGGGCTGTCCCATGAAAAACGCCGGCTCTTCCTTTAGCGCATGATCCGCCAAAGCGTGAGCGGTTTGGCGATAAGATTATGTGCTATTTCAATATTTTGGCGCGGAACGCGGCCGCGAAGGCGAAGCCTCAATGCCGACATCTGCGCCTGCTTTACGCAACCTCAAGATTGTCCGTTTATGAAGGCCGCATGATCGCTCGCATTTCCTGTTCCCAGCCGTTGTTGCGCGCCGCCGCGGCGATGGCGCTGCTCGTGGCGGGCATCGGGCTGGCCGGCTGCGCCGATATGAGCGACAGCATGACCTCGCGCCTTCGTCGATCCCGCCAAATATGATTTTTACAACTGCAAGCAATTGGAGGCCGAACGCAAGAGCCTCGCCAACCGCGCCGCCGAATTGCAGGGCCTGATGGCGAAGGCCGACACCGGCGTCGCCGGTCCCGTGGTGGCCGAACTCGCCTATCGCAACGACTACATCACGGTCCGCGGCCAGACCAGGCTGGCCGACGAAGGCTGGCGACGCAACAAATGCCATGACTCGCCACCGCCCGCGCCCGGCACTACGCCGGCGGCAACACCCGCGCCGCCCGCAGATGCCAAAGGCAAGCATTCGCCCACGCGGTCCGGTGACGCGGTCTACTGAGCGCAAGCTGTCGCAGAGGTCACGCGGCCGTCTCACGCCCGCCAGTCGTAGATCCAGTCCTGTCGCGCCAGCATGCGCCTGGCGCCCATCGCCCTGATCACGAGGTCGCGCGCATAGGCCGCGGGACCGGTGAGGTGATAGATTCGCCCCGCGCCCCGCGCCGCGCGCTGGACCCGCGCCACCCGCGAGCGGCGCAGCCGCGCGTAGCGTTGCAGCGCGGCCGGGATGCCCGCCGCACTTTCGTCCTGGCATCGTCGCCGAGGCATTTGGCCAGCACCGCCGCGTCCTCGATCGCCATGCCTGCGCCCTGCGCTGCGAACGGCAGCATGGCGTGCGCGGCGTCCCCCAGCAGAGCGATCGCGCCGTCGGTCCATTCGCTGCCGCCGGGGACCGTGAACAACGCCCATTTCCGCCATTCGTCGACGGCGCCGATCATCATCCGCGCAGGTCCCGGCCATCGCGATGACGGCGAACGCGTTCTTGATTTCGATGACGTCGCCGGGCGCGCTCCAGCCCGGCCTGTTCCAGGTTCCCGGCACCACGGCGACGACGTTGATCTGGCGTGCGCCGGAGATCGGATAGGCCACCAGATGCGCATTCGGTCCCATCCAGAGCTGGACCCGGCGCGAGGTATATTCGCGCGGCAATTGCGTGGCGTCGAGCGTTCCGCGCCAGGCGATCAGCCCGGAGAATTGCGGCTGCACCTCCGGAAACAAATGATGCCGGACCGTGGACCAGATTCCGTCGGCGCCGACCAGCGCCAGCGCCAGCTCCTGCTGGCGCGTCATGCCGCTGCGCTGGACCACGGTCAGTCCCTTGGCATGGGCGACGACGTCCTCGAACTGGCAGCCGAGCCGCAATTCGATATCGGGATTGTCGATGACCTCGGCCTGCAGCGCCGCCTGCAGATCGGCGCGATGCACCACCCAATAGGGCGCGCCGGCGCGAGACGCTGGCGGCTTCGCCGAGCGGCAGGCGGGCGACTTCACCGCCGCTTCGCGCGCTCATGATGCTGATGGCGTCGGGCGTGACGGCGCGCGGCGGCGAGCCGCGGCTGCAGGCCGAGGTCGATCAGCACGCGGCTGGCATTGGGCGAGAGCTGCAGGCCGGCGCCGGCTTCCTCGAGGCGCTCGGCCTTCTCCAGAACGACGACGCGAAAGCCTTGCGCCGGCCAGCGCCAGCGCCGCCGTCAATCCTCCGATCCCGGCGCCGGCGACGACGATCGTGCGCGAGGCGGCCACCGGCCGATCAGGCGACCTTGTCCTTCAGCACGCATTCGGGCGGCCGGGCCTCGCCGGCGGCGAGGTCGGCGGCGTAGCGATACAGGGTCGAGCAATAGGGGCAGATGATCTCGTTGTCGTTGCCGAGATCGAGGAAGACATGCGGGTGATCGAAAGGCGGGTTGGCGCCCACGCACATGAATTCCTGCGAGCCGATCTCGATCACCGAAACGCCGGCATCATTGTGAAAGTGCGGAACGACATGATCGGACATAGTATTCACCTTGGGTCAGCAATGGAGGCGGACGCAATCAACAGGACGCGGCAGCGTTGAAATGCCGCGCACCATACTGGCGGGTGCAGTTGATTCCTAGAGCCCCGACCGCTCATTTGCTCATGCAAATTCGACACAATCTTGTCGTCCCAGAGAAGCCCTTCTTTCGTCGGGGCCGTTGTGTCTTAAAAGCGGCACACCATCTTGAGGGAAGCGAAAACATTGGGTTTTTCGGGATGAAACGGTTGCGGCTCGGCTTGGCGGTGGCGGGCATGGCGGCCAGCGCGGTTGCCTGCGTTGCGCTGTGGCCGCATGCGCGCGACGCCGGCGCCATTCTGGCGGCGCAGGACGATCCGGCGGTTCTCTCCGACCTTCAGCTCAATTCTGCTCTGCGGAATAACCGGGCCGTCATCGACCGAGAATATCGAGGCGGCGCTGGCCGCAAACGACGCCGATCTTGCCAACAGCTTTGTCGATCTTGCCGGAGAAAAGAATATTTCCCTCGCCGACGAGCTGTCGCAGCGGGTGGGTGATGCCGTCGCCGAAGCAAAATTCGACGTCGCATTTTGCCAAGCGCTTCGCCAGCGGTCTTGTGACCGGAAACGCCGACGATGTCGCCAGCATGTCCGGCACCGTCGCCGGCGATCTCTTCGTGTTCGGCGACATCAGGGACGTGGTGCGCGAAGGCAAGCACCTCGCGATGGGCGAGGATACCGATCGGCTGGTGCTGGGCCTCGCCGCGGCGGGCCTCGCGGTGACGGCGGCGACCTATGTCTCGGTCGGCGGCGTGGCGCCGGTGCGCGCCGGTCTCACGCTGGTCAAGGATGCCCGCAAGGTCGGGCGGCTGGGCGAGGGGCTCACGCGAATGGGCCGGCCGCTCGGCGCGCGACCTCGTTGACACGCCGATGCTGCAGAATGCGGTCGAATCCGGCTCGGTGATGCGGCCGGGACAGACCGTCAGCGCGATCAAGGCGGCGTTTCGCCCCGGGGAGGCCGGCGCGCTGGTCCGGCTCGCCAAGGACGTCGGACGCGTCGGCGAGAAGGCCGGCACGCGCGGCGCGCTCGATACGCTGGCAGATAGCCGAAGGCCCGAAAGATGTCGCTCGCGCCGCACGGCTTGCGGAGTCCAAGGGCGGCCAGACCCGCGCGATCCTGAAACTGCTCGGCCGCGGCGCATTGCTGCTGGCGGCCGGTGCGTTCGATCTCACGCTGTGGGTGTTCGGCGCGCTGCTGGCGCTGTTCGGCTTTCTGTCGTCGATCAAGGCCACCACCGAACGCCTGACCCATGTCATGGCTGCTTCGCAAGAAGGCGCGGCGGTTGCGAAACCAGATGGCGGCCGCAGCGTTGGCATCCGGCGTGTCTCCGACGGGCGTCGCCAGTTGCCGCGAGAAGTCCGGGCTAGCTTTGCTGGCCTTCGATCCCCGATCCTCTCCCAAAAAACGGAATGACCGATGCCGAGCTTTCACAACGGCGCTGTTGAAATTGCCTATCTCGACGAAGGCGAGGGCGATCCGATCCTGCTCGTGCACGGCTTTGCGTCGACCAAGAATGTCAACTGGGTATATCCGACCTGGGTTTCGGAGCTGAAGAAAAACGGCCGCCGCGTCATCGCGCTCGACAATCGCGGCCATGGCGATTCCGCCAAGCTCTACGACGCCGAGCAATATCATATCGGCACCATGGCCGGCGATGTCAGTGCGCTGATGGATCATCTGCAATATCGAGCGCGCCGATATCATGGGCTATTCGCTCGGCGGGCGGATGACGGCGTGGCTCGCGCAGCGCCAGCCGCAGCGGCTGCGTTCGGCGATTTTCGGCGGCATCGGGATGGGACTGATCGAGGGCGGCGGCCCCGGCGAGAACGTCGCGCGAGGCGCTGGAGGCGGCGTCGCTCGAGGATGTCACCGATCCGGTGGGACGGACCTTTCGCGCCTTCGCGGACCAGACCCGCTCCGATCGCCGGGCGCTGGCAGCCTGCCTGCGCGGTTCGCGGCGCCTGATGACGCGAGACGAAGCCGCCGGCATCAAGGTGCCGGTGCTGATCGCGGTCGGCACATCGGACGAAATCGCGGGCTCGGCCGCCGCGCTCGGAGAGATCATTCCCGGCGCCAAGGTGCTCGACATTCCCAACCGCGACCACATGCGGGCGGTCGGCGACAAGGTCTACAAGACCGGCGTGCTGGATTTTCTCTCACAGCGAAATTGAATCGCCGCGCGGCTCGTCGTCATCGGCGAAGTGCCTGATCGCTGCGATCAGCACCACCAAGGTTGCGATCCAGACCATCCGCGCGCCGTAGCGATCATGCGGCCCCGATATCACGCCGCACACAAAGGCGTTGCCGAGCAGGGCCAGCGAGACCGTCGCGGCGAGCAGCGCGAGATCGTCGAGCCGCCGGCGCCAGAGTCGCGGTTGCGAAGATGGCAACGACCAGCAGCATCGAGACCAGCGCGACCGGAACGTGGATCCGGTTGATCGCGGCGAAATCGATGTCGCCGACGCTGTTGACGCGCTGCGCGCATCGGCGCGAGTTGCGCCGGCATGTAGCGCTCGATGATGCCGTAGGTATGGGGAATCCAGACGTCGCTGCCTTCGCCGGTCGCCACATGGACCAGTTGCTGCGCGGTGGCGACGACGGCGGCCTCGGTCTGCCAGAGCGGATATTCGGCCAGCGAACGCGGTCACGATGAAGCCCATCTCGTCGTTCAAGCCCTGAAAACGGCCGAGCTTGTCGAACATGCTGTGGCCCCACAGGAATCGATCGGCGGTGGCCGGCAAGCTCGTCGCGATAGGGGCAGAGCTTCAATTGCTGCTCCGGACAATGATCGTGCAGATAGCGCGCGACGATGCCATCCTGCAGCATCCGGCCGAATGCGACGCCGTAGCCTCCGGGCGTCCATGCGAATTGTCCGGACAGCGCGAAATTCGCCGACAGCAGCATGGCGGCGCCGGCGACAATGGTCAGGCTGCCCTGCAGCAGCCCGGAAACCGCGATCCGCTCACCCAACCAGCGGACGCGCGATCCAGCCGGCGCAACACAGTCCGAGCAGCACCGCCAGCGTCGCGCTGTGGGTCGCCGCGGCGAACGCGGTGAAGGCGAACAGCAGGATTTTTTCGATCGTGGAAATCTTGTCGCCGTGCAGGACAAGAATGAAGAGCGACAGCACCGACAGGCCGGCAAAGATGTCGGTCAGCAGCATGCTGGCGAGCCAGGGCAGCGCGGTGGTCAGGACCAGGACGACGCTCACCACGGCCAGCCGCGACGGCCTGACCATGCCGAACACGCGCAGCGTCAGCTGCAGGATCCACAGCGTCGCCAGCGCCTGAATCCCGAGATTGATCCAGAAGCTCGAATCCTCACCGAAATGAAGGTAGAGACCGAACACCGTCGAACGGCTCGGGACCAGATAGCCTTCGTACCAGCGCGCCAGATAGCCGCCGGTGTCATACTGGAGCAGTGGATAGCCGTTCCACAGCGCCGGCGCGATCAACATCAGGGGAATAGCAATGGCCGAGATCCAGACCCATGCCGAATCGGTCCGGCGCGCACGTAATATCTGTGTGGTGATGCTACTTCCCCCGTTTCCGGCCAACATGCCCGGATTGAACGCGAAACGGAAATCCGCAAATAGTTGGACATCCGGCGGCTTGATTTCCCGAAATTCCCGACCATTTTGAGGCAACGCTTTGAGCCAGAGCGGATTTCGGGCTGCGTGAAGAAAATGTGCCGCTTCAACGTTTTAGCGCGCATTCGACGCGAAGCCCCGGGGTTCGCCTTTGACGAAGTCGTGTCTTGAGACAGCGGTCGGCTCGCCGTGCTATAATGCACCATGAGATCATTCGAACTTGCGAGAGCAGCCCATGGCCATGCATCAGATCAATCCGCAGGGTGCAAAACTGGCGGCGCTCGATCCGATCTGGGATCGCGTGCGCAACGAGGCGGAAGACATCGTTCGCCGCGAGCCCGAGCTTGCCTCCTTTATCTATTCGACCGTGCTGCATCACGAACGGCTGGAGGATTCGGTGGTGCATCGCATCGCCGAGCGTCTCGACCATTCGGCGCTGTCGGGCGATTTGATTCGGCAGACCTTCGACGAGGCGCTGCGCGACGATCCCGATCTCGGCAACGCCTTCCGCGCCGACATGGTGGCGGTGTACGACCGCGATCCCGCGACCTCGCGTTTCATCGACCCGCTGCTCTACTTCAAGGGTTTCCATGCCATCCAGACCCATCGTCTGGCGCACTGGCTCTATCAAAAAGGCCGCAAGGATTTTGCGTATTATCTGCAGAGCCGCTCGTCGGCGGTGTTCCAGACCGACATCAATCCCGCGGCCAGGATCGGTCGCGGCATCTTCCTCGATCATGCCACCGGGTTCGTCGTCGGCGAGACCGCTGTGATCGAAGACGACGTCTCGATCCTGCACGGCGTCACGCTCGGCGGCACCGGCAAGGAGAACGAGGATCGCCATCCCAAGATCCGCCACGGCGTATTGATCGGAGCGGGCGCGAAAATTCTCGGCAATATCGAGATCGGCCATTGTGCCCGTATCGCCGCGGGCTCGGTGGTGGTGAAGCCGGTGCCTCACAACGTGACGGTGGCCGGGGTTCCCGCCAAGATCGTCGGCGAGGCCGGCTGCGCCGAGCCGTCACGCACCATGGATCAAATGATCAACGCGATCGGACTTTGATCCGCGCTTTTCCGCAACAGCGGATACCCGGTTTGCGATCAGAAGTTAGGCTAGCCCTTCGCGTCGTCTCGTCCTAAAACTTCCCGAAACCTAAAATCGTATTGGAGACTGCCGTGGACGTTCAGGAAGTCAGGAAGCTCGACGCTTATCTCAAGCGTCTGTTCGGCAATCAGAAAATTCGCGTGGTGCCGCGGCCGAAAAAGGACAATTCGGCCGAGGTCTATATCGGCGAGGAATTCATCGGCGTGCTGTTCGTCGACGATGAAGACGACGACCGCTCGTTTCAGTTCCAGATGGCGATCCTCGAGGACGATCTGGTCGAGCAGGAGGGCTAAGCGGCGCTCGATTCCGCGCCTCTTGGATGAGGTCTATCCCGCGGGCCCGTGCAACTGCACCGTCAAGCGGTCCATCGCGTTGGCGACGTCGCGCCATTGCGCGAGCCAGCTCCGCGGAAAGCGAAACGTCAGATCGGCCCCCTCGATGCGGCGCTCGCTCAGGCACATCCCGGGGGTCGCAGCGTCGCGCGTGCAGCGCGCGTTGAGATTCGGCGTGTCCGCAAAAAACAGGTCTTCGTTGCCGTAGGGCGTGCCGTCGCGAAATGCGCGCATCGTCAATCCGTCTTGCCCGGGTGTCGCGGCCTGTTCGAGGTAGCGCGGATAGATGGTGCGCAGGCGGGTTTCCGGCGCCAGCGAGTCATGGTGCGCCGATATCGACAGGAAGATCCGGTCGATCGGCTGTATCGCTTCTTCCACGGTATCGGCGCTGACGTGCTTCGGCCCGTCGGGAACCTCGAGCGACGGAAACGCAAAACTGAGATCGACGCGTTCCTGCGGTCCGGAGTGACGCTGGATTTTCATGCGGACCGCCATGGTCGGCACGTTGAAGAGGGTCGCTCCGATGCTCACCGGCAACCGCGCCGGATTGCTGGAAGCGTCCGTTCCCCAGGTCGGCCACAGCAAATAGGCGACCAGCGCAATCGCGCCGGCCGCGACCGCGCCCGCCAGCACGATCGGAATCAGGTGGCTGCGGGGATGTCGGCGCGATCCGCGTGCGATGTGCTGGGCCGTGGAGAAGAATGTCATGAACGAAGCATTGTGAGGGATGTCCAGGGGCTCGCCCGAATCAGCGTCCGAATATGCCATGCGTCGGCCAACTTCCGCATGATTTCGCGCCATCGATGTCGCGCGAGCCATGTGCGAGCCGCGGGTCCAGCCGGCGGCCGTTAACCTTTCCTTAAGGATAGTGTGGCGGCCGGCCGCCAATTTTGCGAAACAACGCAGGTTGCCTGTGTAGCGGAAGATCCTGCGATGTCGCCTGATGCGTTGAATTCCCTGTTCTCCCTTTGCATCGGCTTCGCGCTGGCAGGCGCGCTGGCCAGCGGATATCAGGCGTTGGTGCAGCGCCCGGCGGGTTTTGGGCTGCTGCAGGAGGGTGTGGCGCCAAAGACGTTCGCAGCGGTGCCGTTCCTGGTGTTTGCCGCGCCCTTCATCATCATGCGCAATACGCTGCGCGGCGCGAGGATCGAGCGCCGCCGCTTCGAATTCGTGATGATGGCGACCGTGCTGGCGGGGTTCTGGAGCCTGATGTCCGGCACGTTTTTCCTGATGACGCTGCGCGCCGCCGGATTGCTGGCCTGAGCGCAGCGGCTATGCCAAAGTCTCCGCGAACCGGAGATTCATAGAGCATGGCGATTTACGAACTCGACGGGCAGGCGCCCGAACTCCCCGCCGACGGAAACTATTTCATCGCCGATACCGCGACCGTGATCGGCAAGGTCCGCTTGCTGAATTCAGCGAGCGTATGGTTCGGCGCGGTGCTGCGCGGCGACAATGAGTGGATCGAGATCGGCGAAAACTCCAATGTGCAGGATAATTCGACCTGTCATACCGACCTCGGCTTTCCGCTGACGATCGGAAAGAATTGCACCGTCGGTCATAACGTCATCCTGCACGGCTGCACCATCGAGGACGACGCGCTGGTCGGGATGGGCTCGATCGTGATGAACGGTGCACGGATCGGCCGCGGCAGCATCGTCGGCGCGGGCTCGGTGATCACAGAGGGAAAACAGTTTCCCGAGCATTCCCTGATCATCGGATCGCCGGCGCGGGTGATCCGCACGCTCGATCCGGCGCAGGTCGCGAAGATGGGAAGTGCCGCGAAATTCTACGCGATCAACGGGCCGCGCTTCAAAAAGGGCATGAAGAAAATCGGCTGAGGCGCTTCACGGGCTGAGGTACGTCACGGATTGCCTTCGGACTCGCCGGCCTCGGCTTCGCCGGCAACCTGCTCATGGCCCGCCGCCCACAGCGAATGTTCCTCAGTGCCGTTTTGATAGGGATTGCCTCCCGCCGGAATGTTTTCGCGCGCGGCGCGCTGGCCTTGCTCGAACGGATCTGGATTGGTGGTCATGATTTCGGTTTCCTTGAGCGGCTCGCTCTCGCGTTGTTTTTAGCCGACGCCTTCGACAGCGACGCGCTCTTGCGAAGCGCGTCCTTGAGATCGACGGGAATGCCGTGTTTCCTGAGCACATCGGCAAACGCTTCGTCCGCCAATTCCTGAATCGTCGCCATCCGGTCGCGACCGAGCTGCGTCAGCTTGTCGAAGGTGTCGTCGTCAAAGGCGATCAACTTGCGCACGGCCGACCCGCCTCCTGCGTCGCAAACAAATCATGGTTCAATAGCGGCCTGCGGTAATTGTTCCCGCCCGGAACTGGCGCGCGCGTTGTTAAATCAGGGGCAGCTTTGCCGCCGTCCGGCCGCCGGCGGCCGTCCTCCGCCGGTTCATCGACGACCAACGGCGATGCCGCGATCGATGTCGAAGACAAGTCGGTCGATCGCAAGCCTAGGCGCATTTGCCGCCGCTGCCGTCTTGCACCGCAACCAGCCGACCGCGATTTTGTCGGTTCCAGACGATTGAATAAATTCTGCGGCAACTCTCCTCGATCACGCTTCAAAATTTCGAGCACGCTTCGAAACCCGCAACGCTATCGCGTCGAAAGCGTCATGTTTTTCGGGAGCGATTTATCACGGAGTAACGATCATGTTGCGCAAAACAATTATCGCCTTATTCGCAGTTGCCTCGATCGGTGTGCTTGCGCCTGGTGTCGCCTCGGCCCGCGGCGGTGGCGGCGGTGGCGGGCACGGCGGCGGCTTTGGCGGAGGCGGCTTCCACGGCGGCGGCTTTGGTGGAGGCGGTTTCCACGGTGGCGGCTTCCGCGGTGGGCGTGGCTTCGGGCTCGGCGGAATAGGGCTCGGTCTCGGACTTGGCTACGGTCTCTATGGTCCTTACGGCTACTACGGCGACTACGGTTATCCGTACTATGCCTACGGCGATTCCTACTATGACGACGGCGGCTGCTATGTTGTTCGGCGGCGCGTGCACACCCCATACGGCTGGCGTATCCAGCCGGTCCAGGTCTGCGGCTGATCCCGTCGCCTTCGGCGGTCGGAAAGCGCTCGGTCGGTTCGATTAAGGTTGCGGACCGCAACCGCCGACAATATTCCGAGGCCTTGGTGCGTACCGCACCAAGGCCGCTTTTTATTGCCCCGCCGGTCAGCCAGGGCATCGCCCTTTATGGACGTCAGGTAATGTTAGTTAAGTAACGTTAGGGGTGATCGGCCGGCGCTGCGCGCGCGGAGCGGATCGCGCCGCTCAATCTTTGCGAACGTCTTTCTTGATGCTAAAAAGACGGCCGAAAAAACCTGTGACGGCTTGCCTTGCGGTTGCGATCACCGCCAACGCGGAAGCCACGACAGCGATGATGCTTTGAAAAATTATGTTTCCGGTGCCAGGATCCAGGTACGCGGCGGCGTCAGAGATGCCGGCGATCGTAAAGTTCAGCAGCACGAAACCCAGCAGGAAGTATTTTGATCGGCGTTTCATTTCGGAGTTGTTAGCGGCACCCGGACCGCCGATCAAGACTTGTGCGGCTGACTTATGTTTCGCGTTATTTTTGTTTCAGGTGATTTCCATTTCCAGCCTCTGCCCAACTGCAGCCCTCGCAGACTGGTGATTTGCGTTGCGCGGGAATCGCATTGCTGAATGCAACTTCCAATAAGTCGGAGAAATTCATCATGAGTGCCGAACCCCTGCTGACGTCCGACTTCGTCGGACTGACAAAGGTCGCGCCGTTTTCGCGTCGCGGCTTCATGACCGCTTCCGCCGCGGTAACGGCGGGCTATACGCTGGCCGCCGGACCGGTGCGCGCCGACATTATCAAGACCGACACCGATGGCCTCACCGCCGGCGATGCAAAGATAAAAGTGGCCGACGGCGAAATGCCCGGCTGTTTCGCGCGCCCGAACGGCGTCAACAATCCTCCGGTCGTGCTGGTAGCCATGGAGATTTTCGGCTTGCACGAATACATCAGGGACGTGACGCGGCGTCTCGCCAAGCTCGGCGCGTTCGCCGTCGCACCCGACTATTATTTCCGCAGCGGCGTCGACCTCACCAGGATTACCGAAATTTCACAATTGCTGCCGGTCGTGAATTCCAAGCCGGATGCGGAGTTGCTCTCCGATCTCGACAGCACGGTGGCCTGGGCGGAGGCGCAGGGCGGCGACACCGGACGGCTCGGCATCATCGGATTCTGCCGCGGCGGACGGACGGTGTGGGAATATGCCGCCCACAGCAGCGCCCTCAAGGCCGGCGTCGCGTTTTACGGCCCGCCGGTCGATCCGCCGAATCCGCTGTGGCCGAAGAGCCCGACCCAACTCGCCCCCGAGATGAAAGCGCCGGTGCTGGGCCTGTACGGCGAGGCCGATACCGGCATTCCCGTCGCGACGGTCGAGGCGTTGAAGGCCGCACTGACGCGGGCCAACAAGACCGCCGAGTTCAAGATCTATCCGGGTGCACCGCACGGCTTCCACGCCGACTACCGGGCCAGCTACCGCAAGGAAGCCGCCGAAGATGGATGGAGCCGGATGCAGGACTGGTTCAAGAAATACAAAGTCCTCGGCTGATGACAATCGTTCGTGACCCAGGGTCGTTTCGCGATCCTTCCGGCTATGTCGCACACCGCTACGGCAGAATATTCAGGATCCTGCAGGAGGACGCATTCAGGTCATTCGATCAGCTGAAATCATCCGGCCTGTTGAGCGAGCTTGTCGCCAGGGAGTGGCTGATCCCGACCGATGCGTCTTCCGAACCGGCCCTTCAGCATCTCTCGCGGTTCGTTCTGGAACACGAGCCCATCAACTTCATATCGTACCCCTATGAGTGGCCCTTTGAGCTTTTGAAGCGCGCGGCGCTTTTCCACCTCGACCTTCACCTCTTTGCCCTGCAATCCAATTTTACCCTGAGCGACGCCAGCGCGTACAATGTTCAATTCGTCGGAACCAGGCCGGTCTTTATCGACCCATTGTCGTTGGTGCCGTACACCCAAGGTCAGTTCTGGTTGGGCCAGCGTCAATTCTTTGAACAATTCCTCAATCCGCTTTTGCTCTCGTCGTTGGTGAAAATTCCGTTCAACGCCTGGTACCGGGGCTCGATGGAGGGGATTTCGTCCGAAGACGTGGCGCGCGTTCTGCGTTCACGGCATAAACTGTCGTGGCGCATCTGGTCCGAGGTTCTGATCCCGGTCTGGTTGCAGAGGTCTGCCCAATCAGATCCTGCGAAGGTCACGGCTGCGGCGGCAAAAAAATTGCCGCTGAGCGCGCTGCAATTCATGCTTCGAAATCTCAGAAACTGGATCGCGGGAATGCGTGATCCATTTGCAACCAGGACGACCTGGAGCAGCTACGAGATCGAGAATTCCTATTTGCCGGAAGAGGAAAGACTCAAGCAATCTTTCGTGTCGGAGTTTATCGAGCGGCTGAAGCCGGAGGTGATATGGGATCTCGGCTGCAATACCGGGCTGTATTGTGAAACGGCGCTGCGCGCGGGCGCGCGATATGCCGTCGGTTTCGACAGCGATCACGGCGCGCTCAATCTCGCCGTGGAGCGTTCGGTTCGGGACAAACTGAAATTTTTGCCGCTGCACATGGATGCGTGCAACCCCAGCCCAAATCAGGGCTGGCAGCAAAAGGAACGCGCCGGACTGAGCTCCAGGAGCAAGCCGGATGCGATATTGGCTTTGGCGCTGCAGCACCATATCGCGATCGGCCGCAACGTTCCGCTTCCGATGTTTCTGGACTGGATCGTCGATCTGGCGGATTGCGGCATCGTCGAGTTCGTCCCGAAAGATGACCCCATGGTCAAGCGCATGCTGAGCGTTCGAGAAGACATCTTCGATCAATACTCTCAAGCCGAGTTCGAAATCGAGCTGATGAAACGCGCCGCCATCGAGAAACGGGAAATGGTCTCATCATCGGGCCGGACACTTTATGTCTTCGCAAAGAACCGATCTCATGCGTAAGGCATCCGAGCTCGCTCTATCGATGGTCGTTCTCGCCATTTTTTCGGGCGTTGCCATTCTCAACTTCTACCGGTTGAATTTTGCAAGCATTGCGGGGCCGTCCCGGCTGTTGCATTACTACTTTGCGGTGCTCGCGCTCGCGCTGGCGGGTTCGCTGGCAGCCAAGCTCGCGCTTCGCTCGGTTCCAGCCTACCGAATAATCCTGGTTGCAGCCTCCGCCTCCTTCATGGCGTTTTCCTACGGCGAAATAAAAGCGCTGGTCGGAAACAATTCCGCGAGCCTGTCGATTGCCTGCTGGGCATTGGCAACGATATTGGTGGGCTTCGTGGTCGGGACGCTCTCGAAGCGCACGGCATTTCTGCCGACCATGATCATCGTCGGCATGGTCTACATGGTTCCGGCCGCGATCGGCCTGGTCGAGGCGCGTCCACAGCATCTTGCAGATGAAGGCGCGGCCGCGCTTTCTCTGACGGCGCGCAATACCCCCAATGTTTACTGGATCGTGCTGGATGGCTATCCCAGGGCCGATGTTCTGCAACAGTTCTTCGATTTCGATAACGCGCCGTTTTTGCAAGGACTGCGGGATCTCAATTTCGTCGTTTACGACCGTGCCCTCGCGAGCTTTCCCGAGACGATCTTCTCGATATCGAGCACGTTGTCCCTCGGGTTTCTGGTAAACGGAACCGGATCCTCGATCAGGATGCCGCCGCCTGCGGAATTATATCCGATCGTCCGGGGGCAGAGCGTTGTGGTGCATACGATCCGCTCGATGGGCTATCGCTATATTCATTTCCAGAACGGGTACGACAATCTGACTCAATGCCCCAAAGAGGGAGCCGTTTGCATCAAGGGGAATGTCAAGGAAGGTGCCGAGAACGTCCAATTCGACGAACTTGATGTCGCCATTTTGTCAAAGACGCCTTTGATAGACATCATCGCTCGCGGCAATGCCGTCGGAGCGATCGACGAGACGCCGTTTTTGCGGGGATCGGTACAAGACCTGACCGATAAGCTCGCCAGCGTGCAGGCACATGGCAGGGGCGGGCCCTTCTTTCTATACGGTCACATTCTGGCGCCTCATCCGCCGATCCGGTTCAGGCGCGATTGCTCGACCAGGATGGCTGCTCCGGATCTGCTGAGCTGGAACGCGGCCGAAAAGCCCGCTTTCCTGGAGCAGCTTGTCTGCGTGAACCGCGAGGCGACCGATCTCGTCGGCAGACTGGTTCGCAGCGACCCCGGGGCCATTATTGTTGTTCAGTCGGACCATGGCACGGCGTTTCGCGGACAGTTCAAGAAGCCGTTCGATGCCTGGAACGAACTGGATCTGAAGGAACGGTTTGGCGCGCTGAACGCGATTCGGATGCCGCCGTCCTGTAGCAATTACGCACAAGGATCGGTCGATCTGGTCAACACGTTTTCCCGCGTGCTGAGTTGCATTTCGGACACCAGCCTGCCCGACAAATCGGCCCGGTTGTTTGTGGTTTCGCATGACGGCGACATGACCGGCGTCCATGAATATAGCAGGGATTTCTGAACGGCCCGGCTGCCGCGGGCATATCGGCAGCGGAGGCTTTGGAAGGCGGTCAAGCAGCTTGTCGACTTTGACGCCGCCACGGACAGGCAGCCGGCGGCCGCAAAAAAACAAGGCCGTCGGCGCAGTATAACGCCAAGCGGCCTTGCCAGCCCCGGATATTGAAATCGGCTCACGCCACCCGGTAAGAGCAGTGTGGCCCGGCCTGGCGCGGGCAAATGTGATCCATTTCACAATTGGCCCAAAAAATTGCGGCTAGTTCTCGGGGGAGAACTCCGCCAACTTGGAAGCGGAGCCTCGCGGGCTGTGCGGCTTGGCCCAAGGATTTGCACGACCCGATCCGTCAATCCGGACACGTCCAGCGTGGTCCGACGCGATCACGCAGGCGGCGTCAGCTTGATCCTTAAAATGGAAAAGATCCGCGACGGGCGGCGGCATGGCATTGCGTGAGGCGGTGGCCACGACATTTTATTTCGCGCGTCGGTTTGTGCGTTTCATGATGAGCAAGGGTTCTAGGGACCTATACCAAGGCATGAAGCGCAAGCCCCCCTGCATGGCTGGCGAGAGAATCCTCCGACGTTAGATGTTGGGCAAAAGACGCACAACGCGAGGTGCGGTTGTCACGACAGAGCATCCGCCAACGGAGACCAAGATGCGAACAGCTTTCACCATTCTCGGCGCGTTGCTGATTGCCGGGTCGGCGGTCCAAATGGCCACAGCTTCAGAGCATCACCCGCGCACTGATCGAGGCCATCACCGGTCGGGCCAATACCGAGCCCGTAACCAATTGAATGAGCCCTTCTATCCAGCCCCACAAACGCGCGAAGGCTACAGTGAAAGTAAGCCTCCGGCCAACGAGACTAGAACCTGCGATAGACTTTGGTGCTACGCCGACTGACCTGTTCGCCCCGCCCAGCCCACCCGATCCGTCAACCCCGGCTGCGCCCGGCGCGATGACCCAGGCCGGCGTCAGCTTGATCTTTGGAAAAGATATGCGACGGGCGGCGGCATGGTATTGCGTCAGCGAGGCCACGACAGTTCATTTCTCGCGTCGGTTTGTGCGTTTCATGGCCCCGTTGGAATCTCTATCGCGCCGGCCCTCGCCACCGCTGCGGCTGTAACCATCCCGCCGCCATGCGGGTGATTACCAGGGGCAACTGGAATCTCTATCGCGCCAGCCCTCTCCACCGGTGCAGGCGTAGGCATCCCGTTGCCACCCGAGTGATTGCCCGGCCCAACCGGAATCTCGATCGCGCCAGCCCTCGACACTGCTGCGGCTGTGATCATCCCGTTGCCGCTGCCCGAACCTTTGCCCGGTCCAAAGTCGTTCAAGAGGATGGCGGCCTGGCCCACGACTGCGACGATTACAGCTATTACCGCGGGTGAAATTTTGATGCGTTGATGCATGTGCGTTGCTTCAATTGCGTGACTGCAATTCAGGTAGTGTGCATTGCGGTATTCGACGATCACGCAGCGTTCACAATGTCCGGAACAATTCGGGCCCTTCCGGACAGCCCGTGAGCAAACTCCCGTACATTCCCCACCCTCGAGCATGTCGTTTACGCTACGTTCTGCCGAACAGCGTTCTCGAAAGCTCAATAATCCGATTAAATCAGGCCGGACGTAGTTGCGGCCAGCTCTTGGGGGAGAGCTGGCCGCGCGCGATCCGGTCTGGGACGGGGAGGGGTGGGGATGTGACCGGGTCGCGTGTCTCCGTTGTCTCTTTGTCGCGTGGTTAGCGGGCGCTGGCGGTGGCCAGCGCGGGACGGGTATCGCCCAGCGAGACCCACACATTCGGATCGCTCTGCGACTGACGCTTGACGAAGCGGTACCCGGTCTCGGTCCAGGCCACGACGTTTTCGTTCTGGTTGTCGAGGACGAACTCGCCGCTGTCGGTCTTCACGGTCAGGATCGCGTGGCCTTCGCCCTTCCTGTCGCGCACCACCGTGATCAGCAGCGCTTCACGCGGCCAGCCGGCGTCGATCAGCATCTTGCGCTTCAACAGCACGTAGTCCTCGCAGTCGCCGTAGCCGTCCGTCGGTATCGACCATTTCTCGATCACGCCCCAATGATCCATATCGGTCATCGGCTTGACGGTTTCGTTGACCCAGCGGTTGACCTTCAGCAGGTCGCGCCACGCCGTCTGCGTCATCACGATATCGCGCGGTTGCGGTCGCGCCGCCGCTGCACTCGCCGGGATTGTCGGCGCAGAATTCGACCCAGCCGATCGGCGAACGCGTGGTCTCGCCAAGGCTCGCATAAAGAGTTCGTTCGCCCGGCACTCGCCGGCGCTGCCATTCCCAACAGGACGGCGGCAATCGCCAGTCTCGTCCCCTGTCCCCTGAAACCAAACATTGTGGCCCCCGTTTCTTGTTGGGACCACGTTTCGCATAAAGGTTTTTCGCCGCCGCTAAGTATGCCAAGTACAATTGAAATGAATACAGGTAAAAGGCGCGGCTAATTCGATCTATACTTGAGATAGTATTAGATTAAAATTTGAAACAACTGCAATTGATTCAAATTTTACGCATTAACGCGTGGCAGCCCGTCAAGCCGAGGCTTTGCGGCCGCAAAAGCCGGCCGCGTTAACCGCTGCGGCGCCCGCCAAACAGCCTTAAGGCGGTATCCGGCAACGCCGATACCGCCTTCAGATTTCAGGAAAAAAGGCAATCGCTGCGCGCGACGCTTTACCGCGCGCTAACGCTGTCTTCGGGGTGCACGGAAAACTTGGCAAGGCGCGCAGTCCGTGCGTGCATGCCCCTGACAACAGCGAGGTGGCTATGAGACTTGTGTTCTGGAGCGTTCCAACCATCCTGTGCCTCATGATCGGCACCCCGGCGCTGGCCCAGGATCAGGTCCGGGTGAATCCCACCGACCCTCAGCCGACCTGCACCATGTGCCCCGGGACCTACATTCCCTCAGGCGAACTTGAAGGCTACGCAAAGAAGGCGCTGGCGGAGAAGTTGCTCGACCAGCAGGTGCGGGATATCGACATCGGCAAGGCGCATATCGGCATCGGCATGGTCCATCGCGGCCGGCTGGACCGGCCGGCTTCGGATTCAGTCGCCGAACATGACCAGATCAGCGAAGTCTACCATGTGCTCTCCGGCGCGGCCACGCTGGTGCTGGGCCCCGATATCGTCAACCGGCAGCGGCGCCCGGCGACCATGCGCACGGTGGTCGAATTCAATGGTCCCGGAAACAACGGTTCCGAGGTACGCGACGGCATCGCCTATGAGATCAAGGCCGGAGACGTCGTCGTGATTCCGGCCGGCACCGGTCACTGGTTTACCAGGATCGAGGACCACATCGACTATATCATGGTGCGGATCGATCCTGACAAAGTGACGCCTCTCAAAAGCGAGGCGCAATCGCAGGAATATTTGTCCAAACCGGCACGGCGCGGCGAATGAATCGCGAGGCGCTCCGCTTTAGCGCGCGGTAACGCTGTCTTCGAGCGTCTCGACCAACTGCTCGTGAACGAACTCGAGCGCAAAACCTTCTTCGAGGTTTCGCACCACCCGCGACTGGACCTTGCCGAGCAGGACCAGGGATTGCAGCGGCGGACGTTTTTCCGCGGCGATGGCGGCGCCGGACAGCGACATGTCGATAATCCGGCAGGTCATCTTGGTGCCGTCCTCGAGCGTGAGCAGCGAGATCGGGTTGCGCGGCACGATACGGTCGTGGCGGCGGTCTTCCGGCAGGTTGAGAATGTCGCGGTTGGCGAGCCAGGTCAGCTGGGCCGCGAGCTTGTCGCGTTTGCGCGCGGTGGCGCCCACGCTCATGGCAAAGCCATTGTCGATGATGCGGGTGATCTTGCCTTCGACCCGGCCGATGTGGTCGAGATAGGCAATCACGCGATCGCCGACATTGCCGATGCCGGGCGCCAGCAAGGCCAATCCGCCCGGCGACATATTGATGATCTGGCAAGGAAATTCGCGCCGGTCCGGCAGCATGTAGCGGCCGAGCAGATGAACCTTCACGCGCTGAAAGCGCCGTCGCTCTTCGGCGGCCGGAAGGATAGATTTTTTGTGCGCTAACGCCATCTTCGCCACCCGACAACCGGATTTTCGGTGTCGCCTGACCCTACGGCCGACAGGGTTAATGAGCGGTTAGCAGCGGTTGCATCAGGGTTGTGCACCTACGCCGCCTTCACCGCCACCGCCGCCGGAACGCGATTGAACCCCCACAGAATGACCGGGCACGCCAAAATCACCGCCGCGCCGAAATCGAACGCCGCTCCGGCGCTGCCGGCCCACTTGGCGCAGGCGCCGCCGATCACCGGGCCGAGCATCATGCAGGCATAGAATATCGTGTAGAACAGTGCCCATGCCGATGGCCCGGGTGGCCGGCTGCAAGACGCGGGCGGGCAGGCTCATGATCGGCCCGGCCGGCTGGCCGCATACTATTCCGAGCGCGACAACCATCGGGATCACCTCGTCGCTGCGCGGCAACGCCACCATCAGCAGCGCGACCACGATGCAGCCTGCGACCAGAAACAATTCAGGTCGCCCGGTGCGATCCGCGAGAAAGCCGCCGAGCGGAACCGAGCCGACCGCCAGCCACAGCACGATGCTGATGGTTGATCCCGCGGCTGCGATCGACCAGCCGCGTTCGACCAGCATCGAGGGCCCGAAACTGAAGATCACCGCAAAGCCGACATTGAAGAGACCCCAGATCAGGCCGGCCGCAATCACGGCGATCGCGGCGTTGCGATCCAGACGCAGGGGCGTCGTAGCTGCAGCCGCGGAATCCGACGGCGATCGGTACAGGGTCGCGAGCAGCACGATGCCGCACCCGATCGATGCTGCGACACCAAGATGAACCACGCTGACGCCGTAAATTGTGCCGATTGACGGCAGCACCAGCAGCGAGACCGCGACACCGGCAGGCCATGAATTGACGAAGATCGCCATCGCGGTGGCGATCTCGCGGCCGGCGAACCAGTCCGTCAGCATCTTGGTCATCTGAACGCTGAGGATCACACCGCCGGCACCGGCCATCAGCCGGCCGGCGATCTGGATGCTCCAGGCGGCAGCCAATGCCATCACGACGCTGCCTGCCAGCATCAGCAGCAGCGCCCCGAGCACCGTGGTCTTGTCACCGAACCGTTGTCCGATGGCGCCGCCCGGCAACGCCAGCGCAACGCCGGGCGCGAAATACAGCCCGATCAAAACGCCGATATCGGCGAGACTAACGCCGAATTCGCTGCCCAGCAGCGGAGCCACCGCGGCCACGCTCTGGAACTGGAATGCCATGGTGGCGCGAACCGCAAACAGAACGGCGAGGATAGCCCAGCGATTGCGCACGTTTTCGCTCCCATGCAGTTTATCGGCGCAACCTGAGACCGCTTGATGTTCAAGTCAACCGTCGACCAAGACCCACCGCGACTTGTCCGCGCGTTGGAATCGGCATTGAATTCAAATAGGTTTCGCTGGCCCGCGCAATGCAACCAGCACTCGCCGAAGGGCCGGGGGAACGTCCATGGAACAGATTCGCGTTTGCACCTATGACGGACCCGGCGCGCAGCCGGTCATTCGCTCCGTGCCATGGCCGAAAATTCCGAAGAAGGCGGCGCTGATCAAAGTCGGCGCCTGCGGCGTTTGCGGCACCGATCTGCATATTTTGAAGGGGCACTGGCCAAAGCAGCTGCCTTGGCCGTTCACGCTCGGCCATGAAATCGGCGGCGTGCTGGTCGAGGTCGGCTCCGAATTCAAGGAAGACTTCATGAGCAAGCCGCTTCAGGTGGGATCGAAGGTGATGATCCCGCCGCTGATGCCGTGCGGCCAGTGCTATTACTGCATTCACTATCCCGAAAGCGCCAACAAGTGCCTGACGCCGGTGTATTACGGCCGCTATCTCGGCTTCGACAAGGCGCCGCATCTGTGGGGCGGCTGGGCCGAATATGTCTATGTCGATCTCGACATGCTGCCGGGCACCAAGATCTACAAGCTGCCCGACGACATGCCGCTGCGGCTCGGCGCCTTGTCGGAGCCGCTGACCTCCTGCATCCGCGCCTTCAACCGCGCCACCCGCGCCGGCGGCTTCAGCTGGGGCGACACCGTCGTGATCCAGGGCTCCGGTCCGATCGGAATTCTGGCCGTGGCCGCCGCGCAGGAAATGGGCGCAGGAAGGGTGGTCTGCGTCGGCGCGCCGGAGACGCCGCGGCTTCAGCTGGCGCGCAAGTTCGGCGCCGAAGCTACCGTCGATATCGAGCAGGTCACAACGCCGGAGGCGCGCATCAAGGCGGTGCGCGACATCGTCGGCGGTTTCGGCGCCGATCTGGTGATGGATTGCTCGGGCCATCCGAGCGCCGGCCCGGAAGGCATCGAAATGCTGCGCGACGGCGGCACCTATGTCGAGATGGGGCAGTTCACCGATGCCGGCTCGATCCAGACCTCATGGCATCGCATCTGCACCAAGGACCTCAACGTGCTGGGCTCATGGGGATTCACCGGTAACGATCTGCCGCTCGGCGTCGATATGCTCTATCGCACCCGCGACAAATATCCCTGGCTGGAGATGCAGACGCTGTATCCGTTTTCCGAGGAGGGCATCGGCCGCGCGGTCGCAGACGCGATGGCGATGAAGACGGTGAAATCGACCATCGTGCCGTGGCCGGAACTCGCGGAGTGAAGGGGGCGGACCAGTTGTCACGGCTTGCCGTCACTCATACATTGAGCGCCAATCACTCATATGTCGATATGAGCGACATTTCCCAACGTTGAATGGTTCAGGAGGAAGCGGACGGACAATTTGCGGTTAGCCAGTCGGCGAAAGAATGCGAAGCCCGGAAAATTTTGGCGCAATGCCGAGATCGCGCCATGACCGGTTTGCGCATCCGAATGGAGGATGATTCATGTTCAAGCATACAGGAACGGCAATCATAGCAATTCTGGTCGCGTCTTTACTCTCGATAGGCGGCACGCGGACTGCGACCGCGGACTCGAGGCCGCCGGACCCGGCGACGGCTGGTTTCGCCGAAAAGCTTTATCGGGTGGATTGCGGCCACTCCCTTGCCAACGACGAATCGGTGTGGACCCCCGGGGAAAATGTCGGACGGAGTATCGAATTCTCGTCAACTTGCTGGCTGATTAAGCGGGGAAGCGAATGGGTGCTCTGGGATACAGGTGTTCCCGAAGCAGCGTTGAACGACCCCAAAGGCTGGTCGACCCTGCCTAAATTGATCGTCTACCATCTGGACAAGACGATAACAGGTCAACTGGCGGAGATCGGACTTAAGGCAAGCGACATCACTTATGTTGCGGTATCCCATACGCATGGCGACCACATAGGCAATGTTGGCTTGTTCCCGAATTCAACCGTTCTGATGCAGCGAGTCGAGTATGCCTGGATCAATTCTCCGGATGGAGCGAACGACAACGTGAATCAATTGAAGGCTCTCGCGCGCAAGCTTCTGGGTAGTCCAAAGCAACTTCGACTGCTCGACGGCGATACAGACGTATTTGGCGATGGCAGCGTCACGCTGATTTCCACGCCAGGACACACTCCAGGACATCAATCTTTACTGGTCCATCTGAAGAATTCGGGCTTCATCATTTTGTCCGGTGACGTGGCTCACAGCGAAGAGAATTTCGAGAAGGACGTAGTGCCGTCGCTAAATACCGACAAGGCCGCGTCAATAGCCTCCATGGACAGGGTTAGGCGGATGATGGCAACGTACCAAGCCAAGCTTTTCATCAATCACGACAAGGCACAGTCTGACATGCTGAAACTGCTCCCGGCATTCTACGACTGATGCCTTCTGGCCGCAGGCCAGGACGCGACCCCGGCGTTTTCCGGGGCCCCTGTCAGGCCAGGCGCTCGGTATATGCAGTGGCGCTCTCAGATCGCATAGTATCGGCTTTTGACCGGAACCGGCGGAGTGATTTAGCTCAGCCCTTCATAGACCATGAAGCCGCGCGCGACCGCCAGCTTGCGCAAGGCGCGGGGAACGAAACGCTGCGGCGGGTGGGCGAGGTAGCGCCACGATGTCAGCCTGAAATCCCGCAGCACGCTGTGTCCGTCGCCGAATGGCGCCAGCAGGCCGGTCAGGCTGATCGGCGTGTGCGCGCGGGAATTGAACGGCAGCAGCAGCAACTCCAGATGCACCGGCGAGCCATCCTGCGAGGTCGCGGTGATGCCGGCGACCGCGGCCAGCATTTCCTCCGCCACCACGGCGATGATGTCCTCGATCTCGCGGCGGCCTTCGGCAGCAAACAGCGCGGAAAAGCTCCGGTCCTTCAAATCGCAGCCGAGCAGGGCGCAAACCCGGGTGCCGGCGACGCGAAACGGATAGCCGGCGGCGGCATCATACGACAGCACGAAGATATCGCCGAGCAGCTCGCGCACCGCGCCGGGCTCGATCTCGCTGCGGTCCGGGGCGCGCGCGCCGCCGCGCTTGTCGTCCCAATAGGCAAAGAACTCGCGGTTCGACGGATGTTTCATACTCGACCTTGCCCTGGCGCGTGGCCCGGCGGGACACATCTGTCCCGCTTTCGCGCACCGCCATTCCCCTGTTTGTTTTGCAAGACAGGCTTTGCAGCGTCCATGCCGAAGGCGCGTTTCCGGGCGGCTGGCGGCGCCTTTGCGTCGTTAACGTTAAATTAACTATGCGGTTGGCGATCGACACAGGTCTGCTAGGGTCCGCGCATTCGATCCCTCGCCGGTTTTCTCCAGGGGCCGGCGGGGCCGTTACACGGGTGGCGTCAAACAGTTTGGTCGTCGCGCGGGGAGGGGTGGGGATGTAACCCGTTTCCTTGCGCGCAAGGTCAACGCGGTCAAAGGGAGAGCTTCTCAGGCTCTCCCTTTTTCTTTGCCCGGGCCCGACTTCGCGCCCGCATTCCAGGCAGCGTCCCGGACGCGATGCAGCGTTCTTCACTGTGCACCGCAGAGCCGGGACCATATGCAAGTTGGCGCTTCTCTTCATTGTGGCCCAGTTTGCAGAGCGGCGAGTTATCGCTGGTTTGTAGGGGTCCCGGCTCTGCGTCGCGTCACTTCGTGCCGCGTCGCGTCCGGGACGCGATTACCCGTGTTTGCGCCCTTGCGCTGCAGCGCCAAGCCGCCTAATTGGGCGCAATCGCTCGCGTGAGCCGCCGCCTGAGGTCTTCGACCCCTTGGAATCTCCACCCGAATTTCCGCCAGAATTACCGCCGGAAGCCCGGCGCGAACCGCTGCTGACGCTGCCGGGCGCCCTGACCGCCTATGTCCTGCTGCTTGTGGTGATTCATGTCGTGCGGATGCTGTTGCCGTTCGATCTCGACGACGTCGTGATCCAGATGTTCGGCTTCATTCCGAAGCGCTACGATTCGACGCTGCTGGCGCTGACCTTTCCCGGCGGCGGCGGCGCCAAGGTCTGGATCGTTCGTGACCTATTCGCTGCTGCACGCCAATCTCAGCCATATCGGATTCAACGTGCTGTGGCTGTTGCCGTTCGGCAGCGCGCTGGCGCGCCGCTTCGGCGCGGTCGCGGTTTTTCGCGTTCATGGCGGTGACGGCCGCCGCCGGCGCGCTGGCGCATCTCCTCACCCATGAGCACGCCGTGGCGCCGATGATCGGCGCTTCGGCTTCGGTATCCGGCACGATGGCGGCCGCGATCCGCTTTGCCTTCGTGCAGGGCAGCTTTCTCTCGTTCAACCGCGGCGACGCCGATGCCGCCGCACGGGTGCCGGCGCTTTCGCTGACGCGGGCGTTGCGCAACCCGCGCGTGCTGGGTTTTCTCGGCATCTGGTTCGGCGTCAACATCATCTTCGGCGTCGGATCGATCGCGATTGGCACCGATGGCGCCAGTGTCGCCTGGCAGGCGCATATCGGCGGATTTCTCGCCGGCCTGGTGCTGTTTTCGTTGTTCGATCCGGTTCCGCGCGCCGACGCCGATGCTGCGGATGCGTCATCCCGGGACGTGTCGAATCGCGGCTGATCGTCGCTTGCGGCGCGGCGCGATTTCATCCATCATCTCGGGATTATGAGGCAAGGCACAAGCCCACGACCGGGCTTAAACATTGTGCTTGCCGAATGCGCCTGCAACGAATCGGCGCTCGGCTGTTGATTGAAGACTCAAGGGAACAAAGACCGCGCTCGCTCAAGGGCGCGATCGATTTCAGGGAGACGACAATGACGGTACGTGCAATTCTCGATTCCAAAGGTCACGCACATCCAGAGCGTCGAGCCGGACGCCAAGCTCTCGGCTGCGATCAAGATTCTGGCGGAGCGCAAGATTGGCGCGGTGCTGGCGATGAGCAACGGCCGCATCGAAGGCATCCTGTCGGAGCGCGACATCGTGCGCGCGCTCGGCGAACGCGGCGCTGCGGTGCTCGACGAACCGGTCAGCGCCGTCATGACGCGCAAGGTCATCAGCTGCAGGCAGACCGACACCGTCAGCGCGATCATGGAAATGATGACGATGGGCAAATTCCGGCATCTGCCGGTGGTCGAGGACGGCAGGGTTGTCGGCCTGATTTCGATCGGCGACATCGTCAAATGGCGGGTCAGGGAATACGAGATCGAACAGGAAGCGTTGCGCGAGTACATCAAGACCGCCTGAGCCCGATCAGGGCGCCTTGTCGGCGGGCGCGGTCGGCGTGGCCGATCCAGGCGCCAGAATGTGGATCGCTTCCTGGATCAATTCGATCGCACGCTCGGCGGCGCGCACGCCATGCGCGATCAGATCGTCGGCGCGGTGGAAATCGAACCAGCCGATTTGACCGACCCGCGGTGAGATCAACAAGTCAGGCGGATCGCCGGCGAGCCGCGCCCGGGTAATGCGGTCCTGCATGATGTTGAAGGCGTCGACCATGACGGTGGAGATGCCGGGCCGCCCGCCGCCGCCGAAAAATTCGCGCTTCATGGTGCGCTCGGGAGAAAACAGTTTGCCGAACCCGCGTTTCGGCGCGACCGGCTCGATCATGGCCTCCGGCGCGACCGCCACCGTGACCTCGGGCGACGGGCCGTGGGAGTAGACTGTCGTGCTGTGTGCAAACACGTCGCTCGAGAGATTGGCGGCGATGACGATCTCCGCGCCGAAGGCGCGCGCGGTCGATACCGGCACCGGATTCACCAGCGCGCCGTCGACCAGCCAGCGGTCGCCGACCAGTACCGGCGAAAATATCCCGGGCAGCGCATAAGAGGCGCGCATCGCGTCGACCATGCGGCCATGGGTCAGCCAGATCTCGTGGCCGGTGCGGACTTCGGTGGCCACGGTCGCAAATTTCAGCGGCAGCTCCTCGATCAGGGTCTGGCCGATGGCGGCTTCGAGCTGGGCGGCAAGCTTGTCGCCGCCGATCAGGCCGGAGCCGTTGAGGCGGATATCGAGATAGCCGAGGATATTTCGCGGCTGCAGGCTGCGCGCCCATTCTTCAAGGGTATCGAGTTGCCCGGCCGCATAGGCGCCGCCGACCACTGCGCCGATCGAGGTGCCGACCACGACGTTGGGAACGATGCCGTGGGCAATCAGGGTCCGGACAATGCCGATATGGGCAAATCCACGCGCCGCACCGCCGCCCAGCGCCAGCCCGATCACCGGTCGCCTGACACTGCCGAGCCCTACCTTGTCGCGCCCGTTCGCAGCGTTTTGGCCGCGCCCGATCCAACTATCCAGCACCGTACTACTCCGTGGAGAAATAACCCTATTCGCAAAGGCTCGACCTTGCCAGAACCTACCACAAGCATGGTTTATCCGCGGCCCGGACCGGCCTAGGCGGGGATTGTGACTGGACCGGGACCTCGGGGCAACAGCGGGGCTTTTTGCCGGGTTCGCCGGTCCATTCTGGTAAAGCCGGCCTCGCAGGCTTGAATTTGCCGCGTTTTCGGTGAAAAGCATGCGGCATGATGATCGGGGGTTACGGCAGCGATGGATCCGGGCGGAGCAAACGCCTGGCCTTGGCGCTTGCGCTCGCGGCAATGCTGGCTGCCGTGATACCGCATTCGGTCGCGGCTCAGATGTTCACCGACCGCCCGCCGCCGGTGCCCCCGGCCTTGGTCCCGGAAGCTCCCGGCGCGATGAGCCTCGCACCACCGTCCGGCCCGGCGTCAGTTCCCAGTCTGCCCCGCCGCTGACGCAACCATCCATTGCCGCGGTACCGCCGGTGATCGCGCCTCCGGCCGCGTCGACCGTCAGCCAGGCGGTGCTGTCGCTGACGGCGCGGTACGGCAAGGACATGCCGGTCATCACCGCGGACTGGTATGGCGGGTTTTTCCGGACCGGCCCGACGAGACCGGCATCTTCAAAATGATCCGCGAGGAACGCGGCGCGACGCCCAACATCGTGTTGCCGCCGGGCAGCTATGTGGTTCATGTCACATTCGGTCTGGTCAGCGCGGTGCGGCCGGTGACCCTGAAATCCGAGACCGACCGCGAATCCTTCGTGCTCCCGGCCGGCGGCCTGCGTATCGAAGGCCGCGTCGGCACCAGCAAAATTCCGCAGAACCAGATTTCGTTCTCGATCTACAAGGGCAGCCAGTTTGAAGTCGGCGAGCGCGCCCCGCTGGTGCCGACCGTCGCCGCCGGCGACGTCGCGTTGCTGCCGGAGGGGACCTACTACATCATTTCCAACTACGGCGACGCCAATTCCGTGGTGCGTTCGGACATCCGCGTTCAGGCCGGCAAGCTGACCGACGTGATCATCACCCATCGCGCGGCGGTTATTACGCTGAAGCTGGTCAGCGACAAGGGCGGCGAGGCATTGGCGAACACCGCATGGTCGGTGATCACGACCGGCGGCGACGTCATCAAGGAATCGATCGGGGCATTCCCGCGCGTCGTGCTGGCCGAGGGCGAATATCGCGCGATCGCCAAGAACGAGGGCAAGGTGTTTGAGCGTCCCTTCAACGTCGTCAACGGCGTCGATGGCGAGGTCGAGGTGATCGCGCGCTAGCGCGTTCGATCAGCGCGACGGGCACGGGGCGGCTGCTGCGCTCCCGCCTGCGATACCGCCGCGATGACTTGCGCACGCAACCACACATGCGCGGGATCAACGTGCACCCGCTCGTGCCAGCTCATAGCCATCTCATAACCGGCCGGCTGGACCGGCGCTTCGCGCAATTGCAGTCCCTGATTTTGCCCTTCGAGCAGGCGCGCCGGCAACATGGCGACCAGGTCCGAGCGGCGCACCAATTCCGGCACCAGCAGGAAATGCGGCACCGACAGAACCACGCGGCGCTTGTGGCGGCGAACCTCCAGCAGCACGTCCGTAGGCCCCCTGAAGCCGCCGCCATCCGGCGACACGACGATATGGTCGAGCGCGCGAAATTGCGCTGATGTGATCGGGCCCTTGCCCGGCAGCATGGGATGGCCCTTGCGTGCGATAAACTGGTACCGTTCGGCGAACAGGATCGTGCTGCGCAGGCTTTGCGGCGCGATATCGGTGGTAGTGAGTGCGATATCGATGTCGCCGCGCTCGGCCATGCGCCCGATCTCGGCGGGAACCGTGGCGTAGACGGCTACGCGCACGCCCGGCGCGTCGCGGCGCAGCTGCGCGAGCACAGGTATCAGAATCGCGTGTTGTGCGTAGTCCGACGCGACGACGCGCCAGGTCAGTTCGGTCATGGCCGGATCGAACGGCGTCTGCGCGCTCAGCATGCGCTCGACGCCGCTCAACGCCTCGCGCAATGGCGCGAGCAGTGCGAGGCCGCGCGTAGTCGGCCGCATGCCGCGCACGCCAGGCGTCAGCAGCGGATCGCCAAACAGATGCCGCACCTTGCCGAGGCGCACGCTAACGGTCGGTTGGCTCAGATGCAGCCGTCGCGCCACATGCGTGACATTGCATTCGGTGAGCAGGGCTTCGAGGGTCACCAGCAGTTCGATATCGATGCCGCGGATATTACGCATGGCTATGCCTGCTATTGCATCTATTCATTTTGACTATGCCAGGCGCGGTCTTACTTTGGTAGTGTCAACAAAGGAGCGATCGTCATGAATGTTTTGCTGGTATATGCCCATCCCGAATCGCGGTCGCTGAACGGATCGATACGCGATTTTATGGTGGATCGGTTTGTTCGTGCCGGGCACACCGTCGAAGTCAGCGATCTCTACGCCATGCGCTGGAAGGCCGGTCTCGACGCCGACGATTTTCCGCAGCGCGACGCCGAAAACGCGTCGTTTTTTCCGGCGGAGGCCAGCCCTGCCGGTGCGCCGGTCGACGAGATGTGCCGATGAGTTACAGCTAGACCGCGTCACGATATCGGTCAGCGCCCGCGTCGGCACTGTCACAGTCACTAACGCGCACTAACCATCGGATGACTTAAAACCTTCATAATCGCCGGTTTGCCGCCACCCCTTCGCAATTTTTACACAGCGTTAAGCCCGCCTGCCTTGGATGCAGGGGGATAAAATGTTTGCGTTTTGGGGAATGTCATGATTGCCGCCAAGAAATCATCCGAGAAACTTAATGCTGAATTGTTCGCCGACGTCCCCGTCCTGCAACGCAAGTGGCAAGCCGCGCTACAGCCGGGCGAAGTTCTGCCTCGTTATGAAGATGTGATGCTGGGAAGCCTCGGCCGGTTGGCGGATCATATCGTCCTGATGAAGGACAATAATGGAGTGCTCGAAGTGTCGCGCACCGGCCGCTACGCCCAGAAATGGCTGGCCGACGACCGTTGGGACGTTCCCCTGACCGCGCTGTCGCCGGATTGCGCAACCGCGCTCGCCGAAGCCGTGGCCAGCGCACTTGCGAACAGCCGTCCCTATCTCGCGGTTGCGCATTGCGTGCGCGACGGCCTGGTCCAGACCTACGACATCCTGGCGCTGCCGACGTTTTCACGTTGGGGCGGCACGCTGATCGGAGCCTACGTCAACGAGCGAGGCCCTCGGTACAATCTGCTGGATGCGATTTTTTCCACCACCGACGAGGGCGTGCTGTCGCTGGCGACGCTTCGCGATTCCGCCAGGCAGCCGTTCGACTTCCAGATCGTCCATCATAATCAGGGTGCGTCCCGGCTGCTCAAGCTGCCATCAAGCGACCTGATGTGGAGCCGGCTCAGCGCCGGAGGAAATCTGCTGTGCCTGCCGGAAGTGATCGAGAGATTGCTTGCGGTCGTCGGAAACGGCAACGGCGATCAGTTCGAAATCGACAGCGATGACCGCAACCTGAAGTTAGGCGTGACGGCATTCGGCGACATTCTGTCGTTGACGGTTTCCGACGTCACGGCTCTGAGGAAGCGCGAATCTTCGTTTCGGCTGCTGTTCGACAACAACCCGATGCCGATGTGGGTGTTCGATGCGCAAACCACCGATTTCCTCAGCGTCAATGACGCGGCGGTGCAGCATTACGGATACAGCCGCGCGGCGTTTCTGCGCATGAAGCTTCAGCAGATCTGGCCGCAGGACGAATGGGTCACCCATACCGAGGCGCTGCACCAGGTCGGCGATGCCTATCACTCCGGCAACTGGCGACACCTCAAGGCCGATGGCAGCGAGATTCAGGTGCTGACATTCGGGCGCCGCGTCGCGTTCGAGGGGCGCGAAGGCTTTCTGGTGGCCGTTGTCGACATCACCGAACGGCGCAAGGCCGAGGCCCGGATCGCCCATATGGCCCACCACGACGGCCTGACCAATCTGCCCAACCGCGAGCTTTATCAGGACCGTCTTCGGCAGGCGCTGGAGCAGAGCCAGCCGGGCAACAAGAAGGTGGCGGTGCTGTGCGTCGATCTCGACCTGTTCAAGAACGTCAACGATTCATTCGGCCACCCGATGGGCGATCGCTTGTTGAAGTTGGTGGCCGACCGGCTGAAATCGGAAGTTCGCGGCAATAATCTCGTCGCGCGACTGGGGGGCGACGAGTTTGCAGTCATCCTGGCCTCCGATGTCTCACCGAACGAGGCCAGCGATTTTGCGACCCGGCTGATCAAGATGTTGAGCGCCTATTACGACATCGACGGCATCGAGGTCGTGATCGGCGCCAGCATCGGCATTGCGCTGTCGCCCGGCGACGGCGATACCAGCGAAGAACTGATGCGCAACGCCGACATGGCGCTGTACCGCGCGAAGTCGGACGGCGGCGGCGTTCATCGGTTCTTCGAGAGGGAGATGGACCGGCAGGCGCAAAAACGCCGCGACATGGAGCTCGACCTGCGTCGCGCCTTCGCCAATGGCGAATTTGAACTTCACTACCAGCCGCTGGTCGACCTCGCTGCCGACCGGATCAGCGGATTTGAATCGCTGCTGCGCTGGCGCCATCCCGAGAAGGGCATGATTTCACCGGCGGACTTCATTCCGGTCGCCGAGGATATCGGATTGATCGTCGCGCTGGGCGAGTGGGTGC
Source organism: uncultured Alphaproteobacteria bacterium (assembly GCA_963734795.1). Classification (GTDB taxonomy): domain Bacteria; phylum Pseudomonadota; class Alphaproteobacteria; order Rhizobiales; family Xanthobacteraceae; genus Bradyrhizobium. The sequence continues at coordinate 317,767 of CAVTIW010000007.1, forward strand.
TGCGGGAGGCCTGCAACGAGGCGGTGAAATGGCCGGCGGAGATCAAGGTCGCCGTCAATCTGTCGCCGGTGCAGTTTCGCGGCCGCAACCTGGTTCAGGTGGTGATCTCGGCGCTGGCGCATTCCGGATTGTCGCCGCTGCGGCTCGAGCTTGAAATTACCGAATCGCTATTCCTGGCGGAGACCGAGGCCAACCTTGCGATCCTGCATCAGTTGCGTGAACTCGGCGTCAGCATTTCGATGGACGATTTCGGCACCGGATATTCCAGCCTGAGCTATCTCAGGAGCTTTCCGTTCGACAAGATCAAGATCGACCGCTCGTTTGTGAAGGATCTTGCGCAGCGCCCCGACTGTGTTGCGATCGTGAGAGCGATTTCGGGCCTTGGCCGCAGTCTCAACATCACCACGACCGCCGAAGGCGTGGAAACCACCGACCAACTCGACAGGCTGCGCGCCGAAGGCTGCAACGAGGTGCAGGGCTTCCTGTTCAGTGCGGCGAGGCCCGCGGCCGAAATCGGGCAGCTGCTGTCGAGGTTTGGCCGGCAAGCATCGCAGGCGGCGTGAAGATCGGCGGCAGCGAGGTCGAAGTCGTCACCCGCCCGCGTGCCTGGTCCGCCTCAAAACCGCGTCACGATATCGGCCAGCGCCGGGCGCGGGCGGTCGTCGCTCGGTTTCGACGGCGTGCCGATATGGATGAAGCCGGCGAGCTTTTCGTCCGCCTTCAATCCCAGTCCGTCGAGCACGTCGCGATCGAATGCAAACCAGCCGGTCAGCCAGCACGCGCCGTAGCCGAGCGCGGTCGCCGCGGTGACGATGTTCATCGCGCTCGCGCCCGCGGATAATTCCTGCTCCCACGACGGCACCTTGGGATGCGGCCTGGTAAAGCTGACGACGCCGATCACCAGCGGCGCATCGGTGAGCCGGCGCTTCTCGACATCGATTTCGGCCGACGCGGCTTGCGGATTTTTTCGCGCGAACACCCGTGCGATGACCTCGCCGGCGCGGACGCGGGCATCGCCTTCGAACACGATGAAGCGCCACGGCGTCAGCTTGCCGTGATCGGGCACCCGCGCGCCGATGGTGAGGATGGTTTCGAGCTCGGCAGGCGAGGGGCCGGGACCGGTCATCTCGCGCGGTTTCATGGAGCGGCGGGATTTCAGGAGTTCAATGGCTTCTGTCACTCAGCTGTCTTTCATCTGGAATGTTGGGGTACCGGATATCATGGGACGAGGCCGACAACGAGCCCGCTGGCGGGCGTTTTGATGGATTGTGATCGGGATCAGCGTGCGGGAGTTCGTGAGATTGACATCCCCTGTGAGGAGCCCGGTCGTGGCACCGAAGTGGCCGACGCGCAGAACATCTGAAGTTCGGACATGGATATCGCCCCGATAAAATCCGATCGTGATTATCGCCGCGTCCTCAAGGAGATTATGGGATTGATGAGCGCCCGGCGCAATTCGCCGGAGGGCGACCGGCTCGATGCCCTGTTCACGCTGGTGGAAGCATCGGAGCGGGACTTGGCATTCCCGCCGAGTCGCTGATCAGGATTGGGCACCACGAGGCGGCTTAAACCGCCGACTATTTTAGTTGCGGTTTGATTTGAGCGGCATCTTCGCCGCCCGCTCCAGCAGGTCTTTGCCGAGATCTTCCAGAATCTCCCGCGTCGCCAGAAACAGGCTGTGTCCCTGATCGGTTTCGATGACGAGCGCCACCACGGTGGGCTGATTGGGATCCGGGATCAGTTGGTAGGCCCGGATCGGAAAAGCCGGCAGTTCCTGTTCGCTGGTTGTCGGTTCCCGGGCCATCATCTCTCCAGCCTCGCCCGCTTCACGTCCGGCGGGGTGGCTTCATCGACCAGGGCGGCGATCGCTTCATCGGTTACCATCACGGTCTGGCCTTCGCTGCCCAGCCGGCGGATCGAAACCGAATGGCTCTCGGCTTCCTTCTTGCCGACCACCAGCAGCGCCGGGATCTTTGCCAGCGAATGCTCGCGGACCTTGTAGTTGATCTTTTCGTTGCGCAGGTCGAGCTCGACCCGCAGGCCGGCGCGCCGCGCGGCCGCGGCGACCACCTTGGCGTATTCGTCGCCTTCCGAGGTGATGGTGGTGACGACAGCCTGGATCGGCGCCAGCCAGAGCGGAAAGTTACCCGCATAGTGCTCGATCAGGATGCCGATGAAGCGCTCCATCGAACCGCAGATCGCGCGGTGCACCATGACAGGGGTTTTCTTCGAACCGTCGGCGTCGATGTAGAACGCGCCGAACCGCTCCGGCAGGTTGAAGTCGACTTGCGTCGTGCCGCATTGCCAGTCGCGGCCGATGGCGTCGCGCAGCACATATTCGAATTTCGGGCCGTAGAACGCGCCTTCGCCGGGATTGATCGCGGTCTTGATGCGGTTGTGGCCTTTGGCCTGGATTTCCGCAAGCACCGTCGCCATCACCCGCTCGGCATGGTCCCACGCCTCGTCGGTGCCGACGCGCTTCTCCGGCCGGGTTGAAAGCTTCACCGTGAGTTCGCCCTCGAAACCGAAATCGGCATAGGTCGACAGGATGAGATCGTTGATCTTGAGGCACTCGTCGGCGAGCTGGTCTTCGGTGCAGAACACATGGGCGTCGTCCTGGGTAAAGCCGCGCACCCGCATCAGCCCGTGCATCGCGCCCGACGGCTCGTAGCGATGCACCACGCCGAATTCGGCCAGCCGCAGCGGCAGGTCGCGGTAGCTTTTCAGGCCGTGCTTGAAGATCTGCACATGGCCCGGGCAGTTCATCGGCTTCAACGCGAACCAGCGCTTGTCCTCGGCTTCGTCGCCGGCCGACTGCGCCGCAAACATGTTTTCGCGGTACCATTCCCAATGGCCGGAGGTTTCCCACAAGCCCTTGTCGAGAATCTGCGGCGCATTGACCTCGTCGTAATCGCCGGAAAGCCGCCGGCGCATATAGGCGATCAGCGCCTGGAAGATGGTCCAGCCCTTGGCGTGCCAGAACACCACGCCGGGACCTTCCTCCTGGAAGTGAAACAGGTCGAGCTCACGCCCGAGCCTGCGGTGGTCGCGCTTCTCGGCTTCCTCGATCTGCTTCAGATAGGCGTCGAGTTCTTCCTGTTTTGCAAATGCGGTGCCGTAGATCCGCGTCAGCATCGGATTGTTGCTGTCGCCGCGCCAATAGGCGCCCGCGACTTTCATGAGCTTGAACGCGTTGCCGATCTTGCCGGTGGACGTCATGTGCGGCCCGCGGCACAGATCGAACCAGTCGCCCTGCTTGTAGATCTTGATGGTCTGGTCGGCCGGGATCGCGTCGACCAGCTCGACCTTGAACATCTCGCCGTTGTCGCGGAACACCTGTTTTGCCGTTTCGCGATCCCACACTTCCTTGGTGAAGGGTTTGTCGCGCGCGATGATCTCGCGCATCTTCTTTTCGATGGTCGAAAAATCCTCCGGCGTGAACGGCTCGTTGCGGAAGAAATCGTAGTAGAAGCCGTTCTCGATGGTGGGGCCGATCGTGACCTGGGTGCCCGGCCATAGCGTCTGCACGGCTTCGGCGAGCACATGGGCGGCGTCATGCCGGATCAGCTCCAGCGCGCGGGCATCGTCGCGGGCGATGAATTCGATTTTCGCATCATGCTCGATCGGGTCGGCGAGGTCAGTGACCACGCCGTCGAGCGCCATCGCCACGGTGCGCTTGGCCAGCGACGGTGATATGCCCTTGGCGATATCGAGGCCGGTGATGGCTTTGGGGAATTCGCGCCTGGCGCCGTCGGGGAAGGTGAGGGCGATCTTGCTGGATTCGACTGGTTTCAAATTGGCGACGCCGAATTGGAATCCCGAGGCGGGCGCATTCTTGTCTGGCATAGGTGTCTCCTGTGGCTCACTCCTGCGAACGAGCGCAGGTAAGCGGGAAGCAGCGGTATAGCAGGGGATTCGGCGCCTGCAACGGGCAAAAAGCGTGGTTTTCGAAGGCTTGAAAGCGCCTTATGGCAAAACCAGTCAGGAGATGTTCGAAATTGACACCGGTGGCCTGGAGCCGGCACGGACGCAGCTTTTAGCGTCGTGTCCCGCTGCTCCAAACAGCGCGAGGCCGGTGATGGCGTCGCCTGGTCCGGCATCCGCTCCGGCGCAGTGAGTGCGGGCGATGCCGGAAATACCGAAAACTTCCGTTCCGGCGAAACCCGTATCTAGTCGGCAATCCGGGTCAGCACCGCCTTGAAGACAACGCCGGGCAACTGCAGCGCGCCGCCTTCGAAGTCGAGCATGTCGCCGTTGGCGCTTCCCTTCAGCGTAAGGGTGATCATGTCGGTTCCAAACAGCGGCTTGAGAGCCGGGTCGTCATTGTGACGCTGGGTCGATATCTTGGCCAGGATCTCGTCGCCCTTGCCGCTGTAGTTCCCGATGAAAGCAAAGCCGGAATTGCCGCCGCGGATTTTACCCGATGTGGCGTAGATCACGCCGCTGCCGGTGCCATGAACGGTGTGAAATTCAACCTTGTAGAGACCGTCCCGCAATTTGCGCCCCAGCGGTTGCAGATTTTCAGATTACACCCTATGGCCCGGGCATGCGCCGAACAATCCCGCGGATCGAAATTCGCGCCGCCATCAACATCACATTTCAATTTGTGACAGGACGAGAAGGTGAGGGGCGATGGGGTCCGGTGCAGGCAGCCGGGAATTACCGGCCCGCGGGCGATGCGGCTGATGTCGCCAGCCGTGTCAGCGCCGGCGTTGCCGCCATCTTGACCAGCACTTCCTTGACCGGGTTTTTAGTCCAGGCGTGCGTGACGTAGTCGCGATGCGTCACTCCCTCAGGGGTCTCGACGAACACCACGCTGCCGGGCTTCAACGGTCCGTCCATATCCTGCGATATGGCGATGCCCTTGTCCCTCAGCATGTGCATGAGTTCCCGGTCGTGGCGCTGGGTGTAGTGGGTATAGGAACTGACGAAAAAGCCGGATCGATTGTTCTCGATCCAGGACGCGAACTTGTCGAGCTCGCCATAGACCGCATCGAGCAGGAATACGCCGCGGACGCGGTTGCCGAGGCCGCCGACTTGCAGGCTCCAGGCTGCCGGTACAAAGCCGCCGCTGTAGCCGATGATGATGACCGGCATGTTCGCGAAAGCCGCGGCGGCGCGCGGGTCGCCGTAGAGCGCGGCAAGATGCCCGGCCGACTCATCGACGAAGCGCTTGAGCCCGCCCGGCTGCCAGAACTTGCCGGCGCTGGAATCGGCGGCATCGACCGCAAGCTGGGGCGCCAGCAGCACGGCGTTGACGCCTGAACTCCGAGATCTGCCGTGGCACCAGCTGGCGGTCGCGCACGTCGCGTTCCAGCGTCGCGCCGTTGCCATGGAAGAACACCACGATGACGCCCGGTTTGCGGACGTCGAAATTCTCCGGGACATGCATCAGGACACGGCTGTCGTTGAAGGTCTGGTCCTGCCAGAACACCTTGCCGCCCATACCGCGGTGGCCACGGCGTTCGCCGTTGGAGACGTTCAGGAACGGCTCGTCGGTACGCGGATTGTTACCGAGATAGGGAAACGCCGAGGATTTCAGGCTGACCAGCGTGGTCTGGTCTTCCCGGACCGCCGGAGGTTCGAACGGCACCTGCGGCGCCAGCGACGCAACCCGGTAGGGAGCGGGCTCTGCCTGCGCCATGCGCGGGGCAGGCGCGTCGGAGGATTGCCGCTGTGCCAGGTTCTCGCTCGCGGTCGGGAAGCGATCCCTGAACTGGGGTTTCGGAAACCGGTCGTCGAACGAGTCGCCCGCCGTAGCCTGCGCATTGGCCGCCAGCGTGCCGGCGCCCGGCGCCTGTCCGCATTGAACCAGAACGAACGACAGCGGGACAAACGCCGAAATAATACCGATCCAGCGCCACCGGTTAAGACCGGCACGACGTTGTGGCGCTTGCGCGCGCCGAACGCGCGCCGCGCCGGGTGACATCACCTGGCCTGCGTCATCAGACGTCCGGAATTTCGGATTGGCCCCGACCATCCACCCACTGCCCCCAATGTCCACCGGCGATCGGCGTATTTTCAGTCGCTGGCGTTTAGGTGACGTTAAGCTTCCGGGAAAATTCCCCACGCCCGGAAACCGCCAGAGAACCCAAAATAAAGAACACGAAATCGTGTCGCGATTGTGGGGCGGTGAGCGTGCTTTCGCGATGAGGCGGGTGGCCACAACGTCTTATGTGTCCTCAGCGGTATTTAGTTACCAGATTCCAGTTCGGATTTAAATCCTTGTTAACATTGCTTGAATTGGCAGGGGCCAGCCTGCACGATGGAAAAATCAGGCGGGCGATGAACCGGACATGGCGGCATCAGGAACGGGAAGCGCGGCGTGGCCCGGCCGGCTTCCCGGCGGCGGCTCCACCGTTTCGGTCATCGTGGCGACATCGATCGTGGTGGCCGACATGGTCGGCGTCGGCGTCTTCACCAGCCTCGGTTTTCAGGTCAAGGACATCCCTTCGGGCTTTGCGATCCTGCTGTTGTGGACCGTCGGCGGCATCGTCGCGCTGTGCGGGGTGTTTTCCTACAGCGAGCTTGGCGCGATGTTTCCGCGCTCGAGCGGCGAATACAATTTCCTGACCCGCGCCTTTCACCCGGCGTTCGGATTTCTGGCGGGCTGGGTGTCGGCGACGGTCGGTTTTGCCGCGCCGGTGGCGCTGGCCGCGATGGCGTTCGGCGAATATGGCAAATCGGTATTTCCGGACGCCCCGCCGCTGGCGCTTGCGGTCGGCGTGGTCTGGCTGGTGTCGATCGTGCAGCTCAGCGGCGTCAGGCACTCCAGCACTTTTCAATTGATCTCGACCATCCTGAAAGTGGTGCTGATCGTCGCGTTCCTGATCGCGGGATTTGTCATCGGCACGCCGCAACCGGTCTCGTTCGCGCCGTCCGGTTCCGACTTCGCTTATGTCACCAGCGCGCCGTTCGCGATCGGCCTCGTGTTCGTGATGTATTCGTTTTCCGGGTGGAACGCGGCGACCTACATCATCGGCGAGATGCACACTCCCGCAGCAAAACCTGCCGCGCGCGCTGCTGGCGGGAACGCTGATCGTGCTGGTGCTGTATGTCGCCCTCAATGCGGTGTTCCTCCACACCACGCCGATCGACAAGACTGTCCGGACAACTCGACGTCGCCCGCATCGCCGGCACCTACATCTTCGGCGACATCGGCGGCCGCATCGTCGGGGCGATGATCTGCATCGGGCTCGTGTCCTCCATCAGCGCGATGATGTGGATCGGCCCGCGGGTGATGATGACGATGGGGGAGGACATTCCGGCGCTGCGGGTGTTCGCCCGCAAATCGACCCAGCGGCGCGCCGGCCTATGCCATCCTGTTCCAGCTCGCGGTCGCCAGCCTGATGCTGTTCACCCGCAGTTTCGAGGCCGTGCTCGATTTCATCCAGTTCGGCCTGTTGTTCTGCTCGTTCTTCACCGTGCTCGGCGTCATCAAGCTGCGCATCACCCGGCCCGATCTGCCGCGGCCCTATCGCGCCTGGGGATACCCGGTCACCCCGGTGGTTTTCCTGCTCGTGACCGGCCTTCATGATGTACTATCTTTTGACGGAGCGGCCGTTGCAGTCGTTTCTGGGTATTTTGATAATGATTTCGGGCCTTTTGATTTACGCCGTTTTCCGCAAGCGCCCGTCGGGCACCGCGACCGCATCCCCGGGCCGCGAATAGAGATGCTTCAGCCGTTGAAAATGACGGCCGTCGTCGCGACCATGTTCCTCGCGGTCGCAGCGCCCGCACGCGCCGCCGATATCGTCACCGCCGACGACACCGCGCGTTTCCTGGCGGGGATGCCGCCGTCGGCGATCATCGCCGCTGACGCCGCTGACCAAGGATCCGGCGTGGCAGCGCCACGCACGATTCTTCGATACCGCGTTCGGGCAGCTCGAGCAGCACCAGCTTTCGAAAATCCGGGCCTGGGCCGACGCCAATCTGGCGGCGCCGCGGCCGACCATGTTTTACATGTTCAGCGGTCCGGACTTCCTCTATGCGGACGCGTTTTATTCCAAGGCGACGACCTACGTGCTGAGCGCGCTCGAGCCGGTCGGATCGGTGCCTGATCTCACGAGGCTGCCGCGGCGAAGACATCGGGTCCACGCTCTACGATGTCGAGCGTTCGCTGGGCTCGATCCTGAGTTTCAGCTTCTTCATCACCAAGCAGATGAAGACCGATCTGCACGTCGGACAGCTGAGCGGCACCTTGCCGATCCTGTATGTTTTCCTGGCGCGTTCGGGAAAGACCATCCACAACGTCAGTCTGGTCGCGCTCGACGACAAGGGAGAGGCGTATTTCGCCAACGAAAATGCCGGCAGGAATGCCACCCGCGGCGTCCGGATCGTGTTCGCCGGCAGCGACCGGGTGGAACGGACGCTGTATTATTTCAGCACCGATCTTTCCAATAGCGGGGTTCGGAGCAGCGGCTTCCTGAAATTTTGCGCGACGCTCGCGCCCGGCAACAGCCTGATCAAGAGCGCGTCCTATCTGTTGCACGCCGGCAACTTCACCACCGTGCGCGATTTCCTGCTCGCCAACAGCGCTACGATTATCCAGGACGATTCCGGCATTCCGCTTGGGCGATTACGACCCGAAGAAATGGCGGTTTTTTCCGTTCGGCCGCTACGCCGGTCCGATCGCCGAATTCCCCGGACGATACCAGCCGAAATACGCCGAGCTGTTTCGAAGCAGCCAGCCGATGGATTTTGGAATTGGCTACCGGTGGCGATCGTTTGAATCGAACCTGCTGCTGTCGATCAGGGTTCCCTGAGCGCGCTCCAATCCCGGCTCACCAGCGAACGCTTTGGCTGGGGACGATGAAAGCGGTGGTGCTCGGCGTGTCCGATCTGCTGTCGAAAAACCTGCAGGCGGCGACGATGACGATAAGCAAGGCGAAGATGGCGATCAGGTCGACCTGTCTGGGATCATGACCCCGGTGGCTGATTTTCCAGCGCATTGATTGTGCCTTCTCAAAGGACACCGAACCAATGCGGCGCCCGGGGCACAGTTCCCGGCACGACAGCAATGCGCGCCTCGTCTGGAAGCAGTGCAGCAGAGCTTTTCACGGCGCGTTGACGCCGCGCCAGCGTCCGAACCGCCACGGCATATACCATCGCGCGCCCGGCGGTTTGGTCAGCGGCACGTTGTCGATTCCCGAGGTGCCCCAGGGCTGGCAGCGCAGCAGCCGCGCCAGTGTCATCCATCCGCCGCCCCACAGCCCGAAACGTTCGATCGCCTCGTCGCCATAGACCGAACAGGTCGGCAGATGGCGGCAGTTGTAAGCCGACCAGCGGCGACAGCGTGTGCCGGTAGATCCAGATCATGGCGCGTCCGGCATTGCGCGGCAGGCGTTGCACCGCGCCGGCGCAGTCGGAACAGGATGAATGGGTGATGAATGCTTCATGGGCGACGTGCTGCAATCATGGGCGCGCGACTTGCGCGGTTCCCAAGCATGGAACCTGCGGATGCGGGTATTTGCGCCACACTTGCGGAAATATCGCATATTTTAGGTGGCAGTGCAGCAAAGGTTCTATGGACGGTAGCGATTCGCGCGGTTACCTTTTTCATAACGCCAGTGTGACAGAATCGAATCATTGGCGTTGAACTGGGGCCGTTGCCACTGCCCGTTTGGGGCTTGGGGGAAGGAACCAAATTGAGGCTCGTGAGGTCGCTTGATCTTCGCGGCTGGGCGCTGCTCGGCGCCGCCGCCCTTTGCATCGCATTGCCTGTCGTCATGGCCGGCCGCTCGGCGGTTCGGCGCATGCCGGCGCCACGCTCGAAGAGCGCAAATTGCCGATGCGGTTCAGCTGGGTCGCGTGCCAGCCGAATTGCCGGGGCTGGGTCAGCGCGGTCGGCATCGTGACCGCGGACAGCCCGCGGGATTTCGACGAATTCGCACGCGGACGCGAGCTCGACGGCGCCACCATCGTGCTGGATTCCAGCGGCGGTTCGGTCAACGACGCCATCGCGCTCGGACGGCGCTGGCGCGATCTCGGCGCGCTGACCACGGTCGGCATCAGCGTCCAGACCCACACCGCGCAGGGCGATCGCGCCAGCGTCGCGCCCGAGGCCTATTGCGAGTTGATGTGCGTGTTCCTGCTGCTGTCGGGCAAGACGCGTTACGTGCCCGAGGCCGCCCATGTCAGGGTGCATCAGATCTGGATGGGCGACCGCGCCGACGACGCCAAGGCCGCGAGCTACACCGCGCAGGATATGATGATCGTGGAACGCGACATCGGCCGTCTCGCCAAATACACCTTCGACATGGGCGGTGCCGGCGATCTGTTGTCGCTGTCGCTCAACGTGCCGCCGTGGGAAGATCTGCACGAATTGTCGCCGGCGGAATTGCGGCTGACCAATCTCGTCACCACCGATGCGGTGGCCGAGGTGCTGCCGCAGACGGCATATCGCCGTGGTGCCGGTGGCCGAACTCGCAGCCAAGCCGGTGCAGGATCGCTTCGTCAGCAGCGCGGTGCAGGCCGAGACCAGCCCACAGCCCGCGCCATCGGCCAAGACCAAGACGGCCGAGGCGCTGGCCCCGACCGGCGGCCTCGCGGCGCCGGCGCGGTAGCGGTAGCAAATCCAAAACCGTCATTCCCTTCGCAAGCGCGTAGCGCTTGTCGCCGGGGCGCGAGCGAAGAGCGAGCGAGCCCGAAATCCATGACCACGACCGGGAACATGGATTCCGGGCCCGCGCTAACAAGCGCGTCCTGGAATGACCGATGTTCTGGTTATCAGCCCTGCGCCGAAGCCGGCTGCTTGGCGCTGGCTTCGATCTGGCCGATCGCATCGACCACGGCATCGAAGGTCAGCATGGTCGAGGCATGCCGCGCCTTGTAGTCGCGCACCGGCTCCAGCAGCGCGATGTCGGCCCATTTGCCTTGCGGCGGGCTGCCGTTTTCCTTCAGCATCTTGCGGACGGTCTCGCGCAGTTCGCGCAGTTCGCTCGCGGTCGAGCCGACCACATGGCTCGCCATGATCGAGGACGAGGCCTGGCCGAGCGCGCAGGCCTTCACGTCATGGGCAAAGTCGGTGACGACGGGTCCGTCCATTTTGAGGTCGATCTTGACGGTCGAACCGCACAGCTTGGAATGCGCGGTGGCGCTGGCGTCAGGTGCGGGGAGCCGTCCGAGCCGGGGGATATTGCCGGCCAGTTCGATGATGCGCTTGTTGTAGATGTCGTTCAGCATAAGATTGGGGTCTCGGGCCGTGGGGCGGGACCGGCCTTGGCGAGCGCAGCCCATGGTCCTATATATGGGTGGAAATGACGGAAATACAGTCCGGCCGTTTCGCCGCGGGCCCGGAAATAGAAACCAATTCGGCCGCGGTGGTGTTAATATCGTGGTACTCAGGCGTCCGGCGGCAAGCCGCCCCGTCTGCCGGTGACACTCCGGTCTCGCTCGGGACCGGTCGAACGGAGTTGACATGGACGCATTGATCAAATCCCTACGCCCAAGCAAGCCTTCTGACATCAAACCCTCTGACGTGAAGCTTTCCGACGCCAAGATTGCGGAAACCCGTCCGGCTGAGCTGGATCCTGCCGAGTTTCTGGCCGCCGCGGTGCGCGCCGACCAGCCGCGCCCGTCGCGCGCCGAAGCCGAGCAGGCGGTGCAGACGCTGCTTGGCTATATCGGCGAGAACCCCGCCCGCGAGGGCCTGCTGGATACGCCGCGCCGGGTGGTCGAAGCCTTCGACGAACTCTATCAGGGCTATCACCAGTGCCCGGCCGAGGTGCTCGATCGCACTTTTGGCGAAACCGCCGGCTATGACGATTTCGTGCTGATCCGCGACATCGAGTTCACTTCGCAATGCGAGCATCACATGATGCCGTTCTACGGCAAGGCGCATATCGCCTATACGCCGGTCGAGCGGGTGGTGGGACTGTCGAAACTGGCGCGGCTCACCGATATCTTCGCGCGCCGCCTGCAGACCCAGGAGCATCTGACCGCCCAGATCGCGGCCGCGATCGACGAAGTTCTCAAACCGCGCGGCGTTGCGGTGATGATCGAGGCGGAGCATACCTGCATGTCGGTGCGCGGCGTCGCCAAGCATGGCGCGATGACGTTCACCAGCCGCTATACGGGCATGTTCCGCGACAATCCGGCGGAGCAGGCGCGTTTCCTGTCCATGGTGCGAGGGCCGCTGCGCTGACCCTCGGCTGGAATTTGCGAGGGCTGCCGTGTCCACATCCGCAGACATCAATGACATCGAGGAAGGGCTGGCATTCCAGCCCAAATTCGACGCGTCAGGCCTCGTGACCTGTGTCGCCACCGACGCCGGCAGCGGCGAGGTGCTGATGGTCGCGCACATGAACGATGAGGCGTTGCGCAAGACCATCGCCAGCGGGGAAGCCTGGTACTTCAGCCGCTCCCGCAATCGCTGTGGCGAAAAGGCGAGACCTCCGGCCAGGTCCAGCGCGTGGTCGAGATGCGGGTGGATTGCGATCAGGACGCGGTCTGGATCCGGGTCGAACAGACAGGTGCGGCCTGCCACACCGGCCGTCACTCGTGCTTCTACCGCGCGGTGACCCCAGGCGAGGGGACTGCACAATTGTCGTTCGTGGACGCCGACCGGCTGTTCGATCCAAAGGCGGTTTATCGGAAGTGATTCTCCGGTTGTCATTCCGGTTCACGCGAAGACACGTGTCCCGGAATGGCCATTGCGCCACCATTAACCCGTCGTTAACCATAATCGCCGCAGGGTGACCGCGGCCTGGGCGTCAGTGGGAGCTTTCGAACCGGCCGGGTGGGTCATTTCGCGGGGAGCGGGGACCAAATATGGCGGTCGACACATCAAACGCCACGGCAACGGCAGGTGTCGATCAGTCGCGCGCGCGGCATTGCCGGCGCGATCAAGCAGGCCGCCACCACCATCGGCACCAGCTTCGAATACCTGCTCACGACCGCGAAAATGGAATCCGACTTCAATCCGAAAGCGGGCGCCTCGACCTCGTCGGCGCACGGGCTCTATCAATTCATCGACCAGACCTGGCTCGGCACCGTGAAGGAAGCCGGCGCCCAACTCGGCTACGGTCAATACGCCGACGCCATCACCAAATCCTCCTCCGGCAGCTACTCGGTCAGCGATCCCACCGCGCGGGCGGCGATCATGAAGTTGCGCGACGATCCGACCGCCAGTTCGGCGATGGCAGCGGTTTTCACCCAGTCCAACAGTTTCAAGCTGACCGGCATGATCGGCCGTCGTCCGACCGACAGTGAACTCTATATGGCGCACTTCATGGGCGTCGGCGGCGCGGCCAAGCTGATCACCAATGCCGAGGACAACCCGCAGGCCTCGGGCGCGCAATTGTTTCCCAACGCCGCCGCGGCAAACCGCTCGATCTTCTACGACAGCAGCGGGCAGGCGCGCAGCGTCTCCGCAGTCTATTCGGTGCTGACCTCGCGCTACGCCAGCGCCGCCAGTTCATCGGCGACGCGGTCCGCGATGGCCTCGGTGGGCGGCACTTCGACGGGTTCGACGGTCGCCGGCGCGGCATCGGCCACCGCGCCGATCGACAATGCGGCCTATCTGTCGAGCTTTCCGGTCACGCCGCATCGTACCGTGGCATCCGCCTCGACGACGAGCGGCGCGTCGGCGCCATCCGATCCGATCTTCCGCTCGCTGTTCCAGGGCGGCGAACGAACCCAACCGGTCTCGTCCGCCATTCACGAATTGTGGGGCAACTCTGCGTCGCTGATGTCGGTCGCTGCGGCGACCTCGGTTGCGCCAGCGACCCCGGTTGCGCCAGCGACCTCGGTTGCGGCGGCGACGCCCGTGCAAACCCCCAACGTCGGCGCGCCGCAACCGCTCGATCTGTTCAGCGATCGCAACGGCACCTTCAGCGGCTAATTTTCTCATGGTGAGAACCATGAAACCACCGCCGTCCCTGGCGACGCCGCGCCCGCACCCTTAACAAAACGTCAATAAAACCAGCCGTTTATGGTGAACGCTTTGTTAAGCGTCGTGGTTTATTTTCTGTTGACAGTGGCACCGCGTCACGGTGTCGTTTCAAGTTGCGTAAGCCGGCAGGACCATGATCGTTCGGCAGTTCATCAGTTGGATACGGACCGCTCCGGCAGGCGAGCGGGCAGAGGCAACGCGATCTTTGGCGCGGGCCTGGCTGATTTCAGATTTGACCGAAGACGATCGCGCCGCCGCCGAAGGCGCGCTGTTGATGCTGCTCGACGATGCCTCGCCGCTGGTGCGCCAGGCCATGGCCGAAGTGTTTGCGCGCAGCACCGATGCGCCCGCCGCCATCGTGCAGGCGCTGTCGCTCGACCAGGCGTCGGTCGCGCTTCCGGTGCTCGAACATTCACCGCTGCTGATCGACGCCGACCTCGTCGACATCATCGCCACCGGCGATGGCGAGATGCAATGCGCCATCGCCCGCCGCGTCAATCTTCCGGCCTCGGTCTGCGCGGCGATCGCCGAAGTCGGGACCGCTTCGGCCGCGCTTGAGCTGATCGAAAATGCCTATGCCGAACTGGCGCCGTTTTCTTGGGACCGCATCGTCGAGCGCCACGGCCATCTCGCCGCGATCCGGGAATCGATGCTGGTGCTGGAAGATCTGCCCGCCGCGACGCGGGTGGCATTGGTCGCCAAGCTGTCGGACACGCTGGCGCAATTCGTGGTCGCCCGGAACTGGCTCAGCGCCGATCGGGCGGTGCGGATCGCCAGCGAGGCGCGCGAGCGCTCGACCGTCAATATCGCGGCGCGATTCGCGCGGCGACGACATGCGTGGCCTGGTGCGGCATCTGCGCGCCACCGGCCAGCTTACCGCCGGACTGATCCTGCGCGCGCTGTTGTCGGGCAATCTCGAACTGTTCGACCATGCGCTGGCGGAATTGTCCGATCTGCCGCAGGCCCGTGTCTCGGCGCTGCTGCAGGACCGCGGCGGCGCCAGCCTGCAGGCGCTGCTGCGGCGCGCCGGATTGCCGGAATCGACATTCGCGGCGTTCCGGGTGGCGCTCGAGGTCAGCCATGAAAACGGGTTTGCCGGCAGCCTCGGCGGTGTCGCAAGATTGCGGCGCCGGATGGTCGAACGCGTGCTGACGCATTGTGAAACCGACCGTCAGGCCGCTGAGCCGCTGCTGATCCTGCTGCGGCGCTTTGCCACCGAATTGGCGCGGGAGGAAGCCCGCATGTTCTGCGACGAACTGGTGGCCGACGAAGCGGTGGCGCAGATCCAGCACGAACTGATCGCGGCCTGATCTTCTGGCCAGCACAGGCGCAAACCCATGAGGCGCCGGATTCGACTATCGGGCCGATGACCTGTTCAGGCTGCCGCGGCGCGTATGACGTCTTGAAGGCATCCTCATCTATTTCGTCACCCAGATCGAATCGCGCGCGTGGTGTTGCCTTCAAGGCTGGCGTTGAACGGTCCCGAGCGGTCCTTGAGCGAAGCGCCCTTGGCGAAAGTCAGCTTCACGACGCTCTTGTAGGCTCGCCGGTGCAGATGATTCCACCCGCGCATTTTTGAACCTAAATCAAAGTTGGGCGACTCACTGAGCATTCTACGCCTAAGCGCACGACCCTTTCCGCAAAGCACGGCTTCGAACGGGAGTGTTCTGGCATGGAAATTAGTTGCAGCATGCTTGCGGGCGCGTCTCCTATCGCCCTTGGTTGCACCTCGGCGCTGGCCCAGCAGGTCACAGCTGTCCCAGGTTCGCCCGAAGCTACCACCGTCACCGGCAAACAACTTCCGCCGCACGATCCGAAATTCGGCGGGGTGATCAAGGAGAAAGCCTCGGTCTCGAAGGCCTGGACGGCGCCGCGCGGGCCGCGCGGATGCTTGACGATCTCATTTGGGTGCAACAACGACGACAACGAACACCAAAGGAGGCTGCAATGCGTGAGCCAAATCCCGAAAAGTTGAACGAGCTTGTGGGAAAGCTGGTTGGCGACCTCGGCGTGTCACTTGCGGGCGCGAGCGTGCTGCTCGGCGATCGCCTCGGGCTTTATAAGGCGATGGCCGACGGCGCGCCGGTCACTCCGTCCGAACTCGCCAGGAAGACGAGTTTTCATGAGCGTTACGTGCGCGAATGGCTGTGCGGCCAGGCTGCGTCCGGATATATCGACTATGACTTCGAAAAAGACGTTTTTTCACTCTCTCCCGAGCAAGCCATGGCGTTTGCCGAAGAGGGATCGCCCGCTTTTTTCGCCGGTGCGTTCGATGTCGTGCAGTCCACGTACCTCGACGAACCCAAGGTCGCAGAAGCATTTCGAACCGGGAAGGGCGTTGGCTGGCACGAGCATTCGAAGTGTCTGTTCTCGGGCACGGAACGCTTTTTCAGGCCGGGTTACAGCGCCAACCTGGTTTCAAGCTGGATTCCTGCGCTCGGCGGCGTCGAGGAGAAGCTGAAGGCCGGCGCCAGGGTGGCCGATGTGGGATGTGGCCATGGTGCCTCAACGATTGTAATGGCGAAGGCTTATCCAAATTCCGAGTTCTTCGGGTTCGACTACCACATGCCCTCGATCGAACGCGCCAAGACGCTGGCGCAGGAAGCGGGCGTCGGCGACCGCATCACGTTCGCGCAGGCCAGTGCCAAGGACTTTCCATCGCGCGACTATGATCTGGTGGCATTTTTCGATTGCCTGCACGACATGGGCGACCCCGTGGGCGCTGGCAAGCATGTAAAGGAAACGCTGGCCAATGACGGGGCGTGGATGATCGTCGAGCCCTTTTCTCATGACCATCTGAAAGACAATCTCAACCCGGTCGGGCGCATCTTCTATCACGCTTCGACCTTCATTTGCACGCCTGCGTCGCTCTCTCAAGAAGTGGCCTTGGGGCTTGGTGCGCAGGCGGGCGAACGCAGATTGCGCCAGGTCGCGACTGAAGCGGGCTTTAAGCGCTTCCGGCGGGCAACCGAGACCCCCTTCAACATGATCTTCGAGGTGCGCGCTTGATCGAACCGGTTGAATCCGCCCGGTATTCCGAGACGCCAGCGATGGAATCGAGAAACCGCAGTGTAGCGGATGCCCTGCTTTCGCGGGGCATGACAGCCTCTAAGCGAATCCGCAGGCTTCAATCCGCCGGCACGATGCTCGGGGCGAGGATGGCTTCGAGGTGCTCGGGACGGTCGCGATTGGCGTGCGCGAGGAATTCGTCCGCAACGCCGCGCAGCTGCCGGCTCAGTTCGCTCGCAGTGCTGGCGGTGTCGAGCCTGGTGCGCTCGCGCACGATCGCCTGGATGGCATTGATGTGATGCGCGATCAGATTCGACGGAACGTCGTTGAGGTCGGGCGCGTGCTCGATGATCCGGCACAGGCTATCGGCGGCGGCGCCGGCGGAGGGAAACCCGAACGTGTCGGCGTCGCCCTTGATGTCATGGGCGGCGCGAAACAGTTCTTCGCGCGTGATTTTCGTAAAACCGTGCTTGAGAATCGCGGCGTGCGCCGCCGCGAGCCGGTCGGCTTCGATGCCCATCCAGTTCTTGAATTCGCCTGACAGGCCGGCCAGGGCTTTTTCCGCGCGCGCAATCGGATCGTCGCGATCCTTTTCGGCGACGCGCCGCAATACCTTGCGCAGGGGATTGGGCTGCGTGATCACGTGATGGTCGGCGAAGGTCTCGATCTGGAGCGCCGCGGGCTTTTCTTTCGCCATGATGCTTTCCTTGCTGCCTCGCGCTAAACCGTGGTCCGCGCCTTGTCGAGCAGCGAGGGCTGCTGAAGCACTTCCGCTTCGCCGCCGAGGCGGCGCTCGGGGCCGATATAGGCGTTGCTGGTATTGCGCCGGCGGTCCGGGCCGAAATAGGTCTTGGTCTTGATGAACGGGCGCGGATTGGCGACGACGTTCAGAATGCGCTGATAAAGCCCCTTGGCCGAGATCGGCTTGGCGAGGAATTCGGTGACGCCGGCGTCGCGCGCCACCGTCACGCGCCGCTTCTCGGAATGGCCGGTCAACATGATGATCGGAGCGAAGGGATTGCCCTTCGATTCCGGTTGCCGGATCATCTGGGCGAGTTCGAGACCGTCGAAAATCGGCATCGACCAGTCGGTGATGACGATGTCCGGAACGTAGTGGCTGTACATTTCCAGCGCGGTGGCACCGTCCTCGGATTCATAGACCTCGCGCGCGCCAAACGAATGCAGCAGCGTCCGCAAAATGCGGCGCATATGCGGATTGTCGTCGCACACCAGAAATCGCAGCTTGTTGAAATCGATGCGGAACATGGCCGGGCTCTAAGCGGGTACCGAACCTCTCGGTATACTCCGCGTTAACCATATCCCGCCCTCGTTAACGAATGGTTGAAAACACCCGCCGAGGCCGGCAGCCGGGCGTCAGTAACCGAATTGCTCGCTCAGAATGCGCTCCTCCAGGCTGTGGCCGGGGTCGAACAGCATCCGCATCGAGATGGTCTTGTCGGAAAGTACCTCGACCCGGCGGACGTCGCGCACCTCGTCGTGATCGGCCACCGCCGCGACCGGGCGTTTGTCGCCCTCGAGCACCTCGATGACGACGAAGGCGGTGTTGGGGAGCAGGGCGCCGCGCCAGCGCCGCGGGCGGAATGCGCTGATCGGGGTCAGCGCCAGCAGCGCGGCGTTGATCGGGATGATCGGCCCCTGTGCCGAGAGATTGTAGGCGGTCGATCCGGCCGGGGTCGCCACCAGGATGCCGTCGGCGATCAGCTCGGCCATGCGTTCGCGTTCGTCGATCAGGATTCGCAGGCGTGCCGCCTGATAGGTTTGGCGAAACAGCGCGACTTCGTTGATGGCGTGGTGAAGATGCACCTTGCCGTGCACGTCGGTGGCGCGCATCAGCAGCGGATGGATCACGGATTCCCGCGCGGCCGCAAGACGGGCGTGCAGATCGTGCGTGCTGAACTCGTTCATCAGAAAGCCGACGGTGCCGCGGTGCATGCCGTAGATCGGCTTGCCCGAATGCATGTGCCGATGCAGCGTTTGCAGCATCAATCCGTCGCCGCCGAGCGCCACCACGACGTCGGCCGTATCGGGATCGTGATTGCCGTAGATCTCCGTCAGCTGCGCAAGCGCCTGCTGGGCCTCCGGGCCCGCGCTCGCGACGAAGGCGATCCGGTCATATCGCTTGGGCGTGGTCATGGGATCGCGGGCTCATATGGGCGCGGATGGAAGCGGGGGCGCGGAAGCTCGTCTATACGACCTGGGCTGTCCTTGTCGAGTTAGCCGGCTACCCGGGCGAATGTCACGGGCGCCAGGCGATGAGTGTGCGCACGACGTCAAAATGCCTTGCGAGCTTGCACAGAATGCCAACCCGTCACAGTTTTGAGCTGGAAACGCGGCTATGGGGCAAATGCGGCTTGTTGCGGCCGTGCCGGGCGGATCGCGGGAAGCAGGGAGAACAACAGACATGGCCATTGCTTTCGCCCTGCCGCGCCAAGCGCGCGTGGCCCTTGCGGTTCTCACGCTGTTCGTGGTGGCCGGCGCACGCGCCGACGACGCGCCGCAGCCGCCTCAGCCGCAACCCGCCGCGACGCCCTCGGGTCAAAAGGCAACGGGCGGACGCGGCACCCCCTCGAATCCGCCAGCCATCGCCGAACAACATCGCCTGCCGCCGGATTCCACCACCAAACAGACGCTGGTTCTCCCCGGCCGCACGCTCGCCCTCACGGCCACCGCCGGTTCGATCCGCCTGTTCGACGACAAGGGCGAGCCGCAGGCCGATATCGCCTACACCGCCTACCAACTGGAGGGCGCCGATCCGGCGGTCCGACCGGTGACCTTTGTGTTCAATGGCGGCCCGGGCGCGTCTTCCGCCTGTCTGCAATTGGGCAATGTCGGGCCCTGGCGGCTGGCCATCGACGCCGACGCGGCGATTTCCTCCGCCGCGCCCGACCTCGAGCCCAACGCCGACACCTGGCTCGACTTTACCGACCTCGTTTTCATCGATCCCGTCGGCACCGGCTATAGCCGCTTCGTCGCCACCGGCGAGGAGGTGCGCAAGCGGCTCTTTTCGGTCGATGGCGACGTCAACTCGATCGCGATGACGATCCGGCGCTGGCTGGAAAAATCCGACCGTCTGCTCTCGCCGAAATTTGTGGTTGGCGAAAGCTATGGCGGCATTCGCGGGCCGAAGATCGTTCGCGAGCTGCAGATCCAGCAGGGCGTCGGGGTGAGGGGCCTCATCCTGCTTTCTCCGGTGCTCGATTTCCGCGAATTTTCGGGCTCCAGCATTCTGCAATATGTGGCGAGCCTGCCAACCATGGCGGCAGTCGCACGCGAGACCAAAGGCGCCGTTACCCGCGCCGACATGGCCGACGTCGAACGCTATGCGCGAGGCGATTTCCTGGCCGACCTCATCAAGGGACAGGCCGACACCGAAGCCACGACGCGGCTTGCCGACAAGGTAGCGGCGCTGACGGGAATCGACCAGGCCGTGAGCCGCAGGCTGGCCGGACGCTTCGACGGCATCGAATTCCGCCGCGAATTCGACCGCCGCGACGGCAAGGTGACCGGGCGCTACGACGCCTCGATCCTGGGCCTCGATCCCTATCCGGATTCGAGCTTCTATCATTTCAGCGATCCGTCCGGCGAACCCCTGTACGCACCGCTGACCAGCGCCGCGGTCGATCTCACCACGCGCAAGCTCAATTGGCGGCCGGATGGCTCCTACGAGGTGCTCAGCGGCGCGGTCGGGAAGGCCTGGGATTTTGGCCGCGGCCAAAATCCCGCCGAGTTGATTTCCCAGTTGCGGCAGATTCTCGCGCTCGACCCAAAGCTGAAGCTGCTGGTGGGACACGGGCTGTTCGATCTCGCCACGCCGTATTTCGGCACCAGGATTCTGCTCGACCAGTTGCCGGCCTACGCTTCGCCCGAGCGGGTCAAGCTCGTGGTCTATCCGGGCGGCCACATGTTCTATTCGCGCGACGCTTCACGCCAGGCTTTCAGGGCCGAGGCGCAGGCGATGATGAAGTGATATGAGAGCCAGGGGCAAAAATCCTTGGCTTCACCGCGCCCAATGCGATCGGGTGTATTTTTCGTTCAGCGGATGCAATAGAGCCGGCGCGACCCTCAAGGTCGCGCCGGCCGATTGACGTTGCCGAATTCAGTAAACGAGGCCGGTGCCCGGCGGCTGTTCGAGAGCGGCGGCCAGCGAGCGGTATTCCGCGCAGTCGGTGCCGCAGATCTGACCGATCCGGTTCAGGTGATATTGCGCCTGCTCGCGGTTGCCCTGTTCGAGCTGCCACAACCCGTAATACTGCCAGGTCCGCACATGGTTCGGGTCGGCCTTGAGCGCGCGCTCGTACCAGATCTGGGAAACCTTGTAGTCGCCGAGCTTGCGATAGGAGTAGCCGATCAGATTGGCGACATCGGCGCGGTCGTCCTGGCCGAGCGCCTTCAACTGCGCAATGGCCGCGGCGTAATCGTTGCGGTCGTAGATCGTGGCGTAGGCAGCGCGATAACCTTCCAGGAAGCGGGGATCGTCGATGCTGGAGCTCCTATCGGTCCTCTTCGCAGGCTTCCTCTTTTCCTTCTTGGTGTCCGACGCCGGCGGCGCCGGATTCTCACCGCCCGCGGCATAGGCGGATGTCAGCAGCGGCACCGCCATCAGTGCCATCGAATACATGGCCAGCGCCAAAAGCCTGATCGCAAATTTGTTCATCTGTCGCTCCCGATGTTCAAGGGGGCAATCCTACACCGGCGCCCGTTGATGTGAACACCAGCCGCAACAGGGCATTCCCCGGTGATCGCCCAATTTGACGGATTGTGGCGGAACCGCGCCGGCTGCATTCCGGACGGAACATGACGAATATGTCATCCCGATGAACGAAGCCCATCGCTGCGCTTCAGCAGGGGTTCAGCGCGCGGCAACTAGGGTCACGGTCAGATCGACGAACCCGGCCATCCGACCGGCACCTCGTGATCCCCGTTGAAAGAAGGACATCTCATGTTGAAGACAATTTCCGCGGCGCTGCTGGCCGTTTCCGTTCTCGCCGCACCCGCGATGGCGGCCGGCACCGCCAGGGCCACGCATGCACCGGCCGTCAAAACCGGTCAGATGAAGGCCAGCGTGCTGAACGCCCATGCCAGGATGGGCCACCCTCATCATCACCACCGGCATTTCCGTCATCACCACTTCCACAAGCGCTGATACCGATCCGCGGAGGGCGCGGCACGATCCACATTGCTCCACCGCTGCCTTGCGGATATCAGGCCCGGCCCGTACGCCATTGCTTCCCCAATGGTGACGGGCCGGTGCCTTAGGCTGCCAACATCGGCGTCGGGGTGAAATCGAAATGCGGATTTCCTTTGATCTGTGAAAGGGCTAGAACCGGCTCTGGCGTTGGATTTGAAAGACGAGCTACGTTTGGGGATGTGGGCAAAGTTTGGGGATGTGGGCAAAGTGTGCGTCGATCCTGCTGCTGCCGATCGCGCTCGCGGCCTGTGCCGGCAACGAGGACGGCAGAAGCATCAGCTTTACTGACGATCGCGGCGTCGCCAACCAGCCTTTTCCCAGCAATTACCGCGTCGAATTGCTGGCGTTCATGAAAACCTATCTCAACAATCCCGTTGGCGTGCATGATGGTGCGATGGCGGATCCGGTACAGCGCACCGTCGGCGGGCGGCTGCGTTTTGTCAGCTGCGTGCGCTTTGTCCCGCGCGAATCCGACGGCAGTTATCGTGACGCCCGCGAACGCGCCATTGTCTACGTCGATGGCCGGCTCGACCATGTGGTCGAGAACGCCGGTGAAGTCTGCGCGGGCGTGGTCTATGCGCCGTTCCCGGACCTGGAAAAGATGACGCGCTGACGGGCCGTTTTCCGAAGTCGTTGCCGGTCGAGCCGGCCGAATGGGCCGTCCCAGGCCCAGCCCGATGGAAGGTTCCGCGAGCGCGAGCCGGCCCTCTGTGGAGCGACTATTTCCTCGTAAACCCCTGCAATCGCGTCGAAAGCGGGCCGCAATCCGATCACTTTTCAGCGAGGTCCGAACCGGCCTTGGTTTAAGTCGACGTAGAATATGGCTGCAAGCCGTCTTTTCGGCGAAAAAGTTGTAATTTCAAGGGAACAAAAGCGCGTTGTTGCTGCGCTGTCACAGTTAGAAACATCCGTGTCCCGGCCTTTACCGCCAAGCAACCAAATTGATGCCATGTTGTTTGATGAGGGTCACAACACAGTAACGGGGAACATCATGAAAAAGCTTTTGCTCGGAACCGCCGCCATAATCGCATTCGCGGCGCCTGCGCTGGCGGCTGATATGCCGGCGCGCACCTACACCAAGGCTCCGGCCTATACGGCGCCGGAAGCGGTCTACAACTGGACCGGCTTCTATATCGGCGGCAACATCGGCGGTGCGTTCGCCAGCGGCAACAGCCTCGAGGGCAATGGCGGCCGTTTCATGGGCGGCGTGCAGGGCGGTGCCGATTATCAGTTCGCAACCAACTGGGTGATCGGCGTTGAAGCCCAGTACGACTGGATGACCAACAACAGCAACGGTGGCACGGTGTTTCCGGGGGGCACCTTGGTGACCGCGAACACCAACCAACTCGGTTCGGTCACCGGCCGGTTCGGCTATACTTGGGGTCCGACGCTGCTCTACGCCAAGGGCGGCTACGCCTGGCGCGACAACAACAATATCGGCGTCAGCTTCGCCGGCGTGCCGGAGGCCTTTACCACTGATGGAGGCCACAGGGATGGCTACACCGTCGGCGCCGGTCTCGAATATATGTTCGCGCCGAACTGGTCCGCCAAGCTGGAATACCAGTACTACAATTTCGGCAGCACCACCTTCACGAGCGGCCCCGCCGAGATCGTCGGAACCCGGTTCCGCGACGACGAGCAAACCGTCAAGGCCGGCATAAATTACCGCTTCGGCTGGGGTGGCCCGGTCGCCGCGCGGTACTGACGGGATTACGCCTTGCTACGCAGGAAGGCCGGCTCGCGCCGGCCTTTTTGTTACAAAACAACGACCGTGCGGGCTGGTCTGTCGCAAAAATAATTTCGTCGTGCGCGGAACTTCTGCGCGTGATCGGTTATTGTGGCGATGCCGGTTGATGGACAGCGAACATGCGTGCCTTGGTGTTAGGGTTGATTTTTTTCGCGGTTGCCCTGCCGTGTTTTGCCCAGACCGTGCTGAAATCCGAACCCCTCATTCTCGCGCCCTACGAGGTCGCTTTCGTGCAGGACGCTTCGTGTCCGGCCGGCAAGGTACTCAAGGTCACCGGCGCGATCCGGGGGCTGCACCGCAGGAAAGCCTGCGTGACGCTCGCCGCCGAACAGGCGTCGCTGGCGGTTGCGAGCCCGTAGGTTCAAAAAACCCGGTTTTTCGGCATTCCGGGATGCGCCATCTTGGCGCAAATCCGGAATCCAGAGATGATCAGGCGAGAGACTTCTGGATTCGCGCGGAGCCTGTCATCGGGCCGCGCTTTGCGCGGACCGCGGGCGCGCTCCAGAATGACGGCTGCCGGAAGCTCGGCAACAAAAACCCCTCACGAATGCAGATTGAATGCCAGTTGGGCTTCGCGCTCGGCCTCGGCCTGGTTTTGGGCGGGATCTTCCTGCGGGTCGGGCTGGCAGGGCTTGATCTCGTAGTCGTTGTCCAGCACCGGCCGCGGCGCAGACTTTTCTTTCTCCGAAACCGCGTCGACCACAAGCCCGCTTTGCCGGGCGAGTTTCCAGACTTCCGCTTCGGTGGGATAGGCCTTGCTCAGCTTGGCCTCGTTGCTGAACAGCGCGTAGGGCATGGGATCCTCCGCCAAACCACCTTAACGCCCGGGGCCCGAATAGGGTTTCAGCCCGCGGCACAGGACCGGCGATTCATGCGCCTGTGAGATCTGCAGGCCGCCGGTTCGGGCCATTTCGGCCCGATTCCCTCAATCGCAGGAGTCCCTGAGTCGTAAACGAGTCCTGAATCCCGGCAAAAATATTGCCCGAGACTCTCCGGCTAGAATCGCCCGATGTTTTCGCCATCATGAGAACGCTCCTCCAAACCTCCTGCGAACGCCTGCACATCGCGCTCACGGTCGCGCTGCTGGCGGCGTGCGCGGCGAACCTGGCGCTGGTATGCGCCTGGCTTTAGGCGATTGACGCTGCGCCTATTCCCCTCATCATGCCTGACAAACGACAAAGTCGCCGTGGCCGGGCTCGAACGACCTGATGGCGCTCATCAAGCGGCGCGTCCTCAAGGCCGAAGGCAACCTTCCTGCACCGTCCCGGCGCCCATGGCGGTGGAGTCTGCGCCGCCATCGTCTCCGGACTGGTCGGGCCCGACGCGCCCATCGAGGAGCGCTGGGAGACGGTGCGGCATTTACACGCCGGGCGCCCCGGCGTTTTCAAGGGCGACCTTTATTTCTACAAGCTCGACGGCGACATCCGCGGCCGCGTCGCCAAGGTCGACGCCAGCCGCCGTCCGCTGTTTCTGTTGTGCGGATCGGGAGCTGACCTTCGGTCGGGGAGTTGGCGCCCGTCTTTTTGTTCTGCAACCAGCAGTAGCGCCTGCGTCGCGGCCCGCCAAACGAGTGCGCCGCAAGATGGACGCGCAATGTGTCGCGGTGTTATAGGCGGGCATGGGCTTTCTGCGCGGCATGACGCACTGCAGAGTAATCGCCGCACGCCACCGCTCAAATCCGGTCGGCGTACGGCAACGTCCTGACCACACAGATGCTCGTGTATGCTTTTTTTCAAGCCCGACAAAACAAGGGCGCAAGGAGGAAACATGGACAGACGCGCATTTCTGGCATTATCGACCGCTGGTGCAATGGCGACCACACTGAAGAGTGCGACCGCTGCAACGGAGGGCCCGTTCGGAGAGACCGGCGTTGGCATGCCGCAGTCACAAAGTGCAAAGCTTCCGCTCGGACCGCTGCCGAACACCCGCTATCCCGACACCCACATCGAATCTCTCGACAAACGCTTCAAAGGCAGCGTCGGCACCGGCGCGGTCGAGCGGGTCGCCACCGGCTTTCGCTGGGCCGAAGGCCCGGCCTATAACAGTGCAGGCCGCTATCTGCTTTTCAGCGATATTCCGAACAACAGGATCATGCGGCTGCTCGAGGAGGACAATCACCTCAGCGTGTACCGCACACCATCGTTCAATTCGAATGGCAACACATTCGATCGGGAAGGTCGGTTGCTCAGTTGCGAGCATGCGGGCCGGCGCGTAGTACGCACCGAGCACGACGGCACCATCAGCGTGGTCGCCGAGAAGTACAACGGCAAGCAGATCAATTCGCCCAACGATCTGGTGGTCGCCTCCAACGGGTCGATCTGGTTCACCGATCCGACCTATGGCAGCGACGGCAACTATGAGGGGCTGAAAGCCGACCGCGAACAGGAGAAGCACAACGTCTATCGTGTCGATCCGCAGAGCGGCAACGTCACGGTCGTGGTCGACGATTTCGTCGAGCCGAATGGCATTTGCTTGTCGCCGGACGAAAAAAAGCTGTACGTCATCGACAGCGGCATCACCCATGGCGGTCCGGCCCATATCCGCTCCTTTGACGTCGACATCGCCACCGGCAAGGTGACCAACGGGAAAATCTTTGCGGAAGGCTTCGCGCCCGGATTTACCGATGGCATGCGCTGCGACGCCGAAGGCAGCGTCTGGTGCAGCATGGGTTGGGGCGACCCCAAGGAGGACGGTGTCCGCTGCTACAGCGCCGGGGGCGACCTGCTCGGCAAAATCCATCTGCCCGAAACCTGCGCCAACCTGGTGTTCGGTGGAATGCTGCACAATCGATTGTACATGTGTGCGAGCACCTCCGTCTATGCGTGCTACGTTGGCGTCCAGGGCGCGGCAAAGCCCTGATCGAGGTGAGAATACCGAAGGCTCCAGCTCGTTTCGGCAAGCTGGAGCCTTATTTTTTGCGATCCATCGTGCGTGCGATTTGACGCCGTGGGCCCCCTGGATGCGTCGTCGTAAAACCTGTCGGATCCAAACCGCTCGAAATGTGCGGCTACATTTTTGCAGGAAATCACTGGAGGCGTTGGTGCCGGTTGAGAGGATTGAACTCCCGACCTTCGGTTTACAAAACCACTTGCCTGTCAACAAATTCTTACGACCGCTTCTCCACCATCATGCGGAGGATCAACTCTTTCGTCTTTCCCGCGTTTCAGCCCGACGGGCTTGTTCCGCTTCACGAGCTGATCGTGCTGGAGTGGCTGAAGGGCATGTCGCTACTGCACCGCCGACCCGCATGAGATAAAAAAAGAGTACACCAAGATTCGCGAAGACGGCGGTGTCGTGTGGGCGACAATGCGCTCCGAAATAATCCGCGCGCCTTGTCTGCTCGGGCGCATGGAAGGCGAGTTCATTGTTGATCCTCGCAGCGTCTATCCGAAGAGTTCCCCGTGTCGGCTCAGAGCGCGATAGGCTGTAGAGCCGACGCGGTTCTCACCCCAACATCTAGGACGATTGCCTCGTCATTGCCGGCGATCAATTCGCGAAAAAAAGCCCCGCATCTCGCGGGGCTTTTTTGTTTCAACGGCCGCGCATCAGAGCCGACGGAGTCAGTGTCGATCCGCTTGGATCAGCTGCGACTGCGATGGGACCCAGCGTGTTCCCGGAGATGTTCATGGGTCTGATGGCGATAGGGCCTGTCCGGCCGACCGTGACGCCTGTGGTACGGCCGGGCATCAGAGCCGACGAAGTCAGTGTCGATCCGCTTGGATCAGTCGCGACTGCGATGGGAGTCAGTGTCGATCCGCTGGGATCAGCTGCGACTGCGATGGGACCCAGCGTGTTCCCGGAGATGTTCATGGGTCTGGCGGCGATATGGCCTGTCTGGCCGACCGTGACGCCTGTGGTGGGTAACTCAGTTCCTGGCAGGCTGACCATGACGCCTGTGGTGCGGTACTGAGTTCCTGGCAGGTTCATCGGGGCTTGCGCCAAGGCGAACGTCGCTGGGAGCGTAAAAGCAAGTGCCAGTGCGATGGTCGTCAGTTTCATCGGTTTCTCCTTGCGTTTGGACAAGCGAAGACGTGGGAAGCACGGCTTGATTGTTCGATTAAATTCTTCGTAAGCCCGATACGAGGTCGGCAGGTTGTTCACGGCTCGCACAGCCGCGCTGCTCAAATTCGTCTTCATCGCATGCTGTCGTCGCCGATGCCGGCGTGCCCGGCAAACAGCAGAAACGCGAAAGCTTCTTCGGCCCGGCTCTTTGCCCACCAAATGTCGCGGCCTTTTTTGGTTTCGAAGCCTTGCAGAAAACTCTTGATCCTGCTGGCGAGCTTCGAGCAGAACCGTTTCAGTTTCTCTCAACTGCGCGATGGTGTACGTGCGATCTCGGGTTGGGGGTCAATGTCCGGGTTGGGTGTGCTCCGTGCAAAGGCGGCGCTTTCCAGTGGGTGCAAGCCCCACCCGGCAACCGCTCCAGCCGGAAGCAATCGGACCAGCCATGTAGGTAACGGAGTGGCTGAGGCAGGCCTGCAATTCGCGATAACTGGAAATGCCGTGCCTGCCGTCTCCGCCGACTTGCCGGTTACAGATGCTTTTTTCGCTGGGAGCAAATCGTTTCCATTCCGTTTGAAGTTTCACGCGCGCTTGCGTCTCACGGGTCACGCAGCTATTCAGCTCCACCTTCGAGCCGATTTCGAACCGGCACTCCCGCGCGATATCGAATTTCGGCACGACATCCGCGATAAGCGTGGGGTGCAGGGAAGTCAGAATAATGATCGGCAGGTAAATCAGCATTTTCGTTCTCCGAACTGCGTAAGCAAGAGGTCATCGACGAAGCTGATGTGGGTTCGCAATCCATCGACACCACTAAATTGAATTTTCAGCCGTCTGAAACCAGCAGGCGCTGGTGCATTCGGGTTGAACGACGAGTTGCTTCAAATCAGCTGCCGCCGCTAAGGCATGCCATTGTCGAGAGGAATTCGAGCCGCCGATCTCATCCGTATCCGTGTCGAACCTTCGCAACTCGGAATTGCGATCGAGTTTTAGGTTTTCGGAATCGCAATCCGGAGAATGTATTTCAATGATGCGAACATCAAACGGCTTAGTAGCAGCGCCGTGCAGATCAACGGCGCTTCGATTTTTCTCTGGAATGGGATGGCCGGCTATACGAGACTGCCATCCGGAATTTCAAAGATATATTCAGATATCTGAAACGCTTCCCCAAAGAAGTCGAGTTTGAACCAGCGCAGGATCGGGCAGAACCAATAGCGTTGGGAGCCGTGATCCATGCACGAGAAGTTCCTCGACCCGCCGGCATTCGCATTCCGTCAAGCGCCATCATCGCAATTCATCGGGCGAGGCGTGACTCAATGCGGCCACAAGCGTGGCCTGGCGTCGTCGTCATCTCCTCGGCCCGCATGTGGCCGGAGCGGTCGCGATTTTCAAAGTCCAAGCCTTCAATAGCCGGGTGCGGCCGTCGGGCATGTCAATAAACGCTGCCGCGTCGCAAAGGTCGACGATAATGGCAGGGCGAGCATAGTCTTGTTGAAGGCATACGCGAACGCACAGGTAGAGGCGAAGCGCGCGCAGTCGGGAACATAGGCGGCAGCTTCATTTAGCCGTGGCGCTGTCGGCTTTGCAGGCGATCAGGCGGAAAGTCCAATTGCTGTTGTGATAGGCACAACAATTCTGCGTTCAGACGAAGGTTGAAAGGAAAGTTTGATGAGGCTTTGCGGCACCGCGATTGCTATTCTTTTGGTGTTTGGAGCTACATCGGCATTTGCGGCCCCGATCGAAAGAGCTGCTGACTCGGCCGAGTGCAAGGGGATTATCGCGCGTCTCCTTGAAGCGACCGATGAAAGTTTCGACCACTATTCGCCTTCAGGCGAAGACGTGTTCTTCAGAAACCCCAAAAGTGTGCTGAGCTGCACGGGTCATCGGCATGCCGGCATTTCCCTGACGTGGGATGAGGGCGGCTTTCCACCGAACGAGTGGTTCGGGCTACTCGCGAAGGCAGGCAAAGCGGTAACGGGAGCCGACTTAACAAAGCTGGAATCAGCATCCCGTCAGTGCTCCCGCTCGGCACTGAAGGACAGAACAGAACTAGCCGACATGGAAATCCCCAATGCGAAGATCGAATGTCAGGATTTCACGCCTGACGGGGGCGGCCTGAACATTAGTATTTGGATGAACGACGCTTTGTCTGTGTCGCCCGTGCTGAATGAACGGTGACTCGCCGTTCTGATGTCCAGCATAAGGCCGCCTGCTTTCGAGTCGGGGCTTTCGCTTAGAGGCCGCGCCGCTCGCTGCCAAAGGTCGAGACTCGGCCTATGCGTGGAGCCGCGTCAGGTTTGGTGCAGGAAAGCCCGAGCTTAGCGGGGCATCGTTGCCGTAAAGTCCAGCCTGCCGGCCACGTTCCTGTACCAACGCAAGCACGGTATCGATCGTCGGTGTTGCGACCTTGACGAGGCGGCCCATTTCCTGGACGGCGGTAACGAGTGCATCGATCTCCAGGGATCGGCCTCGTTCGAGATCTTGCAGCATCGAAATTTTGTGACCGACGACGGAACCGGCTGCATTCAGCCGCCTCTCCATCATTTGCTCCGGAATGGTGAGACCGAGCGATGCGGTTATCGCCTGGGCTTCGGCCATCATGGATTTGCATAGGGCGCGGAGGCCGGGCTCCGAGGTGACGCGATCGAGGGTCGCAAGGGTAAGAGCGCTGATCGGATTGAAACAGACGTTGCCCCAGAGCTTAAGCCAGATGTTCCAGCGGATGGTGTCGCGGATCGGCGCATCGAAGCCGGCCGAAGCCAAGGCATCGCGCAGGGCCACGATGCGGTCCGAGGTAGAGCCGTCGGGTTCGCCGATGGTAAAGCGCTTGAACAGGCGATGTTCGATCACTCCGGGTGCCACGACCTCGCAGGCGGGGTCGACGACACAGCCGATGGCGCGCTCCGGTCCAATCGCGTTCCATTGCGCGCCGCCGGGATCGACGCTTTCCAAATGATGGCCGTTCAGCGGGCCGCGCTCCTTATAGAAGTACCACCAGGGAATGCCGTTCATCGCTGTCAGAACGGCGGTGCGCGGACCGAGGAGCGGAGCAAACGCGTCCGCGCTGGCGTGGGCCTGCTGCGCCTTCAGCGCGCAGATCACGACGTCCTGCGGGCCAAACGCCGCGGGGTCGTCGCTTGCCGGCAAGTCTACCGTGCGCGTCTGTCCGTCTACGATTAACTTGAGGCCGTGGCTCCGAATCGCCGCCAGATGCGCACCGCGGGCAATGGCACACACTTCATGACCCGCCAATGCGAGCTCCCCCGCCATGTAACCGCCAATCGCCCCGGCGCCGAATACGCAGATCTTCATAGCTCGCTCCTCTGTTCCGTCATCCAGCGACAGACAGATAGAGTCACCCGGTTTTGGTGAGTACCTGGAGATTTGGCGAGACATCTTCCCGTTTTTCGCGATAATCCGAATATGGATAAGTTCGCGGCAATGCGGGTGTTCATTAAGATCGCGGATGCGGGGAATCTGTCGGCCGCAGGCCGTCAGCTGGGCCTTTCCTTGACCTCCGTCAGCCGCCAGCTCATGGCACTCGAAGAGGTTCTCGGCACCACGCTTGTCGAGAGGACGACGCGCCATCTCTCACTGACGGAGTCCGGTCTACTCTACTACGAACGGGCGAAACAGATTTTGGAGGAGGTCGCCGAGGCGGAACGCGGCCTCACGGCGCAGAGGGGAATCGCGTCCGGCCGGTTGCATGTGAGCGCCCCATCGCTGCTCGGTCGGTTGCGCTTGGCGCCAATGCTGCCCGGCTATCTGGCGGAGCAGCCTCGGGTCTCGATCGATCTGATGCTGGTGGATCGGCCGGTACGTCTCGCCGAGGAAGGTATCGATGTTGCCCTTCGCGTTGGACCGCTGGAAGACTTCAGGCCTGATTGTCCGCAAGCTCGACGACATCCAGCTCGTTGTCTGCGCCGCGCCGGATTATCTGCGACGGCGCGGCGAGCCGGCGACGCCGGACGACCTGGTCGAGCATGACTGCCTGGCCTTCGGCGATGTACCAGGCGTGGCGGAATGGAGCTTCCAGGACGGCCCAGCGCGAAGAGCTTTGCGCATTCCAACCCGGCTTTGCGCCAATGACTTCGATACCTCGGTCAGTGCGGCTTTGGCAGGGGCCGGGCTCGTCCGAGTGCCGTCCTGGCAGGTTGCGCATTGTCTCGCTGACGGACGGCTCAGGATTGTGCTCGAGGCCTATCAGCGGCCGCCCACGCCATTGAGCATCCTAACCCTGCGCAACCGTTTGCTTCTGCCGAAGGTGCGCGCTTTCGTGGACTTTTTGCAGCAGCACTGGATGCATCCGCGACCGCCCCTCTGATCTTGTGCCCACATACACTCCGCTCAAAAAGATCGTGTTCAGTCGGTTACGCGCTTTCGGCAGGCAACCTCTTCGCACGCAGCAACCAATACGATTCATCGTTGAGCGGTGCGTTCCGTTCCCCGTCCGTCACCACGGTCACGACGATTTCCCCAAGCCGACACCGATAGTAACCTGAGACGGCCACCTGGATACATTTCAAAGATGTATTTCAGATATCTGAAGCGCTTCCCCAAAGAAAGCGAGTTTGAAACAGCGCAGGATCCGACGAACCAATATCGTTAGGAGCCGCAATTCCATGCACAAGAAGTTCTTCGACTCGCCAGCATCCGCATTTCTTCAAGCGCCATCTTCGTATTCATCGGGCGAGGCGTACCGCTTGTCATGGCGGCCACAAGCGTAGATCTGGCGTCGTCATCATCTCCTTGATCGCCCAGCATGTGGCCGGAGCGGTCGCGACTTTCAAAGTCCAAGCCTTCAATTCTCTTAGCGATGTGAGGCAAATCAATGGGTATCGTTCGCTTTGCGCTGAAATTTCCGTACACGTTCTACATCCTGGCTGCGCTGATTGTGTTCCTGGGCGTCTCGTCCATCATGGTCATGCCGGAGGATATCTTCCCGGAGATCAACATTCCGGTGGTGTCGATAATCTGGCAGTACACCGGCCTGACCTCGCCCGAGATGGAGCAGCGGGTCAGCACCTATAGCCAGTACGCGATCAGCGCGAACGTCAACGGCATCAAGAACATCGAGGCGCAGACCCTCAACGGCCTCAATGTCCAGAAGATCTTTTTCCAGCCGGACGTTAGCATCGATCTGGCCATCGCCCAGGTCGTCTCAGCAACAAATTCGATCCGTGCCTTGCTGCCCGCCGGCATAAACCCACCGATCGTGGTGGAGTTCAATGCCTCGAGCGTTCCGGTGCTGCAGCTCAGCCTGAGCTCCGACCGCCTCAATGAACAGCAGCTCTACGATTACGGATTGTACAACCTGCGCCAGCAGCTCGCCCCGGTGCACGGCGTGACCATGCCGACTCCGGATGGGGGCAAATTCCGGCAGATCATGGTCGATATCGACCCGGTCAAGCTCCAGGCCACGGGCCTGACTCCGTCGGACGTGGTGAACGCGGTCAACGCCCAGAGCCTGACATTGCCGTCGGGTCTCGCCAAGATCGGCGACACGCAATACCCGGTGCGCACCAATGCGATGCCTACGGCCATCGCCGACCTCAACGACATTCCGGTCAAATATGTCAATGGGCAGACCGTGTTTCTCACGGATGTCGGGCAGGTGCACGACGGCTGGGCGGTTCAGCAGAACGTCGTTCGCCAAAACGGGCGTCGCTCGGTGCTGTTGGGCGTCATCAAGAACGGCAATGCCTCGACGGTCACGGTCGTGAACGGCGTCCGCAAGGTTCTGAAGATCGCGCGTGAGGCGGCGCCGCCCGGGCTGACCATCACCGAGCTGTTCGATCAATCGAAGCTGGTCACCTCATCGATCATGGGCGTCCTCCGCGAGGGGGCGATCGCGGCCGGGCTCACCGGCCTGATGATTCTGTTGTTTCTCGGCTCATGGCGATCGACCCTGATCGTCTTGATCTCAATTCCGCTGTCAATTCTGTCATCCATCGTCGTCTTGCACTTTCTCGGCGACACGCTCAACACAATGACCCTCGGCGGCATGGCGCTCGCGGTCGGCATTCTCGTCGACGATTCGACGGTGACGATCGAGAACACCCACCGGCTGCGCGGTGAAGGGATGCCCCTTGCGGCGGCAACCCTGTACGGCTCCGCCAGCATTGCGGTCCCCACCATGGTCTCGACGCTGGCGATCAGCTGCGTGTTCACATCGGTGGTGTTCTTGGAAGGGCCGGCGAAATTCCTCTTCACGCCGCTTGGGCTTGCCGTGGTGTTCGCCATGCTGGCGTCGTACACGCTGTCGAGGACCTTGACGCCCGTCATCATCGGGGTGCTGCTCAAGGGTGAACATCACGACGCAACGCCTGGCTCGGGCAATGTGTTTACGCGCTTTCACGAGGGTTTCGACCACGCTTTCGAGCGATTTCGCCGCGGCTATCTCCGCGCGCTGACGATGCTCCTGAAACGGCGCCGAATCGTCCCCGTCGTCGCCGCGCTGATGCTTGCGCTGGGCGGCGTCATGCTCACCTTTGTTGGCCGCGACTTCTTCCCTGCGATCGACGGCGGCCAGATCAAGCTTCACGTCCGTGCCCCGGCCAACACGCGCATCGAACACACGGAGCTCATCTTCCAGGAGATCGAAGACAAGATCCGCGAGGTCATCCCGGAGCGGGAACGCGATCTCATCGTTGACGATTTCGGGGTCCCGCAACGACCGTACAACCTCGCCTTCACCGACGGGTCGACCATCAACGTCAACGACGGGGTGATCCTGGTGTCGCTGAAGGAGGGACATGCGCCAACGGCAAATTACGTGCGTAAGCTCCGTGAAGTGCTGCCAGCCGCGTTTCCGTCCGACATATTCTATTTCCAGGCCGCCGACATGATCACTCAGGTTCTCAATTTCGGGCTCCCGGCGCAGATCGACGCTCGCGTGGTAGGCACCGACCGCGCCACGAACCGGCGGGTGGCGGACGAGTTGCGGCGGCGCATTGCGGCCGTTCCGGGGGTCACCGATGTTCATCTGCAGCAAGAGCTCGATGCACCGGACTTCATGGCCAGCATCGACCGATCGCGCGCACTTCAGTTCGGTCTCAACGCGCAAACGATCGCCAATGACCTCAACACGAGCCTCAGTTCCTCAGAACAGGTCTCCCCCAATTTCTGGACCGATCAGGGAGACGGCATTCCCTACTACTTCGCAGTCCAGACGCCGGAGCATCAGGAGAGCTCGCTCGGCGAGCTGGGCAATACGCCGGTGTCTACCGCGATCGCCTCCAACGGCCCGCCAATACCGGGGCTGCTGAGCAACGTGGCGACGCTGCAGCGCTCCAGCGTGCCGACCAACCTGAACCAGACGAACATCCAGCCCGTGTTAGACATCTATGCCAGCGTGCAGGGCCGCGATCTCGGCAGCATCTCCGACGACATCAGCAAGATCAAGACGGAGCTGCAGAAGGAGCTCAAACCCGGCAACACCATCGAGGTTCTTGGCCAGATCCAGAGCATGAACGACTCCTTCCGCGATCTCGGCATCGGGCTGATGTTCGCGGCGGTGCTGGTCTACTTCCTGATGGTGGTGAACTATCAGAACTTCGGCGATCCGTTCGTCGTGATCCTGGCTCTGCCGGCGACCTTGTGCGGGATCGTCACGATGCTGTTTATCACCGGCACGACCCTCAGTGTCCCCTCGCTGATGGGCGCGATCATGGCGGTCGGTACCGCCTCGGCGAATTCCATCCTGCTCGTGACGTTCGCGCGCGAGCAGCAGCTTGCCGGCCGGACGGCATTTCGGGCCGCGCTCGATGCGGGCCGCTCCCGGGTGCGGCCGGTGCTGATGACAGCGGCGGCCATGATCGTCGGCATGATCCCGATGGCGATCGGCGGCCCCGGCGAGGAGCAGAACGCGGCGCTGGCGCGCGCGGTAATCGGTGGCCTCTTGTTTGCGACCCCAACCACCCTGCTGATCGTGCCGTATCTCTTTGCCATGCTGCGCAAGCGCAACGACGGCGTCCCGGCCCATGGCGTATTTGAGGACCTCCCCAATGAATGACGTTCCTGCCCGAGACGAAAGCGAAGCGCTCGATCATCGAGCGGGCCCGCCCGCTGATCACCAAACGGAGAAGGCGCCGAAACCTCGCCCGAAAGCCCGGCGCCGGTGGGGCGGATCCTTGGCCGCGCTTGGGGCATTTTCATTGCTCACCGCCGGAGTCGCGATGGGCGCATCGCGCCACTACGCGCAACATCAGCGCGTGATGGCGACTGCCGAGCGGCAACGTGATTTCGTACCCAGCCTGCGTGTCGCGACGGTCAAGGCAAACCCCGGCATCGTGTCGGTCGTCTTGCCGGGGACGACGGCCGCATTCACAGACGCGAACATCTATGCCCGTGCCACCGGCTATATCGTCAAGCGCAATGTCGATATCGGCGATAACGTCAAACAGGGCGAACTGCTGGCAGAGCTCGCCGTGCCGGAGCTCGATGACCAGATTTCGCAGAACGAGGCGACGCTCACTCAGCTCAAGGCGGCGCTGGAGCAGGCGCAGGCCAACTTAAGGCTCGCCCAGGTGACATGGGACCGCGATCGGCCGCTGGTCAAGCAGGGATGGGTGACCCAGCAGCAGGGCACGGTGGACGTCCAAACCCTCAAGGCGAACGAATCCGCGGTCAACGTCGCGCAGTCCAATGTCGCGGCGCAGGAGCACCTGCTTAGGGTGCTTCGCCAGGACCGGGGATATGCCATGGTCGCGGCGCCGTTCGACGGCGTCATCACCCAGCGCAACGTCGACGTCGGGAGCCTGGTTCAGGGCAACGTCAGCAGCGGCACCTTCATGTTCGAGATGATGCAGAAGAACGTGATCCGCGTCTGGGTCTACGTGCCGCAGGACGCAGCCTTCGGCGTGGCGCCGGACGTCGACGCCGTCGTGCGCGTGCCCGAGCTCCCGGGTCGTGAGTTCCCCGGCAAGGTGACTCGAATCGCCGATGCGCAGCAGAGCGGTACGCGCACCCTCTTGACCGAGATCGACCTTCCAAATCCTGACGGCGCGCTGCGGTCCGGGGTCTACTGCATGATCGAGCTCAAGATTCCGCGCAAGACACCGTCCCTCGTGGTGCCTGCCGAGGCCATGATCTTCAACCGCAATGGCATGCAGGTCGCGGTGGTCAACAATGGCAAAGCGGAGATCCGCAAGGTGAGAGTGACCCGCGATCTCGGCACGCATGTGGAAGTGGACACCGGGGTCAAGCCAGGAGATCGGGTCATCCTCAATCCGCCGGTTAGTCTGGTCGAGGGCAGCAAGGTGCAGGTGGCTGCGGAATGAAGCGGCAAATCACCATACACAGCGTCGGCAGCGTGCGAGGTCGTCCGGGCGTGCCGAGAAATCACGGCATTGCAAAGACCGCCACTACAGGCGTCGCACGCAAACAGATTTCCTCTGCGAGGAATGACCGCAGCACCTATTAAATCTCAATGGTTCAACTAGGAAGGCCCCCAACCATGCGCTCAATTTTCGCTGCAATAATTATCGTGTCGGCGTCGACAGCCGTCGTGCACACTGCTGAAGCTCGGAAGCTCGCCCGAAGCCAGCCCGCCTATATGCAGGCTCCGGTCGGTCATCGGCAACCAACCCAGGATGATGTTACAGGCACCAATCAAGTCCAGTTCGACAAAGAGAGCATCGAGAAGGACAATGAGCTCCTCGATCTACCACCAACCCGGAACAAGATTATAGGTGCCGATGAACTCCAGTCCAAGGACAACGCCCTGGCCAGGATGATTGGCCAGGAAAATTCCCGGCTCGATCGCGAAATAAGCGGAATTTGCCGGGGCTGCTGAGCATGCAATGGCCTGGTCTCGCAAGGGCATCAGTCTCGACGCGCCGCCGCCTCTGGCATGGCCAATTAAGGGTTGCTGTTGGAGGTCATTTGGCGACGACTACGGTTGGGGCGCGATCGCGACGGGCATCTTGCTGGCTGCGATCCTGCCGAGAAGCCGCCCCGAGAGCCGAGACAGTTACCCAACTTCTGAAGTCGCCAGTCACTTTGTGGCTGCGCGAGCGGGCTCAGCAGCGTGCGATACTGATCCAAGGTTGTCTCTTCGGCTCATTCAGCGCGCTTTCGACCATTCTCGCGTTGCAACTCGATGCAAACTATCATTTGAACGCACAATTCGCCGCCCTTTCGGCGCTGTCGGCGTCCTGTTCGCGCCGATTGCCAGGAAGATCGGTGATCGCAGGGGTCCTTACACCGTCATCCGTCTCAACAGCGCCATCGCGATGCTCGCAGTTGTCGACGACCAAGAGAATCTGTCGACCCGATAGCACGGGGTCGATCCGATCGGTGTGCTCGATGTCGGGGGGAGGGGATCTGTGGTGCTCCCGCAAGGGTTGGGCCAACCAATTCGTCTTCCGAGATCTTGGCCATCTCTGCCAAATGGACACCATCCTGGAAATGTTCTCCCAAGCGCCGTCCAAGCTCGAGAACGATTCTTGTTTTCCCAACTCCTTCGGCGCCGGTAATGGTGACGAGGCGGCTTTTGTCGAACAATCGCTCGATTTCGCGGTGGTCCGCCGCGCGTCCGAGCAAGGAGGTCAAGGGAACAGGCGGGCTGGACGGGGTCAATCGCTTCACCTCCGACGTTCCTGCTTTGGAATGAGGCGTCTTTTGGTTCTCTGCGACCAGTCGATAGCCGCGTCCGAACTCGGTCCGGATCATGTCGCGATCTGCTCCCAGCGCTCGCCTAATGGCCGACATTTGGGCTTGAAGATTGTTTTCTTCGACGACGACCCTCGACCAGACGATATCGATAAGTTGATCCTTCGACACCAGCTCGCCGTCGGCCTGCACCAGCACCCAAAGCACATCGAAGGCACGCGTGCCGATGTCGACTTTCACACCATCGCGCAGGAGTAGGCGCAATCTCGGAAAGATACGGTAGCGTCCGAAATCAACTCCCTCGTCGTCGCGATCCTCCCGCTTCGCGCGGAGGATTTCGCCCGCGCGCCCGACGATGCGGGCCCGCTCGGCGACCGGACGGACCTTCAATTCCTCGAGTACTTCCCCCGTGGTTGGGTTGGTTATGCGGGAGCCCATCGATGCTTCTCCTTTCGAGTTCTGCACACGTCTGCTCAAAAAAGCAGCTGGAGCGGGTGACCTTGCGGAAACGGGGTCTAACTCGCGCGCCAATTGGTAATTGACGTCGCCTACCGTTTTCATGATGAATCTTCTAGTCATGTGGTCAGCCAGATAGAACCGCGTGTGATTCTTTCCGCAAAAAAATCTGGATTTTCCGCAAACGCGCCCTAGATCCGCAAACATGATTGCGGTTGCCGACCTACCGGCGAGCGTTGGGTTCCGGCGGTACCGGGTGCTGCCGCACCGCCGCGAAATGATTGCTGACGGAAAGCCGATCAAGCTCGGCGGCCGTGTATTCGATATCCTGATGGCACTAATCGAGGCACGCGGGGCGGTAGTCACCAAGGACGCGCTGACAAAGCGGGTATGGTCCGGCCGGGTCGTCGAGGAAAATAATCTGCAATC
The DNA here is from genome assembly GCA_963734795.1 of uncultured Alphaproteobacteria bacterium. Taxonomy (GTDB): domain Bacteria; phylum Pseudomonadota; class Alphaproteobacteria; order Rhizobiales; family Xanthobacteraceae; genus Bradyrhizobium. The sequence continues at coordinate 357,127 of CAVTIW010000007.1, forward strand.
TCATATCTCCGCGTTGCGGGCTGTCTTGGGCCCGGACCGCGACCTGATCCGCACAGTCTCTGGACGTGGCTACCAGTTCATTGGGGAAATCCGGGTTTTGTCGGTGGCCGGCGATGAGCGCGCCAGCGTCGGTCTGGGGGAGGCGGAATCGGGAGCGCTTGCTCCCACTAATGTGCCGGAGCCAGTTTCGGAACTGATCGGGCGAGATGACGAGCTCGCCGAGGTCGTCAACCTTATGGGCGCGCATCGGTTCGTCACGTTGACTGGGCCCGGGGGCATCGGCAAGACTCGGCTGGCCGTCGCACTTGCACGCGAACTGCGGGCGAACTTTGCCGATGGCGTGTGGCTGGCGCAATTCTCGCCGCTTGCCGATCCCAAGCTGGTTCCCGTCGCGGTTGCCGCTGCTGTTGGCCTGAGGCTTGGCGGTGAGGCTTCGGTGCAGAGCGTGGCCCAGGGGCTTGCCGGGCGGCGATTGCTGCTGGTGCTGGACACCTGCGAGCACGTCATCGAAATCGCCGCGAGCATGGCCGAGGCGGCGCTCGGGGCGGGCTCAGAGCTGCGCATCCTTGCTACGAGCCGTGAGTTGCTCAAGGCCGAGGGCGAATGGGTCTACCCGGTGTCGCCGTTGACCGTGCCGACAGCGGATGTCGAGCACGAAGATATTTTCGAATATGGAGCAATCCGGCTGTTCCTGGAGCGCGCGAGGGCCGCCGATCCGCGTTTTGCGCCGGATCGACCTCTCGCGAAGTTGATCGCGGCGACCTGCCGGCGCCTCGACGGCATCCCGCTGGCGATCGAGCTGGCGGCGGCACGCGCCTCCGCGCTCGGTGTCGAGGGGCTTGCCGCCCGCCTTGACGATCGCTTCCGCCTGCTGACCGGCGGAAAGCGCACGGCCCTGCCGCGGCACCAGACCCTGCGGGCGACGCTCGATTGGAGCTACGAGCTGCTGACCGAGCCTGAGCGTGTGATCCTGCGGCGGCTGGCGGTCTTCGTCGGCCCCTTCAGTCTCCAGGCGACAATCGCCGTTGCGGCGGACCCTGACACGGAGTTGGCCCCTGTGGTCGAGAGGCTCGCCAGCCTGGTGGCGAAATCGCTCGTCACGACCGAGGGCGGAGCCGTTGCGCGTTACCGTCTACTCGACACAACGCGCGCCTACGCCTCCGAAAAGCTTGATGAAAGCGGCGAGCGCGTACCGCTGGCGCGCCGTCACGCCGAATATTACCGCGATGTCTTTGAACGAGCGGATATCGAATGGGAGAGCCGGCCCAGTGCCGAGTGGCTAGCCGATTACGCCTGGCGCATCGACGATGTACGCGCCGCGCTTGACTGGGCGTTTTCGCCAGGCGGGAATGCTTCGCTCGGCGTGGCCCTGACGGCAGCCACCGCGCCGTTATCGATGCACTTGTCGCTGCTGGACGAGTGCCGCAGCCGGGTCGAACAGGCCCTCGCCGCGCTATCGGCCGCAGGGGTCGATGATCCGCGCCGGGAGATGAGGCTGCTTACGGCGCTGAGCGCGACAATGGTATGGGCCAGGTCTGCTGTGCCCAGAACTCGGCAAGATATTGGCTAGGACTCTCGAAATCGCGGAGTCCCTCGGCGATACCGAGTACCAACTGCGTTCGCTCCGGAGCCTTTGGTTTTTTCACACTTACAGCGGCCGACATCGCGTAGCTCTAGGGGTATCAGAAAGGTTTACTTCTCTGGCGGCGACCCGACACGATTCGAACGATCGGTTTGTCAGCGAGCGGCTTATGGGAGCGTCGCAACACTTCCTGGGTGACCACCTCAATGCGCGGCGCCGTTTCGAGCGCCTGCTCGCTCATTACGTCCCGTCTGACCGTCGCTCCGACCTCGATCGCTTTCAGTTTGATAATTTGGCAGGGGCGCGCGGCCACTTTGCGCGGATCTTGTGGCTGCTGGGTTATGCGGACCAGGCGATGCGCGCCGCCGAAAGCTCAATCGACCGGGCTCGCGCCATCAATCACGCGTTAAACCTATGCTTCGCGCTAACGTATTTCGGATGCCCGGTTGCCCTGTTGGTCGGCGATCTGGCCACGGCGGAACTCTATATCCGTCTGCTGCTCGACCATTCGAGAAGGCACGGGCTGGTGCAGTGGCACGCCTACGGCCGCTGCCACCAGGGCTTGCTCAGTATAAAACGGGGCGATGTCGCCACGGGATTAGGGTTGCTGCGCACCAGCCTTGATGAGATTGGCGGGCCCGAGTTCGCTTTCTTCCTGCGGTTGGCCACATTAATGGATGTTCGAGCGGAGGCCTTGGCTTGTGCAGGAGAAATTGACGGCGCGCTCGATGCGCTGACTGCGACGACGGAATGGGTGGAGCGCGCCGAGGAATTGTGGATCATCCCGGAGCTCCTGCGCCGCAAAGGAGAGCTTTTGATGGTGAGGGGAGCATCCGGCGAGGCGACGATGGCCGAGGATCACTTTCGGCAGGCGCTCGACTCCTCGAACCGGCAGGGCGCCCTGTCGTGGGAGTTGCGCGCAGCCACGAGCCTCGCGCGCCTGTGGTACGGTCAAAACCGGCGCACTGAGGCGCGCGCGCTGCTTCAGCCCGTCTACGATCGCTTTACCGAAGGCTTCGACACGGCCGACCTGAAAGCGGCAAAAGCGCTTCTCAATACGCTGCTGTAGGGCGGGCGCAGCGCCGTGCGCGGCTTTTCAACAGACCGTTCACGTGATCGGGATGAGGCTGTCGAGTGATTTCAGATCACTGAAACTCATGGCCCAAGACTCTACCCAGTTTCGACCTCATTCTCCCGTGTGTGCTCGGTGCACTGGCCACGATTGTAAATGGTCACGGCGGCGGCCGGAAGCCGGACGGCGCTACGGCCCGCCACGTCAGCGTGTGGCACCAAACAGCAGGAGGCTTTATCTTGGCGACGCTGAAGATCAACGGTGAGGCTCCCGATGATACGCCACTACTATGGGTGATCCGGGAAGAACTCAAACTTACCGGCACCAAGTTGGGCTGCGGCCGCGGCCTGTGCGGTGCCTGCGTGGTGCATATCGATGGCAAGCGCGCGTTTTCGTGCCAGACGCAGGTGTCGAATGTTGCCGGCAAGGAAGTGGCGACGATCGAGGGGGTTTCGCCGGACTCCTCGCATCCCGTACAGAAAGCTTGGCTGGCCGAGAGGGTGCCGCAGTGCGGCTATTGTCAGTCCGGCCAGATCATGAGCGCGGCCGATCTGTTGAAGCGAGCCTCCGACGAACCAGGGTCCACACAACGGCAAATCCGGGCATTGCAAACATGGCGGCTCAAACGAGTCGTCGAATATGTCGAAAATCATCTCTCAGAAAGAATCGGCTTGTCGGATTTGGCTGCTGTTGCAGGATTGAGCCGAATGCACTTCGCTCGCCAGTTCCGGACGGCGACGGGCTTGCGGCCCCACGAGTTTTTCTTGAGACGACGAATTCAGCGCGCTGAAGGGTTGCTGCGGAACACTACGATGCCGATTGTCGAGATCGCTCTGACAGTTGGTTTCCAGACGCAGGCGCATTTTAACACGGTATTCAAACGGTTTGCTGGGTGCACTCCCGGTCGATGGCGCGCAATTAACCTGACGCCGATTGCTCCTCAGCCGGAAAGAAGCAAACGAGCCGAAATAATGAACGCGGTCGTAGATTGAAGCAAGGTTGGGATTGGCACGAGATCAGTCCGGGCAAAGGTTATGGACAACGGCGAACCTTGGGACGCGCTGGATTGTCCCGCATTCACGATGTGATCGTTGCTTCCATGTTGGTCGGGCGCGACCATCTAAGCCTGGAAGAAGATGATAAAGGTCATGAGTGCCAGCAACTGAATGTTATTCGGCGGGGTCTGGCGCGCGATCGGCGTCCAAGTCCGAGTCCACTCCACGCATAGCAACGCATTGTATCGATGAATTAATAGTGTGTCCGACTAGAGTCTGTCTTCAGTTAAGGGATTCCCAAATCGGCGGTTGAGTGATTCATAGGCGGTCGGCCAGAGGAGGGGCCGACCGATGCGGCGCTATGCATTACGTGACGATCAATGGGATAGGATCAAGGATTTTCTGCCGGGCCGCGAAGGCCATGTCGGGGGCACTGCGGCGGACAATCGGCTGTTTGTCGAAGCCGTTTTATACAGGTATCGAGCCGGCATTCCATGGCGTGATCTTCCGGAGCGTTTCGGCGATTGGAAAATCGTCCACCAGCGCTTCAGCCGGTGGGCCAATAGCGGGGTTTTCGAGCGCATTTTCAAGATGTTGGCGAGCGACCACGACAACGAATACATGATGATCGACGCCACCATTGTGCGCGCGCATCAGCACAGCGCCGGGGCGCGAAAAAAAACGGCGAACAAGCGATCGGCCGATCCCGCGGCGGACTGACGACCAAAATCCATGCGCTCGTCGATGCCTTGGGCAATCCGGTCAAATTGATGCTCACGCCGGGGCATGCCCACGATCTGGCTTGCGCGGAACAATTGATCGACAGCGTCGATCCAGATGCCTTGCTTGGCGATAAGGCTTACGACGCAGATCAGTTGGTCGACACTCTCACTCAACGGGGAATAACCCCGGTGATTCCTCCAAAAGCCAACCGCAAATTTCCGCGGGCTTGCGACTTCACACTCTACTGCGAACGCAACCTCGTCGAACGCTTCTTCAACAAACTCAAGCACTTTCGTGCCATCGCGACACGCTACGACAAGCTCGCGAGAAATTTTCTCGCCGGAATCCACCTCACCTCCGCTATCATCCTCCTCAACTGAAGACAGGCTCTAGGGTCATGGTTGGAAGCCGATTGGGGGCAAATCGCACGCCAATTCACACCTGAACGCAGTATGTAAAAATGCGGGGAGCTTGAAGCGTGCCTGTCTCGACTTTCGCAAGTCGAATTGGCCGGTACGAGGGCCGAATAGCTGACATATCGGAGATATGGCAAATTCGACGCGAATGACCGCAACCAGACATCGATCTCCACGCGAGGTAATCGTCGCGGGAGGATGTGACCACTTCGCTACACTCGTTAGGTATTTACAGCGAAATACAATCGCAATTTGACAGTTATTTGGAACGTGAATTAGGCTCCAGGTCGCAGCAATTCTCTCCACTCAACGCAGATGGAGGTGACTGTGCGTGCCACACAGAGCTTGATGGGTAGCGCCCTCGTCGGCGCCTGTTCCCTGGGTTTCAGCCCAGCGGCAGCTGAGCCGTTGTCCGCTTCCGAGAAGATCGAGCGTCTGGGACGCCAGACTGAATTCTTGCATGAGCATTACTTAGAACGCGAATAGGCTCCAACTCGCAGCAATTCTCTCCACTCAGATGGAGGTGACTATGCGTGCCACGCAGAGCTTGATGGGTAGCGCGCTCGTCGGCGCCTGTTCCTTGGCTTTCAGCCCGGCGGTAGCAGAGCCGTTGTCCGACGCCGAGAAGATCGAGCGCCTGGAACGACAGACTGAACTCATGCGTGAGCAGATGAACCGCCAAAACGACTTGATCACGGCGCTGCAGAAGGAAGTCGCGCGAACCAAGAAACCCGAGAAGAAGCAGACCGAGCTGGCGAAGAGGTCTGAGCCACCGGTCAATAGCAAGGAGTCTGAGCCATCGGTCAATAGCAAGCCGGAGGAGCCGCCCCCGTACGTTCCAACGCGGGCGGAAGTCATCCGCGGCACGCAGCCAGCGATAAGCACGCCGGTGGCGAAATTCCCCGGGGTTCAGTTCAGTGTGTGGGGCTGGCTCGAAGCGGCAACAGTGTTCCGCAACCACAATTCGGTCAACGATATGTTGACCGTCTTCGGCGCGATCCCCTATCCCAACTCGCCGCTCTACAAAGAGCATGAATTTCACGGCAGCGCGCGGCAGAGCCAACTCTCTTTCCTGGCCGAGGGCAACACGGATGCCGCGCAGAAACTATCGGCCTATATCGAGACGGACTTTCTGGGCGTCGGGCAAGAATCGAACTACTTGATTACCAACGACTGGGCTCCGCGCCTGCGACACGGCTATTTGACCTACGACAATGACAACTGGGGTTTCCACCTGCTCGCCGGGCAGCAATGGAGCATGGCGATACCCCAGGAGTTCGGGATCGTGCCCCGAAAGGAGCTTATTCCGCTGACGATCAACGCGAATTATCTCCCCGGCTATCAGTTTACCGACAACTGGCAGATCCGGCTCGTGAAGGATTTCGACCAAAAGGTTTGGTTGGGCCTTTCACTCGAAAACCCTGCGACAAACCTCGCGCCCGGCATTCCCGACACCGTCAACGGTTTGGCCGTCAACGTCACCAATACCGGCACCGGAGGTTTCCTCAACAAAGTCCCCGTCACCCCGAACCAGGCACCTGACCTTATCGAAAAGGTCGCATGGGATCCCAGCTGGGGTCACCTCGAGGGGCTCGCGATGCAACGGTTCTTTACCGACAACACCTTGTGCGTGACCGCGGCGCCGACCGGCTGCGTCCTCGGAACGGCCAGCCAGAAGACATCGTTCGGCGCCAGTGCGGGCGGAAACTTCTTTGTGCGGGTTGTTCCGCACTATCTCGAATTGATGGGGGGCGTGATGTATGGCACCGGACTTGGTCGCTACGGGGCGGGGGCTTTGCCTGACGTGACCATTGGCCCCGACGGCTCGCTCGTCCCGCTGACCGCGCTCCATGCCTGGGCGGGGATACAATTTTATCCGTGGGAGGGCTTGATACTTTATGGCTATGCCGGCCTCGAGCAGAATCAGGCCAGCTACTTCGGCACGTTCGGCTATGGCAATCCCGTTTTTGACAACAGCGGCTGCATGACCCCGACGGCTGACAGCTTCGCCACCGGCACGTCGGCGACATGCGTCGCCGACAACAAGCGCCTCGCGGATGCCAAGATCGGCTTCTGGCTCTAGTGTTTGCAGCCACTATGCAACTGTGTGTACCGAAAACGAGCGCGATGTATTGGGGACAGGTTTCGCCGTAGATCTTGAGACCTTTATGCTGAGCCCAGCGGGCACCGGGTCCGCCGGAATCGGCCAACATCGACCTCTCTGATCTGGCCCCGCCGGACACGCGAATGGTAAAAGACACGGAAGAGTTCGCGCGTGACACCCCTACGCAGGACCTGTTGTCACACGGTTACCGCACGTATTACTTCTTCGGCGCAATGATCGCTGCGTATCGCAAGCTCAAATACGACAAGGAAGTGCATTTTAGTGCGGCAATTTTGCACGATATCGGGCTCACAGAGTTGAGAATCTCTCCGCTAACGCAGTGTTGCTTCGCCGTGAGCGGTGGTCATCAAGCTCTCTCCCGAGCAAAGGTCACCCGGCCGCAAAGCCCAAATAGTTGGAGACGCAATTTCGGCACACCTCAATTTGCATTTGCCTGTTCGCAAGTACGGCGAGGTGGCTTCACTGGTGGCGAAAGGTGCCGTTTGCGACTTGTTTGGTTTGAGAAACGCAAGTTGTCCGAGAAGTTCAAAAGTGACCTGCTGCGCGCCTATCCAGCCGGTGACTTGCAGGCCGCCTTGCGCTCCAATATGGCTCCCGGTTCTCGGCTCGATATTGGCAGGAAACTCTCAGGCAGACTGCCCGAGCGTATCTGGATCCATGACATCAAATAGCGTGTCAGAACATACGGCGCCCCACCTCCGGACGATCCCATGTTCAATACGGGGTTGCGGGCGAGAACCTCTCGTTAGGCCATGGCTCGCTAGCTCTTGCGTCCGCTGCGCCGGAAGTCGCGCGGCGACATGGCCGCTATCGAGGCGCGCCTGGCCCGGATCGAAGCCACTGGCGAGCGGCTACCGACCGCTGTCCTCAAACTGTCCTACCGCTAATTACCGCACCCGGAGTAACCAGATGAAGACGCATGAATTGGGTCGGAGCGGCCTTGTCTCTACCACCGACGGCATGAACGGCCACTTCTGGCGCGAAGCGGACGTTCGTTGAAAGATCGACGTCCGAAAAGTGCCCAACAGCCGACTTATGTCAGCGACTAACAAAGGCTCTTGTGCGGCTCGTCCGCTCGGTCCTAGGCTACTCAGGCTTCTCGAAATTCTTGCTGGGAAACGCATGGCGCGGGTCTAGGCGGATCTGGAGGAGGTGGCTCATGAAGCGCAGAACGTCGATATCGCTGGCGGCGAGTTGCGCAGCGGGACTGGGGGTCGCGACCCTCTCTCATGCCGCCTGTGCAGAACAACAAGAACAATGTCCGAATACAGAAATCTTGGGCAATCCGCCGATCTACTTTCCCTACCCGCCCGGCCTGATACCCCCTGATTTGTGCTCGGAAGTAAAAAGAGTGCAACGCGAAGTGGAGGTAATCTTCAAGGACGCGCTTGCTGAATGGCGTGCGCTGCCGCTTCCAGCACCAAGAGGTCAGCCACCAATACTGCAGGGAACGGGTTACCAGGCGGTGGTATTACTTGGAAAACTCCTAAATAACGATCGCAACATGTCGGTCGGCAGGGATGTGGCCTGCAGTTTCTGCCATATGCCATACACCGGATTCACGGCACCCATCCCCTCTATAAATTTGGGGCCCGTTGCGATGCCGGGATCCATGCACTTCCGATGGGGCAAGCGCAAACCTCAATCATACACCTACTCGCCCTACTTCCCCGGGCTCCAGTACAATAGCGTCCTAAAAGTTTTTCTCGGGGGAAATTTCTGGGATTCGCGCGCGACCGGATACAGGTTGAGCAGCCCAGATGCGGAGCAGGCGCAGCATCCGCCGGTTGATCCTAACGAGAAGGGCTTTCCCGACACCGCCTGCGTCGCGTACCGGCTTTCTCACGCCGAATACAGGCCTTTGTTCGAGTTGGTTTGGGGCGAGGGATCATTTGACATCGCATGGCCAGCGGACACCGAGGCGATCTGCAGCACCCCCGAAGGGGCCGCCGTGTTCAACGGGAGCAGCAACGCCCTGCACCAGCATCTGGCCGGTTCGAGCGGGACCGGGGCGTCCGACCCGGCCGCGATGCCGGTTGCCCTCGGCCGCGGTGACCGAACCAAGGCAGACAATGTCTTCGACCACTGGGGACTGGCGCTTGGGGCGTTTGAGGCTTCAGCGAATGTCAGTGCTTTCTCGTCGAAATTCGATGCCTTCCTGGCCGGCAGCTACAATTTAACCGCTGACGAGCAAGCCGGTTACAATCTGTTCCGCGGCAAAGGCAACTGTAATTCGTGCCATTTGGATGGGAGAGGGACCGCGCTGAAGAGCGATCAAACCGACACCAGCTCGGCCCCCGGCGGGGCGCCGTTGTTCACCTGCTTCGGGTCAGCCAATGAAGGTCTTCCCCGGAACCCATTCATACCCTTCTACTACGAAACGAAACCGGACGCCTTCCACTACACGCCCAACCCCGCGGGCTTTGGCTTCAAAGACCTGGGCATGGGCCTCTTCCTAAGAAGCCTTTCCGGTAACAACCCGAACGCTGACTGGATCCAGTATGCGCCGAGCGTCGACGGCCAGATGCAAGTGTCTTCGGCGCGTAATGCGGCGATGACGCCGCCCAACTGTCCCAACTTCCAGAAGGCGTTCTTTCACAATGGCTATGTGAAAAGCCTAAAGGAACTCGTCCATTTCTATAACACGCGGGATATTTTCGCTTACCCCGTCCAGTCTGGACATTGCCTGCCTGGAACCATCGAAAAGGTGACCTGCTGGCCCGAGCCTGAAGTCAAGAACAATATCGACATGACGACCGGGAACCTCGGCTTGACGGATCGCGAAGAAGACCAGATCGTCACCTTCCTCGGCACCCTCACGGACGGCTTCACAACACCATATCCGGACGCCGACAAATACACGGGCAGTTGCCTCCCTCCGACGGCTCTCTCGCCCCCTCCGCCTCCGGTCTCCGCTGCCCCATTCCCACCAGGTCTCACTCCCCCTCCGCTCTAGCAACTGGTGAGCAGGTTAGCCTCCCGCGCGTCCGTTTTGCAGTAACGCCGAACCGCATTCTCTGGCAGATCGAACCGCGAGCGACACGACGCGAGAGTATCGTCGACTTCCATGTTTTTTCTCGCCGCCCTTTCCAAGCACTTAACTGGATACTTGTTCTATGAGTAGATCGTTTCTGACTCTCATCGCGGCGATGGCCGCCAGTCTGATTGGCTCAAGTCCAATCGTTGCCCAGCAAATCCCTGGCGACGAGCGCGCGAGGAGTGTGCAGATCATCGTTGGGCCGGCGCTCGAGTTGGCCACAGAAAAATCGGCAATTATCAGATGGATGAGCACCACCCCGGCGGGCCCGGCGGAACACTTCGGCGTCGTGCACTACGGCACGGATCCCAAGGACCTTAGCCAGATGGCCAAATCCCCCGTCCGGCTGAACATGGCCCACCCGAATACGATTTTCCGAGTGCGTGTCGACGGTCTCATGCCAGGGACGACGTACTACTACACGGTCGACTCTACTGGCCCCGACGGCAACAGCGATGGGGTGAAAGGCACGGTGAACCAGTTCACGACGCGACAAGTAGTGCGATCGAAATAGGAAACGCATAAAAACCGGAGCAACGGGGGCGAACTCTGTCGACCCATCGAGCCGCGTATAGGCGTCTAAAGACCGACAAGACGCTTGGTCTCGCCTTCCCGCTACCGCTACTCGGGCGGTGCCAATGAAGTTATTGATTGACTGTGATTGCCCCAAGTCGGAGTCGGGCCAATCGCATTCTTGTGGGAACGTCCGGCTGTGGCGCGAAGCAGCCATTCGCTAAAACGCTTACGTTAGCTAAGTGCCCGAGAGAGTGAAGTGGGCCAGCCTAAGCTACGGCCTGCTACTGAACGCGATTTTTCGTCGACCGATATCATGAGCGCGGGCAGGGAAGAGGCAGAGCGACCGTTGAGGATCCCAAGTTGACACCGTCTTTGCGATACCGCGCGCTGTAGCAGGCCGCCGAAAGGTCCCAGCTAACGGAGCGCGCTATCGTGCTGAGGGCATGGCATCCGGCCGGTCGGTCGACACGAAAGGTCGAGAAGGCGGTGTCGAGCGCCAGAATCAGGCTTTCCCGTCACTTCGCCTTTAGCGTTGCGACCGATGACCATTCCTCATTCGCGCCTGACTGCTCAAGGCGCTTGCACCGCTCGAGCAGCAGAGAAGCCGGCCAGTCGTGAGGGCGGCCGCCAAGCACAGCCTCGAAATGGATGATCGCGCCTGAGAAGTCGCGACGACGATATCTCGCAAGCCCTTCCTCGTAGCTCGTGATCCAGGTTGTGTCTTCGCCGCTGACTTCTGCAAGGCCGATCAACTCGTAAACCGCAAGCCCCTCTGTCCGTCCATAGACGACGATGCTGTCGATTTCTCGGATGATGAACGCATCCCGGATGAGGCGCCGGGTCTCCGCGCCGATCAGGATCAGCGTTCCGTACTGTTTGTTAGCGCTCTCAAGCCGGCTCGCCACGTTCACGGCATCGCCGATCACGGTGTAGTTCAGCCGCAATTCGGAGCCGATATTGCCGACCAGCATACGGCCGGAATTGATGCCGATCCGGATCTGCAGCGGATGACCCTGGTCGTCGTTGACACCGGCGGCCTCGATCGCCTTGCGGCAGGCAAGCGCCGCGCGGCAGCAGCGCACGGCATGATCCTGCTGCGCAGTCGGTGCGCCCCAGAAGGCCATCACGGCGTCGCCGATGAATTTGTCGATCGTGCCACCATTCGCGACGATGACTTCGGAGGCGGCGTCGAGATATCGGGACAATATCGGCACGACCCGATCGCCCATGCGTTCTGAAAGTCCGGTAAAGCCGGCGACGTCGATGAACATCACTGTCAGCTCCTGCATGGAGCCGCCGGGCTTTGCCTCGACACCCTGGCTGAGCAGCGATCTGACGAGGTCGGCGGGGATGAATTTGCCGAAAGCGGACAGGCCCGCGGCCATTTCGGCGATCGCGCCCGAGAGACTCGATATCTCGGCCAGCCGCGATGGATGACGGCGCACCTTGTCCAGGGCAAAGCTCTCGACATGGCGGAGTTCTCCGACCACGCGGGCCAGCGGAGCGGCGATCACCGTTCGCACCAGCATCGCCGACAGTAGGGCCGCCAACAGCGCGCCGGCGGCAAGGCCGATGATCAGTCTGCGCAGCGTGGTTTCGACTGGTCCCAGGAACTCGGCTTCGGGAATGACGGTCGCCAGCGACCAGCCCGGAAACGGCAACGGCGTGAGCGCGACCTCGTAAGCCTCACCTTGCGATGTCAGCCGCCGACGCCACGCTTGCTTCCGGTCCTCGTCGCCGGCCCGTGCCAGCACCATGCGGGCCAGTGGCAGCAGCGTCTCCTGGCTGCGCGCGGGATGCAGTTCGTCGGCCTCCTTGTCGGGAGCCGCGATCAGCTCTCCGCTGCCGTCGAAGATAAACGCGGTTCCGGTGCGTCCAACCTCGAGCTGGGCAAGAAAATGAGCGAACCTGGTATATTCGATGATGATCGCGAGGACGCCTTGCCGCTCTTGGTAAACGTCGATCGGACCCGCAAACGCGATCGATGGACGTCGCCCGATCGGATGATCGAGAACCTTGAACCATTGCGGTCCCTTGGCCCTCATGCCGGTCTTGAACCAAACCTGGTCGACGACGTGAAAATCGGTCGGCACGAACTGGCGTTGTTCGAATTCGATGTCGCCTGGGATCACCGCATATTCGTCGATCCGGCGCTGGCCGGGATGATCGGTCAGCGAGATGTCCATCATCTCCAGATGGTCGTCGCCGAGCTTGTGTGCGGCGAAAAACGAGCCGTCAGGCCAGCCGAAGGCCACCCAGGAGATCGTCGCATGCGATTGCAGTTGCGACAGGAATACGAACTCGCGCTTGTCGGCTTCGCGGGTGTCGAGCACGTTCTGCAGGAACAGGGTGCGAATGGCGGTATGAGCCGCGCGCGCTTCGCCGACGATCGCCGACACCTCTTTACGGACGGCGGCCACGATCTGCTCGTTGATGGTGCTGGCGAGCTGCCGGCTGGTGGCTTCCGCCGTCCGCCACCACAACAGGCTTGATGCCGCAGCCGTCAACAGGATCGTCGTCAACACCAGCGCCGACACCGCAAGATGGATGCTGACCGTGAGTGGTCCGCCGGCAGAACGAGCCGGCGGGCGACCATCTGGTTGTCGGTTTGGAACGGGGATCATCCTTGTTCCGCGCGCCGGCAGGGGCATGCTGCCGGCCGGATCGTTTGAATATACGCGGGAATTTCGGTCCACGTTACCTTTTCCCCAGTGCCGCGCGGAACATCCCGACAAATCTCCCCGACTTCCAATGCTCGTTGGCTACCGTCTCGATAGGCACAAGGCATTGGAGTTGTCCTTCGGCTTTCCGCACTCTGGAAGGCACGCGTGTTCATGCAGCGATTGTGCGCCGCCCAAGATGATCTCACGGATTCGTGAGCCGTTCACGGTAACACGAGCTGCGTGCGGGCCGAAGGAGACGATGCGCGTCTTCGCCTAGCAGGCGATGCAACCCTCAAAAGGAGAAATCCAATGTCTACGAAGAAACTTGTCAGTTCGTTCGTCCTGGCCGGCGCCGTCACGACCGCGCTCGCGACCATGGCCACCGCCGCCCCACTGACCAAGGCCGAGGGGGACGCGGCCATCGCCGCCCACAAGGAGAAATGTTTTGGCGTCGCGCTGAAGGGCCAGAACGATTGCGCGGCCGGCCCTGGCACGACCTGCCAGGGGACCTCGACCGCTGACTTCCAGGGCAATGCATGGAAGTTCGTCCAGGGCGGCACCTGCGCCAGCATCCAGCTTCCGAACGGCAAAACCGGCTCGCTCAAGCCGATCTGATCTGTCGATCAGCGCAAGTCAACGACGGCGGAGGGAACAAAATGAATGCGACGGCCAAACTCGCGGCGTCCGCGGCCATCCCTCGTCGTTTTCCGGCTCTGCCGATTGGCGCGCTCGCGGGGACAAGCTTCAAACACGAGCACCTCTCCGCGATCGTCGCCGAAGGCGCACAGCGTGAATTCTTCGAAGTCCACGCCGAGAACTATATGGGCGCGGGCGGACCCCCGCATCGGGCCCTCGAAGCCATACGGCGCGACCACCCGATATCGTTGCACGGCGTGTGCATGTCGATCGGTGGCGAGCGGCCGCTCGACAGGGCGCATCTGGCGCGTTTCCAACATCTCGTCGAGCGCTATGAGCCGGCGCTGGTCTCCGAGCATCTCGCCTGGTCGACCCACGAGACCACCTACTTCAACGATCTCCTGCCCTTGCCCTATACCGAGGCAACGCTTAGCCGGGTCTGCGACCACATCGACCAGGTTCAGGAAGCGATCCGTCGGCCGATGTTGCTCGAAAACCCGTCGACCTATGTCGCGTTTCGCGAGTCCACGATGAGCGAGACCGATTTCATCCGCAGTGTCGCGCACCGTACCGGATGCGGCTCGCTGCTCGACGTCAACAACGTCTTCGTGTCCGCCACCAATCACGGGTTTTCGGCGCTGGACTATTTGTCCGACTTTCCGCTCGCCGGTGTTGGTGAGATCCATCTCGCCGGTCACGCCGAACAGTCCGATGACGAGGGCGCCCTGCTGTTGATCGACAGCCATGATGGTCCGGTCGCGGATGCCGTCTGGAAACTGTTCGAGATCGTGATCTCGCGACGCGGGCCGGTTCCGACCCTGGTCGAGTGGGACAGCAACATTCCCGACTGGCCGATTCTCAAGGCCGAGGCGGCCGCCGCGCAGGCGATTCTCGACCGCTGCAACAGCGTCGCGGACGGGCATCATGCTGCCGCCTGAACCGCGTCTCAGTTCCTCCTATCCGGCAGCGTTCGCCGCCGCCTTGATCGATCCGGGTCGCGAGACGCCCGCGGTCGTGGCCGGCCCAAACGGTAAGGCCGCTGTTAAGCGCTACAACGTCTATCGCAACAACATTACTTCCAGCCTAATCGACGCGCTTGCGGCGATCTACCCGGCCGTGCAGCGCATCACCGGCGTCGAGTTTTTCCGCGCCATGGCGCGTTTACATATCCGTGCCACGCCGCCGAGATCGCCGCTGCTGTTCGAATATGGCCGCGACTTTCCGGCCTTCATCGAGCAATATGAATATGCCCGCTCAATGCGGTGGCTTGCCGACACTGCGCGGGTCGAACGGGCCTGGCTTGATGCCTATCATGCCGCAGATGCCGATCCGCTGTCCGCGGCGACGCTCGGCTCGTTTCCGCCCGAACAACTCGCCGACCTGGTCTTCGTCGTGCACCCGGCGACCAGGATCGTGCGCTCCCGCTTTTCCGTCGTGACCATCTTCGCCGCCAACCGCGGCGACGAAGCCGTTGACCACATCGACGCGTCGGTGCCGGAGGATGCCTTGATCACGCGGCCCGATCTCGACGTCGTCGTGCGACACCTCCCGCCTGGCGGCGCGGTCTTCCTCACGAACCTTGTTGCAGGGCAAACATTCGGCGAGGCCGCGGCGTTGGCGCTGGACGCCTCGCCCGCTTTCGATATTGCATCACACGTCGCCGGCATGATCGAGGCGGGCGCATTCACCGCCGCAACGTTAGAGAAGCAGCATGGTCATTGATCAGCACGCCGCGCCCGGTGAGCCGCTTCGGACGGTCGGTTTGCTCGTCGATAAGGTCAGTCGGCTGGTGCAGGCGGTGGCGGTGCCCTCGCTGGTTCAACTGGTGATGCGCCTCGCGCTGGCGTTGCCGTTCTGGAAGTCCGGCGTCCTCAAATGGAATGGCTTTTTGCAACTAAGCGATACGGCGGTGACGCTGTTCACCGACGAGTTTATGCTGCATCTGCCGGGCGGCCCGTATCACTATCCGGCGCCGACCGTGATGGCGTTCCTTTCCGGCTGCGGCGAGATCACGTTTCCGGTGCTGCTGGTACTCGGCTTTGCCACGCGCTTTGCAGCGCTCGGCCTGCTAGTCATGACTGCGATCGTCGAACTCACCGTGCCCGACGGCTGGCCGATCCATATCACCTGGGCGGCGATGGCCCTCGGCATCATGGCATGGGGACCTGGGCGAGTCTCAATCGATTATTGGATACGAGAGGCGGTGTTGGGGCCTGTTCGCGCTTCGTCAGAGGCGTGAAGAAAATCGTTCTTCTTATTTGATCAGACGACTTACGATCGATCTGATCAGCGCTCCGGAGGTTCCAGCAGCGCACGTTGCTGGTCGGAATACCCCTTGGCGCCGGGTGCGGAATCGACTGTTTATTGCCGTCGTGAGGGTGATGCCAAACTTCAACAGACGACCGCTTCTGGCGCAAAGCGGCCCCTAGAACTCCAGACGCAAGACCTTCGCCGATCGAACGATCCCGTCTGGCGGCGGGGTCGTGGTTCCTCCGTCGGTTGTAAAATAAGCCACTCGGCCGTACTCTTTAGGGCCTCGACCACAAACGCCACTTGATGGCCCTAGTAGTTGCTCGTTTAGAGGCTCACCCGCCACGCTGTGCCTCACGTCGCTGTTATCACTCGTTTCCAATGACACGCGATCAATTGTATTCTCTCGATGCGTCGTCACATATGCGACGCCGGCATCTTCGTCGATGCAGAAGTCATCAAACATCCCGCCACCCGCAATGAATTCAGGCTCACCAACGGGATCGTGCGTATCCGGATCGACGCGTACGCGCATGAAAAGCTTCTTCGCTGTCGAGGTATAATAGAGATAGTTTTCCGCGCCGAATTTGAACGGACCGCGCCGTCAGGTAGGGCTGTACTTTACAGCGCCAAGATCGAGGAATTGCGCGGGCGGTTTCCGCTAAAGGACGCGATTGCTGTGGGCGGCAAGGCGCCGGACTTCACGCTGCCCGATTCGCGCGGGCGCCAAGTCTCGCTTACCACGTTGCTACGTGGTGGTCCCGCAGTCGTGACCTTCTATCGAGGCGGCTGGTGTCCATATTGTAATATACAACTACGCGCCTACCAACGCGCGCTGCCGGAAATCGCCGCGCTCGGCGGGCAGATCATCGCGATCTCGCCTCAGCTTCCAGACCGTTCATTATCTGTGGTTGAAAAGAGCGTGCTTGAATTTGATGTGCTGAGCGACGTCGGCAATGTTGTCGGGCGCAGCTTCGGTGTGGTCTATGCGCTGCCGGAGGAATTGCGCGCGGCAATGCGGCTGAACGACAAGGCGCTCCCGGGTATCAACGGCGATGAAAGCTGGGAACTACCACTGCCGGCAACGTTTGTTGTCGCACAAGATCGCAGCGTCGCGCTCGCTTACGTCGATGTCGATTACCGTCGTCGCTTGGCGTCGGAAGACATCGTCACCACGCTGCGCTTGCTGGCGGGCCCGACTGACGGACATGCATGAGCGCCCATGTGCTCGCCTCTCTTGACAGTCGACGCCATCAACAGGGAGGTCATCTTGGCGGCGCAAGCCTTGCCATATCTCAGCAAGCGTTTCACAATTTTGCGAGCGCTGTAACGGCGAGCCCAACCATAGCGTATCAAGTTTGACGACTGACGTCGTTCCGAACCAGTGTTGAAAGGATATGGAACCATGAAAAGCTCTTCTCGTGCTTTGCTTCTCGCTTCCGCCGTCATCATCTCGCTGGGAGCAGCGTCTGCCCCCGTTGCGTTCGCGCAAGACAAGATGTCCAAGGACACCATGAAGAAGGACGAGCCGAAGAAGTGATCCCACTCTTCGTCCATCGGCGAGTAGAGTAGAGCGCCCGATCCCCCGCTCGCCGTGGCAGGCTCGTTCGCCAACCGAACGGGCCTGCTTTCGTCGGCCTGGCCGATAGATCCCGGCCGAAAATTTGTGCCGACTTCTGTTAAATGCTTTGCTCGGGCTGCAAGAAACTAATTTCGCCGCGAGAGATCCAGCGGCATGGGAGAACAATAAGATGACAAAGATCTGGATCGTAGCGGCGATTGCGCTCGCGATACCTTCCATTGCCGCGTCCGCGGACGATGGACTTGTCACGAAACCAAGCAGGCACTCGGTTGAGGAAACAATCGATAATTTCGAGGCTGCGATCAATGCGCAGGCCGCCGGAGGCTGGGTCGTTTTTGGCCGGATCGATCATGCCGCCGTTGCCAAAAAGGCCGGGCTGGACATGCGCCCGCGGACGGTCATCATATTCGGCAACCCCAAAGCGGGCACGCCCCCAATGACCAAGAGCGCTACACTGGCAATCGATCTGCCGATGAAGGCCCTCGTCTGGCAGGACGATCAGGACAGGGTCTGGCTCACCTACAATACCAGTGAATACAACGCGAAGTATGTGTTCCCGCGCCACGGTGTTGCTACCTCCGGCGACGTAACGAAAGCTCTTGAAACCTTCCTGACTAAAGTAACCGACCAGAGCACTCAATGATTTCTGCCTCGCGCCTTGCATAGCCGCGGGGTCGAAGATTTCGGGCACGCGTTCAATCGATGGGGCACATCACCACGGCCGGAATTAAGGCGCGGACTCCGCAGAGTTGCCATTGTAGTCGCGGACTGAAGCACGATCTATCGCATGCAAGAGGGCGCTCGTGGTGAGCAGCTCGGGAAGGGCTTCGCCCTGTGGCCGGCCCGGTCCGTAGACCACGTCGAAAGGAATACCGTATCGTCCGAAGCGATGAAGATAATCTGCGATCAATGGATTCGGCCGGCTCCAGTCGGCGCGCATTCTTATGACGTGTGACTGTTGGAGCCGCGAACGAACCTCGGCATTCTCTAGCACTCTCAAGTCGTTGACTTTGCAGGTTAGACACCATGTGGCGGTGACATCCACCAGTATGGTGTTGCCGTCCGCGATGAGCCCGGGCAGTGCATCCAAATTGAACGCCTGCCACTCCCGCCCCGCCGCGGGCTGCGGAACTGAAGCAACCGCCGACAAACTAAAGACGAGGGGCATAATAGCCAGGCCGGCGGTAATCCATCCGGATCTGCGCCAGGCAAGAGCGGCAATGTGGCCTTTGACCGGGGCACTGAGCGAGGCTCGATAACCGAGCAAGCACGCCAGCAGAACGGTCGTGATTGCCGCCATCCACGCACCCGCTATGCTCCGGAGCACGAAGATCAGCCAGACCGCCGTCCCCAACAGCAAGATGCCGAGAAATTTCCGCACAACAAGCATCCACGGGCCCGGACGTGGAAGCCAACGAACGCAGCCAGGAAACAACGCGGCAACCCAATAGGGCAGGGCCATTCCTATGCCGAGACACAGGAAAATTGCAAAGATTTCGGACGGCCCGCGCGCCAACGCAAAGCCCACGGCCGTACTGACAAATGGCGCGGAGCAAGGCGTGGCCAGTAACGTTGCGAACATGCCGGTGAGGAAGGCCTCGAGCATGGGCCCGCCGGACCGCTTGGATGCAAAGGTCGCTATCGAACTTGGCAAGCCGATCGGAAGCCATTCAAAGAAGCTCGCCGCGAACAAGACCGTCAGCACCGCCATTCCCGCCAGGAACCAGGGCTGCTGAAACTGTACGCCCCAGCCAAGTGTTGCGCCGGACCATTTTAGTCCGACCAAAGAGGCGGCCAGCAGCAGGAAGCTAGTCGTGATGCCCAAGGCCGTTGCTGCAGATCCGAGACGAACGTCGCGCAAGCCGCTGCCCGCCTGTCGGGTAAAGGCAAAAAGCTTGATTGAAAGCACCGGGAGCACGCAAGGCATGAGATTGAGGATCAGGCCTCCCAGCAAGGCTGAAATTAGCGCGGCAAAAAATGCCGAACCATGCTCGGGGGTCGTTGCGCCGGCGGGCCCCTTGAATTCGGCGGCCCGATTTTCGTCGACTAGTGTCAGTGTCAACGGACGGTCAGGCGATGGCAACGCGGCGAGTCGAACAGTCAGACGTGCAGTCTTACCGGCGCCGTGCAGATCGACCTTCGGCGCCGGCGGAATTCCATTCCCGGCGCCCTCGACAAAAAGGTCGGGCCGCACAAAGGCCTCAGCCTTGCTCTGAAGGTCGACCACGAGGGTTGGTTCTGATGCGGTGCCCGCGAAACGAGTGCGGATGACATCGATACCCGCGGCTTCCGCCGAACCCGGCACACTTTTTCGGGCCGAGTTGATCAACACGGACTCGGTAGAATGCCCCCGGGCTCCGGTTGGCAACGGCAGAGTGAGTTCAGCCTGAAGGGGCACGCAGATTTCCGAGCACGCGGCGTACTCGATCGACGCTTTGACCCGGACCGAGGTGTGAGCTTGTTTTAGATGTAGTTTGACCGGAAGAACCACGTCGTTTTCGTAGACGCTGTTCTGCAATTCCTCGATGACGAGACGATGTGGGGCAGGCCAGGAAATTTCAGCGCCTGATATATTTTCTGAAGCAGACCAGTCGACCGTTGGTGGGATGCCCGCGTCCCCCGGGGTTCGCCAATAACCATGCCACGCCTTGGCAAACCGGAATTCCAAGCCCGCTTCGAGGGTTGGATCGGCGGCGATATGATCCGTCGCTGTGATCAGGCGCACCGCCGCCCGGCTGTCCCCCACCCAATCGGTGGCGGCAGCATGGGCGGCGTTGCCGGTCCACATGATGAAGCCGACCGATAGCGCAACGAGAGTAGGGAAACGAGCGAGGGCCATGATGCGTCCAGGACAGCGTTGATGTTAATCTAAGATATTGTCGAATGACGGCCGGCAGGCTCCAGCAGGCGCGCGCGAACTTCACGTCTGCGCTAGAGCTAGCCGGCTCGTACACCCATGTGCGTCAGGCGATCAGGTCGAGCCTTCCGACAGCCGGGAAGCTCCAATGATCTGACCATCGGCCGCTTCGAGCACAACGGCGACGTCCTGGCCTTCGGGAAATCGCTCGTTGATCTGGAGCGGGGCTCCCGACCACTGCCCGACCGAGCGGATCGATCTGACGATGTTCGCCTCTTCCAACGTTCGACCGCTATTCTCTCCGCGGCCGATCGCTGTCGTATGGTCATGGTCAAAGCCGATGAGAACGATCTTGCCGGTGCCGCTGCCGGAGCCGACCTGGATAGAAACCTGCCCCCCGCCACTCTTCGTGACGCTGACCGACGCGGCGGTGCGACTTTCGCGTTTTGCCTTTTCGATCGCTGATCCGACATCGCGGCGATGCGAGCCGACCAGTCCGGCGGCGCCATCGACGACGATCTCCGGCGTATAAGATCCGTCGCCAAAACGATGGCCATATTGGTCCTGGCGATCCGTGGCGGCTTGCAGCGAATACGGATCCTTCCACCCCAGACGGTCCCAATAGGTTACGTGGAAGGCGAGCGGCAAGACGTCGCGTCGATCCCTGGATAGTTCGTTCAGGTAGGCGTTTGCCGGCGGGCAGGAGGAGCATCCTTGCGAAGTGTACAGCTCGACGACGATAGGCCGTTCCGCGGCAACGGCGGCGGCAGGATACAGACTCGCGATAAGTCCAAGTGTTGTAATCAGGCGCGACAGCATGACAATCCTCCTGTGTTGGGTTCACCCTTATTCGCAATCGCGGGCCGCGTTGTTACGCCTTGATTGCCGTCGCGAGTGTCTCTTGAGCAGGAGCATCAGGTTTGGCTAAGCGCAGATTTCGGTCGGATTGGCCGAATTCGCTTGTTTGGAGGGCTGTCGGGTGCGTTCTGCAGGTGCGCGACAAGCAGCAGGGTGGGCTTTACACGAAATCTTGAAAATGCAGTGCCTCTCGGTTTCGCCAACGGCGTCAAGATTCCGCAGAGGGCGACCCGCGCGCCCTTGAGCCGCGCAGTACATGCCTACGAACTGTTCTTGCCAAATTAGACCAACTGGTCTAGTAAGCGCCATGAGAAGCAAAGAGTTTGATCCTGACGATGTTCTGCAGGAAGCGCTGAAGACGTTCTGGCAGCAGGGCTTCGAAGGGACCAACATGCCTGAATTGCTCGGTTCGATGGGTGTCGGACGCGCCAGTTTTTACAACGCGTTCGGCTCCAAACGGGAGGTGTTTCTGCAAATCCTCGATTTGTATTTCGAGACGGTGCGCGCTCATCTTGAAGGCTTGATCTCGGATGTAAGAGATCCCCGGGCCGCCGCCGCATTGCTGATCGACGGAATCCTTGCCGTTGCGAAAAGCCCGGAGGCCAATGCGACGGGTTGGCGCGGCTGTCTGATCGGAAATACCGCGCTGGAACTCGGCGCCAACGATAAGGAGATAGTCGCCAGATTGAAAATTGGTGTCGAGATTCTTCGGGCGTTGTTCAGGAACGCAATCTCCTTGCCCTCGAACGCCGGCGTTAGACATTCGAAGCGCGAGATCGATCAGCTTGCCCTGCAGCTTGTCGCCAATGTTCAGGGCCTGTTGGTTCTGGCGAAGTCCGGCCTATCGGATGCCGATATCAAGAGCGCACGATCCGCGATGCTTGCAATGATCAGGTAGATGCAGCCATCACAAGGGCCACCGCTGCACTCAAATAGCTCATCAAAGGGAGGAGAAAACATGAAAGTCATTTCCGATACGGCGCATGGAATACTGGACTATTTGACTGTCGCAATTTTTGCCATGGCGCCAAGCATTCTCGGCCTTACCGGCTTTGCTGCGCTTGTCTCATACGCGCTCGCTGCCATTCATCTTGTCATGACCCTTCTTACGAACATGCCGCTTGGGGTTTTAAAGATCATTCCAATGCGGCTCCACGCACTGGTGGAAATGCTTGTAGGACCTGTTCTTGTGGTGGCAGCTTTGGTGTTGCCGACCATCCTCGGAGATAAGCGAGAATTCTTTTTGGTTATGGGACTGGTGATCTTGGCGGTCTGGCTGCTGTCAAGCTACGACCGTCCGGCCGTCGCTCGTCAGCCACGTTCGACCTGACCGACGAGGATTCGAAGGTACCTCGAAGACCCTCGCTGACCATCTAGCGCCGAGCTCAGGGGACGCGCGGTCTGTCGCCCTGCGGATCAACGCGCAGATTCCAGTCATGCGCGAAATCGGATGATCGACAAAGCGACGGCAGGAGGCAAGTGCCTCCTGGAGCGAGTCTGGAGGAGTGGATGGCCTGAGGTGTTGAGCGAGCCCGCTACCGTGCGACCGCGCCCGCAACCAAGAGCCACCTCCGACAGGCTGGCGCCCGGCTGTACGGCCTCCTCAACGATCCGGCTTTTGTCGGCTTCACTGAACTTCCGCCGATGCCCCTCGCGTGCCGGCGGCACGATCGGATCCGCGCCGCCGTAAGTCATATGACTAAGGCTATGACTAACGCTATGACTTAAGCCCCGGCGCCGGCAGAGCAGTTTGCGGACCGGTGGCTGCGGTTCGGCTTTGAACCTCGCTCGCCAGTTGCCGAAAGCCTTCAGCGGAATCCCCTGTGTCTCGCAATACTCCCGCTGATTCAACGCACTCTGCTGCCAAGCCTCATGATGCGCCCGCCAAAACGCCTCGCCGTAGCGTACCCGCGACCCGATCTCGTTCGACATCTCCATCCTCCTCACCTGCAAATTTGCCGGTGAGAACAGATCGGGGCCGCGGCCCAACCAAACAAGTGTGGAGAAATGGACGCTTACGACGCTTACCTCCCGTGCACCAGAAATTCCCTGATACTTAAAATGAGTTCCCTGTTTCCCGAAATATTTTCCCTGTTAATTTGCGTAGGGAATTTCGCGAAAAGTCGCTGCAGCGCAGCGGTTTCTTGCTACGAAATCGGTCTAGGGAGCCCCAGAATCCCAAAATTCCCTGTAAAATTCCCTGTTAGCAGGGAATTGACGTGGAGACGGGTGCGATCACCACTGCGTTGCCAGCCAGCCAGCCATTCTGGCGTTCGGCCAGACTTCCCAAGAGACGCGAGAATGGGCCGGAAATCCCGGCTTTTCGCTCATTCGGTCTTGTCTCCAGCCTCCCAACTCGCCAATCCTGGGCCGGCAATTGCCGAAAGTCTCCAGCCACGACCGCGAAAATTCCCGTTTTGGAGAGACGACCGGCGGAGACTTGGCGCGATCACGACTGCCGCCCGACCACGGCACTCGATTTCGACCCGATCTCCGGCCTTAATTGCGCTGGAATCGGGAATCCCTAAGCTGGACTGCCGCATGAGGGATGGCATAGCGCAAGGCTTGTCGCGACCCAGCGCCCAGTCTCATGAAACCGGATCGGGTGGTGGGCTGATCTCGATCTTGGCATTTGGATCGCCGTAGAAGCAGTAGGCGACATATGTGTCGCGTCCGGTCATCGGATCGTACCCCTTCGCCCGCACCTTCTTGAATATCTCAGAAACCGTCTGACTAGGGTTGTTCTTGATCTCTTGATAGAAGAGCACCGCTATTTCATGAGCAATCTTGTCCTCGACGCTCCATAGAGGTGCGATGACCGCCGTCGCTCCGTACTCATCCGCCGAGAACGGATTCTGCACCGACGCGTCATCAAGGATCACGCTTTCCCGCGTCCGGATCACATAATGGAGCACGGATTCGGGAAGCACCGCCGGTGACACGGCTGCCTGGCGCAGCGTAACCTCGACCCGGCCGCGGCCGGTCGTTGCTTCCGCCGCAATTCGTGGCTCGTCGCCCGGGAACAGGATGAGCAGGCCCCGGGCGGCGCCTGCATGTTCGACCGCGATCCGCAGCAGCGTCTTGATGAGTTCACCGAGAACGATCTCGCCGGACACCGCCTGCGCGGCCTTGAGCACGGTCCCGACATCCAGCTGCTCGACGGGCGCGCCGAAGGCGGTGGTGGACGCCGCGATTGGTTTCTCGCGGAGGTGTGGATGGAGCTGCTCGAGCTGCCTGACCTTGCCGTCAGCACCCCAGCGGAGATAGCAGGACCGTGCGTTCCGGAGATAGGTGTGGGCGATCGTCTCGAAGCCCCGCGCGGCGTAGAAGCGCGCGGCCAGTTCGTAAGCGAGCGCCTCATTGTGAACAAAGCCATTGGCGCGGGCCGAACGGATGGCCTGCTCATAGAGGCGCTCGGCAGCGAGCTCACGACCTTCCAATCGGGCGATCTCGGCGCCGACCAGCGCGGCGCGGTTCTCGAAATTGTCCGGACAATTGTCTGCCCAGGCCTGGAGTTGTTTGTGATGCGACGCCAGAGCCTCCAGGTGCTGCCGCTGCTCGCCGGCTGGTGCGGAATCGCACGAGGCGGCTCGGGACAGCGCACCGTAAAAATCATATTCCGCTGTCTCGAAATGTGAAGCTAAGGTCCACAACAGAAATTGCGCCTTCGATGAGGCCTCGACGGCCGCTGCGTACTCGCCTGCAAAGAAGCGCGCCTGCAGCTTGCGAATCCAATACCGGCCCGCGGCATACGCCAGATGCGGACTACGGGCGAAACGGCGCTCTATCCCAAGCTCATCAAACTGCCCTTCATCGAAGGATCCAAATTTCGGCGTCAATCCGCGAAGAGTCCGGATCAGCCCGAGCTGAGTGGCAGTGATGTCAATGACAAATCCGAACCGCGTTTTCTGCGCAAATGCGAGCGCATTTTCGGTTTCACGCTGCACATCAACGAGCGGGTCCCCTGCTGCGAGAAGATTCGTGGCCAGGTGGCCGCCGCTGTAGGCCGCGCAATTGAGGTCGCCCATCTTGTTCGCCACCCGCAACGCGCGGTGCAGAAAATCACGCCCAGCCCGGACATGTCTCGTCCACGGCAGGACGAAACTTCCGAAGCTCATATAGGTCCTGGCCTGGAAGCGCGTCAGTCTGTGCTGTTCGACCAAGTCATGGCCGAGCCGGCCGAATCGAAATCCGGCATGGTAGTCGCCGAAGCGCGGTCCGGCGACCATGCCAAACCGAACGTAGGCGAAGCACGAGCCGTCACAGTTGCCGCCCTCGAGGCTGAGATTGACCGCCCTACAGATGACCAGGGAAAACAAGTTCGCATCCGTCTGCAGGCTAGGCGGTCCGAGCTTGGTCAGAACATCCAGCGTCGCGAGGGATGACGGGTCGCTCATCAAAGGCAGCTCGATCAGATCCTCGATCGTGCGGCTCCCGAGCTGTGACCAAATCCGCTCGTATTCGCGCCTTGCTGCCTCTTCCGTCGGATGCGGCGACCAGTCGATCGCCAGATGTCGGAGGTAGTCGAGCCCGACGGCAATGGCACGGCTGCTCTGATCGAGGCTCGTGTATAGGTCCACACGCAAGCAGGCGA
Source organism: uncultured Alphaproteobacteria bacterium (assembly GCA_963734795.1). GTDB lineage: Bacteria > Pseudomonadota > Alphaproteobacteria > Rhizobiales > Xanthobacteraceae > Bradyrhizobium. The sequence continues at coordinate 383,033 of CAVTIW010000007.1, forward strand.
CGGTGGCTCGTTCCAACATATTCGCGGCGCGGGTCGAGAGCACATTCAGGCGCCGCTCCGCCGCCGGGGCGCCGGTGAGGAACTCGCATTCCGCCCGGTGCAGTTCCAACTGGAAGATCAGCTCGTGCTGGTGCTCCCAGCAATCCTCCACCAGCAGTGCCGCGCCGGCATTGAGATAGGTGAGCGCCGAGGCATACGCGGTAGCGGCCTTGGCGCGCTGGCCCGCGAGCAAGTTGAACTCCGCCAGCTGCTCACGCTCGTCTCGCGAGATAACCAAGGCGGCACCGCGGTTGAGCTGATTGACAATTTCGAAGATGGCCTCTTCGCGTTTTTCAGCAGGGGTATGCGCCGCAAGCAGCCTGCCGACGCGCAGGTGCGCCTCGGCGCGCAACCGTTCCGGTATGAGTGAATAGGCGGCTTCCTGGACCCGGTCGTGGATGAACTTGTACGAGCCCTCCAGGTGCTCGACCAGCTCCAGACGAACAGCGTCCCAAAGATCCGAACGGACCTCGTCCTTCGATTTCCCGAGAACCATCGAAAGCATCGTGATCTCGGCGACATTGCCGACGCAGGCGAGCTGCTGCAACGCCGCCTGGGTCTGGACGGGCAGGCGGGTCAATCTCCCGACCATGAGATCCACCACATTGTCGGTGTAACTCTTGGCGCGGATGCGATCCATATTCCATTGCCAAGCCCGCGTGACCGGGTCGAACGCAAGCCGCCCCTCTTCGGCCAGCGCCGTGAAGAACTGGATCGCGAAGAAGGGGTTGCCGCCGGTCTTCTCCTGCACCAGTTGCGCTAAGGGCCGCACGTGCTCCGGCGCGCAATGCAGGGCATCGGCGACCAGCTGGCCGACATCGTCGAGGCCGAGAGGCGCCAGCGCGATCTCCCGGGCCCGCGCTCCGGCTTTGCGGATCGCCTCCAGCGTCCGCCGAAGCGGATGAGAGGGGCCGACCTCGTTGTCCCGGTAGGCCCCGACCAGAAGCAGGTGGCGCGGTTCCGAGTGCGTGACCAGGCGCTCGATGAGGTCGAGCGTTGCTGCATCCAGCCATTGCAAATCATCGAGGAACAGGGCGAGCGGATGCTCCTTGCGCGCGAACACCGCGAGAAACCGCCGCAAAACCATCTGGAAGCGGTTCTGCGCGTCCTGCGGCGGCAGGACCGCGACCGGTGGCTGTTCACCAATGACGAGCTTCAGCTCCGGAACCAAGTCTATGATAAGCCGCCCGTTCGGGCCCAATGCTTCCCGAAAAGCCTCTCGCCATCCAGCCAACTCCGGATCGCTCTTGCCAAGCAGTGGTCGGATCAAGCTCTGAAAGGCTTGCGCCAGGGTCGAATAGGGGATGTCGCGCTTGTACTGGTCGAACTTGCCGGACGCGAACAGGCCGCGCGGCGGCACCAGCACCTTGTGCAGCTCGTTCACCACCGAGGACTTGCCGATGCCGGAATAGCCGGACACGAGCACGAGCTCCGGCGTGCCGTTAGCCACGACCCGGTCGAAGCAAGCAGCGTCTCGATCTCACGCTCGCGCCCGTAGAGTTTCTCGGGGATGAGCAAACGATCTGGCGCGTCGTGCGCGCCTAGCGGAAATGGTTTGATGCGGCCGGTCGCCTCCCGTTCCGCCAAGCATCTTCGAAGATCGGCCTCGACACCGGCCGCAGTCTGGTAGCGTTCCTCGCCGGTCTTGGCGAGGAGCTTCGTCACGATCGCCGAGAGCGGCGCCGGGATGTCCGCGACCCGCTCGTCCGGCGGCACCGGTTGCCGCGCGATATGGCAGTGCACCCACTCCATCTGATCGGCGGCGGTGAAGGGAAGCTGTCCCGTCAACATCTGGTAGAAGGTGACGCCCAGAGCATAGAGATCGCTGCGGGAGTCCACCGAGCGGTTCATCCTGCCGGTTTGTTCCGGCGCCATGTAGGCGAGCGTGCCCGCGATCACCTCTGGCGGGGCGGGGGCTTGGCGCTCGCGCGGCAGACGCGAAGCGATGCCGAACCCCGTCAGCCATACGCCGCCGTTTGCGGCGTCCACCAGGATATTTGCCGGCTTGATGTCCTTATGGATAAGGCCTCGGTCATGCACATGGCGGAGCGCGCCCGCGAGAGGAATCGCGATGCGCAGGAAATGCGATATCTCCAATGGCCCGCCAAGCAGTCGATCGACCGGCACGCCGCCGGGATCCTCAAGCACCAGCGTCATGCGGCCCTTGTAGTGCGCCAGCGAAACTGGTCGCGCCGCCCAGTCCGCCTCAAGTTCCGCTCTAAGCGCATATTCGTGTTCAAGCCGCTCGACGCAACCGAGAGAGCCTTCTTCCGCGGCAGCAAGCAGGATCGGCGTCAAGCCGTTGCCGGAGCCCCGGTAGAGAGCGATGTCTCTTTCCCGCAGCGGCGAAAATACGTAGCTCGAGAACTCCTTCACGAGGGCCTCCTGGCAGGAGGACTACCTTAAGGCATTGATTAGGGTATGTTTGCTTTTGCCCGTCAACCCAAAAACGGACGCCAAAAAACGCGATCGCTCACGATCGGTGCTATATTATGGCTAGACGATGACAAGCCGCGCGGGCCTTTTGCTCACAAAGCCGAGATGCTTTTCCACGAGATGAGCATTGCCAATCCTCTGTGGGAAGCGCCTCGGATCCATGGTGAACTCCTCAAGCTCGGCATCGATATCGGACAGACCAGCGTGGCCAACTACATGGTCAGGCGCGAGACCTGCCGTCCCAAGGCTGGAGGACATTCCTCCGCAACCACGCTGATGGGATCGCTGCGATGGATATGTTCGTCGTGCCGACAATCTCGTTTCGCCTGCTCTATGGATTGCTGATCGTGGGGCACGGCCGGCGACATATTCTGTGGTTTGGCGTCACAGCGCATCCAACCGCAGAATGGATCGCAAATCAGGTCACGGAAGCATGCGGGTGGGAACAGGCTCCCCGCTATCTCATTCGTGACCGGGACGGCGCCTATGGTGAGGTATTTATCCGTAGACTTCGATCGATGGGCATTCGCGACCGACCAACATCGCCGCGTTCCCCTTGGCAAAATGGATATGCTGAAAGGCTGATCGGTTCGATCCGACGGGAATGCCTTGACCACGTTATTGTGTTCAGCGAGCGCCACCTCCGTCACCTACTGCTCTCGTACATGAAATATTATAACGAGATGCGAACGCATCTATCCATGGAGAAGGATGCGCCAGTACCGCGCGGAGGACAGGGCACATCAATTGCCGACCTGTACTGGGCGGGCTGCATCATCAATATGGTGCGTCAGGAAAAGCCTGATGCTTCCAGCGGGCGAAATTCCCGCCCCGGAAAGGGGAACGAGCCGCCCCACCGGGAATCGAGCCTTGGGCTCATGGAGGCAACGACATGAGTTAAGCGTAGGCACGAGCGACGAGCGGGCCGTAACGCAAGTGAAGCGATTGAGCCTCGTGATGATAGTAACCCGCAGGCCGACAGCGTCATATTGGCTGGAAGGCAATAGTAGGTCACCGCAAGAGGCGATGGTGACCGGAGACTGCGGCGGGGTCAGAGAGCACGGCACGTTTGGAAACGGGAGCATTGAGGAACCTGAGAGATCCACTGTGGTCTCGGCTCGTAGCGGAAACGAGCGGAGTATGCTGGACGAATGGAACATTCCTGAGAAAGGCAAACGCTGCAGTGGAAGTCGGATTCGCTGGTAGTACTCAGAGCGCAGGAAAGCTGCGCACACGGGGAAGCGGCGAAGCAGATGAAGGCTGACTTTCGGGAAACATCACCCGCACTCACAGAGGCAGGAGCATGATGTCAACGCAACTGAGTCAGATAGCGAAGAAGGCCAAACTGGATCGCACGGTGCGATTTACCTCGTTGGCGCACTTGCTGACGCCGGAATTCCTCACCGAAACGTGGGGCATGATGAACCGGCACGCGGCCAGCGGCATCGACGGGGAGAGCACCGAGCAGTTTGAGAGCGAGTTGAAGCAGCGGGTCGAAGAGATTTGCGCACAGCTTCGAGCCGGCGCCTATCGCGCACCACCGGTCCGGCGGGTTGAAATACCCAAAGGGCCAGGCAAAACCGGAACGCGCCCATTGGGGATCCCCACGGTCGCGGATCGGCTGCTGCAGCGGGCGGTAGCGCGCATTATCGAGGCGGTGTTTGAAGCGGATTTCCTCGACTGCAGTTACGGCTTTCGACCGGGGCGCAACCCTCACCACGCTCTGCAGGCGCTGCGCTTGCAAATCGTGTCCAAGAAGGTGAACCACGTATTCGAGGCCGATATCCGCAGCTACTTCACCCGCATCAGTCATCAGTGGTTACGCAAGATGGTGGCCCACCGGATCGCCGACCCGGCAATTCTTAAGCTCATTGGAAAATGGCTTAAGGCCGGGGCGATGGTCGATGGGGCACTCATCTCGACCGAGGAGGGTACGCCACAAGGCGGCCCAATATCGCCTGTGCTGAGTAACATCTACCTGCACTTCACGCTCGACCTGTGGTTTGAAAGGAAATTCAAAGCACAGTGCCAGGGCGAGGCATACTTGGTGCGTTTCGCGGATGATTTTGTGGGAAGCTTCCAGTTCTGGGGAGACGCGCAGAACTTCCAGCGCCAATTGCGGGAACGTTTTGCGCAGTTCAATCTGGAACTGGCCGAGGAGAAAACTCGGCTGTTGCTCTTTGGGCGTTTTGCCGCCATCGAACGGCGCAAGCACGGACAGAGGCCAGAGACGTTTGAGTTTCTGGGCTTCAAGCACGTCTGTGGGGAGGATCGAGCAGGGCGGTTCGCCCTGATCCGGATCCCCTGCACCAAGAGTTGCAGAAAGTTCCTCGCTCGCGCCCGCGAGTGGTTGCTTGGACACAGAGATTGGAAGAGACGCCAACAACAGCGGCACCTCACGGTGATGCTGCGCGGCTTTTACCAGTACTTCGCCTTGCACCACTGCGACCGCAAGCTCAGCTGGATCCGCCACGAAGTCCAGCGACACTGGGTGCACGCCCTGCAACGCCGCGGTCAACGACAGCGGATCAGCTGTGGGTATCTGAGCGATCGACCGTGGTTCGAGCTGCCGTCAGCTCGCACATTGCATCCAGCGGTATGAAACGGAGGTCTTCGCAAAAGTCATCTGGGGAGCCCAGTGCGGGAAATCTGCACGCTGGGTTCTGCTTGGGGAGACGAGTTCAAGAAGCCACGCTCGCTCGGTGAGGGCACTGGCGCGAAAGCGTCAGATTAACAGCGAGGCTCCGCAAAGGGCTACCGCTTCAAGGCTCGTCTCTACCATCCTCCGGATTTGATTTACGACAGGCACAGGCTCTGTGCGCCGCTGGTGACATGGCGCCGGCCATCATCGTTGAGCGAATCTAGATATCGCTCCGCATTCTGACGCAGAACCCGAGAACTATCGAGCACGTCCCGACTTTGCGCCCCACATGCATAGACTTGACGGCTCAAAGCCAAACTGTCGCGGCCGATGGGTATCCTCATCCTCGATCTCATCGACGCCGACTGAATATTCGAACACCATTCCATCAGGGCCCTGAAAATAGAGAAATCTCGCGCCGGAGGTGGGGTGACGGCCGGGGCCGAAAACGATCGGCACGCGTCGCCCCGACAAATGATAGTAGGAGCGCAGCACGTCGTCATTGCTCTCAACCTGATGGTTGACGTGATGGATGCCCGGGCCGCGCCCCGGCGCCAAGGCGATGGTGTGATGGATCGCGTTGACCCGCATCAATGCGATATCCCCGATCCGATCACTCACCCGCGCGTTGCAGACCTGGGTCCAGAACCGCTCGTCCCGTGCGGGATCGGTGGTGCTGAGGCCGACATGGCTGAAACCGGTGATGCCGGCATCTCGTGTCGCGAAGTAGCGCTTGCCGCTGCGTTCCGGCCGGACCACGAGCTCGATCTGATTGCCGGTAGGATCCTTAAAACCAATAAACGCCTTCACCTTGCGCAAGGCACATTCGGTCGGCGTGCCGGCATGCACCGGGTGGCCCAGCTGATCCAGCGTCGCCGCCGCGGCATTCAGTTTGCTCTCGTCCTCTACCTCGAATCCGACGGTCTGATCGGCAGGATCACCCTCGAAATAGCAAAGCGTATGGGCCCGATCGTCCGACCTGAGATAGAGCGCCTTGCCCGACTCCTCGCCAATCTGCAGTCCCAGGCACTTGGTCGCAAAGCTCTCGGCCTCCTCGAGATTGGATGCGCCGAGTCTCACATATGAAAGATCTTTGAGCTCGATCATTCTTCTCTCCTGTGCAGAAGTCGGTTTATCTGGCCGGCGCCGGCTGTAGTTCGGCAATGTCAACACATTCGCTGCCCCATTCGCAGAGCGAGGAAGCATCGGCGGTGAATTGTCGGGAACGATGACCCGAGTCGATGTCTTTCAGGCCAAAGCCATAGGAAAAGACGTAGCCTTCGGGGCCGGCAAAACGCACGAAGATCTGGCCGGATGTCGGCTCGCGCCCCGGTCCGTGCACGACCTTGATCTGCCTCTCCTGAACGAAATAATTGTTCTGCATCAGCGCGTCCATGCTTTCGACCCCGTAGGAGACATAGACCAGGCCGGTCTTGTCGGAGGGGTAGAGCACCACGCGATGATGCTTCTGATCGATACCGAGATACGTCACCTCGCCGACACGGTCGGTGACCGTGGCGCCCAGTATAGTGGTCCAAAGTTTGAGATCATCCTCGATCGCGCGGCTGCGAAGTCCGACACTTTGCAATCCGGTGATGCCGGCATCGCGGCTCGGGAAGTAACGGCGCCCGCTCTGGGCCGGCCGCAACACCAGATCGATCTCGTTGCCGGTGGCATCCTCAACAATGAGCGCACGGCGAACGAACCGCTGCGCACATTCGTGTTCCGTCGCCTCATGCGCGGAAAAGCCGCCAGCGGCGAGCGCTTCCGCCACGCGATCGAGCTCCGTATCGCCGGCAATCTCGATGCCGATGCTCGACCTCTGAATTCCCGCGGCCAGACAAAGCGTGTGATAGCGTTCGTCGGAACGAAATAGAAACGGCTCCAGCTTGTTCGGAACGTGCTGCAGGCCGAGGATTTCGGTCGCGAACGTAGCGGCCGCCTGCGGCTGCGAGACCGCCAGCCTGACATAGCAAAGCTGGATCGCCGGGATGCGCGACCGCACTGATTCCGCGCTCATGATTTTTTGCCCTGCTTGCGCGGCTTGCCCGGAAGCGATGCTGCCAGATGCTGGCGAATGATTTCGCGCCAGACGTTCATCAGGCGTGTAAATTGCGCCGGGTCATTTTCAAGCAGCATGCGCACCGAAAATCCCCGAACCGCGCTGAGCGTCAGCGCCAGCACGTCGCTGGCCAGCTGTTTCGGAATACCCGACGAGATCAGCGTATCGAGCCAGGCCGCCTCGATGGAGAAGCGGGTCTGCCGCGTGAAATGGTGGGTTTCGCGCCGGAGCCGGCGCGTGCTCTCGTCGCTCATCGCGATCGCGAGCTCGATAAAGAAGTAGTCGCCGAAGAAGAATTCCTGCGCGTCCTTGACGATCTCCTCGATCGGGTCGCCGCTGCTGCGGGCCAGTTGGGCCCGGCGCGTACTCTGGCTGAAATTGACTTCGTTGACGTAATTCAACACCGCCACGACCAGCGCATGTTTGCTGGGAAAATGATGCAGCAGGGCGCCCCGGGAAACACCGGCAAGGTTCGCGACCTCGATGGTCCGCAAACCTCCGAAGCCGTTCTGGCGAATAAGCTTCGCGGCAGCCTCCAGCAATTGCTTGCGCGTGGTCTCGCTGCGCTCCGCTTGCGTCCGGCGCGGCGCAAATTTGGGTTCGGCCGAACTGTCCCGGCGCGATCGCAGCTTTTGCCGCGGAGCGGGGGCCGGCAGCTTCCCGGAGCCGATGCGACCGGTTCGGCTTGGTTCTTTAGAATTCGACATAGACACTTTCTTCAATGACTTTGACGGCGAAGGTCTTCAGCGCAACCGTACATGGCATCCCGGTGGGCTTGCCGCTCGTCACGTCGAAGGTGCCGAAGTGCCAGGGGCATTCGACGATCTTCCCGGTCAGGATGCCTTCTTCCGATAACGACGCCTCGCCATGGGTACATAGATCGGCCGTAGCATAAATCGTTCCATCCACGTTGTAGACGGCGAGGGTGGTGCCGTCAGGCATCGCCGCTGGACGGATTTCGCCGTCGGGAAAGTCGGCGATCATGCCAATCAATACGTTGTTGGTCATGATATCATTCATAACATCGTACTGCCGCCGTTGACACTGATGACCTGCCCGGTGACGAAGGACGCCTCTTTAGACGCCAGATAGCAGACCATCGAGGCCACTTCATCCATCTCGCCGGCGCGTCCCATCGGCACCACGTCGACGAATCGTTGCAGGGCTTGCGGCGCTATCAGGGTGGCCTTTTGGACCTGGGGCGTGTTGACGATGCAGGGCGCCACGACATTGACCGTGATCCCGTCTTTGGCGAATTCGCGGGCCAGCCCCGTGGCCATTGCGTGCACGCCGCCCTTGGCGGCATTATAAGCCGCGTGATCCCAAAGACCGTTGCGGACCGAATCGGCTCCGATATTCACGATCCGGCCATACCCCTTGGCCTTCATGATGGGAACGGCATGCCATGTGCACCACAGCGTCGTCCACAAATTGCGATCGATGGTCGTGCGCAGGGTGTCGGGGGTGTGATCGAGGAACGGCTTGATGATCCCGCCGCCGGCATTGTTTACGAGCACATCAAGCGTTCCGTAGGCCTCGACGGCGGATTTGATGACCCGGCCGGCGACGTCTTCCAGCGAAAGGTCGCCGGCGCGGACCATCGGCATGTTGTGCCCGGACGCGGCGATATCCTCGGCAACGGACTTCAGGCGCTTTTCATCGACGTCCGACAGTACCAGGCGCGCGCCCGCCTCGGCGAAATGCCGCGCGATGACGGCGCCAATGCCGCTCGCGGCCCCCGTGACGACAACAACCTGGTGGGAAAAACGGGAATTCATCTGGCGGCCATCTTCCTCTAGAGTACGATACTGATGCGGCCGTGAGGACGCAGCCCTTCGCTGCCGAGAAGGCATCGCTTTTCCCGGATTCGAAGGCTGTCGCCGCTTGTCGTCAGCCGATAGTTGCTGGTTCCGAAATACAGATCGGTGGTGCCGTCCTTGGTCCGCAGCGTCTGGAACACGCAACTCACTTCCATCTCATCGTCGGTTCTGGCCCGGATCCGGACGTTGCCGACCATCCGGCTGGTTTTCGAATGCGGAAATTCGGCGTGCGCGGTGCGCTTCATCAACCGCTTGACCCGCTCGCCGAGTCGGACGCGGTCATCAGCGATATAGAACAGGTTGGTGTCCGGTGACGCATCAGGAGGCAAATCGGTGCAAGGCACCTCATATTTGGCGTCGTCGGTGAACAGTGTCAGCCATTCTGGCAGCCGCCACTGATCGAGCAGATCGGCCTCAGCGAACAGGAAATCCTCAACGTCGGAACGGCTTACGGAATGCATGGTGGTCTCCTCAGGCTGCGACGCCTTTGATGTGTGGGATCGGCGCTGGGAACATCTGCTTGTTCCATTGGGTCCAGAACGCACGCATCTGAAGTTCGTCGCTGTGCGACGGCTTGTCCTTGCCCATGCCTTTCGAGATGTCATTCCACAGCGCTTCCTTCGAGTTCTTGAAGCCGCGCTGGCAATGTTCGAGCGCTTCGGCGTCGTCCGGTGTTGCGAAACCGCCGGGGCCGAGGAATTCGAGGAAGTTGTTGAGGCGATATTTGCGCGCCCACGCCGTCTCGTCGTCGGGCGCCAACGCCCAGGCATTGATGATCATGTAGTCGGGGGCCATCGGAAAGTAGGTTCGCACCGTCAAGGCCATAATGTCGTTGACGACGAGATTGGGGAAAATGAAGAGATTGCGGTTCTTCAGCGCGATCCGGCCGGCCCGGTCCTTGCCGTATCGCTCAACCAGCTTGTCGTACTGCCTGGCGATTTCCGTCTTGCCGGCCTCGCCCCAGCCTGGAATCCACTGTGCGACCGGCCGGCCCCAGGGCGCCCCATATTCCAGAACCGCGTGCCCGTTGCCGAGATCGTAGCCATAGCCGCCGCCCGTGCCGCCGCTCATGTTGTCGGTGCTATTCATGAGGATGTCGAAGTAGCTCGCATGCGTGGTCAACGCATGGTAGCCGTCGATGCTGTTTTCGGTCAGCAGCTTCCAGTTGGCGCGGATCGAATATTCCTGGCTGCCAGCCACGATCGACATCCCGGCGTCGGTCTGGTCGCAGATGACATCGAGATATTCCTTGGCGTTGCCCAGGTAATCCACCAGTGGAATGATATTCGGATCGAAGGAAACGAAATTGAAGTCCCGATAGCTCTCATAGCGCGGTACGGACTGCATGTTCGAGGTGTCGCGGCCTTTAAAACCCTCGGGATACGAATTCCTCACCCGGCTGGCTGCGCAACTTGCCGTCGGCGCCGAAAACCCAACCATGATAGAAGCACTGGAACGATTTGGCGTTGCCCTTGCGCTCGCGGCAAACCTGGGCGCCGCGATGCGGACAGGTGTTGAGGAGCGCCCGGAGCTGGCCTTTGGCGTCGCGGGTGAACAGGATGCTGCGGCCAGCGACCGAGCGGCTGATGAAATCGCCCGGCTTCGGCAATTCCGAGGAATGTCCGAGATAGAGCCAGGAACGGTCGAAGATCTTCTCCTTCTCCGCCGCGTAGATTTCATGGTCGACGAAGTTGCGGCGCGCGACCTTGAAGATCCGTTGAGCCGGATCCACGAGCAGAGCCGGGTGGGCGTTATCCGCATTCATGGCGTTTCCTTTCTATGAGGCAAGTGAGCGCTTCAATTCAAAATCGGGGTTTTCGAGGTCGCTTCGGCGGACCGCCTTTCGCGACGCAACGAGGCGGCGCAGCACGGCCATATCGCGCGCGGCATTGACGGCGATGCCGCCGACGACCTCGTTGTCACGGATGCTGAGCGTCGTGAACCTTCCATTGCCGACGTCGCCCCTGACGATTTCATCGCCACCGCCGGGATGCCCGACGATCTGGATGTTGGCGTCGTACTGATCGGACCAGAACCAGGGTGGGGCTTCGTAGACCGTGGCTTCGCCAGCCATATTCTTCGCGGTAGCAATGGCCTGATTTTGTGCGTTGGCCCAGTTTTCAAGCCGCATCCAGCGATCGTGACAGCGGCTCCATTGCTCGGCTACGTCGCCGGCGGCATGAACGCCGTCGATGACGGTCGCGCCCGATGTGTTCACCTTGATGCCGTGCAGGGTTTGCAGCCCAAGCTGGTGGGCAAGGTCCGTCGATGCCTCGACGCCGATGCCGACCAGAACCATATCGGCGGGGACGATCGTGCCGTCGTCCAGTTCGATTCCATCAGCGGTTGCCTGCTTGATGGACGCACCGCACAAAATCTTCACGCCCTTGGCGCTGTGCAGTTCCTTCGCATATAGGCTGAGGGTGGGCGAACCGACCTGGGGCAGTACGGTGGCAGCCTTTTCGAGGACGATGACGTTGCAACCGCGCGCCAGCGCAGCGGATGCGACCTCCAGCCCGATGACGCCGCCACCGATCAGCACTACATTTTTGCCCGGCTGCAGCGCCCGTCGCAGCGCCAGCGCGTCGTCCATGCAGCGAAGATAGCTGACGGGCAAAGGCCCGGCTTCCAGTTCAGGCAATCTGCGCGGGCGCGCGCCCGTTGCCAACAGCAACTGGTCGAACGCGAAGGCTTTTCCATCCTCAAGCCCGACCTCGCGCCGCTCGACGTCGGCCGCGATGACGCGGGAAGATGTCGACAAGGTCACGCCGAGTTCGGCCCAGTCGCCGGATGAGCGGATGAACGCCGGATTGGGCTCTGTGTCGAGCAGGATCGATTTCGACAGTTGCGGCCGCTCATAGGGAAGGTGGGCTTCCTCGCCGATCAGGGTGACCGGTCCGGCATGGCCGGCCGCGCGCAACGCTTCGGCTGCGCGGCCTCCGGCCTGTCCGGCTCCAATGATCACGACGCGTGTCTTCGACAAGTTCACCGCGTTCGCTCCCTTGCGGCGTCACCATATCGGCCGCCGTCGTGACGCTTTCAAAAGACGCCTTGACACCAAGTTAGAAACAATCAATCCTGTTTGTAAAGTAAAAACTGCTGATCGACGGTCGGCGCATAAGCTCGCAATAGCGACAGGGAGAGACGCGGTGGGCGCTGTGATCGATATTCACACCCATATTGTACCTTCGCGACTGGCTGCGGATCCCAAACGGGACCGGCGTTGGCCAAGCGTCGAGTTGTCCGCAGGCGACAACGCCGCGGTGATGATCGGCGGCAAGGTGTTCCGTAAAATTGACGCGCGGTCGTGGGACGTCGGCAAGCGCCTGTCCGACATGGTCGAAGACGGCACCGACATGCAGGTGCTGTCGCCGATGCCGGAACTGCTGTCGCACTGGCTGCCGGCTGACGATGCCGAGTTTTTGGCCGATGTCATGAACGACGAGATCGCGGCCATGATCGCGCAGGCTCCGGGCAATTTCGCGGGAATCGGAATGGTTTGCGCACAGGACGCGCCACGCGCGGTGCGCCAGTTGCAGAAGGTCAAGTCGCTTGGTTTTGCCGGAATCGAAATCGGGACTCACATCAATGGGACGGCGCTCGGGAGCGACACCCTGTTTCCGCTCTATGAGGCCGCTGAAGCGCTGAATCTCGGAATCTTCGTGCATCCGTTGCACCCGGCCGGAATGGAGCGGATCGGAGCGAACCCGGAGTTTGCGGCGACAGCCGTGTTTCCGCTCGAGACCGCGCTGGCGTCGGTTTCGCTGCTCGCCGCCGGAATCACGGAGCGGTTTCCGCGCTTGCGAATCCTGCTCAGCCATGGCGGCGGCGCGCTGTCGTGGATATTGCCGCGGATGGATTACGGCTGGTCGCTCGGCTTGAGGGGCCAGATGACACAGCCGCCTTCAAAGACCGCCCGTCAGTTCTGGTATGACACAATTCTCTACGATCCCGCGTCGCTGTCGTTCCTCGCCAATGCGGTCGGCATCGATCATATCGTCGTCGGTTCCGACTATCCCTTTGCGATCAGGCAGAAGCAGCCCGGCGCGTTCGCAAATGCGGCGCTGGGCAATGAAGCCGTCCTCGCCAACAACGCGTTCGGCTTCCTCGGCCGCGCGCATGATGTGAAGACACTGGATAGGCCGGCAGCGCCGAATGCCGCTTCAGCACAGGGGAGCCGGGCGCGTGGTTGAGTGCCGGTCGCTTCCGCAGATGTGCCTGCTCGGTCCGATGCCGCCACGGACGCCGGGCCGCAGTGACGCGCAGGTGCCTTCGGATGCCGACCGCGGCGAGAGCAAATATGGCAGGATCGCCTTCGTCTATTTCTATCAGGAAGGCGGGCAGGCCGATCCAACCTTCGGCTTGCTGGATATCGAGATCGCGATCCAGCGCCGTGGTCCGCAAACCTTTCAGTTTGAAATCTACTGCATCGGCGACGGCTATCAGAGCGGCCACGGTTCCAGCAAACCGCAGCCACTGGCGATCGAGCTCCGTGCCGGCGCACGCACGGTAGCCAAAGCCGAATGGCGGTATCCGGTCGTCCTCAACGGCCACATGGACGCCCTGTCGTTTTCAGGGCCGATCGAGCTGAGCGAGCGGGATTTTGGGGAGATCGACAGCGCCTTGCTGCCGTCGGTCCGTGCCGAGGCGACGATATGTCTGGAGTAAGCGCGGTGCCCGGCAAGACCATCATGATCGGAGCGCATCGGGTGTCGCGCGACTTGCTGCTTGACCAGAGCGCCCGCGCTGCGACCGCCCTGGATCAGATCGGCGTTGCCGAGGGCGATGCGATCGCGCTCCTGATCCGCAACGACCCCTGCTATTTCGAAATCATCCAGGCCGCCGCACATCTCGGCGCTTATGTTGTTCCGCTAAACTGGCACAGCACCGCGGATGAGATCGACTACATCCTCAGGGATTGCACTCCCCGTGCGTTGATCGGACATGCCGACCTGATCGACCGGGCCGCCGCTGTGATCTCCGGGGATCTGCCGACCTTCGCCATCGCCGATCCGGCGCCCGACAATTCGATGACTGCGGTCTCGCGTCCGGCCCATCTGCAAGACTGGTGCGCGTTCCGCGATCAGGCGCCTCCGTGGACCAGGCCGCCGCGGGCGCCGCGCGGCACCATGATCTATACGTCGGGCACGACCGGGCATCCCAAAGGCGTTCGTCGCGCGCCGATGAAGCCGGATCAGGTCAGGAAAAACGCGGCGTTGCTGCGGGAAATCTACGGGATCGAGGAGGGCATGCGGGCCTTCGTCTGCGGTCCGCTCTATCACGCTTCGCCCGGCGCATTTGCGCGGCAGGCCTTTCAACATGCCGACCTGACCGTGCTTCAGCATAGTTTCGATCCCGAGGATCTGCTCAGGACCATTGCGGAGCATCGCATCACGCATCTGACGATGGTGCCGACCATGTTCGTCCGCCTGCTGCGGCTCGATGACAGCGTGCGCCGGCGTTACGATATTTCCTCGGTGCGCTGGGTGACCCATACCGGCGCGGCGTGCCCGCCCGATGTGAAGCGCGAGATGATCGCGTGGTGGGGCCCGGTCGTTCACGAGACCTATGGCGCGACGGAAACCGGCCCCGCCGTAGGCTGTGACTCCCTGGAATGGCTCGCGCACCCCGGAACGGTCGGCCGGCCGATGGCGGGGACCGAGATCAAGATCTACGACGGGAATGCCAACGAACTCGGTCCGACTGGAATCGGCGAGATTTTTCTCCGCACCGAGGCCTATTCCGATTTCACCTATCACGGCCGCCCCGACCAGCGACAGCAAGTCGACCGCGGCGGGCTCGTAACCTGCGGCGACGTCGGATACCTGGACTCGGACGGCTTTCTCTTCATCTGCGATCGCAAGCGCGACATGGTCATCTCGGGCGGAGTCAATATTTACCCCGCCGAAATCGAAAACGTCCTGGTCAGTTGTCCGGGCGTGCGGGACTGCGCCGTATTCGGCGTGCCCGACGACGAGTTCGGCGAAAGCCTGATCGCGGCAATCGAGGCAGAGCCGGAATCAAAGCCCGCTCCAGCCGATATCGCGGCGTATCTCGAAAAGCGCCTCGCGCGTTTCAAGGTACCAAAGCGGTTCGTCTTTCACGACGCCTTGCCCCGGGAGGCGAGCGGCAAGATTTTCAAGCGAAAGCTGCGTGATCGTTACCTTCAATCCGTCGTCACGCCCGCTTAGGCGGCGTGCCGATCCAACAGGAGATCAAGAGTGGACCTGACAGCTAAATTCATCGACGTCGCCGGAACCCGCACGCGCTATCATGACCTCGGTCAGGGGGAGCCGACGATACTGATCCACGGCGGCGGTCCCGGGGCATCCGGCCTCAGCAACTATCGCAAGAACGTCGAGCCACTCGCCGCGAGCCGCCGTGTCATCGTGGTCGATCTGCCCGGTTTTGGCGAGACCGAAGGCAAGCTCAAGGATGGGCCGATCTTCGAAGCGATGGGTGACTTCGTGCTCGCGTTCATGGATGCGATCGGGGTTCAGAAGGCGAGCTTCGTCGGCAATTCGTTGGGTGGCGCGACGTCGCTCATGGTCGCGCTCCGCGCGCCGGATCGTGTCAACCGGCTGGTGCTGATGGGGACCGGCGGCAGCCAGGCGATCTTCACGCCGATGCCGACCGAAGGCCTGCGCCGGATGGCGACGTTTCATGGCGGCGAGGGGCCGACGCTGCAGAAGCTCAAGGGCGTCATCGAACTGCTCGTGTTCGATTCATCCTCCATCACTGAGGAACTCATGGCGGAACGGTTGAAAGCCGCGACGCGAACCGACGTCATCGATATCTTCAAACGACCGCCAATGGATATCTGGCGCGAAAATCTTGCTTCGCTCAAGCACAAGACGCTGATCGTCTGGGGACGCGACGACCGCGTCGTTCCCCTCGATTCCAGCTTCATCCTTCTGAAGACGATGCCGAACGCGCAGCTCCACGTCTATCCCAAGTGCGGGCACTGGGCGCAATGGGAGAAGGCCGAGGAGTTCAATGCCCTGGTCGCCGACTTCCTGGATCGGCCATGAGCGACACTGATGTCGTGAACGCACTGGCGACGCGGCTGCTGGCCGCCGAAACCGCATGTGCGCCGATCGATCCGATCGCGGTCGAACTTGGCACCAGGGACGTCCCGTCCGCCTATGCGGTCCAGGCCGAAGTCACCAGGCGCGGCCTTGCTGAAGGCCGGCGACTTGTCGGTCGAAAGATCGGATTGACCTCGAAAGCGGTCCAGCAGCAGCTCGGGGTTGATCAGCCCGACTATGGCGCGCTGTTTGCCGACATGGAGATTGCGACCGGCGGCGAGGTTCGAACCTCGAATTTGATCCAGCCGCGGATCGAGGCCGAGATCGCCATCGTGCTCGATCGCGATCTTCGGGAACAGGATATTACGATGGGTGAGCTCATGCGCGCCGTCGCCTATGTCGTCCCGGCGCTGGAGATCGTCGATAGCCGCATCAAGGACTGGAAGATCACCATCCTCGATACTGTCGCGGACAATGGTTCGAGCGCGCGCTTCGTGCTTGGCGCCGCCCCCAAGCGCCTGACCGATCTCGATCTTGAGGCCTGCGGCATGGCCATGACCCGCAACGGTGCGATCGTGTCCGTCGGATCCGGCGCGGCCTGCCTCGGACATCCGCTCAAGGCGGCGCTGTGGCTGGCACGGGCAATGTCGGCCGCAGGCCATTCACTGCGCGCCGGCGATGTGGTGCTGACGGGAGCGCTGGGGCCGGCATCTCCGGCGACATCAGGTGAATTCTACGAGGCGAGGATTTCGGGATTTGCGCCCGTCAATGTGCGGTTTGTCTAGTTACTGCTGAATAACATTGGTTTGGCCGAACGGGTCGGACCAGCGACTGCAAAAAACAATGTATCGGAGGCGTCGTCATGAGCTCAATTACCCGTCGTTCCGTGATTGCAGGTATAGGTGCGGCATCGCTGGCGGCCGGCCGTTCGAAACGGGCGTTTGCCGCCAGGAATTATGATCTTGGCGTTACCGATACCGAGATTAAGCTCGGCACCACGTCGCCCTACAGTGGACCGGCATCGGGCTTTGGTGTCTATGGCCAGGCGCAGACCGCTTACTTCAACATGGTCAATGATCGCGGCGGCATCAACGGCCGCAAGGTCAATCTGCTCTCTCTCGACAATGCCTACACGCCTCCGAAAACGCTCGAACAGACCAGAAAGCTTGTTGAATCCGACGAGGTATTCGCCATCGCGGGAATGCTCGGGACCGCTCCGAATTCGGCGACGCAGAAATACCTGAACGGCAAGAAAATCCCGAACCTGTTCCTGACTTCGGGCGCGGAGCGCTTCAATGATCCCAAGGAATTTCCCTGGATCATCCCGTTCTATCCGATCTACGTCGCGCAAAGCGCCGCATTCGGAAAGTACATCCTGAAGGAAAAGCCGAATGCCAAGATCGCAATCCAGTACCTGAACGACGATCTCGGCAAGGATTTTTTGCGCGGTCTCAAGAGGGGCCTCGGCGACAAAGGCACGGCGATGATCGTGAAGGAGATCAGTCACGAACTTTCCGAACCGTCGATCGATAACCAGGTTGCCGACTGCATGGCCGCGGGCGCCGATGTCTTCGTTCAACTCACGGCAGCGAAGTTCGCCGCTCAGGGCATTCGCAAGGCCGCGGCGCTGAATTGGCATCCGCTTTATATCGTCAATTCCAATTGCAGCTCGATCGGCGGCACGCTGGCGCCCGCCGGCCTCGACAACGCAAAGGGACTGGTTTCAGCCTGGTGGGAGGTCAATCCGACCGACCCGGCGGAGGAAAACAGCCCGGCGGTCAAAGCCTATGCGGAGTTTCTCACGAAATATTTGCCGGCGATCCATATCGACGACAACACCGCGATCCCCGGTTACAACAACGCTTATATGATCGAGCAGGTGCTCAAGCGCTGCGGCGACGATCTCACGCGCGAGAATCTGCTCAAGCACGCCATCTCGCTGAAAGACGAAAAGCCGCCGCTCTATCTTGACGGCATCAAGGTCTACAATTCCGCCACCGACTATCGCGCGGTCCATAACCTCCAGCTCAGCCGGTTCGACGGCAAAAGGTGGATCGCGATGGGCGACATGACCGATCTCGACGATTCTGCAACGTAAGGTCTTTCGGTCGAGATAAGGCGATTTTCGTGGATTCGTGCACCAATAGTATAATCAAGGGAGAAGCCATGAGCGCGATCGTTACACGGCGTTCAGTAGTTGCGGGAATTGGAGCCGGGATATTTTTGCACGGCGCGACCGGCGCACGGGCGGACAAACAATATAGTACGGGCGTGACAGACACCGAGATCAAACTCGGTACGACTTCCCCGTATAGCGGTCCGGCTTCAGCCTACGGAGTCTACGGGCAGGCGCAATCCGCTTATTTCCAGATGATCAATGACCGAGGCGGCATCAACGGTCGGAAGATTAATCTTATTTCGCTCGATAATGCATATAGTCCGCCCAAGGCCCTGGAACAAACGCGCAGGCTTGTTGAATTGGACGAAGTATTCGCAATTGCAGGATTCCTCGGCACCGCGCCCAACTCTGCGGTCCAAAAATATTTGAATTCCAAGTCCGTTCCGAGCATATTTCTTACTTCGGGAGCAGAGCGCTTCAACGATCCGAAAAACTTTCCCTGGATCGTGCCCTTCCACCCCACATTCGTCTCGCAAGGAGCGGCGTTCGGTCAACATTTAATTGAGAATAAGCCGAACGCCACGATTGCGATCCAATACCTGAACGATGATCTCGGCCGCGACTTTCTCCACGGGTTCAAGGCGGCCTTGGGCGACCAGGCAGGAAAGCTGATCGTGCGGGAAGTCTCGCACGAGCAGACCGATCCGTCGGTGGATGGGCAGATCGTCGAATTGAAGGCAACAGGCGCAGAGGTCCTTGTCCAATTTACGACATCACGGTTCGTCGCCCAGGGCATCCGCAAGGTCGCCGAACTCGGATGGAAGCCAACCTATATTATCGCCAGTATCGCGTCTGCGATCGGTGGAACCCTGGTGCCGGCGGGTCTCGAAAATGCCAGAGGCGTCATAACTGCGCGATGGCTCAAGCATCCGATGGATCCCGCCGAACTCAACAGTTCCGACGTAGCCGACTACAAGGCCTTCGTTGCCAAGTACATGCCGAGGTTAAACATTGAGGACGACACGGCGGTTGTTGGATATGTCAACGCTTTTATGATCGCCCTTATGCTTCAGCGCTGCGGCGAGGATCTCAGCAGGGAAAACCTTCTCAGACAGGCCACAAATATAAAGGACACCAAAGTTCCGATGGCATTGGACGGCCTGCGGATCTTCAATACTCCCACGAACTATCTTGCCTACCACGACCTACAGCTTGCGCAATTCGACGGAAAGAACTGGATCTCACTAAGAGATATTCCAACCACAAACTAATGAAGACGCCGTACGCCGTACTGATTGCGCTAAACCGTTGATCTAATTCGCGTGGACCCAAGCTGCGGACCAGATCAATGCGATGGTCACTCTTCTTCAAGATATTCGGAGGCTGAATTGAGCGAGGGCAATACGAACGGATCGACAACGTCGTGTGAAATGTTCGACGTTATTGTGGTCGGCGCGGGCCCGGTCGGCTTGACCCTAGCCATAGATCTCGGACAGCGAGGCGTTAAATGTCTCATCATGGAACGCGATCCGACCACCGGTCCGTGGCCCAAAATGGACCGATCGAATGCGCGAACGATGGAAATCTACCGCCGTCTGGGGATCGCTGATCGCGTCCGAGCTCTCGGCTATCCGCCCGAGGCTCCGATGGATGTATTCATCGTCACGCGGTTGTGCGATCCACCCCTCTTCAAGTTTCACTATCCCTCCGTCGCCGAATGTCGCGCAAAGGGTGCCGCCACTACCGACGCATCGCAGCCGCTCGAGCCATACCAGCTCGTCTCCCAGAACAAGCTCGAACCATTGCTCAAGGAAGTGGCGGAAGCAACGCCGAACGTAACTGTCCGCTACGGCTGCGAACTCGTCGGTTTCGAGCAGGAGGACGACGGCGTGACGGTCGAGGCCAGGCTGCTCGATGGTCGAAGGGAACGGATTCGCGCGCGCTATATGGCCGGATGCGACGGCGGCGCGAGCATGGTGCGCAAGACGCTCGGGATCAAGTTGGAGGGAAAGGGTCGCATTCGTAGCATGCGCCAGATATGCTTCCGCTCGGATGAACTCTACGATTTGATCCCGATGGGCAAGGGGCGGCACTATTACGTCGCCGATGTGGAGGGGGCCGTATTTATCGCGCAAGGCGACCGCAAGGAATTCACCCTCAACGTCGATTTGCCTGAGGATGCCGATTTCGCCCAGGCGATCCGCGATCGGGCAGGCTTTCCTTTTGAATTCGAACTGTTGAACATCAGCCCCTGGCAGCTACACTTGCTTGTCGCCGACCGCTATGGCAGCGGCCGCGTATTCATCGCCGGCGATGCGGCACACCTGGTGATTCCGACCGGTGGACTCGGCATGAATTCCGGTATCGGCGATGCCATAGATTTGTCGTGGAAGCTCGCAGCGACAATCGGTGGCTGGGGCGGTCCGGGTCTGCTCGAAAGCTACGAACAGGAGCGTCGGCCGGTCGGCCTGCGCAACCGGGAAGCGTCTGGCTGGGCGGCCGCAGGAATGGGACTTTGGCGGGCGGCGGTGCGCCGCGAGATCCGAGACGACACCTCCGAGGGCAAGGTTCTGCGCGCCGAGGTCGCGCGTCTGGCAAGCCTACATCACCGCCGCGTACACGACATGATCGGCGTCGAGTTTGGCTATACCTATGCCGGTTCTCCACTGATCGCTTATGAGCCAGACAATCTGCCCGTGTGGGATACGGTCGTCTACGAGCCCCACACGCGTCCTGGCGTTCGGATACCACATGTCTGGCTGAAGGACGGCCGCGCCGTGCAGGACGTGCTGGGCAGGGACTACACGCTGCTTGATCTCCAAGGCGATTGCGACACGCGGACATTCGAGTTAGCCTTCACCGCGCTTGGCGCCCCCCTTGATGTCGTGCGTTTGGATGAGCCGCATGTCCGCGAGGTCTATGGTTGCTCTCTGCTCCTGCTGCGACCGGATCTGCACATCGCGTGGCGAGGAGACGAACTTCCGAAAGACACGGACGCGCTCTGTGCCTTGGCGACCGGTCATGTGCATGCGCCTGCGGAGCTCGTCTAGGGTGGTGACGAATGCCTTCGTGATCAGATGGTCACAGCGACGAGGTGACCATTGAGGAATAGCGGGCTCGGCGTCACCACCCTCTACATCGAACCAGAAAGTCTCTGGGAGAACGGCCATATCGAAAGCTTCAAAGCCCCGCCTGCGCGATGAACTCGATAGGCCGACCACAATTGGTGGCGCATGTCGACGGTCGCAAACGCCGGTGCCGTGAGCGCGCCACGGTGTGACTGGCATCGACGCGACCACCGAGACCGCCCCTTCACGGCGATTGCCGCGAACGGCTCCAAGAACAACTCAAGAAGGTCAAAGCCATGACTGCATCCCGGGCCAAACCTAACCCGCTCGACCGCTTCTTCCGTCCGTCCTCGATCGTGCTGGTCGGCGCCAGCGACAAGTCGCGCTGGGCGCGAATGGCGAAGAAGAACCTTGAAGCGCTTGGCTTCGAAGGCAAACTTCACGTCGTAAACAGGCGCGGCGGCGAGGTGCTGGGGCAGGTGGCCGCGGTCTCCTGCGCTGCGATCGGCGAGCCGGTGGACGTGGCGCTGCTGCTGATCCCCGCCGCAGGGTTGTTGGACGCGTTTGAAGATCTCGCGGCCGCGGAGATCAAATTTGCGGTGGTGCTGTCGTCCGGCTTCGCGGAGGCAGGCGGCGACGGCCGCGCGCTGCAGGACGAACTGAGAGACCGCGCCAACACATATGGCATCACGATCCTTGGGCCGAACTGCCTCGGCTTTGCCAATTTCGCGGCCAAGGCCTCGATCTGGACCGGCACGTTGCGACTGCCGTCGATCCCCGGCGGCATCGGTATTGTCTCGCAAAGCGGCGCCGTTGCCAATTCCATGGGACATTTCGCCTACCAGCAGGGTGTCGGACTAAGCTGCATCATCTCGACCGGCAACGAGGTCAATTTCGGCGTCGCGCCCGGCATCGACTATCTGATCGACGACCCCGCAACCAGGGTGATCTGCGTGTTTATGGAGTTGGTGCGCGATCCGCTCGCCTTCAAAAAAGCCGCCGCCCGCGCCTTTGCACGTAAGAAACCGCTGATCGCACTCAAGGTTGGCCGCAGCGAGATCACCGCGAAGGCCGCTCAGGCACATACTGGTGCGCTAGTCGGCAACGACAAGGTGTTCGATGCGTTGTGTGTCCAGAGCGGCATCGTTCGGGTGCGCTCCATCGAGGAGCTGGTGGTGACGGCAGATGTCATGGTGAAGGTCGACCCACTCGCCGGCACCGGCGTCGGGCTGGTGTCAATCTCCGGTGGCCTCTGCGAGATTTCGTCGGATCTCGCCGACCTGGAGGCTGTCGAATTGCCGACCTTTGGCGCCGACACCCTGGCGCGCCTGAAGCAGATCCTTCCCGATTTCGGCACGGCCCATAACCCACTCGACCTGACCGGGGCCGCCACCGAACAGACCGCGATGATGCGCGACGCCATCAAGACAATCTCGGCCGATCCGTCGATTTCGCTGCTGTGTTACCTGTTTGAAGTGCCCACCGGCCAGGACGACACCACCGGCTTCTCGCTGGCGTCGCTGGAATCGATCGGGCAGGGCGTGGCCGAGGCGACGTCACCCGTCATCGTTCTGTCGAGCATGATGAAGACGGTCAGCGAGTTCCGGCCGCGGGCTGATCGCGAGAGACCGGCTTCCCTACGTCTCCGGCGGCCTCGAGCTTGGAATGCCGGCCATTAGTCGCGCGATCCGGTGGTGGGAGAAGCAGCGCAGAGCGGACGACCAGCCCGAGCCTGTTGCGGCCATCGCTGCGCAGCCGCGGACGCTGCCAAGTTCGGAATACGAAGCGCAGCAATATTTGACCGAGTTTGGGGTGCCGGTGATCCCGACCATCCTGGCGCGCACGGCAGAGGAGGCAGAAGCCGCCGCACGCAGGCTCGGCGAGCGCGTCGTCATCAAGATCGCATCGGGGGGTATCGCCCACAAGAGCGATGTCGGCGGCGTCATGCTCGACCTCGCGCCAGACGAAGTGGGCGACGCGTTCGATCGGATGATGACGACGGTCGGGACGCGGAGTCCGGCAGCCAAGCTCGATGGCGTACTGGTATCGACGATGCGCAAGGGCGGCGTCGAACTGCTGGTCGGGGTGACGCGTGACGCTGAATGGGGATTGGTGCTCGCTGTCGGGCTCGGCGGCGTTTTTGCCGAGGTGCTGAAGGACACCAGTCTGCGGTTGCTTCCGGTCAACGAGGGTCAGGTCGTCGAGATGCTGTCGGAATTGCGCGGCGCCAAGCTGCTGGCCGGATACCGCAACACGCCGGCCATCGACCTGAACAAGCTCGCGACGGTGATCGCAAGGATTGGCGATGCGGCGCTGGCGCTGGGGCCGTCGCTGCAAACGCTGGAAGTCAATCCATTGGTCGCTTCCGGCGATCGGATCGAGGCGCTGGATGCGCTGGTCGTTGGTGTTGAACAGGCTTGATCAGTCCCGGCGATGCCGCGGTTGGTGAACAGGCTTCAACCGCGCGCGGCGATCTTTCTATAATCCTGCGGCGATCATCCATCGCCGGAGCGTCTCACGCACAAGATGAATCCCGTGCAGTTCGGCAAGCTTCTCTGCCGCCGGCGTCGGACCGAAGTCGGAATACCGCTCCTTGATGACTCCAAGGACCTCCGCGCGTAGCGTGGCAGGCGCGGCGCGGTTGCCCGGCCTGCCACGCCGGCGTGACACAAGTGCCTCAGGACCATGCCGGCCGTACGCCTTCGCCAGCCGAAACGCCTGGCGCGGCCAACACCCATCAACGCCGATGCTTCCGCTACCCTGATCCTGCCATCCGCCAGATCGTGCAACACCCTCATCCGGTCAATCTCCGTCCGGCTCATCGTAATTACCGTCATCGACCCAATATTCCCCGCTTACGACGCTTACGGTTAAATTCCCTGTTCTTGCTTTTAGATTCCCTGATCTTCGTAGTATTTTCCCTGTTAATTTACATAATTGCGAAGACCACCGGCTCGAAGACCCCACTCACCGCGGGGCCATGGTACGGAACGTGATTGAGTAGCGGGGTGCTTCGACCGCCGGGATGCTGTGCTCCCAGATGTGGCGGGAATCTCCCGACATGAGATAGAGCGAGCGGGGCTGTGCATCGAGCGAAAACCGCTCCCAGCGCGAACCGACCTTTTTGCGAAACCGAAAATTGCACGGTGAGCCCAGCGAGAGGCCGAAGATTTTGTCAAAGTGAGGCTTGTCCTTGTGCCAGCCGATCCCGACGCCTTCGCCATACTCGGTGCACAGCACCTGCCGCACACTGCCGGGAGGCAAAGCATCAAGGGCCTCGACGCGTGAGACGATCGGGACCGCCCAGATCGGGATATCGTCCGCCCTTATGAGGCGGCGATCGGTGTAGTCGTATCGCCAGCCGAACGATGCGACCCGGCGTTTTCCCTCAAACGCGCCGAATTGAAAGGGTACCAACGGCAGCTGCTGTATCCGTGCGATCAGTTTCTGCTCTGTCGCCGGCGTAATGAAGTTCGAAGAATACTGGAATCCCTGCGGTCCGAACGTCGTTGACGAAAACAGCGGCAATTGCTCTGCGGGCTGGAGGGTCGAGCGCTCTGCACGTTGCGCCATTGTAGCCTTCATCTGTGTTCAGGTAGAGAGGCCCCTCCAACATATAGGAAGCGTTCTGCAGGTTTGAAGGATCCAGAGGCCCCATCGTAAATCGGGTCGTAGCTTCGAGCGCGGCGTGTCCGCGATAGTCGGAACCAGGTCTGTCACCGCTTCAACAGCCGGATCGCATTGCCGCGCTCGATGGCATGCAGCACCTCAGGCGCGAGGCCCAGATTCGCAAGGCCCTTGACGGTTGCAGCCATCGTCGCCTCCGGCGCGAACGGATAATCGCTGCCGAACAGCACCTGCTCGGACGCGACCAGCTTCAAAAGCGCGCTGAATGCCAGCTGATTCGCCGACAGCGCGGTGTCGAAGAACAGGCGCTTCAGTTCGAATATCACGCCATCCGGCACGCTTTCGCGGAACTCCGGGCGGACTTCCAGGCGGGCGATGCGTTCGGCCAGAAAGGGGATCGTCCCGCCGGCATGCGAGAAGATGAAGCGGATGTCGCGGCAGCGGGCGAAGGTCCCGCCGAACAACAGGCTGGTGACCGCTTTCGTGGTATCGAAGGGAAATTCCAGCGTAGCCGCCGGAATCGCGAGATGATGGGCGTGGCAGCACGGCGCTTCGGTGGGATGGAAATACACCACGGCCTTGCGGCGGTTCAATTCGTCGAACACCGGCGCGAAGGAGGGATCCCCGGGGTATTTACCGTCGTAATTCGTCAGCAGGCCGATGCCATCCGCCTTGAGATCGTCGAGGGCGTAGGCGATTTCGCGCAGGCTGCCGTCGATGTCGGGCAGCGGCAGGCTGGCGAACACGCCGAACCGTCCGGGATGATCGCTGCACATCCGGGCCGCGTAATCATTGCATTCGCGCGTCAGCGTCTGGGTGATGTGCGCGTCGCCGAACCACAGGCCCGGTGCGGAAATCGAGGTGATGGCCTTTTCGATGCCGTTGCGGTCCATCGCCTCGATGGAATGCTGCGGCGTCCATTCCGGCGTCTTGCCGGCGACGATCAGGGGGCCGATGCGGCCGTCACCGACGCTTCGGACGTAGCTGGGCGGCAGGATGTGATGGTGAACGTCGATACGGTGTGCTGACATGCTGGCAATCGCCCGGGTTAACCGGATCCTTATGGCTCAATCGAAATCTTCGGGGGTGCGCGTCGCGGGTCGTCGCGCGCGCGTGGAAATTCAGCTCTCGGCGGCGTCAATCAGCCTATGTCAGCTTTTCGGAATATCGCGGCTATGCCCCTGCAGCGAGGCGACGAGGTTGTTCGAGGCCTCCACCGCGCCCTTGCCGGCGTCGTTGCCCCAGATGAAACGCGACAGCTGCCCACCGAGATAGGGATGCATGCCGAGATCGTAGAGCTTGCGGAAATCGCGCTCCTCGATGGCCTTGCGTTCCTCGGGCAGCAATTTGTAACGATCGAGCACGAGGAACTCGTTGGCCTTGAATTCCTTGCGAAGCTCGACATTCCACTTCAAGTCCTGGACCAGGTCGTGGGCGGCGAGGTTAGGATTGAATTTTTCCCAAGCCATGGTGTGTCCTCACTGCTTTGTTTCGAGATCCCAGATGACGCCGCCGACGCCGCAGCGAAAGCTCGGCCAGCCGGTATATCCGAAACTGCGCCCGGGTCGCTCGCCGATCGCGGCCATCACCGGAAACCATGACAATAGTTCGGCGGTGCCGCCAATGCCGGCTTGTTCCATACGGTCCACGGTGATCTCCCGCAGCAGCGCCTTATGGTCGCCCCTGACGCACAGGTCGAGGAAGGTGCGGTCGAACTCTTCGTCGATCTTGTAATATTTGACGCCGCCGGGCTCGTGGCTTAGCCCGCCTGAACCGAACAGTGCCACGCGCATGTCCGCCGGCAGGTCCTTCTCGATGAAGTCGCGCAGGGCGCGGCCGACTTCGAAGCAGCGTTCGGAGTTCGGGAACGGCGGCACGGTGCAATTCTGCAGGATCGGAACCAGCGTGATGTCGGTCTTGTCGAGATCGGTCATCACCACCGGAACGGAAATGTTGTCGTCGAACTTCAGATTCTCGTCCCGCGACGACATCCGGATGCCGCGCCGCGTCATGCCCTGGAAAAGCGCCTTGGCGACCTCGGGGTTGCCCTTGGTCGAATATTCCCGGCAGCCGATCCATTCCTGGAACCATTCATGTGGACCGCTGTGCGCCGCCGCGGTGCCGATCAGGAAATCCGGATAGAGGGTGATGCGGCTGTTGGCGAGGTGGTCGTTGGCGAAAACGATCAGCACGTCGGGCCGGGAATCCCTCAACTCCCTGGTGATGGCGGCGTAGGTGTCGGTCACCACCTTCTTGGAATCCTCGGGCGCCCGGTCGAACAACCCGACGATGGCGGGTGCATGAGGTGCACCGGCGGCGAAAACGATCTGTCCCATGCAGCCTCCTATTTGAGCTCCCGACCATGTTTATATACATTGACCAAGATTATTCAATCATCATAATTGTATAAAATGTTTCGCGCCTACCGGCGAAACCATGGACGAGGCCGACGCATCATGCTGATCCAACAGATTATCAACGGCGTGATGCTTGGAAGCAGCTATTCCCTGATCGCGATCGGTTACACGCTGGTGTTCGGCGTCCTGAATCTGGTGCATCTGGCGCATGGCGAAGTCTTCATGATCGGCGCCTTCGTTGGCCTGCAGGTGGTGCTGCTGGCCGGCGGTGGCGTCGGCACCGCGATTTTCGCTGCGGCCATTGCGGCTGCGATTGTCGGCGTCGCGGTCTATCTGCTCGCGATCAAGCCGATCATGGCGCGCAAGGGGCACTTTCTCGCCCCGATGATCTCGACCATCGGCGTCGGCGTGGTAATGCAGGAACTGGCGACACGGGCTTTCGGCGGCGAGCAGGTCGGATTTCCGGTTCAGATGGAAAGCCATGTCTGGCATTTCGGCACCATCACGCTGACCTCGGTGCAATTGGTGATTCTCGCGGTGTCGCTCGGCCTGATGCTGGCGCTTCACCTGTTCGTCACGCTGACGCGGGCCGGCATGGCAATGCGCGCGATCGCCGAGAGCAAGGAGATTTCGCATACGCTGGGCATCCGCAGCGACCGCATCATCATCCTCACCTTTGCCATCGCCTCGGCGCTCGCCGGCGCCGCCGGCGTGCTGGTCGGCATGTCGTTCAATTCGATCTCGCCCTATATGGGCGTCGACATGGGCATCAAGGGCCTCGCGGCGATGCTGCTCGGCGGGCTCGGCAACGTCTATGGCGCGATGCTCGGCGGTCTCATCATCGGCGTCGTCGAGGTCATCAGCGTCGCCTATCTGTCGTCATCCTACCGCGACGCCTTCGCCTTCGTCGTCATTATCGCCGTGCTGCTGTTCCGGCCGCGCGGCATCTTCGGCGCAACCGACCATGTCGAGCGCTGAACATGCTGGATCCCTTTGTCGAGTTGATCCTGATCTTTTCCGGCATCAACGTCGTGCTGGCGCTCAGCCTCTATCTGCCGATTTCGGCGGGGCTGCTGTCGCTGGGCCAGGGCGGCTTTATGGCGATCGGCGCCTATACCTCGGGCTACCTGACCTCGGTGCTGGAATGGCCGTTCGCGCTCGCGCTGGTCTGCGGTGGATTGGCCGCGGGTATCGTCGGCCTGCTGGTCGGCATCCCGTCGCTGCGGATCAAGGGCGTTTATCTGATCATCATGACGTTGGGCTTTGGCGAAATCACGCGGGTGTTCTTCCTCAATTTCGAACCCACCGGCGCGGCCTCCGGCATGGGCGGAATTCCCGTCCATACCACGCTGCCGATCGTCGTCGTCGCGGTCGTCCTCAGCCTGTTGCTGTGCTTCCAGATTCGCGGGTCGCGCTACGGCCGGGCGCTGGAGGCGGTGCGCGAGGACGAATTGGCGGCCGAGGTCATCGGCATCAACCTGATGCGCGTCAAGGTCTCGATCTTCGGACTCGGCGCCTTTCTCGCCGGCATCGGCGGCGGATTGTACTCGCACTATGCGACCTTCATCGATCCGGGCCAGTTCGGGTTCCAGCGCTCGGCCGAGATCTTCATCATGGTGGTGCTGGGCGGGATGGGCAATTTCATCGGCGCGGCGCTGGGTGCCCTGGTGGTGACCATCCTGCCCGAGGTGCTGCGCATCGGCGGCTTGCAGGAATGGCGCATGACATTTTTCGGGATATTGCTGGTGATCATCATGATCGTCCGGCCGTGGGGACTGATCGGAGTGCGCAGGTGAGGGCCATCGAACCGCCGATCCTCCGCACCGAAAGCCTGTCGAAAAGATTCGGCGGTTATTCCGCCGTGAGCGAACTCGATCTGGCGGTTCGCAAGGGCACCATCCACGCCGTGATCGGACCGAACGGGGCCGGTAAGACGACGCTCTTCAATCTCATCACCGGCGTGCTGCCGCCGACGACGGGGCGCATTCTCGTTAACGGCGTGGAGGTTGCCGGCTCGCGTCCGGACCGCATCGCGCGCCTCGGCGTGGTCCGGACGTTCCAGGGCGTCCGGCTGTTTCCTTCGATGACCGCGCTCGAAAACGTTCAGGTCGGTCGCTTCTGCCGGACCCGTGGCGGACTGCTTGCCGCGCTCGGGCGGATTCCCGGCTGCGCCAGCGCGACGGAAAAATCCACGCTGCAGCGCGCCGAAGAGCTGCTGGCGCTGGTCGGGCTGGCGGCGCGGCGTCATACCCTTGCCGGCGAATTGCCGTTGGCCGACCAGCGCCGCCTCGAGATCGCGCGCGCCCTCGCCACCGACCCGCAATTGTTGCTGCTCGACGAACCGGCGGCCGGCATGAACCCGGTCGAGGTGCAGCAGGCCGGCGAGTTGTTCAAGTCGTTGCGCGACGACGGCATTGCCATCCTTCTCACCGAGCATCACATGAGCATGGTGATGGCGATTTCCGACCATATCACGGTAATGAACTACGGCCGGAAAATCGCCGAGGGTACGCCCGACGAGGTGCGACGCGATCCGCAGGTGCTGACCGCCTATCTCGGCAGCGAGGCGGTCACATGATGCTCAAGGTGCAGGGCCTTCACGTCAGCTACGGCAAGATCGCCGCGGTGAAGGATGTTTCAATCGAGGTCGCCGAGGGCGAGATCGTCGCTTTGATCGGTCCCAACGGCGCAGGCAAGACCACGCTGCTGAAGACCATCGCCGGATTGCTGCCGTGCTCCGGAGGATCGATCCTGTTCGATGGCCGGCCGATCGCCAACCGGCCAGCGACCGAGGTGATGCGGCAGGGGCTGGCGCTGGTGCTCGAGGGCCGCTCGACACTCAAGCACATGACCGTGCATGAAAACCTCGTCCTCGGCGGCTATGTGCGCCGGGATCATGCCGCCATCGCCGCCGACATCGAGCGGATGCTGGACCGGTTTCCGATCCTGCGTTCGCGGCTGAGGCAGCGCGCCGGCACGCTGTCCGGTGGTGAACAGCAGATGCTGGTGATCGCGCGCGCGCTGCTATCGCGTCCGCGTCTGCTGATGCTCGATGAACCGTCGCTGGGTCTTGCACCGCTTGTTACCGCGGAAATCTTCAAGATCGTCCGCGAGCTGAACGCGGACGGCAAGATGACGATTCTGCTGGTCGAGCAGAATGCCAACCAGGCGCTGCAGCTGGCCGACCGCGCCTATGTGCTCGAGATGGGAAAGGTGGTGCTGGAGGGGGCCGAACTCGCAAGCGATGCCCGCGTGCGCGAGGCCTATCTCGGTGTCTGAACAGCGGATATCTGAAGAATTGGCGTTTGAGGGTTTGAGATTTGAAAGGGGCAAGACATGAGCGGACAACCATCGGGGCAGGGATACTCGATCTTCCACGAAACCATGGCCGACATGACGTTCCCCGATCTGGTTCAGGCGGCGGCCGATCGCGCCGTGGTGCTGTGGGGACTGGGCGTGATCGAACAGCACGGCCCGCATCTGCCGCTGGCAACTGACGTCTATATGCCGGCGGCCCTGCTGCGCCAGGTCCGGCATCTGCTGCGCGCCAAAGGCGTCAACAGCGTGATCATGCCGCCGTTCTACTGGGGCGTGAACCATGTCACCGGGATGTTTCCCGGCAGTTTCGAAGTGCGGCCGCAGATTATGATCGAGCTGATGGTCGACCTGATCAAGAGCCTGAAGAAAGACAGCTTCTCGACCTTGTTCTGTGTCTCCGGCCATGGCGACGCGCTGCATAACCGCACGCTGCTCGACGGGCTGCGACGCGGTGCCGGCGAATCCGGCGTCAAAGGCTATTTCGTCGGCGCCCCGGCCTTCTTCAAGCGGCTCGGTTTCGACCTCGCCGATCCCTGTCTGCTGTCGACTGCGGCCGAGGTCGAACGCAAGAGCGCGTATTTCGACGTCCATGCCGGGGCGTTGGAGACCTCGCCGATGTGGGCGATCTATCCCGATCTGGTGCGAACCGAAATCCTGCCGGCGCTGAAGTCGACGGACTTCGATGCCGGCGACATGGCGGAGTGGCGCAAGGGCCGCGGCGAGGCCTTGCGCAAGACGCCCGACGGTTATCTCGGCGATCCGGCGGCGTCCGATCCCGAAATGGGCGCGCGGATCATGGCCGAACATGCCGCCATCGTCGCCGACGCCATCGCCGCAAAAATGGGCGGTTGAACATGAGCGTCACGACTTACACCTATCACGCGGCCTGCGCCGCATTCTGGATCGACTGAACAATACGGAGCATTCCATGTCATCAGATCTGCTGGACAACATCGACAAGCGTCTCAGGCCGGCTCATTCGGCGGTGCTGGTGATCGATATGCAGAACGATTTCTGCGACCAAAAGGGATATGTCGAGACCGTGGTCGGCAAGGACGTCAGCGCCTGCCGCGCCGTGGTCCCGGAAATCATGGCGCTGGTCGAGGCGGCGCGCGCGCAAGGCGTGCCGGTGTTCTGGATCAAGGCCAACTACGATCCCGACCGCCTGCCCGAGGGCATGCTGGTAAAGCAGCGTGAAAAAAGCCCGGTGATCTGCTGCGGCACCGCAAGCTGGGGCAACGAGTTGTACGGCGTGCGCGCTGCGGCCGGCGAGGCGATCATCGAGAAGAGCAGCTACAGCGCCTTCGCCGGCACTGGCATCGAGGAGCAGTTGAGCCGCCGCGGCGTCCGCACCCTCGTCTTCGCCGGCGTCCAGACCAATGTCTGCGTCGAGACCAGCCTGCGCGATGCGGTGTGCCGGGGCTTCTACGCCGTACTGGCCCGCGACTGCGTGGCGTCCCACACCCAGCCGTTGCACGAGGCGACGCTCAAGAACGTCGAGTTTCTGTTCGGCGACGTGCTCGACCGAAAGTCCATCGCCGCGGCGTGGTCCTCGGCCCGGGCGACGGCGTGAATCGGACTTTGGATGATGGGTGTGGAGGGCCGCTCAACGGCGGCTTTTAGCTGTTCTCAACCGGGTGAGTTTGCAATTTAGAGGCGACAAGAACGGTAGCCTGCTATAATTTGGGTGCATTGCCTTGAGACGTAACGCCTTGACAGATGGGATCATGAAGAAAAGTCCTGCCCCATGGGGACCGGCTCCGCGCCGCCAGATCGACGCACCGAAAACTCTCGCCGATGAAGCCTATCAGCGGATTCACGACGACATCATCCGCGGCGAGTTCGCCCCCAACGACAAGCTTCAGCCGGATGCGCTGCGTGAGCGCTACGACATCGGCCTCAGCCCGGTGCGCGAAGCGCTGTCGCGAGTCGCGCTGGAGGGTCTCGCCGTCGCCGAAGGACAACGCGGCTTCTTCGTCGCCCCGGCGACGCGCCAGGAACTGCTCGACATCGCCGATCTGCGAATCAATTTTTCGGTGCTGACGCTGGAGCGTTCGATCCGTCACGGCGGCGACGCCTGGGAAAACGCGGTCGTCACCACCTATTATCAGCTCAACAAGCTGGAAAATCAGGGCCACCGCGAGCCCAAGACCTTTCACGACGAGTGGGAGCGGCGTAACCGGGAATTCCATCAGGCACTGGAATCCGGCTGCGGATCGCCGTGGCTGCTGCATTTCTGCGACATTCTTTACGATCAGTTCGAGCGCTATCGCCGCCGCTTCGTGGTCTACACCGACATCGATCCGACCATCGCAGACGAGCACAGGCAGATCATGGAACTGGCGCTGGCCCGCGACCTCGGCGCCTGCAAGGTGCTCAAGCAGCATTTCGAGCACGCCTCCCGGGTCATCGGCGGCATGATGGAAAAGGCGGAAGGCGTCAAACCCGCGACGCTGCCGGCCAAGAAGCCAAAGGCCGCGGCTCGCGCCAAGGCCAAGCCGCCCGCTAAACGCATCACCCGCGTCGCCTGAGTTCCGGCGATCGCGACCAGGCAACCGTTTTGCCCACATTCTGGCCGCCCGATAGCCTCCCGTGGCGGTGGCCTGCGGTTGCGCGACTGCGGCCCGTGACAAAATATTGAAAATTATCATTGTAATAAATTATCTAACATTCATAATATCCGTCATGACTCTTGGAGAGATGGCATGACCGGCAAATCCGTAACCACTCATTTTCGTATCGGCCTGCGGCGCGCGGCGCTGCTCGGCACCATCGGGCTCTCGCTCTCGTTCGGTACGGGGCAAGCGCTCGCCGACGTCAAGATCGGCGTGCTGCTGCCGCTCTCGGGCAAGGGAGCGTCCTATGGCCAGCATCAGGACGTCGCCATCAAGATGGCGCTCGAGCAGTTGCAGAAGACCGGCATCAAGGGCGAGAAGGTCGACCTCGTCATCTACGATACGCGTGGTGAAAACTCCGAAGCCATCAATCTGACGCGTAAGCTGATCTTTAACGACAAGGTGCTGGCCATCGTCGGCCCGTTCTTCAGCGCTGAATGCGAAGTGGCGTTTCCGATCGCCGTGCAGGGCAAGACCCCGATCGTGACGGCATCGTCGGGCAAGCCAGGCATTGCCACCAAGAATCGGCCGTGGGCGTTCCGCAACGCGCTGTCGTCGGACCTGATGAACGGCGACCTGCTCGACGTCTGGCTCAAGCGCAATCCGCTCAAGTCGGTGGTGCTGCTCACCGACGTGAAGGACGCCTTCACCAAGGTCGACGGCACCGTGGTTTTCCCGGCCGAACTCAAGAAGCGCAATGTCAAGGTGCTGGACAACATCTCCTACCAGACCGGCGACATCGACTTTTCCGCGCAGGTCACCAAGGCCAAGGAACTCAATCCGGACGGCATTCTGATCGCCGGGCTGTACAATGAGGGCGGCAACATCGTTCGCGAAATCCGCAAGCAGGGCCTGAAGCAGCCGATCGCCGGCGCGCTCGGCATGTCGGAGCCGCGCTTCCTGGAGATCGCCGGCCCGGCCGGCGATGGCACCATGGTCGTCAATCCGTTCTGGGCCGACGATCCGAACCCGAAGGTTCATGACTGGGCGACCGAATACAAGAAGCGTTCCGGTGTCGAAGCCGGCAATACCGCGGCGCTGATGTACGACACCGTCATGCTGATGAAAATGTGCGTCGAGAAGTCCGGGGTGACCAACAAGCCCGAGGACCTCGAAGCCGACCGCAACCGGATCAAGGATTGCCTGGCTCAGGTCAAGGATGTGCCGGGCATCACCGGATCCCTGTCGTTCAACGCCGACGGCGACGCGCAGCTGTCGCCGACGGTGCTGGTCGCCAAGGGCGGCAAGTGGGAAGCGATCAAATGACAACGGCGACGAGGACGGCTGTCCTTCGTCGTCCCGGCGAAGGCGGCCTCCGGCAGCTACCGAAGCAGGCTGGCGTGGTTTGACGCCAGATGGACTTCGGCGACGCGCGTGCCGTGCGGTCGCCCCGATGGGTGGCGTGTGAAGATTTCGAGATCATGCCCGGGCAGCAACCGCGCGAGATCATCGCCGACGACAGCCTTGATGCGCTTCATTTCGCGCACGATGTTCCACGCATTGCCCTGCAGATAGCCCGGCGGCCACATCCGCTCGACGTTGAAATAGGTGTAGCAGACGTCGCCGCCGAGCGCGTAGGCGCCATCGCTGGTCTCGACTTCGAGCCACTGAATGCCGAAGCTGTGGGTGTCTTTGGCGAGACGGCAAGTCACGCCCTCGGTCAGCACATGGTCGCCGTCGAGCAGCGTGACGCGGCCCTGCGCGATGGCGGCGTCAAGCGTGGTGAAGTTGTCGACATTGAGCGAGGAGAACGGCCACTTGTCCTTGGTGGTGCCGTCCTCGCCGAATTCGGCGATGACCTGCTTCCAGCTTTCGTATTCGTAGCGCTGAACGTAGATCCGCGCGTTGGGAAATGCCTCGATGTTGCCGGCGTGGTCGAAGTGCAGATGCGTGAGCACCAGCGTATCGATCGCCGCCGGATCGAAGCCGTGTCGCGCCAGCAGTTCGTCGCTGCGCACGAATTCCTTGAAACCCGGTCCGGTCATCGAGACGCCCGCGCTGAATCCGGTGTCGACCAGGACGCGCTCGCCGCCGGAAGACTGCAGCAGCGAGAAGATCATCGGCACCTCGACATGGCCAAGATTGCTCGCCACCGGCGTGCCCCTGACGAAATCGATCGGCAAGCGGCCTTCGGCATAGCAGAAAGTCCAGATGCTCCAGTCCGGCTTCATGTAGATGTTATCGTGATGCTGGACGCTGTCGGAAAAGGTCATCGGCACAGGGGTCGGAGGAAGCCAGTCGCGGAGGCGGGATCATCGACGACGGGGCCTTTACAGAGCGCCCGCATCGCACTAGACCATTCTCGTTTTATGAAATCAAGGAAATTTATGATGGCATGGAGCGGCTGTCCCGCGGATCACCCAAGGCGCATCGGAGAACTGTTTCGATGGGGCGGCGTCGTGACGCCGGCCTTTGAGCCAAGAGGGGTTCAGCGATGAACAAAGCCGTTACCGAGCTCGCCGCGACGGGGCCGTGCCTGTCCAATTTCATCGACGGCCGTTTCGTCATCAGTGGCAAGGCGACCTTTGAGAACCGCAACCCCGCGACCGGCGAATTGATCAATCTCGTCTCCGAAGCCGACGCATCGGCGGTCGACGATGCGGTCAAGGCGGCGCGGCGGGCGCTGAAAGGGCCGTGGGGCCGCATGAGCGAGCAGGAACGATCGGCCGTGCTGCGCAAGGTCGCCGACGGCATCATGCGCCGGTTCGACGAGTTCCTCAAAGCCGAGGTGCTGGACACCGGCAAGCCGGCCAGCCTGGCATCGCACCTCGACATTCCGCGTGGTGCTGCGAATTTCAACATCTTCGCCGACCAGGTCCTGACGCTCTCGACCGAAACCTTTCGCATGGCGACGCCGGATGGAGCTGGCGCGGTGAACTACGCGATCCGCGTCCCGCGCGGCGTCATCGCCGTGGTCTGCCCGTGGAACCTGCCGCTGTTGCTGATGACCTGGAAGGTCGCTCCGGCGCTGGCCTGCGGCAACACCGTCGTCGTCAAGCCGTCCGAGGAGACGCCGACTACCGCCGCGCTGCTCGGCGAGGTGATGAACGAGGCCGGCGTGCCGCCCGGCGTCTACAATGTCGTGCATGGGTTCGGCCCGGACAGTGCCGGCGAATTCCTCACGCACCATCCCGGGGTCGACGGCGTGACCTTCACCGGTGAAACCGCCACCGGCACCGCGATCATGAAGGCCGCCGCCAACGGCGTGCGGCCGGTATCGCTCGAGCTCGGCGGCAAGAATGCCGCGGTGGTGTTCGCCGACTGCGACCTCGACAAGGCGATCGAGGGCACCATGCGTTCGGTGTTCGCCAATTGCGGGCAGGTGTGTCTCGGCACCGAACGGGTCTACGTCGCGCGGCCGATCTTCGAGGCGTTCGTCGATCGGCTGAAGTCGGCGGCCTCGGGCTTGAAAATGGGCGATCCGTTCGAGAAGTCGACCACGATGGGACCGCTGATCAGCCAGGATCATCGCAAAAAGGTGCTGTCCTATTACGACAAGGCCAAAGCCGAGGGCGCCACGGTGGTGCTCGGTGGCGGCGTCCCCGCGCTCGACGGGGTGTTTGGCAACGGCTCGTTTGTGCAGCCGACGATCTGGACCGGCCTGAAACCGAATTCGGCGGTGGTGAACGAGGAGATCTTCGGACCCTGTTGCCACATCGCGCCTTTCGACAGCGAGGAAGAGGCCGTCGCTGCCGCCAATGACAGCCCTTACGGGCTGGCGACGTCGATCTGGACCGAAAACCTCACGCGCGCCCACCGCGTCGCGGCGCAGATCGATGTCGGCATCACCTGGGTCAACTCATGGTTCCTGCGCGACCTGCGCACGCCGTTCGGCGGATCCAAGCAATCCGGCATCGGCCGCGAGGGCGGCGTCCATTCGATGGAGTTCTATACCGAACTGCGCAATATCTGCATCAAGCTCTGACCCGACACCGAAAGACGAGGAAGCCCATCATGCTGACCGACCAAGAGCGCAGCCAGGCCGCTGATATCCTGATCGAGGCCGAGAAGACCCGGAAACCGGCGCTGCAATTGTCAAAAACCTTTCCGAATATCGAGGTCGAGGATTCCTACGCCATCCAGAGCGAGGTCACCCGCCGCAAGATCGCGGGCGGGCGGCGACTGCTCGGGCACAAGGTGGGTTTGACCTCCAAGGCGATGCAGGCCTCGTCGCAGATCGACGAGCCCGATTACGGCCATCTGCTCGACGACATGCTGCTGCAGGACGGCGCCAAGGTGCCGCACGCCAATTATTGCGTGCCGCGGGTCGAGCCGGAGCTGGCGTTCGTCCTGCACTCGCCGCTCAAGGGGCCGGGCATCGGCCTGCTCGACGTATTGCGGGCGACTGAATATGTCGTGCCCGCCATCGAGATCATCGATGCGCGGCTGCAGAACCCGCGTAAGATCATGGATACGGTGGCCGACAACGGCGCCGCCGCCGGCATCGTTCTCGGCGGCCGCCCGGTGAAGCCGATGGATATCGACCTGCGCTGGGTCGGCGCGGTGTTCTATCGCAACTCCGAAATCGAAGAGACTGGGCTCGCGGCCGGCGTGCTCGGCCATCCTGCGATGGGCATCGCATGGCTCGCCAACAAGGTCGGGCGGTTCGGCACCGTGCTGGAGCCCGGCCATATCATGCTGTCGGGCTCGTTCACGCGGCCGGTATGGGCCGACAAGGGCGATACCCTGCACGCCGATTTCGGTCCGCTTGGCTCCGTCGCCGTGCAGTTCGTCTAAAAGCAACGGGGAATGCTGACATGCCGGCTGCGTCTTTCGGGAAGGCATGGCTGCAACAAGCTGTGATAGGCTCGCAACGGAACATGAATTGCTTCGTTACACGCAACAGGAGGCTACCATGAAACAGCTACCGGTTCTCGAGCTGCAGGAAATCGCCAGGGAACTCGCCGACAGCGGCCAGCGCGTCAAGGTGTTGTGGCAGGAGCCGGGCTCGCTGGCCTTCGTCGCCCGCGGCCGGGAATATCGCAGCGAATTCCACGTCAATGAAAGTGACGAAGTCACCTACATGATCAAGGGCACGATGAACCTGCACTACCGGACGCCGGAAGGGAAGGAAGAGATCGCCGTCATTACCGAAGGCTCGACCAACTGGATGCCGCCGAACACGCCGCATTCGCCGCGCTTTCCGCCCGACGCCTTCGCGCTGATCATCGAGCGGCAGCGCCACGCCGGCGAGATCGACAAGTTCCACTGGTACTGCCAGAGCTGCGGCAATTTCCTCCACGAGGAGACCTTCGTCGTCAGCGACTACCGCGCCGATCCGGTTTCGCAGGCCTACAAGCGGTTCTTCGACAACGAGGACGCACGCACCTGCAAGCAGTGCGGCACGGTGATGCCGAATGCGCTGGCGCAGGCCGCCAAGAATCCGAAAAAGAATCCTGACAAGAAATCCTGAAGGGAGCCTGTCGTGCCCAAGACCATCGTGACCTCCGCCGCCGCCCCGACCACCGGCTTCACCGACATGCAGAAGCCGCCGCCGATCGCGCAGGCCATTCGCTTCGGCAACATGCTGTTCGTCTCGGGCCAGGGACCGCTGGATCCCGCGACCAAGACCGTGGTCGACGGCGATATCGAGGTCCAGACCCGCCGCACGCTGGACAATCTGCTCAGCGTGCTGGCAGCCGGCGGCGCGACGCTGGCGAACGTCGTCAATATGCGGGTGATCCTGCGCGAAGTCGCGGATTTCCCGCGCTTCAACGAAGTATTCCGGACCTATTTCGAACACGACCGCGTCACGCGCACCTGCGTCGGCGGCACGCC
Organism: uncultured Alphaproteobacteria bacterium; assembly: GCA_963734795.1. Classification (GTDB taxonomy): domain Bacteria; phylum Pseudomonadota; class Alphaproteobacteria; order Rhizobiales; family Xanthobacteraceae; genus Bradyrhizobium. Next base: position 421,941 of record CAVTIW010000007.1, read on the forward strand.
GCACCGCAAGGGCGTCAATGTCGAAATCGATTGCGTGGCGATGTTCGATTGAGCGGGCGGGGGGCAGTGCAAAACCGCAGCCTTCAGACGATCCCCATATAAGCCTGCTGCACCATCGGATTGATCGCCAGTTCGCTGGTCGGGCCGCTGATCCGGACCCGGCCGGAGTCGAGCACGATGCCGCGGGCGGTCAGTTCGAACGCGGTGGCGACATCCTGTTCCACCAGCAGCAGCGACAGCCCCTCGTCCTTGATCCGCCGCAGCGCGTCGCCAAGGCTGTCGACGACCTTGGGCGCCAGCCCGAGCGAGAGTTCGTCGATCATCAAGAGCGTCGGCCGGCTCATGATGCCGCGCGCGATGGCGCACATCTGCTGCTCTCCGCCCGAGAGCGTGCCGGCGGCCTGGTGGCGCCGTTCGGCCAGGATCGGAAACAGCTCGAGCATCTTGTCGAGGTCGCGCCGGATCTCCGCCTTGTCGTTGCGCAGATAGGCGCCGGTGAGCAGGTTGTCGACCACGCTCATCGGGCCGAACAGCCGGCGCCCCTCCGGCACGTGGACGATGCCGGAGCCGACGATCTGTTTCGGCGCGTGGTTGGTGATGTCGTGGCCGCGAAAGCCGATGCTGCCGCTACGGACGGGAAGCAGCCCCGATATAGTGCGCAGCAGCGTGCTCTTGCCGGCGCCGTTCGATCCCACCAGGCAGACCGCCTCGCGCTGGTGGATCTCGAAATCGATGCCCCAGAGAATCTGGATGTCGCCGTAGCCGGACGTCAGCTCCTTGACGCTGAGCAGGGGTTCGGTCACGGGCGCACCATCTGCCGTTCGGCGAAACGCGATCCGAGATAGGCCTCGATCACGCGAGGGTCGCGCATCACATCGGCGGTGGGATCATCGGCGATCAGTTCACCGTGATGCAGCACGATGATGCGGCTGCACAGCCCGGTCACAACCTTGAGCAGATGTTCGATGATTACGATGGAGATGCCGCGCGCCGCAATGGCCCGGATCAGGTCGAGGGCCTGCTCTACCTCCGCGGTGTTGAGCCCGGCATTGACCTCGTCGAGCAGCAGGATGTGGGGATTCATTGCCAGACTCTTCGCCAGCTCCAGCCGCTTGCGGTTGGCAAGGGTGAGTTGCTGCGCCGGGCGGTCCGCCAGCGGCGCCAGATTGGTGAAGGCGAGATGGTCCATCGCCACCTTGCGGGCTTCCGCCATGGACGATATGCCGGCGGCGAACATGGCGCCGGCCATCACGTTCTGCACCACGGTCATGCCGGGAAACGGCTGCACCACCTGGAAGGTGCGGGCGATCCCGCGCGCCGAGATCTGAAACGGCTTCAATTGCTCGATGGCGTCGCCCTTGTGCAGGATTTTACCTGATGATGCCGGGTGCACGCCGGTGATGACATTGACCAGGGTGCTCTTGCCGGCGCCGTTCGGTCCGATCAGGCCGAGGATCTGCCCCGGCTCGATGGTCAGGGAAACATTCTTGACGGCGTGGATGCCGCCGAACGAGCGGCTGACGTTCTTGAGTTCGAGCAGGGCGGTCATGGCGTGGCCGCCTTTCGCCACAGGCTGCGCACGTCGAAAGACGCGAGGCCGGCGGGCAGGAACAGGATCAGGATGACGATGAGCAGGCCGAGAATGCCGGTATTCAGTTCGAGGAAATTGCGCCAGACCACTTCGTCGAGCACCAGGAACGCCACCGCGCCGAAAATCGGCCCGAACACGGTACCCAGGCCGCCGAGCAGCACCATCACGATCGGCTTGATCGAGAACAGCACGTCGTAGACGTCGCCGGGCTCGATATAACCGATCCACGACGCATAGATTCCGCCAGCCGCGGCGGCGAAGCCGCCCGAGAGGGTGAAGGCGTAGATCTTGTACCGCGTGGTGTCGATGCCGACGATGTTGGCGGCGTCCTCGTTCTGCCGGATGCACGTCAGACCGAAACCGAGCCGGTTGTGGGCGACGATGAAGGTGGTCACGAAGGTCACCGCCGTCAGCGCCAGCATCGCGTAGAAGAAGAAAGCGCTCAGCGCCGAGGGGCTCCAGCCGAAGAACGGCAGGTTCAGCCCCATGCCGCCGCCGGTCAGGCCGGTCCAGCCGTTGGTTACTTCGCGCAGCACCTCGGTCACCACCAGGGTCGCGATGGCGAAGGCGTGACCGCGCAGGCGCAGCAGGATGAAGCCGAGCACGAGGGCGAACAGCGTTCCTACCCCGACCGCCGCCAGCCACGCCAGCGCGATGGAGACGCCGGTCGACTGCACCACGCCGCCGGCATAGGCGCCGAGGCCGAAAAATGCCGCCAGCCCGAACGACGGATAGCCGGCGAAGCCGCCGAGGAAATTCCAGGCCATCGCCAGCGTCGCGTACATCAGCATGATGGTGGCGAGGCGAAGCACGTAATTGCCGCCGATCAGAGGCATCGCCAGCAGGATGGCGGCCGCGACGAGGACAAGGGAGAGCTGCAGGCGTGTCATCAGAACCCCTTGACCCCGAGCAGGCCGTGCGGGCGCACCAGCAGCAACAGGATCAGCACGACGAAGGACAGCGTCAGCGCATATTCGGATCCGAAGAAAATCGCGCCAAAGCTCTCCAGCATCCCGAAGATCAGGCCGCCCAGCGCCGCGCCGGGGACGCTGCCGACCCCGCCGAGGATGCAGATGACGAAGGCTTTGCTCAGGAACAGCGGACCGGACAGCGGCGAGATCGGGAACGAGACGCTGAGCAGGCTGCCCGCAGCACCAGCCATGGCGCCGCCGAGGGCGAAGGTGATGGCATAGGTTCGCTTGACGTCGATGCCCATCAACAGCGCCGCCTCGCGATCGAAGCGCACCGCCACGATGGCGCGTCCGATCGAAGTCAGCCGCATGCACAGCCACAGCGCCAGGATCAGCAGGAACGCGATCAGCGTCGAGGCCGCGCGATCGAGCGGAATGAAGATGTTGCCGATCTCCACCACGCCGAGCGAGTGTTCCAGGATCACCTTGCGGTAGTTGGCGGAAAACGCCACCAGCATGGCGTTGTTCATGATCAGTTCGAGGCCGAAGGTCAGGATCAGCGTCACCAGCACCGATTGCGCCACCACCCGGTTGATGAGGCCGAGCTGCACCACATAGCCCAGCGCGCCGAGCACGATGCCCGAGGTGATCACCGACACGAACGGATGAACTCCGAGCACCGTGTAGGAGAAGAACGCGATATAGGATCCGAGCACGATGAACGAGCCGTGCAGCAGGTTGATGATGCTCAGCACGCCCCAGACCAGGGAGAAGCCCACCGCGATGCAGGCGTAGAGGCCACCGAGGATCAGCCCGTTGGACAGGTATTGGAACAGGATCATGGGCTGATGCTCATCGATGTCGGGTTCGATGGGAGCGCGCCACCGGCGACGCGGTCCCCGCTTGAAGCGATACTACTTCGGATCGAAGCGCAACTCGCTCTGCCGGATCTCCGGCGGATAGACCACCACCGGCGCACCGTTCTGGATCTGCATGACCGGCGGCCTCAGCGAGGAGATCTGGCCGGTGGGACCGAACTTGATGTGTCCGAAGAAAGTGTCGGTGTCCATGGCGGCCAACTGGTCGCGGACCTTGGATTTCTCCACCGTGCCGGCCTTGGTGATGGCGAGCTGCAGCACCGCGCCGCAGGCGGCGGCGGAGGCCACTGAATAGTCCGGATAGTGGTTGTCGTATCGCTTGCGGTACAGCCGCGCGAAATTTTCCGCCGATCCGAACACGTCCTCGCCCTTGAACTTGGCGGCGACGTCCCACCAGGACGAGGTCACGACGTTTTCGGAGAGTTTTCCGGTGCCTTCGATGAATTCCGGCGTGGTCGGTCCGATCAGCATGGTGACCAGCTGGGTCTTGACGCCCTGTTCCTGCATCTGCTTGCGGATCAGGATCATGTCGTTGGTGTAGCCGGTGGCGTAGATCCAATCGGGCTTGGCGGAGCGGATCTCGGTCAGCGCCGAGGAGAAATCCACGGTGCCTATGGGGAATTTCTGATCCGAGACCACCTCGAGACCCTTGCTCTTGGCGTAATTGGTCAGTTCCTCGGCGATGGCCAGCGGGAACAGATCGTTGCGCGCCAGCACGGCGATACGCTTGACGCTCGGATTTTTCTCCATCACCAGATCGACCAGGGGCCGGGTCACGGTGCTGTTGGGGGTGTACATGCCGAACAAATATTTGAAGCCCTGATCGAACACCTGAACCGACGCGGCGTTGGAGGCGATCATCGGCACGCCGTACTTCTCGGTGATGGCGCTGACCGCCTTGGTGGCGCCGGAGCCGAACGGTGCGAAGATTGCGTCGACCTTGTCTTCCGAGATCATCCGCTCGGCGGACTGTACCGCGCGCGGCGTGTTGGACTGATAGTCGGTATAGAGGATCTCGACCTTGTAGGTGTCCGCGCCGGCCTTGATGCCGCCGGCGGCGTTCTGGGTTTCGGCCCACAGGTCATAGCCGGATCGGAGCCGCGCGCCATCCGGCGCCAGCGGTCCCGTCAAGGGCAGGGGAGCGCCGATCTTGAGGATCTTTTCCGCCGCAATGGCCGGATGCAGGCCGCCGAGCCCGATCAGGATGGCGCTCGCGACGATGGCGCTTTTGGTTTTGGTGTTCGACATGGTGGGTCCTTCTGAAACGGAGATTTGAATCGGAAACATATTTCATCGCGCCGCTTAAGGCGGTGCGCCGTGCATCCAGCTGCCGCCGACCATGGTGGCTTCGCAGGCGATGTCGAGCAGCCCCTCCGTCATCGCCGTCAGCGGGTTTCCCGACAACACCGCCGTGTCGGCGAGGTAACCGGGCAGCAGCGGGCCCTTTTGATTTTCATCGCCCTCGGCGATCGATGTCGCGTGCTTCAGCGTCGGGCGGATCGTCTTCGGGCCGTGACTGTCGGAATGCACGTGGCTGTCGTTGAAGCCCGGTATGATGGTCCGCGAACCGAAATCGCGAACCTGCGTGGCCTCGTCGCGGAGCTGCATCACATCGTCGCGGCGGCCGGCATAGAGTATCCGGCCATCGGCCACCGCCACGGCTTCGGCGGAATCGAGCACCATGACGTTTCCGAGCAGAATACGCACAGCTCGCTTGCCTTCCGTGCCAGAACCCATCCGCCAGCCTCCTGAAAGGCATTCATGCCGCGTTGATTTTACTTTATAAATATTTCGATCTTTTATTCAAAAATCGATTGTTTGTCAAATTTTTGAAATCTTATCATAACGCCGCAGGTTGCTGGTGCACCGCTGATGTACCAGGCAAATGCGCCAAAACATTCGGCACGTTTAAGCCTTGTAGTTCGCGGTGTTCGCAGCGTGCTGCTCATCTTTTCCGCGTTTCAGGATCCGGCCCGATGACCGTACGACGCATAGAAGCGTTCGAGCCCTAGCTGAAAACTGCGCAGCAAATGGTCGCAGCTTCATGATCTCCGGCGCTGCTGCGGCGAGTTGTCCTGCAAGTTCCTTCTCGATGGCCGCCTGATCGACGCCGAGCGCGCGGCCCTCGCGAACGATGGCACTCGGCTACGGCGCCGATCCTTGCCCACATGGCGCCGACCGACAGGGCAGCCATCGCCGCGCGCTGGATGAATCCGGCAGCGATTGGATCTCAAGGATGGTCGCGCCCTCGCAACGCAACGTCGCGTTGGTTTGGACGACGGGATCGCACCCGCGCGCCACCAGGCGTCTGGTGCGTATTGACGTTGCGGTCACGCTCGGCGTTCCCGGCTCACGCGACGGCCTCGTTCCACTGCGGAGCAAACCCGTCGCCCGAACGCGCGATGAAACAGCCGGCGTTCGGCACGAAATGCGTCGGCAGCATCAGGGTGCGGGTCTCGGCGCACCGTTCGAGCAGCCCAAGACGCGATCGAATACCGAGATGCGGATCGTCATCGAGGCTGGTCCCCCAATGTGGGTAGTGGATCTGCAGCGGGACATGCATGACGTCGCCGGAGAAAATCGCCCGTTCGCCGCGGGATTCAAGGTTGATGGCGACATGCGCCAGCGTATGGCCGGGCGCCGGTTCGACGCTGAGCATATCGTCGAGCGCATAGCCGTCATCGACGGCCACGGCCTGCCCCGCCTCGATCACCGGCAGTACCGAATCTTCCCAGGTGAATTCGTTGTGCGGCGAGAACCTGTAGGCGGGATCGGCCGGATTCCAGCGCGCCAGTTCGTGGCGGTGGATGATGTATTTGGCGTTTGGAAAGGTCGGCTTCCACCGGCCGTCCTGCAGCACGGTATTCCAGCCGACATGGTCGGCGTGCAAATGGGTGCACATCACGAAGTCGATCTGTTCGGGGCCGACGCCGGCCGCCGCGAGGCGATCGATCCAGGGGTGCTGCTTGTGATGAAAGCGCGGGAAATACGGACGATTCTTGTGATTTCCGCCGCAGCAGTCGATCAGGACATTGTGCCGTCCGGTCTTGACCAGAAACGACCGCACCGAGGTGCGAAATTTGCCCTCGGCAGGGTCGAAGTGCAGCGGCGCCATCCAGTGCATGTGCTTCGACAGTTCATGCGGCGTGCAGTCGGGAAGCAGCATGTTCGGAACGAAGGAGGGTTGAACGCTTTCTTCGACCTGCGCGATCAATGCGTCACCGATCTTCAACATGATTGTATTCCTTTATTTCCTGTCGGTAGCATCGGCTCGTTATCGCGCCTGCCGCGGAGTTCATCGAAAGGTGCTGCGCGCAGTCGTGCGATCGCGTCCTCTCCTTCACGGCGGATCAGGCCTTCATTGGGTTCGGTCAGCACGCCGTTCTGCTTGCGCAACCGCCCATCGATGGCGACCAGTAAAATGTCCGAGGCCTTGGCGCGCAGCGCGAACGCCGCGGCCAGATCGGGCGAGATGGCCTCGCGACCGGCGTCAAGCAGGATAAGATCGGCGCGCTTTCCGGGCGACAGCGAACCGACGCAATGGTCGAGATTCAAGGTGCGCGCCGCGTCCAACGTGATGGCGGCAAGGCCGTCGTCCTTTGCGGCGTTCGTAACGCGATCGGTGCTGACGGGCAGCGCCGTGCGATCGGGATAGGGGCTGATTTCGACATCCTCGCAGGCGTGGAAGGTAATCCCGAGATCGAGCAGGTGGTCGCTGCAGGGCGCAAACCAGGTGTGCTCGATACCGCTCAGGGCTGCGGCGGCCACCGACGACATCGGCTGGTCGAGCGGATAGCTGAAGCGGCCGCGCATGCCGCTGTCGATCTGTGCAAGAATGGCGGTGTCGGCATGCTCGCCGCCGATGTCGCTGGCACAATGGTGCAGGGTGGTCGTCCCGACCGACACCGCCTCGAGCAGCGCGAGGCGCAGAATTTTGTAGATGTCCGCGGCGTCCGTGCCGGACAGCGATGAGGCACGTTCGCTGTCTTCGACGCCGCCCCGCCGCAGCGCATCGGTGCAGACGTGCCGGTGACCTGCCACAAAACCCGGCAGCACGATCCGGCCACGGCCGTCGATCTGATGCATCGCCGTTGCCTGCAGGTCGCGGCCGACATTGACGATCAGGCCGTCGCGGACGTGGATATCGGCTTGCGGCAGGTCGCCGATATCCGGATCCAGGGTGAGAAGGCAGGCGTGGCGGATGACGAATTCGCCCTGGTCGGGATGCACGGCGGGGGCGGACGAAAACGCCGCCCGTCGCTGGTATCGCGCGCGCCGCGCCAGCGCCGCCTCAACGTCAGGGACAGTATCCGCTGCTTCGGCGAAAAAGCCGCCCGGTTTCCGGTCGGGCACTCGGCAGCATACGCAAAACATCGCGGGCCCGCGGTCGGTCAGGGGGTCGGAAACAGTATCGGGTTCGTCCTCACGGTCAGGCGCCGCCGCTCTTGGTCAGGTTCTTGAGGACGTTGGTACCGGTACGTTCGATATGCTGCCGCAACAGGTTGGCAGCCTTGTCGCTGTTCCGGGAGACCGTGGCTTGGGAAATTGCGGCATGCTCCTGATGGACGTTGCGGTCGGTGGGATTCTTCTGCAGGAACAGGCGGCGGTAGCGGTCGCTCAGATCATGCAGCGTCGTGCAGAACTGCAGCAGCAGCGGCATTTCGCAGGCGGAAATCAGAGCCAAATGGAACGAGCGGTGCTCGCGTTCCCATTCTTCGATCTCTTCGGAGCGCGATTTGCGCTTGTTGGTCGGCGGCAGTGAGTTGAGCCGATGCAGCGCCGCGACGACGCGTCCCTCCCAATCGCGGTCACCGAGCGCAATCGCCCGCTTCAGCGCGAAGGTTTCGGTTTCCATTCGCAGCGTCGTGACTTCGCGCAGATTGGCTTCCGACACCGGAGCGACGCTGTAGCCGCGCTGTCCCTGCATGACGACAAAGCCTTCGCCGCTCAGGCGCGACAGCGCCTCGCGCAACGGACTGAGGCTGACCCCAAAGGTTTCCTTCAGATCTTCCAGATGCAGCTTGGTTCCGGGAACCAGCCGCCCGCCGGTGATCTGCTCGCGCAAGCGCTCCGCCAGCGTGCCCGCAAGGGTAACGCCGGACGATGAGGCGGAAACCGGAGAACCGTTGTTGGCGGCCATTATCGGCACACGAAGTCAAGGTCGGGCAAATGCTCACACTCACATCGGGCGACGCTGCAACACCAGAAGATGCGCAGCGCAGCCATTCGGCAACTTTAGACGAAAGTACAATAATCGGAATTAGGAGTATATATCGAAATTATTCCGTTCGCGCGAGGCCGGCGGCTTTCGCGCTTTCACGTACCGCCGTCCTTCTTCCACGGGATGATGGCCTTCTGCAGCCGCTGCAGCAGCAACTGGAAGCAATAGCCCATCAGCGCCACCACGATCAGTCCGACATACATGTCGCGGACCTCGAAGATCTGCCAGGACCGCCAGATCAGGAAGCCGACGCCGACCTGCGTTCCGAAATTCTCCGCGATGACCACGACGATCAGGGCCATGCCCAGCCCGAGCTGAAAGCCTGTGAAGATGAACGGCAGCGCCCCGGGGATGGCGACGCTGTAAAAGGTCTGCCAGCGGCTGGCCTTGAAGTTGGACGCGACGTCGAGATAGATTCGGTCGATATTCACGACGCCGGCCAGCGTGCTGTAAAAAACCTGGAAGAACACCGCGACCGCCACGATCGCCCACTTCGACGCCTCTCCGATGCCGAAGATCAGCATCACCAGCGGAAACAGCGCGATCTTCGGCACCGGATAGAGCGCGGAAATGGCCGGCTGCACGAAAGCACGCACCGTCGGCGACAGTCCGAGGAAAATACCGAGCACGACGCCGGGTATCGTCCCGAGCAGGGTGCCGATTACGACGCGCAGCAGCGTCCAGCCGATGTCGATGAACAACTGGCCCGACTGGGCCAGCAGGATGAGTTCCCCGATCACGGACGACGGCGCCGGGAAAAAGCGCGCATCCAGAAGGTGAATGCGCACCACGATCTCCCACACCAGCAGAATCAGCAGTGGCGAGGCGATGGCGATGAAAAGCTCGGAGTGCAGCGCCCGTTCGAACAGGTTCGGTGCCTTGCGGGCGTCGGCGACGATGCGGACGGTGTCGCGGGATGTGATGATCATTGACCGTTGACCTCCTCGCGAAGCAGCGTCCAGATCTCCCGACCGAGCCGTCCGAATGCCGGGTCTGCCTTCAGATCGTAAACCCGGCGCGGCCTTGGAAAGGCGATCTTGAATTCGGCTTTCAGCCGGCCGGGGCGGCGGGACATCACCAGCACGCGATCGCTGAGCACGAGCGCTTCGTCGATCGAATGGGTGATGAAGATGACGGTCTTGCGGGTTTCGCTCCAGATCCGCAGCAATTCCTCCTGCAGCAGCGCTTTGTTCTGCTCGTCCAGCGCCGCGAACGGTTCGTCCATCAGCAGGATTTCCGGATCATTTGAAAACGCCCGCGCCACGCTGGCGCGCTGCTTCATGCCGCCGGAGAGCTGGTGCGGATAGGCATCGGCGAAGCCGGCAAGGCCGGCGAGGCCCAGAAAGTGATCCACGGTCCGGTCAGTTTCCCCGGCCGGAAGGCCCCTCAGCTTCAACCCATAGGCGACGTTCTTGCGGATCGTCATCCAGGGGAAGATCGAGGACTCCTGGAAGATCATCGAGCTGAGCGGTGCTGCAGGATTGTCGCGGACGATGGTGACTTCGCCCTGCGAAGGTGGCTCGAGTTCGGCGAGGATTCGCAGCAGCGTGGTCTTGCCGCAGCCTGAGGGCCCGACGATGCAGATGAATTCGCCGGTCCTGACGTCGAGATCGATGCCCCTGAGTGCATCGACCTGCGTCGAGCCCAGCGAAAATGTCTTGCCCAGATCGCGGATACGGATTTTTACGGCGGGATCGTCGCCGCGAGCGCTTCCTGCGAGCGAAACATCGAATGATGGGCCGGTTTGAGACAAGCGACAAACTCCCGAGTGTGGATTCCAGATCACGTTCCAAGAAGGTCGGGGGCGAACAATTCGTCGAGCGGTAAGGCGTGATCGGTCAGGCCTTGTTCAAAGGCATATCGGGTGAGGCTCTCCAGCGCGGATGTGTTTCTGGCAACGCCGTAAGGCCAGGACTCCGCGGCTCCCGGCATCGCGGCGTCCCTGGCGTGGCTGAAGGTGTCGTAAACCTTTCGCGCGAGTGAAGGGTCCTGCTCCAGCAGGCTGCGCCTGACACCGACCAGATGCATGATCGGAAAAACGCCGGTGGCCTGAAAATACTGCCGTTCGGCTTCGGCAGGATCGGCGAACAGCCGCCTGATCCGCGGTCGATCGCCGCCGAAACCGCGTGGTGGATCATAGTGGACGAGGGCGTCGATTTCTCCCGACACCAGCATGTCGGCGAGCGGCGTACCTTGCGCGGGCCGGATGTCGGTAGGTCGCGCCAGTTGCGGGATAGGAATGGTTTTGCGCTCGACGCGATCGATATCGCCGACCCGCCAGCTGATGTCGGTCGACGTCACCCCATAGCTGTCGGCGAGCAGGCCGCGAACCACCAGGGCGGCGGTGTTGAGATAATTGCGGACACCGACGATGCGACCGCGCAGATCCCGGGGCTCGACAACGTCGCCGTCGGCGCGGACATAGATGGCGGAATGCCGGAAGGCGCGCGACGGAAACACCGGGATACCAACATAGGCGCAGTTGCCGCGGCCGGTGTGGAGCAGAAAGGTGCTCGCCGACAATTCGCTGATATCGAACTCGGCGGCCTCGAATGCACGCCGAAACATCTCTTCGACCGGCATCGTCGCGAGGCGGAGTTGATATCCATCGATACCGATGGTCTCGTCGAGCAGCCGGCGTGTCCGGTCCGAATCCGCGCAGGCCATCGTCAGAATCATCGGTTGCCTTATCCTGGCTGGAACATGTGAAATTGCCGGCAGCGATGTTTGACAATAATATGTGTCTCATGCAATATCGGTAACAGCATAAAATATCGATTATTTTCGAAATCTGCAGAGTAGCCATGAAATTCTCGGCGCCGCGCCTTGCCTTTTTATTGTGCTCGATCGCGGCCGGCATGGCTTTGCCGGGATTTGGTTCGCAGGCCGGCGCCGCCCAGCCCGACAAGGTTCGCGTCGGAGCTTACTCGTCGCTCTCGGACGCCGGTCTCTACATCGCGCAGGACAAGGGTTATTTCGCCGAGCAGGGCCTGGCGGTCGAATTCGTGCAGGTCAACAGCACCGTCGAGATGATGACGCAACTCGCCAGCGGCGATCTCGACGTGTCGGGCGGAGCGCCGGCGGCGGGGCTCTATAATGCCGCACGACAAGGCATCGACGAGCTTAAAATTGTGGCCGATAAAGGCAGCACGCATCCGGGATACGGCTATTTCGCCTTCGTCGTTCGCAAGGATCTCGCCGACAAGATCAGGCAGCCGTCGGATATGCGCGGGCGGCTGCTCGCGGTGACGGGCTATGGCGTCGGCGCCAACAGCGAAGTCACGGTCGGCCGGCTGATGGAGTCGGGCGGCGTCAAGGAAAGCGAAGTCAATCAGGTCAACATGCAGTTCGCCGACATTCTGGCCGCACTCGGCACCGGCAAGGTCGAGATCGGCCTGTTGATCGAGCCTCTGGCGACCGAAGCGGTGGAAAGCGGCGTCGGCGTCATCTGGAAGCGCGCGGACGAGATCTATCCGGATCAGCAGTACGGCGCGGTGATGTACGGACCGGGCATCACCAAACGGCCCGATGTCGCGAAGCGTTTCATGATCGCCTATCTGAAGGCGGTGCGCTTCTACAACGACGCGCTCGCCGGCAAGGCGTCGCGCGAGGAACTGGTGAATATCCTGACCAAAAATACCTCGGTCAAGAATCCGGCGATCTATCGCACCATGGCGTTCCCGGGCCTTGACCCGAACGGAAAGCTGAACGTCCCGGGCATGCAAGCCGACGTCAAATGGTGGGTCGCGGCGGGCCGCATGAAAGAGAGCGTTCCGGTCGAGAAACTGATCGATACGTCCTATGCCGAGCAGGCCGTCGCGGCGCTCGGTCCCTATCAGAAGTGATGCTTTCGCGCGAAACTCTTGCGTGGACCTGGCCTGAAATCGCGTCATCGGAGTAAATCATGTCAACGACGATCCATCGGCCGATCACCTCCGGGAAGCTGAGAGCCCCGCCGGGGCCATGGAGCAACGCCATCGAGGTGCTGCCCAATGCGCGCTATCTCTACACCTGCGGCCTGGTAGGGGTTCGGCAGGACGGCACCATGGAAGAAGGCGTCGAAGCCCAGACGGTGCGGATTTACGAGAACATCCAGACCTTGCTGCATGAAGCGGACATGGACATGAGCCATGTCGTGAAAATCATCAGCTATCTCGTCGATGTGGCCGACCAGCCGGCTTACGCGAAGGCAAGAAACCCATATCTCGGAACGGCGCGTCCCGCGATGACGCTGCTCGGCATCGCCCAGCTGTCCCATTCGACGCTGCGGATCGAAGTCGAGGTGATTGCGGCGAAGCATGATTGATCGCTCTGCCGCTTGCGGGAACCTCAATTAGTGACACATCGCACCGGACAACTTCCCAACATCGACTTTGCCAACCATCCGTCATGGTGGGACGAATGTCCTCCTCTGACCCTTGAGCATGAGCCGCTTCCGGCGCGCTGCGATGTTGCCGTCGTCGGCGGCGGTTTTACCGGGCTCTCGGCGGCACTGGAACTGGCGCGCAACGGCCTCGATGTGGTGGTGCTGGAGGCGGATGCGTTCGGGTTCAATGCCAGCGCGCGCAACAGCGGCGGCGTGAGTTTTGGCATCGACCTGACCAAGGCGGAAAAATGGCATCGCTGGTCTGGCGGGAAGGCGCCGTCGGTTCCGGAACTGGCACGCGGGGCAGCGGATTCTGTCGCCCACATGGAAGCGTTCGTTTCTGAGAACGCCATCGACTGCGATTATCATCGCCACGGCCGGCTGTCCTGCGCGGCGACGCCGAAGCACTACGAGACGCTGTCCCGCCGGGTCGACACCTTCAACAGGATGTTCGATGCCGACGCCTATATGGTGCCGCGCGCGGAGCAACGGTCCGAGATCGGCTCGGATCGTTTCTCCGGCACGATGGTGATCAGACGCTCCGGCCAACTCAATCCGGCAAAGCTCGTCAAGAGCCTGGTCACGCTATGCGGCAACAGCGGCGCCCGGCTTTACGCCGGCACGCCGGTCAATTCGATCGAGCGCAGCCATGGCCATTTTACGCTGACCACGCCGCGCGGAAATATCGTCGCATCGCAGGTCGTCGTCGCCGTCAACGCGCAGGCGGCACGGCTTTCTTCCGCGGGACTGGCCAGCCGCATCATTCCGGTCGCCAGCCACATCGTCGTCACCGAGCGGTTGCCGGAGGCGACCGCGCAAGCGCTGTTGCCCAATATGCGAACCGGCGCCGATGGCCGCCGCGTGCTGGCCTATTTCCGCCGCACGCCGGATGGCTCGCGGTTCCTTTACGGCAGCCGCGCGTCGCCCTTCGAAGTGTCGCCGCAGCGTTCGGCGGGCGTGCTGTATCGCCGCATGGTCGATAGCTTTCCGTCGCTCGACGGAGTCCGGATCGGGCACGCCTGGGGCTGCAAGGTGGCGTTCACGTTCGACGGTCTGCCGCATCTCGGCGAGATCAACGGCCTTCACTACGTCATGGGCTGCAACGGCAACGGCGTGGCGATGATGAACTATCTGGGCCACAAGGTCGCGCGCAAGTTGATCGATGGCGCCGGGGCGACCTGCGTGTTCGATCAGCCGACTTTTCCGAAGCCACCGCTGTATGACGGCCGCGCCTGGTTCCTGCCGATTGCCGCCGGCTTCTACAAGACGCTGGACCAATTGGATTCGCTGCGCGCTGGCCGCACGCCGCGTCAACACGCAAGCGGGAGTTGACATGCTGACCTGGATGATCGGCAACACCTCGGTGACCCGGATCGAGGAGCAGGTCGGGCCAAACGATCTTGCCGCCGGCGCCTTCCTCCCCGATCTCGTGCGCGAAAGATTCGAGCGTCACTTTCCCTGGCTGGTCCCGGTTCATTACATCCCCGAGACCGACAAGCTGGTCACCAGCAATCATTCCTGGCTGATCCGCACCGGCCGCCACACCATCCTGCTCGACAGTTGCGCCGGCAACCACAAGGAGCGCCCCTGGCTGCCGCGCTTTCACCAGCTCAACACGCCGTTTCTCGAACGACTGCGTGCGGCGGGTGCTGAGCCCGATGATATCGACATCGTGTTGTGCACGCATTTGCATGCCGATCATGTCGGCTGGAATACCCGGCTGGAGAACGGGCGCTGGGTGCCGACCTTCAAGAAGGCGCGCTATCTGTTCTCGCGAATCGAGCAGCAGCATTGGGATCCGAGCGTCGGTGATCGCCGGGCGCAGAACCCGGGGCGGGCGGGAATGTATGACGACAGCGTGCTGCCGGTGATCCAGAGCGGCCAATCGGTGCTGCTTGACGGCGAGCACGATATCGACGACCACCTGCTGGTGCAGCCGGCACCCGGACACACGCCGGGCCATGTCGTGCTGCGGCTCTCGGATGGCGGTGAGAAGGCCATGTTTTGCGGCGATGTCTGTCACCATCCGATTCAAGTGCATGAGCCGGACTGGAACACGCGCTTCTGCGAGATTCCCGAACAGGCGCGCCTGACGCGCCGCCGGGTGCTCGCATATTGCGCCGAGCATGACGCGCGGCTGTTCCCGACGCACTTCGCAGCACCTCACGCCGCCCGAATTATCGGTCGAGCGAACGGTTTCGGCGTCGAATTTGTTCCCGCGCGATCGGGGCATTCGTGAAACATGTCGTCATGTAAGGGACGCTCAAGGGCACGGCATTTGCAAGATCATCGTCGCGTCGCTCAGTCCGGGAGCGGGCGGCGTCGTCAGAACCCGCAAGATCTATTCAACATCTGGAGTATGGCCATGAAAAAACTTCTGCTGCTAGGTTTCGCGTTGGTTGGTCTGTCGACCGGGATCGCCTCTGCCCAGATTCCGGGCAACACCGTCAAGATCGGCGTGCTGAGCGATTTCTCGGGCCCGTTCTCCGATCAGGCCGGCAAAGGCTCGCTGGTCGCCGCGCAAATGGCTGCCGAGGACTTTGCCAAGGAGTCGAAGGGGCTGAAAGTCGAGATCATCTCCGCCGATCATCAGAACAAGCCCGACGTCGGATCCGCCATCGCGCGCCGCTGGGTCGATCAGGAGTCGGTCGCCGCGATCGTCGATCTGCCGAATTCGGGCGTCGCGCTCGCCGTCAATACGGTGATGAAAGAGAAGAACCGCACCATGCTGGCATCGGGTTCGGCGACGTCGGACCTCACCGGAAAATTCTGCGAACCGACCACCGTACAATGGGCGCTCGATACCTGGGCGCTCGGCAATGCGATGGGCCAGGCGATCACCCAGCGCGGCGGCAAGTCCTGGTATTTCGTCAGTTTCGACTACGCGCTCGGCAAGGCGCTTCAGCGCGACACCGCCGAGGCGGTGGAAAAGCGGGGCGGCAAGATCCTGGGCTCGGTCTCGCATCCGCTCGGCACCTCCGATTTCAGTTCCTACCTGCTGCAGGCGCAGGCCTCCGGCGCCGACGTGATTGCGCTCGGCGATACCGGGGCGGATGCGATCAACGCCATCAAGCAGATTGCCGAGTTCCAGATCCTCGGCAAGGACAAGACGCTTGCCGCCCTGTTCATGCAGATCGTCGACATCGATGCGCTTGGATTGAAGGCCGCCAAGGGGTTGCTGCTCAGCGAGGCATTCTACTGGGACCTGAACGACAGCACCCGCGCCTGGAGCAAGCGTTTTGCCGAGCGCATGAACGGACGCATGCCCACCGTCAACCACGCCGCGACCTATTCGGCCACCATGGCCTATCTGCGCGCGGTGCAGGCCGCCCAGACCATCGAGGGCGACAAGGTGGTGGCGCAGATGCGCGCCACCGAGATCGACGATCCGCTGTTCGGCAAGGTGATCGTGCGCAAGGACGGACGCGCCGTGCACAACATGTTCGTATTCGAGGTCAAGTCGCCGGAAGAATCCAAGGGCCGTTACGATTATTACAAGCTGGTGCGCACCATTCCGATCGAGGAGGCGTTTCGGCCGTTGGATAAGGGCGGTTGCAAGCTGGTGCAGTGAATCGAAGCGAGTTCTCTTGCTGCGCTCGCGAGGGGAATACTGTGGAGGCTGATCCCTCCGCCCGACCGGCCTATCGGTGCACTATTCAAGTGACGGCGGCCATTCTGCCTGTGCACCCTCCCCACAAGGGGGAGGGATAAGAACGACACCTGGCAGAGCTCCGGTTCGTAAGGAATGACAATGAATAAAGATACTCCGATCGCCAGCTGGGCGTGCGCCGATACCGTGATCGTGAATGCAAGCGTCATCACCGCGGATGCGGCGTTCACGATGGCCGAGGCGGTCGCGATCAAGGATGGCAGGTTCATTGCGGTCGGAAGCCGCGCCGAGGTCGAATCATTGTCCGGCCCGGGAACGGCCGTGATCGATGCCGGCGGGCATGCCGTCGTTCCGGGCTTGATCGACACCCATGCCCACGTCGAAGCGGCGGGACTGTTCAAATACACCGTGTCGTTTGAGGGCGCGAAGAACGTCGCGGAGGCGCTGGCGCGGGTGACCGAGATGGCGGCGCGGACGCCGCCCGGCGAGTGGATTCGCGGCCGGATGTGGCATCCGGTGTCGCAACTGGCCGAAAAGCGGTTTCTCAATCGCTGGGAACTCGACGAAGCCGCGCCAAATCATCCGGTGGCGTTACCGATCGGGCATTTCACGCTGGTCAACAGCCGCGCCTTGAAGCTCGCCGGGATCGACCGCAACACGCCCGATCCCGACGGCGGCGAAATCCATCATGACAAGGACAGCGGCGAGCCCAACGGCGTGCTCGAGGAAAATGCCGAGGATCTCGTCGACACCCTGCTGCCGCCATGGCCGCCGCAGGTTCGGGTCGAGCAGATCAAGGACGCCATGGCTTATTTCAACAGCTTTGGCATTACCAGCGCTATCAGCGCCCGCGTCAATCCGGAGGACATGCGAACGCATCAGATCATCGCGCGCCGGGGGGAGGCGACGCTGCGCATCAGTGCGATGTACGCGCCGACCGGCGGCCTCAACCCGACGATGTCGGTGGAGGAATGGGAATCGTTCCTCGCCAAAATTGGCGCGATGTCGGATTTCGGCGACGATTGGCTGAGCTATTCGGGTCTGAAGATGCAGGTCGACGGTGGCATGACGCTGCGAACCGCCGACATGCGGGATGGTTATCCCGACGATCCCGGCTATCACGGCACCGTCGTGGTGTCGCAGCAGCGACTGAACGAGATGGTGGCGATCGCCAATCGCTATGGCTGGCGCGTCGGCACCCACGCGGTCGGAGACGGCGCGATCGACAAGATCCTCGACGCCTATGCCCATGCGGACAAGGAAAAATCCATTCGCGACCGCCGCTTCATCGTCATTCACGGCAGCCTGATGCTTCCGGACCAGATGGCGCGGGCCAGGGCGCTCGGCGTGCGCGTCGATACCCAAAGCGTCTTCCTGTGGGACAAGGCCTCGACGATCGCCCGCTACCTCGGCCGCGAAACGGCGGACCGCGCGATCCCGGTGCGGTGGATGATCGACCACATGGGCATGGACGCGGTGGCGCAGGGGACGGACTATCCGATCAACACGCTCAATCCGTTCATCAACATGTACATTATGGTCACGCGCAAGGACGTCAACGGCACGGTCTATGGCGCCGGCCAGGCCATTTCACGCGAGGAGGCGCTGCGGCTCTATACCAGCTCGGCTTCCTGGTATTCGTTTTCCGAAAACAAGACCGGCTCGATCGAGCCCGGCAAGCTCGCCGATCTCGCCATCCTCTCGCACGATCCGCTGACGGTGCCGGAAGAGGCACTGAAGGACATCACGGTTCGCCGGACCATCGTCGGTGGCAGAACCGTCTACCAAAGCCCGTCATGACGACGCGCCCGCGGCTGTCGCTCAGGGATGTGCGCAAGACCTATGGCGATCCGCACGAGCGCGAACAGCTGCTCGCGCTCGACGGCATTTCGCTCGATGTCGCGGCAAGGGAATTCGTCGTCATCGTTGGTCCGTCCGGATGCGGCAAGTCCACCCTGCTGCGGATCGCCGCCGGCCTGACGCCGCCGACGTCAGGCGAGGTGGTGATGGATGGCGCGGCGGTGACGGCTCCGCCGGCGCGCCTGGTCTATCTGTTCCAGCAATATTCGAAGTCGCTGTTTGCGTGGCGAACCGTGCTCGAAAACGTGATGTTTCCGCTCGAAGCGACGCCACGCGCGCAGCGTTCCCGGCAGCGCGAGCAATGCCTGCAATATTTGCGGCAAGTGGGTCTGGACGGTTTTCAGGACAAATACCCCTGGCAGCTGTCGGGCGGGATGCAGCAGCGGGTTGCGATCGCCCGCGCCCTGGCCGCCGAGCCCGATGTGCTGTTGCTGGACGAGCCCTTCAGCGCCGTCGATGCGCTCACGCGCATGGAGCTGCAGTCGCTGGTTCTCGACCTGTGGCAGGCGAAGGGCTTTACCGCCGTTCTGGTCACGCATGACGTGGAGGAGGCGATCTTCCTGGCCGACCGCGTCGTGGTATTGAGCGGACGGCCGTCGACGGTCTCGCAGATCGTGCCGGTGCCGCTGCCAAGGCCGAGAAATCAGCTGACCACGCGGGAGGATCGTCGTTTTCTCGAACTGCGCCACCATCTGATGACCAGCCTGCTCGGCAGCAAGATTGCGGGGACCACCGATGGCTGATCGCTGGGCCTCGCGGCTGGTTGGTTTTGCGTCGCTGGTCACGGTGCTGGCGGTATGGGAGTTCGTCGCGCGTCACAAACTGGTCAATCCGGTGCTGATGCCGGCCCCCAGCATGATCGCCGATACCCTCGGCGCGCTCCTGGTCAGCGGCGAATTCCTTCGTCCCCTCGTGCACACCATCGCGGTGTTTACGGCCGGTTACGCAGCAGGCTGTCTGCTCGGGATCGGCATCGGGCTGTGGATGGGATGCAGTCGCGCCGCTTACGGCCTGCTGGAGCCGCTGGTCGAGCTGTTGCGGCCGATACCGAAGTCTGCGCTGGTGCCGGCGTTGTTTCTGTTCCTTGGGATCGGCAAGGTCACGATGGTGACGGTGGTCGCCTTCGGATCGGTATTCCCGGTGCTGATCAATACGCTGCAGGGGGTGCGCGATATCGACCCGGTGCTGCTGGATACGGCGCGGACGTTTCAATGCACGCGGCTTCGGACGGTGTTTTCGGTAATTCTGCCGGCGGTGCTGCCTTCGATCCTGACCGGCATGAAGGTCAGTCTGGGCCTCGGCGTGGCGCTCGCGGTGCTCGCGGAGATGCTGGCGGGTGAGAATGGATTGGGATTCGTCATCCTCGACGCCCAGCGCGCGTTTCAGATCCGCGAAATGTATGCGTGGATCGTGATCCTGGCTTTGTTCGGGGTAGGGCTCAGCCTGCTGTTCGACAAGGTTGAACGTCACGCGGCGCCCTGGCGCGGACGGTAGTTGAAATCGAATTGGCAAGGAGTGTGAACACCATGAAGAACCGAAGACGAGCCGTGTTGATGTGGGGCGCTTCCGTACTGGTCGCGGCGGGCCTCGGCCTGCCACTTCCCGCGAAGGCGGAGCCGGAGAAGCTGCGGGTCAGCATCATTCCGATCAACGACGTGACGCCGCTGTTCGCGGCGATCCAGAACGGCTACTTCGCCGAAGAGGGGCTCACCATCGATACCTCGCCCTCCGCCGGAGGGGCGACGGGAATTCCAGGCCTGGTCGCGGGAAGCTTCGATATTGTCTATGGCAACGTGGTGTCGATGCTGCTCGCCGCCCAGCAGGGCATCGACATCCGGGTGGTGGCGCCCGGCACCAAGATCGACACCCCCGAATCCGACCAGTCGGCGATGGTGGTCCGGGCCGACAGCGGCATCAAGACCGGCAAGGACCTGGAGGGCAAGTCGGTCGGGGTCAATACCCGCAACAACGTGATCTGGCTGTACGCGCGGGCCTGGATCAAGGCGACCGGCGGCGATCCAGACCGCGTGACCTACCGCGAGGTGCCGCATCCGCAGATGGAGGATGCGCTGCGTCAGAAGCAGATCGATGCAAGCTTCATGGTCATTCCCTATGTCGCGATTGCGACTGAAAAGCCCGATCTGAAGGCGATCTCGCATCCCTACAGCGAGGTTCAGCTCGGTGTGGATGTCGGCCAGTACCTCACCACCGCGCAGTTCATGCACGACCGGCCCGAGACCGCGGCGAAGTTCGTGCGCGCTTTGCGCCGCGGCATCGAGTGGTACAACGCCAATCTCGGCAAGCCGGAGTTGTTGAAGATCGTGTCCGGATTTACCCGCATCGACGTTGACGTGCTGCGGCGGGTGCCGATGTCGCCGTCGCCGCTGCGTGTCGATCCGAAGCAGATCGATGCCACGATGAAGCTGATGATCGAAAACAAGCTGCTGAAAGCACCCATCGACATCACGCCGCTGATCACCGCCCAGGCGCTATGAACGAGACGGTGACCAGCGATCGGGGACCGCCGGGTTCACCCGCCGCCGCAAAGGCGGTGGGTGAACAGGCGGCCAGTTCGCGGTTGAGCGGCGTGGTCCTTGTCGCCGGGCTGCTGGCGCTGTGGGAAGCTTCGGCGCGCCTTGGCTGGGTCGACAGCCGAAACTGGCCGCCGGTCTCGGCGGTTGTTGGTGCGATTGTAAATGGGTTTGCCAGCGGCGAACTGGCCGTGCTGCTGCTTTCGAGCTTGCGCCGGATGTCGATCGGTTACGTGCTGGGCGGCGGCGTCGGCATCATGTTGGGGATACTGCTGGGGAGCATCCGCTATCTGCGATACGCCATCAAGCCGCTGATCGAGGTGTTGCGGCCGATTCCCGCCCCGGCGATCGTGCCTCCGCTGATTCTTTTTCTGGGCGTCGACGATTCCCTGAAGATAGCCGTCGTCGCCATGGCGTGTTTCTTCCCGGTCTTCATCAACACGCTCGCCGGTGTCGAAGGCATCGACGATGTGCTTCTGCAGACCGCCCGCACGTTCCGGATCGGTCGTGGCCGAACCCTGATCCAGGTTTTCCTGCCCGCCACGCTGCCCATGATCGCGGCCGGGCTGCGGATTGCCATCGGGATCGGACTGGTCGTGACGGTCATTTCCGAAATGATCGCCGGGTCCAGCGGGCTCGGCTATTACATCGTCCAGATGCAATATGCCATGAAGCCCGAGGCGATGTACGCTGCCATCGCCGTGCTGGCTTTGACCGGTTACGCGCTCAATCGCATTTTCCTCGCTTTGGAAGCGCACTTCGTTCCGTGGATGGGGAAGGACTAGCTCGGAGAGCGTGCGTGTTTTTGCAGGCATCGCCACCGCTGTCGTTTGAATTTAATTCTCGGACACAGCTGCATTTCCTCGATGTAAATAATCGATCGACGCGCGACATGCTTCGATCCAAGGAAGGAAGTTTGACGTCGGGCGCGGCTTCCTGTCGCATCGGCCCAAAATTCGCTCGGATTGGAGAACGATTTACGGTTGATTACCGGAATCCGACGGACGCGTTTGTTCAGGAACGCGATCAAATAGGGAAGAGGTGCTGACGGATATTCTCGCTGCGCACATCAATGAGGCGGCGGGCAAATATGAAAGGGCTTGGAAATGCAATCGGCAATGATGACGCCTGTTCGTCGACGCGGCTGCGCACCAAAGACTTTCACCGGCATGGCCGGCGCGGTCATGATTGGTTTCACTGGTTATGCGATGACGGCTTCGCCGGCGTTCGCTCTCGTGATCGGAACCGGCGGCTCATTCCAGCAACAGCTCAAACAGAATAGTCAGCTCACCGAAGTTGTGGTGGTGCGGCGCGGAGGCGGCGCACGCCGAACCACGGTTGTCGGTCCGCGCGGAGGCGTGGCGAGCCGGACCGTGGTGCGTCGCGGCGCTGTGGTGCATCGGGGTGTTGCGACTCCGGGCCGCTGGATGAGGCCGGCGCGCTACACTTGGCGTCCGGGTGGTGCGATCGCCGCCGGTGCCGCCATTGGCTTCGTCGCCGCCGCAACCGCCGCCGCCTGGGCCGGTGCGCCGCCGGCGCCCGGTTACTGCTGGTACTACACCGATCCGAGCCGGACGCAGGGATTCTGGGACGTTTGTCCGCAATAGCGCACGTCTGGAGTGAACGCCATGACGTTACTGCGGACCGCTGTCGGGCAGGAAGACCGGCCATCGGAAGGCTGCCGGACCGATGACATGGTCCGGATTCCCGGCGGCACGTTCCGGATGGGATCGGACCATCACTATCCCGAGGAAGCGCCGGCCCATCGGGTCAAGGTGGACGGCTTCTGGATTGACCGCACGCTCGTGACGAATCGTCAGTTCAAGCAATTCGTCATCGCGACCGGTTACAAGACCACTGCCGAAATTTCACCGGATCCAAGGGACTACCCGGGTGCGCTTCCGCACATGCTTTACGCCGGTTCGCTCGTGTTTGTGCGGCCGCGGTCGACCTTCGATTTGCGCGACTGGAGCCAGTGGTGGACCTTCATGAAGGGCGCCGACTGGCGGCATCCCTATGGGCCCAAAAGCAACATCAACGTGCTGGACGATCATCCCGTCGTGCACGTGTCCTATTCGGACGCGCTCGCCTATGCGCGATGGGTGGGCAGCGATCTGCCGACCGAAGCGGAGTGGGAGTTCGCGGCACGCGGCGGGCTCGATGGCGCCGAGTTCGCCTGGGGCGATGAGTTCACCCCCGGCGGCAGTCACATGGCCAACACCTGGCAGGGCGATTTTCCGCTGCGAAATTTAAATCAGGACGGCTACGAGCGCACCTCACCGGTGACGGCCTTCCCGCCCAACGGGTTTGGCCTGCACGACATGATCGGCAATGTCTGGGAGTGGACTGCGGACTGGTACGCGCCAAAGCACGAGGCCGATGCGCCGAAGGCCTGCTGCATTCCTGAAAATCCGCGCGGCGGTCGTGAACAGGGCAGCTACGACCCGCACCTGCCGAACATCAAAATTCCGCGCAAGGTGCTGAAGGGCGGCTCGCATCTGTGCGCTCCGAACTACTGCCGCCGCTATCGGCCGGCGGCACGGCACGCCGAGCCGATCGATACATCCACCAGCCACGTCGGATTCCGCTGCGTGAGGAGGACACCGGCCGCGGAATAGTTTGTCAGTCCTCACAGTGAAGAAGGAGCCGTAAATGCCCGACGACACTAAAGAACAAGACCGACACAGAACGTCATCGAACGTGGCCGAAGATAACCTGGTCAACCGCCGCAATATCCTGCTTGGTTCGTCGGCGCTGGTGGCGGCGGCGACGCTGACCTCCGATGCGCTCGCCCAGGCGCAAAAGGCCGCGCCGGCTGGATCGGCCGCGCCATCCGGCGGTAAGCCCAACATCCTCATTCTCTGGGGCGACGATATCGGCATCGCGAACATCAGCGCCTATTCCGACGGCCTGATGGGCTACGAGACGCCCGAACATCGATCGCATCGCCCGCGAGGGCATCAGGTTCCAGCATTACTACGGCGAACAGTCGTGCACCGCAGGCCGTGCGGCATTCCTGACCGGCCAGCACGGCATTCGCACCGGGTTGACCAAGGTCGGCTTCCCCGGCGCGCCGATGGGCATGAGCCAACTCGACCCCTCGTCGGCGGCCTGCTCAAGAACCTCGGCTATGCCACCGGGCAGTTCGGCAAGAACCATGTCGGCGATCGCAACGAGTCGCTGCCGACGGTAAACGGCTTCGACGAGTTCTTCGGCAATCTCTATCATCTCAACGCCGAAGAAGAGCCGGAGCTGCCGGACTATCCGAAGGATCCGGCCTACCTCGCCAAGTTCGGCCCGCGCGGCGTGCTCGAAGTGCAAGGCTACCGACCGCGACGACCCCACGGTCGATCCGCGCTTCGGCAAGATCGGCAAGCAGACCATCGAGGATACCGGCGCGCTCACCAAGAAGCGCATGGAGACGATCGACGACGAGACCTCGGCCGCGGCCATCGACTACATGAAGCGGCAGCAGGCGGCCGGCAAGCCGTTCTTCGTGCTGGTTCAACTCGACGCGCATGCACCTGCGAACGCATGTCCGCGCCGAGCATCGCGGCCGCTACACGCACGGCGACAGCGAATATATCGACGGCATGATGGAGCACGACGATACCATCGGCACGCTTGCTCAAGGCGCTCGACGACATGGGCATCGCCAACAACACCATCGTCGTCTACTCCAGCGACAACGGCCCTCACATGAACACCTGGCCCGACGGCGCCATGACCTGGTTCCGCTCCGAGAAGAACACCAACTGGGAAGGCGCCTTCCGGGTGCCGTGCCTGGTCCGCTGGCCCGGCGTGATCAAGCCCGGCACGGTGACCAACGAGATCATGAGCCACAACGACTGGATTCCGACGCTCTGTGCCGCTCGCCGGCGAGCCGGACATCGTCGGCAAGCTGCAAGGCGGGCTACACCGCCAACGGCATCAGCTACAAGGTGCATCTCGACGGCTACGACCAGTCCGCGATTCCTGCGCAACGTCAGCGGCACCGCGGCGAACAACAACGGCACGAAAAGTGCGCGCGACAAGTTCTTCTACTCCGACGACGATGGCTTGCTCGTGGGCTTGCGGCAAGGGCGACTACAAGTACGTCTTCTCGGAACAGCGCATGCCAGGCACGATGGGCCTGTGGGCCGAGCCTTTCACGACACTACGCCTGCAGAAGATCTTCAACCTGTTCCAGGACCCGTTCGAGCGGGCCGACATCACGTCCAACACCTTCTGGGATTGGCAGCTCAACCACGTCGGGCAGGTCTACGGCGCGATGGACGAAGTCTTCGAGTTCGTGGCGACATTCAAGGAATTCCCGCCTCGCTCGTTCCCGCCGAGCTTCAACCCGGCCAACATCATGGAAAGCACGATGGATGGCCTCAAGCAGAAGAAGGCGTTCGCGGAGGGATTGGATCTTGACCGGATCCGCGGCGGCTTGAACAGGATGATCGAACAGCAGATCCAACAGCGCGGCGTTAAATAGCAGAGAGCAGGCGGTTCGGGAACGGCTGGCCGGCAGCGATGCCGGCCGGCGCCCATCCGACTAAAGCGATGGTCTTGTCATGAGGCTGATAGCCCGACGCGCTCTTTTTGATCGACTGGACCGCGGCCGCCCGGTATCCGCGCTTCAAACGTCCCTATACCGAGCTCGTCTACCAGCCGATGCTGGAGCCGCTGTTCTACCTGCGCGCCAATGGCTTCAAAACTTTCATCGTGTCGGGCGGCGGCATCGAGTTCA
This sequence comes from uncultured Alphaproteobacteria bacterium, assembly GCA_963734795.1. Classification (GTDB taxonomy): domain Bacteria; phylum Pseudomonadota; class Alphaproteobacteria; order Rhizobiales; family Xanthobacteraceae; genus Bradyrhizobium. The sequence continues at coordinate 447,644 of CAVTIW010000007.1, forward strand.
TGCGGCCGTGGACGGAGAAAGTCTACGGCATCCCGCCCGAACAGGTGGTTGGCTCGTCCGGGATGGTGAAATTCCAGTTCGGCGCCAACGGAAAGCCGGAGCTGATGAAGCTCGCCAAAAACGAATTTGTGGATGACGGCCCGGGCAAGCCGGTCGGCATCGTTGCGGCCGACTACCTTCGGCAGCTACGTGCTATTGCGCTCGAACCTTGCAAGCCACGGCAGTGCCGATGTCGCCAGGTCGGTAGCCTACGGCAAGCGGACCAGGGTCTATCCGCTGTCGCAAGCCGGCAGTCCGCCGCCGACCACATTTACCGACGCCGCGGACGTGTTGTTCGATTCCACCATCCGCTACGATTTCGAGCTTTTTTGCTTCGCTCGACCGCATCGTGCAGAGCGAACCGTGGATGCCCCGCGACCGCGCGATGATCGATCCGCTGCGGTCGCTCGGGATCGAGAAGGGCAAGCCCTTCAATCCCGACGCCAAAACCAGAGCTGCGCTCGACGCCGGAGCCGGTGAGGCGAAGGCCTGGCTCGAAGCCAAATACGACGCCGGTTTTGCGCCGTTCTACCCGGGAAGTCGATGGACGGTGCCGGCCCTGCCGGAACTGCTTGCCGCGGTGCAGGCAAACTTCAATGATCCCGATAAATATCCGGTGGATGCCCGCGGGCTTACCTATTCCTTCGCCTATATCGGCATCAAGCGCCTCGACGCCGGCCAGTTCTATCTCATCAGCATCAAGGACCAGGATGGCCGCGCATTCGACGGCGGAAAAACCTATCGCCTGACGGTGCCGCCGAATCCGCCAGTCGAGCAGTACTGGTCGGCGACGGTCTATGACCGCGCAACCCACACCTTGGTCCGAGACTTGCCGCGGGCCAGCCGTTCATCGCAAATCCCGGAGATGCAGAAAAACGCCGATGGCTCCGTGGACGTGTATTTCGGCCCGCAGCCGCCTGCGGGCAAGGAGCCGAACTGGGTGCCGACGAAGTCCGGCGGCGAGTTCGAAGTCATGTTCCGCGCCTACGCACCAACCAAGGTGTTCTTCGACAAGACGTGGAAACTGTCGGACATCGAGAAGGTGAATTGAGGGAGTGGGCGTTCGAGGGAAGGAGGCCGACCATGATTGCCAAGCGCCGCCGGCGGTCTGCGCGCCCGCCGAGCGCACATTCACTCGGACAGAAGTCGGTTCGCGCTACATGCTCGTCGGGGTGCGGACGCTGGACTATTAGCGTCAGGACGCATCGATCCTTGAACAAGGATGCGCCGGTTCTCACCCGGTTCAGCGAACCGGTGTGGTCAGTTCACACGCCATCCTTGGCGGACTTCACCACCACCACGCCCGAGCTTAAGTTTTCGGTACACACACCGGTATCGGAAATGCAGCAGCGGCCGCGGCGCGCGCGCAATCGAAAGGCTGCAGAACGCGTCCTTCAGACGTCGACGTCGGATCGTGCTGCTAATTTGCATCGCGGAGGTGGATTTGTGCTATTTTCAGGCGCAAATCGACAATCTAGTGCTAATTTGAAAATATCGGATCGGGTATAGTGCGACCGCGGTGGTCCGCCCGGACGTTCAAATCGACCATGGCCGCCAAAATGGCTAACCGATCGAACGCGAGGTCGATCCGCTTGAAGTGAAACAAAAGGAAATTACATCCCCACGACTGGTGGTACCAATCGCAAGCAACGGTTCAACGATGGGCATTGTTCGCTTCGCTTTGAAGTTTCCACATACGTTCTACGTGCTCGCCACGCTTGTGCTGTTTCTCGGCTCGACCGCCATCGTGTCGATGCCGACAGACATCTTCCCCGAGATCGACATTCCCGTCGTAACCATCGTCTGGCAATACACCGGGCTTAGTACGCCGGAGATGGAGCAGCGGGTTACGACCTACAGCCAGTTCGCGCTGTCCTCGAGCGTCAACGGGATCCAGGACATCGAAGCGCAGACGCTAAACGGCATTTCGGTGCAGAAGGTGTTCTTCCAGCCCGATGTGAACCTGGACCTCGCGATCTCCCAGATCGTGTCGGCGACCAATTTCATCCGCGTGCTGATGCCGCCGGGCATCCAGGCGCCGGTCGTGGTCCAGTATAATGCCTCCAGCGTCCCGGTGCTGCAGATCGGGCTGTCATCCGATACGCTGAACGAGCAGCAACTTTACGACTACGGAATATATCGCCTGCGGCAGCAGCTTGCGCCCATCCACGGCGTCACATTGCCCACCCCTGCCGGCGGCAGGTACCGCCAGATCATGGTCGATCTCGATCCGCTGAAGCTGCAGGCCAAGGGTCTCACGCCAATCGACGTGGTCAATGCCGTAAACGCCCAGAACCTGACCCTGCCGTCGGGCTCGGCCAAGATCGGCGATACCCAGTATACCGTCCGCACCAATGCGGTGCCCACCTCGATCGACGATCTCAACAACATTCCGGTCAAGTTCGCCAACGGCGCCACCATCTTTGTGAAGGATGTCGGTCAGGTGCACGACGGCAACGCCGTGCAGCAGAACGTCGTTCGGACGGACGGCCGTCGCTCGGTCCTGCTCAGCATTATCAAGAACGGCAACGCCTCGACGTTAGCCGTCGTGAACGCCGTCAAGGACGCATTGGTCACTTCGCGCGCCGCAGCGCCACCCGGCATGGTGATAAAGGAACTGTTCGACCAGTCGGTATTCGTCAAGGCTTCGATCGCCGGACTGCTTCGGGAAGGCGCCATCGCGGCAATCCTCACCGCGCTGATGATCGTGCTGTTTCTCGGCTCCTGGCGCTCGACACTGGTGGTGATGATCTCGATCCCGCTGTCGATCCTCTCCTCGCTTATCGTGCTGTATTTCCTCGGCGACACCATCAACACCATGACGCTGGGTGGGCTGGCGCTTGCCATCGGCATCCTGGTCGACGATTCGACGGTCACGATCGAGAACACGCATCGTCTGCTGACCGAGGAGCACATGCCGCTGCCGTCCGCGACGCTGCATGGCGCCGCCGAAATCGCGGTGCCCACGCTGGTCTCGACACTCGCGATCAGTTGCGTGTTCGTCTCCGTCGTGTTCCTGCACGGCCCGGCCAAATACCTGTTCACCCCGCTCGGGCTCGCGGTCGTGTTTGCGATGCTGGCCTCCTACGCCTTTTCGCGGACGCTGACGCCGATCACCATCGGCCTGTTGCTCAAGAACGAGCGCCACGGCACGGAGGCCGGCAACGGCTGGTTCGCGCGCTTGTTCGCCAGGTTCGAGCGCGGGTTCGAGAGCATGCGCAACAATTATACGGATCTGCTTCGCAGCCTGCTGCGGCACAGGCTTATCATACCGTCGGTCGCTGCCGTCATCCTGCTTTTGGGCGGCACGCTGTTCATTTACGTCGGCCGCGACTTCTTCCCGCTGATCGACGGCGGCCAGATCCAGTTGCATGTGCGGGTGCCGGCCGGGACCCGCATCGAAAAGACCGAGCAGATGTTCCAGGAGGTCGAAGACAAGATCCGCGAGATCGTTCCGGCCGAGGAGCGCGACCTCATCGTCGACAATATCGGTCTGCCCGCTCGCTCCTACAATTACGCGTTCGGCGACGGCACCGCGACCGGGGTCAATGACGGCGTCATCCTGGTCGCACTGAAGGAAGACCATAAGCCGACCGCGACCTACATCAAGAAGCTTCGCCAGGTGCTGCCGGCGGAGTTTCCGCAGGACATCTTCTACTTCCAGGCCGCCGACATGGTGACCCAGATCCTCAATTTCAGCATCCCCTCGCAGATCAATGTCCGCACCGTCGGCTACAACCGGACCAACAACCTGCGCATCGCCAAGGAACTGGAGCAGAAGATCGCGGCCATTCCGGGTGTCGCCGACGTGCATCTGCAACAGGAGATCAACGGTCCCGAACTGTTCGCCGAGATCGACCGGGCCCGCGCAACCCAGTTCGGCCTCACGGTCAGCGATATCGCGCTCAACCTGAACACCAGCCTCAGTTCTTCCGAGCAGGTGGCGCCGAATTTCTGGACCGATCCGGCCAACGGAACGCCCTATTATCTGGCGGTGCAGACCCCGGAATACCGGGTCAACTCGATCAACGAGCTCAAGAACACGCCGGTGACCAAGTTCACAGTCGCCAACGCCAATCCGGTGCCGGGACTGCTCAGCAACGTCGCCACGCTGAAACGCGACTCCATCGCGACCAACGCCAATCAGGCCAACGTGCAGCCGCTGTACGAGATCTACGCCAATGCCGATGGCCGCGACCTTGGCTCGATCTCCGCCGACATCAACAAGATCGTGGCGGAGTACAAGCCGCAGTTGACGCCGGGCAACCGGATCGAGGTGATCGGCCAGATCGACAGCATGAACTCCGCGTTCCGCGATCTGGCCATCGGCATCCTGTTCGCGGCGGTGTTCGTCTATCTACTCATGGTGGTGAATTACCAGACCTGGGGCGACCCGTTCGTGGTGATCCTGGCCCTGCCGGCAACCTTCTGCGGGATCATCACCATGCTCTACATCACCAATACGACGCTGAGCGTGCCTTCGCTGATGGGCGCGATCATGGCGATCGGCGTCGCATCCGCCAATTCGATCCTGCTGGTGACCTTCGCGCGTGAGCAGCAGCTGGCCGGCATGACGGCGTTCGATGCCGCCATCTGCCGCGGGCCGCACCCGCATCCGCCCCGTGCTGATGACCGCGACCGCGATGATTGTCGGCATGATTCCGATGGCGATCGGCGGCGCCGGTGAAGAGCAGAACGCCTCGCTGGCGCGCGCCGTCATCGGCGGACTTCTGTTCGCGACGCCGACCACCCTGTTCGTGGTGCCCTATCTTTTCGCCCTGCTGCGCAAAGGCAATGACGGCAGGCCCGCGCAAGGGGTTTTCGCCGAGGATCCGCAATGAACCAGATCATCCCACCCCCACATGAGGGCACACCGGCGCACGAACCGCCGGCGGACACAGGTTCGGCCCGCGACGCCGCCGGCAAAGCGGTCCAGCGGCCGGCTGATCCTGGGCACCGTTGTGCTATTGGCCCTCGTTGGCGCGCTGGGCTTCGGTTTCTGGCAGCACTACCGCGTGCATGCCGAAGTGATAGCGACCGCCGACCAGCGGCGCGATTTCGTTCCGTCGGTCCGGACGGCGACGATTCAATGCGAGCGAAGAGTTCAGGTCGGCCACGTGGCCGGGAACGACAGAGGCCTTCGCGCAGGCCAATCTCTATGCCCGGGCCAGCGGCTATATCTCCAAGCGCACCGTCGATATCGGCAGACCGGGTCAAATCCGGAGACCTGCTGGTGGAGATCGCGGCACCGGAGATCGAACATCAGATCGCGCAGGCCGAGGGCACGCTCACCCAGTTGCGAGCGAACCTGCAGCAGGCGGAGGCCAATCGCGATCTGGCGCAGGTGACGTGGGACCGAGACAAGAAACTGGTTCAGCAGGGCTGGACCACGGCGCAACAGGGCGACACCGATCGCCTCACTCTGCAGGCGCGTGAGGCCGCGGTCGCGGTCGCTTCCGCCAACATCACTGCGCAGGAGGCGCAGCTGCGCGTCCTCAATCAGCAGAAGACCTATCTCAGCGTGGTCGCGCCTTTCGACGGTGTCGTCACCCAGCGGAATATCGACGTCGGCAGCCTGGTGCAGGCGGACGCCGCCAGCGGCACGTTCCTGTTCCAGCTGATGCACAGCGGCGTGATCCGCATCCAGCTTTATGTGCCGCAGGACGACGCCCTCGGCGTGGTGCCCGGCACCCAGGCGGTCGCGCGGGTGCCGGAAATACCGGGTCGGGAATTTCCCGGGATGGTCACCCGGATCGCCGACGCGCTGCAGCCGGGCTCGCGAACACTTCTGACCGAGATCGATGTGCCCAACCCCGACCACGCTCTGTCACCCGGACTGTATTGCCGGGTCGAACTCAAGATTCCGCGAAAAACCCCGTCACTGATCGTTCCGTCCGAAGCGATTATGTTCAACCGCGATGGCCTCAGCGTCGCCGTGGTCAAGGACGGGGTGGCGCACATCCAGAAAATCGCTCTGGTACGCGATCTCGGCACGTCGGTGGAGGTCAGCGCAGGGGTAAACAACGGCGACCAGGTCATCCTCAATCCGCAGGTCGACTTGACCGACGGGCGCAAGGTAACCGCGCGAGCATCGGCGCATTAGACCCTTTGCACGGAACCGATCCCTGTGCCTGTCGTAAATTAAATCCGGGCATATTGGTGATGTGGTACGCCCAGGGTTGGGCGACAAAGAATGTGCCGGCGCGATCGACGGCGCGCCAAACCGGTGCATCTTTTTCCAGGTATAAATGCATGCGGGCCCCGTTGCAGTATGTCATGTACGACAGCCGAAGGTGACGGAGGTGGCGCTCGCTGAACACAACAGACCTCTCGCATAAGGCAGGGGCATCGCCCGATTCGATATCAGTTGCCGGCAAGATTAAGTTTCCGACAGGGACAGCCATAGCCACCCTAAGCCATCCAGAATAATACGGCCTCAGTGCACGGCCCGCGCCGGGGCCGTTTCTTTTGAGGCGGTCGCTATCGGGCACCGCCGAATTGGGCCACTCGCCATTCAAAACAGTTAGCTTCTAAAACTCAATTTAATGGTGTCGGCGGATTGCGAACCTACATCAGCTTTACGCATTCGATGTGCTCGTAAAGGCTCCACTATGGATTGTCCAATCTCCAACAACGGTACTGTGTTCGGCATCCATGATTGGCTTGACTATCTACGGGATCAAGAGGCCAAGTGTCGGAAACTTGTCAAGCAGGCCGACGATCCTCTGGTTAAGACCGAACTGCTTGCGTTGGCGTCGGTCTGCGAGGAGATCGCCGATAACATCGAAGATCATCTGACGAGCGGGGAAGACCATGCGCCGCGTGGCCCGTTGTCAAGGCTGTCATGAAAGTGGCCGCCACCTGATGCGGCCTTATTTTTTCGGGGGAAGATCAGTACCTCGGCAGTCGAAACAAAGTCATCGCGATGCGGACATTGACCGCTTTCGACCCCTGGTGGCCAAGGTGAAAATAAGCAGCGGCCTAATTTGATTTAGGAAACAGTTTATCCCTGATGTAGCGCGACGTTGGCGTTAGACGAATGCCACGCGGCTTGCGCCAAGTTGCTTTATCGATTTCACGTTTGTCGCCGATTATCAGGCGTCCCGACGCTTTCGCTGTCATGAAGATCGCGTCACTCATTTTCCGGCCCGAACGACGGTTCTTGGCTTTGACTTCTTTCCAAAGCCGAAGGCGTCCAAGTTTGAGTTTCGGAAGTTCTTCTTTTATTTCCCTGCGCAGGCAATCTTTATCGCTTTCTCGCAGGAGCTTGCGCCCTCCGGGAAACATCCAGAGCCCATCGCGCTTCCGTCTTACGAGAAGCACCCGTCCACGTTTCGCAGCTACCAGTTTCGAGGACTTTGCCATTTCCTGAAGCACCGTATCTCTAATCACCTAATGTCTAATCACCTATAGTTTAAGCCGGAGCCCAGGCTCGAAACCTTACAAATCCGCAACGTTGTTTCCAGAGTTGAAAACCGAGGCGATTTCGACGCGATCATGCGACGGCATGTCTGTGCTTGGCGGTAACTGATCGAACTCGAAGGTGTCTTCCGCCCAACGCAGAATTGGCCAGAGCCCATCGGAGCGGGCGTTTGGTAATAGCGCGCTCGCGCCGGCGACTATCGTTCTGGAACCGATAGTTCCCTGCAATTGGAACAGAACAAATTTCAAGTGCGCCCGTTGTCATACGGGTATCACGAAAGGAAAAAGTATGAAGAAGGCAGCTCTTATCGTCGCAACGATTGCTGCGTTGGGCGCAACTGCAATCACAGCTCCGGCAGAAGCCAGGGGACGAGGATTCGGCGGCGCCGGAATCGGTCTCGGTATCGCGGCGGGCGCGCTCGCTGCCGGAGCTTATGGCGCCTACGGGCCGGGATACGGGTATGGCTATGGCCCGCGCTATTACGGACCCCGTTATGCCTACGGAGACGGCTACTATGGCCGCAGTCCACGTTATTACAATCGATATCGCTATTATTAAGCCTGAAGAGCCCGGAGAAATCCGGGCTCTTTCTTTGCCCGCCGTCTAGTGGCTGTGAGATGCCAAAAGTCCAATCCGTAGAGGCTTGTGGTTTCATGGTTTGTGTTTTCGGCCTCAGTTCACGGCAAATTTCTGTGCGCAAGCTGCCGCAGGGGCGCGGTGTAGCCTTTAAGCGTGAGGTCGGGCATGATGCAAGGAGGAGGTACGTCCGCGGTGTATCGGGGGACCAGCGCCTGTGCGTTCGCTCATATTTAAGACTTTCTCCCGGCTTTTTTGGTAGCCTCGATTCGTTCGAAGAGAACGAAACTGAATCAAACCCTGAACAGGCCGGGTTCGGACCCGATCGAACCATGCCGTCTTTTCTGACGAATAATTCGGGGGCCGGATCCGCAGTGCATCCTCGCGGAGATAGGCTATTTCAAACGCTGCCGACCCGCCCGAATGAGCGATGGCCACTACTGCCTCATTCGGGACCAGGCTTGGTGAAAGGCGGGAAGGGCATCCACGAAGTGCTCATCGCCTTTAACCTTGTGGACTTGCCGGTTGTCGTCATCGAGCAGGCGCTGCAGCAGAGGAACGTGAGCGTCCTCGCAACGTGCCGTCGCTGAGGAGCGACGTTGCGAACACTCCGAGGCCGCCGATCGCGAACAATGTGCCGACCCATCCGGTCGACGTCCATCCATAACCGGCGGCGATGGCGAGGCCGCCGGTCCACGCACCGAGCGCGTTGGCGATATTGAAGGCGGAATGGTTGAGGGCGGCTGCAAGCGTCTGCGCATCTGCGGCAACGTCCATCAGCCGGGTCTGCAATCCCGGAACGACGGCGAATCCCGTCCCGATCAGCAGCACGTTGATCACGGCAAGCCAGGCATGGCCAGCCGTGAAGACCAAAAGACCGAGCACGGTTGCGTTCCAGATGAGAAGGCCGCCGATTGTCGGCAGCAGAGCGCGATCAGCCAGGCGTGAGCCAGCGACGTTGCCGATAATCATCCCTGTACCGAACACGCAAAGCACGAATGGCACGAGGGCTTCGCGAATGCCGGCGACGTTGACGAGCGTCGGCGTGATGTAGCTGAACACGGCGAACATGCCGCCCGAGCCGACTGCGCCGATGCCCAAGGTCAGCCAGACCTGCAGGCGACGGAGAGCGCCGAGCTCGCGGAACGGGCTCGCGTTCGCATCGGCCGCATCCGCCGGAACGAAGCGCCGTATCAGCAGAATTGCGAGAGCGCCAATGGCGGCGACGGCGGCGAAGGCCGCGCGCCATCCCAATGTCTGCCCTAATGCGGTGGCGAGAGGCACGCCCAGCAGTGTTGCGACCGCGAGGCCCAGCATCACACGGCCCACGGCGCGGGCGCGCTGGTTCGGTGGCGCCATTTTCGCGGCGACGAGCGAAGCTACGCCGAAATAGGCCCCGTGCGGCAACCCGGTCATAAACCGCAGCACGACGAGCCAGCCATAGTGGGGAGCGAGCGCGCTCGCAATATTGCCGACTACAAAGACGGTCATCAGGGCAAGAAGCAGCATTCGCCGCGACAGCTTCGCCGCCAGAACGGCAATCACTGGCGCGCCGACCACTACTCCGAGCGCATAGGCGCTGATGACGTGTCCCGCCACCGGAATCGACACTCCGATATCGCCGGCGACATCAGGCAGCAGCCCCATGATGCCGAACTCGCCCGTCCCGATGCCGAAGCCACCGACGGCCAATGCGAGTTCCGCCAGAAGCACTTGGCGCGTCGATACAGGCGAGGCCTTGCCGGGCGAGGACCCGGCTGGTTGGAGCGCAACGGGCGTCATGAGGGATCCATCAATAACAGAAGGCGGGAACAGGGGACGGGCCGAATTCGCGAGGATCGGGATGGGCTTATCGCAATGCAATATGACCCTTCGCATCTGCAAAATTAGCCATATATTCCCGGAAGCACTTCACGGAATTTCCAGGAAATTCATGCATCCCATCAACGAAATGGCTGTTTTCATCGAGGTTGTGGAGCAAGGCAGCTTTTCGGCCGCCGCGCGTCGACTGGGACTCGCCTCCTCGGTCGTGGCGGATCGGGTGAAAGGCCTCGAAAGGCGCCTAGGGGTGCGGATGCTGGCGCGCACGACCCGGCGTCAGTCCCTTACGGAAGCCGGAGCGACATATCTGCGGGAGGCCCGCGCGATTTTGGCGACCGTGGCGTCGCTGGAAACGCGGCTGTCAGAAGAGAGCTCGACGCCGTCGGGCGTCTTGAAGGTGACCGCGCCCGCACCGGTCGGGCGGCGGTGGATCGCTCCATTCATTGGTGACTTCGTGCGACGGTATCCTGGCGTGCGCGTGCACCTCACTCTGGAGGATCGCTTCGCCGATATCGTCGGAGAGGGATTCGACGTTGCGATCCGAGGTGGGCCCCTCGTCGATACCGCCCTCATTGGCCGCCGCCTGTTCGAGACGCGTCGTGTCGTGGTGGCCAGTTCGGATTATCTTGCGCGGCATGGGCGACCAGGCAGTCCTGACGACCTCGCCAGCCATGCCTGTATCGTCTTCAACTCCGAACGGCATTTCAATGCCGAGTGGCGTTTCGGCCGCGGCGAGAGCGCCAGAAATCTACGCGTGACCGGAGCGCTGGCTGCAACCAACTCTGAACTGCCCGTAGTCTGGGCCCTCGCGGGATTGGGCATCACGCAGAAGTCCCGGTGGGAAGTGGCCGATCACATCGCGGCAGGTCGGCTCGTGACGGTGCTCGATCCGTTTGAACCAGAGCCAGCAACTTTCTTTGCGATCCATCCGGTGAGTAGTGCGCAATCGCGCAAGCTCGCATTGTTCGTCGATGAATTGGCGGCCACATTGAAGGGACTATCCCTTGTGGGTGAGACGTTATGAAGCTGGCCCCGCCGATCATTCCAACCTCACTCAAGGGCGGCAGCCGGATCGTTGCTCGCGTGGAAACCGTGGCTACTGCATATTTGTTGCCTGTCTGACGAAGACGGCTACATGGTTTCAGGCTGCTCCAACTCCTGTCGCCGGAAACACTTGCAGCCTGAGGAATAGTTTTACCCATTTCGAAGAGTCGCGAAATGCCGTCGTGGCGTAGATTCGCTGCTGCGCAGGCCTGGAACGGCGAGGATGCGGTGCGCCGCTGGTCCTTGCAGACCGGGGCTTCAAAATGAAGCTCCGCCTTTACCGCGCGTCGGCATATGCCCGACGTTGTACCTAGTCTGGCCCAACAGAGACGTCTATTTCGCGGGATATCGACGCCACGAAGGTTTCGGTGTCATAGCATTTTGGGCATTCGAAGGTCCGCGAATCGAAACCCGGTCTTTCAGGCTCGATGATCCGCAATGACATCAGCGCACCGCATTTGGGGCATTGAGGATTCTTCGATTCGGACTGCGAACATTTCGTGCTTCCATTGGCTGCGCACCTTTGTCGAGGCGTGCCAACCTCTGGAATTTCTTTGCGCAAATCGTGTGTTTGGAAAGTGACGTATGTTTGCGCAGCGATCACGAACGAGTCAAAGTAACATTTGCGCAATGTTTGCCACGCGGCGGAATACGCGCCGTTGGTCGCCGCCGACGCTGAGCGGCTGGAAGGCGTGATGGAGGCGGCCCACGACATCGCGAAAGCCAAGAACCTGAAAATGCGCCTTATCGCCCGCTTCCGCGCTATCGGTCGCGCGCAAGCTTCCGCTCCCCCAATGACGATCTTTGCGTTCCGGATTGAAACGCGCTCAACGTGGCGGTCTAGAGCCCGGATGACGCCAATGCGCGCGAACACCGTCGGGCCTCCGAACGACACCACCAGCATCAAGGCTCCCATCGCAGCCTGCCATTCCTCGGGCCAACGGTTTGGTTGGGTCGGCGGGTTTTCCGTTGCGGCGTCGCGAAGTTTGCGCCGCAAAACGATCGACGAACAGGAACAAGTCTCGCGATAAGAGAGTTTCCATTAAACGGATGGTGCCGACACTCGAGGAGTCTGATGTCACGGCGGGAAAGAAATGACCATCTTCCCATCGAAAGCGAGTTTCGCTCGGGGACTCATATTTCAATCAGAGAATGCGGCGTGCATCTTGTCGCCGCAGATAGAGCGCTTCAGCGCCGAAACGATAATTTCGCCGCCGCTCCCTTGGTCGGTCCTCAGAGAAACCAGCCGATACACCGATCAGGCCGGATCGTAGTAATGGATCTCGATCAGCACACAACCCGCTTCCCCGGGAGACCTTGAACGAAACCTCGCTGATCTGCATGCACGAATCCATAGGGGAGCGTACCGGGCGACGTCATCACGCCGGGCGTACATCCAAAGGCGGACGGGCGACAAAGGCCACTTGCGGTCGGGGCGCTTAAGGAAAAAATTGCACAATTGGCTCGCTTGACAACTGTTTCCAAATAGATAACCTAGATAGGTAATTGGGGACCATGATGAGCAAGAAGCCTAAAAATACTGTCACCCGGCCGGAGCTCCTCGACGCTCAAGGCGACGCTAATTTCCGCACGCTGGTGCATGACATTCTCGCGTTCTCCTCCAGGATTAGCGACGTAGAGATGGGTCTGGGTAATTTGGTCGGCTTGCCTCAGAGCAGGTTTCGAATTCTGATTTCGATTAGATATCTTCAGGGGAAGGCAGGCGTCAGTGTCAACGCCGTCGCTGACCATCTACATTTCAGTGGCCCGTTCATTACCAGCGAAATCAACAAGCTCGTCGCAGATGGGCTGGTCGACAAGTCGCCTGATTGGACCGACCGTCGGCGCGTCTGTCTCAAGCTCACTCCAAAGGCCGAACGCAAACTGGAGGACCTGAAGGAGTTTCAGGCGCCTGTGAACGACGTTCTGTTCGAAAGCCTCACACGCGAAGAGTTTGTCGGCCTGCGTTCGCTGATGAATTGTCTCGTGTCGCACGGTGACGAAGCTCTCGCATTGCTCGACTTCTACGTGACGAAGGTCGTCGGGCGAGGGCAGGACTAGATCAGAGAGCGGAGAAGCATTGTGAACCGAACGTCGCGGCACTCAACTGCAGATATTCGAAGCTTTCGCGACGCGCTAGGTGAATTCGCCACTGGCGTCGTGATTGTAACGGCTGCCACTCCTGAAGGTGACCGCATCGGCGTCACCGTGAGTTCATTCAATTCGGTATCGCTCAGCCCTCCGCTCGTGTTGTTCAGCATCGCGCGTTCAGCATACAGCCTGGCTACATTCGTTAATGCCAAGAAATTCGCAGTAAATGTGCTGCATGCGGGACAGCAAGAAGTTTCGAGCCGCTTTGCTCGCGCTCTTGAGAGCAAATGGTCGGGCCTCGACTGGCCGATCGGAATGAACGGCAGTCCGATCGCTCCGGATCACCTCGCGCTTTTCGAATGCGAAAGTTATGCCCACTACGACGGCGGTGACCATGTCATAGTGGTCGGTTACGTAACGCGCTTCGTAAAAAATGGCGGGCGTGACCCGCTGCTTTTTTTTCGAGGCGCATACCACAAGCTTCTGGATTCGAACGTTGCCGCTGCGAGTAGATGCGGCTGAGTGGAGATTGGAATGATTAAAGATGGTTCAAGACACCTCGAGAGCCTTCGCGACGGGCGAGCGGTTTTCATCAATGGTGCGCGCGTCTCGGATGTCACTACGCATAATGCATTCAAGAATTCGGTCCAATCATCGGCCGCGCTTTACGATTTTCAGGCCGCGCCAGAAAACAAAGAGCAGTTAACCTATGTCAGTCCGGTAACCGGCGATCGGGTAAACCGTGCATGGCAATTGCCCACAAGCTACGCTGAACTGCTTGATCGCCGGAAGGCACTCGAAATCTTGGGCCGGATTGCACTTCGGGTTTTTAGGGCGGTCGCCCGACCACGTCGCATCCTGCATTGCTGCGATGGTGATGGGTATCGAATTGTTCGAGGCATACGACCGCGACCGGGCGCATGCCGTGCGAGATTATTACAGGCACAGTCGCGACAACGATTTGTACCTCAGCTATGTAATCATAAACCCGCAGGCGGACCAATCGAAGCCGCCGCATCTGCAGGAGGACCCCGATCTCGTTCTCGGCGTCGTTGATGAAGACAGCGAGGGGATCACCGTGCGAGGCGCCAAGATGTTGGCGACCTCAGGCATCATGTCCAACGAGTTGATGGTGAGCTGCATTCAGCCGCTGCGGGCGGGGGACGAGAGATATGCAGTGTCCTTCGCGGTCAGCATGAATGCGAAGGGGCTCAAGGTCCTATCCAGGAAATCGTACGAAGAGGGAGCGTCGTCAGTTTTCGACAATCCGTTGTCGAGCCGCTTTGATGAGAATGATGCGGTCATCTACTTCGACGACGTCAAGGTGCCGTGGGAAAGGGTGTTCATAAACCAGAACATCGAAATGACCGCAAAGCAGTTTCACCAGACGCCGGTTCATGTCTACCAGAACTATCAATGCCAGATCCGTCTTGTTGTAAAGATGCGCTTCCTCGTCGCACTGGCCCACAAAATGACGGAAGTGCTTAGCACCACGAATTTTCCGCAGGTCAAGGAAAAGCTGGGCCAGCTTGCCGCTGAGGTTGGACTTGTCGAAGGCCTTCTGTTCGGCATGGAGGCCAAGGGCCAGATGGCCGGACAGTACTTCATCCCGGATCGGGCACTGCTGTATTCTGCGCAGGTTCTTACGCAAGATCTCTATCCCAAAGTTATTCAGACGCTCCGGGAGCTCGCCGGCGGTGGCATGATCATGTTGCCGTCGAGCGTTGATGACTTCAGCAATCCTGAGATAGCGGACATCATCTACAAGACCCAGAAATCGTCGATGGTCTCGCCTGTGGATCGCATCAAGCTCTTCAAGCTGGCATGGGACGCCGTTGGGTCGGAGTTTGCGTCTCGCCATCTCCAGTACGAAATCTTCTATAATGGCGCCAGTTTCGTGACGCGGGGTCATGCCTATCGCACCTTCGACTGGTCGCAAGGTGCCGCAATGCTCGATCGTATGCTGTCAGGCTATTCGACGCCGGAACTTCTTGCCAAGCGGGGCTCGCCGCTACGAGCGGTGAGCGGCATTTCGCCATAGAGGCGTGTCGAACGACCCACTCAGAAGGAACTGCAGATACAGATAACCGAACAGGAAGGATCGACTATGGTTTGGAGAAGTGTAAGAGCAAGCGTTCTTGCGACGACGGGAGTTTTGGTCAGCATCTTCGTTGCAGCGAGTGCAAGGGCTGCGGAAGATTGGTCAATTCCAGTCACAAATACTGCAATCGACGGTAAGCAGTCCCCCGGTACCTGGAAACCAGTCGACAAGGCGAAAATCTCCAAGTCCTGGAATTTATGCGTTCTCTTTCCACATCTCAAGGATTCCTACTGGCTTGCCATGAACTATGGCGTCTCGTCGGAAGTGTCGCGCGACCGCGCTTCCATGCAGCTATATCAGGCCGGCGGATACGGCAATCTGTCGACCCAGCTCAATCAGATAGACAATTGCATCGCGCAACATGCCGATGCGATCGTTCTTGGGGCAATCAGCGCCGATGGCGTTGGCGCTTTGGTCCAAAAAGCGGCCGCTGCCAACATCCCGGTGATCGACGTCAGTAACGGCATCAACGGTCCTGGCGTCGCAGGGCACGCGTTGGTGAGCTGGTATGAAGCTGCCAACTCGCTGGGAAAATACATCGTCGAGTCGTCCAAGGGTAAGAAGGTCAGCATCGGGTGGTTTCCCGGACCTGAGGGAGCAGGATTTTCCACCGAAGCCAATCGAGGTCTGACCGATGCCCTCAAGAACGCGGACAACGTGAAGATCGCCGTCACCCGCTGGGGCGATACGGGTCTGAATGTGCAGCTGGATCTAATACAGAATGCGCTGCAGGCCTATCCGGACATTAACTACGTGGTTGGCGTCGATATCGCAGGTCAGGCGGCGACGGTGGCGCTCAGAAACGCTGGCCTTGAAGATAAAGTGAAGGTCGGCGCCTATGTCATTATCCCGCCGGTCTACGAAGCGATCGCGCGGGGGACGGGGGACGCCGCGGTCACGGATTTCACGGTGATGCAGGGGCGTATGGCGGTCGATATGGCCATTCGAACCCTCGAGCACCAGGATCTGATCGCCAACCGGTCCGGCCCAAAGCTCACCATCGTAACGAAGGAGAACATCAAGTCGATTCCGTGGGACGAGATGTTTGCTCCCAAGGATTTCAAGGCGACGTACAGCGTGAGTGCAAAATGACTCGCGCCAAAGGCCACGGGTGGCGAGACGACGAAATCGTCTCGCTCCGAAACGGCCGAAAGCGCTACGGCGCGTTCACCGCCCTTGCAGATGTGAGCCTGACCCTTCGTCGGGGCGAGGTTCACATGATGCTCGGCGAAAACGGCGCTGGCAAATCGACATTGGTAAGCTTGCTCACAGGGGCGGCCCAGCTTGACGGGGGAGAGCTCTATATACACGGCGAGCTAGCTCAGCGGCATTCGCCGACAGCGGCGAGGCGGGCGGGAATCAACGCCGTTCTTCAAGATTTTAGTCTCGCTCCGGCCCTCAGCGTTGTTGAGAACTACTTTCTTAATCGTGAGGAGACTAAGTTCGGGATTCTTCGCAAGGCAAACATGCGCGCCAAGGCCGCCGCGGCGATGACGAAGCTCGGCATCGATCTGAACGTCGACAAGGTCGTAGCTGAGCTGAGCCGGGCGGAGCAACAGATACTGGAAATCGTCCGAGCCTTGGGCGGGCAGCCAGGCGTTTTAATTCTTGACGAACCTACCGCGACCCTAAGTCACGACGAAAGCGAGCGCCTGTTTGGAATTGTCGCTCAATTGAAGGGAGAAGGGTGGGCTATCCTTTACGTGACCCACCGTCTCGAGGAGATGCGGCGTCTCGGCGACATGGTCACGGTTCTGCGGAATGGAGAGCGCATCTCCGTTCATCCGCTGAAATCTGTCACCGACGAACAGTTGGTGCGCGAAATGGTCGGGCGTCCGCTCGCTCATTTCTATCCGACTATCGCAAGCCAGCCAGCTCAGTACGGTCTTGTGTTGCAAGATGTCGTCACGTCCGACCGCAAGTTGAAGAATGTGAATATCAATGTGCGCAGGGGTGAGATCGTAGGCTTGGGCGGGTTGGTCGGCTGTGGAAAGGGCGAGGTGGGACGCGCGGCCTTTGGCCTCTCACCGGTCACATCCGGGGTCGTCGAGCTTGAGGGACGAGAAATCCGAGGGCTGGGACAGCGCGAATTGCTGCGTCAAGGTCTTGTTTATATGCCGCAAGATCGGCGCGGCGAGGCTCTCGCTCTTAATCGCAGCATCGGTGAAAATATTGCGCTCGAGGCGATCTGCGACCCGCCATATAGCGTTCTCGGCTGGATCCGATCGAAGCATCTGCAAAAACTGCTGCGCGAAATCGTTGTCCGACTGGACGTCCGGCCGGCGAACGTTGCGGCGCAGGTAGATAGTCTTTCCGGCGGAAACCAGCAGAAGGTCGTTCTCGGTCGTGCGCTGACGCGCCTCCGCGCGGTCTACATATTCGACGAACCGACGGCAGGTGTCGACGTTGGGGCGCGATTTGAATTCTACACTCAATTGAAAGGACTGTGCGAAGCCGGAGCCGCAATACTGCTGATTACTTCAGATCTGCAAGAGCTGATTCATTTGTCGCATCGGATTTACGTCATGCACGGGGGACAGGTCGCAGCCGAGCTGGTCGGTTGCGATCGGACCGAGGAGAAGGTCGTTCGCTATGCCTTTGGTGAGTAAGTCGCGGCCGCTCGCCGGAAACGAGTTCGAAGGGGGAGACATGGACATCGAAGCGAGCGACAACGGGACTGCTGTGGCGTCATCTGCGAGCAATACAAGCTTTTCGGGGGCCGTTTCGTCGTCCGTAATGTGGTTCCGACGCCAGGGTGTCCTTCCGGTCCTTATCTTGATTGCCATCGTCGTGTTCCAGATCGGTAACGCGCGTTTTCTGAGCAGCACCAATATTCTCAACGTCGTTCAGCAAAGCACCTATCTCGTGCTGATCGCGCTGGCTCAAATGCTGGTGCTCATTTCGGGTGGGTTCGACCTGTCTGTGGGAGCGAATGTGGCGCTTACCAGCGTTGTCAGTTCGACAGCCATGGTTGCCGCGCAGGATTCGCTCTCACAGGGTTCTACGCTTCCGGTCTGGTTTGGCGCCGGCGCGGTTTTCGCTGTGTCAGCATTTACCGGAGGATGCAACGCGCTTGGCGTAAGCTTGCTTGGGGTCAACCCCTTTATTGTCACTCTTGCGACGGCATCGATCTTCGAAGGGCTGACGCTGCTGGTCAGCCAAGGCGTGCAAGTAAGTGGCCTTCCGGAAAATTTCGTCTACGGCGTAGGTTCGGGGTCGTTTCTCGGCATCCCAATGGCTGTGCTGCTCACGCTGCCTGTGATCATAGGCCTTTACGTGGCGCTCAATTGGACTCGTTATGGACGTTTTCTTTATGCAACGGGCTCCAATCCACGCGCAGCCCGGATGGCGGGCATATCGGTCAATTGGGTGCTCGGGGCAACATATATTCTGTGCGCGCTCATCGTGGCCTATGCCGGCTTTCTTCTAACCGCGCGCGTATCTTCTGGCGAGCCACAGCTTGGCGCGGAGTTTCCGCTCAGGTCGATCGCAGCAGCCGTCATCGGAGGTTGTTCGCTCAAGGGAGGGCAGGGGACGGTCGTCGGCACAATTCTCGGCGCGATGTTTGTGACGATTCTTGGCAACGGGATGGACCTGCTCCGCTTGGGCTCGAACTATCAGATGATTCTGATTGGTTTGATTCTTGTGGGCGCCGTTCTGCTGGATCGCTTTCGAGATACGTCGTCCCGGCGATAGCTCGAACCACTTGGTCGAAAGGAGAAAATCGGATGTATCTCGAGATTGCGACACTAAAAGTCAAAGCGGGCTTGGAAGCGGAGTTCGAGGCAGGCGTGGAAAAAGCGGCGGTGTTCTTCCGACGCGCCAAGGGCTGTAAGGGAATGGAATTGCGGCGTTCAAAGGAATATCCGAGCCGCTACCGCTTTCTCGTGAAGTGGGACGACGTCGACGACCATCTTGTTCACTTCCGAAATTCCGCCGACTTCCAGGAATTCCGCGCGTTGGTCGGTCATTGCTTCGATGGCGCGCCGGAAGTCGAACACACGACAGAGGTCTTGAAGGCCTTCTGACCCCCATCATCCGAGCCAATAGGAGAGCAAAGCATGATCCGGCATATATTTCTTTGGAAGACAGCCAAAGACGCCAACCCTGACGAAGTCATTCGTATTCTCAACGAACTGCCTAAGAAGATATCCGGAATCAAGGGCTGGAGCATTGGCAAGCACCAGGGAGCGCCAGGAGCGTCAGGCGATATCTGGGACTATGGATTGACCACGGACTTTGACAGCATGGATGATCTCAAGAGGTACTCCGACCATCCCTTCCACATGGAGGTGGTCGAGCGCGTTTTGCCGATGTTTGCGGCACGCGCTGTTTGTGACTATGAACTAACCAGCGATGGGCAGGCTACCGGGAGGCCCGCATGAACTCTCGGAAGGGTCAAGTGCGTGAGGTTGGCAAGAGTTCGTGGGGATCGGAGGACCAGCAGGGTGCGCTCAATCGCATTACGCCACAGTCGCGCGCATCGATCGTCTCACGGATGGACGGGGCACGGGTCTATGATCTGAGCGTCGACTACTTCCTCGGTATGCCAAGCTTCCAGGCGGCCGGGGATCCTGCTTATCAAATCTGGATGACGCATACGCCACAGGGTACGATCGTCGACAATCTTAATGGCGCGGGGAATCATCTGAATTCCTGCTGTGGCTACTCGGGTGATGTGATTCTGATGTACACCCACACCGGAACCCATATCGATTCCCTCAATCATTTCGGTTACGGTCGCAAAGTATATAACGGCTTCAATGCGGACGAGCACCTCGGCAGCCGCCATTGGCAAAAGGGAGGCAGCGAGCAGATTACGCCGATTATTGCTCGTGGCGTGCTCCTCGATATTGCCGCTGCGAAAGGTACCGAATGTCTGCCCGAATCCTATGGGATCAGCATCAAGGATTGCCAAGAGACCGCGGAGCGTCAGGGTGTGGAAATTCGGGAGGGCGATGTCGTTCTTCTTCGGACGGGCAGAATGCGGTTCTGGCCTGATGGCTCCCGAGTGTTCGGCAATAGTCCAGGCGTGACAATCGAGACAGCCAAATGGATTACCGATCAGAATATTTCGGTCGTCGGTGCCGACAATGAAGCGGTCGAACGTACTCCGGCGACCGACGCCGACATTTGGCTGCCTGGCCATACCCACTTCTTGACGGAGTGCGGTGTACCACAGATTGAATGTTTAAATCTTGAAGAACTCTCGCGAGATCAAGTTTACGAGTTCGCGTTTGTTGGTGCGCCAATTCGTCTAAGGGGCGCGACCGGGTCACCGATCCGCCCCCTCGCTTTTCCTCTGCGGCCTTGATTACGCTTTTGCTTTCCGCAAAAGGTTATTGGCTTGGCACGGGGGCGACGCCCCCGTGCCAACCGCTTTTCTGTCATGAATAGCACACAGGGTGTTGAAGTCAGGCATATTCGTCGCCTGACATCCGATATACCGAGCTTCGCGATCGCCTTCATCGGTGAAACGGCAGCCTTCGTTCTTGCCGAAGAGACAGTGCTCTTGTCGGCTCCAAACGGTGAGCAACGCAACCTCAAGCTGCACGCGGGAGCCATTCTGTCAGTGGCGGACCGGGACGAGCACCTGCTCACCGGTGGTGATGATGGGCGGATCACGGCCTTAGGACCCGACGGAAGGCCCGTGCCCATTGCCGCCGACCAGCGCAGGCGCTGGATCGACAACGTCGCCATGGGCTCCGGTCGGAACGTTGCGTGGTCCGCCGGAAAACAGGCCTTCTGGCGTTCAGCCGATGGCGAGGAAGCATCGATTGAGGTGTCGTCATCTGTCGGTGGGCTGGCATTCGCTCCGAATGCGTCGACGCTGGCAGTTGCGCATTATAATGGTGTGACGTTGTGGAGGCCGGGAACCAGCGAGCCACGTCTACTCTCTTGGAAAGGCGCGCACAAGCAGCCCCTCTTTTGTCGCGAGGGTAAGGTGCTGGCGACGACGATGAGAGAGAACACGATCCACGCCTGGGACCTTACCGACGGTACCGATTTGCCAACACCCTCATATGCTTCACGCGTGCGTTCCATGGACTGGACGGCCGACGGTCGTTTCCTCGTGACCAGCGGTTCGGACCGACTGACAGCGTTGTCCTTTCAGCAACTTACAAATCCGCTGGCGCGGATGCCGCTTCTGCTCGCTCCCTACGGCAGATTGGCGGTAGCGGTAGCCTGCCATCCTCGTAAGGAGTTTGTCGCTGTCGGTTATGCCGATGGTCTCGTCTTGCTGGTGCGTGTGCCTGAGGGCGATGAGATTGTAATCAGAGCGCCAGATGGCTATCAGATTGCAGCGTTGAAGTGGGATCGTCTGGGCGAGCAGCTCGGCATCGCGTCAGAGAGTGGCGACTGTCGGGTGATCACCGTGGGATAGAGTGATGCGCGGCGGGAATCGACAGGTTGGCGATTCCTCGATCGGAAGAAGGCCTATCAACGCGTCGATGATCGTATCATCTTCCGCGCCGACAGACCCGGACTGGCCCTTAATACGACGCGTGCAAAGTGCCGCTTGTGGCGCCGGTCAATATGCACAAGACTAACTAGAGGATCTTTCAAGAGGCGACGGCAATGGATGCATTCATTTGTACGACATGCGGAACACAATACTCTCCTTCGGAGCTCCCCCCGCTCCATTGCCTGATCTGTGAGGAAGAGCGGCAATTTGTATTGCCGACCGGGCAGGCCTGGACCACTCTCGGCAGATTGCACAGAACACATATGGCGACGTTTCGCGACGACGGCGGAATTATGGGCATTGGCATGAGTCCCAACTTTGGTATCGCGCAGCGAGCTCTTCTGGTGCGTTCCGCTGACGGCAATGTGTTGTGGGATTGCATAAGCCTGCTTGATGATACGATGATCGATATCATCAACGGATTGGGTGGTCTAAAGGCGATCGCGATCTCCCATCCGCACTACTATACTACGATGGTGGAATGGAGCCGCGCCTTCGGAGATGTTCCGATATATCTGCATAAAGCGGATTGCGAATGGATCATGCGGCCCGATCCATGCATCCATCTCTGGGAAGGGGAAACCAAGGAAATCAGTCCCGGAATGACACTGATCCGCTCGGGCGGCCACTTCGAAGGCGGTACGGTGATGCATTGGGCGCAAGGTGTCGGCAAAAAGGGTGCGATCCTGAGCGGAGATATGCTGCAGGTCGTTGCCGACCGCAAATATATCGGGTTCATGCGAAGCTATCCAAATTTCATTCCGCTCGGCGAGAAGGCTGTTCGTGCCATCGCGGCAACTGTTGCGCCGTTCGCATACGATGCGATCTATGGCGCTTTCTGGGACCGTGTGATTCCGGCGAACGCGCAGAAGGCGATGTATGATTCCGTCGAACGTCATATCCACTGGCTTCATCGTGATGCGCTGTGATGGGGAACATGATGGATGTGAATCTTCCGGACGTCGCGAGTGAAGTGCGAGCGGTATTCGACAGTTACGAAAAGGCGCTCACCGACAATGATGTGGCGGCTTTGACCCGATTGTTCTGGGATAGCCCGACGACCTTGCGCTACGGAGCGGCGGAGAATCTTTACGGCGCGGACCAGATTCATGCGTTCCGCGCAGCGCGTCCGTCTGGTCCGCGGCCACGCGAACTGCTTTCCGTTCGCATTGCAACGTTCGGGCTGGATTTTGCCGTTGCAAATGCGGAGTTCCGGAATCGGAATGAAAGGCGGCTTGGACGACAAAGCCAAACTTGGGTCAAAATTAGAGGGCAATGGCGTATCGTCTCGGCGCACGTATCCTACATGGACGAATAAGCGCGGTCAGATCAGCCGGCTAGGCAATTAGCTCCGTGGAGTCTGCGACGTCCTTGAACATCTACACCAGATCGAACTCTATCGCTGCATCATAGAGTCCGCTGGTCAGATGGGATGCGCCGGGCCTGGACGTCGCTACGCAACCACCAAAGGTTGCGCCTAAGTTGAGGCCATGAAATCCGTCCAAGATTGAACTCCCGTCAACTTTCTTTGGCCCGTCGAATACGATCAAGTGACGATCGTCCTCAACGTGACCGTAGAGGATGTAGGTTGCAGTTTTCCGCGACACAGCCCGTCGTAACCTGTCGACTCCACCGAGGGGTTAGGCCGGATTGAGCGCACTGATAGTGACGTAATATCCGTCAGGATCTCGGAGCGAGAACTCGGTAGTTCGGGTGCTGGGATTCACATGTGGCTCTTCTTCCAGACGGCTAACGAGCGCGCGCGCCCTTGGCAACGCTACGTCAAAATTATCTACCCGGAAGAACAAGAGGAGGCCGTTGCAAGGCTTGGCGTAGCGGGGACTTTTCAACGAGGGATGCTCGTGGGCACGCCACTCGTGGAGACAGAGCAAGACCGTTCCATCCGGGTCCACGATTTGCCCGAAGTAGTCGTGGGCAGGAGCGGTCTCCGGCAGGCCAAGTAGCGACTGGTACCAATTGAAGCTCTGCGCCACGTCAGCCACGCCAATGATCGTCCATGTGCGCTTCATAGGTTCCTCTGCGGCCTAACAATCATTAAAAAGGCCAGTCGAATGTACGTCTCATCGCAGCGTCACTGTCGGGCTCAGCCTGCGTGTAGCCCTTGGTCCATCGAACCCAACGTCATCGCTTTCCGCGCGCGGCGTTTTTCGGGGGCCTCTCGATCTACAAGTCCCCCGTCGTCGGCTCACGTTGGCAGCGCGTCCAACGCCGGCGCCATTCTCAGGACCTTTCCAAGTTCGCTTCTGGTACCTTTTCCGGCAATGTCGGCGCGGTCGCCAATGTCCGGCCGCTTTCGGAGCAAAGCTGACGTCAGTCGAGTAGCTTACAGAATCCGGTTTATGAGAACGCGGCTAGCATCCGCCGACGCCGACCAAGAGATCGCCTGCGCCGACGCTGCCGGCCGTTGACGGTATCGCGCCCAAGCAGCCCGCGCTCGATGAGACACCGCCGCCAGCACCACCCGCGCCCGACGTGGCGTTGGGCGTGGCGGTTCGCGCGTTGGCGCTGATGCTGCCTACTGGTCCCGTTATCACGACCCCTGGTCCCGCCGCAATCTGATAGGTGGCGCTGAGAGGATCGGACGCGCAGCCGAAAAACGGCGTCAGCATGACGCTCAGCGACACGCCGACCGGACCGAACGGGCAGAGCAGCGGCACGGGCACAAAGGGACTGGAGCCTCCTCCCGTTGCGAAGGTCACTCCTTGGCCGGGCGGCACGATTGCGCCTGTCACCGTGCTCGCCGCGTTGGTCGGCGAGCTGACCTGCGCGTGAGCGGTGGCAGACACGCCAAGCCACAGGGTGATCGTTAGGATGAGCATTCGGTTCATCGCGCCCGCGAGTATAAAAATCTCTCGCCGCCGCTCTATTATACGAGCGGAAGCGCAGGGCATGAGAAGGGATGAACGAGGTATGCAAAGGTATAGTGCGTTGCCGGCGTTCGGACGACCGCTCATGGCAACTCTGAGACATGCCGGCTGCATTGGGCAATGTCCGCTTTCAGGTGCAACCCGGAAGACTTGCATTGAGTTCTTCTCAGTTTGACCCAGACCGGGACCTCGAGGTTTGTCGCGCCATTCAAGTTGGCTGTCGGCCAGAGCCTACTTTGAATGCGACCGGCAATCTCAGCCGATCGAGTGATCTATAGATGCTGGCGCGACGCTCGAACGCGGATCGGATCAGATCCTGAGTTGGCTTATCTTGTTGCCGGATCGCAGCGCCGGTCAAAACGAGGCTACCCAAGCCACCTCGCCAAAGAGTGTCCGTGTCAGAGACGGAATAGACCGTGGCGTGCTCAATGACTGCTACTTCGGTGAGTCCGGTCCCCTTTAGCAGCCGGAGGAACTCTCCTGTGTTGAAGAAACGGTACACATCGTGGCCCTGTGGCACGTCCGGCGGCATCGATACGCCAACCTCGGCAATAGCATCCCGGAAGATACCTTGGATTCGCTGGCGCGACGGATCATCCCACCAAGAAAATGCAACGCGTCCCCCGGGTAACAAGGTCCGCACACACTCTGCGACAGCAACTTCTGGCCGGGGAAAATGCCCGAGGCCGAAAGCGCAGACAACTGCATCGAACGTATCATCAGCAAATGGGAGACGTTCTACGTCAGTTTCACGAAAATCGATGGCGGGGTGCAGTCGCCGCGCCAGTTCTATCATCTGCGGCGACAAGTCGATGCCGACCGGGCGCGCCCCCCGATTTGCGGCCTCGGCTGCAAGAGCGCCCGGCCCGGTCGCGACATCCAGCAAACGTATACCTGGGCGCAGATGCACCGCGTCCAGGAGTGGGCTAGTGGCAAGGGCCGTCACCGCTGCAAAAAATGCGTGATAGCTCGTTGCTAAAGCATCATGGCCCTGGCGTTCGAAGGCGCGCAGTCGCTCCGCCTCGCTGTTAGACAGTGCTGCAGACATGATCGGCCTCCCTCTAGACTGACCTTCTTCGTCGGCGCAACGATAGCAGCTCCCAGGGGTCGGCAGGTTCGGCATGTCAGCTGCCTTGCGAGGCGCCTACCGTATCGGCCATGTGCGCTCCTCGCACGCCCATCGGCTTCGGCGAACCCGTTGTGGTGTCTCGGGCGGTCTGGTGCTCCATCTCGGCATCGAGCTCGGCCCCGAACAGGATAACGATTGCCGAAATCCAGAGCCACGTCATGAATCCGACCGCTCCACCTAGCGAACCGTAGGTCTCATTGAACTTGCCGAAATTCGCGGCGTACCAGGAGAAGAGTGCCGAGGCACCGAGCCAAAGAATCGTGGCCGCTACGCTGCCCCACGTGATCCATCTCCAACGCTGAGCCTCACGACTAGGCCCGAAGCGGTAGATGCATGCGAGGGCTAGCGCCACGACCAGGAACATGACCGGCCATCGTACAAGGCGAACGAAAAGGTCCGCGAAGTCCGGGAGCCAGAGATAGTTAAGGACCAGGGGCAGGACAACGACGGCGCCGAGCGCGGCTAGGACGAACGCAATGGCCGCGAGAGTAAATGCCAGGGACATGGCATTGAGCTTAAGGAAACCGCGCTTCTCGTTCTCGCCGTAAACGATGTTCAATGTGTCGAATAAGGACTTCATCGCAGCGTTCGCGCTCCAAAGCGAAACTGCAAGGCCGCAGATGAACGTTAGACCGAGGGTCTGATTTCCCTTCGACACGACACGCGTGAGTTGCTCACGTGCCACGTCGATGGCGCCGCCCGGCACGAATCCGGACACCTCGTCGAGATGCTTTGCGATGGTGCCGGTGTCCGAGAACAGACCATAGATCGCAACAAGAGCCGCAAGGGCGGGAAAGATCGCAAGAAGGCTGTAGTACGTCATGCCGGCGGCCAGGGCCAGAATGCGATGGTCCCCTACGTTGGAATACACGCGCAGCAGGATGTCCTTCCATCCCTTCGCGGGTATCTCTGAAGGCGACGCCGCAAGCCGCCCGCGGTCGTTGCCCTCCGTCGTCAGACCGACGGCCGAAGCCTCTCGCTTCGTGTTCCGCTTTGGGATGCCGTCGTTCTCCGCTGGCGCGAGCTGCTCTACGAGGAAAGCGGCGGCCAGCAGACTAAACGCCGCAGCAAGGTTCCATCCATTGAGGTTGGGACGCCGGTCAGGTTCAGTTTCCATGCTCAGGAACTCCTCCAAGAAACCAACCACTACCGAGGGAGGAGAGTTCCGCCTGTGCCGCCGTCCCTGAGGAGGGCTGCTTCCGCGAGGAGCTTCGCCGCGTTGAGGAACGAAATGTGACAGAACAGTGAACCGGAGGGACTGGTGCGCGTTGGAAGTTTTGACGCGTCCAATCCTTCGAACCATGCGTACAGCACTTCGATCAAGCCGCCTTCGCCGCGGACCAAGCTTTCCGGTCACCGTCCGGCCGACCAGGGCGGATGTCGTGGTCGCGCGTGCAATCGCCCGCGATACCGGCCCCGCTCCGGAGGAGATCGCCCGCGCCTTGACCTGGGGCGCGGACGAGAAGGTCCTTCTCGTTCTGGCGGCGGCCGGCTGGCTCGCCTCGCGCGGTCCCAGCGAGCCGCTTCGGCGCGCTGGCAACCATGCCGCGCTGGTCACGGTGGTGGCGTCGTTGCTACCGCACGGTCTGAAACTCTTTTTCGATCAGATCCGTCCGGACCGCAGAACAGTGATCGGCCACGTTCACGGAGTTTCATTTTCAGGCAAGCGCGAAGACGCATTTCCCTCAGGTCACGCGCTGCACATGGGCGCGCTGGCATCCGCGGCAGGCGCGTTGCCGGCGGCACCCCGCCGGGCGATCCGAACCCTCGCGGTAGGGCTCTCGCTGACGCGGGTCGTGGTCCTAGCGCATTGGGCGAGCGACGTCGTCGCCGGATTCGCGCTCGGAGCGATCGTCGAACGGGTTCTACGACCATGGACCGGCTATCCGCTCGAAGCCTCAAACGAGGACGATCATGCCGATACTTGAAGACCTGAAGGAATACGCGGAGCGCGCCACCGGCCTACGCCGACCCGGCAAAGCGGAAGTTCCGGACTTCGTGCGGGCACGAACCTACGCCGTCCGCTTCAAGGATGATGGTCTCGTCCCCAATCATCCGCGCTGGCCCCTGATCATCTATCGGGGTGCCTTGGCACTCGATGAGCGTCACGATCCGGCTGCCGTGATCGAGGACCTGTTCGAAACGAACGGATGGGGCGACACGTGGCGCGACGGCATCTACGACTACGTGCACTATCACTCCAGAATCCATGAGGTGCTCGGCGGCGCGCTCGGGAACGGGCGGGTCCGCTTCGGCGGCAAGACCGGGCGGATCTTCACGTTGAAGGCCGGTGACGTCGCCGTCCTGCCCGCCGGCACAGGCCACCGGTGCCTGTTGGCATCCGACGACTTCCTTGTCATCGGTGCCTACCCGCCGGCCGGTAGGTACGACGAGTGCACGACCGTCGAAGAACGTCCCCGCGCCCTCAAGACCATCCCGAAGGTGCCGCCGCCGCGAAAGGATCCGATCTACGGGACCGGCGGGCGGCTGTCGAACCTCTGGAAAAAAGCGAAATGACCGAATACGTCGTCCGCTTTCTCGTCGGGGGCGTCGTCGTGTCGGCCTTCGCCATGCTCGGCGACGTCCTGCGTCCCAAAAGCTTCGCCGGCCTTTTCGGAGCCGCGCCATCCGTGGCGCTCGCCACGCTCGGCATCGCCATCTACCAACACGACGCCGGCTACGCAGCCCTACAGAGCCAGACGATGGTTGCGGGAGCGGGCGCGCTCGCCGTCTACAGCGTCGTCGTCTGCCACCTCCTTGTCCGCTCCCGGCTGCGAGCGGCGCCCGCTACGCTGGCATCGCTCATCGTCTGGCTGCTCGTCGCTTTCGGGCTGCTGACGCTCGCCGGAGCGAAGACGTGACCCCGATCCGCCTATCCCCGTCATCGCTGCGGGAAGGCCGCTGGTACGAATACGTGGTCCGCTTCTCGCTCGGCGGCGCCGCGACGGTCTTCACCGGCCTCATCGGCAGCCGTTATGGAGCGTCCATCGGTGGCCTCTTTCTCGCTCTTCCCGCCATCTTCTGCGCCAGTGCGACGTTGATCGAGAAACATGAGATCCGCCGTAAGCGCGAAGCGGGCCTCGCCGGTGTTCAGCGTGGCCAGAAGGCAGCCGCGCTCGATGCCGCCGGCGCCGCGCTCGGTGCGCTTGGCATGCTGGCCTTTGCGATTGTCTTTTGGTGGACGGTGGAAAACAGCATCGCGATCGCATTCGTCGGTGCGTCGCTTGCCTGGCTGATCGTCTCGGTGGCGGCGTGGTACGTGCGTCGAAAGATGCGCTCAGTGCGGAGGGCGCGGATATCAGAAAAAACGAGCGGCTCCGCGATGTCGCGAAGCCGCTACGGTTGATGGCAGGACAGCATCTGGAGACGCGAGCGGCTTGCCCTTCTCTACAACATAGGCGATTGCAGTCTTAGTCCTCTTGTCACCGTTCTTGCCGCCTGCATGTGGCGTGTTAGGCAGCACCTGGAAACCATCGCCCGGCTTCAACGCGCGGGTCGGCTGAACTTCCATCGGCAGTTCAAGGCCCACCTTTGACGATTAGGCGAACTTACGCCTGCCTGATGTGTAAGCTCATTATAAAGATCTTGGCAAAGGCTGGGAACGAGCTTCCTGGGCGGGAGTTATGGTGAAATGATCAAGCGCATACTAAGCATTTTCAGACGGCGACCTAATGCGGAAGAGGTCGCGCATGATATCCTCCAGGAGATCATGCAGCAAATGGCCCGGCGGCAGATGGAAATCGAAGAGTTGCAAAAGGGTTCATAATCGGGAAGTCTCGATGGAAATCGCTGATTTCATCGGAGCCCTGATTCTCCTTACCACACGTCGCAATTCTCATCGGTGATTAGGATCAGTCGGTTCGGATTGAGATGGCCGCACATCGTTCCCGCGCCAGCTTGCGGCGTCCCCAACGGGTGTCCTTGTGTGCCGGTTCGAACACCGGCTCGACATTACGGTGCAGCGCGCGCAAAACGCCGATCCGCGCGAACTCGACCGGACCGGCAAAATCGGATGCCTGGATCAGGCAGCGCATTGCGGTCTGCCATTCCCTGGCGTCTTGCTGCGCCTGTGGCAGCTTGAGGATATAAGTTGCGGCGTCCCGCAGGGTCCTGAAGGTGAGACCCGTCGACAACTCGATCGGTTCGCGGAATTGTTCTGACCACGCCACGATCAGACCAGGCGCATCGGCAGTTGCAACCGAAAATCCCGGTAGCGGCCTTCGGAACGACCAACGACCCCCTGCAGGAAGAACAGGATATCGCGCTGCTGCAGGTTGCAGCGTCGGCGCAGCTCCTGGGCAACGTCAGCGGAAACGTCTTGCGACCACTTTTCGGCGGTGTTGAAGGGGACCACGCGGACGGGGATTTTATATTGCCCCTCAAGCACATCGAGTATGACGGCTTCGAACTCGGTTGCCTCGACGTCGGCCGAGCGCCAGACTTGGCCATTACGGCCGAGATCGTCCATCACGAGGCACACGTTTTGACCGCCGCCGCCTCGCGGCACGATTGAAGGCGTCCGATTGGACCTACGCATATAAAACTCCAGCCACAGGACCGGGAACTCAAGTCGGGCCGGATCGAATTGTTCCCGTCAGCCCGGAACCGGCTTTCAGCTCTCGTGTGGGTGCTTTAGATGTGAGCTTTCAGGAGGTTGTCCATCTGGTCCGAACCGAGGAAGCTGAGGTTGCGAAGCTTCAGTGTTCCCCGGAGGACCAGATGAACAGCCATAAGAATGCTCCCCTGACGCCGAAAGGTCGAGAGGCCATGGTGCGGTGTGTGGAAGCTGGATTGAGCAAAGCCGCCGCCGCGCGCCAGTTCAACGTTACGCCCAAGATCGTGGCCAAATGGGTCGAACGGTTCCGCGCAAGTGGTGTCGATGGTTTGCGCGACCGCTCCTCCCGGCCTCTTTCATTGCCAAGCCAAACCGCGACTGCCACATGCGCGGTCGTTGAGGCTTTGCGCCGCCAGCGCTACACCGGCAAGCAGATTGCGGCCGAGGTCGGCGTGTCTCCGGCGACCGTCAGCCGCATCCTGCAGCGGCTCGGCATCAACAAGCTCTCGGCCCTGGAGCCGGCCGAACCGGTGCGCCGCTACGAGCGCGAGCACCCTGGCGAGATCATCCACATCGATGTCAAAAAGCTCGGTCGTTTCGAGCGAATCGGCCACCGCATCACCGGCGATCGCAAAGGTCAGAGCAACGGTCGCGGGGTCGGTTGGGAATATCTGCATCTGGCGATCGACGACCACTCCCGCGTGGCCTACTCGGAAATCTTCCCCGACGAAAAACGGCGCTCCTGCCTGCGCTTTCTCTTCAACGCGTTGCGCTTCTTCAGGGCCCATGACGTCGAGGTTCAGCGCATCATGACCGACAACGGCACCAGCTTCCGATCCCGCCGCTACGCCAAGGCATTGCGCTTGCTCAAAATCAAGCACCTGCGCACCAAGCCCTATACGCCGAAAACCAATGGAAAGGCCGAGCGCTTCGTCCAAACCTCGTTGCGGGAATGGGCCTACGCCCAAGCCTATCTCACCTCAGATCACCGCGCCCAGCATCTACCTGGCTGGTTGCATCGATATAATTGGCTTCGGCCGCACACCAGTCTAAAATCCAAACCACCCATCAGCCGCCTCGGCCTGACCGAGGACAACCTGTTGAGGCTCCACATTTAGAGGAGCCAAAAATGAGCAAGGAAGCGCCCAACGACGATCCCCGCGAGGCGACGGATTGGAAGAACACCAAGCAGACCGATCAGCCGTGGAAGGGACCAGTCGAGAAAGAGCAGAAGCGCAACGGACCGCCTCCCGATCTGGAAAAAGTGGCATGAGACAAATACGCATTGAAGGGGAGGCAAACATGGCAGTCAACAAACCGGTCGGCGACAGTGCGCGCAAGGCGCCGTCAGAAAGCGCTCGCAGGTCAGGATCGAGTTAGGCGGCGCGACCGCCTGGAAAAAAGCGGGACAAGACGTCCGGCGGGTTCTTGGCGGTGAAAAAGCCCGCCAAAGGGAAAAAGGCCGCCAAGAAGGACAAGGATTTCCCCGCCCATCGGTCAGACTCACGGACGCGCTTCACCGGGCCGACGCGGGCTATTTTGAGACCGGTCGTTCAGGCACGAAGCCGCGGAACCTTCAAGAGTGGGCCGCGTTGCAAGGCACACCGAAACAAGGCACACCGAAAGAGGAGACGATCTATGAAGTACGCTTATCTGCTCGCCCTGACCGCCGCAATGGCCACCCCGGCAATTGCCGCTGATGCGTTGTCGAGTTTACCGACCGATAGCCGGACGGTGACGGATTTCTACAAGCAGGACGTATACGACAAAGGCCAGACTTCGATCGGAAAGATCGATGATGTGCTGATCGACAAGTCAGGCAAGATCACCGCGCTGATCGTGGGCGTTGGCGGCTTCTTGGGTGTTGGCGAAAAGGACGTGGCGCTGCCTTTCTCCGCCGTCAATGCCGAAAAGAAAAACGATAAATGGTATCTCACCGTGGACGAGTCCAAGGACTCTCTGAAAAGCGCCGCGGGTTACAAATACGACAGCTCGACGACTACCTGGTCACGCGACAACAAGTAATCGAGTAACTCATCTGAGAACGAGAGCACGGCAGCCGACTGCCGTGCTCTTTTTGCGGCCCCATCGGTTGGCAGGGGACGGCGCCAGACCCTCCAAGCGAGCGCCCTTACTCCGGCTCGACAACCAACACTGTCTTCTGCTGGCTGCATCGAAAATGTATTCGACCCTAACCGCGCGCGCGTTTCGATCCGTTATCATCGGCAACCTCTCATTGGGCGGCCAAAAGCGCGCCCCTCGTTCCTTCGATTTTTGGCGGGTGCAATGTCCCTCGGCCAGCGCGCCCGCGCACTGAAGGGGCGCGCTGATGACGGGCCGGCACGATGCACTGACAGGACGGGGCAGGGCGGGTTCGAGCGGGCGCTACTACTGCCCTTGCAATTCATTAAATCTCCGTAACTGGGCAATATTGACCACAGGGCCAATCGGGTTCGAACACCGGCT
Organism: uncultured Alphaproteobacteria bacterium; assembly: GCA_963734795.1. GTDB lineage: Bacteria > Pseudomonadota > Alphaproteobacteria > Rhizobiales > Xanthobacteraceae > Bradyrhizobium. Next base: position 480,243 of record CAVTIW010000007.1, read on the forward strand.
GTTCGAATGCGCAAAGTGCGATCACGTTAAGATAAGCGTCATCGCATCCGATCCTGTCAAATCGACAGCGACCGGTTGGCTTGCCGGCGAACTTAGAGCGCCTAACTGAGGGAATGCCCGTGCTCGACGCACAAAACAAAGGCCCTCAATACGCGGCTTGCGGTTCGCCGATGAAGTTGATGGCCATCGAGCCGAGCGACACCGGCCGAGACCTTCGAACGTTTACCTGCCAGCATTGCAAAAGAGTCCCGCGGCATATCATCGAAATTGCCACGACCGAGGCTTGGCTAGAGCCGCCACGCTCCAGAACGGATTCGATAAAACGGCTGAAACCTCCTCGCACTTTGTCGATGCTCTGAGCCGATCGCCCGTGCATCCGGTCAACATGAACAACAGGACCATGCTCCTCATTCGGGCATCCTGTCCTGATTTGCGTCGGGCTTTTCTCGGACACCACCGGGCCGCCTAGGGCGCGGCCGCAGGTACCGCGTGGAACGCCTGCGGCACCGAGGCGCTCGGCTTGATGGAGATAGCCGGAAGCTCGGTCGGCCGACTTGTAGTATACAGTTCTCCAACCACCAAAAGGACGGCGGCGTAGGCTATTGCCAACATTGCGCTGACCAAATCGCGGACGTCGCCGTTCATTGTGGCCCAGGACCGATATGTGCCGAAGTAAAAAGGGGCCCCGAAATCGGAGCCCCTTTTGCTTAGTTGTCGTGATGGATTATGGTCTTGCTGCGATTACCGTCAGCATCTTCCTTCTTGATCACGGTCTTGCTGTCACTTGGCTCCCGCTCCTTGATGACAGTGCGCTCACGATCTCGATCGTGAGGCTCGCCAACCGTTACGCCAGCGCCGACCGGACCGACGCGAACACCAACGTCGTCCGCTAACGCGGGACTCGCGATAGCGGCAATCACGGCGGCAACAAGTAAAGATTTCCTCATTTTTCATCCTCCAGATTGAATGTTGGAAAATGCGAGGCTGGCTCGTTTGTTCCGCGCGAAATCGACTTCGGTGAAGGGAACTTATTTGCCGCTGCAAAATTGCGTGCCGCTTTGGCTTGAATTTATAAGACCGACCGAAACACACTCTCCAAGCCTAGTTGAGCGTTCGGTGGCACAACTTGCGTTTCCTCTGGACGTGAAGCCTCGGGATGACTTCAAAACATTAATGCGCCATTTAGCAAACCGTTTCCGAGCCGGGTTCTCAAAGAACGAACAGGGGATCGTTTTTCAACCGAATCGGAAGTTAATAAGACAAAAGGCTACGCGGGATCTAAACGGCAGGCCTCTTGCGAGACTGCCCCCGTGACCCTCCAGAGATTCCATCTCGGCGCGCATAGTGTTCTGTTGGAGGTGTCTGTCTGGTGTGTGATGGAATTCCCCACAGTTCAAACTAAAGCCGATTTTCCTTCCAGGTCGCCTTGAGTTAACTTCATCAAACGGCGTCTTTAGCAAACGTTGGCGGAGCCGTGGCCGCCATCGCCGTGGCGGCGGAATTCTCTCGCAGCCATGGGCTGAGCGCTCAGGAACTGCTATTCCCAAAAATCCTTTCTTAACCGATCCGCAGCTAAACTGTTTTGGTCGCGGCTCTGTATTGCGTACCGCGAACAGCCTTTTCGGTTGGGATGTTTTCAGATGAACTTTACAATCCGCGCGTCAAAGGACGGTGAAACTATCGAAGTAGTCCGAATAGGTCCGACTGTTACCGTCGCCAAGGCTCGCGGACTTTTCAAGACAGGTTGGATGGTTCAGGTTATCGACGAGGACGGCTCGGTCTACGCGCCATCAGAGTTCGATCAGCTGCTTTCGTTTGATCGCCCAAAACCTCCGAAAAAAAGCTCGCCTGACGACGTTCTTGCAGTGCTGGAAAATATCTTGTCCGACCGTCGCGAGTGATCGGCTCGTCGAGGTTTTGACTTCGATTCGAGCATCTTCACGGCGGCTTACCAAAGCCATGGCGCGGTCTGCTCGCGTCGGTCGCAGTCAAAGCACCGGTTGGCATTTCGTGGCAGGTTGGGCGATCAGCGTTTTCATGGCCTTTCATCGATCGCGATCTGGGGGCTGGACCGGCTGAGATCGTTTGCCGCAGCGGACGCCGGGCGAAACAGCGTGCGCGTTTCAAGAACCTCGACGGTCCGTTCTGGAACGATTTCCAGCCAGTCGTCCTCGGCGGCCATCAGTCCACGGTCCGCAGTCGGCGCATGGTGAATTCAATGGCGCCGTCCGGCTGTCCGCGCCCCGCTAGCGGAAGGCAAGGTTCCTCGGTCGAAAGGACATGTCGCAAACTCCAACACATAACGACGCCAGAAATATATGGTCGATCGGAACGAATCCGAATCCTTCGGCTTTTGAATCGTGGTTACGCTGTAGCAGGCCCAAAATGGAGCGGTGCGTGAAGTCCGGGGTTCACACATCCGACCTTGTTGCGCGATTAATGAAATAGGCGCCCGAAGATAGTGTCGATCTGGATTGGCTGCTTCATCACCTTCGCCACCGGTCGTTCGGGCTGCTTTTGCTGATCCTGGCGATTGCTGTTCTGATCCCGGGGCTCGGCGTCGTTGCAAGCTGTCTGATCGCGTTTCCTGCTGTCGAGATGATGCTCGGCCGCCACAGACCAGAATTTCTGGAAGAAACGGGTTGCGCTCTCTCAGGGCCCTTGAACCGCTGGGCGACATCCGGCAGCGCGGAGGCAAGCGGGTGACCGCGTTCGCCGTCGAAGGCGACCTCGACGTCGATGCCATCAAGAGCAACAGGTTCGAGATCGAATGGCCGCCGAAAAGCGGGAGGACGCGGTCCTTTCCCGAGATCGACCGCGCGGCGTGGTTCGATCTGTCGGCCGCGCACATGAAAATTCTCGAGAGCCAGCGGCAGCTTCTTGATCGGCTCGTCTACCGTGCAGCAGTTTCGGTACCATGACCGATTCCTTCGACCTCCAGCGCTTCCGCCGGATGCGTGATCGCACCAACCGTAAGCATTATCGTCGGGGGGAAATTCGCATTTGCAAAGCTCATAGCCGAGCGCGCTTTCGCAACCTCGGCTTCTGCAATTTTCGCGAATGCCGATCGATCGGGGGTTATTTGAGTAGTCCGCCGGACCACTGCTGCATCAGATGTTGAGCATTAATCACTTGTTAACCATGCGGTCGCCTAATGCGAATCATTGGAGAGTTAGACCAAGTCAGCCTCCTGCGACGCGACCGAAGTCGATGCCTTTTTCGGCCGCTCTTACCTTCGTTCGTTTGCCAAGCCAGCGGTTCGCGTTGCGGCTGTTTTACGCGGAGCAAAAAAATGTTGGGAAAGAACGACTTAGTGGACAATCTCAGCCGCGACCTCGATCGCGCGCGGGGAAAACGCGACGCGCTTGCATCCGATGTCACGACACTGACGGCTCAGATCGCCGAAATCGAAGCCCGCCTTTCTGAGGAAAAAGACCGGCGAGAACGTGATCGCGTCATAGGGCAAATCGAAGCCATAAAAAGGCGAATCAAACAAACTGCCAGCGCGTTTTCACCTGTCATCCGTGAACTCTGCGAGGCCACCGAGATAGCGGCGGCAGTCGTGTCCGAATCTCGCGAGCTTAATGGTTTTCTAATGTCGGTTGCGACCGAAGTCGATGCGGTAATCGATCCCTTATTGCACGAACTGGACCGGCGCGCGGATGCGGTACGAGTTGGCCACGCCGCACCAGATCTCCCGTGTTTAGCCGATGAGTTGCCGGTCGAATTGCCCAAAGATGATAATGATCGCCTACTTCGGTTTCCAAAATGGCTGTCTCCAAACAGGGAGGCTGGAAAAGCAGAAACAGCGGAGAACCCGCGCAGCACAGCAGCGTGAATCATCGCTGCGCTGCGCATCCCAAAGAAAACCCTCGATGCAGATCTGGCGGTCCGAAATCGGCTATGGAGCTCACAGATAGCGAGCGTACCGGTATGCGTCGAGCACGCGCGTTATCGCCTCCTCGGTATCGCGATGATGCGCTACTGCGGTTCCGGGCTGATAGGCCTCTGCGGAGAGCCCGCAAGCATCCCAATTGCAGTTCCATAAGAGCGAGCCGCCCGACTGCGATCGTTGGCCCCTCACTTGTTTCCGGTAGAGTATTTTCCCAGGGATCCGAAAGAGTCGCGATCAGTACTTCGGTCGCGTGTAACGGAGTTGCGTCCGCGCGCAGCTTTGACGGTGAACTTTTTGACGTCGCGTCGCAGCGGTCTACTTCCGGCACTTGGAAACCGGTTACTTTGGTTTTTACGTCGGCTCAGTTGGCCTTGCGGCGCAAGAAGGCCGGGACATCGAGAACGTTTTCCTCGATCGAATTGCGCACAGGAGGGAAGCGGCCGTGCGGATCGAGGCCCTGCGGAGCCGCATGGCGCGCATATTCCGGTCGCCCTTCGGGGTGGCGGGCCGTCGGGCGGAGCGGCGGACTCTCTAATTGCGGCAGCGGTGCACTACGCTCGATCCTGTCGGCGATGCGGCGGCTGTTGTTGCTCAGCCTGCCGGCGAGTTCCGTGAGCGAGCTTTGCGCTGATTGAATCTGGCGCGCCGGGTCAAGATTATCGATGCCGGTCGCCACCACCGAGACGCGGACGATACCCTCCAGGCTTTCATCGAAAGACGCGCCGACGATGATGTTAGCGTCCGGGTCGGCCTCTTCACGAATGCGGGTAGCAGCTTCGTCGACCTCGAATAACATCAAGTCCTTGCCGCCGGTGATGGAGATTATGAGGCCACTGGCGCGCTTGATCGAGGGGTTCTCGATCAATGGATTGGAAATCGCGGCCACAGCGGCGGTGAGCACGCGCTTCTCGCCAGAAGCCTCGCCCCTGCCCATCATGGCCTTGCCCTTCTCGCGCATCACGGACAGAACGTCGGCAAAATCGAGATTGATCAGACCTTCCTTGACTATAAGGTCGCTGATGCAGGCCACACCCGAATAAAGCACCTGATCGGCCAGGGCGAAGGCATCGGCGAACGTAGTCTTCTCGTTGGCCACCCGGAACAGGTTCTGGTTTGGGATGATCAGCAGGGTGTCCACGACCTTCAGCAGCTCCGCGATGCCGGCTTCGGCAAAGCGCATGCGGCGCTGGCCCTCGAAGTGGAATGGCTTAGTGACTACACCGATGGTGAGAATGCCAAGCTCACGCGCGGTCTTGGCGATAATGGGCGCTGCCCCGGTGCCGGTACCGCCGCCCATGCCGGCAGTAACGAACACCATGTGTGCGCCGGTCAAATGATCGCGGATCTCATCGATTGCCTCTTCGGCTGCGGCGCGCCCCACTTCAGGCTGCGAGCCGGCGCCAAGGCCTTCGGTCACCCGGGTGCCCATCTGGATGGTCCGCTTGGCCTTCGAACTGGTGAGCGCTTGTGCGTCGGTATTGGCGACGATGAAGTCGACGCCTTGCAGCCCGGCCGCGATCATGTTGTTGACGGCATTGCCGCCGGCGCCGCCGACCCCAAACACGATAATGCGCGCCTTCATCTCGCGAATATCGGTGATGCTGGTCATTTTTGCCTCACGGTTGCTCCGGCAAACTGGGAATTCTACCTACAAGCCTTGCGGTCTGCTTCCACTATGGTCGCGGCCAGATGTCCCAGTCGGCGTGCAGCGTGTCCGTGGCTGTCGATCGAGCCGCCAGCTCGGCCACCGGTCCGCAGAGCCGCAACCTCGCCTTCAAGCCGTGCCGTCACCTCATTGGCTGCCATGGTCTCGGCAGTCGCCTGCAGCAACTCAACAGCCAGGCGATCGGCACGCTCGCGCTCGCGCTCAAAATCTGCTTTGTTATCGGCTGCCCTTGCTTCGAGTTCGCGCGATCTCCGCCTTCAATGCCTCGATCTTTGCCGATAACAGGGCGAAGTCGCCTGCCTGGCGACCGCATGGTGGTCGAGGGGTATGCCGTATTTCAGTGAGATCAACGCTCACCAGGGCTTTGCCATCATCCGAAAATGAGCGCGGCAACCGGCGTCGCTTGGCCAGCGAACGAGCGGCCGCTGGCGAGATTTTCAGGCGGTTACCTAAAGCGACATATGTCAGCGCCTCAACGGACATCGGCTGTTCTCCTAGAACGAACCGGGCGGTAATCGGTTGATGATGACCGGGCGATGACCACAAGCTAGGCTGCGTTGGTTAATAGACTGTTAAGGGGCGAAAGGCGATCTGCCGCTTGAGCGTGCCGCGGCTGGGATGCGTCAAACTCTTCGCCTCGGAAGGCGCCGGCATCGTGGGGCCTGCCGAGCCAATTTGTGTAGTCCGCTCTTCGCCAACCTGTCGGCTGCCCAAGTGACTGAACTCAAGGCCGCCAATTGCCAGCGGATCTACCATGAGAAGATCAGCGGCGCGCGGTCTGACCGCAAGCAACTCGTCCGCCTCACAGCCGGGTTGGATAAGGGCGACGTCCTGGTGGTGACCCGGCTGGATCGTTTGGCCAGATCAACGCGGGATCTTTTGAATCTGCTTGGCGCTGTAGCCGAGAAGGGCGCGCGACCGAGCCGGCGGCCTGATACTCACGTCGCATACGCTGCTGCGGTCTCGCGCTATGCCCTGAAGGCCGGCGTTGCGCTCCGATGCGCTCGGCTGGACCTCGCCCGCGGGTCGACACCGGCGCCGGTATGATCGGTGCTCGCGGTTTCCAGTTCCGTCCCCCCAAAACCGAAGTCGAAATCGCCCATGCCATCCCTCTTTTCGCGGGACAAAAAAAATGAGAAAAAATCTGGAGATCGCGACCTGAGACGCCTGGACGAAACCAGCCTCATGCGTGACGGGCGGCGTGGTGTGACGGGAAGACCTTTTGGAGTGAAGGCGGCCAGCGAATAATGCAACGGTCCCGTCCCACTTGGAGGTCAAACGCGGGGCCGCGCAGCCGCGTCCGCGGAGCCATTCAGGCGCGACCCGCCAAAGAAAGTCGTCTCGGGGGCGGTGGGTTCCGCGATAGTACGCGGCATGGCGTAGTGCGAAAAGGCGGTGGCGAGCGCACTTCCTAACCGTAAGCGAATTGTGCAGTATGGAGCATGCTAGGTACCGATCCTGGAGGAGTGCAAAATGCGAAGATTGAAACTCCTGGTGGCCGCCACTGCGGTCGTGGCAGGCCTTGTCACAACGACGAACTTGGCTGCAGCACGGGATCTCGTCCTGAACCCTTCCGATTGCGTTCCTCCGCCTCCGCCGCCGTGGCAATGGTATTCCAACTACTACTCCATTAACTTTGTCCTAGACTGGGGGCCGTTCTTCCGGCGTCACGAATACGCCTACGGTCCAATCCTGGCTTGCACGTCGATTCGACGCCCCAGGTGGTGATTTCATCAAAGTACCAGCTCCGTCCCGCGGTGGATGCGACTCAAGCGATGGCCTCGCCGAACCCAGAGAGAGGTCGTTTCGCATAAGGTTCATTGCGCGAAAAACCGAACATCCAAGCATTCGCTGGAGTTTGGCTACCGCTGCGAAACGCGGCCCCGGGAACCGCAAGCTCCTTCTCTCGCTTTTCGATCCATGTCGCCGCCGCCGGGCGGCGGTCAAAGGTCCGGCTCTCGCGGAAAGGCTCACCTTTCTCCATGATGGCAACCTTCGCCAGATATGCGATGGTGCCGTCAGCACGGGCGCGCTTCAACCCATTTTAGTACATGGCCTTTCTGTTTGGCACTTTGTACCAAAATAAGCAGAAAATGACCTGAAATGGCGACCCTCCTTGGGAACGCGCAGTAGCAGTAATAGGTTTATGACTGATAAGACGAAAAAATCATGCAGTTCCGTGGACTTTAGATTTTCTATCGCGCCCATGATGGACTGGACCGACCGGCATTGCCGCGTGTTCCATCGCCTGATGACGCGGCGGGCGCGGCTTTACACGGAGATGCTGACCACCGGCGCCATCCTGCATGGCGACCGCGGGCGGCTGTTGGGTTTCGATGCCAGCGAGCATCCGCTGGCGCTGCAACTCGGCGGCTCGGAGCCGCGCGATCTCGCGGCCGCCGCGAAAATCGGCGAGGATTTCGGCTACGACGAAATCAATCTCAATGTCGGCTGCCCGTCGGATCGGGTCAAGGACGGCCGTTTCGGCGCCTGCCTGATGGCGGAGCCGGACTGGTCGCCGAAGGCATCGCCGCCATGAAGCGCGCGGTGGGCATTCCGGTCACGGTCAAGTGCCGGATCGGGATCGACGATCAGGATCCGGAAATCGCGCTCGATGCGCTGGCGCGCGGCGTCGTCGCCGCCGGCGCCGATGCGCTGATCGTCCACGCCCGCAAGGCCTGGCTCGACGGATTGTCGCCGAAGCAAAATCGCGACATCCCGCCGCTCGATTACGACAGGGTCTATCGGCTGAAGGCCGCGCTGCCCGACGTGCCCATCATCATCAATGGCGGCATCGCCAGCCTGGCCGAGGCCAGGGAGCATCTTGGCTTATGTCGACGGCGTCATGCTGGGGCGCGCGGCCTATCAGGAACCGTGGCGATTGCTGGCGGCCGATCCCGAACTGTTCGGCGAAGCGGCGCCGCACGCCACCATGAAGGACGTGTTCGAAGCGATGACGCCTTATATCGAAGCCGAACTCGCGGCTGGCACGCGGCTGCATTCGATCGTCAGGCATTTCGTCGGCGCGTTTCATGGCGTGCCGGGCGCGCGGGCATTCCGCCGCCACCTCGCCGAGAACGGCGTCAGGCGAGGGGCCGGCGTCAATGTCTTGCGCGACGCGATCGCGCTGGTCAGGGATCGCGAGGCGGATCCGATCGCCGCGTAATCCCGCGCTCCCGAGCGCCTTGCGATCCCGATCGCTAGGCGATCAGGGATAGCCGTGCAGCATCAGCCGGTCGGCGCGCACTTCCCAGCTTTCCATCCGGTCCAGAAAGCTCATGCCGAGCAGATTGGTCTTCATCTGTCCGCGCGGCACCACCAGCGCCGGAACCGAACGCTCGACCAGCTTGCCGATCGGCCAGGCGATCGAGCGTCAGCCGCGCCGCCTTGGTGTGCCCGCCGGCGGTCTCGACGTCGACGTCATATTCGAGCAGCTCCAGCGGCAGCCCCGCAGCCTTGGCGGTCTCATAGGTCAGGACCACCGAGGTCGCGCCGGTGTCGATCACCATCGGGGCGTTGACGCCGTTGATCTTGGCCTGCAGCGCGAATTCACCGGTCTGGCCGCGCGAAATCTGCACCGCACGCGCCGGCGACTCCGCCCGCCGGTGCAGCATTTCCGACACGGTGTCGCCGGCCCGCGCGATCTGGTCCGGATCGCCATAGGCGACCACCGCGCCGGCGGTCGCCGCCAGCACCAGAAGGACGAGCAGGATGCGGCTCACAGCGGGCCTCGCGTGCCGGTGGAGGGGTTCGTCAGCCGGACTTTGCAGCGGTCGCCAGCCCGGGCTGAAGCAGTCCCGCGTCGGCCATGCGCGCCGCCAGCTGCGCCATTACTGCCTGTCGCTCGGCGCTTTCCATGCGGTGCCAGCGCGCGATCTCCGGAAGCGTGCGTCCGCAGCCGAGACAGAGGCTGGTTTTGGGATCGATCATACAAACTGCGATGCACGGCGTTTCTTTGCTCATCGAGGGATAGTGAAATGGTTTTGGCGGCGTGCGCAAGCGTCCCTGTTACAATCCAGTGCCGGCACTCATGATTGGCTTGTTGCGGGCCCGTCGCTTCTCGTCGGCGGTGGTTTCCGGCTGCAGCGGCGGCGCCTCCTCGGACATCGGAGCCAGCGCCGACATCACGCGCTCCGGCGGGAAGGTGACGATGACCTCGGTGCCGATGCGAAGCTTCGATTTCAGCGTGAAGGTGCCGCCGTGCATGTCGATCAGGCTTTTTGCGATCGGCAGTCCGAGGCCGGCGCCTTGCTCGGCGGATTTGATCGAATTGGAGCCCTGACCGAACGAGGCCAGCACGATCGGGATTTCATCCTCGGCAATGCCGGAGCCGGTATCCTTGACGCTGAGATATTGTCCGCCCGATGCGGTCCATCCCACCTTCAGCCAGATCTCGCCGCCCTGCGGGGTGAACTTGATCGAGTTGGACAGCAGATTGAGCACGATCTGGCGGGTGGCGCGCTCATCGCCCCAAATTCGCGGCATGCCCTGCTCGAACACCTCGTGAATGGTGATGTCGCGGCTGGACGCGCGCAGCTTCAGCAGATGATGGCAGTCGGCGACCACATGCACCAGCGAAACCGCTTCTTCGTTGAGTTCGTACCGGCCGGCTTCGATCCGTGACAAATCGAGAATTTCGTTGATCAGGTTCAGCAGATGCACACCCGAATTGTGAATATCCGAAGAATATTCCTTGTACACCGGCACTGCATGGCCGCCGAAAATCTCGCTCTTCATCACCTCGGAAAATCCGAGGATGGCGTTGAGCGGCGTCCGCAGCTCGTGGCTCATTTGCGCCAGGAACCGCGACTTGGCGACGTTGGCGGATTCGGCGCGGTGCCGGGCCTCGTCGGAGATCGATTTGGCCTGCTCAAGTTCGCCGATCAGCGCATCCTTTTCGGCGCGCGCCTCCAGCGTCGCCAGCGTGGTCGAATGCAGGCGATGGGCGAGCAGCGCAAAATAGCCCTCGGCGGCGAGCGCCAGCAGAGCGAGCACGTAATTGTCGAAGGTGCCGACCAGCACGAAATTCATGGTGATCGCCGCCGTCACCGGAGCGGTTGTCGCCAGCGCGGCGATCGGCAGGCTCGCCGCCAGCATGCTCGATACCGCGATCACCAGCAGCATCAGGAACATCATCAGCGTATTCGAGACCACGTCGCGGCCGGCGGGATGGATCAGGATCGCGGTCCAGCACAACCCGTAAAGCAGATCGAGCAGGACAAACCGGGTTTGCCATTTGCGGGTTGCGGTGACCGAGGCCGGCTCGGCGAGGAAACGCGCGCAATAGCGGATGATGGCGGCATGAATGCAAAGCATGCCGCAGGTCCACGCCGCCGCCGAAAACGGCTGCATCCAGAAACCGAACAGCAGCCCGGTTGCCACCACCAGCAGCATCACCACATACGACGCCGAGATCCGGGTTTGGGCATATTGCCGAAGCAGTTCGCGGTCGAAAGCCGGCCGGGTTCCACTGGTCGACGTTAACCGGTCGCGGGCCTCGCGCACCCGCTGCGCCGCCGCACGGCGGTTGGCGGCCGGCGCTGCGACTGGCGTCTCGGCCGGAAGCTGGACCACTTCAGGCTTATCGGCGAGTTTACTCATCAAACAACACAAATCCTGCCCGCTGACAGCGCGAGCTTTTGCATTATCTATCTCTGGCGCTAAATCATTAAGAGCTGCCTTAAAGGGCTAAAGAATTACGTTAATGAGTGGTTAAATTAACCTCTTCGCGCGACCTGAAAGCGCAGCACGCCAGCCGAACCCGCACGGGTAGGCAAAGCCGGGAGGATGGTCCAAATGCCGAGAAAGGGAATCACGGGCCACGACGAGTGGGTGATCACGGAAGCATTGGCAACGGCGCTGATCGCGCTGGAGCAGCTTCCGCCCAATCACCGGCCCGATACCCATATGAACGAGATCAGGAAGCTTCTGAACGCTCGATCGCTTCCCGGAAGCCTCAACCTTCACCTCGCCCAGGCCAAGTGCAGGCTGTTTCCCCAACGCGATTCACTGACGATCTATCGCGAATACGGCCTCGAGGACGGGCAAGGCTAGGCCAGGAACCGACATTTCCGTTTGAATGACGAGCGCCAGGGCCGTCAGCCACCCCTGGCGCTCGTCTTGCCGATTAGAATCCGGTGGGGCCTACAGCGCCGTACCAGTGCTTGACCTTGGTGGGATCTGCCTGGTCCATATAAAAGAAATGCGTCATCGTGGGCTTGACCGCCGGTAACTTCGGATCGTCGAACGTCATGGTGACGGTGCCGCGAAAGACCTTGAGGGAAGGGCTATCCCAGTATTCGACGACGTCATGAAGCGCGGTAAATCCCTTGTCGATGAACGCGCGCAGATTGTTGCGGATGGTCTCGCGTCCATGCCAGTCGGCAACGCCGAGATTGCAACTGGCGTCTTCGGCGAAACAGTCGAAACCCTTGCCGAAGGTCTTGTCATCGATTTCCTTCCACATATCGAGCAGCCATCGCGGCGGCGGGGTTTTTGTGAACGTGATTGTGGTCATGGCATTTTCCTTGTCGTGAATGACGCGGTGCAGGCAGGACGATGGTGGTTCGCGGAGTCAGCGTCCTGACTGACGTTCGCTCAGGGGTGATGTAGGGTGAGGGCCTTTGGCGGATGCGCCAAATCACCCTCGTTTTCCGCCAAGGCTCGCTGCGGTGCCGCGGTATTGTTCCGCGTCACCGGCTGATGTCGACGATTTGCAAATGAGTGTCGTGCGGGATCATCGGCGGTTCCACATGTTGGGGATGGACAACTCCAACCTGCACCGGCAGGCTGTGGCGGAAATGCCAAAACTCCCTCGTTTTACGCCAAGCTGCGGAAGCACCGCCGTTCGCATCGTCGAGGTGCTGGCCTATCCCTCGGTGCAACTGCTCGACGTCACGGGGCCGCTGCAGGTGTTCGCATCCGCCAATGATCTGGTCGCGGAGGCGGGAGGAACCCCGCCCTATGTGCTCCGGGTGGTGGCGAAGGGCGGACCGGGTGTGACAGCTTCCGCAGGGCTCGAAATCGCGACCCGTCCGCTGTCGCGCACCGGCGCCGCGGTGGATACGTTGATCGTCGCCGGCGGGCCGGGCGTCGAGGCGGCCGCGTCGGATCCTGTGCTCGTCGATTGGGTGCGGCGGAGGGCAGCGCGGGCGCGCCGCGTCGCGTCGGTCTGCACCGGCGCCTTCCTGCTGGCGGCCTCGAATGCGCTGGATGGAAGACGCGCGGCCACCCACTGGTCGGTCTGCGCCGAGCTTGCCCGGCGTTTCCCGGCGGTGCGCGTCGAGTCCGATCCGATCTTCGTGCGCGATGGGTCGGTCTGGACCTCGGCCGGCGTGACGGCCGGGATCGATCTGACACTCGCGCTGGTGGAGGAGGATCTCGGTCGAGCCGTGGCGTTAGCCGTGGCACGATATCTGGTGGTCTTTCTCAAGCGCCCCGGTGGCCAGGCACAATTCAGCGCGGCGCTGTCGCTGCAATCGGCGGAAGACCGCTTCGGTGCGCTGCATGAATGGATCAGCGCGCATCTCTCCGGCGACATGTCACTCCCGGTTCTGGCCAGGCAGGCCGGAATGAGCGAACGCAGTTTCAGCCGGCGCTATCTGGAGGCGACCGGGCTGACGCCGACGCGCGCGGTGGAGCGGCTCAGGGTGGAGCAGGCGCGGCGGATGCTGTCGGAGACGCGCCTGCCGGTGAAGCGGATCTCGCAGCGTTGTGGCTTCGGTTCGGAGGAAACCATGCGGCGGAGCTTTCTTCGTGTGCTCGCCGCCACGCCGCAGGATTACCGCGCGCGGTTCGGCCGCTGAGCGTGCGCTGTTGCGATCCAAAGCGGAGATGGCGCGATGTCCGACCTGAATCCGAAAGGCTTCATCGCGGACATCGCAGGCGTATTTTTCGTGGCGTCGCGGTGCGAAGGGCGCTCAGCGCTCCAGCCGCGCCAGCAGGCTCGATGTGTCCCAGCGCTTGCCGCCCATCTTCTCGACTTCGGAATAGAACGCATCGACCAGGGCTGTGACCGGCAGGCTGGCGCCGTTGCGCCGGGATTCGGCCAGACAGATCGCAAGATCCTTGCGCATCCATTCCACCGCGAAGCCGAAATCGAATTTGCCTTCGTTCATCGTCTTGTAGCGGTTCTCCATCTGCCAGGACTGCGCCGCACCTTTCGAGATGACCGAGATCACCGCCTCGACATCGAGGCCCGACTTCTTGGCGAAATGAATGCCTTCCGACAGGCCTTCGACCAGGCCGGCGATGCAGATCTGGTTGACCATTTTTGTCAGTTGGCCCGAACCGGCAGGCCCGAGCAACTTGCACATCCGGGCATAGGCCGCAATCACGGGCTCGGCGGCGGCATAGGCTTCTTCACTGCCGCCGCACATGACCGTCAATACGCCGTTTTCCGCGCCGGCCTGGCCGCCGGACACCGGCGCGTCGACGAATTTGAAGCCGCGCTTGGTCGCCTCGGCGTCGAGCTCGCGGGCGACCTCGGCGGAAGCGGTGGTGTGGTCGACGAAAGTGGCGCCTTTTCTGATGCCCGCGAACGCGCCGTCAGCGCCGATGGTAATGGCGCGCAGATCGTTGTCGTTGCCGACGCAGGCCATCACAAAATCCTGGCCTTCGGCGGCGGCCTTCGGCGTCGGCGCGGTCTTGCCGCCGAATTTCTCGGCCCATGCCTTCGCCTTGGCCTCGGTCCGGTTGTACACCGTCACCTCGTGGCCACCTTTTTTCACGAGATGTCCTGCCATCGGGAAACCCATCACGCCGAGACCGAGAAAAGCGACTTTAGCCATGTTTGCAACCTTGGGGTTTGGGCCGGCGCGGCGGAACGGGCCGGACGGTATGCTGGAGAAGGGGGACGGGCTGGTTCGGTTCCTCGAAACAGGTCCGCTGAAGACGTGGAGCTGCACAATAAAGCCTGCCGCATGAAGGGCAACGCCTCCGTTTGGCGGCCAGGCCATGTTTTATGCTAGGATCAGGTCCTCGACAACTGAGACTTCACAAGGGAGTGACATCGCATGAGCGTAGGCGTGCTCGATCATTTCAACATCCGGACCCGGAAGCTCGGCGACACGGTTCGGTTCTATGAGGACGTCCTGGGGCTGGAGAACGGCGCCCGGCCGAACTTCGCCTTCCCCGGTGCCTGGATGTACAGCGAGGGCAAGCCGGTGGTGCATCTCGTCGATATTTCCAAGACCGACGAGCCGCAAAAGCCGGATTCCGGCGTCGTCCATCACGTCGCCTTCATCAGCACGGGTTTTGCCGGCATGAAGCAGCGGCTGGCGTCCAAGGGGATGGAATTCGACTCGCGACAGGTTCCGGGCGGCGATCTCTGGCAGATCTTCGTCAATGACCCCAATGGGGTCATGATCGAGTTGAACTACGAGGCCGCCAAGGAGCAGGGTGGAGGATCGGCGCCCACCGAGCGCCGGGATGATGTAGGGGCGAGGTAGCCTTTTGGGCTGCACCGCTCTATGGGTCGCATCCACAATAGTCAGGAGATGCGCCGTGAGCGTAACGCAGCAGCAGGTTCTCGATGGTCTGGCCAAGGTGATGTCGCCGCGCGGCGTCGCCTTGACCAACGCCAATGTGTTGTCGGCGATCTCGGTCAACGACGGCAAGGTGTTTTTCTCGATCAATGTCGATGCCGCCGAGGCCCGCGCCTGGGAAGGCATTCGGGCCGCGGCCGAAGCGGCCGTGCGCGCCATTCCCGGCGTCACCACCGCCATGGTCGCGCTTACCGCCGAACGCAAGGCCGGTTCCGCGCCGGCACCGCCGCCGCCGCACCGCCACGCCCAGGGCGTGCCGCATGTCTCGTCGCATCGGCCGCCGCAGCAACCGCCTCGGGCTCGCCGATGTCGAAGCAGTCGGAAATTCCCGGCATTGCCGCGGTCATCGCGGTGGCCTCCGGCAAGGGCGGGGTCGGCAAATCGACCACGGCGCTCAATCTGGCGCTCGGCCTGCGCGATCTCGGTCTGCGGGTCGGCCTGCTCGACGCCGACATCTACGGACCGTCGGTGCCGCGATTGACCGGCATTCGCGAAAAGCCGCAGTCTGAACGACGACAAGAAAATGATTCCGATTTCGCGTTTCGGTCTTGCAATCATGTCGATCGGTTTTCTGGTCGAGGAAGATACCGCGATGATCTGGCGCGGGCCGATGGTGATGTCGGCGATCACCCAGATGCTGCGGGATGTCGCATGGGGCACGCTCGACATTCTCGTGGTCGATATGCCTCCCGGCACCGGCGACGCGCAACTGACGCTGGCGCAGAATGTGCCGCTCAAGGGCGCGGTCATTATTTCGACGCCGCAGGATCTGTCCCTGATCGACGCGCGGCGCGGGCTCGCAATGTTCAGGAAGGTCAATGTGCCGGTGCTCGGCATCGTCGAGAACATGAGCTATTTCCAGTGTCCGCATTGCGGCACGCGCTCGGACATCTTCGGCCACGGCGGCGCGCGGCATGAGGCCGAGCGGCTTGGCGTGCCGTTTCTGGGCGAAATTCCGCTGCACATGTCGATTCGCGCCACGTCGGATTCGGGAACACCGGTGGTGGAGAGCGAACCCGATGGTCCGTATGCGGCAATCTATCGCGCGATCGGCGCCAAGGTCCGCGATCAGCTGCAGGGCGTGATCGCCGCGGCTTGAGCCGGTTTCCAGACCTATGCGACTTTCGTTTAATCGTTGCCGTCATGCCTTCGTCGCGTTTTCGCCGCCCCACTTCCGTGTTAAAGCCACCGTCAGAGCGCTTCGGTTGACGCAAGGATTTTTGCGTCTTCCGAAAGAAATGCTCATGAAATCCGGGAAACGCCCCACAAGGAGATGCCTGAATGAAGCGTCGTGATTTTTTGAAGGTTTCGGCAACCGGTGCTGCCGTGGCCGCGGTGGCCTCGCCGGCGATCGCGCAATCCTCGCCCGAAATCAAGTGGCGCATGACGTCGAGTTTCCCGAAATCGCTCGACACGATTTACGGCGGCGCGGTGGAATTTTCCAAATACGTCGCCGAAATGACCGACAACAAGTTTCAGATCCAGGTGTTTTCCGCCGGCGAAATCGTTCCCGGCCTGCAGGCGCTCGATGCGACCTCCAACGGCACCATCGAGATGAGCCACACCGTCTCGTATTATTACGTCGGCAAGGATCCGACCTTCTGCGATCTATGCGTCGGTGCCGTTCGGCCTCAACGCGCGAATGCAGAATTCCTGGTGGTATCAGGGCGGCGGCAGGAACTCGGCAACGAGTTCTTCAAGAAATTCGGCGTGATCGGTTTCGCCTGCGGCAACACCGGCACCCAGATGGGCGGCTGGTTCCGCAAGGAGATCAAGACGGTCGCCGATCTCTCCGGGCTGAAGTTCCGCATCGGAGGCATTGCCGGCCAGGTGTTGCAGAAGGTCGGCGTGGTGCCGCAGCAGCTTGCCGGCGGCGACATCTATCCGGCGCTTGAGAAGGGCACCATCGACGCCGCCGAGTGGGTCGGGCCGTATGACGACGAGAAGCTCGGTTTCCAGAAGGTCGCGAAGTACTACTATTACCCGGGCTTCTGGGAAGGCGGTCCGATGGTTCACGCTTTCTGCAATCTGGAGAAGTGGAATTCGCTGCCGAAGAACTATCAGGCCATCATCGCCAACGCGACGCGCGAACGCCAACACCTGGATGGCGGCGCGCTACGACATGGAGAACCCGGCGGCACTGAAACGTCTGGTCGCAAGCGGCACGCAGCTTCGTCCTTTCACCAACGAGGTGCTGGAAGCCTGCCTGAAAGCGACCAACGAATTGTGGGGAGAAATTTCCGCGAAGAACGCCGACTTCAAGAAATCCATCGATGCGATGCAGGCCTATCGCTCCGACCAGTATCTGTGGTGGCAGGTCGCGGAGTACACCTTCGACAGCTTCATGATCCGCTCGCGCACGCGCGGCTGATCACGTCTCAAGCCACAACAATGAAGCCCGGTCTCCGCGAGGAGGCCGGGCTTTTGCGTTGCGGTACGCTAGTTCGCCGTGGAAATCGGCAACCGGATGTTCCATGCTCCAGGCAAGCCTCGACAGAAGGCCAGGGCGTGATCTCGAAAAAGATCATGCCCCAAAAAAGATCGGCACATCACCAGGGGGAGAACGCAATGAAACGACGGGATTTTATCAAGGTCACCGGGCTCGGCGTCGCGGGCGCTGCCACCATAGCGGCGCCGGCGATCGCGCAATCGATGCCGGAGATCAAATGGCGGATGACGACGAGCTGGCCGAAATCGCTCGATACGCTGCACGGCGGCGCCATCGAGATGGCCAGGGCGGTCGGCGAAGCCACCGACAACAAATTCCAGATCCAGACTTTTGCCGCCGGCGAAATCGTTCCGGGCCTGCAGGTGCTCGATGCCGTGCAGAACGGCACCGTCGAAATGGGACACACCGCGTCGTATTATTATTTCGGCAAGGATCCCACCTTCACCTTCGGCTCCTGCATTCCGTTCGGGCCGAACGCGCGCCTCAGCCAGGCCTGGTACATGCTGGGCGGCGGCAAGGAACTCCTGAACGAGTTCTACAAGAGCTACAATGTGACCTCGCTCTTGGCCGGCAACACCACCTGCCAGATGGGTGGCTGGTTTCGCAAGGAAATCAACACGGTCGACGATCTCAAGGGACTGAAATTCCGCATCGGCGGCTACGCCGGCCGGGTCATGCAGAAACTCGGCTGCGTACCGCAGCAGCTCGCCGGCGGCGACATCTATCCCGCGCTCGAGAAAGGCACCATCGATGCGGCCGAATGGGTCGGTCCGTACGACGACGAAAAGCTCGGCCTCTACAAGGTCGCGCCGCATTATTACTATCCCGGATGGTGGGAAGGCGGCCCGATGCTGATCGCCATGATCAATCTGGATAAATGGAATGCGCTGCCGAAGTATTACCAGAACGTGCTGGAGCAGGCCGGTCACTACGCCAACAACTGGATGATGGCGAAGTACGACACCGTCAATCCGCTCGCACTGAAGAAGCTGCTGGCCGGCGGCACCAAGCTGCACGGATTCTCGCCCGCGATCATGGAAGCGAGCTTCAAGGCCACCAAGGAACTGAACAGCGAAGTCGCCGCGACCAACCCCAATTTCAAGAAGATCTATGAATCGGTGTCGAGCTACACCAGCACCGGTTATCAGTGGTTCCAGGTCGCGGAAGTCGGGTTCGACAGCTTCATGGCGCGGCATTCGCAAAGCTGATCGCAACCGGCCTCATATGAGGGTTAGTCCTCATCCTGAGGAGCGCGCCCTTGCGCGCGTCTCGAAGGATGGACGCTCGGCGGCGCCGCTAAACGGCTCTGAATTTGCTTCAGCTCTCAATGCAATAACGGACATGGCCAACGGACATGGCCGGACTTGCTGCCGGTTCGGCCCGGTAGCGATTGACCATTATCGGAAGTGGACCGTCGGGGGTATTCGGAACACAATAACGATAGAGAGTGAGCAACTCGTGGCACTTGAGCTGCCTCCTTCTTCATCACTGCTGCACGGCTAAACGGCAAAGTGGGCTCGCGCGGCGCAGAAACAATTTGTGACGCCCGACGAAGTACGCCCGACAACAAACTCCTCTAGGCTGAACCATTCAATGCAGCTTCTGGCGAACTGGGAATACGATATCCAAATTGGAGGTCATCTATGACCCAGGTACAAGTCGACCAAAAAAGCTATCAGATGCCGCCGCAGGATGGGTTTACCGTCGCGCACTTTCTCACCGTCGCCGACGTCGAGCGATCGTTACGATTTTACGAAACGGTCTTCGGAGGTCGCATTCTGAGCAGAGGCGACGGCAGCGGCGCGCCGGGGTACATCCAGATCGCGAACACGTGGCTCCTTGTTAACCCCGGGGGCGGTCCGACACCCGACAAACCATCGGTAACGCTCAGCGTCCCCGCCAATCCCGATTTAGTCAGCAGCTTTATGAATATCCGCGTTGCAGATATTCAAGCGTGTTATGAACTTTGGCGAAGTCGAGGAGCCAAGTTCATCACGGAGCCGAAGCCCAAGTACGGCGAGACGCGCTGCTACATTCGCGATCCTGATGGTTATATTATAGAAGTTGGGCAAAGCAATCCGGGGGTTGCTTACGGCTAGACCGACGAGCTGTGGCACTTAGCGTCGTTTAGCTGTTAAGCAGCACTACGTCGGCTATCGGGACATATCGTCAGATTTATGGGCACACAGCCCGGGGGGCTACGGCTTCGCCGGCGGTCCGAAATCCAGCGGCGGCAAATCGATTTGCGGAACGTCGATCTTGATCGAGTTCAGATCGACATTCAAAGGCTTGTCGAGCAGGCCGGTCACCGTGATCGGGAAAACGATCACCAGCACCACCATGATCATCTGCAAGCCGACCCAGGGCAGGGCGCCCCAATAGATGTCGGAACTCTTGACCTCTTTCGGTGCGACGCCGCGCAAATAGAACAAGGCAAAGCCGAACGGCGGATGCATGAAGGAGGTCTGCATGTTGACGCAGAGCATGACGCCGAACCAGATCAGCGCGGCATCCGCACCGACCACCGGCGCCAGGATCTTCTGTGCGATCGGTGCGATCATCGGCAGGATGATGAAAGCGATTTCGAAGAAATCCAGGAAGAACGCCAGGAAGAAGATGAACAGGTTGATGAAGATCAGGAAGCCCCAGACCCCGCCGGGCAGCGACGTCAGCAGATGTTCCAGCCATACCCCGCCGGAGACGCCGAGAAACACCACCGAGAAACAGGTCGAGCCGATCAGGATGAACGTCACCATGGTGGTGATGCGCATGGTGGTCTCGTAGCCCTGCTTGATCAGATCGCGCAGTTCGGGAATGCGAACCGCCTCGAGGCAAATCCACACCACCGCGAGATAAGTCACGGCGAAGGCGGTCTTGAAGATGATTCCCTCGGTCATGAACATGCCGACGATGGTGCCGATGCCGCCGGCGATGATGCCGGTGATCAGCACCTTGCGGCCCATGGTGCTGAAATCCTTGCTGTGGATCGCCGCCAGCACGATGGCGCCGACCGCGCCCATGGCGCCGGCTTCGGTCGGCGTGGCCAGGCCCATCATCATGGTGCCGAGCACGACAAAGATCAGCACCGCCGACGGGATGATGCCGAGCAGGCATTTGCGCCACAGCGGCCATCCGGTCAGCGTCAACGCGGTCTTGGGCACCGCCGGCAAATGATCCGGTTTGACCAGACCGAGCACGAAGGTGTAGCCGGCAAACAGGAAGATCTGGAAAATCGACGGGCCCCAGGCGCCGAGATACATGTCGCCGACCGACTTGCCGAGCTGATCGGCCAGCACGATCAGCACCAGCGACGGCGGCACCAGTTGCGTGATGGTGCCGGACGCCGCCAGCACGCCGGTGATGTAGCGGATGTTGTAGCCATAGCGGATCATGATCGGCATCGAGATCAGCGCCATCGCGATCACCTGCGCCGCCACGGTGCCGGTGATGGCGCCGAGGATGAAGCCGACCAGGATCACCGAATAGCCGAGGCCGCCGCGGATCGGGCCGAACAATTGGCCCATCGAATCCAGCATGTCCTCGGCCAGACCGCAGCGCTCCAGGATCGCACCCATGAAGGTGAAAAACGGAATCGCCAGCAAGAGTTCGTTGGAAAGCACGCTGCCGAACACGCGGCCCGGAATGGCCTGCAGAAAATTCAGATCGAAGAAGCCGAGATGAATGGCGAGGAAGCCGAACGAAAGCCCGACCGCGGCCAGCGTAAAGGCCACCGGAAAGCCGATCAGCATCGCCAGAACCAGGCCGCCGAACATCATCGGCGGCATCATTTCCAGCGTGATCATTGCGTCGGCCTCTCGTATTTCGCATCGATCGTCACCTCGCCGCGCAGCGCGGCGATGCGCTTGATGACCTCCGAGACGCCCTGCAAGGCCAGCATCACGAAGCCGGCAGGGATGACGAATTTGATCGGCCAGCGGATCAGGCCGCCGGCGTTACCCGACATTTCGCCGACCGCGTAGGCCTGATGGAAGAACGGCCACGACAGATAGGACGAGCAGCAGGCAGGACGGGATCAGGAAGAACAGCGTGCCGATCAGATCGAGCCAGAGCTGGCCGCGTTCGGACAGGAACAGATAGAAGATCTCGACCCGGACATGCTCGTTGCGCTTGAAGGTGTAGGATGCGCCGAACATCACCAGGATGGCGAACATGTACCACTGCAGTTCGAGCCAGCCGTTCGAGCTGTAGCCGAACGCGTAGCGGATCATGGCGTTGCCGGCGCTCACCAGGCAGGCGGCCAGCACCAGAAAATTGCAGATGTAGCCGATCTTCTCGTTGACCTGGTCGATGGCCGCGCTGATCGCCAGCAATGGACGCATCGTGTTCTCCCCGGCGCTGGCCATCAAGGCACGCCGATGGTTTCAACGGGCATCGCCTTCGCCGCCGCGCGCGCAACGCGCGCAGCGCATCGGCTCATCTGCAGGAGCGATTGCAACGATAGTCCTCCCCCAATTGCGCCTCTGCCGTCTTGACTGCAGCCCTCAGGCGCAGCGGCTTGTCCAGCCGAGCCAGCATCAAAGCCGCCGCACCATTTCAGCGCGTCGTGGCGGCGTCAATTGGAAAATGGGTACATCGAGGAGGCCAACCAGTTGTACGGCCTGCTAAATCAGCCGCCGTAAACTCAACCGCCGGTGACGCTCATGTGGCGGCTGACGCTCGGGCGGTTGTGCCGGCGATCGATGATGAAGTCGTGGCCCTTCGGCTTCAGGCCGATGGCGCGATCGATCGCGGCGCTGAGCAGCTCATTGTCGGCGGAGGCCCGCAACGGCTTGCGCAGATCGGAGGCATCCTCGTGGCCGAGGCAGGTGTGCAGCGTGCCGGTGCAGGTGATCCGCACCCGGTTGCAGGACTCGCAGAAATTATGCGTCATCGGCGTGATGAAGCCGAGCTTGCCGCCGGTCTCGCTGACGCGGACGTAACGCGCCGGGCCGCCGGTGTCGTCGGCGAGGTCGGTCAGGGTGTATTGCTTGGCGAGCCGCGCGCGCAGCAGCGACAGCGGCACATATTGGTCGATGCGTCCTTCGCCGATGTCGCCCATCGGCATCACCTCGATCAGCGTCAGCGCCATGCCCTTGCCGTGCGCCCATTGCATCAGCGACGGGATTTCGTCCTCGTTCATGTTCTTCAGCGCCACCGCGTTGATCTTGACGGCGAGACCCGCCGACGCGCGCGGCCTCGATGCCGGCCAGCACCTTGTCGAGATCGCCCCAGCGGGTGATGGCGCGGAATTTCGCCGGATCGAGCGTATCCAGCGAGACGTTGATGCGGCGGACACCGCAGTCGCGCAATTCGCCGGCAAAACGCGCCAGCTGCGAGCCGTTGGTGGTCAGCGTCAGTTCATTCAGCGCGCCGGTGCCGAGATGGCGCGACAGCGAGCGCACCAGCGACATCACGTTGCGCCGGACCAGCGGTTCGCCGCCGGTCAGCCGCAACTTTCGCACGCCCTTGGCGATGAAGGCCGAACACAGCCGGTCGAGTTCCTCGAGCGTGAGCAGATCGGCCTTGGGCAGGAATGTCATGTCTTCCGACATGCAATAAAAGCAGCGCAGGTCGCAGCGATCGGTGACCGATACCCGCAGATAGCTGATGGTCCGGCCGAACGGATCGGTCATCGGGCGCGACAGCGAATCGGGACTCAACGAGGATGCCGTTCATTCAATCGGCCTTGTCACTGCGGCTGTCGCCGTGATCGCACGGCGGCAGTTCGTAGTCACAATGTAGGCATGTTGCGACCGGCGTACAATCCGCACGCTTGCGTGCTGCAGTGCACGCAATCAGTGGGCGGGCGCGGGCGGCGGCGGCGTGGCGCCGGCCGGAGCCGCTTGCGCCGGCTCGGGGAACGGCGACCCGTCGGCAGGCGGCGCGCTGGCCGCCTTGGGCGGTTTCGGCTTTTTCGGCCGCATCATTTTCCGCGCCGCCTTCGGCGGCGGCCCGGCCGGCTGAAGCTCGCGCGACCACCGGATTGGGATCGAACGTGGTCGATGCCGAGGTGGTCAAATCGCCGGGAACATGGATCACCTGCACCGGAACGGTGGCCGGCTGGAACTTGTTCAGGGTGTAGGTGACGGTGAAATCCGCCGTGTCGGGCGCGGGCACGGTGACCGAGCAGGGCGTCTTGCAACCCGGTCCGAGCGAGGTGCGGGCATCGGCGCCCGGCGGCGCCGAATCGAGCTGCACCTGCACGGTCGGCGGCGTCGACTTGAAGGCGTCCAAAGAAAACGAGGAGCAGCCGGCCAGGCTGAATCCCGCTAGCGGCAATCACGATGACACGACGCATGATCAATCCGTCACTCTGCTGCGGCTAACTGCCACAATCCCCGGCGCGACCATAGGAGTGTCCGGACGGCGGCGCAACCGTGCGGACCCGCGTCGTTAAGTAATGGTTAATGCCGGGACCAAGTGTTTCCAGGATATAATAATGAAATCAATGGTTTATATGGATACTCGGGAAGCCATCAGGCTTTCCACCGCGGCCGGCAGATCGCTCATGTGGCCGATCAGCCGGTCGGGCTTGAGATCGGCGATGGGAACTTCGGTATAGCCGAATTCGACGCCGATCACCGGAATGCCGGCGCGCCGGGCCACGCCGATATCCGGACCGGCATCGCCGACCATGATCGTCGCGGACAGTTGCGCCGCCGGCGCGCGCCACCGTCTGCTGCAGGATCGCCGGGTCGGGCTTTGAGACGCCGAATGTGTCGGCGCCGCAAATCGCGGAAAATCGCGCGCTCAACCCGAGCCGGTCGAGCAGCAGCTTCGACAGCCATTCCAGCTTGTTGGTGCAGACCGCAAAGCGATAGCCGCGCGCGGCGAGATCGTCGAGCGCGGCTTCCAGCCCGTCGAACGGGCGCGAGGCGTCGGCGATATGCGCGGCATAGTAGTCGATGAAATCGCCGGTGAGCCGGGTGATGTCGGCGACGCTGGCGGCGCGGCCCTCCAGCTCCAGCCCGCGTTCGAGCAGCCGGCGGGCGCCGGCGCCGATCATGTTGCGCGCCGATTGCAGCGGGACCGGCGGCATGCCCTCGCGGTCGAGAACGAAGTTGAGGGCGTTGATCAGGTCGGGCGCGGTATCCACCAGCGTGCCGTCGAGATCGAATACAATGGTGCGAACGGAGGTCATCGCGAATCGCTATCGGTCCGCGCGCCATCGTGCAAGGGCGGTAATGGACCAAGCGGCGGCCGGCTAAATTCCCGCGCGCGCCTCGGTGCAAAAATCGTCAATTGCGCCAAATCGACTGATCGGGCCGGCGTATAGCGCTGTTCCTCGCCGGCAAAACGACGCTAGATATGCCCGCCAGTTAGACATAGACATCGCCGGTCGGGTGATCGGCCGCGGCTTTTCGAGGCATCGTGACCCCCGTGAACATGGACGAGTTGAAACGGCAGGCGGCGGCCCGCGCGCTCGCATTCGTGCGCGACGGCATGAAGCTCGGCCTCGGCACCGGTTCGACCGCGAAGCATTTCGTCGAACTGCTGGGCGAACGGGTCCGCGCCGGGCTCGACGTCGATCGGCGTGCCGACCTCGGAAGTGACCCGCGCCGACGCGGAGCGCTGCGGCATTCGCGCTGACCACGCTCGATGACATCGATCGGCTCGATCTGACCGTCGACGGCGCCGACGAGATCGATCCCGCGCTCAACGTCATCAAGGGCGGCGGCGGCGCCTTGCTGCGCGAAAAGATCGTAGCCACGGCGTCGGATCGCATGATCGTGATCGCCGACGATTCCAAATGGGTCGAAACGCTCGGCCGCTTTCCGTTGCCGGTCGAGGTGATTCCGTTCGGGCTGGCGGCGACGCGGCGCGCCATGGCCGGGGCATTTGCGCGAAAGCGGCGTTTCCGGGCCGATGGTGGTCCGAAAGGGCAAGGACGGTCACGTTTTTGTCACCGATGGCGGCCACTGGATCGTCGATGCCCATCTCGGACGAATAACCGATGCGCCGCGCCTGGCGGGCCTGCTGACCGCGATACCGGGCGTGGTCGAGCATGGGCTGTTCATCGGCCTGGCCAGCATCGGCGATGCTGGCAGGCCCCAGGGAATTCGCGTTGTTGAACGGCGGTAAGGCTGCAATCGAGGAGAACGGAATGAAGCGTCTTTTCAGGATTTTGTCGGCCGCGGGCCTCGTGCATGGGACTGGCTCTGGCCGCGCTGCCGGCGGGAGCGCAGCAGCCGCCGCCGCTCAAGGAGGGTACGCCGGCGGCGATCGCGGCGGCCAAGGAAATCCTGACCATGAAGCATGCCAGCGCGATGTATGCCAGGCCGCGGTGCCCAATATCGTCGAGAAGACCAAGGAAACCCTGGTGCAGACCAACCTCAACTACCAGAAGGATCTCAACGAGGTCGCGGTGATCGTCGCCCAGAAGCCTGGCCGGCCGCCAGAACGAAATCGGCGACGGCATGGCCAAGATCTACGCCAACGAGTTCACCGAGCAGGAGCTGAAGGATCTGGTGACGTTCTACAAGTCGCCGCTCGGCCAGAAGTTGCTGACGACCGAGCCCAGGGCAATCCAGATGAGCATGTCCTATATGAACCAGTGGGCGCAGAACTTTTGCCGAGATCGTCAACGGCGAGTTCCGCGCCGAGATGCGCAAGCGCGGCAAGGAGATATGAAGGAACTTGAGAATCCGAAGGATCTGATCTCGGATCCGGTTCGATCGGGGCTGACATGGCTGAGTTCGACGTCGATCTGTTTGTCATCGGAGGTGGTTCGGGCGGGGTGCGCGCCGCCCGGATCGCCGCCGGCTACGGCGCGCGGGTCATGATCGCCGAGGAATACCGGATGGGCGGCACCTGCGTGATCCGCGGCTGCGTGCCGAAGAAGCTGTTCGTGATCGGCTCGCACATCCACCACGAGATCGAGGACGCCGCCGGCTTCGGCTGGACCATCCCGCCCGTGAGCTTCGACTGGCCGACCCTGGTCGCCAACAAGGACAAGGAGATCGCCCGGCTCGAGGGCATCTACACCGCCAATGTCGAGAAGGCCGGCGCGCAGGTGCGTCAAGACCCGCGCGGTGCTGGAAGACGCCCATACCCTTCGCCTCGCCGGCGGCAAGACCGTGACGGCGAAATACGTCCTGATCGCGACCGGCGAGCGCGCCCAATCACGGGCCGGCGATTCCCGGCATCGAGCACGTGATTTCGTCGAACGAGGCGTTTCATCTGCCGGAATTGCCGAAGCGCATCGTGATCCAGGGCGGCGGCTATATCGCGCTGGAATTCGCCTGCATTTTCGCCGGCTTCGGCTCCGACGTCACCGTGGTCTATCGCGGCGACAATATCCTGCGCGGTTTCGACGAGGACGTCCGCGCCCATGTCCGCGCCGAGATGGAAAGGCAGGGCATCACCATCCTGACCGGCTGCACCGTCAACAAGGTCGACAGGCACGGCAAGGAATTCACCACCCATCTGTCGAACGGCTCGAGCATCGCCTCGGACCAGGTGATGTTCGCGATCGGGCGGCATCCCAATGTCGGGGGTCTCGGGCTGGAGAACGCCGGCGTCGCCATCAATCCCAACAATGGCGGCATCATGGTCGACGGCTGGTCGCAAGACCTCGGCGCCGAACATCTACGCGATCGGCGACGTCACCCATCGCATCAATCTCACCCCGGTCGCGATCCGCGAAGGCCATGCCTTCGCCGATACCGTGTTCGGCAAGCGCCCGGTGCAGGTCGATCACAGCCAACATTCCGACCGCGGTGTTTTCGCAGCCCGAGAGTCGGCACCGTCGGCCTGACCGAGAGCCGAGGCCCGCGCCCAGTTCAGCCACGTCGATATCTACAAGACCGATTTCCGGCCGATCAAGTCGACGATGTCCGGCCGCGACACCCGCATCCTGATGAAGCTGGTGGTCGACGGCACGACCGACCGCGTGGTCGGCTGCCACGTCGTCGGCGACACCGCCGCCGAAATCGTCCAGGCCGTCGCCATCGCGGTCAAGATGAAAGCCACCAAGGCCGATTTCGACGCCACCTTCGCGCTGCATCCGACCGCCGCGGAAGAACTGGTGACGATGCGGACGCCGACCGCGCGGTATGTGCGGGAAGCGGCGGCGGAGTAGGGGCGGGACGAATCCGGTCTGTTTGAAAGAGCGCACGCCAACTGGGTGAACGCGTTTTCTTCGCGCCCAGTCCTTCGGCTGCCATTCAGCTTACAACGTGAGCTGCAGACACACGTAAAACTTGCAAACAACCCGATACACCTGCAATCTATGTGCTTCCGACGAAGAGTGTGCGCGTTGCGTGCGTTTCTCGACTGCATTGCCCCGGGGGGAAACAGAGTTGTTGCTGGAGTTAAACCAAGCCTCTTTGCTTGATGCGATCAAGACACAGGACCTGCTAGATTCCGATAGCCAAGCGCTGGTTTACACTCGCGAACAATTGGCGGAGGCCGCGCTGGAGGTCGTTCGGAACGGCTTTGCTGCTTTGGATCTGAGGAAAATCGAAATCAAGGACAATATCGCCTTATCCGTCCACTCGACGCCGCATCTGGTGGTGCTCCGATGCCTGAATCAAATAGTTAGGCAGGCGATTGGAATTCAGGCTTCAGACAGAGATACAATTGTACGACGTTTGGCCACGATTCTCGCTGAGGGTGTGCCCCATCGGCTCTACAAATTTGATATCAAGAAGTTTTTCGATAGCATTGATGTCTTAGAGCTCTTCCGTCAGCTCTCGAACGAACCGCGCATCCCGCGAAATGCGGTCCTAGTGCTTGAGAATTTTCTTTACGAGTTGTTGGATCGTCGCAAGATCGCTGGTCTCCCACGCGGCATTCAGCTTAGCGCCACTTTATCCGAATATGCGATGAAGCCTTTTGACCGACACGTCTCGCGGTCGCCAGAAGTTTATTATTACGCGCGTTATGTCGATGACATCGCAATTGTTACCGGCGCGCGGGAAGACAAAGCGCAATTCGAGCGACTAGTGAAAAGAGCGCTTCCAACTGGTCTTCAGTTCAACAGTACAAAGACCAAGCACGTCAACATTCCCGTGCAATACAAGTCGGATGGCGCAGCGGTG
Organism: uncultured Alphaproteobacteria bacterium; assembly: GCA_963734795.1. Taxonomy (GTDB): domain Bacteria; phylum Pseudomonadota; class Alphaproteobacteria; order Rhizobiales; family Xanthobacteraceae; genus Bradyrhizobium. The sequence continues at coordinate 508,840 of CAVTIW010000007.1, forward strand.
GTCGGCGATTTCGACTATCTGGGTTATAATTTGTCCATTCATGAAACAAAGCGCGTAGATAATCGCTTCTGCCGCGTTATCGATGTGACGCTGGCGCCGAGAAAGATTCGTCGACTAAAATCTCGCATCAGTCGAGCTGTTGCTAGTTTTACCATAAACGGTAACAAGCATCTGCTAGAGCGGCGGATGCAGCTCTTAACGGGTAATTATAACTTAAGAGATTTGTCTACCGGCAGACTTCGAAACGTTGGCCTGTATTGCAACTATCGTCGCGCTAATTCGAGCGCGGCGCTAGTTGAGTTAGACTCGTTTTTGAGGTCGATTTTTGTTGGCGGACATAGCTCGTTGGCACGCCGCCTGTTACTTAAAATGCCTTACCGTACCCGACGCTCATTCCTCCGTTATAGTTTCACTAACGGCTTTCAAGAGCGCACTTTTTACAACTTTCGTCCTGATGAATTGGCCGAGTTGACGATGTGTTGGCGCGATGCGTAAGTGGACCTTAAAGCGCGGAAATATCGATCGTAGTAACACTCGACGAGCTTTGCTGACTGATACCTCGCCCGATGATGTCCCAATAATTTTCTCGAACGACGGGTTTCACGAAAACCTGCGTCGTACCCCTATCTCGTCCGGCTTGAGAAGAATTGTAGATGCCATAGTTCTCGACAGTGGGGAACGATATACGGTGCCGTATCGGTATCGTATTCGGCTCACGAACACTTCAAGTCGCCTAATCAGCTTAGTGCACCCGGCAGCGCAATATCGCGCATGTGTCTTTTACCAGAACTACGGTCATCTAATTCCATATTTTTGTCGGCACGAAGATGTCTCGATGCGGCGTCCAACAAAGATTGGCAGCGCGTATTTTTATTCGAATAAGGCTTCGGATAGGAAAAAATATAAGGGTGCTGCAATTGATCTCCTTCTGCATGACCAAGCGGTAAGAAATCCAGGCTCTTTTTTTGCATATGCAAAGTACGATCGCTTCTACAAATTTTTTAGCTCGTCGGAGTTTGTGGAGCTAGAGAAGAAGTTTTCGGTGCTGCGGCTTACGGACATATCTAAGTGCTTCTCATCTATCTATAGCCATACGATGGCATGGGCCATTAAGGATGTTCAACACGGCAAAGAGAATGTCTCGGCAGTGTCCTTCGCTAACGAGTTCAACTCGTTGACGCAATTTTCAAATTACAACGAAACAAATGGTATCCCGGTCGGCGCTGAAATTTCTCGTCTTTTCGCTGAAATTATCCTCCAGTCTGTCGATATTGATCTCTTGCGTCGGGCTGAACGAAGCCAATTGGCACAAGGTAGAGACTTCGAGGTTCGACGATATATTGATGACTATGCTATTTTTGCGAATAGTTTGGAAGCTTTAGATATACTGCAGCGGGGATTGTCCGATTCCCTTCAGTTGCTCAATTTGCACCTAAACAATTCTAAAACTTTAACAATTCATCGGCCTCTCCAAACACGGAAATCGCAAATCATTGCGGGCGCTACGTTTGGCCTCAACCGCTTTCGCGATCAAATAAGTATTTTGGACCGTGATTCACAATCTACAATTCCATGCGCAATTCGCAATCCGCAGGCGCTCACACGGACGCTCGTTAATGACATGAAGGTCGCCTGCACCAACGCTGATGCAGGATACGAAGACATTTCTCCGTACATAATTGGGTCGATAAGCACAACGATTGAAAATTTGATCGGCAGCTTTAACTCTGCCAAACGATCGAAGCACTTTAGTAAGAAGGTGTATATTGGGGCATTCGATGCTCTTTTAAGCTCACTATATTATTTTTTTACTGTGCATGCGACTGTTTCGTCCTCGTATCAAGTCGCGAGAGCAACCATAGTTTCAATTCGATTTTTTAGAGATCATCTTTCTGAGTTCTCAGAAGCCATGAATGAGATTGTTAGGCAACTGATTCAGTCTCTCATTCAGAATCCTGCACTACAAAATCTAGCAATGAGTGCATACGTGCCTATTGAGATTCTAAATGTAATAGTGGCTTCCAGCGAACTCCCGCTGAATTACCGGATGAATATATTTGATATCGTTAGACGGATTTTGGATGATGAAAACATCGATTATTTTTCGATCATTTCGCTACTGTTCTATTATGGAGATACTGATCCCGCGATGCGGGATGAGATCGAGGAGAGCCTGACTGATAGTTTTCTTCCGACTGCGCTACCAGCAAAAAAATCGCACGACGCGCATTTTATGTTGGATCTAATAGCGTGCCCATACTTGACATGGGATTTCCGGAAGACTGTCTTGACGCAATTGTACAGGGGGCTCGGGATATCGGTCGGACAACATTTTTCCTTCGTCGCGGTTGCTGAAATTGAGAAAAATCCATGGTTCGTGAATTGGAAGCAGATTGATCTGCTCAATCATCTCCGCAAGAAAGAATTGAGGCCGGTCTATTAGATGTGCTAGGTAGAGGGCGAAGGAGCTACCCAAGATAGCTATTTATACAGGGCAACCTGGATAACCACGTAGAAGCGACGAAGTCGTACGTAATTGCCCGGCTGCATAGCTTCATACGGGCGGGCGAAGCCCGCACACACTTGATGCGTGAGAGTAGCTCCTTCGCCTTTTCAGCCGCCATCCTTTGCAACGACCAACCGAATTGCGTGAAGGTTGGGTGTCTTGCATGGCCCTTTGGGTACTCGGAAGGACGCCATTGCTAAGATCGCGTGGTCGGCTGTCACATCGTCGGCGACACCGCCGCCGAAATCATCCAGGCCGTCGCGATCGCCGTGAAGATGAGGCCACCAAGGCCGATTTCGACGCCACCTTCGCGCTGCATCCGACGGCGGCGGAAGAGCTGGTGACGATGCGAACGCCGACGGCAAGGTATGTGCGGGAAGCGGCGGCGGAGTAGGGGGGCCTAGAGTGAAGCCAGGACAACCCGGAGCTAAAGTCGAAACCAGGGCAGGGTGAGATAGACGCAAGCGATCATCGAGAGCGCGGGAATTACCCACACCCATCCCGGCCAGAAGTGTCGCACCGATCGTCCGGGTAACGACGCGGCGACAAGGCCTGCCGTCAGTGCTCCGAGTGCAGCCGTCGCCGCCCATCCGTACCAGTACATCGCAGGAGCCAGAAACCCCATCGCGGGGTCGGCGACGTCTCGTGAGTGCTGCGTACCCGCAAGCACGATGCCGAGCGACGGGAAAACAGTGAACAGAGCCAAATCCTTTGCGACGGCGACCACGTAGAGAACCGCGAATGTCGGCCCGAACGCAAATGCAAAGCGGCGAAAACCGTCGGATGAGGTCATGAGCCGAACCCCATGATGTTGTTGGCGACGTGACCGGTCAGAAAACTCCACCAGACGACGAAGGCAAGGACCGAAGTGAGCGCCGTACGCATGTGAGCAGTCTCATCGGTATGCGGCCGACGCCAGCAAACCAGGTATGCGGGCAGCAGGGCAAGCCCGATGGCTGCGAAGTGCTCCTTGAGGTCGAAGAAGCCGAGGACATGCCAGTGACCGGCGCGCTCCAACTCGGGCCGCACGTCGACACGGAAATAAAGGTACACGATCCCGCCCAGCAGCGTGGAGGCCGCATAGAGAACGACCACGGCGCTGGCGAACGAGGCCGACGGCACCGAACGAAAGCGGCCGAAGAACGAACCGGGTCGGGCGTCGGCCGATGCCCATGCCGCCAACGTCTGGTGCGTTATCGCGCCAAGCAGCGCCACCGCGACCAGGCCGTGAATGATCAGGAGAATTGTCGCCAGAACCTCACTCCCGCCAAATGCCCGTTCCCTGTCACACGAAGAGTTCTTCCGTTCCGAACGGGTCTGCCGACCATGGCCGGAAGCGATTGAGGGTGAACCTGGTCTTCTGGCCGGGTTCGACATCGACGAGGACGTAGTTGTATTCCTCCTGCGGCGGCTGGCCCTTCCAGTAAAGATCGGGCGGATAGTCGGCGGGCACCTTGATGCTGGTGCGACCGGGAAGGATGGGGTCCTGTTCGGCGCCGCCACCGCCCAGCATCAGGTATTTAACCCCATCCACATCGTAGATTTCGGTGGTGTGGACGTGCCCGTTCAACACGACCACCTCCATGTCCCTGGCATACGACGCAATCAACTTGTGTGGATTGTCGGGAGCCGGGATAGGGCCGAGGCCCGAGCGCGCAAAAACCGGATAATGAAAGACAACAAAGGCCTTGCCGATGCTATTGGCCCTGGCCTCGTCCATCCACTTTTGAAGCTGTGTCATTTGCTCGGCATACTTCGGCCGATCGGCGTCCCACAGTGACGGCGAACGGTAGTCGTACTTGCCGCTCCAGAGATAGATGAAGCGCGTGCCTTTGAAGTCGAATTTGTAAATCAGGTTTTCCGGGGTGACGCCGAACTTCTTCAGATAGGGCAGCGCCGAAAGCACGCCCTCGATCTTCGGATCGGCCCACACTTCATGATTACCCACGCTCATGAAAAATCGCCCATCGAGACCGGCTGCGCGCATCTCGTCGTCCGGCGCGGGCAGCTTCTTCAGCATCGTTTCGTTCACACGCTTCCAGTATGGGCTATCGCTAACGGTCAAGCCCTGGTTGCCCCACCATACGGCGTCGCCGCTATTGACTACGAATTTGGCGCGACCGGATTGAACGTCCCTGACGATTTCACGGGTCACCCATTCGCCGCCCTGAAGCCGGAACATCGTTCGATGCACCCCGGGAAGCAGTTTCAAGTCTTCAACGGATGCCTCGGTGACCCAACCCTTATCCACCGTCAGGGTCATGACTTCCGTCTTCGACGCGAACGGCATGGTTACCTTGATCAGCTCCTTGGTGGCCGGATCGAAGATCATCTTCACATCCCTCGCCACCACCGCTTCAGCGATCTTTTCCGGCATCACCAACCCGAACATTTCGACGAAGAATTTGTTCAGGTCCGGCTGCCCCTCTTTCAAAGGAAGGTACATCATCGGTCGGGTATCGCCGACCGCGGCGAACGAAAAGCCGGCCGCGGTGGTAAGCGGCGCCTGCGCGGTCGCCCTCTGCTACGATCGGCACGGAGACCGCGGGCAGCGCAGCGAGCGCTCCGAGTACAAGGCGACGGCTGGGGCTGTCGGGTTTGGATGATGGCATGATCATCGGTCCTCTGATTGAAGAGAGGGAATGAGACGGTGCCGTCGTCGGATTTGGGTCACGATGCCTAGTGCTTGAGTGCGCGCCTCATCGCTTTGTGAATTTGACCCCGATCACGGGCCGTGAGCTATGCGACTTCGGCATCCGGCAAGGGCACGCAGCCGAAAAGTTGTTGCATAAGAATAAAACGTCCTCTTGATTTCTGTGCAAGCGAGAGCGGACCGGACCGGCTTCCGCCTTTCCAAAATCCGCGACCCGGCACTCTTGACTTTTCGTTCATGTTTTGTACTTATGGTGAATCTCCCGATCCGGAGGCTCCCATGGACAACCAACTCAACGAATTACGCCGTAAAATCAGTGCTTTGCGCCGGAATATGCTCGACATGGCAGCGTCCGTCCGCGACCAGGTCAACCACGACCGCGACTGCACGGAATCCTCAGTCCGGCTGATGGGGATGCGGCAGGAATTGACGGCGCTGGTCCGGGAATGGGCGCTGCTCGGCGGCGGGGAGCGTCTGCCGACCATCCAGGAACGGCTGCGCGAAAACCATCGGACGGTGCAAAAGCCGAAGGCGCGACCAAAGCAAAAAACAGCGAAGCGCCGCCTCGCTGCGCGGGGGTGACGCTGCCGCCGATCGTGGTGTGAGGAAGAAGGACAAACAATTCGCGCTGGCGGCTACTCCGTCGCCTCGATCCATTCCGCCGCGCCGCGCCACAGCGTGTCGCGATGCTCGGGACGGAAAAAACCGAAATGGCCGATTTTTCTCGCGCCGGCGTCGGCGGGCGTGATGGTGAGGATTTCCGGCGTGGCCGACACTAAATCCCGAGCACAGCAGTTCGACCGCCGGCCGCGTCGCCCAGGGATCGTCGGACAGGCACAGCGCGCGCAGCGCGCCGCTGATATTGCGGAAAATTCTGCAAGGCCGCCGAGATGGGGATCGTCGAACAGATAGCGCGGGCTCATCACCCAGCGCGACCCATTGCTCGAAACACGCCCTTGGGCAAATCCTCACCAAGACCGCTCCAGCCCGGCGTATAGCCCAGCAGTCGGGTGAGGGGGATGCCGACGAAATTCAGCATGGCATAGACGCGGTAGCGTTCCGGCGAGGCCATCAGTTTCCAGTAGCCGGCCTGCGCCGCGATCAGCAGCGCGCGCGACACCTCGCTGTTGTTGGCGAGCAGTCCCAGCGCCTGGCCGCCGAAGGAATGGCCGACATAATTGAGCGGCAGATTCTTGTAGCGCTGGCGCATCCAGGCCACCGCGGCGGTGACGTCGAGCGCCGCCCAGTCCGACATCGAGACCTTGAAGCCGACCAGCGATTTGGGCTGGTTGTAGCCGACCAGCGACTTCTGCCTGCTGTCGCCGATGCCGCGGTAGTCATAGGTCAGCACCGCGCAGCCGCGGCCGGCGAGATAGCCGGCAAAGCCACGGTAGATCTTGCGCGGCACGGCGGTGGCCGAATTGATCAGCACGGCGTGGCGCTTGGCGCCGCGCGGCAGAAACAGCGTCGCCCCCAGCAGATATCCGTCGGTGGCGGGGAAGCTGATGTCGTCGATGAAAACGTCGTCCAGCGCAGCCTCCGCCACCGCGATTTCTCCCGTGGTTTCGCGCTTGTTCCCAGCAAATGCGAATTCGGCTTTTGCCGCAAGGGCTTGTCTAAAGGAGCGGAAATCCAACTGGCGGTCCGGGTGCAGCCTGTGTATAACCCGGCCCTTCGCTGCCCCGATAAGTAGCGGTTTTTGCTCAGGAGTTAACGTCATGTCCGAGCGGTGGACACCCGATAGCTGGCGCGCCAGGCCGGTGCTGCAAGTACCCGATTATCCCGATGCCAAGGCATTGGCCGACGTCGAGGCGCAGCTGGCGACGTTTCCTCCGCTGGTTTTTGCAGGTGAGGCCCGCAACCTGAAAAAGGCGCTGGCGCGTGTTGCCGCCGGCGAGGCCTTCCTGCTGCAGGGCGGCGATTGCGCCGAAAGCTTCGCCGAGCATGGCGCCAACAACATCCGGGATTTCTTCCGCGTGCTGCTGCAGATGGCGGTGGTGCTGACCTATGCCGGCGCGCTGCCGGTGGTGAAGGTCGGCCGCATCGCCGGACAGTTCGCCAAGCCGCGCTCCTCGCCGATGGAGAAGATCGACGGCGTCGAACTGCCGAGCTATCGCGGCGACATCGTCAACGACATCGCGTTCACGGCGCAATCGCGCACCCCCGATCCGCAGCGCCAGCTGATGGCGTATCGGCAGTCGGCGGCGACGCTGAACCTGCTGCGCGCGTTCGCCACCGGCGGCTTCGCCAATCTCGGCAGCGTGCATCAGTGGATGCTGGGCTTCCTCAAGGATTCCCCGCAGTCGCGCCGTTACAAGGAACTGGCGGACCGGATCTCGGACGCGCTGAATTTCATGCGCGCCTGCGGCCTCGATCTCGAAAGCCATCCCGAGCTGCGCGCCACCGATATCTACACCAGCCACGAAGCGCTGCTGCTCGGCTACGAGCAGGCCTTCACCCGGGTCAATTCCACCACCGGCGACTGGTATGCGACCTCGGGCCACATGATCTGGATCGGCGATCGCACCCGCCAGCTCGATCACGGCCATGTCGAATATTTCCGCGGCATCAAGAATCCGATCGGATTGAAATGCGGTCCGTCGCTGAAGCCGGACGAACTGCTGCGGCTGATCGACGTGCTCAATCCGGACAATGAGCCGGGACGCCTGACGCTGATCAACCGCTTCGGCTCCGACAAGGTCGGCGATCATCTGCCGCAGCTGATCCGCGCGGTGCAGCGCGAAGGCCGGATCGTGGTCTGGTCGTGCGATCCGATGCACGGCAATACCATCACCTCGACCAGCGGCTACAAGACCCGTCCGTTCGACCGCATCCTGTCGGAGGTGAAGTCGTTCTTCACCATCCACGCCGCGGAAGGCACCCATGCCGGCGGCGTGCATCTGGAAATGACCGGGCAGGACGTCACCGAATGCATCGGCGGCGCGCGCGCCATCACCGACGAGGATCTCAGCGACCGCTATCACACCGTCTGCGATCCCCGTCTCAATGCCGAGCAGTCGATCGACATGGCTTTCCTGATCGCGGAATTGCTCAAGCAGGAGCGCGGCAGCAAGGTCAAGCCGATGCCGGTCGCGGCGGGACTTTGAGTTGCTGCGGTTCTGGCGGGCCACGATCAATACGCGCAACGGCCTCGCCTTCGCGATCCGCTCCGAACAGGCCGTTCGCGAGGAACTGATCGCGCTGGCGCTGGCGCTGCCGCTGGCGTGGCTGGTCGGCGCGACCGTGATGCGCCGGCGTCGAGCTGGTCGCGGCGGTCGCGCTGGTGCTGGTGGTCGAACTGCTCAACACCGCGATCGAGAAGCTGTCCGACCGGCTGACCACCGATCACGATCCGCAGATCGGACGGGTCAAGGACATGGGCTCGGCGGCGGTCGGCGTCGCGCTGGTCATGGCCGGCCTGTTCTGGCTGTTCGCCATCGCCGAACGCATGGGCGCGATCTAAAGCATGCAATTGCAGTTTGCCCGCACGCAAGGCACCATCGCTCCATGACCGAACCTGCCGCTCAATTCACGATCACGCTGGCCCAGCTCAACCCGACGGTGGGCGACGTCACCGGCAATGCCGCCAAGGCGCGCGTCGCGCGGGCGCAGGCGCGGGCCGACGGCGCCGATCTCGTCGTGTTCCCCGAACTGTTCATCGCCGGCTATCCGCCGGAAGATCTGGTGCTGAAGCCGGCGTTCCAGTCGGCATGCCGCGCCGCCATCGAGGAACTGGCGCGCGAAACCGCCGACGGCGGCCCGGCGGTGCTGATCGGCAGTCCCTGGGTCGAGGACGGCAAGCTCTATAATGCCTGCGCGCTGCTCGACGACGGGCGTATCGCGGCGATTCGCTTCAAGGCCAACCTGCCGAACTACGGCGTGTTCGACGAAAAGCGGCTGTTCGCGCGCGGTCCTGCCGCCGGGCCGGTGACCATCCGCGGCATCCGGGTCGGCGTGCCCATTTGCGAGGACATCTGGCTCGAGGAATCCGAGGACTACGAAAACGTCGTCGAGTGCCTGGCCGAGACCGGCGCCGAAATCCTGATCGTGCCGAACGGCTCGCCCTACGCGCGCGACAAGAACGATCTGCGGCTGTCGATCGCGGTGGCGCGCGTCACCGAGAGCGGGCTGCCGCTGATCTATCTCAACCAGGTCGGCGGCCAGGACGAGCTGGTGTTCGACGGCGCTTCGTTCGCGCTCAATGCCGATCTCTCGGTGGCGGCGCAACTGCCGGCTTTCGAGGAAAGCATCACGACGTTGCGCTGGAGCAAGGAACGAAGACGGCTGGCGCTGCGCCGGGCCGGTCGCGCCGCTGCTCGATGGCGACAAGGGCGACTACGCCGCCTGCGTGCTCGGCTTGCGCGATTATGTCGGCAAGAACGGATTTCCCGGCGTGCTGCTGGGCGTCTCCGGCGGCATCGACTCGGCGCTGTGCGCGGCGATCGCGGTCGATGCGCTGGGCGCCGAGCGGGTCCGCGGCGTGATGCTGCCGTTTCGTTTTACCGCGCAGGTGTCGCTCGATGACGCCGCAAAACTCGCTGGCAGCGCTCGGCATCCGCTACGAGGTGCTGCCGATCGCGCAGGCCGTGAACGGCTTTGAAGAGATCCTGTCGGGCACCTTCGCGGGGCTGCCGCGCGATATCACCGAAGAGAATCTGCAGGCCCGCACCCGCGGCACGCTGTTGATGGCGATCTCCAACAAGACCGGCGCGATGGTGGTCACCACCGGCAACAAGTCGGAAATGTCGGTGGGCTACGCCACGCTCTATGGCGACATGAACGGCGGCTTCAATCCGATCAAGGATATCTACAAGACCGAGGTGTTCCGGCTCTCGAGCCTTGCGCAATTCATGGAAGCCGGACGGCGCGCTGGGCCCGTCGGGCGAAGTCATTCCGGTGAACATCATCACGCGGCCGCCGACCGCGGAGCTGCGCGAAAACCAGACCGACCAGGATTCGCTGCCGCCCTACGACATGCTCGATGCGATCCTGGAACGGCTGGTCGAGCGCGAAGAGCCGCTGGCCTCGATCGTCGCGGCGGGGTTCGATCGCGAGGTGGTGGCGCGGATCGACCGCCTGCTCAATATCGCCGAATACAAGCGGCGGCAGGCGGCGCCGGGCGTCAAGGTGACGCGACGGAATTTCGGCCGCGACCGCCGCTATCCCATCACCAACAGGTTTCGCGACACCGGCAAGGCGCTGCCCGAACCCGACGCTACGCTGGTGTCGCGCGCCAGCCGCGGATCGGCGGAAGCGTTCGAGGGATAAGACTGGACCGTTGAAGAGCGCATGATGATTTCGTCGAACCGCCCACACTTTGGCGGATCATGCGCTAACGCGCCGGGATGAAGGTCGGGCCGACCGAGCGGATCGGTCTTGTTGTCCGGCGCGGCTGCGGAGGAAGTTGTGTCGGCGGCGGGAGCGTCAGGCGCCGGCGCGGGCGGTCGCCGCGGCATTGCCCTTCCTCGCTGCCGCCTGAGTCGGTTTCGGCTGCGGCCGCGACATCTTCTTCGCGCTCTCTTCGGTGACGATGATGTCGCCTTGCTGTTCGGCGGCGGCTTTGTCGTCGATGATTTTCAGGGCGTCGGCCCAGGTCTGTCCGGGGGCCTTGCAGGAGCAGGACGGATTGAACTCCTGACGGTAGTGAAACGCATTCGGGAGACGACGAATAGGGCTGGCCGTTGATCGACACCGCCTGGTTCATGTCCTCGCCGGGATTGCGATAGGCGAACAGGGTGGCCTCCGCCGCCGGGCAGAGCGCCTTGCAGGTTTTTTCGTCGTCGGGGAACCGCGCCGGCACGGTCGCGAACGAGATCGGAAAGATAGAAGCCGTCGCAGCTGCGGACACAGACGGTGCGGTAGGTTCCGGATTGCGGGCCCGATATCGGCGCCGGCGCGGCGCGCCCGGATTGTTGTCGCCGAACAGATTGTCCAGAAAATTGCCCGGGCCCCGGCAGCGGCGTTGGCGTATTGCGGCCCGCAATTATTCTGCGCCAGCGCCGTCAGAACCGAGCGGCGCTGGTTGTCGCGATCGGCGCCGCCGAAGCCGCCGCCGCGCAGCCGCTCGAGGCTGGTCGTGATCTGATCGAGATTGGCCCGCATCTGCTGAATCTGGTTGTTGACCGGACCGCATTGCGCCGATTGGCCGTTGAACAGCGAGAAAAATCCGGAACTGTCGCAGCCCATGCGCTTGGCCTGCGAGGTGACGCGATCGAGTTCGCCCTGCTGCCTGGTTGCGGCATCCTGGTAGCGGCGGATCTGTTCGTCCTGGCCGGATCGCCGCTGCCGCCGTGGTCGATGGTCGCCAGTTGCGCTTCCAGCCGCGGGCACATCGGATTGACGCGGCGCGCCCTGCGACGCTGCGGCGGTGGCGCTGTCGGATTCATCTGCGCGGAGGCGTCCACGCTCAGCGCGACGATGCCGAGCAGCGCGGCGCAGGCCAGGATCCATCTGGAGAAGGGGGTGATCAGTGTTTCAGGCATATCCGGCCATTAGAGCGATTTCGCGCAGGCCGGGACACCGGAGGCGCGGCCAAGCGGCTTCACATAGCCGCTTCTCGGGGCAGCGTCACGTCGTTTCCGGGGCGCCGGTGTGGCAGGACAAGCCCTTGATTTTTGCCGCGACAGACGGGCTTCAGCGTTGGCAGGTAATGGCGACGTATTCGTCGCAACCGGCATGGTTGCAGCTGCGCGCCGGCAGCCTTGGGAACCGACCCGGTGATTTCGTCCGGATCGACGCGCCGATAGGACGAGGCCTCGGCGAAATCCCGCGACTGGCAATAGGACCGGGCGGCATGCGCGCCGCATTTTTCGCCCTTGGCGAGGCACTGGTCGACGCCGTAACCGTCCGCCTGGTTTTCAATGATGAAAACGCGGCTGTCGGCCGATGCAGCCGACGCGGCGAGGAGGAACACACAGGCCAAAAGCGCTGACGTGGATCGCATGCTGCACCGATGAATGAGAGGACCGCCCTCATTCGATACACCCAAAACGTTAATAATGATTAACCATGGCCGGCGGGGCGGTTTCATGGCCGAAATCGGCCTTCAGCGGCTCTTGACGCCGTCCCCCGGGCTGGCCCATGGTAGCGGCCATGAACGGTTTCCTCGCCATTTGTGGCATTTGCCGCGAGATTATGAGCTAGCGATTCGCTGGCTGAGGCCGTCTTTTCTCACCCGAGATCACTGGACGCCCGGCCGCAAGGGACGGGATATCCATGGAACTTACGACTCTACGATACCTTGACCAGGGAAAAGCGCACCTTCGTGCCGCTCGATCCCGGCAACGTGCGCATGTATGTCTGCGGGCCGACGGTCTACGACTTCGCCCATATCGGCAATGCGCGCCCGGTCATCGTGTTCGACGTGCTGTTCCGGCTGCTGCGGCATCTCTATGGCGCCGATCACGTCACCTATGTCCGCAACATCACCGACGTCGACGACAAGATCAACGACCGCGCGGCGCGGGATTTTCCCGGCCTGCCGCTGAACGAGGCGATCCGCAAGGTCACCGAGAAGACCGCCGCGCAGTTCCATGCCGACGTGGCGGCGCTGGGTTGCCTGCCGCCGACGTTCGAACCGCGCGCGACCGATTTCGTGCTGCCGCGCGCCGACGGCAAGGCCGACATGGTGACGCTGATCAAGCAATTGATCGCGCGCGGCCATGCCTATGAAGCCGGCGGCGAAGTGCTGTTCGATACCCAGTCGATGCCGGATTATGGCGCGCTGTCAGGCCGCAGGCTCGACGAGCAGCAGGCCGGCGCGCGCGTTGCGGTCGATGCGCACAAAAAACATCCGACCGATTTCGTGCTGTGGAAGCAATCGTCGGAAAACGAGCCCGGATGGGAAAGCCCGTGGGGCAGGGGACGTCCGGGCTGGCACATCGAGTGCTCGGCGATGAGTGCTGCCTATCTCGGCGACGTATTCGATATCCATGGCGGCGGTCTCGATCTGATCTTCCCGCATCACGAAAACGAAATCGCGCAGTCGCGTTGCGCGCACGGCACGCCCACGATGGCGAATTACTGGATGCACAACGGCTTCCTGCAGATCGAAGGCGAGAAGATGTCGAAGTCGACCGGCAATTTCGTGACGATCAGCGAGTTGCTGGCACGGATTGGCCGGGCGAAGTTCTGCGCCTCAACATGCTGAAGACGCATTATCGATCGCCGATCGACTGGACGTTGAAGGGACTGGAAGAAAGCGCCAAGACGCTCGACGACTGGTATGGGTCGCTGCGGACACCAAGGCGAGCAGCCTGCCGGCGCGGTTATCGAAGGCACTCTCGGACGATCTGAACACGCCGCAGATGATTGCTTCGCTACACGCTTTGCGTAACTGCTGCGCTTCCGGAAACGAGACGAGATCGCGGCGAGTTTGCGCGCTTCCTTGCGGCTTCTCGGTTTCCTGTCCGAGAGTGCGGCGGACTGGAACGGCCGAAAGCAGCAGGCGAGCGGCGTCGACGCGAAGCAAATCGATGAGCTGATTTCAGATCGCTACCGCCGCGCGCGCGCGCAAGGACTTCAAGGAATCCGATCGCATTCGCGATCGAGCTCGCGGCGATGGGTCGTCGTCGATCAAGGATTCCAAGGAAGGCACCACTTGGGAGATCGCGCGATGAGTCGCAACGACGGTAAGGCTCCCGAAACAGGCGATACGACGACAAGGAGCGGCTGCGATGAGCCGTGCCAAGCGCTCGCGCCAAAACTGCTCGGAGCATTGTGAGGCATGGGACAGGCGCTGCCAAAACCCGCTTTGCGGCCGTTTCTCGCGGCCGATACGCCGATCCTGGCGGCGATCTTCGTTGCCGCGATCGAGCAATTGACCGGCGAGGATTACAGCGAAGCGCAGCAGCAGGCCTGGGCCAGCGCGGCCGATGACGAAGAGCAATTCGGCAAGCGGCTGGCCTCCGAACTCACGCTGATCGCCACGCTGCAGAATTCTCCGGTCGGATTTGCCTCGCTGAAGGGCGCCGATCATATCGACATGCTCTACGTGCATCCGGGCGCGGCCGGGCAGGGCGTGGCGTCGATGCTGTGCGAGGCGCTGGAAAAGCTCGCCGGCGGACGCGGCGCCAAAAGTCTCACGGTCGATGCCAGCGACAACGCCGAGGGATTTTTCCTCAAGCGCGGCTATGTCGCCATGCAGCGCAACACCGTGACGGTCAACGGCGAATGGCTGGCCAACACCACGATGCAGAAGACGCTGGCCGGCGCACGCGCCGGGAGTTCCGACATGAGCCGCGAACGCCTCTATCTGTTCGACACCACGTTGCGCGACGGCGCGCAGACCAACGGCGTCGATTTCACGCTGCATGACAAGCAGCTGATCGCGCAGATGCTCGATGAACTCGGCATCGACTATGTCGAGGGCGGCTATCCCGGCGCCAATCCCACCGACACCGAATTCTTTGCCACGCAAGCCGAAACTCGATCATGCCCGCTTCACGGCGTTCGGCATGACCCGGCGGCCCGGCCGCTCGGCCTCGAACGATCCGGGTCTGGCGGCGTTGCTGGAAGCCAAAGCCGATGCGATCTGCTTTGTCGCGAAATCATCGGCCTATCAGGTGCGGGTCGCGCTGGAGACCACCAACGAGGAAAATCTCGCCTCGATCCGCGACAGCGTGACGGCGGCGAAGGCCGCGGGCCGCGAAGTCATGCTCGACTGCGAGCATTTCTTCGACGGCTACAAGGAAAATCGCCGAATTCGCGCTGGCCTGCGCCAGCGCCGCCTATGATTTCGGCGCGCGCTGGGTGGTGCTGTGCGACACCAATGGCGGCACCATGCCGCACGAAGTCGAGACCATCGTCACCGAGGTGCGTGAAACATATTCCGGGCGATCACGTCGGCATTCACGCCCATAACGACACCGAACAGGCGGTGGCCAATTCGCTGGCCGCGGTGCGCGCCGGCGTCCGGCAGATCCAGGGTACGCTGAACGGGCTCGGCGAGCGCTGCGGCAACGCCAATCTGTGTTCGCTGATCCCGACCCTGCGGCTCAAGCGCGAATTTTCCGATGCGCTTCGAAATCGGCGTGTCGCCGGACAAGATGGCGACCCTGATGAAGGTTTCGCGCACGCTGGACGATATGCTCAACCGGGCGCCCGAATCGCCACGCGCCCTATGTCGGCGAAAGCGCGTTCGTCACCAAGACCGGCATTCATGCTTCCGCCGTGCTCAAGGATCCGCAAACCTACGAACATGTGTCGCCCGAGACGGTCGGCAATCATCGCAAGGTGCTGGTCTCCGATCAGGCCGGCCGTTCCAACGTCATCGCCGAACTCGATCGCGCCGGCATTGCCTACGACAAGAACGACCCCAAGCTGGTTCGGCTGGTCGAGGAATTGAAGGAGCGCGAGGCCGCCGGTTATGCCTATGAATCCGCCAATGCGTCGTTCGACCTGCTGGCGCGGCGCACGCTCGGCCGGGTGCCGGAATATTTCCGGGTCGAGCAATTCGATGTCAATGTCGAGCAGCGCTACAACGCCAACGGCCAGCGCGTCACGGTGGCGATGGCGGTGGTGAAGGTCGATGTCGCCGGCGAGCGGCTGATCTCGGCGGCCGAAGGCAACGGTCCGGTCAATGCGCTCGACGTGGCGTTGCGCAAGGATCTCGGCAAATACCAGAAATACATCGAAGGCCTGAAGCTGATCGACTACCGCGTGCGTATCCTCAATGGCGGCACCGAAGCGGTGACCCGGGTGCTGATCGAGAGCGAGGACGAGGAAGGCGAGCGCTGGACCACGATCGGAGTGTCGCCCAATATCATCGACGCGTCGTTTCAGGCGCTGATGGATTCGGTGGTCTACAAGCTGGTGAAGTCAGGCGCGCCGGCGTGAGCGAATAACGACTTGGCCGTCATCGCGAGCCAACGGGTCGCGCGAATGCGCCGCCCCGTTGGCTCCTCGCAATGACGGTGAGAGACCGGGTGCAGTCCATGATCGATCACGTCTCCGTCGGCGTCAGCAACCTCGAACGCGCCGCGCAATTTTATGAAGCAACGCTGGCCGCGCTCGGCCTGTCGCGCCTGGTCACGCGTCCGGCGACGATCGGCTTCGGCAAGGCCTATCCCGAGTTCTGGATCAATCTTCGCGCCGATATGGCGCCGGTGCCGCGCGAAACCGGCGTTCATATCTGCCTCCGGGCGAAATCAGCCGGTGAGGTCGACGCGTTCCATGCGGCGGCGCTGAAGGCCGGCGGCCGCTCCGACGGCGCGCCGGGTCTGCGTCCGCACGACCGTGTGCGTTACT
Organism: uncultured Alphaproteobacteria bacterium; assembly: GCA_963734795.1. Classification (GTDB taxonomy): domain Bacteria; phylum Pseudomonadota; class Alphaproteobacteria; order Rhizobiales; family Xanthobacteraceae; genus Bradyrhizobium. Next base: position 525,246 of record CAVTIW010000007.1, read on the forward strand.
ATGCGGCATTTGTCATCGATCCCGACGGCAATCGCATCGAGGCGGTGACGTTTCCGACCGACGACGCCGATGTCCCGGCGTGACAGGAATCACAAACGGCGCGCGATCTCGGGCGCCATCTGCCTGGTCTCCTCCGGCGCACGCGCCGCGGCGGCGCGCAATCGCGGCAGGATGTCCTCGACCCGCTCGGCTTTGAGAATCTCGACCGCCAGGGCGGGGCGGATGAATTGCGTGGCGCGCATGTGGATGAGCAGCGCAAGCAATGGTTCCCAGAAGCCCTCGATGTTCGCGAGCAGGATCGGCTTGGAGTGGCGGCCGAGCTGCTGCCAGGTGAGCTGCTCGACCAGTTCCTCCAGTGTGCCGATGCCACCGGGAAGTGCGACGAATGCGTCGGAACGTTCGAACATCAGCCGCTTGCGTTCGTGCATGTCGGGCGTGACGATCATTTCCTGAACCCGCGTGAGGGCGTTTTCGCGGGAAGTGAGAAAGTCCGGTATGATGCCGGTCACGGCGCCGCCGTGATCCAGCACGGAGGTGGCCACGGCGCCCATCAGTCCGATCGAGCCGCCGCCATAGACGAGGCGGATGCCGTTTTCGGCGAGAGCCTTTCCCAATGCGATGGCAGCTTCAACAAAGCGGGGGTTTGTACCGGGGCCGGAGCCGCAATAGACACAGACAGTTTTGATCTTGTTCATCTCGGCCATGTGGCACTGCAGCGTAAAGGCGTCAAGTCTGGCGAATCCGCAAGAGCGGTGAAATCTATCCACAAATGGCGGAAATCGCGAAAGAATTGCGTCCCGCGAGGGTGCACGTGGCGTTCAAAGGTTCTATATGACGGACAGAATGCAGATCAAACGAAAAAAACCGCGCGACAGCGAACCGGTGCGCCGTTTCACCCCAGGCTCATATTGATGGCTCACTCTGATTCGTCCCGGGGCGGCGGCGAAGCCTTGGCTGCCGACAAATCCATCGAACGGGCGACCCTGATCGGCACGCTGGTGCATCTGTGGCCGTACATCTGGCCCAGCGATCGCGTCGATCTCAAGATGCGCGTGGTCTGGTCGATGGTGCTGCTGCTGGTCGCCAAGCTGGCGACGCTGTCGGTGCCGTTCACTTTCAAATGGGCGATCGATGCGCTGACGGGTACGGACAGGCGCCGTGCCATCGTCGAATTGGAAGATCTGGCTGATCGCATCGCCCCTGATCATGACCGCCAGCTACGGCGCCCTGCGCGTGCTGATGGCGGTGCTGACCCAGTGGCGCGACGGAATCTTCGCGCGCGTCGCGATGCACGCGGTGCGCAAGCTCGCTTATCTCACCTTCGTCCATATGCATGAACTGTCGCTGCGCTTTCATCTGGAGCGCAAGACCGGCGGGCTGACGCGGGTGCTGGAGCGCGGCCGCCTCGGCATCGAAGTCATTGTGCGGATGGTGATCCTGCAACTGGTTCCGACCGTCGTCGAGGTCTCGCTGCTGATGGCGGTGCTGCTGTGGCAGTTCGACTGGCGCTACGTGCTGGTCACCATGATCACCGTCGTGCTCTTCATGTATTATACCTATATCGCGACCGAATGGCGGATCGAGATCCGCCGCAAGATGAACGATTCCGATACCGAGGCCAACACCAAGGCGATCGATTCGCTGCTGAACTACGAGACCGTCAAATATTTCAGCTCCGAGCAGCGCGAGGCCACGCGGTACGATCAATCGATGGAGCGCTACGAGCGTGCCAGCGTGAAAACCTACACCTCGCTGGCGGTTCTCAATACCGGGCAGGCGATCATTTTCACCGCCGGCCTGACCGCGACCATGCTGATGTGCGCGCTCGGGGTGCGCAGCGGAAAAAACACCGTCGGCGATTTTGTCATGGTCAACGCCATGATGATCCAGCTGTACCAGCCGCTGAATTTCATGGGCATGGTCTATCGCGAGATCAAGCAGGCGGTGATCGACATCGAGAAGATGTTCGGCGTTCTGTCGCGGAAGCCCGAGGTCAAGGATATTCCCGGCGCCCGGCCGCTGATCGTGACCTCAGGCAATGTGCGCTTCGAGGATGTGCGTTTCTCCTACGATCCCGAGCGTCAAATCCTGAAGGGGCTCAGCTTCGAGGTGCCTGCCGGCAAGACGGTTGCGATCGTCGGTCCCTCCGGCGCCGGCAAGTCGACCATTTCGCGGCTGCTGTTTCGCCTCTACGACGTCTCCGGCGGCAAGATCCTGATCGATGGCCAGGACATCCGAAAGGTCACGCAGGCTTCGTTGCGGGCGTCGATCGGCATGGTGCCGCAGGACACGGTGCTGTTCAACGACACCATCCGCTACAACATTCGTTACGGCCGCTGGGACGCCACCGATGCCGAGGTCGAACAGGCCGCCCAGCTGGCGCAGATCGACGGCTTCATCCGGATGTCGCCGAAGGGGTATGAGACCCAGGTCGGGGAGCGGGGCTTAAAATTATCGGGCGGCGAAAAGCAGCGTGTGGCGATCGCGCGCACGGTGCTCAAGGCACCGCCGATTCTGCTGCTCGATGAGGCCACATCGGCGCTCGACAGCCATACCGAGCATGAAATCCAGGAGGCGCTGGAGCGGGTGTCGCGCAACCGCACCTCGCTGGTGATCGCGCATCGGCTCTCGACGATCGTGGGTGCCGACGAAATCATCGTGCTGGATCAGGGCCGCATCGCCGAGCGCGGCACCCACACGCAGCTTTTGGCAACCGGCGGACTTTATGCCAGTATGTGGAACAGGCAGCGCGAGGCCCAGGAAGCGCGGGAGAAACTGGCGCGGATCGCCGACGAGAACGAAGCGCCGAACCGCGTGCCGCCGCCGATCGACGATGCGCTGGTGACCCCGGCCGCCGCGGAATGATGGAAGTGACCGAACGATAACTCCTCTCCCGGCACGCCGGCTTGCGGCGCGCCACCCTCGCCCACAACGGGAGAGGGGAAAACAGATCAGTGAATTTTGATGTCCATCACCAATTCCATCCGCGCGCAAATTCCGCCGATCCATCGGGAAGGCTATCCGTTTATCGGCGGCTTTGCGCTGGCGAGCCTGATTCTGTTCTGGATCTGGACGCCGCTGGGCTGGATCGGCACCGTGCTGACGATCTGGTGCGCGCTGTTTTTTCGCGATCCGGTGCGGGTCACGCCGGTGCGGGAAGGCATCGTGGTGGCGCCGGCCGACGGGCGCGTCTCGATGGTGACGCAGGTGTTGCCGCCGGCCGAACTCGGTCTCGGCGACCGGCCGCTGCCGCGTATTTCGATCTTCATGAGCGTGTTCAACTGCCACGTGAACCGCAGTCCGGTGGCGGGGCGGATCGATCGGATCGCGTATCGGCCGGGCATCTTCATCAACGCCGAACTCGACAAGGCGAGCGAGGACAATGAGCGCAATTCGCTTGTGATCTCCACGCCCCAACGGCCGCATCGGGGTGATCCAGATCGCCGGACTGGTGGCGCGCCGGATCGTTCGCTTCGTTCGCGAAGGGCAGTCGATCGGCGCCGGCGAGCGGTTCGGGTTGATCCGCTTCGGATCGCGTCTCGACGTCTACCTGCCCGAGGGCACCAAATCGCTGGTCTCCGAAGGCCAGACCGCGGTGGCCGGGGAGACCATTCTGGCCGATTTCAGGCTTGGCGATGCCGGCCGAACCTATCGGGTCGATTAACCATCTGAAGCCTGTCGAATCGGCCGGCTGACGCGCCGCAATGGCGGAGCCGGCCGGCGCTTGCTATATATAGTGCGAGCCATGCCGATGCCCTTCGATCCCAAATACCCTGAAATGCGCCGCCGCCGGTTTCGCCCGATTCCGGTGCGGATGCTGGTGCCCAACGTCATCACCTTGCTGGCGATCTGCGCAGGCTTGACCGCGATCCGGCTGTCCACCGAAGGGCGGATGGAACTGGCGGTGGCGGCGATCGTGTTCGCCGCCGTGCTCGATGGCCTCGATGGCCGCGTGGCGCGCATGATCAAGGGCCAGTCGAAATTCGGGGCCGAACTCGACAGTCTCGCCGATTTCGTCAATTTCGGCGTGGCACCCGGCCTGATCCTGTACTTCTGGCAGCTGCATGAGCTGAACAATGGCGGCTGGATCGCCTCGATGGTGTTCGCGATCAGCGGCGGCTTGCGGCTTGCGCGTTTCAACGCCACCATGGACGATCCGAACAAGCCGCCGTTTGCCGCAAATTACTTCACCGGCGTTGCCGGCGCCCGCTGGCGCGATCACTGTGCTGCTTCCGATCTATCTTGCGTTTCTCGGCGTGCCGAGACCTCCGGCCATCGCTGACCGCGCTCTATACGCTGGCGATCGCGTTCCTGATGGTTTCGCGGCTGCCGGTGTTTTCCGGCAAGACGGTGCGCATGCGTGTGCCGCCGGAAATGGTACTGCCGGTTTTCGTCTCGGTGGTTTTCTTCATCGCGCTCTTGATCGGCTATCCCTGGTATATCCTGTCCGGCGTGCACGGTGCTGTTTCTGCTGAGCCTGCCGGCCGGATGGAAGTCCTATCGCGACCATGAGCGCAAAGCCGCCGCCGCTCAGGCCGCGGCGCCGGCCGATGTCGCTCCGTCAAGTCCGGCGTCGCCGTTTGCATCTGCCGTCCCGGAACCGGAACAGGACAATCGGCCGGCCCGGCTGAACTGAGCCGCCCTCGATCGGCCGGCGGCTTCATCTTTAAATATCTGCCACGAGCGATCGTCGAGTTGGGCTGGGCCGCGATGTCGGGTATAGGGCTGGCCATACTCGGCCCTCAAAATGGGCCGGCCTAGAAATCAGGAGAGAACGCCGTGACGAAATCCGCAACCGCGCCGCTGCCTGCATCCGTGCTTGAAGCGTTGGCGCGCTATGACACGCCGACGATCTGCAACGCGCTGGAAATCGTCGCGCCGGAACGTCGTCTGATCGGCTATACGACGAAGCCGCTGGTGTGCCCGTTCCCCGATCTGCCGCCGATCGTCGGCTATGCGCGCACCACGACGATCCGCTCGGTCGTCGCATCCGGCCTGCCGGCCGCCGAACAGCAGGCGCGACGGCTCGCCTATTACGAATATGTCGGCACCGGGCACGGGCCGCGCATCAACGTGATCCAGGATATCGACGGCGCCGATGTCGGCTACGGCGCGTTCTGGGGCGAGGTTCAAAGCGCCGTCCACAAGGCGCTGGGCTGTCTCGGCGTCATCACCGACGGGTCGATCCGCGACATCCCGCAATGGGCGCCGGGCTTCCAGGCGCTGGCAGGCTCGATCGGACCGTCGCACGCCTGGGTCCACGCCGAAAGTTTCGGCGGCGAAGTTCGCGTCGCCGGAATGACGGTGCGCTCCGGCGATCTCATTCACGCCGACCGTCACGGCGCCGTCGTGATTCCGCTCGATATCGCCGCGAAGCTGCCGGATGCGGCCGAACTGTGCGGCCGCCGCGAGACGCCGATTCTCGATATCGCCCGCAGCCCGTCATTTACGCTGCGAGAAGCTGAAAGAGGCGCTGGCCAAGTCGGCTGAAATTCACTGACGGAGACGACGGAGCGCATCGAGATGAAGATGGACGGCAAGACGGTGTTGGTCACGGGCTCGACCGACGGCGTCGGCCGCTATGTCGCCGCCAAACTCGCCGCCGCCGGCGCGAAAGTCCTGATCCATGGCCGCGACCGGGAGCGGGCAAAAACGCTCGCCGATGAGATCCGTCGCGGCAGGGCACGGCGAGGCCGATCTTCTATCAGGCCGATCTGTCGTCGCTGGCTGGTACGCGGCAGCTTGCCGAATGCGGTGCTCGCCGATCACCAGCGGCTCGACGTTTTCATCAGCAATGCCGGGATTGGGTCGCGAACGTCAGGGGCCTCGAGCGGCAGATCAGCGCGGACGGACACGAATTGCGATTTGCGGTGAACTATCTCTCGGGCTTCCTGCTCGCCCATCTCCTGCTTCCGCTGCTGAAGGCGAGCGCGCCGTCGCGCATCGTCAATGTCGCTTCGCTCGGCCAGCACCCGATCGATTTCGACGATGTGATGATCACCAAAGATTACAGCGGAAGCCGCGCCTACGCGCAGAGCAAGCTTTCGCAGATCATGTTCACCATCGATCTCGCCGACGAACTCAAGGGGTCTGATGTCACGGTGAATTCGCTGCACCCGGCGACGTATATGAACACCACCATGGTGCGGGACGGCGGCATCACGCCGATCTCCACGGTGGAGCAGGGCGGCGAGGCGATCCTGCATCTGGCTCACGGTGACGACGTCGCCGGCAAGACCGGGCTGTTCTTCAACGGCATGCAACAGGCGCACGCCAATCCACAGGCCTATGACGAGGCCGCCCGCCAACGATTGCGCGCGCTCAGCCTCGAACTCACCGGCCTGACGCCGGCGTGAGATGACGCGCCGGCACCGGCTCAGCTCGCTAGCGAGACTTGTGGGTTGGCAGCAGGCAGCTTGATGGCGCCGGCGGGATCGCGCTGCTGACCGGGGGATCCGGGTAATATTGCGTCTGTTGCTGGACCTGCTGTGCGGCGACCGTCCCCTGCAGCAGCTGGATCAGCATCAAGGCTTCATCGAGTCCCGACGAAATCCCGCCGCCGGTCAGCCGATTGCGGTCGAGCACGAAGCGGGGATGTCCGTCAGCGACCAGGACCTTGGGGAAGCGCTCGGCGAAGCATGGAATGAACGCCCAGTGCGTCGTCGCATAATACTGGTCGAGCAGCCCCGCGGCTGCCAGCAGCATGGCGCCTTCACAGACCGAACACACCATTTTCGTCCGCGCCGCCTGCGCGATCAGGAAATCCAGGTAGGTTCGCTTGGAATCGTCGATGATGGCAGCAAGCGCCTTGGGGTCGCCGCCGGGAACCCAGATCGCGTCGTAGGCGCGCGCATCGGCGAAGCTCCTGGTGACCTCGAAACAAAATCCGTTGCGGAATTTTTTCATGCCCTTCCGTTCGGCGAGCAGATCGATTTCGAATCCGGCCCAATCGAACATTTCGAACGGCCCCGTCACGTCGAGCATGTCGACATCATCGTAAACCGGAATGCCTATCATCATGCGCGCCTCCCCGAACAGTTGCGTGCGACGGCGTCCGCGACGCACGAAATAATAACACGCTACCACTTGCAGCATTGGCTTGACTCTGCAATCCCCGAGCGATTAAATTTGTAGTTGTATTATTGGTTGTATCAGCCTGTGCGCCACAACTGGACGCAGCGCTCCGACAGCTTAAGTTCATTTCAGGCAGATGATTTTGCGGCTCTTTCAACGGATCACCAAACCAGGAACCTCCCTGGAAAACAGGGAGGAGAGGGCAACCCGCATGATTTTTTTCTCGACCAGTCATCTCTCGACCAGAATATTGTCTTGCGCGGCGGTAACCGTCGCGGTGCTCGGTGCGGCAGGCACCGCGATTGCGCAGACCACGGCAACGCCGCCGATGCCGCCGTTGCCGCCCTATCTGGCCAATTTCACCGCCGCGAACGGATGGAGTTTCGAGCCGAAACTGACATCCGCTCTGCCGGGCGACGTGTTCGTTCCGGTCAAGGAAGCGCTGGAGAAGAATTCGCAATTCCCCCAGGTGCAGCGGCTGTTCGACCTGTGGTCCTGGCAGGCGTTCTTGGCAGTGAACTGGCCGACCGCCGGTGGCGGACAGCCCGCTTCATCGATCGCCGGCTACGACGCGTCAAATAATCCGGCGTGGTCCAGCTGGCATGAAAGCAACGGCATCTACCTTCCCCATGGCGCGACCCCGCCGGCCTGCACCGCGCAAAATGGTGTTGCCGCGACCCCTCTCACTTCGCGCAATCTGGCCGGCCTTGCCCGGCCCGGCGTGCCGCCCGCGCCGGCCGTGGCGGCGGCGAAAACCGGCCGTGCGCTGTTCAACGTTTCGGCGGTCGGCGAACTCATCAACGGGCGCGCGCCGGTCAAGCCATCGAAATCAAGCCATATTTCCGAGGTCGATCAGGCCTTCACCGGTCCATTGTTCGATCAGAATGGCAATCCGACATTCTATGAAATCCTGCTCGACAACCACGAAGTCGGTTACCTCTGCGCTAACACGCTCTACAGCATCCAGGGGCAGCTCGATTTCTCCTCCAATCCCACCAACAAGGTTCAGTTTCCGGCCGGCCAGTGGCAGACCAATGGCAGCGGCGCATTCGAGCTGAAGCTCGCCTGGAAGGTGCTCGACCCGAAAAAAGACAAGGCCGACCGCTTCTTCCACCAGCCCGCGCAAGTCCTGATCGACAACCAGTGGACCTCGGTGGAGGTCGGGCTGGTCGGCATGCACATTGCCCACAAATCACAGTCGTCGCCGCAATGGATCTGGTCGACGTTCGAGCAGGTCGACAATATCGCTACCGACCAGGTCGCAAATCCCGGGCTCAATCCGAGCTATTTCAACCCGAACTGTCCGACCTGTCTGGTCAACGTTCAGCCGGTCGGAAACAACCCGGCCAATCATCCGACCCAGGCTCTGCGCATGATTCCGATTCCGCCGGACAAGCAGGAGCTCAACCGCGAGGCCCAGGCGGCGCTGCACGCGCAGAATTCGGTGTGGCAGTATTATCAGCTGATCGACACCCAGTGGCCGACCGATCCGACGGCGCCGCCGATTTCGCCCGGCGATACCAATCTGCCTCAGTCAATCGACAACAAGTCGGGCGGCAACCCGACGCCGGTGTACCTGACCAACATCACGATGGAGACCTATTTTCAGGGCGGCAACCAAAGCGCGAGCGGGCAGCAGGAGGGTAATCCCCCCAGCACCGTGCAGGTGTTCGGGACCGAGAGCTGTACCGGGTGTCATTCCTCCGCCGGTATCGCGAAATCGGGCACACCACAGAATCCGGTCTATAGCGGCCAGCTTACCGGCGACTTCTCCTGGCTGATGCAAATCAAGGCGCAATAGAACGGTAGTGCAGGTGGAGGTCGTCAGATGGCCCGCAAGAGGTCAGTCGCTAAAGCCACCCCGGCGCCGCGCTCGCGTTATGCCCAGGTCAAGGAAATCCTGAGCGCCTCCGCGCTCGGACACGCCCCCTCGGGCGGCGACGCCGCGCCGCGGTTTTGGGACGAGAGCCTCGAGCATTTCAAGGAAGCCAGCATCTATGGCGTGCGGCTGATCGCGCCGGCGCAGCCGGAATCCTGCTGCGCGAGCGGCAGCCGCAGCGCGAGGTCGGGCCTGATCAAGGCCTTGCGCGGCGAGGCGCCATTCGACGGCCGGCAATTCCCGCCAATGCCCTGGGGTGGTACCCCCGTCGCCGCCGCCGACATTCAGTTCATCGCGGACTGGATCGATGACGATTGTCCGGCGGACGATCTTCCGAGCATCGATTTCGGCACGCTCGAAGCGAGGGGCGGCAAGGCCGCGATCGTGAAGCTCGCCGATGTCGCCGAGTTCGAAGCCTTCGGCCCCGGTGCCAAGCGTTATGCCTATCGCGACGGCGAGCCGCGCCAGCGCCAGAATCTCGATTGCCTGAGCGAAGGCGAGATCGAGCGGCTGCGCAACGCGTTTCGCACCATCTACGACCTCGACGACAGGGTCGAAGACCGGCGGAATTTCAACAACCAGGCGCTGATCCATCAGAACCACTGCCAACACGGCTGGGAGCGGTTCCTGACCTGGCACCGCGCCTATCTCTACGAGTTCGAGCAGAACCTGCAGGATTTCGACCGCGATATCATGCTCCCGTACTGGGACTGGACGATGCCGCAATATCGGCCGGACGATCCCACCAAGGGATGGATCATCCCCCCGTCCTTCAAGGCATTCCTCACGCCGGCTGCCGCCGAGGCGATGATTGCCGCGCTCAATCCAAAGCCGAGCAAGGCGCAGGCGGCCGCCTTCAAGGCGCTCGCCAGGGGGCCGACCTATTTCGTTTCGCAGCATGACTTCTTCTGCGCCGTGATCACCCATGTCGGCTACACCGCGGTCACGCCCGATCCCAAGGACAGGAATCGCCAGGTCATGATCGATGCGCTGCTGGCATCGAACGCGCTCTGGTACCCGCTGCGCTATCCGGCCGAATACGCCGGCGGTGGCACCATTGAGCAGGTCATTCATTACCATTATCCGACCGGCGCCGACATGGCGCAGATCATGAGCCTGAATAATTTCCGCGATTTTGGCGGCGGCGGCGTCTACGACGCGGCGTTCGGTTTCCTCGATCAGAACCCGCACAACACCATGCATATCTGGACCGGCGGTATGAATCCCGACGCCGGCCTCGCAGCTTACGCCTGCGCGCCGGCTGGCAATGCAACAGCGGTGGTCGGGGGTGGCGGCGAGGTGCTCGCCGACAGGCGCAATGGCGCCACCCGGATTGCCAACCGCAAATTCCATCGTCGCGAGGATCTCCATTCGCAGCCGGCCTACGGCGACATGTTCAGCAATCTGACCGCGTCCTACGATCCGGTGTTCTGGCCGATCCATGTCAACGTCGATCGCATCTGGTGGGAATGGCAGACGCGACATCCGACCGGCCTTCCGGCCGATCTCGATGCGGTGCTGTCGCCGTGGAGTTACACGGTGCGCGACATGCTGGAGATCTCGCGCTTCGGCTATGAATATGTCCGCTGCTCCTTCTTCATGCCGGTGGGCACCGAGGCGCCGATCGCGCGCTTCGTGTCAAAGCCGATCAAGATCGACCGCAAGGTCAAGAAATTCCGCAAGGCCGAGATCCGGCTGCACTGGGTGCCGCAGCTGATGCGCTCGTGTTTCGTGCGCGCGTTCATCAATCAGCCGGGCGCGGACGCCTCCACGCCGATGCGCGACAATCCGCACTACGCGGGATATCTGGCGATCTTCGGTCACGGCGAATGCTACGGCGGTCCCGGGCATTGCGATCTGCCGCCGCCGCGCGCGCGCGCCTATGACGAGCGGCCGCGCAACCACAATACGCCCCGCAATCACCGCATCGATGTGACCGAGGCCGCCAGGGCATTGCTCGCGAAATCCGACGAGGTGCAGATCACGCTGGTCGTCATCGGGGTCGACTACCGCGAGGAACGCGATCTCCTCAGGCTCGAAGGCGTATCGCTGAATTTCCTCGACTAGCATTGATCGGAGGTGGACGTGGCGACCTACCGGATACATCCAGGCATCGGCATCGCGCGGCTCGGCAACAGCGAGACGGATTTCTATATTGCGCCCGAGACCCCCGCCGGCCTGCCGCAGGCCTGCGATGCGCTGGGCAATCCGCTCTATCAGGCCGACGGCCTGACGCCGGTGCTGGTGACGAATTTCCGCGACGCCGAGGGGCGGATCAAGCGGCAGGCGGCGCGCTTCCAGGTCTTTGTCTATGACGAGGAGTCGCCGGAAGGTCGGCCGCTCAAGATCGGCAACCGCATCGAAGGCGGCGGCAATGCCGGCACGCTGATCGACATCGAGTGGCAGGTCTATGTCGCGAACAAGAAGGCCTGCTGGTACCAGTTCGACACCACCCAGGGCGAGCACGGCTACCCGGACGGCTACCCGCGCCGCAACGCCGACGTGACCGACCGCGATCGGCTCATCATCGATCCCGGTCCAAGAATCGTGAACCACACCAGCAAGCGCCACGCCTCCTTCGATCGCGGCGGCGAGGGCAGCTATGCGACGACGTTCCCGCCGCAGGACCTGACACCGTTCTCGATCGATACGCTCGGCGAGATGATGGCCGACGATTCCGGCCGGCTTCTCGTGCTCGGCGGTCATGGCCGCTCGGGCAGCGAGAAGTCGGGCCCGGGCGAGCCGCACGTCTCGAACTATGCCAACAATGACGGCTGGTATGACGACACCTCGGACGGCCCGGTGATGGCGCGCCTCGTGATGTATGCCGAGAACGTTGCCAAGCTGCGCTACGTCGACGTCGAGTATCCGGCTTGGGTGATCGCCGGCTACCCGCGTTACGTGCCGGTGGTGCTCGACATGGTGACGATGGACGAGGTGCTGCACGACCTGTTCGTGCGCGAGTTCGCCGACGACACCGCGCTATACGGCGTGCAGAACACGTTCGACCAGCCCCAGCGTATCGATTATCACAACGAGGCCGCGCTGCGGCAATGGCGGGACGGCCGGCTCGCCTGGAACCGGGCCTACAAGCCCTGGTTCTATCGCGACATCTGGCCGATCCTCTATCGGCCCGATCAGTTCCGCTACCTCAGCAACATCCTCGGCCAGTCGAATTTTCCGCACGATCAGCAGCAGCGCGGAATGTTCGACCCAAGCAAGCTGTCGGTGACCCCGAAGTTTGTCACGCCGCAGGCCGCTGCCGTCGCCGCGAAGGCAGGACTGCCGAGGCCGAGGTCGATCGAAATGGTGCCGGAGCAGGGCCCGCCGCCGCGCCGTACCGTGCACGATGCCCAAGGCCGCGAGTTGGACGATCCCTATGGGCCGATGCGGCAATATCTGTTCGGCCTGCTGCGGCTTTCCGGCGAGGAAAACGAGTTTCACGTCGAGGACCGGATCAGCAGCCGGCTGCATAATCTGCCGCTGATGCCGATGCTGTGCGGCGACAATTGCCTAACCAACGTCGCGCCGTCGAAATTCCTGCGCCTGACCGATTATCAGCTGTTTATATTCAAGCAGTGGGCGCACGGCCATTTCATCAACGAAATCGACGAAGGCTGGCTGCAGAGCCCGCCCTACAATCCGTTCGAGCCTTATCCGACCACGCCGCCGGCGACCGGGCGGCAACTCGATCGCGGCGCGCTGTCGAACGCGCTCGGGGGCGCCTTCTGCCCCGGCGCCGAGGTCAACTGGATCATGCGCAATCCGTCGATCTACTGGGCGCCATATCGGATCAAGGCGGATCGCTCGGTGTCGAATTTCCTGGTGACGGCGGCGCAGTCGAATACCTCGACCGGCATGGCGATGGATTATTCCTTCAACGTCGAAAATCCGCTCAGCCAGAACAGCAATTTCGATGTCGGCCTGCAGCCGGGCGACATGACGAAATACATGGCGGTGCCCTGGCAGACCGACTTCAACGAGTGCACCACCAATTCGACCGACGTCACCTATGCGGACTGGAACAACATCTATCCGGACAGCGAACACGACAGCCGCATGGCAAAGGACCGCAGGGTGGTGGATATCATGTGGTGGCCGGCGCATCGTCCTTTGCAGTATTCGCAGGTGATTTCGGTCGACCAGGGGCAACCCAGCTACAGCTGGCTCAACTGGAGCAGCGGCGTCCAGCAAACGAACCAGGGTGACCTCAAGATGGTCACCGCATGGGCGAGCCTGCCGTTCATCATCCGCAATCCCTACCTCGGCGCTGCCGAATTGCAAACCGCGCCATCCGATCTTTCGGGCGGGCCGCGCTACGTCAGCATCGAGCCGTTCAAGGGCAGCTGACTCCAAGAACCGCAAATGCAACGGAGAAATTCCATGAGCGATAACCCATTCGTCGGCAGCTGGACCTACCGCAGCCTGCTCAACGACGCCGACGTCAACACCGATTTCGACGCGCTGGAATTCGGCCGTGGCACCATCGTGATCAACGAAGCCCCGATGCAGCTTTTGACCGGCACCATCGGCGGCCCGGGCTGGTCGCTTGCGCTCAAGGGTGCACGCGAATACGGCAACCCGATGCATGTGCGCTTCCAGGGCAAGGGCATCGTCGGCGGCGAGGAGTGGGTCTACGACTATGACGGCTATCTGGTGCCGGCTTGGCCGAACGGCGTGCAGCAGGTGCCGGCCATGGTCGGATCGATCATGCGCACCATTCCGCATTCCGGCAGTGCGCCGAAGGGCGGGGGGCCTCCGCCGATCAATCCGGCCGGCGTGGTGGCGTCCTGGTATGCGGTACGGGCGAGCTGAATTTTGGCGGACTTCGATGTCCTGATTGCAGGAGCGGGGCCCGCCGGCGCTGCGACCGCAATCTCGCTTGCGGATTTCGCGCCGGAACTGCGGGTCGGCATCGCCGACCCGCCTGCGGCGGACAGATTGAGGGTCGGTGAGACGGTGCCGCCGCAGGTCAAGCCACTGCTGCAGCATCTTGGGCTGTGGCCGGCATTCGAGGCGGATCGGCACCGTCCCTCATACCGCATGGTGAGCGCCTGGGGCGGTCCGGAGCTCGTGAGCAACGAATTCCTGTTCCAGACCCAGCAGGTCGGCTGGCGCCTCGATCGCGCGCACTTCGACACGATGATGCAGACGGCGGCGGCGGCGCGTGCGACCTACATCGCGGCGAAGATCGATGCGGTTGTGTTCGAGGAATCCGGCTGGCGCGTGCGCCTGAGCGACGGAGCACGCCATACCGCCTGCTTCGTGGTCGATGCCACCGGGCGCGGCAGCGTCGTCGCACGCGCACAGGGGGTAAGGCTGGACACGCGCGACCGGCTGGCCGGGAGCGTCATGCTGTTCGAAGACGCTCCCGACGACGGGACCGGCCTGCTGATCGAAACCTTCGGCGGCGGCTGGTGGTACACTGCGGCGCTGCCGAACAACCGCCGTCTCGTGGCCTGCATGAGCGATGCCGACCTCGTGCGCCAGCTCGGCATTGGCAAGATCGAGGGCTGGATGAAGGCGCTTGGCGCGACACGCCACGTGTGTCCTGCCATTGGCGCGGCGCGGCCGGTCGGATCGCCCGCGCTGCGGGCGGCAGGCTCGCGCCAGATAGTGCGCGATACCGCGCTGCCGCTGTTGTGCGTCGGCGATGCCGCGTCGTGCTTCGATCCGGTGTCGGGTCAGGGCATCTTCAAGGCGCTGCGGGGCGGAATCTTTGCGTCCTATGCCATCGCCGACGCCCTGCGCGGCGGAGATCAAAGCCCCGTCGTCCGGTTTCGTTCGTTCGTCAAGCGCGAATTCGCTGGCTATCGTGAGACGCTGAGCCATTACTACGGACTTGAACAACGCTGGCCGGACCGCCCGTTCTGGCATCGTCGCGCCACGTCGTTGCGCAGCGAAGCAGCGGCGGCGCCCTCGATCATCGGCGCCGACGCCTGAGCGGGGGGAATGACTGCGGACAGACACCGGCGGCCATGGCGAAGCAATGGCCGCCGGTTCCGATCCTGATCGCGATTCGACCGGCCAACCCCAACGCGAAAAATCGTTCAAGCGGCGGCTGGTCTCAATTACTTGACGAGATGGAACGCACCGTTCTTGACCTCGATCACGAAGGCCGAGCGCTCGTCATAGCCGTTGTGATTGTCCGTCGTCATGTTGGAGAGGCCGTTGTTGAGCGCGAGATCCCTGGTCTTCTCGATTTCGCTCCGCAGCGCCGCGCGGAACTCCTCGGTGCCCGGTTTCGCCACCTTCAGCGCCGCCGGTATCGCGTGCTCGACCAGCGTCATCGAGTCGTAGAGATGCGCGCCGAAAATGGAGGGCGTGGTTCCGTTGTTGGCGGCCTTGTAGGCGTCGATGAAATTCGCCGTGGTTTTCCGGAACGGGCTGTCGGCGGGCAGATCGTTGACGACGGTGAAGGCCTCGCCGGTGAAGATGGCGCCGTCGACATCCTTGCCGCCGAGCTTGATGAATTCCTCGGTGGCAACGCCGTGGGTCTGGAAGATCGGCCCCTTGTAGCCGCGTTCGCGCAGCGCCTTTTGCGGCAGCACCGCCGGTGTTCCGGCCGAGGCGACGAATACCGCATCGGGCTTGGTCGCCAGCACCTTGAGCACCTGGCCCGTGACGCTGGCATCGCTGCGCGCATAGACTTCGTGTCCCGTCAGCGTGATTCCGAGTTTGGGCGCGACCTCGCTCAGCACCTTGTAATATCCCTCGCCGTAGGCATCGGAAACGCCGATATAGCCGAGCGTCTTGACGCCGCTCTTGGCGATATATTTGAGAATGGCGTTGGCCATGATGTCGTCGTTCGGCACTACCTTGAACACCCATTTGCGTTTGTCGTCCATCGGCGCCACCAGGACGGCGGCGGCGGCCAGCGTCATCAGCGGCGTTTTGGCTTCCGCGGCGATGTCGATCAACGGCAGACTAACGGGGGTCAGCGAGGAGCCGATCAGCACGTCGACCTTTTCCTCGGCGATGAGCTTGCGGGCGTTTTGCGCTCCCTTGGTTGGATCGAACTCGTCGTCGAGTGCGAAATAGGTGATCTTCTGGCCGGCGATCTCCTTCGGCAATGCCGCGACGGTCTTGCTTTGCGGCTGGCCGAGTGCGGCGCCCGGTCCAGACGCGCTCATGGTAATGCCCACCTTGATCTGCGCCTGTGCGCTGCCGGCACCCAACATGGCGGCCGCCAGGACGATCATCCAGCTCTTGCTGCGTAACATGACGTTTCTCCCTTTGGTTTGTTTTACGTTAGTACTCGTTGCCACCGAGGCCGAGATAACTTTCGACCAATCGTGGATCCCTGGAAATCTCCGCCGGCGACCCTTGCGTGGTGATCGCGCCCAATTCCATCACGTAGGCATAGTCGGCAACTTCGAGCGCGGCCCGCGCGTTCTGCTCGACCAGCAGTATGGATACGCCGGTCTCGCGCAGGTCGGTCAGGATATGGAAGACGTCGCGAACGATCCGCGGCGCGAGGCCGAGGCTGGGCTCGTCCAGCATCAGCAATATTGGCCGCGCCATCAGCGCGCGTCCCATCGCCAGCATCTGCCGTTCGCCGCCGGATAGAGTGCCGGCCAATTGCTGGCGTCGCTCCTTGAGCCGCGGCAGGCGCGCAAAAATCTCCTCAAAGGTTTGCCTGCGTTCGGTGCGCGTTCGCCGGAAGCCGCCCAGCAACAGGTTGTCTTCGACCGACATGTCCGCGAACAGTTCGCGCCGTTCCGGCACCAGGCACAGGCCAGCCTTGACGCGGCTCTCCAGCGCCACCGAGTTGATCTCGGCGTCGCGAAATCCGATGTGGCCCTTCGCGCCCAGCAGCCCCATGATGGCATTGAGCAGCGTCGTCTTGCCGGCGCCGTTGGAGCCGATCACGGTGACGAGCGCGCCCGAGGTCACCGCGATCGAGACATCATGCACCACCTGCGCGCGTCCATAGGAGACACAGAGACCGCGAACGTCGAGCAGCGGCGCGGTCACGACACGCCTCCGAGATAGGCTTCGAGCACGACGGGATCCCGCCGGATTGCCGCTGGAATGCCTTCGGCGATCCGGGTGCCGAAATCGAGCACCACCAGCCGGTCGGCCAGGCTCATGACGAAATCCATGTCGTGCTCGACCAGCAGCACGCTGATCCCCTCGGCGCGGACTTCGCGCAGCAGGCGTGCCAGCGCCTTCTTTTCGCCGACGCGCAGTCCGGCCGCGGGCTCATCGAGCAACAGCAGCACCGGATTGAGACACAGCGCGCGGGCGACTTCGACAAGCCGCAACTGGCCGAGCGCCAGCGTGCCGGCCGGCTTGAATGCGACATCGGCGAGACCGACCCGATCGAGCTGGCGCTGCGCGTGGGCAAACAGCAGCGCCTCTTCGGCACGATCGAGGCCAAGGATCGCGCGCAGCAGGCCTGCGTTTCCCAGCAGATGCGCGCCAAGCGCGACATTCTCGATCACGCTCATATCGGCCACGATTTCCACGTGCTGAAAGGTGCGGCCGAGCCCAAGGGCTGCCGCCCGCTGCGGGGTTTGCGCCCGCAGCGGTTCGCCCTCGAATTGAATCTGGCCGGCGCTGAGCGGCAGCACGCCGGTGATCAGATTGAATGTGGTACTCTTACCGGCGCCGTTGGGCCCGATCAATCCGATGATGCGGCCGCTCTGAACCTCGAAGCTGACATCGTTCACGGCGACCAGGCCGCCGAATACCTTGCGCGCATGTTGCGCCTGCAGCAGCGGCGTTCCCGGCGCCGGCAGCGGCCGGTCCGGCAAGCTTTGATGGTCGCGCGGCGCCGGCGGGGTCGGCGTGGGCGGCGGACCGAACAGGATCGGCCACAATCCGTTGGACGCGGTTTGCAGGATCAGCACCAGCACGGCGCCGAATGCGATGGTTTCGAAATTGCCGGTATTGCCGACCAGCCATGGCAGAAAATTCTGCAACTGGTCGCGAAGAAAAGTGATTCCGGCCGCGCCGAGAATGGCGCCGTAAACCCGGCCGGCACCGCCCAGCACCGCCATCAGCAGATATTCGGTGCCGGCACTGATGCCGAAGGGGCCGGGCGAGACCGAACGCTGGAAATGCGCGTAGAGCCATCCGGCCAAGCCCGCGAGCATCGCGGCATAGACGAACACCAGGAGCTTGGCAGCCGCGGTATTGACGCCGAAGGCTTCCGCGGCGCGGGTGCTGCGCCGAAGCGCGCGGATCGCCCGCCCGAGCCGCCCGCCGAGCAGGTTTTGCGTCGCGATCACCGCGAGCACCACGGCGACCCAGACCACCACGAAATATTCGCGCGGATCGATCAGCGCATGGCTGCCGATCCGCAGCGGCGGGATGCCGTCAAGCCCGTCATGGGCGCCGAGCCAACCGACGTTTCCGAACAGATAGAAGAACGCGATGCCCCAGGCGATGGTGCCGAGCGGAAGATAATGGCCGGACAACCGCACCGTGACCGCGCCGATCAGGGCGGCCGCGACCATGGTTACGAGCAGCGAAGCCGGCAAGGTCAGCCATGGCGAGATACCGAAATGCACCGTGAGCACAGCGGTCGTATAGGCGCCGAAGCCGACAAAGGCCGCCTGTCCGAACGACGTCATGCCGCCGACGCCGGTCAGCAGAACGAGACCCGTCGCGACCAGGCTGGAAATGCCGATGTAGTTGAACAGCGTGATCCAGTAATCCGGCATCAGCCCGGTGAAGGGTACGATCAGGACCGCCAGCGCACAAACCGGGGGAATAACCGCACCGCGAGACAGCTTCATTCCGTCTCCTCGGCATGCGGTGCATAGACCGAGCGCCATGCCAGCACCGGAATGATCAAGGTGAAGACCAGCACTTCCTTGAAGTTGCTGGCCCAGAATGAAAACAGCGCTTCGGCAAATCCGACGCCGAGGGCGGCGAGAACCGTCAGCGGATAGCTCACCAGCCCGCCGAGGATCGCCGCGACGAACGCCTTCAGCCCGATCAGGAAGCCCGAGTCGTAAAACACCGTCATCAACGGGCCGACCAGCACGCCCGAGACCGCGCCGAGGCAGGCTGCCAGCGCGAACGCGATTTGTCCGGCCGCGGAGATCGGAATGCCCACCAATCGGGCGCCGATGCGGTTCGACGAGCAGGCGCGCAGCGCCTTGCCAAGCAGCGTGCGTCCGAAGAACAGTGCGAACAGCACCAGCAGCAGCGCGGTGACGATCAGCACCGCGATGCTTTGGCCGGTAACGACGAGATCGCCGAGTGAAAACGAGGCTGACGACAACGGGGTGGTGCCGGTCCCTTCGGGTCCGAAAAACAACAGGCCGAGGCCAGTCAGTGAGAAATGCACGCCGAACGCTGCCATCAGCAGCACCAGCACGCTGGAATGGGCGAGCGGCTCGAAGGCGATGCGATAGATCATCGGCCCCATCGGCGTGATCAGCGCGATGGCGAGAAGGATGTTTGCCAGCTGGCCGAGCTTCATCGGCGCCAGCGTTCGTGTCAGCAGGAGCAGGGCGACCGGCAGCACCAGGTCGAACAAAACGATTCTCGCGACGCGGCGGACCGTGAGCTCGCGGAAATGCCGCACCAGTTCGGATGTCGCCGCCAGGCATCCAAGCGCCAGCAATAGCCACGGCGTCGACGGAACATTGCCGTTTTCGAGCGCGGCGATGGTCAGCGCGGTGAACGCCACAAACTCGCCCTGCGGCACCAGGATGACCCGCGTCACCGCGAATACCAGCACGGTCGCGATCGCAACGAGGGCATAGACGGCACCGTTGATGATACCGTCCTGCAGCAGGAACAGGAAAATGGTGGCGTCCACGCGCGTTCGATCCCCCGGCAAAGCGCCATATCCAGGGAATCGAGCCGCCCCGGGGCGCGCTGACACTTTTCGTTGCTGCCAAATTCACCAACCGCCGGCTTATTTCAAGCGGATAGTTCGGCCTATGCCTGATCGCCGAGGCACAACTTAACCTGCCGTGCGCCGGCAATTCCCCGGCATGGTGAGCTGATATAGAGTGCTGCCCGATCGCTGGTGCAACCAAGGAGGGAGTGACCATGGCTGAAGAGCAAGCCCCGCCCGCTGGGCCGGATCTGGCACAAGGCGTTGCACCCGATGATTTCGCCGGCAAGATCTTGCTCGGCCATGTCGGCGATCAGGATGTGTTGTTGGTGCGCGCGGGGTCCGAGATCTTCGCCATCGACGCGCATTGCAGTCATTATTACGGGCCGCTCGCCGAGGGACTGGTGGTTGGGGACAGCATTCGCTGTCCCTGGCATCATGCCTGCTTCGATCTGCGCACCGGCGAAGCCGCGCGCGCGCCGGCGTTGACCCCGCTCGCGGTCTGGCAGGTCGAGCACGAGGGCGGTCGCATCCTGGTTCGGCAAAAGCGCGAGCAGCCGAAGCCGCGCGGCAAGGCCGGCGCCGATGCGCCCGGCAGAATCGTGATCGTCGGCGGCGGCGCGGCGGGCTTTGCCGCCGCCGAGATGCTGCGGCGGCAGCAATATCGCGGCAGCATCGTCATGCTGAGCAACGATGCCGCACCGCCGGTCGATCGGCCGAACCTCTCGAAGGACTATCTTGCCGGCAATGCGCCGGAGGACTGGCTGCCGCTGCGTCCCGACGGCTTCTACGCCGAGGCCGCCATCGACCTTCGGCTCGCATGCAATGTCACCGCGATCGATGCCAAGGCGCGCCATGTCGTCATCGCCGGTGGCGATGCCGTTGCTTACGACCGCCTCCTGTTGGCGACCGGGGCTGAGCCGGTGCGGCTGCCGATCCCCGGCGCCGACCTGCCGCATGTCCATACGCTGCGCTCGCTGGCGGATTGCCAGGCCATCATTGCCTCCGCGGGCGGCGCGCGCCGCGCCATCGTGATCGGCGCCAGCTTTATCGGCATCGAGGCCGCGGCGGCATTGCGCGCACGCGATGTCGAAGTCCATGTCGTCGCGCCCGAGCAACGGCCGATGGAGCGTGTGCTCGGGCCCGGCATGGGCGATTTCGTGCGCGGATTGCATGAAGAGCATGGCGTCATCTTTCATCTCGGCGATACCGTGGTCGCGATCAACGGCAAGCGCGCGACGCTCAGGAGTGGCGACGTGCTGGAGGCGGATCTGGTCGTCATGGGCGTCGGGGTACGTCCGCGGCTGGTGCTGGCCGAACAGGCCGGCGTTGCGCTCGACCGCGGGGTCGCGGTAAATGCATGTCTCGAAACCAGCATCCCCGGAATCTATGCCGCGGGCGATATCGCGCGCTGGCCCGATCCCCATTCGCAAAGCGCAATCCGGGTCGAGCATTGGGTGGTGGCCGAACGCCAGGGCCAGACCGCGGCGCGCAATATGCTGGGGCAGCGCGAGGCATTCGACGCGGTGCCGTTTTTCTGGAGCCAGCATTACGACGTGCCGATCAATTATGTCGGGCACGCCGAACAATGGGACGAGATCACGGTCGACGGCGACATCGCGGCGAAGGACTGCCTGTTGCGCTACAAGAGCAGGGGCCGCGTGCTCGCCGTGGCCTCGATCTATCGCGACCTCGCCAGCCTTCAGGCAGAGCTTGCGATGGAGCAGCAAGCGGTGCGCTGACGAAAGCGTCATGGCTTCGATCGGTGGCGGGTGTTGTCGTCGCCCTGTGCCCCTTTTCCCGGAAAGCCAGCCAGCACCGGCGAGAAGTCCAACGAACACAGTGGGCCGACCGGATGTCTAGTTCTTTATTAACCAACTGTTATGCCTACCCAATTCAGTAACGCGTCTTTAATGGCGGGCACGTAGGGTCGGCGTTGCACGGTCCAGGATGGGCCGCGCCACCGTCCAGGATGGCCGGTCGTTCGCGTGCGCGTTGGAGTGTTCCATGGATATCATGACGAGCGTCGGGCTGGCGTGCGGCTTCGGCGTCATCACCCTGATCATGCTGATGGGTGGCAATCTCGAAATGTTCTGGAGCGAACACGCGGTCATCATCATCTTCGGCGGATCGATCGCCGCCACCATGATCAGGTTTCCGCTCAGCGCCATCCTGCATGGCCTGCCGCTCGGCGCCAAATTTGCCTTCACCATGAGCCGGCTCGCGGCGCGCGACCTGGTCGACGAACTGGCCCGCATCGCCGAGATCGCCCGCAAGCAGGGACCGGTCGGCCTGGAAAAAGTCGAAACCGACGAGCCGTTCCTGGCCAAGGGAATCCGCTATGTCGCCGACGGCTACGACCTCGAATTCATCCGCGACAATCTCGAGCGCGACCGCGACAACTTCCTGATGCATCTCGACGAAGGCGGCAAGATCTACCGTGCCATCGGCGACTGCGCCCCGGCGTTCGGCATGATCGGAACCCTGATCGGCATGGTGCAGATGTTCGCCAACATGACCGACCCCTCGAAGCTCGGGCCGTTCATGGCGACCGCGCTGCTGGCGACGCTGTACGGCGCGCTGGTCGCCAACCTGTTCTGCCTGCCGCTCGCCGACAAGCTGCACGGCAAGCTGCTCGACGAGGAGACCAATCGCACGCTGATCATCGACGGCATTCTGATGATCCGGGATTCCAAGAGCCCGACGCTGGTCCGGGAAATGCTGCTGGCCTACTTGCCGGAGAAACATCGTCACGAAGAAGACGAGCCGGTTCCGGCGTAACGCGCTGAGCTCGGTCCGGAAAGCCAACAATGGCCAAGAAAAAACGAGGCGACGCGCATGGCGGAGGACACGGCTGGTTCGTGACCTTCGCCGACCTGATGGGCCTGATGATGAGCTTCTTTGTGATGCTCGTCGCATTCTCCACCATGGACCTCAACAAGCTCAAGATCGTCGCCGGCTCGATGCGGGATGCGTTCGGCGTGCAGACCGACAAGCGCTATTCCGGAATCATCGAATCCGACGGTCTGCCGACCCGACCGAAGTTGAAGAATTCCGCGCATATTCGCCCCGAGGAATCATCCAACACGCCGACCCCGGATGATCGGACGACGCCCGTGACAGCCGGCGCCCGGCTCAAGATCGACCGTGAATTCGCACTGGCCTCGGCATCGTTGCGGCAGGCATTGCAGGATATGCCGGAGCTGACCGAAATCTCGAAACACATCATGTTTGAGGAGACCAACCAGGGCCTCAATCTGGAAATCGTCGATCAGGATGGCCGGTCGATGTTCGCCGACGGATCCAAGGTGCCGTATGAGCGCACCCGCCGGCTGATCGAGAAACTCGCGGCTCCGCTCAAGGCGACGCCGCTGCGGGTCTCGATCGTCGGTCACACCGCGGCAGGCTTCGTGCCGACGCAAAGCGACTACGGCGCGTTCGATCTTTCGGCGGATCGCGCCAATGCGGTGCGCCAGATTCTCGAACGGGAAGGACTGCCGCCGGCCCATATCTTTGCGGTCTCGGGAAAGGCCGATACCCAGCCGCTGTTTCCCGACGATCCCTCGCTGTCGGCGAACCGCCGCGTCACCATCACGCTGATGCGGGAAGATCCGGCGCTGCCGCCCGACCTGAAGCCGTAACTTCGTCGCGCTACTATATTACCATACCTCCCCGCCGTAGAGTCGCTTCGCAATTGCCTACAGTGCGATGGTTGATCGGTTGACAGGCTTACCGGAAGCGTCGATATCCGGCCCGGATCAAATCGACCGGTGGAGCGTTTTCCAGGCATCACGGCTGTCAGCGTCACCTCCAGGCGCAGTCGGGAATGCCGCAGTGGCAGGAGCACCTGTTCATCGCGCTGAGCCGGTCGGCGAACGACGCCACCGACTATTTCCAGATCCGACCGGGTGGTCGAGGTTGGAACCCAGGTGACAATTTAGCGGTTTATGCATTTTTGCATGGCTGTGGGCTCAAAAACAGGGTAGGCTATGCTTCAAGCGCAGGGCTATAAGCCGCCTCGCTTTGCTATTGTGCAGTGAAGCATTTTGAGGCCCCCAACTCCCATGACTAGTGATGTTGCAGATCCCCGCCGCGGAAACGACGGCGGCCAATGGTCATGGCGATGCCCATTCCACCGCCGGCTTCAAGGCGCTGATGCTGGGCAGCATCGGCGTCGTCTATGGCGACATCGGCACCAGCCCGCTGTACGCGTTCCGCGAGGCCGTCATCGCCGCCAGCGGGCCGTCGGGCATCGTCAATCCACTGGCCGTGCTCGGCGTTCTGTCCCTGATCCTGTGGGCGCTGATCATCGTGGTGACGCTGAAATACGTGCTGATCCTGCTGCGCGCCGATAACCATGGCGAGGGCGGAACGCTGGCGCTGATGGCGCTGGCGCAACGCGCGGTCAGCCACGGCGCCGGCACCATCGTTCTGCTCGGGATCGTCAGCGGCGCGCTGTTCTATGGCGACGCGGTGATCACGCCGGCGCTGTCGGTGCTGTCGGCGATCGAAGGCATCAAGCTGGTCACCGCGGCGTTCGATCCCTATGTGGTGCCGCTGACGGTGATCATTCTGCTGGTGCTGTTTGCGGTTCAGTCGCGCGGCACGGCGCGGGTCGCCGCTTTCTTCGGGCCGGTGATGTGCGTCTGGTTCGCGGTGATTGCGATCGCGGCGATTGCCCCGATCATGCGGCATCCCGAAGTGCTGTTTGCGCTCAATCCGCTCCATGCCGTCGCGTTCATGCTCCATCACGGCGTCATCGGCTTCGTGACGCTCGGGGCGGTGTTTCTCGCGGTCACCGGCGCCGAGGCGCTCTATGCCGACCTCGGGCATTTCGGCAAACGGCCGATCCAGACCGCCTGGCTGTTCATTGTGCTGCCGTCGCTGGCGCTGAACTATCTGGGGCAGGGCGCGCTGGTGATCGCCGATCCCCGGGCGGTCGAGAACCCGTTCTTCCTGATGTTTCCGGACTGGGCGTTGCTGCCGATGGTCTGCTCTTGCCACCGCAGCGACGGTGATTGCGAGCCAGGCCGTGATCACCGGCGCCTATTCGTTGACGCGCCAGGCCATTCAGCTCGGCCTGCTGCCGCGATTTGAGATCCGCCATACCTCGGAAGCCCATTCCGGCCAGATCTATCATCCCGCGCATCAACATGCTGCTGCTGGTCGCGTGATGCTGCTGGTGCTGATGTTCCGCTCGTCGAGCGCGCTGGCCTCGGCCTATGGCATTTCCGTGACCGGGACCATGGTGGTCACGGCGATGATGGGCTTTGTCGTGATCTGGCAAGGTCTGGAAATGGTCGCCGTTCGCGGCCGCGGCGCTGATCGCGCCATTTCTGTTTCTCGACCTCACATTTCTCGCGGCGAACCTTTTGAAAGTACTCGAGGGCGGCTGGGTGCCGCTGGCGCTGGGCTCGGTCGTGATGCTGCTGATGTACACTTGGCGGCGCGGCAGCCGGCTATTGTTCGAGAAATCGCGCAAGCTGGAGTTTCCGCTGGTCGATCTGGTGGCGATGCTGGAGAAGCGGCCGCCGCAGCGGGTTTCCGGCACCGCGGTATTCCTGACCAGCGATCCAGCCAGCGCGCCGACTGCGCTGATGCATAGTCTGAAGCACTACAAAGTGCTGCACGAGAAGAATGTCATTCTCACCATCGAGACCGCCCCGACGCCGCGAATCGATCCCGCCGAACGGGTGCGGCTGGAGGAGATCAGCAAGACCTTCTCCAAGGTGACGCTGCGATTTGGCTTCATGGAATCGCCCAACGTTCCGAAAACGCTGGCGATCGCCCGCAAGCTCGGCTGGCATTTCGACATCATGTCGACCTCGTTCTTCCTGTCGCGGCGGGCGCTGAAGCCGGCCGCGCATTCCGGGATGCCGCGCTGGCAGGATCATCTGTTCATCGCGCTCAGCCGCACCGCCAACGACGCTACCGACTATTTCCAGATTCCCACCGGCCGGGTGGTCGAAGTGGGAACGCAGGTCACCGTCTAGCGGTTGGTTCAGGCGTTTCCTAAACTGCTTTCTAGCGCTTGATTTTCGCCACGCGAGGGGCGACGTTGGCGCCAACGGGCGAGCATCCGTATCCGGCGTGCTGAACGCGCCCGTAATAAGGTCATCGTTGGGAGGATTGGCGTGGCGGATCAGGGTCATCGGGTTCACGATTTGACGCCGGAAGACGTATCGAAGGGGATAGCCGAGGGACGCTATCTTCTGGTCGATGTTCGCGAGCCGAATGAAGTCGCCGTGGAGGCATATCCGGAGCGCAGTCGTCGTTCCGCTTTCGAGGTTCGACCCGCAGGATATTCCCGATCCCGAGGGCAAGCAGGTGGTGTTCGCCTGCCGCTCGGGCAAAAGGTCGGTGACGGCCTCGCTGGCTGCTCAAGCCGGCGGTTTGGCCTATGACAAGCATCTGGCGGGCGGGATGCTGGCCTGGAAGGCCGCGGGATTGCCGACCAAGACCGGCGGCTGATCTTTCCCATGACGTCCATGAACAAGGTCTTTCGCGGATCTTCCCGTTACGATCTTCGAGGCGATGTCGCAGCTCGCGCGCGACAACAACGCGATCAATCTCGGCCAGGGTTTTCCGGATGATCCCGGCCCGGAGGACATTCGCCGCGCGGCGGCGGATGCGGTGATGGACGGCTACAACCAGTACCCGTCGATGATGGGTCATTCCGGAACTGCGGCAGGCGATTGCGGCGCATTACGGGCGCTGGCATGGCCTCGACCTCGATCCGATGACCGAGGTGATGGTGACGTCGGGCGGCACCGAGGCGCTGACGTCGGCCATTCTGGCGGTGGTCGAGCCCGGCGACGAGGTGGTGGTTTTCCAGCCGGTGTACGATTCCTACCTGCCGATCATACGCCAGGCCGGAGGCATCCCGCGTCTGGTGCGCCTCGAGCCGCCGCATTGGCGGCTGACCGAGGAGGCGCTGCGAAGCGTCTTCAACCCCAAGACCAAGGCCGTCCTGTTCAACAATCCGCTCAATCCGGCCGCGGTGGTCTATCCGCGCGAGGACCTCGAATTGCTGGCGCGGTTCTGTCAGGAGTTCGATGCGATCGCGATCTGCGACGAGGTCTGGGAGCACGTGATCTTCGACGGCCGCGAACATATTCCGCTGATTACGATTCCGGGAATGCGCGATCGCACCATCAAGGTCGGCTCCGCCGGCAAGATTTTTTCGCTGACCGGCTGGAAGATCGGCTTTGTCTGCGCCGCGCCGCCGCTGTTGCGCGTTGCCGCGAAGGTGCACCAGTTTCTCACCTTCACCACCGCGCCCAATCTTCAGGTCGCGGTCGCCTATGGCCTCGGCAAGCCGGCGGATTATTTTCTCGACATGCGCAAGGAACTGGCGCGCAGCCGCGACCGTCTCACCAAGGGACTGGAGAGCATCGGTTTCCCGGTGCTTCGGTCGCAGGGCACTTATTTCCTCACCGTCGACCTTTCGCCGCTGGGTCTCAACGAGACCGACGAGGCGTTCTGCAGGCGCATCGTCACCGACTACAAGGTTGCGGCGATTCCGGTGTCGGCGTTTTATGAAGAGGATGCGGTGACTTCGGTGGTGCGTTTTTGTTTCGCCAAGAAGGACGCCACGCTCGACACCGCGCTGGAACGTCTGTCGGACGCGGTGCACCGCCGATAAAAGGGTAGGCGATGATGCACGGCCGGAGCCGCACTCACGTCCGATTGGTGGCCGCGATTGCCGCCATGCTGGCGTTGCTCGCGCCGGCGGCGAAGGCGCAGCAGCGCACCGTCAATTTCTACAATTGGTCGAACTACATCGCCCCGGGGGTGCTGGAAGACTTCACCAGGGAGACCGGCATCAAGGTCGTCTACGACACGTTCGATGCCAACGAGACGCTGGAGACGCGGTTGCTGGCGGGAAAATCCGGTTACGATGTCGTCGTTCCCACCGCCTATTTCCTGCAGCGCCAGATCACGGCGAATGTTTTCCAGAAGCTCGACAAGTCGAAGCTGCCGAACCTTGCCAACGCCTGGCCGGAGGTGACCAAACGGCTCGCGTCTACGATCCCGGCAACACCTACGCCGCCAACTACATGTGGGGCACCACCGGGCATCGGCTACAACGTCAAGGCCGTGCAAAAAATCCTCGGAGCCGATGCCCGGATCGACAGCTGGGACATCGTCTTCAAGCCGGAGAATCTCGCCAAATTCAGGGATTGCGGCATCCACATGCTGGATTCCGCCGATGATATTCTCCCTGCGGCCCTGGGTTATCTCGGGCTCGATCCGAATTCGACCAAACCGGCCGACCTTGAAAAGGCCGCCGATCTCGTCACCAGCATCAGGCCTTATGTCCGCAAGTTTCATTCGTCGGAATATCTGAGCGCATTGGCCACCGGCGAGATTTGCCTGGTGGTGGGCTGGTCGGGCGACATCATGCAGGCGCGCAGCCGCGCCGCGGAGGCCAAAAACGACGTCGAGATCGGCTATGCCATCCCCAGGGAGGGCGCGCAGATGTTTTTCGACAATCTGGCGATCCCGGCCGATGCGAAGAACGTCGCTGAGGCCTATGAGTTGATCAATTATCTCTACCGGCCCGACGTCGCAGCCAGGAATTCGGATTTTCTGTCCTACGCCAACGGCAATCTGGCGAGCCAGAAGCTGATCGATCCGAAGATTTTCAACGACAAGACCATTTATCCGGACGAGGCGACGCTTGCAAAACTGTTCGTCATCACCGCCCGCGATCCGGCGACGCAGCGCGTCATCAACCGGCTCTGGACCAAGGTGAAAACGGGACGGTAGCTCCGTCATTGCGAGGAGCACTTGCGACGAGCGATGGATTGCTTCGCAAAAGCTCGCAATGACGAGGCAGGATACCTCGTCTTGTACGCCATTGATCGCCTTTATCGCCAGCGGCGATGCAGCCACAGCCACTGATCGGGATATTCGCGGATCCAGCCTTCGACCACCGACGTAATGGCCTGCATCGTTCCCTGCACGTCGATTTGGCCCGAGGCGTCGCGAACCGGTTTGACTTCTTCGGACAGTTCGGCGCGAAAGCGATGGCCGGGCAGGCGGATGATGCGGACGCCGTGGATCGGGCATTCGATCTGCCGCAACAGCCGGGCCAGCGTCGGATTGGCCTTTGTCTTGCGGCCGAAGAAGGTGACGTCGACGCCATTGGTAAAATACTGGTCGACCAGGATGGCGACGTGTTGACCCTTTTGCAGGGCATCCGCCAGCCTCAGCGGGGCGTCACGGCCCGCCGGGATCAGCGTTCCCATCTTCACCGCGCGCATCTCTTCGATGATGCGGTTGGCAGATGCGCTGTTGGGGCGACGAAACAGGATGGCGGCATCCAGGCCGTGCGCTACCGCGGCCACGGCGGGCATTTCCCAATTGCCGAGATGGGCGGTGAAAATCAGCGCCGGCTTGCCGTCGAGCCGCAGCTGCGCGAACAGTTCGTGGGTGCGTGGCTGGATTTCGATTCGGCTGTCTTCGGGATGGGCGGGATCATGCTCCCAGATGTGATCGATATGGGCGAATTCGGCGCCGAGCCGGCCGAGATTGTCCCAGACGCCGGCGAGAATGGTCTCGATCTCCGCAGGCGATTTTTCCGGAAAAGCGGCGGTCAGATTGGCGCGGCCGATCCGTTGCTCGCGCAGCATCGGTCCGATCGAGCGGGTGATGCGGCCGAACAGGTTCGCGGTCTTGATCGGATCGAAATAGCGGGTGGTGCGCAGCAGACCGATCGTCAATGCGCCCACCGCGACTTCGCCGAGCGGCTTGATCGCGTCGCGGATGCGGGCCCTGGTGCGAAGCAAAACCGGATGCATCAGAAATACACGACGATCTTGCCGAACACCTGCCGGCTTTCCATGCGCTTGAGCGCGGTGGCGACATCGTCGATCGGCACTTCGGTATCGATCACCGGATGCATGCCGTTGGCCATCTTGTCGAGGCTTTCGGCGACATTGCGCATGGTCGCGCCGAACGATCCGAAGATGCGATATTGCTGCTGAAACAGTTGCATCAGGTTGATGGTCGTGGTCGGCCCGGAAGTCGAGCCGCAGGTCACCAGCCTACCTCCGCGTTTCAAGGTCAGCAACGAGCCGTTGAACGTATCGGCGCCGACGTGCTCGAACACCACGTCCACGCCTTTCTTTTTGGTAATCTTGCGGGCTTCGTGTTCGAAACGGTCCTTGCGATAGTTGATGACGTGGTCAGCGCCGAGCGCCTTGACGCCTTCGATCTTGCTGTCATCGCCGACGGTGGTGATGACGGTGCAGCCGATCGCCTTGGCCATCATGATCGCAACCGTACCGATGCCGGAGCCGCCGGCATGCACCAGCACGGTTTCGCCGGGTTGCAGTTGCGCATTGTCGAACAGCATGTGCTGAACGGTGGAAAATGCGATCGGCGCACAGGCGGCGTCGCGTTCGCTGACGCCGTCGGGCACCGCAATCACCAGCCGTTCCGGCAGGTTCATCAGCTCACGCGCGAATCCGTCGACATGGAAGCCCATGACGCCGCGGCGTTCTCGCAAAGATTGTCACGGCCTTCGCTGCAGGCACGACAAACCCCGCAGGTGAGGGCACCGTACATGACCACCGTCTGTCCCGGCTTGAAGCGGGTCACGCCTTCGCCGACCGCGGCAATTTCGCCGGAGGCTTCGGCGCCGACCACCAGCGGCAGCTTGCGCTTGGCAAACGCCATGCCGCGATAGCCCCAGACATCGATGTGATTGAGCGCCACGGCCTTGACGCGGATCTGCACCTCGCCTGCGCCTGGCGGCGGTGGCGTCGGAATATCCGCAACCACCAGCTGGCGATCGGCAACAAGAGTGAGCGCACGCATGACACCGTGTCCCCGGCAGAAGAAGTTAGTGGTGATCGAATGCATATCGCCGGTTGGCGCGACGGCGTCAACCGGCGGCATGGATAGAGTGCGCCGGTTAGATCGGCTCGCGGGTCAGAATCAGCGAGGCATTCTGGCCGCCGAAGCCGAACGAATTCGACATCACGGCGGTGACGCGGGCGTCGCGCGCCTTGTTGGGAACCACGTCGAACGGAATGGCGGGATCCGGAACATCGTAATTGATGGTCGGCGGAATCCGCTGATGCTCGAGCGTCAGCAGCGAGAACACCGCTTCAACCGCGCCTGCAGCGGACAGGGTGTGACCAACCATCGACTTGTTGGAGGAAACCGGAATCCGGCCGGTGCGCTCGCCGAACACCGTCGAGATGCCGAGATATTCCATCTTGTCGTTTTCCGGCGTGCCGGTGCCGTGGGCATTGATGTAGTCGATCTGGTCGGGGACGATGCCGGCGTCCGACAATGCATTCTTCACGCATCCGATGATCGGCTTGCCGTCGGGGCTGGATCGGGTGCGGTGGAAGGAGTCCGCGAGTTCGCCGCAGCCGGCGACGACACCGAGGATCCTGGCGCCGCGCGCGGTGGCGGCTTCATAGCTTTCCAGCACCAGCGCGCCGGCGCCTTCCGCCATCACAAAACCGTCGCGGTTCTTCGAAAACGGCCGAACCGCCGCATGCGGCGGATCGTTTTGGGTCGACAGCGCCGACAGCAGTGAGAACCGGATCAGGGCTTCCGGATTGACCGAGCCGTCGGTCGCGACGCACAGCGCGGCGTCCGTCTCGCCGCGACGAATGGCTTCGACGCCGAGCTGGATCGGCGCTGGCGCCGGAAGCGCATGCCGTCGAAAGTGAAATCGGCGAACCCTTGGTGCCGAAGGTCTCGGCGAGATGACTCGACACCGAGCCGAACAGAAAGCGCCGGTGATATTGCGTGAATTTTCCGCCGCCGCTGACGCGCAGCAGATCGTCATAGTCGAACTCCGCATCCCCGATCGCGACGTCCGAGCTCCAGTCGTTGCGGCCATTCGACCTCGACCGGCGCGACTGCGAGAAACAGCGGCCCCGGAAAATCGCCCTTGCTGCCGATGGCGGATTGCGCAATGGCTTCTTCGGTGACGATATCGGCAAGCCGCTCCGAGAGGTCGGTCGAGGAAAACGGCTCGACCGGCACGAAATCGATGGTTCCGGCCATGGTCGTCTTCAGACCATCGGTCGGAAAGCGCGTGATGGTCCGGATGCCGGATTCGCCCGCGGTGAGTTTCTTCCAGTTGTCAGCCTTGCCGGCGCCGAGCGAGGTAACGACGCCCATGCCGGTCACGACGACGATCGGCCTGCCGAATTTATCGCGCGTTGCTGTCATGTTTTCCCCCAGGCCGCGCCGTGCTCACTTGATCGCCTCGACCAGGGCCATGCCTTCGCCGCGCCAGTGACCGGCCCCGATCACGACAATCTGGGTCGGGGGTTTCGACATTTCAACCTCCAGCGCGGTGGGATCGTTGGGCGGGAACAACGCGCCGCGCGAGATCGAAAGCGCTGCCAGCGCCAGTCCCAGCGGAAATTGCGTTTCCATGGTGTGGCCGAACGTGGTGCCGGTGGCGCGCACCGCGAAATCCGGATGCTCGCGGAGAAACGCCTGTTCCTCCGACGTGACCGGTTCGGCGCCGGTCGCGCCGGTGATGATGGCGCCGTTGTCCTCAAGCTTGCCGAGCTTCGACCACAGCGTCTCCAAGCGTCGCCGTTACGTCGCCGGGTTGCTTGCGGCGGGCCAGATCGGCAACGACGTTGGTCAGGCGCGCATAGGGTTTCGCACCGCGCGCCTCCGCATGCGCCTTGGACTCGACAACGAGAAACGCGCCGGCAGAGCCAAGCGCGAAACCGGCGTTTTTCTGGCGCGCCCAAACCGGAGCGAATTTGTCCTTAAGGTTGAAGTCGTCGAATTCATAGAGAACCAGCAGATCCTTGCGCTCGCCGTTCTGCGAACCGCCGATCAGCGCGATGTCGCTTTGGCCCGCGGCGATCCGTGCCAGCGCGATCCGCGCCGCGTCGACGCCAGCGGCTTCCTCGCCCATGAAGGTGCGCGACGATCCGGTCACGCCGTGAACGATGGCGATGTTGCCGGCGAGCAGGTTCGAAAGCTGGGCCAGAAACAGCGTCGGCCGCAGATCGTTCATCAGCCGCTCGTTGAGAAAACCGGGCGCGGAATTGCCCTTGGCCTCGGCCTTCAGAATGGCGACGTCCACCGCGAGATCGCGCTCGCCGCCGCCGGCGGCGACAATCATGTCCATCCGCCCCAGGATTTCCTTGTTGCCCTTGACGCCGGCCGAATCCAGCGCCAGCCCGGCGGCATAGGTTCCGATCCGCTGCCAGGCTTCCATCTGACGCTGGTCGCCCTTCTTGGGGATCTGCTCGTCCAGGTTTACCGGGGCAAAGGGATGAACGATGTAGGGCGCGAAACTCTTCTCGTCGACGTTGATGCGCCGTGCATTGAGCGCATCCCAGTTGGCGTCCAGCCCTTCGCCAAGCGAGGTCGCCAGACCGATACCGGTGATCCAGACTTCCGTCGATCCGGGCTTGAAGATTTCGTTTCAGTCATGGGCGATGGCCTGCTGTGGAAAGCCGATACGTTTGGCCATCGCGTCCATGTACACGCGCAGTTCCGGTTTCGGGAAGGGGACAATACCGAACGTGATCGTGGCGTTGCACCTTAATTCGCCGCCAACGCGGACTTTGGCGTCGGTAATCGCATAACCCGAACCTTCGTGAACGATGCTCGCCTCTATCCTGAGCAGCTCGCCGGGGTTGACGAAACTTCGCATCTTGGCTTCCTTGACCGCGGCCAGGAACGGCATGCGCTCGAACTTCGTCAGGGCGATCAACAGCCAGCCCGATGTCTGCGCCATCGCCTCGATCAGCAGCACACCGGGCATGATCGGATGGCCCGGAAAGTGGCCTTCGAAGATGGTATTTTGCAGCGGTACCTGCGCCTCGACCGTGATGGTGCGTTCGTCGACATTGAGGTCGACGATGCGGTCAATCAGCTGGAAATATTCGAGGTGCATGACGGGCGATTACGCGCCCTTGGCCGCGACCAATTCGTCGATGCGCGCGCTGAGGTTTTTCAGGACGAAATACTGCTCGGTGGTGGCCTTGCCGTCGTTGACTTCCTGGGTCCACTTTTCCAGCGGCAATTTGATCCCGAACGCCTTGTCGATGGCGAACGCGATGTCGAGAAAATCGAGGCTGTCGATTCCCAAATCGTCGATGGCGTGGCTCTCTGGCGTGATCGTGTCGCGCGGTATGTCGCAGGTTTCAGCGATAATCGTGGCGACCTGATCGAATGTGGAGGACATCATTAAGCCTTTGATATATTGAAGATAAATTCCAGAACGGCACGGCGGGCGGGCGCAGCGCCCCGGAATGCCCTATCCGCCAGCCGGAGTCGAGTGCCCGTATATCGGAGCGCCGCCCCGAGTTCAATGGAGGCGGGCGGTGCCAGCCGGATCGGATTTAAGGGCCAAAGCGCCGGTTGGGCCCGAAAACGCTAGCTATTCGGCGAAGAAATATGCGCGCAATCGCTGCGCCCCATCAGCACACAGTCCTGGGTCCTGCGCAGATCCGCAATGTTCTTGGCGAGCCACAATCCGACGACCATCAACGCGACCGTGAAAGCGAAGGCCGCCACATTCGCCAGCATGCGATGGCGAAAATCGTCCGGTTCCTCCCGGACCCGCTCATAGCGCGACAGATCATTCGGCTCTTGCCCGGTGTCCTCCTGCCGCGCCTGCTTTCCCGGATCTCCCTGCCGCGAGTCTCCCCGCCGGCCCGGATGAGCCAGATTGCGCGGCCGGAATTCGAGCACGCGATGCTCTTCTTCTGAGGCAATGGGCCGCTGGGTTTTCACTGGTGCCGGTCCCGGAATATCCTGATCTTGTTTAGCACGCTCGCGGCGCGTCTCACAGATAATGTTGACATGGCGACCAATACGATAATCCGCCCTTGCGGCAAGCTACCCCGGCAAAGTTTCATGGAACCTGCTGTAGTCGATTTTGAGCCGGCCGTCCTCCGAGGTGTCGAGGATATCGGCGTAGTGTTGCCCAAAAAGAATGTCGGAATGATCGTAGATCCTTCGTGCATGAACGGTTTGCGCTGCAACATCGTCATATCCGGACACCACCACGACCAGCGACACGTCGGATGCCTCGAGGTCGTCCGCATTGAGCCCGTAAAGCAGGCTTGCCTCGTCGAGGACATGGTAGAGCGTCCAGCTCAACGCCAGCGCGGGGTGTTCGTTTTTCACCAGCGGCAGCTCGATAGAATCTTCGAAACGTCTGGCCCTCCAGGCTCACTTCATTCCTGAGCAGCCACAATTTGGCGGTGGCGTTGCCGATGATGTTGTGACGCTCGTTGGCGAGACGAATCATCAGGGTCGGCTTGCCCTCGTGGTTCGAAATGACCGGGTGGTCGGCGAACAGCAGGCGGGCGTTCGGTCGCGAGAAGCGGGCAAAGATCAATCCGGTCATCAGCGACATTGAAAAGATGCCGGTGAAGAGCTCCACCGTCGCGATAAAATGTCCGTAATGGGTCTGCGGATGCATGTCGCCGTAACCGGCGGTCGAGAGCGTCTCGATGCTGAAATAGAGATAGTCGATATAGGCGCCGCCAGGCACGTTCGCGATCGGCTGATTGCCGATCCAGTAGAACGATGCGAACACCGCGTTGAAGGCGATGAACACCAGCGCGGCGCCGGCGATGAAAGTCGGCCATGACGCCGTCATGCAGCGATGGCTGATGTCGGCCCAAAAACTGAGATGCAGACCCTCCGTGACGATCACTTCGCGACCGCCGAGTCGGACGACCCGGGTCTTCGCTGCTGGCTCGCTCAGGCTTTTGACCATCTATCCGAATCTCTTGAAGCGCCGGCGCAAAGGCATTTAATCGCCCGCGCCATCATGGCATAGTCGGGTGAATTTCAGCGGGATTTTTACCGGTCAGACATAGGGGTTTCAAATCATGGCGAACACGCGCGAACCGCTCCTGCAACCGATCCCAATCCTGTCGCTGCATCCGACCCAGATGACCGTCGGAATGCGGGAGGTCAAGGAAAAGCGCAAGCGCTGGCAGGAACACAAGAAGAAAAAAGAGGGCAAGCGTCTGGGCGAGCACATGATCCCGGTGGTGCTGGGACCGGGCAAGCGCCACTACGTGATCGACCATCATCATTTGGCGCTCGCGCTTCACGATGACGGCGTCAAGGATGTTTTCGTTACCATCGTCGCCGATCTCACCATGGTCGAACCTGACGCGTTCTGGGGTGTGCTCGACAACAAAAGGTGGGTCTATCCCTACGACGCCAAGGGCGAGCGCCGGCACTTCAAGGACATTCCGAAAACGGTGGACGGGCCTCAAGGACGATCCATACCGCAGCCTCGCCGGCGAATTGCGCCGGGTCGGCGGCTACGCCAAGGATACAACGCCGTTCAGCGAATTCCTGTGGGCGGATTTCCTGCGCCGGCGAATGTCCCGCAAGAGCGTGGATGCCAATTTCGAGAAGGCGATCGAGAAGGCGCTGGAGATATCCAAAAGCCAGGACGCGGTCTATTTGCCCGGCTGGTGCGGCGCGGCCCCGGAGCGATTAGCGATGCTCGTAGTCCGAAGCTGGCAGCTCATTTCGGCAAACGCCCCATCATGTAGAATTCGTCGTTCGGACGCATCGCGGTGACGTTGGCCATCCGGTTCGACAGCGCAAAGAACGCCGAGATCGCGGCGATATCCCAGATGTCGTCGTCGGAAAAGCCGTGGCCGGCGATCTCGGTAAAATCCGCTTCCGAAATGCTGTGCGCCTCGCGCGCTCACCTTCATGGCGAAGTCGAGCATGGCGCGCTGGCGCGGCGTGATGTCGGCCTTGCGGTAGTTGACGGCGATCTGGTCTGCGATCTGCGGGTTCTTGGCCCGAATGCGCAGGATCGCACCGTGCGCGATCACGCAATAGTGGCACTGGTTGGCGCTGGAGGTGGCCACCACGATCATCTCGCGCTCGGCCTTGGTGAGGCCGCCGTCCTTGTCCATCAGGGCGTCGTGATAGGCAAAGAATGCCCGGAATTCGTCGGGCCGGTAGGCCAGCGTCAGGAACACGTTCGGAACGAAACCGGATTTCTCCTGCACCGCGAGCAGGCGGGTGCGGATGTCCTCCGGCAACTGGTCGATGGCGGGCGTCGGAAAGCGCTTGGCGATGGCTGGGTCATGGCGAAATTCCGGGTCAGGCCGCCTCGATGCGGCTGCCCGCGACCATAGTCGATGGCCGCAGCCCCGCAAAGCATGCCGGCGTCAGCGGCGCGGTCCGAAACGGCCGGCGCTGGATCGTCAGCGCAGCGGCTTTTTCAGCAGCGAAAAGCGGTCGGGATCGAGACCCAGCGAGGGCTGCAGCATCGGCGCCTCCATGGTGCGTGCGGCCGGCCGTTCGTTGATGCCGGGATCGTTGGGAACGTCGCGATGCGAAGTGGCGCCGCGCCAGCGCTCGAGCACGGCGCCGACGAAATGCATGTCGTGGCCGGCGGCGACCGACGGCACCGTCGAAATGGTGGCTTCGCTGCGCGGCAATTGATGCGCCGGCACTTCCTTGAAGCGCAGCCGGGTCGGAAGCGCGACACCTTCGCCGAACGCCAGCACTTCGCGGGTGCCGAGCGAGGGGACGAACGACAGCAGGTTCGCCGCGGCATCCGAGACCGCCGAGCGCAGCAGCGCCTGGTCGCGTTCGTTGGCAAGGCGCATCGCGAACAGCGTGTTGCACTGGGAAATGATGGTGGCGTCGAGTTCGGCGGGGCGCTGGGTGACGAGCCCGAGATAGACCCCGTATTTGCGGCCTTCCTTGGCGATGCGCGAGACCGCCTTGCGGGTCGGTCCGAACCCGATGTTGCGGTCGGCGGAGGCGTAGCGATGGGCCTCTTCGCAGACGAACAACAGCGGCGAGACGCCGTCGCTCCACAGCCCGAAATCGAACGCCATCCGGCACAGCACCGACACCACGGAATCGACGACTTCGGCGGGGAAGCCGGCCAGCTGCATGATGGTCATCGGCCGGCCGTTGGCCGGCAGCCGGAACAGATGGCTGATGACTTCCGCCATGGTGTCGCCGCCGACATTGGCGTTGTCGAACATGAAGGTGTAGCGCGGGTCGTTGCGCACGGTTTCGATGCGCGAAATCAGCTTGTGATAGATGATGCGCGATGAACGGTTCTCGAGCTTGCCCATGCGCTCGTCGATCAGCGAAATCAGGTCGACCAGCCGATAGGGCACCGGCGTATCGACGGTATAGCCGTTGGCCTTGGGATCGATCGCGCTTCAGTCCGAGCCGATCGGCGTTCTGGTACTGCGTGTAGATTCCCTTCGCCATCGGAATGACTTCGGCGAGGATGTCGAGTTCCTCGGGCACGCCGGGCCGGCCGGCGAACAGCACGTCGACGATCTCTTCGAAATTGAACAGCCAGAACGGCAGCTTCAGATTGCGCGGATTGAGAACCAGCGAGCGGTCGCCGAAACAGCGGCCGTACTCGTTGTGAACGTCGAGCAGGAAGATCCGCAGGTTCGGCCGCGACTTGAGAATTTCGTTCAGCAGCAGCGACACGCCGCTCGATTTGCCGACGCCGGTGGAGCCGAGCACCGCGAAATGCTTGGAGAGCATTTCCTCGATATCGACATAGGCGATGACGGACGGATCCTGCTGCAGGGTGCCGACATTGATCTGATCCGAGCCGGTCGGCGCATAGACCGTGCGCAGCTCCTGGTTGGTGATCAGGTCGACGGTATCGCCGATGGTCGGATAATTGGTGACGCCGCGCTGGAATTTCGGGCGCTCCGGCCCGCCGAGGATTTCGCCGAGCAGATCGACCGAGGCGCTGGCGATGTAGATGTCGGAGGTCGGCAGATCCTCGCAGGAAACTTCGGTGATCATGGCGACGATGGTGGAATTGGCGCAGCGGATGCTGACGAACCGGCCGACGGTGGCCCTTACCTCCGCGACCGCCATCTGGCTCGCCGCCAGAAGTCCGACGCGGGCGAGCGATCCGCGCACCGAAATCACACGTCCGAAGGATGTCACGGTGGCTGAACCTGGCATATTATGAGTTTGCGTCATGCGTTCCATCGGGTGGACTATGCAGGCAGTCGCTGCAGAAACGGTTAAACCGACGGAGTTCCGGGTTCGTTAAATCTGCGGCATCTTGGTCAAGATTTGGTTTTATCGGACCGTCCGGCCGACCTTCGCTGCTGGATGTTGCTGGAAAACAGTATCTGTTGGCGCCGGCAGCCGGTTCCGCTTAACGCCTGGTTTACCAATCCCGGAAAGGAGGGCACTTCGGCGAGGCGTCCGCTTGGAAACGCCCGGGGCTGGCTTCGGCCGCCGCGATGCGATGCCGCGCATTCACCGGCGCAGGCCGTAATGCGGTTCGCCGGTTTGAAGTTGCCGCTTCGTCCGTGCGGTTCGCGGGCCATGGTGCCGATTAATCGGTTGCTAACTGTAACTCCTAACGTCGTTTCCATTGCTATGGGGTAACGGTGTCACGATAGGGGGAGGCATGGGTAAATTGGATCCCGACCGCGGCGATCAATTGCCGCGCGGCGATGTCGATCGGATCGATGGTGAATCCAGGGCGACTGCCGCCGGAATCCGGCGGCTGATCTTTTGCGGCACTTTTCTGGTCTCGATTATCGCGACCAACGCGGTCACGTGGACGTTGGCGGATAGATGGCAGCCAAACGGATCGCTGGTCGGCATAACCGTTCTTTGTGCGCTTGCGATCGCCTTCATTCCAATTTCAGTTGGTCGACTGTTGTTGAAGCAACAACAATTGTTCGATCGAAGGCTGGCAGTCGAGAGGCACCAACTCAGCATCGCCCTGAACAATATTCCGCAGGGCCTCGTTCTCTATAACGCGTCGGCCAGGGTTACCGTCTGCAACCGGCGTTATGTTGAAATGTTCGGCTTGTCACCTGATGTGGTCAAGCAAGGCTGCACCATCCAGGATTTGATCTCGCATCGTAAAGAGACCGGATCCTTTGAGGGCGATGTCGAAGCGTTTTGCGCCTCTATCATAGGCAGCATGGCGCTCGGAAAAGTCACCCACCAGATAACGGCGGCCGCAGACGGCAGGGCGATCCAGATCATAAACCAGCCCCTGGACGCGGGCGGGTGGGTGGCGACGATCGAAGATGTCACCACGCGCAAACGCTCGGACGAGCAAATTTCCCATCTGGCGCATTACGACGCGCTTACCGACTTGCCCAATCGGGTGCTGTTTCGAGAGCAACTCGAACACGCTCTCAAGAAGGTCCAGCCCGGCGAACAGTTGGCGGTTCTGTACATCGACATTGACGAGTTCAAGAGCGTCAATGATGCGCTGGGACATTCGATCGGCGATGAACTCCTGAAAGCGGTTGCCGGTCGCCTGCGCGGCTGCCTCGGAGCGACCGATGTGGCGGCGCGGCTGGGTGGTGACGAATTTGCAATCATTCAGACGGCGGTAGAGCGCCCCTCCGATACGATCCACCTGGTGGAAAGAATTCTATCAAGCGATCCGGGAGCCCTTTGAGTGCGCGGGTCACCTGATCACCACGGATGCCAGCGTCGGCATTGCGCTGGCTCCGCAGGACGGGACGGATTTGGATCAACTGCTGAAGAACGCGGATATGGCCATGTACGGCGCCAAGGCCGACGGCCGCCGAACGTACCAATTCTTCGAGCCGGGGATGGATGCGCGCGCTCAAGCGCGGCGAATATTGGAACTGGAGCTACGTCAGGCGATCAAGGATGGCGGGTTCGAAGTTTACTATCAGCCGTTGATAAATCTTCACGACAACAACATCAGCGGCTGCGAAGCGCTTCTGCGCTGGCGCCACCCCAGGCGCGGCATGATATCGCCCCTGGAATTCATCCCGATCGCCGAGGAGACAGGTCTGATCAATCAGCTCGGCGACTGGGTGCTCAACACGGCATGCAGTGAAGCCGCCGGTTGGCCGGATCACATCGGTGTCGCAGTCAACGTCTCTCCGGTTCAGTTCAAGAGCCGGACCCTGGCGCTGAATGTGGCCACTGCACTGGCGGCCTCGGGCCTTGCGGCGCGCAGGCTGGAGCTCGAGATCACCGAGGCGGTCCTCATTCGTGATGATGAAGCCGCACTCGCTGTGCTGCATCAACTGAGAGAGTTGGGAGTGCGGATCGCGCTGGACGATTTTGGCACCGGCTATTCCTCGCTTGGTTACCTGCAGCGTTTTCCATTCGACAAGATCAAGATCGATCGCAGCTTCGTCAAGGACATTGCCGGCCCGGACGGATCGTCATCCATTGTCCAGGCCGTCGTCAACATCGCTACCGCAAGTAATATGACGACGACCGCGGAAGGTGTGGAGACGAAGCAGCAAATGGAATTGCTGCGCGAGCTTGGTTGCACCGAGATGCAGGGATACCTGTTCAGTCCGGCAATTCCCGCCGCGGAGATACGGCGTCTATTGCGCCCGCGCCGTATCGGGGCAGTGTCCGCGGCCTGAGTTGCCGTCCTGTGCGAAGTCGGTCGGCACATATGACGCCAACCTTGAAACATCATAGGCAGGGATGTTAGCGTTGGCTGTCGGCTAAACCGGGCTGGGCCTTTCGCGGGACCGTATGAGGGCCGTGCCAGTCGACGCGGCTTGGCAGAACGGATTCATGCTCAGGATGCTAGGCCGTATTTTTGACGACCAGCCGGTCGATACGCGCGTCAAGGTGGCCGTACTCTATGCCGTCCTGCTCGCCGCAAATGTGTTGGCCTGGCTCTGGGCGCTGCTCGCGTTCCGGCAATATCCGGTTTTGCTCGGAACGGCACTGCTGGCCTATACGTTCGGCCTTCGTCATGCGGTCGATGCTGACCACATCGCGGCTATCGATAACGTGACACGGAAGCTGATGCAGGCGGGGAAGCGACCGATCTCGGTTGGATTTTTCTTCTCGCTGGGGCATTCGACCGTAGTGATTGTTGCGTCTGTCTTTGTGGCGCTTGCCGTCAGCGCGCTGCAGTCGAAGTTCGACCATTTCAAGGAGATTGGCGGGGTAATCGGTACCAGCGTATCCGCTTTCTTCCTGATCGGCATTGCGGGCGCCAATACCGTGATTTTGGTGGGGGTGTGGCGGATGTTCAACGCCGTCAGGCGGGGCGAGCATCTCGTCGAGGAAGATCTCGAGATTCTGCTGTCGCAGCGTGGTGTTCTGGGCCGCCTGCTGCGATCGTTTTTCGGGATGATCTCCAAGAGCTGGCACATGTACCCGCTGGGTATTCTGTTTGGGCTGGGCTTCGATACCGCAACCGAAATCGGTCTGCTGGGGATCTCGGCCGCGCAGGGATCGCAGGGACTGTCGTTATGGTCGATTCTGATTTTCCCGGCCTTGTTCACCGCCGGAATGTCGCTGCTCGACACAACCGATGGCGTTCTGATGGTCGGCGCTTACGGTTGGGCCTTCGTCAAGCCGATCCGGAAACTCTACTACAACATGACCATCACGCTTGTGTCGGTGGTCGTGGCAGTGGTGATCGGAGGGGTGGAAGCGCTCGGCCTGATCGGAAACAGGCTTGGCCTCGACGGCGGCTTCTGGACCTTCATCGATGCGCTCAACGAAAACTTCGGCGTCCTCGGCTATCTGATTATCGGCATTTTCCTGGTGTGCTGGTTGGCTTCGGTTGCCGTCTATCGGCTCAAGCGGTTCGACGAAATGGAAGTGCTGGCGATCGAACGTCGATAGGCTTGGATTTTTGTTATTGGCAGGAATCGCAGGTGACGACGTGGCCGATCGCAACGGCCTGTCGCGATTGGCCGGCAAATATCGACGCTGCAGGGGTTGCGATGAACCGCGGCGTCGAATTTTGAGCGGGCTCGCGCGGCCTTCCGCGCTGACGCCCTTCCGTTACAGGAATGATCGTTTCCAGCGGCCTGTTGACCCGCTCACGTCCTGGGCGGTCTTGCGCTGCTGACGGCCGTCGTGCTGCACTGGCGCGCCGACCTGTGGCATGTCCATGCACCGGCGAATGCGAGCCAGGTCGCCACGCGTTCCTGCTTTGCCTTTGGCGCCGGGTCCACCTACGTTCGGTCTGGAAATTTGAGCAGTACAAGGGAATGCCATGGCAAAAACGGGTTTGGTGGTTTCGGCGCATCCGGGCGACTTCGTCTGGCGCGCCGGCGGCGCGATCGCGCTTCACGCCAGGAGGGGTTACCGGGTCAAGATCGTGTGCCTGGCGTTCGGCGAGCGCGGCGAATCCCAGTTCGCCTGGAAGCAGCCGGGCATGACGCTGGAGAAGGTCAAGGCCGGCCGCCGCGACGAGGCGGAGCGGGCCGCCGCGGCGCTCGGCGCCGAGATTGAATTCTTCGATGCCGGCGACTATCCGTTGCGCCTTACCAAAGCCCATATGGAGCGGCTGATCGACATCTACCGCGAGCTTAATCCGAGCTTTGTGCTGACGCATTCGCTGGAAGATCCCTACAACGTCGATCATCCGGCCGCGGCGGCCTATGCCCAGGAGGCGCGGATCGTGGCCCAGGCGATGGGCCACAAGCCGCAGGCCGATTACAGCTACGCGGCGCCGCCGGTGTTTCTGTTCGAGCCGCATCAGCCGGAGATGTGCAATTTCAAGCCGCAGGTCATCCTCAACATCGACGAGGTCTGGGATATCAAGCGCAAGACCTTCGAGATCCTCGCGGCCCAGAAGCACCTGTGGGCCTATTACGAGCGGGTCGCACTGCAGCGGGGAATGCAGGGCGGCCGCAACTCGGGCAAGGCCATGACCTATGGCGAGGCCTATCAGCGGCTGTTTCCGATGGCGATGGAGGAACTGGCATGAAGACGGTGGTTGTCCGCAACATCAAGCGGGCCGATGCCGCGGTGGTCAAGCGTCTCGGTGCGCTCGGCACCTCGACGGTGCACGAGGCCTATGGCCGTATCGGGCTGATGAAGCCCTATCTGCGCCCGGCATGGGCGGGCGGCGAGGCGGCCGGGACCGCCGTTACTGTGCTGGCACAGCCGGGCGACAACTGGATGATTCATGTCGCGGTCGAACAGTGCCGGCCGGGCGATATCCTGGTGGTCGGCTGCACCGCCGACAATAGCGACGGCATGTTCGGCGATCTGCTCGCCACCTCGCTGATGGCGCGCGGCGTCACCGGCCTCATCATCGACGCCGGATGCCGCGATGTGAAGTCGCTGCGCGAGATGGGCTTTCCGGTGTGGTCGAAGGCGATTTCGGCCAAGGGCACGGTCAAGGCGACGCTCGGCGCCGTCAACATCCCCGTGGTCTGCGCCGGCGTCAATGTCCACCCCGGCGATGCCGTGATCGCCGATGACGACGGCGTCGTGGTTGTCAGCAAGAAAGATGCCGGCGAGGTCGCGGCCAAGGGTGAAAAGCGCCGGGCCGACGAGGAGGGCAAGCGCAAGCAGCTCGCCTCCGGCGTGCTCGGGCTCGACATGTACAACATGCGCGAGCCGCTGGCCAAGGCCGGCCTCGTCTATGTCGATGATCCCGAGGCCGAGTGAGATGACGACCCACCTACGCACCTTGCTTGGCGACCATCCCGGCACGACGGCGCTGAAGAACGGATCGGTCAAATCCGATTCGGTCACGCTGGCTTTCGTCGCGTATTCGCCGACCAACAAGGGCTTCAAGCCGATGGTCCGCGACGGGGCTTTCGATGTCTCGGAGATGGCCATCGTCACCTATCTGATGGCAAAGAGCGTCGGCAAACCGATGGTGCTGTTGCCGAACGTGGTGGTGGCGCGATTTCAGCACGCTCTTGCGCTTTACAATGCGAAGCAGGGAACGCTGAAGCCGGCCGATCTGAACGGCAAGCGTGTCGGCATCCGCTCCTTCACCACCACCACCGGCGCCTGGCTGCGCGGGATTCTCGCCAATGATCATGGCGTCGAT
Organism: uncultured Alphaproteobacteria bacterium; assembly: GCA_963734795.1. Taxonomy (GTDB): domain Bacteria; phylum Pseudomonadota; class Alphaproteobacteria; order Rhizobiales; family Xanthobacteraceae; genus Bradyrhizobium. The sequence continues at coordinate 569,781 of CAVTIW010000007.1, forward strand.
CTCGCTTCGATCGATTGGGTGACGTTCGAGGATGCCCATGTCGCTGAATTCCCTGACACCACGAAGCGGGCGCCGGCGGGCAAGCAGATCGTTCAGATGCTGATCGACGGCGAACTCGATGCGGTGCTCGGCGAGAAGTCCGAGCATCCCGACTTGAAGCCGTTATTTCCTGATGCCGCTGCGGAAGCGAAGGCATGGTTTGCAAAGCATGGCGTCTTGCCGATCAACCATATGGTTGTCGTCAGCGAGACGCTGTCACGCACCCAGCCCGAGGCGGTGCGGGAGGTTTTCCGGTTGTTGATCGAGAGCGCCGCGCTCGCGCCGACCGGCTCGCCGCAATACAGCGCCGATGAAATGAGCCGTTCGCTGGCGATGATCAGCGCATATGCCGCGCAGCAGGGACTGATCCCCCGTGCCTACGCGGTCGACGAGATGTTTGACGATCTGACGCGGACGCTGCGGTAAAGGCAGGATGCATCAGAGCTGCATCCGGGATGCATTCAGAGCTGCATCCGGGATGCATCACGGCTGCACCTGCGACAAACCCGGATCCGGAGACATCGGACGCGGCCCGTCGGGTCTGCCGACGAGGCGGGCCGCCGCGGCGATCGCAGGCTCCGGATGTCGGATCGGCGGAACCGCCTGGTAGTGTTCCCATCCGCCGCCAAGCGCCTTGTACAGCGCGACCAATTGGACGCCTGCCGTCAGCCGGGAGAAGACGTATTGGGCTTCGATCGCAAACTGCTCCCGCTCGGCATCCAGCACGTTGATGTAATCCGTCAGTCCTCGCTCATAGCGCTCGGACGAAAGGGTGTATGCCTGAAGCGCGGCATCCCGGGCGCGGGACAGGCTGGCCAGCCGGTTCTGTTCTGCATTGTATCTGGAAATCGCCTGGTCGACCTCCTGGACCGCACCGAGCAGGTTTGCCTTGTATCGCATGAGCGCTTCGCGCGCGCGATAGTCGGCCACCTCGATGCGCGCATCGAGAGCCCCGAAGTCCAGCACCGGCCAGTAAAGCGCCGGACCGATCCCGCCGATGAAGGTGATTGGAGTTCCGGTAGCAGCAAGCGTACCGCCCTGGCCACCTACGGCAGTTGCCACGGCCACGCGTGGAAAAAGATCGGCGACCGCGGAGCCCACGCGCGCGGTCGCGGCCCCCAGTTCGAATTCCGTTTGCTGGATGTCTGCGCGCCGCTGCAGCAGACTGACCGGCAGGCCGATCGGAATCCTGGCGGGAAAACGCGGCGCGGGCCCGTCCGTTCTCAGCTTCCCCGCCAGGGTCTCCGGATACTCTCCGAGCAGGATGGCGATGATGTACTGGCTCGACTGCAACTGGCTGGTGAGCGGCCCCAGATCCGCCTCGATTGCCGCGAGCTGGCGTTGCGCCAGCGTTACATCGAGTTCATTTGTGAGTCCCTGGTTGAAACGGGTCTGCACGACCTGAAGACTGCGCCGGGCGGTTTCCGTGTTCCTGCGGATTACAGCGATTTGCTCCTGAAAGCCCCGCAGCTCGATGTAGGCGCGGGCAACGTCGGCGACGACCGATACCAGAATGGCATCGCGGGCCTTCGCGGCAGCCAGCGCATCCAAATGCGAGGCCTCGATCTCGCGACGCAACTTGCCGAACACATCGAGCTCCCACGCCGCGACGAAGCCGCCGGCTTCGTTGACATTGGTAAAGCCGGTGGTGTTGGCCGCGCTATGCAACGCTTCCGGGACCCGTCCGCGGGTATTGTCGGTGCCGGATCCATAACCGGCGCCGGCCGCCAGCTCGCCGTTCGGAAGCGCCGCACTGGTCGCGACGACTTGCTGGGCGCGCGCCTGCTGCAGCCGCGCCAGCGCGATGGCGATATCCGGATTGCCCTCGATTGCCCGTCCGACCAGCGAAACAAGTTGCGGATCCCGGAACGAACGCCACCATTGCGTGAGGTCGACGTGTTCTACCACCGCAGCAGTCGCCGTCGTCCTGCCGTTCGGACTGATGATGTAGCTTCCCGGAAGCCCGGTTTCGGGAAGCCTGAAGTCGGGGCCCACCGAGCAGGCCGACAGAGCCGCGGCTCCGCAGCAGGCGATCCAGCTTCTTGGCACACGCTTGAAAAGGGACGAATTCGCACCGCCGCCATCATCATCACAGGGGAACTGCGGTTTGACCTTACGACGCTTTCGCATCACCCGTCCCCCCAACGCGCGCACCCAACGCAGCTATGAATCTATGGCTTTGCTGAAGGCGGATGGCTGAGTTCGTGCGCGTCAACCTTCATTCCGGCGGCGATTTGGCCACTCAGGTTCAATACAACCTTATCACCTTCCTTGAGCCCAGATTCAATCTGTACGACATTCCCTTGGTCCACCCCGATTTTGACGTCGCGAAACTCTACCACATTTTTGTCGACGATTGCGACCTGCGGTTTCGGGCGAAACAACAAAGCGGCCGCGGGAATCTGGACCCCGATCGGATTCCTGAGTGTAAAGCTCGCCTCCACATACATGCCAGGAACCAGGTGAGCGTCGGCGTTGGGGATATCGACCTCCACTCGCAGAGTCCTCGACTGCGGGTTGATCGCCCGGGAAGTGCGAGACACCTTGCCGTCGTAATGCTGGTCAGGGTTGCCTCCGACCGTAATCCTAGCCTGCGCGTTACCCGTGAGAAGATCGTCTGCCGCACTTTGCGGGACGTTGACGAACACGCGCATCGGTCGGTTACGGGCAACGCGATAGAGAGCCGACATTCCCGATCCACTGCCGGCAGTGACGAGATCTCCGATATCGATATCGCGTTCCACGATCGTGCCTTCAAACGGGGCTTTCACCTGCTTGAATTCGGTCAATGAGGTCAGCCGGCTGACGTCTGCCTCATCGAGAGCGACCTTCGCCTTCGATGCAATCAACTCGGATTCTGCCGCGACAGAGGCCGCCTTTTTCGATTCGCGCTCCTGTTCCGATACGACGCCGGTTGGCGAGCCGCGCCAGCGCTCGTACGTGCTTTTGGCGAAATCGGCGTTGGATTGTTTGACATTTACCTCGGCCTGCGCCGCACTTAATTTGGCGCGGGCGGCGAGCAACTGGGCGTCGAGCTCCGGCGTGTCGATCAGCGCGAGCACCTCGCCGTTGCTGACGTGATCGCCGATGTCGACAAGCCACATTTGAACGTAGCCGTTCACCCGGGCATAGATCTTGCTGTCATACCAGGCGGCGGTTTCGCCGGGCAGAACGAGGCGCTGGTTCAGCGGCGACGAGGTGGCCGAGACCACGTCGACCGGCGGAGGCCGCGATATCTCCGTCTTTGTCGCGCCGGCCAGCTCGTTGATCCTGTATCGCCGCCCGGAATTGACGAAGAAAAAGCCGATGACCAGCGCGCTTGCGAACAACAGCGCGACAATGCTCATTCGCATGCCGGTGCCGCGGTCATACTCCGGCGTCTTTTGCGACGGCTGTTGCTCGTTTGGCGGGGGCGTGACGTCCAGCATGGATACCTCGGCTCGAAAGATGCCCTATCGAACGGATGGCGCTTGCCCGCTCGCAAACCGATCTCTTGATGCTTCACTCGTTGCAGGGCGTCGCAGCAGCCGATAGAGGGTCGGCACCAGGATCAATGTCGCGAAGGTCGCAAATAACAGCCCGCCGATCACAGCCCTGGCGAGCGGCGCGTTTTGCTCACCGCCTTCGCCGACGCCGAGCCCCATCGGAATCATGCCCAGTATCATGGCGCCCGCCGTCATGAGGACCGGCCGCAATCGCGTATAGCCGGCGGCAACCGCGGCAGCGGGCGGGGTGTCGCCGGCCGCCATCCGCTGATTGGCGAAGGTGACGACGAGAATGCTGTTCGCCGTCGTGAGGCCGATGCACATCAGCGTGCCCATCAGGGCAGGGACGCTGATATGCGTGCTCGTCAGGAACAGCATCCAGGTCACGCCGCCGATCGCGAACGGTACCGCGGACAGGACGATGAGCGGATCGATCCAGCTTTGAAAATTGATGACGAGGATCAAATAGACCAGCACAACGGCGACAGCCATGCCGGAAAACAGCCCGTCGAAGCTCTCGCGCATGGTCTCGACCTGCCCCGCAAGTGTCACCTGGGTTGCCTTTGCGGCGGGTGGGGTGTTCGCCGCCAAAACCTTGTCGGTCGCTGTTGCGGCGGTCGCCAGATCGATTCCCTGAGCGTCGGCATTGACGTCGAACACGGGGCGGATATTGAGCTGAGAGGCCACCAGCGGGACCTTCTCGCGTCCAAGCCTCGCGACGTTCATGAGCATCTGGCCGGACTCGTGGCCGTTCCTCGCGCGCACGGGCAAGGTGTCAAGGGCGCCGGTTGAATCCAGGCGGTAGGTCGGCGCCTGTATCACCAGCGGATAGCTGACGGAGTTCTTGGGATCGACCCAGAAATTCGGAGCCGTCTGGGCGCTCGAGTTGGTTGTCACCAGGACATTGCTGGCTATCTGTTCCTGGTCCAGTCCGAACTGCTGCGCGATGCTGCGATCGACCGCGACGGTGAGCGCAGGCGCGTCGGGAACCTGGAACACGTGCGCGTCGACGATTCCGGGTACGTGCGTTAAATCCGCGGCGATCTTCGACGCCAGATCGAAGCTGAAATCGCCATCCGGTCCGGAAATCCTGATGTCGATCGGCGCAGGCTGGCCGAAGTTCAATACCTGATCGATGATGTCGGCGGCCTGGAAGAAGAACTGCATTTCGGGAAATTGCCTCGGCAGTTCGCGCCGCAGGTCGGCGACGTGCGTGGCGGTCGGGGTGTGCTTCTTCTTCAGGGATACGAGGATCTCGCCGTCCATCGGCCCAACGGTTGCGGAATCGCTCAAGGCGATATTGATACCGCTATAGGGCAGCCCGATATTGTCGAGCATGGTGTCGATCTGATCGTTGCCGACGATCTCGCGGATCGCGCGCTCGACGTCGGCGAACTGGCGTTGGGTATCCTCGATGCGGGTCGCCGGCGGTGCACGCACATGCAGCCGCATCTGCCCGGCGTCGACCTGTGGGAAGAAGTCCTGTCCAAGCAGGGGAAACAGCGCCAGGGAACAGATGATCAGGACGCCGAAAAAACACAGGGTGATCGCCCAGCGTGCGACGCTGAACGCGAGGCCATTTCGGTAGGCCTTGCGGAAACCGGAGAAACCTCTTTCGAAGCCGGCGTGAATCATCCTGAAAGGATTGAAGGAACGGCTTGCGGGCAACGCTTTCGGGCCGGTGTCGTGGTTGGCGCGTTGTTCGACCGTGGACTGCATCAGGACGCGAAACAGCAGCGGAACGAGGGTGAACGACAGCAGCAGGCTGGCGATCAGCGAAACGCATACCGACAGCGACAGGGGGGAAAACAGATACTTGGCCACTCCCTGGAGCAGGAAGATCGGCACAAAGACGATGCAGATGCACAACGTCGACAGCACCGTCGGGATGCTGACCTCGCCCGCGCCGTCGACGATGGCGGGCACCAGCGGTTCGTTCTGGCCGATATGGCGTTCGATGTTCTCGATCACCACGGTTCCGTTATCGACGAGGATGCCGACGGCCAGGGCGAAACCGCCGAGTGTCATCGTGTTGAGCGTCTCGCCTCCGGCATACATCACAAGCATGGCGGTGATGATCGCCATCGAAATCGTCGCCAGAATAATCAGCGTCAGGCGCCAGTTACCGAGAAACAGCAGGATCATCAGCGCGGTGAGGCCGGCCGCCATCAGACCTCCCATCACGACACTGTTCAGCGCTGCCTTGACAAAAACGGACTGATCGAAGATCGCCTTGACGGTCACGCCATCGGGCAGCAGCCGTCTTATATTGGCAAGGTTGCCCCGGATGCCGTTGATGACGGTCAGGGTCGAGACGCCGCCGGTCTTGCGGACGGACATCAGGGCGCCGGGAGTTCCGTCGACCGCAACGGAATTGGTCTGTACCTGATAGCCATCGTGAACATGCGCGACATCCTGGACGAACACCGTGCGGCCATCGATCTGCCTGATCGGAAATCGATTGATGCTGGCGATGACGTCGGGGCTGTTGTTCAGCAACAGCGAATAGTCCTTGCTGCCAATTTTCACATCGCCGGAGGGCAGGATGACATTCTGCTTCTGGAGGGTTTGGGCGACGTCACCCGGTGTCAGGCCGCGGGCGTTCAGGGCATCCTGGTCGAGATCGGCCATGATGACCCGGGGCTTGCCACCATAGGGATAAGGAACTTCAGCCCCGTGCACGACTGCGAGATCGGGGCGGATGATATTCTGGCCCAAATCATTGAGGGTGGAGTCGGGCAGCGACGGGCTCGAAAGGCTGAGATCGATGATAGGTGCATCCGTCGCCCCATAGCGCAGCACGAGCGGCGGCGTGATGTTGGGCGGCATGTATTTCAGCACAACGAGCGCACTGCTGGAAAGCTGGGCGATGGCTCTCGTCACGTCAGCGCCCTGATGCAGGAAAACCTTTTCCACACCGACACCGTAGTAACTGGTGGCCTCGATCCGTTCGATATCATCGACCTCTGACGCGAGTTGACGTTCATGCAGCGTCAGAATCCGGTTTTGGATGTCCTGTGCCGGCATGCCGTTGTAGGTCCAGACCACCGCGACCACGGGAACGTCGATTTCAGGAAAAATGTCGATGGGCATCCGCGAGACCGCGCCGACGCCGAGCAACGCGATCAAAATCAGAACCGAAATCACCGTATAAGGTCGCCTCAGCATAAATGCGACGAACGACATCGGGGGATCTCCCGCGGCCTTTACCGTCAATGACAGTTGCGAAGTCGGGAAAGGCATCTCAAAACAATCGGATGCAAAAACCCAAAAACAAGACGACGCTACAATCTTAAAAAAAGATTTACCCGGTTTGGCGCGGCGGACCACGCCATCGAACGCCACCGATCGAACTGACACAGCCTGCCGCGACTGGTTTGAGCGTACCACTTTGACGCATGAGGGGACGCCGCCGGCGGATTTTCGCGTGCGCTCATCCGCGCTGCGGGCTCAATTTTTCGGCCATCAGCGGATATGGGTCTTGTCTGCGCCGGTCGGGCCGACATTCCTTTCGCAAACTTGACGCGGGGGAGGACAGGGGTGGTATGAGGACGCCGCGCTTCGATCCAGTATCGCCTTGCACCAGAGAAAGAGAATGCGAATGCCACCGGAGCCGATTTTCGACCTCGCCCATCTCGGCCACATGGAATTGCTGACGCCGAAACCCGACGAGAGCCTGAAGTTCTTCGTCGATGTGATGGGCATGACCATCAGCGGCCGCAAGGGGGAATCGGTCTACCTGCGCGGCTGGGACGACTACGAGCGCTATTCGCTCAAGCTGACGGCTTCTAAAACGTCAGGAATGGAGCACATGGCGCTGCGGGCGCGCAGTCCGCAGGCGCTGGAGCGCCGCGTTGCCGCGCTCAAGGGATCCGAATTCGAAATCGGCTGGACCGACGGGGATTTGGGGCACGGCCCGGCGTTCCGCTGCCGCGATCCGGACGGCCATATCGTCGAGCTGTATTACGAAACCGAATGGTATCAGGCGTCGGCGGAACTGAAGCCCGCACTAAAAAATCAGGCGCAACGTTTTCCGGCCCGCGGCGTCAATGTCCGCCGCCTCGATCACCTCAATTGTCTCGCTGTCGACATCAAGGCCAACCGGATCTTTTTTGAAACATATCTCGGCTGCCGGCTGACCGAGCAGATCGTGCTCAACGACGGCACCGAAGCCGCGATGTGGATGACGATGTCGAACAAGAGCTATGACTTTGCTTATTCGCACGATCATTCCAATACCCCGGGGCGTTTCCATCACGTCACCTACGCGCTCGACAGCCGCGAGGACGTGCTTCGCGCCGCCGACATTTTTCTGGAGAACGGCGTCTATATCGAGACCGGTCCGCACAAGCACGCCATCCAGCAGACCTTCTTCCTCTACGTCTACGAGCCCGGCGGCAACCGGGTCGAGGTCGCCAATGCCGGCGCCCGTCTCATTCTCGCGCCGGACTGGAAGCCGATCGTGTGGACCGAAGAGGAGCGCAAGAAGGGCCAGGCCTGGGGGCTCAAGACCATCGAGTCGTTTCATACCCACGGCACCCCGCCGGTCGGGGGCTAAAACTTGATCGGGCGAGCGCGGCCCGCCCCGCCTGGCAGCTGCCTGTTTCTTGGTCCCAGCCGCACATAATTTCCGCATGCTTTGCCTAAATCCTGGCACGGAGTAATCCAACTTTTTGTACGCTCCAGGACAAGCCTTGCGGTGGTGAGTGACCGTAGGCTTCCTTCGAACTTGGAACATGGCATCGCCATGACAACGTCGAAGGAGAGATCAGATGCATAAGTGGTTTTCCACCGAAGCCCGGACGCGGCGGGGGCGATCTGTCGCAATGGCCGGATTGCGCATGGCGCTGGGCGCATTCCTGTTGGCGGGCATCGGCGCGCCGATATCCGCCCGTGCCGCGCCGGCAGGCTGCGAGGCGCTGCAGGCAAAATATCCTGCCTGGAAAGGTAAGACGCTGGTCAATGCGATCAATCCTCACACGCCGGGCTACGAAGCGATCGATCCTAAAGATCCGGACAAATATGTCGGTTTCGACATCGATCTCGGCGAGCAGATCGGCGAATGCCTCGGCTTCAAGCTCACCTACAAGGCGGTGACCTTCGCCGCCCTGCTGACGACGTTGTCGAGCGGGCAGGCGGATATCGTCATCTCCGATATCTATGCGACGAAAGAGCGGGCCAAGGCAGCCGACTTCATCACCTATTCGAAGGTGTTCGATGGCGTGCTGGTCGCCAAGGGCAACCCGAAAAAGATCACCGGCATCAACACCTCGTTGTGCGGCGCCGCCGCGGCGGAGAATACCGGCTTTGTGGAAGTCCCGCTGGTTCAGGACCTGGTTCCGAAGTGCAAGGCTGAAGGCAAGCCCGAGCCGACGCTCCAGCTTTACGACAACAACGCCAACTGCATCCAGGCGATCATCGCCGGCCGCGCCGACACCTACGTCAATGACGTCAATACCGTCGACCAGGCGGTGAAGGCCAATCCCGACAAGCTTGAAAAGGCAATCGCGGTGACGATTCCCTATTCGGTCGGCATCGGCGTGCCGAAGGACAAGCCTGAATTCCGTGACGCGGTGCTGGCTGCGCTGATCGAAATCCAGAAGGCCGGCATTCACAAGGACCTGCTGAAGAAGTGGGATATGGATCCGAACAACTTCAAGGAACCGGACATTCTTTCGGTCAACTGATGTCGCTGTTCATCCACTATCTCAGCCTGCCGTACCTGCTCGAGGGCATCTGGTTCACCGTGGCGGTGACCGCTCTCGGGTTGGCCGGCGGGCTGATCCTCGGTCTGGTGCTCGCGGCGATGCAGCTCAGTCGTTTCTGGATACTGGCGGCGTTCGCCCGGGGCTACACCGTGATCTTTCGCGGCACGCCGCTGATCCTGCAGATGGTGTTCGCCTACGATGCGTTGCCGCAGATCGGTCTCAAGCTGAGCGCGATCGGCGCTGCGGGGCTGGCGCTGGCCGCCAACGAAGCGCCCTTCATCGCCGAAATGCTTCGTGCCGGCGTGCTCGGCGTCGATCGCGGACAGGTTCTGGCCGGGCAGGCGCTCGGAATGACGCCGGCATTGCTGATGCGACGCATCATCGCGCCGCAGGCCATTCGCACCATGATTCCGGCCTTGGGCAACGAAACCGTCAGCGCCCTGAAGAATTCGTCGCTCGCAAGCGTCATCTCGGTGCAGGAGCTGACGCTGCGAAGCACGCAGCTCGCCTCTTCCACGTTCGATTTTTTCTCGATCTTTTTCGCATCCGGTCTGATCTATCTGGCGCTCACGTCGGCGGTCAGCGTGATCCAGTTGTTTGTGGAACGGGCGCTGGATCTCGATCGCATCACGCGGCAGGGGCGCCTTGCCGTCTTCCTTCCCTGGCGCCGTATCGATCTGGCGACCAAGCTGAAGCTGGCGGAGCAGACCCCAGCTTGCGGCTTCCCGCCGGCCCCGTCGCCGGACGCGCCGGCATTGCCGCCACGCGCGCTCTCAAGAGGTGATCGGGCCGCGCATGCCGCCATGGTCCGGCGCAACAATGTCGCCGTCGAGGTAACCGATCTGCGCAAGAAATACGGCGCGCAAACCGTGCTTGGCGGACTGAATTTGCAGGTACGGATCGGCGAGGTTGTCGCACTGCTCGGGCCGAGCGGATCGGGCAAGAGCACGCTTCTGCGGTGCATCAACCATCTGGAAAATTGGGATTCCGGCATGGTGCGTGTCGGCGGCCGCCGCCTCGGACACCGCGACGACGGCAAGCCGTTGTCGCCGCGCGCGATCGCCAATGAACGCGCCAGTGTCGGCGTCGGCATGGTGTTTCAGCAGTTCAACCTGTTCGGCCACCTGACCGCGAAGGAGAATATCGCAGGCCCTTTGCGCTGGGTTCACGGCATGGCCCGCATCGATGCCGACCGCCGCGCCCGCGAATTGCTCGAACGCGTCGGTCTTAGCCATCGCGCCGATGCCTTGCCGCGCCATCTCTCCGGCGGCCAGCAGCAGCGGGTCGCCATTGCCCGGGCGCTCGCCCCCAACCCCAGCGTGTTGCTGCTGGACGAGCCGACCTCCGCGCTCGACCCCGAACTCGTCAACGAGGTGCTGGAGGTGATCCGGCGGCTGGCGATCGATGACGGGCTGACCATGATCATCTCGACCCATCAAATCCGCTTCGCGGATGAAGTCGCCGATCGGGTCGCGTTCCTTTCCGGCGGGTCGATTCTCGAACAGGGGCCGGCCCACGAAATCCTGACCAATCCGCGCAATCCGGTGACGGCACGCTTCCTGAGCGTGATGGAGGCCGACAAGGCACCGGAGAGCACGGCATGACCAGTTGGCCTGCATCTCATCCGGCGGCGCCCGCCAACAGGCCTGCGAATGAATACGGACCTCATCCCCGCGTGAGCGCAATTGCGCTCCTCAGAGTCTAACTCATAAATCGTCAAGCGGTGTGGGCGGCGGCAAGTCTGCGGGTCAGGAGCCTGATATGGGCGACGAGTAGCCAAGCCACTTCGGTAGCCGCCGCTGCCTCGAAGTCCTTGGCGAGACGTCGGCATCTGCCGAACCAGGCAAATGTTCGTTCAACGACCCATCGTCGCGGCAGAAGCTGGAAGCCTTTGACGCCTGCGGGTCGCTCGACGATCTCGATGGTCCATGGACCGCAGTCCGAGAGCGCATCGAGAAGCTGCTTCCCCCGATAGATCCGGTCGGCAAAGACGTGGCCCAGCCGAGGGAATTGCATCCGCACCTTCTTCAGCAGCGGTACCGCGCCATGGCAGTCCTGGACGTTGGCCGGATGAACATGAACCCCGAGAAGCAGGCCATTGGTATCGGTCACAATATGCCGCTTGCGGCCGTAGATGCGCTTTCCCGCGTCATAGCCGCGCGGCCCGCCGGCCTGCGTGGTCGGCGCACTTTGGCTGTCGATCACTGCTGCCGTCGGCTTCGGCGTGCGTCCGAGCTTTTTTCGCGCCCGCCAGACAAGAACGCTGACGATCCTTTGCCATCGTCCCGTATCCCGCCACGCATAAAAATAGCCCTGCACTGTCGAATAAGGCGGGAACTCCTGCGGCAACGCCCGCCACTGGCAGCCCGTCGACAGAATATAGAGCACCGCCTCCACAACACTACGCAGATCGGTCCTGCGCGGCCGACCGCGCCGGTGTGCTCGCGGCAAAAGGCGCTCGATCAGCCTCCACTCCGCATCGGTCATATCGCTTGCATAACGCAGTTCGTCCCGCCGATATTGCTCCCGAGTGATTTCAGTCCAGGGCATCGTGATCTCCTTCGAACTCTTTGCAAATCCGATGGAATCACACCCGCTGAGATCACTCACCCATTTTTCAGTCAGACTCTCAGGATGAGGTCGGATCCGTCTTCGGCTTGCCGGCGCAGCCGCGCTGGCTGTCCGGTCAATTCCCGATCGCTTATCTGAAGAGGCACTCGCATGAAGCATTTTACGCTACCGGTTTCGCCGGCTTCCGTTCACTGGGGATACTTCAGCAAGAAAGTGTCTCCGGCTTTGACATTGCGTTCCGGAGACCGCGCCACCATCGAGACATTGACGCACCATGCCAATGACGACTACGAGCGCATGATCGCCGACGACCCGGGCGCGGAAAGCGTGTTCCATTGGAGCCGCGAGCATAAGGCGGTGGTCCGGCGCGGCGCCGGTCCGACCGAGGGCCCGTTTATTCGCGGGTCGGGCGAGGGGGTTGGCGTGCATCTGCTGACCGGGCCGATCGCGGTCGAGAATGCCGAGCCCGGCGATGTGCTGGAAGTCCGTATCCTGGACATCCGGCCGCGCCCCAGTTGCCATGCCTGCCATGCCGGCCGCTGCTTCGGCTCCAATGTGGCGGCAAATTGGGGTTTTCACTATCACGACCTGATCGAGGAGCCGAAGCCGCGCGAAGTCGTCACCATTTTCGAACTCGACACCTCGGGCGAGCCGTTTGCGAAGGCCGTCTATAATTACGTCTGGACTCCGCAGACCGATCCGGACGGCATCGTGCATTCGACGATCGATTATCCGGGCGTGCGGGTCGATCACACCACCATTCGCAAGCGCGAGAATATCCTCAGCCATGTCAAAGTGCCGGCGCGTCTCCACTTCGGCACCATGGGACTCGCGCCATCGGAATCGGATTTCGTCAGCTCGATCCCGCCGAGCTACACCGGCGGCAACATCGATGACTGGCGGATCGGCAAGGGTGCGCGGATGTATTATCCGGTCGCGGTGCCCGGCGCGTTTTTCTCGGTGGGAGACCCGCACGCGGCCCAGGGCGACAGCGAACTCGGCGGCACCGCGATCGAGACATCCTTGACCGGCGACTTCGAGTTCATCCTGCACAAGCACCGCGATCTCGGCGGCACAGCGCTGGAGGGGCTTTCCCATCCGATGCTGGAGACCGACAACGTCTGGTCGGTGTACGGCTTCACCTATCCGAATTACCTCGCCGAACTCGGGGCCGACGCGCAGACCGAAATCGCCAATCATTCGAGCCTCGACCGTGCAATGCGCGACGCGTTCCGCAAGCTCCGCCGGTTCCTGATGACTGTGCATCGAATGAGCGAAGATGAGGCAATCTCGCTGATGTCGGTGGGAGCCGATTTCGGGGTGACCCAGGTGGTCGATGCCAATTGGGGCGTCCACGGCACGCTCCGGAAGAACGTGTTCAGGTGCGACTGACGTACTGGGCATGGAACCCGGTATCCCCCAAGCATATCCGCAGGTTGCAGGCCTTTGAGGATATCCGGCAGTTGCGTCTGGTGGCCACCGGGACCTCACGGGCCGCGGCCTTGGCACGGAGGTTGCTTCGATTCCGCTGTTTGGGGTCGAAATATGAGCTTCCGCCCGTTCACGAGCGAGTCCTATTCCGAAGGCGACCGGCTGGAGGCGTGGCGGGACGTTCTCGGCGCCGTCGGTCTGCAGCCCTCGGCGGCCCCGACCGTTCACGCCGGGCATGCCACGGCCTCACGCCGCAACGCCGAGGGCGTGGTGCTGGCCAAGCTGGCGGCAGGGTCACAGGTCGTCTCGCCGTTGCCGCATCGCGCCGACGACGTGCCGATCGTGCTGCTGCCGATGGAGGACGGGGTCACACTGCGGACCGCCACCGGCCATCAGATCATTTCGACCGGGCACCTGCTGCTGCTGCCGCGAAAGGGCGACTGGAGCGTGTCGTTCCAGCGTGACGTGCGGGCCGTGGTTTTGTCGGTAACATCGGATGCATTTCACGGCCGCAAGGTCAGCAAGCCGGTGTTCGACGAGGTCCGGGTGCTGGCACCAGGCGGTTTCACCGAGGTGTTTTCGCGCACGCTGGAATCGGCTGCGCGAAATCTGGAGGCGCTGTCCGACGCCGAATGGACCGCGGTCGCCCAAGGCCTCGCCGACCTGCTGCCGACATTCGTGCGGCAACTGGTGGCGCCGACGACGGAAGCGGGCGGTACCGCGACCCAGGCGGCGATCCTGCACCGGCTTTGCCAGACCATCGAACGCAAGCTCGACGACCCCGATCTCACACCGGCGCGGGTGGCTGCGATCGAAGGCATCTCCGAGCGCTATATGCAAAAGCTGTTCGAAGGCTCCGGAAGCAGCTTCACGCATTATTTGCGCGAGCGCCGGCTGCAGCGGACCTCGGCGGAACTGTCGAATCCAGCCGAGGCGCACCATTCGATCTCGGAAATCGCCTACCGCAACGGCTTCAATGATTCCGCGCATTTCAGCCGGGCGTTCCGTCATCGCTTCGGGCTGTCGCCGCGCGAGTTTCGTCAGCAGGAAATCGAGCGTGCGACGGTCTCCTCCGCTGCGGTCGGCCAGCGCGGCTGGCCGCAGCAGGCGCTGGCGCAGCTGCGCGGCCATCATTCATCGGCGTGCGATCGGACGTGCGCCGCACCCGCGCAGGCGGATTTGGCTACCCCGAGCGCCGAAGACGGCCACCGTCATCATCACCTTGCGGTGGAGGCGGCGCGCGTGCATTGGGGATATTTCAGCAGATCGCTGCAGCCGCAGACCGAGATCAATTCTGGCGACACCATCACGATCGAGACCCTGACGCAGCATGCCTCTGATGATCCCGAGCGAATGATCACCGGCGACGCCGGAGCTGAAAGCGTGTTTCACTGGACGCATAACGCCAAGAATGTCGACCGGCGCGGCGCCGGACCGATGGACGCATCGGTATACGGCCGCGGCGCCGGCGAAGGCTTTGGCGTTCACATCTGTACCGGTCCGGTGGCGGTGAAGGATGCCCAGCCCGGCGATGTGCTGGAGGTCCGCATCCTCGACGTCGTGCCGCGCGCCAGCCGAAACCCGGACTTTGAAGGCCAGGTGTTCGGCAGCAGCGTCGCGGCATGGTGGGGATATCACTACAACGAGTTGCTCGCCGAGCCGAAACCGCGTGAGGCGGTGACGATCTACGAGATCTGCTTCGCGGGGCGCGAAGGCGATCATGACGAGCGGCCGTATGCGCGGGCGCTGTATTCCTATCGCTGGGAGCCGCAAACCGATCCGTTCGGCGTGGTTCACGCGACCTACGATTATCCGGGCGTGCCGGTCGCACCAGGCTCGGTCAAGCGAAGGCATAACGTGCTCGACGGCATTCGGATTCCGCTGCGTCCGCATTTCGGTGTCATCGCGGTCGCACCCCGCGAAGTGGATTTCGTCGACTCGATTCCGCCATCCTATTTCGGCGGCAATCTCGACAATTGGAGGCTTGGCAAGGGATCGACGGTCTATCTGCCGGTGTCGGTGCCGGGCGCGCTGCTGTCGGTGGGCGATCCGCATGCGACGCAAGGCGACGGCGAACTGGGCGGTACCGCCATCGAATGTTCGATGACCGGGACCTTCCAGCTCATTCTGCACAAGCGGGCGGACCTCGCCGGCCGCGTCTTCGCCGACCTGACCTATCCCTTGATCGAGACCGCGACCGACTGGGTTTTGACCGGCTTCAGCCACCCGAACTATCTCGCCGAGTTCGGCGCCAAAGGCCAAAGCGAGGTCTATGCGACCTCGTCGCTCGATCTTGCGATGAAGGATGCGTTCCGCAAGATGCGGCGATTCCTGATGCACATCAAGGGGCTGAGCGAGGACGAGGCGATCGCGCTGATGTCATCCGCGGTGGATTTCGGCGTGACCCAGGTGGTGGATGGCAATTGGGGCGTTCATGCCATCCTGAGCAAACGCCTGTTCGAACATGTCCCGCGATCGTAGGAGCCGGATCCCGTGAAATTTCACATGATCGCAGGCGGCCCAACGCCGGTTGCGCCGTTCAGCCATGCCGTCGAAACCGACGGCATCGTCTTTGTCACCGGACAGATGCCAGATACGCCCGATGCACCCGGCCAATTGCCCGATGGTATCGAGCAGCAGACCCGCGCCGTGATGGAGAATCTGAGGCTGGTGCTGGCGGGGCTCGATCTCGGCTTTGAGCATGTCGTGATGGCGCGGATCTATCTGACGCGGTTCCGGCAGGATTACGCGGCTGTGAACGCGACCTATCGAAGTTATTTCGCGGAAGGCCGCCTGCCGGCCCGCACCTGCGTCGGCGTCACCGGTCTTGCCTACGACGCCCTGATCGAGATCGACCTCGTCTGCCGGCGGCCTGATTGCGAATGACGTTTTCCTGACGGCCTCGCGCAGGCTTCCAGAGCCACTTGCCGCCTGCTATCGTCGCCGGCGATCGAAACTTATGCGGGACTTCAACAGGCCTCGCGTCAAAAACAATGTTCAATTCGGGGGGAATTCATCATGAAACGCTGGTCAGCCGTCAGCATTGCCTTGCTTGTGGTCGGGTTCGCCGCTTTCTCGTCCGCGCATCGGACCTCGGCCCAGGCCGATGCCGGCTGGATCACGCTGTTCGACGGCAAGAACCTCGACAATTTCAACCAGGTCGGCGACGCCAATTGGCGCATCGAGGACGGCGCCGTCGTCGCCGACAGGGGCAACGGCTTTCTCGTCTCGAAGAACGCCTATACCGATTATCAGATCAGGGCCGAATTCTGGGTCGATAGCGATGCCAACAGCGGCATTTTCATTCGCTGCACCGATCCGGACAAGATCGGCAGCGCCTCGGCCTATGAGGTCAACATCTGGGATGCCCGTCCCGACCCGACCTACGGCACCGGCGCGATCGTCAACGTCGGCAAGGTCAATCCGATGCCGAAGGCCGCTGGCAAGTGGAATGTCTATGAGATCACGGCGAAGGGCTCGACATTCACCGTGACGCTCAACGGGCAGAAGACCGTCGACGGCGCGCAGGACGCCAAATTTGCCAGCGGACGGATCGCGCTGCAACACGGATTGGGGCTCAAGGACGACAAGGGCGTCGAGAGCGACAAGGGCCTGGTCAAATTTCGCAAGGTCGAAATCAAGCCGCTGTAGACGCGGCGACATCGATGTCAGGAATGCGCCGGCCCCCCCGACCGGCGTCCGCTTCACTCGAAAAACGCTGCGGGCCGTGCGGTTTCCGCCGTCGCAGAAGCGATCGACGGCATTCTGCAGGGACCGACGGATCATTCTACCCGGTCGCGCGGGGCAAGCTGCCCTTTGCCGCAATCTCCGCCGACATCTGCTCGATCGTTTTTCGCTGTTCCATGGCGGCGCGCCGGATCAGTGCAAAGGCGGCCGGTTCGGCGACGGCGTGCGAATGCATCACCTGAAGGACGGCGGCCAGCACGACGCGTCGCGAGCGAAGGCGTTCTTCCAGCTTGAGGACCTGTTGTTTCAACGCGTTGGTGCGCTCGCTCCGCTCGAACGCCATGACCAGCGCCGCGTAAATTCCGGCCGAACGCAGCGGCTTGACCAGAAACGACGCCGGGTCGAGGTCGAGCACAAGCTTCAGCCGGCTCGGCGTTTCCGTACCCAGCAGCGCGATGACGGGACTTCCAAGGAACGCACGCTGCATCGTCGGGATAAGCGGCAGGAATTCGTCGTCGATCAGGACAACGTCCGCATGGCATTCGAGCGCGCTATCCGGTTCCCATGTCGCGACGTCAATTCCAAGACGCCCGAACTGGCGCCTGACGATCGACAGATCGCGGTCGTCCTTGATGGCGACAAGGGCCTTGCGGCCGCGGATGGAAAATGAAGACGGTTTGCTCATTTCACGATCCGCAGGTGAGGCGCTTTCGGCGACGATCCGTCCCTCGAAAGGCGGACGGCGACGTCGAGTTGCGACAGGTAAGGGTCCGGCTTTACGGGCGCGTCGGCTTCCCAGAAGATGTCAAACTGCCCTTGCACGTTCGAGATCGCCAAGCGTGGCGTAAGGACGCAATGGTTGTTGTCGCCGTCGATCCAGACCGGCCCCTGCGGCGAATTGTAGCGATAGCCGACCGCAGCGCGTCGTACCTCGGCAATGCCGGATGTGCCGGCCCGCTGCAGTGCGCGTGCAAGCAGATAGACCGCGACGTAGGCCGACTGCCCATCGACGGAAGGACTGCTGGTTTCACCGTGACGAGCCTTCCAACGCTCGACGAAGGCACGATTCTCGGGCAGGCGGATGCTCTCGAAATAGGCTGACGAGGTGATGCAGCCGGAGGATGCCGGTCCGACGATCTTGAGTTCAGGCTCGCAGAGACTGCAGCTTAGCATCGGAATATCGAGACCGGCGGTCGCGGTGGCGGCATGAAACGCGCGGATGAAATCGTAGCTTGAACTGCCTACCAGCGTATTGAAGACGACCGGCGGCCGGCGGCGCACGATTTCGTCGACGATATGCTCGACCGCACTTTCGCCCAGCTCGAGCAATCGTTCCGCGAGGATGGTTCCCTGCGCCGCCGTTACGAGCTCGCGCGTGACGCGATTGGTTTCCCATGTCCAGACATAGTTGGATCCGACGCAGAATACGTGGCGCGATATGTTGTCGAGTACATAGCGCACAAGCGGCAGGACGTTATGGTTTGGGGACGCGCCGACATAAATGACGTTGTCGGAGCATTCGAAGCCTTCGTAGCGCGCGGGATACCAGAGCAGACGATCGGTACGCTCGACGATCGGTAGCACCTGCTTGCGCGACGCCGACGTGTAGCAGCCGATGATATGTTCGACGCCGGTGTTGCGGATGAGGTCGTCACAGGCCGTGTGATACTCTGCAATGACGCCGCGGGGATCGCGGACATGGGCGGTGAGCGTGAAGTCGAAATCAGCACTGTTATTGATTTCGTCGACCGCCATCAAAGCGCTCTTGAGGATCTCGCGCCCCATAGCCTGATAAGGCCCGGACTGCGAGCATACAATGCCAACTGGAATCGACGGCTTCGTCATCTATGGCTTTCGACAGCGCAACGTCTTGATGAGATCATCATGCCCGATATCGGCGCAGGAGGTCTTGCTGATTTGCTGAGCAGCAGTCCTGCTAAATTTGTGCGGCTACCCTCGTTGACATTGCGCGGGGCGCGGACTTAAACTTTGAGGGATAGGGCTTCCTGACGAACCTTGCTTGTTCTGATTTGGCCGATGACGTCCAGATCCGGGCATTGAGTGCTCTGTTCGAACTTGAAGCCATGCGATAGATCATAGCGGCGGCACCAGAGCCATTCGTCACCTCAATCAGGAGGGGCGGATGGCTTTTTTCTTTTGTCTGTCGCCGAAAGAGATTGGCGATGCGTCGGTGTCGCCAGAAGGAAGACGCGTGCGCGGTAAGCGACCGCGGATCTGCAGGTGAAACGAACACGGGGGCGAGGGCGATGCCGACCACAGATCTTCACTATCTCGGGCTGGTCGAAGTCGGGCAGCAGATCCATGCGAAGAAGCTATCGCCGCTTGAAGTGACGAAGGCGATGCTCGAACGGATCGGGCGGCTCGATGGCAAGCTCAAGAGTTACGTCTATATCATGGCTGACTCTGCGCTCGCGGAAGCCGCCGCTGCAGAGAAGGAAATCGTCTCCGGCAGGATCAAGGGCCCGCTTCATGGCGTGCCTGTTGCGGTTAAGGATCTTTGCTGGGTCAAGGGTGCGCCGGCCGCGCACGGCATGACCATCCATCGCGAGTTCCGTCCGAGCGCGGACGCTACGGTGGTTACGCGCCTGAAGGACGCAGGCGCGATCATCCTGGGCAAGCTGCAGCAGACCGAGGGGGCCTACGCCGATCATCACCCGAAAATCGACCCGCCGAAAAATCCATGGAATGTGGAATTATGGCCGGGAGCGTCGTCGAGCGGTTCGGGGTCCGCCACCGCGGCGGGCCTCTGCTTCGGATCGCTCGGAACCGATACCGGCGGATCGATCCGCTTTCCGTCCGCCGCCAACGGCATTACGGGGCTGAAGCCGACCTGGGGACGGGTCAGCCGCTACGGCGCGTACGAACTGGCTGCCACGCTGGATCACATCGGGCCGATGACACGCAGCGCGGCCGATTGCGGCGCGATGCTGGGTGTGATCGCTGGCTCGGACCCCAACGATACGACCGCC
The DNA here is from genome assembly GCA_963734795.1 of uncultured Alphaproteobacteria bacterium. Classification (GTDB taxonomy): domain Bacteria; phylum Pseudomonadota; class Alphaproteobacteria; order Rhizobiales; family Xanthobacteraceae; genus Bradyrhizobium. Next base: position 589,692 of record CAVTIW010000007.1, read on the forward strand.
GTACCGCTGCCTGTACCGGACTATCTGGCGGGGCTGTCCGGCGATCTGCGGGGGCTGACGATCGGCATCGATCGGCGCTGGACCAGCGAAGGCACGGATGAGGCCGCAGCCAAGGTGCTCAGCGAGGGCCTGCGCGCCGCCGCGGATTTGGGTGCGAAGATCCGTGAGATCACGTTTCCGGATGCCAGGGCGGTGATCGACGACTGGTTCCCGCTTTGCGGTATCGAGGCTGCCGTCGCCCACGAACAGACTTATCCCGCGCGCAAGGCCGAATATGGGCCGGGGCTTGCAGGACTGCTCGATCTTGGTCTCCAGCAGTCAGGCACGGACTACCAGAAGATCGTGCTGCGGCGCGAAGCGTTTCGCGGAGCCTTGCGGCTTGTGTTCGAGCAGGTCGATCTCATCGCGGTCCCGGCCCAGGCTTTTGCCGCTCCCACGCTCGCCAAGATGGCGGCGCTTGGCGAAGACCCCTCGCTGATCGCCGGATTGCTCCGCTTTACCTGCCCCTTCGACATGACCGGCAGCCCGACGATCACGCTTCCCGGCGGCTTTGCCCCCAACGGCGGCCCCGTGGCCTTCCAATTCGTCGGGCGCCACTTTGACGAATCCGCTCTCGTCCGCGCGGGGGATGCGTTCCAGCGCGTCACCGATTGGCACAAGCGTCACCCCGCTCTTTGATCTGAGGAGCCTTTCGCATGAATACAGAAGATTGGTTGCAGAGTTCCATCATGTCGAAGCGGGCCATCGCCAGCGGGGCGGCCGGCACGACGCATAGTTTAACGATCGAGCAGCAGGGGAGCTTCCACTACGTCTATGGACCCTACGCAAAGCCTGCTCTCTCGATTGATCCAGGAGCGGTCGTCGTCGTGGAAACCGAAGACGCCTTCGGGGGCGCGCTCACCAGCGAGAGCGACAGCCCGACAGCGAAGCTTAATTTCCCCTACCTCAACCCGCAATGCGGACCGATCGCGGTCAAAGGCGCCAAGAAGGGGGATTGCCTTGCCGTCTATATCCGTGATGTCGAGACGCGTGGCGACCAGCCGGCTGGAACGACCTGCATTATTCCGGAGTTCGGCGGGCTGGTCGGCACCAGTTCCACGGCGCTGCTCAATCCGCCGCTGCCCGAGCGCGTGAAAAAGCTCCACGTCGACCGAAACGGGGTGCGCTGGAGCGACAAGATCACGCTGCCCTACGAGCCGTTCATCGGCACGATCGGCGTGTCGCCGGAAATCGAGGCAATCTCCTCGCTGCAGCCGGACTACCATGGCGGCAACATGGATCTGCCCGACGTCGCGCCCGGCGCAATCCTTTATCTGCCCGTGCATACCGAGGGGGGCATGCTCTACGTTGGCGACTGCCATGCCACGCAGGGCGATGGCGAACTCTCCGGCGTCGCGCTCGAACAGCGAGCGACCGTCACGCTCCAGGTCGATCTGATCAAGAACTGGAGCTTCGCCTGGCCGCGGCTGGAGACACGCGACTTTATCATGACGATCGGCAGCGCGCGCCCGCTTGAGGACGCGGCCCGCATCGCCTATCGCGAGCTCACGCGATGGATGAGCGCCGATTACGGCTTCGACGAGATCGACGCGTACATGCTGCTCAGCCAGGCCGGGCGCATGCGGCTCGGCAACATGGTCGACCCGAAATACACGATGGGTGCGTCGATTCTGAAAAATTACCTCAAGGCATGAACTCCAGTAGCTTTCAACAAGGGGACATTTAGATGAAATCAGCAAGTCTGTTCAGAACTGCGTTTCTTGGCGTCACGCTCGTGACGGCCGCGGCCGGTGCCGCTCGGGCGGCCGAGCCTCCATTGAAAATCGGTCTGCTCGAGGACGTCTCCGGCGACCTTGCGTTCATGGGCATGCCGAAGCTCCACGGCTCGCAGCTGGCGGTCGAGGAAATCAACAAGAGCGGCGGCATTCTCGGACGGCAAATCGAGCTTATCCATCTCGATCCGCAGGGCGACAATGCCAGATATCAGGAGTTCGCGCGCCGTCTGCTCAGCCGCGACAAGGTCGACGTGCTGATCGGCGGCATCACCTCCGCGTCGCGCGAGGCCGTCCGGCCGATCATCGACCGAACGACCACCCCGTACTTCTACACCAACCAGTATGAGGGCGGCGTATGCGACGCCAGCATGATCAGCATGGGGGCGGTCCCCGAACAGCAGTTCTCCACCCTGATCCCCTGGATGGTGGAAAAATTCGGCAAGAAGGTCTACGTCATCGCCGCCGACTACAATTTCGGTCAGATCTCGGCGGAGTGGAACCGGAAAATCATGAAGGATCTCGGCGGCGAGGTGGTCGGTGAGGAATTCATCCCGCTCGGGGTCTCGCAGTTCGCGCAGACGATCCAGAATATCCAGAAGGCGAAGCCGGATTGGCTTTTGACGATCAACGTCGGTGCCGCCCAGGACTCTTTCTTCGAACAGGCCGAAGCGGCGAAACTCAATTTACCGATGGCCTCGTCGATCAAGATCATGCTCGGCTTCGAGCACAAGCGGTTCAAGCCGCCGGCGCTCAACAACATGCATGCAACTGCGAACTGGTTCGAGGAGATCGATACGCCCGAAGCCAACGACTTCAAGAAACGCTGGCACGCCAAGTTCCCCGATGAACTCTACATCAATGATATGGGCTACAATGCCTACAACGCGATCTACATGTACAAGACGCTGGTCGAGAAGGCGAAATCAACCAAGCTCGAGGACATGCGCAAGGTGATCGCGACCGGCGACGCCTGCATCGATGCGCCCGAAGGCAAGGTCTGCATCGATCCGAAGAGCCAGCACACGTCACACCGGATGCGTCTGATCTCCGTCGGTCCTCAACATCAGGTCACGGTCGAGAAAGACTACGGCACGATTCAGCCGTATTGGCTCGGCCAGATAGGCTGCGACCTCACCAAGAAGAATGACAAGGATCAGTACACGCCGAGTCATCTTCCGAACAAGTCGTGACACATACGCCGGCACGAATCTTGCTCTCTTAATTCGTGCCTGATCGAGTCATGACTTTGGATTGCACGGGCGCCGCAACGATGCGGCGCCATCAAGAGAAGGGGGCCTGGATGTCGGCTGAACTATTTTCGGTATTTTATCAGTTCGCCGATGTCTTCGCGTTTCTGATTCTTTCGGCGGCAGGTCTCGCCATCGTGTTCGGCATGATGGGCGTCATCAACATGGCGCATGGCGAGTTCATCATGTGCGGCGCCTATGTGACCGTCGGATTGGTGAAACTCGGTGTGCCGCTTGCTATTGCCCAGGCGCTTGCCGCGTTGACGGCAGGACTGATCGGAGTTGCCGTCGAATATCTCATCGTTCGCCGCTTCTACAAGAGGCCGCTGGATTCGCTGCTTGCCACCTGGGGCCTCAGCCTGATTGTTACGCAATCAATGCTGCTCATTGTAGGATCTTCAGTTACGGGCATCGGAACGCCGGAGGGCAGCTTTGCGATCGGGGACTACACATTCTCGACGTATCGCCTGGTGCTGTTCGCCTGTGCGATCGCCGTGCTGATCGGGCTCTACGTGACATTCATGAAAACGCGCTTCGGCGTGATCGCGCGCGCGACGATGCAAAATGCCGCAATGGCGAAGGCGTTGGGCGCACGTACGGGACGTATCTATGCGATCAGTTTCGGCATTGGCGCCGGGCTCGCAGGCCTCTGCGGCGCCCTTTATGCACCGACGATGACATTGATCCCGACGATGGGCGCGACGTTTGTGGTCGAGAGCTTCGTCACGGTCGTGGTCGGCGGAGCGAACGTTCTGCTTGGGACCGCACCGGCTGCGGTATTCCTGGCGGTGATTCGAATGGCCTTGAATGCGAGTTATGGGCAGATCATCGGCCAGATCGGCATGCTGTTTGCAGTCATCCTGATCATTCGCGTCCTGCCGGAAGGGCTTTCCAGCGTGTTGGTTCGTCGTGGGCGCTGAGCGGGTGACCTGATGCTTAGACTGCTTGATGGTTCGCAGACCTTGGGACGGGGATGGACCTTCTGGTCCTGTTTCCTGGCGGTGCTGGCAGGTGCGTTGATCTATCCGATGTTTGCGGACCCCTATGATGTCGGGAATTTCTCCTACTTCCTGATCTGGATATTCATGGCGCTCGGCCTCTGCCTGATGTGGGGCTACGGTGGCATGCTGTCGTTCGGCCAGACGTTCTTCTTCGGCATCTCCGGTTATGCCTATGGCGTGCTCGCGATCAACATGGGCGGAGGTTCGACGACGATCGCCGCGCTGGTCCTGTCGGTTATCATCGCGATGATAGCGGCGGGGATCCTCGGTTACTTCCTGATCTGGGGCGGCATCAACGGCATCTTCTTCGGCATCGTGACGCTGTCGGCCACTCTGGTGCTGGCGTTCTTCCTTGGGCAGACGGCTGGACCGGAGTGGCACATCGGCTCTGCGCGGTTAAACGGCTTCAATGGCATGAAGGGGATGGATCCGCTTGCCGTCGGCGACTTCTACTTCGATGGATCGGCGCTCTACTACCTGATGGTCGCGCTGATCGTCCTGGTCTACATGGCGCTGCGCATGCTGGTGAATTCGCGCATCGGCAACGTGATCGTGGCCACGCGCGAAAATCCGCAACGGGCCGAGATGCTCGGCTACGACGTTCGCAAATATCAGCTCCTGACGTTTGTCGTTGGCAGCGGGCTCGCCGGTCTTAGCGGCGCGCTCTATACGTCCTGGGGGCAGTTCATTACCCCGTCGAGCATCGGCCTGCCGGCGGCAGCCATGCCGATCGTGTGGGTGGCGTTTTCGGGCAGGAGCGACCTGACCGCTACGCTGGTAGGCTCGTTCCTGCTTCTGTTCGGCTTCCAGACCATTACGGTCTACAGTCAGCAGGCGGCGCTGGTGCTGATGGGCGGGCTTCTTCTCGCCACGGTGATGTTGGCACCGCAAGGCTTCGTCCTCGGTGTCGGCAAGCTTGTCGTCGATCGATTGACGGGGCGCCGGCGGCGCGGTGCGAACCCGGCTCTGCCGGACACCAGCCGCCTGCAATCGGACGAGACTTAACCATGGCGCTGGTCGATGTGAAAGGTGTGACGAAACGCTTCGGTGGATTGACGGCCGTCTCAGACGTCGATCTCACGGTGAATGTCGGCGAGGTTCATTGCCTGATCGGTCCCAACGGTGCGGGGAAGAGCACGCTGTTCAAGCTAATCGTCGGCCTTTATCCGCCGACAAAGGGCACGATCTTGTTCGACTCCGTCGATATCACCGAAGAGCGGCCCTTTGCACGTGTGCAGCGGGGCATGAGCATCAAGATGCAGGCGCCGAGCGTCTTCAAGGAGCTGCCAGTTCGGCAGAACATCCAGGTCGCGCTGCAGGCGCGCTTTTCAGGCGCTGAACGCGCCGCCGAGGAGGATCGGCTGCTCGCGCTGCTCAATCTGACGTCGGACAGCGGCAAACTTGCGGGCGCGCTTTCGCACGGCCAGCAGCAATGGCTCGAGATCGGGATGGCGCTGGCATTGAAGCCACAGCTCCTGCTGCTGGACGAGCCGACCGCGGGGATGTCGCCGGAGGAAACGTTCAAGACCGGAGAACTCATCCAGTCGTTCAATGCCGAGGGCATGACGGTTCTCGTCGTCGAGCACGATATGGCATTTGTTCGCCAGATCGCCCAGCGCGTTACCGTGCTGCATCTCGGCAAGATATTTGCGCGCGGCAGTCTCGAGACCATCATTGAGGACGAGAAGGTCGCTGAAATCTACCTCGGTAAGACACATGCCCACTGATCAGATTCTGGACGTATCGGAGCTTTGGGCGGGCTACGACGCCACGCCGATCCTGCAGGGCGTGAGCATGTCGGTCTCCCGCGGCGAAATTGTCGGCGTGATCGGCCGCAACGGCGTCGGCAAGTCAACGCTGATGCGATGCCTCATCGGGCTGCTCGATACCTGGCGCGGCACCATCACTTTCATGGGCCGGGATGTGACGCTGTTGCAGGCGGATGCGCGAGCCCGCGCGGGCTTCGGCTATATCCCGCAGGGACGGGACGTCTTTCCGCAGATGAGCGTCGAGGAAAATCTGCAAGTCGGTGAGCTGATCGGCGGACCGAAGGGAAAGAAGCTGCCGGAGCTTGTTTATGAGTATTTCCCGCGGTTGAAGGAGCGCCGTCGGCAGATTGCAGGCACCATGTCCGGAGGCGAGCAACAGCAGCTCGCCATTGGGCGGGCGCTCATCGGCAATCCGTCGTTGATGATCCTGGACGAGCCGTCCGAGGGTGTGCAACCGTCGATCGTGCAGAACATTTGCGGCGCGCTGAAATCGTTCCGGAGCGAACTCGGGACGACAATCGTCTTCGTCGAACAGAATCTCGACACGATCCTGGCGATCGCGGAGCGATGCTACATCATGGAGAAGGGCAAGATCACGCGTTCGCTGACCGGTGAGGACGTCAACGCGGACAATGTCCGTGCGCAACTTCTTTTGTGAGGCTGCCTGCCTTCCTCGAACGGGCCTTGTGTGAGGGCATCGGTTGAAGTTGAATGACCAGGGAGGAAGACGAAAAATGGATTTGGGACTCAAAGGAGCCAAGGTTCTCGTCACGGGCAGCACCAAGGGAATCGGCAGGGCGATTGCCGAAACCTTCGCGGCCGAAGGCGCCAATGTCGGAATTTGCGCGCGCAATCAGACGGACGTGGACAGCACGGTCGCGGCGCTGAAGACCAAGGGGGTTGCGGCCTTCGGCGGTTCGGTCGATGTGTCCGACGGTGCAGCGCTCAAGGCATGGGTGAGCGATATGGCATCGAAGCTCGGTGGCGTCGATGCCGTCGTCTCCAATGTCAGCGCACTCGCCGTCGGGCAAGACGAGGAGAGCTGGCAAAAGGAATTCTCCACCGACATGATGGGAACGGTGCGGCTGGTGGACGCAGCGATGCCGTATCTGGAAAAGAGCGGCGCCGGTGCGATCGTGACGATCTCCAGCGTCTCCGGCCGCGAGGTCGACTTTGCAAGCGGTCCCTATGGCACCTTCAAGGCCGCGATCATCCATTATACGCAGGGTCTGGCTTACCAGTTGGCGAGCAAGGGTATACGCGCCAATTCCGTATCGCCGGGCAACACCTACTTCGAAGGTGGGGTCTGGAACATGATCAAGGACAACAATCCCGAACTGTACAAGACTGCGCTGGCCCTTAATCCGACCGGCCGCATGGGTACGCCGCAGGAGATGGCGAATGGCGTCGTGTTTCTTGCGAGCCGGGCCGCAAGCTTCATCACTGGGACGAACCTTGTCGTGGACGGCGCCTTGACGCGTGGTGTCCAGTTCTAGGGCGCTATGGAGTTGGGGTGAACAGTCTCACGCTCGATGCGGCAGCGTGCGGTATTTGGCGTGGGACAAGTCTGAAAATTGGTATGCTATGCCCGCGAAGGCGGCGAAGGTGGCAAAACGATGCCGCTGTCGGCATCGTCGCGCATGGGCAGTGAAATAGGGCGTCAGCATGTCTGAGGATCAAATGCACTACAAGTCTATCATTGAACTCTCGGAGCTCTTTCGTCGCAAAGAGGCGTTGCCCTCGGAGGTCACCGAAGCAACGTTGAGCCGCATTGGGAAGCTCGACGGAAATTTTCACGGTTACGCGGTTGTCCTTGCGGAGCGGGCCATGGCGCAGGCGAAGGAACGCGACCGGGAGATCGCCAAGGGCATCTGGCGCGGTCCGCTTCATGGCGTGCCGATCGGGCTAAAGGACTTGTGCTACACGACGTTTGCGCCGACCGCCGGCGGCACCAGGATACACGCGAAGTTCGTTCCGTCCTTCAATGCGACGATCGTGGACCGGCTCGAGCGCGCCGGCGCCGTCATACTTGGAAAGCTCAAGATGACCGAAGGCGCCTACACGAGCCATCATCCTGACGATCAGGGACCGCTCAATCCCTGGAACGTGAACTATTGGGTTGGTTCCTCATCGACCGGATCGGGCGTCGCGACCTCGGCGGGGCTTTGCTATGGTTCGATCGGCAGCGACACCGGCGGTTCCATCAGGTTCCCGTCCGCGACCTGCGGCCTCACCGGCATCAAGCCGACGTGGGGCCGGGTGAGCAGGCACGGTATCTTCCCGTTGGCGGACTCCCTCGATCATGTCGGCCCGATGTGCCGGAGCGCGGCCGACGCCGCGGCGATGCTGGGCGTCATCGCGGGCGCCGACTCGAACGACCCGACGGCCTTGCAGGCTCCCGTGCCGAATTATCTGGCTGGGATCGGGGATGGCGTGCGCGGTCTCCGGATCGGCGTAGATCGCAGATATACCCAGGAAGGAATAGACCCGCAGGTCGTAGCCGCGTTGCTGGAAGCGGAACGCACGCTCGCGGATTTGGGGGCCGAAATTCGTCAAGTTCGTTTCCCCTCATACGAGAGGCTCGTCAGCCAGTGGATTCCGATGTGCTCGGTGGAGACGGCGGAGGCTCACCTGGAGACGTATCCGTCACGCAAGTCGGAATATGGACCGGATCTTGCGCAACTGATCGAGCAGGGCGGCTCCGTCAGCGGCGTCGAAATCGCCGCCATTCATCACGAACGACTCAAGTTCTCCGGCGCTCTGGCAGCGTTGTTCGAAGACATCGACCTCTTGCTCGTTCCGACGATGCCGGTGCCGGTTCCAACGCTGACGAAGATGAGTGAATACGGTGCCGATCCGAATGTGCTGTTGAACATCTTGCGCTTCACTGCCGTGTTTGATTTTAGCGGAAGTCCGACGATCACGCTGCCGATGGGAATGGCTTCAGATCGGATGCCGCTCAGCATGCAACTGGTCGGCCCGCATCTGTCGGAGGACGTGCTCGCGCGCGCTGCGCATGCATTCCAATCGGCCACGGACTGGCACACGCAGCGGCCTCCGATCGGATAAAGCATTGCTGGAGGAAGGCAGATCGGTATGGCGTCTGCCTTCCACTATTCAGATCATTTTTCCCGAGTCGTGGCCCTGGCCATGGCGTCGGCCCAAAAGCTGGAGCGCGGCCGCCAGCTCGGAATCAATTGGCGATCGCCGCGACCGAAACGAACCCGGAGCGGGCGGATCATGGCGATCCTTGACACATCGCGGTGTGAGTTTGCCGAACAGCCGTTGCTGTGAGACTTATGACAATTCGCTCCCGGCAAACAGATCGCGGTTGACTGTTTCCAGATGGGCGCGCATCGCAATCGCTGCCGCCTCGGCATCGCGCCGCAGCAAAGCCGCGACCAGCGCACCGTGCTCCTGGCAGTATGCGTTTCGGCGTTCGGGGCTGAACGAGCGTCGCTTTATTGCGAGCCAAAGCTCCTGGCCCCTGATCAAGCGTAGTATTTCGTGGAGATGGTTGAGAAGATCGTTGCGCGTCGCGGCGAAGATTTTCTGATGGAGTTCGGCGTCACAACGTTCAAACGCTTCTACTTCGCATGCGGCGACTGAGGCGGAATGCACCGCTGCGATCTCCTTAAGTGCGTCGGCGCTGGCATTGGTCGCGGCGAGCGCAGCCGCACGCGGCTCGATGATCCGGCGCACCGCCATCATATCGATGGGGCTCACGCCTGATAGCTTCTGAATGATGGTCATAAAATCGTCTTTGGCATCGCGACGCAAAAACGTTCCGCGTCCGACTTGACGCAGTACAGTTCCGTCGGCGGCAACCTTGTCGATCGCGCTTCGTAGCGTATTGCGCGCGACACTGTATTCAGCGGCGAGCTCGCGCTCATTCGGCAGGCGGCGCGTGTCACTCCATTCGCCCGAGTCAATGCGCTGTCGAAGTGAATGCGCGACCTCGGCGGCGACATTTTTGGGCATGAGTCAAACCCTTAATCTAATGCTGGCCCAATTAGCATGCGCATCATTTGCTGTCGAGATACCGCGCCTTCAGCGTTCGAGCCTTAAGAGCTGGAGACGATGAAGCAACTCGCCACCGCGACTGCGCCTCGTGGTTATGAGGCCGGGCCGCATCCGTGTCTGCTGGCGCGCCGACGAGCGGCGCGCCAGCAGCGTCGTCTATTTCTTCATCTTGAGTGCACTGCCGTCGAAAGTGGTGACCATTGCTTGCATATACCCGTCCTTCGTGATGTAGGCATCAGAGCCCTTGTAGGGCTCCGACAAGAAGGGCGCGGTCGCCACCCATTGAGTTGCAATGGTGTCCCCGATCGTCGTGCTGATGTCGGCATCGAAATGAATCCCCTTCAGGCCGCCATCCTTGGTGTCCTTGCAGAAGCCGGCGAAAAGTTCGCCGATCGCCGCGCGCCCCTTCGCAATCGTGCCGCCTGGCAGGTTGATTTGGGCGTCTTCGGGGTATTGCGCGACCAATCTATTCCAGTCGCATTTGTTGAGCGCATCCAGGTGTTCGTCCAGTACGGCCTGGACGGTCGGCTGCTTTTTTAATTCAGGCAGTTTCATTTCAGCCTGTGCCACAAAGACGCTTCCCATGAGGAAGAGCACGACCGAGACTGGCAGAATTGTTTTCACTGTTTCACTCCCCGTTGTTGCGCCAATTCTGGCTTTAAATGAACCAAATCTATCCGTTGGTCTGCAATCAAGACGGTATTGCTAAAAAATGGGTCTCGCAAGCGCTGAATTCTTGCGCTCTAATGGATCAATATTGGTTCATAATGTTGATCTGCTCTTGTTCAAAAAGCTGGAGCGGTCCGCTGCTACAACCTAACTCGTTCTAAATCCGCGCTTTGTTTTCCATGGACCACGTTGAAATTTTCTCGGTCCCCTTGCATTCTGAACCTGGATCGCTTCAGATGGTTCAAATGTTTGGGAGGAGCGACGACGTGAAGATTGCGACCTATCGCATGGGTGGCGAAAGCCGTGTCGGTGTCATTGACGAAAACAATCAGACCGTGTCGCCCTTCGATATCCCCACAGCAGATGCGGCTCGTGGAGTGTTGGCGCTAATCGGCCGCGCGGACTTGCCACGCATCTTGTCCGCCATGCCGCTGCGCGAAGCGGACATTGAAGCGCCGATTGTCCGCCCGCGCAGAAACATTTTTTGCGTCGGCAAGAATTACCATGACCACGCCAAGGAATTCGCATCGAGCGGGTTCGATTCCAGCGCGGCGAACGGCGTCGTGCCGAAACATCCTATCATATTTTCCAAAGTCCCCGAATGCGTCGTCGCGCATGGCGCGCCAATTTACATCGACGCGGGGGTGTCCGAGGCTGTCGACTATGAAGCCGAACTCGGCGTGATCATCGGTAAGGGCGGACGCGGCATCAAACCGGAAAATGCGCTCGATCACGTCTGGGGCTATACCATCATCAACGATGTCACGGCGCGCGATCTGCAGGGCCGATACAGCCAGTGGCTCATCGGCAAGTCGCAGGACACCTTCTGCCCGATGGGGCCGTGGGCGGTCACCCGCGACGAGATCGATCTCTCCGACACCAGGATCCAGTGCTGGATCAACGGCGAATTGCGCCAGAACGCGAATACGCGCGACCTCATCTTTGATATCCCAACCATCATCGCGACCATTTCGGCGGGTGTGACACTGATCCCGGGCGATATTATCGCGAGCGGCACACCGTCGGGAGTCGGCATAGGCTTCAAACCTCCCAAATACGTTGTCGCCGGCGATGTCGTGCGCATCGAAATCGCCGGTATCGGCATGCTGCAGAATGAATTTCGAGAGCTTCGCTCGTGACTGGCGCCTCCCTCGGACGGGCGATGATCGAAATCGACGGCGAAGGGCCGACGATTCTGTTCGTTCATGGCCTCGGCGGAACATCGAATTCGTTTCAGGCACTGCTCAGTGCGCTCGACGGCTTCCGCTGTGTCCGGCCGGATCTGCCCGGTTCGGGGCGTTCACCGACGCCCGCCGGAAAGCTGACGACGGACGGTTTCGTCGAGACTGTCGGCGAAGTCATTCGAGTCATCGGCGCCGCGCCAGTCCATCTTGTCGGCCACTCCATGGGGACGACCGTTTGCCTGCATGTAGCGGCTAGGATACCGGAATGGGTGACGAGCCTGACGCTGTTTGGCCCCATTCACGAACCGTCGGCCGAGGCGCGCCAGCGGTTGAAGGATCGGGCGCGCGCGGCGCGTCAGGAAGGCATGATCGGCATCGCCGACGCGGTCGCCGGCGGGCTGTCTTCGGCGACGAAAAGGGCCAGTCCGCTTGTGGCGCCGTTCCTGCGCGAAAGCCACATGCGACAGGATGCGGAGGGCTTCGCGCAAACCTGCGAAGCGTTAGCGGACGCGCAGCCCGCCGATTTGCGGCTGCTGCGCTGTCCGACGCTCCTGGTCACGGGCGACGAGGATACTGTGGCCCCACCCAGCATGGCCCAGGCGATCGCAGACAAGATCAAGGGCGCGACCGTAAAAGTCCTGGAGCGGTGCGGACACTGGACGCCGGTGGAGCGGCCGCAAGACTGCGCGCGCCTGCTCAGCGAACACGTCAGGGCACGCCGCGGTTGATGGTATAAGACTTGGACCACAGCCGCCGATCTCCAAAAACTCGGTCGGCGCCAAAGGGAGGAACAGCAATGGCGGACAGCTACAGTGGAACCACCGGAGCCAATGGCGCGGGCGGCGTGCTCTTCACCAACGTGCGCATCCTGGATGGCACTGGTGAATACCCTTACACCGGGGAGGTCAGCGTCCAGGGCAATCGGATTCGGCATGTGACCAAGGGATCCTCGCGCATGAGCGGCGCGGTCGGCAGCGGGTCGCAGACCGTTATCGATGGAATGGGCGCGACATTGATGCCGGGCCTGTGCGACGCGCACCTCCATCTATCCTGGAACAACGCCCCGGGTATCGATCCAATCCAGATGATGCCGCCTGAAGAGCACACGCTGGTCACTGCGCAAATGGCCAAGCTCGTGCTCGACTCCGGATTCACGATGGGTTGCGGCGCCGCGGCAGCCAAACCGCGGCTTGATGTCGTGGTCCGCAACGCGATCAACTCGGGCATGATCCCAGGCCCGCGTTACCGGGCGGCAGGCCCTGAGATTACGACGGTCGGCGGCCTGGGCGATTCCGCGCCCTCGCACATTCCGCATGAAGGGCTTAATCTCGGCATCGTCGTTTCCGGCCCCGAGGAAGTCCGGCGCACGGTGCGCATGCTCATCAAATATGGCGTCGACTCGATCAAGCTCAATCTGTCGGGCGAGGAGATCACCGGCATGAAGGCGGAAGAGACGCCGATGTCGGAGGAAGAGGTAGCGATGGCCGCAAGCGAGGCCAGGGCTCGAGGCAAGGTGCTCGCCGCCCATGCACGCTCCTCGGGCTCGGTGAAGCAATGCGTTCGTCATGGCATCCAAAACATCTATCACGCCTCGTTCGCGGATGAGGAAGCGCTCGACATGCTCGAGGCGGCCAAAGATCGTCATTTTGTCGCGCCCGGGCTTGCCTGGCTCATCAATACAGCGCGCCATGCCGGCGAATGGGGCATCAAGCCCGGCTCGCCGATGAGCATCGCCTACGAGCGCGAACTGGAACATGCCGTGGAGACCAGCCGCAAGATGCACAAGCGCGGCATTCGGGTGCTGATCGGTGGCGATTATGGCTTCGCCTGGACGCCGCAGGGAACCAATGCCAAGGATCTCGAGACGTTCGTCGATCTGCTCGGGTTTTCGCCGATGGAGGCGATTATCGCGGCGACCCGGTACGGCGGCGAGATCATGCAGATGGGCCATGAACTTGGCCAGATCAAGCAAGGCTATCTCGCCGACATGCTGCTCGTCGACGGTGATCCGATCGCAAACATCCGGGTGTTGCAGGACAAGAGTCGGATTCTCGCCATCATGAAGGACGGCCAGTTCCACAAAGCGCCTAGCATGTCCGAACAGCGCCGGCGGATCAGCGCATGAGTCTGACGGCGACCCCTTTGGCGCCCGCCTTCTCCGCCCGTCAGGGCTGGACGGCGGTCGCTCTCTTTCTGGGCGTCGTCTTCCTGTGGATGCTGTTCGGGGTCTGGCCGTCCTGGCTCGAGGGGCTGCTGATTGGCAAGAAGACCTTCGTCAGCGCCATTCTCAACGGCGTGACGCTGGCCGGCCTCTACTTTCTGGTGGCGAGCGGCTTCACGTTGGTTTTCGGCCTGATGCGCAACGTCAATCTTGCGCATGGATCCCTTTTCCTGTTTGGCGCCTATTTCGGTTACGACGTCACGCAATGGACAGGCAATTGGTTCGCCGGAGTTGCCGCGGGAACGATCGCCGTGGCGCTGGTCGGTGCCTTGCTGCAGATATTCGTCTTTCAAAGGCTCGCGGGGGACGAACTGCGTCAGACCCTGGTGACGATCGGCATTTCCATCGTCGCCGCCGATCTGATGCTCGCGATCTGGGGCGGCAAGACCTATCAATTCACCATCCCTGATTTGCTCGACGGTTCGGTCGCGACGCCGATCATCACCGCCGTGAAATCGAGCGGCCAGATCGTGACGATGCGTTATCCGCTGTATCGGCTTGTCGTTCTCGCGACGGCGATCGTAATCGGCATCGGGCTTTGGCTTACCCTCAACAAGACGCGACTCGGCGTGATGATACGCGCCGGCGTCGACGACCGCGCCATGCTTTCGGTCGCCGGCGTCAATGTTCGGACGCTCTTCGTCGCGGTCTTTGCAATCGGCGGCGCGCTGGCCGGCTTTTCCGGCGTGATCGGCGGTTCTGCGCTATCGATCGCGCCTGGCGAGGACGTGCGCTATCTCCTGGTCTCGCTGGTCGTCGTCATCGTCGGCGGCATGGGTTCAATTACCGGCGCGGCGATTGGAGCGCTGCTGATCGGCTTGGCCGAACAGATCGGCCTCGTCTATTTCCCGACCTACGGAGTCGTCCTGACCTTTGTCATTATGGTTGTGACGCTGGCGCTGCGGCCCCAAGGAATCATGGGTAATGCGCGCACGCGTTTTGCCGACCCGGCGCGCCTTGCCATTCCCGGCGATATCATTACCGCTCGGCTTGGACCCGGTTCGCTGGCGCTCGCGATCGCGCTTGTTCTCTTTCCGCTGGTTGCCTCGCCATTCCTGGTTTTCCAAATCGGGGCGCAGGTGCTGATTCTCGGAATGATCAGCCTTTCGCTCATGGTGCTTGCGGGTTATGGCGGGATGGTCAGCCTTGCGCAGCTGTCGGTCGCCGGTATCGCAGGATATGCGGTTGCGATACTTGGACCGAATAGTGTTGGCGTGCTGGGCCTTGGCTGGCCGTGGTGGCTCTATGTGCCGACAGCTATTTTGATCGCCGGCGTAGCAGCGGCTCTCATCGGCACGATTGCTGTTCGGACCGCCGGCATCTATATGATCATGATCACGCTGGCGGTCTCCACCGGGCTTTTCTATTTCGCGCAGCAGAACTATTCGGTCTTCAACGGCCATGCGGGGTTTCGGGGCGTGGCGCCGCCGCGGGTTTTGGGTCTCGACTGGCGCGACCCGCTGCCGTTTTATTATATGACGCTTTTTGTGGCGGCGCTGGTCTATTGCGCCGTCGTCTACTGCGCCCGCTCGACTTTCGGCCGCGCGCTGATGGCGACGCGCGACAATCAGCGGCGCATGGCCGCCGTCGGTTACGATGTCGTGTTTCATCGCATCGCGGCCTATTTTTTCAGCGGGATCATCGCGGGCACCGCCGGCGTTCTTTACGTCTGGTTCAACGGCCGGATTTCCCCGGGGACGATCAGTGTCAGCGAGACCATCGGGATTCTGGTCATTGCCGTTGTCGGCGGCCTGCGCCATCCCATCGGCCCGTTCATCGGCGCCGCCCTCTATGTCGTCACCAAGACCTTCGCCATCGACCTTGTAGGCGCCGATCGTTTCAACACGCTCATTGGTCTTGTTTTTCTCATCATCGTATTCGCGTCGCCGGATGGAATTTTAGGGCTATGGCGCCGACTTGCGCCGCACTTGGCCGTAAAGTCCCTGCGCGAAATCTAGAGTCGGCAAAAGCAAAGCCCGGCTGCGGGCGTTTCTAACGGAGGGAACTATGAAACTGCACCACAATACGCCTCTCGCGCTCGCTGTTCTGAGCTCGGTCCTGATCGCGCCACATGTCGCGTTTGCCGAAGATACCATCAAGGTTGGCCTGCTCGCGACACTGGAGGGCGCGTTCACGGTGCTTGGCCAGGATGGTATCCGCGGCGCCGAGCTTGCCCTGACTGAAGCGGGCTACAAGGCCGGCGGCAAGAAGATCGAGATCATCAAAGGGTCGTCAGACGCCACCCCCGACAGCGCGGTAAAGGCGGCGCGCAAGCTCGTCGAACAGGACCACGTCGCGATCCTGATCGGCCCGCTTTCCGGAGACGAAGGAGTTGCCGTCAAGGACTATGCAAAGACTCAACCCAACGTGACCTTTGTCAACGGCACTTCGGCCGCGCAGGACACTACGTTGCGTGACCCCGCGCCGAATTTCTTCCGTTTCTCGACCGATGGTGCGCAATGGATGGCAGGGTTGGGCGACTACGCCTTCAACACCAAGAAATACAAGACGGTGGTCACCGTCGCGGAGGATTATTCCTTTCCCTACACCCAGATATTCGGATTCATGGCCGGATTCTGCAAGGCTGGCGGACATGTGCCGGCCAAGTTTTGGGTGCCGATCGGCAACAAGGATTTTTCCTCGATCATCGCAGCCATTCCCGACAAGGTCGACGCTATTTATGTTGCGCTGGGCGGCGCCGACGGCGTCAATTTCCTGACCCAATATCAGCAGGCCGGCGGTACCGCGCCGCTGATCGGCGGTTCGATTACCGTCGATCAGACGGTTCTCGGCACCAAGGGCAAGCAGCGCGATTATGTTGTCGGTACGCCGTCGGCCGGTCCGATCGCCGATAATTCCGATGATCCGGCATGGAAGAAATTCGTTGCCGACTACAAAGCCGCTTACAAGGACGGCTTCCCGTCGCCGTCGTTGTTCGCACAAGGCTATTACATCAATACCAAAGCCGTATTGCTGGCGCTCGACAAGGTCGGCGGCGATCTCTCGGACAAGGAAGTGAAGTTTCGCGACGCCCTCTCGAAGCTCGAATTCGACACGCCGACCGGCAAGGTGAAGCTCGACAAGAACCGTCAGGCGATCGCCGACAATTATCTGACCGAGGTCGCCAAAGGTCCGGACGGCAATCTGTACAACAAGGTGATCAAGGTCATGCCCGCCGTGAACCAGACGCTTGGCATCCCCGAGGCCGAGTTCCTCAAGCTGGGGCCTGTCGGACGCGACAATCCCGATTGCAAGTAGGCTGCATTGTCGGAAACCGTCATGGCAGCAAACAATGTCGCCTCTCGTCTGTCTTCCACCGGCGCCTATGCGCTGGAGCTTGAGGGCGTGGGGCGGCATTTCGGCGCTCTGGTTGCGCTTGCCGACATCAACTTGCGGGTTGGTGCCGGTGAGCGGCGGGCCGTGCTTGGCTCGAACGGCGCGGGAAAGACAACCCTGTTCAATGCCGTCACCGGTGATTTTCCCCCCACATCGGGGCGGATTCGCTTCTTCGGTGAAGACGTCACGGGTTTTCCCGTGCACGAACGAATCCGGCGCGGTCTGCGGCGGACCTATCAGATCAGCCAGCTGTTCGGCGGATTGACAGTGATCGACAGCATCTTCGTCGCGTGCCGCGGCGTTTCGCGCGGCCGTCTATCGCTGGCGCGCCCCGCCAGGGACGATGCGACCATGGCGCAGGCGTACCTCATCGCCCACGCGGTTCATCTCGATGATATTCTCGAAACGCCGGTTTCGGTGCTGAGCCACGGCCAGCAACGTCAGCTCGAGATTGCGCTTGCGTTGAGCGGCGCGCCGCGGTTCATTCTGTTTGATGAGCCGGCTGCCGGTCTTTCGCCGTCGGAGCGGCACGAACTGGTCGAGATCCTCAATGCGCTGCCGGCGCATATCGGCTACATCATCATCGAGCACGATCTCGACGTCGCGCTGCGGGTTTCGAGCTACGTGACGATGATGCATAACGGGCGCATCTTCAAGGAGGGCGCACCGGAGGAGATCGAAAACGACGAAGAGGTTCAGGCCATCTATCTGGGAGCGGCGCATGGCTGATCGCCACGGCAGGCTGCCGCCCGCGGCCAAGCCAATCCTGCAAATACAGGATCTCCAGGTCTATTATGGCGAGTCCCACGCGCTTCAAGGCGTTTCGCTCGATCTTGCGCGGGGCATTCTTTCCGTCGTCGGTCGCAACGGTATGGGCAAGACGACGCTTTGCAACACCATTGCTGGCTTGATGCGCGCTCGCTCGGGCGCCATTCGTTTTGAGGGCCGCGATATTTCGAGGCTCGACGCGCATGAGATTGCACGCTTGGGGATCGGCCTCGTTCCGCAGGGGCGCCGCCTCTGGCCGAGTCTGACGGTCGACGAAACCTTACGCCTGTGTTTTCGCGCCGGGGTCGGCGGTAATGCGTGGAATGTCGAACGGGTCTATACGACCTTTCCCAGGTTGGCCGAGCGCAAGAGCAACGGCGGCGGTCAGTTATCGGGCGGCGAGCAGCAGATGCTGGCGATATCACGGGCGCTGCTGGCCAATCCCAGGCTGCTTGTCATGGACGAGCCGACCGAGGGCCTGGCGCCGCTCATCGTTGCGCAAGTGCGCGATCTGCTGATCCGCCTGGCGAATGAAGAGGATTTGTCGGTGCTTGTCGTCGAGCAGAACATCGGCGTAGCGACTTCTGTTTCGGATCAAGTCGCGATCATGGTCAACGGTCGCGTCAACCGCATCATGGAAGCCGGCGAGCTGGCGCGCGATCGCGATCTGCAGCAACGGTTGCTTGGCGTCGGCCGTCACGCCGAGCCTGACGCGCGGGCGCCCGACGTCACGTCCGAGGCCAGCGCTGGCGTCGCCCCGATCTATCGGGTCGTGCGCCAGGGCGGGGAGGGCAGTGACGGCATCGCCGAACCTCTTTACAGGGCCAATTCCCTGCCGAACCGCTGGGGCGTCCGCACCGGTCCCTCGCGCGCGTTGACCGAAACGCCGCGGAGGGAGGCTTCGAACTCGCGATGTTTTCGCTATCCCGATCGCCGAGCGGGTCGGCCGCACGGCGTTGGTCGTGGGCACTTTCGATACCAAGGGCACCGAGCTGCGCTACATCGGCGACCGGCTGCGCGACGTGGGCATCCAGGTGCGCACTGTCGATCTTTCGACGTCGGGCAAGATTTCTCGCGCCGATGTGCCACCGTTGCAGGTCGCCTCCATGCATCCTGGCGGATCGAACGCGGTCTTCTCCAGCGACCGAGGACAGGCGATCGGCGCCATGGCGGACGCGTTCGCGCGCTGGATTGATCGCGAGCGAGACATCGGGGGCATCATTTCGGCAGGCGGATCGGGCGGCACTTCGCTCGCCACCGCCGGCATGCGGCGTCTGCCGGTCGGTATCCCCAAGATCATGGTCTCTACGGTCGCCTCGGGCGAGGTCGGCCAGTATGTTGGCCCTGCCGACATCATGATGGTGTATTCGGTCGTCGACGTGCAGGGTGTCAATCCGATCACCGAGCAGGTGCTCGGCAACGCGGCCCATGCACTGGCAGGCATGATATCGAAGCTGCCCGGCACCGACGCTCGCGAAGCGAAGCGCCGTCTGTCACGCCCGGCGATCGGCATCACCATGTTCGGCGTGACGACCCCAGCCGTCCAGGCGATCACCAAACATTTCGAGGGAGAATACGACTGCCTGGTCTTCCATGCCACTGGCGTGGGCGGCCGCTCGATGGAGAACCTCGGCGATTCCGGCCTGTTGTGCGGCTTTATCGACCTCACGACGACGGAAGTCGCCGATATGATGGTCGGCGGAATTTTCGCGGCCGACCACGATCGTTTCGGCGCGCCGATACGCACCGGTCTTCCCTACGTCGGTTCGGTCGGCGCGATCGATATGGTGAATTTCGGCCCCCGCGACACCGTGCCGGAGAAATTCCGCAATCGCCGCCTTGTCGTGCATAATCCCAACGTCACGCTGATGCGCACCACGCGCGATGAAAATCGCGCGATCGGCGAATGGATGGGCGGACGGTTCAATCAGATGGAAGGTCCCGTCCGGTTGCTGCTGCCTGAGAAAGGCGTCTCGATGCTCGATGCGGTAGGCCAGGCCTTCTGTGATCCCGAGGCCGACAACGCATTATTCGAAGCCCTCGAGCGAACGGTGCGCCAGACCGGCCGCCGCAAGATCGAACGGATCGACGCCAACATCAACGATCCCAAATTCGTCGACGCCGTGGTCGATGCGTTCTCGGCGATTAATCCTCGCCGCGCGAGGAGGGCCTGATGCCCCGATTTGAACGCAAGGCGATCTTCGCCAGGCTGAAGGCGAGCCGGAAGACACCGAACATATCTTGCGCGCCGCCAGGAATTGCCATGGCTTCTACGGCGCATCTTCAATGGAACGCCTGCCGACCGAAAAGGCGATGACCGAACAGACCTGGAAATTCGAGGCGATAGCCTTCGGGTGAACGGGCGAAAAGGGAGAAAATATTATGGCCGCGGAAACCTTCGGCTCACTCATTCTGTGGTTGGTCGTTGTGGCGATCGTCGTCGTCATCGCGGTCTATCTGCTGCGCTGGCTCTATCGCCGCTCGACCAAGGAGACCGCGTTCGTGCGGACCGGGTTCGGTGGCGAAAAGGTCGTGGTCAGCGGCGGTGCTTTCGTCATTCCGGTTTTGCACGACGTCACGCTCGTCAATATGACCGTGATGCGCATCGAGGTCGCCCGCCGCGAAGCGCAGGCGCTCATCACCAGGAACCGGATGCGCGTCGATGTGCTGGCAGAATTCTTCGTCAAGGTCGGCTCGTCGCATGAAGCGGTCGGCAACGCGGCGCAGACGCTTGGCAACCGCACGCTGCAGCCGGACGGAACACGCGACCTGCTGGAGGGGCGCTTCGCCTCCGCCCTGCGCACCGTTGCGGCGCAAATGACGCTCGAAGAGCTGCACGAGCAGCGGCAGGACTATGCCCAGCGCGTCAAGGCGGTCGCGCTGGAAGGTCTCGCGCAAAACGGGCTGGATCTCGAAAGCGTGGCGCTTGTCGATCTCGATCAGACCGATCTGGAATTTTTCGATAGCTCCAACGCCTTCGACGCCGAGGGCTTGACCCAGTTGACGGAGACGATCGAATCGCGCCGCCGCATGCGCAACGAGATTGAACAGCGCACGCAGGTGGAGATCAGGGCGCAGAATCTCGACGCCCAGCGCAAGGTGCTCGATATCGACCGTGAGAGCGAATATGCGCGGCTCCAGCAGGAACGCGACCTCGAGGTTCGCCGCACCGCGCAGCGCGCCGAACTGGCGCGTGATCGCGCCATTCGTGATCAGGAAGGCGAGCAGGCACAGATCGCCGCGCACGAGGAGATCGAAAAGTCGCGCTTCATCCAGGAGCGCAACCTTGCCGAAGTGCGCATCCAGAATCAGGAGGATACCCAACACCGTGAAATCGCGCGCCGGCGCGCGATCGATGAGGCCGAGATGAAATCGCGCGAGAAGATAGAGCATGAACAGATCGCGCTCGACCTCGCGCTGGAAAAGGCGCGCATCAACCGCGAACGCGAACAAAGCGAACTTGAGGTGACGCGCCGCCGCGCGCTCGAACTGGCCGATATCGAACGCCAGATCGCGCTGGCGTCGAAGTCGGTCGAATTGACCAAGGCCGAGACCGATAAGAGAAGATTGGAGATCGTTTTCAACCAGGAAATCGAGACTTCGCGCATCGCGCAGGACCAGGCACTGGACCTGGTTCGCATGGAGCGGGAGCGCGCGCTCGACGCGTTGCAGATCGCCAAACGGCAGGCCTTTGAAGAGGCCGAGATTGCCTCCGGGGAAGAGATCGAAAGGTCACGCATCGCCACCGAGCGCGGGCTTGGCGCCGCGCGGCTCGCCCGTGACGGCGATCTGCGGCAGCTCGCCGTCGAACGCGACAAGGCGATCGAAATCGTGGAGATGCAAAAGGCGATTGAGGTCGCCAAGAAGTCCGCCGAGCGTTCCGCGGCAGTCGCCGCCTCCGAGATCGCGCGCGCCAAGGCGGTGGAAGCGGAAGAGCAGGCTTTCACCGTTCGAGAGCGCGAAATCGCCGAGCGCAGGAAGCTGACCGACCTGATCGGCGCCAAACGCGAGAACGAACGCGAAGCGTTGCGGCTGACCAGCAAGGCCGACGCCGAAAAAGCCGCAGCGACGAGTTTTGCCGAGGCGATCCGGATCGCCGCGCAAGGCGAGGCCGCCGCCGACAAGATCAAGGCGCTCGCCGCTGCGGCGCGCTATGAGGTTGACGCCAAGGGTCGCACCCAATTGAACGAAGCGGAAAACCTGCTCTCCGATGCGTCGCGCACCTCGCGCTTCCGTGAAAAATTGCTCGAACGCATCGAAGGCATCGTGCGAGAGAGCGTGCGGCCGATGGAAAAGATCGACGGCATCAAGATTCTGCATATCGACGGCGCCAACGGTTCAGGTGGCGGCCATCGCAATGTGACGGATGAGGTGATCGATTCGGCGCTGCGCTATCGCGTGCAGGCTCCGATGATTGACAGCCTGATGAAGGAAATCGGCATTGAAGGGGGAAGTCTTGGCCGAATGACTGAAGTGCTGCGCGACGCCAAGGACATCGAAAGTCTGACCTCCAAACGGGCAAAAGCCGGCGTGCCGCCGGCGGCAGGGCCGGGGCATGACCGAGACGACGATCGCAACCGATAATTGGCGGGAAGATGACGAAGGTCTATGTCTCCAGGGTCATTCCCGCGCAGCCCGGCGCCGTCTGGGCGATCGTTCGCGATTTCAACGCCCTGCCGGATTGGACAGGTTTCGTCGCCGAAAGCCGGATCGAGCAGAACTTCGCCTCCGACAAGGTCGGATGCATCCGTAACTTCCGGCTCAAGGGCGGCGGGCGGATCCGCGAGCGTTTGCTGGCGCTGTCGGACTATGAAATGTCCTGCACCTATTCGATTCTCGAAAGCCCAATGGGCGTCGAAAATTATGTGGCCACGCTGCGGCTCATCCCCGTCACCGAAGGCGACCAGACCTTCGTGGAATGGTCGGCCGAATTCGATGCGGCGCCCGACCGGGAAGAACAGGTCGCCGCAGATATTGGACGCAATGTATTCGGTGCGGCTTTGGCTGCGCTGAAGGACCGCTTCGGACGTTGATGGCCGATGGTTGAAATACGCCGCAGCACCGTCCTCGAAGCCCCGATCGAAGAGGTGTGGGAGATCCTGCGTGATTTCAACGGTCATGAAAGCTGGCATCCTTCGGTCGGCGCGAGCCGGCTGGAGGATGGCGCTTCGGGCGACATGATCGGCGCGGTGCGGGATTTCCGCCTTCACGACGGATCGCGTATTCGCGAGCAATTGCTGGCCCTCTCCGACGTAGAGACGAGCTTCACCTATTGCATCATCGAGGCGCCTGTGATGCTGCGCAACTACCATGCCACCGTACGGCTGCGTCCGGTGACCAGCGACGGACGGTGTTTTTGGGAATGGTGGGCGCGCTTCGATCCTTCGGCTGCCGACAAGCAAAGACTTTCGCGATTTGTTGCACACGACATTTTCGAAGCCGGATTTAGGTCGGTCCGGGCTCTTTTGCGCGGCGAACGCCGCTTTACGGCACACCGATCCGCCATCCCGGTCGCCTCGTCGGTCGGCGCCGTGGAAGCCGCGGCGATCGTTGTCACTCGCCATGGCGGACCGAACGTGATGGAGATGCGCACGGTGCGCGTCGAGGCGCCTGGACCGGGCGAGGTTCGCATCAGGCAAACCGCCATCGGGGTCAATTATATCGACGTCTATTCGCGCAACGGCAGTTTCGACCTCATTCAACCGCCTGCCGTGCCGGGTATGGAAGCTGTCGGGACGGTCGAAAGCGTCGGGCCGGGCGTTGCGTCACTGAAACCGGGCGGCCGTGTCGGCTATGCCTGCGTGCCGCCCGGCGCTTATACAACGATGCGGACGATGAATGCCGCGCTGGTCTTTCCGCTTCCCGATTTTCTCAGCGACGAGACCGCCGCGGCTATGTTGCTGAAGGGCATTTCCGCCAGTTTCCTTTTGCACGATGTCTATGCGGTGAAACGCGGCGACATTGTGCTGGTGCATGCGGCCGCGGGAGGCGTCGGTTCGATTCTGTGTCGCTGGGCGGCGGCGCTCGGCGCCACAGTCATCGGCACGACGTCAAGTGCCGCGAAGGCCGAGCAAGCGAGGCAAAAAGGGTGCGCCCATGTGATCCTGTACACCCAGGAGGATTTCGCGGAGGCGGTCATGCGTCTGACTGGCGGACACGGCGCAGATGTCGTTTATGACGCTGTCGGCAAGGACACATTCGAAGCTTCCGTTCGCGCCCTGGCGGTGCGCGGCCATCTCGTCAGCTTTGGTCAGGCCTCGGGTGACGTTGGTGTTCACTCAATCGATAAGCTCGCCAGCCGCTCTGTTACGCTTTCGCGTCCAAACTACGGTCACTATTGCGATACCGAGGCGGAACTGGCGAAACAGACGGATCGCCTCTTTGCTGCTCTACGGGAGGGAGCTATCGTGGCAGAGCCCCCAACTTTATATCGACTTGCTGAAGCGCGGGCGGCGCATACTGCTCTTGAAACCCGAAAGACAGTGGGTTCATTGGTTCTGATTCCATAAGGGGGCGATGTTCTGATGCCCGGAGATTCCCGCGGGACCGGAAGGCGCATCGTGCGAACACAATATGGAAATGGTCCGTCGGGGACGGGGTTTTCGAAAAACACCAACGATTTCTGGTATCAGAAGTGGCGGCCGAGGTACCATGATACTGCTTGGCCCTGGCTTTTATTTAGACTGACGAAAGCTGTGAGCCGGTTCCCGACAGTGTTGAACCTTTGCAACACCACTGTAAATTCGGTTGCATCGTTGCATTGCCCGTCACTTCCGAGCTTTCACTTCGGATAAGATCGCTCCGGCATCGATGCTTTTATAGTTCGGAGCGCGCCATGCGAAATGCATTTTTGGTCGGCTTGACTGTTCTCGGTGTCATGGAAATCGCGGGCGTTGTGCAGACGGCCTCCGCCGCCGATCTTGAAGCGCCTCCCTACACCAAAGAGAACTTCATCGTGCCGGTTTACAATTGGTCCGGTGCCTATGTCGGAGGCAACATTGGTTTTGGATGGGGACGCTCATCCGGTACTTCCGGTCTGAGCCCGGGAGCATTGCCACCCTTGTTTGCTGACTCTGCTCGCTCCAACATGAATGGCATCGTTGGCGGCGGCCAGATCGGCTACAATTCCCAAATACAAAACTGGCTCTTGGGTTTGGAAGCTGACTTTCAGGGCACTGGCCAGCGTAGCACCCATTCCTTTACCTGCCCCGCGGGTGTATGCACGGCTGGCACCGGGCTTCCGGTAACGTTGAGCCAGCAGCTTGATTTTTTTGGAACGGTTCGTGGGCGCGTTGGTGTGGTGGTAGTCCCGACGGTGCTGTTGTATGCGACCGGCGGGCTTGCTTACGGTCAGATTGACTCCACTACGACCCTTCCGGGTGTGGCCAGGGCACAAAATTATAATCCGGGATTTGCGGTCGGTGGAGGCGTTGAAGGCGTCATCGGCGGCAACTGGACTGCCAGGCTCGAATATCTCTACGTCGATCTGGGCACGGTTTCTGGAACTTTTAATTCGGGAGTTGCAGCGGTCGGCGGCACAGGCGCTCTGGCCAACAACTTTAGCTCGCGTGTTACCGACACCATTGTTCGGGTCGGCCTGAACTATAAATTTACCGGTCCGGAAATCGCGAAATACTGAAAACAAGACCGCACGCGTGCTTGCTCAAGCCGCGATGACGCCCGGTGAGGGGATCCACTCATCCTTCCGCCAGTGGCGCCGGCATCCCTTGCCGCGCTCGCGCTTGATCGCTGTATCATTTCAAACCCTTTCCCGTTCGAGCACCCGCTTCGGATAATTTTTTTGTGGATCAATGCCATTTCGAGTCGCGGCCTGCGATGGTATCATTGGACGCTGTAGTACCGGCAGAGCGCCGTGTCTTGTCTGCAAGACTAACCTAACCCGCTCGTTGATCTTGGGACGGCTTGTGGTCTGATTTGTAAAAAAAGCCGTCATCGATAGAGCGCCTGATGCGCAAGTTTAGCACGCGAAACATGCTGATTTTCGTCATAGGCCTGGTGTTGGCAATAGTCCTGATTGGGCTGGGAACCGCCTATGTAATCCAGCTCAAGCAACGCATTTCACCCCGTAACTCGAATAACGCCCACACCAATCCGGGTGGGCTCAAGCTTGTTTGCGGAATTCGGGATCGCGAAATAGCGCTGGATCCGCCACTTCAACTATGACGCCCCGGACAGCTTGGAGCATAAGGCGTTGCCATGCTTGCCAAAGAACTGGCGCGAACTTGCGCCTGTGGACGGGGCTTGGAGTGAGCCAGCGCAGTCGCTTCCACTTAATTTGGAAAGCCGCAATGCGGGCCGCATTTACGCACGTCGCAAGAGGGGCTGGGATTGGATTGTCCAGAGTCCGCGCCGTCGGGCGTGGGCAGGGCCTTTTCGGCGAAGCACAAAGTCGGCCGCCCCGCACCACTTGTTACAATCGCTTTGTTCGATGGCGGCGGGCTGTACGTCGATCGGCGAACTGATGATAGGCTTGATCTTGCGGTATCGGCGCCAGCAGCAGCAATCCGGCAAGTGACGCGACCATCAGGCCAAACAGGATCAGTAAGGGATTACGCTTCGAAGTGTTCTCAGATTATCCTGGCCCTGCTGACGGCGATGGTCTCAGGAAGCTGGTCGGTTCTCAGGTTCCTTGACGCGGAAGAAAATCACATAGAGCGCCGGCAGGACGAGGAGGGTCAGCACGGTGGCTACGAACAGGCCACCCATGATAGCGAAGGCCATCGGCCCCCAGAACACAGTCGGTGCAATAGGAATAAAGCCCAGAACGGTCGAGATTGCAGTCAGCATGATCGGCCGGAAACGCGAGACTGCGCCCTCTACAACCGCATCCCACAGCTCACGACGCCGCGCGCGCTCCGCCTCGATCTGCTCGATAAGAATGACCGCATTGCGCGCGATCATGCCCATCAAAGCCAGAATTCCGAGAATTGCGACGAAACCGAGAGGCCGGCCGGAAATCAGCAGGGCCGCGACAATACCGATCAGTCCCATCGGCACGAGGCTGAGAACCATGGCGAGCCGGCTGAAACTGTGCAGCTGCGCCATCAGGAACAGCAGCATCAGGAATAGCATGGCCGGAACCATCGCGTAGACCGAGGCCTGTGAATTGGCGCTTTCTTCGACTGTCCCGCCGAGGGCGATGCGATAGCCCACCGGCAAGTTGGCCTGCAGCTTTTTCACCGCGGGAGTCAGAGAAGCCACAGCCTCCTCCGGGGTCGAGACAGGGTTGACGTCGGCTTGGACGGTAAGGGTCGGCACGCGATCTCGCCGCCAGATCAGCGGATATTCCTGGTCATACTCGAACCGCGCAATCTGGCTCAGGGGCACTGTGCGGCCGCTAGGCAACGGCACCTGCAAAGATTGGATGGTGTCAAGCGAGACACGTTGCTCGTCCTGCGCACGGGCGACGAGATCCACAAGGTAGATGTCGTCACGCACCTGGGTGATCGGGGAGCCGGTCATGACCGTGTTCAGATAGGCCGAAAGTAACTTCGAGTTCAGCCCAAGGAGGCGAGCCTGATCCTGATCGATCTCAACTCGCACCTTGCGCGCCGGCTCCATCCAGTCGAAATTTACCAGTCGCAGATTGTTGTCGGAGCCGAGAATCTGGCCGAGCTGCAAGGCGACCGTCCGTACCTCGGTCAAATCCGGGCCACTGACGCGATATTGCACCGGCCATCCCACTGGCGGTCCAAGCTCCAGCGGCGAGACGCGAGAAACAATGCTCGGGAACTCCTCAGCCAACTTTTTCTCAAGCGTCGCCTGCAGCCTTTTGCGCGCGGCAACATCTTTGGCGATGACCACGGCTTGCGCAAAAAAATCGTTGTTAAGCTGCACATTCAATGGAAGATAGAAGCGGATCGCGCCGCGCCCGACATATGTGCTCCAGCTGGAGACGTCGGCATTGTCCTTGAGAACGGCGTCGAGCTTGGCTGCCGCACGGTCGCTGGCGAAGATCGACGCATTTTGTGGCAAGGTCAGATCAACCACCAGCTCTGGACGGTCCGAGGCCGGGAAGAATTGCCGGGGCACCAACGGCAGAGCCAAAAGCGACACGACGAAACATGCGAGCGCGATTGCAAAAGTCATCCAGCGGCGGCGCATGGCCGTCAGCAGAAGCGCGCGAAATGCACTCATGATACGGCTTGGCTTCTCGTCTGTTTTCTGTTCAGGAGCCTTGAGTAGCCAAACTCCCAGTAAAGGCGCGAACAGCACCGCAACGAACCAGGAGACGATCAGTGCGATCGTTACGACGGCGAAGATTGAGAAAGTATATTCGCCTGCCGAAGACCGCGCGAAACCGATTGGCACGAAGCCTGCGGCGGTGACGAATGAGCCGGTAAGCATGGGAAATGCCAGCGTATCATAGGCGAAAGTCGCTGCTTTTTCCTTGCTGTCACCTGCTGCCATCCGTGAGGTCATTACATCGACCGTTGTCATCGCGTCGTCGACCAGCAGGCCGAGAGCGATGATCAGCGCACCGAGCGAAATACGCTGCAGATCGATCTGGAAAAATTCCATGATCGGAAAAATAATCGCCACCGTCAGCGGGATAGACAAGGCGACCACTGCGCCGGGTCGGAATCCAAGGCTGACGATGCTGCAGGCCATGATGATGGCAATGGCCTGCCAGAGGGATTTCATAAATTCGCCAATAGCGTTTTTCACCACCACCGGCTGGTCGGACACCAGGGTCACGTCGATGCCGAGCGGCAGATCGGCCATGCTGGAATCGATCGCTTTCCTTACATTTTCGCCCAACGCCAAAATGTCGCCGCCGTCGCGCATGGCGATGGCAAGGCCGATCGCTGGCTTACCATTGGCTCGGAACATCGGTTGCGGCGGATCGGACAACGACCGGCGTACCTCGGCGATGTCGCGCAAGCGGATCAGGCGGCCGTTCGACGGAAAATTGACATCGAGCAGATCATTCTCGGATTTGAAGGCGCCGGTCACGCGGATCGACAATTTTTCGTCGCCGGTCTGGACCGACCCGGCCGGAATCACCGCGTTTTGCGCCTGCAGTGCATCTACCAGCGCAGCGCGGTCGATCCCGAGGCCCGCAAGTTGGCTTGTCGAGAATTCGACGAAGATCTGCTCGTCCTGCGCGCCAAGAATCTCGATCTTGGAGACATCCGGAACCTGCAGCAGCTTCGAGCGCATGTCCTCGACATAGTCGCGCAACTCGCGATGGCCGAAGCCGTCAGCGGTGAATGCGTAGATAAGGCCGTAAGTGTCGCCGAAATCATCGTTGAAGCCGGGGCCGGCCACGCCCTGAGGCAAGGTTCGGCGTATGTCGCCAACGTTCTTGCGCACTTGATACCAGATGTCCGGCACTTCCCTTGCGGTGGTCGAGCCTTTGAGATTGACGAAAATCGTCGTCAGGCCCGGACTGGTATAAGAGCGCAGGAAATCCAGGCCCTTTGTCTCCTGTAATTTGCGCTCAAGGCGCTCGGTGAGCTGGGTCAGGGTATCGTCGAGCGTTGCCCCTGGCCAAGCTGCCTGTACGATCATAGTGCGGAACGTGAAGGCCGGATCTTCGCTGCGTCCAAGACGAAAATAGGACGACAAGCCAGCGATCACGATTGCGATCATCGAAAAAATGATAAAGGATCGATGCTTCAGTGCCCAGTCGGAAAGATTGGGGCCGATCACGACCGCACTCCCAGTGGCTTAATCTTTTGGCCGGGATGCAACGCCTGCACACCGGCTGTGACGACGATCTCGCCGCCGTCGAGCCCCCCCGAAAGCACCACGGTCCCAGGATCAAAACGCAAGACTTCGACCGGCTTGAGAGCGACGGTCATGCTGTCCGGGTCGACCACCCAAACTGCCGGATTTCTGTTCGTGGCCGTCAAGGCGCTCGCAGGGAGCGAGATTCCGTGGCCATGGTCGACCTCCATCCGGCCGGTTACGGTTGCACCAAGCCGCATGGCCGACGGTGGATCATTGACCGCGACGCGGACCTTGAACGTACGCGTGACCGGATCGGCCTGCGGGTCGACCTGCCGTACTCGGCCCTTTGCGGTGACACCGGGATCGTCGGTCAGAGCGATGATCACATCAGCGTCTCCCGGAGCAGTGCGCAACACCTGAGCCGGAACGTCGAAGACAGCGTCCCAGCCGGAATCGCGCGCGACCGTGAACACCATCTGTCCCGCTTGCACCACCTCACCGGATTCCGCGGCGCGGCGGGTGATGGTGCCGTTCAGGCCGGACTTGAGTTGGGTATAGCTGACGCGGTCCTCTGCGATTTCGACCTGGGCTTTGGCGTCATCCACCGTCGCCTGCGCCGTGCGCAGCGCTTGCTGGGCCTGATCGAAATTCACGCGTGTCGTCCAGCCTTGCTTCAGCAGCGTGTCCTGGCGGTCGAACTGATTGGAATCCTGCTCCAGCCGAGCCTTGGCAGCAGAAAGCGCAGCGCGCGCGGAGCGAAGCGAGTTCAATTCGTTCTGCGGATCGAGCTTTGCCACCACCTGGTCCGGCGTGACGCGGTCACCCGTATCTACCAGGCGCTCGATGATCCGGCCGCCAATACGGAAAGCGAGAGCGACTTCCTTTTCCGCCTGAATTTGTCCCGTAAGGACAATTGATCCGCCCAGGCCGCCCTTTTCGACGACGACCGTACGGACAGGACGTGGCGGCGGCGCTTCGTTGGCGGTCTCCCGTTTGCAGCCCGAGAGCATCACGACTAGCGCGGGGGCCGCCGCGAGCAGCAGGCGGGCCCAGCGCCGGGTAAACGAACGGGGCTGGAATGAAAACAACATTCGAACCTCACGTTAGCCGAGAGTAGCAGCCAGATCGTCGATGATGAGCCTATCTGGATTTGCCTGGAACGGCAAACCCTGGTCGCTCGTTGAACACTCGCATCTATCGCCTATTCAAGAATGATTCCCGCGAGGCGCTTGGAGTTCAGTTGCCCAACGAGACGCTCTTGCGTGGCAGCGGGACGTGCCGCGGCTTCGCGGTATTCAGGGGCGGCAGTGCAGCGAGACTTCCATTGGTAGAAGGCTTACGCGCTTGCGTAGCGGCTTCTGTAAAAGCCATCCTTGAACGGCATAAGCTTCTTTCTTTTATTTTCGCTGACGCAACCGGTATTACATCGTAAACCGGCAACGCCGCAGCAGTCGCGACTTCATTCGGGTTCGCGACGAAATCCGCCGTCACAAATGATGGAGGATATGGCTCGCGGCATAGAGGGTTAAAAAATAATACAGAATATATAAAACGTAGGTTTGGCCGTTACCGGTGTAAAGAGTGCGGGTCCAGTCGCCGAGCGTAACCGTGCTGGCAGACAGTCCGCTCCAGAACGCAATAGCCAAAGGTGGCGTCAGCATTGCGAACACGGACTTATAGAAGGCATACAAGCCGGCCCCCGCGGCTCGGCGCCATTCAGCTCCGCGACCGCCGGCTAGATTGATCACGCCGGCGCGCTGAAACAACCAAAATACCACGAAGAACACTACCGAGACCGCGACAGTGATGACCATAGTCGGTACTGGATCCCAATGACCATAGATCATTTCCAGCGACATCCCCTCCCAAACCAGCGTCGATGCGAAATAGGGATCGATCGCTTCCGAAACCGGACCGATCAGCAACTTCGGATAGAACGACATCACCAGAATTCCTGCGATCAGCAGATATTGCGGAAGGAGCAGCGCCAGTGGCGCTTCCGCGTTATCGCCCTGAATCGCCGTTCGCGGCCCCAGAAACACGGCCTGAATGAAGCGCACCATGTACAGGAACCCGACAAAGGTCGCGAGCACGCCCAGTGCGACCGGCCCATACCAGCCCTTTTCTGTCATCGCGCTGAGCAGAAGCCATTTGCCGCCGAATCCGGTGAGCGGCGGCAGGCCTGACATCGCAACGATGGCAAATACCGTGGCCGCGAAAGTGAACGGCATGCACCTTGCGAGCCCACCCAGATCCGCGAAAGCGCGCTTGTCTATGCGAAGAATGACCGCCGCGGCGGCGAGGAACAGGATTCCTTTGACCATCAAGTGATTGGCCGCGAGATATAGCGCAGTGACCCAGCCAAGGTGGCTCATCAGAGCGATGGCGGTCACGATGTAGCCGAGCTGGCTCATGCTTGAATAAGCCAGCATGCGCTTCATGTCGTCCTGGTGCACTGCTATCATGGCGCCGGCGAGTGTCGTGAACATGCCGATCCATCCGAAGGCATACGCAAAATTCAGGCTCGCCTCGGAACGTATCGCGAGATGAGTGCCGATCAGGAGTCCGAAAATCGGTACCTTGCTGATAACGGCGGACAGTAGCGCGGACACGTCATCGTCGGCTTCGGCATAGGCGCCGGGCAGCCAGACATGGACGCCGATCGCTCCCGTCTTGATCAGCAGGCCGATCGCCAGCAACGCAAAGGCTATGCTGATGTCCGGTCCGGCCACGCGCAGCGCCGCGAGCGAGATGCTTCCGGTTACGGCGAAAGCCATCGCGAATCCGGCGAGCAGGAAAAACGCGGAGACGAGCGAAAACAAAAGATAGGACAAAGCGTAAGGTGCGGCCTCACGCCTGCGTACGATCAGGAAATACGAGGAGAGCGTAATCAATTCCCAGATGAACAGGAATTCCATGCTCGTCGTGGCGCGCGGCAGCGCGGGTAACGAGAGCAGCATGACCGCGAGCAGGGGATAGAAGCCGCGGCGGACGCCGTCACGATAGAGGCAGGCGATCGACAGCACGAGCCCACCGGCAAGCAGAAGCACCGCGACCAGGTAAACGAGACCCGACAGGTCGCGGATCAGCCAGTTCCCGCCGATCAACATCAGAGCGATGACAAGCAGGTCCTTGGTACGCCCGGCCAGTCCGTCGAGAAGATACAGCAGAAGACCTGTGCCGAGCGGCAGCCACACCCAGGGCGACGACAGACCGGCAAGAACGGCCTCGAAATATCCGCTGACGACGAGGAGCAGCGCCGCTCCGAACGCGGGAAGCAGTTCGGTCAGGGAGCGCTGCGAATGGCTCGGTTCGCCCGAAGGATGGATGACACGACCGAACCATCGGAACAGATATGCCACCTCCAGCAGCGAGCCCAAAAACACCACCGCCATCCAGACATAGCCCCCACCCGCGGCCAGATTCATCACCAGTTGCCACTTGGCCCAGAAACCGGGAAATGGCGGCAGGCCGGCAATAGCGGTCAAAAAAATAGCAAACAGGAGGATCGTGATCGGGCGCCCGGCCAGCATCGACCAGTCCCGAAGACGCTCCTTGCCGACGAATCCGGCCAGCCAGAAGAGACCGGCTTTGGCCAACAGGTGATTTACGAACAGGCCGCCGACGACCAGCGGGATGATCGCTTCCGCATGGAGCTGTCGCAGCAGGGCGACGGCCATCGTCAACAGTCCCATCTGAGCAATGGAGGAATAGCCCAGCAAACGCTGCGCACTGGTCTGCCTGACGCCGATCAAATTGGAAAACAGAAAGGTGACCGCTCCCGATGCTGCGATTACCTCAAGCTGATCGTCGAAAAGCGGCAGCAATTTCAGAAGGGCAAAAAACACTCCCGCGGAGACCAGCGTCGAAATCAGCGCCGCGACACTGGCTTGCGCGGTTTCGTAGACGTCGAGCCCCCATCCATTCGCCGGAAACGGCTTCAGCTCGATCAGCAGACTGGCGAGCAAGAACATCAGCGCGGCAAAGCCGAGTGGACCGGCGGCGGCCTCACTCCGGCCAACCAGCAAGTCGATGTTCAGCTTGCCGGTCACGGCATAGAGCAGCACGGTTCCGAGCAGGAAAAACGTCGACGCTACAACAGTTGCCATGAGATATTTGAATGTCGCCGACAGCGCTGCCGGCGTGTCCTGCAGGCTGAGCAGTCCGTAGGTGGCGACTGAGACAATCTCGAGAAACACGAAGAGATTGAAAAGATCGCGGGTCATCACCATACCCTGGATGCCCATCACCATAATAAGGTAGATCAGTATCACAGCGTATTTCGCGCGCACGAAATAAAAGGCGCCGAGCAAGGCGACCAGACTGACGCCGAAGGTGAAGACGCTTTCCGCCGGACCAAGGCGCAAATTGATCGAATATGGCGGCATCGATCCGCCGGTCAGGATCTCGATCGGCGGTGCACCGGCCCAGAAATTGAACAGCGAGACACCTGATATCAGCGTCATTCCCGCCAGCGCGAAGATGAAAGCGGCAGACGCCCACACCCTTCCGGGCCGGCTCAATAGCGGGATCAGAAATCCCCCGCCTAGGCCTAAAATGAAGATGTTCAGCGGATGAAGAAGGCTTGCTACCATTTTGACTCTGTAAAGGCGTCGATCGAGAGCGTCTTCTTGGCGTCGTAAAGGCGGATCGCATAGGCCAGCATAACCGCGGTGACCGACAGGCCAATGACGATGGCCGTCACGACCAACGCTGACGGTATCGGATCGACAACAAGCGACGGCGCCTCGGCTGCGTTCAGCGCGCTGTCGATGATCGGCGCAGTTCCGTTGGCGACGTAGCCGAGCGACACAATGACAATGTGAATGCCGGTGTTGATCAAGGAGAACCCAATGATGATCCTCAGGACATTACGTTGGGTAAGCATCCCCCAAAATCCGATGAGGACGAGGGTGAAACCGGCTGCGAGAACGACATTTGAAATAGGCGGGTTGATCACCGTTCCTCCAACGCGACCTGTCAGCTACGAAACCGATCGGCGATGACGCTGAGTTCGCAGCCCACCTTTACGCCGAGCAAGACGGATATCACCGGGATCGCGCCCGCACTGAAGAAGGCGCCGAACTGGCCGAGCGGAAGCATTCGACTGTCCAGGAACCCGCCCGCGAAAATAAGCCCGGCGATGCCGACCAGGACGAACAGCACGCCCGCCAGCGATTCCGTGGTCCCGAGAAAGCCGTGGTCGACCTGGTATTCGGGCTTGGCCAGCAGAAGCAGCATGACGCCGGACGCAATGATCGCGCCGCCCTGGAAGCCACCGCCGGCCGATAGGTGACCGTTCATGATGATGTAGGCCGCGAAGTTCGCGATCAGCGGCAGCATAACGGCGGCGCCATTCTGCACGAGTTCGGTCGATGGCGTAATCGCTTCCGGTTCGACCGGCGCGGCATCTCCACGCCGCGGCCCGCGCTCGGCGAGCAGCAGGCCTACGCCCGCCGCGACCATGAAAAGTACCGCGACCTCGCCGAGCGTGTCGAAACCGCGATAGGTCAGCAGAATGCCCGTGATGATGTTCGGCGCGCCAAGTTCTTGCGAGACCTGCTTGACATAACCTGCCGCGAGCGGCGGCAGGGACTGCCGCTCTGCATAGTCGAGGGCAATGCCGGCAAAGAGCACGGCAAACAACGCCACCGCGAGAATAGCGAAGACACGCCGTATCACCGGGCGCTCCGGTCCGACTGCTGGGCGTCGCGCAGCGCGTCGGTCACGGTCGCGGGCGTCATCGGAATTCGGATGATATGCGCAGCGCGCGCCAGCGCGTGCGAGGAAATCGGGTTGGTCAAGAGCACGAAATAGATAACGATCATCAGCTTCAGGCTCCAGCCCGGATGATAGAACGCCTCGCCAGTAAGCAGCAGCATATTGCCCAGTGTCGAGGCCTTGGTCCCGGCTTGAATGCGTGTAAAGGCGTCGGGCATGCGCAGCATCCCCAAGCCAGCAGAAAAAAAGAATATCGCACCCAGCAAGATCAGAATGCTACCGATCAGCTCCGTCATGTTCACTTCCATCGCTCGTCTTGCGGATCGCATACAGGAAGATAAGCGTCGAGAGACCCGAGCCTATCGAGGCTTCCGCCATCGCAACGTCGGGTGCCGCGAGCAGCACGTAGCAAACGGCGGCAAACAGGCTCGCAAGCCCGGCGCTCACCGTCGCCGCCATCAGGTTGTTGAGGCGCACCGCCAGGATGCCGCTTGCGAGGATGCTGCCGCAGAGCAGAAAGACCAGAAGCGTAAGCATGTGGCCTCAAAGACCTCGCTCAAGATAGCGAGCCACCGCCAGGACAGAAAGAAAGCTCAGCACGCCATAGACCAGCGCTACATCAAGATAGATAAAGCGCCCGGATATATGGGCGTAGAGGGCGATCAGGGAAATGGAAACAATGGTCAGCATGTCGACCGCGGCCACGCGATCCACTACCGTGCGGCCGATGATAAGGCGCACCACGCCGAACACGATTCCGAAAAAGATCAGCACAGCGGCGATCAAGAGAATGAAGTCAGCCAAAGACCTTCTCCAGATATCCCTCAAATGGACCGGCAATGATCCGCGTAGCCTCGTCGGGATCGATGGTCCTGACGTCGAGCCAATGAACAAATAGCGTATCGTCCTCAATGTCGAGCACGAGCGATCCCGGCGTCAGCGCGATGGAATTCGCAAGTGCCAGTCGGCCGAGCGGAGTTTTCAACCCGGTCTTGACTTTGACGACGCCCGGTTTGATGTCGATCCGCGGCGAATAGACATATCGCATCATGACGAGATTGGCGCGCACGAGCTCCACCACGAAAACGCCCGTGTATATAAAAAAGTTGCAGAGGCGCGACGGGGAGAATCGGAAGCCCTGCCAGATGTCAGTTTTTTGCGTGAATATATATGCGAGCGCGGCGGAGATAAGCGCGCCGGAAGCGACAGACTCAACCGCGAGCGACGAATTCGCCGCAACCCAGATGAATGTCAAAAGCATCCAAAGCCAGAAAAAATGTCCTGACACCCGCGAGCTGGGGTTGGAATGATACAGCTTCACTGTCCAAGTCTCCCCAATGCTTTCGCACTTTGCGAACACTAGTCTTCGGTTGAAGATAAATCAATCTCCCGTCAGCGCCGTCTCCCATAGGCAACATGATGCTCTCACCGCGAAGCACCGATGCACTGGAGTAATTGGCCGGCCGGGATTTCCGCTGTCCCTTTCGCGCGATGCTGGTTCCCGACGCAAGATTGGTGTCGACTGATCTTTTGGATTGCCCGCGACCTGTTGCGGTCGCAGGTGGCGCTTGAGGCGGAGAGTTCTGGTGCTAAGGCAGCAAATCAATGTGCTGCGACGCGCTAATCCTAAGAGACTTCGATTTGTTTCGATTGTCCAAATATCCGGCGCGGAGGAGGGGGCCTCCCTCGCCCATCTGCGCCACGTGCTGCTGTCCTACATGGACTACTACAATGGCACGCGCACTTGGTTTGCGGTAGGCACAAGCGTTGACGTCCTTTCGGCGATTTTCCGAAATTCGATAAACAGCTCTGGCTGATACTGATCGAGGGAACGCGCAAAGCGGTCGTTGGAGCCTGCAACGGACTTCTGCAACAAAATCTGCCAATAGGCGGCATTCGCTCAATCGATATTCACTGATTATTCTTTGACCTGGCGTTCCGCATAACCTCCGTTACGACGCTGCGCTTCCGCGCGCGATGCCCCATGTGCCCGTGAACGAGGCGCCTGGCTCCAGCCGGATCAGAGCGTCCCCGGTTCGAAATGCGTTCGGCGAACAAGTCATAGGCTCGACGGCAAGGCTACGACGGCGAACGTTTGGAAGCGGGTCGCCGCTGAAGAGCATCAAGTAAGGGTAACTTCGGTCGACCCAAACGGAGACTTTCGCTTCGCGGTCCGAATCGCGGAGCGTCACGCGAGAGAGGCCATCCGCGTCCCGCTCAAGGTCTGAAAACGCGTGGTCGAGCTTTATCGATCCGATCCGTTTCGGCTCCCGAAAGTCGTATTCGGTTCCCTTCACGGCTTCCCTTCCGATCGGAAGGCCACGCTCGTCAGACCGCAGGACCGTTCGCGCCGGTACGTGCAAAATCAAGCCGTCGATAGTTGCGGTTCCAAAGGTCAAATATGGATGAGCGCCGCTTCCGTAAGGACAGGGTTGCGTGCCGAGGTTCGTGGCCGTCGTCCGCACCTGGAGTCCTCGGCCAGATAGTACATATTCGATGCTAATTCTGAGCAAAAACGGGTAGCCCGGCTGTGGATAAAGAATGTGTTCCATCACCACCCGGGGCAGCTCTCGCTCAGTGGCGGTCCAGGTGGACCAACGAACGAGACCGTGGATCGCGTTGCGATGTTCCGGCTCGTTTAGCGGGAGCTGGTGGCGACGCCCGTCAAACTCGTAGCTGCCATCTTGTAACCTGTTAGGCCACGGGATCATCACTTGGCCCCGGCCCGAGGAGCTCATCTCATCGGCGCCATATCCGTCGAGAAGATCACGGCCGCCGGCCGTGTATGAGCGGAGTCCACCGCCAACCGCGACCACTACAGCCTCCTGATCTTCGCATACGATCGTGATCTGCTCGCCGGATGGTGCGATCATTCCCCCGCCTCCACTGGTGACTGAGCTTGTCGGAGGGCTGCTGTCGAACCGCTCACTGCTTCGGCGATCACGTTCTTCGCTACGCGCATGCCCCATGGAGTACGGTGAATTCACTGCCTATGCAGCTCTTTCCGGCCTGATCTGTTGGACAGACCGAGGCGGTGTCGTTGAGAAAAGCATACTCAGCCCCTCAGCCATCGTCGGGTGAGCCAGGGCTGCGTTGGCGAGCGTTGAATACGGTAGCCCTCCCATCATCGCCGTTTGCATCGCGGCCATCACTTCTCCAGCCCCGGCACCTAACATCGTAAAGCCAAGAATGCGATCGTCGTTCTCACCGACAAGAGCTTTCATGAAGCCTTGCCTTTGGTCGGTGGCCTGCGCCCCGAGTACAGAGTCCATCGGCAGCCTGGTGACGCGTGCAATAACGCCTTGGCGTTTCGCTTCGCCTTCGCTCAGCCCTACACGAGCAAGAGGGGGGTCAGTAAACATGCAATATGGAACCAGCCGATTGTGCGTGCTGCGATTTCCTCCTGCGAGATTGTCACGTACGATACGAAAATCGTCTTCAGATATGTGCGTAAATTGCGGACTGCCGGCGCATTCGCCGAGCGCCCACATGTCCGGCGCACTCGTCTCCAGTCGGCCATTCACCGCGATGTAACCCCGACTGTCCAATTCGACGCCGACCTCCTGAAGTCCAATTCCGGCGGTATTCGGAGCGCGTCCAACCGCAACCAGAATGTCGCTGCCATCGATGTTTTGCTCACCGGAGGGAGTGCGAACGACAAGTGTAACCTTGTTTCCAGATTGTCCACGTACCGAGAGCAAACGCGCCTCCAAAAGAATTCGCATTCCTTCGTCGCTGAGAATGCGCCGCACCTCCTGCGAAACGTCGATATCTTCCCGACCCATGAGCTGGGGGCCGGACTCGATGATAGTCACATCGCTGCCGAAGCGACGATAAGCCTGTGCCAGTTCTAGACCCGAATAGCCTCCACCGATCACGATGAGGTGTTGTGGCAAATAATCGAGCTCCAGAGCCTCGACGTGAGTTAGAGGCTTAGCCGCCTCAAGACCAGGGACGTTCGGAACTGTAGCGTGTGTTCCGACGTCAAGGAATATTTTGTCGCCTGCCAGCAGACGTGTTCCTCCGTCGTTCAAGATGACTTCGAGGGTTTTGGGCGCTACGAAACGTCCGTTGCCCATGATCAATTCGGCACCGCTCGCCTTGTACTTCTGCAAGTGCGCTGCGATCTGACGCTCCACCATCTCGCGCTTGCGCCGGCGAACCGTCGCCATATCGATGGTGACGGGCCCGGTCATTGCTCCGTGCTCAGCGCCGTGACGTGCAAAATGCGCAACTTTCGCGCTCGCAATCTCATTCTTGCTGGGCATGCAAGCGATGTTAGGACAGGCACCACCAATCCAGCGCCGCTCTACGACGGCGGTCATATGCCCTGATTGCGCCAAGTGCCAAGCTATGAGTTTGCCACCGGCTCCGCTGCCGAGGACGAGAACTTCGAACCGCTCTGGTTGAGGCATTGAATTCTCTCCGTGTGCGAGGTTCACCATCCGCATCCATGCGGAAACGCGTGCTTCGTTTTGTCTCCGATCTGCACGTAGTCACGTCAATCCTATCTCGTTCGTTTCAATTCCGGTGCGCTCAGTCGAGCGGCCGCCAGGCGCGACCATCGCGCGCCAGGAGTTCGTCAGCTGCCGCCGGGCCGGTCCCGCCCGCAGCATAATTCGGAAAATCCCGCGGGGGATGGTTGGCCCAAGCGTCGAGGACGGGCTGGACCGCTTGCCATCCCAATTCGATATTGTCGGCGCGCTGAAACAATGTTGCGTCGCCGATCATGCAATCATAGAGCAGCGTCTCATATCCGGTGTTAGGCGCCATGTTGAAATAAGTCTTGTAGGCGAAGTCCATGCCGACGTTGCTCAGCTTCACCGACGGTCCGGGCAGCTTGGCCGCGAACTTGAATGCGACGCCCTCGTCGGGCTGGATGCGAAGGATCAGCCAGTTGGGATTTATTTGCTCCACGGATGTCCCGCGAAAGAGCGCATATGGGGCCTGATGGAAACGGATGGCGATCTCGGTTGATCGTCGCTTTAAATATTTGCCTGTGCGCAGGTAAAACGGAACGCCAGCCCAACGCCAATTATCAATCTTCAGCTTGCAGGCAACGAAAGTCTCGGTCGTCGAATCAGCCGCCACATCGGGTTCATGGCGATAAGCCCGGACTTGCTTGCCCAACACGGTGCCAGCATTGTACTGGCCACGCGCCGCATCGGTCAGCGCATGCGCCGGGTCGATGGGATGGATGGCCTGGATGACTTCGGCCTTCTTGCTGCGAACGGCGTCGGCATCAAAGGAGATCGGCGGTTCCATCGCCGTCATGGCCAGAAGCTGGAATACGTGGTTTGGCACCATGTCGCGCAGCGCGCCGGTCTTTTCGTAGAACTTGCCGCGATGCTCCACCCCGACGGTCTCCGCCGCCGTGATTTGAACATGGTCGATATGCTGCCGGCTCCATAGTGGCTCCAATAAACCATTGGCGAAGCGCAGCACCATAATGTTCTGAACGGTTTCCTTGCCGAGGAAATGGTCGATCCGGTAGATTTGATGTTCCTGCAGGGTCTTTAGAATCTCCGCATTAAGCGATTTGGCCGAAGGCAAATCGTGGCCGAACGGCTTTTCGATCACGACCCGACGCCATCGGCCGTGTGTCTCTGTTACAAGGCCCGCGGCGCCAAGCCCCGCAACTGCCACACTGAAAAAGCGATCTGCGACGGCGAGGTAGAAAAGATAGTTACCGGCTGTACCTGCCGTCTTATCCAGCTCCGCGAGATGCTCGCGAAGCCTGCGGTAGGTCTCTGGATCGTTGAGGTCGCCCTGCAGGTAGCTCAGGCGGTCGGCAACCCATTGCCACGCGTTCTGGTCAATATGGTCAACCTCGAACTCGCCCTTGTGGCCGATGAATTCTTTCATCGTCGCAGTGAGGCCGGCGCGCCACTCTTGCGTGCTCGTGGCGGCGCGGTCGACGCCGACGAGCCGGAAGCCGCTCGGCAACTGCCGGGTGGTCGTTAGATTGTAAAGCGCCGGGACCACGAGACGTTGCGTTAGATCACCGGCTGCGCCGAAAATGACCATCGCGCAGGGTGGTGCGACCGCGGAGCTTTCAATTTCCGCTTGCTCGAGAATCATCGTCTCACGCCGTCCCGCTCGCTAAATTTGTTGCTGACTATTGATCGCGCGCCTGCAGCGTCAGGCGCGTCCGAGTACCTCCATGGCAGCCGCGACGACTCGCTCGGGCTCGAATCCGAACTTGCGCTGCAATTCCTTGAGCGGTGCCGAGGCGCCGAAGGTCTTCATGCCGATGATGCGGCCGGCGGAGCCCACGTACCGGTCCCATCCAAGCACCGATCCCTGCTCGACGGCGATACGCGCTTTCACGGCGGGCAGCAGCACGTCGTCGCGATAGGACTGCGGTTGTTGCTCGAAAATGTCCCAGGACGGCATCGAAACAACGCGAGATCGTATTCCCTGGGCAGTCAGTGCGTCGTGAGCCTGAACGACCAAGGCGACCTCGCTGCCGGAAGCGATGAGGATGATCTCGGGAGAGCGATCTGGAGCATCAGCCATGACATAAGCGCCGCGTGACACA
Source organism: uncultured Alphaproteobacteria bacterium (assembly GCA_963734795.1). Lineage (GTDB taxonomy): Bacteria > Pseudomonadota > Alphaproteobacteria > Rhizobiales > Xanthobacteraceae > Bradyrhizobium. Next base: position 631,644 of record CAVTIW010000007.1, read on the forward strand.
CCGTCGGCGGGTGCGTATTTGCGGCGATCGAATGTCGGCAGCGGCTGCCGTGACAGCGCAATCACCGCCGGCTGATGGCGCAGCTGCAAAACATACCGATACGCTTCGACGACCTCATTCGCATCCGCCGGCCGAAGCACGACCAGGCCCGGAACGGCGCGCAGCGAGATCAGTTGCTCAACCGGCTGATGCGAGGGCCCATCTTCGCCGTCGCCCATGGCATCGTGGGTGAAGACGAAAATGGTCGGCAGCTCCATCAGCGCGGAGAGCCGAATGGCCGGCCGCGCGTAATCGCTGAAGATGAAGAAGGTCGATCCGAACGCGCGCAGCTTCGAGAGGGACAGGCCGTTGACCATCGCCGCCATCGCGTGCTCGCGGATGCCGAAATGAATATTGCGGCCTTCAGGAGTGCCGGGTTCGAATTCCCCGGCGCCGGCGAATTTCAGCGCCGTTTTGTTTGACGATGCGAGATCGGCTGAACCGCCCAGAAACCAGGGAATATTCTGGGCGAGGACATTGAGCACTTCGCTCGAGGCGTCGCGTCCGGCGATTCCCTTCGGGTCCGGCGGAAAGGTCGGCAGGTTGCGATCCCATCCGGCGGGCAACTCCCGCCGTTGCATCTGATCGATCTCGGCGGCGAGATCCGGGAAATGCTCGCGATATTTGGCAAACATCGCTTCCCAGTCGCGCCGCGCCTTGCCGCCGCGCTGACCGACGCCGTCGGCAAAGTGCTCCATGACTCCGTCAGGCACCAGGAACTTGGCATTCTCCGGCCAGTGATAGGCGCGCTTGACGAGCTTCACCTCGTCTTCACCCAAGGGCTCGCCATGGGCGGCGGAGGTATCGACCTTGTGCGGAGAGCCGTAGCCGATGTGGCTGTCAAGAATGATCAACGTCGGCCGGTCTTTCGTCTTGCGGAAGACCGCGAGTGCTTCCTCGATGCTCCCAACGTCGTTAGCATCGCCGACCCGTAGCACGTTCCAATGGTAGGCGAGGAAGCGCGCGGCGACATCTTCGGTAAATGTAATGCGGGTATTGCCGTCGATGGTGATGTGATTGTTATCGTAGATCCAGCACAGATCGCCGAGGGCGAGATGGCCGGCGAGCGAGGCCGCCTCCGAACCGACGCCTTCCATCAGGCAGCCGTCGCCGCAGACCACATAGGTGTTATAGTCGAAGAGGTCGAAACCCGGTTTGTTGTAGCGGCTGGCGAGGCATTTGCGCGCGATGGCCATGCCGACGCTGGTGGCGATACCCTGACCAAGCGGACCGGTCGTCGCCTCCACGCCCGAGACCCAGTGATACTCCGGATGCCCCGGAGCTTTGCTGCCGAGCTGGCGAAAATGGCGAATGTCATCGAGTGTGACCGCGGGCTGACCCAGACGTTCGTAGTCCGCATTCACTGCGCGCGTGGCCGTGAGATACAGCACGGACCATAGCAGCATCGACGCATGACCATTTGACAGAACGAAGCGGTCACGATTAGGCCAGATCGGGTCCTGCGGGTCGAAGCGCAGCACCAGATTCCATATGGCGTAGACCAGAGGAGCCAGCGCCATCGGCGTGCCGGGATGACCTGAATTCGCCTGCTGGACTGCATCGATGGAGAGCGTGCGGATGGTATTTATCGCGAGCTGGTCAAGTTCTTCGCTGGTCAAGCCTTTCAGCTTTGCTTGCTGCATCGGGAGCCTCGATCTGTTGTCAGCCGGCGCGTTTTGCAGCGGGCTTCTCAATGTGCCCGCCGAACTCATAGCGCATAGCCGAGAGCAGTTTGTCCGCGAAATCCGCCTCGCCGCGCGAGCTGAATCGCTCATAGAGCGCTGCGGACAGCACATGCACCGGCACGCCTTCGTCGATGGCGGCCTTTATGGTCCAGCGGCCTTCGCCGGAATCCGACACACGGCCGGCGAATTTCGCCAGCACCGGATCCTGGATCAGGGCCGTGGCCGTCAAGTCGAGCAGCCAGGAAGCAACGACGCTACCGCGGCGCCAGACCTCCGCAATGTCCGCCAGATTGAGATCGTACTTATAGTGCTCGGGATCGCGCAGCGGCGTGGTTTCCGCATCGATGACCGCGGGTTTCTTGCCGACATTGGCGGCTTTGAGAACCGCGAGCCCTTCGGCATAAGCGGCCATCAACCCGTATTCGATTCCATTGTGCACCATTTTGACGAAGTGGCCGGCGCCATTCGGCCCGCAATGCAGATACCCTTGCTGGGACGTTCCGCCGGCCTTCTCCCGTCCTGGTGTGGGAGGGATATCGCCGCGGCCCGGTGCGAGCGTGGCGAAGACTGGATTGAGATGCTTCACTGCTTCCGCTTCGCCGCCGATCATCATGCAATAACCGCGATCGAGGCCCCAGATGCCACCACTGGTGCCGACATCCACATAGTGAATTCCTTTTGGGACGAGGTCGTTGGCGCGGCGGATGTCATCGACGTAATAAGAATTGCCGCCGTCTATCAGTATATCGCCACGCTCGAGATGCGGCAGAAGATCGGCAATTGCGTCGTCTACCGCGCCAACCGGCACCATGAGCCAGATGGCGCGTGGCTTTGCGAGCTGTTGGGCGAACTCGGCGAGTGACCCTGCGCCGATGGCCTTTTCCTTGACCAGTTCCGCCACCGCCTGTGTCGACCGATCAAACACTACGCAGTGATGGCCGCCTTTCAGCAAGCGGCGCACCATATTGGCTCCCATCCGGCCCAGGCCGATCATTCCGAGTTGCATGGACTAGCCCTCCGTCGAGGATCGATGTTCCGGTCGGACCTGGCTGGGGTGCTTCATTGGGAAGCCCCTCTCGCATTGACATTCTCAACATCGCCGCATCTGTGCCCGAAAGCGACCGCGGGCGGTTAATCCGCCGGTGAAAGAAATAGGAACTTCGGCTGCTCGTTCTTTTGAATTACAGCGCTTTTTGCGAAATTGCAGCATTTTGCGCGCGCAGGACACCTGCCGCCAATCGCATCATCTTGCGATCAGCGGATGCTCGCACCGATGAAGTAACGGTTTTGGCCCCGAATGCTCCAACCTCTTAGGTGGCGCTTTCCGGACGAAAACCCCTCTATATTCTCCATTGCTGTGTTTGGCGCGACTCGAATAGTAATTGCGACTATCTGACTCGGTTCCATCGCGGGCGAAATTTTTCTAACGACCATGACCCCAGGCCACTGACAAAAAAACGTGAACTTTGAATTTCAAAAGCTCGGAACAATTCAACAAATCCGCCACGTGCGAGGAGGTCGAGTTTCCGGAGCAGCGGCAGCCTTTGCGAAGGAAACGATCGCTTCGTCTTCGGATGAAGGCCAAAAAATCGCGACGCTAACTCGGTACTCCGGTCAAGGCTTTTTCGGTGCCATCGCTCGTTGCTCCGTTGGCCCAATTTCTCGACTTAAATTAAGTGCACAATTAATCAAACCGACGTGACTGTAAGCTTGCGGAAAATTGCCCAACATACGCCCATTTAGGGGATCGAATTCCTCGGCTAACAAGCCAACGTCGTTGCAGCGCGAGAGCAAACGATCGAACAGCCGCCGGGCTTCTTCATAACGACCTTGCAATATGTAGTTGTCGACGAGCCAAAAACTGCAGAGCAAGAACGCTCCTTCGCCGGCTGGTAAGCCGTCAACGGCATCTTCAGTTTCATAGCGCAGAACGAATTCATCGTTTACAAGAAGCTTTTGCTCAATGACTTGAAGCGTTCCTCGGATGCGGGCGTCGGCGGCCGGCAGGAAGCCCACAAGCGGCAGCAGCAGCAAGCTCGCGTCAACCCACTTGGAGCCATAAGCCTGCACAAAACTGCCGAGCTCGCCATCAAAGCCACGTTCACAGACTTCAGCGTGGATTTCGTCGGCGATCTCGCGGCATTTTCGACTCAACTCGGGCAGAGCTTCGAAGTAGACGGCGGCCCGATCGAATGCGACCCAGGCCATTACTTTCGAATGCACGAAGTGCCGCGGCTTTCCCCGTACCTCCCAGATACCTTCGTCCGGGAGCCGCCAAGCAGTCGCCAGATATTCGGTAATCACTGACTGCAGGGCTTCGCCGCGCTTAGATGGCCGCATGCCCAACCTTAAGCCCTGAAAAATCGCATCGGCGACTTCGCCGAATATATCGATCTGCAACTGCTCCGAAGCCGCATTCCCGACGCGCACAGGGCTTGAGTTCTCATAGCCAGAAAGCCAAGGAATGGTCAGTTCCGGCAAGCGTCGTTCGCCACCGATTCCATAAACAATCTGAACCTGTCCCGGGCTGCCGGCTACAGCGCGAAGAAGCCAATTATGCCACGCCTCAGCCTCTTCGTAATAACCCAGATGCAGGAAAGCCAACAGCGTGAATGTTGCGTCGCGCAGCCAACAATATCGGTAATCCCAGTTCCTTGTGCCCCCCGGGCGTTCAGGAAGGGACGTCGTGAGTGCGGCAACCATCCCGCCCGTTGGAGCATAGGTCAGCGCCTTCAAGGTGATTAGCGACCTTTTGACAGCATCCGTCCAAGGCCCAAGGCCCGAACATCGATCACTCCATTTGCGCCAAAATGCTTCCGTGCGTTCGAGCGCCTCTACCGGATCGGTCGGCCCGGGCGGACTTTCGAACGAGCGCCCGTAGGACAACACAAAGGGCACTGATTGTCCCGCATCGACCACGAACTCGCCGACGGTTTTGAGATCTTCCCCGTACACTTCAGCCGAGGTCCTCAAAACTATTTGCTCCGGGCCGGCTATCGCCTCAACCGTGCCGTCCTCGATCCGTGTGACCCATGGTACGGTCGAGCCGTAATCGAACCGCACCACCAACTCGGTCTGAAAGGTTACCTGGCCGGACGACCCACGGACGATGCGGACGAGGTCAGCCAAGCCATCCGCGGGCGGCATGAAATCAATGACGACCGCAGTCCCGGTCTCCGTGCGAAATTCGGTCTCTAGGATGAGTGTGCCGGGCCGATAGCGCCGTGTCACTTCCAACGGCTGTGACGTTGGGGCTAGTAGCCAGCGGCCGTTATCGGATGTGCCAAGCAGTGCCGCGAAACACGCGGCCGAGTCAAAGCGAGGCCAGCACAACCAATCGATCGAACCGTCGCGGCCGACCAACGCTGCCGTTTCGCAGTCTCCGATCATGGCATAATCTTCGATCCGCAGGGCCATCTGTCCTATCCCAGCGTTTTTTCACGTCGATACGATAACCCTCGCTAGATTTGGTTCTGACGGAGTAACTCCGTTAAATCAGTCCATGCCGCAAAGTTTGACTGACACTGCGCCGCTCAACAATATTCGGGCCACCATTGATCACTTCAAAGTGAAGTCTCTCCAGCTGCGAGCCGGAAACGTATGGTAAGCTTATGATGATCGATGCGGATATCTTGAATTGTCAAGTCGGGCAGCCACCCTGGAGGTGACCGCTCTGACCCGCAGCGAAGCGGTCAAGACCGCCGTCACGGCGGGCACGCAGACTGGCGGGCGAGTTGCGACGCATCCAATGTGATCGGGTGCAACTGCACGCACCGGCCTCGCCTAGGCAGAATGGCTTTGCCGAACGGCTGATCGGATCGATCCGGCGCGAGTGTGTGGACCACATCATTGTCTTGGGCGAGGTGCATCTGCGCCGAATTCTGAAATCCTACGCCGACTATTATAATGGCGTCAGAGCGCATCGATCCTTGAACAAAGATGCGCCGGTTTCTCGCCCGGTTCAGTGAACCGGTGTGACCAGTTCACGCGCCATCCTGGGCGGACTTCATACCGCCACGCCCGCGTTTAAGTTGTCGGTACAGCCGTCCGATCCTAGGTGGACCGCATCACCTATATGCTCAGGCTTGATTTGCGGTAAGCACAATGGTCGGATTTAGGGTTTCGGTACACACGGGATAGAACTCATCTGGTCGGAGCCGTGGAGCTCAATGTTCAGCGAAACTTCGGCAGTCGCCCACAATGATCACCGTTCCGATGGTCACCGTAGTGAGGCCCGCCTCTTCATTCTGAGCCCGCACCTATGGGAGCTAGTGTGGATCCGCTCGGATTAATCGAGGCGAGAGGGTTCCTCCCTAAATTGGTGCCTGCCGCCGTAGATGGAGCAGGGGAGGGAGCTGCAGCAGTGGGCAAAGTTGTCAACAATGGTGCTGAACTCCCCACGGCGCCTACGGTGGGGAACACACTTATCGTCGGTACCGCTGCTGCGGAACTAACCCCAAGATTGCCAATTTCGACAGATCCCAACGGAATTCCGGTGCGAGCGGCGCCGCCCGGCGCGATGGGCGCCGTTGATGTTGGAGTCGAAGATAAAGCAATGCTGCTCGAGCCCGAGCCGCACATTCCTGACATTCCCGAGGTGTCCAGTGACGTTGTCGACGTTCCCGACGGAACCGTCATTTCCGACGTGGTTGATGTTCCCGGTATCACCGTGGGGTCCGTTGTTGCCGCGGTGGCAGGTGCTGCGGCTCCGGGTGCCGTTCCGCCACCGTCGTAGCTGGCGGTCGATCCGTACATTCCCGATGGCGACATCCCCCCGGTCGAACATGTCGTGCCGCTGGTGGTAATTGCACCGCTGGTTGGAATTGAAATTGTGCCTGTTACGCTTCCGGTGGGCGCCGGACTGACTCCGGGTGACGTGAGTTCGGTGGCGTCCAGCGGAATTCCGGTCGCACCGACCGATCCACCGGGGCTGATTCCAAGAGGAGAGGTGGTGCCGAGGGAAGGCACAGCCGTGAGCGGATCACCGACCTCGACCTGGGCCAGTGCGGGGCCGGCAGATAATAGGGACCAAGCCGTTGCGACGATTAAAATTGGCCTCACACGGATTTCCTCGACGGGGGTGGAGCAACGTCAGCGATCAACGAAAATCTCATAGACATTTCTTTTGTCCTGATAGGCGATAACATGGGAACGCCTGGTTCATTACTCAAGCCGCCAAGCTGTTCACATCTCGCAGAGCGTCGCGTTCCGTCTCACCTGCCGGTTCGAGATGAGATGAAGACGATTTCTGGAGCATCTTGATCGGGGACGGCCCGCTGACCGAGCGTGACCGCGCGTTGAGTATCCATGACTATCATCCCGCGCAGCATCTTGGCCGCCGTTTGGGTGTCTTCTTGTCGACACAGCCAGTCGGTCATCGTTTGGGCGGTCGGCTGGATCGCCACTTCGTAAAATGTCGCCGCCACTTCTGGAAAGGGAGCGATTACGGATCAACGATCCGATAGCATTCCCGACGGCGCCGTCAAACGCCAGCGAACCAGTCATAGCCCTGGTTCTCCCAGTAGCCGCCGGGATACTTGTTGGTGACCTCAATCGCCTCCAGGTTCTTGGCGCTCTTGAAGCCGAGCTTGGTGGGGATGCGAAGCCGCAGCGGTGCGCCCCATTGCGGCGCCAGCGGCTTTTCCTCGAAATCGAGCGCCAGAATGGTCTGCGGTTGCAGCGCGCTGGCCATGTCGATGCTGGTCGAATAGCCATCGAAGCATTTGAAATAGACGTAGCGGGCCGAAACGTCGGCACCGACGCGGCGCAGAAACGTGCCCAGCGGCACGCCGCTCCACTGGCCGATCTGGCTCCAGCCCTCGATGCAGATATGCCGGGTGATCTGCCCCTGCTGCGGCAATGCCATTAGCTTTTGCAACGTCCAGGGCCGCCGGTCGGCGACAAGGCCGCCGACACTGAGTACCCAGTTATCCGGTACCGGGCGGACCTGCCACTCCGCATAATAGGCGTTGAAGCGGAACGGGCGGGTGATGGCGCTGGCCGGATAGGTCTCCGCCAGGCGCTGGCGGCTGAACAGAGCCGACTGGACCCGGTCGTCGAAGCGCAGGATTGACTCCAGCGCGCCGTCGACGCCGGAATGGGTCGAAAGCTCGTAGCCGGTCAGCATCGTCAGCGCACCGAGCGAGAGCGCGCCCCGCAGGAAGCCGCGCCGGTGCAGCCTTTCCAGCTCCGGTTTGATCTCGGCCATGCTGACGGCCGGTTTGTTACGCTGGTCGCTCATCGGCTTTCCTCGATCTCTGCGGGCACGGTGACGATCATCGACTTCAGCGTGCGCGGGTGGATCACCACCAGCGCGACGTGGATGAGAACGAAGGCGACGATGCCGAACATGATGGCGAGATGGATGCCGCGGGCGATCGGATAGTCGCCGAACAACGCAGTCAGCCAGCCTAACTGCACCGGCTTCCAAATGGCGAGCCCGGTCGTCACCTGCAGGATGACGGCGATGATGACCCCGGCATAGAGCGCGCGCTGCACGGCGTTGTAATGCCCCATGTGGTGTTTCAGGCGAAAGCGCAGCGCGGCGCCCAGATCCTGCCCCAGCTCGGCGGGGCGCGGCGGCTTCAGGTCGCGCCGGAAATGACCGCTGGCGAAGCCATAAACCAGATAGGCGATGCCGTCGGCGAACAGCAGCCACATCGCGCTGAGGTGCCAGGCCAGCGCGCCGCCCAGCCAGCCGCCGAGGCCGGTCCACGCCGGGAACAGGAAGGGCAGGCTGGGCGAGGCGTTGTAGATTTCCCAGCCGCTGAAGATCATGCAGCCCATGGCAAAGACGCCGATCCAGTGCATGACGCGGATCGGGACCGGATGTGCCGGGCGGCGGCCGGTTTCACGTTGGTCCATATCGGATGTCCGTTCTCGTGGTGGGAAGCCCCCGCGCCGGCGGTGCGGGGGTGGCGGTCACATCGGCGGCTTCACGCCGTCGACGCCGACCGCGACCGCGTTCGCTTCGAGACCCGAACCGGTTTGCGTCGCCTTGATGAAAACATCGTCCCCCTTGGCTACCAGGGCCTTCGTGCCGCGCTGGAAGGTCACGATCGGAGCGGTCGGAGGCACCAGCACGTCTTCCTGGCCACCTTTGTAATTGACGACAAGATGCGTGAGGCCACCCTGCGACTGCGCTGCGGCGACGTCGCCATTGGTCATCGTGCTGTTCACCTTCGCCGCCGAGGTCGAGACGGCAGAGACATTGCCGTTCGTCATGCTGCTGCTGGTCTGCGCGCCCCCGGAGAGCGTCGTGTCGCGGATCTTATCCCAGGCGTAGTGGCCTTCACCCGTGCCGCGCAGCGAGGGCGGGAAGATCACGACCTCCAGCGCGACCTGCGTGCCGCCGACATCCTTGGTTGCGGTGCCGATGTAGCTGCCTTTCTCAACCTTGTTGAGATTCGATTTCTCCACTTTCAGGTATGAGGTCTTGCCCGTCAGGGCAACGTTGACCGGTTTGTGCGCATTGGTATCGATGGTCACCGAGTCCGCGGTGGCCGACTCTATGGTCCCGCGCACGCGCTCCGGCGTTGTCGCAGCGAGCGCTGCGGATGAAGCAAGGGCGGTGGAGGTTGCAATCGCAAGGCCAAGGATTTGCTTCGGGTTCATGTCTTCTTCTCCTTCGGAAATTGGAAATTGTCGTACGCCGGTTAAGACAACCATCCGAGGCCGTTTATTCCGGTCGACCAAAACGCCGATGGCACCTGCCATCGACATGAGGCGACGCCGCCGGATCCACTGGCGCCACTGACTCAATATCGGGCCTTTTGAATGGAGCGACCGAGAGCGGCACTATCTCGGCATCGTGATCGTCACGTAAGTGGAGCGACCGTGGTGGGAGCACTATCTCCACATTGTGATCGTCACGCGGCCGAATAAAAGAAGGTGAAGATCGTCTACCTTTTCAGAGGCCTGTGGTTCAAAGGCCGGAGACTGAGGAGACTGATATGATTGAGGCCTTCGACACGCATTTGAGAGAACGACGCGATGACTGACATGGCGCATCTAATCGAGCCTGTTATTCCTGCGCTACGACGCTACGCCCGAACATTCGTGCGCAACGCCGCAGATGCGGACGATTTGGTTCAAGACACCCTGGAGCGAGCGATCAGCCGCTGGCATCAGCGGCGATCCGACGGCGAAACGCGTACATGGCTTTTCACCATCCTGCACAACCTGGCGGTCAATCACTTACGGCGGGCGGCGAGGCGTGGTCGGGAGGTTTCCCTGGACGATGCCGGTGAGCCAGATGTCGGCGTGCGGTCGACACAGGAGGACGCGCTGCGGCGTGACGATATCCTGGCGGCCGTTGAACAGCTGCCCGACGACCAGCGCAGCGTCCTGCTTCTCGTTTCCATCGAAGATGTGACTTACGCCGAAGCCGCTCGCATTCTCGACATTCCGATTGGTACCGTGATGTCACGGCTGGCCCGGGCTCGCGAACGGCTTCTGAAGCTGTTCGAAGAGCAGAGAAAACCCGCGTTCGACCGGCCCCATTTGCGGAGAGTTCAGTGACGTCCTCTCACCCAATTACCGAAGACGACCTGCACGGCTTCGTCGATCACCTGTTGGGCTCCGCGCGGCGCAGCGAGGTGCAAACTTACCTCGATGATCATCCCGAGATCGCCGCGCGTATTGCAGCCTTCAGTCACCAACGCGAGGCGCTCCGCGCTGCCGCTGCGCCGATCGCGGACGAACCGATTCCGCCGCGGCTCAATGTGCGCCACTTGACGGAAGGGCGACGTCAATCACAGACATGGTCATGGCGCTCGATGGCGGCGTCCGTGTTCTTGTTGGTGGTCGCCGGCGCGGGCGGCTGGTCACTGCGAGGCGCGGCGGTCGAGCACTCGGAGGCCAGCGGAATTGCCGCTCTTGCACAGGAGGCCGCCTATACATTCAACGTGTACGGGGTTGATCGCTCCCACCCCGTGGAATTCGGTCCGACGGACAAGGCTCAACTCGTCAGTTGGATCTCATCTCGGACCGGCCGAACGGTTTCCGTGCCGGATTTGACGGCCTCTGGCTACGTCTTTATGGGCGGGCGCCTGGTCGCCACTCCCCACGGGGCGGCTGGCTTGCTGATGTATAGCAATGGGCAGGGTCAACGCCTGGCCATGCTGGTCCGGCCGATGGCCATCGACAGAGATACCCATATGTCCGAGCACAGTTACGGGGACGTCAATGGCGTCACCTGGGCGAGCAAGGGAACGGGCTTCAGTCTAGTCGGCCCGGCATCTGCCGATCTCCTGCACCCGATCGCGGATGAAGTCAGACGGCAGGAAGGGAAGACGATCTGAAGGCACGCACGAGCATCGATGGCCTGAAGGCCTACCCAAGGATACCCCCGTGACTCCAGCCACGTTTGCAAACGCATAACTTGCGCCCGCGAGACCAATTGTCTCTCCGGATCATCAAATCCGGCTTGCAACGCACGGCCGGTCGAGCCGCAGCAGCGGCGAAAAGCATTCCACTCAACGTTAAGGGGCTCGGACAGACGCAGCTACGCCTTCCGCCGAACGCGTTAGCCGGATGATCAGTTTCTCCGCTTCTACCACGAGAAAGAACACGAAGCCGCCGAACAAGAGCCAAGGCCAAATGCGGAGTGGAATGGCTGCAGTTTCGAAGAGGACCTGTAGTGGCGGCGCGTAGGTAAACAAAAGCTGCAAGATAACGACCGCGCCGATGCCCAAAGGCAAGTACTTATTGTCCAGATGCGCCTTCAGGGATAGCGACGATCCGATCTTGTAGCGGCTATTGAGCAGATAGAATATTTGACCAATGACAAGTGCGTTGACGGCAACGGCCCGCGCAAGCGCATCCGATGCGCCATTTTGTTTCATCCAGAAGAACGCCCATAAGGTAAGTGTGAGCAGCGCCAGGCCGACAAAGACGACACGCCAAATTCCGAAAGCGTCAAGTATCGGAAGATCGACCGCGCGCGGCGATCGTTGCATGACGTCAAGTTCGTGTGGTTCGAAGGAGACGACGAGCCCAAGTGCCACAGACGTCACCATATTCACCCAGAGTATCTGAGGCGCCGTGATCGGCGCCGTGAAGCCAACGAAAATGGCAACTATGATAACGAGTCCTTGGGCCACGTTGGTCGGCAACATGAACAAGATTGCTTTTTCGATGTTATTGAAGACCGTGCGCCCTTCCTTGACCGCTGCCGTGATCGAGGCGAAGTTGTCGTCGGCGAGCACCATTTCGGCGGCCTCTTTGGTGACCTCGGTGCCCTTGATTCCCATCGCAACGCCGATGTCGGCTTTCTTGAGCGCGGGCGCATCGTTCACCCCGTCGCCGGTCATCGCCACGACCTGCTTGTTTGCCTGAATCGCCTTGACCAGACGGAGCTTGTGCTCGGGGCTCGCCCGCGCAAACACGTCGATGTCCCGGACCCGCTCCTGTAGCGTGGCGGTATCCATACCCTCGATTTCGGCCCCGGTGATGGCGGTCTTCCCATCGCCAATACCCAGCATCTTGGCGATCGCTGCGGCGGTAATCTTGTGATCGCCGGTGATCATCGTGACGCGGATGCCGCCTCCATGGCACTCCTTGACCGCTTCGATGGCTTCCGTGCGTGGCGGATCAAGCAACCCGATCAACCCGAGCAGGACCAAATTCGTCGGGAGATCTGCCGGACCAAGGCTCCCGGCCTTGACGTCCGGTTGCTCCTGCCATGCCATGGCCAGCACGCGTTCCCCTTGCGCGGCAAGCTTATCCGACATCTGCAACCAATATTCGCGCTGGATCGGCGCAGGTTCGTCGGCCTGCTGCCGGTCGCAATTCTCCACGATGATTTCCGGGGCGCCCTTGACCAGGAGCATCTGCTTCCCGGCAGCATCCTCGTTCAAGGTAGCCATGAACTTGTGTTCGGATTCGAACGGGATGATATCGATCCGGCGATACGCCGATTGCTCGGTTTGCCGGTCAAGCCCGATCTTCGCTGCAAACGGATACAGCGCACCCTCGGTCGGATCGCCCTCCACTTTCCAGACGCCGTCCTGTTCCAGCAGCTCGGCATCGTTGCAGAGCATCGACACCCGGCCAATCAGCGTCAAAACAAGATCCTTGTCGGCGGACTTTCCATCTTTGAGAATTTGGCCTGCTGCGGCGTAGCCCTGGCCAGTGATACCGTAGGCCGCTTCACCCGTGACCACCGAGACGACCATCATCTCCATGAGTGTGAGCGTACCGGTCTTGTCGGAGCAAATTCGGGACACCGATCCAAGTGTCTCGACGGCGGGGAGGCGCCGGATGATGGCATTGCGTTGGGCCATCCGCTGTACGCCGATCGCCAACGTAACGGTAATGAGAGCCGGCAAGCCCTCTGGAATAACCGACACGGCGATACTGACCACGGCCTGGAAGATGTCCACAAAGGGCATCTCCCGCACCCATCTGCCGAAGGCAAACACGATGACGCTCACCACGCCGATCACCGCGGTAATCGCGTATCCAAATTTCTTGATCTGACGCAGCAGCGGCGTTTCGAGCGCGCTGACGGCGGCCATCATCTGGTTGATGCGGCCTAGTTCGGTATTGTCGCCTGTTGCGACGACAACACCGGTGCCGCGTCCGGAGGCGACCAGCGTTCCTGAGAAAGCCATTCCTTCTCGATCCCCGACGGTTGCCCGTTCAGCGACCGGCTCCGTGGTCTTGTCGATGGGGACCGACTCGCCGGTCAGGGCAGCCTCTTCGGTCCGCAGATTCTTTACGTCGATCAGGCGCAAATCCGCCGGGATCTTGTCGCCGGATTCGAGAAGCACGATGTCACCGGGGACCAGATCCTCTGACGGAACCAAACGGGTCTCGCCGCCGCGCACGGTCCGGGCCTCTGCAGACAACATGTTTCGGATCGAGTCCAGGGCCTTCTCGGCTTTTCCTTCCTGGAAAAAGCCGAGCAATGCATTGAGAACAACAACAGCCAGGATGATCGACGCGTCGAGCCACAGGCCAACCATCAGCTTGACGAAGCCCGCGCCGAGCAAAATATAGACGAGGATGTTATTGAACTGCAGTAAGAACCGCTTGAACGGCCCTTGCTTGCGCCCCTCCGGGAGCCTGTTATGGCCGTACTTCTCGAGTTGTTGCTGAACATTGGCCGCAGACAGACCGGACTGAATGTTAGTATCGAGACGACGGATTACTTCATCCGCCGCAACGGCATGCCAAGGTGTGAAGGCGCTCTGTGATCCGGTTGTGACTTGAGAGTTCATTACCGTGCTCCGCGATCTGATCATGCATCCGGTTTCGGGCGATCCCGATCAATCCGGCGTGCGGCCGCCAAATGACTCCTGGAGGCATTTGGGCAATCTGAGAAGCCGATCTCCAAAGCGACCTTAGCAGAAACGCCAGTACAGCGGCACGAAATGGCGCCCGCACAGACCCAAGCTTCGTCTGGTTGATGGGGGAGCCGGCATCCAACTGCGTGCGTAAACTGCCTGTCGGCAATGTTGCGGCGCGGTATTTCAGGACTAGCGGAGCGAAGGTGTCGTCTGTTGTTCGGATCGGGCGTGAATTTTTTCGCGGTCGCCTGTAGCCGGCGTTGCAGCTTGTAATGCCGCCCTCCGAGCCGCAATATCGCGCCGTTGAATCCGGCTAATCACGTGTCGCAACGAGCAGTTCCGATCAGCGGAGGAAGCCAATGAATGGACGCGATAAGTCGATGGGGCGGGAGGAGTATAATAAAGCGCTCCGCGCTCTGCAGGTCGAGCTTTGTGCGCTGCAGGATTGGGTCAAAAAAACCGGTCTGCGCGTTGTCGTCGTCTTCGAGGGCCGCGACGCCGCCGGTAAGGGCGGCATCATCAAGGTAATCACCGAGCGTGTCAGCCCGCGTGTATTTCGGGTGGTGGCACTGCCAGCGCCTTCTGACCGCGACAGGTCTCAGCTATATATGCAACGCTACCTCCGACACTTCCCTGCGGCAGGTGAAATCGTAATTTTCGATCGTAGCTGGTACAACCGGGCCGGTGTCGAATACGTGATGGGCTTCTGTTCGAAGGTGCAGCATCAGCGTTTTCTCAAAGTCTGTCCCGAGTTCGAGATGTATGTGGTCGACGATGGCATCCTCCTCATCAAGTTCTGGCTGGAGGTCAGCGATGAGCAGCAGAAACTCCGTTTCGAAGCTCGCATCACCGACCCGCTGCGGCATTGGAAACTGAGCCCGACCGATCTGTACTCGCGGAGCAAATGGTTCGAGTATTCGCGGGCTCGGGACATTATGTTCGCGGCAACTGATACGAAGTTCGCGCCTTGGTACATCGTGCCATCCGATGACAAGCGTCGAGCGCGCCTCAATTGCATCAATCATCTCCTCAGCGCGATTCCATATTCGAAGCTGAAAGGAAAAAAAGTGAAGCTCCCCGCGCGCTCAACCAAAGGCGCTTACGACGATCAGGCAACGTTGAAGGGCAGGCGTTTTGTGGAATTGAAATACTAGGCGGGCCTCACCGCACCGGTGCGATTGCCGGAAGCCATTCTGGATGGTCTTCCACCAACTGAGCGGCCGAACGCCAGGCGTGATGGGCGATTGCGTCCATGCGCCGCGCCGCGTCGACAGAAGCCATTGCCTCGTTTGCTGTCATTGAACCACTGGCGATCGCGCCCAGCGTGGCAACACGGTGATCCTTCTGGAGGGAATGCAGGTCTTTGGCACACTGTTCCAGGCGAAGGAGGGCTTCTTCTTGCATCGGGGGGCCGGATCCAAACATCGGCGCGTCCAACCGCTCGGACGATGATGCCTTTCGCTGCACGTCGTCACTGATGCGGGAGCCAGGCGCAGCAGCAACATGCGCCGCGATCTCGGCAGCGCAGTTTAATGCGCCCGCGCAGAGCTGAGTGGCTCGGACGGCTTCCGCGCCATCGTGTACGGTCCAAATATCTGTTTCGGTCGCCACCTCGGCCAGACGCGCCGCATGATCCAACGCATGCATAGTGGCGGTGAGCCTGCGCTGCTCGGCCGGCGATTCCGGCGGCCCGCTCACCTCGGACGTGAATTCCTGTGCTTGACTTAGCGCGCCAGTTGCCTCTCGCGCCGAGGGCGCTGCCTTGTCGGGCGGCAGAGTTCCCGCGAGAACCCCGCCGAGCGATTGGCACACGGCACCCAGCGCGCGCGCAACCGTTCGCCGCACCGCCTCCTCGGTTGCGATCGGAATATTGAGTGCCGACGGATCGAGGTAACGCGTCAGCGCCAAGTTTCGATCTGGAAGCAGGCGCTCAACAAAACGCGTAAAACTGTTGATGATCGGCAGCAGGATCGCGACCCCGATAATATTGTACGCGGTGTGATACCCGGCCAGTAACGTCACTCCGTCGATTGTGTTTGACGCCCGAACGAGAAGAGGCGTAACGATCGGGAATAGCACCAAGGCGATCACCGCAGCGATCAACTTGAACAGGATATATGCGACCGCCAACCTCTTGGCGGTGGTACTCGCACCGATCGCGGCCATTGCCGAACTTGTCGCTGTTCCGATGTTCTGACCGATAACGAGCGCGCATGCCTGATCGAGTCCTACCGCTCCCGCATAGTGAGCAGATAGTGTCAGGGCAATCGAGGCGGTGGAGGATTGCATCACCGCAGTCATCACCAGCCCGACCAGTACCAAAGCCAGAACACCAAGTATACCAGACCACCAGGCGGCGCCCGGGGCAGCGAGAACGGTTGGAAGGTCGGCAGGGTTCAACCGTTCGGCCAGCCCGCCCATGCCTTGCTGCAACGTCGTTAGCCCAAACAGCACCAGGGCAAAGCCGGCCAGCGCCGCACCAGCGCCAGCAACTCGCCCGCTGCCTAGCAGCTTGACCAACGCGCCGACAAAGATCATCGGCAGCGCTGCCGCGGTCAGTGAAACGCGAACGCCAATCAGGGCGACTAACCAGCCGGTGCCTGTCGTTCCGATATTCGCGCCAAACACCAGCCCTAGTCCCTGAGGAAAGGTAAGCAGTCCCGCGCTTACGAGTCCGATGGTTGTCATCGTCGTCGCACTCGAAGATTGGACGATCAGCGTGGCGATGGCGCCCCAGAAGGCACCGCGGAGCGGGGTAGCCGCAGCCTTGCTCAGCACTGTCCGTAACGCGGAACCGGCCATCGCCTTGAGCCCGTCGGTCATGACCGTCATGCCCAGCAGAAACAGGCCCACACCGCCCAGGATGGAAATAGCTGTCGACATGAGCGTCAGACCCAGAACTGGGTTTCGAACTCAACGGGTCTGCAAGCACGGTCTGCTTTGCTTCGGGGTAATTCCGGCGCCACCATTGGACTGGACCTTCGCCACAGGAGCGGCAATGTCTGAATCGGAACACGGTAGGAAGCAGCGGTTCGCAGCCACGTCTGCTCGCTTATATCACAGTCTCCTTGCCGGTGCCGACCCATGCACCGCCGCAAATGAACCCTTGTTTGATCAGCTCGCCGGCGAGGGCGTGTAACGGGAGTCGTGAGATCGAGAGCTTTGGACGTCTTGGGAGCCGAGAGCGCAAATGGGACGTGCGGCCGTGCTTCGGCCCCAGCAGCAAGCGATGTTCAGACCTTAGGGAATGACGTCTCGTCCGCTCGACGTGACGGTCCAGCCCTCTCATGATGCCGATGCGCGCGAACTTGGTGGAACCGCTAGAACGACAGAGGATCAGGTTGAAAACGCATCGGCACGGACGGCGAGGACGTCGGTGGCCGGTCGGCCAGAAGGAGTTTTGCGATACCAGAAGGATTTTTGTGATAATTGTCACCAGCATGAAGAGGATACTGGTTATCACCGCTATCTCCTTTGCCGTGCTGGTCGGCGCCGCGGCCGTGCTGAGTCACCATCTGCAGAAGGCTAAGGTTTGCGCGACCAGCAACTGCTGAGATCGATCCCGCGTCAGCTTGCGCCGGCCCACTGGTCGTCCTTGCGATCGGGATTGAACACGCTCCGCAGCGGCCAGGCGCTCTGGCAGCTTCTTTACCTCCGGCGACAACGACACGACGTAGAGCCAGCATCCAGAAGTGTCCGCAGCACGCGGCCATCGGGCAGAGTGATAGATTATCGAATTCTCTCGCCCGGCCCCGATCGCTAATTCCACCAGCCCGCCACGCCGCCGCAGCTTGCAATTTGTTACTTCGCCGACGGGGCCGGCCCATGGCCTTGCCGACATTGCCAGCCGTTTGAGGGTTGGAGGTGTTCAATGACCAAGCATCATGACGCCTAGGGAAAAGGACCACAAAAATTAAGGAGAGACACATGTTGCGAACAGCACTTGCGATGTTGGTTGCAGGTTTGGTTCTCGTGGCCGTGAATGGATCTGCCCAAGCTGCACCGATCTCCCCGCTGGCCGCGGGTATCACTGCCAATGTCAGCGGTGTAACGGATGTTTCGTGGCGTCGGTGTTGGCGAGATCGTTGGGGCGCCGGCATTGTCGCACGTGTCGGCGAGATCGCTGGGGCCGCGTGCGCTGTAGGTGATTTTCAGCAATGTTGCGGCTGCGTGCGGTGCAACTAGGCCGCCCTGGTCTGGCGGCCTCCGCGTTTGTGTTCTGATTTATTGCTTGGCGGCTTCGCCGGGATCTCCCTTGGGGCCGGCCGGACCCATCGCGCCCGCGGGCCCTGCGGGCCCCGGAGGACCCGCAGGGCCGGGCGGTCCCGCTGGTCCTGGAAGTCCGCAATTTTGTATCACCACTTCTCTCTTGTCCTCCCCCGAGCTAATTTCGACTGTGCAAGTGGAGGGGAACTCAGGTCCAATCCAACGAAACCCTCCAGTCGAACTGCTCTCGACTTGCACTGTTTTGTTTGGGCTGATTTTGATATGCACGCTCGGCTCGCGCGGTCGCCTAACTCTTCCTACGATCGTTAACTCGCCGCGCGATATGGCGGCAGTCGTGACGAGTATTTCCGCACGTGCGTTTCCGCCCCATGTGATCAGACAGGTAGTTGTAACAGCTACGATGGTGCGGATAAGTTTTGCGAACATGACAATCGCCCCCTGCATTCTGTCAGAACACTGAATTCGATTACTGAAGCCCAATAAGAACAAGAGCGCGACTACGCGGGCCGATCAACGCCATACCGGCCCAAAAACGGCACAGCGGGCTTTCCTCAGTGAGGGCGGCCATTACCCGAAAACGGCTTATCGATCGCGCGCCAAAGCGTACACCCGTTAGGGCGGGTTGCCAGCCCTGTATGCTTGGGATGGGGATGGGTCATGGCTTGCGCATCCTTCTACAGAAAAAGTCAATCGCCACTAGCGTATTTGCCTCTCTTTCGACGAGATCGACCCACCGCGCCATCTGATCGCTGCGTTCCTTAGACCGTCAGTTTGGGCGCGGCGCGAGTTCTCGGAGATCATGTGCAAGATCGCCGTGACGCCATACCGGCTGCCGTAAGATGGTCGACTAGCTTATGTTGCGGCGGATGATCTTCAGCGCGAGCAGCGTGATGCCGCAGGCAAGCGCCACAATCCCGGCACCAGTTATTCCGGCTGAGAATCCCGTGGTACGATATTCGAGACCGACGGCGATGCCGATGACGCCGAAGAGGATCAGCACGACGCCCCCGAGCTTCTTTACTAAAAGCAGCGCGCCGCCAGCAGTGTTCGCGGCCATGATAAACCTCCAGCGCAGGTGGTTATTCAGGTTAACCGCGCCATCAGCGCCGGCAAATCGGTATTTACCCTCGCTTGCGTGGCTCTCACGGAGCTGTGAAGACATTTCTCGACGGGACGCTGAACAAGTCTCTGAAAGCCGCTCTACCACGCACGGCCAATCGCTGCAGATCGTGGATGGACGGCGCCGATCGAGTAAGGATCTGTCTTCAACAAAGTTTATGCGGATCGCGTATTCCGCGCAAAACAAAAAGACCGCCCGAAGGCGGTCTCTGTGTTCGTGGTTGGTTTTCGATACGATAGGGCGGGCGCTTTCACCGCGGTGCTTCTGGCTACGATAACACCGGCTCATTGAGGACCGACGGCGACTACAAAGACCCCGTCTATTTTGATGAGGAATGCCATGGTAGGCTCGTCTGATGCCGGCGCTGCGCGAACGGCATGTTTGTACGCGGCGATTTCCTCCTGCACGGCCGGTCGCGAACTAAGTATTGCGCCATCGGAGCAGATCGGAATGCCGTCAGACGTGAGTGCGCTTAGATCAGACCTCAGGTCCGTATCGAGACAAATTTCGCATGCCTCCGCGGGCCCGGCTGTTTCGAAGACGAGCGTCGGCCTGCCATTAACCTCGAGGGTAAAAATCGGCAACGTCGTTGCGCGCTTTCGCGCAAATGTCGATCGGATATCGTCGGTTGGCGGCGAATCCATTCGGAGTGGATCAAAGCCCCACCATCCGCAGTGGACGCAGAAGTATACCAAACGGTCGTTTTCCGTAATCGGGAATACCGCTTGATTTGCGTTGCAGTGATTGCAATGTGCACCTATTGCCATAATAGCCGCCAATCCGAGATGCCAAGCACCGAGTGCGCTTTGCCGACGAAACTCCTCTCCGGAATACTTTGCCGCTTGATTTGTTCCACATTATTGCCACGACTGAAAGTGAACAGAATAAAAACAATTAAAACCGGTAATTAAATGCCTATTAAAGCTCGTTCGACACTGAATGTTTAAATCAATCATCCGACGCTATTTTAAGAGAAGCGGGGCGCCAAGACGGCGCGAGAAAGGATTAGCAACAAGACGTGCAAAAGCTCCTTGAGCCTGCGCAGGAGCAGGCTGAAGTGGCAGCCCGCGGCGGCGGGCACGGCGTTGATGCGGTCACCGTCGCGGCCTTTGTGATGGTTGCGGCGCATGCGGTGGTCGTCCTTGAGATGGCCGATCACGGGCTCGATGGCGGCGCGGCGGCGCATCTGGCGACGGATGGCTTTGGGGACGCGGCGGACCTGGCCGCTTTCCGCTGTTGATGATTTAGATAGTCCATAGTGATCTCTTCGATATGGCTATCGACCCACTCGGCCATTGCCTCTTCTTCCTTCAATGACGCGTCCAGCAGCGGCCGCGCTGATTCTACACTCGCTGCCCTACACAGCGTTAGGAGCGACTTGTAAGCGGCGATCTGGTAGTTCTCAAAGGCGTTATCGGTAAAGGTGTTCTTCAAGATGGCTGCGGCGCGCGATGGCGCAGCGTTTTGCCATTTCCCCGCGGAAGGAGGCCGTCGCCTATCTCGGCCATGACGTCCTGGGAGCCAGGCTCAAGGAATGCACCGTGCTCGTCAACGCCATCGAGGGTCGTACCATCCTTGAAATCCTCGGTAGCCCCGACGACCTCAAATTCCATTCCTCAATGACCTTGTTCAGCGCTGTGTCTTCCGATCCGGAATTCGCCGCTGCCATTTCGAGATCCTACGGCGGGAAGTCCGACCAGGCGACTCTGGACCTGCTCGCGTCCAAGACCGCTAACCGGGGGTAACGCGGCGACTGCTTGCCGCCAAGCTGATCAAAAGTTTGGCCCAGCCGATACATATGACCCAAGGCCGCCTGCATGGCCTCTCGCTGCTCACTGGTTGGCTCGGGGCCGAGCGCCACCCCTGACGAAGCTGTCAACCAAGGCCATCCCGCGCTTTGCGATCAAGGTCAGACCGAGGAGTCTAACCCGCTCCTGACGCAACACATGTAATCGTACGCAACACAAAGATGACCCTATCCGAGCCATTTTCTCTGAATAAATCTGAGCATTTTCAGTGGTTTACTGGTTGGCTGGGGAACTAGGATTCGAACCTAGACAAACAGAGTCAGAGTCTGTTGTGCTACCGTTACACCATTCCCCAAGAATTGCTGAGCAGGTTCAACAATTTAGCGTACTGTCAGGCAATCGCTTGCGGCCAGATCATGCCGATCCGGCCGAAGTGTGCGCCGTTCTACCCGCTACCTCCCGCCCTTGGCAAGCGCGCGGCGATGCTGTTCCTGACAACAGGTTACGGCGAAGCCGCCGCCGGTGACGGCGCGGGCGGGGTCGCGGGCAGGGTAGGTGGCGCATGAGCGTGTATTTCGAAGAACTGGACTTTCGTCCCACTCCGATCGGCGTGCTCAGCCTGCGGCGGCGGCGGCATCTCGCCACCGGCGTCGATATCTACGAGATCAAGCTCGGCGACGAGTTCCTGATGTCGAGCCTGTTCACCGTCGCCGAAATCGAACTGGCGCGGCTTGGCCTCGCGGCACTGGCGCGAGCCGACCTCGACGTCGTCGTCGGCGGCCTCGGGCTCGGCTATACCGCGCAGGCGGTGCTCGAAAACCCGGGCGTGCGATCCCTGATCGTGGTCGACACGTTGGCCGAGGTCATCGAATGGCACCAGCAGGGTTTGATCCCGCTCGGCCGGCAACTCTCCGGCGATCCGCGCTGCCGCCTGGTCAATGGCGACTTCTTTGCGATGTCGCATTCCGCCGACGGTTTCGATCCGGATGCACCGCGCCGCCGCTTCGATGCGGTGCTGGTGGACATCGACCACTCGCCGACCAACCTGCTGCATCCGCGCCACGCCGCGCTCTATGCGCCGCAGGGCCTTGCCAGGCTTGCCGAACATCTGCACCCCGGCGGCGTCTTTGCACTTTGGTCTAACGACCCGCCGGATGAAGCGTTCAACGCTGCGCTGGCCGGCGCGTTCGCAACCTCGGCGGCGCACGTCGTGACCTTCGAGAACGCGCTGGGAGATCGCGATGCCAGCAATACCGTCTACATCGGGGTCAAGGCCGATCTGCCCGCTGGGAATGCAATCATCACGACGGCTCCAGCAGCCGATTGATCGATCGGCCGCGAGCGCTCTCCGGGCTGCAACTTGCCCCTGCGAAACGGGCATGCGATGCTGACGGAGCCGGTAAACAACAATGAGGGGGAGGCTGACGCCCAAGCGCGTCGTGGCCCGAAAAGTCCGGTAGTCGCTGGGAACGCTTACGGAGTTGGATCACATGAAATTTCAGCATGTCCTCGGGCTGCTTTGCGCCGCCTCGATTTCGGCCGCGTTGGTCGGCGCGGCTGCGGCGCAGGACAAGACCGTCAAGATCGGCGCCGTGTTTCCGTTGAGCGGCAATGCCGCCAGCGCCGGCGTCCATGCCAAGGCCGCGCTCGAAGTCGCGATGGACATCATCAATAACGCCCATCCCGAGCTCGGCAATTTTCCGCTCGCCAAGAACGCCGGGCTTGCGGGGCTCGGCGGCGCCAAGGTCGAAGTGGTGTTCGCCGACAACCAGGGCAGCCCCGCCACCGGGCAGAACCAGACGCTGCGTCTGATCACCGAAGAGAAGGTGGTTGCGCTCACCGGCGCCTACCAGTCGGGCATCACGCTGACCGCAAGCGCGATTGCGGAAAAGTACGGCATTCCCTTCGTCAACGGCGAGTTGGTTGCCGCCAATCTCACCGAGCGCGGCTTCAAATGGTTCTTCCGGGTGACGCCGGTGGCGTCCGATTTCGCCAAGATCTATTACGACTTTCTCAAGGATATGAAAGCCGCCGGCGCCAAGACCGACAACGTCGCGCTGGTCCATGACAACACCGAATACGGCACCTCGGTCTCGTCAGCGTGATCACCAGCGTGTTCAAGGACAATGGCCAGAGCATCGCGCAGGATATCGCCTATGCCGTCAATGCCACCGACGTGCAGAGCCAGGTGCTGCAGCTCAAGGAGAAGAAGCCTGACGTCGTGATCATGATCGCCTACACCTCCGACGCGATCCTTTATCAGAAGACGATGCAGGCGCTGGACTACAAGCCGCCGATGATGATCGCCGACGATTCCGGATATTCCGACCCGTCCTTCATCAAGGCGGTCGGCAAGATTTCGCAAGGCGTGTTCAATCGCTCGTCATGGAGCGTCGGGGCTCCGGGCTCGCCGACCGCGCTGATCGCCGAGATGTACAAGAAGAAGAGCGGCGACGAGATGGATGACACCGCCGCACGCCAGATGCAGGGCTTCTTCGTCCTCTGCGATGCGATCGATCGCGCCGGATCGACCGATCCCGCCAAGATCCAGGCGGCGCTGAAGGCCACCGACCTCAAGCCCGATCAGCTGATGATGGGCTACAAGGGCGTCAAGTTCGACGACAAGGGCCAGAACATTCTCGCTTCCGGCCTCATCATCCAGCTGCAGGACGGCGAAAACTATGTCGCGGTCTGGCCGAAGGCCAACGCCGAGAAGGCGCCCGTGACGCCCTACAAGGGCTGGTGACGAAAACGGGCGGGGCAGCGGTCCCGCCCTTTTTGCTCTTGCCGAGACTGCCATTCGCGTGGACGATCGGCTGACTTTGATCGACTGCCATCGATGATCCCGGCGGTAGCGGCCCAATCGAAAAGACGCGCGGCTTCATGTCCACCATTCTCGTTCAGGTCATCGTCGGCGGACTTTTGCTGGGCGCGGTCTACGCGCTGTTTTCCTCCGGCCTCACGCTGATCTGGGGCATGATGAACATCGTCAATTTCGCGCATGGCGATTTCGTCATGCTCGGAATGTATGTCGCGTTCGTGGTCTGGACGCTGTTCGGCGCAGGCCCGCTGCTCGGCGTGCCGATCGCGGCGCTGGTGCTGGCGACACTCGGCATCGTCGTCTATTTCGGGCTGGTCCGCAGCATCATGAAGGGACCGATGCTGGCCCAGATCCTCGGCACATTCGGGCTCGCGCTGCTGCTGCGCTATGCGGCATTCTGGTGGTTCGGCGCCAACTTTCTGTCGCTGCCGGAAAATATCGTCGGCGGCACCTTCGATGTGTTCGGAATTCGAATTCAGGCCTCGCGCCTGCTGGCCGGCGTGCGTCGCGCTGCTGGTGACCGGCGGGCTGCATATCCTGCTGACGCGCACCTCGCTGGGCTCGAAGATGCTGGCGGTCGCGGAAGATTCCGCCGCAGCGCAGCTGATGGGAATCCGGCCCGACACCATGCAGGCGATTGCCTGGGCGATCGCGGCCGGCGTCACCGGTATCGCCGGCGCACTGATCGCGACGTTCTTCTACATCGTGCCGACGGTCGGCGAGACCCTCGGCATTGTCGCCTTCGTCACGGTGTCGCTCGGCGGTTTCGGCAGCGTGCCCGGCGCGCTGGTCGCGGGCCTCTTGATCGGCGTGATCGAATCCCTGTCGGCCTACTGGATCGGCGCGGTCTACAAGG
Organism: uncultured Alphaproteobacteria bacterium; assembly: GCA_963734795.1. Lineage (GTDB taxonomy): Bacteria > Pseudomonadota > Alphaproteobacteria > Rhizobiales > Xanthobacteraceae > Bradyrhizobium. Next base: position 656,433 of record CAVTIW010000007.1, read on the forward strand.
ACATCGTGGTGTATTCGCTGTTCCTCTGCTTCCTCTGGTTCCGGCCGCAGGGCCTGATGGGGAAGGCGTGATGCGGCGCCTGCTGTGGCCGTCGGTGGCGCTGGCGCTGGTGATTGCCTATCCGCTGTTGTTCTCGACGCCGTTCCAGCAGCGGCTCGGCGCGCTGGTGCTGCTTTATGCGATCGCCGCGTCGGCCTGGAACATCGTCGGCGGCTATGCCGGCCAGGTATCGGTCGGGCACGTCGTGTTCTTCGGCTGCGGCGCCTATGCGGCGATGGGCGCCTATGCGCATTTCGCGCTGTCGCCGCTGGTCGGCATTCCCGTCGGCATCGTCGTCAGCGTCGCCATTGCCGCCGTGATCGGCGTGCCGACGCTGCGGCTGTCCGGCCACTATTTCAGCATGGCCACGATCGCGGTCGCCGAACTGGTCAGGCTGATCGTCACCAACACCGACTATCTCGGCGCCGGTGTCGGCCTCAGCGGTCCGACGGTGCCGCGCAACGTGTTCGATCTCTCGTTCATCTCGGCGCTGCCGTATTATTATCTGTTCCTGACGGTTCTGGTCGTGACGCTCGGCATCACCTGGTGGATGGCCGACAGCCGGATGGGGTTTTATCTGCGCGCGATCCGGGATTCCGAGCGGGCGGCGCGTTCGCTGGGCGCGCCGGCCAGCCGCATCAAGCTCTATGCCTTCATGCTGAGCGCCGGCCTGACCAGCGTCGCCGGCACGCTCTACGCGACGATGTTCGGATTCGTCGATCCGGAATCCGGGCCTCGGCATCCTGATCTCGGTGAAGATGCTGATCATGGCGGCGCTGGGCGGCGCCGGCCTGCTGTTCGGGCCGCTGGTGGGGGCGGCGATCCTGGTGCCGCTGGAGGAAATCTCCAACAACCTGCTCGGCGGCAAGGGCGCCGGCCTGACCTTCGTGGTGTACGGCGCCATCATCGTGCTGATCGCGCGCTTCCAGCCCGGCGGCATCCTGACTGCTGATCAAGCGGCTCTGGGCGAAGCGCAGCAAAACGGCGGAGACGCCGGTTGCGGCGGGAGCAACCCATGCTCCTTGAAGCCCGCGACGTGACCAAAGCCTTCGGCAGCTTCAAGGCCGTCGATGCGGCTTCCGTGACGCTGGAGCAGGGCGATATTCTCGGCCTGATCGGGCCGAACGGCGCCGGCAAATCCACGCTGTTCAATTGCCTGACCGGCGATCTGCAGTCGACATCCGGCCAGGTGCTGTTCGAAGGCCACGACATCACCGCAATTGACGCCGGAGGCACGCGCCCATCTCGGCCTCGCCCGCACCTTCCAGGTGCCGCAGACCTTCGAAGGCATGTCGGTGCTGGAGAACGTGATGATCGGCGCGTTTCTTCGCACCTCGCATCGCGCTCGAAGCCGAAACCAAGGCCCGAAGCGGTGCTGGAGCGCGTCGGCCTCAGCAAGCTTGCGGATGCGCCGGCGCGGTCGCTGGGAACGCCCGGCCGCAAGCGGCTGGAAATCGCCCGCGCGCTGGCCACCGAGCCCAAGGTCCTGCTGCTCGATGAAGCGATGGCGGGCCTCACCCAGCGCGAGGTGCAACTCGCGATCGATCTCGTGCGCGACATCCATCGTTCCGGCATCACCCTGGTGATCGTCGAGCACATCATGGAAGTCATCATGTCGCTGGCGACGCGGGTGGTGGTGTTTCACCAGGGCCGGGAGATCGCGCGCGGCAGCCCGCGCGAGGTCACCGGCAACCCGGCCGTGATCGAAGCCTATCTCGGCAAGCGCGCGGCCAAGGCCGCCGCCGGCCACACGCCGATCGAACTGATGGGCGGACCGGCGACATGACCGCGCCCTTGCTCAAGATCGAGCATCTGGAAGTGCACTACGGCGACCTGATCGGGGTGTCCGATGTCTCGCTGGAAGTGCCCGAGGGCAGCGTGGTCGCGCTGCTCGGCTCCAATGGCGGCGGCAAGACCACGATTCTCAATGCCATCGCCGGCCTGATCCCGCTGCATTCCGGGTCAATCGGATTTCGCGGCCAGGAGATCGGCGGGCAGCCGGCGTTTTCGATCGTGCGCAAGGGCCTCGCGCTGTCGCCGGAAGGCTGGCGGCTGTTCGTGCAGCAAAGCGTCGAGAACAATCTGCTGCTGGGCGCGACGCCGCTGCGCGACAGGGCGCGCGCCGCGAGTCCTGCTCGATCGGGTCTACGAGATCTTTCCAAAGCTTGCGGAGCGGCGCGGCCAGCGCGCCGGCACCATGTCCGGCGGCGAGCGCCAGATGCTGGCGGTCGGCCGCGCCCTGATGAGCGATCCCAAGCTACTGATGCTGGACGAGCCGTCGCTGGGCCTGGCGCCGGCGGTGGTGGAGTCGATGTACGAGACCTTCGGCCGGCTGCACAGGGAAGGCCTGACGATCCTGCTCGCCGAGCAATCGGTCGAGCTCGCGCTGGAAGTGTCGGATTTCGCGACCGTGCTGCAGGTCGGCAAAAGCGTCTTGTCCGGTACCGCGGCGGATCTGGCCAATGATCCGCAGGTGCAGAAGGTCTATCTCGGCACCGGCTGAGAGCGAGCGGACAAAGCTTGAACTCGTCATGCCCGGGCCTCCACGTCTTCCTGTATTTCAATCAAGAAAGACGTGGATGGCCGGGACAAGCCCGGCCACGACGAATACGTATCGCGTTATTTTATCTTGTCATACGCGGCGGCGAAATCGGTCAGCGGCATCGGAATGGCGATGGTTTCCTTGTTGAGATTTTGAAACGACAGCTTCAATTGCTTGCCGGTTTTCAGGCGGCCAGCAGGTCGGCGGCGATCGAAATGCTGGCGTAGCACCCCCTGTTGTCGCAGGTCTGGATCTGCAGGTCGGCCGTCTTGCCGTCATCGACCTGCAATTTGGCGCCGCCCGGCAGATTAAGTCCGAGCGGCAATTGCACCAGCGCGACCGGCGCACGGGTGTCGCTGGGCACGCGAATGTTGACGAGGACGACCAATTGTCCGGTTTTGCTGAGGACGGCGGTCTGCTCGATCGCGCATTCGAGCGGGGCTTCGCGGCTGGCGCTGCTGCATCGGGCGGCCCAGCCGGGCGGAGCCGGGGCGGCTGCCGGGAGGCGTCTCCGCTTGCGGCGCGACCGGTGCAGGCTGTGCTGCCTGCGCCGCATGGCGGCGCGCTTTTGGATTTCGGCGCCTGCTGGGCGTGGCTGAGCCCGATCGAGTCCGAAAGCCACGACAGCCGCGAGGACAACACGCTTGGCAGATATCTTCACTGATCCAGCTCCGAGATGAAGGCTTCTCGGATGTGCCGATGCGCCGTCAAAGTCAAGCTATTCGGCGGCCTGCTTGATCGGGCCATGCTCGCTCGCGGGTCGATCCAGCATCGGCATTTTCAGATCGTCCCCAGCCCGCAAACGCGTTCGAGAGCTTGTCGAGATAGAGATACACCACCGGCGTCGTGAACAACGTCAGCGCCTGGCTGACGAGCAGGCCGCCGACCATCGCATAGCCCAGCGGCTGGCGGATTTCGGATCCGGTGCCGGTGCCCAGCATCAGCGGCACGCCGCCGAGCAAGGCGGCCATCGTCGTCATCATGATCGGGCGGAAGCGGATCAGGGCGGCCTTGCGGATCGCGGCCTCCGGCGAAAGGTGCTCGTCTCGCTCGGCCACGATGGCGAAGTCGACGAGCATGATACCGTTCTTCTTGACGATGCCGATCAGCAGAATGATTCCGATCAGCGCAATCAGGCTGAAATCAAATCCAAACAGCATCAGCGTAGCCAACGCGCCGACACCGGCCGAGGGCAGGGTCGATATGATCGTCAGCGGATGAATGTAGCTCTCATAGAGAATGCCGAGGATCAGATACACCACGACGAGCGCAGCCATGATCAGCAGTGGCACGGTGCCGAGCGACTGCTGAAAGGCTTGCGCCGTGCCCTGGAAGCTACTGGCGATCGTTGGCGGCACTCCCATGTCGGAGACCGCTTTGTCGATCGCGTTGGTGGCTTCTCCCAGCGAGACGCCCTGCGCCAGGTTGAAGCTGATCGTGGTCGCCGGGAATTGTCCCTGGTGACTGATCGAAAGCGGTTGTACCGGGACGGTGGTCCAGCGCGCGAAAACCGACAACGGGACCTGGTCACCGGTCAGCGGTGATTTGATATAGATATTGCTTAAGGCTGTCCACCTTGCCCTGCAGTTCGGGCAAGATTTCAAGGATGACGTGGTAGCTGTTGATTTGCGTGAAATATTGCGCGATCTGCCGCTGACCGAACGCATCGGACAAGGTGTCGTCGATCAGTTGCGGCTGGATTCCATAGCGCGACGCGGTGTCGCGGTCGATGGTCAGCGTCAGCGTGGTGCCCTCGGTCTGCTGATCGGTGGCGACGTCGCGCAGCAGGGGCACCGTCTTGAGTCTTCTGCAGGATTTTCGGCGCCCAGGTATTGAGTTCGTTGAGATCGGGATCCTGCAGGGTGTATTCGAACTGCGTGCGTGTCGCACGGCCACCTAGCCGGACGTCCTGCGCCGCCTGAAGGAAAGCACGCGCGCCGACAACCTTGTTAAACTGCGGGCGTAGCCGCGCAATGATCTGTTGTGCGTTGGACGCGCGGTCGTCGCGCGGCCTCAGCGTGATGTACATGCGGCCGTTGTTCAGCGCGTTGCCGCCGCCGCCGATCGCCATTGCGACACTGGCGACATCCGGGTCCGCCAGCACGATCTTGCCGATCTGCTCCTGAAGACGCACCATCTCGACAAAGGAGACGTCCTGTCCCGCCTCGGTAATCGCGGTGATGAGTCCAGTGTCCTGCTGCGGGAAAAAGCCTTTGGGAATAACGACGAACAAATAGCCTGACAGCGCCACCGTTGCAAAGAATACGAACAGGGTCGTAAGGCGCCAGCGCAGAACGAGGTCGAGGCCAAGCTCATATCCCCGGAGCATGGCGTCGAAGCAGCGCTCGCTCCATTGATAGAGGCGGCCGTGCTGGGCCTCCGCGCTGTGCGCCTTGAGGAAGCGCGACGCCATCATCGGCGTCAGCGTGAGCGACACTACCAGCGAGACGAAAATCGTCATCGAAAGCGTAACGGCGAATTCACGGAACAGGCGGCCGATGATACCGCCCATCAGCAGCAGGGGAATCAGCACCGCGACCAGCGAGATGCTGATCGACACGATCGTGAAACCGATCTCACCCGCTCCCTTAAGAGCCGCGGCGTACGGTTTATCGCCTTCCTCGATATATCGCGTGATATTTTCCAGGACGACGATCGCATCGTCGACGACGAAGCCCACCGAAATCGTCAGCGCCATCAGGGACAGGTTGTCGAGCGTGTAGCCGAACCCCCACATCAATGCGCATGCGCCAAGCAGCGCCAGGGGAACCGTGACGCTGGGGATGATGGTCGCCCATACGCTGCGCAGAAAAACAAAGATCACCATGACGACGAGCAAAATCGTCAACAACAGCGTGAACTGAACATCCTTGACCGCCGCGCGGATGGTCTGGGTGCGGTCGCTCAGGATCGAGACCTTGATGGTCGGTGGAATTGACGCAATCAGCCGCGGCAGCCGCGCCTTGATCGCGTCCACCGTATCGATGACGTTGGCGCCGGGCTGTTTGAACACGACGAGAAAGACGCCGCGCTTGCCGTTGGCCCAGGCCGCCTGCTTGGCGTCCTCGGGACCGGTCACGGCGGTTCCGATATCGCGGACCCGCAGTGGACCGCCATTGCGGTAGGCAATGATGACGTCGTTCCAGTCCTTGGCCTTCAGCAGCTGATCGTTGGCGTAGATGGTGAAGCTGCGCGTGCCGCCGTCCACATTGCCCTTTGCATTGTCGACGGTAGCCAGCGAGAGCGGGCCGCGGATATCCTCGAGCGACAAGCCCTTGGCGACCAGCTTGGCCGGATCGATCTGGACGCGGACGGCAGGCTTCTGCTGGCCGCCGATGGTAACCTGCGCCACGCCGGAAACCTGGCTGATCTGCTGCGCCATCTGGTTGTCGGCATAGTCGTCGACTTCGGTTATCGGCAGCGTATCCGATGTCACCGAGAGCAGGAGAATCGGTGAATCCGCCGGATTGACTTTCCGATAGGTCGGCGGCGTCGGCAGGCTCTTCGGCAGCTGGCCGCCGGCCGCATTGATGCCGCCCAGCACATCGTTGGTGGCGGCATCGATGCTTCGGTTGAGATCGAACTGGATGGTGACCGAGGTCGAGCTCAGCGAGCTCGTCGACGTCATCTGCGCGATGCCGGGAATCTGGGCGAACTGCCGTTCCAGCGGCTGCGCCACCGAAGTCGCCATGGTTTCGGGGCTGGCGCCGGGAAGGGTGGCCGACACCTGAATGGTCGGGAAATCCACCTGCGGCAACGGAGCGACCGGCAATTGCGGATAGGCGACAAGGCCGACAAACAGGATTCCAGCCATCAGCAGCGAGGTTGCGATGGGGTATCGGATAAACGGCGCCGAGATGCTCTCGTTCATATTTACTGGACCTTGGCCGGGGCCTGCTCCGAATTGGCGACCGCGGTGCTGACCAGCGAGCCGGGCTGGACTCTGTACTGTCCGGTGATGATCACCCGCTGCCCTGGTGTCAGGCCGCTCATCAACCACCGATCGGCCGTCGACAGACTGACCGATTTTGAGTTTACGCAGGTTTGCCTTGTTGTCCTGGTCGACGACGAAACCGTACAGACCATCAACACCATGCTGAATCGCGTCGTCCGGGACGACAACGGCATCCTGAAGTGTTTTGACAAGCAAGCGAGTCGAGACCGACTGGCCCGGCCACAATGCGTGATCCTTGTTCTCGAAGATCGCCTTGAGACGAATCGTCCCGCTGGAGACGTCGACCTGATTGTTGATCAACGAGAGCGTACCGTTGGAAAGTACCCGTTTGCCGTCGGCCGATAACGCTATCACCTTCGGCGGTTGCGATGCCAGCGCGGCCTTGATGTCCGGAAGCTGTTCCTCGGGCGCTGTAAAAATCACGGCAATCGGTTCGATCTGGGCGATCGTGACAATGCCGGTCTGGGTCGACGCGTTGACGATGTTGCCCTGGTCGACAAGGCGGAAACCGGTGACACCTGCAAGCGGCGCGCGAATTGTAGCATAATCGAGCTGGGTTTTGGCGTTGGCAATGGCTGCGACGTCGCCAGCGATCTGGGCGATGAGCTGCTGGACGGTAGAACTCTGGGTGTCGGTTTGCTGTTTGGTGGCGAATTCGCCCAACTTGGTGTAGCGCTGAAGGTCAAGTTTGGCATTGGCCAGATTGGCTTCGTCCTGGGCCTTCTTGGCAACGGCCTGATCGAGCGTCGCCTGATACGGGCGCGGGTCGATCTCGGCCAGGACGTCGCCCTGCTTCACCATCTGCCCTTCTTTGAAGGCAATTTTGTCGATCTGGCCGTCCACCCGGGTGCGAACGACCACGGTATTGAAACCTTGAACAGATCCCAGCCCAAACAGATATACCGGAAAATCCGCCTTCTCGACGGTGGCTACCGTCACCGGAACTCCCGACGCGGTGCGTTTTTGAGCAGCCTCAGCCTGAACCGCCGGACCGGCGCTGCGATATCGCTGCCAGCCGTAAAATCCCAGCGCCGCGACAGCCACGATCAGGACAATCCAGCGGATTGTTCGAGATTGGGTCATTTCGGCTCGTTTAGTTAGTTCAAAAGTACGTACGGCACTATTGAAAAAGGTTCCAAGAGCTTGAATATATTATAATATGCATGCACTTTATGTGTAAACACACTATCTACTTGAGAATTATAAACTATTGGAAAGCTTTGGGAACCGCTGCAGGCCATGTCCCTTGATCTGAAACGCCAGCTGGTTGCGCAACTTGTCGAAAGTTCGCGCCTGCTGCGCAACTATATCGATCACCGCGCCAAGGGCCGTGGCTCCACGCGCGCGCAGTGGATCGTGCTGTTCCGATTGCGGCAGCAGGAAGGATTGTCGCAGGTCGATCTGGCCGAGGTGCTCGAATTGCAGCCGATCTCGCTGGTGCGTCTGCTCGATCGTCTGGTCGAGCACGGCCTGCTCGAGCGGCGGCACGACCCCAGGGATCGGCGCGCCAACCGGCTGTTTCTGACGGCGAGCGGCCGTCAACTGGTCGATGATCTCGACAGTCTGCGCGACTCCATTGCCATCGATGTGTTGCAGGACGTTTCCTCGGAGTCGATCCAGACCAGTCTCGAAACGCTCCGGGACATCAAGGAGCGAATCAAGGGCCTTGCCGAGCCCGGCGACATCGCCGCCAAGTAATCTACCAAGTAATCCGCCAACTAGTCTGCCAGCTAATCTGTTCGGCCCATCGCGCACCCGCTTCCCGCGCTTGCCACTTTGCCGCTTTGCCGCGCGGGCATTTTCCGGATCGAGAAGCCTTGCGTTTTGGTTGTCAGCGCAACGGACCTGGTCCATATCACGGCGCAAATAATTTTCGCGACCTTGGTGCCGAACCCACAGCAGTCAGGAATGCATGATGGATGAATTGAACGGACGCATGATCGCCTGCCAGCTGTTGATCACCGGCCTGATCGCACGCGTCGCCAACAATTCGCCCGATCCGTTGCGGTTTCTCACCGACTTTCGCGACGAGATCAAAGCCGTGGTGAAAGGCGTCAACATTGCAGGAATGGAAAACACCGATCGGGTGCGATTGACGGCGCAGCAAACCGTCGATGAGCTGTTTTCGCTGATGAAGCCGCCCAGCGTCGATTGATCGATGCAAGACGCATGAGTGCTTGGAAGGCCTGATTTGACAGGATTTCCTGACTTCAGTTTAGAACGCTTACAAACGTAGTTTAGAACGATTTCAAACTTCGGATTTAGAATTGTTTTGATCTGGACGTATTCAAACATCGCAATGCCGCAATCGCATTGACCCGAAATTTATCGCTCGATAACCAACATGCGGCTCATCGCTCACGGCAATGCTGAGCGAATTGAAGTTGGGTTCAGGGGCGCGTGGAAATGAATAGGGCAAAGACACCGAGGTCGCTGCGTTCGAACGCGGCGATGAACTCGGTCTGCGAAAAGTTCGACGACTATTCCGGTCGAAAGGTCTCGACGGTCGCCGGCCTGATGGCGGTGGCGTCATTTTCAGGCGCCGAAGCGCAGCAATCGATCGTTGCCGCCGGTGACGGTCGATGCCCCGGTCGCCCGCCCGCGTCCTGCCGCCTCAAAACCATCGCCGGATCAGATCAGCGCGCGCAATGCGCTGCGGCGCGCCGCGCGTCGTTCGCAGCCTGCGCCGGTTGCGCCGGTGCCGTTTCCCAACGCCGGCGCGCTGAGCGCCGACCGCGACCCCTATGCGGATGCGGCCGCGCCCTACAAGGTCGATCACCTGCAGGCCTCGGGCAAATTTCCCGAACCATTGCTGAACACGCCGAAGACCGTCACGGTGCTCAGCAAGGAAGTGCTGGCGGACGAGAACGCCACGTCGTTGAAGCAGGCGGTCCTGAACACCGCCGGCGTGACGCTCGGGACCGGCGAGGGCGGCAACGCCTTTGGCGACCGCTTCTTCGTTCGCGGCTTCGATACCCGCAATGACGTCTTCATCGACGGCGTCCGCGATTCCGGCGTCAGCGTCCGCGAGAATTTCTTCACCGAGCAGATCGAGATCCTGCGCGGACCTGGCTCGTCGTTTGCCGGTCGCGGCACCACCGGCGGCGCGATCAACATCGTCACCAAGCAGGCGACCACCGAAAAAAGCTTCTACAACATGGATACGACGTTCGGCACCGACGGCACCAAGCGCGTCACGCTCGACGTCAACCAGGTGATCAGCCCGACGCTGGCGATTCGCGCCGGCGGCCTGTTCCAGGACGCCGGCGTCGCCGGACGCAGACTACACCACCGACGATCGCGGCGGCGGCTTCGTCGCGCTGAAGTGGACGCCGGTCGATGCGGTAAAGGTCACTGCCGACTATGTGCACACCGACATCCATGGATTGCCGGATTTCGGCGTGCCGTATTCGACCGGTCCACGGGCCAGCAGCACTTCGACCACGGCCGGCGGCCCGTTTCCCGACTACGGCGTCAATCGCAACAATTTCTACGGCTTCGTCAACCGCGATTTCTTCGAGGTTCACCAGGACATCGGCACCCTCAACACCGAAGTCCAGATCACGCCTGATCTGGTGATCAGCGACAAGGTAAGGGCTTCGCCTCGCTGCTGAACTACATCGGCACGATTCCAGAATCGCCCAATCTCTGCGGCGGGAACGCTGACCGCCAATCCTCAGAGCCGCTACCAACCGACTGACGTCGTCGATAACCAGACCGAGGCGACCTACAAGTTCGACACCTATGGCTGGCATCACACCGCGGTTGCGGGCGTCGGAGATATCCCGGGAGATCTCCAGCATCGACACATACCAGGGCTTGACTTCGGAAGCGCAGGGCAACACCGCCAGCGGCGCCGGCTCGTTCAACAATGTCAGCATTTACAATCCACAGCTCACGTTTCAGCCCTTTGGCGCGCCATCCCTCTACGGATTGCCCACGAAGATCGCCATCGACACCACGAGCGGGTATTTGATCGATAGCGCGAATTATCATGATGTCCTGATCCTCAATGGCGGCATCCGCTTCGACGACTACAACATCAAAACCAGCGGATTCGGCACGTCCGGCGGCGTGCCGAACCCGAATTCGTGGGGATCGCAAGCCGCGGAGTTTGGCATGCCGAACTTCAATCTCGGCCTCACGCTTAAACCGCTGCCGATTACCAGCGTCTATGTCGCCTATGCGACGTCGTCGGACCCGGTGGGTTCCGAATTTGACGGCACCAGCGCGAATTACGGGGGACTGGCGCCGGTCCTCAACGGCAACACGAACCAGATCTTTGGGCCAATGAAGAACACGGCGATCGAGGTCGGCAACAAATGGGAATTGTTTGATCGCCATTTGCTCGTGAGCGGCGCACTGTTCCAGACCGATGTCACCAATGCGCGTGAGTCGGTGAACGCCAGCACGACAACCCCGGTCCCGGGTTGTCCCTATCCAACCGGAGCCTCGGGCACGATTTCTTGCATCAGCGCCGGTGCAGCCTATGAAATCCGCGGCGTTGATCTCGAAGTCACCGGCAAGATCACCGACAAATGGAGCGTGTTCGGCGGCCTGGTGCTGATGAAGTCGGAGGTGACGAAGTCGCTGGTTCCGCCGGCCAATACCGCCTTGTTCACGACGAACGTCGGCCTGCCGCTTGCCAACATCGCCAATCAATCTTTCAGCCTGCTCAGCAAATATCAGATCGACGACAGGTGGGAGGTTGGCGGACAGGCCGTCTATCGTTCCAAGATCTACGGTGGCACCTTGCTTGCCGCAAACCAGGGCACGTCGCTGCCGAGCTTCTGGCGCTTCGATACCTTCGCGGAGGCGAAGATCGACAAGAACTGGACGGTGAGGCTGTTCGTCAACAACATCTTCAACAAGCTCTATTACACAGCGTTGTATCAAAGCGCGGCGCCGTTCGTCCTGGAAGCGCCCGGCCGCACGGCATCCGTAATGATTTCAGCGAGGTTCTGATGCGATGCGATGCTGATCTGCGTCCCTGATGTGCTGAGCAAGGATGATGTGGCGGATTTCCGCCGCATCATGGACGGCTGCGCCTGGGAAGACGGCCGTTCCACCGCCGGCGCACAATCGGCGCTGGTGAAAAAAAACCAGCAATTGCCGCCGGACAGCGAGATGGCGCGCAAGCTCGGCCACCGCGTGGTCTCGGCGCTGACGTCCAATCCGCGGTTCATCTCGGCCGCGATTCCGCTGCAGATCTTTCCGCCGCTGTTCAACCGCTACGCCGCCGCGGACGGGCATCATTTCGGCATCCACGTCGACAACGCGGTGCGCGGCGATCACCTGACCGGCTTGCGGATCCGCACCGATCTGTCGGTCACGTTGTTTTTGTCGGAACCGGACGAATATGACGGCGGAGAACTGGTGGTCGAGGACCTCTACGGTTCCCACGAAATCAAGCTGCCGGCCGGCGATCTCGTACTTTATCCTGCGTCTAGTTTGCATATGGTCACGCCGGTCACGCGAGGGTTACGCGTTGCGTCTTTTTTCTGGCTGCAGAGCATGATACGGGATGCCCACGCCCGCAGCCTGATCTTCGATCTCGATACGGCAATTCAGGCGCTGGTGGAGCGTCTTGGGCGCGATGACCCTGAAACGGTCAAATTGACCGGCATCTATCACAATCTGATCCGCTACTGGGCCGAAGTATGACTTCAAGTATGAACAAGTCACTGTTTCCGTTGTTTGCTGTCATCTTCGCGCTGGCGACGCTGTCGCTGGCGCAGCCTTCGCTGGCGCAGCAGAAAACCGCGCCCGGCGCCGCCACAGGCACCCCTGTCGTCGCGCAGGCCCCCGTAACATCAACGCCGCCGGTCGTTCCGGCGCAGGCAGCGCCGGCGCCAGCTGCCGCTGTTCAGTCCGCACCGCCGCCGGCCACCGACGTCCGTGCCGCTCCCGCCGATAGCAGCAGCAAGCCGCTGAAATCGACCGTGGTGGCGCTGCACGAATTGTCGCCGTGGTCGATGTTCCTGTCGGCGGATATCCTGGTCAAGGCTGTCATGATCGGGCTGGCCTTCGCCTCGCTGGTGACCTGGACCATCTTCATCGCCAAAATGATCGAGCTGTCGGCGGTCCAGCGCAAACTGCGCGCGGCGCTCGGCAAGATCGGCGATGCCAGATCGCTGGCGGAGGCGCAATTCGCGCTCGGCGCCAAGGACAGCGTGTTGTCGTCGCTGCTGGCGGCGGCGATGCGCGAGGCGCGGCTGTCGGCGGGAATTTCCAGCGACGGCGGCATCAAGGAGCGGGCGGCATCGAGCTTTGCCGAGATCGTGCGCGCCGAAGCGCGCCGGATCCGGCTCGGCATGGGAGTGCTTGCCACCATCGGCGCGACTTCGCCGTTCGTCGGGCTGTTCGGCACGGTGTGGGGCATCATGAACAGTTTTATCGGCATCTCGAAATCGCAGACCACCAATCTTGCCGTGGTCGCACCCGGCATCGCCGAAGCGCTGCTCGCCACCGCGATCGGTCTGGTTGCGGCGATCCCGGCGGTCATCATCTACAATCATTTCGCGCGCGTGACCAAAGGCTACCTCGAACTGGTCGGCCGGTCGTCGGGTGCCGCCGGGCGGCTGTTGTCGCGCGATCTCGATCGCAGCCATGGCAGCACGCATTCGCGCGCGGCGGAGTAGGCGATGGGCGCTTCGACTCGCAGACACCGAGCTCGACGACGACAGCGATTTCGCGGAAACCCACGATATCAACGTCACGCCGTTCATCGACGTCATCCTGGTTCTTCTGATTATCTTCATGGTGGCGGCGCCGCTGTCGACCGTCGATCTTCCGATCGATCTGCCGTCCTCGACCGCGACTCCGCAGAAGAAGCCGGACAAGCCGACCTATGTCAGCATCAAGCCGGATCTGACGCTGGCAATCGGGGAAAACCCGGTCAAGCGGGTCGATCTGGTTCAGCTCGCTCGATGCGAGGCGGAAGCGAGCAAGGATCGACTGGTATTTCGTGCGCGCCGATCGTTTGGTGCCGTATGGCGATCTGATGGATGTGCTGGAACTTCTGCGCACGGGGGTTATCGAGATCAAGCTGGTGGCGCTCGAGGGCGTTCCCGAAAGCGTTGCCCAGCCACCCGCACTCGAAAACGCAAAACCTTAAGGCCGATCGATGTCCGACCTCGGTAGTCGAACAAAAGCCGTCGCGGCGGCTCTGGCTTTTCGCAGCGGTCGGTGCGCTGGCGCTTCATTTCGGCTGCGCCGCGCTGGCGATCGCGCATCTGCCGTCCGACGACAGCGACGATTCGCTCGGTACACAATGCGATCGAAATCGGGCTCGAACTGGGGTCGCCGCAGGCTGAAGCCAGCGATCTGCCGCCCGGCCCGGACGCCGACGCTGCCGTCGCTTCGCCCGCGGTCGCCGAGCAGAAGGCCGAGATCAAGCCGACCGATTTGCCCAAGGAGACGCCGACCGAGACCGAAGACCCCGATCGCGTCGTGACGCAGAATGAAGTCAAAAAGCCGACGGAAGACGATCCCAAAGTCGAGACCGTGCAGACCGCGGCTTCGCAGGAGTCGGTAGCGCAGGAGGCGACGGCCCGACAAACCCTGGCAGACGCGCGCGAAACCGAAACCGTGACCGCGCCGAATATCGGCATCGGGCTGGACAAGCAGCGGCTGACGGCGAACTGGGGCCGGCAGATCAGCGCTTATTTCGAGCTTCACAAGCGCTATCCCAAAGTCGAAAAAGGCAAGAGCGCGAAGGTCAAGGTAGGCCTGGTGCTCAACCGTCAGGGTCACGTGGTGTCGGTCAACGTTCTGGAATCCTCCGGCGACGCCCTGTACGATGAAGCCGCCATTTCCATGATCCGACGGTCGGATCCGGTGCCACGCCCGCCGGCGAAGCTGACCGACGAAGAATTCAAATACAGCCTGGACGTGAATTTCAAGAGCGGCAAGTGAGTCGGCAACGCTTGCTGAATGGGCGGGCTGAAACGTTGTCGGCAGACGTCAGGTCACTGCAGCAAATATCGGATCCCGACATAGACGACGACGAGGCAGGCAAATATCAGCGGAACCGGAAGCCGGGATTTGGCTTGCGGACCACCGGCGGGTTTGGGGCGCGGCGGTGGCGGGCGCTTGAAGGCGGTGACGTTGTCGGTCACCGGGGCGCTCGAATGGGCTTTGACATCGGGCGCTGCGCCGGCGCCGCCCATTTCACTATAGTAACTTCGGTAAATCAGGTTGATGGTGGCTTCGGTGGCCTCGGCTTCCGACATCTGCTTGAGCCGCGCCTGATAGTTGCCGAGGAAGGTCTGGGCTTCGGCGGGAAGGGCTGAGGCGCCATTCAGCTTGGCCATCATCTTCCAGGTCGCAAAATCGGCCCGCGCCTTGGTGTCGGCCCGTCGCGCGATCATCATGTCGGCAGCTTTGATCAAGATGGCCTCAGCTCTTTTCGGCGGATCTCAGACTGATTATGCGTTGCCGGTTACCACAAGAAGTAGCCGGATCACATAGCCGGTCGCCGTTCGCAGTATCGCCGAAATAACATCAAGATTTAGACCGAGCTGGCCGCCGAGCAGCGGCAGAACGATCAGAAACCCGATCAGAATCAGCATCCCGTACGGTTCCAGCCGGGAAAGCGGGTACGGCCAGCACGTTCGGCAGCAGCCCGACCGCAACCCGCCCGCCATCCAGCGGCGGAATCGGAAGCATGTTGAAAATGGCCAGAACGACGTTGATGACGAGGGCGTTTTTGAGGTTATCGGCCACCCATTGCGCGGCGTTCTCGGGCAGCGTAGTTCACGACATGAAACGCCATCGCCGCGAACAAAGCGAGGGCGATATTGGTGGCAGGCCCGGCCAGCGCCACCCAGACCATGTCGATCCGCGGCTGGCGAAGGGCACGGAAATTCACCGGCACCGGCTTGGCGTAGCCGAACAGAAACGGCGAATGCGACAGCAACAGCATCGCCGGCAGCAACAGGGTACCGAACGGATCGATGTGCTTGAGCGGATTGAAACTGACGCGGCCCCGTTCCCAGGCGGTGTTGTCGCCGAAATGGTGCGCGACAAAACCGTGGGCGGCCTCGTGAAAGGTGATGGCGATGACCAGCGGCAATACCCAGACCGACACGGTGTAGAGGGTGGTGTTCACTGATGATCCCGCTTGGTTCAATGGCGAAGGCTGAGGCTACCACGGAAGGAATGCGGTTTCTCCGGATATCTCTGGCTTTTCGTTACAAGCCCATCGTCATTGCGAGGAGCGAAGCGACGAAGCAATCCGGCGTTGCATGTTGCAAGATGGATTGCTTCGCGGAGCCTGTCATCGGGCGCGCATTCGCGCGACCGGTTGGCTCGCAATGAAGGCGACAGGCCTCAAACCTACTAATAGGTCGCGCGGCCGCCGGAAATATCGAACACCGCGCCGGTGGAGAACGCGCAATCCTCCGAGGCCAGCCACGCCACCATCGCCGCCAGTTCTTCCACCAGAACAAAACGCCCTTTCGGAATCTTCGACAGCATGAAGTCGATATGCTGCTGCGTCATCTGGTCGAAGATCGCGGTCTTCGCCGCGGCCGGTGTTACCGCGTTGACCGCGATTTCATGGCCCGCAAGTTCCTTGCCGAGCGACTTTGTCAGCGCGATCAGGCCGGCCTTCGAGGCGGAATAATGCGCCGCGTTGGGGTTGCCTTCCTTGCCGGCGATCGAGGCGATGTTGACGATGCGGCCGTATTTCTGCTTGACCATCGACGGCACGATCGCCTTGCAGCAGATGAAGGGCCCGTCGAGATTGATGCGCAGCACCTTGCGCCATTCGTCGAGGTCGGTCTCCCAGACCGTCTTGTTGATGCCGGCGATGCCGGCATTGTTGACGAGAATGTCGATCTTGCCGAGCGCGTCCAGTGTCGCGTCGCGCGTCTTTTCCACTGCGGCCAGATCCGACACGTCGACCTTGAACGCGGTGACGCCGGCGCCGATTTCCTTGGCGGTCTTCTCGGCGAACGGCTGGTCGTGATCCCAGATCGCGACCTTGGCGCCGGAAGCGACAAAACGCTCGGTGATGGCGCGCCCAAATCCCTGCGCGCCGCCGGTGACGACGGCGCAGCGGCCGTTCAGATCGATCTTGTTCATGGTGTGGATCCTTTTGCTTCAATGTGACATTCGGCCGTTGCGGCGGCGGAGTTCTGCTCGCTCGCCCCGCACTTGCGGGAGATGGGGTGGGAGGCTCTTTGTGTCCTGCGAATGCCGTTGATGAGTTGAGCGCAGTGCCTTGCCCCTCACCCGGCGCTCCGCGCCGACCTCTCCCCGCAAATGCGGGGCGAGGTTAAGAATCAAAGCGTCCAGCCGCCGTCGATGATGTGGGCGACGCCGGTGGTGAACGAGCTCTCGTCGCTGGCGAGATAGACCGCGAGCGAGGCGATTTCATCGGCGGTGCCGAGCCGTCCCATCGGCTGCCGGCTCACGAACATCTCGCGGCCTTTCGGACCCGCGGCGGCGGCGCGCTCCAGCATCGACGGCGTCTCGATGGTGCCGGGGCAGATGCAGTTGCAGCGGATGCCCCTGGTGATGAAATCGGCGGCGACCGCGCGGGTCAGCGCCGCGACCGCGGCCTTGGTCGCGCCGTAGACGTAGCGGTTGGGGGCGGCCTTGAACACGCCGGCGGCGGAGGAGATGTTGACGATCGAGCCGTGGCCGGCTTCCAGCATGCCCGGCAGAAATGCCGCGGATGGTCCGGTGCATCGACTTGACGTTGAGGTCGAACGAGAAATCCCACTCCTCGTCGGAACATTCCAGCACCGTGCCGTGATGCACGAAGCCCGCCGCATTGAGCAGGATGTCGACCTTGCCGACCCGCTTGGCCATCGCGGCCACCGCGGCGCTGTCGCGCACGTCGAGCCGCGCCACTTCCGATACGCCGTCCTTGGCGAGCAGCGCGAGTCCCTTTTCGTCGATGTCGGTCGCAAAAACCGTGGCGCCCTTCGCGCGCAAAGGCGAGCGCGCAGGCGCGGCCGATGCCGACGGCGCCCGCGGTCACGAACGCGCGCTTGCCCTTCAGGCGGTCTGACATGGTGTTCCTCCCTGAACGTTATCTTCGAATTTCGGTGGTCATACGCGGGCTCGACCCGCGTATCCATCTTCTTTCGTCATTGCGAGGCGCGAAGCGACCAAGCAATCCATACTTTCCTTGCGGCTATGGATGGCTTCGCCTCGCAATGACGATTCAATTCTCTAATGATTATCTCTGCGCCACGCCGACGCGGCCGGCGATGTCGTGGTAGCGGGTCGCGAGCTCCATGCAGGCGCCGGTGGCCTGCTGGCCGACGGTGGAGCGATAAAGCTCCTGCCACGGCGTCTGGTTGGCCGGGTAGGGGAAACCGCCCTTGGCCTTGAGTTCGGCGCGCCGCCGCTTCAGCTCCTCGTCCGAAATCAGGATGTTGGCGCTGCCCTTGTTGAGGTCGATGCGAACCATGTCGCCGGTCTTGAGGATCGCAAGGCCGCCGTCGGCGGCAGCTTCCGGCGTGGCGTTGAGGATCGACGGCGAGCCCGAGGTGCCGGACTGGCGGCCATCGCCG
The DNA here is from genome assembly GCA_963734795.1 of uncultured Alphaproteobacteria bacterium. Classification (GTDB taxonomy): domain Bacteria; phylum Pseudomonadota; class Alphaproteobacteria; order Rhizobiales; family Xanthobacteraceae; genus Bradyrhizobium. The sequence goes on from CAVTIW010000007.1 coordinate 674,500, forward strand.
ATGCAGGGCAGGGACAGGATGCCGCGCTTGATCAGGGCGGCGGGCGGCTGCATGTTGACGACCTCGGCGCCGCCGGGATAGCCGATCGGACCGGTGCCGCGCACGAACAGGATGCAGTGCTCGTCGATATCGAGCGCGGCATCGTCGATCCGGTGGTGATAATCCTCCGGACCCTCGAACACGATGGCGCGTCCCTCGAATGCATTCGGATCCGCAGGGTTGATCAGATAGCGGTCGCGGAATTCCTTGGAGATCACGCTGGTCTTCATGATCGCGGAATCGAACAGATTGCCGCGTAGCACCAGAAAACCGGCGTCCTTGACCAGCGGCTTGTCGTAACTCCAGATCACGTCGCCGTCGGGCTTCGGCGCATCGCGGCAGTTCTCGCCCATGGTGTGGCCGTTGACCGTCATGGCGTCCTCGTGGATGCGCTTGTGCTGCATCAGTTCGCGCACCACCGAGGGCACGCCGCCGGCGCGGTGATATTCCTCGCCGAGGTAGAAGCCGGCCGGCTGCATGTTCACCAGCAGCGGAATTTCGTGGCCGTGTTTCTGCCAGTCGTCGATGATCGAGTTCGACGCCGATATGGCGGGCCAGCGCGTTGATGTGGATCGGCGCGTTGGTCGAGCCGCCGATCGCCGAATTGACCACGATGCAGTTCTCGAACGCCTCTCGGGTCAGGATGTCGGACGGCTTCAGATCTTCCCAGACCATCCCGACGATGCGCATACCGGTTTCGTAGGCGATCTGGCCGCGCTCGCGGTAGGGGGCGGGGATCGCGGCGCAGCCGGGCAGCGACATGCCCAGGGCCTCGGCCAGCGAATTCATGGTGGAGGCGGTGCCCATGGTGTTGCAGTGGCCGACCGACGGCGCCGACGAGGCCACGATGTTCATGAACTCCTCGTAGTCGATCTCGCCGGCGGCAAGCTCCTCGCGGGCTTTCCAGACCACGGTGCCGGAACCGGTGCGCTGGCCCTTGTGCCAGCCGTTCAGCATCGGCCCGCCCGACAGCACGATCGCGGGCATGTTGACCGTCGCCGCCGCCATCAGGCAGGCCGGCGTCGTCTTGTCGCAGCCGGTGGTGAGGACCACGCCGTCCAGCGGATAGCCGAACAGGATTTCGACCAGTCCGAGATAGGCGAGGTTGCGGTCCAGCGCCGCGGTCGGACGCTTGCCGGTCTCCTGGATCGGATGCATCGGAAATTCCATCGCGATGCCGCCGGCGGCGCGGATTCCCTCGCGGACCCGATGCGCCAGTTCGAGGTGATGGCGGTTGCACGGCGAAAGATCGTTGCCGGTCTGCGCGATGCCGATGATCGGCTTGCCGGACTGCAATTCATGCCGGGTCAGGCCGTAATTGAGGTAGCGCTCGAGGTAGAGCGCGGTCATGCCGGGGTTGTGCGGGTTGTTGAACCATTCGCTGGAACGGAGTTTGCGTCTGGTGGTCCCGGTAAGCGGCTTGTTCATCATTTCTCCCGCAGCGCACACGCCTTATTTTTGTGCGTAATGTTCGTGTTGGCGGCCGATGTTTGCATGTCACCGCCTTGTTCGCAACGTTCGCGGCGGTGGAAACTCAATACGACTTTGATCCAACGACATCGACGAAAAAGTCTGGTAAGACCCGGTCAAATATAAGAGACGACCGCGGCATTGAACCGCGGATTCAGGCGTTTGGGAGGGGATGTATGTCGTCGGTGCAGATTCGCGACGTGCGGAAATCGTTTGGCGGCTTTGAAGTGCTGCACGGCGTGTCGATCCCGATCGAGGACGGCGCCTTTGTCGTTCTGGTCGGCCCCTCCGGCTGCGGCAAATCGACCTTGCTGCGGATGCTCGCCGGGCTCGAAAACATCACCTCCGGGACGATTTCGATCGGCGACCGCGTCGTCAACAATGTCCAGCCCAAAGAGCGCGATATCGCAATGGTGTTCCAGAATTATGCGCTCTATCCGCATATGACGGTCGCCGACAATATGGGATTTTCGCTGAAGCTGCGGGGCGCCGGCGCCGACGAAATCAGCAAGGGGGTCAAGCGCGCCGCGGAAATCCTCGCCTTGACGCCGTTGCTCGATCGTTATCCCCGGCAATTGTCCGGCGGACAGCGCCAGCGCGTGGCGATGGGGCGCGCCATCGTGCGCGATCCGCAGGTGTTCCTGTTCGACGAGCCGTTGTCCAACCTCGACGCCAAGCTGCGGGTGGCGATGCGCACCGAAATCAAGGAACTGCACCAGCGGCTGAAGACCACCACCGTCTACGTCACCCACGACCAGATCGAAGCCATGACCATGGCCGACAAGATCGTGGTGATGCATGAGGGCATCGTCGAGCAGATCGGCACGCCGCTCGAGCTTTACGATCGGCCCGACAACCAGTTCGTCGCCAGCTTCATCGGCTCGCCGGCGATGAATTTCCTCAAGGGCAAGGTCAAGGCGAACGGCAGCGTCGGCTTCGAAGGGCCTGATGGCGTCAAGCTGCCACTGGCCTCGGCGCCGGCCAATTCGGACGGCCTGCCGGCGGTGTATGGCGTGCGGCCCGAGCATTTCACCATCGCGGATGACGGCGCCGAAGCCGAGATCGTCGTGGTCGAGCCGACCGGTTCGGAAACCCAGGTGTTCGCCAAACTCGGCGGTGAGCAGGTGGTCGCCGTGTTCCGCGAACGGCATCAATTCAAGCCGGGCGACAAGATCCGGCTCAAACCGGATCCGTCGCTGGTGCATCTGTTCGACGGGACAACCGGCAAGCGACTATAAATTATCGAAGAAGCAATTGGTCGAAGAGCCAATAAAACAGGGGAGAATATCGGAGATGACGGACTTTACACCGGATCGGCGGTCTTTGCTCAAGGGCGGCGCCACCATGCTGGCTGCCGCGGCCACCCTATCGAGCGAACAATTGCTGGGCTATGCCAAGGCCTGGGCGCAGACCGCGCAGTGGAAGCCGGAACCGGGCGCCAAGATCAACCTGCTGCGCTGGAAGCGCTTCGTCGAAGCCGAGGACACCGCCTTCATGAAGATCGTCGATGCCTTCCAGAAGGCAACCGGCGCGACGGTCAACGTCTCCAACGAATCCTTTGACGATCTTCAGCCCAAGGCCTCGGTGGCGGCCAACACCGGGCAGGGCCTCGATATGGTCTGGGGCCTGTACTCGCTGCCATTCCTGTTCCCCGGCAAATGCACCGACATGACCGACGTCGCCGACTATCTCGGCAAGAAATGCGGTGGCTGGGCGCCGTCGGGCGAGGCCTACGGCAAACTGGACGGCAAGTGGATCGGTGTTCCCGTTGCCGCCACCGGCGGTCTGGTGAACTACCGCGTCGCCGCCGCCGAGAAGGCCGGCCACAAGGAATTCCCCAAAGACCTCGGCGGCTTTGCCGACCTGATCAAGGGCATGAACAAGAACGGCACACCGGCCGGCATGGCGCTCGGACACGCGTCGGGCGACGCCAATGGCTGGCTGCACTGGGCCTTGTGGTCCCATGGCGGCAACCTGATCGACAAGGACAACAAGGTTGTCCTGAACTCCCCGGAGACGGCCAAGGCGCTGCAATACGTCAAGGGCCTTTATGATGACTTCATTCCGGGCACCGCGTCCTGGAATGACAGCTCCAACAACAAGGCCTTCCTGGCAGGGCAGCTTCACCTGACCGTCAACGGCATTTCGATCTATGTCACGGCGAAGACAGAAAATCCGCAAATCGCAGAGGACATGAATCACGCGCATTTGCCGGCGGGCCTGGACGGCAAGACCCGGGAGCTGCATCTCGGTTTCCCGGTTCTGGTGTACAACTTCACGAAATATCCGCAGGCCTGCAAGGCGTTCATCGCCTTCCTGATGGAACCGACGCAGTTCGATCCCTGGGTCGGAGCCGCGCAGGGTTATCTTTCGCCCTTCCTGCTCGGCTACACCAAAAATCCGATCTGGACCGCGGACCCGAAGAACACCCCGTACCGGGACGTGGCTGTGACCGCGCAGACCCCGGCAGGTATCGGCAAGATGGATGAAAATGCAGCCGCTGCGATTGCCGACTTCGTGGTTGTCGACATGTTCGCCAACTTCTGCACCGGACGCGAGGATGTGAAGACGGCGATGGCTTCGGCGGAACGTTCCGCCAAGCGCATCTTCCGATAAGTTGGACCGCCGGCGCGGCCTTCCGCGTCGGCCTGTTTTTAAGTAAAAATCGGGGCGCTGCCCGGCGCGAGACAAGCGGATCGCCGGGCGCCGCCTTCTGGTTCGGATCGGAGCGGAATGAGTACCCTTCAGACATCGATGCCGGTGCCGGCATCCCGGGCCGATATGCCGTCGCTTTGGACGCGGTTGCGGACCAACCGCAACTGGGTAGCGCTGTGGTTCATGCTGCCGGCGGCGGCATTTCTGATCCTGTTTCTGGCCTATCCCTTGTTTCTCGGCGTCTGGATGAGCTTTACCGACGAACGCATCGGTCGCACCGGCGTTTTCGTCGGCCTCGAGAATTACCAGTGGCTGTGGGACGATTCCATCTTCTGGCTCTCGGTGTTCAACACGCTGCTCTACACGATCGTCGCCAGCGCCATCAAATTCGCGATCGGGCTCTATCTTGCGCTGCTGTTGAACCGGCACATGCCGTTCAAGGCGATGATCCGCGCCATCGTGCTGATCCCGTTCATCGTGCCGACGGTGCTGTCGGCGATCGCGTTCTGGTGGATCTACGACTCGCAATTTTCGATCATTTCGTGGTCGCTGATCAAGATGGGCCTGATCGACCACAACATCAATTTCCTTGGCGACGCGAACTGGGCGCGCGGCAGCGTGATCTTCGCCAACATCTGGCGCGGCGTTCCCTTTGTCGCGATTACGCTGCTGGCCGGGCTGCAGACGGTGTCGCCGTCGCTATACGAAGCCGCAACGCTCGACGGCGCCACCAACTGGCAGCGCTTCCGGTTCATTACCTATCCGCTGCTGACGCCGATCATCGCTGTGGTCATGACCTTCTCGGTGCTGTTCACGTTCACGGACTTCCAGCTGGTCTGGGCCTTGACCCGCGGCGGTCCGGTCAACGCCACGCATTTGATGGCCACCTTGAGCTATCAGCGCGGCATCATCAGCGGCCGGCTCGGCGAGGGCGCCGCGATTGCGACCGCCATGATCCCGTTCCTGGCGGCCGCTATCGGGATTTCCTGGTTCGGCATGCAGCGCCGGAAATGGCAGCAAGGATCGAACAATGACTGATTCCGCGTTGCCGTCGAAAACGCCCGTTGTCGACTCAGGCCGACGACAGCGAAGGCATGAGCTTTCTGGAGTCGCTGCCGCGCCGGGTGGTGACGCTTTATCTGCCGCTGTTCGTGATCCTGATCGTGCTGTTGTTTCCGTTCTACTGGATGGCGCTGACGTCGATCAAGCCGGACGAACAGTTGATCGACATGGACAAGTTCAACCCGTTCTGGGTGGTCCATCCGACCTTCAAGCATATCAGCAAGCTGTTGTTCGAGACCCAGTATCCGAGGTGGCTCTGGAACACGATGTATGTGGCGGTGGGAGCCACGACGCTTTCGATCGCCGCCAGCGTGCTGGCGGCCTATGCCATCGTGCGGCTGAGATTCAGGGGCGCGGACGCGGTCGGCGTGCTGATCTTCTTTGCCTATCTGGTGCCGCCATCGATCCTGTTCATTCCGCTGGCGTCCGTGATCCAGGCCTATGGCCTGTTCGACTCGCCGCTGTCGCTGATTCTGGTCTATCCCACCTTGCTGATTCCGTTCTCGACCTGGCTGCTGATGGGATATTTCAAGACCATTCCCTATGAGCTGGAGGAATGCGCGCTGATCGACGGTGCGTCGCGCTGGCAGATCCTCACCAAGATCGTGGTGCCGCTGGCGATTCCCGGCCTGATCTCGGCCTTCATCTTCTCGTTCACGCTGTGCTGGAACGAATTCATCTACGCGCTCACCTTCCTGCAATCGACCCCGAACAAGACGGTGCCGGTGGCGATCGTCAACGAGTTCGTCGACGGCGATATCTACAAATGGGGATCGCTGATGGCGGGCGCGCTGGTCGGCTCGCTGCCGCTGGTGATCCTGTATGCATTCTTTGTCGAGCATTACGTCTCGGCGATGACCGGAGCCGTCAAAGAATAAGCGCGCAGGCCCTGCGTGTATCGCTTCGACGAAATCAATCGGTTCGAGAATCTGCGCTCTCATACCTGATCCCCGAGAGCGCGCACTTGGCGTGCGTCTCGAAGGATGGCAGGCTGCACCGTCTATGGCCATCCTTCGAGACGCATCGCTTTCGCGATGCTCCTCGAGCGCTAACGGCGAAGCCGTTGCGCAGGGATGAGGCAAACAAGAACAAAAAGGAGTAGGGTCTTGCATATTCTGGTTCTGGGCGCGGCCGGCATGGTCGGCCGCAAATTGACCGAGCGGCTGTTGCGCGACGGCCGCCTCGGGTCCCGCGACATCACCGCGGATGACGCTGCAGGACGTCGTTGCGCCGGCGAAACCCGACAAGGCCGGATTTCCGGTCGATACCGTGACCTGCGATTTCGCGGTGCCGGGGGCCGCCGAAAAGCTGGTCGCGAACCGGCCCGATGTGATCTTCCATCTGGCGGCGATCGTCTCCGGCGAGGCCGAACTCGATTTCGACAAGGGCTACCGCATCAATCTCGACGGCACCCGGATGCTGCTCGATGCGGTCAGGCTGGTCGGCGGCGGCTACAAGCCCCGGGTGGTGTTCACCTCCTCGATCGCGGTGTTCGGCGCGCCGTTTCCCGAAGCCATCGGCGACGAATTCTTTCACACCCCGCTGCTCAGCTACGGCACCCAGAAGGCGATCGGCGAATTGCTGCTGGCGGATTATTCGCGCCGCGGTTTCATGGACGGTATCGGCATCCGGCTGCCGACCATCTGCATCCGCCCCGGTCTGCCCAACAAGGCCGCTTCCGGATTCTTTTCCAACATCCTGCGCGAACCGCTGGCCGGCAAGGAAGCGGTGCTGCCGGTATCGGAGGACGTCCGCCACTGGCATGCCTCGCCGCGTTCGGCGGTCGGCTTCCTGCTCCACGCCGCGACCATGGACACTGCGGCGGCCGGCGCGCGGCGCAACCTCACCATGCCCGGCCTTTCCGCCACCGTCGGCGAAGAGATCGCGGCCCTGAAGCGGGTGGCGGGCGACAAGGTGGCGGCGCGGATCAAGCGCGAGCCGGATCCGTTCATCATGGGGATCGTCGACGGCTGGCCGCGCAATTTCGACGCCAAACGGGCGCGTCAAGCTCGGCTTCACGACCGCCGAAAAGACCTTCGACGACATCATCCGGATTCACATCGAGGACGAATTGGGTGGTAAGTTCGCGGCCTGATCTGTTTTCAAAAAATGCGGGAGACCAACCATGACAGCCAGCATCGTCGGATGGGCGCACACGCCGTTCGGCAAGTTCGATACCGAAACCGTCGAGAGCCTCGTGGTCCGGGTCGCGACCGACGCGCTCGCCGACGCCGGCATCTCTGCCGCCGACGTCGACGAAATCGTGCTCGGGCATTTCAACGCCGGGTTCTCGCCGCAGGATTTTACCGCCTCATTGGTGCTGCAGGCCGATCCGCAATTGCGGTTCAAGCCGGCGACACGGGTCGAGAATGCCTGCGCCACCGGATCGGCGGCGGTGCATCAGGGCGTCAGGGCCATTGCGTCAGGCGCGGCCAGGATCGTGCTGGTGGTCGGCGTCGAGCAGATGACGCGGACGCCTTCGGCCGAGATCGGCCGCAACCTGTTGCGCGCGTCGTATCTGCCCGAGGATGGCGATACGCCCGGCGGTTTCGCCGGCGTGTTCGGCAAGATCGCGCAAGGCATATTTCCAGAAATACGGCGACCAGTCCGATGCGCTGGCGATGATCGCCGCCAAGAACCACAAGAACGGCGTCGCCAATCCCTACGCACAGATGCGCAAGGATTTTGGCTATGAATTCTGCCGCTCCGAAAGCGAGAAGAACCCCTACGTGGCGGGTCCCTTGAAGCGCACCGATTGCTCGCTGGTGTCGGACGGCGCCGCGGCGCTGGTGCTGACGGATTCGGAAACCGCGAAGGCGATGGGCAAGGCGGTCAACATCAGGGCCACCGCGCACGCCCAGGATTTCCTGCCGATGTCGAAGCGCGACATCCTGCAGTTCGAAGGCTGCACGGTGGCCTGGCAGCGCGCGCTGCAGTCGGCGGGCGTACAGCTTTCCGATCTGTCTTTCGTCGAAACCCACGACTGCTTCACCGTCGCCGAACTGATCGAATATGAGGCGATGGGACTGACGCCGCGGGGGCAGGGCGCGCGCGCCATCAAGGAGGGCTGGACCCAGAAGGACGGCAAGCTGCCGATCAATCCGTCCGGCGGACTGAAAGCCAAGGGTCACCCGATCGGCGCCACCGGCGTCTCCATGCACGTGCTGAGCGCGATGCAATTGCTGGATCAGGCGCCCGAGGGCATGCAGATCAAGAATGCAAAACTCGCCGGCATTTTTAATATGGGAGGTGCTGCGGTCGCGAACTACGTCTCGCTGCTGGAGCCCGCGAAGTAGGCGGGACTGCAGGATGGGCGAAGGCGCCCTCGCACCGCCAAAGCGCGTCGAAAGACATGTGTGTACGTGCATGGCGCTGCGTAGCATCCGGGGAACGCAGCAGCGAACGCCACGGCCCCGCGCATACGCCCATACGGCAGCCGCCCTTGATCTTGGCGACGAGCTGCCGTTACTAGGCTCCGGATAGCGGCGCTGCCGCAAGCGCCACGCGCATCGGGAGAAAACAAAATCATGGGACCACTGGAGGGCGTCAGGATCATCGACATGACGACCGTGCTGATGGGGCCCTATGCCACCCAGATGCTCGGCGACTATGGCGCCGACGTCATCAAGGTCGAAACGACCGATGGCGACGTGACGCGGCTGATCGGGCCGACCCGCCATCCCGGCATGGGTCCGGTGTTCCTCAACACCAACCGCAGCAAACGCAGCATCAGCCTCGACCTGAAGAAACCGGCCGGGCGCGACGCGGTGCTGCGGCTGATCGCATCGGCCGACGTGCTGGTTTACAATGTGCGCCCGCAGGCGATGGCGCGGCTGCAACTCGGTTACGACGTGGTTTCGAAGCTCAATCCGCGCCTGATCTATGCCGGCGTGTTCGGCTTCGGCCAGGACGGACCCTACGCGGCAAAACCGGCCTATGACGATCTGATCCAGGGCGCCACCGCGCTGCCGGCGTTGATGGCGCAGACCAGCGACGGCGTTCCGCGCTACGTTCCCAACGCGCTGGTCGATCGCATCGTCGGACTGACCGCGGTCGGCGCGATCTGCGCCAGTCTGGTGCATCGCGACCGCACCGGGCGCGGTCAGCGCCTGGATATTCCGATGTTCGAGACCATGGCGGGTTTCGTGATGGGCGATCACATGGGCGGTCTCACCTACGAGCCGCCGCTCGACAAAGGCGGCTACGCCCGGCATCTGTCGCGCGACCGGCGGCCCTACAAGACCTCGGACGGTTACATCTGCGTGATCGTCTACAACGACAAGCAATGGGAGAATTTCTTCAAGGCGACCGGACGCGACGATCTGCGCAGCAATCCCAAATTCGCGACGCTTCGCCGGGCGCGCCGTCAATATCGACACGGTCTATGCCGAACTCGCCCGCATCTTCGAAACCCGGACCACCGGCGAATGGACCGAGCTGCTCGACAAGGCCGACGTGCCGGTCATGCCGATGCATGATCTCGAAAGCATCTTGCAGGATCCGCATCTGGTCGCGACCGACTTTCTTTCCGGTGGTCGATCATCCGACCGAAGGCGCCGATCCGCAACATGAGGGTGTCCGCGACCTGGTCGGAAACCCCGGCGGAGCCGACACGGCTGGCGCCGCGGCTGAATCGAGCACGGCGCGGAAATCCTGCGCGAAGCCGGCTTCTCCGCCGACGAAATCGCCGCGTTGGTCCGCGACGGCGTCACCAGAGCCGCCGACAGCGCAAGGGATTGAAACGCATGGATTTCGCGCTCACCGCCAACCAGGAATCGATCCGCGACGCCGTCGCGAAAATCTGCGCGCGCTTCGACGACGCCTATTGGCTGAAGAAGGACAAGGAGGGTGGTTTCCCCGCCGACTTCCACAAGGCGCTGGCCGATGCCGGCTGGCTCGGCATCTGCATTCCCGAAGCCTATGGCGGCTCTGGTCTCGGCATCACCGATGCCGCGATCATGATGCGGACGATTTCGGAATCCGGCGCCGGCATGTCCGGCGCCTCGGCCGTGCACATGAATGTGTTCGGGCTCAATCCGGTGGTGGTGTTCGGCAATGCGGAACAGTGCAAGCGGATGCTGCCGCCGATCGTCGACGGCCGCCGACAGATCCTGCTTTGCGGTCACCGAACCGAATACCGGCCTCAACACCACGCAGCTGAAAACCCGCGCGGTGCGGACGGGCGATAAATACGTCGTCAACGGCCAGAAGGTCTGGATCTCCACCGCGCAGGTCGCCAAAAAGATCCTGCTGCTGGCGCGCACCACTCCGCTGGAGGAGGTGAAGACCCCGACCCACGGCCTCAGCCTGTTCTATACCGATTTCGACCGCAGCCGCATCGCGGTGCATGAGATCGAGAAGATGGGCCGCAAGGCCGTCGATTCCAACGAATTGTTCATCGAGAACTTTGAAATTCCGCTTCGAAGATCGTCTCGGCGAGGAAGGCCGCGGCTTCGAATACATCCTGCACGGCATGAATCCGGAACGCATTCTGATCGCCGCCGAAGCGGTCGGGCTCGGCAAGCTGGCGTTGTCGCGCGCCGCTGATTACGCCAAGAGCCGCATCGTGTTCAACCGCCCGATCGGCAAGAACCAGGCGATCCAGCATCCGCTGGCGAAGAACTGGATGGAGCTGGAGGCGGCGTGGCTGATGACGCTGTCGGCGGGCTGGCAATACGATCAGGGCCTGGCTTGCGGCCCGGCGGCCAATGCCGCAAAATATCTCGCCGGCGAAGCCGGCTTTCAAGCCTGCGAACAGGCGGTGATGACCCATGGCGGCTTCGGCTACGCCAAGGAATATCACGTCGAGCGTTACTTGCGCGAATCCCTGATCCCGCGCATCGCCCCGATCAGCCCACAGCTCATTCTCAGTTTTATCGCCGAGAAGGTGCTGGGGCTGCCGAAGTCGTATTAGCGATGACACTTTTAAGAATGAAGATCATGAACTCTGAACCGTCATTCCGGGACGCACGAAGTGCGAACCTCAGATGTGCAATTGCACATCGGGGAATGATGAGCATGGAGTGGCGATGAGCGTCGCGATCACCGAGGAAGCGCGGTTTCTCTTTTCCCTCCCCCGCAAGGGGGGAAGGAGCTACGCCGCGCCATGAGCTTCATCACCGGCGTCGGACTGACGGCATTCGGCAGGCATCGAGGGCTCGTTCGTCGCTCGACCTGATGAGCCAGGCCGCGGAGCTTGCGATCGCCGATGCCGGACTGCAAGCGCGCCGAGATCGACGGCATTCTCTGCGGCTACTGCTACGGTCTCGCCGCACATCATGCTCGCCACCGTGTTCGCCGAGCATTTCGGCATTCGTCCGGCTTACGCCCACGCGGTGCAGGTCGGCGGCGCCACCGGTCTCGCCATGACCATGCTGGCGCATCATCTGGTCGATGCCGGCGTGGTCAGGCATGTGCTGGTGGTCGGCGGCGAGAACCGGTTGACCGGACAGAGCCGCGACGCCTCGATCCTGGCGCTGGCGCAGGTCGGGCATCCCGACTACGAGGTGCCGCTGGGGCCGACCATCCCGGCCTATTACGGCCTGGTCGCCTCGCGCTACATGCACGAATACGGCGTCACGCAACAAGACCTCGCCGAATTCGCGGTGCTGATGCGCAAGCACGCGCTGACGCATCCCGGCGCGCAATTTCACGACCCCATCACCGTCGCCGACGTGATGAACTCGAAGCCGGTGGCGCTGCCGCTGAAACTGCTGGATTGCTGTCCGGTGTCCGACGGCGGCGCGGCCTTCATCGTCAGCCGGGAGCGCACCGGCGAGGTCGGCGTGCGCGTACTCGGCTGCGCGCAGGCGCATACCCATCAGCATGTCACGGCGGCGCCAGCTTTGAGCGAACTCGGCGCCGAGATCGCGATCGCACGGGCCAAGGCCGCATCCGGGCGTCGCGATCTCAGACGTGCGCTATGCGGCGGTCTATGACAGCTTTACCATCACGCTGGCGATGCTGCTGGAAGACCTCGGCCTTGCCGGGCGCGGCGAGGCGGCGGCGCGGGTGCGATCCGGACATTTCGACCGCGACGGCGCGATGCCGCTCAACACCCATGGCGGGCTCCTGAGTTACGGCCATTGCGGCGTCGGCGGCGCGATGGCGCATCTGGTCGAAACCCATCTGCAGATGACCGGCCGCGCCGGCAATCGCCAGGTGCGCGACGCCTCGATCGCGCTGCTGCATGGCGACGGCGGCGTGCTGTCGTCGCATGTCAGCATGTTTCTGGAGCGGGTGCGATGAGTGACGACAGGCATGCGCTGGCCGACTGGACCACCGGCGCAGGAGGCCATCGTCTATCAATGCTGCGCGGCCTGCGGCAGCTTGCAATATTTTCGCCGCAGCTTCTGCGCTGTGTGCGGCGCGCCTGATCCGGTCGAGAAACGCGCCAGCGGCGAGGGCATTGTTTACGCTACCTCGCTGGTGTGTCGCGCCGCGACGCCGGAGACCCGCGCGCACGTTCCCTACAACATCGTTCTGGTCGACACCACTGAAGGCTTTCGCATGATGGCCCATGGCGACAACGACCTTGCCATCGGCGACAAGGTCACCGCGCGGTTTGCGCTATTCGCCGGCCGTCTCGTTCCCTATTTCGCAAGGACCAAATCATGAGCCGTCTCAAGGCCGCCCTCGATCCGCGTTCCGTCGCCGTCATCGGCGCCTCGGAAAATCCCAACAAGGTCGGCGGCCGCCCGGTGCATTACCTCGACAAGTTCGGCTTCAAGGGCAAGATCTTCCCGATCAATCCGTCGCGCACCGAGGTGCAGGGCCACAAATGCTACAACAGCCTCGCCGATCTGCCGGAGGCGCCGGACATGGTGATCGTCGCAGTCGCCGGTGACAACGCCATCGGTGCGGTGGAGGATTGCGCTACGCATGGCGTCAAGATCGCGGTGGTGATGGCGTCGGGTTTCGGCGAGGTCGATGCGGTCGCGGGCAAGGCCAAGGAGCGGCGCATGGTCGAGGCCGCGCACAAGGCCGGCATGCGCATCGTCGGCCCGAATTCGCAAGGGCTGGCCAATTTCGGCACCGGCGCGATCGCGAGCTTTTCCACCATGTTCATGGATATGGACAGGGCGGAAGGGCATGTCGCGATGCTCAGCCAGAGCGGCGCGTTGTCGACGGTGCCGGTCGGATTTTTGCGCCAACGCGGCATCGGCGTCCGCCATACCCATGCCACAGGCAACGATGCAGACATCTCAGTCGGCGAACTCGCGGTCGCCGTTGCCGAAGATTCCGAAGTAAAACTGTTGCTGCTGTATCTCGAAAGCATTCCGGAGAAGAAATATCTGGAAGAACTCGCCGCCGTCGCACTCGACCGGGATTTGCCGATCATTGCGCTGAAATCCGGCCGTTCCGAAGCCGGCCGCCAGGCGGCGCAATCGCACACCGGGGCGCTCGCCAACGAAGATCGCGTGGTCGACGCGTTCTTCGAACACCACGGCATCTGGCGCGCGCCGGATATGCGCGGCCTGGTCGAAGCCACCGAACTTTATCTGAGGGGATGGAAGCCCCGGGGAAGGCGGCTGGTGGCGATCAGCAATTCCGGCGCGGTCTGCGTCATGACCGCGGACGCGGCGACCGCGGTCGGCATGCCGATGGCGAAGCTGGCGCCGGAGACCGATAGGAAGCTCAAGGGAATCTTGCCGAGTTTTGCGACCACGACCAACCCGATCGATCTCACCGCGGCGCTGCTGTCCAACGGTCGGCTGTTCGGCGACATCCTGCCGGTGATTGCGGAAGACCCCGCCGCCGACGCCTTCCTGATCGGGGTTCCGGTCGCCGGTCCCGGCTATGACGTCGAGGCGTTCGCGCGCGATGCCGCGGCGTTCGGCAGGCAGACCGGCAAGCCGCTGGTGATCGCGGCGACGCAACGCAGCGTCGCCGATCAATTTGCTTCCGAAGGCTCCTCGGTATTTCCGACTGAAACCGAGGCGGTGACGGCGCTGCACCAGTTTCTGGCGCATCGCGAATTGATGGCGCGCACCCTGGCGCGCAAGGCGACACGCGCCAAGGCCAGCCCGCCGCCGATGCTATCTGCCGCCATGACCATGCTCAACGAGGCCGACAGTCTGGCCTTGCTGGCCGCGCGCGGCATTCCGGTGGTGGCGCACCGGCTGTGCCGGTCGCGCGCGGAAGCAGTCGCTGCGTTCGAGGCGATCGGCGGGCCGGTGGTGGTCAAGGGATGCTCGGCCGACATCGCGCACAAGTCCGAGCTTGGGCTGGTCAAACTCGGCGTCAGGACGCGCGAGGAGGCCGGCGAAGTCTGGGCGCAGATGGAAGGAATCATCCGCAAGCACGGCGCGCGGTTCGACGGCGTCATCATCGCTGCGATGGCCGGCGGCCGCCGCGAAATCATGATCGGCGCGCATCGCGATCCCGTGTTCGGCCCGGTGGTCGCGGTCGGCGACGGCGGCAAATATGTCGAGATTTTTCGCGACACCGTCCTGCTGCTGCCGCCGTTTTCGAAAGGCGAGGCGATGGAGGCGCTCGGCAGATTGCGGATCGCGCCTTTGTTCGCGGGCGTGCGCGGCGAGCCGCCGATGGACGTCGACGCGCTGTGCGATGCGGTGGTTGGGATCGGTGAGCTGATGCTCGATCCCGCCACAGGGGTGATGAGCCTCGATCTCAATCCGGTGCTGCTCGACAGCGCCGGCAAGGGTTGCGTGGTGGTGGATGCGGTGGTGTTTCAGGGGTGATGCGTTCCCTGGACGCCGCGCAGCGCGTGAGCGGTGCGCTGCTGATCCGGGGTCCATCTTCTAGTCCCGTGACCGGGTCCCGGTTCTGCGGAGCAGCGTGAAGCACGCTGCTCCGCGTCCGGGACACGCCGCGAACCTTCACCGCCAGTAAAAGATAAAACTGGCGATGACGAGCATGGCCGCCACCGCCAGTATTTGCGCAAACACTTCCGAGGCCGCCCTTTTGGTGGCATCTTTCATGCCGCTCCCCCTAAACCTGGGCGCGAGTCATGGTCGCCCGCGAAGGCCTGATGACTCGATTTATGCTTTACTCGGAACACCCCACCACGAGTATTCGCCCAGATTGATTCCCCACTCGGCGAACATCGACCGTGTCAGAGTCGAACAGTAATGCGGCGGCATTTTGGCTCGCGCGCAGCTGGTTTGTGCGCGTGTGATGGAATTTTAACAGCGATTTTCTGGCGCGCGCTGGCAGATCGTGAACGGCGCAAGCTGTTGATCCCGTGTCGGCCGCCGGATAGCATTTCAAATGAAATCCGCCATCCGACAAGGCGGCGAATCTGAAAAGCTCAGGGAGGGACCATGGCCCGCATCGACTACAGCGATCCTGCCAAAGCCAGCGAACGCACCCGCGAAATCCTGGGCAAGAACCGCAACGCCAATATTTTCAGAATGATGGCGCACTCGCCGAGCTATTTTGAACAATACTGCCGGCTCGGCGGCGCGATCCGCCACAAGGGCGAACTCGATCCGGTGGTGCGTGAACTCGCGATCACGCGCACCGGAATCCTCTGCGAGGCGCCCTATGAGGTGGTCGCGCACAAGCGCATCGGCAAAAATGTCGGCGTTACCGACGCGCAGAATGCCGCGCTGGCGGACTGGAAATCCGCGACCTGCTTTAGCGATTTGCAGCGCGCCGCACTGGCCTTTACCGATGAGATCGTCGGATTGCGCCGCCCCACCGACGCGACCTTCAATGCCATCGCGGCAAGGCTGACGCCGGCGGCGCTGATCGAGCTGCAGCTGTCGGTCGGCTTCTACATCATGACCTCGAAGTTCCTGGAGACTTTCGGCATCGACATGCAACCGGTGACGGAAGTGGTTTGAACGGCCGGTCGCGCACTAATTCGCCGTCAGCAAATTCACCTTGGTATTGGCGACGATCAGGCGATCGGCCAGCAGCTGTGCAAGGTTGCGCATGATCCGTTCACCGGTCCGCGGATGGGCTTCGCGAAAGCGCTGGAAATCGGCCAGCGGCACTTCCAGCGCGGTGACGGCTTTGTCGGCGAACACATCGGCGGAGCGGCGGGTTTCCAGCAGCGCCATTTCGCCGAACGCCATTCCCGCCGTGAGTGTCGCGAGCCGGATGCCGCCGGGCAGCTTGACGTGGACCACCCCGCTTTTGAGGAAGAACAGCGACGTGGCGGGCTCCGCGGCCGCGATGATTTTTTGTCCCGCCTGATAGGTTCTGATCGTGCCCAGTGCGGCAAGCCGCGCGAGTTCCTCCGCGGTCAAGCCCGGCGAGCAGTGGCTGTTCGGATAGCTCGGTCATTTCGACGGCGTCGATGACGCCGCCATGGCGGTAGACGACCTGGTCCTCGGCCCATTCGATGGCGTCGTCGAGCAGATGGAAGTTGCGCAAATTCGAGACGCCCTCGACCCATTCGCCGATCGCTTTCCACTCCGGGGAGGGTCGCTTGATGCCGGACAGGATCGCGGTGACGTCGAACTCGGCCAGTTCGCGAAAACCCTCGGCGAGCAGACGGGCGCCGGCCCGCGTCATCGCCGCAACCCGGCGCAGGTCGAAAATGATGAAATGCGGCCGCGGCTTGGCCGCGAGCTGGCGCGAGACATAATCGACGTTGGAAAATGTCAGCGTGCCCACCAGTTCGATGACGCGGACATCATGGTGATGCGCGGCGAGGAGTTTCTGCTCATGCGGCCGCCGGCTGCGCCGCGACGCGCTGTTTCCGATATTGTAGTCGGCGATGATGCTGTTGCGCGCGTCGTCGCTGCGGTTGAGCATGTGCAGATCGTAATGCGAGGACAGCGCCTCGCAGACCTTGATGCCGCGCACGCTGTTGCCGTGGCTGTCGAGCCGCGGCGAGTAGCTGCCGAGCCCGAGCCGCGCCGGCAGCGCCGCCAGGATGCCGCCGCCGACGCCGCTTTTGGCGGGAATGCCGACGCGATAGATCCATTCGCCGGCGTAGTCGTACATCCCGGAGCTGGTCATCACCGAAAGCGCCCGCGAGATCGCGTAGGGGGTCATGACCTGTTCGCCGGTGACGGGATTGATGCCGCGATTGGCCAGCGTCGCGGCCATGACGGCGATATCGCGCGCGGTCACCAGAACGGAGCATTGCCGGAAATAGACCTCCAGCATCGCGCCGACGTCATCCTGGATGACGCCGGAGTTGCGCAGCAGGTAACCGATCGCGCGGTTGCGGTCGCCGGTCGCGCTTTCGGATGCATAGACGGCTTCGTCGATGTCGAGCTCGCGCCCGGCAAACCGGCCGAGCGCCTGACGGATATATTCGAACGCGCCATCGCCCTTGGCCTCATGGATCAGGCCGGAGCAGGTGATGGCGCCGGCATTGACCATCGGATTGAACGGATGGTTGTCGGCATTGAGGCGGATCGAATTGAAGGGATCGCCTGAGGGTTCGACGCCGATCGCACTTTCGACGCGTGCCGCGCCCAGCGTATCCAGCGCCAGCGCGAACACGAACGGCTTCGACATCGACTGGATGGTGAAGGGTACCCGGGTATCCCCGACCTCATAGACGTGCCCGTCGATGGTGGCGAGGCTGATGCCGAAATGATCCGGGTCGGCCTTGCCGAGTTCCGGAATATAGTCGGCGACGGCGCCGCCGGTCTCCGTGGAAAAATCAGCGTGACAGGCGGTCAGGAACCGCAGCAAAGGCGGTTTCCCGGCGGCCCAGGCCGCGGCGCCGGCGGTGGATGCAAAAGGCGCTGGTTTCATCGCCCCCCGTTTTGCCGCGCAATCGCGCCGCGCGCAACCGGTTCGGTGTCAGGGTTTGTTGAGGTCTGGAGCAGCGCGCTCACATCGTTGGGCGCTCAGCACCTACGTTTCGAGAATGGCGAGCGCCTGTCCTTCGGCCACCACGTCGTCGAGGCTGACGAGAATCGATTTGAGCTTGCCCGCGGCCGGCGAAGCCACCGGGATCTCCATCTTCATGGCTTCGATGAAGGCAATGTCGTCGCCGTCGCCGACGCTGGCCCCGGCTTGCACGGGAAGCGCGCAGACGCGCCCGGCCACCTCGGTCACAATCTTGATCTCAGGCATTGCATTCTCCGGGGCAGCCGCCGCGCGTCATCACGATCGCGATGACACGCTTTAGGAAAGGGCGGGCACCCTCGGCTTGGTGTTGTGGCGGCAGATTGCCTGAGGTAGCTTGATCTGCAAGTGGAATTTTATTCCATAGGGCGGAATGGCAAAAGGGCACCGATGGGACGACGCTCGGAGCGG
The DNA here is from genome assembly GCA_963734795.1 of uncultured Alphaproteobacteria bacterium. Lineage (GTDB taxonomy): Bacteria > Pseudomonadota > Alphaproteobacteria > Rhizobiales > Xanthobacteraceae > Bradyrhizobium. The sequence goes on from CAVTIW010000007.1 coordinate 692,920, forward strand.
CTCAGCAAGCAGGGAATGCTCGCCAGCGATCTTGCCGGGGAGGGCGACGTTATCCAGGTGGTGTCGCGCGCCTTCGACGTATTACGCTGTTTCGAGGGCCATGAGACGCGGCTCGGCAATCTCGAAATCTCCAGTCGCTGCGGGTTGCCGCGATCGACGGTGTCGCGCCTGACCCACACCCTGACCCGGATGGGCCAACTGGTCTATCTGCCGCGCGACCAGAAATACCGCATCGGCCCGAGCGCGGTGGCGATGAGCACCTCGATGATGCGCGGGCTGCAGTTGCGCAATCTGATCCGGCAGCGACTGCAGGACGTCGCCGAGCAATTGCCGGGAACCGTCGGGTTCGTGATTCCGGACCGTTTCCACCTCGTCTATCTCGAGTTCGCGCGTGCGGCGAATGCGCTCGGCCTGCACGAGAGCACCGGCAGTCGCATCGCCATGGCAAGCACCGCCGCGGGCCATGCCTATACCGCCGCACTCGATGTCGATGTCGGCGACGCCCTGCTGGCGGAAATGGAACGTGAAATTCCCGATGGCGCCAAATTGCTGCGGCCCCGCATCGAGACCAACCGCCGCTTTCTGCACGACCACGGCTATGTCGTGGCCTGCGGCCTGTGGAGCCCGCATATCAACGGTCTCGCGGTGCCGCTGTGGTCGCCGCAATATCAGACCTTCGTCGTGGTCACGATCGGTCTTCTGTCGGCGATGTACGACGAGAGGCGGTTGCACAAGGAGGTCGCGCCACGGCTGCTGGAATTGAGCGTCGCGGTCGGCGGCATGCTCGAAGGCGCCGACGGCGATATCTTCAGCAATCGGATGGAGAGCAAAACGCTTCCGGTACCGACGCATCATAATAAAATCATCAAGACGGAGGATGCCAATGAACTGGAAGCCGGAACTCGACGACCTCGCCCGGCGCCAAGCGTTCGCGCGCGAGATGGGAGGCGTTGACAAGGTCAAGCGACAGCGCGACCAGGGCCGGCTCACGGTTCGCGAGCGCATCGACGGATTGGTCGATCCAAAAAGCTTCCACGAGATCGGGGCGATTTCCGGCACCGCCGAATATGACGCGAACGGCGAACTCACCCAGCTGACGCCGGCGAACTGTGTGTTCGGCCGCGGCAAGATCGACGGCCGGCCGGTGGTCGTGGTCGGCGACGATTTCACCGTGCGCGGTGGCTCGGCGGATGCCTCGATCTCGGCCAAGCCCCTGATGGCCGAGGAGATGGCGCATGACTTCCGCCTGCCGATCATCCGCGTCATCGAGGGCTCCGGCGGCGGCGGCTCGGTGAAGACCATCGAAACCAAGGGGGCAGCCAATTTGCCCGGCGGCATCGGCGGTAACCGCTGGTACGCGTACACCACGGCGAACATGGCGCGCGTGCCGGTGGTGGGACTGGGCCTCGGCTCGGTTGCGGGTCTCGGCGCTGCGAGGCTGGCAGCCAGCCATTATTCGGTCATGACCAGGAGTTCGGCGATGTTCGTCGCCGGTCCGCCGGTGGTAAAACGTCTCGGCCAGGATTTGACAAAACAGGAACTCGGCGGCGCCGATATCCAGACCCGTGCCGGTGGCGTCGATCATGCGGTCGAAACCGAGCAGGAAGCTTTTGCCTGCGCCAGGCGTTTCCTGTCCTATCTGCCGCCGTCGGTCTATGAACTGCCGCCGACGCTTCCCTGCGACGACGATCCGGAGCGCGCGGAGGAATCGCTGATCAAGGCGGTGCCGCGCAACCGCCGCCAGGTCTACAAGATGCGTCCCATCATCGATGCCGTCGTCGACAAGGGGTCGTTTTTCGAGATGGGCGCGAATTTCGGCCGCTCCATTATCGCCGGCTTCGCCCGCCTCGAAGGCCGCGCCGTGCTGCTGCTCGCCAGCGATCCCTATCACTATGGCGGCTCGTGGACGGCGGAAGCCTGCCAGAAGGTGGTGCGCTACGTCGATCTGGCCGAAACCTTCCATCTGCCGGTGGTCTACCTGATGGACTGTCCGGGTTTCATGATCGGGCTCGATGCCGAAAAGGCCGCCACCATCCGCCACGGCGTGCGCGCCATGGCCGCGGTCAACCAGACCACGGTTCCCTGGTGCACCATCATCGTGCGGAATTCCTTCGGCGTCGCCGGGGTCGTGCATCAGCCGGCGGACCGGTTCTCGCTCCGTTATGCGTGGCCATCGGCCTATTGGGGCTCGCTGCCGCTGGAGGGCGGCATCGAGGCCGCCTATCGCGCCGACATCGACGCGGCAGACGATCCCAAGGCGAAATTGCAGGAGATCGAGGATCGCCTCAACAAGCTGCGCTCGCCGTTTCGTTCGGCCGAACGGTTCTGGGTCGAGGAGATCATCGATCCGCGCAACACCCGTTCGCTGCTGTGCGAATTCGCGCGATTGGCCGAGCCGATCCGTACGCCGGGGCCGGCGACGCATATGACGATCAGGCCGTGAGAGGGGGAGTCGCGAATGGCGAATAGCCAGCGGGGAGTGGATTTCCCCATTCGCTATTCGCCATTTCACCCTCTCACGCCATCACCGGCTTGGGCTGCCGCGCGATTGCCAGCGTGATCAGAGCTGCGACGATGCACAGCGCGCCGGCGGCAAAGAACGCCGGCAGATAGCTCGCGAGCACGGTGCGCGACAGGCCGGCGCCGAAGGCCGCGGTCGCGGCGCCCAGCTGGTGGCCGGCGAAGATCCAGCCGAACACCAGATTGGCGCGCTCCGGCCCGAACCGCTGCGCCGTGAGCCGCACCGTCGGCGGCACGGTTGCGATCCAGTCGAGGCCATAGAACATCGCGAACAGCGACAGGCCATAGAACGAGAAATTGGTGAACGGCAGCAGCACCAGCGACAGCCCGCGCAAACCGTAATACCAGAACAGCAGATAGCGGTTGTCGTAGCGATCCGACAGCCAGCCCGACATGATGGTGCCGACGAAATCGAACACGCCCATGGCGGCGAGCAGGCTGGCGGCTTCCACCTGCGGTATGCCGAAATCGAGGCACATCGGAATCAGGTGCACCTGGACCAGCCCGTTGGTGCTGGCACCGCAGATGAAGAAGGTCGCAAACAGGATCCAGAATACCCGGGTCTTCGCCGCATCGCGCAAGGTGCCGAGCGCCGCCGCCATGATCGGCGCGTTGCTGGGCGGCGGCGCCGGCAACGGTTGCTTGCCTTCATCGCCGAACGGCCGCAATCCGATGTCGCTCGGGCGGTCGCGCATCACCAGCAGCACCGCCAAAGCCGCGGCGCCGAGCATCACGCACATTAGCGCCAGCGCCACCCGCCAGCCCATCCGCTCGGTCAGGTGGGCCAGCAGCGGCAGGAACACCAATTGGCCGGTCGCCGCACTCGCGGTGAGAATTCCGATCACCAGGCCGCGCCGCGCCGAAAACCAGCGCGCGGCGACGGTGGCGCCCAGCACCAGCGCCGTCATGCCGGTGCCGATGCCGACCATGACGCCCCACAGCAGCATCAACTGCCAAAGTTTTGTCATCGCCAGCGAGATTACCAGCGCCGAAACCACGGTCAGCAAGGCCGACAGCGTTACGTTGCGCAGGCCGTAGCGGTTCAGCAAGGCGGCGGCGAACGGCGCCATCAGTCCGAATAGGATAAAACGGATCGACAGCGCCGAGGAAATTTGCGCGGTGGTCCAGCCGAATTCATTCTGCAGCGGCACGATGAACACGCCGGGCGCGCCGACCGCGCCGGCGCTGATCAGCGCGGTGAGGAAGGTCACCCCGACCATCACCCAGGCGTAATGGATATTGCGGCGGGCGAGGGCGGCCGACAACCAATTGGAGATCACGGTGTTTCCTCTCCGGAATTCCGGATGACGATGAGACGGAATGACACGACGGGACGAGCGCTAGTGAAGGATACGTTCGATGGCAATGGCGGTGGCTTCGCCGCCGCCGATGCACAGCGCGGCGACGCCGCGCTTGAGGTTGTGCGCTTGCAGCGCATGCAGCAGCGTGACGATCAGGCGTGCGCCGGTCGCGCCGATCGGATGGCCAAGCGCACAGGCGCCGCCATTGATGTTCAATTTCTCCCTGGGGATGCCGAGATCGCGCTGCGCCGCCATCGCCACCACCGCGAACGCTTCGTTGATCTCGAACAGATCGACGTCGCCGACGTTCCAGCCGACTTTGTCGAGCAGCTTGCGGATCGCCGGGATCGGCGCGGTGGTGAACCACTGCGGTTCCTGGCTGTGGGTGGCGTGGCCCTTGATCTCGGCCAGAACAGGCAGGCCGTCGCGATCGGCAAGCGAGCGTTTGGTCAGGATCAGCGCGGCGGCACCGTCGGCATTGGCGGACGAGGCCGCCGGCGTGATGGTGCCGTTGGCGCGGAACGCCGGCTTCAGTCCGGGAATCCTGGCCGGATCGACTTTCAAGGGAATTTCGTCATTGCCGATGGTGCGCGGACCGGCCTTTTCGGTCACGGTGAGCGGCACGATTTCGGCCTTGAACGCGCCGCCTTCCACCGCCTTGCGGGCGCGGGTCAGCGTTTCCATGGCGTAGGCGTCCTGATCGCCGCGGGTGAACTGATAGGCCTCGGCGGTGGCTTCGCCGAAATCGCCCATCGAGCGGCCGACCTCATAGGCGTCTTCGAGCCCGTCCATCATCATGTGGTCGATGATGCGGTCATGGCCGGCGCGATAGCCGCCGCGCGCTTTCGCCAGCAGATAGGGCGCGTTGGTCATGCTCTCCATGCCCCCGGACACCACGATCGCGGCGGAGCCGGCGCTGATGATGTCATGCGCCAGCATGGTGGCCTTCATCCCGGAGCCGCAGACCTTGTTGATGGTGGTGGCACCCGTCGCATCCGGCAGCCCGGCGCCGCGCGCGGCCTGCCGCGCCGGCGCCTGGCCCTGTCCGGCCGGCAGTACGCAGCCCATGAATACTTCGTCGACCCGCTCCGGCGACAATTGAGCCCGCTCGACCGCGGCGCCGATCACATGGGAACCGAGCTGGTGCGCGCTGAAGGGCGCAAGATCGCCCATGAACCTGCCAAGCGGGGTGCGGGCGGCCGAAACGATCACGACCGGATCGGAAGCTGTGGCCATGGCAGGTACTCCTCAATTTCGCGCTTTGGGGAAAGCGGCGCTTTTTGAATGATACGCATCATATGATGCGCTGCAAAATTTGCAACGGCCGCCGGGGATAATTTATCGTGAGTGCGGCAGCCGTTATCCGGTGGCGGAGGGCGCTTGTTCCAGGCCGTCGAGCGCGGTCTGGATGGCGCTCCTGAAAGCCGCGATATCGCCGAGTTCATGGCCGAGTATCAGGGCGAGCCGGGTCAGGAACAGCGTTTCATGCTGCTCGCCGGCCGCATCGATCGCCATCGCCAGCGTTTCGTACGCGGATTCGAGGTCGTCGAATGGCATCGGGCTCATGGCGTCGGTTTCCCCAGGCAAATACCGGCGGTGCGGAGGATTTCGGCAGGCACGATGGTCTTCCAGCGCCCGGCGATGTGCAGGTCGGGACGCAGCAGATAGAGCGTTCCAGGCTCCGCAGCGAACAGGCGGGCGATTTCGCCATTTGCGTCCGCAATGGCTCCAGGTCGGGCCGTCGAGCCCGGACCTTGAATCGACAGCACAACAAGGAGACCGTCGAGTTTGCCGAGCCGCTCAATAAGCGCCGCCTGCTCGGCGGTGGCAAAATCGTCGCCAAACAGGATCGCCGTCATGCCGTTCCCGGCGTGATCCAGCAGATGGCTGCCGTCGGCGAGTTCGGCGTTCGGTGAGGCGCTGCCGCTGACCGGTCCGGACCGAAACTCGGCGTCGCGGTTGGGATAGGGCGTCAGCGGACTTTCCGAATAGGTGTAAGGCTGCATCTGGCGCGGATTGGCCAGGCCGCGCGGAAACTCGTGCTTCAGGCTCAGCGAGAGCGCGGCCTCGCGGGCCAGCCGCCAACCGCGTGTCGGCGGCGTCATGAAGCGGGTGCTTTTGGTGGCGTTGGCGAAAACATCCAGCGTGGCGCCGCGCCGCTCCGGCGAATAACTGTCGAGCAATCGATCATCCGCCTTGTCCTTGAGGACGAGAGCGAGCTTCCAGCCGAGGTTATGCGCGTCCGCAAGGCCGTTGTTGAGTCCACGCACGCCGAAGATCGGCACGATATGCGCGGCATCGCCGATGAAGAACACCCGGCCATGCCGGTAATCGTCGAGGCACAAGGTGTTGGCGGAGTAGACGCTCCACCATTCCAATTCCCACGGTCCGGTGTGGCCGATATCGCTGAGGATGGCGCCGACCCGGGCGCGGATGTTTTCTTCCCGCAGCGCGTCTTCCTCGCTTTCGCCTTCCCGGAGCTGGTAGTCCACGCGCCAGATATCGTCGGGCTGCTTGTGGATCAGCACCGTGCCGCCGGGATTGCCGCTCGGTTCGAAGAAGGCGCGGCGCTCGGTCGGGAAATCGTGATCCATGCGGATATCAGCGATCGCGTATCTGCCTTCATAATTCTCGCCCTTGAGGCGCAGGCCCAGCATCGAACGGACCGGCGAGCGCGCGCCGTCGGCGGCAAGCACGTAGCGGGCATCGAGGCGATAATCGCCGGCGGTAGAATGAACGCCGAGCGAAACACCGTCGGCGCGGCACTCGATCGCGGACAATTCACTCTGCCAGCGCATGTCGATCAGGTCGCTGGCGGCGACCGCATTGTGCAAAAACTGCTCGATATATTGCTGCTGCAGATTGTACATCGGCAGGTATTTTTCGCCTGATGGATGCGGCATTTCGAGCCGGAAGATCTGCTCGCCGCGATAGTAGCTGCGGCCGAAACGCCAGCCCAGCGCCTTCTCGACAAAGGGCGCGACCGCGCCGATCCGTTCCAGGATATGCATGCTCGGCCGTGCGATGCAGATGGCGCGGCTGCCGTCGTTGAAGGTGTCCTTGCGATCGAGCAGAACGCTTCGGACGCCGTATTGCGCCAGCACCAACGCCGCGGTCATGCCGATCGGACCGGCGCCGACGATCACGACAGGGTGCGTTCCCGCACCGCCGTCAAGCTCGGGAGCGCGTCCCGCCGGGAAGGTCGGATAGTCAAAATAAAGCGAATCGAGCGGCCCTTTGCCGGCAGGTCTCATGCGTTTCCCGTTTCGGTTTTTACTTATCGTTTCCGGTCCAAAAATCCCCGCATCAGCCGCTGCGGCTCGCCGGTCAGGAAGGACTGCCCGAACACGCCGATGCTGAGATTGACGGATTCCTTCAGCGGCAGCTCTTCCCACTGCCGGAGCAGGGCCTTTTGCGCGCGCAGCGCTTCCGGCGCGCATTCCAGCAGGGCCGCCACCGTGGTCTCGACCGCGGCATCGAGGCCGCCTTCCGGCGCCACCACGTCGACCAGCCCCCAGGCCAGCGCCGTGGATGCGTCGATATTTTCGGCGGTCATCAGCAGCCAGCGGGCGCGGCCCCAGCCGATCAGCCGCGGCAACAGGGCGGCATGGATCACCGAGGGAATCCCGACCCGCACCTCCGGCATGCCGAATTTGGCGTCGTGCGCGGCGATCCGGAAGTCGCAGCATGCGGCGACCTCGAGGCCGCCGCCGAGGCACCAGCCGGGCATCCGCGCGATCACCGGCGCCGGAAACGCGCGTACCGCCTCGCAGAGATCGCGCAGGCCGGTAATGAATGTCTCGGCCGAGGCCTGGTCGAGCCCGGCCATTTCCTTGATGTCGGCGCCGCCGATCATGCTCTTCTCGCTCTGGCCTGACATCACCAGCGCGCGGATCTGCCGTTCCGTCGCCAGCGCCTCCAGCCCCTCGCGAACGCCGTGGATGACGGCCGATCCGAGGATATTGAGCGAACCGGCGTTGCAGATGGTCAGGCGAACCACGCCGCGCGGGTCGCGGTCGACGCCGCAATGGGGATTGAGCATGTGCATGAAATATTCTCGCAATTGGTGCGGTGCGTCCGGCCACTTCCCGGGCAATACGAGGTCTTGTCAAGGGCCGGCGCGGTCTCACCCCCATGACGGGCCCGGTGTGACGATGGCGGGACAGCGGCCGCAGCGATGGGCGGGGCCGGAGTGAACGAAATATAATGAAGCTTTTTGCGGCAACGGATGTTATTATATGACTGCAAACATCTTATGGGACCGCCGATGCGTTACTCCAGGGAACACAAGCTCGAGACCCACGCGCGAATCGTGAGGAAGGCCTCGGTGCGGCTGCGCGAAAAGGGCGCCCATGGCATCGGGGTCGCGGATCTGATGAAGGACGCCGGTCTTACCCATGGCGGGTTCTATGCCCATTTCAATTCGCGGGAAGCGCTGGTCATCGAGGCTTTTGCCTATGCGATGGACCGGGGGACGGAACGTTGGCGCAAGCTTGCCGAACAGACGCCGGCGGAACAGCGGTTCGCGACCATCGTGGATTCCTATCTGACGCCGCTGCATCGCGACGATCCCGGCCATGGCTGCGCCATTCCGACGCTGGGCGCGGAAATCGCCCGTGAGAGCCCGAAAACCCGCAAGGCCTTCGCCGCCAAGATCGAGCAGATGGTCGACATGCTCGGCCGCGCAGATTCCGGATGTTCCGCGCAAAGCCGCCCGCAAGCAGGCGATGACTGCGATCGCGACCATGATAGGCACGCTGGTGCTGGCCCGCGTTGCCGGCAACGGCGAGTTTTCCGACGAGATTCTCGGCGCCGGCCGCGAAGCCGTGCTGGACCGCGCGACGCCGCCGAAGGCGGGGACGAAAAAGCCCGCGTCCAGGACGTCCGGGCCCAGGAAAACCGCATCCTCAGCGCGGCACTGATAAGTTCTCGCGGGTAAATCGCATGCGACGTTGGTCGTAGGTCTTCCGAAAGCGTGGCCAAGCCCGCATTTTCGCAAATGCGCCGCGCGCTGAAACACCCTTTCCAAACCCGGCAAAGACTGCAAGATGCCGGCAAAATCGGCACTGGCAAAAAGATTCTGGAGAAAACACATGCGCACAATCGGACATTTTATCGGCGGCCGTGAGGTCAAGGGCACCTCGGGCAGGTTCGCGGACGTGTTTGAGCCGATGACTGGCGACGTCCAGGCCCAGGTTGCGCTGGCCTCCAAGGCCGAATTGCGCGCCGCGGTCGAGAACGCGTCGGCCGCGCAGCCGGAGTGGGGCGCCACCAATCCGCAGCGGCGCGCCCGCGTCATGATGAAGTTCCTCGAACTGGCGCAGCGCGACTACGACAAGCTCGCCCAATTGCTGGCGCGCGAGCACGGCAAGACCGTTCCCGACGCCAGGGGCGACATTCAGCGCGGGTTGGAAGTGGTGGAATTCGCCTGCGGCATTCCGCATCTGATGAAGGGCGAATATACCGAAGGCGCCGGTCCCGGCATCGACATCTATTCGATGCGGCAGCCCCTGGGCGTCGTCGCCGGCATCACGCCGTTCAATTTCCCGGCCATGATCCCGATGTGGAAATTCGCGCCCGCGATTGCCTGCGGCAATGCCTTCATCCTGAAACCGTCGGAGCGCAATCCCGGCGTGCCGATGGCCTTGGCCGCGCTGATGATCGAGGCCGGCCTGCCGCCGGGCATCCTCAACGTCGTCAATGGCGACAAGGAAGCGGTCGACGCGATTCTCGACGATCCCGATATCCGCGCCGTCGGCTTTGTCGGCTCCTCGCCGATCGCGCAATATATCTACGAGCGTGCGGCTGCCACCGGCAAGCGCGCGCAATGTTTCGGCGGCGCCAAGAACCACGCCATCGTGATGCCCGATGCCGACATGGACCAGACCGTCGATGCCCTGATCGGCGCCGGCTACGGTTCGGCCGGCGAACGCTGCATGGCGATCTCCGTCGCGGTGCCGGTCGGCAAGACCACCGCGGACCGGCTGATGGAGAAACTGATTCCGCGGGTCGAATCCCTGAAGATCGGCACCTCGATCGACCCGTCAGCGGATTACGGTCCGCTGGTGACCAGGGCCGCACTCGACCGCGTCAAGAACTATGTCGAGATCGGCATCCAGGAAGGCGCCACGCTCGCGGTTGACGGTCGCGGCTTCAAGATGCAGGGCTATGAGAACGGTTTTTATATGGGCGGGTGCCTGTTCGACAATGTGACCAAAGACATGCGGATCTACAAGGAAGAGATCTTCGGTCCCGTGCTGTCGGTGGTGCGCGCCCATGACTACAAGGAGGCACTGGCGCTGCCGTCCGATCACGATTACGGCAATGGCGTCGCGATCTTCACCCGCGACGGCGACGCCGCGCGCGATTTCGCCGCCAAGGTCAATGTCGGCATGGTCGGTATCAACGTGCCGATCCCGGTGCCGATCGCCTATTACACTTTCGGCGGCTGGAAGAAATCCGGCTTCGGCGATCTCAACCAGCACGGCCCGGATTCGATCCGCTTCTACACCAAGACCAAGACGGTAACCGCGCGCTGGCCCTCCGGCGTCAAGGAAGGCGCGGAGTTCTCGATTCCGACGATGAACTAAGGTATTACTTAAACTGGATATTCGCGGAGAAACCCATGGCACAGGCAGAGACACGCAGCCACGCCGACGAACTGGAAGCTGCGTTCGAGCGCCGTGCGCGCGCGAATGGCCGTAGCTTCGGGCAGGAAGTCGAGGAGCTTCTGAAGAACAAGGCGCCGTTCTCCCCCGAAGAACGCGTAGCAGTGTCGCGGTATTTTCGATCGCAACACCCGGAAATCCAGCCTTCGCTGACGCTGGATGAGATCAGGGAAGGGTTGGAGTGAGCGATTTCATCGTCGACGCGAGCGTCGCGGTGAAATGGTTCGTTGCTGAAACGGATTCTTTGGTGGCCGACGAGCTTTCCGCAAGCAATCATCGACTGTTCGCTCCGCGTTTGATCCTGACGGAGGTCGCAAACGCCTTGGGCCGCAAGGCGATGACGGGGCTGATGTCAGCGGCAGAAGCGTGCGTGTATCTTCGCTCATTGCCGCAGTATTTCGACGACGTTCTCGCGGTCGATGGATTGATCGAGCCGGCGCTCGAAAATGCCTGCGCTATTCGACATCCTATCTACGATCTGATCTATCTTGAAGCTGCACGCCGCCTCGACGCGCAACTCGTCACTGCTGACCGCAGGTTCATCGCGAAGATTGCCGGAACCGACTTCGCTCGCCACGTGACGCTGCTTTCCGACTGGCGGCCCGAATGACGCAGTTCGCCCTCAACGAGGACCAGATCGCGGTTCGCGACATGGCGCGGGATTTTGCCGCGGATAAAATCGCGCCGCATGCGATCCGCTGGGACGAGGAGAAGCACTTTCCGGTCGATGTGATGCGCGAGGCGGCCAAGCTCGGGATCGGCGGCGTCTATATCCGCGATGACGTCGGCGGTTCGGCGCTGACCCGGTTCGATGCGGCACTGATCTTCGAGGCGCTGGCGCAGGGCTGTCCGACGGTGTCGGCGTTCATCTCGATCCACAACATGGCCTGCTGGATGATCGACGCCTATGGCAACGACACCCAGCGCAAAAAGTGGCTGCCAAAACTGTGCGCCATGGAATTGCTGGCGAGCTATTGCCTGACCGAGCCGGGCTCCGGATCGGACGCGGCGAGCTTGCGCACCCGCGCGGTGCGCGACGGCGAGCACTACGTGCTCAACGGTCAGAAGCAGTTCATTTCCGGCGCCGGCAAGGGCGACATCTATGTGGTGATGGTGCGCACCGGCGGTGACGGACCCGGCGGCATTTCGACGCTGGTGATCGAGGGCGATACGCCCGGGCTCTCGTTCGGCGCCAACGAACGCAAAATGGGCTGGAACGCGCAGCCGACCCGCGCGGTGATCTTCGAGAATGCCCGGGTGCCGGTCGCCAACCGGCTCGGCGACGAGGGCATCGGCTTCAAGATCGCGATGGCCGGGCTCGACGGCGGCCGCATCAATATCGCGGCCTGTTCGCTCGGCGGCGCGCAATGCGCGCTCGACAAGTCGCTGGCCTACATGCGGGAGCGTAAGGCCTTCGGCAAGCGCCTCGACGAATTCCAGGCGCTGCAATTCCGCCTCGCCGACATGGCGACCGAGCTGGAGGCGGCGCGGACTTTTGTGTGGCGCGCAGCGGCGGCGCTGGATCGAAAGGACGCCGACGCCACCATGTTGTGCGCGATGGCCAAGCGGTTCGGCACCGACGTCGGGTTCGAGGTCGCCAATCAGGCGCTGCAACTGCACGGCGGCTACGGTTACCTCAGCGAATACGGCATCGAAAAGATCGTGCGCGACCTGCGGGTGCACCAGATTCTCGAAGGCACCAACGAAATCATGCGGCTGATCGTGGCGCGAAAACTGATCGAGGAGGCGCGATGACGGCGTCTGCGGCTATTGTCGCCGGTTCCGAGCCCGATCTGATCGCGCGGCGCGAGGGTGCGGCGGGTATCATCCGGCTCAACCGGCCGAAGGCGCTCAACGCGCTGACGCTGGAAATGACCCGCGGCATCGTCGCAGCGCTCGATGATTTCGAGGTCGACCCGAGGGTCTCGCTGATCCTGCTGGAAGGTGCGGGTGAGCGAGGCCTCTGCGCCGGCGGCGACATTCGCAGCCTCTATGAGAGCGCGCGTTCCGGTGGCGATCTCGGCAAGATATTCTGGCGCGAAGAATACATTCTCAACGCGCGGATCGCCGCGTTCCCGAAGCCTTACGTCGCCTTCATGGATGGCATCGTGATGGGCGGCGGCGTCGGACTTTCAGCGCATGGCAGCCACCGCGTCGTGACCGACAAGACCAGAATGGGCATGCCGGAGGTCGGCGTCGGGTTTTTTCCGGACGTCGGCGGCACCTGGCTGTTGTCGCGCGCGCCGGGCGAGATCGGGACTTATTTCGGCCTGACCGGGCAAACCATGAATGGCGCCGATGCGGTCTACGCCGGGTTCGCCGATGTCGTGGCGGCCTCCGACAAATTGCCGGCGCTGCGCGAGGCGCTGACACTGGCGCCAACCAAAGCGAACGCACAGGACGTGCGCGCGATCATCGACGGCTTTGCCCTGCCGAAAGCGGCCGCGCCGATCGCGGCCCAGCAGGCGCTGATCGACGCCTTGTGCGGACCCGACAGCATCGAGGAGATTGTCACCGCGCTGGCACATCACAGTTCGGAATTCGCGCAGGCAACGCTCGGCGCCATTCTCGAGAAATCGCCGACAGGCCTGAAGCTGACGCTGAAATTGCTGCGCATGGCGCGTCAATCGGCGTCGCTGGAGCAGTGTCTGGTCCGCGAATATCGCGCGGCGCTGGAGATATTCGTCAGTCACGATTTTCCCGAGGGCATCCGCGCCGCCGTTATCGACAAGGACCGCAATCCCCGCTGGAAGCCGGCGCGGATCGAAGACGTGACGCCGGAGATTATCGCGCGCAATTTCGTTCCGCGCGGGGCCGACGAATTGACATTTCCGAACCACAACGCGAGAGCAGGACAATGACCAACATTGCATTCATCGGTCTCGGCAATATGGGCGGCCCGATGGCCGCCAACCTCGTCAAGGCAGGCCACAAGGTCGTTGGTTTCGACCTGGTGCCGGCATCGCGCGACGCGGCAAAAGCCGAAGGCGTTTCGATCGCGGCCAAGGCGGCCGAGGCGGTGAACGGTGCGGAGGTCGTCATCACGATGCTGCCTGCGGGCAAGCATGTGCTGTCGGTATGGAATGAAATCATTCCTTCCGTCGCCAAGGGTGCGTTGATGATCGACTGCTCGACAATTGACGTCGAGAGCGCCCGAAAATCTCACGCGCTGGCAGGCGAGCATCATCTGCCTTCGATCGATGCGCCGGTTTCCGGCGGCACCGGCGGCGCCAAGGGCGCCACGCTGACCTTCATGGCGGGCGGCGACGAAAAAGCGTTCGCCACCGCAAAACCGGTGCTGGAAGCGATGGGCAAGAAAATCGTGCATTGCGGCGCGGCGGGAGCCGGGCAGGCCGCGAAAATCTGCAACAACATGATCCTTGGCATTTCCATGATCGGCGTCGGTGAGGCCTTTGTGCTGGCCGAAAAGCTTGGTCTGTCGCATCAGGCGCTGTTCGATGTGGCATCGACCTCGTCGGGCCAGTGCTGGTCGCTGACATCGTATTGTCCGGTGCCGGGACCGGTGCCGACATCGCCCGCTAACAACGAATATAAGCCTGGATTTGCCGCGGCATTGATGCTCAAGGACCTGCGGCTGTCGCAGGAGGCGGCAAAGGCGGCCGGCGCGGTGACGCCGCTCGGGGCCCATGCCGAGAGCATTTACGAAATCTTCGAGAAATCCGGACACGGCAATGTCGATTTTTCCGGGATCATTCATCAAATCAGACATTTGACAGCAAAATAACGGGCCGACGCATGACCACATTCCAGGACGCGCGCGCCTTTCTGCTCCAGCATCGCACCGATTACGATGCGGCGGTCGCGGGATTCCGCTGGCCGGATCCGGTGCCGTTCAACTGGGCGCTGGACTGGTTCGACACCGAACTCGCGCGTAATGCAGAGAGCAGGGATCGCCCGGCGTTGTGGATCGTCGACGCCGGCAGCAATCACGAAACCAGGCTTTCGTTCGAAGCTTTGTCGCGCCGCTCCAACCAGGTTGCGAATTTTCTGCGCGCGCAGGGGCTGAAGCGTGGCGATCATCTGCTGCTGCTGCTCGGCAATGTCGTCCCGCTGTGGGAGACCATGCTGGCGGCGATGAAGCTCGGGGTGGTGGTGATCCCCGCGACCACGCTGCTGACGCCGGACGAGCTACAGGACCGGCTCGTTCGCGGCCGCGCCAAAATGGTGGTGGCGTCGCAGGACCAGGTCGCGAAATTTGCTCGCCTCGGCGGTAACGATCTCATTCGCATCGTCGTCAATGCGTCGGCAAAGCATGAGGGCTGGCTGCCTTACGAACAAACGGCCGATTTTCCGGAAATGTTTACCCCGGATGGACCGACCAGGCCTGATGATCCCATGCTGCTGTATTTCACCTCGGGCACGACCGCAAAACCAAAACTGGTGCGGCACAGCCAGCGCAGCTACCCCGTCGGCGGGCTTTCGACGATGTACTGGCTCGGGCTGCAGCCGGGCGACGTCCATCTGAACATTTCCTCGCCGGGCTGGGCCAAGCATGCCTGGAGCTGCTTGTTCGCGCCCTGGAATGCCGGCGCCACCGTGTTCGTGGTCAACCAGCCGCGCTTCGACGCCAAGGCATTGCTTGCCACCATCGGCCGCTGCGGTGTCACCACGCTGTGCGCGCCGCCGACGGTGTGGCGGTTGTTCATCCAGGAGAAGCTGGCGACCTTCGAGGTTAGCTTGCGCGAGGTCTGCGGCGCCGGCGAGCCGCTCAATCCCGAAGTGATCGATCAGGTGCGTAGCGCCTGGGGGCTGACCATCCGCGACGGTTACGGCCAGACCGAAACCACCGCGCTGGCGGGCAATTCGCCGGGCCAGAAGGTAAAAGTCGGATCGATGGGCCGTCCGCTGCCCGGTTACCGCGTTCAGATCACCGACGGCGACGGACATGTGACGACGGAGGGTGAGGTCAGCCTGTTGCTCGGTGCCGACAGGCCGGCGGGCCTGATGCAGGGTTATCAGGGCGACGACGGCAGTTTGAGCGGCGCCGACGGCGACCTCTACCGCAGCGGCGACGTGGTGTTCGCCGACGGGGAGGGTTACCTGACATTCGTGGGCCGTTCCGATGACGTCTTCAAATCGTCGGACTACCGCATCAGCCCGTTCGAACTCGAGAGCATCCTGCTGGAGCATGAATCGGTGGCGGAGGCCGCGGTGGTTCCCAGTCCCGATCCGATCCGGCTGGCGATCCCCAAGGCCTATGTGCTGCTGGTGTCGGGCGTGGCGCGCTCGCCGGCCACCGCGCTGTCGATCTTTCAGCATCTGCACGTCCGGCTGGCGCCGTTCAAGCGCATCCGCCGGATCGAGCTCGTGACCGAATTGCCGAAGACGATTTCCGGCAAGATCCGCCGCGTGCAGTTGCGCCGCCTCGAGCATGACAATGATCGCGACGACGCGTTGCGCGGCCAGGAATTCCGTGAAGAGGAGTTCCCGGAATTGCAGAAAATGCGGCCCGCCGGGTCGACGGAGAACTGACGCATGAATGAAGTCTGGAAGAAGCCGCCGATCTCGCTTGAGGCCTATCAGAAAATGGTCGGCCGCGAAGTCGGCGTGTCGTCATGGCATCTGATCGATCAAAACCGGATCGATGTGTATGCCGACGTGATCGAGGATCATCAGTTCATCCACGTCGATCCCGAGCGGGCAAAGAAGGAAACGTCATTCGGCACCACGGTGGCGCACGGTTTCCTGACGATGTCGCTGATGAGCATCATGTCGTATGAGGTGATGCCGGTGATCGAAGGCACCACGATGGGCGTCAACTACGGCTTCGACAGACTGCGGTTCATCTCGCCGGTACGTGCCGGGTCGCGGGTCCGCGGCCGCTTTACGCTTGTTGAGGTGACGCTGCGCAAGCCGACCGAACTCTTGTCGCGCACCAATGTCAGCGTCGAAATCGAAGGCGAGGAAAAGCCCGCTCTGGTGGCCGACTGGATCGGTTTGATTTATTTTGCGTGAGCCCAAGCCCACCTATGGTACGCGCTCTGTCCACAATACCAGCCGTCATCCCCGCGAAAGCGGGGATCCAGCACGCGCGCCCTCTCAATTCCATCATAGGCGTCTCTGGAATACTGGACCGCCCGGTCAAGGCCGATAAATCATCACGAAGAAAAATTCAGGAACTCCACGCATGACAATCAGGTTTGACGGACGCGTCGCTATCGTCACCGGCGCGGGCAACGGTCTTGGACGCGCGCATGCGCTGGGGCTGGCGAGCCGCGGCGCTAGGGTCGTCGTCAATGATTTCGGCGGCGCGCGCGATGGATCCGGCGGGTCGCTGACGCCGGCGGAGACGGTGGTCGAGGAGATCCGCAAGGCCGGCGGCATTGCGATGGCCGACGGCGCCGATGTCTCCGATTTCGAGCAGGTCAAGGCGATGGTGGACCGCGCCACCAGGGAATGGGGCAGCGTCGATCTGCTCTGCGCCAATGCCGGCATTTTACGCGATAAGTCTTTCGCGAAAATGGAGATCGCCGATTTTGCAAAAGTGCTGGGCGTGCATCTTAGCGGCACCTTCTATTGTTGCAAGGCGGTGTGGGACGGCATGCGCGCGCGCAATTACGGCCGCATCGTCGTCACCACCTCGTCGTCGGGCCTGTACGGCAATTTCGGCCAGGCCAATTATGGCGCCGCGAAGACCGGCATGATCGGATTGATGAATGTGCTCGCCGAGGAAGGCCGCAAGACCGATATCCGGGTCAACATGATTTCGCCGACCGCGGCAACGCGGATGACGGAAGAATTGCTGCCGCCGCAGGCGCTGGCGCTGATGAAGCCGGAAGCGATCACGCCGGCGGTGCTGTATCTGCTCAGCGAAAACGCGCCGACCCGCACCATCATGGGCGCAGGCGCCGGTTCCTTCGCTGTGATCAGGATCCTGGAAACCGAAGGCATCAACCTCGCCCAATCCGACTGGACCCCCGACGCGGTGTCGGCGCATTTCACCGAGATCAGCGACATGGCCAAGGCCAAGCCGTTGGAAGGCGCGTTCCAGCAGACCCAGAAATACGTCGCGCAGGCCGCGGCGAGAGCGGGCGTGAAATTGTAATTGAAGACGTCATTCCGGCGCGCGCGTAAGCGCGAACCGGGAACCCATAACCACAACCGGGCATATGGATTCCGGGCTCGCGCAAGGGCGCATCCCGGTACGACGGTGGTTAAATTCGGCGCCTTCCTGCATAGGCTTGTCGCGTGTCGCACCCGTCCCAACCCCAAATCGTCATCATCGGCGCCGGCCCTGCCGGACTGATGGCCGCCGAAGTGCTGGCGCAGGCTGGCGTCGGCGTCACGGTCTATGATGCGATGCCGTCGGTGGGTCGCAAATTCCTGCTGGCGGGGCGGGGCGGGCTCAATCTCACGCACAGCGAGGCGTTGCCCGCGTTTCTCGCGCGCTACGGCGCCGCCATGCGGCATCTTGCGCCGGCGATCGATGCTTTCCCGCCGGAAAACTTGCGCGGATGGAGCGAAGCGCTGGGGCAGCCGACCTTCGTGGGCTCCAGCGGCCGGGTTTTCCCGCAAGCGTTCAAGGCCTCGCCGCTGTTGCGGGCGTGGCTGCGGCGGCTGGACGCTCAGGGCGTGCAATTGCGGCCGCGGCATCGCTGGACCGGCTGGGATGCAGCGAGGCATCTGTCGTTTGAGACTCCCGACGGACCGCAGGTAGTTGACGCACAGGCAGCCGTGCTCGCGCTCGGCGGCGCCAGTTGGCCACGGCTCGGCTCCGACGGGGCGTGGGCGGAAACGCTGGCGGCGAAGGGCGTCAAAATATCGCCGCTCCGGCCGGCCAATTGCGGCTTCACCGTGGCCTGGTCCGAGATTTTTCGCGATCGCTTTGAAGGCCATCCGCTTAAGGGCGTGGCGCTGTCTTTTGGCGCGCACAGCCTGCGCGGCGAAGCCATGATCACGCGGACTGGCGTCGAGGGTGGGGCGATCTATGCGTTGTCGGCCGAGTTGCGCGAGGCCATCGCCAGTTCAGGGCAGGCAACCCTGAGCATCGCGTTGCGGCCCGGTCTGGAAATAAGCGATCTGGTCGCGCGGCTCTCCGTGCCAAGGGGCAAGCAATCCTTCTCCAATTTTCTGCGCAAGACCGTGCATCTTTCTCCCGCGGCGATCGGCCTGTTGCAGGAGGCCGCGATGGCCTCGGGCGAGCAGCTCTCGTCGCTGTCGCCAGCCAGTCTGGCCGGATTGATCAACGCCGTGCCGGTTATTCTCAATGGCACAGCCCCGATCGCGCGCGCGATCTCGACCGCCGGCGGAATTGCCTTTAGCGAAATCGACGACGATTTCATGATCCGCCACTTGCCCGGCGTGTTCGCCGCCGGCGAAATGCTCGACTGGGAAGCACCGACCGGCGGCTATCTGCTGCAGGCGTCATTCGCCACAGGTGCTGCGGCGGGGCGGGGGGCCTTGAACTGGCTTGAGAGCAACGCCTCGCAGCCGTAATCATGCTTGTTCGGTGTGGCTTGCTTGACCTCCGCGAGCACCGGAGGTGTCGAGCGTAAAAAAGAGCGGCTTGAGCCGCTCTTTTTTTAATTCTATCGACATGAACGCCACTCACCATCGTCGCCCATATACTTCCCGGACGCCGCGTTATAGTACGCCCAACGCTGGCGGCAAAAGGAAGCATCAGAATCGGCCGATACGGCGGAGCCGATGGTGGCCTGAGTACCGCCAAACCCGTTGTTGCCGACGTGCATTGCACCGGCATCGCTGACGTCGCGGAATCCCGCGGCGAAGGCCGGGGTTGCAACGGCCAGCGCCAGTGACAGGGCAGTCGCCCTTAAAATACCAAGTTTCGACATTGCGCTTCTCCATGAGCAATCAAACAGAACATCGCCGTTAGGCTTGACTCTCAGGTAGGTTTGCAAGGGCTTACGCTGTATTCCCAAAGCTGGGAAAGATTGTTGCGAGGCGCGCAACGCGCCAGGATTGCCAAACGTTGCCCGAGCCATCCTATTTGGTGACCTCGTGCGAGGTCCTGTGCCGGTCCTCTTGCCAATCAGGATCCCAGTAGGGCGGCTTTCCAAACCGTTTCTGGGCGAAATCCAGAAAGGCCCGTACCTTCGGTGGCACCATGCGATGCGGAGGAAAGACCCCGAAGATGCCACCCGGCGTCATGGCGATCATCGAGGACCACTCGGGAAGCACGTGCCGCAGGCGACCCGCCTTGATATCCTCGCCGACCAGCCAGGTCGGGAGCAGCGCAACCCCTACACCGGCAATCGCCGCATCGCGCAGCGGCTCGGCGTCGTCAGCGCGCAGCGTGCCGGTAACGGGTACTTGCTCGAAAGTTTCGCCTGTCCCGGCCGGGGGACGAAAGAACCAACGATCGGTCGGCTGCAGCGCGTAGACAAGACAATTGTGCTGCAGCAGGTCGATCGGCTCGGCGATCGGCGGCAGGCGGTCCAGATAGGCCGGGCTCGCGCAGGTGATGCGCCGGTGCGGCGCGAGCTTGCGGGCGAGCAAGCTGGAATTCATGAGCGAACCGATGCGGATCGCCAGGTCGGCGCCGACGGACAGCAGATCGACCCGCACATCGGTCAGTGAGACATCGAGATGAATATCGGGATAGGCGGCCAGGAAGTCGGGCACGAACGGCATGATGTGCAGGCGCCCGAAGCCGCTCGGGATATGCAGCCGGATCAATCCTTGTGGCCGCCCCTCCATCGCCGAGGCCGCATCCCGTGCTTCTTCCAGGCCCCGAAGAACGCCGCGTGCGTGCTCGTAGAATGTCGCGCCGGGTTCTGTGAGATGCGCGCGGCGCGTGGTGCGATGAAACAGGCTGACACCAAGATCTTGTTCAAGGCCGGCGATCGCGCGCGAGACGGTCGATGTCTTGGTGTTGGTGGCGATTGCAGCTTTCGAAAAGCTGCCGACCTCCACCGCTCGCACGAACATACGCAGCGCGGCCAGATAATCCATTTCGGCGCCTCCGTATCGTCCCTGCGACGAAACGTCGAGCGCTCGCACCGTCAGCCGGTTCCAGAGGCCTTCGGTATTCCGGCGAGGCTCGGTCGATTTTGACCGGCACTCCAACATTAGTTTACGCCTTTCGCAACCATCATTTCCGCCGGGGAAATTGGGGCCAACGCTGCGGCATGAAAAGCCGGACGGGCGCCAGGATGCTGGCGCAGCTTGCCCCTTTGTCCCTCTGCCCCTTTGCCGCCACGGCAGCGTGACTTCATCCGATCGTGCATGACGGCTAAATTCTTCGCCGATCCTGTGGCCATTTGATATTTACGGGAGGGATCGCCTCCCTTCACTCGAAAGCGACGCAAATGGCAAATCATGCTCCCCTGCTTACCCGTGCCGGATTCGCGGCGGCACTTTTGGGGATGTGCGCGTTTCATGCCGTCGTGCAGGCGGCTCCGCCTGCGCCCGGCAGCGTGTCTCTCAGGGACTCGACGATGGCGTGGAGCACGGTCAAATACGATGCTGATGCGGAAAACGGGATCGTCAGCGGATCGGTCGACAAGAAGACCATCGTCGATCGCACGTTCAAGACCTACGTGATCGAGAATCAATATCTGAAGGTGACGCTGGTGCCAGAATTCGGCGGGCGTATTATTTCCATCATCTACAAGCCGACCGGCCATGAACAACTTTATCGCACCGAAGTCGGCGTGCCCTACGGTATCAAGGAGGGCACGTTTTATTACGACTGGATGATGGTGTATGGCGGCATTTTCCCAACCTTCCCGGATCCCGAGCACGGCAAGACCTGGCTGAAGCCGTGGGATTTCAAGGTGGTCAAGAAGAG
Organism: uncultured Alphaproteobacteria bacterium; assembly: GCA_963734795.1. Taxonomy (GTDB): domain Bacteria; phylum Pseudomonadota; class Alphaproteobacteria; order Rhizobiales; family Xanthobacteraceae; genus Bradyrhizobium. The sequence continues at coordinate 714,183 of CAVTIW010000007.1, forward strand.
TGCCGCCGAAGTGACGGTGTCGATGTCGCTGAAAGACGATTTCGCATATGCCGCGGCGCCTGCGGGGTTCAGGCCGGGCTCGACGGAAATCGAAGCCACGACCTACGTTACGCTGAAAGCCGGTCGCGCCGCGCTCGATGTGCGCGTGGTGCTGCAAAATCCACAGGACAGGACGATCGACTATGAATACTGGACCTGCACCACGCTCGCGCCGGGATCGGACCCGGCAAATCCGAAAACGACCGGCGGCGCCGAAATCATCGCGCCGATCCAGGCCTACACCACGCCCCGCTGGTCGGCCAACCTGGCTGCCGGCGACGAGAACCTGGGTCTGGGCCGGAGCCGTTTCGAAAAACTGCGCTACTTCAGGAACTGGCCGACGATGGGAATCGCTTACGCGGCGCCCGATATGCAAAGTGGGAACTTCTGGGGTGTGATCAACCACGACAATGAAGAAGGGATCATCCGCATCGCCGACAATGCGGTCACGCCAGGCCTGAAAATGTGGACCTGGGGATTTCCGTCGTTTACGAATGAAACCGACGCGCGCAAAGACCCTAACCAACAGCGGCCTTACGTCGAATTATGGGCGGGGGTGTCGGACCAGTTTTTCCACAGCGCCAGCTTTCCCGCGCTGGGCGAAGTGTCGATACCGGAAACCTACAGTCCGACCGTCGGCATGAACAACGTGACGGATGCCAACGCGAACATCCTGGTCAATCTTGCGGCCGGGGCGGCCGGCGTCAATCTTCAGTTCTTCAGTATCGAACCTGCGAAGCCGCTGCGCGTGACGTTGAAACGCGGCGACGCGGTATTGTTCGACGCCGCCGTGAAAGCCGACCCGGAGCACGGAAATCGCATTTCCGCGGCGATTCCCGAAGGCCGCAGCGGCGCACCAATACAGCTGACGATCAGGACCGCGGACGGCGAAGAACTGATCGCGGCCGAGACGAAAATGAAATAGTTTTGCCGACCGCCGATGGCGAAATGCTCGACTGGGAAGCCCCGACCGGCAACTATCTGCTGCAAGCCCCATGTTGCGACGGGCGCAGCGGCGGGAAGGGGCGTGTTGAGTGGCTCGGTCCTCATGGTGAGCAGCGAGGCTAGCCAAACTGGTTCCTCGTCATTGCGAGCTAAGCGAAGCAATCCAGATGGCGGAAACGAAGAGTGGATTGCGTCGTCGCTGCCCTGCTCGCGATGACGGCGGTTGATGAGGTCACCGCAATTTCCCTCGCGCCGCCACCGGCAGCGTGCCGATGATCTCGTCGCCGCGCACCATCACCACCTCGTCCATCATGTTGACGACGACGCAGACGTGGTTGGGCACGATCCGCACGATGTCGCCGACATCGGGGCGGGTGTTGCTGCGCGCAAGGTCGAGAAAGCCGTGTTCCTCGGCAAAGCGCGCGATCCTGGCTTCGGGATGTTCGAGGATGAGGCCGTGGCCGTCGAGCCCGCCGCCGGTATCGGAGGTCAGCGTCTTCGAGCCGGCATCGAGGATGCCGCGATCGGGACCGGCGCGGCTGACCACGGTCGAATAGATGTTCAGCGCGCAATCGTCCCAGCCGGCGACGCCGGCCGCGACCTGCATGCGGTCGTTGTAGATGTAGGTGCCTGGCCGATGCTCGGTGGCGCCTTTGAGCTTGCCGACGTTTTTCAGGTTCGGCGTGCCGCCGGTCGAGACCATCGCCGCCTCAAGCCCATGTTCGCGAATGCCAGCCAAAGCTTCGTCGTAAAAACGTTGCGCCTCGGCCCAGCCGGTTTCGGTGGGATAGAGCATGAAGCCGGCGAAGATCAGTCCCTCGGCGGCAGCGATCTGGCGGGCCAGCGCGATGGCTTCCGCCGATGTTTCGACCCCGGCGCGCTTGCGCCCGGTGTCGCACTCGACCACCACCGAAAGCGGACGGCCCGAAGCCGCGGCGGCCTGCGGCAGGCCCGCGATCACAACCGGATTGTCGGCGGCGACCGTCATATTGGCTTTGGCCTGTAGCGCGCCGAGCCGCGCCATCTTCTCCTCGCCGATCAGATTGTAGCTGATCAGGATGTCGTCAATGCCGGCGTCCGCCATCACCTCGGCTTCGCCGAGTTTCTGGCAGGTGATGCCCCTCGCGCCCGCCGCGATCTGCAGCTTGGCCAGCATCGGGCTCTTGTGGGTCTTGATGTGCGGGCGGTTGGCGACGCCGGCGGCGTCGCAGGCGGCCTGAATCCGCGCGATGTTGCGCTCGACGCGGTCCATGTCGATCACGGCGGCGGGTGTGCCGTAGTCGCGGGCGATTTTCGCGGCGAGGGGTGTGGTCATCGGCAACTCCAATTGATGTCTTCGTCATAGCGAGCGAAGCGAAGCAATCGACCTGTCCGGTGCCGAATGGATTGCTTCGTCGCGGAGCCTGTCGTCGGGCGCGCATTCGCGCGACCCGTTGGCTCCTCGCAATGACGGCAACCCTGTGGCCTAGGCCTGTTCGATCTCTTCGCGCAACACTTCGAGTTCCAGCCATTTGTCTTCGGCGGCCGCGAGTTCCTTCTGCGCGGTGGACAGCGCAGTCGAGGCGGTGTCGAATTTCTTGCGATCCTTCTTGTAGAGATTGGGATCATCGAGATGCCGCTGCTGTTTGGCGATTTCGGCCTGAAGCTTCGAGATCGTTTTCGGCAGCGTTTCCAGTGCGTGCTTCTCGTTGAAATTAAGCCGGCGCTTCGACGCGCCCGAGGCTGCGCCGCCCTTCGCTGCCCTGCCGGTTTCGGCTGAGGCCGCCTTCACCGCCGCGCGCTTCAGATCGGCGCCACGCTGCGCCAGCATGTCGGTATAGCCGCCGGCATATTCGACCCAGCGGCCGTCGCCTTCCGGCGCGATCACCGAAGTCACCACCCGGTCGAGGAAATCGCGGTCATGGCTGATCAGGATCACGGTGCCTTCATAGTCGCCGAGCATTTCCTCCAGCACATCGAGGGTTTCGAGATCAAGATCGTTGGTCGGCTCGTCCAGCACCAGCAGGTTGGAGGGTTTTGCCAGCGCGCGCGCCAGCATCAGCCGCCCGCGTTCGCCGCCCGAGAGCACTTCGAGCGGCGTGCGCATCTGCTCCTGCCCGAACAAAAAGTCCTTCATATAGGCGACCACGTGCTTCGGCTTGCCGCCGACCATCACGCTGTCGCTGCGTCCGCCGGTCAGGGCTTCGGCCAGCGTCGATTTCGGATCGAGGCTTTCGCGGTGCTGGTCGAGGGTGGCCATTTCGATGTTGGCGCCGAACCGGATGGTGCCGCTGTCGGGCGGCTTGGTGCCGGTCAGCATGTCGATCAGCGTGGTCTTGCCGGCGCCGTTCGGCCCGACGATGCCGATGCGATCGCCGCGCTGCACCCGGATCGAGAAGTCATCGACAATTTTGCGATTGCCATACAACCGGCCGATGTTCTTGGCTTCGATGATAAGCTTGCCGGATTTGTCGGCTTCGGCGGCGGCGAGGTTGGCGTTGCCGGCGGCGCCGCGATAGTCGCGGCGCTGCTCGCGCAGCGCATGCAGATTGCCGAGCCGCTTGACGTTGCGCTTGCGGCGGCCGGAAACCCCGTAGCGCAGCCAGTGCTCCTCGTTGACGATTTTGCGGTCGAGCTTGTGCTGGTCGCGCTCTTCCTCCGCCAGCACCTCGTCGCGCCAGGACTTCGAATGCGCTAAAACCGCGGTCGATCTGCTTGATCTGGCCGCGATCGAGCCAGGCGGTCGAGCGCGACAGGTTCGACAGGAAGCGACGGTCATGGCTGATGATGACCAGCGCGCTGCGGCGGCTGCCGAGTTCGCCTTCCAGCCACTCGATGGTGGTGAGATCGAGGTGGTTGGTCGGCTCGTCCAGCAGCAGGATATCGGGCGAGGGCGCCAGCACCCGCGCCAGCGCGGTGCGGCGGGCTTCGCCGCCGGAGACATGCGCGGGATCTTCGTCGCCGCGCAGCCCAAGCTGCTCCAGGATGTAGCGGGCCTGATAATGGTCGTCGCCGGGCGCAAGGCCTGCTTCGACATAGGCCAGCGTGGTAGCGAAGCCGGCAAAATCCGGCTCCTGCGGCAGGTAGCGGATGGTCGCACCCGGTTGCACGAAGCGGCTGCCGCTGTCGGGCTCGACCAGGCCGGCCGCGATCTTGAGCAGCGTCGATTTGCCGGAGCCGTTGCGGCCGATCAGACACACCCGCTCGGCGGACGATACCGACAGCTCAACGCCGGACAATAGCGGCGTGCCGCCGAAGGTCAGCTTGATGTCTTTCAATTGAATCAGGGGAGGCGCCATGGCTCTTCAGTTCAACTCTGTTTCTGCGCGGGCTGGTTGGCCCGCTCGCGCTGGATGCGGCGAATGGTTTGATCGAGCGCCGACAGGAACGCCGAGCGGTCGCGCGGCGCGAACGATTTGGGACCGCCGGTCACCTCGCCCGAGGAACGCAAATCGGTCATCAGGTTGCGCACCGCCAGCGTCATGCCGATCGATTGTTCCGAAAACGGCTTGCCGTTCGGGGCAATCACCTCGGCGCCGGCCTTCACGCAGCGGCTCGCCAGCGGAATATCGGATGTAATCACGATATCGCCTTTTGCCACGCGCTCCGCAATCCAGTCGTCGGCGGCGTCCATCCCGGAACCGGCCGCGATCCGCTCGATCAGCGGGTCCTGCGGCACCCGAATGAATTGACCGGCGACCACGCTGACGGGCAGCCCGTGGCGGGCGGCGACGCGGTAGATCTCGTCTTTGACCGGGCAGGCGTCGGCGTCGACATAGATGCGGGTGGTGTTCAAGCTGGCGTCATCGGTTGGGGATTTGGCGGAGAACGCAAACCACGTGTCCTCAGGATGCGCGTGGTACCCCATCGGGAGCGGAATTGCGAGCAAAACACGGATAGGAACAGGCTTGCCATGGCATTTTCCTTGCGTACGATTATCGCTCGAAAAGGCCACCGAAATCAGGGAAAACAGGCATGACCAGCCGGCTCGAAGTCTACCGCGTCCAAGCCTACAACACCGCGAAACTTTCCGAAAACAAGATGCACGACGACACCGTCGCGCGCCGGTTCGGATTTGGCGGCGGGCTGGTGCCGGGGGTCGATGTGATGGCCTATATGATGCACCTGCCGGTGGCAAAATGGGGCCGCGCGTTTCTCGAGCGCGGCCTGATCGAGGCGCGCTTCGTCAAGCCGGTCTATGACGGCGAGACCGCCGAGGTGACCGGCGAGGAGAGCGATGGCGTGGTTTCGATCGAGGTCACAAGCCGCGGCGAGCTCTGCGCCACCGGCAGCGCCTCGCTTCCGGCCTCCGCGCCATCGCTTTCGATTTCGGATTTCAGCGCCATCGCCGCAGTGACGGAGCGCAGGCCGGTGGATGCGACGTCGTATCAGCTCGGCAGCTGGCTGGGCACCGAGCCGCGCGCCTGGGCTGGCGATGCCGCAATGGAATATCTGATGGATGTACGCGAGACCGATGCGATCTACGCCCGGGAGGGACTAGGCCATCCCGGGCTGCTGCAGCGGATCATGAACAGGGTGCTGGTCGACAACGTCATTCTCGGGCCGTGGATTCACGTCGGCAGCCGGATGCAGCTGCTCGCGGCGACCGCAAGCGGCGACGAACTGACGGCGCGCGCGAAAGTGACCGGCAACTATGAAAAGAAGGGCCACCGCTTCGTCGAACTCGATGCGCTGGTCATCGCCAACGGCCACACCCCGCTGGCGCATTGCCAGCACATCGCGATCTATCAGCCGCGCGAGCAGGCGGCGGCGTAAAATGTAATGTGGGGCACCGCGCCTCAACGTTGTTGACTGTCATCCCCCGCGAAAGCGGGGGATCCAGTAATCACCGCCGTACATGAAATCTCGAACGCTCTGGAATGCTGGGTCGCCCGCTTAAAGCGGGCGATGACAGCGGTAATTCTGGTCGCTGCCACGCCAACACGTCATGGAAGACTACGCCGCCTTCGTCCTGGCGTCCTGAATCGCGCGCCAGACCCGCTCCGGGGTCAGCGGCATATCGATATGCTTGATGCCGAATTCGGAGAGCGCATCGAGCACCGCATTGACGAGCGTGGCGAGGCTGCCGGCGCAGCCGGCTTCGCCGCAGCCCTTGGTGCCCAGCGGGTTGGATTTTGCCGGCGACGGATGATCGCCGACCGCCATCATCGGGATGTCTCCGGCACGCGGCAGCGCGTAGTCCATGAACGACCCGGTAATCGGCTGGCCGCTTTCGTCGTAGCTGACCTCTTCCATCAGCGCCTGACCGATGCCTTGCGCGACGCCGCCATGCAATTGTCCCGCCACCAGCATCGGATTGACGATGGTGCCGAAGTCATTGACGCCGGTGTAACGCACGATCTGCACGACGCCGGTATCGGGGTCGATCTCGACTTCCGCGACATGACAGCCGTTGGGGAAGGTCGATGGCGTATCCTTGGTATTGTGGTCGACGTCGAGCGACGACGGCACGCCCTCGGGCATCTTGCCTTCGCGCAGGCGTCGCGACAGCTCCATGATGTCGATGCTGCGGTCGGTGCCGGCGATGGTGAAACGGCCGTTGGCGAATTCGATGTCGCCTTCGGCGGCTTCCATCAGATGCGCGGCGGCCTGCTTGCCCTTGGCGATCACCAGCGCGGAGGATTCGACGATCGCGGCGCCGGTGGCGGTGATGGAGCGGGAGCCACCGGTGCCGTTGCCGAAACGCACCAGATCGCTGTCGTTTTGTTCGAGCCTGACGCTGTCGAAGGGGACACCGAGTTGTGCGGAAAGAACCTGCGCGAACGGCGTGGCATGACCCTGGCCGTAATCAAGCGTGCCCGTGGTCAACTTGACCGAACCGTCGGGTTCGAACGTGATCTTGCCGAGTTCGCCGCTGGGCGGTGCGGTGACTTCGAGATAGGAGCCGACCGCGATGCCGCGCAGCATGCCGCTGCTTGCGGCTTTCCTTTTTCCGTTTGGCAAAGCCGGCGTGATCGGAAATCTCCAGCGCCTTGTCGAACACGCCCTGGAAGTCGCCGCTGTCGTAGGTGACGCCGGACGCCGCCGCGAACGGCATTTGCGCGGGCTTGATGAAATTGCGCTTGCGCAGCGTCAGCCGGTTGATGCCCATTTCGTCGGCGGCGCGATCGATCAGCCGCTCCATGAAATAATTGGCCTCGGGGCGGCCCGGCGCCGCGATAGGCGCCCATCATGCGTGGTGTTGGTCAACACGCGTCTTGATATCGACGCTCAACAGCGGCGTGCGATAGACGCTGGCAAGGTTCTTGCCCGTGTTAAGCGACAACGGCCCAGGCGAAACGCCGGTGATGTAGGCGCCGAGATTGCCGTAGCCGTTGAGGCGAACGGCGAGAAATCTGCCCTCGGCGTCGAGCGCCAGCTCGGCGTGGATGTTCTGCGCGCGGCCCTGGCTGTCGGACAGAAAGCTGGTCGATCGCTCGTCGGTCCATTTCACCGGCCGTCCCAGCGCCTTCGCGGCATGCAGGATGCAGATGTATTCGGGGTAGTTGATGTTCTTCATGCCGAACGAGCCGCCGACATTGGCGGTCAGCAGACGAACCTTCTCATTCGGCACATTCAGGTTCTTGGCGAGGTTGGCCCGGTTGCCCGAGACGCCCTGGGTCGGAACCTGAATCGTGAAACGCTCGCTGGCCTTGTCATAGGAGGCGAGCGCGGCGCGCGGCTCCATCGCCACCACGGCGACGCGGGTGTTGACGATATCGAGCTTGGTCACATGGGCGGCGCCGGCGAAAGCGGCGTCGATTTTGGCGGTGTCGCCGTAGTGATAGTCCAGCGCCACATTGTTCGGGGATGTGATCGTAGAGCTGCGGCGCGCCGGGCTTGATGGCTTCCTCGGCGGTGGTCACGGCGGGCAGCGGATCGATATCCAGCACCACGGCTTCGGCGGCATCGCGGGCCTGCGCCAGGCGTCTCGGCGACCACAAATGCCACGGGATCGCCGACATAGCGCACCTTGTCGGTCGCCAGCGGCATGCGGTTGGTTTGCAGCAGCGGCGAGCCGTCGCGGTTCTTCAGCGGCAGGCCGCAGGTGAACGGGCCGTAGCTTGCTGATGCGAGGTCGGTTCCGGTCCAGACGCCGAGCACGCCCGGCATCGCCTTGGCGGCGGAGGTGTCGATACCGCGGATGATGCCGTGGGCATGGCTGGAGCGCACGATCCAGGCGTAGGCCTGTCCCGGCAGGTTGAAATCGTCGGTGTATTTGCCCTTGCCGCGCACCAGCGTGTCGTCTTCCTTGCGGCGGACCGGCTGTCCGACGCCGTATTTTTGCAGTGCGATAGCGTTTTCCAGAGCAGACGGAGGTGTATGATCTTGCATCGAAAGTCCCTGAAATGCCGGTTTTTGCGCCATTTTTGGCTTCCCATCCAGATAACGTACCCCTATCCGAACGACAACGCCTGATTGGGCATGGTCCCATGTGAACGTCTGTTGCGCCGCGCTTGCGCGCTGCTAAAGTTTCCGTGAACGGAAATTCCACGTCGGCCCCAATGGCCGCGGAAAGACAGTTTGATGAACGATGACACGCGGCTTCGCGATGGCCTTGGGCCGCGCGGAAGCCCGCTGGGATTGGCTGCGGCGGACGACGGCGCCCGGGCGGGCCTGGCCCCGGGTTCCGGCGTCTACGCCGCGCTGGATCTTGGTACCAACAATTGCCGCCTGCTGATCGCCTGTCCGGTCGGCGACGGGTTTCGCGTGGTCGATTCGTTCTCGCGGATCATCCGGCTCGGCGAGGGTATCTCGGCGACCGGTTATATCAGCGAAGCCGCGATCGAGCGCGCCATCGCCGCATTGAGCATTTGCCGCGACAAAATCCAGTCCAGGAAGGCGAGGCGGCTGCGGCTGATCGCAACGGAAGCCTGCCGCGCGGCGTCGAACGCCGACGGATTTCGGGATCGGGTGGCAGCCGAGACCGGCATCCGGCTGGAGGTGATCGATCGCGAGACCGAAGCCACACTCGCGGTGCTCGGCTGCTCGCCGCTGCTCGATCCAAGCGGGCGGGGCGCCATTCTGTTCGACATCGGCGGCGGGTCGACCGAACTGGTCCGGATCGAGCGCGATCCAGCCGAGCCGAACGCCACGCCGCGCATCAAGGCATGGATGTCGATCCCGCTCGGCGTCGTCACGCTGGCCGAGCATTTCGGCGGCCGGGACGTCACGCCGCAATCCTATGCGGGGATGGTGCAGGAGGTCGCGCAATATGTCGCCCCGTTCGCGGCCGAGCATGGCGGCGATCTCGGGGATATGCATCTGCTCGGCACCTCCGGCACGGTGACGACGCTGGCCGGGGTCCATCTCAATCTGGCGCGATACGATCGCCGCCGGATCGACGGCGTCTGGATGAGCGATGCGGATCTCACCGCGACCATCGCGCGGCTGCTCGGTATGAGCTATCAGGAACGCGCCAGCAACAATTGCATCAGCGTCGAGCGCGCCGATCTGGTGCTGGCCGGCTGCGCCATTCTCGACGCCATCCGCCAGGCGTTTCCGCTGCCGCGGCTGCGCGTCGCCGATCGCGGCCTGCGCGAGGGCATGCTGGTCGAGATGATGCGCGAGGACGGCGCGCTGAGCGGATGTCGATAGGCGTATCGGGCCGCACTGTGCTAGAGCCTGCACCATGGCGAAAGACACCACCGGGCGGCTGCGGGTCACCGTCAAGAGCGGCGGCAGGCTCAAGCTGTCGTCGAAGCTCTGGCTGGAGCGGCAGCTCAACGATCCCTATGTGGCGCAGGCCAAGCGTGATGGATTGCGCTCGCGCGCGGCCTACAAGCTGATCGAAATCGACGACAAGTACCATTTTCTCAAATCCGGCATCACCGTGGTCGATCTCGGCGCGGCGCCCGGCGGCTGGAGCCAGATCGCCGCCAAGCGGGTCGGCGCCGCCGACGGCAAGGGCAAGGTCATCGCGATCGATCTTCTGGAGATGCCGGAAGATTGCCGGCGTCAGCTTTGCGCAGCTCGATTTTCTCAGCGACGACGCGCCGGGCAAGTTGCTCGCGATGATGGGCGGTCGCGCCGATGTGGTGCTGTCCGACATGGCCGCCAACACCACCGGCCATCGCAAGACCGATCAGCTCCGCATCCTCGGTCTGGTGGAAGGCGCTGCCGCGTTCGCCGCCGACGTGCTCAAGCCAGGCGGGACGTTCGTCGCCAAGGTGTTTCAGAGCGGCGCCGACGCCACGCTGATGACGCAGCTCAAGCGCGACTTTGCCACCGTCAAGCACGTCAAGCCGGCCTCGAGCCGCAAGGATTCCTCCGAACGCTATGTGCTGGCGATGGGATTTCGCGGCGTGCAGGTAACGCCGTAATTATCAGTGCATTCCCGTCATTGCGAGCCAACGGGACGGCGCGAAGCGCCGCCCCGTTGGCTCGCAACGACGGGAAAAGAATCTCGGCGATCTACCCCAGCCGCTGATCCCGGGCGTTGGCGGTCTCGGTGGCGGCGGTCTCTTCCGGTTCGGCGTCGCGTTCCGGACTGGGAACCACGACGACGCCGCGTCCCGATACCTGATGACCGGCATCGACGGGCATCTGGTAGAAGAAATAAGCCGAAATCGTCGAGATGATCGACACCACGATGAATCCCGGCGCGAAATCGGCGGCGCTCAGCTCGGTGACATGATGCACCCACATGGTCGATTCCACCGAGGACGCGCCGACCGCGACGCCGGCGGAAACCGCCAGTTGCTGGTTGACGCTGACCAGCGTGGTGGCGCGGCTCATCTGCGCCGGCTCGACTTCGGCATAGGCCAGCGTGTTGATGGCGGTGAACTGCAGCGAGCGGAAGAAGCCGCCGACCACCAGCAGGATCATGATCAGCAGCAGCGGCGTCGTGATCGTGAACAGCGCGCAGGCGGCGAGGAAGACCGAACTCACGACCGCGTTGATGGTCATGATGTTGCGAAAGCCGAAGGTGCGGATGATGCGCGCCGCCAGCGTCTTCATGCCCATGGCGCCGGCCGCCGAGGCAAATGTCACCAGCCCCGAGCGCAGCGGCGACAGGCCAAATCCGACCTGCATCAACAGCGGCAGCAGAAACGGCAGCGAGCCGATGCCGAGGCGGAACAGAAAGCCGCCGATGATGCTGGCGCGCATGGTCGGCAGCCGCAGCAGCGCGAAATCCAGCACCGGCGATGCGGTGCGCCTGGCGTGGATCACATAGAGCGTCATCGAAATGGTGCCGATCGCGACCAGCGCGATGACGATGCGTCCATGGCAGCAGATTGAGGCCGGCGACCGAAAGGCCGAACGCGATGCCGCCAAGCCCGATCCCGGCCAGCATCAGCCCGTAGAGATCGAAGCGCTCCGGGTCCTCGCTGCGGATCGGGTCGATGTAGCGCAGCGCCATGAAGATGCCGAGCAGCCCGATCGGAATGTTGATCAGGAAGATCCAGTGCCAGGTCAGATAGGTGGTGATGAAGCCGCCGAGCGGCGGACCGATCACCGGCCCGACCAGCGCCGGCACCGTGACCCAGGCCATCGCATTCACCAGCGCGCTCTTGTCGATCGAGCGCAGCAGCACCAGCCGCCCGACCGGCGTCATCATCGCGCCGCCGATGCCCTGCAGGATGCGCGCGATCACAAAATCGGTGACCGAGGAGGACAGCGCGCAGCCGATCGATCCCACCATGAAGACGGCGATGGCGAGCGCTGAACACCATGCGCGCGCCAAACCGGTCGGCGGTCCAGCCGCTCGCCGGAATGAAGACCGCGAGCGACAGCAGATACGAGGTGATGGCGAGCTTCAGCGTCAGCGGGCTGGTGCCGATATCCGCCGCGATCGCCGGAAGCGAGGTCGCGATCACCGTCGAATCCATGTTCTCCATGAACAGGGCGGTGGCCACGATGAGCGGGATCAGGCGTTCTTTGTTCATCGAAATTCGGGAAGAGGGACGGGATGGAGCGAGAAGAGCGGCTGTATCACCCCATCGCCGTGCAGGCTATTGCGGAACGGCGGAAACCACCTAAATCCTGCGTGACGCTGGCGAATATCCGACGCGGATCCTTAAGTCCTCGCCGCCAGATTGTCCGCGCTGATGCGACAGAACGCGGCCACAGCGACGAAAAGCCTGTGCATGGCTGGCAAACGCTTTGATTCGGCGCTCCGCCATGCTATCGACCACCGCCAACCCTACCGATGGGCGATTCGACGGTGATGCCTGGTGCTTCGCCGGAGGAACCGTTCATCCCTGAGGTCATATCGCGGCGAACGGGCCGCTGAATGGAGTTGGCGATGGCGATTGTGCAGGGAATTCAGGGGATACGCGAAGCCTTTACGTTCGACGACGTGCTTCTGAAACCCGGCCTCTCGGATATCCTGCCCTCGGAGGCCGATATCCGCTCCCACGTCACCCGCGCCATTCCGCTCAATATTCCGATTATCGCTTCCGCCATGGACACCGTCACCGAAGCGCGGATGGCGATCGCGATGGCGCAGGCCGGCGGCATCGGCGTCATCCATCGCAATTTCGACGTCGATGGCCAGGCCGCCCAGGTGCGGCAGGTCAAGAAGTTCGAATCCGGAATGGTGGTCAATCCGCTGACCATCGGTCCCGACGCGATGCTGTCGGACGCGATGGCGCTGATGAAGGATCACGGTTTTTCCGGCATTCCGGTGGTCACCGGCGCCGGCAAGGGCGTGCCGGGCAAGCTGGTCGGCATTCTCACCAACCGCGACGTGCGTTTTGCGACCGATCCGCGCCAGAAAATCTCCGAATTGATGACGCACGAAAATCTGGTGACGGTGCGCGAAGGCGTCAGCCAGGACGAGGCGAAGCGGATGCTGCACCAGCACCGAATCGAGAAATTGCTGGTGGTCGACGATCAGTACCGCTGCGTCGGATTGATCACCGTGAAGGACATGGAAAAGGCGGTCGCGCATCCGCTGGCCTGCAAGGACGCGCAGGGCCGGCTCCGGGTCGCCGCGGCGACCACGGTGGGCGAGGGCGGTTTCGAGCGCACCGAGCGGCTGATCGACGCCGGCGTCGATCTGATCGTGGTCGACACCGCGCACGGCCATTCCTCGCGGGTGCTGGAAGCCGTCAACCGCATCAAGCGGCTGTCCAACGCGGTGCAGGTCATCGCCGGCAATATCGCCACCATGGAGGGCGCGCAGGCGCTGATCGATGCCGGCGCGGATGCGATCAAGGTCGGCATCGGTCCGGGTTCGATCTGCACCACGCGGATCGTCGCCGGCGTCGGCGTGCCGCAATTGACCGCGATCATGGATGCGGTCGAAGCCGCCAAGAAAGCCAACGTGCCCGGTGATCGCCGATGGCGGCATCAAATATTCCGGCGATCTCGCCAAGGCGCTGGCGGCCGGCGCCGACATCGCCATGGTCGGCTCGTTGCTGGCCGGCACCGACGAAACACCGGGCGAAGTGTTTCTGTGGCAGGGCCGCTCCTACAAGGCCTATCGCGGCATGGGCTCGGTGGGCGCGATGGCGCGCGGTTCCGCCGACCGTTATTTCCAGCAGGACATCAAGGACACGCTGAAGCTGGTGCCGGAGGGTATCGAGGGTCAGGTGCCCTACAAGGGCCCGGTCGGCAACGTCATGCACCAGCTCGCCGGCGGCCTGCGCGCGGCGATGGGATATGTCGGCGCCAAGGACCTTGCCGAGTTCCACGCCAAGGCGCAATTCGTGCGCATCACCGGCGCGGGCCTGCGCGAAAGCCACGTCCACGACGTCACCATCACCCGCGAGAGCCCGAATTACCCCGGCGGCGCGTAGGTCCATCCGGCCTAAATTGACCACCACAAAGGCGGCGAAACGCGGTATTGTCCGAACCAGGGATTGCTGCGCTGCCCGAGAATTTGCGCTGATCCGCGCCATCCACGCTCGGATTTGCGGTGCGGTTTTAAAAGAGTCATCTCAACACAATTCAGAAAAGAAGTTGTCATTATGGTCGATTGGTCGGACGACAGGATTGCTGCGCTTTCAGATCAGGATCTGAAGAACCTGCTGGTCAATGCGGAGCGGAAATCCGTTGCCGACGTCATTGCGCAATGCCAGGCCGAGATCGAAAAGCGCAATGCCGCAAAGCCGCGCAAGGCGTCGAAGCCGCGCACCGAAGTCAAGGAATTCGAGCACGAGATGTCCGGACAGCTCGCCGCGATCGGCAAGCAGATGGCCGAGAAGTACGATCTGTCCGAAGAGACCGCGAAGGCAAACTCGGTGGGCGTCAAGGGTTTCAAGGCGCACAAGCTGCTCGACGCCAAGGGCTACGCCAAGCTCGGCGGCATGCAGCGCGACGGCTCGGTCGCGGTCGACCGCTATATTTCATACCGGCGCGGCAAGGATATCGTTTCGCTCAGCGTCTTCCTGCTCAAGGACCAGCCGGTCGAGGCCCATGAGTTTCACGTGATTGCGCCGGACGCCTTGCTCGATGGCGGCAAAGCCGGTGGCCGAGATTCGCCCCACCGCGACCGAGGCGCAGAAGCAGTCGGCCGATAGCGGGCTCGCGTTCAAGGACCTGCCGAGCGCCGCTGCGACGTTCGACGCGGCGCTGGCGAAAATCACCGCATAACATTCGTAGAACCGTCATTGCGAGTGCAGCGAAGCAATCCATCATTGTTCCGGAAACAGGACTGGATTGCTTCGCTGCACTCGCGACGACAAAGCAAAAACGGAGGAAACAACCATGTCACATCAGGCAAAACGCGTCGTTCTCGTCTCTCGCCCCGTCGGCGAGCCCAAGGCGTCGGACTTCCGGGTCGAGGACTATGCGCTGCCCGCGCCCGGCGAGGGCGCAGGTTCTGCTGCGCACCATCTGGCTGTCGCTCGATCCCTATATGCGCGGGCGCATGAGCGACGGGCCGTCCTATGCGGCGCCGGTGCCGATCGGCGGCGTGATGGAGGGCGGCACGGTGAGCGAGGTGGTCGCCTCGAACAATCCGGGTTTTGCCAAGGGCGACATCGTGCTGTCGCGCGCCGGCTGGCAGACGCATGCAGCTCTCCGACGGCAAGGGCCTGGCCAAGATCGATCCGAAACTCGGACCGGTCTCGACCGCGGTGGGCGTGCTCGGCATGCCCGGCATGACCGCCTATACCGGGCTGCTCGATATCGGCAAGCCGCAGCCGGGCGAGACCGTGGTGGTGGCGGCGGCCTCCGGCGCGGTCGGCTCGGCGGTCGGGCAAATTGCAAAGATCAAGGGCGCGCGCGCGGTCGGCATCGCCGGCGGCAAGGACAAATGCGACTACGTCAAGAATGAACTCGGCTTCGACGACTGCCTCGATCATCGCGATCCCGATCTGGCGGCGAAACTGAAGGACGCCTGCCCGAAAGGCATCGACGTCTATTTCGAGAATGTCGGCGGCGCGGTGTTCGAGGCGGTGTTTCCGCTGCTCAACGCCTTCGCGCGCGTGCCGGTATGCGGCCTGATCGCGCATTACAACGACACCGAGGCCACGGCGCCGAAATGGGCCTCGTCGATGATGCGCGCCGTGCTGACCAAGCGTTTGACCATCCGAGGCTTCATCGTCAGCGATTTCGCCGCGCGCCATGCCGACTTCCTGCGCGACATGTCGCGATGGGTGCGCGAGGGCAAGGTCAAGCACCGCGAATTCGTCACCGAGGGGCTCGACAACGCGCCGGCTGCGTTCATGGGACTTCTGAAGGGCGCCAATTTCGGCAAGCAATTGGTGCGGGTCGGGCCGGACAAGGCCTGAGCCGCCGGTCTGTCGAGAGGCCTGCTAGCTTTTCGGACCCGGGTTGAACATGGGTTCCAGATCGACATCGATCTGGCCCGGCGCTCTGACGTGACGAACCTCGAAGCTGTCGGGCTGGAAGCGGTATTCCACCAGTCCGACCTCCTTGATGCCGATCACTTCCTGCTTGTCATCCGGAATGATGAAGCCGACGGACGGCGCCCAGATGTGTCGGAGGTGGCCAAAGGTAAAATCGCGGCGCTGGTGGACGTGGCCGCTGGCGACCAGCCGCAGATCGACGGCGCCGAGCATCTCGACCAGCCGGCGGCGCGCCGGCATCGGAACGTAGCGTATCGACGTTGCCGCCAGTTCCGGATCGTCGGGGGCATTCAGGTAAAGCGGCTTGTGCAGGAACAGCGCGACCGGTTTGCCGTTGGTGCCGGAGAGTTGCGAAGCCAGCCAGTCGAACTGCTCGGCCTCGCTCGCAAGGCCGGTGTTCATGACCAGCGAATTGAGGCCGATGAAGCACCAGCCGGCGGCTTCAAAGCGCCAGCGATCTTCGCCGAAGATCGCGCGGTACGCCTGCTGGCTTGGCTCGGTGACCGGTTGAGGCGGCGGCGGACCGAGCTGCGGTCGGGTTGTCGCCGATGTCATGATTGCCGGGCAGAAAGCGGCAGGCGACGGGAAGCGCGTCGTGCAGTGTCCGGGCAAATTCGAGATCGTCGCGATTGGTCGGGCCGTCGAAGGCGAGGTCGCCGCTGTTGACGACGAGATCGGGCCGGTGAGCGTCGATGTATTCGCTCACCCGATCGAAATTGTCGGTCAGCTTCTGAAAGCGGCGGGCAAGATGGGTGTCGGAAATCTGGGTCAGGCGAAATTCGGGCATGCAAACGGTTTCCGCATGAACCTGGAACAATAAAATTCAAAACGGCATTCAAAATATCGCACCGCGACAGCCGTCACGATCCGCGAAAAGCGAATGCCCGATATTGCCGAACGAAAGTGACGGAGTTGAGAGGCCTCAGCCTGCCGGAAGCTTGGAGGCGAGACCCGATGGAGGGGCATCAAGACGAAGGATGCCGCCGGCGATCATGTTCGCAGCGCAGCCACGGCGTCGCCGGGGAGGCCCGGCCACCTCGGTGGCGTCTGTCGAGAATGAGGAAACAAGGTCGATCGCAACATCTCGCGGGGACGCCAATTCGCGGCTGAAATCGCCGGAACCGGTTCGGGGTGGTCACCGCAACGGGGT
Source organism: uncultured Alphaproteobacteria bacterium (assembly GCA_963734795.1). Taxonomy (GTDB): domain Bacteria; phylum Pseudomonadota; class Alphaproteobacteria; order Rhizobiales; family Xanthobacteraceae; genus Bradyrhizobium. The sequence goes on from CAVTIW010000007.1 coordinate 731,058, forward strand.
GTGATTCAACGCCGCCGGTGGGGATTTATTGTCAGCGGCAAGCGCGGTCGCTATAGCGGGGGGCTCACGCTCAATCCGGGGGAGAATTCCAATGTCGGTTCGCTTCGTTTTGCTGCCGGTGTTCGTGCTGGTGGGCCTCACTTTCGTGCTGCTGTTGTGGATGGCGGGCGCCCGCCGCGGTGCGCTGGTCGGCGGCCAGACCAAGGTCAGGGACATCGTGCTGGGGCAGCCGAACTGGCCGCCTCGCGCCACCCAGATCGCCAATTGCTTCGCCAACCAGTTCGAACTGCCGCTGTTGTTCTATATCCTGATCGCGCTGGCGCTGCCGCTGCGCCATGTCGATCTTGTGATCGTGCTGCTGTCATGGGTGTTCGTGGTGACGCGGTTCGCGCATGCCGGCATTTTCGTCAGCTCCAACGATCTCAAGCAGCGCTCGCTGGCGTGGTTTGCCGGCGTGCTGGTGCTGTTCGCGATGTGGCTGTATTTCGCGCTGTCGATCCTGCTGCTGATCTGAACACTGCTTCTCCGAACCGAAAGTCCTGAATGACACCCGCAGCGCGGCTCTCCGCGGCCATCGAACTGATCGAGACCATCGACGCCCAGCGCGTCCCGGCGGCGAAGGCGCTGAAGGAGTGGGGCACCGCGCATCGCTATGCCGGCTCCGGCGATCGCGCCGCGATCTCCGGCCTGATCTGGGACGTGCTGCGCCGGCGCGCCTCGAGCGCCTGGATCATGGACGACGACACGCCGCGCGCGCGCATGCTCGGCATGCTGAAGCTCGAGCGCGGCATGGATGTCGATGATATCGCCGCGCTGTGCGACGGCGGCCGGTTCGCGCCGGCAGCCGTTGAGCGACGGCGAGCGCGCCGCGCTGACGTCGCGGTCGCTGGCGGACGCGCCCGCGCACATCGCCGGCGATTATCCCGAATGGCTCGACGGCTATCTGGCGCAGGTGTTCGGCGACGACCGGGTCGCGGAGGCGACCGCGATGGCGAGCCGCGCGCCGCTCGATTTGCGCGTCAACACCCTGAAAGCCAAGCGCGAGAAGGTGCTGGGATCGACCGCGCATCTGGGCACCAAGCCGACGCCGTGGTCGCCGCTCGGCCTGCGCATCGAGCTCGGCGCCGACGCCCGCAATCCCGGCATTCATGCCGAGGAGGATTTCATCAAGGGCGCGATCGAGGTGCAGGACGAGGGCTCGCAGCTGGCGGCGCTGTTGTCGGCGGCCAAACCCGGCGAGCAGGTGATCGACCTCTGCGCCGGCGCCGGCGGCAAGACCCTGGCGCTGGCGGCGATGATGCAGAGGCAAGGGCCGGCTGATCGCGACCGACCACGACAAGCGGCAGCTGGCGCCGATCTACGAGCGGCTGTCGCGCGCCGGCGTGCACAATTGCGACGTGCGCACGCCGAAGGGGCCGGACGACACCCTGGCCGACATCCACGCCTCAGCCGATCTGGTGCTGATCGATGCGCCCTGCACGGGAACCGGCACCTGGCGGCGCAATCCCGATGCCAAATGGCGGATGCGCCCGGGCGCGCTGGAAGTGCGGCTGAAGGACCAGATGGCGGTGCTCGACCGCGCCGCCGCCCTGGTCAAAGCCGGGCGGGCGGATCGCCTACATCACCTGCTCGGTGCTTGCCGCCGGAAAACGGCGAGCAGATCCGCGCTTTGTCGCCCGCCATCCGGAATTCGCGGTGGTGCCGCCGGCGCAGACCGCGGCCGTGCTGTGGGACAAGGCCGAGGATTTCATCGCGGCCACGCTGCAATCCCCGGAGGGCCTGCTGATGACCCCGCGCCGCACCGGAACCGACGGGTTTTTCGTGTCGGTGCTCAAAAGGCAGGCGAACTGACGGAAATCGTAGGGTGGGCAAAGGCGCCCTTCGCGCCGTGCCCACCATCTCCGGTGCGCGGCTTCCATGGTGGGCACGCCATCGGGCGCGCATTCGCGCGACCCGTTGGCTTTGCCCACCCTACGATCCGCCCACTTTAAGACGTGGATGGCCGGGACGAGCCCGGCCATGACGGCTCCCTTGGGCTTGCGAGCCTGCCCCCCGTCGTTTACTTCCCTTCCATGACCCCAGCCCAGCCCGCCCAACAGTCGACGCCTTCGGTGGCCTCGGCGCATGACAAGATTCTGATCGTCGATTTCGGCAGCCAGGTGACGCAACTGATCGCGCGCCGGGTGCGCGAGGAGGGCGTCTATTCCGAGATCGTGCCGTTCCAGAAGGCCGAAGCGGCGTTCGCGCAGATGAAGCCGAAGGCGGTGATCCTCTCCGGCGGCCCGGAATCGGTGCACGAGGCAGGCTCGCCGCGCGCGCCGCAGGCGATCTTCGATTCCGGCGTGCCGGTGCTCGGCATCTGCTACGGCCAGATGACCATGGCGGCCCAGCTCGGCGGCAGCGTCGAGGGCGGCCATCACAGGGAATTCGGCCGCGCCGACGTCGAGGTCAGGGCCGAAAGCCGGCTGTTCGATGCCACCTGGGCGATGGGCGAGCGGCATCCGGTGTGGATGAGCCATGGCGACCGCATCACCAAAATGCCGCCGGGTTTTGTGGTGGCCGGCGTGTCGCCGAATGCGCCGTTCGCGGTGATCCAGGACGAGACGCGAAAATATTACGGGCTGATGTTCCATCCCGAAGTGGTGCACACCCCCGACGGCGCCAAGCTGATCCGCAATTTCGTCCGCAAGGTCGCAGGCCTCACCGGCGACTGGACCATGCGCGCGTTCCGCGAGGAGGCGATCGAGAAGATCCGCGCCCAGGTAGGCACGGGCAGGGTGATCTGCGGCCTGTCAGGCGGCGTCGATTCCGCCGTCGCCGCGGTGCTGATCCACGAGGCGATCGGCGACCAGCTCACCTGCGTGTTCGTCGATCACGGCCTGCTGCGCAAGGACGAAGGCAAGACCGTGGTCGACCTGTTCCGGCATCACTACAACATCCCGCTGGTTCATGTTGATGCCTCAAAACTTTTCCTCGGCGAACTCGCCGGCGTCACCGATCCCGAGCAGAAGCGCAAGACCATCGGCCGTCTGTTCATCGACGTGTTCGACACCGAGGCGAAAAAGATCGGCGGCGACGGATCGGCCGATTTCTGGCGCAGGGCACGCTCTATCCCGACGTGATCGAAAGCGTGTCGTTCACCGGCGGCCCGTCGGTGACGATCAAGTCGCACCACAATGTCGGCGGCCTGCCCGCGCGCATGAACATGAAGCTGGTCGAGCCGTTGCGCGAATTGTTCAAGGACGAGGTGCGCGTGCTGGGCCGCGAACTCGGCCTGCCGGAAATTTTCGTCGGCCGGCATCCGTTCCCCGGACCGGGCCTCGCCATCCGCTGCCCCGGCGAGATCACACCCGAAAAACTCGAAATCCTGCGCAACGCCGACGCCGTCTATATCGACCAGATCCGCAAAGCCGGCCTCTACGACCAGATCTGGCAGGCCTTTGCGGTGCTGCTGCCGGTCAAGACCGTCGGCGTGATGGGCGACGGCCGCACCTACGAATACGTCGTCGGCCTGCGCGCGGTGACCTCGACCGACGGCATGACCGCGGATTTTTATTCGTTCGACATGAAGTTTCTGGGCGAGACCGCGACGCGGATCATCAACGAGGTCAAGGGCGTCAACCGGGTGGTATATGACGTGACGTCAAAGCCGCCGGGGACGATTGAGTGGGAGTGAGGGGCGCCGGCAGTAACTAGTTTTGCAATTTATTTTCTGAAGAGTGTCCCAAGGACCAAAATAGATCGGCAGAAAGGCCACGCGACAAGAGCCATGGGATTTGGGGTATTCATTCATCGCTCGGACTCGATTTACGAGGATAGTCCAGCCGAACAATATCAATTTCCCAGCCAGTATTTGCGTCGCGTTGAGGCCTGTGTCGGGGATTGGATTATTTACTATGAGCCACGCAAGATCGCGGAGACGCGAGGCTATTTTGCAATTGCAAAGGTTCGTGAAGTCATTTCCGATCCCGGCGCATCCGGAATGTATCTTGCTTTGATTGAGCCTAGAAGCTATCTCGATTTTGCTAATCCAGTCGCTTTCAACGGATCCGCAGGGCCAATAGAGCAGGGCGTTCTCAATGACCGAGGACGGATTTCCGGACGCGCTCAATCGGCGGTCCGTCCAATCTCTCCTGCCGATTTCAAAAGAATATTCGATCTCGGCTTCGAGGAAGGGGTGCCTCTGTTACCCCGGATCGATGAGGACCGGTCATCGGCCGGTTTTGACGAGACGCAGACGCCTTTCAAATTTGAGCAGCAACGTGACCGCATTAGCATCACGGTATCGAGGATTTTGCGAGATCGCATCTTTCGTCGTGTCGTCCTGCGCGCCTATGATGAGCGCTGCGCCATCACTGGTTTGAAACTCATCAATGGGAGCGGCAGGGCCGAAGTTGCGGCCGCCCACATTCGGCCAGTCGAAGCGAGCGGCCCAGATATCGTCAGTAACGGGATCGCACTTTCAGGCACGGCGCATTGGATGTTTGATCGTGGTCTTGTTAGCTTGGCTGACGACCTGGAGATATTGATCTCTCGACAGACGAACGATCCGCAAGGGGTGCGATCGGTAATCAATAAATCCGGGCGCGCACTTGCACCACGGCGTATGTCGGATCGTCCACATCCGCACTTCTTGAAATGGCATCGCGAGCATTGTTTTAAGCAATGACAGGCGGCGGTTGCCTGCGGAACTCGCCTGCGCGCAGATATCCCCGATCTCGGTGAGGCCCGTCGATTCCGCGTAATTTCACCCCCGCGACATCTTCTCAAATCGCTTGATCAGCCGCTCGCGCTTGAGGCGGGACAGCCGCTGGATCCAGAACAGACCGTTGAGCTGATCGATCTCATGCTGGTGGCAGACCGCGCGCAGGCCCTCCGATTCCTCGGTCTGCAGGTTGCCGTGGACATCGTGATAGCTGATCCGGACGCGCGCATGACGTTGGATGTCGTCGTTGACACCGGGCATCGAGACGCTGCCTTCCTGATGCATGATCATTTCGGGCGAGGCCCAGATGATCTCCGGATTGACATAGGTCCGCGCGCCATCGATCGCGTCGAGGTCGAGCACCACGACCCGCAGCGGGATGCCGATATGAGGCGCGGTGATCCCGATCCCGGGTGCGGCGTGCATCGTCTCGAGCAGGTCGCGGGCGAGGTCGCGCAGCGCGCCGTCGAACACGGTCACGGGCTGCGCCGGGAGCGCAAGCCGAGGGTCGGGATAGCGCACAATTGGACGGATGGGCATTATCTGCTGTCGACCATTTCAGTTCGTGGGCTGCGTCTGAAATTAGTACACCGTCATTGCGAGGAGCGCAGCGACGAAGCAATCCATTTTTCTTTGCAGCAGTGGATTGCTTCGCTGCGCTCGCAATGACGGCTTTTATGGAGCGGCGCCGTACAAGGGCTCTGAGGGGATTAGCGCAGGAGTAATAGCTCGCAGGGTGGGTTGCAGGCGAAGCCGTAACCCGCCTCTTAAAACGCTAGCGACGGCGGATACGATGGTGTCGAAGAATTTACCGGGCATTCGCCTCGTCCCGGGTCGAACCTAAAATCGGCAGGGAGACGTCCGCGGAAGGAAGCCGCCGCCCGACGGGGTTTGCGCGCGACCGCGAATTCCTGTGCGTCGGCGACGTGGATTTCGATCTCGTCGCCCTCCTTGAGTTGAAGTGCCGCGACCACGGCGGCAGGAAGGCGGATCGCCAGGCTGTTGCCCCATTTTGCGACTTGCATGCGAAGTTCCATCCAAGAATGGTTAGGCGGTCAAGGAAAGCGCTGCAACGATCAGCGAGGTGTCGAGATAGAACATCAGTAACGGTCGCCATCCCGCATCGATCGCGCGGGCTGGCGGTGGTCATATAGCGCATCGGGGCTCAACAATGCCAGCGGAGAGGGGCATGCATGGTTTCCGCCGGCCGCGGCGATTGACGCCGGTTGGTACTTTCGCCTTCCCGGATCACAATCGATGCGGCGATCTTTGGCGACGTCCCGGTCAAATTCCGGCGAAGCGCATTTTGGCTGAGGAGCAGGGGATGGCCCGCTATCTCGGGCTTGACGGATTTCGTGGAGGTTGGGTCGCGGCCTGGATCGATGACCGGGGCGATCATGGATTCGACTATTCGAGCGGACTGAGCCGGCTGCTCTCGATGCCGCACCGGCGCGCCATGATCGACATGCCGATCGGTCTGAAGATGTCCGGTCACCGAAGCTGCGACATCAGCGCCCGCGATCTGGTCGGCGCCGCGGTCTTCATGGGCGCTCGCCGAAACCTCTGGGAATTTCCGGATCAGGCCTCCGCCAACCAATATTACTGGAAGCATGAAGGTCCGCGAATGGGCATTTCCTGCCAGCTCTGGAACATCAGAGACAAGATCAGGGAAGTCGACGATTTCATCACGCCCGAGCGTCAGGCCACCATCGGCGAGGCGCATCCGGAGTTGGTCTTCTTCAAGCTCAACGATCATGTTCGCCTGGAACGAAAGAAGTCGGAGGCTGGCCGCAGGCAACGCGTCAAGCTCCTGGTCGATCGGCGCTTCGTCAAACTTTCAAAATGGCTGACGCAACGCCACGGAACGGGAATCGGCCGCGACGATCTGATCGATGCCTGTGCCTGCGCTGTCGCCGCCCGTGACAGCACTGCGCATTTTGGTGGCGATGCGGTCGACAGTCGCGGGCTGCGGATGGAGATCAATTACTAGAGCGGGTTCCTCTTCATCGAGGCCGTGATGGAATCGAAAAGCCACGGCATACTGGATCCCCGCTGGAGCCTGTCATCGGGCTCGCCGAAGGCGAGACCCGGTGGCGGGGATGACGGCTCATGGTGGAGCGGCGCCGTGCGCCCGGCCCGAGACGCCATCGCTTGAAAAAATTTTCCGGCTCAACCATCCTCGTGTCGGTTTCAGCCTGTCCCATTCGTCTTCTACCCGGAGAGCGCTGCATGGGAGATCGCAAATGACCAATTTTCGCTATCGCTGGGTGATCGTCGCGGCCGGCGGCGTGCTGGGCTGTGTCGCCATCGGCGGGATGTTTTCGCTGCCGGTTTTCCTGCAGCCGATCGCGCGCGATACCGGCTGGTCGGTGACCGGCGTATCCAGCGCAATGACGATCGGCTTCCTCGCCATGGCGTTCACCAGCATGATCTGGGGCACCTTGTCCGACCGGCTCGGGCCGCTGCCGGTGGTGCTTATGGGATCGATCGTGCTGCCGGCGAGCCTAGCGCTGGCCAGCCGGGCGCCTTCGCTGCTCGCATTTCAAATCTTGTTCGGGCTGATGGTCGGCGGCTCGATCTCCGCGATCTTTGCGCCGATGATGGCCTGCGTCACCGGCTGGTTCGACACCCATCGCAGCCTCGCGGTATCCCTGGTTTCGGCAGGCATGGGGATGGCGCCGATGATCATGTCGCCGTTCGCCGCCTGGCTGGTCTCGCACCATGACTGGCGAACTTCGATGCTGATCGTGGCCGCGGTGGTCGCCGCCGTCATGATCCCGGTGTCGCTGCTGGTGCGCCGCCCGCCGGCGCTCGAAATCGGCAACGCAGCCCCGGCGGGCGACGGCGCGCCGCCGGACATGTCGCTCGCGCAAGCGCTGCGCTCTCCGCAATTCATCATCCTGATCGCGACCAATTTTCTGTGTTGCGCCACGCATTCGGGCCCGATCATCCACACCGTGAGCTATGCCGTCACCTGCGGGATTCCGCTGATAGCTGCCGTTTCGATCTACAGCGTCGAGGGGCTGGCAGGGATGGGCGGCCGGATCGCGTTCGGCCTGCTCGGCGACCGTTTTGGCGCCAAGCGCGTGCTGGTCGCGGGCTTGCTCGCCCAGGCGTTCGGTGCGCTGGCTTACGTATTCGTGCGCGAGCTTGCCGCGTTCTACGCCGTGGCGGCGGTGTTCGGCTTCATCTATGCCGGTACCATGCCGCTCTATTCGGTGTTGATCCGCGAGAATTTTCCGCTGCGGATGATGGGCACCGTGATCGGCGGCACCGCCATGGCCGGCAGCCTGGGCATGGCGACCGGGCCGGTTGCCGGAGGTTTGATCTACGACAATTTTGCGAGTTACGCGTGGCTCTATATCGGTTCCTGGGCGGTCGGACTTGGCGCGTTCCTGATCGCATTGACGTTCAGGCCGTTTTCCGAGGCCGGCAGGCAGCCTGCGCCCATGACGGCGTGAAGTCGTTTGATCCTGACGATCCGACGCCGGCGTCAAGTGTTGCGGAGGCAGCGTGGCCGCCGGGCGACCCCTCGCGGTTGCCTCAAGAAGAGGAAATGCAGGCTGAGGCGGCCAGCGGCGTGACTCTTTTTTCGAGCCTCAATCGTCCTAGCTTGGACACTGGAGCGGAAAACATGAGCCTCACAGACAAGAATGTCGTCGTCACCGGCGGAAGCCGCGGCCTTGGGCTGGGACTGGTCGAGGCCCTGGTCGCGCACGACGCTAGGGTGACGGTAGTCGCCCGCGACGCCGCTGCGCTCGCCGCCGTCCGCGCCCGGCTGGGCGTCGCCACCATCTCCGCCGACGTCACCGACGAGACCGCCGCCCACCGCATCCTCGCCGAAATCCGTCCGGACATCCTGGTGCTGAACGCCGGCACCAAGCCGCCGATGGGCCGGTTGGACCAGCTCAGCTGGGCGGATTTCACCGCGCCCTGGGAGACCGACGTCAAGGCCGGGCTCTATTGGCTGCAGGCGGCGCTCAAGCTGCCGCTCAAGCCCGGAAGCCGCGTCCTGGTGGGATCGAGCGGCGCGGCCCAGAACGGATCGCCGATGTCGGGCGGCTATGCCGGCGCCAAGCGCATGCTCTGGATCATGGCCAGCTACGCCAACGGCATCTCGGCGCAGAAGCAGCTCGGGATCCGCTTCCAGACCATCGTGCCGCAGCAGGTGATCGGCGACACCGGCGTCGGCGACGCCGCCTCCAACACGTACGCGCGCGCCATGGGCATCACGCAAGATGCGTTCCTGGCGCGCTTCGGCGCGCCGATGCCGCCCCGGGAGTTCGGCGAGAAAGTTGTCGCCGTGCTGGACGACCCCAGATATGCCGAGGGCTTCGCCTTCGGGCTCAAGGGCGATACCGGAGTCACCATGCTCGAGGGAGCGGCGGCTTGAGCGCGGGACATGCCGCGCCGAACAGCGACCGCCAGGCGGAGCTGCTCGCTTTGGCCGGCGAACTGCGTCCCGAACTGCATCGTTATTGCGCGCGTCTGATGGGATCGGTCATCGACGGCGAGGACGTCGTGCAGGACACGCTGGTCCGCGCTTTCGTGGCGTTGCAGGAGCTTGGGTTGGAAGAGGAGACGCCGCCGCTTCGAGCGTGGCTGTTCCGGATCGCCCACAACCGTGCGCTCGACCTGTTGCGCAGCCGCACCGTGCGCGTGGCCGAACCGATCGACGCCGCCGCCGATGTCGCCGACCAGGCCAGCCAAGACCCCGTGGAGATGCTGATGCGCCGGGAAGCGGTCAAGACCGCGGTGTCGCGCTTTGCGGAGCTTCCCACCCTGCAGCGCAGCGTCGTCATCCTGAAGGACGTGCTCGACGAGTCCTTGAGCGAGATCGCCGCTCTGCTCGACCTCACGGTCGACGCCGTGAAGGGCCATCTGGCGCGGGGCCGCGCGCGGCTTCGACAGATCAACGCGCAAGCCGGCCCGGTTGCGGAGGCGCGGCCGGTGTCGGCTGCGGTGGCGCGCTATGTCGCGCTGTTCAATCAGCGCGACTGGGATGCGTTGCGGGCGCTCCTGGCCGATGACGTGAAACTGGCTCAGTCCACATACCCGCTTCGGGTCGGCGCCGCGGATGTCGGCATGTTCTTCACCAAATACGCAAAGTTCGACGGCCTGTGGCTTGCGCCGGCCTGGCTCGAGGGCCGCGAGGTGATCGCGGTGTTCGAAGACCGCGCCGATCCGAAACCCAGTTACGTGATGTGGCTCGAATGGCGCGACGGCCGGATCAGCTTCATCCGCGACTACCGCCATGCCCGCTATGTCGTCGCCGACGCCGAACTGGCATTGGCGCCGGCCGCCGGGCCAGCGGGCGACGGCGCCGCGCCCTAATGGTCCGCGCCCGCTGCAGCTCCTCGCTTTGGCCGGCGGACCGCTCGCACCTTGCCGCTGCTTCCGCCTCCGCAGAAGAACTGATCGCCGCCGTCGGACTCGAGCCCCGACACGCCCATTCCAGGCGGCATATCGAGCCTCTCCAGAACCTCTCCGGTTCGGGGATCGATCCGCCTCACTTCGCTCTCGTCGCCTTCCCAGGTGCCGTGCCAGAGTTCGCCGTCGATCCAGGTGACGCCGGTGACGACGCGGTTGGACTCGATGGTGCGAAGGATCGCCCCGGTCTCGGGATCGACCTGGTGGATCTTCCGGCCGCGATGCTGGCCCACCCAGAGCGTCCCTTCGGCCCAGGCGAGGCCGGAATCGCCGCCGCCCCCGGGCGCCGGGATGGTCGAAAGCACACGGCCGGTGTTCGGATCGATCTTCTGGATGCGATCCTCGGCGATCTGAAACAAATGCTGGCCGTCGAACGCCGTGCCTGCATGCGCGGCGACGTCGATCGAGCGCAGCATCTCTCCGTTCGCGGGATCGAAGGCGTTCAGCGTGTCTCCGGTGGCAAACCAGACACGCTGGCCGTCGAACGTGACCCCGTTGACGCGGTCGACACCGGGAAAGGGTCCATATTCACGGAGGATTTCGGCTGCGGATCGCTTCATGTTTCGCTCCTTCGAGGATGATCCGGAAAAGTGGATGTCCGGGACAGGATCAGGCTCGATCATTGAACTAGTCGCTCGGCAGCGGACCCGGGAGTAACAAGATTGTCGGGAATCCCGGCACCAGCGGCGTCATCCAGCGGCGCGCCCGCCCGAGGCCGAACGACTGCACCTTGCCTGCCGCCGCAAGCTGGTCGAGCGCCCGCTGCACGGTGCGCGGGCTGGCGCCCAGCGCAATCGCCAGCGCCGAACTCGACCATGACTCGCCATCGGCGAGGAAGGCGAGCACCGCCGCATGCGGCTGTTCGACCGGCGGCGCCAGCACGACGACCTCGCCGGCGCGGTGCGGCGCCAGCGCAGAAGCCTCGCTTGGTCGCGCTGACGTCTGCCAGCGTCCGAAGCTCGGCGCGAAGCCGCCCGACTTCGACCCGCAGGCGTGCGCGATGCGATTCATCGGCGTGCTTGCCCCGGAAGGCGCGGGCGACCAACGTGCTCCTCGACACGTCTGCAGGCCAGGCTTCAGCCAGCGCGCGCGCCAGCGCGAACAATACCGGGCGGGTCGCGAGCGAGACCACCGCGCGTGCGTCACGCACGACATAGCGGCAGGCGTCCACGACGAGCGCGTTCGACACCAGCAGCGCTTCGACATCCTCGAGCAGGAGCAGGCCGCTCCTCGCCACGCGCGATCAGGCGCGCCGCGGGCGTGTTCAGGATGAGGGATGCGCTCTCGACCTCCGCCGTCAGCGCAGGGATATCTGCCTCGCGCGCGGCGCGCTCGGCCGGAAGCGAGCGCCGCGCGCGCCGTCTTGGTCCGAAGGCGTCGCATCGCGATCCCCGCAACCACCAGCTCGTGGGCGGCCTTCAACGCGGGCGGCAAGGGTGCGGGGTCGAACTCGGCGAGCGCATGCTCGGCCTCGTCGAGGCGGCCGATCAGGAGCAGGCGCCGGACCGCGAGATTGCGCGCATGCGCGGCATTGACGCGGTCGCCATGCGCCTCGAGCGTCGCCCGCGCTGCGTCGAGCGCCTTCGCCGGCCAGCCGAGATCGCGCGAGACCAGTGCGATCTCGGCCTCGGCGACGACACATCTCGCGCGGGCCACGGTCTCCTTCGGACCGAACGCGCGCGCCGCACTTCGCAGGAGCGCCTTGGCGCGAACGAGATCGCCGAGCTGCGCCATCGCGATGCCGCGCAGCGCAAGCGCAGGCGCGTCGTCGCGCAAGGCGACCCGCTTCAATGCGCCGAGCAGATCGCCTGCCGCAAGGGCGCGCGCTGCAGCTGTTATCAGCGAGTCCATCGGAATCCCGTCACACTTGTCACTCTCACCATCCGATATCCGGTCCTATTCTATCACACGACCACAAACCAATGCGTCGTAGCGAGGAGGCCAATGCCATGGTGGACTGGACAATCCTTACCCCAACGTTTCTCACAGCCGCGGTCGAGTGGGCTGGAGCCGTTGTGACCGTGCTTGCCGTCGGCACCACAAACGAACCCAAGGGAGACTCGCGTGACAGGCCGGGCATGAGCGCGTTCGCGATCGAGGACGGCGTCGTCTACCACAGCTATTCCACCTATTCGCGCGGACTGGACGGCCTGTGGGGCATGTACCAGTGGCTCGACCGCGCCCCCAACGGGCGCAACGAGAAGGGCGTCTGGTGGCGACGCCACGACGAATACGACAATCGCTGAGCGAAGTCGTGGCTGTCCGTCCTGAAACCGGCAATGCGGCCGCACTTGGCGTAGCCGACTGGCTGTGCCTTGCGGCCGCGCCGACCTTCGCCATCATGGCGCTGTTGACGGCTGTTCATGGTGGCGGACAAATGGTGATGATGTGCTCGGCCGCGCCAGATGCGTCACCGCTGTGCGGAATGGTCCCGATGTACCTGCTGATGAGCGCCTTCCATTCGGCGCCTTGGCTGAAGCTGATCTCCACGCGACGAAGCGGTGGGCGCCGGTCCTGATGGAGATAAATTCGCCATCGGCCTTCACGCGCAAACTGCCCGCCCTCCGTATTCTGAGAGACAAGGTTTATACATAACCCGGGCGCCTCGCGTCGTGGGATTGAACGCGTACGCGTGCCCGGCCCTGTGAAATAGCACTATCAAGAGCGTTGATCGTTTGGTTTATGGTCTTGACGTCAAAGCCGCCGGGACGATTGAATAGGAGTCGAGAGCGGCAGGATTTTCGCAGTTTACTTCTGCCAACGAACGATTCGTGAAGGTCTGCAGGTGGCGAAACAGCACAGGATATGGATGCGGGTCCGGATCCTTGCCGCCGGGGAAAAGGCCGCCATCGCGGCCAGCTGCGATCGCTTCATCGCAGAGAACCTGAAACCCCGCTTCTTGCCGGAAATCCGCCGGACCCAATTCAATTATCCCGTCGATATTTTCGGTAAATGGCGGGGAAACAAATACAGCTTCATCACACGCTACCGGTCGGGCTTTTCCGGCAACGAGGGCGAAGAATTCGATATCGCATTCACGCGCCTCGACCTGGTGGAGCAAAATGTGGCGGAGATCAGGTTTGATGTCATGTGGCATCGGCACACCGGGCAGTGGTGGCGTCTGCATTCTTCCGTCGTACTCGAAGAAGCGCTGCACCTGATCGACACCGAAGAGTTGCTGCAACCGAACACATGAAAACCGATAGCCGGCCCCGTTTCAACGTTGACGTTTTGCGCGAGTTCGCCGGCGCGAAAGTGTTCGCGCGCGGCGAGGCTTATCACCGCGACGGCCACGTTGAGATTGTTTTGGTCAAGCCGGGGCGCGTGCTGGCGCAGGTCGCAGGTACAGAGGACTACCGCACGGAACTCACGGGGCACGGCAAGGATTTTGATGGCGAGTGTTCCTGTCGTGCGTGGGAGGATTTTGGCTTCTGCAAGCACCTCGTGGCTACCGCGCTGGCGGCGAACGATCTCGGTCCCGAAGATGCCGACGGCCCCGGCGCGCTCTCCCGCATCCGCGATCACCTGAAGCAAAAAGGTGTCGATGCCCTGGTCGAGATGGTGCTGGATCTGGCGGAACAGGATCCGGCGCTGTTCCGCAAGCTCGATGCGGCCGCGGCATTGATGCACGCGGATGACAAGACACTCGCGGCACGCCTGCGCAAGATGATTGACGGCGCGACGCGGACGCGGGACTTTGTTGATTACCGCGAGGCGTCCGGTTGGGCAGCCCAGGTGGATAATGTGCTCGACACTATCGCCGGTCTTGCATCGGGGGCGCGCGCGAGCGTCGCGCTCGAACTTGCCGAGCGGGCGATCGACCGGATCGAACAGGCCATGGAGGAGATCGACGATTCCGACGGCCATTGCGGAGCGCTGTTGGACCGCGCGCGCGACATCCATCTTGCCGCCGTTCGCGAAGTGCGGCCCGATCCGGTCCGGCTTGCCCGCGATCTTTTCGCCCGCGAGATGGCGGAAGCGTACGGGACCTTCGACGGTGCCGTCGGGCTGTACGCCGACATCCTGGGCGAGACCGGGCTTGCCGAATACCGCCGACTCGCCACGGAAACCTGGGAGAAATTGTCCGCCGTCGGCGGCCGGGAGCGGAGGAAGGAGGAGGACGTGGGGGACGAGGACGAGTTGGTCGGCGATCGGCATCGGCTCCTGGGCATTCTCGATTTCTTCGCCGAGCGTGCTGGCGATGTCGACACCCGGATCGCTCTGCGCGCCAAAGATCTGTCCTCGCAGTGGAGCTATCTGCAACTCGCCGAGTTCTGCCTTTCGCAAGGTCGCAGGGAAGAGGCTCTTCGCCGTGCCGAGGAGGGCCTTTGGATATTCGAGGACGCGCGCCCGGACGAGCGGCTGGTGTTGTTCGTCGTCGAGCGCCTGTGCAAGGCCGGTCGAACGGCTGAGGCGGAAGCGCATCTGCAGCGGGCTTTCGAGAAGGCGCCAACCCTCGAACTCTACAAGCGGCTGCGCAAATTGGGCGGCGAGGCCGCGCGCGAGCGCGCCTTGAAGTTCCTGGAAGCCAGGCAGGATCGCCGGGAGCGAATGAGCTGGAATAACCCCTCCGATCTCCTCGTCCGCATCTGGATGCAAGAGAAGAGGTTCGACGCAGCCTGGACGGTGGTGCGAAAGCAGGGCGTGTCCCCGGCCTTGCAGGACGAACTTGCCAAAGCCAGCGAGTCGACACATCCGCGTGAGGCGGTCGAAGTCTATGCCGAACGGGTCGAACAATTCGTCAGGGCCGGCAGCGCGTCGGCCTACGCGGAAGCGGCGAAACTGGTCGCGCGAATGGCGACGTTGCGCAGCAGGACCGAACAGGTCACCTATGTGCTGGAACTCAAGCTGCGCCACGGGCGTAAGCGCAACTTCATGAAGCTGGTGGACTGAGTTGACATTGGTACGAGGTCTCGGCCTTTCTCGGTGTTGCGCGACACGCATCATCGATGACGTCGAGGGCGCCGACCGCATGGTCTATGATGTGGCGTCGACGTCGGCGGGGACGATCGCCTGCGAGTGGCGGCAGCCTTGACCGCCGCGGCGAAAATCACCGAAGATGAGTTGCTTTCCCGCACCCTGACGAAAGAAGAAACCCGATGGCACGCGTGCGCTGTATTACCGAGATGGGCATGGGCGTCGACGTTCACGGACGCGATGCCACCAAGGCAGCCAAACGCGCGGTCTCGGACGCTATCCGCCACTCCAGCCTCGGGTTCTTCCGGATGCTGGGCAAGACCGCCAACGACATGTTCGTCGATGTCACCATCGGCGTGCCGGACCCCGGCGCGGTCGACACCGCGGCGGTCGCGAAAGAGCTTCCTTACGGAACGGTGACCGTCACCGCGGTCAAGGGCGGTCTCGAAATCGCCGCCGAGCAGGGCGGTGACGCCATCATCATCGCCAACGCCGCCGTGATTGTTACTCTCGACGATGGCGCCCCCGGCTAGATATTCATCGGGATGGCATGATGGCGGATTCCTGCATGGCCTGCGGCGCGACCGGGTGGCGAAAGAAATGTCCACGGCCTCGCCCGCCCGCGTGAAGCTCGGCGGCGCCCGTTTTCGCGCAGCGCTCGAAAACATTCCGCATTCGAGCTTTCTTGACCATGCCAAGCGGAGGGCAGCCAGCCGTTGGGTCAGACCCAGTTCTCGGCTCTGATTCCTGGCATGCGGCCGAACTCGCGCAAATTGTTGGTTACGACGATCAACCCTTCGCTGCGGGCATGACCGCCGATCTGCATATCATGCGGACGGCAGGGCGTTCCCGCCCGCTCCAGTTCTGCCCGGAGCTGGCCGTAATGCGCGGCCGCTTTGGTATCGAACGGCAGCACATCAAGACGCGCCACGAAATGTTCAATGGCCGTCAGGTTCTCGACGCGACGTGCCGACTTTTCCGCGCCATAGTGCAACTCGCCGAGCGTGATACTGGAGATGCAGAGTTGCTCGGCCAGTGAGTTGAATTTCTGCCGCAGATTCAGCGGATAATTCTTCATGACATGGATGCAGATATTGGTGTCGAGCATGTAGCTGAGCATCAGAGCGGTTCGCGCTCCTCGGCCAGCGGCTGTTCACGCTCGGCCATGAAGTCCTCACTGGTCCGCGGACCGTCTTGAAACAGATCGTCCCATCGTTTGCCCTGCGGCACGATCACACGGCAGCGCCCGATCTTCAAAATGTCGACCTGATGCACGTCTTCCGGGAAGGCGACAGCCTTGGGCAGCCGAACCGCCTGGCTCCGATTGCTGGTGAACACCGTCGAGCTTGTCATGGTGTCATTCCATTGTATATCCAACCGGGATATACGTAATTTGGCCGCGGTGTTTTTGCAAGGGCGTTGCCCACGCGCTTGCCACCTGCATCCCTGCTTTACCAAACAGATGTTCATGTTATGTTCTTATCGCCATTTGCGGTGCGTAACATGTATGAGCAGCTTTCCCTTCCCGGTTTCGAGCGCCATTCGGCAATCGATTTCCTGTTTTTTGCTTTGCTATTGGGCGACGAGAACCTGCCGCAGATCGTGCAGCTTCGCGACCGTCTATGCGATGAAAACGGATTGAGGGGGCAGCGGATCTCCGCGAAACTGCTTCACATCACGCTGCATGGTCTTGGCGCCTACGACGGTCTGTCGCGAGCCGTGGTCGAACGTGCCAAGCAAGCCGGAGCGGCGATATCGGCAAGGCCGTTCGATGTCGTCCTGGATCGTGCGATGAGTTTTGAGCGCAAAGGCGAGGGGCGGCCGTTCGTGCTGCGCACCGGCAACGAAATTGCGCTGATTGCATTCCATCGGTTGCTTGGCGAAGCGATGAAAAATGCCGGATTTCGCCGGGTGGCTTCGCAATTCAGGCCGCACCTGACCTTGCTGTACGGCGATCGCCTGGTGAGGGAGCGGTCTGTCGAAGCGGTTCGATGGACCGTGCGCGACTTTGTCCTGGTGCAAAGCCTTCGCGGGCGAGGTCAAAGCAAATATGTTCATCTGGCGCGGTGGCCGTTGCGGGACTGATATCCGCCTGACCCGTCAAACCCCGCCTTTGAGCAGTTCATAGACAACCGGATTTTCGGCGCAGGCGCCAATGCCGCATTCGAGCAGCGTCGAAACCACGTTCAGCGCGGTCAGGCCGATCACCAGCCACACCGCCGAGCGCGCAAGGGCGTCCGCAACCGGCGGTGTCGCGCCGTCCGGTTCGAACGGACGATCGAACAGCAGGATGGCCGCGAGCAGGACGATGGCCGCGGCAAAGCCGGTCAATGCCAACGTATAATAGTGATATCCGAACAGCGCCGTGCCGTGGCCGGCGTCGCCCGGCATGATATGCAGCAGGACCTGGCGCGCTGAAAAAGCCACGCCGACGGCGGCGGCCAGCATCGCCACCGCCACGGCCAGAAATAGTGCGGTGAATTCCATCTTCGCCCCGATGCAAGCAAGCCGGCTGTGTTCTACAACAGGCGGCCGAACCGCGCCATTCTGGAATGAATTGAAATGACCACCACCATCTACGGCATCAAGAACTGCGACACCATGAAGAAGGCGCGCGCCTGGCTCGACAGCCACGGCGTCGCCTACGATTTCCATGACTACAAGGCCGAAGGTATCGCCAAGGAAAAACTCAAGCGCTGGTGCGACGAACTCGGCTGGGAAACCCTGCTCAACCGCGCCGGCACCACGTTTCGCAAATTGCCCGACGCCGACAAGGAAGGCCTGAACGAGCGCAAGGCGATCGCGTTGATGCTGGCGCAACCCTCGATGATCAAGCGGCCGGTGCTCGATCTCGGCGGCAAATTGCTGGTCGGGTTCAAGCCGGAAATCTACGCCAGCGAAATGGCGCCGACAGGCGGGTCCCGCCGCGACAGGCTCTAACGTTATCTTTTGATTGAGCATGATCTCGGAGCAAACGCTTTGCGTTTGTCCCGAGGGAAACCGGCTTCCACTTTCCGGATCTAGCTCAGCTCGACGACATCGCCGCAGACGCGGTGGCCCGCAGCGCCGGGGACGAAATCGAGGTCGATGACAGCCTCGATGACGCTGACAGGCGTCGCTTCGGGCCGGACGCCCATCAGGTTCGTGATCTTGAACCGGCCCTCGATGCTGATCGCCTTGTAGGAGCCGACGATCTGCTCGACGCGTCGGCGCTTCCGAACGGCAGCAGCAGCCGCTCATAGGACACCTCCTTGCCGTCGGGATCCTGCACCATCGAAATCGAATAGATCGGCCGCTTTCGCGCCAGGCAAGCGCGGTAGGAGGCAACCACGCGCGCATATCGCGCCGGCCCGATCGCATCGTCGAGATAGCGGTTGGTTCGCTTTGGCCGGGATCGATGTGCTCGTTGCCGTAGGTCGCCGTCAGCCTTGCGCCTTCGTGGGTGATCAGAAATCGCGCGTCGTCGCCTTCGCCGGCGACGTCAAATCCCATCATGTCCGTCAATTCATCCTCGATGCGGTCGGGCTGGTAATCCTCGGACCATCGGC
This sequence comes from uncultured Alphaproteobacteria bacterium, assembly GCA_963734795.1. Lineage (GTDB taxonomy): Bacteria > Pseudomonadota > Alphaproteobacteria > Rhizobiales > Xanthobacteraceae > Bradyrhizobium. Next base: position 749,658 of record CAVTIW010000007.1, read on the forward strand.
AGGGTTCGCGGTTTGCGCGCGCGCGCGCAGCCAGGTGTTGAGCAGATCGCGCTGTCTGACGGATCGGATCACCGAGGGATTGGCGCTTGCGAACTCCATGCGAATTAACTGAATTCGATCACGTCACCGGCCGGGATGCGGCCGGGAGCGCGGTGGAACAGGTCGCGATCGATGACGGCGCGAAGCTTCGGCGTCGGCAAGGTGTCGTTTCCCCGCATCAGATTCCTGATTTCAAAACCGCCGTCTTCACTGATGGTCTTCAGCGATGCGATCGACATGGGTGACATCGCCGCCATCCGAGAACGGCAGCAGCAGCCGCTCGTAAGCGACGATTCGTCCATAGATGTCGTCGATGTTGGCGATGGTGTAGACGGGAAGGCCGCGCCGCAGGCATTCGTGGTAGACCGGCATCACGACGGGGACGAGCTTGGCCCCGACATAGTCGTCGAGATAGCGGCCCTTGCCGGTGTGGCCATAGGCGCTCGACATCCGCGTGCCGTCGCTCTGGATCATCAGGCGCGGCGGCTGCTGCGCGGTTTCGACGGTATAGTAGACCAGGTCCGGAAGTTCGTCGGCGAGCCGCGCGGGCTGGTATTCCTCGATGCGCGGTATCCGTCTGATCGCGGGCATAAAGCCGCAACCAGGTGTTCAGCAGATCCCGCTGCTTGATCGATTTGACGATCGTGGGGTTGGCGCTCTGGAATTCCAAGGCTGCAATCCGATCTCGATGCAAAACAACCAACCATCGGCCGCAGGGGCAAATTTTTGATGAAAACGCAGAATTGCATCGAAATACCGTTAATGGCTGCTTTCCGGGCGGCCCGGCCGGCCCGCCGGAACAGCTCCGGCAACCGCTCAATCGGATGCTCTCGCGCCATTGCGACTAATGGCGAATTCGCGCTCATGTTCGCCGTGGCGGATGCCCAGCTTTCCACCTTGCGTAAACCGTGCCGTTGACGGCATATTCCGGCCGGAGGCGGCCGGTCCGGGACGGGATTTCCCGAGGCGTCTCGAGAGAACCTGCCGGTTAGGAAGAATTAGCCACGCGCGAGGGGACTTCGCGGCGATGGCTGATGGGGGAAATTTGATTGGCCGATGAGTTCATTCTCGAAACCCACGGATTGACCAAGGAATTCGCGGGGTTCTTTGCCGTTCGCGATGTCGACCTCCGGGTCCGCCGTGGCAGCATTCACGCGTTGATCGGGCCGAACGGCGCCGGCAAAACCACGTGCTTCAACCTCCTGACCAAGTTCCTGAAGCCTTCGGCCGGCCAGATTCTGTACAAGGGGCAGGATATCACGGCGCTGGCGCCGGCCGACGTGGCGCGCCTCGGCCTGGTCCGCTCGTTCCAGATTTCGGCGGTGTTCCCGCATTTGACCGCGCTGGAGAATGTGCGGGTCGCGCTGCAGCGCCAGCACGGGCACTCCTTCGATTTCTGGCGTTCCAAAACCGTGCTCGACCGCTTCAACGACCGCGCCCATGAATTGCTCGACGATGTCGGCCTGAGCGAGTTTGCCACCACGCCGGCGGTCGAGATGCCCTATGGGCGCAAGCGCGCGCTCGAAATCGCGACCACGCTGGCGCTCGATCCGGAAATGATGCTGCTCGACGAGCCGATGGCCGGCATGGGACATGAGGACATCGACAAGATCGCCGCATTGATCAAGCGCATCTCGGCGAAGTACACCATCCTGATGGTCGAACATAATCTGAGCGTGGTGGCCAACCTGTCCGACATCATCACCGTGCTGACGCGCGGTCATGTGCTTGCGGAAGGCAATTACGCCGACCTGTCCAGGGACGAGCGCGTCAAGGAAGCCTATCTGGGGGCCGGTCATGGCTGATTTGAAAATGGCCGAAGCCGCCGCGACCAAGTCTGCAGCAGCGTCCGGCGCCGGCGCGCCGGTGCTGTCGGTTCAGGATCTTCAGGCCTGGTACGGCGAGTCTCACATCCTTCACGGCATCAATTTCAACGTGAATGCCGGCGAGGTGGTCACGCTGCTCGGGCGCAACGGCGCCGGCAAGACCACCACGCTGAAATCGGTGATGGGGATTATCGGCAAGCGCACCGGCTCGGTCCGCTTCAACGACCAGGATATCATCCGCGCGTCGTCGGACAGGATCGCCCGCATGGGCATCGCCTTTTGTCCGGAGGAGCGCGGGATTTTCGCCAGCCTCGACGTCCGCGAGAATCTGATGTTGCCGCCGATCGTGCGCAGCGGCGGGCTGTCGCTGGATCAGATCTTCGACCTGTTTCCCAATCTCAAGGAGCGGCTCAACAGCCAGGGCACCAAATTGTCCGGCGGCGAGCAGCAGATGCTGGCGATCGCGCGAATCCTGCGCACCGGCGCCCGGTTCCTGATGCTGGACGAGCCGACCGAGGGCCTTGCGCCCGTCATCATCCAGCAGATCGGCCACACCATCGCGCGGCTCAAGTCGGAAGGCTTTACCATCCTTCTGGTCGAGCAGAATTTCCGGTTCGCCGCGACCGTGGCGGATCGCTTCTACATCGTCGAGCACGGCAAGATCATCGACGGTTTTGCAAGCGCGGAGCTGCAAGCCAATATGGACAAGCTTCACACCTATCTCGGCGTCTGAACACAACGAGAAGAAAATCGAAAGAAGATACGGACATGAAGAATAAAATTTCGGCGCTGTTGCTCGGAACGGCGCTGGCGCTCGCCAGCGGTAACCTTGCTTTCGCGCAGGACAAGATCGTGAAGATCGGATCGCTGAGCGATCAGTCCGGGCTTTACGCCGATCTCGGCGGTCCCGGCTCGACGCTGGCTGCCCAGATGGCGGTTGAGGATTCCGGCCTGACCGCCAAGGGCTGGAAGATCGACATTATTTCCGGCGATCATCTCAACAAGCCCGACGTCGGCGTCAATATCGCGCGGCAATGGTTCGACGTCGACAAGGTCGACGTCATCGTCGACGTGCCGAACTCAGGCGTGGCACTCGCGGTCAGCAACATCGTGAAGGAGAAAAACGGCGTCTTGCTCGATTCCGGCGCGGGAAGCTCGGACTTGACCAATGCGCAGTGCACGCCGAACACCATCCACTGGACCTACGACACCTACACGCTGGCGCACGGCACCGGTTCGGCGCTGACCAAGGCCGGCGGCGACAGCTGGTTCTTCCTCACCGCCGATTATGCCTTCGGCGCAGCGCTCGAGCGTGATACCACCGCGGCCGTGCAGGCCACGGGCGGCAAGGTGCTCGGCGGCGTCAAGCATCCGCTCGGCACCTCGGATTTCTCGTCCTTCCTGCTGCAGGCCCAGGCCTCGAAAGCCAAGATCATCGGTCTTGCCAACGCCGGCGCCGACACCACCAATGCGATCAAGCAGGCCGCCGAGTTCGGCATTACCGCAGGCGGCCAGAAGCTTGCGGCATTGCTGCTGTTCATTACCGACGTTCACTCGCTCGGTCTCAACACGGCGCAGGGCCTCAATTTCACCGAAACCTTCTACTGGGACATGAACGACCAGAGCCGGGCATTCGCGAAGCGCTTTCAGGAGCGCATGAAGAATCACAGCATGCCGACCATGGTGCATGCCGGGGTCTATTCGAGCCTGCTGCATTACTTCAAGGCGCTGGAGGCGCTCGGCGGCAATCCGCACGATGGCGCCAAGGTCGTGGCCAAGATGAAGGAAATCCCGACCGACGACCCGCTGTTCGGCAAGGGCAGCATCGAGCCGAATGGCCGCACCATTCACCCGGCCTATCTGTTCGAGGTCAAGAAGCCGTCGGAATCCAAAGGCCCCTGGGATTATTACAATCTGATTGCCACCATTCCCGCGGACGAAGCCTTTACGCCGCTGGACAAGAGCACGTGTCCTCTGCTGAAGAAGTAACTGCTGACGTTCGGCGGCATGGTGCCGCCGGACGTTTCGTTATGAGACGTTGAGCGCGAGAAAGATTCATGCAGGCCCTTTACGCCCAACTGCTGGTCGGACTGATCAACGGCTCGTTCTACGCGCTGCTCAGTCTCGGGCTCGCCGTGATCTTCGGGATGCTCAACATCATCAACTTCGCCCACGGCGCGCTCTACATGATGGGCGCGTTCTGCGCCTATTTCCTGCTCAACGTGGCCAATATCGGCTATTGGCCGGCGCTGATCATCGCTCCCATCGTGGTCGGCATTTTCGGCATGATCCTGGAGCGGACCATGCTGCAATGGTTGTCCGGCCTCGATCATCTCTACGGCTTGCTGCTGACATTTGGTCTGGCGCTGATCATTCAGGGTGTGTTTCAGAATTTCTTCGGTTCATCCGGTCTGCCCTATTCGATCCCCGATCAACTCAAGGGCGGCATGAATCTCGGCTTCATGTACCTGCCGATCTATCGCGGCTGGGTGGTCGTCTTTTCCCTGGTGGTGTGCCTGCTGACCTGGTTTTTGATCGAGCGGACGCGGCTCGGCGCCAATTTGCGCGCCGCCACCGAAAATCCGACGCTGGTGCGCGCCTTCGGCATCAACGTGCCACGGATGATCACGCTGACCTACGGGCTCGGCGTCGGCCTTGCCGCACTGGCCGGGGTGTTGTCGGCGCCGATCAATCAGGTGCGGCCGCTGATGGGCGCCGATCTGATCATCGTGGTGTTCGCGGTGGTGGTGATCGGCGGCATGGGTTCGATCATGGGATCGATCGTCACCGGCTTTGCGCTTGGCGTGATCGAGGGGCTGACCAAATACTTTTATCCCGAAGCCTCCAACACCGTGGTATTTGTGCTGATGGTGCTGGTGCTGCTGGTAAAACCTTCGGGATTGACGGGACGGGCGAACTGACATGACGGCCATGACCGACGATACGTTACCGGTGACCCCGCGTGCCATCCACGACGAGATGATCGCGTTCGGCGTCATGACGGTGTTGTTGGCGATCGTGCCCTTTACCGGCGTCTACCCGTTCTTCGTGATGCAGGCGCTGTGCTTTGCGCTGCTGGCCTGTGCCTTCAACCTGCTGATCGGCTATGGCGGGCTGCTGTCGTTCGGCCACGCGATGTTCCTGGGCACTGCGGGCTACTTCACCGCGCATGCGCTGAAGGTCTGGGGCCTTTCGCCCGAGCTTGGAATTCTGGTCGGCACCGCCGGCGCCGCCGGGCTCGGCGTCATCACCGGCCTCGTCGCGATCCGGCGCCAGGGCATCTATTTCGCGATGATCACGCTGGCGTTGTCGCAGCTGCTGTATTTCATCTATCTGCAGACGCCGTTCACCCATGGCGAAGACGGCATCCAGGGTATTCCGCAAGGCTATCTGTTCGGAATCTTCAATCTCGAGCAATCCGACGATCCTTTATTACGTCATCCTCGCCGGGTTCCTGCTCGGTTTTCTGCTGATCTTTCGCACCATCAACTCGCCGTTCGGCGAGGTGCTGAAAGCGATCCGCGAAAACGAGCCGCGCGCGATCTCGCTCGGCTACAAGACCGACCAGTACAAGCTGCTCGCCTATATCTTGTCCGGAACGCTGGCGGGGTTCGCCGGCTCGTTGAAGGTGTTCGTCGCGCAGAACGCTTCGCTGACCGATGTGCACTGGAGCATGTCGGGCGAAATCGTGCTGATGACGCTGGTTGGCGGGCTCGGTACCGTGTTCGGCCCGGTGGTCGGCGCCTTCGTGATCATCGCCATGCAGCAATATCTGGCCGGGTTCGGGCAGTGGGTGACGGTGATCCAGGGCGTGATCTTCGTGGTCTGCGTGCTGACGTTCCGCCGCGGCGTCATCGGCGAGATCGCGCATTATTTCCGTCGGTCCCTGTAAAGAAACCGATTTCGAAACATTTCAGCACCGACAAAGCAGTGGATGACCCGGTTCCCGTAGCCGCTCGCCAGCCGCTTTCCCGAGGAAATGGTTTATGACAGTTCGTGTGACAGGCCGCCTTGGCCCACCTTTTCCGCAACCATGGACATGTCAGATGCTGCGCTGGTTTCGTGCCTTTCTGCCCAGAGAGGAGCGGTTTTTCGACCTGTTTGCCCGGCATTCCCAGACCGTCGTGCAGGGCGCATTGGCGTTGCAGGACATGCTGCGCGGCGGCGACGAAACCCCGGTGTTCTGCCAGCGCGTCAACCAGTTCGAAAATGACGCCGACAATATCACCCGCGAGGTGCTGACCGCGGTGCGCCGGACCTTCATCACCCCGTTCGACCGCGTCGATATCAAGAATCTGATCACCTCGATGGACGACGCCATCGACCAGATGCAGCAAACCGCCAAGGCGGTGGTGCTGTTCGAGGTGCGTACGCTTCGAGCCGCCGATGCGGGAAATCGGAACGCTGCTGGTCGAATGCGCCAATCTGGTCGGCCGCGCGCTGCCGCTGATGCAGTCGATCGGCGAAAATGTCGCGATGCTGACGGCGATCACCGAGGAGCTGACCAAGCTGGAAGGCCGGGTCGACGATCTCCACGATATCGGCCTCAAGGAGCTTTTCCTCAAGCATCGCAACGCCAACACCATGGACTTCATCGTCGGCGCCGAGATCTACGACCATCTTGAGAAGGTCGCCGATCGATTCGACGACGTTGCCAACGAGATCAACAGCATCGTGATCGAACAGGTATAGGGCAGGGCCGCGCAGTGGACGCCACGCTTGGTCTTCCGATTCTGGTCGGATTAATTGCAGTCGCGCTGCTGTTCGACTTCCTCAACGGATTGCACGACGCCGCCAATTCGATTGCGACGATCGTGTCGACCCGGGTGCTGCGGCCGCAATATGCGGTGCTGTGGGCGGCGTTCTTCAACTTCGTCGCCTTCGGCGTGTTCGGGCTTAACGTCGCACATACCATCGGCACCGGCATCATCGAGCCCAGCGTCATCGATGCGCAGGTGATCTTCGCCGCCTTGATGGGGGCGATCGTCTGGAACCTGATCACCTGGGGATTGGGAATACCCTCCAGCAGTTCGCACGCGCTGATCGGCGGCCTGGTCGGCGGCGGCATGGCCAAGGCCGGATTTTCCGCGGCGGTCTGGAGCGGCCTGACCAAGACGTTGCTTGCCATCGTGCTGTCGCCGCTGGTCGGATTTTTGCTGGCGCTGGTGCTGGTCGCGATCGTGTCCTGGGCCTCGGTGCGCTCGACGCCGTTCGCGGTCGACCGCGCTTTCCGCATCCTGCAGTTCGCGTCCGCCTCGCTGTATTCGCTCGGGCATGGCGGCAACGATGCGCAAAAGACCATGGGCATCATCGCGGTGCTGCTGTATTCGCAAGGCCATCTCGGCGAGCATTTTTACGTGCCGTTCTGGGTGGTGCTGGCGTGCCAGGCGTCGATGGCGATGGGCACCCTGATGGGCGGCTGGCGGATCGTCCGCACCATGGGGTTGCGGATCACCAAGCTGACGCCGATGCAGGGGTTTTGCGCCGAGACCGGCGGCGCCGCGACCCTGTTCATCGCGACCTGGCTCGGTGTTCCCGTGTCGACGACGCACACCATCACCGGCGCCATCGTCGGCGTCGGCGCGGCGCGGCGGCTCTCGGCGGTGCGCTGGAACGTGGCAAGTTCGATCGTCTATGCCTGGGTCATCACCATCCCGGCCGCCGCGATCGTCGCCGCGCTGGCGTACTGGTCGGTGTCGTTGCTGCGATAGGCCAAAAACCCCGGCAATTGGAGTTCGGTCGCGCAATTCCTATATGGAATGAGCTGATCCTCCCTTGATCCGGCCCGGTTTCCCTGCCACAGGCTCGCTGATGTCCGACCTCGCTCTCACCGCCGAATCGCCGCCCCGCTCGCCGCTCGCCACCGAGGTGGCGCGGCGGCGGACCTTTGCGATCATCTCGCATCCGGACGCCGGCAAGACCACGCTGACCGAGAAACTGCTGCTGTTCGGCGGCGCGATCAATCTCGCCGGCCAGGTCAAGGCCAAGGGCGAACGGCGCAACACCCGTTCCGACTGGATGAAGATCGAGCGCGAGCGCGGCATCTCCGTGGTCACCTCGGTGATGACGTTCGAATTCGAGGGCCTGGTGTTCAACCTGCTGGACACGCCGGGCCATGAGGATTTTTCCGAAGACACCTACCGTACGCTGACCGCGGTCGATTCCGCGGTCATGGTGATCGACGCCGCCAAGGGTATCGAGGCCCGGACGCGAAAGCTGTTCGAGGTGTGCCGCCTGCGGGACATTCCGATCATCACCTTCATCAACAAGATGGACCGCGAGAGCCGCGACACCTTCGATCTGCTCGACGAGATCGAAAAGACGCTGGCGCTCGACACCACGCCGATGACCTGGCCGGTCGGCCGCGGCCGCGATTTTCTCGGCACCTACGACGTCGCCACCGGCGGCGTGCGGCTGCTCGAGGGCGGCGGCGCCAAGACCGGCGCGGCGCAGCAGATCGACATCGCCGATCTCGCCGGCCGCAATGCCAATCTCGACGTCGGCGCGATCAAGGATGAACTCGCTTTGGTGTCGGAAGCCTGCAAGCCGTTCGAACTCGAGGCGTTTCGCGAGGGCCATCTGACGCCGGTGTATTTCGGCAGCGCGTTGCGCAATTTCGGCGTCGGCGATTTGCTGGAGGGCCTGGGGCGGTTCGCGCCGCCGCCGCGCGCCCAGGACAGCAATCTGCGCAAGGTCGAGGCATCGCCGAGCCGCGCATGAGCGCCTTCGTGTTCAAGATCCAGGCCAATATGGATCCGAACCATCGCGACCGCATCGCCTTTGCGCGGCTGTGCTCGGGCAAGCTGACGCGCGGCATGAAGGCGAAGCTGGTGCGCACCGGCAAGAACATGTCGCTCTCCAGCCCGCAATTTTTCTTCGCGCAGGATCGCGCGCTGGCCGATGAGGCCTTTGCCGGCGACGTGGTCGGCATTCCCAATCACGGCACGCTGCGGATCGGCGACACCCTGACCGAAGGCGAGGAAATCACCTTCGTCGGCGTGCCCAGCTTTGCGCCGGAAATCGTCCGCCGGGTGCGGCTGACCGATGCGATGAAGGCGAAGAAGCTTAAAGAGGCGCTGCAGCAGATGTCGGAGGAGGGCGTGGTCCAGGTGTTCCGCCCGCGCGACGGCGCGCCGGCGCTGGTCGGCGTGGTCGGCCCGTTGCAGCTCGACGTGCTGAAGGCGCGGCTCGATGCCGAATATGCGCTGCCGGTCGAATTCGAGGTCTCGGAGTTTCAGCTGGCGCGCTGGATTTCGTCCGACGATCGCAAGAAGCTCGAAGCCTTCGTCGCCGCCAACGGTTCCGGCGTCGCCGACGACGTCGATGGCGATCCGGTGTTTCTGGCCAAGAACGAGTTCTATCTCGGCTATACCAAGGAACGCGCCGAGGGCATCGTGTTTTCCAGCATCAAGGATGTGAAGAAGAAGGGCTGAGGTACACGGCTGTGGTTCCCACTCCATTGTCGTCCCCCGGCTTGACCGGGGGACCCAGTGCGCCGCGGCCTCTCGGTTTGATCGCTACTTTTCTGGATACCGGGTCGCCCGGTCGAGCCGGGCGATGACACCGGTATGTGCGAACGCGCGGATGTGAATGCGGCGAGACTTGATGCCGGCGGGCGCGCGCCTCATTTTGAGTGCGTATCGTTTGTTGTGTTGCCTTCGAGACTGGCCTCATGCTCCGGCGCATCCTTATCTGTTTCATCGCTGTCACGGCAACCATGGCGTTCGCCGGCACGGCCGATGCCCGGCACCGTCACCCGATCGACGCCACGCCGTTTTCCCATGCGCCCTGCAGCGTACTGGATAGGCGGCCGTGCACGCCGTACTTCTGCAGCGTGTTCAACCACGGTCCCTGCATTCCCGAGATCGATTATCCCTACGGCGAAAATCTGCAGCTGACGATCGAAAGCGTGCCGCCGCAGGATGACGCCGCCAAATACCAAAGGCCCGACCACGATCTCGACACCATCGGCGACCTGTTTGCGGAATTGCGCTCCTGCTGGTCGCCGCCGCCGGCCGATTCCGCGCAAGCCGGCATGCAGATGACGGTGCGCTTCAGCTTCAAGCGCGACGGCGGCATCATCGCGGCCCCGCGCATGACTTTTGCCACCGCGGGCGCTTCGGCTGACGTCCGCGACACCTATCTGAAGGCGATCAACGCCTCGCTCGATGCCTGCGCGCCGCTGAAATTTTCCGGCGGCCTCGGCGGCGCGCTTGCAGGGAGGCCGATCGCGATCCGCTATGTCGATAATCGCGAATTCGACAAGCCCTCGGCAAAGCCATGAGGCGGTGAGCCGCCGGTAGAATCCTGCCGGCCGAAACCCAAGCTGTGGGTGGAAACCAAACCGTTATCCGACAAAAACAGCCGCCTCACTCGGGCGGCGTTTTTTTGGCTGGCCACTGCTGTTTATCCAGCCGCTCCTGTTGGTTTGCCAGCGTTCGCCACGCGGCTTCCATCCGTTTGAAGGTAAGCTTCGTCTCCTCCTCGTCCGAACGCTCAGCAAGGAAGGCGCAATCTTCAGCATTATCACGGAAAATATCGGCTAAGCTCATGCCGGCTAGATGGGCCGGGAATGCCCTGTTTCAACTCAATATTCTATGAAATGTTTGTAAGGTCGATGCTTCTGCCATCCAGCCAAATTTGGATGGCGGGGCCGATGTGCCAATGTCGAGCGGCAAGCCGGGATGCAAGAACATGGGGCGGCAGGTGTTAATGGGAGTGAGCTGTCCTGGCTCCAAAACCTGAAGAGCGCCGCCTCCGGTAATCATCCCTTCGGGGGTCTGCCGAGCTTGGCAAAAATGAAACCGCGAACGTCGGCGGCGTTTCTCAGCGTCCTTGCCTCGCGCAAGGCCTCGGTCTTTTTCGGGCCGGGCGGCATTGCCCGCGCTTCATCCAGTGCGGCTTGGGCTTGGGCATCCAAATCGATGTCCTGGTTCCGTGGTGTCTGGTAGCCATGGGCCGAATCTAAATCGGCAGACGCTTGACGTTCGTTCGGTTGGAAACTCTGGAACCCGGGCTTTTGGCGCCGGGGCCGTAACTCGCCCGCCAGCCAACCCACCGCATCAGTTTTAATGGGGTCTACCGGGAAGGAAGCTTTTCGCGTGCGGCGGCAAGTTGCGCACTCGAACGTACGCTCCTCAAAGCCCCTGGCGCCGGGCGAAACGCGAGCTAGTGCCATCCTGTGTTTGCAGGTTGGACACATCGGCCGGTCAAGAACGGGGCTACTCATTGCGAAAACCCTGAGAAACGATTATCGCGCGAAGCGTCAGTCCGGTCTGCACGACAGCCGACACTCCGACAAATTTTGGCACGGCATTAAACTTTTGGAACAACACTCAAAACCGGCGCTTTGTTGGGAAAGTCATGGAAGCAGCATGACCGGCGCAGCCCCCGAAAAACAAGGCCGCTTCCTTGTCCTCGCCACGGAGGCTGTCGCTCATTCAAGGAGCGCACCATGGAAAATCCGACGAGGATGGAAGTTGTCCGCCGAGCCTATGAACTCTGGGAGAAGGCCGGCAAGCCTGAAGGTAAGGACCAGGAGTTTTATCATCAGGCCGAACAAGAGCTGCGGAACGCCGATAAATCCTCCCCGTTGCGCACACCCGACAATCTTTAGCGGATAGCTTTGTACCCGCGTTGACGCCGGGCTTCCGTCCCTCACGGAACAACCGGGATTGGCCGTGCATGCAAAATGCTGGTAAAGCAGCGAGGCATGGGCTGTGGCAATAATCCAGATCGTCGGAGGAAACGTCATGAAATCAGTAACCGCGCTATGCTTCGTCATCTTGGTAGGCTCGTTCGATGGCGCGAAAGCGCTGCCAGCGGTCGACTTCTCGGCAATGACTTGCGTACAATTCTGGAACGGCACCGCCCCGGACGACAGAGGCCCATTTTTATTCTGGCTGAGCGGCTATTTTGGGCGCCAGAAAAACTCCCCGATCCTGGACCCGGTGAATTTTACCGCTAAGACCAAGGCGCTGGCGCAATACTGCTCCAAGCAGCCCAACGACAGCATCCTCTCTGCCGCCGAGAAGACCTTCCTCGAATAGAACAACGGCAGCGGGTCTGGCCGCCCGGTCGCCGGGCGGCCGATCGCGGTCGCGATGTTGACAGTTGCGAGCCGGACAAGCCGCCGGCAACGCCGTGAGGGCGGTCGGTCACGCTACGCCCGCGTTCGTCATTCCGGGGCGCGCCAAAGGCGCGAACCCGGAATCCAGAGATCGTCTCGCGAATTTTATCTCACCGGAATTCCCCTATCCGCAATTGCGGATCTGAGGCTTCGGACCATCCCGGAATGACGGCTGTCCCATTTTGGCGCATTGCGGTCTGATCCCTTAAAGTGATACGCGAGGTTCCGGAAAAGCCGGCCCTGCAACGGAGGACATCATGGGACTGCTGGTGATGATCCTCGGCCTGGTGCTGTTCCTCGGCGTCCATATGCTGACGACACAGCGCGGGTTGCGCGCGCGGCTGATCGCATCATGGGGCGAGGGCGGCTACAAGACCGGCTATGCGCTGGTGTCGCTCGCGGGCCTGGTGCTGATCGTGTGGGGCTTTGCCGATTATCGCGCGGCTGGAATGATCGAGGTCTGGAATCCGCCCGGGGTGCTCAAGCACATCACCGTGGCGCTGATGTTGCCGGCGGTGATCCTGGTGGTGGCGTCCTACATCCGCGGCCGCATCTACACCGCGCTGAAGCACCCGATGCTGGCGGGCGTCAAGCTGTGGGCGGCGGGGCATCTGCTCGCCAATGGCGATCTCGGCTCGATCATCCTGTTCGGCGCGTTCCTGGGCTGGGCGGTGTTCGACCGGATCTCGCTGAAACATCGCGCCGACGCCGGCGCGCCGCCGATCCCGGTCGGCGGCATTGGCAATGATCTGATCGCGGTGGCGGTCGGGCTCGTCGCCTATCTGGCGCTGGCATTCGTATTCCATCCCGTCGTGATCGGCGTTCCCGTCGTTGGAGTTTAGTAAAATGTCTGTTCAATCGACCATCAAGCGCAAGACCGCGCCGGATATTCGCGCCCGCAAGAACGGCGAGCCGATCGTGATGCTGACCTCGTATCACGCCCATACCGCCGCCCTGGTCGACCGCTATTGCGACGTCATCCTGGTCGGCGATTCCCTCGGCAATGTGATGCATGGTTTCGAGACCACGGTGCCGGTGACGCTCGACATGATGATCCTGCAGGGCCACGCCGTCATGCGCGGCTCGCAACATGCGCTGGTGGTGGTCGACATGCCCTTCGGTTCCTATGAAGCCTCGAAGGAGCAGGCGTTTCATTCGGCGGCGAGAATCCTGAAAGAAACCCATTGCGGCGCCGTAAAACTCGAGGGCGGGGCGCGGATGGCGGAGACCATCGCGTTTCTTTCCGAACGCGGCGTACCCGTGATGGGCCACATCGGGCTGACGCCGCAATCGATCAACACGCTCGGCTCGTTCCGCGCCCAGGGCCGCGAGGAGGGCAGTTGGGAGCCGATCGAGAACGACGCCCGCGCCATTTCGGAGGCCGGTGCGTTCTCGGTGGTGATCGAGGCGGTCGCCGAGCCGCTGGCGAGGAAGATCACCGAGTCGATCGCCATCCCGACCATCGGTATCGGCGCCAGTGCGGCCTGCGACGGTCAGGTGCTGGTGCTCGAGGATATGCTGGGGCTGTCGCCCCGGGCCCCGAAATTCGTCCGCCGCTACGGCAATCTCGGCCCGATGATCGAGGCCGCGATCGAGGGCTATGCCACCGACGTGCGCTCTCGCGCCTTTCCGGGACCGGAGCATGTCTACGGCATGAAGACCAAGAGCTGAGACGAGGCGCGGCGATGGACTGGTCGCGATATCCCGTTCCCGCCATGCAGCTCCAGGCACGGTTCGGCGACCGCGTGGTGCCGGTGTTCGGCGAGCGGCCCCATAGCATCTGGGCGATGCTGTCAGACGCGGCTTTGCGAAATCCGGATGGCGAGGCGCTGGTCTGGGGTGACCAGCGACTGACGTGGCGTGAGGTCGCGCAACAATCCGCAGGCGTCGCGGCGGGGTTGCGCAGGATGGGCCTGCAGCGGGGCGATCGCGTCGCGCTGCTGCTCGGCAACCGCATCGAATTCGTGCTGGCGATGTTCGCCGCCGCCCATCTCGGCGCCGTGACGGTGCTGCTCAGCACCCGCCAGCAAAAGCCCGAGATTGCGCACGTGCTCACCGATTGCGGCGCGGTCCTGATCATTCATGAGGCCACGCTGGCCGACCGGTTACCCGACCCGCGCGACGTTCCCGACCTGAAACGCCGTATCGCCGTCGATGACGCCGGCGGCGCGTTTTCCGATCTGGCCGACCATGCGCCGCTGCAGGAAGCTGCCGATGTCGGCGAAGAAGACACCGCGATGATTCTCTACACGTCCGGCACCACCGGACGGCCCAAGGGCGCGATGCTGGCGCATTGCAACGTCATCCATTCGGCGATGGTCTATGAGGCCTGCATGGAGCTGACCTCGGCGGATCGTTCGATCGCCGCGGTGCCGCTCGCGCATGTTACCGGCGTGGTCGCCAACATCATGAGCATGGCGCGGTGCGCCGGCACCCTGATCATCGTCGCCGAATTCAAGGCCGCGGAGTATCTGAAAATTGCTGCGCGCGAGCGCGTCACCCAGACGGTGATGGTGCCGGCGATGTATAATCTGTGCCTGCTGCAGGCCGACTTCGATTCCTACGATCTCTCGGCCTGGCGGATCGGAGGCTTCGGCGGCGCGCCGATGCCGACCGCGACCATCGAAAAGCTGGCGACCAAGATTCCCGGCCTGAAGCTGATCAATGCCTATGGCTCGACCGAGACCACGTCGCCTTCCACCATCATGCCTCCGGAATTGACCGCTGAACACATCGACAGCGTCGGCCTGCCGTGTCCCGGCGCGCAGATCATCGTGGTCGACGCAGACGGCCGCGAGTTGCCGCGCGGCGAGATCGGTGAGATCTGGATTCACGGCGGGTCGGTGATCAAGGGCTACTGGAACAATCCGAAGGCGACGGCGGAAAATTTCACCGGCGGCTTCTGGCATTCGGGCGATCTCGGTTCGATCGACGCGACCAATTTCGTGCGTGTGTTCGATCGCCAGAAAGACATGATCAACCGGGGCGGGCTCAAGATTTATTCCGCCGAAGTCGAATCGGTGCTGGCGGGTCATCCCGGCGTGGTCGAGAGCGCCATCATCGCAACGCCGTGCCCGGTGTTGGGCGAGCGCGTGCACGCCGTGATCGTGACCCGCGGCGATGACGTCAGCAGCGAGGCCCTGCGCGCGTGGTGCGCCGAGCGGCTGTCGGATTACAAGGTGCCGGAGACCATGGCGCTGACGGCGGAGCCGCTGCCGCGCAACGCCAATGGCAAGGTGATGAAGAAGCAATTGCGTGAGGCGCGGGCGGTAACGCAATAAGCGTCTCGGTCAAGGCGCGCATTTAGCCATCATTTTGGCGGCGTCGGCGAGCTTTAGCCAACGAATATTGTTCGCTCTTTTCGGAAGAGGGACAGCGCAAGATAAATCCGCAAAGGCCGCGCGGAGCGCACGAATCTATCAATCACGCAAACGCTAATGAAGCGCGCGCAGCTTAACTGATTCGCGGCACGAACATTGCTTTGCAAGAACCGGCTGGAAGAATTGGGAGTGCGAAATGAAACGCATTGTCCTCGCTCTGGCGTTCGGTTGCTCGATCGGCGTTGTGAATGCCCGCGACCTCGGACAATGGGATGCGGTCGATCCCGCCGTCCGGGAATGGTATCAAGCATTGATGCAGCCCGACGTGCCGAGCGCGTCGTGTTGCGGTGAGGCCGACGCCTATTGGGCGGACGAGGTCCATGTCAAAAATGGAAAAACCTACGCGATCATCACCGACGACAGGCCGGAGGAACCGCGCCGGCGTCCGCACATCAGCATCGGAACGGAAATAGAAATACCGAACAACAAACTCAAATGGGACAAATCGAATCCAACCGGCCACGGAATCGTATTCTTGAGTCGCGGCGGCTATGTCTTTTGCTACGTCCAGCCGGGCGGAGTGTGAATGCATTCCGGCCTTCGGGCGTCAAAAAGATCGACCGCCATTCCGCCGGTCGATCGCCGTGGTTTTGCCGATCGGGCGGCCCTGAGGTTAGGTGCCGGACGGAAAGGCCCAGCGGCCCGGTCGGTCTCGTGGCGTCGATCGGGGCCCGCCATCGTGTTGAATTAACGACGATATGGAGAACGCCTTGAACCGGCCGGCTTTGCCTTGCCGTCGCCATATCGCTAGGGTATCGCCGCCGCGATGCGGGGATTAAGCCTAGGGCACGCTGTTTGGATTTGGCGCGGCCTAGCGGGGATAGGATAGCTTTAAGTGTCTGAATTATTTGATGAAGTCGACGAAGACGTCCGTCGCGACCAGCTCAAAAGGATCTGGGACCAATATTCGATCTTCATTATCGCCGGCGCGCTGTTGATCATCGCCGCGGTGGGCGGCTGGCGTGGCTACCAGTATCTGGAGGCCAAGAAAGCCGCCGAGGCCGGCGCGGCCTTCGACCATGCCGTAGAACTCTCCGAGCAAGACAAGCATTCCGAGGCGGAAGCGGCCTTCAACAGCCTGGCCGCGACCGCGCCATCGGGATATCGCCTGCTGGCGCGGCTGCGCGCCGCGGCGGAAGTCGCCAGCCATGATCCGCAGGCGGCGGCGAAATTATACGACGAGATTTCAGCCGATCGCAGCGTCGGGGCGTCGGAGCGGGAACTCGCCAAGGTCCGTGCCGCCGGATTGCTGCTGGAGACCGCCAGCTACCCCGCGATGCTTGAGCGGCTCGAGGCTGCGGCCGCGCCGGAGGCGACTTTTCGCCACACCGCCCGCGAATTGCTGGCGTTGTCGGCCTGGCGCGCCAACGACGCCACGGCGGCGCGAAAGTGGCTGGACCTGATTGCCAATGACGGCGAGACGCCGCAAGGGATGCGCTCGCGCGCCGAGGCGCTGCAGGCGTTGCTGCCGCCGGTCGCGAAAAGCTGACGGCTGGAAAACAGTTGAGTGAGAAATCGACCATGCGCCTCTCGCAACGCCTGATCGCCGCTGCTGTTCTCGTCTCGCTGTCGGCCGCGCTGGTGGGCTGCTCCGACAGCCTGACCAATTGGGATCCCACCGACATGCTCGATTGGCTCGACACCAAGAAGAAGCTGCCCGGCGATCGCAAGCCGGTTTTCCCCGACGGCGTGCCCGGCCTCGAGCAGGGCGTGCCGAAGGAACTGTACAAGGGCTCGGCCCAGGAGCAGATCGACCAGCAGAACGCCCAGGCTGCGACGGCCGCCGCGCCGCCTGCCGAGGAGCCGAAACAGAAGCCGGCCGCGAAATCCAGGGCCAGGAGCAAGCCGACGACGGCTCCGGACGCTGCAAAGGAACCTGCGGCCGACGCCGCAACCCAGGAAGAGGGCAGCACCGCCGCGGTGCCGCCGGCTCCAAAGCACAAGAAAACCGCCCGCCGGCGCACCACTGCGCCGCCGCCGGATCAGCAGGCCGCGCCGGCAGGGCAGGCGGCGCAACCGGCCCAGGCTGCACCACCGTCGCAGCAATCCGCTGCGCCGTTCCCGGCGCCGATGCCGAGCGGTACCTTTTCGCGTTAATCGGGTTTTTGATCCCGTCGACACGCGCCGCGATTGGATAATCGGGGCGTATTGTTCCGCAGATAAGTGTACGCCATCTGCGTAAACTTGATTGCGAAGCAAAGCCGCAATACGCGGAACACGCGCGCAAGGCGCGCAGGAAAGCCTATGTCCTTCACGATTGCCATTATCGGCCGGCCCAATGTCGGAAAATCGACGCTGTTCAACCGGCTGGTCGGGCAGAAGCTCGCGCTGGTGGATGACGAACCCGGCGTCACGCGCGACCGCCGCGAAGGCGAGGGGCGCCTGGGCGATCTCGAATTCACCATCATCGACACCGCCGGGCTCGACGAGGGCGCCAAGGGCTCGCTGACCGCGCGGATGCAGGAGCAGACCGAGGCCGCGATCGGCCTTGCCGACGCCCTGATGTTCGTGGTCGACGCCCGCGCCGGCCTGACGCCGAACGACCGCGCCTTTGCCGATTTCGCGCGCCGCGCCAACAAGCCGGTGGTTCTGGTCGCCAACAAGAGCGAGGGCAAGCAGGGCGACGCCGGTGCGATGGAAGCCTATGCGCTGGGGCTCGGCGACCCGATCCAGATCTCGGCCGAGCATGGCGAGGGTCTCAGCGATCTCTACGACGCGCTGCGCGCCCTGATGCCGGAGCCGATCGAGGAAAGCGAAGAGTTCGACGATGACGACGTCATCGATCCCGATGAGGATATTTCGAAACGCCCGATCCGGGTGGCCATCGTCGGCCGCCCCAATGCCGGCAAGTCCACGCTGATCAATCATCTGCTCGGCGAGGACCGGCTGTTGACCAGCGCCGAGGCCGGCACCACCCGCGATTCCATTTCCGTCGAGCTCAACTGGCAGGGCCGGGATTTTCGGGTGTTCGACACCGCGGGATTGCGGCGGCGCTCGCGGATCGAGGAAAAGCTGGAAAAGCTCTCGGTGGCGGACGCGCTGCGCGCGGTCCGCTTCGCCGAAGTCGTGGTGCTGATGATGGACGCGCAGAACAAGTTCGAGGAACAGGATCTGCGGATCGCCGACCTGATCGAGCGCGAGGGCCGCGCGCTGGTGATCGCGGTCAACAAATGGGATCTGATGGGACGGCAGTCCAGTCTCGTCGCCGCGCTGCGCACCGACGCCGATCATCTGCTGCCGCAGGTCAAGGGCGTGCCGATCGTCGCGGTATCCGGCCTGATGGGCGAGGGCATCGACCGGCTGATGAGCGCGATCGAACAAGCCTACGCGGTATGGAACAGGCGGGTGCCGACGGCATCGCTCAATCGCTGGTTCGAGCAGGCGGTGGATGCCAACCCGCCGCCGGCGGTGTCGGGCCGGCGGCTGAAACTGAACTACATCACGCAGGCCAAGGCGCGGCCGCCGAGTTTTATTCTGTTCTGCTCGCGCGCGGACGCAGTGCCGCAATCCTACCTGCGCTATCTCGTCAATTCCTTGCGGCGAATTTTTCGAGCTGCCGGGCACCCCGGTGCGAATCGCGCTGCGCGAGAAGGCCAACCCGTTCGCACACAAGCGCAAGCGGCCCTCGTGAGCGAAGGCACCGCCTCCGAGAGCATGATCGCAGTGCCTCCGGTGCGCGGTGGAGCGGTGGCCTTTATCTTTGTCACCATCCTGCTGGACATGTTCGCGCTCGGTTTGATCATGCCGATCCTGCCCGGACTGGTGGCAAGCTTCGTCGATAACGACACCGCCCATGCCGCCCGGATCTTCGGCCTGTTCGGCACCGCCTGGGCGCTGATGCAGTTTTTCTTCTCGCCGATCCTCGGCGGCCTGTCGGACCGGTTCGGCCGGCGTCCGGTGGTGCTGCTGTCGAATTTCGGGCTGGCGCTCGATTACGTGCTGATGGCGCTGGCGCCGTCACTGACCTGGCTGTTCGTCGGCAGGGTGATCTCGGGCATCACCTCGGCCAGCGTCTCGACCGCATTCGCCTACATCGCCGACATCACGCCGCCGGAGCGCCGCGCCGCGGTGTTCGGCAAGATCGGCGCCGCTTTCGGCGCCGGATTCATCCTTGGGCCGGCGGTCGGCGGCCTGCTCGGCGGCATGGATCCCCGGCTGCCGTTCTGGGTCGCGGCGGGTCTGAGCCTTGCCAATACGCTTTACGGTTTGCTGATCCTGCCGGAGTCGCTGCCGCGGGATCGCCGCTCGCCGTTCCGCTGGAAAAACGCCAATCCGCTGGGGGCGCTGCATCTGCTGCGCTCCGACCGGGTTCTTGCGGGGCTATCGGTGGTGAATTTCATTGCCCAGTTGGCGCATGTGGTTCTGCCCTCCACCTTCGTGCTCTACGCGACCTACCGATATGGCTGGAATGCGACCACCGTCGGCCTGACGCTGGCAATGGTGGGGATCTGCGCCATGGCGGTGCAGGGTGCTGCGATCGGACCGATCGTCCGGCGTTTCGGCGAGCGCCGGGCGCTGTTGCTCGGGCTCGGCTGCGGCGCCGTCGGTTTTCTGATTTTCGGCGTAGCGCCCACTGGCCCGCTGTTCTGGCTTGGTATTCCCGTGATGGCCTTGTGGGGCGTCGCGGGTGCGGCGACGCAGGCGCTGACGACGCGGCTGGTTACGCCGGAGCAGCAGGGCCGATTGCAGGGCGCGACATCAAGCGTGCAAAGCGTGTCCCAGTTTCTGGGACCGTTTCTGTTCACGCTGACATTTGCCTGGTTCATCGGCGCGCAGGCCCCGCTGCAATTGCCGGGCGCGCCGTTCCTGCTGGCCTCGGCGCTGCTGGTGCTGGCGCTGTTGATCGCGGCGCGGGTGATGCTGGCGATGACGCGCGGCCAGGGCGTGAATCCATAAACTAATATAAGAATGGTCGCGGGCGTCCGCTTTGGTGCGCACTTCGGACTCCAGTCGGACATCGCGTAAGGTCCGAAAAGTGCCAATTTCGGAAGTAGCCGTTTGGCGATTTACTGCTCGATGGGGCGACACAGGGCTCCGCTAATTCCCTGTCATCGCGCAGGCATCATCATTCCAGGCTGCATCTGACCGGGGCTCATCTGACCCCAACATCGCAGACATCATCACCATCATACCCATATGGGGGCGAGGAGTTCGTCGGCCATCTTCTTCTGTTTCGTCGGATAAGGTGCCGCCCAGGATTGTGAGGGCGGCTTGATCGCGCGGATGCCTTCGAGGCGTGCGGCCAGCCATTTCTCCTGCAGCGTGAGGCGATCAAGCAAGGTCTGCGGTGCCGCACGCGCCATCGTCAATGCGCACACCTCGCCGAGACTCTTTGCATTTGCACGTAGCGCGTCGGCGAATGCGTTCCAGGCGCTGGGCATTTCACTGCCACAACCTCTACCACATGATGACGGGCATGATGACCGAGGCTCGATACCCCGCGATCATCGGAGCGAAGACATCCGCCCGGCTGTGAGATCGGCAACTGGAGGGGACGCTCAGATTTTCCAACCAGCCAATCACGCTCCGAGCACGATTGGGATTGCGCGCCTACGATGCGGGCAATCCCCCCAAGTTTTGCCTGCATCCGAGCGGAAACTCCCCCTAATTCACTACGCGGGGGAGGCTATCGTGTGATCGTCGGTCGATGGACTTGGACGTTCGCTTTTGCCGCGTTTTCCTTGATCGGTTCGGCAGCCGACGATTTTGGAACGCCCGCCTTGGCGCAGGTGCAGCGGTCCGGCGAACCGAGCGAAGTCTCCCAGCCCAACCTGACCGGCGATTGGGGGGGAGTGCGGTCTTATCTTGAGCGCCATGGCATCACTTTTACGCTCAACTATACCAACGACTTTCTGGCGAATGTCCATGGCGGAATCAAAACCGGCGCCGTCGGAATCGGTGTCTTTCAGCCGGCGCTCGACATCGATTTGGAAAAGCTTGTGGGCTGGGAGGGAAGCAAATTCCACACCCATGGCCTCATCACCCACGGGCCTTCTTTCAGTTCAACGTACCTCGGCAATATTCTGGCGGTGTCGAATCTCGAAGCTGGACCGGTGGCACGGCTCTATTCGTTTTGGTACGAACAGAACGTCTTCAATGACCGCTTGTCCTTTCGGGCCGGTCTCATGTCGGGGGATAGCCAATTTCTCCAGAGCAAGACTGCGGCGAATTTCATCAACAACGGTATCAGTTGGCCTACATTCCTTGCTGGCAATCTTCCGGCCGGAGGACCGGCCTATCCGCTTCCGGACCCGGGCGTTCGCGTGCGGATCAAGCCTGCTGACGACGTGGCGTTTCAAGCAGCCGTATTCAGCGGCGATCCCAGCGGCGGAAACGGTTCCAATCAAAGCGGGCCGCTTCCGACCGGCACGGTTTTCAGCTTTCGCGGGGGCGCCTTTTTCATCGCAGAAGCCAGCTATGAGCCCAACCAAAGTAAGGACTCCAAGGGACTCCCCGGCGCTTACAGAATCGGCGCCTGGTACCACACCAGCCCGCGCTTCGCTGATCAGCGCTTCGACAATACCGGCCGATCGCTCGCGGACCCGCTGTCGACTGGCATTCCGCTCAATCACACCGGAGACTTGGGCTTCTACGGGGTCGTCGATCAGATGCTCTATCGTGTTCCCGGCACGGACGACCAAGGCCTGTCGGCGTTTTTTCGCGCGGGCGGCGTGCCAGACGATCGCAACTTGATCAATTTCTATGCTGACGGAGGACTGATGTACAAAGGCCTCATACCTCGTCGACCGGACGACAAGATCGGAGTTGCCTTCGCATATGCGCGGGTTGGGGACAATGCCCGGGGGCTCGATTCCGACATCGGATCGTTCGGAAACTTTTTCTACCCGGTGCGGAGCGGGGAAACCATGATCGAGGTGATGTACCAGGCCCAATGGACAAAGTGGTGGACGGTTCAGCCGGAGATGCAATACATCATCCGTCCGGGCGGTGGCGTCCTTAACAGCGACGGCAGCTTGCGGCCAAATGCGTTGGTGCTTGCACTTCGTTCCACAATCAGTTTTTGAAGCGCCCGCACCCGGCGAACAAGTTCAAAATCTGTTGCCAGATTCCCCGCCTTTCGAAAGCGGACGAAGCGATTGGTTGTGTGACCCGTAGCTCTCGGGCAGATCGCGCAAGGATATCGACCTCGATGCGATCACCTGCCATCTCGGCGCCGCCGTCCGATATTCCAGCAATAGCGCGCAAATCGCGGCAATCCTGAACAAGCATCAAGTTGAATTGGTGGCGACCTCCAACGGGGAGCGATATGGACAAGTCCGTTGAGAGAGAATGAAAAGCCCATGCTCCTAACCCGCCGGCAGGTCCTTGCGTCCGGCGCTGCGATGGCCGGCACGATCCCCTTCCTGCCGGCAACCTGCGCTACTGCCGCGCCCGAACCCCGCACCGGCAAGCTTCGCCTGACCGCCGGCACCAGAACCCTCGACGTCCACGGCAAGCCGGCGCGAGTATTCGGCCTCATCGGGCCGAACGGAAATCCCGGCATCACGCTCTCGCCCGGCGAGCGCTTTGACGTCGATCTCGTGAATCAGGCCGGCACATCCACCATCATCCACTGGCACGGCCAGTTGCCGCCTTGGAAGCAGGACGGCTTTCCCTGGCCGCAAACGCCACCGATCCCGGCGGGTGACACCCAGTCCTATGATTACGCGCCGATCGCTGGCACGTACTGGATGCACTCGCATCAGGGCATGCAGGAACAGAGCCTGATGACCGCGCCGCTGATCGTGCGCAGCGCCGAGAATATGCGCGCAGACCGTCAGGAGGTGGTGCTGATACTGCATGATTTCAGCTTTCAAACGCCGGACGAATTGCTCGCCGGACTGACCAAATCCAACGGCAGTGAGAGTGCGATGCCGAAGAGTGGCATCGGCAACAACATGAAGATGGGCTCGGGGAGGATGGGCGCCATGCACTCGGGGACTATGGGGGCCATGAACATGGCGCCCGGCATGGCGATGGACCTGAACGACATCGACTACGACGCATTCCTCGCCAATGACCGTACCCTCACCGATCCGGAGGTCATCCGCACCGAACCGGGCGGACGGGTCCGGCTGAGGTTGGTGAACGGCGCGTCCTCAACACAGTTCTGGGTCGAACTCGGTGCCCTCAGCGGCACCATCGTCGCCGTCGACGGCCATCCTGTTCGACCGGTGCGCATCACCCGTCTCCCGCTCGCCATCGCCCAGCGGCTCGACGTGCTGATTGATCTTCCTCGGAACGGCTCCTATCCAATCTTCGCGCAGGTCGAGGGCAAGCGGGCACGCACAGGGATCGTTCTCGCAGCGTCCGGCGCGCCTGTGTCGCGCCTCGCCGAGGAGGCTGGAGAAAATGCGCCGCCGGTCGATCTCTCGCTTGAACATCGCCTTGAAGCGGTCACGCCCCTGGCGCCGCGCGCGCCCGACGTGACGCACCGCGTGATCCTCGCCGGCGCCATGGCGCCGTATGCCTGGTCGCTGAACGGCGAATACTGGCCCAACGTAACCCCGCTGACGATCGCGCCGGGGCAGCGCGTGACGATTGAGATGGTGAATCACACGATGATGCCGCACCCGATGCACCTTCATGGCCACGCTTTCCAGGTGGTCGCAATAAACGGTGCGCCGCTCGCAGGTGCCGTGCGCGACACCGTTTTGATACCACCGATGGGCAGCGTCACCATCGCCTTTGACGCCGACAATCCCGGCCGATGGGCGTTTCACTGCCACAATCTCTACCACATGATGACGGGCATGATGACCGAGGTTCGATACCCTGCGATTATCTAAGCGCCACAATTGTGATTGCTGCGACTTCCGGTCCGGGTCATTCGCGTCGATTTTGGTACGCCCGCAGCACGTCTGGTTAGGGGCAATCCCGGAAATGCGGGTTGTCCGGTTGAAGGCAGCGGTTTGGTGTGATTCAAGCGGCCAACCGGAAGCTCGAAGCAAGCGGTATGGACCCGCGGACTATGGACTGCCACCGTGCGAACGAGTCCGCGCCCTGGTCTCGTTCCACGCGATGAAGATCAGCCGTCTTTCGCCCGTCGCGCGGCCTCGCGGACGTCCGACGGCGTCGCGCCGTAGCGGCGGCGGAACGTGCGGTTGAAATAGGAAAGGTCGCCGAAGCCGGCTTCATACGCCGCCGCGCTGATGCTGCGGTCGCCGTAACGCGGATCGGTGAGCATATGATGCGCGCGCGTCAGGCGCCCGCCCAGAACAAAATCCGTGAAATTTGTGCCGTTTTCCGCGAGCAGCTGACGGATATAACTTTCCGAGATCTGCTGGCTTCGCGCGACATCGGCCAGCGCCAGGTCGTGGTGTCCGATCCTCTCGAGAATATCGTCCTTGATCGATCTCAGCCGTGCGGCGCGCAGGCCCTGTTCGCGCAGTGCGGGGTCGCCGTTGCCGCCGAGCAGCAGCGCCGCCAAGCCATGGATGTGGGAGGCAACCATATGGCGAAGTTCGGCGGTTGCGAGTTCATCCTGATCGTTGAGCATCGTTGCATAGCCCGCCAGGAGCCGCAGGGTGCGGTTATCCCTCGGGATCGGCCGCGCCACCAGGGCGTCGAGATCGGCGACATGGGGCGTCAGCAGGCTTCGGCTGAGCCGGAAATTGATGACACGGGTCGGCGTTCGTCCGGTGAACGTGGCCTCGGCGCCGTTGGCGGTGAGAACGGCCTCTCCCTCGCTGACAACAGCCATACGGCCGTACTGGTTCACTTCGCCGACCCCGCTCTGCATCACCACGAGGACCACATCGTCATTGTCGAGCAGTGCGGCGGTGTGCCGGTTGCGCATCGGCGACAACGATCCCGAGGCCATGGCGAAGCCCGGCAGCGACCGCAGCGTCAGATTGATATCGAGCGGATGGCCGTCGAGCGGATCGATTTCAATACCGAGAATCTCGCGCCCGAAAATCTCGCGAAAGGCATCGATGCCGCCGTTTTGATGAAAAGCTCCGGTGGTGACCCGGAGCGTCTTCATTTCATCGTTCGTCATGCGCCCAGCCCTGCCTAGCGATCACATCCGGCACCGGGAGTTGTCGCACGGCTGCAATCTCAGGTTCAACTCCAACCCAGGCCGGAATTGCCATCGCAGGCCTCATCGCCGACGTGTTCTCTGCGCCTGCTGCCGCGAAGTTCAGCGGCCGCCAAAACCAAAGCCCGGCACGGGCCGGGCTCGGTTTTCCTTGATGCGAAAAAAGCTCAGTATCTCGCGACCACTGGGCCGCCGAACTTGTAGTTCAGGCCGACCCGCAGCACGTTGTCGGTGATGCGCGAGCTGTAGGAACTGGTAAGCGTGCCGCTGGGGACCAGACCGGCGCCGAATGCCGGGATCGTCGTTGCAAACGATCCGGAGGTCCGGCCGAGATCGACGTACAGATATTCGAGCTTGGCGGTCCAGTTGCCGCCGATCACGCCTTCGACGCCGGCGCCGACCGTCCAGCCCACATTGGTGTTGTTGCTGGAAAACCCGCTCAGGGCTCCGATAGTCTCGCTGGAATCGACCTCGCCATAAGCCAGGCCGCCGGTGGCGTACAACAGCACCCTCGGGGACACCAGAACGCCGGCCCGGGCGCGAACCGTTCCGAACCAGTCGATCTTCTGACTCAAAGCTACCGCAACCGCGGCACCGGGAATGGGGAAAAAGCCAATTCCGCCGACAGGAGGAGCCGTTGACGGCCTGCAGGTGCCGATCGGGCAGGTAAATCCGCGGCTGCCCTTTTCGTCGGTGCCCTGGATGTCGGCCTCGAAGCCCCACACCCAGTTCTGCACCTGCCAGTTGTAACCGATCTGGCCGCCGCCAACGACGCCATCGAGGTTGGAGCCGCCGCCGCTGGCGAACAGAGCCGTTCCCGCGCCGTTGGTCAGCGTCGAGGTATCGCTGGATCTTCCCCAGCTGTAACCGACGTTGCCGCCGATATAGAAACCGGTCCAGTCGTAGCCGAGATCGACATAGACCGGTGCCTTGGTATAGGTCCGCGCCGGGAGATCGGCCGCTAAAGCCGAGGTGGCGCCAAATAGTGCAACCAAAACCGCTACAAGAAATTTCATCATACGGCCCCCGCCCAATCTGAGCCGCTTTTATAGGACGTTCGGGGGGAATCGGCTTGGACTGGGCGACACTCCACTAGGACTGAGCGCTAGCGTCCCTCGATTGAGTTGTCCTGTTGCCGATAGGAGACAATCCGCTGGCGGGCCTGCGCCCGACGCCGGATCAGGCGCGCGCTTCACCGATCGCCGTCATCATCCGCGAAAGCGGATGATCCGGTAATCTCAGGCGTCAGTGTTTACTGGCTCCCGCTTCCGCGGGATGATGGTTGGTCGCGTAGCGATGGAGTACCCATCATCACGTCAAGCCGGCGCGCGAAAACTCTGCAGCGTGCGGGTGGTGTAATCATAGAACTTGCCGGTCTCGTTCCAGTCCGGCGCGCACATCGGCACGATGAATTCCGCGGCCTGCTCCGGGGTGTCGAGCGTCAACGGGTCTTCGCCGGGAAATACGGTTGCGCGCATCCGGGTCCGGATCGGCCCCGGATTGAACAGGTTGACGCGAACCGGCGTCGATGCGGTTTCGGTGGCCCACACCCGCACCAGCGTTTCCAGGGCGGCCTTCGAGGCCGCGTAGGGACCGAGATAGCCAAGCGCCTTGTTGGCGGCGGCCGAGGTGACGAACACCGCGCGGCCGGCGTCGGACTGCTTCAGCAGCGGCTCCATGCAGCGGATCAACTGGAAGTTCGCGGTGACGTTGACGGCCATCACGTCGGTCCACGGCTTCAGCTCGATATGCCCGAGCGGCGAGGAGGGGCCGGCGACGCCGGCATTGCCGACCAGAATATCGAGCTTGCCATGGCGTTGGTGCAGCGCCGCGCCGAGCCGGGCGATGCCCTCGAAATCGGTGAGATTGAGCGGCACCAGGGTCGCGCTGCCGCCCGCCTGGCGGATCTCGTCGTCGAGTTCTTCGAGCCCGGCCTGGGTTCGCGCCACGGCGACGATGTGCGCGCCGGCCTTCGCCAGCGCGCGCGCGGTGGCGTAGCCGATGCCGCGCGATGCGCCGGTGACGAGAGCGATGCGGGAAGCGAGGGGAAGGGTCATGGACAAGGACTCTAGCAAATCGTCGTCCCCGCGAACGCGGGGACCCATACGCCGTGAGGGTTATGATGCGGGAAGGCGCTCGTGTCTAACTTTGTTGAAACAACTTGCGCCAGGGGTTATGGGTCCCCGCGTTCGTGGGGACGACACGAGGGGGGTCTGCTAACTCGCCTCCGCCAGCAGCGACAATTGCCGCGGCTGGGCCTCGGTCTGCGTCATGTCGGTCAGCGGGGTCGGGATAATCGCCGGTAAAACAATGGTCGGTGAATTTCGGGTGCGCCGGGTCGCGGCCGGGCTCGCCCATGGCGCGATAGATGCCGTCGACCGACAGGAACGCGAGCGTGTCGGCGCCGATCAGCTGGCGCATCTCTTCCAGATTATGCGTCGCTGCCAGCAGGCCGGCACGGTCCGGGGTGTCGATGCCGTAATAGTCGGGATGAGTGATCGGCGGCGAGGCGATCCGGAAATGCACCTCGCGGGCGCCGGCGTCGCGCATCATCTTCACGATCTTCTTCGAGGTGGTGCCGCGCACCAGCGAATCGTCGATCAGCACGATCCGCTTGCCCTCGATCGCCGCGCGGTTGGCGGAATGCTTCATGCGCACCCCCAATTCGCGTACGCTCTGGGTCGGCTGGATGAAGGTGCGGCCGACATAGTGGTTGCGGATGATGCCGAGTTCGAACGGCACCCCGGATTCCCTTGAATAGCCGATTGCGGCCGGCACGCCGGAATCCGGCACCGGGACCACCACATCGGCCTCGACATGACTTTCGCGGGCGAGTTCGGCGCCCATTGCCTTGCGCACGTCATAGACCGAACGGCCGCCGACGATCGAATCCGGGCGCGAGAAATAGATGTATTCGAAGATGCAGGGCCGCGGCGGCATCGGCGGAAACGGCTTGTGGCTCTGGGTGCCGTGCTCGTCGAACACCACGACTTCACCGGGATTGATGTCGCGGACATATTTCGCGCCGATGATGTCGAGGGCGCAGGTCTCCGAGACCAGGATCGGGCAACCGTCGAGTTCGCCCAGCACCAGCGGGCGAATTCCGAGCGGATCGCGCGCGCCGATCAGCTTCTTGTTGGTCATCGCCACCAGCGAATAGGCGCCTTCGATGGCGCGCAGCGATTCGATGAAGCGGTCGATGAAGCGGCTGCGCTTCGACTGCGCGACCAAATGCAGGATGACTTCGGTGTCGGTGGTGGACTGCATCATGGCGCCGTTGCGCACCAGTTCGCGGCGCAAGGTCAGCCCGTTGGTGAGATTGCCATTGTGGCCGACCGCGAAGCCGCCGGCATTGAGCTCGGCGAACAGCGGCTGCACGTTGCGCAGGATGGTGGCGCCGGTGGTGGAATAGCGGACATGACCGACGGCGGCGTTGCCGGGCAGGCGCTCGATCACCTCGCGGCGCGAAAAAGTGTCGCCGACCAGGCCGAGCCGGCGTTCGCTGTGAAACCGGGTGCCGTCGAAGGAGACGATGCCCGCGGCCTCCTGGCCGCGGTGCTGCAGGGCGTGCAATCCGAGCGCGGTGATGGCGGCGGCTTCGGGGTGGCCGAAGATTCCGAACACGCCGCACTCCTCGCGCAACGTGTCGCCTTCCAGGTCCGAGTCCTGCAGACCGGAATCCTGCAGGTCTGACTCTCGCGGACCAAAATCTTGCGATCCGGAATCCAGCGATTGCGGATCGATCGGGCCGAGGTTCAGATCGCGTGGAGCGGCTTCATCGGAAGGGCCCTGTTGACAGTCCATCGCGCCTCTCTTTTGACCTGGTCTCAATGTCCCGCGGGTTTCTCGATCAGCTTTTTCAGGCTGTCGCGGGCAGGCTTGCTGTAGCCATCACCGGTCGGCGCCGCCGCCGGATCGGTGTCAGTCTGTTCGTCATCCGGCTTGTTCTTCTTGAACCTCTTCAAGATGGTGTTCTCGGGGTCGTCCGGCAAGAGCGACATCAGCCAATCGCCGGTTCCCTGCAGCACCACCCGGGACTTCGCGCCGGTGACCCAGTCGGGCCGCTGCTTGTCCGGCACCAGCCAGCTGAAAAACAGGAACGCGACCACCACGATCAGCAGGCCCCGCGCCAGCCCGAACAAGAATCCGAGCGTCCGGTCGAGCGCGCCGATCCGGGAATCCAGGATCATGTCGGAAATCCGCACCGTGACGATGGAAACCACGATCAGGGTCGCGACGAACACCCCGGCGACGACAGCGACGGTGGCGATCATGTCGCTGCCGCCGATATAGCTTTTTGCGGCGGGCAACAGACGCGGATAGGCATAGAGCGTGACCAGCGCCGCGGTGCCCCACGCGGCGATCGACAGCACCTCGCGCATGAAGCCGCGCACCATCGCGAGCAGGCCGGAAATCAGCATCACGGCGAGCAAAGCGAGATCGAGTATCGTTATCGGCATCGGCTAGTCAGGTCCGCTCGTAAGTTCGAAACCGCGAATCGGCGTGTCGGTGCCACCCCAAGTGACGGTGATATGGCATATCCCGCAAGGCCGGAAATGGTGTCACCCCCGGCTGCGCCGCGGGTGGTATAGCGGCGGGGGCGGGCAAGGTCACGCCCGGCTAGCCTTCCTGACGTCGGAATCTCGCAGGTGTGGTATTTTTCTCAGCCGGTGCGCCGTCCCCGACTGGCTCGCGATCTCCCTCCCGATTCGGCTCCCGAGTTACCCTGGGACTGCCACGCGCGGCGATGTCCGCCACCAGGCTGGTCAGCCCACCGACGGTATTGAGGACCAGACCGGCGTCGCCGCCGGCCTCGCCACGCGCCGGTTCGGGCAGCACAGCGCGGCCAAATCCGAGTTTTGCGGCCTCTTTCAGGCGGGCCGATGTCTGCGCCACCGGCCGGACCGCGCCCGACAGCGAAATCTCCCCGAAATAGACCGCGTCCGTCGGCAGCGGTGCATTGACCAGCGACGACACCAACGCGGCGGCGGCGGCGAGGTCGGCGGCCGGCTCCTGGATCCGCAGGCCGCCGGCCACGTTCAAATAAACGTCATGAGAGGACAATTTGACGCCGCAATGGGCCTCCAGCACCGCCAGCACCATCGACAGCCGGCTCGGATCCCAGCCCACCACGGCGCGGCGCGGCGTGCCGAGCGAGGTCGGCACCACCAGCGCCTGCAATTCCACCAGCACCGGCCGGGTGCCCTCGATGCCGGCGAAGACCGCAGTGCCCGGACTGCCCAGATCGCGTTCGGACAAAAACAGCTCGGACGGATTGGAGACTTCGCGCAGGCCGAGACCGGTCATTTCGAACACGCCGATCTCGTCGGTCGGACCGAAGCGGTTCTTGACCGCGCGCAGGATGCGGAATTGCTGCGAGCCTTCGCCCTCGAACGACAGCACCGCGTCGACCATGTGTTCGACCACGCGGGGCCCGGCGATCTGGCCGTCTTTTGTGACGTGGCCGACCAGGATGATGGCCGCGCCGGATTTCTTGGCAAACCTAATCAGCGCCTGCGCCGAGGCGCGCACCTGGGTCACCGTGCCCGGCGCGGATTCCACCGTGTCGGTCCACATGGTCTGGATCGAATCGATCACGATCAGGCGCGGCACCGCGCCCTCCGACAGCGTCGAGACGATGTCCTCTACGGACGTTTCCGCGGCGAGCTGCACCGGCGCATCGGCAAGGCCGAGACGCTCGGCGCGCAGCCGCACCTGCGCCACCGCCTCTTCGCCTGAAATGTAGACCGCGCGATGGCCGGCGCGCGCCAACAGGCTGGTGGCCTGGGTCAACAGCGTCGATTTGCCGATGCCGGGATCGCCGCCGACCAGGAGCACCGACCCCCGGACAAAACCGCCGCCGGTAACGCGATCGAGTTCGGCCATGCCGGAGGGCAGGCGAGGGGCTTCAACGCTCTTGCCGGTCAGGGTTTCCAGCGCGAACAGCCGGCCCTTGCGCTTGCTGCGGATCGAGACCGGCATCGAGGTTGAACCAGTGGTGTCCTCCTCGACCAGCGTGTTCCACTCGCCGCAGGACTCGCACTTGCCCTGCCAGCGGTTGTAAGCCGCGCCGCAGTTCTGGCAGACAAAGGAGAGGACATTCTTGGCCATGGCGGAGGGCTGACGCTGGGTTGGTTGAGTCGGTGTTGTCGCAGTCCATAGCACGAAAATGAAGATTTCGTTCCTTTTTTGTTCTATTTCGCGCCCGAGCGGAAAGTGTTGCGCTGAATCCCCCAAGCAGACTTTTGTGCATTCGCCCCGGAACAAAATCCCGGCTCCGGCGTGATTGGCGTGGGCTGGCATTACGGGAAAGCATCGTGGCAGGCAGACTGTATCTCATGCGTCAGGCGGCAACATTTCTAAAGTTCGCCAAGTCGACCAACGATCCCAACTTGGCGGCTTTCCTTGTCGAGAAGGCCGCCGATCTCAAATCGCAGGTTGAAAAAACCGGGAAGCCCGATCCGAGTCCTTTCGCGCCCGACGTCGAACCTCCCCCTGATCGCTAAGCAGATGAGGTCGCCTCGGTTGCCGCGACCTTTGTCTTGATACTGTCCATGCGAGTCATGAGCGCCGATCGGATTGCGTCGAAATCGCCCCAAGCCGTTACGGTGAATGCGCCGCATTCCACAGCATCGAAAGCCCCGCCGCGAGCATGATCCCGTCCATCACCAGCCGGAACATGTCGGCGTCGAGCCGCAGCACAAAACGCTTGGCGACGAAGGCGCCTGACATCAGCGACGAGCCCGCGATCAGGCCCTTCAGCGCGATATCCGGCGTCAGCGCGCCGAAGCGCTGGAAGGTGATCGATTTGCTGACATAGAGGCCGAGCGAGCTTGCCGCCTCGGTGGCGAGAAACGCGCCCCTGGAGAGGCCGTAGAACAGAAACAGCGGCACGCTTAATGGCCCGGTCGAGACCACGATGCCGGTGATGTAGCCGATCACGGCGCCACCGACAGCAAGGTGCCAGAGCGACAGTTTGAGCTGGTGGCGGGCGAGCCAGTGCCGCGCCGGCACCATCGCGATCAGGAACAGGCCGATCGAAATATCGACCGCATGCGACGGCAGCGCCAGCAGGGTGCGGGCGCCCAGCGCCGCAGCGGGCATCCCGGGAATCGAATAGGCGGCGCAGGCGCGCCAGTCGACCTCGCGCCACCAGGCCAGGATGCGGGACAGGTTGGCCATCACCGCGGCGATCGCCATGATCGGCACCGCCTGCTTCGGCCCGTATTGATAGACCAGGACCGGCATCAGCATGATCGACGAGCCGGTGCCGACGATGCCGCTGATGGTGCCGGCGAGCAGCCCGACCATGAGGACGAAGAAGAATCCCAAGGGGTGTGCCTCTCGCGAATCGGGGCCTGGGGACCCTCATTTCCGAGACTATGACGGCGAAACGCGGCGACCAAGCAAGGGATAGCGCGCCGCTTCAGCGGCGCGCCGAAGGCGTTCTGACCGGGACGTGCCAGCGCGCCGTTTCCTGATCTCCAGCAGCGTGGGTCACACCACGCCTGGCGGGCTCATGCGGTTGGTCTGCATCGCCCGCCGAAGCGGAAGTTGAGGCACCGGCTAGATACGCGTCAACGTGATCGCGACCTGCGAAATGTCGGTTGCTCCGGTGGGATCGATCGTGACCGACTGGCGGTTGGCCTGGGCCGATATGGCCAGATCCGCGGTGAATCCAATGCCGTCGATCTTGCCGCGAATTCCGGTGCCGGTGATCGTCCCGGAGATGTTGCCGATCGTGTCGCGCGTAACCTCATTCCATTTCCCGGCGAACCGGGTTCCCGTCGCAGCGACCTCGCTTCTGACCTCGAGCTTGTAGCTGTCGCTCGCACAACGCAAGGTCTGCGCAAGCGACGTGCCGTCCGGCGTCACGTCGTAATGCGCCTTGCAGCGAATTCGCTCGATCCCCGCCGACGTCTTGACGGTGCCTTCGCCGGACCAGTCGCCGGCAAACCGGGAAAATGCGCTGCTTTGGCGTTGTTGTGCCAACGTAGAGACCGGCAAGAGAAGCAGGCCAATCGCCAGCGCAGTTCGCTGCAGCCGTTGCGGAAATAACCGTAGCATTCCTTTTTCTCCGATCTGGTGTCGCAAAGGATCACAAGGCCTCGCCGCTGCGCCGGCCCTGTTCGTATAAGCGTTGCCCATCTCGGACACGACGCTTGCGCAGTCTCTCTCAATGGCGCGCAGGTTCGGCGCTGCTTCACTCGTCGTGCGACACACGCCCCGCCTTGCCTTCCTCGACGAGCTTCGCGCGCAACTGCGCTTTGATAAGGCGGAGCGACGCATAAAGATCCTTCGAGTTCTTTTCGAGCGCGTCCGTGTTCGGCAGCAATTTCGAACGGTAGTCGATGTCGTCCACGCCGGTCGCGCCGAACTCGGTGTAGGAGATGATGCTGCCGGTCGTGCCCTGAAGAGCGAAGGTACTGGCGAGGCTCGTTGTCGCCAGCCCGAACGCATCGCGAAGGTTGGATGGACCGAGAATTGGAATTTGCACGGCGGGTCCAGCCGCTATTCCCCATACGGCGAGAGTCTGCCCGAGATCCGCGTAGTGATGCGGCCGGCCCCATGTGTCGGCGACATCGACGAAACCGAGGGTGCCGATCGTGGTGTTGACGGCGAAGCGCTGCGTCGTATTCCAGGCCCGTTCGACATTGCCTTGCAGGACATCGTTGGCGAAAACGACGGGCTCTCCGACATTGTTGGTGAAATTGTGAATGCTCCGACGCAGCTCCGGGGACACATCCTCGACGTAGGCCCGCGCAACCGGCTTCAAGATGATGTCGTCGAAAAATTTGTTGGCTTTGAAGATCTCGCGGTTGATCGCTTCCGCCGGGTCGTTGTCGCTGTCGACCTTGCCTTGCTCGATCGGATCGCGCGGCGCTCGACTGAACGGGTTCCATGCCTCCTGCGCGCAGGCGGGGAAGGCAAGGGCTAAACCGATCAAGCCAGCGCATATCCAACGGGCCGGCGAAAGGACGCGCCGCGCGATCCGGCGCGCCAGCGACGGCCGCGCGCGTCGGGTCGGTCGAACTATCTTGCTCGCCGGCACATCTGCAGAGCAAATGACGGGGGAGCACATCTGCGTCGTCATCACGTTCTCAAGCATCCGTCCG
Source organism: uncultured Alphaproteobacteria bacterium (assembly GCA_963734795.1). Lineage (GTDB taxonomy): Bacteria > Pseudomonadota > Alphaproteobacteria > Rhizobiales > Xanthobacteraceae > Bradyrhizobium. The sequence continues at coordinate 784,187 of CAVTIW010000007.1, forward strand.
CGGAGAAGGCTCGGCGCACCGATGAACCGCAAGCAAACGGCTTTTCGAATCCATTGAGTGCTCCGTCACAAGGTGCGCCGCGGACTCTATCTGCGGCATGTCGGATTCCAACTTACGATTTGGCTATTCAGAGGACGAAATAATGACCGGCTATTTCCGAACATTTCCGATTGTGGCGTGTGCGGGCCGATCGTTTGCCGACTGCGTCCGCTTCTTGACGGCGCGCATTGGTCCAAAATCGGCGTCATCATTTGTGATCCCGGGATTGTAACGGCATATTTCCGATATCGATTATGTCCCTAATTCGGCCCGAACGACCGCGCTGTTTCGGAGTTGTTGCGGACGAAAACGGGAGAGAGAGTTGTTACGCACAAGGTTTGTTCGCGGCATCAGCATCGCCGTAGGGTTGCTTCTGACGACCGCGCCCTATGCTTCGGCACAATCCGTTCCGGCTGGCGATGCCGCCCATGGTCCCCGGTCGCCAAAAGACGCCCTATCGGCGAACGGAGCCGACATCTGGGACGCCAACCATGATGGTATCTACACCTGCGATGAGTGGAAGAGTTACCTTGATCGGCTATTCACCCTGGCCGATCGCAACCGCGACGGGCATCTCGATCCATCCGAATTCAGATTAATCCGCAAGGCTGGTACCGTTTTCGCCGACGCGGACTTCGGCTACTTTGATGAAAACCAGGATGGAAAGATCACCCGCAGCGAGTTTGTTGACAAGCCGAGCGAGTTTATTTTGCAGTACGACAAGAACGGCGACTGCCGCGTCACGCAGGACGAAATCAAAGGCGCAAGCACCGATCAGAAGCCGGCAAAGGGCGGGGGCAGGAAATTCTAACGGCGAAATATCCGTGGGACGACGGCCATTCCGACATAAAGCCAGGTTTGGGAAACGGTCCGCGCCGTTGACCCCGCCGCCTCACGCAGCAGCAGGTTGTTGCTTGCTTTGTGCATGGATCGGTGTGCCCCCGGAATGCGCTCAGTTCTTCGCGCAATCGTTCCGTTCACACTCCGTGTCGACGGCAGCAAATACATGGGACGACGAAGCCCGTTCGGGGGGCAACAACGGACATGCCAGTCACTCGATCACCTCGTCGGCGCGTCCGAACAGCACCGGCAGGGTGGTGATTCCGGGTGACTACTATCGCTTTACCAGCGGGCACTCGCTCTCTGAAAGTGGCCGAAAGGCCTCGTCTCCCGGAATCGTCGCAACGACTTTCAGCAGATCCCATTCGCCTTTCGACTCCGAGACAGTTTTGGTCTGCAGCAGATACATGTCGCGAATCACCCTGCCGTCTTCGCGAATCCTGCCATTCTTCGTCATGAAGTCGTTGATCGGCATGGACTTCATCTTCGCCATCACCGCCGTGGCTTCGTCGGTTCCGGCCGCCTGAACCGCCTTCAGATAATGCATGGCGGCGCCATAGGTCCCGGCCTGCACCTCGGTCGGCGGTTGGCCATACTCCTTCCAGAACCGGTTGGAGAACGCACGCGTCTCGTCGTTTTGGTCCCAATAGAAGGCTTCGACGAACTGCAACCCCTGCGTGGCCTTTAGTCCCAGGGCATGAATTTCGGTATCCTGCATCAGCAGGCCGACCACCCGTTGTCCCTGGCTCATGACCCCGAATTCGGCGGCCTGCTTGATGGTGTTGATGGTATCCGCCCCCGCATTCGCGACCCCGATGACCTGCGCCTTGGAGGATTGGGCTTGCAGGATGAAAGAACTGAAGTCGGACGATCCGGTCGGGTGTCTGACCGAGCCTATCACGGTACCCCCAAGCGCCTTCACAAAATCGGTGGCGTTGGCCTCCAGGGAATGACCGAACGCATAGTCGGCCGTGATGAAGTACCAGCTCTTGCCGCCCTGCTTGACAACCGCGGTCGCGGCCCCCTTGGCGAGGGAATATGTATCGTAAACCCAATGAACCCCGTTCGGCGAGCAGGCTTTGCCGGTCAACTCGGAGGTCGCGGCAACCGTCGCGACGGTGATCCTGTTCTTTTCCAGCGCGAGCTTTTGCACCGCCAGGGCGACCGCGGAATTGCCCAGGCCAAAGACGGCGTCAACCTGCTCGATATCGAACCATTTTCGCGCAATCGCCATGCCGACGTCGGTCTTGTTTTGCAGGTCTCCGGAAACCAGTTCGATCGGCTTGCCGAGCACCTTTCCGCCGAAATCGCTGATCGCCATTTTGACGGCGAGAACATCGCCAGGTCCGGAGTTCTCGGCGTAGGGGCCGGTCATGTCGTCGAGCACGCCGAGCTTGACCGTATCGTCAGAGACCTGGGCGAGACATCCAGTTGACGCCGACAGTGCCAACAGAAACTGAACTGCGAACATTAAGCGAGTTCTCGACAGCATTGTTCTCTTCCCTTGTTACGTCTTCTTGTACTTGGATGACGCGTTGCCTGAGCAGATCATCGATCGTCTGCTGATCGATGCCGCTCTCTTTCAGGATTCCTGCCGTGTGCTCGCCGAGGCGGGGGGCATGACGTGCGATCGACGGCGGTGAACCTGACCATTCGGTCGGTATCGCGAGTTCGGTGATATTGCCTTCCGAAGGATGCTGGACGCTGCGAAAGTAGCCGATCGCGTTGAGGTGCTCGTCGGCAAGGATGTCATCGAGCGAATTCATGCGCGCCGCCGGAATATCCGCCTGTGTGAAAGCGGCGAGCCAGTCGTCGGTGGTTCGTGTCGCGAGAACGCCGGCGAGGTAGCCGTAGACCTCGTCGATGTTTTGCAATCTTTCGCCCTGGGATGAGAAACGACGATCTTCGAACATTTCGGCCTGACCGATCACGTCAAAGAAGCTTCGCCAGTGCTTGTCGGTGTAGACCAGCGTGCAAATGTACCCATCGCGCGTGCGATGCGGCCGTCGATTATACGCAAGGCTGCGCTGATAGCCCGCGTCTCCGAGCCGCGGCGTAAACGCCGCGCCGGCGAGGTGCTCGCCCAGGACGATCGAAACCAGAGTCTCAAACATCGGCACGTCAATGCGCTGCCCTTGTCCGGTAACGCCGCGATGATGCAGCGCGGCGACGATTGCGAAGGCAACCTGCAGCCCTACCACGCGATCGGCCAGGATCATGGGCGCGTATCGCGGTTCGTGGGCACCCGCCTGCAGCGAAAGCCACGGCAGTCCGGACATGCCTTGAATCAGGTCGTCATAGGCAGGGCGAGCGGCGTAGGGTCCGCGCTGACTGAAGCCGAATGCTCCGACATAGATCAGTTTCGGATTGACCTGTTGGACTTGCTCATAAGACAGGCCAAGACGCGCCATCGCCTGCGGCCGGATGTTGTAAAGCAAAATGTCAGCGGTCTTGACGAGTTCAAGCAGCAACTCGCGTCCCTTGGCGGATTTCAGATCGACCACGATCGACCGCTTGCTGCGGTTGGTCGAAAGATAAAGATGGCCCATTTTTGGATTCTTCATGGGCCCCGACAGCCGCATGACGTCACCTTCGGGAGACTCCACCTTGACGACATCCGCGCCGTGATCCCCCAGCAATTGCGATGCGTAGGGCCCCATGACGACGGTCGTCAGGTCAAGCACGCGTATACCGTCAAGTGGGCCTGCCATCGCCTGTCCCCGATTCGATGTCTACGGCGGTTCAGGCTGCGTGCTGTTTCAGCATTTCCCGCGCCACGACCAGTTGCTGAATCTGACTGGTGCCTTCATAGATGCGCAGCAGGCGAGCGTCGCGGAACAGCCGTTCGATCGGGTATTCCTTGATGTAGCCATATCCCCCGTGAATTTGCAGAACGCGATCCGCAATCCTGCCGAGTGCCTCGGTCGTGAAATATTTGCAACAAGCCGATTCCTTGACGACCGTGCGGCCTTCATCCTTCATTCTGGCGACGTTCTCGATCATCGACCGTGAAGCCAGTGCTTCGGCTTCACAGTCGGCGAGCATTCCCTGGATCAGTTGAAATTGCGCAATCGGCTTGCCGAACTGGACCCGGTCCAGGGCATAGCGCACCCCTTCGTCGATTATTCGTGCGCTCAGGCCGGTCGCTACCGCCGACATATGGATGCGCGCGTGATCGAGCGAGCGCATGGCGGTCTTGAAACCGATCCCTTCGCGGCCGCCTAACAGCGCGGTAGCGGGAATCCTGCAATCCTCGAAGATAACGTCCGCAGTGTGGGAGCCGCGAAATCCCATTTTTTTATAGTGAGGAGCAACGGTTATGCCCGGTATATCTCGCTCGACGAGAAAGGCAGAGATTCCCGCGGATTTCTGCTCCTTGGGGCCGGTTCGCGCGAATACCGTGAAAATCCCCGCATGTGGCGAGTTTGTCGTGAAGCGCTTGGTGCCGTTGAGGACGTAGCTGTCGCCGTCTCGCGTCGCCCTGGTTGTCAATGCCGCGGCGTCGGAACCCGCGCCTGGCTCGGTCAGGCAGAACGAGGCGATGAGTTCGCCCCTGGCGATCCGCGGCAAATACTTCTGGCGTTGCTCCTCGGTGCCGTCGATCAGCATGCCGAGCGTGCCAACGCCGTTGCTGGTGCCAAAATAGGAACGGAACACCGGTGAAGCGTAGCCGATCTCGGCTACGACACAGACCTCCTCGTACATCGATAATCCGAGGCCGCCGTACTGTTCCGGGATAGTCATTCCGAAGAAGCCAAGCTCCTTCATCTTGCCGATCAGATGGCCGGGGATCTCGTCGTGCTCCTCGACCCATTCCTCTGCGGGGATCAGGTCCTGGCGGACAAAGCGCCTGGTCTGCTCGACCATCGAATTCAGGACCTCGCGATCAGCCATTAGCGCTTACTCCCACTTTTCAACTTTTTGTTTGCGGCACGGATATAGTGTTGATGCAAAATTTGCAGGTGCTGCTCCATTTCCAGCGCAGCCTTTGCAGCGTTGCCGTTTCGCAGGTGCTTGAGGAATCGGCGGCGCGACTTGATGACATCGACGCCCATCACCGAACCGATCTGGCTGATGAAATCCACCAGGATACTCATCATGGATTTCATCATCATGATGAGAATCGTATTGCCGGTGAGTTCAGCCAGCAGAATATGGAACTCGACATTCAGTTTGGTTTTGGTGGCCAGATTGCCTGCAAGCGTCTCGCGTTCCGCTGCCGCTACATTGGCTTCGAGGACCTGAAGCCCGGTATCGTCGCCGCGCGCACAGGCTACCGCGATGACCGCTGTTTCCACGGCGAGTCGTGCTTCGGTGAGTTGCTCCAGGGAAATTCCACCAATTTCCACCATGCCGCGCATGATCTTGGTGAATGGCTGAGGATTGTCTCTGGTCACGAACGCGCCGCCGGCAGCGCCCTTCTTGAATTCGAGCTGTCCGATCGACTCCAGCGAACGCAGCGCTTCCCTCACGGCGTGCCGACTTACCGCGAAGTTGGCCGCCATTTCCCGCTCGTTGGGAAGTTTTTCGCCTGCTTTCAACTGCCCGGATTGTATTTGGTCCCCGATTTGGCGGGAGACCTCCTCGAAAATTCGCGTGCTTTTGACCGGTTCAAACTGCATGAACGGTTGAATACTACAATGGTTGGACCAAATCAATCGCGAATTTTCGACGCCGATGCACGCGGCAAACCCTTTACCCGCTCGAAAGCTGCTCGCGGTGATCGTTTGGGACCGCCACAACCTTTGAAAACCGGCGGCTCCGACCAATCAATTGCCGGTCGTCGATTTCGCGAATTCCCAAACTCCGTATGCTGCTTCCGTGAAGCCGTTGTCACGGTAGAGGTTGCGCGCCGGAATATTGCGAGGCGTCGGGATTATTCGCCCGCGCAGGGGGGCCGGCGCATCTTGCATTTCATTTAGAACATGGCGCAGGAAACTATGCTCGATGCCCATTCCCAGCGCGCGGCAACTGATCGCGAATCCGATGATCTCGCGGTCGGCAATGACGGCGGCGCCCACCGTCCCGTGATCTCCCAGGCGGTCCGAGACGTCGATCGAAAACAGCAGAGCGTCCGGATTTCCGGCCAGCGCAGCCAATTCGCTCGAAGAGAATTTTCGACCTGTCGTATTGTACTGGGTGGTGCGCTGAAACAGCTCTTCGATCCTTGCCAATTTCGCAGAGGTCGGGGTCAGGCGTTCGATCCGGCATTGAATCCGAAGCGATTCGATGTACTGCGCCTCGCCGACAATCTCGGCCCGCAGATGCTGCCTGGCGATCTGCGCCTTGACGAGCGCGCTGCGCGCTGCCGCCTCCGCGGTAATCGTCGGTATCTGTAAACGCGGGTCATTGAGCAGGCGCCTGCGCAGCGCGAAGGGATCTTCACCCCAGACCTCTACCTCAGGCAGTCGCTGCCGGACGCGGTCGCGTTCAACGGGACTATCGTCGATGAACAGGAACGTATCGAGCCCGAAGCCCAACTCCTCCGCTATCGACCGGATATTGTCGACCTTGTTGTCCCAATTGATGCGCCACGTCACGAAGTCATCGGGTTTGAGCAATCGCTGGGCCGGGTAATGGTCAGGATATTTCCAGAGCTCGCGCACCGTCGCTTCATCGTTCTTGCTGACGCAGGCAAGCACGAAGCCGCGCTTCTTGAGACACAGCAGCGCTTCGTGCAGGCCGAAATAGAGCCCGATGAAGGAGAAGGCGCCGCTGATTTCCGGCGTCCACGCAAATGGACTGCCGGTTTCTGCAAGCACGCCCGGCCACAAAGTGCCGTCGAGATCCAGAATAACGCACTTCTTGCGCCCGATTCCCGTCACGGTGACCAGCGCATCGATATGTTTCTCCGCTAAAACCGCCTCGCGGCCGTAGGGGTCGCCACCAAGTGCGTGAGCCAGCGGAGCCGGATCCGGGAATATGCCGTGAACGGCAGCCTTTTCACTTTCTGGCCGCTGCAACATCCATCCCGGCGAACCGAAATGGGTGAATCCCACCTGTCCGTCGTCGAGCAGCCGTTCGGCGCCGACCGCCGCCAGAGCGGCCGCTATATCGACCATGTAAACGTCGGAAAACGCGTTGGCGAGTTCGGCAAGCGCAACATTCGTCAACCGGAACCGGGTGCGATGTCCCTTCACGCCCCGTTCCGCTAGTCCCAGCGGCTGCACGGTTGGTTCGGGCAGATTGTCGATCAGGATCGGGGCGGATGTCGTCTCGCGCAGCTGTGTCAGCAGCTGAGTGGCATGAGCAATGTAGGCGGCATGAGGATTAAAGCCGTCGGCCAGGTCCTCGGCGACCAGATGCCGGGCCCGCAATGCGCCGATCAGCACGGCATCGTGCTTGCGCTCGGCCGCAAAACGAATGTCGTCAGGGAACGTCGCCGACACATGCAAATCGATGTTGCGACGCGCCGCTTCCCGGCGCAGAAAATCGGCCTCCATCTGGATGTCGCAATCGCCGAACAGAATGACATCGACGCGTCGGCCGACTCCGCTGAAATCCTCAAGGCCCCAGGAGGCGCCGGCCGCCCAATAGGATTGAGCTCCCTCCTTCAAACCGCGCCGATAGCGCTCGAGCATTTCAGCAGGATCGCGGCCATGGCTGGGGGCCAGTTCGGCGCCGACCGCGGCCAATTCTTCCTCCGGGGTTTTCTCGGTCAGAATTTGGCGAGACAGCAATTCCATGACCGAGCGTTCGACGGCATCGCGCAACGTCGCCGGCGTCTCGCGCGTGTTCGGAAACAACGCCGCGATGGCATCGTAATCTTCCGGAATCCGCCGCGGCTCGGCAAAATAATCCAGAAGAGCGCTGATATCGCGATCGGCGGGCAAGCGCATATGGCTGATCGCATGCACGATCAACGTACGATCCTTGCCGACGGGTACCTGATGAACGAAGCGAGAGAGGCGCAAGATCATGAAGGGATACAGACGTGCCGTTTTTCCGCATCCTTCTTAATGCAGTTGCGGTCTGATTCGCGCGCCCTTCTGACGGCGCCTGGTGAGATGTTGTGCGAGATCAACTGTAACTCCCTGGCGGGGTATTTTTAGCAACAGGCTTCCGTAGAGTAAAACCCAGAGCAGCCACGCGATCCGGCGTTGGCGACGACGTCGAAGCGCAAACCCACCAGGCGGCGAGATCGGCGTGGGTTCTGACCGATCTAACCAGTCAGAACCGGGTCGTGCCCGGGAAAAACTTGCGACAAACACCGGCGACAACGAGAACTGATCGAAAATAGGTTCATGAGTCTTAACGAAGTATTTTAATTGCCCGGCAGCCATGTTGCGTCCGTGTCGCGGAGGTCGGGGTCCGCAGGGTTTCGAAACAAAATCCTTTGCCGCTGTTTCCGAGTCACCGGCAAAGCGTCCGTTCGGTCCTGGGCGCATCCACCCCATGCGTGCACGAGGCTGCGGGCGCACTGGGCGCCCGGCATTCCCCACGCCCTCGTTTTCGCAGGGCGAAAAATTCCAGCACAGCCCGAGCGCATCGCGCCGCGGGGCCGCTAACGTGTCTGAAGTTGTTTCGGCTGTTTGCAAATTGAATGGCGACGGCGGCTTGGTTAACTGGCAGTAGCTGTGAAGCGAAAAATGCCAGCGGCATCGTGGCCGAGCCTTTAAAATTTGAAACGTACTCTCAGTGAATTCGGGGATTTGAGCTGGGCAACGAGAATTGGTGCTCCTTGGTCCACAGACGTCGGGTGGACCATGTTTACCAGCAACTTTTTCGAACAGTCCGATGCCGGCTTCCCGTGGCTTGCCGGCGCCATGCTGGCGTTTGAATCCTGTGAAGTGATCCGGCTTAGGCTGACGAAACTCGCCGCCGGCGACGACGAGGCGGATGGCGAAGCCCGTCTCATGGTGAGCGAGAAGGTCGATGCGATGTTCGAGGCCGGCGCGAGCCTGATGGCGGGCGCGTCGGCCGCCACCATCGTCGGCCGCTACCGCGAACACGTCGCGGCCAATGCTAAGCGGCTTTCGGTCGCCTAGTCCAGGCTAGCGCAATACGATCCAGGTCGGCGCGTGGTCGCTGGCGCCTTCCTCGCCGCGCAGCTTGCGGTCGACGCCGGCCTTGATCAGGCGCGGCGCCAGCGCCGGGCTCAGCAGCAGATGGTCGAGCCGCAATCCGGCGTCGCGCGGCCACCGGTTCCGCTTGTAGTCCCAGAACGTGAACATCGGCTTTGACGGGTGCAGGTCGCGGATCGCATCAAGCCAGCCTTGCGCCAGCAGCGAACTGAATGCAGCGCGGCTCTTCGGCTGGATCAATGCATCCTTGTCCCACGATCGCGTCGGATAGATATCGAGCGGCGGTTGGCGCGACGTTGTAGTCGCCCGCCAGCACCACCGGAACGTCCTGCTTGAGGAATTTTGCGGCATGCCGCCGCAGCCGCCTGAACCATTCGAGCTTGTAGTCGAATTTCGGGCCGGGCTGCGGGTTGCCGTTCGGCAGATAGATGCTGGTGACGATGATGCCGCTGACGGCGGCTTCGATGTAGCGCGCCTCCTGGTCGTCGCGATCGCCGGGCAATTCGGTCCGGATCAGCACCGGCTCGGCGTTGCGCGCCAGGATGGCAACGCCGTTCCAGGTCTTTTGTCCGCGCCAGACCGCGCCGTAGCCGGCCTTGTTGATCGCGCCGAAGCGGAAAATCCGCGTCGGTCGATTTCAGTTCCTGCAGGCAGACGATGTCGGGCTTTGCCGCGCGCAGCCATCGCAGCAGGTTGGGCAGCCGCCGGTTGATATTGTTGATGTTGAACGTGGCGATTTTCATGGGCAAAGGGAGAGGGTGCTGCCCGCCATGCGTTCTAGGTCGAAGCTACGATCAGGATCAGCCGCGCCGCCCTTGTAGACCCGCGCATAGCGCGGGCCGAGGCTGGTCAGAACTTCGTATCCGATGGTGCCGAAATGGTGCGCGAGTTCGTCGACGGTGATGCCTTCGCCGATCAGCGTCACCATGTGGCCGCGCCGCGCGGCGTTGTTGGGCAGGTCGGTGATGTCGACCGCCATCAGGTCCATCGAGATGCGGCCCGCGACCGGGCAGCGCTTGCCGGCGACCACCACTTCGGCGCCGCGGGTGCCGTCATTGCTGCCGCCGGCGCGGAAATATCCGTCGGCATAGCCGGCCGATACGATCGCCAGCCGGGTCGGCCGCCGCGCGGTCCAGGTTCCGCCATAGCCGACGCTTTCGCCGCGCTCGACATTGCGGATCTGCACGATGCGGGCTTTCAGTTCGACAACCGGCTGCATCGGATTGTCGGCTTCCGGCGTCGGATTGACGCCGTAGAGCGCCGCACCCGGCCGCACCAGGTCGAACTGGAATTGCGCGCCCGAGAAAAACGCCCGGAGGAGTTCGACAGCGAGGCCGGCACGCCGGAATAAAGACTGGCGATCTCGCGGAAGGTCGCGAGCTGCCTGGCGTTGAGCGGATGATTGAGGTTTTCGGCGCAGGCGAGGTGGCTCATCACCAGCGTGATGCCGTGATCGCCGGCATTGATCCGGGGAACGATGCCCTGGGCTTCCGTGACGGTGAGGCCCAGCCGGTTCATGCCGGTGTCGATGTGAATGGCTGCGCTCGCCGGCCCAGCCGGAGCGCCGGCAGAACACGTCCCATTCGGCAAGCTCGTTGAGATCGCCGATCACGGGCCTGGCGTCGATCTTGGCGTAGGCGTCGCCGCTATTCTGGAAGAAGCCGTCGAGCACATAGATCGCCGCCGACGGCACCGCGGCGCGGGCGGCGCGGGCTTCATCCAGGGTGGCGACGAAGAAGGTCTTGCAGCCGGCGGCGGCGAGCGCGCGGGCGACCGGATCGACCCCGCAGCCATAGGCGTCGGCCTTGATCACGCCGGCGCATTCGGCCGGCACGGCGGTTTTCTCGAGCTTGCGCCAGTTGGCGACGATGGCGTCGAGATCGACGGTCAGCACGCCGGTGGCGGTCGCGGTAGCAGCGGCAATGCCGCGGCCGGTTGGCCTCAGGCGAGAGCAGGCTGCCGCGCGGGATCGATTTCGGGTCGGAAACGATGTTCATACCGCACTTTACGCGCGGGGCCGCGGCGGTTCAACCGGGCAGCGGTGTCGTTAGTAGGTCCGGCCGGGCAGATGGCTGTCCTGCGCCAGATCGCTGAACCGCGTGAACTGACCCTCGAATTGCAGTTCGACCGTGCCGGTCGGGCCATGGCGCTGCTTGCCGATGATGACTTCGGCCTTGCCGTGCACCAGCGACATGTCGAGCTGCCATTTTTCGTATTCCGGCGTACCGATGCGCGGCTCCTTGTTGGCGAGGTAATATTCCTCGCGGTACACGAACATCACGACGTCGGCGTCCTGTTCGATCGAACCGGATTCACGCAGATCGGACAATTGCGGACGCTTGTCGTCGCGGCTTTCGACCTGACGCGACAGCTGCGACAGCGCGATGATGGGAACGTTCAGTTCCTTGGCCAGCGCCTTCAGGCTGGTGGTGATCTCGGTGACTTCCTGCACGCGGTTGTCGTTGCCCGCTTTGCCCGAGCCCTGCAGCAGCTGAATGTAGTCGACCACGATCAGATCGAGGCCCTTCTGCCGCTTCAGCCGGCGGGCCCGCGCGGTGAGTTGCGAAATCGACAGGCCGCCGGTTTCGTCGACATAGAGCGGCAGCGACTGCAATTCGATCGAGTAGTCGCGGATTTTCTCGAAGTCGGCCTCGGTGATGCCGCCGCGGCGGATCATGCTCGAGGCGATACTGGTCTGCTCGGCGAGAATACGGGTGGCAAGCTGTTCGGCCGACATTTCGCAGGAGAAGAAGCCGACAATGCCGCCATTGACGGACTTCATGGTGCCGTCGGCCTGAACTTCGGCGCGATGCGCCTTGGCGACGTTGTAGGCGATGTTGGTGGCAAGCGCGGTCTTGCCCATGCCGGGGCGGCCGGCGACGATGATAAGATCGGAGGACTGCAGGCCGCCCATCTTGATGTCGAGATCGCGCAGGCCGGTGGCAATGCCCGACAGCTTGCCGTCGCGCTGAAACGCTTTTGCCGCCATATCGACGGCGATGGTGAGGGCCTGCGCAAAACGCTGGAAGCCGCCGTCGTAGCGGCCGGATTCGGCCAGTTCGTACAGCCTGCGCTCGGCATCCTCGATCTGCGCCCGCGGGGCAAAATCCACCGGTGCGTCGAAGGCGACATTGACCATGTCCTCGCCGATCCGGATCAGATCACGGCGCAGCGCCAGTTCGTAGATCGTTCGTCCGTAGTCCTGGGCGTTGATGATGGTGGTGGCTTCGGCGGCGAGACGGGCGAGGTATTGACCGACCGTCATGCCGCCGATGTCGGTGTCGGCCGGCACGAAGGTCTTCAGCGTGACCGGGGTCGCGACCTTGCCCATCCGGATCAGGCTGCCGGCGGTCTCATAGATGGTCTGGTGGATCGGCTCGAAGAAGTGCTTCGGCTCCAGAAAATCGGAAACCCGGTAGAAGGCGTCGTTGTTGACCAGGATCGCGCCCAGCAGGCTCTGTTCCGCCTCGATATTGTGCGGTGCGCTCCGATAGGCCGGGGTTCCCGGGTCGGGCGCGAGCTTGAGAACGTTCGAATCAAAAGTGGCCATGGCGTTGAGTGTTCTGTGGAACTTTGTCGGATGCGGGGCACAGATAAAGCGCCTCTCCCGATCGGAGCGGAAGCGCCAACGCGCCTTATGCCCGATTCACACAATGGGTGTGAGAATCCTGTTCCCGCCGGAGCATTGAGGCTTGACGGGTTTTGGGAGGACGCTGCCGGTCCGACTCTCTACAGAACAGAGAGCGGGACAATTGCGGCGTGGAATGAACCTTTCGCCGCGCCGGCATACTCACTCCAAGGACGTTGCCGGACCGCGATCCCGGCGCTGATCAAATCAGCAGGAGATAGATCAGCGCGATCAGGGCGGCCCCGACACCGATGGCGATCAAGGCGTAGTCGGTGCCGATGTCGCTTCGTCGATTGAACGATGGTTGGTGTGTTTTCTCGGCCATTTCCGAAATTTAGGGCAAGCCGGCCGGAACTTTTGTGAAGCAGATCACATCCGACGGGTTTTCTTTACCGCATGGTCGGGAACGGCTCGGCACTGTCGGGATTGGTAGTGACAGGGTTCGCGAACCGGCAAGGAACAGGCGATGGGCCAGCAAGTTCAGCCATGGCGATCGGGAGACGGCGAAAAGCTGTGGTTGTCGATGCTGATCGAGACCATGGAAGAATATCGCCCGCCGGAAATCCCGCGCGGTGCCCTGTGACCGCCTGGTGCTGGCCACGGTGAGCGCGCATCTGGCGCGTCCGGCGTCGCCATACCCGCCCAGGCGCATCCCATTTCAGCCTGCGGAACTAGACCGGCTCGCGACCTATCCGCCTGCAATTTGCAGCCGCGGCCGGCCGCCGCGCTCGATCCCGCGCAGTTTCGCTTCCTCGACGCGCGATGTAGTCGCGCGTCATCGGCACCACGCCCTGGCGTTTGGTCGATCTGGATCTGGAAATTCATCATGTTCTGCTTGCGGAACGACATTTCCGAGGACGCCAGATAGAATTCCCACATCCGTGCAAAGCGCTCGTCATAGAGCCGCACCGCTTCCTCCCGCCGCGCCATGAAGCGCTCGCGCCACGCTTTCAGGGTTTCGGCGTAGTGCAGCCGCAGGATTTCGATGTCGCACACCAGAAGCCCGGCGCGCTCGATCGCGGGCATCACTTCGGAAAGCGCCGGGATGTAGCCGCCGGGGAAAATGTATTTTGCGATCCAGGGATTGGTGACGTCGGGCCCGTCCGAACGGCCGATCGAATGCAGCATCATGACGCCGTCATCGGTGAGCAGTTCGGCGCAGCGCCTGAAATAGGTCTCGTAGAAATCGACACCGACATGCTCGAACATGCCGACCGATACGATGCGGTCGAACGGGCCCGGAATGTCGCGATAGTCCTCGAGCAAGAACTTCGCCGACCGCGCCAGGTTCTTCTCGGCCGCGCGGGCGTTCGACACCTGCAATTGCTCGGTCGACAGCGTGACGCCGGTGACGGTGGCGCCGGTCATTTCGGCCAGATACAGGCCGAGGCCGCCCCAGCCCGAGCCGATATCGAGCACGCGGTCGCCGGGCTCGGATCAACAGCTTTGCGGCGAGATGCCGTTTCTTGGCGAGCTGGGCCTCGTCGAGCGTCGTGTCAGGCGTTTCGAAATAGGCGCAGCTGTATTGCTTGTCGGCGTCGAGGAAGAGGGAATAGAGCCGGCCGTCGAGATCGTAGTGGCGTGCGACATTGTTCTTCGAACGGCCGCGCGGATTGAACTGCTGGGCATGCCTGACCAGATAACGCAGCCCACCATTGCAGCTTGGCCCAGCGCGGCAATATCTCGGGCTGATCCAGCAGGATCGCCAGCACGTCCGCGATCGAGCCCTGCTCGACGACGAAAGTGCCGTCCATGAAGACTTCGCCGAGCGCCAGTTCCGGGTTGAGCAGAATCCGGCGTTCGGCCTCGGTGGTCAGAAATCGCACCGCGACCGGCTCGCCGGTTCCGTCGCCGCAGCTGAATTTTGCCCCACTCGCGGTCGTAAACGTCATCGCGCCGCGGCGGATGAACTGCTTCAGGAAATAACGCAACAAACGGTCCATCGAAACCACCAAATAAGCGATCCCGCAGAGGCTAAGGTAATTGTCGCCCCTATCGACGCACCCGGAACGGAATGGCTCCCGAATGCCTTACCGAACCATAATCATCATGTTCGGTGCGCGCTAGTGCATTGTACACAAAGCGGATATTCCGAAATATCGGGTTCAGGCGGTTGCGTTATATGTGCGCTTCCATTCGTGGGATAATCGGCTAAAAGGTGACCGTCGCCGTCAGTGTCGGGTTGGGACGCAGGAAGCGGTTTCCGCATCTGGAGAATAAGAATGTTGAGCCGAGCGCTCAGTTCAGCGACGGTGATGCTTCTGATCGGCTGTTTCGTGCGGTCCGGTCCCGGCGCAAGCGCAGGCGCAAAATCTCGAGGCCGGCAAGAGCCCGTCCCAGATTTTCGCGGGCACCTGTACGGCCTGCCACAAGAGCCCGCGGGGCCTTTTGAAGACCGTGCCCGCCGGATCCCTGCCGGGCTTTCTGCGCGAGCATTACACCACCAGCAGCGATATGGCCGGGCTGCTCAGCGCCTTTCTGATATCCAACGGGGCGACCGATACGCGCTATCTCGGCAACCAGCCCAAGCCGGACAAGGATGCGAAACCGGAGGCCAAGCCCGCGGCTTCGCCCGAGCAGCTCGACCGGCAGGACCGCAGGCTGCGCACCGCGACGCCCGCGCAGGAACCGGCCAAGCCGGATGCGCAGCCGCAACAGGCCGCCAAACCGGATGCCGATGGACTTTCGCAGCAAGCCGACCCCGGACGTAAGGGCGGCAACGCCAGACGGCTGGCGCGGCCGGCGGAGGCGCCCGATGCCGCAAAACCCGCCGTGGATGGTCAGGCTCCGGTCCAGGCCGCGGGCGAGCGCGGCCCCGATGGCCGCAAACTGAGCTCCCGGCAGCGGCTGAGCAAGCGGGGCAAGCCGGGCACTGAAGAACCGCCCAAGACCGATGCTGCCAAGACCGATTCTGCCAAGACTGATTCCGCAAGACTGATTCCGCCAAGACTGACGCTCCCAAAACCGACGCCGCCAAAACCGACAATGCCAAGGTCGAACCTGCCAAGGACGAACCTTCGTCAAAGGGCGAGCCGGCGAAAGAGGAGAAGCCCACCGGCGAAACCGCCAAAGACAGCGGCAGCAAACCCGAGGGCAGCAAACCCGAGGGCAGCAAGCCGGCGGCCGAGGGTAAATCCGAGGCCGCCAAGGTCGACGCCCCAAAAGAGACGGAGAGCGGCGGAACCCCGGCGCTGCGGGCCGACCCGGTTCCCGCCGTCACGCCCACGCCCGCGGCTTCCCCGGCGCCGTCCACCGCGGTTTCCAGCGTGACGCCGCCGGAGCGGGCTCCGACGCCCGCGGCGCGGCCAGCCCTCCCGGCGGTTGCGGCTGCGGCGCCAGCCGGCACCGGTTGCCCCCGCAGGACCGCCGGTACCGCCCATCTCGCAATAGCTTCTGAAGTGGCCGGCTGGAATCGCAAACCCGGCCTGATAAGGCCGGGCTTGGGCAGGCTCAATTCGATGGAAAGAAGCCGCGTTACTTGTCGGAAGCCGCATCTTCCTGCGGCTCGGCGTCATCGCGGTGCGCTTCCGGATCGAAGAATTCGCCGGCGGCGGCAAGCGCTTCGGCGGCCGCGTCCTGATCTTCCTGACGGGTGCTGATGTCCTCGCCGCGGTTGATGCGCTCGGCCTCATCGGCGCTTCGCGCCACGGTCACGGTGACGCCGACTTCGACTTCCGGATGCACGGCGATGGCGATCTTGTGCTTGCCGATGGTCTTGATCGGCGCGTCCAGCAGGATCTGGCTGCGGCTGATGGTGACGCCGTCGGCCTCGAAGGACGCGATGATGTCGCGAACCGTCACCGATCCGAACAACTGGCCGGTTTCGGACGCCTGACGCAGCACCACGACGTTGCGGCCGTCGATCTTCTCCGCGACCTTGGTCGCCTCGCCCTTGGCCTGCAGGTTGCGGGCTTCGAGTTCGGCCTTCATGCCATCGAACTTCGAGCGGTTGTCCGCGGTGGCACGCAACGCCTTGCCGCGCTTCAACAGAAAATTGCGGGCAAATCCGTCCTTGACGCGGACGACTTCGCCCATCTGGCCGAGCTTGGCGACGCGTTCCAGCAAAATGACTTCCATGTTCGTTCTCCTTTGAGATGATGAGGTTGTGGGGTTGAGTTGAACTATTGGTTCAGGAGGCGGGGAGAGGCGGCGGTCTCCCTTGCAGGTAGCGCTGGCGAATCCCGAAAACGACATCGGCAAGACCTAGCGCAGCCATCGCAAGTACGGGCCAGCTTAAAACCACCACGATGAGGTAGACACAGCTCAGCCAAAGCGCGCGGTGTTTCAGCGCCAGCGTCACCGTATGCAGGACCGCAAAGCCGGTGAGTGCATAAGCCATCGTCAGGGCCGCGGCGATGATCAGCGCCAGGATCGCCGGCAAACCGCCGGTAAAACAACATGCGACGGCGACGCACAATGCCGCGAGCGTCAGCGGCGGCAGCGTCGCGCTTTTCAGGTCGGGCCAGGGCCGGTGCAATCGTCCCGATGTCGCCGTGATTTTTGCGGCAAGCCAGAGGTTCAGCGAGAGCGTTATCATGGCGACGATGGCGGCGGCGGCCGGCACGATGGTCACCAGCGCATCGATCCCGCGGTCGGTGGAGACGATACCCGCCGCTTCCAGAAAACTTGTCACCGTCGAGCGCATCGCACCGGTGATGGCTGGGCCGTCAGAGCCCAGCGCGAGCAGCCTGGCCGCCGTCGTGGTATGGTTGCAAAAACCACGATCCAGAGCAGGATCCGGCCAACGGGATACCATTCCAACGGGGCCGCATCGGCGGCCGGTGGGGTGCCTGTCGCGAGCGGGCGTCCGAGAAGCGCAAGATGTCCAAGCCACCAGGCGGGCAGCGCGACTGTAACGGCAAAGGCGATGCCATAGGGCAGGCCGAAGATCGCGCCGAGACCGGTGGCGGCGGCGATTCCGCCGATCGTGGCGCTGAGCGGTCCCCACCCAAGCGCCGCCACCATCAGCGGCAAGGGCGCCAGATAAAGCAGCAGCACCGAGATCAACTCGCCCGAGACGATCGAGGTGAACATCAGCGCCGACGCACAGCCGGCCGCCAAGGCAATGAGAAGAATCGCGATCATCAGCTGTCCCGCTCCTTTCGAGCGGTTAGAGGTTCCCCAGAGAACCCCAACCATCGGCCGCCGGACGACCCGGCAGCCTTATGAAGATGTTCGATCCGCGGCGCGTGCGCCGCGAATCGAAGGATTTTTAGCGAATGACGTAAGGCAGCAGACCGAGGAAACGCGAGCGCTTGATGGCGCGCGCGAGTTCACGCTGCTTCTTGGCGGAGACGGCGGTGATGCGGCTCGGCACGATCTTGCCGCGCTCGGAGACGTAACGCATCAGCAGCTTGGAATCCTTGTAGTCGATCTTCGGCGCATTCGGACCCGTGAACGGGCAGGTCTTGCGGCGGCGGAAAAACGGACGGCGTGCACCAGCTTCAGCCATGATTCTTACTCCTCAACCGTTGCTTCGGCGTCTTCGCGCGGACGGCGCGGGCCACGGTCGCCGCGGTAGCCGCCACCGTCACGATCGCCCCGGAAGCCGCCCTCGCGGTCGCCACGGAAACCGCCGCCACGGTCATCGCGATCGCGATCGCGATCGGCCTTGCGCATCATCGCCGAGGGGCCTTCCTCGTGCTCATCGACGCGGATGCTGAGATAACGGATCACGTCTTCGCTGATCCGCTCCTGCCGCTCGATCTCGGCGATCGCGGCCGACGGGCCGTCGATGTTCAGCAGCACGAAATGCGCCTTGCGATTCTTGTTCATCCGATAGGTGAGGGAGCGTACGCCCCAGTTTTCCATCTTCACGACCTTGCCGCCGAGTTGCTCGACGATGCCGGTCATCTGGGTGGTCAGTTCTTCGACCTGCTGGGTGCTCGCATCCTGACGCGCGAGAAAAACATGCTCATAAAGAGGCATGGGTGTCCTTTCCAATGTTGGCGCGGTTCCCGGCGGCAAGCCCTTCGAACCCTTCGGAAAGGACTCGATATGCTCAGAAGGCGGAAGCACGGGACGACGGGCCGACTGGCCCTGCCACATCAACATCGCCCAAAGGTGAAATTGCTGAGACCGTCCGTTCAGCTCCCGGCCGGGATCCACGGATGGCGCGGTTTATACGGATTTTGCGCGCGATGGCAAGGGAAAGGGCGGGGGTGAAGAGGGAAAATAGCCCCGAAACATCGCGATTACAGCTCCTAACTAAGCGGCCGAATCCGCCAGTTCGGCGGCGGTTGCGGCAAATCCGGCATGGGAATCGGCCGAAGGGACGAGACTGACGGCCTCGAAGCCAGCGGCATAAACCACGAAGCCGCCCTTGCCGCGGCGTTTGGCATCATACATCGCGCGGTTGGCCGCGCTCAGCAATTCGTCGGCGGCGTCCCCGTGACGCGGCGCCGACGCGAGGCCGATGCTGGCTCCGACCCGGGCCCCCCGGAGCAAATTCGAACGGCTTGGAGGCGGTTGCGATGATCCGCCGGGCGGCATCGGCGGCTTCGTTGTCGGTAATGCAGGGCAGCAGCACGACAAATTCGTCACCGCCGAGCCGTCATACGAAATCGGCGTCGCGCACGCTGGCGCGCAGGCGGTTCGCCACGGCGACAAGTACGGTGTCGCCGGTCGCATGGCCGAACCCGTCATTGACGCCTTTGAAGCCGTCGAGATCGATGCAGAATACGGCGAGCTTTCAACGCGGCGAATGAGCTTTCGGCTGCGGAGCCGCGAGCAGCTCGGAGAGCAGCCTCAGGTTCAGCGCGCGGTCGGGCAGGCCGGTGAGCAGATCGTGATGCGCCATCTGGCGATTGTTGCGCCCGGAATGGTGGAGGTCGAGCAGGATCTGGTGATTCTCCAGCGGCAGGAAAATCATCGCGGCGGTATAGACCGGCGTTTGCAAGCTGATCAGAAACAGGAACGGGATCGGCGACAGCATCGCGACCACAAGGTTCCAGACAGCATAAACATTTGGCTGCCAAGGCGATTGGCATGTGCGATTGCGTCTCGGGCCCGGCTTGACAGCGCGGCGAAAGCCGGTGTCTTACGGCAGCACTTGAGGGAGTTTTGGGCAAAAATGACCGCAGCATTTACCTTTCCGGGGCAGGGATCGCAGGCCGTCGGTATGGGCAAGGCGCTCGCCGAAACATTTCCGGCTGCCCGGGCCGTGTTTGACGAGGTCGATTCGGCGCTTGGCGAGAAGCTGACGGGTATCATCTGGGATGGCCCGGCGGAGACCCTGCAGCTCACCGAAAACGCACAGCCGGCCCTGATGGCGGTGTCGCTCGCGACGCTGCGCGTGCTGGAAACCGAGGCCGGTTTTTCGGTGGGGCGGGATGCCGCGTTCGTCGCCGGACATTCGCTCGGCGAGTATTCCGCGCTCGCCGCGGCCGGCAGCCTCAGCATCAGTGACACCGCGCGGTTGTTGCGCACCCGCGGCCTTGCGATGCAGAAGGCGGTGCCGGTCGGGGTCGGCGCGATGGCCGCGTTGCTGGGTCTCGATTATGAGGCCGCGGTGGCGGTCGCGAACGAGGCCGCGCAGGATCAGGTCTGCCAGGCCGCCAATGACAATGGCGGCGGCCAGGTCGTGGTCTCCGGCGACAAGGCCGCGGTCGAGCGGGCGCTCGACATTGCCAAAATCAAAGGCGCCAAGCGCGCCATGCTGCTGCCGGTGTCGGCGCCGTTCCATTGCCGGCTGATGCAGCCGGCAGCCGACGCGATGGCCAACGCGCTGGCCGGACGTCACCATCGGCCGGCCGGTTTCGCCGCTGGTGTCGAACGTATTGGCCGCACCGATTAGCGATCCGGACGAGATCCGCCGCCGGCTGATCGAACAGGTCACGGGAACCGTGCGCTGGCGCGAGTCGGTGGCTTATATGGCGAGCCACGGGGTCACGCGGTTTTTCGAAATCGGCGCCGGCAAGGTGCTGAGCGGGTTGGTCAAGCGCATCGCCGACGGGGCCGTCGGTATTTCGATCGGCGGCCCGAACGATATTGCTGTCGGCGAAAGACGGCTCGCCGCGGCGCAGACGGCCTGAGCGAGGGGGACAAGGATGTTCGATCTGACTGGCAGGACGGCGCTCGTCACCGGCGCGACCGGCGGCATCGGCGGCGCGATCGCGCAGGCGCTGCACGCGCAGGGCGCGACGGTGGCGATTTCCGGGACACGGCGCGAGGTGCTGGACACGCTGGCCGGCAAGCTCGGCGATCGGGTTCACGTGCTGCCGTGCAATCTGTCCGACGCCGCCGAGGTCGAGGCGCTGGTACCGTCGGCCGAAAAAGCCATGGGCCAGGTCGATATTCTCATCGCCAACGCCGGCATCACCCGGGACAATCTGTTCGTGCAATTGCGCGACGAGGACTGGGACGAGGTCATCAAGGTCAATTTGACGGCGACCTTCCGGCTGGCCCGCGCCGGCGACCAAATTGATGATGCGCAAGCGCTTCGGCCGCATCATTGCGATCACCTCGGTTGTCGGCGTCACCGGCAATCCGGGCCAGGGCAATTACACCGCGTCGAAGGCCGGACTGATCGGCATGATCAAGACGCTGGGCGCCGAATACGCCAAGCGCAACGTCACCGCCAACTGCATCGCCCCGGGATTTATTGCGACGCCGATGACCGACGCGCTCAACGACAAGCAACGCGAAACCATCCTTTCGAAAGTTCCTGCGGCCCGGCTTGGAACGCCCGAAGATATCGCGGCGGCGGCGGTGTATCTCAGTTCGAACGAAGCGGCGCTATGTCACCGGGCAGACGATTCACGTCAATGGCGGGATGGCCATGATTTGAGCCGTTTGCCGGTCCCTTCGGGCGCGGCGAAAGACCGTTTCCGAAGGCCGATTGAGGCTTGTAGTCAAGGCTTGGGAAGTATGATAACCGAACCACCAACGGATGGGCAAAGAACGCCATTGCAGGATTTTGAAACCCTGTATATTGGCGGTGCGGAGCCTGCCGTCGTTCGCCGGGCCCTTTGTCGGCCATGACGGGGCCAAATCAAGACGATGCGCGACTGCGAAGAAAACTTAACGATCACGATGGCTCGTATCGTCTGGGGTCGGGTCCAATGGAACAAGCACGAGGTTGAACGATGAGTGAGATTGGCGAGCGAGTTAAGAAGATCGTGGTCGAACACCTTGGTGTCGAACCCGAAAAAGTGGTCGACAACGCGAGCTTCATTGACGACCTCGGCGCCGACAGCCTCGATACCGTCGAGCTGGTGATGGCGTTTGAAGAAGAATTCGGTTGCGAAATTCCCGACGACGCCGCGGAGACGATTTTGACCGTCGGCGACGCCACGAAATTTCTCGAAAAGAACGCGAAAAGCTGACGCCCCCGCGCGGTGCTGACGAAGCCGGACGGGCCGTGGTCGAGCGGTCCACCGGCTTCTTGTTGTGGGCCGCGAATGCTGGGCTGGAGTGCTGGATATGAGGCGGGTTGTCGTCACGGGCCTCGGCATGGTGTCGCCACTCGGCTGTGGCGTCGAACCGACCTGGAAGCGCATCCTCAACAGCGAGAGCGGCGCCAGAAAGATCGACACCTTTGACGTCTCCGATCTGACCAGCCGCATCGCCTGCGTGATTCCGCGCGGCGACGGCAGCGACGGCACCTTCAATCCCGACCAGTGGATGGAGCCGAAGGACCAGCGCAAGGTCGACGACTTCATCATTTTCGCGATGTGCGCGGCGCGCCAGGCGCTCGACGACGCCGATTGGCATCCCGTCCACCGAAGAGGACCGTTGCGCCACCGGGACCATGATCGGCTCCGGGATCGGCGGCCTCTCCGGCATCGCCGATACGGCGCTGCTGCTCAAGGAGCGCGGACCGCGCAAGGTATCGCCGTTCTTCATTCCCGGCCGCCTGATCAATCTTGCTTCAGGCTATGTGTCGATCGAGCACGGCCTCAAGGGCCCCAACCATGCGGTGGTGACCGCCTGTTCGACCGGCGCACATGCGATCGGCGATGCCAGCCGGCTGATCGCGCTCGGCGACGCCGACGTGATGGTGGCGGGCGGCACCGAATCGCCGATTTGCCGGCTGTCGATGGCGGGATTTTGCGCGTCGCGCGCGTTGTCGACCGGCTTCAACGATACGCCGGAAAAGGCATCGCGGCCCTACGACAAGGATCGCGACGGTTTCGTGATGGGGGAGGGCGCCGGCATCGTGGTGCTCGAGGAATACGAGCATGCGAAAAAGCGCGGCGCGAAAATCTATGCGGAAGTGACCGGTTACGGACTGTCCGGCGACGCCTATCACATCACGTCGCCGTCGCCGGATGGCGATGGCGCGTTCCGCAGCATGAGCGCGGCCATGAAGCGCGCGGGAATCACCGCTTCCGATATCGACTACATCAATGCGCACGGAACCTCGACGCAGGTCGGCGACGAAATCGAGCTCGGCGCGGTGGAGCGGCTGCTCGGCAACGCCGCTTCCAAGGTGTCGATGTCGTCGACCAAATCGTCGACCGGACATCTGTTGGGCGCCGCCGGCGCGATCGAGGCGATTTTCAGCATTCTTGCAATTCGCGATAACATCGCCCCGCCGACCATCAATCTTGACAACCCGTCGGTGGAAACGGCGATCGATCTCGTGCCGCAAACGCCGCGCAAGCGCGAGATCAATGTCGCGCTGTCGAATTCGTTCGGTTTCGGCGGCACCAACGCGTCCGTGATCATGCAGCGCGTGGCCAACTAACGCGTCACATCGAAGAGTCCACCGTTTCGCCGCATTCGGTGATAAATCCTAGCTTTGGGCGTAGACTACCGGCCGATGCGGGAATTTTCGCGAGGCCACGATTGAACCGACAGGATTCAGGTTGCATCGATGAGTGAGAGGCCGCCCATTTCGCCCCGGAGCCCGCGCGCCGCGCTGGAGCCCGAGCAGGTTCCGCCGCCGCCAAAGCGGTCCGAGCGCGCCCGCAATCCATTCGTCGTGGTCGGCAATGCCATCATCACCATCGTGCTGGTGCTCGATGATCGGCGCCGGCGGCGCCTATTATCTACGGCAGGCAGAAGATCGAGGCTCCAGGCCCGCTGCAGGAGGACAAGATCGTCAATATTCCGGCGCGCGCGGGCATGACCGACATCGCCGATATCCTGCAGCGTGAAGGCGTGATCGACAACAACCGCTGGGCCTTCATCGGCGCCGTGTTCGCGCTGAAGGCGCGCTCCGAACTCAAGCCCGGCGAATATTCGTTCCAGAAGAACGCCAGCCTGCGCGACGTCATCGGCACCATGGTCGATGGCAAGGTGGTCCAGCATTCCGTGACGATTCCCGAAGGCCTGACCTCCGAACAGATCGTGGCCCGGCTGACCGAGAACGACATTTTTGCGGGCTCCGTCCGCGAAATCCCGCGCGAAGGCACCTTGCTGCCGGAAACCTACAAATTCCCGCGCGGCACCACGCGCGACCAGGTGATTGCGCGCATGCAGCAGACCCAGAAGCGGGTGCTCGCGGAGATCTGGGAACGCCGCAATCCGGACATTCCGGTCAAGACGCCGGAGCAGCTGGTGACGCTGGCCTCGATCGTCGAAAAGGAAACCGGCAAGGCCGATGAGCGCAGCCGTGTCGCCGCGGTATTCGTCAATCGGCTGCGGCAGAAGATAAAGCTGCAATCCGATCCGACCATCATCTATGGACTGGTCGGCGGCAAGGGAACGCTGGGACGGCCGATCAAGCGCAGCGAAATCATGCAGCCGTCGCCCTACAACACCTACGTGGTCGACGGCCTGCCGCCCGGGCCGATCGCCAATCCCGGGCGCGCCTCGCTGGAAGCGGCCGCCAATCCGGCGCGCACCCGCGATCTGTTCTTCGTCGCCGACGGCACCGGCGGCCACGCCTTCACCGAAACCTACGACCAGCATCAGAAGAACGTCGCCAAACTGCGCGCGACGGAAAAGCAGATTCAGAACGACACGGTCGAACCGGCTGACGATCCGCCACCGGCCGCGGCGAGCGCGCCCGCCGACGCCAGCCCTACCGCGACGACAACCGTCGAAGCCGACCGCGCCGAAAAAGCCGGCTCGCAGCTCGCTCGGCCCGGCAGGGTGCGGCGCAATCGACCGTGGCGCCGTCCGGTGGTTCAGCAATAACGCGTGAGCCGCCGGCGACCGGCCCGGAACCGAATTCCACTTTGCGCGAAAACGTTTTAAGGTCGCAGCCTGTTCCTGCGAATCTCACACCCCTGGCATCTGGAGAATTTCACGCGATGGCGCTGTCGAGCATGACCGGCTTTGCCCGAAGCCACGGCGCCAGCGGACCGTACGCGTTCGAATGGGAATTGAAGTCGGTCAACGCCAAGGGCTTTGACCTGCGGATGCGGCTGCCGCCTGGATGGGACGACCTCGAGGCGTTCGCCAAGAAGCGCGCCGGCGAACTGCTGTCGCGGGGCACGGTATACGCCAATCTGAACGTCAAGCGCGCCGACGCGGTCTCGACGATCCGCATCAACGAAGAGGTGCTGGCGTCGATCGTAAAGGTTGCGGGCGTGCTCGCCGGCAAGATCGATGCGGTGGCGCCGAGCATCGATGGACTGTTGGCGATCAAGGGCGTCATCGAGGTGGTCGAGCCGGAAAGCAATGAGGCGGAAGACAAGGCTGCGAAGGCCGCCGCCGCCGCCGCGTTCGAGCAGGCGCTTGCCGAACTGGTCGAGATGCGTCAGCGCGAGGGCGTGACGCTCGGGCAGATCCTGTCGCAACGAATGGATGAGATCGAACGCCTGGCGAAGAAGGCCGAGGCCGCCCCCGGCCGCAAGCCCGACGCGATCAAGGCGCGGCTTGCCGAGCAGATCGCGGCGTTGCTTGATGCGTCCGATCGCTTCGATTCCGATCGGCTCAATCAGGAAGCGATCATGATCGCGGCAAAGGCCGACATTCGCGAAGAACTCGATCGCATCGCCTCGCACATCTCGCAGGCCCGCGAGATGATCGGCAAGGGCGGACCGGTCGGCCGGCGGCTTGATTTCCTGGCGCAGGAATTCAACCGCGAGGTCAATACCTGCTGCTCCAAGTCGAACGATCTCGAACTGACCAACACCGGTCTCGAGATGAAGAACGTGGTCGAGCAATTCCGCGAGCAGGTTCAGAATCTGGAGTGAACCATGACGACTGGCGGCCACGGCTTCGACGGCGTTGAGCGACGCGGACTGATGTTCGTGCTGTCGTCGCCGTCGGGCGCCGGAAAGACCACGCTGTCGCGCCTGCTGATCGATCGGATGCCCGGTCTGAAGATGTCGGTGTCGGCGACCACGCGGCCGATGCGGCCCGGCGAGGTCGATGGCCGCGACTATTTGTTTGTCGACAAATCCAGATTCGAGTCGATGGCAACGCGGAACGAATTGCTCGAATGGGCCACCGTGTTCGACAATCGCTATGGTACGCCGCGCGCGCCGGTCGAAGCCGCCTTGTCGGCGGGACAGGATGTGCTGTTCGACATCGACTGGCAGGGCACCCAGCAATTGCGGGAAAAGGCCCGGGCGGACGTGGTCAGCGTGTTCATCCTGCCGCCGTCGGCGGCCGACCTTGAGAAACGGCTTCATACCCGTGCGCAGGATTCCGACGCGGTGATACGCGGGCGCATGAGCCGCGCCACCCACGAACTGAGCCACTGGGCGGAATACGATTATATCGTGATCAATCACGATATCGATGAAGCGTTCGCCGAGGTGCAGTCGATCCTGAAGGCCGAGCGGCTGAAACGCGAACGCCGTACCGGTTTGACGACGTTCGTGCGCCAGTTGCAGCGGCAACTGGAGAAATAGGCAGGACGGTCAGGCCGTCGCGTTTCGGGCCAGCTGCGCCAGCATTTCCGCGATCCTGCGGTTGGGATCGTCCGCCGTGCGCGGCTCGCGGGGGATGTCAGCTCCCCGCATGCGCGCGCCCGCATCCGGGAAGGCCGGTGGCGATCGAGGATCGGTGCCGGCCGAATCCCAGATCGCGCGCCGGTCGTCCCGAATTTCGCGTCGGCCACTCCGCCGCGTGTTGCCGCCGAACCTGAAGATCGTGCTCCCCATCAGGCCCGCAAGCGACAACGCGCCAACGATGACGAGCAATATCATCCGGATCGAGCCGGAGGTTTTTTCGGCTTCGGCAGTCGACGAGTCCGCCGTGGCGAGCGGCACCGCGGCAATGGCGGGGGGCAGCGCCGTCGCTGAATTCGATGGCGCGGCAGCGCCTGAATTGCCCGTTACCGGTCCGGAACCGGCCGACGAACTCACGCTCGATGGATCGAGCCAGCGCGAAGCGACGATCGATTGTTGCATGCTCGCGTCGGCTGCGGGCCGGCTGTTCGCCGTGCCGGGCGCATTGACGGTTGCCGCTGGAGCCGGCTGTCCGGTGGCGAAACTGATTTCCGGCCTGACCGGCGTCGGCAGTTCGGCGTGGGCGTCGGCGATCGAGCGCTGCATCGGCGTTTCGGTGTTCGGCGCAATCGGCGTTGCCGACGGAGACGCATTCGGCGGGGCGATTTGCGAAAGCTTGTCGTGCTCGTCCTTGAGATACCAGCAATGGCGGTTGGTGGAATGTTCGATGTGGTAGTACCAGTGACTGCCCTGGGGCGTCTGGTCCTTTGGTCCGGCAAGGCAGTCGTCGGCCGCCGGCGTCGCGCCGTGCGAGATTGTCGTGAGAGAGGCAACCGCAACAAGGCTCGCGAACACGGCTGAGACGAATTTCGCGGTTCGGTTTGGCATGTGCTCTCCGGTGATGATACGAGACACTTCGCAGCCCAAATCTCCGCAAAAACTTGGGTCGCAATGAGCCGTAATTTCGGACAGCATTGGGCTTAATTCAGGCTCGCTCCCGCAGCCGCGCGGCGGATAAACGGCGATTGAAGGGCAATCGCGGCGGACGGCGGATGTTCGCCGGGCGCGACGTGCCTCACCATCTATTCGCTGGCGATCACGTCGCTGGACAGTACGTATCGCTCGCCATCGGAGTCCCCCTCTTCAGTCGGCGGGGCCGGCAAAAAACCTGCCTTCAGTTTTTCAGCACGATGCGCCCGACCACTTTTCCGGCCCGCAATTCGTCGATCCATTTCTGGACGTCGCCCATCGGCTCCTCCTGCATCGGCGTCGGCTTGATCTTGCCGGCGCGCGCCAGCGCCATCAGTTCCTGCGCCTCGGCCAGCGTTCCGACCATGAAGCCTTCGATCGTCATGCGCTTGTAGATCCATTGCACCATCGGCAGGCTGAAATTGCCGCCCATCAGTCCGGAGACCACGATCTTGCCGCCGCGCGCGACCGCGGAGACCGCAAAGGCCATCGATTTTTCGTTGCCGGCAAAATCGACGACCTCGTCGAAGCCGCCTTCGGTCTCCTTGATGATGCGCTTGACCACGTCGGTCTCGGCTGGGATCGTAGGCGACAGTCGGCGCCGTTTTTCAGCGCCGCCTCGCGCGCCGCGGGGCTCAGATCCGCGACCGAGATTTTCTGCTTGAACATGGCTTGCGCGAACGCCAGCCCCATCATGCCGACGCCGCCGAGGCCGATCAGCAGCAGATTGCGCTGCCGCGGCCGGTCGACCAGGCGCTTCAGGGCGCCATAGGCGGTCACGCCGGAGCACATCAAGGTCGCCGCCTGATTGACCGGCAGCGGATCGTAATCCAGCAGGTATTTGGCGTCCGGCACCAGCACGTGGCTGGCGAAACCGCCGTCGATGGCGACGCCGAGAAAACGCTGCTTGACGCAAAGGTTCTCGTCGCCGTTGAGACAGTCGCGGCATTGGCCGCAGCCGATCCAGGGGAATACCGCCTTCTTGGTGCCGATCAGGTCTTTCGAAACATCCGGACCGACTTCCTCGACGACGCCCGCATATCTCGTGTCCCAGCGTGAACGGCAGCGTCATGCCGCGCGTGGTGTCGAGCTTCTTGCCGCCGCCGAGGTCGGCGTAGCCGTCCTGGATGTGCAGGTCGGAATGGCACAGTCCGCAACGCTCGATGCGGACGAGCACTTCCTTGCCTTGCGGCTTCGGCGTCTCGACGATGGTTTCACACAAGCGGCGCATCGAACTTGACCAATGACTGGCGACGCATCAGCGCCATGGGGTTTTCTCCTCAAGGAACGTTCGATTTTTCGTTTCGTATATCGGTCAATTCGCGGGCCATGGCAACAAAGCCGCTGACCGGAACGGTCTCGGCGCGCCGCGTCAAATCGACCTCGGCCGCCACTGCCAGCCGGGCCGGATCGACCGCCAGTGATTTCAGGCTTTGCCGCAGCATTTTCCGCCGCTGGCCGAACGCCGCCGCCGCCACCAGCTCCAGCGCCCGGCGGTCGCACGGCTCCGGCGCGCTGCGGGGCACCAGCCGCACCACCGACGAGGTGACCTTGGGCTGCGGCACGAATGCCGCCGGAGAGATGTCGAACAGGATTTTGGTCTCGGTGCGCCAGTTCGCCAGCACGCCCAGCCGTCCATAGGCTTCGTCATTCTCGCGCGCGACGATCCGCTCGGCCACTTCGCGCTGAAACATCAGCACCATCATGTCGTACCATGGCGGCCATGGCTCGATCGAGAGCCAGTCGATCAGCAGCGCGGTGGCGATGTTGTAGGGCAGGTTGGCGACGATTTTGGCGGTGACGCCGCCGAGCAGCGGCCGCGGATCGAAATGCTGCGCGTCGGCGCAGATGATCTCCAGCCGTCCCGGATACCGCCTGGAAATCTGTTCGAGCGCCGCCAGTGCGCGCTGGTCGCGCTCGACGGCAATGACGCGCCGCGCGCCCAAAGCCAGCAGCGCGCGCGTCAGGCCGCCGGGACCCGGACCGATCTCGATGATGGTGGCATCTTCGAGCGGGCCCGCCGCGCGCGCGATCCGCGCGGTGAGGTTGAGGTCGAGCAGGAAATTCTGTCCAAGCGATTTGCGAGCCGACAAAGCGTGCTGGCGAATGACCTCGCGAAGCGGCGGAAGGTCGTCGATCGCGCTCATGCCGGCGGCGTCGCCGCCATGCGGGCGGCAAGCCGCAATGCCGCGATCAGGCTCGACGGGTTGGCCCGGCCGGTGCCGGCAATATCGAAGGCGGTGCCGTGATCCGGCGAGGTGCGAATGAACGGCAATCCGAGCGTGACGTTGACCGCGTCGTCGAATGCCAGCGTCTTGACCGGGATCAGCGCCTGATCGTGGTACATGCAGATCGCGCAGTCATAGGTCTTGCGCGCGGCCTCGTGGAACATGGTGTCGGCCGGCAGCGGACCTCTGATCTCGAGGCCCTCGGCGCGCAGGATTTCGATGGCCGGGCGCCACGATGCTCTGGTCTTCGGTGCCGAGCGAGCCGTCTTCGCCGGCGTGGGGATTGAGGCCGGATACCGCGAGCCGCGGCCTGGCGAGGCCAAAGCGGGCCTTCAGGGCCGCGGCCACGATGCGGACCGTGGTGACGATCAGGTCGCTCGACAGCTGCGCGATCGCGTCGCGCAGCGGCAGATGGATCGTCACCGGCACGACGGCGAGGGCAGGGGACCACAGCATCATCACCGGCTGCGGCGGTTGGCCGCCGCTCGCGGCGAGTTCGGCGAGAAATTCGGTATGGCCGGGATGCCGGAATCCGGCGCGGTAGAGCACGCTCTTGGCAATCGGATTGGTGACGACCGCGCTGGCCCGTCCGGCGACGACATCGCCGACCGCCTGCCGGATCGAGGCGATGGCCGCGTCCGCGCTGGTGCCGTCCGGCTGGCCCGGCTCGCGCGCGTCGCGGCATGGCCGGTCGCCACCACCGGCAATGCATCGGCGAACGTAGCGAGCGCATCCTCGGCGCCGAACG
The DNA here is from genome assembly GCA_963734795.1 of uncultured Alphaproteobacteria bacterium. Taxonomy (GTDB): domain Bacteria; phylum Pseudomonadota; class Alphaproteobacteria; order Rhizobiales; family Xanthobacteraceae; genus Bradyrhizobium. The sequence continues at coordinate 814,456 of CAVTIW010000007.1, forward strand.
TCGGCGAGCTTGACCTTCAGTCCGAGCGCCTTCGCCCGGTCGCTGAGGAAGTCGCGATCGCCGAGCAGGTAGAATGCCGGGAGCTTCAGCTCATTCCGGCGCAGCCACGCTGCGATGGTGATATCGGGCCCGATACCTGCGGGTTCGCCGGATGTCAGCGCGAGGGGCTTTGCCATGCATCAACGATATTCGATCATCGCGGCTTTGCGGATTTCCTGCCAGATAGGCTTTCGACTTCGCCTCGAATTTCTCGGCAAACATCTTGTCGCGGATTTCCTTTTTCTGCGGCGTGTCGACGGTGGTCGGCTTCCGTGCCGCACAGCGCGACCATCTCCACGCCCTGTTTCGTCACTTCGGGCTCGGTCAGATGGCCGATCGGGGTCTTGTCGAGCACTTCGCGAAGCACAGCCGGGATGTCGGCCGAGGTTTTCGTCACGGCCTCGCGGATCGCGGCATTCTGCATCGACTTGAAGAAGCGTGTTGGCCTCGTCGCAGGTCTGCACGCGGCTGCGCAGGGCTTCGGCTTCCTTGCGCCGGGCCTCGACGACGGCCGGCGCGCGATCCTTTCGGCACGATCAGGACGATCGGCTGCATCTTGTATTCGAAGCTCTCGGTCTCCGTCTTCTCGTCCTTGGCGTCGCCCTTGAGCTGGGCGGCGGCGGCGGCGGCGACTTCCTTCTCGCCGACCTGGAGGCTCTCCTTGTAGCGGCCGCGGACCAGGCTGGCCCAGACCATCTCGGCCCTCATGCGATCCTTCAGCGTGTCGGGTCGAATGCCCTGGCTTTCGAGAGATTTGGTGAGTTGGTCGGGCGTGATGCCGCATCCGCGAACTCATCTGGGCGAACGAGGCGTCGATATCGGAGACGCTCGGATCGATGCCGAATTGCTTGGCTTCCTTGATTTTCACCTTTTCATCGATCAGTTCGTCGATCACCTCCTGCCGGGGCGGCGGCTTGTGAGTCGACAGGAAGTTCAGCTTGCTGCGCTGTTCGATGTCGTAATTGGTGATGGGTTCGCCGTTGACCATGACCGCGACGGATTGCGCATACAGCGGCGTTCCGGAACCCATCAGGAGCAGAGTCGCGGCGCAACCCAGGATGAGAAGCGAAAGCCGCTGAAACAATGGAGTCGTCATGGTCATATTCGCTATCTCAACCGATTCGAATGGGATCCGCGACGCGCCGGCAATTCGTCCGCCGGTAGCGCGCCGACGCCGGTTCTACTGGACACTGGCTCCGGTGGATGACGAGGACGTATTGGCAATGGTCCGCAGGCCGATCTGCAGCATAAAGGCGTGACTGAGTATCGGCGGCGAGGTCGTGGTGGCGTAGGAGTAGGACGTGACGTAGTTGGCCGCCAGCACGAAGCAGTCGTCGACATAGCCGGCGCCGATCACATATTGGTTGATCTGGTTGGCCACAAGATCCCAGCGGGCGGCTCCCGTCAGCACCCAGTTCGCCGCCACCTTGACCGAACCGCTGCCGAGAATACCTTCGCGGCGCGTCAGGTATCCAATTTCCGGCTGCGCGGCATAGTCGCCATACATCAGGCTGACCGACCAGCGGTCGAAGTTGGCGCGGCCTTCAGCCTCGAAGCGCTGGGCGCTCCCGGTCGCCTCGTCGAATCGCGCGCGCGTGCTGAAGGTATAGGTCCTGTTCGGCGAATAGCTGAGGCTGGCGACATAATCCGATACCGGCTTGTCCAGGCCGGATTCGATCCCGGTGTTGGTGACGTCGGCCACCGCGAAGGAATTCAGGCCGAACAGTTGGTAGGACTGCCCGAACACCGCGGTGACGGAGCCGCCGCGGTCGAATTGCGTGGTCGCCTGGACGCCGACATTGGCGCGGCCGCCGCCTTCGACGCGGTCGTAGCCGGAGAATTTGTCGACACTGAACAGATTGCTGGTGTCGAACATCATGCTCTGCGCGTCTTCGTTGGGAAGCTTGCCGGCATCGGGTTCGTTGGGACGAGCGATGACCTGCACGATCGGTTCGATCGTCGTGGTGCCCCACGGCTGAACGTTGATGAAGGGGTAGCGATATTCGAGGCCGACCGTCGGCATCACCCGCAGCGCCTGGCTTTCGCCGGTCGGAAGGAAGTTCGAAACGCCGGGCTGGTTCGCAACCGAGGCGTCGATCGCGTCGGCGCGGAGGCTTGCGAACGGCGTCCAGATTTCGCCCGCGGAATCGGTGAACGATTGGCGCCAATCCACTTCACCCGTCGCACGCGTATAGGTGCCGGGCATGCCGCGAAGCAGGCAGTTCGCGCGGGTTATAGTTTGAGCCGGATCGGCCGAGGTCGGCAGGCAGGTGCCGTTGGCAAGGGCCGTTGCGGTGATCGGATCGAACGCCGCGGTGTCGCGGGTCAGGCTGGTGAAGTTGCCCTTGTAGCTGAACTCGCCGCCAAACACCGAGTGGTTGATCACGTTCGAATAGTCGATCACCGGCGCAACCACGGGCACCTGGGACTGATTGCCCGAAAGACTGAGATAGTAGATCGCGCGCGCGTCGAAGTAGCTGCGGTTGCCGACGCCGGTCAGATAGAGCTGGGAAATGGCTTCGGTCGGCAGGTTCAGAAATGAGCCCATCGGGTCCTTGTACAGCGACAGCCGGTAGTCCGACATGAAAATAGTAGTCGGAGAGCGCGACGCCGTCCCAGCCCCATACCCATTTGTCGTTCAGCGCGAACTGGCCCTTGGTCTCGACGCCGCCGCGGAAGGTGCGATCTCCGGGCTGACCGACGAACGCCGCCGGGATCCTGCTGGTCGATGCCATAGGCGCGGATCTGGTACGATCCGTCCATCAGCCGCTGGCGGAATTCGGCCTGGAACAGCACGCCCTGCTGGGTCGTGAAGCGCGGGTTGAAGGTCGCGTCGTAGTCGGGCGCGATGGCCCAGTAGAACGGGATTTCGACGCCATAGCCCGTAGGTCGAATCGTCGGTGAAGCCCGGCATCAGGAAGCCGGTCTTGCGCTTCACGGTCGGATCGGGCGTCGAGAAATACGGCATATACGCCATCGGAACGCCGAAGAACTCGAGCTGGGCGTTCTCGAAGTACAGCATCTTGTCGGTCTGGTCGTGAATGATGCGCGCGCCCTTGACCTGCCACAGTGGCGGCTTCTTCGGATCGTCCCTGCAGGGTGCGCAGGCGGTGTAGACGCCGTTTTCGAACACGGTGTAGTTGCCGCTGGTGCGGTCGGCGCGGGTCGCCGCCATTCGCGTCTGCGTCGGCGGTGTCGACGCGCAGCGAATCGACGAAACCGTCGCGGTAGTCGTCGCTCAGATCCATAATGTTGGCGTAGGTGATCTTGCCGTCCGCATCGGTCATGCGGATGTTGCCTTCGGCATGAAGCCGCTTGGTCTTCTGATCGTAGATGACCTTGTCGGCCTCGACGCTGGTGCCGTTGTAGAACATCTGCACGTTGCCGACCGCCGACACCCGCGAGTTGTTGTAGTCGTAATCGACCTCGATCGCCTGGACCAGCATCTGTCCGTCGCTGGGACGGACGCGGCGGTTTCGGCCTGCGGGGGCCGCGGATTGTAGGTGAAGCTCTGCGCCGACGGCAGGCGTGGTCAAGCCAACACCGAGCGCGCCGGCGAACACAAATCCGAAAACGAGAGCAAGAACGGGTCCGCAGGCGGCAGCCAAGCGGGCCTCGATAACGGCGCACGGCAGTGCGCCGCCCGAACGCAGGCGACCTTCTCTGGCGGGCGGCGACAACGGCCACTACCCGTCCTCCTGGTACAGCAAGGCCAAAAAGCCGGTGAGGCCGCCCACGCACACGGGCAACCACGCCGAAGCGATCGGATGCATCAACTCAGCCTTGCTCAAATCCTCAGTTACTTTCGACAGAACGTAGAGCAGAAAGCCTGCGCCCACGCCACTCAAAACCATCTTTTGCACGCCGCCGAAGCGGAAGAACCGCAGGCTGACGGCCGCCGCCAGCATCACCATTGCGGCCAGCAAAAACGGCTGTGCGAGAAGCTTGTGGTACTGCAGCCGGTATCCGGCGGTCGCGAATCCCGAGCTCTCGGAAGACCGGATATAGCTCGGGAGTTGCCAAAAAGACACAGTCTCCGGCGTGGAGAAACTGTTGCGGACCTGGGCCGGCGTCAGGCTGGTTGGAAGGACGAAGCTGTCCTGATCAACCGGCGGTCCGTCGAGGGAGTATCGCCGCACGGATTTGAACAGCCAGTGTCCTTCCTCGAGGGTCGCCTCCCGCGCTTCGATTCGCTCCTTGAACTGGTAGTCGGTGTCGAACCGGAACACCGTCAGTCCGGTCAGCCGCACGCCCTGCTGCTCGCTGCGGGCGGCGTTGATGATGGCCTGGCCGTCACTGTTGACCTGATTGATCCAGAAGCCGGCAGCGTCCTGGATGCCGCCGCCGGGAGCGGAGCCGAACAGCTCGGCCTCCATCCGCTTGGAGATTTCGCGCAGATTGGCGGACATCGGATTGTAGGCGGTGGTTGCCAGGATTCCGAGCACGATCGCGCTTGCCAGCGCCGGCGCGATGAACTGCCAGGCGGAAACGCCGGCGGCGCGCGCGACCACCAGTTCCAGCCGCCGCGAAAGCGCCAGATAGCAGGTCATCGCCCCGATCAGGATGCAAAACGGCATCATCTTTTCGAGCAATTGCGGCACGCGGAACAGCGACGTCTCGGCGACCGTGATGGCGGACGCCGAGACCAGCCCCGAGGTCTTTCTGACCATTTCGATGTAGTCGACCAGCACCAGCAGCACGAAGATGCTGGCAAAGACACCGAGCGCCGAGATCACGAAGCGGCCGGCGAAATATCGCCCGAGCGTGTTGGTCATCATGCTCATGCTGTGGCCGGCCGTCGCCGAAACAGCCGCAACAGGCGTGCGTTCGATTTGTTGATCGCTTCCAGCAGGCCTGCCGGCGGTTCGATCACGATGCCACCGATGATGATCCAGAGGCTGATGCCGATCGCGAACGCCAGCATCAGATACTGGATGACCGCAGCAAGCGGCGATTTCACCGTCATGACCGAGCAGGCGAATCCCGCCATGCGCAGCCCGAACACCGCGAGAATCGAGCCGCCGATCGAAAAGTTGCGGCTCTGACGCGTGGTGCGCGGCGTGCCGAGAAAGGCAAAGGTGAGGGCCGCGAACGCAAACGGATAGATCGGCGACATGAAGCGGTCATGCAGTTCGGCGCGAAACTGTCCGGGCAACTGCATGTACACCGGATCGTCCGGCGCCGGCCACATCAGTTCCCAGAGGTAACGTTCGCGAATGCCGAGCGCGACGTCGTGACCCTGGTTCGAGAATTTCGACATGTCGAACGCATAACGACCGAACGCCACCAGCGCGGGATCGCGCTTGCCGACTTCGAAACGCTCGAGATTGCCGTCCTCGAGAATCAGAAACGAACCGCCCTCGTTTTTCAGCACCGTTCCATGGTCGGCGACGATGCTGACGCGTTCATTTGGATCGCGGCGGTCATCGATAAAGATGCCGACGAGCAGGCCGCCCGGGCGGCGTTCGCGAATCCGGATGGTCAGGTTCTGGTCGAGCTGCGCGAAGCGGCCGGGCTGCAGGATGTTGGCCAGCACGTCCGCGGTGATGTCGGCGTCCCATGGCTTGAGGCGGCGCATGCCATCGGGCGCGAGATAGGCGGCGATGAAGGCGACCATGATCGCCACCACGCAGGGTGGCATAGACGAACGGGCGGAACAGCCGGAACGGCGACAGGCCGGCGGCATTCATCACGATGATCTCGGAATCGGTGGCGAGCTTGTTGAGGGTGTGCGAGATCGCGATCATCAGCGCGATCGGTGCGATGATCAGCACCAGCGCCGGAATCACCAGGCTGGTGACGCCGAGAAAGGTGATGATGGTCTGACCCTGGCTGGTCATCAGGTCGATGCCGCGCAACGCCTGCGTAATCCAGATCACGCCAGTCAGGCTGACCAGAACCAGCGCAAACGACGCAAGCGTCGTGCGAAAGATATACTTGTCGATCGACCCCATCGTTACCGCACGATCCCCGCCCCTCGAACTGGAACCGCGGCTGACGACCAATCCTGAAATCAGGATCCCCTTGGTCGCGCCGCCATCGGTCCAGCCGGCTCACTTCTCTCACTACCATCCCTTTGATCCGTCAACAAAATGGCTGCGCCATGGCACCCTCGGGATATGGTTAATAATTCGTGCTATGTGGCCTCTCAGGCCACGGCGACGCTTGGCAGCGCGGCGGCTGACAGGTCATAGTGCGCCGGAAGATGCTCGTGACGGATCTGCGTCGCGACCGAAACGAACGTTCGAAGCCTTGCCCGGCGGATTCCCGACCCGGCTACAGCCCTGATTTTTGGAGGATTTGCCCATGTCCGACGCCGTCAAGGTCGGCTTCGTCCCGTTTTCCACCGCCCCGCGCGGCATTCTGGTGGTATTCTGCGACGATACGTTGAAATTCGGCGCCGCGACCCGCAAGGCGCTGGGGGCGGCAGCCGACCATGGTCGGGCGCGCCGCGGCCACCAACCAGTTCAAGGGCAAGAGCGGGTCGACGCTCGATATCCTGGCGCCGGAGGGCCTCAAGGTCGCGCGCCTGATCGTGGTCGGCGCCGGCAAGCTGTCGGCGATCAAGGACAACGATTTTCTCAAGTTCGGCGGCGCGGTTGCCGGCAAGCTGCGCGCCGGCAATGACGCCGTGACGATCATCGCGGAATTGCCTGACGGGGCCATGAAGCCCGATCAGGCCGCGGCGGTCGCAGCGGGGGTGCGGCTGCGCGCCTATAAATTCGACCGCTACAAGACCAAAAAGAAGGACGGCGAGGACGCCGCATTGCGCGCCGAGGTTTCGCTCGCCGTCGGCGGATGTCGCCGCGGCGCGAAAGGCCTTCGCGCCCGACGCTCACATCGTCGATGGCGTCATCATGGCGCGCGAACTCGTCAACGAGCCGCCGAACGTGCTCTATCCCGGTGGAATTCGCGCGTCGCGCCAGCCAGCTGCGCAAGCTCGGCGTCGATGTCGAGGTGCTCGACGTCAAGGCCATGACGAAACTCGGAATGGGCGCGCTGCTCGGCGTCGCCCAGGGTTCCACGCAGCCCGGCCGGACCGTGATCATGCGCTGGAACGGCGGCAAGCGCGGCGATCAGCCGGTGGCCTTTGTCGGCAAGGGCGTTTGTTTCGATACCGGCGGCATTTCCATCAAAGGCGCAGCCAGCATGGAGGACATGAAGGGCGACATGGGCGGTGCCGCCTGCGTGGTCGGACTGATGCATGCGCTGGCCGCGCGCAAGGCGAAGGTCAATGTGGTCGGCGCCATCGGCCTGGTCGAGAACATGCCCGACGGCAACGCGCAGCGCCCCGGCGACATCGTCACCTCGATGTCCGGCCAGACCATCGAGATCATCAACACCGACGCCGAGGGCCGGCTGGTGCTGGCCGACGTGCTCTGGTACGTGGCGAAGAAGTTCAAGCCGAAATTCATGGTCGATCTCGCAACGCTGACCGGCGCGATCATGGTGGCGCTCGGCACCGAATATGCCGGCATGTTTTCCAACAACGACGAACTGGCCGAACGGCTGACGCAAGGTCGGGATGGCGACCGGGGAACGGGTCTGGCGCATGCCGCTCGGCCCGGAATACGACAAGCAGATCGATTCGCAGTTCGCCGACATGAAGAACACCGGCACCCGCAACGGCGGTTCGATCACCGCGGCGCAGTTCCTGCAGCGCTTCGTCGACGACACGCCGTGGGCGCATCTCGATATCGCGGGAACGGCGATGGGCGCGCCGAAAACCGAGATCAATCACAGCTGGGGTTCGGGCTACGGCGTGCGCCTGCTGGAGCGGCTGGTCGCGGAGTATTACGAAGCCAGGAAATAGCAGAAACCCGATGACGGAAGTTCTGTTCTACCATCTGCAAAACATGTCGCTCGAAAACGTTTTGCCGCCGCTGCTCGAAAAATCGCTGGAGCGTGGCTGGCGGGTTGTCGTGCAGTCGACGTCGGAAGAGCGCGCCGACGCGCTCGACGCCCATTTGTGGACCTATCGCGACGATTTGTTTTTGCCGCACGCCACCTGGCGTGCCGGCGATGCGCCGGATCAGCCGATCGTGCTGGCGGTAGAGGCGGGCAATCCGAACCGGGCCAATGTCAGGTTTCTGGTCGACAATGCCGCCTTGCCGGCGGATTCGGACGCCTATGAACGCCTGGTCCTGGTTTTCAACGGCGACGACGGCGATGCGCTCGCCGCCGCGCGGGGCGCCTGGACCGATTGCAAGACGCGGGGGTTCGAGGTCACCTACTGGCAGGCCGACGAGCGGGGCCGGTGGCAGCGGCGGGAATAGCGATCTGCGGCAATTAATGATAATTTGCAGTTTTGCACCGTGAGCTTGCACATAGCCACGGTCGTGCCGCAAAGTGATGGTGGGACAACCGCTTAGGGCCGGAGTGGGAACTTAGTTCATCGTGCGCGACCGAATCTCTCATCGAAAACGACTGCTGGCGTTGTTGCTGTTTGCTCCCGTGATCGCGGGCTGCTCGGGCGCGTCGGATATGTTTTCGTCCGATCTTCTGTCGAAGGACGCGGAATGGTTTTCGCGCTCCGGGCAGGCTGTTCATCAGCAACGTTTCGATTGAAACGCCGCCTTTGACCCCCAACAAGCCGACTTACGCCTGAAGATCTCGTCAGCGCCGACGGGCTTTGCCCGGGAATGACGCCTCCCGGCGCCCCCGCCGGCGCCAACGCCCTGGCCGACGGCGCTGCCGCCGCACCGCCCCCCTCGACCACGGGCACGGTGGCGCTCGGTCATACCGAATGCGATGTCGTGCGCGGCATTGGCGCACCTGACAGCGTCAATCTCTCGAACAATGAGCGTGGCGACCGGGTGGCGGTGATCAACTATTCGCACGGCCAGCGCGCCGGGATCTATACCTTCACGGCCGGACGCCTGTCATCGATCGAGCGTGGGCCCGAACCGGTAGCGCCGCCGAAGCCGGCAAAGTCGAAAGCGAAGAAGAAGCCGGCGGCGACGTGATCGTTGGGGCGCTGCGCCTTCAATCAGCTTGACGCCCGCAATCAATTTGAATCGGTTCAGCCGGTCGCTTCGTCATACTGCGAACTCGCCGCCAGCCAGGCTTCCTCGGCCTGCAGCAACGCGCTCGCCGCACCGGCGCGCGCCTTGCTGAGCTGGGCGGCCTGTTTCGGGTCGCGCTTGAACAAGTCCGGCAGCGCAAGCGCCGTATCGATCTTGGCGATGATGCCGTTGATGCGCGCGATTTCGGCCTCGGCGTCCGAAATCCTCTGCTTCAGCGGCACCCGCTTTTCGGCCTTGCCGCGCTGAGCCTTGTCGCGGCCGCCTGCCGCGTTCATTGCCGCCGCGATCGCGCGAATTGGTGCGCATGCCGCGCGCCGACAACACCATCCGCCGATAGTCGTCGAGGTCGCCGTCGTAGGCGGTGACGGCATGATCGGCCACCACCCATAATTGATCGGCGCAGGCTTCGATCAGGTAGCGGTCATGCGAGACCATGATGACCGCGCCGGGAAATTCATTGATCGCCTCGGCCAGCGCGGCGCGGCTGTCGATGTCCAGATGGTTGGTCGGCTCGTCGAGAATGATCATGTTGGGACCGAAGAACGTCGCCAGCCCCAGCAGCAGCCGCGCCTTTTCGCCGCCCGACAGACTCCTGACGACGGTGTCGCCGGCCTTGCCGGAGAAGCCGATCGCGCCGGTGCGCCCGCGCACCTTGGTTTCGGTGGCGTCCGGCATCAGCTTGCGGACGTGATCGTAGGGCGAGCCGTCGAGATTGAGCTCGTCGACCTGATGCTGCGCGAAATAGCCGACCGAGAGTTTCTCCGCGCGGGTGACATGGCCGGAGAACGGCGGAGCTTGTTGGCCAGCAGCTTGACCAGCGTCGACTTGCCGTTGCCGTTGGAGCCGAGCAAAGCGATGCGGTCGTCGGTGTCGATGCGCAGGGTGACGCGGTTGAGCACCGGCTTTTTCGGATCATAGCCGACCGAAACATCGTCGACCGCGATGATCGGCGGCGACAGCATCTTCTCGGGCACCGGAAATGAAATTTCGCGCACGTCCTGCGTCACCAGCGCGGTGACCGGCTTCATCTTTTCCAGCATCTTGACGCGGGACTGGGCCTGACGGGCTTTCGAGGCCTTGGCCTTGAAGCGGTCGACGAAGTCCTGCAATCGCTTGCGTTCATCGGCCTGCCGTTTGGCATGCTTGGCATCCAGCATTTCGCGCGTGGCGCGCTGTTCTTCGAACGACGAATAGGTGCCCTTGTAGAGCGTCAGCTTGCCGCGATCGAGGTGCAGGATCTGATCGACCGAGGTGTCGAGCAGGTCGCGATCATGGCTGATGACGATCACGGTGCGCGGATAGTTCGCCAGATGATCCTCGAGCCACAGCGTGCCTTCGAGATCGAGATAGTTGGTCGGCTCGTCGAGCAGCAGCAGATCGGGAGCCGCGAACAGCGTCGCGGCGAGCGCGACGCGCATCCGCCAGCCGCCGGAAAACTCCGAACAGGACCGGGCCTGGTCGGCGGTGGAAAATCCGAGGCCGCTGAGGATCGCGGCGGCGCGGGCAGGGGCGGAATGCGCGTCAATGTCCACGAGCCGGGTTTGAATGTCGGCGATCCGGGAAGGATCGTGCGCGGTCTCTGCTTCACGCAGCAGCGCTTCGCGTTCCAGATCGGCCTTCAGCACGACAGCGACAAGGCTTTCCGGCCCGTCGGGCGCTTCCTGCGCGAGGCTGCCGACGCGCCAGCGCGGAGGGATGGTGATGGTGCCGGCTTCGGTCGGCAGTTCGCCGCGGATGGCCTGGAACAGCGTTGATTTCCCGACGCCGTTGCGGCCGACGAAGCCGACGCGGGCGCCAGGCACGATCTGCGCGGAGCTATGATCGATCAGAAGCCGTCCGGCAATCCGGACCGAGATGTCGGTGATTGAAAGCATGCGGCGTTGTCACCGGAGCCGCCGCCAAACGCAACCCGTTTGTGTGCGAAATATCGCTCTATCGGCCACATATGCCGGAAATACAGCTAGTTCGGCGGGCGATCCTCGCTGTCCCGCTTGCGCAATTCATCCATCAGATGCTGCAGGTGGGAGGACAGCTGCTCCGGGACGAAGGTTCTGCTGCAGCCGTTCGCCTACGGCGTCGCAGATCGATCGGCTGGTCTTGCGATCGATCGTTTCGCTGTTGTCGCTGATTCGGCTATTCATGACGGGTTCCGCTTCGTGTCCAATTTAATGAGGTGTCGCAGAACCAAGTCGCCGGCTTGAAAATTGTTTCCCGTCGCTGACGGATTGGGTGCCTTTCTAGTAAACGTTGAATGAAGGTTGCGGCGCGGTTCCGTTGATCGAAACCAGGAAAAAGCCCCGACCGCGACCGGCCGGGGCTTTTTGAGGCCTGGATTGGACGATTTGGATCAATAGCAGCGATTTACCAGCCGCCAGCGGGCTCCCCACGGCGTCGGAACCAATCGCCGCACATAGCAGCCGCCGTAACCGTAGCCGTAGCCATAATAGCCCGGGCCACCGACGAAGAGGCGGGGGCCGCCGTGCCAGCCGCCATGCCAACCACCACCGTGCCAGCCGTGACCGCCCCAGGCCGACGCCGAGGTCGGCGCCAATGCGGCCAGACCCAGCGAAGCCGCGGCAACTGCGACAAGCGAGAGTTTGCGTAACATGGTCGTCTCCTCAGGTTCGGCGCCGAAAGCGCCATCGGGGAAGGTGCTGCCCCTAACGCCCGGCAGACTTGCGAGGCGTTCGGTCGATGCAAACCTAGCCTCGCGAAACTGAACGCAACCGGGACGACGGTTTCAGAGAGGGTTCATCTTCGTGAAATTGTTGTAATTTCGGGATTGATGGGTTGCCGGCTTACCGGCTCGGCCAAATCCGGGCGATCTTGTCGGATCGCTTGCCGTTCCGCTGTCGCGCCGATATAAGCGCCGCACTCCCATCAGCGCTTTCAAGGACGAAATCATGGCGATTGAACGCACCTTTTCGATTATCAAGCCGGACGCGACCGAGCGCAATCTGACGGGCGCGATCAATGCGCTGATCGAGAAGGCCGGACTTCGGATCGTCGCCCAGAAGCGCATTCGCATGACCCGCGAACAGGCCGAAACCTTCTACGCCGTGCACAAGGCGCGTCCGTTCTTTGGCGAGCTGGTGGATTTCATGATTTCCGCCCCCGTCGTCGTTCAGGTTCTCGAGGGCGAAAACGCCGTGCTCAAGCACCGCGATGTCATGGGCGCGACCGATCCTTCCAAGGCCGCCGATGGCACGATCCGCAAGCTGCACGCCAAGTCGATCGGCGAAAATTCGGTGCATGGTTCCGACGCCCTCGAGACCGCAGCCGTCGAGATCGCCCAGTTTTTCTCCGGCAATGAGATCGTCGGTTGATTGACGCGGACGCTGGCACGCAATTTAATCGACAATAGCCGCGGGGGCGGCCGTCGGGCCGACAGGGGTGGGCTGTGAACTGGCTATCGCAGGTCTTTGATCCGGCCAATCTCGGCGCGTTTTTCACGCAATTTCAAACCGACCTGCAAAAACCGGCGTTCTGGCTCGCGGTCGGCAAGATCATCTGGATCAACGTGCTGTTGTCCGGCGACAATGCGCTGGTGATCGCGATGGCCTGCCGCGGCCTTGCGCCACGGCAGCGTCTGTGGGGCATGGTGATCGGCGCCGGCATCGCCGTGGTGCTGTTGATCGCCTTCACCGGCGTCGTCGCGACGCTGATGGTGCTGCCTTATCTGAAACTGGTCGGCGGTCTCGCGCTGCTGGTGATCGCCGCCAGGCTTCTGGTGCCCGAGGATGAGGGCGACGACGTCACCGCCGGCAGCAGTCTCTGGCACGCCATCCGGATTGTCGTGATCGCCGACATCGTCATGAGCCTGGACAACGTCATCGCGGTCGCGGCCGCCGCGAACGGACAGCTCTCGCTATTGATCCTCGGCCTTGCCATCAGCATTCCGATGATTGTCGCGGGCGCTGCGCTGATCATGATGGTGCTCGACCGGTTTCCGATCCTGGTCTGGCTGGGCGCGACATTGCTGGGCTGGATCGCGAGGCGATGTGATCGCGACCGACCCTGCGATTGATCCGCGGCTGCACCAACTGCTCGACGGCGACGTCAGTCTGAATATCGACACCACTTCATCGGCATTCGGGTTTGTGAAGCATCTCCGGTTCGACAGCGAGATCGACGAATTTGCACTCGCTTTGCTCGGCGCGGCCATCGTGCTCGTCGTCGGATCGATCTGGCGGCGCCGCAAATTGCAAGAGACGGAGAAGCCTGCGGCAATTTGAGGTCGCACAACGCCGGGCCGTTCGGGCCAGACGCGGCTCCTCGCCCGCGTGATTGCCTTTCAGATTTGCGACAAATAGCCGCCGGACGGTCCCGCTGTTTTGCGATAGCGAGTGGAGGCGCGGTCGCTCGTGGAGGTCGGATTGAGCGGGTTCTCGGAATTATTCGATCCTTCCGCGCTCGGCGCCATGTTCGCGCAATTCAACGCCGAAATCCATCACCCGCCGTTCTGGGTGGCCCTCACCAAAATCATCTGGATCAATGTGTTGTTGTCCGGCGACAACGCGTTGGTGGTCGCGCTGGCGTGCCGTGGACTGGAGTCGCGCCGGCGATTTTGGGGCATGATTCTCGGCACGGTTGCGGCGGTGGTGCTGCGCATCATTTTCACCGCCATCGTCGCGACAGTGATGGAACTGCCGTACCTCAAGCTGGCCGGCGGACTGGCCCTGATCGTGATTGCGGCAAAACTGTTGGTACCCGTCGGCAAGGACGAGGACCACGTCAGGTCGGCGTCGCACCTGTGGGCCGCGGTGCAAATCGTGGTGGTGGCCGATATCGTCATGAGTCTCTGACAACGTGATCGCGGTGGCCGCCGCCGCCAATGGCAGCGTTCCACTGCTGATCCTCGGACTCGCAAGCAGCATTCCACTGATCGTCGCCGGTGCGGCGCTGATCATGGTGCTGCTCGATCGCCTGCCGGTTTTGGTATGGGCTGGCGCCGCCTTGCTGGGCTGGATCGCCGGCGACGTCATCGCCACCGATCCAGCGCTTCATCCGAAGCTGCAGCTTCTCTGCGACGGCGCCGTCGGCATCGAACTCGACGCATTGCTGTCGTTGCTAGGAGTGGCGCCGCTCTTTGTCGGCGGCGGAAGCGGGGGCGACATTGTCTGCGCGATGTTGGGGGTCATCGTCGTGCTGATCGCGGGATCGATCTGGCGAAGGCGGAGTTTCCAACACACCGAACAGGCGGTGTAACGGCGCCGTCGCCGTGGCTTATCTTCGATCTTCAGATCAGAATTTTAGCGCCGCACGATCGTTCCGGAGCGGCCGACCAGCCGCGCCAGTTGCTTGAACCGGCTGCCGACGCGATCCGCCACGAGATCGACCATTCGGTGTTCGAACACCAGCATCAGCTTGCGGCTCCCGCTGCGAAAGTGGGTTGCCGGCAATACGCCCGGCCGCGCCGCCGATATCAGATGGGCGACGCGAAATGCCGCGCCGAGCACGCGCGCCCGCTCGACCATGGCCGGCGGCACCAGATCGCGAATAAGCGCCGGCGGATCGTTCTCTTCGCTCAGGCCGGCGTAGCGGTAGAACACCGACAGCGCGATAAAGGCCCTGCCTTGATGGCTGATCGCGCCGAAATTTCCATTGGTGATCAGATTGAGCGTCTGCTCGCCACGGTAGTCGGGATGCACGCGCCATCCGATGTCCGACAGCAGGCAGGCGGCGTGGCGCAGGCGGCGGTCCTCTTCGGTTTCCCGCAACTTTACCACCCTGACCAAACGGTCGGTCCATCCGATCAGTTCCTCGGCGTGGCGCGTCGATCGCGACAGCAGTTCATTCAGGGTTTGCGCGGCGCAGATCAATCCGTCCCTGGCGCGTTCGGCCTGCGGCAGCATCGCGTAAAGCAGGCCTTCGCGCACCCCGAAGGTCGAAAACACGATGGTCTTCGGCTTGGCCACCCGGATGATGTATTCGAGAACGAGCGCCGCGTAGGTCAGCAACGGCCGCCGCGCATCGGCGACGACTTCGATATTGGCCAGCATGTTGACCGATGCGAGACGGCGCAGGCGTTGCGCGAAATCGAGCGCTTCGGCCGCCGGTATCGAATAGCCGTGCATCACCCGCAACGGGTAACCGCTCTGGATGATGTGGATGCGCGCCAGCGCGCGCCAGGTTCCTCCGACCGCATAAAAGGCGCGACCGCGGCCGGCCTTGAGCTGGGCAACCCCGAAAAGATCGGTCTTGACGATGCGTTCGGCGCGCTTCAGCGATTTATGCGATGCATCCTCCAATGCCAGGCTGCCGAGCGGCAGCGTCACGCCGCGCTGAACGCGGCTGCCGCGCACGTCGATCAGTTCCAGCGAACCGCCGCCGAGATCGCCGACGATGCCGTCCGGCTTGTGAATGCCGGAAACCACGCCGAGCGCGGATAGTTTGGCTTCGCGCGGGCCCGACAGGATTTCGATCGATACGCCGCAAATGTGTTCTGCCTTGGCGATGAAGTCGGGGCCGTTGGTGGCGTCGCGGCAAGCGGCGGTGGCGATCGCGTGAACGCGGCCGACTTTCATCACTCTGCACAGCGCGCGAAAACGCCGCAATGATGTCAAAGCCTTGGCGACGGCATCCGGCGCCAGCAGGCCGGTGGTCTGAACCTCGCGCCCGAGCCCGCAAAGGGTTTTCTCGTTGAAGATCGAGACCAGGCTCCGCGTCATCGCCTCATAGACGACGAGACGCACCGAGTTCGAACCGATGTCGATGACCGCGACGCTGGATGCGCGTTTGCGCGGCCGCTTCACCGTGAACACCCCTTAAGACGATTGCTGACGTTCGGTGCGGCGCGTAAGGCGGCGCGGCGAAGATTCCTTAAGCGACTTTCCACGGCCTGACAGACTCGGATTCGTCATGAAGTAATTATGCAGATTGAAAGGCTCTTCGCCCTTCGCGGCCTTCATACGCGTTGACGATCCATCGGGCAACAACTGCCAGCTCTGCTCGGTATCCTTGAGGTTGGCGACCATGATCTGCTCGAGAACCTGCTGATGCACCGTGGGATTTTGCAGCGGACAGAGGACTTCGACCCGCCGGTCGAGGTTGCGCGGCATCATGTCGGCCGACGAGATATACACAGCCGCCTTGGCGCCGGGCAGGCCATATCCCATGCCGAAGCAGTAGATTCGGCCGTGTTCGAGGAAACGGCCGATGATCGATTTGACGCGGATGTTCTCCGAAAGTCCGGGAATGCCGGGCCGCAGGCAGCAAATGCCGCGCACCACCAGTTCGATCGACACCCCGGCCTGCGATGCTTCGTACAACGCGTCGATGATGTCGGGATCGACCAGCGAGTTCATCTTTAACCAGATCGCCGCCGGCTTGCCGTGACGGGCATAGTTGGTCTCGCCGTGAATATGTTCGAGCATGCGCTTGCGCAGTGTAAGCGGCGATACCGCCATCTTCTCGATGTCGCTCGGCTCCGCATAGCCGGTGATGTAGTTGAACACCCGCGCTGCGTCGCGCCCGATGATCGGGTCGGAGGTAAAATACGACAGATCGGTATAGATGCGTGCGGTCACCGGATGATAGTTACCGGTGCCGGTGTGAACGTAGGTCGTGAGGCTGCCGCCCTCACGGCGCACGATCAGCGACAGCTTGGCGTGGGTTTTCAGTTCGATAAATCCGTACACTACCTGCACGCCGGCGCGTTCGAGATCGCGCGCCCAGCGGATATTGGCTTCCTCGTCGAACCGCGCCTTGAGTTCGACCAGCGCGGTCACCGACTTTCCGGCCTCCGCGGCCTCCGCCAGCGCCCGCACGATCGGCGAGTTGTTCGAGGTGCGATAGAGCGTCTGCTTGATGGCCACGACGTCGGGGTCGCGGGCGGCCTGCTGCAGGAACTGCACGACGACGTCGAACGATTCATAGGGATGATGAACGATCAGGTCTTTTTGCCTGATCGCGGCGAAGATATCGCCGCCATGATCGCGTACGCGTTCGGGATGACGCGGCACATAGGGCGCGAATTCGAGATCGGGCCGGTCGAGCCGGGTCAGTTGCGACAGTTCGTTCATCGCCAGTACGCCGTCGACCAGCAGAACCTCGTCGTCGGCGGTGGAAAGGGCGCGCTGCACAAAGGCGCGCAGTTCTTCCGGCATCTTGGCTTCGATTTCGAGCCGGATCACCGATCCCCGCCGCCGCCGCTTCAGCGCGGTTTCGAACAGGCGAACCAGATCTTCGGCTTCTTCCTCGATCTCGAGTTCCGAATCCCGGATGATGCGGAAAGCCCCTTGGCCTTTGACGGTATAGCCCGGGAACAGCCGGCCGATGAACAGGCCGGTGGCCTGCTCCAGTGTAATCAATCGCACCGCACTATCCTTGCCCGCGGGCAGGCGGATGAAGCGATCGATCTTGCCGGGCATACGAATGAGCGCGTTCATCGGCTTGCCGTCCGACACGCGCGCCAGATGCAACGCGACGGTAAATCCGAGGCTCGGGATAAACGGAAACGGATGCGCCGGATCGATCGCCAGCGGCGTCAGCAACGGGAAAATATTGTGGAGGAAATGGTCCTCGATCCAGGTTCGCTCGGTCTTGGTGACATCGCGGCCATCGACCAGAACGATCCCGACCTCGGCGAGGATGCCGCGCAGATCGCGCCAGATCGCCTGTTGGTCGGTGGCGAGGGTGGAGACCGCCTCGTTGATGAGGACCAGTTGTTCCGCGGGCGTCAGGCCATCGGGGCTGCGCTCGGCAATGCCCTCGCGCACCTGGGCCTTGATGCCGGCGACGCGAACCATGAAGAACTCATCAAGGTTATTGGCGGAAATCGACAGAAATCGAACCCGCTCAAGCACGGGATGGCCTGAATTGACCGACTCCTCCAGCACCCGGCGATTGAAATGCAGCCAGGAAAGCTCGCGATTGATGAAGCGTTCGGGGCTGCCGGCGATCGCGGGGCTGGCCTCGAAATCTACCTCTTTTTCTTTAATTACAATAGCTTGTGCGGATTCCATCAAGTTTCAATCCATCTCGAAGCAGACCACCGCGCGATCCCAGCAAATGCGCAGCAAAGCATGTGTTATCGCAATGACGTTTCAATGACATTGATGTTCCTGCCGCGCACGCCGTCAAGGTGCGAACCGGCGGTACTGGCCGAATTAGGCCACTCGCGGAATCAAAACAGGCCACTAACGTTTGGCGCCGAGCCTATCGAGCACTTTCTGTGCGATAGAATCCGGGTCCGGCATAACGCCCAAGACCGTGCGGCACCGAGGGCAGATGGCGACGTATCCGGCCACTAATCTTACTGAGTCAGAAAGTCGCGTTTTAATGGCGATCCGACGCAGGTAGCTTGAGGAGATTCGTTTTTCAGCATGGGAGGGCTGGAATGGATCTTCAAGCACAGCGCAGTGAGACGCGGTTTTCGGCTTATGTCGAGGGGCTTGTGAGGGTGATCGGTCATGCAGACCGGGCCAAACCGCTGCGAGATTATTGCCTGGGGCTGATGATGCCCTGCGAACGCAAGAGCGTGGAGCCGATGGCGGCGGTGACGGCACCGGAGCGGACGGCGGCGCAACACCAGTCGCTGCTGCATTTCGTCGGCGAAGGGCGCTGGTCGGACGAGAAGGTGCTGGCGAAGGTGCGGGAGATGGTGCTGCCCGCGATAGAGCGGCACGGGCCGATCGAGGCCTGGATCATCGATGACACCGGCTTTCCCAAGAAGGGCACGCATTCGGTAGGGGTGGCGCGTCAATATTGCGGTCAGCTCGGCAAGCAGGACAATTGCCAAGTCGCGGTGTCGCTGTCGGTGGCCAACAGGCATGCAAGCCTGCCGGTGGCCTATCGTTTGTATCTGCCGGAGGCATGGGCCTCTGACGCCGCCCGCCGTAAGAAGACCGGTGTGCCTGAGGAGATCACGTTCAAGACCAAGCCCGAGATCGCGCTCGAACAGATCCGTGCGGCCTGCGCGGCGGACTTACCCCGCGGGGTGGTGCTGATGGATGCTGGCTACGGCACCCACAGGGATCTGCGCACAGCCGTCACGGCGCTTGAGCTGCCTTATATCGCCGGCATTCTGTCGAACACCACGGTCTGGGCGCCCGGCACCGGGCCCTTGCCACCCAAGGCCTGGAAGCCGGGCCATGGGCGGCCAACCAAGCGCCTGCGCCGCGATGCGGCGCATCAGCCGGTCAAGGTCAAGGACCTCGCCTTCAGTCTCCCGGCCAAGGTTTGGCGGACGATCACTTGGCGTGAGGGAACCAATGTGCCGCTCAGGTCGCGCTTTGCGCGCCTGCGTGTTCGTATTGCACAGCGCGACTTCGATCGTAGCGAACCCTGGCCGGAAGAATGGCTCATGATCGAATGGCCCAAGGAGGAAAAGGAGCCCACAAAATACTGGCTTTCGAGCCTGCCGGACGACATTGGATTCAGCCGTCTTGTCGATCTCGCCAAATTGCGCTGGCGCATCGAGCGGGATTATCAGGAGCTCAAGCAAGAGGTGGGGCTCGGCCATTTTGAAGGGCGCGGCTGGCGCGGCTTCCATCATCACGCGAGCCTCTGCATCGCCGCTTATGGCTTCCTCATCTCCGAGCAGGAGACGATTCCCCCCTCAGAACCGCGTTCCTCCTCGCACTTCCAAGCACCTCGCCTTCCCGAAGGTTATCGATCCCGCGGCGCCGCCGCTCAGGACTGAGCGCCACATCGCGAACTCGATAGCCACTCTGCGGCGAAGATTGACCGCAGCCATCGTCCGGCGCCTGTCACGATGTCCATGCTGCGCCCGGGCAAATCGAACAATCGCGAAAGAACTTGTGACGCAGTAAGACTAAAGCATGATGAGATTAGCATCGATAGCCTGAGTTTTTGAGATAGTTGGAGCATTCTTCGGGTGTGAAGGCTTGGAGAGCTTCGCCGATTGCAGCGCACACCGCCTCGACGGTGCGGGCGGCTGCCTTTCTGAGCAGATGTTTGAGCTTGGCGAAGACCTGTTCGATAGGGTTCAGGTCGGGTGAGTATTTTGGCAGGAAGAAGAGTTTGGCGCCGGCGGAGCGAATGAGCTGACGCACGGCTTTGCCTTTGTGACTGCCGAGATTGTCCATGATCACGATGTCACCGGGGCGAAGCGTCGGCAGAAGAACCTTCTCGACGTAGAGACGAAAGCTCTCGCCATCGATCGGTCCCTCAATGAACCACGGCGCATCGATCCGATCATGGCGCAATGCCGCCAGGAAAGTCATGGTCTTCCAACGGCCATGTGGGACCTTTGCGGCAAGCCTGTGCCCGCGTGGCGCCCACCCCCTTAGGGGAGCCATATCAGTCCTGGTCCAGGTTTCGTCGATGAAGACCAGCCGCTCAGGTTCGACGCGGTCTTGATACTTTGTCCACTGGGCGCGGCGCCGCGCCACGTCGGGACGATCGCGTTCGCCAGCCACCACGCTTTTTTTTGAAGCTGAGTTCCTCGGCATGGACGAACTCCCACACCGAGCGGTAGTCGACCTTCAGGCCGCGCCCGGCGAGTTCGGCGACGAGCCCGCGCAAGGTGAAGTCGCCGTTCCTGACCCGTTGCGATAACCAGACCGCGTGCTCCCCCGAAATCGCTTTCGGCTTGTGACCGCCCATCTGACCCGGAGCAACGCTGCCGGTTTCTTGCACCCGCTCCATCCAGCCAATCGCCGTGCTGATCGCGATCCCAAACTGTTTGGCGGCCCGATTGCGCGACATGCCCGCCTCAATCGCCGCCACAACTCGCTTCCGAAGGTCGAGTGAATAAGGTTTGCCCATCCATGCTGGCCTCCAACCCCAGCCAGCATGGTGAATCAGAAACAAGCTGATTTGGGAATCCCAAATCGATTCAAGCTAAATTCATCCCGCTTTAGCGGACCTGAAACCTTGTTGCCGACCGGCCCGCGCTCCAGATGCACGTTCATTATGGTCTGCTCGCACTTCGGACATTTCGCGTTCATATGCTGGTCTCCGAATATGAAAAAACCCGCCGGTTAGGGCGGGTTATCAGCTACGCCTCTGAGGCAGCAGGCGTGGGGCCGGTGCTCTCGGATGACATCCTAAAATTGGGAAGAAACTGAATTACAGGTAGCGGTTCCGAATTAAGGCTCGCGCCCCAATCCAGTTGCGAATACAGCGCACGGAAGTAGGCGTATGTTGCGACCTTCCCGACATTTTCGAGAAAGACAGTAACGCCCTCCGCTGAACAATCTTTCACACCCTGATAGCTAATAATGTAAGACGCGATACATTTAACAACGTTTTTGTTTTTGACCTTGATATCAACTTCCCAAATAATGTTGGCCATGCAAGTGCCGTCATCAAGCCCCGTAGACATTATCTTAGTCTTCGGGAAGAGGCGCCTCTTAAGTTCTGATTTATCAGCATTCAGCGCGCTTGGTTGTATTTTGAAATCAACCTTTTCTAAGATGAGAGCTAAAAGTCGAGCGCTGGCTACCAACTTGTTGTAGTCGGTGCGCCTCGCTTCATAAATCTCCTGACGAGTGAGAGTGGTGGGCACGGTTTCCTCGCCCACAATATCGTCGCTTGTGACATCTTTAGGCGAAGCTTGCATCTTTAAGCAGCTTCCATGACGAATACGTTTCGCCCATCATTGTCGTTCGAAGCGAAGGAACGCTTTACCACGGCAACCATCTCGATATCTTGACGGCTCGTGGGCCGATCAAGTTCGTCGAAGCAATGCCACTGAGGCTGTTTTGCGGGTTCCGTGTCTGCAACAGCAGGGCGAAGCGTTACGGACAAACTGATCGCTTCTCCAAGGGCGTGAAGAATGCGCGCCATGGTTTTGACGGTCGGATTAGCTTCAGGACTCATGATCTGGGAAAGGCGCGCGACAGAAAGTCCAGTCAAGGCGGCAAGCTGGGCTCGGCTAATTCCTTTGGCAACCATCAGTTCTTGAATCAAAAACTGATAATCGATCAGCAAATTTTCCTCTGCTTCGATTCGGCTCGCGTCGAAAGGAATTTTGTTAGCCATGGTAGTCTCCATTTTACTTGCTTGCGTACTCAGCTAGCGACCCGATGATTTTGGCCGCTGCATTGAGAATGGCGCGGTCGGCTTGGTCATTCTTTTTGTCCGGGTCAACCTTCACCCCGACAAAGCATCGTCTCTCGTTGATGTTCATGATCGTTCCGTAGACCCTCCATTGCCAAGCTTTAAAGGTCCATATGGTTGCCTTCCCTCCCGTTCCATCCTTAAATTTTCCTTGGTTCTTAAATTGCCTATCGTTTAGGCGTCGGTAATAATCATCATTTTCGCAAAATTCGCTAAAGTAACGAGCCAGATGTGCCTTCCTTTTAGCGGAAATTTCGTCATCATTTGCAATGGCTTGATCGTACAACGCCTTTTCAACCGGGGACATGCGCACGTCCGCTTTGGCGCCTGTCCAAGCTAAAACGAAGTCCTCAGCCTTAGCGGTGGCAGTCGGCATTCACATTCCAATGAGATTCTATATATAACTTAAATTCGATCAACCAAATAGCGATGGTCTTTGGGTTGGTCAACCTTTTGCGATTGCGGGTGTTGCAATCACGCAACACAAAGTTGCCACTTTTGAGAGCGGGCGTCTACTCTACCTTGCGGAATACGGTGGTTGGCCCCAACCTTTGCGAATAAAAATCAGGATTTCCCACCCTCAATCACCCTGAACTTCCGGCGCCGATCCGGCGGGGTCTCACTCCGCAACGCGGGGGCAACGGCAAGCGCAGCGAGTATCATCCGGCTATCTATAGGCATGTTTTCCTATCTTGTGACAAATCTGCCCAAGTATATAGTCGGCCGTGAAAAATTCGGAAGCGATTGATACGTCGGAGTGATTTGACCTGAACGAGTATTCGATTTTGCAAGAAAGCCGGGGGCGGGTCTCGATTTTCTTGCGTTTTGGGATTCCGGATTTCGACGTTTTGTGATTCCTTTGACGACAGATTCGCTGTCGGAGGAAGCCGTGAGCCAGCCGCGCGACGATCGTCAGGACGATCTGTTTGGTCCATCTCTGGAGACGATCATCAACCTTCGCCATCCGCTGGTAGGTCTGGCGGCGGAAATCGACTGGAGCTTCCTGGCCGGACGCTTCGGTTCGGTCTGTCGGGTTGGCCCAGGCCAGCCACCATTGCCGACGCGGTTGGTGGCCGGACTGCTCATCCTCAAGCACATGCACGATCTGTCGGATGAAGCGCTATGCGACCGCTGGGTGGAGAATCCGTATTTCCAGTACTTCTGCGGGGAAGTGGTGTTCCAGCACGCGGCGCCGTTCAATCGTTCGTCACTGACGCGCTGGCGCCAGCGGCTGGGTGAGGAGCAGACTGCGGCGCTTCTGCAGGAAAGCCTTTCGGTCGCGCACCGGACCAAGGCGATCGAGACCAGGGATCTCGAGCGCGTGGTGGTGGACACCACCGTGCAGGAAAAGGCGATTGCGCATCCGACCGATGCGCGGCTGATTCACCGCGCGATCGAGAAGCTGGTCGTCCTGGCCAAACGCGAGGGCATCGAATTGCGCCAGAGCTATTTGCGGGTGGCCAAACGCGCCGCCATCATGGTGGGACGCTATACGCACGCCCACCAGTTCAAGCGCGCCCGGCGCGAGCTCAAATTCCTGCGCACCCGGCTCGGCCGCGTCATCCGCGATATCCGCCGCAAGATCGAGGACGATTCCACGCGCGAGGAATGCTTTGGCCCGCTGCTCGATCTCGCACTGCGGGTCCGTCATCAAGAGCAGCGCCAGCGCGGACCCAAGGTCTACTCGCTGCATGCCCCGGAGGTCGAGTGCATCGGCAAAGGCAAGGCCCGGGCGCCTTACGAGTTCGGCTGCAAGGTCTCAATCGTGACCCCGGTCACCTCACCCAAGGGCGGGCAGTTCGTGCTGCACGCCAAGGCCTTGCACGGCAACCCATATGACGGCCACACGCTCGGTCCCGTCATCGCCGACCTGGAAAAGCTCACAGGTGTCGCGGTGCACCGCATCCACGGCGACAAGGGCTATCGCGGCCACACCTATCCCGACCACTTCAAGGTCTGGATCAGCGGCCAGGTCCGCCGTGTCACCAAAGCCATCCGTCGCGAGATGCGCCGCCGCGCCGCCGTCGAGCCCGTGATCGGCCATCTCAAGGACGACCACCGGATGCGCCGCAACCATCTCAAAGGCCGCAACGGTGACCGCGTCAACGCCGTACTCGCCGCCGCGGGCTACAACTTCAGCCTGCTCCTGCGCTGGTTCGAGGAGCTTTTGCACGTCTTGTTGCTAATCCTTGCTCGCGCCGTCTTGGCGCCCCGCTTCGCTTAAAATAGCGTTCGGAAACATTCTTCACGGCCGACTATATACTTTGCTAAATTTATCACACGGACCCAATTAAACCTAAAGGTGTTCCACTGGATGAACACCCGGTTCTTCTAACGTTCTCATTTTCAAACTAGAGCCTGTCCTCAATTGAGCCAAATGACTGCGGCGGCCAAATGGATGCCCGCGAGGAAGTTTCTAGCGGTCTTGTCGTAGCGGGTGGCAATCGCCCGGTACTGCTTGAGCTTACAATAGAAGTTCTCCATGAGGTGGCGCGCCTTGTACAATTCCTTGTCGTAGAGGCGTTGAACCTTTCGATTACTCTTGGGCGGAATGACGAACTTTTTTCCTGCCGCAAGCAGAGGCTCGATGACGCGCTCATCGGCATCGAAAGCCTTGTCCGCCAACAAGGTGTCGGCCTGCATCTGGGGCAGAAGCACGTCGGCACCTTGCAGATCATGAGCTTGCCCCGCAGTCAGGAAGAAGGCCAGAGGATTCCCAAGGGCGTCGACCATGGCATGGATTTTGGTGCTCAATCCGCCTTTGCTGCGCCCGATCGCCTGGTCTTCGCCGTCTTTTTTTGAGCGCCGGCGCTGTGCTGATGTGCGCGTACGATGGTGCTGTCGATCATCGCGTATTCGTTGTCCGCATCGGCCGCCAGCATTTCGAAGATCTTCTTCCATGCACCACTCTTCGCCCAGCGCGAAAACCGCGTATGGATCTTGATCGGGTCACCAAAACGTTCTGGTAGGTCGCGCCAAGGTATGCCTGCGCGATAACGGTAAAGTACCGCCTCGACGAATAGCCGGTTATCCTTGGCGGTGACGCCGACATGGCCTTCACGGCCGGGCAAAATATCCTTGATCCTGTCCCATTGATCGTCCCGAAGGGCGTAGCGGCGCATCTGTCAGCTCCGAATCAGCTGACCTCTCATGAATCACGCCGCTATACTCTTGGGAATCGCCTAATTGAGGACGCGCCCTAGCTAGGCCACTGCGATTTTCAAATTAGGCCACTGGGGGTCACGAAACAGGCCATTACCGAACCGGCCGCAGCTTAGCCATTGCGCAGCAATTCAGCCGCCAGCGCCCGGGTAACCGGCCGGCCCAGCCGCAACGCTTCGGCGTCCAACAACTCGACAGCCCGCCGCGCGGCCGCAAAAGACCGCTCGATCCGGGTGGCCAGATAACCCACCACGGTCTCATCGACGGCCAGTTGACGGTCGGCGCAGAATTTGACGATCAGCGCGCGAAACAGCTGATCGTCAGGCGGCAACAGCGACACCGTCGGGAGCGCGCGCAGGCGCGACCGCAGATCGCGCAGTTCGAGCTGAAACGCCGACGGCGGCACCCGCGCGGTGATCAAAACCGACGCCTCGTCTTCCCGCGCCAGATTGAGCAGGTGGAACAGCGCCCGCTCGTCGAAGTCGGAGGATTTCAAATCCTCGACCACCAGCGCCCCGGTCGCCAGCGCGCCCGGCACCGCCCCAGCCGTCAGGGCGCGCGCGGTGGTCGAGCGTGCGCCGGCTTCCTCGGCCCAGATGGCGGCGAGATGGCTCTTGCCGGAGCCCTCCGGTCCTACCAGCAGCATGGTCCGGTTCGGCCAGTCCGGCCAGCTGTCGACCAGCGCCAGCGCCGCGGCATTGGCCGGGCCTTCGAGAAAATCGTCGCGGGTGAGGCTTTCCGCGTGCGGCAGCGCAAATGCAAGCTGACGGGGTTGAACGCGGCCTGCCACAGTCACTCCATGCCGGGGTCGACCGGCGCATGATTTAAGCGGTCTAGCGTGCTTCGATCGTGCTCATGTGCCGCACCCACTCCACGAGATAGAGGGATACCGAAACCAGTGTAAAGATCGTTACAAAACCCATCAGGATCAGATCATACGGCGTCGATTTGAAGCCGAAGCCGAGGGCTGCAAGCACCAATGCCGCGAAGGCCACCTGCGCCGCCGTATTGAGCTTCGATACCATCAACGGCTTCATCGGGATCGGTTTGCCGAACAACCATGACACAATCACGGCGCCGACGATCATGATGTCGCGCGAGACCACCAGGATGACGATCCAGCGCGGCACCGCGCCCCAGATTCCGAGCGCCACATAGATCGAGACCAGCAGCGCCTTGTCGGCCAGCGGATCGAGCAGCGCGCCGAGTTCGCTGGCCATGTTGAAGCGCTTGGCGAGAAAGCCATCGACCGCATCGCTTACTCCCGCGATGACGAAGATCGCGAATGCGATCTCCATCTGGCTGGACGCAATCGCCCAGACGATGAACGGCACCAGCAGGATGCGGCCCAGGGTAATGATGTTTGGAATACTCACGCGGCGCTTCCCGGCTACCGGCCTGATTTCGCAAAAGATCCGGCCCTTTGCAGCCCGAACCGGTTCCTGTCTACATAGTATATGCGCGCGCCGCTTGCGAGCCATTGCACCGTAGCGGATTCCGACGTAACCAGCCGCCATCATCTGGAATCGGGCATGATCGACCGCAAAAACGGGCTCACTTACGCGGATTCGGGCGTCGATATCGATGCCGGCAATCGTCTGGTCGATCTGATCAAGCCGATGGTTCGTGCCACCGCCCGTGCCGGCGCCGATGCCGAAATCGGCGGGTTCGGCGGTTTGTTCGATCTGAAGGCCGCGGGTTTCAAGGACCCGGTTCTGGTCGCAGCCACCGATGGCGTCGGCACCAAGGTCAAGATCGCCATCGAAACCGGCCTGCACGATGGCATCGGCATCGATCTGGTGGCGATGTCGGTCAACGATCTCGTGGTGCAGGGCGCCGAGCCGCTGTTCTTTCTGGATTATTTTGCCTGCGGCAAACTCGATCCGGATGCCGCCGCCGCCATCGTTGCCGGGATCGCGGAGGGTTGCCGGGAATCCGGCTGCGCGCTGATTGGCGGCGAAACCGCCGAAATGCCCGGTCTGTACCGGGACGGCGATTATGACCTCGCCGGTTTCGCGGTGGGCGCTGCCGAACGCGGCACGCTGTTGCCGCGACCCGATATCGCAGCCGGCGATGCCGTGATCGGGCTCGCCTCGTCGGGCGTCCACTCCAACGGCTTTTCGCTGGTCCGCAAGATCGTCGCGACGTCGGGCCTTGGCTTCGGGGCGCAGGCGCCGTTTTCACCGGTCATGACGCTGGGTGGCGCGCTGCTGGCGCCGACACGGCTCTATGTCCGATCGTGCCTGCGCGCGATTCGCGAGACCGGCGCGGTCAAGGGCCTTGCCCACATCACCGGCGGCGGTTTCACCGATAATATTCCGCGCGTGCTGCCCAAACATCTCGGGGTCGGGATCGACCTTGCGCGCCTGCCGGTGCTGCCGGTGTTCAAGTGGCTGGCGGAGCAGGGGGGCGTCGCCGAACTCGAACTGCTGCGCACCTTCAACTGCGGCATCGGCATGATCGCGATCGTGAAAGCGGACGCCATCGAGCAGGTGACGGACATTCTCACCGAGGGCGGCGAGAGCGTCGCGCTGCTGGGCGAAGTGATCCCCGCCGAGGGCGAGCATCGCGTGGTCTATAACGGTCATCTCGATCTCGCATGGTGAGACCGATTTCGCATGGTGAAGCCATGAAACGCCGCGTCGCCATCCTGATTTCCGGGCGCGGATCGAACATGGCCGCGCTGATCGAGGCGGCGAAGGCAGAGGATTTTCCGGCCGAAATCGTCGTCGTGATTTCCAACCGGGCCGATGCCGGCGGTCTCGCAAAGGCAGAAGAAAGCGGAATTGCGACCGTCACCATCGAGAGCAGACCTTTCGGCAAGGATCGCTCGGCGTTCGAGGCGCCCCTGCAGTCGGCGCTGGACCAGCACAAGGTTGACCTGATTTGCCTCGGCGGCTTCATGCGGTTGTTCACCGCCGAATTCGTGCAGCGCTGGTACGGCCGGATGCTCAACATTCATCCTTCATTGCTGCCGTCGTTTCCGGGTCTCGATCCCCAGGCTCAGGCGCTCGCAGCCGGCGTGAAGATTTCCGGCGCTACCGTCCATTTCGTGATTCCGGAAACCGACGCCGGTCCGATTCTGATGCAGGGCGCGGTCGCGGTTCGCGATGACGATACGCCGGACACGCTGGCGGCCCGGATCCTCGGGGTCGAACACCGTATCTATCCCGACGCGCTGCGGCTGGTCGCAACTGGAAAAATCCGCCTGCAGGGAGATATCTGCAAAACGGAAGGCCGCGCCGGCTCGGGGGATACCTTGATTTCGCCGGATGTGATCTAGGCCCATCGGCGGGGCGTCAGGGCCGCGCGAATGCCGGCGGCCTGCATTGTCGGTTGCGGCGTGAACGGGTGGACAAATAATCCCCCGGCGAGAGCCGGGGGCGCATCATGATTGCTTGCGCGGATCGTGACGAAGTTACGAGACCTTGAGATTTTCCGCGGAGTTCTTGCCGCGATTTTCCACAAGGTCATATTCGACAATCTGGTTTTCGTTGAGGGTTGAGAGCCCGGCGCGCTCGACCGCCGAGATGTGGACGAACACGTCCTTATCGCCGGCCATCGGCTTGATGAACCCATAACCCTTGGTCGGGTTGAACCACTTGACGGTGCCTTTTTGCATCGCCTGTCTCCTGGTCTAGACATAAAAAAGACGCGGCCACGCTTTTTGCGTGCCACGCCACAAGCGGGCTTCCGGAGGTCTGCTCAATTTCTTAGTCGCGAAACGCACAGCCGAACGGCCTAGATCCGATTGTGCCTGATATTGCAACACGAAATTTGCGCGTTAGCAAGCTTGCGGAAGCGGCTCGTGAAATCGGGCCAGCGGCCGCGATCGCCCATCGCGACCTGTGGCAGCGGAACAACAATGTCCGGTAATCACCCTTCGCCGGGGACCACCACCGATTGACGCTCCCTGTGAACTCAGGACAAATCCGCACGGGCCGATGGGGATTTGGCATTTTTATCGAGCTGGCGCTGCTTTTGGGGTTGGCATTCATGCGTTGCTCTTCACGGCCTTCGCAAGCACAGGCAAGGCAGAGGGCGACCGGCCGAAGGCTTGTGAGGGCCGTCGCGATCGCCTTCGCGCTCGCGGTGGCGTCTGCGCCTGCTCGGGCTCAAACGGCCACCCCGACGGCGACACCGATACCTTCGCCGACCCCAAGTCTGATACCAAGTCCGACGCCGACGCTTATCAATTCCGATGTGTCGGCCGGCGCGGCCGTGGCGAACCTCGGCAGCAATTTTCTGGAGCGCCTTGGAAGCCAGGCGACGTCCGGCTTCGGCAGCTCCTTGCGGAACAATCCGGGCGGCGGAGGCGCCTCCGAAGCAACGGACGAGCCGGGCTTCCGAACCTGGGAGGAGGCCTACGGCATCTCGGCTACGACCGGCGCGCAAGGCAATTTCGTCGGCGATCGGCGCCAGACCTGGGGCGGCGTGGCGGGGCTCGGGGCGCGCATCATGCCCGGCGTCAATGTCGGCGTTTCGGTCGATCAGAGCCGTAGCGCCATCGACGTTCCGCTGGCGCTGCAATCCGCCACGCTCGACCTCACCCAGATCGGCTTCAATGCTTCGGTCGACAAGGGTCCGTGGACCTGGGCCATGGCGCTGGTCCACGGATTTGGAAAAATCAATTCGAGCCGGGACACCGGGTTCGGCATCGCCAGCGCCGGCTACGATGCCCAGATCGACGGGGCCCTGACCGAGCTCAGCTACTATTGCAGCATCGACCAGAGCCGGATCGTGCCGAAGGCCGCCTTCGAATATGTGCGCGCCTCGACCGGATCGTTCCAGGAGGTCGGCGGCCTCGACCCGCTAATGGCGACCGGCACGACGGTGGAGCGTTCGCGGATCCTGGTCGGGGCGGAGATCGGGCACTACTGGATCGTCGACCGGAAGATCCTGGATCTGTCCGCCTATGGCAAATTCGTCGACAATGTCGCGCAGAATTTCGCTTCCTCCATCATCAGCCTCGGCGCCGACAGCATCACGGTGCAGGGCATCGGCGAAAGCCAATACGGCGCGGACGCCGGCGCCTCCGCGTCCCTCAGCCTGAGCAATACGGCGCGCCTCTACGTCAACTATGACGGCAGGTTTCGCGCCGCGATCCAGTCGCACCAGGGGACTCTCGGCGTCGAGTTTAGGTGGTAGCGGCGCGGCGGGATCAATCGAGGTCGTATCCCTTGGCCAACCCTGCGGCTGCGTATCCTTGAAGGCCGAAATTGCGTCTCGGCTCCGCCATCAATGGTATGAGATCATTCGGGTGGATAAACTCATCCCTGAAGCAGGGGTAGGCCTTGGGATCGAATATCTTTTTGAGCCAATCAATTACGATCTTGTGCCGATCAGAGTCGCGAAACTCCTTGTGGTACGTAAGCCACAAATCCATGTGATAATTGATCCCGAGATCGATTGCGACGAGGGGCGCGCCGAGCGCAATTACCGACGTCGGCAGAAATCCGATCCCGGCGCCTCGCTCGATAGCGTAGAGAACCGCGACGCTGGAATTTGTCGATATGCCGACGATGCCTTCCAGCGATTCCAATCCCAGAATTCGGGCGTAGCCGGTCTCGTCGAGTTGAACCCCGTGCTGCTTGACGATCCGATGATCCTTGAGGTCGGAGCGGGATTTTGGCAACCCATAAGCATCGCGATATGCTTCCGACGCAAACGCCATGATGTGAAGTCTTCCGAGCTTCGTGATAATGAGGTCCGGATTTGTCGGTCGCGCGAGTTGGATCGAAATATCGGCCTCCAGGCGCGATACGTCGGCCTGCTCCATCGCGCAACGAAGATCGACCATGATCTTTCGATAGGTCTTCTGGAAATCGATCAGCCGCGGCAGGATCCAGGAGATACCGGGGCCCTCGGTCACTGCGACACGCACCGAGCCGTTTATTTCCGTCGACAGCGATGCGCGACGAAATATATTGAAGCTGAGACGTTCCATCTGTTCAACATCGAACAGCAAAGCCCGTCCTTCATCACTCAGCGACAAGCCCGATTGGTCGCGTAAAAAAAGTTTGAATCCCAATTCTTCTTCGAGTCTGTCGATCTTCCGCATCAGCGTCGTCCCGGTCAGCCCCAGGACTTCCGCGGCATTCCTGAAACTCTGATGGCGTGTGCATAGAAGAAATGCCCGCAAATCCTCCCATGAGGCGTTGAGATTTTCTTCGATTTTCTTGCGCTGCATTAGTGCAGCACCCCGCTGCAAACCTTGCTGCATACCCGTTGTCCCCATCAGGTATGATCATCGTTACACGTATGGGACCATAAATGGATAGTGATTTTCGAGGAAGTCGGGATTTTTTGCCTCGACACGAACTGGACAGGCTATCGCCAACTTCCGCAATTACAGCGCGTCTGGCGACAAGTCCGCAACTCGCCGATCTGGTCGCTATCGCCCGGCGGGAGATCCCAGGGGTCAGCATCTCGGAAGCGGGCCTCGCTCAATTCTTGCGCAGCGACCCGGAGTCGATTTTTGCTTTTGAACGGGCGGGGAACCTGCTGGGCGGAATAGCGTTCCTCTACCTTAATTGCCGAGGGTATGACGCCCTTTTGCTCGACGGCATCGATCTGAAGAACCCGAGCCATGAGTTTTTGGCGCGTCCCGATGAAGAGGTATCGGCTATTTATGTCTGGGCCCTCGCGTGCCACGGGCGCGCCGTTGTCGGATTGGCAAACGTCGCGAGACATCTAAGAATGCCGCGATTTGTCAGCGCTGACTATTTCGCCCAGCCATCGACTACGGCGGGTCGCGATTTGCTGATCGCGATAGGCTTCACGCCGATATCGAGCATCAAAGCCGACCTCTGGCGCTACCAGCGGCCGTGGAATCGCGTTCCATCGCATATGCCGGCATCAAATATCTCAGCAGGGAGTTTTGCAGATGCACGGCAGTAGACCCCCATCGCCGGCCCAGCCGAACTCGCGCACGATTTCGATCCGCATCGCACGCGATCCCAACGATCTCATGCTGGTCACCGCCATTCGCGCGGCTGTCTACCTTGCCGAACAGGATTGTCCGATCGAAGAGGAGTTCGATGGCAACGACCTGGTCGCGGCGCACTTCATCGGGTTTATCGGGAAGGAACCTGCGGGTTGCCTTCGGGTGCGGTTTTTTGGCGAATTCGCCAAGATCGAACGACTCGCCGTTCGCCATCAGTTCCGACGGTCGCGCATATCGTTCAAGCTGGTGCAGGCCAGCTTCGATTACATCAAGCGCAAGGGGTTCAAGAAGGTCTATGGCCACGCGCAAGACCGGCTGGTCAACTTCTGGTCGCATTTCGGCGCCAAGCCGCTCGGCCACAACCGCAAGATCACCTTTTCCGATTTTTCCTATACCGAGATGGTCCTTGACCTCGAGCCGGACGCCGACGCCATCACGCTCGACAGCGATCCTTATGTGATCATCCGGCCGGAGGGCGATTGGGACCGGCCCGGCGTTCTGGACATCTCATCGGACCGCATGGCGACCTCTCCGCTTCGGTCGCTATGATCTCTGGTGGCACATGATTTCGAATCGAAAACTGATGGCTTCCATCCACGATGATCCGCCGATCCTGGTCTGCGCCGATCTTCAGACCGAGTATCTTACCGAAGGCCGCAGCCACGTCATATCGGACGCCGAGGCGATCACGTCGCGCTGCCTCGAACTGATGACGCTTTGGCGCAACAACCTCTGGCCGGTCATGCACCTGAAACGGATCGCCCAGGCGGCGTGGTTCAATCCGGCGTCGAACCTGACGGACTGGATCGCGGACCTGAAGCCGCGGCCGGGGGAACTCGCATTCGAGCATCCGCTGCCGTCGGCCTACAGCTCGACGCGGTTCGCCGAATACATGTCGAATATGAAGAACATTCGCTGCGTGCTGTCGGGATTTTCCCTCGACGAAACCATTCTGTCGACCGTGGTCGACGGGTTCCATCGCAGCCACCGCTATCAGGTCGTCAGCGATGCCGTGGCCTGCAGGCGCCCCGGTGTCGGCGATGCCGCTTCATACAAGCTGGCGGTCGTCAAAGTGATCGGCAACTACGCAGGCATTCAGGAGAGCTCCGAACTGCTCGGAACAAACGGTAGAATTGCAGTATGAACAGAAAATCGTCCCGGTCGCGTTGAGCCGACGGTCGCTTTGCAAATGGCTCGGCCAGTTCGATGAGGCGCGCCGATCGGACGGATCGTGTCAGGGCATCGGTCCGAAGCGGCCTCTTTGTCGTGGTGGGTTTTGGGCGGCGGCAAGATTACGTGGATAGCTGATACTGGTTTCGGCGCAGACGATACTAGAGCCTGTCTTCAATTGAGCCAAATGACTGCGGCGGCCAAATGGATGCCCGCGAGGAAGTTTCTAGCGGTCTTGTCGTAGCGGGTGGCAATCGCCCGGTACTGCTTGAGCTTACAATAGAAGTTCTCCATGAGGTGGCGCGCCTTGTACAATTCCTTGTCGTAGAGGCGTTGAACCTTTCGATTACTCTTGGGCGGAATGACGAACTTTTTTCCTGCCGCAAGCAGAGGCTCGATGACGCGCTCATCGGCATCGAAAGCCTTGTCCGCCAACAAGGTGTCGGCCTGCATCTGGGGCAGAAGCACGTCGGCACCTTGCAGATCATGAGCTTGCCCCGCAGTCAGGAAGAAGGCCAGAGGATTCCCAAGGGCGTCGACCATGGCATGGATTTTGGTGCTCAATCCGCCTTTGCTGCGCCCGATCGCCTGGTCTTCGCCGTCTTTTTTTGAGCGCCGGCGCTGTGCTGATGTGCGCGTACGATGGTGCTGTCGATCATCGCGTATTCGTTGTCCGCATCGGCCGCCAGCATTTCGAAGATCTTCTTCCATGCACCACTCTTCGCCCAGCGCGAAAACCGCGTATGGATCTTGATCGGGTCACCAAAACGTTCTGGTAGGTCGCGCCAAGGTATGCCTGCGCGATAACGGTAAAGTACCGCCTCGACGAATAGCCGGTTATCCTTGGCGGTGACGCCGACATGGCCTTCACGGCCGGGCAAAATATCCTTGATCCTGTCCCATTGATCGTCCCGAAGGGCGTAGCGGCGCATCTGTCAGCTCCGAATCAGCTGACCTCTCATGAATCACGCCGCTATACTCTTGGGAATCGCCTAATTGAGGACGCGCCCTAGTTTCGGTCAACCCTGACCACGCGGCCCTTTTCGATCGCGAGCGCCAGCCGGCCGTGTTTCAGCGACAGCGCCGCTTCGCCGAACAGTTCGCGGCGCCAGCCGTGCAGCGCGCCTACCTCGGCATTGTCGTCAGCCGCGATCTGCTCCAGATCGTCGACCGTCGCGATCACCTTGCTGGCGACGGCGTGGCGTTCCGAGGTCATCCGCAGCAGAACCTTCAAGAGCTCGACGATCGCAGCGCCGTTTGAATTGCCGCGCGGCTTTTCGATCTTCGGCAGGCTGGCGGGATCGCGCGCGATGCCGCGCTGCACCGCAGCCACGATATCGGCGCCCCATTTCGATCGGTCAAAACCCTTCGGCAGCGAGCGCAGATTGGCCAGCCGTTCGAGGCTGGTCGGGGCATGGGTGGCGATGTCGCCGACCGCATCGTCCTTCAGAACGCGGCTGCGCGGCACGTCGCGGCTTTGCGCCTCCTGTTCGCGCCAGGCCGCGACTTCCATCAGCACCGCAAGTTCCTTCGGCTTGCGCACCCGCGTCTTCAGCCGCTCCCAGGCGCGTTCGGGGTGAAAGTCGTAGGTCTTTGGCGAGGTCAGAACCTCCATTTCCTCGCTCACCCAGTCGCTGCGACCGCGCTTTTTGAGATCGGCGTCGAGCGCCGCGAACACGTCGCGCAAATGGGTGACGTCGGAGACCGCGTAGTGCATCTGGTCTTCGGTCAGCGGCCGGCGCGACCAGTCGGTGAAGCGGTGGGTCTTGTCCGGCCGATGGCCGGTGATGCGCTCGACCAGCTGGTCATAGGCAATGGAATCGCCGTAGCCGAGCACCATGGCCGCGACCTGGGTGTCGAAGATCGGGTGCGGAACGATGCCCGCCTGATGCCAGACGATTTCGATGTCCTGGCGGGCGGCGTGGAAAACCTTCAGCACCTTCTCGTCGGCCATCAGCGCGAAGAATGGCTCGAGATCGATGCCCTCGGCCAGCGTGTCGATCACGACGGCTTCCTCGGCGCTCGCCATCTGCACGACGCAGAGCAGCGGATAATAGGTCGTCTCCCGCAGGAATTCCGTATCGACGGTGATGACCGGGTGCTTGGCGAGACGGCCGCAAACCGCGGCGAGTTCGGCAGTGGTAGTAATCAGATCCATGAACGGTCCATGACGCTTCTCAGAGGGCGTTCTGCCGAAAGCGCTGATATGTCAAGGGTCTTGCGGCGAATTCGAGCCTTGCATTTCCGCTGGACGGTGATCTTTCGCGAGGACTCGGCGACCGGGATGCGGCCGATGGCGCTCCGGTCCAGATAGAAATCTCACACCTGAAAACGGAAGCAGTCAATAGTCGCGGGCGGGCCGGGCAGGTGGTCGCCGCGACGGAACGACCAGTACGACGACACAGAGCGCCAGCAACGCCAATCCCATGAACTCAAATACAAACGCGTCAAACACGGCAATTCCCCCCGTCAAACCGATAGACTTGTAGGGAACGGATTGATCGTCTGTTAATTTGCGCGGGCAGGGCCCGAGGCGCCGCAGCCAAAATCTCGTCGACGGTTAACGATTTACGTCCCGCAAAACGTCTGCAGCACGCGCTGGTGCGGTTCGGGCGGATCGGCATAGCCCGACAATGCCGGCTGGTCCTCGTACGGCTTTGACAGCACCGCCAAAAGCTCTTCGAACGGCGCGAAGTCGTCCCGGTTCACGGCGGCTTCGATCACCGCTTCGACCCTGTGATTCCTCGGAATGAAGGCCGGATTGACCGCCCGCATCGCGGTGCGTCGCGCCGCCGGATCCTGCGGTTCCGCCGCCGATCCGCTGCCGCCAGCGTACCGCCCAGTCGTCATAGGCGGCGGGGTCGGCGAACAATTGCCGGACCTCGCGATCGGCTGCGGGATCGAGCGCGGCGTCGCTCAAACGCCTGAACGTCAGCGTGAAGTCGGCCTGGTTTTTGGCCATCGCATCCAGCAGATCCTGCGCCAGCGCGGGATCGTCGTCGCGCGCCGTCAACAGTCCTAGCTTGCTTCGCAGGCCCGCCTGATAGGCGGTGTCGAACTTCTCCGCGAACTCGCCGAGCACCGACTGGGCCTCGGCGATATGGCCTTGTCCTGCTCGGCGGACAGCAGCGGCAACAGGCATTCGGCAAGCCGCGTCAGGTTCCACAGCGCGATCCGCGGCTGGTTGGCGTAGGCGTAGCGGCCCTGCTCGTCGATCGAGCTGAACACCGTCGCCGGATCGTATTGGTCCATGAAAGCGCATGGACCGTAGTCGATGGTCTCGCCTGAGATCGAGCTGTTGTCGGTGTTCATGACGCCGTGGATGAACCCGACCAGCAGCCAGCGCGCGATCAGGTCGGCCTGTCGTGCAATCACGCCTTCCAGAAGCGCGTGATAGGGGCGGTCGGCGTTGGCCAATTGCGGATAGTGCCGGCCGATGACGTGATCGGCCAGCCGCCGCACGCCCTCGGTATCGCTGCGCGCTGCAAAATACTGGAACGTGCCGACGCGGATGTGGCTGGAGGCGATGCGGGTGAGGACGGCTCCCGGCAGCAGCGTCTCGCGCACCACGCTCTCGCCGGTCATCACGGCGGCCAGCGACCGGGTGGTTGGAATGCCCAGTGCCGCCATCGCCTCGCTGACGATGTATTCGCGCAACACCGGACCGAGCGCCGCACGGCCATCGCCGCGGCGCGAAAACGGGGTCGGGCCGGAGCCCTTGAGTTGAATGTCGCGGCGGACGCCATCGGCGTCGATCACCTCTCCGAGCAGGATGGCGCGGCCGTCACCGAGCTGCGGAACGAAATGACCGAACTGGTGGCCGGCATAGGCCATCGCGATCGGGTCGGCGCCGTCGGGAATGCGCTTGCCGGCGAGAATCTCGATCCCCTCCGGGCTGGTGAGCCGATCCGGATCGAGGCCAAGGTGGACCGCCAGCGGCCGGTTCAATTTGATCAGTCGCGGCGAAGCGACCGGGGTCGGGGCGACCCGCGCGAAAAAGTTCGCCGGCAGCGCCGCATAGGTGTTTTCGAAGGGGAAATGGACCGTCATGGCCGACAAGATAGGCATAGACTGCAATTAGACAATCGGTTTGCGGCCGCAACGGTCCAAGGCCCGTTGTTTTTCCGTCACTTTTCTGGCTTTGCCGTGATTTTACGCGAGCCTGGCCAGGCGCCGCATGCGGTTGCCGCGCCTGACGGCCTCGGGTAAACCCTGACGCTCTTTGCCGGGCAGGCCTTGGCCCCCGATTCGACCCTCCGAC
The DNA here is from genome assembly GCA_963734795.1 of uncultured Alphaproteobacteria bacterium. Taxonomy (GTDB): domain Bacteria; phylum Pseudomonadota; class Alphaproteobacteria; order Rhizobiales; family Xanthobacteraceae; genus Bradyrhizobium. The sequence goes on from CAVTIW010000007.1 coordinate 852,089, forward strand.
ATCTGTTTTGAGAGATCCATGCATCGTTACCGGTCCCACACCTGCGGCGCGCTCCGCGACAGCGATATCGACCAGACCGTTCGCTTGTCCGGCTGGTGCCATCGCATCCGCGACCATGGCGGGTTGCTGTTCATCGACCTGCGCGACCATTACGGGCTGACGCAATGCGTGGTCGATCCGGATTCGCCGGCCTTCAAGGACGCCGAAAAGCTGCGCTCGGAATGGGTGGTGCGGATCGACGGCAAGGTACGCCGTCGCCCCGAGGGCACCGACAATCCCGATCTGCCGACCGGCGCGGTCGAGCTTTACGTCAGCGAGATCGAGGTGCTGGGACCGGCCGGCGAACTGCCGCTGCCGGTGTTCGGCGAGCAGGAATATCCTGAAGACATAAGGCTTAAGTACCGTTTCCTCGACCTTCGCCGTGACAAGCTGCATCAGAATATCATGACCCGCGGCGCGATCGTCGATTCCATGCGCAAGCGGATGAAGGAGCAGGGATTCTTCGAATTCCAGACCCCGATCCTGACGGCGTCGTCGCCGGAAGGCGCGCGCGACTTCCTGGTGCCGTCGCGGATTCACCCGGGCAAGTTCTACGCGCTGCCGCAGGCGCCGCAGCAGTACAAGCAGCTCCTGATGATGTCCGGCTTCGACCGCTACTTCCAGATCGCGCCGTGTTTCCGCGACGAGGATCCGCGCGCCGACCGCTTGCCGGGCGAGTTCTATCAGCTCGACGTCGAGATGAGTTTTGTCGACGCAAGACGATGTGTTTGCGGCGATGGAGCCGGTCATCACGGGCGTGTTCGAGGACTTCGCCAAGGGCAAGCCCGTCACCAGATCATGGCCGCGGATTCCGTTCGCGGAGGCCTTGCGCAAATACGGCAGCGACAAGCCCGATTTGCGCAATCCGATTGAGATGCAGGACGTCTCCGAGCAGTTCCGCGGCTCCGGCTTCAAGGTGTTCGCGCGGATGCTGGAAGACCCCAAGAACCAGGTCTGGGCGATCCCGGGGACCGGCGGCGGCTCCCGCGCGTTCTGCGACCGGATGAATTCCTGGGCGCAGGGCGAGGGCCAGCCCGGGCTCGGTTACATCATGTGGCGCGAAGGCGGCGAGGGTGCAGGTCCCCTTGCCAACAACATCGGCCCGGAACGGACGGCGGCGATTCGCGCAGCACTCGGATTGAAAGACGGCGATGCCGCGTTCTTCGTCGCAGGCGATCCCGAAAAATTCTGGAAATTCGCCGGCCTCGCCCGCACCAAGCTCGGCGAAGAGTTGAACCTGATCGACAAGGAGCGGTTCGAACTCGCCTGGATCGTCGATTTCCCGATGTACGAATACAACGAGGACGACAAGAAGATCGACTTCTCGCACAATCCGTTTTCGATGCCGCAGGGCGGTCTCGATGCGCTCAACGGGCAGGACCCGCTGACCATCAAGGCGTTCCAGTACGACATCACCTGCAACGGCTACGAGATCGCGTCCGGCGGCATCCGCAATCATCGGCCGGAGGCGATGGTGAAGGCGTTCGAGATCGCCGGCTATGGCGAGAAGGATGTCGTCGAGCGCTTCGGCGGCATGTACCGCGCCTTCCAGTACGGCGCGCCGCCGCATGGCGGCATGGCGGCGGGGGTCGATCGCATTGTCATGCTCCTCTGCGGCACCACAAATCTGCGTGAGATTTCACTGTTCCCGATGAACCAGCGGGCGGAAGACCTGCTGATGGGCGCGCCTTCGGAGGTTGCGCCGAAGCAGTTACGCGAGCTTCACATCCGGCTCAATCTGCCGCAAAACTGATCGCTCATGAACCAGTCACCGAAGTCTGAATTCGGGGTCGAGCAAGCCTCGGAGGGAATGCATGGCGTCCTATTCTGAAGATCTCCATTCCGCGGCGCTCGCCTATCACCGGCTGCCACGGCCGGGCAAACTCGAGATTCAGGCGATCAAGCCGCTCGCCAACCAGCGCGACCTCGCGCTCGCCTATTCGCCGGGCGTGGCCGCCGCCTGTCTGGCGATTGCCGCCGATCCGGCGGAGGCGGCATCGCTGACGATCCGCGCCAATCTCGTGGCGGTGGTGTCCAACGGCACCGCGGTGCTCGGCCTTGGCAATATCGGCCCGCTGGCATCGAAGCCGGTGATGGAGGGCAAGGCGGTTCTGTTCAAGAAGTTCGCCGGCATCGACGTGTTCGACATCGAAATCGCCGCCGATACCGTCGAGCGCGTGGTCGAGACCGTGGCCGCGCTGGAGCCGACCTTCGGCGGCATCAACCTCGAGGACATCAAGGGTCCGGAGTGCTTTGAGATCGAGGCGCAGCTCAAGGCGCGGATGAAGATTCCGGTGTTTCACGACGACCAGCACGGCACCGCCATCATCGTCGGCGCCGCGATCACCAACGCGTTGCTGCTGAACGGCAAGAAGCTGGCCGACGTCAAGATCGTTACCTCAGGCGCCGGCGCGGCGGCGATCGCCTGTCTCAATCTTTTGGTATCGCTGGGCGCGCAGCGCAAGAATATCTGGGTCTGCGACATCGACGGCGTGGTGCATGAAGGCCGCAACACGCTGATGGACCGCTGGAAGTCGGTCTACGCGCAGAAGACCGACAAGCGGGTGCTGGCCGAGGTGATCGGCGGCGCCGATATTTTTCTGGGACTGTCGGCCCCCAATGTGCTGACGCCGGACATGGTCAAGCAGATGGCCGACAAGCCGCTGGTGATGGCGCTGGCCAATCCGAATCCGGAAATCATGCCGGATGAAGCCCGCAAGGCGCGCCCCGACGCCATGATCTGCACCGGGCGCTCCGACTTTCCCAACCAGGTCAACAACGTCCTGTGCTTTCCGTTCATCTTTCGCGGCGCGCTCGATGTCGGCGCCACTGCGATCAACGAGGATATGAAGCACGCCGCGGTCGCGGCGATCGCGCAGCTGGCGCGCGATCCGCCGTCGGATGCGATCGCGCCCGGCTTCGATAGCGGTGAAGCCCAGGGCTTCGGTCCGGGTTCGCTGATCCCGAGCCCGTTCGATCCGCGGCTGATCCTGCGCATTGCGCCGGCGGTGGCAAGAGCGGCGATGGAGTCGGGAGTCGCCTCCCGTCCGATTGCCAACTTCGAGGACTATAGCGCCCAGCTGGAGCGCTTCGCCTTCCGCTCCGGCCTGGTGATGAAGCCGGTGTTCGCCAAGGCCAAGACCCAGCCCGTCCGCGTGATCTATGCGGAAGGCGAGGACGAGCGCGTGCTGCACGCGACCCAGGTCGTGCTCGAGGAGAAGCTGGCGCGGCCGATCCTGGTCGGACGTCCCTCGGTGGTCGAAGCGCGGATCAAGCGGTTCGGCCTCGCCATCAAGGCTGGCCAGGATTTCGACCTGATCAATCCCGAGGACGATCCGCGCTACCGGTCCTATGTTCAGTCCTACATCGACGTCGCCGGCCGGCATGGCGTGACGCCCGATGCCGCGCGCACGGTGGTGCGCACCAACGCCACGGTGATCGCGGCGCTGGCGGTGATTCGCGGCGAGGCCGACGCCATGATCTGCGGCGTCGAGGGCCGCTATATGAGCCATCTGCGCCATGTGCGCGAGATCATCGGCTTCCTGCCCGGGGTGAGCGATTTTGCGGCGCTGGCGCTGATGATCACCAGCAAGGGCGCTTATTTCATCGCGGATACCCAGGTGCGGCCGAATCCGAGCGCCGAGGAGCTTGCGGAAATGGCCGCGCTGGCCGCGATCCACGTCCAGCGTTTCAATCTCAAGCCCAAAATCGCGTTCGTGTCACATTCCGATTTTGGCAGCTATGATACCGACTCCTCGCGCAAAATGCGCCGCGCCACCGCGCTTCTGAAACAAAACCATCCGGAAATCGAGGCGGACGGCGAAATGCAGGGCGACACCGCGCTTTCGGAGGCCGCCCGCGCGCTGATCCTGCCGCATTCGAAGCTGGAAGGCGTCGCCAACATCCTGATCATGCCGAACCTCGACACCGCCAATGTCGCCTATCAGATGATCAAGTCGCTGGCCGATGCGCTGCCGGTGGGGCCGATCCTGATCGGCCCTTCGCGTCCGGCGCACATTCTCACGCCGTCGGTGACCGCGCGCGGCGTTCTCAACATGACCGCGGTTGCCGCGGTCGAAGCCCAGGAGCACGCCGGCCGTCAGCAACCGAGCTTGTTTGGCTAGGTCCATGAAAAATCGATCAAGTTCGGTTGCGGCCGACCGGGCCTTGCCGGAATCGATTTGACCGTTTGAAAACCTGAAGCGGAACGCCCATACTCGCTTCGCCCCGTAGCGACTCCGCATTTGCAGCATTCAGTGAGGCCGACCATGCCAGCGTTTATCACCTTCGGGCGAATTTTGTTCGCCGTGCTGTTTATCTATTCAGGCGCAACCAAGCTGTTTGGCATTCAGGCCACGGCGGACTTCATCGCCGCCAAGGTTGCCATTCCCGCGCCTGCTGGCTCCCTATACAACGCAGCTGGAAACCATGACGGGAATGTCGACGCCGCAAATGCTCGCCATTGCGATCGGCGCCTTCGAGGTCATCAGCGGCTTGATGATTGCGCTCAATTTCGGCGCGCGGTTCTTTGCCATTCTGCTGATTTTCTTCGTCGCCGCGGCAACCTTCTATTTCCACGACTTCTGGAATCAGTCGCCGCCGGAAAGTGCCAAAATCCTGATGGACGCGCTGAAGAATCTGTCGATCATCGGCGCGCTGTTCATGATCGCGGGATATGGCCGGATGTCGCGCGACGGTTGAACCCGCCTATGGCGATGTCTAGGCGACGCGCTCGCCACGGCGTGACGCTGACGTCGTGATCGGCGTCGAGTATCCGGGCATCGCCGGCGTTTCAGGCCATGCGCGGCCAGGATTTCCTGCGGTGATTGCGCAGGCACGCCGGGGAAGCAGGCTTCGCCGCCCGGCAGCCGCACCCGCGGCGCCTGCGAGAGCCAGAACGTGTCGTAGCGGTCCATAAACATTCCGAACACGTCCGGTCCGCCAATGATCGCGACGGTGCCGGCACCGACGCCGGCGCGATCGCAGGCCGCTTCGAATGAAGCGCCGGCGGGATTCCACAAGGTGGCCTTGGGATTGGACGGATCGGGCGCGATCGCGCCGATCGTCCGGGTCAGGACAATCCGCTTTCGCCGCGGCGAGTTCGGCTGGTCTTCATAGGAATGGCGGCCGTGCACGATCAGGTCGGCGCGGTCGAGGGCGGCGGTGAAGAACTGCTTGTCGCCCTCGAATTTCAATTCGTCCGGCATCACGCGATCGGCGTTCGCCAGCATGCCGTCCGCCGACACGATGACATAGCCTTCGATGCGCAGCGCGGGCACGGCTGTCGTCGCGCGCGGGCTCTATTGCGAAATCGTCTGGACGACGCTGGACACCGGGCGGTCGCTGACCGTCGGCAGCTTGGCGTCTTTCAGAAGTTCTTCGTCATATTGCGGCAGGGTCTGCACCGGGGCCTTCGGTATCATTTTGACGACCTTGTAGCCGCCGGCCTTCAGCCGGCGCAGCAAAGCGGGCAGCGCTTCCGCGGTGTGCTTGTGGAAATCGTGCATCAGGATGATGCCCTTGCCGAGCTTGTCGAGCTTCTTCATGGTGACGTCGATCACCTGCTGCGCATTGCGCGCCTTGAAATCGAACGAGTCGAGGTCGCAGGAGAATATCGCGATATTTCGGGTGCCGAGATAGGTCACCATTTCAGGCGGATGCTGCAGCGCCGGAAAGCGGAAGAATGGTGCGGGCGAAACCCCGCCCAGGGCCCACTTCACGGCGCTGAAGCCTTTTTCGATCTCTTCCTTGCGCTGGTCCTCGGTCAGTTTCTTGTTGGTCAGCGTGGCGTGCGACCAGGTATGCGATCCGATGGTGTGACCCGCCGCAAGGACCTGCTTCAGGATTTCCGGATAGTAGGTCGCGTGCTTGCCGATCGGAAAGAAGATGCCGGTGGTGCATTCGTCCGCCAGCGTTTTCAGCACCGAGGGCGTATTGACCAGCCAGGGGCCGTCGTCGAAGGTCAGCACCACTTCGTGGTCGCGCAGGAAATCGAGTTGCTTGAAGTGCTCGAAACCGAATCCCGGTCCGCCCGTGGTGTCGATTTCGACGACGCGGGAGATGCCAAGCGCATCGGGATTGGCGCAAGCGGCTTTTGCCGGAGCCGGGGCCGCTGCGGGAGCCGGCGCAGGCGCCGCTGCGGGAGCCGGCGCAGGAGCCGCTTGCGGAGCGGCTGCGCTCTTGGTGGCCGGGGTCTGCGACCAGGCCGCGCCTGACACACACAGCGAAACCGCGCTTGCAAAGATTAAACCTGCCGCAATACGCATCTTATTCCCCTTACGCTGATCCCGTGCTCGGCCGCGGCTTTTTGCCGTCGCCCGAGCCATTCCTGCCCCTGGTCATGATAGCCTAGTTGGAGCTGCGCCGCCACGGCAACGGCTTTGTCAGCGGTGGACGATTTGTCGGTCGAACCGGTTAATTCCGCTGCAGATCGCGTATCGGGAGTCCCCATCAGCGCCCGCGCAACGGCGGTTTGACGCGTATCGGTCGGCTCGACGGTTTCAGGAACGGCTCCGCGATGTAACCGTCGCGGCCAATCAGGTAATTTGTGAAAGTTCCAGCGCGGAACGTGCTTCGGTTACGGCCAGCGACCGCCTCTCAACAAGCGTTACGGCCGGACCGGCGGAGAGAGGCACCAGGGCAACGGCAGCAGCGGAAGGTAATACTGGCGCCATTCGCAGACCGATTCCGGCCCCCTTCGCATCAACGCGTATTTTATCGGCTCGGCCTGGCCGACCGCGATCTGCAGTCCGAACAGCACGGCGGCGATCGGATACGCCCATTTGTGAAAGCGCAGGTCGCTCATGCGATCGAGCAGGATCGCGCTCGCGAGGATAATCAGGGGGTCGGTGAAGATGAAATATTCGGATTTCAATCCGCGCCGTACGCCGAGCGCGTCGATCCCGATCGCCGCCAGCAGCAGCAAAAGGGCCTGGATCGCGGCCAGCTTTTCACCGCGCCGCCACGCCAGGACGATGCCGGGAACGATCAGCCAGGTCAGAAACACCGTCGGACGCGGTGAGGGATCCAGCACGAAGGTGTAGCGCGCCACGACCGATGCGACCCCGTCGAGCAGCAGCAGCAGAATTCCCGAAAGGTGCGACCCGTTCGCGGCATCGGCGGTGTTGGCGTCGGCAAAGGTCAGCATCTTTTCCAGCGGATTGATCACCGCGATCACATTGCCGGCGTTGTATTCGAGATGGAGCGCGAGCAGTGCTATCGATGCACCGGCGGCCATCGCCAACATCGACGCCAGCGTTTCGGCGGCGCTGACCCGCCAGATCGCGGCAAATGCGACCATGCATCCGCCGATCAGGACCAGCAACGCCGCCTGATAGATACCGAAGCGGCCCAGCAACAGCGGGTGAAAATGGGCGGCGTCGAGTAAGGCGCGATTGAGCCCGGTGGCAATCAGCGGCCAGGCGGCCCATGCCGCGGCCATCGCTGCGATGGCCGCGATGCCCGCTGCCGGCCAGCCCGATCGCGGATCACGCCAGAACCCGACACTGGCGCTTCCTGCGCCTCCGAACGGCAGCACCAGCAGCGGCAGCGCGCCGATCAGCAAAATCGCCTGCACCTTGTTCTCGAGGCCGAGCACGCACAATGCCGCCGCGACCGCCATCAGAAGCGGACGCGCGACGCCGGCGCGGCGTCCGGCCGCGATCAGGATCAGGAGCGCAAAGATGACCGGACACGCCGCCAGCAATTCGCTGCGCAAGACACGCGAATGCACGACGATGCCGCCGGAGAATGCGAATGCAAAGGTTGCCATCATCGCGACGCGCCAGTCGCGCACCACGCGTCGAACAAGGGCGGCGAAAACCAGCACGCAGCCGGTCGCGGTCAGCAAGGCGAGCACGCGTCCGGCACGAACGGCGCTGGTCATGGCGGCGTCGAACGCCGGCGCATCGGATGCGGACGGCATGGTGGACAGCGAGTAGGCGTCGAGCAGGCCGAGCGCGTGCAGCAGCTGAAACCAGAACTTCACCGACAGGATGGTGATATAGGCGGGGTGGTCGAAGAACAGCTGCGGCTTGCCGTCGTTGAGGACGAGGGCGTTGTAGATCACCATGAAATCCATGTCGGCGTCGCGCCAGTAAACCAGCGCGTAGCCGAACAGAAAAAACGATGCCGCAAGGCCGGCGACGATCGCCGCCAGTCCCCATTTCCAGCCAAGGATCGTCAACCGTGCGAAGGTATCCTTCGCCGGGTCGATCGGCGGCGCGGCCGCAGAGGTCGGGATTGAAAACTGGTTCATGCCGGCGGTCTTTTAGCCCAGCCTCCGGTCCAAAGCGACCGGCGGATGACGGGTCCAGGGGACCTTGGACCGTTTTGGATTAAATCCGGTGGCGGATGATGACGACCGGAGTGAGGCGTACGGCGCTGCTCCACAATGAGCTGTCATCCCCGCCACCGGGTCTCTCCTTTGGCGAGCCCGATGACAGGCTCCAGCGGGGGGATCCAGTATGCCGCGGCTTCTCGATTCCATCACTGACGCCTCTGGAATACTGGGCGGATTCGCGCGGACCCAGGCGAGCGGAAGCGACGCCGTCCTTCGGACGGCTATGCCGGGCGACGACAGCCGAACGTGTTGCGCGCCGCACTTGTTCCACAAAGAGCGGTCATTGCGAGCGAAGCGAAGTAATCCATGGAGCAGCAGCAAAGAAAGCGTGGATTGCTTCGTCGCTTCGCTCCTCGCAATGACGACAAGATATGATTTCACGATCTCGCGGTGCGTTTCGCGCGAGGTTTGCCAGAACGTTCCGCCCTTCAAATCAAAGGGCGTGGGGATTGCCGGGTGCCCAGTGCACCCGCAGCCTCGTGTGCGCATAGTGGTAGTAGGGATGCACACGAGTATTCCTAGCGCAGCGAAACGATGAAATCCGTTCCTTCGCCGGTTTCACCGCCGGCGATGCCCTGGTCGGAAACGATGATCGAGCCGCCGGTTGAAAGCGCGTCGGTAATCCGCGCCATCGCATCAGCGGGAATGGTGAGGCGATCCAAGGCTTCGGCGGGGCTATCCGGCACCGGTATCGGCTTGATCTCGGCTGCGCCGGCGATCTTCCGCCTGCGCGACGCGCGTTCGTCCTCACCGCGCCGGGTCGGCGCAGGAAGCGAGACCACCGACCAGTGCAGGACATTGGCGTTGTGGCTGTCGACTTGCGCGGTAAAGACGTGCGTTCCCAGCGGCCGGTCGCTCGGGGCGATCGTCACCGGCACCTCGAACAGCGGCGCGAAATTCTGCCGCACATAGAGTTTGGAATCCTTGCGGCTGATGAATACTGAGATCTGGCCGGTGCGCTTTGGCGCCGCCGCCATTGCCGGATCTGGTTTCGAGGGCTTCGCCGTGTCGGGCAAGCGGGTCGGATCTCTATTCGCATCCGGAGTGCTGGTGCTGACGTCCACCGCCGGCTTGACGTTCTCGTCGGGCTTTTCGCTGGACTTTTCGTCAGGCCCGGACGCGTCAGCTTTCGGCGCCGCTATGATGACGTCACCCGCTTTGGGTTCGGCTTTGGTCGCGCCAGTGTTGATGCCGTCGCTTGCGGAAGCCTCGGTGCTTGCCGCATCGCTGCTCATCTGCGCGGGGGCTTGCGCCTCCTCCGGTTTGGTGCCGGCCTTTTCAGCGGCGTCGGCCACGGCAGACCCGATTTCGGGAGCCGCGGCTTCGGATGATGTGGTCTCGACCGGCCTGACATCGGCTGCAGCGATTTCGGCGCGCTCGGCGAGGTTCGCGGCGATCGTCGGCGCGGCTCCGGCGGCAGCGTCTTCGCTTGCGTTGCCGTCCGGTGCGGACGCATCCGACATCGTGACCAGGGCTTTCGTTGCCGGCAAAACACCGGCGTCGGCGGTGTGGGTCTGTTCGTGCAGCGGCGTGGGTGCCGACGGCTCGTCCATGACGGGCTTTTGGTCGTGGCCATCGGCCGATCTCAGTTCAAGGCTCGCCTCTGAAGCCGCGGACTTCGAACCTGCACCGGCGTCGGACACCTCGTCGGATTTAACCGCAGGCGGCGCATCCGCCTTTGGCGGGTCGGCGGCGACCGGTTGCGGCAACACCCTCTGGGTGACCAGCAACGGATGCGAGAAACTCGCAGGAACTCAATTCGCCGGGGACGATGACGACCCGCGCGCCCATTTTGGTCCAGCCCCACATCTTGACGGCAAAGGCCATCGGCATGCGGATGCAGCCATGCGACGCCGGATAGCCGGGGAGCACGCCGGCGTGGATGGCGATGCCTGACCAGGTGATGCGCTGCATATAGGGCATCGGCGCGCCGCTATAGATGTTGGAATGGTGCAGCTTTTGTTTCTGAATGACGCTGAAAACGCCCATCGGCGTCGAATGGCCGGGCATGCCGGTCGAAATCGGAGTTTCCGCGAAAAACCCGTTGGCGTCGTAGATCTTCATGTTCTGCTTGTTGATCGAGATCGCGATCACCAGCGGTCCCTGCGGTTTGGCCGATTGCTTGCCCGCCGCCTCGACCTTTTTGCCGGCATGGCGGCGAGGTTTTGGGCCCTGCCGCGGCACCATAGGCGCAGGCTGCGAAACGCCGGGATCGGAATCCGACCAGAAAATGGCGGCTTCCGCCGGGGCGGCGATGCCGATGACGCCGGCCGCCGTCAGCACCGCAATTCGCCACGAATTTCGAAAAGCCGCGCCCCCGAATGATCGATCTTTGGCGCCAAACGACTGCAGTCGTCCGGCCGCAACAGGAGCCCCGTGCCCGCTTACGCGCATCATCTTCGAATCCCAGCTTGATATTTAGTGTTGCAGACGCGATACGCGTTCACCAGCGTAAGGTTTCCCGTTTCTATGACTTTCACCCTAATCGTAGCAAAAAAGCCTCACTTTCCGTTAACGGCACAGCTTCTGCCGTCGTGCCGGCCTTCCGGCAAGACTTCTCCACATTACATAGGCGGGATATAGGCGGGAGCCCTGCCGACGGAGAGTTCCATGACATTAGCCGCAAGCCAGTATGACACGAGGTGGCGGCGCTGGATTTTGTTGATGCTTGCATGGCTGCTGTGGCCGGGTTCGCCGGTATTTGCAGCCGACGAGCCGGACCTGATCTTCCGCCGCTCGACCGTGTTCAAGCTGCTCAGCCCTAACGACAAGCTTGCGACCTATGGCGTCGACGATCCGGAGGTCGAGGGCGTGGCCTGTCATTTCACCGTGCCGGAGAAGGGCGGCTACACGGGCTGGCTGGGGCTATCCGAACAGGTTTCGGATATTTCGTTGGCCTGCAGCCAGATCGGCCCGATCCATTTCAAGGACAGGATGGGGCAGGGCGACGATATGTTCAAACAGCGGCGTTCGCTGTTTTTCAAGAAGATGCAGATCGTTCGCGGCTGCGACGCCAAGCGGAACGTGCTGGTCTATATGGTCTATTCGGATAAATTGATCGAGGGATCGCCGAAGAATTCGACCTCCTCGGTGCCGATCATGCCGTGGGGTGCGCCCGATACCGCGGTTCAGAAATGCGGCGAGTTCATTCAGTAATCCAGATAATCGGAATGGAGACCGAGGGTCGCTGATTACCGTTGTACCGGCTTCGGATGGCGGCGGGGCTTCGGTTCAGGCCGGGCCTTTGACTCGCGGCAGCCCACCAGTTGCAGCAATTTTTGCGGCGCCGATTGGTTGCCGCGACCGCTATCGCTGCACTGCTGCGCCATGGCGGCGCCGGGCCTCGGCGGTTCCTTTCCCGGCTGGCCCGGTTTGCGGGTCGCGGTCTCATTGCCAACATCGATGTTGCCATTGCCCACGACTGTTTATCCTTTGTCGAAGTTATCTCATAACGCGCGATTGCCCCAAAAAGTTGCGGTGGCTCGATTGAGTTGAGCGCGCCGGTGTTCCGGTTCACGGTCGCCAAACCGCCGGCGCCTTCTCCAACAGAGAACGGTTGAAAAGTCGCACCGGGCTCCGATTCCGACCCCGGTGCCCGATTGGCCGCGGTAGGTCCGTGAACCAGCGCAAGTGGCTATCGGGACATTCGACTGAAATCATTGAGTTTTTGGCGGATTATGTCGTCGGGCGCCACGTAACGAAACAGTTCCGTGGCGGACGAAGCCTTTTTTCGCCTTTCGCGCAGAACTCCGGAAACAGCCGTTGGTTATCAGCCTGACAACGAAAACTGCGGGGCAACGTCGGCAGGACAACGGAGACAGTCAAATGCGAACCCTCAGCTTCATTCTCGCTTTCGCCTTCGTGCTTGCCGGCCCCTCAATGGCCGGTTCCTACGACAGCAGTCTGCCCGGCATCGGCACTTTTGCGTATAATGGCTCGCCGATCGCTTCCTCAGCGCCCCAGCCCATCCTCGTCGCGGTCCGTTGAGACGCCGTAGAAAAGGGTTGGAGCGGGCGAATTAGGTTCATTACGTGAAAAATCCGTGCGCCGGCCGGCAGCAATGCCAGCCGGCGTTTCGTTGTGTCCGACCGGCTGCTGGCGGCGCGATGGCATCGCCGTTATCGTTCGGCATCGTTGAACAACCCCCGGGGACACCATGGCCGCCATTCGCAGCGACGACCGTCTCGACGGCAAGGTCGCCATCGTCACCGGCGCGGGATCGCGTGCCGACGGCATCGGCAATGGCCGCGCCACCGCGGTCATTCTGGCGCGGCATGGCGCGCGGGTGACGCTGGTCGACACCGTGGCGCAGTGGGCCGAAGCGACCAAGCGCCTGATCGACGCCGGAAGGTGGCGCCGCGCAAATCGTCGAGGGGGATGTCAGCGTTGCCGCATCATGTCAGGCGATCGTGGCGCACACCGTCGACGCCTGGGGCAGGCTCGACATCCTCGTCAACAATGTCGGCATTACCGGCCCGCGCGGCAACGCCGTCGAGGTCGACATCGAGGCATGGGACACCGCGATGCGCGTCAACGTCGCTTCGGTCATGCTGATGGCGAAATACGCGATTCCGGAAATGATCAGGAGCGGCGGCGGCTCGATCATCAATCTCAGCTCGGTCGCAGGCCTGCTGGGCGGCCATCCAAGCCTGCTCTATCCGACATCGAAGGGCGCGATCGTGAGTTTGACCCGCGCGATGGCGGCGCATCACGGCCGCGACGGCATCCGCGTCAATTGTATCGCGCCGGGCACGGTCTACACCCCGATGGTGGCGTCGCGCGGCATGACGCCGGAGATGCGCAAGGCGCGCAGCGAAGGCACGCTGCTCGGCACCGAGGGAACCGGCTGGGATATCGGCTACGGCGCGCTGTTTCTCGCCAGCGACGAGTCGCGCTGGATCACCGGCATCACCCTGCCGATCGATGGCGGCGCAACTGCGGGCCGCAGGGGATCGCCGGTGCCGCCCAGCGAACCGGCGAAGGGATAATCGCGGCGCGCCTATTTATTTCTTGATTCCCAGGCGCGGAATGCATTTTCGCGCGTGCAGAACGCCCGTCGGAGTCATCTTGGTGCCGGAGACTTCCTTGACTTGGCCGGCAGGGCAGTTCCGTCATCGACCGGACGCGCTGACCCAGCCGCAAATTGACGATGTCCTGCTCCCGCGCCACCCCTTGCGCCAGGGCGGAACTGGCGAGCGCGAACAGTGCAAACCCTCCGAACAGCAGGAGCGGCAGATCCTTGGTGCGTAAAGTCTTCGTCATCGGAGCCGTGTCCCGTTTCACTTGTTCTGGATCTTCAGCCCGTTCGGGCCGACATTGATCTGCAAGCCCTCCGGCTGCTTTTTGGTCTGGTAGAGATTGTACCCGAGCACGCCCACCGCGACGATCAGCGCGCCGATGATGAGAAACATGATATTGCGGTTGCCAAGCATCCGGTGTCTCCGTGGGGCGCGAACTCTCACCATGCAGTGTATGGGCGCGGGTGCGATTCTGAAAGCGACCTGAAACGTCTGGAAATTCCGGCACAGTATGGTTTGATCGCGGCGGCGCAGTCCGCGCAAGGCGGCAGATGACAGGAAAAGCGACGCAATGAACGCCATCGATACCAGACAAAAAATCCTCGACGCCGTCGATGCCGGTTTCGACGCGCAGCTGGCCACCACGCGGGATTTTGTCGCGATTCCCTCGACCCGCGGCGCCGAAGGGCCGTGCCAGGACATGATCGGCGATCTCTTGCGTCAGCGCGGCTACGAGGTCGACGACTGGCATATCGAGCGTCGATGATTTGAAGGACCTGCGCGGCTTCGGCCCGATCGAGCATGATTTTTCCAAGGCGCGCACGGTGGTCGGCACCTACCGGCCTGCGACCAGCGCCGGAAAATCGCTGATCCTGCAGGGACATTGCGACGTGGTGCCGACCGGTCCACTGGACATGTGGGAGACGCCGCCGTTTTCGCCCGTGGTGAAGGACGGCAGGATGTACGGCCGCGGCGCCTGCGACATGAAGTCCGGCACCATCGGCGCGCTCTATGCGCTCGACGCGATCACGGCCGCCGGCCTCAAGCCGACCGCGCGGATTCACTTTCAGTCCGTGATCGAGGAGGAGAGCACCGGCGTCGGCGCGCTCTCGACCCTGCAGCGCGGCTATCGTGCCGATTGCTGTTTCATTCCCGAGCCGACCTCCGGCAAGATGGTCCGCTCGCAGGTCGGCGTGATCTGGTTCCGGCTGAAGGTGCGCGGCTTTCCCGTGCATGTGTTCGAGGCCGGCTCCGGCTCCAACGCCATCACGGCGGCCTATCATCTGATTCACAGCCTGGAAAAGCTCGAGGCCGAATGGAACGAGCGCGCCAAAAGCGATCGCCATTTCAAGGCGGTGACGCATCCGATCAACTTCAATCCCGGCATCATCAAGGGCGGCGACTGGGCCTCCAGCGTGCCGGCATGGTGCGATGTCGATTGCCGGATCGCGGTCCTGCCGGGCTGGTCGGTCGCCGACTGCCAGGCCGAGATTCTCGCCTGCGTTTCCGACGGCCGCGCGCGACCATCGTTTTCTCTCCAACAATCCGCCCAGAGTGGAATGGTCCGGGTTTCTGTCGGAAGGCTATGAACTGAAGGATTCGGCCGCAAGCCGGAAGCCGCGTTCGGCAAGGCCTACAGCGCGGTCTATGGCGGCGCGGTGGCGGACCTCGTGTTCACCGCGCTCACCGACACGCGGTTCTATGGGCTGAACTACAACATTCCGAGCCTGTGCTTCGGCGCCAGCGGTGCGGCGATGCACGGCTTCAACGAATATGTCGATCTCGATTCGTTGCGGAAATCGACCAAGGCCACCGCGCTGTTCATCGCGGAATGGTGCGGCGTGGAGAAGGCGTAGATTCCGTGTCACGGGCGCGATGCGGTGTCCTTCACGCCGCGTCGCAGAACCGGGACCCCATCGCTGCTTGTAGCCAAACAGATGGACCCCGGATCAGCAGCGCACCACGCCGCGAAGACATGGCGCGTCGAAGACGCGCGTGAACGCGCTGATGGCGCTGCGCAGGCATCCGGGGAACGCTAGCCCCACAACGCCGCGACGATCGCATCCAGCCCGTCGGTCAGCGCGGCGGGACCGGGCTGCAGGATCAGCGGCGACTTGATCTCGACGATGCGGTCGTTGCGGACCGCCGGAATCTCGCTCCAGCCCGGCCGCTTTCGGATCTTGTCCGGCAACCACTTTCTTGCCGCACCACGAGGCCAGGATGACGTCGGGTGCGGCGGCGCGCACGACATCAGGCGAAATGATCCGGTCCTTGGCGGCCTGTTGAAATCGCAGCTTCGGCAGGACGTCTTCGCCGCCGGCGATCTCGATCAGTTCGGAGACCCAGCCGATGCCGCTGATCAGGGGATCGTCCCATTCCTCGAAATAGACCTTTGGTTTGGGCGAGGGCCGCGCAGCCGACGCCACCCGGCGAGCCGCTTCTCATAACTGGTTGCGAGTTGATCGGCGCGCTCCGCGGCATCGACCAGCGCGCCGAGCGTGCGGATCATCGCCAGGATGCCCGCGATGTCGCGCTGGTTGAAGACATGGATGGCGACGCCGGCGCGGACCAGGTCGGCGACGATTTCCGCCTGCAGGTCGGAGAAGGCGAGCACCAGGTCCGGTTCGAGCGCGAGGATTTTCGGGATATCCGCCGAGATGAACGCCGATACCCGCGGCTTTTCGCGCCTGACCTGCGGCGGCCGCACCGCGTAACCGGAGACGCCGACGATGCGGTCCTGTTCGCCGAGCAGATACAGCGTCTCCACGGTTTCTTCGGTGAGACAGACGATCCGGCGGGGAGGGAATTGGCGCATGGCCGCCGGTATGCAGAATATCGGATGCGGCTGTCACCGGCGCCGTTACCTCCGAGGTCATTGCCCGATTTACCTGGGCCGGCCATTCGTCCTGAGAAATTGCTCGAATGAACAACCGGAGGACGACCATGACGCCGCTTGAAAAAGTCAATTCAATGAAAATGCCGTTTGCCGAATTGAAGGGCGTGACATTCACCGAAGCCGACAGGGATCGCGTGGTGGCGCGGATGCTGGTGCGGCCGGATCTCTGCACCCTCGGACACATGCATTCACGGCGGCGCGATCATGGCGTTCGCGGATTCGGTCGGGGCCGCGGCGACCGTGATCAATCTGCCGGAGGATGCCAAGGGCACCACCACGATCGAGAGCAAGACCAATTTCATCGGCGGCGCCAAAGAGGGAATGACCGTGATCGCGACCGCGACCCCGGTGCATCGCGGCCGGCGCACCCAGGTCTGGCAAACCCGGCTGGAGACCGAGGAGGGCAAACTCGTCGCCGTTGTGACCCAGACGCAGATGGTGCTGTAACAGAACCGCCCGCGCGCGCCGGTAAACTAGTTCGCGTCAGCCGTCTGCACGGCATTCAGCATTCCGGTTTGCGGGTGACAGTCGACATATTCGAACAACGTTTCGTCGGCCCGGGCGACCGTCACCTCGTGGTAGAGCCGCAGCTTCGCCGCCGGTCCCAGGGTCGACAGGTATTTCATGGCGGCGCCGAAGATCCTGACATGGGTCGGATGCGATTCAGCCCATCGCTCCAGCGCCGCCAGGCTCTTCCACCAGCTCATGCCGTAGGATTTTTCGGTTCGCGTGCCGTCTGACCCAACCACGGTCATGTAGCGGTTGGCGTAGCAACCGATCGAGCGGCCCTGATCGCGCAGGAAATCCATGCCTTCGCGCAGCACCGGCTCGACATCCTCCAGGTACATTTTGCGTTCAGCGGCTTCGGTGTCGCCCCAATCCTGGCCGGACCGGATCAGGCAGACATTGTCATGCGGGATCACCCGAAGCCGCGCGCCGTCGCGAACCACCCGAGCGATGCCTGCGGGCGCCATCTCGCTGGTCTGGGACAGCGGAATGCGGTCGCGCATGCCGCCCCAGTACGCATGTTCCTGAATCTCGCTCGCTCATGCTATCGGCCAGCACCGCGACGCCTTCGTTGCGCCCCAGCGACGAGAACAGGGTTTCATAGCCGTCCACCGATGGATAAAGCACTTCGATAAAGCTGCCGAATTCGCCGCTCGTGCGCCGCTCGCCGGTCCAGCCGTCGCGCACCGCCGGAAACCAGTTTTCGAAATTCGCGCGATCGTCCCAATAGGCAACGGTCACCACGTTCGTGAAACCGGCCTCGTCGATGTACCGCGCCCGGTCCCAATGCGCCGGGCCGCCGGCTGCTTCGCAACGGGACACCAGCGATGCCATCGCCTGCTCGGCTTTCGTAGTCGGCGCATCACGGGTCTGGAGGCCGAAATAGGCCATCACCACCCGCGTGACGCTGGGCTTGTGGCGCGCCACGAAGGACGGGTAGGGCGGCGCATAGTCGTCGGGAACGCGGCGGTGGCGGGTGCGGGCGGTTCGCAGATGTTCAGGGATCGCGGATTCCATGGCGGGCTCCTCCTGGGGCTGGATTGTCAGGCCTGAAGCCTGATTTCGCTCATGACCTCGGCATCGACGGGAAGCGTAAAATGCTCGACCCGGTTGGCGCGTGAGGTGTTGAGCAACAGCCGGGTGACGTCGGGCCTGGAATAGTGCCCGGCGGGATCGGCTGCATTCTTCGCCACGCCGATCATGCCGAGATCGATATCGGCATACAGAATGCCCTCCTGATCGGGCGGAAGCTTTTCGGCGAGCGAGCTGCCGTCCGGCCCGTAGATCACCGCATGGCCGCCGCCGGTGTGCAGGAATGCATGTTTCTCAGGCGAGTCGCACAGCTCATCGATCATGGCCTGGGACACCACCGCGCAGGGACCGAGGAAGAAGCAGGAACCCTCGACCGCGTAAACCTTGCTGGCGGCGTTGTTGACTTCCCAGCCGAGCGCATGCGCGAACGGGTCGTAGAGCGAGAAGCTTGGCCACGCGCCGACGTGAACCTGCTCGTTCTGGGCATACATCGCGTATTTCGACAGCGGCTGCAGGTGCTCCCAGCAGCACAAGGCGCCGAGCCGTCCGACGTCGGCGCGATCGTGGACCGCGAGGTCGCTGCCGTCGCCTTCGCCGAACACGGTGCGTTCGGCATGGGTCGGCCGGAGCTTGCGGCGCTTGGCGATGGTCTCGCCGTCGGGGCCGATCAGCCATTGCCCCATGTAGAGGCTACCGCCGTCGCGTTCGGAGATGCCGATGACCGCGGTCAGCTTGGCACGCTTCACGGCTTTGCGAATTTTATCGGCCTGCGGGCTGTCATAGGCCAGCGAGTTGTCGAAATAGCGCTGCACGAAGCCGCGGCCGATAGCCCAGGCCGGAGCGCCGAGCCAGATCTGCCACGGATATCCGGGAATGAAGGTCTCGGGAAACGCGATCAGCTTGGCGCCCTTTGCGGCAGCCTCTTCGATCAGGGCGATGGTCTTGTCGACCGTCGCATCGAGATCGAGGAAAACCGGCGCCGCCTGAACCACCGCAACCCTGTATTTCTGATGTGAGAGGCCCATCGACATCGTCCTTTCGCATGGGGAGACCATGGGGCCGAAGGCTACAGCCATGCCGGGCCACGCGCTTGTCCGCAGCAGCACGAAAACTTGTCTTAACCGGCGGATTGACAGTCGAGGACGGGTTCGGCCATGTCGCGGCGCAGGCGGCAGGAAAACCTGAAAACCGCGAATGTTCACGACAATTGGGGTTCATCTGCGGGACCCGGTTTGAGGTCAACGAATTGTGGTCAGCAAAAGCAAGGTTCTTATTGCGGGCGGAGGCATCGGCGGAATCACCGCGTTGCTGGCGCTCCGCCAGCGCGGCATCGCCGCCGAGCTATTCGAGCAGGCCGCCGCCTTCGGTCAGGTGGGCGCCGGCCTTCAGGTCAGCGGCAACGCAACGCGAATCCTGCGGGCGCTTGGCCTCGATGGTGCGCTGGCCGACGTCGCGTATTATCCGGAGGGACGTGACTATCGCGCCTGGGACAACGGTGATCGTCTCTACTACACACCGCTCGGCGAGCGGGCGGAAGCACGTTTTGGTGCGCCGTATTACACCGCGCACCGGGCCGACTTGCTTGATGTTCTGCTTGGCGGCCTTGAAACAGGAAGTTTCCATCTCGGTTCCCGTATCGAGCGCTTCAATCAGGATGACGATGGCGTCACCATTTCGCTGGCGGATGGAAGCACTGCGACCGGCGACATCCTGATCGGCGCCGACGGAATTCACTCCACGGTGCGTGGGCAAATGTTCGGTACGGAACTGCCACGGTACACCGGCAACGTCGCCTGGCGCGGGCTGGTGCCGGCCGAGCGTGTCGCTCACCTCGATGTTGCCAGGGTCGCTGGCGTATGGATGGGGCCGAACCGTAGCATCGTCCAGTACTACATCGCGGCAGGAAAGACCTTCAATTGGATCGGTATCAGCCGATCGGAACAGCCGGCACGGGAATCCTGGCTGGCTGAGGGGCGCATCGAGGACGCGCTGGCCGAATATGCCGGCTGGCACGACACCATTCGCGCCATCATCGCGGCGACGCCGCGCGTGCTCCGCCAGGCGCTATATGATCGCGAGCCGCTGCCCGATTGGCGGATCGGGCGGGTCGTCTTGCTGGGCGACGCGGCCCATCCGATGATGCCATTCTACGCGCAGGGCGCAGCGCAGAGCATCGAGGACGCCTACGTTCTGGCCGGCTGTCTCGCCGCTTCGCCGGATGAGCCGGTCGCAGCCCTCGAACGTTATGTGAAACTTCGGCAGCCGCGCACCGCCTGGATGCAAGGGCTTGCCCGCCGCGAAGAGGAACTCTACCAGACGAGCGATGCCGCCGAGATCGCGGCGCGCAATACGCGTATGCGCGCGAACCGAATTCCGGAATCTGCAACCTTTCCACCGGAGCAGGAGCGGCTCTACGGTTACGACGCCGAGGCGGTCTTACGGGAATAAGTGAATTTGAAATGCTGCGGTCACAAGATACATTTCGGGCCGGCCGGAGGTCATTTTTGTCACGCGGCGCGGCTGCAATCCTGGCGGTCTCAATACCGGCTTATGCTGGCGCGAACTCCGACTACCCCAACCGGCCGATTCATATCTACGTGCCATTTGCCGCTGGCAGCGCCAGCGACGTCATAACGCGCATCCTGCTTGGCCGGATGGCAACATCTCTGGGCCAAAACTTCGTGGTCGAAAATCGCCCTGGCGCGGGAGGGAACACCGGTACGGCAGCCGCCGCGCATGCCGCGCCGGACGGCTATACGCTGGTGATGAGTACTTCCGGGCCGCTGGCTGCAAACAAAGCTCTGTTCAAGGAACTCGGTTACGATCCACAAAAGGACTTTGCGCCAATCTGTTTGTTCGCCACGCTTCCCAATATCGTCGTTATCAATGCGAAACTTCCGCCCAAAACGCTCCTCGACCTGATCAATTACGCGAAGGAACACCCCAAGCAGCTCAACTACGGCTCGGTTGGCGTGGGCTCCTCACAACATCTAGCCGGCGCGTATTTCGAACAACTCACCGGAACGCAACTCGTCCACGTCCCTTACAGGAATATTGCAAGCTATACGCCCGACTTCATCTCCGGCCAGGTTCCCATCGGATTTCAACTGCTGCCGAACATTCTAGGCCTGATAAAGAACGGTGATGCGCGTGCTCTTGCGGTGGCCGGCAACAAACGCACGGCGGCGTTGCCCGATGTGCCGACGGCTGCCGAGGCCGGCCTGCAAAATTACGAGAGCTATGCGTGGCTTGCGTTGCTTGCGCCCGCCAATATCGACAAGGCTCTCGTCGATAAGTTGTACGCCGCAGCACGGGATGCAACGAAAGATCCGAAGGTGCGTGCGCTCTTCGCCGAGGAAGGCGCTGAACCGATGGACCTCGGTCCGGAAGACCTCAAAAAATTCATGGCGTCGGAGATCTTAAAATGGTCCGAGGTCATCGGAAAAATGGGAATTGCTCCGATGTAGTCGCAACTGCGTGACGCAAACGGAAGACGGTTACTGCGTCGGGTGCTCGCGCCATTCGCGCGGCGAGGCGCCGAACCTCTGCTTGAAGATTCGGCTAAAGTGGGCGAGGTCGTTGAAACCCCAGGCGAATGCGATGTCGCTGACATGCCGGGCGATCTGCGCGGGGTCGGACAGGTCGCGCTTGCATCGCTCCAGGCGCTGCACCTGGACGTAACTGCGGAACGAGATTTGTTCGGCGGCCATCAGATCGCTGGCGTAGCGCGGCGAGATTCCGATTGCCGCCGCCGCGCGCGGCATCGACAGTTCGGGGTCGCGCAGATGGGTCAGGATGTAGCTCTTGAGGCGATAAAGCAGCGCGGATCGGTGAAACGACTGGTCCGCCGAACGCTGCTGCATCCTGTTAGCGAAGGCCATCGCGACCAGATCCAGCGCCTGGTCCAGGAGGCGGGTCGCGGTGGCGGGATCGACGTGCTCGATGGTCTTGCTCATGCTGAGCAGGAATTCATAGGCCAGACGTTCGAGCGGACGATCGCCGGAGAAGGTGGTCGCGGTCAGGGTGTCGAACGAACCGATGCGCTGTTGCAGCAGTTTTCGCGGCATCTGGAAAATCGTTTGCGAAAAGCCGTCGTCGAACCGCAACTCGTAGGGGCGGGTGGTGTCGTAAATAACGAACTGACCGGCGGATACGACGGCTTCACGGCCGTCCTGGAACACGCCGTTCACGCCGCTGGTGCCCAGCGTTACCAGCACGAAATCTTCGCTGGCGCGCGCGATCCGGGACGGCGTCCGGAGCACCTGCTGGGCGCATGAATCGACGCGCGTGCAGGTCACCGGCCCGATCGTTGATTGCGCGACCGAACCCCAAAACCCGTCCCGCATGTCCGATCGGCAATCGAGCCCGACAAAGGTATCGCAGACGATGTCTTGCCAGACCGCAAGCCGTCGATCAGGAGCCGAAGAACGGGTGTCGAGCACGACAGCCACGATGGATCTCCATAATCCGCCGCTTGCTATATTGAGCCAAAGCCCGGCGCAAATCCAGTGTCGGCAAATAGCCCGCCAACCCGGCTGCGAATTTGCAAAACCAGCCTGCAGCCGGGGCGTCCGTTAACGGATAGGTTGCGCCATTCTGCCGTTATTTAAGGCCGGAAGCTGCCTTGAATTCCATGCTGCGGTGCACAATATTAGGAGTCTAGGGATTCGACGCCTCCTCGAGGGCTTCCAAGAGGAGTTATGCCTTGCGCCACGAAGAGAACTTCCGTTCGACGCTGGCCGGTAGCAGCGTTCGAACGCTGCGCCAGCAGGAAGAATTGCCGCTGCTGCGCGATCATCTGTTGCGGCTCGATGCGGAGAGCCGTCGCGATCGCTTCCACGGCTTCATGGATGACGGCTTCATCGAACGCTATGCCGCAAAATGCGCTGAGGATGGCACGGTCATCATCGCCTATATCGAGGACGGCGTGGTGCGCGGTGCGGCGGAACTGCATCCGCCCGATCAATCCGAGGATTCACTGCCGGAGATCGCCTTCAGCGTGGAGGCGCGCGTGCGGCGCCATGGCGTCGGCAGCATCCTGTTCACGAAGCTGATCGCGGAAGCGCGATCCAAGGGCTACCACTGCCTGCGGATCACCACCGGCGCGCAGAATCAGGCGATGCGGGCGCTCGCCAACAAATTCGGTGCGCATCTGACCTTCCGCTACGGCGAATCCACCGGCAGCATCGATCTGAAGCAGCCAGCGCAGCCCGAATTTGGCAAGGTTTGCGATGGCGGCGCCGGCCGATGCCGCGCGGGCGATCATGAACTTCAACCGCGCGTACTGGAAGCTGCTGCTGCGAATGTATGGCTGGGGACGGACGGTCTGACCGACGGCGCCCGCATGGCAATTCGCTTGATCCCGGATCAAACGAACGGCTGAGACGGTGTCTCGCTGCGAACCCGCTTAGGTGCCGGTGCGCTTGTCGTTGCCGAATTTCCGGATCACCCGGCGTTCGACCACGACCGAGCGCTGCGCGCCTTGCTCGCCCGCGATCACCCGGGTCGTAGACCGCGCCGCGGCACGACCGGCTTTCCTGACTTCGGCCTGTACGGATTCGAGCGGCAGTCCCATCAGCGAAGCGGCGATCTCGGCCTGCGCCTCCTGGTCGTCGGTGATGCCGATCGCTGCGAAAATCGCTTCATCCAGCGTCGGCGGATCGCGCCGGACGCGCCGCGATCCATATTTGGTATTCCAGTCTTCGCTCATGGTGCCTCTCGTCTGATCCCGGATACCTAGGGGTACTCATGTTGCATTGCAATATGAAACTGGTATGGCAATCCAGCCATGCATTCACCGTTTCAGAGCTTTTCCAGCCTGGTGGCGTCGTAGAGTTCGATGGATGTGGCTACCGCGGCCAGCGGCTGCAGTGCGCGAACGAAATCGCCGCGAGGCCGGCACTGCGAAATGCGCCAGCAGCGCCGTGCGATCGGTCCACTGCTCGATGAACACCAGCCGCAGCGGATTCTCGCAGTCGACATGCACGGCGTGCGAGATGCATCCGGGTTCTTCGCGCGAGCGATGCACATGCTCAAGGCTCAACTTGCGGATCTCGTCGAAGGAATCCTCCCGCGCCGTCACGCTGCCGGTCACCACGATCATGTTGTCCTCCCGTTCGCGCTTCCCGTCATCGTCATGGAATGGCATCGCCGGCGCCCGCAAAGTCGATTGCCTGCTGCGGCCAGCGTTTTAACGCGGCATGTCCGGCATCGGTCAGGACATAAATGCCGCGTTCGGCGCGATCGAACCAGCCGTACACATTGTGCAGCAGGATTTTTGGCGCGTCGGGAATCTCGGGCCGCAGATCGCGCACCCGCCGCGGCCCTTGCGACAGCGCCGACGCGCAGGCCAGCGCCTGCTGGCGATAGGCCGTCATGATCGGTGCGCGCGTGCTGCCGCCCAGCGCCGGATCGCCCTTGCGGCGCCGATGCTCGGCGATGAGGCGGGAGCGTTTCTTCGGATTGCGGCGCGGGCTTGTGGTGGGCGGCTCGACGATCACTTCGACGTCGCCGGTGTTGGTGACCGCGAGCATGCCAAAGCCGAGCCGGCGGCAGAGATTGCGATAGCGCGCGTCGCTCTCGCGTCCCTTGCCGCGCGCCGACATTTTGGCGGCCAGCCAGACCTCGTCGCAGGCGCCGGCGCGGTCGACCGCCTGCAGCACCAGTTCGAGATTGAAGGAGAGCTTCAACTCGCCGATCACCACGATCGGTGGATCGTCGGCGCTGAGCGCCACCAGATCGCAGCCGCCGACTTCGCCCTTGACCGTGAAGCCGAGGTTTTCGAGGAAGCGTTTGACGGGCAGATAAAGCGCGGTTTCCAAGCTGGGCTCCCATGTCGCGTCTGCGACTCAGTGCCGGAGTCTAACCCGAATTGCCGCAGGGATTTTGGTCAAACGGCGCTGGAAACGGCGCGGACCAGGGCGCGAATCCATAAAATGAGACGTTGCGGATCAGGTGCCTTTGATGTCCGATATACCCTCGACCGCGGCGCGAAGTCGAACGTCGCCGGAGTTGGGTCCAGGCTATGTGTGGCAAGGAGGCCAAGGCATGAGGATAATGACCGTGGCGTTTGCTCTCGGAACGGCCCTGGCGTTGTGTGACCTGGGGACGTTTAGTTTCGCAGCGCATGCGCAGAAAGCCAAAGTCGTTCGTGAACCACGGGAAAGGCCTATCATCAGGGTACCCGTGGTGACACCTCCATACTGGGATTACTATATTGTTCCACGATATCGTTATCGCCCTGAGGACGATCGGGTCGATCCATGCGGTGGGCCCGTAGTGCCGGTAATAAACTATGGGTCTCAAGAGCAAACGGTTCCGTTGTGGTGGGCGAACGCTTTGGGTCTTGGCCGTGTGCATGGTCGAGATTGGCCGTGTAAGGGTCAAAGCCGGTAACCGATCGAGCAGAAAATTTCAGAGCCGGCAGAGTAATCTTGGAAATGCCGGTTCTCCGGTTTTGCCGGTTGAAGTCCGCGCCCTGGCTAGACCCGTCCGCTCACCGGCAGCAGCGCGCCGGTGACGGCGCTGGCGGCGTCGCTGGCGAGAAACAGGATCACCTCGGCCAGTTCCTGCGGCGTCACCCATTTGGTGAAATCCGCCTTCGGCATGCTGGCGCGGTTGGCTGCGGTGTCGATGATCGACGGCAGCACGGCGTTGACGGTGATCTTGCCTTTCCACTCGGCGGCGAGCGCTTCGGTGAGCCGGTGCACGCCGGCCTTGGAGGCGGCGTAGGCGCCCATGCCGGCGCCGGCCTGCAGCGCGCCCATCGCGCCGACATTGACGATCCGCCCGGCGCTCGAAGCGGCCAGATGCGGGAGCGCCGCTCGCGACGCGTTCAGCGCGGTGAGGACGTTGAGCGCATACATGTGCTGCCAGGTTTGCGGATCGCCTTCGGCGACCGCTTCGAACGCAAAACCGCCGGCGATGTTGATCAGCGCATCGAGCCTGCCGAAATGCGCCGCGGCGGCGTCGATGGCTTTTCTGGCTTGCGCCGCATCCGTCAGATCGACGCCGCCGAATTCGATCCGGTCCGCCGTGGCCGGGATTTGCGAAGTCGCGTGATCGACCCCGGCCACCCGCGCGCCACGCGCCAGTGCCACCTCCGCGACCACCTTGCCGAGCGCGCCCGAGGCGCCGGTCACGACAATGACTTTTCCGTTCATGAGAAGGTCTCCCGGCAGAAGCTATAAAGGGGCTTTATTATCGATAGGCGAATTTCGTTTGCAATGCTCCGAAATTTTGCGCCCAAATGCGTGTTCACGACGGATCACTCCTGCAAGCGGAGGTTGACATGCCTGACGCGCCACGGCCTTGCGATACCCATCCCGACCTCGTCGGTTTCAAGTATCCGCTTCCGCATCTGGCCGGCAGTCTCAAGCACCAAAGGAAAACCAGGATCGTTGCGATCGGATCATCATCGACGGCGGGCGAGGGCAACATTGTGCCATATCCTTACCGGCTCGAACTGGCGCTGCGGAGCGGGTCTTACGGCCGGATGATCGACGTTCTCAACCGGGGGATCGGCGGCGAGGAGGCAACGGACGAACTGCCGCGCTTTGAGCCGGACGTGATCGGCGAAGCGCCCGCACTGGTGATCTGGCAAGTGGGAACCAATGCGGTGTTTCACAGCGAAGTCTATAATTCCGACGAGGTGGCCGCTTCGATCGCGGCGGGACTCGATTGGCTCGCGGGGCTTGCGATGGATGTCGTGATGATGGACCTGCAATACACCACGGCGGTCGTGAATCCTGAGAAGATCAAGCTCGCCGAGCAGACGGTTGCGCGGATTGCCGCGGCCGCCGAGAAGGCGGGCGTCAACCTGTTTCGTCGCTTCGCGCTGATGCGGCGCTGGTGTGTCGAAGGCGGCATCCCGATTGCGGAACTGATCGATCCGACCGACCAAACCCAACTTCACATGAGCGATTGGGCCACCAACTGCGTTACCCAGGCGCTTTACGGTGCGATTGCGGGTGCGCTCCCGGCGACGGTGTAGGACAGCGTGCCCTCGGTTCGCGCGGATCGTTAAAATTTGCCGGAGTTTTGTAAGCGGATTGCAGAGCCAATGCGCCATGCTTCCGGCGTCGTCGTCTAAAAGGCCGGGAAGCATCATCATGGGATATCTGCCAGATCACGGTTTGCCGCTTGTTCAGCTCAAGGAGCAGCGGCGGGATTTGATTGTCGCGCTGCAAAATCGCAACGGCCCGGTCAGCGGCTGGGAACTGATGCAGATCGCCGCGGTTCAGCAGGCGATCTCGGCCTTCGAGGACGTCATCGCCGACCTCGATGCCGAAATGGAAGCGGCGGCGTGAGGCGATTTGACTTGCCGCTCGCTTCGGGCGGCGAGCAGGGTCAGGGCTCCAGATAGCGCGCCTGGAGCGCTGGCGCGCTCGCCGGCACCGAGGCCCAGCCCGTCGCTGAAATAGCCTTCGAGATCGCCATATTCGGCGCCGATGGCGTCGAACGCGGCGGCGAGGAAGGATGCTTCCACCGACGCCAGCACCTGCCTGACCTCCTCGGGCAGATCGGGGCTGGCGGAGGGATCGCGCCGGTAGAAGCGGTTGGTCAGCAGATAATCCTGGGCGATCAGATCGTCCGGCACGCCGAGCGCGTGCAGGATCAGCGCGCAGGCAAAACCGGTGCGATCCTTGCCGGCGGTGCAGTGAATCACCAGCGGCGCGCGGTCCTCGAGCAGGTGAGCGAACAGCGCGCGGAAGCGCGGCGTGTTGTGAACGCACATAATTGCGGTAGGAATTGCGCATGACCTCCACGGCCTCAGTCGATGACAGCGGCGTGCCTTCGGCGACGCAGCGCCCGCAGCGCGGCGACCACGGTCGGCTCGATCGGCAGCGAATGAACCGCGATCTCCTCGAGGGCGCAGATGCCGGCAGCACGTTCCTCGGTGCCGCGAAAATCGAAGGCGCTTTTCAGGCCGAGGCCGCGCAGCACCTCGATATCGGCCTCGGTCAGATGGCCGAGATGGTTGGAGCGGAAGATCTGCCGCCAGCGGACCGCGCGGCCGTCTTTGGCGGGATAGCCGCCGAGATCGCGGAAATTGCTGGCACCGGCAAGATTGAAGTGACGGGCGGGGAAATCTGGCATGGGCTTAGCTTAAGCCATCCTCTGCGGCGGAGAAATGACGGCGAGGGCCTGTCGCGACGACGTGCGAACCGATATGAAAAAAGGGCCGAAACGTTTCCGTTCCGACCCTTTTTAGGCATTTGGCTTGAGGCTTCGATGTCGCACCGAAGGCCGGCAAAGCGCCGGCATTGAACGCGCGGTCGGCATCAGCGCTCACGCACCGGCTTGGACTCCTGGATGGCCGCTTCGTGATACCAACTGCTGGCGCACGCAACTTCGTTGACGCAGGACGAAGCAAGATCAGCGGCAGCTTTGGTCTCGTCGTGGCCGCGTCCGCCGACGGCCGAACGGCCTCCGACCGGGAATTGGTAGATCTTGGCGGACCCGTGATTCAAACTCGTATTCATCGTTTTTCTCCTTGTGTCGCAGCACATAGCCTCATGCTGCGCCCGACTCGTTCTTGAGTGGTTACTAAAATCGATATCGTCCGTGCACTGCCGCTCGTGCAACATGATCAAAACAAAATCATCCGATGTGTAATTTGTAGGCATTTCCGCATTTGCCCCTGCAAGAGCAACCAACGACTGGCTAACGCTTGAGCTATGGCCAAGGTTGCCGAAGGGCCGGGTTTTTCGGATCAATATTGCGGTCAAATGGCGCGGCTTTAATCGGAACGAACAAAGGGGCGCGAACTGCTGCGCAATCAGGCGTATTCCGGGCGTGCGCCGGGCTGTTGCGGCCGCCATCGAGGGCGTTGCCCGCGCGCCTTTGCCGCACCCTGAATGTCGATCGGCTGGCGGATGCGGGGCGGATTTCCGCATCAGAATCGCGGTGCCGCAACGCACCAATTGGCACATTAAATGCTAGGTAAGGACTGGCCGATGGTGGCCGGGTACAGCTGTGGAGACCAGGAGGCTTCGGTTCCCCACCTTTCGCATCATCAACTCATGAGAGAGCTCAATGACCAAGTATAAGCTCGAGTATATCTGGCTCGACGGATATACGCCGATACCGAATCTGCGCGGCAAAACGCAGATCAAGGCAATATCGACGCATTCCCGACGCTGGAGCAGCTTCCGCTGTGGGGCTTCGACGGAAGCTCGACCATGCAGGCCGAGGGCAAAAGTTCGGATTGCGTGCTCAAGCCGGTCGCCGTTTTTCCGGACGCCGCGCGCACCAATGGCGCGCTGGTGATGTGCGAAGTCATGATGCCCGACGGCAAGACCCCGCACGCCTCCAACAAGCGCGCCACCATTCTCGACGACGCCGGCGCCTGGTTCGGCTTTGAGCAGGAATATTTCTTCTACAAGGACGGCCGTCCGCTCGGCTTCCCCACCGCCGGTTATCCCGCGCCGCAGGGCCCGTATTACACCGGCGTCGGCTACTCCAACGTCGGCGCGGTCGCGCGCGAGATCGTCGAGAAGCATCTCGATCTCTGCCTCGCCGCCGGCATCAACCACGAAGGCATCAACGCCGAAGTGGCGAAGGGCCAGTGGGAATTCCAGATCTTCGGCAAGGGCTCCAAGAAGGCCGCCGACGAAATGTGGATGGCCCGCTATCTGATGCAGCGCCTGACCGAGAAGTACGGCATCGACATCGAGTACCACTGCAAGCCGCTCGGCGACACCGACTGGAACGGCTCCGGCATGCACGCCAACTTCTCCACCACCTATATGCGCGAAGTCGGCGGCAAGGAGTATTTCGAGAAGCTGATGAAGGCGTTCGAGACGGCCCGCGACGACCACATCGCGGTCTATGGCCCGGACAACCATCTGCGGCTGACCGGCAAGCACGAGACCGCATCGATCAACGAGTTCAGCTACGGCGTGGCGGACCGCGGCGCCTCGATCCGCGTGCCGCACAGCTTCGTCAACAACGGCTACAAGGGCTATCTCGAAGACCGCCGCCCGAACTCGCAAGGCGACCCCTACCAGATCGCTTCGCAGATCCTGAAGACGATCGCATCGGTTCCGACCGCCGCCAAAGCGGCAGCGGCCTAACGCGTCCAATCGCGGCCTGGACTTCGGTCCAGGCCGCGAGCTTCCGTTCTCCCGCGCGTGCTGCCCTGCAGAGCGTGCTGTGTTTGCGCTTCCTCCCGGCGCGACCTTGACCAGCCGGCGGTGGCTTCGGCCCCGCTCAGGCTGGTCTTTTTTTGCCGCTGATCCGGCGCGCGTTTCCCGGTCCGGTAAATCACGCTAAAGCACGATGGCTTTGAGACGGCGTATACGCGAGCTTTGTCACCTCGCCCCGCTTGCGGCCCGCAAGCGGGGAGGGAGCAGTAGACGATCGCTACAGCGCTTAAATTAGCCTGGGAAAGGCTGCCGATGGAAAATGTCGTTCGCGTACTCTCGACCCTGGCCTTGATGGGGGCGGTTCGCAGTCTTGCCGGCAACTATCAAGCGGGGGGCGGAGCGCGCATCGATGCCGACTTCGCACCGACGCTGGCACTGCTGGATCGTCTGCGCAGCGGCGAGGGCGCCGACGTCGTCATCCTGACGCGGCAGGCGCTGCACGATCTCGCGGCCAACAGAACAGTGGTCGCGGACAGCTGTGTCGATCTGGCGCGTTCTTTTGTCGGCATCGCGGTGAAGGCCGGCGCCGCGCATCCGGACATCGCGACCGAGGCCGCGCTGCGCGAAACGCTGCTGGGCGCCCGTTCGGTGGCCTATTCGCGCATCGGCGCCAGCGGCATTTTCTTTGCGCAGCTGATCGAGCGAATGGGAATCGCGTCCGAGATCAACGCCCGCGCCCGGATCGTTCCGTCGGGCTTTACCGCCGAACGGCTTGTCAGCGGCGAGGCGGATATCGCGATACAGCAGCTCAGCGAGCTGAAGCAGGTCACGGGCGTCGAAGTGGTCGGACCGATCCCGCTGCATCTGCAAAGCCCCGCGGTGTTTTCCGCCGGGCGCCTGGCGGCGTCGAAGCGGGCGGTTCAATCCGACCAGCTTTTGAAGTTTCTGACCTCGGCCGAAGTCGCCCCGGTTCTGCGCGAGTCCGGGCTGGAGCCTTGAATCCGCCTGCGTTTCGAAGCTAACCTGCCGGTCAAAATGGGCGTTCTGATCAACCGATTTTACGCGCTTTGGTTCGCTGCGACCGGCCGCATCGCCGTCGCGGCGTTCGTGATCGCGGCGGCCGCGTCGCTGGCCACGCCAACTCCGGTAAAGGCGCAATCGGCCGATCTCGTGCTGTGCGACCGGCTGGCGGCCGATCCCGCCGATCCGGACAAGCCGGCCGACATCAAGGGCACGCCGGACGTCGCGCCATCCGATATCGCGACCGCAATCAAATATTGCAGGATCGCTGCCGGCTCGTCGCGACGCGCGCTCTACCAGCTCGGCCGCGCCTACGCCGCCAACCGGCAAGTGCCGGAAGCGATGGCCGCCTGGCGCAAGGCGGCCGACAAGGGCTCGACCTCGGCGATGGTCGAACTCGGCGTGCTCTACGGCACCGGCGCCGGCGTTGCGAAGGACGAGGCGCAGGCGCGAAAACTGTTCGAGCGCGCCGCCGAGGCCGGCAATCCGCGCGGCGTCACCAATCTGGCCGCGCTGTCCGGCGGCGGTGGCGCGGCGGCGGACCCTGCAAGAGCGCGAGAGCTGCTGGCAAAGGCCGCCGAAACCAATGCCGAGGCGCAGTATCAACTTGGGATTGATGATGGCCGACGGCACCGGCGGCGCACAGGACGATGCCGGCGCGCGCAGCCTGTTCGAAAAAGCGGCGGCGCAAAATCACCCGGGCGCGCTGGAGCGGATGGGCGCGTTCGCGCAAGACGGGCGCGGCGGCCCGAAGGATACCGCCGCCGCCAAGGCCTATTACGAAAGAGCCGCGGCGCTCGGCGACGAAGACGCCAAAAGTTGCCCTGAAGCGGCTGGAATGCCCTTACGCGATCAAGGACAAGCGCGGAAATCTGGTGACGAATCTCTGCTTTTAGCTGGGCACTTGCGCTTTGGCGCGGCATCCGGATTGGAACAAGAGGGCGGGCTTTGCGATTAAGCCTTGGCGATTAAGACCGACAGTTTCGTTCCGCGAGGTTCTTGTGCCATGATCCGCAAATTGCAGTCCGGCGAGTACCGGCTCTATTCCCGCAAGGTCAATCCGAAAACCGGCAAGCGCCGCAATCTCGGCACCTTCAAGTCGCGTTCGGCGGCGGAAAAGCACGAGCGCGCCGTGCAGTATTTCAAGCGGCATTAGCAGCATCCATGGCAACGAGAACCCGAATGATCCGCGCGCTCGGCATGTTGCTGGCTGCCGGCATGCTCACGGCAGCCCCGGCGGCGGCGCAAAGACCGCAAAATCCCGGCAAGGTCGGCCCGCCGCTGGAAACCGTGAAGGCGTTCGGCGACGATTTCCGGCTGGTCGGCATCGGCGTCTCGGCCAAGGGCAGGGTGTTCGCGACCGCGCCGTCCGCCAACGGCCGTTCCAAGTTCAGCATGGTCGAGGTCGATCCCAGGACCGGCGCGATCACGCCCTATCCCGACGCCGCCTGGAATAATTTCAGCGAGCAGGGCGATGGCAAGTCGCAATGGATCTCGGTGCAGGCGCTGTGGGTCGACAAAACAGACCATCTCTGGGCGCTGGATTCGTCGTTGGCCAAGGTCGACCAGGAGCGGCTGCCGCCAAAACTGGTCGAGTTCGATCTCGCCACCAACAAGGTGATCCGGCAATATGAATTCAAGGGCGTGGTGTCGGCGAAAGAACTCGCTGAACGATCTGCGGATCGACACCGTGCATCATTATGCCTACCTGACCAATGCCGGCAACAAGGGCAGCCTGGTGGTGCTCGACCTGAAGACGGGCGAGTCCCGGCAGGTGCTGGTCGGCAGCCGTTCCACCTTCGCCGATCCCAGCCAGCATCTGATGATCGGCAAGGAGATCGCGCTGCGGCCGGACGGCGCGGTCGTGGCGATCCACGCCGACGGCATCGCGCTGTCACCGGATGCGCGCTGGCTCTACTACCGGCCGCTCACCGACCATAATTACTGGCGGGTGCCGACGGCGGCGTTGCGCGATGCCGGACTGTCCGACGCCGAGCTTGCCAAGCAGGTCGAATTTCTCGGCAGTTCGGTGCTGAGCGGCGGGCTCATCATGGACAAGGACGGCACGCTGTATGGCGGCGATCTCGAACACTCTACCGTGGTGGCGCTGCGCAGGACGCCGAACCACATGCTGAGCGCAAAGGTGTTCGTCAGCGATCCCGCCAAGCTGTCGTGGGCGGACGGCTTTGCGATCAGCGGCGGCTATCTCTACATCGCCGATTCCCATCTCTGGGAAGTCGCGTTCAAGAACAATTTGCCGCGCTCCGGTCCGTTCACGATCTTCAGGGCGAAGCTGCCGCGCTAGCCGGTGCGGCGCACGGCGCCGGCGGCTCATTTGGTGCCGTACATGCGATCGCCGGCGTCGCCGAGACCGGGCAGGATGTAGCCGTGGTCGTTCAGCCGCTTGTCGACGGCGGCGGTCCAGACCGGGATGTCGGGATGCTCACGCTGGAAATGCGCGATGCCTTCCGGCGCCGCCAGCAGGCAGACGAAGCGGATGTCGCGCGCCCCGCGCGTCTTCAGCATCGCCGCCGCGGCGCAGGCGGAATTGCCGGTCGCCAGCATTGGATCCATCAGGATCACCAGCCGGTCCGACAAATCCTGCGGCGCCTTGAAGTAATACTCGACCGCCTGCAGCGTCTGCGGATCGCGGTAGAGCCCGATATGCGCTACCCGGGCCGATGGCACCAGCGCCAGCATGCCGTCGAGAAACCCGACCCCGGCGCGCAGGATCGGCGCCAGCGTCAGCTTCTTGCCGGCGATCTTCGGCGCCTTCATCGCCGTCAGCGGCGTCTCGATGTCGACCAGCTCGAGCGGAAGGTCGCGGGTGATTTCATAGCATAGCAGCATGCCGATCTCGTTCAGCAGCTCCCGAAAGCTCTTGATGGAGCGGTCGCGCTCGCGCATCAAGGTGAGCTTGTGCTGGACCAAAGGATGGCTGACGAGGTTGAGGGTGCTGGCGGTCATGCGGATCTTTCCGGGGCGGAGCTGGCTTGGTCGGCCAAAAGTTCACGTACACGCGGAATCACCTTGCGGCCGTAGAGGCCGATACAGCGCATCAGTTTTTCGTGCGACAGCGCGCCGGCGCTGTATTTCATGTCGAACCGCGAGACGCCGAGCGCCCGCACGGTCGATGCGATCTTGCGCGCGACGGTTTCCGGCGCGCCGACATAGAGCGAACCGGCCGCCGCCTCCTGCTCGAATTCGGCCCGCTGCATCGGCGGCCAGCCGCGTTCGGCGCCGATCCGGTCGCGCATCCGCTTGTAGTCCGGCCACAGCTCTTCGCGCGCCTGTTCGTCGCTGTCGGCGACATATCCCGGCGAGTGAACGCCGATCGGCAGCACCGGCCGGCCGAGCTGTTCGAACGCGCGGTGGTAGAGATCGACGTAAGGCCTGAACCGGTTGGGATCGCCGCCGATGATGGCGAGCATCAGCGGCATGTCGTATTGCGCCGCGCGCACCACCGATTGCGGGCTGCCGCCGACGCCGATCCAGGTCTTGAGATGGCCGCTCCCGACCGGCGGAAACACCCGTTGATCGGTCAGCGGCGGCCGGGTGCTGCCTTGCCACGTCACCGGCCCCTGCCGGAGCAAGGCGGCGAACAGATCGAGCTTTTCCTCAAACAGCCGCTCGTAATCGCTGAGTTCGAAGCCGAACAGCGGAAACGATTCGGTAAACGAGCCGCGGCCGAGAATGACTTCCGCCCGCCCGTGGGAGGCGGCGTCCAGTGTCGAAAACCGCTGGAACACCCGGATCGGATCGTCCGAGCTCAGCACCGTCACCGCCGAGCCGAGACGAATTCTTCTGGTCCGCCCCGCGATCGCCGCCAGCACCACCTCGGGTGCGGAGACCGCGAAGTCGGCGCGGTGGTGTTCACCTACGCCGAAAAAGTCGATGCCCAACTCGTCGGCGAGAACCGCCTCGGCAATGACGTTGCGGATGACCTGCGCGTGCGGCAACGGATGGCCGTCGGCGCCGTTCGTGACGTCGCCGAAGGTATCGAGCCCTAATTCCAGATGTTTCAAGATATCGCTCACTATCGGTTTGGAGGGTCCGCGCTTTTAGCACTCCTGCGCAAAAGCGAAGCATCCGGTACGTCGCGGCATGTATGAGGTTGTCGTCACCCTCCCTGGAGGGGGCCGCGTAAGGTGTGGCACCGCGCAACTCCACAATGAGCCGTCATACGCCGCGGTTTCTCGATTCCATCGCTGACGCATCGGAATCCTGGGCGGATTCGCCCGGTCAAGCCGGGCGACGACAGCTGCATGCCCAATCATCCCAATCAAGTCTGGGACAGGCGTCAGGGCATGATAATGTATGGCCATGAGCCATCGCATTCTCGTATTCTACGGTTCGTACCGCTCCGACCGCATGGGCATTCGGCTCGCGCAGTTTGCGGTCGAGGGCTTGCGCGGCCGCGGCTGTGATGCCGAGCTGATCGACGCCAGGGCGGTCGGCCTGCCGATGCTGGACCGGATGTACAAGGAATATCCGAAAGGAGAGGCGCCCGCCGCGCTGGAAACACTCGCAGGGCAGATCCGCGACGCCGACGGTTTTGTCTTTATCACCGGCGAATATAATTGGGGCGTCCAGCCCGGCCTGAAAAATCTCACCGATCATTTTCTCGAGGAATGGTACTGGCGTCCGGCCGCGATCGCCAGCTATTCGGCCGGCCGCATCGCCGGCGCGCGCGCCGCTACCGCGTGGCACGGCACGCTCTCCGAGATGGGCATGGTGGTGGTCTCATCCACCGTCTCGGTGGGTCCGATCGCGCACGCGCTGTCCGCCGACGGCCAGCCGATCGGCGAAGCCGGCCAGGCGCTGGCGCGGGCGTTTCCGCGCTTCGCCGATGATTTGATGTGGTGGGTGGAAGCGGCGAAAGCGCAGCGTGAGCGGAAGAGGCCGCCGTATTGAACGCAAAGTAGAAACCGACGGTCAGCAAGGCCGGGGCACCGCCGGGATGCCTGCGCGCGGATCATCGCCGGATCGTATCGGATGGATGGAGAGCACCCATGACCTGGATTTTGTTCGTCGGCCTGGAACCGGAAACGGTCGATTTCTCGGATCCCGCGCTGCCGCCTGGCTTCAACGCGGAAAAGATTCATGCCGGGATCGCGGTGGCGATGCGGCAAATGACGGACCGCGGCTGGCACGCCGATCTCTGCCTGATCCGCCCCGACGACACCGCCGGCCCTGCGATCGAGAGCCGGCTCGCCGCCAAGCTGTATGATTGCGTGGTGATCGGCGGCGGCGTTCGGATTCCGCCGAAAAACCTGCTGCTGCTGGAAGTGCTGGTCAATGCCGTGCTCAAGGCAGGGCCGGGCACCGCGATCGCGTTCAATACCCGACCGGAAGATACCGCCGATGCCGCGGCGCGCTGGTTAAAGGTGGATTAGCAAGCGCCAACGGTCGCGCGCGCAACGCTCGGTGGCGCAGGCGTTTCTGCGTTTCGCCGATCATCTGACGTGGCGGGAGCAAGCGGCGAATGCGTAGCAGGAGAGGAAGCCGCCGTATTAGCCGACCAATTTATCGTAGTCGGCGTGCGAGCCGATCCAGAACCAGAGATAGCCGCCGTCGATTTCCACGGCGAGCGCGCGATAGCGCAAGCCGACCCTGACGGACCAGTAACGTCCGACTTTCTTGAATTGCAACGAAGGATGGCGCGGATCGCTTTTGAGAAGCGCATAATTGGTGTCGGCCAGCTTTCGAACCGGAAGCGGCAACGCCTCGTAGGCGGTCCAGAATTTCGGTGAAGCGAAATGCTTCACACCTCGCGCGAGCGCCCGGCGCGGTGCGCGGCAAGGGCTTCCTGCGCATGCGCATCGAGCTTGCCGGCGTGCGCGTCTCGCTCAATCGCGGTGTCGAATTGCGCCGCATCGAAGGCCTCGAACCACGCGCGTTTCGTCAGTGCGTCGCTTGTTCGACGCTGCGGGCGGCGGACTTGCGCGGTGGTTGTGCCGGTTGACCCAGCTCCTGACATGGCAGCTGCGTCCATGAACCGTCGGCATTCTGCTGGGAGGAGTAACACCCGGATGAGGCCGAGGTGTTGTCGGTTGGCTGGGTGTTGGAAGTCTTTGCCAGCGCCGGCGCAGTTAAAACCGCGAAGGCGGCAATCGATCCAAGCAGGATCGCGCGTGATGTCCGCATATGAGGTCTCCTGATCGCAGGCTTATTTCCGCGCAGGAATTGTGGTGAATTTTTGCCGCGACGGGTTCCGATTCCCGCGTTGCTTAATATTCGGAGAATGCGCCTTGGACCAAAGTCGAACCCAATGACGCGAGATAATAACTTGCGAACTCGTCGTGGCCTCGCATCGTCTCCGGCCGGTAGGGACCATGGCCCGCGCACTGCACCACGCTGGCGAGCTTGAACCGCTCCCGCACGGAGTCATGCACCGGCGCATCGTGCGGCATTTTCCGCATCTCTTCCGGCCAATTCAGTTTCCCCAGCCAGTTCCGCACCGGTTTCATCCAGTTCGGCAGCTTCTCGACAAAGCCGTCGATGGTGTCGCGCATGCCGGCAAGCTCGCAGTGCTGGACGCCGTCGGCGCGCGGATAGAGATTGAGTTCGGTCCCGGCCTGGCCGGTGCCGGGCAGCCTGGTCCCGTTGACGGATACCGGGCCCAGCTTCAGGCCGTCCGGGATAGTCGTGGCCTGTTCGACCATCCATGACAGTGCGTTGTCCGAGAGCCTGGATTCAGTTTCGGGATAGCTGCCGCCGATGTCGGAGTGGTTGCCGGCAAACCACATCTGGATCAGTTTTGGCGGGCCTTGCGCTGTGGCATCCGCCGCCGGATCGCCGGCTACCGTGCCCCACGGCACCCGCTGGAAATCCTGCCGGTTCTCGTCGATGGCATTGGCGGCGCGGCCATAGCGCACGTAAACGCTGAGCAATCGATCGAAGTTTTCGTCCTTCCACTCGGCGTAATGCCGGTGGACGTCACCGGGGTTGGGGAAGTCGCGGATGATCTTGATGTGGGACTGCCGCTGGCGGTACGCCCACCAGCCGCCCATGCCGATCACGGTCAGCAGCAGCAGCGCCCACCAGGTCGGCCAGAACGGCGTCCATCGCGCCAGCAGCCCGGCCAGCACGAGCATCGGCACTGCGGCCGCCAAGGCGACCGTTGCCGCGAATGCCGCCGCCAGTCCGAACTGGATGCCGAGGCGGCGTAACCCCCTGGCCCCAAGCGATGCGACGGTATCGAACACCCCGATAAAATACGGCGCCACGTTCGAATTCACCTGGCCGTCCGCCTTGTACTTGTCGCGGAACCGGCGCGCCTGTTCCTCGCGCTCGGCGGCGAAGGTCGCGCGCGGATAGCCGGCGCCGTGCTCCAGCACCACCGTGACCGCTTCCATGGCGATGTCATGCACCTGCTTGCGAAAGCGCATCAGCGGACCCGCGGGCGTTTCGGTCGGCACGCCGCACAGCATCAGCAGGTTGGCGAGCGACCGCACGGTATAGGCGCCGCGGCTGAAGCCG
The DNA here is from genome assembly GCA_963734795.1 of uncultured Alphaproteobacteria bacterium. Lineage (GTDB taxonomy): Bacteria > Pseudomonadota > Alphaproteobacteria > Rhizobiales > Xanthobacteraceae > Bradyrhizobium. The sequence goes on from CAVTIW010000007.1 coordinate 890,513, forward strand.
ATCAGAAACACCCGATCGCCCGGCTCATAATGATTGATGATGAAGGCATAGCAATCGGCGATATTCTGGGCGATGCCGTTGCCGGTGACCGAGCCTAGCAGCTTCTGGATGAACCGCCAGGGGGCGGTGAGGGCGGTGGCCCCGATATCGGTGCCGAGCCCGGGATCGTAAAACGCCACCTGTTCCTTCGGATCGATCGGATTGTCCGGCCCGGTGCGCGAGGCGCGGTACATCTTGTAGACGTTGCTGACCCGCTGCTCCGGCCGAACGCCGCCGTCCTGGCCGGTGCCGTCCGAATATACGACGATGTTTTTCACCACGGTGGCCTCCGGTCGGAAGGGGGCGGGTTGCGCAGAATGATCCGTTACCTTGGCGCAATACGCTCCGCTATGCCGCCCGAGCTGCCAAAAGTTGTGGAACAATCAACTATTTTTTTAGGAACTGGGCGCAGGAAGCGGCGGCGGCCGTAAGCCGTCGCCTGAGCGTTGCTTCACAAGAAGCCGTCGTACCCCGCGCATGCGGGGTATCCAGTACGCTGCGGCTTCTCGATTCCATCACTGACGCCTCGGAATACTGGATCGCCCGCTTTCGCGGGCGACGACGACTGAACGTGTTGCGCGTTTTCCGTCGCGTGCCTGACGCTGCCGCGTCCACCGCATCCCGCCCCGCGTCAATGATGATGGCCAACGCCCCTCTGTGGGACGGGTCGGCGCATCACATAGCCTGATTTGGGTCTTCGGAAAATCAGAATATTTTTGCGGCGAGGGCTTGACGACGAATGCCGTGGCGAGCCCGCCGGGCAAATCAGATTGAATTGGTTCAAGAAATTCGCAGGAATAAGCAGAGGCCACGGGTCGCGATAGCCAACGGGTCGCGCGAATGCGCGCCCGACGACAGGCTGCCGCGCTGGAAAATAAAACACCCAAACTGCGATAAGGGATTCAGCAGCTTTGAGGTGACGAAGCGCCGATTCCGGTGGGTGTGATGCGAACGGTAACGCCGCATTCCCCCCAAAGCTGCCAACCAAACCTTGCATCGTCACGCCGGGAACTCTGGTTGTCCGCACGGAATTCGTGCGCTACCTTCGCTTGCAACCAATGACAATAACTTCGCAGGGGGAGAGAGAATGACCATGACCAAGCGCATGATTGCGCCGGGACTTGCGGCGGCGATGGCCGCAGCATGGCTGTTTGGCTCGGCAGCGACCGGCACGGCCGTTGCGGAGCCCGTCGAAGTCACGGTGCTGACCTCGGTTGCGCTGCAGTCGGCGTTGGACGAACTGGCCCCGCAATTCGAGCGCAGCACCGGAAACAAGCTCAAGCTTGGCTATAGCCTGATCGCCGACATCAAGAAGCGCGTGCTCGCCGGCGAGACCGCCGACGTCATCATCCTGTCGAAGCCGGCGATGGACGACCTGCAGAAGCAGGACAAGCTCGCGCCCGGCAGCATCGCCAATGTGGCGGGCACGCCGGTGGCGGTGGCGGTAAAGGCGGGTGCGCCGAAACCGGACATCGGTTCGGTCGACGCGTTGAAACGTTCGCTGCTCGCCGCCAAATCCGTGGTTTACGCGGACCCGGCCAAGGGCGGCGCCAGCGGCGTGCATTTCGCGCATGTCGTCGATCAACTCGGAATCGCCGAGCAATTGAAGTCCAAAACCATCCTGGTGCCGGGCGCCCAGGCCGCCGATGTCGTCGCCAAAGGCGACGCCGAGATCGGGATCGGGCAGGCCTCGGAGATCGTGCCGGTGGCGGGCGCGGAACTGGTCGGACCGTTGCCGCGCGAACTCGGCAGCGTGACGGAATTCACCGCCGGCATCGGGATCGGCAGCAAGGATGCCGAGGCGGCGAAGTCGCTGATCCAGTTCCTGACCGGACCGATTGCGGCGCGCGTGTTCAAATCGAAAGGCCTGGACCCGGCGGGCGCGTGAGCCATCGAAATCCGCAACTGTTTTCGAAGGAGGAAGCCATGAGCAAGCCCATGCCGGTCAATCCGCCCGAACTCCGCTCGACCTTCGTCGCCGCCTCCGCGATGCCCTGGCAGCCGACGCCGTTCGAGGGCATCGAAATGAAGATCCTCTACCAGGACGACGAAGGACGCTCGACCATCCTGTTCAAGATGGCGCCCGGCGCGGTCGTGCCGCTGCACGAGCACACCGCGCTGGAACAGACCTACATGCTGGAGGGATCGCTGGAAGACGCGGAAGGGGCTTGCGGCGCCGGCGACTTCGTGTGGCGGCCGGGCGGCAACATCCACGTCGCGCATGCGCCAAAGGGAGCGATGTTTCTCTCGGTGTTCAACCGGCCGAACCGGTTTTTCGACGGGACGAAGTTTTTTACGGCGGGCGGAGAGGGCGGGTGATTTGTGGGATCGGTTGAACCCGTTGCGAAACCCATCGACCAAGCCTGAAAATTGACGGGTATCGCGGAGCCTGTCATCGGGCGCGCATCGCGCGACCCGTTGGCTCCTCCCATCCTACAGGCTACGCTAATCAGCCGAATCCAACGGTGGCTGTGCCGCTTGCATTCCGTGAGCCTCCGCAAAGCGAAGCGCGTCGATCATCATCGCTTTCACCTGGCCGGGCTCGTCGTCATGGGTGTATTCGAGCTGTAGCGCGGCAACGAACGCGTCTTCGTCCAAAGCCCCGAGCTTGTCGGCCAATTCCCTAAGGGTCATGTTCGTGCTCCCTCACGTTGCGGCATTGGTATCGATAACGTTTTTTCCGGGAGAGCAGTAATTTTCGCTCGCGGTACAACGGGGGGAGGTGCCGGTGAGCCGGTAGCCCGCATGAGCATGCCGGCATGCGGTAGCCACACGGCTGGCAAAGACCGGCGATACGCCGCGCAACCATTTTCGGGCTGCGGATTTATCGGGCGGGTTGGCGAAGCGCAACCCGCCGGGTTAGTCTCGCTTCACGAAAGGAACATCGCATGAGGCCACACGTCATCTGTCTGATGGAGTCGTCGGTCGACGGCCGTCTTCATCCGAGCCGCTGGACCAGGAGTTCCGACGGCACGCCCAAGGAGTTGTCGGCGCTTTACGCTTCCACGCATGACGGGCTGGACGCGGACGCATGGATGGTGGGGCGTGTGACGATGGCCGAGATGGCGAAGGGCAAGCCGCATGCTCCGGATAGCGCCCCGCCGCAGCAACGGCCGCATCATTTCGCTGCCGGGCACAAGAAACCCTACGCCATCGCGGTGGATGCCGGCGGCAAGCTCCACTTCGACGGTTCGGAGATCGGCGGCGACCACGTCGTCGTCCTGCTCGGAAGCGCTGTTCCCGACACGCATCTGGCCGAGCTCGCCGCCGACGGAATCTCCTACATCGTATCCGCCACGCCGGACATCGACTTCGCGTCCGTTCTCGGAACGCTGCGCAGCGATCTCGGCATCGAACGGCTGGCGCTCGAGGGCGGCGGAGGCATCAACGGCTCGCTGCTGGCGGCTCGCCTTGTCGACGAGCTGATCGTCATCGTGGGGCCGGCGCTCGACGGGGGGGCGGATAGCCGCACCATCGTGGAAGCCGGCGACGCCGGCCTGAAAGGCCGCGTAAAACTTTCGCTGCGGTCCTGCGAGACGCTGGCACACGGCGCCGTCCGCTTGCGCTACGCCGTGACGCCCGACGATGGGGCCTAGTTGGGACGGGTTGAACCAGTGCACGGCAGGGCCGGGACAAAAATCGCGAAAACAACCCCATGCGAAGGAGAGTGGACCCCGGCCCATGGCGCTTTTGCTGCGCTTAAGTCCGGGGCAGGAGAAGAAAAGGCCCCCAACCTGATCTCATCCCGTCTAGCGAATGAATCTCGCTCTCAGTGCAGCCCACCCGTCACGTGCAACGTTTCGCCGGTGACGTAAGACGCATCGTCCGACGCAAAGAACGCCACCGCCGCCGCGATCTCCTCGACCTTGCCGATCCGCCCCAGCGGGGTTGCGGATTCGATCCACTTGCGCATGTCGCCTTCGGCCAACCCTGCGGAAACCACGCCTTCGGTGGCGATCATGCCGGGGTTGACGGTGTTGACGCGGATCTTGCGCGGCGCCAGTTCCTTCGAAAGCACCGAGGAGATCGCGTCCACCGAGGCTTTGGTCGCGGTGTAGACGGCGGAGTTCGGCGGCGCGATCGTCGACGCGCCGGAACTGATGTTGATGATGCTGCCGCCCGCCGCATTGAAGTGCCGCGCGGCTTCCTGCGAGACCAGCAGCAGGCCCAGCACGTTGAGATCGAAATGCTTGTGGAAGTGCTCGGCGGTAATGCCGTCCAGGGCTGCGAACTCGTAGAGCCCGGCATTGTTGACGAGGATGTCGATCGGGCCAAACGCCTTCACGGTCTCGGCCACCACCGATTTCACATCGCTGGCGTCGGTGAGGTTGCCATGAACAGCGACGGCCTTGCCGCCCTTGCCGGTGATCGCGGCCACCACGCGCTCTGCCGCTTCCTTGCTGGCGCTGTAGTTGACGGCGACCGCCGCACCCTCGGCGGCGAGGCGCACCGCGATCCCGGCGCCGATACCCTTGGATGCGCCGGTTACCAGCGCCACTTTGCCTTCAAGTCTCCTGGTCATCTTGCTTCTCCATGCCTGCGCGAATGCGCCAATCATTCCATAGTTCAGTACCAATCATTCCATAGTTCAGTAATAGTGAACTATTGAACCGGTTCAAGGGGAGTGCTACATATTTGGGCATGGTGCAATTCGTTCATCCGCAGCGTGAGGACATCACATTGGCCGGCGTGCTGGCGGCGCTCGCCGACCCGATGCGGCTTCGCATCGTCAAAAGCCTGCTGGAACAGAATGATTGCATGTCCTGCACGGCCGCCGCGCCGTGCCCCGGCATGGCCAAATCGACGCTGTCGAACCATTTCCGCATTCTGCGCGAAGCCGGATTGATCCAGACCACGAAAAAAGGCGTCGAACACCGCAATGTCGTCCGCGAAGCGGATATCAATGCGCGCTTTCCGAAATTGCTGAAGACGATTTTGGGATTGGCGGGGGAGGCATAAGCATCCCGACTTCACCGCAATCTCAACTACGATGGCTTCGTCTTAAGCCTGCTTTTCAGATAAATCCGGGTCATCTCGCGTAACTCTTCAATGGCCCCCGGACGAATGCTTTGGTCTGCGACGTCCGAGAAGGCTGCCATCGTCTTCATATTGCCGAGTATCACCACGGCCATGTCTTGCGCCTTATTGGCGGTCAGGCCCGGGCTGCGCAGCGTCAATGTTCGGACGATATGCTTGTGGATGGATTTGCTGAATTCACCGCGCTTCACCGACAGAACTTCAGGGATTTCCAGCAATCGTTTCAGCGTCGGCCCGGCGCCCTTGTGGAGATCGACCATCAAATCCAGCAGAAAATCAGCGAGCGCCGAGATCGACAGCGATTGAATTCTGGAATCAAGTTCGTCGAAGGCGTTGTGAACGCCTTCGTGGTAATGCGCGATCAACGCATTCGCCAGGACTTCCTTGTTGGGAAAGAAACGATAGAGCGAACCGATTTTGGTGTTCGACCTTGCCGCGATCTCGGCCATCGTCGCCGCCTCATAACCTTTCTCGGAGATCACGGCGGCGCCCGCCTTCAATATGGCGGCAACACGAAGCTTGCCGTTGCGCCTTTGCGGAGTCCTCGCTTGCGGAACTTCGCCGGGTCTTGACATAGTTGAGGACATGCTCAATTATTGCCTTATGTGAGTATAAACTCAATTAATGCGGCGAAGCCCCGAACGTCAACCCGACAGGCGAAAAAGCATGCTTGAACTTGACCCCAAGACCACCGCACTGGTCCTCATCGATCTCCAGAAAGGCATCATGGGGCATGAACTGACGCCTCACCCAGCGGACCAGGTCACCAAGGTCGGCAGCGCGCTCGCGGACACCTTTCGCAAAGCAGGCGCGCCGGTCGTTCTCGTCAATGTAGGCTTCGCGAAGGATTTCAAAGACGCCCTGAGACAGCCTGTCGATCAACCATTTGCGGTGCCGCCGGGCGGCTTTCCTGAAAACTTCAGCGAATTGCTCGATGGCTTGGCAAAGCCTGGCGACATTATCGTCACCAAGCGTCAATGGGGTGCCTTCCACGGAACGGAGCTCGATTTGCAATTGCGGCGCCGCGGTATCCAGACGATCGTTCTGGGGGGCGTCGCAACGAATATCGGCGTTGAGTCGACGGCCCGACAGGCATGGGAACACGGCTATGCCGTCGTTCTTGCCGAAGATGCGACGAGCGGCATGTCCGCCGAAATGCACGATTTTGCCGTCGGCAATATTTTTCCAAGGATCAGCAGGATCGTCAAAAGCGCCGAACTGAATCTTTCCCGGGCCTGACGGTGCAGCAGTCCGTGTCCTTATCGACACTGCCCGTATTCGCTCGCTGGGGAGTTCTGATCGCGCTTTCGGTTCTGTTTGCTGCCTTGCTGACATGGGCCCGATTGCCGGCAGCCCTTCTGCTTGGCTCGATGCTGGCCGGCATCCTCGTCGAAAACGCGGGAGCCGGCATTCTTGTGCCGCGACTGCCTTTCGGCTTCGCCCAGGCGGTTATCGGTTGCATGATAGCTCGCGTTCTTACCTCCGCCATTCTTCATTCCTTTCTGCATCAGTGGCCGCTGTTTCTCGGCATCAGCTTTTCGGTCATCGTCGCCAGTTGCTTGCTGGGCTGGATCATCAGCAAGTTACGCATCTTGCCGGAGACGACGGCCATTTGGGGATTATTGCCTGGCGCGGCGTCAGCCATGATGGTGATGGCCGATGCATACGGCGCCGACGCTCGGCTGGTTACCTTCATGCAATATGTGCGTGTCGTCATGGTCGCCATCGTGGCTTCCATCATTGCCCGTCTCTGGGTTCACGTACCGGCGGTCGCGGCCGCAGCGCCCGCGGTCTGGTTCGCGCCGATCCACGCGCTGCCTTTTATCGAAACGCTGGTCCTCGTTCTTGCTGCGGTCGTTCTAGGACCTGTTTCCCGCATTCCGGCAGGAATGTTGCTGATACCCATGATCGTCGGTGCCGTTCTGCAAATCAACGGTCTCGTCGAAATCGAATTGCCGAGATGGCTGCTGGCGGTCAGCTATTTGGTTCTTGGCTGGACGATTGGCTTGCGGTTTACCCGGGAAATTCTGGTGTGTGCCATCCGGGCTTTACCGAAAATGATCGTATCAATTCTGATGCTGATCGCATTTTGTGGAGGCTTGGCTTTCGCGCTCGTCGAAGTTTTCCATGTCGATCCTTTGACCGCCTATCTTGCCACAAGCCCGGGCGGCGCGGACTCGGTCGCCATTATTGCAGCATCCGCCAACGTCGATGTCGGTTTTGTCATGGCGCAGCAGATCGCTCGTTTCATGCTCGTTCTCATCATTGGTCCGACCTTGTCTCGACTTGTTGCGGACCGGATAGCCGGTGATGTTGCAAAAATCACCGACAAGACACCGACCTGAGTGGGCCGCGCAGCTCGGGGTTGAGCCCTGGCGAAACCCATCCTCTTTCGCAAACTTGATGGGTATCGCGGAGCCTGTCATCGGGCGCGCATTCGCGCGACCCGTTGGCTCCGCCCATCCTGCGGGCTAATCCGCCCCGCCATCGGCTGCGAGGCGCAGGAACTGCCGCTTCATCGCGTTGACCCTGGAGACATAGGCCGCAACGAGATGATCGCCGCAGCGTTCGCCTGATATCATCTGAAAGTGACGGCGCGCGTAGGCGGCGGCCGGGCCTGCGCCGCAGAGATGGATAAAGGCGGCCAGATCCTGCTTCTGCTCCGGGGTCGGCTTCATATCGCCCGCCAGGGTGAGAATGGCCGCCACATGGCGGTCGAGATACACCGATGCAAGCTCGACGGCATGGCTCGGAAACGCGCGAATGTAGGGGCCGAAACCGCAGCCGGTATCCGTGACCGCATTGTCCCGGATGCAGAACCGCGCGACCTCGGCGTAGGCCGGATCGGTGGTTTGGAAGAGGCCGACGGCGCTGGAGGCAGGCTGGTAAATCGCGAACGGATTGAAGCTAAACCGCCAGCGCCAGTAGGTGCGCGCGACCGGATTGCCCGAGCTCTCGATCTGCGCCAGCGCGGCCAGCAATTCGGGCGTGATCGAATGGGTCGAATAGGTGCGGAACAGCGGCCCGTATTGCCGCCACGTCTCGGCCGGTTCCTTGTCGAGCCGGTTGCCGACAAAGAAGAACAGCTCGGTCGGCTTGTGGATCACGTGATAGGTCAGGTTCGTCAGCGTCAAGGTCGCAAGCAGGATCGCGACGCCGCCTGCGATCCGGGCTGCTCGCGGAGCCTTCGCAAGCCTGGCTCGCGCCCGCCGTGCGCTCCGCCGCCAGCGGCGAAGGCGAGGGAGAAGGCTTTTTCCTTTTTTAGACATGCGTGGTGTGGGAGCACGTGGCGCGCCATAACGCAACGGCGGCAGCGCCGTGCTGGGATTTCCGGAGCAGAGTCGAATTGGACGACGCTGAAGACAAATTCAAGCCGTCATTCCGGGGCACGCATCGCGTGAGCCCGGAATCCATACGCCCTGTGACAGCGTTCCGCGCTGAACATCGACGCGGGGGTTATGGATTCCGGACCTGCGCCAAGTGGCGCATTCCGGAATGACGGCCGGGGGTGCGTATGGGCCATAAGCAGGCGGATTATGCCCCACCGATCGCGACGGCCTCGAACCGGCGTTTCGGATCAACAAGCTGCCCGGCGCTCTCGACGATGCGCATTTCCACCGTGCCGCTGATCGCGGTGCGCTCCAGCACGGCGAAGATCGCGGAGGCGGCGTGGCTCAGCGCTTCCGGCGTATCCGCTCCCCTGAGGCGCGCGGACACCAATAGCGCGGCAAACAGGTCGCCGGTCCCGGACGGGCTGATCGGGAGTTTCGGCGTGCGCACGCGCCAGGCCTTCAACTCGCCTTTACCGCCTTTGCTCCGTTCGATGGCCAGGGTCTCGATCGCGTCGGGCGGGGTATCCTCGAGTTCGGCTGAGGTGACGACGATGGTCGATGGACCGCGCCCCAGCAGGGTCTGCGCCTGCGCGATCATTTGATCCGATGTCGTGGCCCTGGTCCCGCACAGCCATTCAAACTCGAAATGATTGGGCGTGATGATATCGGCCAGCGGGCACAGCAGGTCGCGCACCAGCGGCGGGATGTCGGCGTGGACGAACAGGCCGCGGTCGCGATCGCCGAGCACGGGATCGCAGCAATAGGCAAGCTTCGGGTTGCGGGCTTTGGCGCGCGCGACGAAGTCCGCGACCACGGCGGCGATCTCGGCCGAGCCGAGATAGCCCGACAGGACCATCCGGCAGGTGTCGATCGCGCCGCGTTCCTCGACCCCGAGCAGGAGATCGGCGACCAGCGGCGCATCGAGCACCCGGCCGCGGATGGTCGGGTAACCCGGCCGGTTGCTGAGCAGGGTGGTGGGCACCGCGGCCACCTCGATGCCGTGCATCTGCATCGGAAACACCGCGGCGCTGTTGCCGACATGGCCGTAAGCCACCTGCGACTGAATCGAAATCACGCTCATGCACTGAACCGGATCATCCGAACAGCGCGATATAGATCACATAGAGCCAGCCCAGGATGCCGTGAATGATCGCCCACAGGATCGAGTGGTTGTTGGTATAGGAGATCGCGATGGCGAGGGCCGAGCCGAAGCCCACGCCGTATTTCGCGCTCTCGACCCGAACGCCGTAGCTTCGATTTCCGTTCATCGTGATCCCCAGGGTTGAAGGCCGGTCATCCGTCCGGGGCGCGAGCCTACTACGAACCCATGAATGATGGGTATCGCTGCGCTTCACCCATCCGGGCTACGGGCTGATCTTCAGTGAGTTGTGGAGAAGTGTATGTTGGGCGGTTGACACAATCCGGGCGTGTTAACCTCCGGCCGAGTCGCTGGGAGCATTTTATGGCCGCATCACTTCCTTACCTGTCGAGTAACAAGAACGTAGCAGAGCTTTTTACCAAGATATCGTCGGCTGCAATCCCGCAGAAGTTCACGCACGATTTCCTCCAAACGACCATCGGCCTGAAGGGAAACAATGATCGGCCCCTTATCCCATTGCTGCGTAATCTCGGATTTGTAGACCAGTCGGGGACGCCAACTCCGGCCTATTCGCTTCTAAAGTCAAAGGAGAAGCGGCCAGGTGCTATAGCCGACGGAGTCAGAAGTGCGTATGCGCCACTCTTTGCCGCAGATGAAGAAGCTACCGATTTCATGGGAGACAAACTGAAAAGCCTAATAGCTCAAGTGGCGGGTACTGACGACGATATGACCGGTCGCATCGCGAGCACCTTCTCAACGCTGGCTAAGCTAGGAGACTTCAAGGGCAAACCTGCTGCAAAACCGCCGAAAGACGACAAGGATAAGAAGGAAGAGGAGGAGCCCGACCCACACGAAGGCGCTGGCAAAGGGAAGGTCAAAGGGCTGCGAACAGAATTCCAATACGTTATCCAAGTGCAGCTACCATCGAATGGGACGGAAGAAACGTACCTCAACATCTTCAATGCGATCCGTAAGACGTTTCAATGAATGTCGATGTGAAAGCAGCGCTGTTTCTCATGCTGGGACAAGCGGCGAACAAAACGCTGTCGAATATCGATGACCTTGTCCCGAAGGAATCACTGTTCCTATCTGCTGAATATGACCTGGCCGCGCTCGTGCCGGACAAAGTGCGCCGGGCAGTTACCGCATCGGAAGCCTTTAAGCTGTTTTTCGTGTTCGAGGACTATTTGTGAGCTGCACCCGGTTCCGAAGACACCGAGTTAGGTGTTTTATGGAGCAGGAGGTGTGTCATGGAGAGACGGCAGTTTACCCGGGAATTCAAGCTTGAGGCGGTTCGACTGATCAAGCAGCGCGGCGTCTCGTATACGCAAGCGTCAGCAGACCTTGGTGTTCACCCGACGCAGTTGCGCAATTGGGTGAAGCAGCTTGCGGATGACCCACAGCACGCGTTCCCCGGCCACGGTCAAATGAAGCCTGAGCAGTTGGAGATCGCGCAGCTCAAGCGCGAGGTCGTCAGACTGAAGGCCGAGCGGGACATCCTAAAAAAAGCCGCGGCCTACTTCGCGAAGGAGTTGACGTGAAGTTCGCCTTCATCGCGAAGCACCGGGGGATCTGGCCGGCGGAATGGTTGTGCGGGGCGCTCGGTGTCTCGCGGGGTGGGTTCTATGCCTGGCTGACGCGGCCGCGCAGTCAACGCAGCCGGAACGATGAGGAGTTGGGCGCGAAGGTTCGCGCCAGCTTCCTCGCCAGCGATCGAACCTATGGCGCCAGGCGGGTGTGGCACGACCTGCTGGCGGAAGGCGTGTCGTGTGGACTGCATCGGATCGAGCGTTTGATGCGGCTAAAGGCTCTCAAAGCCCGTCCGCGACGGCGTCGACTGCCGCCCGATCTGGGTGAGCGGCAGGTCGCCGCCGTCGCTCCCAACGTGCTCGACCGCAGCTTCGAAGCGCCCGCGCCCAACCGCAAATGGATCGCTGACTTCACCTATGTGTGGACAGCGGAGGGTTGGCTCTATGTGGCCGCCGTCGTCGATCTGTTCTCCCGCCGTGTGGTTGGCTGGTCGATGAACGCAGCGATGACGGCCCAGCTCGTCACTGACGCCCTGGTGATGGCGATCTGGCGACGGGGCAAACCGGACGCGCTGCTGCATCATTCCGATCGCGGCAGCCAATACACCAGCGAGCAGTTCCAGCGATTGATGGCCGATCACGGCGTCGTCTGCTCAATGAGCCGGTCAGGCAACGTCTGGGACAACGCGGCGATGGAGAGCTTCTTCTCGTCGTTGAAGACCGAGCGGACTGCGCACAGAATGTACCGAACGAGGGACGACGCCAAGGCCGACGTCTTCGATTATATCGAGCGCTTCTACAATCCAAAACGTCGACACTCGACGATCGGATATTTGAGCCCTATGGAGTTCGAACGGCAGGCTGGATTAGCTTAAGCGGGTGTCAACCGAACCGGGTGCAGCTCATTGCGCGAATTCATTTTGGAAGTACTTACCAAGGAAAACCCTGAAGGTTGGTGGGACAAAGTTCCGGGTGATGTTCAAGACGAGGTGGCAAAGATCGAAGCTCAGGAGGAGATAAAAGGTTGGATGTCGCTGGGGTCGAGAGATAAATCGGCGCTGATGACACTGTCGCAGCTCCTTAAAGTGATTGATGCAAACTGGAAGCAAGGCTTTGACGAGTTGGTGAGGGATAAGGGTCTCATTCAAGAAGCGCGCCTGTTGGTCCACTTGCGCAACACGATTTGTCACATGAGCAATATTTCCGTCGAAGAGCTAGAGCGCATAAAGCAAACTATGCGGGACTGGTTTAGGGTCGTTGCGCCCTGATACGCCCCGCCAACTCTTCGTATTGAGGGCAATTGTGGGCGCCCCAGGTGGTGCGTAGGATGGGTTGAGCCCTCGTGAAAACCAATCATCTTTCATAAACTTGATGGGTATCGCTTCCGTCCACCCAACCTATATGCAGCGACAAGATCGACAGGTCGAGAACAATATGCCGCGAAGATCCGACGTTTCTCTGCAGCGCGGCTATGCGATGCATGTAAATCGTCTCTCAGGTCATATTAAACTAGTGTACGTTATTCTCATAGATAAGAAGTACGAATACGCAAATGGCCGATCGCGTATCGTTTATATAGGGACTACAAAAAATGGATTCAGCAGGGTTGCGCAAAGTGCTGCTTTTTGGGCAGACGATATTTTCGATTTGCCGGGTGTCAAAGAATTCGAAGTCCGTATCTTGACGTGCAGGCCGCGCCGAAATTTGAGAACGTGGCGAGTTTTAGAGCGCGCGCTGTTACTGCAGTTTCGAGCAACCTTTGGAGAAGTTCCTGCAGCAAATACTCACGGAAAGAAGACCAAGGAGCAGAAGGAATTTCAGGTGTTCTCGCGCCATCGGATTCAGAGGGTTCTCGAAGACCTGTCTTAGCGAAGTTGATCAGAGGAAAACCGCACGATGAGTTCTAGCCGAGGCAACGCGGGTGAGCATCTTGTGATGGCCGAATTGTTGATGAAGGGTTTCGATGCGTACATGGCGGACCGAGGTAATCCGGACTTCGACGTTGCCTGTGCCTGGAATCCGACCCAGCGAATGACGCGGCTCCGGGTAAAGAGGCCTCGGATGGTAACGCGGTCTGGAGTGCGAAGAAAACAGGACGTATATTTGCGGAGATACAGCCGCGCGACGACATGGTTGTCATTTGCGATTTGAACGAGGGCATTCGGGGGGCGGAATATTACATTGTGCCAACGCCCGTGATCGAACAGGCTCTTACCGAGAATCACGATCACTATGTTTTGCAGCCGGGACGAAACGGAAGGCCTCGCAAGGCCGAAACGAATTTCCGGGTGCTACGATTTTCCGGTCAACACCGCGAGGATAATCGCAGCTACGCCTATCATGAGAAATTTGCGGCGTACCGCAACAATTGGGGCCTTCTGAAATAGCTTCTTAGGGCGCAACAGTAATCCGCAAGTTGGATCGGACCCCTTTGCGAAATCCGCCACTCATAAATGGCAATTGACGGTACCACTGCGCCCGCTCTCCGCGCTTAGATTGTTTTGGCGAAGGAATCCAAGTCGCTAAGCAAGTCCTTCAAATCGCCGATCTCCGGCAATGCCAGATATCTTATGACTTGAGCCGAAGTAATCGAAACGCCAACCAATTTTTGAAAATGGCTGTTTAGAGCCGAGAATGCCTTCTTGCCGTAACAAATCATAGTTCGCCGATTTGGATCAGCCCAATCTGTTTCAAAATTAGATATAGCCTCTTTAACCACTGTCGACGCATCCTTTGCGCTTCTAGTTGCGAAAAATCTTACCCTGTTCGAAATATATTGTCCCAAGATGTCGGATTTCTGATCCGCCATGATTGTTTCAAGAAAACCTCGTACTTGTTCGGCATCAGGGAACGGAGACGTTGATGTTGGCAATCGACGATCTTTAAGTTTGCGCTCCAAAGCTTTTGAAATTGCTGACGGCGCCAATAGAAAATTCTCAATTTCTTTGCCGCTTAAGATATGAAAGCGGGGAACTGAAAGTCTGGCTTCCTTCACCAGTTCGTTGATTTCTTCGCTGCAACGAAAATCTCTATCCAAGACTGCTGCTATCGAAATTTCTGCTTTCAATATTTTTTCGAAAGCCCATGCGGTATCCTGAATTCGTTGTTTTTGGCTAAATCCTCCAATTGGAACAACTGTGATAATCACATCGTCGGCGAGGCTATCGAAACCAAATTGAGACGCGAATTGTCTCAAAAGGCGGTAGTCGTCGCCTTCCAGAAACAAGATTTTCCTGCCCTTAGTCAGGCGAGCCAAATGAATATTTTGTGCCGATCCGATGCTGTTCAATGCTTCCTGTAGGCCGTCGGCGTCGCTTACCCGAGCCGCCGTTTTCTTGGTGCGGTTTACCAGAACGACATCGTCGTGGTCAGCCTCGTTGACAATCTCAGCAGAATGGGTGGCCAGAATTACCTGCTTGTTCGAAGCCTTGAGCAATTGAAATAATCGACGCTGCAGATCCGGATGCAAGTATATTTCTGGTTCGTCGACAACGAGAACATTGTCTGCTGCCGCTCCCGTTAGATGTGTAAGGATTTGAAGCCAAACTTGGAAACCGAAGCCGGCCCAGACCACCTCTCGGTCTACCCGGCCTTCTTTGCAAAACATCGAGAGCCTGGGAGGGTAGGTCATGTCGAGCTCCGGTTTTGAGATCGTCATGCCGTTCCATGTCTTCTCCACTAATGCCTCAAACGCGGCGAATTGCTCAGGGCGCCGATACCAGATATTTCTAAACATTCTATGGGCACGTCTCGTGTCCTGCCACTGCCTAACGTATTCATCGGTGAGGAGTGTCTCCTCTTCTTCGAGAGGTCCCAAAGTTGGGAAAGAATATATCGAGGCCGGAAAGTGCTTTCGAAACTGGGCGGTGGTAGTGGTTCGCTGTTTAGCCTCCATGATCGTCATTATGCATCGAGCGTTATCGTAAAAGCTCAGTTGCAGTTTATTGCCGTTATCTAGGGTAAAGGTAGCTGATGTTTCCTGATCCGTTTGGTAGTCGGAATGGATATTGGCGAGGGATATTGGAAAGTTTGACATTGGAATTTCATAACCGACGACTGTAGTTCCCTTTATTGCCAACGGAGATTGGACGCGCCGTGATGCAAACCGATGCGCTGCCGCCATCGCGCGGAAGGCGTCTAAGATGGTAGATTTTCCAGCGTTGTTTGGTCCCACCAACACGTTGGTGGGGCTGAGGCGTACGGTGAAATCTTTGAGCGATTTGAAATTGCGAAACTTAACTGACGTAAACATCGCTGCTAACTCACACGTACTGAATGCTGTAATGGATGCTTGATCTAGCTAGGCGATCTGAGCACGACGATATGCTCGGATCGCCGTCGTCGTGTTTCCACCACTCGCGAGCAAAAGTTTACGAACACCCCGTCGTGCTGCCACACGTATCGCACTTCATGCAGGTCCCGTTGCGCACCAGCGAGAAGTGCCCGCATTCGCCGCACATTTCGCCTTCGTAGCCTTTTGCCTTGGCCTCTGCCCGGCGTTCGGCTTTTGACGGCGCGGCCTGGGCCGCGGCGCCGGCCTTGCTCCATTGCAGGGCTTCGAGCTTTTCGGTCGGCGACAGATCGTGCTGGGCTTCCTGCTTCAGTGCGACCGCGCCTTCGGCATCGCCGGCGGCGCGGGCAGTGGGGCTGTGCGACGCCATCGAGGTAACGTTGCCGGAGCCGCGCGCCTCGGTTGCCGGCTCGGCGGCGACGCTGCGCATGACCACCAGATTGTCGGTGCGCGAGCGGGTCAGGCCCTTCGACAGATACTTGTTGTTGGGCTGCTCCGGCGCGCGGCCTTCCTCGACGCCCTTGCCCATGGCGTCGAAGTTGGACTCGCTGGGATCGACATGGGCCAGATCAAAACGGCTCATGTAGCTGACCGCGAGTTCGCGGAACACATAGTCCAGGATCGAGGTCGCGTACTTGATGCTGTCGTTGCCCTGCACCGGGCCGGCCGGCTCGAAGCGGGTGAAGGTGAAGGCGTCGACATATTCCTCCAGCGGCACGCCGTATTGCAGGCCGAGCGAAACCGCGATGGCGAAGTTGTTGATGAAGGAGCGAAGTGCTGCGCCTTCCTTGTGCATGTCGATGAAGATCTCGCCGATCCGGCCGTCATCATATTCGCCGGTGCGCAAGTAGACCTTGTGGCCGCCGACCACCGCCTTCTGGGTATAGCCCTTGCGGCGATCCGGCATTTTTTCACGTTCGCGCATCACAACGATGCGCTCGACCAGCCGCTCCACCACCTTTTCCGAAACCTGCGCGGTGCGCGCCGCCATCGGCTTGTCGTAGAAGGCGTCGATACCGTCCTCTTCCTCGTCGTCGTCGCTGATCAGTTGCGAGTTCAGCGGCTGCGACAGTTTTGAGCCGTCGCGGTAGAGCGCGTTGGCCTTCAGGGCGAGCTTCCAGGACAGCAGATAAGCCGACTTGCAGTCCTCCACCGTGGCGTCGTTGGGCATGTTGATGGTTTTGGAGATCGCGCCCGAGATGAACGGCTGCGACGCCGCCATCATGCGGATGTGGCTTTCCACGGACAGATAGCGCTTGCCGACCTTGCCGCAGGGATTGGCGCAGTCGAACACGCTGTAGTGCTCGGCCTTCAGATGCGGCGCGCCTTCCACCGTCATGGCGCCGCAGATGTGGACGTTGGCGGCCTCGATCTCGCGCTTTGAGAACCCGACGGCGGCGAGCAGGTCGAAATCCGGTGCGGCAATGGCTTCGGGCGCGATGTTGAGGGTGTCGCGCAAAAAGTCCTCGCCAAAGGTCCATTTGTTGAAGGCGAACTTGATGTCGAACGCGGTGGGGAGGGCGGCCTCGACCTTCTTCAGGGCTTCGTCGGTGAACCCCTTGGCTTTCAAGGTAGAAACGTTGATGGCCGGCGCGTTGGAGAGCGAGCCATGGCCGACGGCATAGGCCTCGATCTCGGCGATGTCGCTTTCGCGATAGCCGAGCGCGCGCAGCGCCTCCGGCACGGCGCGGTTGATGATCTTCCAGTAGCCGCCGCCGGCGAGCTTCTTGAATTTCACCAGCGCGAAATCAGGCTCGATGCCGGTGGTGTCGCAATCCATCACCAGGCCGATGGTGCCGGTCGGCGCCACCACGGTGGTCTGGGCGTTGCGGTAGCCGTGGAGCTCGCCGAGTTCGAGCGCCTTGTCCCAGGCGGACTTGGCGTGCTCGACGATGCTGGTCTGCGGCACGCTGGCATAATCCAGCGGCACCGGATTGACCGCGAGGCCTTCATAGCCACGGGATTCGCCATGCGCGGCGCGGCGGTGGTTGCGGATCACCCGCAGCATGTGGGCGGCGTTCTTCTTGTAGCCGGGGAACGGGCCGAGCTCTTTCGCCATTTCAGCCGAGGTGGCGTAGCTGGTGCCGGTCATGATGGCGGTCAGGGCGCCGCACAGCGCGCGGCCTTCCTTTGAGTCGTAGGACAGGCCCATGGTCATCAACAGGCCGCCGATATTGGCAAAGCCGAGGCCCAGCGTGCGGAATTCGTAGGACAGTTCCGCGATCGCCTTGGACGGAAACTGCGCCATCATCACCGAGATTTCGAGCACGACGGTCCAGAGCCGGCACAGATGCTCGTAGGCCTCGACGTCAAAGTGCCCCCTCCCAACCCTCCCCCGCTTGCGGGGGAGGGATGGGAGGGGGTGTAGAAGGTGATCAGGTTGGCGGAGGCCAGGTTGCAGGCGGTGTCGTCCAGGAACATGTATTCCGAGCACGGATTGGAGGCGCGGATATCGCCCGACGCCTTGCAGGTGTGCCAGTCGTTCATGGTGGTGTTGAAGTGCAGGCCGGGATCGGCCGAGGCCCAGGCGGCGTGGCCGATCTTTTCCCAGAGGTCGCGCGCCTTCAGCGTCTTCATCACCTTCTTGCTGGTGCGGCCGATCAGGTTCCAGTCGCCGTCGGTCTCGACCGCGCGCAGGAAATCATCCTTCAGCGAGACCGAATTGTTGGAGTTCTGGCCGGAGACGGTGAGATAGGCTTCGGAATCCCAGTCGGTGTCGTAGATCGGAAAATCGATCTCCTTGTAGCCCTGCCTGGCGAACTGGATGACGCGCTTGATGACGTTGTCGGACACCATCGAACGGCGCGCCAGCTTGATCTCGCGGCGCAGCGCCGGGTTCTTCTCGGGATCGAAGCAGTCGTCGCCGCTGCCTTCGCAATTGACGCAGGCCTTCAGCACCGCCTTGAGATGCTTCTGGTTGATCTTCGAGCCGGTGACGAGGGCGGCGACCTTCTGCTCCTCCTTCACCTTCCAGTCGATATAGGTCTCGATGTCGGGATGGTCGGCGTCGACCACCACCATCTTGGCGGCGCGGCGGGTGGTGCCGCCGGATTTGATGGCGCCGGCGGCGCGGTCGCCGATCTTGAGGAAGCTCATCAGGCCGGACGAGCGTCCGCCGCCGGAGAGTTTCTCGCCTTCGCCGCGCAAACGCGAAAAATTCGAGCCGGTGCCGGAGCCGTATTTGAACAGCCGCGCTTCACGCACCCACAGATCCATGATGCCGCCCTCGTTGACGAGGTCGTCGTTGACGCCCTGGATGAAGCAGGCGTGCGGCTGCGGATGCTCGTAGGACGATTTCGATTTGGTCAGCTTGCCGGTGAAGGGATCGACGTAATAGTGGCCCTGGCCGGGTCCGTCGACGCCATAGGCCCAATGCAGTCCGGTGTTGAACCATTGCGGCGAATTCGGCGCCACCATCTGCTTGGCCAGCATGTAGCGCAGCTCGTCGCTGAACGCGCGCGCGTCGTCTTCGCTCGTGAAGTAGCCGCCCTTCCAGCCCCAATAGGTCCAGCAGCCGGCCAGCCGGTCGAACACCTGCTTGGCGGAGAGTTCGCTGACATAGCGTTCGGCCTCGGGCAGGGCGGCCAGCGCCTCGGTGTCCGGCACCGAGCGCCACAGCCAGGACGGCACGGTCTCTTCCTCGACCTTCTTCAGCTTCGCGGCGACGCCGGCCTTGCGGAAATATTTTTGGGCGAGCACGTCGGAGGCGACTTGCGACCAGAATTCGGGCACCTCGACGTTTTCGAGCCGGAACACCACCGAGCCGTCGGGATTGCGGATCTCAGATGTCGTTAATCTGAAATCAATTCCTGCGTAGGGTGACTGGCCGTCGGTGGTGTTGCGCCGTTCGATTCGCATG
Source organism: uncultured Alphaproteobacteria bacterium (assembly GCA_963734795.1). Classification (GTDB taxonomy): domain Bacteria; phylum Pseudomonadota; class Alphaproteobacteria; order Rhizobiales; family Xanthobacteraceae; genus Bradyrhizobium. Next base: position 909,699 of record CAVTIW010000007.1, read on the forward strand.
ATCGTGCCCCGTTCTGTGGCCGGACCGTTGCACACGGCGCCGGATGTATGTCCTTGAGCGAATCCTCGGGATCACAATTGTCGTTGCAACCGTGGCCCGATCGTTCGCAGCTCAGCCGGTGGACCGGCCTGTTTCTGTATCAACGCCTCAACTCGTCGCCCGAGCCATTCATTCGTCGCCCGAGCCATTCTGGCCCGTTTTTGGCGCCCCGAAAGCCCCGGAATTCCGGGCGAACAAGCCCGTCACCCGTGCCTCAACCGGCCGTCGGAGTGGTCGTTCTGGAGCCCTGTCAGGGAGCGTCCGGCGGGACTGAAAACCACCCGGCACCGGACGATCCAAAGTTAGGACAACTCCCTCGCGCCCGTCAAGGATTAGTACGAGTTCCTGAATCAAATACTAAATATGGTGGAAAAGCGGGAAAAACAGGGGTCGCTCGGCTCCTCTGTCATGCCCAAGTATCAGTGAGTCCTCAGGGATTCCAAAGCGAAAAAAATGTTCTGGAGCGGTCCATTCGGGCTTCGCCCCACTGTTCACAGGGCAAGTATTTTTTGCAGCTTTGGGGTTGCGCCGGGAAGACTCACGTGAAGCTACGGGAGAGTCCGGGCTGGCATGTCCGCCGGTCGATGGCCAGCGGCCCCGATACCCGGCAAGGTGCCGCCGATTTCGACCGGTTCATCCCATGACAGACCCAAAATCGACCGGGGCGCGGGCTTCGCATCACGCCCGCCGGCCTCATGTTCCTCGCCATCACGTCGGTCGGCTGGGGCTTCAATTGGCCGGTGACAAAATACCTGCTGAGCGAACTGCCGCCGCTGACGCTGCGCGGCGCCACCGGCGTGGTCGGCGCGGCCCTGCTGGCGGGGCTGGCGCTGCTGCGCGGCCAAAGCCTGCGCGTCCCCCGCAAAATGTGGCCGCGGCTGGTGCTGGCCGCCGCTGCTCAATGTCGCGCTGCTGGATGGCGCTGATGGGGCTGGCGCTGCTGTGGCTGCCGGCCAGCGAGGCCGCGCTGATCGCCTACACCATGCCGGTCTGGGCTTCGATCCTGGCCTGGCCGATGCTCGGCGAGCGGCCGAACCTGCTGCGCGTGATCTGCGCTGCTGATGGCGTTCGCGGGTCTCGCGGCCATCATGGGCGGCAACGGATTTGCCGCCAGCATGACCAAGCTGCCGGGCATCATCATGGCGCTGGGCGGCGCGATCGGCGTTTGCGCTCGGCACCGTGCTGGCCAAGAAGTTGCCGCTGCAACTGCCGCCGCTGTCGGCCGCCGCCTGGCAGATCGGGATCGGCTGCCTTCCGGTCGCGATCGTCGGCCTCTGCATCGAGAACACCGCATCTGGCGGCGCTGCTCACGCACTCGGCTGGTTCCTGATCGTCTATTCGATCGTGATCCAGTTCTGCGTCGCCTATGTCAGCTGGTTCGCGGCGCTGGCGCGGCTGCCGGCCTCGGTGGCGGCGATCGGCACCATGGCGGTGCCGGTGATCGGCGTGGCGGCCTCCGCGCTGGCGCTGCACGAGCCGCTCGGCGCCGGCCAGATCGCAGCCCTGGTCTTCACGCTGGCCGGCGTCGCGCTGGCGGCGCGATCCTGATCGGTGTGGGATTTCTCGTCTCAGTGCTTGCATCCCCCCACCCCGACCCTCCCCCGCAAGCGGGAGAGGGGGCGCTGGAGCGAAGGTTGGCGCGAAACATCGCTGCTCGCATATCGAAACATCGCTTGTCGCTGTGACGTTAGCAGAACGGCTCTTCCTGCTCCCTCTCCCGCTTGCGGGGGAGGGTCGGGGGGGGGGGCAGCCACGGATATCGCGCCCGCGTTCACCGCCAGGGTCAAAACACAAAAGACGGCGCACCGGAATGCGCCGTCTTCGAATTCGCAAGGATCTCAGCTGCGGTTACGGGCAGGGGTGCCGGGCGCCGTCATTGCCCATATACGTTCCGGACTGCGGATCGTAGGAACGGAATCGCTGCGTGCAGTAGGCAACCGCATCGTCTCCGCCGGGTCCGGGGGCCTCCGCCATCGCGCCGTTGTCGTAATAGGCCGGGTCGCCGCCGTAATAGCCCTGGTCATAATAACCCTGGTCGTAATAACCCGGTCCGCCATAATAGCCGTAGCCGGTTCCTGCGGCGATCGCGCCGCCGACCACGGCGCCGGCGACCGCGCCGGGAATGAAGCCGCCACCGCCGCCATGGTAGCCGCCGTGATAACCGCCGCCGCTAAATCGGGCGCCGCCACCGGCACGGAATCCGCCGGGATGTCCGCCGCCGGGATGGGCACCGGCCATGCGGCCCCCGCCATGCGGATTTTGCGCGAAGCTTGCGCTCGGCGCTGCCATCGGCAAAACCAGCGCCATTACAGCAGCGGTAGTTAAAACTTTCAGACTGATCATCGTTGGCTCCATGTGCGTGACCCAGTCCAACCGTTTCGCGCTGCGGACGTTCCCGAGCCCTCGCACCAATTGTGCGCGAGCGGAGACCGCCAGCGCGGAACTGTTCCCCGGAATGATTGCGCCGGTTCCGCGACATCAGGTCACCGAAAGTTGCCGCCCCGCATGCTGCCACCGCCGGGCCGAACGGCCGGACTTAACTGGACAATCCGGCTTGCCAATGGCATCACGGTCTCACCTCAATCCCGAACCGGCCCGAGCCCATGAAACTGTTTCTGCTCAAGATGTTCACGTGGTGGAACGGCCAGACCTTCGGCACCCAATTGTGGACCTGGCGGTTCGGCGAAGCGGTCGGCCAGGACGAGCAGGGCAACCGTTATTTCCGCACCAGGGGCGGCAAGATCGATCCCTCGCTGGGCTTCGAGCGGCGCTGGGTGGTCTACAACGGCTATGCCGAGGCGACGCGGGTGCCGCCGTCATGGCATGGCTGGCTGCATCATACCGTCGACGTGCCGCCGACCGAAGAGACCTACAGGGCGCACGAATGGGAAAAGCCGCATATCCCGAACCTGACCGGCACGCCCGGCGCCTACCGGCCGCCCGGCTCGACACTGGCGAGCGGTCGCCGCCCCAAGGCCACCGGCGACTATCAGCCGTGGACGCCGGGAAACTGAGCATCACATAAATTCAGCAGGGACCGGGCCCCGGTTCTTGCGCGGCGACATGAGTGTAGATACACTCATTTCATGAAGCAACACGACGACCCCGATGCCACCGACTACATGGCCGCCGCCGGCTGCTTCTGCCTGGCGTCGCGGCAGGCGGCGCGGAAGATCACCCGGCTGTATGACGGCGTCATGCAGAAATCGGGAATGCGCAGCACCCAATTCACCATCCTGTCGCAGCTGATGCTGCGGGGCGAACTGTCGATCGGCAACCTCGCCGGCCTTCTCGGCATGGAGCGCACCACGCTGACCCGCAACCTGACCCCGCTGGAGCAGCGAAAATGGATTTCGATCAAGGCCGGTGACGACCCGCGCGCGCGCATGCTCGGCATTACCGCGCAGGGGCGCGCCGCCGTGCGCCGCGGATTTCCGTTTTGGGCGCAGGCGCAGGCCGAGGTCGGCAAGCTGCTCGGCGCCGACGGCCAGTCGGCGCTGAAAGTCCTGGCCGCCCGCAGTCTGGAATGAACCACGCCGGCGCCGCCGGACTTTTGCTTGGCTTGATAGGTGTAACTACACTTGAACAGGAGAGGTGCGATGCTCGATCTGATTGGAACCACCACTATGGTTGCTGTGATCGCGGTAAATTTGAATGCCACCGTCACGGTGCTGCAATTGTCTTCGGGGCAAAGGCTGGCGACGGTCACGGCCGCCGGGCTATGGATCGGATTGGCGGTCGCGCTGGCCGGCACCGGCATTTACGCGGTCGGACCAACGCCGGTGCCGGTGATCGGCGTGATGGCCGCATTGCCGGTGCTGGCCGCCGCGCTCGCGGCGTTGCTGTCGGCCAAAGTGCGCGCGGCGCTGCTGGCACTCCCGGTCACCTTGCTGGTGGGTCTCAACGTGATGCGGATCGAGGGCTTGTTTTTCCTGCTGCTGTCGGCGCAGGGCAGGTTAAGCGGACCGTTTCCGCTATCGGCAGGGCGGGGCGACATCCTGGTCGGCCTGACCGCCATCCCGCTGATGCTGGCGCTGGCCCGCAATCCCCGCGGCCAACGCGGCTGGTTGCTGGCATGGAATCTGATCGGCACGCTCGATCTGGTCTCGGCGTTGACGCTCGGAATCCTGTCGGCGCCGGGTGCGCCGTTCCAGCAGTTTGGCGGAACGATCGGCTCGAGCGCGATCTGGACGCTGCCGTGGTCGGCCATCCCGACCCTGCTGGTGCCGTTCTATCTGGTCACCCACGGCATCATCTTCGCCAAGCTGATGCGAACCGGTGAGCGCGCGGCAGCATGATCCGGAAAAGCATGCTCAGCGCTCACCACTGATAGCGCAGCACGCCCCTGCCGGCATAGCTGGTTGTGACATTGGAGAACTCGCCTTCGAAAGTGGCGGCGGCGGACCAGCCGTTGCGCCATTTCATTTCGGCCGACGCGGTGGTGAGCGCGGAGTCGCTGGCCTGCGCCGCGCCGTTGACGACAAAAGATGCGCCCGGCAGCGTCTGGAAGGTGGCGCCGATGGAGCGGTCGGTATCGTAATCATGCGCCCAGGCCAGACGGCCGCGCAGCGTCAGCACGCCATCCGGCATCGCATAGGACTTGTCGGTGCGGAAGCCAAGTTCGCTGCGCGGATCCGTCACGCTCTTGGCGGCATAATTGAGCGCGAAAGCGCCGCTGCCGGCGAGGGCGCTTTCGGCATAGGCCGGAAGATCGAAGGTGGTGAACTGTGCGGCGGCGTAAGGCGTGATGCCGATGCCGCCGACCCAGGGCGCGACAAACCGGTAGCCGCCTTCGACGCGGCCAGAGAACGCATTGGCGTTGAAGCGCGCCTGCAGCTGTTCGATGCCGGCAGCGCTCACCGTGCGATTGGTGGTGACGTCTTGCCAGCCATAGGCCAGCGCGCCGGAGACATAGGCAGCACCGGCATCATGCCGGATGAAGGCGCCGGCCTGGAACAGGTCGGAACGTCCGCTGCCGCTACCCGCGACGCTGAAGTTGGTGCCGCCGCCGGCCAGCGCAAACCCGGCAATCGTAAACGGCGAGAAGCGATAGTCGGCGCCGACCGCCGTGCCGGCGATGCTGCTGGTTGTGTTGCTCGATCCCAGCGCCGCATTGCCATCGGTGGTCTGCGAGCCGCCAAAACCGGCCGCCCACACGTTCCAGCGCGCCTCGAAGTTTTGCGGCGGCGCCTTGGTGAACATGGCGTAGGCGTCGCGCTCGGCGGCGCTGCGCTTGCGGCCGTCGGAGGCATAGGCGCTGGCATCGCCTTCGGATGCATAGCCGCTCGCGCCGCCGCCCGGCGTCGACGCCGAGCCGCGATTGAAGGGATCGGTCATCACCTCCATGAACATGTTCATCGCATCGAAGGTGGTCTGCTGCGTGCCGGTCGCGGTCTCGCCCGAGAGCTGGGTGAGCGCGAGGTTGTAGCCGGGAACCGAGGTGACGCCGTTGAGCAGGAAATTGAACACCGGACCGCCGAGGCCCGAAGTCTGCGCCGCGCCGTTGAAGGCGTTGGCAAGCGAAGTCTGGTTGATGCTCAGCCCCGGCGTCAGGAAATTGATGCCGGTGCTCTTGACGGCGACATCGGTGGCGTTGGGAAACACCAGCTGCGCCTGCAGCGCCGGGCTCGCCAGCAGCGCAAGCCCGTTATTGGTGGTGCCGCCCGCCGCCGACAGCACCGTCTGCTGCCACGGCCCGAGGATCGCGTTCTGCACCTGGACCTGCACCGCGCCGGCCAGGTTGGCGGTGCCGGAGACATTGACCCGGTCGGAGCTGGCGCCGGTGATGTTGATGTCGGTGAGCAACCGGCCGGTCGTGCTCTGCGCCAGATTGCCCGTCAGCGCCGTGGTCTGGATCACCCCCGCGCCGCCCGGCGACAGCGTGCCGGCGTTGGTCAGCGCATTGCCCGCGCCGAGATTGACGGTGGCGCCGCTATTGAACAAGCCGCCGGCCATGTTGTTGAAGGCGTTGGTGCCGCTCCCCAGGATCACATTGCCGATCACGGCGCCGGAATTGTTGACGGTGTCGTTGCCGGTGGTGCCCTGGATCGCGAGGCCGGACAGCGCCGTCACGGTGCCCATGTTGGTCAGCGTGTTGTTGGTCCCGTACAGGAGAGCGACGCCCGCCCCGGTCCCCGAGCCGCCAGACACCGTGCCCGATTTGATGGTGATCGCGATCGGGCCAGAGCTCTCGGCAAAAATCCCGATCGCGTCGTTGCCCGCGGCGGAGATGTTGCCGGCTGAGGTCACCGTGACGGCGCCGCCGCCAAAGCTGCCGGCAAAAATCCCGTTCGCGCCGGCGCCCGCGGTGGAGATGTTGCCGGTCGAGGTCACCGTGACGGCACCACCGTTGCTGGAGGCACGAATCCCGTACGCGCCGTTGCCCGCGGTGGAGATGTTGCCGGTCGAGGTCACCGTCACCGCGCCGGCGCCATTGTTGACGGCAAAAATCCCGCCCGCGATGCCGCCCGCAGTGGAGATGTTGCCGGTCGAGGTCACCGTCAACGCGCCAGCGCCATTGTTGACGGCATAAATCCCGCTCGCGCCGCTGCCGGCGGTGGTGATGTTGCCGGTCGAGGTCACCGCCACAGCGCCAGAGCTGCCGGCACGAATCCCGAAGGCGGCGCTGCCCGTGGTGGTAATGTTGCCGATCGAGGTCACCGTTACCGCGCCAGCGTTGCTTAAGGCTTCAATCCCACCCGCGTTGCTGGTGATATTGCCGGTCGAGATCACCGTCACAGCGTCAGAGCCGGGGGTGGAGGCAAAAATCCCGAACGCGCCGTTGCCCGCGGCGGTGATATTGCCGATCGAGGTCACCGTCACAGCGCCACCGACAAAGCTGACGGCATAAATCCCGTTTGCGCTGGCGCCCGTTGTGGCGATGTTGCCGGTCGAGGTCACCGTCACCGCGCCAAAGCCGGTGGCCTTAATCCCGAACGCGCTGTCGCCCGCGGTGGTGATATTGCCGGTCGAGGTCACCGTCTCCGCCCCAGCGCCATTGCCCCGGGCATAAATCCCGGCCGCGCTGCTGCCCGTGGTGTCGATGTTGCCGGTCGAGGTCACCGTGACCGCGCCAGCGCCCAGACCCAAGGCAAAAATCCCGATCGTGCCCGTACCCCCGGTGGTGATGTTGCCGGTCGAGGTCACTGTCACAGCGCCAGAGCTGTAGGCATCAATTCCGACCGCGTTGCTGGTGGTGATGTTGCCGGTCGAGGTCACCGTCACCGCGCCAGCGCCAGTGCTGTTGGCCGAAATCCCGATTGAGTTGCCCGCAGTCGTGATATTGCCAGTCGAGGTCACGGTGACCGCGCCAAAGCCGGTGGCCTTTATCCCGTATGCGGTGGCGCCCCCGGTGGTGATGTTGCCGGTCGAGGTCACCGTCACCGCGCCGCCAGTGCTCTCGGCGAGAATCCCGTTCGCGTTATCGCCCGCGGTGGTGATGCCGAACGCGCCGGTATTGCTGGTAATGGTGACGGCGCCGGCCGAAGTGAAAATGATGCCGTCAGTCCCGCCCGCGGTGGTAATCGCCTGGGTCAGGTTGTTGACGTCGAGGGTGGTGAGCATCACCGGGTTGATGATGGCAATCCCGGCGGATTGATTGCCGGTGCAGGTCTCGATCGTAAAAGTAGCATCAATCGAGCAGCCGGCAGGCAGCGGAGACGCCAGCGCCGGGCCTCCTGATGCCAGCGACAGCGCGCCGGCGGCAACCGTACCCAGAAACGCATCCCGGAAACGTGCGCCCCCCGGGCAATTCGCGGCCGCGATGCCGCTCGGGTAGCCCCGCACGTTTTTCATCAAAATTCCCACGGCCCCTGAATTACGACTCAAAGTCATATGGTACCGAACCGCGCGCGTCTATCCGTGCCGTCTGCGGCGGACGTGGCAATCCCGCCAAAACAACCTAACTGTTGCGGTGACAGGGCAACACTTGCGAAAAATCGTCCGAGCGGTCTCTGCGGCGATCGACAAAAGCAATGCGCCGTGGATCGCGCTCCAGGCCGTGCCAAAGGGCACGACGCCGCCTGGATGTGATTCCAGCAGCCAGACGGAGCTTGAATCATGCGGCATCAATCCGCATCTGGCTGCGTGCGAATGAGCCCGCGCCCGCTTGAGTCAGGCTTTTTATCCGGCCTCCAGAAGCCGCGCGGCGGCGCGTTGGACCGCCTCGCCGCGGCGCTGCTGGGCCGGCGCAATTCTTTGCCTGGCGAGCGCGAGGACTTCCGGCGGCGCGGTGTCGGGCGAGCCGGCGTTGAACGGCGGCGCTGGATTGTATTCGATCCCGAGCTGGATCGCCTCCGCGGTCGGCCGGTCGACCAGGATCGACACCAGCGTCAGCGCAAAATCGATTCCCGCGGTGACGCCGCCGCCGGTGACGCGGTTGCGGTCGACGCAGACCCGCGTTTTGGTTGGCGTGGCGCCGAACGATGCCAGGAATTCCATCGCGGTCCAGTGCGTCGCCGCGCGGTAGCCTTGCAGCAGGCCGGCCGCGCCCAGCACCAGCGCGCCGGTGCAGACCGAGGTGACGTATCTGGCGCCCGCCGCCTGCCGGCGCAGGAAATCCAGCATTTCCGTGTCGTTGACCATGTCGTTGCTGCCGGACCCGCCGGGGACGCAGATCACGTCGAGCTGCGGGCAGTCGGCAAAGCTGATGGTCGGCGTCAGCCTCAGCACGGAATCGGTCGGCACCGGCTCGATGCGTTTCCAGATCAGGTGCACGACGGCGCCGGGCAGGCTTGAAAATACCTGCAGCGGCCCGGTGAGGTCGAGCTGGGTCACTTTTGGAAAAATCACAAAACCGATCTGAAGCGGCGCCGGCATGATGAAATCCTTTCGACGTTTTGTTTTGCGACGGCGCGCCTCGTCGCGTCATTGCCGGACATAGCCGTCCGAAGGACGGCGTCGTCTCCGCTCGCCTATGCCCGGCAATCCATCGCCTGCGCGAGAACTCTCGCGAAATGGATGGAGCCCGGATCAAGTCCGGGCATGACGACCGACGAGAACCCGCTTGACCGCGGCATTCTGCCATGATGATCTCCTGTCCGAAATGGCATTTTTCCCTCATTTTAGGACATGAGCCAATCATGATCGGCGTTCTCGTGTTTCCGGATTTCCAGTTGCTGGACGCGGCCGGTCCGATTTCGGTGTTCGAAATCGCCGCCCGCTTCGCCGGAGCGGCTTCGCCGATCAAGGTGCTGGCGGCGAAGCCGGGCCCGGTGCGCAGTTCGGCGGGCGTCGAGCTGGTCGCGCGCGGCCTCAAGCCGTCAGGCGCGATCTCGACGCTCATCGTGGCGGGAGGCGAGGGGGTAGAGACGGCGGCGAGGTGCGACAAGACGCTTGGCTTCGTGCGCGCAATCGCAAAACGCGGCGTCCGCGTCGCCAGCGTCTGTTCCGGCGCCTTCATCCTGGCCGAAGCCGGCCTGCTCGACGGCCGCCGCGCCACCACGCACTGGCGGCGCACGAAGCAATTTCTCGCGACCTATCCCAAGGTGAAGCTGGAGCCCGACCAGATTTTCGTCCGCGACGGCAATGTCTGGAGTTCGGCCGGGATCAGCGCCGGCATCGATCTGGCGCTGGCGCTGGCGGCGGAGGATTTCGGCGACGAGATCGCGCAGCAAACCGCGCGGCAGCTCGTGCTCTATCATCGCCGCAGCGGCGGCCAGTCGCAATTCTCGTCGCTGCTGGAATTGAAGGCCCCGAGCGGCCGGTTCGGATCACTGCTCACCTGGGCGCGCGAACATCTCGATCGGCACCGCTGACGGTGGAAGACCTGGCCGAGCAGGCCGGCATGAGTTCGCGGCACTTTGCGCGGGCCTTCATCGCCGAGACCGGCACCACGCCGTCCAAGGCGGTGGAGCGGCTGCGGATCGAAGTGGCGCGGCAACGCGTGCAATCGTCCGGCGAGGCGATCGAACAGGTGGCGCAATCCACCGGCTTTCGCGATCCGGAGCGAATGCGCCGCGCCTTCATCCGCGCCTTCGGCCAGCCGCCGCAATCGCTGCGCCGCGCGGCGCGGGCATCCTGATCGCGGTGAGAGTCCGCCACCGCGCTATCCCTGCTCGCGGTCCATTGCTGACCCCGGGCGCGCGGCTACTTCGGAACCTTTCCGGCCCGGATCGGGTTAACCACCCCCATGGTTCAACGCCAATCATCAGGCCAGCATGCAAGCAACGACGTCCGAACACTACAAGCTCCCGGTCCGCTTCGGTCTCGGCGGCGTACCGCTTGGCAATGAGTTCGCGGTTATCACGGAAAAGATCGCTTATGCCACGCTCGAAGCGGCGTGGAGTGCGGGTGTCCGCTACTACGACACCTCGCCCTGGTATGGCCTCGGCCTGTGCGAGCGCCGGTTCGGCAACTTCCTGCACACCAGGGACCGCAGCGAGTATGTCATCTCATCCAAGGTGGGAAAGCTGCTCAAGGCGTCGCGGCAGAACAACGCGAAGGAGTATTTCCCCTTCACGCCATCGCCGAACGACGTGGTCTTCGACTACACGGCGGATGGTGTGAAGCGCTCGATTGAGGACAGTTTGCAACGGCTCGGCCTGGATACGCTCGATATCGTGTTCGTGCACGACCTCTCACCGGACAATCCCTATCTACCGTCGTCTTGGGAGGAGCAATTCGAGATTGCGCGCAAGGGCGCCTTCGCTGCTCTTGCGCGGATGCGCGAGGAAGGGATCATCAAGGGCTGGGGCCTCGGCGTGAACAGACCGGAACCGATCATGAAGCTGCTGGAGGTCGCAGACCCGGATGTCTGTCTGCTCGCCTCGCAATATTCGCTGATCGACCACGAGAACGCGCTCCACCATGTTTTTCCGGCCGCGCGCGCCAAGGGCGTTTCATTCGTGGTGGGTTCGTCTCTCAACGCCGGTTTCATCAGCGGCAGTCAGCGTTTCAATTACGGCAAGGAAAACTACAAGATACCGCAGCCGATCATCGCAAAGCGCGAAAAGCTGCGCGAGGCCGCGGGACGGCACGGCGTCGATCTTCGGACGGCGGCGCTGCAATTCTCCGCAACGCCGGACGTCGCCTCGGCCCTGATCGTCGGCGCTGCCAGCGAGCAACAGATCGTTGCTGATTACAGCTCCATGCAGGTCAAGATCCCGGCGGAGTTCTGGGCGGAGCTGAAGGAGCGCAAGCTCATCGAACAGGACGCGCCCGTTCCCGCATGACCGGCGGCGCGGCGCCATCCAGCATTGCGGACTTCGACCTGGCAGCGGCGATGTGTCGCGATTGATCCGCAGCGGTGGTCGCCAATCCCGCCTGATTGGCTTGTCCCAAATCGACAATATGATATCGTGACGAAGGAAGTTTGTTTTTCGGAAGTTGTGCGCCCTGACACTGCCATTTGCAGTTTATGGAGACCCAATCCGAGCCATGGCCGAAATCCGGGATTTCAAATCAGGCAAGAGTGGTGAACCCCCGCGCGAGTCGTCACCGCGCCGTCTTGCCGCGATTGTTGCCGGCGATATCTCGGGCTACAGCCGCCTGATGCAGATCGATGAAGAAGGAACGCATGGTCGCGTGAAGCGGATCGAGCGCGACCTGATCGAGCCCAGCATTGCGGAGCACCACGGAAGGCTCGTCAAAACAACCGGCGACGGCTTTATTGCGATCTTCGACAGTCCCGTCGAAGCCGTGCGGTGCGGCATCGTCATCCAGCAAAACATGGTAGGACGCAACGCATCGCTGCCAAAGCATCATTGGATTGAGTATCGGATTGGTATCAATCTTGGTGACGTTATCATCGAGGCAGATGACGTTTACGGTGATGGAGTCAATATTGCATCGCGTCTTGAGGGTATTGCCGATGCCGGCCAGGTTTACATCTCGGGCGGTATCTACGAGCAGATAAAGCACAAACTGGTTTGCGGCTATGAATCGCTCGGAGATCGTAAAATAAAGAATATCACCGATCCGGTGAGGGTCTATCGTGTGCTTCCGGATCCCGCGTCCTTCACCAGGACCCGACGACGCGAGAACATTCTGATTTTTTTTCTGAGCTTGATTTTGCTGATCATCGCAAGCGGCGCCCTCTGGTATGTGCTTCGGCAATCTCAATCTCATGTCGGGGTGAGGGACCAGGCGTCCGCCCCGGTGTCGACGGAGACGCCGAAGCAGTCCTCGACGCTGCCGGACACCGTGAAACAAGCAGCGCCGCTACCTCAGCCCTCGCCTCCACCAACGCTCGTCACCCCTCAAGGGCCCCAAACTCAGCCGGCTGCTCCGGTGGCTCCCGCCGCGAAACAAGCCGCGTCTCGGCCCACCACGCCCGCGACACAGCCGGCCTCCGCAGTCCGAGAGCCCGAAATGACCACTATTCGCGACGGCAGCTTCACGATGGGTAGCAATGACGACCCAACCGAGAAGCCAACTCATCAGGTCACGATCAAGCCGTTTGCCATCAGTCGGTATCCGATTTCCGTTCGCGAATGGAACGAATGCGCCGCTGCGAAAGCATGTGCGTTCGTGGCAACCGGTAAAGATGATGCGCCGGTCACGAATGTAAGCTGGAGTGATGCCAAGCAATATGTCGGGTGGCTCGCGGACGCGACGCGAAAGGCATATCGGCTGCCAAGCGAGGCCGAATGGGAATATGCCGCGCGCGGAGGCACGCAAACAAAGTACTGGTGGGGCGATCAGTTTCAATCCGGCATGGCCAATTGCAAGAATTGCAGCGACGTCGCAGCCGCCGAGCAACCGATCAAGGCCGGCAGCTTCAAGCCCAATCCCTTCGGGCTGTATGATATGGGTGGCGGCGTCGATCAGTGGATAGAGGACTGCTGGCACAAAAATTACCACGGCGCTCCGGCGGACGGTTCGGCGTGGGTCGAGGGCGATTGCGGTTCACACGTCATCCGGTCCGGTTCGTGGAGGAATGACGCGCAGTATGTCCGGCCATCAAACCGCGACAGCTACGACACCAACGTGCGGTATCCGACCCATGGATTCCGGGTCGCACTGTCCCCCTCATGATCGTCAAGGGAGGATGTGTCATGAAGATCGCCCGTCTCGTCATGTTGTCCGCAGCCCTGACTTGTCTGTCATTCGCTGCATATGCGCAGGGAAAGCCCGCGCCAAAGGATGCCCTTCTTTATTTCGTATGGCCGCAGGACGGCGCGACGATTAAAGGCGGGTTTTGGTGCCGCTTCGGTCTTCGCAACATGGGAGTAACTCACGCCGGCGATAATTTTCAAAACAGCGGCCATCACCACTTACTGATTGATGTGAATGAACCGATCGATCCCAAGGAACCGATCGCGCAAGACAAGTCACATCTTCATTTTGGCGCGGGTCAAACCGAGGCGCGTATTGAACTCCCACCCGGCAAACATACGCTTCAGCTGGTGTTGGGCGACGCAAATCACTATCCGTTCAACCCGCCGGTCGTTTCGAACAAGATCACTGTCAGGATCAAGTAGATTGGTTCGATTGCTTCTTGTTTAGATCATGACTGTCAAGTTTGGCGCATTTCGGCACGCCCGTTCACCAGCTGACGCATCGCAAATCGACTTGCTTGTGCCGACTTCCAGCAATTTGTGGGTTCGCCCCTTGGCTAGTCGGTTTCCAGCAGCCCGAGCCTGCGCCCGAGCCATTGCGTGGTCGGCGCCTGGATCAGGATCGTCATCAGGATGGCGATGAAGGTGACCGAGGCGATCATCGGCGCGCCGGGCGCCTTCATGCCGAGCAGCAGGCCGGCCAGTGCGGCCGGAATGACGCCGGTCTCGCGGGTCCAGCACATGAACAGCAGTTCGGCGAAAGCTCCAGCGCGCGCGGCGATCCGGCCAGGCGCACAGCGAATACCGTCGCCGGCCGCGCCACCAGCATCAGCACGGTGACGACAGCGACGCCGCCGAGCCAGTATCGGCCCATCAGGGCGAAATCGACCTGGGCGCCGAGCAGGATGAAAATGAACAGCCGCATGATGAAGGCCGTGGTCAGGACAAATTCGTCGAGCTTCTGCGCTTCGCCGGCCTCCATCCGAAGCCGAACGCTTCCTTGTTGCCGAGCACGATGCCGAACACGAACACCGCCATGAAGCCGCTGGCCTGCAGGCCGTCGGCCGCGAAATAGGCGCCGATCACGGCGACCAGCGTCACCACCGGGGCATATTCGGCAAGGAAGGCCCATTTCTCGTGGGCGATCAGCAGTGCGGCGAGGTAGCCGAGCGCGACGCCGGCGACGATGCCGATGACGGATTGCTTGAGCAGATCGAAGATCGACGTTCGTCAGCGAGAACTCGCCGCTTCCCATCGCCACCGCCAGCACGCTGAAGGTGAGGATCGCGCGCCATCGGCGTCGTTGAACGCGGACTCGCTCATCACGGTTTGCGCCACCCGGTCGCGAATCCGGACCTGACGGAAGATCGGCACCAGCGTCGCCGGATCGGTCGAGGCCAGCGTCGCGCCCAATAGCAGCGCCACGATCGGGGGAATGCCGAGGATGTAATGGGCGGCAAGGCCGGTGATGACGGCGGTGATCGATGCACGCCGATCGTGGCGATGACGACGATGGTGATCCAGACCTGCTTCAGAACCTCGAATCGCAAGCGAAGCACCGCCGTCGAACAGAATGTAGCTGGCGCCGAACAACAGGATGATCTGGTTCAGCGCCGAATTCGCTCTGATGTCGATCAGGTCCAGCGCCTGCGGGCCGATCGCGATGCCGGCGACGAGAAACACCGCGACATCGGGAATCCTGATCTTCTGCGCCAGCAGGGCGGCGACGGTGCCGACCGCCAGAATGAGCCCGCACGACAGCAGCGTGTGCCTGGCGATCTCGATCGAGGCTGACGTTTCCAATCCGATTTCTTTCTGCGCAGCCGAAATAACGGGCGCACGTCATTTTTGCAGATCATGATGTGCGATCAGCGACGCTGCCCGACGCGCCGCGAAATGGCAAGCTCGCCGCCGATCTCGGCGGCAGCGATTACGGCTCGCTGGTCGCCGGTTCCGGCAGCAGCGCCGCTTTCCGCGCGATGAGCTTCCGCACCGTCGGTTTCAGCAGCTGCGGCAACAGGTAGATCGGAAACTGACAGAGCGCGAAATACAGCCAGGTGAGCCCGGGCAGTACGCCGCCGGTCGCCGCCAGCATCAGCCCCATATTGCGCTGGGAAACCATCAAGCCGAGCGCGAGCGCTCTCTGCTGGCCAATTCCGCGGAACATCAGCGTTGTGACGCCGAGCAGCGCGAAAGAGACCGCGAAGGCCAGCATCGCCAATCCGATCACCTTCACCGGATCAGCCAAGAAATCGCCGACCACGTTGCCCATGACGGCGGCGACGAAGACGAACAGGATCAGGATATTGAATCCGGCGATCGCGCTTTCTTGCCGCCGGATGGCGGCAGCCCCGATGGTCCAGCGGATCGCGGTCGCAACCAGCAGCGACCCCGCGAGGATCGCCAGCAATTTCAGTCCGAGTCCCAGCGGCGGCAGTGTCAGCGCGGCGCCGAAGAAAGCATAGGCGAACAGCGGCGCCGAGATCGGGACCAGTGCGGTGCTGGTCACCAGCGTGATCAGCACCAGGGTTGCATCCAGCCCCATCAGAGCCGCCAGCGCGGGCGCCGCCATCATCGGCGAAGCCACCGCCTGCAGCATCAGCGCCAGGAACAGATCCGGTGAACGGGTATCGAGGCCGGTCGCGAGACAGATTGCGCCCGATATCAGGGGCACGCCGAGCGTCGTCCACGCCGTTGCGGCGAGAACAATGCCCGGCCGCCGCAGATGATCGCGCAGCGTCCCGATATCCACCCGCATGAACGAGATGCACAGCAGAACGAAAATCGCTTCAGTGACGAAAGGCTTGAGCAACTGGCCGACCGGCGGCAGCGCGATGCCGATGAACACCAGCGCCGCGACCGCGCGGGTGCCTTGATGGCCGAGCCAGGCCAGAGCTTGCACGGGAACGGCAACGCACCGTTGCAAAGGGAAGGGCATGTGGGTTTCGAAATGAAGCGGGCCGCGGCGACAATGGGTTTTGTTACGGGGAAACCGAAAAGGAATTGTCGCAAGCGAACATGCGGCAATCGTCGCGCGGGACAAAGTAACTTGTCGTTACCGTCTGTTTCGGCTGTACCGGACTTAGTTCAGCGCCTTCAGCCAGACGCCGATCTCGCTGGCGGCGACATTGGCCTGCTGCAGCAGTTTGCCCATGGTGAAGAAGCCGTGGAATTGGCCGGGAAAATGCCGGTAGGTCACGGCGCACGCCGGCTTCTTTCAGGCGGTGCGCATATTCGTCGCCTTCGTCGCGCAGGGGATCGGCGCCCGCGGTCAGCACATAGGCCGGCGGCAGCCCTGCAAGCGTTGCGGCGCGCGCCGGCGAGGCGCGCCAGTCGTGCACGTCAGAAGCGCCGTTCAGATAATGATCGCGAAACCATTTGATCACCGCATGCGTGAGCAGGATGCTGGTCTCCGGCTCGCGGTGCGAGGGATGCGTCATCGCAAAGTCGGTGGCCGGATAGATCAGCACCTGTCCCGCGATCTCAGGGCCATTGCCGTCGCGCGCTGAGATCGCCACCACCGCGGCGAGATTGCCGCCGGCGCTGTCGCCGCCGACCATCAGCCGCGACGCGTCGATGCCGAGCTGTTTGGCATTGCCGGCGATCCATTTCGTCGCGGCGATGGCGTCATCGACGGCGGCGGGAAATTTGTGCTCGGGCGCGAGGCGATAATCGACCGAGATCACGATCAGCTGGCCATCATCGGCGAGCTTGCGGCACACCACGTCATGGGAATCGAGATCGCCGATCACCCAGCCGCCGCCGTGAAAGAACACCAGGCACGGCGCAAGGCCGTCGGCCTTCCTGAGGGTTGTCGGCGTGTAGATGCGCGCCGGGATCGATCCGGCGGGCGAGGGGATCGCGAGCGGCTCGACCGATTTGAGTTCGGGCGGCTCGGGATTGGTGACGACGCGGCCCTGCAGATAGAACTCGCGCGCTTCGGCCGGCGAAACCGTCTCATAGGGCGGGCGGCCGGCTTCCTGAAACGCCTCGAATACGGCGGCGGCATCGGGATCGAGGGTGACGGACATGGCGAGGGGACCTGCTGATGTTGGACGATTTCTAGCCCGCGGTGCGTCCGCCGTCGACGGTGTAGGCGGAGCCCGAGACATAGCTCGCCTCGTCGGAGGCGAGGAATGCCACGATCGAGGCGACTTCGGAAGCATGGCCGAGCCGGCGCGCCGGAATCCGCTCCACGATCCTGGCATTCGGCACCGGCGCGTTGCCGGGATTGCGGCCTTCGATGATCGCGCTCAGCATCCGGCTGTCGATCAGGCCGGGACAGACGCAGTTCACGCGCACGCCGGTAGCCGCGCATTCCAGCGCGGCGCTCTTGGTGAGCCCGATCACCGCGTGCTTGCTGGCGCTGTAGACCGCGATGTCGGCAGAACCGATCAGGCCGGCGATCGAGGCGGTGTTGATGATGCTGCCGCTGTTCTGTTGCAGCATCACCGGCAGCACGTGCTTCATGCCCAGGAAGACGCCGACCACGTTGACGTCGAGCACCCGGCGAAACGTCTCCAGCGAATACTTCGTGATCGGCGCGATGTCGCCCTCGATGCCGGCATTGTTGTAGAACACGTCGATGGCGCCGAAGGTGTCGATCGCGGCGCGGACATAGTCGGCGACCTCGTCCTCATCGCTGACATCGGCGGTGATGGCCAGCGCCTGCGCCGCGGCCGGCAAATCCTCGATCGCGGTTTGCAGCTCCTGCGGCTTGCGGTCGACTGCGACAATCCGCGCACCGCGCTCGGCCAATAGCCGCATGGTCGCGGTGCCGATGACGCCGGCAGCCCCGGTGACGACGGCGACCTTGCCATCGAGGCGAATTCGATCGGGCATGTCTGTGTTTCCCCTGCTGCTCCGGTTGTCCCGGATGTCTGGCGGCTCGGCGCGAGGGCCGCGCGGGCTTTGATCGGGCGGACTATTCCATGTGTGGCGTGGGCTGACCAGAGGCCGGCGCAGGCCGGTTGCCGCCCTTTCCCCGCCGTATTCGGCGTGTTAACCGATGGCCCCGTGGGTGGCTCATCAGATGTACAATGGCGTCAGCCCGATTCGCCTTTTAAAGCCGCGCGAGATGTTTCGAACCATTGCCCTGACTGGTTTTGCGGCCTTCGTTGCCGCCATGACGATCCCGCTTGCGCCGCCGGCGCGCGCGCAGATCGGCAATATTTTTTCCGATCCCGCGCCGCGTCCGCCCGGCAGCATTCCCCGCGGCAACCAGCCGCAGCCCGACGACGAAGAGGACGTGCCGGAACTGCCGCAGGGCCGCATCCTGCCGACGCCCAATCGTCCGCTGCCGGGGCAGGGCGTGCCGCCTCCCGGATCGGTGCAGTCGCAGCCGTTGGCGCCGCCGCCCGGTACCACCATCATTCCGCAGAATACCCCGCCCGGTATCGCGGTGGCGCCGCCGCAGCCCAACCAGGGCGTCGCAGTGGCGCCGCCGGCCGCCAATCCGCTGCCGGGATTGCCGCCGGGGCAGCGCCAGCCCAAAGGCGTGCCGCAGTCGCCGCCGACGCTGCAGCCCGGCGACGAAGTCGTCACCGAGCCGCCGGCGCAGAAAATCGTCAACAAGAAGGCGAGTTTCTCCGGCCTCGACAAGATCACCGGACGCATCATCAATTTCGACGAGGATATCGGCGAAACCGTGCAGTTCGGCGCGCTGCGCGTCAAGACCGACGCCTGCTACACCCGTCCGGCCACCGAGGCCGCCAATACCGACGCCTTCGTCGAGGTCGACGAGATCACGCTGCAAGGCGAAGTGAAGCGGATTTTTTCGGGCTGGATGTTCGCGGCGAGCCCCGGCCTGCACGGCGTCGAACATCCGATCTACGACATCTGGCTGACCGACTGCAAAGGGCCCGACACCACCGTCGTCAGCGCGCAGCCCGATCCGCAGAAACCGGCGCCGCCGCCGCCCGCGCCGAAACGCGCGCCGCCAAAGCAGGCCCCGCGTCCGCAGCCGCAGCCCTATCCGCTGCCGCAGTTCCGGCAGTAACGCACTTGCGCTCTCCCTGACCTCTCCCCGCAAGCGGGCAGGGGTTAAGAAGGCTGCCGCTACTCCCGGCCCGCGATGATCTGCAGCGCCCTGGCGCCGCTGACGGGACGATCCACCGGCAACTTGTTGAAATCCGCGGCGCCGGCGATCGCCTTGTCGAGCAGCGCGCTGTAGCGCCGCCGCGAGATCTCGACGGCGCCGAAGCTGCGCAAGTGCTCGGTCACATATTGGGTGTCGAGCAAGGCAAAACCGCCCGCAATCAGCCGCGCCACCAGATGCACCAGCGCCACTTTCGAGGCGTCGCGGGTGCGATGAAACATGCTCTCGCCGAAAAAGGCGCGGCCGAGGCTGACGCCGTACAGCCCGCCGACCAGATCGTCGTTCTCCCAGACCTCGACGCTGTGGCAATGCCCGAGTTCGTGCAGCCCGATATAGAGATCGCGGATGCGCGTGTTGATCCAGGTGTCGTCGCGGCCGGGCTGCGGCGCGGCGCAGCCGGCGATGACGGCCTTGAAGGCCGTATCGACGGTGACGGTAAAGGCGTCGGAGCGCACGGTGCGCGCCAGCCGCGAGGCGATCCGAAAGCTTTCGAGCGGAATCACGCCGCGCAGTTCCGGTTCGACCCAGAACAGGGTGGGATCGTCGGCGCTTTCGGCCATCGGAAAGATGCCGCAGGCGTAGGCGCGCAGCAGCACTTCGGGGGTGATTTCAGAAGAGGCGGAGTCGCGCGACATCATGTCCGGAAAGATAGCAGGCCGAAGCCGGGCGTGCGACCGTCAAAGCGGTTAACTTGCGGCCGCACTCGCGGGCGTGGTCAGGGGCGGATTGATCCTGCGGAACCGCAGCACGATCCGGGTGCCGACATGGGCCGGGTCGCGCTCGACGCTGGCTTCGAGCTTGGACGCCATGGCGGTGACGATGCGCTGTCCCATGCCGGTGGAACGCGGATCGGTCTTGACGTTGAGGCCGACGCCGTCGTCGGTAATCGACAACACCAGATTGTCGCCTTGCGCAACGAGGTCGACGTGAATCGGACCGGCGCCGTCGGGGTAGGCGTATTTCACGGCGTTCATGACGAGCTCGTTGACGATGATGCCGATCGCCACCGCGCGGTCGGGATCGATCTCGACCTGCTCGGCCTTCAGCGTCAGCCGCGACATCCGGTTGCCCTCGGCGGACCTCCTGAGATCCTCCAGCAAGGCGTCGAGATACTGGTTCAGCAGCACGCTCTTGAGGTCGTGCGAGGTGTAGAGCCGGCGGTGCACCTGCGCCACGGCGGCGACCCGCCCCATCGCATTGGTCAGCGCGACCTTGACGTCCTCCTGGGTGCTCGAATTGGCCTGCAGATGCAGCAGCGATGCGATGATCTGCAAGCTGTTGCCGACGCGATGGTTGACCTCGCGCAGCAGCACTTCGCGCTCGGCGGCGAGCGCGGCATAGCGGTCGCGCGAGGCATGGACCTCGGCCTCGGCGTCGTCGCGGGCTTTCTGGATCCGCGCCTGCCGCAGCGCGCCGTTGACGGCGACCTGCAGCAGCGGGATGAAATCGCCCTGCACGTCCTTCACCAGATAGTCGGCGGCGCCGGCCTTCAAGGCGGTGACGGCGATGCTTGAAGTCCTGCGAGGCGGTGACGAACACCACCGGCGGCGCATTCGGGATCGCCAGGATCCGCTCCAGGGTTTCGAGGCCGTCGAGCCCGGGCATGTACTGGTCGAGCGCGACGACGTCGATGCCGCCTTGCTGCAGCCGGTCGAGCCCGACCTTGCCGCTGGTGGCGTGGACCACATTGAAGCCGAGCCGCGTCAGGCCACGGTCGACCAGCCGGGCAAGCGCCTCGTCATCGTCGATATACAGCAGCGTGGGCATCGCAGTGGTCATGTGGCGGCTTGCGGAACCTGGATCACGGAGAAGAACAGCCCGAGCTGGCGAATGGCGTTGGCAAAGCTTTCGTAATTCACCGGCTTGGTGATGTAGACATTGCAGCCGAGTTCATAGCAGCGCTTGATTTCATGGGAATCGTCGGTGGTGGTGAGCACCACGACCGGCGCGCATTTCAGGTATTTGTTTTCCTTGACCCGGCGCAAAATTTCGATGCCGGTCATGTCGGGCAGGTTGAGATCGAGCAGGATCAGCAACGCCTGGCCCTTGTGATCGAGGCCGGTGCCGTCGCCGCCGAACAGATAGTTCACCGCGGCTGTACCGTTGGTGAACGGCACGATCTCGTTGTTGACACCGGAGCGGCGGATGTTGCGCTCGATCAGACGGGCGTGTCCCTCGTCGTCCTCGATCATGATGATGGTGACTGGCTTGCTCATGAATCTCTGTTCCGGTTACTGGCTGTCCAGGCGATGGGCAGTGTTATCGTGAATGTGCTGCCGCTGTGAAGTTCCGAGGCCACCGACATGGTACCGCCGAGCCGCCGCACCAGGGCCCGGACATGGGCGAGTCCTATACCCTGTCCTGGCTTGTCCTGGGTGCCGGCGCGGCGGAAAAGGTCAAAAATCCGTTGATGATCCCTGGGATCGATGCCGCGGCCGTTGTCGGCGACCTCGAAAATCGCAAAACCCAGCTTGGTCCGGCCCCGGACGGAGATGTCGCCGGGAACTCCCGGCTTGAGATATTTCAGCGCATTGTCGATCAGATTGGAGAAAATCTGTTCCAGCGCGAGACGGTCGCTGACGATGTCCGGCAGCGGCTCGATCCGAATTTTGGCCTCGGCTTCCGAAGCCTGGTGCGCGACAGTCGTGACGATGGCTTCGATCAGTTCGCGGGTGTCGATCGGGCACCGGCTCGAATTCGCGCCGGCCCTCGCGGGTCAGGTTGAGGATGGCTGATATCAGGCGGTCCATCTTGGCGATCGACGATTTGATGAATCCCAGCGCCTCGGTGAAATCCTGCGAGAGCTGCTGGTCTTCGCCGTCGAGCACCGGTTCGGTGTCGCCGGTAACGACCGGCGCAGACGAATCGGAAGCCGCATGGCCGAGGGCCGCGATCCGTCGGAAGATGTCGCCGCGCAATTCCTCGAGTTCGCTGGTGAAACCCATGATGTTCACCAGCGGCGAGCGCAGATCGTGGCTGACGATGTAGGCGAAGCGCTGGATTTCGTTATTGGCCTCGCGAAGATCGGCGGTACGCTCGTCGACCGTGGCCTCCAGATTGAGGTTGTTGTCGCGCAACTGCGCTTCGGCGGCGTCGCGGGCCCGCGCCGAGCGCCGCACCAGGACGATCGAAATGCCGGCCAGCGCGATCACCAGGCCGGAACCGGCAATGGTCACGATCGACGCGATGCGCTGGCTGCGGTCCGCCGACGCGGTCCGCTCCGCAAACAGGCGCTCCTCCTCGGTGCGCATCGTTGCGGTGACGTCGTCGATGGTCTGCACCGTTTCGGCGTTGCCGCCGCGCAACATGGCGATGCCGCCCGCGGTATCTTTTTGCCGGACGAAATCGACCGCCTGGCGGAATTCGGCGAGCCGCGTCGCGACGGCGGACCGCAACTGCCTGCCGGCTTCGACCTGGACCGGGTTGTCACCAGTCAGCCCGACGAGTTTGTCGACGTCGGGAAGAATGCCGGCCACCGCGCTTTGATGCTCGGCCAGAAACTGCGGATCTGATGTCAGAAGGTAGCCGCGGACCGCGCTCTCGGCGCGGCGGATTTCCAGCAGCAGGGTCGAAATCTGGTTCTCCACCTCCGTCGTATGCACCACCCATCGGCTGTCTTCGCGGGCCTGCTCGACGAAGATGACGGACGACGCGCTGATCGCGACCAGCACCAAAAATCCCGCCGCAAGCAGCAGGATTTGCCCGATCGCGCGCCGGCGCGTGGCGTCAAGCGTCAGAGGTGTCTGGCGTAGCGTAATTCGGCAGTCCCCCGCGGGGTAGTTCCCAGCAACGCTGAAACGTCTGTCAGGACAAATAGTTCCAGGGCATCCAACATTGTCTTCGGGCCGAAAGAGCAGGCGACCCTCAACCGGCGGCTTTGCCGGCGAGGTACTGCTCCAGCCAATGGATGTGATAGTCGCCGTCGATAATGGCGGGTTCGCGGACCAGCGCCCTGAACAGCGGCAGCGTGGTTTCGATGCCTTCCACCACCATTTCGTCCAGCGCCCGGCGCAGCCGCATCAGGCACTCGGCGCGGGTCTTGCCATGGACGATCAGCTTGCCGACCAGCGAGTCATAATAAGGCGGGATCACATAGCCCTGGTAGACGGCGGAATCGATCCGCACGCCGAGGCCGCCGGGCGGGTGGTATTGCAAGATTTTGCCGGGCGAGGGCCGGAAGGTCACGGGGTTTTCGGCGTTGACCCGGCATTCGATCGAGTGGCCGCTGATGATGACTTCTTCCTGCGTCACCGGCAGATCGCCGCCGGCGGCGATGCGGATCTGCTCCAGCACGAGGTCGATGTCGGTGATCATCTCGGTGACGGGATGCTCGACCTGGATCCGGGTATTCATCTCGATGAAATAGAATTCGCCTTCCTCGTAGAGGAACTCGATGGTGCCGACGCCGAGATATTTCATCTGCTGCATCGCCTTGGCGCAGGTCGCGCCGATCTTGGCGCGCGCTGCCGCGGAGAGAACCGGCGAGGGGCCTTCCTCCCAGACTTTCTGATGGCGCCGCTGCAGCGAGCAGTCGCGCTCGCCGAGATGGATCGCGCCGCCGCGGCCGTCGCCGAGCACCTGGATTTCGATGTGGCGCGGCTTCTGCAGATATTTCTCCAGATAGACCGAGGCGTCGCCGAACGCCGATTTGGCTTCATTGGAGGCGGTCGAGAGCGCCAGCAGCAGGTCGTCGGCGGTCTGGGCCACCTTCATGCCGCGCCCGCCGCCGCCCGCAGCCGCCTTCACCAGCACCGGAAAGCCGATTGCCTGCGCGATCGCCATCGCGTCGTCCTCGGGGCCGACGCCGCCGTCTGAACCGGGCACCACGGGGATGCCGAGCTTCTTGGCGGTTTTCTTGGCTTCGATCTTGTCGCCCATCAGGCGGATGTGTTCGGCCTTCGGCCCGATGAAATGCAGATTGTGATCGGCGAGGATTTCGGCAAAGCGGGCGTTTTCCGACAGAAAGCCATAGCCGGGATGCACCGCGTCGGCGCCGGTGATCTCGCAGGCCGCCAGCAGCGCCGGCACGTTGAGATAGCTGTCCTTTGACGGCGGCGGCCCGATGCAGACGCTCTCGTCGGCGAGGCGCACATGCATGGCGTCGGCGTCGGCGGTGGAATGCACCGCGACGGTGGCGATACCGAGTTCCTTGCACGCGCGCAGAACGCGCAGTGCGATTTCGCCGCGATTGGCTATCAGGATCTTGTCGAACATGTTGTCCTAGCGGCGAGTAGCGAATGGCCAATAGCAAAAGCGAAAAACTATTCGCTACCCGCTACTCGCCATGTGCGCTCTCATTCAATAATCACCAGCGGCTCGCCGAATTCGACCGGTTGGCCGTCTTCGACCAGAATCTGCGTCACGGTGCCCGCGCGCGGGGACGGAATCTGGTTCATCGTTTTCATCGCTTCGATGATCAGCAGCGTCTGTCCGACCGACACCTTGCTGCCGACTTCGATGAACGGCTTGGCGCCGGGCTCGGAGGCCCAGTAGGCGGTGCCGACCATCGGCGAGGGCACCACGCCCGGATGCTTGGCGACATCGGCGACGGCGACCGGCGCGGCGGCGGATGCGGAAGCGGCGGGTTGAAAGTTCGCCGGCATCGATGCGGCGATGCTGACATTGCGCGCGACCCGCACCCGCAGGCCGGCGCGCTCGATCTCGATCTCGGTGAGACTGGTTTCGTCAAGCAGCAATGCGAGCTCGCGAATCAGCGCGCTGTCGTCGCTGTTGAATTTTGCGGCTGGTTTGTTGTCAGGCTGGCGCGCCATGATCTTGATCCGGAACTTTCTGGCTGGTGACGGGCGGTATGTCAGGCTTTTGCCTTGGCGCCGATCCTGGCGGCAAGGCCGTTGATCGCGAGCCGGTAACCGTCGATGCCGAAACCGGAAAGCGTTGCGAAAGCGGCCTTGGCGGTAAAGGAATGATGACGGAAACTCTCGCGGGCGTGAATATTGCTGATGTGCACTTCGACGGCGGGAATTTTCACCGCCACCAAGGCGTCATGCAGCGCGATCGAGGTGTGCGAATAGCCGGCGGCATTGATGATGATCCCGGCCGCCTTTTTCGCATGCGCCTCGTGGATGAAATCGATCAGTTCGCCTTCGCGATTGGACTGCCTGCATTCGGCCGTCAGACCGAATTGCGCCGACGTCTCCGCGCAAAGCTTCTCGACGTCGGCGAGCGTCGCATGGCCGTAGGTCTCGGGCTCGCGGGTCCCCAACAGATTGAGGTTCGGGCCGTTGAGCACGTAAATCGTCTCGGCAGCTGTCTTGGCCATCCAGATCCCGGCAATGTGACGGTGGGTGGCGCGGTTATAGGTAACAACAGGGCCCAAGGGGAAGCCTTTAGGCCGTCCTGTACCTTTCCCAAATACCTCATCCGGTTCGCAAAAAGGTCCATGGAACCTGCGGAAACCGCTTGTTAACCAAGGTTAAAGGATGGCTCGCTCCCGCGGTTGTGGCCGGCTTCCCGGGGGAAGCCGCGCAAACGAAACGGGCGGGCATCGCTGCCCGCCCGGGCATTCGCAGTCACTTCGGGATCAGGCCTCGATCACAGCCACGATCTCGAACGTCCGCGGATCGACCACCACGATCTGGTCGTTGACCAGGATGAACTCATAGCCGCGCCATTCCGGATAGATCGTCACGACTTCTGCCGGCAGCGGATGGAATCGACACATCGTGCGGAACGCGGGTGCCGACCGAGATCGAGAAGTTGACGTTGGTGACCGGCGCAACGTGCTGGTCCCTGATCACGGTGGTGATCTTGGTACGCTGTTCGCTCGAGAGCTTGGCGCCGGCGCCGGCCTGTCCGACGGTCTGCGACTTGCTGTCCGACGCACTCTTGGACTCCGCATTCCTGGAGTCCGCGCCCTTCGATTCCGCGTTCATCTTGTTGTCGCGGCCTTCGGCTTTCATGTCCTTGCCGGCCGAGCCTTTTTCATTGCTCTCCGCACTCATGCTCTTCGACTTGTCGCCCTGCCTGCTGTTTTCCTGGGCTGATTTTTCGCCTTGCGGCCCGGCCTTCATGTCGCCCTGCGCGCGCTGGTTCTTGCCGCCCGGGGGCTGCATTTTTTCTTCGGACTGGGCGGACCTTGCCGCGGGCGCCGCGCTATCCGAAGGTCCGGCGCCGATTCGGAAGAAGGCGCGCTCTGCTGCGCGACGGAACCCGCCGACGGCGCTTCGCGGCTCATTCCGGTTCCCTGCGCATTGGCGAAACCGGTTCCGGCGATCAGCGCGGCCGCTGCGACCGACAATCATAAAACGATTGTCATAGAAAATTCTCCTCACGTGTTTGCATTGCCCACGCCGACAACGACAGGAGATGTGCGATGTTCCGCGATATCGGATTCCCGGTTTTGTTTTGTGAACGCGCGATGAACCGCATCGCTTTTGCAGATTGCTCAAAAAAAGCCGGCGGTTTGGACCGCCGGCTCTTTGGTACGTCAATGCAGCAACGCTCGATGGTTTGAACGCGGCGCTCAGCAGGTCGCCTTGCCGCAGCGGGCGATGCCGATTTTTTCCTTGAGGCCGTCAAGTCCGATCGCGCCGACCACGACCTGCTTGCCGATCACATAGCTCGGCGTGCCGTTCATGCCCATGGCCTCGGCGAGCTTGAAGTTTTCCTCGATCGTCGCCTTCACTTCCGGGCTCGCCAGATCCTTCTCGATCCGCGCCATGTCGAGGCCGGCGTCCTTGGCGGCGGCCATCGCGTGCGCCTTGTCCGCCGGGCCACGGCCGCCGAGCAGCTTCTGGTGAAAGTCGAGATATTTCTTGCCGCCGGGATCCTGCATGCGCACCGCGACCGCGACCTGGGCGGCTTCGACCGAACCCGGGCTCGAGCACCGGGAATTCCTTCAGCACGACTTTCAGTTTCGGATCGGTTTTCATCAGATCGAGCATGTCGGCCATGGCGCGTTTGCAGTAGCCGCAATTGTAATCGAAGAATTCGACGAAGGTGACGTCGCCGTCCTTGTTGCCGAGCACCACGCCGCGCGGCGAATTGAAAATCGCGCTGGCGTTTTCGGCGACGCTCGCTTCATGTTTCTCTGTCGTCGGCGGCGGCCTGGCGCTTGTTCAGTTCCGCCATCGCCTCTTCCAGCACTTCGGGATGCGAGATCAGGTAGTTCTTGACGATGGTCTCGATATCGCCGCGCTGGGTGTCGGAAAAACTTTGCGCCGATGCTACCGGCGGCGCGCCGCACAGAGCGAGCGCGAACAGGGCGGGAGCGAGCAAGCGGAACGAAGGCATTGGCAAATCCTCTTGGTGAAAGCCGGTTTGGTAAAAAACCTCTTGTAGTTCGGCTCGGTTTATTCGGCCCGGTTTATTCCTGCTATTCTTGGTCGCTTTATGTCTAGTTGTTCTTTTGGCCGGGCAGCGGCTTGGCGGCGACGATATCGTCGGCCTTGACCCATCCGGGTGAGCCGATCGCGAAACGGGTTTTGGCGCGTGAGGCGAGGTCGCGCGCGGTCTTGTTGTCGCCGCGAAGATAGGCGGCCTGCGCCGAGGCCAGATCGGCCTCCGCGAAATCTCCCTTTCGGCCATAGGCCATTGCGAGCTGGGTATAACCGAGCGGCGCTTCGGTCTCCCGTGTCACCGCCGCGCGCAGAATCGCGATCGCTTCCTCGGTATAGGCCTTATTATCAGTCGCCACGAGCGCCTGACCAAGTAACATCTCGATGAGCGGTGCGTTATTCGAGAGCTGCACCGCCTTGCGCAACGGCGCGATCGCCTCGGCGGGCTTGCCGCCTTCCAGCAGCGCCTGGCCGCGCAATTCGTAAAAATACGGGTTGGCGGGCTGCACCTGGATCAGCCCGTCGATCTGGGCGAGCGCGCTGCGCAGATCGCCGTGCAGATAGGTGGTGATGGCGTGGGCGTAGCGCGCGGGCAGGCTGGTGTCCGACAACGGATAACGCCGATAGACCGTGTCCTGCCGCTCCATGAAGGCCGAGATCTTGGCGCGCATCATGTCGTGGCGCGCTTGCAGGGCCGGATCGTCCTTCCTGTCCCAATAGGGACTTGAGTGCGCCACTTCCTCGAGCGCGGCGACGCGGTCGGGGGCCATCGGATGCGACTGCAGGTAAGGATCCGCGCCGTGCGCGGCGAACAGGCTTTCATCGCTGAACCGCTTGAAGGTGTCGTACATGCCCTTCGCGGATTGACCGGTCGCGGTCAAAAACTTCACGCCGGCGCGGTCGGCGTTTTCCTCCTGCTGGCGCTGATAGGCGAGCAGGGTGTGGCGGATCACTTCCTCGCGGCGCGGAGATCGCCGCGGCACCGGCATTGGTCAGTCCGCCATTGCTGTTGCCGCTTTTCCCACCTGCCACCAGCGCGCCGGCGCCGAGCAGCATGGCGATGATCATCTGCGTCTGCGCCTGCGCCAGTTGCGCGTGAAGCTTGGCGAGATGGCCGCCGGCGAGATGACCGGTCTCGTGCGCCAGCACCCCGATCAGCTGGTTCGGGGTCTGGGACTGCATCAGCGCGCCGTAGTTCACGAAAATACGGTGGCCATCGGCGACGAAGGCGTTAAAAACGCTCTCATTGAGGATCACGACCTGGATGTTCTGCTTTTCCAGGCCGGCCACGCGCAGGATCGGCCGCGTGTAATCGCGCAGCAATTGCTCGCTCTCGGCATCGCGCAGCACCGCCTGGCCCTTCTCCTGCTGCGCCCGTGCCGAGGTCGGCGAAATGGCAATCGCGACCGCTGCGGTGAGAGCGGTCAGTTTCGGCATTTTTTGGCCCGGTGCTATACCCAGCATGGAGCGGTCTTTAATCGTTGGCGGCGGGTCGGATACGATATATGCCCTAACAAACCGCGGAATGCGGCCAGTCTGGGGCACTAAAATAGCAGATATCGATGCCTGATGCGACATTGAGAGACCGTGCAAGACTGCTGCTGACGGCATCGGGGCGAAGCGAAGTTCCGCCGTTCATGGTGATGGACGTGATGGCGGCGGCGGCGCGCATCGAGGCTGCCGGCGGCCACGTCATTCACATGGAAGTCGGACAACCGGCGGCTTCGGCGCCGACGGCGGCGTTAGCGGCGGCACGCGCCGCGCTCGATAGCGAGCGGATCGACTATACCTCCGCGCTCGGCATTCCCTCGCTGCGCCAGCGCATTGCGCGGCATTATCGCGACACTTACGGCTGCGCCGTGGACGCCGATCGGGTCGTGGTCACCACCGGCTCGTCGGGCGCTTTCATCCTGGCCTTCCTGGCGATGTTCGAGCCAGGCGATCGGGTGGCGGTCACGGTGCCCGGCTATCCGCCATATCGCCATATCCTGACCGCGCTCGGCTGCGAACCCGTGCTGATCGAGACCTCGAGCGAAACCCGTCACGCGCTGACCGGCGAAGCCTTGCTCGCGGCCCACAGCAAGGCGCCGCTGAAGGGCGTGCTGGTCGGAAGCCCCGCCAATCCCACCGGCACGATGATGTCCCGGGAGGCGCTCACCAGCCTGATAGCGGCGGCGGAAGGCGCGGGTATCCGGTTCATTTCCGACGAAATCTATCACGGCCTCGACTATGCGTTCGCAGCGGTGACGGCGGCAGAACTTTCTCCGCAGGCGCTGGTCATCAATTCATTCTCGAAATATTTCTGCATGACCGGCTGGCGGGTCGGCTGGATGGTGGTGCCCGAGCCGCTGGTGCGGCCGATCGAGCGGCTGCAGCAGAATCTCGCGATCTCGGTGCCGACGCTGTCGCAGATTGCCGCCGAGGCGGCGTTCGAAGGCCGCCAGCAGATGGAAGACGTCAAGCGCGGCTACCGGGAGAACCGCCGGATTCTGATTGACGGTTTGCCGCAAGCCGGCCTCACCAAATTCCTGCCCGCCGACGGCGCTTTTTATCTGTACGCCGACGTTTCGGAATTCACCTCCGACAGTTTCGAATTTGCCAAGCGGATGCTGGAACAGGCCCATGTCGCGGCGACGCCCGGCGTCGACTTCGATCCGGTGCACGGCCGTCAGTTCATCCGGTTTTCCTACGCGCGCTCGGCCGATGAAATGCGCGAGGCCGTTGCCCGCATCGCGCGATGGCTTGGATAGGACGAACGCGCAAGCCCGCCGCCGGCCGCGCCGGATTCGAAAATACGACGGCGCATCGACTCCGATGACGCAATTGACGATCAGGGCCCAACGGCCTGCTTAGTCGTGGGTTCGGGGTCCAAACAGCTCTGTGTACAGGTCGGTCGTCGGTCCGTTGCTTGAGATGCCGAAGGCTGTGGGGGATGCAGGCGGGACCGGTTCCTGCTGGGCTACGCCGGCAGTTGCCGGCTGACCCTGCTGGACCGTGCCGGACGATGCGCTCGCGGTCGCATTCCTGTCATCGCGCGCGTTGTTGCGGAACAACTCGGTGTAGAGGTCGGTGGTGGGTCCGTTACTCGAGAGGCCGTAGCCGGTCTGATAGGGAGTCGAAGCCTGTGCGTCCGCATTGGTCGCGGCCATGCGTGAATCCGCGCAGCCGGCGATCATGATCGCCAGGGCAGGCAGCACTATCACAACACCAATGCAACGAGATGAGCGGTTCAAGGCGATCCCCCCGACCGACGACCGGTCCGTCGCCTAACCCTAATACCAAGGCACGCTACCCGCAAGGCAAACGGCCAGCCGGAGCATTCCCGACGATAGAGTCTGATGGGCTTCAAAGCGGACATCGATCAAGCGTTGCGCGCGGATGGATTGTGATGGTCACACGTCTGATTCAATTTTGACAAAATAAAACCGCCCGGTTCTGCCGGGCGGTTTTTTCGGTTCAAGAACTTTTATCTACTCGCCATTGCCGAAACGGCGTGACCACCATCCGGCGCGGCGCGGCTGGGTATCGTCCGTTGTCGCGGCAGCCGGCTGGGCCGGGGCGGGGGTTGGCGTTGGCTCCGGCGGGCTGTGATCGACCGGCGGCGTCGCCGCAGTCGGCTGGGCATCGACCAGGAAGCTCACCTTTTCGCGCACGGTCGAACGCCGCCGCGCGGCTCTTTCGGCCTCTTGAGCGGCTTCTTCCTGCACCGTGACATGCGCCGGCTCCGGCTCCGGCTGACCGCGGTCCGCGGGTTGCGGCTCGGGTTGGGGCGCAATGGATTCGGGTTGAATCACCGGCAGCGACGGCTCCGGCGCAACGCCGTCGAAATCGGCCACCGCGGTTGCCGCTTCCGGAACCGATGTCGGCCCGAGTTCGTCGGCGATCGATCCGGCCAGACCGTCTTCCGGTCCGCCGCGCCGGCGGCGTCCGCCGCGACGTCCGCGTCGGCGGGGCCGCCGCTCGCCGCCTGCCGCCTGATCGGCGCGAACCACGCCGGGCTGATCTTCCGATTCGTCCTCGTCGGATTCGGTTTCATCCGCAACCGCGCCGGCAACCGGGGTCGGGCTCGGCACCGCGCGCGAAATATCGTTTTCGTCACGCGCGGGCCCGCCTTCGCGCGCCTCGCCGGGACGGCCGCGCCGCCGCCGGCGCCGCTTGCGCTTGTGGCCGTCCGCATCGGGCTCGCCGCTGCTCTCTTCGCTGGCCGCGGAATCGTCGGTCAGTCCTTCGGTCTCGTCGGTTTCCACTTCGGCTTCGACTTCGACGTCGAACGGCTCGTCCTCGTCAAAAGCTTCCTCGGTCTGCGGCGGGAAGGCCGCGACCTGCGCTGCCAGCAGCGCCTTGGCGGCCTCCAGCGTATGCACCTGCTCGCCGCGATCGATGATGAACGACTGCTGGGCGCTCACGGTCGCATCGGCGATGACCGCAAGCGTCACCTTGAAGCTGTTTTCGAGATCGCGCAGATGGCCGCGCTTGTGATTGAGGACGTAAAGCGCAACGTCGGTTCGCGTCCGCACCACGAGATTGTGGGTCGCGCCCTTCATCAATATTTCCTCGAGGCCGCGCAGCAACTGCAACGCCACCGAAGACACCGAACGCACATGGCCGCTGCCGCCGCATTGCGGGCAGGGCTCGGTCGAACTCTCCAGCACGCTGGCGCGAATGCGCTGGCGCGACATTTCGAGCAGGCCGAAATGCGAGATCCGCCCGACCTGGATCCGGGCCCGGTCCTGCCGCAGACAATCGCTGAGCTTGCGTTCAACCGAGCGGTTGTTGCGCTTCTCGTCCATGTCGATGAAGTCGATGACGATCAGGCCCGCAAGATCGCGCAGCCGCAGCTGCCTTGCGACTTCCTCCGAGGCCTCGAGGTTGGTCTTGAGCGCGGTATCCTCGATGTGATGTTCGCGGGTCGAGCGGCCGGAATTGACGTCGATCGACACCAGCGCTTCGGTCTGGTTGATCACGATGTAGCCGCCGGAGCGCAATTGCACCGTCGGCGAGAACATCGCGTCGAGCTGGCTCTCGACGCCCATCCGCGAGAACAGCGGCTGGCCGTCGCGATATTGCCTGACCGCGCGCACGTTCGACGGCATCAGCATCTTCATGAAATCGCGGGCTTCCTGGTAGCCGGCTTCGCCGGCGACCTGGATTTCGTCGATTTCCTTGTTGTAGAGATCGCGCAGCGAACGCTTGATCAGCGAGCCTTCCTCGTAGACCAGGGTCGGCGCCTGCGACTTCAGCGTCATGTCGCGCACGGTTTCCCACATCCGGATCAGGTATTCGAAGTCGCGCTTGATCTCGGGCTTGGTGCGCGATGCGCCCGCGGTGCGCAGGATGATGCCCATGCCCTCGGGCACGTCGAGATCCTGCACCACTTCCTTCAGGCGCGAGCGATCCTGCGCGGAGGTGATCTTGCGGCTGATGCCGCCGCCGCGCGCGGTGTTGGGCATCAATACGGCATAGCGACCGGCCAGCGACAGGTAGGTCGTCAGCGCCGCGCCCTTGTTGCCGCGCTCTTCCTTGACCACCTGCACCAGCATCACCTGCCGGCGCTTGATGACTTCCTGGATCTTGTACTGACGGCGCGGACGGAAGGCGCGCTCCGGCACTTCTTCCATGACGTCGTCGCCGCCGACGGATTCGACCACCTCTTCCTCGGCGTCGTCGCCATCATCTTCATCATCGTGCTGCTCGTCGCCATGCGGGGCGGCGGCCTGTTCGGCGTGATCCGATGCGGCGGGCTCGCCATCGGCGTGCTCGCCGCCGTCTTCGGGGTGCGGCGCGTCGTCGGCATAGGCTGCGTTTTCGCGCGCATGTTCGGCGTCGGTGCGATCATCATGCGCGTGTTCTTCATGCCCGCGTTCCTGGTGGGCCTCCGCGCTGATCGGCGCATCCGGCGCAGCAGCCTCGATCGCTGCCGTGTCGGGCATGCCGGGTCGGAATTCCGCCGCAGCGGTTTCGCTGGCGTGAACATGGTCGTGATCATCGTGCGCATGGTCGTGATCATGCTCGTGCTCATGACTTTCATGGTCATGATGGCCGGCATCGGCGGCATGGTGCTCGTCGCCGTGGACGTGAATATGACCTTCTTCAATATGACTTTCTTCGCCGTGCTCATAAGACGGATGATCATGATCATGCGGCTGGTCGGTCTGGGCGTGATCCGAATCCGCGGCCTCGACGACGCCGCTCTGGACGCGGTCGCCACTGCCGCGGCGGCGCGAATTGCGGTGGCGCGGACGACGGCGGTTGGAGCGATTCTCGGTTTCTTCCTCGGCCTCGCGATGGGCGCGTTCGTCCGCCTCGATCAGCGCCTGGCGATCGGCGACCGGAATTTGATAATAGTCCGGATGGATTTCGCTGAAGGCCAGAAAGCCGTGACGGTTGCCGCCATATTCGATGAAGGCGGCCTGCAGCGACGGCTCTACGCGCGTGACCTTGGCGAGATAGATGTTGCCGCGCAGTTGCTTGCGCTGGGCGGTCTCGAAATCAAACTCTTCGACGCGATTGCCGCGGACCACAACGACCCGGGTCTCTTCCGGGTGGGTGGCATCGATCAACATTTTGTTGGGCATTTTGGAACTCTTGACGGCGGCGGGCGCGTATCACGGTTAGCGCGTATCGCGCGGCCGGGTGACGCGACGGTCCACCTGATTCGGGGGTGAGGGGAAGGCCAAAACGCAACCCGGGGCGCCGCGCCGAACGCGATCCCGGCGAAGCAAAACGACGCGCGGAGCTTTCGCTCCGCGTCGGCGCGGTTCTTCCCTGGATCATGGTCGGCAACACAGTCTGGCGCATCAAGCGTCGGCCCGTCTGAACACGTTGGCGGCAAAACGCGCCGCCTTGTCTGTCGCTGAAGGCCCGGCGCGGCGCCAAAGCGCTCGCCGGTCATCGCATATCGGCGCCTTGCGGCCCGGATAATCGGTTATGCCGTGTCTGAAGCCGTCCCTGGAACAAGATGGTAACCTGGGACCGGACGCCGCTCGGGCTCGAAACCGCCGCTCCTTGTCAGCCGCGCGCTGCGCTGGCTGCGGAGGGATCGGAAAGACGCTGGAAGCTCCGAGATTTCGAAAGTTCCGGCGCTGCACCGGGAGGCTGAACGCGACACAACCGGGAGTTTTAACCGTCAGCCCCTTGTACATACGTGGATTGTCCGCCGCGTGCAAGGGAAGCGTCGCAGCGCGGCAACACTCTGCCTTATTCGCCGCAAGAGCCTTAAGCTGCGATTAACCCTGTGGTTCTATTGCGGTAAGAGGGCTGCTCGGAGGCACCGAATCATTGGCGAGCCGCGCAAATCATCGTGTTTTGCTGAGATGCGCGCTGTTGTGCGCTGCAGCATTGCTGTGTTCCGACCCCACGGCAGGTCGCGCGGCCGAATCGCCGTCGTCAAATCCAGCGTCAGATCCCGGCGCTGCGGCGAATCTTCCCATCGCCTCGGACGTCCGCCTGGCCGGTGACGGCAAGCAAACCCGCTTCGTTCTCGATCTCGACAAGGCCATCCAGTTTCGCGCCTTCGCCCTTGCCGATCCATACCGGGTGGTGGTCGATATCCCCCAGGTCAACTTCCAGCTTCCGGCCGGCGCCGGCGCCGCCGGGCGCGGGCTGATCAAGGCATTCCGCTATGGCCTGGTGATGCCGGGCGGTTCGCGGATCGTGTTCGACCTGACCGGCCCGGCCAAGATCGCAAACTCCTACGTGCTCGACGCCGCCAACGGCCAACCGCCCCGGCTGGTGGTTGAACTGGAAGAAGTCGACCGCACCACATTCGTTCAATCGCTCGGGGCCGAAAGCCGGCCCGAATTGCGGCCCGCCATCGCCGACGCGACAGAC
Source organism: uncultured Alphaproteobacteria bacterium (assembly GCA_963734795.1). Classification (GTDB taxonomy): domain Bacteria; phylum Pseudomonadota; class Alphaproteobacteria; order Rhizobiales; family Xanthobacteraceae; genus Bradyrhizobium. Next base: position 944,960 of record CAVTIW010000007.1, read on the forward strand.
GTCGCGGTCCCCGTGGAGGCGGCCGTCGCGGCCAAGCCCGCCGCATCAGCTGGATTCGCGTCCGGTGATCGTGATCGATCCGGGCCATGGCGGCATCGACAACGGCACCCAGTCGGGCAGCGAAAACGAAAAGAACCTGGTGCTGGGATTTGGGCTGGCGTTGCGCGACCGCATCGAGAAGAGCGGCAAATATCGCGTCGTCATGACCCGCACCGACGATACCTTCATCCCGCTCGCCGACCGGGTTCGGATCGCGCGCAACCAGTCGGCGGCGCTGTTTGTGTCGATCCATGCCGACGCGTTGCCGCGCCGCGAGGGCGACGCCCAGGGCGCGACGATCTACACGCTGTCCGACCGCGCCTCCGACGCCGAGGCGGAAAGGCTGGCCGAGACGGAAAACAAGGCCGACGCCATTGGCGGGGTCAACCTGACCGAGGAGCCGACCGAGGTCGCCGACATTCTGATCGACCTCGCCCAGCGCGAAACCCGCACCTTCTCCAACCGGTTCGCACGCCTGCTGGTCGGCGAGATGAAGAATACCGCGCGGATGTACAAGCATCCGCTGAAATCCGCCGGCTTCAAGGTGCTGAAGGCGCCGGACGTGCCGTCGGTGCTGGTCGAACTCGGCTACGTCTCGAACAAGGGCGACCTCGAACACCTGGTATCGGAGAGCTGGCGTTCCCGACCGTCGGATCGATGGCGCAGGCGATCGACGCCTTCTTTGCCAAACGTCTGGCGACGGCTGCGCCCAGCCAACTGAAAGGCAACCATCCGATGGTGGAAGCCCTAGTTTGGCCACAGCGGCGGCCTTATAAAAAAACCACCGCAAGATTCTCGGAATCGGTCAAAATTCGCTCTCAACCGGGGTATTATTTGCCGGCGCGGAATGGCAAATCGTCCCGCAGCTGATCTTCGCGCTGAGGAAAACGCCGGCTATTGCGGCGCAAGGGTTGAAACGGATATTCGATAATGCGCTTGCTGGTGCGGTTCTTGGGTTTCTTGTTCGCCGCCGGAACCGTGTTGTTCCTGGTGGGCGTCGCCGCCGTGGCAGGGCTGATCTGGCATTTTTCCAAGGACTTGCCGGATTATTCGCAGCTTCAGGATTATGAGCCGCCGGTGATGACGCGGGTCCACGCCGTCGGATGGCGCGCTGCTCGGTGAATATTCCAAGGAACGCCGGTTGTATCTGCCGATCCAGGCGGTTCCGAAACTGGTCATCAACGCGTTCCTCGCTGCCGAGGACAAGAATTTCTACGAGCATGGCGGCATCGACTTTTCCGGCATGGCGCGCGCGGCCGTGCTTTACGCGCAGAATTACGGTTCCAACCGCCGGCCGCAGGGCGCCTCGACCATCACCCAGCAGGTCGCGAAGAACTTTCTTCTGACCAACGAAGTGTCGTTCACCCGCAAGATCAAGGAAGCGTTGCTGGCGATGCGGATCGAGCGCGCCTATTCGAAGGACAAGATCCTCGAACTCTATCTCAACGAAATCTATCTCGGCCTCGGCGCCTACGGCATCGCCGCGGCCTCGCTGGTCTATTTCGACAAATCGGTGAATGAACTCACGGTCGCGGAAGCCGCCTATCTGGCCGCGCTGCCGAAGGCGCCGGCGGCGCTGCATCCGGTGCGCAACCACGACCGCGCGATCGAGCGGCGCAACTACGTGATCGACCGTCTGCTGGAAAATGGCTGGATCAAGCAGGCCGACGCCGACAAGGCCCGCAAGGATCCGCTGATCGTGACCAACCGGGCCAACGCGCGCGCACATTTTCGCCGGCGAATATTTTGCCGAGGAAGTCCGCCGCGACTTGTTCGAGCGATACGGCGAAAAGAAGCTCTATGAAGGCGGGCTGTCGGTACGGACCACGCTCGATCCGAAGCTGCAGGTGATGGCGCGCAAGACCATGGCCGCCGGCCTCGTGCAATTACGACGAGGCGCAGGGCTGGCGCGGCGCGATCAGCAAGCTCGACATATCAGGCGATTGGGGCGTCAAGCTTGCCGACGTCAAATCGCTGTCGGACATCTCGCCGTGGCGGATGGCGGTGGTGCTGGAGACCAGCGAGCAGTCGGCGCGAATTGGTTTCCAGCCCGGCCGCGAACTCGGCGGCGCCGTGCTCAAGGACCGGCAGACCGGAAACATCACGCTTGACGGCGTGAAATGGGCCAAGGCCGGCGGCCGGCCCGACGCAAGGGCAAGACGCCGACCGCGGTGTCGCAGGTGCTGGCGCCCGGCGACGTCATCTATGCCGATCCGCTGATCTGCAAGGATGGTACGCCGGTCGAAGGCCAGTACCGGCTGCGCCAGTTGCCGGAGGTTTCCGGCGCGATGGTGGTGATGGATCCCTGGACCGGCCGCGTGCTGGCGATGGTCGGCGGATTCTCGTTCGACCAGAGCCAGTTCAACCGCGCGACGCAGGCCTACCGGCAGCCGGGTTCGTCCTTCAAGCCGATCGTCTATTCGTCCGCGCTCGACAACGGATATACGCCGTCGACGGTCGTGGTCGATGCGCCGATCGAAATCGATCAGGGGCAGGGCGCCGGCGTCTGGCGTCCGGAAAACTATTCGGTCGGCAAATATCATGGGCCCGACGACGCTGCGCAATGCGCTGCGATGGTCGCTCAACACGGTGACGGTGCGGCTGGCGCAGGACATCGGCATGCCGCTGATCGGCGAATATGCCAAGCGCTTCGGGGTCTATGACGAATTGCCGAATTATCTGTCCTACGCACTCGGCGCCGGCGAGACCACGGTGATGCGAATGGTCACGGCCTATTCGATGTTCGCCAATGGCGGCCGGCGGGTGAAGCCGACGCTGATCGACCGCATTCAGGATCGTTACGGCCACACCATCTTCAAGCATGACCAGCGCGAATGCCGCGGCTGCGATGCGCCCGGACGGCTGGAAGAATCAGCCCGAGCCGCAGCTGATCGATCACCGGGAGCAGGTGCTGGATTCGATGACGGCCTACCAGATCACCTCGATGATGGAAGGCGTGGTCCAGGCGCGGCACCGCGATCGCCCTGAAGGACGTCGGCAAGCCGATCGCCGGCAAGACCGGCACCACCAACGATGAAAAGGACGCCTGGTTCGTCGGCTTTTCGCCGGATATCGTGGTCGGCATCTATGTCGGCTACGACAAGCCGCGCAATCTGGGCGCGAAGGCCACCGGCGGGCATCTGGCCGCGCCGATCGCCAGGGATTTCATGAAGCTCGCGCTGGCCGACAAGCCGGCGATTCCGTTCCGGGTGCCGGCGGGGATCAAGCTGATCCGGGTCGATCGCCAAGACCGGCATGCGGGCCGGTCCGGGCAATAGCGGCAAGACCATTCTCGAAGCCTTCAAGCCGGGCACCGCGCCGCCGGATAATTATTCGGTGATCGGCGTCGCCGATGCGGACGGTCGCTCGCTCACGGTGTCGCCGGACGCCGACCGCACCATCCTGCGCTCCGGCACCGGCGGGCTTTACTAGCCCTTTTGAAGCATGCCGGCTGGCGTGAAGAAAACACGCGAGCCGATTGCGCTTTGCGCCGCGCGCCGCTACATCCCTCGCAGCATTGCAATAGCGGCCCGCGCCGCAGATCAGAGAACCCATGCGCGCTGAAGTCGAACGGTTAGTCGAAGAGATCAAGCAGTCGGTCGGGCTGCTGAGGAGGCATCTTTGACGTCGATGCATCCACGGCGCGTCTCGCCGAACTGAACAAGCTCGCAGAAGATCCCAATCTCTGGAACGATCCCCAGAAGGCCCAGAAGCTGATGCAGGAGCGGACCTCGCTGGAGGATTCGCTCGGCGGCATCGGCAAGGTCGAGCGCGAACTCGACGACAATATCGGCATGATCGAACTCGGCGAAGCCGAGAACGATGAAGGCGTGGTGGCGGAAGCCGAGGCCGCGCTGAAAGCGCTGAAGAAGGAAGTCGCGCGCCGCGAGCTCGAAGCGCTGCTGGGCGGCGAGGCCGACCGGTTCGATTCCTATCTCGAGGTTCATGCCGGCGCCGGCGGCACCGAGAGCCAGGACTGGGCCTCGATGCTGCTGCGCATGTATACGCGCTGGGCCGAAAAGCACGGCTTCAAGATCGAGTATCTCGAAGAGACGCAGGGCGAAGAAGCCGGCATCAAATCCGCCACCATCCAGATCAGCGGCCACAACGCCTATGGCTGGCTCAAGACCGAAGCCGGCGTGCACCGGCTGGTGCGGATATCGCCGTTCGATTCCAACGCGCGCCGGCACACCTCGTTTTCGAGCGTGGCGATTTTTCCGGTGGTCGACAATACGCATCAAGATCGATATCGCCGAATCCGACGTTCGCATCGACACCATGCGCTCGGGCGGCGCCGGCGGTCAGCACGTCAACAAGACCGAATCCGCGGTCAGGCTGACGCACATCCCGACCGGCGTCGCGGTGGTCTGCCAGGCCGGGCGTTCGCAGCACAAGAACAAGGCGCAGGCCTGGGACATGCTGCGCGCGCGGCTCTACGAAATCGAATTGAAGAAGCGCGAGGAGCAGGCCGCCGCCGACCAGGCCGCCAAGACCGATATCGGCTGGGGCCATCAGATCCGCTCCTACGTCCTGCAGCCCTATCAGATGGTGAAGGACCTGCGCACCGGCGTGCAGACCTCGGACACCTCGGGCGTGCTCGACGGCGACCTCGACGAATTCATGGCGGCGACACTGGCGCAGCGCGCCTTCGGCACTCCGCCGCCGGCGCAGTCGAGGATGTGGATTAACCCATGGCCCATGTCGCTTTCATCGGTCTCGGCCGCATGGGCCACGGCATGGCCGGCCGCTATCTCGACGCCGGCTTTACGGTCGCGGTCTGGAATCGCAGCAAGGCGAAGGCCGACGATCTGATCGCGCGCGGCGCGCGGTGGGCGACTTCGCCGGCGGATGCCGCCGATGGCGCCGACGCGGTCGTGACCATGGTCGCCGACGACGAGGCCTCGCGCGCGGTGTGGCTCGGCAAGGATGGCGCCGCCGCGACCGCCAAGGCCGGCACGCTGGCGATCGAATGCTCCACCGTGTCCTACAGACACGCGCTCGATCTCGCGCGCGAACTGCGCGGACGCGGGCTGGTTTATATCGACAGTCCCGTCACCGGCTTGCCGGATGCCGCGGCCAGCGGAAAACTGACCCTGCTGGTCGGCGCCGAGCCGGCGGATCTCGAACGCGCGCGGCCTTATCTCGCGCCGCTCTCGACGACCGATCCGGCATTTCGGCGCCGTCGGTACCGGCACGGTCTACAAGCTGATCAACAATCTGATGGGCGCGATCCAGATCGCCGGTCTCGCGGAGGGTCTGGCGATCGCCGAGCAGGCCGGTCTCGACATGAAGCTGGTGCTGGAGTCGATCGAAACCGGCGTCGCCGCCAGCCCGCAGGTGATCCGCCATTCCAGGCGCATGGTGGCGCGGAATTTCGCCGGCGCGAGTTTCACCGCGGCACTGCGGCACAAGGATGCCGCCTATGCGGTGGCGTTGGCCGAGAGCCTGTTGTCCGGCGCTCCGTTGATGGGACGCGCCGCGGTGCAGGCCTACGACAGGGCGAAGGCCTATGCGCCCGACGACGATGAAGGCAAGATGATCGAGATCGTGTCGCGTGCCAAGGGCACGACGTAATCAGCCGCCTGTTCGCGCGGTTTTCCATTCCGACAGCCAGCCGCTAAACCGGCCGCTGTTGCGATTGTCCCCGTGCCAGGCCGCGTGCACCGCGCCGTCGCTTGCCACCAGCAGCACCACATCGAGGCCCTTGGAGCGGCGCAGCGTATCGATCGCCTGGCTTGGAGTTTGCGCGATCGGGCCTGCGACATTGAAGGAGGTGTTGACCGACATCTCGACGCCGACGCGGCGGCCGAGCGCCTTCAGATAGGCGTAGGTGAGGGGATCGTCTTCCGCGCGCACGATCTGGATCCGCCCGGTGCCGTCGGCGTGGATCACCGCCGGAATTTTGGCGCGCGCCTGCGGTTTCGATCGCGCCGTCAGCACCATGTAATTATAGGCGTTGTAATCGGCGTCCGAGGCGCCCTCGAGCAGCTCGAAATATTCCTGTGCGGCTTCCAGCGTCGCCATCGGCGCCAGCGGGCGGATCGCCTCACGGTATTTCACGCGCTCGTTGAGCCGCTCGCGCGCATCGGGATCGCAGGGGTTGGCAAAGATCGAGCGATGGCCCAGCGCGCGCGGCCCGGTTTCGGCAGCGCCCTGATACAGCGCGATGATGCCGTTTTGCGCCACCATGAACGCCATCAGATCGGCGACGGCGTCGCGGCCCACAGGCGTCGAGATGTCGCCGATCCGCTCCGAGGCGATGTCGCCGGCCGCAAGCGCCGTGGCGATCTCCTGACGCGGTCGGCGGCGCACCGCAATAAAACGCATGACGTCATCGGGGCGCCGCGCGGCGCGCCGGCGAGATGCGCGAACAGCCACGCCGCGCCGATGGTGACGCCGGGGTCGCCCGGCGTCGGCGGCACCCAGAGATGCAGGCAGGATTTCCGTTGCTGGGCCTCGGCGAACCAGGCCTCGTCGAAATGTTCGAGCAGCCGCATGTTGCCGACCGCATTCAAGGCGACGCCGCCGGTCAGTACCAGCCGGCTGGCGCCGGTGGTGCGCAAGAGATGATCGACCACATGGATCATGGCATCCTCGAACACCAGCTGGGTCGCGGCAGCCTTGTCGAGGCGATCCGAGGTGTCGGGCCGGTGATGGATGTCCTCGACCCGCAGCACCGCATCGGGATTCCAGAGTTGACCGGGCTTCAGCGGCTAGCCCAAGGATTTCGATCAGCGCGGCCTTGTAGGGATCATCGAACGGGTCGCAATACCAGTTGGCGAGAGCGCGGTTGATCCGGAGCTCGCCGGCGCTGCCGAAATCCAGCACCTCTCTCAGCCTGATGTAATAAGGATTGCTGGCGCGGTTCATGTCGCCCCAGGCGGCGGCGCCCATGTAGCGGCCCTCGCTGGACAGCCAGGTCCAGCCGCCCTGGGTCGACGAAATCACGCTGTAGAAGGCGCCCAGCGAGTCGAACATGCTGTCATTGCAGTACAGCCGGCGCATCGCGCCATTCCCGGCGACATAGAGCGAGACCGAACCCTTGTCGCCGGTGCCGTCGAGCACGGCGATGGCGACGGGTTCATCGTCGTCCGCGAACGGCGAGGCGGCAAAGGAAAACCAGGCATGATTGTCATGGTGCGGCAGGCAGATCAGCGGCACACGCTCGGAAAGGCCGAGCTGCCGCCCCAGGATTTTGGGCGTGCGGGTCATTTGATCGAGGCGGCGGCCGTCGAATCCGGCGGCTTCGGTGGTGCGAACCAGCTTGAAACTTTGCGGCAACTCCTCCAGCACCGAGCGCGCCAGCGTCCCGGCCAGCGTCGGGTAATCCCAGCTGGTGAGCCACGCGGCGATGTCGTCGACGTCGCGTCCGATGCCGCGCAGCGTCGCCATCATCGCATCGATCGACTTCAGCGGATATTCGGTGGTGTGCTTGTTGCCGGAAAACCGCTCTTCCTCGTTGTTGACGATCAGGCGCGGACCGTTCGCCTGCGTCACCTCGACCAGCGCAACGCCTGAATTGTGCGTGCCGGGAGCGCCGAGCCCGGCGAGATAGACCGTCTCGCCGCGGCCAAGCTTTTCGCGGACGCGCGCGATCCGCCGATCGGCAAAATCCGAGCCGAGCTGATGAAAACCCGCGGCGCCCATCCATCGCGCGCCGAGCCATCGCGCGGCGCGAAATCCGGCAGCGCCGAGCCTCGGATGTCGCGGACCAATTCGTCTTTTCGGTTTCAAGCGATCGGCCTTTAAGGGGCAATCCAGTTGCCGCCATGCATCAATCATAATTGGCGACGAGCGACAATGCGGTTTTGCCCGGTGGAATAACCGGCTCCCGCGAAAGATGCTTGCATGCGTGCACGGGGGTTGCGAGACTTGAGAAAAATAAATCATTTCAGCAGGGAGAGAACGATGCCGGCTCGTATCACAACGCTGTTTGCCCTCGCGACACTCGCCACCGCCGCTGCGATGACCGCGACCGCGGCGTCAGCGCAAAAGAAATACGATCCGGGCGCCAGCGATACCGAGATCAAGATCGGCAATATCATGCCCTATAGCGGTCCCGCTTCCTCCTATGGCGTGATCGGCAAGACCGAAGCGGCCTATCTTCAACAATGATCAACGCCGAAGGCGGCATCAACGGCCGCAAGATCAACTTCATCTCCTATGACGACGCCTATAGCCCGCCCAAGGCGATCGAGCAGGCGCGCAAGCTGGTGGAAGGCGACGAGGTGCTGCTGATCTTCCAGTCGCTCGGAACGCCGTCCAATTCGGCGATTCAGAAATACATGAACGCCAAGAAGGTGCCGCAGCTGTTCGTCGCCTCCGGCGCTACCAAATTCGGCGATCCGCAAGAACTTTCCCTGGACCATGGGCTTTCAGCCCAACTACCAGAGCGAAGGTCACATCTACGCGAAGTACATCCGGGAGCACTATCCCAACGGCAAGATCGCGGTGTTCTGGCAGGACGACGACGCCGGCAAGGATCAGTTCAAGGGGCTGAAGGATGGACTCGGCGACAAGATCAATATGATCATCGCCGACAAATCCTATGAGGTCAGCGATCCCAGCATCGATTCCCAGATCGTTGCGCTGCACGATTCCGGCGCCGATATCTTCTTCTCCTGGGCGGCGCCGAAGGGCTCGGCGCAGGCGATCCGGAAGGTCGGCGAACTCGGCTGGAAACCGAAATTCTTCCTCGCCAACACCGCAACCACGATCGCCTCGGTGTTGAAACCCGCCGGCCTGGAATATTCGAAGGGCATTATCTCGACGGCGTACGTAAAGGATCCGACCGATCCGACCTGGAAGGACGATCCAGGCGTGAAGAAGTGGGCGGCTTTCATGGACAAATATTATCCCGACGGCGACAAGACCAACGCCAACAACGCCTATGCCTACGTGGAATCGGAAGCGATGGTGCAGGTTCTCAAGCAGTGCGGCGACAATCTGACGCGCGAGAACGTCATGAAGCAGGCCGCCAACCTGAAGAATTTCACGAGCGAGATGCTGCTGCCGGGAATCACCGTCAACACGTCACCGGACGATTACTTCCCGATCGAGCAGATGCAGTTGATGAAGTTCAACGGCGAGGTGTGGGAGCTGTTCGGCGACATCATCACCGGTGAAGTCGACCACGAAGCCGGCCATTGAAGTCCGGTTGCGTGTTGTGCAATCAGCCCGCGCTCAGCCGCACGCCGGCGCGCAGGAATTTCTGCGGGTCGACCGCTTCGCCGTCGATCCTGGTTTCGTAGTGCAGATGCGGACCGGTCGATCGGCCGGTCGAACCGACTGCGCCGATCACCTGTCCGATCTTGATCGGGTCGCCGACCTTGACGCTGATCTCCGACAGATGGCCGTAGCGGGTCGACAGTCCGTTGCCGTGGTCGATTTCCACCATGCGGCCATAGCCGCCGGCCCATCCCGCCGACGCCACTTTGCCGTTGGCGGTCGCCCGCACCGGGTCGCCCATCGCGGCGCGGAAATCGAGGCCGGTATGCATGGCCGGGCGGCCGAGGAACGGATCGGTGCGGATCCCGAAGCCGGAGGTGAATTCGACCTCGCCGACCACCGGCTTGCGATACGGCACCAGCGCCAGGGTGCGGTTGAGACGTTCCACCTGGGCGCGGGTGATATTGATCTGGTAGAGCTCGCGATCGAAGGCGCCGGCGTTGGCCGGAAGCTTGACCGGAACATAGGGACCGCCCATGCCCGACGCGCGGGGTGGCGGCTTCCAGTTGCGCCATGTCGAGGCCGAGATCGGTGATGACGCCGCGCATGCGGCGCACCCGCGATTCCATGCCGTCCTCGACCGAGTTGAGCGCCGCCATCTGGCGGCCCTCGACCTGGTCGAGCGAGGTCTGCAGGCGGACAAGCACGTTGTCGACGCCCTGGACCTTGGCGAACTGGTTGGACGGCCGGGCGGCGATTACGGGCGCGCGCGATTCCAGCCGCGCTTCACGGTCCGGCGGCGCCACGAAAATCACGGTGTCGCTGATCGGCGAGGGTTTGGGCGTGGCCGAAGAAGTCGCGTCGGTTGCGGCGGCGCCGCGCGACGGCGGCCTGATCGATCCGGTGACCGCGGCGTCCGGAATGGCGCCGAGCGCGGTGGCGCGGGATTCCAGCGTGGTCTGGCGGCGCATGATCTGGTCGAGCTTCTGGTCGAATTGTTCCTGATCGAGCAACTGGCGGCTGGTGGTGCGATCGACCTTGGCGCGCAGTTCGGCGATGCGGTCTTCATAGGCGTATTGCATCTCGGCCTGGCGGGCGATCAGCCGCGTCAGCACGTCGTCGCGGAACGCGAAATAGGTCGCGGTCGCGGCCGACCACATGCCGAGCACGGTCACCGTGCCGACCACGATCCAGAATACCACCGGACCAAACCGGACCTGCTTGCCGGCGTGGACGAGGGTATAACCGTCGCTGCGCAGGCGCAGGCGGGGTCTGGCGCATGGCTCGCCGCCGGGCGGCGCGTGGAGGTCCTGCCGTGGTCATGTGGATGGTGCTGGGGATACTCGGCATGATGACCGGAACGGTACGACATCGGCACTCCCGCGCCGGTCGGAGATGAGTTCCGTACGGCTGAATTGGCGGGGGTGATTTGACCTTCTCATGGTTAATTTTTCGAGAACGGAATCGCGCCAATTATTCGGCGCGCACCGCCGCAAGCACCTCGTCGGCATGGCCATCGACCTTCACATTGCGCCAGATCCGGATGATCCGGCCATCCGCGCCGATCAGAACCGTTGTGCGAACAATTCCATGGAAGGTCCTGCCATACATCGATTTTTCGCCCCAGACGCCATAGGCCTCCAGCATCCCATGCTGCTCATCTGAAACAAGAGGAATGGAGAGTTCGATGCTTGTCCCGAAAGGCTTCCTGGGCCTTCTGGCGGGTCGGCCGAAACCCCCAGCACGGCGGTCCGGCTTTCAGCAAATGCGCCCGCCAGCCGGGTGAAGTCGATGGCCTCCTTGGTGCAGCCCGGGGTGTCCGCGCGGGGATAGAAAAACAGCACCAGTTTTTGGCCCGCGAAGTCGCTCAGCGAAACGGTCTCGCCGCCGTCACGCGGCAGCCGGAAGGCGGGTGCCTTTGCACCCTCGGCGACAGCGGACTTCCCGACCGCCGGCGTGGCGGCTTTTCCGGCAACGGCTTGCTTGCAGGCGCATTCCCGGACCCAGGCTTTGCGGCCGTGGCCTTCGCTGCTGCCGTCGCGCGCGGCGCGGCCGCGGCTCGGCCGGGCGGCTTTAACGGTTTCGATGGCGCCTTGGGCGCTGCTTTCGGGGTGGCCCTGCCGGCCGGTTTGCCGGCTTTCTTGCCGGGCTTGCCCGACGCCGCCTTGCGGACTTTCGCGGCCGGCGTTTTGACCGCTGCCACCGATCTGGTGCGAGCCGCCTTCCCAGCTGGCGATTTGGGGGATTTCTTGCGCGTTTTCTTGGACATACGCCTTCCTTTCGTCGCTTTCGGCGGATCAATCATTAGGGTATTGCGGGTTGTGTCCTGGCAAGCTCGAATCGAGTCGGACCGCTGGGCAAATCTGATGGCCTCGGAGTAAGGTTACAAGGAATTCGACGCTCCACCCGTCCGCTCGTTGAATGTGCTCCTTGGGCCGGATGACGAGTAACAGTATCAATCGAGGATTGGCAGCGATGCCGACACAGGAGCGCTCGTTACGTATCGACGGGCGCGGCCTTGGCGGCGATCAATCTTACAATCAGCGCCGGCACCGAGAGGCAATGGCAAGGAATACGTCGCCCCACGGGTCGGATCCGCGTGCTGACGTCCAACCCTCGCCGTTGGATGACGCCGATTGGGATCAAGACCATGACGAGGCGGCGGGTCATCGCGCGCGCCGGCTGTTGTCGAGATCGAACTCCGGCTTTCACCGGCTCGGCGATTACTTCGGCGCGCTGCGCCGATGGCTCGCGGGTGAACGCTGGGTAAAGCGCCTTGCGCTCGCGATCGCGGTTTTGATGGTGATCTTCGCCGGCTGCTTCGGCGGCCTGTGGTGGCGGCTTGGCGCAGGTCCGATCAATCTCGATATGGCGACGCCATGGCTGGCCGCGGCGATCGAGGAAAATATCGGCCACGGCAACACCGTCGAGGTCGGCGGCACGCAAATCGAGCGTGCCGGCAGAATCCGCATCGCGGTGCGTATCCGCGATATCATCGTCAGGGATCGCGACCACGCCATCGTGGCGAGCGCGCCGAAAGCCGAGGTGAGGCTATCAGGCATGGCGCTGCTGATGGGACGCCTTCGCGCCGAGAGCCTCAATCTGGTGGATGCCGAGCTCTCGGTGCGCATCACCCCGGATGGCTATGTGACGGTTTCCACCGGTGACAACGCCCGGCCGCTCGCGACCGGCGTCACCTCGAAAACGACAGCCCGGCGCGACCGCCGCCGTCGCGCCGGTTCGCCGCTCACGCCGCTTCTCCGTCACCTCGGCCGCTCAATCCGGCACGACCGCGCCGGGTCCCGATAACCGCGATGCGCCAAGCGGATTGCTGGCCGGCCTCGATTGGCTCGACAGCCTGAGCCTGACCGGGCTCGACGGACAAAACCTCAATGAAATCGGTTTGAAGAACGGCAACCTGATCGTCGACGATCAGCAGCGCGGCAACAAATGGAACTTCGAAAACATCACCCTCAGCCTTCGCCGGCCGAGCGGCGGCGGGGTGGCGCTGAGCGTCGGCGAGGAGGGCAGCCATGCCTGGTCGCTTCGCGTCGCGGTCGGAGCTCCCGCCAACGGCGTGCGATCGGTCGATATCCGCGCCGACAAGGTCTCGACCACGAATATCCTGCTGGCGCTGCGGCTGAAGGACCTGACCTACAGCGCCGATTTGCCGCTGACCGGCGAATTGAAGGGTGAACTGGGCCGCGACGGCCTGCCGACCTATTTCCGCGGCAAGATTACCGCGGGCGCGGGAAACATCATCGACAGCGACACGCCCGATTATCCGATGGCGATCGATTCGGCGGAAGTCGACGTCGAGTGGGATTCCGGGCGGCGCGTGCTGGTAGCGCCGTTCAAGATCGTTTCCGGTGCCAACCGGATCACGCTTGCTGGCCCATCTTGAGCCGCCCAACGACAGCGTTCCCGACTGGCAGATGGGTTTTAGCGGCGGCACCATCGTGCTGGCGGGAACGACGGCGAACCGCCGCTGATCTTCAATCGCATCGCCATCGGGCTGCGCTTCGACACCGAAAAGCGCCGCGTGCTGCTGACCCAGGCCGACATCAGCAACGGCGAGATCGGCGTCGCCGGAACCGGCAGTGTCGATTATTCGGCGGAGCCGCGCCTGACGCTCGGTTTCGCCGGGAACGCCGATGTCGGCGTCGGCGCTGAAGCGGATGTGGCCGATCCTCGATCGTTCCGGAGGTTCGCGAATGGGTGATCGACCGGGTCGACCGCGGTTCGCTTCAGCGCATCGAGATCGGCGTCAACTCGCCGGTCCGAAACCTTTCGCGGCGTGGGCCGCCGATCCCGGATGACGGCCTTGCCGTCAACATCGTCGCCAGCGGCGTGACATTGCGGCCGGTGGATGATTTGCCGTCGGTGCGCGATGCGGATTTGAAAGCCCATGTCACCGGCCGCACCGCGACCGTGACCATCGGGCAGGGCGACGGTCGATACGCCGGCGGGCCGCAAACTCAACATCACCGATTTCGTGTTCGAGGTGCCGGACATGGCGCCCAAGCCGGCGCCGGCCCGGGTGAAATTCCGGATCGATGGCCCGGTGCCGGCGGCGGCCGAGATTCTCGCCTCGGATCGCCTCAGTGAATTTTCCGGCACGCTGATCGATCCCAATGCGAGCAAGGGAACGGTTTCCGCGCATGGTCACGCTCGGCCTGCCGATCAAGCGCGAACTCACCAAGGCCGACACGACCTACGGCATTACCGCCGACCTCGCCGGATTTGCCGCCGATCACCTGGTGATGAATCAAAAGCTCGAAGCCAACACGCTGAAGGTCGTCGCCAACAACGGGGGATATCAGGTCAAGGGCGACGTCAAGATCAATGGCCAGCCGGCCTCGCTGGATTATCGCAAGCCGAGCGAGGGCGACGCCGATATCAAGTTGCAGGCGACACTCGACGACGCGAGCCGCGACCCGGCTCGGATTGGATCTCGGGCCGGCCGTGAGCGGCGCGCTCCCGATCAAGGTGACCGGCAAGATCGGCGCCGACAGCCGGGTCGGCATCGACGCCGATCTGACCGCGTTGAAGCTCGACAATATCCTGCCGGGTTGGGTCAAATTGCCGGGCAAGGCGAGCCATGCGGTTTTCAACGTGGTGCAGAAGCCGCAATCGACCCGCTTCGAAGACATCGTCATCGACGGCGGCGGCGTATCGATCAAGGGATCGCTCGAATTCGATCAGAACCACGACCTGATGAACGCCAACTTCCCGACCTATTCTCCCTCCGAAGGCGACAAGGCCTCGCTGAAGGTCGATCGCGGCTCCGACGGCGTCCTGAAAGTGACCATGCGCGGCGACGTGTTCGACGGTCGCGGTTTTCTCAAGTCAGCCATTTCGGGCAAGGAGGCGGACACCAAAAGCGTAGCCAAGAACCCCGATTTTGACGTCGACGTGAAGCTCGGCGCGGTGGCCGGCAATTATGGCGAGGCGCTGCGCAGCGTCGATTGCAAATTGTCACGGCGCAATGGCGCGATCAAAAGCTTCGCGCTCACCGGCAAGCTTGGTCGGGATACGCCTCTGATGGGTGATTTGCGCAGGCCCGCGCAGGGACGCGAGGTGATCTATCTCGAGACCAATGACGCCGGCGCCTTCTTCCGCTTCACCGACACCTACTCCAAGATGGTTGGAGGCCAGCTTCAGCTGGCGATGGATCCACCGACGGTCGAACCCAGCGCGAAAGAAGGGCTGATCAACGTTCGCAATTTCTCCGTCAAGGGAGAGGCTTCGCTTGATCGGGTGGCTGCGGGCGGGGCAACCGGCGTGCAGAGCGGCGTTTCCTTCTCGGCATTGCGCGCGGAATTCACCCGGCAGAACGGGCAGCTCACGATCCGGGAGGGCGTCGTGAAAGGCCCGATGGTCGGTGGCACCATCGAAGGCAACATCGACTATCCCGGCAATCAGGTGCGCATGAGTGGCACCTTCGTTCCGATGTACGGGCTGAACAATATGTTCGGCCAGATTCCGATTGTCGGCCTGTTCCTCGGCGGCGGCAGCAATGAGGGCCTGATCGGCGTCACCTACGAGGTGGTTGGTTCGACCGGCGCGCCGGTGCTTCGCGTCAATCCGATTTCAGCGATGGCGCCGGGGGTGCTCAGGAAGATCTTTGAATTCGGCACCGGCAAGCAAGCCAATCCGACCGAGCTTCCGGCGACGAACAACTGAGCCTCCGGCGAGCGCTTTGGGGTTCGGGCTCAATCAGCCTTCAACGGACGGTCCGGTCAGTCTGCCTTCTCAGAGTCCCCCTGCTCAGAAGGACGCAACGCGGGCGCCATGCCAAGGAGAGAACCAATGGATGGTGATGTCGAACTCCTCAAGCGCATCTACGATCGCTTTAACGCGCGGGACATTGACGGCGTACTGGCCGTGCTCGCCGATGATGTCGTCTGGGCCAACGGTATGGATGGTGGCCACGTTCATGGGCGCGACGCAGTACGCGAGTACTGGACGCGCCAGTGGACCATGGTCAGTCCGCACGTCGAGCCTGTGAGTTTTCATCGAACCGCGGATGGCGCGATCATCGCAGAAGTCCGGCAGTCCGTCCGCGATCTCGAAGGCAAACCGCTCCAGGGGCAGACGCACGGGCTTAAAGACAAGACGGTCGGACACGTTTTCCGTCTTCGAGAGGGTAAGGTGGCTCGTTTCGACATACAGGATGCTGCCTAGGGACCCCTTGAGCCGCGGTCAAGCGGCGCGCACGCCGGCCAGGAAGGTGTTGACCTCGCCGGACAGCTGCTCGGCCTGCTTGGAGAGATTGGAGGCCGCGGTAAGCACGAGGCCGGCGGCGCCGCCGGTTTCATTGGCCGCGGCGCTGACGCCGCCGATATTTGTCGTCACCGCCTGGGTCGCCTGCGCCGTCTGCGTCACATTGCGCGCGATCTCCGCGGTGGCCGCACCTTGCTCCTCGATCGCCGAGCCGATCGTCGTGGCAATCGCGCTGACTTCCTCGATGGTGGCGGTGATGCCCTGGATGGCGTCGACCGCTTCCTTGGTTGCGCTCTGGATCTGGGTAATGCGGGTGCCGATCTCCTTGGTGGCTTCCGCGGTCTGGCTTGCGAGGACTCTTGACCTCGGCCGCTACCACCGCAAAACCCCTGCCGGCTTCGCCGGCGCGCGCGGCTTCGATGGTGGCGTTGAGCGCCAGCAGATTGGTCTGTCCCGCGATATTCGAAATCAGTTCCGCCACGTGCTCGATCTGATGGGCCCCATCGGACAGGGCGCGCACGATGGTGTCGGTACGGCGCGCGCTGTCGACGGCGCGGATGGTGATAGTGGCGGATTGTGCGACCTGACGGCTGATTTCGCTGATCGACGAGGACAATTGTTCCGCCGCCGCGGCCACCGTTTGCACCCGCGTGCTGGCTTCCGCTGCCGCCGAACTGACCATCGTGGCCTGGTTGTTGGTGCGCTCCGCGGTACCGGTCATGGATTGCGCGGTGGCTTCCAGTTCGCCCGATCCCGACGCCATCAGTCCAACCAGCTGTCCCACCGAAGCATCGAATCGATCGGCGAGCGCAACAAGCGCTTCACGCTTCTCGTTTTCGCCCTGTTGCTTGGTCGCGATCTGCTCCGCCGCCAGGGTCCGCGCCGTCATGGCGGTCTGCCGCAGGATTTCCAGCGTTTCGGCCATGCGTCCGATCTCGTCGCCGCGTTCGGTTTCTTCGACCGCATGGTCGATCGATCCCGTGGCGATGCTTTGCATCCGGATCCTCTGCCGATCGAGCGCTCCCAGGATATCCCGGGCGATCAGCCATGACAGCAATGCCATCAGCACCATGACGCCGGCGCCGATCGCGCCAAGGCGAAGCAGCAACGCATTTACGTCCGCGTCGACATCATCCACATACAGCGCATAGCTCATGACCACGTTCCATGGCGCAAACCGACGCGCGAAGACCAGCTTTTGAACGGGGACGGTCTGTCCGGGACGGGGATAGAGATAGGCTGCGGTACCTCCCTCAGGGCTCTGCTCGGCGGCGCCAATCTGGGCGTTGGCGATCACGACACCGTTGGAATCGGTCGCGCCGGTGATTTTGCCTTCGAGTTGGGGGTTGGCCCCGTTCAGCAGGATCGACGTGTCCGCGTTGTAGGCGACGGGGTAGCCTTGCCCTTTGTTGAAGGTCATGCTTCTGCCACGCCTGCGAAACTGGGCCTGCGCCTCGGCCAAGGTCATTTTTCCGGCCGCGACTTCGTCCTGCAATGACTGGGCCATGCCGACCAACTGATCGACCGCCGTGCGTAGCTGGGCGATCCGGTCTTCCCGCATACGGCTCTGGCTCAGCGATGCCGACAGCGCGATGATCGCGCAAACGGTCAGTGCCGACAGCGCCACCATGCTCGCGAGTTTGGTACGGATCTTCAATCGGCTAAGCAGGTTCATTGCGACCTCTGGGGAGAATTGTTCCCAGAGGCATTAGCAGCAACCTTTTTACCAATAATGAACGGTTCCCACCTGCGTGGCAGCGCGTGTTTCTACCGCCGCAGCGCCGGCACCACCAGGAACGGAATCATTCCCAGCAGCACGCTGACCAGCGCGAACGCGAGCAGCGGATTATAGCTGTGGGTCCAGTCGTGGATCAGCCCTCCACCCCAGGAGCCGAACGCCGATCCGAGTCCGCTGCCGATCGAAATGGCGCCATAGATGGTCCCGACCCGCTCGCCGCGAAATATCTTCATCGCCGTTGCCGTGAGCAGCGGGCCGCGCGAGCCGATCATGCTGCCGAAGCAGACCACGAAGCCCGTCAGCAGCCAGAAGTTCGGATACCATTGCAGCAGCCACAGCATGATGATGCCGACGATCGAAACGGCGTAGCTCAACAAGACCGACGGCCTGCGGCCGATGACGCCGTCGAGCCAGCTGACGCCGAGCATGCCGAACAGCAGCACGACACCGCTGAACCCCCAGGCGGTCGCCGCCTGCAACGGCGGGAACCCCGCATCGATCAGATAGGCGACGACTTGCGGCGAAATCGCATACATCCCGATCGCGGTGAAGAAGAAGGTCGAGAACAGCGCCCAGAACGCGTGGTGGCGCATCGCGCTCAGCAAGGTCCAGCCCTCGTCGACCAAATCGGCGGCCGCGCTCTTGGCCAGATGTGGCGAACCGACGTAGAACAGCCGCCATGGCAACAGCAGCAGCGGCAACAGCAGGAACAGGGTGATGGCGCCGAAAATCTGATAGGCGCCGCGCCAGCCGAGATGATCGATCAGGACTTGCGACGCCGGCAGCAGGATCAGCACGCCTGCGCCGGTCGCGGAATAGACGATGGCCATCGCGGTCGGCAATCGCGGGCCGAACCAGCGGCCGAGCAGGATCGAATTCGGAACGTTGCCGATAAAGGCGATGCCGAAACCGACGCAAAGGCCGAGGCTCAGCTGGAACTGCCAGAGCTGGGTGGCATGGGCGGCGACCAGGAACGCGCCGCCCAGCAGCGCCAACCCGAGCGAATAGACCGTGCGCGGGCCCGAATGGTCGAACAGCCGGCCGATCAGCGGCGACGCCAGGCCGCCCGCCAGTGCGGCCAGCGAATAGACCGAAACGACCTGCGCGCGGTCCCAGCCAAAATTCTCCGAAATCGGCTTCAGGAAACACGGTAAAACTCTCGCCGAGGCCGCGGCCGAGCACCGATAGCGCAAAGCACAGCGCCAGCACGTTAAGCGCCACGCGCGCCGGTTTCAGCGGCGGCGTCGTCGTGTGCTCCCTCGGCGCATTCTGATCCATGAGCACCAAGGAGCGCGTTTCCGCCTGAAAGAGCAGGGGTCTAAAGCGAATGCGCCTATGCAGGCTCTGAGCAGGACGTGGCGCTTCTTGCCGAGCGACAGCTTGATCACGCCTTCCGGCGTGAGGTCCGCGAGTTTCAGGATCATCTTCTCGTCGGTGACAGCGGCATCGTTGACGCGCAGACCGCCGCCCTTGATCTGGCGCCGCGCCTCGCCATTCGACGCGGCAAGCCCGGCCTTGACGAACAGTCGCCAGCACGCCGGCGCCGGCTTCGAGTTCAGCGCGTAAAATCTCGATCGTCGGAAGGTTTTCGGCGATCGCGCCTTCCTCAAAGGTTTGCCGCGCGGTTTCCGCGGCGAGACCGGCCGCGTCCACGCCCGTGCAGCAGCGCGGTCGCAGCATCGGCGAGGGCTTTCTTGGCTTCGTTGATCTCGCCGCCCTGCAACGCCGCCAGCCGTTCGATCTCGTCCAGCGGCAGCGTCGTGAACAGCTTCAGGAAGCGACTGACGTCGGCGTCGTCGGTGTTGCGCCAGAACTGCCAGAATTCGTAAGGGCTTTTCATATCGGCGTTGAGCCAGACCGCGCCGCTGGCGGTCTTGCCCATCTTGTCGCCCGACGCCGTCGTGATCAGCGGCGTCGTCAGCGCGTGCAATTGCGGCGTGCCCATGCGGCGGCCGAGATCGACGCCGTTGACGATGTTGCCCCATTGATCGGAGCCGCCCATCTGCAGACGGCAATCGTAACGCCGGTCGAGCATTCGACGAAATCATACGCCTGGCAGGATCATGTAGTTGAATTCGATAAAGCTCATCTCCTGCTCGCGTTCCAGCCGCAGTCGCACCGAGTCCATCGCCAGCATGCGGTTGACCGAGAAATGCCGGCCGATGTCGCGCAGCATCTCGATCCAGTTCAGCTTGGTCAGCCATTCGGCATTGTCGAGCATCACGGCGTCGTGCGCGCCGTCGCCGTAGCTGCAGGACCTTGGCGAACACGCCGCGGATGCCGTCCTTGTTGGCTCGATTTCCTCGATGCTGCGGATCGCGCGCGTCTCGTCCTTGCCGGAGGGATCGCCGACCATGGTGGTGCCGCCGCCCATCAGCGTGATCGGCTTGTTGCCGGTCTGCTGCAGCCAATACAGCATCATCATGGTGCAGGTAGTAGCCGACATGCAGCGACGGCGCGGTGCAGTCGATAGCCGACATAGGCTGTCAGCTTCGCCCTTGGCGGCGAGCGCGTCGAGGCCCTCGAAATCGGAAGATTGATGAATGAAGCCGCGTTCTGCAGCACATTGAGAAAATCAGATTTAAAAGCAGTCATTTGTGTGCGACTCTGATCATTCTTGTTCACGGTATTTTCAGGGAAATACGGAACCATCGTGGAATAGGCTGCCGCTGCGCGGCGCGTTGTGGCATTATAAGATGTGCTTGTTTGACACAAGGCGGGCGTCAAGGGCAGGGCGTCCTGAGGGCACGCATGGCGATGATGATGACGGCGATCGGTCTGATGAGCGGCACCTCGCTCGACGGGGTCGACGTCGCCTTGATCGAAACCGACGGCAAGCGGGTGAAGGCGTTTGGCCCCTCGGGGTACCGGCCCTACACCGACACCGAGCGCGGATTGCTGCGCCAGGCCCTGACCGAGGCCATCCACCTGCCGCAGCGCGATGCGCGGCCGGGCATTTTGCGCGAGGCCGAACGGGCGGTCACCATCGCGCATGCCGAGGCGGTCGCCGCCTTTACCGCGCAAAACCATATCTCCCGCGAGGACTATCGATATCGTCGGCTTTCACGGCCAGACCGTGCTGCACCGCCCGGCGCAGAAAATGACGGTGCAGATCGGCGATGCAACGGCGCTGGCCAAGGCGATCCATATCCCTGTGATGCATGATTTCCGCGCCGCCGATGTCGCCGCCGGCGGCCAGGGCGCGCCGTTCGTGCCGGTCTATCACCGCGCGCTGGCGCAGTCGCTGGAGCGCGAGGGGCCGATGGTGGTGGTCAATATCGGCGGCGTCTCCAACATCACCTATATCGATGGCGCCGATACCCTGATCGCCTGCGATACCGGGCCCGGCAATGCGCTGCTCGACGACTTCATGTTCCGCATGACCGGCCAGCCGTTCGATTGCGAAGGCCGCATGGCGGCGCAGGGCGCGGTGGACGTGGCATGGGTCGCCCGCGCCCTGGAACATCCGTTCTTTGCGCTGCCGCCGCCGAAATCGCTCGACCGCAACGATTTTGCGTCGCTGGTGCTGCGCGAGATGGCGCCCGCCGATGGCGCCGCGACCCTGACCGCCTTCACCGCCGCGGCGATCGCCCGGATCGTTCCGCAATTGCCGAAGCCGCCGAAGAGCTGGATCGTGGCCGGCGGCGGCGCCCGCAATCTCACCATGATGCGGATGCTGCGCGAGCGGCTTGCAGCCCGCCACCGTCGAGGCCGCCGACGCGCTGGGCTGGTCGGCCGACGCCATCGAGGCGCAGGCGTTCGGGTTTCTGGCTGCGCGCGGCCTGAAGGGCCTGCCGCTCAGCTATCCCGCCACGACAGGCGTGCCGATCCCGATGACGGGCGGAGTGATCGCGCGACCGTGAGCATTGGCCGGTATTCGGCGCTGTCTCAGGCCTCGGCAGCCATCCGGGCGAGCGTCGCAACCGTGTTGATGTTGCGCGCGGTGCTTGTTTTTGCGGCTGGTATGACGAGCTTCGATTTCGCCATGCCGTCGCCGTAATGGATGTAGATCTCGCGGCGCCCAAGCGCGATCTGCTCGTCGCGCTGGCCACGAATGCCGGCCAACGCGTCGGCAGCTGGCGGGCGGTCGAGGAAAACCGCCATGGTCCGGTTGGCAGGCGCATTCGGGAACGGATTGTCCGCCAGCACCTGCGCCATTTCGGCGGCGCTGCGCACGGACACCCCGACCGGCTTGCCCGCATAGGCCTCGAGCCGGGCCTCGAGCGCCGTCTTGATCGCGCCCTCGGATTTCCCAGAGGTGAAGACGACATTGCCGGATGCGATGTAGGTTCGCACCCGCCCAAAACCCAGTTGCTCGCAGATGTCCTTGAGCTCGCTCATCGGCAATTTGCCGGTGCCGCCGACATTGACCGCACGCAGCAATGCGATGAAGGAATTCATCGCGGGCCGGCCCGTTACCGCACGTTGGCGAGCCGCATGTCGAGATAGCCGGTCACTGTTTCCATCAGCGGCTGCAGCTTGCCGTCGAAGAAATGGTTGGCGCCGGGGATGATCTGCTGGTCGATCACGATGCCCTTTTGGGTTTTGAGTTTTTCCACCAGCGTGTTGACGTCCTTGGGCGGCACCACCGCATCCTTTTCGCCATGCACGATCAGGCCCGAGGACGGGCAGGGCGCCAGGAACGAGAAATCGTAGAGATTGGCGGGCGGCGCGATCGAGATAAAACCTTCGACTTCGGGGCGGCGCATCAACAGCTGCATGCCGATCCAGGCGCCGAACGAGAAGCCGGCGACCCAGCAGGCGCGCGCTTCCGGGTTGATGGTCTGTGCCCAGTCGAGTGCCGACGCCGCATCCGACAGTTCGCCGGTGCCGTGATCGAACGAACCCTGGCTGCGGCCGACGCCGCGGAAGTTGAAGCGCAGCACCGAAAAGCCGCGATGCGCGAACGCGTAGTAGCACTGGTAGATGATCTGATGATTCATCGTGCCGTGAAACTGCGGATGCGGATGCAGCACCATCGCGATCGGCGCGTTCTTCTGCTTCGCCGGATGGTAACGGCCTTCGAGACGACCCGCGGGGCCGGTGAAAATGACTTCAGGCATTGTGATCCCTTGGCAAAATCAACCGCTTTTATGCTGGCGTCATCGGGCTCTTTCGCAGATTGAGCCTGGCAAAGATAAAAGGGGCGGATCAGGCGTCGTTGGGCGCTTAAGCGAACGGCGCTCGGTGAACTGGAGGCCGCGTTCTAACATGAGGCGAGGGGCAAAAAGCAAGGGTTTTGTGGACCCGCAAGGCCTCGAATACCGGTCATCATCCCGGATTAAGGTTTTATAATCCCAGCGAAATTTGCTTTTGGCCGGGCAACGGATGTGCCGGCCGGGATTTCAGGCATGGGCGCCGCTATGGTTGCGGAACCGCGGCGGAATGGGCGGCAAGCTCTTCAATCGAGGCCACGGCGCTGCGGTAACGGCGGCTGCCCGCGATCACCTGTCCGCTATCGAGCGTCAACTCGAAGTCTCCATTCGGGCCGGCCTTGAGCCCGGTCACGCGGGACAGATTGACCAGCCGGGTCCGGTGCACCCGCACGATGCCAAACCTTGTCAGCCGTGCTCCCTCGGCGGCGAGCGTTCCCCGGACCAAATGATGGACGCCGTCGGCAAGGCTGTATTCGACGTAATTTCCGGCTGAACTGATCCACAGGATCTCGCCGGGTTCAATGCGGATGCGGGTCGAACCGTCGCGGAGCCAGACCATGTGGGGCGCCGCCGACCGTGGGTCGGCCGGGACTGTGGTCGCGGCCGAGCGGAATTGCTCCGCTTCGCGGCGACCGTCGATCAGCCACAACGCGCCGCCGATCAACAGGCAGGTGATCACGTCCTTGCGGAATTCATAGATCAGCGTCGCGGCCGCAAAGTGAAAATCATAACTGCCGCCGGCAAGCCACATCGCGAATTTGCGCAGAGCCACCATGCCGGCAATGTGCAGGGCCGAGAAAGCGACGATGGCGGCGATCGCCAGTGCGATGCGCAGCGGCCATCCCGGCACGTGGCGCATCCGCCGAACCGCGACGAACAGCAGCGGCGCGAGCAGGACGACGGTGACGACGCTGG
The DNA here is from genome assembly GCA_963734795.1 of uncultured Alphaproteobacteria bacterium. GTDB lineage: Bacteria > Pseudomonadota > Alphaproteobacteria > Rhizobiales > Xanthobacteraceae > Bradyrhizobium. The sequence goes on from CAVTIW010000007.1 coordinate 968,702, forward strand.
TCATCTCCCAGAGCAGCGGCGTGCGGGCATCGTAAACGCCGCCACGCCAGGCGGCGTCTTGCGCCTTGGAGAGGGCGTTGACGATTCCGATCCCGACCGCGACCGCTGCGACCGCGCCATAGAGCAGCCAATCGGCCCCGGATATCCCGCGCAGCCAGCCGCTGGCCCCACCAGGTCTCGCCTGATCCCATGCGGGCCGTTTCTGGTCCCAAACCGGCTCGACTCGGGGGCCGGCTTGCGCATTTTTGATGTCACTCATCGGGTTCATCGCGCATTCGGAGATCGAGAGATGAAGCGAGAAATCATATCACACCCACCGCTTTTTGGTGTTCCGGCGTCTGAGCGGCGGGTCGACCTCGACTGGGTGCGGATCTCGGCCTTCGGGCTGCTGATCCTCTACCATGTCGGCATGCTCTACGTGTCCTGGGGATTTCACATCAAGAGCGCGCACCGGATCACGGAACTGGAACCGCTGATGGTGGCGCTCAATCCATGGCGGTTGGCGCTGCTGTTCCTGGTATCGGGTGCGGCAACGCGATTCATGCTCGGCAAATTGCCCGCAGGTCAGTTGCTGCGATCCCGCACCCTGCGGCTGCTGCCGCCGCTGCTGTTCGGCATGTTCGTGATCGTGCCGCCGCAGGCCTACGATCAGATTCTGGAAAGCGTCGGCTATGACGGCGGCTTTCTGGATTTCTATGTGACGCACTATTTCGCATTCGGTTCGCAGTTCTGCGATCCCGGTCCCTGCCTGCTGCTGCCGACCTGGAATCATCTGTGGTTCGTGGCCTATCTCTGGGTCTACACGATGATCCTCGGTGGGGTTCTGCTGCTGGTGCCGGACCTCGGGCGGCGTTTCGAGCAGGCGATGGCTCCCATTCTGCGCGGGGGCTGGCTAATGGTGTTGCCGGCGGCGATGATGACGGGCTATCGGCTATTGCTGCTGCCGCGCTTCCCGCAGACCCACGCGATGTCGGGCGACTGGTACAGCCACGCCCTCTACGGCACCGTCTTCCTGTTGGGTTTTCTGGTGGCGCGAACCGACGGCGTCTGGGTTGCGTTTCAGCGGCTTCGCTGGCTGGCACTTGCGACGGCCATAACGCTGTTCGTCTCCGGCCTCGTTCTGCGAGAGCTTTATCCGATCGGGCAGCCGATGCCTCTCGCCCTGAAAATTTACGCCGGGACCGCCTATGGCTGCTATCAATGGTTCTGCATCGTCGCCGTGCTTGGTTTTGCCCGGCGCTGGCTGAACCGGGATTCTTCCGCGCGCCGCTATCTGACCGATGCGGTGTTTCCATACTATATCGTGCATCAGACCGCGATTATCCTGATCGCGCATGAATTGAGGGGTCTCGGCCTGCCGGCATCGATCGAGGCGAGCATCGTGGTATTGGGCACGCTTGCCAGCTGTGCCGCGACCTACGAGATCGCCCGCCGTGTGCGCGTGCTGCGGCCGCTGTTTGGACTGAAACCTGGAACGCCTTATGTCCCCTCGGGTCTACCTCGACTGGAATGCAACTACCCCGCTTCGCCCGGAGGCCCGGGAAGCGATGGCGGCGGCATGGGAGCTCCCAGGCAATCCCTCCTCGGTTCACGCTGAAGGCCGCCAGGCCCGGCGGCTGGTCGAGGCCGCCAGGGGTTCCATTGCTGGCGCGGTCGGCGCCGCACCCCGGGATCTCGTCTTTACGTCGGGGGGAACCGAGGCCAACGCGCTGGCGCTGACGCCCGGGCTTCGGCGCGGCTCCGGGCTTACGGTCGAAAGGCTGCTGGTCTCGGCCATCGAGCACGCTTCGGTGCTCTCCGGCGGACGGTTTCCCGTAGAGGCGATCGGTATCGTCGGCGTCACCGCTGCCGGCGTGCTGGATCTGGATCGTCTGCGCGCGCAGCTCGCGGGCGGACCGCCGGCGCTGGTGTCGGTGATGCTGGCCAACAACGAAACCGGCGCGCTGCAGCCGGTGGCCGAGGTGGGTGAGATTGTCCATGCAGCAGGCGGCCTGCTGCATGTCGACGCGATCCAGGCGTTCGGAAAAATACCTTTTGATATCAATGCGATGAACGCCGATCTGGTGACGCTGTCCGGGCACAAGATTGGCGGTCCCAAGGGCGTTGGCGCCGTGGTTCTGGCCGAGGGATTGCTGGGACTTGAACCGTTGCTGCGTGGCGGCGGTCAGGAACTGGGCCGGCGGGCGGGAACCGAGAACGTGGCCGGAATTGCCGGGTTCGGTGCCGCGGCGAAGGCCGCCATCGGCGCTCTGACGGGTGACGCGCATCCGCCTGGAAGGGCTACGAAACCGTCTTGAGGACGGCTTGCGGCAAACCCGGGGTGTCATCGTGTTCTCCGGTGACGTACCTAGGCTGCCGAATACCACGCTGTTCACGGTTCCCGGCCTCAAGGCCGAGACCGCGGTAATCGGGTTCGATCTCGCGGGTATCGCGGTATCCTCGGGTTCCGCATGCTCGTCGGGCAAGGTCCAGCCTTCCCATGTGCTGGAAGCCATGGGATTCGGCCCCGAAATCGCCCAGGGAGCAGTGCGGCTCAGTCTGGGCTGGTCCACGTCGGCTGCGGACATCGATCACTGCATTGAGGCTTGGCGAAAGCTCGCAGGTACCCTACTTAAAGGATTACGACGAAACACAGCTTGAACGGTTCTAAGCAGGTGATTTCGTCGAAGAAACATCGTAATAGTCTTACGGAATTGATCCACCGCGGTCCTTGAAACCGCGAGCGGAGGATAAAAATGTCGGCCGTACAAGAGACTGTCGATCGCGTCAGGCGGATCGACGTCGATCAATATCGATATGGATTTGAGACCGTTATCGAGTCCGACAAGGCCCCCAAGGGGCTGTCGGAGGATACGGTCCGCTTCATTTCCGCGAAAAAGAACGAGCCGGCCTGGATGCTGGAGTGGCGGCTGGAGGCGTATCGCCGCTGGCTGACCATGACCGAGCCGAAATGGGCGCGGGTCGACTATCCCAAAATCGATTACCAGGACCTCTATTACTATTCGGCGCCGAAGCCGAAGAAGACGATCGGCTCGCTCGACGAGGTCGATCCGGAAATCCTGAAGACCTATGAGAAGCTCGGCATTCCCCTGCGCGAGATCGAAGTGCTGGAGGGCGTGGTGCGTCCCGAAGGCGAGCGGCGCATCGCGGTCGATGCGGTGTTCGACTCGGTGTCGGTCGCGACCACCTTCCAGAAGGAGCTCAAGCAGGCCGGCGTGATCTTCATGCCGATCTCGGAGGCGATCCGCGAACATCCGGAACTGGTGAAGAAGTATTTCGGCACTGTGGTGCCGACTTCGGACAATTATTTTGCGACCCTGAATTCGGCGGTGTTTTCCGACGGCTCGTTCGTCTACGTGCCGCCGGGCGTGCGCTGCCCGATGGAGCTGTCGACCTATTTCCGCATCAACGAACGCAACACCGGCCAGTTCGAGCGCACCCTGATCATCGCCGACAAGGGCGCCTATGTCAGCTACCTCGAAGGCTGCACCGCGCCGCAGCGCGACGAAAACCAGCTGCACGCCGCGGTGGTCGAGCTGATCACGCTTGACGATGCCGAGATCAAATATTCGACGGTGCAGAACTGGTATCCCGGCAACTCGGAAGGGCTGGGCGGCATCTACAATTTCGTCACCAAGCGCGGCGATTGCCGCGGCAACAATTCGAAGATTTCCTGGACCCAGGTCGAGACCGGCTCGGCCATCACCTGGAAATATCCGAGCTGCATCCTGCGCGGCGACAATTCGCGCGGCGAATTCTATTCGATCGCGATTTCGAACGGCCACCAGCAGGTCGATTCCGGCACCAAGATGATCCATCTCGGCAAGAACACCACCTCCGGATCATCTCCAAGGGGATCGCGGCCGGCGTGTCGCAGAACACCTATCGCGGCCTCGTTACCGCGCATCGCAAGGCGACCGGCGCGCGCAATTTCACCGCCTGCGACTCGCTATTGATCGGCGACCAATGCGGCGCGCACACCGTGCCCTATATCGAGGCGAAGAATTCGTCCGCGCTGTTCGAGCATGAGGCGACCACCTCGAAGATATCCGAGGACGTGCTGTTCTATTGCGTGCAGCGCGGGCTGAGCCAGGAGGAAGCCGTCGGCCTCGTGGTCAACGGTTTTGTCAAGGACGTGCTGCAGCAATTGCCGATGGAATTCGCGGTGGAAGCGCAGAAGCTGATCTCGATCTCGCTGGAGGGATCGGTTGGATAGTGAAGCCGTCATCCTGAGGTGCTTGCGAAGCAAGCCTCGAAGGGTGACTGAACAAACGGAAATCATCCTTCGAGGCTCGCCGAAGGCGGCTCGCACCTCAGGATGACGCACTGGGAAAACATGATGTCACTACTCGAAGTCAAAAATCTGCAGGTCCGTGTCGAGGAGCGTGAGATTCTCCACGGGCTTTCGCTCACCGTGAACAAGGGCGAGGTGCATGCCATCATGGGGCCGAACGGCTCCGGCAAGTCGACGCTGAGCCATGTCATCGCCGGCAAGCCGGGCTACGAAGTCACCGGCGGCGAGATCCTGTTCAACGGCGAAGACCTGCTGGAGATGTCGCCCGACCAGCGTTCCTCCAAGGGCGTGTTCCTGGCGTTCCAGTATCCGGTGGAAATTCCCGGTGTCGCCACCATGACGTTCCTGCGCACCGCGCTGAACGCCCAGCGCAAGGCGCGCGGCGAGAGCGAATTCTCCACGCCGGACTTTCTCAAGAAGGTGCGCGAGCGTCGCCGCATCCCTCAACATTCCGCAGGACATGCTGCGCCGCGGCGTCAATGTCGGGTTCTCCGGCGGCGAGAAGAAGCGCAACGAGATTCTGCAGATGGCGCTGTTCGAGCCGAGCCTGTGCATCCTCGACGAAATGGATTCCGGTCTCGACATCGACGCGCTGCGGGTCGCCGCCGACGGCGTCAACGCGCTGCGCTCGCCGGACCGGGCCATGGTGGTGATCACGCATTATCAGCGGCTGCTGAATTACATCGTGCCCGATTTCGTGCACGTGATGTCGAAGGGCCGTGTCGTGAAGAGCGGCGGCAAGGAACTGGCGCTGGAGCTCGAGGCTTCCGGCTATGCCCAGTTCGAAGACGCGGCTTAAGACCTGAACGGATTTTATGATGAACGTCGCATTGGCGAAAACTGAAACCGGACGCGCGCTGAGCGATATCTTCGCCGTCGCGCGAGACCGGCTGCCGGGCACAGGCAAGGTCGCCGAGCCGCGCGTCAGCAGGCGTTCGAGGCTTACGAGCGCGCAGGCCTGCCGCATCGGCGGATCGAGGACTGGAAATATACCGATCTGCGCGTGCTGATGCGCGAGGTGTTGCCGCTGGCGGCGGCGCCGGATGCGGCAGCGCTGAAGCGCGCCGGCGCCGCCTTGAAGCTGCACGCGATCGAGGGCGCGCGCCGGCTGGTGCTGGTGGATGGGGTGTTCGCGCCAAAGCTGTCCGATACGGCCGATCCGGAACAGGGACTTGGCATCCGCACGCTGCGCGAGGTGCTGGAAGCCGGCGATCCCGCGCTCCATGCCCAATTGCTCGCGCCGGATAGTTCCGATGCGATGGTGGCGCTCAACAGCGCGATGATGACGGATGGCGTCGTGATCGAGGTCGCCGACGGCGCCGTGCTGACCCAGCCCCTGCACATCGTTCATATCGCCAGCGGCGCGCAGCCTGCGGCGATGTTCACGCGCTCGCTGTTGCGGCTCGGCAAGGCCGCCGGCGCGACCTTGGTGGAAAGCTACATCGCCGCCGAAGGCGCCAAAACCTATCAGGTCCATGACTCGCTGGTGCTTGCGATCGGCGACGATGCGCGGCTCGACCATGTGCGTTTGATCGAAGACAGCCGCGAGGCCTTCAACATTTCCTCCTCGGTGGTGACGCTGGGCGCGAAAGCGCATTTCAACACCTTCGGCATGACCAGCGGGTCGCATGTCAGCCGCTATCAGGCCGTGATCGCGTTTGCCGGCGAGGGTTCCCGCGTCGAGACCAACGGCGTCAATCTGCTCAATGGCCGCCAGCACGCCGACACCACGCTGTTTCTGGACCATGCGGTGCCGAACTGCGCCAGCCGCGAAATCTTCCGCGCGGTGGTCGACGACCGCGGACATTCGGTGTTTCAGGGCCGCATCATCGTTCGCCCCAAGGCGCAGAAGACCGACGCCAAGATGATGACGCGGGCGCTGCTGTTGTCCGACGAGGCCGAGGCCGACAACAAGCCGGAACTGGAAATTTTTGCCGACGACGTCACCTGCGGCCACGGCGCCACCACCGGGGCGCTCGACGAGAGCCTGCTGTTCTATCTGCGGGCGCGCGGGCTTTCCGAGAAGGAGGCCCAGGCGCTGCTGATCCAGGCATTCGTCGGCGAGGCGATCGAGTTCGATCGCCAATGATGCCTTGCGTGAACTCGCGATATCGGCGGCGCAGCGCTGGCTGGCGGCACGGGGTTGATCATGCATCCGGCAGTCTCGAACGGTTCATACGACGTGGCGCGGGTACGGGAGGATTTCCCGGCGCTGGCGCTCACGGTCTATGGCAAGCCGCTGGTCTATCTCGACAACGCCGCCTCGGCGCAGAAGCCCAATGCGGTGCTCGACCGCATGACCGAGGCCTACAAAAGCGAATACGCCAACGTGCATCGCGGGCTGCATTACCTCGCCAATGCGGCGACCGAGGCCTATGAAGGCGGCCGCGCCAAGGTCGCGAAATTTCTCAACGCCGGGCGCAACGAGGAGATCGTCTTCACCCGCAACGCCACCGAGGCGATCAACCTCGTGGCGTCGTCCTGGGGCGAGCCGAACATCAAGGCCGGCGACGAAATCGTGCTCTCGATCATGGAGCACCATTCCAACATCGTGCCCTGGCATTTCCTCAGGGAACGTCATGGCGCCGTCATCAAGTGGGCGCCGGTCGATGACGAAGGCAATTTCCTGATCGACGAATTCGAGAAGCTTTTGACCGATCGCACCAAACTGGTCGCGATCACGCAGATGTCGAACGCGCTCGGCACCATCGTGCCGGTCAAGGACGTGGTGAAGATCGCCCATGCCCGCGGCATCCCGGTGCTGGTCGACGGCAGCCAGGCCGCGGTTCATCTGGCGATCGACGTGCAGGACATCGACTGCGATTTCTACGTCTTCACCGGCCACAAGCTGTACGGCCCGACCGGCATCGGCGTGCTCTACGCCAAGCACGAGCATCTGGTGGCGATGCGCCCCTACAACGGCGGCGGCGAGATGATCCGCGAGGTCGCAAGGGACTGGGTCACCTATGGCGATCCGCCGCACAAGTTCGAGGCCGGGACGCCGGCGATCGTCGAGGCGGTGGGGCTGGGTGCGGCGATCGATTACGTCAATTCGATCGGCAAGGAGCGCATCGCCGCGCATGAGCATGGTCTTCTGACCTATGCCCAGGAGCGGCTGCGCGAAATCAATTCGCTGCGCCTGATCGGCACCGCGCGCGACAAGGGACCGGTGATCTCGTTCGAGATGAAGGGCGCGCATCCCCACGATGTCGCGACCGTGATCGACCGGCAGGGCATCGCGGTGCGCGCCGGCACCCATTGCGTGATGCCGCTTTTAGAGCGGTTCAATGTCACGGCGACGTGCCGCGCCTCGTTCGGGATGTATAATACCCGTGAAGAAGTCGACCATCTGGCACAGGCGCTGATCAAGGCGCGGGAATTGTTTTCATGACCGACACTCGTCGAAGCCAAGAATGCCGGAACGCCAAGACCAGCAACATGGAAACCCATTCGGCGCTGCCGCCGGAGGAGACCGAGCGGCTCGGCGGCGAAATCGTGGCCGCGCTGAAGACCGTGTTCGATCCGGAAATTCCGGCCGATATCTACGAGCTCGGCCTGATCTACAAGGTCGACATCAAGGACGACCGCACCGTCGACGTCGAGATGACGCTGACGACGCCGAATTGTCCGGCGGCCGGCGAATTGCCGACGATGGTGGAGAACGCGGTCGCCAGCGTTCCCGGCGTCGGCATCGTCAATGTCAATCTGGTCTGGGAGCCGGCCTGGACGCCGGACCGGATGACCGACGAGGCGCGCCTCGTCCTCAATATGTGGTGAAGCGTTACGTCGGTAGTGAGTTTGATCAGGAGCGTGCCGCAGGTGCGGTCTCACATAGGAGAGTCGGATCGTTCTTACGATCCGGGTGAGGGTTACGGTTCTCTCGAAGCCGTCAATGAGCGGCATTGATTTGCCGTGAGGACTAAACACATGACTGACATGACACCCGCTTCACCAACGCCCGCCTCCAAGCCGAAGCCGCGGCCCCGTCCGCAGGTGATGAAGCTGACCGAAGCCGCCGCGCTGCGGATTGCCGAACTGACCAAGCGCGCCGATTCCGAGATCGTCGGGCTTGCGGGTCGGCATCAAGAACGGCGGCTGCGCCGGGCAATCCTATACGGTCGAATACGCCCACGATGTCCGCCCCACCGACGAGGTCGTCGAGGACAAGGGCGTCAAGATCCTGGTCGATCCCAAGGCCGTGCTGTTCCTGCTCGGCACCGAGATGGACTACAAGGTCGACAAGATGCGGCGCAGTTCATCTTCAACAATCCGAACCAGACCGGCGCCTGCGGCTGCGGCGAGTCGGTGCAGCTGACGGCCGCGAAGGTTGACGGCTAAACGCCAAATGCGGGTCGTCCCGCCGAACGGCGGGACGACTTCGTAGAGACGCGAGCCACCCCTCATGGACCGCGATTTCCTGATCGACCTGTTTGCGGATTTCGGGCCGGTCGACGATCCGCCGGATGTTTTCGGGCTTCGGCATTTCCGCAGATGGCACCAACTTCGCGCTGGCGCTGCGCGGCGGTCTTTATCTGCGCGCCGACGATCAGACCATTCCGCGGTTCGAGGCGGAAGGATCAAAGCCGTTTCAGTATCAAACCAGGGCCAAGACCGTCACGGTGGACTCGTACTGGCAGTTGCCGGAACGGCTGTACGACGATCCCGAGGAACTGACGGATTGGGCGCGGGCGGCCCTGGCGGCCGCGCAGCGCGCGGCGTTGCGCAAGCGTCCGAAGGTGCGCAAGGCGAAGAAAGCCGTGAAGAAAAACAGCGCGAAGGCGGCCGTTAAAAAGAGAATTCCGAGGAGAGGGATTTAACCCCCGGATCGATCAATCTAACAATCGTCATTCCCGGATGTGCACATCTGTGGATGCCTCCTCGGTCGGCAATTGCCGACCTGAGGCGCAGGCCCGGATAATCCCTGCGGTGGTTATGGATTCGGACTCGCTCGTTTCACTCGCGATCCGGAATGACGGCGATCATGTAGCGGCCGTCACGCCACCTGGCTGTGGGTTTCGGCGGCGTATTCCGGATCGGCTTCGCAGATCACGCGGTTGCGGCCGTTGCGCTTGGCGGCGTAGAGGCAGGCATCGGCGCGTTCGATCAGCGAATCGGTATCGTCGCCCGGCTTCAGCATGGAAACGCCGACCGAGATGGTGACGCGGCCGAGAATTTCGCCGGTGGATTTTTTCTTCAATTCCTTTGCCATCACGGCGCGGCGGATGTGATCGGCGACGGTCAGCGCCTGGCGCAGCGCGGTGTTGGGCAGCACCACCGCGAATTCCTCGCCGCCGTAGCGCGCGGTGATGTCCTGGCCCTTGATGGTCTGCTTCAGCGACATGCCGACCAGCCGCAGCACCTGATCGCCGGTGAGGTGGCCGTAGGAATCGTTGAACGACTTGAAGTGATCGATGTCGAACATCAGCAGCGAAAGCGGCTCGCCGTTGGCGAGCGCGTTCTGAACGGCCATATCGATCGAACGGTCGAAATATTTGCGGTTGCCGAGGCCGGTGAGGGGATCGGTCAGGCTTTCGGCCCGGATCGCCTCCAGGCTCTGCTGCAGATTGCTGATCTCCGATTTCGACAGCGTCAGCCGGTCTTCCAGCGCCTTGTTGGTTTCGCGCATCTCGCGGGTGGACTTCACCAGCGTTTCGACGATCGCCTTGACCTGGTCGCGGTTCTTGGCGACCGAGAGCTTCTTGGTCGCGCCGGACAGGCTGTCGTCGTAGCTCGCCGACATTCCGAGCGCTTCGGTGATGAGGTTCATCACGTCGTCGATTTCGCCGATCACGCGCGCGCCGACCTTGTCGATGCGGTCGGTGGTCTTGATCTGGGAAAGATAGGTTTCGTAGATCTGCTCGAGATCGGCTTCGGTCAGCTTGCCGTTGCGCGCCAGCGTCTCGTTGATGATCTTGTTGAGCGGCGAATTGTATCCGGTCGCGTAGACGTACCAGATTTCATAATTGCGGGGGACGGCGGTCTGCCGGAGCGATTTGATCTGGCCAAGCGCGACTTCGGCGAAGGCCATCGTGCGTTCGTGTTCGTCGAGCACCTTGATCACCGATCATGTCCCCAAATAGCGGGCGTTCTGCCCGTTCCCAACACGCAATAATTAAAATTATCGCGGTCAAGTTAACGGAGGAGAATGAACGACCGGTAAACGGGTTCCATGCCGGAGCTGTTCGGACGCGGTCTGGCGATCAGACCCGGGCGCGAACCGGTCGCAGCAGGAACGCCGGAAGATGCGAGTGATCGGCAGGTTCCGATGCCGAATCGCGCGGCGCCGGCGGTGCTTCGGCACGGCCGATCGAAGGCGTGCGCGAGGCAGGCGGAGCGACCGGCGGCGTGAATGCTGCCACCGGCGGCTGCGGCTGATGGGCCGGAGTTGCGGCCGCCGCCCGAGCGCCGCGGTTCGCGCTCACGGCGCGGCTTGCGGGCTTCCTGCGCGCCGTCGCGCGAACCTTCTCGCGATCCGTGTCTCTCGCGCCCGCGTGAACGACGCGGCTGCTCGGTTTCGCTGCTCGACGGCGCGGCGGCGCCGTCAGCCGACTGGACCTCGACGCCGCCTTCGGCGCGGGGAATGGTTTGCCCGATCAGCTTTTCGATCGCGACCATCGATTTCTGATCGAGCGGGGTGACGATGGAGATCGCGGTGCCGGCGCGGCCGGCGCGGCCGGTGCGGCCGATGCGATGGACGTAGTCGTCGGCATGATGCGGGACGTCGAAGTTGAAGACGTGGCTGGTGGCGGGAATGTCGAGGCCGCGGGCGGCGACGTCGGAGGCGACCAGCAGCGGAATTTCACCCTTGCGGAATTGATCGAGCGCCGCGGTGCGCGCCGACTGATCCATGTCGCCGTGCAGGGCGCCGACGCTGAAGCCGTGCTTCTGCAGCGATTTGTACAGCAGCGCCACTTCGCGCTTGCGGTTGCAGAAGATGATCGCGTTCTGGAGATCCTTGGCGTCGCGCAGCAGGCGGCGCAGCGTCTCGCGTTTCTCGTGCGGCTCGCGGCCGACCGCGACCTGGAACTGGGCCACGCCCACGGCCGTGGTCGCCGGCCTGGAAACTTCGACCTTCTCGGGATTGTGCAGGAAGGTTTCGGTGATGCGGCGGATTTCGGGCGGCATGGTCGCGGTGAAGAACAGCGTCTGCCGCGTGAACGGGATCATCTTGCAGATGCGCTCGATGTCCGGAATGAAACCCATGTCCAGCATGCGGTCGGCTTCGTCGATGACCAGCAATTCGACGCCGGTGAGCAACAGCCCGCCGCGCTCGGTATGGTCGAGCAGCCGGCCCGGGCGTCGCGATCAGCACGTCGACGCCGCGCGTCAGTTTGGTGTCCTGGTCGCCGAACGAAACGCCGCCGATCAGCAGCGCGACGTTGAGTTTCTGGCCGGCGCCGTATTTGTCGAAATTCTCCTTGACCTGGGCGGCGAGTTCGCGCGTCGGCTCGAGGATGAGGGTGCGGGGCATGCGGGCGCGGGCGCGGCCCTTTTCCAGCATGGTCAGCATGGGAAGGACGAAGGCAGCGGTCTTGCCGGTGCCGGTCTGGGCGATGCCGAGAACGTCTCGGCGGGCCAGAACGTGGGGAATCGCCTGTTCCTGGATGGGGGTAGGGGTGGTGTAACCGGTGGCCGCGACGGCGGCGAGCACCTTGTCGGACAAGCCGAGATGGGAAAAAGACATTGAGCCTCTGGTAGATACCGCCGCTTGGAATCTCAGAAAAAGCTGTCGCGCTCAACCCCGGAACGGCACGCAGATTTGCACGGGATTTTCGGATACGCAGACAGGCGGCTTACTCAAGATATCGCGTTTCGATACCGGGCCGCGTCGAGCCGGAACATAGGGGCGAATTGGCCAAAGTCAATGGAGAGCAGGTCCCGGAAGCACCGAAAAAGCTTAATGTTTCGCAACCCGGCCGTTCCGAATCACCACACAACGCGCATCATGGCCTTGCCGGCGGAGGGGCGCGTGCCGCCGGAAAACCCACGCACCTGATGTCATATCGCTGCGCGATCCGGGAAGTGCGGATCGGCATCGACACCGCGGTGCCGGACAAGGTATTGAAGATGCCGCCCTGCGATTTCAGGGATCCCGGCGCCATTCCCGATGGCGCGCAGCCTTATCTCAAGCTGGCGCCGGCGACCCGGTCGGTGTCGGTGGAACTGACCTATCGCGACGGCAGCGTGTCGGAGATCAAGAGCTTCCGGCGCTGAGCGTCCGATCAACGAGAGCCGGATCATGGATGCGGGCACTGCTTCGGAACGACCACCCCAGCGTACGATAAATACGCGATGCTGCATCGTCGGCGGCGGTCCCGCCGGCATGATGCTGGGCTATCTGCTGGGGCGCGCCGGCATCGAGACGCTGGTGCTGGAGAAACACGCCGATTTTTTCCGGGATTTTCGCGGCGACACCGTGCATCCCTCGACGCTGCAGGTGATGGACGAACTCGGCCTGATCGAGGGATTCCTGAAACTTCCGCACCAGCAACTGCAGAAAATGGAGGGCAGGATGGGCGGCGCTTCGCTGCGTATCGCGGACCTCAGCCGTCTCAAGGTCAAATACCCCTTCATTGCCTTCATGCCGCAATGGGATTTTCTCAATTTCCTGCGCGAGAACGGCAAGCGGTTTGCCTCGCTCAAGGTCATGATGAACGCCGATGCCACCGATCTCATCTGGTCGGGCGATACGGTGGTCGGGGTGAAGGCGGATACGCCGGAAGGACCGGTCGAGATTCGCGCCGACCTGACGATCGGATGTGACGGCCGGCATTCGATCGTGCGGCAGCAAGCCAGTCTCGAGGTCGACGAGATCGGCGCGCCGATGGACGTGCTGTGGTTTCGCGCCGGCAAACGCGCAGGCGAAAACGAAAGCGTGTTTGCTCGGCTCGAGGCCGGCAAGATGATGGTGACGTTCGACCGCGGCGACTACTGGCAATGCGCCTATGTGATCGCCAAGGGACAATACGACGCGGTCAAGGCGCGCGGGCTCGACGCGTTCCGCGACGAGATTGTCAGCATGGCGCCGATCCTGACGTCGGGGATATCGGACGTGAAGACGTGGGACGATGTGAAGCTGCTGACGGTGGCGATCAACCGGTTGCGGCGCTGGGCGCGCCCCGGGCTGCTCTGCATCGGCGACGCCGCGCACGCGATGTCGCCGGTCGGCGGCGTCGGCGTCAACCTTGCGGTCCAGGACGCGGTGGCGACCGCAAACCTGCTGGCCGCAAAGCTGGCCAACGGCTGCCCGAGCGAATACGAACTGGATGCGGTGCGCCGGCGCCGGGAATTCCCGGTGCGGATGACGCAGGCCATGCAGGTCGTGGTTCAGAACAACATCATCAGCGTCGCGCTCAAGCCGGGCAATCAGCCGCCCACAGTTCCGCTGCTGATGCGCGTGGTCAACGCCGTGCCGTGGCTGCAGGGAATTACCGCGCGTCTGGTCGGCCTCGGCGTGCGTCCCGAGCACGTGCATTCGCCGGCGGCTCCGGCCAGCCCAAACTAAATCAGCCCACCAAAAAAGCCCCGGATGATGCCGGGGCTTTTTCTTGCTGAAGACCGAAGCGATCAGTAGTGCGCGACCATCGGTTCGTCCGAGAGCAAAGCCCGCGTGCCGTTTTCGAACCTCACCCCATGATTGAAAATCCGCCATCCACGGGGATCGCGGTGCCGGTGACGAAGTCCGACGCGCCCGATGCGAGAAACACCGCGATGCCGGCGAAGTCGGCGGACTCGCCCCATCGCGCCGCCGGCGTGCGCGCCAGAACCTTGTCGTGCAGGCTGTCGATCTCCTGACGGGCACGCCTGGTCAGGTCGGTATCGATCCAGCCCGGCAGCACCGCGTTGGCCTGGATGTTGTCGGCGGCCCAGGCGCAGGCGCAGGAGCGGGTGAACTGCACGATGCCGCCCTTGCTGGCGGCATAGGCCGGCGCGAAGCTGGCGCCGAAGATCGACATCATCGAGCCGATGTTGATGATCTTGCCGCCGCCTGCCGCCTTCATGGCCGGATGGACCGCCTGCGAGCACAGGAACGCGCTGGTGAGGTTGGTCTTGATCACGCTGTCCCATTCCTCGATGTCGAGTGCGTGCGGCGGTTTGCGGATATTGATGCCGGCGTTGTTGACGAGAATGTCGATCCGGCCAAGCTCGCGGCCGACTCGCTCGACCATGGCGGCGACCGCGGTCTTGTCGGTGACATCGGCGACCACGGAGATGGTCTTGGCGCCGCTTTGCCGCAAGCCGGCGACGGCGGCGTTCGACTTGGCTTCATTGCGCCCGACGATCGCGACGGCGGCGCCGGCCTCGGCAAGCCCGCGCGCCATGCCGAGGCCGATGCCGCCATTGCCGCCGGTGACGATGGCGACTTTGCCGGCGAGGTCGAATGGTCCTGATGTCATTGGTGTCATCCAGTTTGCGTACAGGGTGTGCAAAGGCGCTCTTGCGCCGTGCCCACCCTCTTACTGAGGTTTGCGTTTGGCTATGGAGGGCACGCTACCAACCCTGCCTCGATCTAGCGACGTCCCTGCGAGATCAGGATCAGACCGACGACGGCCAGTGCCGCGCCGTAGCCGGCCCACCGGATCTGGCTGATCATGAAGCTCGATTCCGGCCACTTGATCACGCCGCTGCCCTGACCGATCCACAGCAGCCCGATGGCGAGCGCGAGAAAGCCGGCGACGAGAAGAAATTTAGCCATCGGGTTTCCTCCTTCGCATGAGCGGCGCGGCGATCGCGCAGGCGCTCGGCCAGAGTGGCGCGCGCGCTCATTGGGAGCAAGAGCAGCGATATCTCCGAGTTGGGCTGTATCGTTTTTGCGCGAGGCACAAAAAAGCCCCGGACGATGCCGGGGCTTTTGCTTGATCCAGATAGCGGGAGGTTAGATCAGTACTTCGCAACCACCGGGCCAGCCCAGTTGAAACGGTAGACCAGCGAGGTGCTGACCGTCTCATTCCACGCCTTAAAGGTCGGGGAAGTACCGGTCGTCGGCAAACCGGTCGCGATGACAGTTTCCGGGAGGGTCACGCTGCCATAGAAAGCGGCGCGGTATTCAGTCTTCATGAACAGGCCCGGGATATTGATTCCGAAGATGTCCAGATTGTTCTCAACGCCGCCACCGACAAACCAGCCGTTACGATTGAAGCTGGGCGTTGTGGTGAGTGCCGCACCGCCAAAAGCCACACTCGAGAGCGTGGAGCCGGACCATTCCGAGCCGGAATAACCCGCATTGACGTAGGAAAGAACATTCGGGGCAACCAGATAGCCGACCCTGGCGCCAGCCGCGTAGCTGGTCCGAAGTGTCTCCTGGCCCGTTAAGTTGAAGAACGTATCGTTAATATTGCCACGAAGGCTTCCGAATTGCCCGTCAGCCAGGATGCCGATGACCCAGCTCTGGTTGACTTGCCAGTCGTATCCGGCACCGACGGTCCCGTACCAGCCGCTTCCACCATTCCGCTGACCAGTCCCGAGAGCAGTTCCGGTAGCCGTGTCGACCGTGCCGTTGTCGGCCGCCCAGAGCCCGCCACCGCCACCGCCGAAGATGTAGAAGCCGGTCCAGGTCGGAGCCGGGGCCACGTAGGGGGCCTTGGTGTAGGTGCGGGCCGGAAGGTCAGCCGCAACGGCCGATCCGGTGAATGCCGCCACCGCGGTCAGAGCGAGCACTAATTTTTTCATGTTCAATTCCCCGGTAACTAGGCGATCTGATCGCGTGTAAAGACAGGGTGCAAAGACACCGAATCTCGAAAACCATTGCCGGCAGTTATAGCCGGTTCTGACCGGAAAGCTGTTGCTGGGCAGGCACACCCGGCGGAAAACGGTTTGGCGGGCAGATCCCCGAGGCCCCCTCGGCCCGCCGCTACGAGTGGAACTAACCTGCAGTAATCGCTGAAGAAATGGTCGCCGCGCGCTACACGTCCAGCAAATCCTCGCGGGCGAATTCTGCCTTGTCGGAAATAAACGCAAACCGCGCCTCGGGCTTGGTGCCCATCAGGCGCTCGACGGAATCAGCGGTGCCGTCGCGGTCTTCGGTCAGCAGCACCACGCGCAGCAGGGTGCGTTTGGCCGGGTCCATGGTGGTTTCCTTGAGCTGGGCCGGCATCATTTCGCCAAGTCCCTTGAAGCGGCCGACATCGACCTTGGCGTTGGCGTTGAATTCGCTCTTGAGAAGCTCGTCCTTGTGGGCATCGTCGCGGGCATAGACCGTCTTGGCGCCATGGGTCAGCCGATAGAGCGGCGGCACCGCGAGGTAGAGATGGCCCTGGTCGATCAGCGGCTGCGTCTGCCGGTAGAAGAACGTGATCAGCAATGAGGCGATATGCGCGCCGTCGACGTCGGCGTCGGTCATGATGATGATACGCGAGTAGCGCAGATCCTCTTCGCGGTAGTGCGGGCCGATGCCGCAGCCGATCGCCTGCATCAGGTCGGCGAGCTGCGCGTTGGCGGTGAGCTTGTCCCTGGTGGCGGAGGCGACGTTGAGGATCTTGCCGCGCAACGGCAGGATGGCCTGGGTCTTGCGGTCGCGCGCCTGCTTGGCGCTGCCGCCGGCGCTGTCGCCCTCGACGATGAACAGCTCGGAGCCTTCCGAAGCGGTGTTGGTGCAGTCGGCGAGCTTGCCGGGCAGGCGCAGTTTCTTCACCGCGGTCTTGCGCGAGATTTCCTTCTCGGCGCGGCGGCGCAGCCGCTCGTCGGCGCGCTCGACCACGAATTCCAGCAGCTTGTTGGCCTGCACCGGATTGCCCGACAGCCAGTGGTCGAACGGATCCTTGATGGCCTGCTCGACGATGCGCTGCGCCTCGGCGGTGGCGAGGCGATCCTTGGTCTGGCCCTGGAATTCCGGTTCGCGCACGAACACCGAGAGCATCACGGCCGCGCCCACCATGACGTCTTCCGAGACGATGCTGGCGGCGCGCTTGCCCTGGCCGACGCGCTCGGCGTGATCTTTCAGTCCGCGCAGCATCGCGCTGCGCATGCCGGCTTCGTGGGTGCCGCCATCCTGGGTCGGCACGGTGTTGCAATAGGAGGACAGAAAACCGTCGGCGTCCGCGGTCCAGGCGACCGCCCATTCGCAGGCGCCGTGGGCGCCGACGCGTCCGGATTTGCCGGAGAAGATATCCGGATGCACCAGGGTGTCGGCATGAACGGCAGCGCCGAGATAATCCTTCAATCCTCCGGCGAAATGAAATTCGGCCTCGGCGGGCACATCGTCGATGCCCTTGAGCAGGGCCGGATCGCAGTGCCAGCGGATCTTTGACGCCGCCGAACAGATAGGCCTTGGAGCGCGCCATCTTGAACAGGCGCTGCGGTTTGAAGGAGGCCTTGGCGCCGAAAATCTCGGTGTCGGGCTTGAACCGGATCCGCGTGCCGCGGCGGTTGTTGACCTTGCCGAGGTCTTCGAGCTTGCCCTTGGGATGGCCGCGCTCGAACGCCATGCGGTAGAGTTTCTGGCTGCGCGCGACCTCGACCTCGAGCCGCGAGGACAGCGCGTTCACCACCGAGACGCCGACGCCGTGCAGGCCGCCGGAGGTCTCGTAGACCTTGGAGTCGAATTTGCCGCCGGAATGCAGCGTGCACATGATGACTTCGAGCGCGGATTTTTTCGGGAATTTCGGATGCGGGTCGACCGGAATGCCGCGGCCGTTGTCGGTCACGGTCAGGAATCCGTCGGCGCCCAATTCGACTTCAATGAAGGAGGCGTGTCCCGCCAGCGCCTCGTCCATGGCGTTGTCGATGACTTCGGCGAACAGATGATGCAGCGCCTTCTCGTCGGTGCCGCCGATGTACATGCCGGGGCGGCGGCGCACCGGCTCGAGGCCTTCGAGCACCTCGATATCGGCTGCGGTATAGCCGTCCTCGGCGCTGAAGGCGCGCGAGGCGACCTTGAGCGGGGCCCGGCCCTTCGGCTCCGCGGCGCCGAACAGGTCGTTCGTTGCCTTAGTTTTAGCGATTGATTTCAATGGTTTGGGCATGGTTCTTCATGTGTTGCGCGCGCCACGGGCGCAGCGAATCGGTTTCCCTGACTATGCCATGGATAGGCTTAAATAGTGACGGCGGGCGGCGTCGGCCATCTGGGGCCGGCCGGTCTCGACCGGCAGGGCCATCCCGCTCATCCACGTCGCCAGCGATCCGATCACCGAATTCTCTCCGGTTTGGCGGGTGCGATCGAAGGCTGACTGCCAGCCCCGTTGCAGGAGCCGGAGTTCACATACCGTCCGCGCCTTTGTGACTTGATGTGGCGCAAGGTGCCTGCTTACCTGTTCAAGAGCATCGAACCCATGGAATTGTTCGAAGGCTCGAATGGTGCGGGGAAGGGCGTTCGTTAATGGAAGATTTTGCGCGCGCGCTGGCCGACTTCGTGCGCGACCACTCAAGCTGGGCCGCACCGATCGTTCTGGTGCTGGCGTTCGGTGAATCGCTGGCCTTTATTTCGCTGCTGATCCCGGCCTGGGGCGCGCTGGTTGCGATCGGGGCGCTGATCGGGGCCAGCGGCATCCGCTTCTGGCCGGTCTGGATTGCCGGCGGGATCGGTGCCGCGCTCGGCGACTGGGTCTCCTACTGGTTCGGCTTTCGATACAAGGAACAGGTCGCGCAGATGTGGCCGCTGTCGCGCTATCCGGAGATCCTGCCGCGCGGCGAAGCCTTTGTGAAAACCTGGGGCGTCCCGAGCATTTTCATCGGGCGGTTTTTCGGACCGCTGCGGGCCTCGGTGCCGCTCGCCGCCGGAATATTCGAGATGCCGTACTGGCGCTTTCAGGTCGCCAATTTCGTCTCCGCGCTGGTGTGGTCGGCAGCACTGCTGCTGTTCGGCGATGTGATCGGGCAAATCGCCGAATGGCTGTGGCGCATGGTCTGAAGCGCCTGTCCGGAATAAGCCATGAGGATGGGTGTCAAACGCCCTAATGCCCCCGCGCTGCCTTCCTCGTGATCGCGTTGCGCATGAAACGCTGGTAGAAGTGGCCGCGACGACAAACCAGCAAGCGCGGAGTCCCGCGGGGCCGCCATCGTCTCACCGGGAGGACATCGCCATGCAACTGACACGACGTCACGCACTCGCCGGAGCCGCAGCGACCGCGGCCGCGCCGCTTTTGCCGTCCACGCCGGTGAGGGCGGCCGCGCCGGTCGCCGACAAGCAGGCGCCGAGTTATTATCGCTACAAGGTCGGCGACATCCAGGTCACGGTGGTTTCCGATGGCCGAAATACCTTCCCGCTGGAAAATTCCTTCATCACCAATGCCAGCAAGGAGGAGGTCAACGCCGCACTCGAGAAGGCGTTCTTGCCGCGCGATGTGTTCACGATCTACTTCGCGCCACTGGTGATCAACACCGGCGGCAAGCTGGTCGTGCTCGACACCGGCAATGGCCCGGTGGCGAAGGTCAGCAGCAAGGGCACCAATGGACTGTTCGCCGCCAACATGGCGGCTGCGGGCTTCGACCCCAAGGCGGTCGACATGGTGGTGATCTCGCATTTCCACACCGATCACGTGAACGGCCTGCTCGCAGCCGACGGCACGCTGGCGTTTCCGAACGCCGAAGTGCTGGTGCCCGCGACGGAGTGGAAATTCTGGATGGACGACGGCGAGATGAGCCGCGCCCCTGCGGGGCGCATGCAGGGCCTGTTCAAGAACAACCGCAACATCTTCGAGGCGGCGCTCAAGAAGAAAGTCACGCCCTATGAGTGGGGCAAGGAGGTCGCGCCGGGAATGCTGGCGGTCGAGTCGGTCGGCCACACGCCGGGCCACACCTCCTATGTGCTGTCGTCGGGTTCGGGCAAGGTCTTCATCCAGTCGGATGTGACCAACAATCCGAATCCGTTCGCGACCAATCCGGGCTGGCATGCGTTCTTCGACCAGGATGGGGATATGGCCGAAAAAACCCGCCGCCGGGTCTACGACATGGTGGTGGCCGAGAAGCTGCAGGTGCAGGGCTTTCACTATCCGTTCCCCGGGCTTGGCAATATCGAAAAGGACGGCAGCGGCTACCGCGTGGTGCCGGCGCCGTGGAATCCGACGATCTAAGTTGTCTGATGCGTTTCTTCACGCGAACCGGTGCCACTTCGCTTGAAAACGCTTGGTTGATCTTGACCAGAACCGGGCGCGGCCTTATAGCCGCGGCCATGATCGACGCCGCGACCATCCTCATCGCTCGCCGCCGTACCGTTGCGGTATGGGCGGAGATCTGCGTTTAAGATATCAGCCCCTGCCGCCGGATCCGGTCCGCGGCACTTTTTTCCAGCACAGTGCGGTCTGATCTCGGCGGCTCCTACGTCAAGCAGGAGTTTGAAATGTATACGCCTCCCATGTTCAAGCCCGATCGCGCCGCGAGCCTTGGCTTTGCGGAAGCGCGCGGATTCGGCACGGTCTGCGCATGGGACGGCGCGAGGCCGATCGCATCGTCGCTGCCGTTTTACCTCGCTTATGCCGATGACGGTACGCCACGCGCGGCGTTTCACGTCGCGCGCGGCAATGCGCTGGCTGGGCTGGCAGATGGCAAATCTTCCTGGCTGATGACCGTGAACGGCGCCGATGCCTATATTTCGCCCGACTGGTACGCCTCGCCGGACCAGGTGCCGACCTGGCTCTATCAGGCCGTGCATCTCACCGGAACGGTGCGGAGATTGTCCGACAGCGAACTCGCCTCCCATCTCGACGCGCTCAGCGCCAAATTCGAAAGCTGGCTGGCGCCGAAACCGCCATGGATGTCGTCGAAGATGACGGCGGGGCGGCTGGATGCGATGAAAAAGGCCATTGTGGGTCTTGAGATGACGGTTGAAGAGGTCGAAGGTAGCTTCAAGCTGAACCAGCACAAATCCGAGACCGACTATGCGGCGATAGCGGGGGCGCTTGCCTCGCAAACCGACGCGGGCGCGCAACGGATTGCGCAGCTGATGCGAGACGCGCGGCCGCAAGGCCTTTTCAAACGAAGAGGCCTTTGCAGGCGAAACGAGCCGGCTCGAAAGGAGCGTGCCATGACGCTGACCGACACCCGTCAGCCGCGGTCGATCGGCGACACCACGAAGCCGACCGTCTTTGTCGATGGTGCGGCTGGAACGACGGGCCTCGGTATTCAAGAGCGCCTTCGCCAGCAGAGCGACGTCGTGGTGAAAAGCATTGCGGAGGAGAATCGCAAGGATACGGGAGCCAAGCGCGCGCTGATGGGCGAGGTGGATCTCGTCATCCTCTGCCTGCCGGACGATGCCGCAAAGGAGACCGTTGCGTTGATTGACGGCATGGGTGCGGCGGCTCCCAAGGTTCTTGACGCGTCGACGGCTTTTCGCGTCGCCGCCGACTGGACCTACGGCTTTCCGGAGCTCGCGCCGGATCAGTCGGACAAGATTCGGGCAGCACGGAAAGTCTCCAATCCGGGCTGCTATCCGACGGGCGCGATCGCGCTGCTCCGGCCACTTGTCGATGCCGCAATTTTGCCTGCGGACTATCCCGTCACCGTCAACGCCGTCAGCGGCTATTCGGGCGGCGGCAAGTCGATGATCGCAAGCTTCGAAGACGGCTCTGCGCCGGCCTTCGAACTCTATGGCCTCGGCTTCGAGCACAAGCACCTGCCGGAGATGCAGCTTTACTCGGGGCTGACGCGCCGGCCCATCTTCGTGCCCTCGGTCGGGAATTTCCGGCAGGGCATGCTGGTCTCGGTGCCGTTGCAACTCGATATGCTTGCGGGCAACCCCAGCGGGGCCGACCTTCACGCCGCGCTGGCGGAGCGCTACGCCGGGAGCAGCTACGTCTCGGTGATGCCATTCGACAACGCGGCTTCCGGGAGCGGGAAGCTCGAGCCCGAGGCGCTCAACGGGACCAACAGGCTCGAGCTTTACGTCTTTGCCAGCGACAAACACCGTCAGGCGGTGCTCGTCGCGCGCCTCGACAATCTTGGCAAAGGCGCCTCAGGCGCGGCGGTGCAAAACATGCGGCTGATGCTGGGCCTTGCCGATACATCAAGCCATTAGACACGGCTGGTCAGACCACCAGGCCGCCGCCATCGACGGGCAGGATTTGTCCCGTCGCATAGCCGTTGAGCATGAGGTAAACATAGGCCTTCGCGGCCTCCGCTGGCGACGCGCCGCGGGACACCGGCAGCGGCGCTACGATCGATTGCAGCATGGTTTCCGGCATCTGCTTGACGTGGTCGGTGAGGACGATGCCCGGACACACGGCGTTGACCCGCACCGGGATGAGATCCATCGCCAGACCGCGGGTCAGGTGTTCGACCGCTCCCGCCACGGCGGTCGCCATCGGCGCGCCTTTCCTCGGCCGATGCGCGAGCATGCCGCTCGTCAGCGTGATCGAGCCGTCCTGGGCGATCGTACGGCAGCCGTGCTTGACCGCCGCGAGTACGCCCCAGAAGCGTACCGTGAAGCACTCCCGCGCCTGCGTCAGGTCGAGGTCGCGGGAGGAAGCGAAGAACGTCGATCCGCCCCAATCGCCTGCCGTTATCGCCAGATGATCGAACGCGCCGAGCTCGCCGAAGAAGCCGGCAACGCTGGCCTCGTCGCGCAGATCGACGGTGCGACCCGTCGCTTCCTGCAGGCGCTCGACGGCCGCACTGACGTTCGCTTCGGCGCTCGAGCCGATGACAACAGCGGCGCCCTGAGCGCGCGCGAGTTCGGCAATGGCGAAGCCGATTCCCGACGCACCGCCAATGACAACCACGCGCTTTCCGTCGAGGGACATCATGGTAATCGACCCAATCAAGCCAAGTTATTCTGTCGACGACACTCGACGACCACCTTGCCCACATTGTTCGTCCCGTTCAAAAAGCCTTCGAACGTCCGCTGCAACGCCTTCGCCTCGAGGGGCACAGTCTCAGTGATGCAAGGCTTCAACTTCCCTTCTTCGTACCATGACACCGCCTGCCTCAGTCCGTCGTTAAGCTTCGACGTCTCCGCTTGGTACTGTGGATCCGTCCTGTATCTGCCGACGTCCGCAATGACCATCTTCGCCCCGCGGCCTTCCACCACCGCACTCATGTCCTCCGCCCCGGCTCGAGTCAGCTGCGTCGCGGTCCCAAGCCTGATGTACTCACCGCCAAATGCCACAACTGCAGCTGACTGCGTGTAGGACGACTGCGTGTAGGTGGAGTCATAGACAAGGTCCGCGCCCTTGCCGCCGGTGAGGCGCATGATCTCCCGGACGACATCCTGGCTGGAGTAGTCGATGACGTGGTCGAGGTGGATCTGACGGAGTAGATTGAGCGAGGCGGTCTTGCCCGCAGTGCCGATGACTTTGAGTCCGAAGAGCTTGGCGATCTGCGCGGCGAAGTGTCCGACGCCGCCGCCAGCGCCTGCGATGTAGATCCACTTGCCCTTGTGCTGCTGGATGTTGGCGGTCATCACGAGTGACTCGTACGCGGTCAGGTAGGCGACCCCAAACGTGCTCGCCTCGGGGGCAGGCACAGCGCCTCTGAGCAGAACATTCTCCCTCTTGGCAACGAGGTATTCCGCGAAGCAGCCGCCGGCATGGGTGCCGCCAAAGACCTGATGGCCTACCTGGACGGCATCCTTGCCCTTGCGCCCCAGCTTTACGACCTCGCCGCTGAAGTCGAAGCCCAAAACATAGGGCTGGGGCAGGTTGAAGACGTTCATGCGAGCAAGGTATGGATCCATCTTGTTGACGGAGGCGTAGCTCACGCGGACGAGCACCTCGTCGTCGTTCAAGGATTCGATGGTCTTCCTTTTATTATGGCTGACAGGCGCACCCGGTTGCTCAATGGCAAGTGCGCTGAATGAAACAGGAAGATCAACTTCCTGAAGACCGTCTGAACTGCCGCTGCCTGTGGTACCGGTAACGAAGTCGCCCATGTGATGCTCTCCCAATTGGTCGGAAGTCATGTACAGCACCCGGATTATCCTGTTAAAGTAGTGACGTTATCCCGGTATAATTTCTAACAGGTTGCGCATGGCCCACCTGATCGACAATCGGCTCGGCGACTACCTGAGGAACCGGCGCACGAAGCTCGATCCGGCGTCCTTCGGCTTCTCCGGCAGCCGCCGGCGGACGGCTGGACTGCGCCGAGAGGAAGTGGCGCAGCGCGCCAACATCAGCGCGACCTGGTACACTTGGCTGGAGCAGGGCCGCGGCGGCCACCCGTCAGCGGACGTTCTGGACCGCATCGCCAAAGCGCTGATGCTGACCGAGGTCGAGCGCGAACACTTGTTCCTGCTCGGCCTCGGCCGCCCGCCCGAAGTCCGCTACCGCGGCGGCGACGCGATCACGCCGCGACTGCAGCGCCTGCTCGATGCGCTGGCCTATAGCCCGGCGATCGTCAGGACAGCGACATGGGACGTCGTCGCCTGGAACCGCGCGGCCGCGACCGTGCTCACCGACTACGGCTCCCTGCCGCCCGAACAGCGCAACATGCTTCGCATGATCTTCTGCGATCCCCGCATCCGTGCCGCGCAGTTCGATTGGGAAAGCGTGGCCCGCTACGTGGTAAGTGCCTTCCGGATCGATGCCGCACGCACAGGCGCCGCGGCCGAGGTCGAGCCGCTCGTCGAGGAACTGTGTCGCTCGAGTCCCGAGTTCGCGGCGATGTGGCGTGACAATGACGTGCAAACTCACGGCGACGGAGTGAAGCACCTGCGCCACCCCGTGCTCGGGCCGATCACGCTCGAATATTCGGCCTTCGCGGTCGACGGGCGACCGGATCTTCAGATGATCGTCTACAATCCGGCGACACCGGTCGATCAGGAGCAGATCAGATCTCTGATCGAGGGAACATCGGCTATCGCTGCGGAGTGAATGCGCAAGTCGGCCTCAAACAATCCCCAAAATCGCCAGCGCCAGCACGGCCTGGGCGAGGAAGCCGACGGTGAAAGCCAGCGTGCGGAACACCGGCAGGCCCATGGTGTAGACGATCAGATGCGCGAGCCGGGCCCAGAAATACACCGCGCAGGCGAGAACCGTCCATTTGCTGGAATAATCGATGGCGTTGAGGATCAGCACCAGCGGCGCGAACACCACGAGATTCTCGACCGCATTGTCGTGCGCGAACATCAGGCGGGTGGCCCATTCCGCATGCGGCTTGTCGCCACGCGTCGGATTGGCCATCGCGCCGCCGAGGCCACGGACCTGGCAGCGATTGAGCACGTAAGGTACCCACAACAGTCCCGTCAAAATCACCGTCAGCGTCAGCCAGAACAATTCGCGCGTCATAGGCACCTCCCCCTCACTTCACGTTTCGAATCCGGTCCCGGCGGGACGGCCAGTTATATGCAAACGCGGATCGTTGCGCTACGCGCGGACCCGGACGTAGCTGCCGGGGGCGTCTTCGATGGCAGGTAACGCATCGGTGCCTACCGCGCGCGCCGGCACTTCCTCGGCGTCGATGGTTGCCGAGCCATTCACGCCAGTCGGGCCACCACGAGCCCTTGTGCTCCTGGGCGCCCTTGAGCCAGTCCGCGAGCGTGACGTCCTTGATATTGTCGTTGGTCCAGAACTGATATTTGCCCGACGCCGGCGGGTTGACCACGCCGGCGATATGCCCGGACCCGGACAGCACGTATTTCACCGGGCCGCCGAAAAATTGCGAGCCGTAAAGCACCGAATCCGCCGGCGCGATGTGATCCTCGCGGGTCGCCAGATTGTAGATCGGCACCTTCACCTTCGACAGATCGAGCAGCGTGTTGTCGAGCACCATGCTGCCGGTGGACAGCCGGTTCTCCAGATAGCAGTTGCGCAGGTAATAGGAATGGTTCGCCGCCGGCATCCGCGTCGCATCCGAATTCCAGTGCAGCAGGTCGAACGCCGAGGGCGGTTGTCCCTTGAGGTAATTGCTGACGACGTAGGACCAGATCAGGTCGTTCGAGCGCAGCATGTTGAAGGCCATCGCCATCTTGCTGCCTTCGAGCACGCCCGATGACCTGCATGTCGCGCTCGAGCGCCGAAATCTGGTCTTCATCGACGAACACCAGGAGATCGCCGGCATGGCTGAAATCGACCTGCGCGGCCAGGAACGTCGCCGAGGTCACGCGCACGCGCCGCTTTTCTGCAAGCCACGCCAGCGTCGAGGCCAGCAGGGTGCCGCCGACGCAGTAGCCCATGGTGTGGACCTTCAACTCGCCGGTGGCCCGCTCGATGACGTCCATCGCCGCCAGCGGACCCTCCTTCATGTAGTCGTCGAAGGTTTTGGCGCGGAGACTCTTGTCCGGGTTGACCCAGGAAATCACGAACACCGTGACGCCCTGATCGACACACCACTTGATGAAGGATTTTTCCGGCTTGAGGTCGAGGATGTAGAATTTGTTGATCCACGGCGGCACGATCAGGAGCGGCGTGCGCAGCACGTTTTCCGTCGCCGGCGTGTACTGGATCAGCTGCATCAGCTCATTCTGGAAGATCACCTTGCCCGGCGTCGTCGCCATGTTGACGCCGACCTCGAGATTGGCAGGGTCGGACTGGCGGATGCGCAGCGTGCCGTGTCCGGCCTCGATGTCTTCCGCCAGCATCTTCATGCCGCGAACCAGATTGTCGCCGCTCGACGCCAGCGTCTCGCGCAGCACTTCCGGGTTGGTGAGAACGAAATTCGACGGCGCCAGCGCGTTGGTGATCTGCTGAACGTAGAACTCGGCCTTCTTGCGGGTGTGCGGATCGAGGCCTTCGGCGTCGCGCACCAGGTCCTGCGCCCATTGGGTCGTGAGCAGATAGAGCTGCATCACAAATTCGAAAAACTGGTTCGACCTCCATTCGGGGTCGCTGAATCGCTTGTCGCGCGGCGAGGGGTCGATCGCCGGCGCCGCCTGTTCGCCGGCAAGGCGGCGCATCGATGAGCCCCACAGATCGAGATAGGCCTTGCCCATCTTCATCTGCAGGTCCGTCGCCCGGGCTTTGTCCGACAGCCAATATTCCGCTACGGTGCTGAAGGTCTTGATCACCTCGCCGAGTTCGTTCGGCGGTTTGTCCTTCGGCTCGCCGTTCTCGCGCGGCTTGAGATAGGCCGCCAGCGCCTGGCCGCTGCTCTCCATCGCCCGCGCGAGGTTCATCGCAAAGGCTTCGGGGTCGAATTTTTTCGCAATCTGGGTTTCAGTGGTAACGTCGCTCATGTCCGCAACATTATAGGTTCATTCGGGGTTCGTCACCGCGCTGAATCGCTGATGCGGGTCGAGGTTAATCCTGAGATCCGGCGTGCTGCACTGCGGCGAAGCATCTTGGTTCTGTCATGTCTTGGTTCGGTCACATTGAGGCCCCAGCGGTCGGTTTTGTTCTTCAGGCTTTAATCGTTTTCGGATGACAATGGTTTGGGCGCTGCCGCAACAGTTGATGAAATAAGCGTCAGGCGGCTGTGAAGTTCGCGAAGGGAACTTGCGGGACGCATGTCGGCAGATCGAAAAATCAGGACATTGGCTTGGGGGGCGCTGCTGTTGTCGGCGCTTGCGCTCGGCGGCTGCTCGACATCGATCGCGGATTTGCCGCTGATCGGCACACCGGCCGACGCGCCGGCGCGTCCGAAGGACGCCGACGCCTACCTTCCGGTTGAAGATTTGCCACCGAATCGCGACGAGGCCGCGATGGCGCCGGCGGAGCGGGCCAAGATCAAGGCCGAACTGCTTGCCGCGCGGGACCGCCAGGCCTCCGCGGCGGCCGCCAAGGACCCGACTGCCAAGGACCCGGCGGCTAAAAAACCGCCCGCGAAAGACACTGCCGCGCAGTGATCTTGCGGCGGATACTGGCGCAGCCGGGCGTCCGTGATAAAAGAACCCCAATTCAACCGCAAATCGGGACGAAGACCGCTATTTTGCGCCTGAATTCGCTCTAAATCCTTGATTGAGCGCGATTTCCGGACGAAACCGAACCCCGTTTCGTTGCCAAAGGCGTCATCGATTCTGCCGTTACCGGTTGCCGGAGCAAGGATTCCATGGAAGATTTTTACCGCATACGCCGTCTGCCGCCTTACGTGTTCGAGCAGGTCAACCGGGCCAAGGCGGCCGCGCGGAATGCCGGCGCCGATATCATCGATCTCGGCATGGGCAATCCGGACCTGCCGACGCCGCCGCATGTCATCGAAAAACTGAAGGAAACGCTGGGCAAGCCGCGCACCGACCGCTACTCCGCCTCGCGCGGAATCACCGGTCTGCGCAAGGCGCAGGCGGCCTATTACGCGCGGCGCTTTGGCGTCAAACTCAATCCCGAAACCCAGATCGTCGCGACGCTGGGTTCGAAGGAGGGCTTTGCCAACGTGGCGCAGGCGATCACCGCGCCCGGCGACGTGGTGCTGTGCCCCAATCCGAGCTATCCGATCCACGCCTTCGGGTTTCTGATGGCCGGCGGCGTGATTCGCTCGGTGCCATCGGAGCCGACGCCGCAATTCTTCGAGGCGGTCGAGCGTGCGATCATCCATTCGATCCCGAAGCCGCTGGCCATCGTCGTCTGTTATCCCTCCAATCCGACCGCCTATGTCGCGAGCCTCGATTTCTACCGGGATCTGGTGGCGTTCGCGAAGAAGCACGAGATCTTCATCCTGTCGGATCTGGCCTACGCGGAAGTCTATTTCGACGACAATAATCCGCCGCCCTCGGTGCTGCAGGTTCCCGGCGCGATCGACGTGACCGTGGAATTCACCTCGATGTCGAAGACGTTTTCGATGGCCGGCTGGCGGATGGGATTTGCCGTCGGCAACGACCGCATCATCGCCGCACTGGCGCGGGTCAAGTCCTATCTCGATTACGGTGCGTTCACGCCGATCCAGGTCGCCGCGACCGCCGCGCTGAATGGCCCGGACGACTGCATTCGCGAGATGCGCGACACCTACCGCAAGCGCCGGGACGCGCTGGTGGAGTCGTTCGGCCGGGCCGGGTGGGAGATTCCGCCGCCGGAGGCCTCGATGTTCGCCTGGGCGCCGCTGCCTGAGGCGTTCCGCGGCGTCGGCAGCATGCAGTTTGCGACCCTGATGGTGGAGAAATCCGGCGTCGTGGTTTCCCCGGGGGTCGCCTTCGGCGAGCATGGCGAGGGCTATGTCCGCATCGCCATGGTGGAAAACGAGCAACGTATCCGCCAGGCCGCGCGCGGGGTCCGCCGCTTCCTTGAAAGCGGCATTGAAACGTTGCACAACGTGGTTCCTCTCGCCAACCGGCGGTAGGCATGATCCCGAAAAGCATGTCCCCGGGCTTGACCCGGGGATGGAGATGGTTTTCGGACCAGATCATGCCTAGGTTATCGTCTCTCTCCGGCAGGTTTTTTGCGTCATGGTCGCACCCCTGAAAGTGGGTATTGCGGGGCTCGGCACGGTTGGCGCCGAAGTCGTCCGCCTCATCGAGCAGCAAGGCCGGACCTTGTCGGCGCGCTGCGGACGCGGCGTGCGCGTGGTCGCCGTCACCGCGCGCTCGAAGGTGAAAAAGCGCGGCCTCGATCTGCGCGGCATCGCCTGGGCCAAAAATGCGCTCGCTCTCGCCAACGATCCCGGCATCGATTGCTTCGTCGAACTGATGGGCGGCTCCGGCGAGCCCGCGCTGTCGGCGATCGAGGCGGCGCTGAAATCCGGCAAGTCGGTGGTGACCGCCAACAAGGCGCTGATCGCCAAGCATGGACTGCGCCTGGCCAGGTCGGCCGAGAAGCATGGCGGCGCGCTGAATTTCGAGGCGGCGGTCGGCGCGGCGATCCCCGTCATCAAGACCCTGCGCGAAGGTCTCGCCGGCACCGACGTCAACCGCGATCTACGGCATTCTCAACGGCACCTGCAATTACATCCTGACCCGGATGGAACAGGAAGGATTGTCGTTCGCCGAATGCCTGAAGGACGCGCAGCGGCTCGGTTACGCCGAGGCCAACCCGTCATTCGACGTCGACGGCCACGACACCGCGCAGAAGCTTGCCATTCTGGCCAGCCTCGCCTTCGGCACCAAGGTCGCGCAGAGCGCGGTCTATGTCGAAGGCATTTCGTCGATCGCGCCGGAAGATTTGCGCGCGGCGGATGAACTCGGCTATCGCGTCAAGCTGCTGGGGGTCGCGGTGCGGACCGCGAAGGGCATCGAACAGCGCGTGCATCCGACCATGGTGCCGAAATCCTCCTCGATCGCGCAGGTGATGGGCGTCACCAATGCGGTGACCATCGACGGCGAGGGCATCCCTCCGATCACGCTGGTCGGTCCCGGCGCCGGCGGCGCGGCGACGGCATCGGCCGTGGTCGCCGATATCGCCGATGTCGCCCGCGGCATCCGCGCCATGCCGTTCGGCCGCCCGGTGGAGCGGTTGCGCGCGACCAGCAAGGCGCCGATGGAGCGCCATGAAGGCGGTTACTATATCCGCCTGATGGCGCGCGATCTGGCCGGCACCGCCGCGACCATCGCCACCCGGCTTGCGGAGCAGAAAATCTCCATTGAATCGATTGTGCAGCGCCACCCCGACGGCGTTGACGCGGTGGACGCGGCCGGGAAGGCTTCGCCGGTGCCGGTCATTCTGATCACTTATGCAACCAGCGAGGATGCGGTATATCGCGCGCTGCAGGCGGTGCAGCGCGACAAGGTGATCCGTGGCCGGCCGCAGGTGATACGGATCGAAAAAAACTAGCGCGCGGTCCGAACGGACGTTGCGCGAAATGATTATATGCGGGCCGAAAAACCTGCCGTGAAGTCCTAGGGAGTACGCCGATGTCGACCCATATTTCCGTGCCGCCGCAGCTGTTGCTGGAGCGCATTCTCACGCTCGAGATCGTGCGGGTGACCGAACGCGCGGCGGTGTCGGCGGCGCGGCTGCGCGGCCATGGCAACGAGAAGGCGGCCGACCAGGCCGCGGTCGACGCGATGCGCCGCGAACTCAACAAGCTGCCGATCGAAGGTACCGTGGTGATCGGCGAGGGCGAGCGCGACGAAGCGCCGATGCTGTTCATCGGCGAGAAAGTCGGCATCAATGCCGGCCCGAAGGTCGATATCGCCGTCGATCCGCTGGAAGGCACCACGCTGTGCGCCAAGAACATGCCGGGCGCGATCGCGACCATGGCGATGGCGGATGGCGGCACGCTGTTGCATGCGCCCGACGTCTACATGCAGAAGATCGCGATCGGCCCGGGCTACGCCAGGGGCGTCGTCGAGCTTGATGCCTCGCCGGCCGACAATGTGCGGCGCCTGGCCAAGGCCAAGGGCGTCGACGCCTCCGCGATCACGGTGCTGGTGCTCGATCGCCCGCGCCACTCCGACATCATCAACGGCGTGCGCAGCACCGGTGCGGCGGTTCGCCTCATCACCGATGGCGACGTCGCGGGCGTCATCCATTGCGCCGATCCTGATAATACCGGGGTCGATATGTATATCGGCACCGGCGGCGCGCCCGAAGGCGTGCTGGCGGCGGTGGCGCTGCGCTGCATCGGCGGCCAGATGCAGTGCCGGCTGATCCTCGACACCGACGAGAAGCGCGAACGCGCCCGCAAGATGGGCGTCACCGATCCGCGCTTCATCTATGGCATCGAGGACATGGCCAAGGGCGACTGCCTGTTCGCGGCAACCGGCGTTACCGACGGTTCGCTGCTGTCGGGCGTCAAGTTCCGCAAGGATGTGATCCAGACCGAGACCGTGGTGATGCGCTCGGTCACCGGCACCGTGCGCTACATCAAGGCCGAGCACCGGCAGATCGAGAAGTTTCACCTCGATTGAGGGCTGCGATAACACCGCAAGCGGTCATTCCGGGGCGCGAGCTGTGATGTGCAATTGCACATCACAGCGAATCCATAACCACGACGGGGATTATGGATTCCGGCCCTGCGCCTCAGGTCGGCAATTGCCGACCGACAGCGCATCCCCGATGTGCAATTGCACATCGGGGAATGACGGATCAAAAACGGGAGCGAACATGTCCGATATTTCCGCGGTAAAAGCCCTGGTGTTCGACGTGTTCGGCACCGTGGTCGACTGGCGCTCCAGTCTGATCGCGGATTTCACCAAATGGGCCGATACCAGAGGCATCAAGGCGGACTGGACCGCGCTGGTCGATGGCTGGCGCGCGGTGTATTCGGCGTCGATGGATGAGGTGCGAAAGCATCCGGAGCGCGGTTACGTGATTCTGGACTCGCTGCACCGGCAGTCGCTGGAAAAGCTGGTCGCGCAACTTTCCATCACCGGATTGAACGACGCCGATCTTGATTACCTCACCATGGGCTGGCATCGGCTTCATGCGCTGGCCGGACAGCGTTGCCGGTCTGACCCGGCTGAAGAAGAAGTACATCATCAGCCCGCTGTCGAACGGC
Source organism: uncultured Alphaproteobacteria bacterium (assembly GCA_963734795.1). Taxonomy (GTDB): domain Bacteria; phylum Pseudomonadota; class Alphaproteobacteria; order Rhizobiales; family Xanthobacteraceae; genus Bradyrhizobium. The sequence continues at coordinate 1,001,163 of CAVTIW010000007.1, forward strand.
AATGTCGCGCTCTTGACCAACATGGCGAAATTCGCCGGCCTGCCGTGGGACCTGGTGATGTCGGCGGAACTGTTCGAACATTACAAGCCCGACCCCGAAGTCTATCTCGGCGCCGCGCGCTTGCTTGGCCTGCCGCCGGAGCAGGTGATGATGGTGGCCGCGCACAACCACGATCTGAAGGCCGCCCAGAAACTCGGCCTCAAGACCGCCTTCGTCGCGCGCCCGACCGAATACGGCCCGCTGCAGAAATACGATTTCGAGGCCAAGGGCGACTGGGATGTCGTGGCGAAGGATTTTGGCGGGATCGCCGATAAATTCGGCTGTTAGGCGGGCACCTTGCCCGCTCAACCGCGAGGCGGACGCCAACTGCAAACATCCATTCCGTAAATCGCGGCCATTCTGAACTATTTGGTGGCAACATCATCCACAAACTCGCGAATGATCTCATCTAAGGTGGAATCTGTTTTGGCTATACGGTCACCAGCTTCCACCGCGCCGGACTACCCTCATTGGCCCGCGGGACGCCCTTACCAAGCGTGATTCCGCAAGGCAAAGAAACGGCCCCAGCGCAGTTCTGCGAGCTGAGGCCGTCCCGAGAGGCGCCCGACCGACCATGAGCTGGGGAGCCGGAAGATCGGGCATCTTCAGTAAGCTTACAATTCGTGTCCTAATTCGTGAGATCGCGTGTCCTAATTAGGACATCACGTGGGCGCGGGCCTTGGCCTGTTTGATCCGAGACGGATGTTTCATTCAATTCGAATGGCAGCGGTCAGCGCCGCGTTAACCATACTACCGGCGGATTTTCTTTGCCCAAAAGGAACGGCCCCAGCACGGGGGTGAGCTGAGGCCGTCTTATATTGCTGATATATGCCGGGGGCGGCCCGACACAATTCCGATGTGGTTTCGAAATCCGCCGGTCCCATTACCCGAAAATTTAGGAGCGGGGCTGCCGATTGTCTTGTGGCGTTTGCGCCATAATGCCGAGGTGAGCCCCTCGCAAAACCCATCACCTTCGCACGCTGCAACGGATGGGTATCGCTTCCGCCTTCGTTCGAACTACGGCGGACAAGTCGCTGCACCTCCTGCGCGCTGACACGAAAAGACGGTGCGTTGCATTTGGGCAACACTCTTTTTGAAAATCAAATATCCGAGGTTTTCGCCATTGCTTGGCCAGATCGTGACTCAACAATCGTCGGCGTCACATGCTTGGCTATGCAATCCCGCCCAATGGGAGATGGCGATCATGAACCCGCGCTTGACAGCAATGGCGGCATTATGCCGAGAGGTCGCTATCCCGGCTTCGGTTCTTGTGTGGCTCGCTGCGTTTGGTTCTGGCGCTGCGCCAATCGCTGACCGCCTCGTACCGTCTCTCACCGCCGACGCCAGTTTCGCCGACAAACCACAGCCGATCGCGGTCGGCGCCGCCGATGCCGTGACTGCAAGCAGACCGGTGACGGAGGCGGCCGCCGCCGACGCGACGCCGGCTTCGCAAGAACCGGAACCGATCGTTACAGCCGCGCTGACCGATTCATCGGAAACGCTGCGGCCTGAAACACCGCCGGAGCCGGCTGACAAAATCAGCACGGCAACTCCGGAGCCCGAGCAAGCCAATCGGGGGGTCGGCTCAACCGAAGTTCTCGACGAGTGTCTCGTCGCAGATACCTGCATCGACCGTTACCTTTGGGCGCTTTACCAACGCACGCCCAAGGAAGACGCCATCAAGACCCAGGAACGGAGAAAGGTGACCGTCAGAAAAAGGGGCAGGATGGTGCGTGTCACGAAAACCTTTACGAGACTTGCCGATGAGGATTTTTCCTGGAAGGACCCCAAGGCCGCCGACCACGCCGGCATGCCCATGGCGGACTACGTCATCGGGGGCATGGATCGGGAATTCAAGCTGAAGCTCTTTCATATGCTTCACGTGGCCGAGGAGGCGGGCCTGTCACCTGGCATAACCAGCGCGTTCCGCGATGACTATCGCCAATCGATTGCGAGCGGCCTCAAGGCCGCCAACGACAGGTCCTATCATGGAGGCAGCTTCCGTGGCGGCTATGGCCACGGGCTGGCGGCCGATATCGTGAGCGTCAATGGCACGACACGGGCTCAGCGTTTGACTTCCAGTGAAACCCTCTGGAAATGGATCGACGCACATGGGAAGGAGTTTGGAGTCGGACGGCCTTATCTCGACAGAGATCCCCCGCACGTGGCACCGATCGACGGCAAGGAATATGCCGATCACCATCCCGGAATGAAGGCTCGACAGATGGGATCGGCAGCGAAACCTCGCAATGCTCTCGCTTTGCGACACGATCACGGCGCGTCGAAACGCGCGAGGACAGCACGATCGTCGAAGGTGAGAAGAATTACTGTGACAGAATTACGGTGACAGTGCACTTGACCCGGGTTTCGGTTCGGCGATCTGCATCGCCATCTCCGGTTTCAACACGATGCCGATCCGGGTTCTCTTCGGCCTGTATCTACAATTCGCTCAACAAGATGCGCACGCGATGGGGCAGGGTCAAAACGATCGGCGAAATATTGCGTTTCGTGGGCCACCAGTCCTTCGCGGAATTCCATGATGCTCACCGTGTAAGACGGTACGCCGTCATAGCTGAGCACGAATTCGGTAACCCAGAGGTCGCCGCTGCCGATCATTCGCCGGACCGTAAAACGTTTTTTGTTTGGCTGGACGAACCGGCTCTGCTGAATGTTGCGCCGGCCGCGGATCCGCTCGCCCGATTGCGGATAATCAAGCACGGCATCCTCGTGATAGATTTCATGTTCGACGTCGAAATCGCTCGCGTCCGAGGCATCCCAATGGCGCTGCAGCGCCTCCCGCACGGTTCGATCATCCATCTCAGTCCCCCATCTGCGCTCCCGGCTATATTGCGGAATTACGGTGCCAGTGCACTGGGGCGGGTTGGAGGCGAAGCCATAACCCGCCACTTGAGAAAACGACGGGCCACGATCTGTCGATCTGTAGAGGATGCGCGACCTATCGTATCGGGAGATGGCGGGTTACGCCTTCGGCTTCGATCCACGCTACGGCCCTGATAAGGAACAAGGTAGGGTCTATCAGTTTGGAATCAGGCTCGGGGAGGTGGCGCTTACCCGCGTCAGGGACGCGACGGGACGTGCGTTTCACCGAGGCCCGGATCAAAGGAAGGCATGCGATGAATGGATCATCGCATGGGTTCGATATCGTTCCATAGACTTCAAGCGCTGCCGCCTTGCCGGCAGCCGGCAAGAAAGAACGCAGCGCTGCGCGCTACGTGCGGGCCGATCTCCGCTTGCAGCGCCTCTACCTTATGTTCGAACAGCCCCCGGAGCAGTATGGGCACGACGACGAGGTCGAGGAAGAAGCGCGCCGTCGTCGCGAGGCGCTCAGGGGCGAAGGCTGCCAGCGTCCCGAGCTCGCCGGATTGCGCCATCTCACCCAGGAAGCGGGCCGCGACTTCTGTACTGAGCTGACGCGCCGCCCGGCTGACCGTGCTCGCCAGATCGGGGAAGCGTTGCGCCTCTGCGATGGCCAACCGCATCAGCGCCATCCTTTCATTTTCCAAAGTCCAGTGCAGCAGGGCGATCCCCGCGTGCGCGAGGCGCTCTTCGATGGTTCCTCCGGTCAGCGCCTCACTATTAAACTGCGCGATCCGGGAAAGCACATCGTGTGTCACCACGGCGGTGAAGAGGGCCCGCTTGTCGCCGAACCGGGCATAGATCGTCGGCTTTCCGGCACGCGCGGCCGCAGCGATCTCGTCGATGCTCGCGCCATCGAACCCGCGCCTCAGAAATATTTTTCGGGCCGCATTGAGGATGCGCTCGTCGACCTCTCCCTCGCGTTCTTTCGGTGGCCGGCCGAGGCGCACCCTGGCGCGCCGCGAACCCTTGCCGCTCGCCGATACCTCTTTCAAGTCATTCATTTTACATACCTTTTACAAGAGCCCGCTCGGGGCGCAGTCGAGACATTCTCTGCAATTTATGCATATCTGGCCCGCCTGTAAATAGAACGAAACAGTATCGTTCTTCTTGACAGCGTGGGCCGTTCGCCTAATTATAAAAGAACGGAACCGTACCGTTTTATTATAATTTTCGCAGGAGCAGATCATGTTGGAAGCCAGCGTGCTGGAAAGGGGCGAACTGTCGCTCCACGAAATTGAGAGCTCGGAATCAGTTCCGGCCTTCGCCCGCGAACACGACCTTCAACGCCGGACGCCGGCGGCACCCTCGCGCCAGCCCGCGTTGCAGGAAAGTCCGGTCGGCAGGAGGCCTGTATCGCCGGTTGAAGTGGAAGGAGAACAACCGTCGCCAACCAGGCAGCCCCGGGATGGCTTCTGGCATCGCCGTCCCGTTGTCTTCGCGATCGGAGCGGTGCTGCTCGCTTTCGTTCTAGGCGGCGGCTATCTGTACGTTGACTATGCCAGCCGTTTTCAATCCACCGACGATGCCTTCATCGCTGCACGGCAATCCGCGCTCGCTCCGAAAGTGTCCGGCTACATCACCGCAGTCCCCGTCACCGACAACGAGCATGTCGCCGCCGCCGACGTCATCGCCAGGATCGACGACCGCGACTATCGCATCGCACTCGATCAGGCGGAGGCGCAGGTCGCGGCGGCGCAAGCCAGCATCGAGAACATCGCTGCGCAGATCGGTGTGCAGGAGGCACAGATCAACGCCAACCAGGCGCAGGTGGACCAGGCTCAAGCCGCGCTTGTGTTCGCGCAGCAGCAGGCGGAGCGCTATCAGCACCTCGAGCAAACGGGTTACGGCACTGTTCAGAACGCCCAGCAGTATACCTCGCAACTGCATCAGCAGCAGGCCGCGCTGCAGAGCGCGCAAGCGACCCTGAATTTGGCGCAGCGGCAGGTCGAGGCGCTGAAGGCGCAACGCAAAAGCGCTGTTGCGAGCCTCGCGCAAGCCGAAGCTCAGCGCGATCAGGCGAAACTCAATCTTTCCTATACGACGGTGACGGCAGCCCAGCCGGGGCGCGTCGCCAACCTCGGCGCCGCCGTCGGTCAGTTCGCACAGCCGGGCACGAACCTCACCATGTTCGTGCCTGACCAGATCTGGGTGACGGCGAACTTCAAGGAGATTCAGCTCGACCGCATGCGGCCGGGAGAGCCAGTGACGCTCAAGATCGACGCCTATCCGGGACGCGTGATCCGCGGCCATGTCGACAGCGTCCAACCTGGCTCCGGCACCGCGTTCTCGCTGCTGCCCGCCCAGAACGCCACCGGCAACTACGTCAAGATCGTCCAGCGCGTGCCGGTCAAGATCGTCATGGATAATCCGCCGACCGATGTCGCGCTCGGCCCGGGCATGTCCGTGGTTCCGACGGTGCGGGTCGACGTAACGCCGTCGCTGGTTGAGCGTTTGGGGAGGTTTCTATGAGCGCCGCGTGCGACCAAAGCTGACACGCCCGCCACCGCGGGCAGTGCAGCCGCAAACCCCTGGCTGATCGCGCTTGTTGTCGCGCTCGCGAGCTTCATGGAAGTGCTCGACACCACCATCGCCAACGTGGCGCTGCCCTACATCGCCGGCGGCATGGGGGTGAGCGAGGACGAAGCCTCCTGGGTGGTCACCACCTATCTGGTCGCCAACGCCATCATCCTGACGGCCTCGAGCTTCCTGGCCCGGAATGCTCGGCCGCAAGACCTTCTTCCTGATCTGTCTCGGACTGTTTCACGCTGAGCTCGGTGCTATGCGGGTTTGCCCCGAATCTGAACGCGCTGTTGCTGTTCCGCATCCTGCAGGGTCTCGGCGGCGGCGGCATGGTGCCGGTCGCTCAATCGATCCTGGCGGATGCGTTTCCGCCGGCAAAGCGCGGCCAGGCCTTTGCGGTGTTCGGCGTTGCCGTGGTGGTGGCACCGGTGGTCGGGCCGACGCTCGGAGGCTGGCTGTCCGACAATCTCTCCTGGCAGTGGTGCTTTCTGATCAACGGCCCGGTCGGGGTGATGGCGATGGCGCTGATTGCGGCGATCCTGCGCGAGCCAGCGCGTGCCGCCGGCCAGACGGCGCAGCAAGGCATCAGATTCGACGTCATCGGCTTTATGCTGGTCGCGACCTTCCTCGGCGCGCTCGAGGTCGTGCTCGACCGCGGCCTGGAGGATGACTGGTTCGGCTCGTTCTTCATCGTCACGTTCGCGGTCGTGTGTGCTCTGGCATTCGTTCTGATGATTCCGTGGGGGTTAACCCGCCCCAATCCGATCATCGACCTGCGGATGGTGGCGAGCCGCCAGTTCGGAGCCTGCTTCCTGGTGATGCTCGCGACCGGCGCCATCCTGCTCGCGACCACACAATTCTTGCCGCAACTGGTGCAGCAGGATTTCGGCTACACCGCCACCTGGGCCGGTCTCGTGCTCTCGCCGGGCGGCGTCGTTACGATGGTGATGATGTTCGTCGTCGGCCGTTTGGCGGCCAAGGTGCAACCCAAATACCTGATCGTCGCCGGCGCGGTGATCATCGCGCTCTCGATGTACGGCATGACCAACGTGTACGGCGATCTCGGCTTCTGGTTCATGGCGCGGTCGCGGATGCTGCTGGGCGTCGGACTGCCGCTCGTCTTCGTGCCGATCATGGCCGCATCCTACGACGGAATCCCGCCATCAAAGACCGATCAGGCATCGGCCCTGATCAACGCCGCGCGCAATACCGGCGGCTCGATCGGCGTCTCAATCGTCTCCAACGTGCTGACGCATCGCGAGCAGTTTCACCAGAGCCGGCTTGTCGAGCAGGCGATTCCGTCAAGCGCGCAGTATCAGGATACGCTGCAACAGATCACGAGCTTCTTTACCGCCAACGGCAGCTCGCTGGCGCAGGCGCACGATCAGGCCATCCAGTGGATCGGAGCGCAGGTGCAGGCACAGGCGTCGTTCCTCGCCTATATGGATGCATTCTGGGTGCTCATGCTGATCTCCCTTGCGGCTGTGCCGCTCGCGCTGACGTTGCGCAAAGTCAAACTGGGCGGTCCTGTCCACGCAGGCCATTGAGGCCGATCGCCTTGTCTACTTTGGATTCGCCGTTTTTCTCAACTGCCCTGCAATTTCCCGTCGGCGCGCCCTCGTTTTTTTCGAGGAACGGGAAATTCATGTAAGCCTCGGGCGCATCGCGCCGCGAGATCGCGAACCGTATCGCGACCAGGCACAGGGTTCATTACGGCTATATCAAGCCCAATACTGAGCCGCCGCACGGGGGATGACGGGTATAAGTCGGGTCTGGCGCGCACGAATCATTGAACCCGAGACCATCCTGCCTATCTGCTGCGAGCATCATGACGCTTCCCGTGTCCGCATTGCCCGTTGAAGCGCCGCCGGCGTTTCTTGGCGTGTCGCATTCGGCGACCGGAAAACTGTGGCGCGACCGGCTCGATGCGCGCGGCGCGGCGCGCGCGCTGGCGATCGCGCAGCGCTATCAGCTGCCGGAAATGCTGGCGCGGGTGCTGGCCGGACGCGATGTCGGGATCGACGCGGTCGAGGATTTTCTCGATCCGACCATCCGCAAATTGATGCCCGATCCCTACACCGTGACGCAGATGGAAGCCGCGGCCAAACGCATCGCGGACGCGGCCGCGCGCCGTGAGAAGGTGGCGATCTTCGGCGACTATGATGTCGACGGCGCGACCTCGGCGGCACTGCTGGCATGGCACCTGCGCCATTGCGGGCTCGATCCGCTGATTCATATTCCCGACCGGATTTTCGAAGGCTACGGCCCCAATATCGAAGCCATCCGCATGCTGGCGGGCAAGGGCGCCACCCTGCTGGTGACGGTGGATTGCGGCACCACCAGTCTCGAGCCGCTGGCCGAAGCGCGGCGGCTCGGGATGTCGGTCGTCGTCATCGATCACCATCAATGCGGCGACGAATTGCCTGACGTCGACGCGCTGGTGAATCCGAACCGGCCCGACGATCTTTCCGGCCTCGGCCATCTCGCCGCGGTTGGCCTGGTGCTGGTCACGCTGGTGGCGGTCAACCGCGAACTGCGCACCCGCGGCTTCTGGAGCGGCGAGATGCCGGAGCCGGATCTGCTGGGCATGCTGCATCACGTCGCACTCGGCACCGTCGCCGATGTCGCGCCGCTGACCGGGCTGAACCGGGCCTTCGTGGCAAAAGGCCTGATCGCGATGCGCCGCCGCGATCATGTCGGCCATACCGCGCTGATGGATGTGTCGCGGCTGAACGGCCCGCCCGAAGCCTGGCATCTCGGCTTCATGCTGGGGCCGCGCATCAACGCCGGCGGCCGGATCGGGCGCGCCGATCTCGGGGTGCGGCTGTTGCTGGAAGGCGACATCTCGGAAGCCGCGCGGATCGCCGCCGAACTCGACCGCCTCAACACCGAACGCCGCGTCATCGAACAGATGGCGGAAGCGCAGGCGGAAGCCGAGGCGCTGGCCTCGCTCGGGCTTGAAGACAAGGGGTCGGTGATCGTCACGGCGTCGGAGGGCTGGCATCCCGGCGTGGTCGGCCTGGTGGCGTCGCGGCTGAAGGAAAAATTCTCGCGGCCGGCCTTCGCCATCGCGCTGGAGCCGGGCGGCATCGGCACCGGCTCGGGCCGCTCGATCTCCGGCGTCGATCTCGGCAAGGCGGTGCGGCAGGCGGTGAAGGACGGATTGCTGATGAAGGGCGGCGGCCACGCCATGGCGGCGGGCGTGACGCTGCGCAAGGAAAGATTGGCGGAATTCCGCGCCTACCATGGAAAGCGCGCTGGCCGCCGACGTCGCCAATTCGCGGCATGAAAACGAGCTGTTCATCGACGGCGCGGTCAGCGCGCGCGCGGTGACGCCGGAACTGGTCGCAACCCTCAATCGCGCCGGGCCGTTCGGCAGCGGCAATCCCGAGCCGGTGGTGGCGCTGCCGTCGCATCAACTGGTGTACGCCGATGAAGTCGGACAGGCGCATTTGCGGGTGCGGTTCAAGTCCGGCGACGGCTCGATCGTCAACGGCATCGCGTTTCGCTCGGTCGGCCAGAAGCTCGGCAACGCGTTGACGCAACACCGCGGCCAGCCGCTGCATGTGGCGGGATCGCTCGCGGTCGATCGCTGGCAGGGCACCGAGCGGGTGCAGTTGCGGGTGCTCGATGTCGCGGTGCCGGATCAGGGACCGGCGGTGATCAGGTAATGCGTAACGGCAACGGCAGCGCGCTCCCTCGCCCCGCTCTTGCGGGGGAGGGTCGGGGTAAGGGGCTCTCCCGACCTGCGAATGCTGAACGTGAAGTGAGCGCAGTGCCTGGCCCCTCACCCGCCCGCGCGATGCGCGGGCGACCTCTCCCCGCAGGCGGGGAGAGGTAAGGATCACCCGCCCTGCCGCAACCGCGCCAACACCGCCAGCCCGCCATATCCATCGGCGGGCACCAGTCCCATCTTGGTCTGGTAATCCTTGACCGCCTGCATGGTGTCGTTGCCGACGCGGCCGTCGGTGCCGCCGGTGTCGAAACCGGCCTTGGTGAGGCGGATCTGCATTTCCTGCACCTCGGCCAGCGTCAGCGCGCGCTCGGAACCGGGGAACGGCTGCAGGAACGGCGGCGCGCCCAGAATGCGGTCGCCGAGATGGCAGATCGCCAGCGCGTAGTTCATCGAAGGGTTATAGCTGCGCACCGCGTAGAAATTCGGCCCCAGCAGGAACGCCGGACCGCCTGGCACCGGCACCCACATCTTCGCGCTCGCGCCGGGCTGCGAAAATGGCTGGCCGTCGGCGCGGGAGACGCCGGCGCTGGACCATGCCGCGTAGGTGCGGCTGCCGCCGGAGGATGCGTCGGGCGCGCGGACTTCATAGCCCCAATGCTCGCCGCGGTGATACTTGCCGCGGTTGACCAGAAACCGCGCTGTCGACCCCAGCGCATCATCGGGCTTGCCGAACGGCGACACCCGGCCATCGCCGTCGTAATCGATCCCGACATTGAGCCAGACTTCCGGCATCCACTGGGTATGGCCCATCGCGCCGGCCCACGATCCCCGCATTTGCTCGGGCGTGCTCCAGCCGCGATCGACGATCTTCAGCGCGTTGATCAGTTCGGACTGCCAATAGGCGCGGCGGCGCGGTTCGTTCCAGGCCAGGGCCGCCAGCGACGGAAATACCGGCCGCATGTGGTTCTGCTGCACCTGCGGATCGCCATAGGCGGATTCGACGCCCCACAGCGCCAGCAGCGTGCCGCGCTCGACGCCGAAATCATGTTCGATCCGCGCAAACAGCGCCTCGTGCTTCCGCAGCGCTTCCTTGCCGGCGATGATGCGCCAGTCCGAGACGCGGCGATTGATGTATTGCCAGATCTGCTCGTTGAATTCCGGCTGCGACTGCATCTCCTTGAACACGGACATATCAGGTTCGATGCGGCCCATCACGCGGGTCCAGGTCGCCTCCGAGATGCCTTTGGCCAGCGCGTGTGCACGAAAACCGTCACGCCATTGATCGAAGCCGGGCGGTGCCGCGGCGAACGCCGCGATCGGCCGCGCCAGCAGGACGCCGGCGCCGAGGCCGGATCGCAGCACGGCGCGGCGCGTCGGCTGTTTTCGGAGAATCAGGCTGGTTCATGCGGCGCAGTCTAGCGGCGCGGGGCGGGGCGCGGCAGACGTCATTGAGCCGCGGGAACTAGCCATCCTGCTGCAGGTCGGCGGCAATTTTGGACAGCCAGCGCCGGACCGTGGCTTGCGCCTTTGCGGTCAGCCGGTCCGTCAGCCGCCGCTCCAGGGCTTTGACGGGACGCCGGCATTTGTCGAGCAGGGCGCCGCCGCGGCGGGTCAGCGTCCACTGCAGCACCCGGCCATGCACCGGATGCGGGGTCTTTCGGATCGCGCCGTCGCGTTCCAGGTTGCGGATGATGACGCCGACGGTCTGCGGGGTCAGCAACGCCACCCGGGCCAGATCGGCGCCGGACAGCCCGGGATAGGCCCTCAGCATGGTGAGCACGGCAAATTGCGGCGGCGTGACGCCGAGATCGGCCAGCGCCCGTTCCAGCGTCAGCCGCGTCGCGGCCTGGGCCTGCCGCAGCAGATAGGCGAGGTGGCCTTTCTCGCCGCGTTTGCCCCGCCCCGGGGGCGGCGGGCGGACGCCGGCGAGGTCGGGATTTTGGATGGATTGTTTTCGGGTTCCGACCGATTTTGTCGCAGCCTTCGATTTTCGGCTTTTTGGCGTTTTTTGGGCGAGCGCCATTTGGCGAGCTGCGATCTTGCGTATCATATAAGTGCTCTTATAATAAATCAGAGCACTGATAACATAAGGCAATGAAAATGTCACATGCCCGCAGCGAGTACGAGGATTTCAAGGCGCTGGCGCCGGACGCTTATGAAATTGTCGCAGCGCTCGGTCAGGCCGCCGCGAAGGCCGGCATCGACAGGCAATTGCTTGAACTGATCAAGCTGCGCGCCTCGCAGATCAACGGCTGCGCTTTCTGCGTCCAGTTTCACATCCTGCAGGCCGAGAGCCTCGGCATTGCCGCCGACAAGCTCAACCTCGTCGTGGTCTGGCGCGAGGCGCCGCTGTTTTCTGCACGGGAGCGCGCGGCCCTGGCGTGGACCGAAGCGCTGACGCGGCTCACCGAGGGCGTCAGCGACGAGGTTTACGCGCAAGTGAGTGCGGAGTTCTCCGAGCGGGAATTGGCCTATCTCAGTTCCGCCGTCGCTTCGATCAATGTCTGGAACAGGCTCGGCGTCGCCTATCGCTGGACCCCGCCGGCCCGGCAAAAGGCCGCACAGACGGCGGCGTCGTGACGATCAGTTCTCGCTGCCTTCCTGCGGGTCGGGACGGATCGCATCCTCCGGCAAGGCATGCGCCATGGCGGGCGACGAGGCGAGTTCGGGCCCGATCTCGCGGCCGCGGCCGTGGATCAGACGTTCATACGCCGAGATCAGCGTGACGTAGGGACTGACCCAGAGCCAGCCGTCGCGGGTGAACACCTGGACGTCGAAATGGAGATGGCGGGTGGTGCCGTTGGGATGGTCCAGATAGTTCGAAACCACGCCGATCTTTTCGCCTTCTTCGACCTGGCGTCCGCTCAGGACGCCGTCGGCATCCATGCTCGCCGGATTCATGTGCATGTAGCGAAAGCGGATGTGCTCGTTGCTGGTGTTGACCTGCAGCGTCGCCGCCTGCTGCTTCGGCGAGCGGATCAGCACGCCGTCGCGGACAGCCACGATCGCCCGCTGGTTGGGCTCGCAGCGATCCGGACCCTCGTCATGGGGCGGACAAGGCGCCGGGCGGATGTCCTGGCCCTGATGGCCAAAACCGCCCGGGCACTGTCCGACACCGAAGCTGCGGGCTTCGCAAAAATTATCCTGCCATGGATAGCTGGTAGTTCCGCCAGTCAATTCGTCGAGCGGTCTGTCGTTCGAGCGGTGGTTGCCGAATGATTGCGAGTGGGCGAAGGCGGGCGCTTTTTCCAGCGGAAACCGAATTTGCGCATAAGCCGTGAAATCAACGTGGCCGCTCGGCTTGCGAGAGCCGCTGTCGGCGATGATGTCGCCGCTCGGGCGATAGCTGAAATCCGGGGAGGCGGCGACCGGCCGCTCGGCAATATCGGACGGAATGTCCATTCGCGGCCGCGAGGGCAGGCCGCCGGCGATGCGCAGTGCCTTCAGGAAACGTTCGGCGACGGGATAGGCCTCGCGGCAGGCCAGCCGCCGCGCATGGGGCGTACTGTCGAGACACTGGATCGACACCACATAGGGAACGCCGAAGCGGGTGAAGGCGTAACGCACATAGCCTTCCCGGATAAAGCGGCGCAGATCGGGAAATTGCGCCGACAGCGTCTTGACCGGTTCGCCCTTGCCGCCCAGGGGATCGCTGATGTCGTAGGTCAGGATCGAACCGGTGATCTGCACTTCGACCGGTTTGGCAAAGATCCGTTGCGACATGCCGTCGCCGGCACCGGGCTCGAGCGAAAACATCGCGTCGTAGCCGGCGGGGCCGGCGTCGAACAGCTCGGCGGGACGGAAGTCGGCCTGGTAGTGCGACACCGAGAGGCTGGCCGGCGCGCCGTTCTGCCGTGCCTCAAGAAATGCCGCGGTGTCGAACGGCAGCAGCACCGGTACCGCGCTGCGTCCGATCCCGGTGAAGATCTGCGAGGTCACCGCGTTCAGCTGCACCAGCGCCGGCGTCGAACGCGGATCGAACGCCGGCAGCCGGCGCTGGCCCGAAAAGGTAAAGTCGGACGCGACCGCCGGCTGGGTGCTGATCTCGGATCGGAGCTGATCGAGCACGGCGCGCCATTCGACATGAACCGCCGAGATCGCAGGAGTTCTGAATTCGTCGGCGAGCAGGACGGAGGTGCCGGCGATGAACAGGGTCGACGCAGCCAGCAAACCAGCAGCGAACCGAAATTGGGGGCGCCGGACACCCTTTTTGATGCAACTGCGTCGCCGGCGCGAAGCATGCCTGATGATCGCCTAGTCCTTGGCGCGTTCGACGTAAGAGCCGTCCTCGGTCATGATCACGATCCGCGTTCCGGTGCCGATATGCGGCGGAACCAGCGTGCGCACGCCGTTGGAGAGGATGGCAGGCTTGTAGGATGACGACGCGGTCTGTCCCTTGGTGACCGGTTCGGTTTCCACGACTTCCAGCGTCGCGCGCTGCGGCATCTGAATGGCCACCGGAATCACGCCGTGAAGCGAAAGCTTGACGGTCATGTTTTCCTGCAAATAGGGCGCGGCGCTGCCGACGACGTCCTCGGGCACCTGAACCTGGTCGTAGTTGTCGTTGTTCATGAAGTGAAAGCCGTCGGCGTCCTCGTAGAGGTAGTTGAAATTCTGATCCTCGATGGTCGCCTTCTCCACCTGGTCCGTGGTCTTGTAGCGCTCGGAAATCTTTACCCCGTCGCTGATTCGGCGCATTTCGATCTGGCTGACCGGTGTTCCCTTGCCGGGGTGGATGTTCTCGGCGGTCAGAACCACGTAAAGCTTGCCGTCTTGCTCAATGACGTTGCCCTTGCGAATAGAACTGGCGATGACTTTCAAAGCTGTTTTTCCTGATATTCTGGCCCGGGACCGATCCGGACATGGACGTCCCGGGGCCAGCGAAGCGGTTTCGGGCTGCAACATACTGATTTTGCCGGTTGATGCCAGCGTTTTACGGTCTCGCGGGGCGGCCCGCTGATGGCCGAAAACGATCAGGACTTCGCCGTGGTGGTCCGCCGCGCGGCACGCCGACGTCAGGCCATTTCTGGCCGCGCGCGGCGCCATCACCAGGGCCGTCAGGGCATGGTTCGACGAGCAGGGTTTTGCCGAGGTCGAAACCGGAATTCTGCAGGTTTCCCCCGGCAACGAGACCCATCTGCATGCGCCGCGCACCGAACTTATCGACGCCGACGGGGCGCGCGCCACGCGGTATCTGCGGACGTCGCCGGAATTCGCCGCCAAGAAATTGCTGGCCGCCGGCGAGCAGAAGATTTTCGAGTTTGCGCGGGTGTTTCGCGACCGCGAGCGCGGCGATCTGCATCTGCCCGAATTCACCATGCTGGAATGGTACCGCGCCGAAGCGAGCTATGACGCCGTGATGGCCGACAGCGTCGTCGTCATCGCCCATGCCGCGCAGGCCACCGGGATCGGACGGTTTTCGTTTCGCGGCAGCACCGCCGATCCATTTGCCGAGCCGGAACTGTTGACCGTGGCGGCTGCATTCGACCGCTTTGCCGGCATCGATCTGCTGGCAACCATCGCCGACGGCGAGGGCGATCGCGCCGCGCTTGGCGGCAGCGGCAAGCCAGCGGGTGCGGATCACCGACGACGACACCTGGTCGGATATTTTCAGCAAGGTCCTGGTCGAGCACGTCGAACCAAATCTGGGGCAGGGGCGTCTGACGGTGCTGTTCGAATATCCGGCGCCCGAAGCGGCACTGGCGCGCGCAAAACCGTCCGACCCGCGCGTCGCCGAACGCTTCGAGGTCTATGCCTGTGGCGTCGAACTCGCCAACGGCTTCGGCGAATTGACCGATGCGCGCGGAGCAGCGCCGTCGTTTCGCCCTGGCCATGGACGAAAAGCAGCGCCGTTATGGCGAGCGCTATCCGCTCGACGAGGATTTTCTCGCGGCGGTGGCGCAGATGCCGGAAGCCAGCGGCGTCGCGCTCGGCTTCGACCGGCTGGTGATGCTGGCCAGCGGCGCGGTCAGGATCGATCAGGTGGTGTGGACGCCGCCTGCGGGTGAGGCATGAACAAGATCGACTCGAGACCAGCCACGACATTGCGCCAGCCCGCCGAACTGGTCGCCCACGGCCTTGCGCCCGCGGCCGATCTTTCCGATCTGGAAAAGGTCGCGGCGCGCTATGCGGTGGCGGTGACGGCGGACATCGCCGCGCTGATCGACCCCGGCGATCCCGACGATCCGATCGCGCGACAGTTCATTCCAAGCGCCGAGGAACTGGTGACCGCAGCCGGGCGAGAATGCCGATCCGATCGGCGATCACGCGCATTCGCCGGTCGCCGGCATCGTGCATCGCTACCCGATCGGGTGCTGTTCAAGCTGGTCCATGTCTGCGCGGTGTATTGCCGGTTTTGTTTTCGCCGCGAAATGGTCGGTCCGGGCAAGGCGACCGCGCTTTCGCCAGCCGCCTACCGCGGCGCGCTCGACTATATCCGCGCGCATCCGCGAAATATGGGAAGTGATCCTGACCGGCGGCGATCCCCTGATGCTGTCGCCGCGCCGGCTCGCCGAGATCATGGCGGATCTTGCCGCCATCGATCACGTCAGGATCATCCGGATTCACACCCGCGTGCCGGTTGCCGATCCCGCGCGCATCAGCGACGAGATGATCGCGGCGTTGAAGGTCGAGGGCGCCACGACCTGGGTTGCGCTGCACGCCAATCATGCCCGGGAATTGACCGCCAGGGCCCGCGCCGCCTGCGCCGGCATGATCGACGCCGGCATTCCCATGGTGAGCCAGTCGGTGCTGCTGCGCGGCGTCAATGACAATGCCGCGACGCTGGAAGCGCTGATGCGCGCCTTCGTGGAATGCCGGATCAAGCCCTATTACCTGCACCATGGCGATCTCGCGCCCGGCACCGCGCATCTGCGCACCACGCTGGCGCAGGGGCAGGAACTGATGCGGCACTTGCGGGGGCGGGTATCCGGACTATGCCAGCCGGATTACGTGCTCGATATTCCCGGCGGCCACGGCAAGGCGCCGGTCGGCCCGAATTATCTGTCGCCGGCAGATTCTTTTTCCCAGCGGATTCTGCCGCAAAGAGCGTGAATCGCATCCGGAATTGCGCTATCGTGTCGTCGATTATTGCGGCGACGTTCATCTCTATCCTCCGAAGTCATGATCGCGAAATGACAGACCGAGGAGGCCGAGCCGCAGCCGCCGAGTTCGATGCGTAGCTCTGTAGGTGGAGAATTCAAATGCGAAGCGCTGATCACAACAATGGCGTTACTGATCTTCGGTTCTGTGGCGATGGCGCAGACGCAAACCGGGGGCACGGGATCCTCATCCCAGGCAAATCCGCGCTCCCAGTCCATCCCCGAAGCGCCGATAGGTCACCGCCAGCCGCGCGCCGATCAGGTGCCCTCGGAGAAAAACCTGAGCGATCCGAACGATCCGACCAATCGCGAGGACGCCGCCCTCGATCGCAAGATCAAGAGCATTTGCCGCGGCTGCTGATCAGCCGTTGCGCGCGGCGAGCGCCATTCCGATCAGCGAGGCGCCGCCGAACAGCAGGTTGATGCCGACCAGCAGGCCGACGGCCCATTCCGCCGAGCCCGGAAGCCCGGCGATGATCATGACGGCAATCAGGATGTCCAGCAGGCCGGCGAACAGCATCCAGGTCCAGCGCTCCGACAATTCGCGGCGATGCTCCAGCGCATACATGATGGTGGTGACGCCTTCGGCCAGGAAATAGGCGCCGACCACGATGGTGAGGGTCAGCGATGCCCTGCACCGGCCGCGCCAGCAGGATGATGCCGGCGCCGACCGCCAGCACCGCCGAAATCAGCGACCACCAGAAGCCCGGCATCTGCCGCGCCCAGAACGTCAGCGACCAGGCCGGCGATGCCGCTGATCAGAAACATCCAGCCCAGAAAAATGGTGACGGCAAGGCTCGCCAGCGGCGGCACGATCATCGCGGCGAGGCCCAGAATGACCAGCAGAATGCCTTCGAACAGAAAGGCCTTCCAGTGCTCGCGAACCGCAGCGCTCATTTTGGATTGCAGATTGGTGATGTCCTGGGGAAGGGTCATTGAAAATCTCCCGATGCCGCGCTGCGCAATAATGCCGGATTATAGCTCGCGCCAACGCCGCAGGGTCAATTTTGTTCGTGGACCGGGCTTGAGCAAGATCAAGCGCACCGGACGGCCTTGGTCTAGCCTTGACCCGAGGCCGATGAAAAGCCCTGCGATGTCCCGCGCATCCGGTTGCGACCGAGAACATAGATCGCAGTGGTGACCACCAGCAGGGCGATGCCGATCAGGATCGACACCAGGCCGATCGGGACCAGCACCAGCGACACGTTGCGTTCGGGATTAACCAGCCAGATGGTGGATCGACGTCAGCACAAAGACGAGGCCGACAAATCCGGCGCCGCCGCCCACGCACCAGCAGCGCCCACATTCGCCGCAACTGGCCCAGCCGCTCGCGCGCGACTTCGGTGCGCGGGGCATGATGACGGCCGACCCGCCGCACCAGCCGCATCGCAAATGCGATCGAGCTGAACCCGATCAGCACGCTCGCCGATCCCAGGATCAGTCGGGTGGTTGGATCGATGTCCGGATTTTGCTGCAGCGTCAGCAGCGGGAAATCGAAGGCCGCGTGCAGCGCGACCGGCGCGAGCAGCACCAGAATCCAGCTCGAGATGCGCGCCCAGTCGCGGTGGTGCCGGTGCGCGCCGAGCGCGGTGCCGGAGCGCGCGATCGCCAGATAGGCGCCGGCGATGATGCCGAGCGCGCCATGGAACGGCACGGTCAGGACGCTGCGCAACGCCGCCAGCGCCCGCCACATCTCCGGCATGCTGCACGAGGTAAGCGAGGTTTTCGTAGGCCGCAAAGCCGAGCCCGGCCGCCGCACCATAGACCACGGTGTCCATCGGATCCGCGAACGGCCGCCGCCGCGCCGAAACCGCGACGATGACGAGGATCTTGACGGTTTCCTCCGGCGCCGCGACTCCAAAGACCGAATGCAGGGCCTGCGCAACCCAGGGGTTCTCGGGGGCCGCGAGGATCGACGCAAACGGCGCGCGCACCACGCCCAGCAGCGAAATGCTGGCGGCGCCGAGCAGGAACGCGGTCCAGACCTTGGCGGGCGGCCCGGGGCGTTCGTCGGCGGCGACCACAAGCCACAAGCATCAGCAGCGCGGGTGCGATCGCTGCGGTGCCGATGACGGTCGGAAGGGATTCAAGCAGATTCATTTAAGAAACAAATACTCCTGAAAATCTGCGCCACGGGGGCATGGGCACCCGGCGAACCTGGAAATGGCCAAAGTCAGGCGATCCCAGAAGGGTATTCTGGCCGCGCTTAATTCCACCCACCGTGCACATCTGTGGCTTATTTGCCACCTCCGATTTTCAAATATGGCCAGACTGTGATCGCACCATTGCGGCGGCCGGGCCACCCAAATAAATTCACAAAGCGGGCTGTTGTTGCATGAAATGACCCGCCCGGTGGCAGGCTCCTTTGGAACAGCCGGGCGGCGTAGCGCAAAACGACCGCTCTTCTGGAAAGATACGCCTTGTTTTTTCCCGCTCAAGGGTGGCGTGCCGGAATCGGCTGCCGTGGCCGGGCCGACGCCATCGCCGATGGCACCCCGGTTGAGCTGTTCGGCAAAGCTGCCTGGACGCATGACGAAATCAGCGATTCCATGCTGAGCTCGGCTTCATCGGCCTGCCCATCGCCAGCTTTGCCGTCAACGGCGCGGCCCCGCGCGATCTCGGGCGGGGACCGCCGCCTGACGAATCGCGATTGGTCAGGGCAATCAAAGAGTTTGCGAGATTTCTTTGAGCAAAATGCACGTCGTGTCCAACCGTCTCCATGGCTGACCTTCCGAGTTGGCATGTTGCGCAGACACGCGGCGATGCCGGCGTGATAGGTTCTGACGTCGCAAAGCCAGGGAGGCATACCGGGTGGTTTCGTTACGCGGAGCAGAGACACACACAAGGTCGGTCCTCAAAGCCATCAGTTGGCGAACGCTGGGAACGCTGGATACCTTCGCGATCAGCTGGTTCATGACGGGTAGAATTGAGATTGCGGGTTCGATCGCCGGCCTCGAGGTCGTAACCAAGATCGCCTGGTATTACCTGCACGAGCGGGTCTGGACGGCCATCGCCTGGGGCCGACGCTGACCGCGGGGTGTTCGCCGCGGTCTTGCCGTGTTGACGATCCCGTTTTTTCACAGCCGAGGATGCGGGGCGTCGGACGCTTAAGAAGCGTTAACCAATTCGTGGCGATAATCGCTTCGGCAATTCCGGAAGGAGTTCTCGATGTCGAAGTTTGCGATTGGCGAGAAGGTCGACAATGCAGCCGACGACCATGAGGGCGGTACGGTCATCGCCGTGTTTCCAACGGTCGAAGGCAACTTTAGATACGCCGTCGACACCGACGGGTACGGCACGCTGCAGTTTTTCAACGAGGAAAAACTGGTGGTTCATTCCAGCTATAAGTTGTCCTCGAGTTGAAGCGCGGACGCCGCCGGCCAGTGGCGTCCGGAAATGAAATAGACGGCGGCCGGCCCCATGCGCGCCCGGACGCGCGGCATCAGCATTTCCGAGTTGGAATTGTGTCGCAGCCAGCAGGGCGTTGGCGCTCCCTAACGGAGGGAACGGGCGCTTCGGCAAACCCTATAAAACAAGCGTATGTCAGCTCTTCTGGTTCGCAAGTCTATCACCAAGTGCTACCACCGGTAAGCCATCAACTTGCTTCGGCAGACTGTTTCCTTCGCTATAGTTGCACGTTAGGGTACACACTACTGGCAACGCAAGCGGGCGGGGACTCCGCGTGGGCACACAACGCGGCAACCAAGGAACAATGGCGGGCCTGCTCGGGTGCGTCTTTGGCGTGTTAGGTATATTCACGCTCGGCATACTGTTTGTCCCTCTTGCCGCGATTTGCAGCCTAGTCGGTTTGCTGAATGGCTTGAGCGGGAACGGCTCGGGCCTCGCAACGTCAGCCCTAGGTGCGTTCCTGACCGCTGTCGGGTTTGTGGCGTCTCCCAGTCTCTGGTTTCTCGCAGGTGGGCTTTTAGTCGCCTCGCATGTTCAACCGAGTCTCGTTGCTAACCCGCCCGTCGCAGTTTCTAATTCACCCGCCACCGCCGCCCAGGCACCAACGCAAAATGCGCCTCTCGCTCGCGCGATCAAGGAAACAGAGAGCGCAATGGCCGAGTGCAGGGCAATGAGACTGAACGCCGTCCTGAAGTCTTACGAAGCCTCGGCGATCTGCTCGGGGGATCGCATGATGCAAGCGTTCGCCGACGCAAACTATAAGCACATGGATTTGATCGCTCAGTTCACCGCGAAGCGCATAGAGATTTCGCGAATGCAGGACCAGCGCCGGATAACCGAGGCTCATGCCAACGAGCAGGTCAAAAAGGCGTTTTCGGAGTTGCAGGCGGCTGAACGGCAGCGCGACGGGGCGAAGAACTGAATGCACGCTAGGTGCACGTGAGGGCCTCGGGGTATCCGGGAATACGACTTGGGTTGAGGGAGCAGAGATTTGCGTTGGGGTCCGGGATTCTTTCGTGCGTGGGTCGTCATTTCCGCCCTATGGGTGGCGGGCGCAGTTTTTGCTACCAAACCACCTACCTACGCTCTGTTATGGAATGCTCCGAAGTATGAGATATCGTTTCCAAGCGGAAAAGTGACCCTAGACACATCGCGCAGCCATCAAGAGCTGGTTGCGACGTTAGATGACGCGCTCGCAAAAGAGCCAGCGCCGAAGCCTGGAGAGAAATCAAAAGCTAAATCGCGAGATGAGATTTTGGACTATTTCGGCGCACGCTATTCGAGCGCTGGAGATCGGGCTTTCGATGCGTTGTTAATGACTATTGTCCCACCCGGTGTTCTTTTGCTCACAGGACTTGCCGTGGCTTGGATCATTCGCGGGTTTAGACGGCCTGTGGCCTGACACCTCACAAGAGTTACCCAGTCAGTCATGGCGCATTTTGCCGGAACGTGATTTTGCGCTCGGTTTCTTCAATTAGATCATACGGTGCCCAAGTCATATCGGCGATCAGATCGTCACGCCCTGTGATTAGGTGTCGAATGGTCGGGAAATAGGCGAACTGACCAGCAAGTTGCCGATTAATTTGCCGTGCGACATGAACATCAATTTCGATGTTACCGAAAGCGTCGTCGAAATCAGCAAGCGCCAACGTTGCCAGCGTTGTCCTATTGAGCGCTACGATCAATTGGTAAGGCGTCATTCCTGGTAGGGGTAAGCGCAGTGCCGGATGCGCCGGTACCCCCATCGCGAGAACTGGCGTGGTGGAGGAACGGAGTGGTATGGGTGAACGCCAGATCGAAAGTCCCGCTCCTCGATATGCCTCTACAGTCCAATCCAGCGAGGACGCCATCATATTGAACATAGCTTTTGCGAGCCCCGAATTGCTGCGAAGCTGTGCATCCATTTTGCGTTCTTCATCGGTGAACGGAATGTCGCTGTCCGGTGAAGCGGAGAGCTCACTAAGTTCCCTCATCGTGGAAAAAGCGTGTGGCGTTCGGGCATGAAGATGCCTGATGAGGGCATATAGGATCGGCTTATCGGACCTATCGAGCGCGTCGGTTCGACCGCTAACGACTTTTGCCCACGTCTCGCTCTGAGAGATTGGTGTTTCGATGGCGCGATTGATATCGCTCTCAACGGATACAGGAGTGCCGCGCCGAAAGTGCACATACAGATCACGTTCATAGCCAAGGTTCTCAATTGATCGTTCGGCCCACACAGCAAAGTGACCATGCTTTGCAACAGAGGTCAGCTTCTTCTGTTCTGGATCGACCGAGAAATTGCGCAGGTAGAATTGAGGCACGTAATGATGATCGCGCGGCGCATTGTTCATGAAAGTTTTCTCCGCTTCACGTTTTACTACGAGTAGCCCTGTGACAGGGCGCACCCACGAGCTATGCAAAACCGAATCGCTGAGATTCTGAAATGATTATCGTCACCGAAAACCAGCCCTGTTACAAATTGAACTAACGCTCGTTACATCGATTTGGGGCAGGGGCTTCTGGTTATGGCTGAGGGCAAGTTCATCTCCTATCTCCGCGTTTCTACCGATAAGCAGGGCAGGAGTGGCTTGGGCATCGAGGCCCAGCGCGAGGCGGTGGTGCGGTATCTCAACGGCGGCCAATGGATGCTTTCGGCCGAGTACGTGGAAACCGAGAGCGGCAGGCGCTCCGACCGTCCCAAACTCGCAGCAGCGCTGTCCCACGCCAAGGCTATCGGTGCCAAGCTGGTATTTGCGAAGCTGGACCGGCTCACCCGCAACGTGGACCTGCTGCGGTCGCTGGTGGCCAGCGGTGTCGACCTCGTCTTCTGTGACCTGCCTTCGGTCCCGCCAGGCCCCATGGGTCGATTCCTTCTCACGCAGATGGCCGCCGTAGCGGAGTTAGAGGCGGGCCTGATCGGCGAGCGCACCAAAAACGCCTTGGCCGCCGCAAAGAAGCGGATTGTTCGCACCGGCCAGCGCGGACGGCCGGACATCAAGCGCCTTGGCAACCCCAACGGTGCCCGAGCGCTCAAGGGAAAACAGGTCGGCAACGCGGAAGCCGTGGCTAAACTCAAGGCCAGCGCCACTCAGCGGGCAGGGGACCTGAAGACCATCGTGGATGACATCAGGCGCTCGGGGATCACGAGTGTTCGCGGGATTGCCGAGGAATTACACGTGCGCGGCATCAGGGCTCCTCGGGGTGACACGTGGCATCCTACGGCCGTCTCGCGGCTGCTGAGCCGGCTCTCGCCATAGGAGCGAATACGGGCCTATTCATCGGCCCGCTCGCGATTGGCGCCGTGTCGCGCGGAGGGCAAAATGGGTCCTCCGGTTCGCCTACCTACGGTTCCCAAATTCGAGGCAGTCCCGGCTTCAAGATTGTCGGCTTCGCTGGCCAGCCGCTGCCGAGCTAAGACGAGCCGCGTGGAGCCCCAAGGTTTCCCGGCGCCGGCCATTGGGCCCTGCTTGGGGTCGTAGCCAAAAGTGTCCGATGGCAAGGTCCCGCGTTGATGCATTGGCCCACAGGCCGCGTAGACGTATGGTCGGAAGCCGCGAACGCGGTGGCCCACCCCTACAGCGCTGGCTCCATGCCTTCTGCCACCGCTATCGCCACGAGCTGTTGCGGGTCCGTGATGCCCTCGTGAGCCGATCTGACAATGCGCTGCGCCATCTTCGCCTTGGTCGCGGGCGTACGCGACGGCACCGGGACGTGATCAGTCGCGGTGTCCAGTGCCCGACGCATGGTGGTAACGAAGTCGGGCGGGAAGGCTGTGGTGATCTGTGGCATCTTCGGTTCTCTTGGGTTCGCACCAGCCGTGTAGTCCGTGCGTGTGACGGCCCGTGTCATGCTGATCAACACAAATTCAACAAAGTGAGAGAACGCGCGAGCTTCAAAGGGCGCTGGCCGCCACCGAGGTAACGGCAGGGGTGTGTTCGCTTTTCCTGCGGATGGCCTATGGGGTCCTAAGGTTCTCGTTGGGCACAGGCCCTCTGATTTCGTATTGGACGCGTTGCCAGCGAAACCTTGTCAGCGACATGGCATTATCGAATAAGCCTCTAATCTGTGGCCTAATTGACCCGAATCGGCTGAATTGGTCGTATGGCAAAGTCCTCCAAGCTCGTCGCCGTCAAGCGCGGCAAAGTCCTGTTGGTTCGGCGCAAGAGCGACCGGCTGTGGATGTTTCCGGGTGGCCGAAAGCGCGGTCGCGAGACCGAAAAGGATTGCCTTCGTAGAGAGATCAAGGAGGAACTCCCCAATCTCAGATTGGGCAGAGTTCGGCTTTGGAAAAAAGTAACCGCTAAAAATCGGCGCTCCGGCAGGAAGATGAGCGACGCAATTTTCATCGTTAGAAGAGCAACCGGCACTCTTAAAATTGGCGATAAGAAGGAGATCGACAAGGCCATCTGGCGAAAGCCGCGCGGAATCAGGCTGACACCGACCTCGCGCTATATCGTAGATCAACTGTTTCCCAAGTGATTGCCCCGTTTCCGCTCAACAACCTGCACCGAGCTAGTGCCGTCGAGTTCGGTTAGCTTATCGACGAAGTTCTTGATGTCATGCGATGAGACCTTGCTGAGATGAACGGTAATCTCCTCGCCGGTTTCGTTTGGGCTCACGAGAAAACGCTTAATCTGGGAGGCGCGTATACCGAGCGTCTGCTTCAAGATGTCGGGCGTTAGAGCGCCGTTGGCTGCATCAATCTTGAGGCGGCAACTTTGGTTGCGGGCACGGTAAGCCTCCTCAAGTGGTTTGATGCCGGCCAGAATGACAATAATGATGCCAGTCGATGCACTAGCCGCGAAGTAAAGGCCTCCACCAACCGCCAGTCCTATTGCAGCTACGGTCCAGATGCTTGCAGCAGTGGTTAAGCCTCGCACTATCTCCCCTCTCGCCAAAATCGCACCGGCTCCGAGAAAACCTATGCCCGAGACGACCTGGGCGGCGACCCGCGACGGATCAAGCACTACGTTCTTCGAGGACAGGCTGTCAGCAAAACCGAAAGCGGATACTATCATGATGAGGCATGCGCCGACGCACACTACCATGTGTGTGCGGATGCCAGCCGCCCATAATAGGCGCTCGCGTTCAAAACCTATGATGCTGCCGAGAACTGCCGCCGTGAGCAAACGAGTAATTAAGTCCAGATTGCTAAGAGTGTTCATACGTGTGCCTGACTGTTTGATACGAATGATATCAAGCGATTGCCTCCGGGGCTACCCCGCCAACCTGAGCGCCCAAAGTGAACCTCGCGCATCCGGCAGAGCTGGCGTATCGTTTACCGGACAATTAATAGGAGGCCGCGGCGATGACGCCTAGCGAAGCACTGAAACACATTCTCACGCTCGTCGTAGCATCGACCAAATTGAAGGACGACACGCAGCGCAAGGTGTTGCTACGGAGCGTCGTTGTGGTGGCTCAAAAGGGTCTCGGCGTGGCACCGGATGGTGTGGCCGAATGCGAGCCTAACGTCCTGACGTTCCCCGCGCGGTAGGCGGCGGCCGCCACCACGTTCGGGCATCAGTGAGCCTCACCACAAAAAATGGGTCCTCCTCCGGTCGACCTACGGTTCTCAAATGGCCGACATCCCCGGCTTCAGATTTGTCGGCTTCGCTGGCCAGCCGCTGCCGAGGTTACGGCAGCAGCGTGCGAGGCTCTGAAGCTGCTCCGCTACCGTAAGCGGACGTGCTGCGATGGATGATCCGATATCAGGTTTGGTCAAAAGCAGAATATCGATTACCAGCGGTTGACTGAAAAGAACCTGCGATAATACGTTGCTACGCAACTTTAGGGAGGGATTGATGGCGAGGGAGCCTACCGTTGGGTCTCGGGGGAAGAAGAAGCGGCAGGCGGTTAGCATTGCCCTAGCAGACAATGTGGCTGTCCGAGATGGATCACATCGGGTTTCAGTAGTGCGAGAAGCCCTCGAAGCGTCACGTACCAAACGTGACGATAAGGCAAAGCGCGACCTCGAAAGTGAAGCTCTATCAGAGAGGGAATTGGTAGACGCACCAGTCATCCGTCGGGCGCGGCCATACGTCCCAAATCGGTTTGCTGACCGTCCCAAGGTCACGACGGATATCGATCCTGGAACGTTGAGTGCGTTCGAACACATAGCGAAACAAAGTGGTCAGTCGAAGGCCGAGCTGTTGCGTGGCCTCATTGAGGACACGGTTGATCCCGATGGACCTGCGCCAGTGCGTCGGGATATCGTAACCCGTAAAACTCAGGTCGTGTTCTTCTCAAAGCTCTTTATCGCGGCCCTTGAGGAAGCACTGGACTATGACCCTCATCGTCATCACAATCAGCCTCCGCCACCGTTGCGATTAGACAACCAGGATTATCTGGCGGACATTAAAACGCTTGTCACGGAGCTCAAACGCCTCAACGAGAATTTGGAAGCTGCCTCGAAGGTCATCGCAAGAGAAAAGCCTAAGCGCACACCGAAAAAAAGGAAGGATGTAGAGAAATCGGCAATCAAAGTCTCGAGGCACGTGAATACTTTTCTGCATAAGTATGCGTCTACGCTGGGAACAGGGGCTGCTATGCTGACCATCGGCACGGCAGGCGCGCTATTGCAACAGCTCGGTGTTCCGTTTGATCTCATTGCGAAGGCAGTTCATCGATAACTATTTACGCGCGGCACCATTATGGTGAGTACTGAGCGGGCCGCTTGTCTTCCTTGTCGACTCCTCGCATGACAATCTTCAGCGCATCGTGGGGCAGCCATCCGCGGTGACGACGTGTTGCGAATGTTGGTCGCAGGGGGGCCGTGGGTTCGCGGTGGTGGCGGCATGCCCCAACGCCATGGTGACAAGCTCGGTGCCGTTGTCGGTGTTGCGGATCACTGGACCTGGGTAGTCAGTAAACACAACCGGCATCGGTGGTAAGTTACCGACGTAGCGATTGACCACGCGGAACAGCGCGATGATGGCAGCTTGGTTGGTGGTGATACTGTAGAGGTTACACATCTACGCACCATCGCTGGGACCTCTATTGTCGAATGGCGCGAGGCTCTTTTTGCGGCTTCTAACTTGCGTTAAAGCCGATTGCATTTGAGGCCATTGGCATTGGTTCATGAATGTCTCTTTCGCTACCGGCGTATCTGGATAACGTAGTAAGGATGTAAAGGCGAATGCGATGCCCCACAGCTGGTTTATTTCCTCGGCAAGCTTTTCGAGATCCGCAGTCTTATAGATGAACGCCTCTCGCTTTTGGCCCATGTACATGTCGGCTTCAGGAGATTCACCAGCTCGCTTTGGTTTATGAAACCTCTCGATCCAATCTTTCGAAATATTCTTGGTTTCGATCCATGGCACGACGTTATCGTCGTTGACATCGACGTACCCAAAAATACCGTGGGCAATATCAGCCCTTTGAGCTTGCAAGCTCCCGTAGAGCAGCATTATCGCATCGAAGAAGTCACGCTGTTCGGCGGAAAGTGTCATCTCGGCTGCAGCGGTCAGAACGTCACGCTGCACGCGGGCGTTTCTCAATGTAAGAAATATCGCAACCGAAGCTTCTGTGTCAGCCTTCATTATAGCCGCAAGCAGCATCGCCATTTGCCAGTCCACGTAGGACCAAAGCATGATGCAACGCCCAATCGCCGCCGCGATTCCAGGGTTTTGCTTGACGTGGGCCGGGCCGAATAGAGGGTTAACATCCTTGTACACCGGCAGAAATGGCTGCCTTGGCATGCGCGCCTCCTTCAAGCATTGAGTTGTATTGCCATAGCGGGTTTATAGTCGGTCAGCAGCCTGATGCCTCAAGATTTACGCCTCCGTTAATGCAGCATCGGCCGTTGAGGGCGGACTTGCTACCTTACGGTTCGGGAGCCGCGTCCTAGCTTTGTAAATCCGTTGACGAAGCCCCGGCCATTCGCGACGAAGTTTTCGCGCTGCCTTCACCTTCTTCGGGTCCGCATTCAAGATGACCATCAACAGCCTTTCTACGCGGTCCAAGTTCTCTGGCGGGTCCGCGCTGTCAAACGATGCGAGCACGCCGCGCGGCTCAGGCGTAGCTGCGGCATCTAGCCCGACCCTCTCTTTCCATTTCAGATATCGCCAGCGTATGCGTTTCTTTGCTCCCGAATCGCTGGGATGCGCGGGATAGTGAATTTTAGGTTGGGGCGGACGAGCTTTCTCGATGATGTACCGAGTGACAGGTTTGCCGAACTTCTTCTTGCTTAGAAGGCCCTTGTAGGTCGTCAGCACAGCGGTCACGCGCTCCAGCATCCGCACTACCGTTTTGTAGGGTATAGAAAGTGCCTCGGCAATTTCAGGCACGGCATATTCGCCGTCACGAAGCGTGCTGAGAAAATATGCTAATCGCATCCAATTCACATAAGACACGCGCGTGCGTTCGAGCACGGTGCCTATCGTAACTGAAAATTGCTTTCGGCAAGATTTGCAGTGGTGAAGTCCAGCTCGGTGCGACCGCTTTGCCCCTCCGATTTCGAAGCTGCGGCCGCTCTCACCACAATGCGGGCATATGGGGGCGTTGGGCCAGCGTAGGGCTTCCATAGCGGCTCTTGCCGCATGCTCGTCATGGAATACCGGGTTGTCTGAAGGGAAATCTATCGCCACGGCAGGGGTGTATGGCGCGTGTTTTGTCAAGTCAACTAATAATTGCGATTTTTGACATAAAGCTATTAAAAATCAATAACATAGGTAAAAATATGTGCCCTGTTCACACAGAAGGCGGCCACACGGGCCTTGTTGAAACTGCTGAAGCCATTCGCGATTTTCGCAAGTTTCGGCACCTGTTTGCTGACAATCCAATGACTTACCGCTGAACCGCGCTCATCTCTGTACAGAAGGCGCTCAGCACCAATCGAAAGTCCGTCCCATGATGGACGGCACCCACCGGAACTACCAACCTTCCGCGACGGGAAGCACGCGCGCCCCACGATGCGCACAACACAACGTGCTGCAGGTTTAACCCAGCCGATAGGCTTCCACCATCTGCCAAGACCAAGGCAGGGGCAGGCGGCTTGTGCTCGCAACATCTTCACTCCAACCACACATCGAAAAATAATTGATCGACCAAACAAACGACCTCACCAACGCAGCGGTGACGCTGCAACCATCACCACCACCGTCCTCACCATCGCACAGGCCTCCAGACTTCAAGCAGGTGCGCCGTTATCTCCGCACCGTCCAACAGCGCGAAGCTCTCGGCCAATTCATCAAAGCAGGCTGGACGCCCGCTGAACTCGCTGAGTACGCGCGCAGCATCTACCTCGTGCCAGGCCAGACGAAACCGACTGCCGCAAGCTACCGCTTCGTCCTCGAGAAGGGACCGGACCACGAGTGGGCCAAGGAAGCCTTAGCGACCATGCGCGCTCCCGGCTACGTCATGCCGCCCTTCGATAGGCCTGAGCCTAAGGACTACGAGTGGGACGACCCCGACAACCCCACACACAGCGCCGAGGTTAGATCGGCCTGTTACACCCTCGCTCGCGGGTACATGAATGCGTACGACGACAGACTTCGCCGGCCACGTCGAGCGCCGGAGACCCCGATACGTCGGAGCCTTCTACGGAAATGTTTCCGCGACCTTCATGCGGCTGATGCTTTCGGCTTGCGAACGGGCCGGCGGCCATAACGATAGCTCATCTCGATGAGCCTCTGACCAGTGTCTACACCGACAACCCCAAAACAGGACCATCCATGACCAAGAACAACACTAGACCCTTGCTCTCCAACGTCGAAGAAATCATTGACTACCTCGGGCAACAAAAATCGCTGAGTGAAGAAGAACTCGCCTGCGAACGCGCCTTCAGTGAAGGTTACGAGCGAGCATGCGACGACATCATGCTCGTCCTCAACGGCGAGCTAGAACTCAAGCCTCAGTTCCTGGAAGCGATGAAGCAACATTTGAAATACCGCCCGATGATGTCGGCGGCCTAACAGAAACGATGAATACCGAACACACACCCCGAAAAACGTCCTCACGAAGCAAAGGAGAACCACGGGCGACACAGGCCACCTCGGATCGGCTCAAGGAGCTTTGGGCCACACCTGAGTTCCGCGAGAAGATGAAGCAACGCGACCAAGCCCGGATTGCCGCTGCCAAACGCAACCCCGCAAAGTTCTCGCGGTATGGCGTACCGGATGGCATGCGCCGGCCCGAAGCAACGTTGGCATGGACCAGAGCCAACGAGCTTGCAGACAGGTTCATCGCGGTCCTGAAGCGGAACGGTGAACTTTCTGACCACCAACACGAAGCCAGAGCACATGCAGGCTCAGGAATCCTGATCCCGCTGAGCGAGGCCGGGATGGCCGAGGCTGCACTTCGAGAAGCCTTTGTGCTCGCCGTGGGACCGTCAGGACCTGCGGTCAAGGCGGCGGCCATCAACACCGTGCTCACTTACACCCGAGCAAGGCCAGCTACCCAAACCCGGCTGAGGCAAGGTTCGGCCACGGACTTCCTCGACGGGCTCGCAGCGGCCGAGGGGTTGACCATAGGCCCCGTGGTAGTCAGGGAGCCATAGGGCTTAGGATTCCATTAGAAGGCCGCTGGTGAATCTTTTGGATGCCCGGTTCGTTGACGCGTCCGAACACCAGAAACCCACTGGCGGCCTCAGGGATTCTTCTGGGAGTTTGTTTAGTCCTTCAAGAGGACGGACACCCCAGCCCGTTATCAACTAATCTCCATCTCTAGGTGTTCTATTACCTTGAACATCTTTAGGTAATTTCGGCCAGTATCGAGAAAGATCACCCTTTGGCCGGCCCAAGCTCTCAGGGTACCTTTCAGTTTGGTCATGTTTCGACCAACCATCATCTACCAAATCCTCATCCGTAGCCCAGCTCGGTCAACCTGTGCGACCCTCGAGCTGCAAATCCAAATTAATGGGGTGCCGACTTCTATAGGGTATCTTCTTTTAGAAGGTGACCCCCCATTACCTTACTCTGGAACCTACGCCTACATGACAGACCTTATCGGCCTGCACGAGCAGTACGCTCTCGTGTCGCCGCAGATGTTCGTTGACCGTCTTACAGACCAGTGGACCACAGCATACGGCAATGTGCCAAGTGTCCCTCTACAGAAACTCTGGGCCACCATGGCCAACACCTATCAAGAAGCAATCTCGGCCACCGCCGCCGGTGTGAAGCCCCTCTGGCGCGTCCTGTGGCCACCAACTGGCTCAGGGAAAACCTTGGGCGCCAAGGTGTACGCTTCCTTGCAGGCCGAGCACAACGCGACCACAGCGGGCCAAAGGAAGCCCGTAGGTATCCTCATCGTTACCCGCCTGATCGCCCAAGCCGATGAGATGGTGGCCGCAATCAACGCTCTCGCCGGCCGGCAAGTTGCCGTGGCTGACCACACCGAGCGCCGTGCCAGCAACGAGCAACTCAACGAAAGCGACGTGGTTGTAATCACCCATCAGGCCTACGTAAACGCCACGCAAACCCTCACGAGCACCCGTGATGGCAAGTGGCGGCGCTTGACGAACTGGAAAGGCGGCTGTCGTCTCCTAACCATCATCGACGAAGCGCTGTGTAATGTAATTGAAGAAAGTCAGGTCAAGGTAGACCGCCTTGGCCAAGCCATCGGGTTCATTCCGCATGGCCTTCGGGCCAGTCACACTGGTGAGGTCGAGGCGCTTGAGAAACTATATGAAGCACTAGGTCACCATGCGGGCGTCAGTGCGGGCTTCGGTGGTGGCGCGTGTATGGCTTGGGGAACAGAAGGATTCACTTCCGTTGGGTCCGTCGACCTGAGCGCCTTCCGAGCTGCGATGCTGAAGCTGCCCTATGACACCTTCATCGGCAAGGCAGACGCGAGCGAGCGCAAACGCATAGCCACCCAGATTGACAAGACCCTCGCTGCTGCAACGGCGGTGTTAGATCAGTACGCGTACTTTGCGTTGAAGGGTAAAGAGCCAACGCTCAATTCCTCGGCACTATTGGTGCCGCTCGATGCGCCTGGCCCTGTGGTGCTGGACGCTGTAGCGCGACAATCTGGATGGGAACACAGCGACAATCAGGATGGCCATTTCGGCGGTCGCGGCGGGAGGATGATTGTCGCGGGCCGACGATAACGCAAGCGATATTTGCGTGACCGGTGCGTTTGATTGTCGTGGAGCGACAATCAGGATGACGTCTTGATTGTCGCGCGCGTTGGCGGTCGTCCGGCTCCGCGGGCCTTGTCGACAGCTTCTTTCCGACGATAGCTGTCGACATTCATTTCGAGGATCGTGGCGTGATGGACGAGACGGTCGATCGCCGCCAGGGTCATGGCTTGATCCGGGAAGATTTTGCCCCATTCACCGAATGGCTGATTGGCGGTGATGAGCATCGATCGCCGTTCGTAGCGGGCGCTGATCAGCTCGAACAGAACGCTGGTCTCTGCTTGATCCTTGGTGACATAGGCGAGATCGTCGAGAATCAGCAGGTGATATTTGTCGAGTTTGGCGATCGCCGCTTCGAGCACGAGATCGCGGCGCGCGATCTGGAGTTTTTGCACGAGATCTGTGGTTCTGGTGAACAATACGCGCCAGCCCTTTTCGATCAGGGCCATGCCGAGCGCTGCAGCCAGATGTGATTTACCGCCGCCAGGCGGGCCAAAACACAAGAGATTGGCGCCCTTTTCGAGCCAGGCGTCACCGGCAGCGAGCGCCTGCACCTGCGCCTTTGAGACCATCGGCACGGCATCGAAGTCGAACGCATCGAGGGTCTTTCCCGGCGGCAGCCGGGCTTCTTCCAGGTGACGTTCGAAGCGGCGCCGGCTTCGCTCCACCATCTCCTGTTCGGCGAGGGCGGCCAGGAAGCGTGCGGCGGGCCAGCCTTCCTTGTCGGCGGTCTCCGCCAGGGCGGCCCAGATCAGCTTGATGCCAGGCAGGCGCAGCTCGCTGAGCAGCAGCTCGACACGGGCGGCGTCGATCTTGACGGTCGCGTTCATGCGGCTTCTCCCACGGTCGCGGCGATCTGGTCGTAGAGGGCGAGCGAGGGCAGCGTGACGATGACGACCGGCGGTGCCATGCCCTTCGGGCGGAAGAGTTCGATCAGCGCCTTGAGATCCGGCAGGACGCCGTCGTCGAGAGTGGCTTGCAGCACAGCACCGAGTTCTGCCTCGCAAGCACGTTCGTGTGCGAGCGCCAGAAGCCCGACCATAGCGCGGCAGGCGGATCTGTCGCCGAGTCCGGCGAGCAAGGCTTCGAACGCAAGGGAGTAGACGCGGCGGGGGAAGAGCTGCTCGCGATAGACCAGATTAAGCAGCGCCATCGGTTTGCGGCGCAGGGAGTGGATGACATGACGATAGTCGATGACATGGCCATGTTTGCCATTTGGCTGCGCTCGTCCGCGCCGCAGGGTGATGATGTGCGTGGCTCCCTGGAAGCATTCGAGCCGGTCGTCATAAAGACGCACGCGCAGCCGGTGACCGATCAGTCGGGATGGCACCGAGTAAAACACCTTGCGTAACGTGAAGGCGCTGGATGTCGTGACGTCGACGTTGACCTCCTCATAATCGGCGGTCTTGCGGACCGGTAGTTTCTTCAGCGCCATCCGCTCCTGATCGATGCGCTTGGCATTGCGCGCGTTGCCGCGGCCAACGATCTCGTCGACGAAGCCCCGCCATGCCGGAAGATCGTCGAAGTCGCGCGAAGCACGCAGCAACAGGGCGTCGGCGAGCGCTCTTTTGAGATGGCCATGCGCGCTTTCGATCGAGCCGTTCTCATGCGATACGCCGGCGTTGTTGCGGGTCGGCGTCATGCCGTAATGGCCGCAGAACGCCTCGTAGCGTGTCGTCAAATCCTCTTTGGCGTCGGCGCCGAGATTGCGGAACGCGGCCGAGAGGCTGTCGCTTCGGTGCTGCTCGGGAACCCCACCCAGCGACCACAGGGCGTTCTGCAACCCTTCCGCCAGCGCGACAAAACTTTCGCCACCGAGCACGACGTGGGCGTGTTCGAAGCCGGAGAAGGGCAGACGGAAGTGATAGAGCCGGCAGTCAAGCAACTGGCCGGCAACGGTGACGCCGAGATCGGCGACCTCGGTGAAGTCCGACAAGCCCATGCGGCCCGGCGGATGTTCCTGGCGGAAGATCACCTCCCGATCCGGGCCGTTCACTGCTCGCCACGCCCTGATCCGCCGTTCAAGCGTCCGCCGCGTCCCGGAGCCCAGTTCCGGGTGCCGACGGCATAATTCCTCGAAGACGGCAATCGGCCTCAAGCCGGGGGCGGCCTTCAGCATCGGGAGAACTTCATTCTCCCAGACGTCGGCGAATGGATCAGCTCGACGGCGTTCGCGGTGCGACTTCTTCTGGGTGGGAAGTCGGGGATCTTTTTCGAACCGATAGGCGGCGGAAGTGCTGAAACCGGCCTTTGCACCGGCGACGGCTGGCGAATGGGTACGACGCAAGCTCATGAAAAGCCTCATTTGTTGATCGGTGACATGCCGGCCGGCCAAAGAATTGGTCCTCTCGAAGGAGAAGCCGATCCCTTACCAGCCGCCGTTACCGCCAAATGAGGCCCTTTCGGGCGTCGACGCCGCTGCTGGGGTAACTCCGGTCGGGCTACGCCCTCCCTTCGTCACCTCAGCAGCGGCGCATTCTCATCCTGATTGTCGCGGGATTCCCATCTTGATTGTCGCGCTGCAGGACGCCACCGCCCGCGAAGATTTCATTTACAAGCTCATGGAGGACAAGGCAGCAATCATCCCCACGCCCAGCGGTGTGCGCAACTATGGCAGTGTGACACTACACGTCGCTTGGACACGAGCAGGGATCGGCAAAGGCACCATGGTGGAGCATGGAAAGACACGCTTCCCGCGCCTCATTCAGGATCTGACGCAGAGGCTCGGCCAAGAGCGAAAGGTGTTCTTCTGCGTTCACAAGTCTGTTGAGCACGAGCTGCCTGATGCCTGCGAGCTGCCCTTTGCGAAGGTGGCCAAGGCCCACTGGGGCGCTGTGGACGGAAGCAATGCCTACGCTGACTGCGACGCGGCGGTAATCTTTGGCCTTCCGTATCGCGACGCGGTGACGTGGCCTACCAACGTGTTCTTCGCGCTTCAAGGTGTCCAAGGTGACGACTGGCTTGATAATCCAGCTTGGAATGGGCACGTGAACCTACGTGAGCACATGATGCGCCGGCAGCTATCCGCGTCCATCATACAAGCCGTCAACCGGATATGTTGCCGTCACGTGACCGATGCCTGTGGGGGATGCCCGCCAGCTGACGTGTTCATCGTGCTTCCTTCGGGCGAGCGGGGAGAGGACGTTCTGGCGGCTATCCGGCGTGAAATGCCGGGGATCAACGTTGTTGATTGGCCGTTCGACCCAGATGGCCCCAAGGCCCGCAGGCGTGGCGCTGGGACGCCTCATGGTCGCCTGTTGACCTACATGGAAAACCGCGCGCCGGGCCGCACTTCAATGCAGGTGATTGCCCGAGAGCTGGGTCTCAAGCCGAGTGCCAAGAAGGACCTACAGAAGAACCTTCGTAGCGAGAACCACCCGACAACGCTGGCCCTCAAGGCGATTGGCGTTACTTACGAGGCCACCACCGGCAAAGGCAGAGGCAGCAGCAGCCACCTCGTGAAGGCAGCATAGACCGCCGCAGGTAAAACGTAGGCCGCACACAGGTATCTCATGGGAGCCCCGTGTGCGGTCGTTTTAGGACGCTCCCAATTTTGTTTCCAGGAACGAAATCTTCGCCGCGCTCGCGGCCGGGCTTAACACGTGCCCGCAGAGTATGAGGAACTTTGGACTGTGACGACTGAACTAACCACTGGGGCGACATCCCCGACGATTGCGGCGCTGATCTCGCGTCCCCGTCGAGGGCTTAGGCGCACCGACGCCGCGCACTACATCGGAGTGTCGGCGAGCAAGTTCGACCAGCTTATCGCCGATGGCCGTATGCCGCAGGCGATCAAAATCGACGGCTGCGCTGTATGGGACATTCGACAACTCGACCGCGCCTTCGACATGCTCGCTGAAGAGGCCGAGGACACTAACCCGTGGTCTCAGGTAACTTTGCAATAGCGCGCTCAGCCATCAAGCGCTGTGCAACTTCCTTCGTGTAGCGCTCGACTTCGGCAAGGCTATCGTGGCCTGTAATCGACGCTATCTCATGAGCGGTACAGCCCGCTTCGGCAAGACGGCGCGCTGCGGCTTTACGCAATGTGTGCGGGGAAGCCTGCCCCTTAATGCCGGCCATCCTCGCCCATCGTGAGAACACATTGCCAAAGCTCTTGCGGCTGTACGGCCGACCGCTCACAGTAGTAACGAATGAAGGCGCATCGGCCGGAGCGGCAAGTGTCGTGAGAGCCTCGACCAGCATGGGGGCAAGCGGGATTGTCAGCTCCTTCCCGGTTTTGCTCTGTATCAGATGGATACTGCGGCCGATGAAGTCTTTCGGGTCATACGCGCCGCCCACAACGTTGCGAGGACCGATCAGCACGGTATCGGTGCGCCGCTGCCCGAGGCAGACCAGTATTGCGAGCGACAAATACTGTTTTGTCCCCAAGGGCCAGCGCTTCACGAACTTTGCAATGTCGTCTTCGCTTAACGTCGCCCAACCCCGCTTTTTGCCCTTCGGCGGTTTCTTCTTCCGAATTTCTGCCGCTGGATTGTCTTTGCGATATCCGCGCTCTTTCGCGAAGGCCATAAGCAGCCGGAAGATACGGCGAACGCTGTTGCCGGCCTCAATGCCGTGGTTCGCCGCTCGTTCGTCGACCAGCCGCTGTATGTCCGCCTCGGTGATCTTGGCGACAGGTAACGGCCCCGCCGCTCTTTCGAGCCGGTTGAGCAGGCGTGTGTAGTTCTCGCGCGTCACGTCACCCAGTTCAGGGAAGCGGGCGGCTTTGAATTGTCTGATCAGCGCGGCCATTGAACCCGGCACTACCTTGGCGACCGGCTGCACTGAGCGAGCTGGGCGCTCGCCCTTGGCTTTCTTGATCAGCTCTTCAGACGACGCGAGCGCGTTGCCATACGCTGACATGAACTCTGGCGTGTAGGGCAAGCCGGGGAGGGCCGTCCTCGGATACCCCTTGCGGCGAAAGTAATGACGGGGTCGATTGTTGCGGCGGTCCACAAAGGCTTGAACGTATTTCGGAAGGCGTCTCGGCATCCCCGATGCTATGGGCGGTGCGTCGATAGTGTCAACAGTTCAGCCCCGTTGACATTATGACGGCGAAAATCCTTTTATCTACAGGGGCTTGCGCTGTTGGTGGCGCTCCCTAGCGGAATCGAACCGCTCTCTCCACCGTGAAAGGGTGGCGTCCTAACCGATAGACGAAGGGAGCGAAAACCCGGATGTCACGACCGATCTGGTCGCGGCACCGCCGTTTCGCACAGTCACAAGCAGATAACCCGGCAGATCAACGCGTTGATGGTGGCGATGGCGCCGTGCCGAACCCGGACCCGGTGAGGTGATCAGGGCGGCGGCGGGCGAACGTATAGTGGCGTTTGGGCGGCCGGGCAAGTCGCCGGCAATCCGGTTTTTTGCGGCAGATCGAACGCGCCCCCACGCCGCACCATATCCCCGGATTCTCGCCGGCCCGCAACGGTTTCTAAAGCCTGATGGGCTAGCAAGCCGGCTTCAGGAGCGGACCGATGGCCGGAGCAACCAAAAAGCGGGAGACGCGCAAATCGCTGCGCCAGCCCGGATGGATCACCTTCGATGGCGGCTTTGCGGCCCGCCCATGCGTGGTGCAGGATATGTCGAGCTCGGGCGCCAAGATCACGATCGATGATTCCAACGTGTTGCCGGCCAAGTTGCGGCTGGCATTCGCGCGCGACGCCCGGACGGGGCGAAACTGCGAAGTGGTCTGGCGCCACGGAAAGGTACTCGGGATCAAGTTCGTCCAGTAGCAAAGACAGGCTGGCCGCGATAAAAAGCTGGGTGCGAAACGCCCCGCGGAACAGCCCCCAAAATAC
The DNA here is from genome assembly GCA_963734795.1 of uncultured Alphaproteobacteria bacterium. Lineage (GTDB taxonomy): Bacteria > Pseudomonadota > Alphaproteobacteria > Rhizobiales > Xanthobacteraceae > Bradyrhizobium. The sequence continues at coordinate 1,038,645 of CAVTIW010000007.1, forward strand.
GCTTATGGCGATCGTTGTCGCGCTGCTGCCGGCCTCGCTCGCGGTGGCCGAACCGTCCGGCAGTCAGAAGCCGGACAAACCGGCCAATTCGGCCAGGCTGCAGCCGCTGAAGCGTGCCGGTACCGGCAACCCTTGCGCCGCCTTTGGTGCTGACTTCGTCAAGGTCGAGGGCACCGGGACCTGCGTGAAGATCGGCGGCGCCGTCAGCATCGGGGCGGCACCTCCGGCGGCTTGCGCTGAGCGCCAACCGGCGCTCACGACATCGGCGGCGCGATGAACTGTTGAAATCCCGGCCGGCTGGCGAATTGCGCGAACCAGCGTTCGAGATGCGGCAAGGGCGGTTTGCGGACGCCTTCGACCCCGAACCAGCGCCTTGCATAGGCGCCGAGTGCGATATCGGCCAGCGTGAAATCATCGCCTTCGATGAAGCGCCGCGTCGCCAGCTGCGCATCGGCGATCCGCCATTGCTCCGCTTCGGCGTCGGCATCTTTCTGGATCGCCACCATGTCGCGCTGTTCGACCGGGGTGCGCACCAGCGCCCAGAACACCGGACGATCGACCGGCTGCACCGTCGACAGCGTCCAGTCCAGCCAGCGGTCGACGCCGGCGCGCCGTTTTGGCGCTTGCGGATACAGCGGCGATTGCTGCCGGTAGGCGAGGACCAGATAGCGCATGATCGAATTGGATTCCCACAGCACGAAATCGCCGTCCACCAGGGTCGGCACGCGGCCGTTCGGATTCATCGCGAGATAATCCGGCTCGCGGTTGCGGCCGAACGCCATGCCGGCATCGATGCGTTCATAGGCGAGATCGAGTTCGCTCAGGCACCACAGCACCTTTTGCACATTGACCGAATTGGCCCGGCCCCAGATTTTGAGATTTCCTTGACCGCTGTTCGGCATGCGCATTCACTCCCGATGATCTGAGCGGGTCATATCGGAATTTTTGCGAAAAAGCGCGCCGCAGCTCGACGTCACAAAAAAATCAGGCCCCGTCAAACAATGACGAAGCCTGATTTGCGAGAACGCAGTGACCGCCAGAGGTCAGCGGCCGAAGAACAGCCATAACAGAATGATCACCGGTATCGGCACGCCGAGCAGCCAGAGCAGAATTCCTCGTCCCATTTTCGCCTCCATGAATTCCTCATGGAAGGTGAACGCGACAGGCAACGTCAGGTTCCGGCAATGCGGAACGGAAAAAATGTCTCACCAATGTCCGGTGTTCGACATCGAGAACCACGGCTCCGCCGGCGGCTTCGCATCGCCCTTCTGCAGCAACTCGATCGAATGCAGATCCGGCGAGCGGACGAACGCCATCTGGCCGTCGCGCGGCGGACGGTTGATGGTGATGCCGAGTTTCATCAGCCGGTCGCAGGTCGCGTAGATGTCGTCGACCTCGTAGGCGAGGTGGCCGAAATAGCGGTCTTCGCCGTATTTCTCCTCGTCCCAGTTATAGGTGAGTTCGACCAGCGGCGCGCCGCGTCCCTTGGACGCTTTCAGCAGGCCCTCGTCCTCGGCGGCGCACAGGAACACCAGCGTGAATTTCGCCTTGTCGTTGTCGATCCGCCGGACCTCCTTCAAACCCAGCGCGTCCTGGTAGAATTTCAGCGCGGCATCGAGATTGCGCACGCGCAGCATGGTGTGGAGATAACGCATGGTTTCTGGCTCCCTTGAGATTTTGAAGAGATCGTTGTTGGGTTCGGGGATTTCAATAGCAGCAAATAACGAGGAGGGGCAGGCGTTGGGTGCCATGCGTTCCAGGGTCGTTCCCGTGGAAGCGACGGCTCGGCCCCGGTGCTGGCAAATGCGTTCGAAGGGCTGTCTAAAGCAGTTGTTAATAGATGGTTCGCGCTGATTTGCGCGAGCCAGATTCGTTCTTCGAGAACGAAACAGAGTCAGACGTGGAACAAACCGTTACACCAGTTTATGTTCGCGATGTCAGCCCGACAGGAGAATCCACGCCGTCAGAATCGCGCGCCGATGTCGGAATCTGGTCAAGTCTGCGGACGTTGCCGAGCCAGCCTTCGTTGACGGCCATCCCGGATAGCGTGAGCTATAAGCCACGTGACCAAAGCGAACAGAACACCAGCGTAGAGGCCAAAAAAAGGTCGATACGTCTTTCCGTTCAGGTACCGGTCAAGCTCGGCGAATTGAAAAAAGCTGATACTGCCAAACCAGATCAACCTAACCAGCCACTTCCAATTTATCGGCTGGAGATCCGCTGACGATTGGTCTTCTGACATTTGCCGCCCTTGATGCTATTCCTCTCTAGCACGTCACGATTGCTGCCAAATTGTTTCAGTATCTAAAGTTTTATGGGCCGCGGGGGCACGGCCACAAGCACAGTGCCTGTTCAAGCCCGGGTCTGTTCGAGAAACGCGGTATCGGACGCGGCCATCGGGTGTGGCGGGTTCTTGAATAGCTCGCAAGGCGAGGGGCGTCGCCTCAGAGACCCTGGGCCGTTCCGCTCGTCGATTTTTTTCATGCCGTCTCGCCGAGATCCAAAAGGAGTCTCCAGCAGCGCACGGTTTTTGCGTTTTCAATCCCCGCGGGCGTCTCAACGGCAAACAACAACGCCGCCGGGCTGAATAATGCCAGGCGGCGCAGTCGCAGAACTGGAAATTGCAATACCCCAGTCCTGGTGTGTCGCGCTGCCTCGCAAATGGTTCAATGGGAATATCCGGCGGGCGATGGTTGGCTGACCGCGGGACGCGCTTAATCCGCAATCCCCAACGAAAGCCTTGGGATTTTCGCCGGGAAACCCGGTTCCGCTGCAACCAAAAAAACACGTTTGCGTTATCCGCTGAGGTTCCCAATGGAGGAGATACGCATGAGAAAGGCATTGGCCGTTTTGGTGACGGTTGCCAGCGTCGGCGCCGCCACCGTAACCGCTCCGGTCGAGGCGCGGGCCTGGGGATGGGGATGGGGGCCCGGACTGGGTATTGGGCTCGCCGCCGGAGCCATCGCCGCGGGCGTGTACGGCGCGTACGGGCCATATGGCTATGCGTACGGGCCGGGCTATGGCTATGGCTATTACGGCTACGGTCCGCGCTACTACGGGTACGGGCCGGCCTATTACGGCCCCGGGCCTTACGCTTATTATGGCGGACCGTACGCCTATTATCGTGGACCGTACTATGGGCACCGCTACTGGCGCCACTGGTAATCATAAAGTCCTTGGCTCATAAAGCCCTTGGAGAATGCGAGAGCCCGAAGCTTCGCTTCGGGCTTTTTCATGCATTGCGTGTATAAGGTCGACTGGCCGAAGGGCGAAACCCGCGTCAGGAAAAAATAATGTCAGTGGACGACAAGAGCAAAAACAACGCCCCGAACAAAGAGCCGGTGACGCAGAGCAAAACCGCCGACGCCGCGCCCAAAACGGAAGGCGCGAAGCCTGAAGCAGCGAAGGCTGAAGGCGTGAAAGCCGACGCCGCGCCATCGAACAGGGGTATGGGCGAGGGGCAGAAGCCGGTATCCCAGGCCTACAAGGATAACTGGAACGCGATCTTCGGAAAAAAGACTGCAAAAAAGAAAAAGCGATAATTCCTGGCTCGCCTGCGCCGCAGAATCGAAAACCCGCCAAACAGAATTGGCGGGTTCTTTTTCGCGTGCTCCGCGCGCCTGAAGCGCCGCTCTAGGACCAAAATGACGGACGACGATCGAATCCGTTGCGGGCGTTCTCCAGCGTGGTCACGAAATATTCCTCACGCTCGCGCTCGAATTTTTCCTGGGTGGCTTTGAAGCTGGCGACGCGTGCGGCGATCTCTTCTCGCTCCAAAGCCAGCCTGTCTTGTGGTTCGGTCATTCCCATCCCTTTTTTGAGTCGTGTCCAATCGCCATTGGCGTCCGCAATTGGGGCGTGAATTGGGAAATCGCGTTGCAGGATTGTGATAGCCGCACGCGCGCAGCGCTTGAGGTTCGCGGTGGACAAGATCAGCGCCGTGCTTGTGGCGTGCGCGCCTTCCCGGTAACTACAGGCAAACGGGAGGCTTCCTTGGCAAAGATCGATCTGGACGCACTGAGCATCGAAGAACTCGCAAGCCTGCGCGACGCCGCCACCGACAAACTGGCGGAAAAAGTAGCGGCGCGGCAGGCCGAACTGGAGGCGGAACTGGAAAAGCTCTCCCAGTACGGCAAGCCTGCGAAAAAATCGCTCGCCGCAGCCCCGGTCGCCAAGGCGAAGAAGAGCGACGAGAACGAGAAGAAGAGCGATGAGGTCAAGGAAGCGATCGCCAAAGCGGCGTAAAACGGCGCCGACCGCCGGCGCTTGTCCTTGATCGAGGCATCGACGTAGCCATTCGACCGACCGTGCAGTAATTTGGCGCGGCTCAACTTTCGGATGATGGCAATGATCGCATCGGATCTTCAAAGCGGCGTGGAACAGCTCGGCGACATGATCGCCGCGGCGGCCACCATCGTTCCCTTCACCGGCGCCGGCATTTCGACCGAATGCGGCATTCCCGATTTCCGCTCGCCCGGCGGATTGTGGACCCGCAACCGCCCGATCCCGTTCGATGAATTCGTCGCCAGCCCGGACGCCCGGGATGAGGCATGGCGGCGGCGCTTTGCGATGGAGCCGACCTTCGCCGCGGCCCGGCCCGGACGCGGTCACCGCGCGCTGGCCTCGCTCTACAAGGCCGGCAAGATTCCCGCCATCGTCACCCAGAACATCGACAATCTGCATCAGCTCTCGGGTTTCGCGGCCGATCACGTCGTCGAGCTTCACGGCAATACCACCTACGCCCGCTGCCTCGGCTGCGGAAAAGCCTACCGATCTTGCGTGGGTCAGGCACGGCTTCGACGCGACGGGCAGTGCGCCCGACTGCACCGTCTGCGACGAGCCGGTCAAGACCGCCACCATCTCGTTCGGGCAGGCGATGCCGGAAGACGCGATGCGGCGCGCCACCGAACTGGCCCGGCAATGCGATCTGTTCCTGGCGATCGGATCGTCGCTGGTGGTCTGGCCGGCCGCCGGGTTTCCGATGATGGCCAAGAACGGCGGCGCCAAACTGGTGATCATCAACAATGAGCCCACCGAACAGGACGACATCGCCGATCTGGTGATCCGCCACGACATCGGAGAGACGCTCGGGCCGTTCGTCGGCAACTGATGCCCAACTGATTCGCGGCTGCGCAAGGCTGTTCATAGCTGGCGGCGGATTTGTTTTTTATCTATGCGCGGCAGGCGGGAGTGTTATCTTTGATTCGAGAGATTCGCGTGGCGTCATCATGAATTGTCATAGGATGGGCGCGTGTGCCGGCGCTGTCGCGGTAGACGATGGTGTCGATAATGTGTGGGGTCCGGGGTCATGGGGTCGGACGGTTTTGAGTCCAAGAAGCTCGGGGGGCCGGCGTCAAGCGGGACCGCACCGCACCGGCTTGGGCCGAGCGAATTTTCGGTCGGCGCCGATCGTGACGTGGCGATCGATGCGCTGACCGGCCTTGGCGAGGCCGCCGCCAACCTCGTCGAAATCAGCGGCGTCATCAAATGGTTCGATGCGTCAAAGGGCTATGGCTTCATCGTGCCCGACAATGGCTGGCCGGATGTGCTTTTGCATGTCACCGTGCTTAGGCGCGACGGCTATCAAACCGCCTACGAAGGCGCCCGGCTGGTCTGCGAATGCGTGCAGCGGGCGAAAGGCTATCAGGCGTTCCGGATCCTCTCGATGGACGAATCGACTGCGATCCATCCGGCGCAAATGCTGCCGCCGCGGACCCATGTCAGCGTCACCCCGACCAGCGGTCTGGAGCGGGCGCAGGTCAAGTGGTTCAATCGCCTGCGCGGCTTCGGCTTCCTGACCTGCGGCGAGGGGACGCCGGATATTTTTGTCCATATGGAAACGTTGCGCCGCTTCGGGATGACCGAATTGCGCCCCGGCCAGTTCGTGCTGGTGCGGTTCGGACCCGGCTCCAAGGGGATGATGGCGGCCGAAATCCAGCCGGAATCGGGCTCGCCGGGCCTGTCGTCGCATTAACGCGACCGGTCCCGCTCACCGGACAGAAACCATCAGTCGGAAATCCGTGCCGTCTTGCCGAAGGTCTGGTATTTGCCATGATCGTCAGGCTAGGGTCCGGCCGAAATCTGTCGCGGCCGGGGTGAGTGAGCGTTGTCCATGAATTGTGATCGAACTGTTGATCGGTATCGCGTGCGGACGTGGCGTCTGGTGGCCGTCGCCGCGGTGGTCGCGCTCTGCGCATTCGCCGGCTCCGGCGCGCGGGCGGCGAGCTTCCAGACGCTTGAGATCGCCACCAAATCCGGCGTGCAGGTTTTCTCGGTCGAGACTGGCGACCACCGAGGAAGAAAAGACCACCGGCCTGATGTACCGCAAGGAACTTGCGGACGGGAAGGGGATGCTGTTCGATTTCTCGCCGGAACAGCAGGTGTCGATGTGGATGAAGAATACCTACATCTCGCTCGACATGATTTTCATTCGGGCCGACGGTCGGATCCTTCGAATTGCCGAAAATACCGAGCCGCTGTCGACCAAGATCATTCCGTCGGAGGGGTTGGCGAAAGGGGTGCTGGAGGTGATCGCCGGCACCGCGCAAAAATACGGGATCGCGCCCGGCGACCGCGTGGCGAATCCGCTGTTCAATGGCCGCTGAAACGGATGCTGCGCCTTGCTGGTGCGGCTTGAAGCGTGTAATCACGTCGTTTCCCAGATCATCGGGGTATAGCGCAGCCTGGTAGCGCGGCAGTTTTGGGTACTGCAGGTCGTTGGTTCGAATCCAGCTGCCCCGACCATGAATCCAAGTTAATTCAATAACTTGTTTGCAAAACTGTTTGCACTTGCTGAGGACGCTTCAGCAAAATCGACACCGAGCAGGCGCGGTGCCCGCTCGGTTGCCAGCACGGCAGCACGGGCTCTCGGGTCATGAAGTTCGCTTTGCCGGCCGGCAGCTGGAGGCGTGCTAATTGCGCTTGCCGGGCGCGCGTCCTGCGCAAGTTCGATGGACAGCGCTGCATCATAAAAAAGGTTCGCAGCTGGCTCCGACGGGCGTTTCAGCGCCGTGGCGATGGCTTGCAGGACAGTGGACTTATATTACCTGCTGAACGAGGTGGGATTGAAAACCGCCTCGACCGCCGATGAGGTCCGGTCACTGTAGTGGAGAGGACACGATCTGGGACACTCAGTGCTCTGGCGGCCCTGGCAGTCGAAGATGTTGGCGGACTGTGAGGTACTTTACATTCCTGCGTTCTTGGCCCGGACTAAGATGGCGGAAGGCTTCTTGCTTGGAAGGAGGCATCCCATGCTCACGACAATCAAATGGAACTCCCGATATAGCGCGCGCGAATGGGTAGTGATGGCTGCGGCGCTCGTCGTCCAACTCATCACACTGAATGCATTAAGGCAGAAGGGTGAAAGCAAACCAAGGCGGCCGCTCTGGAAACACTTCGACGACACCCATCATTGGGACTCAACCGCGGAGGAATGGGTCCCCAACGAGGATCGGTGATCGTGCAACGCATCAGGAGGATGGCCGTTGGCGGCGCCAAAGGGGCCGTGCCCGGGACGCCGTCGGGATCGACGCGGTTGACCCGGAGCAGAAATGAACAGCATGGCTGACCCAACGTGGCCAAGAGTATCCTTTCTCCGACGCTCAAATGTCGCAGCGTACGCGTATTGCAATGTCTTGCGGAAAGGGCCGGAAAGGTTTCAAAATTCGTGATCAGGGGTCTGCTTCGGATCCTGCTCAGTGCGACCGGTTGGATCTCAGATTCGGCAGATTTTTCCTGCGTCCGATTTTGGAGTACGACATGGCAACACTCACAAGATCGCAAAGGCTATTGGTTTCCGCGGGAGCTGCGGCACTCGGCGGCACTGCACTGGCGACCTTGCTGGTTGGGAACATCGTTACCCTCGCGGGTGCGGGCGCAACCGCCGTGGACAGATCGGCGCCATTGGTTGGCCCGGATTTTCCGATCTGTCACACGCCGGCGACAACCGCCTTGCCGAACGTGATGGTTCGCCTGGCACAGACAGAAGTGCCGCGCGCCGAGATGAGTGCGGCCAGTTCCGCGCCGGCATTCGCGGAATCCGAGCCGCCGCTGTGGCCCGGCCTCGGCTCCATCACTTACAAGATCACAACCGCGAACGAGCGCGCGCAGTCTTATTTCGATCAGGGCTTCCGTCTTGCTTACGCATTCAATCACAGCGAGGCGCAGCGTGCGTTCCGCATGGCGCAGAAGCTCGATCCCGATTGCGCCATGTGCTTCTGGGGCGAGGCGCTGGTGCTCGGTCCCAACATCAATCTTCCGATGCAGGACGATGCGGTCGCACCCGCCTACGCCGCCGCACAAAAGGCGAAGGCACTTGCCGGCAAAGCAAGCCTACGCGAGCAGACGCTGATCGGCGCTCTCGCCGTGCGATACGGCAGCGATCCGAAGGCTGCCCGCGCGCCGTTCGACGCCGCCTACGCGGCCGAAATGGCGAAGGTTGCTACGCAGTTTCCCGACGACGATGAAATCGCAACGCTGTATGCCGAGGCGGTCATGGATCTCAGCCCGTGGAACTACTGGAAGCCGGGCGGCCGCGAACCCAACCCGCAGAGCGTGCCGATCGTGCCGACACTGGAGCGCGTGCTGGCTCGCAATCCGGGCCATGCCGGTGCAATTCACTTCTACATTCATGCCGTCGAGGCGTCGGACCGGCCCAAGCGCGCCGAGCCTTATGCCGATCGATTGCGCGGCGTGATCCCCGGTGCCGGCCACCTCGTGCACATGCCGAGCCATATTTACTATCGGGTCGGCCGCTATCTCGACGCGCTGGAAGACAACAAGACTGCGGTCAAGGTCGATGAAAAATACCTGGCCGATACCAACGCGCCGATGGGCGTCTATCGGCTCGGCTATTATCCGCACAATGTGCACTTCGTGATGGCGTCGGCGCAGATGGCTGGCGACGGCCAGACCGTGATCGCCGCTGCGGAGAAGCTGGGCAAGCTAATTCCCGACGAGGCTGCGCGTGGTATTGCGATGGTGCAGCCCGTTAAGGCGGCGCCTTATTTCGCCCACGCGCAGTTCAGCACGCCCGAGACCATCCTGGCACTACCCGATCCCGGCGATGCCATCCCTTATGTCAAGGCGATGTGGCTCTACATGCGCGGCGTAGCGCTGGCGGCGAACCGAGACTTCGCGGGCGCGGCGGCGGCGGCCAATGCCATCGAGACGCTGGAGCGCAGCGCGGACTTCAAGTTGCTGAAGGATGCAAACGTCCCGGCACAGGAGGTGCTTCGCATTGCGCGCACACTGATCATGGCGCGCCTGGCTCAGGCCAAAGGCGAAACCCGCGCTGCCGTCGCGCGGTTCGAGCAGGCGGCTGCATTGCAGGACGCGTTGCCCTACACCGAGCCGCCATATTGGTATTATCCGATCCGGCAGTCTCTTGCCGCTGCCTTGCTGCAGGCTGGCCGTTACGCTGAGGCGGAGCGCCAGTTCCAGCGTGCGCTGAGCCGGGCGCCGTCCAACGGCTGGTCATACTACGGACTGGCGGAACTAAATAAGGCACGTGGCGAAACCACTGCGGCCCGCAAGGCCGAGGCTGACCTCGCCAGAACCTGGATTGGCGACCGCAGGCTTTTGCAGATTTCAAGTCTCTGAAGCTCGCGCATCAATATCGTGGCCGGGGCCCCAAGCGGAGTAGTGGCCGATTCATGGCCACCGCGTTTGCGTTACCGATCCGGGGTTACTCGTGGCCGATGCGAAGGAACCGGAGAGATGGACGTGCCTGGACCAGAGCGCAGGCTCGCAGCTGTCGTTGCCGCTGACATGGTCGGCTACAGTCGCCTGATGGAGGCCGACGAGACGGGGACCCTCGCGCGTCTCAAGACCCATCGGATCGAGCTCATCGATCCGGCTATCGTGAAGAACCGCGGCCGCATCATCAAGACCGCCGGCGACGGCATGCTGGTCGAGTTCCCCAGCGTCGTCGATGCGGTGGTGTGCGCTGCCGAGATCCAGCGGCGGATGGCACGACGCAACACGGACGTTTCGCCGGCGCGGTGGATGCAATTCCGCATCGGGATCAATCTGGGCGACGTGATCATTGAGGAAAACGACATCTTCGGCGACGGCGTCAACGTGGCGGCGCGCCTCGAAACGCTGGCCGAGCCCGGCGGCATCTGCGTCTCGGGCGCGGTGCGTGATCAGGTTGGTGACCGACTGGACGACGTCGAATTCGAGGATCTCGGCGACCAGAACGTCAAGAACATCGCCCGTCCGATCCGCGTCTTTCGGGTCCGGCTGGAGCGAGACGCAACCACCGCGCCAGAGGGCGCGAAGGACGCCGAGGTGACGGCAACAGCCGCCAGGAAACCTTCCATTGCCGTGCTGCCGCTCGTCAACATGAGCGGCGATCCCGAGCAGGAGTTCTTCGCGGACGGCCTCACCGAGGACATCATTACCGAGCTGTCGCGCTTCCGCGACCTGCTCGTGATCTCGCGCAACTCGACGTTTGTGCACAAGGGCAAGGCGGTCAAGGTGCAGGAAGTCGCGCGCGAATTCGGGGTCGATTACGTCCTCGAGGGAAGCGTGCGAAAGGTCGGCGATCGCATCCGCGTCACCGTGCAGCTGATCGACGCACAAACTGACCGGCACATTTGGGCCGAACGCTACGACCGCAAGCTTGAGGACATCTTCGCCATCCAGGACGAGATGACGTGCGCTATCGCCGCGACGCTCCCCGGCCGTGTCGAGGCCGCCACGCATGACCGTGCGAAGCGCAAGCCGACCGACAACATGGCGGCTTATGAGTGCGTGCTGACCGCCAAGGTGCTGCACCACCGCTCGATCCGCGAGGACAACGCCGAGGCACAGCACCTGCTTGATCGAGCCCTGGTGCTCGACCCGAACTATGCTCATGCTCACGCCTGGAAGGCATGCGTGCTGGGCCAGATGTGGACTTATGGGTGGTGCGCGGATCGCGACGTCACCTTCCAGCAGGTGGCTGCGGAGTTGGAGATCGCGCTGGCGCTCGATGACAACGACAGCGACGTGCACCGGATCCTCGCGGCGCTGAACCTGGCGAGCGAGGATCATGACAAGGCCGCGTACCATCAGGAGCGGGCGCTCGCGCTCAACCCCAACTACGACCTTGTTGTGGTGCAGCAGGGTGAACTTCTAACCTGGCTGGGACGGCCGGAGGAGGGCATCGACTGGATCAAGAAGGCGATGCGCCTCAACCCGTACCACCCGGAGCGCTTCTGGAGCCACCTCGGGCGCGCCTGCTATTGCGCCGAGAAATATGCCGAAGCCGCCGAGGCGTTTTCGCGGATCACACGGCCTGACCACACCCATCATGCCTTCCTCGCAGCCACGTTCGCGCAGATGGGGAACGCGGTCGCGGCTGCCGCGCACGCGACGGAGGTCGTGAAGCGCGAGCCAAAATTCTCGGTGGCGGTCTACCTCGCCACCCAGCACTACAAGCGCGACGTGGACCGCAAGCGCCACCAGGCTGGCCTCCTCCTGGCGGGCCTGCCGGTCTGACCCGAACGGCTGGCGCCGTGCCGATACGGTGATCGAATAAGGTTGCTCGCTTTCGATGTTGGCACGTTTGAGACATGCCGCCGAAGTCTGAGAAGGTCTGTTTATCAGGGTCCAAACCGGACATATGGGTTGGCGGACGCCGGCCGCCTCGCGCCAACCTCTTCATTCGGCACGATCGATCATCCAGACCAGGCTTTTTGCGACGGTGTCGGGTGATTTCGTCCCGACATCTTCTACAACGCGGCCAACGCGATTTTCGCCTTGCGCGATTTCCGGCGCATGCTCGAGGAATTTGGAGATTACGCGCCACGCGTCGTGATCATTTCAATTGATTATTTTACGTTCCTGCCAAAATTTGAGTCTGTTTACAGATTGCAATCCAGGGATGATTTGGGAGGCTTGGGCTCGTCCGAGCAAATAAGAATTACCAACGGGGTATTGAATGAGGTCGCGCGTAACCCGAAGGTGCTTTTGCCAACCCTGGACGACGATGGTGTCACGGCAATTGGGCTGGCTGCGATAAAGAGTGGCAGCGGCTTTCGTCTCGACGGATCCTTTCACTATGGACGTGTTCCGCAGCTTCCCGCCGAGAGCGCCGCCGCCGCTATAAAGGAGGGTACGCAATGGCCGATTTTGCCCGCTGCTCATCTGGACGACGACCTGCGTCATGAGTTCGAGCGCTTCACGGATTTGGCGCGAAGGAAAGGTGTCGCGCTGGTGGGAGTTACGATGCCGTTCGCTCCGCCGGTGCTGAACGCGATCGAGGGCTCGCCGCTCTATCAAGCGTGGCGAGAGTTCGAATCTCCACAAACCAGGCAGTGGATCGAGGGCCAGGGAATTATCTATTTCGATTTTTCGCGGCTGGAAAGTTTTGCCGGCCACGCCGATGAGTTCGCCGACCCGTTCCATCCGAGTGAGCCGGCCTATCTCAGAATGCTGCTCACGATGCAGCGCGAGCCCGCGTTTCGGGCGCTGTTTCCAAAGCTGGATCCTTCGTTGCTCGAAGCACGGCTCAAACAGGCCACGCCGTTGGAGGTCTATCGCAACGAGTTCTAGGCTGGAACGCGGGGCTTCATAAGCGGGGGGTCCCGCCAGCGGAACTGGTCGGGCACCGGGGAGAGATGCCACGGCGCGGCGTACCTGTCCAAAAACGGTATGGAACCCTCATTTCCCTGCCCGGGCTTTCGCCTCTTCCATGCTATCAAGATCGGAACGGCGTTCGCCTCGACGGTCTCATCTGGACCGGGCGCAACGGCTGCTTTTTATTGCTCTCGGTCGCAGGTTGGGAAAGACTGGGCGCGGGAACGTGTAGAGGGGCGTGAGATGCAGGATGCGGGACGCGATGCGCGATATGACTTCGATCGCTATCGAAAATTATTGGCCGAGGCGGTCGACGAGAAGAAGCGGCTGGCGTTTATCGATCTGCTGGTCGAAGAGCGCGCCAGGGATCAGTTGGAGGCTCAGCGGCTGGCCGACCGCAAAGCCATGACCGTGAGCACCATCGCCAGAGTTCTCGGCACAGCCAGGGCCTGATCTGGATTGGCGGCTTACGCCATCCGGAGGTAGAGTTCGGGCCGAAGGTGACAAGGCAAGACGACGATGACCTGTCGAACACGAGGACAAGCAATGAAAATCAGGTTTTTGGCGACCGCGGTCATTTTGCTGTCGGTTTCGGCGCCGTCATTCGCTGCGGATATGCGCGTCCGGCACCATCACCGGCACGTCAGCGCCAATGATGACCTCTACCTCCACAATTTCGGCCCGCCTGACTTTTATCCCGGTACCACGGTTCCGCCGGATCGCGTTGTTTTCCCGGTGACCGGCCGGCCCTATGGAATCTATGACGGATTCGATCGGTATTGCGGGCAGTCGTCGGCAAACTACCGGGGCGAGGATAATCAGCGCCATCCCTGCAATTAGCCGCTCGGTCCGACCGTTTTGCCGCCTGGAGCCGTTGCCGTTTCGATAGAATCGAAACGGGGCTCTGACCATCGATTTGACGCGTTTTCTTCACGCGAACCGGTGTCCACTTCGCTCGAAAACGCTCCAGAGGCTCACTGAGACGGCGTTTGGATCACGTTGCAGTTGGTGCGGCCCGACATCAGGCAATCCTGCATCTTGCTGCTTGCGGTCAGCGCGTGAGCCAACCACAGTCCGACCACCAGCAACACCGCCGCTATGGCCAGCCCTGCCATCGCGGGGCGCTGGCTTCCGCCTTGATCCGGGTCATCCATTGCATAGCCACCATTTTGCGTTCGGCCCCGGGTGCCTGTTTGTCGAAGCGCTTTATGATACATCCCGGAAATAAAATCAGGTGCCTTGGCCGATCGACGCCGCCGATTTTTCTGTTCGGATCGTCCACACCTACTCGGAGATCTCCGGCTGGCTGCCGCGACCGAGCGCAAATTGACCGACCGGGCCCTCGATGTGGAATTCGATCCCGGTCATCTTGGCGAACAGGTCGATATTGCTGATCCCGATCGCACATCCACCCAGCCCCATATCGGTCGCCATCAAGTAGAGCGTCTGGATCAACACGCCGACGTCCTTCAGAATGAGCGAATAGGCGATCGAGCTGTACTTCCATGAAATCCGGTCAAAGCGCGCGGCGATCGTGATCAGGATCTGCGGTGTCGCCGGGCGCGTCCATGGCGAATTCGGCTGCCGCCAACTGCGCGTCGAGCTCCTGCGTCGCGCACGCCGATCGGCACCAGCGCGTGCTGGTCGGCGTCGTAATGATAGAATCCGCGTGCAAGACCTTCGCAGTTGGCGACGGCCAGATAGAGCTCGAGTTCGTAGGCGCTGCCTCCCGACGGATACGGCCTCGCGGTATACGCGACCACCGGACCGTCGTCGCCAAGCTCGAGCTTGCTTTTCCATTTCGACTGGACACGCGCGGTGCTGATCGAGAAACTGCGCCAGCTCGGCGAGCGTGATCGGCTGCCGGTCGTCGAAGTCGCGCGTCGAATGACGTTCGCGCAGCAGCTTTGCGAGCGGCGAGACGACTTGCGAGGGCGCGGCCGAGAGCTTGCGCAGATCGATTTTCTTTCCCGGCCAGCGTGGCCGCACCGCCGGTGGCGGCGCGATCACGCCCGCATACGGATAAAGTCCGCCCAGCGGGTTGGCCTGTCGGCCTTCGGTGCTGTGGGTGTGAAACAGAAGATCGTGAAAGTCCCAGAGAACGAGATTGTCGTCGCCCTCGGCCGCCCGGAGGCCATCACCGCTGGCCGCGTCGATCTTGAACAGTATTTGGCAGTCCACCAGCAAAGCGAGCAGCTCGCGCCCCGGAAAGCCGTCCTGCCGCCGGAACCGTTTGATTTGCTGCGGTGTCGACAGCAGCGCGAGGGCGGCCGCAACCTTCGGATCGCAAATTCTGAACAACGCACCGGCGCGCGGCGATTCCAGTACCATTTCATTGCCGCGCCGTCGCAAATAGGCGAACCGCGACAGCACGATCATGTCGGCATCGCCGAGCTTCGGCGTTCGCGGCCAGTAATCGGGAACCTGCGGCTCGATGACGACCTGGTCCTGATCGTCACCCGCGTGCCCGAGGCGGTACTCCAGAAGACCGCGCCGGGCCAATCGCCGAACCAGCAGATCGATTTCCTTGTCGACCGGGCTGCCGTCGGACGCGAACGAATTGAGCGGCAGACCTGTGCGCAGGTCCTGCGCGCGCTGCGCTCGCGCCGGCACTGAATTTTCCCAAGCCGACCGCATAGCCATCGAAACAGGCGGTGACAGCTTCCGTCCGCCTGCGCTGCGAGCGTGATGTGACCGCTCAGCCGGGCGGAAATGATGGGTGCCGCGGTCCGCCGCCCTTTGCTTTTTCCGGGAGCGCGCAAGCCGGCATGACCTCTAGCTATGGGGAAGAAACGGCGTGAGTTCGCCTTCCGGCAGCGGCTGATCTCGCAATCCGAGTTTCACCGGAACATCGTAAAGCCGGCCCGGTGCGAAGCGGCGATAGAAATGCCGCAATCCCGGAACGATCACTCTGACGACGGGGACCTCGACGTCGGGCCGCGTCTGATCGAGGACGAGGAAATCGAGACCTGCGCGCCTGGCGATATCGACGCAGGCCAGCACCTGGTCGCGCGTGTTGTCGAGGCGCCGAAGTCGAGGGCCGCGACGGAAGCGTTCGATGCCTTGCTGGCGTCAGAAACGGATAGTTCTCAAGCCGCAATGGCGTGATCGCCGTCGAGGCTCGGCTTCTCACCGGTTCCGCCTCCCATCAGGCCGATCGACAGGAATTGGTTCAGCTCGGTCAAGGTCCGCAGCAACGGCAATGCGCTTGTCGAAGTGCGCGCCGGAACCGAACTCGATATTTTCCTGCCCGTTTTGCATCCAGTGCAGGATCGCCACATAGGTCGGAACGCCGAGATCGCTGGTGACGTCGAGCACCCATAGCTTGCGTCCGGTTTCGGCAAGCTGGGTTTGCAGATCGCGAACGTAGGAATCGTCGAACTGGCTGAGATCGACTTCCGCCCGTTGCGATCGGTTGTACCACCAGATCGCGTAGGCATCCCGTTCCACCAGTTCGAGGAAACCCTGGACGATGGCTTCCTCGATCGTGTTGCCGGCGGCGCAGCCGTTGGAATCCGCGTGGAAGGCGGCAGGACCGCCGTAGAAAAAATACAGCAGGCTGGTCGGAAGATATTTGAAGCGTCCGTCGCGCAGCGACCAGACCGGCGACCACTCGATCTCTGGCCGATGGATCGAACGGATCCGGAGCGGGCTGTAACTCGCCCGATTCGTCCGTCATGGTCCGGCCGGGTTTGCGCGTCGCTGAACAGCAGGACGTCGTTGGGAAGAATGGCCTCGCCCGGCGCAAAATCCGTGAACCGCCGCGTCACCCTGATCTCGTCGCCCTGGAAAATCCCGGAATAGCGCTCGATCGCCTCCATCAGCGCGCTGGCTTCGGCCTGCTCGGCGGTGCTGCCCTTGCCGAAGCTGCCGCCGCTCAATCCCGCCCTGAGCTGATCGACGTTCTGGGCCGGCGCCGAGAAATTGTGCGCTGCATGATAGTTGGTGTTCATCGGCAGATCGGCTTCGATCCGCTCGAGCCGCGTGACCACGCCGGTGAGGGGGCTCACATGCTTGCGAAAGCGCGCCACCGTGGCCCGCGACGACACGGTGCGGTATCCGCCGCTGGTCATGACCAGCTTGGCGCCGGCGCCAAGCTCGATCGGCGCCGGCGCCCGGCGCGGGTCCCGCAGCTTCTTGCTGCCGCAGGTCGGACATTGCGGGCGCGTCGCCACGTAATGCTTGACGATGGTCGCGCCCAGCAGATCGTGGCTGACGATGTGATCGTTCAGTTCGGTGCGAAAGCCGGTCGCGATCGCCTTGGCGACTTCGAGGGCCGCAAACTGGATGGCGCTTTGTCCGAGCGTATTGCGGGCGAGCGGCGAAACCGCGACCGGCCGCGCCGGTCCGCGGTCGAGAAATCCCTTGACCTCCCGATTCCGGATCATGCGATCGAACAGGCAGGTCCAGCAGGCGCCGTTGCCCGGGCTGAACACCGGTCCCACCAGCGGAAAGGCGCCGGAGGGTTGCACCAGCAGCCAGGGCGTGCGGTCCGACACCCGCTGCCGGTTCAATTCGGCCAGCCGCCGTTCGAGATAGTCGTTCACCAGCGTGACCGTCAGGTCCGGGGACCGCTTGACGACGCGAACGCCGAGTTCGCTCAGCGCGGCAGCGAATTCGGCCGCGCCCTGCACGTCGATCGATTCGACGCGCACGCGGCAATTTGCGAGATTTTGCTCGGCGATGCCGGGCGGCAGGCCGAGGCTCGCCCAGTAGCCGGCCACGGCACCGGCGGAAGATCCTGATGCCGGCACGATGTAGCGGCGCTCGATCAGCCGCTTGAGCGCTTCCTCGATCTTGTCGCGGCGGAAAATTCTTTCCCAGCTCGCCGACAAGTTGCGGCAAGGCTCTTGCCGCCTTTTGCCTATCGCGGAGGCGAGGGCGCAGTAAAGCTCGCCGTGAAGAAAGAATTTCCGGTCCTCGGAATAGAGGCAGACGACGTCGGGCGGCAGCACATAGACGGTGAAATTCGGCGCGAACTGCGGAACGTCCTTGCTGGCGTTGCGCGTCGAATTGGTCCTGCGATCGCCGGTCATGACGTCAGCACGCGCACCTTGCCCGCCACTTCGATTCGCCGGTGCAAGGCGTATTCTCCGACCACTGCAATTTCCTCGTCCAGTTCGCGCGCCGGCATTTCTCGATAAGGCTGGGGACCTGCTCGACCGTCATCCGCGGCTCGCCTGCGCACGCACGCGGCGCGACACTGCAAAGAAAACATGGATTGGCCGGGTCGACTTTGTCGAACCCGGCCATGAATGATCTGTGTTTGCCAACGTATTCGGAAAGCGGTCCGCTCTAGCACAAGCGGCAAGCGCCCCAGGATGCACAGCAGCCGCCAACTCCGCAGCCACCGCAACCTCCGCAGCCCCTGCAAGCCTCGGCAGCCCCTGCACCCTCGGCAGCCACCGCAGCCACGCCAGGCTACCTGTACGCCGCTCTTGGGTCGCTCGCCGTGTTCTCCTTGTCGAAGACATAGAACGTCGCCAGGCTGACGTCGGCGATTTCTTCTTCACCGAGCGTGATGTGCGTGACCCAGCGCAACGTTCGGCGTCTGCGGCACGTCCGTTGTCGGCGCGACTGCTGCGGATGCACCGCCCACCAGTGAAAAAGTCAATCCGGCGGCCCCCAGCACCGGGACGGCTTTCGTCCACACGCTTTTTCTTCGAAGCTTGTTTCACCCGTGGCATAGTCGCATCCTCCATACCTTGTAAAAAGTGGTTCGAGTCCAGCGCTTCGATCTGTACGCTGGGCAAATCCGCCACGCAAGACGGTCGCACGCCGCGGCCACATTGCGTTTCCGCAATTCATCTTCATGAACAACGTGTTCATGAACGACATCTTCATGAACGGCATGTTCATGCATCTCGTCGGCGCCGCCGACCCAATCACACCACCATGAAGCTCTTGTCCCCGACAACCTCAACGCGAAAGTCAGCAAACGCCGCTGGTCTAAGGCACGTCTCGTCGCCGGTCTGTGAACCAATACACAAATTGAATCGAAGTCCTGTCTACGATCAACATCCCAATTCCTTGTTTGCACCAAGGCCCGGTTGTAACGCTTTCAGTTGCGCCTCGTTCCCGCTGAAATAGAGGGGCGCCGCGTCCGTCCTTGCGTTCACGCTGCGCCGCCGTTATTCAGGCCGGAGGACTTAGCCCCTCAATCCTGTGCCGGAACAGAAGCCAAATCGGCTCAATCCAAGCCGGCTGAATCCAAGCCGGCTCACCTCAGATCGGCTCACTGCGGCGCCGCGACTGTTTGCAGGCTCGAACGGAGAAGCCGACATGGTCGATTATCACGGACGTTTTGTCTGGTACGAGCTGATGACGACGGACGTCGCGGCCGCCAAGGCCTTCTACGCCAAGTCGTGGGCTGGGATGCGCAGGACGCGTCGACGCCCGATCTGGCCTACACCTTGTTTACCGCCGGAACGGCCTCGGTCGGCGGGCTGATGGACCTGCCGGAGGAGGCGCGGAAAATGGGCGCGACGCCGAGGTGGATGGGGTATGTCGGCGTCAACGATCGTGGACGCGACGGCCGACCGGCTCAAGCGTCTTGGCGGAGCCGTGTACGTGCCGCCGACCGACAGCAATATCGGCCGCATTGCGGTCGTCGCCGATCCGCAAACGGCAACGTCTGGCGTTGCTCAAGGGGCTGAAACCCGGCGATCAGCGGCCCGCCGAGCCGGACAAACCCGGGCGCGTGGGCTGGCACGAGTTGCTCGCCGCCGACTGGCAGAAGGCGTTTGCTTTCTACGGCGAGCTTTTCGGCTGGCAGAGAGGCCGACGCCGAAGCCGGTCCGACGGACACCTATCAGTTGTTCTCCGCCGGCGGGCAGACGATCGGCGGCATGTTCACCAAGCGTCCGATCGAGCCGGTCCCATTCTGGCTTTTTTACTTCAATGTCGACGACATCGACGCGGCCGCGGAGCGCGTCGAAGAGCGGCGGCGGCCAGATCATGCGAGGGCCCGCTCGAAATGCCAGACGGCAGCTGGATCGCCCGATGCACGGACCCCCAGGGCGCCGTGTTCGCGCTGCAGGGAAAGCGAAGCCCGGATCATACCGGGCGAGAGCCGGAAGTCGGCTGGTCCACCGAGTGGGGCGGTTTTTCGTCGAAGGGCAGGTTGGTCACCAAGCCTCCGCCGGCAACAGCCATGAGTTTCGGATGCTGGGACGCCGGGATCAGCCAGCCTGGGCCGGCTGCCGCTGACCGCCGCTGGTTTGGGAGGCGGCTTGTCCTGCCTTTTCGACCAGGAGATGTAGTAGGCGACGATGGTCATGATCGCGATTCCGGTCACGCTGACGAAGATCTGCGCGAACAGCGAGCCCGAACTCATCATCAGTTCGAAATGTCCGACAAAGGACAGGAAGACGCCGACGCAGAACACCGCGAGCGACTGCTGACCGCAGACGATCAGCGGGATCGAAAACCCGCCATTCCAGCCCCGACCAGTCCTTGGGCACGAACCTGATGACCAGGATCACGATCACCACGAAATGCAGGAAGCGATAGGGCGCGAGGTTGGTCTTGTCGTTGGGATTGAAGGTGGCATAGAGCCAGTGCGGGAACAGCGCTCCGAAATCCGGAAACTTGCCGGCCATGGTCATGACCAGCGCAAAGATCAGATAGGCGATGCAGAAGTAGAGCGTGGCGGGCGCATCGATGATCGCCATCGATGTTCCTGCGCTCCGCCGAGCGCGCACCATGAGCCGAACACAAACAGCACCTGCCAGCAATACGGGATTGAAGTACCAGGTGCCGCCGGGATAGGCGGGCAAATTCCAGCCGAACTGCCGGGCCGCGAGCCACAGCGCGATCGACGCCAGCATGGTCAGGTTGGGCCGGCGCAGCATCATCCACAGCACCGGCGGAAATAGTCCCATCAGCACGATGTAGAGCGGAAGCACGTCGAGATTGACCGGCTTGAATTTCAGCAGCAATCCCTGGCGCAGGGTTTCGATCGCATTGTCGACCAGGCCCGCGACGTTGAATTCGTTGATGATCTCGGGATCGCTGTAGCGCAGCGCGACATAGCCGATCGAAACAATATAGATCACGAACAGGATGATATGCGCGACGTAGAGCTGCCAGACCCGCTTGGTCAGGCGGGTGGCGCCGACGATGAAGCCGCGTTCCAGCATCATCCGGGCGTAGACGAAGGAGGCGGTATATCCCGATATGAAAACGAACAGATCGGCGGCGTCGCTGAAACCGTAATTTCGCGTGGTGATCCAGTTCACGACGTTGTCGGGAATGTGATCCAGGAAAATCGCCCAGTTCGCGACCCCGCGAAACAGGTCGAGCCGGAGATCGCGTCCTTTGGCGGGGAGGGTTGCGTTGATTTTCATGGGTGCCGTTTCGAAGTGATGCTTTCGAGAGGATCGGGCGGCAGGACAGGGTTCAGCCGCGCGACCGGCCAAGATTGTCACAGCGCGGCATAATGACTATACCGGTCCGGAAAATGTAACATCCAAGGCTGGGAATCACCGATTCAAATTCCTGAAAGGTGTCTCTATACTATCCCGGCCGTTTCCACCACGCGCTTCCATGCCGCATTTCTCACGGGATCCGATCATCCATGACCGCACGCATCTTTAAGCCCGCCAAAAACGCGATGCAATCGGGGACCGCCAAGACCCGGGAATGGCAGCTCGATTACGAGCCCGAGCAGCCGCGCGCGATCGAGCCGTTGATGGGCTGGACCAGTTCCGGCGACATGAAGCAGCAACTCACCATTCGCTTCGACACCAAGGAAGACGCGGTGGCCTATTGCGAGCGCGAGGGCATTCCCTATCAGGTCATCGAACCGAAGGCAGCCGGTCCGCCGGCAAGCCGCCTATGCCGACAATTTTGCATTCCGGCGCGGCGAACCTTGGACCCATTGAACCTCGGACCCATTGAACCTTCGACCCCTTGAGGGTCGCAAACCGCCGAAAATACTTCGTGGCATGGCCGCGGGACCGAAAGTTCCGGGTTGCCTAAGACGGCGGCGCAATGACACCATGACGCTGAGCCGCCCTGCGGAAATTGCGGCGCACCATAAACTGCCGAAGGCCATGCCGCTTCATTCCAGCATCGACCCCACCTCGTCCGATTTTGCCCGCAACGCCGAAGCCATGCGCGCGCTGGTCGCGGAACTCCGCGCAGAAGCTCGATCAGGTGGCCGGCGGCGGCGGCAAGGCGTCGCGCGCCAGGCACACCTCGCGCGGCAAGATGCTGGCGCGCCAGCGCGTCGATCTCCTGATCGATCCGGGAACGGCGTTTCTCGAACTGTCGCCGCTCGCCGCCTACGGCCTGTATGGCGGCGACGTGCATTCGGCGAGCATCGTCACCGGCGTCGGCCGGATCTCGGGGCGCGAATGCATGATCGTCGCCAATGATGCGACCATCAAGGGCGGCACCTATTATCCGATGACGGTGAAGAAGCATCTTCGCGCCCAGGATATCGCGCGGCAGAACAATCTGCCCTGCGTCTACATGGTCGATTCCGGCGGCGCGTTCCTGCCGCAGCAGGACGAGATTTTCCCCGACGAGCGGCATTTCGGCCGCATCTTCTACAATCAGGCGCAGATGTCCGCCGCCGGGCATTCCGCAAATCGCGATCGTGATGGGTTCCTGCACCGCCGGCGGGGCCTATGTCCCCGCGATGTCGGACGAGAGCATCATCGTGCGCAATCAGGGCACGATTTTTCTCGGCGGACCGCCGCTGGTGAAGGCTGCGACCGGCGAGGTGGTGACCGCCGAGGAACTCGGCGGCGCCGACGTGCATTCACGGCAATCCGGCGTCACCGATCACTATGCGCAGAACGACAGCCATGCGATCGGGATTGCCCGGCGCATCGTCGCCACGCTGAAGCCGCCGCAACGCGCCGCGCTGAACATGCGTGAACCGCGCGAGCCGCTGTTTGCGCCGGAGGAGATCTACGGCGTGGTCCCGGCCGACGGGCGCAAGCCGTTCGACGTGCACGACATCATCGCGCGGCTGGTCGACGGTTCGGAGTTCGACGAATTCAAGAAGCTGTACGGCCAGACCCTGATCTGCGGTTTTGCCCATATCTGGGGCTATCCGGTCGGCATCATCGCCAATAACGGGATCCTGTTCAGCGAGAGCTCGCTGAAGGGCGCCCATTTCATCGAGCTGTGCTGTCAGCGCAATATCCCGCTGGTGTTCCTGCAGAACATCACCGGCTTCATGGTCGGCAAGAAATACGAGGCCGGCGGCATCGCGCGCGACGGCGCCAAGCTGGTGACGGCGGTGGCGACCGCGGGCGTGCCGAAATTCACCGTCGTGATCGGCGGCTCCTACGGCGCCGGCAATTACGGCATGTGCGGCCGCGCCTACAGCCCGCGGTTCCTCTGGATGTGGCCGAACGCCCGGATCTCGGTGATGGGCGGCGAGCAGGCGGCGATGGTGCTGAGCCAGTTGCGGCGCGACAATATCGAGGCCAAGGGCGGCAGCTGGTCGGTCGAGGAGGAGAACGAATTTCGGGCGCCGACGCGCGCCCAGTTCGAAACCCAGGGCAATCCGTATTACGCCACCGCCCGGCTCTGGGATGACGGGGTGATCGATCCCGCCGATACCAGGCTGGTGCTCGGCCTCGGTCTTTCGGCCGCGGCCAATGCGCCGATCGAGGCGACCCGCTTCGGCCTGTTCAGGATGTGATGATGGATCGCCCCCAGCTGTACCGGCGATTTCGCACCCTGCTGATCGCCAATCGCGGCGAGATCGCCTGCCGCGTGATCCGCACCGCGCGGGCGATGGGCCTGCGCACGGTGGCGGTCTATTCCGAGGCCGATCGCGACGCGATGCATGTCGCCGAGGCCGATGAGGCGGTGCTGCTCGGGCCGGCGCGGGCGCGCGACAGCTATCTCAATATCGAGCGCGTGATCGAGGCGGCGCGCAAGAGCGGCGCCGAAGCCGTGCATCCCGGCTACGGTTTCCTGTCGGAGAATGCCGAATTCGCCCAGGCCTGCGCTCGATGCCGGATTGGTGTTCGTCGGCCCGACCGCCGAGATGATGATCGCGATGGGCTCGAAGTCCGGCTCCAAGATGCTGATGGAAAAGGCCGGCGTGCCGCTGGTGCCGGGCTATCACGGCGAAGCCCAGGACGAGGCGACGCTGGCGAAGGCCGCCGACAAAATCGGCTTTCCGGTGCTGGTCAAGGCCTCCGCCGGCGGCGGCGGCCGCGGCATGCGCATCGTGCGTTCGGCCGGCGAGCTTGCCGCGGCGATCGTCAGCGCCAAGCGCGAGGCCAAGGCCGCGTTCGGCGACGATCGCATGCTGATCGAGAAATTCGTCGAAAATCCGCGCCATATCGAGGTGCAGGTCATCGGCGACAGCCACGGCAATCTGCTGTCGCTGTTCGAGCGCGAATGCACCTTGCAGCGGCGGCATCAGAAGGTGATCGAGGAAGCGCCGTCGCCGACGCTTGACGCGGCGCAGCGCGAGGCCGTGTGCGCCGCCGCGCGCAAGGCCGCCGCCGCGGTGAATTATGTCGGCGCCGGCACCATCGAGTTCGTGTCCAACGGCAAGGACGTGTTCTTCATCGAGATGAACACAAGGCTGCAGGTCGAGCATCCCGTGACCGAACTGATCACCGGCATCGATCTCGTGGAATGGCAGTTGCGGGTGGCGTTCGGCGAACAGCTGCCGCTGACGCAGGACCAGATCACGCTCAACGGACATGCCATCGAGGCCCGGGTCTACGCGGAAAATCCGCACAAGAATTTCATGCCGTCGGTCGGCCGGATCAGAGACCTGGCGGATGCCGGAGCCGTCGAACGGCCTGCGGATCGATGCCGGATACCGCGAGGGCGATGCGGTCTCGCCGTATTACGACGCCATGCTGGCCAAGGTGATCGCGTGGGCGCCGACCCGCGAGGCCGCGATCGAGCGGCTCAATCGCGGGCTTGAGGACACCGATGTTCGCGGCGTCGTCACCAACATCCCGTTCCTTGTCGGCGCTGGTGACGCATCCGGACGTGCGCGCCAATGCCATCGACACCGGCTTCATCGAACGCGAATTGAAGAACCTGACGCCGCCACCGCCGTCATCAGGCGATCTCGAGCTTTGCGCGGCTGTGGCGGCCATCCTCGGCGAAGAACAGAAAGCCGCGCGGCTGAGGCGCATTCGCCGTGGCGCATCGCCGGCTGGATGCCGGTTGGGCGGCGGCAGCGGCTGTTCACGTTCCGGCACGCGCCCGATCCGGACCGGGAAGTGCGCCTGCATTACGGCGGCGGTCCGGCGAGGCTGTCGGTCGGCGACCGGGATTTTGCCTTCGAAACCTCGCCGACCGCCGACGGCGGGTTCGATCTTGTGCTCGACGGCATGAAATCCCACGTCGTCGCGGTGCTCGAGGGCCACGAACTGTATCTGCGAACCCGCAACGGCCGCTTCGACCTGCATTGGGTCGATCCGTTCGGCGGCGACGACGAGGAGCAGGTCGGCGAAGACAAGATCGTGGCGCCGCTGCCGGGCACCGTGGTGGCGTTGCTGGCCGAAGACGGCGCGACGCTGGAGAAGGGCGCGCCCATTCTCACGCTTGAAGTGATGAAGATGGAACAGACCCTGCGGGCGCCATTCGCGGGCGTGCTGAAAGTGATCAAGTGCAAGGTCGGCGATATCGTGCAGGAAGGCGTCGAACTGGCCGAAATCGAGCCGGCGTCCGGATGAGATCGGCATGAGCGATTCCGTGCGCATCGTCGAAGCGGGCGCGCGACGGACTGCAAAACGAAACGGGCCCGCGGCGCTTTGCCACCTCTGCGCCCATCCTCACCGCCCGCCGTCCGGCCCCATCACCCAATTGGGCAGCGACGTTGAAATTTCCGGCACGAAACACAGCACCACCACGGCTGCCATCATCAGCAGCACGAATGGCAGCGTGCCCCAGATCACGTCGCTGAGCGGAATATCCGGCGCGACATTGCGGATCACGAACAGATTTAAGCCCACCGGCGGGTGAATCAGTCCCATCTCCATCACGATGGTCATGACGACGCCGAACCAGATGATGTCGAAGTTGGCCGCGCGCAGCGGCGGCAGGATGATCGGCGCGGTCATCAGGATGATCGAAACCGGCGGCAGAAAAAACCCGAGCATCACCACCATGACCAGGATCGCCGCCAGCAATTCCCATCGCGGCAATGCCATGGCGACAATCAACTCCGCGACCGATTGCGAGATGTGCAGGTAGCTCATGACATAGGAATACAATAGCGACATGCCGATGATCATCATCAGCATGGTGGACTCGCGGATGGTCGATTTCAGGATCGGCGCCAGATCGGAAGGCCGCCACACGCCGTAGATCAGCGCAATCAGCACCAGCGCCAGCAGCCCGCCGAGCCCGGCGGTTTCGGAAGGTGTCGCGTAGCCGCCGTAGAGCGCGATCATCACCCCGGTCAGCAACAACACGAACGGCAGCACCCGCGGCAGCACGTTGAAGCGCTCGGCAAAAGTGAAATTGTCGCGCTTGAGAATGGCCGAGGTTTCCCCGGTCCGCGCGTAGACCGCGCTGGCGGCGGCATATTCCTTGCGAAAGCGAATCACCGCATAGCCGCCGAACAACGAGACCAGCAGCAGGCCGGGGCCGATGCCGGCGAGGAACAGCCTGCCTAAGGATTTTTCCGCCGCCACCGCGAACAGGATCATCGTGATCGAAGGCGGCAGCAGGATGCCCAGCGTGCCGCCGGCGGCGATAATGCCAGCGGCGAATCCGCCGGAATAACCGCGCTTGCGCATTTCCGGGATGCCGGCCGAGCCGATCGCCGAGCAGGTGGCGGGCGACGATCCGGCCATCGCCGCGAACAACGCGCAGGCGAACACGTTGGCGACACCGAGGCCTCCGGGCACCCGATGCAGCCAGGCATGCAGCGCCGTATAGAGATCCTGACCGGCGCGGGATCTGCCGATGGCGGCGCCCTTGAGGATGAACAGCGGGATCGCCAACAGCGTGATCGAGGCCATCTCCTCGTAGACATTCTGGGTCACGGTATCGAGCGAGGCCGTGGGCATATAGATGCCCATGAACACCACCGCGACGGCTCCGAGCGCGAACGCAATCGGCATCCCC
The DNA here is from genome assembly GCA_963734795.1 of uncultured Alphaproteobacteria bacterium. Classification (GTDB taxonomy): domain Bacteria; phylum Pseudomonadota; class Alphaproteobacteria; order Rhizobiales; family Xanthobacteraceae; genus Bradyrhizobium. Next base: position 1,065,282 of record CAVTIW010000007.1, read on the forward strand.
GAAAACATCGCCACCAGGGTCGCGAGCCCGTAACTGATTCCAATTCCCAGCACGGTCATCGGCGCGCCGCACCGCTGATCGGAATCATGAGCTGCAGCAGGATCTGCACGCACAGCAGCGTCATGCCGCAGGCCATCAGGCCATAGGGTATCGCCAGCGGCGGCGACCACATCGAATTCGATACCTGGCCGTCGACCCAGGCGTCATGCGCGAGCGTCCAGGATTTCCAGGCGAAGAACGCGCAAAACAGCAGGCTCGCGACATCGACAAGCCACAGCCGGATGCGGTTGGCCATCGGCGACAGCAGTCCGACGAACGCCTCGATGCCGATATGGCCGCGCTGGCCCTGCACATAGGCCGAGGTCATGAAGGTGGCGCCGACCAGCAGGAAAACCGCCGCCTCGTCCTGCCAGTAATTCGCGCTGTGGAACAAGGCGCGGCTTATCACGCTGTCGCTGAGGATGGCGCAGGCCGCGACCAGTGCTATGGCCGCGAACACGACGATGACGTTGTTGCAAAAGCGTCATCCCGCGTTCGAACGCCGCCACGAGCGCGTGGCCCGCAGCGGCGTCCGGACAGTCGTTTTGATCCGGAAGCGGACCATGCATCATGCGGAGACGTCGCTCGCGAGTTTCAGCAGGTTGGCCGCCGTCGCGGTTTTCGCGCCGTAGTCCTTCCACGCCGTGTCGCGCGCGATGTCGCGCCACTTGCCGACGATGGCCACATCGAGCGCGCTGACCTTGGCGCCGGCCTTTTCGTAGACCTTGGCAACTTCGACATCGTCGTCCTGCGCGCCCTTCTTGCCGTAGGCTTCGAGTTCGGTGCCGACCGCGAGAATGATGTCCTGCTGGTTCTTCGGCAGCGCGTCGAAGATCGACTTCGACATCAGCAGCGGCTCCAGCATGAACCAGTAGGATGCGCTGGCGCCGGATGTCAGGGATTTGGCGACTTCCTCGAGCCGGAACGAGATCAGGCTGGTGGAGGAGGTGATGCCGGCATCGCAGGCGCCGGTCTGCATCGACGCGTAGATTTCGTTTGAAGGCACCGACAGCACGGCGGCGCCGGCGGTCTGCAGCACCATGTCCATTTCGCGCGAGCCGCCGCGAACCTTGAGGCCCTTGGCGTCTTCCGGGGCGACGATCGGGCGCGAGCGGCTGGCGACGCCGCCGGCCTGCCAGACCCAGGTGAGAATGATGATGCCCTTGTCGGCCAGGAAATCCGTCAGCGCCTTGCCGATCGGCTGGGTCTTCCAGCGCAGGCCCTGGTCGTAGGTCGAGACCAGGCCCGGCATCAGGCCGATATTGGTCTCCGGCAATTCGCCGCCTGCATAGGGCAGGGGATACAGGCTGATATCGAGGGCGCCTTTGCGCATCGCCGAGAATTGCGCGTTGGTCTTGATCAGCGACGAGTTCGGATAGATTTCGGCCGATATCTCGCCGCCGCTGCGCTTTGCCACTTCAGCGGCGAATACCCGCGTCAGCCGATCGCGGAAATCACCCTTGTCGATGGTGCCGCCGGGAAACTGATGCGATATTTTCAGGGTGGTTGCGGCCTGCGCCGTTCCGATCCCGAAGCGCAGGACGGCGGGTGCGGCAAGCGCTGATACGAGGACGTGGCGGCGTGTAAGCATGGGTCTCCTCCCTGGGTGTTTTTTGATTGGACCGTTCTGACCGATGTCGGGGTCATGTTAGCCCGTCTTCGCCTGAATGTTCTCTAGTCTGATAGTTCGAGGTGCGTTCGCCGAAGCTGCTGCTTTGCTGCGGCGCACACTTGCCGGAAGATGCGACGGAGAAATGACCGGCCGACATGTTCTCCTGAATCCCGCAGGGCGCGTCAAAAGCCGGCTGCGCTGAAAAATTTTTCAGGCACCGGGTAACAAACGGGATTGCCGGAGCGTTGTGGATAGAGCGGCATCCGTCGCTTTCAAAACCGGTTTCAAAGGGATCACCGACCAATGACCATTAGCACCCGCATCGCGCTTGGAATTTCGGCCGCCGCGCTTTCGCTCAGCCTGGCGCTCGCCCCCGCTGCCTTCGCCCAGGACAAGATGGGCAAGGATGACGGCATGAAGAAAGACACCATGTCCAAGGACACCATGAAGAAGGATACCATGTCCAAGGACACGATGAAGAAGGACGACGGCATGAAGAAGGACAGCATGAAGAAAGACGACACCATGAAGAAGTAGGGCGTCGCGCTTCGTTTCTCCGCAGGCTCGCTCCCATGGGATGCGGGCCTGCGGTATCTGCGGTATCGACGGGCGTAAAGCCGCCCGAAACTATCGGCTATTTCCGTTTTTTGCGGGCGGCATAGCGGGCATCGCGCGCGGCCTTGCGCTCGGCCTCGAGCGCCACTTCCCGGGCGGCGGCTTCTTCCTTTTCGCGCACGAGCTGGGCTGCGGCCTGCTCCGCCGCCTCGGCGTCGAGGCGCTTCTGTTCGGCCTTGGCGGCATCGCGCGCCAGTTTGGCTTTCGCCCGTCGGCGGCCAGCGCTTCGCGCTCGGCCTGCCGCTGCATCACCGCCGGATCGTCGAGACCCGGCTTGGCGCGAAACTTGTTCAGGATATTTTTCCTGGCTTCCTGGGCCGCCTTCTGCCGGTCTGCGAAGCTAGGTTCCTTGAATCCACTCATTGAACGGGCCTTGTCGCTTTCTTGGTTTGCCGTGAGACGATCGATCTGGTGTCGCGCCGGGGCGCCGCACACGGGTGCTTGCACGATCAGGAGCGGCTTTTACAGCCGCGCGCGCCGGGAAGCCATCAAATATCCGCTAACCGGCGCAATGTCGCGCGAAAACTGTGGCTTCGGCGGCCCGCCAGCGAGGTGCCGAAAACCTCGGAATCGTCATCCGCGAAATGTTCCGGAAAAGCCTGACGTGACCTCCCGGCCCGCGAATAGCGGGCTCGCCATGCTGTCGCGCGACGGCGTATGCTGGGGGGGACCAGATCGCCCTTCCAGACACCGTTTCCGACGGCGTAGGAGCCCACCGACCAGAAATACGGGGCACCGCCGAGCAGCAGGCCATATCGCCGTTCTTTTTAACGGGACCGGTATTGCGCCGGGCCTGTTTGACGCCCCAGCCGAAGCCCGATACGAGGGCAAATGTCCTCTGCCAAAATAACCGGTTCCCTGTAGCACATCGAGGCCTGGCGCCGCGCGACTTGCGAACGCGAGTTTCCAGCGTTTTGATGATGCCAAATCGATGTCCATCCGCAGTTCCGGCCGAGTCATTCGCCGAAACCCCGGCGGGATTCGGCTCCGTGCACAGCGCCGGTTTTCGCATAGACGAGGGTTGCTGGGCTCGACTAGCTTCCCCGGAGTCGAAAGTGCACGGCGCAGAGCGATTTGAATGAAGCTGTTTCAAATCAGGCGACACTGGCTCCTCGTTCTGGAAGCCGTGGCTATCGTCTATATTATGCTGGCCTATGTCGTGCTCCCCGCGCTGTGGACCCATTACGAACATGAGCCTGGTCTCGCTTCGCTGCCCATGGTGACATATACCGGCACCGGCATTCCCGGCGATGCGCTCAATGTCGGGCTTGTCGGCAGCGAGGAGGACGTGCTGCGGGCGATGCAGGCGGCGGGCTGGTTTCCGGCCGATCCCGTCACCTTGCGTTCCAGCATCGAAATCGTCGGCAGCGTGGTGCTTGACCGGCCCTACCACGATGCGCCGGTCAGTCCACTTTATTATCAGGGGAAAAAGGAACAGCTGGCGTTCGAAAAGCCGGACGGCAGGAGCGCCGACCGCCGACATCACGTTCGCCTGTGGCTGGCCCTTGAGAATGGAACCGACGGCCGTCCGGTCTGGCTCGGCGCGGCGACCTATGACCGCGGCGTAGGCTTGAGCCGCTACACCGGGCAGGTGACCCATCATATCGGGCCCGACATCGATAGCGAGCGCGACCTGCTGATGCGGGATTTGCGCGAGGCAGGAATGGTCGACGCCCTGTTCCAGATTTCGGGAATAGGCCCAACCCTGTTCGGCCGCAACGGCGGCGGCGATCCCTATTACACCGATGGGGAAATCGACGTCGCCAGTCTCGTCGTCAATGGCGTCAAGCGAACGGCGCCGCCGGCGACGCTGCCGCCTCCGCCGCTGGTTGCGCTGAAGGATCAAATCTGGCACGGCGTCAGTAACGCGATGCCGCCATGAGCTATCGCCGGAGCCAGACAATGCCGAACCACATATCGCTGCGGAGCACCGAATGAAACCCGCAGCGCCTCCACGCGACTGGCGACGCATCCATCATTCGCCGGTGTTCTGGATCGGGGTCGTGCTGTGTCTGGCGGCCATCACGGTTTACGTGATGTCGGACGATCTGGCGTGGCGGTGAGGGCGGCTTGAGCCGCACCTGGATGCGAGCCGTGGGTCGCGAAGTTTGCCGCAGCACGCCCGGACAACCTGACGGCCCGCAAGCGCCCTGCGGGGATGAACTGCGCGACCCGGAATCTCGACATCTGGGCCGGTAAAAAAATCTTAACGATGGAATCAGTTTTGTTGTCGAGGGAAATCGCTATGCGGCCACATCACATCGGCGGTTGACTGAAACATGGGTTTTTCCCACGCAAGCAGCCATTAACCTTTCCGCATTTCGACGCGATGTCAGACCGATTTGGCCGCAATTGCGCGCGATGAACGCGGCCATGAAAACCGTGTTCGTCATTTTCATTCTAGCGTTGCTGACCATCGCCGGCGAGATCTACTCGGACGCCGTGATGACAAGCGGGCAGGTCGCCAATGTGGCTGTCCCCGATCCTGTGACCATTGCGGTCGCGCACGGAACCCCGCACGGCAAGCTGAGCCATAACGGCGTCTGAGCAAAAGGCCGGCTTCGGCCCGCCGACGTCCCCAGTTGCCGTCCTCGCCGCCATCCGCGTTTTCCCCTGCCGGGGAACATGATCAGCGCGCCCAAGAGCGCGAGATCGATTCGATTCGTCTTTGTGGGTGGGTGCAGCCCGACCAGGATGCGGTGGGGCTAAAGCCGCGAGCGGTAACCGTCGACGGCGTGGGCGATGAATATGCCGGCGCTCATGATACCAAAGAACGCGGTGACTGCTTCCAACATGACGACTATCCTAAAAGCCCAGCGCATGGACCTAACGGCATGCGGCGATACTCAGTCAAAGGAATTTTCTTCAATACTGAATTTTGCAAACGGGTTGATGTTTTGATGCAACATATTGGGGCCGGCGGATTGCTCGCTCGGTCACGCAAGCGCGAGCCATCGTTAACGCTTCCGCTTTTCGAACGAAATGTTTGACCGATTTGGCCTCAATTGCAGATGCAAAACTCGCGGCCCACGCACGGCCTCTTCAGCAGCCCCGGCAAATCGATCCTATCATCTTTTCGACCTTCGCTTCTTCACGGTCGATGCCGGGACTGGTGCCAAGCAGCGGCCCTTTCATCGCGCCCTCGGCGACGCCGGACGACGGAAGCGCTGTGCCCAGCGAGTTGGTGCCAGGCGTAGCGGCGCTGGTGCCCAAGGCGCCGCCGGTTACGGACATGTGCGATCCCATCGAACCCATGCCGCCGCCCCGCGCAAACGCGGCGGTGGTCGAAAGGCCAATACAAAGGGCGACGCAAACAATGGAAAGCTTTTTCATGACAAGACTCCCTCGAACGCGCGATCGGTGTGACGGTCGATCGCTGATGGGTGTGAGGCTGATGTAGGTTTGCAATCCGCTGCCGCCCATTAAATTGAATTTTATGCGGTGCGGCCGTTGCGCATTTCTCCAAGGATGATCGTCCTCTGGCGGGTGGGGTCGGCACGCGCCCATGATCCCGTCGATTTGAACGATCGTGAACTCGCTGCAGCTTGGGGCCATGGCCACCCGTGCGCACATGATCAGCTGACGGTGTTTGCGCGATACCAACTGGAGCGGATGCGGTGCGATCTATTTTGGCCTTGGGCCTGTTGATCACCTCGTATGCCGCTGCAGCCGACGCCGCGACGGTGCATCGCTGCAAACCGCTTGGGATCCACTTGCGCAGGCGCCAGCGGGTTAGCGTCCGTTCCGGACAACGTGTTACGGCCCCGACGCGGTTCCCGGTTGGACCGACGAACAGACCCAACACTGGCTGGACAACGCCAGCGCCGGCTCTGGCCTGGGTTGACAGCCCAATCCGGCCGGAAAGTTCGATATGGCCGCCGGTGCACCTGATCAGGCTGACCCGAGAAGCGGGCGCACATTACCGGGATTAAAGAAGACTTTAATGGTGACGGTGCGGTTGGCTCTTATCTCAACAACAATGGAGACAACCGCCGCAGTAGCACTGCGCGGCTTAGGAGACAGCCATGCACACCACAAGAAAAAATCGGCACGGCGACTTGATGCCCGTGATGGTCGCCGTAATTGTCGCGGTCGTGGGTCAAACTGCTATCCTCTTTAACGACTTCGGCGCAGGCAACAATTCGCAGGGTAGCGGCAACGCGAGGATGGTCACGGCCGCGGTGGTGGCCAGGGCCGGCGCGATCGAGATCCCGTCGGCGCCGCCCACCGGCCGGGCAGTATCTTAGGCTGGGCCAACATCCAGGCCGCATCCGGACGATGAGAGGTGACGGTCGGTGGGACAGATTAGCTGAATGCGATAACGAGCAAGCCGGAGCAAAGCAGCACAAAGCTGGCAGCGGTTATCGCAAGGAATCCACTAGCCACAAAATCAGGTCTGCGCATGGTGGCACCTGCCGATCCAAAAGCGTCGTTGCTGGCTGCTGCTCGAACAAGACGACATGTCGCGCCGCACAGTCAAAAGGATCGCGCGCGGTCCCGAAAATCGAAGACCGACTGATACTTTAGGCAACAACGACCGAGATCATGGACGCGAGGGGTGGGGGCCGCCAGGTTCTTGCCTGGCGGGCTTCCCACGCTTCAGAACATCAAACGTCAATCATTGTATTTCGGTCCGCCATGATAACGGTACTCGTTGTTATCGACCGTCTGCATCGCCATCCTCTTCTGCCCGTTATCGTCGCGATAGTAGCCGCCATCGGTGTATGGATTGCCCGGTCCCAGGTTTTGGCAATTTGCGTTCGGGTAGAACTGGGCACAATAGCCGGGGTTTGAGATAGCGGCCTGCGCCACCGCTGGCGTTACGAAAGCTGCCGCGGCTACCGCTGCAGCGCCAATCAATGCGAATTTCATCTTGGTCTCCTGGTTTTTAGTTTGTGTTGACAGAGACATGGCAACGCGCGTTCGACTCTTCCATTAAATACCGGTTTAGAGCGCAGCATTGCTGCCGAACTCCGTGAACAATCGTCACGCATGCAGAAGAGGCAGTCGCAGCAAAGTTTTGAGAATCAAAAAAAAGCGCGAGTCCGGGAATACCAATACCCGAACGTTGGTCTTGTCATCGGAGGCGGCCTGATAGCATTTTGGCAGTACGTTGGCCGGAGACGTTCGGTGCGTTCAGGAATGTTTCCGGTCGCCCGGGAAAGGTTCGCTCGATGTCTCGGAAGCCCAGGGCGGGGCGAAACGGTTCGAAGCCAAGCACCGATCGCACAAGCCCGTCGTGGTTGGAGACTTCGGGTGAGCCCGACAAGAACCCCAGGAAGGTCGGCAAAGCTGTAACGGGACACTTGCATCCTGCTCCAGAAGAGGATCTCGGCGGCGGCAACATCTGCCCGTTGGAAGAGAAACCTTCAACGGAAGACAACATGCCGCTCGTCGTGCATGCGACCGCCGCTTCCGCTAAAGAGGCCGAGTTCGAAAATTATAATCCGAAGCGATCACTTGAAGCTGCAACTATTGCGCTGACGATTGCCGTCTTCGGTGCGCTATCACTGTTGATCGTCGATCACGGCCTGTGGAATCGGCATCACGTTGAAAGCGCACGCGCGCACGCGGCGACCGAAGCTGCGGCGGAGGCCGACGGCGCGTTGGTAACTCCGACCCGAAGGCGGTCTCTGTATTAACGAAACGTTCGGCGGCGCCGCCGGGCGCGCGGCTGGTCCGCTTACGTCGACATGCTATGAAGCCGCGTCCAGCCCGACTGAGAAGGGGCAGGCACCGCGCCCGACCTCCATCGGCGAAATCCTGTCCGTTGTCCCTCCAGGTTACCGCGGCGCCGGCGCATCGGCCGGACGTCGTCGGAGCGCCAGGTGTCGGCTTTTGATCCCGTTGCGTTCCGCCGAACGTTCGAACCCCCACTCCCTATTTCAAATCTGCGAGTGGCCAGCCGCCGTCCCGCCGTTGCGGACTTGGGATACGATCCGGGCGAGGAGCGGTAGCGGCGGGCTTTTTTCCTTGAGATTGTCGTTATCGGTCGCTCTAATCGAACCGGCCAACTATCCGGGAGAGGCGCGAAGAATGTTTCCATTATTTTTAAGGGCGCGCGCAAATAATTACTTCAAGGCGCGATCGGCCAGCCGAGACACCGAAACCGATCGTGATCGAGCTGCATCTGTTTTTCGTTCGATAGAGAACGCGCTGGATGGGGCGAAAGCCGAGCAAGCTGGCCTGAAATCACGCATCGATGACGTACTCGCGCGAGCCGCAGTAACGCTGGGCAATGACTCCGATGAATATCTAACGCGAGATCCGCAGGACAATCATTATCAGAGTTTGCTTAACACCGAGATCGCAAATGGGCAGCGTCGATTGGACGAGCTGGAAGTGGCCATCGGGCATTTCAAGTTTTTGAAGACCGCGCTGATTTCAAGATTTCCGGACTTCAAGCTTTGGACCCAACCGTTCCCGCACGAAAAATAGAGGATTTGATTACCGCCGGATCGCGCCGTACGTTTGGGTAGCTCCGGACGATGGGAGACGAGGGAAACCGGTTCACGCCCGGCGGGTGCTGATCAAACCGGCGCTAAAAACCCGATCGCCATGGCGATCAGCATCAATCCGCCGAGTGCATAGATGGCTATGTTTACAGGACTGATCATTGGAAACTAACCTGGTTGGCAGCAACAAGTTCCGATTGCCTCAGCGGACTGCGCGGCGGCCGGGTCGGCCTGGGTGGGAAGTTTGCGCCTCGACTGTTTCAAAATGACTGCGCGATGGGGTCATTCGGTGTCGTCGGCGCGTTTTCTGCCACGAAGTTCGCATAGAGTTCGATTCGGCCGTGCCGAAGGCCTTATAGCCCGCGGTTTGGTTGGGGAGCCCGACGTGTGTTGTCCGGAAATCGTCGCGCGTCGGGCCGCTTCCCAAAGCGACGATGAGAGGCGAGCGCCGCCGGTTCACACCGGCGGGTTTTTCACCTGTCACGCGCCGGCTTGCGGCGTCCCAGGGTCATTCTCCGTCGAGCTTTATCGTCAGGTATCCCAGCATGGCCTCGCAGGCTTCTTCGGCCTCAGCACGCGTTTTAAAGGGCGAGCCGGCCACCCTGATGGCGCCCATATTCTGAGAGAGCGAGCGCCACGATGCCACGTAGCCGGGCGGTCCGTGAAAGCCGGGACCGCCGCGGCTCTCATAACTGATCACGAACGAAAAGCCGTCGCTGCTCGCGTTCCATATTTCCATGTTCTCGACGGGACTAACGACGCGGGTGAACTGCATGGCCATTCCACCGCCGTGGCCATCCTCGACGCCCACCGCGCCAAGGGGCTGCTCTCATTGTGATTCCCCCCAAGCCAAATAAACGGCCCCAGCTCGGGGAAGAGCTGAGGCCGTGGTGGGCTGTTGTGCCCGGAGGCCCCAAGCACAATGCAGCGATCCTAGCACGGTCACGTTTCATCCCGGCGCGGCCTTCTGGATTACCCCGTTCGTATTGTAACCGGAATTTCACAAATCTCAGGCAAACTTGGGTTGCCGGGATTTCAGTACCCGACCATGGGAATACGCGCGCCGCCAAGCGATCATACTCCGCTTGGCGGCGTTGTGCGTTTCGGCCCGAGAGATCGCATCCCCGCGTCCGGGTGCATCCGGACGACGAGAGGTGAGGGCGCCCGGCCCAACTAGATAAGTGCGATAACGAGCAAACTCGAGAACAGCAGCAGAAGGCCGGCCGCAATTAACGCGAGAAATCCGTCGGACACGAGGTCATGATTACGCATGGTGCACCTGCCGCTCAGGATGCTCGTCCGACTTTATTAAAGATTTCGGAATCGGCCTTTTGCGCCGGGTTGCGGCCCGGCCGCAGATTCACCCCGAATAATGAGGGGTGGGGGCGCGGTTTATGCCGGCTTGCCGAACTTGCGAACGAAAAATGAACCGCCGTCCGGTTCACGCCGCCGGTTTTTGCCTTATCCAATCCACATTTCAGCAATCTACTGCAACAATTGTTTTTCTCAGGGAGAGTGTAACGTGGCAACAGGTACCGTGAAGTGGTTTAATGCGACCAAGGGGTTTGGATTTATTCAGCCCGATAAGGGCGGCAAAGACGTGTTTGTGCACATCTCGGCCGTGGAACGAGCCGGCCTGAGCAGCCTCAATGAGGGTGCCAAGGTAAGCTACGAAGAGATGGAGAACCGTGGAAAAACATCCGCGGAAAACCTACGGGTTGGCTGAGAAGCTGTCTCCCGCACATCGCCCGCCGGTTCACGCCGGCGGGTTTTTCTTTGGTCTTTGGCGCGCAGCGCGGCGGTGCCGGATAACCATTGCGCCCGGAAATTGTATAATCGCTCCATTGCAGTATTAATGCACTCCCGTTTCAGGCGTGTTTATCTGTCTGTGCGTGATTTTTAAAAGATTTAAAAGATTAAAAGAAATGAGTTGAGTTTGCGGTCAGGCAAAGAAACGGCCCCAGCGTTGGGATCTGGGGCCGCCCGGAAAGCGCCCGAGGGCTGGGGGTTGAGGGAAATCGGGCGCCCCTATTAAATAAAGCTCAGGATTCGTGTCATAATTCGTGAGAACGAGTGTCCTTATTGGGACGAGAGACCGCCTCGGTTGGCGGCCCCTTTAAGTCGCCACCTTGCCGGACCGCCATCGCCAACCACCCATCCCGCTATCGCAGCCAAGGAAACGGCCCCAGCTAGGGGGAAGCTGAGGCCGCCTTACTCGTATTGTATGCCGGGGGCGGCCCGACATGATTCCGATGTGGTTTCGCAATCCGCCGATCCCATTAAATTCCGGTTTAGTTGGCAGCCAGCGACCACCCGCCGAGTGAGATCCTCTGGCCCGCCGGAACGAAGGAATCCAACCAACCATGTTCGACCTGACCTTCCTCGGGACCTCGGCAAGCGTTCCATCGGCAGAACGCAACCATCCCGGCCTTCTGGTGGAGGTCGGCAGCGACCGTATCCTGGTGGATTGCGGGGAGGGTATCCAGCGACAGTTGCTGCGGAGCGGCGCCGGTTTCCGCAGGCTCGATCGGCTGCTGCTGACGCATGGCCATTTCGACCACGTGCTCGGCATTCCCGGACTGCTTTCGACCCTGCGATTGCAGCAGAGTGCCGACCTCATGCGGATTCATGGCGGTCCTCGCACGCTCGACGTCGTTGCCCGGATGCTCGCGGGCCTGTGGAACGAAGGGAAGGCGCCGATATCGCTTGAACTGCTGCCGCTGGCGCAAGGACCGGTAATCGACGCCGGCGAATTCACGCTTCACTGTTTTCCGGTCCGTCACCGCGACACCGACAGTTTTGCATTTTCCTTCGAAAGCCAGGCGCGCCGGCATCTTGCGCCCGACCGCCTTGCAGCCCTCGGCGTCCCCGACGGTCCGGTCCGCAAGGGGTTGGCCGAGGGAAGGCCGGTGACGCTGGAGGATGGCCGGACGATCGATCCGGAGGACGTTCTCGGGCCGCCGGCGAGGGGCAAAAAGCTGGTCGTCGTGGGCGACGCCGAAACCACGGAAGGATTGTCCGATCACGTCCGAGATGCCGACCTGTTGGTGATCGAGGCGACGTTTCTCGATCGCGATTCAGCGATGGCGCGCGCCTACGGCCATCTGACCGCGGCGAAAGCGGCCGAGCTTGCGGCCAACAGCAACGTCAGGCAACTCGTCCTCACCCACGTTTCCGGTCGCTACCCGGAAGCGGAGATCCTGGCCGAGGCGACCAAGTCGTTCCCGAACAGCCGGGTTGCCGCCGACTTCGATCGGATCGTTATCTGAGTTAGAGATTATGAGCTCCCCTAAGCGAACTTCCGCAAGGCCGAACTTGAGTGCCGGAATACTGGCCTATCGCCGAGCAAGCCACGGCCTCGAAGTGCTGCTCGTCCATCCCGGCGGACCCTATTGGCGCAATAAAGACGCCGGCGCCTGGTCGATTCCGAAAGGCGAGATCGGTCCATCGGAGGACCCGGAGCGAGCTGCCCGTCGCGAGTTTTCCGAAGAACTCGGTCCGGCAGCCCAAATCGGCCCCCTGCAAGCGCTGGGAGAGATTCGCCAGCGCGGCGGCAAGCGCGTGATCGCCTTCTGCGCAGAAGCTGACTTCGACACGGCATCGCTGTCCAGCAATAGCTTCGAAATCGAGTGGCCGCCCAGGAGCGGCGCTCTCCAGGCTTTTCCGGAAGTCGATCGCGCCGAGTGGTTCGACCTGGAAGTCGCCCGATCGAAGATCCTGTCGGGACAGGTCGAGTTTATCGATCGGCTTGAAAAGATGGCGAGGTGAGGCGATCACATCGGTTCTGGTTCCGCGTTGTCGACGTGGCCATCGCCGCGTTCCCACATCGATTTCCAGCCGGCGTTTTGGATACCTCTCGCGGCAGTGCGTCTTGGTATTCACTACCTGCCGCGACACGTCGTCAGTTAATCGGATTTCAACCTTTTATCTGTGAGTCTGTGAAACTCAAATAAGGGTTGGCGGCCAAACCCGTATCGATCTCGTTCAAGAGCAAATAGGTAATCGCCGACCCTTGCGGCATAATAGCAGACGGCGTTGCTCCGGAGATCGACCGGTCGGCGCCATTCCTGCCTGAACAGCAACGAATGCAGGATCTCTATGGAGAGCCGCAGCGAAAGATTAAAACGGGAGGTTGCCTATAGCCGGAGACGAGTATTGTCCGAGATTGTGGAACCATCCATTAGAGAGCGGCTGTGGCACGGAATGCGCAGCGACCTCGCGAACTATTTTCCGGAAGTTGCAGCCAATCAATTATTGATGTGTTGTGCATGCGGTCGGTTCCTCCCGCAGGAATGCTTTGATCTCGAACATCTGATCCCCCAGCAAGCACTAAAGGCGGATCCTGAAAACGTTCGACGCAATCCGGAGACTCCGGCCAACGTTCGCGCGGGAAATCTGCTACTTTGTAAAAAGCCACTGATCTACAAGGGATCCAAGGTTTATAATAACGGCTGCAATAGTTGGAAAGGTCGCTTTTACGATGGGCCGATCAGCGAACTCTTTTCTGGGCGAGCATTGGACAAAGATCGCGGCCAACTGACAGACACGCACATGATCGGCGGCTTGGTGCTCGGTTACCTAGCGATGGTTGCGGAGTTCGGTTATGTGATCGTACTGATGGAGAGCGGGCGCCTGATGCGAGAGCAGTTCTTCAGTCCGCGCAAATTTCATCCCGCATTGCCCCTTCGGCATCAAATGATCCTGGGCGGTCCGATGCCGAGCGCACCCGGCGAACGCATTTGGCGTACCCCGTTTTCATTCAGATTCGAGCGCGGAGCCTGCTTCGTGGGCGCGCGGAATTTTAGCCTAATAGTGCCGGTCTCTCGTGATCCCGACATATCGATTTCCCGTCATTTGAAGATAGTGCCGTCGAAATACAAGCTGCGGCCGGACTTCCGTGCGGTGTTCGATTAGGACATGGCCACCGGCAGCTTCCGTTCGTCTTGGCGCTTCTTTCGCGCGTAGCGGGTCTCTGGCGTGTAATAGGGTTGAGGCGGTCGGGTCAGCCGAAGAGAGCGAAGAGTCGCGCGCCAATGGGAAGGTTCCAACTTCCTTCCGGCTCTAACCCCGACCATAAAGGAGCGAATCCAATGGCCAAAGCTACTGGCGTGCCTAGCACGCCACCCACAAACGTGTCCGCAACTTGTCCCACGGATGAGCTTCCGAATCCCGTCGGCAGCATCGCTTCGCTCCGACTAAATGGCTCGGAGCGGGAACTGCTCGCCGCTCTGCTGGGGTATATCGTCTGGGGCCTCGAATACGGGCGGACCTTTGTGGAGATGGAGACCGCAGCGTTCCAGGAGCTCGAGCTAGCGCGACGATCGGCTGAGCAAAACCGGCGCAGAGCGCTGCGGTGTTCTCAGCTAAAGGTTGCTGCCATCGCGAAGAAGCCACGAGAGGACCTCCACCGGGCGCGCGCGATCCGCAATCAATTTCTGGCGCAGGTGAGGGGGCGATGAGCAAAGTCGTAAAATTCCCGCTTGATGGCACCGACCACGCGCAGGAGAACTCGGAATCTTCCGATGACTATGCGAAGCTAGCGAGAGGAATGATAACTCGCTACGCGCAGCCTCTAATGGTGATCCAGCGTTCGCTTTGATCGAGCAAAAGCTGATTACCGACATTGCACACAGTAACGCTATTGACGAGCAGGACAAAGCGGAGGCTCAGTACGGGAGCAGGTCTGCGGCAGCGCGTGACGCCGCCAAACGATGCGCAGCGGCTTGCCATAGTGTCAATATTATCGACAGGAGGCTGGCGAATGCGACACCAACTACTCTTGCCGGCGTCGCCGCTATTCTCGGCTTCGCGAACGACATCGAGGATGCAGGTTTGGAATGGCCGGGCACCGACACGATAGGCCGTGAAGGTTGGCACTATCAGCTGCGGCAGACGATGGCCCAAGCGATCAAAACGATCATCGCGGAGCATCATAGATGACGGCAGTCAAATATCTTGATCAGCCCCCGACCGACTGGTTTGTGCTCGACGTGATGCGATGTGATGAGAAACCGCGGGGGCGTGACTGGTCCGCACTCTTGGTCGATGTCGATCCCGACGAACTCAAAAATTGCACCTGCGATTTTCCGGCGCTCTTCTACGTCCATCCCAAGGACTATCGCCCCGGGATCCGCACGGCACACCAATGCTGGGTTCGTATAGCGGGCAAGCACAGAAGCCGGACTGCCGCCTGGCATGCTTTGGAGGATATGATGGCCCCGCGGCATTGACCCGCGCGGCGCGGTCCGTGGTGCGTCAATTCGAACTTACCGTTAGGTGGGGGGTAGGAACGTCGGCACGCAAGCCGGCGCCCTGTTTGTTTACCGTCACGGTCGCGGCCAATGCGCCGGAACGGTCGGCGCGGCCGGCGTCGCTGCGGCCGTCGCCTCCATTACTGGCGATCCCAGCAGAAGTAACATCACCTCCGAAATCAAAGGCTTAGATTGGCAAACCAACCTAAGCGCTCCTATTGAAGTCAAAAGCGTTTCCCCGGTACTGGCAAATCAGGTTCAGACGCTCAGCGAGGCTGGTCGGGCGCTTCACGATATCATCAACGCGAGTTCCGACGTGCATCACCTCGATGAGGCCGCCAGGCAGCTCTGGAAGGGCAACGGCGACGGTTGGATCAGCGACAGCGAGGCGACGTACCTTTCCTATGCAATCGAACGCAGGCGCCCCTTAGGCCGCCGCACGGCCCCAGGTCACGCCAGCCAAGTCGGCAAGGCCAGCGGCAGGGTGCTTAGCCGATTCGTTTCACGCCAGCATCAGCGGTCCCCGGATCGGAAGGCATCGCGCGACCGCCGGCGGACGCTCGGTGGTTCCAGCGCGCTGCCGGACAATCTGAGGCACCACTATACTGAGGGCCAGAGAGCTGTTCTGTGCGTCGTCGCGCTTGAGGTAAAGCGTCATGGTGTGTGCGATTGGCCGATTGACAAGATTGCGGCCGTCGCTGGTGTCGGCCGAACCACAGTCCAGACTACCATGCACGAGGCGCGCCGGCTCGGTCACATAACAATCACCGAGCGCCCGAGGCGCGGCTGCAAAAGCCTAACGAACATCGTCAGGATCAGCTCCCAGGAATGGCGGACCTGGTCGATGCGCGGGCCGTCTGCGGCACGTCTCATAGGGTCCAATCCGTTGAAAATGGTGAGCACCACGAAGATCAAAGATCTAAGAAAGAAAGCGGCTGGCAATGGAAAGGCCTCAGTTGACCCTGTTTCGCGGATGGGGCTAGCCAGCAGAGGGTCGGGTTGATGTCATCTGATCCCTACTACGAGTTGAAAAAGCCGGCGCCAATTGAGGGCCCGCCCCTGGCGATCGGCAGGTGTGTGTGTATCCTTTTTCGGCCGTTGCGCAGTCTATTGAACGCCGCCGCGTAACCGGTTCGGCCGGATTGTCAGCTAGATGAGTTTAGGCCATGGCGACGACCCCACCGCCCTAGCTGGGTGCATCCGGACGAGGAGAGGTGACGGCGCCAATTCAAGCGGCGGGTTTGCTTTCGGCGCTACTGCACCGACCCATACGCACTGCGTCTTTAGCGGATCCACTGGCTCAAACTGGCGATCGTCGATGCGAAGGGGACCATCAGGGCGCAGGCGAAACCCACCACCAACATGCCCGAAGTTGCTACCAAGACCAGGTCAATTGACTTTGGGCGCTCACGTCCGCAGATCAAGTCGAAGTGTCTGGAGCGGCTTTCGTCCCGATATGTCTGAAGGCGCATGGCGCGCCTCCTCGTGGTTAGCCCGTCATTCAACCCGCTATTGCCAAAACAGTTCCTCGTGCACGCGCAAGATCACGCGCTGCAAAGCGGGTCCATCCGGACGAGGAGAGGGTGAGGGCGCCGGTTCACGCCGGGCGGGTTTTGACCCCAGTCTGACGGGGCAAGGCGTTTTTCAGTGATTTCGGGCCTGCCACATTTGACAGGCGGGTTAGGGGGTGGAACCATCCTGCCGGGAAAGGGTTGGAAAGCCCATTCGTAATTCCTCAACCTTTTTGGTTGCAGAGTGCCTCAAGCCTCTCGTTTCGGTTGACTCGCCCGGAGCCATTGATTATGGCAGATCGAATTAGAAAATCGAGATTTTGGCGGGGGTTAGAATGGTACTGGTTTCTGACGCAACGAGCGCGCCCGAAATGTCCCAGTCCATCAAGACGGGCGCAAGCGAGCTTGACGAGTATCGGAGGCTTGTCGCCGACGTCGCTTCGGCCGCTGATGGCACCGTTATTTTCAATCGAAGCGCCGAGCATGCTGCCGTCATAACCGAGAACATATTTCGCTGTGCCCAGCGCGAGGTGGATGTCCTTACAGGTCATCTTCACGAGCCGGTGTATGGCCAAACTCTCGTGGTTGACGCAGCCATTGGCTTTCTTCGGGGGGCTGCCGACAGGCGAATCAACATCATTTCGGAAGATCCAATCAGCGGCAGTCACGCACTGATTTCCGCCATCAGCGCGGCTGGTTTAGCTGACCAAGTATCATGCAATACTCTTCCCGAGCCGCTGCGAACTTCATTTCCCTATCATTTTGCGGTTGCGGACGGCCGAAGCTTTAGGTTCGAGCCGGACGAACAAAAGTTTGAAGCGATCGGGCAGTTTGGTGACGATAAGGCCGGAAGTAATTTGAAGCAAAGGTTTGATTTTATTAGCGGTCATATCCGCTAGTACCTTGCGCAGGTGCCCAGCCATCTGCGAAGGCAAAATCATAACAGTGTCAAATTATGGCCAACGAAATTCACGTTGAAGTATTGCTCCATTTGAGCGAGTTCACTCTCGCGGTTTCGATCGCCTACCTTGGTTTGGATAGAGTTCATCTTGAGCAAGACGCGTTCCTTCAAGCCCTCGAGCGGGCGAGGGTAAAGGCGACTCGCTTAGTTCGGCTCTGCGACGTTCCTGCAGACCAGAAACCTTCTTTGGACTGTATGTTTTACCGCTTCCCGTTTTTCGTGAAGCTCAAATTCTACGTGCTCTGTTACGTCGCCGACGCAAAAGTCGGAATGCGGCTTTTTCGACCACTGCACTGGTGTCACAGACTAAGGCACGTCCCATTTTCAGGGCTATTTTTCCAGGCGCCGTGACAGGCGCTATATCTTTGTCTGCGCCGTCGTGGCCTTATTAATTTTCCTCTATTTGACAGCCGCGGCGCTTTGGCAATTCCACTGGTTTGCACTCGATTATTTCACCGCATTTCAGTGGTTCGATCTGAACGCCGCTCTTCCGTATTTCTACTGGACATGCGTTGCTATCTTGATTTGGATTTTTGCGACCGTCGGCATCACTCACATGCTTCAAAACCTCGAGTCGATGTGTGATGCGCTGTATCATTCTGTTGACGCTCAAATGAAACTGATGGCGGAAGACGTCACAAGATATGCCGCACTTACTGACGCGGACAAAGAGGCGGCCGAGTAATCGCCGTTACCACCGCAGCGCTTTAGGGGAATATCCGGAATGATTTATAGCGCACTGACGACCGCCCGACGCGAGGGAATTGCCGTTAAGAGAGCTGTTCGCGCCTAAATTGCAAGCAATCCCGAGGAAGGTCAGCGACTGTCTTTTTGTGCTGTCTTTACAGCAACACCAAAGGACGCGATCCGCCGCCTTTCGGCCTGGTTGTACCACCGGCAGGCAAGATCAGCTGTCTTGCGGCAGAACTCCACGGCTCAACACGCAGCCCTTTGGCTATACGTGCAATATTGTCGATGGAGACGTTTCGCTCGGACCGTTCAACGCTGCTGAGGTAGGTACGGTTGATGCCGCAGTCGTGTGCTAACGCCTCTTGCGTCAAACCTCGCGCAGCCCGAATGCGGCGCATGTTGCGCGCAAGAATATCCCGAAGTTTTCCCTTGTGCGTCCTTTTCACCGACCCAATTTCGGTGAAATGACTGTTTTAAGGCGACCGCTTTTAAGTTACAATGAGCACGCGTACCGGCTTTTGTGAAGATCTGATTCAATTGGGAGCCCGGGGCACGTATTTGCCAAAACGGAGACTTTCCTGTGGAATTTCGCTACCAATTCTTGGTGGTAATGCAGGACCAGAACCCGAAGATGTACCGCAAGCTGAAAGCGAGCGGGGAGCTGGATCGCTTCGTCCAGTTGAAGGCGAACGAGGCACACCGCCTGTATCTGGAGCTGACGAAGGACGCCCCGATGGGGCCGGATGGCCAGCCGACGATGCAAGCAGCGAGGGAAGCGGAGGAACAGGTAAAGGGTATGATGTTTGAATTCCCGGCAGAGTAGAGCGAACGCGGCTCGGAACCGATCGCAACCCCCAATTTTTTACGACCGTGGACCGGGAGCATTCGCGCCAAGCCGAAGCCGGCGACCATGTGGGTTGGCGCCGGATAACCCAGAAGCAGCAGGCGCGGTCGGCCTCAGAATTTTGGCGGCACAGACCGGATAAATTGTTTATGGTGGGCGCCTGTCGGGGGGGAAGGGCTTGGGCTCTGTAGGGGTTATTGCAGAAGGAGGGACGGGTAAAGCCGAAGATGCGTCCGTCAAGCGCCTGAATGAGCTGCTCGACTACGTCGGCCAGGTCATCAAGCTGGACGAACGGCCGGCATTTAAGCTGTCCGAGTACCGTCTCGGCAACGGCCAGACCTTCGTATTTCATCAACACGAACTGCATGCGCTTCCGGGCGTCAAGCACGACCTGACCGACGAAGACGGCGCAGTTTGGCTATGCGCGGAGAGGCTGAAGAGGAACGATCCGCCAACGCCGTCGGACACGCTGGCGCCCTGGCTCGACCTTTCGCCCGACCCTGACCGCACACCGTTGGTTCGGGACCACCTCCTGAAAACCGTTTCAAAGCCGGAATGCGCTGAACTCATTGCGTCCGGAAAGGCCCGCATCGAGGATTGCGCAGGATCACTGTCGGCCGATGCAAAAGGGCAGTTCGACGTCCGCCTTCGTCTGGAAGACCGGCCGGAAATCGCGCGGGAAGCCGAGCAGTATCTTTCGCTTTCGTGGCTGCCATGGTCCGTCGGCGAGCGCCCCCGGCGGCGCTCCATAGCTCTTTACCAGAAGCTCTTCGAGGTCGTTCAACTGTCGGAGCTCGGCGGCGCCGAGCAAGCCATCGAGCTGGTATGGGGGATAGGGCTGTCGCGCTGGATGAAGGACGGCGCAGTCATCGATCTCCCGCTCATCGAGAGGCTCGTCGAGATCGAGATCGACGAACGGGCCGCAGGCACCATCAGGATCAGGCCCCGGCAGGCGCAGGCGACCGTCAACCTGCGGCCTTACGACGAACTGAAGATCGACGGCGTGCCGATCGCTCAGGACGCCGCCCGCAGGGCGATTGCCAACGCCGAGGACGATATCGGCGTCGGGCCCTTTCAGCGCGAGACGTTCGAACCGGTGCTGCGAGCCTGCCAAACCAGGCTCGATCCAGAAGGCACCTATCTCCCGGACAACCAAAACATCGAACCGGCCGCACCGCCGCCGCCTCCGTCGCAGAACCTTGTCGTGTCCGACCGCTGGGTCTTTCTGGCGCGTAAGCGATCTGACAATTTCCTGCTGGAGGATCTTGCCAACCTCAAGGCGTCGATCGAACGGTCTCCGGACGACCTGCCCGGTCCGTCCCGCACCCTGGTTATGGGTCCGGCGCAGGCGTTTGCCGCGCGCTGGAAGCCCCTGCCGGACGCGATGGGCGTCGCCGACGGGAAGCGTAGGACCGGATATCGAGTTCACGCCGCTCGGCGACCTGTTCTTTCCAAAACCCTTCAACGACGAGCAGGTCGAAATCGTCCGCCGCCTCGAAGTGAACGATGGCGTCGTCGTCCAGGGACCGCCGGGCACCGGAAGAGACGCACACCATCTCGAACATCATTTGCCATTACCTCGCACAGGGCCGCCGCGTGCTGGTTGTGTCCCATGGCGAGGCTGCGCTTTCGGTGCTGCGCGACCAGCTTCCCGAGGAGGTGCGGGATCTCGCCATCAGCATCACGACGTCCGAAAAGGAAGGATACAAGCAACTGGAAGGGGCGATCCGCTTACTGCAGTCGATCGTGGAAAGCCTACGTCCCAACGAACAGTTGCGGCTGATCGCCGATCTGGAGGCGTCGATCATCGGCATGCGCGGCCGGATACGCGATATCGACGCAGAGATTGGAGAATTAGCCGCTGCGCAGCTGTCGGCCGTGCCCGGGCAGAAAGCACGGCCGGCCGAATTGGCAGCGGCCGTCGTCGCGGCGCGCGGCAGGCACGAATGGTTCAGCGACAGGACGGCGGTCTTTTCGACCGCCTCGACCATTTCGGACGAGGATATCGCGCGCATCCGCGGCGCCCGCCTTGCACTGGGTCCCCGCATTGAACACCTGCAGGCCACGCTGCCGTCGACTTCTCGATCTGCCCGGCGGGCGTGCCCTCGCGCATCTGCACGCCGACATCCTGCGCGCCGACGCATTTCGCGCGCAGGCGGCGAACGACACCTCAGTCGTGCTGCGTATCAATTCCCGCGAAGCGCTGCAGCAGGCGGAGCGGGTAGCCGACGCCCTCGACGTCCTGGTCGATGCCTGTCGGCATCTTGAGACATATCCGTTCCTGCGGCCGCTTTGCTTGGCCGTCCATTCGAATGAGGACACGCCCTTCTACTCCGCACTTCAGTCGTTTCTCTCGGAAGCGGCAGGCATTCTTGCCGATCACAAGAAGTACCTGCAGACGCCCGTCGCTTTGCCGGAAGAAGCGCTCTCTTCGCCGGAGCTGTTCGACGTGATCTCGCGGCGCGCGGCCGGCGAAAAGGTCTTTGGTGTATTCGCTTTCAAACAGAAGGCGCTGAAGCCGGCGATCGACGCGATCCGCGTGCTTTCACACGAGCCCGCCGATGCAGCGGAATGGGCGCATGTCCGCGACTATGTGACGTGGCGCAGGCGCTTCTTGGACGCTCAACTCCGCTGGCAGGGACTGGCGCCCGAGCTCGGCGGCGAAATCCTCGGGCATCGGCAGCCTACGGCAGCTTTCAGACCTGTCGGCTGCGCTCAATGACGTGATGATTGGTGCGCCCAGAGAATCTATGACGACGTCAGGGGAGCGCTACGCAACATCGCGGTCGGGGAAGCGTCGCAATTGTGGCCCGACGAACAGCGGTTGCGCGTGATGCGCACAAGCCTGCGGAATGCAACGGCCGCCATCCGACTTGCCGCAGCCCGCGATGAGGTAACGCGGCTATCGGCGCTGTTTGGCCAGCACACGGGAAGGATCGGTGCTCTTGCGAAGTCATTTCTGACCGGCGCCGTCGGCAGAGGCGATCTCACGGAAGCACGCATCGAGGAGACCTGGACACGGCTACTGGAGGCCGTCGAAGATCTGGCGCGCCACCGAGGGGATTTCGAGACACTTCGATCGGGTGCTGACGAGGTGGCGGCTGCCGGCGCGCCGGAATGGGCGGACCGGCTGCGGAGCGAGGCCGCCCTGGATGGACAGGACATCCTGACGCCTTCCGATTGGCGGCAGGCGTGGGACTGGGCGGCGGCGCAAAGATACCTCGCTGATCTGGACCAGCGCGAGCACGTCGGGGCCCTCGCCGCCGAGCGTGCGAAACTCGATGCGGCAGTATCGAAAGGCTTCGAACAGGTGGTCCGCGAGCGCACTTTCTACGCACTGGCGAATTCGATGACCGGCCCCGTGCGTGCGGCGCTGATGATGTTTGCGACCGCGTTGCGCAGGATAGGTAAGGGAACGGGGAAGGGCGCGCTGCGCCACCGCCGGGATGCCCGGAAGGCGATGGCAGCCTGCTACGATGGCGTGCCATGCTGGATCATGCCGTCGTGGCGCGTCGCCGAACAGCTACCGGGGGAACTCGGCACATTCGACCTTGTCATAATGGACGAAGCCTCGCAGTCCGACATCAAGGAGGTGACTGCGCTGCTGCGCGGCCGTAAAATCCTCGTCGTGGGAGATGACAAGCAGGTAAGCCCGACTGCGGCCTTCATCGATAATGCGAAAATCGACCGCCTCGAGCGCACATTCCTGACCAACCAGCCGTTCAAAACTCTCCTTCTGCCGGGCGCCTCCTTGCTACGATCTCGCAAAGGTCATGTTTCCCGACAAGTTCGTCATGCTGCGCGAGCATTTCCGCTGCGTCGAGCCGATCATCCAGTTCTCGACCCAGTTCTATACTGAGGCTCTTGTCCCGCTCAGGATCCCGACAGCTCATGAACGTATCGATCCGCCGCTGGTCGACATCTACGTGCCGGACGGCAGGCGGACCGGCGACAAGATCAACTTGCGCGAAGCCCAGGTGATCGTCGCGGAAGTGCTCCGGATTATCGAGAGCCCTGGGCTTTCGAGAGTTGGTGATGGCGACCGCTGGCGCAGCATCGGCGTCATCTCTCTTATCGGATCGAAACAGGCCGCTCTTATCAACCGCATGCTGCTCGAGGCGTTGGGCGAAGAGACCATCCTGCGCCATCGCATCTCGTGCGGAGATAGCGCTACGTTCCAGGGCAACGAGCGGGACATCATCTTTCTCTCGATGGTGGCCGATCCAGCAAGCAAGCAGGCCCAGACCGCCCTCCACTTCGAGCAGCGGTTCAACGTCGCGATGTCGCGCGCCCGCGACCGCATGTATCTCGTGCGGTCAGTTCGCGAGGAGGAGCTAAAGCCCGACGACTTAAAGGCGAAGGTGCTGCGGCATTTTCGCGACCCCATGAAAGGCAGCAAGCGGCCGGAAGGCGACATGGCCGCCTTGTGCAATTCGGATGCGAGCGCGCCGTCCTGCGCAGGCTCCTCGATCGCGGATACCGCGTCACGCCGCAAGTCGGCGCGATGGGCTACAAGATCGACCTTGTGGTGGAAGGAACCGGAGATCGGCGCCTGGCGATCGAGTGCGATGGAGACCAATATCATGGACCGGAGCGATGGGCGGAC
This sequence comes from uncultured Alphaproteobacteria bacterium, assembly GCA_963734795.1. Taxonomy (GTDB): domain Bacteria; phylum Pseudomonadota; class Alphaproteobacteria; order Rhizobiales; family Xanthobacteraceae; genus Bradyrhizobium. The sequence goes on from CAVTIW010000007.1 coordinate 1,088,866, forward strand.
GACATGGCGAGACAACGCGTGCTCGAACGCGTCGGCTGGCGGTTCTGGCGATCTTGGGCATTGAGCTTCACGATCGAATCGCGGACGGCTGTATGGCGGACCTATCGACCTGAGTTCGAATCGGCGTCCAGCCCACGACGGCGGACAGCCGCGCCGAACGTTACACGAACAGCGCGTCGCGAAGGCAGTGAGCGCTGACCGAGTGACCGACGACGAAGTGCCGGGAGCGAACGGCATCAGATGCGCAGCGTGAAAGCGGGATCAAGATCGGCGACAGCATCGTTCTCCGCTTCCTCGACGACAACAAGACCACGAGCTTCGTGCGTCAGCCGCGACCGTCACGATCCGGTCAACGGGCTTGTGGTGCGGAAACGCCCTTTGGAAGGCATACTGCTCGGGTTCAACGAAGAAGACGAGATAGAGGTCAATGCGGACGGACGAAACCGGCGGTGCTCATCGTGCGAGCCGCCAGGGAGGCGCGTCAGCCTCCACTAGGGGATGGTCACGGCTTCCCCGTGGTTCGGAATCGTGAGTTCTGTAATCCAAGAAATTGGTGAGGCGATAGGGCGCTAGCGATGGAAAGCCGAGACCAACCAGGCACTGCGCCTCCGCGTACCGTACAGTCTCGCCAATTCGCCTATACCGAAACCCCTTGACTTTTGTTTTGAAGGACCGTCATCATTGGACTTTTCGAACCGTGCTCGGTATACGGAAATCACTTGATTTCGGTATAGAGCCGGGCTACGGTGCGCGTCGGGCAGGGAGATCACCATGAAACGCGTCGCAATTTATCTCAGGGTTAGTACCGCTAAGCAGGACACCGCCAACCAGCTCAGGGAGCTAGAGGCGGTGGCGGAGAGATCCGGCTGGGAGGTCGTCCGTATCTACGAGGACGCCGGCATTTCCGGATCCAAGGGCAGGGACAAACGACCCGGGCTCGATACAATGATGAGGGCGGTTAACGCAAAGAGGTTCGACATGGTCGCGGCCTGGTCGGTAGACCGGTTAGGCCGATCGCTGACGGATCTGCTCGGTATTTTGCAAGGTCTGCAGGACAAAGGCGTTGATCTTTTTCTGCATCAACAGGGGCTCGATACCTCGACCACCGCGGGTAAGGCCATGTTCCAGATGCTAGGCGTGTTTGCGGAATTTGAACGCGGCATAATTCGGGAGCGCGTCAACGCCGGGCTGGCGCGGGCACGTCAAAACGGCACTAAGCTCGGCCGGCGAAGGGTCAAGCCGTCCGTCGAGGCGACGATAAGGGAACTGCGGGCCAAAGGTGACGGCATCCTCAAGATCGCCAGGGCGCTCGGCGTCGGCACCAGCGTTGTCCAAAGGGTCGTCTTGGAGACCGCCTGACTCTGTGGAGACGGTGGCGTTCGACTGCCGGCGCGCCGTCCAAATCCTGTCAATGAATCATTGCGTCAGATGTTGGTGGCGCAGCTGCCACGACGTAGCACCACTTGGATATTCTGAAAGAACTCCCAAAACCTTCAAAACGTGAAGCTTTTGGCGTTATGTGCTTCTTCTGCTTCAAAATTGCTGCGTCATGATCCATTGCGTCAATTAAATTTGAGTCAGTTGTCGCACCTCTCCCGCCCCCCGATGCTGCGCCCCTTCCTACGTCCCGCAAAACGCCGGAGATAGCGATCTCGGTCGGCTCGGCTTTGCGGTAGCTGAGATCAGATCGGTAGACCGAGTTGTGGGTCCGCCTCGTCTTCGCATTGTAATGACGAGAGCGAGACACCCAGAGGCCTGACCGGCTTCGGGACAGGCATTCGTGCTGAAGCAAGGCGATTGCTAGTGCAGTCTCGAGGTCGTCTCGGCTCGAGACGGCGGCCGGTACGGACCTGCTGCGGGTGATGATCTGAAATCGTGGAACTTCACTTTCAGTGTCACCGTGCGGCCTAGAACCTTTCCTTGCGATGTCTTCCAGTCCTTGTCAATGACAGTTCAGTACGGCAGCCATCCTGGTCAGAACTGGCAGAAACCCGCATGATGGAGAACGTTTTGTTTCGCCAACCAACTTTGGGAGCCCTGTTTCCGCACCTCGCGGGTACTGTCTGCGGTACCAGACTCCTGATGCCCCTGAGACGTCGTGGGAACAGGTACACCCCAGAGAAGTGGTTGGAAGCCCGGGTTGGCAGCCTCACCGACATCGAACTGCCGTCCAGCCTTTGCAGCAGACCAGATCATTGCCCAATCCTGGCGAATGGGGTTAAGTGCGCCGTATCCCCATGTCACTGCCGGCCCAAGGGGATCGAGGCGCCAGCGCGGTCAGTCCAAAGGGTCGAGCTGGCGCAGAACCCGTCTGGCTGCGCCGCCAATCTGGCGTTACGCTGGCGAACTGCGCCCCGATGCCGACATGGATGCCAGCAGCCCCGCCTGCGAATACTGGCTAATCAGACGATCGCCGCCCGCGAAACTGATATTGTCGACCTGTTGAAACTGATGATCGTCGCCGTCGATTTCGGCGTAAGGCGCGGCGTGACAGTCGATGTCCATCCGAGCAGATGGGCGACTTTCAGCGCCGCTGCTGGCGCAGGCGGGACGCGAAGTCGCGGCCGGCCTCCGCGGTGCCGGCGACCCGGTATCAGCGTTATCGTGCTCCCACAGCGCGTAGACGGTTGCGGAAGGCTTCGATCGGAAAGCTCTCAGTGGTGATCCGTTGCCTGTCGATCCCCCAGTGACCAGCAAGCAGTACAGCTCAAGCAGACGCGGTACCTGCGGTACCGTCGAAGCCGATACCGGATCGGCAACGCACGGCCTCGAAGCGAATGGTGGGCGAGAGCTTCCAGCCGGCGTCGGCGCCGGCATCCAGACCCATGCCGTTGTTGAGGCTGGCCCTGGATGGCGTCGGAACGATGACTCGAAGCCCACCCAGCCACCAGCGCGCCGACCGAGAAGTCCAGCATCAGCGCCCAGGTCAGACCGGCGGTGACATTGACCTGGTCGCCGTAGATCGACGGGGTCGCGGCGGCCGGCGCGGAGGTCGCGCAGCGAGATGCACAGTTCGAGCGTGGCGCCGTCGATCTCGGCCCGGCCCAGCCATTCCCTCGGTTGGGTCACCCACAATGGCGGGAGCCTTGACCCGGCCGGCATAGCCAAGTGCGGCGAAAGCGGCATGGGTACGGGAGAGGCCGGAGCGGCCGATCAGTACGCAGCACCAGGTAGGCGAGCACCGCGCGTATTGGTGTCGAAGGAGCGGTCAGGCGCTTGCGGAAGGGATCGGTGCTGCTGGAGGCGCGGGTTGCGCTCCGCCGGCCTGTTGCTGCGGCTGCGCCGTCGGGATCAGGCGAGAAGTTGAAGCGCGTGCCGTTGCCGCTGGCGGGCTGACCAGCTTGCCGCCGCCGGCAAACCCTTCGGAGATCGCGCTCTCGGCTCCGCCCACCGAGTAGCCTTGCCCCAGGATCTGCGCCGCCGTCGACGGCCTTCTCGTGGCCTTCCAGCTTGCGCGGGTTGGTGCTGGGGCGAGTACGGCGTAGCTGTAGTGGTAGAGCAGCACTGACTGGGCTGGTGGGCGGTTGCGCTGATGGTCACGTCGATGGCGCCGAGTCGATCCACGGCGGCGCGATGGCGTTCATCAGGGGTGGCGCTGATAACCGTGAACGACGTCGCATTGGTGCTGCCGAACTTGACGGATGTCGCCGGTGAAGTTGCTGCCGGTGATGGAACGCTGGTGCCGCCGGTGGTCGGCCGCTGGTGAGGCTGGGGCTACTCACCGTCGGTACCGGCGTCGCGTAGGCGTACTACGTGTTGGCCGCGTAGGTACCGCGCTGGCGTGGTACGCACATCACGTCGCCGTGCCGACTGTTCCAGGCCGGCCTCGTCGCGGTGATGCTCGTGGCCGAGTTGACGGTGATGCCGGTGGAGGTCACGTCGTGAACGAGACCGCGGTGGCACCGGTGAAGTTGGTGCCGGTGATGGTGACGGCTGGTGCCGCCGGCGGTCGAACCGGTGGTCGGGGTCATGGGGGTAGGGCCGGGCGGCGCCTCGTAGGTGAACAGGATGCTGGTCGCGGAGGTGCGCTGGGGGTGGTCGACGGAACGTGCGTCCACGGTCCCGGTGCCCGCCGGCGACGTTGCGGTGATCGAGGTGGCGGAGTTGACGGTGAAGCCGGTAGCTGCCGCGCCGACCGAAGGTGACCGCGGTGGCGCCGGTGAAGTTGGTGCCGGTGATGGTGACCGAGGTGCCGCCGGCGGTGGGCCCGCTGGTGGGCTGACCGAGGTGACGGTCGGGCGGCCGACGTAGGTGAACTGGTCGGCGGCGGAGGTCGCCGACGTGTCCCCCGGCGTGGTGACGGTGACGTCGACGGTGCCCGCCGCCTGCGGGGCGAGGTGGCGGTGATCGAGGTGGCCGAGTTGACGGTGAAGCTGGTCGCCGCCGTGCGCGCCGAAGTTGACCGCGGTGGCACCGGTGAAGTTGGTGCCGGTGATGGTGACCGAGGTGCCGCCCGCCGTCGGGCCCGAGGTCGGGCTGATGACCGGTGACGGTCGGCGCGGCGACGTAGGTGAACTGGTCGGCCGCCGAGGTCGGCGATGTTCCTCCGGCGTGGTCACGGTGACGTCGACGGTGCCGGCGGCCTCGGCCGGGCGAGGCGGCGGTGATCGAGGTGACGGAGTTGACGGTGAAGCTGGTGGCGCGGTGGCGCCGAAGTCGACCGCGGTGGCACCGGTGAAGTTGGTGCCGGTGATGGTGACGCGATGTGCCCCCCGCCGCCGGGCCCGGAGTCGGGCTGAGACCGGTGACGGTCGGGCGGCCGATGTAGGTGAACTGGTCGGCCGCGCGAGGTCGCCGACGTGCCCCCGGGCGTGGTCACGGTGACGTCCACCGTGCCGCCGGTCCCGGCCGGGCGAGGTGGCGGTGATCGAGGTCGCCGAGTTGACGGTGAAGCTGGTCGGCGGCGTCGCGCCGAAGTCGACCGCGGTGGCGCCCGGTGAAGTTGGTGCCGGTGATGGTGACCGATGGTCCCGCCCGCCGCGGGTCCCGGTGTTCGGGCTGATCGCGGTCACGGTCGGGCTGGCGAGGTAGGTGAACTGGTCCGCCGCCGAGGTCGGCGGAGGTGCCGCCGGGGTGGTCACGGTGATGTCGACGGTGCCCGGTCCCGCGCGGGCGAGGTCGCGGTGATCGAGGTCGACGGAGTTGACGGTGAAGCTGGCGGCATGGTGGCGCCGAACGTGACCGCGGTGGCGCCCGTGAAGTTGGTGCCGGTGATGGTGACGATGTTCCACCCGCCACCGGGTCCGGATGTTCGGGCTGAGACCGGTCACGGTCGGGCGGCGATATAGGTGAACTGGTCAGCCGCTGAGGTCGCCGACGTGCCGCCCGGTCGTGGTCACCGTGACGTCCACGGTGCCCGGTCCCGGCGGGCGAGGTCGCGGTGATCGAGGTCGCGGAGTTGAGGTGAAGCCCGTCGCGTTGGTAGCGCCGAAGTTGACCGCGGTGACGCCCGGTGAAGTTGGTGCCGGTGATGGTGACGGATGTACCGCCCGCCCGGAGGCCGGCTGTTCGGCGAGATCGAAGTCACGGTCGGACTGGCGATATAGGTGAACTGGTCCGCCGCCGAGGTCGCCGACGTTCCCCCGGTCGTTGTCACGGTGATGTCCACCGTCGAGTCCCGGCGGGTGCCGTCGCGGTGATCGGGTCGCGGAAGTTAACGGTGAAGCTTGTCGCAGCGGTGGCGCCGAACGTAACCGCGGTCGCGCCGGTGAGGTTGGTGCCGGTTATCGTCACACTGGTGCCGCCGGAGGGGGATCCGCTGTTGGGTGAAACGGAGGAGACGACTGGCGCAGGAGTCGTAGCCGGAGTGCAAGTGACCGACCATGTAACAGTGGCACCAGACGTGGCCGTGTGCGTGCCACTTGCATCGGTGGGAGCAAATTCAACGGTAAGCCTGGTACCATTGGTGCTAAACGTATAGACGCCGCTCGCACTCGCCGGGTTGCCGCTTGTCACAGGCGAAAAGTCATCGACGGCCTGTATAGTCCCCCCATCTAAAGCAATCATCCGAGCGACAGCGCCCGCAGCGGCTGAATAGCTATAGTTTATTTTATCTCCCGCGGCGAAGGTCGTCGTTCCCGTAAATAGAGCAGGTGACCCCTCTGCGATTGTACCGTCCAAAGTGCCGCTATTGACTATAGTACAGCCGGCAGAAGACGCCCAGCTCAACTCAGGCATGAAAGTAGCAAGCACAAGAGTCAACGTCGCCAATGCGAAGCCAAACGCGCGTAGCCGCAGCAAAGCCGTGAATTGATCAACACCGGTTGCGGCGAACGAGGCAGGACTGCGCCGATGCCCGCTCAGGGAAAATTTCCGGGCTGACGACAACCACTTCAAAACTTTAAAAAATACCACGCCGCCCAGTCCATGCAATGTCAGCCGGCTGCTCGCCCACGACCAAACGCGACGCGGTCATTGGCTGCATCCGGAGGTGATCCGCCGAAGTTAAATCTTCGGTCAGTCAAATCTGGCTGCGGACGGCAAATGACCGTCCGCAGAATCCAAGCCGTACAGTGTATGAAAGATGCTGGTGGGAGGGGCTACTGTATAAAATAACAGGTGCAGGCGTTTATACGGCGAATAGCGACAGCGACGTGCGATTCCCGTCGCGACTGCGCTCTTTTTGCAACATACGAAGCCCGCTTCCAGGACCAATGAGGGCTGAGCCAGCGTCGTAACCAGCCATCAATGCCGGGAGCAGGCTGCACGCGAACCGGCGGCCACCCCGATCAAGTGCGCGGCAGGCGTTCGCTCAAAACGCTTTAAAGCTGGATCAGCCGCTGCGCCAGAGCCAAGGCAACCGCATGAGTCTTATTGGACGCGCCAAGCTTCCGCGTGGCGGCTGTGATATGGAAGTCGATGGTGCGCTTGGTAATACCAAGCACGTCCGCAATCTCGCCCGCGCTTCTGCCGGCGGCCGACAAGATCAATATTTCGCGTTCGCGGTCGCTCAGCAACGCGAGGGGCTCTGTCTTGGCCGTTCTTGCGAGTTGCAACTGCTGGATACGGGTAAGCGTATAGATCGCCATCAAGTGAAGCGCCGGCTTCGAGCGCTGGTTAAGGTCGGGCTTGTCACGGCTGCCAAGGCCGATACCGGCGCTTGCGGATTGGACCGAGGGCAACGGAATCGCGAAGCCAAAGTTCAACCCGTAGTCCCTGCGACGCTCCATGACCTCGCGCGCGCGAGGCTCGTGCTGCGGGTCGTAAGGCGCCTCATGCCATTCAAAGGGAGTTTCAGTCCGCAAGGCATAGCGCACTACGGGATCGCAATCGAGGAAACCTTGGCTCAGATACAGCTCGAAAAATTCGCTGGGCACATGAGCGAGATGGATGTGAAGCGGCGTGTTCAACGCTTGACTGGGCAACTCTGCGATCGTGGCATAATCGAAGCCGAACCGGCCGATCACTTGCCTGAAAGCCGCAAAAACGTCCTCCCGATTGTCGAGGCCGGAAAGGCGATCGACAAAATCCAGAGCGCACGCGCCATATTCATCGAATTCCACGGCGCCGTTCCGTTGCGCACCCCAAACGACCGGGCAATTGATCGGGTTGCACCAGCTTGTCGTATGCAATTGGCTCCCGGTCAAGTTGCAAGTCAACCTCGGGCGACCGCTCCGGGTCAAACTGAGAGGTGGCGCCGCATTCGTCGAGAGTCCGTCGACCCCAAACACCGGACATCGAGCGGGTTCGTGCAAAAATCATGATTTATGCACAAACTCGTTGACCCATATAAAATGCGGCTTTATGCTGTGCATATTATATGTGCGAAATGGAGGGCGATATGACAGTCTATGGATACGCGCGGGTGAGCACCGACGGCCAATCCTTATCCGCTCAATTGGCCGAACTTAAAGCCGCGAAATGCTCGAAGATATTTCAGGAGAAGATCAGCGGTGCTCGGTCCGACCGTAAGCAGCTAACCCGTCTGATGGCGGTCCTAGCAGAAGGGGACGTGCTGGTCGTTACCCGGCTCGATCGATTGGCGAGGTCCACCCGCGACCTCCTAAATCTATTGGGGACGATCGCTGAAAATGGGGCAGGATTCAGATCGCTGAGAGATACTTGGGCTGACACCACGACGGCGCACGGTCGCTTGATGCTGACCGTTTTGGGCGGCCTCGCCGAGTTTGAGCGCGAGCTGATCCGGACGCGGACCGGCGAGGGGAGAGCACGGGCAAAGGAGAGGGGGGTAATACTCGGTCGGAAACCTAAACTGACCAACCATCAGAAAAGGGAAGCAATCGCTCGCCGGGAGGCGGGAGAGGTGCTGACGGACATTGCGCGATCCTACAACGTGAGCCATTCGACGATCAGTCGCCTGAGCTAACCGAACTTAATCGGCGGGAACGGTCTTAGACTACGCTTCCCAATATGCGGCCTTGGCCTCGAAGTTGGCGATGCTTGCTTGGGCGTGTTCGATCTCTTTGGGGGGCGTTAGGCGCCCACTATTGCTTTGACCTGCTCTTCCTCAAGTGGAAACGGCTTTCCCATGCCGCGCCAGGCCGTAAGCATCCTACGGTATCGATGCAACTCGGCCTGCGAGTGCGAATTCATCGGACGCTTTTGCAATTCGGAATATAGATTCAGGTCGTTCAAAATGAAACTTGCGACGCCGAAATGTTTATCGTTATTGCCGTCAAACCCAGAGAACTCGGCGCAGCGACAATCAGGCTTTTCGATGCCGGATTGATACGCGCGATCGAGAGCGCGGTACATGTCGAAAATGTCGTAAACCTCGTCGCTGATTTCCTTCGGTAGTGGTGGGTCGCTTTGGTGTTCAAATATCCTTCCGTAAAGGCCTTCGTAACCGGAATCTAAAATCTCAGCATATTGATGATAGTGATCGACGCCAGGATCGATTTTTTGCAAGATGCGAAATTGATTAGCCAGCGTCATTCGCTCGAAAGGAGACAGCTTCATTTGATTTCCTTGGGTTTTGGCCTTCTGTCCGATCACGGTCTTGACCGATCGCGTATCGATTTTCTTTAAGCGCGGCTTCAGGGTCTTGAGCGGCTTACGTTTGAAGGCGTCTGCATTAAAAACTCCGGAGGTGCGATGACGTTTCGACCTTGCCGGCTTCGGTCCCAGGCGAATCGCGTCAATCGGCAAGCCTTACTGCAATCGCCTGCAAACGGGAACGAAACTCGCGCTGTTCGCGTAAATCGAGCGCCCCGACGGCCGCACGGGCAGGCCTGGAAGCCCGCAGAGGCGCCGCAACGCGGCCGCTCGGCTCAAGCATGAACACATAGGATCGGTGCGTGAAGGAGCTTGTGTCGCCGGCTCGGCCAGTGGACATACCTTTATGGTACCTTTGCACGGTAGCCGCCCCAACCAGATTGTGGCCAGTTCGCTCCAGCAAGGTCAACAATCGGGTTCGATCAGCGCTGATCCGCTGACCGCTAATATCCCAGCTATTTTCCCCTCGACCGCCGGCAGCTCCCCAGGCTTCGGCGCGAAAGGCCAGACCTGCGTCGTCCGACCAGGTACGGGCGATCGGGTCATCCGGCCGCAGCGCAAATTGCTTGCGGACCCAATTCGCGGGCGAAGGACGGTTCATTGCGGTGGTGGCCGCATAGGGGTCGTGCCGGTCAAGTTGACGTTCGGTATTATGCACATTGTCGATCCAAGCGCAGACCGAATGTCCTTCCCGTCCGAAGTGACGCGCAATTTCGTCCTCCTCGTCCGGAAGCCAGCGAAAGGACGCTTCGGTGGTGAGCAACGTCATGACCGTTACCCGCGCATCGTCAGGGCGTGCAAGCACGGTGCGAAGGGTAACGCTGGTATCGCTCGATAGCGACCAGTGGCCTGTGACTGGCATCCACTCACTAGCCAGTCTGCCGTCGACGATGCCGAGCATCGGTGCAAGCAACGTATGATCTTCGCGCTCCGAACCCCTTTGCGAAACATCCTGCATTGGCAAATCCTGATTCCTAGGAACATCGAGTGGAAACAGGTCGGTAGCTTCGGAAAGCCAGTTGCCATCGGCACGGGATAAGCGATATTCCGCAAGGAAATGCGCCCATGTGTCGCCCCGCCAATCGTCACCCGTCACTATGCGCGATCGCAGCATTTCGCCGGCAGCGAGCATCAGCGCGTGCCAACCAATATAGTCTCCATGCCGATCTGTGTCTGGGACCATACCTGACGACCAAGAGTCTTCGTAACTGCTTCCCCTTCGCGGACAATCATGCATTCCATGAATACTGCCATCCCAGCGTCGCACCCAGCGGGTGATTGCGTCCTCGACCTCCCAGCCGGCGCAGCCGAAAACATGGCAGAGCCGTTCCACCTGATATTTATTGAAGTCGTAATCGAGATGGAACGCATCGTCGGGGCGCGGCGCGGAATCCGGGCGTGGAATATAACGGCCCTCGGCAAAGCGCTCGCGCAGCTGGTACGGGAAGGGCGACCTATTGGCGACCGCGAGCCGAGCCAGCAGCTGGTCTCGTTCCGGGGCCGCGAGTAGCGATGCGATCGGACGCAGTGCATCGAGCGCGAAGGCCTGCATCGCGACATGCGGAAACTCATGGGACATCGCAACGCGTTCGAGTAGTATCCGATAGGGCGCCACCTGTGTCGGCCTGTCTGTAGCCAGCCGAGCGAGCGCGATCAGAAGCCAGAGGCGGGCGTGCATCGAGTAGAACGGCAGCTTGGAGTCACGGAACGGGAACGCATTGTCGGCGTCAAACCGCGCGACTAACTGACCGATAACGTCAAACCGCTCGCTTTGAGCCAGCCGCAGGACCGCATGGGCAGCCCGCCAGCGCATTGCGGCGTTGCTATCGCCAAGCCGCGACCAGACAAGCCCGGCCACGACATTGACGGTATCGCGCTCTACCGAAAATCGGGGGTCCCAAGGGCCATCGCCAACTTCGGACGGAAGCGTCGCGCCGCTCAGCGCCAGGAAACGCTCCAGGCCTTCCGCGAAGGCCTTGGCGCTAACCACTGGCGCGAGCTTGGCAGCGAGCGCCAGCCACGAGTCTCCACCGATATCCTCCGCTGTGCCACTAAGAGATGCAATCACCTGCTCGACCAGCGCTGGACGGTCGGCATCGAAATAGGTGATGAGGCCGCGCCACCCCGCCCAGGCGTCCGAGTCCGAGCCAGCCAATTCCGGCGCGTGCTTAGACGCCAATCGTAACGCCAATTTCGGGAACTCGTCCTTGAGCGCTGCCGAATTTGCGCTCCAATCCGGCAGATAGTCGTCCAACGCGCGCAGTTTATCCGCAAGACTGGCGGCACTGGCGTCAACTACCGCTCTCACGAATTCCAGGCGCTGCGCCGGCGTCGCAGCCCCGCGCGCGAGATCGGCGATGGTGCGCTGAGGCCAGCGTCGGCCCGACGGATCTATCTCCTCGCTCAAAATCGCGCGATCGATGACATCATGATCGAAAAAGTCTGTCTCAAAGACCGTGGGCACAGGTCCTTGGGCATGCGTGGGGCAGGGCCGCTCCACCGGATCCCACCGCGCCGCGAGCGCGGCGATCCGTACCCGAGAGGGTGATGTCGCCCGCAAATGCGCCTCGGCCAGCGCGAGCAGCGCCTCAATCGTATCGCGAGCCGGCGACAATTGGTCGTCGCGATCGATCTCTATTAGCATGAGCGAAAAGAGCCATTCGTGCTGGTCGGGAGGCATCTGCCGGAGCGCAGACCCAACGAAATCGGAACACCGCCAAGTCCAGGTCTCGATCGGCGCGGTGAGCCCGAAGACGCAGGACGCGAGGTCAGCCGGCAACTTTCCCGTGTCGACAAGCACGGTGAGCGCGGGACCGAGCGACAGACCCATCCGCGCCTTATCGCGATCGTCGAGACGGGCGAGCATCGCGAGCGTTGATCGCCCGGCGACAGGTACCATCGTCCGAGCATATTCGATCCAGGGAAATTTCGAATCCTCGGACTGATTCGAGTTCCAGGATGCGCGCCAGATTGTGCGCCGCGCTGGCCGATAATTCCGGTCCGACATAGTGGCTGGTGAGTTCGAGTAGATGATTGGCGCGCTCGAAGTCATCGGAGCCGATGGCATCGGTGAGATCTAGCGTCCTTCGAAAGAAAACGGATGCCTCATCGATCGAAACCCGCCACACCGATTGCGCGAGCGAGCCATAGGATCCCACCCGGCTGCCGATATCGGTATCTAGCAAAATCAACTTCTCGACGTGGGTGGCCAGCTTGAGGGCGGCATTGTGGCAGTCGGCAATCCGCGACAGCCGGGCCACGACATCAGTTAGCTGTGGCACAGTCATGCCTGGCGCCGCGGTCAGCCACTCGGCGATCCGGCTGGCCGTCGGGCCATCTATCGCCCCGAGCGCGTCTGCGATGAGAAACAACGCGCGGAATCCAACCCGGGCGAGGTAGGATTTTCCGTCACGATAAGGATAGTTGGATGCCTGCTCGACGTCGCGTTCGAGCAGGTCGAGTGCAGCGCTCAGCATATCCCGTTGCGAGCGGCCCCGCGGCGGCTGCACGATATTCGCGACCGCCTGAGCGTAGGGGATCAGAGGCGCGATGCGATGGCTGAGCGCGTTGTTGTACTCGGACCGTCGCTGATGATCGATTGCCGCTTTGCGCCGGCGCCTTCTCGGCGCATTGTGTGCATAATGGGGTTCCGCGAGCTTCTGCTTGAGCGCTCGGGCAAAGGATGCGGCGCCGCGAGCCCGTGCGCTCGGGCTGACCAATGTAAGGAATTCGGACGGAGCCAGATCCACTAGCGTCGCTGGCTTCCCAGTCAGCGCGGCGGAAATCCCGGCTAAGAGGACCGCAATATCGACGGCGCGATCGAGGGGCCAATAGCTAGAATAGTCATAAACATTGGGCGGCGCGATCGCTGCCTTGGTCAGGATTTCCCCAGCTTCGGTGTTTAGCCCAAGGTAGATTGCGCGCGCTGCGGCGCCGAGACTTCGCGGCGGTTAGCGTGTCCGATTTTTCGGTTGCCGCTTCCGCCGCCGCGAACTTCTTCAGCAGACGGCGATCGAGATCGGTATCCCCGTTTGGATAATGGAGCGCAGCCGCCCATAGCGCGCGCGAGTGTAAGCGGCAGCGTGGCAACCGTCGCATGACCCGATCAGCCGGTGGATGGCGGCTTGCGGCGTGCCGTTCGAGCAAGTCGAAGAGCTCACAGAATTTCTGGTAGGCGTCGCCATCGTTCCGGCGGGCGACGAATTGCGCAACGCGCATCTCGTTGCCAGCCAGTATTTCGACATACGCGAATCCGACGTCATCCCAACGGGTCGAGGCTTTCCCGGGACTGAATACAGGTCGGCCTTTGGCGGAGGCTGCCCAATTGTGCCAGTCGATCGCCCGCCGCGCGTTGCGACGTGCCTCGCCCATGTCGCCGACGAAGGCGCTCGCTAGCGCTAGCGCGGAATGCCGCCCGCCCGGCCAGCCAGCGCGCGTGGAAAACAACCGGCGTAGAGCTTCCGCATCACCCGCGACGGCTGCGAGGTCCGGATAGTCGTACAGAAAGCGATCCGATCGTTCATGGCCGGCGGCGATGATTGACGCTTCGAGAAGCAATCGCAGCAAATCGTCGCGCCTGCCTATTTTCGCACACAGCTCAAGCGCGGCAACTATCCGCGACAGGCGGATGTCGCGCTGACTTACCTTCGAAGCGCCCGGCGGCACGCGCTCGTCGAAGGCGAGTTCGATCAGCTGGTCTATGTGGCGTAACGAGGTGAGCAGTGCCGGAAGCGCGCGTGCCGCATAATTGGATTCGGATTGGCGGTTGAGCAGCATACCGATGACTCGATCACGACTGGCGTGATCTCTGCTGCTGACTGTGCGGATCAGGGTCTCGGTGGGCTCGTCACGGAACATCAACCCAAAGGCAGTTCGCTCGAGCAGAGGCGCTAGGTCGGTGGCGAAGCTCTCGACCTGCGCAGATGGAATGCCGTGAGCGGCTGCGAGCTCTTCGAGCGGAACCGGCGGCGGCAGCAGCGCGAGTCCGGTCAAGAGCAGGTCGATGTCGACATCGCGGGCGCCCTTCTCGCGCGCGGCACGCCGGGCGTCCGCCAAACGCTTATGCAGCAGCGCGTCGAGTACCCCCGCAGGCGTGCCGAGCCCTGCGCCGGGTACCGTTGCATTATCGTAAGGTCTCCCGTCCTGCAGTAACGTCTCGAGACACCGCGGATTGCAGCCTGACCGCATCAGGAGCGCGGCGATCTCCGCGGCACTTGCGCTCGGATCGCGTGCCGAGATCAGCGCTGTGGCTTCTTCCGGCGTGAACGGCGGAATTTCGAGCTCACGGTACTCACTGCTCCCGACGGCTAGCGACAGCCGCTCGGTGCGACAAGAGGCAACAACCGTCACACCCTCGATCGGATTGATGCTGAGGCTCCGCAGAAGTGCATGGGCAAAGGACAATGTGCCGGTTTCCTCGGCTGCGATCGCAGCATGGTCGATCGCATCGAGGATGAGGACGACGCCGGCCGTTTGGTCGGTTTGGCGGGCGCTTCCGACGGCTTGCCCGAGCCGCTGCCGAAATGCGCGCAAGAGGCTCGTGATGTCTGAAATAGGAAGAAGGATATCGCACAAGCCCATGCCAGCAAGCAGATTGGCGAGTTGCACCAGTGTGCGTTCAGGGCGATGCCGTCCATCGGCGAGATCGCGCCAGCGACCCGCGCCAAATCCATCGAAGATCACGACCTGGTCACGCCCGCGCATCTGCTTGGCAAGGCTCTGCATGAGCACCGTTTTGCCCATGCCTCCCGCGCCATGGATGATTAGAGGTGCACCAGCAGCGCGCGCAAGAGCCAACGCCTCATCGACGATCGAGCGCTCAATCGCGCGGCCAACCGGGGGAAAGGCGTCGGGCGTGGGATAGAGGCGATCCTCATGATCGACCTCAAGTTCAGCAAGGACCGCCACTCGGTCGATGCGGTTGTTGCTGCCGCCCGCCGGCCCCGCTTTGATCCGAACGAGATTGCGCAGCTTTAGTAGCCGCTTTTCGGATTCGGGGTCGCCGGCCTCGCTCCATGATGCAAGGACGTTCCCTACGGCGAGCTCTGCCTGTTCCAGTGATCCTCGGGCACCCGATAGGAAAAGCCGGCGAAGTAGCTGTTCGCGCGGGTACGGATAGGACCCGAGCGCCTTGGCGATTTGAGCGAGCTGCGTGGCGACGTCGCCGGCGCTGTGCGAAGCGTCAATCGTCGCGGCCATTGCGGTGATGAGATTTGGGTGAATAGGGCGGTTGGTCGCAAAATCATACCGAACAACCTGTTGCACGTGGTCGTCGCCATGACGCGCCCGCAGCTCCGCATCAGCCTTCGCAAATTTGGTCAGGGTTTTGGCAAGATCGGCCGCGCGGACTGGGACAGCGGCGCTCGCGATCGAATATTTGAACTGAACGATTTCGACGCGGCTTGCCCGCGCGACATCATTATGGCCATGGTACCGCACGAGATCCGCGATCTCGACTGCGCCTGTCCCGAGATCGGCTTCATCGGCGGAATCGAACCCCTCCAACGTAATCGCGACGAGGTCGGTCGACGGTAACAAGAGCTCCAGCGCCGAACGTGCGGCCCAGGCCTCGTGAAATGCATGGCCAGCCTTTGACGCGCGAACCTTGTCGATGACGATCGCCGGCTCGAAGCCCACCTGTACTTCGTCGTCGGCCATCGTTGTTGTCAATTCTCCCCAAGAACCCTTTGTTTCACACTATAAGATCACCGGCGCGATTCGCTGATGTTTTCGTCTCTGACGTCCCAGCAACCGCCGTTTAGCTCGCCCGAGCACGTTTCTGCGACATTGCCGCTCCCTCAATGCCAATATTGGATGCCATGTGGCACAACTGGCGCAGACAATTGTGAACGGGTGCAAGTGGGTAGGGATCACTTCTGTAACGATGGGTCGACAAAACGTTGGCCATAAATTTCTATCTAAAGACCCGGATCGCCACGCGCTTGAACTCACGGCGCGTCTCGATGCGAGCGACGGCACTCTGGCCATAAAGGCGTCAACGGAGATAGGCATGCCGAGCGCGCCGGTGCGGGAAGCGCTCGAAATAATCGTTGCACTTCAAAGGGCGCATATTCCCGCACTTTCGACTTAAGCCGTTGAGATCACAACAATCTCCGTCTTCTATCTTGAGCCGACAGGCCGATTTGTCGCTTTTTGGTTTAGGGGGCTCAAGATTCCTGTGGATTAGCGACCTCAATTTAAATGTAAATATTGCAATTGAAGCCTTTCGGTTCAAATGTAGTATTTACATTTAAAAGGTGGAACGCAATGGCACTCACACCCCCGGCTCTCGTTGAAATGACCGCCAACATTCTGAAGTTGCCGGTAAGCACCGTCAGGAACTTCGATCGCAAGCTGATGGAGGCTGGGCTCCGCACGAAGAAAGGCCATGGTCGGGGATCAGCTATAATGACGCCCTCAGATGCGGGAACGCTGCTACTGGCCCTGGCAGCAAGTGACGAAGTAAGCCGCGTGGTGGAATGTGTTGTTTCGGCGCGCGAACTACCGATCTTGTGCAGCTCCGAGGTCGCAAAAGGGCGCTGCTCCGCAGAACAAGAAATCATTGAAGTCGCCCACATAATCGGTTGTGAGCCGATCGTTTTCGCGACGTTTGGTTCTGCAATTGACTCTATCATGAGCTATCTTGCTCGTAACTTAGTCCATGAGCATCTGTTTACGTTCCACGTGGATTCTGTGGGCGGATCTCCACTGGCCGCGCAGCTTTTTATTACTCATACGATCACCGATAGCTTCAGAAGCTTCAACTTCCGTAAGCAGGGAACGGCTGATCAATATCTACAGAACGCTTTAAGAGTGGTGCGGTGTGTCCCCGGCACCGTAGTTTCTCACATCTCCGCACAAATGGGGTTCAGCTCCAAACCTGGATATGACTGCTGAATGCCCCGCGCCCCATCATCATTCCGCAAACAAGATGTGACCCGCGCCGTGAGCGCTGTGCTCGCTGCTGGCGAGCGGGTGCGACGCGTTGAAATCGAAAAGACAGGCAAGATCGTCATCGTTACTGGTGACGTTCCCAGAAATTCCAGCAACGAGTGGGATGACGTTCCATGAAGCGCAAGCACCCCAAGTATACTCACGGGTTTGTCGATCATGACGGAAAACCACGCTTCTATCTCCGCGCGCCAGGCTGTAAGCGCGTGCCGTTGCCTGGGCTTCCGTGGTCGCCGGAATTTATGGAGGCGCGTGAGAAAGCGCTGAAGGGCGATTGGGTGGCTCCCGAGCTCGGCGCCAGCCGCACGCGGCCCGGCACTGTCAATGCCGCGATAGTGTCTTATTATCAATCGAGCGCGTTCAAGGATGGGTTGGCCGAAAGTTCGCAAAAAATGCGTCGCGCGATCTTGGAGCGCTTTCGGGCAGATCACGGCGACAAACGCATCGGGACACTTCACAAAAAAGCCTTACAGGGCATTCTAAACAAGAAATCGCCCGCGGCGGCCTCGAATTGGCGCAAGGCATTGCGAGGTTTCGTCGATCATTGCCTCTCGCTCGAAATGCTTGCTGTGGATCCGTTGGCAGGCGTGAAGCTGGTTGCGATCAAAAGTCGACGGCCATCACCCATGGGAGCCGGAAGAATGCCGCCAGTTCGAAACTCACCATGCGATAGGTACGCGCGCGCGGCTGGCCTATGAATTGTTGTTGCAGGTGGGCCAATCCCGCTGCGACGTGGTGAGGATGGGACGCCAGCACGTCCGCAAGGGCAAGCTAGCGCTGAAGCGGCAGAAAACCGGCGTACCGTTCGAGGTGCCTGTCATGTTAGCGCTTGCAGGACGCGATCGACGCGATGCCGACGGGCGATCATCTGACGTTCTTGTGACAGCGCAGGGCAAGCCATTCAGTGCTGCCGGTTTCGGTAACTGGTTTCGTGAAGTTTGCGACGAAGCCGGACTACCGAAGCGCTGTACGTCGCACGGCCTTCGCGAAAGGCTGCGGCTACCTATCTCGCAGATCGCGGCGCTACGACGACGCACTTGATGGCTTGGTTCGGTTGGAAGACTGCCAGCGAAGCCGAACGTTACACGCGCGGCGCAGATCGCAAGCGCAACGCGGCTGCGGCAGGCGAAGCTCGTTCCAGGAACAGGAATTGGCAAACCCGAAATCCAGTTTGCCAAAACGGCACGCAAGCCATTGAAAATCACGAAAGGCAAAACGTGAGTGGCGATCCCAGCAGGATTCGAACCTGCAACCCACGGAGTAGAAATCCGTTACTCTATCCAGTTGAGCTATGGGACCGTCGGGCGCTTCATAGCATTGCCAATATGAAAAATCCGCAGCTGCCGCCAAGCCCGTTCCGAACCATTTCCTCAGGACTAAACGACAAAGCAGGGCGGCGGACCGTTGCCTTCGGTCCGCCTTCCACGCAAAGCTGCGCCGCGGCCGGCTGCCGGCAAGCTTAAGGGCTCGCCTTGGCCATGTCGCATGCGACTTTTTCGCACCCCTGTTCCGACGCCATGAGTCCGTCACCTTTTCGCGCCTTTCTGTCCGATACGCGGCGATCGTCCGCGCCCAGGGAGCTCCATCATGATCGGTTTGGTTCGCGCCGCGACACTTTGCGCCACGCTGGCGTTTGGCCTCGTCACGGCGCAGGCGGCGGACAAGGCCTTCAAACGCGACGATCTGGCCGATTCGGCGATCAAGCTGGAGGCCCAGATCAAGAGCGAGGCCGGTCCGGTCGCCAAGTCGGGGGCGAGCTTGCGGACCGACGCCGACGCCGCCTTCAAACGCAGCGATTTCCGCACCGGCCTGCAGATCCTCGGGCAGATCGCCGCCACCAGCCCCGGACGACAGCGCCAACTGGCTGCGGCTGGCCCGCACCATTTTCCAGATCCGCGCCGCCAACTCCACCGAACAGACCTTCCTGTTGGAACGCGCCTCGACCGCGGCCTACATCGCCTATCAGCGCGCCGGCAACGCCGGCGAGGAGGCCGACGCGCTGGCCGTGCTCGGCCACGCCCTGTCCGAGCGCAAGCTGTGGCGTCCGGCGCTGGACTGCGTTGCGGCTGTCGCTCGATCTGCGCGAGGTCGCCGACGTGCGCGGCCAGTACGAGAAAATGCGCGACGAGCACGGCTTCCGGCTGCTTGGATTATACCGTCGATTCCGATTCCGCCTCGCCGCGCGCCTGTTTCCAGTTCTCCGAGGATCTGGCCAAACGCACCGATTTCGCGCCGTTCCTGGCGCTGGCGGGCAGCGACAAGCCGGCGCTGTCGTCGGAAGGACAAGCAGCTCTGCGTCGACGGCCTGAAGCATGGCGAGCGCTACAACATCAATCTGCGCGCCGGGCTGCCGTCCACCGTCAGGGAAACCCTGCCGAAATCGGCCGAATTCAACATCTATGTGCGCGACCGCAAGCCGTTCGTGCGCTTCACCGGGCGGGCCTATGTGCTGCCGCGCACCGGCCAGCGCGGCATTCCCGCTGGTCAGCGTCAACACGCCGTCGGTGATCGGTGAACGTGTTCCGGATCGGCGACCGCAACCTGATCAACACCGTGATCGGCAGCGATTTCCAGCAGCGCGCTCAACACCTACCAGCTTTCCGAACTCGGCGACGAGCGCGGCGTCAAGGTCTGGTCGGGCGAGCTTGCCACCGCGACCACGCTCAACCAGGACGTCACCACGGCGTTTCCGGTCGATCAGGCGCTCGGCGACCTGCAGCCCGGCGTCTACGTCATGACCGCCGCGGCCAAGGGCCCGGGCAGCGACGACGACTGTTCGCTGGCGACGCAATGGTTCATCGTTTCCGATCTCGGCGTCACCGCGTTTTCCGGCAATGACGGCATCCACGTCTTCGTCAATTCGCTGGCCTCGACCGACGCGGTCGGCGAAGGCCGAGGTGCGGCTGGTGGCGCGCAACAACGAGATTCTGGCCACCCGCAAGACCGACGAGTCCGGTCATGTGCTGTTCGAGGCCGGGCTGGCGCGCGGCGAGGGCGGTCTGTCGCCGGCGATGCTGACGGTGACCAGCGAGAAGGCCGACTACGCCTTCCTCAGCCTGAAATCCGACGCCTTCGACCTGTCGGACCGCGGCGTCTCCGGCAGGGCCGTGCCGGCAGGCGCCGATGCCTTCGTCTATGCCGAGCGCGGGGTCTATCGCTCCAACGAGACCGTCTATCTCACCGCACTGCTGCGCGACGGCCAGGGCAATGCCGTCACCGGCGGGCCGCTGACACTGGTGATCGAGCGCCCCGACGGCGTCGAATTCCGCCGCGCCGTGCTGCCGGATCAGGGCGCCGGCGGACGGAGCTTGGCGGTCCAGCTCAACTCCGCCGTCCCGGCCGGGACCTGGCGGGTGCGGGCGTTCACGGATCCGAAGGCCTCGTCGGTCGGCGAAACCACCTTCATGGTCGAGGATTACGTCCCCGAACGGATCGAATTCGACATATCCAGCCAAGGACAAGCAGATCAAAGCTGATGCTCCGGTAGAACTTAAGGTCGACGGCCATTTCCTCTATGGCGCGCCGGCCTCGGGGCTGCAGCTCGAAGGCGACCTGCTGGTGGCGCCGGCGGAGGAGCGGCCGGGTTTCGCCGGTTACCAGTTCGGCGTCGCCGACGAGGAGACCACCAGCAACGAGCGCACGCCGATCGAAAACCTGCCCGAGGCCGACGCCAATGGCGTCGCGACGTTCCCGGTCAGCCTGGCCAAGCCGCCGACCTCGACCCGTCCGCAGGAAGCCCAGATCTTCATCCGCATGGCGGAAGCCGGCGGCCGCGCGGTCGAGCGCAAGCTGGTGCTGCCGGTCGCGCCGGCCACCGCGATGATCGGCGTCAAGCCGCTGTTCGGCGACAAGAACGTCGCGGAAGGCGACAAGGCCGGTTTCGACGTCGTGTTCGTCGCCCCCGACGGCAAGCCGCTGGCGCGCGACGGGCTGCGCTACGAGCTGTTGAAGATGGAATCCCGCTATCAGTGGTATCGGCAGAATTCGTCCTGGGATTACGAGCCGGTCAAATCGACCACCCGCGTCGCCGATGGCGATCTCACCGTCGCCGCCGACAAGCCGTCGCGGGTGACGCTGTCGCCGCAGCCGGGCCGCTATCGCCTCGACGTCAAATCGACCGAGGCCGACGGGCCGCTGACCTCGGTGCAGTTCGACGTCGGCTGGTATTCCGACGGCAGCGCCGATACGCCCGATCTGCTGGAAACCTCGATCGACAGGCCGGACTACCAGTCCGGCGACACCATGGTGGTGTCGGTCAATGCGCGCACCGCCGGCAAGCTGACCATCAACGTGCTGGGCGACCGGCTGCTGACCACCCAGACCACCGATATCAAGGAAGGCACCGCGCAGGTCAAAATTCCCGTCGGCAAGGATTGGGGCACCGGCGCCTATGTGGTGGCGACGCTGCGCCGCCCGCTCGATGCCGCGGCCCTGCGGATGCCGGGGCGGGCGATCGGCCTGAAATGGTTCGGCATCGACAAGAACGACCCGCACGCTCCAGGTCAACCTGTCGCCGCCGGCCCTGGTGCGTCCCGGCACCACGCTGAAGCTGCCGGTCAAGCTCGGCGGCTTGAGCCCCGGCGAGGACGCCAAGATCGTGGTGGCCGCGGTCGATGTCGGCATTCTCAATCTGACCAATTACAAGCCGCCGGCGCCGGACGATTATTATCTCGGCCAGCGCCGCATGACGCTCGGAAATCCGCGACCTCTATGGGCAACTGATCGACGGCATGCAGGGCACCCGCGGCCAGCTCAAGACCGGCGGCGATTCCGCCGGCGCTGAACTGCAGGGCAGTCCGCCGACGCAGAAGCCGCTGGCGCTGTATTCCGGAATTGTCACGGTCGGCGCCGACGGCTCGGCCGAAATCAATTTCGACATTCCGGAGTTCGCCGGCACCGCGCGGGTGATGGCGGTGGCGTGGACCGCGACCAAGCTTGGCCGCGCCACGACCGATGTCACGGTGCGCGATCCCGTGGTGCTGACCGCGACGCTGCCGCGCTTCCTGCTCAATGGCGATCACGGCACCATGAGTTTCGACCTCGACAATGTCGAGGGCGCGCCGGGCGATTACACCATCAACGTCAAGACCTCGGGACCGGTGAAGGTCGACGGGCAATCCCGCCACCACGGTAAAGCTGGCCGCCAAGCAGCGCAGCTCGATGTCGCTGGCGCTCGATGCCGGCGGCGCCGGAACCGCGCAGTTCGATGTCGATATCAAGGGGCCGAACGGGCTGACGCTGGCGCGGCATTACGCGCTCGACGTCAAGGCGGCGACGCAGATCCTGGCGCGCCGCTCGATCCGGACGTTGGCCAAGGGTGAGAGCCTGACCCTGACATCCGACATGTTCTCGGATCTGGTGCAGGGCACCGGCAGCGTGTCGCTGTCGGTCAGCCTGTCCACCGCGCTCGATGCCGCGACCATCCTGAAGGCGCTGGATCGCTATCCCTATGGCTGCTCGGAGCAGATCACCAGCCGGGCGATGCCGCTGCTCTACGTCAACGATCTGGCGGCGGGCGCCCATCTCGCGATGGATACGGCGGTGGATCAGCGCATCAAGGATGCGATCGACCGGCTGCTGGCGCGGCAGGGCTCGAACGGGTCGTTCGGGCTGTGGTCGGCCGGCGGCGACGACGCCTGGCTCGATGCCTATGTCACGGACTTTCTGACCCGCGCCCGCGAAAAGGGATTTGCGGTGCCGGACGTGCTGTTCAAGAGCGCGCTCGACCGTATCCGGAACTCGGTCGTGAACGCCAACGAGCCCGAAAAGGACGGCGGACGCGACCTCGCTTACGGCCTCTACGTGCTCGCCCGCAACGGCACGGCGCCGATCGGCGATCTGCGCTACCTCGCCGATACCAAGCTCGAGCAATCTCGCGACCTCGATCGCAAAGTCGCAACTGGCGGCGGCGCTGGCGCTGGTCGGCGACCGCAGCAGGGCGGAGCGGGTCTATGCCGCCGCGCTCGAAAGCCTCACGCCAAAACCGGTGCTGGAGTTCGGCCGGGTCGATTACGGCAGCGCCTTGCGCGATGCCGCGGCGCTGGTCTCGCTCGCCAGCGAAGGCAACGCGCCGCGGGCGACGCTGACCCAGGCCGTCGAGCGCGTCGAAGCGGCGCGCGGCCTGACGCCGTACACCTCGACCCAGGAAAATGCCTGGCTGGTGCTGGCGTCGCGCGCGCTGGCGAAGGAAACGCTGGCCCTCGATATCGACGGCGCGCCGGTCAAGACCGCGCTCTATCGCAGCTACAAGGCCAGCCGAGATGGCCGGCAAGCCGATCAAGATCACCAACACCGGCGATGCGCCGGTGCAGGCGGTGGTCTCGGTGAGCGGCGCGCCGGTCACGCCGGAACCGGCGGCCTCGAACGGCTTCAAGATCGAGCGCAATTACTTCACGCTCGACGGCAAGCCGGCCGATGTGTCGAAGGCCAAACAGAACGATCGCTTCGCGGTGGTGCTGAAGATCACCGAGGCCAAGCCGGAATTCGGTCACATCATGGTGTCGGATTATCTGCCCGCGGGCCTCGAGATCGACAATCCGCATCTGGTCTCGTCCGGCGACACCGGCACGCTGGACTGGATCGAGGATGGCGAGGAGCCCGCGAACACCGAATTCCGCGACGACCGCTTCACCGCCGCGATCGATCGCGCCGCCGACGACAAGGCGGTGTTTACGGTGGCCTATGTGGTGCGCGCGGTATCGCCCGGCAAATACGTGCTGCCGCAGGCCTATGTCGAGGACATGTACAACCCCTCGCGCTATGGCCGCACCGGCACCGGCGCGGTCGAGGTGCGTGCGGCGAAATGAGCGCATCGATCGCCATAGCGCCGGCGACGCCGCGCGCCGCTGGCGGCGGATCAAGCTGGCGGGGCTGGCGTCAGCCGCCGTCGGCTTGATGCTGGCGGGCGCCTTCGCGGCGTGGGTGGTCTCGCTCGGGCCGTTGCCGCTGGCGCAGGCCCGGCAGGTCTCCACCACCATCGTCGACCGCAACGGCAAATTGCTGCGCGCCTATGCGATGGCCGACGGCCGCTGGCGGCTGCCGGTCGATGCCAAGACCGGCGTCGATCCCGCCTATCTCAAGCTGCTGCTGGGCTATGAAGACCGGCGCTTCTATTCCCACGGCGGCGTCGATCCGCTGGCGCTGGGCCGCGCCGCGTTTCAACTCGTGACCCGCGGCCACATCGTCTCCGGCGGCTCCACCATCACGATGCAGCTCGCCCGGCTGATGGAGCCGCGGCGCGAGCGATCGGTGTATGCCAAGCTGCGCCAGATCGTGCGCGCGGTCGAAATCGAGCGGCAGCTGAACAAGGACCAGATTCTCGATCTGTATCTCGCGCTGGCGCCCTATGGCGGCAATCTCGAGGGCATTCGTGCCGCCTCGATCGCCTATTTCGGCAAGGAGCCGAAACGGCTGTCGCTGGCGGAAGCGGCGCTGCTGGTGGCGCTGCCGCAGTCGCCGGAAAACCGCCGGCTGGATCGCCACCCGGATGTCGCGCGCACCGCGCGTGACCGGGTGCTCGACCGCATGGTCGAAGATGGCCGGGTGTCGGACGAGGATGCTGTGCAGGCCAAGGCGGTGCCGGTGCCGCGGCTGCGCAAGCCGATCCCGATTCTGGCGCCGCATTCCGCCGATCGGGCGGTCGCCACCATGAAGGACACGCCGGTCATTTCGCTGACGCTGGATTCCGCTCTGCAGAAGGTGCTCGAAGCGCTGGCGCGCGACCGCGCGGTCGCGTTGGGTCCGAATATTTCGGTCGGCATTATCGCGGTGGACAATGAGAGCGGCGACGTGCTGGCGCGGGTCGGTTCGCCCGATTATTTCGATGACCGTCGCGCCGGGCAGGTCGACATGACCCGCGCGGTGCGCTCGCCGGGATCGACGCTGAAGCCGTTTATCTACGGCCTCGCCTTCGAGGATGGCTTCGTTCACCCGGAAAGCCTGATCGACGACCGGCCGATCCGGTTCGGCAATTACGCGCCGCAGGATTTCGACATGACCTTCCAGGGCACGGTGCCGGTGCGCAAGGCGCTGCAACTGTCCCTGAACGTGCCGGCGATCGCGCTGCTCGACCGGGTCGGCGCCAGCCGTCTGTCGTCGCGGCTGAAGCAGGCCGGCGCCAATCTGGTGCTGCCGAAAGACGAGGTGCCGGGACTGGCGATGGGGCTCGGCGGCGTCGGCGTCACGCTGCAGGATCTGGTGCAACTCTATTCCGGGCTGGCGCGGCTTGGCAGCACCCGGCCGCTGCGCGAGATCATGACCGCAAATGACGGGCCGCGCGATCCTTGCGGCTGATGGATCAGGTCGCGGCCTGGCAGGTCGGCAATGTGCTGATGGGTACGCCGCCGCCGGAAAATGCCCCGCACAACCGGATCGCGTTCAAGACCGGCACCAGCTACGGCTATCGCGACGCCTGGTCGGTCGGCTTCGACGGACGGATGACCATCGGGGTCTGGGTCGGACGTCCCGACGGCGCGCCGGTGCCGGGTCTGGTCGGCCGCACCGCCGCGGCGCCGATCCTGTTCGATGCCTTCGCCCGCACCGGAAAACTGCCGATGCCGCTGCCGAAGCCGCCAAAGGGTGTGCTGATGGCGAGCAATGCCAGACTTCCGCTGCCGCTGCGGCGATTTCGCCCACTCGGGGAACTGGTCCAGACCGGCGGCGAGCAGGCGCCGCACATCCAGTTTCCCTTGAACGGCTCGCGGATTGACGTTGACCGCTCGGAGGCGGGCGCAATTTTCGGCGATGCCGGTCAAGGTCGCCGGCGGCGTGCTGCCGATGACGATGCTGGTGAACGGTACGTCGGTGGGTGAAATCGACAGCCGGCGCCAGCGCCTGGTCGATCCGCCCGGCCCGGGCTTTGCCAGATTGACCGTAATCGACGCCACGGGCGCCGCGGACACAGTTGTCGTCCGAATTCAATAGAGGTGCGCTAACCGGTTGTCCCGATAGTAGTTTCGGCGTATGCGGGACCGATGGCCGAGACCTATGCCCGCCCCCGATTTGGAGAACCGCGTGAGCCGAAAAACCGGGTGAATCCCGGCAGCAGGCTGATCGGCGTGATCGATTTTGTCACCGGCAGCCATGTCCGCGCCGATCGCGTTCCTGACGCTGTGCGGTCTGCTGCTGTTCCTGCCCGGATTCTTCAACATCCCGCCGATCGATCGCGACGAGGCGCGATTCGCGCAGGCCACCAAGCAGATGGTCGAGACCGGCGATTTCGTCGACATCCGTTTCCAGGACGACGTGCGCTACAAGAAGCCGGTCGGCATCTATTGGCTGCAGGCCGCCGCGGTCGAAACCGCCTCGGCGCTGGGCTTGCCGCGCGCCCAGGTCCGGATCTGGCTGTACCGCGTTCCCTCCCTGATCGGCGCGATCGGAGCGGTGCTGCTGACCTACTGGACGGCGCTGGCATTCGTGACCCGGCGCGGAGCGATATTCGCCGCGCTCATCCTGTGCAGTTCGGTGCTGCTTGGCGTCGAAGCGCGGCTCGCCAAAACCGACGCCATGCTGCTGCTGACCGTGGTCGCGGCGATGGGGGCGCTGGCGCGGGTCTATTTGTCCTGGCAGCGCGGCGAGGATCCCGCGCATCCGTCATGGACATGGCCCGCGATTTTCTGGACCGCGCTGGCTGGCGGCGTGCTGCTCAAGGGACCGTTGATCCTGATGTTCGTGGTGCTGACGATCGGCACGCTGGCGATCCTCGACCGGTCGGCGGCCTGGATCTGGCGGCTGCGTCCGGTCTGGGGCCTGATGTGGATGCTGGTGCTGGTGCTGCCCTGGTTCGTCGCGATCTTCTGGCGCGCCGGCGATGCCTTCTTCGCCGAATTCGATCGGCGGCGACATGCTGAGCAAGCTCGCCGCGCAGGAATCCCATGGCGCGCCGCCCGGCGTCTATTTGCTGCTGTTCTGGGTGACGTTCTGGCCGGGCGCGCCGCTGGCGGGAATGGCGGCGCCGGCGGTGTGGCGGGCGAGGCGGGAGCCGGGCGCGCAGTTCCTGCTGGCGTGGCTGATCCCGTCCTGGATCGTGTTCGAACTGGTGCTGACCAAACTGCCGCATTACGTGCTGCCGCTCTATCCGGCGATCGCCATCCTGACCATCGGCGCGCTGGAGCGCCGCGTGCTGTCGCGATCATGGTTGAAGCGCGGGGCCGCCTGGTGGTTTGCGATCCCCGCGATGACTTCGGTCATCGCGGTCGTCGGCGCGGTCACGCTGACGCGCCAGCCGGTGTTTCTGGCGTGGCCGTTCGTGGCGGCGGCGCTGATCTTCGGGCTGTTCGCGTGGTGGCTTTACGACGACAATCGCGCCGAACGCTCGCTGCTCAACGCCGTGGTCGCGGCGATGTTTCTGGCGATGGCGATTTATGGCGTCGTGGTGCCGGCGCTGACGCCGCTGTTTCCGAGCGCCGAGATTGCGCGGGCGCTGCGCAACGTGGTCTGCGTCGGGCCGAAAGCCGCCGCGGCAGGCTTTCAGGAGCCGAGCCTGGTGTTCATGACCGGCACCTCGACGCTGCTGACCGACGGATCGGGTGCTGCGGATTTCCTCGGCCAGGGCAGTTGCAGGTTCGCGCTGGTGGAATCGCGCTCGGAGCGCGCTTTCGCCCAGCGCGCCGAAGCCATCGGCCTGCGCTATAATGTTGCCACCCGCATCGACGGCTATAATATTTCGCAAGGCAAGGCGATTTCGATCGCCATATTCCGCTCCGAAGGCACGGAGTAAGATGCCCGCCGATGCCGCCGGCAAATCTTCCCGTTATTTCTCACAATTCTTCGCCATGGTCCGGCGCTCGGCGACACAGCTTGTGCGCCCGCCATCGCATGCGCTGCGCGCCGAGGCGGCGTGGCGATTGGCACGCCATGCGCTGCTGCTCGCCGCCATCGGCGGGATTGCCGTCGTCGCGCTGATGTACGCGCTGGATGTGCGGGAGATCGATCTGATGCCGCCGCGCGGCAGTGCGAGCCTGTGGCCGGTTCGCATCCTGACCGACTTTGGAAAGGCGGCCCTCGTGCTGTGGTCGCTGGCAGGGATGCTGGTCGCCGTCGCGATTATTTCACTGCGATTGCGGGGAACCGCGCGATCCCGGCTGCTCGGTTTTGGGACGCATCTGCAGTTCGTGTTTTTTGCCGTGCTGGTGCCGGTTCTCGCCGGCGAGGTGATCAAATGGATGGTCGGGCGCGGCCGGCCGTTTGTCGGAGGCGAAGCCAACGCCTTCAACTTCAGGCACTTTGCCGGAACCGAAGCCTATGCCAGCTTTCCATCCTCTCACGCCATCACCAGCGTCGCGCTGGCATTCGCGGTTTCGGCGGTGTGGCCGCGGGCGCGGGTCGCGATGACGGTGTATGCGCTATTGATCATCGGCAGCCGGCTGGTGCTTTTGGCCCATCATCCCAGCGATGTGGTCGCGGGCGCCGTGATCGGGGTGATCGGTGCGATGTTCGTGCGATACTGGTTCGCCGCGCGTGATCTGGGGTTCGCCATCGGCCCCGACGGCGCCATCGTCCCGCTGATGCGACCCTCGCCGGGGACCCGCAAAAGGGTTGCCCACGGGGCCTCAGCCCCATAAGAAGCGGACGCCCGGCCGCGGCGTACCCGGCTGCAGGCCAGCTCAAACGACGAGTGTTGATTTGCCTTCTTCTGACCCCAGCCGCCGTGGCGGTTTCCATCGTTGTTCCCGTGCGCAACGAAGCCGAGAACGTGGCGCCGCTGATCGCGGAAATCGCCGCCGCGCTCGACGGCCGATGGGTTTATGAAATCATCTATGTCAATGACGGCTCGACCGATGCGACCGCCGAGCGGCTTGCGGCTGAAATGAAGCAGCGCGGCAATCTGCGCCAGATCCGCCACGCCACATCGTCAGGTCAGTCGGCGGCGGTGCGCAGCGGGGTTCGCGCCGCGCGCGGCGCCATCGTGGCGACGCTCGACGGCGACGGACAAAACAATCCGGCGTTCCTGCCGGATCTGATTTCGGCGATCGAGAATGGCGGCGACCGCATCGGTCTCGCCGCCGGTCAACGGGTCGGACGCAAGGACACCGGCTTCAAGAAAATCCAGTCGCGCATCGCCAATGGCGTGCGCAGCGCCATTTTGCGCGACGGCACCCGCGACACCGGCTGCGGTCTCAAGGCGTTCCGGCGCGAGGTGTTTCTGGCGATGCCGTATTTCGACGGGCTGCATCGCTTTCTGCCGGCGCTGATGCGCCGCGAGGGCTACGAGATCGCCTATGTCGACGTGACCGACCGCCCGCGCCATTCCGGCGTCTCGAACTACGGCTTTTTCGATCGGCTATGGATCGGAATCATGGATCTTGCCGGTGTGTGGTGGCTGATCCGCCGCAAGAAACCGACGCCCGTTGCGACCGAGGTGCAGTGATGTTGATCCAGTTCGGGCAGGACCTCAACAACTATCTCTATGACGTTTTCGTCGCCAAGTTCGATTTTTGGCTCGCCTTCGGTCTGGTCGCGCAATTGCTTTTTCACGGCGCGCTTCCTGGTGCAGTGGATTTCGAGCGAGCGCGCCGGACAAAGCGTGGTGCCGATGGCGTTCTGGTTTTTCTCGATGGGCGGCGGATTGATGACGCTGGTCTATGGCATCGTCAAGCGTGAGCCCATAATCATTCTCGGGCAGGCGATGGCCACCGTGATCTATGTTCGCAACATCATGCTGATCATGAAGCATCATGCGAGCGGATCGAAGACGCTGGATCGCTAGTCGCTATTGGCCGGCGGACGGCTCCGATAGCGCCGCCATGTCGCTTTCGGCGCGCTTTTCGGCGACGGCCAGTTCGCCGGCGGCATCGAGCAGGCAAATGACGCTGGATCAATCGTTTTGTTGGTGGGGCCACGGTGAAAATGCGGGGGCGCGCTTCTTCGATCAGGGCCGCTCCTGGGCATCGCACGGCTCCACGCCGAGCTCCGCAACGTCCAGGATCCGTTGCCGAAGCGCAAGACGGACAAGCTCGATATCCGAATTCACGCCAAGCTTGCTCTTGATGAGATAGTGCGTATTGGCCACCGTCTTGGGGCTGACATGGAGCATCTCGGCGATCGTTTCCGTGGTTCGTTCCGCGAGCAGCATGCGCAGGATCTCGAATTCCCGCGGGGTCAGGATTTCGACGGCAGCGGACTCCCCGGCGACACGGCTGAGCGCGAGTTCGTGATCGATATCCGCGCTCATCGCGGTTTTTCCCCGCAGCACGTCGAAGATGGCGCGCAGCAGTTCCTCCGGCGGACTGCTCTTGGTGACGTAACCCTTGGCCCCGGCCCTGATCGCCTGAATGGCGTAAGTTGCATTTTGATGCATGGTGAAAACCAGGATGCGGGCAGCCGGATCCCATTGCCGGATTCGGCGGATCGCTTCAAAGCCGCTGAGACCGGGCATCGTCAGGTCCATGATGACGAGGTCAGGCGTGGTCTCCTTGTACAGCCGATAGGCCGCGGCGCCATCGGTCGCTTCCGCCACGACACGCAACCGCGGCTGCTTCTGCAGCAGCGAACGGTATCCCTCCCGGACGATCGCGTGGTCGTCGACAAGCATGATGCTGGTGCGGGCGTCGGTCATGCCGGATGCCTCGCTGCGCTCGCGTCAGCCATGGTCGGCGGTGTCGGAATCACGGCGCGCAGAACCAGCCCGGTCGGATAGCGGGCCTCGAAGCTCAATTGTCCGCCCAGCTCCGCAATGCGCTCGCGCATGCCGAGCAGTCCCATGCCGGCCTTGGTCGCGATATCGATGCTGCTGCCTTTGCCGTCGTCTTCGACAGTCAACTCGATTTCCCCGCCGTGCCGGTCCGAGGTCGCGGAGCCGGTTTCCTGCAGTCGCAGTCGCAGGCTGACCCGGGTGGCTTCGGCGTGTTTGGCGGCATTGGTGATGGCTTCCTGCGCGATGCGGTAGAGGCTCGCGCCGAAGGCCGACGGCAAGCAATCGAAGCTGCTGCACAGCTCGATGTCAAAGCGCGTGCGGCCCTGGCTGCGGCCGTTCCATCCGGCCACCAGGCCTTCCAGGCTCGATGCGAGGCCGAATTCGTCGACGTCAGGGGGGCGTAGTCGGACGAGGGTGCCGCGCAACGCGTCCATCATATGGGCGGCGGTTCGCGCAATGCTCTGGCATTCGGGCAGCAGCGTCGGGCATTCCTGCCGCGCGGTCTGACCGGCAGAACTCGCCACTGCGCTGATGGCGGCGAGGCACTGACCGAATTCGTCGTGAAGCTCGCGCGCCAGATGGCGGCGTTCCTCGTCCTGAACGGCGATCAGCCTGCGGGTCAACGCATTTCGTTCGGCCAGAGCGCTGTCGAGGCTCTGCGCGAGGTGGTTGAAAACATCCGGGATCGATGAAAGCTCGGCCAGATCGAACGGCGGCAGGCGCGTCGTGAAGTCGTTCGCGGCAAGGCGTTCGAGACCGGCGCGTATCACCTGGGTCGGACGCAAGGCGCGAGCGAGCGCGACGTAGCTCAGGACGCAGAGACCAAGCAGGGTGATCGCAAGCACCGTGAGAAGCCGGCTGGTTTCGCGCCATGCCTGCGCAATCAGGCGCTCCGGGTCGACCGAGACTACGGCCTCGCCCTGCGTTTCGTTGCGGAACAGGATCGGGCGCACAACCTCTCGACCGGGACTAAACAGGCTCCAGTACAGGCCGGCGAAGATTCTTGGCGCGCCGCCGTCGTCCGGTGGCGTGCCGCTGCAAAGACGTTGCTGGGTTTCGCCGCTGTTCGCGCGATAGGCGATACAAAGGCCGGGACTCATGAGCGGCGTCGCGACGTTTTGGAGATCGGGAAACTGGCTGAAATGAGCAGTGCCCCAGTGGATACGGTCCAGCTGAATCCGCAAATCCTGGGCAACGATCTCGACGATCCAATCGGCATTGGAGCGCGCCGATCTGTCGGTCTCGAACAGAACATAGACCGACGCCGCGCTGAAACAGAGCGCCGACAGCACCACGACGCGAAGCGCGAGGCGGAGCTTGAGATCAGTCTTGCGTGAAATGCGCATCGGCGAATTGCCCGTCAGAACGATCGGCGAAGTCTCCGGATGCCATTAAGCGGCAGAACCGCCGCAATGGAAAGCGTCAGCCCCAAAGTCGGGCAAATTGCCCGGCCATGTTCGGGGGGACGGGCCGTTTCCGGGTCATGCCGCTTGCCAACGCTGTCTTGCCGCCCGCAGCGCGCTCAGCCCGCGCGTTCCGCCGCCAGCCTATGCGGCGTTGAAGGCCGCAAAGCCGCGCTCCAGATCGGCCTTGAGATCCCCGACATTCTCGAGCCCGATATGGAGCCGCAAGCGTCGGCCCGCCCGGCGCCCATGTGGTGGCGGTGCGGTAGCCGTCGCAATCGAACGGAATGACAAGGCTCTCGAAACCGCCCCATGAATAGCCCATGCCGAACAACCGGACGGCGTCGAGCAAGGCATCGACCGCTTTCTGCGGCGCCGGCTTCAGAACGATGCTGAACAGGCCGGACGCGCCGGTAAAATCCCGCTTCCAGATCGCGTGGCCCGGGTCGCTTTCCAGCGCCGGGATGCAACACCCTGATGACCTCGGGCCGGCTCGCCAGCCATCGCGCCATCTCGAGCGCCGATTGTTGATGTTGCGCCAGCCGCACCGCAAGCGTGCGCAGGCCGCGCAGCGCCAGGAACACGTCGTCGGGCCCGGCGCAAACGCCGAGCAGCCGGATCGTCTCGGCAATCAATGGCCACGCGGTCGGGTTCGCCGAAATGGTCCCGAACATGATGTCGGAATGGCCGCCGATATATTTGGTCGCCGCCTGCATGCTGATGTCGACGCCCTTGCTCCAGCGAGCGGCGAAGCAGCGGGGTCGCCCAGGTGTTGTCGTCGATCACCAGCGCACCGTGCGCATGCGCGACGGCGGCGATGGCCGGAATGTCGGCCATTTCGAAGGTTTGCGAGCCGGGCGCCTCGACCAGCACCGCGCGTGGTATTGGGCTTGAACAGTTCGGCGATGCCGGCGCCGATCAAGGGATCGAAATAGGTGGTCTCGACGCCATAGCGGGCCAGCACGCCGTTGCAGAAATTGCGCGTGGGCCGGTAGGCGTTGTCGCAGACCAGCAGATGATCGCCGGCTTTCAGCACCGCGAGCAGGGTGGTGGTAATCGCCGACAGACCCGAGGGCACGATACCAACGCCGGCGCATTGCGGACCTTCGAGCGCCATCAGCGCCTGCTGCAGCGCCTTGGTCGTCGGCGTTCCCATGGCGGCCATACTGGAATTCGCCACGATGGGCATGCAGATCGTCGGCGGTCGCGTAAAGCACGGTGGAACCATGGACCACCGGGGGATTGACGAATCCCTTCTGCGCCTTGGTGTCGCGGCCCGCCGTCACCAAGATGGTTTCGGCCTGCCATGGGCTCGATCGTCGGTCATCGCTTGAAGAATTCATCTGTCCGTCGCCACCAAAAGACTTTTTGCCGCAGCCGCGCCATCGCTTGAAAGCCCGCCGGGCGGCGGGTTCGGGCCGGGTTTGTTAATAACAGGACACAGAAGACAGCCGTCAACCCCTTGACCCGGATCGCCAGTCGTTCTGTGATGCGCGCGCAGCTATTCAGTCGCCGCACGTTGAGGGGCCTGCCGCGACCGTCGATCCATCGCTTGACCGGACTGCGCGTCAAACTGCCTGTTGGCTGGCATCTGCGGCAGTGGATCGCGAGGTGGCCCATCGGCGCGTGCGATGATAAGCAAACGTTCCCGGACGACCCTTGAAAGGCTTTGCCATGAAACGCGTATCCCTGGTTTTTACCCTTGCGCTCGCCGCCGGTCTTTCGACGCAGGCCGCCGATGCGCAGACGCTCAAGACGGTGACGGACCGGGGCATGGTATCCTGCGGCGTGAGCCAGGGCCTGCCGGGCTTTTCGTCGCCCGACGACAAGGGCAACTGGACCGGGCTCGATGTCGACGTCTGCCGCGCGATTGCAGCCGCCATCTTCAACGATCCGACCAAGGTCAAGTTCGTACCGTTGTCGGCCAAGGATCGCTTCACGGCGCTGCAGTCCGGCGAGATCGACGTGCTCTCGCGCAACACCACCTGGACGCTGTCGCGCGACACCTCGCTCGGCGCCAATTTTACCGGGGTGACCTATTATGACGGCCAGGGCTTCCTGGTGAAAAAATCCCTCAAGGTCAATTCGGCGCTGGAGCTGAACAGCGCCTCGGTTTGCGTGCAAACCGGTACCACGACCGAGCAGAATCTCGCCGACTACTTCAAGAGCAACAACATGAAGTATGAGGTGATCGCGTTCGGCACCGCCGACGAAACCATCAAGGCCTACGAATCCGGCCGCTGCGACGTCTTCACCTCGGACGTGTCGCAGCTCTATGCCGAGCGACTGAAGCTTTCAAATCCGGCCGATCACGCCGTGCTTCCGGAGGTGATCTCGAAAGAGCCGCTCGGCCCGATGGTGCGCCATGGCGACGACCAATGGTTCGATCTCGTGAAATGGGTGCTGTTTGCGATGATCGACGCCGAAGAACTCGGCGTCACCCAGAAGAACGTCGATGACATGGCGAAATCGGACAAGCCGGAGCTCAAGCGGGTATTCGGCACCGATGGCAATCTCGGCGAACAGCTCGGCGTCACCAAGGATTGGGTATCGCGGATCGTGAAGGCGGTCGGCAATTACGGCGAAGCTTTCGACCGTAACGTCGGCGCCGGCTCGAAGCTCGGGATTGCCCGCGGGCTCAATCAGCTCTGGAACAAGGGCGGAATTCAGTACGCGCCACCGATCCGCTGATCGCGGCAAGCCGTGGCGATGACGCATCGAACCCCGACCACCGCCGCGCGCAGTTTGTCGCCAGACTGCGGCGCGCGCTCGGCGGGGCGTGCCGGCTGGGGAGGGTTCGTCCTTCAGATCCTGTTCGTCGCCGCTCTGGTCTGGATCGGCTATGAGATCGTGGCCAATGCGCGCGCCAATCTGCAGTCGCAGCGGATCACGTCCGGCTTCGGATTTCTGGGCAATACGGCCGGCTTTGACGTCAGCCAGAGCCTGATTCCGTATTCCGGATCCGACACCTACACCCGCGT
This sequence comes from uncultured Alphaproteobacteria bacterium, assembly GCA_963734795.1. Taxonomy (GTDB): domain Bacteria; phylum Pseudomonadota; class Alphaproteobacteria; order Rhizobiales; family Xanthobacteraceae; genus Bradyrhizobium. The sequence goes on from CAVTIW010000007.1 coordinate 1,123,788, forward strand.
GTTTTTCGTCGGCCTGCTCAACACGCTGGTGGTCGCGGTCATCGGCATTTTCTTCGCCACCGTGATCGGGTTTCTGGTTGCGCTGGGCCGGCTGTCGCCGAACTGGCTGCTGTCGCGCATCTCCGGCGGCTATGTCGAACTGGTGCGCAATCTGCCGCTGCTGTTCCAGATCCTGTTCTGGTATCTCGCCGTGCTCGCCGCGTTGCCTGGTCCGCGGCAGAGCATCTCGCTGTTCGGCAGCTTCTTTCTCAGCAACCGCGGCTTTGTCGTTCCAAAGCCGATCGCCAATGCCGGCCTCGAGCCTTTTGCGGTCGCCGTCCTGATGGCGATCGTCGCCTCGCTGCTGTTGCGAAGTTATGCGCGCCGTCAGCTGTTCCAGAGTGGCAGGATGATCACGATCTGGCCCTATCGTCCTCGGCTTGCTGATCGGTCTGCCGTTGCTGACCTCGCTGGTGTTTGGCGCGCCGGTCACGTTCGAGATGCCCGAACTCAAGGGGTTCAATTTTTCCGGAGGCTCGCGCGTCATTCCGGAATTCGTGGCGCTGACGCTGGCGCTGTCGACTCTATACCGCGGCCTTCATCGCCGAGATCGTGCGGGCCGGAATTCAGTCGGTGCACAAGGGCCAGATGGAAGCCGGCTCCTCGCTCGGGCTGCCGCGCGGTTCGACGCTGCGCCTGATCGTGGTGCCGCAGGCGTTGCGGGTGATCCTGCCGCCGCTGACCAATCAATATCTCAATCTCACCAAGAACTCGTCGCTGGCGGTGGCGATCGGATATCCCGACCTGGTTTCGGTGTTCGCCGGCACCACGCTGAGCCAGACCGGCCAGGCGATCGAAATCATCGCCATCACCATGGGCGTCTATCTGCTGATCTCGCTCGTTACCAGCGCGATCATGAGTTTCTACGGTTGGCGGATCAGCCGGAGCCTAGGCTGATGAGCGATCCCGTTGCAACGTCCTTCGTTCGGCAGGAGCTCGTTCCCGAGCGCGCCGCGCCGGTCAAGACCACCGGTTTTGTCGGCTTTTTGCGCACCCGGCTGTTCAATTCGCCGACCAACATCCTGCTGACCATCGCAAGCGTGCTGCTGTTGTGGTTTACCGTCGTCCCGGCGCTGAAGTTTCTGCTGCTCGACGCGGTCTGGCACGGCACCGACCGCAACGCCTGCCTGGCGGAGAATGCGGGACACCCGGTCGGCGCATGCTGGCCTTACGTGCAGGCGAAATTCACCCAATTCATCTACGGGTTTTACCCGGAGCCCGAGCGATGGCGGGTCAATCTGACGTTCGTCCTCGCCGCACTGCTGCTGTTGCCGCTCTTGATCCCGCGGCTGCCGGCCAAGGGCGTCAACGCCGGGCTGTTCTTCATTGCATTTCCGGTGGTCGCGTTTTTCCTGCTGCACGGCGGCGGGCTTGAGTGGTTTCGGCGTCAGCTGGACGGCCAGCCTTTTGTCGGGATTTGTGGACAGCATCGGCGATGCCGGCCGCGAGCTGACCAGCGTCGGCGAGGTCGACCGCGGTCATTGGCCCGCTGCTGGTTGCTTGCTGGGAAAACTCGTCGTCCTGCTTCAGTACGGCCATCTCCTATTTGATCTGGCCGCTGATCTGGCTTCGCGATCAAATCCAGGCGTCGTCCCGTCCGGTGTGGTCCGACTTTGCGGCCACCGCCGCCATCGTCTCGGTGCTGCTGTTCGTCCTGAACGGCGGCATCCGCACCGGATGGCGCGCGCTCGTCATCAGCCTTGCGATCTTTGCCGGCATCGCCGTCGTGATCGCCGTGATGGGGCTCGATCACGGCGGATTGCCCCTTGTCGACACCCGGCTGTGGGGCGGCCTGCTGGTGACGCTGGTGGTGTCGGTCACCGGGATCGTCACCTCGATGCCGGTCGGAATCGCCCTGGCCCTGGGCCGGCGCTCGACGATTCCGCTGATCCGGATTTTCTCGATTGCGTTTATCGAATTCTGGCGCGGCGTCCCGCTGATCACCGTGCTGTTCTTCGCGACCTATATGCTGCCGCTGTTCCTGCCCGGAAGTTTCACCATCGACGGTCTGGTGCGTGTGCTGATCGGCATCGCGCTGTTCGCCGGCGCCTATAATGCCGAGGTCATCCGCGGCGGCCTGCAGGCAATCCCGCGCGGGCAGGGCGAAGCCGCCAGCGCGCTCGGCCTGTCCTGGTGGAAGACGACGGCGCTGATCGTGATGCCGCAGGCGCTTGCGCCATGTCATCCCCGGCCTCGTCAACAGCTTCATCGCTTTGTTCAAGGACACCTCGCTGGTGTCGATCGTGGCGCTGTTCGACCTCCTCGGCTCGGTGCGGGCGTCGTTCGCCGATCCGGTGTGGGCGACGCCGACGACGTTGTTTACCGGGTTTGCCTTCGCCGGAATGATCTACTTCGTGTTCTGTTTTGGCATGTCGCGCTATTCGCTGTTCGTCGAGCACCGGCTGAACGCGCATCGGCGTAGTTGAGTAAGAATGACCATGACCGCGAACTCGATTGTCAGCATTGCCGGCCTCAACAAATGGTTCGGCGATTTCCACGTGCTGCGCGACATCAACCTCGATGTCGGCGAAAGGCGAGCGCATCGTGATCTGCGGTCCTTCCGGTTCGGGCAAAGTCGACGCTGATCCGCTGCATCAACGCGCTCGAGGAATTTCAGGAAGGCCGGATCGTCGTCGACGGCATCGAGCTCGGTCCGAATTTGCGGCGGGTCGACGAGGTGCGGCGCGAAGTCGGCATGGTGTTCCAGAGCTTCAATCTGTTTCCGCATCTGACCGTGCTGGAGAACTGCACGCTGGCGCCGATCTGGGTGCGCAATATTCCGAAGAAGGATGCCGAGGCCGCCGCCATGAAATACCTGGAGCGCGTGAAGATTCCGCACCAGGCCGATAAATTTCCCGGCCAGATGTCGGGCGGTCAGCAGCAGCGTGTCGCAATCGCCCGCGCGCTGACCATGAACCCGAAGGTGATGCTGTTCGACGAGCCGACCTCGGCGCTCGATCCCGAAATGGTCAAGGAAGTGCTCGACACCATGGTCGACCTCGCCAATGAAGGCATGACCATGCTGGTCGTCACCCATGAAATGGGATTTGCCCGGGAAGTGGCCGATCGCATCGTCTTCATGGACGCGGGGCAGATCATCGAGGCCAACACGCCGGCGAACTTCTTCGCCAATCCGCAGCATGCGCGGACGAAGTTGTTTCTGAGTCAGATTTTGAGGTGATCGATTGCTGCATCGTCAGTTGCGACCCAACGGATCGCGCAAATGCGCGCCCCATCCGCGAAGCAATCCATCGCAACAGGAAAAGCTGGATTGCTTCGTCGCAAGTGCTCCTCGCAATGACGGTTGAGGTCACACCTTCACGAACGGCACTTCGATGTTGCTACGCTTCTCCAGCCATTCCGGCACCGGCAGGTTCTTCGAGCGCATGAAGGCCGGATTGAACAGCTTTGACTGATAACGGTTTCCGGAATCGCACAGCATCGTCACGATGGTGTGGCCGGGGCCGAGCTGCTTGGCGAGGCGGATCGCGCCGGCGACGTTGATGCCGGTTGAGCCGCCGAGGCAAAGGCCTTCGTGCTCGAGCAGTTCGTAGATCACGCGCACGGCTTCCTCGTCCGAAATCAGATACGCCTCGTCGACCCTGGCGTTGCTTGATGATCGGCGTGACGCGCCCGAGCCCGATGCCTTCGGTGATGGAGTCGCCCGGTGAGGCCTTGGCTTCGCCGTGCTTGAACAGTTCATACATCGCCGCGCCGTGCGGATCGGCGCAGCCAATCACGATGTCCTTTTTCTTTTCCTTCAGGAAAGCGACTGATGCCGGCCAGCGTGCCGCCCGATCCGACCGAGCAGATGAAGCCGTCGATCTTGCCGCCGGTCTGCTGCCAGATTTCCGGTCCGGTCGATTCGTAGTGCGCCTTGGCGTTATCGAGATTGTTCCACTGATCGGCGAACAACACGCCGTTCGGCTCGCTCTTGCGCAAGCTGCTCGGCCAGCCTTTTGCCGACATGCTGATAATTGTTCGGATTGGCGTAGGGCAATGCCGGCACCTCGATCAGTTCGGCGCCGCACAGCCGCAGCATGTCCTTCTTTTCCTGGCTCTGGGTTTCCGGAATCAGGATCAAGGTTCGGTAGCCGCGCGCGCTGGCGACGACAGCGAGACCGATTCCGGTATTGCCCGCGGTGGCCTCCACCACCAGGCCGCCGGGTTTTAGTTCGCCGCGTTTCTCGGCTTCGAGGATCATCCACTTGCCGGCGCGGTCCTTCACCGACTGGCCGGGATTCATGAATTCGGCCTTGCCGAGGATGGTGCAGCCGGTCGCCTCGGAAGCACGCTTCAATTTGATCAGCGGCGTGTTGCCGATCGCTTCGACGACGTCATTTTTAATATTCATAGGCGGGAAATCTTGCCAATCGGTTTGCCAAATCTGGCGACGACCCTAGAGCGCGACCAGCCAAAGTGAAAGCCGGTTTTGCGCCGGGTTTTTGCGGTGCAAGCATGTCGACTTCATTTCGGCTTTGGCGAACACCACCTGGCGCACGTCGATATTCCCCGACAGAAATCCGGCCTCGCAATAAGCGAGGTAGTATTCCCACAGCCGCCGGAACCGGTCGTCGAAGCCGATGGCATCAGGTTCGGCCAGGCGGCGCGGAAATTGTTTCGCCAGATCGCCAGCGTCTTGGCATAATCTTGCCCGAAAATGCGTTCGCGGATGACGGGAACGCCGAACCGCTCGCCCAGCGATTTCAGCACCTGCGGCGAGGGCAGCATTCCGCCGGGAAAAACGTAACGCTGAATGAAATCGACTTCGCGCCGGTAGGTCTGGAACAGGCTGTCCTGAATGGTGATGGCCTGGATGCCGGCGAGGCCGCCGGGCAGCAGCCGGTCGCGCAACTGCGAAAAATATCTCGGCCAGAACTGCTCGCCGACCGCCTCGATCATCTCGATCGAAGCGATTCGATCATATTGGTCGCGCTCGTCGCGATAGTCCTGCAGCCGGATCTCGACCTTGTCGCCAAGGCCGGCGTCCTGGATGCGCGCCTGCGCGAAATCGCGCTGCTCCTTGCTGATCGTGAGCCCGACCACCTGGGCGCCGCAGGTTTTGGCGGCATATTCGGCAAAGCCGCCCCAGCCGCATCCGATCTCGAGCAGTTTCTGGCCGGGTTGCAGATCGATCGCTTCGGCAAGCCTGCGATATTTGTTGTTCTGCGCGGCGGTCAAATCCGGGGTGTGTTCCTCGAACAACGCCGAGGAATAGGTCATGCTCGGATCGAGCCATGCCGAATAGAACGCGTTGCCGATGTCGTAATGGGCATAGATGTTGCGGCGCGCCTGCCGCCTGGTATTGCGGTTGAACCAGTGGCGGATGATCTGGACGAAGCGCATCAGCGGCTTGTCGCCGAGCATGGCCTGGATCAGGTCGTGGTTGACGCAGAAGAGGTAGAGAAACTGCGTCAGGTCCGGCGTGTCCCATTCGCCGTGCAGATAGGCTTCGGCTATTCCGATGTCGCCGCCATTCAGCAGCCGCGAGGCAAAGCCGTAATTGTAGAGTTTCATGGCCGCCGACGGGCCCGGCTCGATGCCGCCCAGCCGAACCCTGCGGCCGTCGGGAAGGGTGACGTCGAGCGTGCCGCGCCGCAGCCTTGAGCCGAAGCCAAGCGCCAGCCGAACCAGACGGGGCAGGTCCGAAAGCACCGTCTCCACATTGTCGGGGGTCACAGAAATCAAATCCGACATGAGCAGATCCATCGCATGATGCGGCCCCGTAACCCAGCCCGGCGCCAACGGTCGACCTGGTTTCGCCTTTACTGGACCAGAGCGTTTCTCCGCGGAGCCGGCTTCCTGCTGGCCGCTGCGGTCAACACCGGCGCAGTATAATCGTTGCGTTTGCCGCTCGCCAAGGCGGTTTTGGACGCGGTGATGGCAGGTGCGGTATGCGGCCGCGGCCCAAAACGCGCACCCTTGAACCCCGGGACCGGCGTTGAGTTGTTGAAGCGCGCCGCCGCGGAGCGTATAGCGGGCGCATGTCAAAACAATCCAAGGCTGAAACCGGCCCCGCGGCGGCGGAGGCGATACCGGACTGTCCGCACTGCCACAAGCCGTTGCCACTGTGCATTTGCGACAGCATTACGCCGATCGAAAGCAGGGTTTCGCTGCTGATCCTGCAACATCCGCAGGAGCAGGACAGGGCGCTTGGCACCGCGCGGCTGACCGCGCTGCATTTCAAGAATGCGGTGTTGAAGATCGGATTGTCGTGGCCGAGCCTGTCCAAGGCGCTGGGGCGGCCGGTCCACGATCCCTCACGGTGGGCGGTGCTCTATCTCGGTTCGGCGAAGGTCGCCGATCTCGAAACCGACCGCGATATCGTCGCCATCAACCGCAAGGGCGAAATCGAGGACAATCAGCGCGCCATACTGAAAGACATCGAAGGCATCGTGCTGCTCGACGGCACCTGGAGTCAGGCCAAGGCGCTGTGGTGGCGCAATGCGTGGATGCTGAAATGCCAGCGCGTCATCCTGGGCCCGGCGCATCCGTCGCGTTATGGCAAGTTGCGCCGCGAGCCGCGCCGCGACGGCCTGTCCACCATCGAGGCCGCGGCGATGCTGCTGGCAGCCTCGAAAAGCGGCCTGAAATCGCCGAGACGCTGTACGGCAGTTTTGAGCGGATGCTGGCCAAATACCGCGAGGCGCAAAGCGTGCTGCCGGAGCTTGCGCCCAAGCCGAAACCGAAGCGTGATTACCGCCGTCGCAAGCGCGCCTGATCGGGTCTTCACAGTTCAAGACAATCGCAGCTCAATCGGCACCATCGTTCGACTTGTTGGTCGTAATCTCCGACGACCGGGCCCAGTCCGCGACACAACGTTCCAGGTCCTTCAAATTCTGCCGCATCTGTTCGAGCGAAAATCCCAACGCGAAAAAACGCTCGGCGACATCGCCCGGTACGCCCCGGGTCAGACCTTCGCTGCGTACCGCTGCGACCTCCGCGGCATAAGCCTCCAACGCGGCCTGCACCGGCCAGATCGCCGGTGAGCCGCTGCCGGTCCGCAGCGCCGCGGCAATCGTCCTGAGATATTCGACCATGGTGTCACTGACGACTTCGAGCGGCGCGGCGAGGCGCTGCTGCAGTTCGGCCGGCAACGGCACCACGCTGGCGCGCCCGATCATCACGAGATCGTGCCGCAAGCCGAAGGATGGTGCGCAGCAGCGGTCCGGTATCGGGACCGCTGGAAAGTCGGGCCGCGCGCTCGCGCTCGGCTTCGGCCCCGATGGCGTTCAATCCGACCAGCGCGGATGCCGATACCGTCTTGCAGGCGATGCAGGGCGTCATTGTCCCGGCCACGGGTCAGACCCGACAGCAATTCATGCAGCGCCGCCGCCATCAATTCGAGCATGCGCGGAGCGGTGTTGCGGATCTGGCTGTGCGCCCGCGATGGCAGCACCAGGAACGACACCAATAGTCCGGTAATCGCACCGACCGCGACTTCCAGCACCCGATCGATCGCGGAGTCCAGCGGATTGCCGTGGTTCGTCATCGGAAGCAGCAGCACGATGATCGAGGTGACGGTCGCAGCGTTCAGGCTGGGGTTGATGGCCGCGACGAACGCCAGCGGCGCGACCGACAGCACCAAAACCGCAAGCAGGGCGCCTTCTCCGGAATGCGGAATCAACACCGCGACGGTTGCGCCATAGATCGCCCCGCCCACGGTTCCCAACAGATAATCGCGGGTCGCCTTGAGCGATCGGCCGACGCTCATCTGGGTAACGATGATCGACGTCAGCACCGCCCACAGCGGCAGCTTGAGGCCGAATGCCAGGGCGATCGCCAGGGCACCCATGGCGGCGACGGTGACCCGGATGCCCAGCCCAAGTTCGACCTTTCGGGACTTCAGCCAGGCGCCGACGCGTTTGAGGAGTACGATCATCCGCATGATCCGGAATGTTGCCGATACCGTCGGTATGAACGGATTTTGTCTGGGAATGAACCTGCGCCCCGAGGCGCGCGGTTGCCTAAGCGATTGATGGTGTATATTGATCCCGCTTCATGGGGCCACGTGGCGGAGTGGTGACGCAGCGCTCTGCAAAAGCGCGCACCCCGGTTCAATTCCGGGCGTGGCCTCCACCTTTAATCATTGATATCATTAAAGTATTACAAGTCGGAGACGGTTCCCGCAACGGGCGCTTTTACCGGACGGCTATCGATCGGCTTGTTGGCGCCCGGAAGAATGGCCAACGCGCAGCGCTTGGCCGACCGCCGGCAGCATCCGCCTGCAGGCCGTCCGGCTCCCGGAATTGGCGCATGACATTTTTTCACCGCGCCGGGGACGTCGGCGATTGGCCGGTGGTGGCCGAATTGATCGGCGCCGGCTCGGTTTGCTGCGACGGGGGCAGCCGCGCGCGCGCCATGTTGACCTGGCAGCCGGTTTGCGAAACTGAAATCGTGCCGTCGCTGCATTCGAATCTGGCAGGTGCGGCGTCGGCGACCGGAGCAGGGTTTTCCGCCGCGGCGGCCTGCTGCGGCGCGGGTACCTGCGCCAGCGGTTTCTGGAACGAAGCGCAGCCCGCGCACCAGACAGAGATCAATAAAACGAGGTCTATCCGCATGTTCGCAGCTTCCGGAAGCTACTCCAGCGGGCCATGCGGTTGGCCCGGTTGGCTGCCAACCCACCCGCCCGTGAGTCGCCTCAGCATACAACGGCCGGCGATGATTCGGACATGATGGAGCGGCGTCTTCACGGCAGCTTGACGGGGCACCCATTCCCTAAATGGCAGCCAACCGCGTGCGCCAGTTCAATTCCGGTCCGCGATCGCCTCGGGATAATCAACGCCTTGCGCTGACGACTTGAGAGATCATTCCGCGGCTGGCGCGGTCAGCAGGCGGCGTACCAGCCTTCTGGAAACGGAATGAACCCCCAGGCGAGCCCGTTGTCGTTGGCGGCTTTCGGCGGCTGATCGAATGTCAGGGGGTAGGGCACAAAGTCCTCCTGCGGCGCGGGCGCAATCGCCGTTCTCACGGCATCCAGCAATCGGTCGAATTCAGCTTCACTCATCGCGCTCTCCCACATTCGAGAGCGCACAGTCTCAAAACTCTTTTGTTTCCAGATTGAAGCGATCGCTCAAATTGTATCGATCCGGCGGCGGCGGCTGAAATGGTTACGGATGTCTTGATCCCCGGATGCAAATTAGACCGCTCCGGCGGCACGCAAATGTGAGAAAAATCACATTTGGCCAACAATTATCTTTGCCGTATTGGCCGGGGATCGCGCAAGACCCGTAGGGAATGCCGTCTTGGCGCGAAGTCTGCGTGATTTCGGCCGGAGCAGGCCGCGCCCACCTGGCCTCGGCGCTCGCATTCTTTCGTTCTCGCGCGGTTCACGACCGACGGAATGAAGCTCCACATACGCATCTTCGAGCCGAACAATGCGACAGTGGGAGAGCCGGAAGTGGCAGACGCGCGTTACCCGATAACCTCGTTTGAACTGACGTCGGAAAACCGCCGCTGAAACTCGCGGCGTTCCCCGTCGGCTGCGCGGAATCACTGCTATCCGTCGCCATCGCTACGGCAGGGCCAGCAGGCTGCCGGCGATCGCCAAGGTGGCGAGAGCCGACAGCGCGAGCGACCAGTGCACGCCGATCAGGCTGCCGAGCAGGCCAACGGAAATGCCGCTGAAGGCGCGCAGCCCGAGGCTCGACATGTTGAACAGGCCGATGACGCGTCCGCGCTTGTCGGGCGGAGCATTGAGCTGGACCAGGCTCTGCGCCATGGCGTTGAAGGACAATTCCAGGAATCCGGCGGCAAACAGGAAACAGAGCGCGAGCGGATAGCTTTGGGCCAGCGAGAAGATCGCCAGCGCGGCGCACCACAGCATGGCGAGCACGATCGCGGTGCGCGGCCGCGGCGGCAGCAATCCCCGGCCTTCGAGCACGATGCCGGCCAGCAACCCGCCGGCGGCATCGGCGGCCAGCAGCATGCTGTAGGCCACCCCGGGATTGCCATGGCCGAGATCGTTGGCGAAACCCGGCATTTGCGAACTATAGGCATTGCCGACAAAGAACGACGCAGCACCCGCCAGCAGCGTCATCGAAACGATGACGGAATGATGCCTGATGTCGCGCACGGTCTGCACGATGTCGCCAAGTCCGCGGACGGCCCGGCGCGGCGCGGGCGTGCCGGTGCGGAAGCGTGGACCATAGGGCGCGTTTATGAGCCACAGCACCAGCGGCAGATAGAACACGGTGTTGAGCATGATGCCGGGTGCCGGCCCGAGCGCCAGCAGGATGGCGCCGCCGACGGCCGGGCCGACCAGCACGGCGAGATAGCGCGCCATCGCGTTGAGCCGCACCGCGCTCTCCAGATCCGACGGGCCGACGATATCGTAGAGCAGCATCTGGTTCGGCGTCTGCCATAGTACCCCGGCGCAGCCGTGAATCACCAGGATCAGCATCGCCTGCCACATCTGCAGGGTGCCGGTGACAAAGAAATAGCTCCAGCTCAGCGAGGCGATGATGAAGAGGGCCATGCCGATCTGGATGACCCGGCGCGGGTCGAAGCGGTCCGCGAGCGCGCCGGAGGCGACCGAGAACAGCAGGAACGGCAGCCAATGCGACACGATGGCGAACCCCGCCAAGGCCGGCGAGTGGAATTTCTGGTACAGCATCCAGTAGCTGATGACGTGCTCGATATTGTCCGCCATCATGGCGAGCACGAACGTGATGAACTGGGCGCGGAAGCCAGGGTGGCGCATCGCCGCAAACGACCGCTTGGTGGCGTGCGGCGCGTTGACCGGGATAGGGGTATCACTCATCGGAGAACCATCACTTTGCCGCGCGGTGTCAGGGCCACATCCGGCAGCAAGGTGATGCATGGGATATGTTCGAACAGATTCGAGATTCGGGTTTTACCGTTCTCCTCCCTGCCACCACGTCGACGGTGGAGCAAGGGCCGACATCTGCGTTGGCCGCAGAGCTACCAGATGGCTGCGCTTGGGTAGCCCAGAACGTGCGAGCCGTCCTTGCCGCGTATGCAGCGCTACAGTCCCGTGGTTGTCGCAACTGAGGCTGTGTACCTTACGCGCGATCTTGAGCGAACCTCTGCCGCAGCGGTGCGCGCCACGTGGAAAATGGCGCGGCCCAAACCAACACCGGCGCCTCGGTATTGCTGACCTACATCGCCACCCGGTCGAAACCGGCCGGCGCGAAGCGGTCTTCCGCAACGTCGTGGCATCGCTGGCGAGATAACTCGCCGATCGCAGCGGGCCGCCAGATCAGGTCACCAAGGGAGCCCGCCGGCGTGACCGGCGGGTTTTCTTTCAGAAGAAGCCTACGCTCAAATCCAGCCCATAGCTGGCTATCAGGAGCGACACGAACAGCCCTGCACCGCAGAACATGGCGACCGTCTTAACGATCTCGACATCAACGTCGGTTCCCGTGGCGTGGGAAAGAGCTCTTGCGATGGCAGCCATTTGCGACTCCAGTGTGTGGGTTTTAGCGGGTGAGGAAAGAGGGCCGGCAGGTCAGCGGTGCTGACTTCGCGTGGCGGAAAATGGTTTCTGATTATTTCGTCGGCCTGGCTGCCGGTTCGCCGGCGGGGTTTTTAATGGCCCCTGGCCTCAAGCGCCTTGTATTTAGCGTTTGGCAATTCGATCGGGACGTGCCGCGACGTGCTGATCACGCGATGACTGCCGTCGGCATAGCTACGGCTCTTGAGGGTTTCCAGCAGAAGAAAGAACTTCTCGGCGAGCATTTGCGCATCCCCCTGATGTGATTTGGAGGCCTGTTTAGCTCAGCCCGCTGGTATGGCATGTGAGCTGGATCACATGCGGCGTCAAAATCATCCGCCGGTGGGGCGAGGCTCTCAGGGAGACGTCGGCTTAAAAAAATGCGATACTGATTTGAGCAACGCGGCGGCATTCTCAATGGCATGACAGGCGCTGAGCTAAAGCAACTGCGCAAGGATCTAGGCGAGGCGATCGGCCGCCCGCTGAGCGTCAACGATTTCGCGAAGCTGTGCGGCCTCCCGCCGGAGAGCGGCGGCGGCACGATCCTCGAGTGGGAAAACGGCTACGGACCGATTGGCCCGGTTGCGGCGCTCCTGTCACTGCTGGCTGTCGGTTCCGATCATTACCCGATCGACGAGGAAATTATCAGCGACAGCGATGCCGAGTTTTACCGCGCCATGATGCGAGCCGGGATCATTCGCCGGCTCGGTTGAATGGCCTCCCACGCACGCCACCGGGGGAATTGTCAAATCAGCAAATTCAAGTGTCGCTCGAACCATTCCTGTTCTGAAGGACGATTTGGATGGCGCTTCCATAACTGCCTTCGCGTTCGCGTTGCCCACCAACCGCAACCGGCGGTCGAAAGCAATGCCGCGCGCAGCCGGCGCTGGTCGGCGCCCGCCGCGGACCTCCTGCAGGAGGATCCGGCCGTCCCTGAAGAGCTTGTGCGCAATGGGGGTCTTCTGGAAGGGGCTTCACCGAGACCGAGTGCGCCGCCTCCAATGATCGGAGGGCCGCTGGCTCACGGTCAGTTTACTGCGAACGCTGTCTGATCGGCGAATAATCCCGCTGCGACAGTGTTTATGCTTGGGAGCAACCTCGTCCAAGGGAGGGAAGGCATAATGCGAAAAACGATTATAGCCCTGCTCGCACTGGCGGCGGTCGGCTTGGTTCAGCCGACTGCGGCATTGGCTCGTGGCGGCGGTGGCGGCGGTGGCGGCGGTGGACACGGAGGCGGCATGGGCGGCGGTGGCGGCTTCCACGGCGGTGGATTTGGTGGTGCTGGTTTCCACGGCGCTGGTTTAGGTGGAGGAGGCTTCCGCGGCGGCGGCTTTCATGGAGATTTCGCAAGCCGTGGCTTCCACGGTGGAGGATTTCACCGAGGCGGATTTCACCGACGTGCGTTTGTAGGGTTCGGCCTCGGATCCTACGGCTATTATGACGGCGACTATGACGGATACTATCCCTACGAGTACGATAACTACTATTACGACGACGGCGGTTGTTACGTTGTCCGTCGCCGCGTGCATACTCGCTACGGGTGGCGGGTTCGACCGGTCCAGATCTGCGGATAATATGCTGCCTGAAAAGACCCGCCGGTTCACGCCGTCGGGTTTTTTTCTGCAGCTAAGCTGCGCGCGTGGGAATCGGTTCTGGGATTTGGAAGGGCGGCGGTCGATGACGTCAGGCTTTCGCTCGCCCATTTCTCTTTGCTTAGGCGCCTTTCGACGTATCGGCGCGCTGGCGCCGTGAGTTCGGTTTGAAGCACCCGCCGATAGCGGCGAACGTTGTTCCGGCGGGCGCGCAAATGGTCCCAGTTTTCATCTATCATTCCCGATCACGATCCGTCCGCTCGGATGGCAGGGATCGTAAATTGAAAGAGAGCACCCTGGGGTTCGCAGGTGATCGCCCACAGCCGTCCGCCGTGGGATTCGATGATCGAGCGGCAGATCGAGAGGCCCATGCCCATGCCCTCGGGCTTGGTCGTGTAGAATGGCTCGAACAGACACGAGAGGCTTTCCGGGCTCAGCCCCGGGCCGGTGTCCCGCACCCCGACGCGCACGCCACCTTCGGACGGGACGGCATCGATGCTGATCACTAATTCGCGCGCGCCTTCCCCAATCATGGCCTGAATTGCATTAACGATTAAGTTCAGCATCACTTGTTGCAGTTGGACCCGATCACCTTGGACAGGCGGCAAGTCCTCCGCAAATTGCGTCCGCACCGACACGCTGTTGTTTGCGGCCTCCGTACGGGTGAGAGCAATAACCTCAAGGATGGCATCGTGGATCGCTACCGCGTCTTTTCGTGCGGGCGCCTTCTTAATGAGCCCGCGGATCCGTTCGACGATTTCGCCCGCTCGATGGCCCGTCTCAACGATAGCCTCGAGCGCCTCGCGCACCTCCTCCAGTTCGGGTGGTCGACGAGCCAGAAAGTGCAGAGCCGCCTGGGCGTTGGCGACCGCGGCACCGATCGGCTGGTTCACTTCATGGGTGATTGAGGCCGTCAATTGGCCCATCGTCGCGACGCGGTTGGCGTGCCCCAGCGCCGTCTGCGCCTCGCGATATTGCCGCTCGAGGCGGGTGCTCTCCAAGGCAATCGTAGCTTGCGCAGCGAAGTCCCTGAACAGGCAAATCTGTTTGTCAGTGAACGGCTGCACCTGTTTGCGGGCCAGACTGATCAGCCCGACTATCTCATTGTCTTTGAGCAACGGCACAAACAGGCCCGTTCGAATACCAGCGTTCACCACCGTGATCAAAAAATCATCCCGATGATCGCCTTCAACTGCTGTGAAGTCGGGGATGTGGGTGGGTAACCTGCTTGCGGCTAATCGATCCGGAAGGCTCCCCTTTTTTGCGAGAACCGGGATTGATGACCACACCCGACTAACCAAAAAGGGGTCCCCTCGCACCGCCACGAGACGAAGGCCGCCTTCTTCGGAGAGACGCAAGGCGCCTGAGTTTGCTCGACAGAGACGTGTGGCGCTGTCGAGGATGGCGTCGAAGATGGGTTGCAAGTCGTGCGGCGAGTTCGCAATGGCGCGCAGCACTTCCGAGATGGCCGTCTGTTGCTCGACGAGTTCCCGCAGTGCTTGCTCAGCGCGCTTGAGCTCTTCAATATCTAAAGTCGCCCCAAACCACAGCAGTAGCGTTCCATCGCTTGCCCGGAGCGGTTGGATGCTAGTGAGGAACCAGCGGTAGTCTCCTTGAGCGCTACGAACGCGATAACTATGCTCACCGCCTTCGCCCGTGCGCAGCAGGTTTGACCAGTATTTGCGCGCTTCTTCTTGGTCGTCCCGATGTAACAACGGGACCCAGTCGTCCCACTGTGCGCCAATGTCGATGCCGAAACGCAGGGGATGATCGTTCGGAATACCAAGGTAATCCGCAGTGCGTGTATTCACGAACGTGAGGGCGCCGCGTGGAGCTGCGTACCAGGTATAGGCCGGAAGCACATTTAGAATGGCTTGCACCTGTGCCATGAATCCGGGCTGTACTTCGGCCTTCTTGCCTTCAGAGCCGTCGGAGCCCGTTGACCAGGGGAGGCCCGATACCGTGTCCATGATTTGACGGAGATTGTCTTCGCTTTCCCGCTGGGCCTGCTCGGCCCGCTTGCGCTCCACGTTCTCGATCCGCAACGCTTCGTTAGTGACTTCCAATCTCTGGTTGGCTTCGCGAACTCTCGTCACCAGGAAGTTGACGACGAATGAGGTAATCACAAACGCCGATATTGTGATGAGGTCTTGTGGGTAATCGACGCGGAAGCTGTAGATCGGAGGAGCGAAAAAATAACTCAGGCAACAGACGCCTATGAACGAAAGAACGATCAAGGACGAGAGGTTAGTTACAAGGGACAACAGGACAAGTACGACCAAATAGGTGAACGCCGCTGCGACCAGGGGCACGTCCAGCCAAAAATACAGGCCGGTCACTGTCGCGAGCGAAACAAGCCCGAGCAAGAGGTATCCTGCTTCGCGCAATAATGCCGTGGGCCCTTTGGCGCGGTTCCATACAGCCGCCGCAGCTCCAAAGAATGTGATGAATTCGGGTCGTTGCATGTGCATCACGCCTTTTGCGATGCGTGCAGCAGCATAGCACTTTGCGACTGAGCTATTGAATTTGTTTGGCTCCCCGGGCTGGATTCACAAACTGTCAAATGTCCCGTGTAATGCGCCATTTTTATCATTAGCCCGTTTTTATACCGTCAAAAATACCTTCTTATGCCCGATCGGCCGCAGGACAATGACTGTATCGCCGTTGGCGGCATCAGCAGCGGCTCGCCGAAATCCGCCGTCCAGCGTGTTCATCGCTCTCCCGAACTGCCCCCGTCGAGGGCCGACGGGGTTTTTTCCTATGTCCGGGCAGGCCAGCGTCTGCTTTGCTTTGCATCACGGACTCGGGTCGGACATCGCGCCATGTCCGAAAAGTGCCAAAGGACTAAACCGCTCGCGCGGTAGGGCGCTGCGGCGGGCGACACAGCCAACACGATAGCGCGACGGGGCGTCCTGTCTTGAGATGAGGGGTTCGCAACCTTCACTCAAGACAGGAGCATCCCCATGACCGACGAGGCCATGAGCCCGTTGCGGCGGCGCATGATCGAAGACATGACGATCCGCAAGTTAGCGCCGAAGACCCAACAAGACTACATCCGCACGATCAAGGACTTTGCTGCATTCCTCGGCCGATCGCCCGATACGGCGAGCTTCGAGGACGTGCGACGCTTTCAACTGCATCTGGCGGCGAACGGCGCGCACGTCCCCATCCTCAATCACAGCTGTGGCTGCGCTTGCGGTTCTTCTTCAGGGTCACGCTCAGGCGCTCCGACATCATCGAGCACACCACGTTCATCCACGAGCCCCGCAAGCTGCCGGTCGTGCTCAGCCCGGAGGAAGTGGCGCGCCTGCTCGATGCCGCGCCGGGGCTCAAATACAAGGCGGCGCTGAGCGTGGCCTACGGCGCAGGTCTGCGCGCCGCCGAGGTGATCTCGCTCAAGGATCGGCGACATCGACAGCAAGCGCATGGTCATCCGCGTCGAGCAAGGCAAAGGCCGCAAGGACCGCTACGTGATGCTGTCGCCGCATCTGCTCGAGCTGCTGCGTGCCTGGTGGCAAGGCGGCACGGCCGCAGGGCTGGCTGTTTCCAGGACGCGATCGCGGTGCAGCCGATGACGACGCGCCAGCTCAATCGCGCCTGCCATACCGCGGCCCAGATGGCCGAGATCGACAAGCGCGTATCGCTCCACACCTTGCGGCACAGCTTTGCCACGCATCTGTTGGAACAGAACATCGATATCAGGGTGATCCAGGTCCTGCTCGGGCATGCCAAGCTCGACACCACGGCGCTCTATACCCGCGTCGCCACCAAGACCATCCGGGAGGTCATGAGCCCGCTGGAGCATATCGCCCGCAAGGTCGAGAGGGCCGAGCCGCCCGCTTAAAGCGCGGCGCTCGTGCCGCGTCCATCGCTGGAGGTCGCGGATATCTTCCGCGACCACGGACCGGCATGGCGCCGAGCCAATGCCGGCCATGTCAGCCTCGGCCAGTTGAAGGTGATGTCGGCGATCGAGAGCTGCCGCACGGCGGCGCTCGGCGGCCATGTCGCGCGCTGCGAGGACTGCGCGCATACCCAGATCTCGTACAACTCCTGCCGCAACCGGCACTGCCCGAAGTGCCAGGGCGCGGCGGCAAAGGACTGGCTGGCCGCGCGCGAGGCCGATCTGTTGCCGGTGCCGTACTATCACGTGGTGTTCACGCTGCCGGCGGCCGATCGCCGACATCGCCTACCAGAACAAGGCCGTCGTCTACGATCTGCTGTTCAAGGCCTCGGCCGAGACCCTGACCACGATCGCCGCCGACCCCAAGCATCTCGGCGCCCGCGTCGGCATCACCTCCGTGCTGCACACCTGGGGCTCGGCCATGACCCATCACCCGCACGTCCACATGATCGTGCCGGGCGGCGGCATCTCGCTCGACGGCGAGCGCTGGGTGGCGTGCCGGCCCGGCTTCTTCCTGCCGGTGCGCGTGCTCTCACGCCTGTTCCGCCGGCTGTTCCTGGAGAAGCTGCATCGCGACCCACAAGGCCGGCCGCCTGAAGTTCTTCGGCGATCATGCCGCTCTCGCCGACGCGCAGGCGTTCGCGGCGTATCTGGCACCGCTGCGCCGAGCCGAATGGGTCGTCTATGCCAAGCGTCCGTTCGGCGGACCACAGGCCGTGCTGGCCTATCTGTCGCGCTATACCCACCGCGTCGCCATCGCCAACAGCCGGCTGATCGCCTGCGACCGCACCGGCGTCACCTTCCGATGGAAGGACTATCGCGCCGATGGTCGTGATCGCCAGAAGGTCATGACACTCGCAACCGGCGAGTTCATCCGCCGCTTCCTGATCCACGTCCTGCCGCACGGCTTCCACCGCATCCGCCACTACGGCCTGCTCGCCAGCGGCACGCGCGCCGACAACATCGCCCGCGCGCGCCAGCTTGCTCGACGTATCAATGGCAAAGCCCGAGGACCGCGGACACCACCACCTCCGGCGAGACCAGCGAGCCCAAGCCGCTCTCGCACCCGTGCCCGTGCTGCGGCGGTCGCATGATCATCATCGAGACATTCCAGCGCGGCTCCTCGCCGCGCTACCGTCCCGCGGCTCCCACCGCCGTGATCAGGATCGACACATCATGATCAGACCAGCTTCGCGGCGACATTCCAGTACTGTACTTCTGCTGCGCCGGCTCTTGATCGGCCATGACCATGCTCGCCGTCGCGCCGCCCTGGACAACCGCCTCGTCGAGCAATCTACGCCGCACAACGTCGGTTCTGCCTATCGCGATCGTCCCACCGAGTTCGCCACCCCTTCGACCGCTTCCCAAACAGCCAGTCAACGCACCTCGGCAACAGACCGCCAGCGCCGAAATCTCCATAGCGTCTGACGCTCCGCCGTGCCCGATCTCCCGCGGTTTCCTCCCTTGGAGGTTTGCGTACGCCGGCCCCCGGAATCCGTGGCGCCATCATCACGGGCCGGCATCCGAAAACCT
>CAVTIW010000008.1:0-447890 GCA_963734795.1 uncultured Alphaproteobacteria bacterium
GAGATTGGCGACGATCGCCGCGAAGTTGACCGTGAGGCGGTTGATCGCCTAGCCGCCTCGATCGAGAAGATGGGCCTCCAGTACGAAATCACCGTCCTCAAGAAGAACGATGAAGGCCGTTATCGTCTTGTCGCCGGCCGGCATCGTATTGAGGCCATGCGCCTCCTTGGGCGGCCCGGTATCCTTGCCCACATCGTTGACATGACGATGGAGGAGGCCCGCTTATGGGAGATCAGCGAAAACCTTCACCGTGCCGAGCTGTCGACGTTGCAGCGGGATGAGCAAGTCGCCGAGTGGATTGCGATCACCGAGAAATCCTATGCGTTGCAAAACGCAACGCATCGCAAGGCCGGGCAACAGGCGGGCGGCGTCAACGCCGCGTCGCGCGAACTCGGTATCGATAAGTACGACGCGCATCGCGCTGTGAAGGTCGCGTCGTTGTCACCGGAGGCGAAGAAGGCAGCTCGCGAGACTGGCCCCGACGACAATCGCAGCTGCTCGCTTGAAGCAGCGAGGGCTCCAACAGAGCAACAGGCTGCCATCATTGTTGACTTTGCGGCGAGGAAATCGGCGCGACCCGTTGCAAAGGTTAACGCCCATGAGAAGGCGAAGGCGGCATGGCGGGTCGCTGCGATGTGCGCCAAGTACTTCCCACGCGAGAAATGGTCGTGGACCTTGTCTATGCTGCTGTTGGCCGGCGCGGACAACATCGCGGAGGCGTTCGCCGCTGTCACTGATCTGCCGATCGGCGACTATCCGCTCAAGGAGCACCTTCACGCGCTCTCAGAACAAAGTCACGCGGCCTGACGCATTGTGAATCACTACCGGCAAATGCGGCGAAACGTTTTCGCGGCCCAGCCTTGAGAGTGAACGCGGCGTATAACAGGCAGGTGCTTCGGCCTGATCGCTGATGACCAGCGTCGCAGAAAACAGCGGCGATCCGGAACGGACCACCCCGGCCCCACCCCATCCCCCTTCGCCAGGCTCGCGAAAGCCGGGAAAGCTCTCCGGAAAATTTCCCGAGGAATTCGAATAATCGCTCCCCGCAGCCTTGTTGGCGATGATGCGTCACGGGTAGAAGCGGACACGAAACGGACCAGTCGGCCCGGTCTGACGATGTCCGTTCATCGGGGTAGAGCGGCCTCTCTGCGGATGCGACGCCACTTCTCAGTTTGACCCTTCTGAGACATCGAGCTCGGTTAGCTCACGGTTTGACAGCTGCGGTCGTGCGGTTATGAGCTCGTCGCGCTCTTAATATTCTTCTGATCGGTTGCTGCTTGGCGCGACTGGCCGCGGCGAAGAACGCTGATCGCATTCATATCTTGCGTTGCAAAAATCACACATCTGGGGAGTTTTCGCGACGCGCGGATCAACTACGGTTGACCCTGACGATCCTTGGAACGTTATAATATAGCGTCGGACTAGCGGTGCATATCTCGGCCTTCGGACGCAGGTGCGTGCAGGCATGAAGTGGTTCCGATCGAACATCAAACATGGTTCGCGACTTGCGCTTTTTGCGTTGGTTGTCCAGTTTGCGCTTTCGTTCGGCCATTTCCACGGGGGTGCCGTGCAGGCGGCACCGGCTATTCAATCCGGCGCAACGCAGCCCGATTTTTCTTTAGCCAACGGCTTCACTGCGCCGGAAACAGTTAGTCAGTCGACTCAGCAACCTGCCTCCGACCGGGATTCCGACCAACACCCGAACGATCACTGCGCAATCTGCGCCGTTGTCGCCATGGCCAACGCGGTTTCATTTGCAACGCCACCACTGCTGGTGCTCCCGCAAGCCGTGGAACTCTTGTACCTGACTACCGCCGCCGAGTTTGCCCATCTGAACGCCGTTCGAGTTGCTTTTCAGCCTCGCGCTCCCCCCGCTCTCCTGACATCGATTGTTTGACGATCCTTGCGCGACAGCCAGGAGATGCATCGGCCAATCTGCACCGCGGAATGGGTCCAATAGGTCCCGTCGTACGTTGACGGCGAACTCTTCCGACGTCGTTGACGATCACGAATTTGGCCGCTGCTCGATCAGGAGTGGGACAATGTCCGTCTTCGTGAAACCAATGTTGGCGGCCTCTGGCGCAGCTTCACTTATGCTCTGTAGCCTCGGCGGCGCACTTTCACAGACGCCGGCTCCTGCGGGAAATGGCGCGACCGCACTTCCGTACATCGTTGTCGAGCCACCCAAGCAAGTAACACGGACACGGATGCAGAAGCCGAAGCCGCGCGCAGTTGCCCAGCGCGCCGTATCTGCGCGGACAGCGCCGACCACGCCGACCACGCCGACTTCAACGCCGACGTCGCCCGCCGCGCGGCTTGCCGCAAAAAGCAACGTCTTCGATCAGAAGCGCAGCGATCTGTATACAACCATCGGCACGACCTCCGACACCATCAGCCACGACACCATCCAGGATCTGCCGCAAGGCACCAACCAATCGGTTGAGAAGGTGCTGCTGCAGGCCCCCGGGGTTTCGCAGGATTCCGCCGTCAGCGGCTTGCTGCATGTCCGCAACGATCACGCCAACGTCCAGTTCCGGATCAACGGAGTGATGCTGCCCGACGGGCTCACCGGCTTCGGCAGCATTTTCGACACCAGCTTTATCGGTAGCATGTCTCTGGTCGTTGGGGCCCTGCCGGCGGAATTCGGGCTGCGCACGGTCGGTCTCGTCGACATCACGACTCGCACCGATCTTTTCAACAACAGCGGCACCGTCAGCATGTACGGCGGCAGTCATGGAACCATTACGCCAAGCGTAGAATACGGCGGCACGTTCGGCGGCAAATGTCCCGCGGTCACGACCACGCCAACCTACGTAAAGGCACCGCCGGCTTCCGCAGATTGCTTTCCCGGCGTCCAGTACTACTTCACCGGCCGCTATCTGCAGACCACGGTGGGGCTCGAAAATCCGACCCCCGCGTACAATGCAATCCACGATTTCTCCCAGCAGGAGCAAGGCTTTGCCTACATGTCCGCTTTCGTCGATCCGACCACTCGGGTCAGCCTGATCGCCGGCACCTCGATCAACAACTTTCAGATTCCCAACAATCCCGGTCAACCGGTCGGACAAAATGGAAACCCGCCAGTCACCAACGCATTCGGCTTTACCAATTTCAATTCAGCGCTGCTCAACGAAAACCAGTGGGAGGTTACGCACTTTGGCCTATTGTCAGTGCAGACATCCGCCAACGGCTTCGACGGGCAATTGTCGTATTTCACCCGCTACAACAATTTGCACTTCTTGCCGGATCCCGTCGGCGATCTGCTGCTCAACGGCATCGCCTCGACTATCACCCGCACCTCCTACACCAACGGCATCCAGGGCGATGGCGCGTATCAGGTCAATTCGGCCCATACGATCCGCGCCGGCTTCACAGTCAGCGGCGAGCAGGCCTTCGTCGGCAATACGTCGCTGGTCGAGCCCTGCATGATCTGCGACGGCACCGACAATGGTCCGCCGCAGTCGATCACCGACAACGTCTCGAAGCTTGGCGTGCTGATGGGGGTCTACGCCCAGGACGAGTGGAAGCTGACCAACCAGTTGACCATCAACGCCGGCTTGCGCTTCGACCAGATGTATGAATTTGTCAGCGCCAACCAGCTCAGCCCGCGGCTCAGCGCCACCTATAAACCCTTCGAGAACACCACGTTCCACGCCGGCTATGCACGCTACTTCACGCCGCCGGTGCTGGTTGAGGCGGCCCCCGCCAACATCGGCCTGTTCAACAACACCACGGGAGCACCGAATGCCGGCCAGGCCAACGACCCGGTCTTGCCGGAGCGCTCGCATTATTTCGATGCCGGCGTCGATCAAAAGATTCCGTTCGGATGCACCTCGCCATCGAAGGACTGCTCCAGCCTCGATCTTGGCGTCGATGCCTACTACAAGATTGCGACGGACCTCCTCGACAACGGCCTCTTCGGCCAGGCCTACGTGCTGAGCGCATTCAACTATGCTAACGGATACAACGAAGGCATCGAATTCCACGCCAAATACAAGAGCGGCAACTTCCAGGCCTATGCCAACGTCGCCGTGGCCCAACAGAGAGCGAGCCAGGTGGTGTCGAACCAATATCTGTTCAACAACACCACGCCGCTTTCGGATCTCGGGGGCCTGACCGAGTTTCAGTACATCCAGACGCACTTTATCTATACGGATCACAACCAGTTCGTCACCGCGTCGGCGGGTGCCATTTACCAGTTCTGCGGCCGGCCAGCGACGGTCGCCGAGACGTTCGGCGATGGTGGGCTGTGGTGGTGCGGCACCAAACTCAGCGCCGACATGATCTATGGCAGCGGTCTGCGCAGCGGCGACGCCAACATCGACTCGGTCCCTGCTTACACGCAGGTCAATATCGGCATCAAGCGCGAATTCCTGCTGCCGAATGATCCCAAGCCGATGACGGTTCGCTTCGACGTCGTCAACTTGTTCGATACGGTCTACCAGATCAGGAGCGGAAGCGGTATCGGCGTGTTCGCGCCGCAGTTCGGCCCGCGCCGCGGCTTCTTCCTTGGCATCTCGAAAAAGATATGAGTCACGTATAGGGACTAAACAGACGGGGTCCGCCGATCGGAAGTCGCTATGGGAAAAGATCGTTCTGGACGAACAGGTAAGACCGCAGTTAGCTCGCGAGCGGGCCGGGTGGAGGCGGTCGACGCGGTTTGTCGCGACCGTGGTCTTCCGTTCGGAGCTCCGCGTCGATCGGTCCTTGAGATTCTGAAGCAGGGCCGGCCAATCGGGGCTTATGACGGACTAAGACAGATGCAACGGCGAGCAGGTCGTCGGATCGCGCCACCGACGGTTTACCGAGCGCTTGAGTTCCTGGCAGCGCAAGGCTTCTCGATGACTTCATCCGCGAGTGCGAGCATCGTGGGCGGGATGTCGAGGCCAAGAGCCTCGGCAGTCGCGAGCGGCGATAAGGATGTCGCATTTAGCAACAGATCCAGTAAATGTGACCCATCCCAATCTTGTCCGCCGCCTCGCGTGGGACATTCCTCTAAAAAACATCTAGCGTGTCGTCTTGGACTATGGGGAACATGCGTGGAGCGTTCTTTCCTGGACCGTGCCGCGGAGTTGGGGGCAATGAAAGCCTTGCAGGCTACCTGCATCGTGGGTGCCATATTCACGGGGATGATTCATCAGGTTGGCGGAAACACGCCAGGCGCGACCGTGCCGGACGCAATGCCGGAAGCGGCTGTGAGCGCCGAGACGCCCCGTGCGCCTGCGCTCTTCGCCGGCGTGCCAGAGGGATCTGCCGGGCCTGGAACAGTGCTTGGAGCAGAGCTTGGCTCGGTGCCCGGGGCGGGTTCCGGACCGTCGTTGATGGCCCAAGCCGAAATCGGCGACAATTCTATCGAGACAAAATCGGTGGACTTGGGCCACCATGATGCCGCCCGACCGGTGCCGACAACGCGCAATGCCTCCAACCCGGCGCCGGTGACGCAGGATTTCCGGTATCTCATCTATTACGTCTGGTCCGAACTGCCGCCTGCCGAGAAACCGGCGGATATTAAGGACACCCCGGTCGGAACGCCGGTCGAGGAGATCAAGCGCGCTTCCGACGCTTTCGGTCTGGATTTCAATTTCATGAAAGCGGTTGCCAGGATCGAGTCCGGTTTCGACCCCAAGCAACACACCGGCTCGTATATCGGCCTATTCCAACTGAGCAAATACGAGTTCAACAAATTCGGCTCCGGGCAGATTTTCGATTCCCGCGACAATGCCATTGCGGCGGCCTACAAGGTCATTACCGAAGGCATTCTGTTCGAGTGGGTGACGCAGAAGAAGCCGACCTTGAGTGATCTTTACTTGATCCATCAACAAGGCTGGGAAGGCGCAGCCGAGCACATCAGCCAACCTGATCGCATCGCTTGGAAATCCATGTGTGCCACCAGCGAAGGCAGGGAGAAAGGCGAAAAATGGTGCAAACGCGCGATCTGGCGGAATACCCTTCCGGCCGTCAAAGACGCGTGGAAATCGGTGGATAAGCTGACATCGGGGGCGTTCGTCGGAATGTGGCGCGAGCGGGTTGCGCATTTCTATTCGAAATACATGGCCGCCGCCGAACGGGCGAACCAGTAAATTTCCGTTGAGTGGTTGGCAGGAGTTGCCGCACCCGAGGGCCGAACGGGGGCCTCACCGCCGCTGCGGCACTGTGGTGCCGCTCATCGCTCAGTGGTCGCGCGGATGCACTTTACGTCGTCAACGACGCGCTCGGATCGTTCCTACTGCGCGCTAACGAGGTGATCGATCAGGTGCCGATGTCTGCTAATGGGATGGCCCGGCCGTGCTCAGCGGCCTAATTTGCTGGACTGTGGCTGGGAGGCGGTGAAGCAAAGCTCAAGGAGCATGCGATGCGCACATTTCAGAAGATAGCTGGAATCGTCACCACGATCGGGATCGACATCGGCAAGAACACCTTCCACCTCGTTGGCTTTGACCAGCGGGGTGCCATCGTTCTGCAGCAGAAGGTGTCACGCAGTCAGCTCGAACACCGTGTCGCCAATATTCCACGTTGCCTGATCGGCATGGAGGCCTGCTCGGGCTCCCATCACATCGGTCGGCAGCTGGCTGAGATCGGCCACGATGTGCGTCTGATCCCGGCCCAGTACGTGAAGCCCTTCCTCAAAGGGCACAAGAACGAGTACCGCGATGCCGAGGCGATCGCGGAGGCAGTGCAGCGGCCCACCATGCACTTCGTGACGATCAAGACGCCGGAACAGATGGATTTGCTGGCTTGCATCGCGTGCGCTCACGTCTTGTCGGACGGCGGACGGGCGTGATCAACCAAATCCGCGGCTTCCTCATCGAGCGCGGCATCACGGTGCGTCAGGGCCCGATGCCCTTGCGCAAGGCGCTATCGGAAATTCTAAGCTCAGACACTGGCGCGCTTTCGCCCAGAATGGTTGGCCTCATTGCTGACCTGGCCCAAGACTGGCGTCGGCCTGACGAGCGCATTGCAGCCGTGTCGGCCGGAATCGAAGCGCTGGCGGAGCAAGACCACAGTTGTCAGCGCCTGATGACCGTACCTGGGGTCGGGCCGATCATCTCCAGCGCCGTGGTGGCGGCGATCGGCAACGGCACCGGATTCAAGCAGGGCCGCGACTTTGGCGCTTGGCTCG
The DNA here is from genome assembly GCA_963734795.1 of uncultured Alphaproteobacteria bacterium. Lineage (GTDB taxonomy): Bacteria > Pseudomonadota > Alphaproteobacteria > Rhizobiales > Xanthobacteraceae > Bradyrhizobium. The sequence continues at coordinate 7,121 of CAVTIW010000008.1, forward strand.
GGCTCGTGCCGAAGCAGGAGTCGACGGGGGATCGCACAATCCTGGGCAAGATCTCCAAGCGCGGCAACAAGTACCTGAGAACACTGTTCGTGCAGGCCGCACACGTCGTTCTCGAGCGGCGGCCGAGCGCAGCGATGCAGGGTTTGTGGCCCTGGGTCGAGCAAGCTTCAAAACGGCTGCACCGCAACATGCTGGCGATCGCGCTCGCCAACAAGCTCGCCCGCATCGCCTGGGCGGTTCTCGCGCGCGGTGGCACCTATCAACCGAGGATCACCCATGCAGCATGACAAAGGCTCGCTCAGGTTCACCAAGGAGATGCCCGCCACCCCTCTCCGCCACCATCACTCGCCTCATTGGGCGAGCGAGCGACGGTGGCTCCGAGGGGATGGCTTCACGTGATCCGGCTGACGTCAACCATCAGAACGGAGACTGAATAGTTTAGTATCGACAGCTTTCCCACCGAGGTCTGCGGGATGGAATGAAGAGATGGACGAACGGTCTGCCCGGCGCAACCAAGAGACTGGGTGCCATGATGGCCCAACGAGGTCTTTCCGCTAGTCAGCCTCGGATGCGCGCGGATACCCATGATGGCCCGGAGCAAATGCTCCACGTTAGAGGCCTGATACATTGTTGCAGCTCTCACGTTCGTCGGTCTTGGAGCTTCTGTCTTGCAACGCACGGCCCGGGCCATACATGTGGCACGAAACGGACGTGCCGGGGGTAGCCTGACGATGTCTGCTCTTGAGGGTAGAACCGACGTGCCGTTCAAGCTGAGCCCCTTCCGTCTTTGAGTAGAGTCGAGATGTGACGCGGTGGCTGTAGGCTGAACATATCTGTTGCCGCCTCTTTCGTCTGGCGGTGCCTTAGTGGTTCAACCGTGACTCCGTTTCCACATCCCGCTCATCGAACCGGACATGCAGATCGCCCGCATCCGGCTCTCGGACAAGACTTCACGCCTTCACCCACGGCACGTCGTGCCCAAGCCGGCATCAGGCGTACGAGCCCGAAGTGCCCGTAAAGGTGCGAGAGTGGATAGGTCCCGCCCTTGCGTCGCCTGACCTTGTGCTTGATGCGCAACCACCGGCGCAACCGCACAGCGGTGTAGTTGTCGATCGCCCGGTACGCTTTGATGACGGTGCCTACTTCGAAGTAGTTCGCCCATCCGCGCAGCGTGCGGTTCAACTTCTCCACCAGCTCTGTGGTCTCTTGCCATGTCCCCGATCGGGCGGTCAGCGCGTGGATGTTCTCGACCATGCGCTTGATGCTCTTCTTCGATGGCCGGTACCCCAGATACGCCTTTCCGGTTCTCGCTGAATACATCTGCCCAAACGTGTACCCCAGGAAGTCGAACTCCTCTTCCGGCACCTTGCAGATTCGTGTCTTCTCCTCGTTGACCGTGAGCTTCAGCTTACCCATGATCTCGCGCAGTCGCTGCAAGGCCTCTTCGGCTTTGCCCTTCCGGCACAGGATCACGAGGTCGTCGGCGTAGGTCACGATGCGAGAGCCGAGGCTTTGCTCCAGCCCGAGCATCTTCCATCCCAACACGAACCGGCGCATGTACAGATTCGCCAGCAGTGGTGAGATGGGTGAGCCTTGCGGAATGCCGCGCCGGTTGTCCCGGGCCTCGGTCGTGCGTGTCTTCCTTCCTCGATCATCGGTTTCTTCCACGGGGCATTCCAGCCACATCTTGATCAGATGCAGCACGCGCCGATCAACAATCCGGCGCGCTACCGACTTTAGAAGTTCGGCATGCGGAATGCTTCCGAAGTAGTCCGCGAGGTCGGCGTCGACGACTTCCGGGTGGCCACGGAACAGCAGCGCTTCCACCTCGACCACCGCCTGTTGGGCGTTGCGCCCAGGACGGTAGGCGTACTGTTCTGGTGGAAGATCGGCTTCGAAGATCGGTTCCAGCACCAGCATCGCTGCTGTCATGCAGACCCGATCCCGCAAGGTCGAGATGCCCAGCGGCCTGAGTTTGCCGTTGGCCTTCGGTATGAACACTCTTCTGATAGGGTCCGGTCGATAAGTCTCCTGCCTGAGCGCAAGCGCCAGTTCGCCAAGCCACCGCTGCACCCCATACGCTTCGATGTCCGCGAAGTCCTGACCATCCACACCCGGTGCGCCCTTGTTGGAGCGGCACTGGGCATAGGCATGAGCCAGGATGTCGTCACGGCTGATCTTGTCGTACAGGGCGTAGAAGCGATAGCCGGCTTCTGCCTTCGCTTTCGCGTGCAACGCCTTCTGCAGTTTCTGAACACTCTTCGGAGTTGATAGGTTGCCCAATCTCCAGGTCCCTCACTACGTGTTGCGTTCGTCTTGAACTGAGGTCCCTTCCCTCCACCGGCATTACCCGGCTTCAGCGGTACAACGAACCTCTCCGACTCCCCAGGGCGCCCGGCCTGTCCCTCACGGGCGTCCGGTTGGTCATCCCTGACCACGCCTTGGGGTCTCCCGTGTTGCGTACGCTTTCCTTGTGTACATGCTGTCGCCACTACCCCGGCGCAGCGGCTGGGCGTACTGCTTCGCTCATTCACCCAGCCGTGTCAGCCTTCCCCGAAAGGGTCGTCGGGTCGGCCTGCGCATCGTCCTTTTCGAGGCTTGCTCGGCGTTCACTCGCGTTACGGCCTGCACACTCGCGCTGTCACCGTATTCGTGACACGCTAACCGAAGGCTTCAGCCACTTCGTTACCTCCATGACTGCTCCGGTTGCTTCCGGCTGGAGCGGTTGCCGGGTGGGACTTACACCCACTGGAAAGCGCCGCCTTTCCACGGCGCACACCCGGAACGGACATTAGCCCTCAGGCACACCGGCTAAACGCAAGCCTTCACACATCCGCTCCCGCCCCGCAAGGTAAGTTGGATTGTCGCTGAATTTGTGGGTACGCAAGCGGCGGATGGTAAAGCCCGGGTTGAGCGCAAGTGCCGCCTTCGCAGCGGCTCGCGCCTCATCTATCGCGCCGAGTAACCCCAAGGCCGCGGCCAACGCAAAATGGGAAGTGGGGAAATTGCGGTTGGCCTCAAGACTTCGTCGTAGCCAAGCGACCGCTTCGGCATCCGTGCCGAGATGCAGTTTGGCTGCGCCTACAAAATATATCCACTGGTAGGCCATCATATCGCGAGGGGAGAGACGGAAAGCCTCGAGTATATGGCCTTCGGTCTCGGCAGACTGACCCATAAAATATTTGGCCAAACCAATAGCGCTATGAACACGGGCCAAATTGCGATCAAGCAGTAATGCGTGCTCGCATGGGGTGAGCCATGAAATGCCGAGTAGAGGATGGTCTAGCGTGGACGCCGCACCCTTTTACGATCAGGTCGAAGCGTGAAAAGCATCCTCGACGCATACACCATGCGCGCGCGACTGGTGCCGGCAATCCTTGCCGGTGCGCCCGCGTTTGCCTTGCGAGCTAGGCCGCCTGCTTTTCCCAGCCGGGAAATGGGTCGGGAAGGTTACGCCAGGCGCCGGGCGTGAAGGCATCGACCATTCCGGTCAGCGCGGCGTCGAGCTCTGCGCGGATGGCCTTTTCGTCCATCTGATCGGCGAGGCCGATGAACACGATTTCTTGGCGCCGGTCACCCCATATGCTATCAAGGTAAGGTTTCATGCTTTCGTGCCACTCCGGATTGTCCGGCCAGCGCTCGCGCGGCACGGCGGACCACCACAAACCGCGCTTTGAGGTGCGGACAAGCGCGCCGGCCTGGGCGAGTTCACCGACAAAATTGGGCCGGGTCGCCAGCCAGAAGAAGCCCTTGGCCCGAACGACGCCCGGCAAGGTCTGTTGACAAAGGCATTGAACGCCATCGGCGCGAAAGGACGCCGTGCCCGATAGACAAAGGAGCGAATACCATATTCCTCCGTCTCCGGCAGGTGCTCCTTGAAGCCATTCAGTTCCTTGAACCAGAGCGCGTGGGTTTGTGCGCGCTCGAAATCGAACAGGCCGGTATTGAGGACCGCGCCCAGCGGGACGCGTCCATAGTCGGCGTCGATGATGCGCGCTGCCGCATTGAGCGAGGCAATGATTTTGCGTGCCAACTCACGTTGTTCGAGCGAGACGGATCCGGCCTTGTTGAGCACGACGACGTCGGCGAATTCGATCTGCTCGACCAGCAGGTCAACGAGCACGCTCGTCGCCTTCGCCGGCGACCTCTCCGCGCGTGCGCAGAGAGTCCCGACTGGAGTAATCGTTCAGGAGGTTCACTGCATCGACAACGGTGACCATGGTGTCGAGCCGCGCCACATCGGATAGGGAGACGCCATCTTCGTCCCGAAAGTCAAAGGTGGTCGCGACCGGCAGCGGTTCACTAATCCCGGTGCATTCGATCAGGAGGGCATCAAAGCGTCCATCGTCTGCGAGACGCCGCACCTCCTTCAGAAGATCGTCGCGCAGCGTGCAGCAGATGCAGCCGTTCGACATTTCCACCAGCTTTTCGTCGGTGCGCGACAGGTCGCCATCCTGCTTTACCAGCGTCGGCATCGATGTTTACCTCGCTCATGTCGTTGACGATGACCGCCACCTTCATGCCGTCCCGGTTAGTGAGGATGTTGTTGAGGAGGGTGGTCTTTCCGGCGCCAAGGAATCCAGACAGGACGGTGACGGGGAGACGGGAATCTCCCCCGATTTGAGACTTGATCATGAATGCTCCGGCTGTGATGTGATCGTCGAGGGTGGATTGGCGCGATGGCGATCCATTCCGGCAACGTCCTTAGATTTCGGTGTAGTCCCGGATCGTATGTTCCGCGGACCACACCTTGTCGGCGTCGTAGATCCGCTCACGGCGCCTGGATCTGACGTTCATTCCGAGAACGACCACCTCGGGGTTCAAAGGCTCGCAAGCTGTCGTCACGCGATGGCTTAGAAGGCCGGGATCCTCCGCGATTTGGGGCTTGTTCATGGACGCTCCGAAGTGTAATGTTATAACATGTAGTTTGTTATAATGTTACACCCCAGGCCGTCAATGGGAGACTTTAGATGCATCAGATGCATCGTGCTTCCGATCCGAACGCAGTTCGAGTTGATGCGCATCGTGACGCCGCTGACGCGGTGCAGAGCCGCGCCCGCTCCTACGCGGGGTCAAAAGGGATACCGTTCACCCCGGCGCGTCAACGCGTACTGGCGCTGCTTGCCGCGATTGGGAAACCAATGGCCGCCTACGAGATCGCCGAAAAGCTCAGCGGTTCGCGCAAGGTGCAGGCGGTTCAGGTCTACCGCGCTCTCGAATTCCTCCAGGAGGCGGGATGCGTCCATCGGCTGGTCTCTCGGTCCGCCTTTTTCGCCTGCGATCATCACCATCGGGAAGATGAGACGGTGGTCTTTATGATCTGCAGTCAATGCGGCTCGGTCCAGGAAACGGTCTCGGAACTGGTCGCACGTGGCTTGCGGAGCGCCGCGAAAACGACTGGTTTCAGGACCGGACATCCGATGATTGAGGTGGAAGGCGAGTGTGCGAAATGCGCGGGTGTACCGGCGATTTGACGCGTTGGGTGCGGCATGGAGACGTTTGAGATCGTTTATCCCGATGACGTGAAACCAGGCCCGACGCCTAAGCAGATCGCAGCGGGGTGGCGCTCCGTCGCGATGCTAGTCGTCTTCCGGCGCCCTTAACGAGCGATCTCGGGCTGTCTGTCGGAGATCCATTGCGGTCATAAGATCGGAGCTTTGTTCCAGATGAATGCCTTGCCAAACGCAGATGACATAGCGATGCTGGAAGCCCAGTTGGAGAGTCTTGAGGCGAGATCGCGCGCGCATGATCTGCTGCTAGCAGCGATCGCCGCCCATCTTCAGGCGCTGATCACAATCCCCGGATTTCTTGCATCGGCGTTCGATAGCGCTGCAATGACCGCGAATTCCCTGATGATGTCCAATCGAAGTGATGCATCGATATCCGCACAGACGGTCCAGCACATCGAGCAGCTGCGCGCCACGTTCAATCCTCGATCGCCGGATCATTGCCGGAAAAGCAACTAAACCGAGAACGTGTCAAAGAAGGTGGAGATCTTCGTTGCTGGGGTCAGGATTGCACTTCATCAAGAGCCTTTGCCTCAGCATTACAGTTGCCGTGTGGGGGATGGGTGGATCCGTTGCAGCAGAGCAGCCGCCGGACATGCCGGCTTGGTTACGGAGCCATATAGGCGAAGGCGAAGGGCAGATCGCGCAAGTGGTCTTGCAGAGGGCACGCGCCCTTTACCTACGAAAGGTGAGCGAAGGCGTCGTTAAAAATCCGTGCTATTTTGCCATGGATGCGACGCGTCCCAACGATTTGAGCGATGGCAGTTTGGGGAAGCGGTTTTACGTTGTTTGCGAAGCCGACCAGTCGTTTCGTGCAATTCCCGCAGGTCATGGCAGCGGTCGCGATTTGAAGGGTGCTGCGGATTTTTCAAACGGAAGAGAGTGCGCGAAGAACTTTAGCAATGCGATGGATTCGAACCTGACGGCCGGCGGCGCTTATGTGACACGTGAGACGAAAAGCTCCTTCAAAGGTTATTACCGCGTCTCAAGCAAACAAGATGCAGTTTTGGTACGCTCGTTCGTTCAGTTTGATGGCGAAGGCGAGAACGCCAATGCCAGACAGCGCGCCATCGGCGGACATGCGGCCGTTTTGTTAAAGGGTATATGCCTCAGAAAAGATCCTCGCAGCCCGTATGCAAATCACGACGGTTACGTTCCGTTCGGGAAGCTGGTGGACTACTCGGGCGGCCGCAGTGATGGCTGCACCAGTTGGTCGCCATCTCACGCCGGGCAAATCATCCCCCTCCTGAAGGACGATCCGACGACGGTTTACATTTATCCCGAGTCCCACGATATCGAAGCCGTCACGCAAGCCGTCACAGCTCGCCAGTCGCCGTCACGCGTTGGCTTGTACTGGAGCGCCTTTTGCTTGAAGCAGATCGGCTCTCCGAAATTCTGGCCAAAAGAGGTCCTCGAGCCGATCCTCGCTCGATATCGCAAGGATCCGGAACCGTCCGCGTCCGTATGGACGCCTCCGGTTTGCAAGCCGTAAACAGCGTTCTTTATTCCGATCAAATCAGCATCTCTTCTTTTTCAATTGTCTCCAGTGGTTGTCCCTGCAGCCGACCTTCGAAGGCGCGCAAACGTTGATAGATCGAGATCAGTTCGACGATGGTCGACCAGGAATTCACGAGATATTGCAGCGAAGAGCGAACCTGCGAGAACGCATTGAGTACCTGGTTCATGATGCCCAAGGTAATTCGACCGCTCACAATGGTCGGTCCAAGCACGATATAGGGAAAGATATTATCGGTCTGCAGATAGCCGATGCGAGCAATGGTGAAATACATGAAGTTGAGATACAGCCTGAAGTAATTGCGCCTGATAGCGCCGTACAGGTCAGCCAGGGCGGCCGGAGCCGCGCGCCCCGGATCGTCCTCGCCGAGAACGAGCTCCTTGCGGTAAGCAGCTTCGACTTTTTGATTACCGAATTCGAGCATGGGCAGCCGGATGCCCACCAGGGCAAGGAAGCCGGTTCCGAACACCGACCACGCCAATGCTGCAATGACGAGCGGGTAAGGAACGGGGCCCACCAGAGGCAGATCTGCTACGTTGGCAGATAGCTGCAATAAGACCGGGAGAAACACGAAGAGGGTCATTACCGAGCCGATCATATCCGCGCCCAAATCTTCCATCGTGGAGGCAAACCGCTTGGTATCTTCCTGCACGCGCTGGGATGCACCTTCGATCAACCGCAATTGGCGTCAATGCGCGACGTAATAGTCATTCATCGCCGTGCGCCAACGGAAGACGTAATGGCTGATAAAGAAGCGGGTCAGAACGCCAACAGCGACGGCAAAGAAGGCGATTTCAGCAAAGGTGGCGAGCTGGTTGTAGAATTGTCCGATTGTAACCGAGGCCGATTTCGCAAGAGCGCCTGAACCAAGTCATAGAATGGGCCATACCAGCGATTGATTGCCACGCTCACCTGGACTTGGAAGTAGGTCGCAAACACGATCAGGGCGGAGCCCCATATCGACCACTTTGACCAGGGGTGCGGCGGATAAAGGCGCCATCCGACCGCGAAAATGCTCGTGGAAAGAGCGAAGTAAAGATCAAACCAGAGCGATGGTGCTGACCAGAATGTGGCGAATGCTGCCGATGTTGCGCTTGGATTGCCAGATACGAAACCGGCGCGATTCACAAGTTCGTTGGCACCGCCGTACCAAAGGACGATTGAGAGTACGATCCATCCGATTGCACTTGGAAAGAAGATCCGCGGTCGAGGGAAGAATGCCGTGAACATGAAGGTGGTGTTCTTTTTATGTGAGCGGGTTTGCCGGGAGTGCCGGCCATCGGTTCGTCCTTCGTTCAGACGGAAGTGGACGCTGCTGATGAGACATGCATTGCTTTCCCTCGTGTTCGTCGTTGTCGGAATCGTCTCGGCCATATCATCGGCGTCAGCGCATCCCCATGTCTGGGTCACCGTTCACAGCGAGGTCATGTACGGTCCTGATGGCGTCGTGAACGGGATACGGCACGCATGGACGTTCGATGACATGTTCTCGGCTTATGCCATTCAAGGAATCCAGCATGCGAAGAAGGGCCAGTTCACGCGGGAAGAGCTGAGCTCATTGGCCAACGTCAATGTCACGGCCTGAAGGAGTTCGACTATTTCACCTATGCCCGTGTGAACGGCAAAAAGGTCCCGTTCGTCGATCCGGTCGACTATTGGATGGAGTTCAAGGACTCGCTCCTGACGCTGCACTTCATGCTTCCGCTGAAGACGCCCGTTATAGCGAAACGGCTGCAAGTCGAAATCTACGATCCGACGATTTTCGTGGACTTCGAGCCTAGCAAAAATGCGCCGGTCTCGCTGGTGGGTGCGCCTGCCGGCTGCCAGTTGCAGATCGATGTCCCGCACGCGCCGACAGCGAGCGAACAACTTCAGCTCAACGAGCTCGATGCGAACCCATTCGCGCCCTCGAGCAGCTTTGGGGAGATGTTCGCCAACAAATTTGTCGTCTCCTGTCCTTGACGCATTTGGCGACTGGCTAGCCCGCATTCAGAATCCTCTCACTCGCTGGCCCGAAATATCCGGAAATCCTGGACCGCAGGAGCGAAGTCGGAGGCAAACCAACGTGGCGGCCTGCCCTAGCATTGCCGCAATTTGGGCCGACTTCTTGCTCGTGATTGTTATGTTATAACATAACGCGGCAAGCGTTCCAGAGGCAAAGGACGTCGGGGATATAAAATGAAAGCAGAAACAAGAGCTTTCGCGGTCAGCCCAGCCGGCTTGCTGGTGAAGTCCGCAATGGGCCGCTCCGCCTGTCGCCGGCTGGCGCTTGGAACGGCGGCGATCGGCGTCCTCTGGCTTGCCATCGTCTGGGCGGTGTCGCTGCCATGAAGCAGGCGATGATCCGGTTGCGGGATGTGACGATTGCCTATGATCGTCATCCAGCCGTTCATCATCTGAGCGGCGCCTTCGCGCCGGGCAGCATGACGGCGGTCACCGGCCCGAACGGGGCAGGAAAGTCGACGCTCCTAAAGGCGTTGATGGGTGAATTGGCGTTGACCTCCGGGTCAATCGAACGGCAGGCATCGGGGCCAACCGAGATTGCGTATCTGCCGCAGGCCGCAGAGATCGACCGCCGTTTTCCGATGACGGTTGGCGACACGGTCCTGTTAGGGGCATGGCGGCAATCCGGCGCATTTGGATCTGTCTCGACGGCCAGCGCCATGGAAGCCCGTCGCGCCCTCGCCCTGGTAGGCCTTGCTGATTTCGAGCGACGGTCGATCGGGTCGCTGTCGGCTGGACAGTTCCAACGCGTGTTGTTTGCCCGTCTGCTTCTTCAGAACGCCAAAATCATCCTGCTCGACGAGCCCTTCACCGCCATCGACGCGCGCACCACGCGCGACCTGCTCGATCTGATGCACAACTGGCATCGGGAGGGCCGGACGGTCATCGCCGTCTTGCATGATCTTGAGCAAGTGCGGGCCCACTTCCCCGAAACGCTATTACTCGCGCGTGAGATGATCACATGGGGGCCGACTGCAACGACGCTGCTGTCTCCAAATCTCCATCGTGCACAGCTGATGGCCGAGCAATGGGATGAAGATGCCGCCTTTTGCGGGGCGCACGATCGGACCGCGGCGTGAGCGTCTACCAATTCGTGTTCGCGCCGTTCGTTGATTACGGCTTCCTGCGGCGAGCGCTGGTCGCCTGCTTCGCGCTCGGATTGGGATCCGGCCCGATCGGCGTCTTGCTGATGCTGCGCCGTATGAGCCTGATGGGCGATGCCATGAGCCATGCGGTGCTGCCGGGCGCCGCGATTGGCTTTCTCATTGCCGGTAGTCTGTCGTTGCCCGCGATGGGATTGGGAGGATTGATCGCAGGCCTCGGCGTCGCAGTCCTGTCAGGTCTCGTCAGCCGATCAACGCCGCTACGCGAAGACGCCAGCTTCGCCAGCTTCTATCTCTCGTCATTGGCGCTGGGTGTACTGATCGTCTCGCTGCGCGGGTCGAATATCGATCTATTGCACGTGCTGTTCGGCACAATCCTTGGTATCGACGCCACCGCGCTCTACTTCATCGGCGGAATCACGTCGTTCACGATCGCCGTGCTGGCCTTCATCTATCGGCCGCTGGTCGTCGAGTGTTTCGATCCTGGCTTTCTGCGCGCGGTCGACGGGCGCGGATCGCTCTATCATTTTCTGTTTCTCTTTCTCGTCGTCCTCAATCTTGTGGCTGGATTCCAGGCGCTTGGCACGCTGATGGCGGTCGGCCTGATGATGCTGCCTGCGGCTGCGGCGCAACTCTGGGCGCGTACCCTGCCGCAGATGATCGCCATTGCCACAGGTACCGCCACGGCCGCTGGATTTATCGGATTGGTGGCGTCCTATCATCTCGGCTTCGCCTCCGGCCCGACCATCATCCTCACGGCGAGCCTGGTCTATGCCGCCTCGTTGCTGGTTGGCCCGTCGTCCGCCGTTCGGGCTCTGCTCCGCCCTCACCTGGCAGGCTGACCATCAAGGACTGATCCATGACATCTCTTCGATCGACCCTGGCTATTTTCCTGACCGTTCTGGTCTTTGCTTATGCACCAACCGCATCGGCAAAAACGCTGCGTGTCGTCGCAAGCTTCACGGTGCTGGCAGACGTCGTGCAACAGGTCGGCGGCAGCCACGTACAGGTCACGAGCCTCGTTCCGCCCAACGGGGACCCCCACCAGTTCGAGCCGTCACCGCAAGATGCCGAAAACCTCAAGAACGCCGACGTGACCTTCATCAGCGGCGAAGGTCTAGAGCGGTGGTTCGAGAGGCTTGTCAAAGCATCCGGCTATCAAGGCACGCCTGTCGTCGCCTCGACGGACATCACGCTCCGCCAGCGCGAGCGTCGCGGACAACTTTCGGATGACCCTCACGTCTGGAACAGCCCTGCCAACGTACAGGTCTGGGCCACCAACATCGAAAAGGCGCTGAGCGCCGCTGACCCAGCAGACGAAGCGGATTTCAGGGCAAGCGCGGCGCGCTATGCCAAAGAACTAAAGGAGGTCGACGCCGAAACGCATGCCAGGATCGCATCCATCCCGTCTGCCCGACGCAAGATCCTGACCAGCCACGATGCGTTCGGATATTTCGGCCGGGACTATGGCGTCGAATTCCTCTCTCCTCTCGGGCTTTCGACCGAGGCGGAAGCCTCGGCGGCGGATGTGGCGAAACTGATAGACCAGGTCAGACGTGAGAACGTGAAAGTCTACTTCATTGAAACCTCCAACGATCCACGACTTGTACAACAGATCGCCGCCGCGACCGGGGCACGTCCCGGAGGCAAGCTCTATGCGGAGGCTCTTTCGCCGGCCGATGGTCCTGCTCCAACCTATCTTCGGATGTTTCGGCACAACGTCGATGAACTGGTGGGCGCCATGACCCCAGGCGGGTGAATGCCGTATGATGACGCGCGCTCCTGCCCCAATGATGCCGCCCTCGTATCCGAGAAAACGAGGATGCCGAGGCAAATGATCAGACAACCGCGGATCGGAGCAATCATGCGTTGGCCGCTCGTCCCCGCCTGGCTGCTGTTCGCCATCACTTCCGCCTGGGCAGAGCCTGTTCATATCGTGGCGCCGGACAAGGCCTACGCCGACCTCGCAGAAACGATTGGGGGCACTCTGATTTCGGTCTCCGTCTTAGGATCTCGCAGCTCTCGCGCCGATGGCGGCATCACATTTCCGCCGGGTAGCGTCGTTCTTTGCAGTGGGACACGCGCCGACGCTTGGCTGCGGGACGCCGCGTCCCGCGCTGTCCCACCTGTGACCGTCGTCGCGGTCTATCGTACACCCGAGAACCAAGACAGCAGCATCGCATTCCCGTGGTATGACCTGCCGGCCATTACTGCCTTCAGCCATGCGATCGCAAATGAGCTGGCGCGCCGCGACCCCGCGGCTGCGCCGCGCGTCGACGCGAACCTGACCCGGCTCCTGAGCGATTTTAAAGCGATCAAAGACCGCCTCGACGAACTGGCCAAGGATTATGCCCGCTCCGATGTGATTGTCGCGGACGATCTGGCCCGCGATGTGGCCCGACAATTGGGGTTCAAGACGAAAGGTCTGACAAATCGCCGCCAACAGACTGCCTCCTCGCCTATGGCGCCGACGGCAGCCATCGAAGACGCCATCGAGCGACGCGAGGGTAGTATCTTTTTCTACGACAAGGATGTCCCAGACCCGGCAATCAAGAGGCTCGTCGCTGCGGCAACCGACAGCGGCATCCCCGTAGTGGCGTTGCAGGAAAGCTTGCCGACCGGACTTCACTATCAGCGTTGGGCGCTGCGGCAATGGAACACGATTCATGGGGCGCTGAACGAGGCTGCACCATGAGCAAGAGCAGTGCCATGCCCTCCTCTGCGGCTGTTCTGCATGCCCCACGCTGCCACCGCGTCGTCGTTGTCCTCGCCGCGCTCGCGCTCGGCGGCACGCCGGGGGCTGCCAACGCTCACCCGCACATATTGATCGATGCGCACACCGAGCTTCTATTCAACGCGCAAGGCCAGCTAACCGGTGTAACCAACATCTGGGACTTCGATGACGCATTTTCGGCCTTCGCGATTCAAGGATATGACCGCAAAGGCGACGGCAATCCGACCCGGGAGGAACTGCAGCCGCTAGCCAAGGTCAATCTAACGTCGCTCGCAGAATACGGCTATTTCACCCGTGTGTCGTTCGCGGGGACCACGGTTTCGTTTGGCGCCCCGAAGGACTATTTCGACGTATTCAAGGACGAGAAGCTGACGCTGCATTTCACGTTGCCGCTTAGCCGCCCGCTCGATGTTCGCGGCAAGGCCATCGAAGTCGACGTCTATGATCCCGCCTATTTTGCCGCGATCACTTTCGCAACGAATGCTCCGGTGCAACTCGTGGGTGTAGGCGACGCCTGTAGCGCGTCCGTACACCGTCCCGAGCCGCTAGATCCTGGAATTGCCGGTCAGCTTGCCGTCATTCCGGCCGACCAGCGCACGCTTCCACCTGACCTGTTCGCTGTAACCAACAAGCTCATCAACGGTCTAAGGATAACTTGCAAATGACAGCTACACATCCTCGCGGCAGCGGCCGTCTCACCCCTACGCTGTCGTTCATGGTCCCGCTGATCGCTGCCCTGTGTCCATCGATGGCTTGGGCCACATCAAGCCCATTCGGTGCAGGTCTTCCGGATGGGAGCGTGCCAGGCGCGACATTATTTCCCCGACTTGCGGGCTATCTCATTTCCCCGCAATATTATTACAATCAACACATCACAGCGGCGGTCCGCGCCGTCCGCCACGACGGCAGCGCACTGTGGACACTGCTGGCATTATCATTCTTCTACGGTATCGTTCATGCGGCCGGACCAGGTCACGGCAAGGCCGTGGTGTCGTCTTACATCCTTGCCAATCGCCAAACATTGCGCAACGGCGTCCTCCTTGCCTTTATCGCCTCACTTGCACAGGCTGGCGGCGCCATCCTGTTGATCGTTGTTGCCTCCATGGTCCTGCATCTGACTAGCGTCGCAATCACGCAGGCAACTTACCAGTTCGAGATTCTCTCGAACCTTTTGATTGTGCTTCTTGGCCTCTGGCTCGTCTGGAGCAAGCTCATTCGTCCCGCAGGATCGCTCAAGATCGACTTCACGCCCGTGTCAGCGCTGAGGCGGCCGCAGCGCTTTCTAAACCAAGCAGTCTCCGCTGGGTCCGCGGCATTTCAGGCTACCGACGCCACAATGGTAATTAAGACCGCGGCCCTTGCCGGCTCGTTTCGGCAAGCCAGCGCTCACCTCCATGATCAGCATCATGGTTGCGACTGTGGCCAGCTGCATATGCCGGATGCTACTGCCGCCGCGGGATCCCTGGACTGGCGCAAGGCGTGGACCGTCGTCGCATCGACAGCGCTTCGTCCTTGCACGGGCGCGCTGATCGTTCTCGTGTTCTCGATTTCGCAGGGGTTATTCCTGGCGGGCGTCATTGCGACGTTGGTAATGGGTTTAGGGACTGCGATTACCGTCACTTTGCTTGCGGTGTTGGCCGTCTCGGCGCGCCAGACCGCGGTCGCTCTCACCCGGGCGGACAGTCCCTTGGGACGGAAATTCATCCGCGGCGCCGAGGCCTGCGCCGCGATCGCCGTCCTGCTGTTCGGGCTGCTGCTATTGGCCGGTACCGTCCTTCTGTAATTGCTCGGATGAATCCCTGGAAACTTGGGTTTGCGCAAGCAGAAGCCTTAGCGCCGAGGCATGACGCTCCGTCGCTGCGTACGAGGACCTGCAGCCTGATAAGCGACCGCGGCATGATACCGGCAGTAAGGCAGTCCCTGGAGGGCCGGCGCACCGCAGAAGCGAAACTCCGCCGAGGTGGGATCACCAAGCGGCCATCGACAGCTCGATGGTTGCAATTCCACGAGCGTCAAGCGCGGTAACATGGGCAGGATCAGCGCTTCTTGCGCTGCACGCCCTAATGCGGGATCGATCTGTGCATCGGGCACAAGCGCAAACGCAGTCGAACTCGTCGAGCGCGCGATCTTCTTAACGCTGAGCCCGGAATTCCGACCGAGAAATCGTCGGCGCTCCTTCGGTGCAGCTGAGATGACTCGCCCGCCAAGGCCGGGGCGATGCACCTTGCCTATCACGGCGTTGCGGGTAATCCCACCACCTAATTCCACGGCAATTCGACTGGCGCTCAGGCCTTGCGTCTACAGCTTCTCCAGGAGTTCAACGCGCTCTGCTGTCCAGGCGCTTCCGACGCCGCTCATCAAGACCTCCAGAAAACATCGAGAACGCTAGTACCGCGCGGCATCAGTGATCACATGGACAGCATAATATAAGAACAATCGGACTTTACGCTGGAACGCCTAACTTCACGAGTTCCTGTTCAACTACTCGGATAATTGTCCCCAAGCTTAGTTATTCTGTTCATCGGAGGGGGCGACAAACTTCTATTCCGACATGGCGGGCACAATGAGGCGCCTCATGCAGGTCTCGATCCCCGTTCGGAGCGCCGCCACGACCTGTGCGCGATGGCGATCGGATTGCAGAAGGAGTTCGTCGGCCGGATTAGACATGAAGCCCATCTCAACAAGCACGCTGGGCGTATCGGACGATCGCAACACCACGAAATTCGCGCGACGCGCCGGATGATGGAGCATAAGCACGTCGCTGGACAACGTTCGCACGAGGGTCTGCTGCAATCGCGCGGAAAAGAAGTGCGTCTCACGTTGAGCGAGGCTTGCCAAAATGTTCGCAACATCCGGTGCATAGTTCTGGAATTGCTCCGCGGCAGCAGGATCGACATTATTTTCACGCCGCGCCAATTCATCGGATTGAGCGTCGGTCGCCTGCAGCGACAGAGTGTAGACGCTAGCGCCCCTCACGGCATGGTCGGTCAACGCGTCAGCGTGCAGGGAGACGAACAGATGCGCGCTGTGGGTCTGCGCGAACAGCCTGCGCTGATCGAGCGGAACAAACACGTCGTCATCGCGTGTGAGCATGACGCGATAGCGTCCGTTCTGCTCGAGTGCGAGCTTCAAGGCGTGGGCTGTATCTAGCGCCACGTGCTTTTCATATAACCCAGTGACGCCGATCGCTCCCGGATCGTGGCCACCGTGACCGGGGTCCAGCATGATCAAGAGAGGTTCGCCCGGAGCGGGCATGGCTTGTCGGCCGGTAAAGGGGGCTAGCCCCGCACCCAATAATCCCGCCAGAATTGTGCGCCGGGCCAACGCTCGTTTTAGAGCAAGGTCGGGCTTTCGCGTCGCCGTGCCACCTGCTGTTGGGACATTTGTCGGCCGTTGGCCCTTCTGATTCCAAATGGCGCGCATCACGCCGCCTCCTCAGTCGGTTTTGGTAAAGATCGGCGCCCGCGGCGCTTTCGCCTTTTGCGCCTCGCAGCCTGGGTCAGTATGGTCAAACCCGCCTTTAGAAACTCAACGTCGAAATCGCATGCGGCCAGGACGATGCGCGCGCCCCGACCCTCCCGAGGCCGGTACTTCATTAGCACCTGTTGGCGCGAATCCGAGCCGACAATGCCATCGATAAACTCTGCCAATACGTTCGAGGCCACGCCATTGAAGACAAGGTCTCCCATCGGATCAGGCAGAAAGTACAATTGGCCAATGGATTGATACATTTTAGCGCAACCGCTTGCCGGCTAGGCGGCATGGCTATGCGATCGCCCACATGAAGCTGCATGCTGATCAGGATGGTGGCCCACTCGACAATGAAGGCTGCGGAGGTGCCGACCATTGAGGTGTCCGCCGGCGACGCGTTGCGACTTTCCTCGATAATTCTTGGTGCCTCCCAACTGGCTTGCGCTTCTTCGGACCGGCTCCAAAGCCGCCGCCTTTGTCGTTGGCGTTGGAGCTAACGACGGCACGTCAGCAACTGGCGCACTCGTCTCTGCTCCTACAGCTCGTGCAGGCGGCAGTTGCCATTGTTCGGGGGTTGTTTCGGTTTTTGCGATCGTCGCATTGGCCGCGACAACCTGCACCACCTTATATCCCCTTTGCTTGAGCTCCTTCAGAAGATCGGGGAGTGCCGCAACCGTGTGTTCATGAATATCGTGAAGAAGGAGGATACCTCGCCCCTTCGCCTCCAATCTTGAAAGCGCGCGATTCACGATTTCAGCGCTGCTTATTCTCTTCCAGTCGTCGGCCAGAACGTCCGCGCTCCAAATCATAAGCCCGCGGGAGGCCAGCGCGGCCTCGGTCGGCTTGGAGGTCAAGAAGCCTGGAATCCGAAAAAAGGGAGCAAGCTCCGCCTGGTTTCCGAGCGCAGCGCCGACTGCGGCAATTCCCTCGTCGATCTCCTCGCCTGCCTGGCTTTCGGTCATTCTGCCGAAAGTGAACGGATGACTAAAGCTGTGCGTCCCAATGGTATGGCCTTCGGTCTCAACCCTTTTGGCTGTGTCCGGAAAGGTCTTCGCCATCTTGCCAACCATGAAAAACGTCGCCTTGACGCATTCCGAAGCGAGTATCTCAAGAATCCGGTCCGTATATCGCGGCGACGGCCCGTCATCAAAGGTAATGACGACTTCGTGGTCGGCGAGAGGTAGCGTTTCTGGATATTGCATGGTGCCGATCCGCGGATGTTCTCTCGGGTCGACAGCGATGACGCGACTGACGCCGAGCGCATCGGACTTTCCGTTACAGTCCATCGCAAAACCCGAAGTATTTACGGCAATGCTCGCGAAGGCCAGACATGCGAGCAACTTAAGCCCACCAGATTGAATGAGATTTTTCTTCGCAACATCTCGCAAGAGACGGACGGAGGAAGTAGTGTCGATTGATCTTGCTGCGTTCATCGCTTCTTTCAACCGTGGAATAGAGTCCGGAAGATCCCGGCGAAACCCCTTCGGCGACATCGGACCCGCGTTATAACGTTACATCGTCAAGCAAATCATTCTTGGCAGCTCATCACTGTGGAGTGTCTGGCTCTTGCCTCATATTGCTTCGCTATTTCCTCTGAGGGTTTTTCACTTGACTGACGCAGAAGAAAGACATCTCGAGCATGTTCCTTGGATTTCCACGACGGGTTTGCCCACTCGAAAGCCCAAGGCATTCGCATCCGCCGCAAAGAGCTCCTCAAAGTGCCGGTTCTCAACTTCAATCGTAGTGCCGCAGGCGTCACAAATGAAAAAGACGCATGCGTGCGGATGATCGGTATGCGCACAGGGTACGTACAAATTTTTGCTTTCGATCTTGGAGATAAAGCGTTGCTCTGCCAGAAAATCGAGGGCTCGGTATACCGTCGGCGGCGCTACCCGGTGGCCTACACGCTGCTGCATTTGTCTAAGGACGTCATAAGCACTGATCGGGCGGTCTTGCTTCAGGAGGATCTCAAGGACCGACCGACGCGGAGCCGTGAACGGGAGCCCGCGCTCACGACAAACCGCATCGGCCTTCTCCACTGGGCCGATGCCTGCACTTTCCAGTTCGATTGTCTGCCGACAATCTCTTTGCATAGCCGAACTCCTATCGGCAGGACTTTATTCAATCATCGGCCTCATATTTTTTTGGAGACGCCAAGAAAGAAGCCGCGGCGCGGACCGAATTGCGGCGCGAACACGCCGATGCCGGAGCCGTCTCTGATCTCGTAGACCGTGTCAAATAAGTTGACCACGTCGAAACGGATGGTCATTGGTTTCGGGTCATTCGGCAGCAGGAATTCACGCTTGATGCCGACATTGACCTGCGTGTAGGACGGCACCGTACTGATATTGGCATCCCCGTCGCGCAGACCGCTGCCGTAGATGACATCGGCGCTAAGTGTGGTTCCACACCAGGAGACGCCGTCGACGCCGAATGTTTCCGCCACAGTCGCAGGCCGGCCGCAGAATTTGTAAATGGCGCCCGCCGAGGCGGTGACGAACTGGTTGTGATCGGTATAGATCATGTGCGTCTGAACGTACTGAAGCTCGGTCAAGCCGCCGAGATCCGCAAGCGGCGTGGTACTGTCGAACAGATATTGGTTCGACACCGGATCAGTCGCTCTCTGCTGGGCCACGGCAACATTGGCATAGGCCTGGAAGTTGCCACTGTTGTACTTGGCGTGGAATTCGATGCCTTCGTTCCAACCGCTGGCATAATTGAAGGCGCTGAGTACTAGCGCCTGGCCGAAAAGACCGTTGTCGATGAGATCGGTGGCGACCTTGTAATAGGCATCGACGCCGAGATCGAGGCTGGAGCAGTCTTTCGGATCGTGCGAGCTGCATCCGAAGGGTATCTTCTGATCGACGCCGGCATCGTAGTAATTCGAGCGTTCCGGCAGGACCGGACTGTTCAGCCCGCTGACAGCGCCCGAGGTGCCGTTGAAAAGGCCGATATTCGCAGGCGCCGCCTCCACCAGCTCCGGTGGCGTGAATTGGCGTGCATAGCCGGCATGGAACGTCGTATTCTCGAAGGGCTTGTAAGTGAAGCTCAAGCGCGGACTGAGCTGGTTGGCGCTGACGAACTCCTCCATTTGATCGAAGCGCAGGCCGGCGTTGACCGTGAACTGGTTGGTAATTTTCCACTCGTCCTGGACATACACCCCCGCCAGAAAGCCGGTTTTCGAGACGTTGTCGGTGATCGTCTCCGGCGCGCCGTTGTCCGTGCCGTCGCACGCGGTGCAGGGCACGACCACCGACGAATTGCCGACGAACGCCTGCTCGGCGCTGACCGAGAAGCCGGCACGCAGCGTATGGGCCGGATTGAGCTGGTAGGAGCCGTCGCCCTGGATGCCGTTGGTGTAGGAAGTGCGGGTAATGTCCGAGGCGATGCCATTCAACTGGAGATCGCCGGTCGGGTCCGGCAAGAAGTGCAGAGCGTTGTACTTGGTGAAATACGACAATTGCCCATCAAAACCGTCGACTGATCTCTGCACCGTCAGCACGCCAAACTGAGTGGATTCCCACTGATTTTCGTTGAGCAGTGCTGAGTTAAAAGTGCTATTAGGGAAAACAGGGGAGGGCGACTGACCGGGATTGTTGGGAATCTCAAAGTTGTTGTTCGAGGTGCCGGCGATCAGGCTGACCCGCGTCGTCGGGTCGACGAACGCGGACATGTAGGCGAAGCCCCTCCCCTGCTGGGAGAAATCGTGGATCGCGTTGTACGCAGGCGTCGCATTTTCGAGACCCAACGTGTTCTGGAGATAGCTGCCGGTGAAATAGTACTGAACGCCGGAAAAGCAATCCGCAGAAGCGGGCGGCGCCTTGACGTAGGTTGGCGAGGTCGTGGTCGCGGGACAGGTGCTGCCGAAGGTGCCACCATATTCAATGCTCGGCTGAATAGTGCCGTGGCTGCCACCATACATGCTGACGGAGCCACTGTTGTTGAATAGATCGGTACGCGTGGTCATGTCGACGAGACCAACCGTGCGCAACCCGTATTCGGCTGGCAGGGCACCGGTAACCAGAGCCATGCTGCCGATGAAACTGGTGTCGAAAATGCTGCCGAAGCCGGTTACGCCATCAGGCAGCAATATCCCATTGATCCGGTATTGAACGTTGGCGTGATCGTTGCGGACATGCAGCAGGCCGCTGGCCGCGGAATCCTGGGAGACGCCGGGGGCCTGCAGCAGCACTTTCTCGACCGGCGCATTGGTGCCTTGCGGCAGATCCTGAATCGTATCGTGGCTGATCGTGTCGGAAGTGGTGCCGATGGTCGTGAACAGATTGCTGCGCGCCTGGTCGAAATTCTGACCCCTGGCGGCGAGCTGAGCCGCCGGAGAGAGCGGTGCGGGTGACGTTGTGGCTGTTCTGCGTGACACTCCGGATCGAGAAGCGGCATGCGGCTGTCTCGCTTGCTGTTTTTCGGACCGGTAGCAGGCTTGGGCGCCTGGACCGTCACAGGCGGCAGCGTCTGTTGGGCACTTACCGATTGGCACAAAGCCGCGATAACAATCAACGAAGACCCGCCGAGTGTCATCGCGCGGAACGCACGATTTTTCTGATATGTCATGACTATCTCAAAGCGCTGAACTGTTAAGATCAAGCCATCGCTATCGTATGCCGCGCCTAGCGCAGACATGCCGAGCCGCGAGGCCCATTTGTCGTCCGCATGAAGCGACGACTAACCGAGAACTGTCAGTGATCTAAATTCAGCTGATAGGTGGGGCGCGCTGCTGAAACGCTACCCTTCGAGTTTTAATGAGGCCGAAGGCCACACTGCCCGCAATCCGCGTGCCCAGAATGAGATCGGGGAGCGGAAGCGCTGGAGCGGAGGCGGCAATCGTCGCACTTGCTAGTGCCGTTACCGCGCAAATATCGCAATAATCGTCATCATGATCAGGAAGGCGCGGGTCGGGAGAGTTAACAACGGCGACCGGTGCCGATACTCCCGTACGAGACAACAAGTGAAACGAATGAAAGTGTCCAAAAGACAGAGCAAGCTGGATAGCGAGCGCGAAAAGCGCAATTCCAGACGTTCGTTTCGTCCGTGATCGGATCCAATTCACCGAGCAACCCCAACCGATGTTATGTTATAATATTACAGTCTACCGTTCGAGAGTCAACGCTGGCTGCGGAATTGCAGGGGGGGGTAATCGTCCGGAAGGAGAACCGCTCTGCGATTTATTCGACGGTCAGAGCGATGGAGGCAAGCTTACCGAGGCTGCACGACGAACTCCGTGCGATACTCACCACTCGAAAAGTTCTCTCCGCGACAATGCCGCCAGGGCTTATGACCCGTATTTGCTCCGGCGTGACGTGAATTACAACTGGCTCGGTGCGGTCATAATCACTGTGCACCAGCGCGTTGACCAGCACTTCCTTCAGGGCAAGGCTGTCATAGGGATACGCGGTACGAGACACTTCCTCCTTCAGGCGAAATCCGGTGTTCACAAGCGCCAGCAGATCCGTCAATGCGTTGAGTTGTGACCAAAGATTGCCCGAGATATCCTGCTCGACCGACAATAGGCCGTCATCATCTAGAGTGCCGCCCAAAAAGTCTTCACCGAAACACCTGCGAACCCAGTGCGGGGCACCCTTCGCCGAAAACGAAACAGTCGCTTGCGGCGTGAGCTGCTGATAGGAGCCAACCGGCGAGCGTTGGTCGCGAAACCTCCCCGGCGCGCGTAAGAAGATTTCGGATTTCGGCTTCTTCCTGCAACCACGACGAATTCGGTTTCTCAGGCGCCGCCAATCCCAATCGTTTGGCATATTGCGAGAGTCGGCTAAGAAGCGTCTTTTGATCGAGGTCTGCCGCGGTGGCTTTTTCTACGGGTCGCATGTCAGCGGGTAGATCAACGGGGCGGTAAGCCTGGTTGCGACGGGTAGGCAGGGCACCTGCAGCCCGGAGCTGGTCCCACAGGTCGTACTGGAACAGTTCATCAAAACCCTTAATCGGGACGATTTGGAAATTTGCGCCGATGGCAGCCGCTAGCTCCTGTACGAGCGGCGATAGCGCCGATGACAGTTCGTTTTCACGAACGCACCAGAAAACACCGTGAGCAAAGTTGTTGGTTGGACCCCTTTGATCAAGCAGAAGGCCTTTCATGACCGACGGCTCACTCCCTCGATAACCGACCGCGATGATAGGGTGGTCTCGCAGAACGGGCACGAGCCTTTCGATTAGACCTTGCTCAAGCGCATCGACTTCGCGATCAAGATTCTTGTCCGAATAATGCTCGACAGAACCATGCAGGTAGACGAGCTGCGGGTCCGCCGGGGATGCATTGAAGCGAATAAGGTCATCTGCAGTTTTAATCGAAACAAGAAAGTGTGGCTTGTTTTCGAGAACTGTGGCGTCTTCCAGGCGATGATCGAAATTGGTTGTCAATACTGTTGAGATCCAACCCTCGTTCAGAATGCGCGCCAAGCATTGATAGCCTACGCTCGGGGGTACGCCGGGCGCGATCAGCCGCTCGAAGAAATCCCTTCGCTGTTTTCGAACGCCAAGAAGCTTCTCGACGACTTTGGGATATTGATCAGGAAGCGGAGCTCCTTCTGAAAACCAGGATTGCTGGCAAAGCCAGGGCCAATAATCAGAACGCTGAATGCGAACGTCGTCCGGAGAACGTCCGGCCTCTCGGCACCAGGCCCATTTTGCTGCCTTTTCGGCAGTGGCCGCTGCTGCCGGAATGCCCGAGGTTATGGAAGCACCAGCTCCAATTAGCAAAACAGGATTCGATCCATCCAACAGCAGCGATCGGATATGTCCAGGCGTCGAGACTTGAAACGTTGGTTCGCTCGATGCTTTTAAGTCTGCAGCCTTCAGGACCCGACGTTCATCGATCGAATTCCGCCTCATCTGATGGGTTGAATCGGATTGCGGGCATCTAAACAAATTCGCGTCCAGAGTCCGCGCGTGCGATGTCGACTATCCGCTATGCCGATCCGCGAGGTACACAAACGAGTTGATGATCGCGAACTCGCAAGCTCTTCGAGAGCCTATCAGGGTTGCCGGTGAGAATGTCTGCTTATCGGGGAAGACCGGAAGTGACCGGCGGAGGGTCAAAACGACGCTTTTGACCCTAATGAGACATCTGCTCTTGATAGGAGGCGGCCCGATCGGAGTCGCCTCCGCCTACATCAAGCGCTTCTCCAGCCATCAAAATCAAGCGCAGCCAACTCAAGAATGAACTCGAATTTAATGGGCAAGTCCGCATGGGCCGCTACCTCCCATGCGTGGCGACGGTGGAAATTCGATTGGCTGACACCGAAAGAACCGGGGCAGTACACGTTGCTGGCTCGTGCCAAGGACGCAGACGGCCTGATACAACCTGACAAGCACAACCAGAACTACGGCACCTACGTGATCAATTACCCTCTCCCAATTGACGTGTTCGTAGATGGTTCTGGAGGCACCGTCTAAGCCGAGGAACTGCTCCGCATGAACGAGAGTATCCACGGAGAAAGGACCGCTTCTGAGCCGCAAGATCGCAGCTCAAGCGTGGCACATTCGATCGAAGTGCCCTCTGAAATCATCCGAAAATGGCAAGAGATTGTGAATCTCCTTGCCGAGATCATGCACGTGCCCTCTGCCTCCATAATGCGGGTCGATCCTCCCCACATCAAAGTTTTCGTCTCCAGCACGTCCGAAGGAAATCCTTGCGAGCCGAGGCCCGAACGAGAGGAGAGGCAAGTAGGACATGAATCTCGGGAGCGACAAGCTGCTGAACATCCAGTTGAGACTGGACTTCTCATCGGCGCCGACGGGTGAAGCCCGGCAGGCGGGAGGGGAAGACATCAAATCGCTCTCGGTGGCGAATGAGCCCGAACGCCCAGCCGACACACGTCGAATCATGGAGGAGGTATGTGAGCGAAAAAACCTGAAGGAAGCATTGCGGCAAGTGAGGAGCAACAAAGGCAGCGCCGGCGTCGATGGGATGACCGTTGATAAACTCGGCGACTACCTGAAGCAGCACTGGCCGGTCATTCGGGAGCAATTGCTGAACAGGACCTACGAACCGAAACCGGTGAGACGGGTGGAAATCCCGAAGCCGGATGGCGGAGGGGTGCGAAAGCTTGGCATCCCAACCGTGCTGGATCGCTTTATCCAGCAAGCGGTGATGCAGGTTCTGCAGAGGCGATGGAACCCGACGTTTTCCCACTACAGCTATGGGTTTCGACCGCGTCGATCAGCGCATCACGCCGTGGCTCAGGCGCAGCAGTATATTGCGCAAGGCTACGGCTGGGTGATTGATCTCGATTTGGAAAAATTCTTCGATCGAGTCAATCACGACAAACTGATGAGCCAGATCGCCAAACGCATCGAGGACAAGCGGCTGTTGAAGCTCATCCGGGCATTTTTTTGAATGCAGGGGTGATGGAGAACGGACTGGTCAGTCCGAGCGTGGAAGGAACTCCGCAAGGAGGTCCGCTTTCGCCACTGCTAAGTAACCTCGTGCTCGACGAACTCGACCGCGAACTGGAGCGCCGAGGACATCGTTTTGTACGTTATGCGGACGACTGTAACATTTACGTTCGCAGCGAACGCGCGGGTCAGCGGGTGATGGAGAGCATCTCGCGCTTCATCACACAAAAGCTCAAGCTCAAGGTAAATGAGGCAAAGAGTGCGGTGGCACGACCGCAGGAACGGAGGTTCCTCGGGTTCAGCTTTACGACTGGTCCAGACATCAAGCGCATGATCGCGCCGAAATCGCTGGAACGGTTCAAGCAGCGAATCCGGGAGACCACGCGAAGGGCCAAGGGCGTCAGCATCAAGACGACAATGGAAGAGCTGGCCACGTATATGCGGGGCTGGCGCGGCTATTTCGGCTTCTGCGAAACGCCCGAGGTGTTGATCGCTCTCACTCGCTGGGTCCGGTTGCGATTGCGGGCCGCTCTTTGGCGCCAGTGGAAAACACCACGTCGTCGCCGAGCGGCACTGATCGCACTGCGGAGTCTCGGGGGAGTTGCGCAACACGGCCGGCAGCGGCCGTGGCCCCTGGTATATCGCCCGGAGCAAAGCGCTCTCCGTCGGACTTTCCAATGCTCACTTCAAATCGCTCGGTCTCCCGTCCTTGGTCGAAGCGCGTTAGCCTAACTTCTCGAACCGCCGTATACGGACCCGTACGTACGGTGGTGTGGGAGGGGCGGAGCCGAGAGGCTCCCCCCTATCCCGATCAATATTGTTTTTGCGACGCGTCGCGATAAGCGCTGCGCTTCAAGCTGTGTTGCTGCGCGCCGATAATTGGAGAGCCTAGTACTGCGCATGCACGCGAACACCGAGCACCGATACCGGGCCGCGGTCGCGATTGTATGCCGGATTGACGATCAGCTGATAGTCCAGCGTTACCTTTGTGGAAAACGCCGGAAGGCAGTAATAGGTCTCGATGATTTTTTCGCTGCCCGGATTTGGCAGTTGTCCGTCGCCAACCAGAATTCCCAGTCCGCCGGCATTGAGGTAGGCCTGGTGCACGGCGGAAATGCCGTTGACCACGCCAGCAATGCCGAAGGTGTCGTCATCCCTCCCCCATTGCTTTCCCGATACCGACAAGCCCGCGGCGACGGTGCGGTCGATGTCGGTGAATTCGTAAGGCTCGACATCGCCATTGGCGAACCCGGCCCGGGCAAAGAATCCGACATTGGGCATCAGTTGCTGCTCGAGGTTCATGCTGATGCCGCCGCGACTCTGGTATTTCCGCACGGCCGCGATGTCGGCGGGTCCTCCGGTCACCGAGGCAAGCTGGATGGCGTCCTCGAAGCTTCCCATTCGGCCCCGCGACAGAAATCCGGTGACCGCCAGCTTGCCCGGTTGATCCCAAAGAACATAGCGCCGCTCGATTTCACCGACCCACTGGAACTGGTCGAACTGCGAATCCAGAGTGGTCGTGTTCGGAGCGGTGGAGAGGTCGAACAAACCGCCGCGCAGCGTCCAGGGGCCTTGATACCACTCTGCCGCGGCACCCACCGTATAGCCCCAGGCGTCCGCGGCGTAATCGAACGTTCCGGTGTCGATAACCGACCAGTTCATGAAATCGGCGCGCGGGTCATGGGCGTATTTGTTGGTATCGAAGATATCGACCACGCCGATTTTCCCGACCGTGAACACAAGCCGGTCCGAGGTTTGCGTTCTGGAAAACTGGTTCTGCCCGGCGTCGACCTTCTGAACATCGCCGCCGAGGTTGATGGTCTGCCGCAGGAACGCCCGGTGCAGACGCGTATAGGGATAGTCCGCGCCGACCTTGTAGGCCTCGCCGCTCGGGAATCCCGCAGCGCCTACCGACCCGCTCAGTCCAAAGCCCTGATCGATTTCCGGATTGATCCACGCTTCGGCGCCCTGCCAGAGCCGGACGCCCGCGTACAAGGTCACGTCCGTGGTCTCGCGGCCGATGTTCGGTTGGAGACTGTTCGTGCCGCTATAGGGAGCCCGAAATGGCGGGTCATATTGGTTGACGTAGGTCGCCTGGCCGTGAAATGCGAAGTTATCCGTCTCCAGCGCGGTTGGTCCCTTGGCCAGGAAGTCCGCTATGTGCGCGTTGTCGTCGCCGATCTTGTAGTTCAATCCGAGCCGGATGCTTTGCATAGCGAGGTCGGAATCGTAACTCTGCGCTCCCGACGGAAATATCGCACCAAGGTGGCCAAACCCGGTCCACAGATATTCGGCTTTTGCGGTCCAGTTGCCGGCGATGGGGATTTCCACGCCGGCTCCTGCCGCCCACCCCAGTCGCCACATCAGCGCCGTGTCCACGGTCCCCGGCGTTGCGAAGCCGCCCACGGGAGAACCGGCGACCTGGGTCCGCGTCACCTGATCATAGGTCCAAGCCAATCCTCCCGTTCCATAGAGCAGAAAATGGTTGAACGCATAGCCGACGCGAGCGCGCGCGGTCCCATAATAAATCACCGCCTCGCCGTAGGTTGCCTGGCCGATCGAGGGCGAGGTGACGGTCTGACTGCCACGCACCGAATAGGGTATCAACACGTCCGAATTCGGAAAGGAAGCGTCGACTTCAAAGCTCAGCATCAAGCGAGATGCAAGAACGTAATTGTAGCCGCCCTGCAGCCCGGCGGCGTAGCTGCCCGTCCCGGCCATGAAATCGAAATTGAACGGAAGATTGAAAGATCCGTTCAAGCCTGTGGCACTGCTTCCCGGCTGGGTTGCGGACCAGTTCGAGGCGCCTCTGATCACGCCGACGTTGGCACCGACGTACCAGCCGTTCCAAGCGTAAGCCGTCGACGGAGGCGCTTGCAACGGCACTTTGCCGTTTAAGTCCGCGGCCTGCGGGGAGGTGTCAAATGCGGATGCTATCGCCACCCCCAGACCAAGCGCAGCTACTCGGCGAAAAGCCTTTGGATAAGGGGTGAGGCCAATCGCAAGGAATCCCCAAGTCTTGCCGTCCCCGACTGCCCGTCACTTCATTCAATTGCGTCGCATTCGCAACTGTGCGGCGGGGTCCAGCTTCTTGGCGAATTGCGATGTCCATTCCGTCTCCCCGAATTTAGTTCAGGCCGACGGAGGCATTCGCAACGACAAACCAAGACTGCTTCGACTGATTGATCGTAATTCGTCGCAGCAATCCAGCTTGCTCAAATTGGCGTAGCGCGCTGCAAACGGCGGACCTGGAGACCGGGCAACGTGCTTCACGCGCTTCGTCGTAGAGGATTTCAGCAGTGACGCGCCGGTTCGCGTCCCTGAGCAGCAGCCTTGCGACGGCGATCCGCTGCCTGGTCGAACACAGCCCAACCCTGCGCAGGAAGTCCTGAAGATCGTCGGGCCATGAAGCGTCCCGGCAAAACCTACTCGCGGCAAAACGCTTGCTCATGACGCCGACAAGCCCCGGAAATCGGCACGCCGAGTGTTTGCAGGATCAGAATTGCATTGAGCAGTAACACCATCGCAGTCGCAACAATCGCTGCGATAGTGGTCAGTCGGCTATTGACGAATTGACCCATGATGTCGGCACGTCGAGTGAACATCAGGAGCGCGATCATCGGGAGTGGCAGCGCGATACTGAGCACAACCTGACTGATGACCAGCGCATTCGTCGCATTCACGCCAAGAGCGACGACAATGAAAGCTGGTATCATCGTTACCAGTCGCCGAATCAGAATCGGGATCCGGAACCTGATGAATCCCTGCATGATCATTTGGCCGGCCATTGTTCCGACCGCCGAGCTCGAAATTCCCGATGCAATGAGGGAGACCAAAAACACACCAGCTGCACCGATGCCCAACAACGGTGCCAACGTGTGATAGGCGGTTTCGATCTCCGCGACGTCGCTGTGTCCGGCATGGAAAGCGCTCGATGCCATCATCACCATCGCCATATTGACCAGGCCGGCAATAACCAGTGCGATGACGACTTCTTGATTTGAGAAGCGCAGTACTTTGCGTCGCTCGCTGTCGTCGTACACCGGTGTGCGCGCCTGCGTCAGGCTTGAATGTAGATAGATGGCGTGTGGCATGACGGTTGCGCCGATGATACCGACGGCGAGTAGCAGCGCGTCACCATCGGCCAGCTGCGGCAGTACCGTATGTAACGCCGCCGCGCTCCAATCAACGGGAGCGATGAACATCTCGATGAGGTAGCAAAGCCCGATAATGCCAACCAAACTACCGATGATCAGCTCTATGGGCCGGAACCCGGAGCTCTCGAACATCAAGATGCCATAGGTAACAACCGCCGTGACGACCATCCCTGCAAGCAGCGGCATCTGGAACAACAGGGAAAGCCCGATGGCGCCGCCGAGAAATTCGGCCAGGTCGGTCGCCATGGCGGCTACCTCGCTAATCGCCCACATCGCCCAGACAATCGGCTGGGGAAATTGCTCGCGGCACATCTCCGCCAGGTTCCGCCCGGTGACAATACCGAGCTTGGCGGAGAGCGCCTGGAACAGCATCGCGATCAGATTGGCGAGCAACACCACCCAAAGCAGTCCATAGCCGTACTTCGCTCCTGCCTGGATATTGGTCGCGAAATTGCCGGGGTCCATGTAGGCGATTGAAACAATCACGGCCGGACCCACGAATGCCAGATAGCCACGCACCCCGCTGGGCTGGCCCGCCAATAGGTGGCGGGCCGCGGAGACGGTCCGTTCGGTCAGTGTCTCTTTTTTCGGCAGCGCATCGGAAATCGCCGGGAGCATAAGCACCTACGCCAGTTTGTAGTCGAGGCTACATCCGAAGATAGTAGAGCGCCTCCTGGAATGTCAACATACACAATGTAGGCAAGGCGACAAGTTCGTATGAGGATTGAAAATGGCGCTTGTTCGGCGCAAGGTGCGTTTCAATCGTGAAAGGTTCGGGAGGACGCGATGTCGCGAAACGCTAGGGATAAGCGGAACACCACCGAGCTTCCGCCTGAACTCACCCAGGCGCGTCGATTCGGGAAGACTCGTTCAGCGCAATCGAGAGCGTTGCTCGAAGACTACGTGGAACTCATTGCAGATCTGCTGGCCACTGGTGGCGAGGCGCGGCCCACCGATATTGCCCGCCGTCTGGGTGTCTCCCATGCAACCGCTATCAACACGATCTCTCGGTTGAAGCGTGAGGGGTTGGCAAAGGGATTACCCTATCGCGGCGTGTTTCTCACGGACACGGGTCAAGCGCTGGCCGAAAGGACGCGAGCCCGTCACCGGATCGTCGTGGATCTTCTTGTTGCGCTGGGCGTCCCTACCGAGATTGCCGAGGCCGACGCCGAGGGGATTGAGCATCACGTTTCCGAGGCAACGCTGAAGGCGTTCGCTCATTTCCTGCAAACGCCGAAGTCTAGCCGTGCGTCCCAAAAGCGTTGAAGCCCAACCGAACGACTTCTTCCCAAGCCCTGCCCTAGGTAGTTGAAACTGATTGTTTCGATCGCTTCCCTCGGAACCGCGTGGAAGTGCTTCTTCTGACAATTGCTATCCTGTGCGTACCGAAAACTCAATTCGGCGTAGACGCAGCAAGCTGACGGCGTAAGCTCGCATCCGATGTCCGATCTGTTCAAGCTTCTTCTCGGTATCCTGGCGTCGCGCTTCAAGGCGAGAGCAGCGCTGGAAGCGGAAAACCTGGTCCTGCGGCAACAGGTCAATGTGCTTCGCCGACGAACACCGAAGCGACCGCACCTCAACAATACGGATCGTTTTCTATTTGTTTGGCTCTATCGCTGGTTTCCGTCCGTCCTTGAGGTGGTCGCGATCGTCCGGCCGGAGACCATCATTCGCTGGCACCGTGCTGGGTTTCGGGCGTATTGGCGCTGGCGATCCCGCAACCGGGTTGGCAGACCGAAGGTCTCGGCTGAGCTGCGCACGCTCATTGGCAAGATGAGCCGTGCGAACACACTGTGGGGCGCGCCGCGTATTCATGGTGAGTTGCTCAAGCTCGGCTTCGAGGTCGCCCAGTCGACGGTCGCTCGGTACATGTGCCGCCACTCGCGGCCACCGTCTCAGGGCTGGCGGACGTTTCTCCGCAACCACGCCGACGGCATCGCGGCGATCGACCTCTTTGTCCTGCCGACGATCGCATTCGAAATTCTGTATTGTCTTGTCATTGTGCGCCACGGACGACGGCTTTGGGTGTCGTTTGGCGTGACGGCAAACCCAACCGCGGAGTGGATCTCGCACCAAGTCACCGAGGCGTTCCCGTGGGACCACGCACCGCGATATCTCATTCGGGATCGAGACACCTCGTATGGTCCGGTCTTCTTGCAGCGGATCCGGGCAATGGGCATTCGGGACCATCCGACCGCACCCCGATCGCCCTGGCAAAATGCTTACGTTGAGAGACACATCGGCTCGATCCGCCGCGAATGTCTCGACCACATGATCGTGTTTGGCGAAGCGCACCTGCGCCGGATCCTACGCGGATATGCCGTCTATTGTAATGTGTCGAGGACCCATCGATCTCTGAACAAGGACGCCCCTCTCCATCGCGCGATTGAGCGCCTCGGCGCCGTCCTCTCACGACCTGTCCTTGGCGGCCTTCACCATCAATATTGCAGAATCTAATTTTCGGCACACACAGGTACGACTATCGCACCTTTGAGTGCACAAAGTGCGATTATACCGATATGATCGCAGTATGCACGGACCCAATGAAATCTGCCTCTGCTGGCTGGATCCACAGTAACCTGAATCCGCCCGAGTAAGGCTGCCTCAGTTGGCGGCCTCTTTAGGGGACGCGGTCAATCTGCCATAGGGACAAGCGTGGCCTCAAAGGTCAAGCCCGGCGCTTGTTTGGCGGTTCCGGTGCATGATGCCGTCGTCGGCGTAGATTTGCCGGTCAGTGTCAAATTGACCTCGTCGATGCCGAGGCCGAAAATGGATGGCTGCCCCGGCGTGTGCCGCTTCGTGGCAATGAAAGCTGTGAATTTATCTCCGTCTGCAACGTATGACCCGGTGTAGGCGAGCGCGGCGTCTCCGCCGGTCACTTTGCCGTCGTTAAGCTCTATAACGCCGGTTCCTTCTCCCTGCATCATGCAGCGTCCTTCTTCCTGCCGGGTTCTGAACCAAGCAGAATAACTGCCATTTCGAAGCATGCGCCACCTAAAGTCCAGTGCGGGCTATCGCGACTGGTACCATCTATAGGTTGCGGGACGGTTACTGATGGGCCTTGCTTTTAACTAATGCAAGGGACGCTCGCGGGGCGGCTCCGGACCTTCGCCGATTTCAATCTTCCTGATCGTGAATGTGCGCCAGCAGTTGACCGAGGTCGCGCATGTCGAGATAGGCTCCGCAGACTGGGCAATTGCCGAAATAATCGGCCTCGGTTTCGGCTCCCCCGTCAGGATCGCAACACACCGGCCTGTTGAGGAGGTGAAGTTGAACCAAGGCCGCCCGATGGCGATGCCAGGTCAGGATGGACTAACGCCCGCTTGTTGGGACCTGTGGGCATTGCAGAATACCGCACACCGGCAGCGGGACCCGCATTTTGCGGAAGATCAAGCTGGCCGCAAGGCGCACCCGATAAGGTCGCCTATGCTCAGTTCGACATTTCGATGTTCGAGGACCGGAATGAACGTCCCGAGGCCATTTGCCCCGGACCCCGCCGCTGATTCCAACATTTACGAATACGCGCCGTGTCCTGCTTGTAGCCTATCGCATCTAATGAACAAATCGACCGGCAAGCTGATCGGGGAAAAGGAAAAGGAAAAGGACTAAGGCCGCCTCAGTTGGCGGCCTCTTTCAGTTTAGACCTAACCGGCGACTTCCCTAGTGCGATCAAACCGCGCCCGGCTTTATCCCCTCGCGAATTCGCGCGAATGCATGGCCGCCGCTCAGGCGCGCTGCTGATCAGGACCAGATGGTTAGATCGGTCGGAACTTCGCCGAACCGCTTCAAGACCACCGCGTCGTCGAATATCCCGATGTCGGGATCGCCGGTCCGGCTGAAAGCGACCGCGCCCACGACGCCCGCAGTTTTCGAAAGTACTTCCGCTAGTAGGATCGCGGTCCCCGCGCTCGTGCATTCAATTGGACCTCCCGCAACGACAGTGCCATCGTCGGCAAGGACGAAGGGCAGCGCAACGAAATAACTGAGCGTCGTCATTGGACCTGATCGCATGCCGGATGCGCACCTTCCGGTGCGAGGCGTACAGAGAGATCGTCATGTTCTTCGACTTGTCAGATAAGTCGCCATACCTGCGCGCCGCGCCGCAGCATCCGGCACCTTGGGGCACCGCAAATAAAAAACCCCGGCGTGAAGGCCGGGGTCCGCCGTAGGCGCTCGCGTACATCCGGCCAACGACCACGGGCGCATCATGGACTTCTTGAACAAAATTGCGACCGGCCCACGGTCGAACAAGGGCAGTCTTCTAGTGGACCCACTGGCTCAACCTGGACACCATTGATGCGAAGGAGACCATGAGGGCACAGGCGAAACCTACCACCAACATGCCAGAAGTTACAGCCAAGACCAGATCAATTGACCTTGGGTGTTTTCCTCCGCTGATCAGGTCGAAGTGTCTAGAGCCGCTTTCGTCCCGATATGTATGAAGATGCATGGCAACACTCCCCGTGAGTGTTCACCCATCAGTCAATCCGCCATTGCCAAAAAAGTTCCGTGGAAGGGGTATCACGCCGCCGCCTGATCTACCTTGTCGGCACCAGGGGCAACGATCTTGAGCGCGTCATCCGGCAGGGGTCGTTGCAGCGCCATCGCCTCATCCCATGGCGCTCGCATCCATCATGGGTCGCCGGATGGTTTACTGGCTGGCGGGCTTTTCTTTTAACTCTAATGCAACGGACCTTGGCGCGGCGGCTCCGGACCTTCGCCGATCTCAATCTCGGCGTCATAAACATGCGCCAGCAGTAGGCCGAGATCGCGCATGTCGATGTAGGCCCGCATCGCGACAATGAAGTTTTACTCGTGACGGCTACTGTAAAATAGCAGCGCGATCAGCCCGCAACTGATCAATAATGATAGCGCCGCACCAATACCCACCGCAATATAGCCGTTCTCCCAAACCGGAGTGTCTGAGGTCGCAATCCACATATCGTAACCAATCCAAATGGTGGACGAAGGCATCCCCAGCAAAACCACCAAGATTATCCAATTTGCTACTTTCATAGTGAGGCCCTCGGGTCGGGCTACGAGCGGAATTCGCGAATAGGTGGTTGGTTCCCGATGGGCCGCCGCTGCGAAACCCGCGCCACCAACCCGCTCGATGCCATCCGGCGTCCGTGCAACACGCCGATCTGGAAACTTGAAGCGGCGCTGAAATGCCGGTCTTGCAAGAAAGGGCGATACGCGCCGCCCGTTGTCCCTGTCGGAAACCTAATTCGGCTGGCAAGTGAAGCCGAATCGCGCAATGTTTCTATCTTATGAGAGAAGCTTGCAGCCTGATCTGGTCGGCGCTGGTATTATTGTTCCGATCGCGTGCCTCGTTGGCAGCCGAGATCCTGGTTCTTCGGCATCAGATTAACATACTGAGACGGCATTCGCCCAAGAGGCAGACGTTCAGCGCCATGGACCGCTTGATCTTTGCCGGGGTGTATCGATTGGCGCCAACAGTCCTAAACGCTCTGGCGGTTTTGAAGCCAGATACCGTTATAAAGTGGCACCGCGCCGGGTTCAGATCGTACTGGCGCTGGAGGTCACGACGTCGTGGTGGCCGACCAACCTTACCGACAGAGATACGCAAGCTTATCCGCGAGATGAGCATCGCCAACCCGTTGTGGGGAGCGCCGCGGATCCACGGAGAGCTGCTTAAGCTCGGCATCGATATCGGCCAGACGAGCGTGGCCAAGTATATGGTGAAGAGACGAGGGCCACCGTCGCAAGGCTGGAAGACGTTTCTTCATAACCATGCCGACGCCATCGCGGCGATGGATTTGTTCGTCGTGCCGACGATCTCGTTTCGCCTGCTCTATGGATTGCTGATCATGGGGCACGGCCGACGACAAATTTTGTGGTTTGGCGTCACAGCTAACCCCGCTGCAGAATGGATCGCAAATCAGGTCACGGAAGCATGCGGTTGGGAACAGGCTCCCCGCTACCTGATCCGTGACCGGGATGGGGCCTATGGTGAGGTCTTCATCCGAAGACTTCGATCAATGGGCATTCGTGACCGGCCGACATCGCCGCGCTCCCCATGGCAAAACGGATATGCCGAACGGCTGATCGGTTCGATCCGACGGGAGTGCCTTGACCACGTTGTTGTGTTCGGCGAGCGACACCTCCGTCATGTCCTGCTGTCGTACATGAAATATCACAACGAGATAAGGACGCATTTATCTTTGGAGAAGGATGCGCCGGTCTCGCGCGCCGTCAAACTAGCTGGGACCATTCTTTGCCGCCCGGTCCTGGGCGGGCTGCACCACCAATATGTTCGGATTTGATTTACGACAGGCACAGCCTTGCTCCTACCCCTCCAGCCCCCGCAGGGCCGTTGCCGAGAACCGGCCAATCGGCTAAATGAACCGCAACGTATTATGCAGCATGTCGTCGCGTCATTTCCGTTAGGGCGCCCAACCCTCTTTCTGTTAATGAATAAGGCGCTGTCTGCTGTTGCCTGGTTTTTTGCACCAATCCCTTCCGCTTCAGATACTGCATGAGAGCATTTATCGAAGGTTGCGGTATTTTCAGTGCATTTTTCAACTCTCTGATCCGCAGCGATCGTGCATCGCGTATAGCCGAGAGCACCGCGCGAACGCGATCTGATTCGACAGGTGGCCGAGGCGCATGCGCCAAGCTCGCGTCCTTGCGGCATTGCGGATGCTTCAATCCGACCGCAGTGATCTGATAGGTTAATTCACTAGTAAATCCATTCTGCGCTACGACAAAGTCCCTCGCAACAAGGCGATCAAGGATCTCCTGAACACATTTCTCAGGGAGCAAAACTGCGAGCCTTATCTTTGCGACATTCGTTGCATAGGCATCCGGGATTGCCGAAAGCACAAGCGCCTCATCGCGCGAGAGCAAAACAGTCTTGTCCTTGGTGCGCGATACTACCTCGAGAATTCTTTCTGGATCCCCAAATTTCACAAGTCCTCTCGCATGAAGTTTGACCACAAGCTGACGGATTCTTTGAAGAGTGACTCCCAAGCTTTCAGCAAGTTCCGTGCCCCGCATCGGCCGGTCCAAAATATCGAGCAGGCGCCGGGCGCCAGGACCAGGAAGTGCGCTACCACGCCGAATTCGATCCGGAATAGTCTTGAAGCGACAATTTCTTCCGCGTCCAGTGAAATGCCAACTATTCATCTCGCCACGCTTGGCAAGCCCGAGTTCCTTCAATGCTTCGAGTGCCTTTGCTGCTTTCTTGAGATCAAGCTTGGCTTGTATTGCAATATCGAGTCTTTGACTCTTTGCGGGATCTAAGTGCGACAAGGCAAGCCTCTTGGGATTCGGTCAGAACGAGATTCCGAACTTTGGGATTCATGCTGGCTCTCCGCCTGATTCGGGAAGGCCAAAGTATGGGGCATGGAGCGACAAAAAAACTGGCACCAGCAGCAACGATCCACAACGCGATCAGAAAACTCAATTTCCCCACGGTTACGCTGTAAAAAGCGGACAGAACCACCCGAAACCAGCGCCCTTTTTGGCGTTCCCGGAATATGGCGGTCGCGTCTCCTCGCATACCTGGCGCCATACGCGTCTCGCCTTTGAACATTTTTCGCGTTCGGGTAGGAATGGATGATTGCCGTGTGTTGTTGTAGAAAGCAAAGCTATGAATGTCGCGGCACCAACGACTGGTATCTTGATTATGCCCCGCGCAGCCATTCATTTAGTTTCGACCATCGCCTGCGCCCGGAGACATTCCGAACAGCGATGGCGACAGCCTTCTTCTGACCGACCAGCACGACCAGCTTCCTGCCGCGGGTGACACCGGTATAAAGCAGATTTCGTTGCAACATGGCGTAATGCTGGGTCATTACCGGAATCACAACTGCGGGGTATTCTGAGCCCTGACTTTTGTGGATAGTCGCGGCGTAAGCAGGCACCAGCGTGTCGAGTTCACCAAACGCGTAAGTGACAGACCGGCCGTCGAAGCTGGCTACAAGCTCCCCATCGTCGAGATCGATCCCATCAATGTATCCGATGTCGCCGTTGTAGACTTCCTTGTCGTAGTCGTTTTGGATTTGCATTACCTTGTCGCCTGGCGCGAAAGTCCACCCGAAGCGCTCGATCTTCTGGTCGCCCGCTGGATTCAATGCCGCTTGCAGCTCAATATTGAGCGAGCGAGCGCCAACGCCACCTCTATTCATCGGGCACAGGACCTGAATGTCGCGGATGGGATCGAAACCGAAGCGCGCAGGAATCCGGGCTTTCACGAGCTCGACGATGCGCTGCACGGCGATTTCAGGCTCTTCCGCCTGAACGAAGTAGAAATCGCTGTCGTTTTCGGGCGGGGTAAGATCGGGAATTATGCCTTGGTTGATACGGTGGGCGGTAGTGATGATGCGGCTTTGCGCAGCCTGCCGGAACACCTCGGTCAATCGCACCACTGGTATGGCGTCGGAAGAGATTACATCCGCGAGCACTTGCCCCGGTCCTACGGAAGGGAGCTGGTCGATATCGCCGACAATCAAGAGAGCGGCGGTGGCAGGCACGGCCTTCGTGAGCGCGTGCATCAGCATTACGTCCACCATGGAAGCTTCGTCGATAACCAGCAGGTCACAATCGAGAGGATTGTCGTCGCCGCGCTTGAACCCGCCCGTCTTTGGGTCGACTTCGAGCAGCCGGTGAATAGTTTTGGCTTCAAAGCCGGTCGCCTCGGTCATCCGCTTGGCGGCGCGACCGGTTGGCGCACACAGCAGGAGCCGCACGCCTTTTGCTGCGAGAATGCGCAGAATACCTTTGACAATGGTGGTCTTCCCGACCCCCGGCCCTCCGGTCATCACCAGGGTCTTCGACATAAGCGCGAGCTTAATGGCGGCGACCTGGCTTTCGGCAAGGGAAAGCCCGATCCGTTCCTCGACCCACGGCAAGGCCTTTTCTGGATCAATCCACGCCCAAGGGAGCTTACCGTTGGCAAGCCGAACCAGACGCTCGGCGATGATGCGCTCGGCCCGATGCAATCCTGCTAGAAATACGCAGTGTATTTCGCCGACACTATCAGCAACGACCGTGCCCTCCGATGTTTCTAGATCAAGTGCCGCCCGAACGAGTTCCATCGGAACATCGAGCAGCTCCTCTGCCAGCGGCATCAATTCGTTCGTCGGAAGGCCACAGTGTCCCTCGTCCATAGCCTCGGTGAGCGCGAACGAGATGCCAGCCCGGACCCGGATCATGGCTGTCTTCTCGATCCCGAGCTTCATGGCGATCGCGTCGGCTGTCTTGAAGCCTATGCCCCGAATATCCCGAGCCAGGCGATAAGGGTTCTCGGACATGACCTGCACGGCATCGGCGCCGTAGGTCTTGAAAATCCGCACCGCTCGCGCCGTGCCGACCCCGTTGCTGTGTAGGAAGACCATGATTTCGCGAATGATCTTCTGTTCTGCCCAAGCGGCAGTGATGCGGTTGGCTCGGACAGCGCCGATGCCTGTGACCTCGCGCAAGCGCTCGGGCTCCGCCTCGATCGTATCGAACACCTTTACACCGAAAGCGCGCACGAGCTTTTGGGCGTAGACTGGCCCAATACCGCGTATCATACCCGAGCCGAGGTATTTTTCGATGCCGTCGAGCGACGTCGGTTCCGAGGTCTTCAGAAACTTCGCTTTAAATTGCTGACCGTGAGTTCGATCATTGGTCCACTCGCCAGATGCCGTAATCCACTCGCCGGCGGAGATGACCGGAGCATGCCCAATCACCGTGACCAATTCCCGGTGGCCCCGCGCCTTGATCCGCAGGACGCAAAAGCCGGATTCCTCGTTGTGAAAAGTCACGCGCTCGACTGGGCCCGCCAAAACTTCCTGCGTCGTTGGTTGAGGCTGAGGTTTCATCTAAAGCGTCGCTTCAATGGTCGCGGTGCTGCAACTTTCCGCCTAGCCAGGCCCCATTTCGGGAGAGCCTGCGCGCCGCATTGCTTAGGAATTTCCACGTCGAGGTCATCATGCATCGGATGGCGTAACACTGCCATACCATTGACCGCATGGTATCGCCGTTGAGATGGTTAGTTCAGACCACAACATCGCTTGTATTTCTTTCCCGAACCACAGGGGCACGGCTCGTTGCGACCCTATCCCTGTCGGAAACTCAATCTTGCTGGCAACTGATATCGAACCGGACGATGCTCCTGCGTTATGCGAGAGGTCTGTAGCCTAATTTGGTTGGCGTTGGTCGGAGCGTTCCGGTCGCGGGCCTCGCTTGAGGCTGAAAACACAATTCTGCGTCATCAGCTTAACGTGTTGCGGCGGCAATCGCCGAAACGGCCGACGTTCGGGATGCTGGACCGTCTGATATTCGCCGGCGCGTATCGTTTGGCTCCGAAGGTGCTGGGCGCCTTGGCGATCGTGAAGCCGGAGACCGTGATTAAATGGCACCGCGCCGGGTTCAGATCGTACTGGCGGTGGAAGTCGCGGCGCCGTGGCGGCCGACCAACTGTAGCGCCTGAGATACGCAAGCTTATCCGCGAGATGAGCATTGCCACTCCGCTGTGGGGAGCGCCGCGGATCCATGGAGAACTCCTCAAGCTCGGCATCGATATCGGACAGACCAGCGTGGCCAAGTACATGGCCAAGCGAAGAGACCCGCCATCCCAAGGCTGGAGGACGTTCCTTCGCAATCATGCCGACGGCATCGCCGCGATGGATCTGTTCGTCGTACCGACAAATTCATTTCGTCTGCTCTACGGCTTGTTGATTGTGGGGCATGGTCGACGGCAGATTTTATGGTTTGGCGTCACAGCGCATCCGACCGCAGATTGCATCGCAAACCAGGTCACGGAAGCCTGCGGCTGGGAGCAAGCTCCCCGCTATCTCATTCGTGACCGGGACGGGGCCTATGGTGAGGTCTTCATCCGAAGGCTTCGATCAATGGGCATTCGCGATCGACCGACCTCGCCGCGCTCCCCTTGGCAAAATGGATATGCTGAAAGGCTGATCGGTTCGATCCGCAGGGAATGCCTTGACCACGTTGTTGTGTTCGGCGAGCGCCACCTCCGTCACCTACTGCTGTCGTACATGAAATATTACAACCGCGCATCAGAACACCCATCTGTCTATGTTGTTGAAGAGAAGAGACTTTGCTGATTGGGGTGCGATCCCGTGGGGTATCTTGGGTTCTGTCGCGCTCGTTCGACAATAGATTGAGCGGCAGTTGTTATCAGCGAGGCGCGGGCGAAGATCCACGGGCCGTCCGATAGCGGATGGAAGGCTTCGATCTCGCCGGCTTCAGCGGCCAGGCGGAGCGTCTTGGGCGCGATCTTCAGGAGCTTTGCGGCGTTGCCAAGGTTGAGCCAGGGTTCGATCCCGTCATCGGCGGGCTTGAACACCGGGATGTGGTGATAGGAGCGTAGCGATGTGACGCGCTCGCGGGTCCAGCGATTGCCGTTGCCCGTCTTGAGGCCGTTGCGGTTGAGGAGGCCGGCAATAAGATCGTCGCTGGTGATCAGCACCAGTTGACGCACGGCTTGGATGATATCAGCAGAAGCGCTGTTGCGCTGTCCGCGCCGACGCTTGGGCAAGCGCAGCTCGCTGTGGGCGCCACCCACCCAGTGGACGATGAGAACGATCTCGGACGCCACCTCGTCGATATCGGCCACGACCTCATGGACGAGGGTGCGTACAATGCGCTTCTTGAGGCGAGCATCCGTCGTCGGCGCATCCCAGACCGTTTTGAGGTTCGAGGCGAGAACGCCGAGCGAAGCCGGATCAGCAATGGGTGCAGCCGTCGCCGCATCATGCTTGGCGATCTTGCCCTCGACCTCCGCCGCGTGAGCGAGCGCCCTGTTCCAGCGCGCTTCAAGTTCACTCGCCACCAGCCGGTTCGCGGGGTCGGCGGCATTGTATTGCCGGAAAGCCCGCTCTGCGGCATGGCGCGCCGCTTCCAGATCGCGACTGAGAGCATCGCGCACCTGATCCTGTCGTTCTTCGGCTTCCTTGGCAGCAGCGGTTGCCGCAGCGATCGCGCCTGGGCCGACAACGCCTACGCCACGATGCGGTCCCGGTTTTTGGGGTTTGATTTGCCGTCGCACACGGTCCCCTCGCCGACCTGCAGACAGTTAACCGTCTTTCCTTCGATCATGTTCGACAATACGCCGGCGGCTTGCCCGTAGCCGGGTTGGCCGCGTTCCGGCGCATCGATGCCGCAGATGCGGACGCGGACCTTGCCGGTCTCCGATTCCATGGTGAAGGTGTCGCCGTCCGCGACCGCGGTCACCTTGCCCAGGTGGTCCGCGGCGACCGCCGGCGAATGCAGCATCAACGCAACAGCCGCTGCCCAAAGTTTTACTGGTCCTCCGCGGAAACTCATCGCCACATCCCGCGCATGCGGGCGCCGACGTCGATGCGTGGACCCTGGCTTGTGGCCCGCGCCGCGGCGCCGGCCACCGCGAGCGGCCATACGGTCTTCTCGAACAGGCCGAGCAGCCGGTCCGGAATGAACCGTGTCCGAGCGGCATAGACGTGGCGGTCGCCCTGCGCGTGCTGGCCATGAGTGAAGAATCGCTGCGGCACGACCAGGTGCAGGTCGTCCTTGGCGCGCGTCATGGCGACGTACAGCAACCGGCGCTCTTCCTCGATTTCGGCGGACGTGCCGGCGCCTAGGTCCGACGGCATGCAGCCGTCGACGACATTGAGCACGAACACCGATTTCCATTCCTGTCCCTTGGCGGAATGGATGGTCGACAGGATCAGGTAATCCTCGTCAAGCAGCGGCACGCCGGCCTGGTCGCTGGTGGCGTCCGGCGGGTCGAGTGTCAATTCGGTAAGGAACCGCTCGCGCGATGGATAGCCGTTGGCGATTTGTTCAAGCTGGATCAGGTCGGCGTGTCGGGTCTCGGCGTCTTCGTGGATTCGGTCCAGATGCGGTTCGTACCACAGCCGTGCGCGTTCCAGGTCGGACGGCCATTCCGAATAACGCAGATCGCCGACGGTCTGGATGAAGGTCTTCCAGTCGTCGCCGGCGCGCGGGGGCGAAGGAAGGCTGCAAAGCGCCGCAATCGGATCCGCAGCCTCCGCCATGTGGTCGAGCACGCGCTGCGCGGACGCCGGTCCGACACCGGGAAGAAGATGCAGCAGCCTGAAGCCGGCGACGCGGTCGCGTGGATTTTCAACAAAGCGCAGCAGCGCCAACATGTCCTTGATGTGCGCGGCATCCAGAAACTTGAGCCCGCCGAACTTCACGAACGGGATGTTGCGCCGGGTCAGTTCGACCTCAAGCGGACCGCTATGGCTCGACGTCCGGAATAGCACCGCCTGCTGCTTGAGCAGCGTGCCGGATTCGCGGTTCTCAAGAATCTGCTCGACGATGCAGCGGGCCTGGTCGGCTTCGTCGCGAACCGTGACAAGCTGCGGCTTCGAGCCGGACGCCCGTTCGGTCCAGAGGTTCTTGGTGAAGCGTTCCTTCGCCAGATCGATGACGCCGTTGGCGGCTGCAAGGATGGTCTGCGTCGAGCGGTAGTTGCGGTCGAGCGTGATGATGTTGGCCGGCGGCGAGAACTGGGTCGGGAAATCCAGGATGTTGCGCACCGTCGCCGCGCGGAACGAGTAGATCGATTGGGCGTCGTCGCCGACCACGGTCAGTCCGTGGCCGCCGGGCTTCAGCGCCAGCAGGATCGACGACTGCAGCCGGTTGGTGTCCTGATATTCGTCGACGAGAACGTGGTCGAAGCGGCCGCCGATATCGTCGGCCAGACTCGGATCGCTCATGGTCTGCGCCCAGTAGAGCAGCAAATCGTCGTAATCGAGCACGTTCTGCTTCTGCTTGGCTTCGACATAGGCCGCGAACAATTCCTTCAGTTCGGCCGCCCATCCCGAGCACCATGGAAACGATGCACCGAGCACCTGCTCGATCGCGGTCTCGGCGTTGACGCAACGGGAGTAGATCGAGAGGCACGTCCCTTTGGTCGGAAAACGGCTTTCCGTCTTTGAGAATCCCTTCTCATGCCTGATGAGATTCATCAGGTCGGCGGAGTCTTCGCGGTCATGTATCGTGAAGGCGGAATCGAGGCCGATCTGATCGGAGTAGTCGCGCAGCAGGCGGGCGCCGATGCCGTGGAAGGTGCCGGACCAGGCCAAGGCGTCGGTCATGACGCCGGCGTTGTCGCCCATCACCTTGCGGGCAATGCGTTCGACCCGCTTGGTCATCTCGGAGGCCGCCCTGCGTGAGAACGTCATCAGCAGGATGCGGCGCGGATCGGCGCCGTTGACGATCAGGTGGGCGACGCGATGGGCCAGCGTGTTGGTCTTGCCGGATCCGGCGCCCGCGATCACCAGCAAAGGGGCAAAAGGACCCTGCCCCGCTGCGCCATGCTCGACGGCGCGCCGCTGTTCCGGATTGAGGCTGTCGAGGTAGGCGGCTGCCGGCTGCACGGGGTCGATGGTCCTTGCGTGAAAAAATCAGGCTCCGTGATTCCCCTCGTGGTCACAACGACTTCCGCACTTTTTGGCGGTGGTCGCTGCTCCGGAGCGGTGCCGGCCGATTGACTTTTACCGGCTCTTGGGAGGACATAACAAGAACAAACTTTCCGCCAGAGCGTTTAAGAGGACATGAGTGTCTCCGTCCAGCCACCTGCCATCAGACGACTCCGCGAGCAAATTCAAAGCCTTGAGGGTACGCCGCTGCGCGCCCGCACGGTTCTTCCGTTCGGCATTCCGGCCATCGATGGCCGACTGCCTGGCGGCGGGCTGGCGCTCGGGGCGCTGCACGAAGTCGCCGGCGGCGGCAACGCCGCCATCGACGGCGCAGCGGCCGCCCTGTTCGCCGCCGGCATCGCGGCTCGGACCAAGGGCAAGGTCCTTTGGTGCATCACCCGGCAGGACTTGTTCGCGCCGGCGCTGGCCCAGGTCGGTCTCGCCGCCGACCGCGTCATCTATGTCGACGCCTGTGATGAGAAATCGGTGCTCGCCTGTTTCGAGGAAGGCGTCCGTCACGGCGGACTTGGCGCCGTGGTCGCGGAGGTCGCGCGGCTTTCGATGACGTCGTCGCGTCGGCTGTCGCTCGCCGCGGAAGCATCCGGGTCGATCGCGATCGCGGTGAGACGCTGGCGACGGCAGACGGAAGCGGCGGATTTCGGCCAGCCGACCGCGTCCGCGACGAGGTGGCGGGTATCGACGCTGCCCTCGACGCCTTTGCCGGTGCCTGGCGTCGGCCGGGCCCGATGGCTGCTCGAGTTGATCCGATGCCGTGCCGGCGAAAGCGCGGACTTTGTAGTGGATGCGTGTGATGTCCAGGGTCGTCTCGCTCTACCTGCCGAATTGGCCGACCGATCGGCTCCGGCGCAAGCTGGGCGCCGCAGCGCCTGATGCGGCGTTGCCGCTGGTGCTGGTCGGCCAAGCAGGACGACGGCGCGAAGTCGTCGCGGCCAACATGGTCGCCTTGAAAGCCGGCTTGCGCGTCGGAATGCCGGCCACCAAGCCACAGGCTCTGGTGAAGGAGCTTGTGATCTATCACGCGGATCCGGTTGCTGATGTGGAAGCGCTCGAACGTCTTGCCGTGTGGGCATTGCGCTATTCCCCAATTGTTGCCGCCGACCATCCGGACGGTCTCGTCATCGACGCGACGGGCGCCAGCCATCTTCATGGCGGCGAGGACGCGATGTTGGCCGACGTGATCTCGCGCCTGGAGACCGTCGGCATCACCGCCCGCGGAGCAATCGCAGACACAAGAGGCGCGGCGCATGCCTTGGCCCGCTTTGCAGCCCGGCCTGCGCTTGTCGTCCCGGCGCGAGAAAGTTTCGACAGGATCAAGCCGTTGCCGATCGCGGCGCTGAGGCTGCCGCCCGACACCGTCGACGACCTTCGTAAATTAGGCTTCGAGCGCATTGCCGACCTGCTGGCGACGCCGCGGGCGCCGCTGACGCTGCGGTTCGGTCCCGAA
This sequence comes from uncultured Alphaproteobacteria bacterium, assembly GCA_963734795.1. Lineage (GTDB taxonomy): Bacteria > Pseudomonadota > Alphaproteobacteria > Rhizobiales > Xanthobacteraceae > Bradyrhizobium. Next base: position 51,844 of record CAVTIW010000008.1, read on the forward strand.
CTCGGTCGGCGCATCGACCAGGCAATCGGACAGACGAGCGAGCCGATGGATCCCGTGCGCCCGCCGGATATCGTCGAGGCGCAGCAGCTTTTCGCCGAACCGATCGGCGCCGCGGAAACCATTGTGCGGTATATCTCCAAGCTGACTGTGAAGCTCTGTGAGGAACTGGAGTTGCGGGGTCTCGGAGCCCGGCGCCTCGACCTGCTGTTCGGATTGGTCGATAACCGGGTGCAGGCAATTCGGGTCGGTACGGCCCAGCCGGTCCGCGACGTCAAGCGGCTGACACGGCTGCTGTGCGACAAGATCGAGAGAAGGTCGACCCCGGCTTCGGCATCGAGATCATGCGGCTGGCCGCGACCGCGGCTGAGCCGTTCGCGACGAAGCAGACGATCTCGTCGCTGGTCGATGAGCCGGAGGCGGACGTTTCCGGATTGATCGACATCCTGTCCAACCGGGTCGGTGAAAGTCGGCTTTACAGGTTCGCGCCGGTGGCGAGCGACGTTCCGGAGCGATCATTACAGCGGGTCGCCGCGGCGGCCCCGGCCACCGGAGACGGCTGGCCGGCCCAATGGCCGCGCCCTGCCAGGCTCCTGGCCCCGCCTGAGCCGATCGAGACCGTCGCCCTGCTCCCGGACCATCCGCCGGTCAGTTTCACCTGGCGAGGCTCCAGGAGGCGCGTCAGGAGGGCCGACGGCCCCGAGCGCGTGTTCGGCGAATGGTGGAAGCGCGACGCAGAACTGATCGCTGTCCGGGACTACTTCCAGGTCGAGGACGATTCCGGCGAGCGGTTCTGGATCTTCCGCGCCGGCGACGGCGAGGACGCCGCGACCGGATCCCACAAGTGGTTTCTGCACGGGATCTTCGGGTGAGCAGCCGGTACGCCGAGCTGCAGGTCACGTCGCATTTCTCGTTCCTGCGGGGTGCGTCATCCTGCGAAGAATTGTTTGCGCATGCCGCCCTGATCGGGATCGAGGCGCTGGGCGTCGTCGACCGTAACAGCCTGGCCGGCATCGTCCGGGCCCACGAAGCCGCCAAGGTCACCGGCGTCCGCCTGGTTGTCGGCTGCCGCCTCGATCTGGCCGACGGCATGTCCGCGCTGGTCTACCCGACCGACCGGCCGGCGTACTCGCGGCTCTGCCGCCTGCTCTCGGTCGGCAAGAAGCGCGGCGGCAAGGCGAAATATATCCTGAACTGGGAAGATCTGGTCGACTGGTCGGAGGGATTGATCGCCGTGCTCGTTCCGGACGTGGCCGACGATGCCTGTGCGCTGCGGCTCCGACGTCTGCGCGACACGTTCGGCGACCGGGCCTACCTGGCGCTGACGCTGCGGCGCCGGCCCAACGACCAGATGCGGGTCCACGAACTGAACAACCTGGCGCAGCGCTTCCGGGTGGCGACGGTAGTGACCAACGACGTGCTGTTTCATGAACCCGCGCGGCGCATCCTGCAGGACGTCGTGACCTGCATCCGGCACAACGTCACAATTGACGAGGCCGGCTTACGCCGCGAGCGGCATGCCGACCGATACCTCAAGGCGCCTTCGGAGATGGCGCGGCTGTTCTCGCGCTATCCGGAAGCGGTGGCACGGACGCTCGAAATCGCCGGCCGTTGCACCTTCAGCATGGACGAGCTGGCCCACCAGTATCCGGAAGAGCGGACCATGCCGGGCCTTACCCCGCAGCAGGCGCTGGAGAAGCTGACCTGGGAAGGCGCTGCGGAACGCTATCCGGAAGGGCTGCCCGACGAGGTCCGTCCCAAGCTCGAGCACGAACTGCGCCTGATCGAGCGGCTGCAGTATGCCCCCTACTTCCTGACCGTGAACTCGATCGTCCGCTTCGCCCGCAGCAAGGACATCCTGTGCCAAGGCCGCGGGTCGGCGGCCAACAGCGCCGTCTGCTACGTACTCGGCATCACCTCGATCGATCCGGAGCGCAATGACCTTCTGTTCGAGCGCTTCGTCTCCGAGGAACGCCGCGAACCACCCGATATCGACGTCGACTTCGAGCACGAACGCCGCGAGATCGTCATGCAGTGGGTGTTCGAGACCTACGGCCGCAACCATGCTGCATTGTGCTCGACCGTCATCCGCTACCGGGCCAAGGGCGCGCTGCGCGACGTCGGAAAGGCGCTCGGGCTCACAGAAGATCTCATCAAGATGCTGTCGTCCCAGGTCTGGGGCTGGTCCGAGGAAGGCGTCGAAGCCAAGCATGCCGAAGAACTCAACCTCAATTTGGAGGACCGGCGGCTCAAGCTCGCGATCGTCCTCGCCCGCGAACTGATCGGAACGCCGCGGCATCTGTCCCAGCATCCGGGCGGCTTCGTACTCACCCATGACCGGCTCGACGAACTGGTGCCGATCGAACCGGCAGCGATGCCCGACCGCCAGGTCATCGAATGGGACAAGGACGACATCGACGCCCTGAAGTTCATGAAGGTCGACTGCCTTGCGCTCGGCATGCTCACCTGCATGAAACGCGCCTTCAATTTCCTGGCCGAAGCCAAGGGCATCGAACTGGACCTCGCAACCATTCCGTCGGAAGACCCGCGCACCTACGCCATGATCCGGAAGGCCGACACGCTCGGCACCTTCCAGATCGAGAGCCGCGCCCAGATGGCGATGCTGCCGCGGATGAAGCCGCGGACGTTCTACGATCTCGTCATCGAGGTCGCCATCGTCCGTCCTGGCCCGATCCAGGGAGACATGGTCCATCCTTACTTGCGCCGGCGCGAAGGCAAGGAACCTGTCGTCTATCCCAAGCCGGAACTGGAGAAAGTCCTCGGCAAGACCCTCGGCGTGCCGCTGTTCCAGGAGCAGGCGATGCGGGTCGCCATCGAATGCGCCGGCTTCACGCCCGGCGAAGCCGACCAGCTCCGTCGCGCCATGGCGACATTCAAGTTCACCGGCGGGGTATCGAAGTTTCGGGACAAGCTAATCAACGGCATGGTCGAACGCGGCTATGACAAGGAATTCGCCGAAAAGACCTTCAGCCAGTTGGAAGGCTTCGGCAGCTACGGCTTTCCGGAAAGCCATGCTGCGAGTTTTGCGCTGATCGCCTATGCGTCATCCTGGATCAAATGCTGGCATCCGGACGTGTTTTGCGCTTCGCTTCTCAATGCCCAGCCGATGGGCTTCTACGCGCCGGCGCAGATCGTGCGCGATGCCCGCGACCACGGCGTCGAAATCAGACCAGTCTGCATCAATGGCTCCCGGTGGGATTGCACCCTTGAGCCGGTCGACGACGACAAGTTCGCCGTCCGTCTCGGATTTCGTCAGGTGCGCGGCCTGTCCAACAAGGACGGCGCTGAGATCGTCGCCGCGCGCGCCGACCGGCCGTTCGAGTCCGTCGACGACCTCTGGCGCCGGGCAGATGTCCCGGTCGCTTCGCTCGTCCAATTGGCCGAGGCCGATGCCATGAACGAATCCCTGGGGTTGGCCCGCCGGCAAGCGCTGTGGGCACTCAAGGCGCTGCGGGACGAACCGCTGGAGTTATTCGCGGTCGCCGCGCGGCGGGAGGCCCGCTCGATCGAGGAAGTGCCCGAGCCTGCGGTGTCGCTGCGGCCGATGACGTCCGGTGGCGAAGTGGTCGAGGACTACCGCCATGTCGGCCTCACGCTGCGGCAGCACCCGGCGAGCTTCCTGCGGGACGACCTGGCGAGCCGCCGCATCGTGACCTGCGTCGACGCAATGAACGCCCGCGACGGAAAGTGGCTGACCACCGCCGGCCTGGTGCTGGTGCGTCAGAAGCCGGGATCTGCCAAGGGCGTCATGTTCATTACGATTGAGGACGAGACCGGCGTCGCCAACTTGGTGATCTGGCCATCGCTCTATGAACGCCAGCGCCGCATCATTCTCGCGGCCGGCATGATCGCCGTTCAGGGCCGCATCCAGCGGGAGGGCGAGGTCGTCCATCTGGTCGCCAACCAGTTGACCGACCTGTCCGCCGACCTCGCCGGCGTCGGTGACCGCGACAACAGCTTCCCGCTGCCGCACGGGCGCGGCGACGAATTCCACCACGGCAGCCCGGGCATCGACCGGCGCAGCCTGCCGCCGAAGGGACCGAAGCCGCGGGACATCTACGTTCCGGACCTGCACATCGACAGCATCAAGGTGAAGACGCGGGATTTCCGGTAGCGATCAGGTTTGCGAAATCGAGCCAGTTAAAAGCTCTTTTTCAGGCCCGCTCCCCTCGGCTGGCAGCGAGCGCAGGGTGAAAAGCCGACCAATAGTGTACCCGAGTCGCACGACAGCAGGCATTTCAATTGTATCTACATATTTTGATGCGGGGCGTATTCGGGTTTGGATTTCCGCACGACCATTGGAGTTTCACTCCATAAGCTGTTTCACTGTCTGAACAGTCCCCATATAGTCTCATTTGTTCACTGTTTAACCTCAAATTCCCTCTGGATAGCGTGAGCTGTACCGACTGGAATTTTGAGTTCGCGGGCTGCCGCCCGCAAGGAGCGCCCCTTGCCTTTCAACGCGCTAATTTCACCTGCTAACTTCTTTCGGTGTGCCTGCCTCGACGCTCGATCGACAGTGCCCTGTCTTTCGCGACAGGCTCGAACCGCTTCACGACGTCGTTCTCTTTTTTGTTCTGCCGGCATCACAAGGCTTAGGTGAAGAATTGCAGCTTCGTCCGCGGTGACATCAAGCCATTCGGCCATGGTGCACCCCATCATCCGGTACCGAGGATCGACTCGCCTGCCCCGATACGTGATTTTTTCACCGCGTGCGCTTTTTTGGGCGCGTTTAATCACGCTGCTCATTCGATTGCGGACGTCTCGTTTAGTCCAGCCCGCGTGTGTGGAGAACAACGTTTCGATGTGGTCGACCAACGCTTCACAAGGTAACAGCCACGCTGCAGAGACCGACAAAATGAACAGAAAAATGTCTCGCGCGCCCGCTGGTATCAGATCGTCGCCGAACCGATGTTTCCTAATTCTGTGCACCTCATCGGCAACCGATTGCCAGAACCCGGAGAAGTTGGCCGGCTTCGAGCGCCCTGGCTTTGTGACGAGCGGCGGCCCAGCACGTTTTTTTCGAGCTGCGCGCTTTTTTGTGAGCTGGCGTCGCGAAAGCGGCAACACTTCTGTCGCGAGCGTATCGAAATCCCATCGGACGACTTCGTCCGGCGTTCTCGGGAAAATGGATCTGACCGTTTTCCCCCGGTTTTTCGACCCAACTATCCTGAACACCTTGGTGACCGTTTGACCGCTGTTATCAACGTGAAACCCCTTAATCGACTTACAAAGGGTCCGCTGGACCGCCCGCCAACGGGGTAATGCGCGGGCCGGAATAGGGTCGTGCAGCCACACCAGCAACAGGCCGCGACCGCTCGCCAATGCGAAGCTGGGCGCAGGCAAGAATTTCTCTTCGAGCTGCAATAGGCACGCGTGCAGAGCCTGCTCTGGGCTGTATTTTTCGCGGCGTTCTACCAGGTGATAATCGACATCGACATACAGGGCGGACATTTCCACAAGATGAGACTCGCGGCGATAAATTTTAAATCGATTCATCGAAACGTACCGATCGGCGCCCCGGGCAAACCCTATACCTTCCGTAACTAGGTTGGCAGGTGCGACACCTTGATCGCGCCAATGCCAAGCCTCGGAGGATTGATTTGGCGGATGATTCCGCGAAAGGAACGCGGTTCCTCGACTATCCGGCGGATGGAGTAGCTCCAGGTATTTGGCCGTAGTTAGCGGAGCAGTTGAAGACGTAAGCTGCGCCGATGAAGTAACAGCGTCTAAATTTGAAGCTTGTGGCGCAAGCTCTTCACTCCGTGTTGCTTGTCCCCTCCCCATTATGACTGCCCCGAGAGATTGCGGGCATTGCCTTGAATGGAGGCGAACAAAAATACATCGCAGCCAAACTGGTGCGAGTTGCCATCATTGAAGAATGTTAGGGGGGTCTTATCGGCTGGTTGAAAAACCAGCCACGCGCTCATCCACCGCTAAGAGCGGCAATTGTCAAAATGCAAAACATTGCAGATCTCGCAAACTCGGGGATGCCGTCACCCGAGGTTTCTAAGATTGTATAAAATTGTTAAACGTCAAGTGGCATTCCCCCCGACGCTGGCAATTGGCCGCCCTCTCCATCCTTAGCTTTCTGCTGATCTGCTATCGAGTTAGCAAGATTTCAAATCTCGCTATTTCGACGCTGTGCAGCGGTCCCTGCCCGTCGACGCATATCGTCCCGGGCCACGCTTCAAACGTTGCCCAAGTGCCCCCAGAGCGCTCACGCGGGTCACTTTTTGGGGTGTCGAGCGGAGGCCCTGGAAAATAAGCCCGACCCGACCACGGACGTGGCGACGAATTCCACCACGGCAGAACTGCAACCACCGGCGCAACCGCATCGCTGCGTAGCTGTCGAGTGCCCGATACGCTTTGCTGACGGTGCCTACTTGGAAGTAGTTCGCCCATCCGCGCAGCGTGCGGTTCACCTTGCCCACCAGCTTTGTGGTTTCTTGCCATGTCCCCGTTCGGTCCGTCAGTGCGTGGATTTGCTCAACCATGCGCTTGACGCTCTTCTTCGATGGCCGGTAACCTAGGCGCGCCTGGCCGGTTCTCTCTGAGAACATCCGTCCGAACGTGTAGCCCAGGAAGTCGAACTCCCCTTCCGGAACCCTGCAGATTCGTGTCTTCTCCTCGTTGACCGTGAGCTTCAGCTTGCTCATGATCTTGCGCAGTTGCTGCAGTGCCTGGTCGGCATTGCCCTTCTTGCACAGGATCACAAGATCATCGGCGTAGGTTACGATACGACTGCCGAGGCGTTGCTCCAGTCCGAGCTTCTTCCATCCCAGTACGAACCGGCGCATGTATATATTCGCCAGCAACGGTGAGATGGGTGAGCCTTGCGGAATGCCGCGCCGGGTGTCCCGGGCTTCGGTCGTGCGTGTCTTCCTTCCTCGATCATCGGTTTCTTCCACGGGGCATTCCAACCACATCTTGATCAGATGCAGCACGCGCCGATCAACCATCCGGCGCGCTACCGACTTTAGAAGTTCGGTATGCGGAATGCTTCCGAAGTAGTCCGCGAGGTCGGCATCAACGACTTCCGGGTGGCCTCGGAACAGCAGCCCGTCCACCTTGACCACCGCCTGTTGGGCATTTCTCCCAGGGCGGTACGCGTACTGTTCGGGCGGGAGGTCGGCTTCGAAGATCGGCTCCAGCACCAGCATCGCTGCTGTCATGCAGACCCGATCCCGCACGGTCGAGATGCCCAGCGGCCTGAGCTTGCCGTTGGCCTTCGGTATAAACACTCTTCTGATGGGATCCGGTTGGTAGCTCTCCTCCCGGAGCGCAAGCGCCAGTTCGCCAAGCCACCGCTCGACGCCATACGTCTCAATGTCCGTGAAGTCCTGACCGCCTACCCCCGGTGCACCCTTGTTTGAGCGACACTGCGCATAGGCGTGTGCCAGAATGTCATCGCGGCTGATCTTGTCGTACAGCGCGTAGAAGCGATAGCCGGCTTCTGCCTTCGCTTTCGCGTGCAACGCCTTCTGCAGTTTCTGAACAATTTTCGGAGTTGATAGGTTGCCCAATCTCCAAGTCCCTCACCACTTGTTGCGTCTGTCTTGAACTGAGGTCCCTTCCCTCCACCGGCATTATCCGGCTTCAGCGGTAATACGAACCTCTCCGCCACCCCATGGCGGCCGATCTGTCCTTCGCGGGCGTTCGGTTGGTCATCGCTGACCTCGCCTTGGGGCTTCCCGTGTTGCGTACGCTTTCCTTGTGTACATGCCGCCGCCAATACCCCGGTGTAGCAACTGGGCATACTCTTCGCTCAACTCGCCCAGCTGTTTCAGCCTTCCCCGATATGGCAGTCGGGTCGGCCTGCACATCTTCCTTTTCGAGGCTTGCTCGACGTTCACTCGCGTTGCGGCCTGCACACTCGCGCTGTCACCAATTCGTGACACGCTAATCGAAGGCTTCAGCCACTTCGTTACCTCCATGACTGCTCCGATTGCTTCCGGCTGGAGCGATTGCCGGGTGGGGCTTGCACCCACTGGAAAGCGCCGCCTTTGCACGGCGCACGCCAGAACCGGAAGTCCCAGCTACCACTGATACCGTAGCACGCCCTTGCCGGCGTAGCTCGACGTCACGTTGGAGAACTCGCCCTCGAACGTCGCCGCCGCCGACCAGCCGTTCAGCCATCTGATTTCGGCCGAAGCGGTGGTCAGCGCGGAGTCATAGGCCTGCGCTGCGCCGTTGACGACGAAGCTCGCACCCGGCAGCGACTGGAAGGTCGCGGCGATCGATCGATCCGGATCGAAATCATAGGCCCAGGCCACGCGGCCGCGCAAAGTGAGGATGGCATCCGTCAACGCAAAGGATTTGTCGGTGCGGATGCCGAGTTCGCTGCGGGTATCCGTGACGTCCTTGGCGTTATAGGCCAGCGCGAACGCGCTGGAGCCGGACAACGCGCTTTCCGCATAGGCCGGCAGGTCGAAGGTCGTGAATTGCGCGGCGGCGTAAGGCGTGATGCCGATGCCGCCGACCCAGGGCGCGACAAAACGGTAGCCGCCTTCGAGGCGCCCCGAGAGCGCATTGGCGTCGAACTGCGCCTGCAACTGGCTGACGCCGGCCAAGGTCACGGTGCGGTTGGTGGTGATGTCCTGCCAGCCATAGGCCAACGCCGCCGAGATATAGGCTGGTCCGACGGTGTGCCGGATGAACGCGCCGGCCTGAAACAGGTCCGAATGCCCGCTGCCGCTACCAGCAACCGAGAAATTGGTGCCGCCGCCGGCCAGCGCAAATCCTGCGATCGTGAACGGCGAGATGCGATAGTCGGCGCCGAGCACGGTGCCATAGACGTTCGAGGTCGCGGTATTCGAGCCGACCGCCGCATTGCCGTCGGTGGTCTGCGAACCGCCATAGCCGGCGGCCCACACGTTCCAGCGCTGCTCGAAGGGCGTGACCGGCGGCGCCTTGGTGAACATGCCATAGGCGTCGCGCGCGGTGCCGCTCGTTTGAGTGGAGGCATAACCCGTTGGCGCGCTCGGCCCGGCGTCACCGCGACCGCCGGCGAACGGATCCGTCATCACGCCCATGAACAGGTTCATCGCATCGAAGGTGGTCTGCTGCGTGGCGGTCGCGGCTTCGCCCGAGAGCTGGGTGAGCGCGAGGCCGTAAGCAGGACCGGGGGTGTTGAGCAGCAGGCTGAATATCGGGCCGCCGAGCCCCGCGGTCTGCGCCGCGCCGTTCAGCGCGTTGCCGAGCGAAGTCTGGTTGAGGTTCAGGCCGGGCGTCAGGAAATTGATGCCGGAACTCTTGACGGCGACGTCGGTGGCGTTGGGAAACACCAGCTGCGCCTGCAGCGCCGGGCTCGCCAGCAGCGACAGCCCGTTGATGGTGGTGCCGCCCGCCGCCGACAGGATGGTCTGCTGGAACGCGCCAAGTGTCGGGTTCAATAGCTGCACCTGCACCGCGCCCGCCAGATTGGCCGTGCCGGATACATTGACACGATCCGACATAGCGCCGGCGATGTTGATGTCGGAAAACAGCCGACCCGTCGCAGTCTGCACCAGATTGCCCGTCAATGCCGTGGCCTGGATCACGCCGGCGCCGCCCGGCGACAGCGTGCCGGCGTTGGTCAGCGTATCGCCCGCGCCGAGATTGACGGTGCTGCCGCTATTGAAAAAGCCGCCGGCCATGTTGTTGAAGGCGTTGGTGCCGCTACCCAGAATCACATTGCCGATCACGGTGCCGAAATTGTTGACGGTGTTGTTGCCGGTGTCCCCCTGGATCGCGAGGCCGGACAGCGCCATCACCGTGCCGAAGTTGGTCAGCGTGTTGGTGCTGCCTCCAAGCAAGGTGACGCCGGCCCCGCTCCCCGAGCCGCCAGACACCGTGCCCGATTTGATGGTGACCGCGAACGGGCCGCCGCCTTCGGCACTGATCCCGAACGAGCCGCTGCCCGCGGTGGTGATATTGCCGGTCGAGGTCACCGTCGCCGCACCAGCGCCGGCGGCGAAAATCCCGTCGGCGTAGTTGCCCGTGGTCTTGATATTGCCGGTCGAGGTCACCACGATCCCGCCAGTACCAGTGTTTAAGGCAATAATCCCATTCGAGCTGTCGCCTCCGACGGTGATGTTGCCGGTCGAGGTCACCGCGACTCCGCCGCCGCCAAAGCCGCTGGCAAAAATCCCCTGCGAGCTGGAGCCGGCGGTGGTGATGTTGCCGGTCGAGTTCACCGTCGCCGCGCCCAAGCCGTTTGCAGAGATCCCGGCCGCGTCGGAGCCCGCGGTAGTGATATTGCCGGTCGAGGTCACCGCAACAGCGCCCCCTTGGGCACGAATCCCCTGCGAGTTGGAGCCGGCGGTGGTGATATTGCCGGTCGAGGTCACCGTCACAGCGCCACCACTGGTACTCAGGGCGTAAATCCCGGCCGCGGTGGCGCCCGCGGTGGTGATGTTGCCGGTCGAATTCACCGTCACGGCGCCAGCGCTCTTGGCAAAAATCCCGTACGCGAAGTCGCCCTGTGTGGTGATGTTGCCCGTCGAGGTCACCGTCACCGCGCCAGCGCCATTGGCATAAATCCCGGTCGCGCTGAAACCCGCGGTGGTGATGTTGCCCGTCGAGGTCACCGTCACCGCGCCAGCGCCAGTGCCAGTGCTAATGGCATAAATCCCGTTCGCGTCGCCGCCCGCGGTGGTAATGTTGCCGGTCGAGGTCACCGTGACGGCGCCAGCGCCGTAGCTTTCGGCAAGAACCCCGTTCGCGCTGTCGCCCGCGGTGGTGATATTGCCGGCTGAGGTTACCGTGACGGCGCCGTAGCTTCTGGCAAAAATCCCGTACGCGTCGTTGCCTTGGGTGGTGATGCCGAACGCGCCGGTATTGCTGTTGACGGTGACGGCGCCGGCTGAAGTGAAATTGATGCCGTTAGTGCCGCTCGCGGGCGTGATCGCCGTGGTCAAGCTGTTGACGTTGAGGGTAGTGACCGGCGGCGGCAACGCGACAACGCCGTTGTGTTGATCGCCGGTGCAGGTCTCGATCGTACCGGTACCATCGATCGAGCAGCCGAGAGGAGCAGGCCCCGCCAGCGCCGGGCCACCGAACGCCAGCGACAGCGCGCCGGCGGCAACGGTACCCAGAAAAGCATCCCGGAAACGCAGGCCCATCGGCCGACCCGCCAGGCCCGCTGCGGTCATACCGCCCGGGCAAGCCCACACGTTCGTCATCGAATTCCCAACAGCCCCGAGATACAACTTAAGGGTATTGATATCGAACGGAACCGCGCGCGTCTATCCCGCTCGTCTGCCAAGGCAGTGCGTATCCCGCTAAAACGGGCCCAAAGGCGAGGCAGTGCGGCAACACTTGCGAATAATCGCCCGGTCCTCCCGGCAGCGATCGATCGTCGATTGTTTCTTCATGTTGCCAGCACAGCGCAGCGGCGTGATCGCTATCGACAAAAGCGAAAGCGCCGTGGATCGCGCTTCCAAGTCGTGCCACATAGCAAGACGCCGCCTGAGGTTTGCTGCAACAACGGCGCGCGCCAGAGATCAAGGACCTGAACCATTTGAGTGACGCCCCCGCCAGCCCCACATCATCAGCCGCCGCGCTGCCGCAACTGACGCCGGCGCACATCACCTGCTCGCGCGGCATGGCGGACTCCGGCCTCGCGCTCGACGACGAGATGAAGAAGCGCGACGCTGACGGCTGGTGCGGCGTGCAGATCGTCAACCTGGCCTCCGGCGACATCGTGCAATGGATCCGTATCGAGGGCGCGATGACGGAGCTTTACGATGTCGCGGTGCTGCCGGGCGTGCGGCGGCCGATGGCGACCTCCTTCACCGGCCCGGAGATCAACGAGCCGATGACTTTTGAAATGTGAAGAGGCCCATCTTCCGCGCTGCAAGAAGGGAACTGGCCGACTTCCGTTCAGGGTCAAAATGCGAAATACTAGCCCGGAGCACAAGTCTTCCGGGTTTCCCCTGATAACGGACATGCCGCTCCCGTGAACGGCTTTCGCGTCTCGCAGATCCTGAGTTGACGCCGGCCGATAAGACGGCCCTTGAAAACTCGGTACGCTCCCTACTGCCGCGCTCGACCGCGGCCAAGCTGCTGACGTTGACCCGCACGCACGCGAGTGCGCCGTCGCCATCGCGCGCCAGGATCCGCCGGCCGGGATCGCTCCGGAGGAAGCCGCCGCCGAGATCCGCGAGGTCCTGAATTCGATCGGCGACACCTGTCCGGAACGCCCGCCGGACCGCGGCTGAGGCGGCTGCGCCGTCCCCTAGCGTGATCGATACATCGCCCGACCTCGGTACCGCTTTTGCGATGGCGTGATCCGGCTTTCGGGCGCACAGTGGTCCTTCGCCGCTCGGAGCTCGGCATCTACCGGCTATGAAACGCCGGTCGCGCTCGCGCCCAAAGCAAGGGAGCGCCAACGATGACGCTCGACGAGAATATCGATCAGGCCCGACGTCACGTCGAAAGCGGTCGCCGCATCATCGAGCGGCAGCGCGTGACAGCGGGGCCGTCTCAGAAGCGAATCCTCAATCGATCTCCTTGCTCTCTTCGAACAAACCCAGCAGATTTTTGAAAGTGACCTGGCCGACCTGCTCAAGCGGAAGTAGGTCGCGGCCGGCCGTATGGGGCGGGAAGCCAACCGACTACAGCCACGTACTGGCCGACGAGGGAAGTCACGGATTGGAGTTAGTTCAGAAACCGTACTCCGTCGAGGCGCTCTCTCGCATGTTGCACAAAGCGATTGCTCGGTCTCGGTAGGATTCGTGAAAGTCTCCAATGGAGGAGTAGCTTCTCCCGGCGGACAGTGGCCGGCGGAGGAGTGCAGGCGCTAAGACTTCTCCGGACCTTTCGAACGCGCTTTTGCGACACCAGGATCGCGTTGGCCCCTGATCTTCGCAGTCGGAAGCCGCCAGCGATACTTGATCGCCATGACGCGGAGCGAGAAGCATGAAACCAGCGCCACCCCCGTTACCGGAGCGACGGGCAGCTGCAACATGTGTCCGACCACCACGATGGCTGCGGCTGCCAGCGCCGCGACGGCGTATAGTTCTGCACGAAGCACCGTCGGAATCTCTGCGAGCAGCACATCGCGGACCATGCCGCCGCCGATCCCGGTCACCATGCCGAGCACGATCGCCATGACCGGATTCAGCCCGTGGGCCAGCGCCTTCGACGCGCCGGTAACGGCAAAGAGCGCGAGACCCGCCGCGTCGAAGAGAAGAACCGAGTTCGACATCCGCACGATCAGGGACGAGAAGCAGAAGGTGATGATGCCGGCGAAAAGCGAAACGCCGAGATAGCGCCAATCGGCGACCGCGCCGGGAGGAACGACGCCGATCAGGAGATCCCGGGTGATGCCTCCCGAATTGGCCGCCGCGAACGACAGCACCAGAACGCCGAACAGGTCGAGCTCACGCTTGACGCCGGCCAACGCCCCGCTCAGCGCGAAGACGAAGGTGCCCGTCAGATCAAGCACAAGCGGAAGCTTTTCCATGATACCGCTTTCCGGCACTATGCCGGCAGCCAGGCGCGAGTCGCGACCACCAACGTTTCCACACCGGTTTGCAAGGTAGGGTGAAGAACAGGTGCGAATTTCGGGCTGTGGTTCACCGGTAGCTCGGTGAGCTTGTTCGCCGCTTTCGCGTTTGCGTAAGTCTCCGGATCGGTGCCGCCGACGAACCAGAAAACCGAGGGCACGTGCCATTCGGTCCCGAACGACCCGAAGTCCTCGCTCGCGGGGGCCGGCCCCGTTTCCCGGACGCGCTCGACGCCGAAATGCCCTCGGAACGCGTCGACTACACGCTCGCTGGCCTCCCGGTCATTCACGTTAAGAGGATAATGGTCCAGCGTCGTGATCTCCGGTTTGCGAGGAGCGCCGGAAGCTTCTGCCTCGGCATTGACGATCCGCTCGATCGCAGCCAAGACGCGCGTCCTTACGCCGGCGTCGAAAGTTCGCACGTTCAGTTTGATGATGGCCTCGTCTGGAATGACGTTTTCCTTCGTCCCGGCCTGCAGCACGCCCACGGTTACGACGGCCGCCTCTGCGGCGGCGATCTCGCGCGAAACGATGGTTTGCAGCCGCATCACTGTCGCGGCCGCCATCACCACCGGATCGATGCTCGCCTGCGGCATCGACCCGTGCGCGCCACGGCCGAACAGGCGGATCTGCAAGCTGTCCGCCGCCGAGGTGATCGCGCCCGCACGTCCGGCGACCGTGCCCGACGGCCCCACCATGACATGCTGGCCAAGGACCACATCCGGTTTCGGGAAACGCTTGAACAACCCGTCGTCGATCATGGCCTGCGCGCCTTCCGCCGTCTCCTCGCCGGGCTGAAAGACCGCCATTATGGTCCCGCGCCACGTCGTTTTGGCCTCGGCGAGCAATTTGGTGGCGCCGACGAGCCAGGTCACGTGCATGTCGTGGCCGCACATATGACCGACGGGGACGGTCTTTCCGTCGTGATCCTTCGCCGTGATCTTACTGGCATAGGGAAGCCCGGTCGCTTCCTCGACGGGCAGTGCGTCAATGTCGGCGCGCAGCATGACGGTCGGGCCCTCGCCGTTCCGGAGCAGGCCGACCACGCCGGTCTTTCCGACTCCTGTCGTAACTTCGTAGCCGGACGCACGGAGGCGATCCGCCGCCAGTCCCGCCGTGCGCGTCTCCTGCATCGACAATTCGGGGTGCGAATGCACATCCTTGTAGAGTTCTGCCAAATCGGGAAGCAAGGCGTCAAGGTTGCGCAATGCCGGATCGGAAGAGTTCGCCGCACTCTTGTTCATGGGCCTCTCCATCGCAGGGCTGAAGCAAAGAAGCCTTTCCCTTTTCTTCATGTGGCGCAAGCAATAGAGCCGAATAATGCCGATCAAGCGACGTTCCGTCGCCCGCATGATCCTTCAGCACCTGTCGCCTGCCGCAGTAACGCAATCGATACCTGCGGCAATCATTTTGCCGCAAGGTCGGTACTTTCCCTCGGACCAGCAGCTGCCTCATTAACAGCCGACATCACCTGATCCGTGGCGGTCTGCTGGATCATGTGGCCGTTTCCGGCAACTCGGTGATATCGGCTCTGCGGAATGTCGGAATGCAGCCGGGTCGACTGCGCGTCGATGTCGATCAATCTGTCTTGCTCGCCTGCAATGATAACGACCGGCATCTTCAAATCCGCGTACCGATTGCTGAGTTTAAAAGCGTCCGGAATCATCAACGCGGATTCCGCGGCGGATGCATGGATCTGCGAGGGGCGAAGGGCCATTTCCTTTGGAAATGCTTCAAACTTCTTCGGCACGGATCTGGGACCGAAGATTTTCGCCATCATCAGCGGCCATATTACGCGGCTGATCAGCGGCGACAAGGTATGGCTGATGATGTCGCCAATGAGCGGCAAGGCTGGCGCACCCATTGCAACGACGTCGGGCCTTGCGGTCGGATAGTAGTACCCCGAGGCGAGGACCAGTCCGCGGACCAGATCGGGATATTTCAGGGCCAATGCGGTGGCAACCGATGCGCCCCATGAGTGTCCGAGAACGGTGGCGTTTGAAACGCTGAGTTGATCAAGGGCCAGCTTGATCAGTTCGGCTTGGGCATCCGGCGTCCACACCACGTTGCGCGGCCGGTCGCTGTGGCCGAAGCCCGGCCGGTCGAAAACGATGACCCTGTAATTATCTGCCGCAAGATCAATCAGTCCGCTGGATTGGAAGTCCTGGATCATGCTGCCGTTGCCGTGCAACAGAACCAGGGGTTCGCCTGAGCCCCGTTCAACGTAGTGAAGCCGAACGCCGTTCACATCGAGGAAGCGGCCAGCGGGCGGATTTATACGCTCCGCTTTCTTGGCAAGATGACGGTTGACGAGTGCCATTGCGGCCAGTGCTCCGATCGCAACCGCCGAAGCTACCATGTAGGAAGGCGTGTTTGCGTCGCGACGTTTGAACGGGATGGAAGAACGAAGGCGTCTCACAGGCTGAGCTGAGGTCATGGATTGCACTCGGGAAGGCGCGTGCAAGAAATCGGGATGATCCTGCGAAATGTTGCAGCGCTAGGTGAACCTGCCATGACACGGATCGTTCCAACCGCGCGGTCGCCTGGTTCGCGTGATTGTCCGAGCGCCGGCCATGATCCGTGAGGACTTTTCTGTAAGACGCGGTGAGCTTTGCGCCCTGATCCAGTATCAAATGGCAGTAGCTTTGAACGTTTCGGGCGCAGCGCACTGCTCCTCGCGTTCGGTTCCACCGTGCTGCTCATGGCGGCACTGGAAGGAAGGCGTCAGAGCGGCGGCGATCAGTGCACGGTTGTTCATGGAAACGTGTTCATGGAACCCATTTTTATGGGGGGTTTGGCGCTGTTACATTTTGGGGCCGGCACCGCACGGAACACGTATTCTGATCAGGTCATCACCAGATTGAACCGCATCTTCGAAGTACTCCTTTGAGAGCCAATCCCGCGCCATTCGCTCGATTGTGTTCCAGTTCTGGCGGAGAAACGCGAAGCCTGACGCTGGGTCAGAAATTTGGTCAATGCGCCGATCTCCTGGCAAAACGGTTGGGGCGCGGCAAGCCCTCGGAATGACGGCAAACAGACCCCTTTAAGGGACATCCGGTAATCGTCGCGCAGCACGCCTCGGCGACCTGCTGCCGCGGCTGTCTGGCAAAGTGGCACGGCCATCGGAAAGGGCCAGGCGCTGCGGCCGGACGAGTTGGCGCACATCGCGGCCGTGATCGAACGGTGGTTGAGAAAGCAATCCATGGGGCTTCCGGAAGAGCCGGCTCAAGGGCGGCTTCTATGACACGCCGTCGGGAAACTTATGCAGCCGAGGGATCGACGGCGTCGTCGATTCCCTTGAAGTTCTCCGGCAGCGATTTGTGAATGTGAGTTGCCGCGATGGCGGCGTGACCGGTGGCAACGGCGATCTGGTGTAGGTCGGACACGACGTCTCCGGCAGCATAGATTTCATCCTCCGTTGTGCGTTGATGGCTATCTACCTCAAGGCATCCGACGTCGTTCGACTTCGCGCCCAGGGCGGACGCCAGTTCGGACCGAACTCCGCAGCCGAGTGCAGGATAGATGACATCGAACGACAAGGTTTGACCGCCGCGCAGCACCGCCCGTATGCCGTCTACGCTCTGCTCAACGGCGCCGACCGGTCCTGCCACTTTTATGCCGGCTTCGCGCAGCGAGCTGGCCGTTTCCGTATCTTGGCCGCCGCGTTCATCGAGACTCAGCAATGTGACGTCATTTGAATAGGTGCGCAGGAATCTCGCCTTGCTTGACGCGTCTTCGCTATGACCCAAAACCCCAATCCGCTGATCGACGGCCTCATAGCCGTCGCAGACAGGGCAGTAGCGTATCAAACCCTTGGCAACCGCTTCGTCAAGACCGGGCAAGTTGGGGCTCTCATCCACGATGCCAGTTTGCGAGCAGGACAGACCGCGCCTTGATTTTGTGCCCGCTGGACGTCGCCTCGACCTCCCCTTCTTCCCGCCTCAAATCGGTTATGCGAGCGCCGACCATTTGAACGCCGTAGGCTTGCGCAGAGCCCGAAGCAAGCCGGGACCGGAGACGCCATCCGGAAAGCCGGGGCAATTGTGGCTTTGCGGAATCAGCGATGCACGGCTTTCTCCGGCGTCGAAGAGTACGATCCGGCGGCGATAGCGAGCCAGGTAGACCGCGGCAGTCAAGCCCGCGGGACCGCCGCCGATTATCAGGCAATCGAACGATTTCATCCCGGACAAATCCATGAACGCTTCGACCTAAATGGTGAACAGCGCGCTCACCTGCGCCATTAGAAAAGCGTCCGCCCGCGCTTTCGGGCAGCGGGCGGTGCCTAAGCGTATGGTGGCTGGTTGATGGCTAGTCGTCGTGGTGCACAATGGTCTTGGTTTCCACGCCGTCGTCATGCTCTTTCTTGATGACCGTGGTCCGATCGGCCGGCTCCCGCTCCTTGATGACAGTGGTACGGTCGCGATCGCGGTCCCGATCGTAGTCCCGGTGGCCGTCACCCACCGTCACGCCGACGCCAACGGGTCCGACGCCAACACCAACCTCTTCCGCCATCGCGGGTACGGCGAGAGCGCTGACTGCGGCGGCGATAAGCAATAGCTTTTTCATAGGGTCCTCCTTCTGTGAGTGTCGAAAAAAACCACTATTCACGCGTGGGTTCCACCGGCCGATAAGCTACCGAGGCGGCAGGTCTCGGTTCAGTATTTGAACTGTGGCATCGCCTTCAACTGGTCCTTGGTCGCGTTGTAGATGGCGTGGTCGGGATACCAGTATCCGTTGGCCTTCCGATCCTCCGCCGTCGTCGTCGCGGCGCCCGTGGTCGTGGCCGTACCGTCCGCGGCAGTGCGCGCGTTGCTATCGACGTTCGTCGCCGGACGGTTCGTCGTGGACGTCGTGGTGCTTGCCGTGGTCGACCGCGGCGGCTCATTCGACCACTTCAGCTTGTCGTAGGCGACGGCCACGTAGTGTTCGCCCATGCCGAGGAAGCCGCCGACGCCGAGGATGACGTTCTCGACCTTGCCCGACTTGTCCAGGATGACATCATTGATGTCGCCGATCTTTTCGTTGGCGTCGTTGTAGACGTTGACGCCGACGAGCTTGGAAGCGCGCCATTCGCCTTCCTTGTGCGATGAGGCGGCTCTGTCGGCGGCGGCGCTATCGGCGGCCGGCGGTCTTGTTCGAGGCGGTTTGGGCCGATGCCGTGCACGTGAACAATGCCGTGGTCAGCAAAGCGGCGGCGAGATACTTGGTCATGTGTCCTCCATTGGTTTCAGTGGTTGATATTGACGTTCTGAACAATCCGTCCTGCTCAGTGGTGCAGCAGCATGATGAGAATGATCAGCGGAATCGGAATTCCGACGAGCCAAAGCAGAATCGGCATGGTGTCTCTCCTTTCGTTTTCGAGGGGTTAGCGATTGATCGCGGGGGTGCCGTAAGCCTTCTTGCCCCAGGTGCCGTCGCGAAGGCCGCCGCCTTCGGTCGCGGCGAGCGATGCGGAGAACGCGCCGATGAACAGCGACAGCGTCAGCCAGATCGCGGTCTGCATCGCCGCCTTGCGCGCTTCATCCAGATCCGTCTTCACCTGGGTGACGACGTCGTTGACGCGCTTCTCGGCGTCGGCCTGGCTTAACCCGGTGCGGGCAGAGACGACCTTGGCGACGTAGGTGCGGTCGGCGGGATTGAGATCGCTGCCGTTGTGGAAGCTGGTGGTAAACAGGCGGACCATCTCGCCGCGCGTGTCGGACGCGTTCTGTTGACCTTGAGCGGACGGATTGTCAGAGCGCAGCAGCGTGTCGACATAGCCGTTCATCGGCGAGGATTGTGCAGCGTTGGCCGCGCCCTGGGTGGCGCCGGCAAGCGTTCCGCCCACCAGCGAACTTGCCGGAGAGGCGAGCAGCACGGCACCGAGAACGGATGCCGCCGCCCAGGCCAGAAAGCCGTGCGCGGTATCGCGGAAGTGCACCTCGGTGGTCTGCACGCCGACCCACTTGGTCCGCAGACGGCCGGCGAGATAGCCACCGATGGCTGACGAGATCATCGCCATCACGATGAAGTACAGCCCGGTCCCGATCTTGAAGGTCGTTGCGGAAACGCCGGAATTGCCCCATGGCGAGACGACCGAAAATCCCATGCCTGCGCCGAAGGAAAGAAGCACCAGCGTCAGTGCGAGGGACGCCACCGCGCCTGCTAACACGGCAGCCCAAGACACCCCCGGCACTGACGGTTCAACGATCTCTGCCAGAGTGGCTTGTCGAATTGCCTGTTCCATTTATTCCTCCCAGCAGCCGGATTGGCTGCTTGAAAATGCTCAAATGAAACGAAAGTTCCCGCCTGAAACCGAATGGAATTGCTCGCCATCAGTTCCCGAAATAATAGGAGGCCGCCATGGCGGTTATTACGGTTCAACCCGCCGAATTCGACATCGCCGTCGCCTCGCCGCCTATACCCGACCCGATGCCCAGAGGCGGCCGGGATGATTACCTGGCGCGCCGGCGAACATATCCTCCGCGGCTTGACGGCCGGCTGGTTGCTTCTTTCCCGAATACTCCCGACCAAAACTTGCAATTGGCCGCGTTCTTGTGACGACGCTGGCGCCCTTCCGCATCTGCTCAAGAAAGTCTTCCACCAGGAACGTCAGAACAGCCGGACCTCCGCTGGCGCGGCCGCCAGGTTTGACGCTTTTGAAATAGTCGAAAAAAGCGAACAATTCACCCGGCCCATCGTCTTATCGAGTGGCGTTTGCCGTGGATCAGAATTCAAACGCCGCCCATCTTCGAGCCAAAGCCGATAAATACCGTACGCTCGCCCGATGGGTGACCGACCCGGAAACGGCCCATCGCATACTGGGATTGACGGAAGAACTGGAACAGCGAGCTCGCACCATGGAAAATCCGTCAGAAGATCAAATCCGAAAACGCGCCCACGAAATCTGGGAGCAAAACCACCGGCCGGCTGGAAGGGACGATGAATTCTGGCACCAAGCCGAACGGGAATTGCAGAACGACAAGTGCGGCGGCGAGCCGTCCAATTAAGTGCCCGTAGGATTTAGGTGCCGCATCCAGCTGGCAGGCGCGTCGAATATTTCCGTCCATCGCGCCTCCCTGGTATCGGTTGCGCTCTCTTTGACACCGGGTCTTCCTCTGAGGAACAATCGCGGTTGGCGATGGTTTTGTTCTGGAACATCGAGGAAACTAAAATGGCAGAGCACGATCCCATGAGGCGTAATCTTTTAAGAACCGCAGCGGCCGCTGCCGGTTTTGCCGCCGTCAGCAGTGCCGCCGCACAGAGCCGTTCCGACACCGGTCCTCGCGAACTGAATGGCCAACCTGTTCCGGAGCCGGCGCCTGAGCAGAGCGCAGGTCCGATCCGTCCGGGTCGCGGCACCATGCTGACTGACAAGGTTGCCGTCGTCACGGGCGCGGCCCGTGGCATCGGGCGGGCGATCGCCGTGGAGATGGCCGCGAACGGCGCCGACGTCATCGCGGTCGATATCGTCGGTCCGGTTTCGTCAGCCTCAAACGCGGTGCCGGCAAAGCCTGAAGACCTCGACGAAACGGTTCGTCAAATCAAAGCCTATGGCAGACGGAGCGAGGGCATCAAGGCGGACATCCGCGATATCGCTGCCCTTCGATCGATTGCAGACCAGGTCGAGAACACTTACGGCAAGATCGACATTGTGGTCGCCAACGCCGCTATCCAGCGCTGGGCCCCGCTCCTCGAAATGGAAGACGCCGACTGGCGCGATGTCATCGACAATAATCTGAACGGCACTGCCAACACGGTTCGAGCCTTTGCGCCGAAGATGGTAGCTCGCAAGAAAGGCCGCTTCACCCTTTTGTCTTCAATGCAGGGAAAGCACGGCACCAAAGATGCCGCCAGCTACTCCGCTTCAAAATGGGGCATCCTCGGCTTGATGAAGTCCGCGGCCATGGAATTCGGAGAACACAACATCACCGTCAATGCCTTGATACCGGGTCTCGTCGATACGGCCTCGACGCGCTACGACAAGCGCTTGAGCGAAACCATCGGCGAGACCGGCCGTCCGAAGGACGATTATCCGTCGCCGCAGAAGGCATGGGATATTCGAGCGCCGACCGTGCCGTTGAAGGTCGGCTGGCTGCAGCCTGATGACATATCGCCGGCCGCCATCTTTTTGGCATCCGACGCTGCCAACATGGTTACGGGAGCGGAGTATGAAGTCACCGGAGGCGACAGCGCCAAAGACATCTAAAAAGCGGCGCGGGATTGGTCCGTTCGCCGTCCGCGATCAGAGCGCCCAAAGCCGATGATGTCGCGAGCAGCGTGTTGCCCTCGAGCGTGTGGGCAACATGTCCGGGCTGGCGCCGACGAGGCTAGGCCGAAGCATTTCGTGAGACTCAAATAGAGGATCCGGACATGGCGGAAACTGGCGCCGATTTGGTCGACTGCGTGGCGAAGCGGCATTCGGTGTCGCCTGCGGGGGTGAAGGTCGTGCTCGCGGCTCTCCGGAGCGGAGCCGGCCGCATGGCCCAGTTCAGTCACGCCGATTTCGGCGGAATGTCGCAGTGGTCGCCGGGCATGTCGATGGTGGGCGCCCTCACCGACGGCATTGCCGACTGCACGTCGAACCTCCGAGCTTCGTGGCTCGCGGCCGCCACGACGCCCCGTTCCCGTGATCCGCCGACCGCGACGGCTTGCCGCGCAGGTCTGGATTGTCGCGCTGCTCGAAGCGTTTTTTCGCCGAAAGTGCCGCCCGGATGGAGACGTCGCTGAAGGGCATCAGCAGTCTCGCGGAGGAAGCCGCGCTCTTAGCCGCGTTACGCCAAGACGTTCCGTTGAGCCCGCTGCGACGTTCGCCAGCGTAGGCGCTTCGCTCTGCCTGCTATCCGACGCCAATGGGCATCTCTGTTTTTCGATGATAATTTGCCGAGACCATTGTCGTGGTCCGCGCGGCTGCAGGAGAACTCTCGCTCTCATCGAGGGGGCCGCCTAACTCGCTCAGCTGCGCAAGGGCGTCAACGCAAAGGCTTCGACCGCGGCCTGATGCCGGTCTTTGTCATCAACCGCAGCGGCTTCGCGACATCGCGGAGCCGCTCGTTTTTTCTGATATCCGCGCCCTCCGCACTGAGCGCATCTTTCGACGCACGTACCACGCCGCCACCGAGACGATCAGCCAGGCAAGCGACGCACCGACGAATGCGATCGCGATGCTGCTTTCCACCGTCCACCAAAAGACAATCGCAAAGGCCAGCATGCCAAGCGCACCGAGCGCGGCGCCGGCGGCGTCGAGCGCGGCTGCCTTCTGGCCGCGCTGAACGCCGGCGAGGCCAGCTTCGCGCTTACGGCGGATCTCATGTTTCTCGATCAACGTCGCACTGGCGCAGAAGATGGCGGGAAGAGCGAGAAAGAGGCCACCGATGGACGCTCCATAACGGCTGCCGATGAGGCCGGTGAAGACCGTCGCGGCGCCGCCGAGCGCGAAGCGGACCACGTATTCGTACCAGCGGCCTTCCCGCAGCGATGACGGGGATAAGCGGATCGGGGTCATGTCTGCGCTCCGGCGAGCGTCAGCAGCCCGAAAGCGACGAGCAGCCAGACGATGAGCGATGCCAGCGTAGCGGGCGCCGCTCGCAGTCGGGAGCGGACAAGGAGATGGCAGACGACGACGCTGTAGACGGCGAGCGCGACCGCTCCCGCAACCATCGTCTGGCTCTGTAGGGCTGCGTAGCCGGCGTCGTGTTGGTAGATGGCGATGCCGAGCGTGGCGAGCGCGACGGATGGCGCGGCTCCGAAAAGGCCGGCGAAGCTTTTGGGACGCAGAACGTCGCCGAGCATGGCGAAGGCCGATACGACGACGCCTCCGACGAGAAAGCGGACGACGTATTCGGTCATTTCGCTTTCTTCCAGAGGTTCGACAGCCGCCCGCCGGTCCCGTAGATCGGATCCTTTCGCGGCGGCGGCACCTTCGGGATGGTCTTGAGGGCGCGGGGACGTTCTTCGACGGTCGTGCACTCGTCGTACGTCCCGGCCGGCGGGTAGGCACCGATGACAAGGAAGTCGTCGGATGCCGACAGGCACTGGTGGCCTGTGCCGGCGGGCAGGACGGCGACGTCACCGGCCTTCAACGTGAAGATCCGCCCGGTCTTGCCGCCGAAGCGGACCCGCCCGTTCCCGCGCGCGATGCCGAGCACCTCATGGATCCTGGAGTGATAGTGCACGTAGTCGTAGATGCCGTCGCGCCACGTGTCGCCCCATCCGTTCGCTTCGAACAGGTCCTCGATCACGGCAGCCGGATCGTGACGCTCATCGAGTGACACGGCGCCCCGATAGATGATCAGGGGCCATCGCGGATGATTGGGGACGAGACCATCATCCTTGAAGCGGACGGCGTAGGGTTTTCGTGCCCGCACGAAGTCCGGAACTTCTGCTTTGCCGGGTCGGCGTAGGCCGGTGGCGCGCTCCGCGTATTCCTTCAGCTCTTCAAGTATCGGCATGATCGTCCTCCTTCGAGGCTTGGAGCGGATAGCCGGTCCATGGTCGGAGAACCCGTTCGACGATCGCTCCGAGCGCGAATCCGGCGACGACGTCGCTCGTCCAATGCGCTAGGACCACGACTCGCGTCAGCGAGAGCCCTACCGCGAGGGTTCGGATCGCCCGGCGGGGCGCCGCCGGCAACGCGCCTGCCGCGGATGCCAGCGCGCCCATGTGCAGCGCGTGACCTGAGGGAAATGCGTCTTCGCGCTTGCCTGAAAATGAAATTCCGTGAACGTGGCCGATCACCGTTCTGCGGTCCGGACGGGTCTGATCGAAAAAGAGTTTCAGACCGTGCGGTAGCAACGACGCCACAACCGTGACCAGCGCGGCATGATTGCCAGCGCGCCGTAGCGGCTCGCTGCGACCGCGCGACGCGAGCCAGCCGGCCGCCGCCAGAACGAGAAGGACCTTCTCGTCCGCGCCCCAGGTCAAGGCGCGGGCGATCTCCTCCGGAGCGGGGCCGGTATCGCGGGCGATTGCACGCGCGACCGCGACATCCGCCCTGGTCGGCCGGACGGTGATCGGAAAGCTGGGTCCGCGGCGAAGGCGGCTTGATCGAATTCTAAGTGCTGTGCGCATGGTTCGAAGGATTGGACGCGTGAAACCTTCCAACGCGCACCAGCCCCTCCGGTTCATTGTTCTGTCACATTCCGTTCCTCAACGCGGCGAAGCTCCTCGCGGAAGCAGGCCCTCCTCACGGACGTCGGCACAGGCGGAACTCTCCTCCCTCGGTAGTGGTTAGTTTCTTAGAGGAGTTCCTGAGCATGGAAACTGAACCTGACCGGCGTCCCAAGCTCTATGGATGGAACCTTGCTGCGGCGCTTGGTCTGCTGGCCGCCGCTTTCCTCGTTGAGCACCTCGCGCCAGGGGAGAACGAGGGCATCCCAAAGCGGAACACGAAGCGAGAGGCTTCGGCCGTCGGTCTGACGACGGAGGGCAACGACCGCGGGCGGCTTGCGGCGTCGCCTTCAGAGATACCCGCGAAGGGATGGAAGGACATCCTGCTGCGCGTGTATTCCAACGTGGGGGACCATCGCATTCTGGCCCTCGCTGCCGGCATGACGTACTACAGCCTTCTTGCGATCTTTCCCGCTCTTGCGGCTCTTGTTGCGATCTATGGCCTGTTCTCGGACACCGGTACCATCGCAAAGCATCTCGACGAGGTGTCCGGATTCGTGCCGGGCGGTGCCATCGACGTGGCACGCGAGCAACTCGCGCGTGTCGTGTCGAAGGGGACTCAGACCCTCGGTCTGACGTTCATCAGCGGCGTTGCAGTTTCGCTTTGGAGCGCGAACGCTGCGATGAAGTCCTTATTCGACACATTGAACATCGTTTACGGCGAGAACGAGAAGCGCGGTTTCCTTAAGCTCAATGCCATGTCCCTGGCATTTACTCTCGCGGCCATTGCGTTCGTCTTGGCCGCACTCGGCGCCGTCGTCGTCTTACCTGTGGTCCTTAACTACCTTTGGCTCTCGGACTTCGCGGACCTTTTCGTTCGCCTTGTGCGATGGCCGGTCATGTTCCTAGTCGTGGCGCTGGCCCTCGCATGCATCTACCGCTTCGGGCCTAGTCGTGAGGCTCAGCGTTGGAGATGGATCACGTGGGGCAGCGTAGCGGCCACGATTCTTTGGCTCGGTGCCTCGGCACTCTTCTCCTGGTACGCCGCGAATTTCGGCAAGTTCAATGAGACCTACGGTTCGCTAGGTGGAGCGGTCGGATTCATGACGTGGCTCTGGATTTCGGCAATCGTGATCCTGTTCGGGGCCGAGCTCGATGCCGAGATGGAGCACCAGACCGCGCGAGACACCACAACGGGTTCGCCGAAGCCGATCGGCGGGCGAGGAGCGCACATGGCCGATACGGTAGGCGCCTCGCAAGACAGCTGACATGCCTGCTGAAGATTCCGACATGGGCCGACGAGCAGTCTATCCACGCCGTCATTGAGACCCCGCGCGGTAGCACCTGCAAGCTTGACTTCGACCCGAAGCTGCGCGTGTTCACGCTCGCAAAACCCTTGATGGCCGGCCTGACCTATCCGTACGACTGGGGCTTCATCCCGTCGACCCAGGCGGAGGACTGCGATCCGCTCGACGTCCTGGTGATCCACGATGCGCAAACTTATCCCGGCGTGGTCCTTCGATGCAGACCGGTCGGAATCCTTGAGGTCGAGCAGAAGTCCAAGGGCAAGAGGGAGAGGAATGACCGTGTATTCGCGGTGCCGGACCGCTCCCCTCTCGAGACCGATTTGCGGGATATCCGCCACCTTCCGTCGCGTGCGCGCGAGGAGCTGGAGCAGTTCTTCCTTGCCACGAATGCGCTCGAGGACAAGAAGCTCGAGTTCCTGGGGTGGCGCGGTCCCTCTCATGCCGTCAAAACGATCAAGCGGCTGTCTCGGTAGCAGCGGGAAGGAGCGGACGTCCAAGGCCGATGCGCCAACCGTAGCCAAGGTCTCCAGCCAAGCTACTCCGCAAGTACGCGCAGCGGAGCCTGCTGCGCGGCGACGATTTTTACCGGGCAAAGCCCTACTCGCGGGCCGGCGACAGTCTGGTCGCGCTCGCAATTGATCGGCTAGTCGAGGAAGGTCGGCTCACGGAAATTCCTGGCGTCGGGGATGCGATCGCGGACATCATCACTAAGCTACACCGCACCGGCACCCGTCCAAGCTTAGAGAAGCTCCGGGCGGAAATTCCGGCAGGCGTTCTCGATATGCTGACGGTACCGGGTCTCCGTCCAGACAAGGTGCTGCGGCTCTACGGGGATCTCGGCGTCACCTCGCTTGCCGAGCTTGAGGCGGCCGCCAAGACGACCGCATCCGTAAGGCCAAGGGGCTGGGCGCGGCGCTGCAGACCAAGATCCTGCAGAACCTGGCCATCGCCAAGAGCCGCGCGGGGCAGCTTCACATGCACCGCGCCGCCGCCCTGCTCGAGCACGCGAAGCAGACCCTCGAAAAGGCGCAGCCCGAGTTCAAGCACAACCAACGTACTACGCCGGAAGTCGCCGGTTCCATCTCGATGGTGTCGGCCGACGTCACCCGGGACCAGAAAAGCAGCGCGTATTTCTATACTGCACGCGTTTCGGTTTCCGAGGACGAGATTGCGAAGCTCGGGCCGCTGAAGCTGGTAGCCGGCATGCCAGTCGAGGCCTTCGTCAAAACCGGTGACCGTAGCGTGGTCTTCTATCTGGTCAGGCCGATGTCGCGCTGCCGCTAACGTGGCTCGCTTCATTTTACGCAGTCGGGGCTCGACCATGAAAGGCGGCAGGATCAGGTCAGATGCGAAATCGTCCGCATGGCGCTCCGGAATCAAGGCATCATTCGCAAAATTGCAGACATCGCTCTTAACGCAAAGCAGACATCGCTCTTACCGCAAAAGAGAACGGGACCGCGGTGATGGTGCCAATGACCTAATTCGCGGACTAGGGAAAATCGCCTGCGTTCCGGCATGCTACGGCTGTTGACGGAGATGACGGCCCGGCGCTTCGAACCAATGATGGTCGCCTCGCACTTGTCGATAGGGCGATAGTTGACCACGGCGCTCCTGGGCCAGGCGATCGCATCAAGATCGATCTCTTTCGGTTCGGTGATGCCAAGACCAACCAGCATATGCTCTGCAGGACTTCACCGAAGTCATCTTCGCCTTCTTCGCTGGCCTGATTCTCCAATGCCTCAAGCTGAGCGAGATCGCCCACGATGCCGTCCTCGTCGCGTTCCGACAGCTTGCCGCCCTTTCGCGCTGCCATCATGGTGTCCCCCGGCATCGCCGGCCACCATGCCATCGAGCCGGCGACTTGCCTTCGTCAGATCCAACGTTCTGAGGTTGCTTCGGTCGTGAAATTCCTTCATTTCGCGCTTCGCAAGTTCGAACCGCATCTTCACAGCACTCGCTTTTCGCCCTTTCGATCGTCGATCCGACGCGCACGACGGTCCTTGTCGAAACCGTGACCCATATCGGCGAAATCCTCGCGAAGTTCCTTCTCGGAGGCCTCGACAATGCTCTCGTCCTCACGCCGGATACGGTTCGCATTGAGAGAAACCTGCTCTAGTCGCCTCAATGCGATCCAATCCCGTAAAGCACGGTCAGTTGGAACCCTTTGGAGCCGGGTGGATTATGTTGACATCCATTTGCACCCAATCGGGCCTAGGATCAGAGGAGCGTGTGATCCGGCAACCATTTAAAGCACGCACGCCAGAAGAACTAATCGCGCTGCTTAGTGCAGTGGCGACAGCGATCCTCGCTGTAATAATTATTATGATGCTCTACTTTGGGCGCGAGATCATTATCCCGGTCGCGTTAGCGATTTTACTTAGTTTCGTGCTGGCTCCCCTTGTCGGACTGCTCCAACGCCTACGCGTCCCTCGGGGGTTGGCAGTCGTGACCGTGGTTATACTCGCCTTCGCTCTCATATTCGCGATGGCAAGTCTACTCGCGACCCAACTGACACAACTGGCAGGAGATCTGCCGCGGTATCAATCCACTATAAGCGAGAAAATCCAGTCATTTCGCAACACCACGGCCGGACGCGGAACGCTTGAACGCGCATCCGGTATGCTAAAGGATTTAAGCAAAGAACTCGACAAGCCGAAGGACGCCGCGCCCGCGCTCGGAGCGGGCGCAGCTATTCCCAAAGCTCCGGCCCCGCTCACACCCGTCCCGGTCGAAGTGCGCCAGCCTGATCCGGGAGCGCTAGAGAGCTTGCAAAGCCTTATCTCCCCGCTGCTTCATCCGCTTGCCACAACTGGCATCATCATCATTTTCGTGATCTTCATTCTGCTGCAACGCGAGGATCTTCGTAATCGTCTGATCCGGCTGGCGGGCTCGCGTGACCTGCAGCGTACGACCGCCGCACTCGACGACGCAGCCCGCCGCCTCAGCCGGCTTTTTCTAATTCAACTCCTTCTAAACGGAACCTTCGGCGTAGTTATCGGGACCGGCCTTTGGCTGATTGGCGTCCCAAGTGCGATTTTGTGGGGAATCTTGGCGGCGGTGCTGCGCTTCGTACCTTATATCGGCGCGGCTATCGCTGCCGCGTTCCCGCTGGCTCTTGCAGTGGCCGTCGATCCCACCTGGTCCATGCTGCTTTGGACGCTCGCCTTGTTTCTTATCGTGGAGCCGATCGTTGGGCATGTCATCGAACCAATGGTCTACGGTCACAGCACGGGGCTCTCACCTGTCGCCGTCGTCGCGTCGGCTACTTTTTGGACTGCGCTTTGGGGGCCTATCGGACTTGTCCTCGCGACGCCGCTGACGGTTTGCCTTGTCGTCCTCGGGCGTCATGTCGAACGCTTGGAGTTCCTTGACGTAATGTTCGGGGACCGACCTGCTCTCTCACCGCCGGAGATATTTTACCAGCGGATGCTTGCTGGTGATCCAACCGAAGCCTCCGAAAAGGCAGAAGAATTTTTGAAGGAGCGATCTCTTACGTCCTATTACGATGAGGTCGCCTTAAAGGGATTGCGATTGGCTCAAGCTGATGCTGAACGCGGCGCGCTAAATCACGAGCGTCTCATCAAGATTAGAGACGCTGTCAGCGAGTTCACCAATAACCTTTCAGATCGGGAAGGCCGCCCCCCGCCGAAGACCAACTCAACCACCGATGCGGAAGCTACTTCCGCAGTGGAGAGCGTGGCCATAGATGCTCCTTATGAAAATTTGTCCGTTCTCAATAAAGAAGATCTGCCTGTTGAATGGCAAGGCGAGCATCCTGTCCTCTGCGTGGCTGGGCGGAGTCTCATCGATGAGGCCGCCGCGATTATGCTCGGTCAACTCTCGACTGCATACGGCCTACCGGCGCGCGTCGAGGGGGCCGAAGCACTATCTACGACCAATGTCTTCCGGCTTGAGACCGCTGGCGTCGCCATAGTCTGCTTGGTCTATATGGACGCAAGCAGCCCAGCGCACATGCGTTATGCAGTTCGGCGCCTTCGCCGGAAATTGCCCAAGGCGACAATTATTTTGGGCTGCTGGATGACGGACTTGGACGCGACCGCCTTGGAGCAATTGCGGGATGGTGCGAAAGCCGATCTAGCTGCCGCAGGCTTGGGCCAAGCTCTCAAATTATGCATCGAAGCAACGGGAGTAGAAGTTTTGGGACGCGCAGCCGAACAGCCCGGGCTCTCTGCAACGGCCGCTGCGTAAGAAGGGCCCGAACGAAGCCTTGGATGGAGATGGACGTTCCGGGATTCAAATCGTCGATCTCCGCGCCCTAGACTCGGCCACGGGGCAGTAGCGCTCGACCCATCGAGACGCTCTTCGATTCGTGCGCGTCGCCCATGCTTCGGCCGCGCAAGGGCGTGCCGACTGCGGAACGTAAACGCGTCTGAAGGATTCGTCCCGGCAAAGTAGCGACCCCGATGCTGAAAATCAGAGAACGACGGACGGCGATCTGGACCCACCGTGGATGGGCGATCGCCCTGCTGCAGGAGGTCGGCGCCATCTTGGAGCGCGAGGAGCACGGATGGATGCGGGACCGCACGGATCCTCACGCCCGGGAGCGCGCTCACGCCCGGGAGCGCGCTATCGAAACCGCCCGTCACGACCCGCCGCCGGGCCTCTCTCCGGATGCGGCGGCTGCCGAGGTCCGGGAAGTGTTGGATTCGATCGGCGACACCTGCCTTGAGTGCTCTACGCCGGCAGCCAGGTAGGATCTTACTTGGGGTCATCGGCGAACGTCACCGGCGTCCCCTTGGACACCCGTTCGGCGACGCGTTCGGCATCCCAGTTCGTGAGACGGACGCAGCCGTGCGATTCCGATTTGGACACCTTTCCGGGGAACGGGGTGCCGTGAATGCCGTAGCCCTCGGCTGAAAGGTTGATCCACACCGAGCCGACAGGATTATTCGGGCCCGGCCTGATGATGAACGGCTTGCGGGAATGGACGCCCTTGAAGTGGTAGGCCGGGTTATACCGGTAGGTCGGATTGCGGTCGATTTCCGTCACCTTCAAGGTGCCGATGGGGGACGGCTTCTCCTCGCTGCCGACCGTCGCGGGGTAAAATCCGATCAGCGCGTCGGACTTGTCGAAGAGCTGCACGGTCTGCCGGCTCTTGTCGACTTCCACCTTGGCCGCCTTCTCGGGACTTTGATCGGCACCGGTATCGATCACGGCGATGGTTTCCCCGGCGCGATCGAAGTGCCTTCCCGGGTTCAAGGCCAACAGCAGATCCTCGCTCATGTGAAACTTTTCGGCCAAGCCCTCGCGCGCGCTGGTGTAGGCCAGCTTCGGAATGTCCTTCATAGCTTCCATCTTGGCCGGGAGCTTGCGAAGGAACGGCCCTGCTACATCATTCTTTGAGGTGGTGTAGCTCGTCATCACCGGACGGTCGTCCGACGCGAGCTTCGCCCAAACGTCGGTGCCGACCTCGTCGGAACGCGCCAGCTGCTGCGCCTCTTCGTAGGCCCGCAGCGCCTTCTTCGCATTTTCTCCGAACTTGCCGTCAATCTCGCCCGGCGAGAAGTGCGCCCGGTCGAGCAGAACCTGCAGCCTGATCCCTGCCGGGGTCGGCTTCGTGTCCGACAGGGTCTTTTTCGAGGGCTCGGCTGAGTTGATCGCTGCCGCGCTCATTTCGGCACCGGACGCCGCACCTGTCACGCAGGCCAGAAGAAGGCCGATGAAGATGCACCTCGGAAGAAAAGGCCTCATGCCGGCAGGTCCGCGATTCCGACAATCCTGACAGCGGGCCGATCGATCGGCGGTACCCGACGGCCCCGATGGCCGCCAGTTTTGATCCGGATCACTTCTGACCCGAGGCCGCGTTCGCATTGTTGGCGTCGGCCTTGTTCGCTTCGTGATGGCCGACGGCGCAGCCAGCCGCCGCGCCCAGCTTGCCATGCCCCGCCATGTGACCGGCGACGCCGCCGACGATAGCCCCCTTGATACAGCCCTTGGCGTCCGCAGCGGGCGCGAGAGCTAACGAAACCGCGGCTGCACAAGCCGCTGCCAAAATCCATCTCATTGTGTTCTCCCATCGTGAAGGATCGGCAAGCCAACCAATCAGGACGCACTCCGTTCCGACCTCGTCCCTGGCCCCCGGCGCCGCCGGCACCTCTCCTGCGCCGCAAGGGATCCACGGCTCCGGAACGAATTGGCCTGTGCCAATTTGAGTTGGCTGTCGTGCGTGGAGTTCGTGAGTTGCGTTTCAGCGTCGAAAACCCGCGGCGATCGGCGTCAAGGCGCCCTTCCCCCGCCTTCATAGAACCGGCCATGGCGACCTCGATCGAGAAGGTGCCATCCGGCGCCCGTTGGATCCATGAAATCAAATTCGACGGCTACCGCGTCCAGGTCCACCTCGCCAACGAGGCGATCAAAATCTTCACACGCCGGTGCCATGATTGGACCCACCGCTTCAAGAAGGTCGCGCACGACGCCCAGCACATCAAGGCGGGCCTCCGCGATCATCGGCGGCGAGTTCGTCGTGCCAGCCGCCGACGGCATCACCGATTTCTCGGTTCTGCAGAACGGACTCAAGGGCCAGTTAGTCCACCAGCATCGTTCTGGTCGCGTTTGATCTGCTCTACCTGAACGGCCGCGACATCCGGAAGGAGCTGCTCGTCAGTCGGAAGGCCGAACTGAAGAAGGTCATCGCCGGGACCGACGTGCAGTTCAGCGAAAGCTTCGAGATCGAAGGCCGCGAGATGTTCGCGCACGCCTGCAAGCTCGGGCTGGAAGGCGTGGTATCGAAGGTGCGCGACAGTGCGTACGCGAGCGGCCGCGGGAATAGCTGGGTCAAGAAGACCTGCGCGCAGCGAGATACGCATACCATCGCGGGCTTCGCACTCGACGAAGGCAAATGGGACGGCATGTACCTCGGCCGGCGCAAGGGAGACGATTTGATTTACGCCGGCAAGGTCGATCACGGCTTCGACAAGGTCTCGGCCGCAGACCTGCAGAAGCGGCTGAAGCCGTTGATCCGCAAGACGCAGCCTTATGCCAAGCGGATCGCCCACAAGGGCATCTGGGTCGAACTGAAGCTCTTGGCTGAGATCGAGTACCGCGCGAAGTCGGCGGCGGGAAAGGTTCGGCACCCGTTCTTCAAGGGACTGCGGGAGGATCTTTCATGCGATGGTGCGTCCGCTGGGACGAGGGCCGCCGGGTCTGCGAGAACCGCCTGCCTTGGCTCGGACGATCATGCATGCCGCTGCGGCGGCGCGGGCGCCTCCTGCCCCCTGGGAGGAACAAACGACAGCCGCAGCACTTGGGTCTAGGGCCCTGCCCAGCGCCCGATCGGAACTTACCGCATTGCAAACGCGCTGAATTTTGCCACGATCGGCGTAAAAGGCAGCGACAATCAAGGGACCAAACATGGATGTGTCGGTGAGAAACAACGTCCACGTCAGTGGGCGGGGCGAGCGGGGTATGGTGTTTGCCCATGGCTTCGGCTGCGACCAGAACATGTGGCGCTTCGTGGCGCCGGAGTTCGAGAGCGACTTCAAGGTTGTGCTCTTCGACCACGTCGGCGCGGGCGGGTCCGATCTGTCGGCCTACGACAAGGCCAAGTATTCGACGCTTCACGGCTATGCCGATGACCTGGTGGAGATCGGCCGTGCACTGGGGCTGAAGGACGCGGTGTTCGTCGGTCATTCGGTCAGCGCAATGATCGGGGTGCTGGCCTCACTGAAGGCTCCTGACCTGTTCGGACGAATGGTACTGGTCGGCCCGTCCGCCAGGTACATCGACGACGGCGACTACGTGGGCGGCTTCAGCGAAAAGCAAATCGCGGAGCTTCTCGACTTCCTCGAAGACAATCACATGGGTTGGTCCGCCGCGATGGCGCCTTCCATTATGGGAAACCCGGACCGTCCAGAACTCGGCGAGGAACTGACGAACAGCTTCTGCCGCACCGATCCGGAGATCGCCAAGGCATTTGCGCGTGTCACCTTCACTTCCGACAATAGAGGCGATCTTGGCAAGGTCACGGTTCCAACCCTGATCCTGCAATGCAGCGAGGACATCATTGCCTCCGAGGAGGTCGGAAAGTTCGTGCGAAGCCGCATCCCGGGCAGCGAGATCGTGTTCCTCAAGGCCACCGGGCACTGCCCAAACCTGAGCGCGCCGGCAGAGGTGGTCTCGGCCATCCGGGCGTATGTCTGAGCTTGCGCCCATCGACGACTACCGGGATCTGTTCGAGAATGCCCCTTGCGGTTATCTTACGATCGGTTCCGATGGGCGAATAACGAAAGTCAACGCCACCCTCGCGGCCTGGACAGGTTTTGAAGCCGACAAATTCGTCGGTCGCCGCCTCCATCAGTTCCTGAACATGGCCGGTCGTATCTACTACGAAACCCACATCGCGCCCCTGCTGCGGATGCAGGGCTTTTTCAGCGAGTTCGCGTTGGACTTCGAGACCGCCGCCGGCGAGCGGCTGCCGGTGATTGCGAATGCAGCCGAACGCCGCGATGCTGACGGCACGGTGTTATTTACGGCCCTGGTGGTTATCAAGGCGACCGACCGGCGGCGCTACGAACGCCAATTGGTAGATTCCAGGTCGGAGCTTCAGAAGGGACTCGCCACCGAGCGGGAGACCGCGGAACTGCGCGAGCAGTTCATAGCCGTGCTAGGTCATGACCTGCGCAATCCGCTTGCGGCCATCAGCGCGGGAGCCAGAATCCTGCAGCGGTCGGGGGGGGGTTGCAGCAGCAAAAAGAACTCCGCGTCCTGGACATGATCAATTCGACCGTCACCCGTATGTCCGACCTGATCGACAACATCCTGGATTTCGCGCGTGGGCGGTTGGGAGGCGGCATCACGCTGCACCGCGACGCGCGGCCGCTGGAGCCGGTGCTTGAGCAGGTCGTCGACGAATTGCGAACGGCGTCTCCTCAGCGCCTGATCGAGACCAGCTTTGAGATAACCAAGCCCGTCAATTGCGACCGCACGCGGATCGGACAATTGGCGTCGAATCTGATCGGCAATGCTCTCACCCATGGAGCGCGGGACCAGCTAGACGATCGATTCCATGAAACCTGCATCATGGAACTAATGGTTTGGTTGCGGATTCCTCGTTTGCGATTGGCGAAACGAGGAGCGCGATCATGGCAGGATGGCGGCGGGCAATCGAATTGACGATAACCGACGAAGAAATTGAAAGATTGAAGGCTCTTTCGCGGTCGAGAACCGAGCCAGCGAGCCGGGTATCGCGGGCGCAGATGCTGCTGGCGTATCGCGAGAATCCTTCGTTCTGTGCGGTGGGGCAAAGAGTTGGGGTCCATCATCAGACTGTTCAGCGCTGCGTGGAGCGGGCGCTGGCTTATGGGCCGCTGGCGGCAATCGAGGATCGACCACGGCCGGGCAAAGAACCGGTCATCACACCGGATGCCAAAGCCTGGTTGGTATCGCTGGCGTGCGACAAGGCCAAAGAGCACGGCTATCCGCACGAGTTGTGGACCACGCGGTCGATCGGGTTATGAAAACCTACGGGATGATGGTGAACCTTACCGCCGATGAAGAGACGGCCACGCGAAATAAGGTTGCGAGCTACCTCGCCGAAAAGCCCGGCTCCGACGAAAACGCCTTGGGCATCGAAGGCCTGCGCTATCTCCGGAGCGTCCGCGAGTTGGGCGTTCAGTAAGAAGCGCGGCTCATGGAGGGCGCGAACCGGTTAAACGTCTCACGATTCAAGCCGAATTCCGTTGCTGCCTCCCAGCAGACTTCTTCGCGACCGAGTTTTTCGCCGGCTTCTTCCCGGCGATCGGCATCAGCATTTCCGTCTGCCTGGCCGCCGCCTTGCGTGGTTTCTTGGCGCTCTTCTTCGGAGCCTTGGCCTCAGAGCCGGCCCCGCCCACGCTCTTGCGCAGCGCCTCCATCAGATCGACCGCGTTCTCGCCACGCGGCCGCTCCTTCGCAACGATCGGTTTGCCGGCGCGCTTAGTTAGAGCGCTGCCTCCAGTTCCAGACCGCGTCCCTGCAGGTTGCTTCAGGGCCCGCAGCGGGACGAGGGAGAGGCGGTCGCAGCAACTGCACTTGGCCTCCAAGAGGTCGAAGCCACAGTTGATGGCCCTCCCATCGTCGGCTCTGCCTGAGGGTCGCCAGGCGATGGCATCGCCGGACCGCCAGCTATGATCGCGTTCTTCGCACTCCAGCCGGTCGGTTTTGCGGATTTTGAGCTCGGCGGCCCTCTGGATAAGTACCAACCTGCGGCCTTACGTTCTCCTCCCGGCGGATCGGTTCGATTCGGGCCGGTCAAGAATTGACGGAATCGCTGGCCAGTGCATGCTCACGATATGAAGCAATTCAAGAACTGCCATCTCGCTCGAATGAGCGACGGCCATTTCTGCGTCATCCGGGACCTGGGGCCGGTCAAGGGCGGCAAGGGACTTAAGCACCATGAGGTCGTAGTCGACTTCACTTGCGAGCGTTCGTCGGGTTTGTGCTCCTCAGACGCCAACGGAAGGCTCTACTGGGCAACGTAATAACTGTTCACGTTGAAGTTCCGTAACGCGGAACGCGTCCAGCGCGCCTCAAAAGCCAAGGCCGCCGCCGCAGTGACGGATAACAATGGCCGGAGTTCTAACCGGCCCCGTTCGCGTCATGTGTCGGCAGGCACCTTGGTCAGCTCGTAAAGCGTTTCACGAGCTGGCGGCAAATGCCGCGTATGCGCGGCATTTGAGATTGCAGGGTGACCCGCCAAAAAAATGCAAAAATGACTTATCCGACACATTAATCGCGCTCGAATGTTTCACCTGAAACGTTCGGCACCTTCTCTTGCGGCACATGAGCTGTAGCCTTCCAACAATCGCAACACGCTTGAGCGGCCAATGAAACTGTTTGGAAAAAAGTCGCCCATGGAGAAGCTTGGAACCACGCTGGCGCAACTCCAGTTGCGTGCGGCTGCGCTCGCTGACAAGCGAGCCATTGCTGCGGCTACGGCAGCTCGCCAGTCGCATCGGCTGGAGGGTGATCTTGCGGACGAAAAGCTCGACGCGAAGCTGCAGAACGAAGTCGATCTCTGCCTGTCGAAGCTCACCGGCCTCGACGCTGATATCGCTACGCTGCAGGCCAAGGTCACCGAAACCGAACGGCAGCTCGCAACCGAACGCACCGCTGCCGAGCGCAAGGCCGCGAGTGAGAAGCTCGCGCGCGATCTCGACGCCGCCGAGGAGGCGCTGCCGAACTGCCTGGAAGCTAGCCGCCACTTAGTCAACGCTCTGGAGGAACTCCACCACAACTTTGAAGCCACGCAGATGGCGACTTTCCTCGCGAGCGCGCTGTCGCAGGTCGAGATCGCTGCGGCCTTCTCCCTGACCGAGCTGCGCGGCACGGTACGCGGCATCGCGGACGGCACCATGCCGATCCCGGCCGCGAAGCTGGACCGCCGGTCACCACGGCCGAGCCGACGCCGGAAACTCGCCGTCTGTTCGCGATGAACCCGATCAAATGGAAGGACAGCGCCGGTCAGCAGCAGTACGGGCAGCAGTTCGACTATCATGATCTGACGCCGACCGCAGCCTCGCGCGGTCTGCGTTGCGGCGCCCTTGTGCCGCTTGACGATCCCCGTTGTAAGGAGCTGCGCGGCGCGCGGGGTGGTTACCATGTCGGCAAGAGCGTGGCGCTCGATCTGGACAGCGAGGAGGCGTGCCGCCCACCGCACATTGAGCCGATCATGCGCAGCGATCCGGTCGCTGCGGCGACTATCGAAGTTTTGGATCGCGGTCCCGCGATCAAGGGCACCATCTCGGTCGCGCGGGTGTAATAATGCTCCCCGCTCGCAACAAATTGCAGCATCGGCTCGCCAGCGCCGACAAGGTGTTGGCAGCAACGCGTAGCTATGATGCCAAGCAGCACAGCGTCGAGGCCGTCATCTCGATGGGTTCGCCGGTCGAGCGGTCCTATGGGACCGAGGTTCTGCGCATTTCGCCGGTGGCGGTCGATCTCTCCCGCCTGCATGAGGGCGGCATCCCGCTGCTTGATCATCACCAGCAGACCGGCATCAACACGATGCTTGGCAGGCTGACCGATGCGTGGTTTGAGCGCAGCGCGCTGATCGGTCGCTTCAAGTTCAACCAGACGCCAGAAGGTAGGAAAGCCGAGGGTATGGTCGCGCGGGGCGAGGTCACCAGCGTGAGCGCGGGTTATCGCGTTGAGCAGTGGCTGATCACCGATGATGACGGCGACATCGTTGATGAGAAGAACGTCAGGTGGGATGACGAACTCACCTTTACCGCGACGCGCTGGCAATTGTTCGAAGCATCGCTTGTCGGGGTGCCCGCAGACGGCACGGCGATGGTCCGGGCGATGTGGGTCGGCTCTGAGGAAATCGAAAATATCCGCGCGCGCATGGCGGCCCGGCAGCGCTTGGTTCGTCGGCACCTGAGGATGCTTCGTGCGACGACACCATCGCTGCTACCACAGGCGCATGTTGGCTCGTCATATGAAGGGGCTCGGTCATGAATTCGCGAATTCCGGCTGAAGAGGGCAACGAGCAGGTTGCGGCCTCTCCCGCCGGATCGGGGGCCGCTGCCGGTGTCGGAGATGGCAACGCCGGCAACGGCGGCGGCCCGCAGGATGGCGCTGATGAATACGACCAATTGCTTGCCGCGCTTGGCCGCACGGAGGAGGAGGATGAGCGG
The DNA here is from genome assembly GCA_963734795.1 of uncultured Alphaproteobacteria bacterium. GTDB lineage: Bacteria > Pseudomonadota > Alphaproteobacteria > Rhizobiales > Xanthobacteraceae > Bradyrhizobium. The sequence continues at coordinate 90,384 of CAVTIW010000008.1, forward strand.
ATTGCGGTCCACGAAGCCGGTCACGCGGTCTGTGCGCGCATCCTCGGGCATCCGTTGGGCGGCGCGACGGTAGACCCGGGTCCCGGCTATGAGGGTCGTGTTTGGGGCGAACTCTACGCGGAGGCGTTCACGAATGGTCGTGGCGATGCCTCACACGTTCGCGAAAGCGCTTGCTCCATTGATGCCTAAACCGGGCGAGGATCGCAGCGCGCTCTCTGATGTTTTCGGGAATGTCTACGCTCAATGCCTTGAGCTTTGTGCTGGCCGGGTTGCGGAGGCCATGCTGTTAGAAGGCGAGCCCGTCACGCCCGTCGATGATCTTCGGCAGGCGCGCGAGCTGGCAATGCTGATCTGCTCCAGCGAAGAGGCAATCGAGACCTTTATCGCGCACTGGGATGTTGCGGCGCGTGATTTGTTGTTGCCTCACGGCGATGTCGTGATGACGTTGTCTATTGTGTTGCGCATCAAGCGGACATTGGACGGTCAGGAGATCGACAAGATCATCGCGGACCTGCAAGCGCAAAGCCTGCGAAATCTCGCCCGATAGTGTCATTGATCCTGACATTTCTTCTGCACGGGTCCTCCGATAAGACGCATCTGCTTCCCTACAACCGGACCTCGCGGCTGCGCCCGCCGAGGTCCCGGGCTGTCGCAGCGAGCCTGCGGGCTTGCGCGGCCGATCATGAACGGTCTCTGAATGCACCGTTCAGCCAGCATTGCAAAGTCACTTGCTACATTAGGCTGCTGGGGATTTCAGGGCCCGGCCATGGAAATAACAACGCCACCGTGCGATCATATTCCGCGTGGTGGCGTTGCGCTATTGTGCCCCCACGCGCGAAGGCCGCCTCGGGTGGCGGCCTCTTTCATGACAGCCCTGACAACGGGCCACGCGGCGCTTGGTCTTCCCCGCCCGTCAGATGATCTTCGATGTTATCGGCGACCTCATCACACGCTGGACACTTCGGCATTAGGCGAGGCCCCCGAAGAGAAGTGAGTGTTCCCCTCGACTCGATCCCGTTGAGGGGGGCTTCTGCGGCATTTGGTCCAAGCCTTCCGCTGCCTCAATTCGCCAAATCTTTCTGGCACCGCACCGACAGTCGCGCTAATTTAGTTCGGATTGTTGGCGGTCTTTTGCGTGTGCGTGAGTTTTAAAAATGAATTTGCTCGATCATCACCTTGCGACGATCCGTCAAATCAGGACCGTCCTTGCCGTTCGGATGTTTGAACTCCAGCAACTGCGGCGGCGGGTTCAGACTGCTCAATCAAGTCCAAGACGACGAAGACGAAGACGAGTGCGATCAAGGTCGCGCTTTTAGGTCGTTCGAGGCCACCTCAGTCGGCAGCCTCTGTTATGCGCCCCTTACCAATTTCTTGCACGGCTCAAGATAGACTTTGCGATCCGTCTGTACCACCGCATGCCGGACATTTAATCTCAGTCTGCTGTGTGGATGGCTTTTTCATCTTTTGATCTCTCAGGCCGCCTCAGTTGGCGGCCTCTTTCATTCGACCTCGGCTGTCTGCGTTCAATTTGGAGCTTGCGCAAATCAAAAGAGAACTTAAGTCGAGGCGGACATAAAGCGAAGCGGGGTCGCCGGGGTGTCCATTCCCCAAATCCGGCGACCCCTAAGCCGACCACTTCCAATTGCCCCAGCTCAGTGGAGGCGATGACCGGCCTGCCATATTAATTTCATGGATCGACCATAGTTCCGAGAGGCCGTCTTAAGTTGGCGGCCTCACGGCTGCATGTTCCGAAACCAGCAACAAAGTAACCGCCGTAGTTCGATTGAAACAAAATAGCCCTGCCGCCGTCATGATAGCAGGCGGCCGGTTGCTTCCCGCTGTGACTTCGAGGCGGGTGTCATGTGTTAGAAGTGCGACGAGATCGACAGGAAGATTGAGCATTAGCGTTTCATGGCGGCCCGCGTCACGGATCAGACCGGCGCTCCAAGGACTACTTGGCGCATTTGTCGCATCGCGAACGTGCTGGTTTCAAAAATATCTACCGGAACGTAGTGACCGCCTTTAGTTGATTAAGCATCGCCGACCAAAGGAGCTATCATGTTAAAGATTATAGCGGTTTCCGGCGCTTTGGCCGTCGGTTTGGTCAGTGGCGCTTACGCACAAAATACCGGCCCTGCCGCTCACACGGACAAGCCGGGGATGACGAACTCAAATTCTGACGCCATGAAGAAACCTGGCACAACCGGCATCTCGTCAGGCGGCGGGTCTGGAATGACCGACAAGGGCGGTGCTAACGGCAGCCCGGATATGGCACCAAAGACCACGACCGGACCGGCTGGTTCGGCTTCGAAGTCTGAGTCACCGCCGAAGTAAGCTGCTTGCTACGTTGACTAGCGCCTGCTTAACAGCGGGCGTTTTGCTATCCATGATCAACAGAACGATACGGCCCGGAAGCGGAATTTTCCTGCTGCGCGTTGCGCTCAGACAGCCCGGCGTTCCGGCGAGATATAATGCGAAAAGTGTGTACTGAGCTGCACCCGGTTCCGAAGACACCGAGTTAGGTGTTTTATGGAGCAGGAGGTGTGTCATGGAGAGACGGCAGTTTACCCGGGAATTCAAGCTTGAGGCGGTTCGGCTGATCAAGCAGCGCGGCGTCTCTTATGCGCAGGCGTCAGCAGACCTTGGTGTTCACCCGACGCAGTTGCGCAATTGGGTGAAGCAGCTTGCGGATGACCCGCAGCACGCGTTCCCCGGCCACGGTCAGATGAAGCCGGAGCAATTGGAGATCGCGCGGCTCAAGCGCGAGGTCGTCAGACTGAAGGCCGAGCGGGACATCCTAAAAAAAGCCGCGGCCTACTTCGCGAAGGAATTCGACGTGAAGTTCGCCTTCATCGCGAAGCACCGGGGGATCTGGCCGGCGGAATGGTTGTGCGGGGCGCTCGGTGTCTCGCGGGGTGGGTTCTATGCCTGGCTGACGCGGCCGCGCAGTCAACGCAGCCGGAGCGATGAGGACGTTGGCGCGAAGGTTCGTGCCAGCTTCCTCGCCAGCGATCGAACCTATGGCGCCAGGCGGGTGTGGCACGACCTGCTGGCGGAAGGCGTGTCGTGTGGACTGCATCGGATCGAGCGTTTGATGCGGCTACAGGCTCTCAAAGCCCGTCCGCGACGGCGTCGACTGCCGCCCGATCTGGGTGAGCGGCAGGTCGCCGCCGTCGCTCCCAACGTGCTCGACCGCAGCTTCGACGCGCCCGCGCCCAACCGCAAATGGATCGCTGACTTCACCTATGTGTGGACAGCGGAGGGCTGGCTCTATGTGGCCGCCGTCGTCGATCTCTTCTCCCGCCGTGTGGTCGGCTGGTCGATGAACGCAGCGATGACGGCCCAGCTCGTCACTGACGCCCTGGTGATGGCGATCTGGCGACGGGGCAAACCGGACGCGCTGCTGCATCATTCCGATCGCGGCAGCCAATACACCAGCGAACAGTTCCAGCGGCTGATGGCCGATCACGGCGTCGTCTGCTCAATGAGCCGGTCAGGCAACGTCTGGGACAACGCGGCGATGGAGAGCTTCTTCTCGTCGTTGAAGACCGAGCGGACCGCGCACAGAATGTACCGAACGAGGGACGACGCCAAGGCCGACGTCTTCGATTATATCGAGCGCTTCTACAATCCGAAACGTCGGCACTCGACGATCGGATATTTGAGCCCTATGGAGTTCGAACGGCAGGCCGGATTAGCTTAAGCGGGTGTCAACCGAACCGGGTGCAGCTCATACATCCCACGAGACCGGCCATTTTCAGCGCCATCGGGGTCCGCTCGCCTTTCGCTGCACAAGCGAGAATTTGCGAAGCGATCTCCGCTTTCATCGTCGAAGTGCGCTTCGCTTCTGGAAGCGTTGCCGTGGCATCATCAAGGACTGCCTTCATCAATTCGATTAACTCGGGCGGATAAACCGCTCCTATTGCGTTCATGGCTTCCTCCCTGTCCGAACGACCTCCAACCGCTATTCTAAATCCAATCTTTTCGGTTGACGAATGTCAACAAGGGTCCTTTTTTGCTGCTCAACCTTCCTGCGATGCAGCAAAGGCGCCCCGCATCCATGCGTCGCGCTCCTCATCCGTCGTCAGGATCACCGGCATGGCCTTGGGACGGATGGACTTCACGACGGCGCTCGGCGCTGTGGTCAGGGAAGCCGTAGAGAGCAGATGGGCGGCCTTCGACCGGGTTGCTACTCAAACCGCCGCGCTGCCCTTAATGGTTCCGGCGCGGGAACCATCGTTGCCGTCACGCTCCTTCATCATGGGTTCATAACAGGGGTTCTAACATCCCGACTAGTCGCACTCATAAAGAGGAATAACGAAGCCCGTCGCAAGAGCATCACAGTCGCAGGTTCGCTAGGATGGGAGTTTCGCATGAACCAAGTACTAGAACCCTCCGATGAATGCCCGCATTGCTGTCTTCCGCTTGAAATCCTAAGCGTCAAATTGGGGCTGAGGGGTACGGCAATGGTCTACGCTTGCATGAACTGTGCAATGGCGCGCACAGAGAACCCGAAGCAGCAGGTGCTCTCGGCGTCTTTTAGGCGCGCTCCGGGTGATCGGGCCAAAGTCCGGTCAGCATTCTTCTACAGGTTTTCACGAGCTAGGGTGCACGACAGAGCGCGCACGAGACGCATGATCGCTCCGAAGGACCCTCAGGAACAATCGGGATCGTAGCTCGGGCCGAGGACGCCTAGATAAGAGCGCGGCGAAGACAGCTCCGTTGAAAACAAGCCAACCGGTCAGTACGGCAGAGAGAACTGACATGGCAATTTCTCCTGACCATAAAAACGCGCTGGTGCAGAGCTTAGTTCCCCAGTCGCGCGGCGCTCCCACTGAGCATATCGCTGCGAAGCAGGCATGGAGTCTCCTAAATACAACAGCGCGCCAAAAACAGCGTGTCGCCGACAACCGGCAGCGGCGCGTGAGCACCATACGGCTGGCTCGAAGTCGAATGCCATCGCTGCATGACTCGGGCTAACTTGCCGCTCGACGCCATCCGGCGTCCGCGCGATACGCCGATCTGGAAACTTGAGGCGGCGCTGAAATGCCGGTCATGCAAGAAGGGGCGATATGCGCCGCCCGTCCATATGATCAAGCTCACCCAAGAGCGGCAGATCACACCTTACGTTTGGGTGCATCCGGCCGAGGAGCGGTGATGCCCCCCTGCACCCGCAACAGCGTGGATAGCGCGTAATCTTCCCGTTCTCGGGTAAAGCGCTGCTGATGCGCCTTGAAGGTTGCGATGCGCTGTCTGATTGGGATGCGTGAGCGTCCACATGAGCTTGCTGCGCAACCGTTCACAGGGGCGCGAAAAACCGCCGGCGTGAACCGGCGGGCCTGTTCGTAGTGCCTCAGTTTGAAATTTTGGTAAGTCGAATACTTCGCGGTAAGCTTTGCTTGCTCAGAAGCAATTGGAGAATTTTTCGATGGCTGACGCTCGATGCAGCTGCGGTGCAGTCACGCTCTCGCTTCCAGAAGAACCATCCAAGCTAGTCGTTGCTTGTCACTGCATCGACTGCCAACGCCGAACCGGCGCGCCGTTCGGTGTAGGCGCTTATTACCCCACTAATGTTGTCACCATCTCAGGAACATCAAAAAGAGTTCACGCACGCCGCCGCAAGCGGCGGTAAAATCCATAACTATTTTTGTCCACAGTGCGGCTCAACAGTCTACTGGAAACTGAGCAATCTGCCCGCGCTGATCGCCGTTGCAGTCGGCGCGATGGCAGAACCAAAATACCCAGCCCCCGTCATATCGGTTTTCGAACAGTCGAAACATGATTGGGTTCAAATTGATGGTGCCGTGGAGCACTTCCGGCAAAGCAGCCTCCCAAAAAATTCAACCTGAGACACCATCGGTCTGTTGGTGCGGACCTGAGCCCGCGCCCCTTGGGAGCGCCCGCGGTGACATCGTTAGCGACGTCGCGAACGGGCCTAACCCATTGGACGATGGTTTGCCGGGTGGATGAGTGTTCCGAGGGGCGCCGGCATGGCTGGCAACTCAAGCCGATTGGCCAAGGCCTTGCGATCGGCCGCGGACGGCTTTGCAGCCGAGGTGGCCACCTCGTTCATTGCCTCAACGAGGCCCGTCAGCCAGACGATACTCGGCTCGAATGCTGGCTGAAATCGGCCCATTGGATTTTCCGCTCAACGACGGTGAATTACCCCCCCCCGTTCAACGAGGGTCCGGAAACCGGCCGCCGCCATCACATTACCGAGAACGGCAGGCAGCGGACGGCCCGTGCACGACTCTAGGAAGGCTGCTGGTGAGTCCGAATTCTGCGGGCTGATGTGCGGTCGATCGGCGCGGCCGCAGAGCTTGCGAGCGCTGCTTGGCATGACCGGCCGCTGGCTCTTTTTGTGTCTTTTCCGCAACAGGCTTCCTGTTCCTGGTTATGGAACAGATCTTGGGACTCCACACCAACAACCAGCCGCGGGTAGACTGGGCGACACCGGGGCTGTGGCGGTGTCTTTTTATTTCCAAAGGATTTTGAACCCGGTTAGCCGCTGGGCATATTACCGGCGGCCCTTTCATGAGGGGGGCGTGATGGATTGGAAGCTGGAGCTCGACGCACTGATTGAGAGCACTATGGCGTTTGTGAAGGACGTCAAGCTTCAATCGATTTCAGATTTAGCCCTTGTTGTCAGGACAGCCGAGCAAGCGCTTGCCGACACATCGAAGCCGATCCCACTTCCAGCTGCCGTTGCGCCAATGACCTGGCTAACGTCAGAACGCGATGAAATCCTACAACGCGTGAGCAATTTCAGGGCGCATCAGGAAAAAATGGCGCGGGAGCGCGAGGACTATTATTTGCAAGCCAAAGCCAAGATGCTGGCGGCTATCGGTCCTATTCCAGCGTCAGGCCAAAAAGCTCTGCTGAACCTTGCAGCGAAGTACGAGGCCCGTTACGGCCGCGAATGACGATCAGTCCGATCAGCTGAAGGCCATCGATGCCTGGGCCGCGAAGCAAGAGCCGCCTGTGACCTGTCCCGAGGCCATCCGTGGCATGAATTGACGCGATGCTGCACATCGAAAGACCCGGGCGTGAAGCTGGCCAAGAAGGCGAGGATCCGATGAAGGAAAGCACGCTGTCCAAAATCACGGCGTCCGTCGCTGTCGCAAAAGGGATGGCACAAAAGGCGCTTGCTCCAAATCCAAACCCGCAATGGACTGAGTACGAAATGCGGTCAATTGACGAGTGGATCGCGCGTCAGGATGTGAAACTGGATCGTCCCGAAGCCATCCGCCGCCTGGTCGAGCTCGGGCTGAAAGTAAAACGAGAGAAAACATGACCAGTCATAACGCATGGTTCGCAGTTGCGGTTTTCGGCGCTTTGTTCGCAACCAATGCGAATGCCCAAACGGAAAACGATAAGTTGCGAGGTTGCCTCACCATAGAAGACGGGTCGAAAGAGCGGCTCGATTGCTATGACGGCGTCGTGCCGCCGGATCCGAAACCAAAACCGCCAGCGGCGAAGGTCGTTGCCGACTGCAAATTTCTGAAAGAGGAAGATGAGCGGTTGGGCTGTTTCAATCGATTTCTGGCGAAGCCGGCGCGGCCCGTTGCTGCTAAAAAAGGTGGGGCGAAAGTTCAACCGTCAAAGTGAGAGCCTGGTCGAACTCGAGCTGAAGGCGAAGAAATGGGCGAACGAGGTCTCGTCGATCCGACGCCGGAATTGCCGGACGATACCCTAATTGAAAACGTTCGATTTGCCACACGCATACGAAACGTGCTGGCGGCCGCGGGCCTGGAGACAGTCGGCGAGGTCCGCGAAACGGCCGACGAAATTTTGCTCAGCTTCCAGGATCTCGGAAAGGCCTCTGTTGCCCATCTTCGTGAGACGCTGGGCCTGCCGTCGACGGATGGGGTCAGGCCGTTGGGTAAGAAGCCGCCGATTTGCTGATTGACAATTCCCCATCGTTTGGTGCGTTGGGGCGGCCCAAATTCCATAGCTTTTCTCGATCGGCTGGCGCAGCTTCTTGTGGACGGGGCCGGGCCAGTGAAGGAGGCGCGCCATGGACGGAAACATATTCAACAGCAGCGGCGATCACGTCGGCACGGTGCTGGGCCCCTCCATTTTCGACCTTAGGGGCCGGAGGATTTATGACCTCAAAGGTACCAATATCTACAAACTCTCCGGTGAACTGGTCGGCCACCTCCCTTCAGATGTCCGCAATTCCGAAAGGCGTTTGGACAAATCGACTGACAAGCTTTTTCGTTAAAAATCCGTGAGAGGAAGAAAATAAAAAAATACTGCAAGGCGTGTAATGCGATGATCCGGCGGACTCAAAGTGAAGGGGAAATGACGGGCCCACGTCCAGCGGGCCGCCCTTGGACGCTTACCGACGACGATATGTTGCGCAAGCTAAAGGCTTCGGGAATGAATCAACGGCTGATTGCTCAAAAGATGAAACGCTCCATCGGAGCCATCCAATCGCGAATTTTCCTTTTTAAAAAATCCCGAAAGCGGTCGGCACCTAAAGCCTGATTTGCCAAGCCCTCCGGGGCGGCTTTCGCGCGTCCGGGGCCTTGCGCGCCCGCTCACGCCGCGGCTGAGGTCTGCGCTTTCGCTCTACGGGCGGTCTTTTGTTTTGCAGTTCCAAGCTTAACCCGAAACCCAGGCATTCAGCTAATGAGTGAGTTTCGTTGCGCCGGTTGAACTCCTAACGTCGTATCCCCCGCCTGGCCTGTCCCTAACCGCACGATCAGGGGTCGCCGCTGTTTCCGAGGGGGCGGCGGCCCCGCCCATCCCTCTGCCAATCCACCATCTGTCGCACTGGAGCGATTGCCCTCCGGGGCGGCTTTCGCGCGCTGCGGGGGTACATTAGTCCGCGTAACGCGTGCATCGCGGCCCCCTGATCTCGCGCCCACAATCCTCACAGCGGAACGCTTCGGGCTCGCTCAAGGGAATTTCCTTGGGGATGAAGACAAACTCGAGCCCGCATATGCAACGGTGAAGCATCCAGCGAATATGCCTCTCGGGTCGTCGCTTTTCCAAACACTCCGCTGTGACTCCAGGATTGAGGTTGGAAAGCTATTTGTGAGTTGTCCCTATGATCCTGGTGATAGCTGTGCTTTTGGCTTTCGGCGTTCGGTTGCAGGAGCCACCAATTCCTCGAAACGGGCTTGCCATAGGTCCCGGAGTGCTGAATGATCCATTTTTCGGTGAATTCTATCGATGGGCAATCCCAGAATTGCAGTCAGCGTCTACGGTGTTGCCGTTGGCTTCATTCGAGTCGTCGCGCTTTACTCATCGCCCAAAACTGTGATCACGGCTAGTGCGCCGGCCGTGACAGATGTGAAATGAAATAAGACGAGATGCGTCACACGATGCGCCGGCTGGTCGATCTCGGGCCGATAAGCAAATGACAGGCCCGCGCCCTGCAGGCCGCCCTTGGATGCAGCTCGAAGATAAGCAGCTCTTCGAGCTATCAGCTTCTGAGATGAAGGGTCCCGAAATCGCAAAAAAGCTGAAACGCACCACTGGAGCCATCTATGCGCGAATACGCGGTCTGAGAAAGCCTGCGCGGCCAACAGAACCGTCGCGGCCGCCAGAGCCCCGCCGCATCTAGCCTGCGGCCAAGCCCTCACGGGCGGTTTTCGCGCGTGCAAGACGCCACATTGGTGGTTGAGCCAAACGGCTCATTCGCATCGCGGCAACGTATGCCTCACCTGGAGGCGGCGGGTTGGTCGAACTCGCTTTTTCCAGAAAAACAGATGCGGTCAAACTCGCCGTAAAGATCGGCGCCCCCAGCGTCGGTTTTGCGAGGCCCAATTCGCATATCGGTCATCTTCCCGTTCGGTCCATCGAAAGATTTGATCTGGATCGAGCCGTCCGCCAGTTTCGCAGCGCCCTGGCAATCCGAAGTTTTTACGAGTTCCCCCGCGACACTCATTTGGGTACCGGCCATCCCAAAAAACAGCGCGATCATCGTGGTTTTCATGACTATCCCCCTATTGAGGGTGAAGACTTAGCGGGCGGTAATGACCGTTCCATGGCGCGTTTACGCCTGCCGCCCTCTGACCTCCGCCATGACTCCCCGATCGCCGCTGGTGCGTTTTGGGCGGCGGAGGTGGTCAAACCCGGCCACCGCGGGAAGACAAGTCCTGGCGGGATCGCAGGTTCGCGGCGAGCGCATGCCGACGGATTGGCGGGCGAGCTGCCAGATTTAGCGTCGGTTCAAATGCTCGCCGCGCATCACGAATGACCGATCGTGGGCTTCGATTACGAGCGTCGAAACGACGCCGAACACGATCAAGATCCACGCGACCAAGCCAGTATACCAAAAGAGAGCGTCGATCATGAGCCGCGCCTCAGTTCATCCGGTTGGGGCGAGGAAATCCGAACGACAGCCGACCTCAATAATTCCAAAATCCTCATTGGGGACGCCGCAAGCTGACGCGCGATCGCAACGTCTTGGCACAGCAGAGAGCCTTCGGGACGGCAGACCTTGTTTCGGCCCGATCCCGTTCGATGACGTAGAAGTTCATGTCAGCCGCCGAATGCTTCATCGCGCAAATGCGCATCTGCGATCCGCGCGTCAGGATTGTGCGTGATGGTCATGAACCAAATGAGGCTGAAGAACAGCGACCATGCCGTGTTCCAGTAGAACCAGTTCATGCGATTTCCTCGCCGAAAGAACGTCGAGAGCAGGAAGGTTATCAGAATTAAGGTTCGCTTTGGTGAAAATGGCTGGGGTGACTTCGAAGGTGTCGATCCACTATCCTTCGCCCGGGAGTGACGGGCGAGTCCTCACGGGCGGCTTTGGGGACGCGAATTGAAGTTATCCGCAGCATATCCACAGCCTCAAAACGCCAGTAATCCAAGCTGCTGGCAGATACTTGCTGCGCACGAATTCACAGGAGTGCCCGCCATGGCTCTAGCTAAGCCAGGCGACGAGCCGCCCGGGACCACTGACAGGCACAAATGCGGATTGGACCCGTCCTTGGGAGCTTCGATCGCTTTTTGACGCCGACAAAGGCTCCAGACCCGCGTCAGCCGCGATCCCGGACCGGCTCGCCGGGCCGCCTACCCGACCAATAGGTCCAACGTCCTTCGGTCCGGCTTCCCGCCATGGAATTTCGACAGAGCTTCGGCGAATTCCGGATCGGAGGCGACCGCATTGAATAAGGTCATCGAGGAGTGGAACTTCAGGTCGTCCGGGCTGCCAAGGATTCCCAGCATATCTATTGACGGGAACGGGTGCGGCACTCGTTTCGGCGGTTTTGATAGGGACCGGTCTGTAACAGCAGTTTTTTGATTCGATGGAGCAGGATCGAGGGCAGCTCATAATATCCGATGAAGTGAGCCCATCACCTTCATGACGGCTATCGTTCATGACGGCTATCGTTGAATTGGCCGCGAAAGCCGGATTCAGGAAATATATCCGTAATGACGACTTTAGAGCGCAACGCGCGTTTCCGATCTAAATCGCGCTCGCTCGCGCCTGGCTCTGTTCGCGAAATTGACAGATTGTCGCGACCGACTTTGGCTCTCCTCCACGGCCGCAAGCCGACGGACATGCCTTCGACCGTTCGTGCTTTGACAGAGGTAAGGTAAACTTGGCCGCATCTTTCGTCAGCGTGACGTGGCGCGATGCCTGTCTATGATAGCAGTCAAGTCCTCGTACGAGACGGGCTTAGCAAGCTTTTGGATTATCGGCCCGCCGGCCTTGCGGATTTCCACGCTCTTCCCGTCGGGAGCGTGAGTTACCTGATAGCCCTGATATAACCAGGTCTTGCCTTCGGTCCAGTTTGGCTTCGTGTTTTGCATCGTCGCCTCCTTACTAGTCTATAAGACCTCCGTCGCATTACTCCATTGCGCGCCGCAGCCTGATCACGAAAACGCTACATTGTGTCCAACCGTAAACGTTGATGGTCAGATCATTCGATATTACCCTCTGCACAGATTTGCGTTGCTCTCCCTCAGCAAGCAAAGATAACACAACATGGCGTCAAACCCCATCGTTCTGGAAAACCAACAACAGGGCACCGCCCAGAGTCAGTGGGACCTCAGCGGACCAGCCTCCACCAATATCGAGGGATTTGCCGCCAGCATCAGCGTTAATAGCGCCGGCCAAATCGGTTTCAAGATCAACACGGATTCGACGAACTACAGGATTGATATCTATCGTCTTGGATACTATGGCGGCCTGGGGGCTCGCCTCGTCACAACACTTCAGCAAACGACTGCGTCCATTCAGCCCCCGGTCGGCGGCGATCCCTCGATCGGTTTTTACGATGCTGGAAACTGGAGCGTTTCCGCTACCTGGACCGTGCCCGCTACCGCTGTCTCTGGGGTCTATATCGCAAAGCTGGTCCGTCAGGATACAACTCCCGGCGAGAGCCACATCGTCTTTGTGGTCCGCAATGACGGTGTGCAGCGGGATGTTGTCTTCAAGACGTCCGACACGACTTGGCACGCCTACAACGGCTGGGGCGGTGCAAATCTATACGGGGGCAATGCGACGGCGAGCCCTGACGGTCGCGCCTATAAGGTCACAAGCAAGCGGATCGACATGTTCCGAAAGCATTCGAAAGAAATGGCTGAATTAAGTAGCAAGCGGTGAACAGCCTAACAACCTTCGCCCTGTTTCGGAGCTTCTACTGGTGAGTAACCCCACACCACATCTGGACGGAATCGGCGATACTCGCCGGCTTCAACTGCTCATAGACGCCATCGTGGATTATGCCATCTACATGATCGACGTAGATGGCACGGTGCGCACCTGGAACTCCGGTGCGGAGCGAGTGAAGGGCTACTCGGCCGACGAGATCATCGGCAAGCCATTTTCATCGTTTTACACCCCAGAAGATCGCGCTAACGGGCTCCCGCAAACCGCCCTGAAGATTGCAGCCGAGACTGGCCGTTTCGGCTCGGAAGGATGGCGAATCCGCAAAGATGGGAGCCGCTTCTGGGCATCCGTCGTCATCGACGCCATTCGCGATGAGCGAGGTCAACTGATCGGCTTTGCCAAGGTGACACGCGACATCACAGAACGTCAGCAAGCCCACAGCGAACTTTTGGCGAGCGAGACACGATATCGCCGACTGATCGAAGCCGTGGTCGATTACGCGATCTTTCAGCTAGACCCGGCCGGTAACGTGACCACTTGGAACCCCGGCGCACAGCGCATCAAGGGCTATACTCCGCAAGAGATTATTGGCCGCAGCTTTAGCCTGTTCTATACTCCTGAGGATCTCCAGCTTGGCGTGCCGAAACGGGCACTCTCCGAGGCGGCGGAGCAGGGTCGCTTCGAAGCCGAAGGTTGGCGAATGCGAAAAGACGGCAGCCGCTTTTGGGCGTCAGTTGTTATCGACCGCATCACCGATGAGGCTGGCAATATCGTCGGGTTCGCGAAAGTCACTCGCGACGTAACGGATCGGAAGCAGGCCCAGGACGAACTCAAGCACGTTCAGGAGCAGTTAATTGCGTCTCAGAAGCTCGAAGCCGTTGGGCAACTCAGTGGCGGCATCGCCCACGACTTCAACAACCTGCTGATGATCGTGCTTGGCAATCTTGAGACAGCCGAGCGGCACAGCCGCCATTTGGGCGGCAATCTCCAACGCGCCCTGGCTAACGCCAAGCGGGGCGCTCAAAGGGCAGCAGCACTCACCAGCCGCTTGCTGGCATTCTCGCGCCGGCAGGCGCTCGACCCGAAGTCCATCAATCTCAACAATTTTCTCAACGGTTTGCAGGAATTTCTACAGCGTACACTCGGCGAACGTATCGAGGTTCAGACCGTCGGGAGTGCCGGTCTCTGGCAGATCGAGGCCGATGCCAACCATCTCGAATCGGCGATCATCAACCTTGGTATCAACGCGCGCGATGCAATGACGGATGGCGGCAAGCTCACGGTGGAGGCCGTGAACATCTCAGCCGACGAGGACTATTGCCGGGTAAATCCTGAGCTTGCGCCGGGGCAGTATGTTGTCGTGTGCGTGACGGACACTGGCACCGGAATGACCGCCGACGTTCTCAATCACGCCTTCGAGCCGTTTTTCACCACCAAAGAGCCGGGACAGGGTACGGGCCTTGGCCTGAGCCAGGTATATGGCTTCGTTAAACAGTCTGGCGGACATGTAAAGATCTACAGTGAAGTAGGTCAAGGCACCAGCATCCGGATGTATTTCCCCCGTTACTATGGGGATGCCCGCCCGGCCGAAAGCGATACCGAAGAAGCTCTTCCCGAAGGTGAGAAGATAGAGACCATTCTCGTCGTCGAAGATGATGCGGATCTGCGTGCGTATGTGTCCGATCTTTTGCGGGATCTGAACTACCGCGTGTTTGTGGCTTCCAGCGCACAAGCCGCCTTGACCATCCTCATGCAGGATGCACCGAAGTTGGATCTTCTGCTGACGGATGTGGTCATGCCTGGAATCAACGGACGAGAGCTGGGTCGGCGCGCGCAACAGATCCGGCCAGGCATCAAGATCCTCTATATGACTGGGTACTCGCGTAATGCCGTAGTTCATCAGGGGCGACTGGATGAGGGCGTGGAGTTGTTAGAGAAGCCGATCTCTCAGGCAAAGCTCGCTTTGCGCGTGCGCGAATTGTTAGACCGCCTCGCCCCATAGTGATGACGGTGGAAATCGTCTATTTCATCGGTGCACTTATTCTTCTTACGGCACTCATCTACGGCATCTTGAACCACCACCACCGTGACAGGCGCCGGAGCAGGGTCGCGAACCAAATCGTTCGTGATCGATATGAGCATAACCGAACCTGATTGGCGCCCAGAATAGGCGCCATAGAACGCGGTATACCAGCGCAGTATCGGAGCTGGACCCGCGCGTTCGCTTAGATGGTTGTGAATAGGCGTCCAAGATTGGGTCTGACTCAATCTCGATGAAGTTTGCTGATCGCATCGCGCTGTTCTCCAAAAGGAATCAGCGCCATGCCAATCAATTTTCGGATTTCTGCTCTCGTCCCTGTGGGTCTGATTGTCGAAAGCGTGGCGCAACTCGACGATTCCATCCTTGTAACCGCTCGGGCCGGTATCCAAGCGGCGAGTTGTCCTCTGTGTGGATCGCCTTCGCGACGCGTTCACAGCCGGTATGTTCGTGAGGTTTCGGACCTGCCGTGCTCAGGCCGGAGCGTACGGCTTCGGGTCGTGATACGCCGGTATCGTTGCGACACCCAGCATTGTCGGAGACGGATCTTCGCCGAACGCTTTGACAAGACAGTGCTTCTCGTCCGGTCACGCCGGACCAGCCGGCTGGACTGCATCGTCCATCATCTCGGGTTAGCTCTGGGCGGCAGGCCGGCAGCGAGCTTCGCCAAACGGCTGATGCTACCAGTCAGCAATGATACCGTTCTCCGTGTGGTACGAGCCCGCGCTTGCTCGCGCACCGAACCGCTGAACGTGGTTGGCATCGACGACTGGGCCTTCCGACGTAACCACAGCTATGGAACAATCGTATGCGACCTGGAGCGACGACGCATCGTGACGCTTTTGCCAGATCGAGAGATGGCGACAGTTGAGGCTTGGCTCGCTGGTCATCCCGACATTACGGTCCTCTCTCGCGACCGCGGTGGCGGATACGGCGAAGCAGCTTCAAAGGCATTGCCCTGCGCCATCCAGGTTGCCGATCGATGGCATCTTATGGAGAACGCGAGTTCGGCTTTCTTGAGCGCCGTCCGCAAATCGATGCGTCCGATTCGCGCAGCGATCGGCGCAACGACGATCAATCCAGAGCTTCTGACCTGCGCGGAACGACTGCAATACGAGGGTTACTTGCGACGTGAGGAGACCATTACAACTATCTTGGCGCTCGCCAAGGATGGAACGGCCATCAAGCAGATCGTTCGTAAAACCGGCCACAGTCGCAATCGTGTTCGCCAAGTCCTTCGGGGCGATAGAGGTGACGTCTTCAGGACACGGCAAAGCTCGCTCGATGCACACCTGCCTCTGCTCGATGCACAATGGGCTGGAGGCTTTCGGAACGGCGCCAAACTCTGGCGGAGGCTCAAATTGGATGGCTTCCGCGGTTCGCAGCGGGTGGTCAGTGAGTGGGCGACCCGACGCCGTCGCTCCGAAAAGGCCAGCGATCAGCAACTGCAGAAGGTGCCCTCGGCTCGAACGATCGCAAGGCTGATGACGTCGGCGCGTGATCACATGAGCAAAGCCGATGCCGTCACCGTAGCGGCTATCGAGGCCGGTGTGCCGACGCTGGTCGCCGCGCGGACGCTCACCGATCGGTTTCACACCATGATCCGAAATAGGAAAGAGGCTGATCTTGTTCCCTGGATTGCCGCCGCAAGCGACAGCCTGATCGGCTCCTTCGCTTCGGGGGTCACCAATGACATCGCCGCGGTCCATGCTGCACTGGTCCAGCCGTGGTCGAACGGCCAGACCGAAGGCCAGATCACCAAGCTCAAGCTCGTCAAGCGACAGATGTACGGCAGAGCAAAGATCGATCTCCTTCAGGCAAGATTGATCGGCGCGACCTGAGCGATGGTGAACATCATCGAGATTGCGTCAGAGCCCAAGATTGACCCCTTTGCCGCTCGGAACATCAATAGCTTAGCTCGCCGATCGGCGTCGGGACCCCATATGTGGACGGCCCCCTCCTCGCAAGGCTGTCGTTGCATAGATTTGATCAGATCGCTTGCGTCCATATGTCCGGCCTGTTGGCGCGCTCGCATATGAACGCTGGCCAAGATGGTTTCCGCGACGCGAGTTCCAGACACGCCGGCGACCTCTGCGGCCAGTGGGGTCCACGGACTGTCTCACGCCTAGGATCGATCGATCACACCATCTGCTCGTCTCCTTGCAAGTTCTGACATCGGCTCGGCACGGTTGAAGTTAGGTTGCTCCCCGTGTCCGGCTGATTCTTACACCGCGGCCGCCGAAGCAGCAGGCGTCGATGTCGCCGCGTAGGTTTCGCCAGTGACCATCAGCTTCCATGCGATGCGAGCCAACTTGTTGGCCAACGCTACGGCAGCAAGCTTAGGCGGTTTGCGCTTCAGAAGGTCGATGAGCCAGGGCGACGCGCGTCCTTTGCAGCCAACGGCATGCTTGATTACGGCGGTTGCCCCCGACACCAGCACGGCGCGCAAAGCTTCATCGCCGGCCCGCGTGATGACGCCGAGCTTGACCTTGCCGGCCGTAGAATGGTCCCTCGGCGTCAATCCGATCCAGGCCGCGAACTGGCGCCCAGACCGGAATAGCTCCGGTGCCGGGGTCTTCATCATCAGCAATGCCGCTCCGATCGGGCCGATACCAGGGATCTTGGCGAGACGTCGGCTGCATTCGTCAGCCTTGTGCCAGGCCATGAGTTTGGCGGAAATCTCGGCGATTTGCTCCTCGAGCTGAGCATACTCTTCGGCTTGGGCCCCGAACAACTCGCGCGCTAGGTCGGGCACGCCCTCATCGGCTTGAATGCGTTCGAGCAGCGGACGAAGGTTCGCCAACCCGTTGGCGGCAGTGAGCCCGAACTCGGCGGCATAGCCGCGGATGGCGTTAGACAGCTGCGTGCGATTGCGGATAAGCCGATCGCGTAGGCCGACCAGCATCAAGGCTGCTTGCTGGTCTGCCGTCTTAATCGGCACGAAACGCATCGTCGGCCGGCTCATCGCCTCGCATAGCGCCTCTGCATCGGCCATATCGTTCTTGCCGCGCTTTACATACGGCTTAACCAGTTGAGCCGGGATCAGCTTCACCATATGGCCGAATGACTGCAAGAGCCGCGCCCAATGATGGGAAGCGCCGCAAGCTTCGATCCCAACTACCGTCGGCGCAAGCTTCTCGAAAAACCCGACCATCTCCTTGCGCCTCAGCTTCTTGCGCAAAACCACCGTCTCGGCCGCATTCACCCCGTGAAGTTGGAAGAAGCGTTTCGACGTATCCATCCCAATTCGGCTAATCTGTTCCATCGACGGTCCCCTTCTAGTGAGATATGCAACGAACTCACTCTGGCACACGCGATGCCGTCGGGGGCCGTCCACCCCATCACGCCGATCAACACCTTGACGCCGGTCGCAGCCGGTTTTCTTCGCTGGAACGCCCTGTTCACACCAGGCGCATCGGCAGCGGCAGCGGCATATCGCGGTGCCGGCCTTCGTATCGATCGACGAAATCCTGCACGAAAAACGGTACATCGCGGGTCTGCAGTTCGCAACGCCGATGCAGTTCCTGGGCGATGTCCGCCGATACGTCCTGCGACCATCCCTCAACGGTGTTGAAGGCGACGACGCGGTCCGGGCTTTTGTATTGGCCGGCGAGCAGGTCCTGGATGACGGTATCCAGATCGACTGTTTCGGTGTCGGCCTCGCGCCAGACACGACCACTACGGTCCAGGTCGACGAGGTACACGCGTTGGTCATCGTCGCGGGGAACGATTGGGGGCGTCCAACTGGACTTACGCATTGCAACCTCCACCGCACAGAACCGGGATTCAAGCCGATCGCGCGGAGATTCGTTCCTGCTATTGGAACGCGCTCTTTTCCACGGTGTTGGTGTCGAAAGGAGTTTGCCATGTCCTATTCATTGCCATGCAGATTGCTCCTCCTGGCAGTCCTGCTTTACCCCATGTCTGCCCTCGCGCAGGGAGGTGGCGGAGGCGGCGGAGGTGGTGGTGGATCTGCCGGAGGAGGGTCAGCGGGCGGCGCCTCAGGCAGTGGAACGGCGGGGGCTGCTCCGAATGCCGGTTCGGCAGGTGCGGGCACGGCGGCAGTCAGTGGCGTGACTGGACCGGCCAACGTCGGAGGCCTCAACAACTCGGGTAACGATCCGAGCGGCGCCGGAAACGCCGCAAAGGCGTCCAATACGCCCGGCACCAATTCAGCCGGGACAGCCAACTCGTCGGGAACGACGTCCACCGCTGGAGGCGCGCCACGGGGGTCGACAACGGTCGGAACGGTGGGCAATCCGGCCGGCGGAGCGGTTGGAGGTCGCATCGACGGCACGGTAACTCCGGGGCCCGCGATGCAGGGCGACGACACCATTCGGGCGGAGGACTCGCAGGATTCTAAGGTGGATAAAAAGATCAAAAGCATCTGCAAAGGATGCTGAAGTCGTATCACTGACCAGACTCGAGGACACACCCATGAGCGAGGAGAAACCGAACGACGATCAGCGAGAGCGGTCGGACTGGAAAAACGCCAAGCAAACCGACAAACCGTGGAACGGCCCCGTCGCGAAAGAGCAAAAGCCCGGTGGCCCGGCGCCGGATTAGAAAAATGCGACGCGACGAACACGCATTGAATGCTTCAGAAGAGCACCTGGTCGCCAGTTTCCAAATCGTAATTATTTAGCTCCTGCCCAGTCTTCGGCCTAGCGGCCTTTTCAGCGCGCTTCGCATCAACTCATTTCTGGCGTGCAGCGGCGCGGCGGTGCATCTGCCGGCAGGCCGCCCGTCCAATGCGGAATGTCCGCCGATCCGCTCGCCGGCCGCCGCGCCGGATGATAGCGACAGACATGCACAAAGAAGATGAAGCCGATTTGACCGTGGCGACGGCGCGATTTATGGGTCATCGTCGACGAGACTGCCGATCAGCCGGGTAAGCGCTTGATGCTCTGGCCCCGCTTTGCCTCTTCCGAGAAAGTCTCCGAGTTCGATTTTGGTCGCTGTCCCGCCGGAAGACACGTTGGCTTTGTGCAAGATGGAGACGCGGCCGTCGTCGTCGCGACAGAGAAACCATCTGTCGCCGTTTTCGCTATGGTAGAGCTGGCGCTCGTGGTCCGACATCTCGGCCTCCGGCTGCACCAACCACCAGGTGCCCGCGTTCGTTCCTCCTGGAAGAGGCCAATCCTAAAGCGATTTCAGGCCTTAAAAGAGGCCGCCTACTGATGCGGCCCTGAAAAGCGCTCACGCCGAATATAGAGCGGATTTCGACGCTCGTCCGCCACCTCCAAAGGCCGGTAGTGACAGTTGCATGCGCCCGCCGAAGCACGCCGGCATCAACCATCCTTGAGCGCGGACCTCACCTGCCGTACCGGCCACGCTGCAGTATTCCCCTACCGATATCTGCGTGCATGATAAGCGGTTCGAACGTACTGTCATCTGTTTAGCTTGAGACTTCTTGGGCGGGATTCAACTAGGAACGAAGGTGCCGGAGCAACATTCTCCCGCTGTGTGTTCCCCAGCCGACACGTCGCCCCCAGGCCCCAGCGAATTCTCGCTCGCTGGGGGTCGTTTCTTCGACGCGGACAGGGAACCTTTCTGATGTCCCGCGTTTAAAGGGCAACGATCTGAAGGAGGCAGAAATGGACGGAATAGTTTATCTCGTGGGTCTGATCGTCATTATCATGTTCATCCTTTCGCTCTTTGGATTGCGCTAGAGGCTAACAATGAGCATCGAACCAACTAGTTTCGCGCGCGAGGACGGCCGGTGGCGCTTTCAATGGTCATCCATCCTTGTTGGTGCGCTGGTTGCCACGGCTCTTTCGTCGATCATGGTGACGTTTGGCGCGACGCTTGGGCTTGGAGTGAGCTCTGCCTCGCCTACTTGGCGCGATGCTTCCGTCGCACTTTGGGTGCTTTCCGGACTTTTCCTCATCCTTCAATCGCTTATCAGCTTCGGCTGCGGCGGCTATATGGCCGGCCGTACCAGCACGGCCGTGCAAGGCTTCGAGCATGAAGAGGTGGAGCGATTTGATGGCTTCCAGGGCATCGCGGCATGGGCGTTGGCTGTTGTTATCGGTGCACTCCTGACCGCGGTGGTCGCAATGGCAACTAACCGCCCGTCGCCATTGACGGCGCCACCGTCGGCTACAGAGCCATCGGCCCTAAGCTATGAGATCGATCCCCTCTTTCGAACGACACGAAGGCCGGCCAACATCGATCTGACGCCGCTTCGCGCCGAAGCCGGTCGTATTCTGCTCACATCATCCTCTCATAACGGCCTCAGTACGGATGACCGCGCTTATCTCGGCCAAGTGGTAACGGCTGTAACTGGTCTCACAGCCGCTGATGCCGATCGGCGCGTCGACACTGTAATCGGCGATTCTCGTAAAGCTATTTCCCGCGCCCGCGCAGCCGGCATCATCTTGGCTTTCTCCGTTGCAGCGGCGCTGTTGTTTGGCGCGGTTGCGGCGTCGGCCGGTGCGGCCGCGGGAGGACGGCATCGCGACGGCATGGTTCTATCGGGTTGGATGTTGCACGCCAACCGGTTTCGCTCAAGACGATCCGGCTGGCGCAGACCATCGGTCACGTCGCCGATAAGTGGTGAGCCTGTGAGAAGCGAGGAGTGAACACGGACTTTGAAACGACGGTGCGCTCCGATCAGATACGAGTGCGCCCGGGTCTACGCACACTCCCGATCTCCAAAGCTCGCAAAAGATCGAAATTTGTGGGCGGGCAATGGTCAGCTGATTAGATAGGCGGGCCGCCGGCGGCGGCATGCCCAGCGCGTGAGCACCATCTCCTCGGCGTCGCCAGCGCTACGGACCACCGGTGCAGCGTAGTCGGGAAAGACGCCCGGCATCTGCTGCAGATTGCCGACATAGCGGTTCATCGTGCGGAAGAGCGCGGCGATCGCGGTTTGGTTGGTGGTGATGGAGTAGAGATTGCAGATGTGGACGGCCCCCCACTTGTCAGGATGGTAGCAGACTTTTGACCTGATCGCTTGCTATCAGATGTCCGGCCTGTTTGCGCGGACAAAGCCCGCTGGCCGAGATGGTGTTCGCTACGCACGTTCCAAGCACATAGGCGACATTGATGATGCCAGTGTAATCTTCGGAAGCTCGCGCGTATCGACCGATCGGTCCTTCCATCTACTGCGTCCTGCAAGTTCGTGGGCTATCCGCCGAGCAACCTCGCTCGCGGCGCCGATTTCAGATCAGATGGGCATGGCGGCTACCGGCCGGTTGTACACGCCGCCCGATATCATCAAGCGCCAAGCGATGCGGGCGAACTTGTTGGCCAAGGCCACCGCGACCAACTTCGGCGGCTTTCGCTCCAGCAGCGAGGCGAGCCAGGGTGTGGGCTTATGACGACCCTTTCGGATATGCCTCAGCAGCGCGGTCGCACCGACGATCAACGTCGATCGGAGCACTAGAATCTCCGGCCTTTGTGATACCGCCATGTCTTTGCCGGCCGCCAGTTGAATGATCCTTGGGCGTCAGTCCGAGCCAAGCCGCAAAGTCGCGACCTGATCTGAACGTCTCGGGCGGCGGCGCCTTCATGCTCAGCATGGACGACCCAATCGGACCGACGCCGGGAATTGTCGCAATACGCCTGCTGACGTCATCCTCGCGATGCCACTTCATCAGCTTGGCCTCGATCTTCGCCAGGCGAGCTTCGGACCGCGGCATACTCGTCCGCCTGGAGGCGGAAGAGATCCCGCGCCATTTCCGGCAGGCTATCGTCTTCGAGCACCCGTTTGATGAGTGCCGTCGACGTTCTGCCGACCGGCGGGGCCGACGATGCCAAACTCAGCTGCATAGCTCCTGAAAGCATTGGAGAGCTGCGACTTCACGCTGACCAGGCGTTCCCGCACGGTCATCAACATGCAGGCCGCTTGCCGTTCCTTCGACTTCACCGGTACAAACCGCATACTTGGCCGGGTGACCGCCTCGCACAAGGCCTCGGCGTCAGCCGCGTCGTTCTTGCCGCGCTTCACGTAAGCCTTCACGTATTGAGGTGGGATTAGCTTCACCTCGTGACCGAACGACTGCAGCAGGCGCGCCCAATGGTGCGAGCTGCCGCAGGACTCTATGGCGACGAGAACCGGCGGAAGCCGCTCGAAGTAGCGGATCATCTCGGCTCGCCGAAACTGGCGGCGGACAACCACCACCTCGTTCTCGTCAACACCGTGAAGCTGGAACACCGACTTCGAAGTATCCATACCGATACGAACGGGAATATTCATCAGACTTTCCTCTCATCTAGCTGTGACGCCGAGAGCGCCATAGAACCGTGGGGATGAGAGGCCGTCCACACCAGCACATGCTCATGTCTCCGGAGCGGTGTGACGGGGCCGCGGCGCAAGCGGAAGCAGAGTTGCCGCCGGGCGCCTGTCGTGCGAGCACGGTCATCATGGCGAGCGCCTCGCCGAGCTCCTTTGCGAGTGCCTTGCGGTCGCCACAGGATAGAGAGTCGCATTTCGGCGCCATCCGCCGGCGACTACTCGAACGTAGGCCAGCAGCCGTCTGCTTCGTACCGGCCGTTCGCTGGGTGCAGGTGTTGTCGAGCAACCGCTGTCCGGTGTCCTTCCAGACCGCCCTTGGCCCATATAGATAGCCGAACGGCATCCGCCTGCTGGATTTCGACGATCCGGCCGCAACGACGGCGTGGCCCGAAATGGCGGGGAACGGCGCGAGCCGGAAGGCATCGAGGTCGAGATCATTGCCCAGCGCAAGCGGGGAATGAACCGCTACGAGATCTTTGCGGCTTTGCGGGAACGGCGTGACAGGGTACCCTCGCCATCGACGATTTACCGGGTGCTGAAACGCCATCAGCTGAACCGTCGTACGCCGGCGATACGCGAGAGAAACGCCGCATTATCAAGGACAAGCTCGGGGAACTCGGCCACGTCGATCTGCATCAATTGCCGCGCGATATGTTCCTCGCGCCACCGCCGGCTACGGCCTACGTCATCAGCCTGATCGACAGTTGCTCGCGCCTTGCCTGGGCCGAGGTCCTGAACTCCAAGAAGGCGTTGCCGGTCATGTTTAAAGCGCTGAAGATCATCAATACCCTCAACGTCACCTACGGGCTGGTCTTCCAGGAAATCCTTTCCGACAACGGCGCCGAGTTCGCAGCGCGCAACAAGCCGCACGAACATCCCTTCGAGGCAATGCTGCTCGAGCTCGGCATCAAACGCCGCTACACCAGGCCCTATCGGCCGCAGACCAATGGCAAGGTTGAACGCTTCTGGCGAACCCTCGACGAGGACCTCATCGAGGGGGCAACCTTCGACAATCTCGACCACTTCGCCAACCAGCTGTTCGAGTACCAAATCTACTACAACAACCACAGGCCTTATCAGGCCCTTGCAGGACAAACCCCGAAGGCCTTCGCCGCCACCAAGACCACCGCGATCCAATCAGCGAATTAGTGAACATGTAGACCAACGAGGACATCGTCAAAGCTACAAGATCGGCACCGACACCTCGTCGAGGTGACGAAGGAAGAGCTCGAGAACGTAGCGCTGGAATCGACGCGAACCATCGAGGTCGACGAGTTCGTCGACCGCAGCGAGATCGATCCCCGATATTTGATCCGGCCTTAGTATCTGCGTCCGAACGGCAAGGTCGGCCACGACGCCTTCGCGGTGATCCGCGAAACCATCCGGGAAATGAACAAGGTCGATTAGACGCATCGTGCAAACGCGAGCACATCATAGCGCTCGAACCGCTGGACAAGGGGTTGATGGGGACACTGCTTCGTGAGACATCTAGCGCAGAGCCGCTGCTGTTTCGCGCCCTTCAACCGGCCGCGCTTCCTACTGAATGCCCAGCTCCCGGACGATCCGGAGATAGCGTAGGCCTTCGATGGCTAGGGCGTTTTCGTCGGATCCGGGCTTTTCGGCGAGGTAGCTCGCGACCTTTCCTCGCGTGGCCCTCTCCTCATCCGCGGTGAGGTTCAGCATCATCCCGTAGGTCTTCATCACCTGGTCCAATGCCGCTTCCATGGCTTTCTCCCCTCTGGCTGGAGTCCCCTAATCCTCAAGTGGAACTTGGGAGAGAGCCTACCGTGGCGAGGGATCGCCACCGATTTCAAAGGGATGCGCGTTCTGTTCTCAATAAATTCGTGTTGCGGGCTGTAACGAAGAAAACCCGTTAATATCAGCCTTTCCCCGTTTAGTCCCGCTCAGTCGTCCTCGCAACACGGACGCAACACGGCGGTTCGTTTTTCGTTCGCGTTTTGCAAGGGCCGCCGGGGTGAACCGCCGCCCTCACCTCTCCTCGTTGCACCCAAACCGCAACAAAGCCGATACCGAAATTTTTAATAAATTCGGGCGCAGCATCGCCAGCGGCAGGTGTACCATGGATGACGATGATTTCGTATCCGACGGTTTCCTCGAGCTAGTTGCTGCTTGCCTTGTAGTGTTGTGCTCCAGCTTGCTCGCCATCGCCCTCACCTCTCCTCGTCCAGATGCCCCCGCGTGGCGACCGACGGCCACATGACGCGTCCGATTTGCATCTGCTAATGGGCTCTTCGCCTTTCTGCCGTTCGCCGCTCCAAAGCTCAATAGGATACTTGCCGACAAGGCGCTTGGCCTCTTCGATAGCTTCACCGTCGTCATCGCAAACGAACGGTTCGAAATCCTATGATATGGCCGTCTTCTGCGACGAGGTATGCGCGGTACTCTGCCATCCGTAGTCCCCACTGCCGGATGGCGCTAAAATAGGCGCAAAATAAAATTTGGCCCACGGCAAAATTCAAATTAGGCCACTGAGGGTTAAACAGGCCAGTACCCTCGACCCTAGGAACAAGTCGGCATTTTAGAAACCTTTTTGAGCTTCGGCCGGTCACTATCGCGGTAGGGACGCGAGTTACCTCGCGCCCCCCGCACAGATCCGTACGGGCCCAATTCGGGCGTACGGCTTGTATGGGGCTTTCTTTGTCAAGGGGGGCCACAATATTAAGGGCCGTCGAGCGGATAAGCCGGTCGCGGTGGCACACGCCTGTCGAAGCGACCAAACGGGGTAGGCTTTCTCGTCCTTGGCATCTGGCCACTGCCGCTCATCAACGTGCTTTTCGGCCGTCACGGTCGCGCTCTTGGCGATAGCCTATCTCCAGGACGACGGGCTCCTGCTCGCCGTCTCATTCGTCGTCGGAATCCTGTCGCTGCTGGTCTTCGGTCTCTTGGTGTGGACGTCGGCCGCCGCCCTTGAAAACCTCCTGGTCGGGAGCTGCACGAGCCTTGGCAGAAACTCTGAAATCGCTGTTCTGGGGCCCGCCGATCCCGACATTAACCGCCTGCCCTTCGGAACCCTTGCGCCCTGGTTGCATTGTGACAGTTGCGCGACTGGATTCGCGCGACCGTCACAAAAGCAAGGACACGGCATGAAGAGGACGACACTGACAATCGCCATGGCGGCCCTCCTGATTTCGACATCGGCTTTCGCGCAATCGGTCGGCGAGAAAACTGGGGTGAACTCCACGCTCGGCATCAGCCCGACGACCGCCGATTTCGTGAAGGAAGCTGCGATGAGCGATATGACCGAGATCGCGGCCGCAAACCTCGGCCAGGATCGCGGGAACGCCCAGGAAAAGACTTTCGCAACCCAAATGGTTACCGATCACACCAAGACTTCGGAGGAACTCAAGTCGATGGCGCCGGCGGATGCCAAGGCGGCGATCCCGAGCGCTCTCGACAGTTCGTCGCAAAGCAAAATCGATAAGTTGAAGGATGCGAAGCCGGACGACTTCTCTTCCGATTTCGATTCGATGCAAGTCAGCGCCCACAAGGATGCTGTGTCGCTTTTCGAGCGCTACGCCAAGGGCGGGGACGATCCGAAGCTGAAGGACTGGGCCGGCAAGACGCTTCCGAACTCTCCGGCATCATCTCGAGATGGCACAAAGCCTCGGCAAAACCAAGTAACTTGGACCCCTATGGCTTCCTCCCGCGAAACTCGGGGAGCTTGAGGACAAGTTGCCTCGAGGGCGCGCGTTGCGCGCTCTCGAGGATGTCCACAAATCATTGAAGGAGTTCTCGAAGCAGGCGTCTGTCGCGGAAAACATTGCGTTGAGCGCCGAGATCAAAACCGTCCGGCACAAAATGCTGCGAAAGCGCGCCACCGTGTTGGCTGCCTTGTGGAACCGCACTTCCCCCGACGAGTTTTGAGATCGGCCGCGGCCGTTCATCCCGGTTTCCACCGCTGCTGGGCCGACGATCGGTCCGTGTTAACCGAACCATGGTGGTGGCGTTGTGGAACCGCGGCGAACCTTCGGGATTGTTCGTTGTGGAGATCGGACCACTTTCCCAGCACTGGAGAACGCATGCGCGCGTCGGACGAGGCTAGCGAAACTCAGGCGGCCTGGGGATGGGCAACCAAACTGGCAGACGAGGCTGAGGCTTGGCGCAGTCGGCGGGGTCAGACGCCGGAGATGGTTCGGGGCCGCGTTCGGGTCGTGCGACTTCCCAAGCGAAGCCGGTCAAGCGTCTCAGATCGGGGCTCAGCCGACCTTTTAAAAACCTAAATCGAGTCGAGCCGCTCTTTCGAAGCAGTCTCGCGATTAGAGGCGACACAAGCAATCCGCGGTCACCACACGCCTGGCCGACACCAGCGCACGACTTCGAAGGATCATGACCCGTGGCCCTACCGACAACTGAGCAAGGCGGTCTTCCGGCGCCCCGACGTTACTGGCCGCCGCGACCATCTGGCTCTCACGCTTTCCGTCCTCGACGGTTCGATCGCCCACGTCGCCCTTCCGACGGTCGCGGCAGACCTGCACTCGCCGGTTGCAGAATCCGTATGGGTGGTCAACGCCTATCAATTCGCCACCGTCGTATCGCTTCTTCCGATGGCCGCAGTGGGCGAAATGGTCGGCTTCCGGCGGGTCTTTCAGCTCGGCATCGTGTTCACGCTCGGATCGCTCCTTCGCGCACTCGCTGCCCATGTTGGCGTTCGCCCGAGCCCTAGGGTTCGGCGCCGCTAGCATCAGAACGGAGCGCTGGTCCGCTTCACTTATGTCCTCTGCAAAGGCCCACCCTCATCGAAGCACGACTAACCGCTCTTCAGTAAATCTTCCCTCTGTTCCACAGCCCGAATTGCCAGGTTGAAAGCCGCAGTCGGTTCCTGACCTGCGAGCGCCACGCGACCTCTATCGCATGCGCCGCCACCTCCTGCGCTTCCTGGAACTTCACGGCCTGACCGGTGCGCATGAGATAGTCCATTGCGATGTTAAGCGCGTCGTCCATCACGCTATCGAAGTCGCCAAAGGGCCAAGGATACATGGCACATCCGACATTTTTCATCGACAGGAAGGCGAGCTGCACCGACGAAAAAGGCAGCCCGCTTCAATTACGCCAGCTCAAGCAAATGACCGTTTTGATCCGCCCGTTACCGTCGGTGTTACTGCGCTCGCGTGGCCCGCGAAAAACGCGGCCAGAGCCCCCAGTAAAAGAGCCAGGGCACCGAACAGCGCCACCCGCGACACCGTCTTGGCTGTTGTATCCGCGAGTTGTTTTGCGTGTTCTTTGGCTTTGGCGACCGTTTCTTGGTACTGCTGTTGGTACTGCTCGACCTGAGCCTTGGCTTGATCGGGCGGGATATTCTGCGCCTTGGCCAAAGCATCAGCAGCTTTATCCGTTGCAGCGGCCTGTTGAGCGGGGTCTCCCGAGAGCGCCGCACGAACAGCTGTCGCGGCGGCATCTCGAAGCGCTGCAGGATCCTGGCTGCCCGAGGTGCTCCGAACCCTATTCTCGATGGTAGCCAGTGGGTCGCTCATATTATTCAAAGAAGGCGCTGCGGTCTGGACCGCAGTTTGAACGGACCCGCCGATGGCTTTGCCGGCTCCTCCAAGCGCGGACGATGCCGAGCTCACAGCGCCGCCAATCAGACCCGAGGCAGCCGTCGAGAGCAGGTAAACGACGATTAGGGTCGAAACCGCCCACGCAATCAAACCGTGATAGGCGGTTGTCGATTGAGATGACTTTCCTGAAAGCCGCCCAGCGATGTAGCCACCAACCGCAGCCGCAACTATTCCGGAGATAACCCACCAGATACCTGCACTTACCGAGAGGGATCCGGCGCTTGGCGTATCCCCCGCGGCTGCGTCGATGGTCGAGAGACCGACGCCAACTCCAACCATGTTGAGGATTATCTGCATTACAAGGGCAATCGTGGCACCGGCGAACACGGCACTTCAGGAGACCTGATTCAACATTATCGTGCGAATGTCGTCAGCGGGAGCAACTGCACTCACTTGGGGAGGATTTCGGTGCTCGTCTGGGCGAGCCATTTCGGGTGAATAAGCCATTTGTTACGCGCCTTCTGCAAATTGGAAACTTTGCCTGTAACCTTCTCTTGCCGACGATGTTCCGATCTTGCTGAATAATGTGCGTGCGGCTTACGCTGGCTGCGCCATGCCAAATTCCACGGTCGCCGGCTGTTGCTCTGCATCCAACATCGGAGCCGAATTAGCCAGACCCAGCAATCGCGGCTGCCGGATGCTTCTAAGCTAATCGCGCGGTCGGCTCGGGCACATATACGCAACTCCGCCAAACGCAAAGCGATTGAAGCGCGTCGGCAGGACACTCGGTTGCTAGGAACCTGGCGCGTTTTTCTCGGTTAAAGAAAGAACTCAAACAGGGAGAATGACCAATGTCTAAGAGATCAATTAGGACTGCGGCGCTGGTCGCAGCGATCGTCTTGCCGCTCAGTGCCTTTGCCCAAGGAGGCGGCGGGGGCGGGGCCGGTGGAGCGGGCGGCGGGAGCGCGGGAGCCGCCGGGAGCGCAAGCGGTGGCACAGGGGGTGGGAGCGGCAGCGCAGGCACGGGGAGCACGTCAACCGGCGTAGGTGCGTCGCCCGGAGCCTCCTCAGTAAACACCACCGGTCAAGCGAATCGAGCGAACACCACCGTCAATGAGGCCGTCAGCCCCAACAATCCGTCGACAACTGCGCCGGGGGGCCCGAACTCTCAACCTGTGCCAAACCAAAGCGTCCAGGAACAGAACGCGCAACAATTCGATCCAAGACTTTCTCCCGGCTATCAAAAGTAACGACGAGGGCCGGAAGGCGCAGCCCGATAACTCGTTTGCGAGAAGTGTGCACACGGCGCGCAGTTACGGCGATCTTCAGGACCGGGACTGCGCGCTTGTACTTGGCGCGCGACCGGGGTCCATAAAGCAAGGCCCCGGATCGCTCCGAAGAAGCCAGCGAACACGCGAAGTACATCCGCCCACATGCCCGGCCGCTCGATGGGAAGCGGCCGGGCGTGTGCTCATTCCTGACGCGCGTTCTCCGCAATTCGGCGGTAGATACCCTGGCGAAGGCGCAAGAGCCCCGGAGCTCAGCTCCGAGGCTCTTGCGGCCGGAAAGGTACATCCGCTTTCCAGCTCCTGGTGACTAGGCCACCGCTCGCACTTCGCGGTTGAGATAGGCCAGCGTCACTTTCTCAACATTGGCATCGATCCACTTGGCCATCTGCTCCTCTTCCCTGAGTGAAGCCTGAAGGTGTGGTCGTGCGCTGTCAGAACCAGCTGGCTCGCAAAGCGTGAGCAGCGATTTGTAGGCTGCGATTTCAAAATTTTCGAAAGCGTTGTTCGCGAAGGTATTCTTGAGTATCTCGTCGCCGGCCATACCATGGGTCATCGCCATCACGTTAGCCATGACCGACTGGGCGGTGTCCTTCAGAGTGGACGTTGTTTCACCAAGGACATCAAGGCATTGCTCCAGCCGCTTGAGCTGCTCGTTTGTCTCCTGAAGATGGGCATTGACTTTAGCCTTCACCTCGGGATATTCGTCCAGCCTCTCCGACTGACGCTCCATCAACTCGCGTGCTTGGGTCTCCATGGCGTGCGCATTGCGCAGGCCAACAACAAAAATCTCTCGTGCTGTTTGTGCCATCGGCGGCTCCAATCATGGTTGTGTGGGCCATAAACACGCACAAGCAACTGTCGTTCCTATTTTCGTGGTCGCAGGCAGCTAAAAGGAACGTAGCCCTTCTGGACCCGCCTTGCTTCCCCCGTGCTGAAACAGACAAACCGTCAGTCTCTTTGACGTGTCAGTAACCTGCTGCCCCAACATTGGCCCGCTCCACTTAACTTTTGTTGTAGCGCCTTCCATGATTTCGGGCGCAGACTGTGATTTAGGGCGTCTACTGTCTCCATCGGATATCGCCTCGCTTTATCGGTGATGAGAACGCTGATAGCGCTCGCACCCCACAACTTAGGCACCAGCGTATGCAAAGAAACCGTTTCACACAGACTACTACATTGGGCTATCGCCTAGCTCATGAGGCAGAGCGGCTAAGACAAAACGCTCGCACGGTGCCGATCGGCAAGGAGCGCGAGAGCCTTTTGCGCAAAGCTCGCCAGTTAGAGACCGCCTCGCACATTGACGAATGGCTATCGTCTCCGGGCCTGCAAACGCCGCAGTGAGATGTACCCGCGCCAGGGCCTCCTCAAACATGCATCTATCTGTTGCAGAACGCTCACGCCGGCAGAGCGATGCGACGACTGATTTGATCAGGCGGTGCTCTGGCTAAAGCGCGCTATCGAGTGGCGTTGCAAATCCCCATATTTGCGGCGAGCGGATGCCTCCGAAGCGAGTGCTAAGTCGGAAGTTGAAATGCAGAGACCCGCTGAAATGGATATCGTTCGCCGCGCTTATGAACTTTGGGAGCAAGCGGGAAAGCCTGACGGCAGAGATCAGGAACTCTATCATCAGGCAGAACGCAAAAAGCAAACGAGCAAGCCGTCCCAGAACAGCCGCATTCATACCGCTTCGGAGCTTTCCGTCCGGCTATGGAATTGGTGTGTCAGCCATTTCTGAGAGCAATCAGGAACGTAATTCATCGGCTAGGGTTGCAATTTCACAAACTCAAGCGAGGCCGGCCATGTATCATCACGTCAAGAAGCTCATGTTCACCGTCCGCGTCGACGAACCGGACCCCCGTTTTGGAAATATGCTCCTTGAACAGTTCGGGGGCGCGAACGGCGAGCTCGCAGCCGCGATGCAATATTCGATCCAGGGCCTCAATTGCGAAGACCCTGACCGCAAGGATCTCCTGATGGATATCGGCACCGAGGAACTTAGCCATCTCGAGATCGTGGGATGCCTGGCGCGGATGCATCTCAAACCATCCAAATTCGATCGTCAGGCCGCCGAGGCCGACCCCTTGATTGCGATCGCAGGCGGTGGCGGGGTGAACCTCTTCAATTCGCAAGGCAATCCCTGGACCGCCGATTACTTGAAGATCACCGGTGAACTTGATGTTGATCTTCGCAGCAATATCGCGGCGGAAGCTCGTGCCAAGATCGTCTATGAGCGGCTCATCAATTTTTGCGATGACGCGGGGACCAAAGACGCCCTGCAGTTCCTGATGACGCGGGAAATCACGCATATGAAGGCCTTTGCGCTGGCGCTGGACAGCATGGGTAAGCCAGCCTTTAGCATCGGTCGCGTTGCGCCCACGCCCGGTCTCGTCAATCAATACTTCAACAACTCGACAGGCGCCGGCGACCACGGCGAGATCGACACACGCGGTCCCTGGAACGAGGGTGAGGAGTGGGTTTTTGTAGAATCTCCCGCAATCCAGGGAGGCGAGCCTGGCGTGGCTTCCGTCGTGACCGAGAGTTCGCCTGCGGTGCCTCCAGAAGGTCTAGATGAACTGCTGATCGACGTGCTGCGCGATATCGTCCATGCGGAAAGGCAGTTGACCAAGGCGCTTCCCAAGATGGCGGAAGCTGCGCGCTTCGATCAGCTCCGCGAATTGTTCGAGCAACATCTCGCAGAAACCGAAACGCAAATCGAGCGCTTGAACGAATGCTTTGAGCTGCTCGGCAAGACGGCGCGCGCCAAGCCCTGCCGAGGCATGATGGGAATTGTCGAGGAAGGCCAAGGCGCGGCACAACGGGTGGAGCATTATGAGATCTCTGGCTACACCACGGCCCGTAATCTCGCCCAGCAGCTCAGGCAAAGCGCAATCGTGGCGCTATTGTCCAAATCCCTGGCTGAAGAAGAAAACGCCGACCAGCTTTTCAACCAAGTCGCTCGCTCGCTCATGTCGGTCGCCAAGATGCCGGCAGCGATTGAACAGGCAACGATTAATGGAGCTGAATAGACAGGTCTGCCGGCTAATAAGTGTGCGGCACCATGTTTGGCGCCCACGCTTGCCGGATAACTGGCGCGATACCGTTCGTGCAAAAGGGCCGGGGCCTGATGTTCGTATCACCCCTCGACTGTGAGGGAGATGGTCACTTTTAAGAACAGCTCGTCGCCATTTCGCACATCTACGATAACCCGGCTCGCGCTCCCTCGAATGAATGCATCCCTGGCGATTGAGGCGCCTGTTTCTACCGCTTCTCTGCGGACAGCCTCATTTTCGGAAAATTCTTGCCCTTCTTCGTCTTTGACGAGGCGCTCGTCCTCTACGATGTGGAAGTGAAAACCGCGGCATTCGTTTGCCCTAGAGAGATGGCCTCTGATGCAAATAAAGACCGTCAAAGTCGGCTAGGTCCAAAAGCTTTTGCTCGTCGATCACCCTGACACTCCCGCGGTGGAACTCCACAATGTTGTCGTCACGCAATTGTTTTACAATCCGATTAACGTGGACAGAGGTAATTCCCATAGCTTCCCCAAGTTGTTCCTGAGTCAAGGGCATCGCGAATCGGGCCCCCTGAACCATGCCGATGACTTTCAGGCGCTCTCGGAGTTCGACGACAATATGAGCAAGCCGGTTTGGGGCCGCGCGCTGTCCCACATTGACAATCCACTCCCGAAACATGGCGGCGTCGATCAGTGTGTCTCGCCAGAAGACTTCTGCGACGTTCGGTCTTCGGCGGGTAATCTCCCGAAGGGAAACGTGGCTGATGAAGCCCAAGGTGCATTCGGTGAGCGTCATGAGGTCATGATCCAGTACCTGCAAATGCAGGCTCTGTAGGTCGGGTATTTCGCCGGGTACGTGGATCGAGAGAATTTGCCGCCTGCCGTCTGACGTCATCTTGGACCGAACGCAAAACCCTTGGGAAAGGAGGCAGCACTCGGCCGGTCTGTCACCGTCTCGAACGACGGCCTGACCCGGCTGAAAGTGCTTCACCACAACCGGCAAGGACCGCACCGTCTGGACATCCTGGTCGTCCAACGCCGATGTTGTCCGAAGTCGTGTGATAAGCGCGTTCGTTATGGATTCGTTGGTCAGGGCGGAGCTCCGAGACTGTAATAGAATGATAAGAAACGGTAGCGGCTTTTCTCGGTTCCCAGCAAAAGTTGGGACGTCGTTTCAAAAAGGATGCCGGCGACGGTGTCCGGAGGCTGCTCGTAGCACAAAGGCGAAATCGGAGGAGACGAGAGTTATCTTTCAACAGCGGCTGAAGCGGTTCACGGAGACGCTCGTGGTGCCGCTATAAATTTGCCGCCAGGACCCTGCAGGAACGCGTGGCGCTCGTCGACGACAATGAAGTCGGCCGATCCGAAAAGGCGTGCCGCATCGCCAGGGCGCCGCGTCAACATCGCTTCGATCGACTCGGGGGTTATCAGCGCGATGCCGGAAGGCTTCGCGATGGCCTTCCTCTTCTCGGCCTGGGAGGCGTCCCCATGCCATTTGACGACAGGAATCTCCATCGCTTCGCAGAGCTCGTCCAACCGCCGACGATGACGTCCTTCCATCCGACACCTCCTGGCTCATCGAGCCTACTACAGGTGTCCATTAATTCGGAGGAGGTTCAAAACAGATGGCTTCTAAAACTCAATTTAATGGTGTCGGCAGATTGCGAACCTACCTCAACTGCCCGCATTCGGCGTTCTAGACGATCGATTCCATGAAACCTGCATCATGGAACTAATGGTTTGGTGGCGGATTCCTCGTTTGCGATTGGCGAAACGAGGAGCGGGATCATGGCAGGATGGCGGCGGGTAATCGAATTGACGATAACCGACGAAGAAATTGAAAGATTGAAGGCTCTTTCGCGGTCGAGAACCGAGCCAGCGAGCCGGGTATCGCGGGCGCAGATGCTGCTGGCGTATCGCGAGAATCCTTCGTTCTGTGCGGTGGGGCAAAGAGTTGGGGTCCATCATCAGACTGTTCAGCGCTGCGTGGAGCGGGCGCTGGCTTATGGGCCGCTGGCGGCAATCGAGGATCGACCACGGCCGGGCAAAGAACCGGTCATCACGCCGGATGCCAAAGCCTGGTTGGTGTCGCTGGCGTGCGACAAGGCTAAGGAGCACGGCTATCCGCACGAGTTGTGGACCACGCGGTTGCTGGCACGCCATGCGCGCGAGCGCGGACCGATGGCGGGGCACGAATGTCTCGCCAACCTTGTCCAGGGTACGGTGTGTAAGATTCTCGGCCAGGAGGAAATCAAGCCGCACAAGGTTCGCTACTATCTGGAACGTCGCGATGCCGAATTTGAGCAGAAGATGGCGGAGGTTCTGTGCGTCTACCGCGAGGTCCAGGTCCTGAAAAAGGCTGCCGCCAAGTCGCGCAAAGCCATCAAGCGAGTGGCGATCGTCTCCTACGACGAAAAGCCGGGAATCCAGGCCATCGCAACGACGGCACCCGATTTGCCGCCCAAGCCCGGCGTCCACGCGACCTTCGCGCGGGATTACGAGTACAAACGTCATGGCACGCTTAGCCTGTTGGCCGGAATCGACCTGCTTACCGGGAAGGTTCATGCGCTCGTCAGAGACCGCCACCGCAGCCGAGAGTTCATCGAATTCCTCAAGCGTCTCGACGCCGCTTATCCGGCCGGCACCGCGATCAAGCTGATCCTCGATAATCATTCCGCCCACATATCGAGAGAAACAAGAACCTGGCTCGACGCTCGACCACCTGGACGCTTCGCGTTCATCTTCACGCCCAAGCATGGTTCGTGGCTGAATCTCATCGAGGGCTTCTTCTCCAAGTTCGCTCGCTCGGTCCTGCGCCACATCCGGGTCACCTCAAAGCACGAGCTCAAAGAACGCATCATGGCCGGCATCGACGACGTCAATCGCCATCCCGTCATCCATACATGGTCCTACAAGCTCGCCGAGGCCGCCTGATATGATTCAAACCATGAAAACGCTGACCTAGTGAATTCATTGTGAAGCTTTCCCCGTGTCGAACACCTTGGTAAAAGCCGATACCGATGTGAATACTGACGGCCACCAAAGCTCGAAGAAGACATCGGGCGGAGCGCACGCGCCAAATGGTCCTGATCCCCTTCGACAGCTGTTCGCGCGTCCTTGGAATTCCTCATCCGGCGGCCCCGCCACCGTTAGCGACGCGGATCGCCGATAACATCGAAAGATCATCTGACAGGCGGGGAAGACCATGCGCCGCGTGGCCCGTTGTCAAGGCTGACATGAAAGAGGCCGCCACCTAAGGGGGCCAAAAGAAACGGCGCCCGAAGAAGGATGTAGGCGCTCTCAACACTCCGGGCCGAGTGTCGAGCATGAAAGTTTCGAGTACAGAAATAGAAGAAGAGCGGCTCCGTCTGAGCCGCTCTTCTTTTGCCTTTATGAGCAAGGATGCCGCAGACCATCGTAGCCGAGATACGTCCCGGACGCCGGGTCGTAGGACTGGTAGCGCTGGGGGCAATAAGAAGGGTCGCCGCCGCTCGATACCACGTAGCCGGAGTCCCCGTCGTAGCCGGGGTACCCATTGTAGCCGTAGTATCCGTCGTAACCGAGGTCGTTATAAGCGTAGTCACCGCTGTAATTATAGGGGTCATAGTAGCCACCGTAGCCACCATAACCCAACGCGCTACCGACAGCTAACCCGGCACCAAAGCCAACTCCCCGTCCATAACCGCCGCGATATCCGCCCTGCGCAAACCGTCCACCAACTCGGCCAGCGCCGACGCTTGCTTGAGCGTTGCGGAACCCTCCGCCACCTACGTGCATTCCACCGCCACGGTTTCCGAGGTGCATTCCGCCGCCACCGCCGACGTGCCTTCCGCCGCCGCCGCGCCCCTCGGCCAAGGCCGGGGTTGCGACTGCTATCGCGAGTGACAGGGCCGTAGCCCCTAAAATACCAAGTTTCGACATTTGCTTCTCCATAAGAGCCCTAAAGCAGAACATCGGCGTTAGTCGGTCGTTCCGGCATTTTGAGGTTATTTCAACCTTGTGAATTGTGATCTTGTGATCAAGACAAGCCGTCACGTGATCGTCGAAATGGCCTCGTTTTCAGCTTTAGGAAACGCGTTGCGGATTTGTAAGGTTTCGAGCCTAACCTCGCGGCTTAAACTATAAGTGATTAGACATATGTGCAGTAGCAAATGGCGAAGTCCTCGAAACTGGTGGCTGCGAAACGTGGACGGGTGCTTCTCGTAAGACGGAAGCGCGATGGGCTTTGGATGTTTCCCGGAGGGCGCAAGCTCGCGCGAGAAAGCCATAAAGATTGCCTGCGCAGGGAGATCAAAGAAAGAACTTCCGAAACTCAAACTTGGACGCCTTAGGCTTTGGAAGGAAGTTAAAACCATCAACAGTCGTTCTGTCTGCGAGTAAATCGACAGGGCAACTTGGCGCATAGCCGCGTGGCATTCGCCTGACGCCAACGTCGCGCTACATCAGGGATAAGGTCTTTCCTAAATCCAATTAGGCCACTGCTTATTTCGAGGCGAGCGCTTTGTGGGGGACCGGGACGCAGCGGGTCGCACACGCCGTCAAGGAAGGTCGGGCGGCTTCGTGGTGGTGATCCTTGCGCTCGCCGAGGTCCGCTTCGATGCGCATCGCTGACTCTAGTCGGACATCGTGCTGAGTCCGAAAAGTGCCAGAACCGGAATTGGCCCGTATCCTCGGCGGGCTTTTCTTTCTTGAGAAATCTAGGATGGTTGGTCGCCCCGGTTTGCCAAGAGGCAAGCGGAGCGACCAAGCCGACGATTTCCGCGTGGTCTTTCTGCGACTACTCGCTTATCCATCCACCGCACGTTTTGCGGACTACTTATTACTGGAGCTCGAACCGGTCGTCGCCGAGGCTGCCGCGGCAGGAGGTGGCATCATGTTCCATGTGTCGGCGCGATATTTCCATTCTGCGCCTTCCTGCACGACGACGCTCATGTACGTTCCAGTGACGTGCTGGCCTCCAACGTCAGCTGCCCAGGTGCCAGCTTGATAAAGAGACTTTTGGTCTAGCATGTTCGCTGCGGCGACGGGCAGAACCATGTTTTCGAGTTTCTCCTTCATCATCTCATCCATGAAATTGCGGATATTGTTCGCGCCGATGATGGGTTGATCTTTACCTTGCGGTAACAAGACGGCGTCGGCCGTGTACAGAGCAGTGAGGGCAGCGGCATCCTTCTTATTAAAGGCCTCGAGCCACTTGTCATCGAGGCGCCGCGCGATTGTTTTGGGGTCGTCCGCCAAGGCGGGTGCGACGACGGCGAATGTCAGTACCAATACGCAAAGCGCTTTTTTCATGGCTCACAATCCTCCGTGTGGTTAGCTTCTTAGACATTCACGTTTGTCCGTTTGATTGCTGCGGTATTTGAAAACCGCTTTCCGGCTATCCCTAATCGATCAGCGCTTCGTCTGCGCTGCCGGCGGCGCAGAGGTCCGGCCGGATTTTGGGCCTGCACGATCACGGAGAAGATGGATTCCACTTAGACCCATTAGCTGCTCAGTTCCGCAAATCCGCCTCATATCCGGCTCCTGTTAACATCCATCAAATCGAGGCCAAGGCGGCCTAACTCACCACTTCAGCGGTGCCGCGCGTCTCTCGGCGCGCGGCACCGGAGTTCGTCTAAGAATGGAAGAGATCATGCGGCCGACGACCGCTTTCAACGACAATGTTTTCGACATCAACGCGCTGCTGCATCCGGGCACGTTCTTCGATCATCCAAGGGATGTTTTGGTGCACCCCTCGCTGTCGGTTTCGGAGAAACGCGCCATCCTAGCGTCTTGGGCATCCGATGCATCAGCGATCGCTTCCTGCCCCTCGCTGCGGGCCCCGGCAGGCCTTAAGGCGCCCATCACCATCGACGAGATCCTGGAAGCCCTATGCGAACTCGACGGCGACCCTCGCAATCCGCCCGGCGGCAAGCCAAACCGTCTTTGTTCGACGTCAAGGGCCTTGGCGGCTTAGTAAGGAGCGGTGCCATAGACGAAATCAGATTGCCGCAACGGGCGGTTAAGTGGATCGAGCGGTGTTGGGACAGCCAGATTTGGTCAGATGTGGCGCAAGCTTGGCAACGTCTGAAGCCCGCGCCTTCGGAAGAATGCGACGATCCGCTCCTATCTTTGGAGATTCGGCGGCTACTTGAGGGATCTCTGAGGCCGCCCACGCTCGATAGAAGCTTGATTAGCGACGCTGAAGCTTAGCTGCGCGACCATCGCAGCAAAACTGCGATCAGATCTGCATGGGAACGGCATCCAAAAAGTCGCGCATCCGCTTGTTCGCCTAGCCGCCGCCAAAACTTGTCGTTGCGCGTGACGGGCTGCACGCTACCTCCCGTATCGCCGACATCACCTGATCCGTGGCGGTCTGCTGGATCATGTGGCCGTTTCCGGCAACTCGGTGATATCGGCTCTGCGGAATGTCGGAATGCAGCCGGGTCGACTGCGTGTCGATGTCGATCAATCTGTCTTGATCTTCAAATCCGCGTACCGATTGCTGAGCTTAAAAGCGTCCGGAATCATCAACGCGGATTCCGCGGCGGATGCATGGATCTGCAAGGGTCGAAGGGCCATTTCCTTTGGAAATGCTTCAAACTTCTTCGGCACGGATCTGGGACCGAAGATTTTCGCCATCATCAGCGGCCATATTGCGCGGCTGATCAGCGGCGACAAGGTATGGCTGAGGATGTCGCCAATGAGCGGCAAAGCTGGCGCACCCATTGCAACGACGTCGGGCCTTGCGGTCGGATAGTAGCACCCCGAGGCGAGGACCAGTCCGCCCGATGCGCCCCATGAGTGTCCGAGAACGGTGGCGTTTGAAACGCTGAGCTGATCAAGGGCCAGCTTGATCAGTTCGGCCTGGGCATCCGGCATCCACACCACGTTGCGCGGCCGGTCGCTGTGGCCGAAGCCCGGCCGGTCGAAAACGATGACCCTGTAATTATCTGCCGCAAGATCAATCAGTCCGCCGGATTGGAAGTCCTGTATCATGCTACCGTTGCCGTGCCGAGAGCTAAATGACTAGAGAACAGGAGGGACAGCATGCCAGGCGGCAAGATCAAGGTGTTTAATGAAGACAAAGGTTTCGGCTTCATCATGCCGGACGACGGCGGCAATGATGTTTTCTTTCACGTTTCCGCATTGCGCGAGGGTGACGAAATCGTCGTCGGCAAGGCGGTCACCTTCGAAATCGGTGTGGATCCGAAGTCGGGGAAGAGCAAGGCCGTCAGCGTCGATTCGATTTGAACGGAATGCTGACGTCAGAGCTTTGAATCTCGTTCGTAGGCGTCCGCTAATTCGGCATCGAAGCCGAGCCTTCGGCGATCGCCGCCAAGTCGATGACCACGCTCAAATTTGATCCATAGCAAAGGTCACGCCGGATCAGGTTTTCGTCGACTTTGGTTCGACGATCGCGAAGCCCGTTCGAACAGCACGCTCGATGACCTCTTTCAGTCCAGGCTCGGCCATCACACTATACCGGCATCGCGCTATCGGCGCCCGGAACGATCATGAGAAGTGGAAGTTGATTGCCTCTATGACGAGGAAAAATCGTGAGAGCAATGACCGTCGCGCTAGGGTTCCCCTGGTGGCTACAGATCCATACTGGGACACCTGATTATAATATCGTTTCCCCTAACGGTACCGCCCTCAGGATGGCCGGGACAACAGCCGACCGCGAAGCCCGGCAAAGCGGCGTAAATAGATGCCCAACGTTCAAACGCGCGGTCCCGGCCCCGAGAGATCGCCAGTAACCGCGCGCCGCGCGCACACGCTGAAAAAACGGAATATCGAGAATTCTGTTCCTGAAACTTGACGGTTTTTCTATGGGCTGATCGAGGCCCTAATAGCTCGGCTCGTCAGTAGGGGCGGCCGGACCGGCACCTTCGACGCCTGCCCGATCTGCGGTGCGTATCTCGACATCCGGGACCTTGGGCAAATACTGGCCCGTTGCACGACGCCGAGATGAAATATGCGTGGATGGGACGGCATGTACCTCGGCCGGCGCAAGGGAAGCGATCTGATCTACGCCGGCAAGGTCGATCACGGCTTCGACAAGACGTCGGCCGCGGATCTGCAAAAGCAGTTGAAGCCGTTGATCCGCAAGACGCAGCCCTATGCCAAGCGGCTCGCACACAAGGGCATCTGGGTCGAACCGAAGCTCTTGGCCGAGATCGAGTACCGCGCGAAGTCGGCGGCGGGGAAGGTCCGGCACCCGTTCTTCAAGGGACTGCGGGAGGACCTGTGATCGATGCTTTCGACCGCTTTTGGCAATGGGCGGACAAACCGTTGGAAAGTCCGCTGACTATTTCCGGCGAACCGCACAGGACGGTCACGGATCTCGCTCCCGAGGACCGACGGGACCGCCCGAAAGTTAATGAGGCCGCAGCGCGCGCGAACGCTTAGCGGTAAGCCGCACGGGCATGATCCGTTGCGGCCGGGAACTGGGGCCTCATGGATGTATTATTAATGTTTGACATGAGCAAAAAAGACGACATCGACCGCGTCTGGGGCATCATCGAAAAGGTCGGCGTGTGCATGCTGACGACGCAATTCGCCGGCGGACTGCGTGCGCGACCGCTCGAAGCAAGGCCCGACCGCGATGCTGGCCTGATTTTTTTCGTGACCGATATTCACAGTGCCAAGGAGGATGAGATCAAGGCCTCGCCCGATGTCGGCCTCGTCTTTATCGATTCCAACGACAAAGTCTACCTGTCGATCACCGGTCGCGCCTGCGTCATGCACTATGCTGACAAGACAAAGGCGGCCTGGCGAAAGACCGATGAGGTGTGGTGGCCGGGCGGCCCGAACAGTCCCGACGTACGCTTGTTGCGGGTCGAGCCTTTCACGGCGGAATTGTGGGATGGACCGGCGAGCGCCGCGGTTACTGCCTTCGAGTTCGCCAAGGCGAGGTTGACCGGAGCGGAGCCGAAGCTCGGCGAGAACCGTAAGGTGACGGTAAAGATGTGAGCGCCCGCTCCGCGCGCCCAACCAGAGTTAGGTAGATTTCCGCTGCGGCCTGGTCGCCGGGCAACCAAATGTGGACAGATGCGAAGCCCTGGCAATGTCCGAAGCACGCGTCCTCTCGAGAATGCGATGGCAGAAACACAGAAGGCTGGTGGGCTAGAGCTGCTTGACACCAGAACTTCGAAGCGCAGAAATGACTGGCCCCGGCCGCGCGCCATGAATGGGTGGGCAGAGGTCGTAAAGGATTCCACCCGATGAGTAACCCAGCCAGCCAACTCGCAAAAGCCGCTCTCGACACCTTGCATGGAGCGCGCGGACTTCCTCCCGCGGAAGCAATTGCCAAGCTTCACGACTTTCTACAATCCATAGACACTTCTGTTCCAGACGGCCCGCGCTTTGCGGACGCATCAGAAGCCCTGAGGGTATTGGTAAGCCAGATGGAGACGGAAGGGACAGCGACTGATGATGATTGGCAACGTGCAATTGAAACGATGCTAAGCCTTGCAAACGAGGCCGGCTAATTAAGCACGAAGGTTGCCTTTGATCATTTAGATCTCGGCTCTAGCCTTTGCGATCTTGGCCTATGCGCTCGCCTATCGAAGCGGCAATACCTCTGGGAAGTCCATGCTTGACGATAGCGCCGCGCCAGAAAATCAGTCTTTATCCGTTTCGGCTGAGTTGGGCTCTAGTATCTCGGCCTTTTTGAACTTGCGAGGAAATTCGTCCGGCCAAGCCGGGCTCGTTTGGTCCGCAAGCGTCGCCATCAACATCTCGGCGCCAGCAGCGTATGTCGAGGAGAGCGGCAGTTCCAGCCGCTGGCAAATCAACGGCGGCATCTCCTTGTGCTGCCCAGCCGCCTCGAAAGCGGGTTGCCACCACCATGCCGACGCAGGCGACCGATCCTTCTCAGGAATGGCGCGCCACTGCGAGAACTCGCGGGCGACGCGATCGAACTGGAATTTGGTTGCTGGATGCATCTTCTGTTTCGATTTTCTACCCGCCCAGCACGTTGCCCCATCCGTCGAAAACAAATCTTTCCATTGAACAGTACCATCCGATCGGACGATAGCCGCTCCTTTGTACGCTGCGGCGGCTTCGCCGCTCCATGTCACGATTCGATTGGTCCGCTTGTCTGGAGAATGGCGGGCTCAGATGGGTTACAATCAGTCATCGGCCTCAGGCCCTGCGGCGGATCTGGCATCGCTTCATTTCCTCCTCGGGCCGGACATTTTGAGCCGGTCATGGATTTGCAGCGCCGGTTGCCGTCTCCGTGCCCGGCACGCTTATCTGCACCTCACGTCCTTGGCGGAGCGCCAAGGAGGCGGCGGCTACAGCGGCTTCGAATGCAGAATTCCTTCGTCTGATAGACGTTCTCCCCCCGGGCCGTCATGCCGAACCCGCCACTCACCACCACTGCCGACGATTTTGTATGATGCCAGACCCGTTAGAACCTCCTGCTTTGAGGCAAACGGACAGGCCAGCACCTAGTTCCTGCTGTCGGGCTCAGGACCGGTGTCGTCGAAATTTTTTTGGGGGGGAAGCCCTCGGTCGCGGTATAGGGGGCTTTCCCCGCCGCCGGTGAAAGCCGGGCAACAGCTCAAACCAATCGCTCGATCAATATATTGAGAGATGCTGGCGATAGGTGGGAGCCCTAACAAATCGTGCAAACCCTCCGATCAGGAAGGACGATTGCGCTCAGGGGCACATTCGAAACTTTCCCATCGGATATGCTCGCCGAGTTATCCTAGGCATTCGCTGGGTTCGTAAAATAAGTCGGGTACCGAACATAATGACGAAGGT
The DNA here is from genome assembly GCA_963734795.1 of uncultured Alphaproteobacteria bacterium. Taxonomy (GTDB): domain Bacteria; phylum Pseudomonadota; class Alphaproteobacteria; order Rhizobiales; family Xanthobacteraceae; genus Bradyrhizobium. Next base: position 133,808 of record CAVTIW010000008.1, read on the forward strand.
GAAAATTGCCTCTTTTTTGCTGGCAATCCGAACGGAACCCGATTGCGCGCCGGCGTTTATAATGCGCGTTGCGAAAAGGCAATTGGTGAGCCAAGTATCAATCGAACCTTGGCCTTGGGCGGCCGCTATCCTTGTCGTTGTGGCGAGGACATGAGGACATTGGGGACGGCTCGATTGGAAGGCTCTAAGTCAAAGCGGATGGCGTCCGGTTTCCTTGCCGGCGGCGGTGAGATGGGCTCCCTCATGCGCGCGCTTGACTGGGACGCGACGCCGCTTGGTCCGCCCGAGCAATGGCCGCAGAGCCTCAAGACCGCCGTGCGGATCATGTTGACATCGCGCCAACCGATCTGGATCGGCTGGGGATCCGATCTGATCTATCTTTACAACGATGCCTACAAGTCGATCATCGGTGGAAAGCATCCCTGGGCGATCGGCAAGCCCACATCGACGGTCTGGCAGGAAATCTGGGGCGACATCGGCCCCATGCTGGCCACAGCAATGACCGGCATCGAAGGTACCTACGTCGAGGAGCAGCTCCTCATCATGGAGCGCAACGGCTATCCGGAAGAGACCTACTACACATTCTCATACAGCCCGATCCCGGATGATGACGGGAGCGCCGGCGGCATCATCTGCGCCAACACCGACGACACCAAGCGGGTGATCGGCGAGCGGCAACTCTCGCTGTTGCGGCAACTCGCCGCCGATGCTTTTGAGGCGCGCACCTGGCAGGAAGCCATCGCGCGAAGCCTGCGGGCGCTTTCTACCAATCCGCGCGACGTGCCCTTCGCCATGCTCTATGACGTGGATGCGGAGGGCGAGAAGTTTTTCCTCGCAGCTTCCTGCGGCATCGAGGGGACGCACCCCGCGGCTTCAAGTATAGTCGATCCCGAGCGCACGTCGCAGTGGCCGCTGCATGAAGCTCTCCGCACACAGCAGCCGGTTCTCGTCGATGATCTGGCCGCCAAATTCCCTGATGGGCTGCCCACCGGGGCCTGGACCCAGTCTCCCCATCAGGCGGTGCGGTTGCGGATCCTTCCGAACGGCGAGACCAGTAGAGCGGCGATCGTTGTCGTGGGCCTGAATCCCTTCAGGCTGTTCGACGAGGGCTACCGGGGCTTTCTTGAACTTGCAGCAGGTCAGATCGCGGCGACGATCGCCAATGCGCAAGCTTACGAAGAGGAGAGGCGCCGAGCCCAAGCGCTCGAGGAGATCAACCGTCAGAAGACGGCATTCTTTTCCAACGTTTCGCATGAATTCCGCACTCCCCTGACCCTGATGCTGGGACCGCTGGAAGACCTTCTGACGAAACCGGACTCCCTCTCGGGAGAAAAAAGCCGCGCGCTCGTTGAGGTCGCTCATCGAAATGCGCTTCGGCTTTTGAAGCTCGTCAATTCGCTGCTGGATTTCTCGCGACTTGAGGCGGGACGAGCGCGAGCGGATTTCGAGCCGGTCGATCTGACTGCACTGACCGCAGAGCTCGCTTCGAACTTCAGTTCCGTGGCAGAGAAGGCCGGACTGAAGTTCGAGGTGGCGGGCGACAAGCTCGATGCGCCGGTCTATGTCGACCGCGACATGTGGGAGAAGGTTGTTCTCAACCTTTTGTCGAACGCAATCAAGTTCACCCTCGACGGCGGGATTTACGTCGCACTTCGGGCGTCGACCGACCGCAAAGCAGCCGAGCTCACGGTCTCGGACACGGGCGCGGGCATACCCGCCGACCAACTGCCGAAACTATTCGACCGGTTCTACCAGGTCGGCGGCCAAAAGGGCCGGTCCATCGAGGGCTCCGGCATCGGGCTCGCGCTGGTCAAGGAAATCGTGAGTCTTCACCGTGGCAACGTGGAGGTGAAGAGCGAACCCGGACGGGGCAGCAGCTTTATCGTCCGCATCCCCTTCGGCATCGCACATCTTCCGCCCGAACAGGTCGTGATGGACGCCTCTGCGATCGGCTTGGCTTCTAAAAAGGACAATGCCTACGTCGGAGAAGCTCTGCGATGGATCGACGCCCTCGCTGTTGCACCCGCTGAAAACGGCGGTACGCAGAAACCGCGCATCCTGATTGCCGACGACAACGCTGACATGCGGGACTACATGACCCGGCTGCTCGGAGACCGTTGGACCATCGAGTTGGTCGAAGACGGCGTCGCCGCGCTCGACGCCATCAAGACGAAGCGCCCCGACCTCGTCCTGACCGACGTCATGATGCCGAAGCTCGACGGCTTTGGGTTGCTCAAGGCCATCCGAAGCGATGTCGAATTCCGGGATCTTCCTGTCATCATGCTGTCGGCGCGCGCCGGCGAGGAAGCCCGGGTCGAGGCGCTCGACGCCGGCGCCGACGACTATCTCACCAAACCGTTTTCTGCCCGCGAACTGGTCGCCCGGGTCGGTGCAAACCTGAAGCTTGCCGAAGTCCGCCGACAGGCAAGCGAAGCGCTCAAGCTGGCGAACGAACAGCTTGCCGCGGACAAGGAAACGGTTGACCGCCTCAACAGGCAGCTTGCGACCGAAAGCGAGCGGCTGCGCCATTTGTTCGAGCAAGCTCCCGGTTTCATGTGCGTGCTGCGGGGACCGGACCATGTGTTCGAACTCGCCAACGGGGCATATTTGCGGCTGGTCGGTCAGCGGGACCTCATCGGCAAACGAGTCCGAGAAGCCCTTCCCGAAGTAGAGGGGCAAGATTTCTTTGAAATGCTCGATCGCGTCTTCGCGACGGGAGAACCCGTCGAGGGGAGAAGCCGCCCGATTCAACTGCAGCGCAACGGGCGGCAGGAACCACGCTACCTGGACTTCATCTACCAGCCCATTGCCGACGAGCGAGGCGTCGTAGCTGGCATATTCGTCGAAGGGTACGACGTCACGGATCGCGTCGTGGGCCAGACGGAGTTGGCGGAGCGCGAAGCCGAATTCCGTGCGCTTGCCGACAACATGAGCCAGTTCGCCTGGATGACCGGTGCAGACGGTCTGGCTTATTGGTTCAACAAGCGGTGGCTCGACTACACCGGGACAAGTCTGGCCGACATGACAGGCTGGGGCTGGCGGGTCGCAATCCATCCCGACCATGCGGACCAGGTGCTGGCCAAGATCAAGATGAGCTTCATGAGTGGCGAGCCGTGGGAAGACACGTTCCCGATACGCAGCAAGGGCGGGGAGTACCGCTGGTTCCTGTCGCGGGCGCTCCCGATCCGCGGCACCGACGGCCGGATCATTCGCTGGTTCGGCACCAACACCGACATCACCGACCGGCTCAAGGCCGACGAGCAACGCGTGCTGCTCATCAACGAGCTCAACCACCGGGTCAAGAACACGCTGGCCACGGTGCAGTCGCTCGCGATGCAGACCCTGCGCAATACGGAGCGCAGCGCCGCCGCACGGGATTTGTTCGAGTCACGTCTCACGGCGCTCTCGCGCGCCCACGACGTGCTCACGGTGGAGAGTTGGGAGGGCGCGGAGCTCCGGCGGGTGGCAAGCCGGGCCCTGGAGCCTTTTGCATCAAAGGACGGAAGGGTGGCGATCGATGGACCGGATGTCTGGCTGACGCCGAAACAGGCGCTGGCTCTGTCCATGACGCTGCACGAACTCGCAACCAACGCCACGAAATATGGCGCGCTCTCGAATGATGCGGGAACTGTCCGGGTAAGCTGGGTGGTTGCGCTTTTCGACGGTTCGGGCGAACTCGAATTGACATGGACCGAACAGGGCGGCCCCCCGGTGTCCCAGCCGACCCGCACGGGTTTTGGCACACGCCTGATCCAGCGCAATCTCGCACATGATCTGGGAGGCGACGCCACGATCCACTATCGGCCGCAAGGCGTCGTCTCCGTGATCCGGTCTCCGATCGAGAAACCTCACCAGGGCAGCCACCAATGAAGAACCAAAAGACCGATGCGCCGACAGCTAGTTCCAGCCTGCAGATCCTGGTCGTCGAAGACGAGTCCCTGGTGGCCTGATGATCGAGGACATGCTCACGGACCTCGGCCATCAGGTTGTCGCCACATCCGGCAGGATGCCGGACGCCAGCAAGCTTGTGTCCGATGCAAGCGCGGACCTCGCGATCCTCGATGTCAACCTGAACGGCGAGGAAACCTATCCGCTCGCCAATTCCCTGGCCGCAAGGAAAATACCTTTCATCTTCGCCACCGGTTACGGATCTTCTGGAATCAAGGCCGAGTGGTCGGGCGTGCCGTTTCTGCAGAAGCCGTTTCAGTCCCGCGAGCTCGCCAACGCGATCAACCTTGCAATACGAAGATGACCGCCGCGAACCAGCCAAATCATCAGTTGGACAATCGTCGGCGTAACCATGGGGCGTGGAATACTTGGCCTTGTCGTAGGCCGTTAGGTCCAATTCGCCGGCGCGGCGACTACGTCGGCGGCTGCAGCGAGAAGCAGATCGCGGAACTTCTCGACTTCCTGGAGGACAATCACATGGGTTGGTCCGCCGCGATTGCCGGCGAGCGGCTGCCTCCTGGATTTCGCACGCGGACGGCTGGGCGGCGGCATCACGTTGAACCGCGACGCCGACCGGCCGCTGGAGCCGACGCATGGCGCGCCAGACCGGCCCGTGCGCGTGGGAGCGAAAACCCGAGGGCGGCGAATTGACCCGCTGGGTCGCAAATGCCGGCGAACCCATCCCTCCGGCAGCGATGGAAAAGCTGTTCGAGCCGTTCTTTCGGGGCGACGTTCGCGACAGCCGGCAGGGTCTGGGGCTGGGGCTGCATATCGCCTCGCAGATCGCGCAGGCCCACGGCGGGCGGATCGACGTGACGTTTACGCCGGATCAGACACGGTTCGTTTTCGCGATGCCGCTCACATCGACAGCGTCAAGATGAACACGCGGGAATTTCAGATACAGGCGGAACGTCCTGCTCAGGCAAACAACAGCCGCCTGTGCATTCGTTCGTCGGGACTCATGGACCGATGCGTAGTTTGGTCGGCCAGTCCAGCGGACCCGAAGCGGTCGGATCGCATGATCGCGAAGCCTCACACGGAATCCCTCGGACGATTATCGCGGCGGTCGCGCGCGCAAAGTTTTCGATCAAGGCGTGGCCGAACTTAATTTTCAACCCGTGTAGTCGGCAATAGGCGTGCGATCTCGGTGGCAAGTTGAGCCTGCGTATAAGGCTTCGCGAGACGCGCGATGTCGATGAATTTAGTACCGTCCAACTCGGCAAATCCCGTCGCGAGTAAGATGGGAAGCTGAGGCCGTTGGCGCCGCACTTCGCGGGCCAGCTCGATGCCTGTCATCCCTGGCATCGCGTGGTCCGTTATCAAAAGGTCTGTAGGCAATCCCGCTTTAAGAAGCTGCAAAGCCTCACGCGCGGAGTGCACCTCAACCACCTCATGTCCCAGGTCTTCCAGCAGAGCGACGGTGCTGCCGGCGATCAGAAGATCGTCGTCGACAAAAAGGATCCTGGCTCGGGCCGAGCCCTGAGTGAGGACGTTCGGCGTGTCCTCCGAAGCGACCGTTTCCTTGGCAATTGGCAGCCAGAGTATGGCGATTGTTCCGCGTGACGGGGCGCTTGCGAGGCGCAGAGCGCCGCCGGATTGCTGCGCCAGGCCGAACACCATCGATAAGCCCAAACCCGTTCCCTTGCCCACTCCCTTCGTTGAGAAAAACGGGTCCACGGCTTTCGCCAGGGTTTCTGAGTCCATTCCTTCTCCGGTGTCCCGTACCGAAAGCACGACGTACCGGCCGGGCAAAATGCCAAGTTGGTCGTCGTCATCGACATTTTGCACACCCAGTCCGATCGTGAGTACCCCGCCCGAGACCATCGCGTCCCGGGCGTTCACGGCAAGATTCAGTAGAGCCATTTCGAGCTGGTTCGGGTCGACGTCAACGGACGGCAAAATACCTTCCGCCACAAACTCGACGCGAACCAACGGACCCACGGAGCGGTGGATGAGGCCCATCATATCCTCCACAAGGCTTCGGACGTCAGTCGCCTGCGCCTTCAGTTCCTGCTTGCGGGCAAACGCGAGCAGTCTTTGTGTCAATGTGGCGCCACGGCGGGCGCCCTCCATGGCGCCGTTCAGGAGCCTGTGAAGTCGCGTATCCTCCCCTAGTTTTTTAGAAAGAAGGTCGAGGTTGCCGATGACCGCCATAAGCAGGTTATTGAAATCGTGCGCTACACCACCGACAAGCTGGCCCAGCGCCTCGATTTTCTGTGCCTGCAGCAGCGCCGCCTGGGCGCGCTCCCGACCCGCTATTTCTTCCCGGAGTTGACTGTTCGCCCGCTCAAGTTCAGCGGTTCTCTCGGCCACCAACCGCTCCAACTCGACGGCGGCGCCGCGCTGAGCCTCAAGGTACGCGCGGGTTTCATATTGTCGCCTTCGAGCGCGCTGTGCGGAAACCACCGTGGCCTGAAGCGTAATGGCCTGCAATGGTCGCTCGAGAAAGCCGACGTTGCGCAGGCGCACGACCAGCTCCCGCCTGAACGCGGCGAACTTGGGACCTTCATTACGGTTAGTCAATACGACAAACGGTTGATCAGACCACGGCGGCTGACGGCCCACCCAGTCCTCCAGAACAAGGATATTATTGCCGTACAGCGCCTCCTCCGCCACAAGCACGACCTCGATGACGCGCCCCAGGTTGTCCACCACTTCTCGCAGTGTATTGCAGATCACGGGGGTCAAGCCGGTCCTTTCGATCAGCCCGGCAACAGCGGCAGCGTCACGTCCGACGGGCATCAGGACTAGGACCACGCCTCTTGGCGTCTCAACCCCGACCATCGGCATCCTGAGACATCAGAGGTGCCTCCTCCCCTTTGTAAACCGGCGTGCCGCTAAATATACCGCTAAAGTTCTTGAGCGGGGGGCCGACGGTGATGCCGCGGTTGCTGAGTTTGAATTCCCGGATCGTATTTTCGTGATTGCCGCTTCGTTTCTTCACGACGGACAGCGCGCGCCGCACGCTGCCGTCGAACTCAAAATAACGCAGCATTAGCACGCCGTCGGCGAGATAGCTGATGTCGAGCGGCGTATCCATCGGTCCGACAAGGCCATGCTGCGCCAGCACCAGGATGGTCAAGACGCCCCGCTGACAGAGATAGCTCAGCAATTCGTGCATTTGCAGAATCAGAAAGCGCTCGTCCGGCATCGCGTTGAGATAGCCGTTGAGGCTGTCGATGATCACCACCTGCGCGTTTCCGACTTCTACACTGCGCCGCACGGCGTCGGCAAACTCGCCCGGCGCCATTTCAGCCGGGTCAATTTGCTGAACCTCGATCAGGCCTTTGTCGAGGCCCTCCTGAAGCGGAAGTCCCAGCGTCCTGGCACGCGCGCTCATTGTGCCGCGTCCTTCGTCGAAGGCGAAAATCACCGAGCGCTCGTTCCGAGATGCGGCAGCGATGGCGTAGGTGAGCGCCAGGGATGATTTTCCGACGCCGGCTGCGCCGATAAGAAGCGCGTTTGTCCCGCGTTCCAGCCCGCCACCCAGGAGAGCGTCCAACTCGGGGGTGCCGCTTAGGACGACGTCGGTATCGAAATCCTTATGATGTTCGGCGGCGACAAGCCGAGGATAGACCTTGAGACCGCCATGTCTGATGGTGAAGTCGTGAAACCCGCCCTTGAAATCGATGCCGCGCATCTTGACGACCCGAAGCCGCCGCCGCTGTGCGCCGTAGTCGATCGCCAACTGCTCCAGCAGCACCACGCCATGGGCAATCGAGTGAAGTTGCAGATCGTTCTGCTGTGACGAAAGGTCGTCGAGCAGCACCACGGTGGATTTGCGGCCCGAAAAGAAATGCTTCAGCGCGAGGATCTGACGACGATATCTGAGCGGGCTTTGCGCCAGCAGTCGGAGTTCCGATAGGCTGTCAAGGACGATGCGGGCCGGGGCAAGGGCATTAACCCGGTCGAAGATCATTTGGGTGGTTTCGCTGAGCTCCATCTCTGCCGGGTGCAGTACAGTGAGCTCCTGGCTCGGATCCAGGCTGCTCTCCGGCGGGATCAATTCAAAGATCGTGACGCCTTCGAGCGACCACCCGTGACGCTTGGCCACAAGCCGCAGTTCTCGCTCGGTCTCTGAGAGGGTGATGTAGAGTGTAGGTTCGCCGCGGCGAACTCCCTCCAGCAGGAATTCCAGGGCCAGCGTGGTCTTGCCCGAGCCGGGCTGTCCTTCGAACAGGTACATCCTCTGAGGGTCGATACCGCCCCCGAGAATGTCATTCAGGCCGGCATTTCCCGTAGAGATCTTCGGAAGCTCTTGGGCTTTTTCATCTAGCCGCTCCTTACCGTCAACCATATTCGCTCCCTATTGTCGCTACAGACGCCCCCTTCGATATCGATAGAGTGACGTAACTACCTGGCACGCCTTGCGTTCCCCGCGATGGATCCCATGGTCGGTGGCGGATGGAGAGGGCCGGAACTTTGCATCCGGCGACCCAACAAGTCTCTCCATTCCGTCAGTCGCCGGCGGCGAACGCAGCCGCGCACCTTCGATTCGCGTCAAAAATTTTTGCCTCTCCCTTGAAACCAAAACGGGTTTTGCTACTTTTTTTGTCGCCACTTCGACGTGCCCCCGCGGCGCCCTCTGGGGCCTCGGGACTGAGACGGGCACCGGTCGTGTCCGGTGCCTCATACCCATTTTGCTCTTTGGAGGATTTGGCTATGCGCACTTACGACTTCTCTCCCCTCTTCCGATCGACCATCGGTTTCGACCGCCTATTTGATCTTGTCGAAACGGCCCAGCGGGCCACGGACGAAGGTTATCCGCCCTACAACATCGAACGCCTCGCCGACGACCGCTACCAGATCACGCTGGCAGTCGCAGGCTTCTCGCCCGATGAAATCTCGATTACGGCAGAGCAAAACGTCGTCACCGTTGAAGGCGGCAAAGCCGAAAAGGCCGAACGAGAGTTCCTGTACAGGGGCATCTCGACCCGCCTGTTCAAACGGCAGTTCAACCTGGCGGACTACGTCCAAGTGAAGGGCGCTACCTTCGACAATGGCTTGCTGAAGATCGAGTTGGTCCGGGAAATCCCCGAGGCCATGAAGCCGCGGCGCATCGCCATCAACGGCACGTCGGCTTCGGGCAACGTCCATCAGATCGAGGCCAAGGTGGCCTAGTTCATCCACTTCAGGAATGCCGCGCGTCACTCGACGCGCGGCAATCGGACTTCGTCTTAAGAACGGAGGAGACTATGCGGCCGACGACCGCTTTCAGCGACAATGCTTTTGATATCAACGCGCTGCTGCATCCCGGCACGATTTTCGATCATCCAAGAGACGTGCTGGCGCATCCCGGCACGATTTTCGATCATCCAAGAGACGTGCTGGCGCATCCCTCGCTCTCGGTTACAGAAAAACGGGCAGTCCTAGCGTCTTGGGCGTCCGATGCATCGGCGATCGCTTCCTGCCCCTGTCTGCGGGCACCAGTAGGCCTTAAGGCGCCCGTCACCATCGACGAGATCGTTGAAGCCCTGTGCGAACTGGACGGCGGCCCGCGCAATCCGCCGGGCGGCAAGCCAAACCGTCTGTGTTCGACGTCAAGGGCCCTGGCGGCTTAGCGGGAGAGACACCGAGGCACCATTACCACAACACGTCGTGAATCGGATCGAGCGTCGGTGGGCAGCCAGATTTGCACAGGTGCTCGAAGATTGGCAACGTCCAGAGCGCACGCCTTCGCGGTCGTCCCTCAGAAGCTACGGTTCTCTTCAATCGCGCAAGTTCGGCGGCTGATGGAGGGATCCCTGGGGCCGCCGACTCCCGTGTCGTGGCAATCATCGAAACACGATACCGGACTTGGCGGCTACCGGACCGGCATTACCGCGGATAAACTGAGCGGCGCACCTAAGTAGGCGGCAGCAGCTGGAGTAGTAGCCGCGCGTCACTATCCGCGGGTTCCAGGAACTTTCCTCAGGAAGTCGGGTTGCCTGACATCTTTCACTTCTAAATATTGGAGAGTCCGATGGCCGACAAAGACTTGAACGCCCTCTTTCTCGACACCCTAAAAGACATTTATTATGCCGAAAAGCAGATCTACAAATCGCTGCCAAAGATGGCTAAGGCTGCTAACTCCGATCAGCTCCGCGCCGCGTTTGAGAAGCACCACGAGGAGACCGAGGGCCAGATCGAGCGGTTGGAGCAAATCTTTGAGCAGATCGGAAAGCCTGCGCGCGGCAAGAAGTGCGACGCAATCGAGGGTATCCTCGATGAGGGCACCGAAATCATGGACGAATACAAAGGTGAGCCGGCACTTGACGCTGGTTTGTTGGCCGCCGCCCAGGCGGTAGAGCATTACGAAATATCCCGCTATGGCACTCTGAAGAGCTGGGCCAGCAAGCTTGGCATGAAGGACGCCGTCAAGCTTCTGGATCAGACTCTGGCCGAGGAAAAGAAGACCGACGATACGCTAACAAAGCTCGCCGATACGGCGGTCAACGCCGAAGCGGCGTGAGGAGGATCACAATGAAACGTCGTATTGCCACCCTCGCCTTTGCTTCGGTTCTTTTGTCGACGGCGGCCTACGCGCAGTCGGCGGCAGAAAAGACCGGCGTCAATTCGACGCTCGGAATCGCACCGAAGACAGAAGACTTCATCAAAGAAGCTGCCCTGAGCGATATGTTGGAGATCGATGCCGCCAAGATAGCCCAACAGAAAGGGGATCCCCAGGAGAAGGCATTTGCGGGCGAAATGATCACGGATCACACCAAGACCAGCTCAGAGTTGAAGGGGTTGGTGTCCGGCGAAACGAAGGCCGCGCTTCCCACCTCTCTTGATGACTCTTCCCAGAAAAAGCTTGATAAGCTGGGCGATACCAAGCCAGAAGACTTCGCCAGCGAATATGATCCGATGCAGGTCAGCGCACACAAGGATGCGGTATCGCTCTTCGAACGTTATGCAAAGGGATGAGCTGCACCCGGTTCGGTTGACACCCGCTTAAGCTAATCCGGCCTGCCGTTCGAACTCCATAGGGCTCAAATATCCGATCGTCGAGTGCCGACGTTTCGGATTGTAGAAGCGCTCGATATAATCGAAGACGTCGGCCTTGGCGTCGTCCCTCGTTCGGTACATTCTGTGCGCGGTCCGCTCGGTCTTCAACGACGAGAAGAAGCTCTCCATCGCCGCGTTGTCCCAGACGTTGCCTGACCGGCTCATTGAGCAGACGACGCCGTGATCGGCCATCAGCCGCTGGAACTGTTCGCTGGTGTATTGGCTGCCGCGATCGGAATGATGCAGCAGCGCGTCCGGTTTGCCCCGTCGCCAGATCGCCATCACCAGGGCGTCAGTGACGAGCTGGGCCGTCATCGCTGCGTTCATCGACCAGCCGACCACACGGCGGGAGAAGAGATCGACGACGGCGGCCACATAGAGCCAGCCCTCCGCTGTCCACACATAGGTGAAGTCAGCGATCCATTTGCGGTTGGGCGCGGGCGCGTCGAAGCTGCGGTCGAGCACGTTGGGAGCGACGGCGGCGACCTGCCGCTCACCCAGATCGGGCGGCAGTCGACGCCGTCGCGGACGGGCTTTGAGAGCCTGTAGCCGCATCAAACGCTCGATCCGATGCAGTCCACACGACACGCCTTCCGCCAGCAGGTCGTGCCACACCCGCCTGGCGCCATAGGTTCGATCGCTGGCGAGGAAGCTGGCACGAACCTTCGCGCCAACGTCCTCATCGCTCCGGCTGCGTTGACTGCGCGGCCGCGTCAGCCAGGCATAGAACCCACCCCGCGAGACACCGAGCGCCCCGCACAACCATTCCGCCGGCCAGATCCCCCGGTGCTTCGCGATGAAGGCGAACTTCACGTCGATTCCTTCGCGAAGTAGGCCGCGGCTTTTTTTAGGATGTCCCGCTCGGCCTTCAGTCTGACGACCTCGCGCTTGAGCCGCGCGATCTCCAATTGCTCCGGCTTCATCTGACCGTGGCCGGGGAACGCGTGCTGCGGGTCATCCGCAAGCTGCTTCACCCAATTGCGCAACTGCGTCGGGTGAACACCAAGGTCTGCTGACGCCTGCGCATAAGAGACGCCGCGCTGCTTGATCAGCCGAACCGCCTCAAGCTTGAATTCCCGGGTAAACTGCCGTCTCTCCATGACACACCTCCTGCTCCATAAAACACCTAACTCGGTGTCTTCGGAACCGGGTGCAGCTCAGGAGGCGATAATCCGAAATTAAAAGACTGGGCGGGTAAAACTCTGCCCACCTTGCAGCACCACCTCGAGATGGCGCAGGACATGAACAAGAACCGTAAGTAAGGAACTTGCACACTACCGAGCGTTTGGACGGCCCCGAAAGGGGCCGCTCTTTTTGCGATGAGACAGCCTACTGGGCGACGAAAGGTGCGGCTTTGACATAGAGAATGACGCTTCCGGACGCCTGGAGATGAAAAGGCTAAGTCATCATCGCCGACAGGACACACCGAGCAGCACATCAAGACGCCAGGCGGCGGCTGCTGCTTCTATAGCGCGGATTTGGTTCCCATCTTCGACAAAAAAATGCTCGTTTCTGCAAGAGGATGTATCACGGAAGGAACAAGCCGGTACGGCGGCAAGGAAGGCTTACGCTTGAAGAAATCAGCGATGTTGGAAGGACGCGCCGAAGCTCCGCCCTTCTTGACCGGCGGCGGAGAGATGGGCGCGCTAACCCGCCGCAGAGTACGCCGATGGTCGCGATCTTCGCCTTCCGGGCCGCAGCGGCATCGTAGGGCGTGTTACCGACGGCGACGGCGTCGGCGCTGCCGATCTTGAGCTTCTTAAGAACGATCTCGAAGATGTCCGGCGCCGGCTTGGATTCCTCGGCGTCCTCGGAGGAGGTCTTCACGTCGACCAGGTCGGCGATGCGTGCGATCTCGAGGTACTTGTCCAGTTCGTCCTTCTTGGCGGACGAACCGATTGCGACGCGCAGGCCGGCATCGCGGACGCGCCGCAGCAGGTCCGGCACCGCGGAGAAGGGGCGCGCCAGCGGCAGGTACTGGCTCTTGAAGCGCTGGCCTCGCCACTCCTCAAGTTCCTTGCCGTGGTCTCGTTGCTCATCGGCGGACAGGAATTCGGGAATGAGCTTGTCGCCCCCCTTGCCTATCAGGCTGCGCGCCTGCTCGAAGCTGACGTCGTGGCCGAATTTCGCCATCGTGCCAGGCGAGCGCATGGAGAGCCGATCGATCCGTCGCCGACGATCGACCAGGCCGTCAATGGCGGCTTCCCCTGGCTCGAGATCCAGTGCGCCAGATGCAAGACGCCGAGCGACGTCGACCTCGCGGCGATGAAGCACCCGCCGACCACGTTCGTGCACGACCTCGCCAGCCGGCTTCGTTGCCGGAAATGCGCCAAGGCGGGCCGACGCCCTGCGGCGACCCTGCTACAATTGGCCTGGCAGCCGCGCCATCCTCGAACCGAAGCCTGAACGATGTGCAATCTCTATTCGATCACCACCAACCAGGCCGCCATCATCGCGCTGTTCCGCGTGGTCAACCGGTACGTCGGCAATCTGGCGCCGATGCCGGGCGTGTTTCCGGACTACAAGGCGCCGATCATCCGCAACGGAGCCGACGGCCGCGAACTTGCGACCGCGCGGTGGGGAATGCCATCGTCGTCAAAGGCATTGATGGATGCCACCAAGAAGCGGGCCGAGAAGCTCCAGGCCAAAGGCAAGACCGGTCGATTTCAAGGAATTGCTCCGGATGGAGCCGGACGGCGGGACGACCAACATCCGCAACGTGAAGAGCAAACACTGGACGAGATGGCTCGGAGTCGAGAACCGCTGCGTGGTGCCGTTCAACTCGTTCAGCGAATTCAACAAGGCCGAGGGCGGCGACATCTGGTTCGCGCTCGACGAGACCCGCCCTCTCGCCTGCTTCGCCGGCATTTGGACCAATTGGACATCGGTCCGGAAGGTCAAGGAGGGCGAGACCACCAACGACCTCTATGCGTTCCTTACGACGGAGCCGAACGCCGAGGTCGGCGCCATCCATCCGAAGGCGATGCCGGTGATCCTGACGACGCCGGACTGAAGTCGAGACCTGGATGACGGCGCCTCCGGACGAGGCTCTGAAGCTGCAGCGACCGCTTCCAGACGGATCGCTCCGGATCGTCGCACGCGGCGTCAAGGAAGATCCAGGCGGATCCACGGCGTGACCCTCGAGGACGATAGCGATCAGGCGGCGCCCTCGCCCCGCCAACGGAAGATCATCCACGTCGACATGGATGCCTTCTACGCGTCCGTCGAGCAGCGGGACGATCCAGATCTTCGTGGCAAGCCGGTCGCCGTCGGCGGATCCCGCGAGAGGGGTGTCGTGGCGGCGGCGAGCTACGAAGCGAGAAAGTTCGGGGTGCGCTCGGCCATGCCGTCGGTCACGGCAAAACGGCAATGCCCGGACCTGATCTTCGTAAAGCCCCGCTTCGAGGTCTACAAAGCGGTCTCGCAACAGATCCGCGAGATCTTTGCCGAGCATTCGCCGATCATCGAACCGCTATCGTTGGACGAGGCGTATCTGGACGTCACGGAAAACCTGCAGAACATTCCGCTTGCACGGGATGTCGCCTTGGCAATCCGCGCTAAAATCAAGGAAGTGACCGGTCTCAACGCCTCGGCCGGCATCTCCTACAACAAGTTCTTGGCGAAGCTTGCTTCCGACCATCGCAAGCCAAACGGCCAGTATGTCATCACGCCGGAAATGGGGCCGGCGTTCGTGGAAGCCCTGCCTGTCGGCAAATTTCATGGTATCGGGCCGGCGACCAGCGCCAGGATGAATTCCCTCGGGCTCTACACTGGCCTCGACATGCGCAACCAGTCATTCGAATTCATGCAGGCCAATTTCGGCAAGGCCGGCACGTACTACTATTGGATCTCCAGAGGCGTCGACGACCGAGAGGTCCGCGCAAACCGGATCCGGAAATCCGTCGGCGCCGAAAACACGTTCTCCAGCGACCTGACCGAGTTCGAGGTGATGGCCGCCGAACTGCAACCACTTATCGACAAGGTTTGGCGGCATTGCGAGGACAAGGGCGCACGGGGTCGGACCGTGACGCTCAAGGTGAAGTTCGCCGACTTCGAACAGATCACACGCAGCCGGACGTTGGTCGGCACTATTGGCAGCCGCCAGGAGTTAGCCTCGGTGTCGACTGAACTTCTGAAGACCATCTTCCCGACGGAAAAGGCCGTCAGGCTACTCGGAGTTTCGATTTCAGGATTTTCTGAAGGAGAGATTGATCGCCCCGAGCAGATGCCGCTGGAACTTTAAGTGACAGGCCAGAGCGCTTGACTACGATAAGCTGTCGTCGGCGCTATTTCCGCGAACAGGTGCTGTCGCTGATCTTGTAGTGCCCCCCTGAAAACTTCGGCCAGTCGCAGGCCGTTCCGGATTTTGCCATTTCTTCGGCGATGTCGAGCTTGTCCAAAAAGCACTGTGCGACAATGCGGTCGCGGCTGGTAGGTTTCGACTTGCCATCGCACGGGGTGCCTTCGCCGACCTGCAGGCAGTGGACGGTCTTTCCCTCAATCATGTTTGCTAGCACGCCGGCGGCCTGGCCATAGCCGGCTGGCCACGTTCCGGCGCATCGATCCCGCAGATCCGAACGCGCACTCGCCCCGTCTCCGCCTCCATCGTGAAGGTGTCGCCGTCCGCCACCGAAGTTACCTTGCCCAGGTAACCCGCGGCCGTTGCAGGAGGGCATAGCGTCGCCACCAGGATTGCCGCGTACAGTCTCATTCCCCCGCCTCACGATTCATGGCTCGCCCCCTCAGTCATCGTGGCAATCGGCCAGCCGAAAAGCTAGTGTGATGGCGTCGAACCCGCACAGAAACGGCAAAACGGATGACTGGCTCCCAATCCAGAACTTTAAGCGTTGGTTCACGCGTTTGCTGGCGTGAGGATAAGAACGACCAGGCCACCGTTACCGAGACGAATTGGTCCGGGGTGACGTTGAGGTGGGATAATCGGAGCGCACAATCCGTCCTTCATAATGACATGGAAGCCATTGGCATCGTGTCTAAGAAATGATTGCCATGAAGAATTTGAAGCCAAAAGCACCCTCGACGGAAATCATCTGCTCCGCATGCGATGGTACCGGTTTCCAGGCGGTCGCGCAGCCAAAGCAACCTAGTCGCAGGATCTACCCGCCGCCCTGTCAGAGGTGTTCTGGAAAGGGTCGGGTAACACCGGCCTAGTGGTCAAAAATCTAACGCTTGGTGCCCGACGGGGCCGCGGGCCTCGCCGAGACGCAGGTATATGGGCAAAGGTTTTAAGGGGAAGTCATGCGTCTACTGCGCGACGGCGTCGGCCGCGACTATGGATCATATTTTCGCCCGTGAATTCTTTCTGCCCGACCGGCGGGCGAATCTTCCCAAGGTCCCGGCGTGCGCAGCCTGCAACGGCGCCAAGAGCCAGCTGGAACACTATCTGACGGCCGTCTTGCCATTCGGCGGTCACCGAAGTGACGAGAACCGAGCCGGATATCCTGGTGGGGCGGCTTTTCGACCGGCCGGCGACAACGTGCCCATGCGGATCGCGCGTTCTGGAGATGCTCTACTGCGAGCCGTGCGGAGACGTCTTCCTCGGAGGGCACCGGCGCGAACTGAGACCCGGCGTCTGGTCGCTCGTCCCAGACGATCCCAACATCGAAAAGGCGCCGGACCATTCGGCCAGCGATCGGAACTATTCGAACTATGCCGTCTACTGGCCCGCACGGACGGCCGCAGCGCTGCAAGCCCCGCAAAACGACGCCTGGATACAGGAGGGCGTACGGCGCCAATGGCGCCGGGCCGTCTATGACCACCGGACCGGAGAAATCCAGCTTGCGCGCACGGCTGCTTCGGCGACCGGCTGGCTCTATTACGTTCCGCAACTCCATCAGTTGCCCATCCCTGCGGCGGCTTCTCGCCCCGGATGCTGTGTGGTGTGGGCTTAATCTTTAGCTCGCCGGACCTTGCTCGGATCCTTGGCGGTTTCAACCGAGCCCGCCAATCGCGCAGTTTCTTCAATGTGCTTGGCGGGCTCGTGCGATTGGTCCTGGGCCTTAGGTCCAAGCGGCTTCTTGTCGTCTTGCTGTGTCATTTGTTCCTCCGAAGCTTTCGGATGCAACTCGAGACGGGACAATAGGTTGCGACTAGCTGCGTCCAATCGAGCAAATCGACGCCGGTCTCGCCTGAGCGCGAAAACGTCGGCGTTTGGAAGTTGGTGCCCTCACACGCGCCGCAGCGCGATCTTTTTTTGTCCGCACCGCGCGCGACCTTTAGGGCGTAGACCCCGCCAGCGTGAACCGGAGGGCTAATATCATCACGTCTTACCATCCTGATCCTGCTGACGTTCAAACTTGCCCTGCATTTCATCGACGACAACGGCCAAGACTGCGCAGCACTTGCCGAGATCGGGCCTTTCCAAACCGAATACCCTTAACAGCCTAGTTCGTATCCTCGCGCGATTTCGGCGCATGATGCTCGATCAAGAGTCCACCGAAAGGTTCGCATTGCGGATCCGACTCTTTAACCGCAGCGGTGATCGGGGATCGCCAAATTCTCGATCATGCTCCGCGTGGGGTAGATGGATATTACGTCGCGCAAAGGCGTTAGTCCGGATCGTTGGCGCAAGCCAACGACTTCAAATCGGGCGCCGAGTTCGATCTGCCGAAGGCGAAGGGGAAATGAACCGAGGGCTGGGGACCGCAATTTAATCACGCCGCTGTGGCGTCTTGGAAACAGCCAAGAGCGCCGGCGAAGGGTCAAGCCGTCCGTTGAAGCAACGATAAGGGAACAGCGAGCCAAAGGTGACGGCATTCTCAAGATCGCCCGGATGACGTGCGAGGTCGGGCTGAACCATTCCTACAACGCGATCGCCGCCAGCGTCGACGGCAAGGTCGTCGGCGTCATCATCTGGCACGAACAGAAAACCAGCCATCAGCTTTGGCTCCAACTCGGATACGTCCTGCTGGAATTCCGCGGTCGCGGGATCTACACCCGGCTTTAGGATGCGCTGTTCTCAAAGGCGCAGGAACTCAAACACCCCTGGATTCAATCCGGAACGAGGCTCGACAACTACGTCATGCGGGCTGTCGCCAAAGCGCAGGGTCGCATCGAGGAGTCGGTCACACTGTCGTTCCGCGTGCCGCCGGCGGAGGCAGCGTGATGTTCGACACCCGGCCATACCTCGGCAAGGAACTCATCCACGTCAGCGACCAGCTGCAGAAGGCCTGCGACCAGGCGCACCTGCTGTTCGCCGTCATGGATCCCGACGCACCGGCGAACGGCGACGTCGAGGACAACCGCCTGCTGGTTTATGTCGACGAGGAGTTCGGTCATTCAGAAGATCAAGATCGGCTGACCGGGTGGTGCGAGTTGCCATCATTGGAAGCCGAGACGACATCCGCGCCGGCGGTTCCCGGCTAACGCTAAAGGAATGTCCCCATGAGCTATTCGTTTACGGTTTCTGGAACGTCAAAAGCAGATGCGGTCGCGAAAGTTGCGGCCGAATTCGAACAGGTCGTCGCCTCGCAGCCGGTCCACGCGGCCGATAAAGATGCGGCCATGAATGCGGCAAACGCATTCGTCGGCCTGCTGCAGGAGCCAGCTGAGAATGAGGTCATCGCGGTCAACGTCTACGGCTCACTGAGCTGGCAGGACTACTCCGATACGGCGCCAACCATCTTCAGATCCGGCAACGTCGGCGTCAGCGCATCTATCTCGATCAAGGCCGACTGACCAGCTAGCCCAGCCGGCGGTGGCTCATAACACCGGCAGCCAGAGGCGGCGTTCACCATACTCGCGTCGCTGATCTGACATCAAGGACGCACGAACGGGTCACCAAATGACCTTTTCCTGCGTCCTTATTTTTTGTCTGATGATGGCCGAAAATCTCGGTAGGGAAGTAAAACACGTTTTAGTATACATGACTTGGTGCGATTTTTGGCGTCACATGTGACCTGTCACGGGTGACGACCATTTCGAAAGCGGCCCCCCGTTACATACCCCCAAAAGTAACGCTTATTCACGGTCGCCCTGGCAGCCGCCAGGAACCAAGTTTAGGATGCTATGTTCATTTGAATGTATTTTACATTCAAAAAAATTCAGGCGTCGGACTCGCCCGGCTCTTCGACGCCGAACCCGAACGCGTCCTTCGCCACGTATACGTGCTCGCGCGGAGGCTTGGTCGGGCGCTCCTTGATGCCGTGGGGGCGATACCGGAAGGCCGGCCGCTTCGCCACCTCCTCCGCGGCACGCATCGCCGCGAGACACCGCGGGCAGCTAACCTCGGTGCCGGCTGGCGCTTGCAGCCAGTATTTCGGGCCGGCGCCGTTTGTGCGCATTTCTCCAGGCAGCAGCATGAAGTTCGCCTCCGCTGCCCTGGCGGCTTTCCACAGCCGCACCGGGTCCAGCGGGTCGGGCTGGACGCCGCAAATCGACGCCGGCTGGACGTCGGCGGTCTTAAATCCGGTCGGCGTGATCGTATACAGCTCATGCGGCCGGCACTTGACAGCGTGAAATCGCGGCGGCGGCAGGTTATGCTTGATGTGCGCCCAATCTGCCGACGACGACTGGTATCCTTTTTTGTAGGTGCGCAGCGCGTACGACCGCTGTTTGATGTACAGGACGCGGTGACCGTCCGGCAGCGGCGGCTTCGGTTTCACCGGCATAGTGTGCCATCTATGCTGATGCCGCGCAGATCGCGGGATCTCGGCGCGCGCGCATGTTTTTCGGTCCGGGCCCGGTGCTTTTCGGCCGCCAAGGATTCGATCAGATTGCGCCGGAACTCGTCGTTAGTCGAGGCGGCGATCTCGGCTTCGATCATGGCAAAATACGCCAGCCACCGGACGCTGAAAGGCTTGGTCATGACATCACCTTCTTATAGATCATCTCGTCGACGAACTCAGCATTGCGCTGGTCGACAATGCGCTCCTTCGCCGCCTCCCATGCTTCGCGCGCAGCCTCCCGCCGGTCACGCTCAGCCTCCCGCTGGCGCTCGATCTCGCGCTCGGTGGGCGGGCACTCGCGGATTTCCTTCGCAACGCGTTTGCGCTCGCATTCGGCAGCGGCGGCAGCCTCCTTGGCCCACAGCGTGGGGTGGACGCGCTGGTTGCCGTACCACTCGAATTGGATCATCGCGAGCCGGTGGCCGCGCCCCGCTTTGTCAAAAGTGTAGACCGGCCTCGTATGGTCGTCATTGAAAGCGCCGGCATTTTTTATTTCGGCAATGGCGCGCGCGATGGAGCGCTTGAGGTTATCGGGCCGGATATTGTGCGGGTAGCCGCAGAACCGCGCCAACAAGTCGGGCTCCCACAGGCGGGCCCGCTCTTTCCAGGTACCGCAGGTGACGCCGGCATGCATGTACAGGCGCAGCAAGTCGAACCGGCGAAGCCGGCGGACGGCCTCGAACTGGACTTTGCCGTAACCGAGGTCCGCCGGCGTAGCCAGACGGCTGATCAATGAACTCGAGAAGACCCAGCGGATCTTCTGGTCCTGTTCATTGATTTCGGCCGCCTCCAGTAACGTGAAGGATTCTTGCCACACCCGCTGCGGCGTGAATTCGCCGCGCCGACCGTTCGGCCCTGGCACAAAAATAACAAGGTGATCGTCGTCGATCTCGCTGGTGATGATCGCGTCTGCGGCCAGATTCTTCATCGCGGCCTGCAGCTGCTTTTTGGTTGCACCGACGAAACGTTTGGCTTCACGAATAGGAATGCTGCTGCTGCCGCGCGGGAGGGCGAGGTTCCATTTCATGATCAAGAAGACCCACAGCTTCAGTTCGAGCGCGCCCCAGTGCTGCGGCAGCTCGGCCAGCGCCAGGAACCGAGGCAGCCGGAAATAGTCCAAAGGCGTCAGTTCGGTGCCATAGCCGCCGTGCACGGGAAGTCCGGGAAATTTCTTCGTCGCCCCGATGGTCATGCCGCCAACTCCAGTTCGTCCGCCATGTAGGATTCGGTCAGGGCGATGATCGTGTGGTCTTCCTCGGTCAGCGGGACCGGCGGCAGGGTGTCGTCGATCGGGACCGCGATCTGGACGCCGCGATTGCGGTAGCGGCCGCAGGAACGGCCAGCAGCGCGCTCGGCCAGGATGTAGGCGCGGACCGGGGTCTTGCTGCATCCAAGGATTCGAGCGGCTGCATAGGCGTCGCCGTCCGTGGCCTTCAGCGCGATCTGGATCTCGCCCTGGGTCGGCGACATCGGAGCCTTGCGGTGCGTCTGATTATGGCTACCGCGCCACCTGTATCCCTTCTCCTTCTGGATCTTGAGCCATTTTGCGTATTCCTGCGGGCGCTCGATCCGCATCGCGTATTCGCGCGCGGTGTCGATGTGGCAATCGAGCAGCAAAGCCAGGGACGCGTAACGCGAACGAGAATGGGGCGGGATGGCTTTGAGCGCGACCATCGCCTGCGCGTCGGTGAACTTCCTGGTCATCACGAATTCCTCCCTCTTACAGCCCTGGCATAAACGGTTGTTTATGCCGTACGATCCGAACGGTTTTCCGCAGCACATGCAGGACCGCAGCTTGCGATGACCCGTGCCGCGGGGGCGCTGGTCCTTCGGGTGCTTCACATTGTTGGACATCACCTTAGGAGACAGTCCGAACCTGCTCAGCGCCGTCCACAGCGCCGGCTTGGTAACTCCCATCTCAAAGGCGATCGCGGCGTGCGGCGGCAGCGGATCCCGCGCCAGGATCGACGTCAGCTTCATGAGGGCTTCCGAATTCCAGCGGATCCGGGGCTTGTCGGCCGCCTTCTGGCCGCGAATTTTCTGGTTGGTGTAGGGCTTTCCCTCGATTCCGGCGGCGACCTGCATCTGACGGGTAATTGTTCTGGTGCTGCAGCCGACGATCTTGGCCACAGCAACCCGATCGAAATCGTGCTGCTTCATCTCAGTGACGATCTCGTCGCGATCGTACCAGCTGCCCACGATCAGTCACCCTTCTCGGTGTTGCCGAACATGCGTTCGAGCAGCTTGGTCTTCAGGTCAACAAGCATGCGGTGCCGCTCGACGGTGTCCGCGATCGCTGAATCGAGGGCTTTGGCCAAATGCGTGTCGAGCAGCCAGATCTGATCCGGAGGCCATTTGTACACGGCGGTGCGCGATACGCCGGCGGCTTTGGCCAGCGCCGAGGGCGAATTGCCGAAAACCACCTTAAGGATGAACTTGAAGCGGCTCTCCGGGTCGGCCGGCATCACGTGCTTCTTCACTGCGCGCACTCCTGCGCGAATTCGCCGCGATCTTCGCACTCGATGTAATCGATGCAGTCCAGGACCGGCAGGCACAGTTCAGCCCACTCCTCGCCCTGGTATGCAGCGGCCGCCAGCTGCATGATGTCTTTGGCTTTGGCGACCGGCTCCCGCCGCAAAAGCACGTTGATCGCCAATGTTTTGAAACCGGTCACCAGCACCATCTCGCCCTCATCGACGAGGTCGACGATGAGGGCGGCATGCGTACCAGGCGGGTGCGCGTCCGCGGCGGCACGAATGCGGGGAACATCCCGATGGATCGCTTCGATTGCAGCACGCATGGTCTGGCTCCTCGGTTTTGCGGTTAACGCATAAAGGACCGGTGTACAGAATTTGTCAACCTGCGTTTTTCATAAATTCTGTTAGCAACTTTCCAGTTGGCATCGGAGACTGGTCCCGTCGACACCAAGGGAGAGGACCATGTTTCGTGAAATTATGGCTGCGATCGCAGCAGGAATGGCGGCCGTCGCGCAAGGATTGCGCCAGGCGTGGAAGTTCTCGGTTGGCATTGTAACCTGGCCGTTTACGTTGTTCGCCGGCGGGTCGCGCCTGCAGACGCGCAACGCCGACATGGCCACCGTGAAAGCGATCGAGCAGAAGGTCGCCGAGACCGGCGGAATGAAGCCGGCCGACCTCGCGGCATCACATCTTCGTGACGCTCAGATCGCTTGGTCATGGGTCGCGACGTCGTTGTTGACGCGCCAGCAGATGCCGTTTCCGACGGCGCTCAGCCGCACCATGCAGTCATGGCTGCGCGGGCTCGACCACGGCCAACTGATCGCGTTGCGCGATGCCGGCGCCAAAGGCATTTCCCTGCATTTTACAGGCAAAAACGCGATCAACACCGTGCCGGCGGTACAGCCGCTGGCGCCGGTGTCGATCAAATTTCCGCAGGTCGAACTCGAAAATCTGATGCCGAAATATCAGATTTTCGTTTCTCGCCTACCTGAGCCTGGCGCGGAGCCGGTTCAGCTCTTCCTGTTGCTGCTGGGCCAGCTTCGCTACGACCAAGAACTGCGCCGCCGTCGAAGCGTACGCGGCCCGCTCTTTAACGAGCGTGGCCACCAGGTCGTCGTTTGTCTGCGCCAGATTTCGCAGGCCTTGGTTGATGCGGTCCCAGCGATTGCCGTCGACCTCAGCCGCAACCGCGTCAGCGACACCATCCGCGATCGACCACACCGTCGCAGCGGTCGCCAAACCCAACGCCGCGCAGCCGCCAACACCAAAGCCGTGAGGGTCAAAATCACCGTTGTCCACTGTCTTTCTCCGCTTTCAATCTGTTTTATCGTCGACTAGGTTGACGTTTACAGTGAAGACGTTTAAGAACCTGCCGTCGAACGCATAAAGTTTTCGACAAACCGCGCAGAGGCACATGCGTCCAATTTCAGAAATCATCGCCGATCGAATCCTAGCCACCGTCCTGGAGCTTGGCTCCATGGTGCTGACGGATCCGTCGATGACCGAAGAAGTCCGCGGGATGCATTCACTGCACCTGATGCGGTTGCTGACGGTGGCGCGGCCGATCCCGCCGCCTGAGGAAAAAGTTGCAATCGTCACTTTCACTCAGCGGACCGGGGGGTTCGTTGATCTCACGGATCGCGTTGCGCCGCCGGCGCCGGTGAAGGAAAAAAAGCCGAAAAAAGGCAAGCGTCACGGACGCGAAGTTAAATGGACCGATGAAATCCTCAGCGCCGGGCTGATGGCGTCTGACGGAACCGTCAAGGGCACCGCTAATTATCTTGGATGTGTTCCTGCTGTAGTGAGAAATTATTGCAAGCGCGTTGGCCACAAGCCGCTTGATGGCCGCGGTCGTGGCCGCAAAGGCGTCCCCGCTGCCGGCGGCAGTGATGTCGTTTGGAATAGCGCCAACCGCGCCAAGCTTCATGAGATCGCAACCCGCATCCCGCGTCCGCCGCTGTCGGAGATCGCGGCTGTGTTTGGTACGACCGAGAACGCCATCCAGACCCCCATGTCGCGCAGCGGCATCACCAGGGCTCAGGGTCGTAACCCGACCCAGCTCACCAGCCGCGATTGCCTGAACTGCCGCACCCCCTTCATGAGCACGCACAAAGGCAATCGCCGCTGCCCGAAGTGCATCGCTGAAGATCGCGAGGTCGCAGCATGACGTTTACGACCACCAAAGCCACCCTACTCCACCCCCACGGACGCCGGGCGCGCGTACGTGGGTAACATCATCGCGCCCAAGGAGCGGACATGACCAACACGGACACCACCACGCAGGCTGCGCCGCAGACGGCTGGCGATGCTGCCAACACGATCACGACCGATACCGCGGACGCTGCGAACGCAGTGAAAACCGATGTCACGAACGCCGTCGACGCCGTGAAGGCCGACGTCACCGGCGACGCCAGCGGCGTCGGTAAAGCGCTGGCCGCTGATGCCGGCGAAGTGACAACCGAGGTCGATACCCTCAAGACCGACGCCACCAGCGACATCGAGATCGCCAAGGCACACGCTCAGGCCGCCCTCACGCACATCGAGGCGTCCGGCTTCGTCTCTGCCGAGCTGACGAAGGCCAAGAACTTGCTGGGTGTCTGCATCGCGTACATCGAGAGCCACATCTAACAGCGGCTCCCAAGCCGACTGCCGTCAAGCTACCCCGTATCCCGTGCGCGTCGATTCCGATCCCGCCAACGTCATCAGGAGTCCAGAATGGACGACACTCAGAACGAACCGATGCCGGTGCACGAACGCACCGTCCCGCAGACCCCGCCGCCGCTGGCCGGCACCGAGGCTCCGAAGCCCGCTCCCGCACCGGCTCCCGCCGCCTCGACCGCACCATCGCCGGCGACGGCCGCTGCGATCACGGCCATTCAGGCTGCCGCCAAGCTCGTCGCCGCGTTGCCGACCCAGAGCCGCAACGTTCAGACGGCCACGCGCATGCTGAACGACTCGATGGGCCTGCTGCAGAAGGGGGGTTAGAAAGATGCGCGCCCACGTCATCGGAGATACGCACGTCACAATCCCTGGCAACGAATACACGCCAGATTTCCAGGATTTCGACGTGCTGCTGCACACCGGTGATGTGGGCCCGGCGTTGCGCCATGGACTGCCGATATTGAGAAAGTGGTATCCGGACAAGGAGATTTGCATCACCGCCGGCAACCACGAATTCTACAGCTATTACGACAAGCACAATCTCGACTTGAAGACGACCTATGAGCGCGAACGCGAGGAAGGCCGACGCATCGCCGAATCCTTGGACATCCACTTCCTCGATAACGATTCCGTGGTGTTGTCGGACGGCTCGACAAAGGTGATCGGTTCGACCCTGTGGACCGACTTCATGCTGCGGCCGGGCTACCAATCAATCGGTGACGCGGTGCGCGCCGCCTCGCGCCAGATGAACGATTATCGCTACATCAAGGTTGCCCCGGGACTCTCCCGCAACAATTTGCAGCCGCGCGACACCATCGCCGCGCACCTTGAGGCGCGCAAGTATCTGCAGAAGGAGCTGGCGGTCCCGCACGACGGCGACGTCGTGGTGATGACCCACCACGCGCCGCACCCGATGTCGCTGATCCATGGTCGCCCGACGAACGAAACCGATTGCTGCTACGCCTCGGATCTGACGCCGCTCTTGGAGAAATGCAATCTTTGGCTGCACGGGCATATTCATTCCAACCGCGATTACGAGATCGGCGGCTGCCGCGTGATCTGCAATCCGCGTGGCTACCCGATGTCGAGCTTGAAAAACGCGCCGCGCGAGAACCCGCACTTCGTCGAGGACCTCGTGGTCGAGATCGGTCGCCCGCTGACGCTGGGAATGGGGATGTAGGCGATGAAGCGCCGCACCCTCACCTCGGCGGGCATGATCGTGTTGTTCGGCATCCTGGCGCTGGATGTGGTGGTGATGGCCGTTTTGGCCGGATGGAGGATGTGATGGCGTTTGGAGATCTGACACCGCGAGAATACATCGAAGGCAAGCACGAAGAGCTTGCTCTCGCGGCGAACAATGCGCTCTCAGGAAACCCGTTGACGGTGGTTTCCATCGTTTCGATGCACGATGAGCCGGCGGGTCAGATGATCCTGGCGCACCCGAACATACGACAAGAAGCTCATCGCTAAGCGGCTTCGGACGTGCGCTGATATTCTCGATTACCGGGTAGCGATGTTGTGCGCCGAAGTCCTCGGCAAAGACGATGTCCTATATCGATTTTTCACCGATGGCACCGTCGAGTGCCTCCCCAAAGAGTTGGCCACCGATCCCGTCAATTGGAATATCGGAAAGTGCGGATCCCAATGACTAAATCCTGGACCCCCGGCATCACCTACCGCCCCGGCGATCGCGTGAACCTGCACATTCCGCCGACATGGTGGGACCGGATCCGGATGTTTTTCGGTTTCAAACGCAAGTCGCCGGCGACGGAGACGTATGAGTGCGTGGGCAGCCACCAGAGCAGCGAAACGGAGTAACCCTATGGAAGTCGCAACCATCAAAGGCGCCACCCACAATCCCGGCGCGCCGCGCAATTGGACCGAAGCCAACGGGCCGTGCGGCGCGCTGCCGATCATCTACCGCACGGCGACATTTCGCTTCCGGTACATGTACCAGCGCTCAAATGTCGTCGTACGGCGACACGAAACGCGCGATAGAAATTACTTCCACACTGGAAATAACTGACACGTGATTGGCGTTTTCGAATGTTGTTACCGATACTAGTAACAACAGAAACGGAGACGACAGATGCTCGATCCCACGAAGCGCAGGAAATACGTTTTCGCCGCATTGGATTACGATCTCGATGGCGGCGGCCCGGAAACGTTCACCGGCGCGACAGCGCACAGCGTTGCCGTCGGTCTCTGGAAGAACGACCCCACGCTTCCAGTCGAGATCGAGGGCGCCGATGAAATCGAGGGCGACGTCCGCGATTGGCTCGCGCAGCATCCGGATCTGCCGACATCCGATGGCGTCGTCGAAATTCGTGAGGATGGCTCGGCGGTGTGGGATCAGGACGGCATGCGTCGCATTGAGCGCGCGTTGTCCACCGGCTCCGGCACCATGCTGGCCGACGCCTGCGCAGATCTGAAGCGCCGCTAAATCCTTTGCCATCGCTCCTTACGCCCGGCGCCGATAAAACGGCTACCGGGCTTGGGGCGTCAGAAAGGAACAACCATGGACCTCGCCCCGTTTTCTGATCGCCTCTCGCCCCGCCGCATCGAGATGTTGGCCAGCGCCATCGCCAAGCTCGAAACAGGCATCGCCGCCGGAGCGGTCCGCAATGCAGACTTCACCGGCGCCAAGGAGATCATCAACTGGTCCGCCGACGACGCCGAGGAGGCGTTCTTGAAGGACCGCCGCGACTGGTGGCTCGCCGCCTACGATTTCGACGCCTTCGTGCAAGGCACGCACAACATGCCGACCGTTCTGAAGCGTGCGCGGAAGCATCGCGGACTGACCGAGTACGCCGACTTCATCGAGAGCGCGCTGCTGCCGCTGCATGCGTTGCTCCAGGCCTGCAAGCCGCTGATCGTGAAGCGCCAGACCGGGCCGGGCGCGCCCAAGACCGCGGCGCAGATCGAGCGCGAGGCCGCTACGATGACCTGCCAGTGCTGCGGCAACCGCTACCTCGCCAACACCGGCACCATCGCCCACCATGGCTACCAGCGCCCCGGCAACGGCTGGCAGTCGGCGTCCTGCGACGGCGCCAAGGCATTGCCGTTCGAAGTCAGCCGAGACCGCCTCGGCAGCATGATAGAGCGGCTCAAGAACTGGGAGATCCGCGCCGTCGCCGATCGCAAGGCCGTCTCGGACGAGACGAAGCCGGTCACCACGCGCTTCCAGGGCAAAAAGCACGGCTGGGGCCACGAATATGAGTCGGTCGACGTGAGCCGCGACACTTTCCAGGATCTCCACGACAAGCGCCACGGCTGGTTCCTGTCGCATATGATCCACACCTTCGACGAGTTGAAGGACAGCGATCTCTGTCGCCGCGACCAGCAGATCAAGGGCGTTCGCTCCGAGATCAAGGCGCAGCAGGCTCGCTTCGACAGCTGGAATAAAACCCACGGCTGGAACGGCCATGAATGGAAGCTCAGCGATGCCCGCTGATCGCCGGGTAATCGTCTCGACATCGACCTCACGCCCGGCGCCGGTGACGGCTACCGGGCTCAGGGCGTCAGAAACACCACCGGAGACTGCAGATGGCTAAAAAGACTTTGATCGACATGCTCGCCATCCTCCGCAAAGCCGGCGTGGGCGTGGGCGTCGATACATCAAGAGTGGAGATCAAACTGGCCGCTTCGGGGTGCATGCATCTCATGCTCACGCACCAATCATCCGGATTGCTGGATGCTGTCATCGTTCAGCCGGACTACACGATCGAGGACAGCGATGCCGAGAGGTTCGAGCGTGACGTCGCGGCGGTCTGGGAGACGACCGATGGCCGCTGATCGCGACACCCACCGTTTCGTCGAGCTCGGCCAGCGCCTGTTCGGCGACGACTGGCACGGAAAAATGGCCCGCATGACGGCGTTTAGCCGCCCCTACATCACCATGCTCGCGAAGGGCGGCGGTGTCGAAGGCGGCCGCCCAGTCACCGATGCGGTGAAGGCAGCAGTTAAAAAAGGCCTGCGCGCCGAGATCAAGCGGCTGCGCGGTCGCGCGGTCGAAGTCGAGAAGCTGCTGAAGGAGTACAAGTGATGGCAAAGAAAATCAGTGTCGAGCACGCCGTGCGCTGGCTCGCTACCGAACGGCTGACGGCGCGGCTTGAATTGGCTGGCTCCGATGAAGCGATGACGGCAAGCCGCGTGAATTTGGTTGTCTATGATGGCGATGCCGTAATGGGACGGCTCGAAATCGACGGTGGCTTCCTGGACGAAGGAGCGGACGGCGTGTGGTCCATGATCGATCACGTCGATCAGCGGCGGCAAAAACTGACCCTGCAGCAGCTATCGAGCCCGGTACCCGCGCTGTTCGCTGCGGGCGCATGGGAGTCTGACGACAGTGTGCCGTCTATCACCCTCACTCGGGCGCAGGCCGCCAGCATCAGGATCGGCGCCTGATGACCACAGACCTCCCATACGTCGCGCTGCTGGCGTCCGACGGCTGGCGGGACGTGTCCGAATACGTGTCGTCGCGGGATTACGTCTACGTTAAGGGATTCGCCGCCAGGGCGCCGCATCCTTCGGTCGCCATCGCCCGGCGCGGCAAATATGAAACGAGCTACTGGTGGAACCCGGCCGGCGCTCCGCTGTCGCTGGCCGTGGGATGGTGGAAGCCGTTTCCGGATGATGGCATCTCGCCGCATCAGCGGTGGCTGGATTTCAGCAATCCGCAAGATGGCCGGTTCGTGCGGCCGCCCGAGCCGGTTTACCCGCCGGCCGGTGTCGATGCCAAGCTGACGCCGGTGCCACTCAAGCTGCTGATGGCGATGCATGGCGGCGACATACTCCAGGAACGGGCATGGCGCTGGACTGAGTGGCTACTGACCGACGCGACCGGATCATCCGAAAGGATCACCGAGCGCGGCATCAACGCCCTTCGCAAGCTCGCCTTCATCGAAAGGGACGGCGTGCTGCCCCCGGGTCGGCTGCCTCACTGGCATGGATTCGACTGGAAGATCACCGGCGCCGGCAAGGCGTGGATCGAGGCGAACGGAGGGAGGAGCCGCTAATGAAGCTCTCAGATCTGAAATTGGTTTACAGGGCTCTTCAATTGTACGCTGACGACCTCGGTGAGCGTACCAATCCCGACGCCCTTATTCCGGTGGAATGGCACGAGCGCGCTCGCATGTCGGACGTCGAGCTCGCCAAACTTGACGAGTTCGACCTTGAGATCTTCATGCTCGGTGAACGATTGGAGCAGCTGACATTGGCCGATCGAGCTCCAAACGCAGACGCCCTCCTTCAGCTTCTGACCTACGATCTTGCCGACCTGACGATGCCTTATCGGACGATAAACTAGAACGACGGCCAACGTCGCCAAGCTGGAACACCGCATCCAAGAGAAAACAAGATAGCGTGAACGCACCGCGAACATCGTCACCCACTTGACCCAGAGAAATTCCGGAATTTGTGCCCCAGTTGTGCCCCAGCGCGGTTTGCAAAATGACCACAACCTGCGGTTCAAAACTGACTCAAATCGGGCCTATTTGACGATTCGAGTAATGCCTGGTATCATTGGGTTTCTTGCAACGGTTTCAACCGGAGGATGGTGGGGGAAGAAGGACTCGAACCTTCGAAGTCATAAGACGGCTGATTTACAGTCAGCTCCCTTTGCCACTCGGGACACTCCCCCGCTCAACAGCATCGCAAACCTATTCGCCGAAATCGCGGCGATAAGGCCATGGATGACGCTAAAACCGGGCGCCGATGGCGAGCTCCCGGTCGGGCGCGTTTATGAGGGAAGCGCCATGGCAAAGTCAACCAACCGGGGTTGTTAATACGCCCTGTCGGGAGCTCAAATTGCCATTATCCGGAACCCGTGACACAAGCTGGGCATGAGCGATCATGATCGAAAGCCGCGATTTCAGCGCGGCGGCGGCAAAGCAGCCGATAAAGGCCGTGAAACCGGCCGCCGGCCGCCTTGGCGCGACCGCGACGCCAATCCGGACGGTCCGATCATCCTCTACGGCTGGCATACGGTGGCGGCGGCGCTGGCCAATCCGCAACGCCAGATTCGCAAGCTGTGGCTGACGGAAAACGCCGCGCGGCGTCTTGCCGACGACAACATCGACACCCGCGTGACGCCGGAAATCGTGCGCCCCAGCCTGATCGACCAGCGCCTCGGTCCGGACGCGGTGCACCAGGGCCTGCTGGCCGAGGCCGAGGCCCTGCCCTCGCCGGATATCGATACGCTGCCGCAGCAGGGCATCGTGCTGGTGCTCGACCAGATCACCGATCCGCACAATGTCGGCGCGATCCTGCGCTCGGCGGCGGCGTTCGCGGTCAAGGCCATCGTCACCACGGCGCGCCACAGCCCCGAAGCCACCGGCGTGCTGGCGAAATCCGCGTCGGGCGCGCTGGAGCTGGTGCCGATCGTGTCGGTGCAGAATCTCGCGCGCGCCCTCAACGAACTGAACGACCAGGGCTTCATGACCGTCGGTCTCGACAGCCAGGGCAGCGAAGATCTAGGCGCGGTGACCTTGCGGCAGCCGCTGGCGCTGGTGCTGGGCGCGGAAGGCAAGGGCTTGCGGCAGTTGACGCGCGAGACCTGCAGCGTGGTGGCGCGGCTCGACATGCCCGGCGAGATCAAGAGCCTCAACGTCTCGAATGCGGCAGTACTGGCGCTCTATATCGGCGCCAGCAGGCTCGGCCTGATGGGCTGAGCGGTCCGAAAAGAGCCAATGCCCGCTCGCGGGTTGCGAGCGGGCATTGATGTTCTCAATAAAGTGCCGAAATCAGTTGTAGCGGCGCATCGTGCGTTCGTGCATCTCGTGATAGCCGTAGGCCCTCGGCATGCCCATCGGGGCGCCGTAGCGCAGGCTGCGATGGTGCGTCGCGTAGAAACGCGGCGCATAGCCGCGATGGGGCGCGTAGCCGTAGCGATAGCGATAGGTGTGGGCGTAGCCATAATAATGGTGGTAGTGGCGATAGCCCCAGCCGCCTTCCCGATAAGTCGGAAAAGGCGCGAAGTTGCCGGGACCGGTATAGGTCGGACCCTGGTCGGCGTAATAATATTGGTGCACAGGTTCGGCGGTGGAATACTCGCGCACCGGGTCGGGCAGCCGCTCATAAGACCAGCCGCAGCCACTGTCGCAGCCCGAATAGACCGGGGCCAGGACGTAACTCTGCGCGCACGGGCTGACATAGCTCTGCCCGCAAGGCGAGCACGAACCCTGGAACAGTCCGCCTCCGCCGCATGCCATTGCCGGCGCCGCACCCGCGGCCACCACGGCGATTGCCGCTACCAATCCTGAAATCGTCTGACGCATTACGCACTCCTGTGGATCTGTTTCTTGTTGCTGAGTCTGGAAGCTACCGGGACTTGCGATGCTGCTGATTTGCCGGTTCCTGCAACATGCCCGCGCCACCGTTTCGCCGCGGCGGATAAAGTGGGGCCTCGGGCTGCGCTTGATGCGGGGCCGATTGCGCGGACCATGATTGGTGATAGCTCTGCGCCGGATGCGGCAGGATGCGGCCGGGCGGCGGCTCGATTTCGAGACGCCCGTAGCCCGGCAAATGACCGGCGCTCGGATAGTAATGACCGACCTCCGGCTCGGGAACGATGGGGCGGCCGCCATAGACGGTCGGTTGCACGTGCAGGCCCTTGCCGAGACCCCCTTCGCCTTCTACGACGGCATAGGATGCGTCGACGCCGTTAATGATGACGGGTATGCCGGGGCGGCCCGGAATCACGATATCGAAGCCCTCGCCAGCAGCAGCCGGCAACGCCGTTCCGATCAAGATGGCCAGTGCAAGTGCCACGCGCATGGTTTTGGACCCCGATTACTGGCCACACCCTAACCGAACCTGCCGCGTCAAGGGTTAAAGCCACGGTCGAAACTGCCGGTAAGCCTAATGCGTAAGCAGTGGCGTCCGCTGAATTGCGAGTGATCGCGCTTTGGAAATGTTAAGGCCGGCATTAGCCCTGCGCGCCCGATCGTGGACTTCACCACATCGCCCTTTGACGGGACAGTGGAACCGAAACTTCACCTCGGTTTGAAGACCGCACCACGCTTCTGGCCAGGCAATGTCGCGGCCGACGTGGTCGGCGGCGCGGACGGCCGCTGGTATCCCTGCTGGCGAAGGCGGTCATGGAACCGAAAGGCGGCCGCCACGGCCGCCCTTTTTGTTTTCGCGCCTCACGCCGGTTTGACCGGGCCCGGGAAAAAAAATCGGAACGCCTGTGAAGGCTCCCGCTTAGCTTGCGTCCACTGACAATGGAGCAACGCATGACCAAACTCAGACTTCTCGGCGCTGCCGCCGTGGTGATGTCCGCTGCCCTGGCAGGCCCGGTAATGGCGCAGCAGGTGATCACCAATCCCGGCCGTTGTGCGCAATTCTATCCGAACGCCAATTGCCAAAACCTCGGCCCGAATAATCCCTACACCGGCGACTATCAACGCCGCCGCGCTTATCGGACCTCGGCGAATCGAAACGATGGCAACTGGGACAATAGCTGGAACAACAATAACTGGAACAACGGCTGGCATGACAGCTGGAACGACAACCGATGGCAGCGCCACGATTCCGGCTTCTGGCCTGGCGACGTCGCCACGAACGCGGTGGGCGGTGCGGTCGGCACGGCGGCCGGTCTCGCCACGTCACCGTTCCGCAACGATGCCTATGCCTATTACAACAGCGGCCCGACCTACAATGACAGCTACGTCGCGCGCAACGGCTTCGTCTGTCAGCCGGGTGCCTGGTTCAAGGGCGCGGACGGCCGTCGCCACCCCTGCCAATGAACCGTCTGCATAGCCAGGACGAAGAAAAAGGGCGGCTGCGGCCGTCCTTTTTTCATGCCGGTCGCCAACGGCGAGTTCTGCGCGGCGCCTTTCTATCAATGGCCGGTGCAGCCGCGCAAATAGCGCGTGCGGGCATCCCTTTCGCCGCCCGCGGCGCCAAAGGACGCGCCGAGACACCACTCATAGTGAACCGCGAAATCCGATGACCAGCGGGCCCCTTGAAGACGAGGCGCGCAGGCAGGATCGGATAGCCCGCCACGCACCTGGTTGAGTGCCGCCCGGGCATATTGTTTGCAGAAGGCAGGATCCGCGGCGTGAGCCGCCGTCAGTCCCAAGACAGCAAACATCGATACGAAAAACGCAGCCAGCACCAGCCTGTTCGCCATGTCGCTTCTCCCCCAGCCGATCTTGATTCCCTCGGCTCAAGTGTAGCCGCGCAAACGGGGGCTACAAGCGCGGCGAGCGTCTCCCGCACCCCGACGCGCTGATTGTCCTTTCAACCCCGGTTAGATAGACGAGGGGCGACTTTCGCATATGCCCTTCGGAGCGGATTCGTGCCTGTAGCCCTTGGCAAACAACTCTGGTATTTGACGGCGCGCCCGCCCCGTCGGCACCGATTGCGGCAGGCAAAAAGAGACAAAACCTTTCGAGCGTCGATTGGACCATTGAAGTTTTGTTCGCCGGTTTAGCTCAGCGGTAGAGCAGCGGTTTTGTAATTCGGTTGTAGACGTCTGTTCTGGTTACGTACCGCACCAAGAAGTCCTTGTTTGTTGGGCTTTTCTCAGATCTCGGAACCTTGTCACCGCTTCCCGTACCATCCAGTATCAAGCAATTGGGTAGCAAAATGGTAGCAGCCTGTTCGCCTGGTGTTCTCTGCTGCTTCAGCATCTCGTAGAGCAACCCGCCAGTAACCCGACGCCAATTCTCATGATCGAGTGACCACCAACTAGCGCGCCGGTCGTCACGCCGTATGGCGGCACAATATAGCGGAGCCCTTTGGTCGCGGACTCCACGTCGGCGGCGGGCATGGTTTTGGTCGCGGAAGACCCGCAGGCCACCGCCCTCACCTCATCGTCCGAATGACCTTGGTCGGGTGGATGGCGTGGGTGCGTGAAGTCAGACAAGCGACCATCTCTCGGCAGAAATCACGTTTTGAAGCCTACGCGATATCGCCGGCGGGGCCATTAAGGCACCGGTCTTGAAAGACGACGGGGTGCGTACTTTCTAATCCTACGCTGTCACAATGCGTAGGTACTGCAGCGGTTTGATGCACTCTGCTAAACCGTATTGTCCCGCTTGGTAATGCCACGTTCCGAGTGGTTTGGGTCCAAAACTGGGTCCAAAATTTTTCGAGGTGGAGCTGACGACCCCCTCACCTTTCATCGCTTTGGGAAGCGGCCCGACGCGCGACGACTGCCGGACGACACACGTCGGGCTCCCCAACCAAACCGCGAGCTGTAAGCCTTCGGCACGGCCAAATCGAATCTATGCAAACTTCGTGGCAGAAAACGTGCCAACCGGCGGGCTCGCCTCTCATCTTCCGGATGGCACCAGACGTAAGGCGCGAGCGCCCTGCTCTTTTGTTAGCTTAAGTCGTCGCTGGCGACCCCGCGCGCTAAGATGGCGCGATCGGGGATGAGGAAGCCAGCCCGCGACTGCCGCGGGACGCCTTTTTCCGGGCGGCTGCAGGAACCAACGCCATTCCGC
Organism: uncultured Alphaproteobacteria bacterium; assembly: GCA_963734795.1. Classification (GTDB taxonomy): domain Bacteria; phylum Pseudomonadota; class Alphaproteobacteria; order Rhizobiales; family Xanthobacteraceae; genus Bradyrhizobium. The sequence goes on from CAVTIW010000008.1 coordinate 169,022, forward strand.
TGGCTTGGGGACAAGTAGCCCACAGGAGGATCGTACATGCGCCTTATACTGGCCGCGCTCTGCGTTGCGGCCTGCACATCGATGGCATCAGCTCAGACCCAATCCGAAGAAAAGCAACCCGGCGACTCTCAGCACAGCACTGGCCGCACTGCGTTGCCTGATGACAATAAAGGGCAGCTTCAGCCGCAGGGCTGGACCGGCCCGATCACCACCGGCAGCGGCGGCACGCCGGCGGGGAGTCCTCAAGGGCAGTCTCCGCCCGGCATGCAGGCTGCGCCCGAGGGTTCATCAAAGAGCATCGTTGATCCGAAGTAAAGCAACGCAAAATCTTAAACCCGCCGGCCGTGAACCGGCGGCCCTCACCTCTCATCGCCCCGACGAGCACTTCGGCGTGACCGCAGGGACCCGTTAGCCCTGGGGCGAGTTGCTGTGAACGTTGGGGCGATCCGGAACGGGAGCTTCAGCCCATGAGCATTATTCCGCTTCACCTTCAAAGACGCTTCGAGCAGCGATGGGCTGCTCGTTTCGGTTCGCTGGTAATCCCGGCCGCACCAAAGAACGTTGGATTGAAAGGATCGCCGGTCAACATGCGCCGCGCGCGGCAAAAGCCAAAGAAAAACCAGCCGGGTTGGGTCGGCGACTGCGCATTGATTATCAATGTCGCCAACTGAAGCGGCCTTACTGATCGAAGGTCTCTACGGTCAGTCGGAAAAGGTGAACGCGCGGTGGGTACCTGGTAGTGGGTCAGTTGATTGTGGCAGCGTTCCGGGCTGGAATGTTGACTATCCGCATTGCATATTCCTTGGATGGCCAAAGAGGTCCCGCCCACGGCTGCTTGAAGTCACGGTAACCCCCTTGGAGCCAACGCGATGGGAGTGGCGAGTTTACGAAGGCGATACGCCACTGATGACGGGCTTTGAGACCTCGCGCGAGACCGCCCAAATTGAGGGTGATAGTGCTTTGTTCCGCTTGCTTTCCGCAGGTTTAGACAAATAACCCACCCCAAATGCCCCAGCGTGAACCGGCACCCTCACCTCTCATCGTCTGGATGATGCAGTCGTGGCGGAAAACGGACGGACACCGGCGCATATTTGCTGGATGTCCGAAACCCGACCTGACACGCTGAGTGACGAAGAATTGAGCGCCCTGAAGCAAATTGGCGATGCGAGGGAGAGCCGTACTATTCCCACCCAAATTCGGGAACGGCTGTTGTCTATGGGCTACGCTACGGACGACTTTCGAGGCCTTATCATCACCGACGAAGGCATGTTGCGGATTATGACCGGCAAATGACAGACAAGCACCTGGCGTGAACCGGCGCCCTCGCCTCCTCATCGTCCGGGCGAGGTCTACTTGAACATCGTCTTGACCGCCTGCCAGAACGATAGGCCTTCCCGGCGTTGATGCTCAGCGGTTGGCGCTGGCTGAATGGCTCTCACCGCATCGATTAAACCCGCTTCCAATCGCGCATGCTTCTCCAGGTCGAGCCTCTCGGCCTCCCGGCGATCCGACTCATACTTGTCGATAGGAGTGAGATTGGCTTTCTGAGCCATTGCTTACCCTCCCCCTTTTTCCGTGACAGAATCCAACGGTTCCCAGGTTGAGTTCGTTCCGTGGTGCTCCCAAAGATGCACCCAACGACAAGGCGCGGTCTCCCGCCTCTCGGTCAGACTGTGGCGGGAGCCGCGTTTCAGCGGCGCCACACCCGGAACTTAGTACCCCTGACTAACGTTCTGATCAGTGGTATTTTGGTAGAGGGCAGAGAATGAACGAAGTCCCCCAGTTGGCCACCGCAATGTTGGCGACAGCGTTTGCCGCCGTGATGTTAGTGGCTGGGCAGTTGTTTATCGAAAATAGAGCGTCGAGGCTTTCGGCCGCCCCAGCCGCACTAACGGCGTCGGTCCCGGGGGATAAACCCTTTGCGAACCTACCTCAGTAAAAAGTAAGCCTTCTCTCCTCGTCCGGATGCACCGACAGATACCGGCGGAATAATCATCACATCTTACCATCCTGATCCTGACGAAGTTCAAACGCGCCCTGCATTTTATCGATGACACCGACCAAGGCTGCGCTGCACTTGTCGCGAGCGGCCCTTCCAAACCGAATTCCCTTAATAGCCCAGTTCGTATCCTCACGCGATCTCGGCGCATGATGCTCGATCAAGACTCCAACAAAAGGTTCGCATTGCGGATCCGACTTTTTGACCGCAGCGGTGATCTCCATCTCGAGAGCCTCGCGCGAAACTCGCTTTCGATGGGAAGATGGTCCTTTCTTTCCCGTCCAAGGCCGTGACATCAGACTCCTCGAGATGTCGGCACCCATCCGTTTAATGGAGACTCTCTTATAGCGAGACTTGTTCCTGTTCGTCGATCGTTTTGCGGCGCAAACTTCGCGATCATCGCAACGGAAAACCCGCCGGGCCAACCAAACCGTTGGCCCGAGGAATGGCAGGCTGCGATGGAAGCCTTGATACTGGTGGTGACGCTCGGAGGCCCGACGAAGTTGCGCGCATTGGCGTCATCCGGGCTCTAAACCGCCACGTTGAACGCGTTTTCAATCCGGAGCGCAAAGATCGTCATTGGGGACGCCGGAAGCTTGCGCGCGACCGATAGCGCGGACGCGGGCGAATTGCCGAAGCCCCACTCATGGGGCGATGTCCTCGATCTCCAAGCGGCTGGTGAATTTGATAAGGCGCATTTTCAGGTTCTTGGCTTTCGCGATGTCATGGGCGGCTTCCATCACGCCTTCCAGCCGCTCAGCATCGGCGGCGATCAACGGCGCGTATTCACCGGTCACTAGCTTTGCCTGAGCGACAGTTTCCAGACCGGCCTCGTTGATGTAGGTCACGAGCCAAAGCTGATTGATGCGCTGGATGCCGTCAGGAGAAGTCGCCTTGAAATCAATTTGATGTTGATGGATTGGCGAACTGAGAGATGCCGCCAAACCCAGCACGGCGAGATGCGGGAAAATGCTCATTTGCCTTACCCTTTTGAAAACCAGGGCTGAGTTGGAGATTTTTAAACCAATACCGACAGCCTAGAGCGGTCGCACAGTGCACCGCAAGAAAAACCCGCCGGGCGTGAACCGGCGCCCTCAGCACTCATCGTCTGGATCGTGCCCAAGTCCGCAACGGATGGATGGTGGTTGGAAAGGGAGCACTCGGCGCGGTGGTCGTTGGCTGCCAATTAAACCAGAATTTAATGGGATCGGCGGATTGCGAAACTACATCAGAATTGTGTCGGGCCGCCCCCGGCATACATCACGAGTAAGACGGCCTCAGCTTCCCCCCAGCTGGGGCCGTTTCTTTGCCTGCAATAGCGGGATGGTGGTTGGCGAGGACAGCCCGGCCAGGTGGCAACTTAAAGGGGGCGCCAACTGAGACGGTCTCTCGTCTTACTCATCTCACGAATTAGGACACGAGCTATCGCCAAATTTTGGTGACGGCCGGGCCGGTCAGGCGGCGGCGGTTGTGGGCTGACGGTCGGTCGGCTTGGCGATGACCTCGATCCCGTCGTTGAATGTCACACCGAGAACGAGTTTTGGCAACTGGTTGTGGCCGTCGAGACGACGCCAGCTTTTTTGCGCGCCCTCGAGCAATTTGAAGACCATCGCGAGCGCGGTCCTGTTTGACAGACAACCCTTCGATCGGATCGTGCGGTGGCGCACGGTGGCGAAGGTGCTTTCGATGGGGTTGGTCGTCCGCAGGTGTTTCCAGTGCTCGGCCGGGAAGTCGTAGAAAGCCAGCAGCGCGTCCCGATCCTTGCTCAGGCAGTCGGCGGCCTTCTCGTATTTCAGCGCGTAGCTCTCGATGAAGGCGTCGAACGCCAGCTCGGCGGCGGCCTTGGTTTCGGCCATCCAGATCTCCTGCAACGCGCGTTTGGCTTTCGGCTGCTGGCTCTTCGGCAACTTGGCGAGCACGTTCGCGGTCTTGTGCACCCAGCAGCGCTGCTCGCGCGTTCTCGGCCAGATCTCGCCGGCGGCCTTCCAGAACCCGAGCGCGCCATCGGCGATGACGAGCCGCGGCGGCACATCGAGCCCGCGCCGCTTCAGGTCGAGCAGCAGATCGCGCCAGTCCTGCGCGCTCTCGCGAGCGCCATCGGTGAAGCCGACCAGTTCCTTGCGGCCTTCCGGCGTCGCGCCGATCAGCACCAGGATGCACTGCTTCTCGTCTTCGAGGCGCGCCTGGAGATGGATGCCATCGGCCCAGATATAGACGTAGCGCTTCGCCGACAGATCGCGCTTCTGCCACGCGGTGTGCTCGTCGAGCCAGCCATCCTTCAGGCGGCCGATGGCGGATGCCGACAACCCGGCAGCATCCTTGCCGAGCAGCGCCGCCAGCGCCTCGGAGAAGTCGCCGGTCGAGATACCCTTCAGGTAAAGGATCGGCAGCAGCGTCTCGATCGACTTCGAACGGCGCATGTAGGGCGGCAGGATCGACGGAGAGAACCGGATGCGGTCGGGATCGGTGGCGGCCGCCTCGCGATCGCGCACACGCGGCTGGCGGACGGCGACCGGACCGATACCGGTCATCACCTCGCGCTCCGGCAGGTGACCGTGGCGGACGACGCGCTGGTGGCCGTCCGCGGTCTTCAAATCGGCATGCTTGCCGAGAAAATCCGCGACCTCGGCCTCGACCGCCTGGGCCAACAGGGCACGCGCCCCATTACGCAAGATTTCGGTGAGTTGGTCGTCGACGTTTCCTGGCTGAATCAGCTTGATGATGTTATCTTTGGACACGGCATATCGCTCCTTCGGTGGAGAAGTGGAGGCGTCAAGCACCCCCACGATATGCCGCCTTTCCGATTCCCGCCGTCACCAACTTTGGGCGATAGCTCTTAGGACACGAATTGTAAGCTTACTGAACGAGCCCGATTTTCCAGCCCCAGCTCATGGTCGGGCGCCTCCTAAACGGCTTCAGCTCGCAAAACTGCGCTGGGGCCGTTTCTTTTCTTTGCCTTGCGGAATCACGATGGTAACCCGCCCGCGTGAACCGGATCATGCCGAAGGCGTGTAGCACCTTGGCGGACCTTTAATCGATGGCGTGGGTTGGCCTTAATCGGGGCGATCAGGAGCCAGGAGCCTCGGCCATGACCGCGATACCGCTTCATCTTCAAAGACGCTTCGAGCAGAGATGGGCCTCTCGTTTCACGCCGCCGGCCGCGTCAATCGCACCGAATGTTGGAACCAAAGCCCCCGCGGCAAAGACCAAAGAAAAACCCACCGGCGTGAACCGGCAAGATCTCGCTAATCGAGCTCTGTCGCTACTGCTTGGATTGCCGTGATTGCGGCAGGGATGATGCCTAGAAGTTCAACCGATTTGAGCGCATATTCCTGCGATGACGGGCTATCGAACTTGTAAATGCGGCGCGGTTTATGACCGCAGCGAGCACATCGCAGAGGCGCGCGAGATCAGCAGCTTTGAATGCGCCGTGTGCGGTGAAACCATCGAGAATTGGAACTCCGCTTGGGTTCCTCGATATCGATTCATTGCCAGTCCAGCTAGGACACCGAACGACTGACTACTCCAAACGTACCCGCCGGCGATTAACCGGCCGGGCCCTAACCTCAACATCGTTCGGCCATAAAGCAATAAGTTACCCATATGAATGCGATCGTTGCGAGCGCCTACTTTCCATCCACATATCCGCGGAATTCAGTCGCGTTTGAGATCCCTGTAGGCGTATGATCACGTAATCACCGTTCCGCCTCCTAGGCATTACCGGTGACTGAGAGTGTTGCGCTCCCGCCTATTCGAGGGAAGCATCATGCCCCAGTCTCAACGCCTGTCGTCCGTCATTCCATTCGTTGCAATTGAGCGCCCCGCTTGTCCGAGGTGCAAGGCCTCCATGATGCTCGTCAGTATCGCGCTAGCACGCCCGGGCGTCGACTTGCATACGTTTGAATGTGCTGTCTGCAATCGCGTGCATAAGACCCTGGCCGCGTATGAAGACCCTATGAAGTCCAAGAGTTCTTGGACGCTGGCTTCAAGGCGATTTGCACCCACCGAAGTAAGGGGCGCCGGGCGTGAACCGGCGGGCCAAGATCGCCACCATTCAAGCAGCAAGACGCCTGAGCGCTTGCATCGCATCCGAGAAAACGAAGCTTCCCCTCGGCTTGCTTCTGTGATAACACGGTTTTCATGAAACAGAAGCGCCGGGGGCCGCCGCCGACAGGCAAAGGGACGCTCATAGGCGTCCGTCTACAGCCCGACCGCCTCACCGCGCTGGACACCTGGATAGGTCAACAAGGCACGCCGATGACCCGCCCCGAGGCAATGCGGGCCATGCTGGACGCGGTGCTGGTTATCGTGGCGAAATATCCCGGCGAGAAGCCGGTCAGCAAGCCCGCCCGCGCATCGCGCGCCCGGGAGCTCGCTGCCGAGACGATCGACCAGATGATCGACCCATCGGCGCCACCCGAAGAACGCGCCCAGCGTCGGCTCCGGCTCACCAAAGGGCCAGAAGAGTTTCGAGAAGCGCGCGTCGACCGGCCGAAGGCGAAAAGATGAGCAAGCGCACGATCACTCTGTTCGTTTTGGCGGTCGTTGTAGCTGCAGCCCTCCACGGTTGAGGCCATCTATTTGATCCTCGACCGCTTCGTGCTTCACGATCCGAACGATCCACTGACCAAAGCGGGCGGCCTATCTCCGGCGCAGGACGTAAAGGCGAAGAGGAAATAAATTGTGCTCCTCTATGCGACGCCCGAGCTACCGGACGATACGCCCATCAGCGACGTTGAGTTCCCTCGCCCGCTCACGCGCATGTTCGGCGGACCTGCGCGCCGCGCACCCGATCGCCGAAGATTTGCCGTCTCGATGGTCCGCCCATGGCGCTATTACAGCGGCCCTTGCGGCTGCGGGCAATCCCACTAGGATTTGAGGTTCGGAACGAGCTTGAGGCCTACAGGCTCAATGGCAAAGTGACGAAAACTGCCGCGCGGGGCGCTGATAAAGATCAGGCGTCGGCCGCATGATGCCTTTTGGCCCGAAGGAGCTCGAGTGTTATTTAATGAAGAATGGGCTTTATTCCGTTCATATCGATATGCTCGACGGCGTAAAGGGCCGCGACAGTGGCATATTCATCCTCCGAGACGGCGTGCTCTTCGGTGGGGGCCCCTATTTCTGGTCGACCGGTTCCTACACCGTCGGTAACGGGACCTGGAAGGGTCAGCTGACCACCAATCAGCACACGCCCTTTTCTGACCCCTTCGTTCGCCCGCTATTCGCCGGGCAGGAAGTTACCAGTGGGTTTTCGGGGACTTTTGTCGCAGACCGGGCCGAGGTGTTCGGCACCACCCTGGCGGGAAGCCGCAGCCTGAGCTTTCGTGCGACGTTGAAGAAGCTCGCTGATAGTTGATAGCGTCACGATCTTATCGGCATGCCGGGTTTTCCAAAGCGGGCGGGCTATCTCCGGCGCAGGACCTAAAGACGAAAGGGAAATAAATCGAGCTCTTCCACCCTACCTGTTTTGAATTCGCGAGTGGCCTAATTCGGCCAGCGCCAAAAAGAAAGGGCCCCAGGGTTGAGATCTAGGGCCGCTCTGAAGGCGCCCGACCATGAGCTGGTGGAGCCGGAAGGTCGGGCACCTTCAGTATTGTGCCGAACGCAACAAGCACAATGGAGCTACGATAGCACTTGTCTGGACTCCGACGAGATCGACAAGATCATCGCGGACCTGCAGGCTCGCAAAGTGTTGGCTGTTGAACGCGGCCGTCGTAAACGGTGGCAGCAGGTCATTGAAAACGCGGCCGCCTTCAAACCGGCTTGATCTCGCGTCCCGTGGGGGTCGGACCCGGTTCTCAAGGGCCGCACTGAGAGCGGTCCCGGTTTCTAAACAGAGCTAAATCAGCTAGGATGCAGCTTGGGGGCGTTGAAGACGGAGGTCGGTCAATGAGTATGATTTACCCACATCCCGTTTTGGACCCAAATGCGCAGGCCAAGTCAATGATCGACGCAGTGACAGGTCACCAGCCGAGCCCGTTGGACAGCGAATTCTCATCGGAAACGCCAACAACGCCGAAACAGAAAACCGTCGAGAAAAACGTCAAATCTCCTCGGATGGAAAACGAGTAGTCACGCGCGCAGGCAGGCAAGTAGCAGGCGATTTCGCGAAAGGCGTGCCTCGTGCTCGCACGCGCTTTGATCGATCACCCGGAGCTGACCCTAAACGCCTCCCAGCCCGACCCACTTTCGATATTGGAGCCAAAGCGGACATGGTCCATTTGAGTAGGAATGTCGCAGTTTGACCCAATCCAGACATGCGCTCCACAGGTCAGCGCCGCCCTCATGTACTATCCTTTCACTTGAGCGAGGCACTCGCTGGGCGTATTCTTTTGGTCGGACGCCCGGGAATGTCGGCTGGACTCGGAGGTGTGACATGCGCGCGCCAATGCTGACCGCGGTCTTCGTACTCTACAGTTTCGCTATGCCGGTTGCCGTTCAAGCGGAGCAAGCGAGGGGCGTGCCTCAAGTGGGATTTTTGTTGGCGGTGCCGCGCGCCGATTACGATGAGGCGAAGGACCCCAACAAGGCCGCGTTCATGGACGGTTTGCAGGCGCTCGGCTATGTTGAAGGAAAAAACATTCACGTAGAAGTCCGCGTGCCGAGGAAGCCTGAAGACGTCGCCGAGATGGCCGCCGATCTTGTCAACCGCAAGGTCGATGTCATCGCAACTGCGGGACCACAGCCCATCGAAGCGTTGAGGCGTGCGACCGCGACCATCCCGATCGTCATCATCGCCTGCGATCGCGCCGACAGGCTCGTTGCCAGCATCGCGCGGCCAGGGGGCAACATAACGGGAATGGCCTGCATCTCGTCGGATCTTGCGGCCAAGCGGCTGCAACTCCTGCAGGAGGCGGTGCCTTCGTTCTCGCGGGTGAGCGTGCTCTTCAACGGCGGCGTCCCCGCCAAGGTGGAGGAATTTCGGGACATTCAGGCAGCAGCGAAGACGATGGAAATCGAGGTGCAATCCGCAGAAGTGCGGGACCCAACGGGGTTCGTGACGGCATTTGCTGCGATCAAGGGCGGGAACGCGCAGGCCCTGCTTGCTTTGGCGGAGCCTCTGACATTTAACCACTTGAAGGAAATCGCCGAGTTTGCAGCGGCGCAGCGTCTTCCGTCGATGTATGGGTTCAGAGAATTCTGCGACGCGGGCGGACTGCTGTGCTATGGCACGAACTTCCGGCGTCAAGTTCACCGGTACGGATATTTCATTGACAAGATCCTGAAGGGTACCAAGCCCGGAGACATTCCCATCGAAGAGCCAACCACCCATGAGTTGATCGTCAATGGCCGGACAGCAAAGTTGCTGGGCTTGTCGATCCCGACTTCCATGTTGGTCAGTGCCGACGAGGTGATCGAATAGACTGTTAAATTGCTGCGGTGCGTGAGTCTCTTGTTGGCACCCTCTGAGACATGCCGCCGAAGTCAGAGAACGTCCGGTTATCGGGATAGACCGCAAATGGCTGGCCGGTGGTCAGAACGGCGCGGTTGACCCGAAGCCGACGTCAGCCGGAATTTCATTTTGCAGCCGCGAAGCTGGTTTCGGCTCTATTGAAATGCCCGGCCGAGTCGCACACTCTTGCCGTCGAATGAGGGGGGGTCCACATGCGGCGGCGGGAACTCATCATTGCTCTTGGTTTCGCGATGGCGTGGCCAATTGCTGCCGATGCGCAGCCAGACTGTCGGGCTTTGCGAAGCCAAATTCTCCTCATGCAGGCTGAGGGCATCGCCGACATGCTTGCTCAGTTCATCAAGGAGATGCAGAGCCAAGTCGGCTGGACCACGCAGCTGCCATCGACAGGAGGCTCCATCGAGCAGCGTCGGTTCGACGCGGTGCGGCTTCTACGCCAAGCTCCTGCTGTCACCGAGCTGTCGCTACTCGATGCCCAAGGCAAGGAGTTCTACAAGGTATCGCGTTTAGCCTTGGAAGTGGTTGGCAGCGGCGTTGACTACTCGAAGGAAGCGAAATTCACCGAGACGGTGGCCAAGAAGATTTATTACGGGCCGGTCTATTTGCGCCGCGAGTCGGAGCCATACATGACCTTGGGGATGGCCGGTACGCGGCCCGAGGCGAGCGTCGTCGAACTCAACCTTAGCCTGCTGTGGGACATTGTGCAGCAGACCAAGGTCGGCGAGCGAGGTGTCGCCTATATTGTTAACGCCGAAGGTCGTATCATCGCCCATCCAGATTTCGACGTGCGCAAGTCTCTGCGGGATTTGTCATCTCTCGCCCATGTTCAGGAGGCGCGCACATCCCCGGCGAGGGGATGGGCCCGCATCACGCGTGACATGAACGATCAAAAGGTTGTGGCGGCCTACGCGCGCGTCGGGGGGACCGGCTGGCTGGTGTTTGTGGAGTTGCCGATTGGGGAGTGGACATCATGTTGAAGGGACCAAGCCGGCGATCTCGCAGTGAACTGCCAAGCGGGTCCGAACCGTGTCATCAACCTCACCGGCCTCAGCGTGCCACCCGCGCTGGTTCGCCCGCGCCGATGGGATGATCGAAATGAGACCAGCGACTTCCGAATTTGGCACTTTTCCGACATGCTGGGGCGGTCTGACTATGTCCGTTCATAGGTGCGGACCGGAAGTGGCCGAACCACGGTCGAAACGACGCGATTGACCCAAATGCGACCATGGACGCATAGAAGGACGGCGGTGCTCCCCGCCGCCGGGCAGAGCTGGAATATCTAACGCCTTCAGCGCAGCTCACGCTTGCCGTACCGCGCCTGTTGATCTGGATCAACGTAGGCACTCTGGAATGGGGTCCGTTCGCAGATGCTTCATCTAGTCAGGGAGGTTTGACATGAATGCAATCATCAAGTCGGAAATGATCTCTCGCCGAAAAGCCCTTTCTCTGATGGGATTGGCAGCTGCGTTCGGACTCGCGGCGGCCCCTACCGTACTGACAGTATCTGATGCCGAGGCTCAGACCATCGGCATGCAGCGGCGTCAGGAGCGGCGCGCAGGACGGCACGAGCGACGTGAGGCGCGGCGCACAGGACGGCACGAGCGACGTGAGGTGCGGCGCACAGGTACAACTACCGGCATGGCTAAGTAAGCTGTGGTTGAACCGGATCACCCGGGGCAAGAGCACAATAGATCGGCTTCGCTGCCGATAGACTGACATCGGCCGAAGTGGATGTGCCCTATCTTGCGAACAAAATCCGGCAAGGACTATGCAAAAACGGCAGCAGTATAAGAAACGCCGTTTGAGAGTTTTGCCTAGTCCGAGCGACCCGCGTGTGACAGGTTACTCCCAGCGGCATCAACAACCCTCCGGGAACGCCCCGGGCCATAAATTGCTGGAAATCGAAAATATCCATCGATTGCCAAAGGTCGTGATGCAAGACGAACATTTTACGATCGACGAGTGCGACGAACTCGCAGAAGCACTGCGCCAAGATGCTGCCGCCTTAGCAAACGGGTCGGAGAAAGAGATTTTGTTGAAGCTGGCGGAGTGCTTTCGCGACCTCGCGAACATTAAAAGGATCGTTCTTCGCAAAGTGAATTAACTTCTCCAAGGTGGTAAGACCACCCTATCAAGCGGCGTCGCCTATTGGCACTTTTGAGACATGCCGAATGACCCTGAGAATGTCGGCTGATTGGGGAAGACCGGAAGTGGGCGGCGCGCGGTCGAAGTGACGCGATTGACCCACAACGGTCATTCGAAATTTTAAGTCAAAGCCTGCGAAATCTCACCCGATAGTGTCATTGATCCTGACATTTCTTCTGCACGGGTCCTCCGATAAGACGCATCTGCTTCCCTACAACCGGACCTCGCGGCTGCGCCGCCGAGGTCCGGGCTGTCGCAGCGAGCCTGCGGGCTTGCGCGGCCGATCATGAACGGTCTCTGAATGCACCGTTCAGCCAGCATTGCGAAATCACTTGCTACATTAGGCCGCTGGGGATTTGAGGTCCCGGCCGTGGAAATAGCAACGCCACCATGCGATCATATTCCGCGTGGTGGCGTTGCGCTGTTGTGCCCCCACGCGCGAAGGCCGCCTCAGTCGGCGGCCTCTTTCATGACAGCCTTGAAAACGGGCTACGCGGCGCTCGGTGTTACCCGCCTGTCAGATGATCTTCGATGTTGTTGGCGACCTCCTCGCAGTCGCACGTCAACTCAAGCAGGTTTTTTTGACGACAGGATCGTCCGCCTGCTCGGCAAGTTTCCGATACGAGGCCGCTTGGCCCCGTAGACATTCAGACCAATAATGCATGCCGAACACTGTACCGTTGAGCTTGGAGTGGTGACAATCCGCAGTGAGCTTTTTCACTAGAGCGCCAAATGCGTGAAGCTGATGTAGGTTCGCAATCTGCCGACACCACTAAATTGAGTTTTAGAAGCCAACTGTTTTGAAATGGCGAGTGGCCTAATTCGCCAGTACCCGATAGCAACCGCCCAAAAAAAACGGCCTCAGCTCGCCAAGCGCGCTGGGGCCGTTTTTGGAGTCGCCCGACCAAGGCTGGGGGCTTAAAGATCGGGCACCGTCATTAAACTTACGATTTGTGTTCTAATTCGTGAGAGCGAGTGTCCCAATTAGGACTTACAGACTGGGAAACGGACGGTTCGCAGCGCATATTTGCAGGATGGCGGAACGCGACCAATGGACTGAAACTCTGAGGTGCCCAAAATGCGGCAGGACGGGCAGCGCTGAACTTTCGCAAGCGAACGGTCAGGCATTGCACGACGGCGACCAATCCGTTCGCGTCGAAAGCGTTTCCCAAGGATTTAAGGGTGTCCAGTTTGATTACGGGAGCAACTTTTACTGCTCTTCCTGCGACAACCCGGTAGCCCCCTGATGGGGGCCTATTTTTAGAGGTGTACTAACTCGCTAAAATGAACAAATGAGGCGGTTCGCCGTCATATAAGAGGCAGCCAATGGGAGCTGTCGCGCGCAATGCGGAATTGAGAATGTGCGACAAGTGTGTCGAACTCGACGGCAAGATCGAGCATTACCGCCGCCAGTTGGCCGGGATCACCGATCAGCCTTACACTTGATGGGATCAAAAAATTGATAGAGGAGATGAACGCACAAAAGGCCGCGCTTCACCCCGAGCAAACAGAGTAGGGCCGCCTCAGTTGGCGGCCTCTTTCATGACAGCCTTGACGAGGGGCCACGCGGCGCAGGGTCTTCCCCGCCCATCAGATGATCTTCGATGTTATCGGCGATCCACGTCGCTAACGGTGGCGGGGCCGCCGGATGAGGAACTCCAAGGACGCGCGAATAGCTGTCGAAGCGGATCAGGACCATTTGGCGCGTGCGCTCCGCCCGATGTCTTTGAGCTTTGTTTTGTGTGTCCCGCCTGCGGAAATACCTTGGAGGTATTCAACGAGGCTAATCCCCTCTATTTCATCCGTGTCAGCGCCGAAGAGATTTAACGCCGCCTCAGTTGGCAGCCTCCTAAATCTCGTGCCGATAGAAATGCGAGCGCCAGCACGACAAGTCATCCCATAATAACCAAGGGACACAGCTCCGGCTGGCTCAATGGCGAATTCGACTCAAAGGGCGCGGCTTGATCCAACGACGTATGGCGAAAATTTAATTTAGTTGTCCGATATTTGAACATCGCACGTCTCTCGCGCGGACGGTTAGTGCGCTATACAACGCATAAGGCAGGTCAACTCAAACGGACCAAGACAATGACCGATAACGTGACTTTAGTTCCGAACATCTTGCAGCCAGCAGCTGCCTTCAAGGCCTTCGCGCCGATGGGCATCAAGTTCTGGACGAACCAAGAAACCACGCTCGCAGGCTTGAGGGAATTTGCGGATGGTTGGTTTGCTCGGCGTCATCAGGGCATGCAAGCGGCGCTTGAAGCGGCCAAACATATTGGCGATGCCCAGACGCCCTCCGATGTACTCATGGAATATCAAAACTGGCTCACGCGAGAGGCGGAATTGTTTGCTGAGGATGGGAAGGCCTATCAACAAGAAGTGCTGAGGGCCGGAACTCACCTCAGCGCACGACCGGAAGCGCGACAGACCGACTAGCGTTGGACCGGCTAGCGCCCCTTTTCATAAAAGCGGACCGCCCCGCGCGGGCGGTTCGGGACCTGCGCCGATCTCAATCTCCGCGTCGTGCACATGCGCCAGCATCTGAGCTAGATCGTGCATCCATTCCCCGCAGCCCGGACATTTCATGAAATGATCGGCCTCGGTTCGAGGAGTGCCGTGAGGATCGATGCCGCCACAATACTTTTCGGTCGTTGTCATCGACCCCGCGCCACCTTCCGGCGTCCTCAATGGTGATCCTTGCGTGACGGATCGAATATGCGCTCAACGTGGCGATTGATCGCCTGCAGCGTGGCGATGCGCGCGAACTCGACTGGGCCGCCGTGTTCGGCCGCTTGCGTCAGAAGGTCGGACGCCGTCAGGACCTGCAGCATGTCGCCTTCGGCTTTGGGGATGATCTGGGCGAGGTGCCTGATTGCGTCGCGTAACGTCGCGAGTTTGCTGCCATCCTCCAGCATGATCGGCTCGGCAAAACGTATGGACCACGACACATCGCGCCTCCGCAATAGAACCGGATTCAAGCGCATGCCGACCAATTCGTTCCGGATCCTGCCTAACCGAACCATACATGAGCGGCCCCTGTTTTGTTTTTTCGGCCGGGAACCTGGAAGGCCGTTGACGGTTTAACGGCGCAAATTTCACTGAACGCCCTGCCTGAGAAGTGGCATCAGCAATCGGAAGCCGCCAAAAACGAGGCTCAAAAACTTCCCATGGTAAGGAGCGCGATGCTCTCGTGAGAAAGGCGATTGTCGGTTTCGTGCCAAACTCGGAAATAAACCACGTGTCTTGGCATCCACATTTCATCGTGGATTGCCACGGTTGAGTTCGTAGGCTTGAAGATTGCACGGAGCCACCCTCATGACCCGCCCACTGACGTCTCAGCACGCTATTCACGGAGTATGAAGCTGAGCCAGACGACGTTGGTCGGAATCAGCCGCTACCGCCTGCTTGCGTGACTGGTAAGTTCTCAGAACGCTTCGGGAGGTCTCAACGTTGAGTTCCGTAAATTCGCGTTTCATATCTTCCAGATCGTGTGCGACTATGCGGTGATCTGGCGCACCCAGGAACAGCAGAGCCATCGCGGTTACCCACGAAAAGCCGAGAGCTTTGGCCACAATCAGCGCCAATTCCTTGTTCTTATCAACCAGCACGCGCTCAACTGCGTCGACAGGTAACCAGCACAACAAGGAGAGGCCGACCGCAGCTTCTTCGAACCTGTGAGATTGAGCGTATTCGAAGATCTTGTTTTCGTTCAGATTACCGGACCGCTGCAGCCTTGCCACTTCCCTTTTCGCATCGAAATAGCTTTTCGACGCAGGTCCGAATTTCGAGTGCAGCGCGCCCGTGACGTCCGTCACCAGGCTCTGTATCTGACTTGCCGCCTCTGGGCGCTCACTCTCGAGCCGCTTTTTCGCATTGTCCGACGCTTTTGCGATCAGTTGATGGAAAAGATGCCTGGGGATGTCCCTACGGTGGCCCAGCTGCTCGAAGAGAATCAAATCGCTTTCGGAACGTTTGACCATGTGCAAAATACCGAAATCAGAAAGGCGCGCACCACTGTTCTTGGCGACTGAACGCAAAACCTGCCAATTCCCTCTGGTCACAAGTTCGTCCGTTACCTCTGTGCAAATCGCCCTTCGCTGCGAGATCGCGAGCAGGTGTTCCTGGCTTTTCGACCTAGCGTTGGTAACCAAGGTCCGGGTATCGAGTTGTTCGGATTGACGAAGTACGGGGCCTGCGACGTCAATCGAATCGTCAAACGCAAGTTTGTTGATGATTTTAATGGGTGCGTTGTCGGTCCGAGCCAGTCGCCTTGCGAGTTGGGCGCGGGCCGCTGCTTCAATATACTGCTCTAGACGACCTATGATCTCGCCAAACATCCAGATTTCGTTGTCGGTATACCGGCCCGTTATCAATAAGTCGGTCGCATACCACAACGCTCGCTCGCGGCTCTCGGCCGATCCCTGCGAGACTGCGATGTCCAGTTCCTCGAGAAACGACATTGTTTCTTCAATCGCCTGAAAACCTTTTTAATGCGGTCTAAATTTCAAGCGCCCCTTACTGCCGAGCGTAACCAACGAACGCGATGCATAATAAATCCAGGTCTGTCAAAACGCGACACCGAGACGTCGTCCGGTCCTCCAAACGACCCGGCAACGCTTCTTGGTACCGCCGAACAGCAATTCAAATCGATCAGGTAGCGTGGTCTGCGCCCATACTTGAAGGCATGCTCCCCCAGGGGAGTAATCGACAACTTTGCAATCAACGACGGGCACTTTCGGGCCAACAATCAGTTTGGCCACGTCGGCATTTCGGCCACTCGGCCGAACGCGTGCAAACCGTCGTGGATGCATGACCGCGGCCACTCCCTACCTGCAAGCCCAAAGGAGACTCATAGCCTGCCTTCGATTTCCTAATAAATTGTGATGTGATCATGATCAGATCGGCGTCGCATTTCTGGCGCAACGCACGTTCACAAAAAAGAAGGCCGCGAAGAAGCGGTCCACCGACTAAGCCGCTTGAATCCGATTTCTGGCGATCATCCGCCAGGGCTTTGAGATGGATCAAAAGCGCCACTTTGACCGCGCGCCGGTCACTTCCGATCTTCCCCCACGAACCGACATCGGCAGCTCGGTATGTCTCAAAGGTACCAATTTGCGACATGGAACGCGAACGTCGGGATTAGTCGAAGGCCACACCGACCCGCTCCTCGTCGCGCCAAATGACGTGACAAGGAATGTGCGTGCCGTCCGCCTTAAAGACAAGATTGAAACGATCGGGGACGTCGCGGGTGTTAGTAATTTCGAGCGCCGCCCCCGAAATGGAAATGTCGCAGATTAAACAGTTAATCGTGCTGCGAGCGAACTGAATTGCTCCAGACATCAATACAGGCTTGCGAGATTTCGCGCGTCTTTCCATGAAAATTTGATCCGTCGAAATTCTTAGAAAGTTGAGCCTATGTGTTGAATTTGTTTCTGCTCAAGATAGAGAATCCATCGCGTATCCCAAAAAGAGAGCCGAACTCGTCCTTCGAGTTTCCCTTCCGATGACATGTGCAGCAGGAATGCACCGTCGGCCGCTCGAAAGAGCCGTTCGTGTCCGATGAATTCGCCCATCGTCGATAGTCGATCACGGGATAGTCACGGGACGCCAGCAATTGCATGAAGATTTGGTTCAAGAATCGCTTGGCCCGATGAGACACCCATATGTTTAATAAGGCCGTAATTTTACGGAGACGTTGTGCATCTAAGCCGACGCCCGACCCTTCATTAAGGAATAATTAAAATGATCTTCGTAATATTACTGGCATGAGAGTCGCAATGTCCGCCGTGGTCGCTCTCCTCATGCTCGATTTTGTGGATGAGCATTTCAACGACGCCCGTTATATGTGGGCTATGACGAGCATATTTTATCAAGTGGCCAGATCATTTGGCTAGGCAACCAATGAGCCAGGAACCAACAGATATTTCCTTGGATGTGCTCCTGGGAACGCTTGAACGGCATTACGCGTACCATGCCGCGTTGCTCTTTCGAGCAAACAGAATTCCTGAACCACCTCGATTGCCGGAACCGACGCTACCGGAATCTACGGCTAGGGTAGATGTTCCGCTGTGCCAACCTGATCCAGCTATCTCAGAGTAACCGGGGCATTCCATAAGAGCCAAAGAAAAAGCTGCCGCCTGGGCTGATACCGTTTCCGTCCTATTAAAGATGAGATTGCACAATGGCCTATGGAGATCGAAAGAGCGGGCGCGTCGATTTCGAACGTGGCATTCCTGTTTACATGATGGGAATTGATGGAACTTGGCGACGCGACTGCATGATGATCGACGTGTCTCAGACCGGAGCGCGCTTGCTTATCGAAGGCTCTCTCGAAGGATTGGACCTCAAGGAATTTTTCCTGCTTCTGTCGTCGACGGGTCTCGCGTATCGCCGCTGCGAATTAGTGCGCGTTGCCGGAGATCAAATCGGCGTCGTATTTCTAGCGCAAGACACGTTCAGCAAAAGAAAATCCGCAAAGAAGCGGTCCACCGACCAAGCCGTTTGAATCCGATTTCTGGCGAGCATCAGCCAAGGCGACTTCCGGTTTGGGTCAAACTCAGAAGTCCGGGCGCGCAGATGGGAAGTCCGCAATGCCCCCAAGATCGGAAGTAGCCCGGGACGACGGCCATGTCGCTTTCGTGGCAGAAGCGGACTTAGCCGCGGTTACTCGATCACGTTATCGGCGCGCGCGAGCAGTGTGTCGGGAATTTGAAGGTCGAGGATTTTGGCCGTTTTGAGGTTGACCACCAACTCTAACTTCGTCGGCCGCTCGACCGGAATGTCAGCGGGCTTGGTACCTTTAAAAATCTTGTCGACAAGACCGGCAGCGCGGCGGAATAGATCGGTAGTGCTTACCGAATAGGACATTAGTCCCCCGGCCACAACGGCTTCCCGGTAGGGGTAAATCACGGGCATTCGTTGCTTAGCCGCGAAGTCAACGATGAGCTGTCTGTTGGCGTAGTTCACAGGGTGATACGCAACGAAAAGCGCATCCGGCGGCTCCCGATTCATCCGAGCGAAGGCTTCGGCATAGCTATAGGGGGCATGCTCCACGTGGATCAGCGTCACCCCCAGCCTCGGCGCCGCGTCCCGGAGTGCTTGCCCCACGGGGCCTTCCCAAATCTCCTTCATGGCGAGAAAGGCGATGCGGATCGCCGTCGGAACGGCTTCCTTGAGCAGCTGAAGCCGTTTCGTCTCAAACTCGGGACCGGTGTAGGCGAGAAACCCCGTGACGTTCCCGCCGGGATGCGCGAGGCTGGCCACGAGGCCGGCCCCGACGGGATCGTCGCCGTACGGCGAGATGATCGGCACAGTTTTAGTCAAACGCTGCAGCGCTTGAGCCATAAAATCGCTACCGCCCGTTATCATTACGTCGGGATTGAGACCCACGAGCTCCGCCGCGAGCTCGCTAATCCGCTCAAGCTTCCCCTCCGCAGACCGACGCTCGAGCACTAAGTTCTGCCCCTCGATATATCCCAGGTCGCGTAAGCCATGCACGAAGGCCCGGCTGACGGGATCGACCGGATCAGGGCCGCCCATGTCTTTGAGAGGCACCGCGGCAAACAACCAGCCTACGCGGTAGAGCCTTGCTGCCTGCTGCGCCCGCACGACGATCGGCCAAGCCAACACCGCACCGCCAAGAAGCGTGATGAACTCGCGCCTTCTCATGGTATCCCCCCTGAAAACTCGCCTTATGCAATAGCCAAAGCCTAGCACTTTGTGACCGGCAAGCGAGGGCCGAACGAGAACACCAATGGCCTGCTGAGACAGTACTTTCCAAAGGGCACCGACTTGTCAGTTCACTCGCAAGCCTATCTGAACAAAGTGGCTCGTCACTAAACGAACGACCACATGAGACCTTGCAATTTGAAACCCCAGCAGAGAGATTTAACGCCTGTGTTGCGTCGACCGGTTGAGCCGGCACCCGATAAGCGGACGTTCTCAGACTTCGGCGCATGTCTCAAATGTGCCAGGAACGGAAGTGATGTGACTTATCCAATCCCATTCTCAACGCGCGCCACACATGCGTAAGTCAAACTGTCCTGCGTTCGCGCCATGCGTCGCTGTCCTCTACTTTTGGGACGGCAGCACATTGGCTGGGACGTGTGGCGCGGTGCTGATCACCTTAACGCTTCCATCGGAAGCGTGGCTTCTGAGCGTTTCCAGAACCAGGAAGATTTTCTCCGCAAGCATGGCGGCCTCCACTGGTGGTTGATCTGCGGAACAAAATAGTACTTCCAGTGGAGGACCGCTATAACTGCGAGAAAAACGCAGTCCGACTCTACCGCCTTTATAACGACGACCCTCGTCGTGTGTTCACGGCGGACTAGGTTCTATTGACCCAGATCAAGGGTTGGCCGGCACCCTGAAGGCACATACGCACGGAGCGCGGAAATGATGGCGCAGCCGACAGTCGTGATCGTGGTCGATGACAATGCGGGCATTCTGAAGAGCGTGGAGCGGTTGTTAGCGCACCACGGCATCGATAGCCGTACGTTCGCCTCGGCCGAGGCGTTGCTCGAGAGCGACAGCGTGCAGACGGCAACCTGCCTGCTGCTCGACATCCACCTCGGGGGAATTTCGGGACTCGAGCTGCAGCGTCGGCTTGCGGCGTCGGGATCGAAGTGCCCTGTCATCTTCATGACCGCGAACGACGACGAGGCCACGCGCAATGAGGCGATGGATGCCGGGTGCATCACCTATTTGCGCAAGCCGTTCGCACGGCATGCCTTGCTGGATGCCATTGGGAAAGCTGTGGCCTAGCCCGGCGCGGCCGTAAAAAGAACACGCGGGGTCGTCACGTCCGTCCAAGGTCAACATGCGAAATAGTCGGCCGTGAAGAATGTTTCCGAACGCTATTTTAAGCGAAGCGGGGCGCCAAGACGGCGCGAGCAAGGATTAGCAACAAGACGTGCAAAAGCTCCTCGAACCAGCGCAGGAGCAGGCTGAAGTTGTAGCCCGCGGCGGCGAGCACGGCGTTGATGCGGTCACCGTCGCGGCCTTTGAGATGGTTGCGGCGCATCCGGTGATCGTCCTTGAGATGGCCGATCACGGGCTCGACGGCGGCGCGCGGCGCATCTCGCGACGGATGGCTTTGGTGACGCGGCGGACCTGGCCGCTGATCCAGACCTTGAAGTGGTCGGGATAGGTGTGGCCGCGATAGCCCTTGTCGCCGTGGATGCGGTGCACCGCGACACCTGTGAGCTTTTCCAGGTCGGCGATGAGGGGACCGAGCGTGTGGCCGTCATATGGGTTGCCGTGCAAGGCCTTGGCGTGCAGCACGAACTGCCCGCCCTTGGGTGAGGTGACCGCGGTCACGATTGAGACCTTGCAGCCGAACTCGTAGGGCGCCCGGGCCTTGCCTTTGCCGATGCACTCGACCTCCGGGGCATGCAGCGAGTAGACCTTGGGTCCGCGCTGGCGCTGCTCTTGATGACGGACCCGCAGTGCGAGATCGAGCAGCGGGCCAAAGCATTCCTCGCGCGTGGGATCGTCCTCGATCTTGCGGCGGATATCGCGGATGACGCGGCCGAGCCGGGTGCGCAGGAATTTGAGCTCGCGCCGGGCGCGCTTGAACTGGTGGGCGTGCGTATAGCGTCCCACCATGATGGCGGCGCGTTTGGCCACGCGCAAATAGCTCTGGCGCAATTCGATGCCCTCGCGTTTGGCCAGGACGACCAGCTTCTCGATCGCGTGGTGAATCAGCCGCGCATCGGTCGGATGCGCAATCGCCTTTTCCTGCACGGTGGTGTCCACCACCACGCGCTCGAGATCCCTGGTCTCGATCGCCTTGGTCCGGTGCGCGACCGAAAGGCTTTCCTGCAGAAGCGCCGCAGTCTGCTCCTCACCCAGCCGCTGGCGCCAGCGCGTCAGTGACGAACGATTGAACGGCGCCGCGTGCTGGAACACCACTTCCCCGCAGAAGTACTGGAAATACGGATTCTCCACCCAGCGGTCGCACAGCGCTTCATCCGACAGATCGTGCATGTGCTTGAGGATGAGCAGTCCGGCCACCAACCGCGTCGGCAATGGTGGCTGGCCTGGGCCAACCCGACAGACCGAATTGAAGCGTCCGGCCAGAAAGCTCCAGTCGATTTCCGCCGCCAGACCTACCAGCGGATGGCGAAGGTTGATGATCGTCTCCAGAGATGGGCCAAACAGATCGTCCTGACGATCGTCGCGCGGCTGGCTCACGGCTTCCTCCGACAGCGAATCTGCCGTCAAAGGAACCACAAATCGCCGAAATCCGGAATCCCAAAACGCAAGACAATCGAGACCCACCCCGGCTTTCTTGCAAAATCGAATACTCGTTCAGGTCAAATCACTCCGACGTATCAATTGCTTTCGAATTTTTCACGGCCGACGAAATACTCATCCCGAGTAGATGTCTTCCGCTTTGCCTCCGAACTCGGACCTTGCTCGACGCGGTCGGCACTTCGCATTTGTGCCAATATGTATGGTCCGGCCGCGCGTTGCAAGACAGAAGCTCCAAGACCGACGAACGTGAGAGCTGCAACAATGTATCAGGCCTCTAACGTGGAGCATTTGCTCCGAGCCATCATGGGTATCCGCGCGCATCCGAGGCTGACTAGCGGAAAGACCTCGTTGGGCCATCATGGCACCCAGTCTCATGGTTGCGCCGGGCAGACCGTTCGTCCATCTCTTCATTCCATCTCGCAGACCTCGGTGGGAAAGCTGTCGATACTAAACTACTCAGTCTCCGTTCTGATGTTTGACGTCAGCCGGATCACGTGAAGCCATCCCCTCGGAGCCACCGTCGCTCGCTCGCCCAATGAGGCGAGTGATGGTGGCGGAGAGGGGTGGCGTTCATCTCCTTGGTGAACCTGAGCGAGCCTTTGTCATGCTGCATGGGTGATCCTCGGTTGATAGGTGCCACCGCGCGCGAGAACGGCCCAGGCGACGCGGGCGAGCTTGTTGGCGAGTGCGATCGCCAGCATGTTGCGGTGCAGCCGTTTTGAAGCTTGCTCGACCCAGGGCCACAAACCCCGCATCGCTGCGCTCGGCCGCCGCTCGAGAACGACGTGCGCGGCCTGCACGAACAGTGTTCTCAGGTACTTGTTGCCGCGCTTGGAGATCTTGCCCAGGATTGTGCGATCCCCCGTCAACTCCTGCTTCGGCACGAGCCCCAGCCAAGCGCCAAAGTCGCGGCCCTGCTTGAACCCGGTGCCGTTGCCGATCGCCGCCACCACGGCGCTCGAGATGATCGGCCCGACCCCAGGTACGGTCATCAGGCGCTGACAACTGTCGTCTTGCTCCGCCAGCGCTTCGATTTCGGCCGACACGGCTGCAATGCGCTCGTCAAGCCGACGCCAGTCTTGGGCCAGGTCAGCGATGAGGCCAACCATTCTGGGCGAAAGCGCGCCAGTGTCTGAGCTTAGAATTTCCGGTAGCGCCTTGCGCAAGGGCATCGGGCCCTGACGCACCGTGATGCCGCGCTCGATCAGGAAGCCGCGGATTTGGTTGATCACGCCCGTCCGCCGTCCGACAAGACGTGAGCGCACGCGATGCAAAGCCAGCAAATCCGTCTGTTCCGGCGTCTTGATCGTCACGAAGTGCATGGTGGGCCGCTGCACTGCCTCCGCGATCGCCTCGGCATCGCGGTAGTCGTTCTTGTGCCCTTTGAGGAACGGCTTCACGTACTGGGCCGGGATCAGACGCACATCGTGGCCAGTTTCAGCCAGCTGCCGACCGATGTGATGGGAGCCCGAGCAGGCCTGCATGCCGATCAGGCAACGTGGAATATTGGCGACACGACGTTCGAGCTGACCGCGTGACACCTTCTGCTGCAGAATGATGGCACCCCGCTGGTCAAAGCCAACGAGGTGGAAGGTATTCTTGCCGATGTCGATCCCGATCGTGGTGACGATTCCAGTTATCTTCTGAGATGTGCGCATCGCATGCTCCTTGAGCTTTGCTTCACGCCTCCCAGCCACAGTCCAGCAAATTAGGCCGCTGAGCACGGCCGGGCCATCCCATTAACGGAAGTCGCGGCCAGAAGCGGAAGGGACGAAACGGCGAAGACTTTGCGGTGTGAGTCATGGTAGAAATTCGAACTGGCGCGCCATCAAAAATATTCTCATTGAACGAGGTTGCGCATGTCCCGACATTTCGACGCGATCGTTATCGGCTCCGGGCTTGGCGGCTTGACCGCCGGGGCACTGTATGCGCGAGCCGGGCATAGGGTTCTGGTGATCGAACGAAACCAGAATTTTGGCGGAGCGGCGACGGTCTATCGGCATGGCGCCCTTGCAATCGAGGCCTCCCTGCATGAGATCGATGGGCTCGATCCCAAGGATCCAAAGGCGCCGATCCTGCAATCTCTCGGCCTTGATCGCGACGTCCCGTTCGTCGACGTCGGCGACTTGCACGAAGTTCGAAGCCCGCTTCTTGGCGAGCCCTTTGTTTTTCCGCACGGGCTTGACGCTGCGCTAAACGCGGCGAAACAACGCTTTCCCCATCAGAGCAAAGGGCTCGATGGCTATTTCGAGCGGATTTGCGCGGTTCGCCACGCCGTTTCGACGATGAGCGAGCATCAAGACGATCGCGGTTGGTGGCTTTTGAACGCGCCGACCTTGCCGTGGCGATTGTGGCCGCTCATTCGCGATCGTCATTCAACGCTCAGCGACGCGCTGCAACGCCTGTTCGGCGACGACGAAGCGGTCAAGCTCGCGCTTGCGCCGAATATCGCATATTATACCGACGACCCCGACACGATGCCGTTTCTCTCCTTCGCCATCCCCCAGGCCTCCTATCTCTTAGGCGGCGGCCATTACATTCGCGGCGGCTCTCAGGTCCTAAGCGATCGGCTGGTTGCGATCGTGCGCGAAGCTGGCGGGGCATGCGAGGCGACTCGGGACGCGTCTGCAATCCTGCTCGAGGGCGATCATGTTTGCGGCGTGCGGCATCACGCTCGCGACGCTCAAGATTCACAGGAGGATATTGCACCGATCGTGTTCGGGAATGCAGCGCCGAGCGTGCTCGCCGCTATGCTCCCGGAGCAGGCGCGCCCGGGCTTCAGCGCACTCTACAATGACCGATGCCCGTCGATTTCATTGTGGACGATCTCGCTTGGGCTCAGCCGCCGTTCGCGCGAGTTTGGCGTGCGCCGCTATTCGACGGCGATATTGCCGGCTTGGGTGATGGCACTTGCCGACATAAGGCAAGCTGGGACGTTTTTTCGCGACGACCCCGGAACGCGTATACCGCCGTACAGCTTCGTCGCCTACGATCAGATCGATTCCGGACTGAATCCGAATGGCCCTTATCTGGTGTCCATGGTCGGAGTCGATCTATTGGCGAATTGGGCCAATCATGACGCCGACGCAAAGCAGATGCGCAGGGAACGCTGGATGGATCGGATAATAGGCGATCTCGATAGCTATTTTTCCGGGATCGCGGGCGCCGTCGTCCAGCGCGAAATGTCGACCGCCGAGACCATTCATCACTATCTCAACACTCCCGAGGGCGCGATCTATGGCTTCGCGCCGCAGACCCGCGGCTTCATGCCGTTGGCGAAGACGGCGATTGACGGTCTTTACCTGGCATCCGCATTCACCGGCGGCGGCGGCTACACGGGCGCCATTCTGGGCGGGGGATGGGCGGCGCGTGCGGCGATAGCGGCACGACCGCACTAGTACCGGTCCGGTGGACATCGGCCCTATTAATGGCTCCCGGACAGGCCGATCTAACGCTGCCCCGCATGGGCTCTACGCGCTCGTCAATTCGCGCAGCGTTCGGACAATTTGATCTGGGCTGTAGGGCTTCGGCAGAAACCGTGCGCCCTCGGGAAGAAGGCGCTCGCGAACGTCAACGTAGCCAGAGGTAGCGACAATCTTGAGGGGCGGCCACCGCCCCCTAATGAAAGCCGCAAGCTTCAACCCGTCCATTGATCCCGGCATTTGGACATCAGTAAAAACGACGGTGATGTCCAAGCGGGCTTCGAGAACCTGAATCGCGTCGTCAGCGTTAGCGGCTTCGACGACGTCGAACCCGGCTTCTTCGATCATGTGCGCAGTGTTCATACGGGTCAGAAAATCGTCTTCGACGATTAAGACGACGGGCCGCTTCGCTGTTACGCTCATAGGGCCATCCTCCTATCGAACGATAGACAAAAGCCCCCAACATCGAGTTGTTCCTCGATCGCATCAATATAAGTCGGGAAACGTACAAATGGTTGCTACGCACTTTTCAGCCAGCGCTGGCTTGTGCTTGAACTCCGCAATGAGCCGGTCACGGTCCCATGCTCGGCCCAAGGGTTCCCGTCTTACGATGGCTGTTCCCTAAAAAGGCCTGATTGCAACGACTCGCGATGATCATGGCCGTTGTGGGGTCAAACTCGGAAGTGGAGAGCCATTCGCGGAGAGTCCGCTCTAACCCGAATAGGCGACATCAGTACAGTGTCCTGGCTGATGCGCACCGTTGCTCTGATCGGTCAGGAACGCACTTCGAAGATCATGTTGAACGGCGTCTCGGTCGCGCGGCGGAAGCGTCTGAATCCCGCTTCAGTCGCGACCTGACGCAATCTGCTTTCACCCGCCTGGGCACCGAGCCCCAAGCCCACTTCCTGAGAGAGTGATGCCGGCGTACAAATGAATGTCGAGGCGTGATAGAAGATGCATCCGACCGGGTTGAGATTGTCCTTGAGATTGTCATGAGCAAACGGCTCGACGATCATCCACGACCCATCTTTGGCCAGCGTTTCCTTGACATGCTTGCCTGCGCCCACGGGGTCGCCCATGTCATGCAGGCAATCGAAGAACGCCACCAGATCATAGTCTTTCGCCGGATAATCCTTGGCCGTCGCTTGTGCGAATGTGATGCGGTATCCGACGCCTGCTTCCTGCGCCAGGACCTTAGCGCGTTCAATCGAGGGCTTGTGGTAGTCGAACCCGAAGAACTCCGAATTGGGGTAGGCTTGCGCCATCACGATTGTAGAGGCGCCGTGGCCGCATCCGACATCGGCCACCCTGGCGCCAGCTTTCAGTTTCGCTTCGACGCCTTCGAGCGTCGGAATCCAGTTCGAAACTAGATTGGCGTTATAGCCCGGCCTGAAGAAGCGTTCGGTGCCCGAGAAAAGACACTTCGAATGCTCGTGCCAACCAACGCCTTTCCCAGTTCGAAACGCTTCGGCGATCTTGGGTTCGTCAAGATAGGTGGATTGCACGACATCGAATGCACCGGCAAAGAAAGCTGGCGACCCCTCTTCGGCGAACGCCATGGCTTGCTCGGCCGAGAGTGAGAACGCATTTTTCTCGGGGTGGTAGTCGATGTATCCAGAGGCGGCCTGCCCGGACAGCCATTCGCGCACATACCGCTCATGCAGGCCGGTCTTCTTGGCAAGCTCAGACGGAGTGATCACGGCACCATCCGCCATCGCCTTGTAGAGCCCGAGGCGATCGCCGAGCAGTATGCTTGCGCCGCCAAGTGAGATGCCGAGGTCGCCGACCAGCTTTCCTACCAGCGCGTTCAACTTTTCAAGGTTTGGTTCACGCATTGCAGCCTCCTCCACTCTTTGAGAACAGCCCCAGCGTTAGTTAAGCAAGTGTAGGACGACCGGCCGATTAAAAGTGTGAAGGGGTTCACGTTTCGACGAATAGCCGTGCGCCGCTCGATGTCAGGTTTGGGTCAAACTCGACCGAAATGGACCGTCCGCGCCATGTTCGTTGTGCCCCCGGTTGCAACCGGATTGCGGACGTCCCGGATCGGCAGCTTCGTGCCAGACTCTGGAAATTCCCAGTTTCGCGACATAGTTGCTCTCCACTTGTGAAAGCCATGGAGGCCCCAGAAACCTGCGTTTACATCTTTCTGGCTCAGCGTTGCATACGGCCGAAAACCAACTAATTGACAGATTGCATGGGTGTTAACCGACTTCGACTATCTACATCCAAGATATCTGACCAAACCGACGGCCCTACCCGCGCGGGAGGATTCGATGGAGCCCAGCATTGCAGATTTTTCTACGATACTAGACCGCGTTCTTAATACGGCGGCGGACAATCTCAGGATCGCCAAGTTTCTAGTTCAAATGGGACTTGATCCCAACAACATCACCTACGACGCACTGTTTAATCGGCTGGTGGAAATTGTGCTGGCCAACATCACGCTCGCCAACATGTTCGGCTTGGTTGGCGCCATCTTCTTTGTCGCTACCTTGCTGATGCAGACAATGGTGCCGCTGCGCGTCGCGAACATGGCCGGCTGCACATTCTTCGCAACCTTTGGCGCGCTTTCCGGAAACGTCGCCACCTTTCTCCTTTATTTGCTGTTGCTACCGATCAATGCCGTTCGCCTCCACCAAATGCTCAAGCTCGTTGAGAAGGCACGTAACGCGACGCAGGGTGACATGTCGATGGAATGGCTCAGACCGTTCATGACCGAACGCAGATACAGCCGGGGCGACAGGTTATTCAGGAAGGGTGATGCGGCTGCCGAAATGTTCCTCACTGTCACAGGAAAGTTTCTGGTCAAGGAAATCGGCGTCGAGCTTCCGCCAGGACGTCTCATGGGAGAACTTGGCTTCCTTACGCTTAACAAACAACGAACCGGGACGGTCGAGTGCATAGAAGACGGACAAGTCCTGACCATAACTTACGAAAGGCTGCTTGATATCTACTTTCAAAATCCGCAATTCGGCTATTACTTCCTCGTATTGACCAGTCAGCGCCTCCTGGAAAACATCTCGCGGCTGGAAGAAATCATTGCACAACAAGAGGCCGGACCGCAGACTGCGGCCGCGGATGACATAGCTTAAGGTTTGGCTCTTGATTACTCCACGCTTGGTAACAGGACAGTCCCAACGCAGTGCGGATTTCACGAGGCAACGACGTCTGGTTCGGGTCCAGGCCATGTGAAAAGGCGGCTCCGCATTCCGAAACTGCACTCGACCACCAACGCGGCGATTTCAGAATATTAAAGTGCGTCGCACCCATCCGCATCTTCAGCGTGGCGAATGGATGCTCGACGGTTTCGCGGCGCACACGCATGGCTTGCGGGTTCTGATCGAGCCGCGTCTGCGCGGCTTCGGAGGCGTCGAGCTTTCCGGAAACGACAGATTATCGCGAACAGCTCAGAAGCGTGAACGATCATGGCGCCTGAACGATCAGAAACCACGTCGCTATAATCTACATCGCCGACTTCCGTTAATGGCACGAAACGGACCAGTCGGCCCGGTCTGACGATGTCCGTTCATCGGGTTAGAGCGGCCTCTCCGCGAACGGCTCTCCACTTCCGAGTTTAACCCATCTGAGACATCGCAACTTGTCATGCTGGGGTAGCGTTACATTTGCCGGCAGTCTGGAAGGTTCAGTAGATTATCTAATTTCGCTAAATCCGGATTCGTCCGGATGTGTTTCCTTCGTCCGATCGGAGACACCACGATAACGTCTGCCTTGTTGTTTCCGACACGGACGAAGAAGCCTTCAATTTGCCCTTCTATGCGACGAATGACTTCTTCTACTGGAAGCGTCCATCGGCCCGCCCCATATCCCCCAACGTGGGTGATATGTTCTACGGGACTTTGGCGGTCAGGTTTGTTGATGCACGTAATTTCAAAACGCGGCCACGGGGGCTCGTCATGACTAAAGGTCATTCCGCGCACAATGATTAAAGCCCCCACTCGCCCCAGTTGCCCTTCTCCCTAGCAATTCAAGCTCCGACGAGTCTGTGAACCATTTCACACATCGCGCTACTTACCGGGTTCCGCTATTGGCACCTTTGAGACATGCTGCCGAAGTTTGAGAACGTCCGGTTACCTCCGTTAACTTGCAGTTTTTAAGTCCGGAACCGGGTTCGGACGCGCCAATATTTTTAATGGACTGCGGAACTTTCCAAAAACACCAATTTCAAAAACAGGCCCCCGAGGTCGCGAACAGGCCACTGCTCAGGGAACCAATGTCGCCGGGGTAGCATGGTTAGGGACCGGATGCCTCCCAGCCCTTGGCATCCGATGAAATGACGGCCTCAGCTGCCCCCGCGCTGGGGCCGTTTCTTTTGCAATTCGCAGATTCAAAACAGGCCACTAAAAAGCACAACGCCGCCCGAGCGGAATATGATCGCTAGGCGGCGCTGGTTTAGATACCGAGCCCTCAAATCCCCCGGCCATCTGACACAGCCATAAGACATTTTGGAAGTCATCACCCGAATGGGTGAAAGGAACGCTTCCTGAGGATGCGCGGGCTGTCTCATTTACGCCCTATCTCACCGACGTCCTCACCAGGATCGTCAACGGTCATCCAAACAGCGACATCGATCTGCTGCTGCCATGGGCCTACCGAAAGCAAGGCCTCAGGGCCGCGGCCTAACACTACAGTTGCCTTTTATGCAGGTTTCTGAATCCATGGGCAACCATGATTCGAAGATCGTGGACGCGGCCAGCGTCGATTGAAGAGACGCTTGCGCTGTGGGCGGCGTCGCTTCGTGAGATCAAGAAACGGATACGTCCGTTGTTCAATCAAGATCGTGTTGCGAGGAATGCAGGCTTGTTTCTGGAAAGCCTGCTCGGAGATGAGCAACGCAAGACCGGTTGGATGCGCGCGGAGGCAGCTGGCGATCCCGGTCCTTGGCGGCAACAGGCGATCCTCGGTCGCAGGGATTGGGATGCTGATGGTCTGCGCGATATCGTCCGCGATTATGTCATCGAGCATTTGGCGGATGACGATGCGGTGCTCGTGATCGACGAGACCGGCTTTCTCAAGCAAGGCAAGGCGTCGTGCGGGTGGCGCGGCAATACACTGGTTCCGCCGGCAAGATCACGAACTGCCAGATCGGCGTCTTCGCCGCCTACGTGTCGCGCCACGGTCATGCGTTCATCGATCGCGCGCTGTATCTTCCGAAGGAATGGACCGACGATCCAGATCGTCTGGAAGCCGCATATGTGCCTCCCGGTGTCGGCTTTGCGACCAAGCCAAAGCTTGCAACGGGCATGATCGCACGCGCCATAGCCGCGTCTGTACCATTCAAGTGGGTTGCTGGTGATACTGTCTACGGTGTGGGCGATATCGAACAGCAATTACGCCGGGCAGGCAAAGGCTACGTGCTCGGGGTCAGCAGCGCTCATGTATTTCAATCCTGGGGCAAGCGGCGATCGGTCGCCGGCAAGGCCGCGGACATCGCTCGGACGCGGCGCGCGTCCGATTGGAAACGCCTGTCGGCAGGGGCCGGAACCAAAGGACCGCGGCTGCACGATTGGTGCTATCTCGAATTGGCCGATCTCGAGGTCGAAGAATTTTACAGCGCAAATCATGGTCTTTGGACACGAGGTCTGCTGATCCGTCGTCATATCGCCGATGGCGATCTCGCCTTCTTCACCACCTGGTGTCCAGCTGGAACATCCATCGAAACGCTGGTGGCGGTCGAAGGCCATCGGTGGGCGATCGAGGACAGCTTTGAGACCGCGAAAAACGAGTTCGGGCTCGATCACAACGAGAGCAGATCCTGGCATGGGTGGCATCGCCACGTTTCCCTGGTGATGCTCGCCTTCGCCATGATGGCAGTGATCCGCCATCGCGCCAATTCGCCGCCGCCCAAAAAAACGGAACGCCGAACCACGGCAAAACTCAAAATATCGCCAATCCGTCATTGATCCGTTGGTCAATCCAGGAAGTCCGCCGCATCGCCATCGGGCTCGCCCGAAAGCGGATCCAACCCGCACACATCATCGCATGGTCACTCTGGCGCAGAGCTCACCAGGCCGCCGCTCAACGTGCCCACTTCAAAAAACGACAACTGTAATGCTAAGAACGACGCTCACAATTGAACCAGTGATTCATGACGCAATATCCATGGTCTGAACAATGCAGAGGTTTCGCGTTGGCAAAAGGATGATCCGGGCTGACGATCGCGAAGCCCTCACGGTGGCTTTCGTGGGCCTACCGTGGAACTAACCCAACTCTGAA
Source organism: uncultured Alphaproteobacteria bacterium (assembly GCA_963734795.1). Taxonomy (GTDB): domain Bacteria; phylum Pseudomonadota; class Alphaproteobacteria; order Rhizobiales; family Xanthobacteraceae; genus Bradyrhizobium. The sequence continues at coordinate 200,493 of CAVTIW010000008.1, forward strand.
ACTTTGGATTAGAGAGCGGTCAATGTCGACCCGACCCGGAGGTCCGATGCCAGATAGCGAGGCACGCGAAGGCCGGTGGCGCCCTTTCTCGGATTGGGAATCGTTGTCGGCTGAGGTGGTTCGCTACAATATTCATATGGGCACAAACATCGCGGAATACTGGCGTCACGTGGCTGAGATTCACGTCGCGGCCGTCATGGCTATTGCCGTCCCCCGCGCGACACCGCCAGATCGGCGGCGCAAGTTCAGGGTAATTAACGGCGGGAAATCCTAACCGCGGGGCGAGCGCCGGTACCGGACTCGTCTAAATTCCCCGTTCCTCGCCGCGTCATGGCGGCCGCGCCGCTGACACCATCGGTGCTTCCACGCCTCCTCGTTGTGCGATAGGTTTGCCCGAGTATCAGTTGCGTATTGAGGACGACGGTGGACAGTTCCTTTTTAAAAGACCATGCAGATCGGTGCCGCAGCCTTGCTGAAAACGCCGATCCATTCATAAAGCGGCGCCTGCTGGATCTGGCGGCGCAGTACGACGACAGACTGGGCCGTCCTTCGCGTGCTTCGCGCACTCTCGGGATACCCGCGAGTCTTCTGGAAGCGCGGCTGCCGGACACCCGCAGCTAGTCGCTAAGCTGCACCGCGCGCCATGGTGCGCCCGGGCCTGCGAAGACCCAATATCCAGCGGCTTCCCTTGATGCCCGATCGGCGGAATCATGGGGCATGCCCTTGCTCACCCCCCGCCGCGATCTCGACGCCCCTGACGAATGCTACTATGGCGCGTTCGGGTCGGCACGATCGCGAAACGCGTCGGCGTTCCGTTTGATGAGCGCCCTTGGGGCTGGGCTTGCGGCGTTTATCCGGGCGGGCATCCACGCGAATCCACGAATGGTGCGGCGCGCTACCTTCAACCAGGCCCGGGCCGAGTTCGAGGATGCCTGGGCAGTCTTTCTATCGAACCGAACCGAACCGATGCCGACTTCCAGGAATGGCGCCGAGCGCTAAACCGCAACGTTGAGCGCGTGTTCAATTCCGATCGGAAGGACACGCATTGGGGAAAGCGGAAATTGAAGAGGGACGAATGAAAACCGTCTGGATTTAGGTGCTAGAATGAAAGACGAGGCCGCCGGGCTAGGTAAACCGCGACGGGACAGGTGACGAGAGAAAAGCGCAGGAAGCCTTTCCAGTTGGCGCGGGGGGCCATAGCGGGAACTCCAAATACCCGTTGCCGAAAGACGAACCGCCCGCCTCGGTTCCGACAGTATCGCCCGTGCTGGCAGGTTCATTTTTTTCCCCACGTCACCGGAACGGACTCGACTTTTGTTCTCGTTATGTTCTAATCGGGCATGACCGACCGACCCGCGAGCTGGTGCATGCCCATCCCCAAGCAAATGGAAAAATTGGCCGCGGAGGCCGTCCGCAAAGCCGTGCACCCTACTGCGGCTCCGGATGCGCTCCTTCCCGCCGAATATTGGGATTCGGTGCTGAAGGACCCTCGCGCAACCGCGGGCGGCATCGACATGCGGCAACACCGGCTATCGGAGATTCAGCGCCACGTCCTGCGCGTCTCCTGCCGGCGCTGCGAGCGAACCGTGGAAATCCAGACCGTCGACGCGGTTCGCCTCTACGGCGCCAACGCGATCTGGAAAACCGTCGTGCAGCGGCTGCTGGATGAGACGTGCCAGCAACGCACCGGCAGGTACGAAGAAGACGGGTGCTGGCCGGCGTTCGAGAAGTTTTAAGTAGTATTGTCCGGCAGAACTCGGCCGGCGGCGCCATTGCTCGCGCCTTGGGGGTCCCCATCTCTCTCGAACACGGCAACCCACTCCAATAGGAAAACCCTTATGGCCAAGCTCGACGGCAAAATCGCTCTCATTAGCGGAGGCACCAGCGGTATCGGTGCAGAGACCGCCAAGCTCTTTCAATCCGAAGGCGCGACGGTAGTCGTTACCGGCTCCAGCGAGCGCTCGGTGGAAGCCGCCAAGGCAGCGCTGCCGGGGATCGAGGTTTTGGTCTCGGACGCCGGCGACGTGGCCGCCACCAAGGTCCTGGTCGACCAGGTCAAGGCTAAACACGGCCGCATCGACGTCCTGTTCGTCAACGCCGGCATCGCCAAGTTCGCGCCGATCGAGCAGATCGACGAGGCCTTTTACGACAGCCAGTTCAACATCAACGTCAAGGGCGCATTCTTCCTCGTCAAGCACGCCATCCCGGTCATTCCGGACGGCGGCGCGATTATTCTGACCGCTTCGGTGGCCGGCGCGAACGGCGGCCTGGGAGGCAGCACAATCTACGGCTCGACCAAGGCGGCGCTGCGTTCGTTCGGCCGCACGATCGCCAAGGAGCTGACACCGCGCGGCATCCGGGTCAACACCATCAGCCCCGGTCCGATCGTCACCCCGATCCTCGACAAAGGCGGCCTCACACCGGCTGAGAAGGACAACTTCATCGCGGGGGCCAAGACCCGCATTCCGCTCGGCCGCACCGGCACCGCAGCCGAAGTCGCCGCCGCAGCCCTCTACCTCGCCGCCGATGCGACCTATACCACCGGCGCCGAACTGTTCGTCGACGGCGGCTTGATTGACCTCTAGGTCACTCAAGGCTGCCGATGCGACTTCAGTGCGCTTGGATGTCCGGATGGCTCCGAGATATCATACCACGCCCCTGTCGGGTGGCGACCGCAAGGCCTTGACGAAAGAGCTCGGCAAGGCGCGTGCGATGACCAAAATCCTCGCCTCGCAGTCGGCCGAGATGCGGGCGAAGGCGAGGCGATGATCCAGCAGGCAGATAAGCTGCTTTGCGAAAGCTGGAACGAGCGGATGTGGAGCGACGGCGAGCCGATCGACCCCTCGCCGACCATCGACCAGGCCGTCAACGGCGGCGTTCCCTGGCTGGAGAGCCAGTGTGCACGGTGCAAGACGGAGAGCGACGTCGACCTCCCGGCGATGAAGACCCGCCCACCACCTTCGTCCACGATCTCGCCAGCCGGCTGCGCTGCCGCAAGTGCGCCAAGGCGGGCCGACGTCCCGCAGCGACCTTGCTACAGTTGGCCCGGCAGCCGCGCCATCCTCGAACCAAAGCTTGAACGATGTGCAATCTCTACTCGATCACCACCAATCAGTCCAACATCGCCGCGCTCTTCCGGGTGATGAATCGCTATGTCGGTAATCTCTTGCTTGCGGTTACGAGCCGCACCCAAGAAGTTTCACGGACATCATCTGTCCAATTAGAAGCGGTTGCTTAGTTTTGGAAACAGAGAGCGTGACAGCACGGAATCGGGCCGATCCCGGCTCATAAGGATTGTCGGCAACCTCCGGCGCTATCATTTCGATGCGACCCTCGAATTGATCTCCGGAAACGCCTTCGACCGAAATTTGACCCTGTTCGCCTGGGCAAATCTGGGAGATGTCCCGTTCAGCAACAAAGGCCCGGGCGCGACGCTTGCTATCATCCACTATGGTGATCAAAGGTCGCCGGTGCCATCGAACTTCCGGATTAACCCGTTCGCATCGTAACCCGAATTTCACAAATCTCAGGCAGACTTGGGTTGCCGGGATTTCAGCACCCGACCACGGGAATACGCGCCGCCAAGCGATCATATTCCGCTAGGCGGCGTTTGCGTTTCCGATCAGTAGGCAGCCGGTTTCCACCGCGCGGTGCTCCCTCGCCAACCACTGTGTCCCCGTCGCGCTTCTGTTGCAGCGCTGCAACGTATGTTTGTTCCTGTGAGGGAACAGCGAATTTAGATTTACGTCAGGCCCGACGTCTTCTTAACTTTGCTTACCGGGGTCGGGCAGGTTTCATAGACAGTCAATTTTCAAACCCGGCGAGCCGCAGTGCGTGAATGCCTGCGGCTTTTTCAATGGCGATTGCGCCCAAAGCTTTGAGCAGACCGCACCATGACTTTGGTAAGCCGACGCGAAGATGCTCGAATCGAAGTCAGAACCTCGATGAGCGGATCACTCGCGACGATCGGACAAGATATTTTCCACCATTGCAAGAACGTCGGCAGGCGAGCTTTTTTTCGAAGCTTTTGGGCGATCAAACGAAAGCAACTGATCGAACTCTGATGGCGCGTAGACCGATCCGTCCTCGTCGATAACCTGAACCATCCAACCTGTCTTGAAAAGTCCGCGAGCCTTGGCGACGGTAACAGTCGGACCTATTCGGACCACTTCGATAGTTTCACCGTCCTTTGACGCGCGGATTGTAAAGTTCATCTGAAAACATCCCAACCGAAAAGGCTGGTCGCGGTACGCAATACAGAGCCGCGACCAAAACAGTTTAGCTGCGGATCGGTTAAGAAAGGATTCTGGGTATAGAAGTTCCTGAGCGCCCCACCCGTGGCTGCGCGAGGTCCGCCGCCACGGCAAGGCGGTCTGGAAGGAAATCGACTTTAGTCTGAACTGTGGGTAATTCCATCACACACCCTAGACAGACACCTCCAACAGAACACTATGCACTCCGAGACGGAATCTCTGGAGGGCCACGGGGGACAGTCTCGCAAGAGGCCATGCGGTTTAAATCCCGCGTGGCCTTTTGTCTTTATTAACTTCCAATTCGGTGGAAAAACGAGTTCCCTGTTCGTTCTTTGAGAACAAAACACGGTTTAAGGGCTTCGCCCCGAGAGGTCCTTCAGCCCATTTGACCGCGACGGTTTTCATCGGATCAACCTTGTCGCATTTCAAACAGCGAAGCTCTGTGCGTCCGGTCTTGTCGGTCATCGCCATCAAACGTTTGTCGCATCGAGGGCAGCGCGTCGTGTCCATAGGGCCTCTCCCGTTTCCAAAAAAAGCTATGCGGAAAGCGAAGGAATGGAAGCCCAACAATGCGAAAAACCCTCGGTATCATTAATTAATGTCGGCCACCCGAACTCAGGAACGGTTTACTAAATGGCGCATTAATGTTTTGAAGTCCTCCCGAGACTTCACGTCCAAAGGCCGCCGTACCGTCCCCCCAAGTACGGCGGCCTTGTTTTAGGTGCCCGATGATGGAGTAATAGCGTGGATCGAGAGTATTGAACCGCTCGCCCGGCAAGTCACAGCGTCAATTGCTATGATCGGCACCGACATGCGGATGAAATAAACTTTTTACAACGCACTCAAATCCTCCGGCACATCGCCGAACTTCCTGATCACCTTGGCGTCGCTGAAATCGCCGGTCGCGGGATCACCGGTGCGGCTGAACGTGACGGCGCCGACATGATCTGCCTGCCTTTCGCGACAACGCCTCAGCGCGCATTACCGCTGCATTGGGATTGAAGCATTCGGTCGGTTCACCGGCTGCCACGCCGTCGTCGCTGGCGACAAACGGTAGTGCGACGAAGTATGTCACCTCAGCCATGACACTCACCCTGTGTTGGTCTTGAACCTTCCACGCACGTAAGCGTGCGACACGGCCTGCATAAGATTGCAGACCTCCGATTCCAGGAACTCATTCGCCACGATCAATGCCTTCACCGCGTCGCGCGCGTCACCGCCGCAGGCTGCGATGGCTTAATCGGCTGCGGCCTCCAGCCGGTCCGCGCCGCCTTCTGGATTAGGCTCGGCGCTTTGGGTCACGGAACGTCCCACTTGGACAGCTCGGGATCATGTTCTCTTTTTGTTCGAAAGTCAATCGCGGGTAGTGGGTCAGTTTGAGAATTGACCCCTGTGGTTAATTCTTGACCTGCCTCGCTGCCCTCCTGCGATAAGAAGGAGGACGTGCTATGAGCGATTCATGCAATCTGCGGTTTCCGTGCTTCTCTGGTTTGCCAGATACGCGGGTGGGGGAATTGTGGCCTTTGCCACTCCCCGCCTGCTTGTGGCTGCGGGCGTCCCTCGTGATCATTGGATCATAGAGATGGGGCACGCCGTATCCCTTCATATCGACCGGGAGTCTGCGATTTGGTTGGCGACCCTTGTGATGGGTGCCGCTTTGTATATCGGGTCGGTCGTCTTTTCGGAGGGACACCATTGGGTGCCCAATGTTCCAGGTCCGTTAAAGGATGTCTTTCGAACTACTCCCCTCCCGGTAAGAATTCTCATTGTTGCGCTGGTCCTGGCACTGGCAGGCTTATCAGTCGAAGCTTGGCACCCTTCAGAACAACGAAGAAGTGCAACAACCGTCCGGCAGCTTCAGACATATTATTCCGAGGCCGATGATTATCGGAGAGAAATTATTGGTGGCCTGAACGGATCTGACGAAGACTTCAATGCCACCAAAAAAGAAACCGATGAGTGGATGGAAGGCGTGGGACATTGGGTTATCGATAATATGGGAATGCCCGCATATCATCGGCTCATTCAAATTCCTCCCGAACCAAATTACTCAAACGGCGTAAAGCTAGAACGCGATCGGCAACTGTTCATAATGACAATGATCCGAGACAACCTAGAAAGGTTGGTTGAGAACCGTTCTTGGGATAAGCAGTAAGCCTATTTCTGCTCGATCAACCATCCCTGCGACTTCGCCTTGATCCATTGCAGCACATCGGCCTCTTTTTCAAATCCGAAAATCGTATCGACTTCCGCGTATCTTCGCGCGGATGATCCGGCCAACGTCGGCAGTGTCCGCTGACTTGGCTGGGGAAATCGCCGTTCAACTCGGCGCAAGGTTGAAATCCATGCAATATACTCGCTTGGGATAAACGATGGGGGACAGCGATGGGCGACAATTTACCGGCATTGCCGCATGAGGGAGCGACTTGGCTCGAACAGTTCAATCTTCCCCATTTAATTGCTGGACCGGCGGGCAAAGCTCTATCCCGTCTTGTGGCCGGGATAATGCTTGCAATTGCCGCTACCCAGTCCCCGTGCATTGTTGCCCCCTTTTCCCCAACGGGCATATTGCACGGATTTCAACCTGTGAGACAATGAGGAAGTTGGCTTCTTCCTGGCTGTGGGGGGTAGTCGCTAGAGAAAACCAAAGGGGTTACATGCCGCCGAAAAAGCCACCACCGACGCCTCAGGCTGCTCGCTTGTCGCCAGAGCAGATGCGATCGGCTCTCCCGAAACTCGCCAGACGTATCGGCGAATTGAAAGCATTCGATGTTGCCCAAGTGAATAGCCAAGATGATCTCAATCAGCTTGAAGCGTTGAGAACACGCGTCGAGGACACGCTAATCGAAATCTATGGGGCCGACACCTTGGATTATCAACGATACTCAATCGGAACCTTAGACGATACGCCGTGGAGCATGTACAGCGACTCCGTTCCGCCGGCTGGCCGTCATCGCTACCTCACGAGCGCAATCAATCGGGCAGTGACGACACTAGAATCGGCTCTCGCTATGATGAAGGAGAGGATGGGCGATTCTGGGGAAGATGCTGGCTCTCGATCCATCCGGGCGTATGGCGATCTTGACCTGCATCCCGAAATAGCGCGCGCTTCCACAAAACTTTATCAGGATGGCCATTATTCAAATGCTGTCGAAGTCGCTGTAAAAAGGCTGAACGCCATGGTTCGGATGCGGAGCGACCTAGAAGTTGACGGAACCACTTTGATGGAACGAGCGTTTAGCCCTTCTAATCCGGTGCTGCGGTTCAACTCGATGGTTGATCAGTCCGATAAAGATGAGCAAAAAGGTTTCATGATGCTGTTTTCCGGTGCCGTGTCTGGCCTACGAAACCCCAGGGCGCATGGCTTGATAAATGACGATCCGGAAAGAGCACTCGAATTTATCGCCTTCGTCAGTTTGCTCGCAAAATTGCTCGAAGGGGCTACCCGAATTGAATAGTGCCCCCGACCTTCGAGGCGACCTGGCCGGCGGTTGCCGGTCGGCATATCAAGCCAACCTCGCCACCTGCAACCGCCTGCAAGATCGCCCGCACTCGGCCATCGAACCTTCTTTGTTGGCGGGGACGTGGCGATATTCCACTGCCCTTGCACAGCCGCCGCCATTCGCGCCTTCTTGGCTTCGACGATTCCGGCCTGACCGGGGATTTGAGTGGAAGGCCGAGCCGACAGAAGGCCGCGACAAACCAAATCGTGGCATACTCGATTTTGCGGCGCGTATGTGATCTCGCGTCGCTCTCCCGAACTGCACCCTGTCGAGGGCCGGCGGGGTTTTTTCGCATGTCCGGGTAGGCCAACGTCCGCTTTGCTTCGCATAACGGACTCAGGTCGGACATCGCGCCATGTCCGAAAAGTGCCAAGGGCGGACTCATGCACCGCAGTAGCAACAGAACTATTCGATCACCTCGTCGGCGCGGGCGAGCAGAGTGGCTGGGATCGTCAATTTGATCGCGCGGGCTGTGCGCAGATTGATAGCAAGCCTGATCAGTGTCGGCTCCTCGATCGGCAGTTCCGAAACCTTTGCACCCTTCAGAAGCCGGTCAACATATCTTGCGGCGCCGGCATGGTTCTCCAGCGCTGTTGGTCCGTACGACATCAGCGCACCGGCGCGTACCTCGAAATACCATGGATGGATGGCAGGAAGATCGCGGAACAAGCATTCGTCGATGATACGCGTGCTGTGACGCAGATTGGATGGGGTGTTTTCAACCATGATGGCCTGCACTTTCTCGCGATCAACCATTGCAAAGCCGTCCGCCACGCTTTCCTCAGTGATGATCGGCACAAGGAATATAGCGATGCTCAAGGCATTCGCTGCGTTGCGGACCTGTTGTTCAAAGGCATTAGATGCCGGACCCAACGGAGAGGCCAGGTAAGCCACCCTGCGCAAGCCGGGGATCAATTCGTGCAGTAGTTCGAGACGCTTGGCGCCAAGTGTAAGATCCGACAGGGTGAAGCCGGTCACGTTTCGGGTCGGTCGGGCCAAGCTACTCGTTAACCCGCTTGCGATCGGGTCGCCCATCACCGTAATCACGATCGGGATGTCGGGCGTGGCCTTAGCCAAAACCTCAGCGGCAATCTCGGAGGCGCCGACCAATACGTCCGGCTTCGTTGCCACCAACTCGCGGGCGAGCGTCGGCAGCCGACCGAGGTCGCCGTCAGCGCCACGAATTTCGTAGCTCACGTTTCGACCCTCGACGTAACCGAGTCGCGCCAGTTCCGATGTAATTGTGAGCTCTTTCGACGGCACGGCGGGTCCCAGGAGAAGAATACCGATATGCACCGAGCGTTGCTGCGCCCGCGCCGCCAGCGGCCAAGCCGCCGCCGCACCGCCGAGAAGCGTGATGAACTCGCGTCGTCCCATTTGGACCCCGCCGAGAACACATATCGCAGTGCTTAAAACCTATCACTTTGCGACCGGCCGACGAATTAAAAAATAGCAAGCAACCGAGTTAAGAAGCTGGTCTGCCAATGTCTCAGTTGGGTCAAACTCGGAAGTGGAGAGCCATTCGCGGAGAGTCCGCTCTACCCCGATGAACGGACATCATCAGACCGCGCCGACTGGTCCGTTTCGTTCCAATGGCGGAAGTTGGTGTCTACCACTGATAGCGCACCACACCCTTGCCGGCATAGCTGTTGGTGACGTTGGAGAACTCGCCTTCGAACGTCGCCGCGATCGACCAGTTGTTGGTCCATTTGCGCTCGATGGAAGCTGTGGTCAGCACCGAGTCAGAGGCCTGCGCCGCGCCGTTGACGACGAAGCTCGCGCCCGGCAGCGTCTGGAAGGTCGCGCCGATCGAGCGGTCGGTGTCGTAATCATGCGCCCAGGCGAGACGGCCGCGCAGCGTGAGGACGCCATCCGGCATCGCAAAGGACTTGTCGGTGCGGAAGCCGAGTTCGCTGCGCGGATCGGTGACGCCCTTGGCGCCATAGGCCAGCGCAAAATTGTTGGTGCCGATGAGGGCCTGTTCGGCATAGGCCGGCAGATCGAACGTGGTGAACTGAGCGGCGGCGTAAGGCGTGATGCCGATGCCGCCAGCCATCGCCGGCGCGACGAAGCGATAGCCGCCTTCGGCGCGGCCCGATAAGGCGTTGGCGTTGAACTCCGCGCGCAACTGATCGACACCCGCGATGGTGACCGTGCGGTCGGTGGTGATGTCCTGCCAGCCATAGGCGAGAGCGGCCGTGATATAGGCCGGTCCGGCATTGTGGCGGACGAAGGCGCCCGCTTGAAACAGGTCGGAATGCCCGGAACCGCTGCCCGCGACGCCAAAGCTGGTGCCGCCGCCGGCCAGCGCAAAGCCCGCGATCGTATCCGGCGACAAGCGATAGTCGGCGCCGACGGCGGTGCCGGCGATACTTGAGGTCGTGCTGTTGGAGCCGAGCGACGTATTGCCGTCGGTGGTCTGCGAGCCGCCATAGCCCGCCGCCCACACGCTCCAGCGCTGCTCAAAGGCCGCCGGCGGCGCCTTGGTGAACATCGCATAGGCGTCGCGCGTGGCGCCGGTCGTTTGAGTGGAGGCATAGCCCAGTCGGCGCGCCCGCGCCTGAAGCCGCGCCATCGCCGCGGCCGGCGACGAACGGATCGGTCAGCAGTCCCATGAACAGGTTCATCGCATCGAAGGTGGTCTGCTGCGAACCCGTCGCAAGTTCACCCGAGGCCTGAGTCAGGCCCGCCGGCGTCAGGGTGCCGAACACCATTGGAATGCCGCCGGTTGAATTGAAGAAATTGGTCAGCGTGTTGGCAACATTTTGCTGGTTGATATTCAGTCCGCCGCCGAAGTTCGGATTCGAAGGCGGCGTGAAGTTCAGCGTCAGATTGAGAAAGGCGTGGGTGGCGTCGTAGCTCAGCGTGTCGATGAAATTCGAGGGCAGGTTGGTGTTGGCGACACTGGATGCGAATGTGCCGGACACCCCACCATTCGCTGTGAGGATTGTATAGGTCTTGCTGATAAAGCTGCCATTGGCGAACACCGCAGCGACAGTGGCGCCGCCCAGCGTCGCCGTGCCAGTGACCGTGGCGAAGGAAGCGGTCGAGGGATTGACCGCGACCATATAGATCGCGCCGGATTGAAACGCGAGATTGCCGTCGATGGCAAGCGAGGTGCCGGGCGTGCCATTGCCCGGCGCAAGCATTCCGCTGGAAGCAATCGTTGTGGTGGGGGGATCAACGATACCCGTGCCTGTCAGCACGCCCCCCGCATTTACGGTGACCGCCGAGGTGCCGGTGATCGAGCCGTCGACTTCGAGCACGCCACCATTCACGGCCGTAGCGCCCGCATAGCTGTTGGTGCCGAGAAGCATGGTCGTGCCGGCGCTCGTCGTCAGGCCCGCCGTGCCACCGATGCCGTCGAGCGTGCCGCCGATTGAGACGATCGGCGCGTTCAGGCCTCCGTTCTTGATCGTGCCGCCGTTGAGCGCCACCACGCTCTGCGTCTGCGTCGTGCCGCCGAGATCGAGCGTGCCACCACTATTGACCGCCGTGGACCCGCCCACGTCGCCCAAAGTACCCGCGCCGCCGAGCGCAAGGGTGCCCGTGTTGATGAAGGTCCCGCCGGTATAGGTGTTGGCGCCGGTGAGCATCAGCGTGCCCAGCCCTGTTTTGGTCAGCGAACCCGTATTGATGATCTGACCCGACAGCGTCGCGTCAAAGCCGTTGGTATCGATGGTGCCGCCGCCGGCCAGCAGCGATATCGTCCGCGCGCTGCTGAAGGCGCCGGTGAACCGCAGGATGCCGCCGTTGAAATCGACATGCTGCCCGAAACCGAGCGCGGTCAGCGCCGCATCGTTGGCCACCAAGAGCGGCCCGCCGTTAGCGACGATGATATTCGGACCGAGGAAACCCGTACCCACGTTGCCGTTTCCGACCGTATTTGATACCGCGCCGACGATCGTATCGGTGGTGGCGTCCAGGATGTAGATCGCATTGGAACTTGTGATGTAGGCGCGAGCCCCATCGGGCGTCACGGTCACCCCGATTGAGGGATTAGGCAACGCCACGTCGGCGATGACGGTATTGGTCGCGGCGTTGATCACCACAATGGAATTGCCCTGGGTCGTCACGTAGAGCCGTGAACCATCCGGGCTGACGGCAACACTCAGGGGGGCGGCTCCTCCGGGGATTGAAATCGTCGTTACAACCGTTTGCGACGCCGCATTGATGACCGAGACGTTACTGCTGCTTTGGTTAGCGACATAGATATTGGCGCCGTTGGGCGAAATGGTGATACCGCTTGGCGAGGTCGCGACCGGGACCGTTGCAATCACCGTCTGCGTGGCCGCATTGATGATTGAAACAGTGCCGCCGCCTTCGTTTGCAACATAGAGCCTGGTGCCATCGGGGGAGATCGTAACGCTAACCGGCTGCGGGCCGACCGGGATCACACCGACGACAGTATTTGTTGCGGTCGAGATCGCCGAGACTGAATTGCCGTTCGAGTTGGCGACGTAAAGGGTCTGTCCGTCGCCGCTGAGCGCCAGCCCAGACGGTTGAACGCCAACGGAAATCGTGGCCACGACCGCCCGGCTGACCACGTCAATCACCGATACGCTATTGCTACCAGTGTTCACGACATAGGCCAAGCGCCCATCGGGCGAAAACACCGCATTTTGCGGAAAGTCCCCGGTCGTGACGTTTGAACCCACTTGCGCGTTGGTGAGGGTGTCGAATTCTGCGGCCTGACCGGGCGAGCTATTGATCCCAGTCACCAGGCCGTAATTGTCGATTTGAGCCCAACTCGGCGAGGCCCAGCTAAGAAGCGCCGTGGTCGCCAGCAGCGCGGCCATACGGCCATTCAATTGTTGCCGCGCAAACAGCCTGATTGCAAATTCCCGCATCCCCGGCACTTTCAACGTCACAACCAGCACGATTGCCGCCGGGACTTCCAAAAACCTGCACGATGTTCAGCAGGATTCTCGGAGCGGAGCAATCTAAAGTCGGCGCCTAAAACCGGCTCCAGGGACGATGCTTTGGAACTGTACCCATCGGGCAACGCCATCCTTCAATGTGCCGGGAGGCGCGGGAAACTTGGCTTGCAACGCGCGGAAACGAAGTTTTTTGCGTGGAATTTCGCGAGCGGTGCTCCATGGGCACGATACATGTGCCAAATCGCGTCAAGGACCTCTCCGATCGAGACAGACTTGTCTTGCGCTTTGAGCGTTTCATGGCGGCGACCGGCGACTTGCCGGACGGCGGAGAACTGGACCGGTTCGCCCGCGCGTCCGTAGCGTGCAACATCTCCTTGTGGCTCTGGCTGTAGCTGTAGCTGTAGTTGTGGTTGGTGACTTCGGTCTTCGTTCGGGGACGGCATTGAGCGCGCTGAGTTCGGTAATGCAGGTATTGACTAAACGCTGTGTGCGCCTACATTGCTAACAGCATCAAGAGTAGGGCTGACGCCCTCGCCAACCTGCCAAACCTGGGCAAGGTGGTTTCCCGCAAGGGAGATGCGGCCACTTCGGCAACGAAACGGGTCGCGCGAATGTCAGCCCTCCCCGGATCAAACCGATGGAGGGATTTTTTATGCCTGATTTACCGAACGGTTCGAAGCAAAAGTCGGGTTCATCGGAAAACGAAAAATCAGCCGAACCGACAGCGGTGAAGGAGACAATTCGCGAGCGGATTATGAGAGAAATATCACAGAATCCAAAGTGGTCGGAAGCTAAGCCATCTGGGCAAGGGTTCGTGATCGTTGGAGCGAGGCCATCGAGTGGGAACCCGGCTGCATTCGAGACCCTGTTAACAACGTTACGACAAGATGAGCCTGCCCTCGGCAACTTGTCCGTTACGGATCAGAACTGGCTAGTGACTGCACTCGCTCATTTGATCCAAATCGATGAAAGTCGCAGAGTTGAAAATGTGTTCGGAGATGCGTATTGCATTTTTGAAGTTGGTCGCGCCTATTTCCAATGCCTCGCGCCCTCCTTCGGTACATATTTGCGATGTGAAGCGGTTTCGGAAAAGTTCGTTCCCGAAATCGGAGCTATCCTCACGCCGGAAAAGAGGAATCGGTTGGTGCAGGAATTTGGGTTCGCTGCGCCAGGGTATTCAAAAAACTTCTCACAAAAGATAGATATAGTGAGCAAGGAAGATCTAGCTTTCGTGGCTCGAATGGCGTTCCGGGTGCTGAGGGACATATATGGTGTAACGGACTTCGGTGCGACAAAGTGTAAGGTCTCGATCCCAGAACCTGCAAAACCTGCTTCGGTACAAATTCATGATCACAAAAAATAGACGTCATTGGCGATAGCCGCGGACGTGAAGGAGTTGCACCGTCGCACTGTCCACCCCCCTTAATCTCGACACCGGCGCAAGCGGAATGGGAGAAACTCGCGCAGTAGGTCCATTATTTTATGATCAATGATAACGTCCCTTAACTCGCATACGCCGGCACAGGGCGCATGCTCTGTTCCCGCGTCTTTAGCGAACCTGGTTATCGAACAGCAATTGCGCTGTCTGTTCCCATCGCAAAACTTTCCTAACTTCTGCGGCTCTCTGCTGCGATCGCCCCCCGAGCTGCATCGCGGATATGGCTTTTCGAATGCGTTGCGGTGACTCGCCGGCTGCCTCATTGAGCCATACGATCCATTCGGGGACTTGAAGGCGATTGTATACTTCGCGCGCATTGCGCGATTTGCTATACTTGATAGTCCACCTGATCAGCCGGTCACGATAGTCGTCATCCTCATCCTTCTTCAGACGGTTTGATAGCGGTGTTGTCGCCCGTAGCGTCTGTAGCGCGTCTCGCAACTGGCTCTTGGAGTATGAGGATGAGCGACTATGGTTTGGCTTTGCCTTCAGCTTACTCTCTACCATGCGGCGTATGGCTTCCGAACGAGTTAGCAGATTAGGTTGTTCCTCAATCCACGCATCCAAAGCTTCCAGCTGATCTGGTTGGAGCTGCACCCACACGCCTGTCTCTCGGCTAGTCGTAGAAAGACTGCCGCGTTCCCGTTTGGGAATGTCGCTATTTTGGTTGACCATAATTTAGAATATCCGAAAATTTCAAGTAGCCTCGCTCCCGCGCCCATTCTTCTTCGGCCGTGTCTACCCCACTCCGAGGGCCTTAAACACGGCGTCGCCCGCGTCCGCATAAAACCCGGTCTGGAACTTCGCGAACAACTCGCCTGGGATCGTAGGGATATCTTTGACGCTGGCCATCGGCAGCAGAATGCGCTTCGCGCCGGCGTCAAAGGCGACCTGCAAGGATTCAGCGAGGTTCTCGACCGGCACGATGTTTCCGCCGAGGCTCATGCTGCCCAGGATGACCATCTGCTGCTGGATCGGCTTACCCAACGATCCGGAGCACAGGGCGACGAACGCCGCCAGCGTCATGGCGGTCGTCGGTCCGGTATTGTGGAGTTCGACGACGTGTAGGTGATAGTCGTGATCGCCACGCCTTGATCGAAGCGCTGACCCGATGGACGTTCGCCTTGAAGTAATCGAAGCCGACCTTGATCGCCTCCTGGGCGCCGAGTTCGATCCGAGGCCGGATGTCTTGAGCGTGCCGTTGCCGGCGGTCACCTGCGTTTCCAGACGGTACAGACCGAGATGGCCGCCTGACCCCGTGGCAACGGTGTGCATGACGCCGGGGTTCAGCGGGCCGTCCGGGATGAGCGAACCGCCGCCCTGCTCCGGCACGCTGATGAATTTCTCTTCCAGCGTCTCGACGTCGATGTAGGAGAAGTGAACGTCGAAGAACTCCATGCCGCCGATCTTCTTCAACTGCTCCTTCACCCGACGGCGGCACTCAAGGGCGTACTCCAGGCAGCGCCGAACGGCTTCCTTGTCGTACTCCTCGTTCGGGTAGAGCAGCTTCAGCAGGCCGGAGACGGTGTGCTTGACGGCGATCGTGTCGCGCTGGTTCAGGTCACGGCCCAGCTTGAAATACTTGTTGATCGCATCGCCGAAGTTCCGCTTCCGCATCTCCCGCAGCCACTCGGCCAGGTAGTCGACGATCAGACCGTACTGGTTCGTGAAGAACTCCGGCCGCATCTTCGGGATTTCCCAGCCGGGAACGTAGGCGTGGAAGCGGTCGAAGAAGGCCGAGTCGATCATCGACTTCCGGGAACGGCGCGAACAGATGGCTCGTCTTCACCAGCGTATCGACCGGTTGGTTGATGTTGCCGACGAAGACCATCGAGGCGTAGGCGTTGATCGCGTCACGGCCACGGGCGAACGAGCCCGACGCCATGTAGTCCTTCATGATCTGGACGCCATCCTTGTCCTTGAAGGAGATGCCCGCCACTTCGTCGAAGGCCACCACGTCCCACAAGCCCGACCAGGCCGACCTGGCGCCGGGCCATGTTGTAGAACAGGTTGGCGACCGTGGTCTGTCCGCCCGAAACAAGGATGCTGTTCGGGCTGATTTCCTTGTAGATGTGGCTCTTGCCCGTGCCGCGCGGGCCAAGCTCGGCGAGGTTGTAGTTGTTCTCGACCAGCGGGATCATGCGGGCCAGCAGATGCCACTTCACCCGCTCCTGGAAGTTCGTCGGCTCCATGCCGGTCGAACGCAGCAGGACGTCGATCCACTGCTCCTCGGTGAAGGCCCGCCGTCCCTGGAACAACTCGTCCATGTCCATGTTCGGCATCTGGATCGGCTTCAAGTCCCGCAGCAGGAACGGCGATCCCTTCTGGTCTTCCTCGAAGAAATATTCCAGCGTGACGATGCACCAGATGCCGCCGACGAGCAGCTTCTCGAACTTCTTGACGATGGAACTGGGGACTTCGATCTCGCTTGACACCCAGGTTGCCGAGCAGCGCCTCGTAGACGTCCCGCTTCTCGTTGAGCGTCACCGTCACCTTGTCGATGACCTTGAGGCTGCCACGCTCCCGGATCGTGGACTTCACCTTCTCGGCTTCATCGGGCCGGACGTAGTTCTCGGCCAGGATCTTCTTGACCGTGCGCAGCCCTTCCTCGATCACGACCTCGTCGTTCGACGCGCAGTAGCTGCCCAGCAGATACTCCAGGACGTACACCGGCACGTTCGCACCTTCCTTGACCAGCTTGGTCAAGTCCTTGCGAACGACCTTGCCGGGGAAATGCCGGTTCAGCAGATCGTCCAGCCCGGTATCAGAGTCTTGGTTTCAGAAGTCATCGGTGAACGCCCTGTCGATAATCACTTCCACGCTCTGCTGCTCGATGCCGGTTTCGGCGTCCCGCAGGACGAGGCGGTAAGGTGTCTTCTTGTTGTACTGCCGGTCCTTCAGGACCAGGTTGACCCACTTCTTCCGCTCGTCCAGGTTGCCCGAAGCGCTGTCGAATTTCACGGTCTGGATGTCCGTC
Organism: uncultured Alphaproteobacteria bacterium; assembly: GCA_963734795.1. GTDB lineage: Bacteria > Pseudomonadota > Alphaproteobacteria > Rhizobiales > Xanthobacteraceae > Bradyrhizobium. The sequence goes on from CAVTIW010000008.1 coordinate 217,544, forward strand.
ACCGGCTCCTCGCCCTCGTAGACGGCGACCCTGCAGCGTGATCGGCTTCACCCGCTCGCTGACCGCCTCCATCTGGATCAACTGGAAGCGGCAGTAGGCGGTGGTGATCCGGTGATTGCTGCCAAGCACCTGGACCGTCACCGGCTTGGTCTTCGTCTCCTGGGCCGACTTGCCCCGGACGTGCTTGACGGTGACGACCGGGACGACGATCTCCTGCGGCATGGCCCCGCCGTGGACGAAGCGAGCGCCGCCGACGAAGTGGAACAGGTTCGCCCCCTTGGGAATCCAGAACTCCATGTCGCCATCGACCCCGGCGGTCACGCTCATCTTGCCGTGCCAGGCCGCCTCGTGGTCGGGAAGATGCGGAGCCGAGGAGGTAGCGCTTCTTGGCGAGGATCGTGTTGTCCGGCTTGTCGTTCAGCTTGCTCTTGTCCGTCTCGACACGGGCCGTTTCCGTGAACAGGAAGCCGTGGTCGGCGGTGACGACGATGTGGTGGCCGTTCAGGTTGTTGACGATGTAGCCGACCAGCGCCGCCAGTTCGTCGATGGCCTTCCGCACGGCCTCGAAGGTTTGGCCTTCGGTCTTGCCGTCGTCGCCGATCGCATCGACGGTGTTGTGGTAGATGTAGACCACCCGCTTGTCCTTGACGAACTCTCGGCCTTCTTCCTTCTTCTTCGCCATCAGTTCGTCGCACTTGCAGGCCATCCCGCCCACGGCTTGCAGGATGCCGTCCCGTTCGCCGGCGATGCTCGACTTGCCGTCCACCAGGACATCGGTCCCCTTGTAGGCCAGCGTCTTGTGCGGCAGCAGGCTCGCCATGCCCAGGGCCGTGTAGGACGGCAACACGCCAAGCTGGGACGACAGCGTCGCCTCGAAGCGGTACTTGCCGTTGAGTTCGGCGGTGAGTTCCTGAGCGGCCTCGTAGCGGAAGGCGTCGCTGATGATGACGAACGCTCGCCGGTTGTCGGCTTCTTCCAGCCAGGGCCGCACGTTGCGATCGTAGAAGCGGTACTGGTTCGGGACCTCGTCGATCTGCCACTTGGCCAGCAGCCCGTCCTTGCGGCTCGATGAACTTGCCCCAGGCCAGCGCCAAGTGACGTCAGATACCAGTTGACGTAATGAGCCTCGATGTCGGCTCCGCAGCGGCTTGACGATGTTCCAGCCCTGCTCCTCGGCGCGTGTCTGCGGCCTCGCAGAAGTGGCGGTAAAGTTGGTCGAAGCGGTAAAGCTCCGATCTCGTAGGCCCGGTACATCGCTGGCGGCGTCGGGATAGTCGAAGCCGCTCTTGTGCAGGTTCCGCAGCGCATAGAAATCTGCCGCCGCTACCAGGGCGTCGTAAACGGCATGAAGCGCCTGCCGTGGTGCGTCCGGCGAATCCGGCCACGTCGAGCGAGGCCCAATGCCCAGCCTGCCGGCGGGTGGCGATGGCCCGCACATCGTCGGCGTTGATCGTGTCGGCGGTCGTCTGCACCCGCTCCCGCAAGCTGCTGGCGATCCGCTTCTCGACGGCCAGGAACGTCATCACGTCAACAAGTTGGTCGATCTCCAGGTCCGGCAGATGATCTTCGATCTTGAGGATCGCCGCCGCTTCGGCCGGAGAGCTGGTCGTAGCTTGCGCCTTTGCTGCTGCTGTCCCGCCATTGCGCCAGGCAGACGACGACGTTCGACCAGCCCGCTGCGCGGCAAGCACGAAACCGCGAATCGACTGCGGCACGTCTCCCTTCAGGTGGTGGGCGTAGTCGGTCAGCAACAGCGCAAGCAGGAAGCTTCTTCAGCGTCGGATTCTCTTCCTCGTACCCGAACGTCGTTTTCACCATCTGCCAAAAGGGAACGTCGAGGTCGAACTTCTCGACTTGCCCCAGACGGCCGGCGGATTGTCGAGGTCAACTTCGCTCCCCGCCTCGGTCCAGGCATGGAAGATCGTCCGCACGATGTTGAACAGTTCCGGCTGGTCGGCCTTTGCGACCACCGCGATCATCTTGCGGTCGAGGTCGGCGGCGCGATCATCCGGGGCGACCAGATTCTTGATCTTCTGAAGCCGGTCCTTGGCGTCGAAGAACTTGCGACGGTCGGCAATATGAGTCCGCAGGTGCTGATTCGCTCAGGCCCAAGCTCTTGCAGCAGGATGCTGGCCCGGTCCGCCCGGAAGCTGCGGCTGTAGAGCCGGATGTCGAGCAGCCAGTCGTCCTCGTAGTCGGGTTCCTCGGTCGGAGAGTAGAGCAGGAATTTCGCCGTGGGTTCCTCGCGCTCCAGGCGGATCTTGACCTCCAGCGCCCCGACCTCATCGAGCCGCAGCGTGGTCACACCGTCGAGGACGATGAACGGCAGGGATATTCAGGAACTCCCGGTCGGGATCGTTCCAGAAGACGATGCGCTGCCCTTCCTCGTTGAAGAGGCGTTCCAGCGCGGCGTGAATTTGGTTGAGGTCGCTCATTCGTCGTCCTTCCCGCCGGTGATTGCCTTCACCTCGGCCAGGAGGTCGCCGAACTTGCCGTAGTTCACCTTCACGCCATCATCGAGGTCGAGCCTGATCTTCTGGTCGGCGACGTGTTTCAGCTTCTCCTCGAAGACGAGCAGTTCGGCCTGCTGCTTTTTCAGGTCGTCCTGTTCCTTCTGGAGCTTCTTGCGATGACTCGTGCTGGTCGCTTTGCCTTTGTCGGCTTCGAGTTGTTCGATCCGAGCAGCGATCTGGCCCTGAAGCGGAATCACATACTCTGTGCGCATCCGAGCTAGCGTGCCCTCGTGGTAGCGGTGCAAGGTAGACGAGGCACTGGAAAGCCCGCTGTTTGCCGCTGGAAAACAGCCAATAAACAGGACGTTTCTTATATGTCGCGAGGTGATGCTTGTAGAAACCACCTGCGAGATACTTTCGTATCGCGCCGATTGATGATTCACCATTATTCGTTCCAAGCCCGTCGGCGATAAACTTCAGGTTCTGCTGCAAAAACTCCGGAGAGAACGCGCATCTGATGAAGTCGACCAAGCGATTGGTCGAGTCGTCAGCCATTCCCCAGTCAACATCCAATAACGGAACAATTCCGTCGCTATCGGCTTCAAATTTCGTGTAAGCGTTACTTTCAAATCCCTCATTCCCGCTACCAGCGTAAACGAGGCCGGGCCTGTCCAGACAGAAGCGTCCCATCAAACACCCCATGAAATAGGATATGAATTCGCGAACGGTATCGCCTCGCATGCGATCTTCCCGATCAACCTCCGAAAGCGTGCCGTCGTATCGGTAGAACGGGTTATTATTTATTGTAATTTCGTTGAGAGTTACGTCCGGCAAAAGCTTATTGGCTAGGCCGTAAATATCGATGAATAGCCGATTATTCGACTGCTCTAGCCGTTGCATTTCAACGGTACGAGCGCTCCACTTGGAGCGCATCGAACTATATGCATCGTCAATAGAACTGGCGCCATGAATCAATGGTGAGGTTGCAAATCCCCACGAAGTTTCGAACACATCCCAATCTGCCGAAGATATCTCTAGCAGAGCTTCCGCGTTCGTTATCGCAGCCTGACTCTTGAAATTCGGCGATAACGGTAGCTTCTTAAACTCGCCAATTCCATAATGCATCGATGGACTTAACAAAGATAAAAAATATGTTCCGACCGTTGAATTTGCAAAAGCCAGCAACGACATCGGATTTTCGACGTCAGTAAACGCAGCCATCGTTATGCTTGTAAAAGCAAACCCTTCGGAATGCAGCCGGGCGGAAAACGAAGACGTCGAAATATCGGACCAATTTATTCCAGGCTTAAAGAACAGGTCGGTGCTGATGATATATCTTGACCAGTGATCGCCCGTTCGCGCCGTAATGGCTGATTTAGGCGCGTCGCCGTTGTTCTTCCAATTTACGATAGCCTCGTTGTTGCTTGACCACTTTCGATATGGGCCGCCGTTAAGACAAGGGTACCATGTCTTAACGGACGTATCTGATGCACCATTTGCGGCGAACTCTATGTCGCCTACTGGCACCTCAAACCATTGGCGAAGGAATTTCGCATTGTCACCAATCGCCATTCCCTTTTTTACAACGTAAGAGGCGGCAACACCGTCATACTCAAACGCCTTCAGAGCCTCGGGGATAGCCCAATAGACAATGGGACTACCGTCAATACTCGCGAACGTCTCCTCGGAGGCGTAAAAGCGGAGGCGGCAATCCGTATGAGCAACAGCCTGCTGGAAAGATTCCTTTTTTTGAGCCTCCGAAACACCGTCTACGAGCCGAAGATAGTTTCCGTTGAACCCAGGAACGCGACGTTTTGTCAAAACAAATGCGGTCGTTGAAACTACTTCACCACTAATGCTGTCGAATGCGCGCGAACCCAAATGGGCCATGCTCGCAATGGTGTTGTTCTCCAGCAATTTTGCGCGCAACCCCTCATAGGATGAAATGAACATCCAGCTTTGCATCGTGATCATCGCCACCGCCCCATGGTCCGCGGCGAAGGCGAGATTGCGTTCGATGAACATTGCAAAAAGATCAGCCTTGCTATCTGGATACTCCCTGCTTGCATACGACTTGAGATAGGCGTTCATTCCCTTCGCGCCCATATACGGGGGGTTCGCAACAACACAGTCGTACTTTCCGCTCAGAATTCGCGTTTGGCGCACCAACCGCTCAAGGTGGTCGCGAGCATCTATTTGAGGCTGCCGCCGGAGCAAGTCTCCGCTAATTGGCTTGGCGATCACCGCGTCGAGCAACGGCAAAACGCTTACAATGTTCGCGGGCACCTTGATTAGCGATCCGAATGTCTCTGCACCAACGAACAGTTCAACGATCGCAGAAATCGCCGCCCGAGGCCGTCCGTCACAACCCTGACTACTGAGTGTGGGCTCCGGAATGGTTTCTGGGATCAAATCTTCGCTTGGAACAAGCTCATATCGCCTTTCGTCGAACAGCAGCGCGTCTGCTAACTTTGCAAAATCCAATGAACCACTGTCCTCGAAACAGAGTATGTTGAGCACTGGCGGATCTGCCAAAATCGTCCGGTCGTCAGCACGGGCCTTCATCAACAGAGCGAAGCCCGACAATTGTGCCGCGCGATTATCAATATCGAGTCCAAAGAGATTTTTCGTGAGAATGGTTCGTACAGCTTCCTTTTTCGTATACCCACACTCCAAATACATCGCGAGGAAAAGGTCATATGCTTCTGCAACGATGTGACCCGAACCGACGGCAGGGTCTAGGAACGTTATGGTATCCGGCTTGATATCCGTTTGTTTCGCGTTTTCAATCAGTGCCTGAACATCTCTCGTTTGAACCGCAGGCGACAAATAGTAATTCATGAGATTGCGAATCGAACTCGACGGGCGGTTCGCGAGCCATTGCGCTCCGACACTATTCTGAACCAAATATTTCACGATCCAATTGGGCGTAAAAAGTTGCGTTGCTGCGGGAATGTCAGCGCTGGCGACGACCTTACCTATGACCGCGTCCTTCTTTTCCGAGATATAGAACTGGTAAAGCCAGCCGATAATCTCAACTTGCTTCCAATCGTCCTCGTCAACCCCGTCAACGAGCTTTCGGACGAGGGAGTCTGAGTGGAGCAAGTTGTCCGGGAGCAGTAGTTCCGTTTCATCGTCGATGCGTTCGAACAGAAACGGCATCGCCCTGTGCAGCGCGTTGCATTGGGCGGTGAGCAGCAGGCGATAAAGCTCGCTTTCCCTGTTGCCTTCGAGCTTCAGATCGATGGCGCGGTCCTTCCTGAGGCCCGGCAAGTCGACGTGTTCGGCGTGCTCGAGGATCTCCGGCGTCTGCTTACCGTCCGGATGGGTCAAAACCCGGTAGCCATGGTCGAGGTATCCGTTGACTTCCATGAAACGAATGGCGACGAGGCGGTTGAACCACGTGTAGGCCATTGCCTCCATGGTCTGCTCGAACCCATCCCTTTCGACGCGTGCCTCAAGCTTTTTGCGCTTGTCAGCAATCGCGCGAGGATAGTCGCGCCCAGCGATAACCGCCACGTCACCGCGGACGACAGCCGGCTCGATTTTAGAGGCGGTCAGCCCATAAAATGCCGCGCGGTCTTTCATCGCCTGGATGAAATCGCGGCGAGCTTCCGGAGCGTATGTCTTGAGCTTGTTGCGGTTCATGCTGGCCACTACCGGATCTGAATGCGTTCGTTCTTGGCCAATGCGTCTTCGAGCTCCGCGCGTAGCGCGCCGAGAAACTCATCCACATCATCTTTCGTTTCCAGGTACGTGACCTCCACGAGGTCAGCCGGCTTGACGATCCGCTGCTTTTTCACCTTGGGGGGTGGTAGGGGCGAGCCGCCCGGTCCTTCAGGCACCACGAGCACCGGCGCTTTGCGCAGGAATTCCTCGATCCGCCCCTGGGCAAGATCGAACTCCTTGACGGCCTCGGTTTCGGCCTGGGTGATGTGAGCTAGGCTTTCCTGCTTCTCCACCTGAGACTTGAGTGACTCGAGGGGCTTGAGGCAGATGACTCGGAGGCCGGCATCGGCGGCCGTGGCGAGGTCGGTATTGAGCGTTTTGACGTAGCCGTCGATCTTGGCGATCGCTTGAGCACGGCGCTCGGCCAGCAATGACGAATTGATCGCGTCGACGACCCCGATCAGGGCATCGACCTCCTTGATCAGCTTGTAAGGGCTCTTCGCCGCCAGAATCTCCCGCATCCTGGTCAGGGCGGGGCCGGCTTTTTCATCCTTTTCCAATTCCAATCGGTTCAACTGAAACGCCGCATGCGACTTGCGCAGCCGTTCCCAGGCCGGCTTCTGATGATTGTAAAAGTGGTCGAGCTCGTGAAACTGCTCGCCAACGTCCAAGAGATCGGACTTCAGCCCGTTGAACCGCTCGACAAACTTTCTGCTGTCGGTATCGGCAAGCAAGGGGCCGATCAGCGTCAGTGCTTCCCCGATCTCCGTTCCACCGGGATAGTTTCCCGTATCAGCAAGCTGTCGGTACCCGTTGAGCGCTACCTGCCATTCCTTGAGCTTAGTCTGCAGGTAGGTGAACAGGGCGTCTTCCCCGTCCGGACCCATTTCGGCAAACAGGTCCTTTCCGAGGCTGCGGGCGTCCTGGATGGATTTGGGATCCGCTGTTTCGCGCTTGCGCACGACGACCTTGCGGCGCTTGGCCGGGGTCGTGATGACGTCGTAGACCTTGTCGATCGGCAGCAGCGAGGCATCCATCATCAGGTTGACCTCGCCCAACACGATAAGGCGGGCCAACAGCAGCAAAACCTCGTCCTCGGGCCAGCCGTACGGCCGGAGCGAATACCGCTTCTCCAGCATATCGTACAGCACGACCGGCTGGCTTTTCATCGCGCAGAGATGCAGGTAGGTGCGCAGGTCATCCAGCGCCTCGGGGTTATTCTCGCCGGCCTGGAGAAGAGCCGTTTCCTTTGCGGTATCATTGCTGCGCAGGATCGCCTGGAGTTCTTTCAGCGGCTCCGCTGAAAGATGCTTCAGGTAGCCCATCTTGTTGAAGGTGTTTTGGACGAGGTACTCCAAGGCTTCGCTCAGAGCAGCGGAAGGCGTCGACGCCTTGATTTTCAGCGGCTGGCCGGCGACAAAGTATTCTGCCGAGGCCATCATCTCGCCGAGCAGCACGGTCAGCCGATCACGCCGGGCATTGTTCTCTTCCGAGCAATCCCGCAGGATCCGCTTGGTCGACTCGGACAGCGTACCGTCGTTCTTTTTGACCAGGTATTTCTTGGTTTGCTGGTAGGTCTGAAGCTCCCTGCCCAGCCCCTCGTCGTTGCCAAGCCGGATAATGACGCAACCACCTTCCGCGGTACTTTCGAGCAGCGCTTTCGCCTTCTCGTAGAGATCGTAGCCATCCGCCATCGGCGTGATGACCGACACCAAAAGCGCTGTGTCCTTCGGATTGCCTACATAAGCGTGATCGCAGCGGCGGTTGAAATCGAAGTCCATCTTGTTGGTGGAGAAACGGTGCTTGCGTTGTCCCTTCAACACGTCTTCGAAAATGATCTCGCCGAGAAGCTTCGCCTGCTCGCCGCTTGAGAGATCGACGTTCTTGATTTCCTTGCTGATGTCGCGCTCTTCGTTCGTGAGGAACGTATAAACATCGCCATTCCGGCTGATGAGCGTTTCCTTCTCCAGTCGGCCGAGGCTTTCCTCGATGTGCCGCCGCAAGGCAAGCCGGTCGCCGTCCATGAGGTCGAGACATAACGTGACCAAGTTATCGATGTTACCTTTCATTTCCTCCACGTAACGGATGAGGAAGAGAACCTGGAGCAACTTGATGTCAAACGGCTGCAGGCTCGGATTTGATGCGGCCTGGTCGATAGTCCTTTTCACCACCGTGTCGAGGAAACTCTCGATCGACGGGTAAAAATCGTACAGCGGCACCAGGATGCCGACCTCCTTCAAGGACGCGGTCTTGGCCGCCGACTGGAAGGCGTCGAGCATCGAGCGCTCGCCTTTGGCCAAGTGCAAGCCGGTGGCGCCGGCTTTACGAATGGATTCGAATATCTTCTGGATCAATTGAAACTGGTAGGGAGCGAACGGATAATTCTTGACGAAATCCACGCTGTCCCTAAACGGACGGAAGGTCATCCCGCAATTCTTGAATGTGAGCTGGTTCTTGAGGATATCGCCTTTGGTGACGAACTCGCTTTCCAGATCGGCCTTCACTTCCGGAAATTTGGCCAGCAGCCTCGATTGTATGACCTCATCTACGTTTGCGCTGGACAGCGAAAGGGGCGGAAAAAACCGGCCCTGAATCTTCGAGAAATCCTGCTTCTTGGCCCGGCTCATGTCGCCCAGGACCGCGTCCATGTCCTCCTGAGAGGTGACGACCACCCAAGCACGACGCCGGCAAACCGTGCCGAGCTCCTCCGTGATGGTCTGCAGATTGAGCATCAGGTGGGAGTCGGTGCCGATGAACTGACCTACCTCGTCGACCAGAAAGACGATGCGCTGAAGCGGCCCTTTCGAGTCCAGGTACTCCTTGACCCACTTGCAGAAATTTTCGACCGAAATCGAGAAATTGTTCTCGGCGCCCTCGATCCAGCGGACGCTGGTCGCCTCGCTCTGCCCCAGCGTTTCACTCAGCGCCTTGACGACCTCATCCTGGTTGAATTCGTACGCGTCGCGCTCGGCGATCCAGTCGTGCCCCGTGTGCTTCTTGTAGGCGGCCTGGAAGGTCTCGAATTTCCCTTTGCCGTCGAGGTACCGCTCCATGTGGGCGATGTGCGGATGATCGCCGCTGTAACCCTGGAGTTCGTTGAGAACCTTGAGAAACACCCGCAGGATCAGGTCGCGACCGGTCTCGTTGCCGTGGGCCGCCTTGCTGTCGATGTTGAAGAGGATGACGTCAGTATTGCCTGTGACCACCGCCCGCTTGATGTCGGCATAGAGAACCGCATCCTTGACCTTGCTGGAGAAGAAATCGACCGCCTGCTTGCTCTCACCGTTGTGCGTGTGTGCCCGGTTCCGGAGCAGATAAGACAGCACCTTCAGGAAGTGGGATTTGCCGGAGCCGAAGAACCCCGAGATCCAGACGCCCATCTTGCCGCCCGGATCGGACGCTTTGCCCTGGTCGACCGACTCGAGGTACCATGAAATGAACTTGCTGAAATGCAGGTCCAGTTCCTGGGTGATGACGAATTCGTCGAGTTCCTGCCACACGGACGAGTCGTCAAGCTGGTCCGCTTTAACGACGCCGTTGATCGGCCGGAAGATGTCTCGTTCAAAGAGGTTCTTGATAAGCATTACAGCCTCGACCTATGGGACCAGCTTGAAAGCGCGGTAATAGTTGTTGTTCTTCAGCTTGCCGAACAGCCGCAACGACTGCCCGTCGTAGCGTCCGGGGTAAAACAGGAGCAGCGGCGTATTGCCCATGACGGGCTGCAGATTGTTCAGCAGCGAATGGGTGCGAAGCAGCGGCCAGACCAGGCCGGCACCGGATGCAATGATGAGATCGTGTTCTCTCGGCTGGGCGACCTCCGCGAACGGCATGCTCAACTTCGATTCATGCAGCGGTCCGGACAGGGCTTTTTTCAATGCCTGGTCGCCCTTCGCCCGCTGAAGTTCGATGGCCTTATCGAGCAGGTTCCGGCCGCGGAGGTGGTCCAGCATGAAATCGAACAGGTCTATGTGTTTCACGCGCATACCGTGGCGCTGCATGGGGATGTGGTGCAGGAGCGTTCGGAGGAAGTCGCGGACGCGAAGTTCGTCTTCCGGGGGATAGTCGAAGATGTAGAAGGCGATCTCGTTGCCGATGCCCGACCCGCTCAGGAACTCGTCCGAGATGATCCTCGGCAGGATCTTGTTCAGCCGCTCGCTCAAGGCCCCACTCATGGCGATACCTGCAGGCAGCGGATGACGTAATCCTCGCGGCTCGCTTTGAGGTACTGGATGACCGGATCCGCGATATGAACCGTCTGCAGTTTCAGACTTCGGGTACTCTCGACATATCCAGCTTGCGCCAACATCTGGAATACCGACGACCGGACCCTCAGACGCGTCTCTTCGGTCCAAGCCGGCATCAGCGGGTCCCTTTCGCGGCAGCCGTCCAGGTAGTCGGAGAACATCTTGTTCGAAATCGTCTTGCCGAACCGCCGATACTGATCGGCCACGACCATGCCCAAAAAGTCGCCGAGCAATGGGCTGTGCTTCACGGCGGCGGCAAACATCGCATGGGTTGCTACCGAGCCTTTGCCGTCGCGCACCAAGGTCCAGAGATCCGGTCCCATCGACTCCAGGCGAGCCCGGATGAGCTTTGCGAGCCGCCGGGCGGTCGCAGGATTTCGCGCCTGGAGGACGTTGCGCTTTACGATGGCATCGGCCCAACCGGTGGCATCGACCTCATGCAGCAATAGGCCCGCAATCCGTCGGCTTTCCGCGACTTTCAACGAGCCTGCAGTGATGTCTGCGCGATACTTTGAGCCGACCTTCTGGATTGGCATCACTTCCCCTGCCCCGGCAAGCGTAGCGCCGAGCGCGTAGTTCGACGTCTCATCGACAGGGAATTCCCCTCCGCCCGAACGCAGCATAATTAGGTGCGCCCCGGGCGAACGAGTTGAAAAGCTGACATTGTCTTAATATCCCCACCGCTACTCAAGCCTTCTTATTCTTCAACTGGCAACACGTTAACCATTGCTGCGCGATCTCTTCCAAGGCTTACAAGGCCGAAATCTCATCGTCGATTGCAGCGAGCTTGATGGCCTTGATCAGCTACGGGTCCGTCGTCGCTAAAAATTTACGCGGGCTGGGTTTCGCTCATCCCGGAGCGCCCTTTTTCTGTTCGCCATCTGCGATCAGCCCGCGAAAGCACGATTTGTGAAAAGCCCCATAAGTTGTACTCGTCAGCAAGCGCAATTTATCGCTCCTCGGATTTCCAGCTTTTCCGTCCAGCACTCAAAAAACTCTTTGCAACCCTATCTCGCTATCTAAGCCAATTTTGACCAGTTAGATATATCAACATGTCTATTTCGGCTGCGTTCTTTTCCGTTGCGCATGGTCGAACTGGATATCGTGAATCGCACCCTAAATAATACAAGAAACGAGGCGATGAAGCTGTTTCATTCAACCGCTACTGAAAATCGCAAAGCCTCGCGCCGGAGCGCTTTCCGGGGTCTACATTGGCAACAACACATTTGCTCGCGAGCGCGCAGAAAATCAGTACGAAAGTAATTGCAAGGTGCCCGGTTGGAATCGCGGGTAATTCGATCCGGAATTGGACCAGCTCTGACCGCAATAGGCCTTTAAAATTGCGGTGATCGCGCAAGGTGACCGGGCAAAAAGAGCGGTCCATTTTTGCGTGTCCCTCGCGCGCGAGATAGATTTTTTGCGGACGCGCTCTTGTGCGCTGCAAGACGCGCTGAACCTTTGCTGCCGATCGCACGCCCCGCCCTCGCGCCGACGAGATGCCTTGCGCGCGTCTATGCACGAAGCGCCGAGCCCTGCGACACCACCGTTATCGGTGTAAGCTGTGAAATGCCGCGCCGCGTGTCGAACGGACGGCAGGGGTCAATCCCTCCAAAAGTCGCTGAAGCGAGCCGTGCTCAACTCCGTGTACCTCACGGTATGCTGGATCGAAACGTGTCCGAGCCAGTCCTGGATCGCCCTGGTGTCGTGGCCGTCGTTGGCGAGCTTGTAGCCGCAGCTGTGCCGCAGCATGTGGCAGTGCGCGGGCAGCGGCAGCTCCGCGCGCTTGCCGATGGTTTTCACCAGGCGATTGACCGCGTCCGGCGTGAACGGCGAGCCGCGCTCTGTAGTGAAGACGTAGCCGGTGTCCGGAAACTGCTTGCGGAGCGCCGTCAGCATGCGCAGCTCGTCGCCGCGGATGGGATGTACAGACGGCTTGCCGTTCTTGGCCCGACGAACATGAAGGGCGGCCGACCGACCAAATTCCACCTGCGACCACTCCAGCTCGCAGATCTCCTTGGCCCGCAGGCCATGCCGATAGGCCACGAGGATCAGCGTAGCATCCCGATGACCCCAGCGGCCGTCTTTGGCCGCCTTGACCATCTTCTCGACTTCGGCGGGCGTCAAATACTCCCTCGTCCGCAGTTCGGCATTGGCCGGACGTCTGAGGGTGGGTTCAACTTGCCGGTTTTCGTTACATGGCTCGACGAGGCGCAGAGGCGAATTCATTGACGTTTCCATCCAATCCGATGACTTACTTACCGGATAATGCACATTTTCCGGTAAGTCTGTCAAGGGTGGAAGCAAGGAAGCATGGCCCGGCTGTGAGTTCAGCGGTGTACCGGGCCCCAGATACCCGGCCCTGCGTCACGCCCGGCGCGCCCGGCGAATAACCACGTCTGGGATTGGCGGGTTTCCGTGACGGACCTGAAAATCCGCGTGTCGGGCCGGTGATCTCTCGACCGGCGGGCGCGAGGCCGATCCGGGCGCGATCGGTGCCTCGCGGTTTCCTATTCTGTGCGCCCAAAACCGAAGTCGAAATCGCCCGTGCGGTCCCCCTCTCGCGACACAAAAAAACTGAAAAAAATAGGCTGTCGAGAGCGATCTCCTTTAGCGCGACAAAGCCGCCAGGCTGTTCACTCCTCAGTGCTCTCATTGGAAAACCCGCCGACGTGAACCGGCGGGCTGTCCCATTTGTCGCAGGATTGGTCGAACGGGTAACGCTTTCAGTCGGCGTGGTCGCAATGATGTCACGACGCCCATCAAGTATCTCTTGCCGCCAACGCCATCCGACCACGAAGCAACGAGTGAGGGGGTAAGGGGGGTAAGGGGGGCAATTCCAACCCTTCGCGTGCAAACTGTCAGACTACACTACTGTAATGTCCCAGTGCCGTGACACTTTTGATGGCAGCGGCCGAAACTGCCCCCAGACCCCCCAAGACCCCCCCGCAAGACGATTTTGGACCTATTCAAGCGGCGGCTTGGTCCCCCCTTGCCGGGCTCGCGCCGCCTCACGATCTGCAATAAGCCGCATCCGTCGCTCATATGCCGCAATGTCCTCAAGCCGGCGTCGCTCGCGCATTTTCGCGTATTCCTCCTCTATCAAATTGGGCCGGTCGCGCAGCTCAGCCTTAGCTTGAGCGAGCCAGAGAGCGGGCCCCTCGGGCATCTCAGCCTCCATCTGATCGAGCAGAGCGGGCCCCTCGGCGCGAGCGGCTTCCTTTTCGAGGGCCGGGCTACCTCCGACATCCTCAACCCACCATTCCCCTCCATGCTTTTCGTTCGGCAGATTCATAAAGCGCTTGCCGTCTATGACCCTATTTTTGAACCTGCGCAGGTAATTCCCCAGCGTGGTTGCATCAGGTTGCTGGCCGCGCTTACCCGTGCTCTTAAAAGCTATGGCAAGCAGTGCGGCGTGAAATTCAGGGTATGTGGGCTCCAGAGGTGCGTCGAAATGCTCCTTGGTCATGTTGAGAGCCTTCGACAGTACGGCGGAAAGCTTCAGCCGGCTTCCAGAACCGATCCCGATAACCGCAGCCCACGCCTCAAGCAGATTGCTCAACTCGACGCGCTCGGGATCTTCCGCTCTCGCACTTTCCATCGACTTGACGGGATCCTCCTTGCCGACCCAGATGAGTGCCGATCGAACCGTGTCGCTCCAGCCTTCGAACGACGCCAGCTTATTTGCTTTGTTTGGCCGCCCAGCGATGAAGTAAGCCCGGCAGATCGTCAGTGCCGCAGCAATGTATTTGCCGCGGTTCGCCAGCACCATTTCGACAGGATCGAACTTGAATTGGCGCAGTTCTGGCCGTTCCATCGCCGGGTCGAGGTTTGTGATGACCACGCGCCGGCAGACATCACCGAGAATGACGAAGTTGTTGCCCGTCGCAAACAGCGAAGTTCCGCGCGCCTCGATGCGCACGCGCTCCGATCGGCCGAGAATGCGAATCTCGACGATCGGCCTCTCGATGATCTGGCACAAGGAATCACCGCCGAGTTCGCCGGAGATGTTGTCAATGCTGATCAGCGGCTGGCCAGCCAGCATTGCGGCACCCAGCCGCTTCTCGGTCTCCTCCGTGTTTGCACCAGTCGACATCACCGGCATCGGTTGGCCAATAGCGATAGCCGCAACGATATCCCACAGAAAACTCTTGCCGGATCCTGCAGTCGGCGCACGACTGGCGTGCAGTGGGGTGACCGGAAATGCGCCACGTACAACCGGCGTAATGATCGCGGACAATGCGCACGCTTTTGCGACGTCGTCGACGAACGGAAACCCGGTCAGTAGACCTTCCAGCAGCGCCAGAGCTTCCAGTGCCTCCTCTCTGGTCGGCTGATCAGGGATAGGAGGCATAGGCGGCGGTTCGACGAGCAACAGTCCCGTTACCTCATCATACCCTTGTTCGGTAAGCAGCGAGCCGTCAGGACGCATGGTTGGCGTTGAGATGACGCCCCTGATTGCCGGGAACGCCCAATCGCCGACACGCGCCAGGATGGTGGTAGCTATTTCCATTGGAGGGTTGACGCGCACCCACCCGCTGCGCGCGTCCCACTTCATCCAGACCGCATGTCGGCCCAACAGGTCGCGGGTGTAGACGTGGTCTAGAACTTTGAGCTGGGCGACTTTCGTCTTCCGACCGCGCGTTGCATCGACCGTTTCAATGACCGGGCGGACCAATATCCCACCGCGTTGATAGAGCGGAACGCCTGCCGCGATAAGCCTCTCTTCCCCCTTGGTGGCGAGCGATGAAAGCTGGCCACGTGTGATCTCAATGACAGGCAGCTTGGCGGAGGGTATTACCTCATTGGCAGGGCGTTCGCCTTCGGCTTCCCCGCCAGGCTCCTCATCGTGAGAGGATCCGTCGTTCTGTCTGCCAGCGTCATTGATGTCAAAACCATTTCCCGTCTTACACGAGCCCGCCGAGCCACTCTCTCGCTCGCCCGACCTCCACCCAAGCGATTTAGGGCGGACACCCATTAGTTCGCAAAGCCACAGTGCTGCTTTGGGCGCAGTTGCATGCTGCGGGCTATGCTCAATGACTAGGCTGATCGGGGTGCGCTTGCCATCGCGCGGGTCCCCTTGATCCGACAAGCCCCAATCCGTGATTCCTTTTGGTGAGATCGAAAGGTCTTCCTGCAAATCGCGCCCAAGGTCTTTGGACGAAACTCGCCACGCGCCGGTCCCCGGCTGGAGCTTCGCCGTAGGAAACAAGGCGGGCACCCAGCGCGACAGGTTTACCATCGCAAGCGCGTTGACCGATTTCCAGAAGCTCTCGCCGTTCGAATCTGCGAACGCCCCGGTGAGAGCCCCACCGGGTGGCCGGACGAGAGCTGTCGCCCGCTCACTGATGGATGGAGCCGCAGCCGGTGCCTCGATCTCCTTCTTCGTCCGCCCGCCCGCGGCGCGCAACACCTGCTCTGCCTCATCAATGAAGCGCCGCAGCGTGTCGGGTGTAACGCACGGGACATCGGAGGCGGGAACGTCCAGCGGCGACTTGTCGGGCCAGTGATAATACGCGCGCGTATCTGGGTGAATGCCGAACGCGACGAACTGCTGCCCATCAGCAAGGATTTCCACCTTGGCGTGGGCATCCTTGTTGTCAACGTCGTTACCGAAAATCAGATCGGGGGTGGTTAGTTTTTTGTGAGGTGTTTCGACCCGGCAAACCAGTAGCGTTTTCGGCGCACGGCCGATCCGACATAGCGGCGAGGGTCCGAACAACTCCAGAGCCCGCGCGACAAGCTTGGCGGACAGTGCAGGATCGAGCACGTCAATATCGACACCAACGATTTCGCCGCATAGGATTCCGGTGTTAGTGCATTCCCTCTGATCCCGTAATGTTGACCATCCCGCGATCTCCTGCTGATCTGCGTTCAAGCATTTCGTTTGCCAAGCCGTCATGTTCGGACGCTTGCCGGCCGAATTCGTGTTGATATGCGCGCCGACGATGGGCACCGGATGATAGCCGTTGGTGTGCAGCTTCAGACGCAGCTCGGCAAGTTGTTGCGGCGTTGCGATGGCAAATCTCGTCGGCACCGTCGCGGGGCCAACGGCTTGCTCCTGTCCAGTGCCATCCCGCGGCGGAATGATCGCGAGCATTGGCTCGGGCATCATCTCGCTCGCCGTACCCGTCGGCGCTACATTGATCACCGTGACGGTCTCTACCCCATCCCGGACCTTGATATGGAGTACCTTGCGCTCTCCCGCCGCTAACGACATCGCGTGCCAGCGACTCAGCGTCTCCCAGTTTCGGTCAACCAGATCGTTCCAGTATTCGTCGTTGTCGACCGGAAGATCAGGCCAGGCCGGATCCCAGACAACGCCGGCTGGTTCGGTGCCATTAGCCTCGGCCGCCTCCCGCTCCTGCGACATCGCGGTGTACACTGGATGGAGATCAATGACCTCGCCGTACTCCAAAGATGGATTGACGGCGTCGTTTGTCTGATTGCCGGTTTCAACCAGTTGGATTAGGTGCTTCATTTTGTATAGATCCTGTTTAGCCTTGTATCGAATTCCCCTGCCCGCGCCTTGGCTAGGCGCGAGCGAGAGTGTTCTCGCGGGACGCGAGTCCATGTGTTGACGGGAGATGTTGGATGCTCAATCACGTCACGGCCGAGTGCTGCCGCGCGTGGCTCACCAAGCGTTAGCTCTTGGTGATCGCCGCCCGTGGGCGGTCTGGTCTTCGATTTTCATAGCAACGGTGCCCCGCCGCCTTCGACCAGTTTTCTTGGAGATCAGAGCCTTGGCTCGAACTCCAGCTTCTACATATTCCGAATCAGGCGTTCGGCGTCAACGTCGTGTCAACCTGCACAAAGACCTTTGCTGAGGCTAGGGCTCTCGACCACTCGCCGATGGACACCGTGACGGCGAGCCAGCCGATGCGGACAGACACAGTATCAGTGCCGTCGTTGTAGATATTCCTTTCGATTGTGAATAGACGGCCACGTCGGCCTTCGGTTGCGGAGCGAGCGGATGGTTTCGAAGTCATGTGCGGGTCCATAGTTGCGGGACGATGTTCGGTGTTTTCGATGCTCAATCACGTCAACGGCCAAGTGCTGCCGCGCGTGGCTCACCGGGCATAAGCCCTTGGTGATCGCCGCCCGTAAGCGGTCTGGTCTTCGATTGTCATGGCAACGGTGCCCCGTCGCCTTCGACCAGAAAATCTCTCAGATGTCAGAGCCTTGGCTCGGACTCCAGCTTGTACCTATTCGGATCAGGCGTCCTCGCCGCGTCGAGCTTTTGCTCAAGCGCACGAATCGGAACGCGCAACAGCTTGCCGATCCGAATTGTCGGGATGTCACCGCGCTTGGCCGCGGCGTAGCTGGCGTTTCGACCGAGTCCAAGCTGGGCTCCAGCCTCCGGCACGGTCATCACTTTGCGATCGATCACGGCGTTCATGGCAAATCCTCATATGGCTTACGATGTGTAAGACTTAGCCGATCTGGCCTTGACCGTGCTAGAGGGGTGGATTACGTTTTGTAAGACAATAAGAGTTGAGGATTTCATGCCCAAAGGACCCGCTCCGCGCGGCGAATACGCTGGAAAGTCGAGCGTATTTTCGACTCGGATAAGGCCAGACCTGCGCCAGAAATTGGAGCAAGGCGCAAAGCAATCTGGCCGCTCCCTCTCTCAGGAAATCGAACACCGTCTTAGACGGTCGTTTGTCGAAGACGAAAAAATATCCGATGCGTTCGGTGATCGACGGACGTATCTCATCATGAAAATGATTGCGATGGGCATTAATCTCCCCCGGATGAGGGAAGAACCCGACGTTAGTTGGCTGGATGATCCGTATTACTTCGATCTTTCTATTGGCACAGCTCTCTCGATTTTGGAGGCCATCCGACCGAAGGGCGAAATAACTGCGCCCGAGAACGATATTGTGCGTCTAGTTGCGGACTTGCGCGCAGAAGGAACGGCCCAAAGCCTCTGGGGAAAAGTGCTGCGAGCAAATCCCTCTTTACCAATAACAGCGGGCTCCAAATATCAGCACTGGTTTTCTATGGCGAAAGCTGATCTTGGCAAAATTCCTGAAAGGGCAGAGGAGACAATTAAAGAATATCTGGAAACGGCGTTTCCAGAGCCTAAACCGAAAAAGCGAAGGACTAAAACATGACTGACGGCAGGCTTCTCTATGGGCAGTACCGATGAAGGGCCACCTCAAAGAACGTAGCCCCGGCCACTGGGCGATCATCATCGACGTTCCGGATCCGATCACTGGCAAGCGGCGCCGCAAATGGCATTCATACAAAGGCACAAAACGCCAAGCGCAGATCGAGTGCGCGCGTCTGATTTCGGCCCTCCAGGCCGGCACTTATTTGGAGCCCTCAAAGACCACGCTGGCTCAGTTCCTCGATCGGTGGCTCGAGCACATCAAGTCGCAAGTATCTCCGAAGTCGCACTCCCGCTACAGTGAGTTGGCGCGCAAGAACATCGTGCCGCTTCTCGGCAGCACAATCCTGACGAAGCTGCGCGCCGAGGCTATAGATGCGGCTTACGCTAAAGCGCTCTCGTCGGGCCGTCGGGACGGTAAGGGTGGCCTTTCGCCACAGACGGTCACCCACATGCATCGGGTGCTAAAGAAAGCCATTGGCCAGGCTGTGAAGTGGGAACTGCTGATCCGCAATCCCGTCGATGCCGCGTCTCCGCCCAAGGCTAACCGCGGTAAAATGAACACTTACGATCTGGACCAGACGGCCGAGCTGATCGAGGCGATGCGCCCTACCCGCATGCTGGTCCCTACGCTGCTTGCTGTTCTATGCGGGATGCGCCGCGGCGAAATCGCTGCCCTGCGCTGGAAGAACGTTGACTTAACCACCGGACAGATTGCCATTCTAGAAAGCGCCGAACAGGTCGGATCGAAGGTCCGCTACAAGACGCCCAAGAGCGGCAAGGGGCGCACGCTGGCGCTGTCCGCCAGTCTGGTCGAGGAACTGCGGGCGCACCGGCTGCGGCAAGCGGAGGAGCTGTTGCGGGTCGGCACTATCCTGTCGGACGGTACGTTCGTTGTAGCGCAGGCCGATGGCACGCCGCTGCAGCCCGACACGCTGACGCAAGACTGGTTTCGCAAGCTCGCCGGAACGTCCCTGCCCCGGATCCGTTTCCATGATCTGCGCCATGCGCACGCAACGCACATGCTCGCGAATGGAGTCCATCCCAAGGTCGCCAGCGAACGGCTCGGGCATAGCAAGATCGGGATCACGCTTGACCTATACTCGCATGTCCTGCCCGGCATGGAAGCCGACGCAGCTGAGCGCGTTGACGTGGCCCTACAGGCTGCAATAAACAGACGCACCAAAACGATCGGGTAGCAAAGGCGGTAGCAAACGGCGATCTTCCATGGTGAGCCGACAGAAATACCCAAACGGAGTCAATGCGTTAGCCGGTTTAGCTCAGCGGTAGAGCAGCGGTTTTGTAAACCGAAGGTCGGGAGTTCAATCCTCTCAACCGGCACCAACGCTTCCAGTGATTTCCTGCAAAAATGTAGCCCCATTTCCAACGCCTCGGTACCGAACTGGGTCTCAGGGCTACAAAGGGCTACATCTTCAAAGCAAGTTCTCGGCGTCAAGAATGTAGCCCGTCGACCGATCGCGGCCTCATCGCTTTCGCTATAAACCGCGCTGATTACGCCCGTGGCCCGAGTCGTAAACGAATTCTGAATCTTCCCGCAAATTATTCGCGGGACTTCCGGCATAGAATCGCCGGATATTTCTCACTATGAGAACGCTTCCAAGTTCGAACCACACTGAAACGCTGGCCGCGGTGGCGTTGGCCCTGTTCGCGGCCTGCTCCGTCAACGTCCTTATTTTTTGCTTGGCAAGTTAGCCCGCAAGGCCATCCTTGCTGATAACGCCTGATTGGTCGGCTTTTCGCGTAATGAACCTTATGCAAATCGGCCTGCCCCGCTGACGAAGCGTTTAGTTGTGCCCTTAAGGTTGAATCGAGTCTGTTTAAGCCAATACGGAGTCTCCCATGGAGCACCTCTCAACCGCTCAAGAGTCGTGTAAGAGAACTTATGCGACTCAGCCATTCGGTCCGGCGCCTGATTGTTGCGCAAAAGCCAATTCAATTTGCGCGCTGTCCAACTGAATTTCCGCCTCCTCTGCGGCTGAAGTGGCAGTCTGAAACGGCGTTCGAGGCGCTAAAATCACCCCTGTCTGGCTTTCGTTGATTAGCTCGCTCTTTTCCGTCTCAATGGTTCATGGGCCGGATCCGCGGCAGGGGAGAAACCGAAACTGACCTCTGTGGCACTGGCCTGAGGTGGGAGCCTCACACGTGGCCTGGCTGGCGCCAACTGTTGCTACTCCGGCGCGCCCGACCCGCTCTGCGGGCGGCCCATAGCGGCCGATGCGAAAATCAGTGAAGATTGGAACTGGACGAGCCGGTTTCGTCGCTCCGTTTTTAGGTAATCCGGTCAATGGGCGGCTGTCCGCCAATCGAAAACCCGACCGCGCCATCATCGATCACAAACACGCTGAAGGGATCATGATACGACGTCTTATCGTAGTAGACAATTAGCGCGTACGCAACCTGCCACAGCTCCGCCGGTGGTGATGACCACCAGCGAGAGCTGACGTAAACGCTTGGGTCAGGCGGCGCCGGTTCAGGCAGCCTTGGATTTCGCCACATGGGTGGCGATCGCATCCATCAGGGCCGGAGAAAGACAGTCATAAGGCTCAAGCCCGAGTTCCTTGAGCCGCGAGCGGATGCCGGGCATCTCGTCCGGCTTGACGCCGAACTCGATCACCGAGGACACGAACGCCGCAAATCCCGGAGCCGCCGAGCCGATCTCCTGGAACAGTTCGGGATGGATGAAGTCCAGACCGTAGAACGGATGGTTCTTGTTCTCGATGCGGCCGTACATATGCGTGCCGCACACCTTGCAGGCGTGCCGCTGGATGGTCTTCGAGGCATCGACGACGTGAAGCTTGTCGCCATTCTCCAGCACGGTCACGTTGTCGCGCGGAACCACCGCAACCACCGAGAAGATCGCGCCGTCGGGTTTCCAGCACTGGGTGCAGCCGCAGGCGTGGTTATGGGCGACGTCGCCCTTGATGCCGACCTTGACCGGCTTGTCCTTGCATTTGCAGACCAGGGTTCCGCCGGCAAAGCTGCCCGAACCCTTCTTTACTCCATTGTCAACCGACGGGTGGATATGAACTGTCATGGGCCAATCCTCCTTGGTGTTTGATTAGTGTTTGACGTTCTTGATTTTAGAACACGACGACCGAACGGATCGACTTGCCCTCGTGCATCAGATCGAAGCCCTTGTTGATCTCCTCGAGCTTGAGGACGTGGGTGATCATCGGATCGATCTCGATCTTGCCGTTCATGTACCAGTCGACGATTTTCGGTACGTCGGTACGGCCGCGCGCGCCGCCGAACGCCGAGCCCTTCCAGACCCGGCCGGTCACGAGCTGGAACGGTCGCGTGGCAATTTCCTTGCCGGCTTCCGCCACCCCGATCACGACCGACACGCCCCAGCCGCGATGACAGGCTTCCAGCGCCTGGCGCATCACCGTGATATTGCCGGTGCAGTCGAAGGTGAAATCGGCGCCGCCATCGGTCAGCGCGACCAGATGCTGGACGATATCGCCATCGATCTTCTTGGGATTGACGAAATGCGTCATGCCGAAGCGGCGGCCCCATTCCTCCTTGGAATCATTGAGGTCGACGCCGACGATCTTGTCGGCGCCCACCATCTTCGCGCCCTGGATGACGTTGAGCCCGATCCCGCCAAGGCCGAACACGACCACATTGGCGCCCGGCGTGACCTTGGCGGTGTTGACCACGGCGCCGACACCCGTCGTCACGCCGCAGCCGATGTAGCAGCTCTTGTCGAACGGCGCGTCCTCGCGAATCTTCGCCACCGCGATCTCCGGCAGCACCGTGAAGTTCGAGAACGTCGAGCAGCCCATGTAGTGGAAGATCGGCTGGCCCTTGTAGCTGAAGCGCGACGTGCCGTCGGGCATCACGCCCTTGCCCTGCGTGGCGCGGATCGCGGTGCACAGATTGGTCTTTTGGCTGAGGCAGCTTTTGCACTGGCGGCATTCCGGCGTGTAGAGCGGGATGACATGGTCGCCAGGCTTCACCGAGGTGACGCCCGGTCCCACCTCGCGGACGATGCCGGCGCCCTCATGGCCGAGGATCGAAGGGAAGATTCCCTCGCTGTCGAGTCCGTCGAGCGTGTAGGCGTCGGTGTGGCAGATTCCCGTCGCCTTGATCTCGACCAGGACTTCACCGGCTTTGGGACCTTCCAGATCGACTTCGACGATTTCCAGCGGCTTCTTGGCCTGCAACGCGATTGCGGCACGTGTCTTCATCTTATACTCCTGTTGCGCTCTTCAACACCGCAAAACATGTCGTCACCCGCGCTGCGCTCATTCACGACGTTTCCACGCAATCATTTGATCCCCGTGCAACTGGTCTCGGCCGCGGCGGCCGCCGCCGGCTTGTCTTCGTGGGAGGGCGGCCGGCCGCCCGGAATGGCGTTGTTGGCGCGCGCGCGCAGATACACATAGATGTCGTCGAGGTAGCACATCACATTGACGTTGCTCGCGAACGACGGCATCACCTTGTCGTTGGCGGCGTCAACGTCCTTGCGACCGTTGGTGACGATATTGTTGAAGTCGGCGTAGCTCAGCGTCTTCAACGAATTGGCCAGCGCCGGCGCATAGCTTGATCCCTCGCCATTGGGGCCATGGCACACATGGCAGTCCGAGTGGTAACGGCGAAAGCCGGAGAAGGTGTACCAGTCGACGGTCCCGTCCGGACTTATCTTGTAGGTCGGGTTGCCGTCCTTGTCGAAATACTTGCCGTTGTCGGATGAAGCGACGGCCGGATCGCCCGATCCGTCAGCGTATGCGGCTCCGCCGGCAAGGACGCCCGCCAGGATGACGAGCGCGAATTTCCAGTGACTGATATTCACGTAAACATCCTTGTCGAGTGTTGAAACAAAATCGGCGCGCAGCACAACAGCAGCGCGCCGATCCATTGTCATCTCACCGCAGTGCCGCGCCTATTCGGTTGGCAATGCGAATACCGTCAACGTCCCGCCGAGCGAGGTATAGGACGCCAGACCCGCATAGCCGCCGACCGCGCCGAGGCCCGCGGTATCGACCGTCTTTTCCTTGGTCGGCAACTTGCCCTGATCGACGGCGCCATGCCAGGCGGCGGCGTTTTCAGGCTGCAGCAGACCGGCCGCCAGACCGATGCCGGCCCAACCGCCGACGCCGGACAGCACGCCGACATATTGCTTGCCACCATGTTCGTAGGTCATGACGTTGCCGATGATGCCGGACGGGGTCTTGAACTTGTAGAGTTCCTTGCCGGTCTTGGCATCGACCGCCTTCAGGTAGCCCTCGAGCGTGCCGTAGAAGACGACGCCGCCGGCCGTGGCCAACGCACCGCCCCACGCGGAGAACTGCTCCTTGTTGGACCACACGATCTTGCCGGTCTTGCCGTCCCAGGCGATGAAATTGCCCATGTTGCTGTCGCCTTTGGGCGGATACATCGCCACGGCGGCACCGACATAAGCCTGACCGGCGGTGTAGGCCACCTTGTAGGGCTCATAGTCCATGCAGACATGGTTGGTCGGGACGTAGAACAGCTGCGTCTCCGGGCTGTAGGCCGCGGGCTGTTCGTCCTTGGTGCCAAGCGCCGCCGGGCAGATGCCCTTCGCGTTGTGGTCTTCGCCGCCATGCTGGGTCGAATAGGCGTCGACCACCAGCGGACGGCCGTAGGTCTTGGACGACTTGTCCATGTCGACCTTGCTGGCCCAGTTCACCACCGGATCGAATTTTTCCGCGACCAGCAATTCGCCGGTGGCGCGATCGAGCGTGTAGCCGAAGCCGTTACGGTCGAAATGGGTGAGCAGCTTCCTCGGTTTGCCGCCGATGCTCTGATCGGTCAGGATCATTTCGTTGACGCCGTCATAGTCCCATTCGTCGTGCGGGGTCATCTGGTAGATCCATTTGACCGCGCCGGTGTCGAGGTCACGCGCCCAGATCGACATCGACCACCGGTTGTCGCCGGGGCGCTGCACCGGGTTCCAGGTCGAGGGATTGCCGGAGCCGTAATAGACGAGGTTCAGTTCGGGATCGTAGGAATACCAGCCCCAGGTGTCGCCGCCGCCGATCTTCCACTGATCGCCCTGCCAGGTGGAGGTCGAGGAGTCAGGTCCGACCGGCTTGCCGAGCGAAGTGGTCTTGTCGGGATCGACCAGCGTGTCGGAGTCCGGCCCTTCCGAATAGCCGCGCCAGGCCAGCTTGCCGTCCTTGATGTTGTAAGCGCTGACCCAGCCGCGGACGCCGAATTCGCCGCCGGAGACGCCGATCAGAACCTTGTCCTTGAAGACGAACGGCGCGTCGGTGCCGGATTG
Source organism: uncultured Alphaproteobacteria bacterium (assembly GCA_963734795.1). Lineage (GTDB taxonomy): Bacteria > Pseudomonadota > Alphaproteobacteria > Rhizobiales > Xanthobacteraceae > Bradyrhizobium. The sequence goes on from CAVTIW010000008.1 coordinate 242,288, forward strand.
GCCCTTGCCGGCCTCGCCATCCATCACCGACCAGATCTTGGCTCCGGTCTTGGCGTCGAGCGCGACAAGAGTGGTGTCGGCCTGGTGCAGGAAGATCTTGCCGTCCGCGTAGGCGACGCCTCGGTTGACGGTGTCGCAGCACATGATCGGAATCACGTTCGGATCCTGCCGGGGTTCATATTTCCAGAGGATCTTGCCTTCATTGTTCAGGTCGAGCGCATAGACCGTGTTCGGAAACGGGGTATGGACATACATCACGTCGCCGACCACCAGCGGTCCGCCTTCATGACCGCGCAGCACGCCGGTCGAGAAGGTCCAGGCCACTTGCAGCTTCTTGACGTTGGCTGCGTTGATCTGATTGAGCTTGGAATAGCGCGTGTTGGCGTCGTCGCCCTGCTGCATGACCCATTGCTTGGGATCCTTGGCCAGCTTCTCCAACGCCTCGTCGGCGCGCGACGCCGATACCTGTATAGCAATGAGGCCAAGACCGGTCGCGAGTAGCACCTTGCGCATAGCGAATCCTCCCATTTGTGAGCGAAGGGTTCCGTTAAAACGGTCCACTTTTCAGTTTTCCTTGTTGGCATCCTTACCCGGATCGGAACAGGAAACTTGCCCGAGAGGGAAGCGCGCTTGCGCGAAAGCGAAACACAACGAATTTTTTAACCGGCGCCCGTGATCTTCGCAGGCGGCGCGCCTCCATGCTGCGATGCGTCAACCGTTTTGGCCTCACCCTATCGACCCGCAACGCGTGACTCATGGCTTGAGGTTTCCCTTTGGTTGAGGTTCCCCTTGACGGCGCTGAAACTAAGTCGGAGGATTATCAAAGGGATGTCAGGAGGCGTGCGGCTCAAAGCGCAATGACCGCCTTAAATTGAGACAAAAGTCGCTCCATCATGACTCGATGCCTCTTGCGGCAAGCACTCATGTTTTGATCTCGAATCGGTGGCTGGATGATGTCCGACACGGTCCGCTCACTTAACACTTCCGGATTGGCGCCCAAGAAGCAGATCCAATGTTGGTCAGATACACTGACCGATCTTTGCGGCCATTTCGACATCGATCCGCTGAAGGCTTCGTCATTCGAAGGCCGGATCAACTACACGACGGTTTCGAAGCTAAAGCTCTGTCAGATCGAGGCGAGCCAGCATCGGCTTGCGCATACCGCCTCGCGCGCAAAACCAGGTGGTCACCCGTTCGTCAAAATACTGTTTCAGACCTACGGGATTTCGCATTTCGAGCAGGGTGGCCACCGCATCGAGCTGATGCCCGGCGACTGTCTCGCCTACGATGTATCCTGTCCGCACACGATCGTCAGCCCGACGCTGACGCGCCACGAGGTCGTTATCGTGCCGAAGGAACTGCTGCGGGAACGCGGCTTCCGCTCGGCGAAAATGTCGGCATGCAAGCTCTCGGCGCGCACCGGCACCGGCCGGATCGCCTATGACTTTGTCCATGCCGCGTTCGACGAAGCGAACAAGCTGTCGCCGAACAACGCGATCGGGGTGGCCGATGTGCTGATCGATCTCCTGCTGTTGCCGCTCCGCGAACCCGACGCGATGTTCGATCGTGTCGGGCCCGAGGCGATGTATGTCCGGGCGCAGTTCTTCATCCGCGAACATCTGCGCGACCCGGATCTTTCGATCGACCAGATCTCGGCGGCGCTGAGCTGCACCAAGCGCTATCTGCACATGTTGTTCAGCGACAGGGGTACCACCATCAGCGACTATATCCGGCACGCAAGGTTGCAGCACTGCCGCCAGGAGCTGGAGACCCAGACCGGGAAAACCGTCACGGACGTCGCATTTTCGTGGGGCTTTTCGAGTTCATCGCACTTCAGCCGCGTGTTCCGGAAGCATTTCGGAGTTGTTCCGTCCGCGATTCACAAAGCGCAGCACGGCGATCTGTCCCCGGACTTTCCCTGCGAATAGATTTCCGCTTCGGCGCAACGAGCAGATATTAGCCTAGCACGCTTGCGGGCGCGTGCTCTCCCGCATCAAAGCGTGAACCTCCTCCGAATTGATGGACACCTGTAGTAGGCTCGGAGAACCAGGAGGTGTCGGATGGAAGGACGTCAACGTCGGTCGTTTACGGACGACTACAAGCGGCAAGCGGTCGATCTCGTGGCTTCGAGCGGCCGCTCGATCGGATCGGTGGCCAAGGAACTTGGCCTGCGCGATTCCGTATTGCGGCGTTGGGTGGAGCAACGTGGGGCCGGGCGGGAGCCGACGGCGGCGCGGCGCCCCACAACGCAGGCGACGCTGCCGTCGGCGGATCAAGCGGCGGAGATCGCCCGTTTGCGGCGAGAGAACGAGCGGCTGCGCATGGAGCGCGACATTTTAAAAAAGTCGATCGCGATCTTTGCTGGAGCGCCGAAATGAGATTCCGCTTCATCGAAGATCGCCGCGCCGACTATCCGGTGACGATCCTGTGCGACGTGCTCGGGGTCTCGCCGGCCGGCTATTATGCCTGGCGCGCGCGCCCGGAGAGCCGGCGATCCGCCGCCAATCGTGAGCTCGTCGACGACATCAAGCGGGTCCACCGCGACACCAGCGGACGCTATGGCAGCCCGCGCATCCATGCCGAGCTGAGGGCCCAGGGCCGCGGGGTGAGCCGCGGTCGCATCGAGCGATTGATGCGCCGTCACGGTATCAGGGCCATCATGGCGCGGCCACGGCGGGTGCGCACCACCGACAGCCGTCACGACTTCCCGATCGCGGCGAACCTGCTCGAGCGGAACTTCACCGTCGCCGCGCCGAACCGGATCTGGCTCGCCGACATCACCTACGTCGAGACCGATCAGGGCTGGCTCTATCTGGCCACCGTCATGGACCTGTACAGCCGCAAGATCGTCGGCTGGGCGATGTGCGATCATCTACGCGCCGAACTGCCATTGGCGGCCTTGCGGATGGCCATCTCGGCGCAGCGGCCCGGCGCCGGCCTGATCCACCATTCCGATCGGGGCGTTCAATATGCCTCGGCGGAGTATCGCCAAGTGATGCAATCTGCCGGCCTCAGGGCGTCGATGAGCCGCAAGGGCGACTGCTATGATAATGCTCCCATGGAGAGCTTCTTCCACACGCTCAAGACCGAGCTCGTCCATCACCGGCACTATGCAACACGGAGAGAGGCCACACGTGACATCTTTGCCTATATCGAGGGCTTCTACAATCGAACCCGTCGTCACTCCGCCATCGGCTACATCAGCCCGATCGAGATGGAGCTAAAAGCAGCTTAACCCTGTCCATTTTTTCGGGGGAAGATCAGCCTGCGCGCACGAACCCAAGGGGACGGTTAGGCAAACTGACGGCGCGGTCTCGGGACGCCAGATCCCCAGGTCCTGTCATAGTTATGATTCTCTTGACGCCCTTCTGGGCGGTCTGGCGCAGGTCCAATGTTTGGAAGCCGTTGTCAGGACGCCTGCCACGGCTCGACGCAAGAATTGCCGATCGAGCCGGGCCGATCGTTTCGATGCGATCTATTTGCGCGCTGCGCAGGCATACATGTTGATTTCCATGCCCACCGGCACTTCGACAATTTTCGGAGTCTTCCAGGTCATTCCATTCTCCCAAGAGTTTTTGCAAGAGTTTTTGCAAGGGTTTTTGGCGCGAACTCCACGCCGAGATTGAAGCTAGGACCACGCCCGGCACCGCGCAAGTGCGGAAGATCGAGCGTCGAACACCGGCGGGCCAGGCCCGACAGCCGATATTTCTCTGCCGGACAAAGCGATTTCCCTCTTGGACAAGGTTTTGCTGCGAGCGGCAAAACGACCACGCGGGCGGTACTGGCAGCGCGATACTTCAATGGTCCGAGAGGCGATAGCTCTCTATCAATGATCAACATCAACGTCTTATGGTGCAATTCGGCCGTGCGAAACCGGCAAAAGCCGAGACAATCCCGCGCCAACATCAGCCTGTCGCGGTGGATCGGCGCCGGCGCGCCCACATGTGAAGGCGGCGCAGCCTGATGCAAATGACAGCACGCGGCGGAGCTCTTCGGAATCCGTCTGCGCGAGCGATTCGGTTTCGATCCGTCCGATCGCACGCAAGGCGAACAGCAAGCGCGGCCTGAAAACTGTCACCGGCCCCGATGGTATCCACGACATTTACGGTGGGCGCCTCGACCTCAACCGCGCCCGCTTCCCTATGCCATGCCTGAGCTCCCCTGATTCCGCGCGTGACGACGACCAGGCTTGCGCCTGCGTCGATGAATGATTTCGCCCTTCCCGCATAATCGCTGCCGCCGTACAGAAATTCAAAGTCGACATCCGACATCCGCACGACATCTGCGATGGCGGCAAACGCATTCATTCGCTCGACATAGCGGGCCTTGTGCTTGACCAGCTTGGGCCTGCAATTCGGATCGAACGAGATGGTGACCGATCCGCGCGCATCCTCCACCATCGCCAGCGTCTCGGCCGCACCCTCGTCGCCGGCAAGCGTCGTCGACCCGACATGGATTGCCTCGATCTCGATCGAAGGGAATGGAGCCGTGCCGATAGATCCAGTTTCGGGACGCAGTCCCCTCGTCGTAGAAGGCGTATTGCGGCTCGCCGTCGACGGTGCGCACGAACGCGAGCGTGGTCTGGTGCTCGCTGCGCGTGGCATATCGAAGGTCGACCTGCGAGGCCAAGGCGTGATCGGCAATCATGCGGCCGAACAGATCGGTCGAAATGCCGCCGACAAAGCCTGCCGGTGCGCCGAGTCGCGCCATGCCGACGGCGATGTTGAGGCAGGAACCTCCAGCCACCGGCACGATGGCGTCGCGCCCATCCACCGATTTGACGGGCAGGAAATCGATCAAGGCGTCTCCGCAACTCAGCAGCATCGTTCTAGTTTTTCGCGTTGGCGGCGGTGATCAAGTCTGCCCCGCGCATCGCATCGCGGCTTTCCCGATCCAGTTTTCGCATCAGTCCATGGACCCGTCGCTTCGGTCTGGTGGAAATCGGCCATGCCGGGCGCCGTCGGTTCGCTCAGGCAACCGATCGCCGACATCGAGGCCATCGCCTCGCCGATCGACCGATAGACCCCAGCCGCGACTGCACCCAGTATGGCGGCTCCGAGCAGGACCGGTTCCTGCGTCTCGGGCAGCGCAACGGTCAGGCCGGTGGTATCCGCCATGATCTGCCGGACAAGCGAACTTCGCCCCGCGCCACCGCCGATCACCATCAAATCGCTGTCGACTCCGTGCGACCGGAAAGCATCGACGACATCGGCAAGACCGTAGGCCAGTCCGCACAGGCCCGCCACGAACAGCCGCTCCATCGAGCCGATGTCGACGTCGAGATCCAGGCCTGCGACGACCGCGCGCGAGTCGGGATCGGCGAAGGGCGAACGGTTGCCGAGAAATTCGGGCAGAACGTGGATGTCGCGGGCGAACAATGCCGCCTCGCCCGGATTTTGCGCGCGCGAGACGATGCGCTGCTCGAGAAATTCCAGAACTTCCATGCCGCCGGCCCGCGCCGTCGCGACGGCCTCGCCATACGCCGGATGAGACCTGATGAGATGATCGATGGCCGCGCCGGCCGCCGATTGACCGCCTTCGTTGAGCCAGAAGCCGGGAACCATGCCCGAGTAGTAGGGACCCCACACGCCTGGGACGAAGCGAGGCTCGGTCGTTGTCGCCATGATGCAGGCCGAGGTTCCCATGATGTAGGCAAGACGGCCGCACACATCGACCTGCTCGCCCGGCTTCCCGCGCCCCCCGATCGTGCCGACGCCTCCGGCGTGGGCGTCGATCAGCGAAGCGCCGACCGGCGTCCCCGCAAGCAGACCAAAATCGAGCGCGGCGGAGTTGGTCAGGCCGCTGCCCAGCGCGGTGCCGGGCGCGACGATTTCCGTTCCGATTTTGGCGTAGCCATCCGAGGCGAGATCTCCGAGGCCGATACGCTCGAAATAGCTGCCGCTCCAGCGCTGTTCGTGAGCCAGGAAATTCCACTTGCAGGTCGACCGTGCATATCGAGCGTGCCGTCGATCCGGTGGCGCGGAACGAAAGATAGTCGGCGAGATCGAAGAAATGACCGGCCGAATTGTAGCTCGATGGCAGGTGCCGCTTCAGCCAGAGCAGCTTGGGAATTTCCATTTCCGGCGAGATCGAGCCGCCGACATAGCGCAGAACGTCGTCATGCGTGTCGTTGACCAGGCGGGCTTCGGCTATCGCGCGATGGTCCATCCAGACGATGACATTGCGGCGTTGGTCGCCCGACGGGCTGACCGTCAGCGGATTGCCGCCGGCGGTCGAGCACCACGAGCGAGCAGGTCGCATCGAAACCGATGCCCTTGACGGCGGATGGCGGAAGGGCCGCTTCCGCCATCGCGGCGCGGACCGAGGCGACGCACGCGGCCCAGATTTCGGACGACGACTGTTCGACGACGTTGCCGGCCTCATGCCAGACCGTGATCGGATGCCGGGCCGTCGCCAGCAGCGTTCCCGTTCTCGTCGAACACTCCGGCCCGCGCGCTCGATGTTCCAACGTCGACACCGATGAAGGCCTGCTTCATTCCAATCCCGTTCAAGATCCGCGCAAGCCTACCAGCACGTATAGCCTCCATCGACGAGAACGATGCTCCCGGTCATCAGGCTTGCGGCGTCGGACGCCAGAAACAGGACGACGGACGCAATTTCGTCGACCTCCCCCAGCCGGGCCATCGGCGTGCCGCCGATCCAGGCATCATACATCTGCGGATTGCTCTTGACGAACGCATTGAGCGGCGTTGCGATATAGGTCGGCGCCACCGCGTTGACACGCACGCCGCGGGCGCCCCACTCGGCCGCGAGCGACTTGGTGAGATGGTGCACCGCGGCCTTGGAGGCGTTGTAGTAGGATTGTTCCTGCGGCTTGTTGACGATGAAGCCGGACATCGACCCGATATTCACGATGGCGCCGGACCTTGCGTCAAGCATGTGCTTGCCGAAGGCGCGGCAGCACCAGAAGGTGCCGTTGAGATTGACGTCGATGACGTTCAGCCAATGCTCGTCGGTGACCGTTTCGGCCGGCGTCTCGCTGCGCGCGATGCCGGCATTGTTGACGAGGATGTCGATCTTTCCGTACTTTGACGCAAGCTGATCCGCCACCTCGGAGACGCGCGCCGGAATCCGTCACGTCCATGATGACGACCTCGGCGTCGTAGCCGCTCGCCCTGAGCCTGGCGCAACCGGCCTCGGCCGCCTTCGGATCCCGATCGGCAATGATGATCTTCGCCCCAGCCTCTGCCGAGCGCCTCCGAACATGCCAGTCCGATACCCTGTCCGCCGCCGGTGACGACGGCGATGCGGTCGCCAAGTTTGAATTTTTCCAGATACATCTTCTTCTTGTTCCCGTTTATTCTTCTTGATTCCCGTTTACGAATCGGCCGACAGCAACGCGGCCGATGAACCAGTGGTCGGTCCAACGATGCTCGTTGGTTGTCGCTCACATTCGAACCACCTCTCCCTCCTTGTCGAAGCGGTGCAGGCGGGCCGGATCCGGCGCCAGCCAGACGCGGTCGCCGGCTTTCAGATCGAGTTCGCCGATGTAGCGCGCACGTGAGCATTCCGAGCTTGCCGGCATCGACATAGAGGAAGGTGTCGCTGCCCAGATGCTCGGCGACCGATACCGTCCCGGGCCAGCCTTCTCCCGCTTTGCCGATTTTCAGATGTTCGGGCCTGATGCCGATGGTGGCGGCGCCATGCTGGCTCGGCCGCCTCTCCGGATACGAAGTTCATCTTCGGCGAGCCGATGAAGCCGGCGACGAACAGATTGGCCGGGCGCTCGTACAGTTCCAGCGGCGAACCGTATTGTTCGATGCCGCCGGCGTTGAGCACGACGATCTTGTCGGCCATGGTCATGGCCTCGACCTGGTCGTGCGTGACGTAGATCGCGGTGGTTCCGAGCTGCTTCTGCAGCTTGGTGACCTCCAGGCGCATCTGGACGCGAAGCGCGGCGTCGAGATTCGACAGCGGCTCGTCGAACAGAAACGCCTTCGGCTCGCGCACGATGGCGCGTCCGATCGCGACGCGCTGGCGCTGGCCGCCGGAAAGTTCGCGCGGCTTGCGATCCAGATAGGGCGTCAGGTTCAGCGTGGCCGCCGCGGCCTCCACCTTGCGGTCGATCTCCGCGCGCGGCAGGCCGGCCATCTTCAGGCCGAACGCGATGTTGCCGCGAACGCTCATATGCGGATAGAGCGCATAGGACTGGAACACCATCGACAGGCCGCGCTTGGCCGGCGGCACGTCCACCACATTGCGGCCGTCGATCAGGATCTGGCCGCCGGTGACGTCCTCCAGCCCGGCGATCAGGCGCAGCAGCGTGGTCTTGCCGCAACCGGAAGGCCCGACGAAAACCACGAAGGAGCCGTCCTCGATATCCAGATTCGCATCCTTGATGATATTGACCGGTCCGAACGACTTGCGGACTCCCTGGAGCGTGATCTGGCCCATGATCTCTAGCCCTTTCGCTGATCTACTTGACGGCACCGAAGGTCAGTCCGCGGACCAGTTGCCGCTGGCTGAACCATCCGAGGACGATGATCGGGGCGATGGCGAGCGTCGACGCCGCCGACAACTTTGCCCAGAACAGACCCTCGGGACTTGAATAGGACGCGATGAATACCGTGAGCGGCGCCGCATCCGACGTCGAAAGGTTCAGGGTCCAGAACGCTTCGTTCCAGGCCAGGATGAAATTGAGCAGCATCGTCGAGGCCAGGCCCGGCATCGGCCATCGGCGTCAGCACATAGATCGAGTTCGCGTCCGATGGTCGCCCCATCCATCCGCGCCGCTTCGAGGATGTCCTTCGGGATTTCCTTGAAATAGGTGAACAGCATCCAGATCACGATCGGCAGATTGCCGAGACACAGGATCAGGACCAGCCCGGCGCGGGTGTCGAGCAACCCGAAATCCCGGTAGATCAGATAGATCGGAACCAGCACGCCGACCGGCGGCATCATTTTGGTCGACAGCATCCAGAGCAGGACGTCCTTGGTCCGCTTGGTCGGCGCAAACGCCATCGACCAGGCCGCCGGCACCGCGATCAGCATCGCGATCAGCGTCGAGCCGCCGGCGATGATGATGGAATTGAGCGCATGATGAAAATAGTCGCTGCGCTCCTGCACCGTCGCATAGTTCTCCGTGGTCCAGTGGAAGAACAGAAACGTCGGCGGCATCGCGAACGCCTCGAGCTCGGTCTTGAAGCTGGTCAGGACCATCCACAGGATCGGCAGGAAAATCAGAAATCCGAAGAACCACGCCGCGCCGGTCGATACCACATATGCGTCTCGAAGTTACCTTGCGTGCCATCGCTTACGCCTCCAGGTTCCGTCCGATGATCCGCACCAGGAAGAAGGCCACGATGTTGGCGATCACGACCGCGACCAGTCCGCCGGCCGAGGCGTTTCCGACGTCGAACTGGATCAGCGCCTGCGAGTAGATCAGGAACGCGATATTGGTGGTCTGCAGGCCCGGTCCGCCGCCGGTGGTGACGAAGATTTCGGCGAACACGGTCAGCAGGAAGATGGTTTCGATCAGGATCACCACCGTGATCGGTCGCGCGAGGTGCGGCAGCGTGAGGTAGATGAAGTTCGAGAACGGCGCCGGCGCCGTCCATCTCGGCCGCTTCCTTCTGCTCCTCGTCCTGGGATTGCAGCGCCGTGAGCAGGATCAGGGTCGCAAACGGCAGCCATTGCCAGGCAACGATCAGGATCACTGCGAGCAAGGGCGCGTCGGTGAACCAGTCGATCGGCGTCACGCCCAGCAGCGTCGCGACCCAGGCAAACAGTCCGGAGACCGGATGCATCAGCAGGTTTTTCCAGACCAGCGCGCTGACGGTCGGCATCACGAAAAACGGCGCGATCACCATCAGCCGGACAATGCTGCGCCCGATCACGGGCTGGTCGAGCAGCAGCGCGAGCGGGGTGCCGAGAAGGATCGTGATGGCAAGCACCGAACCGACCAGCACCAGGGTGTTCTGCAGCGACGCCAGAAAGGCGGGATCGGTCAGAAAGTAGCGGATAGTTCTCCAGGCCGACGAAGCTCTTCGTATCCGGATCGAGCAGGCTGTAATGAAGCGTCGAAAAATAGATCGTCATCGCCAGCGGGACGATCATCCAGATGAACAACAAGAGCGACAGCCGGGGTCAACAGGGCCCGTCCGAGAACCTGCGTCTGCTGCGTTGCCATCGCCGCCTCCTGTTATCTTGGCGAACCCGATGAGGGCGGCCATCCGGTCGCGACGAACGGATGACCGCTAGTTTGCGGCCAGGGAGGAAACGGCCGCGCAGACCGCGTCGCGCATTACTTTATGTAGCCGGCACGCTTCATTTCGCGTTCCGTGGATGATTGCGCCGCGGCAAGCGCCGCATCGACGGTCAACGAACCGGACAGTGCCGCGGAAAATTGCTGGCCGACCGCGGTGCCGATGCCCTGGAATTCCGGAATCGCCGCGTATTGCACCCCGACATAAGGCACCGGCTGAACCGTCGGCTTGTTCGGATCGGCCGCATCGATCGAAGCAAGCGTCAGCTTCGCGAACGGCGCGACCTTCAGATATTCGGGATTCTGGTAGAGCGAGGTTCGCGTGCCGGGCGGGACGTTCGACCACCCCTCCTTCGAAGCGACCAGCTTGGTGTAGTCCTTGCTGGTTGCCCACGCGATGAACTTCTCCGCAGCCTCGACCTTCTTCGAACCGGCGGGAATCGCAAGATTCCAGGCCCAGAGCCAGTTGGCATTCTTTCCCAGCCCCGCATTTGGCGCGAGCGCGAAGCCGACCTCGTCGGCAACCCTCGAATCCTTCGGATTGGTCACGAACGAGGCCGCGACCGTGGCGTCGATCCACATCGCGCACTTGCCGGCGTTGAACAGCGCCAGATTTTCATTGAAACCGTTCGAGCTTGCACCGGGAGGACCCGCAACCTTCATCAGGTCGACATAGGTCGACAGGGTTTTTTTCCATTCCGGCTGGTCGAACTGCGGCTGCCACTTTTCATCGAACCAGCGCGCACCGAAGGAATTGGACATCGCGGTCAGGAACGCCATGTTTTCGCCCCAGCCCGCTTTGCCCCGCAGGCAGATGCCGTAGACGCCGGTCGTTTTGTCGGTGAGCTTTTTCGCCGCATCGACCACAAAATCCCAGGTCGGTTTTTCCGGCATCGTCAATCCGGCTTTCTGGAACAGGTCGGTGCGATACATCACCATCGAACTCTCGCCGTAGAACGGCGCGGCATACAGTTTGCCCGACACCGGTCACCGCATCGCGGATCCGGGGCAGCAGATCCGCGGCGTCATAGTCCGATCCGAGATTGTCGAGCGGAATGAGCCAGTTCTTCTTGGCCCAGATCGGGACCTCGTAGGTGCCGATCGTCAGCACATCGAACTGACCGCCCTTGGTCGCGATATCGGTGGTGACGCGCTGGCGCAGCACGTTCTCTTCGAGCGTCACCCATTTCACGGTTATGTCGGGATTCTTGGCGGTGAACTCGTTCGTCAACGCCTGCATGCGGATCATGTCGCCGTTGTTCACGGTGGCGATCGTCAGTGTCGTCTGTGCAATCGAGGGGGCTGAGCCCAACAGGGTAACCGCGCCCAGCAGGGCGCCGAGGACGTGTTTCACGGTAACCTCCCTATTTTGCGTTTGAGCATATGCCCACGCATTGCAATTATGTTCACACCACGTCATAGCCTTGTCAAGGCCAAGATGGAGCCGACGCATTCGGCGTGCGGCGGGCAAAGGGAGCGCTAAACCAAACCAGTTCGAGCGGCCGAGGCCGTTTGCTCCGATCGGCTCAAGCGCCCAAGCGCGGTCGATTCCGCTACGGCTTCAAGATGGCGCTTGCCGTCGCCTCGTCGGTGATCAATCCGTTGATCAAACGTCCCTTCAGCGCCGCCCTGATCGCCGAGACCTTGGCGCGGACCGACCGCTGCTCCGATGGTCAGCGCCTCGGCCGGGACTTGCGGTGGAATGCTGGTCAGGCGACCGTTTGTCCCTCCGTCGATGATGCGGCCCACGGCATCGAACGCCCAACCGGTCAATTCGCCAACCGCGCCCAGTCGCATCATTTCGAACAGTTCTTCGCGCGAGACGAAGCCGTCAACATGCACTTGCGCGCTCTGGTCCATCTGGCCGATCCCGACAAGCCGCAAGTCGGCCTTGGCCGCGACCGCCCTCACCCTGGCGATCGGATCAATCTGGAGCATCTGGTCGCGTTCGCCTTCGGAAGACATCAAAAACGGCAGCGGCATCGGATAGTGGCGCGCCTTGGTCCGGTCCGCGAGCCGGCCCACGGTGTCAAAGAAACTCGCCGAGCCGTCGGCCGAAATGTTTCCGACCAGCGACACGATCTGATGATTGGGACAATCGATCGGCGAAACGCGCTCGACCGCGGCGCGCACTGCCCTTCCTGTGCCCAACGCCACGATCGTGGGTTTCTCGGCGCGCAACGTCGATTCCAGGATATTCGCGGCCCGCTCCGCAATCCCGGCCGCTGCAAGGGGCGCAGCCGGGTCGCTCGGCACGACTTCGCAATAGACGAGATGAAACAAGTCCTTCAGCCGCGCCGCTAACTCCATGCACGCCGCGATCGGATGTTCGAGCCGGAAGGTGATCAGGCGTTCAGCAAGGCACAGCGAGACCAGGCGCTGGGCCGAGGCGCGCGAAACCTGGAGCATTTTTGCGATTTCGTCCTGGGTATGACCGGCGATGAAGTACAGCCAGCCGGCGCGCGCAGCTTCGTCCAGGCGCGATTTGTCGTTATCCAGATACTGCCATCGAACTCTTCCGATCCGTCCGGCCAGAAATCTGCCATTCGCTCAAAAACGCGATCTGCTCCCGCTTTGCAAAGCAGAGTCCGGCCATCGCGGGATTGATAATGGCTGCCGCCAACAAACCCCCACACCGTCATGCCGGCCGCCTTGCCGGCCTTCACGCCGCTCACGCTGTCCTCAACCACCAGCGTGCGACGCGGATCCGCCCGCATGGCGGCGGCTGCGTAAAGAAAGAGATCGGGAGCGGGCTTGCCCCGTTCCACCATCTGCGAAGTGAAAATCCGCTGATCGAAATCCGTCGCCAGTCCCGTCAGGGACAGGGAGAAAGAAACGCGATCGAAACCGCTCGACGAGGCGACGCAATGTGGGATCTGCAGGCCTTCCAGCACCGAGCCAACTCCTTCGATGGGGCGGAGCGCGGATAGAAACGCGTCACGCACCCTCGCGCTCAGTTCGGTCGAGAACTGCTCCGGAATCAAGCGTCCCAATGCTTGGTAGTGCGCCAGGACTGCAGCCATGCTTCGTCCAAGAAACAGATCGAGCGCCTCGCCCAGATCAAGATCGATGCCGTACCTCGCCAAAACCTCCGAAAGGCAACGGCAACTCAGCACCTCGCTATCGACCAGTACGCCGTCGCAGTCGAAGATGATGAGATCGGGCTTGGTCATGGCACGTTTTCAACTCAAATTCCCAGCACGTTATCAGAGTATATGCTCATCGTGTGAGCAACAACCCATAAATGAACCAAAATGGCCGGGAAAAGGTAAGTTCGGCGAGATCTCCGTCGCTGTTCGTGCTGCAGGACACGCCGTCGAAACCCAGGACTTCGCGCGCGTAAGCCATTTCCTGAACGGCGAAAACCCCTGAGCCGCTTTGGATGTACGCTGACGACCTTTGCATGCGCCCTCGTTTGCGTGCGCCTCGTTCATCGAGCACGCAAGATCACGCGCGGCCCAGCCCCCTGAGAAAAAAAGCCGCCCTTCGAACGGGACCGCTTGGCTGGACGTCAGCATTTCCATCGTCAGCGAGGCAGATATCTTGAGAATCGGCCGGTCATCGACCTTGCCGAACCACGGGGCGACCGCGCACTGTTCATCGCTACGGGGCGCAGACTGCTCGTTGAGAAGGGGACCGGGGAGATTCCCTGCGCAGCATCGCGGCGGAAGCCGGATATTCACCCGGAGCAATCTACCAATATTTCAGCGACCATCGCAGCTTGCTTCTCGCCATCAGGGAAGAGGACATGCTGGCCGCCGTCATTGCGTTCGAACGAAGCGCCGCGAAGGAATCAAATCCGGAATCGCGGGTGCAGAAAGGCTTTCTCGGCGTCTCGCGCTTGCTGCCGACGAGTCTGAATTGGCTCAGTCAAGTGCGAACGCTGCTGGCGCTCGGCTGCACGACTTCAGCCATGAAGGCGAGAATCGGGTATATTTCGCCTGGGCTCGCGGGCTAGCGACGTCTTCAGGCGGGCTGGAAAGCATCTAGAACATGAATTCGACGCGGCGGGGTTTGCCGGCTTCCAATCTTCATCGGCGTATCAAACCAAAGAACCCGCCAGCCCGCGTCGCTTCGCGGGCACGGAAAACGGCAGTCGAAATCCGCCGGCCGCCGAACGGCAAAAAACCTTCTGATGCGGCGCTGGTGACAAAATCGGAAAAGTCCCGCGATTCGATCCTGGAGGCGGCTGCGAAGCTATTCCGCCGGCAAGGATATTCCGCCACCACGCTGCGCCAGATCGCCGGCATGGCCGAGATCAAGGCAGGCAGTATTTATTACTATTTCGATTCCAAGGAAGCGATCCTCGACGAGGTGCTCGAACAAGGGCTGCAGCGAATTTTTGAAGCGGTCAAGATTGCCTTGAAAAACGCCGGCAAGGTCTCGCACCGGCGCCGGATCGGTCTGGCGATCGAGACGCATCTTGCCGCGCTGCTGGAGGCCAGCGATTTCACCTCCGCGAACATTCGAATCTACGGTCAGCTTCCCGAGCGCTTGAAAAAGCGGCACCGGCCGCTGCGGCGCGCCTATGCCAAATATTGGGATCGATTGTTTCTGGACGCCCGGCGCGCCGGGGAAATCCGCGCCGATATCGAGATCGTTCCGTTGCGAATATTCGTGCTGGGCGCCCTGAACTGGACCGTCGAGTGGTTCAGCTTCAGCAAGAAAGAGGCGGTCCTGAAGCTGGCGCGGCGAACCGAACTGCTGATCTTCGATGGCGTGACGAAGAGATAGATCTTCGCCGCTCATGATCTGTTCGAACCAGCGCTCCCGCTCATCCGTTTGGCAACCTCTTCCAGCATGACTTCGGTGGCGCCGCCGCCGATCGATTGCACGCGCGCGTCGCGGGACATTCGCTCGATCGTGCTCTCGCGCATGTAGCCCATCCCGCCATGGAACTGCAGGCAGGCATACATCACCTCATTGACCAGTTCGCCGCAATAAGCCTTGACCATCGACACTTCTTTGGTGGCGTCGATGCCGCGCGTCACCAGCCATGCGGCGTGATAGATGAGCTGTCGTCCCGCCTCGACCCTGCTCGCCAGCATCGCCATCCGCTGGCGAATCGTTTGCTTGGACCAGAGCGACTCGCCAAACGCCTGCCGCTGCATGACCCAATCCAGGGTGATTTCGATGGCGGCCTGCGCCTCGCCCATCGCCATCGCGCCGATCACGATCCGCTCGTTCTGGAAATTGCGCATGATGGCATAGAAACCGCGGCCTTCCTGACCGAGCAGGTTGGTGGCTGGAACCCGGCAGTCCTCGAACAGCAGTTCCGCCGTATCGGAGGAGCGCCAGCCCTGCTTGTCCAGCGCGCGTCCGACGCGGAAGCCGGGGGTGCCCTTCTCGACCAGGAACATCGAAATCCGCTGCGAAGGCCGCGCGTCCGGGCTGCTGACGGCGGCGACGCAATAGAGATCGGCGTGGACACCGTTGGTGATGAACATCTTGGCGCCGTTGAGGACGTAGCTGTCGCCGTCCCGGCGCGCCGTGGTGCGGATGCTCTTTACATCCGAACCGGCGCCCGGCTCGGTAACGCCGACGGCGACGATCTTCCTGCCGGCGATGACATCCGGCATGAAACGATCCTTGAGTTCAGCCGAATCGCAATTGTACAGATGCACCGACGCCATATCGGTATGGACCAGCACCGTGATCGCCACTCCTGAAAATGTCGATCGCCCCAGTTCCTCCGCGAGCACGACGGTCGCCAGGGTGTCCATATCGGAGCCGCCATATTGCTCCGCATAGCGGATGCCGAGGAAGCCGAGTTCACCCATCTTCCGCAGGACGTCGCGGGGCACCAGTCCGTCCTGCTCCCATTGCAGCGCGAAAGGCTTGATCTGTTCTTCCACGAAGCGGCGGATCTGGGTTCTCAGCAGTTCATGCTCTTCGCCGAAATAGATCGAGCGCGACTGGCCGTTGGCGATCTGCGTATTCATCGATGACCTTGCGGGTTGAGAAGACAAAGGCGCCGTTTGCAGGCTGGTCCTGACCTGCGGAAACCGAATTGGCATATCCACTGGCGCTGCGGACCAGCCGCGAAGACCGCCGCCATCGGCGGCCGCCCCTTTTGGAAAATCTAACATCGGTTAGAATACTTCCCGGCCAACCAAACACAACCGGAATTCAGAGATCATGCACCAGCCGTCAAAAATGCGTTTCGCGCCTGATCTGCTGAAGGACCAGGTTGCCCTCGTGACCGGCGGCGGCACCGGGATGGGCCGCGCCACCGCCATGGAAATGGCCCGATGCGGCGCCCGGATCGTTGTGCTCGGCCGGCGCGTCGAGCCGATCGAGGATTGCGCGAGCGCAATCCGGAATGCCGGCGGCAACGCCATTGCGGTGTCGGCCGATATCCGCGAGCCCGACCGCATCGAGGCGGCGATGCAGCGGATCAAGAGCGAGTTCGGCCAGCTCGATATCCTCGTCAACAACGCCGGCGGCCAGTTCGTGACCCCGGCGCGCGAGCTCAACAACAAGGGCTTCGAGACCGTGATCCGCAACAATCTGATCGGATCGTGGCAGATGACCAAGGCCGCCGCCGATCACTTCATGCTGGCGAACGGCGGGTCTATCGTGTTCGTGACCGCCTGTATCCGTTCCGGCCTGAGCGGCTTCGTGCATACCGCGGCCGCGCGCGGCGGCGTGCTCGGCATGATGAAAACGCTGGCTTTCGAGTGGGCGGAATTCGGCATCCGGCTTAATTGCGTCGCCCCTGGAACCATCAAGACCGAAGGGATGGGCCACTATCCGATCGACCCCGAACAATGGATCAAGCTCAACCGCAACGTCCTTGGGCGGATGGGAAGCGTGGAGGATATTTCCGCGGCCATCATTTTCCTGAGTTCGCCGCTCGGAAAATTCGTCACCGGAGAGGAATGGTACATCGACGGCGGCGAGACCCTGCATCTAGCGCACGATGCGCGCCAGATGATCGACGCGATGAAATTCGCCACGCGCGAACGCGGCGACGGCAAGACCAAGTAGTCATCCTACAACGCCTGAGCGATCCGAACGCCCTCCTCCACCGCGCGCATGGCATCGAGTTCGGACGCTTCCCTGGCGCCGCCGACGACGTGGGCCTCGATATCAGCGGCGCGGAGTTCATCGAACAATCCGCGGTTGGATTCCTGCCCGGCGCAGATCACGACAGTGTCGGCTTCGATCACGCGCGGCACGCCGTCCGCCAGAATGTGCAGTCCGGCATCGTCGATCCGTTCGTAGCTGACCCCGGCCATGATCGCGACATCGCGCTTGGCCAGGCTGCTGCGCAAAATCCACCCGGTTGAGACGCCGAGACCAAGGCCCGGCCTGGTCGCCTTGCGTTGCAGCATGGTGATCTCGCGCAGGCATTTGCGCGGCGCGAGCGGATCGCCCGTCAGTCCGCCCGGCTGCGTCAGGCTGGCATCAACGTTCCACTCGCGCTGAAAAGCCGGGATATCCAGCCCCCGAGCCGTCGGCGCTTCCGCCGGCCGCGAATGACAGAGATACTCGGCGACGTCGAATCCGATGCCGCCGGCACCTACGATGGCGACCTTATGCCCTGCATGGCGGGCTCCGCTCAGCAGGTCATTGTAAAATACCACCTTGGGATGGTCGATTCCGGCAATGGCCGGCACCCGCGGATGCACCCCGGACGCCACCACGACGGCTTCGAAGCCTTCTTCCTTGAGATCGCCCATCGAGGGTGAAACGTTGAGCCGCAGATCGACCCCGCCGTCCTCGATCCGTCCGCTGAAGTAGCGCAGCATCTCGTCAAATTCGGCTTTGCCCGGCACGGCGCGGGCGAGATTGAGCTGGCCGCCGATCCGATCGGCGGCCTCGAACAGCGTGACCTTGTGCCCGCGACGGCTGGCTTCAGCCGCGGCGGCAAGCCCGCCGGCGCCGGCGCCGATCACCGCGACCTTGCGCGGCCTGGCGGCCGGCCCGTCATCGAACTCGGTCTCGCGACAGGCGCGCGGATTGACCAGGCAGGTCGCGCTGCGATCGGAAAAGATCAGGTCGAGGCAGGCCTGGTTGCAGGCGATGCAGACATTGATCTTGCCGGCGTCGCCTTCCCGCACCTTGCGGGCGAAATGCGGATCGGCCAGCAACGGGCGCGCCATCGACACGAGGTCGCTGTCCCCGTTGGCGAGAATCTCTTCGGCAAGTTCCGGCGTATTGATGCGGTTGGACGCCACCACGGGAATGCCGACGGCGCGCTTGAGGCGCGCGGCGGCGAAGCGCCACGCGCCGCGCGGGATCGGATAGGCGATGGTCGGAACGCGCGCCTCATGCCAACCGATCCCGGTATTGAGAATATCGGCTCCGGCCGCTTCGACTTTGCGCGCAAGCGATACGATTTCGTCGCCGGTGGCGCCGCCTTCGACCAGATCGATGGCCGATATCCGGTAGATAACGATGAAATCCTCACCCGCCGCGGCGCGTATCCGCGACACCAGTTCGACCGGAAGGCGGTGGCGATTTTCGACCGATCCGCCCCAGCCGTCACTGCGATCGTTGGTCCGCAGCACGGTGAATTCATTGATCAAATAGCCTTCCGACCCCATGATCTCGACGCCGTCGAACCCGGCCTCTTTGGCCAGCAGTGCGCAGCGCACATAGTCCGAAATCGTCTGTTCGATTTCCGCCGGCGTCATCGCGCGCGGCGCGAAACGATTGATGCGAGAGCGGATGTCGGAGGGCCCAAGACATTCTGCCTGCCGCGCGTAGCGGCCGGAATGCAAAATCTGCAGGCAGATCTTGCTATCGTGCCGATGCACCGCCTCGGTGATGCGCTGCAGTTCCCGGGCCTGCGCATGCTCGGTCAGGATCGGTCCGCCCGGCTCGATCAAGCCGGCGGTGTTGGGCGCGTAGCCCCCGGTAATGATCAGCGCGATCTCGCCCCTGGCCCGCTCGGCCAGAAACACCGCCATCTTGTGCAGCCCGTTTTCCTCCATATCGAGGCGGGTGTGCATCGATCCCATGATCATGCGGTTGCGCAGCGTGGCGCGGCCCACCTTCAAGGGCGCCAGCAGATGCGGATAAAGCAAGGTCCCTGGAGCGGTCTGCATGGCATTGCCCGTGTGGCCGGCGTTGCGAAGTTTCTAACACTTGTTAGAATGACCCGAAGAAATCAAGGATTTTTCGCGCAAGAGGAACGCCATGGACTACGCGCTCAGCGAGCAGCAGCAGGCGTTCCGCGAAACCGCCGCGCGGTTCGCGCGGGAGAAGCTCGCGCCACACTATCAGAAGCGCGCCACCGAAGACCGCATCGACCGTGCGGTACTGAAGGAGATGGGCGCGCTTGGCCTGATCGGCGCAGACCTGCCGGAGCAATATGGCGGGCTCGGCGAGAGCAGCGTCACCACCGGCATTATTATCGAGCAGATCGCTTATGCCGATTTCAACATCAGCTACGTTCCGTTACTGGCATCGCTGATGGGCAGCATGATCGCGCAGCACGCCTCGCCCGACATCGCGCAGGAATGGCTACCAAAAGTCACCGGCGGCGAGGCCATTGTCGGCCTCGGCCTGACCGAACCGCGCGGCGGCTCGGATGCGGCCAACCTGATCCTGCGCGCGGAAAAATCCGGAAATGGCTACCGGCTGAACGGCGAGAAGACGTCGATCAGCTTTTCGGACCAGTGCGAGGCCGCGGTGATCTTCGCCCGCACCGGCAAGGTCGAAGACGGCGCGCGCGGCGTCAGCGCCTTTTTCGTCGACCTCCGCCAGAATGGTGTCACCCGCACCCATTTCGACGATATCGGCACCAGGCCGGTCGGACGCGGATCGATATTCCTCGACGACGTCTTCGTCCCCGCCGATTGTCTGATGGCGGAGGAGAACAAGGGCTTCTCCAAGATCATGTCAGGCTTCGATTACAGCCGCGCCCTGATCGGCCTGGAATGTGTCGGGCCTGCGCAAGCTTCGGTTGACGAGGCCTGGCGGTATGCGGGCGAGCGCACCGCGTTTGAGAGGCCGATCGCGCAGTTCCAGGGCGTCAGCTTCCCGCTCGCGGAAGCCGAGACCCAGCTCACGATGATGCGCCAGCTTTGCTACTATACGCTTTCCCTGCGCGACCGCCGGCTGCCGCACACCGCGGAAGCCGCGATGTGCAAATGGTACGTGCCGAAGGTGGCCTGCGAGATCATCCAGCAGTGCCTGCTGACCCACGGCCACTACGGCTACACCACCGATCTGCCGTTCCATCAGCGTTATCTCGACGTGATGGGCCTGCAAATCGGCGACGGGACCGCGCAGATCCAGAAGCTCGTGATCGCCCGCGAGAAGGTCGGCCGGGTCGCCGTTCAATATGCCAAGCAACCCCCCGGCCCGATGAGGCCTGACGCGGCACCATCGTAGCGCTATTTCATCGAGCGGCGCCGAAAGCGGCATCATCCGGCGAACCGCCGGCAGAGTTGATCGCCACCAGCCTGGGGTACGCGATACGGAAATCGCCGAGCAGTTGCGCGATCGGCGGATCGGCGAACCAGCCGCGGTCGTTGACGTATTCCATGTGGCGATGGTCGCGGGTGTCGAACTCGTGGAACAGCGCATCGCTTTGGCCATCGAAGATCAATTGCCTGACGCCGAACCGCTCGCACAGTTCGGTGTTGAATGCCGGCGTGACCTTGAACATGCGGCCGTTCAGCCAAAGCGCGACGTAGCCATGATAGATGAACAGGTCGGTACCCATCAACTCCGCGAGCTTGGGTGAATTCAAGTGGTTCTTCACGTCCGCAAACCCGACCGCCGCGGGAATCCCGGCCGCACGCAAGGCGGCGGTCAGCAAAATCGCCTTGGGAACGCAGAAGTTCGACGCCCTTCCGGCGATCCGGCTCGCGCGGTAATCATCTTCGGCAAGACCGATGTGAAACGGATCGTATTTGATCCGATCCCGCACGGCCTCGAACAGGCGGATGGCCTTCTCGGTGTCGGAGATTGCAGGCCTTTCGCCTAACGCAGACGACACAAATTGCCGGACTGGCGCGGAATCGCTGTCGATATAACCGGTTGAAGCCAGGAATTCGGTCGGATCCGCGCTGGATGTCATGGTCGTTGCGGCCATTGCTGTTTCACCACGACGAGCCAATGCCAGAAGCCGCCAGCTGTCAATTGCGATATCGGCGCGCCGCAATGCGATATGATGCGGGCAACGTCGAATTATCGAACATCCGTTAGATTTTGTTGACCCGGTTTGCGCCGGACGGCTAGCCTCAAGCGACATCGAACACTGCCATGACCGGAATGACGATGATGGAACGAACATCGTATACGTGGGTTCCCCCGCCCGAACTGGTGGCCGGCAGCAACCTGACGGCGTTCCTTCGCGCCACCGGCGCGGCGGATTACGATGCGCTCGCGGCGCGGGCCGAGGCCGACCCGGCGTGGCTGATGGAGGAAGTTTTCAGGTTTTGCGATGTGCGGTTCTATCGCCGTTATGACCGGATGCTCGATGTGTCGAACGGTCAACCCTGGGCCAGATGGTGCGTCGATGGCACCACCAACATCGTCCTGAACTGCATCGACCGGCACCGCGACACGCCGGTGTGGGACCAGACCTTTCTGGTCTGGGAGGGCGAGGACCGCCGCGAGCAGCGCACGCTGACCTATCGTCAACTCGACCGTGAGGTCGGCCGCCTTGCGCAGGCGTTGCGCGGGCTTGGCATCGGCCAGCGCGACGTGGTCGCGATCTACATGCCCAACCTGCCGGAAACCTTCATCGCGTTCTTTGCGATCCTCAAGCTTGGCGCCATCGTCATGCCGCTGTTTTCGGGATTCGGCCCGACCCCGATTCAATCCCGGCTGAACCACGGCGCGGCGAAAGCGGTGATTACCGCCGCCGGCACCTGGCGCCGCGGCGTGCCGGCGCCGCTCAAATCCGTCCTCGACCTGGCGCTGGATGCCGCGCCGACGGTGCGCCATGTCGTTGTGGTCGGACGCGACAACTTCGCAATCGAAACGCCGATGCGCGACGGGCGCGACCACTGGTGGCATGACGTCGTTGCCGGCAACGACGGGGCGATTGCGACGGCCGAAATGCAGGCCGAAGACCCGGCCATTCTGCTCTATACTTCCGGCACCACCGGCGAACCGAAGGGCTGCGTCTGGACCCAGATCGGCTTCATCGGCTCGATGGTCACCCGCGACATCATCATCTGCGGCGATTTCAAGCCGTCCGACCGGTTCTTCTTCCTCAGCGACATGGGCTGGATGGTCGGCGCGATGTGCGCGTGCATCCCGAGCTTTGCCGGCGGCAGCGTTCTGATCGCCGAAGGCACGCCGGACTTTCCCGACACCGGGCGGTTCTGGCGGCTGATCCAGGACTACAGAGTCAGCTATCTCGGTGTATCGCCTACCATCGTCCGCAGCCTGATGCGCTATGGTTCCGAAGAGGTTGAACGCTACGACCTCGGCAGCCTGCGGATCACCGCGTCGGGCGGCGAAGCCTGGACCGCCGCTCCGTGGCTATGGTTCTTCGAACACGTCTGCAAGTCGAAGATTCCGATCATCAATATTTCCGGCGGCACCGAGGTCGGCGGCTGCATCTTCACGGGCACGCCAAACCACCCGATGAATCCCGGATCGTTCTCACGACCCGCGCTCGGCGTCGGCGCCGACATCGTCGATGCCGGCGGCAACAGCCTGCCGCCGGGCGAGGTCGGCGAACTGGTGCTGCGTCATTCGTCGATTGGCCTCACCAAGAGCCTGTGGAAAGCCGACGCGCGCTATCTCGAAAGCTACTGGAGCACGCTTCCGGATCTGTGGGTGCACGGCGATTTCGCGATGCGCGGCCATGACGGGCTTTACTACATTCTCGGTCGCTCCGACGACACCATCAAGATTTCCGGCAAGCGCACCGGGCCGGCGGAGCTCGAAGGCATCCTGATCGAGACCGGCAAGGTCTCCGAGGCCGCGGTGTTCGGCATTCCGCACCCGGTGAAGGGATCGGCGATCGTCTGCGCCTGCGTGCCGATGCCCGGCGTCGATGTCGAAGCTGGCGTCGCCGACCAGCTGTCGGCCGCCCTCGTCACCGGCATGGGCGCCTCATACCGTCCGGAACGGATCATTTTTGTCGACGATCTGCCGCGCACCCGAAACCTGAAGATCATGCGCCGGGTGCTGCGCGCGGTGTTCGAAGACAGGGACCCCGGCGATCTCTCCGCGCTCGCCAATCCGGAAGCCGTCGAACGGCTGCGCGAAAAACTGGCGACGGCGTGAATTGCAACGGGAACGGGCGATACCGGCCCCGTCGATCCGGGATCGCAACTCCGGGATCGCGACCTGGATCAGATCGGGCAATCCGACGGGAACACCGGCTTGCGTTTCTCCAGATGCGAGGCGAGGCCCTCGCGAGCCTCGGCGCCGCTAAAGCCCAGCAGTTCGAGCGCGGTGGAGGTATCGAAGATCGGACCGTTGACGCGCAGCCAGTTGTTGAGCGCGTATTTGGTCCAGCGAATCGCGCTCTGCGCGCCGTTCGACAAATCCTCGGCGGTCTCGAGCGCGATCCTCTGCAAGTCGGCATCCTCGACGCACAGCGAGACCAGCCCGATCCGCTCCGCCTCCTCGCCGGACAGCGGCTTGCAGGTGAGGAGATAATACTTTGCCTTGGCAAGGCCGCACAACAGCGGCCAGATGATGCAGGCGACATCGCCCGCGGCGACGCCAAGCCGGGTATGGCCATCGACGATGCGGGCCGACTTTCCGCAAATCGAGATGTCGGCGAGGATGCCGACCACGAGCCCGGCGCCGACCGCGACGCCGTTGATCGCCGAGATGATCGGCTTGTTGCAGTTGATGACGTTGTAAACTAGGTCCTTGGCTTCCTTCCACGTCGCCATCCGGGCGACGGGGTTGTCGAGGATGCTCTTGATCAGCTCGAAATCGCCGCCGGCCGAAAACGCCTTGCCGGCCCCGGTGACAATGACCGCGTTGATATCAGGGTCGTCGTTGATGTCGCGCCAGATGTGGGTGAGCTGGGTATGGGTCTCGGCGTCGACCGAATTGTAGGTTTCGGGCCGGTCGAATGTCAGGCGAAGAATCCGCTTCGACGGGTAATCCAGCTTCAACTTGGTGTAGGCGTCGTAGCGCTTGGACATCGAATTTCACCTTACTTTCATTCGAACAGATGTTAGAATTTTAGATACGATCGATTGCGGCCGCAAGCCGGTTGCAAGGAAAACCGGCGAATTGCATCTAAATCGAGAGCAGCTTTCGGAAGGTGGCGATGCGGGGCATCCAGAATAAATCCCTGGTGGGGATGGCAGGCGCAACCCCGACGGTTGGCGAGCTGTTTCGTGCACGCGCGCAGATTCAGAGGTCTTCGCCGGCGATCGAATATCAGGAACGCCAGATCAGTTACGGTGAACTGCTGGATCGCGTCGACCGCCTGACATCCGTGCTGGCCAGTCACGGCCTCGTCCGCGGCGACCGCGTGGCGCTGCTTTCGCGCAACCGGCCGGAATATCTTGAGATTGAACTGGCGGCGGCCAATCTCGGTGTCGTCACGGCTTGCCTGAACTGGCGGCTGTCGAAACGCGAACTGGCCTATTGCGTCGAGCTGGTGTCGCCAAAACTTCTGATCGCGGAACAGGATTTGGCCGCAGGTCTGGATGGCCTCGCCGGTGATGGCCGCAAGCTGATCGAAATCGGCGACGGGTATGAACGGCTGCTGCGACAACACAGCGGTCGCGCGCCTCCGGCCGTGGTCGATCCCGAGGACGGACTGGTGATTCTCTACACCAGTGGCACCACCGGCCTGCCCAAAGGCGCCGTCATCTCGCATCGCGCAATGGTCACCCGCGCGCTGGTATTCAGTTCGGAACTGAACATTCTCCAGCGCGACGCCTTCGTGGCATGGGCGCCGCTGTTTCACATGGCATCGACCGACCATGGTCTCGCAACATTGTTGCGCGGTGGAACCGTTGTTATCGTCGATGGCTTTCAGATCGAGCCGCTCTTGTCCGCGCTGCAACGCCACACGATCGGCTGGTTCGTCTTGATCCCGGGCATGATCGACGCGTTCATCGCCGGCTTGCGGGCGCACAGCGTCGAGATCAAAGGTGTGGGCTGTTGCGGCGCGATGGCCGATCTTGTTCCTCCACATGTTCTGGCCGAGGTGACCGCTCTGCTGCACGCGCCCTATGTCAACAGCTTCGGTTCGACCGAGACCGGCTTGCCGCCGGCAACCCGCGCCCTGATCCCGATCGGCGCAATCCCCGACCGGCTGTCGAAACAACAAAGCGCCTTCTGCGACGTCAGGCTGGTGGATTCCGATGACAACGAGGTCGCCGCGGGAATGCCCGGGCGAACTCGCCATCCGGGGACCGACCCTGTTCTCCGGTTACTGGCAAGCGGAAGAGACCAATGCGCGGGATTTTCGCGGCGGCTGGTTTCACATGGGCGACGTGTTTCGACGCAACGACGACGGCTCGCTCGATTTCGTCGATCGCGCCAAATACATGATCAAGACCGGCGGCGAGAACGTCTATCCCGCGGAGATCGAGCGGCTGTTGATGAGCGACCCGCGGATCACCGAAGCGGCGGTGGTGCGTACCGCGGATGCCAAATGGGGCGAAGTGCCGGTGGCATTCGTGTCGCGCCGCGATACCACCGTCACCGAGCCGGATTTGCTCGACCTGTGCCGGCGCGATCTCGCCGGGTACAAGTGCCCGCAGACAATTCCGCTTCATCGAATTCGCGGATTTTCCGCGCTCGACCAGCGGCAAGGTGCAGCGCCACGAACTCGAAGCCAGGCTGAAGCAGGCGTAACGCCGGCTTCGGCTACATCCGGAACACGCCGAATCTGGTCTTTTTCGCGGGCGTCCGGCCCGCGAGATCGAGCAGCAGCGCCATCACGTCGCGGGTCTCGACCGGATCGACCACCATGTCGCACCACAGATTGCGCGCGAAATTATAGGGATCGGCGAAAGCTTCGAAATCCTTGCGTACCGGCTGCTTGAATTCTTCCCGCTCCTGGTCGGTCCAGGATGTCCCTTCCCTTGCATGAATGTTGTCGCGTACCATGGCGAGCGTGGTCGCGGCCTGCTCCGGTCCCATCAGCGCGGCGTGAGCGCTCGGCCACATCAGCGTGGCGTTCGGCTTGAACGCGCGGCCGAGCATCGCAAAATACGCCGCGGCGTAGGAGCCGCCGGTGATGACGGTGTATTTCGGCACGTCGGCGCACGCCATCGCGGTCATGAACTTGGCGCCATGCTTGGCGATGCCCTGGCGTTCCACGGCCGAGCCGACCATGAAGCCGGACACGTCGACCAGAAACAGCAGCGGGATGTCCCGCTTGCAGCACAGCTCGATGAAATGCGCGCCCTTGATCGCGCTTTCGGAGAACAGCACGCCGTTGTTGGCCAGAATGCCGATCTCGAAACCCCTGATGCGCGCGAAACCGCACAGCATGGTGTCGCCGTGCAGCTGCTTGAATTCCTGAAACTCGCTGTCGTCGATCAGGCGGGCGAGGATTTCGCGATTGTCGGTGGGTGTGCGCCTGTTGGCGCTGACAATGCCGTAGATTTCCTCGCAAGCGTAGGCCGGCGGCCGCGGCTGCTTCGGGGTCCAGCGCAGCTGCGGCGGCTCGCCGAGCCTGGCAACGATGTCGCGCGCGATCGCCAGTGCATGACTGTCATTCTCGGCGATATGATCGGTCACGCCGCTGACACGGCTGTGCATTTCCGCGCCGCCAAGCGGCTCGACCTCGACCACCTCACCGGTGGCGGCAAACACCAGTTGCGGACTGCCGAGAAACATCGCGCCCTGATTGCGCACGATCACGACCTCGTCGCACAGCGCCGGGATGTAGGCGCCGCCTGCCGTCGAAGGCCCGTGCACGATGGCGATCTGGGCGATGTTTTCCGCCGACATTTTCACCTGATTGTACATGATCGATCCGGCCTGCCCTTCATCCGGGAAGATGTTGGCCAGGTCCGGCAGAAAACCGCCGCCCGACTGCACCATGGTGATGCAGGGCAATCGGTGTTGCCACGCGAACAGCTGGGCGCGGGTGTGCTTCTTGGTGGTCATGCCGAACAGCGTTCCACCCTTGACGGTGGCGTCGTTGGCGATGAGCATGCAGCTTCGGCCGCAAATCTGGCCGACGCCGGTGATGATCGTCGCGCCCGGCGGCACGCCGTCATACATGCCCTCCCCCGCCAGGTGCCCGAAATCGAGAAACGGCGATCCGGGATCGATCAGCGCGGCGATGCGCTCGCGCGGCAGCAACTGCCCTCTCGATTTATGCAATGCGCGCGCCTTGGCGGAACCGCCCGCATTGGCCTCGGCCCGCCGCTTCTGCAGATCGGCAATCCGGGCCAGATACTGCGCGCGGTTTTGCCGGAATTCGTCCGACCCGGTCGCGACGGTCGATTTCATCGTGGTCATTGACGATGTCCCGAGCGCTGGAGCGCAATGACGAAAGCGACAAAAGCGGGTTGCTCATTTTCTAACATTTGTTCGATTTCTGATCATTGTTAGATTGAAATCCTAGAGGCTTCTGCCTAAAGATGGCAAGAGAGATCATGTCTTTCTCGTGTTCGGCGGATGCGAAGACCCTGGCTGCGCCGGCAAGATCAGATCCAGTTGGAAGACCCGTACCGGAGCTCCGCGATGGACTTTGATTTGACGCATGAGCAGCGGCAGATTCTCGAATACGGCGATGCGGTCGCGCAGAAGTTCGATCGCAAATACTGGATGGATTGCGCCGAGAAGCACATCTTCCCGGAGGCGCTGTACCGTCAGGTCGCGGAAGACGGGTTCGTCGGCACGATGGTGCCGGAAGAATATGGCGGCGCAGGGCAAGGCATGATCGAGATGCACCTGTTCCTCGAAGGATTGTCGAACAACGGCATTCCGCTGCTCAACCTCGTTGTCGGCGCCGCGATGAGCCTCGGATTTATCGCCAAGTATGGTTCGGAACAGCAAAAGACCCGCTACCTGCCCGACGCCTGCAGCGGCAAGACCCGGTTCTGTTTCGCGATCACCGAGTCCGATGCCGGAAGCAACACGATCCGCACCGCCACGATCGCGAAAAAGCGCGGCAATCGCTTCGCGCTGAACGGCCAGAAGACCTTCATTACCGACGCCGATGGCTCCGACTACGCGCTGGTGGTGACACGGACCACGCCGCACACCGAGGTCGCGAAGAAGACCGACGGCTTTACCCTGTTTGTCGTCGATCTCAAGGCCAAGGGCGTGCAGAAGCAGTATATCCCGGTCAGCATTCCGGCGCCGGAGACGCAGTGGCAGGTGTTCTTCGACGACGTCGATCTCGGGCCGGACGACGTCGTCGGCGAAGTCGACAAGGGGTTCGGCATCCTGTTCAAGAGTCTCAATCCGGAACGGATTCTGGTGGGCTCGATCTGCTGCGGCCTCGGCCGCTACGCGCTGAACCGCGCCGTCGACTACGCCAACGAGCGCAGGGTGTTCAACAATGTTCCGATCGGTTCATACCAGGGACTGCAGCATCCGCTGGCCAGCGCACGAACCGATATCGAAATGGCGTCGCTGATGACGCTCAAGGCGGCCTGGGTTTTCGATCAGGGCCGCGAGGCCGGCGAGTTCTCGAACATGGCGAAGCTCGCGGCGGCCGATGCCGGCACCAAGGCCGTGGATACCGCGCTGCAGTGCTTCGGCGGCAACGGGTTCACCAAGGAATACGGCATCTTCGACATCTATCCACTGGTGCGGCTGCTGAAGACCGCGCCGCTGAACCGCGAGATGATCCTCAATTACATCGGCGAGCATGTGATGGGCTTGCCCCGTAGCTACTAAGAGCTTGATCGGGAACAGCGGAACGCTGGTTATCCCGGACATGCTCAGAGAACAAGGTCGCGCGCGATGGCGGTGATGAAGTCCGATGTATCGGTGGCAAGCGACGAATTTCGTCGCAACCGGGCGGCTTACGCCGATCGGATCGCCGATCTGCACGCCCGGCGCGCCGCCGCGATGCTGGGTGGCCCCGAACGGGCACGGCGCCTGCACAAGGAGCGCAAGCAATTATTGCCGCGCGAACGCATCTCCGCGCTGCTCGATCCCGGCTCGCCGTTTCTCGAATTCTGCCAGCTCGCCGGCGAAGGCATGTATGAAGGCGTTCCGCCCGGCGGCAGCATCGTCACCGGGGTCGGGATGGTGTCGGGCCGCGCCTGCATGATCATCGCCAATGATGCGACGGTGAAGGGCGGGACCTATTACGGCATCACCTGCAAGAAGCACGTCCGCGCGCAGAAATTCGCCTGGCAGCACCGGCTGCCCTGCCTGACCATGGTGCAGTCCGGCGGCGCCAATCTGCCGGACCAGCCCAATATCTTCCCCGACGACGGCCAGTTCGGCTCGATCTTCTACAATCAGATCCGGATGTCGAGCGAAGGCATCGCGCAGATCGCCACCGTGCACGGGCCGTCGACCGCCGGCGGCGCCTACATGCCGGCGCTGTGCGACGAGACCGTGATCGTCCGCAACCAGGGCGCGATGTTCCTCGGCGGCCCGCAGCTGGTTTATGCCGCGACCAAGGAAGAGGTCGATATGGAAACGCTGGGCGGCGGCGAAATGCACAGCCGCGTCAGCGGCGTCACCGACCATCTGGCGGAAAGCGACAGCCACGCGATCGCCATCGCGCGCGACATCGTCGCCAATCTCGGCGATATTCCGCCGCAGCGCTGGGACGTGGCAGCGCCGCGTGAGCCTCGCTTCAACCCCGACGACATCTACGGGCTGATCAGCACCGACCCGCGCATTCCCACCAACAACCGCGAGATCGTTGCGCGGCTTGTCGACGGCAGCGAGTTTCACGAATTCAAGCCGCTGTATGGCGAGACCCTGATCACCGGATTTGCCCGCATCATGGGTTTCGAGATCGGAATCCTGTGCAACAACGGCGTGCTGTTTTCCGAATGCGCGCTGAAGGCGACCCACTTCATCGACCTATGCTGCAAGCGCAATATCCCGCTGCTGTTCATGGCCGATGTCACCGGCTTCATGGTCGGGCGCGAGGCGGAGGAAGGCGGCATTGCCAAACACGGCGCCAAGATGATCACCGCGATGGCCAGCGCCAACGTGCCGAAATACACCCTGATCATCGGAAATTCCTACGGCGCCGGCTATCTCGCGATGTGCGGTCGCGCCTTCAAGCCCCATGCGATGATGATGTGGCCGCACGGACGCTCAGCCATCATGGGCCCGGATCAGGCCGCCAACACGCTCGCCATGGTCAAGGACGAGTCGCACAAGCGCGACGGCACCAGCTGGACCGACGCTGAGCGCGAGGCCTATCGCGCGCCGGTGCGCAGGACCTTCGAAGATTTCGCCAATGCCTACAACTATGCGCGCCATACCTGGTGCGACATGGTGATCGATCCGCTCGAGACCCGCAGCGTCATGGCGTTGCTGCTCGATCTCGCCGCCCGGCTGCCGCCGCAGGAAACCGAGTTCGGCGTATTCCGGATGTGACACAAGGAAACGTTCCGTGTTCAAGAAAATCCTGATCGCCAATCGCGGTGAAATTGCCTGCCGGATCGCGCGCACCTGCCGTCGCCTCGGCATCGCCGTCGCCGGTGTTCACTCCTCGGCCGATGCCAACGCGCTGCATGTCAGGGAGATCGGCGAGTTCGATCGAGATCGGCGGTCCCGCCGCATCCGAGAGCTACCTGCGAATCGACGCGGTGATTGCCGCCGCCAAATCCACCGGCTCGGAAGCCATTCATCCGGGCTTCGGCTTCCTGGCGGAAAACGCCGCTTTCGCCCGCGCCGTCGAGGCCGCGGGTCTGGTGTTCATTGGACCGACGGCCGATGTGATCGAGCGGCTGGGCGACAAGGCCTCCGCCAAACAAGAGGCCGAAGCCGCCGGGGTGCCGACCGTCCCTGGCAGCCGGACGCCGTGCGAGGATGCTGCCGAAATCGACCGCATCGTGCGCGAGCTCACGCTGCCGGTGATGCTGAAGGCCGCGGCCGGCGGCGGCGGCAAGGGCATGCGCGCGGTCTCGAACTTCGACGGTCTTGCCGGCGAAATCGAATCCGCCATGCGGGAGGCCAGGAATTCGTTCGGTTATGCCGGATTGATCGTCGAAAAGCTGGTCGAGCGCGGCCGTCATATCGAGGTGCAGATCGCCGGCGACGGCCGGGGCAATGTGATCCATCTGTTCGAGCGCGAATGCTCGCTGCAGCGGCGGCATCAGAAAGTCATCGAGGAAGCGCCGGCCGCCAATCTGTCCGCCTCGCTGCGCGAGAAGATCGCCGGTGACGCCGTCCGGCTTGGCAAGCGACTGAATTATCGCGGCGTCGGTACGGTCGAGTTCATCGTACGCGATGACAGCTACTACTTTCTCGAGGTCAACCCGCGCCTGCAGGTCGAGCATCCCGTTACCGAGATGGTCACCGGCATCGACATTGTCGAGCTGATGCTGCGCATTGCCGCCGGCGAGGGATTGCCTTTTGCGCAGGATGCCGTGACATGCAGCGGTCATGCGGTCGAGGCCCGAATCTGCGCCGAGGACCCCGCCGACGACTTCCTGCCCCGCACCGGAGAACTGGCCTACGTCCGGTTTCCCGCCGACGGAATTCGGGTCGAGACCGGCATCGAGAGCGGATCCGTCGTCACGCCCTACTACGACTCGATGCTGGCGAAGCTGATCGCCCATGCCGACACCCGCGATGAAGCGCTCGACAGGCTGGGACAGGCGCTCGCGACACCTCGATCTTCGGCATCACCACCAACCAGGAATTTCTCAGGCGGCTGATCGACCTGCCGGCAACCCGCAGCGCGACTTTCTATACGCGGCTGATCGACGATCAGATCGACACCTTGGTCGAAAACACCGGCGGCCCGGACGCCGAAGCGCTCGCGCTCGGTGCGTATTTCTGGATCACGCAGCAACGCCAGCCGGCGGCCCGCGGCCCCTGGCAGTCGCGCGACATGACCGGCTGGCACATGGCTGCCGGCGGCGACGGGCTGTCGCCGATTCCGATCCTCCATCTCGAGGAAAACGGCGCGAGCGCCGAGATCCGGTTCGCGCCGCTGCAAGCCGACGGATCGATGATGGTCAGCGTCAACGAGGAGCGGCTGCGGGTTGCGCTCGTTCCGCTTGCCGGTGACGGTTTCACGGCCATCGTCGGCGCCCGTCGCGACACCGTTCGGATTCATCAGGAAGGACAGACGATCTTCGTTCACGACCGCCGCGGCAGCCACGCGCTGACGGCGGTTCCGTACCTCACCTACATCAGCGCGGTCGCTGAAACCAGCGGCGAGCTGCGCGCGCCGATGATGGGCATGATCCTGAAGGTCAAGGTCGCTGTCGGGGACAAGGTCAAGGCGGGCGACATCGCCGCGGTGCTGGAATCGATGAAGATGGAATTGCGCGTGAGCAGCGAAATCGACGGCGTTGTCGTCGCCGTCAATTGCCGCGCGGGCGAAACCGTCGAACGCAACGCCGTCATCGTCGTCGTCGAGCCGGAGCAGACGACCTAGCTGGCAATCATTCGCGACGCTCGGCAATAAAACCTGAGGGGGATGGGACCATGAGACTGGGAAGCGTCGACTACGAGACCAGGGGAAAAATCGCGATCCTGACGCTCGACGAACCCAACAAGCTCAATGCGCTGAGCAGCGGCATCCGCGAGGGAATACTCGAAGGCCTCAAACGGGTCGATGCCGACGACGCAATCCGCGTCGCCATCCTCACCGGCAACGGCGAGAAGGCGTTTTGCGCCGGCGCCGACATCAGCGGCTTTCAGTTCGACCCGGAAACGGTGCGCAAGTTCATGAAAACGGCGCTGGATGTGCTGGCGGCGCCGGAAAACTGCAGCAAGCCGGTGATCTCGGCCGTCAACGGCATTGCCTTCGGCGGCGGGTTCGAAATTGCGATCGCCTCGGATTTCATCATCGCCTCCGACCGCGCGCAGTTCGCGGTGCCTGAAATCAAGCTCGGGCTGCTGCCCGGGATTCGCGATCGTTCGCCTCGCCGAGATGGTCGGCCGCGCCAAGGCCAAGGAAATGAGTATCCTTGGCGATCCCATCACCGCGGAGGAGGCCTGCCGTCTCGGGCTGGTGCTGCGCGTCGTGCCCCACGAAAGGCTGCTGGCGGAGGCCATGGAATTCGCCGAACGGATCGCATCCAAGCCAAGGCTCGCGGTGCAGATGGCAAAATCCTTCTACAATCGCGGCCTTGGCGGCGACGAGATGCGGCATGCGATCGACGGCTTTCCGCTGCTGTTCATGCACGACGATGCGCGCGAGGGCATCGCCGCATTTCGCGAGAAGCGAAAGCCCGAAATTCAAGGACTAGCGGAGGCTGTCAAATGGAGCCGTCGGGTCAGCCGGCGAAGCGCAGGAAGGTTTTCCGCGGCGCACACGGGCAAGCGATCGTGGCCGATATGGTCGGCCGCGGATCGCCGGTATTGCTGGCACATGGCGGCGGTCAGACCCGGGCCGCATGGGCCAGGACTGCAGCGGCGCTGATGCAAGCCGGGCACCAGGCGATTGCCATCGACCTGCGCGGTCATGGCGAGAGCGAGTGGTCACCTTCCGGCGCCTATGCATTCAGCGATTTCGCCGCGGATTTGCTCGCGATAGCCGGGCAGCTGTCAGAAAAGCCGGCGCTGGTCGGTGCCTCGCTTGGCGGACTGGCGGGCCTGATTGCCGAGGGCGAACTGCAGCCGGGAGTATTCAGCTCACTGACGCTGGTCGATATTACCCCGCATATGGAGGCTAGCGGGGTCGCCCACATCAAGCAGTTCATGCAGGCGCATCTCGCGGATGGTTTTGGCTCAACCGACGAGGCCGCGGCCGCGGTCGCCGCCTACCTGCCCCACCGTGAACGCCGCGGAGGCTCCGCCACCTTGAACCGCTACCTGCGCAAATGCGACGATGGCCGGCTTCGCTGGCATTGGGATCCGCGCTTCATTACTTCGGTGACCGACGATGATACCGGGCGAACCGCGGAACGGCTGGCTGAGGCGGCCAGGCATCTGCAGTTGCCGGCCCATTTGATTCGCGGGGGATCGAGCAACCTGGTCAGCGAAAGCGCCGCGCGACAGTTCCTGCAACTGGCGCCGCATGCCGTCTACACCGACGTCGCCGGCGCCGGCCATATGGTCGCCGGGGATCGCAACGACGCGTTTACCGAGGCCGTGGTGAAATTCATCCGCGGCCCGAAACAGCGCCGGTAACGAAATCGGCCGCAGCGCCTGCGATCTAGGCCGAACGTTCGCTTGCACGACCATATAACGTTCGCTAGCTTACCAATAACATCAGAAGAAGGGTGCACTGCCGCGCAGTGTCAAATCGCCCGGGACGGACGGAAACAACAAGTTGGCTGCTGGTAAGACCACTGATCCGGTGCTCGAATGCCGATCCGTCGAGCGACGGTTCGGCGGCATCGTCGCACTGAACGGCATCGATATGCGGATCGAACGCGGCGAGATCTTCGGCCTGGTTGGGCCCAACGGATGTGGCAAGACCACCCTGACCAACGCCATCACCGGGTTTTATCCGCCGCAGCGGGGCACCATCGCGCTCCACGGCCGTGACATTACCGGCATGGCGCCGCACAAGGTTGCGACCCTTGGAGTTGCGCGCACATTCCAGAATCTGGCATTGTTCAACGGCATGAGCGTGCTCGACAACATCCTGCTCGGCCGCCACATTCACATGAATCCGAGCGTGATGCGCACGGCGCTTTACTGGTGGCTGGCGCGCAGCGACGAGATCGCCAACCGCGCCGCGGTCGAGGACGTAATCGACTTCCTGCAGCTCGAAAGCGTGCGCGACGAACTGGTCGACGGGATTCCGATCGGTCTGAAAAAACGCGTGGAGCTGGCGCGCGCGCTCGCCGCCGAGCCCAGTTTCCTCATCCTCGATGAGCCGATGGCCGGGATGAACCAGGAGGAAAAGGAATACATGGCGCGCTTCATTCTCGATGCGCGTGACGAACGCAAGGTGACGGTATTGCTGATCGAGCACCACATGGATGTCATTACCGGCATCTGCGACCGCATGCTGGCCCTGAACTATGGTGCGATGATCGGCAGCGGTATCCCGGCCGACGTCGTTGCCGACCCACGCGTGGTCGAAGCCTATATCGGAGGCGCGCATGCCGCGCGCTGAGCTCGGGCTCGACCTGGGATTTCGCAATCGACACCACGCTGATCCGCGTGCTGGCGAAGAATGCCGAGGTGTTTCCCGATCGTGTGGCGATGCGCGAGAAAGCCAAGGGCATCTGGAAACAGATGACATGGCGCGAATTGCTCGACAGCGTGCTGTGCTGCGCGGCGGGACTTGAGAGCCTCGGTTTCGGCGCCGGCGAAGTGATGCTTGTGCTTGGCGACAACCGGCCGAGGCTCTACGCCGGGATGCTCGCGGCGGGGGCGCTCAAGGGCTACGCCATGCCCGCTTTTGCCGATGCGACGCTCGACGAAATCCGTCACTTCGTGCATGAAGCGGGCGCGCGGTTCATGCTGGCGGAAGACCAGGAGCAGGTCGACAAGATGCTCGATCTGCGTGACCAGGGTGCGACCATCGAGCACATCGTCTACGACGACCCGCGCGGACTGGCCGCCTACCCCAACCCCGGCTTGATCGCGTGGGAAGCCGTGCAGGCCAAAGGCGCGGAACGGCTGGCCCAAAACCCCGGGTTGCGGGATCAGTTGATTCAGCGGGCGCAACCGGAAGGCCCCGCGGTATTCGTGCATTCATCGGGAAGCACCGGAAAGCCGAAAGGCGTCGTGCTGTCGCACCGCAACCTGTTGGCCGGCGTCCGCAATGCCTATCGTGGTGGCGCCTTTCAGTTCGACGAGGTCATTCTGGCCTACCTGCCGATCGCCTGGGTCGGTGATTTTGCCGTGACCATGGGCGCCGGCATAGCGCTTCGCTTTACCATCAACATTCCCGAGCGGCAGGAGACGGTGCTGCATAACCTGCGCGAAATCGCCCCAACCTTCTATCTGGCCGCGCCGCGCAGCTGGGACAATCTGCTGACCGCGATTCAGGTACGCATGGAGGATTCTTCGCCGTTGAAGAAGTCGGTGTATCAGTTCTTCATGACGGCGGCGTTATCGGCCGAACGGCGCAAGCTCGATGGCGGCGCTCCGACCCTGAGGGAGCGATTGCTCGGTCCGTTCGGCGAATGGCTGGTGTGCGGGCCGATCAAGGACCAGTTCGGCCTGGCGCGCATGCGCGGCGCCTTCACCGGCGGCGAGGCCATGGGCGAGGACACTTTCGTATTTTACCGTGCGCTCGGCATCAAGCTGCGCCAGCTCTACGGCCAGACCGAGAGCAGCGCTTACAATGCGATCCAGGGCATGGACGAAGTCCGGCTGCACACGGTCGGGCGTCCGCTGCCGGGCGTCGAAGTCCGGATCAGTGAGTCCGGTGAAATCCTGATCCGCTCGGGCAGCGTGTTTGCGGGATATTTCAAACAGGACGAAGCCACCCGCGAAACCCTCGACGGCGACTGGCTGCACTCCGGAGACGCCGGTTATCTCGAACCCGACGGCCATCTGGTTGTGCTGGGCCGCCTGTCGGATGTCGTACACACCGCCCAGGGCGAACGCTACATTCCCAACTATATCGAGAACCGGCTGAAATTCAGCCCGTATATCAAGGATGCCGCCGTGCTTGGACGCGGCCGCGAGACGCTCGCAGCCATCATCTGCATCGACAAGGAAGCCGTCGGGCTGTGGGCCGAACTGCGCGGCATCTCCTACATTTCCTATGCCGACCTGTCGCAGAAACCTCAGGTCACCGAACTGGTCGCCGCCGCAGTCAAGCACGTCAACCGCACCTTGCCGGAGGGATTGCAGGTGCGACGCTTCGTCTGCCTGCACAAGGAGTTCGACGCCGACGACGGCGAGATCACCCGGACCCGCAAGATCCGGCGCAACGTCGTGGAAGCCCGCTATGAACCGATCATCGACGCCATCTACGACAACCGCCGGACCGTGCTGATGAAGGCCCAGATCAGTTACGAATCCGGCGAAATCGGCGTCATCGAGCGGACGCTGTCGGTTCAGGAGGCCTGACATGGACGCTATCCTGCTGCTGGAATCGGCGGTCAACGGCGCGCTCGTCGGCCTGATGTACTCGCTGGTCGCGATGGGAATCGTGCTGATCTACAAATCGTCCTCGGTGCCCAATCTCGCGCAGGGTTCGATGACGATGCTGGGCGCCTACGTGGTGCTGGCGTTTACGAATAATGCGGGCGCGCCGATCTGGCTGGCGATCCCGCTGGCGATCGTCACGATGTTCGGCGTCGGCGTTGGCATCGAGCGCGTGGCGCTGCGCCGGCTTGCCGGCCGCCCCATCATCATGATCCTGATGATGACTCTCGGGCTGGAGATCTTTCTCCGAGCCGGCTCGATGACGATCTGGGGCGGCACGGCGCGACCAATGCCGCTGGGAATCAGCGACGCCCCCTTGTTTCTGGGCCCGCTGCTGATCAACCGAACCTATTTCATTGGCGCAATCGTCGCGGTATCGATGTTCGGTCTGTTCGTCGGGTTCTTTCGCACCCGGATGGGTGTGGTGCTGCGCGCCATTTCCGATGACTATACGGCGGCCTGGTCGGTCGGCATTTCGGTCGAACGCGGCGTGGCGCTGTCGTGGGCAATGTCGGCGGTGGTCGCAACCATAGCCGGCGTGCTCTGGAGTTCGGTGCAGGGCGTCGATCAATCGCTGGCGCAGTTGCTGCTCAAAGGCGTGACCGTGGCCGTTCTCGGAGGGCTAGATAGTATCGGAGGCGCGCTGTTCGCGGGCGCGCTGCTCGGTATCGTCGAAGGCCTCGCCTCCAGCGTGCTCGATCCGTTGCTGGGCGGTGCAAGCCGGGACCTCGTGGACGCGGCGATGCTGATCCTGACCATCCTGGTTCGGCCGCACGGACTTTACGGTCGCCACGATATCGAGAGGGTGTGAGATCGTGCTCTTTCGCCAGGCTGGAATCTTTCACACCGATTACGCCGCCGACCGGGCGCTGTTTCCGATTCCGGCCGACCGATGGATGATCGGCCTGCTGCTGCTGCTGGTGCTGACCGCGCCGCTTTACATGAACCCGCTCTATCTCAGCAGCTACATGCTGCCATGGCTGGTGTGGACCGCAGGCGCGCTCGGTCTCAATCTGATCCTCGGCTGGGCCGGCCAGTTTCACCTCGGCTACGCCGCGGTGATGGGCATCGGCGCCTACGCCGCGGTCCACGCCGTAAGGGCGGGTATTCCGTGGGAGATCGCCGTCATCCTCGCCGGATTGACGGCGGCTGCGATCGGCGTTGTTTTCGCGTTCGCGGCGCTACGCGTCAAAGGCCTGTATCTGGCGCTCAGCACCCTCGCCCTGCAGTTCGTGATGGACTGGACGATTTCGCATGTGCCCGCGATCAGCGGCGGCACCCAGGCTACACTGCAGGCACCCGACATTCGCCTGCTTGGTTTTCCGGTGACGTCGGACGCGGGACTATACTACATCGCGCTGGTATGGTGCATCCTGGTCACGTCGTTCATGCTCAATCTGCGCCGCACTTCGCTGGGCCGCGCGCTGGTCGCCGTTCGCGAGAAGGACTACGCCGCCGCCGTGATCGGCGTGAACAGCTTCTATTTCAAGCTGGTGGCGTTCGCGACCTCATCGTTCATCGGCGGCGTGACCGGCGCGATCCTGATCGGCACCTTCTACCATGCCGTCACGCCCGAACAGTTTTCCGTCGATGTCTCGATCCAGGCCCTGGCGATGGTGATCGTGGGTGGGTTGGGCAGCATCATCGGGAGCTATTTCGGCGCCGCGTTCATTCTGCTGATGCCGGGCGCCATCAACAGCTTCATCTCCTGGCTCGCCACCCGACTTGGTTTCTCGCTCGGCATCGAGACGCTGGCACACCTTCCGCAAGCGCTCTACGGTGCGCTCATCATCGGCTTTCTGCTGATCGAACCGCTCGGGCTCGGCAAGATCTACAACAATATTCGCGACTACCTTTTGGTCTGGCCCTTCGGTTACACGAAAAAGTAGCGGGATGCTCGCCATGAACGCAACCGTCGCTGCCAAGGTGTTGTCGCTCAACAACGTCGAGGTTGTCTACGACTACGTTTCCCTTGCGATCAAGGGCGTCTCGATCGAGGTGCCCGAAGGCGGGATGGTGGCACTGCTCGGCGCCAACGGCGCCGGAAAGAGCACGACGCTGAAATCGATCAGCGGGCTTCTGACGGCCGAGCGGGGCGAGGTACGGCGGGGTGAACTGCAGTTTCGCGGCCGAAGCATCGGCGGCCTGATGCCGCAGGACCGCGTCAAACTCGGAATCGCCCATGTCCTCGAAGGGCGCCGGGTGTTCGAGCACCTGACGCCCGACGAGAACCTGATCGCGGCGTCGGCCCTGCATAGCCGCCACGACATGAATCGCAACAGGGACCGCGTCTACAGCTATTTTCCACGGCTGCACGAGCGCCGGACCGTAGCGTCGGGCTACCTCTCCGGCGGCGAGCAACAGATGCTCGCGATCGGCCGCGCCTTGATGACCCAGCCGAAGCTGTTGATGCTCGACGAACCAAGCCTCGGCCTGGCGCCGTTTCTGGTTGCTGAAATCTTCCAGATCCTCGGCCGCATCAATCGCGATGAAGGACTTTCGATACTGCTGGTCGAGCAAAACGCCATCGCCGCGCTCGAAGTCGTCTCGCACGGCTATCTGATCGAAAGCGGCCGCATCGTCATGCACGACAACGCGGCCGCGTTGAAGAAAAATCCCGACATTCAGGAATTCTACCTCGGAGGTGCGGAAAACAAGAACTTTCGCGACATCAAGCATTACCGGCGGCGGAAACGGTGGCTGACATGACCGGCACCTCAGACGTCGTCCAATGAAATGCTGCCAGCAATAAAAGCTTAGCAGTTCACTCGTTCAAACAACGGAGGAAACAGAAATGAGGCTACTATCGATATCAGCCGGACTGGCGCTGGCGTTGGCCAGCGTCGTGCCCGCCGCGGCGGCGGCCGATCCGGTACGCTTTGCGCTGTGCTACGATCTCAGCAAGGTCTACACCTTCGTGACGCCGCAGGTCGCCCAGGCCGCACGCGACTATGCCGAGCTTCTCAATACCAAGGGCGGCATCGAAGGCCATCCCATCGAAGTGATGGTTCAGGACCACGGCAACGAACCGCAGCGCGGGATCGAATGCTACGAAAAATTGAAGCGCGAGGGCGTGATGGTATTCGACATGTTGTCGACGCCGGTGTCGCGCGCGGTGCTGCCACGCGTCATGAAGGACGGCAACGTGATGATTCAATCGCTGGCCGGCCGGGGAGATGCCGTCGATGGTGACGTGTTCAAATGGGTATTCCCGATCGGGCCGACCTATTGGGGCCAGGCCGCTAACGACATCGGATACATCAAGCAGAAGTCCGGCGGAAACCTGAAGGGCGTCAAAGTCGCGTTCCTCTATGTCGACTATCCGTTCGGGCAAGAGCCGATCGGGATCCTGAAAACTCTGGCGGCAAAGGAAGGTTTTGACCTGCAGCTGTTCCCCTATCCGCTGCCCGGCAACGATCAGGCGTCGGCCTGGACCCAGATCCGCCGCTATAACCCGGACTGGATCGTCAGCTGGAGCCTGTCGAACATGCATGTGATCGCGTCGCGCGAAATGAAGCGCAACGGCATTCCGATCGACAAATATATCGCCGTCAACTGGCTCAACGAGGTCGACATCAAGAACATCGGACTGCAGGAGGCCAAGGGTCTCAAGCGCGGTACCAATGTCGCCGCCGGATCGAACCAGCCGCTGGTACAGGAAATCGCCAGGGAGCTTTACGACAAGGGCAAAGGCAACGGCGACCGCAAGAACCTCGATGACGTCTATTACAATACGGGGCTTGCGATCTATTCCATCGCGTTCGAGGGCGCCCGGCTGGCGATCAAGAAAGATGGCTGGCCGCTGACGCCGGAGAAGATCAAGGACGGCCTCGAAAGCATGAAGGATTACGGGGTCAATGGCCTGATGGCTCCGATCACCGTCACGCCGCAGGATCATGGCGGCGGTGGCAAAACGCGGATCGAGATGTGGGA
The DNA here is from genome assembly GCA_963734795.1 of uncultured Alphaproteobacteria bacterium. Taxonomy (GTDB): domain Bacteria; phylum Pseudomonadota; class Alphaproteobacteria; order Rhizobiales; family Xanthobacteraceae; genus Bradyrhizobium. The sequence continues at coordinate 283,527 of CAVTIW010000008.1, forward strand.
CGGCGCCAAGTGGGTGCCGCAAACCGACTGGATCGCGTCCTACAAGGACGAGGTCTGGGACGTCGTGAAAGCGCAATCGGCTGACTACGCCAAGTCCGATTCGCAAAAATAGCGGTCTGCGGCCGGCCAGCGTCGCGGCATTTGCCGACGTCGTTGTCCGGCCGAATTTTCCGATCGGGCTCTTCAGGCGTCTTCGGGCGTCATGTGCTGGCCGAGCATCGGCGGCGGCAACCCGGCATGACGCGGCGCGCCGTCGATCAGGACCGGCAGTCCAATCAGCTGCCGCCCTCGCCGGCGGAGGCCAGCGCGCGCTTCGCCGCAATCAGATGCGGCATGTCGTACATCTTGCCGTCGATGCCGATGGTGCCGACGTCCGGGCTGGCGGCAAACGCCGCCACGACGCGGCGCGCATGCGCAAGATCGGCTTCGGATGGCGTGAAGCTGGCATTGATGGTCGCAATCTGGTTGGGGTGAATGGCGATGCGCCCGGCAAAGCCGTCCCGGCGCGCGATCCGGCAGCTTTGCGCCAGGCCCTCCGGATCCCTAAAGTCGCCGTACAGCGTCTCCAGCGCGAGCACGCCGGCGGCGCCGGCGGCGAACAGGCACTGCGCCCGCGCGACCTGATACGGGAACGTCCACTCGCCGCCCGGCTCCTTGTTGGTGAGCGCGCCAAGCGCGGCGCCCAGATCCTCGGCACCCCACGTCATGGCAACGAGCCGCTTGCTGGGTTTGGCATAGCCGCTGAACCCGACCATCGCCGCCGGGGTTTCGGTGGCGACAACCAGCAGCTTGACATGCCCCGGCGTCGACGCCGTTGGCGACCTCCAGCACGTCGACGTAATGCGACATCAGTTCGACATCCTCGATGCCGTTGACCTTCGGAATCAGAATGCCATCGAGGCCGGGACGAACCACCGCCGCGAGGTCCTCAAGCGTCAATCCGGTGCCGAACGGATTGGTCCGCACCAGGAACGACCAGTCCTGCTTCGGACCGCCCAGCAGCGCCTTGACGTGATCGCGCGCGAACGCCTTGCGTCCCGGCGCGACAGAATCTTCCAGATCAAGAATTAGCGCATCGGCGCCACATGTGGCGGCCTTGGTAAACTTGTGCGCGCTGTCGGCGGGCACAAACAGCAGCGAGCGCAGCTTCATGCCGGCCGCCGCATCATGAGCCCGGTGCGACGGCAATACACCACTTCCTCGCTGCGCTGATTGAAACCGCGGTGCTCGAAGGTGACGATCCCTTGGGTGGGGCGTGACTTGCTGTCGCGAACCGCCAGAATCCTGGTCTCCGCTCGCAAGGTATCGCCGGCAAACACCGGGCGGGGAAATTTGGTATCCTCAAACCCGAGATTGCCAACCGTGGTCCCCAGCGTGGTATCCTGCACGGTGAGGCCGATGATCAGGCCGAGCGTGAAGATCGAATTCATCAGCGGTTTGCCGAATTCGGTCGACTTCGCGTATTCGTGGTCGATATGAACCGCCGCCGGATTATAGGTCAGCGCCGAGAACAGAATGTTGTCCATGTCGGTTACGGTACGTCGTATCTCATGAACGAAGGTCTGCCCGACGGAGAATTGCTCCAGGTAAAGTCCCGCCATCCGTGTTGTTCCTTGTTTCCATCCTGGCGGCGAAACTACCGCAATGCCGACGAATGGCAATCCATCAGGATTGCAGGTCAGGCTTTTTCTGGAGCAGGTCTTGCCCCGGGGCGCGATCGGCTCTGTCGGCCACCTTGGAAATCTTGTCTGGAGTTTTGGCGATGGCGTCGATCAGAAATTGATCGACGGTCTTGTCGAGCCAGTACCCGGCCTTGCGAAAACCGTCCGCGAATGCACCCTCGCCTTTGGTGGTCGCCAACATCTGCCTTCCCTCCATTTGCGCTGCGTCCACGGTTCCCGAGATATAGTTCACTAGCATACCTTATATCACAAAACGATTTTTGGCCGGTGCTCAAATCGCCGCGGCAACACGGCGTCAACGCGGCGCAGCCGGCACCCGGTCGATCCAGGCCTGGAGGTTGGCGACCACTTCCGACCTGTTGAGCTCACTGAGCACCTCATGCGCTCGCCCCGGCGAAAGCCTGGGACAGCCGGCGGGGATCTTCCGAGCTAATACGCTACCGTACTTAATTTGTAAGCCGCACCTCATGCCGGCCTTTGAAGATACGCTTGCGTATGATATGACGGCTGGCGGCCCCGGCTCCGACCAAACTGCCATTTCCCGACCGCACGGCCTTCCTCGAAGGCGCGCTTCCATCCTTGAATGAAAGGTCTCGATGATCGATCGGCCAGACTGGGATCTCCGCCTGGGATATCTCATCCATGACGTCTCACGGCTGCGGCGAATGGTGTTCGACAGGGAATTGGCGCCGCTGGGAATTACCCGGTCGCAATGGTGGGTGCTGGCGTTTATTTCACGCAAGGATGGACTGCCGCAAACCCAGCTCGCGAACGAACTCGACGTCGGCAAGGTCGCGTTGGGAGCGCTGATCGACCGGCTGGAAACATCCGGCTTTGTCATTCGGCAGGCGGATCCAGTCGACCGCCGGGTCAAGCGCGTGTACCTGACCAAGCAGGCGCGGGGATTTCTGGAAAGGCTGCGCAAGGAGACCGATAAATTCAGTGCGAAGATCGCAAGCGGCATCCAGCGAAGCCAGCTGGAGGCGACGTCGGATGCTCTGCTGGCGATGAAGCGCAACTTACTGGCTATGTCGGACGGAACGATGCCCGTGGACACGGCCGATACCGCGAAGCAGACCAAGCGGCGCAAGCCAAAGCCGCCACAACGGCGCGGTCGCGCCGGAGCGCGTTAAAGTCGTTGCAATCCAACCCTGGATCGCAATTGATGTCGTTGATCCCACTGGACCCGGCTCGCACGGTACCGCGATAATAGCCCCACCTCCGACCGAACGGGAACCGACGATGGCACTCAGGGATTTCACGCTCGAAAACGTCTACCGCAGCAATGCACGCTTGTTTCCCGACCGCGCCGCGTTCGTGTTCGAGGGCGAGCGCGTCACCCATCGTGACTATCTCGGGCGGATCGAGCGGCTGGCCTCCGGCCTTGCCCGAGAGGGCGTCAAACCGGGCGACCGCGTCGCGATCCTGTCGCAGAATTCGCTGGAAATGATTGATCTGGTCGGCGCCGTGGCGCGGCTCGGCGCCATCCTGCTGCCGGTCAATTTCCGCCTCAGCGCCGAGGAGATCGGCTACGTGCTGGCCGACGGCGCGCCGGTGCTGGTGGTCGCCGGTCCGGAATATCAGGAGATTGTCGCGGCGCTGAAAGCATCCCTCCCCTCGGTGCGGCGCTATTTCGGCATCGGCAAACAGGCCGGGCCGTTTGCACCGTTCGCCGACCTGGCGGCCTCGGAGGCACCGATCCCGGAAAGCAATTTCAGCGCGGATGATGGCTTTGTCATCATTCATACCGCCGCCATCGGCGGCCGGCCGCGCGGCGCGTTGCTGTCGCAGACCAACCTTCTGATCGCGCAAAGTGCGCTGGTGCAGGCGTGGGGCCTGTGCGAGCGTGACGTCAATCTCGGCGTGCTGCCGCTGTTCCACATCGCCGGTCTCGGCCTGATGCTGACCACACAGCAGGCCGGCGGCGCCAGCATCATCGCCTCGAAATTCGACCCGGCTCAGGCGGTCCGCGACATTGCAGCCGAGAAGGTCACCGTGATGTCCGAGTTCGCGCCGATGCTGGCAAATCTGATGGATCAGGCCAAGGGCGCCGAGCTGGCGACGCTGCGCGCGGTTACCGGGCTCGATACGCCGGAGACCATCGAACGCTTCGAGGCGACCTGCCCCAACGCCGCCTTCTGGACGACCTTCGGCCAATCGGAGACCTCCGGCCTCGCAACGCTGTCGCCATATCGCGACCGGCCGAAATCCGCCGGGCGTCCGTTGTTCTGGCGCACCATCGCGGTGGTCGACGACGCCGACCTGCCTCGTCCAGCCGGACAAAAGGGTGAGATCGTGGTGCGCGGTCCCACGGTGTTCAAGGGCTATTGGAACAACGAGGCCGATACCGCCTTCACCTTCCGCAATGGCTGGCATCACACCGGCGACATGGGATATTTCGACGCGGACGGCTACCTCTGGTATGCCGGGCGCGCGCCCGAGAAGGAACTGATCAAGACCGGCGGCGAGAACGTCTACCCGGCGGAAGTCGAGAACGCAATTCGCCGGCATCCCGCAATCGCCGAGGTGGTTGTGATCGGCGTGCCCGATCCGCAGTGGAGCGAAGCGATCAAGGCAGTCTGCGTGCGCCGCGCCGGCGCGGAGCCAACCGCTGACGAGATCGTCGGCTTCGTCGCTGAACAGATAGCGCGCTACAAAAAGCCAAAGCACGTGGTGTTCGTCGACCAGCTGCCGAAAAACGACAAGGGCGAAATCGATCGCGCCTCCGTCAAGTCAACCCACGGCGGCGGTTGAAAGACAGGCGGACATTCGGTTTCGGAAAGCGGACGAAGCGTCCTCAGCCTATGTCCGGATATTCCGCTCCTGCTCCGGCCGTGTCGACGGCGGAAAAGCAGCGCCTTCGCTCAATGCACCGCGGCGTAAAGGATCTTGTCCTGGGTCGCGTCGGTCGCGTCGAATTCGGCGACGATCCGCCCGGTACGGGCGACCAGGATGCGGTCGGAGACGGCGAGGATCTCCGGCAGATAGGACGAGATCACGACGACCGCCTTGCCCTCGTCGGCGAGCCTGCGGATCTCGGCGTGAATGTGCGGAATGGTGCCGACATCGACGCCACGCGTTGGCTCATCGAAGATCACGATCTGAGGGTCCTGCGCCAGGGTTTTGGCCAGCACCACCTTTTGCTGGTTGCCGCCCGAGAGCTCGACGATCCGCGCCTTGCGCTGCAACGCGTTGATCTTGAGCCGGTCGACCCAATAGTTCGCGAGCTTGTTGCGACGGGCGCGGGACAACAGGAAGCTCCAGCCGCGGCGGGTGCCGAGGTTGCCGATATACACATTGTCGTCGACGATCATGGTCTCGAAGAAGCCGTTCGCCTTGCGGTCCTCGGTGATGTAGGCGATGCCGTCGTCGATTGCCTGCCGCGGCACGCGGTAGCGGATCGGCTTGCCGCGCAGCCGGATGGTGCCGCCATTGACCAGATTGCGCTTCAGCGCACCGAAAATGACCTTCGCGATCTCGGTGCGGCCGGAGCCGATCAGGCCGGCGATGCCGACCACCTCGCCGGCATAAACCGAGAACGACATGTTCTTGACCACCGCGCCCATGGTGACGTTTTCGACGGCAAGTACCTTCTCGCGGCGGTGCCCGGTCTGCTTCCTGCCGCCATAGACCGCCTGCGCTACCTCGCGGCCGACCATGTACTGCACCAGTGCGTCGCGAGTGAGCTGTTTTGCCGGCGCGGTGACCACCAGCCTGCCGTCGCGCAGCACCGTGATGCGGTCGGCGATCTGCAGCGATTCTTCCAGCGCATGCGAGATGTAGATGATGGCGACGCCCCGCGCGCGCAGGTCGCGTACCAGGTGAAAGAAGTGGACGATCTCCTCCGGCGTCAGGCTGGCGGTCGGTTCGTCGAAAATGATGATGCGCGCCTTGTTGTAGATCGCGCGCGCGATCTCCACCATCTGCTTCTTGGCGGTACCGAGCAGACCCACCGGCGTTGCCGGGTCGACATGGAAGTTCAGCGATTGCAGCAGCTGCTGCGCCTGGATGTTGAGCGTGCGAAACCGTGTCAGCAGCTTCTCATTGCCGAGTTCGATGTTCTGGGCGGCCGTCATGGTCGGAACCAGGCTAGTTTCCTGGTAGACCATGCAGATGCCGGCGGCGAGCGCGTCGCGCGGCTGCTCGAAATCAACGCGCTTGCCGTCGACGAAATAGTCTCCCGAGGTGAGCCGGATCGCGCCGGCGATGGCCTTGCACAGGGTTGATTTGCCGGCTCCGTTTTCGCCGACCAGCGCGTGCACTTCGCCGGCGTAAAGATCGAAGTCGACGCTTTCGATGGCATGCACGCCGCCATAGATCTTGCTGCCGCCGGTGATCCGCAAAACCGGAGCGCGCGTGCCGGCAGCGGTCGCCTCCGTGATCATCGTCGCGGCGTCGTTCATCGCAGACCTCCGGCACAAAGCAGCAGGCGTCCGGTGCCCCTTGCCGCGATCACGACGCCCTGGGGCGTGTCGCAGGCACCGGTGACGCCGTGGAAACGGCCGCCGGCACGGCTGTGCAGGCTGTCGGTCGCTTCCCCGTTGCCGTCGAGATGCACCAGCAGGCCGTAGGAGCGCGGGGGCGCCCATGGCTTCTGAATGCCAAGCGCCTTGACCGACCCGATCTGCATCGGCTCGAGGCAATCATGGCCGCCGGCCAAAGCCGGCGCGATCCAGTAATCCGGCGCCACCGTCGCCATCATCTCCTCGCGGAAATCGTCTTCCTTGAGCACGAATTCGATGAGGTGCGTGCGCCGCGCGAACACCGCGAGGTAGAAGCCGCCATTGCCATCGGGGCGCAGCCGCGCGGAGTAGCCTGCCAGATTGCCGGCGACGACCTCGGGCCGTGCCGCGCCGTCGCCGCCAAGCGGCAGCCGGCTGATGCGATGCGTCCAGCTTTCGGTGAACCACACGCTGTTGGCGTCCGGCGCGACCGCGACGCCGTACGGGTAGGACAGATCGTGCAGCAGCACCTGGGCGTTATCGAGCGCGGGCGAAGCGACGATCAGCCGGCCGTTGCTGCACTTCTCCATCAAGTCCCTGCGCCACTGGTCCGGGTGGCGGCCGGTGCTGCCCTCCACGGCGAAGATGCGGCCATCCGGCGCGGCGGCAACCGACAGTAACCCGGCGAAGGCACGGCCGCCGGCGGCGTCGAGCCAGCGCGGCTGCGGCGCGCCGGGATCGAGTGCGGCCAGTCCGCGGCCGGCGACGCAGACCAGTAGCCGGCCGTCCGGGTGAATCGCCAGGCCGCCGGCGTCGCCCTCGAATTCCGCGACCAGCGCACGGGTGGCAAAGCCGGTCCCTGAGAGTTTCAGGACCCGCCGGCCCGCCGAGACGTAGACGGCGCCATCCCTGTCGGCGACGACATCGTCGACCCCAGGCAGCGGCTCACCGATGGGGACGCAGGCGTCGAGCCGGTCATTCGGGCTAAGCCCGCCGTCGAGCGGCGGAATGGCAGTCGATCCGCCGTCGCGATGGATCACGCTGCGGACGTCGCGCATCAGATGGTCGAATAGTCCCACGATCCCGTTACCCCACTGTCCTCTTCGCGCCCCAATAGGCGTCGAAGCCGGTCCAGGTTTCATCGACACCGTCGAGCTTGATGCGGCCGATGCGGTTGTTTTCGAGGCCGCCGAGATAGAGGTGGCCCTTGTGCTCGCGCATCGAGGTCAGCGTCGAGTGCGAGATCCCGGTCGGATCCCACCAGGATTCGAGCGCCTCGCCGGCTTCGTTGAATTTCAGCACGCAGCCATGATTGAGCGCCGGCGCCAGCCATTCGTCGGCCGGAACTTGCTTGACCATGCGCAGTCGGAATCCCGGCTTGCGCGCGGCAAGGTCGAAGGTCGGGGTGCGGATTCCGACCAGCGCCAGCCAGTAGGTACCGTCGGAGGCCCGGTTGATATTGTCGGGGTTGCCCGGCAGCTCATCGATCAGGATTTCGGTGCGGCCCTGCTTCGGACCGTCGAGCCAATACCGAAACACCTTGCACAGCGAGGTGCTCGCGATCAGCACCGATTTGCCGTCATGCGCCACGCAGACGCCGTTCGGGAAATAGAAATGATTGATGACCGTGCGCGTCGTCTTGGTCGCCGGGTCGTAGCAGACCAGGCGGCCATTCGGCCGTGCCTCGAGGATGTCGAGCGTGTTGGTCGTCATCTCGTAGCGCGTGGTGCAGTCGCTGAAATAGATCTTGCCGTCCGGCGCAATGTCGAGATCGTCCGCCATGCGCAGGCGAGAGTCGTCATTGAGCTTGTACCAGGTGCGGTTGGTCTCGTCGGTGACCTTGGAGACGCGCCCGTCCGGCGCCACGCCATAGACGCCCATGCCCGCCACAGCGACGATCAGGTTTTCGTCGCGGTCAAACTGCATGCCGAGCGGCCGGCCGCCGATATGCGCGAAAACCTCGCGCGTTTCGAGATTCGGCCCGGAAAAACGGATGATGTTGCCGTCGCGCGTGCTGCCATAGACGCGGTCCTGCCGGTCGATGATAACATCCTCGGGCCCCTCCACCTGATCGAGGCCGATGGCCTCGGCGTGGATCAGGCGGTCGTTCTGGGCGTAGGGCGATGCCGAACCCGGCTGCACCGACGGCGCGTGCGCCAGCGCCACAAAGGCCGGATTGACGTAGAGTTTCTCGATCGCCTTGCCGCGGTTCTTCGACCATTTGACGTCAATGCCGACCGCGGCCAGCAGGATCAGCCCGGTGACCGCCGAGGTGACGTAGCCCGGGATACCCATGCGCACCAGGCCATTGACGAGGAGAAAGATGATGATCGCGCCGATCATCGCCCGCCACACCGTTCCCTTGCCGCCGGCCAGCGAAACGCCGCCGAGCACCACGGCGGTCAACGCCTGGAACTCCCAGCCGACGCCGGTGGTGGAATCCGTGCTCGCTTGCCGCGCCGCATAGAAGATGCCGCTGGCGGCGCTGAGCGTTCCCGACAGCACGTAGGTGGCGAACAGCATCAGGCGTACGCGGATGCCGGCATGTCGCGCGGCCTTGCGGCTCGCGCCGATCGCGGTGAGGTGCCAGCCGTAGCGCGAGCGCGACAGGAAGATGTGGCAGACCAGCAGGACGACGAACAGCGTCGCGGCGTTGATCGGAATGCCGAGCACGCTGCCGCCGCCGAGATAGTCCCAGGCGTCGCTGTCGACCGAACTGGTCGCGAACACCTGACTATAGCTGGTGTTCAGGAGGTTGACCGTTGCCCGCAGGATGATCAGCGTCACCAGCGTGGTCAGGAACGGCCGCGTCCGCAAATAACCGATCAGGAAACCGTTGATGCTTCCGAGCGCCGCGCCGACCGCGAGTGTCGCCACGATCACGACACCGACCGGCCATTCGAGCACCAGCAGAAAGAACAGCGCAGAGAAGTTGCACAATGCGAAGATCGCGCCGACGCTGAGGTCGATACCGCCGGTGATCAGGCAAAATCCCATCGCCAGCGCGACAAAGCCGAATTCGGCAAACAGGCGCAGCAGCGACAGCATGTTCTGGGTCGAAGCGTAGCCGGGGATCGTCAGCGCGAAGTAAAGCCACAATCCGATCATGACCGTGAACGGGATGACCGGTTCGAACCACTGCTTCAGCAGCAGTTCCGACAACAGCAGCCGCGGCGAGAAGCGGCGCACCGACGCGCTAAACGAATCGATCGTTATCGACATGGTCGACAAACTCCGGGAATCCTGCCGGCGCGTTAGGCGCACCGGCAGGCCTGTGAGGTGTGATTATTTCTTCATAGCGAAGCAGTTGCCGCCGTTGGCATTGGTTTTGTCGAGCCAGATCGGCTGCGTGTAGTATTCGAGATTGCGCGTCCCGGGTTTCTCGCCCGATTCGAGCAGCGTTTCGGCCGCCATCATCAGATCATGGCCCTGCTCGGTCGCCTTGTAGCTCAGGAATTTGTAGAAGCTGCCCGAGTTGACCTGATCGCAGTCGAGCTGCGACCCCTCGCCGGAGGCGTAGACCTTGACGTCGTCGATCTTGCCGGCGTTGCGGATCGCCTGCGCCGCGCCGGATTCCATGATGCCCCAGAATCCGACGCTGGCGCACAGGTCCGGATGCTGCTGGATCACCGTCGCGGTGACGTTCAGCGCGGTGTTGGCGTCCCAGTTGGCCGCCTGGTTCGAGACCACCTTGATCGCTGGGTCCTTGTTGAAAACCTCCATGATGCCGCCGACCTGGTCGACGCTGGCCGCCGCCGTCAGCTCGCCCTGGACGATCTGCACCTTGCCGGACTTGCCCGATCCGGTACCGCACTGCTTGACGACGTCGGTAGCGATCATCTTGCCGACTTCATGCCAGTCGGCGCCGACGAAGGCGCCGGACTTGTAGTTCGACGACATGTTGATCTGAATGACATGCGTGCCCTGGCTCTCGGCTCGCTTCAGGTCCTTCATCAGCAGCGTGACGCTCGGATTCTGCACGATCAGCACGTCGGGCTTCTGATCGACCAGCGCGGTGAGGGCCTGCTGCATCGCGGAGGGATTGTTGTTGGGATCCCGCACCACGTACTTCATGCCACGCCATTCAGCCTCCTGCTGCACCACCCGCCCCCATTCGTCGGCAAGCGGCACGCCGAGCGCGATCGGCAGATAAGCGATGGTCTTGCCCTCCAGGGCCTTGTTGTAGGAGGCGCGGAGTTCGCGCGCCGTCTTGGTACCGCTCTCCTCCTGCGCCGTCGCCAGCATTGGCAGCGCTGCGAGCGCAGCTCCGGCGAGCAGCATCGTCCAAGTCTTCGTCGTCAATGTCTTCGTCATCGGCTTCATTGATACCTCCCCACTTGGTTGTTGATTGTTACGTCTCTTTTTTGTTCTCTTTTTTCCCGAGCACTCAGTCTCCCTGTCGCGCGGTCTCCTCGTCGCGGGGATGCAGCCAGTTGTCGAGCACGATGGCCACCAGCAGGACGACGCCCTTGACGATGTTCTGCACTTCGCTGTTGACGTCCATGATCGTAAATGCGTTGAGCAAGGTGCCGATCAGAATGCAGCCGACCACCACGCTGTATACGCTGCCGCGCCCGCCGATCAGGCTGATGCCGCCGATCACGACGACCAGCACCACGTCGAAGATCATGGTGCCCTGCGTGATGGCCATTTGCATGCTGCCGGTGGTGCCGATCCACACCAGGCCCCCGAGCCATGCGAGCAGCGCGACCAGGACATATTCGAGCACAATCAACGGTCTAAGCGGGATGCCGGTCAGCCGTGCCGCCTCCGGATTGTCGCCTTGCGCGTAGATGAAGCGGCCGATCGAGGTCCGTGACAGGAACAGCTGCATCGCAACGGCGGCGATCGCAAACACCAGGATCGGCACCGGAATGCCGAAAATTCTCCCCGCCCCGAGGAAGAGCAGTTCCGGGGCATCCTTCGGCGCATAGACTACCCAGGCGGGCGCAACCCAGAAGGCCAGGCCATAGATCACGAAGGCCGCCGCCAGCGTCACGAACAAGGCGGGCGCTTCGACGAACGCGATCATGAGGCCGTTGACGAGGCCGATCGCCAGCGCCACGACGAGCGCCAGCACCACCGCGCTCGACACAGGCATGCCCTGCTGGATCTTGATCAGCGCGATTGCCCAGGAGCCCGCCATGATCGCGACTTCGCTGAGATCGATGCCGCGGCTGATCACGATCAGGCCCATGCCCAGGCCCAGAATGCCGAGGATCGAAATGCTGCGCAGCAGATTAAGCAGGTTCGACAGGGTCGCGAAGCCGTTGAGGGTGACGGCGAAGACGATCAGCAGCGCGATCGTGATCAAGAGCACGATCTGCTCCTGGCTGGGCTTTGCGAGATTGACACGAAGGCGCGGTGTCGCGGCGGGCGCGACCGGTTGGGATTCAGCGGTCATCGTGGCACACCCGCAATGTGGCCAGAACCGCCGGTTCCTGCGGCAAAGCGCAGGAGTTCCCGCAATGGCGAGTGCTCCCTCATCGTTTCCCCTGAAAGTCTTTTGTTGAGCAACACTATGGACGCATAGTAGCATTCGTCAAATGTATTTTCCTAATCGAGTTCAATCGATCCTATGCATATCAAGGACGTCGATCTGAACCTCTTTATCGTCTTTGACGCGATTTACTCCGAAGGAGGGGTAAGCCGGGCTTGCCGCCGCCTCAATCTGACGCAACCCGCCATCAGCCACGCCCTCGGCCGTTTGCGTGTGATGTTCAACGATCCGCTCTTCGTACGCCGCCGGCATATCATGACGCCCACGCCGCTGGCGCGGCAGATGATCGCCACGATCCGGCAATCGTTGAACGGGCTCGAGACGACGCTGAGTCAGACCAATCGCTTTGATCCCACTACGACCCGCAGGAAATTTACCATTGGACTGCGCAACAATCTGGAAACGCCGTTTCTGAACAGTCTGGTGAACAGGATCACCGGCGTTGCGCCCCTGGTCGACATTGCCGCCGTGAGGGCCGAGCGCCGCGATCTGGAGCGCGAGTTGTCCGCGGGTGTTTTGGACGCCGCGATCGATACGCTGCTGCCATTGTCACGCGATATCAGGCGCGAACGTATCTTGACGGAGCGCCTTGTCGTTCTCGCTCGCCGCGACCATCCCAAGATCGGCGCGAAGCTTGACGCCAAGACATATTTGAAAATGGAGCACATTTGCGTGACGTCACGTCGTCACGGGCCATCTTATGAAGATTTCGAGCTTCAGCGTCTTGGTATCGAACGAAATGTCCGTCTCCAGTGCCAGACTCAGGTCGCTGCCTGCTCCGTTGTCAGCCAGAGTAATTTACTTCTTACGACATCTGAACTCATCGCATCCGCTCTCAACGACCCACTCTCCAATCGCGTTTTTCCATGTCCGTTTTCAATCGGCCCCCACGAAAACTACCTCTACTGGCACTCCACAACTGACGAAGATCCCGCCAATCGCTGGCTGCGCGAGCAGCTCGTCGCCATCGGACGGACATTGGACCAGAACGATACCAACAAGCCCGCGCTGAGGGCGAAGGTATCGAGCAAATAGATAGAGTGGCATCGCGGCTCCGGCAACAATAGCGATCGCAGTGCTCGACATTGGCGTGTGATCATTGGGCCTTGGTCCTTGTCAGGAAAGCAGCCCCATGATCTTCCGGTGTATTTCAAAAAGCGCGGAATCCTCCGGATGACGAGGACGGGGGATATCGATCTCCAACGTCTCGACGATTTGCGTGGGCTTGTGTCCGAGTACGACCACCCTATCGGCAAGGAAAGCGGCCTCCAGGATATTGTGCGTGACCAGCAGCCCGGTCGGGGACGTTTGGCGCCACAGGTCCTGCAATAGAATCCGCAGCCGGCGCGCGGTCAGTTCGTCCAAAGCACTGAATGGTTCGTCGAGCAGCAAGACCTGGGGTTCGATCGCGAACGCTCGGGCGAGCGCCACCCGCTGACGCTGGCCTCCGGATAGTGTCGGCGGATAGGCGTCGGCATGGTCGGCCAGACCCACCGCCTCCAACAGATCCGACGTGCGGCGCGTATCGCGCCCGGCGGCGCTGGCGACCAGATCGACGTTGGCCCTCACCGAACGCCAATCCAACAACCGCGGCTGCTGAAACACCATGCCAAGCCGAACGGGACCGGCGGAGCCGCCCGCAGTCACCTGCCCGGCGTCCGGCTGTTCGAGTCCGGCGGCAATATGAAGCAAGGTTGTCTTGCCGACCCCGGACGGCCCGACCAGCGCAACGAGATCTCCTGTCGCGATACTGAGGTTGAAGTCACACAGCACGACTTCGAGCCGATCTGAATGTGGCCGCCTGAAGATCTTCCCAATGTTCGAAAAAGCGATCGCGGCGGTCACAGCCTCGTCACCCGCCGCCATGCCGTGAACCGACCTTCGAGCGTTTGGAGCACGCCGTACTCCATCGCGATCATCACCGCCCAAAACACGATCGTCCAGGCCAGCACGCCTGCAACATTCTGCGAACTGAATTCCGAATTGAGCTGGTATCCCACCCCGTTCGACAATCCGAACAGCTCGACCAGCACGATGACTTTCCATGCGAGAGAAAGGCCGACGCGGGAGCCGCCAATGAGATGCGGGGTCAGCGAAGGAATCCAGATGTGGGCGATCTTGTCGCGCCCCGAAAGCTTGAATACGTAAGCCATTTCGATGATTTCCGCATCGACTGCGTGCATTCCCTGAACGACGTGCAGAACCATCACCGGCGCCACGCCGAGCGCGATTGCGACGACCGGCGTCGTCAGGCCGACGCCAAACCAGATGACGCAAAGCAGCGCCCAGACCAGACCCGGAACGGTCAGGCCAAGAATGATCGCCGGATTGACGAATCTGCGCACGGAGGAATTTCTCGCGGCCGCGATCCCGACGACAAGCGATACGAAGAACGCCACGGCGAAGCCCAGCAGTATCCGGCAAAAAGTGATGCCGATCTGCTTTATCGCCAGGCCGCTGAAGACGATGCGCCTTATTTCGTCGACCACTTCGCCCACGCCCGGCACCAGCGGACTGGCGGTCACCCGGGTCATGACCTCCCAGAATCCCAGCAGCGCGACGCAAAACAACATCGAGGGAAACGTCGAGGATACCAGCTTTCGAAACTGCAGCGCTGCGCGCGATCCGTGCCGATCCTTTCGCTGCTTCGCCACGAGGCGCTCGGCGAAATCCGTCATCACGCCGCCCCATGCGTCAAGCCGTCGTACAGCCGCCTGCCCGGCATGCCATCGAGCAGTCCGACCTTCACGGCGACCTCGATCTGGCGGTCGATCGCGGTCCAGACGTCCTGATTCCACGCGCTCGGATAGACGTCGGCCAGACGGGAGGGCAAGAGCCGGATCGCCTCGCTCTCCTTCGGCCGCAAGCCCATATCGCCGGCATTGTCGATGAAAAGGCCCGGATTTCGACGCAGCGCGCCGTTCGCGGCCGAAAACAATCGCGCAATCGATGTCGCCAGCGACCGGTTGGAGGCGATCCAGCTTTGCCTTGCTGCCAGGCCGACGAGGAAGGGCGCGGCGCGCACCCCGGAAGCCTGATTCCAGATGTCGCCAATCCTTGCAAGCTCCCTGGCCCCGGCGCCCACCGCCCGGGTGGCCGTGGGTTCGACGACAATGACGGCGTCGACGTCACCGCGGTCGAACAAAGCGAGGTTGGCCGTCGGCGGTCCGAAGAAGGTCTCAAAGTCACGCTCCATATCGACGCCGACAAGCGATAGCGCTACGCGTGCCTGCTGATACGTTTCAGTGGTCTTGGGCTGGGTGGCGATCCGCTTGCCGACGAGGTCCGCCGGTTTGCGATATGGACTGTCGGACTTGACGATAATCCTGCCGTGGTTGTTGAGGCCGGGGCCGAACAAAGTAATGTCGCTGCCCTTGCGCGCGATGGTTGCGAGCCCGATCGCACCGAACAGGCCGACGTCCAAAGCCCCGGCCGCCAACTGCACCTGCATCTGGCCCGGATCTCCGGCAATCCAGTGCAGATCAAAACCGGAGCTCAGCGAAGAATCGAGCGAGGCGATCGCAGCGCGCCAGATCGAGCCGGCACTTCCCGGCGTCGAGAGCGTAACATTCACCACGGGCTTTCCTTGTGCCATCGCCTCGGACGGGACGAAGGCTGGACAAGCAACCGCGCCAGCGACGCCCGCCAGGACGTCGCGCCGCGACAATCGGCGTCCCGTTGCTGCATTGAACATGGATCGCCCTTTCGAAAGGCTCGTCGCGCCATCCGGCTTGACGAGCCTTGACTGCCTGCGAATGAAACTCAACCTCGCCGGTACAATCAGGAGACGACCAGCGACTCGTGATTGTTTCTGCCGTCCGTAAAACCGCGTTCCTTCATCCAGTGATAGGCCGGATCGAACAGTTCGGGCGAATATCGCTGCGCGTGCGTGTAGCGGATGAAACGGCCGTCGAGTTCGTAAGTTGCGATCTCATCCTTCGCGATCGCCACGATGTAATGCGCATACCGCGCAAAATCGGCGTTGATCAGATCGACGGCCTGATCGAGCACTCTGAAATAGGTCTCGAGATCGAGCGGCTCGAGATCCGGCGAAACCACTTCGGCTCCGCGATAGAACGTCAGCGCGATGATATGAGCGCCTTGCTTCAGCGCCAGACTGATAAACGGCTCCATCACGGTGACGGCGCGGACCCGGCCCTGCTTCATCGCCGAAAGACGTATCTCCGGCGCCCCGATATGTGTCGTTACGATCTCATCCTTCGGAATCGCGCCCTCAAGCAGTCCGACCGTCGTATAATGTGATCCCGTGAAATCGTTGATGCCGACTGCCACACCGGCGAGATCGCGAGGCGACTGCAAACTTGGATCAAACGAAACGATCGCTTGCGCGGCGATGGCCGGTCGCAGCGCCGCTATTTTTCCACGGCCCGAGCCGCGCTCCAGGCGGTCGATCCCGCCCCACTCGCAGACATTGAATGCTTCGGCCGATCCTCCCTCGAACAGCGCCTCCTTCTGGCGCTTCAGCACATCGTGTTCGAGCTTGTCGTGGTCGGCGTACTTGACCGAGTAATCGACATCCAATCCGGCCTTCTTGAACAGGTCATGCTCCAGTGCCACCAGGATCGGCAGGTCAAACACCGGCGGATTGGGAGAGATGCGGATTTTGGGATTCAGGTTGCTGATCGAAGCCATTTTGATCTCCGTCGCCTTGAAAGAATTGATTTCGGCTCTCGCGCCGACCGCGCCGGGCGAAGCGGCGCCGTTGATCGTTCGCGTCATGCTAAGCCAACAAAGCGGGAGAGTGCTTTCATATTGGTTCGAAACGACGAAAGATCTTCGTTGTTCGTCAGCGCAAAGCCAACGGTTTTTGCTTTTCAGCAGGGACATTCGCGCATCCGCCTTGGAGCACCCGAAGATTCGAACTCCTGGCCTTCAGATTCGTAGTCTGGTGGTGCGGCAGGCATTGCTGACGTGGCAAACCGGTTGAGCCACTGTCGGCGGTGGGACGCCGTCGGTAAGCTTCCGATCACGTTTGAGTCATTACGCCGCGCCTGACCTCGGCGATTTTATCGCTCGGAGAACTTCAAGGAGCAAGATATTGCAACAGTTTCGGATCGGTACGAACGTCGTGCGCCGATCCCGCGAGCGCGACCCTGCCACGATCCAGCACATAGGCATGACCGGCAACCCGGAGCGCGAGATCGAGATGCTGTTCGACGATGACAATGGCGATATCCTTTGCCAGCAGGATCAGCCGCTCGGTAATTTCCTCGATCACACCGATCCAGACGCCCTCGGTCGGTTCGTCCAGCAACAGCACCCGCGGGTCCGACAGCAGCGCACGGCCGATCGCGAGCATCTTGCGTTCACCGCCCGACAAGGTGCCCGCTATCTGGTCCATCCGCTGGCCGAGCTTCGGAAATATTTCCAGGATTCGGTTGACGGCCCCGCTGTCGCGGTTGGTCAGCGCGCCGACCGCGAGATTGTCCCGCACCGAAAGCCGTCCGAACACGGAATGTTCCTGCGGCACATAGCCGAACCCCATGCGAATGCGCTGCTCGGTCGGCAGCCGCCCGACATCGCGGGCATCCAGGCTCACCGACCCGCCCAGCAATGGCAGTTCTCCGATGATGGCCTTCATCAAGGTGGTCTTGCCGGCGCCGTTGCGGCCGAGAATCGCGACGCCACCTCGCCATGGCACTGTCATGGTGACGCCGAACAGCACCTGGCTGCGGCCATAGCCGGCGTCGAGATTCCGGATGTCGAGGTATGTGTCATCAGGCACGGCGGAGATAGACCTCCTGGACCTTGGGGCTTGACTGGATGTGCCGGACCGAGCCGCAATCGAGCACGCTGCCCTGATCGAGCACGGTCAGCCGGTCGCAGATGTCGCGAATAAAGTCGAGGTCGTGCTCGACGATGACAAGCGAGCAGCGTTTCTTGATAGGCTGCAGCAGTTCGCCGGTCACCCGACGCTCTTCCAGGCTCATGCCGCCGGTCGGCTCGTCCAGCAGCAGCAATTTCGGCTCCGGCGCCAGCGCCATGGCGATTTCAAGCCATTGCTGCTGGCCATGCGAGAGCGCGGAGGCCGGATCCGCCGCCTGATCGACGAGGCGAAATTGCTCGAGCATCGCCATCGACACGATCGTGCAGGATGCCGCGGGTCCGGGAAAACAGCAGGCTGGGCAACGATGTCTGGGCCTGCAGCGCCAGCAGAATATTGTCGTACAGGGTCAATGCCGGCAGCACGCTGGTGATCTGGAACTTCAGGCTCATGCCGGCGCGGGCCCGCTCTGCGGGAGTGGCTTGCGTGATATCGTGACCGCCAAACGTCACGGTACCGGCGGTCGGGACTTCCGCGCCGGCCACGCACTTCATCAGCGTGCTCTTGCCGGAGCCGTTCGGTCCGATCAGGCCGTGAAATTCGTTTTCCTCCACGGTGAGTTCGGCGCCATTCAGGGCCGTCAGTTTGCCGAATATCTTGATGAGCCCGCGGGCTTCAAGAAGGGCCATGAGGTCGCTCCTTCGGCGGACGACCGAAATTGCCCACCCGTTCGCGCTCGCTGACGATCAGGCTGATCAGCCCGGCGGGGCGAAACAGAATAACCAGCAGCAGCAGCACGCCAAGGATGATCGGCCAAATGTCCTGGTAGCTGTTCGACAGCCAGAAGCTGACCGCCTCGATGACGACAGTGCCGATCACCGCTCCGATCAGGGTCCCGGCGCCGCCGAACAGGACGTAGAGCACGACCTGGGTGGACATCACCACGCCCAGCATGTTCGGCCAGACGAAGCCTTCGTGGAAAGCATAGAGGCTGCCGGCTAGCCCTGCGATGGCGCCGGCAAACGAAAAGATGATCGCCTTGAGGCGCTGCACCCGATAGCCGAAAAACGTGATGCGCTGCTCGTTCTCGCGCAGGCCGGCGAGCGCCAATCCGAACTGCGACCCCACCAGGAAGCGGCACAGGAGATAGACCAGCACCAGAATAACCAGCGCGAAATAATAGAACACCACGGCCCTCATCGAGGTCGTAGCTGCCAAGGCTCATCGACGGGATCGAGGGGATGCCGTTCTGGCCGCCGAGATAGTACCAGCCCCGCGCCAGCCGGTCGAAGGCATACGATCCGGTCAGCGTGCCCAGCGAGACGAAGATGACGCTGGATTGATGCCGTCCCAGCAGCAGGAATCCTCCGAGCAGCAAAGCGAATGTGAACCCGATCAACATGCCCGCCGGCAACACGATCAGCATCGACGTGACGCCGAGATCGCGAGCGATCAGCGCCACGCCGTAGCCGGCCGAACCGAAGAACACGGCCTGTCCGAAGCTCATGATTCCGGCGTAGCCCCACACCAGATCGAACGAGAGCGCGAACAGGCAGAGGATCAGGACCCGCGTGGCATAGATGGTCAGATAGTCCTGCAGCACGAGCGGCAGCAATGCGCCGATCGCGAGCACCACGACTTCCATAACCGGCAGTAGTTGCCATCGGCGAGAACGAACAACACGAACGGGAGTTCCCCAGGGCAGTCGGTGTCGTTTCTGTCATCAAGTTGCCAGCACATTAGCTCCAGAGGTCACAACACCGGTCGCCGCCGTCGCGAGACGCTCAGCACTCCTTCGGATCGACCAGGCCGGGGCTGCGCGCAACGATCTCGTAATTACCATTCTTGGCAACCGCCGTGTACATCTTCATCTTGCAATGCCGCTTGCCGGGAACCATTTCCGCGGGCCCGCCGGGGCCTTCGGCGATCTTGGCATGATCGAGCGCCGCGGCGACCGCGTCACGGTCGACCTTGCCCGCCTCCTTGACCGCGGCTTCCCACAGCTTGAGGCCGCGATAGGTGCCGGTTGCGGCACTTCCCGCTGCGAACAGGAATGTGCCCGGGAACTCCTTGTCGTAGGCCGCCTGGATCTTGGCGCTCACCGGATCTTCCGGACGCGAGCGCCTTGAAATAGTCGAGGCAACTGGCGAGCCCCTCGATCTCGGCCGGCTGATTGATGTTGAGCGTGTTCTCGTCGTAATAGACGCACGCCAGCCGGCCGCCGTTCTTCAGAAATCCGGCTTCGTAAAGCTGCTTGAAGAACGGCCCAACGCCGGGCGGGATCACGGTGTTGAACACCACGTCCACCTTGTTGGAGATGATCCGGTTCACCGTCGCGCTGAAATCGATCTGGTCGAGCGGGTAGTATTCCTCAAAGATGACCTCGCCGCCGTTGGCCTCGATCACCTTGCGCGCATAGACGTTCAGCGTATGCGGCCAGACGTAATTGGCGCTGGGCAGTGCGAACTTCTTGCCGCCGTTCTTGATCAGCCAGGGAATGAATTCGTCGCACTGCTGCGCGGGGGTCGGACCGGTGCAGAACAGATAGGGCGTACATTCCTTGCCCTCGTAAAGTTGCGGGTAGATATACAGCGTCTTGCCGCGCGCGACGATCACGTCCTTGATCGCGTTGCGCATCGAACTGGTGATGCCTCCGAGCACGAGATCGACCTTGTCGCGCTGGATCAGCTTGCGAACGTTGCCGACCGCCACCGATTCATTCGATGCGGTGTCCTCGATGAACAATTCCAGCGGCCGGCCCAGCAATCCGCCGGCGTCGTTGATCTCTTTCACCACCATTTTCGCGACATTGGCGTCGGCGTTGCCGGCATAGCCGATCGGACCGGTCAGATCGGTGGCGATGCCGACCTTGATGGGGTCTGAGGCGGCATTCGCCCATTCCGGACGAATGACCCAGCTGCCGACGCCGGTCGCAAGTGCCGTGCTTGCGAAGGCAAAATTCGAGAGAAAGCGGCGCCGGTTCTGTTGGCTGTGGTCGCTGAACATCGGACTAAACCCCTTTTCCTGAAACGAGGCCTTGCGGCCGGAACTTGATGAAGACAATAGCGAGAACGAACACGAGGACGTCGGCGATGACCGGCGGGATGACCCACGGCAGCGCCGCGGCGAGCGTCCCGATCACACCGGCGCCGGCCACCGGCCCGGCGAATGACCCGACGCCGCCGACCATCACCGCGACGAAGCCTTGTATCAGAAAGCGAAGGCCGAGATCGGCGAACAGCGAGAACACCGGCACGATCAGCGCCCCGGCCAGCCCCGCCAGCGCGGCGCCGAATGCAAAGGTCGCGCCGTAGATCGCGTTGGTCGAAATCCCCGATGCGCGCGCCAGCGCTGGATTTTCCAGCGACGCGCGTATTCGCAACCCGAATGCGGTACGCGCCAGCAGCAGATAGCTTCCCACCATCACCAATGCCGTGATCAGGATGATGACGAGCCGCCACGAGGAAAAGTGCATGGCGCCGAGATTGACCGATCCGCCGATCGGCTCCGGGACCGAGATATAGAGACCGCCGATCAGGCCGCGCACGATCTCCCGGATGATCAGCCCGAGCGCATAGGTGCCGAGCATCGCGACAATCGGCGCCGCGTAGAATCGCCGCACCACCAGACGCTCCAGCACAAAGCCCAGCGCTCCGACCGCGAACGGCGCGAGCGCCATTCCGAGCCCAGACCGGCGCCCCCGCGTTATGCACGACATAGGTGATGTATGCGCCGAGCAGAACGAATTCGCCCTGCGCAAAATTGAAGATGCCCATCATGCTGGCGATGATTCCAAGTCCCAGCACGACCAGAACGACGATCGCGCCGAAACTCATGATCTCGAACAAGGCGGTGAACAGATTATCCATACAACATCACCAGCAGGCCTGCAGCTTTGCGCTACCTTACATCGTCTTCCAGTCGCCGGACTGTTCGAAGGCGTGCGCGGCACGATAGATCATCGGCTCGTCGAAATGCCGGCCGATCAGCATCAAGCCGACCGGCAGTCCGTCCACCATGCCGCACGGCAACGACATCGCCGGGTGGTGCGTGATATCGAACGGCGCGGTGTTGGTGATCATCTCGAACGCGCGCCCGATCTGCTCCTCGCGGCTGGCTCCCGGCGCCGGCAACGGCGTCGCCTTCATCGGCGTCGTCGGCATCAGCAGCAGATCGTAGCTCTCGAGCGCCTTGTCGTAAGCCGCCGTCAGCCGGCGCGAGATGTTCAGGGCCTTGCCGTAATAGCGCGGGCCGAAATTGTTGTTGATATAGGTGCCGAACATCAGCATCATTTTCGTGGTCTCGGACAGCGAATCCGCCTGCCCGCGCCAGCCGCGATGAAAATCCATCAGCGAGGTCGAATAGAGATCCGAGCGGCTCAGGCCATAGCCGTCGCCATACATCATGGTCTGGGTCATGCCTTCGGTGCCGATCGGCATCCAGATCGCCGGCGCCACCATGTGCATCGGAATGGAAACCTCCTCGACAATGGCGCCGAGAGCTGCCGAGCCGCTTGGCCGCCTCCCGGACGCTCTCGTTCACCGCGGCTTCGGCACCGGCTTGCTCGAAGCCTTCCTTGACGATGCCGATTTTCAGTCCCTTGATCCCGACACCCAGCGCCTTGGTGTAGTCCTGCACCTTGGGCGACTTGATCCTGCGGATCGTAGCCGTCATCGCCGGCCAGCACCTCGAGCAGCAGCGCATTGTCGGCGACGTTTGCGGTCATCGGCCCGGTGTGATCGACGAAAATCTCGATCGGCATGATGCCGGTGTAGGGCACCAGACCCCAGGTCGGCTTCATGCCGTAGATGCCGCTGAAGGATGACAGGCATCCGGATCGAACCGCCCTGGTCGCCGCCGATCGCCATGTCGACTTCGCCGAGCGCGACCACGACGGCGCTGCCGGAGGACGACCCGCCCGCGGAATATCCCATCTTGTGCGGGTTGTGCACCGGTCCGGTCGAATTGGTGTGGCTGCCGCCGGACATGCAGAACGACTCGCAATGAACCTTGCCGGCAATTTCCGCGCCGGCGTCCAGCATCCGCGTGACGATGGTCGCGTCGAAGTCCGGAACGTAGCCTTCGAGCGTCGAGGAACCGTTCATCATCGGCACGCCGGCCAGCATGATGTTGTCCTTCAGCGCAACGACCTTGCCTTTCAGCTTGCCGCGTGAGGCGCCCTTGACGGTCGACTTTCGGTACCAGGCGTTGCGCGGGATTTTCCTCGGGCCCCGGCCGATAGCCCGGCGTCCGCGGATATTTCACGATCGGGACTTCGTCCGGCATCGCGGCGACGGCGTTGTAGGCATCGACCGAGCCCTGCATCAGTCCACGGAACGAGGTGACGTCCTCATCGGTCAGTGCCAGACCGCAGTATTCGGCAACGGCGCGCAGTTGGTCGGGGGTTGGAAGCGCTACTGACACGATATGTTTCTCCTGTTTCCGGGCCGCTTGGACAGGACTGCCGGCTCACCGTCGCTGCGCGCAAACATTATCTGGCGACGAACGACAAAGAGACAGATCCCGCTTTTGAGTCACTAGAAACGGAAATGTTTTCCTTTTCAAGTATTATTTTAAGCCGCGGCCGCTCGCTGCGGCGCTTGTGCGCCGTCAGAATCTTTTGATCAGCTCAAAATCAACGCCGTCGGCCTCGGCCAGATAGATCGGCATCGAAGCACTGCCGCGGCGGATGCCGATGCGACCGCGCGCGCCATCATAGTCTACATTCAACGCGGCCGAGAGCAACGGCTTGACGGCCAGCGACCCCGCCCGCGATGCGATCGTGTCCAGAAACCGCAGCCCCTCGTAGTTCGACTGCCCGATCGAGCCGAGCGGCGGCGCGTGGCGGCCGAACGAAGCCTGATACTGACAGCGAAAAGCGTCGTTTTCGCGGGAGGACATGGTCCACGAAATAGCCGGATGCGCAGAACAGGTTTTCGGTGTTGTCGGCTCCTATTCCAAGCAGCACGGTTTCATCCATCGCGCCCGCCAGACGAAGCATTTTCGACGCCAGGCCCTGTTCGGCAAAGGCGCGGTTGAACACGATGCTGTCGGTACCGATCAACGAAATAAGAACGACGTCCGGCCTTGCGGCGCGGATCCGGGCAATTTGCGCGCTGTGATCGTGCTCGCCCATCCGGACAAACTCTTCGCCGACGACACGCCCGCCGGCGCCGGCGATATATTTCTTGATCGCGCGGTGCGAGAGCCAGGGCCAGACATAATCGCTGCCGATCAGGTACCATCGCGCCGCGTTCTTGGCGTTCGCCAGCCACTCGATCGCGGGGCGCGATTGAGCCCGCGGCGTTTCGCCGATCGCCATCACGCCCGGGGTTCTCTCGCCGCCCTCGTAGACCGGCGTATAGATATAGGGAATGCGGCCCGCGACCACTTTTCGAAGCGCAACCCTGACGGCGCTGATGTGGGATCCCATGATAATATCGGCGTCATCGGACGTGACCACGTCGGATGCCGTACGGACCACGTCCTCGATGCTGCGGCCGGCATCATGGAACACGATCTCGATTTCACGTCCCAGGATGCCGCCACGCCGGTTGATCTCGGAGGCGGCCAGCAGCGTACTGTTGGTGCCGGACGACCCCCAGATTCCGGCAGGACCGGTCAGCGTGATGAAGTTGGCGATCCGAAGCTTGTTGCGATCGCGACGCTGCCGAAAGGGATCGAGCTGCGGCGACTGCGTAAATGTCGCCCCAACCGACTTCGGCGAGCCATTCAGCAGCCAATCCGGCGGCATCGGCAGGCCGTCGGGCTTTCCAATTTGCGCAGGTGAGAGCACTTCGCTCTCCTTTCGGCTTTCCTGGGTCGGCGCCAGATCGACCTGGCCCGACGACGGAAATATCCTAGGGGAAAATATTGAATATTCAACGATTCACGTGCATATAGAACGAGCAAAACAACTCAATAATCGTCCAGAAACCCAGAACAAAGTCCAAAACTGTGGCTAGACCGGCTAGTAAACCCATCACCGAGCACCTCGCTTATCTGCTCGCGCAGGCGAACCGCGAAATCAATCGACAGCTCGACGCGCGCTTTCGAACCGAAGGCGTGCCGGTGGAACAGTGGCGCATTCTGAAAGTGCTTTCGGACGGCAAGGGTCATTCGATGGGCGAGCTTGCGGAAGCGGTGCTGCTCAATCATCCGACCTTGACCAAGATGGTCGATCGCATGGTGTCCGACTCCCTGGTTTACCGGGTCCAGGATGCCGACGACCGGCGCAAGGTGTTGATGTTCATCTCCGACCGCGGAAAGGCGCTGACTCAGCGCTTGAATTCGCTTGCGCTGAGCCAGGAGTCCCACATCGCCGAGAGTTACGGCAACAAGGCGACGACGGAATTGAAACGGCTGCTGGAAAGCCTGATCGAGAAGGCGAACTGAAGCTCCGGTCCAGGCCGAACGGTGGGGCATGCCTGCCTGGTCTCCGCCGGGATTTTTCCAACCTGTCGCCAGACTTCGATTGCCCAGCCAGATCCCTTCGCACGACCTCGCGATCGACGAGGTCCGCCGGCGTCAGCGCAGCCACGATCCTGCCCTTGTCCATGACGTAGCAACGCTGCGCCGTGGCGCGGATCATCTCGGGATTCCGCTCGACCAACGCGATCGTGACATTGACCGGCGATCGAGATCGACAATGGTGCCGGCGGTGTCCTGCACGATCGACGGCTGGATGCCTTCCGAGGGCTACCGCGCAATTCCGCCGGCTGACGTCAAACCGCCTTGGTCAACGCGCCGTCGATAATCAAATTGGTGCCGGAGATGCGACTGGCCACGGGGCTGGCGACAAACACCACGCCAGCGGCAACTTCCTGCGGCGTTCCCATCCGCGCGGTTGGATTCAACGACATCGCCGCCTTGTACAGATCCGGCGAGCCTTTCTCGATAGTCTGCCAGATGCCGCCTTCGAAATAGGTATTGCCGGGCGACACCGCGTTGACCCGAATGCCTTTGGCGATCAGCTGGTTGCTAAGCCCCTTGGCATAGTGAATCAGCGCCGCCTTGAAAGCGCCGTAGGAGCCCGCGGCGAAATCGATCTCGAAGCCGGACACGCTGGAGACGATCACGATCGACGCTGATTTGGATTTCTCCAGATACGGCAGCGCGGCCGCGACGGAATTGACCGTGTGCATCATGTCGACACGAAACGAATTCTCCCAGGTCTCCGGCGTGTTGCCGACGGCCAGCGCACTGACGTTGCAGACGAGGATGTCGACGCCGCCAAGTTCCGCGGCCGCACCTTCGACCCACCGCTGCAGCGCGACCGGATCGGCGACATCAATCGCGTCGCCCCATGCCTTGACACCCCTGGCGCCCAGCGA
The DNA here is from genome assembly GCA_963734795.1 of uncultured Alphaproteobacteria bacterium. Lineage (GTDB taxonomy): Bacteria > Pseudomonadota > Alphaproteobacteria > Rhizobiales > Xanthobacteraceae > Bradyrhizobium. The sequence goes on from CAVTIW010000008.1 coordinate 309,269, forward strand.
TTTGACAACGCCGCCAACCTGTTCTGCGTTGCGCGCGCAGATCGCCACATTGGCGCCCTCTGCCGCAAACATTTCGGCGACCGCAAGGCCGATTCCCTTGCTGCCGCCGGTCACCAGCACATTCTTGCCTTTTAATCCGAGGTCCATGTTCTGATTTCTCTTTCAAAACCGTTCAGCCTGCCTGCACGGTTCAACGCATCAGCGATCTGCTGCAGATACAAATTTCGTTCCAAAAGATCATCGGCCGCGACTGGGCCTTTTCACTCGTGAATCCGAAGAGGCGGCCGACCGCGGTCCGACGACTCCCGAAAACGAGACTCAATTGATGCAACTCCGAAAGCTAATTAGCTCCTGCCTCATTTTCTGACCCTGTCTGCGCACAGCGATCCGCCTTAACTAACTCAATGCTTCCGGGAGGTAAAGTGGCGTCGCCGTGAATTGCGCCAGCGATCCAGACGTCCCCTTGAGCCGCGCCGGACTTTTACTGGCTGAGCGCGTGCAGTACCGCGTTGCAGCACGCTGCCCTGCGATACGCTCACTGCGACTTCGACCGCATCGATCCCGCCAGCAGCCTTGCCTCATCATTTCAAACTCGACTTGAGAATTCTAAATCGGTTTTCTAATTGAGGACATTGCATTTGAGCGCCATCGTCAGGCCGATCGCCGACTTTTTCGTTCAGTCTGCGTCTGCGGTTTCTTCAGGCAAGCCTCCCCGGAAAGCGGCGCGCGGTCGTCGAGCCGTAATCGCCGCCGGCCCCGAAAAAAGTCGGCCCCCGGTGACTTCCAGGACCACGAGCTATCTTCCGAGCATCAGCGATTTCATGGTGCGACGATTCAGCCCGCCATGTCAGGCTGTGGCTCGCCGCGCAAAGCAGGAATTGGCCGTTCGCCGCCTACGAACTGGGAAACTTGAAGGGCGTCGTGCCCGGCGGCAACGGTCACCCCTTGCGCGGGTGAGCAGACTGGTCTGCGATGCCGGGCATCCACGAACAGTTCCGGGAAATGGCTTCAATTCCAGGTGAGCTTTCTAAACCGCAATTTAGTGGCTGGCCTTGCCGCATCTGCCTAGGTTTTTGCGTGCACGCCTGCCTGTCGGCGATCACGCGAGGCCAAAGCCCGTGATTTTCAGCAACTCCGGACCGAACGCATAACCCGATGAATTCATCTCCTGCCATTCGCATCATCCATCCCGGCGAATTCGATGTTGGAACGGCACAGACGCCGGGTTCCGAACGCCGCGCGGCGGTGTCGCCGCAGCTTGGTGTCGCTACCGCGCTCTGGGGCGGACTATTCGAGGTGGAACCAGGAGCGCGTACCGGAATTCATCATCATGGCGAGCAGCAGACGGTGGCATACGTGCTGTCCGGCTCTTGCGAGGTCCGCTGGGGCGCGAAGGGAGAGTTTAGCGACAGTGCGACGGCCGGCGATTTCCTGCATGTGCCGTCCTTCCTGGTGCACATGGAAATCAACGCGTCGAAACGAAGGCCATTCCGATGGGTGGTGGTGCGAAGCACCGCGACTCCGATCGTGGTCAATCTGCCGGCCGGCACCTGGTCCTAGGCGCTGAGTTCGGGGCGCTGATGTTGCTGGGCGGCAAGGTGACACCGGGTTTTCGCCGTGGGAACTGCAATCAACTGGAGCCGTCATGAAAGAGAATGAGCCTTTTCAAATCGAGATAACCCGGCGCACCGTCATCGAGACCGGAACCACCGCGCTTCTGCTGACCGGATTGCCGCACGCGGCGCTGGCCACCGGCCCCTCCGAGAGCGATCCGCCGCCGGCTCTGGCCACCGTCGAGCTCCAGATCAACGGCCGCTCTCATGTCCTCAACCTCGATCCCCGAACCACCTTGCTGGATGCGCTACGCGAGCATCTCGTGCTGACGGGATCCAAGAAGGGTTGCGACCACGGCCAATGCGGCGCCTGCACGGTGCTGATCGACGGCCGCCGCATCAATTCCTGCCTGACGCTGGCGCTGATGCATGACGGCCAGTCCATCACCACGATCGAGGGGCTTGCTGACGGCGAGACGCTGCATCCGCTGCAGGCCGCCTTCGTCGAGCATGACGGTTTTCAGTGCGGCTACTGCACTTCCGGCCAGATCTGCTCGGCCGTCGGCATGCTGAGCGAAAGCCATCAGGGCATGCCGAGCTATGTGACGGCCGATCTGACCCAGCCCCAACCGGAACTCACCGATGTCGAGATTCGCGAACGGATGAGCGGGAATATCTGTCGCTGTGCGGCCTACCCGAACATCCTGGCGGCGATCAAACAATCAGCGGGAATGCCCACATGAAGGCTTTTACTTACGAGCGCGCCGGCTCGCCGGCGCAAGCTGCCGCCGCCACGCTGCGGCCCGGCACCAAGATCATCGCCGGCGGCACCAATTTGCTTGACCTGATGAAACTGCACGTCGACACCCCCTCGACGCTGGTCGATATCAACCGCCTGCCACTCGACAAGATCGAGGAGACGCCAGACGGCGGATTGCGGATCGGCACCATGGTGCGCAACAGCGATCTCGCCGCCGACCCCCGGGTGCGGCAGCGCTACAGTGTGCTGAGCCGCGCCTTGCTGGCGGGTGCGAGCGCCCAGCTGCGAAACAAGGCCACCACCGGCGGAAATCTGCTGCAGCGGACCCGCTGCTATTATTTCTACGATGTGACCAAGCCGTGCAACAAGCGCGCGCCCGGCTCAGGCTGCGCCGCCCTCGCCGGCTTCAACCGGATTCATGCCATTCTGGGAACCAGCGACCATTGCATTGCGACCCATCCGTCCGATATGGCGGTGGCGATGCGGGCGCTCGACGCCAAGGTGGAGACCATCAACAGCAAGGGCGAGGCACGGGAAATTCCGATCGCCGAATTCTACCGCCTTCCCGGCAACACCCCGCAGATCGAGACCACGCTCAAATCCGGTGAACTCATCACGTCGGTAACCCTGCCTCCGCCGCCTCCCGGATTGCAGCTGTATCGCAAGGTTCGCGACCGGGCTTCGTATGCCTTCGCGCTGGTCTCGGTCGCGGCGATTGTCGATGCCACCGGCGGACGGATCCGCTCGGCGCGCCTCGCCTTCGGCGGATTAGCCCTCAAGCCGTGGCGCACGCCCGATGCCGAGCAGAAACTGGCCGGCTCGCCGGCGAACGCAAGCACATTCAACGCCGCCGCATCCGCCGTTCTCGACGGGTCGCGCGGCTTCGGCGGCAATGATTTCAAGATCCCGCTGACGCGGCGAACACTGCACGCCGTGCTGACCGATATCACCCGGGCCTGAAGGAACCAGCCTATGCAAATGAATTCACCCGTCGGGCCGAACGCCCTTGACGTCGGCACCCAGGGCATTGTCGGCAAGCCGCTCGATCGCGTTGACGGGCGACAGAAGGTCACGGGCGGCGCACGCTACGCGTACGAGATGCAGCAGGGAGGCGTGCAGACCGCCTACGGCTTTGTGGTCGAAGCTTCGATCGGAAAAGGAAAAATCAAATCGATCGATACCCGCGATGCCGAGAAGGCCGCGGGCGTCATTCTGGTGCTCACTTATCTCAATGCGCCGCCACAGGGTACCGGCAATCATCACGTAGCCCATCCGGTGCTGACGGGACCGGAGGTGACGCGCTACGGCGAACCGGTTGCGTTTGTGGTGGCGGACAGCTTCGAAGAAGCCCGGGCAGCGGCATACCTGGTCCGTGTCGATTATGACCGAGCGCCGGGAAAATACGCGCTGCGCGACAATCTCAGGCAGGCGCGCGCGCCGCAGCCAGCCGATGCCACTGCGCCTGCTCCTGACAGCGCGGTAGGAGATTTCGCGGCCGCGTTCGCATCCGCGCCGGTGAAGATCGATGTCACCTACACGACCCCGTTGCAAAGCCACGCCATGATGGAACCCCACGCCACCCTGGCGATGTGGGACGGCGACAAGCTCACCCTGCACACCGCAAACCAGATGTTGAACCAGGGCCAGAAGGCGGTCGCGACGACCCTGAAGATTCCGGTCGAGAACGTGCGGCTTGTCAGCCCGTTCATCGGCGGCGGATTCGGCGGCAAGCTCTGGGTCAATGCCGATGCCATTCTGGCCGCGATCGCGTCGCGGCAACTCAAGCGGCCGGTGAAAATCGCCCTGACTCGGCAGCAGATTTTTCACGTCACGACGCACCGCTCCGACACCATTCAGCAGCTTCGCCTTGGGACGGATCGGGACGGCCGGCTGGTCGCGATCGGTCATGACGTCTTTTCCGGCAATTTTCCCACCGAGCAGACCTACGAAGGCGCGGCTTTGCAAACGCGCACGCTCTATGCGGGCGCCAATCGGCTGACCCGGCATCGCCTGGTACCGCTGGATATTCCCGTCGCGTCCTCGATGCGCGCGCCGGGAGAGGCTGTCGGGCTGCTGGCGCTCGAAAGCGCGATGGACGAACTTGCCGAAAAGCTCGACATCGACCCGATCGAGCTTCGCATCCGCAACGAGCCGACCGAGGATCCGGAAAAACACATTCCTTATTCCAGCCGTCACCTGATCGCCTGTCTGCAGGAGGGTGCGCGACGGTTCGGGTGGGACAAGCGCACCGGCAAACCGGGTCAGGTTCGCGACGGACGCTGGCTGGTGGGGATGGGTGTGGCGGCCGCCACCCGTGGCAACCCGCTTCGGCTCTCCAAAGCCAATGTCCGACTCGGCCCCGATGGCGTCGCCGTGGTCCGAATGGCCATGACCGACATTGGCACCGGCACCTACACCATTCTCACCCAGATTGCCGCCGAAATGCTCGGCCTGCCTCCCGAACGTGTTCGGGTAGAACTCGGCGACACCAACTTTCCGGAAGCCGCGGGTTCAGGCGGTTCGTTTGGCGCCGCCAGTTCCGGCTCCGCGCTGTTCGAGGCATGCACCGCGTTGCGCGAAAAGCTGGCCCGGATCGCCGGCATGGATCCGCAGACGGCGAGCTTTGCCAACGGCAACATCTCGTCGGGAGAGCAGTCGAAGTCGCTGACGCAGTTGGTGGGCGCGGGCATTGACGCCGACGGCGAGATCGAGCCCGGCCGAACCAGCAAGGACTACTCGCAGCAGTCCTATGGCGCGCATTTCGCCGAGGTCGGCGTCGACGCAGATACCGGCGAAGTGCGTCTGCGGCGGATGCTGGGCGTGTTTGCCGCCGGCCGCGTTTTGAACGAAAAAACCGCCCGATCCCAGGCGATCGGAGGCATGACCTTCGGCGTCGGCGCGGCCCTGCAGGAAGCCATGACGCTCGACCCGCGGTTCGGCTACTACGTCAATCACGACCTCGCCGAATACCACGTGCCGGTACATGCCGATATTCCGGGCATCGACGCCGTGTTTATTCCCGAACTCGATACCAAGTCCAATCCGTTGAAAAGCAAAGGCATCGGCGAATTGGGCATTTGCGGCGCCGGCGCGGCACTCGCCAACGCCATCCACAATGCCTGCGGCGCGCGGATCCGAGATTTTCCGATCACCCTGGACAAGCTGCTTTCCAGCCTTCCCGCCCAGGCGTGAGGCCTGATGCAGCCGCTATAAGGACTCCGACGCAATTCGGCCGGTATGGGTAAACACCTCAAAGCCGTCGCGCCGCGCGATGGCGGCAAGGGTCATGCCCGCCGCATCCGCCATGCGGATCGCGCTTGCCGTGGGCGCCGAAACCGACACCAGCACGGATGCTCCGGCGGTTGCGCTCTTCTGCACCATCTCGACCGACACCCGGCTGGTGAGCAGGATCGCCGCCTCGCCGGCAGGAACCGCCGCGCGGGTTGACGCTCCGACAAGCTTGTCGAGCGCATTATGCCGGCCAACGTCTTCGCGCAATGCGATGATGCCGCGGGCGGGCTCCCACAGCGCCGCCGCATGCACAGCTCGGGTCTCGATATTGAGTTTCTGATGTCCCGAAAGGCTTGCCATCGCCGCCATGATCTGCAGGGAAGAAAATCTCCGGCCCGGCCCGACCATTCGCGCAGGGCGCGTGGCTTCCGCGATCGACTCGACGCCGCACAGGCCGCAGCCGGTCGGGCCAGCAATATGACGCCGCCGCCGCTGCAGCCGGTCCGCATTCGATTGGTCGAGCCAGATCCGCAGTTCGATACCGTCGTCGACGCGTACTACATCGAGCGACTGAATGTCGCTGGAGCCAGCGACAATGCCTTCGCTCAGGCTGAAGCCGAGCGCAAAGTCCTCGAGATCCAGCGGCGTAGCCATCATCACGGCGTAGGTGCCCCCGTTATAGGTCAGAGCGACCGCCGTTTCTTCCGGGACTGAACGCGAGCCCTCGCTCCGGCCATTCTGTTCCCATTTCTGGCGGCGAACGATGCGCGTGGCTTCGATCATGAGCGAAATCCAACCTGGTCTGCCATGTAACGACCGCGCAAATATCCGGTTTACATACGCGATGGAGCGCCAGGCCCTGTCCATCGCATCCGTTGCCACCGGGCGAGCCGATTCGCGAACTGAACATCGCAAATCAAATCGGCTTCTTCCAATAAAAACGAATTTAAGCGGCGCCGCCGGAAAGGCCTCGTCAACGCCCCCGAGGCCCTCCGGCGGTTTCGTCGGCTGTCACGAGCCAGGCTAAGCCGTTATGAAACGCTATTTAGTGGTGGTCCCCTGCCCGTCGCTCTAAATTTCGGATAGCAGCGCTTAGCCGCGTATGTCTGCAACCGTGCACTTCCCTGGGAATGGCGCGCCGGATTTGGCTTTTATGAGGGTACAATGAAGGGCCCGACTGGAGCATGGTGGAGGATATGACAATCGCTCCGGGCAGCAGCGCTCCTCGCAACGCGCAAGCGCCGAGCCAACGACGTGATATTGCGCCCGCATTCGTGGCGATCGGGAAAATGCCGATGACTAAGATTCTCCTCATCGAGGATGACAGCGAAACCGCCGAAGAGATCGCGGACGAATTGGTTCAGCGCGGCTTCGAGATCGAATGCGCCGCCAGTGGAATCGAAGGCCTCGACAAGGCCCGGTCCTGTCGGCCCGATGCACTGATCGTTGATCGGATGCTGCCCGGAATGGACGGATTGACGGTCATCGAAGCCCTGCGGCAGGACCAGGTTCGCATCCCGGTCCTGATCCTGAGCGCGCTTGGCGCGATCGACGACCGCGTGCGTGGGCTGCGCACCGGTGGCGATGACTACCTCACCAAACCATTCGCGATCATGGAGCTGGTCGCACGGATCGAAGCCTTGTTGCGGCGGCCCGCCGAATCCCGGGAAACCATACTGCGCGTCGGGCCTCTCGGGCTTGACCTTATCAAGCGAACGGCCACGCGCGGCGACCGCGCGATCGATTTGCTGCCGAGGGAATTTCGTCTGCTCGAATACATGATGCAGCGAAGCGACCAGCTGCTGACACGCGCCATGCTGCTCGAGGAGGTCTGGAACTACAGGTTCGTGCCGACGACCAATCTGGTGGATGTCCACATGGGCCGGCTGCGCCACAAGGTGGACGGACCAGACGACTCTCCCATGATTCACAATGTCCGTGGCGCTGGATTTATTCTTCGTGAGCCTTCCTGATTTCGTCCGTACCACGACCCTCGTTGGACTTCCATTGCGCGCGCCGTTTGCACCTCGCCGTTCTCGGCCTTCAACTATTGGAAGGCGGCGGGCGATGGCTCAGGCGGTCACGCCGGCGTGATGTCCGGGGGGTTCGAACGGCAAGCGTTCGGGCGACTTCTGCTCGTAGTGACCATGGTTGACGTCGCGCAACGCAGCGTCAGCTGTCGCTTGTTGATGACGCGCATCCGAACGAACTCTCTCAACGCGAATTTAATGTCCTAACGGCCAATTTAATGGTTGCCGGACGGCCCGCCGTTATCTTGTGGATATCGCCTGTGACGCATCGACAATCGAACAAGCGGCACCGGGCGCCCATGTTTCCACAAGGAGCGCTGAGATGGACGCCGACGCAACCCATACAATTCATTCCGAGCTGACCACCCGTACGTCGTTTCCGGTCGGCGGCCGCTCCGCACCCGCCATGAGGAGATCCGGTTCAGGTTATCTGAGCGATATCCGACGTTTCTCGATCCTTGAGAAGGAGCTCGAATACGGACTCGCCAAGCGCTGGCGGGAGCATGGCGATCGCAAGGCTGCGGACCAGATCGTCACCAGCCATCTGCGTCTCGCCGCCAAGATCGCGATGAACTACCGCGGCTATGGTCTGCCGCTTTCGGAGATTATATCCGAAGGCAATGTCGGCCTGATGCAGGCCATCAATCGCTTCGAACCCGAAAGAGGATTTCGCTTCGCCACCTATGCGATCTGGTGGATCAGGGCATCGATTCAGGACTATATTTTGCGATCATGGTCGCTTGTGAAGATCGGCACCACCGCGAACCAGAAAAAGCTGTTCTTCAAGCTTCGCTCGGCCAAGGCCAAGATCGCGGCTTTTGAAAATGCCGATATGCGACCCGATCAGGTCAGGATGATTGCGACCAATCTCGGGGTGAAGGATCAGGACGTCGTGGACATGAATCGGCGCCTGAGCGGAGATGCATCGCTCAACGTATCAATCCATAGCGAAGGAAATTCCGGAGAATGGCAGGATTACCTCGTCGATGAGAGTCCCTCGCCGGAAGCCATCGTCGTCGAGCATGACGAGATGGATCACCGGCGCGAGGCGCTGGTCCGCGCCATTGACGTTCTCAACCATCGTGAGCGGCGCATCTTCGAGGCGCGCCATCTGATCGATGAACCAAAGACATTGGAAGACCTTGCGGTAGAATTCAATGTGTCCCGGGAACGGGTTCGACAGATCGAGGTGCGGGCATTCGAGAAGGTGCAGGCCGCCACCAAAAGATCGGTCAAGGGACGGCGTGCGCGGGTGACGATGCACTCGTAGCGATTCGCCGGCTTTTGCCGCAGCGCTTTCACGCCACCCAATCGCCGGCTTGCACAACCATTCCGTGCGCCAGTAAAGTCGAAGTTGCAGCAGTTGCCATCGGCAATTCGCAAGGAACTCGGTAATAAGCTAAGCTGGCGACGGGGTTAGGTGCTTTATGCAGCCGGCTACACCATGCGCGTTCCTGAGTTTGTGCGCACGACCACTTTTCGCTCGGCCGCCGTAGCCGCCGGTGCCTTCGCCGTTTTCATACTCGTGCTGTTCGGCTTCATCTACCGGAAGACCGACCGTTACCTGATAGCGCGCTCCGATCACGTCATTGCCTCGCAATTGAGAGTGATGTCGGCGTTGCCGCTTGAGCGGAAAGCGGACGTGATCGAATATCACTTGAGCGAGGATCCGCGAGGCGTCCAGTTCGCCGGGCTGTTTCGTCCGGACGGGAGCCGGATCGCAGGCAATCTTGAAGGCCTGCCGCCCGGCCTCAAGCTCGATGATGCGGTGCAGAGCATCAAGGTGAAAAGAAGCACCCCAACCGGCGCCGAAACCGTTATCGTTCGCGCGATTGGACAACATCTGCCCGGCGGCGACGTGCTGGTCATTGGCCGCGATGTCGATGAAGCCACTGAGTTATCCAAGGTTGTCAGCCAGGCGCTGGCGCTCGGCCTGATCCCGGCTCTTGTGCTCTGCCTCGCGGTCGGTGCGCTGCTGAGCGTGCGCGCCGAGAGGCGGATCGCGGACGTCAACCAGCGGGTTCGGCGCATCGTCGCAGGGAATTTGCGCGAACGCCTGCCTCGCCAGGCACGAGACGACCCGTTCTCCAAGCTCGCGGCAATCGTCAACGGCATGCTCGATGAAATCGAGACCCTGATTCATGCCATTGCCGGAATTGGCAACGACATCGCGCATGATCTGCGCACGCCGCTGGCCCGCGTGCGTTTGATGCTGGAACGCGGTCGCAGCAACGCCGAAACGCTGGAGCAGCTTCAGCGCATCACCGACAAGGCCATAGCCGGAATCGACCAATCGCTGGCAATCACCACAGCTCTGTTGCGGCTTGCCGAAATCGAAAACAGCCGCCGGTCGGCCGGCTTCGGCAAGGTGGCGCTCGCGGAACTGGTACGGGAGGTCGGCGATCTCTACGAGCCGATTGCGGAAAACAAGGGCCTCACCCTGCACGTCAATCTCGCGCACGCACCGACGGTCGACGGTGATCGCGACTTGCTGATGGAGGCCATCGTCAACCTCGTCGATAATGCGGTCAAATTCACGCCGGAGGGAGGCCGTGTCGAAATCGCATTGCTCCGTGGCAACGCTGAAAGCATTGTGCGTGTCAAGGACACCGGATCGGGAATCAGCGAGTCCGAACGCGATATCGTCCTGCAGCGGTTCTATCGATCGGACAAACTGAGAGGCGCGCCCGGATTCGGGCTTGGCCTCAATCTTGTGGCCGCGATCGTCAAGCTTCACGGCTTTCGGTTGAGGATCTATCCAGGTTCTGGTTGCATCATCGAGATCGCGAGTCCGGATCAAAACGCCGGTCGCGAAGCGAAGCCGGAGCGGTCGAAACCGTCGCGGCCTGTAGCCTCGCTGGATACACGCCTTACCACCGAGTGACGCGCCCCATCGGGAAGCACATTTTCATTGCTCGCCAACGGCTTCTCCCGATTGAACGCTGATGGCATCGATGCAATCGCTGCGGCGCCAGCACCGGCGAACCAACGGCGGATGCCCCCAAGCAATATCTTCAGCGGTCAGTACGCGGTCGATATCGGGAACAAGACGGTTGGCCCGGCGCAGCCAATGCGGTCGAGCGCGTTGCGGATCGAGCGCGCGTTGGAAAAATGGCGGCTGGATCTTATGCCCATCGACCGCCACTGTCGGGTAGACGAGCGATTGATCTTCGAGTTCCTGAACGGGGAGCTTGTTTACGCCCGCCATTGTGTGAAGTTCTTGCAGCGATGGCATGGCAGCGGCCGATAGCGCGATCGAAGGAGATCGCGACCGCAGTAAGCCGGTTGCAACCACGATCAGGGCAACAACCGCGACTGCAGAAACTATCATAGGCATCAGGGGAAGCTTCCGTTTTCCAGTCATAAATTCGTCGGCGGAGCCGCAGTAAGGTCCAATGCGGTATCGGTGCAGGAAGCGCCAAGGCCGCGATCGCCGATCCGTGAGGCAAAGAGTCCGGAACGCGTCCCGCGGACGTGCGGCACTAGAAGTCTCGCACTGGGTTCGGCGAATGCGACCGAGGAAGGCTCCTGCACCAAATTCTCAAGAATGGCAGCGGCTCCGCCGGCAACAATGCCGGCGACAACGCATGCGAGAACGAACGCGCGCATCGTGTTCCTCCGGTTTCTCGCAGCCGTCCAGGACATTTCCTGCACGGAAGCAATCGTTTCACGGACAAGGAAACTGCCCGAGAGATGGATATTCAAGCCGGAAAGGCAAAGGCCTCGGTTTCGACATCCACGAAAATTCGTCCCAGCGCGCCCACGCGAGCGTAAAAATCAGCCAATTCAGCGTGCTCCAGATCGACGAAAAAGCGCCGGATCCAGGGTGCGAGATGCTGCTCAAAGAACGCGCGATCAGCGCCGGCCGGTGCCGCAATATCTCCGCCGACAAGACCCGCCATGATTTCACAGAGAATGGCGACGTGGTCCTCGGGCTCCGACTGCCCTGCCGCCCTTTCGATGCCGAGGGCCTGAAAGGTTTCGCGCAGCCGCGCCAGCGGGCGTCCATACAGCGCGCCGGTCAGATAGTGGGACGAATACGGCAGGAGCAGGCCCTGGCCGAGCCCGCCAAACAGATCAAAATATTCTCGCCTTGCGCTTGCTTCATTCGCTCGGCCCGCGGCCTGCCCGAGCGCCGCATGTGCTGCTCCGAGCGGGCTTGCGTCGCCGCGCAGCAAGGCCAGGCATCCCATCATCTGGCTATCGGGGCTGCGTGAAAGCAAGGTGGCCAACAGCGCATACTCTTGCGCACGGGCGCGATCGACCTCATCGACGACACGCCCGGAAGAACTGTGAGGTTCAAATTGCTGCATTCGCTCCATTGTCAGCCTGCGAAAGCTATCGAAGCCCTACCGCGGCAAAGCGCTGCCGTGCAAACGGTGCCCTGGAGAATCGTCTTGTTCGGCGGCATCGTCATCGTTGCGGCTTGCCGCCGCAGCTTCAGCGCCTCGATCGCCCGGTAAGCCGCTGATGTCGCCGGTCGCCCGCGAACCGTCAAACGCCGGCTGCACACCCGGATTGACAGCGGCGAGCCCGGGCTCGATTGCGGCCGGCAGCGACTGCTCCACAGATGCCGGCGTTTCCGGGATCATCTCGGCGAGATTGCCGTGGCTGCCCAGCGCCTGCCCCAGAAGAGCCGGCACGTTGTCCCGCTCCAGCAGCGGACCGAAACCGGGTATCGCATTCGGGTCGCTGAAATCCCATTGGTTTTCAGCGATGCCGATAAAGTCGCGAATGGCCGGATCGCTCGCCCAGGCCTGGCGCAGTGCGGCCCGCGTCAATTCGGCGGGCACCCGGCTTTGCAGAAACCCGCGGATGTCGGTGCTGACGGTGATCGCTTCAATCGCCGGCAGGCTTGCCATGCCAAACGGCTCATCGGCTGCCGCGCCGCCCGGCGGCTGCGCAACGACCGGATCTGCCGCAGGCTCCGTTCCGCGCCGGCGATCGGACTCGTGCTTCAGGCGCGCCCAGCGCGCGACGAAATTTTCGGACACGGTCACTCCTTGTTCTCACGGCGGGCAAGAGTCGGCTCCGCCGGCTGCCGGCGGCGCTTGACGAAGGCTCGCTCGACGTGATGTTCGGCAATGAATTGGCCGACGGCAGCCACGACCTCGGGCGGCATTGGCACGGCTTCGACAAGATTGCTGCCGGCGTCGGTAAACGCCTCTCCTTCGGCCGGATCAGCCGTTACGGCAAGAATCTCGTATGGCCGCTCCGAAGCAACAGGACGCAAGGCAACCCACAATGCGGGCGCACCCGATCTGAGGTTGTCGCGATAATTCGTTGTCTCGGTGCGGTGCAATTCGATCACGGCCTCACCTGCAAAGAACAAGGTCGCTTCGGCTCCGGTATCGAGCGGTGTCCAGGGCGCGGCTGACGGTTTTCCGGTGAACACCGAGACCGGCCGCCACAGAAAATCGACCCACATGCTCCTGGCCTTGCGCCGTTCGACCACGACGCCAACCGGAATATGCACCAGGGCTGTCGATCTCAATGGACCGCCTCCTCGTGCCGGATCGGCAGGCCGGTCAGGAGATTTTGCGGCTTCAACCGCAACTCCCGGTCAGGCGTCATCGCCGCCAAAAGATACACCGGTTCGCCTTTGACCTTTTCAATCATATCTGCGGGGTCGCGGAAACTCAGCCGGAACAGGCCAACCATCTGAGCCCGCATCGTATCGCCGAGCTCTCCGCCATTCCAGATCGTATCGCCGATGCGCGTGGCGTCGGAACTCAGTCCGACATACCATGACAATGGTGCGTTACGGAGTTCGGTCAAGGGTTCGATCGCGACATCTATCCCGAGCATGTGCGATAGCCAGCGCGTGATGACGTCGCCAAGCGCGACCAAGCCGCGCTGGCCGGCTGTCAGGTCGAGCGCCATGTCAAAGCGGTCGCTGCGTTCCCAGTAGCTGCCGGCGGTTGCCTCGTTGAGCATGTCGATTTCGGTGGTCGCCGGCAATCCCAACAACGCAACCAGCGGCGACCGCGGCCGCAGGTCCAGCAGCGACTCGGTCTCTTGGTCGATCGCGGTTACCGAGCCTTCCTGAAATGCCAGTTTCTGCGGACGGAAGAACATCTCGGCGGCACGCAGGGTGAAAACATCCTCGCAATCATCCAGGACGTTTCGCAAGATTGCCTGCAGCAACTGGCCGATAAGGACATGGGGAAATCTGATATTGCGCCGGACGATTTCGAGATAGGCGGCCTCCAGGGTGCGGTGCGCCACGAGATGGTCGCGCCAGGCGATCATGGTTTCCCAATTTTCGCGGGCGTCCGCATCGACGAGCGCGGCAATCTGCGATGTCCTGACCGGCTGCCGTGGATCGCGCAACAACGCATTGTACAGGTCTTGCTCCGCGGAACACGCCTCCGGCGGAGGCACCAGTTCCGGACGCGCCAGATAGACTTTCAGGAATTCGTCGGTAACGAGCAGCTGGCCGGTGGCGTCGCGGTCAAGCAAATGATGGCCGCAGGAAAGCCAGAAGTCGCGCGATGCACTCAACTGCGCGCTCCTTTCTCCGGCCCGGCGAGGTTGAGATGCTCGCCCGGCACATCGTCGTCGCCCACCATTTCCATAAATTCGAAGGCCCTGGCGTGCCCGGCGCCGTCGCGCGGACGCAGCGTGCGGAACGTCTCGCGGATCATCCCATTCTCGTAGCTTCGGGCCACGGCGACGAGTACGCCCGGTGGATGATCGCAGAGCGACGCCGCAAAACCAATCTCCTCCTCTGCGGCCAGGCGGGCGGTGGCAGGATCAGGCGCCCCGAAATGCCTGACCAGTTGCACCGCGAGCGTGTCGACGGCGGCCCGGCGATCACTTTCGTTCGCTTCGACAATCTGCGCCAGCGTCGAACGGCCGAGCGAGTCCAATCCCAAAAAGCCGGCACGAAATGCGATGCGCGCTTTGCCTCGCAAATTGGCCGGGTCAAATTGGGCAAATGCAAAGGCGCCCGACACAGCCCATTCACCGGGCTCTGCCGGTTTTTCAAAAATGAACGAATCCGAAGCATCGAGCCGGATGGTCCGCAGCAGCTTCACTGTTCGGTCCTCCTGCGAGCGGATCAGGCAACTTAGACCGGTGACAACGCTATTTCCAACTCGCAAACAGCCTGGCGCCGGGTACCAATGTCCGTTGGCCCCGGCATCGTACTTTTCACGGCAAATGGTATATACTTTCCTTGGCGCTCCGGCCAGTTTGCCGTCGCATCTGGCAGACAGGCTTCCGCTACAAGAAATTGTGAGAGCGATGGCTGATCCCACCAGGCATCTCCTGATCTGCTCGTGCGACGATACGATGCCGCTCGACGCCGACGCGATACGCCGCGGCTGCGGCGGCGAGCCGACGACCGCGACGCGGTTATGCCGCGCCGAGCTCAATCGCTTCGGCGCGATCGCGGCAGAAGACACGCCACTTACCGTCGGCTGCACACAGGAGGCGGCGTTGTTTTCCAGAGCGGCAGCCGAAAGTGGGCGAGCAAGCCCGATCACATTCGCCAATATCCGCGAGTCCGCCGGGTGGTCCAGCGAAGCTGCCCGGGCAGGGCCGAAAATGGCGGCGCTGCTGGCTGCGGCGGCCGAGCCCTCGCCGCCTGCAACGTTCGTCACCTTGGACAGCAGCGGCATCATTCTTATCTGTGGCCGCGACGAGACGGCTGTCGAAGCGGGCAATCTGCTCAAGGAGCATCTGGACGTCACCGTATTGATTGAACCACCCGCGGGCATCGCGCCGCCGCGGCTGGCCGATTTTCCGATCGCGAAGGGAAAGGTCAGGAATGCCAGGGGTCATCTCGGCGCATTCGAGGTCACGGTCGACGATTTCGCCCAGGCGTCGCCGTCCTCGCGCGGCACATTATTGTTCGGACCATCGCGCAACGGTGCACGTTCGAACTGCGATATCATTCTTGACCTGACCGGCGGGACTGCGTTTTTCCCCGCGGCCGATCTGCGCGACGGCTATCTGCGCGCCGATCCCGGCAACCCCGCGGCGATGCTGCAGGCCGTTCTCAGGGCGCGCGACTTGATCGGGAGCTTCGAGAAACCCCGTTACGTCGCCTACGACGCCACGCTATGTGCCCATTCACGTTCGCAGATCGTCGGTTGCACGCGCTGCCTCGATCTTTGTCCGACTGCCGCCATCACGCCTGCCGGCGATCATGTGGCGATTGACGCCAACGTTTGCGCGGGCTGCGGGCAATGCGCCGCGGCCTGTCCGACCGGTGCGGCATCCTATGCGTTGCCTGCAGAAGATGTACTGATGCGCAAGCTGCGAGCGATGCTGATGGCCTATCGCGACGCCGGCGGGGAACAGGCGATCGTGCTGGTGCATGATGATCCCCATGGCGCGCCGCTGATCGACGCGCTGGCGCGGTTCGGCGATGGACTGCCGGCGCATGTGCTGCCGTTCGCGGTCAACGAGATCACCCAGGTTGGGCTCGAAAGCGTCGCCGCCGCCTTCGCCTATGGCGCATCGGCAATGCGGTTCCTGCTTCGGGCGCGGCCGCTTCATGACATTTCCGGGTTGCTGCGGACGATGGCGCTGGCTGATCCGATCCTCACGGGGCTCGGCTTCGGCGCCGACCGGGTCGCGACCATCGAAACCGACGATCCGGACCTTTTGATAGAGGCGCTGCATGCGATCCCGCCGATGCCCCCGGCACCGCGCCCGGCAAGCTTCCGCCCGCTCGGAGGCAAAAGAAGCATATTGCGTTTTGCGCTGAGCGAGCTTCATCGCGCCGCACCGGACCCGGTCGAAGTCATCACACTTCCCGAAGGAGCCCCGTTCGGAGCTGTCGAAGTCGACGCCGAGGGTTGTACGTTATGTCTGTCCTGCGTGTCGGCGTGTCCGACCGGTGCCTTGCGAGACGACCCCGAACGACCGATGCTGCGCTTTGTCGAAGATGCCTGCGTGCAGTGCGGATTGTGCCGGGCGACCTGCCCCGAACATGTCATTACGCTGAAACCTCGGATCGATTTTGACGCCGCCAGGGCCCCTGCCCGCGTGCTCAAGGAAGAAGAGCCGTTCTGCTGCATCCGCTGCAGCAAGCCGTTCGGCGTGAAGAGCACGATCGAACGCGTGGTGGCGAAGCTTGAGGGCAAGCACTGGATGTATACCGGCTCATCTCGACGTCTCGACATCATCAAGATGTGCGACGATTGCCGGATCGCCGTTGCCGCGGAGGAAGGTTTCGATCCCTACGGCGCCCAGAAACAACCGATCCGCACGACAGATGACTACCTGCGCGAGCGGGAGGCGCAAAACTACAACGCCCATGACAAGGGTTGAATTGCCGGCGCTTCTGGCTATTCCCGCGGAAGTGTCATCAAGGCCAACCGATCACGCCGGTACGACCGGGAACTTCTCCTTGTGCAAGGCGGCCAAGGCCTGCGGATCCAGTTTCAGGTGCGCCTGTACCAGTTCGGGAGGCGTTAGCGCCAGCCACTGGTTCAGCGAGACGTCGGCGTAATAGCTGCTCCTGAATACCTCCAGGAAGCGCAGCGGCGCAGTGCCGGTATTTTCGACGTAATGGCCGGTGGCAAAGGGCACATAGCCGACATCGCCGGCCTGAAAGTCGAAGGTGCGCGCCTGGCTTGACGCCGCGAACACGCCCATGCGTGCCTGACCTTCAATGTAGTATTGCCATTCATTGGTGTTGGGATGCCAGTGCAGCTCGCGCATGCCGCCCGGCTCAACCTCGACCAGCGCCGCGGAGATCGTTTTGGAAGCCGGGAATACGCTGGTGTCGGTAATCCGCACCGTCCCGCTCTTTGTTTTTATCGGCTGCTGCGCCAGCATCTTGTGGCTGAAAGTCGGCGATACCGGGATTGCCCCGGCGATCTTGTCGGAGTCAAGCGACCCCGGCACCGAGGCAGCGAAAATGTAGAGTTCGCTCGGGTCGGGGACATGAGCGAAGGATGAGCCAGGGACGCCAAAATTCTTGGACAACACTTCCTTCGGCGTGTGCTTGAACCAGTCGCTCAGCAGGAAGGTATCATCTTCGTCGAAGCCGCCGTCGTCAAAGACCAGCAGGAATTCGCATCCGTCCGGGCTGAGCCCCTGGATGGAATGCGGGACACCGCCCGGAAAATACCAGAGATCGCCGACGCCGACATCATCGACGAAGGCGTGCCCCTGGGGGTCAACAGCTGTGATACGAGCGCTGCCGTAAAGCATGTAAGCCCATTCGGCCTCCTTGTGCCAATGCAGTTCGCGAATGCTGCCGGCGTTCAGGCGCATGTCCACGCCGGCAATATCCTTGGAAATACCGAGTTCTCGCACGGTGACCTGACGGGTCCAGCCGCCGGATGTCTGCCGCACGTGAGCGTCCGAGAAAGAGAAGCGCAGATTAGGCAGCGTGCCCTGATCGGTGGAGGGTGGAACCAGCAGATCGGGATTCTGCCGGTCTCGGGCGAGGTTGCGCGGACCGGGATCGGTGCCGCCATATCCAGGACGCTGGGGTTGGGGAATCGGTTCACCGGTTTGAGCGCCGGCAGCTCTTGCGGCCGTGAAAACACCGCCAACGGCAGTCGCTGCCAGTATTGTACGCCGCGTGACATCATCCATAATTTTCGCTCCCTTCAGTATTGGCTTTTCGCAGAATTCCCCAGATCTGCGCGGGTTTTGTGGTGATGCGTTAAGTGCATTTCATTCGTCAGGCATTCACGCGCTGTTCGATCAACGTTCATTCCGCGGGTGTGGCAGAAGGCTGTCCCTGGCGACTCTGTTTGCGAGCTGATGGGCGAGCCAGAGGTCGTGATGCTCTTTCGCCCAGTTGAGATCGACTTCGCCGCTGCCCATGGCCTCGAACGCACCCTCTATCCCGAGCGTGCCTATATAGATGTGGGCCAGGATCAGAGCTATGAACAGAACGGCCACGACGGCGTGTACCACCTGCGCCAGCTGCATCTCGGCGATATCCGTTCCGTAGAAGGGAAACAGCAGTAGAAAGCCGGAAGCGGAAACCGCCAGGCCGGCCAACAGGGAAAGCCAGTAAACAGCCTTCTCGCCAAGATTGAACCGGCCGGCGGGGGCATGCTTGTTTTTTATGAAGCCTCCACCCTGCTTGACCCAGTCGATGTCCACTCTTTCCAAAAGATTGTCCCGGAAAAAAATCACTACGATCAGGACGAGTCCCGCCACGAATGCGAAGCTGACGAAGTTGTGCACATACTTCGCGGCCTGCGAAACATCCGAGAACGCGTCGGGACCGATCAAGGGCAGGAGCACGATCTTCCCGAAAGTGATGTTGAGACCGGTCAGCCCGAGAATGACAAACGACACGGCGGTCAGCCAGTGCGAGAACCGCTCAAAGGCCTTGAAGCGAAGAATTTTCCGACCGGAGCGCCCTGCCGAAATCCGGATCCGTCCCATGATCAAATAGGCCAAACCCAGGACAATGATGGTGCCGAGAATCACGATCGCGGCCCCCCAATGCAGCAGTACCTCATGGAAATAATCCCATGTCCGGCCGGCCGGCTGGATCAGGACGCCGGCCTTTGTATCGGGAATGTCGATGCGCCCTTCGATGCGCGGAACCTGCTTCAGCAGCGTCTGTTGATCGACGACGCTCGCCGTCGGATTGGGAGCGCCATCGGGGCCGAACTTCTCGGCGATCGCCGGGGCAGCCATCATCGACCCGAACAGGAACATGACAAGGGTCACGAGGCGAATGCGTGCAAGAAACGTCATGACGATCATCCTCCTCTGATGCTGCACCCCTCACCTGGTCCTGTCCGCTCAGACTTCGATGCCCTGGTGATAGGCGGTCATCCAGCCCCACGCGCCGGAGCCATAGCCGCGCTTGAGAACGCGCTCCTTGTAGATCTGTGCGATGATATCGCCATCACCCGCGAGCAACGACTTGGTTGAGCACATCTCTGCGCACATCGGCAGCTTGCCTTGGCCGAACCGGTCCGAGCCGTATTTCGCAAATTCCTCGGCGCTGCCGGGCGCCTCCGTTCCACCGCCGCCGGCGCAGTAGGTGCATTTGTCCATCTTGCCGCGCGAGCCGAAATTGCCGACCCGCGGATATTGCGGCGCGCCGAACGGACAGGCATAGAAGCAATAGCCGCAGCCGATGCAAATATCCTTATCATGCAGCACGATGCCGTCTTCGGTCGGATAGATGCAGGTCACCGGACAGACGGCCGCGCAGGGCGCGTCGGTACAATGCATGCAGGCCATCGAAACCGAACGTTCGCCGGGCTTGCCGTCATTGATGGTGACGACGCGGCGGCGGTTGATGCCCCAGGGCACCTCGTTCTCGTTCTTGCAGGCGGTGACACAGGCGTTGCAGTCGATGCATCGATCCGCGTCGCAAAGGAATTTCATGCGCGCCATTGTTCCGCCCTCTCACGCTGCCCTTATCTGACAAAGAGTGGCCTTTGGCTCCTGCATGCCGGTCGCAGGATCATAGCCGTACGTCGTGAGCGTGTTCACGCTCTCGCCGAGCACGATCGGATCGGCGCCTTTCGGATATTTGGCGCGCAGATCGACGCCTTCGTACCAGCCGGAAAAATGAAAAGGCATCCAGGCAACGCCCTTGCCAACCCTCTCGGTCACGAGAGCCTTGACACGAGTCTTTGAACTACTCTCCGGTCCGGTCACCCAGACCCATCCGCCGTCCTTGATGCCCCGCTCGCCCGCATCCGCCGGATTGATTTCAACATACATGTGCTGTTTCAGCTCGGCGAGCCACTTGTTGGAGCGCGTTTCCTCGCCGCCGCCTTCAAATTCCACAAGCCTGCCGGAGGTCAGAATCAGCGGGAACTGTTTGGCGATGCCCTTGTCGACTGCGGCCTTTTGCACGCTGAAGCCGATGTTGGGTACGCGGAACTGCCTGGCGTCCGGCAAAGTCGGATAGTCGGCGACGAGGTCCGGGCGTGGCGTATAGATCGGTTCGCGATGGACAGGAATTGGATCGGGAAGATTCCAGGCGATCATACGCGCCTTGCCGTTGCCACAAGGCGAACAGCCGTGCTCGATCGCCACACGCTGGATCCCGCCCGAAAGGTCGATCGACCACGACACGGCATCGGGATTGGCGGAATTCACGCGCTGGATGATTTCCATTTCCTGCGCGGTGAGGTCCTTGTCCCAACCGAGCTTCTTGAGCACGGCCAGGGTGAACTCCGGATATCCGTCCTTGATTTCGGAACCGGCCGAATAGGAGCCCTCGGCGAGAAGGTTGACGTGTTCCTCCTTTTCGACCTCTTGCCCGTTTTCCATCACCTGGCGCTTGACGATGCGTTCGACGCCGAACCGGGCCCGGAACGTGCCGCCGCCTTCCTTCACCGGCAGATTGGTGTTGTAAAGGATGGGCGTGCCGGGGTGCTTGAATTCCGGCGTTCCCCAGCATGGCCACGGCAGACCGTAATACTCTCCGCCGACTTCCGGATCATCCTTCGGCGCCCGCAAGGTGACCACATCGAATTTGGCCTGGTTCTTCATGTGAGCCTTGAGCCGTTCGGGAGATTGTCCGCAATAGCCGGTGGACCATCCGCCGCGATTGATCTCGCGCAGAATATCCTCCGCCGATACTGCGCCATTCTCGACCTTGATGTTCTTGAACATCCGGTCGGCGAAGCCGAACTTGCGGGCGAACAAGTACATCGTGTCGTAGTCGTTTTTCGATTCGAAAACCGGTTCCACAATCTTCTCGCCCCACTGCAGCGAGCGGTTCGAGGCGGTGCGCGAGCCATCCATCTCGAAGCTTGTGCAGGCCGGCAGAAGATAGGTGCCGTTCTTCCGCTCCGAGAGCACCGACCATGCCGTCGGATAGGGATCACAGACGGTCAGCAGTTCCAGTTTCTCGATGCCGCGGAGCGCTTCCGGCATCCTCGTAATCGTGTTGGCGCCATGTCCCATGATGAACATCGCCTGCACATCATTGGGCTGGCTGACCTGGTCCTTCGGCAGCAACGTCGCGTCGAACCAGCGCGTGCTCGGAATGCCCGGCGTTTCCATCAGCTTCTTGTTCGGAAAGCGGGAACTGATCCAGTCGTAATCCACTTCCCAGACCCGGCACCAATGCCGCCAGGCATCTTCGGCAAGGCCGTAATAGAGTGGCAGCGTCGTTACGTCGAGGCCGAGATCGGTGGCGCCCTGCACGTTGGTGTGGCCACGAAATATATTTGCGCCGGCTCCCGCGTATCCCACATTTCCGGTAGCGAGAGTAAGAATGCAGCTGGCACGGACATTGGCCGTGCCGGTCGCGAACTGGGTCTGTCCCATCGCCCAGATCAGCGTCGCGGGCTTTTCCTTGGCGAAGGTTTCGGCAATGTGCTTGACCTGCGCTTCCGGCAGGCCGGTGACGCGTTCAACCTCGTGGGGCGGCCACTTCGCCACCGCCTTGCGGATTTCATCGACGCCGTAGACGCGCTGGCTCAGGAATTCCTTGTCCTCCCAGCCGTTTTCGAAAATATGCCAAAGCATCCCGTAGATCGTGGCAATGTGGGTGCCGGGGCGCACGCGGACATACTCGGTCGCGTGCGCAGCCGTCCGCGTCATCCGGGGGTCGACGACGATCATGTTGGCGCGGTTGAGTTCTTTGCCTTCGAGAATATGTTGTAGCGAGACCGGGTGGGCCTCCGCCGGGTTGCCACCCATGACGAAAATGGTCTTGGCATTGCGAATATCGTTGTAGCTGTTTGTCATCGCGCCATAGCCCCAGGTGTTGGCGACCCCGGTGACCGTGGTGGAGTGGCAGATACGCGCCTGATGATCGGAATTGTTGGTGCCCCAGAAGGCGGCGAACTTGCGGTTGAGGTAGGCGGCCTCATTGGTAAATTTGGCCGAGCCGAGCCAGTAAACCGAATCCGGTCCCGATTTCTGGCGAATTTCCAGCAGCTTGTCGCCGATCTCGTCGATGGCCTTTTCCCACGATAGGCGCTGCCATTGGCCGTCCACGAGCTTCACGGGATAGCGCAAGCGGCGCTGGTTCAGCACGTCGTCGCGGACCGCCGCGCCCTTGCAGCAATGCGATCCGCGATTGATCGGGCTATCGTAGTCGGGCTCCTGGCCGATCCACACGCCGTTCGCGACTTCGGCGATCACCGAGCAGCCGACCGAACAATGGGTGCAGATATTCTTGCGGGTCGTAACCGTCGCGCCGGCCGGAGGTGGCGGACCGGCCTCCGCCTTGCGTACGCCGCCGAGCGGAAGATTGCCGAGCGCCGCGAGAGCCCCGGCCGCGAGGCCGGAGCGCTTCAGGAAACTACGGCGATCCGAACCGCGGTCTGATTGGTTTGCCGGCGCGGCTGCGAATGCTCCGCGACCTCCATGACGCTCCGACTTCTTGATCAGCACGGGCGTCTCTCCCTTACCGGGCAGGATAACGGTTGACGCGATAGAAATCCTGAACCTCAGCCGAGTTCGCGCGATAGCGGGCCTTGCGTTTGTCGGAGCTGCTTGCGGGCTCGGCCGCGACTGCCTTTGGCGCCACCGTTGCCGTGGCCGCCGCCACGGCGCCTGCAACCGCGAAGTGAAGCAGGTCGCGGCGATGCACCGTCGTCAGAAGCTGCCCCTTCATGGAGAAACCTCCCGGAACAGTCGAATATGAAAGCCGACGCCAAGGTCAAGCATTTCAAATAACGCCAAGAGCATAGTGAGCAGGCGGCATGACTGCAACTCCCAAAAGGCTTTTTGGGTCCGCGATATCGACCGCGGTCAACGCTCCCCGGGCTTCTTGCCTTTTCCAAAACCGCAGAAGGTTTCGGAACTTCCGGTCGGCGTGCTGCAATAAATCAACGTCAAATATATTTTTGGATTGATAGGTGATTCCCTCCATCCGCTCGCGGATCGAAATACCAGTCCGGAAGGTTGGAAGACAAGCATCGCTGCTGTCGCCGTAACTAAGTCGAGCGACAAAGGCCGATGGCAGCGTGTCTGCCCGCCGTCAGCCGATCGGGTGCGGAATCCATCTCGCTGATGTCGACGTTGAAATATCGGCCGCGCGACGATGAAGATGGCAGCATGGAAAATCGAGTCGCTCTGTCTCATAGCTGCTGCAGATCGAACCGGCGCGCGCGGGGCCGGCGCCTTTTTTATCGGAACGCTATTTTATTTATATGAGATCCGGCGCCGATCCATCTCGCATTCCTATGGCATCGTCGGCACCTTCACCGGCCGATGAGCCCGCAACCGTCCCGTCACCATTCCCGCCTTTCGATTCCCGGCAACCTGCGCGCGGCGATCCGGCGCCGCAATTGCTGCCGGTTGCAGAGACAGGAGAGCGATTTGTCGCGCAGAAAATCGATTTGCCGGATCGGCGCTGTGGTAGCGCTGCTGCTGGCCGGCCAACCTCTTGCGCTTGCCCAATCCGCTCCCGCGGGCGACGCCGCGGGTAGCTCCCGGCCGGCGCAGGATGCCCCGCCCAGGAACGGGCCGGAGAGCTGGGACGCCAATCACGACGGCGTCAACACCTGCGACGAATGGAAAAGCCATCTGGACCGGATATTTACCGTGGCCGATCGCAACCACGATGGGCATCTCGATCCCACAGAGTTCGCAACGGTCCGCCGCATGGACGCGGCATTGGCAGATGCGGATTTCGGTTATTTTGACGAAAATCAGGACGGCAAGATCACCCGCAACGAATTCGTCAGCAAGCCGAGTGAGTTCATCCTGCGGTTCGACAGGAACGGCGACTGCCGCGTCACCCCGGATGAAGTGAAAGCGAGCGCCCAGACGGGTCCGCAAGGCCCGCCAGTCCGGGAGCGCGACAGGTGGCATTGAAAGTCAAAAACCCTTCCCATCATTCCCCGATGTGCAATTGCGATTGATTTCTGATTTTACGAAATTGTTGTTGACGGCGCAGTAGAAACAGGACTACAGCGCTTCGGTCCCGTCCCACTCAGAGGGGCGTTTCGCGAGAGGGCGGAAACGTTCCCGGCAAAACTCGCGCAGCCCCTCCGCGGCGAGATCGCGAAGTTGTGCCTGGACTGCTTATTGTGGGGCAGCGCTCAGCCCATCATCGGGCGCTAGTGTTTCTGCGAAGGGTTTCTCGCCGACGACGATGAATATTCCGTGATTGCGACATGCGACTGTCGAGCGATCCGGGCCTGATGCACGGACGCGACCTGGTTGGAATATTTCGACGGCGCGCTGGCGGATGCCCCGGCCTCGGCGCGACCGGACACCAACAGTGAGCCGGAAAGAAGCGCGAGTGCACCTGCGATGAATACAAAGCATTTATTCATTTCGGCCTCCATTTGGTTCGAGACAACTCAAACGGAACAGGCCTGGATATTTGCTATTCGACGTTTCCTATCGACGACTCTGTTCGGCGTCTTTTTGTCCCAGAAGATGATGATACCAACTTCCGGGAATCGCAAGAATCATCAGCAGATGCCCATAAAATCAGCAGGCTTTAGCTGACGGCGGCGCGGCGTGCCCATAAAATGAAATCTCCTCCGGATGCCGGAGCAAAAAGGTAAGTAATACTGCCTTTAATTTTAATAAATGAACCCTACCATTAATTTGAGCTGAACGAGAGATTCTTGGGCAGCTGATGATGGAATGTGCCATGCGCACCGAGCTGATTTTGCCAGCGGATCCGGCCAAGAAATCCAAACCAGATGTACCCTTTGGCATCTGGATAGGCGGCGTGGCCATTCGCACGGTTTTTCTGCTTGTCCTGACGGTGCTGACTGTGCGCGTCGCCAGTCCTCAAACTGAAACTATCTGGTCTGTATTCGAGACGCCCGGTGATCTCATCCGGGTGGCATTGGGCCTTGCGGTTTGTGTTTGGCTTGTGGTCAATCTTTTCATTTTGCCTAAAGACGACGGCGCGTACCGGACCTGGCTGTACATCGGTCCCGCGATTCTGCCATTGACGGTACTCTGCGCCTACGTCGTCTGGTGACACCCGCTTCCGGCGCAAAAATCTCGACTAAAATCACAAAGACGTCGGGCTATTCCGTCTTCGGGATGGCCGCCGGAGTGGGATCCTCATCCATCGCGCATTGGCGCCAATCCGGCGTCGTGCATCGGGACGGCCAGCCGCCGCCGAGTGCCATGAACAGCGCGGCGGTATCGGAGAGACGATTGGCTTCGTTTTGCACCCGGACCACTGCCGCCGTCAGGTAGGTCTGCTGCGCATTGAGGACCGCGAGTTGATTGACCTGACCGGCGTTCAACTGCTTCTGGACGATATCGAGGCTGGCTTTGGCGGCAACTTCTGCCCGGACCGAAGCCTGCACCGCCCTCGCATCCGACTGCAGCGCGCGAAGGGCGTCCGCGACATTCTGGAATGCGGTGATGACGGTGGCGCGATACTGGGCTTCGGCCTGATCGAGCGCAGCCTCGGCCGCCTTCTGTTTGTTGTACAGGGTGAAGCCATCGAAGATCGGCGCGGTGGTACCCGCCGCGAGCGTGTAAAATCCGGTTCCTGGCGTAAAACTCTGAGCAAAATTGTAGGCGGTGGATCCGCCGTTGGCCGACAGTACGATATTCGGAAGCCGTGCCGCGATGGCTACCCCGACCAGAGCACTTGCCGAATGCATGTTGGCTTCCGCGGCCCTCACGTCGGGCCGCTGCTCAACCAGCTTGCCGGGCAGGCTGACCGGCAGATTGGCCGGCAATTTGAGGTGTGCGAGATCGAATTTCTGGGCGATCTCATCGGCCGATAATTGTCCGGCAAGGGCTGTCAGCAGATCGCGTTGCTGCGCCAGCTGTTTTTCGAGCGGTGGCAGCAATTCTTCGGCCTGGGCGAGAGCCGCATCCTGCGCCAGGACATCCGCCTGCGCCGCCTGACCGAAACTGAACTGCCGCTTGAGGATATCGAGAAGGTTACGCTCGATACCGATGATGCGCTGGGTGGCCGCGATCTGGCCGCGAAGCGACGCTTCCTGAATAGCGGCGGTCACGACATTGCTCGTCAACGCGAGATAGGCGGCTTCCAGCTGGAACAGCTGCTGTTCCGTGACGGCGTCGAGGTTCTCGACGGCCCGAAAATTGCCGCCCCAGATATCCGGCACGAATGACACCGTCAGCTGATTGGTCACGAGCGTATATTTGTCTTGCGGCCCTGATGTTGGAATAGGCGGCACCTGACCGGGATTGGAAATCAAATAATCCGCGGAGGTCGAATTGCCGGTGACCTGCGGATAGAACAATCCGCGCTGGGCCTGCGCGTTGTATTGCGCCAGCTTGATCGCGGCCTCGGCGGCCTGCAGATTTGGATTATGGTCGACTGATTGCTTGACGAGTTCGTTGAGGGGCAGCGATTTGAACGCTGACCACCAGCGGGCTGAAACGTCGGCGCCGGTGACAAAGTGCTGGCCGGCAACCCGGGGGCCGCCGCGCTCGGTACCCGGCGAGGCCAGCTTTCCCGGGACGTAGCCATTGGCGTCGGGCGTCGGCGCTGGAGTGAAATTCGGCCCCACCGCGCAGCCCGAAATAGCCGCCGACAGGACAAGTGCGGCGGTTGCGCCAACGACAGCGCGATGCCTGCAGCCGGACGCTGCCCGGCCTGGCGAGACCCGCGACCGTCGAGGATCAATTTGTCCTAGAACCAACATATGGTCCAATCCCCCGGGAACGCCCGACATCGCGTTTCCCCTCAACTTTCCTGACGGCTCTCGGCGGCCGCAACGTCTTCGCTGTCGTTCGCGATCGGCCTATCCCTTGAGAGAAAAATCTTGCGAAGTGCGGGAGCCACCACCAGCAGCAGCAAAGGTCCAATAAACATGCCGCCGACGACAACGGTTGCCAGCGGACGCTGGACCTGGCTGCCAATGCCATGGGAGATCGCCGCCGGCAACAACCCGACGCCCGCGGAGAGCGCGGTCATCAGCATCGGCCGCATCCGCTGCTCGGCGCCGTGGAACACGGCTTCGGCGATATCCATGCCCTGTGCCCTGAGTTCGCGGAAATAGGTGATGTTGAGAATTCCGTCCATCACGGCGACGCCAAACAGCGAGATGAAACCGATCGCTGCGGAGACGCTGAAATCGAGACCGGCGAGATAGAGAGCGATCAACCCGCCACCGATCGCGAACGGGATGCCGGCCACGGCCAACAGGCTGTCGCGCAGCGAATTGAACAATCCGTACAGCAGAATGAGGATCAAGAGCAGCGTGATCGGAACCACGATCAGAAGCCTTTGCTTGGCATTTTGAAGGTCTTCGAATTCACCGGCCCAGATGATCCGATACCCGTTCGGAAGCTTGACGGCTTTGGTGACCCGCTGCTGCGCCTCCTCGACCGTGCTGCCGAGATCGCGGCCGCGAACGCTGAACTTGATCGGAATGAAACGCTGGCTGCGCTCGCGATAGATAAACGAGGCACCGGTGTCGAGCGTGATGTCCGCAAGCTCGCCCAGCGGAACGTAGCCGTTGATGCCGGACGGCGTTTGATAGGCAACCTTGACGGTGCGGATGGCGTCGATGCTGCTGCGATATTTGGGGTCGAGCCTGACGGCCAGGGCAAACTGCCGATCACCTTCGAGAACGGTCGTCGCCGTGGTGCCGCCGAGCGCGGCCTGAACCACGGTGTTGACGTCGCCCGTATTGAGACCGTAACGCGCGGCTTTTTCGCGATCGATCTTGATGTTGAGGTTAGGCTGTCCCAGCAGATGGAAAATACCGAGATCGGCGACACCCGGGACCTTGGTCATCTCGGCCATCACCTGGGTTGCCAGCGACTCCAGTGTCGCGAGATTCGGCCCGACAATCTTGACCGAATTGGCGCCCTTCACGCCCGACAGGGCTTCCTCGACATTGTCCTGAATATATTGGGAGAAGTTGAACCCGATGCCGGGCAATTCCTCGCTGAATTCCTTCTGCAACTGTTCCGTCAGCTTTTCCTTGGTCAGGTTCGCCGGCCATTCGTCGAACGGCTTGAGCGGGGCGAACAACTCGACATTGGAAAACGGCGATGCATCGCTGCCGTTGTCGGGGCGTCCATGCTGCGACACCACGGTGAGTACTTCCGGATGTCGCAGCAGTATCTCGCGCATCTTGCCGGTGGCGGCGGTACCTGCATCGAGCGACATCGTCGATGGCATCGCCGCCCTGATCCAAAAATTGCCCTCCTCCAGCGCAGGCAGGAATTCGCTGCCGAGCCGCGACGCCGCGGCCACGCTCAAGGCGAGGAAGACGCATCCCACAATCACGGCGAGCTTGAGATTGCCGAGTGCCCAGCGAAGTACCGGCGTGTAACTTCTGCGCAGCGCGCGCACGATGATCGTTTCGGTCTCCTCGATGTGCTGGGGAAGCAACAGGGCCGCCAGAACCGGCGTCACCGTGAAAGTGGCGAGCAGCGCCCCGGCCAACGCATAGCCATAGGTGCGCGCCATCGGCCCAAAGATCTGGCCTTCGACGCCCTGCATCGTGAACAGCGGCACGAACGCGGTCACCGTGATCGCCGCCGTAAAAAAGACAGCCTTGTCGACCTGCAGCGCGCTGACGAAGATGACGCGAAGTCGCTCGGTCCACCTCTGGCCCGAGGTGGCGGGGGCATGCGGCGACGTCGGATCGGAGCCCCAATAGCCTTCTCCGAGACGCTGAAGAAGCGTTTGTCTGTGCGTGCCGTTCGATTGAAAATTGCGATAGATATTTTCCATCATGATGACTGCGGAGTCGACGATGATGCCGAAATCGACCGCGCCGAGCGACAACAGGTTCGCGTCCTCGCCCTGCAGCACCAGGATGATGATGGCAAAAAACAATGCGAACGGGATGTTGGCGCTGACGATGATGGCGCTCCTGAGATCGCCGAGAAATATCCATTGAATGAGAAAAACGAGGAGGCAGCCAAAAATGAGATTATGCAGGACAGTATGCGTTGTCACCCCGACCAGCGAACTGCGATCATAGTATGGAACAATCTTGACTCCGGGCGGCAGGCTGCCATCGGTGTTGAGCTTCTCGACTTCGGCCTGCACGCGCGGAATGATGTCGTTGGTATGCTGGGTCCGCCCCATCACCACGATGGCGGCTGCGATATCGTCGTCGTGATCCCTGCCCCCGATTCCAAGGCGGGGCACATAGCCAACTGAAACGGTCGCGACGTTCTTGACCTGGATCGGAAGACCGCCCGATTGCGTCAGCACGATGTTCTCGATGTCCTGGACCTTGTAACCCTTGGTGACGTCATCAGCGCCACCGCTGTCCACCAACCCGATCCCGCGGATATTGACCGACTGCTGCCCGATCGTGATCTCCCGGCCGCCAACGTTGATATTGGCGTTGCCGAGCGCCGCGATCAGTTGTGGGATCGTAACGTTATAGGCTTCCAGCTTTCCAAGGTCTGCGTCGACGTTGAACTGTTTGGTAGTGCCGCCCCAGGCATTGATCTGCACCACGCCGGGAATGGTGAGAAGACGCCGGGTGACCACATAGTCCTGCAGCGTGCGCAGGTTGGTCAGCCCGAAGTGCGGAGGACCGACGATCTGGTAGCGATAGATCTCGCCGACCAGGCTGGATTGCTGAATCTGGGCGACCTGGTTGCCCGGCAGGTTGACATTCTGCTGCAGGCTGATCGACGCTTGCGCCAGGGCAAAATAGAAGTCGACCCCGTATTTGAAGGTAACGCGAACAAACGACAAGCCGTAAAAGGATGTCGAACGGATATTGACGACGCCGGGCGTCGGGTAGAGGCCCACTTCCATCGGAATGGTATAATATTTCTCCATCTCCTCGGCAGACAGGCCGGCCGCCTGCGCCGTGATTTCCAGAATGACGGGAGCCGGGTTTGGGTAAGCTTCGATATTGAGTCGCGAGAACGCAACCAGTCCGGCTGCGCAGAATACCACCAGGCCCAACACAATGATCGCGCTGCGCGTCAGACCGAATACAAGGATAGATTTGATCACAAGACCCCACAGAGCGCTTTTGTATAACCCGGTGACGGGCGGTTCAGCCCGCCGCTCCCAGCAGTATGTTGCTCAGGAAAACCGCGCCGTCGGTGACGACAGTTTCACCTGGCTCCAACCCATCCAGGACCTGGTCCCAGCCATCCTGCTGCAGGCCAATCTTGACAGTCCGCTTCACGAAATGGCGGCGGTCGCTGGTGATCCAGACGGTCATCGTCCCATCGCCTTCCCGGACAACCCCGTTCGCCGGCACCGCCAGCGAACGCATCGCGTCTCCGACACGAATGACAAAACTGGCGAACATGCCCGACCGCAGCAGATGTTGGGGATCGTCGATTTGCGAGCGAACCAGCTGCCGATGGCTGCTCGGATCGATGATCGACCCAACCGTCGTGACACGCCCTTTGAAAACCGTGTCGGGATAGGCAGGTACTCTAACTTCAACGTCTTGCCCGAGTTTGTAGGCCGGGGCATCCGTCTCGATGACATTCGCGATCATCCACATCGTCGACAGGTCCGCCACCGAATACGGCGCCGGCGCATTGCCGGGCTGGGTAAGGAAACCCGGCGCCGCACTGCGAGCGACGATCTTGCCGGAGATCGGGCTGGGAACCACCAGCGTGGAATCGACTTTGCGATCGAGAAGGATCTGTTCAATCTCGGCGTCGGACTTGCCGAAGATTCGCACCGAATTCTTGGCCGCCTTGAAGTTACCTTCTGCGGTCTGCTGATCGGAGGTGGATTGATCGACGTCTTTCTGCGCGCTGCCGCCAGCCTTCAAAAGCATCGTCGCGCGCGCCAGGATCCGTTTCTGCAATTCGAGCACACCTGCAGCCGCGAGCAGGGTCGATTCGGCCTGCAGCAGGTCCGGGCTGTCGATCGTGAACAGGATATCGCCGGCCTTGACATCGTCGCCGATGTTGAAATTCGCCTTCAGAATTTTACCGGGGTACTGGGAAAATACCTGGACCAGCAAATCCTCGTTGAAGTCGATGGTGCCGACCGCGGTTTTGAAAAGTGCGAAATCACGCGATGCCACAGGGCCGCTCTTGAGCGTATTTGCCTGTTTTTCGGATAAATCGACAAACGCGTCGTCCGACGTTCTGCCGAATCCGGATTGATCCGCGCCGGCGGAAGAACTGAGCTCCTTTCGCTCCGGTTTGCCGTCGGCAAGGCCAACGAAGCCCCTGCCCCAAAACAGCACGGCCCCGCCGATCGCGACCAAAGCGAAAACCGCCACAGAGCGCCTCGACAGCTTTCCGAAAACCTTCACGTTAACCACTCCCCACGATAGATGGCTGCCCAACCAACGACACCATCAGTCTCGAACTCATTCCACCTTATCGACCTTAGCCAGCCGCGCTTACGCCCGCCTTACAGGCCGCCCCCCCCTTCGCCTGCGCGGGCTTTTTTCGCCGCGTTCAAGCGATTGCTTGCCACAAATCGATGCCGCACATGGTCGCGCGGCGCTGTCGCGCCCCGGATCGAGCCGCTGAAATACAGTATTCCAATGTCCATGCGCCTGAGGTGGCCGGGTTTTTCCGGAATCACGCCAAATCAGGGCTGACGAGGCGCATCGCGCGCTATCTTGCTTCCCGCCACATCGGAGATTTCGGACCGCCATAGTAGCGCATGGGCCCGAGCCGAACCGGCTGTTGCGATGCAAGTTGCACATCCGGTTCAATTCCGCGGCCAAACGGTGCGCATGGCGATGCCGTCTGCCATGTTTTGCAACGGCTTCGCTGCACAGCCCGGCGGTTACGGCGGCCGCGATGAGGGCGACGAACCCGATGCGCGCGCTGCTGACAGTCATGTAGGTCATATCGGTCTCCGAAAAAAATCGAGCGCGCCTATTGGCTGGACCACATCGGAGATTTGGGTCCCCCGTAATAGCGCATGGTCCCGCTATCGCCCGGGCTTTGCGATGCGGCTGACAGCGAGGCTCCGCTATCGCTGGTGCATCCGGCAACGCTGGCGCACAGCGCCGCGACAGCGAGCACGATACCGATGCTTCGCACCGGCGCCGTCAGCATCAGCTTTGCCTTGCGGTTGCGGCGTGAAGCAGAAGCCGCATCGCCCGCGGATATGGACACGCCAGGATCAATATCGCGCAACGACAGGCCCTCCGAATTTGTAGTCCAGGCCCACCGTGATCACCGAATAGGTGGTCTGGGTGGTATAGGGGAGCTGGCCATTCGGCGTCAGCGGATTGCCGGGGCGGTTGTAGCCGTTGAAATCGTAGTAACGGTATTCCACCTTGCCGATCATGTTGTTGGTCAGCGCGTATTCGATACCGCCGCCGGCGGTCAGGCCGTTGGCGTGAACCGTGAACTGATCTACGCCAAGTACCGGATCGGTATTGGTGTGAACCAGATCGCCGTAGGCCCAGCCGCCGGTGAAGAACAACATCCAGCGGTCAACGACGATACCGCCGCGCGCACGAAGCGTGCCGCCCCAGCGAAGGCTGTCCGCGTCGGTCGAGGTAATCGGAAAGGAGCCCGCGGCGACCGCTGCGGCGTCGTTACCGCTGATGCCGGACCAGAACCCGTCGGCTTCGATACCGACCACGACGTTGCCACTTTGAAAGTTGTAGCCCGCCTCGCCGCCGGCCACGCCGCCCTGCGAGCTGTAGTTGGCGGTGTAATCGGCAAACGACGTGGCAGGACCCGAAGCGTTGTTGACATTGTGGTTGCCGAAGCCGCCGCCGCCGAACACCCCGACGTAAAAGCCGGACCAGTCATAGACCGGCGAGGCCAGTGCCTTGGTATAGGCGGCAAGATTGGCGCCGAGAGCCGGTGACACCAGAACCAGCGCACCGAGCGAGACGGTGGCGAGAAGAATTCGCTTCATTATTATCCCCTGTCGAATTGTTCTGAAGAAATGTCTGGCGACCGAAGCCGCCAGGACTTTTCACGCATCAGAAGTGAATGATCATATCCGCCGAGCCGATGATGGCTGTATTCTTGTTCGGCGCGATGCCCAGGTTCGAATTGCCGTTGAATGCGAATCCGTTCAGCGACTTGTAGAAAGACACTTCGGGCCGGATCTCGATCTGCGGCGAGAACCAGTGCTGCCAGCCGATGCCGGTCTCGAGATAGGCCGTCTTGGTGCCGGTGCGCTGCCCTTCCACGTCGTCAAAATATTCCAGGCGGTAGGAGATATTATCCAGCGCCGACACTTTGTAATTCAGATACGTCAGGGCAGCCCGTGCCTCCGCCGTGCACGAGTACATGGTCGAGTTGGAGCACTGCGCGAGGAAGGGGGAGTTGAACGGCATATATTGAGGCGAGAACGGCGTACCGCCCGCGGCAAACGCGGCAACGGCGGCAGGATTGTTCGCGTTGAGCACGTTGTTCTGGTGCTCATCATAAATCTCGACCGAGATGTGCCACCGATCATCGAACTTGTGATAGTAGGTCATGCCGTACCATTGCAGGTTGTTGTAACCCCACTGGCCGCCATTGATGCCGTTCGCCACGATGTTGATGTCATCGTTCCCGCTGTCGCTGGTCCAGCGCACGCCGCCGGTGATGCTGGGTGTGGCGCCCGGATCTTTCAGCATGGTGCTGTTGGGATAAAGCTGATTCGGGAACGGATTCGCGATCGTCTGACCGACATGCCAGGGCATCGCTTCGGTACCGACCGTAACGCCTAGCTGGAACATCCAGTTCTTGTTCGCCGCCAAGGTCGCGTCGACTCCGGTATTGGTATAGTTGTCGTACGTGTAGGTCATCGAGTGCGAGTACATGTAATTGTTCGGCGCGAGCTGAGCCTCGATGTCCGGGATTGAAATGTAACGTCCGAACCGGATCATCAGCCCTTCCGCAACCTGCGGAATGAACACCTCGCCATAGGCCATCGGTATGTCGAAGCCGTAGTTGTTATTCTGATTCAGGAGCTGGCTGCTGAACAGGCCGTACGCCGTGGTGTAGCGATAGTTCTCGCCGAAAATCGGCGCTACCCGGAAGCCCCAGTCGACATGATCTTTCTGAACCGTGTCGGGCAGACGCTCGATATAGAGCACCGCCTGATCGAGCTGCACCGTATTCGGATTGTAATCGTACGCAGCCGGCGCGTTGCCGCCTCTCACCGTATTGTTGCTGAGGTTGCCGCCGCCGTCGATCCAGCCGTAAATCTGGATGTGGTTGTCGTCCAGCGACTGGCCAACGCGCGTATTCGAGAGCGCCGCCATCAACGGACTGTCAACCGAACTCGGCCGTGTCACGCCAAGGGAGGTCGTCCCGCCATAGGGCCACTCGGTGAACGGATAGGGCGGAATGCTCTCGGGCGTCGCCGGCCAATCGGCCCGTCGTCCCGGAGGCGCCTTCGAATCTGCCGGCGCCGTATCATGTCCCCACTCTAATCGATAGTAGTTGATAAGGCGGCTCATGAAATCGGTGCCGAGATAGGCGTCGAGACACGCATAGTTCTTGTAGGGATCGACGACGCGGGGGCATCCATCCGGCGCTTTACCCGGTAGGGAAGCGTCTGCCGCATGTGCCGCGTTGAACAGGCCGATCGCTGCCAACGAGACGCCCGCCAAAAGAAATCTCTTCATAGTTTTGCCCCAAGCTGTTGTTATCGACGCCTTCAGGCGCTCTCACGGTTCGATTAACCTTCGCCATGATGTTTCGTCGGGGGGCTGAGAAAGATCGATGCGGTTTGTCGCGCGATTTCATAAAAATAAAATAGCCGGACTAGCGACTTCGACGCTGCTTGCATACGCAAGCGTCAGTTGCGTATCGCACTGCTCAAATTTCCGGCGAAAAACATGACGTTTTGGCAATTGTGCGCGATGCACCGCAATAATTTCTTACGCTTTCCTTACAGCATGTGTCTTTTTCGTCATACGCGGCGCGGCTGACACGGATATTTTTTCTCGTTCCGAAAAATCGGACGCACGTTGGCTATTTTTTTTCTATGAAAAAGACTGCGATTATCTATCGAAGATATATGTCGTGACTCGTTATGCTGCGATGCATGAGCAAAATCTAATCGCTCATCGCGAGGCAGGACGATGGAAGCCGTTGCAGATGTTGCAAACGATGCGGTCTTGCGGCTCTCGCCGACAAGACGGAAAACCTCGACTTCAGTTTCTTGCCGAAAAGCCTGACCGTGCAATGTCAGAGTTTGATCGGAAGTTACCACGAACTGCATGGTTATGCCTGCCTGCCGGACATCCTGTGGAAGGCCAGGCTCGGACATTTCATCGAAGCGCATCGGGAGTTTGGGCAACTGCTCAGGAAGGCTTCGACTACCAGAAGCGCAAAAAAATCCAACGAAGGCTTTGTGTTGATAGCCACGACCATATTGTCACTTGAGATATTGGCCAGCAGTTTCGCAGGTTGGAGCGCCA
Organism: uncultured Alphaproteobacteria bacterium; assembly: GCA_963734795.1. Taxonomy (GTDB): domain Bacteria; phylum Pseudomonadota; class Alphaproteobacteria; order Rhizobiales; family Xanthobacteraceae; genus Bradyrhizobium. The sequence goes on from CAVTIW010000008.1 coordinate 345,015, forward strand.
TCTACCCGGAGCGGGATTGCTGGCGCGCGCGATTCTCCAGCGAAAAGCGCTGAGCCCGCACGTGCCGTTGATGGAATTCTATCTGTATCCGCCCAAATATATCAGTTCCGCCGCCATCGCCACACTTGCCCCGCCCCCGATTCGGCAATCAGGCGAGGCGGAATTGTACCGGACCTCGAAACCGGAACTCTCCGGCGAAAAACGGGCACTCAACTACGCCAATGCAATTCATCAGGCGTTGGGTGGAGGGCAGCCTCTTGCCGACACATCACCCGCCTTGAACCCGGTTTGATTGCCGCACCTGGACACCAAGGTGCGCCCGCCATCGCGATCCGTCGCACCCGGTATCGAACGGCAAACCGCGGCCCAGCCCGCAACACGGATATTCCCGTAAGCGTTCCGCCCGTGAGGACAGGTATGTCAGTTAGCCGACATCGATACGATCGACTATTACTTTTATATTCTTTCATCTCATGAACAGCATAGATTTTATACGCCGATACGGAGAATGTTGGTGTCGCCGGGTAGTTGACGACATCGGGGCAACGATTGACCTTAAGGCGGTAAACGACTTTTTCGCAGGGTGTAACGGTTAGCGATTTCCGACCCTTGCGAGCTGGCATTTTTGCGCCTTGATCAATTGTTGCCGGGGTATGATCTTGCTGCGGCTGTTTCCCAGCCTTGGTGGCGATCATTCGGTGTCTTTCCTACGAAAGCACGTTCCTTGAATTCTCATCTGCCCATGGCTCAAAAGCTCGCGAAAGCGCGTGCGAGGCCGACTGAAAGCAGGGAGAGAGGCGCTTCGCGGCTGGTGGAAGCGCCGGCGTCGCATCGCCTTTTGCTGACAACCATTTTCCCCCTGCTGATGTCCCTGGCATGCGTCGGCCTGGCCACCGCCGTCCTGCTGCTGTTTAACCATGGCCTCGCGCTCAACCTTGTTCCCATCGCCTACCTGATACCCATCATTGTCGCGGCCACCCGCTGGGGAATCTGGCCCGCCACGCTGGCGTCGATTGCAGGTACCGGCGCGGCGGACTTCTTCTTCTATTCTCCCCTCTACAGTTTCCAGGTCGACGATCCGCAGGAGGCAGTTGATCTGCTGCTGTTTCTGGTTGTGGCGCTGGTCAGCAGCAATCTTGCCTCACGCTTGCGGCGCGAGACTGAAACGCTGCGTCAGCGCGAACAGGAAATTCAGCACCTCTACGAATTCTCGCGACGCCTCGCAGCCTGTTTCACCGTATCGGACCTGATCGCTGCCATTCGGAACCACCTTTCCCGTACCCTCGGACAGCATGCCGCTTTCTTCGCGGTTATGGCCGATGGTCGCTTTGAAGCGCCCGAACCCAACGCGGTGCCAAAAGCGGTGCAAGCGGCTGTCAGCTCAATGAGCGCGACAATCGGGGTTGCCGCCCAAATTGTCGTTGACCAGCCGAGGCAGGACGCCTGGCTGCTCAGCGCGATATGTTCTGAAAATGCGGTTCACGGCCTCGTCGCCGTCAACATCGGAAGCGGCGCCCGTGAAGCCGTTGCGATCAAGACGCGCCGCGTCGAGACCATCATTGAAGAGGTGTGCTTGACACTTCAGCGTCTCGATATTGAAAAGGCGATGGAGGACGCCAGGCTGCACCTGCAGGCGCAGCTATTGAGAGATGCATTCCACGGCACGCTTTCGCATGAATTGTGCACGCCTCTGGCGGCCATCCAGGGTTCGGCCAGCGTGCTGGAATCGATGCCGGTCATTCGTGAAGAAGGCCGGATCCATTCGCTGGTGGAAGCAATATCTGACGAAGTCGAGCACCTCGATGGCTTCATTCAAAACCTCCTGAATGCGACGCGGGTTACCGCCAGCGGCGTCAATCCGCACCTGGCGTGGGCAGATCCAAGAGACATCATCAACGCGGCAATCCGGCGAAGAGCTCGACGATTGGCGGCACATCACGTCGAGATCGAATTCGCCGAAGATTTGCCGCTGGTCCATGTGGATTCCGGTCTGATTGAGGAAGCGTGCGGCCAGTTACTCGAAAATGCAGCCAAATACTCGCCATCCGGCTCAACGATCACGATCAGGATACGGGCCGGACAAGGGCGCGTCATTTTGACGATTTCCGATCAAGGTGTCGGAATAGCGCCGGACGACCAGCAGCAACTTGGCCGCAAGTCGTTCCGAAGCCCACGCCATCAGGCCACAATTCCCGGGTCCGGTCTCGGCTTTTGGATCGCATCCACTTTTGTCAGAGCGCACGGCGGAAGCATCGACGTCTCCAGCCGGGGTCAGGGACAGGGAACAACGGCTTCCATTGCCCTGCCCGACTCTCCATTGAGGGCTTCCGGATTGACGGCCATGGCCAATGAATAAACCCGCCAATGTCGTGCTCGTGATCGACGACGAACCCAAAATAAGACGGTTTCTTCGCGCGGGATTCGAACTCCATGGCTTCTCGGTCCTCGAGGCCGAGAACGCCGCCGACGGACTGAAAGCGGCAACCTTCAGCGCGCCGGATCTCATTATTCTTGATCTGGCGCTGCCAGACCTTCACGGAACCGAGGTTCTCGAACAGCTCCGGTCATGGTCCAACGTGCCCGTCATTATTCTCTCGGTGGAATCGGACGAGCAGGAGAAGGTTCAATTGCTGCGGCTGGGGGCAGATGATTACGTGGTTAAACCGTTTGGGATCGCCGAACTGCTGGCGCGCAGCGAAGCTTCGTTACGGCGATACTTCAAGAGCGCGACCGAAAATCCTGTCGTAACAGCCGGCCCGCTGTCGATCGATCTTGTTGGCCGAACCGTCTTGCTCAACAAGAGCCAGATCAGATTGACCCGAAAGGAATATCGCCTTCTCCATATTTTGGCGACTCACGTCGGTCTGGTGGTGACGCACGATCAGCTGCTCAAGGAGATCTGGAACGGCAACCAGCGAGACAATATCCAGTACCTGCGGATTCTGGTTCGCAAATTACGGCAGAAAATCGAAGCCGATTCCAATCAGCCGCGCCTACTGATCACCGAATCTGGCGTTGGCTATCGCCTGCAGTCCCGCCTTGAAAATAGTTCGGCGGGCTAGACGGGGGCTGTGTCGGTCAACCACCGCCGATCGCGACGACAACATCCTTTCTTCGAACTGAAGGGGTCTGGATTGCTTATGCTCCATCCTTCACCACGCAGGTCGTTCTACGTCGTCGTTTCCCGGACGGGAGACGACCAGTACACCTGGTGTTGGGAAATACGCCGCAAGAGAAGGCCGATGGGCGTCAAACTGTGGGACAGCGGCTTCCGCTCTTATCACGCGGCCCAATCAGCCGGAAAACAGGCGCTGGAAGATTTCCTGAATGGATTGTCCATGGACACCGCGCGCAAAGAGGTATTGCCGTGACTTCATTGTGCGTTGGCGGGTCTTCATCACCGTGCCAAGCGGTATCCGCTAGCGGACGGTCCCTTAAAATACAAAAATAATATATTCAGGCCGCCAAAACGCCTATCCTGCACAAACAGAACGCTTATTCTGCCCAAAGGGGGGAGCGTTAGCGGTGCAGTTTCTCGTTGAGCATTTTACGTTTCTCGGTTTCGAAGGCCAGAACTGGATGCTGATCCTGATCGGGGTGATCGCGGCCTTCCTTTTTTTCGTCTGGAAGGCTCGTGATCAGGTCTGACGGTGGATCATCAGACCGCGCACAACGTCTTAAGACGGCAGTGCGCCCCGGCGCGATGAAGCGGTTCGACTGGAGCGGGGTGCGCTGCCAGCATCCGACCTGGATCTGTCCGACACCTGCTTTCCTTACATCAACCTTACAAACGCCGCGGTGCCCGGGGAGAGCGGTCTTGTTTGATGGCTGAACTGGGTTCATGGCTAGCTTCGTTTTGGTCAACCGGATGGAACCCCGCGGATGCGGTTGCTGGTCGTGGAAGACAATGCGGAGCTCGCCGAACTTCTGGCGAAGGGCTTGCAAACGGCGGGTTACCAGGCCGACATCTTGTCCACGGTCGAGGAAGCCGCGAGCGTGCTTCGGACCACGTTCTACGCTGCCCTGATCCTGGACCTGGGATTGCCGGATGGCGATGGCCTGACACTCCTGCGCGAGTTGCGCCACCAAAACAACCCGATCCCAGTTCTGGTGCTTACCGCGCGCGGCGGTCTTCATGATCGCGTGCTCGGCCTGCGCAGCGGAGCCGACGACTATCTGGTGAAGCCGTTCGCGCTGGAGGAACTGGTCGCGCGGCTGGAAGCTCAATTGCGACGGCCCGGCAATCTGCTTGGAAGCTCGCTGCGCATCGCCAATCTCGAATTCGATACAAGAAACCGGCAAGCGTCCATCGACGACCAGCCCCAGGTCCTGTCGGCGCGCGAAACCGCGGTGCTCGAACTGCTGATGCGCAGCAAGGGCCGCGTGGTTTCCAAGAAACAGGTTGAAGATCACATCTTCGGACACTCGGGAGAAGTCGCATCGAACGCGATCGAGGTGTACGTCCACCGTCTGCGCAAGCAGCTTTCGGAGCGAGGCGCCAGGGTCCAGGTTCATACCATTCGCGGAGTCGGATACCTCATCGCCGAGGAGAAGTAGCGTGATCAGGTTCAAGTCGATCATTTCACGCATCGTGATTCTCCATGTCGTGGCCGTCGTCATCACCTCCATTTTCATGTCGCTCGCGCTGTCATGGCTGTTGAACTATGCGACCAACAACATTCACAACGAGGCCATGCAGGAACAGGCTGTTTCAGTCGGGGAACATCTGAGCGCGCGGAGCGACGGCAGTCTCGAACTGGACCTTCCGCTCGACATGCTCGGGCTCTATTCGCAGGCCTATGGCCGCTATTCCTATGCGGTGGTCGATGATCGGGGTCGCGTGCTGTTTTCCTCGCTCAGGGATCACGCGGCGCTGTTTCCCGCCGACGCCAGAACCGGCAATGTCGAATTCCTGCAGCAACGGCTTGGCGACGCCACCGTTTCCGGCGCCAGCGTCAGGAAGACGATCGGCGACCAGACCGTCTGGATCCAGACCGGTGAAGATCTCGCCAACCGCGACGTGCTGACGATGACATCGTTGCCGACTTCTACAAAAACGTCGGCTGGATCACGCTGCCCATCCTGCTGGTGTTGTTGATTGCGGATATCGCGATCTTCCGTCGTGCGCTGCGGCCGCTGTCGGCAGGCTTCGGAGATCGCCCGCGACATCGGACCAACGCGCACCGATCTTCGCTTGCCGACCGACGAGATCCCGCGCGAGGTCCGCCCGCTGGTCTCCGCCATCAACCTGGCGCTGGACCGGCTTGAAGAGGGCTTTCGGATTCAGCGCGATTTCACCGCCGATGCCGCGCACGAACTGCGCACCCCGCTCAGCATCTTGAGAACCCGCCTCGATACTTTGGAAGACAAGCAGATCGGGCAGGCTTTGCGGAACGACGTCGACGGCATGGCGCATATCATCAGCCAGCTGCTCGAGATCGCGGAACTGGATGCGTTCGTGGTCGACCCGCTCGAAAAAGCCGATCTTCGATCGGTGACCGCCGAGGTCGCGGAATTCGTGGCGCCGCTGGCGCTGGCGCAGGGAAAGGACGTCGCCTTGCTCGGCACAACCGATCCGGTGTGGGTCAAAGGCAATCCGGAGATGCTGAGCCGCGCCATCCGGAACCTGGCGGAGAACGCGATCAACGCACACCGCGCCGGCAACGACGGTGGAATTTGTCGTCGACCAGGACGGCACGGTGAGCGTGCTCGACCACGGACCGGGCGTGGCCGAAGACGAGCGCAATCTTATTTTTCAGCGTTTCTGGCGGCGCGATCGCAGCAAGGCAGGAAGCACCGGTCTTGGGCTTTCCATCGTTCAGCGTATCGCCGAATTGCATTCCGCGGCGATCACGGTGGAAAATCGCCGTCCGGCCGGCGCGCTGTTTCTCGCTCAAATTTATGCCGTTGAAATCCTAGGGTCCTGCCCCACAAGGGTTTGGCGGGGTTCTGGCGGCGAAAATCTCCCGCGCGCTGCTCAATCGCGCACTACGCCGGTGCGAATCCGAAAGCGCGCTCGAAACGTTCGGCGTAGCGGGGCCACACTGCCGGATTGACGATGCGCGGCGGCCGCTTGCCGTCGAGCGCGTCGAGTATTTGCTCGGCGGCGATCCGGCCCATGTTTTCCCGCGCCTCTTTGGTCACTCCCGCGGTGTGCGGGCTCGCCAGCACGTTGTCGAACTGCAGCAGCGGATGGTCCGGCGGCGGCGGCTCCCTGGACCAGACATCGAGGCCGGCGCCGGCGATCGATTTGTTGCGCAGCGCCTCAAGCAGCGCGTCCTCGTCGTGGATAAAACCCCTCGCCGTGGTGATGAAATACGCATGCGGCTGCATCAGCGCGAATTCGCGGGCGCCGATCATGCCGCGATTGTCCGGGGTCAGCGGACAGGAGATCGACACGTAATCGGAGCGGCGCAACAGTTCGTCCAGCTCGACCTTCTCGCCGCCGCGTGCTGCGATCTCGGTTGCCGACGAGATAGGGATCGTAGGCCAGCACCTTCATGCCGAGCAGGCCATTGCAGAGTGCGGCGATGCGACGGCCGACATTTCCGATCCCGACGATGCCGATGGTCTTGCCCTGCGCCTCGGTGCCCATCAAGGCGTTGCGGTTGACGTTGGGGTCGCGGCGCAAGGCGCGGTCGGCCTCGAGAATGCGTTTCGACAGCGTGAGCAACATTCCCAAGGCGTGCTCGGCGACGGAATGGGCATTGCCGCCGGACTGATTGACCACCAGCACGCCCGCCGCGGTGCAGGCCGCGACATCGACGGGGTCGAAACCGGCGCCATTGCTGGAGACGATCAGCAGGTTCGGCATCCGCCGCAAGCAGATCCGCATCGACGTGGAAGTGGCGCGCGATTTCGTCGCGCGCCGCACCGATTTGATAGGCGTGCGCCGCAGCCAGGATCGGGGCGGCGATGTCATCGGCGCTTTCGTTCTCGAGCCGGTCGAGCCGCACGTCGGGCCGCGCCCGCAGGATGTCGGCATAAATCTCATGCGCCAGATATTTGACGTAGAACACGCGCTTGTTGTTGACGGACATGTATGGCGGACCTTCAGTTCGGGAAGTCATAGAGCTTGGCAGGATTGGAGACGAGGATGCGGTGCTGGGTCGCCCGGTCCGGCGTCCAGGCTTGAAACAATTCGAACAAATGCCCGGCATCGGGCATCTCGCCCTCGACGCGCGGATGCGGCCAGTCGCCGCCCCATACCAGCCGCTCCGGATTCGCATGGACCAGTGCTTCATGGAATGGCCGCGCGTCGGGATAATCGGGCGCGTCGCGGCTGAGCCGGTGCGCGCCGGACAGCTTGGCCCAGCACCAGCCGTCGCCGACCGCGCGCAACAGACTCTGGAAACCTGTGGTCGCAGTGCCGGCGCGGGCGTCGGTCCGGCCCATGTGATCGATCACCACCGGCAGACCCATTGATTTCAGAACCGGGACCGTCTCCGGCAAATCCTTGACGTCGATCCAGAGTTGAAGGTGCCACCCGAGTTCGGCCATCACCGGCGCCAGCGCCTGCGCCGCGGCCAGCGGCACGCCACCGCGATAGTGCAACTGCCTGTCGCGGAAGAAATGGTTGAAGCGCAAACCCCTGACACCCAGACGATTCCAGGCGCGCAGATTGGCCGGCGCGACGTCGGTGTCCGCCACCGCGACACCGCGCAGGCGATCCGGCCGACGCTTGAGCGCATCGAGCATCGCGGAATTGTCGCGGCCATGCGCGCTGCCCTGCACCAGCACGCCGCGCGCAAATCCGATCGCGTCGAGCATGCCAAGGTATTTTTCGAGCGGCGCGTCCGGCGGCGTGTAGCTGCGATCATCGGCGTAGGCAAACCGCGCCGCGGGCCCGAACACATGGGCATGCGTATCGCAGGCGTTGGGCGGCGGCGGCAGTTTCGGCCGGCTGACCTCGCGCGGCGGCAGACAAGCGGGAATCACCGGCATCACTCGGCCTTCATGCCGGCCGCCTTGATGATCGGGCCCCATTTGTCGTAATCGGCATGAATCGTGGCATCGAATTGCAGCGGCGAACTGCCGATCGGCGCAGCACCGAGCTTGGCCAGACGCTGCTTTACCGGCTCGGTGTTCAAGGCCGCAACGAAATCATGCGAGAGCTTGGCGACCAGATCGGGGGCCATGCCGGCCGGTCCGAGCAATCCCCACCACACCTCGGTGTCGTAGCCCGGCACGGTCTCGGCCATGCTGGGCACATCAGGCAGAAACGACGCCCGCGATGCGGTGGTGACGGCAAGCGCACGAACGGTGCCGGCCGCAAGCTGCCCGACCGATTCCGGCCCGTTGTTGAACGACATTGGAATTTGCCCGCCCAACAGATCGTTGATCGCGGGCAAGCCGCCCTTGTAGGGAATGGCACTGATATCGATCTCGGCGAGATTCTTCAGAAGCTCGCCGGCCAGATGCGTCGATGTTCCGTTGCCGGCGTGACCGAACGACAGGCTTCCCGGCTTCGACTTCGCCTGCGCGATCATGTCGGCCAGCGTCCTGAACGGAGAATCCGCGCGCACCAGCAGGATGTTGGGCGACGAGGCCAGCAGCGATATCGGCGTGAAATCCTTGAAGGTGTCGTAGGGAAGTTTCGGGTACAGAAACGCATTGGTGGCATGACCGCTGGCGACGACTATGAGCGTGTATCCATCCGGCGGCGACGTTACCAGCGCCTGCGACGCCACCACGCCGCCCGCACCCGGGCGGTTTTCAATAACGACGCCCTGGCCCCATTGCCGTGAGACCACATCGCCGAGCGTGCGGGCGAGGATGTCCACCGCGCCACCGGCCGCGTAGGGCACGAAAATATGCACGGGCCTGGAGGGAAATGGCGATTGGGCGGACGCCATGCCGCCGGCGGCGCAGATCGCCGCCGCGCCGGCAAAAATCCGGAACCACCCGCCCATGGCATCTCTCCCGATCTTCTTGTTGCTTGTTTTATTGCACGCCTAACACAGCGGCGGCATCGCCGCGAGGCGCAGGCACGGTAACGATCGGGACATGTTGACAATCCCGGAGATCGCGTCAAGTTTCGGCGCCTCGACAGGACCGCGGGCGGCAATGTCGCGAACGAAAAATCGTCGCAAAGCAAGGGAGAATTCGATGGCGGCTGCCGAGGGACACACCTCGCCACAGGCCTCAGTCTGAAAAGGCTTCGCACGAGCGGACCTGGCACGAGGTGGTGCTGCAAACGCTCAAGCGCAACGACATCAGGCTCGTGCCCTACGTTCCCGACCGCGTGCTGACCACGCTGATCAAGAATATTCACGCCGATCCATTCTTCACGACCTTCCCCACCGCGCGCGAGGAAGAAGCGGTCGGCATCGTCTCCGGCGCGTGGATGGGCGGCATGCGCGGCGCCGTGCTGATGCAGACCTCGGTTTCGCGACGCTGGCCAATGTGCTGGCCTCGCTGGCGCGTCCCCTACCAGATTCCGCTGATCATGTTCGTGTCCGAACGCGGCACGCTCGGCGAATTCAATTACGGGCAGTCGCTGGTGTGCCGCACCATGCGGCCGGTGCTCGACTCGCTGGCGATGGAGCATCACACCGCGACCCGGCTCGACGAGTTCGAGTTCATCGTCGACCGATCGATCAAGCAGGCGATCACGACGCAGGCGCCGGTGGCGCTGATCCTGTCGCCGCTGCTGACCGGCGGCAAGGTTCTCGAGAAGTGAGCGATCGCATGAGCAAGCAATCGAACACCCCTGCCCGCAATACCAAGGTGATGAACCGGTTCGATCTCACCTCGCGGCTGGTCGCCAGGCTGAAGCACGAGGAAGCCGTCATCGGCGGCATCGGCAACACCAATTTCGATCTGTGGGCCGCCGGCCATCGCCCGCAGAATTTCTACATGCTGGGCAGCATGGGCCTCGCCTTCCCGATCGCGCTCGGCGTCGCGCTGGCGCAGCCGAAGCGCCGCATCTTCGCGCTGGAAGGAGACGGCTCGCTGCTGATGCAATTGGGCTGCCTGTCGACGATCGCGACGCTGGCGCCGAAAAACCTCTGCATGATCGTGATGGACAACGGCGTCTACCAGATCACCGGCGCGCAACCGACCCCCGCCGCCGCGGTGTCCGATATCGTCGCGATCGCACTCGGCTGCGGCCTCGCCAACAGCGCCTGGGCGGCCGATGAAGAAGACTTCGAGCGTCTTGTCGATCAGTCGCTGTCAGCTTCCGGGCCGACGCTGATCGGGGTGCGGATCGACGACAAGCCGGGAACCGGCACAACCCGCCGCGATCCCGTGCAGATCCGGGAGCGCTTCATGCTGGGCCTCGGCGTGCGGGAAGCGCTGTGATCCCGTGCGGGAGTCCGTTAACCACACAGCATCGCAAGTTCGCGTGAGCCCGGTATCCTAGTCCTGAAATCGTGATATCCCGTCCCAATGACAATCATCCTCAGAATATTCGCCTGGCTTCTGGCCGCGGCCGTCACCTTTGCGACGCTGGGTCCGCCGCGCTTTCGGCCGCAGTCCAACCTCGGTCAGGACGGCGAGCATGCGTTCGCGTTCATTCTGATCGGGCTGGCCTTTGGTTTCGCCTATACGCGACATCGGCCGCTGACGACGGCGATCGCCGTCGTGTTGATCGGCGTCATCGAAATCCTGCAGCTTTGGGCGCCGGGGAGACATGCGAGATTAGAGGATTTTATCGTCGATGCGCTGGCCGCCTGTGCCGGACTGGCCGTCGCCGCCGGACTGGATTGGGCGATGCAGCGGCTGCGTCCGTCGAAAGCCGGCGCAGCATAGTCGGACCGTCATTCCGGGGCGCCGAAGGTGCCATTGAGTACGCGGCGGTCATTTGTACACCGAATGCCGCGCGGCTGTTCGGAGTCCGCTTTCACTGGACTATCCACGTTTTGGTTGCCGGGGCCCTTCAGCGTCGGGGAATATGCTCTCGTATATCGCGCGGGCCTCTCTGATGAGACGCGCCCGTTCAAGCTCAGACTTTGGGATAAATCGTACAACTTCCCCCATGGGACACTCCAAATCTAAAGCCCAGCGCGCAGACGGCGGGCGAGTTTCATCAGAACTGTGGCCGCCCAAATTGGCCATGCTCATGGACAATCGGCGGAAGCGCCTCGCCGATGAGAGCAAGGGCCAAGGTCTCACTTGAAATGCCATCGGCCTCTGCGCACCTCACGGCGTTTCGCACATGCGCCCTGGCTTCGTCGAAGCGAAACGCGGTCTGCTGTTCGCTGAAATTGCCGGGACCTGAGAGCGCCGCGTCGGTGTACGCAGGACAAGGTTTCATGGAATTACCCCCATAACGCAACGTTATAACATAACATTACCTTTGACAACCAGAACCGGAGCCTGCGTATGCCATTTTTACTGGCAAAAAACGGAGTAAACGAGACGGCTTCGAATGGCGATATCGGACCCTATGAATTTACCGACATAGACCGCACCGTCGCCGAGCGGCGCGCACCGTTTCGGTCGAAGGCAGCTCCAACTGTACGCGCAGTGCATGCGCTTCAAGACCAAGCCGGACCAGCGCGTCCTCGAAAGCCGGCCGGGACCGAATCCGCGCTCGTGCAGTACCCAATCGACTTTTGAGGGATCGGCCGGAGTCAACCGTTTTTCGGGTAGCGAGTTCTGTTCCGGGGCGACAACCACATAAGCTGATCCCGCGCGACGGGCGACCGGGCGAGTTGCTCGCTATGAAAGGCTCCTTCCACGAAGCCCAGTTTTGCGCTGCCGCTCTCGATTGCCACGACGACTTGCGCCGTATTCCCGATGTTGAGGTGCATGTCGATCAGCGGATAGCCCGACGAAGCGCTACCGAATGACGGGGTAGCCAATAGCTTGCGATCGTCTGACTTGCTTGCACCGAAAGCACGCCCCGCTTCAAGTCGCTGAACTCGAGGAGTGCCAGCTCGGCGGATTGGGCTGTTGCAAGCACCGCACGTGCCTTCTGCAAAAAGGCCCGCCCCGCTTGCGTCAGTTCGATGTTGCGTCCAATTCGGTCGAACACCTTCGTGAGTGACGATTGCATTGCTCGCCGCAGATTGCGCCAGGTTTGAAGCCCGTGCCGCCTCCGTGACATGCTGCCGCTCGCGACAGCATGTCACGGAGGCTGATGCAGATTCACTGCCGATCTTTCTTTCGTAAGCTGAGCACTTTGCTGCTCAAGTCCTGATCGATCTGCCTGGGAGATAATACAGACCACAATTCGATATTGGAAAGTTTGCTGGCAGAAGCTCAATTTACGTCGAGTGGCATCCGCCACCTAGCAAAAGGAGAAATACAATGTGCAAAAAACAGTATTTGACCCGCTTCCGGAGTTCCTTGGCGATTGCCACAATAGCGGTCGGCCTTGTTGCCGGTCAGAGCCTGCCTGCAGCGGCTCACGTCGGTGTAGCCACGCAGCCCGACCGGGCAAGGCGTGAGCAGGTGCAGATGGATCGCAACCTCAATTACGCGCCGGTTCAGCCTGCACTGACCTACGCGTCTTCCGCGCCGCCGGACTACTGCGACTTGCCGAGCGCCGGCTGCAAAAGCTATCTTTCAAACTAGACCCGGCATGTGAAAGAAAGCGCTATGCCGTTATCGAGCGTTATGCGGGGTACAGGCGCACCGTGTATGCCCGCAGCTCGAGGTAGATCCCATCAAGGCTTTTGCGACCACTCGTTTCGATCATGAACGCCTGCGCCGGCATTCGGGCGCGACCTATGCCGGCGTCGCCGGTGACACTCGCTGCACAGCATTGGAACGCGACAGGCAGATCGGTGGGTGGGCTGAGCGAATAGTGGCTCAGCGGGATGTGCCGTTGCGAAAATTTAACCGGGAGACTCAAAATTTAAATTTAACCGGGAGACTCTTGAATTCACTTTGTTCGAATCCTAATCAGATTCCGAAGGGGCGCGGGCCCCTGAAGAACAAGGAGGTTCCGTATGTCTTTTAAAATCAGATCGTTCAAAATCCGCGCGACAGGTGTTGTCGGCCTCGCCACAGCGATGCTTGCCGTCTCGCTCGGTTCGCCGGCTGCCACGGCGGCAAATGGCGACAAATACACAAAGCCACATCGCGTTCATCGCGAGCACGCTGTTTACGCGACCCATCGATGGCATGAGGGTGTGCAGCCCGCAGCGCTGCCTTATGGGCCGAAGTACCACTTCCTGTCCCACGTTCCTGCGGACGCGATCAGGGGACCGGGTTATACATTCGTGCCGGGCGTGGGGATTCTGGGTGAATCATGCGATCTGCCGACGAGTGCCTGCCCCAATCAGTACCGCGACACGGAGTAACCACCTTTGCCTGAGTTGCTAACGGTTGGACGCTCTACGCTCCGCATCCCGTCTGAGTCTTTGCAGCGCTTTTCCGTGTCAACTCTCGACCGATGATTTGCTCATGGATAGTGCTTTTAAATGATAGTGCTTTTAAATGAGCTGGTTCTTTTAAATGATGGCTGACTTTTAAATGTGACTGATATGTCACAACGATTTTAGATTTGCAGCGGAGTTCCGCTTAGGGGGGAGCAGTCATGCGCGCGTCACAGTTTGAAATAAAACTCGCATGCATCGAGAAAATTGGCGGAGTCGAGGTTTCGTCATGTCACTCAGGGGAATGCTTCGCGTTTGTCTTGCTGGGACGGTGCTCGGGGCATCTCAGCTGATCGTTGCGTCGGCTCATGCTGACGAAGAACAATTGCAGCGGCAAATTAATGCCATGAAGCGGCAATTGGACGCCATGCAGAAAGAGCTGGCGCAATCAAGGAAACAATCGGCGCCGCGACAGGCTGGTGGCACGCCACCGCAGGCAGTCACGGCGCGTAACGGCAACGAAATTATAATCCCGAGCCCGCCGCCGCCGGCGCCGGCAGATGGTGCGATGCCGATCAAAGCCTTTCCGTCGTGGTTCGACGGAATCCATTTCTCGATGGCCGGCTCCTTCGTCGCGATGGAAGGCGCGTACCGCCAGCACAACGAAGTTTCGGACGGGGCAGGCAATCCGCCATTCGGCAGCCCGGGTATCCCATTACGGAATTCGGCTCTGTACAACGAACGCGAGTTCCGTGCGAGCGCGCAGCAGAGCCGCATTGCCTTGAAGGTGACAGGAGATATTGACCCAAATCAGCACCTGAAAGCCTACTACGAAATGGATTTTCTCGGTGCCTCGACCGACGCGAACAACCGCGAGAGCAATAGCTTCACGCCTCGCATACGCCAAGCGTTCGGTGAATACGACAACGACATTTATCACTTCCACGTCGCTGCCGGTCAGGCCTGGAGCCTCTTGACCCAAAACCGGGTCGGTATGCTGCCAAACTACGAAAACGTGCCGCTGACCATCGACGCACAGTACGTCGTCGGCTTCGATTGGTTGCGCAACCCGCAAATCCGTTATGTGCAGGAAATAAACAACATCGCTTCATTCGGCCTGTCGATAGAGCAGCCGGGAGCCGTGTTTCCGGGCTCGCCCAGCGCGGCGACTGTATCGCCGCCTGCCCCGATCGTTACGAGCATTAACAACACCTGCACCGGCGCGTCGCATCTCAACGGCACAAGCACTTGCTCCAACGACATCGCGCCTGATATCATCGAGAAGTTTGCGTTCGATCCGGGCTACGGCCACTATGAATTGTTGGGAGTGCAGCGCTGGCTCACCGATGAGGTTGCCAATGCGAACGTTCCCAATAGCTGGTCGCAGAAGGCTACGTTTGCCTGGGGCGTCGGCGGTAGTGTGCTGCTGCCGGCGATTCCGAAATTTCTCGATCTGCAGGGCAGCGTTCTATACGGTCAAGGGATCGGCCGCTACACCTCAAGCCAATTGCCTGATGCCGTCATCGGGCCAAACGGTGCGCTTAGCCCGGTTACCGAACTGAGTTTCATGGTGGGCGCGGTAGCCCATCCGTTCGCTGGCAATGACATTTATACGTATTATGGCCGGGATCAAACCTACGCCAATGCGTGGGCCGTCGCCGGGATACAAGGCGGCTGGGGCAACCCCAATTTCGTCAATAATGGATGCGTCGATCAGAATCTGACTGGCGGCACGCTCGGCGCCTTTAACACGCCGATCGCTGGCTTTACCTGCACGTTCGACGTCCAGAAAACGCAGGAGTTCACGATCGGCGTCTGGCAGGATGCCTATAAGGGCAACATGGGGCGGGTCAGGGTCGGCGCTCAGTATGAATATGTCAGGCTGACTGCGTTCGCGGGCGTTCCCACTGGCACCGGCACGCCGAACCAGGGGCTTAACGTCGACAACAACATGCTCTTTTTCTCGCTTCGGTACTATCCGTTCAACTGACGCAGCAGGGTATTCGCAGGTACCGGGCGCGCCGCAAGGTGAAATAGCCCTGCGGCGAGGCTGCGGCCGCACGCGGCGAGAGCACGTCGACCTGCCGTTTCTGAGCTAACCCAATCGCACCGTCGCTATCGGGGGAAAGCGAACGTCGCGGACATCTCGGTTTTGTAGATGCGGATACGAGGCGGCCCGCTGCTGGTGGTGGCGGGGTACGGCAGAGAAGCTTAGCGAGCCGCCCCGGGTTCCGCGCGGTTGCCGTGAGCAGCACTTCGTCCCAGCACACAATCCGCGGGCGGTGTTACCGCGTCAGAAATCTATATGCGACAATCAGGGCCACCATGCTCGCAAAAATCAGCAGTGCCGGAAGGGATTTTCGGATCATTGGCCTGGTCGAATGGCGCGCAGCCGATGGTCCGGGCTGAGGTTCAGGCCGTCCCTGAAGCCGCACGACTTTGCCCTCTGTCGTTGCGCTGCGAGCCTTTGGTTCCGGCGCCGCGCCCGCGCCTCCCATCTCGCTGTAATAAGCGCTGTACACCTCGCGAACGGCCAGGGCGGTGGACTCGGCCTCGCTCATCGTTTCGAGTCGGGTTCGATAGTTGGTCAGAAAGTTCTGTGCGTTTGGCGGAAGGTCATCGAAACCACCGAGCTTGGCCATCATGAGCCAAATGGCAAAATCCGCCTCGGCTTTCGCGCGAGCTTTCCTGGCGATACTGGTGTTGGAGCTGGAGGACATGGTGGTCCAATTGGTTCGTCCGCCCAAACTCGTCGGCGTTCATGGCGATCGTTGGACCGTTCGCATCCGGGTTTGGCACGAATGCGAATTGCCGACCGCATTTGCGGGCAAGCGGAAGACATATACTCGTACTGAGTTCTTGTCATCTTGGCCCCACAGCGACATTGGCTGTGCGCGTGAATCTTTTAGGGCGCGTCATGGCCCGTCAGAAGCGCGTCTTCGCTAAAGCATGCCCCAGCGTCTCCCGCGTGAGCGCGGTCCATGAGTCCGAAATTGGCACGAAACGGGCCAGTCGGCCCGGTCTGACGAAGTCCGTTCATCGGGGCGGAGCGGACTCTCCGCGAATGGCTCTCCACTTCCGAGTTTGGACCCGGAACGGACCTCGGCCCAAGCGAACGCGCATGTTCCCGCATTGGTCCAAAATCACGATGCGTTCCTAACGCGTTGACGGTACCGCAGGGAACCTCAGTACTTTGCGCGATCAGGCATTTTCCGGAATTCGAGCCAAACCTTTTGGGCTTCGTTCCGCATCAGTGGCTCAACTGGAACGGCCCTTTCAGCGTAGGGTTTCTTCATGTCCATGCTGATATTGGAGTCATCGAACAGATCGGAATAGTCAGTCCAGGCCGCAGCGTAATAGATTTTGCTGACCCGTGCCCAATACGCCGTTGAATAGCACATCGGGCAAGGCTCGCAGCTCGTGTACATCGTCGCGCCCCTGAGGTTCGGCGCGTTGACCTTCTTGCAGGCGGCACGAATGGCATTCACTTCGGCATGAGCGGAAGGATCGTTGTCCTTCAAAACGCTGTTGCCTGTGGCGGCAAGCACCTCGCCGTCGCGCACGATGACACAGCCGAATGGCCCGCCGGTCTTTTCGATTACTCCGGCCTTGCGCATCAACTCGATCGCCTGGCGCATATGTTCGCGATCCTGATCCGTCACGGTGCTGGGTGCGGCCGCGAGAGCCTCTCTGGAAGAAGCCGCTGCAAACAGCGCAACACCTGAGGCGAGAAAATCCCGGCGGGGCACCATTTGTGCATTGGCGAATAACCGATCGAGACCATCTTTTGCGTTCATGATTTTGACTTTTCCTGCAACGGTTTAAGCAAGTATTGCCTGGGCGAAGGACCTAAGGCTTTCGTGCAAAAGCGCCTAAACAAGATTTCGTGTAAAACGCCTAAGCTCTCCGGTCTGAAACGAGATTGAACCCGACCATGTATTTCTTCAGTTGGCGCGCCTCGGTCTTCATCCACCGGTAGGCGTGCTGATAAACCAAAACAATTTTTGGAGCTTCGATCCAACAGCCCGGCTAGCTGCGTGGAGAGGAAGAAAACCTTCCGCTTTTCCTGATGTGCCTCGTTATTTTTGCTGCGGCGATTTTGGCGTGGTTTATATTCCGTTAAGGTCGCCTCAGTTGGCGACCTCTTCATTTCAAGCTGACGTCGCTTGTTGGCACATCGCGTCGTTTCGATGCGCTGCAGAACCTGGTCGCCATCGGGGCATAGCGGACATCGAGCCAGCTGCACCGATCAAGCTCGATTGATGAATATGCGCCCTGGCACGCTTCATTTCGCATAAAAAAGCCGCCCGGAACACCGGGCGGCAAATTTTTGCGTTGGGCTCTCGAAGCGTTTTACAGCAGGCCCGCGCCGCGCGCCCATTTGTATTTGGCGCCGAGCACCGCGACCGGGATTTCGGTCGAGTAGGCGTAGGCCACGATGCCGTTCTGGTAGAGATAATCGGCGGCTTCCTCGACCTCGATATCGCCGGCCAGTGACGCCACGATCGGCTTTTCGATTCCCTTGGCCTTCATCGCGTTCTTCACCTCGACCATGTTCCTCGCGAACACCATCGGCGGCGTCACGATGGTGTGCCAGTAGCCGAGGATCAGCGCGTGGATGCGCGGATCTTCGAGTCCGAGCTTGACGGTGTTGACATAGGTGATCGGCGGCTCGCCGCCGGTGATATCGACCGGGATTGCCGGCCGCGCCGAACGGCGGGATGAATTTGCGGAACGCGGCGTCGAGATCGGGCGGGATCGTCATCAGGGAAAGCTTGTTGTCGACGCAGGCATCCGACAGCAGCACGCCCGAACCGCCGGCGCCGGTGATGATGACGACGTTCTCGCCCTTCGGCGTCGGCAGCACCGGAATGCCGCGGGCGAACTCCAGCATGTCGCGCAGCGAACGGGCGCGGATCACGCCGGACTGGTTGAACACGTCCTCATAGATCTTGTCGTCGCCCGCCAGCGCGCCGGTATGGGAACTTGCGGCCTTGGCGCCGGCCGAGGTGCGGCCGGCCTTCAGCACCACGATCGGCTTTTTCTTCGACACCCGTTTGGCGACTTCGGCGAAGGCGCGGCCGTCCTTCAGATCCTCGCAATGCTGCGCGATGATCTGGGTGTTGTCGTCCTGCTCGAAGAAGGTCAACAGATCGTCCTCGTCGATATCGGACTTGTTGCCGAGACCGACGATCGCCGAGACGCCCATCTTGGCCGAGCGCGAAAAGCCGATGATCGCCATGCCGATGCCGCCGGATTGCGACGACAGCGCCGCCGAGCCCTTGACGTCGTAGGCGGTGCAGAACGTCGCGCACAGATTGGCGTGGGTATAATAGAAGCCGTAGATGTTCGGCCCCATCAGGCGAATGCCGTATTTCTGGCCGATCGCCTGAATTTCCTCCTGGCCCTTGACGTTGCCGGTTTCGGCATAGCCGGAGGGAATCAGGATCGCGCCGACGACTTTCTTCTCGCCGCATTCGATCAGCGCCGGCGGCGACCAGGCTTGCCGGAATCGCGAACACGGCGATGTCGATCTCGCCCGGGACATCCTTGACCGACTTGTAGACCTTCTTGCCCATGATCTCATCGGCCTTCGGATGGATCGGGTAGATCTCGCCCTGGTAGCCGCCATTGATGAGATTCTTCATCACCGAGTTGCCGATCTTGCCGTTCTCGGCGGAGGCGCCGATCACCGCGACCGCTTTCGGCTTCATGATCCGGTTCATCTGGCGCACGATGTCGTCATGTTTGGGACGCGGACGCGGCGGCTTCGGCGCGAAGTCGACCACGATGCGCACGTCGGCGGCGATCGCATCGGTCTTGGTCGCGAACACCGGATTGAGATCCATCTCGGTGATCTCAGGGAAATCGGTGATCAGTCTGCGAGACGTTGACGATGATGTCGGCGATCGCATCGCGGTTGGCCGGATCGCTGCCGCGCACGCCCTTGAGCATTTCATGGGCCTGGATGCCGTCCAGCATCGACAGCGCGTCGTGCCTTGGTGGCCGGCGCGAGCCGGAAGGTGATGTCTTTCAGAACCTCGACCAGCACGCCGCCGAGGCCGAAGGCCACGAGCTTGCCGAACGATCCGTCGGTGACGGCACCGACGATGACTTCCTGGCCCGCCCAGCAGCATCTGCTGGACCTGAATGCCTTCGATCTTGGCGTCGGATTTGTACTTCCTGGCGTTCGCCAGAATGGTCGCGTAATTCTTTTCGACGTCGGCGGCGGTCTTCACGCCCACCATCACGCCGCCGGCTTCGGTCTTGTGCAGGATGTCCGGCGAGACGATCTTCATCACCACCGGGAAGCCCATCTCGGTCGCGATCTTCGCCGCCTCGGCGGCGGATTTGGCCACGCCCTCCTTCGGAACCGGAATGCCATAGGCATCGCACACCAGCTTGCCTTCCGGCGCCGTCAGACTGGTGCGTTTGTCCGCCTTGACCCGATCAAGTATTTTGCGGACCGCATCTTTGGAATTCGACATTGGCTTCCTCCTTGGCGTCAATTTTTTAGTTCGTCGGCAGCGCGGATGGCTTCAGGACGACGCCCTGCGCGCACCCGATCTGTGTGCTGATGATGGCAACCGTGCATCCACATTGCTGCGGCATCGTTCCGGCTGCCGAAGATGAGCTCGTTATGGCATTTGGTATGCCAGAAACGCACTTGTCAAGGGAGCGCGGCAGATGGAAGTGCCGAAAACAGGGGTAACTTGACATTCTGGCATTTGGTATGCCAAAAATAAATTACGATATTGTTCTGGTAAGAGACATCTCCCACCAAGGAGATCAGTCGTGCCCATACGGAAACAAACCAAGGCGCCACCCACCATGACCGAGGCAGAGATCTCGATCGTCCGAATTGCGCCGGAGACCAGCTTCAAGAACAAGGCCTATGAAGCCTTGAAGGAAGCCATCCTCAAGATGGACATCTATGCGACGCCCGAGCAGGTCATGCTCGACGAGCGCGCGTTGTCGGAGCGCCTCGGCGTCAGCCGGACCCCGATCCGCGAAGCCATCGCGATGCTGGAGCAGGACGGTTTCGTCAAGACCGTGCCACGCCGCGGCATCGTCGTGGTGCGCCGCACCAAGACCGAGATCGTCGACATGATCCGGGCCTGGGCCGCGCTCGAGAGCATGGCCGCGCGGCTGATCACGACCACCGCGCGCAAAAAGGACATCTCCGCGTTGCGCGACTTCTTCAAGAATTTCGGCAAGGACCGCCTGCCGCAGGATCACGTCGAGGAATATTCCAAGGCCAACATCGCCTTTCACCAGGCGCTGATCTCGCTCAGCGAGTCGCCGGTGCTGGTCGACATGACCAACGACATCCTGCTGCACGTGCGCGGCTACCGGCAACTGACGATCGGACGCGTCGACCGCACCGCGACCTCGCTGCCCGAACATATGGCCATCATCGAGGCGCTCGAAGAGCGCGACACCGAGCTTGCGGAAAAGCGCGCACGCGATCACACGCTCGGCCTTGCCGCCTATGTCGAAGCGCACGGCCAAGAGCTGTTTTAACCAGCCACAGCCCTTCATTTTGGACGACGGCTTAAGAAGCGGCGAACTCGTCCGCATCAAGAAACGATCAGGGAGAAGCGGAATGTCCGCCACAGTACAGAGCATCGATACCAATAAAGCCGAAGCCCGAGCGTGAACTGACCGATGGCTTTCATCTCGTCATCGACGCGCTCAAGCTCAACGGCCTCAGCACGATCTACGGCGTGCCCGGCATCCCGATCACCGACTTCGGCCGCATGGCGCAGGCCGAAGGCATCCGCGTCATCTCGTTCCGGCACGAACAGAACGCCGGCAATGCCGCGGCCATCGCCGGCTTCCTGACCAAAAAGCCCGGCGTCTGCCTCACGGTGTCGGCGCCCGGCTTTCTCAACGGCCTGACCGCGCTGGCCAACGCCACCACCAACTGCTTTCCGATGATCCTGATTTCAGGCTCGTCCGAGCGCGAGATCGTCGACCTGCAGCAGGGCGACTACGAGGAGATGGATCAGCTCGCGATCGCCAAGCCGCTCTGCAAGGCGGCCTTCCGCGTGCTGCATGCCGCCGATATCGGCATCGGCCTGGCGCGCGCGATCCGCGCCGCGGTGTCGGGGCGTCCGGGCGGCGTCTATCTCGATCTGCCGGCCAAGCTGTTCGGCAGGTGATGGACGCCGAAGCCGGCACGAAGTCGCTGGTCAAGGTCATCGATGCCGCCCCGGCCCAGATTCCCGCCCCGGCTGCGGTCAAGCGCGCGCTCGACGTGCTCAAGAGCGCCAAGCGTCCGCTGATCATCCTCGGCAAGGGCGCGGCCTACGCGCAGGCCGATGACGCGATCCGCGCGCTGGTCGAAAAGAGCGGCATTCCGTTCCTGCCGATGAGCATGGCCAAGGGCCTGTTGCCCGACACGCATCCGCAATGCGCGGGCGCGGCGCGCTCGACGGTGCTGAAGGACTCCGACGTCGTGATGCTGATCGGCGCGCGCCTCAACTGGCTGCTGTCGCACGGCAAGGGCAAGACCTGGGGCGAGGCGCCGAAGAAGTTCATCCAGATCGACATCGAGCCCAGGGAGATGGATCAGCAACGTCGAGATCGTCGCTCCTGTGGTCGGCGACATCGGCTCCTGCGTTGCGGCGCTTCTCGAAGGCATGGACGGCAACTGGCCGGCCGCGCCGGCCGACTGGATCGGCGCCGTCAAGGCGAAACGCGACGACAACGTCGCCAAGATGGCGCCGCGGCTGATGAACAACAACTCGCCGATGGACTATCACGGCGCGCTCGGCGCGCTGCGCACCGTCGATCAAGGAGCGGCCGGATGCCATCCTGGTCAACGAAGGCGCCAACACGCTCGATCTCGCGCGCGGCATCATCGACATGTATCAGCCGCGCAAGCGCCTCGACGTCGGCACCTGGGGCGTGATGGGCATCGGCATGGGCTATGCCATCGCGGCCGCGATCGAGACCGGCAAGCCGGTGCTCGCGGTCGAAGGCGACAGCGCCTTTGGTTTCTCCGGCATGGAAGTCGAGACCATCTGCCGCTACAACCTGCCGGTCTGCATCGTGATCTTCAACAATGACGGCATCTATCGCGGCACCGACGTCAATCCGACCGGCGGCGCGGACGTGGCGCCGACCGTGTTCGTCAAGGGCTCGCGCTACGACAAGATGATGGAAGCCTTCGGCGGCGTCGGCGTCAACGCCACGACGCCGGACGAACTGAAGCGCGCGGTCGACGCGGCGATGGACTCCGGCAAGCCGACCCTCATCAACGCGGTGATCGACCCGGCCGCCGGCAGCGAGAGCGGCCGCATCGGCAACCTCAACCCGCAAAGCGAGCTGAAGAAGAAGTAACTGGCGCTGACGACTGGATGCCCGCTTTCGCGGGCGTGTCGACACGTTTTTCGTATTTCCAAGGAGAGAACATATGACCAAGGCGCTGAAGGGCGTTCGCATTCTCGATTTCACCCACGTCCAGTCGGGCCCGACCTGCACGCAGTTGCTGGCCTGGTTCGGCGCCGACGTGATCAAGGTCGAGCGCCCGGGCGTCGGCGACATCACGCGCGGCCAGTTGCAGGACGTGCCGAATGTCGACAGCCTGTATTTCACCATGCTCAACCACAACAAGCGCTCGATCACGCTCGACACCAAGAACCCGAAGGGCAAGGAAGTCCTGACCGCGCTGATCAAGAGCTGCGACGTGCTGGTGGAGAATTTCGGCCCCGGCGTGCTCGATCGCATGGGATTTCCCTGGGAGAAGATCCAGGCCATCAATCCGAAGATGATCGTGGCCTCGATCAAGGGCTTCGGTCCCGGCCCTTACGAGGATTGCAAGGTCTATGAGAACGTCGCGCAATGCACCGGCGGCGCGGCATCGACCACCGGCTTTCGCGACGGCCTGCCGCTGGTCACCGGCGCGCAGATCGGCGACAGCGGCACCGGGCTGCATCTGGCGCTCGGCATCGTCACCGCGCTTTATCAGCGCACCGTCACCGGCAAGGGACAGAAGGTCACCGCCGCGATGCAGGACGGCGTGCTCAACCTCGCGCGCGTCAAGCTGCGCGATCAGCAGCGCCTCGCCCACGGCCCGCTCAAGGAATACAGCCAGTTCGGCGAAGGCATTCCGTTCGGCGACGCGGTGCCGCGCGCCGGCAACGATTCCGGCGGCGGCCAGCCCGGCCGCATCCTGAAGTGCAAGGGCTGGGAGACCGATCCCAATGCCTACATCTACTTCATCACCCAGGCGCCGGTGTGGGAGAAGATCTGCGACGTCATCGGCGAGCCCGGCTGGAAGACCCATCCCGATTACGCCAAGCCGCCGGCCCGGCTGTCGCGCCTCAACGAAATCTTCGCGCGCATCGAACTCTGGACCATGACCAAGACCAAGTTCGAGGCGATGGAAATCCTCAACAAGGACGACATCCCCTGCGGTCCGATCCTGTCGATGAAGGAACTGGCGGAAGACCAGTCGCTGCGCGCCACCGGCACCGTGGTCGAGGTCGATCATCCCGAGCGCGGCAAGTATCTGTCGGTCGGCAATCCGATCAAGCTGTCGGACAGCCCGACCGAGGTGACGCGCTCGCCGCTGCTCGGCGAACACACCGACGAAATCCTGCGCCAGGTGCTCGGCTTTACCGATCATCAGGTGGCGGAGATCCACGATTCCGGCGCGCTCGATCCGCCGCGCAAGGTGGCCGCCGAGTAAATCTCCACACTCACTGAGCACTTCATCAGGGCCGCCGGTTTCCGGCGGCCTTTTCGTTTGGCCCGGGGTTACCGGCCATTGTTTTGCTGCATTGCAAAAGGTAATATGCTGCTATGCAAACAAACGGATTGTTGCTGGCATCTGGTATACCTAGATGGGGTTCTGGAAAACATCGCAGCGATCCGCTGGACCGTCACAAGGGGACAAAATGTCCAAGACCGCCTCTTTCGGCCTCACGCCTTCCGCCAGCCTGTTCAGCCGCTTGATGGCCATCGTCGACCGCTTGCTGATGGCGAGCGCCGCTGTCGCCATCCGCAATGGCGACCTGCCCTATTTCGGTCTCTGAGCTCCAATAAATAGGGCCTTGCAGCGGAGCGTCTCCGCTGCAGCCGAGCGTCGAGCTCGCAAAGCATCCTCCCGACTATGGCCCCGGTTTCCGGGGCCTTTCTTTTTTGCCCGAAACCTGATCGGCGCACTCCGCCTGACGCCCGCTCCGGACTGCGACATATCGCGCAAGTCAAACGCCCGCCGGAAAGAATGACTTGCGCTCTGGCATATCACATACCAAAATACCGCGACCGGTAACGCTCGTCGTCAACAGAAGCGTGCCTTGGGAGGAACCATGACCGCCACCACACAACCGACAACGCCGCCCCCCGCCGAAGCCGCGTATTTCCGCTGGCTGCAACTTGCGATGGGCATCGTCTGCATGGCGATGATCGCAAACCTGCAATACGGCTGGACACTGTTCGTCGATCCGATCGACGCGAAATATCACTGGGGCCGCGCCGCGATCCAGCTGGCCTTCACGCTTTTCGTGGTGACCGAAACCTGGCTGGTTCCGATCGAAGCCTGGTTCGTCGACAAATACGGTCCGAGCATCGTCATCATGTTTGGCGGGGTGATGATCGCCGTCGCCTGGGTGCTGAATTCCTACGCCAACTCGCTGGTGCTGCTTTATATCGCCGCTATCGTCGCCGGAATCGGCGCGGGCTCGGTATACGGCACTTGCGTCGGCAACGCCCTGAAATGGTTTCCCGACCGCCGCGGCCTCGCCGCCGGCGCCACCGCCGCCGGCTTCGGCGCGGGCGCCGCGATCACCGTGGTGCCGATCGCGAACATGATTGCCGCAAGCGGCTATCAGCATGCGTTTCTCACTTTCGGCATCGGACAGGGCGTGATCGTTTTCATCCTGGCATTTTTCCTGCGCAAGCCATCGCGGGCGATGCCGGCGAAAAAGAAACAGCTCAACCTGCCTCAGACCAAGATCGACTTCACGCCGCCGCAGGTGCTGCGGAGCCCGATCTTCTGGGTGATGTATCTGGTGTTCGTGATGGTCGCCGCCGGCGGCCTGATGGCGGCGGCGCAGATTGCGCCGATTGCGCATGACTTCAAGATCGCCAACGAGCCGGTGGGCCTGCTCGGCTTCCAGATGGCCGCCCTGACCTTCGCGATTTCACTCGACCGGATCTTCGACGGTTTCGGCCGCCCGTTCTTCGGATGGGTCTCCGACACCATCGGCCGCGAGAACACCATGTTCATCGCATTCGGAACCGCGGCACTGATGCTGCTGACGCTGTCGGTGTACGGTCACATCCCCATCGTTTTCGTGCTGGCGACCGCGGTGTATTTCGGCGTGTTCGGCGAGATTTACAGCCTGTTTCCCGCCACCAGCGGCGATACTTTCGGCGTGAAATTCGCCACCACCAACAACGGCATGTTGTATACGGCCAAGGGCACCGCCTCGTTGCTGGTGCCGCTGGCGAGCATTGTCGCGGCCAGATATGGCTGGCAGGCCGTATTCGTCATCGCCGTGGCGCTCAACGCCACCGCAGCGCTGCTGGCCCTGTTCGTGATCAAGCCGATGCGGCGCGCCTTTATCCTCGGCAATGAAGCCGCGACCGACGCCCGGACCCGCGACGTCAGGGCCGCCTGACAGGCTTCGCACTTCAATAATTCAATAAAAGGAGGCGCATCGCGGTGCGCCTCCTTTTTTCATTCGATAAAGACATGAATACAAAATGCCAGAATGCTGTAGCGGCCCTCCGATGCCCATCCGCCGCAGGCGCCGCGTCTGAGCACCGACCGCCGAAACGTCAACAATCCTGCCACTTTTTTGCGGCCTTGAGATGCCCCGATTTCAAAATATTAAATTGACAATTGGCATAATGTATACCAATTTACCCCACACAAAAGACATCCTGTGGCCGACCTGAAGGAGGTTGCGATGAAAGTCGGAGACATCCTGCGCAAGAAAACTGCACGTATTGCTACGGTCCGAATGAACGAGACCGTCGGCATCGCCGCCCAACTGATGCGCGCCAGCAATATCAGCGCGCTTGTGGTCAAGGATGTGGTGCGGACCGAAGGCAATACCGCGGTCGGCATGTTTACCGAACGCGATGTGGTGCGCGCGATTGCCGAACACGGCGCCGCCGGCGTCAACCTGAAGGTTTCGCAATTGATTTCGGTGCAGCAACTGGTGTCCTGCTGTTCGACCGATACGCTCGAACACGTTCGTCATCTCATGAACAAGAACCACATCCGCCATCGTGCCCGTCATCGACGACTACACCTGATCGGCGTCATCAGCGTCCGCGACATCTCTACCGCGTTCGACGACGAGGCAACGGCCGCGCCGCGATCCGTCTCGGCCGCCTGACAAAAGCTTCCAAGCGTCCGTGCTCGCCCTGGCTTTGAGATGCTCAAAACCGGCAGGTGATCTGTGCTGAAATTTTTCCGCCACCCTGTTCGAAAGATTTCATGAAAATCTGCATCTACGGCGCCGGCGCGATCGGCGGATATCTCGGTGTGCAGCTCGCACGCGCAGGCGCCGATGTCAGCCTGGTCGCGCGTGGCGCGCACCTTGCCGCGATGCGTGCCGACGGACTTAAATTGCTGATCGGCGATGAAGAACGCGTGGTGCGGCCGCGCTGCACCGACGATCCCGCCGAACTTGGACACCAGGATTTCGTGATCGTTTGCCTGAAGGCGCATTCCATCACCGGCGTGATCGAGGCGATGCAGCCGCTGCTCGGGCCTCGGACCCGCATCGTCACCGCGGTCAATGGCATTCCCTATTGGTATTTCTACCGGCACGGCGGCCGCTTTGAGGGGTCGACGCTGGAGAGCATCGATCCCGGCGGACGGCAGTGGCGCGAGCTCGGTCCGCAGCGCGCGATCGGCTGCATCGTCTATCCCGCAACCGAGATCGCGGCGCCCGGCGTGATCCGCCACGTCTACGGCGATCGCTTTCCGATCGGGGAGCCGTCGGGCGAGACCAGTCCGGACGTCGAGCGGTTGTCCGCCGTGTTCGTCGCGGCTGGAATGCAGGCGCCGATCCTCGACCGCATCCGCGACGAAATCTGGCTCAAGCTGTGGGGCAATGTCTGCCTCAATCCGATCAGCGCGCTGACCTACGCGACGCTCGATGTGATCTGCTCCGATCCGGCAACGCGCGCGTTGTCGAAGGCGATCATGCTGGAAACCCAGGCCATCGCCGAAACCTTCGGCGTCAGATTCCGCGTCGATGTCGAACGGCGGATCGAAGGCGCGCGCAAGGTCGGCGCCCACAAGACCTCGATGCTGCAGGATCTCGAGCGCGGACGCCCGATGGAGATCGACCCGCTGGTGTCGGTGGTACAGGAAATGGGGCGCCTGACCCGGATTCCGACGCCGGCGCTCGACGCGGTGCTGGCGCTGGTGTCACAACGCGCGAAAATCGCCGGGCTGTACGGCGCAGCCGGGCCAATCGAAGCAAAATCCCCCATTTTTGCATGATCGCGTTGTTTGGATCGTCGTCGGGCCCGGTGGACATTTGCCGGGCCCGGCGGCATCTTGCCGCGTGAAAATTCAAAAAAGACAGAACGCGTGCGAGTCCACCGCGCCGGGGACGTCTTCAGGGGTCGAACATGATCAAAACGCGATTTACCGAGCTCGTCGGCGTCGAACATCCGATCGTGCAGGGCGGCATGCAATGGGTCGGGCGCGCCGAGCTGGTGGCGGCGGTCGCCAATGCCGGCGCGCTCGGCTTCATCACCGCGCTGACGCAGCCGACGCCGGAGGACCTCGACCAAGGAAATCGCGCGCTGCCGCGGCCTCACCGACAAGCCGTTCGGCGTCAATCTGACCATCCTGCCGTCGATCAAGCCGCCGCCCTATGCCGAATACCGCCAGGCCATCATCGAGAGCGGCATCAAGATCGTCGAGACCGCCGGCAACAAGCCGCAGGAACACGTCACCGAATTCAAGAAGCACGGCATCGTGGTGGTGCACAAATGCACCAGCGTCCGCCACGCGCTGTCGGCGGAGCGCATGGGGGTCGACGCGATCTCGATCGACGGCTTTGAGTGCGCCGGCCATCCCGGCGAGGACGATACGCCGGGCCTGATCCTGATTCCGGTGGCCGCCGACAAGGTCAAGATCCCGATGATCGCCTCGGGCGGTTTCGGCGACGGCCGCGGCCTGGTCGCAGCACTGGCGCTCGGCGCCGAGGGCATCAACATGGGCACCCGCTTCATGTGCACCAAGGAGAGCCCGATCCACCAGCTGATCAAGGAAAAGATCGTCGCCAATGACGAGCGCGAGACCGAGTTGATCTTCCGCACCATGCGCAACACCTCGCGCGTCGCCAGGAACGCGGTCAGCCAGCAGGTGGTCGCGATGGAAAAGGACGGCGCGACCTTCGAGCAGGTGCGCGATCTCGTCGCCGGCGCGCGCGGCAAGATGGTCTACGCGACCGGCGACGCCGACGAAGGCATCTGGTCCGCCGGACAGGTGCAGGGATTGATCCACGACATCCCGAGCTGCGCCGAACTGGTGTCGCGCATCATGCGCGACGCCGAAGCCATCATTCGAAGCCGGCTCGAAGGCATGATGTCGGGCAGCCGCCGTCAAGCCGCGGAATAAGCGGCCCCGCCTCACCCACCCACAGAGAATGACCTCATGAAGGCCTATGTCTACGGCGCCAACGGCGCTGAAATCACCGACGTCGCCAAGCCCGCTCCGAAGGGCACGCAGGTGCTGGTTCGCGTCCGCGCCTGCGGCCTCAACCGCGCCGACCTCGGCATGACCAAGGGCCACGCCCATGGCAGCGCCGGCGGCGCCGGCACCGTGCTGGGGATGGAATGGGCCGGCGAGATCGCCGAACTCGGCCCCGAGGCCAAGGGCGTCAAGGTCGGCGACAAGGTGATGGGCTCCGGCGCCGCCGCCTTCGCCGAATATACGCTGGCCGATCACGGCCGGCTGTTTCGCACCCCGTCCAACATGAACTTCGAGGACGCGGCCACCCTGCCCGTCGCGCTCACCACCATGCACAACGCGGTGGTGACCAACGGCGCGCTTGCAGCCCGGCCAGTCGGTACTGATCCAGGGCGCCAGTTCCGGCGTCGGCCTGATGGCGATGCAGATTGCAAAACTCAAGGGCGCCAAAATCGTGATCGGCTCTTCGACCGATGCGGGGCGCCGCGGCCGGCTGAAGGAATTCGGCGCCGATCTCGCGGTGGATTCGTCCGATCCCGGCTGGGTCGATCAGGTGCTGAAGGCGACCGACGGCGAAGGCGTCGATCTGATCGTCGACCAGGTCTCCGGCAAGGTCGCCAGCCAGAATCTCGACGCCACCAAGATCAAGGGCCGCATCGTCAATGTCGGCCGGCTCGGCGGCACCCACGCCGATTTCAACTTCGACCTGCATGCCGCGCGCCGCATCAACTATATCGGCGTCACCTTCCGCACCCGCTCGATCGAGGAGATCCGCGAGATCTTCGACGAAGTCCGCAAGGATATCTGGCCGGCGGTGGAATCGCGAAAACTGCAATTGCCGATCGACAAGGTGTTTGCATTCGACGATATCGGCAAGGCGTTCGAGCACATGGAAGCCAACAAGCACCTCGGCAAGATCGTGGTGACGCTGTAGTCCTGCTCTTTAAAGTCAGAACAATTCGCAACAACCGCTGCTGCAATTGAGTGGCAACTAACCCGTCCGCTCACCGCTTTAATGTTACATCATGGGCTGCTACACCGCGCCGATGAGTCATCCCCTTCACGCCATCAAATCCCGCGTCGCCGCGATCTCGATTGCGGCCAGCGCCGGCATGGCCACGGCCAAATTCGTGGTCGGTATTGCCATCGGCAGTCTGGCGCTGATCTCCGAAGCGCTGCACTCTTCGGTCGACGTGGTCGCCGACCGTCGTCACCTGGATGGTGGTGCGGGTCTCCGACCGACCCGCCGACGAGGAACATCACTACGGCCACGGCAAGTTCGAAAGCCTGTCGGCGCTCGGCGTCATCGCGATGCTCTATGTGCTGGCGGGCGGCATCCTGGTGCAGGCCTACAGCCGTCTGCGCGAGGGCGCGCCTCCGCCCACGATCTCGGCGATGCCGTTCGTGGTGCTGCTGGTCGATATCGCCGTCAATTTCTGGCGTGCCCGGGCGCTGCATCGCGCGGCGCGCGACACCAAAAGCCAGGCATTGGCCGCCGATGCCCTGCATTTCGCGTCCGACGTGCTCGGCGCGCTCGCCGTCATGATCGGGCTTGCGCTTTCGGGGCTGGGCTATGCCTGGGGCGACGCCGCCGCCGCGATCGGCGTGGCGCTGGTGATCTCGGCGTTGGGATTGCGGCTGGCGCGCTCCACCGTGGAAACCCTGCTCGACCGCGCGCCCGAAGGCGTGTCGGAGAAAGCCGCCGCCGCGATCCGGGCGGTGCCCGGCGTGGTCGACGTCGAACGGCTGCGGGTGCGGATGGTCGGACCGACGCATTTCATCGACGCCATCGTGCAGGTGCCGCGCACCTATCCGATCGACCGCGTCGACGAGATCAAGCGCAGCGCGCAAAGTGCGGTGACGCGGGCGCTCGGGGACGCCGATCTGACCTTCACCGCGGTGCCGGTCGCGCGCGACAATGAGAGCGTGCGGGAGCGCATCATGGTGATCGCCCGCAATTCCGGTCTCGCCATCCACCACGTCACCGTGCACGATCTCGGCGGCAAGCTGACGGTCAGCATCGACCTCGAAGTCGACGGCGATATGGCGCTCAACGCGGCCCACGACATCGCCCATGAGCTGGAGCGCAACATCCGCGAGGAATTCGGCGAAGACGTCGAAGTCGACACCCACATCGAGCCGCTGGAACCGGAACTGCCGCTGGGCGCCGATGCCGCGCCCGACCGCGTCGCGGCGATCAAGGCCGCGCTGTCGCGGTTTGCCGCCGATGGCGCGATCCACGACATCCACAGCGTCCGGGTGCGCAATACCGACGCCGGCGAAATCGTCAACTTCCATTGCCGCGCCGCGCCGTCGATGAGCGTGATCAAGGTTCACGAGAACGTCGATGAGATCGAGCGCGCGTTGCGCCGCGCGTTTCCGACCGTGAAGCGCGTCATCAGCCACGCCGAGCCGCCGAACGCGTAGCGCAATCCGGAACGCCGGGTACGCGTTCCCGTTTCGGACTCACTTTGCGCGCCTTTCGCAGCCCCGATTTTGCGTTGGACAAGATTTATTTGCATTAACGAATCGTTGACTCTCGACAGGCCGCCAAAACTGGATTCAAATCGCTGTGATTCGGAAGTGACCGGGGGTCCTTCCGAACGGGGTGCAAGAAGATTTTCCGAGGGGGCTAAAGGCATGGCGCGCGCACACGCGGCGAACGCGTGCGTCCAATCCGATTCGATCAAGGGATTGGCGCAGTCGATCGCAAAACCGGCCTACCACAGGCTGCTGATAGCGGAGCCTGCGCTTCGCCGTGCGGTGCCTACCCTGATCATCGCCTTCCTGATCACCATTTGCCTGGGCGCTTTCGTGCAGGTGATCGATCAGAACCGGCAAAAGCGCGCGTCGATCAAGCGGGACCTCGCCGCCGTCGCCGATGTGCTCGCCGAGCGTCTCGACCGCATGACTTCAATTCGACAGGATCGCGCCGCCACAATCGAGCATCTGCAAAGCCTGCTGCCCGGCCTTATTCCGTCATGGGCGATGGCGGCCGGCCGGCATGTCATCGTCACCGGCGTCGACCAGCGCGTTCTCGCCCGGGTCCCGATCGAAGCCGCACTTGGCGATACCGACCGCCTTCTCGACGTCATCAGTGCGGCGCTGCCGCTGAACTCGTCGGGCCAGCAAACCGGCGTGACCGACATCACCTTGCCCAACGGCAGCGGCGCGCTGGCGATTGCGCACGTCGTCAGATCGCTGCCCGGTCAGGTCATCGTCATCCAGGAAAATGTCGATTCGCTTTGGCGGTCGGACGCCGCCCTGTCGGTGACGCTTTCGGCCACCACCGGCTTTGTCGTGCTGATCCTGGGCTTCGCATTCCACTGGCAATCGACCCGCGCCCGCGAGGGCGATCTCATCAACGACGCCGTACGCGGCCGGATCGATACCGCGCTCAATCGCGGACGCTGCGGCTTGTGGGATTGGGACCTGTCGCGCGGCCGGATCTTCTGGTCGCAATCGATGTTCACGCTGCTCGGCCTCGACACCCGCAGCGACCTTTTGACGTTCGGCGAGGTCAATGCGCTGGTGAAATCCGATGACATCGATCTGTTCGCGATCGCCGATCAGCTGATTTCCTCGAAGATCAACCATATCGACCAGACCTTCCGCATGCAGCACACCGGCGGCCACTGGATCTGGCTGCGGGTGCGCTGTGAGCTCAGCCAGGGCGCCGGCGACGCCGGCCTGCATCTGATCGGCATTGCCGTCGATATCACCGAGCAAAAGAGCCTTGCCGAGCAGAACGGTGGAGGCCGACCTGCGGCTGCGCGATGCGATCGAGACCATTCCGGAAGCCTTCGTACTGTGGGACGCGGAAGATCGTCTGGTGCTCTGCAACTCGCACTTCCAGCGCCTGCACAAATTGCCGGATTCAGCGGTCACCCCGGGCACGTCCTATGAAACCGTGATCGAAGTCGGCTCGATGCCGGAGGTTCGCACCCGGCTGCAGGAAACCGCCGCCCAGGCGCCGGGCGCGCGCACCTTCGAGGCCCAGCTCGACGACGGCAGCTGGCTGCACATCAGCGAGCGCCGCACCAAGGACGGCGGCTACGTCTCGGTCGGAACCGACATCACCCGCATCAAGGAGCACGAACAGAAACTGGTCGACAACGACTTGCGCCTGCGCGCCACCGTGATCGATCTGAAGCGTTCGCAGACCGCGCTCGAACGGCAGGCCCTCGAACTCGCCGATCTCGCCGAAAAATATTCCGAGGAAAAAAACCGCGCCGAGGAAGCCAACCAGACCAAATCCAAATTCCTGGCCAATATGAGCCACGAGCTGCGCACGCCGCTCAATGCCATCATCGGATTTTCCGAGATCATGGAAAGCGGCATGTTCGGCACCCTCGGCTCGGAGAAGTATCAGGAATACTGTCACGACATCCTGACCAGCGGTCACTATCTGCTCGAGGTGATCAACGACATCCTGGACATGTCGAAGATCGAGGCCGGCCGGATGAAGCTCGACATGGAATCGCTCGACCTGTCGAAGACGCTGGCGGAATCGCTGCGGGTGGTGTCCGGGCGCGCCGACGACAAGAACCTGGTGCTCGACGCCGATATCGACGGCACCATTTCGGTGGTGGCGGATCGCCGCGCCATCAAGCAGATCATCGTCAACCTGCTGTCCAACGCGGTCAAATTCACGCCCGATGGCGGCAGGGTGGTGGTCCGCAGCCGGCTGCTCAGCAACTCCATCGTGCTGATGATTGCCGACACCGGCATCGGCATCGCGCCGCATTCGCTGCTGCGGCTGGGCCGGCCGTTCGAACAGGTCGAGAGCCAGCTCACCAAGACCTATCACGGCTCGGGACTTGGACTGGCAATCGCGCGGTCGCTGACCCATCTGCACGGCGGATCGATGCGGCTGCGCTCGAAGCTCGGCACCGGCACCGTGGTCTGCGTGTCGCTGCCGCGCGACGCGCGCCAGGCCAGGGCGAAGATCGCCGCGGCTGCCTAGACGGGCGCCGCCGCGACAGCCCGGCGTAGGACCTGTTCGCGCTCAGGACCCCAGCGTCGGCGCCACCTCGCGCGCGGTGTGCACCAGCGCGGCAATCAGCGGCGTCATCGGATCGCGCTGCGGAACCACCAGTCCGATGCTGTAGTTGACGATCGGATCGACGATCGGAATGCTGCGCACCGTGTCGGACAGGCCGAGCGTCTCGGCAAGCTTCG
This sequence comes from uncultured Alphaproteobacteria bacterium, assembly GCA_963734795.1. Classification (GTDB taxonomy): domain Bacteria; phylum Pseudomonadota; class Alphaproteobacteria; order Rhizobiales; family Xanthobacteraceae; genus Bradyrhizobium. Next base: position 379,146 of record CAVTIW010000008.1, read on the forward strand.
CCGGCATCACGCTGGCCCAGCGTCCGGTCTTGACATGGGTGTAGAGCACCAGCAGCGAGTTGGAAGTCAGGCTCGGCGTCGCTTCGGCGCCGACGGATTTGAGCGCGCGATCGATGATGCGGCGGTTCTGCATGTCGGGGTCAGCAGACACAGCGGCACCTGCCCGACCTCTTTCCAGGTCACCTGGTCGCGGTCGCCGAACGTGGCATCCGGCGAGGTCAGCAGCCGGTAGCTCTCGTTGTAAAGCGGAATGGTGCGAACCTTGCCCAGCGGTTCGTTCTCGATATAGGTCAGCCCGGCATCGACCTCCAGGTTCTCCAATAATCCCAGCACATCGGCCGAGGTGCAGGAGACCACACGGAAGCGCACATCCGGATGCCGCGCGCGAAACGGCGTCGTCAGCGACGCCACCATGCCCAGCACGGTCGGAATCGCCGCGATCCGGATCTCGCCGGACAGCTTGTCCTTGAGCCCGTTGATTTCCTGCCGCATCGCGCGGGTGTCGCCGACGATGCGCCGCGCCCAGTCGAGCGTCCGCTCGCCCTCGGGCGTAAAACCCTGAAACCGCGAGCCGCGCTGCACCAGCATGACGCCGAGGATCTCCTCGAGCTGCTTGAGGCTTGTCGACATCGTCGGCTGGGTGACGCCGCAGGCCTCGGCGGCGCGTCCGAAATGACGTTCCTTTGCCAGCGCGAGCAGAAGTTCAAGCTTGTCGATCAAAAACGGCCCTCTCGGTCAGGTTTCAGGCAACGAATATCACGATCCCCTGGTGACAAATACGCAAAAAGCCACGCCGAACGAGCGCTGCAGCTGCGCACTCATGCGTTCATCCTGTTTTCATATCAATCGATTTCATATCCGTATTGATCGCGTTTCCGTATCGCAGCATGAGACAGCTTTATTGATTTTTGGATCGATTCCAAATCTCATCGGTTCGCAATAAGTGCCTGATAGAGAACAGATATGAAATTTATTTCCGAACCATGGGATGCCGGCCGCGGCGCCGAAATCATCGCCGAGCACAGCCACCTCAAAGGTTCGACGCTGGTGATCCTGCACGCGCTGCAGGAGGCCTTCGGCTACGTGCCGGAGCCCGCGATTCCCATGATCGCCTCGGCACTCAATCTGTCGCGGGCCGAGGTCCACGGCGTGTTCACGTTCTACCATGATTTCCGGCGCGAGCCCGCAGGCCGGCATGTGCTGAAATTGTGCCGCGCCGAGGCCTGTCAGGCCGCCGGCGGCGACGCGCTGGCTGCGCGCGCCGAAGCCAAACTCGGCATTGCCCTTGGCAACACCACGGCCGACGACCGGGTGACGCTGGAGCCGATCTATTGCCTCGGCCTGTGCGCCACCGCGCCGTCAGCGATGCTGGATGGCCGCGTGGTCGGACGGCTCAACGAAGCGCGCATCGACGCGCTGGTTGCGGAGGCGATGCGATGAGCCTGCGTATTTTCGTTTCGCGCGATGCCGGCGCGGTTGCGGTCGGAGCCGATGAAGTGGCGCTGGCGTTCGGACGCGCCGCGGAACAACGCGGGCTCGCCGTCGAGATCGTCAGAACCGGCTCGCGCGGCCTGTACTGGCTGGAACCGATGATCGAGGTCGCGTCACCTCAAGGGCCGCGTCGCGTTCGGCCCGGTGACCGAGACGGATGCGGCGTCGGTGCTCGACGCGATGGCCGCCGACGGCCCGCACGCGCTGCGGCTAGGCATCACCGACGAAATTCCGTGGCTGAAGCGGCAGACCCGCCTCACCTTCGCGCGCTGCGGCGTGGTCGATCCGCGTTCGGTGGAAGATTACTGCGCCCATGACGGCTACAACGGCCTTGCGCGCGCGCTGACGCTGGATAGCGACGCGATCCTCGCCGATGTCACGGGTTCCGGATTGCGCGGCCGTGGCGGCGCCGGTTTTCCGACCGGGATCAAGTGGAAGACCGTGGCGCAGACCAGCGCCGATCAAAAATACATCGTCTGCAATGCGGACGAAGGCGACAGCGGCACCTTCGCCGACCGCATGATCATGGAAGGCGATCCCCTGGTGGTGATCGAGGGCATGACCATTGCCGGCATCGCGGTCGGCGCCACCAAAGGCTACATCTACATCCGTTCGGAATATCCGCACGCAATCGAGGCGATGAACGCGGCGATCGCGGCGGCGAAGCGCGCCGGCTATCTCGGCGTACGCGCATCTGCGGCTCCGACGCAAAACTTCGATCTCGAAGTCCGGGTCGGCGCCGGCGCCTATGTCTGCGGCGAAGAGACCTCGCTGCTGGAAAGCCTGGAAGGCCGCCGCGGCATCGTTCGCGCCAAGCCGCCTCTCCCGGCGCATAAGGGCCTGTTCGGCAAGCCGACGGTGATCAACAACGTGCTGTCGTTCGCGGCGATCCCCTTCATCCTCGCCGGCGGCGCCAAAGCCTATGCCGATTTCGGCATCGGCCGCTCGCGCGGCACCATGCCGATCCAGCTCGCGGGCAACATCCGGCACGGCGGCCTGTTCGAGGTCGCGTTCGGGATCACGCTCGGCGAACTGGTCGACGATATCGGCGGCGGCACCTTGTCGGGACGACCGGTGCGCGCGGTGCAGGTCGGCGGCCCGCTCGGCGCCTATTTCCCGCGCGCGCTGTTCGACACCCCGTTCGACTACGAAGCCTTCGCGGCGCGCGATGGCCTGATCGGCCATGGCGGCATCGTGGTGTTCGACGACAGCGTCGACATGTCCCGGCAGGCCCGCTTCGCAATGGAGTTCTGCGCCATCGAATCCTGCGGCAAGTGCACGCCATGCCGGATCGGTTCGACCCGCGGCGTCGAGACCATCGACAAGATCCGCGCCGGCGAGCGCGTGGCTGAAAATATCGCCGTGGTCGAAGACCTCTGCAACACCATGAAGTTCGGCTCGCTGTGCGCGCTTGGCGGCTTCACGCCCTATCCCGTCATCAGCGCGCTGAAACATTTCCGGGAAGATTTCGGCCCGGTGCCGACACGCCTGCAAGCTGCGGAATAAAGGACAATCGCCATGTCGCTGATTCAGGAAATCGATTTCGGCACGCCGCGCTCCAGATCCGAAGCAATGGTCACGCTGACCATCGACGGCCAGAGCGTCACGGTGCCCGAGGGCACCTCGATCATGCGGGCGGCGATGGAAGCCGGCACCCAGATCCCCAAACTCTGCGCCACCGACATGGTGGACGCGTTCGGGTCCTGCCGGTTGTGCCTGATCGAGATCGAAGGCCGTGCCGGCACGCCGGCGTCCTGCACCACGCCCGCCCTGCAGGGCCTCGTGGTCCACACCCAGACCGACCGCCTGAAGAAGCTGCGCAAGGGCGTGATGGAACTCTATATCTCCGATCATCCGCTGGACTGCCTGACTTGTGCCGCCAATGGCGACTGCGAATTGCAGGACATGGCCGGAGCGGTCGGCCTGCGCGACGTGCGCTACGGTTATGAGGGCGAGAACCACGTCTTCGCCAGGGCCGATGGTGCGGCCAATGCGGCCTGGATGCCGAAGGACGAATCCAATCCGTACTTCACCTATGACCCGTCGAAATGCATCGTCTGCTCGCGCTGCGTACGCGCCTGCGAGGAAGTGCAAGGCACCTTCGCACTGACCATTTCCGGGCGCGGGTTCGAGAGCCGGGTCTCGCCCGGCATGAGCGAGAGTTTTCTGGGCTCCGAATGCGTCTCCTGCGGCGCCTGCGTGCAGGCCTGCCCGACCGCGACGCTGACCGAAAAATCCGTGATCGAGATCGGCCAGCCCGAGCATTCCGTGGTGACGACCTGCGCCTATTGCGGCGTCGGCTGCACCTTCAAGGCGGAAATGCGCGGCGAGGAAGTCGTGCGCATGATGCCGTACAAGGACGGCAAGGCCAATCGCGGCCATTCCTGCGTCAAGGGCCGCTTCGCCTGGGGTTACACCACCCACAAGGAGCGCATCCTCAATCCGATGATCCGCAACAAGATCACCGATCCCTGGCGCGAAGTGTCGTGGGATGAGGCCTTCGACTACGCCGCCTCCGAGTTCAAGCGAATCCAGGCCAAATACGGCCGCGATTCGATCGGCGGCATCACCTCGTCGCGCTGCACCAACGAAGAAACCTATCTGGTGCAGAAGCTGATCCGCGCCGGCTTCGGCAACAACAACGTCGATACCTGCGCCCGCGTCTGCCACTCGCCGACCGGCTACGGCCTCGCCACCACATTCGGCACCTCGGCCGGCACGCAGGACTTCGACTCGGTCGAGCACACCGATGTGGTGATGATCATCGGCGCCAACCCGACCGATGCGCATCCGGTTTTTGCATCGCGCATGAAGAAGCGCCTGCGCGCCGGCGCCAGGCTGATCGTGATCGATCCGCGCCGCACCGATATCGTCCGCTCCGCGCATGTCGAGGCGCAGCATCATCTGCCGCTGCTGCCCGGCACCAACGTCGCCGTACTCACCGCGCTGGCGCATGTGATCGTCACCGAAGGCCTGGTCGATGAGGCCTTCGTGCGCGAACGTTGCGACTGGAGCGAGTTCGAGGATTGGGCAAGCTTCGTCGCGCTGCCCAAGAACAGCCCGGAAGCCACCGCCATTGCCACCGGCGTCGATCCCAGCGAATTGCGCGCGGCGGCCCGGCTGTTCGCCACCGGCGGCAACGGCGCGATTTATTACGGTCTCGGCGTCACCGAACACAGCCAGGGCTCCACCACCGTGATTGCCATCGCCAATCTGGCGATGGCCACCGGCAATATCGGCCGCCCCGGCGTCGGCGTGAATCCGCTGCGCGGCCAGAACAACGTGCAGGGCTCCTGCGACATGGGTTCGTTTCCGCATGAATTGCCGGGCTATCGGCATATCTCGGGCGACGCGGTGCGCGAGCAGTTCGAATCGCTGTGGAACGTCAAGCTCAACAAGGAACCGGGGCTGCGCATTCCCAACATGTTCGACGCCGCCGTCGAGGGCACCTTCATGGGCCTCTACGTCCAGGGCGAGGACATCCTGCAGTCCGACCCCAACACCAAGCATGTCGTTTCGGCGCTGTCGGCGATGGAATGCGTCATCGTCCACGACCTCTTCCTCAACGAAACCGCGAATTACGCCCATGTCTTCCTGCCGGGTTCGACCTTCCTCGAGAAGGACGGCACCTTCACCAACGCCGAGCGCCGGATCCAGCGCGTGCGCAAGGTAATGACGCCGCGCAACGGATTGGCCGACTGGGAAGTGACGATGCGTCTCAGCAAGGCGATGGGTTTTGAGATGAACTACGGTCATCCGTCCGAGATCATGGACGAGATCGCGGCACTGACCCCGACCTTTGCCGGGGTATCCTATGCCAAGCTCGATGAACTCGGCTCGGTGCAATGGCCGTGCAACGAGCAGGCGCCCGAGGGAACGCCGGTCATGCATATCGACGGCTTCGTGCGCGGCAAGGGCAAGTTCGTCGTCACCGAATATGTCGCGACCGACGAACGTACTGGTCCGCGCTACCCGCTGCTGCTGACCACCGGGCGCATTCTCAGCCAGTACAATGTCGGCGCCCAGACCCGGCGCACCGCCAATGTGGTGTGGCACCAGGAAGACCGGCTGGAGATGCATCCGCACGATGCCGAACAGCGCGGCATCCGCGATGGCGACTGGGTCAGGCTCGCCAGCCGCGCCGGCGAAACCACGCTGCGCGCGGAGATCACCGAACGCGTCGCGCCGGGCGTGGTCTACACCACCTTCCATCATCCGGACACCCAGGCCAACGTCATCACCACGGAATTTTCCGACTGGGCCACCAATTGTCCGGAATACAAGGTCACGGCGGTGCAGATATCGCCGTCGAATGGCCCGTCGGAATGGCAAAAGGCCTATGACGAGCAGGCCCGCCATTCCCGGCGCATCGCGCCATCCGTCGAAGCCGCGGAATAGCCGAATGCACGATCCGGTTCGCACGGTTGATCGTCGGGTCTGGCGCGACAGCGGCTTTGGCGAAGGCACGCGTATCATTCCGGAAGAGACCGCGCTGGCGCTGACCTACAATGGCGGCACCTACGCCGTGATGATGGGCACGCCGCGGGATCTTGAGGATTTCGCCATCGGCTTCAGCCTCAGCGAAGGCATCATCCGGTCTCCCGATGATATCGACTCGCTGGACATCGTGGCTCTCGACGACGGCATCGAGCTGCGGATGTGGCTGGCGCAATCGAAAGCGGAGCGGCTGAGCGAGCGGCGGCGGCATATTGCCGGGCCGACCGGCTGCGGCATCTGCGGCATCGATTCAATCGCGGAGGCGGTGCGTCCGGCCGCTGTCGTCGCGGCTGGCCGGTCATTTTCGCCGCGCGAGATTGCGCTGGCGATGCAGAGCATTGCCTCGCTGCAGGCGATCAATATCGAAACCCGCGCAGTGCATGCCGCGGCGTTCTGGACGCCGGGGCGCGGCATTGTCGCGCTGCGCGAGGATGTCGGCCGCCACAACGCGCTCGACAAGCTGGCCGGTGCGCTGGCGCGAGAAAAAGTTCACGGCAAGGTTTCCGCCAGCGAGGGCATGGTATTGCTGACCAGCCGGGTCTCGGTCGAAATGGTGCAGAAGACGGCGGCGATGGGCGCGCCGCTGCTGGTCGCAGTCTCCGCCCCGACCGCGCTGGCGGTGCGGATGGCGGATGCGGCCGGCATTACGCTGGCCGCCATTGCGCGCGCCGACGGATTCGAGATCTTCACCCATCCCGGCCGAGTTACAACTGCGGTCGCCGCCGAAGGAGCCGTCCATGTCGCCTGACCGGCTGATCTATATGGCCAACCAGATCGGCATGTTCTTCAAGAGCCAGGGCGAAGGCAAAGCCGTGCCCGGCATCGCCGAACACATCCAGAAATTCTGGGATCCGCGGATGCGCTCGGCGATCACGGCGCATCTCGACGCCGGCGGCGCGGGACTGGATCCGGCGGTGCGGAACGCCATCCAGGCGCTCAAGAACGCAAACACGCCGTCATAGGATGGTTGCGCTGCGTCCGCTTTGGCGCGCATTGCGGACCAGAGCCCGATATCGCGCCAAATCTGAAAAGCGCCAATTCCGGACTCACGCACCGTAGCAAACAGCGTTTCTATTCGATCGCGTCGCGGTCGAGCAAATCAACGGCCCTTGTGGTTCGGCCAATTCGGGCGATCCGCGTAGCTGCGGACACGTCATGGACTGTCCAATCTACTAAAATGGGTGAACGGAATTGCGTGGCGACCGGATGAAAACATGTAGCGAAAACGCTGGCTCCGCAGACCGGCGCCTCGATTGACTGTTATTGCGCGCTCAATGCGCTTGTATCTGGCGACTTGACAATCGGCGGCGGGGCCCACCTGCCCGTAAGCGCGTCGGCCTTGGGGCTGTACAACCTCATCGTCAGATTGAACCCTCCCTTCGGGGAGGGCAGCCAGTTGGCCTCCTTGTTCTTGCCGGGGCTCTCGTTCTGGAAATAAAGGTCCAGCGACCCGTCGGCGTTGTATTTGAAGGGCATCCAAGAACTGACCGCTTGCCGCTCGAGGCTGTTGGGGTAAGCGTTCCCCTCTGGATCGTACATGGTGAGGGACCAGAAAGCGTTCACAGGCGGTGTGGCACCCCTGTCGAAGTGAATCGTGTACTTGTTCGATCCGTCGAGCGGTTTGCCAGTCTCGTCGGCAAGGTTCAACGGATAGATTGCATCTTCCGGGAGGTTCGCTCCGAGGCCAAGACGGGCAACAATCGCCCGCTTGAGATAGTAGTTGCCGTAGACGCCCATCGTATCGGTATTCATCGACCAACCGTTGACGACGCGCGCTATGGTCGGCAGCTTCCAGTCCATGAGCTTCTGCCCGGCCTCCGGGACCGTATCGAGCGCCCTGGCGATGATCGGATCGACCTTTGCAAGGTCGAACGGCTTGCCCGGCTCGATGCCCAGCTTCTTCATTTGCGCGAGGATCGGCTGGTCCGTGATGTGAGGCGGTTGCTGACCCATTAGCTCAACCGCATAGGCGAAAAAGCGCCCGGCAGGCATGGTGTCTACCTGCTCGCGCGGCGGCGTCTTCATGTCGACGGAAGGATCGACTTTAAGCTCGATCGGCTTGGGCGTCTTGCCCCACTCGGAGAGCGGAGTGACGTTGAAGCCCGCCTGAATTTTGCGAACCGCTTCATAATCTGCCGGTCCATCGGTTTTCGTGCGCCCGATGATCCAGACATAGGGTGTCGGCGCGTCGATCCGCTGCGTATTCTCTGGCAGTTTGAGCTCCTCGACGAAGCGATCGCGCAGATCGGGTCTCCAGCCGGACGGCGTCACGAGGAAATTTGTCGCCTGCGTTCCGGTCGTACGCCACCCCGCTGACGCGAACACATCTGTCCACATGTCCAGCATCGGCAGAATGTAGAAGCGGCCCGCAGTATCCGGGACCGAAACAACAACCGGCTCCTTGAGCAAATCGAGATAGGCGATCGAGTACAGTGTGTCGTAATTGGTGCGGACAACCGACTTGTCGCTGGCCGGAGGATAGGCCGGAACGTTGTGGAAAACGTTCATCGGACCACGGCCAAACCCCTTGTCAGTATTGGTGAGTTGCCTGCGCGTAATGTCCATCGTGATGAGGGGGTAGAGATAAACATAGGCGTCCACGCCGATGGCTTGCGCCTCCTGTTCCGTGACGGCGGTCTCCGCCTGGGCGGCGAGTGAAAGGACGGGACTAACGAGAAGGCCTACAACCAGGGCTGTCGTAGTTTTCATCATGCTACTCTCCTGTCGCAGTCTGCTGGCGGCCATCCGGCCGCCACGGGGCGCTGTCGCAAATTACTCCTTGGTCACTGTGAGCTGCGATCACCGGAAGACACACAGTTTGTCGCACTTCAGACCCTCCGATGGTGGAATTCCAACGCGGCTTCGGAGTAACCATTGCTGCCATCCTGAATAAGATTTCATGCCTCAATCCAGCAAACCACTCATGGGTTTAAGGGCAAGAGCGCGCTCCGCAGAACCGCACTTGAAATCCCCATCAGCCCCGCGAACGGGTTATCCAGCTCCAAAATCAGAAAAACCGCGCAGGCAAACGAGAGCGCGCATACAAACAGGGAGGCCATCACGATCAGATTGGCTCGCGCAAACAGGGTGAAGCTCACGAAAATCGCGCTAAGCCAGAAAACCAGAATGACCAAAAACGGAGTCGGGATTGAGCTGCCGATCTGCGCAAATAACCGCAGTCGGATCTGCGCGCCTTCCGTGAAGGCCTGAATGGCACGAGATTGCAGCGACCGTTGCGTATCATTATCCGGCGACAGGCGTTGCAATTCATTTTCGAACGCCAACGACTCGGCGGTCGATTCGAAGTGAACAGGCTTGCCGGTCGGGCCCTCTTCCTCACGCCAAATGCGATCGACCAGCGGCTCAATGCTCTGCCGCAGACGGCTTCGGACGGGAGCTGCTTCCGGGCCATACTGCGCGAGCAGATCGTCGAGAAGGATCATGGAAGCGGTCAGTTGCCTGACCTGGTTGGTTTTCTGATCGAACGAACCTTTCGCGGAAGCGATCAACAGGCCCAATACAAGCGCGGTTAGCGTGCCGATCAGGCCTGTTGCCATTTTAACGACGTCGCGGGAGTCCGGATGCAGATGATCTTCCGACAGCAAAGGCCGAAGAACCACCCCCAGCAAGGCGCCGCCGGATATGATTAAGAATACAACAAGCGAAATCAACCAGGCGCTCATCGCCAAGATGTCTCCGTCCTGCTCGAATACGGCCCGGTGTCTCGAATTTGCCAATTGGCTTACATCACTACCCCGATCAATCGTTGACGACCCGGCATGTCAGATGCCCGGATCAGTACACCCTGCGGCGAACAACAACGGCCCGCCGCGGCGCAACAACACGATGGACAACCGGGCGTCTAGCGACCACGGCGCCGCCGGCGCCAACGCAGCCTGCGCGATAGACGCCGCGGGCGCAGACCACCGCACTTGCTTCCATCGCGCTCAATGCGACGAAGCTGCCTGCCAGCAGCAGAGAGATAATCAGATGTTTTTTCATGACTGTTCTCCTTGGGTTGCGAGTCTTTCCGTTGGTCAATCTCATTTCCGCAGCGCCTGGCGGCTAAGCGCTGCGTCGCTTAGGCCGCCGAGACAATTGTCGGTTTCTTCGCGAGCATATTTCGTCGATCGTGAATCAAGCTCTCCAGCCGATGGGCCGCCACATTCAAGGTCGCGTCATCCACCGCGTTCTCGTCGCCTTCAGCGGATTTGGCCCGCTGCGCTTTGAGAATGTCGTCGATTTCTTCCTCGATATCCGACAGCTCAGCCTCGGTACCGGCCTTCCGGATCCGGCGTCCCAGGGCATAAAGAGAATCAAGGGGACCCGGTCCGGTCGCCGGCTCGCCTAGTCCAAGAAATTTCCAGGCCGCGGCAAGCACGGTAGCCGCGCCGCCCAGCGCCATCGGTGTCAGGTAAATCCAGTTGCTGTATTCATCCATGAAGCTCTGCTGGGTGCCGTTGTAGAAGGCCGCCGCTCCTGGATGCAGCGGAAGATAGGCATCCGCGTCGGTGCTGGGGGCTGCGATTTGTGCGAAAATCGGCTGCTCGGCCAAAAGCTCCCTGCGCACGCGCATGATCGTTTGCGTGAGGCTGGCGATCAAATCCGTGCCGAGCTTCATGCCGGCAACCAGATATAATGAAGTCCTCAAGGTCGTCAGGTCATCTTCCGGAACCGGCGGCGATCCCCGCAGCGTGCCTTTGGGCACGTCGAAGCTTTCATAAGCACGTTCGGCTCCCGCGATTGCCCCGGCGGATTCGATCGGTATCAACACCGGCAACGCTTTAGAGCCCTGCTGAAAAACGTCGCGCACCAGCGACAAATATTTTTCAGCCAAGGGGATCACCATCAGCAGCGCGCCCACCTCCTTGGATTGAATGGCGCGCCGGGCATCCGGCAAAGCGATATCCTTGAATACCTTCTCGCGATCGAGCCCATATTCCTTGCTCAAGACGTCGACAATTTTGCTATTGGCGTCCCCGCCGATCACGCCCACGCGGCGGCCCTTCAATTTGTCCATGCTGTCGATGGTCGACCCCGGCGGCGCGATGACGAGCACGACCATATGGCTGACAACGACGACGGCTCGGGCTTGCGAAAGATCACCGACGTCACCACGAACCACCGCGAGATCCGTTTTGCCTGCCGAAAATGCCTTAGCAGCTTCGAGCGCTGTGCCGCTGTCGATGACCTTGAGTCGTACCGGCGCGTTGGTCGAAACCAGCCGGCTTGCAATGACCGACATTGCCTTGGCAGCCTCACCGTCAATCGAGCCAACCGCCACGGTCAGCGTTACCGGACGCGTATAGTACCGATAGGCAAGCAGGCTTGCGCCCGACGCCAGACCCACGACACCGAGCAGCAGGACAAAACGAACCCAGAGCGGCAGTTTCAGCGAAGCCATGCTCGTCACTCCCAACGCGCCTGCCAAATGCTATGTGGCGGCAAGTGCCGCCGGCACCGCACGCGGCAGGATGATCTGGATTCTCGTTCCCTCGTCGGGTTTACTATCGAGATTGAGCCGGCCGCCCAAACAATTCGTGACGATGCTGTGGACGATGTGCAGGCCGAGGCCAGTGCTGCCTTGATCGCGGCGCGTCGTGAAGAATGGATCGAATGCCTGGCGCCGGACGCTACTACTCATGCCGCAGCCATCGTCTGAAAAAAGAATTTCGACATAGTCATTCCCGGATGCCAGCACCCTGATGTCGACGGTACCTCCCTTGTCATCGGGAAACGCGTGCGTGACCGCGTTGAAAAAGAGGTTGGTCAGCACCTGTCGATACGGTCCCGGATAGCTGTTCATCGTCAGATAAGGTTGGCATTCGACGTTGAGGGTCAGATTTTGCTTTCCCAGGGCCGGCCGTAAACTCATAGCGACCTGTTCGGTCAGATCGCCGAGATCGAAAATGCGTTGAGACGAATAGTTCCGGTCAGTCGCGACCTGCTTGAACGACTGGATCAGTTCCGCAGCGTGATTGAGATTGGTAACCAATTGCGACGACGCCTTGCGGCTGATCTCAAGAAATTCCTTCAAACTTGATCGCCTGAGATTGTCTTTCGCGAATTCGGCAGCGATCCCTGCAATCTTTCGTTCCAGCGCAGAGGCCACAGTCAAGCTGGTGCCTATGGGATTGTTGATCTCGTGCGCAACACCTGCCACCAGCCGCCCGAGGGCTGCGAGCTTTTCGGCTTCGATCAGGGAGTTTTGTGTCTCCCGCAGATTTTGCAACGCGGCCTCGGCCGCATCCCTGGCGTGGCGTGTCTCTTGTCCGCTCGCCTGCAATGCAGCTTCCGCGCGCTTGCGCTCAGTTATCTCTTCCGCAGCGACGTTGACGCCGACAATTTCGCCGCTCGGGCTGCGTAGCGGATGCCAATAGGTGATCCAAAACCGTTCATCGGCTTGATCTGCGCGCTGGCCGGCAACCTCGATGCCAGTCACCGGCACGCCGGTATCCATGATCGAGTGGACGATATCTTCGACCGCCCCGGCCAGAGCCGGCACGCAGTCCCTAACCGAGCGCCCCAGATGATCCTCGACAGAGATGCCGCATATCTCGGTAAGGCGCTGGTTGATCTGCAGATAGCGGCAGTCGGGAGAGAGGACGGCGAGGCCAATCGGCGCCGTGTCGTAGATCAGTTGCAGGGCAGGCTGCTGAGGAAACTGAACGACCGACAACGATTTCGCCGCCGCCGCACCACGTTCGAGATTCTTTGACAATGAATGCCTCCCTAGCGAACAACGGCCGGCTGGAAGAGCGGATGCGGCCCCAACGCGTCGATTGATTGCAGCCAGCGACTACGCGGCTAGCTTTCCTCGTCGTGTCCTTTCATGGTTATGACGTTTTCATGGCCATTTGGCGTTTCATTTTCCTTCGAATTGCAAATACGCACTTCCAGTCATTCTTCATGTCGACAACGGTCCAGCCCTCCGCGTCGGCGACGATCGCCTCGACGAATTCCCGAAGCCGCCGGTTCGTCACCGGCGTACGATTCATCCAGAACCCGTCGACGGTAACGCGATGAACCGGCGCCTCCTCGGTGTAATGTTTGTCCGGTCCCATGCGGAATGTGCCGCCAGGAACGAGCCGCATATTGGCTTGTTGCTGGTGCCGGGCCGATGAAGAGTCCAGAAACTCATGGGGACCTGATTTGATCTGATAAAGATTGCGCTTTCCGGCATATCAACAGCGCTACCGAAAATTTAAGGTCGATCAATTCCAGAGTCGAAATTTCCGATGAATGCCGCACGCCAAAGATGGGCGGTACGGGCGATCACAAAAAACGTGTCAGGCACACTGACATTCGTGTCCGCTGAGTAATTCTGCTTCCGAAATGACATGGAAGCAAGCACGATCGTCACCGCTTTTGCGCCACGCCCTGGCCTTGATCAAGCTCGCACCAATCCGAATTTGGTTACGCGCCAATGCGGCGAGATCGCGAAGCTGTGCCTGTAGAATACGAACGCGCAACACGTTCAGCTGTCGTCGCCAGCGAAAGCGGGCGATCCAGTATTTCGAAGCGTCAGTGACGGAATCGAAAAGCCGCGGCGTACTGGATGCCCCGCAGGAGCCTGTCATCGGGCTCGCCGAAGGCGAGACCCGGTGGCGGGGTATGACGGCTCTTTTTGGAGCGTGCATTGTGGTGGGCACGGCGTAGGCGTGCCTTTGCCCACTCTTCAGGCTCGCTGTGCGCAAGCTAGCTAATGGTCGCCGCCAACCAGCGCCAAAAACACCCGGCGCACTTCGGACTGGGTCTCTCGCACCCTTGCCTCGAGCGACGAGAAGTCCGGGGCATCGCCGGCCCGCGCCATCGCCCGCAACAGATCTTCGCCGGCGATTTCCGGCCTGAATTTGTCGCTGACGCAGAGCCGCAGAATTTGCGTGAGGTCGTGATAGAGCCGTGCCGCCGGACGCAGAATCTCGACGGCCGATGGCGGCAGCACGCCAAGCCGCGCGGCGTTGTCGAGCACGTGCAGCGTGCTGACGTCGAGAATGTCAGGCTTCTCGGCGGCGTGAACCAGCTGAAGATACTGGGCGATGAAATCGATATCGACCATGCCGCCGGCGGCATATTTCAGATCCCAGACGTCGCCCTCGCCCTTCTCCAGCGCAATGGCACGCCGCATCTCCGCGACATCGGTGGCGACACTGGCGGCGTCGCGCGGCCGCGTCAGCACCTCGCGAATGATGTTTTCGATCTTGCCGCGAAACTCCGGCGAGGCCGAAACCACCCGGGCGCGGGTCAGCGCCATATGTTCCCAGGTCCAGGCCTCGCGATCCTGGTATTCGGCAAACGAGTCGAGCCGCGAGGCCACCGGGCCGGCGCGGCCGGAGGGGCGCAGCCGCATATCCACGTCATACAGCACGCCGTAGTTGGTCCGGGTGGTAAAGGCGCTGATCAGCCGCTGGGTGAAGCGCGCGAAATAATGCGCGCCATGCAGCGATCGCGCGCCGTCGGAGTCCGGATTTTCGTGATCGAAATCGTAGAGCAGGATCAGGTCGAGATCGGACGAGGCGGTCATCTCGCGGCTGCCCAGCCTGCCCATCGCCAGGATCGCGGTCTGCTGCCCCTTGATGCGGCCGTGCTGGGCCGCGAAGCGGTCGGTGACGAGGCCATGCACGGTGTGGACAATGCCTTCGGCGACGTCGGCGAAGGCGACGCTGGCCTGTGGCGCGGATACCGTGCCGGACAGGATCCGCGCGCCGATCAGGAACAGGCTTTCCTGACCGAACAATCGCAACCGGTCGAGGAATTCTTCGTAGGAATTGGCGTCGCTCAGGGTGGCCGCGAGGCGCGCGGACAATTCATGCCGGTCCGGCATCGCGCCGAAGAAGCGCGGATCGATCAACCCGTCCATGATCTGCGGCTGCCGCGCCAGCATCTCGCCGAGGCGCGGTGCGGCGCCGAGAATCAGCGCCACCAGCGCCACGAGGTCGCGGTTCTGGCTGAGCAGCGAAATCAGCCGCCCGCCACGCTGCAACGCCCCGAGGAAGCGGTCGAACGCCATCACCGCGTTGTCGGGCGCCTCGGCGTGCGCGAGACCGGCGATCAGCGCGGGAACGAACGCGACAAAAGCGTTGCGGGTCGATTCCGTCCTGAACACGCGATAGCCGCCGGCCATCCACTGTCGCACGGTATCCGCCACCATGATCGGATTCTTGAAGCCGAGCACGGCCAGGTGCTCGAGCAGACGCGGATCGTCCGGACCGGCGCCGTAGTCCAGGGCCGGCAGCTTCGCGGTGCCGGTCGGATCGCCCTCGAACAGCTTGCCGTAATGCCGCTGCACGACATTGAGATGGCCCAGCAGGTCGCTGGCGAACGCGGCGCGGCTGTCGTAGCCGAAGAAGCCGGCGAAGCGCTCCACCGCCTCGGTATCGTCGGGCAGCGTATGGGTCTGCTCGTCCGCCACCATCTGCAGCCGGTGTTCGACCCGGCGCAGGAACCGGTAGGCCGCCGACATCTCGTCCCGCGCCTCGAAGGTGATCCAGTTGCTGGACGCCAGCACATCCAGGGCTTCCAGCGTCGGCCGCACCCGCAATTCGGGGTGCCGGCCGCCGGCGATCAGCTGCTGGGTCTGCGCGAAAAACTCGATTTCGCGGATGCCGCCGCGCCCGATCTTGACGTTGTGGCCCTCGACCGTGATGGCGGTCTGGCCGCGAAAGGTCTGCATCTGCCGCTTCATGTCATGCACGTCGGCAAGGGCTGCAAAATCCAGATGCTTGCGCCAGACGAAGGGAGCGATTTCCGCGACCAGCGCCTCGCCGGCCTTGGGGTCGCCGGCGCAGGCCCGCGCCTTGATCATGGCGGCGCGTTCCCAGGTCCGCCCTTCCCGCTCGTAATAATGCAGCGCCGAGGCGATCGAGATCGCCACCGGCGTCGAGGCGGGATCCGGCCGCAGCCGCAGGTCGACGCGGAACACGTAGCCGTCGCCGGTGCGCTGCTGCAGCAACCGCGACAGGCCCTGGGTGATGCGCACGAAGAACGGCTGCGGCTCGATATCGGGCGCCAGCGTCGACGCCGTGGAATCGAAAAACACGATCAGGTCGATGTCGCTGGAATAATTCAGCTCGCCGGCGCCCATCTTGCCCATCGCCAGCACCACCAGACCGCTATTGTCATCCGGACGATCGAGGTTCGGCGGCGACAGCCGGCCGCGCGCGGCTTCCTGCCGCAGCAAATAGCGCAGCGCCGATTGCACCGACGCGACCGCAAGATCGGTCAGGGCCGCGGTCACCTGCATCACCGGCCAGGCCCCGCCGATGTCGCACAGCGCAATCAGCAAGGCGGCGTCGGATTTCATGCGGCGGAGCAATTGCATCACATCGGCTTCGTCCGATGCAGCTGCCACGTCGCGGCAGGTCCTGTCGATCAATTGCGCCAGATGCGGCGCCGGATCGCAGCCGAGCAGCCTGATCAGCCGCGCCGCGTCGGCGCGCATCAGGTCGAACAGATAGGGCGAAGCTTCCGCGATGCCCAGCAGGATGGTGTTGGCGCGGGGGAATTGCGCGGCAAGTTCGCGGATCGCAGCCGTCTGCACCGGCGCGAGATCGGCGAGCCAGTCGGCCAGACGCCGTTCGGCTTCAGCGGGAGCGGACAGATGCGGCCCGTCCACGAATCGCGCGGCCAGACAATGTCGGTCCGCGTCGCCGTCGGCGGATGAGATCATGCCACCTTCTGTGGCACATCCGGTGTTTGAGCCGCAAGCCTGTCGCCGGCACCCGCCCGTGCCGGGATCGCCAGTGTCGCGCGCAATCCGGGGTGCGCATCGCCGAGCCGGAGATCGCCGCCGTGCAACGTCGCCACCGCCGATGCCAGACTCAATCCAAGACCGGAGCCGGGCTGGGTACGGCTCGCCTCCAGCCGCACGAACCGTTCCACCGCATGCCGGCGATCGGATTCCGGAATTCCCGGCCCGTGATCGGTGACGCTGAGCAGCACCTGATCGCCGTCGCGCCGCGCTTCGATCAAGATCTCCCTGGCGCCGGCGACCGCGTCGGCGCCGAGCGGCTGCGCGGCCGCAACCGGTTTGCCGTATTTGATCGCATTCTCGACCAGATTGGCCAGCGCCTGGCTGATCAATTCGCGGTTGCCGTGAAGCGGCGCAGACACCGTCCTGACCCGCAGGCGTCATGCCGTCGTCTTCCGCAAGCGGCTCGTAGAGTTCGTGAATGCCGTTGGCGACGTCGGCGGCGTCGAAGTCGTCCATGTTGTCGCGCGCCTGTCCGGACTCGGCGCGCGCGATCATCAGCAGCGCATTGAAGGTCCGGATCAGGCCATCGGATTCCTCGATGGTCCGTTCCAGCGCGGTACGGTATTCGGCCTCGTTGCCGGATTTCGCCAGCGCCTCTTCGGCGCGATTGCGCAGCCGCGTCAGCGGCGTCTTCAGATCGTGGGCGATGTTGTCGGAAACTTCCTTCAGCCCCATCATCAGAGCTTCGATCCGTTCCAGCATGGCGTTGAGATTTCCCGCCAGACGGTCGAGTTCGTCGCCGCTGCGCCCGACCGGCAGCCGCCCGCTGAGGTCGCCCGCCATGATGCGCTGGGTGGTGCCGGTCATGGCATCGATGCGCCGCAACACCCGCCGCGCCACAAACACGCCGCCGCCGAGGCCGAGCACGACCACGATCAATACCGACCATTGCGCGGCTTTCGCGACGATGCCGAACAACCGCCGGCGTTCCTCCAGATCGCGCCCGATCAGCAGCCGGAAGCCGCTGCTCAGTTCGGTGACGCGCACCAGGGCGCGATGATCCGCGTCGTCCTGCTCGTCAAGCCGGCGATAGGCGGTTTCGGACCAGCCCAATGTGCCCATCACGCCCGGCGCGAGCGAGCCGACATTGCCGGCGACGGCCTGCCCGGTCGGCGTGGTCACGAGGTAGAGATTGGCGCCGGGCCGCAGCGCCCGATTCTCGATCGTGAAAACCAGGCCGCGCAGTCCGCGGCGCCCGTAGATGTCGCTGATCTCGCCGGTTTCCGCGTTCACCGTGGAGGTAATCTGCTCGGTGATCAGCCGCCGCGTATTCCAGGCGAAATAGCCCAGCAGCGAGGCAGCAAACAGCGCAAACAAAAACAGGTAGGCCAGCGTCAATCGGAACGCCGTGGTGCGGATCAGCTTACCGAATGCCGTCACGGATCATGTACCCCGCGCCGCGAATGGTGTGAAGCAGCGGCCGTTCGAAGCCCTTGTCGATCTTGGAGCGCAGCCGCGAAATATGCACGTCGATGACATTGGTCTGCGGATCGAAATGATAATCCCAGACGTTTTCCAACAGCATGGTCCGCGTCACCACCTGCCCGGCATGCTTCATCAGGTATTCCAGCAGCCTAAACTCGCGCGGCTGCAGCGTCAGTTCGTCCTTGCCGCGCGCCACCCGGTGCGAAAGGCGGTCGAGCTCGAGGTCGCCGACGCGATAGGTGGTTTCCTCGGCCGGGCCGCCGTGGCGGCGCGACAGCACTTCGACCCGCGCCAGCAGTTCGGCGAATGCATAGGGTTTTGGCAGGTAATCGTCGCCGCCGGCGCGCAAGCCCTTGATGCGGTCGTCGACCTGCCCGAGCGCGGAGAGAATCAGCGCCGGGGTGCGATTGCCCTTCTCGCGCAGGCTGCCGATCAGCGACAGGCCGTCGCGCTTCGGCAGCATCCGGTCGATCACCAGCACGTCGTAATCGCCGGTGTCGGCGAGCGCCAACCCCTCCTCGCCATCGCTGGCGAGATCGGCCACGTAACCGACCTCGCGAAACGCCTTCACCAGATAGTCGGCGGACTCGCGGTCGTCTTCAATGATCAGGAGGCGCATCTGGGTGTCGGTTGCGGTCAAGGGGGCCAGCCTTCTGTCACCATGGCGCGGTCGGCATTCTCATGCAAGGCGACCGGACACCTCTTCGCTCAGCAAAAAGCGGGCGGTGAAGCTGGGGGGACCTCACCGCCCTTTTGACCTTCCGACGGAGGGGGGCGTATTCCACCGGAAGGTAACCAGTGGGAGCGGGCTTGTGGCCCGCCCCCAGGAAAGAGCCGTCGGCGGGGGCGACTGATGCCGGCGACACCTTCCATCTCGTAAAGCGCCTAAAACGCTCGAACCTTCAGCCCTTCGCCAGCGGCACCGCGACGAAGCGCGACGACCCGCCGCTCTTGATGCGCATCAGAACGCTGTTCTTGTTGTCGCTGCGCGCGGCATTGATTGCTTCGCGCACATCTCCGGCATTGGTGACGCTCTTTCCCGCGACTTCGAGAATCACGTCGCCTTCCTTGAAGCCACGCTCCGCCGCCGCACTCTTCGGATCGACCTCGGTGACAACGACGCCGTCCTTGCCGGCGCCGGCAACGCTGTTGGCGGGCGCGAGCGTCAGACCGAGCTTCGGCACGTCGGTACCGCGGGTCGCGCTGCCTTTATCGTTGTTGTCGTCGGTGTCGGCATTGGCTTCCACCGAATTCGGCAACTGGCCCAGCGTGAGGTTGACGACCTTGTTCTGGCCCTTGTGCAGCACGTCGAGCTTCACCGCATTGCCGGGTGCGAGACCGCCGATGGTGCGGGCGAGCTCGCGGGCATCCTTGACCGTCTCGCCATTCACCGCGGTGATCACATCGCCGGATTCGATGCCGGCCTTGGCCGCCGGGCCGTTGGCCTGGGGCTCCGCAACCAGTGCGCCTTCCGCCTTTTTGAGGCCGAGGCTGTCGGCGATGTCAGCCGTGACGGGCTGAATTTGGACCCCGATCCAGCCGCGGCTGACCGAGCCCTTGTCCTTGAGCTGGGCGATCACGCTCTTGACGGTCGAGGCGGGAATCGAGAACGCGATGCCGACGCTGCCGCCCGACGGCGAATAGATCGCGGTGTTGACGCCCATCACTTCGCCTTCGGTGTTGAAGGCCGGACCGCCGGAATTGCCCTTGTTCACGGGCGCGTCGATCTGGATGAAATCGTCGTACGGGCCGTTGCCGATGTCGCGGCCTCTGGCCGACACGATGCCGGCCGTGACCGTGCCGCCGAGCCCGAACGGGTTGCCGACCGCGAGCACCCAGTCGCCGATCCGGGGCTTGCCGTCCGACAGCTTGGCGAACGGGAAGTTCGAGCCGCCCTCGACCTTGATCAGCGCGAGATCGGTGCGTGCGTCGGTGCCGATCACCTTCGCCTTGTAGATGGTGCCATCGTCGGTCGTGACCTCGACCTTGTCGGCGCCGTCGACCACGTGATTGTTGGTGACGGCATAGCCGTCCGCGGAAATGAAGAAACCGGAACCTTGACCGGTTATCGCGCCATGCCCACGCGGACTGCCGCGCAGCCCCGGGGGCAAGCCATCGGGTCCGCCGAAGCGGCGGAAGAAGCGCTCCATCGGCGAGCCCGGCTGGAACGGCGAATCGTCATTGTTGTTGCTGTCGTCCTTCGACGCGACCTTCTCGTTGATATTGACCTTCACCGAAATCACCGACGGCTTCACGCGCTCGACAATGTCGGCAAAGCCGACCGGCTGCGCGACCTTGCGGACTTCATTGTTGACCTGCGCATGCGCGGTGCTGCTGAAGATATCGATCGGACCATGCGACGGGCTGAAGCCGTAAACCGCGACCCCAAGGCCGGCAACGACCGAAGCCATCAACGCAAATTTGCGCGCGGAGAACAGCGAACGGCGGGGCGGCTGATAAGACGGAAGCGATGAAAGATCGGTGGGACGGTCGGTCATGTCGGAAGTCTCCAGGGCCTGAAACGACGGTGCCGGGCGCAAGCACCTTGTAGGTCTGAAGATGGGGATTTCCGCCTTACAGCGCTCTGGCGGGGGAATTAAACTTTTGTAATGAAGGGGTGAAACCCGTGCGGCAGTTTATCGCAGGGCGAAAACGGTTTATCGCAGGCGAAAACGGCTTCATCGCAAGCGAAACGCCTTATCGCTGGGCTACGCCGGTTGGTCCGGCGACGGTTCGGCCGCGATCAGCTGTTCCAGCCGCGCTTCTTCCTCTGCCGTCAATTTGAATGCAGCCTGATCTTCCGCTGCCGCGAATCTGGAGCGCCGCCGGCTATGCGTCCACAGCGCGAAGCCGCCCCCGGCCAGCGCCAGCGGCGGCAACAGCCACAGCAACCACGTATGCGGCTCGAGACGGGGTTTCAGCAGCACGAACTCGCCATAGCGCGCCACCAGAAAATCGAGCACCTGGGCATCGCTGTCGCCGGCCGCGATCCGCTCGCGCACCAAGAGCCGCAAATCGCGCGCCAGCGGTGCTTCGGAATCGTCGATCGACTGGTTCTGGCAGACCATGCAGCGCAGTTCGCGCGACAAATCCCGCGCCCGCAATTCTTTGGCCGGATCCGACATGATTTCGTCAGGCTGCACCGCGTAAGCGGCCGACGATCCCGCCATCACGGCGATGGCGAACACACAGGCAAGGATTTGTTTCAACTGAATCACTCCGCCGCCTGCAATCCGCGCGGCACGACGCTGGCGGGTTTTGGCGCACCGACGCGCAGCCGCCGGTCCGACAACGACAATAGGCCGCCGAACGCCATCAGCACCGGGCCGAACCAGATCAGCAACACCATCGGCTTGTGGTAGATGCGTACCGCGATCGCGCCGTCGGCAGCGGTATCGCCGAGCGAGATGTAGAGCTGGCTCGCGCCGCGCGTCAGCAATGCCGCTTCGGTGGTCGTCGATCCCCGGGTGGTGAAATTGCGCTTCGACGGCGTCATGTCGCTGAGCCGTTCGCCATCGAGACTGACCGTGAACTGCGCCACCATTTCTCGAAAATTCGGCCCCTGCCGCTGCGTCACGCCATCGAGCTTCAGCTCGTAGCCGGCGATATGAGCGACGTCATCGGGCTTCATCGATCCGATATATTCGCTGTTCCACGTGGTCTCGCAGACGATCCCGATCAGGGCGACGCCGACGCCGGCATGGGCGAACACCGTGCCCCAGCCCGAGCGCGGCAAACCGCGCGCGCGCCGCATCGCGGTTGCAAACGGCACGCGGAACAGGCCGGTGCGTTCGGCGAGATCGGTCAACGCGCCGGCGATGACAAATACCGCAAGCCCGATCGCCAGCGGCGCGAACGCACTGCCGCCACGCGTCCACGCCCACAGCACCGCGATGGCGATCAGTGCCGCGATGCCGGCTGCCACCAGACGCTGCGCAGCGCCGAGCAGATCGCCGCGCTTCCACGCCAGCAACGGCCCGAACGGCACCGCGATCATCAGCGGAAGGAACAAGGGCGCGAAGGTGAGATTGAAAAATGGCGCGCCGACCGAAATCTTGTCGCCGGTCAGGACTTCCAGCGCCAGCGGATACAGCGTTCCGATGAAGACGGTCGCGCAGGCGGTGGTCAGGAACAGATTGTTGAGCACCAGCGCGCCTTCGCGCGAGATCGGCGCGAACAGGCCGCCCTGCTTCAGCGCCGAGGCCCGCCACGCGTACAGCGTCAGGCTGCCGCCGATGAAGATGCAGAGGATCAGCAGGATAAAGACGCCGCGGGTCGGATCGGTCGCGAACGCATGCACCGAGGTCAGCACGCCCGAGCGCACCAGGAAGGTGCCGAGCAGCGACAGCGAGAACGTCAGGATCGACAGCAGGATGGTCCAGACCTTGAGCGCATTGCGCTTTTCCATCACCACCAGCGGAGTGCAGCAGCGCGGTGCCGGCGAGCCACGGCATCAGCGAGGCGTTCTCGACCGGATCCCAGAACCACCAGCCGCCCCAGCCGAGTTCGTAATAGGCCCAGTACGAGCCCATCGCGATGCCGAGCGTGAGGAATATCCACGCCAGCAGCGTCCAGGGCCGCACCCAGCGCGCCCACGCCGCATCGATCCGGCCTTCGATCAAGGCGGCGACAGCGAACGAAAACGAGATCGAGAAGCCGACATAGCCGAGATAGAGCATCGGCGGATGCACCGCGAGGCCGATGTCCTGCAGCACCGGATTGAGGTCGCGGCCCTCGATCGGTGGATTGGCGATGCGCAGAAAGGGGTTCGATGTGATCAGGATGAACAGATAGAACGCGCTGGCAATCCAGGCCTGCACCGCCAGCACATGGGCGCGCAGCGACAGCGGCAGATTATTGCCGAATGCGGCGACGAGGCCGCCGAACAGCGCCAGGATCGACACCCATAACAGCATCGAGCCTTCATGATTGCCCCATACGCCGGTGATCTTGTAGATCATCGGTTTCAGCGAATGCGAATTCTCGAACACGTTGACGACCGAAAAATCCGAAGTGACGTGCAGCGTGACCAGCGCCGCGAACGACGCCGCGACAAACAGCAGTTGCGCGAGCGCGGTGGAGCGCGCGACATTCATCAGCGCGGGATCGCGCCAACGCGCGCCCAGAATCGGCACCGTCGACTGGATCAGCGCCAGCGCCAGCGCCAGCACCAGCGCGTAATGTCCGGCTTCCGCGATCACTGCGATGCTCCTTGCGTCTGCGGCGCGCTCTGCGCCGCGCGCGACGCTCCCGCGGTTTTTGCATAACCCGGCTTCGCGCCGTAATCGTCTTTCCAGTGACCCTGCTTCTTCAGCGCGTCCGCGACATCCTTGGGCATATAGGTCTCGTCATGCTTGGCGAGCACGGTGTCGGCCCTGAACACGCCGGAGGAGTCGAGAGCGCCCTCGGCGACCACGCCCTGCCCTTCGCGAAACAGATCGGGAAGAATGCCCTTGTAGGAAACCGGCAGCGTGGCGCTGCCGTCGCCGACCTTGAAGGTGACAGCCAGATTGTCGCCATGCACCAGCGATCCCGGTTCCACGAGGCCGCCGAGCCGGAAACGTTTGCCCGCGGCAATGTGTTTCTCCGCCACCGTCGCCGGGGTCGAGAAAAACACGATCGAATCGCGCATCGCGTTCAGCACCAGCGCCGCCGCGACCGCGAGCACCGCGAGCGAGCCGCCGATCAGTGTCAGTCGCCGCTGCCTGCGCGTCATGCCTGCCCTTTAATCCGACACATGATGTGATCCGAAAACCGCTGCACGCTTCTCGGCATCATGCTCATCCATCGAGCCCGAGATTTTTCAGGCCCTCATTCAGTTGCCGCAGCCGCTTCGGCGTCGTTGGCGACGGCCTGACGGGCATCGGTCAGCGCGCTCTTGGCCTTGTCGCGATCGCCCATCACCATATAGGCACGCACCAGCCGCAGCCATCCCTCGACGTCGTCACCGTTTTGCTTCAATCGGCTGGCGAGGCGGTCCACCATGCCACGGATCATCGCGCCGCGGTCGGCCTCATTCATGTCTTTGGCCGCGGCTATCGCATCGTCCGACAGCGCCGGAACGGGGGAACCGCCGACCCGGGCCAATGCGGCCTGAACCAGCGGACGCCACGGCGCATCCGGCGGCGCTTTTGCCAGCATCGCGCGCCAGATCGACGCGGCCTCGGCGCTGCGGCCGTCCTGCTCGGCGGCGAGGCCCAGGAAGTAGCTCGCCTTGACCTCGTCCGGCGTTCAGCGCGATGGCGCGTTCGAATTCGGCCTTGGCTTCCGATGTAACGACGCCGCCCGCCGCGCCGGCCAGGGCTTCGCCGAGATCGGCCCGGCGCGCGGCACTGTCGCCATTATAAGTGATCGAATTGTGATAGGCCCGCACCGCTTCGTCGTAGCGGCCCAGTCTCGCCAGCACCGGCGCCAGCACGTTCCAGCCGCGACCATCGGTTGGATTTTTCTCCAGATGCGCTTCGACCTGCGCCACCAGATTGTCGAGCGGCTGTTTGGCGTCGGGCGCGCGGGTGCGCTGCGCCAGCGGAAAATCGCCGAGGCGCGGCGACCCGAGCGGGAGGTAAAAAGCCACCGATACGATCGGCAGTCCAACCAGGGCCATGACGGCCGCGAAACGCCGCAGCCTGATGCTCGACACGGTCGGCGGATCGCGCTGGTTGTCCGCCGCGGCCAGCAGACGGCGGCTGATTTCGACACGCGCGGCCTCGGCTTCGGAGCCGCCAATCAGCCCCGCGGCAGCGTCGCGATCGATCTCGGTAAGTTGATCCTTGTAGACGGCCGCCTCGCTGCCGTCGTTTGCGCGGCCGGCCGCGACGGCTCAACGGCCAGAGCACGGCGAAAATCGCCGCGGCCGTCATCAGCGCGAACACAAACCACAGAGTCATCAAGCGGGTTCCGATGGAACGGCGCCCACACGGAAGCGCCGATGCGCCGCTTTACACCACCGGCGGCAAGCCGGGCAATTGACAATTGCCGAATTGCCAAGTTGCCGAATTGGCAAGCTGCGATAGCGGACAAATCGCCAAACCCGGAAAAACAGCGTCAGCTGACGTAAAACTCGACGCTTTGCGCAGCGGCCTCGCCGTGCCCGTTCAGCGCCTTCAGATAATAGGCGCCCGATTTGACGGAGTCCGGCAACCTGATCCTGAGCGATCCGTTGGGGGCCGGAGACGCGATCGTGGTGACCGGATCGGGCAACTGCTCTCCGCTGGCTCTTGTCGACGAGCACCACCTTCGCCTTGATCATGAGATTTCGGTAGGTCGCCGAAATGACGCGGTTTTCAAGTTCGACGAAATTGATGATTGAGTTCATACCAAAAAGGTACGTCGCCCGGTGAATTGCGTCAACCGGAAATTGTGCTTTGGATTTTACGCTATCTTTTATCCGGCGCGCGAGGGCTTGCGTTCGCCGGTCATGGCGTTCTCGGCCGCCCGGCTCATCAGCGACGCGTAGTCGTGGCCGAACAAGACTTCGCAGAAACGGATCGCCGCCTGGACCTGCATCTGCCGGTAGACGCGCGTCTTGGTGTCGCCGCCGCGCAGCGATTGCACCAGCGCCTCGGTGGACTGTTCGACATAATGTTGCAGGTCGGAATAGGTCCGCAGCGTAACCTCGTTGATCGCAAGCTCGCTGGCATAGGTGCGGCATACCGCGACGAAATCGATCAATGCGGCGGTTTCATCGACCTCGCCGGCGTCGACCTTGGCGCCGACGGAAATATCCTTGTCGGCGCGCTGGCGCAAAAGACGCCGGACACGGCCGGGCACGCTGTCGATTTCCGACTGCAGGGAGTTGGAAATTTCCGCCCGGATCGATGTCAGCTGTTTGCCCCACGAGGAATCGTTGCGGAGATCGAGTTCGGTTCGCAGGCCGCGAACGCCGTCATGGAGGGTCTTGAGATGTTCGGCGACATTCTCGAAATGGCCGCGCTTGATATCCGCCCGCAGCCGGGCGGCGAGGAAGGACAGATCGTGCAGCGCGATGGTGACGGCGACGCCGTAGGGCGTGGCGGCAACGCGGATTTCGTCGTCGGACGCGGCCATCTTGATGGCGAGGCGGATGATTTGCCACGGCGCGGTCAGCCGCTGCATGACCAGCGACAACGCGAACGGCAACAGTTGCGGGGTTTGCAGCGCGGGAACGTTGAGCGCGGTGCCGACCGACCCGATCTGCGCATCGGCGAACACCCGCAAATTGCTGGGAAGCCGTCCGTTGAGGGTCTCCAGCACGTCGCGGAACTGCAGAACCGAGCCGATCGGCAGCAGATCCTCGATCACGTCGGGCGGACCGACCCGGGCCAGTGCCCGCTTGTCGCCGCTGGCCCCAAGTGCCGCGACCTTGCTGATCGCATCCGCCGCAGCGAGCTGGAATTTGCGGATCGGCGGCTTCGAGATCGGACGCGGTTCCGGTTTCGCGCACCCTGGCCAGCGTCGCTTCAAATTCGCGCGCCTGGTCGGGCGCGCCGTCGCGGATCAGCCATTGCCACACCGACAGCAGCGACGCGCGGCGGATCTGACCCGGCCGTACCGGAAAATTGCCTTCGACCAGAAACGGCTCCAGCGGACGGAACAGCAGCCGCGCCGGGTCGTCGGTGCGCGGCCGCGCCTCCTCGTCGGTTCCGCGCACGATGCTTGCGCAATTGTTCGAGCACGAAGGTGGCGACCGTGGTGTCCTCGCCGCGTTCGATGGCGCGCTCGAACTCCCGCATCAGCAGCGCCTGCGCCTGCGGCGGAAGCTGCACGAGATAATCCCTCAGCCGCTCGGTCGATGTCTGGCTCATGCGCCCGGTATGGAGCTGGTGTCGCGCGGACGGCAAAACGCGTCCAGCGCCATCATAAAAGCGCCGACGTTAAGAAGTCGTTTAGGAATAACGAAATCGGCGGGGCGGCGTCTGTTGCGGCCGAAGCTGCTGATTCCCGGCGCCGCTCATACCCCCGGCAGCACCAGTTCCGCCCGCAGCCCTCCGATCGGCGCGTTGCCGAGCGACCAGGCTGCCGCCATACAGCGCCGCAAGGTCGACCACGATCGACAGTCCGAGCCCGGAACCCGGCTTGGACTCGTCCAGCCGCTGGCCGCGGCGCGAGACCTGCGCGCGCTCGGCCGCCGACAGCCCGCGCCCGTCGTCGTCGACGATGACCCGCAAGCATCGGGCCGGCGCCCGGTGCCGACCGGCCGTTCCACCCGCACCTCGATGAATACCCGCGAGGCCGCCCATTTGCAGGCGTTGTCGACGAGGTTGCCGGCCATCTCCTCGAGGTCCTGCCGCTCGCCGCGAAACTTCGCCTGCGCGTCGGCCTCGACCTCGATGGCGATGCCGCGATCGCGATGGATCTTCTCCATGGTCCGGCGCAACGCCTCGATCGCGGGCGCGACTTCGGTGACCGTGCCGATAATGGTGAGACGCGCGGCGATGCGCGCCCGCTCCAGATGGTGCGCGACCTGATCGCGCATCACGTCGGCCTGCTCCAGAACCTTGGTCGCGAACGGATCGGCGCCATGCGCGGAAGCCTCGTTGACGATGACGGACAGCGGCGTCTTGATGGCGTGCGCGAGATTGCCGACATGGGTCCGTGCGCGCTCGACGATTTCGCGGTTGGCGTCGATCAGCGCGTTGGTCTCGCGCGCCAGCGGCGCGATTTCGACCGGAAATTCGCCTTCGAGCCGTTCGGCGCGGCCGGAGCGAATATCGGCGATCGATTCCGAAATGCGTTTCAGCGGCGCAAGGCCGAAGCGGACCTGGAAGATCGTGGTCAGCAGCAGCACGATTCCGAGCGCGGCGAAGGTGCCGCCGAGATAGTAGTCGAAGCTGCGGGTTTCGTCGAAAATCTCGCTGGCGTCGCCGGCCACGCTGACCAGAAACTTGCCGTCGGCGCCGAGATCGACCGGCCTCTCCACCATCCGCAGGTTCTGGCCCTCGGGACCATCGACATAGCCGAGGCGGACGCCGGCCGCGGTCAAATCGCCGCCCTGCTCCTCCAGCTTCGGCAGCTTCTTGTCCCACAGCGAGCGCGAGGCGCGCGTCTCGGGCTTTTCGGAATCGGTGCGGGTGATCTGCCAATACCAGCCGGACAGCGGCAGTTCGAACAGCGGCTCGCCGAGCGACTGGAACTGATGGTCGGGCGGCTCGTCCGGGCGTTGCGACTTCGGCGATCAGGGTGCGGAGATAGAGGTTGAGGCGGCGGTCGAAGGCGCGCTCGGTGGCGTCGCGGTAGACCGACGACAGCACGATGCCGGTGATGACCAGGATCACCACCACCCACGCGGTCGCGGACAGGAACAGCCGGGTGGCGAGCGAGCTGCCGCGCATCAGAGCATGATCCAGAAAGGCATCTGCCCGGGCCAGGACCCGGTCGACTGGATGCCGGTTGTCGGACAACATCATGCTCGAACAAGAGGATGAACCGGGTCGCCGGTCAACCCCGTTGATCAGATACCCGGCGATGGCGGCGTCAGCAGATAGCCGAGCCCGCGCACGGTCTGGATGATATCGACGTCCAGCTTCTTGCGGATGCGGCCGACGAAAACTTCGATGGTGTTGGAGTCGCGGTCGAAATCCTGGTCGTAGAGATGCTCGACCAGTTCGGTGCGCGACACCACGCGTCCGGTGTGGTGCATGAGATAGGCCAGCAGCCGATACTCGTGCGAGGTCATCTTGATCGGGTTGCCGGCGACGCTGACCCGGCCGGTGCGGGTATCCAGCGAAACCGGACCGCAGGTCAGCTCGGACTGGGCGTGGCCGGTGGAGCGGCGCAGCAGCGCGCGAATCCGCGCCAGCACTTCCTCGAGATGAAACGGCTTGGCGACATAGTCGTCGGCGCCGGCATCGAAGCCCTGCACCTTGTCGCTCCAGCGGTCGCGCGCGGTCAGGATCAGGACCGGCATCACGCGCCCGTTGCGGCGCCACGCCTCCAGCACCGAGATGCCGTCCATCTTCGGCAGGCCGATGTCGAGCACGACGGCGTCGTAGGGTTCGCTGTCGCCGAGAAAATGTCCTTCCTCGCCGTCGAACGCGCGATCGACGACGTAGCCGGCATCGGTCAGCGCCGTGGTCAGCTGGCGATTGAGATCGGGATCGTCTTCAACGACGAGCAGGCGCACGCTGGTCTCCGCGTTTGAATGGCAAAACCGCCACCATCAACATGAGGCTCGCGGGCGTGAACGGGCTATGAACAAGGCACACACGCAATGTTACTTTTTCTTCACAACCGTCTTCAGCCTGCACCGGTATGTCGATCGCGCCGCACGCGGCGCCGAGCTCTTCGGGGGTTCGTCGCTGATATAAACGCCTAGCACGCCGAGTCGAAAGCCCCAAGAGGCCCCGGCAGCAGCGCGGTCGTGCCGACCAGCCACGGATGGTTCGAGGACCGCCGGTCGGGAATTCACGGCTCGGCGCACGTTACAATGCCGCGCGTTCGATCGTCGCTGCGACCGCCGGCCCCAGCGCTGCATCGGATTGCCGCAGTTGATTGAGGGGATGAAAACCGCTCCTTGCCGAAAGGCATCGCGCCGCTCTGGCCAAGTCTGCCGCGACCATGTGATTGATCTCACACTTTGGGACCTCGGAACCTGGCTGACGGCATCGCCTCAAACGCGCCCCCGCGCCGCATGCCCTCAGCCGCGGAAAAACACGAACCAGACGACACCGAGGATCAGCACCGCGAGCCCGGTCGAGACGGTGAGGAGCGCAAGCACCGATGGGCCCAGGTTCGGCCTGGCGGGCTTCGGTCGGGGTTTCGACGATCTGACGCTGTTGTCTGGTTGCCATGGTGCCCTCGATTTCGCCGGTGTCGAGCCCTTGATGTCGCGGGCGCGTGGCGGCGTCTGGTGTCGAAAGCAACGCGTGATCCCGGAGGATGTTCCGGCTTTGGCGGCCCCTGATACCAGGGCCCGGATGCCAGGGTCGGCTGATCGCAGCGCCCCGCCACCCCGCAACCAACCTGCCCCGCCACGGTTAACGCCGTTGGAAGATTCCCTGCCCTGTCCGCTTGAATCCGGGTTCCCCGGTGGTATCGTCGCCGGTCGTCTGTTGCGTTTTGGAGTATCCCATGGCCCCCCGCGCCAACTGGAAAGGCTTCCTGCGCCTTTCGCTCGTGACCTGTCCGGTCGCCCTTTATCCGGCGACGTCGGATACCGAAAAGGTCAGCTTCAACCAGATCAACCGCAAGACCGGCCATCGCATCAAATACGCCAAGGTCGATGCCGACACCGGCGAGGAAGTCGCAGCCGACGACATCATGAAGGGCTACAAGGTCGACACCGACACCTACATCGAGGTGTCCAAGGACGAACTCGACGACATCGCGCTGGAGTCGACGCGCACCATCGAGATCGACGAGTTCGTGCCCAAGACCGACATCGACAATCGCTATCTGATCCGGCCCTATTATCTCGTGCCCGACGGCAAGGTCGGCCATGACGCCTTCGCGGTGATCCGCGAAACCATCCGCAGCATGAACAAGGTGGCGATCGGCCGCGTGGTGCTGACCAACCGCGAGCACATCATCGCGCTGGAGCCGCTCGACAAGGGCCTGATGGGCACGCTGCTGCGCTACCCCTACGAGGTGCGCAGCGAGAAGGAATATTTCGACGATATCCAGGACGTGAAAGTCACCAAGGACATGCTGGATCTCGCCAAGCACATCGTCGAGCAGAAATCCGGATCGTTCGAGCCCGACCAGTTCGAGGATCGCTACGAAGCCGCGCTGATCGATCTGATCAATCAAAAACGCAATGGCGTGAACACGACGGCGAAGGCGGCGCCGAAATCCGGCGACAACGTCATCAACCTGATGGACGCGTTAAAGCGCAGCCTTGCCAACGAGAGGCCATCCGCGCCTGCCACCAAGGCCAACGGCAAGAAGCCGAAGAAGCGCGTCGAAGGCCAGCGCGAGATGCTGTTGCCGATCAGTGGCGGCGGCAAGCGCGCGCCCAAGGAAACCGCAAAGCCGGAGCCGAAGAAGGCGGAGAAGCCGGCGCGCGCGCCTGCCCGATCGAAAAAGGCGGGATAGTGCGGCGGCCATCGCAGCGCGGCGCGATGATTTCAGGCGATGGCAAATTGGCTTTACGATCACCGCCACGCCTGACCTGAGATGCCGTGGTCGACCCCTTTCGATGCGCCGATTGCGCTGCGCGGCGGCCGCAAGCTGACGACGCTGCAGCACGCCGCCGATCATGTCATGAAGCTGCCGCACGACGTTCAGCAGCAAAAGCGCTGGCAGATTGCGGTCGAGAACCTGATCAACGCCGCGGAAACCGGCGGCGGCTGGCTGATGTTCGCGCGGATCGCGATGCTGCGGGCGTTGAACGGGGATGGTCAGGAGTGACGATCGCGCGTGAATTCGTTGACGGCTGTGGCCGCCGGCCTGCGCTCACTTCAGCGAGTTGTTGACCGAACTGAATTTGCTGCTGAGCTGAGGGCCGATGCCCTGAACCGTGGCGATGATCGCGAAGGCGATGCCACAGGCGATCAGGCAATATTCGATCGCGGTGGCGCCGGATTGGTCGTTCAGGAATTTTGAAAACAACCGCCGCATTCAAAACTCCTGTCGACGCTCCACGGGATTCTCCCGCGCCCTGCCCCGGGTGGAATCTAGGCCGGATTGGTTGCCGCCCCGTTGACGAACACGCTCAACGATCGGTTAAGGCGGGGTGGGCTTTTTTACCGGATGCGCCGATGGCAATGCCGGCGTCGCCCGCAAACGGCGGGAATCTTGCGCCGCACCGGCGACGCGAAATAGTTGCCTCGCCTGCTGACCGCACTGCCGGATCGCCGGCCGGTCGCCGACCGGTTGAGATGCAAAACGAGATACCAGGGCTTCCCGCACGACACCGTGCGCGCGCTTTACCGATCGACGGATTCCTGTTCCAACTATCCATCACAGGCCGAGCCTGACATCGGCCAGTTGTGGGGAGAATCGGCATGAAGCTCGGCGCCGCCATTGCAGAAATCATGAAACGCGAGGGGATCGAGATTCTCTGCGGCTATCCGGTCAATCATCTGATCGAATACGCCGCCGCCGCCGACATCCGCCCGGTGATGGTGCGGCAGGAGCGCATCGGACTCCACATGGCGGACGCGATCTCCCGGGTCACCTCCGGGCGCACCATCGGCGCCTTCTGCATGCAGCATGGCCCCGGCGCGGAGAATGCCATGGGCGGCGTGGCGCAGTGTTACGGCGAATCCGTGCCGGTGCTGGTGCTGCCGATGGGCTATGCACGGCGGCTCGCGAATATCGAACCGAACTTCAATTCCAGCCAGGCGATGAAGGCGTTTGCCAAATCGGCCGAGCCGATCAATCATCGCCGCCGAAGTCGGCAACATCTTCCGCCGCGCTTTCACCAAACTGAAAAACGGCCGCGGCGGACCGGTGATCGTCGAAATCCCGGCCGACATGTGGAACGAGGAAGTGCCGGAGCCGCTCAACTACACTCCGGTGCTGCGCACCCGCTACGGCGCCGACCCCGTGCATGTGAAGGAGGCGGCGGCACTTCTGATCGGCGCCAGGCGGCCGGTGATCTATGCCGGCCAGGGCGTGCATTACGCCAAAGCCTGGCCGCAGCTGAAGCGGCTGGCCGAACGTCTCGCCATCCCCGTCACCACCAGTCTCGGCGGCAAGTCGTCATTTCCGGAGACCCACCCGCTGTCGCTCGGCTCCGGCGGCCTCGCGGTGCCGCGCGCGGTGCCGAAATTCCTGGGCGAGGCCGACGTGATCTTCGGCATCGGCTGCTCGTTCACCGAAACCTCGTTCGGCATCGCGATGCCGAAGGGCAAGACCATCATCCATTCGACGCTCGACCCCGCGCATCTCAACAAGGATGTCGAAGCCAAAATCGGGCTGGTCGGCGACGCCGGGCTGGTGCTCGACGCGCTGCTCGAGGAGATCGGCAAGACCGTCACATCGGATCGCGATGCCACCGCCGTCGCCGCCGAGATTGCGGCTTCTCACAAGGAGTGGCTGGCGAAATGGATGCCGAAGCTGACCCACAATGACGCGCCGCTGAACCCCTATCGCGTGCTGTGGGATTTGCAGCACACCGTCGACATCGAAAACACCATCATCACCCATGATGCCGGCAGCCCGCGCGACCAGCTCTCGCCGTTCTGGAAGGCGGTCGAGCCGCTGTCCTATATCGGCTGGGGCAAGACCACCCAGCTCGGTTATGGCCTGGGGCTGGCGATGGGCGCCAAGCTCGCAAAGCCCGACAAGCTCTGCATCAATGTCTGGGGCGACGCCGCGATCGGCTTTACCGGAATGGATTTCGAGACCGCCGTGCGCGAGCGCATTCCGATCATGTCGATCCTGCTGAACAATTTCAGCATGGCGATCGAATTGAAGGTGATGCCGATCTCGACCGAAAAATACCGCGCGACCGACATCTCCGGCGACTACGCCGCCATGGCACGCGCCTTCGGCGGCTATGGCGAGCGCATCACCAGGCCCGAAGACATCATCCCCGCCATTCAGCGCGGCATTGCGAAGACCAAAGAAGGCATCCCGGTGCTGCTGGAGTTCATCACCTCCAAGGAGACCGAGGTTTCGCGGCCGGGGACCTGACGGCGATTTCGATTGACGCCAGCGATATCGGCACCCAGTCTGCCTGGATTGCCGATCGCCTTTCCGACATTCCGGACCAATGCACTGGACACGCGATTTCTCCCGGACCATCATCGCCCGGAACCATATGGGGAGCGCGAATGGACGTCGGGGCGTGGCTGCGCGGCCTCGGGCTCGGGCAGTATGAAGGCACGTTTCGCGAGAGTGAAATCGAGGCCGATGTTCTGCCGGAACTGACTGAGGCCGATCTCGAAAAGCTTGGCCTGCCGCTCGGCCCCCGAAAACGAATCCTCAAGGCAGTTGCAAATTGGGGCGCTACGGACCGGGCGTCGGGAGCGCCAAGTCTCGAACGCGCCGCGCCGGAGGATGCGGCCGAGCGCCGTCAACTGACTGTTATGTTCTGCGACCTCGCCGGCTCGACCGCGTTGTCGGCACGGCTCGATCCTGAAGATATGCGACAGGTGATCCGCGCCTACCAGGACGCCTGCTCGGGCGTGATCGCGCGCTATGACGGTTTCGTCGCCAAATTCATGGGCGACGGCATACTTGCCTATTTTGGCTTTCCGCACGCCCATGAGGATGATGCCGAGCGGGCGGTCAGGGCGGGATTGGAAATTGCCGGCGTGGTCGGGGCATTGCAGACGCGCGCCACCGATAAGCTCAAGGTTCGTATCGGTATCGCGACCGGCCTCGTGGTGGTCGGCGACCTCGTCGGAAAAGGCGCGGCGCAGGAACAGTCCGTCGTCGGCGACACGCCCAATCTTGCGGCACGGTTGCAGGCGCTGGCGGAGCCCGACAGCGTCGTGGTCAGCGGTGCCACGCGCCGGTTGCTGCGCGGCCGGTTCCTGTTGCGCGATCTCGGCCGTCAGTCAGTCAAGGGGCTGGCGGAGCCGGTTGAGGCCTGGCTGGCTGAGGGCGTGTCGTCGAGCGAGAGCCGGTTCGAGGCCGCCCATGCGGCGCGGCTCACCGGCTTTATCGGCCGCGAGGCGGAGAGCGCATTGTCACGTGATCGCCAGCGGCAGGCATGGCGCGGCGAAGGCCAGATCGTGCTGATCTCCGGCGAAGCCGGCATCGGCAAGTCGTGCTTTTCCGCCTGGCTTGCCGAGCAGGCCACGAACGAGCCGCATACGCAGCTGGGCTATCAATGCTCGCCGTTTCACCGCGACAGCGCGCTTTATCCCTTCGTGCAGCAATTGGAGCGGCGCGCGCAGATCGCGCCGGACGAAACTCCGGAACGCAAGCTTGACAAACTCGAAGCCATGATGGGGCTGGCGACCGCACGCCCGCAGGAAATCACGCCGCTGATGGCCTCGCTGCTGTCGATCCCGCTGGAGGGTCGCTATCCCTCCCTGGACCTTTCGCCGGCCCAGCAGCGCCGGCAGACGCTGTCGGCATTGTTGGATCAGATGGAAGGCCTGGCCAGGCAGACGCCGGTGCTGATGCTGTTCGAGGATGCGCATTGGGCCGATGCGACCTCGCTCGAATTGCTCAATCTCGCCATCGAGCGAGTCAGGCGTTTGCCGATCCTGCTGCTGATCACGTTCCGGCCGGAATTCGAGGCGCCGTGGAAGGGCCTGCCCGATGTTGCGACGGTGGCGCTCGGGCGGCTGGATCACAGCCAGGCCGAAATGATGATCGAGCGCGTGACCGGCGGCCGTAAACTGCCGGCCGAAGTGATGGCGCAGATCGTCGCCAAGACCGATGGCGTGCCGCTGTTTCTGGAAGAGCTGACCAAGAACGTGCTGGAATCCGGATTGTTGATCGAGGATGGCGAGCGCTATCGCCTCGACGGTCCGCTGCCGCCGCTGGCAATCCCGTCGACATTGCAGGATTCGCTGATGGCACGGCTCGACCGTCTCGGGACGGTGAAGGAAATCGCGCAGATCGGCGCCGCGATCGGACGCGAGTTCACTTACGCCCTGCTCAACGCCGTGGTTGGACGCGATGAGACTTCATTGCAGGCCGCGCTGGCGCAGTTGGAGGACGCCGAGCTTCTGTTCTGCAGCGGCGCACCACCTGACGTGCGCTACAGTTTCAAACACGCGCTGGTGCAGGACACCGCCTATGAAAGTCTGCTCAAAAGCCGGCGTCAGGTGTTGCACCAGCGCATCGCGCTTACGCTTGAGCAGCGCTTTCCCGCGCTGGCGGAGGCGGAACCGGAAATCCTGGCGCATCATTTCAGCCGTGCCGGCCTCGCCGACCAGGCCTGCGGCTGCTACGAACGCGCCGGTGATCGCGCCGTCGCCCGCTCGGCCTATGCCGAGGCGGTGGCTGATTTCGACGCCGCGCTCAAGGAAGCGCAGCGGTTGCCGGCCGCAGAAAACCGCAACCGACGTGAACTCGCGGTCCTGCTCAAGCTCGGACCCGCTATCCTGATCTTCAAGGGCGTCCAGAGCCCCGAAGTCGAGCAGGTGTATCAACGTGCTTACGATATCGCAGCAGCCTCGGATGACGAGCACGTGCAGTTCAAGGCGCTGTGGGGATTGTGGTTCTGCGCCAATATGGGGCGCAGAACCGCCACGGCACGCGATCGCGCCGAACAACTGGTCGCCGTCGGACGCCGATCCCAGAACGAGGGGCTGCTTCTTGAAGCCATCCATTGCCGCTGGTCGACAGCCTTTTTCCGGGGCGATATAGCGCGGCTTCTGGCCGACGGCCGCGAGGGCATCCAGCACTATGACATCGAGCGTCACAGCCGGCTTGGCGCGGAATTTGGCGGGCACGATCCAGGGGTTTGCGCCTATACCGTATTCGGATTGGGGCTTGTGCAGTTCGGCCGCCCGCGGGAGGCCAGAGCCAACATTGATCGCGGCGTCGCGCTCGGCGAAGCGCTGAACAATCCGTCCAGCCTGGCGTTCGCACTCATGAACGCGATGACGGCCTATCAGATCATCGGCGATCGCGATGCCGTGTCGCGGCTGGCGCAGCAAATGCGGGATGTCGCAGACAAGTTCAACTTGCCGCCGCAGCGATCGATCGCCATCTTCATGTCCGGATGGATCAGTGCATGCGGAGACGATCCCGCCGGCGGCCTGCACGTCATGGAAACGGAATTCCCACGGGTCTCGATCATGGGTCCTAACCCGCCATTTTACGCGGGCCTGCTGGCGGGCGTTCGGCTCGAAGCCGGACAGATCGAGCGGGCATTCGAGCCGCTGGATATGATCTTGCGGACGATCAAGGAGCCCGGCGTCGGATTCTTCCTTCCGGAAATCCACCGGCTGCGCGCCGAATGCCTGCTGCGGCTCGATCCTGCAAACTTCGATGAGGCGATCGGCGAATTCGAAACCGCCATCGCGACGGCCAAACAACAGCAGGCGCGTACATTCTGGTTAAGGGCAGCCATCGGCCTTGCATCGGCCTGGGCCGCCAAGGGGTCGCCGGCGAAGGCAACCGCGCAGCTCCATGAGGCCATCGGCGCCTTCAGCGGCGACGACGAACCTGCGGAGCTTGCGGCAGCCCGGCAAATTCTGACCGGAGCGAATGGATTGAGCGAATGACTGCGCTTCCCCCGGACGTGGTGGCCGATTTCGAGCGGGAGAATGCCCGGCTGCAGGCTGAGCTGCGCGCCTCACGCGATCGCCAGGTCGCCAGCGCCGAAATCCTGCACGCCATCGCCAGCGCGCCGGGCGATGCCGAACGGGCGTTGCAACAGGTCGCGGAGACGACCGCGCGTCTGTTCGGCGCCTCCAGCGTCACGATCCGTATCGCCCGGGGCGACCAATGGAGCCAGTCGATTGCGGTAGGTGCAGGCTCGGAACGCATCACCGCGGAGGTTTCCGCAGCGCGGCTGCAGCTGGGCGCTCGCAACCTGCCGAGCACGGTGATGGGCGAAAACCGGCAGGTCCACCTTCCCGACCTCGACCATCCCGATCCGGAGATTGGCGACTGGCCCAGTATTCCGCCTGCCCGCGCGGCGGGCACCCGCGTCACGGCGGGAACGCCGCTGCGGCGGGAGGGTACGGCCATCGGCGTTCTCATCGTTCATCGCGACCGACCCGAACCTTTCACGGCCGAAGAACTCGCACTCCAGCAAAGTTTCGCCGATCAGGCTGTCATCGCCATCGAGAACGCGCGGCTGTTCAACGAGACCCGGGAGGCGCTGGAGCGGCAGACTGCGACAGCGGAAATCCTCAAGGTGATCGCCAGTTCGCCGTCGGATGTGCAGCCGGTATTCGAGGCCATTGCAGCCAGCGCCAACAGGCTGATCGGCGGCTTGTCGACCGCCGTGTACAATCGCGTCGGCGATGCGATGCACCTGTCGGCCTTCACCCGAACCAGCCCGGCGGCCGATGCGGCGCTGACGGCATCGTCGCCGCTGCTGCTGTCTGCGCACGCCTGGGGCCAGCGGATCCGCAATGGCGAGATCGTCCGCATCCCCGACATCGACATCGAATGGGCCGCACTGCCCTCGTTGCGGGAGGTGGCGCGGCTGCGCGGCTTCCGCAGTCTGTTGCTGGTCCCGCTGCTGCGCGACCGGGTGCCGATCGGCATGATCAATGTCGCGCGGGTGGAACCCGGCACCTTCGCCGACCATCACGTCCAGTTGCTTCAGACCTTCGCCGACCAGGCGGTCATCGCCATCGAGAATGCGCGGCTGTTCAACGAGACCAGGGAGGCGCTGGAGCGGCAGACGGCGACCGCGGAAATCCTCAAGGTGATCGCCAGTTCGCCGTCGGATGTGCAGCCGGTATTCGAAGCCATTGCAACCAGCGCCAACCGGCTGATCGGCGGCTTTTCGACCACGGTGTTTCGCTTTATCGACGGCGCACAGCACTTGATGGCGTTTACTCCGACCAATGCTGCTGCGGACGAAGCCTTGAAAGCATCGTTTCCGCTGCCGGTTGCCCGATTTCCGCCGTTTGAGTTGGTTCGCGATGGCGCGGTCGTCCAGTTCGCCGATACCGAAGCCGAATCGGGTGTGCCGCGCGTGAACCGGGATATTGCGCGATTGCGCGGCTACCGCAGCATGGTGTTCACACCGTTGATGAGCAACGGGGCATCGATCGGCATGATCAGCGTCACGCGCAAGGAGCCGGGTACTTTTGCCCCACACCACGTCCAACTGCTGCAGACCTTTGCCGACCAGGCCGTGATCGCGATCGAGAACGTCCGCCTGTTCGACGAGGTGCAGGCGAAGACCGGCGATCTCGGCGAGGCGCTGCAGCAGCAGATCGCGACCGCCGACGTGCTGAAGGTCATCAGCCGTTCGGTTTTCGACCTGCAGACGGTGCTCGATACGCTGGTCAAGTCGGCCTACAAACTCTGCGGCGCCAGCGTCGGCCTGCTCTATCTGCGGAGCGATGAGGCCTTTGAATGCAAGGCTATCGCCGGCGTCGGCGTCGTGGAGGCGAGCCTGCTGTTCAAGGGGCGCCCGATCCGCGCGGGCCGCGGCACCGCCGCGGAACGCGTGATCCTGACCGGAGAGGTGCAGAGCATCACCGACTTCTTCGAGGATCCGGATTTCGATCCGAAGGTAAAGGAGATGATCCAAAACGCCGCCGGCTCGGGATCGAGCATCAATCAAATTCGTTCCACGCTGGCGGTTCCGATGACGCGCGACGGCGCCGTTATCGGCGTGATCGCGATCGCGCGTCCACAAACCGGCCCGTTCCCGCCGCGCCAGATCGAGCTGCTGCAGACCTTCGCCGACCAGGCCGTGATCGCGATCGAGAACGTTCGGCTGTTCGACGAGGTGAAGGCGCGCACCAGGGAACTTGCCGCCTCGCTCGACGATCTTCGCACCGCGCAAGACCGTCTGGTGCAGACCGAGAAACTGGCCTCGCTCGGCCAGCTCACCGCGGGCATCGCCCACGAGATCAAGAACCCGCTCAATTTCGTCAATAATTTCTCCGCCCTGTCCGCCGAGCTGATCGATGAACTGAATGACGTGCTCGCGCCGGCGACGCTTGACGGCCCGACGCGGCAGGAGGTCGACGACCTGACGCAGATGCTGAAGGCCAATCTGGAAAAGGTGGTCCAGCATGGCAAGCGCGCCGACTCCATCGTCAAGAACATGCTGCTGCATTCGCGCGAAGGTTCCGGCGAGCACCGGCCGGCGGACATCAATGCGCTTCTCGACGAGAGTCTCAATCTCGCCTATCACGGCGCCCGCGCCGAGAGACCGCAGTTCAATGTTACCTTGCAGCGAAGCTTCGACGAGATGGCGGGGATGGTCGAATTGTTCCCTCAGGAAATCACCCGCGTTTTCCTCAATTTGATCTCGAATGGATTCTATGCGGTGGCCCAACGCGGGGCGGAAACCGGCAATTCGGATTTCGAGCCGGTTCTCAGCGCAACGACCCGGAGCCTGGGCAACGCGGTGGAGATCCGCATTCGCGATAACGGGATCGGTATTCCCGCCGCGGTGAAGCAAAAGATGTTCAACCCGTTCTTCACGACCAAGCCGGCGGGCGAAGGCACCGGGCTTGGCCTTTCGATGAGCCACGACATTATCGTGAAACAGCATGGTGGCAGCATCGACGTCGAAACCGAACCCGGGCGGTTCACGGAATTCACCATCGTCCTGCCGCGGACGAGCAATCTGCAAGACAAGAAGCGAGGTCAGACGTGAGCGTTCTGGTGCTGGTGGTTGACGATGAGCCCGACATCGAGGCGCTGTTCCGGCAGCAATTCCGGCGCGACCTGCGCGCGCAGCGTTTCGTGATGGATTTCGCCATTTCGGCGGCGGACGCGCTGGCACGCATTGCCGACACCATCGAACAATCGCTGATCCTGATCCTGTCGGACATCAACATGCCCGGCATGACCGGCCTTGAAATGCTGCCCAAGGTCAGGGCCATGCGGCCCGACGTTCCCGTCATCATGCTTACGGCTTACGGCGACCCCGAAACCCGGCGCAAGGCGATCGAAAGCGGCGCGACCGGGCTACTGACCAAGCCCATCGACTTCAGCTTGCTGCGGGAAGAAATCGACACCCGGCTGCAACAGGCCGATTGAACGGCGAACTCACGGCTTGAAAAACGCGGGATCATTCAGCGCCTTGATCATGGTGTCGACCATGTCGGCGGCGGCGTGGTCTTCGCGCTCCTCGAGCAGTTCCCACATCTTGCGCAGGTTGGCGCGCATCGGCGCCTTCAGCGACGGGTCGCGCTCGATCAGGGTCCGCGCGATGCAGAAGGCGATGCTTTCGGTGCCCATCCGGGTCTGCTCGACGGTGGGTTTGCTCATGGCCGGCTCCTTGTCGCTTTCGATGTCCGATTGGCTGGCGCCGCTGTTAGATCAATTCGCGGCAGATGGATAGCCAAAGCAGGACGGCACCGACGGCACGTGAGGCGAATTGCGCCCTACTCCGCCATCTCCACCGGCGTGGCCGGGCCGGCCAGCGGCCTTTCTTCCATCAGGACCATGCACAGCGCCGCGCAGGCGAGCAGTACCGTGGCCGCGCCGAACACATAACGGAATGCCATGATCATGTCGGCGGCGGGAATCGAATTCACCGGGCCGCGATGCTCGCCGCCAAGCGAAATATCCGCGCCGAGCGCCATCAGCAGGATGGTGCTGAATGCCGCCACCGTGAACGACGCCATCAGCGCGCGGAAGAAATTCATCGCGCCGGTGACGGTGCCGACCTGCGCGCGCGCCACCGAATTCTGCATCGAGACCACGCTGACCGGGAACGTCGTGCCGAGTCCGAACGCAAACAGCGACAGCAGCGCCGAGCAGGCCCCATAGCGGCAGCGTCGTCGAAGCGTGAGCGCGCATCCCATCAGCGCCGAGCACGATATTGCCGACGATCGCGACGCGCTTGTAGTGCCTGGCGCGCGCCATGGTTCGGCCGGCGATCGCAGCACCGCCGGTTGAAACGGCGGCCAGCGGAATCAGCGCAAGGCCCGCCTCGCTGGCGCTGAGGTGATAGACCACCTCGTAATACAGCGGCAGATGCACGGTCAGTCCCATCATCGCGCCCAGCGCGCAACCGCCGGCGGCCATCGCATAGGGCACCACCGTTCCGCCCATCAGCGGCAGCGGCAGGAACGGCTCCTCGGCATTTCGGGCATGCCAGACGAAGGCGAACGCCAGCGCGACCGACGCGCCGACCATCGCCATGATGGTCGGCGACAGCCAGAGATAGCGGTTGCCGCCCCAGGTCAGCACCAGCATGAACACCACCGCGGAGGCCATCAGCAGCACGCCGCCGATCCAGTCGACCTTGCGCTTGCGGTGAAACACCGGGATCTTGCGCCATCTTCGGCAGCAGCAGCGCCAGCGCCGCGAGCCCGAGCGGCACGTTGATCCAGAAGATCATCGACCAGTGCAGATGCTCGGCGAACACGCCGCCGAGGATCGGTCCGCCGATTCCGGCAGCGACCCAGACGCCGCTGAAATAAGCCTGATACTGGCCGCGCTCGCGCGGCGTCACCACGTCGGAAATCACCGTCTGCACGATCGGCATGATGCCGCCGCCGCCAAGCCCCTGCAGGCCGCGCGCCAGGATCAGCACGGTCATGTTCGGCGCCAGCGCGCACAGCACCGAGCCCGCGATGAACAGGCTGAGTGCCGCGATGATCATGGCGCGGCGGCCGTAGATGTCGCTCAGGGTGCCGAACACCGGCGCCACCGCGGTCGATGCCAAGAGATAGGCGGTGATGACCCAGGACAGGTTGGAGACGTCCTGGAATTGCCGGCCGATGGTCGGCAGCGCGGTGGCGACGATGGTCTGGTCGAGGGCGGCCAGGAACATCGTCAGCATCAGGCTCATCAGGATGGTGCGGACTTCGCTTGGCGTCAGCGGCGGCTCGCGGCGCGATCGGCGGCGCATCGCCGAGATCGATCACCTCGCCGGGAATTTGCGGCAGCTCGCCCGCGATGGCTTCGGGCAATGTCTGTTGGTCAGCCGGCTGCCGGCTCTGCCGTTCGAACTTGTTCATGGGGATGGTGCGTGGATCTTGCTTGAAAATGCGCGTGGCAGCCCACCGCGAGGAATCGCTATTTCAGCCACAATTTAGCCGGTAAAACCTCGCCGCGACAGCGGGGTGCGCGCATGGGTGCGTCCCGCCAGGCCACCATCGCAATCGCGTGATCATCAGACCGAGCCATGGCGCCGACGGTATTCAGGATTGCGGCCGCTTTTTGAGACGGGCGCGCTTCGGCAACAGCGCCGGCCATTGCACGATGTGGTCTTCGAGATCGGCGTCCGCGATCTCGTTCTCGGTGCCCTGCACCCGCCCGCGCACCGACACGCCGGCTTCGTGCACGGTATTGGGATCGCCCGAAACCAGCGGATGCCACCAATAGAGATCGCGGCCCTCGGCCACCAGCTTGTAGCCGCAGCTCGGCGGCAGCCAGTTCAGGGTGCGGACGTTGGCCGGCGTCAGCCGGACGCAGTCGGGAACCTGGTCGGACCGGTTCGCATAGTCCTTGCAGGCGCACAGCCCCGCATCCAGCAGCTTGCAGGAAACGTGGGTGAAATAGATCTTGCCGGTGTCCTCGTCCTCGAGCTTTTCCAGGCAGCAGCGCGCGCAGCCGTCGCACAGGCTTTCCCATTCGGCGTTGGACATCTCTTCCAACGTCTTGGTTTTCCAAAAGAATCCCTCTTGATCCGAGGGCGGCTTGGGAGCGGCCGGTCATGAGTCCTGAAGTTTCCGGGGCGGTGCGCGTGAGCCCTTCTAGGGGGTGCAACGGCAACGGCGCAAGCGACAAGGTTCGCCGCTCGTGCAGAAGCCGGCACCGCATTAGCCCTGCTGTTCAAAATCGCAGCAGGACCATTGGTTTATGGCCCCTGCTCGGCTACAAAACGGTCGAGTCCCCGGCG
Organism: uncultured Alphaproteobacteria bacterium; assembly: GCA_963734795.1. Lineage (GTDB taxonomy): Bacteria > Pseudomonadota > Alphaproteobacteria > Rhizobiales > Xanthobacteraceae > Bradyrhizobium. The sequence goes on from CAVTIW010000008.1 coordinate 422,645, forward strand.
GCGCAAAAGCGCCTTGGGTTTGCCGCAACATTCCCGCAAGACGTCTCAACGGTACCCGGCCGGGTGCCTGAGCGCCTTCGAACTGACCAAGGGCCCCGGTGCGCACAGATCGTCCCAACGGAATGGAAGAAAAAGATCCGGCACTGGCTGCTGGATCTCGATGCGCGCATCGATTCGACGCTGTTCTCGTCCGCGGTCGGCGCGCGCGAACTCTATGAGCGGTTCTCGACCTTCATGGACCGCTTCTATGTCGGCCGCTGGAAACGCTGGGTCTTCATCGAGCCGCTGTCGGAGGCCGCCACCATCGGGCTTGGCGGGCCTGATCCTGATGCTGGCGCTGGCGGTGCCGGCGTTCCGCGAAACCGCCGACGAGGACTGGCTGAAGAAATCCGATCTCGCGGTGACGTTTCTCGACCGCTACGGCAATCCGATCGGCAGCCGCGGCATCAAGCACAATGATTCGATTCCGCTGGAGGATTTTCCGGACAATCTGATCAAGGCGACGCTCGCCACCGAGGACCGCCGCTTCTACGACCATTTCGGCATCGACGTCGCCGGCACCTTTCGCGCGCTGTTGACCAACGCGCAGGCCGGCGGTGTCCGTCAGGGCGGCTCGTCGATCACCCAGCAGCTGGCGAAGAACCTGTTCCTGAGCAACGAGCGCACCATCGAGCGCAAGGTCAACGAGGCGTTCCTCGCGATCTGGCTGGAGACGCGGCTCACCAAGAACGAAATTCTGAAACTCTATCTCGACCGCGCCTATATGGGCGGCGGCACCTTCGGCGTCGACGGCGCGGCGCATTTCTATTTCAACAAGTCGGCGCGCGACGTCAATCTCGCCGAAGCCGCGATGCTGGCCGGACTGTTCAAGGCGCCGACCAAATACGCGCCGCACATCAACCTGCCCGCCGCCCGCGCCCGCGCCAATGTGGTGCTGGACAATCTGGTCGACGCCGGCTTCATGACCGAAGGCCAGGTGTTCGGCGCCCGGCGCAATCCGGCCACCGCGGTCGACCGCCGCGACGAGAATTCGCCGAACTATTATCTCGACTGGGCGTTCGACGAGATGCGCAAGCTGGTCGACACCTTTCCGAAATCCTACAACGAGCGCGTGTTCGTGGTCCGCACCGCGATCGACATGAACGTGCAGCGCGCCGCCGAAGACGCCATCGAAAACCAGCTGCGCCAGTTCGGCCGCGACTATCACGCCACCCAGGCCGCCACCGTGGTCGGCCGATCTCGACGGCGGCGTGCGCGCGATGGTCGGCGGCCGCGACTACGGCGCCAGCCAGTTCAACCGCGCCGTCGACGCCTACCGGCAGCCCGGCTCGTCGTTCAAGCCCTATGTCTACACCACCGCGCTGCTGAACGGCTTCAAGCCGACCTCGATCGTGGTCGACGGCCCGGTCTGCATCGGCAACTGGTGCCCGCAGAATTACGGCCACTCCTATTCCGGCCCGGTGACGCTGACGCAGGCGATCACCCATTCGATCAACGTCGTGCCGGTGAAGCTGTCGATCGCGCTCGGCGGCAAGGCCGGACCGAAAGCCGGCCGCGCCAAGATCGTGGAGGTCGCGCGCCGCTTCGGCATCACGGCGCCGCTGCCGGATACGCCGTCGCTGCCGATCGGCGCCGACGAAGTCACGGTGCTTGAACACGCCGTGGCCTATGCGACCTTCCCCAACAAGGGCAAAGCGGTGACGCCGCATGCGGTGCTGGAAGTCCGCACCGGCGCCGGCGATCTGGTCTGGCGCTTCGACCGCGACGGCCCGAAGCCGCGCCAGGCTATTCCGGCATCGGTCGCCGCCGACATGGCGGGCATGATGAGCCACGTCGTCAGCGAAGGTACCGCGCGCCGCGCCGCGCTCGACGGCATTCCGACCGCCGGCAAGACCGGCACCACCAACGCCTATCGCGACGCCTGGTTCGTCGGCTATACCGGCAACTTCACCTGCGCGGTGTGGTACGGCAATGACGATTATTCGCCGACCAACCGCATGACCGGCGGCTCGCTGCCGGCGCAGACCTGGCACGACATCATGGTCGCGGCGCACCAGGGCGTCGAGATCAAGGAGCTTGCCGGGCGTCGGAGCGGGCACCAAATTGCCCGCGCCCGCGACCTCTTCCACTGTCGCGGCCAACGGCGCTGCGAAGGCGCCGGAGATCAAGCCGGGACCGCCGCCGATCCTGACCAAACGCGGCGCGGACATTCTGGTGCGCGTCGAAAAGATGCTCGACGACGCCGGCAAGAGCGCTGAGCAAAACGACTTCGAGCGATCCGGCGAATCCCGCCAAGCCGGTGTCGTCCAGCGCGATCGCATTCCCGGACAGCTTTGCGGCGGTAGCGCCGGACGGCGTGGCTGCACCTTTGCCGCGCAAGAACTGACCGTGCGGCTGATCTTCATCACCTTGCTGGCGCTGATTCTGGCCACCGTCGTCGGCCTCGGCGCGACGTGGCTGACGGCGACGCGCGGCACCGATCTCGGCACGCTCACGATCGGCGCCTGGACCGCCCGGCCCAAGACCGGCACCGCCGACGTCGATCCGTATTCACGCGCCTCGATCGCCCGCAGCGGCGAGCTGCCGGTCGGCACCGGCGACGGCGTGGCGTTCTCGGCGACCACCGACGACCGCAAGCGGCCGCTCGACGGCCGCTGCGACGTGGTCGTCAGCGGCGTCACGCCCGCGGCGCGGTTCTGGACGCTGACGCTGTACGATTCGAAAGGACATCTGGTTGCCAATTCGCTGCAGCGTTACGGCTTCACCAGCCAGGAAATCATCCGCGGCGCCGACGGCGCGTTCGAGATACGGGTGGCCTCGCGGTCGCGCGCCGGAAACTGGCTTCCGACCGGCGGCATCGAGCGTTACGCGCTGATGCTGCGGCTGTACGATACGCCGGTCGGCGTGGCGACGCGGACCCAGCGCGATGCGCCGATGCCCGCCGATCGCGACGGTGGGGTGCCCATGATCCGCTGGCTGTTCACGATTATCGCGGGCGTGCTGCTGGGCGGCGTCGTGCATCTCGTCAGCGTTCTGGCGTTGCCGCGCATTGCCACCCAGGACGCCTATTCGCGGCTGACGCCGATCACCAGGATCAACGCCGTCACCGCGCTGCCGCCGGCGGATCCGAACAACACGCTGATGCCGTTCATGGACCCGGCGTTCGCGCTGGCGATCTGCCGTTACGATCTCGTCGGCGGCCCGATCAAGCTCGCGGTCCCCGTCAGCCAGGCCTACACTTCGGTGTCGTTCTATACCCGCAATGACGTCGCCTATTACGCCATCAACGACCGCTCCGCCGGACGCAAGGTGATCGAACTCGATCTCATGACCGAAGCCCAGCACGCCGAATTGCCGGAGGACGAGGATGTCACCGCGGCCGACCGGCTGATCATCAATTCGCCGACCGCGACCGGATTGATCGTGCTGAAGGCCTTGGCGCCGGAGCCCGGCCTGATGCCGCAGGCCCAGGCTTCTCTCGCCGCCTCGAGCTGCAAGGTGCAGACCGAACCGGCCGGCGAAGCAGGCCGGGCCGGCCCCGGCCAAGCGCTGATCGAGACGCGATCGGTCGCCGTGTAATAGCTAGCCGCGCGTGCTCAGCGCGTGTCCGATCACCGGCTGCACCGCGACCGGCGGATTCGCCGTCTGCACGGCAAGCTCGCCGATCAGCCGATCGGCTTCGGCGGCCATGTTGTCCGGCGCCTGGATCACCAGCCGCTCCAGCGCCCAGCGGTAGGACGATATCCGCCGCTCCAGGCATTGCTGCACCCACTGCACGATCAGGGTGTTCTCTTCCATGCGGGCGACCGCGTCGGCGCGTTCGCGCGGCGACAATTCCGAAATCTGCGCCAGGCTGGCGTTGCGCTTGCGGTCGAGATCGATCACGCGCGCGGCGGTGGCGAAGAACGGCTCGAACCGGGTGATGTCGTCGCGCACATCGTCGATCAGTTGCGCGTAGCGCGAGGCATCCGAGCGATGCGGCTCGTCGATCAGCTGGCGCCCATAGGCGGTGCGATCGAACGACCGCTTCGCTGCCGCCACGGCGAGGGCAGCGGTGTGTAATCGCCGAACACGCTCTTCCAGGCCGGCCGCGAATGCGGCGGCTCGATCAGCGGGTAGGCGAGATCGCGAAGCTGCCGTTCATTGTCGGTGAGCTGGAATTGCGACGCATGCAGGCCGACGCTTCCGGTCGCCTCGCCGCCGATCCAGCGATGCATGTCGTCGTTGAGAAAATCCTGACGGGTGCGGCCGAAATCGCCGCCGCTGCAGCCGCCGAGCGTCACGCCGAGCAGCAGCGCAGGACCGGGACGGATCAGAACCGGCGCATCTGGTCCGGATCGGAAAACACGTCTCCGGCATGTCAAAATGTCCGGTGTCAGGTGCGCCGACGGCGACGGCGGCCCGGGGCTGTACCCTCTTCCGGTCCGCTGCCGCCGCTGGTTTTCTCGGGTTCGCGTTCGATCCGGACCACGGGAAGGATCAGGATGGTGCCCATGCCCTCGCGCGGAGCGCCATCCATGGTTGAGCCCAGCCGCCGCGAAGCCGCATCCGCCGGAAATTCAATGATGGTGCCCATATCAAGCTCTCTCTGGTTGCCGCTCCGACATGATTTGGCCGGCGACACGCCATCATTAAGAACAGGACGTGGTTAACGGCATCTTAATTTGCCGGCGTTGAACCGATTTGTTGCCGCAAACCGCGCCCTCTGACGGCACATGAATCCTTCGAATACGACGACGGCGTTTCACGGATTGTTTTCCTTAACGCGGTGTTAAAGCAACCGACCTAGGCTGCCGCGAGGATTACTCAGTCGCGTACCCCTGACATGACCACATCGCCACTTTTTCCGGGCTTTGACGGCTTGATGACGCTCTCCCGCCGCGAGGGCGTCGATATCAGACCCACTTTGCTGCGGGTGCTGACCGACCTCTATGTTCAGGCCAGCGCGCACAGCGAGGACGAAGCGCGGCAGTTCGTCGAATTGACCTCGCGCCTGATCGATGAGGTTGACGACGCGACCCGCGCCGCGGTCCGGGCGCGGCTTGCGATCTATCCCGGCACGCCGCTTCGAGGTCATGAAAAAACTCGGGCTGAAACCCTCCGGTCCCGACCAGCGCGTGCCGGTCGCCCGCGAGATTCCGGCGCAGCCGATCGCGGCCGCCGCCGCCCAAGCCGCCGACCGAGGCGCAATTGCGGATGGCATCGAACGCTGTCGATGCAGCCGAAGGATGCCGCCGAGATCAGCGACATGTTTTTCGGCGCCAGCGCCAGCGAACGCGCGCTGATCCTGCACAATCTCTCCGACACCCCGTTGCGGGCTTCCGCGCGCATTCCCGCCGCCCGCGCGGCCCGCGCCATCGAGACGCTCGAAATGGCGGCGTTCGCCGCCGACGTCGAAAACTTCACGCTGGAACTCGGCGAGGCGCTGATCTTGCCGTCGCGGGTTGCCGCGCAGGTGGTCAACGATCCCGGCGGCGAGCCGCTGGCTTGCGCGGCCAGGGCGCTGGACATGCCGAGCGCGGTTTTTCAGCGGGTGTTGCTGTTTCTCAATCCGGAATTCGGATCGTCCGTGAACCGCGTCTACCGGCTGTCGCGCCTGTACGACCGGTTGAGCGAGCGATCCGCGCTGATCATGCTGGCGGCGTGGCGCGGCTCGACGATGGCGGCCACCCGCGCCAAGTACCGGCCCGGGCTTTACGACGACGAACGCCAGCGCGCGCGCGCCGCGCCCGCCCAGACTCGCCCCGCGGCGCAACCGCCTGCCGCTGACGTCGTGCCACGCGCGGGTTCGGGTTCACAAGGTTCGGGACGTTAGTCTAGGCCGTAGCATCGTTAGCACGCAGATGCGAATGGATGCGAACTCGACGAAGGCAAGGTAGTTGACCGCGAGCTTGTCATATCGGGTCGCGACGCGACGGCATCGCTTGGTCGAAGAACCGCTCGATCAAGCTGCCACGCGGCTTGTTGGGAAGAAACCGCCTGACGGCCGCCCATTCAAAGTCCGTAAGTTCATACCGCATGATTCGAGGCCCCGCTTCGCACGCTTGAATCAACGTCCAGACCGATGCCTTCAACCGGCAAAACCGGACAATCAGCACTTCCGAAGTTACTCCCTGACCGGACATCCTCCGGACGTGCCAAAATCGACGCGAATGACCCACTCATTCTCAATTTAAGGACTTGCAAGAGAAAATTCCGGAAAATCAGAATGCCATGGGCGCGGCGTCCTGATAGCGAAATTCATGTCATTGACGCTGACATTTCCGTCGCACCAAGCTTTGGCCCGCGTCGGTGCGGTTCTTGAGATAGGATGTGCGGGCGACCCAACACATTTTCAACGATTTGTGGAGGAAGCGTCATGTTCAGAAAACTACTCATCACAACGGCACTCGCGTTGCCAATTGCCTTTGGCGGAAGCGCTGCGATAGCGCAAACTGCTGCCAAGAAACCAAACATTCTCGTCATCATGGGCGATGATGTCGGCTGGTTCAATATCGGCGCGTATCACCAAGGCATCATGTCCGGCAAGACACCGAACCTCGACCAGCTCGCCAGTCAGGGCATGCGCTTCACCGACTACTATGCGGAAGCGAGCTGCACAGCGGGGCGCGCCAATTTCATCACCGGCGAACTTCCAATCCGAACCGGTTTGACCACGGTGGGCCTGGCCGGAGCCGACGTGGGCATGCCAGATCAGGCCGTGACGCTTGCGACAGTCTTGAAGTCACTCGGCTATGAAACTGGGCAGTTCGGCAAGAACCATCTGGGTGACTTAAACAAGTACCTGCCGACGCTGCACGGGTTCGACGAATTTTTTGGATATCTATACCACCTGGATGCGATGTCGGACCCTTATTCGTATGACTACCCTCAAGACGAGATCGACAAGTTCGGGCCGCGCAACATCATCCATTCCTGGGCGACTGAGGAGGACAATCCCACGGTGATGCCGCGCTGGGGCAAAGTGGGCAAGCAGCGCATTGTCGACGAAGGTCCGCTGCCACCATTCCCAAATATGGCGGGGCGTCAGACCTTCCAGGCGGGCCGCCCGGCCAAATACAACATGGAGACGTTCGACGAGGTGCTTGTCGAGCAGAGCAATGGCTTCATGGATAAGGCCAAGGCGGACGGCAAGCCGTTCTTCATCTGGCATAACACCACGCGTATGCACGCATACACATTCGTCTCGCCCAGGTATCAGGCGATGATGAACACTAAGGACAATTTCGGACTGGAAGAGGCCGGAATGGCCCAAATGGATGAAGATGTCGGCGGGTTGTTGAAGCACCTGCAGGACATCGGCGAGGCCGACAACACCATTGTCATCTTCACGACCGACAACGGCGCGGAAGTGTTCACCTGGCCAGACGGCGGCATGACGCCATTCAAGGCTACCAAGGGTACCATTTTCGAGGGCGGCTTCCGGGTGCCGTGTATCGTCCGCTGGCCTGGCCACACCAAGCCGGGCACGGTCGAGAATGGGATATTCTCTGGCCTCGACTGGCTGCCGACGCTCGCTGCAGCGGCAGGAAACACCAACATTACCGAGCAGCTCCTGAAAGGCGTGACGCTAGGTGGCCGGACGTACAAGAACCATCTGGACGGGTACAATCAGTTGGACCTGCTGCTGGGCAACGGGCCGTCGGCGCGGCATGAAATTTTCTATTTCGGGGGACCGCGACTTGGCGCAATCCGGCTCGACGATTTCAAGTTCGTGTTTATCCAGCAGCCCAACGGCTGGCCGGGAGAGAAGGACGCGACGGACATGCCGACGCCTATCAATATTCGTCAGGACCCGTTCGAGCGGACACCGTCGATACAGCGTCAGTCCATGAACGAGGGCGCCGCCGGTTACTTCAACGATTTCATGGGCCGCGAGCTGTGGCGCTTCGTCTACGTGCAACAGCGGGTCGCTGATTTGGCGAAGAGTGCCATCGAATATCCACCGATGCAGGCACCTGCTTCGTTCAACCTCGAAGCCGTAAAGAGCGAGATTGACGAGAAGATCAAGGCCCACTCCGGGCAATAGCCAGTCGGTCGCCGTACCATGGCCGAAGAAGAGCCCTGGCATCAGCTAGGGCTCTTCTTGCGCGAAGCTGGTGCCGTTCGAGGTTGCCGAAACCGCATAGCAAGAGCTGTAGAGCAACGCGGGTTTGAGCATAGCCGCAGGCGTGCGGCGATGTCCGAGGTTGGCACTTTTCGGACATGGGACAATGACCGATTTGAGTCCGTTGTGCGCACGAAAGCGGACGTCCGCTGGCTACTCCAAATTTATGGGTTACGTCTAGCCCCGCGCCAGGTCGAGAAAATGCCGCCCTGCCCGATCCTCGGTCTCGACGATCCAGGCATCCGGGTCGAACCGAATTTCCCTGACGAGGCGCTCTTCCACCGATGCTTCCGGCACCGGCTGCGGCGAGGTCGCCGCGAAAATGCGCTCGATCGGCCGGCTGTCTTCATAGACCGTCTGCGGCGCCGGCGCGTACAGCATGGCATTGCCGTCGAGGGTGGCGACCTTGACGAACACCGCGCCGGCCTCTTCCGCGCCGCGCCTGCGCACGGCACCGAATATCCCCTCGGTCTGGCAGCGACGCAGATAGGCGGCCACCCATATGCTGGATTTCAATCGCACCGTCTGACCCGTTGATATTTCAGCGCTGCCGAAAGCGAAAACGCCTGAACGAAGCGGGAGAGCCGGGTCGCGGGATTACCGGAGGGACTGCATTTGAGCGTCGATATCATCATCGCATTGTTCGACCTTCCGAAGGTCGCTGGCAAGTCCGTTCGCGCTGATCCGAATCCGGCCCGGGAAGCCACCATGACTTTTCCAGGCTGAAATCTCGCGACCATTCCGGGCCGATGGCCTCACTTGTTGCGACGGTTCGCGGAACTGGGCAGCGCGCCCGGTCTCGAGCGGCGTCCTGACAGGCCAGATGCGCGGCGCGGAAAATGCCGGCGCGACAACGATAAGAGGGAGCAGCGCATAAAATTGCGGCGCGCGTTCGTTAAAACCGGCGCTGCGACGCTTCGGGCAGCACGGCCCAATAATGCCGCCCGTTGGTATTGGGATCTGAATTGTCGCTGGTGGAAAAAACGAAGCCGATATCTTTCCAGTGCGAGTAGCGGCCGAGCCCGATCTTTTCGATATCCGCATGTATGCTGTGCGGTAGCGGCAAAGGCTTGTCGTCCTCATAGAGGATGACAGGCGATGTCTGGTTGTTCGATTTGTCATCCTCAAGGGCGCGCAGGATATGGGCCGTGCTGATGTAGGAAAAGCCATCGGCAACGAGCTTGTGGGGACTGACGAGCAATAAAACAGCTCCGGGCGGACCCCGTAGCGGCAGATAGGAATGCCTGAGCCAGAGCGCCGCCGGGAAGTAAATAGAAAGGATCGCGACCGCAGCCAGAATGACCGATCGCGTCGGACTGATGTTCTTGTGCATAGCGGCGGCCATCATCGGATCGGACAAGGCGTCCCCGTCAGGCAGGGAACGACGTGGATTGGCTGCAAGGCTTGGCTATGCGCGGCAGCATCGCGCGGAAATCGATCCGTAGCGCGAACAGCGTTGGCCAAAGTCAGCACGACAGCTCTGCCATAAAGCCATCCTACCACGCCCAATCCCATCGCGAACAGCCCGGAATCCGGAATTTCCCCCTCTCCGACACCGCTTCCGCGGCGCCGATGTCCGCCATGGTCTCGCAGCGCAAAACCCCTGCGCGCCTATGCGAGCGCCATCATCTCGGGAGATGGAGTGTCTTCGGGGAACAATCGGTCCTGGGTTCCGGCATAGTGCCTCTCTCCGGCATGCAGCCTTGAATTATTGGCTTCACGTCGTCTGGCGTCTTCCTCGCCATAAAGGAACGCCAGGAAGGCATAGCGGCGTCCGCTGGTGACCGGCGTCACCTGATGCAGCGCGCCGCAGGAAAACACCAGGGCGCCGCCTTCCGGTGGCCGGTAGACCTTGCGGCCGAACTCCGGAAACATCAGATCGCAGCCTGTAAAGTTGTTGTTGAGATTGATGGAGACGGCAAAACGCCGATGTTGCGCACCGGCGTTGACGTTGTCGCGATGGCGATGGAAGTGCCCGCCGACCTCGCTGTCGTAGCAAGCGACGATGCAGCGGTCCATTCGCGTGGCCTGAAACTGGAAGTACCGCTCAATCTCGGGAAGCAGCCGGCGCACGATCTGGCCGCGTATGAGATCGCGGACCTCGGGCACCGCCACGGTGACATCGCTGCGACGCTTGAGCCTCCAATCGGACAGCGTCGTGGTCTTGCCGGCAACGTCAAACTGAAAGCCGGAATCCTCTCCGCCTTGCTGCTCGTAGAATTGGGTCAGAAAATCGCAGAGTTCGAAACTGAAGACCCGCGGCACGATCAGCGCCGGCGCGGACATCGGGACTCCCGCGGAGTCTTCCACCACCGGAAGACTGCGCAGAACGCCGCTGACGGTTTCGGCGTGCCCCTGCGGGAAATCCCACGCAATATCGGTGATCGCCCGCAGCATCGGATCGAGCACGATGGTGCGCGGCATCTCGATAGCACCGAACGACCGGCTGATTGCGCCATCATAGTCGGCGAGGAAGAACAGCGCATTGCCGCTGACGTTGGCAAATTTTGCGATGTCATCGGGCGGCTCGGTGAACACGCACCCGACAATAAGATGGTCGTCGCCGAACAGATCGGCCTGGCGCAAAAGGTTAGCGAGTTCCACATCCGCCCGCGGACTTGCCGGCGAACCAAGGAAGCTCAGCACCACCCAACGTCCGGCACTGACGTGCAGATCGAACGAACCGCCGGTGATCAGCGGCGCACTGAACCGCGGCACCGGATCGCCCAAAACAATTCGATTTTCGACTGTTGTCTTTTCCGTCATGACGATCTCGCAAGAACAGACGCCCCGCGACGAAATAGACAAAGATATGGTTAACAATTTTCTAATGGCCGCAGAAAGGCCCGTACCGGGTCGAAAAGGTGCATCGGCCAACTCAAAATCCTGCGGCTGTTGCGCTCCGCGACCAGGATGATTCGCGGCCGCCCTAGTCGATCGGCCGGCCAATCGTGGCGGTGAGTTCGCGCACCAGGCGATCGGACACCTGACCGGTCACCGGGATCTTGCGCTCGCGCTCGAATTTCTGGATCGCGGCCAGGGTGTCCGAACCGATGGTGCCGGTTGGTCTCAACTGGCCGTAGCCATATTCGGTGAGCGCGCGCTGCACCGCCGCGATACGGCGGGAGCCCATGGCTGGACCGGCGATGCTGTCGTTGCGGGATAAGGCCGGGATCGGCGCCGGCGGTCGCGGGACATTGTTGGAAGCCGGCACCGGCGGCGCGCTGGTCGCCTTGACAAGATTACCCAGCGGATCGGCGCTCTTCGGCTCCGCTGTTTTCAGTTCGAACGGCAAAGCCTCCGCCGGCTTTGTCACGGCTTCCACCGGGCGCGGCCGCGGCAACGGGCTGGCCACGGCCGGTTCCGCCGCCGCCGGCAGTGCGACAACCGAACCGAACATCGGCGACGGATGGTGTCCCGCCTGCAGGAACAGCGCGTTGGCGATGATGGCGCTGACCGCGGCAAATGCCAGCGCGCCCGCCACCACGTCTTTCGGACTATGCAGCCAGATGCGCATCGCCAGGCCGCGCTCGCGCTTTCACTTCGATCGCAGTCGCGCCGGCGCCACGGCGGCGGCGCGGCATGTTGTCGTCCTTCAATTTTTCTAGGCACTTTTCTTCACCTGATGCGCGTGGTCTGGGATTGCGGATCGCAACGCCGGAGAGAGCGTTGCAACATTGCTCGATGGCTGCTGCGCCGGCGGCGTGAACGCCAGCGGCAACGCGACGGTTACGGTGGTTCCTTCGTCGATCCTGCTCTGCACCGTCATCTCGCCGGCATGCAATCCGACCAGGCTTTTCACGATCGACAGCCCGAGGCCGGTGCCTTCGTGCCGCCGCTGATAGGTCTTGCCGGCCTGGAAGAACGGATCGCCGATCCGCTTGAGATCGTCGGCGGCGATGCCGACGCCGGTATCGGTGACGCGCAGCATCAGCCGCGATCCCTCGACCGCGGCGAAGACCGTCACCGTACCGCCGCGCTCGGTGAACTTGATGGCATTGGAGACCAGGTTCAGCACGATCTGCTTGAACGCGCGCGGATCGCCGGTCATGACCGGCAGATCCTCGGGCGCGCGGGTCACGAGGTCGATGCCGTTTTCCCGCGCCTTCAGCGCCAGCAGGTTGCAGCAATTGAGCATTGCTGCGCGCGGCGCGAACGGCTCCGGCGAAATCTCGAAATTGCCGGATTCCATCTTGGACATGTCGAGGATGCCGTTGACCACCGACAGCAGATGCTGGCCGGAATCGTTGATCAGCTGGGCATATTCCTTGCGGCGCGCCGCATCCAGCATCAGCGCGTCTTCCTGAACGATCATTTCGGAGAAGCCGATGATGGCGTTGAGCGGCGTGCGCAGCTCGTGACTCATGGTGGCGAGAAAACGGCTCTTGGACGCGTCCGCCTGCTCGGCGGCGGTGCGCGCCAGATCGAGCGCCTGTTCCTGCATTTTTCGGTCGGTGACGTCGCGCATCACGGCGACGACCTCGGCTTCGGCCGCTGTCGGGGCCTGCGGCGCCTGCTCCAGCGGCCGGCAACGCATCTCGACCCAGATGAAATCGACCGGATTGTTCTGGCCCCGTTCGCCGCCGCGCGGCGCCTCGCGCCGGAGACGAAATTCCACGCTGCGCGCCTCGCCGTCGCGCGCCGCGTCCGAAAGCGCGGTGAGATAGGCCGGACGATCGGCGACGTGGACGCGGTCGAACAGGCCGTGCCCGAGCAGCCGCGACACCTGCGTTCCCAGCATGGTCTCCACCGCGGGCGAAATGAATTGCACCGCGCCGTTGCGGCGATGGCGCGAAATCACGTCGCTCATGTTGCGCGCCAGCAGGCGATAGCGATCCTCCTCGACGTAGAGCAGCGAGACGCTGGTGCGCGCCAGCAACTCCGCGCCGAAGGCAAGCCCGGCGGCATAGAGCGTCGCCGACGCCACGCCGAACGCCATGAAGATGCCGCGCAGGGCGGTGGTCGAATCCGACGCCGGCAACATGTCAAAATGTCCGAACGCGATCAGCAGGCCGGTGCACGCCAGCGCCAGCGCGGAGGCGAACGCGACCACGCGGCGCGATGCCGAGAGCGCGGCCTCCAGCGGAACAACGACCAGCCAGATCGCGGCAAAGGATTCGATGCCGCCGGTGGTCATTGCCACCGTCATGACGAAACCGGCCAGCGCCAGCGACGACAGCACATGCGCGCCCTCATAGCGGCCGGTACGCGACAGAAACCACGACAGCAGAATGGGAGCGATCAGCCATGCGAAGGCCGCCACCTCGACCGCGGTGGGCGCGCCGCGCATCGCAAGATAGACCGGGAATGCCGCGAACGCCGCCAGGCTTCCGAGCAGCCGCGGCGCGATGAAGGCGCGATGGCGCGCCCGCGTCAGCGCGTCATATCGCGCCGAAGGATGCAGCAGCGCATCGAGACAATCGCGGATGATGTTCAAAACTGTCACTGCTTTCGCGCTTCGGCTTGTTCGTCTAATCAGACGCGCCGGAACGCCCCCTTTATCGTTGCCCCACCGTGTCAGAGCGAAATTAAGCGAACGCTAAGGCGGCCGGGGCGGCGGCGAAAGACCGCAGCTTCGCGGGGTTTTCGCCTGCCGCGAGGCGATTCATTCGATGCAGATGGTGAACGTCGGGTTTCCGGCAAGCGACCTTGTATGGTTTCGAAAGGGTGGACGCGCCCGGCGCCTCCATTTCGCGGCGAAAACCGCCATCAATCGAAAATTTACACCGAATCAAATCAGTCGGATTTTTCGCGAATTTTCGGCGATTTAAGCTCAATGCAAACACTTGCGATTTATCGACAACTGTTAGCCAAGACCTGATTGCGCGAGATCAACCGCAACAGGGATCGAAAGACGGCCGGGGTCGCGAGATGTTTTTTCTGCTGCGCATGGCATTCTGGCTCGGGCTGGTGCTCGTGCTGTTGCCCAGAGACAAGACGCCTGAATCGGACAAGCTGCCGCAGTTGGGCGCGTCCGAAGCCGTGTCGGCTGCGACCGCGGCAGTATCGGACATGAGTCAATTCTGCAAGCGCCAGCCGGCCGCTTGCGAAGTCGGCGGCCAGGCCGCGCCGTCATCGGCCACCGCGCCCAGGAGGGCGCGCGCAAGCTGTATCAGATCATCACCGACAAGCGTTCGCCGGACCATACCGGCTCGATCGGCGGCGTCGAGGATGCAGATGCTGCTCCCGCGGAAGCCGCACCGCGCGACACGCTGACGCCGGATGATCTAGCAGGCGGAGTGGCACGTTACGCCCGCGCCGTAGCCGCAAATCGAGTCCGAAACAGCTTCCATTTTTCATCGCGCGATATCGCTTTCGATCGCCTGCGATCCTATATATGGCGTTGGGGATTGAGCGCGGGACACCATGACGATCGACGAAATCAGGGATAATTTTGCGCTGCTGGACGATTGGGACGACCGCTATCGGTACGTCATCGAACTCGGCCGCACGCTGGATCCGATGCCGGAAGCCGAGCATTCCCCAGCCAACAAGGTGCAGGGCTGCGCCAGCCAGGTCTGGCTCTGCAAAGCAGATCGACCGCGGCGACGGCCAGCGAACCCGCTGCTGAACTATCTCGGCGACAGCGACGCGCACATCGTGCGCGGGCTGATCGCGATCCTGCTGACGCTGTATTCCGGCCATACGCCGCAGCACATTCTGGCCACCGACGCGATCGCGGTGTTCGACGAATTCGGATTTCGCGAGCATCTGACGCCGCAGCGCTCCAACGGCCTGCGCGCCATGGTCGAGCGCATTCGCTCCGACGCCCGCGAGGCGCTGGCCGCGGCCTCCTGAGACGCTGCAAAAATATCCGGCTATTTCCGCCGCCGCCGCTGCTGGCCGAGTCCCATCTTCTTGGCGAGCTGCGAACGCGCCACCGCATAATTCGGCGCCACCATCGGATAGTCGGCCGGCAGGCCCCATTTGTCGCGGTATTGTTCCGGCGTCATGTTGTATTGCGTGCGCAGATGGCGCTTCAGCGATTTGAAGCGCTTGCCGTCCTCGAGACAGACCAGATAGTCGGGGGTCATCGATTTCTTGACCGACACCGCGGGTTTGGCCGGTTCCAGCGGCGTTTCGATTCGCCCGGTCGAGACCCGCAGCAGCGCCGCGTGGATCTGGCTGATCAAGGCCGGAATTTCCGACGCCGGCGTCGGATTATTGCTGAGATAGGCCGAGACGATATTCGCGGTCAGGTCGATGAAATTTTTGCCGGCAGCGTCGGTCATGGCCTGAACCTTTCGACGATCGTAACCATGCAGGAACCTTGCGGATCGAACAGTATCCGGCAGCGCCAATACGCTTGCGGAATCGTCCACTACTTGCGGAATATGAGCGGATTGCTGTCGATGTGACAAGAACAGCCGACGTTTTATTTTTCGAGGCAGGTCGGCCTGAAGTAGAGCCCGCTCATGGGCGCTGGTCGAGATGCGTGCGCAGTTCGTCGATCGACGCGAACCGCATCATGCCTTCGGGCATTTGCGCCTCGATCGAGCCGTCGGAATACAGCGAATAGGCCATGCCATCGACGACGCCCGATTTGAGAACCGTCACCGGCGGCTGATCCTCGTTTCGCGCGGCCGGCGGATAGCGATCGGTTCCAGGTGCGGCAGGGCTTGCCTCGGTAAACGTCGATGGCGTGCGGGCGCTGCGCCGCAGCGGCGGCACTTCGGCGGCCCTCGGGCGTTCCGATTGCGGCCAGCGTCCTCGAATGTCGCGGGCGGCGCTTCGCTGGATTTGGGCGGCGGCGACGCGGCGGCCGGTGCGCGGATCGACCGCAGACGGATCGGTCGTTCGCGCTTCGGCGCGCTCGCGTTCCTTCCGCGAGCGACGAGGAAAACAGCAGATTGCGCCGCGGCTTGACCGCCGGCTCGGCCGCGGCAGGCGCCGGCAGGTCGCTGCGCACGCGATCGCGCGCCGCGGTCTCCTCGTGCCAAGGCGGCGGTGACGGCGCGGGTGACGGCGCCGCCGGTTCCGCATCGTCAGGGTGTAGCGGGTCGGGCTGGTCACGGCTGAACAGGAAACCGTCATGGTCCGGGGCATGGTCGCGCGACGAGGCGTTTGCCGTCGCTGGCGCGGATGTTCCGGCGCGTGATTCGGCCGGAACATCAGCACCGAGCCGCCGCGCGATATTCCTCAACTCGCGAACCACCGCCCAAAGACCGATCAGCATAATCCCGGAGCAAGCCACGATCGCGCCTGCCAGGATCAAGGTGTTGCCGAGGCTAAGGTCCAGCTCGATTCCAAAACCGACCGTCAGGAGACCGCCCAACAGCAAGCCAATTCCGGCGACCAACAGGACAATCATCATCGAACTCACCCCCGCTGCGCCGAAAGCTCGCAGCCGCCAACGCCACGATACCGTCATATTGTGCGCACCGCCAACCGGCAAATATGGGCGAAGTTCCCGCGCAAACCGTCTTCCCCGGTTAAGGAATGCAATCCGGACCCTAACACCAACTGTGCGGCAAAGATCTTTGGCCTTGTTCCGAATGCTGCAACGCATCAGGGGGAAATTACGCCACAATTCCCAATTACTTGGAAATGGAACTGCGCTATATGGATGCCGGGGAATGAGGCCCAAAAGCGCCAACGCTGGGCCACTAGGGACGCCGGGTTACCAATAGCCATGTCATCCATCACGACTTCGACCATCGATACGCCCTCGCGGCGCTCGGTGGAGCGGACCTGCGACGACCTCGCCATCGCTGGTGCTGGCGGCGGTCGGCTTGATCGCGAGCCTGACGTTTCGCGACTACGGGTTGGGCTGGGACGACTACACCCACGCCGAATATGCCGATCTGCTGCTGCGCATGTACGGTTCCGGTTTCAAGGATACCGGCGCGCTGTCGTTCGCCAATCTCTATATGTATGGCGGCGGCTTCGACATGGCGGCCGCGCTGCTGCACAAGGTCATCCCGCTCGAACTGTTTGAAACGCGCCGCCTGCTCGGCGCCGTCGTCGGCGTGATCGGGCTTGCGGTGACGTGGCGGCTGGGCCGGCGCGTCGGCGGCCCGCTGGCCGGACTGGCCGCGCTGCTGCTGCTGGCGCTGTGCCCGACCTTCTACGGGCACATGTTCATGAACCCGAAGGACGCGCCGTTCGCCGTTGCGATGGTGATCCTGATGCTCGGCCTTGTCCGCCTCGCCGAGGAATATCCCGCGCCCTCGCCGCGGACCATCCTGATCGTCGGTCTCGGCGCCGGCCTGTCGCTCGGCTCGCGCGTCCTCGGCGGGCTGGCGCTGGTCTACGCGCTGGTCGGCTTTGTGCCGCTGTTCCTGGAGGAGATCCGCACCCACGGCGCGCGCGAAGCCGTCAGGCGATTCGCGCACGTCGCCTATGTGCTGCTGCCCGGCCTGATCCTCGGCTACCTCGTCATGGGGCTGATCTGGCCGTGGTCGATCATGGAGCCGGGCAATCCGTTCCGGGCCCTGACCTATTTCTCCCACTTCTTCGAGAAGCCGTGGAAGGAAATGTTCGACGGCGCGCTGGTGTCGGTGCCGGACATGCCCTGGTCGTATCTGCCGACCCTGTTCGCGCTGCAGCTTCCCGAAGTGCTGCTGGCCCTTGTTCATCGCCGGCGTCGTCGGCACGCTGGTAGCGCTGTCGCGCGGCGACGTATCGGCCCGCCGCAAGACCATCCTGTTGATGCTGACGCTGGCGGCGACGCTGCCGCTGGCGATCGCGATGGTGAAGCGTCCGGCGCTCTACAACGGCATTCGCCATTTCATCTTCGTGATTCCGCCGATGACGGTGCTCGCCGGCGTCGCGTTCGCCTGGGGAATGAACTGGCTCAAGGACAATCGCCGCAGCTGGCAGCCCGCCGCGGTGGCCGTTTTCTCGTTCGGCCTGCTGTTGCCGCTCAGCGAGATGATCCGGCTGCACCCCTACCAGTACACCCACTTCAATCACATCGCCGGCACGGTACGCGGCCGCCGACGACCTGTACATGCTGGATTACTGGGGCCTGGCGTTCAAGCAGGCCTCCGACGGCCTGCGCGAGCAACTCGCCGAACGGCAGGAAACGCCGCCGCAGCGGGCGCAAATGGAAGGTCGCGGTGTGCGGTCCGCAACGCCCGGCGCAGGTCGCGCTCGGCCCCGACTTCACGATCGGCTGGGACAGCCACGCCGCCGACTTCGCGATGACGCTCGGCGAATTCTACTGCAAGGGCCTGACCGCGCCGGTCATGGTGGAAATCAAGCGCGACGACGTGGTGTTCGCGCGCGTCTACGATATCCGCGGACGCAGCATTTCCAGCCTGCTGGCGATTCCGGCGCCCTAGGAGGCGAATGCCGATCGCCAGCCATGGCATAACAGCCACGCCGGCGCCGCGCCTTGCTGCGAACCTGCCGCGGGGCTAATCTTGCTTGGAAAATCAACAGTTCGTACGGGAGAAACCGGTCATGTCACCAGCCGAAGCTCGCCTCAAGGAAGTGCCGTCGGAAATGACGGAGGCCGAATGGAACCAGCGGGTCAATCTCGCCGCCTGCTATCGCCTGATCGCGCATTACGGCTGGGACGATCTGGTCGACACCCACATCTCGGCGCGCGTGCCGGGACCGGATCATCATTTCCTGATCAACCCCTACGGTCTGATGTTCGACGAAATCACCGCGTCGAGCCTGGTCAAGGTCGATCTCGACGGCAATCAGCTGACCAAGAGCGCACTACAGCATCAACCCGGCCGGCTTCACCATCCATTCGGCGATCCACGAAGTCCGCGAGGATGCCGGCTGCGTGCTTCATCTGCACACGCCCGACGGCACCGCGGTTGCGAGCTGCGCGGAAGGTTTGCTGCCGATGAACCAGACCGCGCAGCTCGTCACCTACGATCTCGCCTATCACGACTATGAAGGCATCGCGCTCGACCATGACGAGCGCCCGCGGCTGCAGAAGGACCTCGGCAACAAGAACCACATGCTGTTGCGCAATCACGGCACGCTGACGGTCGGCCGCTCGGTCGCCTCCGCCTTCGAGCGCATGTTCCATCTCGAGCGGGCCTGCACCATGCAGGTGCGCACCCGGATGCTGGGGCCGACCGCCTATCCGGTCGACCCGGCCGTCATCGACAAGAACACCAGCCTGCTCGCCAATCCCGATCGGCAGGAACTGCGTTCGACCACGCTGGTATGGCCGGCGCTGCTGCGCAAGGTCGACCGCCTCGACCCCGGCTACAAGAATTGAAAGCCTGAAATTTTGGTGTAGTATCGCTCTCAACGACCTCTGCACTTCCTGTCAAAACGCCGCCCAATTCCGGGCGGCGTTTTTGTTTGCAGGGATGGTTCGCTTCCCGGACGCGGTGCGGCGCTCTCGCGCTGCTCCGCAGCCATCCATGTGCGATTGTTCACGGGTCCCGGATCTGCGGTTCACCACGCCGCTGCGCGGCGCAGTGCACCGCGTCCGGGGCACTTGCCTCAGCGCGGCGCGTCGGCGAACGCGGCGAGAATGCGCGCCCAGGAGCGAATGCCCTTGTGAAAGCTCTTCAGGTCGTATTTTTCGTTCGGCGAATGGATGTTGTCGTCGTCGAGGCCAAAGCCCACCAGCACGGTATCGAGACCGAGCGTGCGCTTGAAATCCGCCACGATCGGGATCGATGCCCCTGAGCCGATCAACAGCGCTTCCTTGCCCCATTCGTCGGTCAACGCGCGCCTGGCGGCGGCGAGCGGCTTCATGTTCCAGTCGAGCGCGATCGCCGGCGCGCTGGAATGGTCGGTAAATTCGGCGCTGCAATCCGCGGGCAGCCGCGCGGTGACGTAGTCGCGAAAGGCCTTGCGGATCTTGTCGGGCTCTTGCCCCTCCACCAGCCGGAACGAGATCTTCGCGGAGGCTTCCGCCGGGATCACCGTCTTGGAACCCTCGCCGGTATAGCCGCCGATGATGCCGTTGATGTCGCAGGTCGGACGCGACGAGATCTGTTCGATCAGCAGGCGGCCTTTCTCGCCGGCGGGAACCGAAAGACCGATCGGCTTGAGAAAGGAGTCCGGCGTCAGATTGAGCTTCTTCCACTGCGCCAGAATATCCGGCGGCAAATCCTTCACCCCGTCGTAGAAGCCGGGAATGGTGATGTGGCCATCGTCGTCAAACAGGCCGCCGAGAATACGGGTCAGCACCCGGATCGGGTTTTGCGCGCCGCCGCCGAAGATGCCGGAATGCAGATCGCGATTGGCGGCCTTGATCCGGACCTCGTCGTAGACGAGGCCGCGCAGCGAGGTCGTGATCGCCGGCGTATTCGGGTCCCACATGCCGGTGTCGCAGACCAGCGCGAAGTCGGCCTTGAGGTCCTGCTTGTTCGCTTCGAGAAACGGAACGAAATTCTTCGATCCGATTTCCTCTTCGCCCTCGATCACGATGGTGACGTCGACCGGCAGCGAACCGGTCGACGGATTTCCAGGCCCGGCAGGCTTCGACGAAGGTCATCAACTGGCCCTTGTCGTCCTCGGCGCCGCGCGCGACGATGATTTTTCGCCCGTCGGCATGATCGGTCACTGTCAGGCTCGAACGGCGGGCGATGCCAAAGATTGAGCGGATCGACCGGCTGCACGTCGTAGTGACCGTAGAACAGCACATGCGGCCGCCCGCGAGTCCTTGCCGCCGCCATTGAGTTTGGCGACGATGGCGGGATGACCGGCCGTCGGCCTGACATCGGCCGCAAAACCGAGCGTCGCGATATCCCTGGCAAGATGATCGGCGGCCGCCTTGCAGTCGCCGGCAAAGGCCGGATCGGCCGAGATCGACTTGATCCGCAGCAGGGCAAACAGCCGCTCGAGGCTGTTATCGAAATCGGCATCGATGCGATCGAGGACCGGTTGCAGTTGCGGCGTGCTGGACATTTCCGATCTTCCCTTGGCTGGAGCATGATCCGGAAAAGTGGAAGCCGGTTTTCCGAAAAGATCATGCTCAATCAAAAAGATAACGCTGGAGCCTGATTCAACCCAGTTGAATCAGGCTCGGGCGGGGTTGCTCTGCGTGTCAGGATGTAACTCGCCCGCCGCCGGAGACAAGGCGCGGGCCATGCCATCCGAAAGCGGATGCAGGATGTGCCAGACCAGCGCCCCGGCGATGACGGCGGCAGCAGCGAGATTGTTTCCGAACGCCTGCAGATCATTCGGAAAAACCGGAAGCGACAGACACAGCAGCAATCCCGCGACGGCGAGCGCGAGCCACGTCCCCACCCGCACGGCGGGACGCGGATCATAGGCTGCCCGGTGCATCAGGATGGTCATCGGAAAGAACAGCCACATGAAATAATACTGCCGGGCCAGCGGCGACGCCACCGTCATCAGGCAGAACAGGATGCCGAGCTCTTCGGCGTTCGACCGTGGCGTTATGCGCGATCGGGCCGGCATCACAGCGACGTATCCGAGTCCGATCGCCAGCGAGATCGCCAGCACCACCCAATTCGCGGTCTTGAAATCGAGATCGAGCCAATTCATGTATTGCGGCGGCTTGGCCGGATTATCCTGGTTGTAGTTGACCGGGCGCACCAGCCGATGCGTCACCGCGATGATGGACTGATTGACCCACGACCAGTTCTGTTCGGCACGCTGTCCAAAGCCCTGCTCCGAGCTCGATCCGACCATTCCCCGGAACCAGGTCCTCAGTTCGGAAACGTTGTGCTGGTAACCGCGCACGGGAGCCGGGACCACGAACAGAAAAATTCCCGTGAACACGACCATGCTCGCGGCAGTCGCCCACTGCCTTCGACACAGCAGATACGGCAATACCGCGACCGGGAAAACCTTGATCGCGGTGGCCAGCGCAAACATGCTTCCCGCCATCCATGGGCGTTCATGCTGCAGCAGCCAGAATCCGTACAGCATCATCGCCAGCAGAACGAGATTGGGTTGCCCGAGATCGAACATGTCGAAAACAAACGATACCGTGACGAAGCCCGGCAGCGCCCACAGCCATGCGCCGGGTATCCGCCCCGAGCCGGTCATCGCGTTGGAGAATTGAGCCGTCATCCACCATGCGACCGCGTTCAGCACCGACAGGCATAGATAGAGCGGTATCTTGCCGAAATAACTGGGGATCGCCAGCAGCACCGCGGGCAACGGCGGATAGATGAATTCGAAATAGGCCTTGGGGTCGCTGGGGTAGAGATCCCTGCCGTGCAGGATCTGCTGCCCGGCCCAGAACCAGAGCGGGTAGTCCTTGGTCTTTCCGTTTCCCCAAATTTCCGGAACCAGCACGTCCGCGGTCAGCGCGACGCAGGCGACGAGGAAAACAACGTCGAGCGGTCGTCGCAGCGATGGCCATCTGAGCACGAATATTTCCCGTCATGAACAGGGCAGCAACGCCTACCCTCGCATTGCGTTATCAGAAAGGAAAGACGCTGCAAACCGCGCTCGCCGCGGCGGCCGACGGGAACGTCCGCGTGCCATAAAAACGACAGCGTCATCGCCAAGCCCGCGCCGCGACAACGGCCTGCCCAACTGGACTTGCGCGAAAATTTCTGCCACCCATGATCAGCTTTTTCCGCCGGTGATCGCGGGTTTTTTGCCGGGATAACACAGCGATCTCATATGCTTTTTTACGAGCCGCTATTCCTCACCGTCTTTCCGGCGTTCTATGCATGCTATCTGCTGGTAACCGGCGCGCCCGCAAAAAAATGGGCGCTGCTGATTGCCAGCACGCTGTTTTATCTCTGGGGCGAACCGGTATTCGTGCTGGTGCTGTTCGCCTCGACGGCGATCGATTACGCGCTGTCATTCCACCTGGGCGAGAAAAATCAGGCGCACACGCGGCGGCTGGCGCTCACCGTGGGGATCACGGGTAATCTCGCGGTTCTCATCGTCTACAAATACGCCGACTTCCTGGCGAGCAATTTCAATTTCGTGCTGGCGCCGCTCGCGGCCAACCCGATTCCGCTGTTGCATCTGGCGCTGCCGATCGGGGTGTCGTTCGTCGTGTTCGAAAAGATCACCTATCTGGTGGACACCTGGCGCGGCGTCTCCCGTCCCGCCGCGTCGTTCTCCGACTACTGCCTGTTCGTGCTGTTCTTCCCGAAATTGCTGGCGGGGCCGATCCTCAAATATCACGAGATGAAGGATCAGATTGCCGCACCCCCGGCGATCGAATGGAGCGATTTTAAAACCGGATTTCTCCGTTTCTCGCGCGGCATGGGCCGCAAGCTCTTGATCGCCGATCCGCTCGGCAGCTTCGTCAACCAGATATTTTCAACCGACCCCGCCGGCCTCAGCGCCGGCCACGCCTGGCTCGCACTCGCCAGTTTCAGCTTGCAGATCTATTTCGATTTTGCCGGCTATTCCGACATGGCGATCGGGCTGGCACGGCTGCTGGGGTTTCGGCTGAAGGAAAATTTCAACGCGCCCTATATCGCCCAGTCGATGACCGAGTTCTGGCGCCGCTGGCACATCTCGCTGACGACCTGGATCCGCGATTATCTCTATAGGCCGCTCGGCGGCAACCGATGCGGCAACGCGCGCACCTACCTCAATCTCTGGATCTGCTTCCTCGCCTCCGGGCTGTGGCACGGCGCCAGCTGGAATTTCGTGCTGTGGGGCGCCTACAACGGCTTGTTCCTCACCCTCGACCGGCTGTTCCTGCGCGACGCGCTGGCGCGATGCGGCGCGGTGATCGCAACCGCCGTCACGCTGTTCATCATCATGATCGGCTGGGCCATTTTCCGCTCGGATTCCCCGGCGCACCTTCTGGGATTCGTGGCGGCGCTGTCCGGCATGTCGCATGCCGCGGCATCGGAAATTCCGGCGGAAGTGCCGTTCACGCTGTTGATCGGCGCGTTGATTTCGCTGCTGCCGGCGACGCCGCTTTATCCGCCGCTGATCCGTGCCTATGAGCGGCAAAACTGGTTGCGGGGCGTGACCGTCGCGGCACTGGTGGTGGTCTATGTGCTGGCGATCGCGCGGGCGGTGACGGTGCCGTTCCAGCCCTTCATCTATTTCAGGTTCTGACCCGATGAACCGGCTTTCCTTCTCGCACCCGATCGTCCGCGCCGCATTCTGCCTCTTCCTGCTGGCGCTGCCGCTGACCAGCGCCTGGAATCTGGCGGTGGCGCCGACCCATCCGGCGCTCGCCATCAGCATCGGGCCCAAGCTCGGTGGCGTGACGCGCGACGCGCCGGTGATCCTGTCCTGGTCGGCGCTGCGGGACGGCAGTTTCCAGAAAGCCGTGGCAAGCCGTGTCACCGACGCGATGCCGGTTCGTCCGCTGCTGATCCGCATCAACAACGAGATTCGCTTCAGTGTGTTCGGCGAATTGACCGCGCCGCAGGTGGTCCGGGGCGTCAACGGCCAGTTGATCGAGCGCTCCTATCTGGAGGAATATTGCGCGCGGACCGAAGCCCAACCGGCCGCCTTTGCCGCCGACATCATTCCGAAATTGCTCGACATCCAGAACTATTATCGCAGCCATGGCGGCATTTTTGTCTATGTCGTGACGCCGTCCAAGGCGGCGCACCTGCCGGAATATTTTATTCACACCGTGCCCTGCCCGAGCACG
This sequence comes from uncultured Alphaproteobacteria bacterium, assembly GCA_963734795.1. Lineage (GTDB taxonomy): Bacteria > Pseudomonadota > Alphaproteobacteria > Rhizobiales > Xanthobacteraceae > Bradyrhizobium. Next base: position 447,238 of record CAVTIW010000008.1, read on the forward strand.
CCCGCGGCGCGGACGCAATTCGTTTCGCGTTATGTCGACCTGCTGCGGCAGGCCGGCATCGACGTGGTCGATACCGCGAGCCTGATCCACTCGCTCAAGGGCCATTACGAGGTCGAGTTGTTTCCGCAAGGCGGGGTGCACTGGAACGATATCGGCGGCGCGCGGGCCGTCATGGCCATCGTCGACGACATCAACCGGCAGGCCGGCCGCCAGATGGTGCCGCCGTTCACCTTCACCTACACCTTGTCGGGCGTGACCAGCGGCGTCGATCGCGACCTCGCCGATCTGCTCAACGTGTTCTTTCCGCCGCTGGCGTACCTGACGCCGAAAGTGAAATTCCAGCCGTCGATACCTTGCGGCGACAGTCCGGCGCGATCGATTCCCGCGGCGATCGTCGGCAGCAGTTTCAGCCACCTCCCCGGCCAAATCCTGGTCGAGGACAACTGCCTGTATGGCCTGAACGTCTATTATTACATGCACCTCGGCCGCTTCGGCGGCCCGCCCTACCACGAGCTGCAAAGAAACCTGCAAGACGCCGATCTGGCGCGCCTGCGCGACGCCAGGATCATGATCGTCGAGGAAAACGAATCCTTCGTGGCGCGGACCGGCTATGTCAACGAATTGCGCAAGATCGTGACCACGCCTTGACGCCT
>CAVTIW010000009.1:0-1276708 GCA_963734795.1 uncultured Alphaproteobacteria bacterium
GCGGCGTCCACCCGGCTCATGTGGCCGGCGAGGATCGTATGCACGGTCACGGTTCTACGGCGCAGCATGCCCACGTATCGCTCCTTGTCTATCCTTCGACGACCTGCATCGGACCGACTGAAAGCCAAGGATAAGCGCGGAATCGTCCCATGGGCGGAATCGCGTAGCAAGCGCGATGTGGATGATCGTAGAAGGTTTCCCCGATAATTGTCCGCAAAAGGCGGATCTCTCCCAACTACGTCAATCAATGGGATGCTTGATGTAGTTGCGGCCGGCCCGCTCCTCGGCAGTCAGGAAGCTGCCGACCAGCACGGCGACCTCGCTGGCCGTCCAGTCGGTGCCTCCCCTGCTCGCATCGATGCCGTCTGCCATTTGGCACGTTCCTCATCCCGAAAGAATCGTACCAGGCGGGAGCGGAAGCGCAACTGAGCGCCTGGAGACAGTTGTCAACTGGAAAAGCTGGCGGATGCAATTGACAGGGAATCCGAAGCCTAAATCGATGAGGTGGAAGGAAAGTAGCTTGGAGCATTCGTCAGGAGAAAGCGATGTTCTGATGGGCTTTAAATCGTGCGTGCTATCCATAATATGGACGACGAGGTCAATATGAGTGACGTATTTAGAATACAATATCTGAATTATAAGGCCAAAGGTTGGGTCGATTTCTATCCGTTGAAATTGTTCACGGACAAAAAATCGGGGCCAATTTCTTATCGGTGCCAATATCGCAAGCAGACGTTCACTGCAAAAGGAACGCTCGATTTTGGCGAAGGCTACGCTGATTTGATCACTAATGAAGAAGAGGCTGGCAGGCTCGACATATATCCAGGAACAATCCGATTTGTCTTATTGGAGAATCGCAATTCTATAGAAATCTCAGAAATACTGTGGGCCGATCCAGGTAGCGAATTCGAGGTGCTAGAGCCGGCTCCAATTGTTGATCGGATCGAACGCGTTGGCTACACAGACCTCTGTGCTTATACTATTAGGCATTCGTCCGTGCTTGAGGAGTTCTCCTTCGGAGGAACTCACACCGTCGATACCGGCGGCCGCATTTGGGCAAGAATCGCGGCGCTGATGGGGGAGCGTCAACCTGGCGAAGTCGTCCCGGTTCTTTTCGCGCCCGCCGAACATGTCGCGCGGGTGGTCGGATGTGCGGACCTCACGTCCGTAAAGACCATGAAGAACGACGGGGTCAATTCGTTTACGTTCGAAAACTTCCGGTATCTGTCGCCGCCCCTGATAAAATCGTCGATCAAGTGGTATGACGGTCATCCGCTTGGCCAATTCCTGAAGGAATACGCCATCTGCCGGACGCCGGTTGACCTGGCAGAGCGCTGCATCGTCCAGGGCAGCCGGGAGGCCGACGATGTCGCTGAGATCGACAACGATCCGGTCATTCCTGACGAGACAACCCGCAAGACCCTGGTCGACGCACGTCTCGGTCAAGGAGCCTTCCGGAAGGACCTTGATGAGCGCTGGGACAGCGCTTGCGCCGTCACAAAATGCTCCATCCGAGATCTCCTTCGCGCCTCGCACATCAAGCCGTGGAAAATATCCAGCAACCAGGAGCGTCTTGACCCCCACAACGGCATCCTGCTTTCAGCGAATATCGACATCTTGTTCGAAAAGGGCTTCGTGAGCTTCGATGACCGAGGCCGCATGCTGGTTTCCGAGCGGCTGTCCGGCCCCGATCGGCGGCTACTCGGCCTCCCGATCAATCTGAAGAGAAAGCCCGACGAGGGTGAGCGCGCCTACCTGGCACATCACCGGCGCGCGTTTCGGTTCGATTGACAATCCCCGGATCAAAAAATTGGATGACTGATCATGTCGCGACACCCTGACGCCAACGTCCGCCGCGGAGTTCGCGTCCTTGCCATGGTCGGCGAACTTCATCGACGCGGGTACCAGAAGCTCCGGGCGATGCCATTCATGTCGTCAAGCGGTCACGCCTGGCGGTGCTGGATCGGTCCGGACACGCTATTTTATCGCAATCACGGCGCCTTTCTTTGCGATACCGGATACAGCGAGGAAGAGCAATCAGCCAGCCTGAGCGCACGTTACACCACCGGTGCGGACCACTATTTTGATTGGCAGGACGCTGACAAAGACGATGCCCGCACACTCGCCGATAAATTCCTGGCCAGGTTCACCAGGCTTGCCGGCAAAGGTGAAGGGTGGAGCTACGTCTATGCAGGCTGGTATCAGCGGCTGCTTGGCCTGGCCGACCGAGGCTGGATGCCGGTAGTCATCCACGATGGCTCCGATTGCTCGCTTAAGAAGATCAATCTCTTTGATCTGCGGCCGGAGGATTGGAAAATCGCAAATGTTAATCGGCGTGGGGTCCCGACGCCGATCGGCGAGCTAAGCCGTTGATCTGCCTCACCGTGGTGGGGTCACTGTTGTACGCTTATTCACACGAATGGCTGGTCAACGGCGGCCGAGGCATCGCGCTCAAGTTCGGGGCGTTCCCGGCGCTTTTCGGACTCTACTTGCTGTGGAGCGACTTCATCAGTCCGAACAGGGAATCGCTTTAATGGGCATCAGGGATTGGTTAGGCGGCCGGCGCAACGTCGACCGCGAGATTCGAGAGTTGATGAATCCGCTGGTCGAGTGGCGCCTGCAGCACTTCGTGGCGTTCCCTCGCAACGACGATGGGTATGTGCGGCACTACTTCCAGTTTGTCGACAAGGAGGGCGTCCGTGTCGAGTTCATCCTGTTCTACCATGAGACCATAGGCGGCCTAGAACATCAGTGCACCGCATACCGCAAGCAGCCGGAGGATGCATACGGTGGTTTGCTGAATGAGCGCGGCCTGTGGTCGATGTCGATCTCCTTCCTTATCGAGCTTGGCCGGACGCTCCCGACGAACACCCAGCCGATGGAGGGGCACCACGTCAACGGCGTCACAATCGGGAGCCGGTCGCGCGACGCAGCGGCGAAGGCAGCCGAAGCGCCAAAGTCGCCGCACCAGTGGCAGAAGACCCCTCCGCCGGCGCCCGAGCCCGAACCAGAGGAAGCGGACGACCCGGACCTGGACGGGTTCGAGATCGGAGCGGCTATCGCGTTTATGCCGTTCAACGCCATGGCGCGAATCGTGGATAGGGCATTCCTCGGTTGCTTGGCAGCGGCGTGACGCCCAATAAGTTGCACGACGAAACCGCTTAGATCTGATACGGTTCAATCACCGCTTTTGAGCGGGAGAGTATGAATGTCTACCGATCAAATCCCCTGGTTTCGAAAGCTGGATGCCCGGCTCAATCTATTGTTCATCATGGTGGCAGCGACGCTTGCGCTCAATGTGGCGTCACTCGTCGCTATCTGCACTGCAAGGTGAGCGACCAGGAGCAGGCGCTCTATCGGGGCGGCCGCCGCTCCTCGACGCGCTTGAAGAGAAATGCCTTCAGGGTTTCCGCCCCATGTACGTCGATCCACGCGTGCAAAGATGCTTCGAGCAGCTCCTTCATTGAGAGGCCGCTCATCGCGGAAGCTGTTTTGAACGCTCGATGGAATGATGGGTCCACCTTAAAGTTCAAATCCTTCGACGTTGGCCGGGAGGAAGTCATATGTGGATCTGCCTAGCTTGTTTAGTGAATTGGGCATTCAAAAGGGTCCAAAATCGTGGAAAAACCGAAGTACGATAGACCAACCTTGCATGAGGTGCGCACGTTTCTCAGCAAACACGACGCGTTAACTCGCCCTATTGGTTGGATTTGGGATAAGTGTGGATGGATGAACCAGGCCAAGCATCTCATCGCTCTGACCTGGTCCTCTGATCACGGTGGCTACGCCGCTTTCGGCGCCTTCGCCGGTGCTAAGTGCCATGCTTGAAGAATCATTTCTGACAGCTCCAGCCCTTCGGTCGGATTTAAAAACGCCATGGTGTCATAGAATTAAATCGCCACACAACCACCCTGCCGCGAGATAGCAATACGATTGCCGGAAGCAAGCACGGATATAAACTGCGTCGGTTGGCAACAACACAGACTGATCTGCTTAGCTATGATAATCGCTTCCCCCCGGGATGCCATCATAAGGCAAGGCCAGAGAGGCCCGTGGAGGAAAAGGCTCTCAAAACCGGCTTCCTCAGAGGTCATGATGTCGAAATCCGTAGCCAAGCTTCTTTTCATCTCAGTTCTCCAAATGCCAAATCAAAATGATTTCGCTTATTTGGTATAGCGGCGAGGCCTCGGATCACGATCGGCTTCTGAAAAAAACTTCCCCATTTCTAGCCCACAATCCGCGCTCTGCGCGTCTTGTAAGCATCTGATAACATTGTACTTTCGGAATGGTGATGAGAGTTCAATCCTGTCTGGCAGCACCATTCATCTTGCTGAAATTATTGTGGTTTTTGTGGGCGAAGTATTTAAGCGCGCTTTTTATTTTTTCAAAGGAACCACCGCGTAACCACGCGTCCGAGTTTTGGCTTACCTCGATGCGTAGCTTGCTTCTTCTCTCCGAAGGCAAAGGTCACACGTTCGAATCGTGTCGGGTGCGCCAAGGCTATCCGAATCGTCGATCGCTTCGTGTTTTAAGGTTTCACCAAAAATGCGGACCGATGCAACTTTCGACTTTTGCAACAGTATCGGCACGAAACGGTCGTGGCGTGATGTCGCACTTGAGTTCCGCTTTCGGGGTGTAAAGCGGAAAACATCTACTCGGGATGACTATTTCGCATTTTGACCCGACTCGGACATTGCAATGACCTCAAGCCGCTGCATGTTTAGGCGCTCCGGCGTATAGGCGCTCGATTTTTGCGGCACCAGCATCTCTGCGCGCCGAAATATTGCCGCCGCTACCGCCGCGTCGCCCGACACGCCGAGCCAGTCGACACCTCGATGAGCCACGTCGGCTTCCGCTGCGTCGTGCGGCCGGCGCCGCCGTTGGCTGCTTCAGTTGCCTTCGACGCCCAGGATCGCGATCTTCGCTCTCCTGATTTCGCTAGGAAAGGCGGGAGTTACGTAGCCGGTTGCCACCGCGACTTTTTGGGCGCCGTTCACCGTGTAAGTGATCACCCCGCCGCCGATCGCGCCGCCGATCTTCTTGCCCCACAGCTTCTGGCCGGTCGCCGCGTCAATCGCATAGAAATTGCCGCCCAGGTCACCGAAGAACACAAGGCCCCCAGCGGTCGGCGTCACAGCGCCCATGATCGGATAATTGGACTTCAGCCTCCACTTCCACACCCCAGTGTCGGCGTCGACCGCGTGAAGCCATCCCGCCCAGTAGCCGTCGGCGCGCGCGAACTCTCCGAACTTGTCGAACGGATTGAGAGACTTCTCTCCCGTCCACGGTTGCCCGACCGAGGTCGCCACAACTTCTTCCCTGGTCTGCAACTTCACCGTCGAGCACCAGTCGACCTCGCCAGTAAAGATGAGATTGGTCAGAGGGTCGTAGCCCGGGCTGTTCCATTCCTCCCCGCCCGCGGCGCCCGGACAATAATGGACGTCTTTGTCGACAGCGAAGGGCTCTTCCACATTCTCGATTCTCGTCACCGGCGTCCGGTACAAGAGCTTGTTGTCGGCAAGATCAAAGCCGTAAAGGTGTCCGTCCTTCGGCGACACCGCCATGAGCCTCTTGCCCCCCATCGTCTTGATCAGAGCCGGCGGGTTGGAGACGTCCCAGTCGTGCCAATCCCTGGGCACTAGCTGGAAATGGTTCTTGTACGCGCCGGTCTTGGCGTCGAGGACAACGACGGAGCCGGTGAAGAGATTGTCCCCCTGGCGGACGCTGTTGTCGAAGTCGGGCCCGGGATTGCCAACGGGCACATACAAGAGCCCAGAAGCCGGGTCCAAGGACATAGATGTCCAGGCTCCCCCGCCGCTGATCGGCACGCCGGGCACGTTTTTCCACGTCGAGTTATCGAGCGGCGAAGCGCCCTCAGGCCCGCGAACAGTATCGCCCTCGGCCTTGGGCACGAGGAAGAATTGCCACACAATCTTGCCGGTCTTGGCGTCGAGCGCGTACATGTGCCCTTTGCCGCCCTTGACGTCGCCACCCGCGTTGCCGACGAAGACGAGACCCTGCCAGGCGATCGGCGCCGCTGGCACGGTTTCGCCCTTCTTCACATCCGCGATCGTCGCCTCCCAGAGCCGCTTGCCGGTTTTGAAGTCATAGGCCAGCACGCGCCCGTCCTGGGTCCCACGGAACAACATGCCGTCGAGGTAGGCCGCGCCCCGATTGGTCGGCAGAATGTAGGCTGGATATTCCTCGTGCGTGCGCCAGTTCTCGGCGCAGGTCGCCGGGTCGATCGAGAAAATATCGAATTCGGTCGTACCGATGAGCGCGCCCTCCACCATGATCAGGCCGGTCTCGAAGGCCGTCAATCGCCCGGTGTCGAAGGTGCATAAGACCTTGAGCTTGGCGACGTTCTTCGTGTTGATCTGGCTGAGGTCGGAGAAGCGCTCGGAAGTCAGCGTTTTGTTGTAGCTCGGCCAGTCCGCGGCGGCCGACGAGGGAGGAGCCGCAGGCGCGGGCGCCGCAGCGCCCTTGTAATTTGGGTTCGTTTCCGTCGCGACGGCACCCGCAGGCGCAAAGAGCGTCAGAATTGCGCCGCGCAAGTCGCCGAGGTCCACCTCGACTGCGGCCTCGTCCGCAAGCGAGGAGGTGACTCCTCCGCCTACCACACACACGTTTAGCGCAAAGAGCACGGCGCTGAAGAGTTCTAGTCTGCGATTCATCTCCGCCTCCCTTGTTTGCTTACAAGCGGGTTTTCCAACGCGACACCCGCGCCACGACCAACTATGAATTCGGGACGCTATGGCAGTCTTTTTGCGCGGGCTATGCGATTCCGGCCCAAACGTTGCTCCCATCTCGAAAGATTCGCCATTAACGGAAGTAGCGAGCGGGACGTCAAACCGAACGCGAATGACCCATATGCGACATTGTCGCTGACCCAACGGAGATGCGCTGAAGTCGCGTGCTCATTTGAGCGGCTACAGTTTGAACGATGGATCCCGATGTCGCCGATAACCCGCAAATATCACCGTGATCCGCCGAAGTCGCATAGCGCATACAGAACGCTTGAACGAACGTCCGGTTGGCGATCTGCACCATCGAATTGGAGCGCAAGCGCTCAGCCGATTGTTCGCGATGCAGTCCGCTACTCGCGAAGCGCGATCGCCCAGCGTTGGGAGGCCGCATCGATGGGTGCGTGAAATCGGGCGAGGGCTGCGGCCCGGGCATCGGCAGCCGACATTGAGGAAAGCAACCATGAGCCCATTCAGAACAATCCGGGGCGCTCTTGTCGTGTTGTGTACCACCACGACAATGGCGAGCATTCCTGCCTCCGCCCAGCAGGGACAAAAGCCCAACATCCTCTTTATCATGGGCGATGACATCGGCTGGATGCAGCCGCGCATCTACCACCAGGGCCTGATGGTCGGGGAGACGCCGAACATCGATCGCATCGGCCTGGAAGGCGCGAAGTTCACCGACTACTACGCGGAGCAGAGCTGCACGGCGGGGCGGAACGCATTCTTCACCGGCATGCATCCGCTGCGCACCGGCATGATCCCGCCACAACTGCCCGGCAGCCCGACGTACCTGCGCCCGGGCACGCCAGCGCTCGCCAAGTTCCTGCTCGACCTCGGCTACAATACCGGCGAGTTCGGCAAGAACCACCTCGGCGACCACACCGACGCACTGCCGACCGCGCACGGCTTCCAGGAATTCTGGGGCTATCTCTATCACCTTGATGCCATGCAGGGTGTGAGCTTCCCCGACATCAACAAGACCCCGACGCAGCAGGTCGTCGCTCCGCCGTGCAAGAACACGCCGGTCCCTGGCCTGGCCGAGGTCCCGGGCGCCGTCGATGCCAAGACCACGATCTGCTTGACGCCTCCCCGTCCTGTGATCGCGTGCAAATCCTCCGATGGCACAGCCAAGAACATGACGTGCCAGGACGAAGGTCCGCTAACTTTGGAGCGGTCCAAGACCGTGGACGAGGAAATTTCTGCAAAAGTCATCGACTTCCTCGATCGCAACGACCCAAAGAAGACCAACAAGCCGTTCTTCGTCTGGTACAATCCGGCACGCATGCACATCACGACCGTGCTGCCGGACAAGTACCTGGCGATGGTGGGCACGCCCGGTGGCAAGGACTGGGGCGTCAACGAAGCTGGCATGAAGCAGATGGATGACAACATCGGCTATGTGTTGAAGAAGCTGGAAGAGATGGGCCAGTCCGACAACACCATCGTCGTCTTCACTACCGACAACGGCGCGGAGACCATCACCTTTCCGGACGGCGGCACCACCCCCTTCGCGGGCGGCAAGCTGACCACTTGGGAGGGTGGCATGCGCGCCCCGATGGTGATCCGCTGGCCAGGCGTCATCAAGCCCGGCACCGTCAAGAACGACATGTTCGCATCTCTCGATTGGGTGCCGACGTTCGTCGACATCGCCGGCGGCCCGAAGGGCGATGGACTGAAGAAACAGATCGAGGCCGGCCAATACCCCGGCATCGTGAAAACGACGCTCGACGGCGTCGATGAGCGTGACTTCCTGGAAGGCAAGTCGGAACAGTCGGCGCGCGATACGTTCTTCTACTATTCCGGCAAGGACCCCTCGGCGGTCCGGTACAAGAACTGGAAGATGTACTTCGGGATGGTGTCTCAGTCGCCGGAGGGCTTTACCGCCGGCGTCCTCCCCTATCACTGGACCCAGGTCGTCAACATCAAGCGCGATCCCTTCGAGACTTCGATCGGGGCACATACCAAGACCATGTTCGGTATGGGCGGCGCGCTTGCTTCTCCGTCCACCGCCTATGTCTATGACTGGAACATGTTGCCCATCGGCCAGGCCCTGTGGCTGAAGGAGCTTGAGAGCTACATTCCTTTCCCGCCGCTGCAAAATCCGGCGAGCTACAACCTGGAACAGGTCGTGCAACAGGTTAAGGACATGAAGACGGCCAGTCACGCCGGCGAGTAGCCTTAGGTGAAAACTTACGACTTGTGTGGGCGCCCCACGGGGCGTCCGCACACGACAGGCGAAGCGATGAATGCGTTCCCCGTGCAATTCCTTCGAGAGATCGAGGGAAAGCTCGTTCAGAGAAACCGAGAGTGCAAGGTACGGAATGGGAACTTGCAGACGAACGGCTGGACGACGCCCTCAGACAAACCTTCCCAGCCAGTGACGCGCTATCAATGATTCAAAATGTTCGCGATGGCTAGCGGGACTTTTATCGTTTCCCTGCATGCTCAGATGCGTTCACCACCGAGGTAGGCCGCAACTCTGCTCATCCCACTAAATTGCACTTCAAGTAGCTGAAATTCATGTCGATGGCTTGCATTGCGTTTGGCAATGCCGCGCGGATTAGAAAAACATCTTGAGGCGGCCATGGCGCATGCCGGCCGTAAGTCCGTCTCGCACACCCGTCGCTGTCTAGCGGGCACCCTCAGGCCAAGTGGAAATCATCCGACCCGTCGACCGCCGCAAGCTGCTGCGACAAGGACAGCGGCGCAGAGCAATGCGAGTCTCATTTCAGCCTCCTCAATCTCCCGGCTGGTCTCCCGGTCAGCGTGAAACGAAAATGTGCACGGGCGTCGGTCCTGGCGTTCTGGCCGGTTGACTTAAACTTCAATTTAATGGCGGCGGCGGATGGACAGACTTAGCATCCGGAACGCCCATCCGACGCTCTCGTCTTGCGACCACGAAACCACCCGACGGCCAGGAATATTGTCATCGGTTCAATTCTGGGGTTCGGCGATGAACATCCTTGATCCACAGGGTCCGATCGGAGCCGCCGACAAAACCATCCTGATCAACTCCGTCGGCATCATGCTGGCGATCGTGCTGCCGACCGTGGTCGCAATCTTCGCCTTTGCCTTCTGGTTTCGGGCATCCAATGCGAGGGCCCACTACTGGCCGGACTGGGAGTATTCGGGTCGCATCGAACTTGTGGTCTGGTCGATCCCGGCTCTCACCATCATCCTGCTTGGCGGCGTTGCCTGGATCGGCGCCCATCAACTCGACCCCGCCGCGCCGATCCCGGGCTCGGAAAAACCATTGACGATTCAAGGGGTGTCGCTCAACTGGAAATGGCTGTTCATCTATCCCGACCAGACAATTGCAACCATCAATACGCTCACCGTTCCCGCAGGCCGGCCGCTGCACTTCGAACTTACCTCGGCCGCGGTGATGAACGCGTTCTTCATTCCGCAATTCGGCAGCATGATCTACACGATGAACGGGATGACCACCCGGCTCAATCTGCAGGGGGATACCCTGGGGACGTTTGAAGGCCTCTCGTCGCATTTCAGCGGCGACGGCTTCTCGGGCATGCATTTCGACGTCCACGTCGTGCCATCGGAACAGTTTTCGAAATGGGCGCAGGACGCATCGAGCACCGACCAGTCGCTCGACGAAGCGAGCTACAATCAGATCGCCAAGCCTTCGATGAATAACCCGCCGGCAATTTTCCGCCTCGCCGACCCCGGCCTCTTTCAAGCGATCGCCACCCAGAAAATACCGCCGTCGCCCGGATCACAGGCGGGCGTCATAGGCGCTTCGCCACAGGCGGAGGCCGCCGATGCTCGGTAAATTGACCTGGTCAGCCATTCCGTTCAACCAGCCGCTCCCGATGATCGCGTCCGGCGTCGTGGCGCTCGGCATTCTCGCCATCCTTGCCTGGGTCGTCATCAGCGGGCGTCTCCCCTATCTGTGGCGGGAGTGGATCACCAGCGTCGACCACAAGCGCATCGGCGTGATGTATATCCTGCTGGCGATGGTGATGCTGCTGCGGGGCTTTTCTGACGCCATCATGATGCGGATGCAGCAGTCGATTGCGTTCCATAGCCAGGGCTTCCTTCCGCCTGAACATTTCGACCAGATCTTCTCGGCGCACGGCACCATCATGATCTTCTTCGTCGCCATGCCGTTCATGATCGGGCTGATGAACTTTGTCGTGCCGCTGCAACTTGGCGTCCGCGATGTCGCCTTTCCGACCCTGAACTCGGTCGGTTTCTGGCTGACCTGCACCGGGGCGCTGCTCGTCAACATATCGCTGGTGATCGGCGAATTCGCGCGCACCGGCTGGCTGCCCTATCCACCGCTGTCGGAACTCGCCTACTCGCCCGGCGTCGGCGTCGACTACTATCTGTGGTCGCTCCAGATATCCGGCATCGGCACCCTGGTCGCGGGCATCAATCTCGTCACCACCGTGCTCAAGATACGCACCCGGGGCATGAACTACCTGCGCATGCCGATGTTCTGCTGGACCACGCTTGCGACAAATCTCCTGATCGTTGCGGCATTTCCGCTCCTGACCGCGACCCTGGCGATGCTGCTGCTCGACCGTTATCTGGGCTTTCACTTTTTCAGCAACGAAGCCGGCGGCAACGTCATGATGTTCATGAACCTGATCTGGGCCTGGGGCCATCCGGAGGTCTACATCCTCGTGCTGCCGGCGTTCGGCATCTTCTCGGAGGTGGTCTCGACCTTCTCCGGCAAGCCCCTGTTCGGTTACCGTTCGATGGTACTGGCCACCATGGCGATTTGCGTCATCTCGTTCATGGTATGGCTGCATCATTTCTTCACCATGGGCGCCGGACCCGATGTCAACGCGATATTCGGAATCGCCAGCATGATCATCGCGGTGCCAACCGGCGTGAAGATATACAACTGGCTGTTCACGATGTACGGCGGCCGCATTCGCTTTGCGACGCCGATGTTGTGGGCGATCGGGTTCATGGTGACGTTCATCATCGGCGGTTTGACCGGTGTTCTGGTCGCCGTGCCGCCGGCAGACTTCCTGCTGCACAACAGTCTGTTTCTGGTCGCACATTTCCACAATGTGATTATTGGCGGCGTGCTGTTCGGCGCCTTCGCCGGCTACACCTACTGGTTTCCGAAGGCCTTCGGCTTCCGGTTGCATGAGGGTCTGGGACAAGCGGCATTCTGGTTCTGGTTGACCGGATTTTACGTCGCTTTCATGCCGCTTTACGCAGCCGGGCTCCTTGGCATGACGCGGCGAATGCAGCACTACGACGTCCCGGAGTGGCGTCCGTGGCTGATCGTGGCTGCCTTGGGAGCCGGCCTGATCCTGTGCGGCATCGTGCTGCAAATCGTCCAGCTCTACGTCAGCATCCGCGACCGCGAGCAACTGCGCGACGAAACCGGTGACCCCTGGGACGGCCGTTCGCTTGAATGGGCCACCGCTTCGCCGCCGCCGGCCTTCAATTTCGCGGTGCTGCCCAGTGTGTCCGGCGAAGACGCCTATTGGGCGCTCAAGAAACGCGCGACCGGGCAGACCGAGCCGGAGTATCGCGCGATCGAGATTCCGCGCAATTCGCCGACCGGCTTCGTCTGCGCGTTCTTTGCCACCGTGATGGGCTTCGCGCTGATCTGGCACATCTGGTGGATGGTTGCCCTTGGAGCGATCGGCGCCTTCGCCACCTTCGTCGTGTTCGCCTGGCGCGACCGCGACGAAGACACCATTCCGGCCGATGAAGTCGCGCGCATCGACCGCAGCAATCTGGCGCAGCGCCACGCCATGCTCAGCGGAGGAACTGCCGGATGAGCACAGTTTCCTTTACCGAAGCGAGCGTGTTGGGAGGGCTTGAGGACCATGCCTCCGGCCGCGACTGGAGCGGCCCCGCGCCCAAGCGCATCGTCACCGGTTTCGGTTTCTGGATCTTCATTCTCAGCGACATCATCATGTTCTCGGCCTTCTTTGCGAGCTACGCCGTGCTGCTCGGACAGACGGCGGGCGGACCAAGCGGGCGCTCGCTGTTCGACTTGCGCAGTGTCGCGATGGAAACCGCGTTCCTTCTTGCATCGAGCTTTACCTGCGGCCTCGCCAGTATCGCGGCGGACGCGCGCAATACCATTTGGTTCCAGATTTCCATGGCGGTCACCTTCGTCTTTGGCCTCGCCTTTCTCTCGCTGGAGGCGAGAGAATTCACCAGCCTCGTCGCGCGTGGCGCCGGGCCGACCCGCAGCGCGTTTCTGTCGGCGTTCTTTACGCTGGTCGGCTGTCACGGCCTGCACGTCTCGGCCGGCTCGCTGTGGCTGCTGACGATGATGGCGCAGGTGTTCGCCAAGGGATTCAGGGCGGACATTCTGCGCCGCATCCTGTGCTTTGCGCTGTTCTGGCACGCGCTCGACATCATCTGGATCGCCGTGTTCACGATCGTGTATTTGTTGGGGAGCGCCGTATGACCAATGGACGCGAACATGCCGGCCACGACGTAGACCTTGCGCCGGGCGACGAGCACGTAGAAGGCGGCATCGCACAGCGGGTCATCGGCTATCTCATCGGCCTAGGGCTCGCCGTTCTGCTGACGGCGACCTCGTTCTTTGTCGCGGGCACGAATCTGGTATGGGAGCCGAGCATTCCGGTCGCCCTCGTTGTCCTGGCGATCGCGCAGATGGGCGTGCACCTGGTGTTCTTCCTGCACATCACCACTGGGCCCGACAACACCAATAACGTGCTGGCTTTGGCCTTCGGCGTCCTGATCGTCATGCTTGTGATGAGCGGATCGCTCTGGATCATGGCCAACCTCAACCACAACATGATGCCGATGGATCAGCTCATGCAGATGCAGCGGTAAAACTCACCTGGTTGTTGCGTCATTCGGCGGGCCATCTGGCTATAAGTTACTGTAACCGCGCCAAGAATGATCATTGGCGCGACGGAGACAACTGAATGCGCCAAATACCGTTAGGAACGAAAGGAACGTTCACGCTGCGCGTGCTGTCTGAGCATCTCGCCAATCAATTCAAGGACGCGATGTTGCCGCAGGTGCTGGCGACCCCCGTTATGATCCTGGCCATGGAGAATGCGGCTCTCAATGCGATAAAGCCATTTCTGGACGCGGGTGAGAGCGCGGTCGGTACCGAAGTAAATGTTCGGCACCTCGCCGCGACGCCTGTCGGTCATGATGTTCGTGCAGAAGCTGAGGTGATCGGGACCGCGGGAAAGCGAATTGTGTTCAAGGTGTCGGCGAGTGACGAGACCGAAGAGGTCGGCAACGGAACCCATCATAGAACGGTGATCAACCTCCAATCGTTCAACGAGCGTCTCGCTGAAAAGAGCAAACGTTAGCGGTGTGATCTCGATCGCCACGTCGGGAATTCACGCAAATCATGCGAGCTGCTCCCGGAAAATAAACCCGAATTTAGAAGACAATGCGCAAAGCCGAGGCAACGTTGGACCACGAGCGCGGCGTTTCACACCCCCTCACTGAGGGCCCGGAGAATAAGACGCGATTTTTTAGAAACGCAGATGCGCGCGATCGTTAGGAGGATTGACGCATGAAGCACGCTACGATCACGGAAGCGGCTTTCTTTGGCGACGACGATTTGAAGCCCACCGCGAAGTTTCGTGGACGGCCGATCCATAAAATGCTGGTGTCGTTTTCCGTCGCCTATTTCGCGGGCGCTCTCATCACCGACCTTGTTTATTGGCAGATCCCTGACGTGCTGTGGGAGAGGTTCTCGATCTGGCTGATCGTCGCGGGTCTGGTCATGGCAGGACTTGCCACCATCGCTTACGCGATCGACCTGGCAGGCGGCAGACAAATCGACAGGCCGGCCTGGCCCCGCGTGGCTGGCTACGCGCTCGCCGTCTTGCTCTCGCTGATCAACGCCCTGATTCACAGCCGCGACGCCTACACCGCAGTGGTACCGACGGGCCTGATGCTTTCCGGGCTCGTCATCGTCGTTCTCGTGTTGACGGCCTGGGTCGGCAATGCCCTGGCAAATCGCCAACGCGTTGGAGGATAGAACATGATGCGCGCGCTCAAAATTGAACATTCGGCGAAGCTGCCGTGTCTCGTCGCTATCCTTGCCGTCGCCGGCTTGGGACTCGCCGGCTGTGACGATCATGCCGGCGACCCGAAAATGCAGATCGGCGCCAATCCCGTGCTGCCTGCAGTGCAGCAGTATTTGCTGCCGCCGATACGGATCGCAAAGGCCGTCGGGTGGGGAAAGGACGAAACTCCCACCGTGTCGCAGGGATTGCAGGTCCACGCATTGGCTACAGGCTTTGAGCATCCGCGATCCCTTTACGTCCTCCCCAACGGAGACGTGCTGGTGGTTGAGAGCAATGGCCCGAAAGCGCCGATCTACCGCCCCAAGGACATCATCACCGGCTGGGTACAGCGGTTCGCCGGCGCCAAAGCAAAAGACGCAAACCGCATCACGCTGCTCCGCGCCAAGGGCGATGGCACTCCCGAGCTTCGAACCACTTTCCTGGATCACCTCAACTCGTCGTTTGGCGTCGCCCTCGTTGGTCACGATCTTTATGTCGCGAACACTGATGGCATCGTTCGATATCCGTATCAGGACGGACAAACCAGCATCACTGCCGCGGGCACCAAGCTCACCGATCTTCCTGGCGGGCCCATCGATCATCACTGGACCAAGGCTCTGTTGGCCAGTCCGGACGGCTCCAAGCTCTATGTCGGGGTAGGCTCAAACAGCAACATCACCGAAAACGGAATCGGGGCCGAATACGAACGAGCTGCGATCTGGGAGGTCGATCGGGCATCAGGTGCGCATCGCATCTTCGCCAGCGGAATTCGCAATCCAACCGGGCTGCAGTGGGAACCTGAGACCGGCAAGCTTTGGGCCATCGCCAACGAACGCGACGAGATCGGGCCCGACCTGGTTCCGGACTATCTGACCTCGGTGCGAGACGGAGCGTTCTATGGCTGGCCCTATAGCTATTACGGCCAGCATCTGGACCCACGCGTCGAACCGCAGCGGCCTGATCTGGTGGCTACTGCGATCGCACCGGACTATGCGCTGAGCTCCCACGTGGCGCCATTGGGTGTGGCCATGTACACAGGTACCGATCTTCCCGCCAACTACCGCGGCGGTGCATTCGTCGGCGAACACGGAAGCTGGGATCGAACGCCTCTTAACGGCTACAAAGTTGTCTTTGTGCCCTTCAGCGGGGGACGGCCGAGCGGCCCGGCGCAAGATGTCGTCACCGGCTTCCTCGACGAAAACAATCACGCGCGCGGACGGCCGGTTGGTTTGGCAGTCGACCGGAGTGGCGGGCTGCTGATCGCCGACGATGTTGGAGACACGGTTTGGCGCGTGTCTTCACTTAAGCCGGGTTCTCCATCAAAGCCGGCCGGTTAACAGGCCAGCATCATCCCGTGTCGTCGATGGCTGGGTCGCGCGTACCCAGCCGGTTGATTCGAGCAAACACCCGTATGGCGCAAAAAAGCGCCATGCGGGTGCGCGGTCCAATTCTCGAGGGTTGAGATCACCGTTTCCATCGTTCGACAACGCACCGGCGTCGGATTGTCGTTGGTCTGAGCATCGTCTCGGGAATCGTCAAGCAGCACAGCTTCCAACTCACGATAGCCACCTGGTCTAAGATTGCGTGGCTGAGACAGCGTGCGCCGTTTCCTTCGCTTGGAAACCTGATTGTCGATCTGGTGCGCACCAGCCTTTGGTTCGTGTGGGCCTGGTATTCGATCCGGATGATTGAAAGAGAATTTAATGGAGACGGCCGACAGGAGATCCCATCTCCAGTGCATCGCGACGTTGGCTTTACTTTGCCGGGGCACGTCAACGTCTGACCCGACCCTGTGGCGGAAAGTCCGCCCATCTGAATGGAGAATGTCATGAGAGGAAGAGTGATGATGATTTTGGCAAGCGCAGTGCTTGCCGGCAGCCTTCTTACCACGGGTGCACAAGCCCGCGGCGGCGGCGGTGGCGGAGGCCACGGTGGCGGGGGCGGCTTTGGTGGAGGCCACATGGGTGGCGGCTTTGGCGGAGGCCACATAGGTGGCTTTGGCGGAGGCCACGTGGGTGGCTTTGGCGGAGGTCACATGGGCGGCTTGGGCGGCGCTCGCATTGGAGGTCTTCGCGGAGACCACATCGGTGGCTTTGGCGTGGCGCACGTTGGCCACGACCACTTTGGTGGACGACGTCATTTCGCTCGCGGCGGCCTTTATGATTACGGCCTTGGTTGCCCGTATTACCAGACATACACCTGGCCATACACCTGCACCTACTGAACCGCAAACCGATCAGGAAGTTGCCGACGGCGGCTTTCGCTGCCTGAATGAGCTCACCTGGAGAATTGGCGAACAGCAGAACGCCGACTCTACCGGGTGAGCCCCTTAGTAGAAGTCTCGAACCGTTTCGATCGGGTTTCGAGCGGCGACTTTTTCGCGACGGAGCGACTGATATGGGCATTGAGGGACAATTCGTGGGCCTCGCAGCTCGAACACGGCGTCACCGGCGTTTGCCGGAGACGGACGCGGTAAAGGTTATCTCTCCGATATCCGGCGCTTTGCCATGCTCGAAAGGGACCAGGAGTTTGAGCTCGCCAAACGTTGGCGCGAACGGGGAGACCGCGATACCGCGGACCAGCTCGTCACAAGTCATCTGCGTCTCGCCGCCAGGATCGCCATGGGTTACCGCGGCTACGGTCTACCCGTTTCGGAAATCATCTCCGAAGGCAACATCGGCCTGATGCAGGCATTGAACCGTTTTGAACCTGAAAAGGGCTTTCGCTTCGCGACTTATGCGATTTGGTGGATCAGGGCTTCCATACAGGATTATATTCTGCGTTCCTGGTCGCTTGTTAAAATCGGCACTACCGCGAACCAGAAGAAGCTTTTCTTCAAATTGCGCTCGGCAAAGAGCAAGATCGCCGCATTCGAGAGCGGAGACCTGCACCCCGACCAGGTTGCCTTGATCGCAAAGAGCCTCGATGTCACCGACCAGGATGTCATCGACATGAATCGACGCCTCGGCGGCGATAAGTCAATCAATGCTCCGCTTCATGGGGACGGTGAAACCGGCGAATGGCAGGACCATCTCGTTGATCAGTCCCCTTCGCCGGAAGCCGTCGTCTCGAACAGGACGACAAGGAGCACCAGCATAACGCACTGATCGCCGCGATTGACGTACTGGACGACCGCGAACGCCGCATCTTCGAGGCACGACATTTGGTCGACGAGCCACTGACGCTCGAAGACCTCGCGGTAAAATTCAGGGTATCGCGCGAACGCATCCGGCAGATCGAAGCCCGCGCGTTCGAGAAAGTCAGAAAAGCGACCAGGAACCTCGCCACAAAAGCGCCGGCGGCGATGCTGGAGACCTGGGGCGCCTGAACTAAGCCCCGATCTCAGCTCTCGCTCTCAAAAGCTCGGGTTGTTGGGCCACAGATCAGCCCGCTTAAACTCCGTTCCCTGCCAGGAAGGCCAAAGGCGAACGCGTAAAGCATTTCAGGTAGCGTGAACCCTCGTCCACCTGCTTGAAATTCACAAGTCCGGCAGGGCCTTCCTGGCGACCGGCGCATCTACGATATTCCTCGTTGCATGGTCGGCTTTATTCAGCGGCGGTCTCAACCACCCGGCGCAATACTTCATGGTTTGGCGAAGCGCAGAGCAGAACCGGAATCGACTTGTAGGAGGGCGTTCCGGATTTGACGTCGTAGTGATCGAGCGCCACCAGAACATTTGCCTCCGGATAATAGGTCGCGATCGACCCCTGCGCGATGTTGTAGGTGACCGCCGTCAGGTTGCGCATAACGCGCTTGCCCGGCTTCGATCCCGCATCGGCCGCGACGCTCACATCGACGAGATCGCCGTGCTTCAGGCCACGGCTGGCGAGGTCCCGCTCATTGACGAAAACGACGTCACGGCGCCCCGTAATCCCACGATAGCGATCATTGAGGCCGTAGATCGTCGTGTTGTATTGATCATGACTTCTGATCGTCGTGAGCGTGAGAGCTTGACGATCCGCGGCATGCGGATCCTCATCGAGACCTGGGTAGACGAGAAAATTGGCCTTCCTGGTCGGCGTCAGCCACTCGCGCTCCGATGCAGCCACATGCAGCCGAAATCCACCCGGCTTCCTGATGCGCGCATTGAAGTCTGCAAACTCTGGAAAGATCGCCTCGATGGAATCGCGGATCTTTCCGTAATCGGAAACCAGTTCCGCCCATCCGACCCGGGTGTTCGGCAATGTGGCCAGCGCCATCTCCGCGATAATCGCCGGTTCTGACTTGAGATGCTCGGACGCCGGTTTCAGTCCGCCGCGCGAAGCGTGAACCATCGACATTGAATCTTCCACCGTGACCGACTGCGGACCCGCCGCCTGAACGTCAATTTCGGTACGCCCCAAGCAGGGAAGAATGAAGGATTGCTTCGCGAGCAGCAAATGGGAGCGATTGAGCTTGGTGGCGATATGCACTGCAAGATCGAGGTTCCGCATCGCCTTGAATGTGACCTGCGGATCGGACATCGCAACGGCAAGATTGCCGCCGAGACAGACCAGAGCCTTGGAGCGGCCATCCCGGATCGCCTCGACAGCTTCGACCGCGTTGTGGCCCTTGTTGCGCGGCGGCTCGAATCCGAAGACGCGGGCCAGTCCGTTCAGAAGCGCATCGTTCGGGATCTCCGTAATGCCGACCGTGCGATCTCCCTGCACATTCGAATGGCCACGCAGCGGAGAAATGCCGGCGCCCTTGCGCCCGATATTGCCGCGGAGCATCAACAGATTGACGATTTGCTGCACATTGCCCGTGCCGTGACGATGCTGGGTGATTCCCATGCCGTAGTTGATGATGACCCGCTCCGCCTTGGCGTAGATATTGCCGACGAACTCGATATCTGATTGCGACAGGCCCGAGGCCTCCTCGATCGCTTCCCAGGAGGTCGCATCCAGGTCGGCCAGCAGTTCATCGATTCCCGTGGTGTGATTCTGGATGAATTCGCGGTCGAGAACACCGGCGCCGCCTTCGGCGAGACTTTTCGCATCGAGTGCCACCAGGCTCTTCATGATCCCCTTCAGCACGGCGATATCGCCGCCGACCTTCACCAGATAGTAGGTCGAGGCGATCGGCGTCGAGCTCAGCGTCAGCATCTCGACCGGATGCTGCGGCGATGTGAACCGTTCCAGCCCGCGCTCGCGCAGCGGGTTCAACACGATAATCGGCACTCCCCGCTTTGCGACCTCACGCAGGGTGGTCAGCATGCGGGGGTGATTGGTCCCGGGATTATGGCCAATGCAAAAGACCAGGTCGCTGTGATCGAAATCCTCCAGGGTTACCGTTCCCTTGCCGACGCCAATGGACTCTGGCAGGCCGACGCTCGTGGCCTCGTGACACATGTTCGAACAATCGGGAAAGTTGTTGGTCCCGTATTCCCGCGCAAACAGCTGATAGAGAAAAGCGGCCTCGTTGGAGGACCGGCCGGACGTGTAAAACTCCGCCATACCGGGATGGGCCAACTCGCGGAGCGCGGCGCCGATCTTTGCCAGCGCCTGGTCCCACGAAATCGGCAAGTACCGGTCAGTTGCGCGATCGTAGACCATCGGGTGCGTCAGGCGACCCTCATTCTCAAGGTCGAAGTCCGACCAATTCCAGAGTTCGCTGACCGTATGCGCAGCGAAAAACTCCGGCGTCGTCCGTTTGGCCGTCGCTTCCCATGAAACAGCTTTGGCGCCGTTCTCGCAGAACTCGAACGACGAGGTATGTTTTGGATCGGGCCAGGCGCAACCTGGGCAATCGAATCCGTGCGGCTGGTTCATGCTGAGGAGACCGCGAGTCTCTTTCACAATGGCCATCTGGCCGCGAACGGCATCTGCCACGGCTTTCAGGGCGCCCCACCCCGCCGCCGCCCCTCCGTACTCACCGACGCCTGCAATATCGTCTTCGCTCACTGTGCTCTCCATAGTCGCGGGTGAAGCCGGGCCGAGGACGTTGTACGGATTGGATGGATGCTTTGCCCGGAGATGATCCATCAACATCGGACGCAAACGAGCTGTGCTCAAGTAAAATAAGATTCAGACTTCCAAAAACGCACGAGCCCGGCATCGACCCCTCTCGAGTTTAGTTGTCAGGCAATCGGATTTGCGCCCGGCCGCGACGGATAAACTCGTATTTAATTGAACAGCTCACGCGGAAAAGCCACCTTCCACGTCAGGAGCAAGGCCTGAGACCAGTCGTACGACGCGATGCAAAAAAATTGGACGCGGCGCTGCTGCTGATTTGCCAAAGCGTGACGCGTCACCACTGAGGGATTGACCGATGTCCGACCGCCTTGCACCGAGCGAAATCGTCGTAAAACCGATCGACAGAGGTGCTCACCGCGGCGATGCGGTTTTCAAACGAAGAACGCCAATAGGATCCTCGTTGCTTGCCGCCGCCCTCCCAGCGGCCAAGGACCCGATTGACCCGGAGTTCATGGCGCCGCCGATCGATTCGCCGCGTGATCCTTCCGCTCTTATCGGAAAATACTCCATGAGAACTCCTCTTAATCCTCGCGACGGCATGGTCCTTAATTTGCAGCCCCGCATTTGCCCAGGTCGAGGTCGGTGATCCGCTCACGGCTATGCCTTCGCTCGGAATCACCTCTCCTCTTGGAACCAGCCCCGGTGGATCGGTCGGCGCGACCGGAATTCCGCTGGACGCCACCGAACTCACGTCACTTGGAGTCAGTCCGGCGCCCACCGGAAGCGTAACGGGCACAATTTCAATTTCAACCAGCGGTGCAATTACCACCAGCGGCACGACATGTTCGACCGGGGGGATGTCGCCATCGGGAATGTACGGATCGACTGCCAGCTACGACGGCGGCGGAACGGCACCCGGAACCGCGGCACCTGCCACCGCGGCAACAACGGGTAGCATGGCGACGTCGGGCACCACGGGGACGCCTGCCACCGCGGCTGCAACGGACCCTACGGCGACGCCGGGAACATCGACATCGTCGGAAATGTCAGTTCCGTCGGGAACGTCGACAACGTCACTGGACACCTCGGGAATGTCGGGAATGTGCGGCTCCGGCTCGAGCAGCATTGCTTCATCGTCGACGCCGACGTCAATGTCACCGACCGTGCCGGGCGGCATCGCCCGAACCGGCATTCCCTTGGGTTCGATGGAAATCAGCAATCTCGGGGTTGGCTCCGCGCCAGCGGTACCGCTACCAGGCGCATTGCCCATTGCGGGCACCGTGGGGCCGGGTTCGCTGGTACCACCGATGCCCGCTGTTTTACCTCCGACGACAAGCACTGCGACGTGTTCGGTCAGCGGCGGCGTCGGGACAGCCGGGATCGGGAGCGCCAGTTCCGTTGGAGCGGGGAGCGCCGGAATCACCGGAACGTCGATTTCGGCGCGGCTGCTGAGACAAGCTTTCCTTTGTGCGCGGTCATGAAAAAGACGGGCATTGCTTTGCTTCCGCGGCCTTAGTTACTGCGGCGCTTGCGGGCGTTCGCTGCGTAATCCTTTCGCTGTTATCGGAGAATCCTCCATGAGATCATTGTGGATCGTCGCGGCAATCTGGTCCTTGTTGTGCCACAGCCCCGTCTTCGCCCAAGCCGGCATGACCACGGCCACGCCTTCGCCCGGCGTCACCTCTTCGTTTGGGATGGTCCCCGGTGAATCGGTCGGCCCGAACGGCTTGCCGCTGGGTGCATCACCCGGAGCCAGCACGGTTCCCAATGGCCTGACCGGCACGATTACCGTTCCGAGCGCAAGCAGCGGCGCGGCATGTTCGACCGTTGGGACTTCGCCATCGGGAACGTTCGGATCTCCCACGACATACGACGGCGGCGGAATGGCAGCCGGAACCACGACGCCTGCCGGCGCGGCGATGCCGGGCACCACGTCAACGTCGTCCGCAATATCGGCGACGTCGGGAACGTCGACAACCTCGGGAATGCTGGCAACGTCAGGATTGACGGGGATGTGCGGCTCCGGCTCGAGCAGCATTGCCGCATCGTCGAGCCCAACGTCGACGTCGCCCACCACAACGTCGCCCGCCTCAACGAGCGGCGGCACTCAAGCGGGAGTTCCGTTGGGATCTTATGAGATCGGCAATCTCGGGGTTAGTTCCGCACCCCCGGTACCGATAACAAATGGATCGCCCTTGGCCGGCGCCGCGGAATCGAATTTGTCGGCACCAACAATGCCCACTGTCACTCCGCCCACCGGTTCATCCACGACGCCAAGCACCATCCCGTGAGACAATTTTTCATCTGTGAGCGAAAGCGGCCATGAAAAAGACAGTCGTTGTTCCTGCTGCCCTACTGACTGCGGCGCTTGCGGCCGGTGGTCTGCTGTACTTCATGCATGCCAACCCGCTGGAGAAGGTCGACGCCGAACCGACTCCGCCCACGGTGCCGATCGTCGCCGGGGTGGTCGCGCAGCACGACGTGCCGATCTATCTTAGCGGGGTCGGCACGGTGATTGCCTACAACACCGACATCGTGCGTGCCCAGATCCAGGGGCAAATTATCAGCATCAACTTCACCGAAGGCCAGACCGTGCATGCCGGCGATCTGCTCGCGCAGATCGATCCGCGTCCCTACCAGGCCTTGATCGATCAATACACCGGAAACCTGCTACGCGATCAGGCGCAGCTCAAGAACGCCCAGGCCAATCTCACCCGCTACACCACATTGGGGGACAAGGGCTGGGCCACTCCACAATTGATCGAGACCCAGCAGGCGCAAGTGGGGGAGTTGCAGGCGGCTATCAAATCCGACCAGGCGCTGATTGACGCCGCCAACGTGCAGCTCAGCTACACGCGCCTGACGTCGCCGATCAATGGTGTGGTCGGGATTCGTCAGATCGACGTCGGCAACATCATCAGCCCGTCAAACACGAACGGCCTCGTTGTCGTTACGCAGCTGCATCCGATTTCGCTGATATTCACCCTGCCGGAGACGAGTCTGCCGCAAATTCAGCAGCAACAGCAAAAAACCAAGACGCCGCTCGCGGTTCTCGCCTACAATCAGGATGATACGATCAAGCTGGATCAAGGCCAGCTCGGCCTCGTCAACAACGAGATCCTGCAGACCACCGGCTCGATCCAGCTCAAGGCGAACTTTGACAACAAGGCGAACAAGCTCTGGCCGGGCGAGCTTGTCAACGCGCGGCTGCTGGTCGATACGCGGCATAACGGCCTGACCGTTCCGGCGGCAGTCGTGCAGCAAGGTCCGAAAGGACCCTACGCCTATGTCGTCAATCCTGATAGCACCGTGGCAATCAGACAAATCAAAGTGGCGCAGATCAGCGATGGCCAGGCGCTCATTGATTCCGGCCTCAAGGCCAACGAGCAGGTCGTGGTCGATGGCCAATACAAGCTCCAGCCGGGCACCCATGTAAGGCCGTTGCACGGCCAGGCGGCACAGGAGGAAGCCGCACAAGACGCCCTGCAGGCGCCGATCCCATGAACATTTCCGCACCGTTCATCCGGCGGCCGATCGCCACCGCTCTGATAATGGTCGGGTTGCTGGTCGGCGGTCTGATCGCCTATCCGCTATTGCCGGTGGCGTCGCTGCCGAACGTCAACTATCCGACGCTCTCGATCACGGCGCAGCTGCCGGGCGCCGACCCGCAAACCATGGCATCCACGGTGGCATCGCCGCTTGAGCTGCAGTTCGGTGAGATCCCCGGTCTCACCCAGATGACCTCGGCGAGTGCGCTCGGCTATGTCCAGATCACCCTGCAGTTCGACCTGAGCCGGCCCATCGACGGGGCGGTCAGCGATACGCTGTCGGCGATCAACGCTGCGACCGCCTACCTGCCGAAGAACCTGCCGTACCCGCCGCTGATCCGGAAGGTCAATCCGGCTGAGACGCCGATCCTGGTGCTCGGCATCACCTCGGACAGCCTGCCGCTGACCGTTGTCGACGCCTACGCGCAAAATATCTTGCTGCAGAAAATCTCGCAAATTTCCGGAGTCGGCCTCGTCGGCATCGGAGGCGAGCAGCAGCCGACCGTCCGCGTCCAGGTCGATCCGGAGGCGCTGGCAGCCCGCGGCATCAACCTCGAGGACGTGCGCACAGTGCTTGGCCAGGCCAATGTCGACCTTCCGAAAGGCACGCTCAACAGCCCTCGCCAGACCTACACGCTTAACACCAACGATCAGTTGTTCCATCCCGAACAATACGACGATCTGGTCATCGCCTATCGCAACGGATCGCCGGTCCGCATCCGCGATATCGGCCACGCCATCAGCCGGGGAGAGAACGAGCTGATCGCCGGTTGGTTCAACCAGCAACGCGCGATTCTCCTGGCGGTCCAGCGCCAGCCCGGCGCCAACGTCATCGAGACCGTAGGTCGGATCAAGGCGATGATGCCGGTGCTCCTGGCCTCGATTCCGGCCGCCGTCAAGGTGAATGTCGTTTCCGATCGCACAACGACCATCCGCGCATCGGTCGCCGACGTGCAGTTCACGTTGCTGCTGACGGTTGCGCTCGTCGTCATGGTGATTTTCATTTTCCTGCGTAATTTCTGGGCGACCGTAATTCCGGCCGTCACCGTGCCGCTGGCGCTGGTCGGCACCTTCGCGGTGCTCTACGAAATGGGCTACAGTCTCGACAACCTCTCGCTGATGGCGTTGTCGATCGCTGTCGGCTTCGTGGTCGACGATGCCGTCGTCGAGATCGAGAACATCGTGCGGCATATGGAGGAGGGCCTCTCGCCGTACGACGCGGCGATGAAGGGATCCGGCGAGATCGGCTTCACCGTCATGGCGATTACGTTCTCGCTGATCGCCGTGTTCATTCCGCTGTTCCTGATGAGCGGTTATGTCGGATTGCTGTTCCGCGAGTTCGCGGTAACGGTGAGCGTGGCGCTCGTTCTCTCGCTGGTGATCTCGCGGACGCTCACGCCGATGATGTGCGCGTACCTGCTCAAGCCGGAGAGCAAGCAGCACGGATGGCTCTACCGGGTGTCCGAGCGCGGCTTCGATGGCCTGCTCCACATCTATGAGTCGGGACTCAAGATCGTGTTGCGGCATCAGTTCATCACGCTGATGGTGATGTTCGGCACCATCGCGCTGACCGGTTATCTCTACGTGATCATTCCCAAGGGCTTCTTTCCCCAGCAGGACACCGGACTGATCCTCGGCCAGTCCGAGGCGGCGCAGGATATTTCTTTCCAGGCCATGGAGGAACGCCAGCAGGCCCTCCAGAATGCCATCATGCGGGATCCGGCCGTCGACACAGTTGGGGCAGCGGTAGGTGCCGGCGGCGGCCTCTACACGCTCAACGACGGCCGCGTATTCATCCAGCTCAAGCCCAAAAACCAACGCGACCCGATCGACAAGGTGATCGCGCGGCTGCGGACCAACCTCGCCAAGATCCAGGGCATCACGCTCTATATGCAGCCGGCGCAGGACATCACCATCGGCGCGCGGCTGAACAAGACCCAGTTTCAGTACACCTTGAACGACGCCGACGCCGGCGAGCTCGATCATTGGGCGACGTTGTTCCTCGACAAGATCAAGGCGGTCCCCGGCATCGCCGACGTCACCACCGATCAGCTCAATGCCGGGCCGTTGCTCGACATCACCATCAAGCGCGAAGTCGCCTCGAGCTACGGCATCCTGCCCTACACGATCGACAACACGCTCGATGATGCCTTCGGCCAGCGTATCGTCTCGACCATTTATACCACCCTGCAGCAATACCATGTCATCCTGGAGGTCAATCCCAAATTCCAGTATGGGCCCGAAGCGCTCAACGGGATCTATGTCAAATCATCGAGCGGGCAGCAGGTACCGTTATCCACGCTGGTCGACACGGTCGTGAAGGTCGCGCCGCTCGTGATCAACCATCAGGGCCAGTTCCCCGCGGTGACGATCTCGTTCAATCTCGCGCCAGGCACCGCGATCGGCACGGCCGTGAGCGGCATTCAGAAGGTTGAGAAAGAGCTGCACCCACCGCTCTCGCTGCAGACCAGCTTCCAGGGCAACGCCCAGGCATTCGGAGCATCGCTGAAAAGCACGCCGATCCTCATCGTCGCATCGCTGTTCGTCATCTATCTCATCCTCGGCGTGCTCTATGAAAGCCTGATCCATCCGATCACCATCATCTCGACCCTGCCCGCGGCCGGCATCGGCGCGCTGCTGCTGCTGATGGCGGTTCACATGGATCTGAGCGTGATCGCGATCGTCGGCCTCATATTGCTGATCGGCATCGTCAAGAAGAACGGCATCATGCTGGTCGACTTCGCCCAGCACGTCGAACACAGCCAAGGATTGACCGCCACGGAATCCATGTATCAAGCCTGTGTGCTGCGCTTCCGGCCGATCCTGATGACCACGATGGCGGCGCTGCTCGGTGGCGTGCCGATGATGGTGGGTACGGGGGTCGGCTCGGAGATTCGCCAGCCGCTCGGTTACGCCATCGTCGGCGGCCTCGCGCTGTCGCAGATTCTCACGCTTTATACGACGCCGGTCGTCTATATCTACCTCGACCGGCTGCAGACCCGGCTGTTCGGGGAAAAGAAGGACCAGGCGCCCGCCGGCCACGCCGCGCCGTCGCCCGCCGAATGACCGAAGATCGCCGCCGTTCCGAATGCCGGCACTCGTGTCCGCCCGCGTCCGAATGGAGAGAAGGCGGCGATTACGGAAATGTCTGACAGCATCCGCTCGGCGGATCTTTTTAAACCTGAATTTAATGGCGCACGAAAAGCTCACGGCTATCTCCCGATTGTTCAAATTTCACATAGGAGTGAAAACGATGTTCTCGAGACGCGACATGTTGGCGGCGACCGCCGCGGGTGGAGTGTTGACGGCAGCGACAATGACCACGGCCAATGCCGCCACTCCGGTGAAAAGCGATATCACCTTCGGCAATCCGAACGATCCGCCGCAGGGCGCCATCAACGCCAAGAATGCAAGAAGCGTCACCGATCCCGGACCGCAAAATCCCGCCATCAGGGACCAGTTCCCCGCGGCGTTTTCTCCGCCGCCGACCGACGTCGGCAGCATGCCGCTGACCTGGGCATCTTTCAACAACGCGCCACGGCGCATTCAAAATGGCGGCTGGGCGCGGCAGGTAACCCAAGACTCCTTCGCGGTTGCGGACACCATCTCCGGCGTCAACATGCGGCTGACATCCGGCGGCATCCGGGAGATGCACTGGCACCAGTTTGCAGAGTGGGCCTACATGACCTACGGCACCTGCCGCATCACCACTCTCGACGAATTGGGCCGGCCTTATATCGCCGACGTGAAAGAGGGCGACCTCTGGTTTTTCCCTGCCGGCCTGCCGCATTCGCTGCAGGGACTCGGCCCCGACGGCTGCGAATTCCTCATTTGTTTCGATGAAGGCAAGGCCTCCGAGTTTACCACGCTGCTGGTGTCGGAATGGTTCACCCATACGCCGCCGAACATCCTCGCCGAAAACTTCGGTGTTCCGGCCGAGACCTTCCAGAATATCCCGCTGCGCGACCTCTACATCTTCCAGGGCGAGTTACCGGGTGATCTGGCCGCCGACCGCGAAGCGGTGAGCGGAAGGGGCGCGCCGCCGCACCCCTTCACCTTCTCGCTCGGATCGGGCGCCCCGGCGCGGGAGACCAAGGGCGGTACGGTGCACATCGCTGACAGCCGCAACTTCACCGTCTCCAAAACCATTGCCGCGGCGCTGGTGACGGTGCATCCCGGCGGCTTGCGGGAGATGCACTGGCATCCCAACGCCGATGAATGGCAGTACTGGATCAAGGGCAAAGGGCAAATGACGGTCTTCAACACCGGCCCGAACGCCGTCACCATGGACTTCAACGCGGGCGACATCGGCTACGTCAAGAAGAACCTCGGACATTACATCAAGAACACAGGCGACACCGACCTGCAGTTCCTCGAGGTGTTCAGGGCTCCCTATTTCGCTGATGTCTCCCTGTCCGACTGGATTGCCCACACGCCGCCGGCGATGGTTGCCCAGCACCTGAACGTAAGCGAGGCGACGATCGCAACATTCCCCAAGGATAAGCCGGAAGTCATGCCGGTATGATCGGATCAGGGCGCTTGTGGCTTTTGCCGAAAGCCGCAAGCCGCCCTCCGACGCCGGTCGCGCTTTTGTCGCACCTCGCGCAGCCCGTACCAAGCGCGCATCGGTTCCCGACAATGTTTGCGTTCCGGGAGAACGCGGGGGTTGCGAGGCGCGCGTCGCGGATTCGTCTCGACGTGGCATCCTTGAACATGACGGAATAAAGGGATGGCAGGCGACTCCTCCGAAAAAGATGGTGCAGTCCGGCTTTCGACCGAACTGTTCCTGCGCATCGAGCTCGTCGTCTATATAGCACTCGGCATACTCTTGTCTGTGACCGCATTGCTGGTGCTCGGGAGTACAGCGATCCTTCTATGGGAGGGAATCCGTGACTGGAGCGGCACCAGAGCGATATTTCTAATAGTCGATCGATTGATGTTCGTGCTTATGTTGGTTGAGATCCTGCATACGGTGCGAGGTTCCGTCCGTACGGGTGCGTTGACTCCCGAGCCATTCTTGATCGTAGGACTCATCGCTTCAATCCGAAACGTTCTCGTCATAACCCTTAAATCATCGGCCTCGGAGGGCCAGGGGCCGATTGAAGGCGAGGTGTTGTTCCGCTCCTCGATCGTAGAGTTGGGATTTTTGGGAGCGCTTATTTTGATCTTTGTGGTCTCGATTTACCTGCTTCGGCGGGGCCATGCTCCACCAGAAGCCATCGCGCCCCAAGCTGAGCAGGACCACTCGCCGCGGGCGGGCAAATGAGCTGCCTTGGCGGACCGCGGCGCATGCTCGGCGTATTCACGGCCGCGGCATGATTTGTTGCCGCCACGTTCAATCGGCAGATTATTGCCGAGGTTGGCGACAACAGCGACGACGAGACCTGCGCCAGCCTCTCTTGCGGGCGTGAGTCACCCACCGGCTTCACCTGACATTAGACATTAATGGTGTCCGTATCCGGCTGTTGTTCTAACCTTGCCACGGAAGACGCTGTAGCTGATGAGCGTGTAGATCAGCATCAGTGGAAAGACGATCACCCCGCAGCCCCAGAACATGAACGTGAGGCTGGATGGCGGCGCCGCCGCCTGGTCGACGGTGATGAAGGAGGGAATCATGTATGGCCAGAACGACAGCGCCAGCGTGCCGAATGCTGAGATGAAGATCAGAGCGACCATGTAGAACGGCCGATGATCGTCGTGACGCAGGATGCTGAGCGCAAGCACTGCTGCGGCGACCGCGCCGATCGCCGGAAATACAAACAGATACGGCCGATCGATCCAACGCTGCAGGATTGGAAGGTTCTCGGCCAGCGCGTAGGCGAAGACAGCCACCAGGAACGCCAACACGCCCAGCGCGAGAACGGGAATCTGCCGATGCGCCACATCACGGATTTCGCCCTCGCATTTCTTCGCCAGCCAGCACGCGCCAAGAAGCGCGTAGCCAAGGCACAGGCCGATGCCGCAAAGGACTGCAAACGGCGTCAGCCAACCTAGCTCGCCACCGGAATATTGGCCGTTGGTGAACTGCAGCCCTTCCACCAGGGCGCCGACGGTCATGCCTTGTATGAAAGTCGCGATCAGGGATCCGCCGGCGAAGCTCAGGTCCCAAATCCAGCGTAACCGCTGCGTCTTGTAACGAAACTCGAACGCCACACCGCGCAAGATCAGGCCGAGCAGCATCACGATCAAAGGGAGATAGAATGCCGACAGCAAGGTGGCATAGACGACCGGAAAAGCTCCCCATAGAATGACCGCAGTGATGACCAGCCAGGTCTCGTTGCCGTCCCAGATCGGCGCGACCGCGCTCAGCATTCCGCCACGCCTTTCTTCGCCGTTCGCCAGTCCGAACAGCAGGCCGACGCCGAGATCGACACCGTCGAGCAACACGTAGAGCAGGATACTGATGGCCAGCAGCGAGACCCAGAACATGACCATGGCTATTCTCCTGCGCCGACGTGGCTTGTTTCGTAAATCGGTCCTTCATCGGCCAGTGACATCGGCCGGTTCGGAACGGCAAGATGCGGAACCTCGAACAGCCTTCCCCGAGGGCCGGTACGGATAAGCCGGTAGATGTAAAATGTGCCGAACAGGAAGATGAAGGCGTAGACCGAACAGAAGATGACGAGCGAGATCGTCGCCTGGCGCGTCGTCAGAAACGGCGTCATGGCATCCGCGGTTCGCAACACTCCAAAGACCACCCAGGGCTGACGGCCGACTTCAGCGGTGAACCAGCCGGTAATGATCGCAATGAACGGCAGTGGAAAGCTCAGGAAAGTCAGCCAAAGCAAGGGACGAATGTAAGCCAGACGATGCTTGAAACTCAAATAGCTGCCGAGCCAGGCGAGCCCCAGCATCACCAGACCGCATCCCACCATGATCCGAAAACTGAAGAACGGGACGACCACAGGCGGCCAATTCTGCCGCGGGATGCTGTTGAGTCCGGTTTCCGCCGCCGTGAAACTATCGGAATCGATCAGGCTGCCGAACGGCGGCGGCAGCGTAATCGCGAACAGGTTGCGCCGGTTCTCCACGTCCGGCCAGGCGAACAGCACTTCGGACCCCGGCTTCTCGTCGTTCCAGCGTCCCTCGATCGCTGCCATTTTCGAGGGCTGATAGGTGTTGACATAGCCGCCGACCAGGTGCCCGAACAAAAGCTGGATCGGCATCAGTACGGCGGCAAGACCAAGGCCCATGCGGAGCATGATGCGGGACTCGGCGTGATATACCCTGCGCAGGAGATACCAAGCGCCGGTCGCGGCAACACAGAAGGCGCCGGTCAGGTAGGAGGCGAGCAGCATGTGGGGAAATCGCGACCAAACCACCGAGTTGAAGATGATCTTGGTCCAGTCGTTTGGAACGAAGGCGCCATTTTCCATGACATAGCCTGAGGGCACCTGCATCCAGCTGTTATTGACCATGATCCAGAACGCCGAAAACGAGGTCCCCAGCGCCACCATCGCGGTTGAAAACAGATAGAACCACGGCGGCACGCGGCTGCGACCAAAGATGAGGACGCCGAAGAAGCTGGCCTCGAGCATGAAGGCCCAAAAGGTTTCAAACATCAGGAGCGGACCCTGGATCGGCCCGGACATTTTGGACAGCACGCTCCAGTTCGTGCCGAACTGGAATGCCATCACGATCCCGGATACGACACCGAGTCCGAATGCCACGCCGAATACCTTCAGCCAAAATTCGAAGAGCACGCGATAGACCGGGCGGCCGGTCGCAAGGCCCAGAGCTTCCAGGACAGTGAGCCAGGCTGCCAGCCCGATCGTGAAGGACGGAAAGATGATATGGAAGGTGATGGTAAACGCGAATTGAATTCGCGACAGGAGAAGCGCTGTCAAGTCCATTGCAATTCTCCTGGCCTGGTCCCGTCGCAATGACTGGATGTCCTTGACGCTTGAAGTCGAGCGTGGAGGACGAGGA
Organism: uncultured Alphaproteobacteria bacterium; assembly: GCA_963734795.1. Classification (GTDB taxonomy): domain Bacteria; phylum Pseudomonadota; class Alphaproteobacteria; order Rhizobiales; family Xanthobacteraceae; genus Bradyrhizobium. The sequence goes on from CAVTIW010000009.1 coordinate 32,121, forward strand.
CAACTACCCCAAGCTAGCAGTTGGACAAGGAAGGACTATTAAATTCGCGGTTAACGCCGGACCAGACCGGCCGTGCGATCGAGCGCCTTCGACAAGCGGATCAAGAAAATCATCGAGCAGCAGCAACTACTCGGCGCTAAATTTCATCAGGGCAACCTGTGTTGCGTCATGCTGCGACGCTGCGTGCCGGCGGGGCCATGAATTCAGGGCCTACCGGATCGGTGATGGTCTCGCGCAGGATCAGGTCAATCTCGGCCATGGCCGAAGGATCGAGCGACCAGCCAACTACCTCGTCGACCGGCTGCAACTGATCCGGATGACGCGCCCCCCACAATGCTGTCGTGATGCCCTGATCGAGCATCCAGCGGACCGCCAAGTGAATAACGCGCTTGCCGAAGCGTTGCGCGAGCCGCTCGAGCTTGGTCACGGCAGCCAGATATTGTGCGAACCGGGGCTTGATGAACTTTGGGTCGGAGCGCCTCAGATCGTCGCCATCGAAAACCGTATCCGCCCGCATTCGCCCGGACAGGAGACCCCGGCACAGCGCGCCATATCCCAGCATCGCAATCTTGTTCTCGTGGCAATAGGGCAGAAGGTCGGCCTCGATTCCGCGCTCGAACAAATTGTACGGCGGCTGCAGCACATGCAGCGGCGCTACGCGACGAAACCGCTCCATCTGGCCGGCCGAAAAGTTGCTCACGCCGATAGCGCGGATTTTTCCTTGCTTGAATAGTGTGTGCATCGCTTCGGCGGTTTCTTCGATCGTAATCAACGGATCCGGCCAATGCACCTGATAAATGTCGATGTATTCGGTTCGAAGCCGGCGCAAGGAATCCTCAACCTCCCGCAGGATACGGGCGCGGCTGGCATTGCGGGATACTCTTCCACCATCCCATTGCAGTCCGGCCTTGGTGGCAATAAGCACGTCCGAACGCAGCCGGCCTTCGGCGATCGCCTTGCCCACGATCTCCTCGGAACGGCCGAAACCGTAGACCGGTGCCGTGTCGACAAGATTGATGCCATGCTCGAATGCGGCCCGGATGGTAGCGATAGATTCAGCTTCGTCGGTTCCGCCCCACATCCAACCGCCGATCGCCCAGGTACCGATAGCGACGGGCGATACTTTGAGCGAGGTGCCGGGAATCTCGCTGCGTTCCATATTCATTTTGAGAGTTTCTGCTTGATCCATGAGACTGTTCTTCCTTTGAGCGCGTGCGACTTGGGCTTTGGCTGGCCGAGTTCAGCGTCCATCGGCAGTGACCGAGGGCTCGGCGTAGAGCCCCGCTTCCTCCGCGGCGATAAGCCCGAGGGCGGTCCAGTCGAGTTCGCCGTAACCACGCGCGATACCTGTGATCAGCCGGTCCCGAACCACGCCCACCGAAGGCATCGGGACACCCGCTTTCTCTGCCTCCGCAAGTGCCAGGCGCACATCCTTGAGCACGAGGGGCAAGACAAACCCGGCCGCGTATGTCTGCCTCGCGATCTTGTCGCCGTAAATCTTGTGCGCGCGCCCGCCAAACATCGTACTCGTCATGATGTCGATAAAAGGTTGCGGATCCAGTCCACGCTTTCGGAAGACAGCAACGACTTCGCCGAGCATCTCCAAGGCGGTCGCGCTCATCATGTTGCCGAGCAACTTGACGAGGTTTGCTTCTCCCGGGTCGGCGCCGATTACAAAGGTCCTTTGTCCGAGACTGTCGAGGATCGGCTGGCATCGCTCGACATCGGCCGGGACGCCAGCGGCGGCGATGAACAGCTGGCGTGCCTTGGCAGCGTCCGGATTCCCGAAGACCGGCGCAGCCACGTAGCCTTGCTTGTTCCGTGCGTGCTCGCCCGCGAGCAGCGACGCGGCCGCCGTGCTAATCGTGCTCATCGACAGATGGATCGCGCCGGGTTTTAAACCCGCGGCCAGACCGTCGAGGTCCACTTCCCTGCGACCGAATACGATTTCGTGGACGGCATCGTCATCCGGCAACATGCTGATGACGACCTCGCAGTGGAACAAGTTGCTGAAATCCGTTGTCGGCCTCAGACCGAGCACCTCAAGCTTGCCAATCTGATCCGGGCGGCGGACGTAGGCGATCACCCGCCGTCCGCTGGCCGCGAGGTTTGCGGCCATCGCCGTTCCCATGTGACCAAGGCCGACAAAGCCGATATCGCTTGCGACCGGTGAGCGTGCGGCGGTCAATTTCGAGCCGCGATCCGCAATCTGGGACCGGCCTCTGGACGCGAGAGCCGAGCCGGGTGCGTGCTTGGACATGGGGACTCCTGACCCGGCGCAACCGCGCCGCCTGATGCGCACGTTGCGATGGACGCATACCTCCATCTAGTCACCGGCGGATCTTGCGCTTGTCTCGGCTTGCCGCGCTTTACGTCTTCTTGCCTCGATTTACCGAGGTTACCTGACTTGACACTCCGATGGCGCACGCCTTCCCACGGGACTGGCGTGTACGGCTGCGAATAAAATCAAATTTAATTAGCTGAACGGCAATTTAATGGTGCCGTAAATTCATCCGTTTAGCTTGTCCGTCGACTTCGATCCCAATCGGCGGAAGTTGAACGCGACCAACGTGATCCCCACCATCACTTCAACGCATTGGACGAAAGATTTTTGGTGAGGAGGAAAGGTAATGCGCGCGTCGGAAGAGAGATTGAGCGACATCGGCATCAGCCTTTCGGGTCTTCGTTCCTCGCCTCCGTCAATCGTTGAAATTTCACCGCCCGATATCGCTCGTCGCCGGCTGGAGAATTGGGGCGCAATACAAGCAGACGCGGTAAAGGTTACCCGACGCGAGACTTTCGAATACGGCTTTCAGGCTCGACGACATTTGCTGATCGCCTACGAACGCGCCGAACGAGACGACGGCGAGACGCTTATCGAGGGCTTGCCAAAATCGACCTTGCGCGAGTTCAACCGCAAACTCAGCTTCGTACCAGCCGGCCACCGGTTCTACGGGTGGCAGGCGCCGCGGGTTCTGACGCGCGTCACATACTTCTATATCGATTTGCAGGATCCGTTGTTCGATATGGAATCCGGCACCACCCCCACGATCAGCCCGCGCCTGTTCTTCTTCGATCAAGCCGTCTGGGACACGGCGCTAAAACTCAAGGCCGAGGTGGGGAATTCCGACCCGTCGAGCCGCCAGTATGCAGAGGCCTTGAGCCTCGTACTGATGCACGAACTCGTCCGATTGGAGCGAACGACGTCGACTGAGGCAAGGCCGCTTCGCGGCGGCTTGCCAGTGTGGCGGCAAAAGCGTGTGCTGGAATTCATCGAGGAGCATCTTGCGGAAGAGGTCTCCCTAGCCGCTCTGGCAAAACTCGCTGATCTGAGCCTTTATCATTTTGCGCGCGCCTTCACGCAATCCTTCGGCACGCCTCCGCATCGGTACCACATGGCCCGCCGTATGGATCGCGCGAGGAGCCTGTTGCAGAAGCCGGAACTCTCGGTGACAGAGATCGGGATGCAAATTGGTTTTCGTGAAACGAGCTCATTTACGAGGGCGTTTCGCAGGTTCACGGGCCTTACACCAACCGAATATCGGCGTCACCGGGAGGATTAAACCTCAAAACTGAAAAATTCCCGTCGTAACGCGAACGATCCCGTGCTTGATTCCCGACTGGTCAGTCGTCACCAAATGTTCACGTTAGCGTCGCTGAGTACGGGCATGCGATCTCGACCACGCACCCGGACCCTGGACGGATCGTGAAGCGGAATCCGTGCAACTTTACGATCCCGGCCACGAGGGTAAGACCAAGACCCAGGCCTGACGCGTGTCTTACTTTATCCGACCGGTAGAAACGTCGGAGGACAGCGTGACGTTCGTGTTCGCTTATGCCGGAACCGGTATCTCTCACCCGCACGATATTTTCACGATTGCCGTCAAATAGTCCGATTTCCACCTGCCCACCGACGGGCGTATATTTGATGGCGTTGTCGACGAGATTGGCCACGGCCTCGATCAGCAAATCCCGGTCCCCATGCACGTTTAATTCGTGCGGCGAGTGGACCAGGAGAGCAATACGTTTGTCTTCCGCTATCGGCTGGTACATATCCGCCACTTCGCGGATGAGATCCCCGACCGCGACTTTGCCAAATCCTGCCAACCGCTGGCTTTGCTCGATTTCCGCAAGCCGCAAAATGGCGGTGACGATCGAAAGAGACTGATCGAGTGCCTCTATCGTTTTGTCTGCAACCATCTGCAGCTGCTCGAGCGTCCCGGCACTCGTGCGACCGCGCTCAAGCATCAGCCGGGCCCGGGTGAGCGGCGTGCGCAGATCATGCGCGATGTCATTGCCGACGCCCGCAAGAGATTGGACCAGAGTTTCCAGCTCGTCGAGCATGCCGTTGACTATCATGGCAAGTTTGGACAAGGGATCGCCGGCGTTGCGGTACGGGAGTCGTTCACGCAGGTTTCCGGCAACGATGCGCTCGACCCGCTCGTTGACCTCAACAATACGCTTACGAGCGTGAGCGCTTAGCGCCATGCCGACCGCAACGCAAAGAAGCACCGCGGGAAGCAGACCAAGCGCGAGCGCCCGACCCACGACACGTGCGATCTCCTCGACTTCATCGACGTTTCGTCCAATCACCAGCACGTCGCCGTTCGGCAACCTTTCCGCGATCAGGCGAACGGCCTGTTTCTCCCGGCCGCTTTCGTCCAGCCTGTCGACCTCGGCGCTCTGTACTGCATTATCGGCCTTGAGATCGAGCGGCAGGTGTTCCAGGTCACCCGCGATCCGGTGACCGTCTGAGCCAAACCATCCTGTAAGCATCACGCGGCCCGGGTCCTGCTTCAGCTGCTCATCGATCGCGTCCAGTCTCCGCTCGGGCGGCAAGTCCGCAAAGACGCTCATTTGCGCCGCCATCGCGCGGTCTGATCGCACCGTCAGGTCTTGCTTTGTCTTCAGGTAGACGAAGCCGAGCAACGCAACGATAAAGCCGGCGAACAACCCGGCCACCAGCAAGGTCCGCCGCAGCGTCGTCGAGCGCGTGAACTCAGGTATTCGCGTAAGATCGTTCCGCCCAAAGATTACACGGGCACTCCAGGTTTCTGCTCGCCTTGGGGAATGTCTGCGAGGCCTGGAGCGAAGGGGCCGTGAGTTCGTCAACATGGGCCCCACTTTTGGCGTTTGACTCGTTTGGCCTACACCCACCCTCCGCCTCCTGGGGCCAACTCCAACTTTCAGCCTATTCTGATCGGGGGAATGGCTCGATCCTACAGAGGTTGTTTCGGATATCGTGTTGGTTTGGGGGGCCATATACCTTGGTTTAGCGGCGGGAAACCAAGCCGATGGCGGTCGAAACAGACGTCGCAAGTGGCGTCCGGGACGATGTCTCGACGTTCAACGCCTCACTTGCCGGCGTCGCGATGTTGATTCAGAGCGCTTTCGATGCAGTCGATCAGGACCAGTCCGGCGAAGGGCTTGGCCAGGAAGCAAATGGCTCCGGCCTTCAGTGCGCGGGCGCGGACGCTCTCATCGGGGAAGGCCGTGATGAAAATAAATGGCGCGTCATTACCCCGGGTTCGCATATGCGTGAGAAGGTCCAAACCGCTCATAGCGGGCATCTGCACATCCGCAACGACACACAACGAGTTGTCCAGCTGGGCCGACCGCAGGAAGTCCTCGGCCGATGCAAACGTATGGACCATATATCCATGCGAGCTGAGAAGATTGTTGGTCGCGGCGCGGACGGATGCATCGTCGTCTATGACTGAAATTACCGAAAGCGTTGGCAAGACGAGCCTTCCTGAAATGAGGGCAAGGCGGTCAATTTAGCACCGCCGGGGCCAACAAATGCCCTATGAATCAAGGTTGCAAAACCATACTTAGGTTTGTACGCGCTAGGGCTTGTTGCGGCGAATTCCGAGTGATTTCGGCCATTCTCACCAGATCGGCCAACGATTTCGCTCCCATTTTCCTCATGATATGCCCACGATGGAGCTTCACGGTAATCTCGGCAAGTCCAAGTTCGGCTGCTATCTGTTTGTTCATGAGGCCGGATGATACCAAAGCCAAAACTTCCCGCTCGCGGGGAGTCAGGGTCTCGAGAAGCGCCTGCAAATGCGCGACTATCTTGTCGGCTTCGCGCCGCTTTCGATCCCGTTCAATCGCCGTCACCACAGCGTCCAGCATGTCCTGGTCGCGAAACGGTTTGGTCAGGAAATCGACCGCTCCGCCCTTCATGGCCCTGACGGTCATCGGAATGTCGCCATGGCCGGTCATGAAGATGATTGGAATGTGAATGTTCGCCTTGGCCAGTTCGGCTTGAAAGTCCAGCCCGCTCAATCCGGGCAACCTGATGTCAAGGACCAGGCAGCTGGCGACGTCTGGAGGCTTGCTGTGCAGCATTTCGAGCGCCCAACCGAATACCTCAACCTTCAAGCCGACCGATTGAAAAAGATTGGTCAGCGCCCTGCGCATCGACGCATCGTCGTCGATAACAAAGACGATCGGCTGCTCGGCGCCGGCCGGTTCATGCGACGATTTGGGGCGCTCGGTCATGACGCATCCTCTTGATGCAAGGGCAGGGCGAATTGAAACGTCGCACCAGGCCCCTCGTTGCGGGAAGCTGACAGACGTCCCCCGTGGGCTTCGACGATCGAACGGCAGATTGAGAGCCCCATGCCCATGCCGCCGGACTTGGTGGTGAAGAAGGCCTTGAACAGCCGGTCCGCATTATCGACGGAAATCCCGGTGCCGCAATCCGTCACACTCAGGAGCACTCGGTGTGTCTCGTCCTGGCCCGACCGGATGACCAGTTTGCGCGGTCGATCCGTCACCGGCTGCATTGCTTCGATTCCATTCATCACCAGGTTGATAATCACCTGCTGCAGTTGGACCCGATCACCAAAAATCTTGGGCGGAGCAGGTGCCAACTCCGTTCGCAACGAGATCCGGTGCCTGATTAACTCACGCTGGACCAGCGCGATGGCCTCCCTGACGACATCATTGACGTCGAGCGGTGCCTTCTCTGTGTCAGTCTTGTTCGCGAGCGCCCGGACACGCCGGATCACCTCGCTCGCCCGGTTGCCGTCGTCTATCACCCACTCCACGGAGCAGCGCGCTGCATTCAGGTCGGGAGTCTCGCGATCGAGCCAGCGCAGACAGGCCCCGGCGTTGGCTATGACACCGGCGAGCGGCTGGTTCACTTCATGGGCGATGGAGGCCGTCAGTTCGCCCAAAGTGGTCACGCGCGTAACATGTGCGAGCTCCGCCTGCGCCTTGCGCAGCGCCTCTTCGGCGTGATCTGCGCGGATCGTGGCAGTGATATCGGTGCCGGTGCCCCGATAGCCCAGGAAATTGCCGTCCATGTCAAAAAACGGCTTGCCGCTTGACCGGACATACACCGGAGATCCACTCTCGCTTACGGTGCTATACACGAAATCGCGAAATGGCAGACGTGCCTCGTGCATCGCCTGGTGCAGGCGCCATTTCTCGGGTTCGGATTCGACGTCGGTTGCAATGTCCCAGCGAGCCACGCCAGTTAGACGTGAGGGCACGATGCCAACAGCATTGACGTGTTCCGATATGCGGCTGGCCCGGTGGTCAGGTCCCGTCTCCCAGAGCCAATCGGAGGCCGTTTCGGCATAATCGCGGAAGCGCTGCTCGCTCTCGCGAAGTGCGACTTCGGCCAGCTTGCGGTCCTCGATGTCGGTAGCCGACCCGTACCATTTGGTGATGTTGCCCGCCTCATCGTGCAGTGGTTCGGCGCGGAACAAAAACCAGCGATATTCGCCATCGAAGCGCCGGAGCCGAGCTTCGAGCTCGCCCCGCGTACCGGACTCCCGTATTGCGCGCCACTTCTCCAACATCCTCGCCATGTCGTCAGGATGAAAAGCGCGACGCCAGCCGTCCGCGGCCTGGTCCATTGAGAGGCCGGTATAGTCGAGGGCTGGTTGACTAAGGAAATCGGGATTCCCTTCGGGTCCAGCGCGCCAAACCAACGTCGGGATCGTGTCGATGACCAGTTGAAGGCGATCCTCGGATTTCTTTATTTCGTCAAAAGCCTTTTGCAGCGTCTCCTTTGCGGCGTATTGCTCGGTGACGTCGACATGCGTACCGATTACTTCGATGACGTCACCGTCGCTACTGACGACAGGATGTCCCACGGAATGCACACGCTTTATCGATCCGTCGGGAAGAGCTATTCGAAAATCGACTTCGAAGTCGGCTTTCTCTCGGATAGCCTTGGACGTCACTTCGGCACTCCGGCGCCTGTCGTCGGGAAAAATACGATCCCGGAAGGCTTGCATTGGCACCTCGCCCTTTTCCCGATCGAACCCGAATAGCGGGTATACTTCGGCCGACCGATACACGAACTCTCGACGTCGCACATCCCAGGCCCAACTACTTGTATGGCTCAAACGCTGGGTTTCGGCCAAATAGGCCTCGCTGCGCCGCAGCTTCCGTTCCGCCTCCCTTGCAACCGTCACATCCGTCACCGCCCCGAGAAACTCAATTCTACCCGATGCTTCTCTCGCCGCGTGAGCTACGGCGTGAACGTATTTCACAAAGCCGTCCGGCATCAACAATCGATATTCATGATCGAAATCCTTGCCGTCGCTGGACGCCTGCTGGAAGGTCTTTTGCACTGCAGCGCGATCGTCAGGATGGGTGCGCTGGACAATAAGCTCCAGGCTCGGTTTCGCAGCCCGGTCGCATTGGAGGATCCGGAAAACTTCGTCTGACCAGAAGATTTCTCCGGTAGAGACATTCCATCCAAAGCTCCCGGTACGGCTCAATCTCTGCGCTTCGGTCAAATGCATTTCGCTATGCAGCAGTGCGGCTTCGATCCGCCTTTGATCCTCCATCGCTACCTTCAGGTCGTCGCCCGAACGCCGAAGATCTTCTGCTGCTTTCCTCTGCGCCGAGATCACGAATGCAACAACGAGAGATGTAATGGAAAACAGTATCAGACGCGGCAACTCCGAAATATCCAGAGCGAATAAATTATCCTTCCAGGCAAATGAATTGATTGGGGGCACCAGGTAATAGTGGAAAGCCAGAAGGGCGAGTGCAATCGCCATCAATGCCGGGCCGAAGCCGCCGAACCATGCAGTGAAAATAACCGCGCAAAGCATCGACGATGCGATGGCTTCAGCATGCAGTAGAAGCGTTATGAGTTCCGCAACAATTATCGCCACGGCGACCGATAAGACCGCCAGTGCATGGAAAAAGATCGTGGGCGGCTTTGGCCGCCGGAGATCAGATTTAATCATTCTCCGCACTCGTCCACTTCGGGTGATGAGACTGCTGACGGCCGCCGGGTTGCCTTGCGAAGCCACTCGCCCGCAGGCGGGCAAACCAAAAGAACGCCAAGATCACCAGTTCCAGCGCAATGCAGCCAAGAATGCGCGGCTGAATTCCGGAAATTCATCGTCTGGTTACGGATCATTTCGCAGAGCGTCCGGGTCTCTGACCAACAGCATTAGATCACTTTGGAAGAAAATCAGCAATTTGTTCCAGCTTCAACCGCCCCATGATGGCGGTTTCCCGGCTCCGGCCCAGCAGATGTTATGGCGCGGTTGTATTCGCTGCGGATCGTTCCGGCTGAGCCACCTCGGCCAGATCCTGGTCTTTGACGATACCCGCATCCTCGCGAGCGCAAAGAAAGATCACGTAAAAAGGACGCCTCGTAGCCGCACACGAACAGCGCCGGTATTTGCCGTCCAACGACTTACACACACGCCCGCCGCTGCGGTCGAGGAACATGGGACGCGAAAGGAAAATACCACAAACTTCCGTATAGCTGCTCCGATCCCTTTTTATATCAGATGCTTACCCACGTACAATTGAGTCAGCAGTCCCGATCATCTTAGTGTCTCTGTCAATCGAAGAGCCGATTGCAGGTGACGAAATGTCGATGATCCCGGCCAAAGAGACTGAGCGCAACCATGACCAGCATGACGGGCCGCGTCCCGCATGTGCGCCGCCGGCGATCCGCACCTGTGAGGGTCACGAAAGTCTGCCGCTTCGCCTCGCGAGGCAGAGCATGAAGGTCAAGCTCTGCTCACGGTGTCCCTATACGCCGCGAGACTTGGCGGGCCATTACGATCCCGAAGGGATCATTCACGTGTGCGCGAAGTGCGACCGCGAACGAGAATCGAGCACCAACCACTACCCACGCAATATCCACAGGAGGCAAAAATGCGCGACAGTTCCCAACATCCCTGGAACGGAGCAGCCAAGCGTTGCGCGATCTGTGACGGAAAGTTTGGCCTCATACGGCACTACTGCTGCCGAACCGCCCTTTGTTCAAAGAAATGCGCCGACCGCTTCAAGACACGCCAGGAAGGCGACCGCAGGTGGCTGCGTCGGCTTCACGCCGCCTGACAACGGTAGCGGCAAAACTCCCGCGGCAATTTCCCGAAGTTCGGAATTCCGGAGCAAGGAGCCTGCGCAGTGAACCTCCTTTGCAAACTCTTCCTGGCGAGCTGTCTTTGCTTCGTGTTGGTGACGCGAGCTGCAGCGCAAGATGGACAAAGCCAGGCTGGGCTTCACCACCATCCGCCGCAGGATCAGCTCCTGCACGAGAAATTCTATTCAACCTGGCATATGCCCGATCATCCTTCCGTTAGCTGTTGCAATGATGCGGACTGCTATCCGACCGAGATCAAGTATGTCGACGGCAACATCTACGCGAAACGCAGAGAAGACGGAAAATACATTCCCGTGCCAATCGAAAAGGTCGAGCGGAATCGAGACAATCCCGATGGCAGAAATCATCTCTGCGCTCCACCGCCCAGCGGTCCCAACCCGTCCGATACGGTGTTCTGTTTCGCATTGGGAGGCGCCACATGAGATTCATCCTGGTGAATGGCAGGACACCCTGCCCGCGGTCCCTGTGTGTGATGTGCGATCAGCCGGTCGCAGCAAGCTACCTGCGGGAAGTCGGGACGCACCTCGTTTATTGCGATCACGATTGCTACGCAGCTCACTGCAACAGCGCCGCCCGGCTTCTCGAAAATCGGGCAAGAGCATCATGAGCCTTCCACGGTCAAATAAGCCGGTCCTTTGGCCGGAATCGGCGGTCATGCTCTTGCGCTGGGCGCGCCCGATGGTCCGCTACGCTTATACGCAAGAAGGAATCACCGACGCGCTGCGCTGAACGATCAACCCAATCCGGCCGTCGGAGCCAAGTCCGCAGCCGAATGAAAGGACATTACGATGAGAATTCATAACACCTGTTGCGACGCTTCTCATCGGGTCGACTCGGCATTCGTCGGCGCTGATCCAGCGACTTCGAAGCCGAGATCGGCCTCAATACATTTGCTGAATTCGTCAACCATACCTGGCGAGCGTCGAAGCGTCGCTCGCAGCACCCGGATGTCGCCAAGGTTACAGAATGAAACGGCGGAGCTTCTGGCCGATATTGACGGCTTACCCATTCTGGTGCGTTTCCTCGTCAAGGATATACCGGCGGAAATGCAATCGGATTTTGTCTCCCGGGGCGCCGATATTCATTCGCTGCTTTCGATCACACTCGAGAGGATGGTTAATCGAATATGCGGATCTTCCCTGCGCAGTGGCGACACCTCAAAACAGCCGCTCGCGATAGTCGAATTGATATCGAGCGGAGAACCTTTGGTCCGACTGTCCGCTGCAACGAATGAAACGGTGCAGCGCGTGGGACCGCTGGAGCTGGATCTCCTCGATCGAACCGCGAAACGTGGCGACCGTCAGATCGATCTGCGGCCGCGCGAGTTTCGGCTGCTCAAGTACATGATGCAACGGAGCGACAAGTTGCTGACGCGGGCAACCCTCTTGAAAGAGGTATGGCATTATAAATTCGTTCCTGAAACCAACCTTGTCGATGTTCATATGGGCCGCCTGCGTCGGAAGATAGACGGGCCAAATGAGGCTCCGATGATTCGCAACGTCCGCGGCGTTGGCTTCGTTCTAAGTGCGACCCCGCTCTTGCAGGGTTCACCGTCGAAACCTGCCGAACGCCCAGCGAACATGGCTGTCGCAGATAAATCTCCGCGGTCGGCAAAAAGAGCGGTGCAATGACACCTGATAAGACCAGCCGCAACACGCCCGACCGGATGGACCTGCCCTTCGTTGGCCTGGCGACCTTTGCCCGCCAGCCCGCATGCCCGGACTGGGACAGGCTCGACGGCGCCGACGTCGCTGTGCTTGGCGTACCGATCGACACCGCCTCGAGCTACCGGGTCGGTACGCGTTTCGGGCCGCGTGCCATTCGCGAAGTTTCGATGTTTCACGGTTTCGGACCAGAGGGCGTATTCGATTTCGAGGATGAAGTCACATATCTGACCGGCGACGAAGTGCAGATCGTCGATACCGGCGACAGCGATGTGATCTACGGCGACACGAAACGCAGCCTGGCCAATGCCGAACAAGCGGTGCGCGCCCTGCTCGACGCCAAAACCATGCCTTACATCCTTGGCGGCGACCACGCGATCACGATGGCGACCATTGCGGCGTTCTCCGACGCGAAGCCGATCCATATCGTTCATCTGGACGCGCATTTCGACTTCATCGACGAGCGCAATGGCATCAGCTGGGGCCACGGCAGCCCGATGCGGCGGGCGTCCGAGATGCCGCATGTGAAAGGCATCACCACGCTTGGACCGCACAACATGGCTGCGGTGAGCCAGAAGGATTGGAAAGCCGCAAAGGCCTATGGCACGCACGTCGTTTCCTTGCGCAAGCTCCGGGCTCAGGGCGTCGCCGCATCTCTCGCGCACATTCCCGATGGCGAGCGCGTCTATGTCTCGATCGACATCGACAGCTTCGATCCGTCGATCGCAGCGGGAACGGCCACGATCAGCCACGGTGGCTTCAGCTACTACGAAGGCAAGGACATTCTCCGCGAGGTCGCCAGGCGGTTCGAGGTCGTCGGCGCCGATTTGGTCGAGGTTTCTCCGCCCTACGATCCTTCCGGGATCACCTTGCTGCTCGCTGCACGAACCAGCCTCGACTTCATCGGTTCCATTTTCCACGAACGCGCCAAGCGGCGCAACACCGATCGCCAGGCCGGCGACCCAACCGCGCCACGATCATTCTTCCAAAACATTCAGCATCTAACCCAGGGAGCAACTCAATGAGCCATAACGCCCGCCACCGTCCCATGCGTCAGGTACGTCAGTCACGGACAATCTCAATACCGAGACTGCCGGGCCGCGCCTGGCAACCTTCCAAGGACCGATCGGCAGGAGACGCGCAATGAATGTCGATCTTGCAATGAATACCGATCTTGCGGGAATCAGGGTTCCCGACAGCAAGCTCGCCCGCGAAATAACCGAACTGGTGCGGGACACGGAATCACCGCTGCTGTTTCACCATTCGAGCCGCGTCTATTACTGGGGCGCTCTCGGAGGCAAGCGTCGCGGGCTCGAGATTCGATCCCGAACTGCTTTATGCAGGCGCGATGTTCCACGACATGGGCTTGACGCACCAGCATGGCACTGCGCAGGAACGCTTCGAGGTTGACAGCGCAAATACCGCCCGTGACTTCCTGCGAAGCCACGGAGTCCATCAACAAGATATCGAAACGGTCTGGACCGCGATCGCCTTGCACACGACGCCCGGCATCCCGCAGCACATGCACCCGGTCGTAGCCCTGGTGACGGCCGGCGTCGAAATGGATGTGCTTGGCCTCGCTTATTCCGAGTACAGCGACGCGGAGCGCGAGGCGGTGGTGCATGCACATCCGCGTACTCCGCGTTTCAAGGAAGACATCATCCAGGCCTTCTACGACGGCAACAAGCACAAGCCGGAGACGACCTTCGGCAACGTCAACGCCGACGTGCTCGCGGATAAGGACCCGCACTTCACCCGCGTCAATTTCTGCAGCGTGATCCGCGCCTCCGCCTGGCGAGGGTAGACCTCGCCGCGTCCTCCAATCGAAAATCCAGCGCCGAGGCTTTCGGAAGCATCGGTCGGACACGACCGGCCGGCGGCACGCGCGAAGTCTCGCACATTCAGAAGCCCACCATGTCCAAAACCCAGGAGCCCACCATGTCCAAAACGAAGCGATTTACCAATGCCACCGGCTCGCCGGTCGCCGACAACACCAACATCATGACCGCCGGCCGGCGCGGCCCGGCGCTGCTCCAGGATATCTGGCTGATCGAGAAGATGGCGCATTTCGACCGGGAAGTGATCCCGGAGCGGCGCATGCACGCCAAGGGCTGGGGTGCCCACGGTACCTTCACGGTCACGCACGACATCACCCGCTACACCAAGGCCAAGATTTTCTCGGAGATCGGAAAGCAGACGCCGATGTTCGCGCGCTTCTCGACCGTTGCCGGTGAACGCGGCGCAGCCGATGCGGAACGCGACATCCGCGGCACCGCCCTCAAGTTCTATACCGAGGAGGGTAACTGGGACATCGTCGGCAACAACACGCCGGTGTTCTTCTTCCGCGATCCGCTGCGGTTCTCGGACCTCAATCATGCGATCAAGCGCGACCCGCGCACCGGGCTGCGCAGCGCGGACAATAACTGGGATTTCTGGTCGCTGCTGCCGGAGGCGTTGCACCAGGTCACGATCGTCATGTCCGATCGCGGCATCCCGAAGAGCTTCCGCAACATGCACCTGTTCGGCAGTCACACCTTCTCGATGATCAATGCCACCAATGAGCGCGTCTGGGTCAAGTTCCACTTCCGCTCCCAGCAAGGGATCGCGAACCTCACCGACGCCGAGGCCGAGGCCCTCGTCGCCAAGGATCGCGAAAGCCACGGCCGCGACCTGCTCAACGCCATCGAGGCGGGCAACTTCCCGCGCTGGACACTATTCATCCAGGTGATGACCGAGGCTCAGGCGAAAACCCACAAGCACAGTCCCTTCGATCTGACCAAGGTCTGGCCGAAGGCGGAGTATCCATTGATCGAGGTCGGCGTGATGGAGCTTAACCGTTACCCGGACAACTATTTCGCGGAAGTGGAGCAGGCCGCCTTCTCTCCCGCCAACATCGTGCCCGGTATCGGCTTTTCTCCCGACAAGATGCTCCAGGGGCGATTGTTCTCCTATGGCGACACCCAACGCTACCGGCTCGGCATCAACTTCAACCATATCCCGGTCAACGCCCCCCAGTGCCCGTTCCAGAGCTACCACCGCGACGGCAAGATGCGCACCGACGGCAATCTGGGCGGAACGCTCACTTACAATCCCAACAGCGCGGGGCTCTGGGACAACCAGCCCGATTTCGCTGAGCCGCCGCTCGCGCTCGAAGGGGACGCAGCGCACTGGGACCACCGCGTCGACGATGACCATTGGGAGCAGCCCGGCAACCTGTTCCGAAAAATGACGCCGGCACAGCAGCAGTTGCTGTTCGAGAACACCGCGCGGGCGATGGGCGACGCCAAGCTGCACATCAAGCAGCGGCACATCGCCAACTGTGCCAAGGCCGATCCGGCCTACGGTGCCGGCGTCGCGAAGGCGCTGGACATCGATTTCACGACGCACACGATCGCTGCGGAATAGGACTGCTCGCGCCGGCCGGCGGCGCGCTCCGTGCCGTCGGCCATCCCCAACCAACGTATCGTCCCTGGCGAAACCTGATCGCGCCAGCGTCAATCTCATCTCTGGAGTCAACAATGTCCAACCGGATCGCACCAAAACTCCTTGCGGAGTTCATCGGCACCTTCGCGTTCGTGTTCATCGGCGCCGGCACCGCAGCCGTGGTCGGCGAAGGTGTCGGCATGCCCGGTATCGTCGCAATTGCGTTCGCGCACGGCCTGGCCATCATGGCCTTCGCCTTCGCCTTCGGCTCGGTGTCGGGCGGCCATTTCAACCCCGCGGTCACAGTCGGCGTGCTCGCCGCCGGCGCGATGGGCGCCGGCGAGGCAGCCGGCTATATCGTCAGTCAGTTCATTGGCGGTATCGTCGGCGCGCTCTTCTTGTCGGCCGTGCTGGGCGGCGCGGAGACCGGCCTCGGCACGCCTGCACTCGCGCAAAACCTTGCTCTGGGCGCCACGAACCTCACGATCACGCCCGCTGCCGGCTTCATGATCGAGGCCGTGCTCGGCTTTTTCCTGGTTACAGTGGTGCTCGGCACCGCGGTTGCAGGCCGCGCCAGTAGCCTCGCACCGCTGGCGATCGGAATGACGCTGACCTTCAACATCCTCATGGGCGGGGCCCTCACGGGCGCACCCTTCAACCCGGCGCGGGCGCTTGGCCCGATGGTCGCGACCGGCAATTTCACCGATGCCTGGCTCTACATGGCAGCCCCGGTCGTTGGCGCCATCGTCGCTGCCATTCTGCACACGGGCCTCGCCCGGCTTGCTCAGGAGGGGGTGGCGGCCAGGCGGAGCAGCGACGTCGGGGTGCCCGCCGAATGAGTGCCAACTGCCTCGCCTGGCAGCGTGGCGTAGCAGACGAAGCCGATCACCGAAGGATGCCCAGAAATGTTCGACTATGTCGCGAGTTTTCAATCAGCCATTGCCGCGCTGAAACGGGAGCGTCGCTATCGCGTCTTCGCCGACCTGGAGCGCAAGGCGGGACAGTTCCCCCATGCACTCTGGAACAGCCCGAGCGGCCAACGGAATGTCGTTGTCTGGTGCTCGAACGACTATCTCGGCATGGGCCAGCATCCGAAAGTGATCGAAGCGATGTGCGCCGCCGCGCGCACGATGGGCGCCGGCGCGGGCGGAACGCGCAACATCTCGGGTACCAATCGGGCGCTGGTACAGCTGGAGGCCGAGCTTGCCGACCTGCATGGCAAGGAAGCGGCACTCGTTTTCACATCGGGCTACGTGTCCAACCATACCGGCATCGCGACCATCGCGAGGCTGCTTCCGGACTGCCTGATCCTGTCTGATGCACTCAACCATAATTCGATGATCGAAGGCGTGCGCGCCGCTGGCTGTGCCAGGCAGATCTGGCGCCACAATGATCTTGCGCACCTGGAGCAGTTGCTCTCGCACGCAGCGCCCGGCCGCCCGAAGCTGATCGTGTTCGAGAGCGTCTATTCGATGGACGGCGACGTCGCTCCACTCGAAGCGATCTGCGGTCTCGCAGAGCGCTATGACGCGATGACCTATCTGGACGAGGTACATGCCGTTGGCATGTATGGGCCGCGCGGCGCCGGGATCGCCGAGCAAGACGGCGTGATGGCGCGCATCGACGTCATCGAGGGAACGCTTGCCAAGGCCTTCGGGACACTTGGCGGCTACATCGCCGCCAGCAACGCTGTCGTGGACGCGGTCCGATCCCATGCTCCCGGATTTATCTTCACGACGGCCTTGCCACCCGCAGTAGCCGCGGCTGCGACGGCCTCGATCGCCCATCTCAAGAAATCGGGTGCGGAGCGCGCAGGCCAGCGCGCCGCCGTGGCAGCGACCAAGGCGGCGCTGCGAAAAGCCGGCCTGCCGGTGCTGGCGACGGAAACGCATATCGTGCCGGTCATGGTCGGCGATCCCGACCTGTGCAAGCAGGCAAGCGACCTTCTGCTCGACCGGCACGGGATCTACATCCAGCCGATCAATTATCCGACGGTTGCCAGAGGCACCGAACGATTGCGGATTACTCCCACCCCAGCGCATGACGCTCGGCTGATCCGACAACTGGCTGACGCCATGGTTTCGGTGTGGCAGGAGCTCGATCTCCCGTTCGGAAGCGATTGTCAGCCTGGACAGCGGCGTGCACAGACGGTCGCGGCTGGCGGCTAGGCCAGCCAAGCCATTGCTCGAGCCGTTGCAATCTCATTGTGGCTTCCACCGGTAGCATCCTGCACCGGCGATGGCCGGGCGATCGACCGTCCTAAACTGGCGAACCGCTGCTTCCCGGTTTGCGGTCGGGACAAATGATCTCCATCCGGCCGCCCGGCCCGGGATGAATGGCGAGCCTGAAACCGTGCAGCTTTACGATCGCGGCCGCCAGATTCAGGCCAAGGCCCACGCCCGGCGTACTTCGGATCTTGTCGGAGCGGTAGAAACGCCGCAGCACGGCCTCGCGCTCCTGCTCACTGATGCCGCAGCCAGTGTCGGTCACGCGCACAATTGTTTCGCCATCACCGCGCGTCAGTTCGATGTCCACCCTGCCGCCCTCAGGCGTGAACTTGACGGCGTTGTCGACCAGGTTTGCGACCGCCTCGAACAGGAGATCCTGGTCACCGCGAACGTCAGACTGCTGCCTCACCTCGACCCGCAAGTTGACATTCTTGTTTTCGGCGATCGGTTCGTAGAGATCGTAAACCTCGCGCAGCATTTCATGCAATGGGACCTTGCCGAAGGCCGCTGACCGCCGGTTGTTCTCGATTTCGGCCAGACGCAACAGCGCCGTGATGATGGTCAGCGACTGATCGATATTCGTGATCGCCTTGTCCGTAGCCGTCTGGAATTGCTCCGGCGTTGTTGCGTTGATGCGGCCGCGCTCGAGAGCGAGCCGCGCCCGGGTCAGCGGCGTTCGCAAATCGTGGGCGATGTCGTTGCCGACGCCTGCGAGCGCGTGGATCATCGTTTCCATTTCATCAAGCATGCCGTTGACGATGGCGGCGAGCTTCGAAAACGGCTCGTCGACGTCACGGTGCGGAAGCCGCTCACGCAGATCACCGGCGATGATGCGTTGTACCCGCTGATTTACCTCTTCGACCCGCCTCTGGGCGCGCATGCTCAGCAACGCGCCAGCCAGCAGGCATAGGCAAAGCGCCGGCAACAGACCCAGCACCAGCGCCTGACCGACGACATGGGAAATTTCCCTGGTTTCGTCGACCTCTCGTCCGATGAGCAGCGCGTCGCCGTTTGGCATTCGCCGGGCGATCGCACGTATCACACGGGTCTCGCGGCCGGCCGGAAGCAACCGGACGACCGAGATGCTTTGCGCGGTATCGTTCATCTTGAGCGCGGGCGGAAACTGTTCCAGGTCGCCCGTTATCCTGCGGCCATCCGCGTCGAACAGTCCGGCATATTGAACGCCACGGGAATCCTGCTTCAGTTGCTCATCGATCGCATCCAGCCGGCGCTCGCGGGGCAGAGCCGCAATAACGTTGAGCTGACTGGCGATCATTCGGTCAGATCGTGCGATCAGGTACTGATCGGTCTGCCAATAGATGAAGCCAAACAGCACAATGACGAAAATCGCCAACACGCCGGCCACCGCCAGCGCCCAATGAAAGGTGTTCGAACGTATGATTTGGGCCTGACTCATGGAATCTCGCCGCGCGGAGTTACTGCCCAGCGTCCGCGCCGCGCCGCTGCCGGCCATCTGAGCCTTATGGTCCGGTGCGAAGAATGAAGCCGGCACCGCGGACATTGTGAATTATAGGGGCTTCGCCTGGGCCGTCCACCTTGTGGCGCAGGCGGCCCATATGGACGTCCACAAGATTGGTCGCCGGAACGAACTTGTAATTCCAGACCTCCTCAAGCAGCATGGCTCGTGTCAACAGCTGATCGCTCCGCTGCATCATATATTCAAGCAGGCGAAATTCGCGTGGCAGCAGATCGATGACGCGATCGCCGCGTTTGGCGGTGCGCTCGATCAGATCGAGTTCCAGCGACCCTACCCGCAATTGCGTCTCGCGCGATTCCACCGGCCTGCGCAGCAACGCCTCCACCCTGGCGACGAGCTCCACGATCGCGAACGGTTTGGTCAGATAGTCGTCGCCACCCATCCGCAATCCGCGCACGCGGTCATCCACCGCGCCGAGCGCGCTCAGTACCAGCACCGGGGTGCGCATCTGGTCCTTCCGGAGCGCTTCGATGACGGTAAGGCCGTCCATTCCGGGCAAAAGCCGATCGACGATCATGGCGTCCGGCCGGGAAGATCGTGCCTTGTCGAGGCCTTCTATGCCGTTGGCCGACCATTCGATTTCAAATCC
The DNA here is from genome assembly GCA_963734795.1 of uncultured Alphaproteobacteria bacterium. Classification (GTDB taxonomy): domain Bacteria; phylum Pseudomonadota; class Alphaproteobacteria; order Rhizobiales; family Xanthobacteraceae; genus Bradyrhizobium. The sequence goes on from CAVTIW010000009.1 coordinate 51,907, forward strand.
GTGATCAGCCAGTTCGGCCGTGATTTCCTCAGCCGTCTCGCTGTCATCCTCGATCAGCAGCACTTTTGTCATCAATCGATTCCCGACTACAGGGTTCGAGATTGCTGTTGCCACGATTGCAGGCTTGCCGGAGACGACTGCCATGTCAACGACCTGCAACTTCCATTGGTTTCTCCCGAAGGTAGCCGGACAGCGCCGCCCGCCGGTTCGGCGTAGGCAAAAAGGCGTGGCATGCGCCGTCCGCTCGGCGGCCATCTGCCCACCGCCTGAGGGGCAAGCGCGGTGGGACCGCCAGTCAGAAAAATAGGCCTGATGAACGAACCACACCACTAAATAGCATTTTAGAATTGCCGTGGCTCGAGGTGGTGCTCGCAGCATCCCGGATCAGGATGCCTGTACGGCTTGCGGCTGACTTCGTCTTTTGCGGCCTCGGCGAGATCGACGGCCGGTATCTGCGGCGCGCCATGAGGGGCTGGTGCATTGAAGTGACGCATCGGCGTTTTGGGGGAAGGTGTCGGGGTTCTCCCTTCAGCAGCCCAGCGGCGATACACCCGGCGTTGCCGCGGCGCCCGTGGCGTTCGCCGGAGCCATCGTGCCGGGCGCCGCCAGATAGGTCGGCATGCCTTCAGCGCATGCCGACGTATTCGGCGTTGGTATAACCGCCGCTGTCGGATCGATGCTGGTGCCGCCAAGCTGCGCGACGTCTTGCTGAATCGTGCCGGGTGGCGGGTTCGCCGGAATTTCCGGCGTCGAGAGCGGCAAAGCCGCACCATTGGTCGGCGGCCCCCCCGGTATGGAGCTGCAGACCGTGGTCGAGGAGCTGCCAAGCGGAGCCGTTGGCGAAGTGGTCCCGGTCGTGCTGGCGAGCGGGTTGGTTGTCGACACGGCCCCGTTCATGCCGGCAATTGGACTAGGAATGGTCCCCAACGGGGCCGCGGGCGTCAGTGCGGTCGGTGACATTGTCATCGGGACTGTGCCGCCCAGCATGGAAGTATTTGGCACCGTCGACGTGAACGGCGCAGGCGTGGCGGCGGTTGTGGACGCGGAAGAACTCGCTGGCAGTGTGAGTATCGGCGCCGCCAGGGCCAACGTCGGCGGCACCGGTATCGTCGTGCCCGGAATTGTGGACAGGAAGGATGTTGCGGGTTGGGCGGACAGATAAAGCAGCGGTGGCGGGGTGACACTCCCGGTCGCGGACGCCGGGTTGACAGGTGGCGAGGCCGATATCGTCGGTGTCGCATATGTCGATGACGCCGTCCCGGCTGTGCCGCCTGCTGCGGACATCGAGGTAACCTGCACGACCGGAGTTCCAGGCGTGATTTGGCCAGATGGCGTGGCACAGGTCACGACAGTTCCTGGCGTCGAAGGGTCGGAAGCCAGCGGCACCGGCGCCAGCGTGGTGTCGAGAGCGCCGGGCTGGGTCGTCGCCGAGAACGGGCTCGGACCATTGAGCGGCGAGGTCTGAATCGTCGCCGGCGTCGATGGAAGGCCCATGGCGGTGGTGCCGAAGGTGGAGACCTGCGCCAGGCAGACGTGGGCGCCCGACAGCAGGGCGACCGTTGTGAACAGCAGGCGTCGCATCGCGATTCCTTCCTGCGCGACGATCTAGCTCGTCCGCGCCTTTTGTGCAGGGCGCACTGAGACCTTGCTGCCGTCCGCCAGGTCGATCATCGGATTGAGGATGACCTGATCGCCGGGCTTGACGCCGTCGTGCACCTCGACCTCGGTGCCGAAGTCACGCGCGATTGTGATCTTCTGCAGACGGGCGGTGCCGTTCTCGACCACCGCGACGTGCAGGCCATTCTGATCGAATACCACGGCGTCGGCCGGTACGATCATCGATGGCGTCTTGCGCGGAATATATAGCTCGACGGTGCAATAGATCCCGGGACTGAGCGCCCCGTCCGGATTGGGAACGTCGATCTCGGTCAGCAGCGTCCGGGTGCCGGGCTGCAACGCGCTCGCGATACGCGTAACCGTGCCGGGAAAGCCGCGATCCGGAATCTCCGGGACACGGACCACCGCATCGACGCCGGGCCCAAGCCCGAAAGCCTCGTCCTGGGGGACGAACACCTGGGTGCGGATCACGTCAGGGTGCATCAGCGTGTACATGAAGGTCGATCCTGATGTCACCAGGCTGCCGTTGTCGATGTTACGCTGTGTGATCACGCCGTCGAACGGAGCTACCACGCGCTGGTAGGCCTTCTCCTGCCCCAGGACTCGGATCTGGGCCTCCTGGGCGGCAATATTGGACTGCGCCACTCCCACCGCTGCTTGCTGCGCCTGCAGGGTCAGGCGATCGTTGTCGCCTTGCTGAAGCGTGAGCCATCCCTGCGTGACCAGCTTGCTGTCGCGCCCGTTGGTGACCTCGGCGAGTTCACGGCTTGCCTGTGTTTGCTGCAACGTGGCCTGGTCCTGGGCCAGCGTCGCCTTGGCTTGCGCAATCTGGTGGTCGAGCTCGGGGGCGGTGATGTCCGCCAGCAGGGTGCCGGCCTTGACCCGATCGCCGATGTCGACATAGCGCTTTTCGATGTAGCCACTGGTGCGCGCGAAGATATTCGCCGCCTCGAACGCCGTCGTGGTGGCGGGCAAGGTGACGGTGATCTTGCTGTCGCTGGCGCGGACCGCGGCGACGCGAACCTCGGGAACTGCGGTGCGGGCTTGTTGCATGGTGGCCGCGACGGCGCGTACGGCCTGGTAGTGGCGCCAGCCGCCTATTGCAAGGCCGCCCAACAGCAACAGCAGCGCAATTGAGCCGAACAGCGCGCCTCCGTAACGACGTCGCCGCTCAGGGGGCGCCGCGTTCGGTAACCCAACAACGCGATCGGTGTCGGGATCAAGCCGGTCCTGAACACTTTCTTTTTTCGGCCCGGTCTCGGTCATTTTGGAATTTCCTCGAATACGCCATGGTGAGGCTTTCCGTCGTTGCCTTTGCGCAACACGGCGAACAGGTAAGGCACGATCAGCAACGTTGTCGGCGTCGCGAACAGCAGGCCGCCGATGACGGCGCGCGCAAGCGCGGCGTTCTGTTCCTCGCCGGCGCCGCCGATCGCCATCGGGATCATACCGACGATCATCGCGGCCGCCGTCATCAGCACCGGGCGAATCCTGGTGTGGCCGGCGCTGAGCGCGGCCTCGAAGGCGGAGTGGCCCTTCAATTGCTGCTCGCGCGCGAAGGTCACCAGCAGAATCGAGTTCGCGGAAGCCACGCCGACCGCCATGATCGCCCCCATCAGCGACGGCACGTTCAGCGTGGTGCCGGTGATGAACAGCATGGTGACGATACCGCAGAGCGTCGCCGGCAGAGCCAGGATCACGACGAACGGGTCGCCAAAAGTCTGATAGTTCACCACCATCAGCAGATAGACGAAGACCGCGGCGAACAGCAGACCGATGCCAAGATTCCGGAACGAGTCGTTCATGCTCTGGATCTGGCCGATGACCTCAATTCTATTGCCGGGCTTCAGTTCTTTCTGCAGTTCCGTCGTCACCTTCTCGATGTCGGCTGCGACACCGCCGAGATCGCGGCCCTGCACGCTGGCATAGACCTCGTAAACCTCCTGAATGTTGCTCTGGTTGGAGTTGGTCGGAACCGTGTCCCGCTTGAACGTCGCGATATTGCTGAGCAAGCCCGGGACGACCTGGCCGCTGACCGCCAGCGAAGTCGAAACCGGGGTGTTGGCAAGCGCGTTCAGCGAGTTGACCCTGTATTCCGGTGTCTGCACAGCCAGATAATATGGAATGCCGGAACTCAGATCGGTCCAGAAATTGGGCGACACCTGCACCGACGAACTCAGGCTGACATTGATGTTGGTGGCCACCGTGCTGGCATTGAGGCCAAGCTGCGCGGCCCGGGTCCGGTCGATGTCGGTGTAGAAATCCGGACCGTCGACTTCCTGTTGCAGGTGCGCGTCGGCGATGCCGGGAATCGCGGCAAGGCGCTGACGAAGTTTCTTTGCCAGCGGCAAGTTGTTCGGGTCGGAGCCCATCGTCCGAACGTCAATCTGCGCCGGCAGTCCGAAGTTCAGAATCTGCGTCACGATGTCGGCCGCCTGGAAATAGAACGTGTCTTCGGGAAATGCGGCGGGCAGCACCTGACGCAGTTTTTTGACATAATCGGCGGTCGGCTTGTGGCCTTCCTTGAGCGCCACCTGGATGACACCGTCGTTGATTCCGATCGTGGAACCGTCCGCGAATGCGAGATTGTAGGCTCGCGCCGGCAGCCCGAAATTGTCGATAATGAGCCCGCGGTCCTTGTCCGGAATGACTTCGCGGATCTTGTCCTCGACCTTCTGGAATACCGCCTCGGTGCTTTCGATGCGGGTCCCGGCGGGTGCGCGAACGTGAAGCTGGATCTGGCCGCCGTCGATGAGCGGGAAGAAGTCCCGACCGACAAGCATCAACATCACCCCGCCGAGACTGAGTATCAACACGGCGACGACAGGCACGATGGCCCGCCGGCGAAGCAGAAGGGTGAGGAATTTTTTATATCCATCACGCAGGCGCTCGAAGTTGCGGTCGAATGCGGCGGAGATCCGCGAGAAGAAGCCTGTCGGGGTCCCATCGTCCGTGCCATGACGCTCACTCCGGAGCAGCAAGCCAATCGTGATCGGCGTCAGGGTTCGGGACAAACCGTAGGAAGCCAGCATCGCGAATACCACGGCAAGTCCAAGTGGCGTGAACAGGTACTTGGCCGGCCCATCGAGGAACACCACGGACGTGAACACGCAACTGATGGCGAGCGTCGAAACCAGTGTCGGCACCGCAATTTCAGCGGCGCCGTGCAGCGTCGCCTCGGAAAGCGGCATGTGCTCTTCGGTCCACAGGCGGTGGGTGTTCTCGATCGTGACAGTCGAGTCGTCGACCAATATGCCGACCGCGAGCGCAAGGCCGCCGAGGGTCATGGTGTTCAGCGTCTCGCCGAGAAAGTACAGCACGATGAGCGACGACATGATCGCCAGCGGGATTGAAATCATCACCACCAGCGTCGAGCGCCAGGAACCGAGGAAGACCAGGATCATCAGCGCGGTGAGGCCCGCCGCGATGGCGCCTTCGCGCAGCACGCCGTTGACCGAGTTGGTCACGAATACCGACTGGTCGAACAACTCGTTGATACGCATGCCGGCCGGCGCGGAGGCGCGGATCGCCTGCAGCGCGTGCTTCACGCCGTTGACGACCGCCAGCGTAGAGGCATTGCCGTTCTTGATGACGCTGAGCAGCACTGCGCGATGGCCGTCCTCGCGCACGACGTTCTGCTGTACCATCGACCCGTCGCGTACCTGCGCCACGTCTTTCAGCAGAACGGTGGCGCCGTTGGCGAACTTGACCGGTATTTGGTTGAGATCGTGGATCGTCGCCGGTGTGGCGTTGGTTCGCACCGTGTATTGGATTTTTCCGATCTTCGCCGTTCCCGACGGCAGCGTCAGGTTCTGGGTATTGACCGCATTGACGATGTCGAGCGGCGTCAGCCCGCGGGACAGCAGCTTGTCCGGATCGATATCGACCATGATCTGGCGATACTTGCCACCGGCCGGCGTCGGCAGCGTAACGCCGGGAACCGGCGCCAGCTCCTGGCGAACGCGGTAAATGCCGAAATCGTAGAGCTGCTGCTCGTTCAGGCTGTCCGAATTCAGGCTCAGTTGCAGCACAGGAACGCTCGACGCATTGAACTGCACGACGATCGGCGGCTCGATCCCGGGCGGCATCAGCGCGCGAATCGAATTGGTCGCGGAGACGACTTGCGCGATCGCGAGGTCGAGATTGACGTCGGGCTGGAAGTAGAGCTTCTGGATCGACAGACCATTGAGGGTCTGCGCTTCCATATTCTTGATTCCGTTGACGTTGGCGCTGATGGAATATTGGCTGTAGGTGCTGACGCGCTGTTCCATTTCCGGCGTGGTGAGGCCGGTGTATTGCCAGATCACCGTCACCACCGGAATGCGGATTTCCGGAAAGATATCCGTCGGCATCGATCGGATGGCGGCGACGCCCAGAAACAGGATCAGGGCCGCCACCACGTAGAAAGTGTGCGGAAATCGCAGGGCGAAGCGAACAATACCCATGATCTATCCTTGCGTCGCAGCTCTGAAAGAGACCCTGCGGCCGGTGTCGGTTATTGAGACGTCTTCATTTCGCCATGGGCAGCCGAGCCGTCAGTCAGGGCCGATTGCGGTGACAACTCCGCGCGCGGTTGCACGGGCGATTGCGCCGCGGACAATTGCCCGTCACTTACGGCATTCCGCATGACCATGATCTCCTGCTGCTGCCAAGCAACAATCTCCTCAGCCAGCCGGCGAAGCTGCTCGTCATGGCCGTATTTGAGTTCGGCATTCGCCATGTCGACCGCGCCTTGATGGTGCGACACCATCATTGCAACAAAATCGCGATCGAGGTCGCCGGTCGGTTTGATCGTCATATCCGCCATCATCTCGTTCATGGCGACGTCGTTCTCCGACAGGAAGGGCTGCTCCTCCGAATAGTCTGGCAGCGGGATCATGCGTTTGCGGACAAAGGAGCGCGAGAACAGAACCATCTTTAACTCCAAGCACAGTACGTTGCGTGCGTGGACTTTCCCACGGCCACACCCTTGAGTTTCCCCGGCATCTTTTTCGGAAGGGGCGCCCAACGAAATTTCCGCTAACAGAACAAGGGGCGGAAGCCTGTTTAATGATGACCGCCAACCGCGACGTTCTCAATTAAAAACCGATTTAGGATTCTGAATTGGTTTTTAACGTCCTGCGGCCGATGGACGAATCGCCGGATTTATCGACCAACAGTCGGTGACCGCCTCAATGCTCCAGCGTCAGGGTCAATGTAAAACACCGTACGACGCACCGAGTCACGCGGCGTTGAAACGAGGTGAGGAAATGTTACTTTAATCAGTTGATCGCTGCTCCGGTTGGAGAAAGCGAATGGCTGAGTTCAAACTTCTGTCGACTGCACAACAAGTTCCCCTTGCGAATCCGGTTTTTTTGATCGGTCCGCGACGGCTACGCGCGCAACCTCACGATTCACCGGTCTGCGTTCACCGGCAGGGTGAACTGAAATGCGGCACCGTGAGGTAGGTTTGCCGTGGCCCACAGCCGACCATCATGGGCTTCCATGATCGAACGGCAGATCGAGAGTCCCATACCCATGCCGCTGGATTTGGTGGTGAAGAAGGCGTTGAACAGCCGGTCGGCATTTTCGTCAGGGATCCCGACTCCGCAATCCGTCACGCTTACGAGTACTTGATGTGCGTCGTCCTGACGGGATCGGATCACCATTTCACGCGGCCGGTCCGTGACCGATTGCATGGCCTCGATGCCATTCATCATTAGATTGATCATCACCTGCTGCAATTGGACCCGATCCCCAAGGATCATGGGGAGGGTGAGAGCCAACTCCGTTCGCAACGACACCCGGTGACTGGTTAGTTCACGCTGCACCAGCGCGATGACCTCCCTGGCAATGTCGTTGACGTCGAGTGGCATTTTCTCAATGCTGGTCTTGTTCGCGAGCGCCCGGACGCGTCGGATCACCTCACTCGCCCGATTGCCGTCGTCGATGATCCACTCCACGGAGCGGCGCGCCGCATCCAGGTCGGGAGTTTCGCGATCGAGCCAGCTTAGACAGGCCCCGGCGTTGGCGACGACGGCGGCGAGCGGCTGGTTCACTTCATGGGCGATCGAGGCTGTCAGCTCGCCCAGCGTTGTTATGCGCACGACATGTGCCAGGTTCGTTTGCATGTCGCGCAATGCCTGCTCGACGTGCTTGCGCTCTGTCAGATCGAGCACAAAGGTGACGCCCTCGTCCTGGCGGTCGTCGAACGTCGTCGAGCCGAGCAGAACCGGCACGCGGCTGCCGTCTTTGCGAAAGTACTCTTTCTCGCGCGGCCGGACGGTTCCTGCCGCCTTCAGCTCCGCGATGGCCCGTCCGTCGGCTTCGCGCCATTCGGCCGGCGTCAGCTCCGTCCATCGCAGCCGACCCGAGACGATATCTTCGCGGGCATACCCGACCATATCGAGAAAGGCCTGGTTGGCGTCGATGATCCGGCCCTGCAAATTAAAGATCAAGATCCCGATGATGTTCGAATCGACCAGGCGGCGGATCCTCGCCTCCCGTTCCCCGAGATCGTTGTACAGACGGGCGTTCTCCAGCGAGATCGCCGCCTGCGACGCCAGCAGTTCCAGCACCGAGATCCGGGAAGGCGTGAATACGTGCGAGGCCAGCTTGTTCTCGAGATAGAGCGCCCCGATCAGCTTGGACTGCTTCACCAGCGGCAGGCAGAGCATCGACCGGGCGAGTTGCTGACAGATGTACGCATCCGCCGAGAACGGGTTCTGCACCAACGCGTCATCGAGGATCACGCTTTCCCGCGTCCGGATCACGTAATGCAGCACGGATTCGGGCAGCTCGGCCGATGACACGGCGGTCTGGCGCAGCGTGACCTCAACCTGGCCGCGACCGGTCGTGGCTTCCGCCGCAATCCGTGGCTCGTCGCCCGGGAACAGGATCAGCAGGCCACGCCCGGCGCCGGCATGTTCGACGGCGATCCGCAGCAGCGTCTTGATGAGCTCATCGAGGACGATCTCGCCGGATACCGCCTGCGCGGCCTTGAGCACCGTCCCGACATCCAGGTGCTCGACGGGCGCGCCAATGGTGGTGGTGGGAGATGCAGAGACGGGTGGGTCGCGGAGATGCGGATGAAGCTGTTCGAGTTGCCGCACCTTGCCATCGGCTCCCCAACGCAGATAGCCGTAGCGGGCATCCTGCAAATACACCCGGGCAATCTTCTCGAAGCCACGCACCGCGTAGAAACGAGCCGCCAGTTCGTTGGCGAGCGCCTCATGGTGAATAAAACCGTTGGCGCGGGCCGCGCGGATCGCCTGTTCGTAGAGGCGCATCGCGTCAGCATCGCGGCCGTCGATGCGCGCAATCTCGGCACCGACCAGCGCGGCGCGGTTCTCGAAATTGTCCGGGCAATTCGCCGCCCAGAGCTGGAGCTGCCCGTGATGTGCAGCGACAGCGTCCAGGTGCTGCTGCCGCTCGCCGGCTGCCGCAGAATCGCAGCAGGCGGCGTGCGACAGCGCGCTGTAAAAGTGATATTCCGCCGTTTCGAGCTGGGAAACCGAGGTCCACAACAGCCGTTGTGCTCTCGTCGAGGCCTCGGTGGCCGACGCGTAGTTGCCGGCAAAGAAACGCGCCTGCAGCTTGCGGACCCAGTACCAGCACTCGACGAACGCCAAATCCGGATTTTCTGAAAAATGGCGCTCGATCCGAAGCTCATCAAACTGCGCATCGTCAAAAGAGCCAAATGCCCGCGTCAAGCCGCGCAGGGTCCGGATCAGTCCGAGCTGGGTGGCGATGGCGTCAATGACAAACCCGAACCGCGCCCTCTGGGCAAACGCGAGGCCTTGTTCGGCTTCGCGTTCCACCTCCGCGAGCGGATCGCCCGCTGCGAGGAAGTTCGCGTTCAACTGGTTGCCGCAGTAGGCGGCGTAAGTGAGGTCACCGATCTTGTTTGCCGCTTCGAACGCGCGGCGCACCAGATCGCGGCCAGCCCGGACATGTCTGGTCCAGGGCAAAACGCCATATCCATAGTCCATATAGGTCCGGGCCTGAAAACGCGTCAGTCCGCGCTCTTCGACCAGGTCATAACCGAGCTGACCGAAGCGATACACGGCGGCCTGATAGTCGCCGAAGCGCGCGCCGGCGATCATGGACAGCCAGACATAGGCGATACACGAAGCGTCGCAGTTGCCGCGCTCGAGGCTGAGATTGACCGCCCGGCAGGTCATGAGGGCCAGCAGGTTCGCATCCGTATAGAATGCGGGTGGTCCCATCTTGGTCAGAACGTCCAGCGTCGCCAGCGATGCCGGGTCGCTCATCAAGGGCAGGTCGACCAGATCCTCGATCGCGCGGCTCCCGAGCTGCAACCAGATCCGCTCGTATTCGCCTCGCGCCTCCTCATTGGTTGGATGCGGCCGCCAGTCGATGCCCAGATGCCGGAGGTAGTCGAGGCCGACGGCAATGGCGCGACTGCCCTGATCGAGGGTGGTGTACAGATCCACGCGCAGGCACGCGACCGTGGCTCGTTCCACCGTGGTTGCGGCACGGGTCGAAAGCACGTTCAGCCGCTGCTCCGCTTCTGCCAGCGCTCCGGTGAGGAACTCGCATTCGGCCCGGTACAGCTCCAGCGCAAAGCCGAGTTCGCGCCGGCGCTGCCATGAAGTCTTGCGGCAACAGCGCCGCGCCGGCGGTGAGATAGCTGAGCGCCGCGGCGTAGGCGGATGTGGCCTTGGCGCGCTGGCCCGCGAGCAGGTTGAGTTCGGCCAGCTGCTCACGCTCATCTCGCAAGGTGATCAAGGCGGCACCGCGGTTGAGCTGGTTGACGATCTCGAAGATCGCCTCTTCGCGCTTTTCCGCTGGGGTATGCGCCGCGAGCAGCCTTCCGATGCGCAGGTGCGCCTCGGCGCGCTGCTCTTCGGGAATCAGTGAATAGGCCGCCTGCTGAATCCGGTCGTGCAGGAATTTGCAGGTGCTACCCTGATGGACGACGAGGCCGGCGTGGACCGCTTCCCAGAGAGCCGCGTGCATCGCCTCTACGTTTTCCCCGTGAACCAGGGACAGCGTGGCGATCTCGGCGACGTTGCCCAGGCAGGCGAGCTGTTTCAGGGCTTCCTGAGTGGCGGCGGAGAACCGCTTCAGCTTCCCGGCCAACAGGTCCACGACATTATCGGTGTAGCTCTTGGCGCGGATGTGATCGATGTTCCATTGCCACGCCGATGCGACTGGGTCGAATGCGAGCAGCCCCTGTTCGGCCAGCGCCGTGAAAAACTGGATCGCGAAGAACGGATTGCCGCCAGTCTTCTCGTGCACCAGCTGCGCCAGCGGCCTCGCGCGCTGCGGCCCGCAATGCAGGGCATCGGCGATGAGCCGGTTGACATCATCGAGCCCGAGGGGTGCGAGCACTATCTCACGCACCATCATATCGGCATCGCGGATCGCATCGCGAATCCGCAGAAGCGGGTGCGCAGGACCGATCTCGTTGTCCCGGTAGGCTCCAACCAGTAGCAGGTGCCGCACTTCCGGGTGCGTGACCAGGTGCTCGACGAGGTCGAGCGTCGCGGCGTCAAGCCATTGCAGATCGTCAAGAAACAGCGCCAGCGGGTGCTCCTTGCGTGCGAACACCCCGAGGAAGCGCCGGAACACCATTTGGAAGCGGTTCTGCGCATCCTGCGGCGGCAGCTCCGGGACCGGCGGTTGTTTCCCGATCACGAGCTCCAGCTCGGGAACGAGGTTCACGATCAGCTGCGCATTTGGGTCCAGTGCCTCGCGCAAAGCATCGCGCCATCGGCCAAGCTCGGCCTCGCTTCGGGTGAGGAGCGAGCGGACCAGGCCCTGGAAGGCTTGGCCCAGGGTCGCGTACGGGATGTCGCGCTTGTACTGGTCAAACTTGCCGGACGCGAACAGGCCGCGCGGCGGGACCAGCGCCTTGTGCAGCTCATTCACCACGGAAGATTTTCCGACACCGGAATAGCCGGATACGAGCACGAGTTCCGCCGTGCCGTGGGCTACGACGCCGTCGAAAGCGGCGAGCAGGGCATCGATCTCGCGCTCCCGCCCATACAGTTTCTCCGGGATCAGCAACCGGCCTGACTGGTCGCGCGTGCCCAGCGGGAACGGATCGATGCGACCATGCGTCTTCCATTCTCCCAGGCACCGTCGAAGATCGGCTTCGAGGCCGGAGGCGGTTTGGTAGCGCTCCTCGGCGGTCTTGGCGAGCAGCTTCATCACGATTGCCGAGAGCGGCCCCGGGATGCTCGCGTCATGCTCATTGGGCGGCGCCGGTTGCCGCGCGACGTGGCAATGCACCCACTCCATCGGATCGGCGGCGGTGAAGGGGAGCTGCCCCGTCAACATTTCGTAGAAGGTGACCCCCGAAGCATAGAGATCGCTGCGGGAGTCCACCGAGCGGTTCATCCTGCCGGTTTGTTCCGGCGCCATGTAGGCGAGCGTGCCGGCGATCACCTCCGGCGGTGCCGGGGCTTGATGCTCGCGCGGCAGACGCGAGGCAATGCCGAACCCGGTCAGCCACACCCCGCCGCTTGCTGCGTCCATCAGGATATTCGCCGGCTTGATGTCCTTGTGGATCAGGCCATGCTCATGCATTTGGCGAAGCGCCCCCGCGAGAGGAATCGCGATGCGCAGGAAGTGCGATACGTCCAGCGGTCGGCCAAGCAGTCGGTCGAGCGGCACGCCGCCAGGATCCGCAAGCACCAGCGTCATGCGGTCATTGTGATGCGTCAGCGCGACAGGTCGCGCCGCCCAGTCAGCGTCAAGTTCGCCCTTGAGCGCATATTCGTGTTCGAGCCGCTCGACGCAACCGAGCGAGGTTTCTTCCGCGGCAACCAGCAGGATCGGCGCCAAGCCGTTGCCGGAGCCCCGGTAGAGAGCGATGTTTCCTTCCCGCAGCGGCGAGAATACGTAGCTCAAGAGCTCGTTCACGAGGGCCTCCCACCAGGAGGACTGCTTTAGGACATTGATTAGGTTACGTTTGTTTTCGCCCGTCAACCCAAAAACAGACGTCAAAAAGAGGCGATCCGGTGCCGTATGGTGGCTGGACGAGGACGAGAATCTTTGCGCGACCACACTCGTTCACTACGTCCGGCACCGCATCGATTTCTATCTCGCCGCTTGCGGCGGCCTGCCTGCAGCAGCGCGACATCGCGCTCCGTCGCAGCGGCGTGTCGCACTGTCTGCGGTGAATCGTCGATGAACGCGACTGCTTCGAGATAGCCGGCGTCGAACGGAACGAAATCGCCTGATTACGGCAATGCCGGAAGCATTGCAGCGGAGGCAGCGAGAATACACGCGCCGATGACGATGCCTGTGCCAATGCGGATGAACTTTCAGTAACCCAGGTTTGACCGGACAGCCTGCATAACTAAACCATACGGTCTCGTTTCGGATTTGCCATCGATGGCTTGTGCATTTCCGGTTTGGGCGCAGCAACAACGGGGCGGGCCAGCTCTCGCAAAAACAACGTCACGTTGCTTCGTGATGAGACGACTTCTGAATCCGGACTTGGTCCGGCCTGGATCAGGCCATCATGGCGCATCGAGACTTCCGAAAACGGAGAGGCGGCCGCACGCTCGAGTAAGGCCCGGAGTTTCGGATGCAGGCCCTCGCCGCGCGATGCCGCGAAAACGCTGAATTGAAGGAAAGCAGTCATTACTGGGGCTCCTATGAACCAAGCACTGCGTGCCGCTGTTTCGGACCTCTGGAACTTGGCGGATTAAATTCGCCGATTGCACATGGCACTTGCGCCGTGTGCGACACCTGAGTGAGACAGGGGAGAGATAGCGGTTCGGGCGAACTCGACGATTAAATACGCATTTATTCTATGGTCTGATTTGCCAGAATTCGCGTGTCGCGCAGATCGTCATCAGATGCTTGCTCGATACCAGCGATCACGCACCGCGGACGCGACTTCGCCCGTTGATCGACAAGTCAACGCGGGAGACGCCGCGCCATCCCGCTGGGCCGCTGATGTTACCTGACTACCGAATGGCATGGCCCATCATTCCTGATGGAGCCCGGCCTCCTTGATCACTTTCGACCACTTGCTGTTGTCGACCTGGAGGTTGTCGGTGAACGCGACGCTGCTTCCGCCGAACATGCGGCCCGCGGCGGCATCGATCAGAGCAGAGTTAGCGCCGCGCGACGGAACGCGGCAAAGCTTGATGCCGGCACTGCGCGCGAACAATTCGGCGGCGAGATGCGAGACGGTCCCGATGCCCGGCGTCGCCGGGAAGCGGGATCTCGATAACGTCAGAAGAACAGCACCTCTTCCGAATCTTCCTGGTCGGCGTCAAGCCCGATTGTCGAGGGCGGCCGCGCGATCCCGAATCGATCGGAATGCCTGAGATGAACTTCGCGCTCGGTTTGCATGGTGTATTTACGATAGAGTTCGTCGAACAATTTGCCGCCGTCGCGGACTTCGTCCGCTGAACGCGTGGTGAGACTATGTTTTGACTCTTCGAGCAGGCTGGCGGTGTCCGGAAGGGCTGCAAACTTGCCGCCGAGTCCGGATATGACAGTCCTGGCGTCCGTCATCAGGGTTTCGAATTGAGCACTTTCGCGTGTCAGGTGACTCATCAGCTGGGCGAGACGGTCGTTGCCGGCCTCGATTTCCAGCACCGCCATCGTGATCGAATCTTCCAGGTCGGCCACCTTCAGCGATTCTTCTTCCGCGCGCAGGCTCTTCAACCGGTCGGCGGCCTGCCCGATCTTGCCCAACACCGGCTCCAGCATCTTCGCCGCGCCCGAGATGCGGTCAGCCGTCAGCTTGAGTTCATTCGCGATCACGACGAATGCGCGACCCTTGACGCCGAGATGGCTCGCCTTGAGACCGGCGTTCATTCCGATAAGGGTGATATCGACAACAGTTTCGTCAAGCGCGGAAATCGCAGCGCGAAATTTACCCAGCATGTTTTCCAATGCCGCTATCGAGGCATCGACCGACACTTTTGCATGGCCGCAGGCGGAGATCAGCGCCGAAGCCTGGGCGAGCCTTTGCTTCATGATGGCAAGAAATGACGTCATGTCGTCATTTTTGCCGCCATACAGCGAGTTTCCATGCGCGACGATCTTGATCGAATCGCTCGACAGCAGCGTCAACGAGCGATCGATCTTGCCGATGTCCGTCTCGAATTCCGACACCGTGTCCTTTAATTGCGCGGCCTGCAGCAGGCAAACAAGCGGCGCCATCGACGGTGCCACACCGCCATCGGCGCCGGCCACCTGGCGCAATCCGCTGCAGATATGTTCAAGCCGTTGCCGGGTGCTGTCGCCGGCCTGCAGCGAAACAATGGCGCTGCCAACCGCTTCGCCAATCTGGGTCGTGCTCGCTTTTGCCAGCTGCGCAAGATCCGCGCCTTGGGTCTGCAGCTGCTTTATTTCCGAAAACGCCGATATCAGTTCGGCGCTGACCGAAAGCAGCTGATCCCGGTATTGCTTCTCGAATGCCAGCTGCCCGTTCAACGCCACTGCAATCGCGCCGGCCAGCTGCTCCTGCTCCTTCGAACAGGTCACAATCGACGATTGGACCGCCGTTGCGAGGTCGGATGCTTCCTTGGTGAAACTCAGGAAATCATCACGATTGCCTTCCAGCGAGGCAGCTTCGATCCTTGAACTTCGCGCGATCACCGTGACTAGATGAATGTGCTTGATAAGGTGCTTCAGCAGAGTCGAAGTCTGCGTCACGCTGGCACCGATGCTGCCGAGCAACGCAGTTTCGGCAGGCAATGCCTCCGCCAGCCCGCGCAGCCGGGTGGCGATATCCTGAAAGGCGACCGACGCGCCTTCGATCTTGGATCCCGAGAGTTCGCCGGACAGCGAATTCAGGCCCGAATTCAGCTCCGCGAAAATGCTGTGAGCGGTCCCGAGATGGCCACCCACCTCCGCGAACACGTGCTCGACCTGATCGCCCACATTTTCAATGGTCCAGATGGCGTGGGTCGCTATCTCCGACAGATCGGCGATGGCCATCTGATTCAATCTACCGGCGCCGAGTGCCGGACATCCTGCCAAAGCAAAATCTCCTTGGGGATCTGGGCGAGCGATACGACCTTTTCCACGGCGCCGCACGCGATCGCTTCCTTCGGCATTCCAAACACCACGCAGCTTTCTTCGTCCTGCGCGCGGGTCGACGCACCGAGCTTGCGCATTTCGAGCAACCCCTTGGCTCCGTCGTCTCCCATGCCGGTCATGATGATTCCGAGCGCATTGCGGCCGGCATTTTGCGCGGCCGACCGGAACAGAACGTCCGCCGAAGGCCGGTGCCGGGACACCGGGGGACCGTCCTTGATGGCGATATGATAGCGCTGGCCGGTTCGCTGCAGCAGCATGTGACGGCCGCCCGGCGCGATATAGACACCGCCCTGCACCACGACGTTGCCATCCTCGGCTTCCTTGACATCGACTTCGCAGAGGCCATTGAGACGCTTTGCAAACGCTGCCGTGAAGCCGCCCGGCATATGCTGCACAATGAGAATCCCGGGGCTGCGGCGGGGCAGCACCTCGAGTACCTCGCGAAGCGCTTCGGTACCGCCGGTGGAAACGCCGATGCAGACGATGCGTTCGGTGACCGGACTGCAACGGCCCTGAATCGGCGGCGGCATAATGGCATCCGCAGTCAGCTTTTCCTCGATCACCATCCGAGAAGCTCTACCGACGCGAACGCGGGCGCGCGCGGCCGTTTTCACCGCATCGCGCAGCCGCAACGACGATTCCTGTAGCGCTTGCCTGGTGTCGACGCGCGGCTTCGACACAATGTCCACGGCGCCCGCCTCGAATGCCTCGAACATCAGATCGGAGCCCTGCTCGGTGAGCGTCGAGCAAATGATGACAGGAATCGGCCGCTGCGCCATGATCTTGCGCAGAAACGTGATCCCGTCCATGCGAGGCATCTCGATGTCGAGAATGATGACGTCGGGTATTTCTTCCTGAAGCCTGCGCGCCGCCGCAAACGGATCCGACGCAGCGCCCATCACTTCGATGTCGGCATCTTCGTTGAGGATCGAGGTGAGAATCTGGCGAACCGACGCGGAATCGTCCACCACCAGCACCCGAATCTTTTGGTTTTGCATGGGTCTCCCTCCGCTCGACTAAACTCTGAAAATCGTGGGTTGAACCTGCTGCAGCAAGATTGATTCGTTGTGAATCATCGATTCCGAGTGACCGACGATAAAATATCCGCCTGGCCGCAGATGCTCGCAAAGCTGCTCGACGACTTTCTGCTGGGTCGGCCTGTCGAAATAGATCAGGACGTTCCGGCAAAAAATGATGTCGACGTCGCGATCGACCGGATAGTCCGGGTCCATGAGATTCATGCGCATGAAATTCGTCGACCGCCGCAATCGGGGCACTACGCGCACTTCGTCCCTGCTCGGGTCTTTCGGCGACAGGAAATAACGCCTGGCCAGTTCGGCGGGGACCGGCGATATCATTTCCCGGGTATAGATCCCGGTTTCCGCGAGCTTCAGGACACTGGTCGAGATGTCGGTGCCGAGAACACTGAACTGGAAGTTGACCCCGGCCGTGACCATGTCATCGAGCACGATGGCGATGGTATAGGCTTCCATGCCGGTCGAGCAGGCGGCACTCCAGATTTTGAGCGGCCGGGTACCCCGACCTCTCCGACGGAGGATCTCCGGTACGGCGATGTCCCGCATAAAGTCAAAGTGGGATGGCTCGCGGAAGAAATCGGTCTTGTTGGTCGTCACGCAGTCGATCAGGTGGACCAGCTCGGTCTCGAAATGCTCGGCGTTGAACAGGTGCTCGACATACTCGTTGACGTCGGAATAGTTGAGGATGCGGACCCGCTTCAGCAGCCGCCCCTCGAGCATGAGCCGCTTTGCGGCGGGGAGTTTTATCCCCACCTCGGCTTCGACCAATTCGGCGATCGAACGAAAATAATGATCGCTTAACCTCGAGACGGTTTCCAGCATAGCGGATTGCATCGGCTAGGCCGCGACGGCGGTAGCACGAGGATCGCCTGCAACATCGGCGCTGGACGCCATCAGTCTTGCGAGATCGAAGATGATGACGAACCCGTCGCCCTTCCTGCCGATTCCCGCCAGGTAGTCCGACTTCCAGCGCCCTCCGACCGATGGCGGCCGCTCGATCTGGCTCTCGTCGATCCCGGTCACTTCAAAGACGCAATCGGCGACGAAGCCGACACCGACGAAGCGGTCCCCCATCGGAACATCGAGAATGATGATACGGGTGGCTTCGGTCGCAGGCACGCTAGGCAGGTCGAGCTTGATCCTCAAATCGACAATCGGAAAACTGGTGCCGCGTACGTCGATCATCCCGAGCAGGAAGTTCGGCGCATGCGGTATCTTCGAAATCGGCCGCATATCGAGAATCTCGCGAACGTTGCGAATGCCGATGCCGAACGTCTCGCCGTCAAGACCGAGCGTCAGATATTGGGCTGTTTCGACCATGGTTCGCTCCGTGCGGCTGGCGGCTTTGGGCAGGAAGCCGGCCTCGCTGGACGGCGAGGCCGGTGTGTCGTTCAGCGTTTGAAATCGGCGTCGCGCTCGTCGGCACCGTCGTTCAAGCGGCTCTGCTCAGGCGATGAGCCTTTGCAATTCCAGCTAGCGTTAATTTCATTGTAGAGCCGGGCGCGGAGTCCGCTCGATTGACGTTCTTCGCGATCTTGCGGAAGCAAGCGGCCTCGCCGGACGGCGAGGCCGCTTTGTCGTTCAGCGTTTGAAATCGGCGTCGCGCTCGTCTGCGCCGTCATTCATCTCGAGGGCAAAGCCGCCGGATCCGCCCGCGACCTTGAGGGCCCGAACCGGTCTGCCGCTTGCCGGTCGCTTGGCGCCGTGCTGGGCTCCCGACATGGAGGACGCCTTGGATCGGAGCTGGGCGACCGCCTTGTCGATCGCGACGGAGGGGCGCTGTGCATCGTTCTGCGCTTGCTCGATCTTGAAGAAAGAGATGGTCGACTGCAGCTGCTCGGCCTGCGAGGCAAGCTCCTCCGCCGTCGACGATACCTGCTCGGAGGCCGCGGAATTCTGCTGGCCGACCTTGTCGAGCTGCTGGATCGCCTGGTTGATCTGCGAGGATCCGACATCCTGCTCGCGGCAGGCGGCGGTGATCTCCTCGACCAGTTGCGCGGTCTTCTTGATGTCGGGCACCAGTCGGGACAGCATGGCGCCGGCTTCCTGCGCCGCCTTGACGGTTTCGCCTGACAGCGCCCCGATCTCGGCAGCCGCGGTCTGGCTGCGCTCGGCGAGCTTGCGGACTTCGGAGGCGACCACCGCAAAGCCCTTGCCGTGCTCGCCGGCTCTCGCCGCTTCCACCGCGGCATTGAGCGCCAACAGGTCGGTCTGGCGGGCGATTTCCTGCACGATGGTGATCTTATCGGCGATGGTCTGCATCGCTTCGACCGCGCGGCTGACGGCGACGCCGCTGGCCTCGGCGTCCTGCGCAGACTGATGCGCGATCTTCTCGGTCTGGCTGGCGTTGCCGGCGTTCTGCTTGACGTTGGCCGCCATCTCTTCCATCGAGGAGGAGGCTTCCTCCGAGGCCGAGGCCTGCTCGGTCGCGCCCTGCGACAGCTGCTCGGCGCTGGCCGACAGTTCCTGGCTGCCCGCCGACATGTTCTGTGACGCCGTCAGCGTGTCGGCTACGACGCTGCGGAGCTTCTCAAGCATGCGCTCCAGCGCCAATCCGAGCGTATCCTTGTCCGACAATGGCTTGGCTTCGACGGTGAGATCGCCATTTGCGATCGTATCGGCGATTTTTGCCGTGGCGTTCAGATTGACGGTCATGCTGTTCAGCGATTTCACGAGGTCGCCGATCTCATCGTCGCTGGAGACCTCGATCTTCTTGCTGAGATCGCCAATTGCAACGGCGTCGGCGAGACCGACGGCGCGGCTGAGTCCGCGACTGATGTTGAGGGCGATCCAGGTTGCCGCTGCGAGCGCAATAATGAGGGACGTGATGACCAGAGCGAGCAACGTGAATTGTGCGCGACCGCCGTCTTCCCTGGCCTGTTCAGCCCGGTCAGCCATCAGCTTCTTCACCAAGACCACATATTCGCTTGCCGCATTCTCAGCCTCAGTCGTGGCCTTGCGACCTTCGGCCATCGACTGCTCGGCCGCCTTTGCCTTATCGAGCTTTGCCAGCTTGATCGTCTGGTCCTGGACCACGTTCATGCTGCCATAGCTCGCGGTGAAGCGCTCAATGAGTTTCTTGCCGTCTTCGGTTGCGTCAGCGTAGATCTCGTCCTTCGTCTTCGCTACGGAAGTCCGAAGCGTACCGATCTCGGTGGCGAACTGCCCTGCCTCTGTATCGGAGGTCGATACGAGGATGTTTTTCTCGGCTCGAGTCTGAAGCAGGATACCTTTCTCGAGTTCCGCAGCCTTCTCCATACGGCCGGCACTCCCTACCAATTTTTCGGCCGTAGTGATCATGTCGGTCAGCTTGATGTACGCCACCCCGCCCGCGATCATGGACAACAGGATCACGACGCCGAAGGCGCCAGCCAGCTTTGCTTTAACAGTAAGTCGCACTTGATAGCTCCTTGGTCCCGATTCAGGATCGGATTTCAGCTGAGGATGCGTTCCATGTTCGGAACGATGACGAACTCTTCACGCCACTTGGTGATGAACCGGATAAACTCGGGATTCCAGTGCATGCCGACCCGCGGCGTCGGCTGCACGTCCGCCGGCGAGATTTCCGTCACCTCGTAAACCTTGTCGGCGACGACGCCGACCAGCACCGGATCGCCGTCGATCTTGATCTCGAGCACCACGACGCGGGTGTCGGCGGTGCCTTCGGCCTTGGGCATTCCGAAACGCACGCGCAGATCGGCGAGCGGAATGACGTTACCCCTGACATTGACAACCGACGGCAGGAACGGCCGAGCCCCCGCCACCCGGGTGGCCGGAACCGGATCGATGATTTCCCGAACCAGTTCGGAGTCGAGGGCAAACACCTCATCGCCGATTCCCAGCATCACGACCTGCATCAGCGCGGCCGCTTCGGGCGTTTCCGGCTTGCGCTCGATTACACTCTGATTCATCAGGCGGCCTCTTTGAGCGGTTTGTCGGCCAGCCCCTGGCCGACCGCGATCAGTTGGGCGACATCGAGGATCAACGCCGCACTGCCGTCGCCGAGGATGGTGGCGCCGGAAAACATCGTCACTTCGGAATGAAGTTTCGACAGCGACTTGATGACCGACTGGTGGCTGCCGATGATCTGGTCGACGATCAGCCCGACACGGGACTCGCCGGCAGACGCGATGATGATCTTCTGATGACGGTCGGGTTCGCCCGCGGCGTCGAACAGGTTCCTCAGCCGCAGAAACGGCACGAGGTCGCCGCGCATGTTGAGGAAATCGCGTCCGCGCACGCGCTCGTCGGTAGCCGACAGTTCGGCGCATTCCTCCACTGCGGAGAGCGGAATGATATAGCGGCCCTCGCCGACCCGGATCAGCAGCCCCTCGATGATGGCGAGCGTCAGCGGCAGACGCAGCGTCACCGTGGTGCCCTTGCCCGACGCGGTCGAGATGTCGATCGATCCCCGCATGGCTTCGATGGTGCGCTTGACCACGTCCATGCCGACGCCGCGGCCCGACAGTGCCGAAACCGTCTGGGCCGTGGAGAAGCCGGGGTGAAACAGAAACTGGTGGACGTCCTGATCCGACACCACCGCGCCCGGCGCCAGCAATCCCTGCTCTTCGGCCTTGGCCCGAATCCGCGCCGTGTTGAGGCCCGCCCCGTTGTCGCGGACGGTCACCAGAACCTGTGCGCCGGCATGGGTGGCGGCAATTTCGATCCGGCCGATATCGGTCTTCGCCGCCGCGAGCCGGCTTGCGGTGTCCTCGATGCCATGGTCGATGGAATTGCGGATGAGATGGACCAGCGGATCGGCCAGCCGCTCGATCATGGTCTTGTCGAGTTCGGTATCTTCGCCCGAGGTGACGAAATCGACCGGTTTGCCGAGATCGCGTGAAAGATCGTGCACCAGCCGGCGGAAGCGGCCGAACAACGATCCGATCGGCACCATCCGCGCGCCCATCGTGGTATCGCGCAGGCTGGCGGCGAGCCGCTCGATTTCCTCGGCGACCGTCTTGATCGAAATATCGTCGGTGGCGGCGGCCAATTGACTGAGGCGGGCCTGGGCGATGACGAGTTCGCCGACGCGATCCATCAGTTCGTCGAGACGTTCGGCCTGGACGCGGACGGTCGCGTTGGCCTTGTCGTCCGGGCGCTTTGCTTCTTCGCGCTTCTTTTCGGCCAGCGGCGCCGGATGGCCGACGTCGGTCGCGGCTTTCGGCGGATGCGGATCGGCTGCAGGCATTTCCGGTTGCAACGGCGGCGCCAGCACAGTCGCCGCAGGCGGCGTCTCGGTCGCTGCAAGCGGCCTGCAATCGAGTTTCATTTCGTCCTGGACAAAGATGAAGACGTCGTCGATCGCGGACCGATCGCAATCGCTGTGCAGCGTCACATCCCATTTCAGAAAGCAGTGTTCGGGATCGAGTTCGTCGAGAAACGGCACGTCCTCGGTCAGCGCCATCACGAAGCAGGCGCCGAGCTTGCCGAGGTCGTCCAGCAGGTCGAGCGGATTGGAGCCGTTGCGAAGGATGTCGCTGTCGAACTCGATATGAAGTTGCCACCCGACCCGAGCCACCGCCGAAGCCGACGATGCCTCGATCGGAGAGGCTTCGATTTCCTTGTGTCCCTCCGGTTCGACCAGCCGATGCAGGTCGTCGAGGATGGCGTCTCCAATAATGGAGTCGGTGGTTTCCGGCGCCTCGATCAGGGTGCGGATGTAATCCTTGGCGGCGAGCGCCACCGAAATGAGATCCTGATTCGGCTTGATCTCGCCTTTCCGCACCCGGTCGAAGGCGGTTTCGAATTCATGGGTGAAGCTCGCGACCTCGTCGAACCCGAACATCGCGCCTGAGCCCTTGATGGTGTGCAGCGCGCGGAAGGCGGTGTCGACCAGCTCTCTGTCGTCCGGACGGAGACCGAGATCCAGCAGGGCCCCTTCCAAAGCGTCGAACAGTTCGCTGGCTTCCTGTCGGAAGACTTCGGCCGGATCCAATGTTGTCATGATCGCACCAGCTTGCTGACGACGGCGAGAAGCTGGTCTTGCTTGAACGGTTTGGTGATCCAGCCGGTGGCGCCAGCCTTCTTGGCCTCCAGCTTGACGGCTTCGCTGGACTCGGTGGTGAGGAACACGATCGGCAGACCCAGCAATGCCGGCAATGCGCGCAGCGCCCGGATCAACTCCATGCCGTTCATGACCGGCATGTTGAGGTCGGTGATGACCAGATCGAAACGGCTGGCCTTGGCCTTTTCCAACCCTTGGGCGCCATCGCCAGCCTCGACCACATTGTGTCCCGCCGGCGCAAGCGTGACCTTGATCATCTGGCGGATGCTGGGCGAGTCGTCGACTGTCAGGATATTAGCCATTACGTGGCATCGTTCTTTTGATGAAAATGATGATCGATCATCTCGTCGCTTGAAAAGCCCGCACGGTGAATGGTGTTGCGAAGGGTTTGTGAAAACGCTGTTAGAACGACTCTGCGTCCCTGAGCCTTCGCTGTTTTCGCCGTTGAGAGCAAAAGCTGGATCGATGTCGCGTCGGCCTTGTCGACGCTCGAACAGTCGATCTCAAGCCGGTCCTGCCGTCTGAAGGCGTCCCGGACCAGTTCATAGACGCTACGGATGGCCGCGATACTGCAATCCGCCGGGAGTTGTAGTGACCAGTTTGAACTTGAAGGATTATCCATTTTTCTACCGGCTTCTTGCCGACCCCAATGGTAGGATCGCACCCTGATATTCATGATGTAGTTACCAAAGTTCTAATGAAACGCGCAGCGCCTTAACTAATTCGAACAAGGCGTGCTGAACCGCATTCTATCCAGGGGCATCGAGCAAAAATGCGCTCGAATTGAACTGACACGCCCAGGCTCGCCGGCTTCGAAATTGGCGACGCTGCGGAGGTGACCGGGCGGCCATCAAAAGCCGTTCGATGAACCCTGGCGCAGCGGGATTTTCCTCGGCGATGAAAAAATGGGCCGTGCCGGCACCCGTACCGACCTGACAATGTCGGCCACTTCCCGCGTCATCTCACCCATCACCGGCCCGAGGGTGCTGATCTCGCCGCCGATGGCGAGCACAGGCGCCGTCAGCTTGCCGGACGCCTCGAGCGCCGCCCTGTTGTCTTCGATACCGCGGTCGAACGCCCGGTAGCCCTCGAGCCCGGCGCGCATCGCGCCCGGCATGGCGTAGCCCGATATAAATATCGAGATCGCTTTTGCTGATCGCGGAAGGGTCGAAGATGCGCGCGCCGATCATGGCCTGCGAATAAAGCCGTTCGCGCCCCGCAATCGGTACTCGGAATATCCCGAACGCCGTGAAAGGCGAACTGCCAGACCCGGGATCGACCCGCATCCGCTCGAACACCGCGGTGCCCGGCAGCGGTGCATCGACCACCGCGAGGTGAGTGACCTTTTCGCAACAGGCATCGGCAACCATGATGCCGATATCGTGGCCCACCAGTGCGACGCTTGTCGTAGCCGGACGCAGGGTGTGACGAGTGACCGGCACCTCTGCAGTCCTGAGCCACCCCCGGAATCCGGCGTCGGCCAATTTCGGAATGACATGACGCCACGCCCACCACGTCGGCGGAAATCCGTGCAGCAGTACCGCCAGGCGCTTGCCTTCACCCGCCAGCGACGTCTCGGGGCGGAAATGCCTGAGCAGGACGACCAGCGCATCGCCGATGCGGCCGACCATAGCTGCCGACATCCGACAGCACCTCCCTGCTCGACATCGGGGTCGGATTGGCCCAGATTGATATTGATCACACCTGGTTGATTTCCGATCGGACTGAACAAGGCCGTCCACGGACTGATCGACCGAACAACATCGCCGGAAAGCGGCATTATTAAACGTCGCCAGGCGCGAATCCCCCTGTTCCAGGCTGCGATCCGCGACGCACCGGAAATTAAGGCTTCATTTGGGTTTGATTAAGGCCTCATTAAGCAGGAAATTTGTTGCCACCCAACAGGTTAGGGAACTTTCTCACTGTGACCTATGGGTGACAGCTTTTTGCGCGAAAGCTGTCTAAGTCCGCGCCATGGATGTGGCCGACACGCGGCTGAATCTCGAAATGATCTGCTGGAGAATAAGACCAATGAAAAAGTTTCTACTCGGTACTGTGGCCCTCGTCGCCCTCGGCGCGACCGTGCCAGCACTTGCAGCCGATCTTCCGGCTCGCACCTACACCAAGGCTCCGGTCTATGCGGCGCCGATCTACAACTGGACCGGCTTCTACATCGGCGGCCACATCGGCGGCGCCTTCGCCGGCAGCAACAACCCGGTCGGCAGCGACGGCCGCTTCCTCGGCGGCATCCAGGGCGGTGCCGATTACCAGTTCGCCACCAACTGGGTTCTCGGTATCGAAGCGCAGTACAGCTGGATGGCCAGCAGCAACAATGGCGTGCTGTTTCCGGGCGGCGTTCTCGTGAACTCCAATAGCGACCAGCTTGGATCGGTCACCGGCCGGCTCGGCTACGCCTGGGGTCCCGCGCTGCTGTACGCCAAGGGCGGTTATGCCTTCAAGGACAGCGATGGCCTCACCGCAAGCGTCGCCGGCACGCCGGTCGCTTTCACCACCGACAGCAACCATCGCGACGGTTATACCGTCGGCGCCGGCCTCGAATACATGTTCGCACCGAGCTGGTCTGCCAAGATCGAATACCAGTATTACAATTTCGGCAGCACCACCTTCGTGACCGGCCCCGTTGGTCTCGTCGGCACCCGGTACCGGGACGACGAAAACACCGTCAAGGCCGGCATCAACTACCGCTTCAACTGGGGTGGCCCGGTCGTCGCGCGGTATTGATCCGCATCTGATCGAAATTGACGGAAAGGCCGGCTTAAAAGCCGGCCTTTTTGTTTTCGATGCACAAAAATTGCGCAACGCCCTCCAAACTTCCCGATTTTGTTAACCCGGTACCACGATACTGCCGCGCGACAATTCATCCCCGTGGGATGAAAGCAGGCGTGAGGCAGAAAACATGGCGTTACGATTTACTCTTGTCACCCTTGGCAAATCCTGGGGCCTTTCCCGGCGCTTCGGCTTTTGGCGTCCGCAATGGGGCGTCAAAGGCAGCCTGTTTGCCGCCTTCGCCGTCATCGCCGGCATGGCCATCGTCATCAGCGCCGGCGCCGGCATGGTGCTGCGGCATCTCGGCGGGACCATGGTCGATCTGAGCGGACGGGACATTCCCCGTCTGACGGCCAGCCTGCAACTTGCGGCCCAGAGCGCAAGCCTTGCCAGTCAGGGGCCGGCGCTGCTGGCGTCGCCGAGCGAGGAGACGTTGAACGAACGCTCCAAAAAAATGAAGGAAACCCAGCAGGTTACGCTCAGAAAGCTCGACGAGATCATCGAACTCGGCGCCGACAAGGCGATCGTCGCCGCGCTCAACGAAACCGTGAAGAACATCGACGACACCATCAAAAGCCTCGGGGCTGCGGCGCGTGAACGGCTGCAGATCGCGGCCCAGCATGACCGGCAATACGACGCGCTGCGCAGCGCGCAGGCGAGCTTCGTGGCCGCCGCCAGTCCCGCGATGATGGACGCCCAGGCCCAGATCAATGCCATCCTGGGCTCCGCCAACCTTTCTCGCCGATGACGCAACGCAGGCCGCGCGGACCGTCGACCAGCTCGGCAATGTCATCGCCAGCGGCAACCTGATGGCGTCCGAGATGAACGCCGCGCTCTCGGCGAACAGCAGCGACACGCTCGAGGCGATCGAGAAGGAATTCAAGGCCACGCAAGCGCGCGTCAAATCGAACCTCGAATTGCTTCCCAAATTCCGGCGCTGCGGCGCTGAAAGGCGCGGCGCTGAAACTGCTGGCGCTGGGCGAGGGCAAAACCGGGGTCTTCAAAATTCGCCAGAAGGAACTGGACGCCAACGATTACGGCGAGCGTCATTCTGGAGGAAACCGGCAAGCTCAATGTCGGCCTCGGGATCAGCGTGCAGCAGCTCGTCGACGGCGTGCAAACCGAGACCGATGCCTCGACCTGGCAGGCGCGCCAGGAGATCTCGTTTGCGACCATCGATCATGCTGGCGCTCGGCGGCCTCACCTTGGTCGGATCGGTGCTGTTCGTCTGGCTCTATGTCGGCCGCAACATCCTGCGGCGGATCGGCAATCTGCAGCGCTCGATGCAGCTGTTGTCCGACGGCGACCTCGAATCGGAAATCTATCGCAGCAGCCAGCGCGACGAGATCGCGGCGATGGCGAGTTCGCTGCAGGTTTTCCGCGAAAGCATGATCGAGGCCCGCTCGCTCAGCGCCGATCAGGACCAGGATCGCATCGCCAAGGCCGAGCGCGCCTCCCGTATGGAAGCCCGGATCGTCGAATTCGAAGCCACCGTCCGCACCACGCTGGACGGCCTGCAGAAATCGGCCAATTCGATGCAGACCACGGCGCAGAGCATGTCGGCGACCGCCGATCAATCCAGCGCGCTGGTGAGCGCGGTGGCGTCCGCCGCCGAGGAAACCTCGGTCAACGTGCAGACCGTGTCCTCGGGCACCGAGGAACTGTCGTCGTCGATCGCCGAAATCGGCCGCCAGGTCGTCACCTCGGCGCAAATTGCCCGCAAGGCCGTCGACGAAGCCGGCGAAACCGACGCCACCATGCAGGGACTTGCCGAAAACGCCAGCCGCATCAGCGTCGTGGTCGACCTGATCCAGGTGATCGCCTCGCAGACCAACCTGCTCGCGCTCAACGCCACCATCGAGGCCGCGCGCGCCGGCGAGGCCGGCAGGGGCTTTGCGGTGGTCGCCTCCGAGGTGAAGAGCCTCGCCAACCAGACCGCGAAAGCCACCGACGAAATTCGCGCGCAAATCGCCAGCATGCAGCAGGTGACGACGTCGGCGGTCGGCGCCATCCGGAACATCGGCCATACCATCGGCGAGATCAACGACGTCACCACCGCGATCGCCGCCGCGGTCGAAGAGCAGGGCGCGGCGACGCGCGAGATCGCCCGCAACATTCAGCACGCCGCCGGCGGCACCAGCGAGGTTTCGAGCAATATCATCGGCGTCAGCACCGCCTCGGCCGAGGCCGGATCGGCCGCCGGCGAGGTGTTGAGCGCGTCCGGCGCGCTGCGCCGCGAAGCCGACGTGCTGCGCTCGGAAATCGACGCGTTTCTCTCCAACATCCGGGCCGCCTGAAGCTTTCGCCATGCGCCGCGGGCGGTAGCCTGCGCGCGCACTGCATGGATTGCGTCGCCTTTGCCGGTTGCAGAGCCCGCATCTGTCGCGTTTTGTCCAAATCGCAATTGTTTTTCGGCTGGCGCCACGCCGATTGTGCGGCTAAGCCGATGGCAGTCAAGCTGACGGAAGACTTGCGACACCCAACGATGCATTCAAAAACAGACACGGTTCAGTCCTCGGTCGAGGCGCTGCGGTACCCCTGGGAAAATCATCCCGGCCCCGATGAGGTGGTCGAGGTGATGCCGGGCGTGTTGTGGGTCCGGCTCAAGCTGCCGTTCCGGCTCAACCACGTGAACATCTATCTGCTCGCCGACGGCGACGGCTGGGCGATGGTGGATTCCGGATTCGGCAACGAGGAGTCGATCGCGGCCTGGACCGCGCTGTTCGAGGGTCCGCTCTCCCATGTGAAAGTCACGCGGCTGATCGTGACCCATTCGCATCCCGATCACGTCGGACTGGCCGGCTGGATCGTCGAGCGCTTCAACTGCCCGCTTTATATGTCGCAGGTGGAATATCTGCAGTCGGTCTACCATCAGAACCGCGGCACCGAAGAGCGCAAAATGGCGCAGCGGCTGTTCTTCCGCCGTCACGGCATGGACGAGAACCTGACCGACAAGCTGCTCGGCCGCGGCCAGGATTACCTGAAGCGGGTTTCGATCCTGCCGCCGTCCTATCGCCGCATCTCGCATGGCGACGAAATTTCCGATCGGCACGCGGCGTTTCAAGGTCATTACCGGCGGCGGCCACGCACTCGACCAGGTGATGCTGTATTGCGCCGCCGACAAATTGTTCCTGTCCGCCGATCAGGTGCTGAGCAAGATTTCACCCAATGTCAGCGTATGGGCGGTCGAACCCGACCAGAACTCGCTCGGGGAATATCTCGCCTCGCTGGCGAGCCTGACCACCACGCTGCCCTATGACGTGCTGGTGCTGCCCGGCCATGGCGTGCCGTTTTACGGATTGAAGACCCGCATCAAGCAACTGGCCGATCATCACGAGGAACGTTGCGGACTGATCGCCGACGCCTGCCGGGAAACCGCCAAAACCTCCAAGGAACTGGTGCCGGTGGTGTTCCACAAGCACGTCCTGGACGTGCACCAGATGGGTTTTGCCGCCGGCGAATTGATCGCCCATGTCAATTACATGCTGGTCGAAGGCCGTCTGACGGCCGAGGAAGCCGACGGCGTGCTGCGCTTCAGGACGACCTGACGCCGGCGCTCGCACGCGACGGCGTCAGCATGGCGCGCGCGACAACGCTCGGCCGGGGAGAAGTCCAGTTCAGGCAAGACCCTTATTGCTGTCCCGCCGCTACGCCGCCCACGACCGCCGATCCGGTGCCACTGCAACCATCGGCACCGTAGCGGATGAACTTCTGGATGCGTTTACCGGTGTCCACTTCTCCGGTGTAGATATTGCCTTTGCTGTCCAGGCTGACCTGATGCAGCCAGTGGAAATCACCGGCCATCCGGCCGGCGTGTCCGAGCCGGCCGAGTTGCTCCAGCGTGCTGCGATTCAGGATGTAAATGGTCTGGTTGGTATTGTCTCCGACATAGAGACAGCTCTGCGTCTTGTCGGTGGAGAAGTTTATCGATACCGCCGTCCCCGGCATCACCGGCTGGGTGTAGGTGTGGTCGCTGACCCAGCGCTCGGTGACAAAACCGCATTTGCCGGCATCGCCGGTGGGATTGCTGCAGGCCTTGCCGAGCGCGGGATCCTTGCCGTCGAACACCTGGATCCGATCGTTGCCGCGATCGCAGACGTAGATCTTGCCGTCGTCGGCGATCTTCACGCAGTGCACCGGGTTGCGAAAGAACGCCGGCTTGGTTTCTCCCTTGACCGAAGCTTGCGGCCAGGTGCCGGCCGCCGCAGCGCCCGCATCGTCCACCGGGTTGTTTCCGTAGGCGCCGAAATGGCCGATATATTTGCCGGTATCGGCATCGACGATCAGGATCCGGCGATTGCCATATCCGTCGGCGACATAGAGACGGTTGGTCTTGGGATCGACCACCATATCCGCCGGCTGGTAGAGCAACGGCGTGCCGTTCATTCCGCCGTCGCTGTTGTTGCTGTCGGGCCCGGCCGGGGTGCCGCCGATCCGCATCTTGAAATTGCCGTCCATGTCGAACTTCAAGATGAAGCCGTCGCCGCCGGCCTTGTTGGTGGTCCACGGGATTTCCTTGGCGCCCGGCTTGGGCGCCGCGGCGTTGCCGGCGATCCAGACATTGTCCTTCTGGTCGACATAGATGCCGTGTTCGCTGTTCGGCCAGATGCAGCCGTCCGCGGCCTTGCATTTGCTGCTGAAGAATTCGGGATCCGATGGACCGCCCCATGAGCGCAGCAGCTTGCCGGCGGCGTCGAATTCCAGAACCGAGGGCGCGGCGCGGCAGCAGTCGGCCCCGAAACCATTGGCCCGCACGAAACCCAGCGCATTGATCGGCTGTCCCTTGGCATCGGTCGCACCCGGCACCGCCTTTTCGAGCCCGGCCTCGTCATCGTTGAGGGTGCGCGGCCGGTTATAGACCCAGACATGGTCATGGCCGTCGACGTAAAGCCCGCCAATCTGCCCGAGCAGCCAGCTATGTGGCAGCGGCCGTGGCCAGGTTGGATCGGAAACGAACTCCGGTGTCTTGCCGGTTTTGGACTTGTCGTAGACGCCGGTCTGCTTGAGCAATAGATCCAGGATATCGCTGTGCTTGAGTCCGCTCGTGTCGTCCGCCATCGCCGGCGCGGCCAGCAGCCGCGCCAACACGCAAGCCAGTAGCGGCGCGATTTTCAATGTGTTCCTCATCCCCGGGCTCTTTTCTTTTTTGAACCGAACAATCTCGCCGAATTTGGCGCGGCGCCACATCTGCAGCGCCGCATCGTTGCACCCGCGTCGCGCCGATGGATCGGCGAGGAGGTCACCGTTACGACAGGCTGAAATAAGCATCACATGCGCTCCGGTCAGCGAGCGCATGAATCAAGGACCAACGCCTGATCCGCTTGCTTAAGAGCCTTTTTCGCACTTCTTCATGAAGCTGGTCTTGGCGGCGCCGGCCAACGGCTTGCCGTCCGCGCTCATCGCCTTGCTTTCACAGGAATCCGCCATGCATTTCTTCATGAAGGACGTTTTTGCTGCGCCGGCGAGCGCTTTGCCGTCCTTGCCGACCGCCTTGCTTTCGCAGGTTTCCTGCGCGAACGCCGTGCCAACCGCAAATGTTGCAACAAACAGAGCTAAAAAGATGCCTTTCATGATCGCTCTCCCTTTGTATCGTTGACGCGCTGGAATTTGATAGCAAATGCGCCACGCGATCAAGGCGTCTGTCGCCGTTGGGCGGGCGCGTTCGCCTCCCGGCTCAACTCCGCAAGCCCGGCGCCTCGTGGCCGGTGCGCGCCACATACTCGGTGTAGCCGCCGCCGTACTGGTGGATCCCCTCGGGCGTCAGTTCGAGCACCCGGTTGGACAGCGCGGCCAGGAAGTGCCGGTCGTGCGAGACGAACAGCATGGTGCCCTCGTATTGCGACAGCGCCGTGATCAGCATCTCCTTGGTCGCCATGTCCAGATGGTTGGTGGGCTCGTCCAGCACCAGGAAGTTCGGCGGGTCGAACAGCATCTTCGCCATCACCAGCCGCGCCTTCTCGCCGCCCGACAGCACCCGGCATCTCTTCTCGACGTCGTCGCCGGAGAAGCCGAAGCAGCCGGCCAGCGCCCGCAGCGAGCCCTGCCCCGCCTGCGGAAACCAATCTTCCAGCGACTGGAACACGGTGCGCTCGCCGTCCAGCAGATCCATGGCGTGCTGCGCGAAATAACCCATCTTCACGCTGCCACCCAGCGCCACCGTGCCGTCGTCCGGCTGCGTCGAGCCCGCCACCAGCTTCAGCAGCGTCGACTTGCCGGCGCCGTTGATGCCCATCACGCACCAGCGCTCCCTGCGGCTCACCATGAAGTCGAGCCCCTGATAGATGCTGCGGTTGCCATAACCCTTGTGCACGTTCTTCAGGCTCACCACGTCTTCGCCCGAACGGGGCGCCGGCAGGAAATCGAACGATACCGTCTGTCGGCGCCTCGGCGGCTCGACCCTTTCGATCTTGTCCAGCTTCTTCACCCGGCTCTGCACCTGGGCTGCGTGCGAGGCGCGCGCCTTGAAGCGCTCGATGAAATTGATTTCCTTGGCGAGCATCGCCTGCTGACGTTCGAACTGGGCCTGCTGCTGCTTCTCGCTCAGCGCGCGCTGCTGCTCGTAGAATTCGTAATTGCCCGAATAGCTCGTCAGCGCACCGCCGTCGATTTCCACCACCTTGGTGATGATGCGGTTCATGAATTCGCGGTCGTGCGAGGTCATCAGCAGCGCGCCCTCGTACCCCCTGAGGAACTGCTCCAGCCAGATCAGGCTCTCGAGGTCGAGATGGTTGCTCGGCTCGTCCAGCAGCATGGCGTCGGGGCGCATCAGCAGGATGCGCGCCAGCGCCACCCGCATCTTCCAGCCGCCCGACAGCGCGCCGACGTCACCGTCCATCATCTCCTCGCTGAAGCTCAAACCGGCGAGGACTTCGCGCGCCCGCCCCTCCAGCGCGTAGCCGTCGAGCTCCTCGAAGCGTCCCTGCACCTCACCGTAGCGCGCGATGATCTCATCCATGTCGTCGGCGCGGTCCGGATCTCCCATGGCGGCCTCAAGCTGCCTCAATTCGGCAGCCACGGTGCTGACGGGACCGGCGCCGTCCATGACCTCGGACACGGCGCTGCGGCCGGACATTTCACCCACGTCCTGGCTGAAGTAGCCGATGGTGACGCCGCGATCGACCGCGACCTGGCCCTCGTCGGGCTGCTCCTCCCCGGTGATCATCCGGAACAGCGTCGTCTTGCCGGACCCGTTGGGACCGACGAGGCCGATCTTTTCGCCCCTCTGGAGCGCCGCAGAAGCCTCGATGAAGAGGATCTGGTGGCCATTCTGCTTGCTGACATTGTCGAGACGAATCATGTGCACACGAGCCCGGGAAAAAGTTTCGGCCGCTCTTATGCCATGTGGCGCGCCTGCGAAAGAGTGTTGACCTGAATCCCTGCGAAGCCGGCGACCCTTCGCTGACAAATTGTACGGATCCGAATCCCACGCCCGGCGAAACGCTCATATTGAAACAGCGTCGGCCAAACAACTAAATCCGTTTTTAATCGAATTCCCCGGCAACACCGGCCATGTTGCCCGCAGGGATCGAAACAATCCTGCAAGCGCATAAAATATAAAATAATGAGACAGCGCCGGTTCCAAAGGCGCGAAAGCGATATGATTTGCACGATCGGCACAGTGCGGGACTGCGAAATCTGATCGGTACGAAGAGGATCGCGTCATGCACATGCGAAATTGGGACAGCTCTCGTCACAAGCTGTTCGCCGAGGCCGCCAGTCCCGGCAAGGCCGGCGTCAACTTGAACACCGCCCGGCAGAGGCACATCGAAGAGGAGCACTCGATGAAGAGGCTGCTCCCCAACGTCTTTGCGTCGCTGCTTTTGGCTCTATCCGCTCACGCTCCCGCTCAACAACTTTCGGGCGCAGCTGGTAAAGGCCAGCAATCCCCACAGAAAGCCGCGGAAGCGTCCTTCATGTCCGAGATTGGCGCGATGCGAGCGGCGCTCGGCCGGCCGCTTCCCGATACAGAGGTCGTGGACGGCTCAATCGGACCGCGCGTCTGAAAGCAGCGCCACACCCGGCAGCAACGTGGCGCAGCGAGCTTCCGGTTCAATGCAGATGGAGCCGCATTGATATCGCAGACCAGAAGAAGCGGAGTTCGGGCGTCTCGTGGGTCGCGCCGTGGTTCAGGTTTTGCACACCGAGCGCATCGACAATACCGCGGTCCGCCATCATTCGGATCACATAGAAAGCAGAATGTCATGCACATGCTGGATTGGAACAACTATCGTCAGCAGCTCACCGCCGGGGTTGGCAGCTTCGGCAAGCTCAACCCGGAAACCGTCAAGGGCTACGTCACCTTGAGCGGAGCCGGTCACAAGTCTGGTCACCTCGACGGCAAGTTTCGCGAACTGATCGCGCTTGCGGTCGCCATTAGCCTGCGCTGCGACGGCTGTATCGCGGTTCACACCGCGAATGCCCGTAAGCTGGGTGCAACCAGCGACGAGATCGCCGAAGCATTGGGGATAGCGGTCTCCGTCAATGCCGGTGCGGCCATTGTCTACTCCACCCGTGTGCTCGATGCGTTTGAAGCCGCCGGCGAGGTCAACGCCTAGGCCTGGCGCGGGATCGGGCAATCACAGTCGGTTGAAAAGAGTTGGCAGACGCGGTGGATATCAAACCCTTATTTGGCCTCGGCGGTGTCCTCATCGCTGCCATGGCGTCCGAATTCAACGACCAGGTGACATCGATCGCGCTCACCGACATTCGCGGTGCACTCGGGATCGGCCACGATTCCGGCGCCTGGATCGAAAGCCTCTATGTCTCGGCCGAGATCATCGGCATGGCGATCTCGCCCTGGCTGCTGGTGACCTTCACATTAAGGCGCTGGACGCTCTTTGCGATCGCGCTGTGCGCAGCCTCGAGCGTACTGATCCCTTTCAGTCCTAACATCGAGGCGATCTACGCGCTGCGGCTGCTCCAGGGGCTCGCCGGAGGCCTGATCATCCCCCTGCTGATGACCACGGCTTTTCGCGTTCTCACGCCGAATATTCGACTTTACGGCCTGGCCGTCTACGCCTTGACCGCGACCTTCACGCCGGCGCTGGCCGCGACGGTGGCCGCGCTTTGGACGGATGTCGTGGATTGGCGTTTCGTGTTCCTGCAGACGATCCCGCTCTGCGCGCTGGCCGGCGTTCTCGTCTGGTACTGTATGCATCAGGATCAGTCTCAATATGAACGGTTCCGAATACTGGACTGGCGCGGCGCGCTGCTTCTGGTGATCGGGACCGGCGCCTTGAGCACCATGCTGTTTCAGGGTGACCGGCTGGACTGGTTCAACTCGAACCT
Organism: uncultured Alphaproteobacteria bacterium; assembly: GCA_963734795.1. Lineage (GTDB taxonomy): Bacteria > Pseudomonadota > Alphaproteobacteria > Rhizobiales > Xanthobacteraceae > Bradyrhizobium. The sequence continues at coordinate 86,662 of CAVTIW010000009.1, forward strand.
GATCTGCGTGCTGGCTCTGGTCAGCGCCTGCGCCATCCCGCTGCTGCTGCTCAACGAGTGGTTCCACCCTTTGCCGCTGCTAAAGCTGCAGATGCTCGGCCGGCGCAACCTCGCCTACGGCACACTCGGTTTGTTCACCTTTCTGATTATCAGCCAATCAGGTTCGACCGTGCCCTTGCGTTACCTGCAGGAAGTCCAGGGTTACCGACCGCTGCAATCCAACCTGATCACGCTGGAGATCGCGGTGTCGCAACTCGTGATGCTGCCCGCCATGGCGCTGCTGCTGGATTACAAGCGGGTCGACGCGCGCCTTGTCAGTGTCGTCGGGCTGGGGTTGATGCTCACATCCTGCATGGGTTCGGCTTTTCTCACGGTCTATTGGAACCGGGATCAATTCTATCTATGGCAGCTGTTCCAGGCGATCGGTCAGCCGATGGTGATCATGCCGCTGCTGTTGATGGCCACCAATACCGTTGCCGGCCCGGCGGAAGGCCCTTTCGCGTCCGCGCTGGTCAACACGGCGCGCGCCATTGCCGAGGCAACGGGCGCCTGGTTCCTGGAGCTGATCGATCGCTGGCGCGGCGCGCTGCATTCCGACCGCATCGTCGATGAGGCTGGCCAGGACCGCTGGCGGGTAATCCAGGGTAACGGCGTGCTGCCGCAATATCCGCCGCCGTTGCTGCCAGACGGTCGGCCTCGCGCGCCGGGCAGCCTGGAAGCCTTCGGCCACGCCGTGGCGCAGCAGGTCACGATTTTATCGACCAGCGACACCTTCCTGATCCTCGGAGCCCTGACCGTATTCTTGATGGTCGTGGTGATGACGTTACCGGTGCGCACCATGCCGCCTCGCATCCACTTTGCAAAGCGCTAGGAACACCGCATGGCAGAGGATGTAGCCGAACTCGAGACCCGTCCCGCCGAGCCGGAGCGGAACGAAAAGCCGGACCCGGCCCCGACGCGCACGAACGACGATCAATCCCGACAGAAGGATGAAAAGTCGAAAGACCGCAAGGTGCCGGACAGCGCTAAGCTTCCGGCGCCGCTGCCGCGATGGCCTTTCGTTCTGGTCGGCCTCGTGGTGGCAATCTTCGCCGCGGTGGTCCTGTACACCATTTTCGGGCCACGCCCGGACGTATGGACCGACGATGCCTATGTGACGGTCCACTATGCGACGATCGCGCCGCGCATCTCCGGCCAGGTCGCCACGGTGCCGGTCGACGACAACTACATCGTCAAGACCGGACAAGTGCTCGCAACGCTCGACCCGCGCGACAATGAGACCGCTCTGGCTTCCGCCGAGGCGGCAGTCGGACGCGACAGATCGCAATTCGATGAAATCTCCGCGACGGTGTCACGCCAGCCGTCGATCATAGAAGAGCAACAAGCCGCCGTTGCGTCGGCGCGCGCCAGGCTCGCTTTCGCGCAGGACAATGCGCACCGCTACGGCAGGCTCGCCGTCACGGGAGCTGGCACCATGCAGGAACACCAGCAAGCCGACAGCACGCTTCAGCAGGGTCAAGCCTCGCTGGATGGCGCTGAGGCTTCGCTCGATGCGGCCCGCCGGCAACTCGACGTGCTCAAGGCCCAGCGATCTGCGGCGGAGGCAACGGTCAAGGCCGACGAGGCTCAACTGGAACAGGCCAAGCTTAATCTGTCCTATACGCAGATTCGGGCACCGGTCGACGGCATGGTGGGCGAGCGCTCAGTTCAGGTCGGCAATTATGTCAGCCCCGGTACGACATTGATGACCGTGGTGCCGCTCGACCAGGTCTATATCGAGGCGAACTATCGCGAAGTGGATCTGCTGCATGTCCGCAGCGGCCAGCCCGTCACCATCCATGTCGATGCCTATCGGATAGACCTGCGCGGGACCGTGGATAGCGTTCCTCCGGCCTCCGGCGCTTCCTTTGCGCCGATCGCACCGAACAACGCCACCGGCAATTTTACCAAGATCGTACAGCGACTGCCCGTCAAGATCGTGGTAGCGTCCGGACAGCCTCTGGCCAAGCTCCTGCGCGTCGGCTTGTCGGTCGAAACCACCATCCATACCGGACTGGAGGACGTCGTGGACCAACAGCGCAGATCGATCGATCGCGTGACTGGGCACTGATGATGCGTGCGATGCCGCTGATGGCGTGTCTCTCCGTCCCGATGCTCGGCATTGGATTGGCTGGCTGTACCGTCGGGCCGGACTACCAGAGCCCGGAGATTGCCGAGGCGCCAAGGCGGAACTCGGCGGAGACCGCAAGCGTGCCGAGCCGCACGGTCGAGGGCGAGATCGACCAGACTTGGTGGAAAAGTTTCCGAGACCCTCAGCTGTCCTCCCTGGTGCAAAGGCTGGTGGCCCAAAACCTCGATCTCAGGACGGCGGCGGAACGCGTGGTCCAGAGCGTGGCGCAGCGCCGGATCGCCGTCTCCCAGGGACTGCCGCACATCGAAGGGCAGTCCTTGAGCACCTATAATCGAGTGAGCCCGAATGGCCCGATCTCTGAGTTCGAACCTGCGCCTGGCTCGACCTTTGACTACGCCCTGTTTCGAGACGGCCTGACGTCATCATGGCAGTTGGACCTGTTCGGTCGCGTTCGGCGCGCCGTGGAAGCAGCCGACGCCAACGCCCTGGCGGCCGTGGAGATCCGGCATGGCGTCGCGCTCGCGGCGGTCGCCGAACTGGCGCAAAGCTACATGCAACTGCGCGGAACGCAAAACCGTCTCGGGATCGCGAAACGCAACCTCGGTCTCGCCGAGCAGAACGTGGATTTGGTGAAGGCGCGTTTCGGCAATGGCGTCGCCACCACGCTCGATCTGGCGCAAGCGCAGGCTCAGCAGGCCACCATCGCCGGAACCCTGCCGCCGCTGCGGACCCAGGAGGCGGAACTGATCAACGCCGTGGGGCTGTTGCTGGGGGAAGCTCCTCGTGCGCTTGAAAGCGAGTTGCAGAGGCCGCGAGCCCTGCCGCGCATGCCGCGGCGGATCCCCCTGGGCCTGCCCGGCACACTCGTACGCCGCCGCCCTGACGTACGCGAGGCCGAGGCGCAATTGCACGAAGCGACGGCGCAGACCGGCGTCGCGGTGGCCAACTTCTATCCGGACGTGACGTTGAACGGGGCTGTCAGCGCGGAAAGCCTGCACCTCAGCAATTTATTTTCTCTGGCCTCGACTGCCTTCAGCGTCGGGCCGGACATTTCCATTCCGATCTTCGAAGGCGGACGGTTGCGGGGCACGTTGGCGCTGCGCGAGTCGCAACAGCGGGAAGCCGCGATCGTGTTCCAGAAGACGGTATTGCGGGCCTGGCGAGAGGTCGACGACGCCCTGACCGCCTATAGCGAAGCCCAACGCCGGCGCGCCGATGTGGCCCGCGCCGTCGCCGAAAATCAGAACGCCCTGCAAGCCGCCCGGCAACGCTACACGGAGGGCGCGATCGATTTCCTCAACGTCAACGCGGCACAAGCCCAGTTGCTGCAAAGCGAAAACGATCTGGCGGACAGCGACACGCTTATCGCGACCGATCTCGTCAATCTCTATCGCGCCCTCGGGGAAGGATGGGAGGACGCAGACGTCGCCGACGGTGCAGACCGCGCGCCGCGACCGAGGATCGGAACGCGGTAGAACGCCGCCCGCGGAGATCGCCGTCAGCCGGGCCCAGGAAGTGAGGCTCTGGCGGCGAATTCACATCCAAAATACTCACAGCTGGCGCGTGATCCGGATCGAAGATTCGGTCCGCGCCTCGCACAACCCGGCCCCGCACATTGGGCCTTGCGCACGCCCGATTCCGGCTCGACATCAAACCTGGAAACGCTCTAAAAAGAGCTCTGGCCATTCCGGCCTCACGTTCCGTTCTCAGGTTTTGTGATGGATTACAGCAAATTCTTCAGTACCGCCCTCAGCCGCCTGCACGATGAGCGGCGCTACCGGGTTTTTGCCGATCTCGAACGCATCGCGGGCCGGTTCCCGCACGCGGTGTGGCATTCCCCGAACGGGCCGCGCAACGTCGTGATCTGGTGTTCCAACGACTATCTCGGCATGGGTCAGCATCCCAAGGTGGTCGGCGCCATGGTCGAGACCGCCACGCGAGTCGGCACCGGCGCCGGTGGCACCCGCAACATCGCCGGCACCCACCACCCGCTGGTGCAGCTCGAGCAGGAACTGGCCGATCTGCATGGCAAGCAAGCGGCGCTGCTGTTCACCTCGGGCTACGTCTCGAACCAGACCGGCATTGCGACCATCGGCAAGCTCATTCCGAACTGCCTGATCCTGTCCGACGCGCTCAACCACAATTCGATGATCGAGGGCATCCGCCATTCCGGCTGCGAGCGCCAGTTGTTCCGCCACAGCGACATGGCGCATCTGGAAGAACTGCTGCGCGCCGCAGGGCCCGAGCGGCCGAAACTGATCGCCTGCGAGAGCCTGTACTCGATGGACGGCGACATCGCGCCGCTGGCGAAGATCTGCGATCTCGCCGAGCGCTACGGCGCCATGACCTATGTCGACGAAGTTCACGCCGTCGGCATGTATGGTCCGCGCGGCGGCGGCATCGCCGAGCGCGACGGCGTCATGCACCGCATCGATATCCTGGAGGGCACGCTCGCCAAGGCGTTCGGTTGTCTCGGCGGCTATATCGCCGGAAGCTCCGATATCATCGACGCGGTGCGTTCCTACGCCCCCGGCTTTATCTTCACCACCGCGCTGCCGCCGGCGATCTGCTCGGCGGCGACCGCCGCGATCCAGCATCTCAAGACCTCGAACTGGGAGCGCGAGCGCCACCAGGACCGCGCCGCCCGCGTCAAGGCGATCCTCAACGCCGCCGGGCTGCCGGTGATGTCGAGCGACACCCATATCGTGCCGCTGTTCGTCGGCGATCCCGAACGCTGCAAGCGGGCCTGCGATATCCTGCTCGAAGAGCACAGCATCTACATCCAGCCGATCAACTATCCGACCGTGGCCAAAGGCACCGAGCGCTGCGGATCACGCCGTCGCCCTATCACGACGACGGGTTGATCGATCAGCTCGCCGAAGCGCTGGTGCAGGTCTGGGAGCGTCTCGGCCTGCCGCTTGCGCGAACAATCCCTGGCGGCCGAATAAGGCGCCGATGACATTGTCTGGCCGGCGCCAAGACGATTCCGGCCTGTCTTGCGTTTCTGGCCGTCTGCTGTCTCGCGGTCGATTGCGTCGATTACCGCATTGCCCTGCTTGGCGGGCTCGCCGCCTGGTTATCGTCGCGCCGGGCATCTTCCTGGCGCCGCGCTGGACTTAACGACGATCTAAATTCCTGAACGGCAAAGGCAAATCGCTGTCGCTTGCGGGTGCGCAACGCGTTAGGTTGCCGATCAATCGGGGTTTTGGCCCCCACAGGGAGTAAGCGTGATGCTGCACGACTGGGGCGTGATCGCAGCCGCATTCGGCTACATCGGGTTCCTGTTTTTCGTCGCCAGCCACGGCGACCGCCTGTCGCCGACGCAGCGCGGCCGCGCCAGCGCGCTGATCTATCCGCTGTCGCTGGCGATCTATTGCACCTCCTGGACGTTTTTCGGCTCGGTCGGATTCGCCACCCGCACCAGCGTGGATTTTCTCGCGATCTATATCGGCCCGATCGCTGATGATCGCGTTCTGTACGCCGCTGCTGCGCCGCGTGATCCAGCTGGCGAAATCGCAGAACATCACCTCGATCGCCGATTTCATCGCCGCGCGCTACGGCAAGAGCCAGGCGGTCGCCGCAACCGTGGCGCTGATCGCGATCATCGGGTCGGTGCCCTACATCGCGCTGCAGCTCAAGGCGATGTCGTCGTCGCTTGAAACCATCCTCAGCGAAGACCAGGCCTTCTCCAGCATTCCGATCATCGGCGATATCGCGCTGATCGTCACGCTGGCGATGGCGGTATTCGCGGTGCTGTTCGGAACCCGCCAGACCGACGCGACCGAGCATCAGCATGGCCTGATGCTGGCGGTCGCCACCGAATCCATCGTCAAGCTGGTGGCCTTTATCGCGGCCGGCGCCTTCGTCACGTTCTGGATGTTCACCCCGGTCGAGTTGATCGAGCGCGCGATGAAAACGCCGGAAGCGGTGCGGGCCATCAACTACACGCCCTCGATCGGCAATTTCATCACCATGGTGCTGCTGTCGTTTTGCGCGATCGTGCTGCTGCCGCGGCAGTTTCACGTCAGCGTGGTGGAGAATTCCAGCGATGCCGAGGTGGGCCGGGCGCGCTGGCTGTTTCCGCTGTATCTGGTCGCCATCAACCTGTTCGTGATTCCGATCGCGCTCGCCGGACTGGTGATCTTTCCGTTCGGCGCGGTCGACAGCGACATGTATGTGCTGGCGTTGCCGATGAAGGGCCATGCACCCTTGCTCAGCGTCGGCGTCTTTGTCGGCGGCCTGTCGGCGGCGACCGCCATGGTGATGGTGGAATGCGTCGCGCTGTCGATCATGGTCTCGAACGATATCGTGATGCCGCTGGTGCTGCAGCGCAGCCCGGAATCGCGCGCCGGCCGGAAGGACTTCAGCGACTTCCTGCTCAGGGTTCGTCGCTTTGCGATTTTCGCCATCATGGTGATGGCCTATTTCTACTATCGCGTGCTGGGCAACACCCAGCTGGCGGCGATCGGCCTGTTGTCGTTCGCGGCCATCGCGCAGCTTGCGCCGGCGTTTTTCGGCGGTCTGTTCTGGCGGCGCGCGACCGCGCGGGGCGCCATGGGCGGCATGCTGGTCGGGGTCGCGGTGTGGATCTATACGCTGTTTCTTCCGAGCTTCCTCGACGGCAATACCGCCGGCCTCATGCTGCTGCAGCACGGCCCGTTCGGCATCGAGGCGCTGCGTCCGCAAGCCCTGTTCGGCGCCGACTTGCCGCCGCTGCTGCACGGCGTGCTCTGGAGTCTCTCGCTCAACCTGCTGACCTACGTCGCGCTGTCGCTGGCGCGCCAGCCGTCCTCGATCGAACGGTTGCAGGCGGATCTGTTCGTACCGCACGCGCTGGCGCCGATCACGCCGACCTTCCGGCGCTGGCGCACCACGGTGACGGTGCAGGACATTCAGAGCACGGTGACGCAGTATCTGGGCCCCGATCGCGCCCGTCATTCGTTCGAAACCTTCGCGGCCACCCACCACACCCCGCTCGAACCGGCCGCGCCCGCCGACTTCGAGTTGCTGCAGCATGCCGAGCATCTGATCGCATCCTCGATCGGGGCGGCGTCGTCGCGCCTGGTGATGTCGCTGCTGCTGCGCAAGCGCACCGTCTCCGCCAAGGCCGCGCTCAAACTGCTCGACGACTCCCATGCCGCGCTGCATTTCAATCGCGAGATATTGCAGACCGCGCTGAACCATGTGCGGCAGGGCATCGCGGTGTTCGATGCGGATCTGCAGCTGATCTGCTCCAACCGGCAGTTCGGCGAAATTCTCGGCCTGCCGCCGCATCTGGTGCAGATCGGAATTCCGCTCCGGGAAATCCTTGAATTCATGGGGGCGATCAGCCCGCCCGGCTTCGGCGACAGCGAACTCGCTGCTGGAAATGCGGCTGACCGCCTATACCACCGAAGGCGAGCCGTATCTGGAACGGCTGCCGGACCGTCACATGGTGATCGAGGTGCGCACCAACCGGATGCCCGGCGGCGGGCTGGTCATCACCTTTTCCGACGTCACGCCGAGCTTCGAGGCTGCCGAAGCGCTGGAACGCTCCAACGCGACGCTGGAAAAACGCGTCCGCGACCGCACCGAGGAACTGACCCGCCTGAATTCGGAACTGGCGCTGGCCAAGAGCACCGCCGAGGACGCCAACATCTCGAAGACGCGGTTTCTGGCGGCGGCGAGCCACGACATCCTGCAACCGCTGAATGCGGCGCGGCTCTATGTCACGAGCCTGGTCGAGCGCCAAAGCGGCGGCGAGGATTCCCGGCTGGTCGAGAACATCGACAATTCGCTGGAGGCGATCGAGGAAATCCTCGGCGCTCTGCTGGATATTTCGCGGCTCGACGCCGGCGCCATGACGACGTCGATCACGAGCTTCAGGATCGGCGACCTGATGCGTTCGCTTGAAATCGAATTCGCGCCGATCGCGCGGGCCAAGGGGCTGCAGCTGACCTTCGTGCCCAGTTCGCTGCCGGTGGAATCCGATCGGCTGCTGCTGCGGCGGCTGCTGCAGAACCTGATCTCCAACGCCATCAAATATACCCCGCGCGGGCGGGTGCTGGTCGGTTGCCGGCGCCACGGCCAAAGCTTGCAGATCGGCGTCTACGATACCGGCGTCGGCATCCCCGTTCTCAAGCGCGGCGAGATCTTCAAGGAGTTTCACCGGCTCGAGCAGGGCGCGCGGATCGCGCGTGGCCTCGGCCTCGGGCTGTCGATCGTCGAGCGCCTCGCCCGCGTCCTCAACCACGGCATCGCGCTCGATTCCAATGTCAGCGGCGGCTCGTTCTTTTCGGTGACGGTGCCGACCGCGAAAGCCATCAATCACACCGCGGCGGTCACCAGCGCCACGCCGCTTGCCAAGACGCCGATGAGCGGCGCGCTGATCGTCTGCATCGAGAACGACGCGGCGATCCTGGACGGCATGAAAACCCTGCTGACGGCCTGGGACGCCGAGGTCATCGCGGTGGCCGATCCCGATGCCGCCATCGAGGCGATCGAGGCCGTGGGCGGACGGGTCACCGGTCTTCTGGTCGATTATCATCTCGACCGCGGCAACGGCGTCGCCGCGATCCGCGACATTCGCCGCCGCTTCGGCGACAACATCCCGGCGATCCTGATCACCGCCGATCGCAGTCCGCATGTGCGGGCCGCGGCGCGGGAGGAGAACATCGCGGTGCTCAACAAGCCGGTCAAACCGGCATCGCTGCGCGCTTTGCTCGGGCCAATGGCGCATTCAGCAGATGGTGGCGGCGGCGGAATAGGGCTGGCTGCGGCGGTGCCGACCCATATCGCTTGTAGGAGACAAGGCCGAAAACGTCTGATCTCGCCGCAACCCGCTTGCACTTCAGCAGATCAGGCGCTGGGCCGCCACTGGCCGCCGGCGATTTTCGCCGCCGCGATCACGGCCTGGGTGCGGCTCTCGACGCCCAGCTTTTGCAGGATCGCCGAGACGTGCGCCTTGATCGTCGCCTCCGACACGCCGAGCTCGTAGGCGATCTGCTTGTTGAGCAGCCCTTCCGACAGCATCATGAGCACCCTGACCTGCTGCGGGGTCAGCGTCACCAGCCGGTCGCGCAACCGGGTCATATCCGGATCGGACGCGGAGGACAGATCGGTGTCCGGCGGTACCCAGACGTCGCCTTCCATCACCTTCACGATCGCGTCGCGCAAGGTCTCGACCCCGAACCGCTTGGGAATGAACCCCGAAGCGCCGAAATCCAGCGACCGGCGGATGGTGCCGCCATCGTCGCTGGCGGATACGATCACCACCGGGATCGCCGGATATTGCGCGCGCAGGTAAATCAGGCCCGAAAAGCCGCTGATTCCCGGCATCGTCAGATCGAGCAGGATCAGATCGACATCGGAATCCTGCTCGAGCAGCGAGGTCAGCTCGTCGAACGATCCGGCTTCGTCGATCTTCGCCGAGGCCACAACGCTGGCAACCGCCTGTCGCAATGCGTCGCGGAACAGCGGATGGTCATCGGCAATGATGAGGCGGGTAATGGCAGCGTTAGTCATTTATTTCTTGCGATAGGGTTGCGGCAAATCCGCGACCGCTTTGGAACAGCCGGACACGCGAGTTTTTCTTCGTTGCAATTGTCCCCTGCCGGACGGTCGCATGCAAGCGCGCAATATTGCCTTGCGGCAAAGCGGTTAACCCGTTGTCGTTTGTGCGCCGCAACACGCAAACACCGGAGCATGACCCAGCGTTTGGCACGCTCAGCATGTCGGGACCAAACAGCGCGCGAGGGCCAAAAGTCTTATTGGGAGAGATTTCACGTCGATGTTACCTTGAACTGAACCTCCTGGCTTAATCCGGCCAAGTCCGGCGATCGGGGGCGAGCTGCATCAACGATTCGGGGAGCGAACAATGACAATGGCTGCAACAGCGGGCCGCGAAGTCCGTACCGGTGGAATGACTGCTGAAGAGCGAAAGGTCATTTTCGCCTCCTCACTCGGTACCGTTTTCGAGTGGTACGATTTCTACATCTACGGAACGCTCGGAGCGTTTCTGGCCAAATACTTCTTTTCCAACGTGCCGCCCAATGTCGGCTTCATCTTCGCGCTGCTTGCTTTCGCTGCGGGTTTCGCGGTCCGCCCGTTCGGCGCGCTGATCTTCGGCCGTCTCGGCGACATGATCGGACGCAAATACACCTTCCTGATCACCATGACCCTGATGGGCATCGGCACTTTCTTCATCGGCTTGCTGCCGAGCTACGCGACCTGGGGCATCGCCGCACCGATGGTTCTGATCGCGCTGCGACTGGTCCAGGGTCTCGCCCTCGGCGGCGAGTATGGCGGCGCCGCGATCTACGTCGCCGAGCATGCGCCGGCGAACAAGCGCGGCTACTACACCTCCTGGATTCAGACCACGGCGACGCTCGGTCTGTTCATGGCGCTGCTGCTGATTCTCGGCATCCGCACCTGGATGGGCGAGGAGTCATTCGGCGATTGGGGCTGGCGCGTTCCGTTCCTGCTGTCGGGCATCCTGCTCGCGGTCTCGATCTGGATTCGGTTGAGCCTGAGCGAGTCCCCTGTGTTCGCGAAAATGAAGGAAGAGGGCACCACGTCGAAGCGGCCGCTGAGCGAAGCGTTCGGCGAATGGACCGAACGCCAAGATCGCGATCCTGGCATTGTTGGGCGCGACCGCGGGCGAAGCCGTGGTTTGGTATGGCGGACAGTTCTACGCGCTGTTCTTCCTGACCCAGACCATCAAGGTGCCGGGCGTGACCGCACAGATCATGATCGTGATTGCGCTGGCGCTCGGCACGCCCGGCTTCGTCATCTTCGGCTGGCTGTCGGACAAGATCGGCCGCAAGCCGATCATTCTTGCCGGCTTCCTGCTGGCGGCGTTGACGTATTTCCCGATCTTCAAGGCGATTACCCACTTCGCCAATCCGAAGCTCGAAACCGCGCTTTCGTCATCGCCGGTGACGGTGATCGCCGATCCCAGCGAGTGCTCGTTCCAGTTCAAGGCAACCGGCACGGAAAAATTCACCACCAGTTGCGACGTGGCCAAGTCCGGCCTCGTCAACCTGTCGGTGAACTACAACAACGAAGTCGCACCGCCCGGGACCAAGGCCAAGGTGAAGATCGGCGACCAGACGCTATCGGCTGACAGCCCCGATTTCGCCAAGGCGCTGCCGGCGGCGATCAAGGCCCACGGCTATCCGGCTTCGGCCGATCCGGCCGAGATCAACCAGGTCATGACGATGGTGATGCTTTGGCTGCTGGTGGTCTATGTGACGCTGGTCTATGCGCCGATCGCGGCATGGCTGGTTGAATTGTTCCCGAGCCGCATCCGCTACAGCGGCTTGTCATTGCCCTATCACATCGGCAACGGCTGGTTCGGCGGCTTCCTGCCCGCCACCATGTTCGCCATCGCGGCGGCCACCGGAAACATCTATTCCGGTCTGTGGTATCCGGTCGGGATCGCACTCATGAGCCTGGTCATCGGCTTCCTGTTCCTGCCGGAAACCAAGGACGTCGACATCACCAGAGCATGATATTGATCGGGCGGCGAAAGCCGTCCGCTCACCTCGCTCAACAAGCCGGCCGCGGATCGCTCCGCGGCCGGCTTTGTTTTACCCCCTCGCCCCGATGAACTGCAGCACGATCTCGCGGCGATGCGGACGGCGGCGATGCTCGATCAGATAGATCGCCTGCCAGGTTCCCAGCGCGAGTTCGCGCTTGAGGACGGGAATGTGCAGCGAAGCTTGCCGTCAGCATGGTCTTGACATGCGCCGGCATGTCGTCGGGGCCTTCGGTGTCGTGGGTCCATCCGGCATCCTCGGGCGCGAGCCGATCGAGCGCCGTCATCAAATCGTCGAGCACCGACGGATCGGCGTTTTCCTGAATCGTCAGCGACGCCGAGGTGTGGCGGATGAACAGCGTCACCGCGCCTTCCTTCGCGCCGGCATCCTCGACAAATTTCGCGACCTCGGCGGTGAGATCGACAAAGCCGGCGCCCGGACGTTTGCAACCGTCAGCAGCGACGACACGATGGTGTCGGCGCTGACGGTGGATGGCGCGGTGCGGGAGAATGATTTATTGGGTGAAATCATAAGGCCTCGGAATCGGGTGGACAAAGGCGCGTCTCGCGCCGTGCCCACCACTTGCTTCGCTGACTAAATTTGGTGGGCACGCTTCGCTTTGCCTTCCCGACGAAGCTTGCGGTCCTCAAATCTTGCCGGTGACGTCCTTCTGCATCCGGTTGGCCATCTCGACCAGCCGCCGCCAGGCCTGCTCCAGAAACGACATCATGCGATCCATGTCGCGGTCGCTCGGCAGCGGAATTTCGATCTTGCGCTCGCCGTCGGCTACCTTCGGCTCGGGCTGTTTCAGCGAGTCCGTCTTCGGCAGCGGTTCGTCGATCTTGCCGGTGACGGTCGGTTCGCGCTCCGCCAGTTGCGCTTTCAGCTTTTCATTGTCGGCCTGCAGCCGGCCGATTTCCGCATCGAGCGCGGCGCGTTCGTCCGGCACGGCATAGCAGGCCCAGCCGGTTGCCGGTGTTGGTGCAGGTCGACACCGCGCCCGTTCTGGTATCGAGCCTGATCACGCCATCGGCAACCGGCGACAGCGCATAGCGGCCGTTCTCGGCGTCCGGCATCGATTGCGCGGCGGCGGCGCCGGTACCGCCAAGGCAAAGAAGCACCGCTGTGGCGGCGATGGAGGTGGCGAATTTCGAGGGCGATGTCGCTGTCATCATGGGATAGCTCCGTCTCAAAACCGATCGATAGTTTCCTTCATCCTAGACTTGCGAACGATAGGGCGCGCGGCCGGACTTCAACGCATCCGCGAGCAATTCGATCCGATCCTGTCCCCAGAATACCTCGCCGTCGAGCACATAGACCGGCGATCCGAACACATCGGCTGCCAGCGCATCCTGGCGGTTTTGCTCGTAGGCCGTGCTGATCTCGTCGGACCCGGAGCGCTCGACCAGTTGCTTGCCGGGAAGTCCGGAATCGTCGGCCATTTTAGCCAGCGTCGCGGGATCGGCCAGGTTGAGCTGGTCTTCCCACACCGCCGGCAAACGCCCGCCGCAGAAATGGATCGGGATCGTGGCCGGCCTCGATCGCCGCGACCACAAGCACCATCGGCCAGCCGCGCGTTGAACGGCCAATTCGCCGGCTGCAGATGAAAATTCAGGCCGCGCTTGTCGCGCCAGCGCTGCAGTTCGACCATCCGGTAACGCTGCCGCACCGGATGGCGCTTCATCAGCGGCAGGCCGCCGGTTTCGGAGAACAGATCGACCAGCACCACCGGCTTGTGATTCACCTTGAGATCGTAGGTGCTTGCGACTTCCCGGAACAATTTGTGCCCGATATAGGCCCACGGGGATTGAAGCGAAAAATAGTAATCGACCTGACGCGGCATGCGGACTCCCGGAAAATGTGGAAACTTGCGGTCATCCCAACAGACCCGCTAGGGTGATGCAAGATCGATCGTGGCCGCGCTGGCTGATCTGCAACTGCGGCGACCGGCATCCACGCAACTGCGATCTGCGCGACTGGCACCGGCGACGCTAAAGCCCGGTAAGACTAAAATCAACACCCTAACTGGTTACGACACAATCTTGACTTGGTTAGACGCGGTCAGTATGGTCCGCGCGGCTTTTGAGGGTGACGGGGCGTCATTTCCATCAACGCGGCACCGTTTCGGGTCTCCACAGCATGGCTGAAGGCACGGACGACGGCGGAAATGGAAGTCGCGATAAATCGTCCTCCGACGAAGCTGCGCTTTCCGCAAGGCTCGGAAGTCTGGATCACCGGTTGTCCGAAATTCGGGACAGCCGCAAAATCAGGACTGACCAACCCGGAGCTGGAAGCGGAGACGGTGCGGCCAGAGCCTCGGCGATGGCGCTCGGTTTCCGGCTTTCTTCGGAGTTGATCGCCGGCGTTGTCGTCGGAGCGTTGATTGGCTGGGGTTTCGACCGTTTGCTGTCGACATCGCCCTTCGGGACTCATCGTGTTCGTTCTGCTCGGCTTCGTCGCCGGCGTGGTCAACGTGGTGAGATCGGCAGGCGTGGCTCCGGACCGAACCGACCGCTAAGACGGAAAGCCGGAACGAATTGATTGCAGAGCGCCGGCGTGGCCGGCGGAACAGAGATGCCGCGCGGATGATCGATCCGATCGAACAGTTCCACATCGACAAGCTCTTCACGATCGGCCATATCGGCGATCAGGAGATCGCCTTCACCAATTCGTCGGCCTACATGTTCGGCTCGGTGGCGCTGATCTCGCTGCTGATGATCGGCGGCGTCGCCGGACGGCGGCTGGTGCCCGGGCGCATCCAGTCGGTCGCCGAAATCTGAGCTACGAATTCGTCGCCAACACCATCCGCTCGACCGCCGGCAAGGAAGGAATGAAGTTCTTTCCGCTGGTGTTCTCGATCTTCATGTTCATCACCGTATCGAACATCGTCGGGGTCATTCCCTACAACTTCACGATCGCCAGCCACCTCATCGTCACGGCGGCGCTGGCGATGATGGTGTTCTCTGACCGTGCTGATCTACGGTTTCTACAAGAACGGCCTGAAATTCTTCAAATTGTTCGTGCCGTCGGGCATTCCGATCTTCATCCTGCCGCTGGTGGTGTTCATCGAGGTGTTCTCGTTCTTCCTGCGGCCGATCTCGCACTCGGTGCGTCTGTTCGCGAACATGCTCGCGGGCCACATCGCCTTGGCGGTGTTCGCAAGCTTCATTCCGCTGCTGGCGGGCCTTGGCATTGCCGGTTACTTCGGCGCTGTGTTGCCGCTCGGCATGGTGATCGCGCTGACCGCGCTCGAACTGCTGGTCGCGTTCCTGCAGGCCTACGTCTTCACCATCCTCACCGTGCATCTATATCAACGATGCTATCCATCCGGGCCACTGACCTGGCCTTTCTGGTAACCCTGCCTCTCTACCAAACCTCAAGAAGGAGTTCGTTTCATGGATCCGATTGCCGCGAAGTACATTGGCGCTGGTATTGCCTGCATTGGCATGGGTGGCGCCGGCGCAGGCGTGGGCATCATCTTCGGCAACTATCTCGCCGCCGCGGTGCGCAATCCTTCGGCAGCCCAGGGCCAGTTCGGCAACCTGATTTTCGGCTTCGCCGTGACCGAAGCGCTCGGCATCTTCTCGCTGCTGATCGCGCTGCTGCTGCTGTTCGCGCTCTGATAGACCTACGCGCGTATTCCGAACGCAGAAGATAGCGCGGCTAAGCCGAACAGGAGAAGCCGGTGGCTGAAAGTCATGGCGCCCAAGGGCACGACGCCCACACCGAAGCCGATGCCCATGGACGCGCGTTTCCGCCGTTCCAGAAGGACACCTTTGCTTCGCAACTGGTGTCGCTGCTGATCGCCTTCGTCGCGCTCTATCTGATCGTCTCGCGAATCGCGCTGCCGCGGGTCGGCAGCCTGCTCGACGAACGTCAGAACGCGATCGACGGCGACCTCGCCGACGCGCAAAAGCTGAAGGACGAGTCCGACAGCGCGCTGAAGGCCTATGAAAGCGAACTGGCCGCGGCGCGCTCGCGCGCGCAGGCGATCGGCGCCGAGACCCGCGAAAAGCTCAACGCGGCCTCCGAGGCCGAGCGCAAGACGCTGGAACAGCGGCTGGCGCGTCAAGCTCGCCGAGGCTGAAAAGACCATCGCCTCGACGCGCGAGGCGGCGATGAGCAACGTCCGCGGCATTGCCGCGGATGCGGCCGCCGCGATCGTGCAGCAGCTCACCGGCCGTGCTGCCCGACGGCAAGTCGGTGGACAGCGCCGTCGACGCGTCCTTGAAGGGATAAGTCTGATGTTCGCCGAACCGGAATTCTGGGTCGCCGTCGCCTTCGTCATCCTGATGGGCGTGTTCGCCTATTTCGGCATCCACCGCACGGTGCTGACAGACGCTCGATCATCGCAGCGACCGCATCAAGGCCGAACTCGACGACGCCCGCCGCCTCAAGGACGAGGCCGCCAAACTGCTCGCGGAATACAAGGCCCGTCACGCCAGCGCGGAGCGCGAGGCCCAGGACATCATCGACATCGGCGAAGGCCGACGCCGAGCGGATCGCCTCCGAGGCCAAGACCAAGATGGAAGATTTCGTCGCGCGGCGCACCAAGACCGCCGAGGGCAAGATCGCGCTGGCCGAAGCCCAGGCCATCGCCGACGTCCGTTCGGCGGCGGCCAATGCCGCGGTGACGGCGGCCTCCACCATCCTGTCGCAATCGGTGAAGGGCCCGGTCGCCGACGATCTGTTGGCCAAGGGCATTGCCGAAGTTCGCGCAAAAGCTGAACTGATCGGCTCCGCCCGGCTCATTCCGCGGGCGATGACGACCTCGCTTTATTTCTTCCGGCGAAACCCCGGTCAGCCGGGCGGCGGCGCTGCCGGCCTTCTCTTCCTCGCCACTTTCGGCTTCGGCTCCGGCGTCAGCGCCTGCGGATCGAAGCCGATATAGAAGATGTAGGAATCGCCGGTCGGCGCCGGGCGGCACCGGATACACCATATCTTCGGCAACCAGGCTGAACGGCATCGTTGCCCTCCTCGACATCGTCACCGTGGTGCGGTAGACCTTGGTCGCGATGGTCTGCTCCTGCACGCCGCCCTGCACCACCGCGACGCGAATCGGAACCTCGACGGTCTGCCGGCGCTTCCGGCCGGGCCGGCGATGACGCGGCCCTGAATGCCGATTCGCGCGGTGATCTGGTCGCCGTTCTGGGTGCAATCGCGCGCGGTGCGGGTGATCGTCGCCTGATAACGCAGATCGTTGCCGACCGGCTGCTTGCCGGGTGCGGCCACCGCATAGGTCGACGCTCCGGCGCGAATGCTCACCGGAGGGCAGATCAGTTCGTTGTCCACCGGCGGCGGCGCGCGCTCGCCGACGGCTTGCGATTTCGAGCCGAACAGCTGGCTGAACCTGTCGCCGATCGACGGGCTGGAATCGGATGAGGCGCCGAACATGCCGCCGCCGCCACACCCCGACAACAGGGCGCCGGCAACGGCCAGCGCCAGCGCGACGCGCGCACGGCCATGCCAGCGTCGCCCATCGTCCGCATCATCAGCCTGTTACGCATCATCCGGACGTCCCCAAAACATCTCATCCATGCGCGCGCCCGAAGGCAGCCCGCGCCGGCGCGTTATAACAGCGCAATGGCGGCGAACCCAAGGCACTTGAAAGCCGCGGCAAAATCCGGAAACAAGGTTAGCCGCGAAAATCCTCGTGCAGCAGGCCGAACAGCAGGTGGTCCTGCCAGACGCCATTGATGCAGAGATAGCGCCGCGCCAGGCCCTCGCGGGTCGAAGCCGCATTTCTCCAGCACCCGGATCGACGGCGCATTGGAGGGAATGCAGGCGGCCTCGATGCGGTGCAGATTGAGTTCGCCGAACAGCGACGGCAGCAGCACCCGCAGCGCCGCCGTCATGTAGCCGCGATGGGCGTGGGGTTGCCCGACCCAGTAGCCGATGGTGCCGGCCTGCACGATGCCGCGGCGGACATTGGCCAGCGTGACGCCGCCGATCATCGCGCCGTCGGATTCCCGGAACACGATGAACGGATAGGACCGGTCGGCGGCGATGTCCTCGGCATAGCGGCGCAGGCGCCGCCGGAAGCCGGAGCGGGTCAGATCGTCGGACGGCCAGATCGGCTCCCACGGCGTCAGGTAGTTCGCGGCTGTATTCGCGCAAATGCGCCCATTGCAGGAAATCCGACATCTGCGGCGCGCGCAGCAGCAGGCCGTGGCCGCGCGGGGCGAGCGCCGCCGATCCGCTGGATGGCAACCGAAACAGGGCCATGCCGTAATACTCCCCGGTGTCCGAACCCGATGCCGGCGCAACCGCCTTCAATGCAGGCGCGCCTTGGCCATCGACCGGTCAATCCTTCCGCAAAAGCCACCGCCGTGTCCAGACCCCTGCCGCTGCCAAGCGCGACCACCGCCGGGCCGGCTGCGCGACAACAGCGCCCGCGCCGCGTTGCGGGTCGATTCCACGCTCACCGCGTCGATCCGGGCCACCAGCTCTTCCACCGTCAGCGGGCGCCCATAGGCCAGGACGTGACGCGCCAGTTGTTCGGCGCGGGAGCTGCAGCTTTCCAGCGCCATCAACAGCCCCGCCTTCATCTGCGCCTTGGCGCGCGCGATTTCGGCTTCGGTCAGGGTCTCGACCGCATCGTTGATGACATCGACGATCACCTCCATCATTTCCGGCGCGTCGCCGGGGTCGGTGCCGGTATAGAGCCCGAAAAACCCGGTGTCGGTATACGGCGCATGGAAGGTGTAGATCGAGTAGCACAGCCCGCGCTTTTCGCGCACCTCCTGGAACAGCCGCGACGACATCCCGCCGCCGAGCGTGTTGGTGAAGACCTGCAGGGAGAACAGCGACAGATCGGTTTGCGGCACGCCCTCGAGCGCCAGCGTCAGATGCGCCTGCTCGAGTTCGCGGTGCACCACGCGGGAGCCGCCCTTGCCGAACATCGCGGCCTGCGGCTTCGGCGCCGGCGCGCCGTCGAAGCTCGCGAACCGCTGCGTCACTTCCTCGACGACCCGCTTGTGATCGACTGCGCCGGCGGCCGCCACCACCATGTCGGGCCCGCGATAATGCGTCGAAAGGTAGCCGCGCAGCGTGTCGCGGTTGAAGCCCTTCAGGGTCTTTGCCGTCCCCAGCAACGAACGCCCCATCGGCTGATCCGGGTAACACAGCTCGTTGAGATGCTCGAACACCACGTCGTCGGGCGTGTCCTGCGCCGCGCCGATCTCCTGCACGATGACGCTCTTTTCGCGCTCCAGCTCGTCCGGCACGAAGGATGGATTGGCGAGAATGTCGGACAGCACGTCGAGCGCCAGCGGCACGTCGGCCTTCATCACCCGGGCGTAATAGGCGGTGGTTTCGGTCGAGGTGCCGGCGTTGAGATCGCCGCCGACCGCCTCGATTTCCTCGACGATTTCGCGCGACGAGCGCCGCGCGGTGCCCTTGAACGCCATATGTTCGAGCAGATGCGAGATGCCATGCTCGTTCGGCTTTTCGTCGCGGCCGCCGACCCCGGCCCACACCCCGAGCGCCGCGGTTTCCAGATGCGGCATGGTGTCGGTGATGACGGTAAGGCCGGAGGGAAGCTTGGTAACGTCGACACTCATCCGGCAACTCCTTGCTTGGCGGCGCGGCTGACCGAGCGCACGAACCGTTCGACTTCAACCTGATCGTTCTTCATGACCTTGATGTGCTCGGGCCTGGTCATCAGGCCCTCGAGCCAGGCCGGCAATTCCGGGCGCACGCCGCAGGCGGCCTCGACCGCATCGGGAAATTTCGCGGCATGCGCGGTCGACAGCACGATGTTGGGAATCGTCGAATCCGCAGTGTCGCGATCCGCCACCGCCAGCGCCACCGCGGTGTGCGGATCGACCAGATCGCCGGCCTCGCGCCAGGCGGCGCGGATCGCCGCACTGGTCTCGGTCTCGTCGGCGCGCCCGGCGTCGAATTCCGCGCGGATCGCCGCCAGCATCGCGTCGGGCAGCACGAAACGCCCGGACTGTTTCAGCGACGCCATCAGCCGGCGCACAGCGGCGGCGTCGCGTCCGCTCGCCTCGAACAACAGCCGCTCGAAATTCGACGAGACCTGGATATCCATCGACGGCGAGGCCGAGGCGTGAACCTCGCGCACCTCGTAGATGCCGGTCTTGAGCGTGCGCGGCAGGATATCGTTGACGTTGGCGGCGATCCGCAGCCAGCGCACCGGCAGGCCCATCCGCTTGGCGACGTAGCCGGCGAAGATGTCGCCGAAATTTCCCGGTCGGCACGGTGAAATCCACCGTCCGCGCCGGCGCGCCGAGCGCCACCGCGGCGGTGAAATAATACACCACCTGGGCGACGATCCGCGCCCAGTTGATGGAATTGACGCCCGACAGCGCGACCGCGTCGCGAAAGCTGTGATGGTTGAACAGCGCCTTCACGATCGCCTGGCAATCGTCGAAAGTGCCTTCGACCGCCAGCGCGTGAACGTTGGCAGCACCGGTCGTCGTCATCATCCGCCGCTGCACGTCGGAGATCCGGCCGTGCGGAAACAGCACGATCAGATCGACATTGTCGAGACCGGCGAACGCATCGACCGCAGCGCCCCCGGTGTCGCCCGAGGTCGCGACCACGATGGTGGTGCGCTGGCCGCGCTGGGCCAGCACATGATCCATCAGCCGCGAGATCAGCTGCATCGCCACGTCCTTGAACGCCAGCGTCGGGCCGTGAAACAGCTCCAGCACGAATTGATTGGGACCGATCTGGTCGAGCGGCACCACGGCGGGATGGCGGAACGTGGCATAGGCCTCGTTGGCCATGCGGCCGAGATCGGCGTCCGGGATTTCGCCGCCGACAAACGGGCGGATCACATCGACCGCGACTTCCCAATAGGGCCGGCCGAAAAACCCGGCGATGGTCTCCGGCGATAGCCGCGGCCACGCTTCGGGCACGTAGAGGCCGCCGTCACGGGCAAGCCCGGTCAGCATCACGTCGCAAAAGCCTAAGTTCGGGGCCTCCCCCCGGGTCGAAATATACCGCGTCAAACCGCCCTCCAAAGGCGCGGGCTTGACCGCCAAGCCTTTGATTTTGATGATTTATTGGCCTTGGCCGATGCCGAAGCCGAAGCCGCACCATAAAGCGTTTTCGAAGCAATGGGAAATGCCGCCAGGACGAAATCATCGGGGCGTGTGGCGTTCGGGTAAGAGAAAAGCTCGACGAGCATTGACGCCGGAGTTCCGGTTCAACTTTCAAACAACCGGGAAAGGCGCTTCCAATCGTCATTGCGCCAACCGGTCGCGCGAATGCGCACCCGATGACAGGCTCCGCGACGAAGCAATCCATTCTTTTCCTCGCGAGAAGATATGGATTGCTTCGCTCCGCTCGCAATGACGGCGCGACGCTGCAGTGGCCTTTTTGAGGGCTGCCCTATTTCGACCCTCAGTGATTGCTGTAAGCTAGTTGTCAGTATTTTGTTTTACCGTTGGCACGTAACTCAAATTCCGCCTCTGATGCTGCTATGGATGAACACCGGATCGCCTCTCGCAGGCGCGTATTGAAAGCTGGAACGATTGAGTTCAGCGGGGAGGTGATTCCCTGCACGGTCCGCAATATTTCCGCTTCCGGGGCCGCACTGGAAGTTACCAGTGTGCTGTGGTTTCCTGATCGTTTCACGCTGGGGATCAAGAGCGATGGGCTGTGCAAACCGTGCCACATCGTCTGGCGCAAAGAGAAGCGGATCGGGGTGACGTTCGAATAGAGCCGCCTCAGTCGGCGGCCTCTTCGCGGCCCGGCCGGGGATGGAGCGAAAAGCAGCGGCGGCGGACATCGCTCCGGCCAGGACAGGCGCCAATTCACGCCGGATTCGACTATCGGGCCGATGACCCGTTCAGGGCTGCGGCGGCGCGGATCAGGGTCTTGAAGGCATCCTCGTCGATTTCATCACCCTCACGCAGATCGATGGCGCGCCTGGTGTTGCCTTCAAGGCTGGAGTTGAACAGGCCCGAGGGGTCCTTGAGCGAAGCGCCCTTGGCGAAAGTCAGCTTCACGACGCTCTTGTAGGTCTCGCCGGTGCAGATGATACCATCGTGCGACCAGACCGGGACGCCTCGCCACTTCCACTCCTCGACCACCTCGGGGTCAGCCTGTTTGATGAGAGCGCGGACATGGGAGAGCGTCTTGCCCCTCCAGTCGTCCAGTTCCTTGATCCTCGCGTCGATCAGCCGCGAAGGGGATTCGCCCTTGGTCGTTGCGCTCTTTTTCATTTGCACCTCATTGTGCCGACAGGCTTCAGTCTGTCCGCGCCACGACCTGCTCCAGGTTGGCAAAGAACCGCTGCCACCCGTATTTGGCGCCCTGGTAGGCCTGTTGCTGATCCGGCCGGAAGCCCGACTGCTCCATGCGCAGGTGGGTCCCGGTGCTGGTGGCGGTGAGAGTCCAGGTGACGACGCTTTCGAGACCATAGGCCGCCCACGTGTAGGACAGCGTTTTGTTCGGCTCGACTGCCAGGACCTGACAGTCGACGGCGCCCCAGTCGGCGCGAAGATTGAAACGGTGGTCCACGACAGGCTTGAAGTCGTTCTTCATCAGCCACTCCTCGATCAGGTGTGGTTGCGTGAGCGCGCGCCAGATCTTTTCCGGCGGATAAGATAGCTCCCGTTCGACAACGACGGCGAGCGTTTCGGTCGCAGGTGTGCTCATTGGTCCATCCTCTTGAGCAGATCTTCGAGTTGATCGAATCGGCTTTGCCAGAAGCCGGTCATCTGGCTGGTCCAGTCGATCAGCGGGGCCAGCGCGCCGAGCTGCGCGCTATAATGGGTCTGTCGTCCTTCGTGGCGGTGGCGCACCAGCCCGGCGTGCTTGAGAACGCCGAGGTGCTTTGAGACGGCCGGTTGCGAGATCCCGGCCCGGGCGGTCAGTGCCCCGACCGTCTGCTCTCCTTCGCGGCATAGGCGTTCGAAGATCGCCCGCCGGGTCGGATCGGCGAGCGTCCTGAACAGCACATCGTGAGCGTTCGGCATTCGATAACCTGCTGGCTATTGATTAACGTATAACCAGTGAGCTATGTGAGTCAATAACCCGGGTGACGCCGCCCGGCGAAAAAAGTCGGTTGGGCCGAACGCCTAAGCCCGCCGCTGCGCCCGCCACCACACCGCGAACGCGATCACCACCGCGCCGGCCAGCCCAAACCAGGTGATGGCGTATTGCATGTGGTCGTCTTTGAGATGGACCTCGAGCGGGCCGGGCTTGGGCACGCCGCTTGCGGGCACCGGCGCCTCCAGGTCGATATAGAACGGCGCCACCTCGCCCCAGCCGAGCATCCGCGCCATGGCGAGATGATCCCGGGTGAACCACAGCCGCTTGGTGAGATTTTCCGCGGGCGTCAGCACGCCGGCCTTTTCCGGAAAGCGCAGGTAGCCGGTCAGCGTGACCGGCTCGCCGGTGACGAGCCGGCTCACCGCGCGATCCTGCAGGCCGCGCTCCTGCATGGTGTTTGGCACAAAGCCGGCGTCGATGACGACGGTCTCGCCATCCGCCAGCCGCGCCGGCAGGAACGCCCAGGTGCCGGGACCGGAAATATCCCCGCGAATGGCGGAGCCGGAGCTGTAGACCATCGCATCCGGAGCGTGCTCATAGGTCGCGGCAAAACTGACGCGGCGGAATTCGTCGCGGGCCGGTGTCAGCGCGCTCCACTGCGAAGCCGGCGGCAGCGCTGCCGGTGCGCCGGCGAGCCGCTCGGTCAAGGCCGCGATCAACGCATGCTTCTCGGTCCGGCGCTGCAGCTGCCAGACCCCGAGGCCGACGAACAGCGCCAGCATCGACCAGCGTGAAAATGGCAAAACCGGCGACGCCGCGCCTTGGTCCCGTTGTCGCGGTCATTGCGGATCGCGATCGATCAGCCGGCCCGCGCGCGGCCTTGTGGTGGAATTGCAGCGCGATCAGCAGCGACTTCATCGCCCGCAGCGGCAGCAGCGTGGTGACGAGAATCAGCGGCAGCCAAAGCACCGCGTGCAGCCAGTAGGGCGGCTGGTACTTGACCTCGACGATCAGCGCGCAGGCGACCACGATGGCGCCGGCAATCATGATGATGAAAATCGCCGGCCCGTCGCCGGGGTCGATGAAGGCATAATCGAGCCCGCAGACTTCGCAATTCGGCCGCAGGTCAAGGAATCCCGAATACAGTTTGCCCTTGCCGCAGCGCGGGCATCGGCAGGCGAGGCCGCGCATCGCGCTCTGCAAGACGGTGACGGGCGGATCGTCGGTCATGTGCTTTTCCTTCCCCGCTCCCCTTGCGGGAGAGGGTGCCTTCGCCAGCGGGTCGGCGCGAAGCGCCGCCCGACGATAAACTCCGCGAAGGCAGGTGAGGGATTCGAGTCCTCGTGCTGCCGCGCCCCTTATCCGGCTCGGACTTCGCCTCGCCATCCTCTCCCGCAACGGGAGAGGGTAAACAACAACGAAACAAAAAGGGCGGCCCTGCGGCCGCCCCTTGTAGCATGTCGGCGTTGGGATCAATGCGCTCCCTGGGCCATGGTTTCGGCGCCGTGGCCCCAGACATAGATGCAGATGAACAGGAACAGCCAGACCACGTCGACGAAATGCCAGTACCAGGCGGCGAATTCGAAGCCGAGATGCTGGGTCGGCGTGAAATGCCCGGCATAGGCGCGCATCAGGCACACGATCAGGAAGATGGTGCCGACCAGCACATGGAAGCCGTGGAAGCCGGTCGCCATGAAGAAGGTGGCGCCGTAGATGTTGCCGGCGAAGCTGAACGGCGGCGTGACTGTATTCGAAGGCCTGCACGCAGGTGAAGGTGGCGCCGAGCAGGATCGTCAGGATCAGCCCGTATTTCAGGCCCTGGCGATCGTTCTCCAGCAGCGCGTGGTGCGCCCAGGTCACCGTGGTGCCGGAGGTCAGCAGCAACAGCGTATTGAGCAGCGGCAGATGCCAGGGATCGAAGGTCTCGATGCCCTTGGGCGGCCAGACGCCGCCGAACAGCGCGTCGCGGGTGACATGGACGGGATCGCCGGGGAACAGCGACGAGTTGAAGAAGGCCCAGAACCAGGCGACGAAGAACATCACCTCGGAGGCGATGAACAGGATCATGCCGTAGCGGTGGCTGATCTGCACCACGCGGGTGTGATCGCCCTTGTACTGCGCCTCGCGGATCACATCCGTCCACCAGCTCGCCATGGTGTAGAGCACGCCGATGACGCCGATGCCGAAAATGATCGGCGCCGCCGCGTACAGATGATGCATCCAGCTGATGGCGCCGACCGCCATGATGAAGGCCGAGACCGAGCCGACGATCGGCCACGGGCTCGGATCGACGAGGTGGTAGTCGTGATGCTTGACTTGCGCCGTAGCCATTGCGGTCTCTCCGTTAGCGGTGCCGGTGGGTTTCGGCACGTCTTCGTCTCAAAAATCAAATCCTGCGACCGAGATCGGTCAGAGGTTTCCCTTGGGTTTGTCCGGCTCGCTCGCCGCCAGCGGCTTCGGCGCCGGATCGCGCACGGGGTAGAAGGTATAGGACAGGGTGATGGTGTTCAGCCCGTCATTGTCGCTGTCGTCGACGATCGAGGGATCGACGTAGAACACCACCGCCATCTGGCGCTTTTCGCCGGGCGCCATGGTCTGTTCGGTGAAGCAGAAGCAGTTGATCTTCTCGAAATACTTGCCGACCGTCAGCGGCGCCACATTGTAGGCGGCCTGCCCGGTGGTGGTCCGCGCCGCCTGGTTGGTCACGGTGTAGTACACGGTGACGACTTCGCCGATCCTGATCTCGATCTCGGTCTGCTCCGGCTCGAACTTCCACGGCAGGCCCGGCGGCCACGTTGGAATCGAAGCGCACCGCGATCTTCCGCGCCAGCGACGCCGATGGCGGCGCCGAGATCGCGACCTGGGTGGTGCCGTTGAAGCCGGTGGCGCGGCAGAACCAGTTGTAGAACGGCACCGCGGCATAGGACGCGCCGACCATCAGCACCACGACCAGGCCGCAGATCGAAGCCACCACCGCATCGCGACCGAGGCGCGCCGGCTTGCGGCTTGCGGTCGGCGGTTGCGGTATCGTCGGTTGTCTTTCCATGTCGCTCACATTGGCCGCACTAGCACGGCCGGTCCCTTGACGATGGTGACCGCGAAAAACAGCACGACCAGGACGCCGAGCGCCAGCGCGATGGCGATCGAACGCTGGCGGCGGCTCTTCTTCTGCGCCTCGGTGAGGACGATTCCATTTGGCTCTTGCTTGTCGTCCATCGCCTCGCCATGCGCCCCCTACCAGATCGAAGGGGCGACGGCATGGACGACAACCTCGAGCAGCAAGGTCGCGAACAGCGCGAACAGATAAAGGATCGAGAACGCGAACAGTCTGCGCGTCGCGCGCAGCGCTTCGCTGCCCTCGCGGCGCCGGTAGACGTTGATCGCGAGCGCCAGCATGCCGGCGCCGAGCACCAGCGAGGTCACGCCATAGACCGCGTCGAAATAGCCGAGCGGCCAGGGTGCGCGGCGACCACGACCAGCACCAAGGTATAAAGCAGGATCTGCAGCCGGGTGGCGTCGGGACCGGCGACCACGGGCAGCATCGGCACCCCGGCGCGGGCGTAGTCGTCGGTGCGAAACAGCGCCAGCGCCCAGAAATGCGGCGGGGTCCAGAAGAAGATGATCAAGAACAGCAGCAGCGGCTCGACCGACAGCGAGCCGGTCGCCGCCGCCCACGCCACCACCGGCGGCAGCGCGCCGGCCGCGCCGCCGATCACGATGTTCTGCGCGGTCCAGCGTTTCAGCGCGATGGTATAGATCACGACGTAGAAAAAGATCGTGAAGGCGAGCAGCCCGCCCGCGAACCAGTTGACCAGGATGCCCAGCGTCATCACCGAGAAAAACGCCAGCGTCACTCCGAACGCCAGCGCTTCGGGCCGGGTGATGCGTCCGCGCGGGATCGGCCGGTTGGCGGTACGCGACATCAGCGCGTCGATATCGCTCTCGTACCACATGTTGAGCGCGCCCGAGGCGCCGGCGCCGACCGCGATGCACAGGATCGAGGTGAACGCCAGCACCGGATGGACGTGGCCCGGCGCGATCACGAGGCCGACCAGCGCGGTAAAGATCACCAGCGACATCACCCGCGGCTTCAGCAGCGCGATGTAGTCGGCAACCTCGGCCTCGGAAATCCGAGGCGACAGCCCGATGGCGTTGTGATCGACAACCGACAAGACAGGTCTCGCTTCCTAAAGGCGCGGCGCAGTCAGCGCGCCGCGCATTCGCATTACTGGACGCGCGGCAGCACTTCGAACTGATGGAACGGCGGCGGCGACGACAGCGTCCATTCCAGCGTGGTGGCGCCGACACCCCACGGATTGTCGGCGGCCTGCTGCTTGCGCACGAACGCATCGATCACGCCGTAGATGAAGATCAGGACGCCAAAACCGGAGATGAAGGCCCCGACCGACGACACCACATTCCAGCCCGCGAACGCGTCCGGATAGTCGACGGAGCGCCGCATCATGCCTTGCAGTCCCAGAAAATGCTGCGGGAAGAACAGGATGTTGACACCGACGAAGATCACCCAGAAGTGCGCCTTACCGATGGTCTCGCTGATACATGTAGCCGGACATTTTCGGGAACCAGTAGTACCAGCCGGCGAAGATCGCGAACACCGCGGCGACGCCCATCACATAATGGAAGTGCGCGATGACGTAGTAGGTTTCCTGCAGCACGCGATCGACGCCCGCGTTGGCCAGCACGACGCCGGTGACGCCGCCGAGCGTAAACAGGAAGATGAAGCCGATCGCCCACAGCATCGGGGTCTTGAACTCGATCGAGCCGCCCCACATCGTGGCGATCCAGGAGAAGATCTTCACACCGGTCGGCACCGCGATCACCATGGTCGCGGCGACGAAATAGGCCTGTGTCGCCGACGACATGCCGACGGTGTACATGTGGTGCGCCCACACCACGAAGCCGATGCCGCCGATCGCCACCATCGCATAGGCCATGCCGAGATAGCCGAACACCGGCTTCTTCGAGAAGGTCGAGATGATCTGGCTGATCATGCCGAAGCCCGGCAGGATCAGGATGTAGACTTCGGGGTGGCCGAAGAACCAGAACAGATGCTGGAACAGTATCGGATCGCCGCCGCCGTCGGCGGAGAAGAACGTGGTGCCGAAATTGCGGTCGGTGAGCAGCATGGTGATGGCGCCGGCCAGCACCGGCAGCGCCAGCAGCAGCAGGAACACCGTCACCAGGATCGACCACACGAACAGCGGCATCTTGTGCAGGGTCATGCCCGGCGCGCGCATGTTGAAGATCGTGGTGATGAAATTGATGGCGCCGAGGATCGACGAGGCGCCGGCCAGATGCAGCGCCAGGATGACGAAATCGACCGCCGGTCCGGGATGACCGGTCGTCGACAGCGGCGCATAAAGCGTCCAGCCCGTTCCGGCGCCGTTGGAGCCCGGCTCGCCCTCGACGAAGGTCGAGATGATCAGCAAGCGCGAACGCGACCGGCAGCAGCCAGAACGAGATGTTGTTCATGCGCGGGAACGCCATGTCGGGCGCGCCGATCATCAGCGGAACCATCCAGTTGCCGAAACCGCCGATCATCGCCGGCATCACCATGAAGAAGATCATGATCAGGCCGTGCGCGGTCACGAATACGTTGTACGTGTGAGTCTGGTGGAAAATCTGCACGCCGGGAAACATCAGTTCGGCCCGGATCGCGATCGACATCGGCCGCCGATGAGCCCCGCCATGATCGCGAACACCAGGTACATCGTGCCGATGTCCTTGTGGTTGGTCGAATAGACGAAACGTCGCCAGCCGGTCGGGTGGTCGTGCGCGTGATCGTCATGCCCGTGATCGGTATGAGCCGGTGTTGCTGCGGTCGTTGCCATTTTCAAATCCTGCCTTGCAGTCTTAATCGGACCTCGCGGTCCCGTCGCTCTTGTCCCGTGTTGCGCGCGTGAGCTCTTGAGCTCACTGCACCGCTTCGGCCGCCGAGGCGAACGAGTTGTTCGCCGGCGCGGCCGCAAATTTCTTCTGCGCGGTCGCAACCCAGGCCGCGAAATCCTGGTCGCTCACCACCCGCACCGCGATCGGCATGAAGGCGTGATCCTTGCCGCACAGTTCCGAGCACTGGCCGTAGAACATGCCGGTCTTGGTGGCCTTGAACCAGGTTTCGTTGAGTCGGCCGGGAATCGCGTCGATCTTGATGCCGAACGCCGGTACCGCGAAGGAATGGATGACGTCTGCGCCGGTGACCTGCACCCGGACAACCTTGTTCACCGGCACCACCATCTCGTTATCGACGCC
This sequence comes from uncultured Alphaproteobacteria bacterium, assembly GCA_963734795.1. Taxonomy (GTDB): domain Bacteria; phylum Pseudomonadota; class Alphaproteobacteria; order Rhizobiales; family Xanthobacteraceae; genus Bradyrhizobium. The sequence goes on from CAVTIW010000009.1 coordinate 115,549, forward strand.
GAGCAGCCGCGGCTGCTTGTCCTTGGCCAGCAGCGAATCGAACTCGAACTTGCCGTTGTCCGGATAGGCGTAGCTCCAGTACCACTGCTTGCCGGTCGCCTTGACCGTCAGATCGGCCTTGGGAATGTCGAGTTCCTGAAACAGCAGCCGAAACGACGGCACCGCGATGCCGACCAGAATCAGCACCGGAATCAGCGTCCAGGCCACTTCGATCAGGGTGTTATGCGTGGTCCTGGAGGGGACCGGATTGGCTTTGGCGTTGAATTTCACGACCACCGTGATCAGCAGCGCCAGAACGAACAGCGTGATCACCGTGATGATGACAAGCAGCCAATCGTGAAACCAGATGATGTTGTCCATCACCGGCGTGGCCGACGCCTGCAGGTTGAATTCCCACGGCGACGGCTGCCCCAGCTCTTCGGCGAACACTGCCCCGCCGGCCGCCAGCGCAACGCCGGCTACCGCTAGTCCCAACAACCGCCGGCCCAGTTGGCCCTTCGACATCTTCATGCCGTTCGCGCTCCCTTGATAGAACCCCAAAGCATTCCGCCGGATGACGAGAGATGCTGTACGATCCGCCCCCTGACAAACGGCCTTGGGAGTATCTTGGGGCCGGATCGTTAGAACGCGTCGAAATCCAGCCTCTCAAACCATAATTCGCCGCCTCTCGCAATGCAGTAGTGCGACCCGCAGCGATGCGTTACCGCCTGATCCGCAGGCGTCACATTTTCCCGTGAAATCAGGCGAAAGCGCGCCGATTGCCGCCGGGCGGCGCTTGACAGGCGGATTGCCCGATGTAGGCACAGACGGAGCGTTCCACAGGAACCTGATTCGCGACTTTCGCGCGGCCGTCGCAGCGCCGGATTGCCTTCAAGGCGCCGTCATTGCCGTATCAGTCCAAGTTTCGGACCGACATTACCACCGGAATACTGGAGGGATCGACCCCGATGGGGCCTTCAAACGACCTGAACCGGCGCAACGCAACCCAGGGCTCTCGATTTACCTCGGGCTTTGGTGCTTTGGGCTTGAGCCGCCTGCTGGGCGCGGCAAGTCTCGCCATCGCGCTCTCGCTCGGCCTGACCGCTGCCGCCAGCGCCCAGGGCGCGGTGCGGTCGGTCCATGGCGACTGGCAGATTCGCTGCGACACCCCGCCCGGCGCGCAGGCCGAGCAATGCGCCCTGATCCAGAGCGTGGTAGCGGAAGACCGCTCCAATGCCGGCCTCACCGTCATCGTGCTGAAAACCGCCGACCAGAAGAGCAAGCTGATGCGGGTGGTGGCGCCGCTCGGCGTGCTGCTGCCCTCCGGCCTCGGCCTGAAGCTCGACAATGTCGACGTCGGCCGCGCCGGTTTTGTCCGATGCCTGCCCAATGGCTGCGTTGCCGAAGTTGTGATGGACGACAAGCTCCTGGGCCAGCTCCGCACCGCCAAGACCGCGACCTTTATCATCTTCGAGACCCCCGAAGAGGGCATCGGGTTTCCGCTCAGCCTGAACGGGCTCGGCGAGGGCTATGACAAGCTGCCGTGAGGGCAGAGACCCTATCCTGAGAGTTTGACCGGAAATGCAGCCAGTAGAACCGGCTTTGTCGTGAACCTCATCATACCCGGGCTTGTCCCGGCCATGACGAAGGAGCGAATCATTTTCAATGCGCGCCGACGACAGGGCAGGCCCCGATGTCGTCCCCGGTCAGTTCAGGGAAGCCGTTGAGGGTTTGCTGATGTGTCTGACCCGCATCGCATTCGTTATCGCGTCCGATCCGTTCGATCCGATAATTTACGCCACGCATGCGCGCCGCATGACCAAGTTTTAATAATTCCGGTCCGTCCGGAACGCCCGGTCCTAGTCATGGGACGTATAGCTGACAACGATATCTGCCAACGCGCCGTCCTCGATGCGGCAATCGGGCCTGCGCGGCCCCCTCGCAACCCCGGCCGTGAGCGACTATCTTGAAGCCATCGCTACCCGCAACGGAACAGGCCCCATGACCCCCACGACCTCCCTGCTCGACCGCGCCAATCTCGACCGCGATTCGGTGCGTACCGAACTGGCGCGGGGACTGTCCGGCGCCGACGACGGCGAATTGTTTCTGGAATACAGCCAGACCGAAGCGCTGATGTTCGACAATGGCCGGCTCAAGCAGGCCACCTATGACACCTCGCAGGGTTTTGGGCTGCGCGCGGTCAAGGACGATGCGGTCGGCTACGCGCATTCCTCCGACGTCTCGCTGCCGGCGCTGATGCGGGCCGCCGATGCAGTGCATGCGGTGCGCGGCGGCTATTCCGGAACTTTTGCCGCAGCGCCCGCGCATACCAATGTGCGGCTCTATGGCGACGACAATCCGCTCGATGCCCCGGGCTTCGAGAGCAAGGTAAAATTGCTCGCCGAAATCGACGCCTATGTCCGCGACAAGGATCCGCGGGTGCGGCAGGTCACGGTCAGCCTCGGCGCGACCTGGCAGGTGGTGGAAATCCTGCGCCCCGACGGCGAGAGCTACCGCGATATCCGCCCGCTGGTGCGGGTCAATATTTCGGTGGTCGCCGGGCAAGGCGACCGCCAGGAGAGCGGCAGCAAGGGCTATGGCGGCCGCGAGGGCTATGCCCGCTTCATCGAGACCAAGGCATGGCGCGAGGCCGCCGACGGCGCGATCCGCGAAGCGATGGTCAATCTCGAATCGGTGCCGGCGCCCGCCGGCGAAATGGATGTCGTGCTCGGCGCCGGCTGGCCCGGCGTGATGCTGCACGAGGCCGTCGGCCACGGACTGGAAGGCGATTTCAACCGCAAGCAGACTTCCGCGTTCGCCGGCCTGATGGGCCAGCAGGTCGCCGCCAAGGGCGTCACCGTGGTCGATGACGGCACCATCGCCTCGCGGCGCGGCTCGCTGTCGATCGACGACGAGGGCACGCCGACCAGCCGCACCGTGCTGATCGAGGACGGCGTCCTGGTCGGCTATATGCAGGACCGCCAGAACGCCCGGCTGATGAACATGAAGCCGACCGGCAATGGCCGCCGCCAGGGCTATGCCCATGTGCCGATGCCGCGGATGACCAACACCTACATGCTGGCGGGTGGCCGCGACCCCGCGGAAATCCTGGCCTCGGTCAAGAACGGCATCTACGCCGCCAATTTCGGCGGCGGCCAGGTCGACATCACCTCGGGCAAATACGTGTTCCAGTGCACCGAGGCCTACAAGATCGAGAACGGCAAGCTCGGCGCGCCGCTGAAGGGCGCGATGCTGATCGGCAACGGGCCGACCGACCTGCACCGCATCACCATGATCGGCAACGATCTGGCGCTGGATACCGGCATCGGCACCTGCGGCAAGAACGGCCAGGGCGTGCCGGTCGGCGTCGGCCAGCCGACCTTGCGGATGGAACGCATTACGGTTGGAGGGACGGGCTAGTGAGCAGCGACACCGAAACGGTAGCTTCCAAGCCAAGCACCTGGCGCGGCCAATTCGCCCAGCTCGCGGCAATCGTGCTGGTGGTTTTCCTGGCCAAGGGCGCGCTGGCAGAACCGTTCTACGTGCCCTCGGGTTCGATGGAGCCGACGCTGCTGATCGGCGATGCGCTGCTGGCGTCGAAATATCCTTACGGCTACAGCACCGCGTCGCTGCCGATTCAGATCAACCTGCCCGAGACCGGACGGGTGTTCGGCCGGACGCCGAAGCGCGGCGATGTGGTGGTGTTCCGCTGGCCCGGCGACCGCTCGCAGGCCTGGGTCAAGCGCGTCGTCGGCCTGCCCGGCGACCGCATCCAGATGCGGCAGGGCCAGCTCTTCATCAACGACCGTCCGGCGACGCTGAAGCCCGACGGCACTCGGCGAAGCCGAAGACGACAATGGCGGATCCGAGCCGGCGCGTCGCTACATCGAGACCTTGCCCGGCGGCGTCTCCCACGAGATTTTCAAGCTTTACGACAATGGCCGGCTCGACAACACGCCGGAAGTGACGGTGCCGCCGGGCCGATTGTTCGTGATGGGCGACAACCGCGACAACTCCGCCGACAGCCGCGTCCCGGTCCGCGAAGGCGGGGTCGGGCTGTTGCCGATGGATGATCTGGTCGGCCGCGCCGACGCCGTGGTCGGATCGTGGGATCTCGGCATCCGCAGCCAGCCGGTATGGACCTGGCTGTCCGGCTTCCGCCTCGCTCGGTTTTTTACCGCGGTGCATTGAGGAAAAGTCCTCATGGTGAGGAGCGCGGGCCTGCGCGCGTGTCGAACCATGACGCCACAATGTGTTCTCATCCTTCGAGACGCGGCCAAGCGGCCGCTCCTCAGGATGAGGAAGAAGAATCGCAATCGCTACCGCACCACGCCCGAAATGAAGCCGGGCTTGCGCCGCGGCGGTTTTATCTCTTTCTTCAGAAAGCAGTGCGCGTCTCTGCCGACATATCCCGGCCGCGCATAGGTCCAGGCCCGGCATTGCTTTTCGCCGGCGCAGGCCGCCTTGCAGGCCTCGTCGCCCTCGCCGCTTTTGAGCTCGAAATTGCGGTAGTCGCCGCCGAACCGGTCGATCGAGGTTTCGATCCCGGTATTGCGCGGTTCCACCACGCCGGCGCCGCGCACGCCTGAAACGCAGCAACTATCCTGGACCCGCGGCGGCACGCTGCTCTTGAGCCAGCACACCGCGCCGCTGGCGATGTCGGTCGGATAGTTGAAGCTCCAGGCCCGGCAGCGCCGGTCGCGCTCGCACACCAGGGCGCAATCCTCCGGATCGCCCGAAGCGACCGGCGAACTCTGATAGTCACCGCCCGGACGATCGAAATTGGCCTGCGCCCGCGCCGGTCGCGCGGCCGTCGCGGCCGCCGAAAAAGCCAGCGTCACCAAACACGCCCTGAGCAGGCGGCCTCCCCACATTCGCGATTGCTTTCGACTAACCGGACTGACCGCCGTCCCGCGGAACGCCATTTGATCGCCATCAACCTGTACGGCGGATGAACGGCGGTCAGCGGGCTGGGCCCAGCTAGAACGCGTACTCCTCATAGGCCGGTTCCACGGAGCCCTGCCAGCGACCGTGGAATTTCTCCAGCATCTCCTCGGCGGGGGTATGTCCGGAGTCGATGATCCGCTGCAACGGCTCGAGATGACGGGTCTCGTCACGGCCGAGATGATCGATGCGGGCGCGCCGCCGCAGCCCCGCATGCGCCAGCGCCAGGCATTCCTTGGCGATTTCGAACAGATAGCGATCCCTGATCCTGGCCTTGAAGCCGAAGCGCGGCACGTCGTCGCGCAACGCCTGACGCTCCTCGGCATTCCAGTGCTTGGCGATGTCCCAGGCGGCGTCCAGGCTGGTGTCGTCGTAGAGCAGCCCGACCCAGAACGCCGGCAGCGCCGGCAGCCGTCCCCACGGCACGCCGTCGGCGCCGCGCATTTCCAGGTAGCGCTTCAGCCGCACTTCCGGAAAGATCGTCGAAAGATGGTTGGCCCAATCCGACAGCGTCGGACGCTCGCCGGGAAAGGCCGGATTCCTGCCGTCGAAGAAATCACGGAACGACGATCCGGCGACGTCGATATAGGCATCGCCGCGCTTGACGAAATACATCGGCACATCCAGCGCGTAATCGACCCAGCGTTCGAACCCCATGCCGTCCTCGAACGCCCACGGAATCATCCCGGAGCGGGCATTGTCGGTATCGCGCCAGATCTCGGAGCGGAACGACAGGAAGCCGTTGGGCTTGCCTTCGGTGAACGGCGAGTTGGCGAACAGCGCGGTGGCCACCGGCTGCAGCGCCACCGATACCCGCAGCTTCTTGACCATGTCGGCTTCCGACGAGAAGTCGAGATTGGTCTGCACCGTGCAGGTCCGGTACATCATGTCGAGGCCGTATTGGCCGACCTTCGGCATGTAGTCGGTCATGATCTTGTAGCGGCCCTTGGGCATCATCGGGATCTCGGCGCGCGACCATGACGGCGTCATGCCGAGCCCGAGGAAGCCGATGCCGAGCGGGGTGGCGATCTCGCGCACCTGCGCCAGATGCGCCATCAGTTCGGACTGGGTCTGATGCACGGTCTCTACCGGCGCGCCCGACAGTTCGAATTGTCCGCCGGGCTCCAGCGAAATCGCGCCGCCGCCGGTGACGTCGTACAACCCGATGATGTTGCCGCGCTCCGATGATCGGCTCCCAGCCGAGCAGCAGCTGCATGCCTTCCAGCAGCGCGCCGATGCCGCGCGCGCCTTGGTAGGCCACGGGATGATGGCCCTGCAGCGTGAACGGCGTTTTTTCGTGTTCGGTGCCGATCCGGAATTCGGACGGCGGCTTGACGCCGTCCGCCAGCCACGCCGACCAACTCGTCGCGCGACTGCAGCGGCGTCATATCGATCTGGTCACGCGCCATACAAATTCCGGATAAAAGGCGCTTCGACCGAATGCGCGCGGTGTCGGGGATGTCCGCAGACCAACCGGTCCGAGGCGGCTTGAGGCAAAAACAATATCATCATCATCGCGCCGGCGCGCCGTCTCTCGCGGCGGGCGCCTGGGCTTCATCGCATGAGCAGCCCAGCCGGTCGAGCAGACCGCAGAGCCTCACCGCATCGGCATCGGACAATTTCGAGCCGACATGCTTTTCGATCGCGGCGGAATACGCGCTCCACATCTTCTTCTGCAGCTCGCGTCCGGTTTCGGTAATCTCGACGAACTGGCCGCGCTTGTCGATCTTGCATTCGCGGCGCGCCGCCAGCCCCTCGTCCACCAGCCGGTCGATCAGCCGCGAGGTCGAGTATTGCGGGATCAGCATCTGCTTTTCCAGCTCGACCGGGCGCATTTCGCCCGACGGCGCGCGCGACAGTTCGAGCAGCGCATCATACCAGGCCAGCGGCGGGAAGCCGGCCTTCTTCAAATCCTGCTCGACGGCGTCGAGCACCCGGCTCTGGATCCGCATCAGCCGGATCCAGGCTGCCGTCGCCTCGGTCGAAGGTTTACGTTTCATGGCAACGCTCATGGCTTGGCATTCAACTCCAGCGGCCGGATCGGAAGTTCGCCGGCATCGCTACCCCGGTGCGGTTTGGGTTCGCAAGATCTGTTGCTAGACTGACGGAGCTAGAAAAGAACCTCAGAACAACAACCACCCTAGCCCAATAAATGCAGCTGCATCAATCTTGACTATTGCATGCAAATGCATTTAATCATCGCGCCTTAAATAACCAATAATCTCAGGAAGGGAAAATTCCAATGAAGCTGTATTATTCGCCCGGAGCCTGCTCGCTCTCCCCCCACATCGCGCTGCATGAAGCCGGTCTCGCCCACGAACTGGTCAAGGTCGACCTCAGGGCGAAGACCACCGAAAACGGCGACGACTTCGCCAAGATCAATCCGAAGGGCCAGGTACCGGCGCTGATGCTGGACAGCGGCGAACTGCTGACCGAGGGTCCGGTGATCGTCCAGATCATCGCCGACAAGGCGCCGGCCAAGAATCTCGCACCCGCCAACGGCACCGACGAACGTTACAAGATGCAGGAGTGGCTGAACTTCACCACCAGCGAGCTGCACAAGAATTTCAGCCCGCTGTTCAATCCGGCGATCCCCGACGAGGTGAAGAACTTCTTCAAGGACCGCATCATGGGCAAGTTCAAATATGCCGACTCCCAGCTGGCCGGCCGCGACTATTTGTTGGGCAAGCAGTTCACCGTCGCCGACGGTTATTTGTTCGTGATGCTGCAATGGGCCGAACGCATGGGCATGGACCTGTCCGGCCTGAAGAACCTGATGGCCTTCAAGGACCGCGTCGCGGCGCGTCCCAACGTGCAGGCCGCGCTCAAGATGGAAGGCCTGCTGAAGGCAGCGTGAGGTTGTGATCAACGGCAATAAAGCAAGGGCCGGGTCGATGACCCGGTCCTTTTTGTTTCGCTCAATCGCCAAACTTCGTCATTGCGAGGAGCCTTTGCGACCAAGCAATCCAGCTTGCTGTGACAATGGATTGCTTCGCGGAGCCTGTCATCGGGCGGCGCTTCGCGCCGACCCGTTGGCTCGCAATGACAGCTTCTTTCACGCCGCGGCCAGCTTCTTCGGCGGGAACCGGCCATAGAACGTCTCGCCTTTTGCCGCCATCTCGATCAGCAGTTTCGGCGGTGTGAAGCGCGAGCCGTATTTGGCCTCCAGCTTGTGGCAAAGTGCCACGAAATTCTTCGCGCCCATGAAGTCGATGTAGGACAGCGTGCCGCCGGTGAACGGCGCGAAGCCGAAGCCGAGGATCGAGCCGACATCGGCTTCGCGCGGATCTGTGATGACGTGGTCCTCCACGGTGCGCGCGGCTTCCACCGCCTGCACCACCAGGAAGCGCTGCTTCATCTCCTCGATGTCGAGGCGTGTCGGGGTCGAGATGCTTCGGCTGCAAGCCGCCCAATTCCGACCACAGGCTCTTCTGGCCCTTGCCCTTTTCGGGATAATTGTAAAATCCCTTGCCGTTCTTGCGGCCGAAGCGGCCCTGCTTCTCGACCATCTCGACCAGCAGCTTCTTCTGGGTCTGGTCGATCGCATTGGCGCCGAGATCGGCCTCGGTCGCCTTCATGATCTTGAGCACCAGATCGAGCGCCACCTCGTCGGACAGCGACAGCGGTCCGACCGGCATGCCGGCCATCTTGGCGGTGTTCTCGATCATCGCCGGCGGCACGCCTTCCATCAGCATTTCGAGGCCCTCGGCGGTGAAACGCAGCACGCAGCGGTTGGCGAAGAAGCCTCTGCTATCATTGACCACGATCGGCGTCTTGCCGATGGTGCGCACGTAATCGAGCGCGGTGGCCAGCGCGACGTCGCCGGTGTTCTTGCCGACGATGATCTCCACCAGCATCATCTTCTCGACCGGCGAGAAGAAATGAATGCCGATGAACTTGCTCTGGTCCTTGAACTCCTCCGCCAGCGAATTGATCGGCAGCGTCGAGGTGTTGGAGGCAAAGATCGCATCGGACTTCAGCAGCGGCTGCGCCTTGGCGTAGGTTTCCGCCTTGACCTTGCGGTCCTCGAACACCGCCTCGATGACGAGATCGCAATCCTTCAGCACATTGTAGTCGGCGGTGGCGCTGATGCGCGACAGGATGGCGTCGCGATCGCTTTCCTTGGCGCGGCCCTTCTTGATCAGATCATCGATCACGGACTTGGCGTGGCCCTTGCCCTTGTCGGCGCTTTCCTGGTCGCGGTCGATCAGCACCACGTCGATGCCGGCGCGCGCCGAGACGTAGCCGACGCTGGCGCCCATGAAGCCGGCGCCGATGATCGCGAGTTTCTTCACCTTGGTCGGCGGCACGTTTTGCGGCCGCCGTGCGCCCTTGTTCAATTCCTGCATCGACAGGAACAGGCTGCGGATCATCGCGGCGGCTTCCTTGCTGCGCAGGATCTGCGTGAAGTAGCGCGATTCGACCCGCAACGCGGCGTCGATCGGCAGCTGCAGGCCTTCGTAGACGCATTGCATGATGGCGCGCGCCGCGGGATAATTGTCGTAGGTCTCGCGGCGGAAGATCGCATTGCCGGCCGGGAACATCATCATGCCGGCCTTGGAATAGACCGGACCGCCCGGCAGCTTGAAACCCTTCTCATCCCAGGGCGCGACCGCCTTGCCGCCGCCCTTGATCCAGTCTTTTGCTGATTTGATGAGATCGCCGGCGGGAACGACCGCATCGATCAGCTTCAGCGCTTTTGCCTTGTCGAGATTGAGCGCCTCGCCCTTCAGCAGCAGCTGCATCGCATCCTGCGGCGACACGATCCGCGGCACGCGCTGGGTGCCGCCGGCGCCGGGGAAAAGCCCGACCTTGACTTCCGGCAGTCCAAGACGGGTTTTCGGATTTTCGGCGGCGACGCGGTAGTGGCACGCCAGCGTCAGTTCGAACGCGCCGCCGAGCGCCAGACCGTTGATCGCGGCAGCCCACGGCTTGCCGCAGGTTTCGATGCCGCGAAACACCAGCGAGGATTTGCGGCTCTCGTCGAACAGCATCTGGTTGGCCGCGACCTCGCCCTTGGCCGTCGAGCAGTTCGGTATATCGGCGGTTCATGCCTTCGAGCATCGACAGATCGGCGCCGGCGGAGAACGCCTCCTTGCCCGAGGTGATCGACGACGCCCTTGACCGCCGCATCGGCGGAGGTCTGCTTCACGATCGCCTCGAGTTCGGTGATCGTGGTCTCGTCGAGCACGTTCATCGAACGGCCCGGAATGTCCCAGGTCACCAGCGCGATGCCGTCGGCGTCGGTCTCGATCTTGAAATTCTTGAAGGCCATGTTGTCGCTCCCAATTCGAAAAGGTGCCGAAATTGATTTTTTGCTGCTGCTCGAAGCGCGGCGGTTGTTTCTTCTCCCCTCCCCCTTGCGGGGAGGGGTCGGGGGTGGGGGTCCACGGGCGAAACCTCGCTTGTGGCTACCCCCCTCCCCGACCCTCCCCCGCAAGGGGGAGGGAGAAAGCCTTACACCCGCTCGATGATGGTCGCGGTGCCCATGCCGCCGCCGATGCACAGCGTGACCAGCGCGGTCGATTTGTTGCTGCGCTCGAGTTCGTCGAGCACGGTGCCCAGAATCATCGCGCCGGTGGCGCCGAGCGGATGGCCGAGCGCGATCGCGCCGCCGTTGACGTTGATCTTGGCGTTGTCGATGTCGAAGGCCTGGATGTAGCGCAGCACCACCGAGGCGAACGCCTCGTTCAGTTCGAACAGATCGATGTCCGACTTCTTCATGCCGGAGCGCTCGAGCAGCTTTTTTGGTCACGTCGACCGGGCCGGTCAGCATCATCGCCGGCTCGGAACCGATATTGGCGAAGGCGCGAATTTTGGCCCGCGGCTTCAGGCCGGCCTTGGCGCCCGCCTCCTTGCTGCCGAGCAGAACCGCGGCGGCGCCGTCGACGATGCCCGACGAGTTGCCGGCGTGATGCACGTAATTGATGCGCTCGATTTCCGGATGCGACTGGATCGCCACCGCGTCGAAACCGCCCATCGGCCCATTGTGCACGAACGACGGCTGCAGCTGGCCGAGCGACTGCATCGTCGTGGTCGGGCCGCATATGCTCGTCCTTGGCGAGAATGGTGAGCCCGTTGACATCCTTGACCGGAACCACCGAATTCTTGAAGCGGCCCTCATCCCACGCCTTGGCGGCGCGCTGCTGGCTCTGCACCGCATAGGCATCGACGTCGTCGCGCGAGAAACCGTATTTGGTCGCGATCAGGTCGGCCGACACGCCCTGCGGCATGAAATAGGCCGGCACCGCGATCGACGGGTCCATCGGCCAGGCGCCGCCGGAGGCGCCGATGCCGATCCGGCTCATCGATTCGGCGCCGCCGCCGATGGTCATCGCATGCTGGCCCGACATCACCTGCGCGGCGGCGAAGTTCACCGCGTCGAGGCCGGAGGCGCAGAAGCGGTTGATCTGGATGCCCGGCACGTCGTTGCCGTAGCCGGCGCTCAGCGCCGCCATCCGCGCGATGTCGCCGCCGGCTTCGCCGACCGGATCGACGCAGCCGAGCACCACGTCGTCGACGCTGCCGGGCTGGATGTTGTTGCGCTCTTTCAGCGCTTTCAGCGGCGCGGTCGCCAGCGCCAGCGCGGTCACCTCATGCAGCGCGCCGTCGGCCTTGCCGCGGCCGCGCGGGGTGCGAACGTGATCGTAGATATATGCCTCAGGCATGGGGTCTCCTGGGTCGATGAGATTTGTTTCGCGCCGGGATCCGTCGCGATATCGGAGAAGGTCAGAAAGCTTCCGCCGGCAATTCCATGGTGGTCGCGCTTCCGGTCTGGATGCGCGCAAGATGCACCGTCGTTTCCGGTAGCATCCGTTCCATGAAAAATCGACCGGTAACCAGCTTGGTGGTCAGATAGGGTGTCGTGTTACCGCCTGCAATCTTGTCCTGCGCGACTTTCGCCATCCGCGCCCACATATAGGCGAAGCTGACGAGGCCGAACAATTGCATGTAATCGGTGGCGCCGGCGCCGGCATTGTCCGGCTTGGCGATCGCATTCTGCATCAGCCAGGTGGTGGCCTGCTGCAGATGGCCGAGCGCCGTGCTCAGCGGCGTGACATAGGGCTTCATGGCCTCGTCGGCGCCGTGATCCTTGGCGAAGGCGGCGACCTCGCCGAAGAACGCCATCACCGCGCGGCCACCGTCGCGCGGCAATTTGCGCCCGACGAGGTCGAGCGCCTGAATGCCGTTGGCGCCCTCATAGATCATGGCGATGCGCGCATCGCGCACGAACTGCTCCATGCCGTTTTCGGCGATATAGCCGTGGCCGCCGTACATCTGCTGCGCCAGCACCGTGTTGGAAAATCCGACATCGGTCAGCACGCCCTTCATCACCGGCGTCATCAGCCCCATATGGTCGTCCGCCTCCTGACGGTCCTTGGCATCGCTGGAGCGGTGGGCGACATCGCTTTTCAGCGCGGTCCACACCACCATCGCGCGCGCCGCCTCGTTGAAGGCGCGAATGGTGAGCAGCGTGCGGCGCACGTCGGGATGCACGATGATCGGATCGGCCGGCTGGTCCGGCGCCTTCGGTCCCGACAGCGAACGGCCCTGCAGGCGATCGCGGGCATAGGCGACGGCGTTCTGATAGGCGACTTCGGACTGCGCCAGTCCCTGCACCGCGACGCCAAGCCGGGCCTCGTTCATCATCACGAACATGCCCTGCATGCCCTTGTTTTCCTCGCCGATCAGCCAGCCGGTGGCGCCGTCGTAATTCATCACGCAGGTGGAATTGCCGTGAATCCCCATCTTGTGTTCGATCGAACCGCAGGTAACGCCGTTGCGCGCCCCCAGCGACCCGTCGGCATTGACCAGGATCTTCGGCACCACGAACAGCGACACGCCCTTGATGCCGGCCGGCGCGCCCTCGATTCGCGCCAGCACCAGATGAATGATGTTTTCCGCGAGGTCGTGCTCGCCGGCGGAGATGAAAATCTTGGTCCCTGATATCTTGTAGCTGCCGTCGGCCTGCTTGACCGCCTTGGTGCGCAGCAGGCCGAGGTCGGTGCCGCATTGCGGCTCGGTGAGATTCATGGTGCCGGTCCATTGCCCCGCCACCATCTTCGGCACGAACATCGCCTTCTGTTCCGGCTTGCCATGCACCATCAGCGCCGCCGTCGCGCCCATGGTCAGGCCGCCATACATCGAAAACGCCATATTCGCCGAGCACTGGAATTCGTTGACGGCCTGGGTCAGCGTGATCGGCAGCCCCTGCCCGCCATACTCCGCCGGCGCCGAGAGGCCGAGCCAGCCGCCTTCGGTGACCTGCCTGTAGGCTTCCTTGAAGCCCTTCGGGGTGGTCACGCTGCCATCGTCATGCCGGGTGCAGCCCTCGAGATCGCCGGTGCGATTGAGCGGCTGCAACACCTGTTCGCTGAGCTTGGCGGCCTCGGCCAGAATTGCCTCCCGCACATCGGCGGACGCGTCGCTGAAGCCGGGAAGATTGTCGTAGCGGTCGATCTGGAAGACGTCGTTGAGCAGGAAGCTGACGTCTTCAAGGGGAGCTTTGTAGGTCGGCATGGATATCCTCTCGGCCGCTGACGGGCCTCGTTTAGGGCGGATTTTGCAGCGCAGCAATCATCCGGGTTCGAAACAGACCTTAGCCGGTTCCGCAGGCCAACGGCAGCAGTCGCGGCAACTTGACCCGGGACGACCGGTGGTCGCCGCCCGGCCAAATCCGCCGAATTTCGCCGGCCAGGGCAACTTTCCGGGCCCGTGATCCGAATCCTTAACCGGTTATTTACCGTAACACGAAAAAGTCGATGTCAGAGGCAGACGACCTGCGCGGAATTCGATTGTCTCTTCTCCAGGGACGCGCGGGGAGGCTGAAGGCGCAGGTGGCGCGCCGAAGTCGGAACCGGACGAGAGCATGAATTCGCGCGTATCGTGGAGTGTTGAGGGCATCGATCCATCCGTGCGCGAGAGGGCCGAGGCCGCCGCGCGCCGGGCCGGCATGTCGTTGAGCGACTGGCTCAATTCCACCATCGGCAATTCCGCGCCGCCCAATTTTCGCAGCCCCCCGATCAACGGCCGCTGCTGCCGAGCCAGGAGACCCGGGACGTCGCCGACATTCACCAGCGGCTGGATTCCATCACCCGCCAGATCGAACAGATTTCGCGGCCGGCGCCGCGCCCCGACGCGCCCCGCAACGACACGGCGCGCAGCGAGCCGGGCGTCGCCCGGCAATTGAACGACGCCATCTCGCGGCTCGACGCGCGGCTGTCGCAGATCTCGAATCCCGCTCCGGCGAGAACAAGCCCAGCTTCAGGACAAGCAGCGCCAGACCGACATGGTCGAGCGCGCCGCGGCCCAGGTCTATCGTCCCTCGCCGCCGATCAGCCCGGCGTCGTTCGATTTCGCGATCGCGGAAATCACTGCGCGCCAGAACGAACTCGACAATGCCGCGCCACGGCCGATGCCGCCGCGCAGCGCGCCGCCGACGGCGCCCGCGATGCCGGCGGCACCGGCGGCACCGGCGGGGCCGGATTTTTCCACGCTCGAGCGCCATCTGTTCAAGATCACCAGCCAGATCGAAGCGCTGCAGCGCCCCGACGGCATCGAGCAATCGATCGCCGCGTTCCGCGGCGAACTGGCGGAGATTCGGCACGCCATTACCGAGGCGATGCCGCGCCGCGCGATCGAATCGATCGAGAACGAAATCCGTTCGCTGTCCCGCCGCATCGACGACACCCGCCAGAGCGGCACCGACGGCCAGGCGCTGGCCGGCATCGAACGCGCGCTCGGCGAAATTCGCGAAGTGTTGCGCTCGCTGACCCCGGCCGAGCAACTCGCCGGCTACGACGAGGCGATCCGCAATCTCGGCGCCAAGCTCGACCTGATCTTGCGCGCCAGCGACGACCCCTCGACCATCCATCAGCTCGAAGGCGCCATCGCCGCACTTCGCTCCATCGTCTCCAACGTCGCGTCCAACGACGCATTGGCGCGGCTCAGCGATGACGTGCACACGCTGTCGTCCAAGGTCGACCAGCTTTCCCGCTCCGGGAACAACAGCGATTCGTTCGCGGTCCTCGAACAGCGCATCGCCGCGCTGACCTCGACGCTGGAAAGCCGCGAGCGGCCGGCCGGTCAGCGAAAGCACCGAGCATCTGGAGAGCGCGCTGCGGGCGCTGTCCGACCGCCTCGACCGCATGCCGGTCGGCAACGACAGCGCCTCCGCATTCGCGCATCTCGAACAGCGCGTGTCCTATTTGCTCGAACGGCTTGAAAGCCTCAGCCGATCACCGCGCCGGCAATCTCGGACGGGTCGAGGACGGGCTGCAGGACATTCTGCGCCATCTCGAAACCCAGCATGCGAACTTTGCCGCCCTGACCGAGAGCAGCCGCAACGCGGCCGCGCCGCCGGACAGCGGCCTGGTCGATATCGTCAAGCGCGAATTGTCCGACATCCGCTTCAGCCAGTCGGAAACCGACCGCCACACCCAGGATTCGCTCGAAGCCGTTCACAACACGCTCGGCCATGTGGTCGATCGGCTGGCGATGATCGAAGGCGATCTGCGCACGTCCGCATCCACGCCGGTTGCGCCGCAGCCGGAACCGCCGCCGGCGCCTCGGCCCGCCCCGCCGCAGGCCGCCGCGCCGCGCGTCGCGATGCCGCCGCAGGCAAAGCCTGAATTGCCGAATCCCGCCGCGGCCCAGGAGCATTTCGCCACCGCGCCGCGGGAATTCCACGCCGCGCCGCCAGCGATGCCGGCGGTCGCCGTCATGGCGCCGAAAGCGATCAGTGAAATTCTGGAGCCGCATACCGCGCCACCGCGCGCCGCGATCGAGCCGGACCTGCCGCCCGATCATCCGCTCGAACCGGGGACCCGGCCGACCGCGCGCGCTCGGCGTCGCCATCGGAGCGCATCGCCGCTTCGGAAAGCGCCATCAGCGAAATTTCGGCGGACCACGCGCGAGCCGGCCAGCACATCGAATTTCATTGCCGCCGCGCGCCGTGCCGCCCAGGCCGCCGCCGCCGCGCCGGCCAACGACAAGGCCGCTCGCGCCGCGCTCAAAGATGCCGCCCGCGGCAAGGCCAGGATGGGTCGAAGGAAGCCTCGAAGCAGGGATCGATCGACGATCACCTCCAAGATTCGCTCGCTGCTGGTCGGCGCGAGCGTGGTCGTCATCGTGCTCGGCACCTTCAAGATGGCGATGACGCTGCTCGACAGCGGCAACGCGCCGCAGCTGCCTGCGATGGAGAATTCGAGCGAGCCGCCGCTCGGCGCAATCGCCCGCGGATGACAGCGCCAGGCCGGCCATGCCGGCGCCGGCGATGCCTTCGATGACCTCGCCGACGCCGATCGGCCGGCAATCGTTCAATTCCTCCGCACCGGATACTTCCGACAGCACCGCCTCGGTCCCGATTCCGCAGACCATGGCGACGTCCGCCGCCGCGCCGGCCCGCACCGATGATATCACCGGCACGATTCCCGCCATGCCGGCTGCCGCCGGACAAGCTGAGTTTGGTGCAGATACCGCCGACCGAACGATTGCCCGACGCGATCGGCGGACCGGTGCTGCGCGCCGCGGCCCTCAAGGGCGATCCTGCCGCGGCCTATGAGATCGGCGTGCGCTACGCCGAAGGCAAAGGCGTTGCCTCGAATTTCGACGAAGCCGCGAAATGGTATGACCGCGCGGCGCAGGCCGGCGTGGTGCCGGCGATCTTCCGGCTCGGGACCCTCTACGAAAAGGGCCTGAGCGTGAAAAAGGACGTCGATATCGCGCGGCGCTACTACCTGCAGGCCGCCGAGCGCGGCAACGCCAAGGCGATGCATAATCTCGCCGTGCTCGACGCCGACGGCGGCGGCAAGGGCGCCAACTACAAGAGCGCGGCGCAATGGTTCCGCAAGGCGGCCGATCGCGGCGTCGCCGACAGCCAGTTCAACCTCGGCATTCTCTATGCCCGCGGCATCGGCGTCGAACAGAACCTCGCCGAATCCTTCAAATGGTTCAGCCTGGCGGCGGCGCAGGGCGACGCGGACTCGGCGCACAAACGCGACGATATCGCCAAGCGGCTCGATGCCCAGTCGCTGGCGGCGGCCAAGCTCGCGATCCAGACCTTCACGGCGGAACCGCAGCCCGACGACGCCGTCAACGTGGCGACGCCCGGCCGGCGGATGGGACAGCGCGCCGGCGCAGACCGGCACGGCCAAGCCGGCCGCCAAGCCGGTTGCGACCAAACGCGCCTCGGCCATGCATTGACGGCAAAGGCGATGCCGCCCGGCATCGCCGCCATGTACCCCGGCGATCAAGCGATATAAATAATCACGCCATCGCGTGGGCGCCTGTCATCGCCAGGGGGATCGCATTGTCAGTCGACGATCGTCAGGACGAAGGAAATCATTTCCGCGGGTCGCCGACAGGGCCTCGGGTAGCTCCGCCGCGCGTACCGGCCAGCCGGCCCGCGATACGACCGCTTCCCACAGTCGCTCGCAGCAAACGCCGTTTCTGGTCGTTCGGCTTCCTTCTTCTCATCATTTTCGGCCTCGGCGTCCGCGCCTACCGGGACCTGTCGCGGCCCGATGCCTGGGCGTATTGCAAAGACCGCTATTTCTCGCCAAGCATGAAGTCGTCGCTGATCGCCGACGCCGACCTCGATGGCTCTGGACATGGCCGGCCGGCGCTGGCCTTGAGCGGCGAGATCGGGCCCGCCGCGGCCGGCTGGTTCCGGGACCGGCTGGACCAGGCGCATCTCGCAGCGGGTGATGCCGTATTGCTGTCGTCTCCCGGCGGCGACCTCAATCAGGCCCTCATCATAGGCGAAATCATTCGAGCGCGAGGGTTGGTGACCGCGGTCGGCGTCATCGACTCCTCACGCCATATCCGGCCGTCCTATTGCGCCAGCGCCTGCGTGCTTGCCTATGCCGGTGGCAAGATTCGGTTCGGGCTGGAAGGGTCGAAGCTCGGTGTGCATCGGTTCGTGGCCCTTGTCCCGGGACGGGATCCCGTCGGCGAAACCCAGCAGGCCACCGGCATCGTTCTGAACTACGTGACAAGGATGGGCATCTCGTCCTCCGTGGTGGTAGCGATGTCTGCAACCCGCGACGTGCGCTGGCTCGACGTGCGCGAAGCCGCAGCCATGAACCTTGTCACCCAACCCGTCGCGAAGCCGTGAGGCAGCCCGTTTCAATCGGAGCGCCGCGCGTTAATCCTGATTATTCACCACATCGGCAGTTGCGCGGGCGCTTGCGTCAAAAAAGCCGCCTGTCGCGGATTCTTTAATCCCTGCCAGGGGCGATTTCGGTTATGCAGGGGCGCAGGCATCGATCCGCGTTACCCTGGAAACCATGCCGTGAGCGGTTCCGCCTCACGGCTAATTCGTAAAGCAATCGCGCGTGCAGCTTTACCTTCCGATCGCCGATATTCCGGTCAATGTTTTCCTCATCCTTGCGATGGGCGCGGCGGTTGGTTTCGTGTCCGGCATGTTCGGCATCGGCGGCGGCTTTCTGATGACGCCGCTGTTGATCTTCGTCGGCATCGCGCCCGCGGTCGCGGTCGCCTCGGTCGCCAGCCACATCGCCGCCTCGTCGTTTTCCGGCGCCATCTCCTACTGGCGCCGCCGCGCCATCGATCCGGCGCTGGCGCTGGTGCTGCTCAGCGGCGGCATCATCGGCACCACGCTCGGCGTCTGGACCTTCACGCTGCTGCGCTCGCTCGGCCAGCTCGACCTCATGATCGCGCTGTCCTATGTCGTGCTGCTGACGCACGGTCGGCGGCCTGATGTTCTGGGAAGGGCTGCGCGCGATTCTCCGGGCCCGGCGCGGCGTAGTGGTGCCGATGCGCCGCTCGGGCAGCCATGGCTGGATCCACGGATTGCCGCTGAAGATGCGCTTCAAGCGCTCCAAGATCTATCTGTCGGTGATTCCGATCGTCGTGGTCGGCGTGATCATCGGCTTTATCGGCGCGGTGATGGGCATCGGCGGCGGCTTCATCCTGATCCCGATCATGATCTATCTGCTGCGGGTGCCGACCTCGACCGTGATCGGCACCTCGATGGTGCTGACGCTGGTCACCATGGTGTTCGCCACCATGCTGCACGCGGTCACCAACCATCTGGTCGACGCCGTGCTGGCGCTGATCCTGATGGTCGGCGGCGTCACCGGCGCGCAGTTCGGCGCCCGCGCCGGCCAGAAGATTCGCGGCGAACATCTGCGGCTGCTGCTGGGGCTTCTGATTCTCGCGGTCGGAATCCGCTTCGCGATCGAACTGGTGATCCGGCCCGACGATCTCTTCACCATCCGCGAAACCGGAGGCGCCGGATGATCGCGCGCACGCCACTCGCAACGGCCGGCATCGGTGCTGCTGAGCGTCATTTTCGCCGTTCCCGCGGCGCGCGCCGAGCGGCTGATCGTGTCGGTCTCCAACCACCGGGTCACCGTGACGCCGAATTATTCCGGCGAAGAACTGGTGCTGTTCGGCTCGGTCGAAAAGGACGCCTCCACCCCGGCGACCCGCACCAATTACGATCTCGTGGTGACCGTCAGCGGCCCGCGCGCCGACATGGTGACGCGGCGCAAGGAACGCAAATTCGGCATCTGGGTCAACACCGACTACCGGCAGTTTCTGCAAGGTGCCGACCTATCTCGCGGTGTTCTCCAACCGGCCGTTCGACGCCATCGCGTCGCCGGACGTCGAGCGGCGGCAGCAGCTCGGCCTCAACAATGTGCTGCTCACCCAGCGCGTCGGGACCGACTATGCCGACGTGGTGCCGAACGATGCGTTCCGCAGCGCCTTTGTCCGGCTGCGCTCCGAACATGGCCTCTATCGCGAGGCGACCTCCGCGGTGACGTTCCTGACGCCGACGCTGTTTCGCACCGGCATTCCGCTTCCGGCCGAGGTGCCGATCGGGACCTATGACGTCGAGATCAAGCTGTTTTCCGACGGCGCGCTGGTGACGCAGACCGAAACCGCATTCGAAATCGTCAAGGTCGGCTTCGAGCAGTTCGTCGCCACCAGCGCCCGCCAGAACGGTCTTGTCTACGGGCTGGTGACGGTCTTCATGGCGCTGATGACCGGATGGATGGCGTCGATCGTGTTCCGCAAGGATTAGTCGCCTCGGGCACGGACACTCATCGGGGATCCCGAACAAGGTCGATCGAAACCTGTGAAACCCACGCTCCCGGTAATTCCATCAAAAATGATTGGCGGCTTCCCTCGCGCCGCGACTCGGCGTGAGCGCCGGGCCGTCAGTCGTCCAGCTGACTGCGGAAATTGTAGGCGCCGGGCGCATCAAAGGTCGGATCGGTCAGGATCCGAAAGCCGTCCAGTTCGATCAGCGCGGTGGGACCGCCGACCAGGGTAACGCGCAGTGGATTCATGTGGACCTCCGGGCTTTGTTTCCCGCCGCAGCGGGACGCGTCACCAGGTAAATGCCGAGCGCCACCGGAACGATCCCCAGCAAATCGCGCAACGCGACATGCTCGCCGAGAACAATCCAGGCGAACAGCATGCCGAGCGGCGGCATCAGGAAGTGATAGGCGCTCGCCGCGGTCGCTCCGCATACCTTCAGCAGATGAAACCACAACAGATAGGCCAGGATCGATCCGCCCAGCACGAGATACGCGAACGCCCCCAGCAGCCGCGCGCTCGGCACGATATCGCCGACGCTCGAAAAGAGTGAGCGCGAACGGCAGCAGCACGACGCCGGCGACGAGGTTCTGGACCCCGTTGCCGATCCAGAGGCTGCCCGTTCGGCGCCAGCCATTTGAACAGGATGGTGCCGACCACGATCGACGCCAGCGACGCGAACGTGAACAGGATGCCGTGCCAACTGTCGGTACCCGACCGACATGCGATGCCAGACAATGAAGCCGACGCCGACGACGCCGAGCAGCAGCCCCGCAACCTTGCGCCAGGTCAGGGATTCCCCGAGAAAAAGCGCGGCCAGAACCGCGGTGAACACCGGATTGGCGCTGACGATCAGGCCGCCGAGGCCGGCCGACACCGTCTGCAGCCCGGTATAGCCGAGGCCCAGATAGAGCGCGTTGTTGGCGACGCCGAGCAGCGCAAATACGCAGGTGTCGCGCCACGACAGCGACCAGCCGTCGCCGCGCAGCGCCGTAATTCCAAGAATCAGAATTCCCGCCAGCGAAAACCGCGCGGTGAGCAGGATCAGCGGCGGACAATCGGTGACGCCGATCTTGCCGGCGACAAAGGCAAAGCTCCAGAGCACGCAGAACAGGCCGATGTAGATCGGCAGCGGATTGAAGGCGGCGCGGGGAACCGCGATGGACGGCGCAAGCGACATGACAATTCTCCTTGGAAAATTCTGCTTTGCCCCGATCTAGGCCCGCGCCTTGATATTTGGAAATTAAATGATAAACTTAATAGCAGTGGAAATCTGAATGAGGCAGATTCATGCTCGATCTCGAATTGCTGCGCAGTTTTGTCTCAGTGGTCGATGCCGGCGGCTTCACCCGCGCCGGCGAACGCGTTCACCGCACCCAGTCCACCGTCAGCCAGCAGATCAGGCGGCTCGAAGACGATGTCGGCCAGCCGCTGCTCAACCGCACCGGCAAGGAGGTCACGCCGACCGAGGCCGGCGAGCGGCTGTTGTCCTATGCACGCCGGCTGCTGTCGCTGGCCGAGGAAGCCCGCGACGTGCTGGCGCGGCCGGGCAATGAAGGCGCGGTGCGATTGGGTATCCCCGAGGATTTCGCCGCCTATCGGCTGGCGAAATTGCTGGCGACGTTTTCCCGCGCCCGCCCCGGCCTGCGGCTCGACGTGCGGGCCGACCAGAGCACCTATCTGCGGCGCGATCTCGAACGCGGCGAACTCGATCTGGCGCTGCTCAAGCGCGCGGCCGGCGAAAAAGGCGGCATCGCGGTGTGGCCCGAGCGCGTGCACTGGATCACGAGCAAGACCCACCCAATCGATTCGTCTGTTGCTTCGGTGCCATTGATCGGTTTTCCCGCCGGATGCCTGTATCGGGCCGGCGCGATCCATGCGCTGGAAAGCGCCGGACGCGCCTGGCACATGGCCTATACCAGTTCGAGCCTCGCCGGCATTCAGGCCGCGGTCGCCGCCGGCCTCGGCTTGAGCATTCTCTCCGAGATGGCGGTGCAGGCCGATCATCGCGTGCTCACCGCCAAGGACGGCTTCGCGCCGATCGACAAGACCGAACTGGCACTGGTCGCATCTCCCGACGCCGGTCCCGCGACATTGCGGCTGGCCGATCGCCTCGCGGAGTTTTGCAATAATGTGCAGGCGAAGGCGGCATAAGCTGGCGGCTCTCCTCGCGTCGTCATTGCGAGCGCAAGCGAAGCAATCCATTCGTCGAGCCACGGATTGCTTCCGCCTTCGCTTGTAGCGCTTCGGCGGACGCGATCGTCGCTGCCGCTGCTCGCCATGACGGGCTGAAATCCGCGAGCGCCATGCTCAAGACCGTGACATTGAATCGGACGATGCCGCGGCCCGAAATGGCAAGGTAGCCTGATCGGAACGGACCGATCGGGCCATACCGCGCCCGGCAGGCACAAAGTCCTCGTTTCCAGGTTTGTTATTTGGTTCCTGAGTCGGACAGCGGGCCGACAAAAAGCGAGCGCCTGGATTACGGTTAACCACCGTCTCGCTAGTTGCGCGCTTCCCGATGTCGGACCAGTCGTCTCCCCTGGTAAAGCAAGCCGCCGATGCGCGCTGGGAAGCTGCCAGTCGGCCTCGACCGAAACGATCCGAGACAATTGGCTCTCGGTTTGCGCTATCTCGAAAAGATTGGGGTCAGAGCTACGGTTCAGGACCCTGTCGTTCTCCACGTAATGAAAGACACGGAGTAAGGCCGCCTCGGTTGGCGGCCTCTTTTATTTCAGGATCGGCGTCGTCGCTCGGCGCGGCCTCGAGGAGCCCTCAATTCCCTCGACCAGCGCGCCAATGCACTGACGGGGCGCGCCGATGATCTAGCGGCGCTACTGAGCTTGATTTCTCGCCGGATGGGTGATGCGATGGCAAAGCGCGCCGGAGGACGTGACATGAAGCGGTTTCTGATTTTTCTCCTACTAGGCCCGTTGCTGGGATTCCTGGTGTTCTTGCTGCGCGACGCGGCTGCCGGAAAGATTTTTGGTGGCTTCATGGGCATCATTTTTGGTTTGCCATTTGCCTACCTTTTCGGTCTTCCGATTGTGGTTGTCATGTGGGTGGAGGACTGGCTTCTGTCCGACAAAATCGGATTGGGAATGAAGATCGCCACGTCGGCATGCGTTGGATACCTGGGCTCAATCGTAATGCTGCTTGTTACTACCGCTCGCCATATTGAGCTACCTCAGATTATAAGTTTTGGTCTTGTTGGTGCAATTCCTGCGGCAACGTGTTCGTGGCTCGCGGGGAGAACTTGGCGGCAGGTTTGACAGCGGCAACGGTCGTGACAATATAAAATCGAGATGGCAGCACGGTCGGATGTACGTGGTGGAAATCATTTCAGGGGTTCTTCTCTTCGGCCGGCGGTCAGAACGGCGCTTTTGAGCGATCTGAGACATGGTGGTCTCGATAGACAGACTGTCGCCGTACTTCCAGGCCTTTGCCATGGAGTCCAAAACCGAACAACCGCTACAACGACGGCGGAAGTTTCTCGGGCGCAACGTCCAGGCCTGTTTGCGCCGTAAACAGCGTGGCAACATCTGTCGCGAGCGTCAAATAGGCATCGTAGGCTGCTTGAGTGGCAGGCATGATTGCCTGCTGAACCGACGCTGGAAGGACGCCGTTGTTGGCGGTGATCGCAGCGGAGTGGAATTTCGCTTCGGCCCCGCGAAGATCGGCAATTGACTTGTTGAGATCCGCCATCGATGTCGGCGTCACCAGTTTACCGCCGATGTAGACGACCTGGCTCAGCCCCAAAATGCCAAGCAAAGTCTGCGGAATCTCAAATGACGACAGTTGGGTTACGCCGCCGATGATGAGAGCGCCCCCCACCACCAGGCTGAAGATGAAGCTTTGGTAGCGATAGACGTCAAACTCGCCCTCGGTCGTAAACAGATCCCGCCAATGCGCGTCGGCGGGTGCCGGGTTACGGGTCGAAGGCAGCCACTGTTTTCTCAATAGCCAGGCACGATTTTCCGGCGTGATGGTCGTTCTGGAGATATCGGCCCCCTTGGCCACGGTTGATCCAACACCGGTAATGCCGAGGAGGAGCAGTACAGTGCTCGATATATCGCTCAGAACGCCGGTCTTGAGCAGAAAATAAGTGATCAGCCCGAACACGATCAGGGAGAACATGAGAACCTGGAGCTTTCCCAGGCTCGCTTTGCCATCCATGCCGGCGGTAATTGGAATCGGATTGAAGTAGGATTGCCAACG
Source organism: uncultured Alphaproteobacteria bacterium (assembly GCA_963734795.1). Lineage (GTDB taxonomy): Bacteria > Pseudomonadota > Alphaproteobacteria > Rhizobiales > Xanthobacteraceae > Bradyrhizobium. Next base: position 139,759 of record CAVTIW010000009.1, read on the forward strand.
TTCAGGACGATCTGGCCGAAATGCGAAAGTGGCGATCAGAAAGCCTGCGAAGACGCTAAGCCACGCCAGGATTGAGCTATAGAGGGCGGGGCTTACCTTGACGCTGGTTTCGGAGACCTTGAAGGGTGAACCGCCACGGCAGGTAAAAATGTACAAATGAGCCTGAGTCCAGGGTGCGTCCAGAACATCCGCTATCTGCAGATTGAGCATGGTGCGGTCTTTTCGCATCAGGCCCTTTTTGATGATCGGGTCGGTATCGGACGGCTGGCGCGCCGTCACGAACGGCCTGTCCAATATGATCGGCTTCGCCGTTCCTACGTCCAGCGCACCAAAGTAATACTCGGTGTCGGAGAACACCTCGTCCAGCCCGACATCCACGCTTCCCCCGGTCGGCAGCAAAAAGGTGTCCAGGATGATCCGGCCGCCGATCTGACGCCTCTTGTTCACCAGTTCGGACGCCGCGTCGTCCTCGGTGATGCAGAGATCGCGGGGATCATGTTTCTTCCTCGCCGGCTCCGGCGGTTTATCCTGTTTGCCGTTCTCGTCCGCGGGCGCCGCTTGCCTGGCGGATGAATCGGGTGCCGCGCCCCCGTTCTGGATGGCTGCCGGCGCATCATCCGCGCGGGCTGCTGAAAGCAGCGGAAGAATGAGGATCGCGCCACAACAAATCATTGTTCTGAGCAGCAACATATGCAGTTCCAAATTCCCGGATTTCAGCAAAATCTCTCGACAACAGCGGCCAAGGCCCGCAGGATTTGTCGGTACGCTGCGGTGCAGTGACCGAAATTCTCGAATGGTGGCACTGCCATAAAAACTCCGCGCTGCGCTGCGTTGTCCGGGCGTGCCGTCAGACGCTCGGACCATGCTCTGGCTATTCTTCGCTATCGGACGTGCTCTCCCTCCATTCCTGCCCCCTCCTTGTGATCGTCGTCGGGACCGTTCAAATCGCCGGCATTGTCGTCGCCGCCGTTCGGCCCGTCGCCATTTTGATGGCCGCCATCTCCGAGGTCGGGCGGATTGTCGCTGTCCTGTTTGGCCTCCAGCGCGGCTTTCATTTCTGCGCCGAGGTTCCAGGCGTCATTTTCGATGAGCGGGGGAAGTGGAGGCTCAATATTCACACCGTGTTCTGCATCCAAACCGTGTTCCGCCTGAAACTCTGCCAGCGCCTTCCTGGCGTCCACCAGGACCTCGGATCCGACAACGATCATCGCCGATTTTTCTTCCGAAGATAGTGACCTCTGATTCCGAAGCTCCGTGAAGGCGTCAAAGATGGTCCTCTGGTCCTCGATGGAAAGATACAAGAGGGCTATCCTGGCGACCTCCGGGGGCGACGAATTCACAAACTTGAGCATTTCCTTCATTGCTTCTTCCATTGCTGGCTCCTGCGATTGCTGTCGGGTTACGGGATTCTCCGGCCAGGCCTGCGCGGCATCGTGAGAGGCAGCGCAGGCCCGCCGTGGCGACCGCGCGCGTTACGGCACGACCGGGGTGATCAGCTTGATGATTTCGGGCTTCGGCACGCAATACATGCCGCGATCGCCCCACTCCACCAGTGTGGTGGTCCCAAGCTGAGGCATCATCAACGTGACCGTCCGGTCGTGATAGTCGGTGCCGTTTTCGTCGTCATCGAACACCTGCGAATTGAACTCGAGCTTCACGCCATAGTTGGGTTGCGGTCCGGGTTTGGTCGGAACGCGGAACAACATTTGTGCGGTGAACTCCATTGCGGCATGCTGGGCGGGTGCCTCACCCGCGACCTGAAGCGTCCAGGACGCGTTTTGCCCGTCGCTGGTGATGCTCCGGTTATTGATGCCAATGTCGGGTATGCTCCGCGACACGCTGTGTCCGAACGTCACCGACCCGCCGATGGTCGCGGTCGGGTCAGCGCCGAAGAAGCCGCCGCTCGCCGAGAACGACTCGCTCATCGACGTGGTGTACGACGTCGAACCCTGCGTGGTGTCTGGCGTGACCGCGACCAGTTCGGTCGTCGGAACGATCAGCCCATTGGCATCGACAAGACGGCAGTCGTAATTGTACTGGTTCAGCTTGAACGTGCCGTCCACGGATGTGAACAGGATGCTGTCGATTTCGACCATGTAGTAGGAATACCAGATGTCGTCAGCCGATTTCCCGGTGACGGCCCATGACTGGATGGCGTGCTGATAGCGGCTGCCGCCGCCCATGCCGAAGCCGCCCGGCAGCGTTTGATGGACGAGTGAATTGACATGAGCAAAGTTCTTGTAAAGCTGAGAGGTATCTACCATGTGTGCTCTCCGTTGTTAAATCTAAGGTAGTACCTAATCATTGATGCCCTCATTCCGATGTGAAGCAGTTCACATCTGGCGCAGAATCTTCATCGATATCTGCAACGCCTCCGTTCCCGACCGAAGCCCGCAGGTGAAGAACCCTTAAGCGGTGGATAAGTAGGTCACGACGCCCGGCAATGGCCGGCAGGGTCCTGCGGGCTGCGGAGCGCCGGGCTTGAGATGACGGTCGTGACCCACAACTGGAGCATGACGAGTTTTAGTTGAACGGCGCATCCTGTCGCCCCAAGTAATATAGCTCCGGCGACTTCCGTTCGTGGCACATTTCGGGCTCCACGCGATATCTGACCTGAGTCCGTGATGCGCTTCAGAACTGACATCGGCGAGAGCAATCCAGCGGCCGGAGTGGTCCTTTTTGAGTGGCACAGGCAGCGGTAGAGTGGTTGTATACGCTCGCCCGAGGTACCTTGGCATGCCGATGTTCCAAGCCGACCGTTGCCGATTGCTGGCGGCCGAGTGCCGCCAATTGGCTTCGCTGTCGGAAAATGCGGTTGAAAAACGCCTTCTGACTAACTTGGCATTGAGTTGGAACAGGCTAGCCAACCAGACCGACCGCTATGTCGAGTTTTTGGCAACGCTGCCGAACAAGGAGTAAGGCAGCCTCCGTTGCCGGCCCCTGTCGTTCGCCCCTTGCCACCGTATTTCTTGCACGGCGCAGGATAGATTTTGCGCCCCCGCTGCACGGGCTGCCTTACGACGGGAAACCCGGTGCCATTGCATGCCGGACATTTATGCTCGGCCGGTTTTGCGGGTCGCTTTTTCATTTCAAACTCGCATGCTCGCCTTGGTCGGGCGGCTTCATCAATTGGCATGTGCATCCCGAAATGGGCAAGGTCGCGTGATCGGCCCAACCAGACTGGCTGCCCGCCTTTCGACCTGTGTCGAGCCTAGTTTGATTTTGGCGGTGGCCCAATTTAGATTTAAGCAAAGCAATGGGAGAGAGGAACGCATGAACCGAAACATGACTTCGATGGGGGTCGCTTGCATTCTGTTGTATGCCGTTACCCCGGCATCGGCCCAGGAGAATGGTCCGGGGGCTGGCGGTGAACTTTTCCAAAAGGTGCAGGCAGAATTTGCGGAGGCTTACAATCGCAAAGATGTTGCCGCCATGGCAGGGTTCTTTGATGAGAACGGCGTGCGCATAACGCCGTCCGGCATATTTCGCGGTCGAGATGCCATTCGGCGCGAAATGCAAAGGTTGATCGAGATAGGCCTTCGCGATTATACCGTGCGGCGCACTGACTCGCGTTTGGAAGGCGACATGGTTTTCAATGCCGGGGAATGGCAAGCCAAGCTCGGTGGACAGCAGCTTCAAGGCTATTATTCAGCGCTTCTGGTTCGCGAAGGCGATGAAGTGAAAATTTTGGAAGAAACAATCAACGTTGCAGCGCCATGACAATGGTGGCGCGGTAGGCAGCCTCACCCTTGAGACATCCGCCGAAGTCTCGAGAATGTCTGTTCATCGGGAGAGACCGAGTGACCCGCGGGCGCTGAGAACGACTCGAATGACCCGAATCGCACATTGACCGTCGGGCGCGCGGAGCAGTGTGCAAGGGGTTTGTTGGTCCAATGGGGGCTCGTCAGATGGCCGTCCTATCCGCGTGAGATATTTGCCTTTACGAGAATGTGACTCGCGACGGTCAAACGCCGGAAATGTCCGTTTCCAGCAGAGAGCCGGATGTGGCATTACTAAATGACGAAGAGTTCCGACGGATCGGCAGTAAGAGCGATGGGTCAGCAGGAGAGACACTCTCTGAACCTTATTGGCTTTGCCTTCCCTGTTGCCGCTGTGTGGATGGGCTCGGCCTTTTGCGTGGCGCTCGTTCTGGCGGCTCTGGCGCTTGCAGCACTGGGACCAGGAGTGCACGGCACCGTCTTGGCACTCAAGGTAACCGCGCGGTTCTCGTTCCTGTTGTTTTGGCTGGCTTATGCCGCCGGTGCGATGACGGCTTTATTCGGACCAGCTTTCGAGCCTCTTAAAAGGCGCGGGCGTGAATTTGGCCTCGCCTTTGCTTCAGCGCACCTCGTGCACCTCGGGCTTGTCGCCTGGATCACTTACATTGGAGACGCGCCATCTCGCGGGGTATTTCTCTTTTTTGGAGTCGCCGCTCTGTGGACCTACCTTCTTGCGCTGCTCTCGATACCTCGTCTGCAAAAAGCGCTGGGGTCAAAGGGCTGGTGGTACCTGCGCGTGGTCGGGCTCAATTACATCGCCCTCGCTTTTGCGAGGGATTTTTTGGGATACCCGCAATTTGGCAGTTTCAAGTACTTGTTAGGATACTTGCCTTTTGCCGCTCTTTCCGTCGTCGGACCATTGTTATGCCTTGCCGCATTCGTGCAACGCGCTGCATGGTTGCAGAAAATTTCTTCAAGACAAACCGGCTGATGGCCTGCCTTTAAGGACGCCGAACGCACCAATGAGGGCCAGTATCTTCCCAAGGTCGCATGTCGACCAATGCCGCGCACGCCGGGCAATTTCCGAAATGATCGGCCTCGGTTTCGGCAACGCCGTCAGGATCGAAGCCGCGATAATTTCCTGGACTTGCGTCATGATCCCGCACCAGCTTCCGGCATCCCCAATGCTTGTCGAGCCGCGACGCGCCGATGGTCAATCCCGGAGAACCGGTTTTTCAACGTAGGTGTTGATATGGGTCCCGCCCGCTGTGCCTCGCGTTTCCTGCTTTTGACGGCTGCTCATTTCCGAGCGATGGGCGGGCCGAAAGCCATTCGGCGGTGCAGAGAAGCCCCCGATCACATTCATCCGCAAGCTTATGCAGCAGGTCCGCCTTGGCCTTGTCCTGCTCGCCGCGGGCCAGTCTGCGATATCGGTCGGCGCGGGCGTTGCTCATGGCGTCTCCCACCAACTGCAACAGACCGGGACTCAAGCCCACATGTATCAATTCGTTCCAGCAATACCCGCAACTTGTCAGATAAGCCGCCATACCTGCGCGCCGCGCTGCAGCATCCCACCCCTTGGGGGATCGCCAACGAAAAACCCCGGCATGAAGGCCGGGGTCCACCGTAGGCGCTCGCGTACATCCGGCCGCGGGCGCATCATGGACTTCTTGAACAAAATGCGACCGACCCACGGTTGAACAAGGGCGGCCTTCTAGTGGATCCACTGGCTCAAACCGGACACCATCGATGCGAACGAGACCATGAGCGCACAGGCGAAACCTACCACCAACATGCCAGAAGTCACAGCCAAGACCAGATCAATCGACCTTGGGTGCTTTCCTCCGCTGATCAAGTCGAGATGTCTAGAGCCGCTTTCGTCCCGATATGTATGAAGATGCATGGCAACACTCCCCGTGAGTGTTCACCCGTCAGTCAATCCGCCATTGCCAAAATAGTTCCGTGGAAGGGTGTCGCGTTCTTCCGCCGCCGTTAGGATCACCGGCACCAGGCGTCCGGATTGAAGGGCTTGCCCAGGGATAACCCGGAAGAGCTATGCTCAGTCTGAGTATTTCGCATTTTGATCCGAAGCGAACGTCGGGTCTGGCCCCTGTTTCAGCCCAATCGGGCTGCTTCTCGCTCGCCTCTTCGCCACAAACTGCTAGAATTCACGTGTATCCGGAAAGATCGAATGACACCGCGCGAGCTCATCGCTTTCGTCGGCGCTTCGGCTTCAGTTCGCCGGAACGAAGAAAAGGAAGAAAGAAAGAGAGCAAAGCTTTCGCCATCGGCACAAGGGAAGACATCATCATGCTCGACAAAGCCCCGAACGGAAAAGTGTCTGATTTTCTCGGCGCGCTCGACAAGGCGCTGTCCGCTGGCGAGATAGAACGCGCCGTCGATCTCTTTCAGGCGGACTGCTACTGGCGCGATCTCGTGACCTTCACCTGGAACATCAAGACAATGGAGGGCAAGGACCAGGTTCGCGACATGCTCAAGGCGCGGCTCGCCGATACGAAGCCGTCGAACTGGAAAATTGCGGACGGTGAGGACGCTTCTGAAGCGGCTGGAATTACAGAAAGCTGGATACAATTCGAAACCGAGGTTGCCCGCGGCTTTGGCCACATGCGGCTGAAGGACGGCCGGATATGGACGTTGCTCACGACCATGAGCGAACTCAAGGGGCACGAAGAGCCAGTCGGCTTCGACCGTCCGATGGGAGCTAAACACGGCGCCGAACGCAATCGAAAAACGTGGAAGGAAGAACGCGAGGCGGAAGCTGCTGAACTCGGCTACTCGCGTCAGCCCTATTGCGTCATCATTGGTGGCGGTCAGGGCGGCATCGCACTCGGAGCTCGGCTGCGCCAGCTCGATGTGCCGACGATCATCATCGAAAAAAAAGAAAGGCCCGGCGACAGCTGGCGCAAGCGCTACAAGTCACTCTGCCTCCATGATCCGGTTTGGTACGATCATCTGCCCTATCTGCCGTTTCCCCGGAACTGGCCGGTCTTCTCGCCGAAGGACAAGATCGGGGACTGGCTCGAAATGTATACGAAGGTGATGGAGCTCAATTACTGGGGCTCGACCGAATGCAAGAAGGCATTTTACGACGAGAAGCGCCGCGAATGGACCGTTGTCGTGCAGCGCGACGGCCAGGAAATCGTCCTCAAGCCAAAACAGCTGGTGCTTGCGACGGGGATGTCCGCCAAAGCCAACATGCCGAAATTCGAGGGCATGGATATTTTCAAGGGCGACCAGCACCATTCGTCGCAGCATCCGGGCCCGGACAAATACAGAAACAAGAAGGCCGTTGTGATCGGCTCGAACAATTCCGCCCATGATATTTGTGCGGCGCTTTGGGAGGCTGGAGCAGACGTCACTATGGTTCAACGCTCGACGACCCATATTGTGAAGTCGGATTCGCTGATGGAGCTGGGATTGGCCTCGCTTTACTCCGAGCAGGCGGTCCAGTCTGGAATGACGACGGCCAAGGCCGACCTGACCTTTGCTTCACTACCTTACAAGATTCTGCACGAGTTCCAGATCCCGGTTTACAACGCGATCAGGGAACGCGATGCCGATTTCTACCGACGCCTCGAGAAGGCGGGCTTCCTGCTCGACTATGGCGACGACGACTCCGGTCTGTTCATGAAGTATCTCCGGCGCGGGTCGGGATACTACATCGATGTCGGTGCTTCCGAGCTGGTTGCTAACGGCAGCATCAAACTGAAGAGCGGCGTGGACGTCAAAAGACTCACGGAACGTTCGGTCATCTTGAGCGATGGGACCGAGCTGCCGGCCGATCTCGTCGTTTACGCCACCGGCTACGGTTCGATGAACGGCTGGGCCGCGGACCTGATCTCGAAAGAGGTCGCTGACAAGGTCGGCAAGGTCTGGGGACTGGGCTCGAATACGACCAAAGACCCGGGCCCGTGGGAAGGCGAGCAGCGAAACATGTGGAAGCCGACACAGCAGGAGGCGCTCTGGTTCCATGGCGGCAACCTGCACCAGTCACGCCACTACTCGCAGTTCCTGTCCCTTCAGTTGAAGGCGCGAATGGAGGGCATTCCCACACCGGTTTACGGTCTTCAGAAGGTTCACCATCTCGGCTGATCGGCCTATTCAATTCCTTTCAGTACGGTCCGCCACAATAGGTCCGGCGGCACGTTTCCGGCATGGCCGACGAGCCGCGCCGGGAGGGGCCAAGTTGTCCCATGCCCTACTGATGAGGTCCATAGGCCGCTCCCAGCGTGTTGTTCGCAAAGAGCCGCTACGCTGAAGCCCGAACAGATGCGGCAGCGGTGAATGCGGCAGTCCTACCCGGTGGCGTCATTTAAGGACCTCCGAAGTTTTCACGGCCAACCAACTACGTTCGCCGTCTGCTGCCCTTCATGAGGACAGACTTAAGACTGCCCTTCATAAGGACAGATCCAAGACTTGAGTATCGGTAGCCCATCTGTCAAGAGGGTCGCCAAGTGTCCCGGGCGCTGGCTTGCTATGCCAACGTATGGACGATCACCGGGCCCGCCATCGCGGTGGCTGGGCCAACGAGCAGGGGTGCAAGGTCTTGCTCGATCCAAGCGAGGGCACGCCTGTTTGCCTCTTCCGCTCCGGCGTAATTGTTGAAGACGCTGATCGCCGTTACCGTGTCGTCGGGTGCATAAACCACATAGTAAGCCATGAAGCCTTCAACATCGCTGATGATCGGAATGGCGCCCTCCTTAATTCTGCGCGCGAGCTCTTCGGCCACGCCGGTCTTGGCTTTAGCCTGACGAATGGCGGCGTACATGGGACCCTCCTTCACTGCGAGGCTGCCCAAGATCGCGCGTGCGACGATCGTCCATCACACCCAGGCGGGGCGAGCAGCAGGAGTCCCCGCGCACTGAATATTACGCCATCCAGCGCAACCGCACCATCAGAGCCAAAGGCGATCTTGCGTGATGCCATGTCTGATCGGCACAAAGCGTCAGTTATTACGGTGAAGCGACATGTCCGGAGTCGGGCGCAAACCGGAAGTGACCGGAACCCGGCCAAAATGTCGCTTTTGACCCCAGGCAGTCGTCACAGTTTGTCGCACGCGGTCTTCACGCCACTCCGGCCGTTCGCAAGTCAACGATCAATCCTGCGAAAGCGCCGTAGTTCTTCTCGCTCGCGACCCCCAATGAATAATCAAGGCGCTTTCATCGCGCTTAACGAAAGTTTTAATGGTGACGGTACGGTTGTCTCTTATCTAACCAATGTCCGCAGAACAGTCATGAAACTACGGCAATGGCGCTAGCGTCTGCGTTCGCGAACCGATCTGGCAGTCATTATGCCACCTGCCGCCTTGTCATGGAGCGGCGGATATCGCGGACCGGGCGGGTGGATGAGGAAATTTCATGCAAGAGTCTTTCGATCATAAGGATGTAGCCGCCCCGGACGATTTGAGTGTCGTTTTGGGGTTTACGCAGATGCTGTCTGACGGTGGCAACGTGGATGAGGTGTCACGCCTCGCAACCGATCATGGCTGGCTCGACGCGAGTGGTCAGCTCACCGCTGCCGGAAACCAGCTTGCTCGCGCGCTCCTGCAACAAAGCGGAACGCGAACGATATTTCGCGTTTGGTGAGTCTTTATCCTCCCGCTTCAGCCGTCATCCACCACACTTGCGCGAGATGGAAAGGGAAAGGTCCCCAGTGACCTCATCCAAAGGCAGCCAAAATAGTGAAGGGTTACGACCAAGCAAGGGAGAACGACCATGAAACTTACGACCCTGACACTCGCCTCTGCGTTCGCGCTCTCAAGTACCTTCGCACTTGCACACACAAATCCAAATCATCATAGGTCAGGCGTCAGGCACCACCACGGTACGGTTGGCATGAGTTCCGCCCGGAGGTATAGGGGTTCGATGAACTACGGTGGGTATGGCCGTGCGGACGGTCCTAACAACAGAGGCGGGTTGGTTGGCGGCGACGATCCCGGTACCTACAAGCCCTAAGAGTAGGCCGCGTTTCTGCGGGGCTTTTTTTGTGCACTCTTCGACCGAAGTGGCGCGGCGCGCCCGCTTTTCGACGTTGGTTCGGCAGACGTTGGTTCGGCATGAGGCACGAGTTTCCGAATCTGGCACGAACCGGACCAGCGGTCCGGCCATGTCCGTTGATTGAGGTAGGCCGGAAGTCACCGCTGAGAGTCATACCGGCGCTTTTGACCCAATCACTGTTATTTCGTGGGCATCCGGCTCGTGGCGGGTGGAGGCGCCGCCGCGGGTGAGATGGCAAATGTCAGCCATGTGTTCCAGCCGGAGGGCCGATCCAAGCCGCCAAATTCTGCGTAGGCCTTGAGATTGATGTAACCTTGAAGGGTTTGGCTGAGCGGGAAGACGTAGCCAAACTGCGGCCCGATGCCGAACACCTGCGATTGGAAGCAACCGACGTGATCGCCTGAGCCGCTGTCGCAGCCGATGTCTTTGTAGGCGTAGCCAACCAGACCCACCTGAACCTGCTTGGTCAGGAATTGCGATGCGCCCCAATCGAAGTGCAGGTCGACGCCACTCTGATACTGTGTTGCGGGATTGATGAAATTATAGGTAAACCCAAGTACACCCGAGAACTCGTGACCAGTCGCCGGATTGAAATAAGTGTAGCCACCGCCTGCGTCGATCGCCCCGTGCCCGATACCTACATTCGACAGGCGGTCGGATTGGTAGGCTCCAACGGGTATGTCGCCGGTGATGTAGGTCATGTAGTTGTTAACGCCGGCATTCCAGCGCAAGGCGAATTGCGGGATCAGGTCGCCAAAACCCCACGTCGTATCGTTGATGCTGTCGGATCGCATGAACGGGATGCTGCCGCCGCCCGGTCCCGTTATGCTGCCCGCCAATTGGCCTGCCAGAGTGGTGCTTACGACACCGTAGGCACTTACAAGGGAAACCGACGCCTGGCCTCCAAGCACCGGCGTTGCAAAGACATAGGTCGGAATGACAAAGCCGAGATCTCCGGTGGCATTCACGCTTGCATTCAGACGCGCCGTTAAGGTTAGATTGGCTGGGACCTGTCCAATTTGAAATTCTCTAGCCAAGGCAACGTCGCCACCTGCCGAGACCGAGGTATGATAATAGACCGTGGCTAGCGACCAACCCGGCTGCTGTGGTGCGGCCGCAAGGCTTCCAAAGAAACCGGGGACCCAGAAACTCACACCGCTTTCATCGGCCAACGCACACTGGGAAAAGACAACCATCGCCAAAAATAAGGTGCTTGCTGCAAGGCAGTGTCTGCGTCGATGACCTGAGATTGGCCGCCCGCTTTTCGCGGCGGCGAGTGCAATTCTCGCTGTCATATTACGCCCCGTAAGTGTGTCGCCTCCCAAATGCACTTCGGTGACATCGTAACCCCGGAACAAGCGGGGTTCACCGTGTAAATTCCGCAAGGGTTCAATTGCCGCCAAAAAGATGAATACTGCGACCAAAGAGCCACAGTCGCTGCAGCAGGAATATGGGGGTTTGGGAACGTCCGCGACGGCGTCCGCAGGTCCGGTTAGGCACCGTCCGCAGGAAGTTGCGAAAGCAAATGCAGCGGCGATTTCGGATGAGCTTTGCGGCTCATCAAGCTTCACGACGGCTTATTGGTGATCGAGCATAACCAAGAGCAAAGTTGCCAGACCATGAAACTCAAGCGCGCGATCGCCGCCATCGTTGCTCGCAGGCGACCGGAAGCCAGCTATGAAGCCAACTCCAAATTAGAAGCCAACTCCTCGTTAAAGGAGTGTGCTCTGCAAAGGAGTGTGCTCTGCGGCCTGTCCCCCGAGTTGTAGCCGGACAACGCCGCGCGGTCAGTTCCTCTTGGAAACGCCATGGCGCCGTCGGCCACATTGGCAGCTGACAAAGATTTTATTGGTGATGGTGCCGTTGTCTCTTATCTAAACAACAAGGAGACAACCATGAAACTTACGGCAATGGCACTAGCCTCTGCGTTCGTGCTCTCCAGCACCTGCGCATTTGCCCACAAGTCGAACGTCAAGACCCATCCCATGCATAGGGATGCTGCGCCGTCAGTCGTCTCGCATCCGAAAGATGGCAATCCGAACGCCGATTTCAGCGGGTACGGGAACCGCGATGTGTGGGGCCACTTGGGCGCCTACTATGGACCCATGATTCCCACAGGCGCCGGCGGCAGGTGAAAGCGCCAATGCGGGCGAGACCGTGGCCGCCGCCGAACGCGCCTATACCGCCGGGCACGGGCACGACCGCGAAGAAACGCTCCTTGCCACCGTCGACGAGGTGATCGAATGAGTACGTTCACTTCCGCTGCTGGCACGAAACGGACCGGTCGGCCCGGTCTGACGATGTCCGTTCATCGGGGTAAAGCGGACTCTCCGCGAATGGCTTTCCACTTCCGAGTTTGATCCGACTGCGACATCCGCGCGATCCATAATTCAGCCAAGGCGGGTACAAAAAAGCCCCGGACGATGCCGGGGCCTAAAGTTTGCTGGAGATAGAAATTAGATCAGTACGTCCCGATGGCGGGGCCACCCCAGTTGAAGTGGTAGTTGATGCGCGCAGTGACCATATCGACGTCCTGACGGATCGAGTCGGTGCGGAATGCGCTGCCGGCCGGGATGCCGGCCAAAACGCCTGCCGATGTGGTGGTGACGTCGCGGTTACCCATGAAAAGGTGATCGTACTCGACCGCAACCGACCAATTCGGTGCGAATCCGAATTCGAGGCCCGTTCCGACGGCACCACCCCAGCGTGTTTCATTCGCCGAATCGAACAGCGCGCCGGTGGCGGTCACCGTGCCTCGGTATTGGTCGCCGGTCACGGCGCCGCCGCCCTTCACATACCAAAGGACGTTGTTCCAGGCATAGCCGACTTGGCCGGTGAACAAGCCGAACGCGTCGATCTTGGAATTGTTGGTCCAAGCAGGAATGAAAAGGCTGACATTAGATCCCTTCAAATCAGCCCAGTCGCCCTGCGCTTCCAGACCGAACACCCAACCGGCGTTCTGCCAACGGTATCCAATCTGGCCGCCAGCCACTCCGCCGGTCGCATTGTGACAACCTTCACTGAAGGGGGCGACAGGTCCACGGAAGCTCGTGACATCCCAGCATTTGTCGCTCCAGCCGCCACCGCCGTTGCCGCCGATGTAGAAGCCGCTCCAATCGTAGACAGCAACCACCGGGGGCGGCGGCGCCTTGGTGTAAGGACGCGCGGCAAGATCAGCGGCCGACGCGGGAGCGGCCATGCCTAACGCCGTTAAACCAATCGTAGCCAACAAAAATTTCTTCATCGCACTTCTCCATCTCCGTCGCTTCCCGATCTATCTGAAGCGATAGATGCACTCGCGACTGCCGATAATGTTGTTGTAGAGCTGCGCTTGATTTGAAATTCCGCCTGAATGGTATGCGATTTGACCCAGACATGCTGTGCCTTTGGTACAACTGACGGTTTTTAGAATATGACCGAAAAATGACCGGTTTGCGTTTTCTTTTTGGGACCTGCTGAACTTCTAAAAGCGGACGCCAATTCGAATTCCCGCAAGCCTGCTCCTGTGCGGTCAAAAAATTCTCGATTGGAGATGCTGTTTGCCAGTGGCACGTTTGAGACATGCCAGTGGCCGCTTGGTATGTCTGCTTACCGAGGAAGACCGGAAGTGACGGGCGCCGCGGTGAAAACGGCGCGATTGACCGTACAGCGGAAGTCGCGCCTTTTGACAAGCTGTCGTTCTCATATTGCTAAAACTTTTGGGTCGGATCTCTGTAGAAAGCCAGCGCCGGTCGAATAGGGGAGACGGTTGATAGAGAAGGCTTATGGCGCTCCCAAGCCCCCTTCGTGAACAGGTGCCTGGCGGCTTCGCCTCGAAATATCCCCGTTTCCACGCGATGACTTAACTGCCTATGAGAGGCACTGACACGTTGTTCGAATGCCGTTCCCCAGGGAACTTGTCATGCGCCAGCTTGCTCTTGTCTGCCTTGCCTGCGTTGGCGTTGTTATTCTTGGCTCCGACGGTTTCGGCCAGATCCCTTCCTCTTCGATAAGACAAGTCGAATTCGGTCGGCCGGGCAAGTTGGACGGGGTTTGGCAGTGGACCTTGCCGGATACGCCTGACGGGCTTCGCCCTACGCAGAGTTGGCACGCCATCGGGTCCTCACCCGATGGTGATATTTACATAGCCGGGATGGATCACGTCACTAATTCGGCGCTGTACCGGCTCGATTGGCGAGTGGGTAAACTTCAGTTCGTTGGTGATGCCCGGTCGGCCTCCGAAGCCGCCAAGAACTGGATGCCGGGCGAGACGGCACAGAAATTCCACACGCGCCCGCTCTGGCATAGGGGCAAAATCTTCGTCGCAACCATGGATCGCTCGATCCTGGATGACGGATACCTGAGCCGACGCGGCTTCCACTGGTATGCCTACGATGTCGCCTCGAACAACTTTACGGACTTAAGCGCCTCGGAACCCGGTGGCAGCGCAGTGGCCCACGGCAATGTTGTGACGCTCGCTTCAGACCCCGTGCGAAACGTCATCTACGGCGCGGGTGTGCCGACGGGCGAGATCTACCGCTACGATATCGCCCGCGGCCGAACGGACATCCTGGGCAGGCCGGGCTCATATGACCAACCTTATGTCTACACTGGACGCGTCATGTGGGTAGACTCTCGAGGGCGCCTTTACTTCACCGCGAGCAATTCAAAAAATCCGTCAGTGTACGGACATGTCTACTACTATGATCCAGAATCTGGATTTGGCGAGCGTAAAGACTGGCCTCTGCAGGACGGGCAAGCACTCGAGGTCGGCCAATGTTTGGCCGAGGGAAAGCAATGCGTCTTCTCGGACGACAAAGGCCATGTTTACCGCTTCGACGATGACGGCCCATCCTGGTCGTACCTTGGGCAGATCGAGACCGGCCAGCGAGATACATATATCTGGCTGTTCGACGTCACGGCTGAAGGCAAAGTTTACACCGCCGCAAGCACGTCGCCGCAGCCAAGCGATTTTACGGCAATGTACGAGTTCGATCTAAGAAACGGAAAGACAGAACGGCTGTGTAGCCTGGCCGAGCTTGACCCTTCTCTACGCGATCTCCACATCCACACGGGTTATGCTGCGTGGGACCCCGAAGGGCGGTTCTATTTCGCAAGCTTCAATGGGCATCCCGATCAACCAGTCGTTCTGACCCGTGTAGACCCCACTCGTCTGAAGGCAGCATTAAACAAGGATTGATGAGGTTCGTTGGCCCGCAGCAAGGCCAAAAATACAATAGCAGGATTTCGATATAGTCGAGGGTCTTCCGAGATAATGGCGCCGGGGACCGGGAAGGCAGCGCCGCCGTGCATGAGTCCGATTCTGGCAAGTTGTTGCGGATGAATAAAGGCTGTATTTAATTGACGAACTGCGCCGTCACTCCAAACTCGCCGCGTTTTTTGACCTTGGGAGGCTGGGCCATGAAATATAGCAAGCGATCGTTTGCCGTCGTCTCAGTGCTTTTCGCACTCCTGCTGTCATTTGGTACGGGACCACTCAATGCGCGCGACGCCGATCCCGAACTCTCTCATCTTTGCGGCGGCTCAGACCACCAATCAGCAATGCATAAATAGCTGTCGTGCGCGATACCGCGACTGCCGGTCCTTGAAGCAAATACCATTTCCCGAGTGTCGGGGCATTTACCAGGATTGCACCCGCTACACCTGTGGTGCTGGTGCAGCGCATCGACCGTCCTGGTCGGGGTTTCCGAGGTAATGGATCGCAAAGGCCGCCCGCCCGCTTCTGGCCCGTGCTGAGGAGCTGATCGAGTAGAGCCCACTTCCGCTAATGGCACCTTTGAGACATGCCGCCGAAGGAACGTCCGGTTACCGGGGGTAGGCCGGAAGTGGCTGGCCCACGGTCAGGACGACGCGATGGCGCAAGAATAAACTCGAATTTATTGGGCGAGTCCGCATGGGTCGCTACCTCTCAGGTATCGCGCCCCAGAAGGCTGCGCGATCCGTAGAGCCGGTGAAGTTGAAATGGATACGCCGATCAAAGCAGAGCCAGCGGCTGACCTGCGGGACTATCTGGCGGAAGAGCGAACGTTTCTCGCCTGGATTCGAACCGGCATCACCTTGATGGGATTCGGATTCGTGGTGGCGCGCTTTGGGATTTTCCTGGAGCAGCTCCACCTACCGCAACAGTTCTCCGCCGCTCAGCCCCTCGAGTTTTCGCCCTGGTTTGGAGCCGCGCTCATCACGACCGGCGCACTCGTGAATTTGTTTTCCGCGCGGCGTTTTATGCACCTGGCCGGCGAAGTGGACCGGAATCAGTTCGCAGACCGCTCGCTCTCCAGGCAAGGTGTGTTCATGGCCTCGTTCCTGACGCTGGTCGGCATTGCCATGACCATTTACCTGATCTTATTTCTGGCGCAGCCGCCGGACGCGGCATTAGCCGGCATCGCAGGCGGCAAATAGGGAAAAGGTCATGGAAGGCTCGGAAAGGCGCTACGTCGACAATACAATTCAGTTCCCTGCGGCGGGTCTCACCATCCGGCAAAAGGAGCCGAAGAATCTGGAGGCTCCCTTCGACCGGATCGACTCATATCTCACTCCCACAGAACTGTTCTACATCCGCAGCCATTTTCCGATACCAGCCTTGGACCGCGCCTCCTATCAGCTACGCATCGACGGTGCGGTCAGGCGTCCATTCACATTGAGCTACGACGAGCTGCGCAACATGCCGTCCGAGACCCGGGTGGCGACTTTGGAGTGCGCCGGCAATAGTCGGGTCTTTCTCGTCCCTCAAGTGCAAGGCGCTCAGTGGGAACTCGGAGCCGTCAGCAATGCAGAATGGACTGGTGTGCCCCTTGGAGCATTGCTGGAGCGCGTCGGGCTCGAGGAAGACGCTTGCGAGATTGTGCTCGAAGGCGCGGATCGCGGAACACCTAAAGAAGAACCTGTGCCTCCCGAACCGATATCGTTTGCCTGGAGCCTGCCCCGGGCCAAGGCAATTAAGCCGGAAGTCCTGATCGCCTACCAGATGAACGGTCGCGATCTTCCGCGGGATCACGGATTTCCGGTCCGCGCAATTGTTGCTGGACATTATGGAATGGCGTCCGTCAAGTGGCTGACGGGTATCCACGCCGTACGCGAACCATTTCACGGTTATTGGCAGACGTCGGACTATGCCTACTGGGCTTCTATGGATGGAAAGCCCGTGCGGCGGCCGTTGGGAGAAATGCAACTCAAGTCCGAAATCGCGCGACCACGTGTCTACGAAACCCTGGCCCCGAACCAGATCTACACGGTTTCCGGCGCTGCATGGACCGGCGAGACCGACGTGACCGAGCTCGCAGTGAGCACCGATGGTGGCCGGACCTGGGCCCAGGCAGAATTCTTGGACCCTGTGCGAAGGCATGGGTGGCGACGGTGGAAATTCGATTGGCTGACACCGAAAGAACCGGGACAGTACACGTTGCTGGCTCGTGCCAAGGACGCGGACGGCCGAATCCAACCTGACAAGCACGACCGGAACTACGGCACCTACGTGATCAATTTTCCCCTCCCAATTGACGTGTTCATAGACGGTTCTGTAGGCCCGCGACCGTGACGCCGGAGCACGCGCTCACCGAACACGCACGCCCTGGCTGAGAGATCAAAACACCTCCGGCACGACCACCTGCCGGGTCGCGCCCGTTGCCGTCCGTGACGTCCACGCGGCAGGTTATGGAACGCGCGTCGTTATTCAGGTTTTGATGTTGGCGAACTGATCACCTTGGCCCACGTTCGTCGGCAACTCAAACTGGAAAATCGAGCCTTTGTCGATTCCCCGCGTCACCCAAATACGACCGTGATGGCTTTCGATAATAGAATGGCAGATGGAAAGGCCAATTCCCATACCACGCTCTTTGGTCGTGAACATCGGGTTGAAAATATGATCGTGGTTGGATGGATCGATACCCGTGCCAGTATCCTCGACCGCCACGTGAACGAAATTTGGTTTGCTGGCGCAGGATCGTATGCTCAATATTCGCGGCGCCACCGGCATCGCCTCAATGGCATTCATGACCAAGTTTAAAACGACTTGCTGCAATTGAACTCTGTCGCCTTCCAGGGCCGGGAGCGATTCATCGAGTTCTGTGCGCAACTCTACTCCATGCTTCTGCAGCTCGTGGCGCACAATAGCAAGAACCGTGAGGATCAGCTTGTTAATGTCGATCGGGTTTCTCGCCTGCGCTTCCTTTTTGAGCATTCCGCGAAGGCTCGTGATGATTTCACCTGCACGAAGACCGTTACTTTCGATTTGATCCAGCGCGTCTCGCGCCTGTTCTATGCCTGGCTCTTTCAATGTGAGCCATTGTCGGGCGGCACTGGCTTGCATTACGATCCCGGCTAGTGGCTGATTGATCTCATGAGCAATGGACGCCAAAAGGACCCCCGCTGTCGCCAGGCGATTCATGTGGGTCAGCTCGGCCATTGTCCGCTGCAATTCAGCCGTCCTTTCCATCACCTTCATCTCAAGTTCGTCGCGGGCTTTGCGAACTTCCTCTTCAGCCCGGCGCCGTTCATGAATCAAGTTCGTGCTGCGGAAGGCTGTCGCCGCATGATTAACAGCCACTGTGAGCAGCATCCTGTCAGTTTCGGTTGGGAAGTTGCTACGCTCACAGCCGACGGCTACAAGACCGGCGTACGCGTTGAACCCAATAGGAATAATAATACCGCGGAGCGATTTCAGTCTGTCATCAAAGCCAACAACATTTGGAATGATCTGCCTGCGCAAAGACCCGTCGAAAGTAGAAAATTGGGCCTGCAGCCAGTCTAAAAATTCCCTGGTGGCGCATCCACTCGCGACGTCGATCGTTACCTCTCGGGTGGGATCGAGCAAGCGTACGAACGCAAAATCAAAACCCAACGACCCCGCCAGGATGTCGGCCAGTCCGGCGGCAATCGTGCGCGGTGCGATCCCGATCCACCCCGCCGGGATGGTCGAAAGTGCGACTAAATCCCGAAGCGCTGCTCGCAGCCGGAGATTCTCATCAACCATCACTATCAGTGTGTTTGGATCGCGCTGCGCCGAGCCGATTTTCTCTCTCGGAGTTCAAGGAGGAACTGGTCTGGAGGAACAAAGAACGGGTTCTCCTGGAGCACCCCTCCGACAATCACGACGGGGTGAACCCGCAACATGTCCATCACCAGGCTGGCACTGAAGTTCGTCAGATCGTAGGTGCAGATTACCGGATCGTTGTATTTGGAGACCGCGTAGTTGACGCGCGTCTCGTATTCCAACCAGTTATCTTCGCCGGCCTTCTCCACCAGCGACGGTTCCACGCGCGACACAAATCTGATCAGGGGATTACCGGCTGCCGCGCCTGATCCGAGCACCTCTTCGAGCAAGGCGAGCATCCCATCCTGATCGAAGCGATCGTCGCGCAGGTAAGCGTCCTGCCAGCGCCGCAGCTCCAGCTGTCCGGTTGCTATCGCCTGCTCCACGTCTATGCCAGCGTCGGCGAGTTGCTTCAGATGATCCTCCCGCAGCTCGGGATCCACGATATGAAAAGCCTTGTCGCCTTGCTCGAACCCCTCTTTGATGAACGAGCGAAGCACCCTGTGCTGCTCATCGAAGCCATTGAAAAAAGCGCAGATGTGACACTGTTTGCCAAGCACGCCATCAGCTACGTGGATGGGACATTCATTGCCTCTCATGATGGACCTCCGCGAGAATGGATTTCCGCTCCCCCCGCAGGACATTCCGTGAACGCTAATCTTGAGGGGTATGAAGTCAAGCCTCTTTTGCCGCTAAATTTGCACAGTCACTCGCTTGAGTAGTGCGGCACGCATCTTCTTCTGTATACTTTGAGACATCTGTATACTTTGAGACATCAGCGCACTCACAAATCGCAAGCACAAACCGGAGTGACGATGCCGCTTCCGGCACTTTTCGGACCTCACGCGATGTCCGACTTGAGCCCGTTATGCGCACCAAAGCGGATGTGCGCCATTTGGGTTCACGCCCTGGCAGAGAGATGGAAACACCTCGCCGCTAATCCAGTGATGGCTCAATAGCACCGCGACGCTGCGATGCTGTGCAGCCTGTTGTTGCCGAGCACATGCGCCATGAAGCCCAGGGTCTGGAATATCCTTGAAAATGCCGCGTCGCGAATGTTGAGGCCGCCGGTAAAGGCGCCGAACGCCGGCATCACCGCGCGCTGGCCGTCGCAGGCAAAGCACCGCCGCTCCATTGAACGGCCGCGGGTAGAGACCCGCGCCTTCGGATGCAGATGACCGGCGATCTCGCCGGATGCGCCGGTCGGCTCGTGGCGAAACGCGAGCGGGCCGATAGCTACTTCATCAGCGACCACGCCGCCGAGATCGGAGGGCAGCGCGGGATCGTGATTGCCTGAAATCCAGATCCAGTCGCGCCGCGCCTGCATCGCCGCGATGGCGTCGCGGTCCGGCGCCGACAGCCGGCCATGGGCGTCGCGGTCATGAAAGCTGTCGCCGAGCGCGATCACCGTCCGCGGGTCGTGCCGCGCTATCACGGCGGCGAGGCGGCCGAGCGTCGCCACGGTATCATAGGGCGGCAACAGCACGCCGCGGGCAGCAAAGCTGGAGCCTTTTTCCAGATGCAGGTCGGAGACGACCAGCAGCCGCTCGGCTTCCCAGAACAATGCGCCGGAGAGATCGGCGACGAATGAAACAGTGCCGACATTCAAGGCATTTTGGGAGAGCACGGGATGAAATTTATATTCCGTCATGGCCGGGCTTGTCCCGGCCATCCACGTCTTGGCCGCGAAAAGAAAGAAGACGTGGATGCCCGGTACAAGCCCGGGCATGACGGTGCTGATAAATCGGAGCTCAATAAAACCATTTCAGTCTACGACATCGCCTCTTTGACCAGTTCATCGGCGGCCTCCGCCAGCAACTCGTCAGAGGCTTCGCCATAGACCGCTTCGCGGCCGATTTCCAGCATCACCGGCACCGCCAGCGGCGAAACCCGGTCGAGTTCCTTGTGGGTGATTCGCCCCTTGATTCGCGACAGCATATCACCGAGCCGGCGGAGATCGAGCAGCCCGGTGGCGGCGTCGGCGCGCGCGGCGCGCAGCAGCACGTGATCGGGCTGGTGCTTGCGCAAGCACATCGTAGATCAGATCGGTCGAGAACAGCACCTGACGGCGGGTTTTTTCCTCGCCGGTGAAGCGGCGCGCGATCAATCCGGAGATGATGGCGCAGGTGCGAAAAGTGCGTTTCATCAGCGCGGATTCGGCGAGCCAGGCTTCGAGATCGTCGCCCAGCATGTCCGGATCGAACAGCGCGTTGAGATCGAGCTGGCCCTGCCGGATCATGAACGACATGTCGCCCAGGCCCCACACCGCCAGCGCGTATTCATTGGCGACAAAGCCGAGCGGCCGCACCCGCGCCCGTTCCATCCGACGCGTCAGCAGCATGCCGAGGGTCTGATGCGCCAGCCGCCCCTCGAAGGGATAGCAGACCAGATAATGCTTGTCGGCGCGCGGAAAGGTTTCCACCACCAGTTCGCGCGCGCCGGGCACGCGCGACAGATGCGCCTGCAGCGACAGCCAGTCGCGCACCTGATCCGGCAGACGCATTCCAGGCGCGCTTGTCGGCCAGCAGCTTGCGCACGCGTTCGGCCAGATAGGTCGAGAGCGGAAACTTGCCGCCCATATAGGACGGCACTTTTGCGTCTTTGTCGTTGGCGCGGGAGACGTAGACTTGATCTTCCGCCAGCGCTTCGTAGCGCACCACTTCGCCGCCAAACACAAAGGTGTCGCCGACCACCAGCCCCTCGATGAAATATTCCTCGATCTCGCCGAGCATCCGGCCGCCGCGCCCGAGCGCGCCAGTCGATCCTGTGTTTCCCTTTGCGCCGCGCGAGCGCACCAGCCGCACCTTCAGCATCGACTTCCTCGACGATGGTGCCGACATTGAGGCGATAGCTCTGCCGCACCCGCGGATTGGTGACACGCCAGCGGCCGGTCTTGTCCTGCTTGATGCGCGCGAAACGTTCATAGGTTTTCAGCGCATAGCCGCCGGTGGCGACGAAATCGACCACGTCGTCGAAATCGGTTCGCGTCAGATTCGAATAGGGTGCTGCGGTCAGGACTTCGTCATAGAGATGATCGGACAGAAACGGCTCGCCGCAGGCGCAGCCGAGCACGTGCTGGGCCAGCACATCCAGCGCGCCGGTGCGCAGCGGCGGGGTGTCTTGCGCATTTTCTGCCACCGCGTCGATCGCGACCCGGCATTCCAGCACCTCGAATCGATTGGCCGGCACCAGCACCGCGCGCGAGGCCTCGTCGATGCGGTGATTGGCGCGGCCGATGCGCTGCATCAGCCGCGAGGCGCCCTTGGGCGCGCCGATATTGATGACGAGATCGACGTCGCCCCAGTCGACGCCGAGATCGAGCGACGAGGTGCAGACCACGCCGCGCAGTCTTCCCGCCGCCATCGCGTCCTCGACCTTGCGGCGCTGCGCGACGTCGAGCGAGCCGTGATGCAGCGCAATGGCGAGGCCATCGTCGTTCATGCGCCACAGATCCTGGAACAGCATCTCGGCCTGGCTGCGGGTGTTGACGAAGACCAGCGTGGTTTTGTTGCGCTTGATCAGTTCGTAGATCTCGCCGAGCGCGTGGCGCGCGGAGTGGCCGGCCCACGGCAGGCGCTCCTTGGTGTCGAGCATCTCGACCACCGGCGCCGCCGCGCCGCCGGCGACGACGATGTCGGCGGCCTCACTGGCACGATCGCGCTGCGGCACCAGGAACCGCGCCAGCGATTCCGGTTCCGCTACGGTGGCCGACAGTCCGATCGCGCGCAGCTGCGGCGCCAGCCGCCACAGCCGCGCCAGCCCGAGCGACAACAGATCGCCGCGCTTGGAAGTGACCAGCGCATGCAACTCGTCGAGCACGATGCGCTTGCAGCGACGAAAACAGAAACGGCGCGTCGTCGGACGACAGCAGCAGCGCCAGTTGTTCGGGCGTGGTGAGCAGGATATCCGGCGGATAGCGCCGCTGCCGCTGCCGCCGCGACACCGGCGTGTCGCCGGTGCGGGTCTCGACCTTGATCGGCAGCCCCATCTCGGCGATCGGCGTTTCCAGATTGCGCGCGATATCGACCGCGAGCGCCTTCAGCGGCGAGATGTAGAGGGTGTGGAGACCGCGGCTGTTTTTTCCCTCTCCCCGCGCGCGGGGAGAGGGTGGCGCGGCGAACAAAGCGCCCCGCGCCGGGTGAGGGGGCGTCCCGGAGGTTGCGACCGCGTCAGCAACCCCCTCACCCGGCTTGTTCGCTGCGCTCGCAAGCCGAGCTCTCGCCGCAAGCGGGGAGAGGTTAAGCGAGCCAGACCCGCTCAGTTCCACCAGCGTCGGCAGGAATCCGGCCAGCGTCTTGCCGGCCCCGGTGGGGGCGATCAGCAGCGCGGAGCGGCCGTCGCGGGCCTTTGCGAGCAGCGTCAGCTGATGGTCGCGGGGCAACCAGCCGCGGGCTGCGAACCAGCGCAAGAAAATGTCTGGCAGCAGTTCAGGCTGCGGATCGCGATCGGGAGACGCCACGCTGCAACAGGTAAGCCTTCCGGATGGTCCGGTCGAGGTCCACGACCCCTCAATCTTTGGTCGCGACCACGACCAGGCCGGGCACCGCCGCGCCGCTCTCGGTGCGCGACGACACGTCTTCGAGCGTGATCGAGCGCCAGGCCCGCCGCCTCGATCGCGCCGCGCACATAGCCGGCGCCGTGCGCGTAGCGCAGCCCTTCGCCCAGAACCACGCCCGTCGCCCGCATGGGTTTCGACGGTGAATGCCAACAGCCCGCCCGGCGCCAGCACGCGCGCGGCCTCGCGCAGCAGCGGCACCAGATCGTGCACATAGACCATCACATCGGCGGCGAGAATGAGATCGGCGCTGGCGTCAGGCCTGCCGCCGCAGGCCTTCCACCATCTCGGCCACTTCGAGCGCGGCGTAAAGACCGGTCAGGCGCGCCCGCTCGATCATGCGCGGCGACAGGTCGATGCCGACGATCTCGTCGATTTGCGCGGCGAAGGCGCGGGCCGCCAGCCCGGTGCCGCAGCCGAGATCGATGGCGCGCCTGAAGAACGCCGGCTTGCGGACCGCGGCGCGCGCCGGACAGCACCGCCTTGAACAGCAGCGCCGGTCCGCGATAGCCGAGATCGTCGATCAAGGCAGCTTCGAACTTCGGCGCATACTGATCGAACAGCGCGCTGCACATAGGTCGGCGGCATCGCCGCCAGTTCGGTCGCGCCAAGCCGCATCAGGCGCAGGCCGGCGCCATTGCGGTCGTCGGGATCGGCCATCTGCGCGTTGCGAAACGCCACGATCGGCGCCCTCGCGGTCGCCAAGCTGTTCGCGAATCTCGCCCAGGGTAAACCAGGCGGAGGCAAAGCCGGGCGCAAGGTCGGTGGCCTGGACGAACAGATCGGCGGCGGCGACGAGGTCGCCTTTCAGCTGCAAATCGCGGGCGAAATCGAAACGGCGGTCGGCGATCATATCGCCGGAGGACAGGAACACGCGGGCTGGCATTGCGGGGGACCGGTTGCAGAGTGGGAGAATTCGCGGGAGTCGCCAAGACTTGCAAGAGACTTGCGGGAGACTTGCTTGCAGGAGACTCGAACCTGCCCCACGCCGGCCTATATAACGCAGATGCGCCCGCAAGACATCCTGATGCCGGTTGCCGCCGGGCTGTGCTGCAAGCCGGGCGACTTCCACATCGATCCGGTGCGGCCGGTCAAGCGCGCCGTGATCACCCATGGCCATTCCGACCACGCCCGGCCCGGCCATGGCGCGGTGCTGGCCACCCAGGAGACGCTCGACATGATGCGGCTGCGCTACGGCGACAATTTCGCCGGCAGCACGCAGGCCATCGCCTATGGCGAGGAATTGCGGCTCGGCGACGTCACGGATCAAATTCCACCCCGCCGGCCATGTGCTGGGCTCGGCGCAGATCGCGGTCTCCTGCCAGGACACCTGCATCGTCGCCTCCGGCGACTACAAGGACGCGCCCGATCCCACCTGCGCGCCGTTCGAAGTGGTGCCCTGCGATGTCTTCATCACCGAGGCCACCTTCGGCCTGCCGGTGTTTCGTCACGGCAATGCCGCCGACGAGATCAAGAAGCTGCTGGCCTCGGTGGCGCTGTTTCCGGAGCGGGCGCATCTGGTCGGCGCCTATTCGCTCGGCAAGGCGCAGCGCGTGATCGCGCTGCTTCGTGTGGCCGGCTACGACGCGCCGATCTATCTGCATGGCGCGATGGAAAAGATCACGCGCTATTACCAGAGCCGCGGCGTGGCGCTGGGCGAGTTGCGCATGGTCAAGGGCGTCAAGAAGGCCGATCTCGCCGGCACCATCACGCTGGCGCCGCCGTCGGCCACCTCGGATATCTGGACCCGGCGGTTTCCCGATCCGGTCACGGCATTTGCCTCGGGCTGGATGCGGGTGCGCGCCCGCGCCCGGCAGCGCGGCGTCGAATTGCCGCTGGTGATTTCCGACCATGCCGACTGGGACGGACTGACCGCGACCATCGATGCCACCGGCGCCGGCGAGATCTGGGTCACCCATGGCCAGGAAGACGCGCTGGTGCATTGGTGCACGGCCAAAGGCCTGACCGCGCGGCCGCTCGATCTGGTCGGTTACGGCGATGAGGATGACAGCGACGCAGCGCCGGCGGCGGCCGAGGACGCCGAGGCATGAACCGCTTCGCCGAACTGCTCGATCGCCTCGCCTATGAGCCCGGCCGCAACAACAAGCTGCGGCTGATCACCAATTATTTTCGCGCGGTCGAAGATCCCGATCGCGGCTACGCGCTGGCCGCACTGACCGGCGCGCTTGTCGTTCAAGCACGCCAAGCCCGGACTGATCCGCGACCTGATCGCCGACCGCACCGATCCGGTGCTGTTCGCGCTGTCGTATGATTATGTCGGCGATCTCTCGGAGACGGTGGCGCTGATGTGGCCGAAGGCGGCGACTCTTGCTCCCTCTCCCGCTTGCGGGGAAGGGTCGGGGTGGGGGCACTCCGCGGCGCTCACGGGCGAGAAAGATCCCCCACCCGGCTCGCCGGAGCAGCGCAACAGCGCTGCCGGACGATCCGACCTCCCCCGCAAGCGGGAGAGGTGAATGAACTCTCACGCCGCGGACCAAATCTGCACAACAATCCGCCGCCGCCGACCCTGACCGAGGTCGTCACCACGCTGCGCACGCTCGGCAAGACCGAACTGCCGAAACAGCTGGCGCGCTGGCTCGACGAACTCGACGAGACCGGCCGCTGGGCGCTGTTGAAACTCGTCACCGGCGCGATGCGGATCGGCATCTCGGCGCGGCTGGCCAAGACCGCCGCCGCCGCACTCGGCGACAAGGATCCGCACGATATCGAGCTGATGTGGCCGGGGCTGACGCCGCCCTATCTCGATCTGTTCGCGTGGCTGGAAGGCCGCGGCGACAAGCCGGTCAATCTCGATCCGGCGCCGTTCCGCCCGGTGATGCTGGCGCATGCGATCGAGGATGCGGATTTTGCCACATCTCGACGCCGCCGATTTCATCGCGGAATGGAAATGGGACGGCATCCGCGTGCAGGCGGTCAGCGGCCGCGACGAGCACGGCAACCTGATGGCGCGGCTTTATTCGCGCAGCGGCGAGGACATCACCAAAAGCTTTCCGGACCTGCTGCCGTCACTGCACTTACCCGGCGCCATCGACGGCGAACTGCTGGTGCTGCGCGACGGCCGGGTGCAGACCTTCAACGTGCTGCAGCAGCGCCTCAACCGCAAAGTGGTCTCGCCGAAACTGATAAAGGAATATCCGATCCATCTGCGCGCCTACGATCTGCTCAGCGACGGCGACACCGATCTGCGCGCGCTGCCGTTCGCCGAACGCCGCGCAGCGGCTGGAGGCCTTCGTGGCCAAACTCGACGATGCCAGGATCGACCTGTCGCCGACGATTGCCTTCGACAGCTGGGACGCGCTGAGGTCGGCGCGCGCCGATCCGGCCAGCGCCGGCGCCGGCGAGGATGCCGAGGCGGTCGAGGGCGTGATGCTGAAGCGCCGCGACGCGCTCTATCTGCCGGGCCGCCCGAAGGGCCAATGGTGGAAGTGGAAGCGCGATCCGCACATCATCGATGCCGTGCTGATGTATGCGCAGCGCGGCCACGGCAAGCGCTCGTCGTATTATTCCGACTATACGTTCGGGGTCTGGACCTCGGGCGACGATGGCGAGCAACTGGTCCCGGTCGGCAAGGCCTATTTCGGCTTCACCGACGAGGAACTGCTGCAGATCGACCGCTTCGTGCGCCGCAACACCACCGAAAAATTCGGACCGGTCCGGCACGTCGTGCATGAGCCGGATCAGGGGCTGGTGCTGGAAGTCGCGTTCGAGGGACTGGCGCGCTCGCCGCGGCACAAATCCGGCGTCGCGATGCGGTTTCCGCGCATCAACCGGCTGCGCTGGGACAAGCCGCCGCGCGAGGCCGACCGGCTGGAAACGCTGGAGCGGATGCTGAAAACCGACCGGATGCACCGGTCATGCAGCAAGCCGCGCGACCAGCGGACCATTGACGCCGGCAGCCGGGTTCCCCATTTGCCCTGACACTGGACTACAATGCGCGGCGGATTCCGCGCGGGAGACTCATCGATGCCCAACGACACCAGGGAATTGCCGGCCAGCCAATGACGGCATGCACCGCTTTCTCGGCGGCTCGCCGCTGACGGTGGCGTTTCGGCTGATCCTGCTGTCGATCCTGGTCGGCGTGGTGCTCGCCGCGATCGGCTTCGATCCCTGGAATATCGTCACACAGCATCCGGCTGCTGTTCCAGCGGATCTGGGATCTCGGCTTTGACGCCATCAACGGCCTGTGGCGCTACTTCCTGCTCGGCGCCGTGATCGTGATCCCGATCTGGCTGTTGTCGCGGATGTTCGGCGCGCCGCGCGGACGATAGACCATCGCCGCCGGCCGGTCCGGTTCGTTGACTTCCCCCTCCAGGGTGACGACCGCGCAGGTCTTCGCCATCGCAGGTCCGGCGATGGTCGCCAACCTGACCACGCCGCTGATCGGCATCGTCTCGACGATCGCGATCGGACGGCTCGGCGACGCGACGCTGCTCGGCGGCGTGGCGATCGCCTCGGTGATTTTCGACTGCCTGTTCTGGCTGTTCGCCTTCCTGCGCATGAGCACGGTGGCCTTCACCGCGCAGGCGCTCGGCGCCGGCGAGACGCAGGAATTGCGCGCGCTGCTGGTGCGCGGCTTCATCGTCGCGGCGCTGATCGGCGGCTGCCTGATCGTCCTGCAGATGCCGCTCGCCGCGATCCTGCTGGGCGCGATGGGCGGCAGCGAGGGCGTCACCCGCGCCGCCAAGATCTATTTCACCATCCGGATCTGGTCGGCGCCGCTGGCGCTCGCCAATTACGTCGTGCTCGGCTGGCTGATCGGACAGGCGCGCGCCAGGCTGGCGCTCGGCGTGCAGATCGCGATCAACGTCATCAATATGGCGGCAACCGTCCTGCTGGTGCTGGTACTGCGACGCCGGGATCGCCGGCGCTGCGATCGCCGCCGTGATCGCCGAAGCGGCGGGGCTGTGCTCGGCGTGTTGATCGCGCGGCGCCTCACCCGCGGACAACCCGAAATCCCGCGCGCCACGCTGTTCGATCGCACCAAACTGTTGCGCATGCTCACGGTCAATCGCGACATCATGATCCGCACCGCGTCGCTGATCTCGGTGTTCCTGTTTTTCACCGCGCAAGGCGCGCGCGCCGGCGACGTGACGCTTGCCGCCAACGCGGTGCTCAACAATTTTCTGCTGATCAGCGCCTTCTTCCTCGACGGCCTTGCCAACGCCGCCGAGCAGCTCTGCGGCCGTGCCTATCGGCGCGCGCGACCGCAGCGCCTTTTCCGGCGCGGTGCGGCTGGTGATCGGGTGGGGCTTTGGCTTTGCGTTGCGTCGCCGCCGTGTTCGCGCTGTTCGGCGCCGGCGCTGATCGACCTCATGACGCCAGCGCCGACGTCCGGCAATATGCGCGCGCACTATCTCGGCTTCGTGGTGCTGGCCCCGCTGCTCGGGGTGTTCGCCTTTGCCTATGACGGGATCTATATCGGCGCCACCTGGGCGCGCGACATGCGCAACCTGATGGTGCTCTCGCTGCTGATCTTTCTCGCCGCCTGGCTGTCGCTGCGGTCGTTCGGCAATGCCGGGCTGTGGGCCGCGCTGCTGGTGCATTATGCCGCGCGCGGCGGCTTGCAGGCGCTGCGCTATCCGGCGATGCTGCGGGCGTCGTTTACCGAACGCGCTGGCGAGCGAATTCCTTATCGTGTCCCGGACGCGATGCGGCGCGAAGTGCCGCTTCGCAGCGCCGGGACCCACGACACGCGCGGGGCCCCGGATTAGCAGCGCATCACGCCGCAAGAGCGGCGCGCTGCACTGCATCCGGGGCACGATGCCATCACTTAAACCGGCCAGTCCTCGGCGGTGATCGTCGCCGCATCGGCGCCGACGATTTCGGACAGCGAGTCGCGCCCGGTGCGCAGCAGCGTCGAGGCCAGATCGTTCTTGATGTCGTCGACCAGGCCGAGGCCCTTGTAGATCAGCGACGAATAAAGCTGGATCAGGCTGGCGCCGGCGCGGATTTTGGTCAGCGCGGCGCCGCCGGTATCGATGCCGCCGACGCCGATCAGCGGAAACGCGCCCTCGGCGCGCACATAGGTCTCCGCCACCATCCGCGTCGACAGCCGAAACAGCGGCCGGCCCGACAATCCGCCCTGCTCGCCGGCGCGGGTCTGTTCGCGCAAGGTCGAGGGCCGCGCCACGCGTGGTATTGGCCACGATCATGCCGTCGACCCGGCGCGAGCGCGCGATGTGAACCACGTCGTCGAGCTCGGTCAGGCTCAGATCCGGCGCGATCTTCAGCAGCACCGGCGAATCGCCGGCGTTCTGCCGCACCCGTTCGCGCGCATCGATCACCTTGGCCAGGAGATCGTCGAGGGCGGCCGCCTGCTGCAGGTTGCGCAGGCCCGGCGTGTTCGGCGACGACACGTTGACGGTGAAGTAGCTCGCCACCGGCGCGAAGGTCTCGATCAGTCTGCACATAATCGGCGACGCGGTCGGCGGAATCCTTGTTGGCGCCGACATTGACGCCGACGATGCCGCCGAGATGCGCGCGCGCCGGCCAGCCGCCGCAGCACCGCTTCGGCGCCGTCATTGTTGAATCCCATGCGGTTGATCACCGCCTCGTCGCGCTCCAGCCGGAACAGCCGCGGCCGCGGATTGCCGGCTTGCGGCTTCGGCGTCACCGAGCCGATTTCGACAAAGCCGAAGCCCAGCCGCAGCAGCGCGTCCGGCACCTCGGCGCTCTTGTCGAAGCCCGCGGCCATGCCGATCGGATTGGGAAAATTCAGGCCGAAGGCCCGCACCGCCAGTTTCGGATCGTCCGGCCGCGGCCGCATCGGCGGCAGCAGCCGCAGACCCTGGATCGCCATGCGATGGGCGTCTTCCGGATCGAACCAGCGCAGCAGCGGCAGCGAGAAGGCATCGAAGGCGCGGATCACGGCGCGAGCTCCGGGATGTCGTGGGTGCCGTCGGAGCGCGCGCGCATATCGAGCACGCCGGTGACCGCGCCGAGATCGAGTTCGCCGTAGAGATGCGGAAACAGTTCGTCGTTGCGCGAGGGCTCCCAGCGCAGCGCGTCGCCCAGCGCGTCGGCATCGACCGCGATCAGGAACAGCCCGGTCTGGCCGAAGAAATGCTTTCTGCGCGGTCTCCGCCACCTGCGAGGCCGTGGAAAAATGAATGAAGCCGTCGCGCGCATCGTCGGCGCTGCCGCGGTACACGCCCTTGCCGCTCGGCCTCGCGCCAGGCCGAAGCGGGACAGATTTTGTAGATCCTGCGCACTTGCCCGGCGTTCCTGCTTGTCGTTGAGTTTCTTGGGGTTTTCCCGGAATTTCCGGACTGCTTGCGACCGTATCGGCGGCACCGACGCACATCAAGGGCAGGTTGCGGGCGCTGGCGCCGGATTGTGAAACGCGGCGCGATTGAGGTAATAATTCCTAAATCCGGACCGAGCCCAGCCATGGCCAAACCGCCTAAAACACCGCGCCTGCTGACCCATGACCAGGTCTGGACCGCGCTGGATCGGCTG
This sequence comes from uncultured Alphaproteobacteria bacterium, assembly GCA_963734795.1. Classification (GTDB taxonomy): domain Bacteria; phylum Pseudomonadota; class Alphaproteobacteria; order Rhizobiales; family Xanthobacteraceae; genus Bradyrhizobium. Next base: position 170,557 of record CAVTIW010000009.1, read on the forward strand.
GCCGAACGCGCCGGCCTGTCGGCTTCGGGGCTGGCGAAAAAATCCGGCCTCGACCCCACCACCTTCAACAAATCCAAGCGCGTCACCTCCGACGGCCGCGAACGCTGGCCGTCGACCGAATCGATCGCCAAGGCGCTCGCCGCCACCAACAGTTCGATCGACAGCTTTCGTGCAACTGATCGGCGATGCCGCGCGCACCGTGCAGTCGGTGCCGCTGCTCGGTTTCGCGCAGGCGGGCGAACAGCGGCGCTTTCGACGAATGGCGGGTTTCCGGCCGGCAAGGGCTGGGATGAGGTGGGCTTGCCCGCCGTCGATGACGAGCACGCCTATGCGCTGGAGATTTCCGGCGATGCGATGAAGCCCGCCTATCGCGACGGCGACGTCATCGTGGTGTCGCCGGCGACGCCGATCCGGCGCGGCGACCGCGTGGTGGTGAAAACCAGCGACGGCGAGGTGATGCTGCGGGAATTGAAACGCCGCACCGCCAGGACGCTGGAGCTGCAATCGTTGAATGCGCTTCACGCCGACCGCACGCTGGCGGCTTCCGAGGTGGCCTGGATCGCGCGGATCGTATGGGCGAGCCAGTAGCCTTGCCGCCATTGCCGGACGTTCTTCACGACCTGCTGGAGCCATCGCTTCGGGTCGTGCTGTGCGGCACGGCGGCGAGCACGGCGTCCGCAAAGGCTTCCGCCTATTACGCGCATCCGCAGAACAAGTTCTGGACCATTCTGCACGAGACCGGATTGACGCCGGCGCGGTTACAGCCGCACCAGTTCCGCGACCTGCTGCGTTATCGAATTGGATTGACGGACCTGGTGAAAACCCATTCCGGCATGGATCATCAAGTGCGGTCCGGGTTCGGAGCGATCGCGCGGGCGCGGCTGCGCGCGTCGATTTTGCAATGCTGCCCAAAATTCCTGGCCTTCACCAGCAAGACCGCCGGCGAAAATTTTCTCGGCGGCAAACGCGCGTATGGCGAGCAACCCGAAACGCTCGGCGGCACCCGGATCTGGATATTGCCGTCGACATCGGGCGCCGCCAACGGAAGCTGGCGGCCGGAAATCTGGCACCAGTTTGCGGATCGGGTCAAAGCGGTACGAGTTTAGGTTGAAGCGCAGTGGCGGTCGACCACTGCTCCCTCTCCCCGCTCTTCGCGGGGAGAGGGTTGGGGTGAGGGGCTGTCTCCGCAAATTCTTAAGACAAGTCCCGCGGAGAGTCCCCTCACCCGGATTGCTGCGCAATCCGACCTCTCCCCGCAAGCGGGGCGCGGTGACCGAACTCGCGTATGCGCCGATTCAACCCAAAGCCATTTGGACTACGACGCGTAGTCCGGCTCCTTGCGGTCGAGGATGCGCTTCAAGGCATCGAAGTGCCGCTGGGCTGGGGTCGGCCCTTTGTACAAATGATTGCCGCCGATATCCCGCTTGGTCTTCTCGACCACGGCGTCCGGCAGCTGCTTCAGCGGCTGCCCGGTCCACATCGCGTAGATCTGAACCTGCGCCGCGCGTTCGATGTAATAGAGCCGGTCATAGGCGTCGGCGACGGTTTCGCCGACCGTCGAGATGCCGTGATTGGCCATGAACAGCACCGGTCTTGTCGCCGATCACCCTGGCGAGGCGCGCGCCTTCGGCCGGATCGAGCGCCGGGCCGGTGTATTCGTCGTCATAGGCGATTTCGCCCGACATCCCGACTTCGGTCTGGCCGATCTCCTTGATGCGCGGATCCTCAAGACGCGTCAGCGCGCTCGCATAGGGCATGTGGGTGTGAAACACCGCCTTGGCCTGCGGCAGCGCCTTGTGGATCGGCGCGTGGATGCAGTAGCAGGAGCGTTCGACCTCGCCTTCGCCACGCTTGACCTCGCCGTCGTCGATGCCGACCTCCATGAAGGAAGAGGCCGTGACCTCGGACCAATGCATCCCGAACGGAATCTGGTAGTAGCGGTCGCTGCGGCCCGGCACCACGAAGGTCAGGTGGTTGAAGATGCCCTCGCTGAAACCGTGCATGAAGGCCAGCCGGTGCGCCGCCGCGAGATCGACCCGCGCCTGCCATTCCTCGGCGCTGCTATTCTCGAGCGTTTTCGGCGAAACCCTGAACTGCATGGCATCCTCCCGCTGTTGCCGGCCTCTCGTTGGAGGCCTGGATTGTCGTGACGTCCGGGAGTGTAGCGCAATCTGGAGCGGCCTTGGCTGAAATTGCAGCGGGCCTCCCATCCGGATTTGGCGGGTTCGACCGAATCACGGCACCTTTCTTCCCCTTTCCCCTTATGGGCGAGGGTGGCTCGTACGCTCCTACCCCGCCGACCGCGCCAGCGCGCCGTCGATCATCGTCACCGCATTGGCCAGGCCATAGACCGCGACGAACGAGCCGAAGCGCGGGCCTTTTTCCTGACCGAGCAGCACCTGATAGAGCATGTTGAACCAGTCGAGCGAGACGCCCGGCCGGCCGTCCTTGCCCTTCTTCACCGCGTCGAGGAACGGCTCGCGGCGGCCGATCTCGTAGACCACGTTCTGGATTTCCTCGGCCGACGACTCCGGCGGCAGTTGCGACAGCGCATCGCGCAGATCCTGCAGCGCGGCGCGCTCGGTCGTCGGTCGGCTCGCGGAATTTCTTGGTCGGCGCCACGAAGTCGCGATAGTAATTGATGGCGTAGCCGACCATGGCGTCGAGCTTCGGATGGGTCTGCGGCGTCACGCCCGGGACGATAGCGGCCGATAAAACCCCACAGCGTCGCGGCATTCTCCGCATTCGACGACGACACCAGCGTCAGCAGCAACTGGAACGTGACCGGCATGTCGGCCGCCGGCGGATGGCCGGCGTGGATGTGCCAGACCGGATTGGCGAGCTGCTGCTTGGCATCCTGCCGCGGAAAGCCGTCGAGGAATTGCTGGTAGTCGTCGACATTGCGCGGGATCACGTCGAAATGCAGCCGCTTGGCCGCCTTCGGCTCGCGGTACATGAACAGCGACAGCGATTCCGGCGACGCATAGCGCAGCCATTCGTCGATGGTGAGCCCGTTGCCCTTCGACTTGGAAATCTTCTGGCCGTGCTCGTCGAGGAACAGTTCGTAATTGAAGCCTTCCGGCGGCGTGCCGCCGAGCGCCGCGCAGATCTTGCCGGACAGTTTGACCGAATCGATCAGGTCCTTGCCGGCCATCTCGTAGTCGATGCCGAGCGCGACCCAGCGCATCGCCCAGTCCGGCTTCCATTGCAGCTTGCAATGGCCGCCGGTGACCGGCAGCGTGACCGGCTCCTTGGTCTCGGGATCGACGTAGGAGATGGTGCCGGTCTTGACGTCATGCGCGGTGATCGGCACGTACAGCACCACGCCGGTGCGCGGACAGATCGGCAGGAACGGCGAATAGCTCGCCGCGCGCTCCTCGCGCAGCGACGGCAGCATCACCGCCATCACCTGATCGATGCCGCTCCAGCACGCGCAGCAGCGTCGCGTCGAATTTTCCCGACATGTAGTAATCGGTCGCAGCTGGCGAATTCGTAGTCGAACCCGAAGGTGTCGAGAAACGCGCGCAGCCGCGCATTGTTGTGGGCGCCGAAGCTCGGATGGGTGCCGAACGGATCGGGCACCCGGGTCAGCGGCTTGCCGAGATGTTCCGCCAGCATCTCCTTGTTCGGCACGTTGTCCGGCACCTTGCGCAGGCCGTCCATGTCGTCGGAGAACGCGATCAGCCGGGTCTTGATCTTGTCCTCGGTGAGCACGCGAAACGCGTGGCGCACCATGGTGGTGCGCGCGACCTCGCCGAAGGTGCCGATATGCGGCAGGCCCGACGGCCCGTAGCCGGTCTCGAACAGCACCTCGTCCTTTGGCTTCTTCTTCAGCCGCGCGACGATCGCCTTCGCCTGCTCGAACGGCCAGGCGTTGGATTGTTCGGCGAGCGCGCGCAGATCGCTCGGGCTGGCGGCAAGATCGATCGTGGACATCTAAGAGGTCTCCGGGGCGCGGAAACTAGCGTTTCCGCGTCAAAATGCAAAATGGCGATCAGGCTGAGTGATATAGTCGTCATTGCGAGCCAGCGGGTAGCGCGAATGCGTTCCCGATGACAGGCTCCGCGAAGCAATCCATCGGGCAACAAAGCAAGACTGGATTGCTTCGTCGCTTCGCTCCTCGCCATGACGAGAAGTATCCAACCAGACCTAAAACGGGCTGACCGAAAAATAGCGCAGCCACAAATCGGTGTAGCGGCCTTTTTCCCAGAGCCGGAACAGCGCCCAGTTCAGCGATTGCCGCAACAGGTCGTTGCCCTTGCGCACGGCGATGCCGATGCCTTCGCCGAAATAGCGGCTCTCGACGAACGGCCCGCCGCGAGAAGGCGCAGCATTCGCCGGAATCGGTGCCGTTGATCCAGAACGCCAGCGAGATCGCGTCGCCGAAAATGAAATCGACCTCGCCGCGCCGCAGCGCCTGCCGCAGCGCGTCGTCATTGGGATAGGGGTGCAGTTCGGCGTCGGTGAACATCGCCTTGAGATAGGCCTCGTGCGCCGAGCCGGCGATGACGCCGACCTTCTTGCCCTCGAGATATTCCGGGCGAACCTCCGGCATCACCGCGTCGCGCCGCGACACGAACCGCGCCGGCGCCCGGTAATACGGATCGGTGAAATCGACGCCGGGCGCGCAGCTGCGGCGTCACCGCCAGCGAGGCGATGATGGCGTCGCCGCGGTTGCTGGTGATCGCATCGATCAGCGTCTCGAACCGCCGCATCTGGATGGTGCAGGTGACCTTGATCTCGTCGCAGAGCAGCCGCGCCAGATCGACGTTGAACCCGGCCGGATTGCCGTCCGGGCCGGTGAAGTTGAACGGCGGATAGTCGGTTTCGGTCAGAAACCGGATCACGGTGAGGCGCGACAGATCGGGCCGGTCCGGACGCCGCCTCGGATCCCAGAAGCCGGGCACCGCCTGCGGCGCCGCCTGCGAGCCCGGTTTGGCGACGCCCTGCGCCTGCGCGGCGCCGCTGGACAGCGCCACCGCCAGCAGAACGCCCAAAGACAATCCGGCGACCGCCAACACCGCCCCGAACAAGGCGGTGGGGATCGCTCCAGGCCATCTTTCGCTGATGAACTGAAATGATCCGTGATCGCATCGCCGACGGGGTTCCGGGAGTCGACGGCCTTATAGACCATCCGGCCGATAACGCGAATGTCGTTTGGCGGCGGGACCTCGGCCGGGCGCCGGTCAGAGGTAACGTTTCAGATCGGCCGCGGCTTCCTCGGGCTTGCGCTTGAGGTTGAAGGGCGCGACGAATTTGCCGTCGCGATCCATCAGATAGATCAGCGCGGTATGGTCCATGGTGTAGTCGCCATCCTTCAGCGGGACCTTTCTTGGCATAGACCCGGTAATCGGAAATCACCTTGGCCACCGCTTCGGGATTGCCGGTCAGACCCTTCAGATGCGGATCGAAGCTCGACAGATAATCCTTCATCGCCGCGGCGGTGTCGCGCTCCGGATCGACCGAGACGAAATAGGCGTTGACGCGATCGGCATCCTTGCCCATCGCCCGCAGCACCTCGGAAATCTCGAACAGCGAGGTCGGGCAGACGTCGGGGCAATGGGTGAAGCCGAAAAAGATCAGCGTCGGACGGCCCTGCAGGTTCTTCTCGGTCACGGTCTGGCCGGTCTGGTCGGTCAGCTGAAACGGCCCGCCGATCGCGGCCGGCGCGGTCACGCTTCGCAATCCGCCCAGCGCCCACAGCATCAGCACCAGCCCGACCACCAGGCTTCCGGCGAATGCGGCGACGATGACCAGCGGGCGGGTGGTCCGATCCATCATGAAATTCCCTTGATCCAGATCAGAAGCAGGCGGAGATGCCGGACGCGATGGTCTCGAAGAAGACCGCCGTCCCGTAATGGAACCAGAGCACCAGCGCGCCGAACAGGAGACGACGCCGAGACCGGCGCCGGCCATCACGATCGCCGGCGCGGCCCGGCGCGGCGGCACTGCGCCCGGTATTTCCTGCGGCGTGGAAATCGGCTGAGCCATGCGCGAGCTCGTCCGAAATGAACAGCGCAACGACGGTACGGCGTTGCCGCCGTTCGCCGGAATGCCATGTTCAGATAGGCCAGTCGCGCCGCCGGGCAAGCGCCACGGCGGCGCCGCCGATCACGTCATGCTGATGAAAACCGCAGCCTCGGTGCGCATGTCGGGGCTCAGTGGCTGTGGAAGCCTGGGCGTCGAGATAGCAGGGCTTGTACATGCTCATCAATTGCTTGCCGTGCAGGAAAATCATGTGCGGCGTCAGCCCGCCACGCTGCGGCGATCCAGCGCCGCACCGCCGACGGATACATCGAGTACAGCATCTGGGTGGCTTCGGGATTGGTGACCGCACGGCCGTTGGCGCCGAAGTCCCACGCCGCGTGGAACCCGAGATTGGCGTGCGAGGTCACGCAGATCTTGTCGTGGGGAACCGCGCCCAGAACGATGGTGCAGGCCGAGGCGCACAGGCCGTCGATGATCACGGTCTCGCCGGAGCTGCGCAGGTCCTGATATTTGTCGACGTAGGTGCCGATCCGGCCACCACGGTCCTCGCCGATACGAACCACCGCATGACTCGCCCCCACTCCCGCCAGCAGGAGAACCGCCGCGAGCAACCCCGTCACGAACTTCATGTCCAGCCCCAGTTCAAACCCGTCGAACCCGAATCTGATCGTCTTCGTGATGCATCGCCAGCGTGTTGCGAGATCGGGATTTTGTCCAGATGGCCGGGGTGGCTCAAAACAAATTCAAATTGAGTGTTGCACGCCCGCTGCACCTTGCCGCCGAAAGGTCCCAAACTGGAACAGTCGGTTAACGCCCGGCTTGCGGCCACAGCCATAGTACCATTTGCCGTTGACCGCGGTTAACGTCGCAGGCTTCAATCCGCGCCGGAATCGGGGGCGGACGTGATGGCTGACGATGCAGACGTAATCGTGGTCGGCGGCGGACTGGCGGGCCTGGTCGCGGCAACCGAAATCGCCGACGCTGGCAAGCGCGTCATCGTGGTCGATCAGGAGGGCGAACAGAGCCTCGGCGGCCAGGCCTTCTGGTCGTTCGGCGGATTGTTTCTGGTCGACAGCCCCGAACAGCGCCGGCTCGGCATCAAGGACAGTTTCGAGCTCGCGCTGCAGGACTGGATGGGGTCGGCCGGCTTTGATCGCGACGAGGATCTGTGGCCGAAGCGCTGGGCGGAAGCCTATGTCGCGTTCGCCGCCGGCGAGAAGCGCGGATGGCTGCGGGCCATGGGCCATCGCATCTTTCCGGTGGTCGGCTGGGCCGAACGTGGCGGCTACGATGCGATGAGCCACGGCAATTCGGTGCCGCGGTTTCACGTGACCTGGGGCACCGGCCCCGGCGTGGTCGAACCGTTCGAGCGGCGGGCGCGCGAGGCCGAGGCGAGCGGCCGACTGACGTTCAGGTTCCGCCACCGCGTCGATGCGCTCGACGATCACGGGCGGCACCGTCGACGGCGTCAGCGGTTCGATCCTCGAGCCTGACGATATCGCGCGCGGCAAGAGCAGTTCGCGCAAAATTACCGGCGACTTCACCCTGCATGCGCAGGCCGTGATCGTCGCCTCCGGCGGCATCGGCGGCAATCACGAATCTGGTCCGGCAGAACTGGCCGAAGCGGCTTGGCGAGGCGCCGAGGAACATGATCTCCGGCGTGCCCGAACATGTCGATGGCCGGATGATCGGCATCACCGAAGCCGCCGGTGCGCGGCTGATCAACCGCGACCGAATGTGGCATTATGTCGAGGGCATCCGGAACTGGAACCCGATCTGGCCGCGCCACGGCATTCGCATCCTGCCGGGACCGTCGTCGATGTGGTTTGATGCCACCGGAAAGCGGCTGCCCTCACCGCTGTTTCCCGGCTCCGACACCCTCGGCCAGCTGCACTACATCCAATCGACCGGCTACGATTATTCGTGGTTCGTGCTCACCCAAAGCATCATCAAGAAGGAATTCGCGCTGTCGGGCTCGGAGCAGAATCCCGATCTCACCGGCAAGAGCTGGTGGATGACGGCGAGCCGCGCCACCAACAAGGGCGCGCCCGGGCCGGTGGAAGCGTTCAAGAACCATGGCGTGGATTTCATCGTCCGCGACAATCTGGCCGATCTCGTCACCGCCATGAATGCGCTCAGCGGCGACCATCTGCTCAAGGCAGAGCACCTGCAAGCCCAGATCGAGGCCCGCGACCGCGAGATCATCAAATCCGTACGTCAAGGATGCCCAGGTGATGAACATCCACAATGCGCGCCGCTATATCGGCGACCGGCTGATCCGCACCGCCACGCCGCACCGGATTCTCGATCCCGCCCACGGCCCGCTGATCGCGGTGAAACTCAACATCCTGACCCGCAAGACGCTGGGCGGCTTCGAGACCGACCTCGATTCGCGGGTGTTCGGCAGCGACGGCAACATCATGCCGGGGCTATACGCAGCCGGTGAAGCCGCCGGCTTCGGCGGCGGCGGCATGCACGGCTACCGCTCGCTGGAAGGCACCTTTCTCGGCGGCTGCCTGTTCTCGGGGCGCAACGCCGGGCGGGCGGCGGCGAAGGCGGTTTCCTGACAATTGAAATCCATGACCTCCGAGGTAATCGATTGCGCCGTGCGAACCTTCGATAGTCGATCAGCCGATCAACACGGCACACTCGAAGGAGAGAGAACATGACCGACGTCGACAAAATTGCCAGCCGCTATATCGATCTGTGGAACGAGAGAACGCCAAGCCGCCGCCGCGAGATCCTCGCCGCCAACTGGGCCGACGATGCCACATACGTCGACCCCTTGATGAGCGGCGACGGCCATGACGGCGTTGACGCGCTGATATCCGGCGTGCAGGCGCGCTTTCCGGATTTCCGGTTTCACCTGATCGGCCAGCCCAACGGATTTGGCGACCATGTCCGCTTCTCGTGGGGACTGGGCCCGGAGGGCGTCGACAGCCCGATCAAGGGCACGGATTTCGCGGTCGTGAGCGACGGACGGATCCGCAGCATCACCGGGTTTCTCGACCAGGTGCCGCAGGGCGCCTGAGGCACCGCCACAAATTAAAGCCGCGCCAACCCGAAGGTTGACGCGGCGATGGCCGTTCTGTTGCCAGGTGGACCTACCCCGAACAGGTTACGCCGCGAGGCGCACTTCGTTCAATGCAACGTTATCGTTTGCATTTAGGTTTTTGACCCGATAACGGCGGTATCATGCCGGGCACAATTCAGAGCTTCTTCGCGACCATCGATCCTGGTTCGCCCCCGCCGTAGCAGCTTAGGGATTCGGCCTTGCGGCCAAATCGATCTCACCGGAATGAGACCTTTAAGCTCAAGCTGCTAGGGTGGAGGCGCCGGGTACTGCCCCCGGGTCTGCCCGCAGTCCGCTCTAAGTTTCAGCGCCATCGTCTTGCGACGCGCGGAATGTACGCGCTATCAATGACGAAAGCTAGGCTGCGCCTGCGAGTATTTGGATGTCGAACCGTGACGAGGCCCAGAGCCTGCAACTGGCGTTTTCGCTGCATCGAAGCGGAAATTTCGCCGAGGCGGCCAGACTTTATCGCAAGATCACCAAGCGCAATCCCAGGGAAGCACACGCGCTGCATTCGCTGGGGATCATCGAAGCTGCCGCCGGCAACCATGCCGAGGCGGCACGCCTGATGGCGCGCTCGTTGTCGGTGCAGCCGAACAACATCCCGTTCATGCAGAACTACGCCACGGTGCTGTGTCAGCTGGGACAGCTTGAGACCGCCGCCGCGGTGAGCCTGAAAGGCCTGGAGGCCGATCGCAGCAACGTCTATTTGCTGTATGTCGTCGCCGGCGCGCGGCTCAAGCAAAACCGGTTGCAGGACGCGCTTTCGATGTTCGACGAGCTGCTTTTGCATCAGCCGAACCATGTTGCCGGGATCACCGAGCGCAGCTCCGTGCTGCTGGCCCTGAAGCAATACGACGCCGCGCTCGCCGGCATCGAAGGAGCGATCGCGCTCGACCCGCATTATGCCGAAGCCCATCTCAACCGGGGCATCGCCTACGGCCAGTTGAAGCGTCATGACGAAGCCATTGGTGCGTTCGACCGGGCGCTCACGCTGAATCCGAACCTGGCCACCGCATGGCTCGGCTATGGCAACGTGCTGTTTGAAGGCAAGCGATGGGAGCAAGCCCTCACCGCTTATGACAAGGCCCGGGCCCTCAGGCCTGATCTGGACGAAGCCTGGATCGGTCGCGGCAATGCGCTGTGCGAGCTGCAACGCTATCAGGAGGCTTCCGTTGCCTACGATCAGGCGCTCGCGCTCCAGCCCCGGTCGGCGGAGGCCTGGGTTGGCCGCGGCAACGTGGCGTGCGAACTCAAACACCATGACGAGGCGCTGGCTGCCTACGACAAGGCGCTGACATCAAAGGATGGACTGGCCGAAGCCTGGCTTGGCCGGGGCAATGTATTGCTGGTGCAATTGCATTACCAGGCTGCCCTTGCGGCCTATGAAAACCGCCCTGGCACTGAAAGCGGGATTTGCCGAGGCTTGGCTGGGCCGCGGCAACAGTCTCGTTGGACTGAAACGCTACGACGAGGCGCTGGCCGCCTATGATGAAGCGGCCGGGTTCGCCGAGGCCTGGGTCGGCCGTGGCAACGTGTTTTACCAACTTAAAAATCATCAGGAGGCGGCCGCCGCCTATGACAAGGCGATCGCGCTGAAGCCCGCACTGGCGCAAGCCTGGTACGGCCGCGGCAACCTGTTGCGCGAGTTCAAGCAATATGACGCCGCGCTTTTCGCCTACGATCAGGCGCTTGCGCTAAAACCCGACCTGACCGGCGCGGAAAGCGGCCGCATCAACGTCAAGAACTGCATCTGCAACTGGGACGGCTGGGATGCCGATTGCGCGCGGCTGATCGCATCGGTCAGGAGCGGCAACGTCAGTGCCGGACCGGTTGAATTTCTCGCGATTCCGTCGTCCGCCGAAGACCAGCTGGATTGCGCGAAATTGTGGATCAAGATCATGCATCCGGCTTCCGGCGAGCCGCTCTGGCAGGGCGAACGCTACGTTCACGATCGCATTCGCGTGGCCTATTTGTCGTCCGACTTTCGCCAGCACCCGGTCGCCTATCTGACCGCCGGGCTGTTCGAGCACCACGACAAATCCAGGTTCGAACTCACGGCGATTTCATGGGGCCGTAGCGATGATTCGCCATTGCGAAAGCGACTGGAGGCGGCGTTCGACCGGTTTATCGACGTCGAAAACCAAACCGACGATCAGGTCGCCGGCCTGATCAGAAGCCTGGAAATCGACATCCTGGTCGATTTGAGCGGCCTTACCAAATATGGGCGCACCAACATCGCGGCGCGGCGTCCCGCGCCGGTTCAGGTCAATTATCTCGGCTATCCCGGCACCATGGGCGCCGACTATATCGATTACATCATCGCCGATCCGACCCTGGTTCCGGCCGCGCATCAGGACCATTATTTGGAGAAGATCGCCTATCTTCCGCACAGCTATATGCCGCATGACGATCGCGGCCGCGCGATCTCGGATCGGGCTGTTGCGCGCGCCGAATTCGGCTTGCCCGAAAACGGCTTCGTATTCTGCTGCTTCAACAACGCCTACAAGCTGACCCCGCATTTCTTCGGAGCGCGGATGAAGCTGTTGAAGGCCGTTGACGGCAGCGTGTTGTGGCTGACCCGGGATAATGGTTCGGCGGTCGACAATCTGCGAAAAGAGGCGATCGCGGCCGGCGTCGATCCCGATCGCCTGGTGTTCGCCGATCGCCTGCCGTCCTCGGCGGACCATCTGGCGCGGCACCGTCTGGCGGACCTGTTTCTCGACACGCTGCCCTACAATGCCCACACCACGGCGAGCGACGCGCTATGGGCCGGCTTGCCGGTGCTGACGCAGATCGGCGAAACCTTTGCCGGCCGCGTCGCCGCCAGCCTGCTGACCGCCATCGGCCTGCCCGAACTGATCACGCAGACGCCGGATCAGTTCGAAAGCATGGCGATCGAACTGTACACCCAGCCGGCGAAGCTGGCGGCGATCAGGGCAAAACTCGCGCAAAATCGCGCGACGCAGCCGCTGTTCAACGCGGAATTATATACGAGGCATATCGAAAGCGCCTATCTGGCGATGTACCAGCGATATCAAAGCGGGCTGCTTCCCGAAGCCATTTACGTTCCAGAATAGATTTCTTTAGCGGCAGGAGCCGGACACTTGAGCGTCTGGAGCGGGCGAAGGGAATCGAACCCTCGTATGCAGCTTGGGAAGCTGCCGTTCTACCATTGAACTACGCCCGCGGTCGCTTGCTCCCCCTGATCTAGCCGAGACTGCGCGATCCGCCAAGTCGGTTGGCGCTTGCCCCCAGCCTTAACCCAAGCTGAATTTTCCAGGTGCGCGCGCCGCGGTGACGGTGCTATGATCCCTTTCGGGGTGAGTGGCGTAATGGCGGGGCGTGGCTACACCATTTTCGATACGGCGATCGGCCGATGCGGCATCGCATGGGGCGAGGATGGCGTGGCCGGCGTGCAGCTTGCCGGAGGCGCGCGAGATCGCGACCCGGGGACGGATGCTGCGGCAGTATCTCGACGCCCGCGAGCTTGCGCCGCCGCTGAATGTCGAGATCGCGATCGACGCCATGGTGGCGCTGCTGCGCGGCCAGCCCTGCGACTTCTCCGATGTGACGCTCGACATGCACGGCGTGGCGCCGTTCAATCGCCGCGTCTACGAGTTCGCCCGCGCCATTCCGCGCGGCGAAACCCTGACCTATGCCGAATTCGCCAGGCGGCTCGGCGCGTCCGGCGCCGCGCACGCGGTCGGCCAGGCGATCGGGCGAAATCCCTTTACCCTCATCGTGCCCTGTCACCGCGTGCTCGCCGGCGCCGGCGAGGCCGATGGATCCTGCATGAACGGCGGCGTCATCTCCAAGCGTCGGCTGCTCTCGCTCGAAGGCGCGCTGGCCAGGAGCGGACCGACCCTGTTCGACGTGCTGCTTTCCGTTGCCCCGCCACGCCTGCAGAGCTGAAATCGCGGCATGCACTGATCGCGCCGGCTGACCTCGATCGTCGACGTTCTCCCCAACGACATTGCGCCCGCTATCGATCTCGCAGATGGATCGGGAAGCGCCGGCGGTGCAAAATCATTGAGACGCAAGGTGACGTAGCTGCTGTGTGATCTTTCTCACAGACGGGACAACTCATCACCGCTAGCGTCGCTGCGTGCGTCGGGTTTGCGCCCGCTGCCGCGGGAGCTACGCACGCAAGGAGCGGAACCTTGACTGGAGCTGACAAGGTAGTATGTCAGGCAGCGACATCGCTGCTGCTGTTTACCCTCACGACGGTGCCGGCAAAGGCCCAGTTCGCAGGTCTCGGCGGCGGAGGCGGCGGCGACATGATGACGCAGATGGCGCCGATGCTCGAGATGATGAAAGCCAAGATGGGCAAGCGCCGCTTTGGCAGAACCGTAGATGGACAAAGGCGCATCTCGCGCCGTGTGCCCACCCTCTAACGCCCGCCACGATCTCTACTTTGCACGGGGTTGTTTTCGCGATTTTTGTTCCGGCCCTCTGACCAGCCGCTAATCGATCGCGCCGGACATTGCAGGGCGAACGTCCGGAAGCGGGCGGACGGCCGGGCCCCACCGCGTCAGGATCACGCCCGCGGCGGACAGCACGCCGAGCACCACCATGGAAGCTGCCGCCAGTGCGAAGAAGTTCGCCGCCGCCGCGTCGTGGGTCGACAGCCACCAGCCGCCGAGGCCGATGAACAACAGCCGCGCGCTTTGGGCGAGCACCGGGCCCAATACCTTGGCGGCGCCCTGCGATGAAAAATACATCGATGAGGCAAGCCCGATGAAGGCGTACATCGGGGCGGCGGTCGACATGTATTTGTGGCTGGCGGCGCGCACGCTCGCGTCGTCGGTAAAGATGTTGACCCACAGATCCGGGAAGATCGCGATCACCGTGCCGATCAGCCCGACTGAAATGAACGACAGAAATCCGGCGATCCAGGCGATCCTTCTCGCGCGCGCGATCCGTTGCGCGCCGATCGCCATCCCGATCATCGGCACCGACGCAATGCCGAACGCGAACGCCACCGAGGTCAGCATGAATTCGAGCCGCGCGCCGATGCCGTAACCGGCCAGAACAGCCGCACCAAAACCGGCCAGCAGATGGGTGAAGATGCTGATGGTCAGTACCGACTGCAGCGGCGACAGGCAGGAGATGATCCCCACTTTCAGAATATCGACGAACATCACCCGTCGAATCCGAAGCCCCCGGATCTTGGGAACCAGCCGCGCCCGCCCGGAAAACAGATACCACGCCATCACGGATATGCTGATCGAGTAGGCGATCAGCGAGCCCGCGGCGACGCCGCGCATGCCGAATTGCGGGACCGGACCAAGGCCGAGGCCGAGCGTACCGCCGAGCGCGATCTGGCAGATCGCCGAACTGAGGATCATCAGCGACGGCACCTTCATGTTGCCGGTGCCGCGCAGCACCGCCGCCAGGGTGTTCATCAGCCAGGGCAGCACGGCGCCGCCGAAAAAGATCTGCACATAGGCGATCGCCTTCGCCAGCACATTGCCGCGGCCCCCGAGCAATTCCAGCAGTGCCGGACCAAACATCAGCATGCCGAACGTGAAGCACAGTCCGAAGCAGGCCGCGATCAGCAACGCGTGCGCGGCCAACGCGGCGGCGCGGTCGGCATCGCCGGCGCCGAGCGCGCGCGCAATCGCCGACGCCACGCCGCCGCCCATCGCCCCGCCCGACATGGTCATGGTCAGGATCACACAGGGAAATACCAGCGCCATCGCCGCCAGCGACTCCACGCCGAGCCGGCCGATATAGGAGGTTTCCGCGATCACCACGCAGGTAGAGGCGCTGAGCGCAATCACATTCGGCCAGGCCAGCCACAACAGCGTGCGCAGGATCGGACCGTCGAGCAGCGCATTTCGCGCTGCAGGTTCAGGCGGCGGCAGCGGACGCTCCGCTTCGTCGACAGGGATCTCGGCGACGGCGATGTCGGGCAACTCGGCTCTCTCCCTGGCCCGATTTTGCTGCGGCGCCGTGATGCTTCCTAGCACCGATCGGACGCGGCGCCATGTGCATCGGGCGCATGGGCCGGCTGCGCGATTAAACCGCCATCGCGGTTGCGCCATCTCTGCCATCGCGCTTCGCGCGCGCCGTCGGTCGCCTCGGCCATCGCCATCCCCCAAAACCCTTGTTTCCGTTAAGCTGTGTTATGATTGTCCATTCGCCCGAATATCACGGCAGAGGCCGCGACCATCGGCGGGTTTTCCGCATTGTAGCGATGCGACAGGAGCAAACATGCGCAACAAGATTCTGCTGGCGATCTGGATCGGAGCGCTGGCGCTCCCCCTCGCCGCCTGTAACGACCCGCAGGACACGGTCACGGCCGAGCAGAGTTTCGGGCCTTCACCCACCCTTCCGGCGCCGCAAAAATCGTGGATACCGACCGTCAATGTTGCCACCGCGATCGGCTGGCCGGCCGGCGGCAAGCCCATTGCCGCCAACGGTATGGCGGTGAACGCGTTCGCCACCGGGCTCGATCATCCGCGCTCGCTCTATGTGCTGCCCAATGGCGACGTGCTGGTGGCCGAAACCAACGCGCCGCCGAAGCCGGACGATACCAGGGGCATCAAGGGCTGGATCACGAAATTGGTGATGGGCCGCGCCGGCGCCGACACCGCGAGCGCGAACCGCATCACGCTGCTGCGCGACGCCGATGGTGACGGTACCGCCAAAACCAGGAGCGTCTTTCTCGAAGGCCTGAATTCGCCGTTCGGGATGGTGCTGGTCGGCAATGATTTCTATGTCGCCGATTCCGATGCGATCCTGAAATTTCCCTACCAACCCGGCGATACCAGGATTACAGCGCCCGGCGTCAAGCTCGCAGACCTGCCTGCCGGCAGTATCAATCATCACTGGACCAAGGATCTCACTGCCAGTCCCGATGGGTCGAAGCTTTACGCAACGGTCGGATCCAACAGCAACGTCGGCGAAAACGGCATCGAGGCTGAGACCCATCGCGCCGCCGTGCTCGAAGTCGATCGCGCCACCGGCGCGTCGCGCGTGTTCGCGTCGGGCCTGCGCAATCCGAACGGGCCGTCGTGGCAGCCGCAGAGCGGCGCGCTGTGGGTGGCGGTGAACGAACGCGACGAACTCGGCAACGATCTCGTGCCCGACTACATGACCTCGGTGAAGGACGGCGGCTTCTACGGCTGGCCCTACAGTTATTACGGTCAGCATGTCGACGTCCGCGTCGAGCCGCAACGGCCCGACCAGGTGGCGAAAGCCATTGCGCCGGATTACGCGCTCGGCGCGCATACCGCCTCGCTCGGGCTGACCTTCAACACCGGCAGCCTGTTTCCGGCCGACATGGCCGGCGGCGCCTTCATCGGCCAGCACGGCTCGTGGAATCGCAAACCCCGCGCCGGCTACAAGGTGATCTTCGTGCCGTTCGCCAATGGCAAGCCGTCCGGCGGGCCGCAGGATGTGCTGACCGGTTTCCTCAACGCCGATGGCGAAGCGCAGGGGCGCCCGGTCGGCGTCCGGATCGACAAGCAGGGCGCGCTATTGGTAGCCGACGACGTCGGCAACACGGTGTGGCGGGTGACGCCAGTGGCGAAGTCGGCGGCGAACTGAACGCCATCGGTTGAATCGGTCCGTTTTCTTCGGAATTCAGAGGCCCGAAGTTACGATGCGACGCGTCGATCGATTAAAAAGATTTCGCTATGGTAGTCTTGGAATCCTCAGGTCCCACAAAATCCACAAGTTCAGGGGTTTCCTTGATGATCGCGAACAGCAATTTTTCACAAGCATTCGCCAGATGTTCTGAACTGCCACGCTTTCCGTGATCAGGCTTCTCCAGGTCCGGGAAGTAGTCGACAGTCAGCGGAAGCGCGGCGATACGCTTGACGTCGATCCTGAAGCCCGAGGTTTGGCCGTACTCGTGGGCACGCTCCTCCGAAATGTCGATCTCGCCGCGAGCCTTGGGTCGGTCTGCCGGTTTTTTGGTCGTCGTATAGACGGCAAGGAGGACATGCGAACCGTTGGCGTGCGAAGCGGAACGCAAGCACAGGGCAACATGCCGCTGCCCGGACGGCTCCGTCGGATGCTCAGAAGACGGGAAGTGGGTCCAGACGAAGTCACCGCGGTCGAGCAGCGGCCTCCCGTCGACCATCAGCGCATCGCCGCGCCAAAGAGGCGGCCATACATATCCTTGGCTTCGGCGAACTGCTCATCGCTCTCCCTGGGAGCTCGGTTAAGTTCGTACTGCAGGATGTCGGCAGGAGCGAAGACTTCGAGGTCGCCGATCCGGACCGGGACCCGGAGTTTCTCGCGGAGCACGGCCGCGATATACCGGCCAGTGTCGACATTCAGGACGCTGGCCTGCTGTTCGAGCGGACCTTCGACATCGGCCGGGATTTCAACCAGAATGGCGCTCATGGAATCTCACAGTATAGCAATCGTATCAACCTAATATAGGCAGGGTTGGCCGATTTGCGATCCGGGATTTTAGCACCTTGAAGGGCTGGTTCCAACAACCATTGCCGGGCGATGCAGGTGTCTTATGCTCCGAATTAGGGCGCGCTATGCCCAGATTTGTCGGCAGACATCGTCGGCCTGCAGACTAATGAGACAATTTACAATGGCGACACTCAGGTCCGAAAATGCTTGCTCAGCTTCAGGCCCTGGGCCTGGTAGTTCGAGCCGATGCGCTGGCCGTACATCGCATCGGGGCGCGCCAGCATTTTTTCGTACACCAGCCGGCCGACGATCTGGCCGTGCTCGAGGATGAACGGCACTTCGCGCGAGCGCACTTCCAGCACCGCGCGCGAGCCCTGCCCGCCGGCGCCGGCATAGCCGAAACCGGGATCGAAGAAGCCGGCGTAATGCACGCGGAATTCGCCGACCAGGGGATCGAACGGCACCATCTCCGCGGCGTAATCCGGCGGCACCTGCACGGCTTCCTTCGAGGCCAGAATGTAGAACTCGCCGGGATCGAGAATCAGGCTGCCGTCGGGCCGTGCGGCGATCGCCTCCCAGAATTCATCGATCGCGTAGCCGCCGCGGCGGTCGATATCGATCACGCCGGTGTGGCGCTTGGCGCGGTAGCCGACGAATCCGTTGGCGTTGTCGCCGGAGAGGTCGACGCTCAGCGCCACGCCGTTGACCAGATCGGCGTCGTCGCAATCGACCAGCCGCTCCAGGTCATGCAGCGCGTCGAGTTCATCGGCGTTGAGGATGGCGTCGCCGGTGCGAAAGCGGACCTGGCTGAGCCGCGATCCCTCGCGCAGCAGCACCGGAAAGGTCTTCGGGACTGATCTCGGCATAGAGCGGGCCGTGATAGCCGGCGCCGATCATGTCGAACCGCCGCGTGCCGTCGGCGATCACCCGGGTGAACACGTCGAGCCGCCCGGTCGAGCTTTTCGGATTGGCGGCGGCGACGATGTCCGGCGGCAGCGCGAGGCTTTCGAGCAGCGGCACGATGTAGACGCAGTTGGTCTCCAGCACCGCGCCGTCGGTGAGGTCGATTTCGTGCAGCTTCAATTCGTCGATGCGCTCGGCCACCGTCGCGCCCGGTCCCGGCAGAAAGCTGGCGCGCACCCGATAGGCGATGTCGCCGAGACGCAGATCGAGGCTCGCCGGCTGGATCTGGCTTTCGACAAACGGATAGGCCGGCAAGATCAGGCCGGCATCGGCCATCGCCGCGATCATGCGGTCGGGCAGAATGCCATTGGCGTCGGGTTGAAGCGTGAATGACACGGGTACGGTCCTCGGGATGACTTCGCTGCCCATCCAGACGCTGAAATACGGAGTTTTACCGGTTATCCGATGGCCGCCTTGACGGAAAGGGCACGACGGAATATGAGCATGACTTATCCCGTGGTGATTTGAGCCGGCCGGCTTGCAGCCACGTTAAATAAGTCGCTAAACAGGCCGGGGACATGTGTGATCCCGGCCTGTGGAATGTTTCCAGGCCGGTTTTTTGTGACCATTTTCAACGGTGGTCACGACGGAGGTCACATGTCTGAGACTACCACCACAGCGTCGCCGACAGCCCGTTACCGCCCCGAAACCCGGCTGGTGCATTCCGGAACCCTGCGATCCGAATTCGGCGAAACATCCGAGGCGCTGTTTCTCACCCAGGGCTATGTCTACGACAGCGCGGAACAGTGCGAGGCGCGGTTCAAGGGCGAAGACCCTGGCTACATCTATTCGCGCTATTCCAATCCGACGATTGGGATGTTCGAGCGCCGCATGATCGAGCTCGAAGGCGCCGAGGCAGGCCGCTCGACCGCTACCGGCATGGCCGCGGTGACCACCGCGGTGCTGGCGCCGCTGAAAGCCGGCGATCACGTGGTGGCCGCCAAAGCGATGTTCGGATCGTGCCGCTACGTGGTGGAAGATCTGCTGCCGCGCTACGGCATTGCCGTCCACGCTGGTCGACGGCCTCGATCTCGACCAGTGGCAGCAAGGCGATGCGGCCGAACACCAGGAGCTGCTTCCTGGAAAGCCCGACCAATCCGACGCTCGACGTGCTCGACATCGGCGCCATCGCCGAGATCGCGCATCAGGCGCGGCGCGCGGCTGATCGTCGACAACGTGTTTGCAACGCCGATCTGGCAGAGCCCGCTGACGCTCGGCGCCGATGTCGTGGTGTATTCCGCGACCAAGCACATCGACGGCCAGGGCCGCTGCCTCGGCGGCATCATCCTGTCGTCGGAAGCGTTCATCGCCGAGCACATCCACACCTTCATGCGCCAGACCGGCCCGTCGATGTCGCCGTTCAACGCCTGGGTGCTGCTGAAGGGGCTGGAGACGCTGGCGGTCCGGGTCCGCGCGCAAACCGAAACCGCCGCGGCGATCGCCGACGCGCTGGCGCAGCATCCGAAAATCTCGCGGCTGATCTATCCCGGCCGCGCCGATCATCCGCAGGCCGCACTGGTCAAGAAGCAGATGCGCGCCGGATCGACGCTGGTCGGCTTCGAGGTCAAGGGCGGCAAGGCCGGCGCGTTCCGCTGTCTCAACGCGCTGAAGCTGGCGCGGATTTCGAACAATCTCGGCGACGCCAAGAGCCTCGTCACCCATCCGGCGACCACCACGCATCAGCGGCTGACGCCGGAGGCGCGCGCCGAACTCGGCATCAGCGAGGGTTTTATCCGGTTCTCCGCCGGCCTCGAGCACCGCGACGATCTGATCGAGGATCTGCAGGCGGCGCTGGAGAAGGTGTGAGGCAGAACGATTAGCGATTAGTAATATTCGCTACTCGATCAACTTCACATCGGCCGGTAGGTCTGCACGCTGGACGGCACGTTGACGCCGAGCTTGATCTGGCCGACCGATCTGATGATGTCGTCGCCGAGCAACTGGGCGAAGCAGGCGTAGCCCCAGTCGTTCATGTGCAGGCCGTCGGCGATCACGAAGCTGTCGACCGGAAGCGCCTGCTGGTCATGCCATTCGCGCATCACCTCGAAGCGCGGGAAAAAGCCGACATGGCGGAGTTCGGCGACCTTGCCGAGCAGCTTCACCATCCGGCTCGCGCTTTCGCGCGCGCTCGATGACCCTGCGGCGAATATTGCGGATCGACCAGCACGATGTCGGCGTCCGCCGCCTGGATGCGCGCGACGCCGTCCTCCACCAGTCTTGGCGGTCTCGGCGGGATCGAGGTTGCGCAGCACGGCGTTGGTGCCGACCTGCCAGATCACGAGATCCGGCTTCGCATCGATCACCGACGTCTGCAATCGCTTCATCATTTCAGGCGCGTCTTCGCCGCCTATGCCGCGATTGAGGACGGTAATGTCGGCGCCCGGATACTGCCGGCGCAACTGCGCCGCCAGCCGGTTCGGATAGGTGAATTCAGGCGACGACGATCCATAGCCCTGTGTCGACGACGATCCGAATGCGACGATCACCACCGGCTGTCCCGACGCCAGCTTGCCCGCCACATGCGGCAGCGATCCCATCGGTTTGACGCCGCCCTTCGGCGGCAGGCACGGAACGCGGCTGAAAATGTCGCTGACCGATTTCGCGACCTCCTTCACCTTTTCGATCGCCTTGGTGGCGAGACTCTTTGGCTGCGACGGATTGACCTGGTCGACGGCGGCAACATTGCCGGCGCCGGTCGGTTTGCGACGCCGACGGCTTGCGCTATCGGATTTGCCGTCAGATAGCGCAGCCTGCTGGACCGCCCGCACCGCGCGCGGGCAGCATCAATGCCGGCACCAGCAGTAGAAGCGCCGCGACTGCCGGCACAGCCAGCGATGCAATTGCGGAAAAAGGGCGGTGCAAACTCATTAACGCTAAATCCTCAATTCTGTTGGGCTGGACTCGATATGCGCCGCGTCGATCACAAATTTCGACAGCGCGCGGCCAAGGCAATCGTGGACGCGCTTGGCAAGCTCGAGGCCATGCGACGCACTGAACAGGTCGAAATCTCCTGAATCGTTCCATTGACGCATGATGGCGAACCGGTCGAACAGCGGAACATCGTGCTGCTGCGCCACCACGCGCATATTATCCAGGTAGGGCGGCGCGGAAATCATCGTTTCCGTGCGCGGGCTATATTGCAGATTCATCAAAATGACATCGGCTCCGGCATTTTGCAGCGCAGCAACCCCGTCGTCGACCGCGCCGCGAAAATCATCGGGATCGACGGATCGCATAGCATCGACGGTGCCGGTCTGCCAGATAACCAAAGTAGGCTTTTTACCTTCCATCAGCTTAACAAGGCCGGCGGCGACTTCCTCGGCGGTTTTCTTGACCTGTAGTTCTACCGATACATTGACCGTGACCGCAGGCAGTTTCTCCCTCAGCACCGCCTGCAAGCCGGCCGGGATAGGCGCTCGCTTCCGACGTCGTGATGGTCGACGACCGGCTGCCCAGCACCAGAATGTCCAGCGGATGGCCGCTTTTTACCGCGTCCGCGACCTTGGGAAGCGTGCTCTCGCTCGCCAGCAGATAGGCCGGAACCTCGCAGTTCTGCGGAGCATCCTCGGCGCGCGCGGGCGCTGCGGCCAAAATACCGGCCAGCAACGTCAGTCCCAGGATAACTCCCGAGTTGGACTTCATAAGCCCCCTCCCGCCATATCGGCGTTGCCGCCGGTGCTTCTTGTCCGCGAGGCACTCTTGTCGGCGGAATGCTTGTACCATGAAAACAGCCATGCCGCGCCGGACATGATGAGGATTCCGGAAATACTGACGACGAAATGCAACCCGGCGCCGCCGGAGACCTCGGCCAGCACGAAATACCCCGCGAACGCCAGGAACACGCCGAGGCAGAAAATCTCCAGCGAATGCTGCCCGCACAGGATCAGCGGCCGCAGCCAGGGCGATTTCAGTCCGGGCCAGTCCTTCGGCAGGAAGCGCACGGTAACCGCCGCCAGCGCCAGAAAATGCGCGAACCGCAGCACGTCGAGATCGGTCTTGTCGATCGGATACATCCATTGCTCGAGCCAGCGCGGCATCAGATGACTCGAGCTGCGGCACATACCACGTCAGCGTGACGCAGAACGCCGCGAACAGATAGGCCAGCGAAATCCACAGCGTGATCCGCGACGAAAGAATCCGCGACATTCGCCTGGCGCCGCCCTGCGCGCACCAGGCGCCGAACACGAACAGCAATTGCCAGGCGAACGGATTGAAGGCCCAGAAGCCGTTCGGATAGGCCGTCAGATGCAGGTCGTACTGCCAGGTGAGCGCATAGAGCACGACCGACAGCGCCAGCGTGACGTCGGCTTTCCACTTCATCAGCCACAGGATCAAGGGCAGAAAAAACATCAGCACGATGTAGAGCGGCAGCACGTCCATGTTGACGGGGCGAAATCTCAGCAGCAGCGCCTGGACGATGGTGACGTCCGGCTGCTTGAGAAAATCCATGATCCCCATTTCTTCCGAGTATAGCGGGTTCTCGAAACTGGTGGCGACGTAGGAAATCTCGGCGAGAAAGATCGTGAACAGGAACACATGGGCGACGTAGATCTGCCAGACCCGCCGCAGGATGCGCGCGGTCGCGATCACGAAGCCGGAATCGCGCATCGCGCGGCCGTAAACGAACGCCGCGGTGTAGCCCGAGATGAAAATGAAGATCTCGGTGGCGTCGCTGAATCCGTAGTTGCGGATCGTGAGCCAGGTCAGGAGATTGGGCGGCAGGTGATCGATGAAGATCAGCCACAGCGCCAGCCCGCGAAACAGATCGAGCCGCAGTTCGCGCTCGCCGCCCGGCGCGAGCGACGCCGCCGGTGCCGCGGCGGCCGGCGCCGAGGCGGCGCCTCGCGCGATCACATCCGCTGTGCCCGCAAGGGGTGGTCCGGCAACTCGATCGACAACGGACGTCATTGGGCACCGTCTGGAACAGGTCGGCGATACGGGTTTGCACGCGCACGAAAGATAGTATCCGCCCAGGCCGTGCAAGCAACAAGTTGCGAGGATTTGGGGCGGCGCGGGCGCGCTTTAGGTCGAAACTATGTTGAAACGACGATGGGAATCGCGACAACGTGGATGCGGCCGATACCGGCGCGGCGATTGGTTCTGCCGGAACTTTTCGATATGATGCCGCACGATTTCCAGAAAGATCGCCTGCATGTACCGCGCCGTTACCCGCCAGATCGAAGTCACCGTCGAGCCGAACTTCCTGCCGGAACGTTCGTCGGTCGAAAACCGTCAATTTTTCTGGTCCTACACCATCGTCATCACCAACTCCGGCGAGGAGACGGTGCAGCTGCGGACCCGGCACTGGATCATTACCGACGCCTCGGGCCGGCAAGCAGGAAGTCCGCGGCGAAGGCGTGGTCGGCGAGCAGCCGGTGCTCGCGCCGGGCGAGCGCTTCGAATACACCAGCGGCGTGCCGCTGCCGACCGCGTCGGGCTTCATGACCGGCCGCTACCAGATGGTGACCGAGAGCGGCGAGCGGTTCGAGATCGAGGTGCCGACCTTCTCGCTCGACAGCCCCGACAGCAAGCGGGTGCTGAACTAGGGTATGGGGTCGCACCGGCCGCTTGACTGCCGCCGTCTTGACCACTGCCGTCACTACTACCACCGTTATTGCCGGGCTTGACCTGGTCAAGCCCGGGCATGACGGGTCAGAAATGATCGGAAAATCAGAAATTAATCGCAACGCCGTCCGTGCGGGACGCCGTCGCTCCTCGCACGATGGGACACACCTACGTTCGTCATTCCCCGATGTGCAATTGCACATCGGGGAATGACGGGTTGAGAGCAGAGCGCGCCCCTACTCCACGCCTGCCTCTTGCGGCGTGAACTCATAGACCGAGCTGCAGAACTCGCAGGTCACGACCACCTTGCCGTCCTTGACCATGTCGGCGCGGTCCTTTGACGCGAAGCTTGCGAGCATCGAGGTGACCGCGTCGCGCGAGCACGAGCATTGCGCGCGCAGCGGCAGCGGCGGAAACACCCGGACGCCGCGTTCGTGAAACAGACGATAGAGCAGCCGCTCGCCGGACAGATCGGGATCGATCAGTTCGACGTCCTCGACGGTCGCAGATCAGCGACTGGCCTTCGATCCAGGCGTCGTCTTCCGCCACCATCGGGGTGACGACGCCCTCCGGCGCATCGCCCGGATGCAGATCCGGCTGCCGCGCCCGCTCCGGCGCCTTGGGCAGGAATTGCAGCAGCATGCCGCCGGCGCGCCAGCGGTGTTTTGGACCGTCTTCGCCGCCGCGCCATTCCTCGCCGACCGCCAGCCGCACCCGGGTCGGAATCTGTTCCGAGCGCAGAAAATATTCATGCGCGGCGTCTTCCAGAGTGCCGCCTTCCAGCGCCACCAGTCCCTGATAGCGGCTCATGTCCGGGCCCTGATCGATGGTCATGGCGAGATGGCCTTTGCCCAGCAGCGCGCCGGAATCCAGACCATCCTCGAGCCGCTTGGCGTCGAAGCGCGCATAGGCGCGCAAGCGGTCCGGCGCCTGGAAGTCCACGATCAGAAACGACACCGGACCGTCGGTCTGGGTTTGCAGAATGAAGCGGCCGTCGAATTTCAGCGACGAGCCGAGCAGGGTCGTGAGCACGATCGCCTCGCCGAGCAGCTTGCCGACCGGCCGGCGGATAATCGTGCTTGGTCAGGACGTCGTCGAGCGCGGGGCCGAGCCGGGTCAGGCGACCGCGCAGGTCGAGCGAAGCGACCTCGAACGGCAGCACCGCGTCGTCGACCGGTATCGCCGACGGCGCGCGGATCGGGGTTTCCAGGGAGATTTTGATGTCGGGGGATGGTGAGGTCATGGCGCTTTATTTGGGGTCGGAAGGTGGGAATCGAAAGGGGGCATTCCGTGTCCCGGGCGCGGTGCAGCGTTCTCCCGGCGATGCGAAGCATCGTCCGGTCACGCTGCTCCACAGAGCCGGGACCCATTTCTGTGCTGCTGCGTGGACCCCGGATCAGCAGCGCACCGCTTCGCGCTGCGCGGCATCCGGGGAACGCGAGCGGCGATCGTCCCTACGCCACCGCCTCAAAGCACCACGCCAGAATGCCCTTTTGCGCGTGCAGGCGGTTTTCGGCCTCGTCGAACACCACCGACTGCGGGCCGTCGATCACCTCGTCGGTGACTTCGTCGCCGCGATGGGCGGGAAGGCAATGCATGAACAGCGCGTCGGGCTTCGCCAGCGACATCAGCTTGGCGTTGACCTGATACGGCTTCAGCAGATTGTGGCGGTGCTCGCCGTCCTTGTCGCCCATCGAGAACCAGGTGTCGGTGACCACGCAATCGGCGCCGCGCACCGCGGCTTCCGGATCGTTGCCGAGCACGATCGGCGCCTGGGTCGCCTTGATCCAGTCCTTCATCGATTTGTTCGGCGCGAGCTGCGGCGGGGTCGCGACGTTCAGGTTGAATTGAAACCGTTCCGCCGCATGCGCCCAGGACGCCAGCACGTTGTTGTCGTCGCCGGTCCAGGCGACGGTGCGGCCCTCGATCGGACCGCGATGCTCCTCGAACGTCATCAGGTCCGCCATCACCTGGCAGGGATGCGAGCGCCGCGTCAGCCCGTTGATGACCGGCACGGTGGCGTAGCGCGGCGAGTTCCAGCAGCGCATCGTGGTTGAGAATGCGGATCATGATGGCATCGACGTAGCGCGACAGCACCCGCGCGGTGTCGGCGATGGTCTCGCCGCGGCCGAGCTGCATTTCGGCGCCGGTCAGCATGATCGCTTCACCGCCGAGCTGGCGCATGCCGACATCGAACGACACCCGGGTGCGGGTCGAGGGCTTTTCGAAAATCATCGCCAGCGTCTTGCCTTCGAGCGGCTTTGCCGGCTTGGCATGCGCCTTCAGCTTCGCCTTCATGGCGACGCTGGCGGCGAGCATGTTGCGCAATTCCTGGGTCGGAAGCTCGTTGAGATCGAGAAAATGGCGCAGCGCTTTGCTCATCGCCCCGCCGCCCGTTTCAACTGGTCGCCGGAAAGCGCGACGCAGGCGCGCTCCAGCCGCTGCACCGATTCCTCGATCTCCGCTTCGGTCACGATCAGCGGCGGCAGGAACCGCACCACGTTTTCGCCGGCGCCGACCGTCAGCAGCTTCTGGTCGCGCAAGGCGGTCGACGAGATCGCCCGACGGCACCACCGCCTTCAGGCCGATCAGCAGTCCTTCGCCGCGCACTTCGGCGAGCACGCTCGGGATGGCGATCGACCACCGAGGCCAGCTTCTGCTTGAGCAGCAGCGACATCTTCTGCGCGTGCTCGAAGAAACCGGGCTTCAGCATGACGTCCAGCACCGCGTTGGCGGCGGCGACCGCCAGCGGGTTGCCGCCGAAGGTCGAACCGTGCGAGCCCGGCGTCATGCCGGCGGCCGCTTCCGCGGTCGCCAGACAGGCGCCGATCGGAAAGCCGCCGCCGAGCGCTTTGGCGAGCGACATCACGTCCGGCGTGACGCCGAGGCGCTTGATAGGCGAACAGCTCGCCGGTGCGGCCCATGCCGGTCTGCACCTCGTCGAAGATCAGCAACAGGCCGTTGTCGTCGCACAGCTCGCGCAGCGCCCTGAAGAAGGCATGCGGCGCGGCGCGCACGCCGCCTTCGCCCTGCAGCGGCTCGATCAGGATGCCGGCGGTGTGCGGGCCGATCGCCTTCTTGACGGCTTCGAGATCGCCGAGCGGCACCTGATCGAAGCCGTCCATCGGCGGCCCGAAGCCTTCGAGATATTTCGCCGAGCCGGTCGCAGCCAGCGTCGCCAGCGTTCGGCCGTGAAACGCGCCGTCGAAGGTGACGATGCGGTAGCGCTCCGGATGGCCTTTGGCGGCGTGATATTTGCGCGTGATCTTGATCGCGCATTCCATCGCCTCGGCGCCGGAATTGGCAAAGAACACGAAGTCGGCAAAGCTTGCTTCGCACAGTCTTGCCGCCAGCCGCTCGCCATCCGGGCTCTTGAACAGGTTCGACATGTGCCACAGTTTGGTGGCCTGTTCCTGCAGCGCGGCGACCAGATGCGGATGGGCGTGGCCGAGCGCATTCACCGCGACGCCGCTGGTGAAATCGAGATAGCGCTCGCCATTGGTCGCGATCAGCCATGCGCCTTCGCCGCGCTCGAAACCGAGATCGACTCTGGCGAATACGGGAAGCAGATGCGACGTCGCGCTCTTGGTCATGGCGATCACTGAAGGTTGGAGCCGGCCACGAACGCGTTTCGGTGCGATCGCATCAACAACCAGCCCGGAAAACAAAACGTGCCGCCTTTTCGGGGCGGCACGTGGGAGCATTCTATGCGCGGGGCGATAACTGTCAACCGTCCAATGGAACTGCAAGCGCTGACTACCCGTTGGTCGCACGGAACGTGTGGACGCGTTGACGCCTCGCGACTCTTGCGCGAGAGTCACGGCATATTGTAGCCTTCTGGTCTGTCGGGTACGACATCTCGTGCGGCAGTTCTAACCTTTTACCGTCCTTATGTTCGGCGTAAACGCCCGGGCGCTTTCCGCGCCCGGCGAGGGCTAAGGGATTCTGACTGCAGGGATTTTGACGGAATGGAGTCGCAACGCCGCTTCGAGAATGGCCGGCGCGACACGAAGGGAAAGAGTGCGATGACGGTATTGACCTGGACCGACGATCGCGTCGAACAATTGAAAAAACTCTGGGAAGGCGGACTTTCGGCCAGCCAGATCGCCGCGGAACTCGGAAATGTGACGCGAAATGCCGTGATCGGCAAAGTGCACCGGCTTGGCCTTTCCGGCCGCGCCAAGAGCCCCTCCTCGGCGGCGCCGCGGCAGCGCAAGGCCCGTCCGGCCCCGCAGATGATGCGGGTTTCGCGTCCGGTCTCGCGCGGCAATACCGCGCTGGCACATGCGTTCGAAGTCGAGATGGAGCCGGATCCGATCGCCTACGACAATGTGGTGCCGATGGGCCAGCGGCTGTCGCTGCTGGAACTCAACGAGGCCACCTGCCACTGGCCGATCGGCGATCCCTCCAGTTCGGAATTCTTCTTCTGCGGCGGCAAGGCGCTGAACAGCCTGCCCTATTGCGCGCATCACTCGCGGATCGCCTATCAGCCGGCCTCTGACCGCCGCCGCCAGCCGCCGAAGCCGACCAGGTAATATCAGCTTCTGCGACTCAGGCTTTTGGACAACGCAAGCATGCCTTCTTCCACACTGGACCGCGGTTGATAGCCCAACTCTCGCTTCGCCTTGTCGCCGCAAAGGGTACATTCACGAGCCATGACCATCGCCGCATGTCGCGTCAATGGTGGCTGACCACTCAAACGCAAGCTGCGCCATAGCGCTTCACAAGATCTGGCCACAATCGCAGCAACCCAGTATGGAATCGACTTTTCGGGCAGGTCGATATTGGCGGCACGGGCCATCGCACTGATCATGTCATGCAAGCTGCGCGTGCCGTTATCGAGGATGAAATAGGCGTCACCCGGCGTGCCCACAGTGAAGGCCAGCTCGATGGCATCCACCAGATTCTCGATATAGGTGGTCGAGGTCTGCTTGCGCCCGCCGTCTATCCAGGTCCACCGGCCGGCAGAGGCGGTCTTCAGAATGACGGGTAGCAGGGTCTGATCACCTGGCCCCCAGATGAAGCGCGGGCGTAGCACCAGAGTGACGAAGCCACCGTGAACATCGTTGGCATCTCGAACGGCCTGTTCGGCCAGAGCCTTGGTTCGGCAATACGGATAAGGGCTGGTGAAAGCGAGTGGATAGCTCTCATCCACCTCATGCAAGTCCTGACCGTGCACCAGCGCCGCTTCGGTGCCAATGTGAATGAAGCGCTTGGCCCGAGCCCCCCGAGCGGCGCTTAGCATTCGCCGGGTGCCGTCGACATTGACGCGATCCCATGCATCGGATGGCCCCCAGGCTTCTACATAGGCGGCGGCGTGAATCACCACGTCGCAATCGGTTAAGTGCCCAGCCTCAACGTCTTCGAGATTGCAGCGCACGGGCACCGCGCCGAGCGTGCGGATCAGGTCGTCGCTTTTTTCCGAGCGTGACATGGCACGCACCTGATGTCCTTGAGCGAGCAAGCGACGCACGGCAGCGCCGCCGACAAAACCAGATCCTCCGGTTACAAATACGTTCACGCAATCTCTCCCGCACTCTCAGGTATAAGGTGATCGGCGCACGAAAAATCAGCACGGTGTTCTGGGCCAGGATCAGTGCTCCGTATCCCGCGACCCCTCTCGGTCAGTCTCAGCAAAGCCAAGATGGAGAAAGCGCCCATCATAAAGATGCCGGCGAGGGCGCAAACGCCATAGAGGGCTTCGACATTCCAGCTTACGCCGGCCTGATCGATGATGGTCGCCGTTCCGGCTGGGAGGAACAGTAGGGTCACGACTGGCCGCAACGCGGTTGCGGCATACATTGCCAGCGCCGGCCACCAGAAGCCAGGCTCGATGGCCACCTCCGAACCCTCGGGCTGAGGGTGGACCGGTCGTCGGCTCTGGTACAGGGCGAACAACTGGAAGAACACGAAGACGGTTAGATACCAGCCAAGAAAGTTGCTGACCGGAACACCGAAATACGCGCCGCCATCCTGCCAGATCCAACTCTGGCCGATTGTCGAAGCGACAGGATCGAACGTCAGATCCCACGAAACCATGACAAAACCGGCGAGTGCCGGTAGAGCGAAGATGCGATCTGCGGCGGGTCGTACGCCGTCGAGGATCAGGCGCGTCACCGTCCAGGATACATAACCCATGCCCAGATAGGCCAACCCGATCAGCAATGGAACGAGAAAGAGCTTCGGTCCAAGGTTGCCCCTGTAGTGATAGTGGCCGAATGGGAAGCCGGTGAGGATACTGACATTCTCGAAGGCATTGCTGACCACAAGGCAGATCACGGCGAAGGCCAGCATGCCGCGCCAGCCATATTGCCTACTGCCATGGATGGCGGCGAACGCCATCGGCAAGAGCGCGCTCAGGGGAGCATTCAGGTTCGCTGGAATGAGGCCGGCTGGACGAAGAAAGCTCACCGCGACGTAAAGACCGACGATCGCCCATGTGATGCCGAAAAAGGAACGGTTCATTGCGCTGCCCTCATTATTTCTCGATGGCCGATCGCCCTCAAACGCCGATTGCTTTGCGGTATTGGGGGACCAGCATTCGTTCGGCCTTGACCTTTCGGTTGAGCCATGCCGAGCGCACCACGCCAAGAAGCGGGAGGTGTGAAACGCCGGTTCTGCTGCCAAGCGTTACGGCCATCAATGGATTGTCGGTCTGCGGCACATACGATGTCATCGACGCAGAGGGCGACACCTGGAGCAATCGGCGAATGTTGGTCTCGACGACCTTCACGTGCCCCTTGGTATGCAGCGCCATCTTGTTTTCAGGAAGGTTTGTAACGTCACCCATGGCAAAGAGCCTTTGCTGTCCGACGACCATCAGCCCCGGCGTGACCATGATCCGGCGGTTTGTGTCCAGAACCTCTGGGAAATCGTCGTCCATATAAGCGGCGTCGGGGCGCCCGCCTGTGCACCAGATCATCAGATCATACGAAATGATGCGGCCGCCGCTGGTAATGGCCTCGCCTCCGTCGCGGAACACGTCGTCGGTCGGTCGCTCGCCGCCCTCCAGCCGCTCGCCGGTAATGATGTTGACGCCGCGCGCTGCAAGGACGCCGGCCGCGTGCGCCGCTGCTTCCGCAGAAGTCCCCATTAGCAGTCGGTTCCCGCTCTCCAGAATGGTCACGGATTTGTTTGGGAAAACCTCGCTGATCTCTCCGGCGGTTTCCACGCCGATCGGGCCACCGCCGATGATCAGCACACGCTGCGCGCGATGCAGGCGCGCATTGTAGCCTCGGTAGAACTCCTTCCTGTGAGCGCCTGATCCTTCGTAAGCCCGCACCAACTGATTGGGAAAGCGGGTCCCCGTTGCAAGGACCGACACGTCGCCAGTTATCTGCAAAAGGCGGCCGTTGCCATACTCGATGATGCCGCCGGCGCGTGTCATCTTCACGAGCTTTGCTTGTTCATGCCGGACGGAAGGCATGGCCTGCGCAAATGGAACGATTGCGGCTTCAGCGAAGTCCGGCTGCACAAGGTTGCGCGGCACCGCCATTGGGACTTCGAAATAGTCGTGCGGATCGACAAGGACCACGTCAAAATCATGCGAAAGCCTGTTGGCCAGTACCGCGCCGGCGATGCCGCCACCATAGATGGCAACCGACTTCTTGGCCGAAGTGGACATTGCAGTCTCCTTCACTCTTGATCCGAACCCGATGGCCACCATATTGGTTCACTTAGTGAAACATTCAAGATATGAAATGTAATGGTAATGAAAAATAACGTTCCACGATGAAACATGTGTTATGATGGAGGCCAACTCCGGGGATAACCTATTGAGTCGCTTACCAAATTCAGTCGCCGGCATGTTTGCGATCTATGAGACGCAGGCCGTGCTGCAGCGTGAGTTGGAGCGAGATGAGCGCTTTGCGGCTTACTCGCATCCCGAAAAATTGCTGCTGGCTTATCTGGCCGAACCGATGCGCATGGGCGAGATCGCCGAAACCCTCGGATGCCTGCCTTCCAGTGTAACCGCGATCGTCGACCGGCTTGAGGCGGCGGGCCTACTACGTCGGGAGTCCGACCCGGACGATCGCCGGGCAAAGCGACTGGTCCTGACCGAGAAGGGCCTGAAGGTGCGGGGCACCATGATGAAGGCGTCGGCCGAGATGTTTTCGGCCGTGACGGGTTTGGACGAGACCGGAACCAAGCAGCTTCTCGCCCTGCTCAGCCGCAGGGCTAAGTTCAATGCGGCGTAGCCGGCGCACCGGCGATTGAGCCTATTGGCGCGGCGGATTCGCCGCGCGCGGCGTGACCGCCTGCGCTGACATCCAGAAGCGCCGGCGCACAGAACCCCTGTCCCTGGTCGCCATCGCGAAAAGGATCTTGGAGATGGTGGGTAAAGCGGGCGCTCGCTGAAATGCGCCCGCGAGGGCGGAGCCATCAGCGCTCTACAGCCAGGCAGTCGCTCAGCTGAAGATTGTCCGCTAAATCCAACAAGTGCCTGCCAATTGCGGCATTTTGTAAATTAACTCTCTGTCTCTATGTTCCCGATTTTAACAATCTTAGCGAGAAATTGCCGAAAGTCTCCGGTCCACATGTGAAATATTCCCGTTTTTGGGAGACCCGGGCCGGAGACCGGGTGCGATCAGCACTGCGTGGTGTGGGACGCAGGCTCGCTCAAGGTTTTCTGAGGGAGCGGACGCCGCAGGCCAAATAACAAGAAGCAGCGCAGGCGCGCAACGTATTCTGCGTCATCCGGCGAACGCCGGCTTTCGTGTCCCGGACGCCGTGCAGCGTTCTTCACGATGCACCGCAGAGCCGGGACCCAAGGCGGCGATGCGGAGAGCACAACGGACCCCGGATCAGCAGCGCACCGCAAGAGCGCTGCGCAGCATCCGGGGAACGCTGAACGCCATCATTCCACCTTCGCAAACCGGTCGTCGAGCGCGTAGCCGGCGCCGCGCACGGTGCGGATCGGATCCTGCTCGCGGCCCGGGTTGAGCAATTTGCGCAGCCGCCCGATATGCACATCCACGGTGCGCTCGTCGATATAGATGTCGCGGCCCCAGACGCTGTCGAGCAGTTGCTCGCGGCTGAACACCCGTCCCGGATGCTCCAGGAAAAATTCCAGCAGCCGGTATTCGGTCGGGCCGAGATCGATCGGGCGGCCCGAGCGCGCCACGCGGCGCTTCTCGCGATCGAGTTCGATGTCGCCATAGGTGAGGATGGTGGCGAGGCGTTCGGGACTGGCGCGGCGCAACAGGCCCTTCACCCGCGCCAGCAGTTCCGGCACCGAGAACGGCTTGACGATGTAATCGTCGGCGCCGGTGGCAAGGCCCCTGACCCGTTCGCTTTCCTCGCCGCGCGCGGTCAGCATGATGATCGGGAGCTGCCGGGTCTCCGGCCGCGCCCGCAAGCGGCGGCACAGTTCGATCCCCGACAGGCCCGGCAGCATCCAGTCGAGCACGATCAGGTCGGGAACGCGCTCCTTCAGCCTGGTGTCGGCGTCATCGCCGCGTCCGACGGTTTCGACGTCGTAGCCTTCGGCGTCGAGGTTGTAGCGCAACAGCGTGGTCAGCGCTTCCTCGTCTTCCACCACCAGAATGCGCGCGCTCATATGCTTCAGCCTCCCTTGTTGTGTTTGACGCGTTTTTTCACGCGAACCGGTCTCCACTTCGCTCGAAAATGCTGTCTCAGTTTCCGGGTACGGTCGTCGCAAACGTCGTCATGTCGCCCTTCGGGCGCTTGTCGAGGATCTGCTGGCCTTCGATCATGTAGAACACGGTTTCCGCGATGTTGGTGGCGTGATCGCCGATCCGTTCGATGTTCTTGGCGCAGAACATCAGATGGATGCAGAAGCTGATGTTGCGCGGATCTTCCATCATGTAGGTCAGCAGTTCGCGGAACAGCGAGGTGCAGATCGCGTCGACTTCCTCGTCGCCCTTCCAGACCGTCATCGCCGCCGGCAGATCGTGCGCCGCGTAGGCGTCGAGCACGGATTTCACCTGCGACTGCACGAGGTCGGTCATGTGCTCGAGGCCGCGGATCAGCTTCAGCGGCTGGAAATCGCTCTCCAGCGCGGCGACCCGCTTGCCCATGTTCTTGGCGAGGTCGCCGATCCGCTCCAGATCGGTCGCGACCCGCATGGCGCCGACGATTTCGCGCAGGTCCACCGCCATCGGCTGGCGCCGCGCGATGGTCAATACCGCGCGTTCCTCGATCACGCGCTGCAGGCTGTCGATTTCGGCGTCGGCGGCCACGACGCGCTTGCCCAGCGCGACGTCGCGGCGGATCAGCGCATCGACGGATTCGACGATCATGCGTTCGGCAAGGCCGCCCATCTCCGCGACCAGCCGGGTCAGTTCCTGCAGATCGCTGTCGAACGCCTTGGCGGTATGTTCGGAAGCCATGTTTCTCTCCTCAGCCGAACCGGCCGGTGATGTAGTCCTGGGTGCGTCGATCGCTCGGCGAGGTGAATATCTTGTTGGTGTCGTCGAATTCGATCAGCTCACCGAGATACATGAAGGCGGTCTTGTCCGAGACGCGCGCGGCCTGCTGCATGTTGTGGGTGACGATGGCGATGGTGTAGTCCTCCGCCAGTTCCTGGATCAGTTCCTCGACCTTGGCGGTCGAGATCGGATCGAGCGCCGAGCACGGCTCGTCGAACAGGATCACTTCGGGCCGCACCGCGACGGTGCGGGCGATGCAAAGCCGCTGCTGCTGGCCGCCGGACAGGCTGAGGCCGCTGGCGTTCAGCTTGTCCTTGACCTCGTTCCACAGCGCGCCGCCGCGCAGCGCCTTTTCGACGCGGCCGTCCATCTCGGATTTGGAAATCTTCTCATAGAGCCGGATGCCGAACGCGATGTTCTCATAGATCGTCATCGGAAACGGCGTCGGCTTCTGGAACACCATGCCGACCCGCGCGCGCAGCAGATTGAGATCGAGCTTGGGATCGAGGATGTTGGTCTGGTCGAGCATCAGCTGGCCGGTGGCGCGCTGTCCCGGATAGAGATCGTACATCCGGTTGAAAATCCGCAGCAAGGTCGATTTGCCGCAGCCGGACGGCCCGATGAAGGCGGTGACGCGATTGGTGCCGAGCGTGAGGTTGATGTTCTTCAGCGCATGGTTTTCGCCGTAATAGAAATTCAGGCCGCGCGCGCGTGACCTTGGCCGGCGCTTCCGGCAACGTGCGCCGAGGCCGCCGGGCCCGCGGACTACTCACCGATACCGAAAGATCGTTCATTTTGCTGTCCTCTCGGCGCCGAGAATGCGCGCGCCAATGTTCAGGGCGAGTACGGTCAGGGTGATGATCAGCGCCCCGCTCCAGGCGAGCTGCTTCCAGTAGGCATAGGGGCTTTGCACGAAGTTGTTGATG
Source organism: uncultured Alphaproteobacteria bacterium (assembly GCA_963734795.1). Taxonomy (GTDB): domain Bacteria; phylum Pseudomonadota; class Alphaproteobacteria; order Rhizobiales; family Xanthobacteraceae; genus Bradyrhizobium. The sequence goes on from CAVTIW010000009.1 coordinate 205,845, forward strand.
GTCACCGGCAGGTTGGCCATCGTCTTGGTCAGATCGAGGCTGAAGAACTGGTTGCTGAGCGCGGTGAACAACAGCGGCGCGGTTTCGCCGGCGACGCGCGCGGTCGCCAGCAGCACGCCGGTGATGAGGCCGGAGCGCGCCGCGCGGTAGGCGATCCGCTTGATCACCAGCGAGCGCGGCAGGCCGAGCGCGGAGGCCGCCTCGCGCAGCGGATTGGGCACCAGCAGCAGCATGTCCTCGGTGGTGCGCACCACGACCGGAATCACGATCACGGCCAGCGCCAGCGAGCCGGCGAGGGCCGAGAAGCCGCCCATCGGCACCACGACCGCGCCGTAGACGAACAGGCCGATGATGATCGACGGCGCGCTCAGCAGGATGTCGTTGATGAAGCGGATCACCGAGGTGAGGCGGTCGTTCCTGCCGTATTCGGCGAGATAGGTGCCGGCGAACAGGCCGAGCGGCGCGCCGATGCCGACGCCGATCACGGTCATGATGACCGAGCCGACGATGGCGTTGAGCAGGCCGCCTTCGGTCGAGCCCGGCGGCGGCGTGTTCTGGGTGAAGAGCTGCACGCTGATGCCGGCGAGGCCGTTGTAGAACAGCGTGAACAGGATCAGCGCCAGCCAGGTCACGCCGAACATCGCGGCGCCGAGGCACAGCAGCCGGACGATGATGTCGTTGCGGCGGCGGGTTGCGTAAATCGGGTTCATGGCTTCAATTCCCCGCCTTCTTTTCCAGCCGCAGCAGCATCAGCCGCGCCGCCGCCAGCACGAAGAACGTCAGCACGAACAGCAACAGGCCGAGCAGGATCAGGCCGGATTGATGCAGGCCGTCGCTTTCGGCGAATTCGGATGGCGATCGCCGCCGAGATCGTGGTGCCCGGCGCGAAGATCGAAGCCGGAGATGCGGAACGAGTTGCCGATGATGAAGGTGACCGCCATGGTTTCGCCGAGCGCGCGGCCGAGCGCCAGCATGATGCCGCCGATCACGCCGACCCGGGTGTAGGGGATCACCACGTTGCGCACCACTTCCCAGGTGGTGCAGCCGACGCCGTAGGCCGCTTCCTTCAGCACCGGCGGCACGGTCTTGAACACGTCGACCGAAATCGCGGTGATGAACGGCAGCACCATGATGGCAAGGATCAGCGCGGCGTTGAACAGGCTGAGATAGGACGGCGGCCCTCCGAAGATCGTTCCGAGCACCGGAACACCGTCGAACGATGCCGATCATGAACGGCTGAAACGTGATTGGCCAGAAACGGGCCGAGCACGAAGAAGCCCCACATGCCGTAGATGATCGAGGGAATGCCGGCGAGCAGTTCGATGGCGATGCCGATCGGACGCCGCAGCCATTGCGGGCACAGCTCGGTGAGGAAGATCGCAATGCCGAGGCCGACCGGAATGGCGATCATCATCGCGATCACCGAGGTCACCAGCGTGCCGTAGATCGGACCGAGCGCGCCGAGCACCGGCGGATCGGCCGACGGCGCCCAGCGCTGCCGTCCAGCAGGAACGCAAAGCCGAATGCCTTCATCGCCGGCCAGGCGCCCGACGATCAGCGACAGAATGATGCCGCCGAGAATCAGCAGCACCGAGATCGCGCGAGACCCGGGTGATCCAGTAAAACGTGACGTCGCCGAGTTTGAAAGCGTTGAGCGCCCTGGCGCGATCGTAAGGTCCGGCGGCTTCCATTACATCGCTCTGAACGGCCATGTCTGCCACGCCAATCCCCTCTGTACCATTTTACTTGACCGGCGAATCGCGACCCGGATCCAGTGCAGCGCCGATTAGCGCGTTCACGCGCGTCTTCGACGCGTTATGGCGGTCCACTGCTGATCCGGGGTCCACTCTACGACCTCTGTGTGGGTCCCGGCTTTGCGGAGCAGCGCGAATTGCGCCGCTCCGCGATCGGGGAGCACTCGATCAGTTCAGCTCTTGATATCGGCCGACCAGGTCTTCTCGATCAGCTTGACCACCGGTTCCGGCATCGGAATGTAGTCGAGGTCTTCGGCCATCTTGTCGCCCTTGTCGAAGGCGAACTTGAAGAACTTGATGGCTTCGGCGGAGGTGGCCTTGTCGGCCGGTTCCTTGTGCATCAGGATGAAGGTCGAGGCGACGATCGGCCAGGACTTGTCGCCGGGCTGGTCGGTGAGGATCAGGTAGTAGCCCGGAGCGTGGGCCCAGTCGGCATTGGAAGCCGCCGCCTGGAAGGCCTCCATGGTCGGCTCGCACGGTCTTGCCGGCCTTGTTGACCATCTTGGTGTAGGTCAGCTTGTTCTGCTTGGCGTAGGCGTATTCGACGTAGCCGATCGAGTTCTTGGTCTGGCCGATATTGCCGGAAACGCCTTCGTTGCCCTTGGCGCCGACGCCGACCGGCCATTCGACCGCGGTGCCGGAGCCAACCTTGGACTTCCAGTCCGGCGCTGACCTTGGAAAGATAGTCGGTGAAGTTGAAGGTGGTGCCCGAACCGTCCGCACGGTGAACGACGGCGATCGCGGCCGACGGCAGCGTTCAGTTTCGGATTGAGCTTCTTGATCGCCGGGATCATCCCATTTGGTGATCTTGCCGAGGTAGATCTTGGCAAGGGTTTCGCCGTCCAGCACCATGTCGCCGGCCTTCACGCCCTCGATATTCACCACCGGGACGATCGCGCCCATGATCATCGGCCACTGCGCGAGGCCGTCCTTCTCGAGCTGGTCGACCTTCAGCGGCATGTCGGTGGCGCCGAAGGTCACGGTCTTGGCCTGGATCTGCTTGATGCCGGCGCCGGAACCGATCGACTGGTAGTTCACGCCGCTGCCGGATTCCTTCTTGTAGGCGTCCGCCCATTTCGACAGCACCGGGAAGATAAAGGTCGAGCCGGCGCCGGTGATGTCGGCGGCGAACGCCGACGTCGATGCGGCGACCAGGCCGGCAGCGACGATAGCTTTCATGAAATTCATTGCTGGTCTCCATCTGGTGAGCGAAGCGCCTGATCGCGCCCGATCGCGCTCACGCCGCTCCGTTTAGGAGCGGTCGATGCTGCTTTTACGAAGGTTTGATGACAGCTGGATGACAGCACCAAGCAATTGAAATCGCTTGACTTTAGGCCGCTGACGGGGTCTTGGCCTGGGGAAAACAGGCGGTAAAGGTGGCGCCGTTTTTCGGCACGCTTTCGATCAAAAGCCGGCCGCGATGCCGGTTAACAATATGTTTCACCAGCGATAAACCGAGCCCGGTGCCGCCCTGCGCGCGGCTGTCGCCGACATCCACCCGGTAGAACCGCTCGGTGAGCCGCGGCAGATGTTCGGGCGCGATGCCGGGGCCGAAATCGCGCACCATGACGCGAACTTCCGGCGCGCCTTCGCCCGACATCGCCGAGCTGAGCGAGACCACGACCTTGCCGCCGGACGCGCCGTATTTCAGCGCGTTCTCGACCAGGTTTTCGAACAGCCGCAGCAGTTCCTCGCGATCGCCCGCGATCGCCACCGGCGTCTCCGGCAGATCGATATCGATCGTGACCTGGCGTTCCCGCGCCAGCGGTTCCAGCCCATCCACGACCTGCCGGATGATCGGGACGATATCCACCAGCGTGTCGGGGCGGACATGGGCTGACAGTTCGACCCGCGACAGCGACAGCAAATCGTCGATCAGCCGCGCCATCCGCGTCGCCTGGGTGTGCATGATGCCGAGAAAGCGCTCGCGCGCCTTGGCGTCGTCCTTGGCCGGCCCCTGCAGCGTATCGATGAAGCCCGACAGCGCGGCCAAGGGGGTGCGCAATTCATGGCTGGCATTGGCGACGAAATCGGCGCGCATTTCCTCGACCCGGCGCAGCGGCGTCTGGTCGTGGAACGTCATCAGCATGCATTTGTCGGTGCCGCCGAACAGGGTCGGCACCGGCACCGGCGTGACGATCAATTCCATCCAGCGATCGACCGGCACGTGATCGAGATAGGTGGCGCGCCGGGTTTCGGTGGTGGCGATGGCTTCGCGCAGCGCGGTGATGATCTCGGGCGAGCGCAACGCGAACTGGGCGAGTTCGTTCTTGCGCAGCGCCGGCGCGAGCTGCGCCGCGGCGGCATTGAGGTGGATGACGCGGCCGGCGCGGTCGAGCAGCACCGCCGGATCCGGCATGCCGGCAACGACGGCGCTGACCGCTGCGGTTTCGACCGGGTTGACCCCGCGGACATCTTCACGCGACGCCACCGCATCGTGCAGTCGCCACGGCACCAGCGCGGCCGCGGCGATGCAGACAAAGACCGCGGCGGCGCGCAGCAGCGACAATTCGCCGAGCGCGACCAGCACCGCCAGCGCCAGGCCGGCGGCGAGCAGGATAATGGCCGAATGCCGCAACCGGTCCGGCCACGGCGAGTAGAAGGCAGAGGAAGGAGCGTCTATTGCCATCGGGCCGGCTCTCCCGTTCGGGTCCGCATCGTCAGGCGCCGGTGTCCCCACGCTCTCGCACATAAGCGGCTTCGCGGTTGCGGCTCGGCGTCGAGCCCTCGCGTCGCCTGACGCAGGCGCTTCATTCGCGCCCCCAGGATAACCTCCCGAAACGTCAGCAAGATTACAGATATGACGAATGGCGCAATATAATAGAGGACGCGAAACAGCAGCATCCCGGCCAGCAGGTCTTCCCGGTCCATCTGCCACAGCCCGACCAGCATGGCGGCGTCGAACACGCCGAGCCCGCCGGGGGAATGGCTGGCAAAGCCCAGCAGCGTCGCCGAGACGAAAATCACCGCGACAACGACGAAGCCGAGATTGGGCTCGTCCGGCACCAGCACGTACATCGCCAGCGCGCAAAAGCCGAGATCGACAATTCCGATCACGATCTGCAGCAGCGTCAGCGGGCCGCCCGGCAGGATCACGGTCCAGGGCCCGCGGCCGACCGCCGCGCGGCTGTATCCAGACCCAGACCACATAGGCCAGCAAGGCCGAGGATGATGGCGAACGCGGCAAGCCGGTTGAACCAGGGCGGCAGCTGATCGATCGCCGATGCCGCTTCCGGATGATAGGCGATCCCCAGCCCCAACACCGCGGCATTGCCGAGCCAGAAGGTCAGGCCGGCCAGAAAGCAGATCTTGGCGACGTCGATCGCGTTCAGTCCCCACGCGGAATAAATCCGGTAGCGCACCGCGCCGCCGGTAAAGACGCTGGCGCCGACATTGTGCCCGATCGAATAAGCAGGTGAAGGCCGCGAGCGCGTTGACGCGGTAGGGAATATCGGCGCGGCCGATCGCGCGAACCGCGAACAGATCATAGAATGTCAGGGTGAAGTAGCCCGCCGCCACGAACAGCGCCGCCAGCGCGATCTGGCGCGGCTCGGTCTGCTTGATGGCCTCGACGACTTCGTCGACATCGATGCCGCGCAGCATGTGGTAAAGCACATAGCACGCGATCCCGATGACCGTGATGCTGACCGCAACACCTAGCTTATGCAGGATTTGCTTCTGGCGCAGAAACGAGATCGCCCTGCGTATTGCTTCCAGCATCTAGACCTCGAACTGCGATCTCGACGACGACGGCTGCCGGGCGAACCTTGCCGCCGCCAGCGCCACGACTTGCTCCCCTGGCACGATGTCGTAGCGCGTTTTGGGCCGGAGTGGAATTCGCTTGGCGTGAATAAAACGCGCTCCTTCAATATATTAGGGGAATTCATGGCGCCGGATGCACAGTTTTGCTGCATTCGCTCCGGGACGGCAAATTCCCGCCTCGTCCTGGCACGCAACGTGGTGAAGTTTCCGTGATATCGGACGGCGGATCCTGCCGACAGCCGCCGGAAAACCAGCCAATCGAGTTCCGCCTGGCTGATGGACCAGGCCCGTAGGAGCGGCAGCCGCGCCGCCGCATCGTAGAGCCGGCTGTTGGCCCAGGCATTATAGTGGCCGAACATCCGATAGTGGGCCGAGGGAGTCATGGATACCTCGCGTGCTGCGCCACCGCGAAATCTCAGGCCGCCGGCGTATGGCGCGAAAGCACCCAGTCGCGCAGCCACGATCCGACCGTGCAGCCGGCCAGATACAATGCAAACATCATGAGACCGAGGTCGAGCCAATAGCCGGGACGGCCCGGGATCACGCGCGCCAGCGCCGCGGCGACCAGCGCCGCCACCAGCAGCGCGAGCCACCGCGACGGTCGACTTTCGAGACGCCTTGACCGCGATGAACCACCGCGATCCAGCCCATCGCGAGACCGAGCAGCAGCGACGCCAGCAGCCAGCCCCAATGAAATGTCGCCAGATATGCCATCGCCGTTACCTCACCACGAAATCGATGCGGCGGTTCTGCGCCTTGCCTTCGTCGGTATCGTTGGACGGCGACCGGCTGGCGTGCTGCCGTAGCCCGTCGCCGTGAAGCGGTCGGCGGGCAACCCGGCCTTGACCAGATAATCCGTCACCGCCTGCGCGCGCTTTTCCGACAGCGCCTGGTTGAAGGCATCCTCGCCATCGCCGTCGGTATGTCCCGCGATTTCGATATTGGCGGTCGGACAGCGCAGCGCGGTTTCGATCAGGCGATCGAGCAGCCCCGCCGAATCCGGATCGATGGTGGCGCGCCCGGATTCGAACCGGATTCTTCCCTTCGCCAGCAGATCCGAAAACAATTGCTGGCATACGGTGGCATCGACCGGCGCGGCCGCGGGCTTGACCGAAATGTCGGCCTTGAACTGCCAGTCCTTCGGGAAATCCTTGCCGAGGCCGGCGCGGATCTGCAACCGCCGCCGCGTCGTAGAAGGCGTCGCCGGAAAGCTTCACCTCGCGGTCGGACACCACCAGCGTACCGGTCGACAGCCGCGACAGCGCGCCCAGCGCCGGCACCACCGCGGCTGCGAATCCGGCAGGCGCGCCGACGCTGGCCTTGAGATTGTCGACCACCTTTTCGCTGAAGAATTTGCGCGCCGCCGCCGCCACCAGCGCGGCGTGGACGTTGTTGTCCGGCACATAGCCGGTCAGCGTCAGCGTCACCGCGACCGGATCCTTGTAGGCCTGAAAGATATAAGGCGGCGCCTTGATCTCGTTGGCGGCGACCGAAAATCCCTCCGGCAGATTTTTCAGCGCGGCCGCGATCGCTTCCCGGCCGCCGAGATCGCGCGCCATGCCGGAAAGGCTGACCTTGCTGTCCGAAATCGTGATCTTGCCGTCCTTCAATTTTCCGATCTGATCGACCAGCAACAGCGCGGCATTGTCGAAACGCGGCGGCGCGCCGCGCGCCAGATTCATCTGATCGACGACCTCGACGCCGCCGAGACGCGGCGCGGGCCGCCTCCAGCAACTTGCTCTTGCTGGCCGGCAAGGGCGCACTGCCGCCCAGCGTAACCCTGACGACGTCCCGCTCGGCCGACCAGACGAACGGCTTGGCTTCGGGAACAAGGCGGGTTTCGTCGTTGACCAGCCGCACGCCGGGCACGGCTTCCACCGACGCCACCGCGCTGCGACGGCCGTCTTCCGAGAATGCATCCGCGGCGAACGTGACGTCGCGGCCGGCGACCGCGATCTGGCTCTTGTCGAGCACGGTATCCTTCAGCGCGGCGGTGCTAGCGCGCGGCCAGATCGGATTCCATCGGCAGCGGTGTTTGTCCAGGCCGCGATAGCCCAAAAGACGACCAGCGGAATCGCGCCCGGCCACCATTTGCTGCTCCACCTGAAAAGTCCGTGCATTCGACGTCCTGCGGGTCTGGGAACCGAGAGAAAACAAACCCTTGCGAGGCTGTCAAACTGGAAATAACACGGAACGGTCCTATCCGCGGACAGCCGCCGACTAACCGTTTCTTCAGCGGTCCCGCTAACCTCGAAATCGCATCCCAACCGGCCAGCCCACTCCTGAATGAAGCAGTTTCGCAACAACGTCATCCGCGCCGGACTGGGAGCGCTTTACTTCACCGGCGCCCATCATCTGCTGCGGCCGATCTTCGCCGGCGTCGGCGCCATTTTCATGCTGCATCATGTTCGCCCGCGCCGTGACGCCGAGTTCCAGCCCAATCGCCATCTCGAGGTCGCGCCGGAATTCCTGCGCGCGATGCTGGCGCATCTTCGGACGCGAAGGCATCGACATCATCACCATGGACGAAGTGCATCGGCGGCTGGTCGAACGCAATTTCTCGCGGCGTTTCGCCTGCTTCACTCTCGACGACGGCTATCGCGACAATCGCGACTTCGCGCTGCCGCTGATGCGGGAATTTGACGCACCCTCCACCGTGTATGTCGCCAGCGATTTCGCACAGGGCATCGGCCGGCTGTGGTGGGTCGCGCTGGAGATGGTGATCGCCAAGGCCTCGTCGATCGAAGCCGAGATCGGCGGCGCCATCGTCCGCTTCGATACCGGCACCGCGGCCGCCAAGCAGGCCGCGTTCGACCGGCTGCACGACTGGCTGCGCGGATTGCCCGGCGAGCATGATGTCCAGCGCGAAATCGGCGCGCTGTGCGCGCGTCACGGCGTCGACGAAGCCGCGATCTGCCGCGAGCTCTGCATGTCCTGGGACGAGTTGAAGCCGTTCGCGGACGATCCCCTGATCGCGATCGGCGCGCATTCCATCACGCATTGCAATCTCGCCCGGCAGACCGAGGCGATCGCCCGCGACGAGATGGCGACCAGCCGCGCCCGGATCGAAGGCGCATTGCAACGTCCGGTCGTCCATCTCGCCTATCCCTATGGCGACAAGATCGCGGCCGGCGCCCGCGAATTCGCGCTGGCGCATGCCGCCGGATTCAAGACCGCGGTGACGACGCGACCGGGCATGGTTTTTCCCGAGAGCGCCGGACATCTGACCGCGCTGCCGCGGGTTTCGCTCAACGGCAATTATCAGGACGAACGCATCCTGCCGGTGCTGACCTCCGGCGCCGCCACCGCGATGTGGAACGGTTTTCGGCGCGATCGACGCGGCGTAGCTTCCTCTTGTCGTCCCTGCGAAGGCCAGGCTGTCGCATATGGAGCGAGCGGGCTCCGCATCTCTTCCTTGCCCTCCCCTGGAGGGTGAGACGGGGTGGGGTCGCGCAGCAGATGAGCAAATCACCACCCCACCCCGCTCGCTGCGCGAGCGACTCTCTCCCTCCTGGGCAGGGTGAAGGTTCGCCGCTTCCTTGACTCACCCGATCCGCGCGCCCAAAACCGCTGACAAAATTCAACCGGAGGAACGCATGTTCAAGGATCTGTTCTCGCTAAAGGGCCGCGTCGCGCTGGTGACCGGGGGATCGCGCGGCATCGGCAGGATGATTGCGGGCGGCTTTCTCGCCCAGGGGGCGGCCAAGGTTTATATCACCGCGCGCAAGGCCGGGCCGTGCGAAGCCACCGCCAGGGAGCTGACGGCCGAATATGGCGGCGAATGCATCGCGCTGCCGATCGATATTTCCACCATGGCGGGCATCGAGATGCTGGCAACTGAACTGAAAAAGCGCGAGCCGAAGCTGGACATCCTGGTCAACAATGCCGGCGCCGCCTGGGGCGCGGAGTTCGACGAGTTTCCGGAGAACGGCTGGGACAAGGTGATGGACCTCAACCTCAAGACGCCGTTCTTTCTGACCAAGGCGCTGGCTGCGCCGCTGCGCGCGGCGGCGACCGCCGAGCAGCCCGCCAAAGTCATCAACGTCGCCTCGATCGACGGCATCTTCGTCAACCCGATGGAGACCTATTCCTATGCCGCCAGCAAGGCAGGCCTGATCCACCTGACGCGGCGGATGGCGACCAAGCTGATCAAGGAGAACATCAATGTCACGGCGATCGCGCCGGGCGCGTTCAAGTCCGACATGAATCGCGCGGCGCGCGATCATGCCGACGAGGTGGCGCAGCGCGTGCCGGCGCGGCGCGTCGGAACCGACGAGGACATGGCCGGTGTGGCGATCTATCTCGCGTCGCGCGCAGGCGATTATGTGGTCGGCGCCACCATCGCCGTCGACGGCGGCGTGGTCTACGCCAATGCCGGACTCGAGATCGCGGGGTAAGGGCGGATGCTGCCGCGGTCCAGCCCCCGGCATGGTGGCTTTACGGCGTTCAAAGGGTCGACGCGAATTCGTCGACGATCCTGTCGAAGGCTTCGGCCTGCTCCCACTGCGTGGCGTGGCCGGCGCCTTCGATCACCTGGACCTGGCCGCGCCACAGCGTCGGCGCGGGCAGCCGCTGCAGATAGCCGAGATCGACGATCTGCTCTTCACCGCCCTGCACGATCGCGAGCGGGATTTGGAGATGACGCACAATCTCGACCTCGTCCGCGAAGCGGCCGGCTTGGGCGCTCGCTCCGAGATATCCCCGTGCGTTGCCGTCGGTGTTACGAAAATCCGCGGCAACAAAGGACGGAATCGGCGTATAGCCCGGTGCGAACGCCGACTTGAGCCACGCCTCGATCTCCGCATCACTTGGTGCCGGGGTGAAGCCAGTGGCCGACAATGCCTTGAAGCCGGAAAATCCGTCGGGCGCCCTGCTGATAGGCGGCGTGCCAAAGATCATCAGCCCTGCCGCCATCGGCAACGACGTCGCCGCATTGAGCACGGCATGCCCACCAAGGCTCCAACCCACGACCACCGCACCCTTCAGGCCGAGTTCGCGGGCGATGGCGGCAACGCAGGCCGAATAACCCGGACCTGAATAGTCCTGCTCCGGATTGGCGGCGGGCGAGGAAGCACCATGGCCCGGCAGATCGATCGCGATCAGCCGATATTTGGTGCCGAGCGGCCCCTGCAGCTGCTTCTGCCAGATACGGGATGAAGACGAATTGCCGTGGACCAGCAGGATCGGGCGGCCGGCGCCCGGACTCTCGAAGCCCGCGATGATCTGTTCGCCGAATTGAAGCCGCAGCGGGCGCAAAGCGGGGCCCTGAAAAACATCCTCATTCATGACTGCACCGAGGGTTGGGGTAAGGGCTCTTCCGACCTGCAAATGCTAAGCGCGAAGTGAGGGCAGTGCCCGGCCCCTCACCCGAATTTCTCGTTGCACGGGAATTTCGACCTCTCCCCGCAAAGAGCGGGGAGAGCCTAAAAAACTCAGGTCTCGATCTTCACATATTCGAAATCGCCGGGCTTGTTGTCGATCCCGACCTTGGGCGGCGAGATCCAGGGGCGAACTCGCCGGGCTCGGTGACCGGCACCATCAGCGAGGCGATGAAGTCGCCGTCGTCGGTCGACGGCAGCCATTCGCTTCTTGCGCTTGGTCCAGGTCGCATCGTCGATCAGGAGGCCGCCGTCGGCGTCGCATGGATATCCCTGAATTCGCCGATCTGGCGATGGAACGCGACATTCGGCAAGGTCAGCTTGATGTCGTAGCCGGCCGTCGAGATGATCTTGTTCCAGCGCAGCAGCCCCTTGACGCAGTCCTGCGTGTAGTCGTCGCGCAGCCGCATGTTGAGCGCGGTCAAGCGCCGGCTCGTCGACGCGCTTGATCTCGCCGTCGACCAGCTTGAGCACCGGATAGGTGTCGTTCTGCAGGCGGTGATCGTCCTCGATCTGGGTTTCGTGGAAGCGGCCCTTGATGCCGGCATTGAAGGCGTTGGCCGCATTGGTCGAGACTTCCGAGCCGAACAGATCGAGCGACAGCGAGTAATGCAGGTTCAGCTTCTTCTGGATGGTCGGCAGATCGATCACCCCGAGCGCGCGCACCTTCGCGACATCGCAAGGGATCGCTGATGCCGGCGGCCTTCATCGCCTCGCAGGTCCGCTGCACGACGCGGCTGATGCCGGTCTCGCCGACGAACATGTGATGGGCTTCTTCGGTCAGCATGAAGCGGCAGGTGCGCGACAACGGATCGAAGCCGGATTGCGCCAGGCTGTGCAGCTGCATCTTGCCGTCGCGGTCGGTGAAGTAGGTGAACATGAAGAACGACAGCCAGTCCGGCGTCGCCTCGTTGAAGGCGCCGAGCATGCGCGGGCTGTCGGCATCGCCCGAGCGGCGGCGCAACAATTCGTCGGCCTCCTCGCGGCCGTCGCGGCCGAAATATTTCTGCAGGAGATAGACCATCGCCCAGAGATGGCGGCCTTCCTCGACATTGACCTGGAACAGGTTGCGCAGGTCGTAGAGCGAGGGCGCGGTCTTGCCGAGATGGCGCTGCTGCTCGACCGAGGCCGGCTCGGTGTCGCCCTGGATCACGATCAGGCGGCGCAGCGTGGCGCGATGCTCGCCCGGCACTTCCTGCCACGCCGGCTCGCCGTAATTCTCGCCGAACGGGATCACGCGATTTTCTTCCTGCGGCGCCAGCAGGATGCCCCAGCGGTAATCCGGCATCTTGACATAGTCGAACTTGGCCCAGCCGCGCGGATCGACCGAATAGGCGGTGCGCAGATACACCAGCGATTGCTGGAAGCCGTCCGGCCCCATGTCGTTCCACCAGTCGATATAGCCGGGATGCCAGCCCTCCAGCGCCTTGAGCACCTGGCGATCCTCGCTGAGATTCACGTTGTTGGGAATCTTGGTGGAGTAATCGACGTTCATGATGTTCATGGCGTGCTCCTTGTCGTCGTCGTGTCGCGCATCGCGTCTTGCTGTCGTCATCCTGAGGTGCGAGCGCTTCGCGCGAGCCTCGAAGGATGCTGATTCGAAAATGATCCAACAACCATCCTTCGAGTGCTCGCGCGCGGTACAAGTGCACCGCAGCTCGCGCCTCAGGACGACGTGAATTCCTTCACACCCGCGTCATGTCGAACTGCGCCTTCTGGCCGGTGCCGTAGCGCCGCAGCGCGCCGTCTTCGCCGACCGCGTTGGGGCGCTGGAAGATCCAGTTCTGCCACGCCGTCAGGCGCGAGAAGATTTTCGATTCCATGGTCTCGGGCCCGACGAAGCGCAGATTGGCTTCCATGCCGGTGAGGCTGTCGGGCGAGAAGCTGGTGCGCTCCTCGAAGAACACCCTGATCTCGTCATCCCAGTCGATGTCGTCGAGCGCGAAGGTGACGAGGCCGAGCTGCTCGGCTTCGCTCGGCATCGAGCGCCTCGCCGATCCGGGCCTGCGCGCGTCGCGACGTCGGAAGGATCGGCCTGGAAACGCGATTGCAGCCGCGTCAGGCCGTGGCTCATCGGGTACGGCCCGAAATTCATCGCGGACAGTTCGATCGTCGGCGGCGCGCGGTTGTCGCCCTGCTTCTGGCCGATCAGCATGTAGGAGCGGTCGGCGGCGAACACCAGTTCGGCCAGCGTGCCGACAAAGCACGAGCCCGGCTCGACCAGCGTCACCAGCGTGCGCGAGGTGACGTCGATGCGCTTGAGCACCCGCTTCCAGTACTGCCTGATCTCGTTGACCAGCCAATGCGTCTTGTTGGCTTCCAGCAAGGCGTCGCAGGCCAGCACCTTGGCGCGATCGCCATGCGACTTGAACACCAGCATCGCGGTATCGAGTTCGTTGATGCGCAGATGCAGGATGGCGTCGTCGAGTTCGCGCGCCACCTGCAGCGACCAGAACGCTGGCCCCTTGCGCGATCATGCCGTCGATATCGGCGGGCGGGGCTGCCTCCGGCGCCTTGATCGAGATGGTGGCGATACGCTCGGCGCGATTGATGTCGACGCTGACAAGGCCGTAGCGGATGCCGCTGTCGTCGAAGCTGCGCGTCAGCGGCGCTCAGCGAAATGCCCTTTCCGTTGCCGTTGCGCTTCGAGGCCGCGGCGAATTCCTTGCTGCGCTCCGCGACCTTGGCCTCGAGCTTGCTGTTCGGCACGATCTCGTCGACCAGGCGCCACTGCACCGCGCGCTTGCCCTTGATGCCTTCCTCGATGGTGCAGAAATAATCGGCATGGTCGCGGCGCACCTTGCGCTTGTCGACCACGCGGGTCAGACCGCCGGTGCCCGGCAGCACCGCGAGCAGCGGCACTTCCGGCAGCGCCACCGCCGCCGAACCGTCGTCGGCGAGGATGATGTGATCGGTCGCCAGCGCCAGTTCATAGCCGCCGCCGGCCGCGGTGCCGTTGATGACGGTGACAAAACGCTGCCCGGAATTCTCGCTGGAATCCTCCAGCCCGTTGCGGGTCTCGTTGGTGAATTTGCAGAAGTTGACCTTGTGGGCGTGGGTCGCGCCCGCCAGCATGCGGATGTTGGCGCCGGCGCAGAACACCCGGTTCTTGCCCGAGCGCATCAGCACCACCTTGACGCCGGGATGCTCGAAGCGCAGCCGCTGCACCGCGTCGGCGAGTTCGATGTCGACGCCGAGATCGTAGGAATTCAGCTTGAGCTGATAGCCTTCGAACAGCCCGCCATTCTCGTCGACATCCATGGTCAGCGTCGCGACGTCGCCGTCGACATCGAGCTTCCAATGCCGGTAGCGCGACGGATCGGTCTGAAAATCGATGTACCTGGCGCCGCCAGCAAGGACGCGATCTTCACCGGCCATGGACCACCCTTGAGCTTCTGATGTTTTACCTTGATTATGCATAATAATGCATGTTTTGGCGGCGGTCTAGCCCAAGATGCGATAAATCTGCATTTTGTTTCATATCCGGCCGACGGCGCCGATCTGCACCCAATCGGCTTTGGACAACAGCGACTGCGCCAATTTGCCCCGCAGCAACCGCCGCCAGCGCGGCGGTCGGAAAACCGTCGGCAAATCCATCGGCGTTCGCCCGGCGCGCGCCAAGCGCATCGAGTTCTCCCAGCGCTTCGCCCAAGAGCCGCACCGCCATGCGAGGCTTCTGCATCCGCAGCCTGAGATTGGCGTCGGCGATCTGGATGCAGGCGCGCAGCAGCATCCGCTCGCGTCCGCCCTGCGGCGCCGCGGCCCACACCGCTTGCAGGATTTCCTGCGATTCCCAGAAATATCCGGCGTCGTTGAGGGCGATCCCGTAGCGCAGCGCCGGATGCCGCGCCGGGACGAAGCCGCGAAATCGCGACGGCACCAGGGCCTTGGCATGCCATAAAGTGTCGTGATCGGGCTCGGCCTCCGCGCTCTCGCCGGGGACATAGGCCCAGCGCGGCAGGGCCAGATTGACGGGGCCTGCGGGCGGGATGCTCATCGCGGCATCGCCGCCACCGACGCGTTACGCCGTCGGCCCCTGCGAGCCTTCGTGGGTGTACAAAATGGACCGTGCAAATTCCGAGATCGCATGGAGCGTCGCCTCCGGCGCTTCGCGATGCGGCGAATGACCCGCCTCTGGAATCGATCGTCACATCGACCGGACAATAGCACTCGTCGCGGGCGATCTCGATCTGGCGAATTGTCCCATACTGGTCGTCGGCGCCCTGCACGATCGCGACCGGGACCCGGATATAGGCGAGGTATTCCGAAATATCCCAGCCGCGAAACTTCGGGTCGAGCCAGGCGTCGTTCCAGCCGTAGAACGCGTTGTCGACATCGCTGTGCCAGCGCTTGAGCTTCGACCTGAGATCGGTGGTCTCGTAGGCGGTCTTGATCGCCGCGATCGAGGCCACCGAAATATCTTCCACGACGAAATGCGGCGCGATCAGCACCACGCCGCGGACGCGGTGATCCCCGACGCCGCCGGCATAGATCGCCGCAATCGAGGCGCCGTCGGAATGCCCGAGCAGCAGCCCACGGCGAAAGCCGATTTGGTCGAGCAGATCAGGCAATATTTCGAGCGCTTCGATCTGCATGTAGTCGAGCGGGCGCGGCAGCGTCACCGGCGTCGAGCCGCCATAGCCGGCGCGCGAATAGGCGAATACGCCCGCACCGGTCGCGGCCTGCAGCTGGTCCGGAAAATCGCCCCACAGCGCCGCCGAGCCCAGGCCCTCATGCAGCATGACGATGGTCGGCGCCTGATCCGGCGCGGGGCCGATCATGCGGTATTCGAGATCGGCGGCGCCGATGCGGAGGAAGCCGGTGGCAGCCAGCGCGGTCATGCGTCCGCTCGCTTCGCGGCATGTCCTGACTATTCCCTCCCCCCTTGCGGGGGAGGGTCAGGGTGGGGGGTGAGCCACAAGCGCTGTCCTTGGAGCTACCCTCCTCTCCAACTCTCCCCCGCAAGGGGGGAGAGAGCAGACTGTGCATCGAGGCAACCCGCCAGGCTTTCGTCGGCGATGACGCATCGAGGATCGACAGGCGATCGTGCATCCTGTTACGCATCCCCGTCCCGCAGCTTGAAGCGCTGGATCTTTCCGGTCGCGGTTTTGGGCAGGCTGTCGACGACGTCGATCCAGCGCGGATATTTCCACGGGCCGATCTTCTGCTTGACGTGCTCCTTCAGCGCCTCGTGCAGGCCGTCTATTTGCGCATCCGCGCGCAACACCACGAAGGCTTTCGGCTTCAACAGTCCTTCCGGATCGGCTTCGGGCACGACGGCGGCTTCCAGCACCGCCGGATGGGTGATCAGCGCGCTCTCGACCTCGAACGGCGACACCCAGATGCCGGACACCTTGAACATGTCGTCGCTGCGGCCGCAGAAGGTGTAGCGCCCGTCGGCGTCGCGAATGTATTTGTCGCCGGTGCGGGTCCAGTGGCCCTCGAAGGTGCGGCGGCTCTTGCTGCGCTGGTTCCAGTAGCCTTCGCCGGCGGAGGGCGCATCGACCAGCAGTTCGCCGACCTCGCCGTCGGCGACGTCGCCGCCGGCTTCGTTGACCAGCCGCACCTTGTAACCCGGCACCGGACGGCCCGAGGTGCCGTATTTGATATCGCCGGGCGCATTCGACAGAAAGATATGCAACAGCTCGGTCGAGCCGACGCCGTCGAGAATGTCGACGCCGAAGCGCGACTTCCAGCTGTTGCCGACCGACTCCGGCAGCGCCTCGCCCGCCGAGGTGCAGATCCGCAGACTGCGTGCCGCCGCGCTCGTGCTTCAGCGTCTCGTCGTTGAGCATCGCCGAAAACAGCGTCGGCACGCCGAAGAAGATGCTGGGATTGTATTTGTTCATCAGCGCGAACATCACCGCCGGGGTCGGACGCTCGGAATTGAGCACCGTGGTGGCGCCGACCGACATCGGAAAGGTCAGCGCGTTGCCGAGGCCGTAGGCGAAAAACAGCTTTGCCGCCGACAGGCCGACATCGTCCTCGCGAATGCCGAGCACCTGTTTGGCGTAGGTCTCCGCGGTCGCGGCGAGACTGGAGTGCAGATGCCGCACGCCCTTGGGCATGCCGGTCGAACCCGACGAATACAGCCAGAACGCCGGCTCGTCCGGAATGCGTCGCCACGGTCGCGAAGGAATCGCTTTCGCCTGACGATCTCGTCGGACAGTTTCTTGTAGCCGTGGCGCGTCCTTGCCGGCGACGATGACATGGTCGAGATCCGGCATCCGGCCGACGATGTCCTTGACCACGGGCAGCAGCGCCTCGGAGATGAACAGCACCCGCGCGCGGCAATCCGCCAGCACATAGGCATATTGATCCGAGGTCAGCAGCGTGTTGAGCGGCACCGGCACGACGCCGGCGCGAATGGCGCCGAGAAACACGATCGGAAAATCTGTCGTGTCGAGCATGATCATCGCCACGCGCTCTTCGCGGCGGACGCCGAGACGGCGCAGCATGTTGGCGACGCGACGGGTTTGCGTCTGCAAGGCGCCATAGGTCAGTTCGGAAACGGTGTCGGTGAAGGCGAGTTTGTCGCCGCGCCCCTCGTCGACGTTGCGGTCGAGCAGCCAGGTCACCGCATTGTAGGAGCCGGACTCGCCACTCATGCCGCGCTCCCGATCGCAAAACCTGTCACGACGCTTTCTCCCCAGTTTTAAGAATTATAATTCATAGAAAGCCACCACCCGCGCTTGCTGTCAATCCTCTCGGCATTATGTTTCCTGAGTTCCGGCGCTGATTTCGATCAAACCATACTCGTGTCTCTTGTTTTGGCGCGTTTTCGGCGCGCGAACGCAGGTGTCCACTTCGCTCGAAACCGTTACGGGGCGCATCGCAGGGGGACATGACCGAAGCTCTCGATCCCGAAACCGGCTTTCTCGAACAGCTCGGCCAGCGCGTCCGCACCATGCGGGCGCTGCGCGGCATGTCGCGCAAGGTGCTCGCCAAGGTCTCCGGCATTTCCGAACGCTATATCGCCCAGCTCGAAAGCGGCAAGGGCAACGTCTCGATCGTGCTGCTGCGCCGGGTCTCGAACGCGATGGGCGCGCATCTCGAAGATCTCATTCCCTCGACCGAGCCGGCGCCGGACTGGCCGGTGATCCGCGACCTCGTGCGCAAGGCGACACCGAACCAGATCGCGCAGGCCAAAGACGTTCTTGCAGGTCACAGCAGCGGCGCCTCGGCGCAGCGGCCGTCGTTTGCCGGCATCGCCTTGATCGGGCTGCGCGGCGCCGGCAAGTCGACGCTCGGCAAATTGCTGGCGAAGAAGATCGGCTGGAGCTTTGTCGAACTCAACAAGGAGATCGAGGCGCAGAACGGATTGTCGGTCGCCGAGATCATCGCGCTCTACGGCCAGGAAGGTTTTCGGCGGATGGAGCAGGCCGCACTCGGGCAATTGCTGGCGCGCAAGGAGCTGATGGTGCTGGCGACCGGCGGCGGCATCGTCTCCGAGCCGCTGACCTTCGACCTGATTCTATCGTCGTTCTACACCATCTGGCTCAAGGCCGAGCCGGAAGAACACATGGCGCGGGTGCGCAGGCAGGGCGACCTGCGCCCGATGGCCGACGACCGCTCGGCGATGGCCGAGCTGCGCACCATTTTGCTCAGCCGCGAACCGCTGTATGCGCGGGCCTCGGCGACCGTCGATACCGCGGGGCTTTCCGTCGACGATGCCGCCGCGCGCCTGATCGACGCGGTGGCGCCGGTGCTGCAGCAGGATGCGCGCATGTTCGCGCGCGGGTGAGCACGGGGGACGCGACGGCCGTCGCACAAGAAATCCGCTTGCCCGAAATCACAAGGCTAGTAGTTTGATTTCGAACGACTATTCAACGCGCTTGGGGCGATGCCAGGCCGGAGACACTCCCATGATGAGCCAGGAACCGAACGACCTGATCACCCGCACCGGGCCCAAGGATCCCTGCGGGAAACTGATGCGGATGTACTGGCAGCCGGCGGCGCTGGTCGATGAATTGGCCGGCTCGCGCCCGGTCAAACCGGTCAAATTGCTGGGCGAGAATCTGGTGCTGTTTCGCGACGAGCAGGGCCGCTACGGCCTGATCGAGCGGCATTGCGCGCATCGCGGCGCCGACCTCGCCTTCGGCCGGCTGGAAAATGGCGGCCTGCGCTGTGCCTTCCACGGCTGGCTGTTCGACGTCTCGGGCCAGTGCCTGGAGACGCCGGCCGAGCCGAAGGATTCCGTGCTGTGCAAAAACATCACCCAGCGCGCCTATCCCGTGGTCGAGAAGAGCGGCATTCTCTGGGCTTATCTGGGCGAAGGCGAGCCGCCCGCGTTTCCGGAAATCGACTGTTTCGTGGCGCCGGACGCCTACACCTTCGCCTTCAAGGGCCACATCAACTGCAACTGGCTGCAGGCGCTCGAGGTCGGCATCGATCCGTCGCACGCCTCGTTCCTGCATCGCTTTTTCGAGGACGAGGATACCTCGGCAGCCTATGGCAAGCAGTTTCGCGGCGCCTCGGCCGGCTCCGACATGCCGATGACCAAAATCCTGCGCGAATATGACCGCCCCATCATCAATGTCGAACACACCGAATACGGATTGCGGTTGGTCGCGCTGCGCGAGATCGACGACGAGCGCACCCATGTCCGCGTCACCAACCAGCTGTTCCCGCATGGTTTTGTGATTCCGATGAGCACCGAGATGACGATCACGCAATGGCACGTGCCGGTGGATGACGAGAATTGCTACTGGTACGCGATCTTCACCAGCTATGCCGCGCCGGTCGACAAGAACAAGATGCGCGACCAGCGCCTCGAACTGTACGAGCTGCCCGACTATCGATCGCGCAAGAACAAGTCCAACGATTACGGCTTCGATCCGCACGAGCAGGCGACCCAGACCTTCACCGGCATGGGCGCCGACATCAACGTGCACGACCAGTGGGCGGTGGAATCGATGGGCGCGATCCAGGACCGCACCCGCGAACATCTCGGCACGGCCGACAAGGCCATCGTGCAGTATCGCCGGATGCTGCGGCAGGAAATCGAGAAGGCGGCTATGGGGCAAAAGCCGTTCATGTTCCTCGACGCCGCCCATGCGAGGAGCATCCAGGGGCCGGCGACCATGGACGGCATCGGGCCGACGCGGGGCTGGGAAACCTTCTGGATGGAAGTCGATGTCAAGCGCCGTCGCAGCGCGCCGTGGGCGGCGCCGGTGCCGCAGGAGATTGCCGACAAGGTGCCTCATCTGAAGGCGGTGAAGTGAAGGTGGTTCATCGTCATTGCGAGCGCAGCGAAGCAATCCATGCCGCAAGGAAAAATGGATTGCTTCGTCGCTTCGCTCCTCGCAATGACGAACGACGGCACGCGCTAGAGTTCGTATTAGACTTCAGAGGAGTGACGCGTTGAGTTTTGTCGAGCGTCACGGTCTCTGGTCCGGCGAGCAGAAAGAAGCGGCAAGCCGCCTTCGCAAAATCGTCGAAGCGCAGAAGCTGGAAGTGATCCGGCTGTCTTTCCCGGATCAGCACGGGATCCTGCGCGGCAAGACGCTGGTCGCCAGCGAGGCGCTGCGCGCGCTGGAGAGCGGCTGCACCATCACCACCACCATGCTGGCCAAGGACACCTCGCATCGCACGGTGTTTCCGGTGTTCACCGCCGGCGGCGGTTTCGGGATGCGGGAGATGGAAGGCGCCGCCGATGTGCTGATGGTGCCGGATCCGCTGAGTTTTCGCGTGCTGCCGTGGGCGTCGGCGACCGGCTGGCTATTGTGCGACCTGTATTTCGCCGACGGGCGGCCGGTGCCGTTCGCGACCCGCCATCTCTACAAATCGGTGCTCGCGAAACTCGAAGCGCGCGGCTACGACTTCGTCGCCGGCCTCGAAGTCGAATGCCACATCTTCAAGCTCGACGACGCCAAAATGTCGCCGGAGCATGCCGGCCAGCCGGGCGCAGCCGCCGGACGTCAGCCTGCTGTCGCACGGCTACCAGTATCTGACCGAACAGCGCTACGACCAGATGGAGCCGGTGCTCGAGATCGTCCGGCGCGACATCATCGCGCTCGGCCTGCCGCTGCGCTCGATCGAGGTCGAATTCGGGCCGAGCCAGTGCGAATTCACGTTCCAGCCGACCAAAGGTCTCGCGCCCGCCGATACCATGGTGCTGTTTCGCAGCGCCGTGAAGCAGATCTGCCACCGCCATGGCTATCACGCCACCTTCATGTGCCGGCCGAAGCTTCCGAACGTGGTGGCGTCCGGATGGCATCTGCATCAATCGATCGTCTCCCGCGCCGGCGGCGACAACGCGTTCATGGCAAAAGACAAAGGCGAAGTGCTGAGCGCGTTCGGCCGTCATTATCTGGCCGGGCTATTAAAACATGCCCGCGCCGCGGCCGTGTTCACCACCCCGACCATCAATGGCTACAAGCGTTACCGTTCCTATTCGCTGGCGCCGGATCGCGCGATCTGGGGCCGCGACAACCGCGGCGTGATGATCCGCGTGCTCGGCGGCGCTGACGATCCCGCGACCCGGCTCGAAAATCGCATCGGCGAGCCCGCCGCCAATCCGTATCTCTACATGGCGTCGCAAATCCTCTCCGGGCTCGATGGCGTCGACCGAAAGCTCGATCCCGGCCCGTCCGCCGACACGCCGTATGAAACCGAGGCCGCGCGTTGCCGAAGACGCTGCGCGAAGCGGTGTCCGCGCTCAAGGACGATCCGTTCTTTCGCGATGCACTGGGCGCGGAGTTTGTCGACTACTACGTCCACATCAAGAACGCCGAAATCGAACGCTTCCAGGCCGAAGTATCGGACTGGGAACAGCGCGAATATTTCGAGATGTTTTGAAGGCTACGCCGCAAGCAAGTTCCGCATCTTCACCCTCCCCTGGAGGGGGAGGGTCGGCTCCCATCGCAAGATGCGAGACGGGGTGGGGTGGCGCGGCGGATGAACGCATCGCCACCCCACCCCGCTCGCTCCGGACGATGCTGCGCATCGCCTAGCGCGAGCGACCCTCCCCCTCCAGGGGAGGGTAAGAGGGGCCGCGTCTTGCGATGATGATCAATCTGAAATCATCGCGCTTTCGCAGCGAGGCAATCTTACGAAGCGCCGCTCAGCTTGCGAGCAATTCCTTGAGCGCGGCGTCGAGCACCTTGATGTCGTCCGGACTGGTGCCGGGACCGCCGGCGAAGTGGCCCCAATAGGTCTCCACCACCCGCAGTTCGGCATTCGGCATATGCTTCACCTCGTTGACGCTGTCCTCCGGGGGGAAATACAGATCCGTCGAGGCCGGCATGACGATCGCCTTGGCCTTGATCCCGGCCAACGCCTTCTGGTAGTCGCCCTTGTAGATCGGATTGTTCGAAATATCGCCGTTCTGCCAGGTCCACAGCATGGTCAGCAGATTGTTGGCGTCCTTGGAGAGCAGCCAGCCTTCCCAGAATCCCACCAGGAAATCTTCCAGCGAGGCGTAACCCATCTTCTTGAGGTCGGCTTCGACGCGATAGAACGTCTGTGAGAAGCCCCAGCCCGCATAGACGCGGGCCGCGGCGCGGAGGCCCTTGGCCGGCTGTTCGGTGTAAAAGCCGTCCTTGAAGGCGGCATCCGCCTGAAGCGCCGCCTTGACGCCTTCGAGGAAGACGAAGTTGTGTCGCGAGCACTTGGCCGAGCCCTGAAACGGCAAGATGCGTTCGACCATGTCCGGGAAGATGGCACCCCAGTGATACGTCTGCAGGGCCCCCATCGACCAGCCGGTCACCAGCTTGACCTTGCCGATGCCGAACTTTTCGGTGACCAGCCGATGCTGCTGCACCACATTGTCATAGGCGGTGATCTTCGGGAAACGCGAGCCGTTGAACGGCACCGGCGTATTGCTCGCCGAGGTCGAAAGGCCGTTGCCGAACATGTTCGGGATAATGATGAAGTATTTTTCCGGATCCAGCGCCATGCCAGAGCCGATCAACCACTCATTGTCCACATGCGTGCCGGAATACCAGCAGGGGTAGACGATCACATTGTCCTTGGCAGCATTGAGCTTGCCATGGGTCTTGTAGGCCATCTTGGCGCCACGCAGAATTTGCCCGCATTGCAGGGTGACGTCGCCAAGCTCAAACATCTCGTAATCGACCATAGCCGGTTCCTCTCTTTGGTTCGGAACTTAGGTAGTCAAGGCCGCTGTCTTGGCAAGCAGGAGCATCAGTTCGGCCAAGCGGCCTGGACCGCGTCGCTGACAGCCGCGCGCTGCCCGCTCAAATCCCGAGATAGCGATGCTGCAGATCCGGCTCGGCGATCAGTTGCTCCGAGGTGCCGCTCCACACCGCGCGGCCGCGCTCGATGATGTAATGGCGGTCGGCGATGCGGGTGAGATTTTCGACGTTCTTGTCGATCACCAGCACCGACTGGCCGCGCGCCTTCAGCATCGACAGGCAGTTCCAGATTTCGTCGCGGATCAAGGGCGCGAGGCCTTCGGTGGCCTCGTCCAGGATCAGCAGGCGCGGATTGGTCATCAGCGCGCGGCCGATCGCCAGCATCTGCTGCTCGCCGCCGGACAGCGTGCCGCCCATATTGCCGCCGCGCTCGGCCAGTCGCGGGAACAGCGCGTGGATCTTGTCGAGCGTCCAGGGATCCGGCGACCCCAGGCGATTGCCTGATGCGGCGACCAGATTCTCGCGCACCGTCAGGTTGGGAAATATCTGACGGCCCTCGGGGACGAGGCCAATGCCCAACTGCGCGATCCGGAACGAGGCAAGCTGGCGAACCTCTTGCCCGGCGAAGCGGATCGCGCCCGCGCGCGCCGGCGTCAGCCCCATGATGGAGCGGATCGTGGTGGTCTTGCCCATGCCGTTGCGGCCCATCAGGGCCACCATCTCGCCGGCTCGGACCGACAGCGACATGCCGAACAGCACCTGGCTGAGGCCGTAGCAGGTCTCGATATCGTCGACTTCGAGCAGGGGTGCTGCATCAGCCATGGCGGGTCACCGCATGCTGCATCGCCGAGATAGGCGCGCTTGACCTCTTCATTGCCGCGGATCGCCGCCGGCACGTCGGAGGCGATGACGCGGCCATAGACCAGAACGGTGATGCGGTCGGCGAGCGCGAACACCGCATCCATGTCGTGCTCGACCAGCACGATGGTGACTTCGCGCCGCAATTCCTGCAGCAGCTTCACCATGCGCGCCGATTCGGTGACGCCAAGTCCGGCCATCGGCTCGTCGAGCAGCAACAATTGCGGCTTGGTGGCAAGCGCGACCGCGAGTTCGAGCTCGCGCTGCTCGCCATGGCTCAATTCGCGATACCAGAGTGTCGGCGCGACGTTCGAGCCCGACCCTGGTCAGCGCCGCCAGCGCCGCCTTGCGCAGGTGGCTTTCCTTGCGGGCATTGCCCCAGAAACGGAACGAGTGACCGTCATGGGCCTGTGCCGCCAGCGCGACATTGTCCGCGCGCGGTGAAATCCGGCAGCAGCGACGTGATCTGGAACGAGCGCGCCAGCCCGAGCGCGCTGCGCCGCCAGGCCGGCAGCCGGGTGATGTCGCGGCCGGCAAAACGAATGGTGCCGGAATTCGGCAGCAGCTGCCCGGTGAGCTGGCTGATCAGCGTGGTCTTGCCGGCGCCGTTGGGGCCGATGATGGCGTGCAATTCGCCGCTGTGCGACATCGAGCGAGAGGTTGTCGGTCGCGACGATGCCGCCGAACCGCCGCACCAGATTTTCGACGCGGAGCAAGGGATCAGCCACGGTCCAGCCTCCCGAGCAGCCCGATGATGCCGCCGCGCCCGAACAGCACGATCAGCAGCAGCAGCGGGCCCATGATCAGCGCCCAGTATTCCGTCAGCTGCGACAAGAATTCTTCCAGCACCAGATAGACGATCGCGCCCGATCACCGGACCGAACAGCGAGCCCATGCCGCCGAGGATCACCATCACCATGAGATCGCCGGAGCGGGTCCAGAACATCACGGCCGGGCTGACGAAATCGGTGTTGTTGGCGAGCAGCGCGCCGGCCAGACCGCACATCGTGCCCGCGATGACGAAGCAGACCAGCCGGTAGCGGGTGGCGGGAAACCCGATCGCCTGCATGCGCGCTTCGTTGGAGCGCAGGCCCTGCACCACCAGGCCGAAGCGCGAATTGACGATGCGCCAGATCAGATAGATGCCGCCGAACAGGCAGCCGAGGCAGAGATAATAGAACTGCACGCGGTTCGACAGATTGATCAGGCCGCCGAAATCGCTGCGCTTGTAGATCGTCAGACCGTCGTCGCCGCCGTAGCGGGCAAGCCCGGACGCGACGTAATAGGCCATCTGCGCGAAGGCGAGCGTGATCATGATGAAATAGACGCCGCGGGTGCGCAAGCGAGAGCGCGCCGATCACCAGCGCGAACAGCGCCGACGCCGCCAGCGCCACCGGCCACTGAATGAAACCGGAGCCGATGCCCTCGAAGGCGAGAATGCCGACCGCATAGCCGCCGATCCCGAGATAGGCGGCGTGGCCGAAGCTCATCATCCCGCCATAGCCCATGATGAGATTGAGGCTGACCGCCGCCAGCGCGAAGATCACGATGCGGGTGAACAGCGTCAGCACGAAGATGTTGCCGCTGAGCTGCGAATAGAGCGGCAGCAACAGCAGGCCGGCGACCGTGAGCGCGGCGACGACGTTGCGGGCGTTGAGCGAGGCGTTCATCGCCGGCTGGCCGGAAACAGCCCCTCCGGCCGCACCACCAGCACGATCGCCATCAGGAGATAGATCAGCATCGAGGACAGCGCCGGCGCCGCGGTCGAAGCGGCGGCCGAACTCAGCACCTTGCGCAACAGGTCGGGCAGGAAGGCGCGGCCCAGCGTGTCGATCATCCCGACGAAGATCGCGGCCAGGAACGCGCCGCGGATCGAGCCGATGCCGCCGATCACGATGATGACGAAGGCGAGGATCAGGATGTTCTCGCCCATCCCGATCTGCACGGTCAGAATCGGCGCCTGCATCATCCCGGCGAGACCGGCCAGCGCGGCGCCGAGCCCGAACACCAGGGTGTAGAGCAGCTTGATGTTGATGCCGAGCGCGCCGATCATTTCCCGGTTGGAGGCGCCGGCGCGGATCAGCATGCCGAGCCGGGTTCGCATCACCACGATATAGAGCACCAGCGCGACCGCGAGCGCGACCACGATGATGGCGAGCCGATAGGCGGGATAAAACACGCCGGGCAAGATCTGGATCGGCACCGTCAGCCAGGCCGGCAGCGGCAGCGCCAGCCCCGCCGGGCCCCAGATCAGCCGCACCGCGTCGTTGAAGAACAGGATCAGCCCGAAGGTCGCCAGCACGTGATCGAGATGATCGCGGCCGTACAGGTGCCGCAGCGCCACGAATTCCAGCACGATGCCGAGCAGCAGCGTCGCGCCGAGCGCCAGGATCACGCCGAGAATGAAACTGCCGGTCCAGGCCACGAAGGTCGCGGCAAAATAGGCGCCCATCATGTAGAGCGAGCCATGCGCCAGATTGACGAAGTCCATGATGCCGAACACCAGCGTCAATCCCGCCGCCAGCAGAAACAGCAGCAGGCCGAACTGCAATCCGTTCAGGAATTGTTCGACGACAAGCAGCATGGATGCTCTGGCAGTTTCCACTGAATTTGAAGGGTACAGGATGGGTTGAGCAAAGCGAAACCCATCGGCAACCTCAACCAAAGGGATGGGTTTTGCTTCGCTCAACCCATTCTACGACTTTGCAAGACATGTGCCGAAGGGAAATCAGCGGCCGCGCTTCTTAGCCTCCCCTGGAGGGAAGGGTGGCGCGTGCCGCGCCGCTGTGCGATCACTTCATCGGGCATTTGTCGTGGAAGCGATCCTGGTCGTCCTTGACGATGGTGGCGACGGTTTTCAGCGACAGCGCGCCGTCGGCATCCTTCACCACGTCCTGCAGATAGAAGTTCTGGATCGGGATGTGGTTGTTGCCGTATTTGAACGGGCCGCGCAGCGACTTGAAATTCGCCTTCTCCATCTCGGCGCGCATCGCGTCCTTTTTGGTCAAGTCGCCCTTCACCGCCACCACGGCGCTGTTGATCAATTGCGCGGCGTCATAGGCTTGCGCGCCGTAATAGGTCGGGCGCAGGTCGGGATATTTCTTGCGATAGTCGGCGACAAACCGTTTGTTCTGCTCGTTCGGGCAGATCGTTCACCCACTCCTGCGCGCCGGGAACGCCGAGCGCGTTGTCCTTCTGCAGCGGCAGCGACAATTCGTCGATGGTAAAGGCGGTGTAGAGCGGAATCTGCGCCTTGATCCCGGCCTGCGCATATTGATTGAGGAACTGGACGCCGGCAGCCCCGGGATAGAACACGAAGATCGATTCCGCTCCCGAAGCGCGCGCCTTGGAAAGCTCGGCGGAGAAGTCGAGCTGGCTCGGCCACACCGTATATTCCTCGCCCTTGATCTCGCCCTTGAACGTGCTCTTGACGCCGGCCAGCATGTCCTTGCCGGCGGCATAATTCGGGCCGATCAGGAACACCGACTTGACGCCCTTCTGGTTCATGTAGAGGCCCATCGCCGCCGGGGTCTGGTCGTTCTGCCAGGAGGTCGAAAACACGTACGGCGAGCACAGTTCGCCGGCGAGCTGCGACGGTCCGGCATTGGCGCTGATCAGGAAGGTCTTCGAATCCACCGCGGTCTTGAGCGAGGCCAGCAGCACATTCGACCAGATATAGCCGGCGATGAAGTCGACGTGATCGGACTGCACCAGCTTCTCGGTCTTCTGCTTGCCGATATCCGGCTTCTGCTGGTCGTCCTCGTAGATCACCTCGACCGGCAAGCCGTTCATCTTGCGGCCCATGTGATCGAGCGCGAGCTCGAACGAGTTGCGCATGTCGTTGCCGATCACCGCGGTCGGACCGCTGAAGGTCGAGACAAACCCGATCTTGACGGAATCCGCCGCGATGGCGGGTTGGGCAAGCGCCAGAACCGTCGCGCCCGCCAGCCAGAATGCCGTTTTCATATCCGCTCCCCCTCATATGTACTGCCGGTGAAGTAACCCGCCGGTGCGAGGCGCCAGCTGCGCTCCGCTCCCGGGCTTCTTCCGCAATAGCTGACGTGTTTTGTGCGCGAAATCTTATGATCGCGGCAAGCATGAACCGACGCCTCGCCTTAGAACCTTCGGCTCATGCCACCATCGACATGCACCATAATTCGCGGCAGGCGCGAATGGCAAGAATTATAGTTCTGGATTTTGCGGTAGCGGCCTTCGAAGTCGCGGTCCGTCAGATGAGATCTTCGGCACATCGATAACGCAGGGGGCATGGCGAAAATCGAGGTTGGCGACAAGTGCACCGACCACGCGCATGGGCGCGTCGGGGGACGACACTCCCACCATTCTTCCGGCCATTCGAGCACTCGACATAGAGCTTCACTTAGAGCTTCGAGCCGCCATCGACGCGCCATGTGTCGCCGGTGATCCACCGGGCCGCTTAACCGGGCGCGGAGCTAATCTCCGCGCCCGCGCCGCGTCAATTCGCGGTCATACCTCCGTCGACGTTGAGGATCTCGCCCGTAATCCATTTGGCTCCGTCCGAACCGATGAAGACGATACCGTCAGCGACTTCCTCGGAGAGGCCGAGGCGATCCAACGGAACCTGCTTCACCAAGGCGGCCTTGTTCTCTGCCGTGCCGGTGAAGCGGGTCAGCATGCCGGTGTCCGTGGGCCCGGGCGCGACCGCGTTCACCCGAATCCCCGACTTGGCGAGCTCGATCGCCACCGATTTGGTGATGCCTTCGACGGCGTGCTTGGCCCCGACGTAGATCGAGGCGAAAGCCGCGCCCCGGTGTCCGTAGGTCGAGGAGATGTTGATGATGCTGCCGCTGCCCTGGGCCTGCATGGCGCGCACTTCGTGCTTCATGCTCAGGACCACGCCGAGAACATTGGTCTCGAACGTCGCGGCAAAGCTTTCCGCGGTCTGGTCCGTGATTGGGCCAACCTGGCCTTCGGTGGCGGCGTTGTTCACGGCGACATCGAGACGGCCAAACCGCGCGACGGTCTTGTCGACCATATTGCGGACGTCATCTTCCTTGCGGACGTCGGCATTGACGAATTCGGCCTCCGCACCCAGAGCGCGCAACTCCTTGACGAGCTCCTTGCCGGCCTCATCGCGCCGGCCAGCAACGACCACCTTTGCGCCCTTCCTGGCGAAGGCGACGGCGGCGGCGCGTCCGATACCGGTCAGTCCACCGGTAATCAAAACAACAGGCGTATCCATGATCATCTCCTTGATTAAGTTGCTTGAGCTGCGGAGCCATTACCCAAGGCGGGTTCCTGTCGGTTCGCCCCGGAAGCTTCCCATCGCTCTCGTGATATGGATCTAGGCGCCCGTCGCCCGCTTTAAAAAGACTTTATAAGCTGGTGGCATGCTTCGTAAGCATGGGCTACGCCATGGAGCTGCGACATTTCAGATATTTCATTGCCGTCGGAGGTGGGCAGCCTGACCGAGGCGGCCGAGCGACGACTGCACACGTCGCAGCCGTCGCTCAGCCGGCAGATCCGGGATCTGGATCACGAAATAGGGGCCGAGCTGCTGAGCCGCGGTGCCCGCGGCGTGGAGTTGACCGATGCGGGCAAGGCCTTTCTCGACCACGCCCGATTGGCGCTGATGCAGGTCGACGCGGCGCGCAAGGCGGCGCGGCCGGCAAGGAAGACGTTCGCCATCGGCTTCCAACCGGGCACGAGATGAACTGGCTGCCCCGGGCGATGCATGTGCTGCGGCCATTTTCGCCTGAACTCAAACGGGGATGGAAATGTCGAACGATGCGGTTTGCGTATCGCCCGATTTGTTGCAATCGAATCGCGTTGCGGCCTTGGACCACAACGCCATGTGGACTACCTATTGATCGAGCGTACGGGGAATTTTGAGACCGGAGGCGCCGCATGACCTCAGAACAGCCGCGACCGGCAGAGCCCCATCACGTGGTGATCGTCGGCGCCGGATTCGGCGGACTGGAAGCGGCGCACCGGCTGGCGCGCGTGCCGGTCAGCATCACGCTGATCGACCGCCGCAACCACCACCTGTTCCAGCCGCTGTTGTACCAGGTCGCGACCGCCTCATTGGCGACCTCGGAGATCGCCTGGCCGATCCGCTATCTGCTGCGCGGACGCCCCGAGGTGACGACCCTGTTCGCCACCGTGAGCGGCGTCAACACCGTGGGCAAGCAGGTGCTGCTCGATGATGGCGATGCGCTGCCTTACGACACCCTGATTCTCGCCACCGGCGCCCGCCATGCCTATTTCGGCCATGACGAATGGGAGCCATTCGCGCCCGGCCTGAAAACCCTCGAGGACGCCACCACGCTGCGGCGCCGTATCCTGGTGGCGTTCGAGCGCGCCGAGCGCGAGACCGATCCGCAGCGCCGCGCGGCGCTGCTGACCTTCGTCATTGTCGGCGCCGGCCCGACCGGGGTCGAGCTCGCCGGCACCATCGCCGACTTGGCGAAGGACACGCTGCCGCCCGACTTCCGCAACATCGACACCCGCAAGGCACGCGTGGTCCTGATCGAGGCCGGGCCGCGGGTGCTGGCGGGCTTTGCCGACGAGCTTTCGGCCTATGCGCTGCGCTCGCTGCAAAGCATCGGCGTCGAAGTGATGTTGAATCAGGCCGTCACCGAATGCTCCGCCGATGGCGTCGTCTATGGCGGCCAGGTGCTGCAGGCAAAGACCCTGATCTGGGCCGCCGGGGTGCGCGCCTCGCCCGCCGCCGAGTGGCTGGGTGCCCCTGCCGACCGCGCCGGCCGGCTGCAGGTGCTGCCCGACCTCACCGTTCCCGGCCATCCCGACATCTTCGCCATCGGCGATACCGTTGATATCGCAGGCCCCGATGGCAAGCCGGTCCCCGGCATCGCGCCGGCGGCCAAGCAGCAGGGACGTTACGTCGCCGAAGCCATCAAGGCGCGGCTTGAAGGCGGCACGGTCGCGCCGTTCCGCTACCAGCACGCCGGCAGCCTGGCGCAGATCGGCAAGCGGCTGGCGGTGATCGATTTCGGCCGCATCAAGCTGCGCGGCACCATCGCCTGGTGGCTCTGGGGGATCGCGCACATCTATTTCCTGATCGGGGTGCGCAACCGGCTCAGCGTCGCGATGAACTGGCTGTGGAACCACGCCCGCGATCAGCGCGCCGCGCGGCTGATTACACAGGGCTCGAGCAAGGTGGTGCGGTGACGGCGCGCACGTCAGCGGGTCACGTCATTTCACCAGTGAACAGCCACCCTCCGCCATCGGCCGGAACGCCTGATCGGCGGCAATGGTCGAAACCAGCTTGTAATAGTCGTAAGGATATTTCAACTCCTCCGGCTTCTTGACCTCGAACAGATAGATAGGATGAATCACGCGGCCGTCCTGGCGGATCGTGACGTCGCCGAACAGTTTGTCCCTGCCTTTGAATTTTTTCATCTGCGGCACCACGTCCCGCGCGTCGTCGCTGCCGGTGGCTGCCACCGCGTTGAGATAGGCCAGTGTCGAGGCGTAGACGCCGGCCTGATTGCCGCTCGGCATCTTGCCGTTCATGCCCGGCCGTGCCGCAAACCTTTTGGCGAAGGCGCGGGTGTCGTCATCCATGTCCCAATAAAAGGCTTCGGTCAGCAGCAGTCCCTGCGCGACCTTCAGCCCCATGCCATGCACGTCGTTGATGAACAGCAGGAACCCGACCATGGTCTGGCCGCCTTGCTTGATACCGAACTCGTCCGCCTGCTTGATCGCATTGATGGTGTCGCCGCCGGCATTGGCGAGACCGATGATTTTGGCCTTGGAGTTTTGCGCCTGCAGCAGCAGCGAGGCGAAGTCCGAGGTGCCGAGCGGATGCCTGGCCGAGCCCAGCACCTTGCCGCCATGCTTCTCGATGTAATGGGTGGCTTCGGCTTCGATGCCCTGGCCAAGCGCGTAATTCACGTGATGAAATACCAGTCGGTGCCGCCGCGCGCCATCAACGCCGCCGCGGTGGTGTTGCCGATCGCCCAGGCGTCGTTGACCCACTGGATGGTGTTCGGCGAGCAGGCCTTGCCGGTGAGGTCCGCGCTTGCCGTTGACGAGGCCAGAAACGTCATCCGCGAGTCGCGGATCAGCGAGTTGATGGTGAGGCCGACCGCCGAGTTGGGCACATCGACCACGGCATCGACCCCATCGACATCGAGCCATTTGCGCACGATCGCCGAGCCGACATCGGCCTTGTTCTGGTGATCGGCGTAGACGATTTCGACCTTGATGTTCTTGCCGCCGCCGTCGAAGTCTTCCGCGGCCATCCTGGCGGCTTCCACCGAGCCCATGCCGTTGGTGTCCTGGAAGATGCCGGAGATGTCATTGAGCACGCCGACCCGCACCACATCGCCGGAGATCTCCGCGCGCGCCGATCCCGATGCCGCGCACCACAATGCCAGCGCCAGATACCCCTTCAGACCCCTCATCCCATCTCTCCCTGTTGATTCGATTTCTTTTCTTTGCGTTTCAGCCCGCGCATCCGATCCATTCAGTCGACGTATCGTCGTCCAGGACGGCCACCGCATTGGCCCGCCGGGTCAGCACCGCGCGCTGGTTGATGTAGCCCTTGTCGGTGATTTCGCCGCCGTCAACCGAAGCGGGCTCGGCCAGCAGCACCGCGCGGGTGGCGTGACCGGACGAGCCGCCGCCTTGGGTCCTGAGTTTCGCCAGTCCCTGCGCGATCGCGGCGCGGACTTTGTCGCTGCCGATCACCTCGTTGACGCCGGCGCTGTCGGGCAGCCCGGCGTGCGCGCGGCAGGCGGCGATGTTCGGAAATACCAGGAAGCGCACCTGATCGCCGCCATGGCCTGACACCACGATGTCCTGCGCCAGCGGCGCCAGCGCGGCAATGCCGGCAACGCGCAGCGTGCCGACACTGACCCAGGTGCCGGAATTGAGCTTGAAATCCTCGGCAACCCGGCCGTCGAAAAACAGCCCCAACTCGGGGCGAAGCGGATCGGCGAAGGTCACGGCATCACCGATCCGGTAGAAGCCGTCGGCATCGAAGGCCTGCGCAGTCAGTTCCGGCGCCTTCCAGTAACCCGGCGTGACATTGGGTCCGCGCACCCGCACCTCGAGCTTGTCGCCGGACGGCACCAGCTTCAATTCGGTGCCGGGAATCGGCACGCCGATATTGCCGGAGCGCTTCGCCTGGAAATGGCAGTCGGTGGCGAGCGGCGAGGTCTCGGTGGAACCCCAGGCCGACACCATCGGCAGCGCCCGGCCAACGGTTTTGATCGACAGCTCCTCCAGCGCGTCCCACAGATTCTGCGGCAGCGCTGCCCCGGCATAGAACGCGAACTTCACCTCGCCGAAGAAGCGGTGGCGCAATTCCTCGTCGTCGCGCAAGGCCGCGATCAGCATGTCGAAGCCGCGCGGCACGTTGAAATACACGCTCGGCATCACGCTGCGCAGGTTGGCGAGCGAGGTCGCGAACAGGCTCGGCGCCGGTTTGCCGCTGTCGATGTACAGCGTGCCGCCATTGCGCAGCACCAGGTTGAAATTGTGATTGGCGCCGAAGGTATGGCTCCATGGCAGCCAGTCGAGAATCACCAGATCATCGCCTGCGCTCTCCAGAAACGACCAGGTCTGCGCCTTGGCCTGCTGGCTCGAGGTCAGCATGCGCTGGCTGTTGATGACCGCTTTCGGCGTTCCGGTCGAACCCGATGTGAACAGGAATTTTGCGATCGTATCCGGGGTGACGGCCGCGAAGGCGGCTTCGACGGCGTCGGTTTCGGGCGTCGCGGCGATGTCGCGAAACGGAATTGCATCATGGCTCTCGGCGTCGCCGCTGACAATGTTCGCCGAATGTAGCGACTGGATCGCGGCCAGCGCCGGTCCGAACGGCGTCATGCTGGAAACATAGATCGCGCCGGGCTCGAGCAGCGCGATCATGCTCCTGAGCTTGTCGAAATCCTTCGACAGCAGCGAATAGGCCGGCGAGATCGCAACCGCAGGCACGCCGACATGCATCGCCGCCAGCGCGAACAGCGCATGGTCGATGCTGTTGTCGGAGAGGATGACCAGGGGACGCCCGGCGCTCAGTCCCTGCGCCAGAATCCAGGCTGCGGTCGAACGCACCCGCCGAAGTGCGTCCTGATAGGTGACGGTGGTCCACGGCACCTCCACGCTCGAACGCTCGCCGAGAAAAATCCGCTCCGGCGTCTGCCGCGCCCAATGCTCCAGCCAGTCGCCGACGCAGCGCGCGTGCGGCTGCAGCGGCGCGGTCGATTTCAGCCAGATGGTGCCGTCGGCGCGGCGATCGGCGATGATCGCAGGGGTAGCGAACAGCGCTAGCGGATTGGCGCGGCGATTGGCGACGGCGGTGGTCATCGGTTTCCTCATCCACCCTCTTGGAACCGGGGCTGACGTTTGCTCTACGCGAGAACCGCGCGCGCCGGCAACGTGTCATCGCCCGCCACTCGCTGGCGAAGCCGGCCAGCAGACCCGATGCCGGGCCGGGAACGGCCTGCTCATAAAATGGGCAAAAACCGGTGCGCGGGAGCCGGCCGCGCATCTGCGAAATTCGTTCAAGCGTTTGATAATACGTGTCTATCTTTAGAGTTTGATCTTGCGATACCGATGTACACAATGGCACATCGCTTGCTTCGATCGGGGAATATATCTTCCCATCCGGAGAACCTCCCTTGCCGCGCCCGCCGAACACGTTCCAGCCGCATCACCTTCCCGATCGGGCCCGCGCGTGACCGAAACCATCGCCACGATCGTCGCCGCGCATCGCGCCGGCACTATGTCGCCCGCGCAAACCGTCGCGCGCAGCTTTGCGCGCATTCGCGATCACAACGATCCCGCCATCTTCATCAGCCTGCGCGATGAACAGCAGGCGCTGGCGGAAGCCGAGGCCCTGAGCGCGAAAGATGCCGCGGAGCTTCCGCTCTACGGCGTTCCCGTGGCGGTAAAGGACAACATCGACGTCGCCGGATTGCCCACCACCGCCGCCTGTCCTGCCTTCGCCTATTCGCCGACCTGTGATGCGACCGCGGTGGCGCGGCTGCGCGCGGCCGGCGCCATCATCATCGGCAAGACCAACCTCGACCAGTTCGCCACCGGCCTGGTCGGCGTGCGCTCGCCCTACGGCATTCCCGGCAATCCGATGCGCGGCGACCTGATCCCGGGCGGATCGAGTTCAGGATCGGCGGTGGCGGTGTCGGCGGGATTGGTGCCGCTGGCGTTGGGCACCGATACCGCCGGCTCCGGCCGCGTCCCGGCCATGCTCAACAACATCGTCGGGCTGAAGCCGAGCCTCGGGCTGATCTCTACCGCCGGCGTGGTGCCGGCCTGCCGCACGCTGGATTGCGTGTCGGTTTTCTCGCTCACCGTCGACGACGCGATGACCGCGCTGGCCGCGATGGCCGGCCCCGATGGCGCCGATCCCTATTCGCGCGACCGGCCGCTGGCGCAGATAAGCGCGTTTCCCGCCAAGCTCAGGCTCGGCGTGCCGCATGACGGCCAGCTGATCTTCTTCGGCGACAAGGCTTCGGAGGCGGCGTATGGCGATGCGCTCAAGCGCTGGACTTCGCTCGGCGCCACGCTGGTCGGGTTCGATCTCGAACCGTTTTATGAGACCGCGCGGCTGCTCTATGAGGGACCATGGGTGGCGGAGCGCTATCTGGTGATCCGCAATCTGCTGGCGTCGTCGCCGGATGCTATCCATCCCGTCACGCGCGAAATAACAGCCGCGGGGGCACGGCTTGGCGCCGCCGACACCTTTGCGGCGCTGTACCGGCTGCAGGCGCTGCGCAAGATCAGCGAGCGCGCCTTCGCCGGCATCGATGCACTGGTGCTGCCGACGGCGCCGACCGTGTACTCGACGGCGCAGGTGCTGGCCAATCCGGTCGAGTTCAACAGCCGGCTCGGCACCTACACCAATTTCGTCAACCTGCTCGACCTCTGCGGCCTGGCGCTGCCGGCGGCGATCCGCAGCGACGGCATTCCGTTCGGCATCACGCTGCTGGCGCCCGCCGGCAAGGACGCGCAGCTCGCCGGTATCGGCCGCGTCTTCCACGCCGACACCGGACTGACCCTGGGTGCGAGACGCCTGCCGCAGCCGCCGCTGGCGGTTTTGCCGGCCGGGTTGGCCGGGGATGAAATCGCCATCGCGGTGGTCGGCGCCCATCTGTCGGGCATGGCGCTGAACGGCGAATTGAAGGCGCTCGGCGGACGCCTGCTGGAGCAGGCCACGCGACCGCGCCGGACTACAAGCTCTATGCGCTGGACACCACGCCGCCGAAACCCGGCATGCTGCGGGTTGCGGCCGGCACCGGATCGTCGATCGAGCTGGAGATCTGGGCGCTGCCGGCGGCAGCGTTCGGGAAATTCGTCGCCGCGATCCCGCCGCCGCTGTCGATCGGCACCGTGCGCCTCGCCGACGGCCGCGGCGTCAAAGGCTTTATCGTCGAGCCCGTCGATATTGACGGCGCCCGCGATATCTCGGCGTTCAACGGCTGGCGCGCGTTCATGGCGGAAGCGGCGGCGACGGCTTGAGCGTACCATCGTGTCCCGGACGCGGTGCAGCGCCCTTCGCGATGCGCCGCAGAGCCGGGACCCGAATTGCGCCAGACAAGATGGACCCCGGATCAGCAGCGCACCACGCCGCGAAGAGCGGCGCGCGCGCTGCGTCCGGGGCACGTACCTTGCAGTGTTGAATACAACGTCGCCCCCGCCGCTCGGCAGGTGAGACTACACCGACACCGCGTAGAGCTCGTATTCGCCGCGCACCAGTTCGATATGCGCGCGCATCGCGGCGGCGGCGCCGACGCGGTCGCCGCGCATGATCGCCACCACGACGCGGTCGTGCTCGGCATGCGATTTGGCCAGCCGTCCGAGATTGCGAAATTGCGCGCGGCGGAACGGCTGCACCCGCACCCGCGTCGCCAGCGTCATTTCGGCGATATAGCCGTTCTGCGAGCCGGCATAGATCGCGTTGTGAAACCGTTCGTTGACTTCGTGAAACCGGTCCGGATTGCCGGCATGGCTTAATACCCGCAGTTCCTCATGGACCGCCTCCAGCCGGTGACGCTCCGCCGGCTGCATGCGTTCCGCGGCGAGGCCGGCGCACAGCGCTTCCAGCTCGGCCATCGCCTCGAACATCCCGGTCAGCCGTTCGAGCGAGGGCCGCGCCACCACCGCGCCGCGATGCGCCCGCGCATCGACCAGACCGAGGCCGCAAGCTGGCGCAGCGCCTCGCGCACCGGCGTGCGCGATACGTTGAAGCGCCGGGCGATGTCGGTCTCGTCGAGACCGGCTCCCGGCGGCAGCGCGCCGCGCACGATTTCATCGGCGAGCTGCAGCCGCAGTTCCTCGGCGCGCGTGACCTTGTCCGGCACTCGACGGAGCGCGGTCGACGCGCCGAACCACGATCTCTGCCTCTTCGCGCCGGCGTGGCGGCGCGCTGGCCGGAAGATCGTCGAGACTCATGTCTTTTGATCCAGACCTCTGGAAGATTCGGATTCGTCGATGATGCTGACATGGGCGGCGACGATTTTCCAGCCTTCGGCGAATCGCACCCATGTCTGCATCTGGCGGCCCACTCTGCCGGGCGCGGAGTCGCGATAAAACAGCGTCGAGGCCACGGCGGTATCGCGGCCATAGCTCGTGATCACGGTGTTCGCGGTCTTGCGCATCAGCCCGATCGGCGAGCGCGCCGCGCGAAACGCCGTGATCGCGTCATAGCCATAGAGATTTTCGCCGATGCCGTAGCGAAGCGTGCGGGCGTCGGCGCGGAACAGTTCATCGAGCACGGTGACGTCGTTGGACACCAGCGCCTTCTCGTAGCGCGCGAACTGCGCGGTGACCTCGGCCAGCACATCGGGAAGATCGACGTCCATTTCACAATCCTCTCGGCCGCGGCGCGGCAACCACGCCGCTGCGTTCCAGCGCATAGGCGACGCGCATCGCGATATCTTCCCGCCAGGGCGCTGCGATGATCTGGACGCCGATCGGCATCGGCTCGAGCGGAACCGGCACCGCGACCACCGGAAGCCCGATGAAGGAAATCGGCTGGGTGTGGATGCCGATATTGGCGCGTACCGGCAATTCGACGCCGTCAAGCATCGAAGGTCGCCTGCCCGAGCTTCGGCGCGACGCAGGGCGTCGCCGGCGCGATGATCACATCGACCGACTTGAACAGCTCCAGCACCTGGGCGCGATACCAGCGGCGGAATTTCTGCGCGCGGTCGACCAGCGACGCCGGAATCATCGCGCCCGCCAGCAACCGGTCGCGCACCGCCGGATCGAAATCCTCCGGGCGCCGCCGCAGCCGATCGAGATGCAGCGACGCGCCTTCGGTGGTGGTGATGACATAGGCCGCGGCGCGGGCGCGCGCGGCTTCGGGGATTTCGACTGATGCGCGTGGCGCCGAGCGCCCTGGCGACGCGGGCGACGGCCTCCGCCGGCCTCGGGGAAGACGTTGTGTCTGAAAATACCCGCCGGCGATCGCGATCCGCAAGGCCGCCGATGTCCCGCGCCAGCAGCGCCGTCACCGGCTCGGCGGGCCGGGTCGTGCACGCCGCGTCGTCCGGGTCGGGCCCCTGCATCGCATCATAGGCCAGCGCGAGATCGTCGACATTGCGCGCGAACGGACCGAGATGATCGAAGCTCGCGACGAACGGAAACGACCGTGCGCGCGACAGCCGGCCGTAGGTCGGCTTCAGCCCGAAGATGCCGCAGAACGACGACGGCACCCGGATCGAGCCGTTGGTGTCGGATCCCAGCGCCAGCGGCACCAGGCCGCCGCCGACCGCGCCGCCGGAGCCGCCCGATGAGCCGCCGGTCATCCGCGTCACATCATGCGGATTGCGTGACGGTCCGTCGTGGACTATTCTCGCCGGTGAAGTCGTAGGCGTATTCGCCCATGTTGAGCGCGCCGACCAGCACGGCGCCGGCCGCCTCCATCCGCTCGATCAGCGTGGCGTCGCGCGGCGACGGCGGCAGCGTCGCGATTGATCTTCGATCCGGCCCGGGTCGGCAGGCCCTGCACATCGAACAGGTTCTTTACCGCGAACGGCACGCCGGCGAGCGGCCCGACCTTTTGCCCGGCCGCAACCGCGGCATCGACCGCCCGCGCTTTGGCGCGGGCGCGATCCGCGGTGACGTCGGTGAAGGAATTCAGGATCGGAATCGTGTTTGGCGATCCGCGCCAGCGCCGCTTCGGTTGCCGCGAGCGCGGACATCTTTCGACCCGCCACCGCCCGCGCGATTGCCGCGGCCGACAGCCCGTCGCTCATCGGCTGGTATGGCGATATCAGGCTGCAAAGACACTGGCCGACTCGGTTTCGTCGGATAGCGCGAATTCATCCACCAGCCGCGCCAGCCTCAGCGATATCTCGAGATTGGCCCGCACCGCCGGCTTCCAGGCGTCGTCGATCGGCAGGCCCAACGCTTTCGCGACGGCGTCGATGTAGTCATCAAGGGTCAGTGGCCATTGTTCTCTCATGGGTCGGCACGCTCAGTGAACCGGCATCGGCGGGTGCGGAATAGCCGTCCAGCAGTTCCCTTGTATAGGCATCCTGCGGGTCGCCCAACACAAGTTCGGAGGGTCCCTGTTCGACGATTCGGCCGGTCCGCATCGCCATCATCGAACTGGTGGATTTGCCGCAGCCGGATTCGCCGACCAGGCCGACGCTCTCGTTTCGACCCCGAGGCCCTCCGTCACCATCACGCGGTCGCAATCCAGATCGCGGGGGCCGGCACCATCGCGCCGGCGGCAGCGCCGGTGACGCATTTCAGAAAATCGCGACGCTTCATGGGATGCTCCAAACGCCCGAGGATCGGCTTTCGGAGAGACATCGCAAGGTTCGTGCCAAATCTTAACGGAAGTCTAAATTGATCTTAAGCATCTGATTTAGCTCCGGATATTCGGCTTTTGGACGGGCGCGCGATGCTTGCCGGGGCGAAAGCTCATTGCATACAAAGAAACGTCATTGCCTATTGCGAGGGCAGATATCCCGGACACTCTTGGGCGAAGCGGGCGGCGCACGTAGAAAATGTTCGCCGCTCACATCGGCCAGAGCAGTGCCGCCAGTTCAAACAAGTCGCGCGTTTTCTCCTGCCAGCCCTCGATGCAGATGTGGCGGACGGGATCGCTGAAGCGATGCAACAGAAGCAGCGCCATCAGCCGCCGCTGCAATGTCGGATTGATATCCGCGTTCGAATATCCGAATCCCGCGAACAGGCTGCGAACCCGGCGCGGCATTCCCGCGGTCATGAAGGCGCTCGGGCCCAGCAGGTCGTATTCGCCCCACCCCGTCATCACGTCGCCGAAATCGATCAGTCCGGACAAATGCCAGTCTCCGGCTTCGCAACTCAGCAGAAAGTTCTCCGGAATGTATTCGCCGGTCAGGATCACCGGCGGGGCGTCCATCGGGATCAGCGTCGCCGCGTCGCCAAGAAAATCGTCGAGCCCATCGAGATATTTTTGCGGCAATCCGAGTCGGGGGTGCCTCGCCCGGCACCCCTCGATCTGGCCGAGCATGAACTGGTCCCAACGCGGTTCGACGCGGGACAGTTCTCCGACCGGGACACGCTGGATTTCGGCAATGGTCGCGCCGATCTGGCCGAGCACGCGCTCTTTTTGATCCTCCGGCAGCGAAGGCCACGCGTCCTTGCCGATGACGCCGTGCAGGCGGGTGATGACGAGATACGGCCATTGGTCGCGCTCGCCTTCGAGCACGATTTCCGGGATCGGTACGCTGACGCGCCCGCGCAGCTGCGACAGCGAAGCCCGCTCCGACATGAACTGCGCGCGCAACAGGGGCGGAAAAATCTTCAGCACCAGCCCATGATCGAGGGCGACGACCAGATTGGTGCCGGTCGAGAACAGTTTTGGTTCCTGGTGCGGCAGTCCGTGATGGCGCGCGATGTCGAGCGCCGCCGGCAAGCATTGCGACGCGTCGGCACGCCACGCCCGGAACGCTTCAAAATTCGACAGGCGCGGCAGCGAATGCATGATTTGCCGTGGATTTTCCAGGAAAAGGCGGGCGGAATCGCACCCGATCTATAACGCGAGCGCCGAGCCGAGACGACCGCTTTATGGGCCGGCGCGTTCGAACTGGCGCGGCAGCCGGTTGCTGTGCTCGACCGCGGAATCCAGCCGAGCCGCAGCGCAGCATTGCCGGTATCAGCAACGCGGCCGAATAGCCCGCTCTCGCCGGCTTCCGCCAAATGGCTTTGAACCTTTTTTTCCGAGCATCGACCCCATCATAGGGGGATGAAGTTGCCTGTGTACAGCCGCGCCGACCGTTGGCGGACCGCAGCAATCGTCGCGCCGTTCCTGACAGCGGTCTCGACGGGCGCGGCCGTGCGGGAATTTCGCGCCGACGATACCCGCGTGGTGGAGTGAGTTGGCCTTGGTAATGCCCCGGCAGGACGAAGCTGCGGAACGGCCGGCGGGCCTCGCCGCGCGCGGCCGTTTTCGCCTCGTCGGGCTGGTCCGCGCGGTACCGATCCGCTGGCGCATCCTGTCGATCGCCGCGCTTGAACTCGGCGGTCGTCGTGGTGCTTGTCGCCATGATCTGGAACGGCGTCCAGGTGCTCGGTTCGGCCTGGGACGACGTGCGGCAGGTGCGGGAGTCGGACAAGATTCTGGCGCTGCTGGAGAGCGAGACCGGCCGCCTGCAGAACCTGATCCATCGCTACATCAACCAGCCGAGCCCGGAATTTTTCGCGGAGATATCTGCTGTTGCGCGAAGCGGTGCTGGGCACGCTGACCACGCGCGCCTCGACCGACCCGATGCTGTCCGGATCGGTCGAGGAACTCGAGCGCGTCACCGAGCGCTTCCTCAACGGCTTCGGCGAACTGCGCAGCCGTCCAGGCGACGATTTCGAAAACCTATGAGGAGCAGGTGCTGACCCCGGCCCGGGACATGGCCGGGCTCTATTCGATCATCGAGGGCGCAACCGGGCACCGCGATGCCCCGATCTGGCCGTCGCTCGGAAAATCCCGCGAGGCATTTACCGCCATGCTGGTCGCCGCCAACGCCTATTATCTTTCGCTGGCGACGGCTTCCGCCGAGGAAGCCCGCCGCAATACCGAGACCATCGAGAAGACCATCCCGGTGATGTCCGACCTCGCCGACAACGATCTGCAGCGCGCTGGCCCTGCAGCAATTGAAGGCGCGGACCGTGGCGCTGCGGGAAGGCCTTGCGAAATTATCGGAGCAGCTGGCAAGCCGAACCGAGCTGTTGCGCAATACGATCGACGCCAGCCAGGCCGAAGCCATCGGCGCCATCGATGAATTGTCGGCCAAGATGCGGCAGCGCGAGCAGAAGGCGCAGGAGACGTTCGACCGGACGCTGGCCGACATCTCCCGCAAGGTGCTTGTCGATCGCGGTGATTTTTCTCGGCATCATCATCACCGCGGGCGTCCTGATCGCGCTGAGCATCCGGCTGCCGCTGCAGCAGATCATGACGGCGATGCAGGCGATCACATCGGGCGATTACGATCGGCGGGTGCAGGGAACCGACGCCAGGGACGAGGTCGGCGCGATGGCGCGCGCGGTGGAGGTGTTCCGCGAAAACGCCATCGCCAAGCGCAAGACCGAGGACGAGTTGCGCAGCGTCGAAGGAGAAGGCCGAGAGCGCCCTGCTCGAGCTGAACGCCGCCCAGCAGAACCTGATCGACGCCGAACGCCTGGCGGCGCTCGGCGGCCTGGTCGCCGGCGTCGCCCATGAGGTCAACAATCCGATCGGCATCAGCCTGACGGTGGCGTCCAGTTTCGCGCGCCGCGCCGAAATGTTCGAGGCCGAGCTGAAATCCGACACCCAGTTGCGCCGGTCGCAGCTCGAGGAATTCGTCCAGAGCTCGCGCGACGCCGCCCAGCAATTGGTGGCGAACCTGCATCGCGCCGGCGAACTGATCCAGTCCTTCAAGCAGGTCGCGGTGGACCGCTCGCATGCGGAACGCCGGCAATTCAGCCTGAGCGAGGCGACCGACCAGATCATCGCCAGCCTGCGGCCGGTTCTGAAGAAGGCGGCGATCACGCTGTCGGTCGACGTGCCGGAAGGCCTGATGATCGACGGCTACCCGGGCTCCTATGGCCAGATTC
Source organism: uncultured Alphaproteobacteria bacterium (assembly GCA_963734795.1). Classification (GTDB taxonomy): domain Bacteria; phylum Pseudomonadota; class Alphaproteobacteria; order Rhizobiales; family Xanthobacteraceae; genus Bradyrhizobium. The sequence continues at coordinate 248,742 of CAVTIW010000009.1, forward strand.
TGACCAATCTTTTCCTCAACGCCGCCAATCATGCGTTCGCCGACGGCCGCTCCGGGACCATCTCGATTTCGGCGAGGCCCCGCGGCCATGACGACGTCGAGATCATTTTTGCCGACAACGGGGCCGGAATGACGCCGGACGTGCAGCGGCAGGCATTCGACCCGTTCTTTACCACGCGCCGCAACGAGGGCGGCACCGGGCTGGGCCTGCATATCGTCTATAATCTGGTCACCCAGCAGCTCGGCGGCCGGATGATGCTGGATTCAAGGCTGGGACAAGGCACCACATTTCGCATTATCATGCCGAGAGGCCGCCAAGGGCGGCTCGGCGACCGCAGACTCAGCAAGCGACGGAACCCCTCAATGGCCGAACAGGACGATGTCCTCCATTTGATCGACGATTCCGGAGCCGCTCCGGAAGTATCGACCGCGCGCAAATGGAAGATCGCCGTGATCGACGACGATCAGGCCGTGCACGAAGGCACGCGGTTTGCGCTGAGCGACTACAATCTCAATGGGCAGACGCTCGAAATCCTGTCGGCCTATTCGGCGGCCGAGGGCCGGACCTTGATGCGCGCGCATCCCGACATCGCCGCCGTGCTGCTCGACGTCATCATGGAAACCGACGCCGCCGGCCTCGATCTCGTCGAGTACATCCGCAACGAAATCAAGAACGAAACCGTCCGCATCATCCTGCGCACCGGGCAGCCCGGACAGGCGCCGGAGCGCCGCGTCATCGTCCAGTACGACATCAACGACTACAAGGCGAAGACCGAGCTGACGGCGGACAAGCTGTTCACCTCGCTGACCGCGGCATTGCGCAGCTATCAGCAGCTCGAGCGCATGGTGCAGACCCGGCGCGGGCTGGAAATCATCATCGATGCCGCCTCGACCCTGTACGATTTCAAATCGATGCAGCGCCTCGCCGAAGGCGTGCTGACCCAGATCGCCTCGCTGCTCAATGTCGATTGCGCCGGCATTCTGGTGCTGCGCGACGGCGGCGTGGTCGGCGACGATTTTTCGGTGCTGGCCGGTTCGGGCTGCTACAGCCGCTTCATCGGCGCCGCCGGATCCAAATCGCTCGACCCCGATCTGCGGTCGATGGTGGAAGCCGCCTTCAGGCGGCGCAAGCATGAATTTGTCGACCACCGCTCGGTGCTCTACATTCGCACCGGCAGCGGACGCGAAGTCGTGGTGCTGCTGCAGGCGGAGCGCCAGCTGTCCGAAACCGACCGCTCGCTGGTCGAGATTTTCGGCAGCCGGCTTTCGATCGCATTCGACAACGTCATCCTCTATCAGCAGCTGCACGAGGCCAACACCCAGCTCGAGGACCGCGTCGCCCAGCGCACCCGCGCGCTGATGCAGGCCAACCGCAGGCTGTCGGCGCAGTGGCTGCGGCTGCAGCGCGCCAACGGCTTCAAGAACGAAATTCTCGGCACCGTCGCCCACGACCTGAAGAATCCGCTCGGCGTGATCCTCGGCCGCACCGAAATGCTGACCGAACTGATCGGCGCCGGCTCTTCCAAGGAAAGCGTCACCGCCCAGGTCGAACATATCCGCGACGCCACCAGGCGGCTGACCTCGATGGTCGATCATCTGATTTCGGACGCGATGGCCGATGCCTTCGACATCACGATTCGCCGCGAGCCGGTCGATGTCGCCGCCCTGGTCAGCGAAGTCGCCGATGCCAATCAGCCTTTGGCCGCCAACAAGCAGCAGACCATCACGGTGTCGGCGCCGCCGAATTTCGTCACCATGTGCGATGCCGACCGGATGCGGGAGGCGATCGACAATCTCGTCAGCAACGCCATCAAATACAGCCCGATCGGCGGCAAGATCGCGGTGCTGGTGAGCCACGAGACAGAACAACACCGTCATCCGCATCGCCGACGAAGGCGCCGGCCTGTCGCCGGAGGATCTCGGACGATTGTTCGGCCGCTTCCAGCGGCTCTCGGCCAAACCCACCGCCGGCGAAAGCTCGACCGGCCTCGGGCTTTCGATCGTCAAGCGCATCATCGACATGCATGGCGGCCAGGTGACCGCCGACAGCGCCGGGCCCGGACAGGGATCGACCTTCACCGTCGTGTTGCCCGCGACGGAGATGTCATGACATGACCCAAAGCCCGCACATCATCATTGTCGATGACGAGGCGCCGGCCCGCGAGATGGTCGGCGAGTACCTCAAGATGCACGGCTTTGCCGTGACGCTGTGCGACGGCGGCAAGAGCCTGCGCGCCGCGATCGAAACCAATGTGCCCGATCTCGTGGTGCTCGACCTGAACATGCCGGAGGAAGACGGGCTTTCGATCATCCGCGACCTGAAGAGCCGCACCAATGTCCCGGTCATCATGCTGACGGCGACGGCGAGCCCGATCGACCGCGTGGTCGGGCTGGAACTCGGCGCCGACGATTACATCGCAAAGCCCTGCGAATTGCGCGAATTGATGGCGCGGATCCGCTCGGTGCTGCGGCGCAGCTCCCCGGTCAGGGCGGCGGCGGCGCCCCGGAGGCCGCCGGCGCCAAAGCGGCCAAGGACCAATTGGTGCGGTTCGGAACCAAATGGCTCGATCTCGAGGCGCAGGCGCTGCGCGACGACGAGGGCAATGAGCATCCGCTGACGGCTTCCGAATTCGGCCTGCTCAAGGTTTTCGCGGCAAATCCGAAGCGGGTGCTGTCGCGCGAGCGGCTGCTGGAACTGGCCAACGCGCGCGACAGCGAAGCCTTCGATCGCGCCGTCGACCTGCGGATCATGCGAATCCGGCGCAAAATCGAACCGGATCCGACCAAACCCGCGGTGATCCGCACCATCCGGGGCGGCGGCTATCTGTTTTCGCCGGTCGGCGACAAGGCCTGAATCGACGCCGACGCGCATCGGACGACGCCGTGCGCAAATCGTTCCCGCCAAATCTGCTCCGTTTCCGATCGTTGAAATTACTCACATTTTCGCTCGAATTGTTTCGTCGCCGACGGCCGCGACGAAACAATTCTCCTGCCGCACGAAACCATTTTCCGCTTTGGCGTGCAGACGTCCCGAAACGTTCGCTGACTATCAATTTGCCCAACGAAACGCCGCCAAGCGGCGATCACTGGGAGCCTGTCATGCAGAACGTCGTCGCCATCAACGCCGCCGCCCGCCAGGGCATCATCGCTGCCCAGGCGACCTCGGATGAAATGCTGCTGGAAGGCATTGCCGATGGCGGCCGCACCGCGATGCACATCCTCTATTCCCGTCACAATGTGCGGGTTTACCGCTTCATCCTTCGCATCGTGCGCGACACCACGATGGCGGAAGACCTCGTCAGCCAGGTCTTCCTCGACGTGTGGCGCACCGCCAGCCAGTTCGAAGGCCGCTCGCAGGTCTCCACCTGGCTGCTGTCGATCGCCCGCTTCAAGGCGCTGACCGCGCTGCGCCAGCGCCGGCACGAGGACATCGACCAGGAAGACGTGCTCGAAATCGCCGACCAGGCCGATACGCCCGAAGCCTCGCTGGACCGCAGCAACACCAGCGCGATCCTGCGCGCCTGCGTCGCCAAGCTGTCGCCGGCGCATCGCGAGATCATCAACCTCGTCTATTACCACGAGAAGTCGGTGGAAGAGGCCGGCGCGATCATCGGGATCCCCCAGAGCACGGTGAAGACCCGGATGTTCTATGCCCGCAAGCAGCTCGCCGACCTGCTCAAGGGAGCCGGCGTCGATACCCTGGCGGCGTGATTCTGATCCGTGCGCTAAACCATTGAAACAATCGACGACATCAGCAGGCAAAATGCCGCTGCCACGCCCCTCGACAGCAAGACCAGTGCCGACTGATTTCGTTTTCCAACCTCCCAAATAACCTCCAACGACCCGGACGGGATGCCCCCCTCCGGGTCGCTCTGTGTCGGGCGGACGCCGCCACAACGATTCCGTCGCGGCCATAAGCGTGATAAACTCCCGAACTCTTAGCGACGGATGGCTGTCATGTTCGAGGGCTGGAATGCCGTGGTGCTGGCCCGGGCGCAGTTCGCCTTCACGATGTCGTTTCACATCGTGTTCCCCGCCTTCTCGATCGGACTTGCAAGCTATCTCGCGGTGCTCGAGGCGCTCTGGCTGTGGACCGGGCGCGAGGTCTTCATCAACCTGTTCAACTATTGGCTGAAGATCTTCGCGGTCGCGTTCGGCATGGGCGTGGTGTCGGGCATCGTGATAGTCCTACCAGTTCGGCACCAACTGGTCGGCGTTTTCCGACAAAGCGGGCTCGTTGTCGGCCCGCTGATGGCCTACGAGGTGCTCACCGCGTTTTTTCTCGAAGCAGGCTTCCTCGGCGTGATGCTGTTCGGCCTGGAGCGGGTCGGTCACAAACTGCATTTCCTCGCGACCGTGATGGTCGCCATCGGCACGCTGATTTCCGCGTTCTGGATTCTTTCCGCCAATTCCTGGATGCAGACACCGGCCGGCTACGCCGTCAACGCCGACGGCCAGTTCGTCGCCGCCGACTGGCTCAAGGTGATTTTCAATCCGTCGTTTCCGTATCGGCTCGTGCATATGGTGCTGGCGGCCTATCTCACCACCGCGCTGGTGGTCGGCTCGGTCGGCGCGTTTCACCTGCTGCGCGATCAGCATCTAGCCGGGGCCGCGGGTGATGTTTTCGATGGCGATGTGGATGGCGACGCTGGTGGCGCCGATCCAGATTCTCGCCGGCGACCAGCACGGCCTCAACACGCTCGAGCATCAGCCCGCCAAGGTGATGGCGATGGAAGGCCATTACCAGAGCCACACGGACGGCGCGCCGCTGGTGCTGTTCGGCCTGCCGGATCAGGCCGCGGGCAAGGTCAGATACGCGATCGAAGTCCCAAAACTGGCTTCGCTGATTCTCAAGCATTCCTTCGATGCGCCGCTCGCCGGCCTCGACACGGTGCCGCGCGAAAACTGGCCGCCGGTGCCGATCACATTCTGGTCGTTCCGGATCATGGTCGGGATGGGACTGCTGATGCTGGCGCTCGGCCTGTTCAGCCTGTGGATGCGCTGGCGCGGAACGCTCTACCAATCCCGGCTGCTGCACATGTTCGCGGTGGCGATGGGCCCGGCCGGCTTCATCGCCGTGCTCGCGGGCTGGATCACCACCGAGACCGGACGGCAGCCGTTCACGGTGTATGGGCTGTTGCGAACGGTCGAATCCGCTTCGCCGCTCGCCGCACCCGCGGTCGGCTCATCGCTGCTCGCCTTCGTCATCGTCTATTTCACCGTGTACGCGGCGGGCCTGACCTACCTCCTGCGGCTGATGGCATCGCCGCCGCACCACGGCGAACAGGGACCAAGCAGCGATAGTACCGGCCCGCGCCGCAGGCATCACGCCCGCCGCCGGCGTCGTCGCGGAAGGACCCGCCTGATGACCGGCAGCATCGACATCGCAATCATCTGGGCGTTCATCATCGCCTTTGCGGTCTTTGTCTATGTGGTGATGGACGGATTCGATCTCGGCCTCGGCATCCTGTTTCCGCTGTTTCCCGGAAAAGCCCGATCGCGACGTGATCATGAACAGCGTCGCGCCGGTCTGGGACGGCAACGAGACCTGGCTGGTGCTCGGCGGCGGCGGCATGATGGCGGCGTTTCCGCTGGCCTATGCGGTGCTGATGCCGGCGCTCTACACGCCAATGATCGCGATGCTGATCGGCCTGATCTTTCGCGGCGTCGCGTTCGAATTCCGCTGGCGGACGCTGAGCGAGCGAAATCGCTGGGACATCGCGTTCGCCGGCGGATCGCTGCTGGCGACGCTGGCGCAGGGCATTGCGCTCGGCGCCATCCTGCAGGGCGTGCATGTCGAGGGACGGCATTATGCCGGCGGCTGGTGGGACTGGCTGACGCCGTTCAGCATTTTGACCGGCCTCGCACTGGTGGTCGGCTATTCGCTGCTCGGCGCGACCTGGCTGGTGATGAAGACCGAGGGCGAGCTTCGCGACAAGGCCTATCGCCTGAGCTGGGGGCTGTTGTTCGCGATGCTCGGCGCCATCGGCGCGGTCAGCATCGCCACGCCGTTCCTCCACGTCCAGTACACGCAGCGCTGGTTCACCTGGCCGAATATCATCTTGACCGCGCCGGTGCCGATCGCGGTCGCCGCCGTTGACCGTGCTGTTGCTGCGCAGCCTCGCCGACAAACGGGACCACCAGCCGTTCTTTCTGACGCTGGCGCTGTTCGCGCTGTCCTATGCCGGGCTCGGCATCAGCATGTATCCCTATATCGTGCCGCAGAGCATCACCATCTGGCAGGCGGCCTCTCCCGTAGAACAGCCAGGTCTTCATGCTGGTCGGCGTCGCCGTCCTGATCCCGCTCATTCTCGGCTATACCGGGTGGGCCTATTGGGTGTTCCGCGGCAAGGTCCAGGCCGGGAGGCGGGTATCATTAATGCCTGTTGAGCAAAACCCGCGGCCGCTGGCGCACCGCCTGTTGTGGTTTGCCGCCCTGTGGCTCGGCGGCGTCGGCGCCGTGGCCGATCGTGTCCCTCGGCTTGCGGCTGTGGCTCGCGCCGAAGTGAGATTTTCCGGCCGCGCTCGGGCGAACTGCATTTGGTGAAAATTGAAAGCATTCCAGCGACATAGCAATCTCACGCGTCCGAACAGCTTGCCATCGCGCCATCCCTGAGATTTGATGGTTTCAGTGATTTGGCAAACGATGGTACAAGCCGTCGCCACCTTCGAGGAGAATTCGGCATGACAAAGTTTCGGCACCTGATCTGGATGATGATCGCCGCCGTTGGCCTGATGCTCTCGGCCTCGCACAGCTTCGCCCAGCAGCCCGACGTCGGCGACCAGCCCGGACTTCTGCCCGACGACTCCGTGGAATTGGCCCCGGAATACCGCAAGCAGATGGTCTACTACCGCACCACCGAGGCGCCGGGCACCATCATCATCTCGACCGCGGAGCGCCATCTCTATTTGATCCAGGGCAACGGCCGCGCGCTGCGCTATGGCATCGGCGTCGGCCGCGACGGATTTCAGTGGCAGGGACTGCTGAACATTACGCGCAAGGCGGAATGGCCGGACTGGACGCCGCCGCCGGAGATGATCGCACGCCAGCCCTATCTGCCGCGCTTCATGGCCGGCGGACCCGGCAACCCGCTCGGCGCCCGCGCGATGTATCTCGGGACCACCGTCTATCGTATCCACGGCACCAACCGGCCGGATACGATCGGCACCGCAAGTCTCGTCCGGCTGCTTCCGGCTGGTCAATGCCGACGTCGCCGATCTCTACGATCGCGTCCCGGTCGGCACCAAGGTGATCGTGCGGCAGAAGCCGGAGCTGTAGCCGCGACGCTGCTTCACACTCGATTTCACGACCAATCCATTTTCCTCCGATTATTGACGAGAGACAAATCATGCGGACATTTCGAGGCGGCCTCCTGATCGGGCTGGTGGTCGCATTCGCGGTCGCGGCCGCCGCCATCACCTATGAACGATATGACACGCGGACCCTGAAGCGGACGATCCGGCGGGGCGAAGTGCTGTGCGGCGTCAATACCGGCCTGCCCGGCTTCTCGATTCCCGACGACAAGGGCAACTGGAGCGGCTTCGACGTCGATTTCTGCCGCGCGGTCGCGGCGGCCATCTTTGACGATCCGACCAAGGCGAAATTCATTCCGCTCGACGCCAACGAGCGCTTCAAGGAGTTGCAGAACCGCAAGGTCGATATTCTCTCGCGCAACTCGACCTGGAGCATGTCGCGCGAGACCTCCTACGACCTCTATTTTCCGGCCGTGGCCTATTATGACGGCGAAGGATTCATGGTGCCGACGGCGCGAAAACATCGATTCGGCGCTGGCGCTCGACGGCAGCAAGGTCTGCGTGCAGTCGGAAACCACGACGCAACTCAACCTCGCCGATTATTTCCGCGCCAACAACATGAAATACCAGGAGATGAAATTCGGAAAGCTGGACGATGTCATCAAGGCCTATGATTCCGGCCAATGCGACGTGCTGACGGCCGACGTCTCCCAGCTTTATGCGCTGCGGCTGAACCTCGCAAAGCCGGGCGACCACGTCATCCTGCCCGACATCATTTCAAAGGAGCCGCTGGCGCCGGTGGTGCGGGAGCGCGACGACGACTGGATGCTGATCGTGAAGTGGACGCTTGTATGCGATGATCAACGCCGAAGAACTCGGCATCACCTCGAAGAACATCGACGAGGCGCTGAAGTCGAAGAAGCCCGACGTGATGCGGCTGGTCGGAACCGAAGGCAGCTACGGCGAGGATCTCGGCCTGACCAAGGATTGGGCCGCCCGCATCATCCGGCATGTCGGCAATTACGGCGAAGTCTACGAGCGCAATGTCGGCGCGGATCGAAGCTCGGCATTCCCCGCGGACTCAACCAGCTCTGGAGCGCCGGCGGCATCCAGTACGCACCGCCGATCCGGTAGCGCTTTCCGCCGCGCTTCTCCATTGATCGCCGTCGTCGCCCGGCTTGACCGGGCGATCCAGTAAACACAGACGCCTGCGATTACTGGGTCACCCGGTCAAGCCGGGTGACGACCGCTTTTAATGCTGGACGGCCAACCCGTCTCAATAACTCTTCATCCTCGCCAGCTGATCGGCGTGAAAATTGCTGTCGCCGAACAATTCCTGGCAGACCCGCGCGCGCTTCATGAAGAAGCCGATGTCGAACTGGTCGGTCATGCCCATGCCGCCGTGCATCTGCACGCCTTCCTGAACCGCCAGCGTCGCGGTCGAGCCGGCGCGCGCCTTTGCCACCGCGACCGCCGCGGCGGCCTTCTCAAAATTCGCATCGAGCGTCTGCAGCGCCTTCAGCACCGCGGCGCGGGTGATCTCGATTTCGATATAGAGCTGCGCGGCGCGGTGCTGCAGCGCCTGGAATTCGCCGATCAACTTGCCGAACTGCTTGCGCTCCTTGAGGTAGCCGACGGTGCGGCCGAACACTTCCTCGCTGAGCCCGACCATTTCCGAGGCCACCGCGCCGCGGCCGATATTGAGCACGCCTTCCAGCAAAGCGATCGCCCTGATCGACCTCGCCGAGCACGCCGTCGGCATTGACCTCGACATTGTCGAACACGATCCGCGCCGCGTTGTGCGAATCGACCATCGCGGTGCGCTCGGTCGCGATGCCCTTGGCCTTGGGATCGACCAGGAACAGCGTCAGCCCGTCGCGTTCGCCGGCGGCGCCGGCGGTGCGGGCCGCCACGATCAACAGATCGGCGGTGTGCCCGTCGACCACGAAGGCCTTGGCGCCGTTGAAGCCTGAAGCCGTTACCGGAGCGCACCGCCTGCATCGCTGGTTTGCAGCGGGCGATGCTTGGCGCCTTCGTCGATCGCGAGCGCGGCCAGCAGCGAGCCGTCCGATATCTTCGGCAGGTATTCGGATTTTTGCGCGGCGCTGCCGCCGCGCGACAGCGCCGATGCCGCCAGCACGGCGGTCGCCAGAAACGGCGACGGCATCAAGGTGCGGCCGATTTCCTCCATCACCACGCCGGCTTCGACGCAACCGAGCCCGCTGCCGCCGAAATTCTCCGGCACCAGCAGGCCGGAAAATCCCATCTCGGCGAACGCCCGCCACAGGTCGCGGGAAAATCCGGTCGCATCCTTGGCGTCGCGCAGCTGCCGCAGATGCGACACCGGCGCCTTGTCGCTGATCAGGCCCCGCGCACTGTCGCGCAGCATCGACTGTTCTTCGTTGAGGACGAGTGCCATGGAGTGGTTCCGGTAACGTTGATGTTGTTGTTCGATCAGCGCGATTTAAATGAAGCTCGTCATGCCCGGGCTTGTCCCGGGCATCCACGCCTTACACACGTTCGCGAGAAACAAGACGTGGATGGCCGGGACAAGCCCGGCCATGACGAATAGACGGAGAATCCGCACCTTACGCCCCCGGCAGATCGAGAATCCGCTTGGCCACGATGCCGAGCATCACCTCGGAGGTGCCGCCTTCGATCGAATTGGCCTTGGTGCGCAGCCAGGCGCGCGGCCGCGCGCCGCCTTTGGAGCGCTCGCTTTCCCATTCCAGCGCGTCGGCGCCGCCCGCCGACATCAGGATCTCGTAGCGGCGCTTGTTCAGCTCGGTGCCGTAATATTTCATCGCCGAGGAAAACGCCGGATGGGCCTGACCGGCCTTGGCCAGATCGACCGCGCGTTCGGCGGCGCAGGCCAGCGCCGCCTCGTCGATCTCGAAGCTGGCGATCTGCCCGCGCAGCATCGGATCTTCCAGACGGCCCTGCTCGTCGGTACCGACCGAATCGGCGGCGACCTGACCGAGCGGCCGGCCGACGCCGCGCTCGCCCATGCCGGAGATCATCGCGCGCTCGTGCTGCAGCAGATATTTGGCGACGTCCCAGCCGCGGTTGACGGTGCCGACCACATGGGACTTCGGCACCCGCACATTGTCGAAGAAGGTCTCGCAGAACGGCGAGCGGCCGGAGATCAGCAGGATCGGCTTGGTCGAGACGCCCTTCGAGGCCATGTCGAACAGGATGAAACTGATGCCGTCATGCTTCTTCGCCGCCGCATCGGTCCGCACCAGGCAGAAAATCCAGTCGGCGAAATTCGCGTAGGAAGTCCAGATCTTCTGGCCGTTGATGATGAAATCGTCGCCGTCGCTCTCGGCGCGGGTCTGCAGCGAGGCGAGGTCCGATCCGGCGTTCGGCTCGGAATAGCCCTGGCACCAGCGGATCAGGCCGGCGGCGATCTTCGGCAGATGCTCCTTCTTCTGCGCGTCGGTGCCGTATTTCAGCAGCGCCGGCCCGAGCATGGAAATGCCGAACGACGACAGCGGCTGGCGCGCGCCGAGCGCCGCCATTTCCTGCGCGCACGATCTTGGTCTGTTGCGGCATCGAGGCCGCCGCCGCCATATTCCTTCGGCCAATGCGGCACGGTCCAGCCCTTGTCGCGCATCCGCTCGAACCAGACCCGCTGCGGCTCCGACGAGAATTTGGTGTTGCGGCCGCCCCAGAACGTATCTTCGTCCGAGGTCATCGGCCGCCGCATCTCCGGCGGACAATTGGCCTCCAGCCAGGCGCGGGTTTCACGGCGGAATTGATCGAGATCGGACATGTTCTGGCGTTTCCATCCGGGATCGCGGCCGCAAGCTCAGCGGCCGATCATTGTTGGGCGAACCTTAGCGGCCGTATCGCAGAATTCAATATATCTCTGGCTTCGATGCCTTGCGGCCGCGGATGTGGTCATGATCGCCGATCGGGTGTATTCGCAAAGCCGCAACGATTGAAAAACAAGAGGAAACCGACATGCGCCTGAAGTTGCTTTCGCCTGGCGAAATGAACGCGGACCAGAAAGCAAACCTACGACGAATCGATCGCCGGCAAGCGTGGCGCCCCGCCGCCGCCGATGATGGCCTGGCTCAACAGCCCGGAGATGGCGCGGCACGCCACGCGGCTCGGCGGCTTCCTGCGGTTCGATACGCTGTTTCCGGCCAAACTGTCGGAGATCGCGATCCTGGTCACCGCGCGGCACTGGACCTCGCATTACGAATGGTACGCCCACAAGCGGCTCGCGCTGAAGGGCGGCATGGATCCGAAGATCATCGACGACATCCGGGATCGCCGCACGCCGCACTTCGACGACCCCAAGGCGCAGATGATCTACGACGTCACGCAAATCGCTGCATGAAGGCCACGGCGTTTCCAGGGCGCTCTACGACGAGGCCGTGAAGGTGCTCGGCGAGCGCGGGCTGGTCGAAATCATCGGGCTGTGCGGCTATTACACGATGGTCTCGATGACGCTGAACACCTTCGAGTTCGATCTGCCGGATGGAGAGGTCTCGGAACTGGCGTAGAGATCGCCTCTCGCCGTTTTACGGAGCGAGATGAGGGCCTTCCGAATACAAAGTGTGTCATCACCCGGCTTGACCGGGTGATCCAGTAATCGCAGGCGTCAGTGCTTACTGGATCGCCCGGTCAGCCGGGCGACGACGGCTCAAATGCAGAAGGTTGAGTCAACAGGAGAACATCCATGCCCGACAGCACCACACCCATTTCGCGGGAACGCGCATCGGGCATGTTCATCTCAAGGTGGCCGATCTCGATCGCGCGCTGGGATTTTATTGCGGCGTGCTCGGCTTCGAAGTCATGCAGCGCCTGAGTTCCGGCGCGGCGTTCATTTCGGCCGGCGGCTATCACCACCACATCGGTCTCAACACCTGGGAAAGCAAAGGCGGCCAGCCCCCGGCGCCGGGCACCACCGGGCTGTTTCACACCGCGATTCTCTATCCGACGCCGTGCCGCGCTGGCCGATGCGTTGCATCGGCGTGATGCAGGCGGGAATTCAGCTCGACGGCGCCAGCGATCACGGCGTCAGCGAGGCGCTCTATCTGCGCGATCCCGACGAGAACGGCGTCGAACTGTATTGGGACCGGCCCGAAGGAACAATGGCCGCGCCAGCCAGACGGATCGCTGGCGATGTTCACGCACCGGCTCGATCTCGACGATCTGCTGCGCCAGCGCGAGGCGTGATGAGCACGTAAGCCCTCGCGTCATTGCGAGGAGCCAACGGGTCGCGCGAATGCGCGCCCGATGACAGGCTCCGCGACGAAGCAATCCAGTCTTTCTCAGCTACTATGGATTGCTTCGCTGCGCTCGCAATGACGTGACGAGGCGGGTCGCTTTTGCCGTCCCCGCACCATGATCAGCACCGCCGCGGTCGAGTTCAAGACCGATGCAGCCGTAGAACGGCAACGCGTAGCTGCCCGACGCGTCGCGCAGCAGGCCGATGATTCCCGGGCCGAACGCATAGGTGATCTGGTTGATCGCGGTGATCAGGCTGACCAGCACGCCGAACGCGCGCGGGTCGAATTCGCGCTGCACGATCAGCGACGGCAGCGTGATCAGGTTACCGACCGAGAATCCGAACAGCGCACAGGCCGCGATCAGCACCATCTCGTTGCGCGAATTGATGATGATCGCCAGCGCCACCGCCTGGCTGGCGAACGAGATCGCCGACGCCAGCCGCTGGTTGAGCCGGTCGATCACGGTCGAGAACAGCACCCGTCCGACCATCGCCATCGCCGTCAGCACCGCGACCGCGATCGCGGCGCGCTCCCGCCCGATCACGGGATCGAGGAACGAGATCAGATGGACGATGAATCCGACCTGCGCACACAGCACCAGCGCGAACGCAATCGACACCGTCAGGAATCGCGACATCGCGGAACGCCTGCGCGCGGATCCGCGCCGCCGACGGCGCTTCCGCGTCTGCCCGTTCGTGCCGCGACGCCGCCACGGACCGGCGGCCGTCCGACAAAAATCAGGATCACGGGAATCATCAGCACCAGCATGGTCACCGCGGCCATCGTCATGGCGCCGGAAAACCCGAAACGGCCGATCGCCGCCACCAGCAACGGCACGCCGATGATGCCGCCGAAGCTGGCGCCGTTCAGCGCGAGGCTGATCGCCATGCCGCGCTTTTGATCGAACCAGAGGCCGAGCGTGTTGGTGATGACGCCGAGGCTGGTACCGGCCCAGCCGAGCGCCAGCAGCGCGTTGACGGCGTAAAGCTGCCACGGCGCGGCAACCTGCCCGATCAGGGCGGCGGCGGCCGCCATCGCCACCACGCCGCCGAGCAGGCAGTTGCGCGGACCGAACGACCGCATCGCCTCGCTGATAAAGACGACCAGCACCGCGCCGAACAGATAGAAGAAGGTCGTGGCCGATCGAGATCAGCGAGGTCGGCCAGCCATGCAGCCGGTGCAGCTCGGCGAGATAGACGCTCTGACCGTAGAAGCCGAGTCCCCAGCCGAAGGTCGCCACCAGAAAGCAGACCGCGACGATGCGCCAGCCATCGTAACGGACCGAGGTCTCGTCGATGACGGCATGCGTGGAGGCGTCCATGCGACCCTTTGTTTGGAAATTCGAGAGCGCTTGCTAGCAGCATCGGTGATCGGAATGCTTCGATCAGCGCCGAAGTGTCATGGCGACAATGACCGTCAGGCTTTCGGCCCCGACGGGTCGTAAAAGAACCGCTCGCGAAAAATCTTGTCGCCGCGCCATTGCTGCAACGCGACCTCGTCGATCCGGCGCACCTTGCCGGATTTGTCCGTCAATTCGAAAATCCAGTGAATGGCGACGCGATCGCCTTCGACCACAGAGGACATCGCCTTGGAATACACGTGCGTCATGCGTGCCAGCACGCCGCGCTCGTGGGCCACCAGCAGGTCGCGACCAACCCGCGGCGGCGCCGCATTCTCCTGCATGCTGGCATCCTCGCTGTAATAGCGCTCGATGGCGCCGGCATGATCGCCGGTTTCGACAACGGCGATGAACTCATCGAGCAGGGCTCGGGACGGCATCAAAACCTCCAACGCTTCAGGTGCATTCGATCAGATACTCGGATCGGGAAATTCGGACAACGCCTGCGACCGCCGCCGGCGCCTGGCGAACGACGCCAGCGTCAGCACCGTGAGCCCCAGCAGCACCGGCGGATAGACCACGAGGTTGACCGCGGACCAGCCGTAATTCGCCAGCAACTGGCCGGAGGAAAACGATCCCACCGCCATCATCGCCGAACACCAGAAAATCGTTGAACGCCTGGACCTTGTTGCGCTCCTGCGGCCGGTGCGTCTCCAGCACCAGCGCCGAGGCGCCGACAAAGCTGAAATTCCAGCCGATGCCGAGGATGATCAGCGTGGCCCAGAAGTGCATCGCCGTGATGCCGGACAGCCCGACCGTCGCGGCACCCGCCTCCAGCAGCAGACCGACGGCGACGATCCGCGGCGCACCGAAACGCGCGATCAGCGAGCCGGTAAAAAAGCTCGGCCCGTACATCGCAACGATATGCCACTGGATGCCGAAATTGGAATCGCTGACGCTCAGCCCGCACATTTTCATCGCCAGCGGCGCCGACGTCATCACCAGATTCATCATGGGATAGGAGACGATGCCGCAAAGCGCGGCCGCAATGAATCGCGGCTGCCGCACGATCTCGGACAGCGGCCGGCCGCCATGCAGATCCGATGGCGCCGGCTTCGGCGCATCGACGCCCGCCAGCACCGCCATCGCCACCAGCGCGACCATCGCCTGCACCACGAAGCTGAAGGCGAACAGATAGGGCGGCCAGATATCCATCGTCCACTGCACGAGCTGCGGGCCGAGCACGCCGGCGAACACGCCGCCGGCCATCACCCACGACACCGCCTTCGGACGATACTGCGCGCTGGCGCCATCGGCGGCGGCGAAGCGATAGGATTGCGACACCGCGCCATAAAGCCCGCCGAGGAAGGTCGCACCGCAAAACAGCGGAAACGAACCGTGCAGGATGGCGAAGGCCCCGAGCAGGCCGGTCAGCACGCCGCAGCCGGTGCCGATGATGAAGGCGACGCGGCGGCCATAGCGGCGCGAGATCGCGCCGGTCGGCAACGTGCCGGCGGCGAGCCCGACCACATACATCGACAGCGGCACGGTCGCGAAGGCGATGTTCGGCGCCAGCGTCGCACCGACAATCGAGCCGGTGGCGAAGATCACCGCCGAATTGGCGCCGGTCAGCGCCTGCGCCGCCGCGAGGCGCACCACGTTGGATCGCGCGCGGGCGTCGCCGGAAATCTCGTCGGCTGCGGTCAGCGTCGATCATCGGTCATTTCCGCCCGTGTGCGGCCAGATGCGAAGAGAGGCCTCATCGATTCCCGCTACTATGGCGGCAGGCACCGGCGCAATCAACCGACGCAATCGGGCGCGCGCCATGCGTTGCGGTTCAGGCCGCTTTCGGTCCGCCCGAACACCAGAATCAGATTGTTGGCGGGCATTTCGACGATCTCCACAAGCGCGAGGCCGGCGCTCGCCGCCAGCTTGTTCCAGCGTCCTCGATATCGCGCACGCCCCATTCGGGATCCTGCTCGCGAAGACTGCTGTCGAACACCGCATTGCTGACGGCGGTATGCTTGCCGTCGCGCTTGAACGGCCCGTAGAGCAACAGCCGTCCGTCCGCACGCAGATAGCGCCCGGCGCCTGCGAACAGCCCCTCCGCGACGCGCCATGGCGCGATGTGGATCACATTGGCGCAGAACACCGCCAGCAATTTGCCGGGGCCGCTGCCGTCATGCATCTCGGGACACCAGGCCGGATCGGACAGATCGATCCGCAGCGGCGGGCGGATGTTCGGCAATCCCGCATGTGTCCGCCACGCGGCGATGCTCTTCAGATGTTGCTCGTTGAGATCGCTCGGCCACCAGGTGATCTCGGGAAGTGCGGCGGGCAAAATCGACCACATGCTGGCCGGTGCCGCTGCCGGCCTCGACCACGTCACCGGATTTGCCGGCAAGGAATTGCTGCAACACCGCCCAGATCGCCTGATGGTTGCGATGAAACGCCGCCGCGTCGAGGCGGCCGTCGGGTTCGACCGGCCGGCCGTCCTTGCCGAATTCCACGACATATTCCGCCACGGCATCCTCCCGGTTTGGTGGGTGGCCGAAGCTTACCCGCTTTGCCGCGACCGCGCGAACCACAAAAATCTGACGGACATCAGCGGTCCGGGAGCATTCCGCATCCCCAGATGCGCCGCGGGAATGGGTTGACCGCGCGCTCACCGATCGCTCTGCCGGCGTTGCCGGCCGATGGCGTTTAAGCTTTTGACCGCGTATATTCCGACGAGGTAGCCGACATAAAGTTGCGGGAAGCGCCTTTGACCGATACCCCTTCGACCAAGCCCGTCCTGATGCAGGCGCTCACCTTGGCGTGGCTGATCGGCGCGGCCAGTTCCGCAAGTCCGGCCGCCGCGCAATCCGCCGTCGAGGAGGGCCGCAAGGTGGCTTTCGATCGCGTCAAGGGCAATTGCCTGACCTGCCACGACATCAAGGGCGGCGATCTTCCCGGCAGCATCGGACCGGCGCTGAAGGACATCAAAAGCAAATACCCCGACCGCAACGACCTCGTCGCGATCGTCAACGATGAAACCAGGCGCAATCCGCAGACCGTGATGCCTCCGTTCGGGCGAAACCGGATTTTGACCGAAAGGAGATCAACGCGATCGTGGATTTCCTGCAGACATTATGACAGCGCGCGCTCGCGCCAGGAGACTTCAGATGACCGTCACTCACGACAGATTTCTCGCCAACCGGCGCCTGATCCTGCAAGGCGCGCTAACGGTCGCGCTGGTCGGTCTTGGCGGCATTCCGTTCAGCCTGGCTCCGGCGTTGGCCGCGGCCAACGACAAATATCCGGAGGATGCGTTCAAGCAGAAGGGCGAAGCCGACGCCATCAAGTCGCTCTACTGGCAAGACCGCCGAGCCATCCGACAAGGTCAAGCTCGACGCGCCTGAAATCGCCGAGAACGGCGCGGTGGTTCCGATCTCGGTCACGCACGACACTTGCCGACGTCACCTCGATCTCGTTTCTGGTTGCCGACAATCCGAACGCGCTGGCGGCGTCCTACCAGATTCCGCCGGGCACGATGCCGAGCGTGGCCAATCGCCTCAAAATGGCCAAGACCAGCAACGTCACCGCGATCGTCGAAGCCGGCGGCAAGCTCTACAGCGCCACCAAGGAAGTCAAAGTCACCGTCGGCGGCTGCGGCGGCTGACGCCGCATGATCCGGAGGGCGACGTCAGTGCAAGGTGGAAACCGGTTTTCCGGCAACGTCATGCGCAAATTATAAAAGGAGTATTTCGATGGCATCGACCATTCGCGTGCGCGCCACCTCGACCGGCGACATCACCGAAGTCCAGGCGCTGATCCAGCATCCGATGGATTCCGGCTTCGTCAAGGACGCCCAGGGCGCGATCATTCCGCCGCATTTCATCCAGCAACTGACCTTCGAACATGACGGCAAGAACGTGTTCGTCGCGGACTGGGGAACGGCCGTCTCCAAGGACCCCTACGTCAAGTTCAGCTTCAAGGGCGGCAAGAAGGACGACGACCTGAAAATCAGCTGGGTCGACAACAAGGGCGCATCCGACACGACCACGGCGAAGATTCAGTAGCCGCTTCCGCAACCGGAGAAGTGAACGTGCGATCTGCGATCCATCTGGCGTCGGCCGGTTTTGCCCTGGCTGCTCTTGCACTGGCAGCTCTGGCGCCTGGAGCCGTACCGTCCGCGACCGCCGCCGAGACGCCGGATCCGGCGGCCGACGCCACCGCGTTCCGGAAATTCTTCACTGACAAATTCCCCAGGCTGAAGCTGGAGGATTTCGTCAACGGCCCCTACTCGCTGAACGAGGACATGCACCGGCAGTGGGAGGAGAAAGAGGAATTCCCGCCGTACGATTTCTCGCTCGACATGGGCAAGGAAATGTTCTCGACGCCGTTCAAGAACGGCAAGAGCTACGCCGATTGCTTTCCGAACCAGGGCATCGGCATCCGCCAGAACTATCCCTATTTCGACGACCGAAGGAAGGCAAGGTCGTGACGCTAGAACTGGCGTTGAACCGCTGCCGCGAGGCCAATGGCGAACCGCCGTTCTCCTATGTGAAGGACGAGATGGCCGCACTGACCGCCTATATGGCGTTCACCTCGCGCGGCAAGCCGTTCGACATCAAGATCCCGAACGATCCCCGCGCGCTCGCGGCCTACCAGAACGGCAAGCACTATTTCTATACAAGGCGCGGCCAGCTCAATTTCTCCTGCGCCACCTGCCATGTGCAGAACCCGGGCGAGCGGATTCGCGCCGAAATCCTCGCGCCCGCGCTCGGAATCCTGAACGCCATGCCGATTTACCGTTCCGAATGGGGCGGCATGGGCACGATCAGCCGGCGCTTCGATCACCTGCAACATCCAGACCCGCGGCGTGCCGCTCGATCCGCAGGCCGACGAATACCGCGATCTCGAATATTATCTGTCCTATGTCAGCAACGGACTGCCGATCTCCGGCCCGGGCGCGCGGCCATGAGAAAGCTGATGCGAGCATTGATCCTTGTCCTGTCGTCGGCGTGGCTGATCGCCGGCCCCACCCCGGCTTCGGCCGCCGGCTCCGAAGCCGATTTCAAGGCTGCCTATGCCGCCGCCGAGGCCGCCAACAAGCAGGCCGGCGCGCTGCGCGATCAATGGACCGTGACGGAAGCGGCGTTGGCCGCCGCCAGAAAGGCCGCGGACAGCGGCGACTTCGACCAGGCGGTCGCGCAATCCAGGGAGGCCGAAGCGCTGGCCAAAGCTTCGATCTTCCAGGCGACCAGCGAAAAAGACGCCTGGAAAAATCTCGAGATACGCTGAGCGCTTTTTGAAAGGCGCGGAGACATCGCATGACCATCCGCCGCCGGGATTTTCTCACCCTCACCAGCGCGGCCGCGCTTGCGGGAGGATTGCCGCGGATCGCGCGCGGCGCCGACAATACAGGCGTTTACGACCTCGAACGCTTCGGCAATGCGCGCATCCTGCACATGACCGACACCCATGCGCAGCTGCTGCCGGTCTATTTTCGCGAACCGAGCGTCAATCTCGGGATCGGCGCGATGCAGGGACGGCCGCCGCATCTGGTCGGCCGCGCCTTTCTCAATCGATTTGGCATCACGCCCGACAGCGCCGACGCCTATGCGTTCAGCTGTCTCGATTTCGAGAAATCCGCGCTCCGATTCGGCAAGCTCGGCGGCTTTGCGCATCTGAAGACGCTGGTCGAACGGCTGCGCAGCGATGCGGGATCCGGACGCGCGCTTGCTGCTCGATGGCGGCGATCTGTGGCAGGGCACCGGACAGGCCAATGCCATGCAGGGCGCCGACATGGTCGAGGCGGCGAACCTGCTCGGCATCGAGGCGATGACCGGGCACTGGGAATTCACCTACGGCGAAAACGCCCTGCGCGGCAATCTCGCGCGCTTCAAGGGCGAATTTCTGGCGCAGAACGTGTTCCTGACCGAGGAAGCGGCGTTCAACGACGCCAAGGCCTTCGATCCCGCCTCGGGGCGCGTGTTCAAGCCGGCCATCATCAAGGAGATCGGCGGCCACCGCGTCGCCGTGATCGGGCAGGCCTTTCCCTATGTGCCGATCGCCCATCCAAAACGGTTTACCCCGGACTGGACGTTCGGGATCCGCGATGACGAATTGCAGAAACTGGTCACTGCGCTGCGCGACAACGACAAGGTCGATGCCGTGCTGCTGTTGTCGCACAACGGCATGGATGTCGATCTCAAGCTGGCCAGCCGCGTCAGCGGCATCGACGTCATCCTCGGCGGCCATACCCATGACGCCGTTCCGCAGCCGATAGCGGTGACCAATGCCGGCGGCGTCACGCTCGTGACCAATGCCGGCTCGAACGGAAAATTCCTCGGCGTGCTCGATCTCGAACTCGCCAAGGGCCGCGTCGGCGATGTCCGCTACCGGCTGCTGCCGGTGTTCTCGGAATTGCTGAAGCCGGATGCCGCGATGCAGGCGCTGATCGAAAAAATCCGCGAACCGCATGCGCCAGCTTACGGCGAGAAGGTCGCGACCGCGGATCGCCTGCTCTATCGCCGCGGCAATTTCAGCGGCACCGTGGATCGACTGATCTGCGATGCGTTGCGCGGCGAATTCGATGCCGAGATCGCGCTCTCGCCGGGTTTCCGCTGGGGCACCAGTCTATTGCCGGGTCAGCCCGTGACGATGGAAGACGTGCTGTCCGAAACCGCCATCACCTACCCGGAAACCTACCTGCAGAGCATGACCGGCCGCCAGATCAAGGACATCCTCGAAGACGTCTGCGACAATCTGTTCAATGCCGATCCTTATTATCAGCAGGGCGGCGATATGGTCCGCGTCGGCGGCATGGCCTATACCTGCACGCCTGCGGAGACCGTCGGGCGCCGGATTTCCAACCTGAAGCTCGACAACGGCCATTCCATCGATGCCGGCAGGAGCTACAAGGTGGCGGGATGGGCCTCCGTCAACGCCCAGCAGGGGATGCCGGTGTGGGAGGTCTTTGCCAAACATCTGCGTTCGGGGAAAATGCCGGATCGGCATGGCGCCGACGTCACGCTAAGGGGTGTTGACGATAACCCGGGCATCGCGGGACAAGGATGAGGCATTTCCGGACATCTCAATTCGCTTTGCATCGGAGGCCTGCCCTTCGCGCCTTCGGCCACGCCGTGATGGCGGCGTTGATGCTGGCGACGGTTTCCCCGGTCGCGCGCGCCCAGCAGCCGTCGCCACTGCCGGACAAACCGTTCGCCGAGCACCGCATCGTGTTGCAGCTTTCGGACAATGATCCCAAGAAACAGAGCCTCGTGATCAGCGTCGCCTACAATCTGCTGAAGCTCTACGATCCCGACAAGGTCGCGATCGAGGTGGTGGCGTTCGGTCCGGGCATCGATTTGCTGCGCCCGGACAACGCCAACCGCAAACTGGTCGAGAGTCTGGTCGCGCAGGGCGTGCGCTTCGATGTCTGCCTCAATACCGTGGATACCATCGAGCGCGAAACCGGCAAGCGGCCGGAAATCATTGCGGCCGCGACGCCGGTTCAGGTCGGCGTCGGGCAAATTCTGTCGCTGACCGAAAACGGATATACCCTGGTTCGACCTTGAGGAGTTTTTCATGCACGGCTTTCTTACCCGTCTGGCAACCGTCGCCTTGCTGTCGATGGCGTTCATTTCGCCCAGTCCCGCGGCCGACGGCAAACTGCATCGCATCACTATCCAGGTCGACCAGAACGACCCCCAGGTCATGAACCTGGCGCTGAACAACGCCAACACCGTGATCGCATATTATCGCGACAGGAACGAAGATGTCGACATCGACATCGTCGCCTATGGTCCCGGCCTGCATATGCTGCGGGCCGACACCTCACCGGTGCAGGATCGCATCAAGCGTCTCAAGGAGATGGTGTTTCCCGGCAAGATCCAGTTTTCGGCCTGCAACAACACCAAGCAGGGCATGGAGAAGGCCGAAGGCCACGCCATCTCCATTTTGCCCGAGGCCAGCGTCGTTCCCTCGGGCGTGGTCCATCTGATGGAATTGCAGGAACAGGGCTGGAGCTATGTCAAGCCGTAGCGATGAAATACCAAAAACCTGAAAAACCAGCGATGCGATATCCGGTCCTGATCGCTGTGATGATGGCGCTGGGCGTGCCGCCTGCCGCGGCGGATGACGGCGCGATCGTCGTCTACAAATCGCTGTCGCCGGAAACAGCCCTTGCGGCGGCGCAGGCCGCGCTGAAAAAATGCCGCGACAACGGATTTCAGGTCGCGGTCGCGGTAGTGGACCGCTTCGGCCAGCCGCAAGTGATGCTGCGGGATCGCTTTGCCGGCGGGCTCGCCGCCGACACCGCGACCAGCAAAGCCTATACCGCCTTGAGTTTTCGTGCCGCCACCAGCGACCTCGCGAAGTCGGTCAAGTCGGGCCAAATGGACGCCGGCCTTGCCCGATTGCCTCATGTCGCCATGCTGGCGGGCGGGCTGGCGATCGAGGCCGCCGGTACCCTGCTCGGCGGTATCGGCGTATCCGGCGCCCCCGGCGGCGACAAGGACGAGGAATGCGCCAAGGCAGGGCTTGACGCCATCCGGGACAGAATAGATTTCTGAAAAATGGATGCATTCAGAGAAAACCGGCTATAATCGGCCGCGCAAGCGGTGGCATCCATCCATGATCTTTCGCCAGCTGTTCGACAGCGTTTCAGGGACCTACAGCTACCTGCTGGCCAGCCGGGCCGGCGGCGAGGCGCTGATCCTCGATCCGGTGCTGGAGAAGGTCGATCGCTACTGCCAGTTGCTGCGCGAACTCGATCTCAGGCTGGTCAAGGCGGTCGACACCCATCTGCACGCCGACCACGTCACCGGGCTCGGCGAACTGCGCGACCGCACCCATTGCGTCACCATCATGGGCGAGCAGAGCAAGGCCGACGTGGTGGCGATGCGGGTCGCCGACGACGACAAGGTGATGATCGAAGGGCTCAGTCTCGACGTGATGTACACGCCCGGCCACACCGACGATTCCTACAGCTACCTGATGGGCGACCGGGTGTTCACCGGCGATACGCTGCTGATCCGCGGCACCGGCCGCACCGATTTCCAGAACGGCAGCGCGCGGGCGCAATACGATTCGATCTTCGGCCGGCTGCTCAAACTGCCCGATGAAACGATGGTATTTCCCGCCCATGACTACAAGGGCGATACCGTCTCCACCATCGGCGAGGAAAAGCGCTTCAATCCACGGCTGCAGGTGCGCTCGGTGGATGAATATGTCGAGCTGATGAACAATCTGAATCTGCCGAATCCGAAGCTGATGGATGTGGTGGTGCCGGCCAACATGCAGGTCGGCCTGCATCAGGACGATCTGGCGAAACAGGGGCTGGCGCTGAACGCCCGCGAAGCGATCGAGAGCCTCGGCCGGCCCGAAATGCTGCTGGTCGATCTGCGCGAGAACGGCGAACGCGCCAGGCACGGCACGCTGTCGGGCGCGCTTCACGCGCCCTATCCCGCGATCGGCGAAAGCCTAAAGCCGGGCGGCATGCTGCGCGAAGTGGCGGCGGCGACCGGGCGCCGCATCGTGTTCTTCTGTGCGTTCGGCGAGCGCTCGGCGATGGCGGTTGGCGCCGCCAGGGAGGCGGGCCTGGCCAACACCGCGCACATCGCCGGCGGCATCGACGCGTGGAAGAAGGCCGGTGGTCCGGTGCAGACGGGCTGAGGCGCTGGATTGCTTCGCGGAGCCTGCCCGGTCGCGCCGGTCCCGCCGCAGCCTTCACCACGATTGCCGATTCAGCCCAAAAGTGACGCTTTTCCAGCGCGCATGGGTTAAAGATGCCCCTCCGCCCGCACGAGGCATGGTAGGACTGGGCACACAGGTCGCCGCCCGATGATGCGCGCCGTGAATTTTGAGGCACCCGATGGATGACGAACCGAAAAGCGCCGCCGAATTGAAAGAGATCCGGCTGAACCGAAAGATCGCCCAGGATGCCGAAGGCATCAAGGCCATGGCCGATATTGCGGCGGCGGACATCGCGATACGAAAGCGGACCGAGAACCTGCGCGCGATCCGATTGGCGAAGGAAGCCGCCGACCGCGACAAGCCGGCCGAACCCAAGGCCAAAGCCAAACCCAAGAAAAAGAAAACGACTTAAATGACAAAAGAAGATCGCAACCGCGCCGATGCGCGTTTCAACAAGGCTGCGCGCGAAGCGAACGAAGCCCATACCGGCAGGACCGACCGCGATGCCGCACTGAAAGCCGTGACCGACAACATGGCCAAGCTGAAAGCATTGCGGCTCGCCCGGGAGGCCGCCGCGCCGGCGCAGCCGGCCGCGACCGCCAAAAGGGCGCGCGCCAAGCCGAACAAGCCGAAGAAGTCAGCGGAAAAGGGCCCGGCCTTGGCGGATTGGCTGGCGGGCCAGCAAAGCGGCGGGCGGCGGACCTAAGCCGGCATCGGCGTTTTGCTTTGACGCGTTTTCCTGACGCGAACCGGTATCCGCCCCGCATCACGTGCTGGGCGGGCTTTCGCTCGAGACCGCCCTAGACCGGCGCAGGCCATTCGATCATCGATCGCGTCTTGGTCGCGGCATCGTAAACCTGCACCTGAAGCATCTGGTACTGATTCTTCAAAGCCATCCCGGCTTCCTCGGCGGCTTCGACCGTATCGTGGTGCGACTTGAAGTGACCATCCACCACCAGCGAGTAGCCCTCGGTCGGCGCTTTGTCGGCGCGAATGATCTTCCGCGGCTGCGGCTCTTCGGCTTCGATCTTTGGCTTCTTCATGTTGGCTCCTTGTTGCGCCTCCCTTTACACTGAACGTCGGAAAAAGGCAGGAAAGATTGTCCGGTTAGGGCTAATATCCTCGTCAAAGGCGGTGAGATTGAGGTCATCGGCTCCTGTGAATGAGCAGTGACCGGGCAAGCCGTCGATCCAAAGGGAACAACATGGGTGGAACCGGTAAAAACGGCGAGCTTCCCAAGCCCGGAGTCCGCAAACCGAGCAAACCGAGCAAACCGCCGCCGGCGCCGACCGAGGACGACGACGTCGAGGATGGCGACATCGCCACGCCGAAACGCGATCGCTACGGCGATGACGATCAACCCTTGTAATGTCCAGCTAGCGGAAATCTTCGCTCTCGATCAGACGGATGCTCCCGATATCGAGCAGATGCGCGCCCCAGCCGCTTCTCGTTAGAACATTCGCCAGCTTCGGAGCGAGCAGCAGGGATAGCGCGGTGATCGCCAGCGGCACGGCGCTGATCCAGTCCAGCCGCAGCGGCGTCAATTCCTCGGTGCTGCCGGCATAGGATCCGCCGCCCCTCAGCAGGCGCCAGCATTCGCGGGCCACATCTCGCCGCCGGCCGCCGCGCAGCGCGCATCCGAGCAGGGCCTGCATGGCCAGATGCGTCCGCACCCCGTCGCGGCTTGCCGGCGCGGCCGCGGGGGTTTCGCCCTGCGATATCAGGAGCAGCAGCGCGACAAGATCGATACCGGCCAGATACGCGCTCATCGGTTCGACCAGCCGCGGATTGCAATCGATCAACCGCGGCGTGGCACCATCATCGGGGACGACGCAGTCGACCGACAATGCCCCATGCCAGGCGAGCTTGTGTCCGATCGTCGCGACCTGTGCGCGCAATTGCGGCCGGGTCACGCTTTGCTTGATCGCCTCGCCGCCGCCGGCGCCGGCGGCGATTTGCCGATAGGCGTGAAAGCCGAGCAATTCGCCGCGGCAAAACACCGCCTGCGCCTTCTCGGTGGCGCCGGCGACGAAATCCTGCACCAGCACCTCGTCGGCGAACGCGCCGGCCGCGCCGAGATCCCGCAGGCTGCGTTCCAGATCGACACCGTTGCGCAGCAGCCAGATGCCGCGGCTGGCGGTGCCGACGGAGGTCTTGACGAAGCAGGGAAACCGGACGGCGTCGCGCAGCTCGCCTGCGGATTTCACGATTCGCGTCGCCGGCTGCGGCAATCCCAATTGATCGAGCAGCCGGCTAAATCCGGCCTTGCTGTGCGCGGTGCGATAGCTGTCGAAGCTCGGCAGCGCCAGCCCGACATGGCGCTCCAGTCGAGGCCGCACGCGCGCAAAGACAAATCCCTGTTCGTGGATCGGCAGCAGCACATCGAAATCCCCCGCGACCAGCAATCTCTCCACAACCGACAAAAATCCGGCCGGATCGTCCCGCAGTCCCGGGCAGCGATGCCATTTTCGAACAAATCGCGAGAATCGCGCCAGGCCGTAGCGACCGGGATCGCAGACCTCGATGCGGTGGCCCGTCAGCCCCAGGATCGTGACCGCCTCACGCGCCGACGTGCTGTTTCCTTCGGAAACCAGCACCCGGAGCGGCGTTGAAACATGGGTCGGATCGGCCATATCCGGCATCATTCCCGGGTGAAGCGGCTTTGTCTTTCGAATTCAACGGCGCATGCCCCGGTTCGGGCGCCGTTCGCGGTGGCTGCCATGCAGCCATATTCATGGACAAATAACCGATGTAGCCGATAATTTCGCCACGCCTTGCCGGGTCGTTACATGTGAACGGGGTTTGAATCAGAAATGGTCGACGTTTTGGCTGCACCGCAACAAGCAAAAACGGACAGCTCGCTGCGCACGCTGGCCGCGATTTCGACGGCCCATTGGGTCAGTCATTTCCATATGTTCGTGCTGCCGATGCTGTTTCCTTTTCTGAAGGACCGCCTCGGCGTCGGCTATATCGACCTTGGCTTCGCCCTCACCATCTTCGCCGTCATCTCCGGCCTGACCCAGGCGCCGATCGGCTATCTCGCCGATCATATCGGCGCCCGCAAGGTCCTGCTGATGGGGCTCACCTTGGGCGGCTTTGCGCTGATCATGCTCGGCCTGCATCTGAGCTACCCCTGGCTGATCGCCAGCGCGGTGCTGCTGGGGCTCGCCAACAGCGTCTATCATCCGGCCGATTACGCGATCCTTTCGGCCCACATGGATGAGGCGCGGATGGGCCGCGCCTTTTCGATCCACACCTTTGCCGGCTTCCTCGGCGGCGCGGTCGCGCCGGCGATCGTGGCCGCACTGGTTGCGATGATCGGCGGCCATGGCGCCCTGATCGTGACCGGCGCGGTCGGCCCGGTGGTGGCGCTGCTGCTGGTCGCCGTCGGCATTCCCGATGCAAGCGCCGCCGACCGCCACGTCGATGGCGTACAGGCGCCGCGGCAAAGCATCATCACGCCGGCCCTGATCGTGCTGACGATCTTTTTCATGCTGCTGAGCCTGTCCAACGCCGGCATCGGCAATTTCGGCGTGGTGGCGCTGATGAGCGGCTATGGCGCGTCGTTCTCAACCGCCAATATCGCGCTGACGGCGTTTCTCGGCTTCAGCGCCGTGGGCGTGCTGGCCGGCGGCTTCCTCGCCGATCACACCGAACGCCACGGACAGGTCGCCGCCGCCTGTTTCGCGATCAACGCCGCCATCGTGTTTGTCATTGCGACGATCACTTTGCCGTCGCTGCTGTTGACGGCGGCGATGGCATCGGCCGGATTCCTCGGCGGCGTCATCGCCCCCTCGCGCGACATGCTGGTCCGCAACGCCGCGCCTGCCGGTGCTGCCGGCCGGGCGTTCGGCATCGTTTCGACCGGCTTCAATGTCGGCGGCATCATCAGCCCGCTGCTGTTCGGCTGGATCATGGACCAGAATTTGCCGCACTGGGTGTTCGGCGCGTCCGTCGTATTCATGGTGCTCACGGTCCTGCTCGCGCTTGTCACCGACCGCAGCCCGCAACAGAGCCCCGAAGCCTCGGACGCAAGTCTGATGCATTCCTGAGCTTCACCCGCGACGGTTGACAGCACCGGGCGACAACCCATGATGCTGACCAACAAAATCATCCCGGGATGAGCGCCATGACCTCCAATCCAGACCTCGTGATCCGCGGCGGCAGCATCGCCGACGGACTCGGCGGCGACCTGTTCGAAGCCGATGTGGCGATCTCCGACGGCCGCATTGTCGAAGTCGGCCGCGTCGCGGGCAAGGGCAAGCAGGAGATCGACGCCCGGGGCAAGCTGGTGACGCCGGGCTTTGTCGACCTTCACACCCATTATGACGGCCAGGTCACCTGGAGCCAGGACATCACGCCCTCCTCGCAGAACGGCGTCACCACCGCCATCATGGGCAATTGCGGCGTCGGCTTCGCGCCGTGCAAGCCGGCCGACCACGTCACGGCTGATTCAACTGATGGAAGGCGTCGAGGATATTCCGGAGCCGGTGCTGAGCGCCGGCATACCCTGGGCCTGGGAAAGTTTCCCGGAATACATGGACTGGCTGTCGCAGCGCAACTTCGACATGGACATCGGCGCGCAATTGCCGCATGCGGCGCTGCGCGTCTATGTGATGGGCGAACGCGGCGCGCAACCGCGATCCCGCCACCGTCAGAGGATAACAGCCGCAATGGCGGCGCTCGCGGGAGACGCCGTGCGCGCCGGCGCGCTGGGTTTTTCGACCTCGCGCACCCTCAACCACCGCACCTCGACCGGCGAGTTCACGCCGACGCTGAAGGCCGGCGAGGACGAACTGACGGCGATCGCCGGCGCGATGCACCGGGTCGGCCGCAGCGTGCTGCAATTCGTGCTCGATCAGGGCAGCATCCACGAAGACCTGCCGATGATGCTGCGGGTGGCGGAAAATACCCGGTGCCCGATTTCGTTTTCGGTGACGCAGGCCGACAAGGCGCCGCGGCGCTGGCGCCAGACGCTGGACAGCATCAATGAGGCTTCCGCCCGCGGCCTGTCGATCACCGCACAGATCGCCGCGCGCCCGGTGGGGCTGTTGCTCGGGCTGGAATTGTCGCGCAACCCGTTCCAGACCCATCCGAGCTACCGGGCGATCGCAAAGCTGCCGCTGGCGGAACGTCTGGTGCGCCTGCATCAACCCGAGGTCCGCGCGGCGATCCTGAGCGAGACCCCGACCACGACCGACGATCCGCTGTTCTTCCGGCCGAACTACGACAAGATGTATCTGCTCGGCGATCCGCCCGGACTATGAACAGCCGCCGGAAAATGCGCTGGGCGCGCAGGCCCGCCGTCAGGGACGGCAGCCGGAAGCGCTGGCCTATGACGCGATGCTGTCGGACCAGGGCCGCGGCATGCTCTATGTGCCGTTCCTGAACTACGCCGACGGCAATCTCGATGCCGTGCACGAGATGCTGCGCGATCCGCATGCGGTGCCGGGCTTGAGCGACGGCGGCGCCCATTGCGGCATTATTTGCGATGCGAGCTTCCCGACCTATCTGCTGACGCACTGGACCCGCGACCGCAGCCGCGGCGAAAAGCTGTCGATCCCGTTCGTGGTGGCGGCGCAGTCGCGCAAGACCGCGTTGTCGGTCGGTCTCTATGATCGCGGCGTGATCGCACCTGGCTACAAGGCCGACCTCAACGTCATCGACTACGACCGGCTGCATCTGCATCCGCCGAAAGTTCATTACGATCTGCCGGTCGGCGGCCGCCGTTTGCTGCAACAGGTCGACGGCTACGACGCCACCATCGTCTCGGGCGTGGTGACGCAGCGTGGCGGCGCGGCCACCGGCGCACGCCCGGGCCGGCTGGTGCGCGGCGCGCAGGGCAGTTTGCAGTAGACCGTCAACGTCGTCCCGGCGAACGCCGGGACCCATAACCACCGGCGTTTGTGGTTAGACGAACGGTTGCTCCAACTCTTCGCAGGAACCCCGCGTCCGCGGGGGCGACCCGAGAGTTTTTTTTCGCTCACGCGAATTTCGGCTGCGGCGCCTCGCCGATCAGGCGCGCGCGCTCGGTGTTGGGCCAGCAGCAGCAGCAGGCCGAGCAATCCGGACGCGATCAGGATGACGGCGTTGATGGTGAAGCCGGTCATGTAGCCGTCGAGCGGCGTCGCCGCGTGCTGGATCACCTTGCCCATCACCCATGGCGCCAGAATACCGGCGAGCGTGTAGATCGCGCCATAGATCGCGATCACGGCGCCGCGCTGCGACACCGGCGTGAACTCCCCGAGCATCGGCGGGCAGACCACATAGATCGATCCGCAAAGCCCGGAACCGACCACAAGCAATGCGATCTGCAGTCCGCGCGACGATTGACATGCGGAAGCACCGCGAGGATCAATCCACCGACGATCAACGGCACCGAGCCCAGCACCCCGCGCGCGCCGCGGCGTGG
Organism: uncultured Alphaproteobacteria bacterium; assembly: GCA_963734795.1. Classification (GTDB taxonomy): domain Bacteria; phylum Pseudomonadota; class Alphaproteobacteria; order Rhizobiales; family Xanthobacteraceae; genus Bradyrhizobium. The sequence continues at coordinate 278,673 of CAVTIW010000009.1, forward strand.
AAACGCCGCGCGCCATCAGCACTTGCGAAATCCATCCGGTCAGCATCACGATGCAGGCGCCGAATACCCATGGCAGAATCGAAATCCAGCCGGCGTCGGTTTGCGAGAAGCCGAGGCCTTTCACGATGAAGGGCGTGAACCAGGTGAGGCCGAGCGACAGCGCCCAATAGGCGCCGAAGGTCGCCGCGCAGCAGCCGATAAAGGTGCGCGAGGTCAGCAGCTGAAAATAGGGAATCCGCGGTTCGGCCGCCGCCATCGCGACGGTTTGCACCAGCGGCCCTTCCTTGCCCATGATCAGCCATGCCACGACCCACATCAGGCCGACGACGCCGAGCGCGCCAAAGGCATAGTGCCAGGTATGATTGACGATCATCCAGTTCAGCGCCGGTACGGCCAGGATCACGCCGAACGCCGATCCCTGCGACAGGATGGCGGTGGGGAGCGTTCGCTTTTCGTCGGGAAACCATTTGTAGACCGCATGGGCCGCCACCGCAAACGCCGGTCCCTCGCCGGCGCCGAGGATGATCCGGCAGATCAGCAGCGTGCTGAATCCGATCGGTGCCCACCATCGGAAACTGCGCCAGCGACCAGATGAGCGCCAAAGCGAGCAGCACCCAGCGCGTGGCGATGCGATTGACCATGAAACCAACGCACGATGGCCGAGATCGAGAACAGGAAGAAGAACGAGGAGCCAAGCAGGCCGAACTGCTCCGGTTCGAGTTTCAGTTCGGTCATGATCGGCACGCCGGCGAGGCCGACCACGATCTTGTCGGCGAAATTCACCAGCATGAACAGAAACAGGAGAAACGTGATTTTCCAGGCGCCTTTGGGCGTCGGTTGCGTGGTCATGGTCGTTCCCCAATTTCCGTTTTTTGTTGGCGCGATCGATCGGCCTGGGCCAATGCTAGCCATTGGTCCCCCGGCAATGCAACCGGGTATTCTGGCCGGACGCGTGCGCTGCAACTCGGTATCCGCCTCCCGCCATGCCGCCTGACGCTGCTTCGCAGGCGTCCTGCAACCGGATCACGATCGCGTCGCCGATACGATTGAGACCGTGATCTCTCAGGCTCGGCCTTGATATGTTGCGCGGTAATCACAAGGATTTTCAGAGCATGACCAACTCCTTCCATCGCTACGCCGGTGTCATCGGCCTGCTGGCTTCGCTTTCGACGTTCGGATGGGGCGTGGCCGCGGCGAGCGCGCAGGACGCCGCGGCGCCGGACTATCAAGCCATTGTGGCGGCGCCGGACCGCAGCGATGCCGACCGGCAAATCGATGCGCGCCGCGAGCCCGCCAGGATGCTCGCCTTCACCGGCGTCAGGCCGGGGATGAAGGTGCTGGATATGGAGGCCAACGCCGGTTACAGCACCGAGCTGCTGGCGCGCGCGGTCGCGCCCGATGGCGTGGTGTACGCGCAGGATTCGGCCGCAGTGGTCGAGCGCTTGAAGGACAAGTTCGATATCCGCGCCCAGAAGCCAGCCATGAAAAACGTCGTGCATGTGGTCCGGAATTTCGATGATCCGATCCCGCCCGACGTCGGCGATCTCGATCTGATCACGTTTTTCTTTGCCTACCACGATATGACGTACATGCCGGTCGACCGTGCCGAGATGAATCGGAAGATGTTCGCGGCGCTGAAGCCCGGCGGCTTTCTGGTCATCGCCGACCATTCCGCGCGTCCCGGCGACGGCGACACGGTCGGCAAGACCTTGCATCGCATCGAGGAAGCCACGCTTGCGCCGGGAAATCGAGGCTGCCGGTTTCAAGCTGGCAGGCGAAGCTGATTTCCTGCGTCATCCCGAGGACCCGCGCGATGCGGCCGTGTTCCATCCGCGGGTGCCGGTCGACGAGTTCGTACTAAAATATCAAAAGCCGTTGTGAGACGTCGCGTCGCTTCGACATGGCAACCGGCAACCCAACCGTGCTGAGCGTTCGGAACCTGACCAAGAGCTATCGCTCCGCCGGAGAGCAGGTCGCGGTGCTGCGCGGGGTAAACCTCGACGTCGCGGCGGGCGAGCGCGTCGCGCTGTCAGGAGAATCCGGCAGCGGCAAGAGCACGCTGTTGCATCTGATCGCCGGGCTCGATCGCGGCCGACGGTGGCGAGATCAGGCTCGCCGACGATCTCGTTGCCGGTCTCACCGATGCCGGGCGCGCGGCGTTGCGGCGCGACCGGCTGGGCCTGGTGTTTCAGCAGTTCAACCTGATCCCGAGCCTGAATGTCGCCGACAACCTCGTATTCCAGTCGCGCATCGCCGGCCGTCACGATGCTGCCTGGCATGGCGAACTGGTGGAGCGGCTCGGGCTTGGCGCGCTGCTGAAGCGCTATCCCGAGCAATTGTCCGGCGGCCAGCAGCAGCGGGTCGCGATCGGCCGCGCGCTGGCGGTAAAGCCGCTGCTGCTGCTCGCCGACGAGCCCACCGGCAATCTCGACGAGGCGACGGCGGACGAGGTTCTCGCGCTGGCACGCGATCTGGTGAGCGCGAACCGGCTGCGGCTTCCTGATGGTGACCCACAGCGCGCGGCTGGCTGCCACGCTCGACCGCCAGATCCATCTCAGCGCCGGGCTGATCGCATGACCCGCATGATCTGGATTCTTGCGGTGCTGTTGAGCCATTGGCGGCGGCATCCGATGCAGCTCGCGACCTTGCTGATCGGACTGATTTCCGCGACCGCGTTGTGGAGCGGCGTGCAGGCGCTGAACCAGCAGGCGCGCTTGAGTTACGACCGCGCCGCCGCCACCTTCGGCGGCACGCGAACGGCGATGCTGGTCGGCCGCAACAGCGCGACCTTCCCGCAGCAGCTCTTTGTCGACCTGCGCCGCGCCGGCTGGCCGGTGTCTCCGGTGCTCGAAGGCCGGGTCCAGATCGACGGACGCTCGTTCCGGCTGTTGGGGATCGAGCCGGTCACGCTGCCGGCCGAAGTCGGCAATGCGCCGGCGATCGGAAAAACAGGCCTGCAATCGTTTCTGACGCCGCCGGGAGAAACGCTGGTGGCGCCCGAAATGCTCACCGATCTCAACCTGCCGGAAGGTGCCGCGCCATTGGCGAGCGGCGGCACGCTGCTGCCGCCGCTGCGCGTGCAGGCGCAACTGGTGCCGGGCGTGCTGGTGGTCGATATCGGCATCGCACAACGGCTCCTCAACATGCCGGATCGGATTTCCCGCCTGTTGATCGGCAAGGCCAAAGGCCCGCGCGCGCCGCTCGAAACGATCGCCGGCGACAAGCTCCGGCTGGTCGAGCCGGATGCGGAGAGCGATCTCGAACGCCTCACCGACAGTTTTCACCTGAACCTGACGGCGTTCGGCCTGCTGTCATTCGTGGTCGGACTGTTCATCGTCAATTCGGCGATTGGCCTTGCGTTCGAACAACGCCTGCCGATGCTGCGAACCCTGCGCGCCTGCGGCGTGTCCGCGCGCATGCTGAATGCGGTGTTGCTGATCGAACTGGTGTCGCTGGCGCTGGCCGCGGGAGCGGTGGGACTGGTCTGCGGCTACCTGATCGCAGCGTCGCTGTTGCCCGATGTCGCCGCATCCTTGCGCGGACTCTATGGCGCGCAAATTCCGGGGCAGTTGACGCTGAAGCCGCAATGGTGGATCGCCGGCCTCGCCATCAGCGTGATCGGCGCGCTGGCGGCGGCGACCGCAAGCCTGGTGAAAGCGATCCGGCTTTCCGGTGCTGGCAGCCGCGCAGCCCTATGCCTGGCAACAGGCGCAGCACCGCTGGCTGATTCTGCAAAGCGCGCTGGCGCTCGCCGTGTTCGCCGCTGCGGGCTGCTTTCTGTGGTTCGGCGATTCGCTGGTTTCGGGATTTGCCGTGCTCGCGGCGTTGCTGCTTGGCGCGGCGCTGGTGCTGCCCGCGATGCTGGAGTGCGTGCTGTCGCTGGGCCAGCGAAGCGCCCGTCGCGCGCTCGCGATCTGGTTCTGGGCCGACAGCCGCCAGCAGCTTTCGGGATTGTCGCTGGCGTTGATGGCGCTGCTGCTGGCGCTCGCGGTCAATGTCGGCGTCGGCACCATGGTCGAAACCTTCAGCCGCACCTTTGTCAGCTGGCTCGACGGACGGCTGGCGGCGGACGTCTACATCAATGCCTCCAGACGACGCGCAGGCGACCGAGATCAAGGCATGGCTGCGCGAGCGTCCCGAAGTCGAGGCGATCCTGCCGGGCGGCCGGGCCGACACGCAAATCGATGGCGCGCCGATCGAAGTTCTGGGCCTGCCCGATCACGCCACCTATCGCGATCACTGGCCGCTGCTGCAATCCGCCGCCAACGCCTGGATCCGGCTTCGTCCCGGCGATGCCGGCTTCGTCAGCGAACAATTGGCGCGGCGTCTGAATCTTGCGATCGGCGACCGGATCGAGATCGCCGCGCCGGGCGGAAACTGGACGCTCGAGGTGGTCGGCATCTATGCCGATTACGGCAATCCGAAGGGCCAGATCGCCGTCAATATCGCCGCGCTGATCCGGCGTTTTCCGGAAATCCCGCAAACGCGGATTGGGCCTGCGCGTCGCGCCCGGCCGCGATTCCGGCGCTGATATCGGCGCTGCAGGACAAATTCGGGCTCGATGGCCGCAACCTGCTGGATCAGGCCACGCTGAAGGCCGAATTCGACGCGGATCTTCAACCGGACCTTCGCGGTGACGGCGGCGCTGAACGCCTTCACCCTCGGCGTCGCCGGCATCGCACTGCTGACCAGCCTGTTGACGCTGAGCAATTCCCGCCTGCCGCAGCTGGCGCCGCTATGGGCGATCGGAATCACGCGGCGGCGGCTTGCCGGCATCGAACTGCTGAAGACCATGTCGGTGGCGCTGATCACGACCCTGCTCGCGCTGCCGCTGGGCTTGCTGGTGGCGTGGTGCCTGATCGCGGTGGTGAATGTGAAGGCGTTCGGCTGGCGGCTGCCGTTTCACGTCTTCCCGCTGCAATTGCTCGAGCTGCTCGGCGTGGCCATGCTGGCCTCGCTGCTGGCGGCGCTGCTTCCGGTTCTCAAGCTGGCGCGCATGCAGCCGGCGAGCCTGATCAAGATTTTCGCCGATGAGCGATAAGTTCGCGATATCCCGCCGCGCCTTCACCGGCGCCGCCTTGCTTCTCGGCCTCGGCCGCAAGGCGCGCGCTTGCGCAGGGCTTTGCCGGACTCGGCATGACCGGCGGACGGATTCGCAGCCGTTATTCCCGGCAAGATTTTTTCCTTTCCGGCCGATCTCGGCCCGCATCCGGATTATCCGCATCGAATGGTGGTACGTCACCGCGAATCTCGTGGACTCGACCGGCGCCGCCTATGGCGCGCAGTGGACCTTGTTTCGCCAGGCGATGAGGCCCGGCGCGCAGCAGCAAGGCTGGGCCAATCAGCAGATCTGGATGGGCCACGCCGCGGTGACCCGCGCGGACCTTCACCGATACAGCGAAACCTTCGCCCGCGGCGGCGTCGGCCAGGCCGGCGTCGAGGCAAAGCCGTTTCAGGCCTGGATCGATTCCTGGGAGATGCGCGGGCTCGATCAGATGCGCGACATGACCATCGCGCCGCTCGCAACTCAACGCGTCGGGCGCGGACTTCAGCTATGCGCTGCGGCTCGACGCCGATCAGCCGCTGGTTCTGCAGGGCGACGCCGGCTACAGCCGGAAATCGGAGCGCGGACAGGCCTCGTATTATTTCAGCCAGCCGTTTTTCAAGGCGACAGGCAGCATCACCATCGACGACAAACCCGATCGAGGTCACCGGACAGGCCTGGATGGACCGGGAATGGAGCAGCCAGCCGCTCGCCTCGGATCAAACCGGATGGGACTGGTTCTCGCTGCATCTGAACACCGGCGAAAAGCTGATGCTGTTCCGGCTGCGTCAGACCGACGGCAATCATTACTGCTCCGGCAACTGGATTTCGCGCGGACGGCAAAACCGAGCAGATCGCATCCGCCGACATCAAGATGACGCCGACAGCCTTGACCGAAATCGAAGGACGCAAGATCCCGACGGCATGGCGCATCGCGATTCCCACGCCGCGCGCTGGCCATCGAGAGCGTCCCGCTGAACGCGCAGAAGCTGGATGGGAACGAGCTTTCCCTATTGGGAAGGACCGATCAGCTTTGCAGGCAGCCATAGCCGGGGTTGGATATCTCGAGATGACCGGCTATTGAGACGACAGCTATCGTCTTAAAAGGGATCACTCGATGTTTCATTTCACCGCACTCGTCACCTGCCTCGCCATCCTGTTTTATTTCTTCACCGCCATTCGGTGTCGGAAGGCGCGCACGACATTCGGCATCAAGGCGCCGGCGATCTCGGGCAATCCCGATTTCGAGCGGGTGTTTCGCGTGCAGATGAACACGCTGGAATGGATGCCGATTTTCCTGCCCTCGCTCTGGCTGTTTGCGATCTACATCAGCGATGGAATCGCGGCCGTGCTGGGCCTCGTCTGGATCGTCGGCCGCATCCTCTACATGACCGGCTATTCGCAAGCCGCCAATAAACGCGGCGCCGGGCTTTGGGATTCAGGCCGCCGCGGCCGATCCTGCTCTGGCTCGGCGCGCTGGGCGCCATCGTCTGGCGCCTCATCCATGCCTGAAGACCGGCGCGGACATCGCGCCATGTCCACGACGCGGCAAATAGGGCGAGAGCGGCAAGGGTTGTGACACCAGCTGTCCTTGCCTGCCTTGATGGTTCGGCGGTTGCGCCAGCCCACCACGAGGCCATCTTGTTTAAATGACTTTGATCTTGATATGTGTGGCAGCCGCCGCCGTCATTTGGTTTGCGGAGCGCAGCGTCGAGCACCTCAAATTGGCGATTGCCGCGCTGTGTTTCTGTGCCGCGGTGCTGCTGTTCGCCGTGACCGATTTCGAAAGAGCTATTCTGCTGTCGTCCGTGCTTGCAGCTGGCGATCTTCTGCAGCCTCAAGCGTCAAGTACCGGCATAGCGGGCTGAAACTGATCGTAACGGATTTACCGCTGGTGTTTGCGGGAACAGTGCCATTTTTCCTGGTCCAATATCCGCTCGCCGTAACAGCGGTTCTCGCGGGAGGCATCGCACTGATTGTGGCTGCAGTTGCGACGCTCTACGTGCCGGGCCAGCCGGTCCCTCTGGAACTTCGAATTCTCTGCTTCGGCATTGCACTGATCGGTCTGATAGCCGCCTACAAAGCGAGCGGCGGAGCGGCTGCTTTCCGGCGGATCGCGGCGCAGCGGCGGTGCTTTTTCTCGACCTTCACCGCTTCCCTTCTCGACCCGCTTTCCTGGCGGCGGCCCGGCGGCCTCGTTCTAAGCGATATCGCCAACGACCCGCTGCCGCTGATGGCAGCCGTGCCGGCACGCAGCTTCGACTATCCCGACATTATCGTCATCCAGCACGAGTCGATCTTCGATCCGCGCCTGTATGGACTCCCCGTCGAGCCCGTTGTCGAAGCCTTTCTGTCTCCGGAGCAAGGTCTCCACGGAAGCCTCAACGTCGATATTTTTGGTGGAGGCTCCTGGCAATCCGAATTCAGCCTGCTGACCGGCCTTTCGAGCGCAAGCTTCGGTTCGGATGCCTATTATCTGTTTGAGAGAGGCGTCGGCCGCTTCCATAACAGCCTTCCCCACTCTCTGGCAGCGCTTGGGTACAAGACCACGCTGGCATCGAGCTGCCGCCGCAACTTTCTCAACTATGACGAATTCTACCGTGCGATCGGTATCAGCGAACGTATCTTCGCCGATGATTTTCCTTTGCCCTTCGACGTCGCTCAATTTGAGACGACCAGTTCCGATGCCTTGTTTCTGGATGCCGCCATCGGTGCTCATGCGGGGCGGATCAGCAGCGATGCAACGCCGCGGTTCCTCTATGCGCTGACAAACTTCAATCACGGCCCGCACAACCGACGGCGGGTCGCGCCCGGGCGCTTTGAGAGCGAGCGCGCCTTTGCCGCCGCAAGCCTCCCCGATCCCTGCTATGCCGAGTACTACGCCCGGCTGGCGGAGACAGCCGCAACCTGGAACAGGCTCAAGTCCGAACTTTCAACCCGTTTTGCCGGACGTCCGATGCTCGTTGTGCACTACGGAGACCATCAACCGGTCATGGCGCGGCGGATCGAGGCCAAACTCAAGCTCCCGATCGATGCCCGGCGCCAGTTCCGCACCTTCTATGCCATGGAAGCCTTGAATTACTGTCCGGATCGACTTGTTGCCGGACGCGGCGCGGACCTGGATATTGCTTTTCTTGGGACCGTCGCCTTGCAGCAGGCGGGTCTGCCGCTTGACGAGATTTTTGCCACCCGCGCGACCCTGCTCGAGCAGTGCGGCGAATCCTATTTCGCGTCGCCGTCGGAACGGAAACGCCGTTTCCACCGCACGCTGGTCGAACTGGGCGTGGTCGCGCTGGCGCATGATCCGGCAAAGTGGAAACCGGTTGTCCGAAAGGATCATGCTGAATCAAAAAGATAACCGCCAAGCAACCGCCAAGCCTGATTCAACCTGGTTGGATCAGGCTCCGGCGACTGGTTCATCCATGACGGCTGTTGCCTTGGAGCGGATCGGCGCTGCCGGACGCCGCGCATCGCCGGGCTCCAGGATGAAGCGCTGATCGAGCGAATACCACGGTGCCGCAAAACCCAACTCCGGCGATGGCTCGTCGTGGCGCAGGTAGTCGCCGATCAGGGCACGGGTGACGCCGAACTGCACATCGGTATCGATGTGCTCGTCGTCGGGCGCGTAGATTTGCGAGATCAGGGTTTTGAAACCGGGCTTGTAGACCATGAAGTGAAGATGGGCGGGGCGGTAGTGGTGGCGACGGGTGGCCCTCACCAGTTCTCCGACCGGCCCGTCGGTCGGGATCGGATAACCCGCGGGCTTGACGCTGCGGAAATCAAAGCGCCCGGCTTGATCCGAAACAAAACGCCCGCGCAGATTCATCTCGGCCTGCCGGGGATCCTGGTTCTCATAGAGACCTTCCGGCGACGAATGCCAAACGTCGACTTCGGCCCCCGCGACCGGGCGCCCCTGTCCGTTCTCGATCAAGACGCGAACGGCCAGCCCCGGGCCCGGCGTCGGCGAACGCACCAGCGTATCCCCGCTGGCGCTCAGCGGCTGGTCTTCACGCCAGAACGGTCCGAGCAGGTTCGCCTGGGTTTCGGTCTGGCCCTGGTTGCCGTTGTTGAGCAGGCAGACCAGCGACGACACGCCGAGCGAGCCCGCCATCAACACGACTTCGTTGTGCGAGGCGGTGGTGTTCTGGCCCAGCGCCGCAACGATCCGCGCCGCCTGCTGGAATTCGCGTTCGGTCAGGCGCACCTCGCGCACAAAACCATGCAGATGCCGCACCAGTGCCAGCAATATCTCGCGCAGACGCGGGTCCTCCGTCCGGGTGACGGCTTCAACAACAGCGTCGGTAACCATCGCCTGATTTTCTATGATCATGTCCAACCCAGAATGTGTGAAGTGGCTTGTAAGGTGAGGCGTCGTGTTCGCGGAAACCAAAACCAGCCGGCGGCGTCAGGGAGTGCCGCTGTTGGCGAACGAACGCCGGTTACGGCCGTAGATCAATCCCACCAGAACGTCCATGGCTATGAGATCCAGAATTATCGGAAACGCTGCATTCGCAACCGTTCCCGACTCCGCGGCACACCGCCAAAGGGGCGCGGCACCGCGTCCGGAGGCACGATAAAACCTGCAATTATTTCGTCAGCGGGCAGCCGCTGTCCTTGGCCGACGGGAACGCCTTGTCGCCCGGCACCACCGCGAGTTGCTTGTAGTAATCCCAGGGCTTTTTGGACTCCGACGGCTTCTTCACCTCGAACAGATAGAGGTCGTGCACCATGCGGCCGTTTTCCAGCACCTTGCCGCCCTGGGCGAACATGTCGTCGACCGGCATTTCCTTCAGCTTCTTGACCACGGCGTCGGAATCCTTGGTGCCGGCGGCCTTGACGGCCTTGAGATACTGCAGCGTCGCCGAATAGGTTCCGGCGTGGATCATGCTGGGCATGCGGCCGGTTCGCTTGAAGAAGCGCTCCGAGAACTCGCGCGATCTGTCGTCGCGGTCCCAATAGAAACCTTCGGTCAGCACCAGGCCTTGCGCGGCTTCCAGGCCGAGGCCATGGACTTCGGACAGCGTCAGCAACAGTCCGGCGAGCTTCTGGCCGCCCTTGACGATGCCGAATTCCGCCGCCTGTTTGATCGAGTTGGTGGTATCGAGGCCGGCATTGGCGAGGCCGACGATCTTGGCCTTCGAGCTCTGCGCCTGCAGCAGGAACGAGGAGAAATCCGACGAGTTCAGGGGAATGCGGACCGCGCCGAGCACCTTGCCGCCATTCGCCGTGACGATGTCGCTGGTATCCTTTTCAAGCGCATAACCGAACGCGTAGTCGGCGGTCAGGAAGAACCAGGTGTCGCCGCCGGCCTTGACCAGCGCGCCGCCGGTGCCCACGGCCAGCGCGTGGGTATCGAAAGCCCAGTGGAAGCCATAGGGCGTGCAGGCATCGCCGGTGATGCGCGAGCTCGCAGCACCTACCACAATGTCGATCTTCTTCTTTTCCTTTGACAGCTCCTGCACCGCCAGCGCCACCGACGAGGTCGTGAGCTCGGTGATCATGTCGACGTTTTCGGTGTCATACCAGCGCCGCGCGATGCTGGTGGCCAAATCCGGCTTGTTCTGGTGATCGGCGGTGACCATCTCGATCTTCTGGCCGAGCACGCTGCCGCCAAAATCCTCGATCGCCATCCTGGCCGCCTCGACGGAAGATTTGCCGCCGTAGTCGGCATAGACGCCGGACTGGTCGTTCAGGATGCCGATCTTGACGCCCTGTGCCGACGCCGGAGTGGCGAGCAACAGGCCGCATGTCACCACGGCCGTCGACAACAATCCCGATTTCATATGTGCCTCCCCGTCATTCTTGTTTCCGAGCATGTTATTTTATAACCCTGCCGCTGCCCATCTATTTCACGTGCACCGGCGGCATCGGCGATCCAGGCAGGATCGACGATCGTCGCCCGCTATCTGACCGGCACTGGCTTTTTCCGCTGCGACGAATCGGCCAGATTGCGAACGATCATGTAGAAGATCGGCGTGAAGATCAGCCCGAACAGCGTCACGCCGAGCATGCCGAAGAACACCGCGACGCCGACCGCCTGACGCATTTCGGACCCCGAGCCGGATGAAATCACCAGCGGCAGCACGCCGAGAATGAACGCAAACGATGTCATCAGAATCGGACGCAGCCGCAAGCGGCAGGCCTCGATGACGGCCTCGAGGCGCTCGCGGCCTTCGAGTTCGATGTCGCGGGCGAATTCGACGATCAGGATCGCATTCTTCGCCGCAAGCCCGACCAGAACCACGAACCCGATCTGGGTGAGGATGTTGACGTCCTGGCCCATGATCCGCACGCCGATGGTCGCGGCGAGCAGGCACATCGGCACGATCAGGATGACGGCGAACGGCAGACTCCAGCTGCCATATTGCGCCGCCAGCACCAGGAACACGAACAGCACGCAGATCGGGAATACATAGAGACCCGCATTGGCGCCGGTGACCTGCTGGTAGGACAGGTCGGTCCATTCATAGGAAAACCCGCTCGGCAGCGTTTGCTCCGCAAGTTGCTCCATGGTGTTGATGGCGGTCGTCGAACTGGTTCCCGGCAAGGTGTCGCCCTGGAGTTCGGAGGTCGTATAGAGGTTGTAGCGCGCGACGCGATCCGGCCCGGCGATGTCGCGGAAACTCACCACGCTGCCGAGTTCCACCATGTCGCCGGCGGCGTTGCGGGTGCGCAGGCGGGCGAGATCGGCGGTTTCTTTCTGAAATTGCAGATCGGCTTGCGCGGTGACGTGATAGGTGCGGCCGAGAATATTGAAGTCGTTGACATAGGCCGAGCCGAAATAGGTCTCGATCGCGTCGGTGACGTTCTGGATGGGAACGCCGAGTTTCTGCGCCTTGATGCGGTCGATGTCGACGAACACCTGCGGCGTATTGGCGGTGTAGGGCGAAAACACCGCGGTCAGCCCCGGCGCCTTGCGGGCCGCAGCGACCAGTTCGTCGGTGGCCTGCGCCAGCAATTCCGGACCGCGGCCCTGGCGATCCTGAATGCGCATGGTGAAGCCGCCGCCGGTGCCGATCCCGGGAATCGAAGGCGGTGGAATAACGATGATGAAAGCGCCCTCGATCACCGCAAGGCGCTTGCGCAATTCGCCGGTGATTTTCGCCGCCGACAAACCCTTCTTCAGGCGCGTTTCCGGTTCATCGAATACCGGGAATAATGCCGCGGCATTGCTGGCCTGGGTGCGGGTCGCGCCGGACAGGCCGGCGAATGCCGCCACGCGAATGATGCCGGGGGTGTCGAGCGCGATCTTTTCGATCTGGCGGACGATCTCGGTGGTTCGCGCCAGCGAGGCTGCGCCGGGCAGTTGCGCGGAAACAATGATATAACCGCGATCCTGCGCGGGGATGAAGCCTTGCGAGGTGGTCACCAGCAGCCATCCGGCGCTGCCGATCAGCACCACATAGACCAGCAGCATCACCGCCGAATGCCGGATCACGAACCCGGCCGCGCTGCCATAGCCATGCGACAGCCGGTCGAAGCCGCGGTTGAAGAAACCGGTAAACCTCTCCCAACCGCGCGCGATGAAATTCCAGGTCGCCGGCGGCCGCTTTTCCTCATGGGGCTGCAGGATCAGCGATGCGAGCGCGGGAGACAGCGTCAGCGAGCAAAAGCAGGAGATCGCCGTCGCCACCGCGATGGTGATGGCGAACTGCTGGAAGAATTGCCCGGAGATGCCGCCGAGGAATGCGGTGGGCACGAATACCGCGCACAGCACCAGCGCGATCGAGACCAGCGCGCCGCCGACCTCCTCCATGGTGCGCAGCGCTGCGTCGCGCCGGCTCATGCCGTCGCGAAGATGCCGCTCGACGTTTTCGACCACCACGATGGCGTCATCGACCACGATGCCGACCGCCAGCACGAGGCCGAACAGGGTCAGATTGTTGATCGCAAAGCCGAGCGCGGCCATCGCGGCGAAGGTGCCGACCAGCGACACCGGAATGGCGACGATCGGGATGATCGCCGGACGCCAGCCCTGCAGGAACACCAGCACGACAATGACGACGAGCGCCATCGCCTCATAGATTGTCTTGATCAGCTCACTGACCGACTGCGCGATGAACTCGGTAGGGTTGTAGCCGATGTTGTAGTCGAGCCCTTTGGGGAAACTGGCCTTGAGCCTGACCATGGCGTCGGAAATATTCTTTGCGGTGGCCAGCGCGTTCGAGCCGGGGCGCTGGGTCACCAGCATCGCCACCGCGGTCTTGCGTAGCAGGAAGCTGTTGGTGGTGTAATCCAGCGCGCCCAGTTCGACGCGGGCCACGTCGCGCAGCCGCACGGTGCGGCCGCCTTCGCCGGCCTTGATGAGGATATCCTCGAACTGCTCGATATTCCGAAGCCGGCCGGTGAAGGTGAGATTGGGCTGGAACGCCCGGTCGGCGATCGGCGGCGCGGCGAGCTGGCCGCCGGTGATCTGCAGGTTCTGGGCGCGGATCGCCGCCAGCACGTCGCCGGCAGTCAATCCGAGGTTGGCGATCCTGTCCGGATCGAGCCACAGCCGCATCGAGTAGTCGCGTGCGCCGAAAATCTGGATGTCGCCGATGCCGTCGAGCCGCAACAACTGGTCCCGCACCTGCAGCAGCGCGTAGTTGCTGATATAAAGTTGGTCGAAGCTGTCGTCGGGCGACAGCATGAACACGACCATCAGGATGTCCGGGCTGTTTTTGCGCGTGACGACGCCGTTGCGCTGCACCTCTTCCGGCAGCTGCGGCTGTGCGATGGCGACCCGGTTCTGAACCAGCACCTGGGCCTTGTCGAGATCGGTGCCGAGCTTGAAGGTGACGGTGATCGTGAGCTGGCCGTTCGAGGTGGCCTGGCTGTAGAGATACAGCATGTCCTCGACGCCGTTGATCTGCTGCTCGATCGGTGCGGCCACCGTATCGGAAACGGTCTGTGCGGAGGCGCCCGGATATTGCGTGGTGACCACGACGGTCGGCGGGACCACCTGCGGATATTCCGCGACCGGCAGCGTGGTGTACGCGATCGCGCCGACGATCAGCAGCACGATGGACATCACCATCGCCAGGATCGGCCGATTGATGGAAAGCTGGCCGAGGTTCATGTCTTGCTGCCGGTCGGAGCGGCGTTGGCGGTGTGCGGGCTGACCTTGGCCCCGACACGTGCGCGCTGCAGGCCGTCGACGATGACGCGGTCTTCCGGCTTCAGGCCGTCGCGGATCACCCGCAAGCCATCATCCAGCGGTCCCAGCGTAACCGGACGGGCTTCGACGGTGTCATCGTCCTTCACCACGAAAACGATCTTGCGCGATTGATCGGTCACGATCGCCGTATCCGGCAGCAGCAGCGCTTCGTAGGGCGAGCTGCCGATCAGCCGCACCCGGCCGAACTGCCCCGGCAGGATCGAAAGATTCTTGTTCGGGACCACCGCGCGGCCGCGCAGCGTGCCGGTGGAAAGATCGAGCCGGTTGTCGAGGAAATCCACCTTGCCGTCATGCGACGGCTTGGTCTCGCCGACCAGCGTGACCTGGACCGGGTTGGGGTTCTCGCGCGAACTCGGACGCTTGCCCTCGAAATAAAGCCGGTTGTTTTTGACATAGGTCGCTTCATCCATGTCGAAATAAACGTAGATCGGATCGAGCGAGACGATCGAGGTCAATAGCGTCGCGCCGCCTTCGCTGCCCTGCACCAGGTTGCCGACGCTGACGAGATGGCGGCTGACCCGGCCCGTGATCGGTGCCAGCACATGGCTGAACTCGATATTGAGCTGGGCGGCCTTCAGCGTGCCTTCGGCCACGGTCTCGGCGGCGTGTGCCGCCTGCAAGGCCTGGCGGCGCTGGTCGACGATCTGTTCGGAGACAGCGCTGGTCTGGACCAGGGTCAAGCCGCGGTCGAGATCGCGCTTGGCAAGCTCCACCTTGGCGCGCGCATCCGCTAGCTGGCCATCGGCCTGCTCGGCGACGGCTTCGAAGGGGCGGGAATCGATCAGATAGAGCAGGTCGCCGGCATGAACCATGTCGCCGTCCTTGAACTCGACGTTAGTGACAAATCCGCCGACCCGGGCGCGAACCTGCACCTCTTCGACCGCCTCGAACCGCCCGGTGAATTCATCCCAATCCGTGACCGTGCGTTTGGTCGGCTGTGCAACGGTCACCGGCGCCGGAGCGACCGCCGCCGGCTGCGGCGTCTTGTCCCCGCAACCGGACAAGGTGACTGCCAGCAGCACGATCAGCGGTCTGGGGTCGCAGAATGAAGGGATCATGAAGGTTTCCCTTTGAGCCAGGCGCTTCGATTTCTCGGTCGCGCGCAATCGCATCTACTTGGCTGGCCACGACCGATGGAGGCGGCTGCCGTGATCTATGCCCAAGATGCGATCGGCTCGCAGTCTGTTCAAGAACCGGCCGCGATCAAGCAAAATCGTTATGCAGTCCGAAAGTCGCGCCTGCCGCCGATTGGCGGCGGCGGGCGACCTCAATCTGCTTTATCGAAGCCGGTTGAGGCCGGCCTTGAATGCAATGCCGTGATCAAGCGATCGATGATCGTGCAGCTCGTGCAGATTTCTGTCGACGGGCTTATCTGGATCGGCTAAACTTGACGTTGCACTTACCTGGGGGGCTGGAGTGTGAGCACGCCGTTTCTTGCCGAAGTCAAAATCATTTCCTGGAATTTTCCTCCGAAGGGCTGGGCGTTTTGCAACGGCGCGCTGCTGCCGATCAGCCAGAACCAGCCGCTGTTCGCTGTCATCGGTACCTATTACGGCGGCAATGGAGTACAAAACTTTGCCCTTCCCAATCTGCAAGGCCGCACTCCGGTACACACCGGAGGCCCGATCGGCGGCGCGGTCGGCACCCTCGGCGGCGAGGAAATGCATACGCTCAGCCAAAGCGAGATGCCGGCGCATCTGCATATGTTGCAGGGCGTGACCCAGGCCGGAACCGTCGAAATCCCTACCGGGAACTTTTTGGCCCAGACCGGATCGCAGGCTTATCATGCCGCGGCCAGTCTGCAGCCGATGGCCCCCACGGCGATCGCCAATGTTGGCGCCAGCCAGCCGCACGAGAACAGGGCCCCGTTCCTGGTACTGAACTTCGTCATCGCCCTGAGCGGCATTTACCCCTCCCGGAACTGAGGACGCTTTCGATGAGCCAACCCTATGTCGGCGAGATCCGGATGTTTGGCGGCACCTTCGCACCGGTCGGCTGGGCGATCTGCGACGGATCGCTCATTTCAATCGCCACAAATAGCACCCTGTACAATCTGATCGGCACCACCTATGGCGGCAATGGCCAAACCACCTTCGGATTGCCCAACCTGCTGGGCCGCCTCCCGATCCATGCCGGGACAGGGCAGGGAACCCAGACTTATGTACTCGGCCAACAAGGTGGTTTGGAAACCGTCACCTTGAACACCAGTCAACTGCCGGCCCACAATCACACGCTATTCGCTTCGACCAATAGCGCCAACGCGAGCGGGCCCGGGGGCAACGTATTGGCCAATACCGTCAATACGACACCTTACCATCCAGGCCCCGGGGCCGAACCGCTGAATGCAGCATCCCTGACTCAAATCGGCGGCAGTGGGCCTCATGACAACATGATGCCGTTCCTGTGCGTCAATTTCATCATCGCGCTGTACGGCGTCTATCCATCGCAAAGCTAGAGGCTGCCATGTCTGATCCGTTCCTCGCCGAAATGCGAATCTTTGCCGGCACCTTCGCCCCGAATAACTGGGCGACCTGTGACGGACAGCTGATGGCGATCTCGCAGAACACCGCGCTGTTCTCGCTGCTCGGAACCTATTTCGGCGGCAATGGCATCTCGACCTTCGGGCTGCCCAATATGGCGGGATCCGCACCGGTCGGGGTAGGCAACGGCAGTGGTCTGACGCCTCGCGTTCTCGGCGAGTCCGGCGGCGAGACCAGCGTCACCCTGCTCGCGTCGGAAATACCATCGCACAACCATCCCCTTATTTCGAGCAACCAGATCGGAAAGGACCGCACCCCCCAGGGCGAGGTGCTGGCGAGATCCACCGGCATGAACCTTTATCTTCCGAGCGGCACCCAGACTCAGATGGCGCTGCAAGCGACCTCTTCTGCCGGCAGCTCCTTGTCGCATAACAACGTGCAGCCGTATCTGGCCCTCACTTTCATCATCTGCCTGAGGGGCGTGTTTCCGCAGCGTCCTTGAGCGAAGTGCAAATGCACGCGATCCCGCCGGTGCCGTTCGGCTGGGCACGCGCGGCCGATGCAGGCCTGGCGTTCCGCCCTATCACCGACGCCGACCTGCCGTTCCTGGCGCGGGTCTATGCCTCGACGCGCACCGGGGAACTCGCCGTCACGCCATGGACCGACGCGCAGAAGGCGGAGTTCCTGGACATGCAATTCCAGGCGCAGCACACGCATTACCAGCGACACTATCCGGAAGCCGACTGGCTGGTGACGATGCGTGGCGGCGAAGAGATCGGACGTCTCTACATCGGGCGCTGGCCGACCCAGCACAGCATCATCGACATCGCCTTCCTGCCGGCGCATCGCGGCCACGGACTTGGCGCCGCGCTGCTGCGCGACCTGATGGACGAGGCCGCGACCGCGGGCAAGGCGGTCACCATCCATGTCGAAAAGTACAACCCGGCGATGCGGCTCTACCGCCGCCTCGGATTCAAAACCGAGCAGGACCAGGGCGTCTACGATTTGATGCGCTGGACCGCCGCGCCGGCCTGACCGGCGAACGACGGCGAAGCTTATCCGAACACCGCGTGATAGCCGTGGCCGTCGTGCAGCGCTCCGCTCGGCACCAGGAAGATATCGAGCGTGCCGAGCGTCGGATGTTTGACCGGATAGATTCCCTGCGGCAGCCAGCGGCCCTGGGGAGCGAGGAAATGCAGCGAGAAGCTGCCGCCTTCGCGGCCGTCTTTCACGGACTCAGCGTCTGCATCGGCGGTCACGAGTTTCAGCGGCACCGCACCATCAGGAGTTTGCATCTCGAAGGCCGCATCGAGATGCGGCGCGAAATCGTCAATCTTCAATTTGGCAAGGTCTGCCGTCGACGCCATGTTCGATCTCCCCAAGGTTGAGTGATTGCGCTAACCTATTATAAGCGATGCGTCAGCGCAAATGCCAACCCGCGGTGGCGATCGGAATATCAAGACTGCTGCAACAGCGATTTCAGGTCGAAAATCGGGGAGTTTTGAGAGACGCAGGAAAGTCGTGCCCTCAGTCGGCAATCGAACGGATGACCCTCGCCGGGTTTCCTCCGACAAGAGTATTGGGGGGAACGTTCCTGGTGACTACGGAACCCGCCGCAACAACAGAGTTTTCGCCCACCGCCACTCCGCCGATGATCGTTGCGCCGGCTGCGATCCATACGTTTCTTTCAATCACGATGGGCTTTGCGATTGTGAAGGCGCGCCGCCGAGACGGTTCGACGGGATGGCCAGACGTGACGATGCTCACGTTCGGCCCGATCATCACATCATCGGCAATGTCGAGCCCGCCAAGATCATAAAAAGTGCAGTTCTGATTTACGAAAACATTGCGTCCGATACGGATGTCGACCCCACCGGTTGTGTAGAATGGTGGGGTCAATAAAAAGCTGTCGTCCACCTTCTTGCCGATGAGATCGCTGAACAAGGCCCGGACTTCGTCCGCATCGTTGAACGTCAAACGGTTGAGCTTGGCGGTGATCGACATCGCTCGTTTGACGTTTGCCAACATGGCAGCTGATTCCGGCGTTCTCCTGGGAATTACCTTCGTGCGATCATCATTCGCCATTCGTTATTTTCCTCCGAGCGCGGTCGAACGAACGTTCGGCGCATGACCACCGCGCCGAGATTCGCTGAGTATAGCCATATGGAATCCACTTTTCTGCAACCTTGCCGTGTTGCAAAATTCAAAAATTTGAACAGCCGCGCGTCAGCCGCTGTCGCGAAGAACAAGCTCGAAGCCGAGGTCGACCTGCCGCGGCCCCGGTGCGCGTCAGCATCAACTTCGCGGCGGTGCGGCCGAGGCGTCGCCATCGACGCGAATGGTGCTCAGGATCGGCGCGATCAGCCGGCCCATTTCCAGATCGTCCAAACCGGCTCCAGCTCGTCGGACAGGCCCTGCACCGTATCGGCGAAGGTCGAATTTGCGATCGTCGGCACCAGCACGCCGACCGAACTGGTGCGGTTACTGGCCAGCGCGCCGGCCACCTGGTTCGGCACGTAGCCCAGTTCGCGCATCGCGGCCTCGACCCTGACCCGGGTGCGTAGCGCGACCAGATTGTGCAGACGCACCACGCGGCTGACCGTGATCGATGATACGCCCGCCAGTTCGGCCACCGCGGATACCGTTGGGGCGGAATGCAGGTCGTTGGGCCCGGCGGTGCTCATGGGAGCAAGACTAGCGAACAGGCGTCAGAAATGCACGATTTGGCTTGTACGGGCCAAATGACAGCGCTTATCATTTGGTCTGGTCAAGCCGCAACCGGAAGGGAAGCGGGATGATTTCAGAACAGGATGTGCAGACCTACAAGCGCGACGGGGTCATCGTGGTGCCCGAGGTACTGGGCGCCGGCACGCTGGCGCAGCTGCGCTCGGTGATCTCGGAATTGGTTGCGGGATCGGCAAAAACCCTCGAGCATACCGATGTCTATGATCTCGAGCCGGGCCACACCGCGGAAAGCCCTCGCGTCCGCCGGATCAAGACGCCGCACAAGGTGCACGCCCTGTTCGACGAGATCGTACGCTCGCCGGCCGTGCTCGACATCCTGAAGAAACTGCTCGGCCCCGGCTTAAGGCTGCACGGCTCCAAGCTCAACATGAAGTCGGCGCATTACGGATCGCCGGTGGAATGGCATCAGGACTGGGCGTTCTATCCGCACACCAACGACGACGTTCTCGCGATCGGCGTGCTGCTCGACGATACCGATCTGTCGAACGGGCCGATGCTGGTGACGCCCGGCACCCATACCGGCGAGGTCTGGAATCACCATGGCGACGACGGTTGCTTTGCCGGCATGATCGACCCCGACAGCATCCAAAGCGAGATCGAGCGCGCGGTCCCTTGCATGGGCCGGGCCGGCAGCATGTCGTTCCACCATGTCCGGGCACTGCACGGGTCGGCCATGAACACCTCGGATCGCCCGCGCAATTTGCTGCTCTATGAAGTCGCGGCGAGCGACGCCTGGCCGCTGATGGGAGTCAAGGATTTCACCGAATTCAACAGCCGGCTGTTGTCCGGTGACCCGGTGGTGGCGCCGCGCATGACCAGCGTTCCCGTGCGCCTGCCGCTGCCCCCCGCGACGCGGCAGGGCTCGATTTACGAAACCCAGTCCGCGGCAAAGAAGTCGTACTTCACCCGCGCGGCCTGACCTTGCCGACGCGCCGGCGCCGCAACGCTGGTGTTCGGGCCATCCAGCTGACTACAGCGGCCCCCAGGCGCGGATCATTTTCCGGTTCCCTTTTTTGCGACGACACCGCTAAGCTGTCCTCAAGCAAAAAATCGTTGGAGGAACCATGTACACCGGCAAGCACGCCCGTCTCCGTCCGCTTCAGCCCGCCTTCATCATGGCGAATTCGGGCGAAGCCGTGACCTATGCCGAGCTTGAAGCGCGCAGCAACCGTCTGGCGCATCTGTTCCGCCGTCGCGGCCTGAAGCGGCTCGATCACTATGCGATCTTCATGGAGAACAATAGCCGCTACCTGGAGGCCTGCGGCGCGGGCGAGCGCTCCGGATTATATTTCACCTGCGTGAATTCGTACCTGACCGGAAGCGAACTTGCCTACATCGTCAGCAACAGCGAATCACGCATCCTGATTACGTCGATGGCAAAACTTGACGTCGCCCGCGAGGCTCTCAAGCAGTGCCCCAAGGTCGAACTCTGCATCGTCGTCGACGGTCCGGGCGAAGGCGAGCGCATCGTCGGGCTGCAGCAGGCGACGTCGGAGATGCCCGGCACCCCCATCGCGGACGAATGCATCGGCACCGCCATGCTTTATTCGTCGGGCACCACCGGCCGGCCGAAGGGCATTTTGCGGCCGTTGCCGGAGCAGCCGCCAAGTCAGCAGATGCCGCTGTTCGACTTCCTGCAAAAGCTTTGGCAGTACCGCGAAGGGATGATCTATCTGTCGCCGGCGCCGCTTTATCATTCGGCGCCGCAGGCCGCCGTCAATCTCACCATCCGGATGGGCGGCACCGCCATCATCATGGAAAGCTTCGATCCGGAACGCTATCTCGAACTGGTCCAGACATGGCGCGTCACCCACAGCCAGCTGGTGCCGACGATGTTCTCGCGCATGCTGAAGCTGCCGGCGGAGACCCGGCAACGCTACGACTTGTCCTCGCTGGAGATCGCGATCCACGCCGCCGCGCCCTGCCCGGCGATGGTGAAGGCAGACATGATCGCGTGGTGGGGACCGATCATCCACGAATATTACGGCGCCACCGAAGGCCTCGGGTTTACTGCATGCAACAGCGCCGAATGGCTCGCCCACCGCGGCACCGTCGGCAAGGTCCTGCTCGGCGAACTGCACATTCTCGATGAAACCATGCAGCCCTGCCCGGCCGGCACGCCGGGCACGGTCTGGTTCAAGACCGCCACGCCGTTTGAATATTTCAACGATCCGAACAAGACCCGCGAGGCCCGTTCGCCGGACGGCAGCATGAGCACCGTCGGCGATGTCGGTTATGTCGACAGTGACGGCTTTCTCCATCTGACCGATCGCGCGACCTTCATGATCATTTCGGGAGGCGTCAACATCTACCCGCAGGAATGCGAGAACCTCCTGATCACCCATCCCAAGATCGCGGACGCCGCCGTGTTCGGTGTTCCCAACGCCGATCTTGGCGAGGAGGTAAAGGCGGTGGTGCAACCGATGCCGGGGATTTTGCCGTGTCCGGCTCTCGCCGAAGAGCTGATCACCTTCTGCAGCCAATCGCTGTCGCGCCAGAAAGTGCCGCGCTCGATCGACTTCGAGGCGGAACTGCCGCGGCTTCCCACCGGCAAACTCTACAAGCGATTGTTGCGCGACCGCTATTGGGGCGACAAGACGTCTCGAATCCTGTGAAGGCACCGGTACGCGCCGGGGTCCAGGCGAAAGGTTTCAGCCGGCCGGCGGCGGCTACATGGTCAGGATCGGCATCGGCGTTTCGAAGCCACGCAACAGATGCTCGCCGAGCGGGCGCCATGCGCCCGCGCCCGCGGCCGCGAAGGGAGCGGTGGCCAGCAGGGGACAGCCGAGCTGCTTGGTCAGGTCCTGCACCCGGACCAGCTCGTTGACCGCGGCTCCGACCAGGGTGAACTGCAAACGATCGGCAACGCCGACATTGCCGTAGATCACCTGGCCGAGATGCAGCGAGATGCCGAAGTCGAGAGCCGGATTGTTGGTCGGCGGCGGCAGCGCGGCGGCCAGGCGCCGGCGCGCTTCGTGGGCCGCGGCGAGCGCGCGGCCGCAAGCCTGCTCGGTCGAACCTTCGACCCGAAACAGGCCGAGCACGGCATCGCCGATCAGCGAGACTACTTCGCCGCCATGGTCGAGCACGGCGGCCGCCGTCATCTCGAAATAGCGCCCCAGCAGATTCAGGAAATCCTCGGCCGTAAGACGGTCGGCCAATTCGGTCGAATGGCGAAGGTCGCTGTACCACAACGCCGCGGTGATCTTTTCGCCGTCGCCGCGCCGGATCAGGCCGTTGAGCACGGCCTGACCGGCGCGCTTGCCGAGATAGGCATGGGCGATGTTCTGCGCGACGCTGCGCTGGATCTTCGACTTCAACGCGATGCCGAGCTGGCGGGTAATGCGCTGGAGCAGCCCCAGTTCGTCGTCGGTAAAACCCTCGGCCCGGTCGCCGAGCCAGGAACAGAGGATTCCGCTCTGCCCGACCCGGTCGTATCCGATCAGCAGCACGAGATAGTCGGTGCCCCCCATGGCGCGATATTCGTCGAACACCTCGAAGTCGAGCAGCGCGGTCTCGCCGGTCAGCCGCCGCCGCAGCACCGGCAGGCGATGCGCCAGCACATGTCCGAGCGGGCTGCGCAGAAATCGCTCCTGCCCGCTGTCCTCGGGGCTGAAAAGGTCGACCACCGCGCCGGTCGCGGCGGTCCAGCTCACGGTACTGGCATCGTAGAGCGGGTGCAGGATTCGAAACGCGACATGTCCGCGCAGAAGCGGCATTCCGATGCCGCGCAGGCGCCGGCATAATTCGCCATAGAGTGCGGCGGGCTCGGATTCGAGCAACGCCTCGTCGGCCAGCCAATCGACGACGGCGTTGCCCAGAACCGTCGACGCTGAGTCTTGATAATCCATGCGCCGCGACCTTATCCGAAATTCCACGGTTGGGCAGCGGCAAGTTCCGCGGCTGCCGGGCGCGGGCCGCCGCTGGCCGTAACAGAACATCTCGAATACTGTCACCCGCGGATAAGCCGGAGATGATTTGGATGACCGCCATGTCGACCAACCCCAGGCAGTGGAATGTAGGCCTCGTCGGTTATGGCGAGGTGGGCCGCATTCTCGCCGAAGACCTGCGCCAGCAGGACGTGGAAGTCACCGCCTACGACATCAAGCTGCGCAGCAATCAGGCCGGCGGCGCGCTGCGCGAACACGCCTCGGCGCATGGCGTCGCGCTGGCGGCATCCCATGCTGATCTCGCCGCGGCGGCCGACTTCATCGTTTCCGCCGTCACCGCGAGCCAGGCGGTGCCGGTCGCGCAGGCTTGCGCGCCGGCGGTGAAACCGGGCGGTTGGTTCCTGGACTTCAATTCGGCATCGCCGGGCGCCAAGCGTCGTGCGGCGGCGCTGATCGACGGCAATAGCGGTCGCTACGTCGAAGCTGCCGTCATGACCTCGATCCCGCCATACCGCATCAAGGTGCCCTTGCTGCTTGGCGGCGCCGATGCCGCGGAGCTCGCGCCGCTGCTGGTGGAACTCGGCTTCGACGCCAAGGTTGCGAGCCACGAGCTCGGCGTCGCCTCGGCGGTCAAGATGTGCCGCAGCGTGATGATCAAGGGTCTGGAGGCGATGGTGATTGAAAGTTTCACCACCGCCCGCGCCTACGGCGTCGAGGATGCGGTCCTGGCCTCGCTGGCGGAAACCTTTCCCGGCATCAATTGGGAAAAACAGGGCGCCTACTTCTTCCAGCGCGTGATCGAACATGGCCGGCGCCGCAGCGAGGAGGTTCGCGAGGTGGCGGAAACCGTGCGCGAGATCGGGCTCACGCCGTGGTCGGCGGAAGGAACGGCGGAACGCCAGGCCTGGGTCGCCGACCTCGCCGATGAAGGCCTGTTCGGTGCGAAAGGCAGCGAAGCGTTTGCCCACAGCGCCGACTGGCGCACCGAAGCCGACCGCATCCTCGCCAATATCAAGCTCAAGGACGCCAAGCCGAACAGCTGATCGGTCGCGCCGATGCAATTCCCGAAGACGCCGCCCGCCGTCTATCCCAGCATCTGGGTATCGCCGCACACCGAAATCGCCTGGCCGGAAATCGTCCTGCCGCGCGGGCTGCACATCAACAGAATCTGATCGGCGATCTGCTCCGGCGTCACATAGTCCTTGATCGAGGTGTAGGAAAACGCGGTGCGCTCCATTTCCGCATAGGAAATTCCGCGCCGCTGCGCCTTGGCTTCCAGTACGCGGCGCTGGCGGTCGCCGGCGACCAGGCCGGGCAGGATGGCGTTGACGCGGATGTTGTCCGGTCCAAGCTCGATCGACAGCGATTTGGTAAAACCGATCACGCCCCATTTCGCCGCGGCATAGGGCGTGCGCATCGCAAAGCCGAGCCGGCCCGCGGCCGACGAAATATTGACGATCGAGGCGTTCCTGCTGTTGCGCAACAACGGCACCGCCAGCCTGACGCAGTTGAATTGCCCGGTCAGGCAGATGTCCAGGCAGCGGTCCCAGTCTTCCGGATTCATCTCCTCGACTTTCGACGTCGGCCCGGCGACGCCGGCATTGTTGACCAGCACATCAAGGCCGCCGAGTTTGGCCACGGCGTCCGCGAACAGGTTCTTGACGGCGGCGCGGTCGGAAACGTCGCAGGGCGTCGATGCGATGGCGGGATCGCTTGATGCCAGCGCGGACAACGCCGCCTCATCGACATCGCAGGTATGAACCCTGGCGCCTTCGCCGGCGAAGGCGCGCGCAATCGCGCGACCGATGCCGTTGCCGCCGGCGGTGACCAGCACGCGCAAACCCTTGATATCGAGATCCATGATCGCTCCGCCGTTTGGAAAACGTCAGCCGGTCAGACCGAGCGGCTTCGCCAGATCGAGCGCGGCTGGCCAACTCTACGCGGCTCTGCCATGCAGGGAATCGTGAGGGAGGAATCGACAACGGCTCGTTCTTTTGCAACTCTAACTTTGATCAGAGATCGCGGCAAGCGACAACAGGATGCTCTGGTGACGGAAGGAAAATGAAAACACAAAATCGACATGTCGCCATCGTCGGCGTCGGCCTGATCGGACGCGCCTGGGCCACGATCTTCGCCCGCGCCGGATGGGACGTGCGGATCACCGATCCGCATGTTCCGACCCTGGCGGCCGCGCCGCGCCTGATCCGCGATGAATTGCGCGCGCTGGCGCAAGCTGGACTGGCCGACGATCCGGACGGCGCCGTCGCACGGGTCTCGGTTGCGGCTGGTCTCGAGGAGGCCGTGATGGATGTCGAGTTCGTCCAGGAAAACGGGCCGGAGAAAGTCGAGGAGAAGCAGACCATCTTTGCCCAACTCGACCGGCTGGCGCCCCCTGACGCGCTGCTGGTATCCTCGACCTCGGCCATCGTGGCCTCGCGTTTTACCGAAACGCTGCCGGGCCGGGCGCGCTGCCTGGTCGGTCATCCCGTCAATCCGCCGCATCTGGTGCCGCTGGTCGAATTGTGCGGCGCGCCGTGGACCTCGCCGGCCGCCATCGCGCGAGCGCGCGCCGTATATCGCGAGATCGGGCAGGTGCCGGTCACCATCAACAAGGAGATCAACGGCTTTGTGCTGAACCGGCTGCAGGGCGCCCTGCTGGCCGAAGCCTTCCGTCTGGTCGGCGAAGGTTACATTTCGGCGGATGATCTCGATCACACGGTCAAGGACGGCCTCGGGCTGCGCTGGTCGTTTCTCGGGCCGTTCGAGACCATCGAACTCAATGCGCCCGGCGGCATCCCGGATTATTGCGCGCGCTACACCGGTTTCTACAAGGAGCTGGCGTCGGCGGCCGCCGGCCCGGAAGTGTACCAAAGCCCGAATGTGGACCGCGTGATCGCGGCATGGCCGCATGAGCCTGCGCCTGAACGCAGCGCCGCGCTGACGCAGCGGCGCAATCAGCGCCTCGCCGCGCTGGCCGCGCACAAGGCCGCCCAGAACGACAAATCCTGAAATCCCGACTCAAGCAAGAAAGAAGGCAAAACCATGAGCCGCAAAGTCATCATCACCTGCGCCGTGACCGGTGCGATCCATACCCCGTCGATGTCGAAGGCGTTGCCGGTGACGCCGCAGGAAATCGCCGACGCGGCGGTCGACGCCGCCGAAGCGGGCGCCGCCATCGTGCATCTGCACGCCCGCAATCCGAAGACCGGCCAGCCCGACCAGAGCCCCGAGGCCTTTGCGCCGTTCCTGAAGATCATCAAGCAGCGCTCGAACTGCGTCATCAACCTCACCACCGGCGGCGCGCCGACCATGACGGTGGACGAACGGGTCCGCCCCGCCGCGGTCTACAAGCCGGAAGTCGCCTCGCTCAACATGGGATCGATGAATTTCGCGTTCTTCGGCATGCTCAACCGGTTCAAGAAATTCGACCATGAATGGGAACGCAAGCATCTCGAGAACAAGGATATCGTTTTCCGCAACACCTTCCAGGACATCGAATACGTATTGAAGACGCTGTCGGAGACCGGCACGCGCTTTGAGTTCGAATGCTACGACACCGCGCATCTCTACAATCTGAACTATTTCCTCGAACAGGGCATGGTGAAGCCGCCGCTGTTCGTGCAGACGGTGTTCGGCCTGCAGGGCGGCACCGGCGCGCATCCGGAGGACGTGCTGCACATGAAGCGCACCGCCGACCGCCTGTTCGGCGACAAGTTCGTCTGGTCGGTGCTGGGTGCCGGGCGCAATCAACTCCCGATCGCGGCGATGGCGGCGGCAATGGGCGGCAACATCCGCGTCGGCCTCGAAGAACTCGCTGTGGGCGGCGCCGGGCCGGATGGCGGCCTCCAACGCCGAGCAGGTGCAGCTCGCCCGCAAGATCATCGAAGGCCTCGGCCTTGAAGTCGCGTCTCCCGACGAGGCCCGCGAAATTCTCGATCTGAAAGGCGGCGACAAGCTGGAGGTGTGATCGCGGATCACATTCCCCGCCGTCGTCGCCCGGCTTGACCGGGCGATCCAGTAAACACTAACGCCTGCGATTACTGGATCACCCGGTCAAGCCGGGTGATGACGACCTTCTACGAAGGCTTTCTCCCGTTCAATCCTGACGCGAATCTGCTTCGATCTCGGCGACGATCTTTCCGGTCGTCACCTGCTCGCCTTCGACGACGTCGATGGCGGCGATCGTGCCCGGGATCGGCGCGGTATGCACATGTTCCATTTTCATGGCTTCCAGCGTCATGACCGGCTGGCCGGCGGCGACGCGCTCGCCCGGCTGGACCAGCACCGCCACCACGCGGCCGTTCATCGCGGCGCGCACCTTGCCGTCGCTGCCCGTTAAAGCCGTCGCTGCCGGCGCCGCCAAGGTCAGATCGCGGACCGCCAGCGTGATGCCCTGGTACAGCACGTCAAGCCGATCGCCGTCGCGCAGAAACCTTGCCGATTGCGTCAGGCCGTTGCTGCGGAAGCGGATGGCATCGCGGCTGAGTTCGTCGATCTCGACGCGGTGCGCGCGGCCGTCGCGGTGGACGATGTATCCGCCATCGCGCTCGCGCAGAATTTCGAGATCGTGGACGCCATCGAGCTCAAGGCGCACGGGAAGCGCAAACGTCGCCGCAAGTGTGCGGCCCTGTCGCCACGGCGGCGCGCTAGCGTCGGTGACATACAGCAACAACGCGGCGAGGCTGATTTTCGCGACCGCAGCACCTGCGCGCGGCGCCAGCAGCTCGTCGCGGTGCTTGTCAATGAAAGCCGTCGTCGCTTCGCCTGATGCGAAGACGGGATGCCGCAGGCAGGCGGCGAGAAACGCCTGATTGGTGGTCACACCGAAAGCCACGGTCTGCTCCAGGCCGTGAATGAGCTTGCGCCGCGCCTGATCGCGGGTTGCACCGTGGCTGATCAGCTTGGCGATCATCGAGTCGTAGAACGGCGGAATCCCGGCACCGGATCGCAGCGCGTGCTCGACGCGAATCTCTTCCGGCATTTGCCACAGCGCCATCCGGCCCGATTGCGGCATGAAATCGTGGGCCGCATCCTCCGAGCACAGCCGCACCTCGATCGCATGCCCTGAAAATTCGATATCGGCCTGTTGAAGCCCGAGTGGCTCGCCGCCGGCGACCCGCAACTGCAATTCGACCAGATCAATCCCCGTGATGGCCTCGGTGACGGGATGCTCGACTTGCAGGCGGGTATTCATTTCCATGAAATAGAATTCGCCTGTTGCGTCGAGCAGAAACTCCAGGGTGCCGGCGCCCTCATAGCCCAGCGATTTGATTGCGTTCACCGCGATGGCGCCCATCCGTGCCCGCAATTCCGGCGACACCGCCGGCGACGGCGCTTCCTCGATCAGCTTCTGGTGCCGCCGCTGCACCGAGCAATCGCGCTCGCCAAGTGAATCGCATTGCCGTAACGGTCGCCGAATACCTGGATTTCGATGTGGCGGGGATCGCGAATCGCGCGCTCCAGGATCACGGTGGCGTCGCCGAACGCGCTTTGCGCCTCGGAGCGCGCGCTGCGCAGCAGATCCGGAAATGCCGCGGCGTCCGGCGCCAGCCGCATGCCGCGCCCGCCGCCGCCGGCGACGGCCTTGATCATCACGGGAAAGCCGATTTTGCCGGCCTCCGCGAGCATCGCGGCGTCGCTCTGATCCGCGCCCTGATAACCGGGGACACAGGGCACGCCGGCGGCCTGCATGATCTGCTTGGCGCCGGCCTTGTTACCCATCGCCTTGATGGCATCCGGCGACGGGCCGATGAACACCAGACCCGCATGCCTGCACGCCGCGGCAAATTCCTCGTTCTCGGCGAGAAAGCCGTAACCGGGGTGAACGGCATCGGCTCCGCTCGCTTTCGCGGCGGCGATGATCGCCTCGATGTTGAGATAGGACTGCGCCGGCAGCGCCTCGCCGATACGGACGGCCTGATCGGCGTAGTGCACATGCAGCGCCTCACGGTCCGCGTCGGAATAGACCGCGACCACACCAAAGCCGAGCCGGCGCGCGGTGCGCATGATCCGCAACGCGATCTCGCCGCGGTTGGCGATCAGGATGTTGCGGAACGGCGTGCGCTTGATCAATCCACTCATGGCCGCGCCACCGAGAACTGCATGGCTTGCGGCTTGCGCGCCTCGGCCTCGCGGCAGATCGCCAGCACTTCGGCCAGGATGCCGCGGGTATCGCGCGGATCGATCACGCCGTCGTCGAGCACGCGCGCGCTGGTCGAGAACACGTCCATCTGGCCGTCGAACACGCCAATGATCTGCGCCTTCATCTGGTCGAGTTTCTCCTGCTCGACCGGCTTGCCGCGCCGGATCGCGGCGGCCTCGGTCACGATCGCCATGGTTTCGGCGGCCTGCTCGCCGCCCATCACAGCGGTCTTGGCGTTGGGCCAGGAAAAACAGAAGCGCGGATGAAAGCCGCGCCCGCACATGCCGTAATTGCCGGCGCCGAACGACGCCCCGCAATAGATCGTGATCTGCGGCACGGTGGCTGAGGTCACCGCCTGGATCATCTTGGAGCCGTGCTTGATCATGCCGGCTTCCTCATAGGCCTTTCCGACCATGTAGCCGGTGGTGTTGTTGAGATACAGCAGCGGGGTCCGCGACTGGCAGCAGACCTGAATGAAATGCGTGGCCTTGTTGGCGCCGGCAGGATCGAGCGGGCCGTTGTTGGTGATGATCCCGATCGCCTGGCCCTCGACGCGGGCGTGGCCGCACACGGTGGCGGGACCGTATTCGGCGCCGAATTCGGTGAAATCGGAATCGTCTGTGATCCGCGCGATCACCTGTCGCATGTCGACCGGCCGCTTGTGGTCCATCGGCATGATGCCGAGCAATTCCTCGGGATCATGGCGCGGCGGACGATGCGATGACGTCGCAATCTCCGACCGGTCCCATTCCAGACCGGCCATGATATCGCGCGCGATCCGCAGCGCGTCGCGATCGTCCTCGGCGAGGTAGTCGCCGAGCCCGGAAATGCGGGTGTGCATCTCGGCGCCGCCGAGTTCCTCCTCGGTGGCGATTTCTCCGGTCGCGGCCTTCAACAGCGGCGGCCCGGCGAGAAACGCCCGGGTGCGGCCGCGCACCATCACGATGTAATCCGACAGCCCGGTCTGGTAGGCCCCGCCCGCGGTCGACGAACCATGCGTCACCGTCACCACCGGCAACCCGGCGGCCGACAACCGCGCGAGGTTTCGAAAGATGTTGCCGCCCCTGACAAAATCCTCGACGCGGTAGCGCAGCAGATTGGCGCCGGCGCTTTCGACCAGCTGCACGTAAGGCAGCTTGTTCTCCAGTGCCAGTTCCTGCACCCGCAGCGTCTTGTCGAGACCGTAGGGCTGCAGCGCGCCGGCATCGATGCCGGAATCATTGGCGCTGACCATGCAGCGGACGCCGGAAACGAATCCGATCCCGGCGATCAGCCCGCCGCCCGGAACGCTTTTGTCGGCGTTGGGAACATCGAACATGTAACCCGCCAGCGTCGACAGTTCGATAAAGGGCGAGCCGGGGTCGAGCACCAGCGCCACGCGCTCGCGCGGCAGCAACTGCCCGCGCTTGTGAAAACGGTCCTTGGCGGCGGCCGACGCTGCGCGCGTCCGTTCCTCCAGGCCGCGCATCCGCGCAATCAGCGCCAGCATGCCGTCGCGATTGGCTTTGTAGGCGTTGCTGCCCGGGGCGATGGTGGATTCAATGATGGCCATGAACAGCAATTACTCTCGCTCGAAGCATTTTTTCTGGTTCGTCATTCCGGGATGCGCCGAAGGTCGGCGACTGCCGACCTGAGGCGCAGGCCCGGAATGACATGGTTGCAATCGAGCACTCTCATGCGCTCTCTTTTGCAAAATAGCCGGCAAACGCCCGGCGCAGTTCGACCTTGCGCAGTTTGCCGGTCGCAGTCATCGGCATCTCATCCAGGATCCTGACCAGCTTCGGCACCTGGAAGCCGCCAAGGTGCTGGCGGCAGTGTTCGGCGATGCCGGCCTCGTCGGCGACCGCGCCGGGTTTCAGCTTGACGAACGCCGAGACCGCCTCGCCCCATTGCGGATGCGGCAGGCCTACCACAGCGGCATTCTGCACGGCGGGATGGGCGAGCAGCGTCTCCTCGATCTTGACCGAGGCGACGTTTTCGCCGCCGGACTTGATCATGTCCTTCTTGCGGTCGAGGAACAGCACCTCGCCGTGCTCGTCGATAACTGCGAGATCGCCGGTGTGATGCCAGCCGAATTTTCGCGCCTCCGCCGTCGCCTGCGGATCCTTGTAATAGCCCATCATGACATTCGGCCCGCGATGCACCAGCTCACCGGGCTGACCGCGCGGCAGCAGATTTCCGTCGTCGTCCATGATCGCGGTCTCGTTGACGATCAGGGACTCGCCCCAGTAATTGCCGAAGCGCTTCAACTGCCGGTCCGGCTGCGACATGGTGGTGGCCGGATACATTTCGGTCTGGCCGCTGGTCAGCACGAAATTCGGGCACATGTCCGCGATCGCGCGCTCCAGCAGCGGACGGCCCATCGGCGCCATGGTGTAGATGCAGGTCTTGAGGCCGGAGAGGTCGTATTCCCGCCGCCGCGGGTGATCGAGGATCGCCTGGTACATCAGCGACAGGCCGACGAAGACCGTGAGCTTGTCGCGCACGATGGCTTCCATGCAGACCACCGGATCGAAGCCGCGCATCAGCGCCATGCGCCCGCCGACCGACAGATAGCTCAGCAGCAGCACATGGCCGGCGCAATGGAACAGCGGAAACTGCCCGGTGACGCCGTCGTTGCGGTCGAGATGCATCTCGATGGCGTTGCTCATGACCGCCATCACCACCGCGAGATGGCAGTGCATCGCGCCTTTCGGGCGCGACGTGGTGCCCGAGGTATAGATGATCATCGCCAGATCGCGGTCGTCGAAGTCGATGTCGGGCTCGATCTCGGACCGGCCGTTCAGCAGATCGTTGAAGTTTTCGAGGCCCGCAGCCGCGGCCGTGCCGGTCAGATCGATCGCGATCAGATCGAGGCCGCGCTTGTCCAGCGCCGCGCGCCGGTCGGCCTGGGCGTGCAGATTGTCGTCGATCAGTGCGAAGCGCACTTCGGCATGATCGAGGATGTAATCCATGTCGGCGGGGCCGAGCATGGTGTTGATGGGCACCCAGACCAGCCCGGCGCGATGAATGCCAAACAGCGCTTTGACCAATTCGACTGAATTGTTGCAGATGGTCGAAATCTTCTCGCCCGGCTTCAGGCCGCGCGCCACCAGGTAATTGGCAAAGCGATTGGCGTCGCGCTCGAGCTCGGCGAACGTCACCCGCCGCGCGCCGTCGGTGACGGCGGTTCGATCGGGAAAGCGCTGCGCCGCGCGCTTCAACAGATCGCCGATCGCCACCCGCCCGATGCGGCCGGGGCCAGGCACCCCGCCGGTTGCCGCGAGATTTGTCATTCGATTCCTCCAACCTCCCAATGGCCGCAGTGCGCTCCCTCGCCCCGGGTGGCGGCCTATGCCTCTCCCAAAGGGAGAGATGCACTTAGGTCCGACGCCTCACTTCGTCATTGCGAGGAGCGAAGCGACGAAGCAATCCAGTCTTCCTTCGCGGCATGGATTGCTTCGCTGCGCTCGCAATGACGGTTTCACTTCATATACGGCGGCCTCTTGAACATTATCGCCCGATCCCAAAAATCTGCCTGGCTTCGGCCGGGCTGGCGATCTCGCGGCCGGCGCGGCGCGCGCAGGCGGCGATGGTCTCGATCAGCTGGCCGTTCGATGTCACCTTGGTCCCGTCGGGCTGATAGAAGGTATCCTCGAGCCCGGTGCGCAGATGGCCCCCGAGCTCGGCGCAGCGCTGGTGCAGCGGCCAGATTTCCGCCCGTCCGATCGCGGTGACCTGCCAGTTGGCTTCCGGCAGTTTCAGCCTCAGCAGGATCGGCAGCAATTCCGAATCGGCCGGCATGCCCGACGCAACACCCATGACGAAATTGTACTCCAGCGGTCCGGCGTACATCCCGGTCTGCCGGTACATCCCGACACAGCGCACGATGCCGACGTCGAAACATTCGAATTCGGGAATCGTCTGCGCGTCCTTCATGACGTCGAGATAATCCTGCACTTTCTCGACCGCATTATCGAACATCATCGGCGGCCAGGCCCAGCTGTTGTCGCTCTTGACCTTGAGATAGTTCAGCGAGCCGGCGTTGCAGGCCGCCATCTCGGGCCTGGTCTCGCGCACGCAATCCAGCGCGCCCTGGTAATTCGGGCCCGACGTCCCCGTGGTGTGGTTGATGATCACATCCGGACAGGCCTCGCGGATCGCCTGCTGGATCTCGCGCGACACGCCGACCTCCCAGGACGGCAGGTGTCCCTTGCCCGGCGCCTGCTGGCGCAGATGGATATGCATCACGCTGGCGCCGGCGTCGAAAGCCGCCCTCGCCTCGCGCGCCATTTCCTCCGGGGTGACCGGGACGTGATGCTGTTTCGGGTCGGTCAGCACGCCGTTCAGCGCGCAGGTGATGACAGCCTTGTCGCTCATGGAGCAGCCTTGATCGGTTCAGGTCGCGGTGGCGACGAAACGTTCCCGGAGGATCATGCGTCCCGCAACCCCTTCGCTTCTTGCGTC
The DNA here is from genome assembly GCA_963734795.1 of uncultured Alphaproteobacteria bacterium. Taxonomy (GTDB): domain Bacteria; phylum Pseudomonadota; class Alphaproteobacteria; order Rhizobiales; family Xanthobacteraceae; genus Bradyrhizobium. The sequence goes on from CAVTIW010000009.1 coordinate 312,580, forward strand.
CACCCGCTATCGGGCGCCACTCACCTCTTTCCGCACACGCAGGGCTGTCGCATGTGGAACAAGTCGGCGCGTCTCCTTAACCCGCCCCTGGAGCGGGAGGGTGAAGATTGTCACGGCCGCCCCTGGCGGAAGCCGGCGCTGTCGAGCACGCCCGGATCGCTGCGGTAAATCGCCAGATCCCGTGAGCCTGAAAAAATTGCGCGCGGCTGCAGGCCGTAGAAGCGGCGGATCGAATGGCTGAAATGCGTCGAATTCGGGATAGCCGATGTCCTGCGCCAGATGCGCAAGGTTGATGTCTTCGTTGACGAAATGCAGCAGATGCCGCGCCCGCTTCCAGGCCCGGAAGGCGCGAAACGATATCCCGGTCTGCGCCTTGAACAGATGCAGGAACCGCGACGGCGATAGATTCACCGCCGCGGCGCAATCGGCCGCGGTCAGCTTGCTGCCGGAGAAATCATTGAGTTTGGCGGCCGAGCGCTTGATGCGGGGATCGATGGCACGATCCGGCAGCGCCTCGCCGAAAAACAACTGGTCGAATTCCGCAGTGGAAAACCCGCCGCGGCGCTCGCGCAGGCGCAAGCTTTCGTAAGCGTCGCGAATCCGCTGCGCGATGGCGGGCGCGTCCGCGCCGGAAATTCGCGCCGCCAGCTCTTCCATCGCCGATGGCTCGACCGTCTCCGGTTCGATCACCAGGCAGATGATGGAGGGACATTCGCTTTCGACGCTGTGCGGCGAATAGGGCCGCACCAGCGCCACCTCGCCGACCGCGTCCGACTTTCCGGTGATGGTCAGACTCCCCCGCATCGCGGCATAGATGTTGAACCCGCCGCTGGATCGCTGGCACGGCCGGCCCAGCAAGCCGGCATAAAACACCCGTTCGGGGCTGATCAGCATCAGCCGCCCGGATTCATGGCGATCCCTGTCATTCATGTCCGTCCCTCCCGGGAGCGATTTTTGCTTCTGGCCGCGTTGCGGCGGGCTCTCTCACGGAGCTCTCAGCAGAATACAGAAATCGCCGGGCATGTCACCGCGATAAATCCCGGGGAATGCTGGGGATTCAGTCGAATGGACCGGGCGCGCCGCGCGTGCTTCAGGAGCGCTTCGCAACCTTTTGCTGCTCGCCGGCGAGTTCTTCCGCGGCGACGGCGCGCTTGAATCCGTCGCGCGCCTGCAGGCGCTGCCAGTAGGCGGCGACATTGGGCCCGAAATCCTTTGCCAGCCCGATGTTTTCGGCCAGCCGCAAGGCGTAGCCGACCACGATATCGGCCGCGGTGAACCGGTCGGCGCACAGCGTCTCGGCTTTGCCGGCGGCGGCTTCGACCGCCCGCAGCCGGCCGAGGAACCATTTGGCATAGTCGGTGGCCACTTGCGGATTGCGCCTTTCCTCGGGCTCTAGCTGACTGTAACGCAGCACCAGCGTTTGCGGAAAGGTCAGCGTCGCGTCGCTGAAATACATCCAGTTCAGGAACGCGCCATAGGCCGGCTCGTCGACGCCAACCACCAGCGGCGTCGGTCCATAGCGGGTGCCGAGATAGTGGCAGATGCCGGACGACTCCGTCATCTTGGTGTCGCCGTCGATCATCAACGGAATGGTGCCGAGCGGATTGAGCGCGAGATATTCCTTGGCGAACACCCGCGGCGGGAACGGCAGCATTTTCAGCTCATAGGGAACCCTTAGTTCTTCCAGCATCCACAGCGGCCGGAATGAGCGCGCCGCGTGGCAATGATAGAGCGTGATCATCCGGTTCCGTCTCCCTACTACAGCCTCATGGTGCCCCGGACGCTGCGCAGCGCGAAGAACGCTGCACCGCGTCCGGGACACGAGGACATTACCCTATTTCTGTTTCATCCCGGGCAGTGTGCCCATCATTTTGCACAGCACCGTCAGCATCACCTCGTCGGCGCCGCCGCCGATCGAGGTCAGGCGGCTGTCGCGATAGGCGCGGCTGACCGGCGTCTCGTTCATGAACCCCATGCCACCCCAGAACTGCAGGCATGCGTCGGTCAATTCACGGCCCAGCCGGCCCGCCTTCAGCTTGGCCATGGTCGCCAGTCGCGTCACGTCCTCGCCTGCGACCAGCGCTTCCGCCGCGCGATAGATCAGCGCCCGCAGCAGTTCGACCTCGGTCTGCATTTCCGCCAGCTTGAAGTGGACGGTTTGATTGTCAAGGATGCTCTGGCCGAACGCCTTGCGGTTGCCGGTATATTCGATCGTCTCCGTGATGATGGTCTCGTGCGCCTTGAGGCAGGCCGCCGCACCCCACAGCCGCTCCTCCTGAAACTGCAGCATCTGGTAGGTGAAGCCGAGGCCTTCCTCGCCAATGCGGTTGCGCTTCGGCACCCGCACCTCGTCGAAGAAGATCTGTGCGGTATCGGACGAGCGCATGCCCATCTTGTCGAGTTTGCGCGCGACCTGCACGCCTTTGGTCTTCATCGGCACGCAGATCAGCGACTTGTTGCGATGCTTCGGCCCATCGCCGGTATTGGCCAAAAGACAAATCCAGTCGGCCTGCACGCCGTTGGTGATCCACATCTTGCCGCCATTGATGACGTAATCGTCACCGTCGGAGCGCGCATGGGTCCTGATCGAGGCGACGTCGGAGCCCGCGCCCGGTTCGGACACGCCGATGCAGGCGACCGCATCGCCGGATATCGCGGGCGCGAGAAACTCGCGGCGCACCTCGTCGGAGCCGAACCGCGCCAGCGCCGGGGTCGCCATGTCGGTCTGCACCCCGATCGCCATCGGCACCCCGCCGCACCGGATCGCGCCAAGTTCTTCAGCCATCATCAGCGCGTAGCTGTAATCGAGCCCCTGGCCGCCGAACTCGACCGGCTTGTTGAGGCCGAGAAAGCCGAGATCGCCGAGCTTCTTGAACAGTTCATGGGCCGGGAAAAGCTCCGCCTGCTCCCATTCATCCACAAAGGGATTGATTTCGGCGGCGATGAATTTTTGCAACGCGCGGCGGGGTTCTTCGTGGTCGGCGGTGAACAGCATTTTGTCATTTACCTCGTCATTCCGGGGCGCCCGCACGGCGAGCGAACCCGGAACGACAGCATTTGAGTTGGCTCGTCACATGAAACAAGCAGTCGCCGCATCTCTACTTCACCTCCGCTGGAGGGGGAGGGTAAGTGAACGCACGACGCTCAACACTCACAACCCCATCTGCCGGCTGGCGAGATCCTTCATGATCTCCTCGGAGCCGCCGCCGATCGCATTGACCTTGACTTCGCGGTAGATGCGCTCGACCTTGATGCCGCGCATGTAGCCGGCGCCGCCGAAGATCTGCACCGCTTCGGAGGCGCAGAACGCCATGGTCTGGGTGGCCTGGTTCTTCAGCATGCAGATCTCGGCGACCGGATTCTCGTTGCTGTCGAGCCGCCACGCCAGCATTTCCAGCATCGCCTGCGACGCCGCCACCCGCTGCGCCATGTCGACCAGCTTGTGCCTGATGACCTGATGCTGCGCCAGAGGTTTGCCGAAGGTGTGCCGCTGTTTGGCATAGTCGGTGGCATCGTCGAGGCAGACCCGCGCCGCCGCGATGCAGCCGGCCGCCATGGTCAGCCGCTCGCCGTTGAAATTGCGCATGATGATCTTGAAACCGGCGCCCTCTTCGCCGAGCAGGTTTGCGGCCGGGACCCGGCAATTGTCGAAATGCAACGTCGCGGTGTCCGACGCCCACCAGCCCATTTTCTTCAGGGAAGTGCGGGAAAGCCCAGGCGTGTCGCCCTCGATCACCAGCAGGCTGACGCCGCCGGGACCGGGACCGCCGGTGCGCACCGCTGTGGTGATGTAGTCGGCGCGCATGCCCGAAGTGATAAACGTCTTCTCGCCGTTGACTACATAGACATCGCCGTCGCGGCGCGCGGTGGTGCGCAAATTGGCGACGTCGGATCCGCCGCTCGGCTCGGTGATCGCCAGCGCCGATATCTTGCGGCCCGACAGGATTTCGGGCAGCACGCGCGCCTTGAATGCGGCGCTGCCGGCCCGCGCAATCGGCGGCGCGCCGATCGAGTTGCTCTTCAGACTGGCGCTGACGCCGCCGGCGCCGGCCCGCGCCAGTTCCTGCACCGCGACGATCCACATGAAATTGTCGACTTCGGTGCCGCCATATTCTTCCGGGAAGCCGAGGCCGAGCAGCCCGATTGCGGCCGCCTTCTCGTAGAGCACCCGCGGAAATCCGCCGGCCTCGTCCCATTCATGGGCGTAAGGCTCGATCTCCTTTTCGACAAAGCGGCGCACCACCTCGCGATAGGCCTCGTGTTCGGCGGTATAGAATGGGCTTGCCATTCGCGTCGCTCCCATATGCCTGGGCAGGATGGCCGGATTCGCTCAAGCCAACTTGCGTCGAGTGGCTGACCCTGCTGCAATGTCCAAACTCGTCTGGCACAGAGGAGCTGCCCCGATGACCATTATCGATTCCCAGGTCCATGCCTACGAGGCGAACACTCCGAAGCGGCCCTGGCACAGTGTACCGAACTGGCCCGATCACGTCACCGGTGACGAGATGGTGGCTGCGATGGACAAGGTCGGCGTCGACGGCGCGATCTTCATCTCCGCCTTTTCCATGTACCGCTACGACGCCAGCTATGCCGTCGAAGTGCAACGGGCCCATCCCGGCCGGCTCGCCATCGTCAAGCCGGTCGACCCTGATGATCCCGATGTGGCCGATGTCGTCGCCGACTGGAAGAAGACGCCGGGCGCGGTCGGAATCCGCATCATGCTGACAAAGGAGGCTTGCCGCGAGCCCGATGATCCCGGCCTCGACCGGATTGCGCGTGCGGCGGTTCGCCATGACTTGCCGGTCAACATGCTGTGTTGGGACAATCTGGACGCGGGCACGGCGCTGATCGATCGCCATCCCGACACGCGATTCATCATCGACCATCTGGGCATCCTGCAGCCGCGCGTGCCGCCTGCACCGCCGCAGCCCTGGGCCGATCTCCCAAAGGTGCTAAAACTCGCAGGGCGACCGAACGCGGTGATCAAGGTCAGCGGCGCCTGCACGTTGTCGCGTGAGCCGTATCCGTATCCGGACATCTGGGATCCGCTTGCCCGCGTGTTCGATGCCTGGGGTTTCGATCGCTGCCTGTGGGGCACGGACTGGACGCGCGCGTTCGCCGTCGTCAACTACGCGCAGGCCGTCGAGCCCTTCCTCAGGACCGGCCGCCTCAACGACACCGAGCGGGCCATGCTGATGGGCGGCGCCTGCGCCAGGGCTTATGGCTGGTCCCCGAAGAAACGCTAGCACCGGCTGACAGAGTTCGCCTTCGCCAGGCTGGCAACGCCTGACCGCAGAACCCAGGGCAGGCGCCGGGCACCGAACACGCAAGCCGCCCGCAGGGCGGCTTGCTTGTTATATCAGCGTCACGCCTGGCATGTCTGTTCATGGTTCACAAAAACGGACGTAACGGTCTGGCTTACGACCTCCGTGACGATTTCGTGTGTCAAAGTGCTCTTTTGGACCCAACTCGGACATGAGCCATCCGGGTGCATCCCACCAAATTGATCAGTATTGCTGACCAGTCGACCGCGTCTGAGAAAGCCGCGCGGCATGTTATGGCTGTGATATTTTTTCTCATGAGCATTCGAACCCATTTAAAGATTTCCAATTATCTAAGGATCTCCAGTCATCGACAAGGGAGGTCAACCATGAAGATCGTCGTGATCGGCGGCACCGGCCTGATCGGCTCGAAGACCGTCGCCATTCTGCGCCAGGGCGGCCACGAGGTCGTCGCCGCCTCGCCCAAAAGCGGGATCAACACCATCACCGGCGAGGGGCTCAAAGAGGCGATGGCCGGCGCGCAAGTGGTGATCGACCTCGCCAATTCGCCCTCATTTGAAGACAAGGCGGTGCTGGAGTTCTTCGAGACCTCCGGCCGCAACCTTCTCGCGGCGGAGGCCGCAGCGGGCGTCCGGCACCATGTCGCGTTATCCATCGTCGGAACCGACCGGAGCGACAACGGCTATTTCCGCGCCAAGGTCGCCCAAGAGAAACTGATCGAGACCTCCCACATCCCCTATACCATCATCCGCTCGACCCAGTTCCTGGAATTCCTCGGCGCCATCGCCACTTCAAGTGCGGATGGAAACATAGTCAGGCTTTCGCCCGGCCTGTTCCAGCCCATCGCGGCGGACGACGTTGCCGCCATCGTTGCCGATGTGGCGCTCGCGGCGCCGCAAAGCGGCATCGTCGAGATCGCCGGCCCGGAACGAGCGCCGTTCAACGAAATCATCGCCCGCTATCTGAAGGCGGTCGGCGACCCGCGTGAGGTCGTGAGCGACCCTGAGGCCCGATACTGGGGCGGCCGGGTCGAGGAGCGCTCGCTCGTGCCGTTGGGCGAAGCGCGCCTCGGCCGCATCGGTTTCGACGAATGGCTCCGCCGCGCACGGGCAGCAGCCTGATCCCGCATCGGCCGACCGAAGGACAGGGCTCCATGAAACGCATCACCTGTTCGCTGCTTGTCGCCACTCCGCCGTTCGACAGCGTCCTCGTCCCGACGCTCGCGATTGAGCACGCCTTCAAGTCTCGGATTTTTCAAGAATGAATAACGTCGCGGAGACGTGGCGTCGCATTACGTCGAAGGTCCGTTATGGTTGAGAAACAAAGCGCGGATAGCGACGAGTCAACCCGGATCGACGCCGGCCCCTAAGCCGAAGCCGCTTCGGTTGAGCAGGGAAGTAAATCTCTGCAGAGAGATTCCTCTTCCACGCCAGTACCAACGGCGCTTCATCGGCCAAGATGGAAACGAACGTTACCAATGGGAGTGCTGGCCGCTTTGGGTCTGACAGCCATCTTGGTCTACGGGGTCCCCTGGATTCAGAGGTATATTTTATCAATGTCTACCGACGACTCGACACCCAGTTTGACGAAGTTTTTCGCGAGCCAGTCGCCCGCACATTTTCGCCCCTGGTCGCGGAGAAAAATGAGAAAGTCCCAATCGGCGTTGTACTTGCTTGTCGAACTGAGTGCACCCATGAACTCGTCGTCCGAGATGCTGTGGATCAGCACGTGCGGCAGCTCTTCGCCGGCGATGCGTTTTTGCGTGACGAGCTTCGTGACGAAGCTGACCGCCCGCATCTCCCGCATCAGAGACGAATTGAAGCTGATCTCGTTGATGCGGTTCAAAATGTCGCCTGCGGCACGCGGCACCACTTTGCGGTACAGCGGATTGATATGAACGATGACAATGTCGGTACTCTTGCAGTTGTAGATCAGCGGGAAGAGTGCCGGGTTCCCCATATAGCCGCCATCCCAATAGGCTTCGCCGTCGATCTCGACCGCGTGAAAAATCGTCGGGAGACACGCCGAAGCCATCACGGCAGATACTGAAATTTCCTTTCCGGCGAAGACCTTCATCTTGCCGGTGCGAACGTTGGTCGCAGAGAGAAAAAGCTTTACCGGGCAGTCCGGACGCCTCAACACGTCAAAATCGATCGATTGCTCGACCACATCACGCAGTGGGTTATAGTCCGCGGGGTTGAACTCATATGGCGATAGCACGCGTGTCACGAATCCCATCAGGGAGAAAACCGGCGACCAGCTCAACTTGTGATCCCCCAGCATTCGGTCAATGGGATTTGACTGCAACGGCCCCAGCTTGGCCGCATCGCTGACGCGCTTCCAATAGTCTGCGAGCGCTTTGCGTGCCCCGTCGCGACCGTCGACCGCGAGCCCATAGGCAAAGACCGCCGCATTCATCGCTCCGGCGCTGGTCGCACTGAGCCCCTCGAAGGCAAGGTCTTTCTCGTCCAGGAACCGGTCGAGTACACCCCAGGTAAAGGCACCATGCGCTCCGCCCCCCTGCAGGGCCAGGTTGATAGTCCTGACCTGGCTGGAGAATGCCGGTTCGTGACCGGCTCCCTCAAACGCCTCAGGCCTTTCCGCCGAGTTCCGCTCCGAAGCAACTTCCATAGCCGAATCCCAACCCTATTCGCCTGCATGCGCAAAGCATTCAACGGCAACAATTGGATTATTCGGAGGTGCAGAAACGTACGTCGATCCACGTCAATCACATCGACATGCATAACACAAAAGGGCGGCAGCCGACGCGGTGCTCGCCCTTATTTTTCCAGGTCAGAAGGCGACAAATGATCCCGGTTGGGCCGAAGCGATCGCTCTCCGGTATGCGCTCGTCGCGCCTCGAACCCGTCCGCGCAGTGGCGGCTGATCGCTGGCCAAATCAGCGCTGGCCACACACTGCAATCTCCCAATGACCGCTATTGGCAAATCGCCGTCATGCCGGTGAACGTCTGCGTTCCGGAGAAGACCAGACGTCGAGTTTGAATGCAGCAATCAAAAATGCGATCCTGTTTCCGTCAAAGCGAGGAATCCCCATGAAAGCTGTCTTCATCGAACGGCAAGGCGGGCCGGAAGTTCTGCAATTCGGCGAGATGCCGGATCCGGTGGCCGCACCCGGCGAGGTCGTGGTCGATATCGTCGCCGCCAGCGTCAACGGCGCCGACTGGAAGGTGCGTGAGGGCAAATCCGGCCAGCTGTCCCGATTTCCCTACATCCTCGGGCGGGATTTCTCCGGTGTGGTTTCAACCCTTGGTGAGGGTGTCGGCGACCTCAATGTCGGCGATGAGGTGTTCGGCGTCTGCGATATCGGCCAGGAGGGCGCTTATGCCGAGAAGATTGCGATCAGGGCCGCCATCGTCGCCAGGAAAACCGATTCCCTGTCACATGTCGATGCCGCGGCGCTGGCGCTCACCGGGTTGACGGCGATTTGCGCCATCGAAGACACATTGAAGCTGCAGGCGGACGAGACGATCCTGATCCAGGGAGGCGCCGGCGGTGTCGCGAGCTTTGCCATCCAGCTCGCCAAACATCTGGGTGCGCGCGCGATCACGACCGCCAGTGCTGCGAACCATGATTATCTGCGCCAGATCGGCGCCGATGAGATCATCGACTACAACGCGGTGGATTTTACCAAGGTGGTGAGAGACTGTGACGCCGTGTTCGATACCGTCGGTGGAGATGTCGCGCAGCGATCGTTCGCTGTGCTGAAATCAGGCGGCCGGGCGGCCTTTATTGCCTCCGGCGCGCAAGCACCCAAGCCGGACCGCGGCGATGTGGTTGCGCTACGGCCCCACGTCGGACGTGATCGGCGACATCTCGAGCGCATCTTGGCGCTGGTTGTGGCAGGGGCCGTCCGTCCGCCGGAAGTGACACGCTACCGGCTCAGCGACGCCGTCGCCGCGCACCGGTTAAGCCAATCCCGCCACTTTCGCGGCAAGCTGGTTTTTGTGGTCCGTTGAAACAGCCTCGCTTCGCCTGGCGAGGTGATTGACGGGAAAATGGACAGCGTCAGCGGCGACCGCCGAAGGCAAATGGAACAGCGCCGGGCAGCGCGAGCGCATTGATGTCGCTGCCGATGTACCCCGACTGTTGGGTATAGCCGACGCCGAGTGACAGGCTGATATTCGACGTCGGCCGGAACTGGACGCCCGCATGCACACTATAGACGGGCAGCGTGCCGGACATGGAATCGAAGGAGGCAAAAGGGCCACCGCTGCCGGCATCATATTTCAAAGTGTCGAAACCGGCATAGACCGTGAGCGGTAGTCCGCCCGCGGTATGAGAATTATAGCCGAACTGCACGCCCTGGTAATAAAGTGAGGAAAAATTACCGAACGCGCCGCCCTGGTTGATGCCGTTCATGCTCATACCCAGGCCACCGCCTTCGCCGCCGACAAACCAGCCGTCCGAAAAATTGTAGCGCGTATCGGAAAAGCCACCGCCGCCGCTGCCGTCAAAGCCCGGAAAGTTGCCATAGGTGTTCGAGTTCGGGCCGACGTTCAGATTGCCACCGAAGCCGAACGGCCAGCTTGGGATCCAATATCTCACGGGTGCAGCTTGGGCATGAGCGGTTCGCGCGCCCGGACAGAGCGCCGCCAATGCCAATGCAAGAGCTAATTTTCTTGAGAAAATGGACATCCGCGCGATCGCCAAGTGTGCCGGAACCCTACGTTCACTATATCAAAAACGCCAGTGCGGCGAAACCATGCAAGACCGCGCCGTTCCTGCGCGCGGTTGCGCCGAACGCCAGTCTGGAAAAGATCGGCAAAGGTCCATGTCTTGCAGCGAGGTCAAACAGCAGCCCAAGGCTCAAAGCGCCGGCCGGCCCTGCAGCATTCCGGCAATACCGAGATCCTCGTCGAGCTCCGGCCAGTGAATGCCCATCGGCATCAGCTCGAAACGCCCGCGCGCCGTCGCACTGGCGTCCCGCAGCCGCGGATACCATTTGAGCGGGGTCGCGATCCTGCGGCCATCGGCCAGCGTCACCACCAGTTCGTCGGCGGTGAAGGCAACCGAGACTGGCCGGATATCGCCGACGTCAATTTCCAAAGTGCTCATGCCATTTGCCCTCGAGGACATCGCGCTGCGATCTCAGGTGGCGGATGATAGCGCCGATTTCATGGGCGGGAAATCCCGCATTGACCGCGACCGAGAGGTCGTGCAGCCAGAACTTGGCTTCGAAATCTCCGGCCCGGACGTGAATATGCGGCGGCTCGCCGCCTTCGTTCGAATAGAAGAAGGCGCGATACGGTCCCCAGCGCAGGACGGTCGGCATTCAATCCTCGAGTTCGAGTTCTTCCACAAGGTCGGGTTCCCCCGCAGCGCCGGCACGGGCGAGATTCAGCTCCAGCAGCTTCGCCAGCGCTTCCTCCTCGGAGATATCGGCGGGCCAGCCATAGGCCGCAGCGACGGCAGCATCGAGATCGCGATGAGCATCGGCGAGCCATTGCGGGCGCTGGTTATAAAGATTTGTCAGCGTACGCGTCTTCAGCGTTACTGCGGCCTGCGCATCCTTCGGTAGAATACGGTCAGGATAGCCGGGCACAACTTCCGGCTCGATCTTCACGAGATCGGGCGGATTGAGCCACGCGTTACGCAACTCGTCGAGCCGCTTTGCCGCCTTGGCGATCGCTTGCGCGCGGGAGGCGTTCTCGTAGGCTTTCACTTGGATACCGGGAGACAACCCCTCGGGAAAAGGGAAGGTTTCGAAGGTTGTCGTTGGTGTGTAACGCGGGTCATTACCAACACCTAGCCATGTGCACAGACCTAACGTCCAAGCTTCGTGGAAACGCGAGTGCAGAATACCAAATGTTATATCGTCCTCGCGGCCTATAGCGATAGCACCGTCGTCAACGAGCACAGACTGATGCAGCCACACGAACAATCTATATTTTGCCACCCACGGAGTGCCGATGAAGCGTTTTACTTTTGAGGTGGCACGGCGAAGGCCGGGAGCAGTTTCAGAGTGTAACCACCAGATTTCTCGTCTTCTAGCCCGTCTATTCTTGTCACGAACAGGCTTTACATGCTCCAACACGTATTCGAACGGCTCCTCATAAAGAGTGGCAGATTCCAACGAGGTGGCATGCCCAAAATCAATGATCCATTCATCAAGGGGCCTCCTGACCATGTCAGTGCCGGTAATTCTCGGACGCAACACATCTGAATTACTTCTGCCATTAGGATTGAGCGGCCTTGAAAGCATGCTCCTTGCTAAATCACCGGCAATGTCAAAAGGTCCTCCTTTCTTCGTGCCAAGAAAAGCAACTCCCGCATTTTCTTTCAATCGCCGGGCGATTGTGAGGTTTAAGGAAGACGATAAGTCCACATTGATTGCGCTAACGGGCTGCCCATTCAGCGATAAAGGGTCTTCGTGAATATCATTTTCTCTTTTGAAACAGATGAGCGAGACGCGAACATCTGCGCCATCAACGACCCAATCTTCGTCAGACCAAGCATTAAATATAGTATGCTCCTTCGCAATTCTCTCAATAACGTAGCGGTTTTCGCCTCCCCTGATTGAGTTCGTTGCGACGAAACCTGCTCTACAGACTTGGCCCTGGCCCATTTGACTATCAACTTTCGCAAACCAAAAACAAACAAGATCGGCGAATCCCGGAACCTTGCCTTCAAAGCAACCTCGCAGCTGTCTTGTATAGAGTTCGCCTAATCCTCCGATCATTCGCGACGCGCCCAAAAAAGGCGGATTACCGACGACGAACTCCGCGGCCGGCCATGCGGCTTCTAGTAATGAGCCGTCGGGCTTCAACGTAACTACGGCATCGCGGCATTCGATTGCGTCAAGCTTACGCAGAATAGGGGGTGGCTCAGAATAAATCCCGTTACGCCTGCGCCACTGTATATCGCCGATCCAAATCGTCGTGCGCGCCAATTCAGCGGCGAAACGGTTGATTTCGATACCGTGCACGATCTCGGGACCTACCGCTAAGGCTTTGGGCGAAAGATCCAAGGCCTCACATTCCAGCACGACTCGATTTTCAAGGTCTTTGACACCTTGAAGTGCGAGGTAGAGAAAGTTTCCAGATCCACATGCTGGATCGAGAATGCGTACATTGGCCAATCGATCCAAGAATTTATCACGTAGTTCTGTAGCTTGAGATCGGAGTTTGCGAGAAGCCACGTCAGCAGCGCGACGATCCCCAGGACTTTGACTCTGAGGCACAATGCCGGAGGCCCTCTCCGCAAGAGGGGTTATCTCTGCTTTTACCAGTTCCCACTCTGCGCGAAGGGGTCTTAAAATTACTGGCTCCACGATCATCATGATCTTGTCGGGGTCGGTATAGTGCGCGCCGATCTGTGCGCGCTTATCGGGATCAAGGAAGCGCTCGAACAAAGTGCCGAAGATAGTAGGATCGATTTGACTCCAGTCGAGGCTAGCCGCCGCAATCAGGAGTCCGATGTCGCCTGATTCCAATCGCAGAGCTGGCCGACCGTCAAATAGTCCACCGTTGAAGAACGCGATCTTTTCTAACCCGAAACGGCCACCTTTCTCCATGGCCGAAAAGAGCGCGTTGAAATCTTCAATCGCATCATCGGGGTTTTCGGCAGCGAGCTTCAAAAGCTTTTGAAAAAAACCTTCTGGGAGAAGCTTCACGCTGTTGGCGAAGAAACAGAAGACGAGTTGATTGACGAAGTGCGCTACCTCCTCTGGAGTGCCCCGGCCCTGCAACCGCAACGCAATGGTCGAGAACTTGTCGGCGGCTTCTTTGGTAATGCCGGCGCGGGTTTCCTTAGGCCGCAGCCGCTCGGGATCGTGGAACACAGCCCATAGTATTTCTCGTTTTTCCGGCAGCGCCAGATCGTCGAGTTCGATTTCATACTGCTTGGGGACCGCGTTGGTCCATGCGGTGCGAATGATGAAGCGATCGGTATCGCAGACGACCTGAAGCGGTGGATTTTCAAGCGCTGCGGCGTAGCGCACGAGTTGGTCCATCGCGGCATTGAGATCGCGCTTCTTTTTCTTGTACTCCCAAGCGAAGAAATTCTTCTTCCAGACGTCGGCAAAGCCTTCGCCGCCGCCGGTCTTGGTAGCTCCCTTCTCAAAAGTGAACCATTCGCCGGTCGGGTCGGCCGAAACCGGGTCCTCGTGTTCGAACAGCTTGCAGAGGTCGAGAAAATGGGTATGGGCAGCCGAGCGCTCGGTGAGCGCGACAGGTTTCCATTTTTTGATGAATTCGGCAGGGGTCATATTCCTGCGATAGCAGGGAATCGGGTTGCAAGAATAGCCTCCATCTCTGAGGAGCGTTGCGCGATCGTTACGGACGGCGGCCGAACCCGCCAAATCCGTCTTCACGCGGTCACCCCCTCCCCTATTAGAGGCACCGCATGCCAATTTCTGATTTTCCGAATTTTCGCTTGACGCCGGGGTAGAAATAGGAATATTGCGATTGCGTCCCGTCCCACTCGGAGGGACGTTGCGCAACGTCATCAACGCGGGCCGGGATGCGGTGGACGTGGCGGCGCGCTGACGACGTGCTTGCTTACGGACGGCGAAGGCGTGTGGTCCCGACGCCTCGGTGCTGGCGTCAAGTCGGCGGAAATTTTCCGCAGGCGACGGTGGCAAGAAAGCCCGGTCACCGGGGAGAGCACGATATAAATAAGCCGTAAAACCATTGCGCGGGGAATGCCGGGTGATTCCGGCGAACTCGCTGTGAATACTCGTGTGCATACTCATCACCCCATGCGCACACGAGGCTGTGGGTGCATCAGGCGCCCGGCATTCCCCGCGCCCTCTGATTGGAGAGGGCGAAACGTTCTGGCAAACCTCGCGCGAAACCCGCGGCGAGACCGCGGAATTGTGTCTTCCACAAACACAGGCCAGCCACTCGACGCAAGACACTGTCCCGGCGCGGCGCCGCAACCAGCCGCTGCGGCCCAAAACCGCCACACCGCTACCTTGGACGGGGTTGCTTCGGCGGTTCGTCCGCACCTACACTCGGCCAGGGATCAGGCGGCGCCAGACCGCTGGACCCTTGGGAGGAGATTTTGTCGGTTCGCCACTACGACTGGATCGCGCATTTCGGCCGCCGCACGCCGGACAAACTGGCGGTGGTCGACCTCGGCAGCGAACGCCGGCTCAGTTACGCGCAATTCGACGCCCGCATTTCGCGTCTGGCGGCGCATTTGCGCGACCGGCTCGGAATTGCGCGCGGCAACCGGGTCGCGGTGCTGGCGCTGAACACGACGGATACGCTGGAGGTGCAGTTCGCCTGCGGCCGGATCGGTGCGGTGTTCCTGCCGCTGAACACCCGCCTCACCGTGCCCGAACTGCAGTATATCGTCGGCGATGCCGCGCCCAGCCTGATGATCCATGACGCCGAGCTCGCCGACATCGCGCTGTCAGTGGCGAAGCTCTGCAACGTCCCGTCCGTGCTGCGGCTCGGGCCGAACGAATCCTACGAGGCGGCGATCGCGGTCGAGAACGTGCTGCACCAGCTTGCCGCCATCGCCGAAGCCGCTGTGATCGGTGTTCCCAGCGCGCAGTGGGGAGAAGCCGGCATGGCGATCGTGGCGCTGAAACCCGGCCACTCGCTTGCCGCGGCGGAGATTGACGCGCATTGTGCGGCCAATCTGGCGCGCTTCAAGTGCCCGCGCCTGATCCGGTTCGTGGAGGCGCTGCCGCGCAACGCCACCGGCAAGATCCACAAGCCGACGTTACGGAAGAATTTCGGTTCGCCCGAGGCTATCGATGGGGTCCAAGCCATCGCCTCGTAACTCCCGCCCACCACCGGCGTTCGAAACGCGATCGCCGATCTCATCAACGAAGGGTACTCTCCATGAACAACAAGAAACGGTCTTTGCTCGCCTCCAGCCTGGTCTCGGTGACCGCCGCATCGGCCCTGATGGTGCTGGCCACCCAGGGCGCGCTGGCGCAAAAGAAATACGACACCGGCGCGACCGATACCGAGATCAAGATCGGCAACGTCGAGGCCTATAGCGGGCCGGCCTCCGCCTACGGCGCCATCGGCAAGACCGAGGACGCCTATTTCAAGATGATCAACGACCAGGGCGGCGTCAACGGCCGCAAGATCAACTTCATCAGCTATGACGACGGCTACAGCCCGCCGAAGACGGTGGAGCAGGTCCGCAAGCTGATCGAGAGCGACGAAGTGTTCCTGATCTTCAACGCGCTGGGCACCCCGACCCAGACCGCGGTTCAGAAATACCAGAACAGCAAGAAGGTCCCGCAGCTGTTCGTCGCCACCGGCGCCAGCAAGTGGAACGATCCGAAGGATTTTCCCTGGACCATGGGCTTTCAGCCGAGCTACCGCGTCGAGGCGCGGATCTTCGCCAAATACATCATGAAGAACAAGCCGGGCGCCAAGGTCGCGGTGTTCTACCAGAATGACGATTTCGGCAAGGACTACGTGGCCGGCCTCAAGGACATCTTCGGCGCCAAGGCCTCCAGCATCATCGTCGCCGAGGAAAGCTACGAGACCACCGAGCCGTCGATCGATTCCCACATCGTCAAGCTGAAGGGCTCCGGCGCCGACGTGTTGGTCAACATCGCGACGCCGAAGTTCGCCGCCCAGGCGATCAAGAAGATGGCGGAACTGGAATGGAAGCCGATGCATCTCATGACCGACGTCTCGATCTCGATCGGCGCGGTGATGAAGCCGGCCGGCCTCGAGGCTTCCGAAGGCGTGTTGTCGGCGGGCTATCTCAAGGACGCTTCCGATCCGCAGTGGAAGGACGATGCCGGCATGAAGAAGTTCATGGCCTTCGCCGACAAGTACATGCCGGGCGCCAACCTCGCCGATGCCAATCTGGTGTACGGCTATGCCGCGGCGCAGACCATGGTGCAGGTGCTGAAGCAGGCCGGCGACAACCTGACCCGGGAAAACGTGATGAAGCAGGCCGCCAGCCTGAAGGACTTCGCGCCCGACACCGTGATTCCCGGCATCGCCATCAACACCAGCGCCACCGACTTCGCCCCGATCGAACAGCTCAAGATGATGCAGTTCACCAACGGCCAGTGGAAGCTGTTCGGCGACATCATCGGCGCCGAGACCGGAGGCTAGACCAGAGCGGTATGAGTTTAGGCTGAAGCGCAGCGGCGATCGATGCCTGCTCCCTCTCCCGCTTGCGGGGGAGGGTTGGGGTGGGGCTCTTCAACAGGGTCGGACTCGCGGAGAGTCCCCCTCACCCGGCGCTTCGCGCCAGAGCAACCGAACTCGCCTATGCACCGATTCAACTCAAGCCATCGAAGGATGGAACCAACACGCTGCCGAAGCTCAAAACGCGAAATCGCCCCGGTTGGGGCGATTTCTATTTATCCATCCAGGCGGAATTATCCGTCAGGCCGCTCTCAATGGCTGATCATCCACGGCCGCGCGGTCGGAAAACTTTTCGCGCCGCCCCTGGTCTTCTTGACGAGCCGCGACGGCTTGCCCGAGCAACATCCGCAGTCCGGTCCGTGCGACGCCTTGTATTGGTCGACGGTTTTGGGCGCGTTGGCGCTGCGCTCGTTGGTGGCGTGGGCCTTGCGCTTGTCCGAGGACATGCAGAAGAAATTCGGCGCGGTCAGGATCACCCGCGGCGATTCGCTTTCGCATTGCGGGCAGTCCTGCGGCGCGTCGCATTCCGCCATCGGCCGCATGTCCGTGAACGGACCGCAGGCGTCGCAGAGATATTCGTAGACCGGCATGTTTCATTTCCTCGCGCGATGTCAATTTTTACAACGTGCCACGGAGAACGCGGGGCGGCAGATACGCACCGCCCCGCCCCCCGTCGCGCAGGGACTACTTGTCGGGCGAGAGCGGCACGTCGACGCCGCCCTTGATGTGCTTGATCGGCCCGGCCGACGACGGCATGATATCGAAATCGAAAATCTCCGTCGGCAGATACAGCGTGGCGCAGGCGTTCGGAATATCGACGACACCGCTGATGTGTCCCTGCACCGGAGCCACGCCGAGGATGGTATAGGCCTGGGCGCCGGAATAGCCGAACTTCTTGAGATATTCGATCGCGTTCAGGCAGGCCTGGCGGTAGGCGATGTGGACATCGAGGTAATGCTGTTTGCCCTGCTCGTCGACCGAGATGCCTTCGAAGATCAGGTAGTCCTTGTAGTTCGGCGTGATCGGCGACGGCTTGAAGACCGGATTCTTGATGCCGTATTTGGCCACGCCGTCCTTGATGATGTCGACCTTGATATGCAGCCAGCCGGCCATCTCGATGGCGCCGCAGAAGGTGATTTCACCGTCGCCCTGGCTGAAATGCAGGTCGCCCATCGACAGACCGCCGCCGGGCATATAGACCGGGAAATAGATCTTGGAGCCGCGCGACAGGTCCTTGATGTCGCAATTGCCGCCATGCTCGCGCGGCGGCACCGTGCGGGCGCCTTCGCTGCCGATTTTGGCCTTGGCGTCTCCCTTGGCGCGGCCGGCATGGGTGGTGGCGGCGAAAGGCGGATTGGCCAGCGGCGGCACCCGGGTCGGATTGGTCGCGATCAGCGCGTTCTCGCGCTCGTTCCAGGTCGCCAGCAACTTCGGATCGGGCAGACAGCCGATCAGGCCGGGATGGACCAGGCCGGCAAAATTCACGCCGGGAACGTGACGCGACGAGGTGTACAGGCCCTTGATATCCCAGATCGACTTCTGCGCCTGCGGGAAGTGCTCGGTCAGGAAGCCGCCGCCGTTCTTCTTGGAGAAGAAGCCGTTGAAGCCCCACATGCTTTCCTTCACCGGACCGACGTCGAGCAGATCGACCACCAGGAGATCGCCGGGCTCGGCGCCCTTGACGCCGATCGGACCCGAGAGAAAATGCACGATCGACAGATCGATGTCGCGGACGTCGTCGGCGGAGTCGTTGTTCCTGATGAAGCCGCCGGTCCAGTCGTAGGTCTCGACGATGAAGTCATCGCCCGGATTGACCCACGCCACCATCGGAACGTCGGGATGCCATCGGTTGTGGATCATGTCGTTGTCGTAGGCCGACTGCGTGAGATCGACCTTGATCAGTGTATCTGGCATCGAAAGCTCCCCTGTTTACAAGTTATGGTACGTTTCAGACTGACAAAAATTTCGAGATCTGCGCGGCATCGACCGCGGCGCGCGCATCGTCGCGCACGATCTCGCCGTTCTCGATCACCAGCACGCGATCGGCGATGTCGAGCGCGAAGCTCAGCACCTGCTCGGAGACCACGATCGACAGCCCGCGCTGGTCGCGGATGCGCTTCAGCGTGCGGGCCATCTCGCGGATGATCGACGGCTGGATGCCCTCGGTCGGCTCATCCAGCAGCAGCACCTTGGGCTTGGTGGCCAGCGCGCGGGCGATCGCCAGTTGCTGCTGCTGGCCGCCGGACAAATTTCCGCCGCGGCGGCCCTTCATTTCCAGCAGCACCGGAAACAGCTCGTAGATATCGGCGGGCACCTCGGTCTCGCCCGATGCGACCAGGCCGGTCTCGATGTTTTCCTTCACCGTCATGGTGGAGAAAATCATCCGTCCCTGCGGCACGTAAGCGAGCCCCTTGGCGACGCGCTCATAGCTCTTCAGCGTCGAGAGCTCGGCGCCCTCCATGGTCACCGAGCCGCTCCTGGTCGGCACGATCCCCATCAGCGACTTCATCAGCGTGGTCTTGCCCATGCCGTTGCGGCCCATGATCGCGACGATCTCGTTGGGCGCGACCGAGACGTTGAGGCCGTGCAGCACCTCGCTCTGGCCGTAAGCGACATGCAGATCCGAGATAGCCAGCATTAAAGCGCTCCTTGTCTTTCGCCGTGCATGACCTGGTCCGGAAACCGGACGCCGGTTTCCGGGGGTATGCTCTAGTGACCGAGATAGACTTCGATGACCTTGGGGTCGTTCTTGACGTATTCCATGGTGCCTTCCGAAAGAATCTGGCCCTGATGCAGAACCGTGACCTTGTGCGCGATGTCCTCGACGAATTTCATATCGTGCTCGATGACGAGAACCGACCGATTCTTGATGATGCGGTTGAGCAACTCGGCGGTCTTGACCCGCTCGCTGACGCTCATGCCGGCGACCGGCTCGTCGAGCATCAGCAATTCCGGATCCTGGATCAGCAGCATGCCGATCTCGAGCCATTGCTTCTGGCCATGGCTGAGCAGCTCCGCCTTGACCTTGAGCCGGTCCTTCAGGAAGATCATTTCGGCGACTTCGTGAACGCGGTCGCGCACGATGGCGTCGCGCGTGAAGGTCAGCGCGCCGAACACGGTGCGGCCGCGCGGAAACGAAATCTCGAGGTTTTCGAACACCGTGAGATCGTCGTAGATCGACGGGGTCTGGAATTTGCGGCCGACGCCGGCCTGCACGATCTGGTTCTCCTTCATTTTCGTGAGGTCCTTGTCGCGAAAATGAATCGACCCGGAGGTCGCCCTGGTCTTGCCGCAGATCAGATCGAGCACCGTGGTCTTGCCGGCGCCGTTGGGGCCGATGATGACGCGGATTTCGTTTTCATCGACGTAGAACGAAAGATCGTTGACCGCCTTGAAGCCGTCGAAAGAAACCGAGAGCCCCTCGACCGAGAGCAGAAAATCCTTGGGCTGATGACCTATGAGCATGATCTATATCCTCATTCCGCCGGTGCGCCGTCGGCGACCGAACTGTCGGTCCAACCGCTGGCGGATTTCGGTTTGCGCGACGCGATCAGGCGATCGATGCGCGGCTGCACATAGTCGCTCCAGATCCCGGCGAGCCCGTCCGGGAAGGCCAACACAACTGCGATGAACAGGCCGCCGAGCCCGAACAGCCACAATTCGGGAAAGGATTCCGACAGGCTGGTCTTGGCGAAGTTGACCAGCAGCGTGCCGTAGATCGCACCCAGGATCGAGAGCCGGCCGCCCACCGCGGTATAGATCACCATTTCGATCGACGGCACGATGCCGACAAAAGATGGCGACATGAAGCCGACGTTCAGCGCGAACATGGCGCCGCCGATGGCGGCGAAGACGGCGGCGACGCAGAAGGCGAAGATCTTGAAGTTGGCGACGCTGTAGCCGGAGAAGCGAACCCGATCCTCCTTGTCACGCATCGCGACCAGGATGCGGCCGAGCTTCGAGTGGCGGATGAACTGGGCGATGAAGATGCAGACGAACAGGCAGCCGACCTCGAAGAAATAGAGAACGATCTTGGCGTGGTCCGGCCGGATGTCCCATCCCTTCAGGGTGCGCAGATCGGTCATGCCGTTGATGCCGCCGGTGTAACCCTGCTGACCGACGATCAGGATGGTGAGGATGGCGGCGACGGCCTGGGTGATGATGGCGAAGTAGGTGCCGCCGACGCGACGCTTGAACATCGCCGCGCCGATGATCAGGGCAAAGATACCGGGCACGAGAATGACGGCGGCGATGGTGAAGGTGAGGCTGTGGAACGGCTGCCAGAACGTCGGCAGCGAGGTGATCTGATTCCAGTCCATGAAATCGGGGATGCCGGGGGTCGACTGGATCTTGGTATTCGCGGGGCTCGATGCTTCCAGCTTGAGAAACATCGCCATGCAGTAGCCGCCGAGGCCGAAGAACACGCCCTGCCCCAGGCTGAGAATGCCGCAATAGCCCCAGCACACCACCAGGCCGACGGCCACGAAGGCATAGGTGAGGTATTTCGCGACCAGATTGAGCCTGAAGACATCGAGACAGAGCGGCAGGATCACCACCAGGAAAACGGCGAGCACCAGAATTCCGACAAGCTCCGATCGATTGATAAAGCGATTCTCGGTCATGGCTTCAGCCCTTTTTGTTATTTGCGGACCTTGAGGGCGAACAGACCCTGCGGCCGCAGCATCAGAATTCCGACAACGGCAAGCAGCGTGATGACCTTGGCCATCGATCCCGACAGGAAGAATTCAAGCGTCGACTGCGTCTGCGAGATGCTGAAGGCGGACGCGATGGTGCCGAGCAGGCTGGCGGCGCCGCCGAACACCACCACCAGGAAGGTGTCGACGATGTAGAGCTGGCCGGAAGTCGGCCCGGTCGAGCCGATCATGGTGAAGGCGCTGCCGGCGATGCCGGCGATGCCGCAGCCGAGCGCAAAGGTGTAGCGATCGACCTTCTCGGTGTTGATGCCGACCGCGCCGGCCATGACGCGGTTTTGCACCACGGCGCGGACCTGGCGGCCCCAGCGCGACTTGTACATGATGTAGGCGACAGCGATCGTGATCAGCACGGTGAGACACATCACGAAGATGCCGTTGATCGGCACCTCGATGCTGTCGGAAACATGCAACGAACCGAGCATCCATTGCGGCAGTTCGACGCCGACTTCGCGGGCGCCGAAAATCGAGCGGTAGGCCTGCTGCAGGATAAGGCTCAAACCCCAGGTGGCGAGCAGCGTATCCAGCGGGCGCCTGTAGAGATGCCGGATCAGCACCCATTCCACGATCATTCCGAGCGCCCCGGAGGCTATAAAAGCCAGGATCATCGCGACGAAGAAATAGCCGCCGAACAGGCTCGGCAGGAACGCCTGGAAGAAATTCGATGTCATCCAGGTCACGTAGGCGCCGAGGATCATGAACTCGCCGTGGGCCATGTTGATGACGCCCATCTGGCCGAAGATGATGGCAAGGCCGAGCGCCATCAGCACGTAGACGGAAAACAGGATCAGGCCGGCAAAGCCCTGCATGACGAAGATGGAGCCGAGATCACCAATCGAATAATCGCCGAACATCGATGTCCTCCGTCGGGGGATTAAGTCCCGCGTCGCGAGCAGGATCGCGACGCGGGGGTCTTGAGCGTGGACTGACGATCCACGCCAGGGAGAGGCTTGGCAGCAGGAGAGCGCGCAACCGCGCTCACCCGCCAGCTGGTGCCCGGTTCTTACTGGTAGCCCTTCGGGAACGGATTCGGCTCAACCAGATCGGCGGTCTCGAAAACCAGGTCGAACTGGCCATCGGGCCTGGCGCGACCGACCCGGGTCTTCGACCACAGATGGTGGTTTTCATGGATCCGCACGTAGCCTTCCGGCGCACCCTTGAATTCGACACCCGGCGAAGCCGCCGCGATCTTGTCGATGTCGAAGCTTCCGGCCTTCTCAGCCGTTAACTTCCACAGCCACGGGCCGAGATAGGCGGCCTGGGTCACGTCGCCGATCACGGTCTTCTCGCCCCACATCTTCTTGAAGGCGGGAACGAACAGCTTGTTGTTCGGATTATCGAGCGACTGGAAGTACTTCATGCAGGCATAGGCGCCCGCGATGTTCTCGCCGCCGATGCCGTCGATTTCGTCTTCGGTCACCGAGATCGTCAGCAGCAGCTGCTTGGACAGATCGATACCGGCCGCCTTGAGCTGCTTGTAGAACGCGACGTTCGAGCCGCCGACGACGTCGGCGAAGATCACGTCCGGCTTGGTCAGCTTGATCTTGTTGATGACCGAGTTGAACTGGGTGTTGCCGAGCGGATAATATTCCTCTCCGACGACCTTGCAGCCCGTGAGATGGCCCTCGATGTGCTTGCGGGCGATCTTGTTCGAGGTGCGGGGCCAGATGTAGTCCGAACCGATGAAGAAGAACGACTTCGCGCCCTTCTCCTTGTTGATCCAGTTCAGGCCGGCAAGGATCTGCTGGGTGGCTTCCTGGCCGGTGTAGATGACGTTCTTGGACTGCTCGAGACCTTCATAGAAGGTCGGGTAATAGAGCATGCCGTTATATTGCTCGAGCACCGGCAGCACCGCCTTGCGGGAAGCCGAGGTCCAGCAGCCCATGATCGCCGCGACCTTGTCGTTGACGAGCAGCTTCTTGGCCTTTTCCGCGAAGGTCGGCCAGTCGCTGGCGCCGTCTTCCTGGATGATCTTGATCTGGCGGCCGAGGATGCCGCCAGCGGCGTTGATCTGCGAGATCGCGAGCTTTTCGGACTCGATCGAGCCGGTTTCCGAAATCGCCATCGTGCCGGTGGCCGAATGCAGGATACCGACGGTCACTTCAGTATCGGTAACCGCGAGACCCGTGGTGTTGATCGCGGAGGTGGCCGGCGCTTCTGCAAAAGACGGGCGAGGAAGCATGGTAAGGGCGGGAATCGCCGCCATTCCCATCAGCAGCTTGCGGCGAAATGCCGACTGCAGCCCCTGTTTGTTGTCGTCTGACATATCTACCCCATTCGTGTTCGAGTACGCGTTATTGGCGGGGGTAAGGATTGCCGAAATTGTGCAGTGCACAGATACGCAAGATCGCGTATACTGCACCGCAAAATTGCGACGTAGGTTTTGCACGGGTTTTGTGAGCGGACCGCTCGGGGCAGGAGTTGGACAGTGGCAGGGCGGCAGCGGATAGACCGCGTCAGGCGCCAGTATAATCAATGGGTTGCCAACCAGACGCTGGAAGATTACGCGCTGCGCTTCACAGCCAAGAGCGCGCGGCGCTGGTCCGCCGCCCGGGTCGCCAACACCGCGCTGGGCGCGATCTCGTTCCTGGCGCTGGAGGCCATCGGCGGCACCATCACCCTTAATTATGGCGTCACCAACGCCACCGCGGCCATCCTGGTCGTCAGCGTCGTCATTTTCTGCTGCGGCCTGCCGATTGCCTATCACGCCGCCAAATGCGGCATCGACATCGATCTTCTGACCCGCGGCGCCGGTTTCGGTTACATCGGCTCGACCATCACCTCGCTGATCTACGCGTCCTTCACCTTCATTTTCTTTGCGATCGAAGCGGTCATTCTCGCCACCGCGCTCGAGCTGTGTTTCGGAATCCCGCGCCCGGTCGGTTATCTGATCAGCGCCGTCGTCATCATTCCGCTGGTCACGCATGGCATCACGCTGATCAGCCGCTTTCAATTGTGGTCGCAGCCGCTGTGGATCATTCTCCACATCCTCCCCTTTGCGGCGATCGCTTACGCCAACCCGCATTCCTTTACCGAGTGGACCAAATTTCCCGGCGAGCACGGCGACCCCGCCGGCCATCTCGATCTGCTGCTGTTCGGCAGTGCCGCCTCGGTGGTGTTCGCGCTGGTGGCGCAGATCGGCGAGCAGGTCGATTTTCTGCGCTTTCTTCCGCGCGACCGGCGCACCTCGAAGACTTCATGGTGGATCGCGCTGCTCAGCGCCGGCCCCGGCTGGATCATCCTGGGCGCGCTCAAGCTGCTGGCCGGATCGTTCCTGGCGTTCTTCGCCCTGAGCCACGGCGTGTCCGCCGAGCATGCCGCCGAACCCGCGCACATGTATCTCGAAGCCTTTCGCTACGTGCTGTCGCAGCCGGAGCTCGCATTGGCGTTGACCGGCTCCTTCGTGATCCTGTCGCAGCTGAAGATCAACGTCACCAACGCCTATGCCGGTTCGATCGCATGGTCGAATTTCTTTTCCCGCCTCACCCATAGCCATCCCGGCCGCGTGGTCTGGCTGGTTTTCAACGTGCTGGTCGCGTTGCTGCTGATGGAAATCGGCGTCTACAAGGCGCTCGAGCAGACGCTGGCGCTTTACTCCAACGTCGCCATCGCCTGGGTCGGAGCGCTGGTCGCCGACCTCGTGGTCAACAGGCCGCTCGGCCTGCGCCCGCAACATATGGAGTTCAAGCGCGCGCATCTCTACGACATCAATCCGGTCGGCGTCGGCGCGATGACGATCGCCACCATCGTCTCCATCAGCGCATTCTATGGCCTGTTCGGACCGATGGCGAAGGCGCTGGCGCCGTTCGTGGCGCTGGCCGTGGCATTCGTCACGGCGCCGCTGATCGCCTGGGCCACCGACGGCAAATATTACATTGCGCGCAAGCCGAAGCGGAGCTGGCAGAATCTCGAGGCGATCCAATGCTGCATTTGCGAGCATACATTCGAGCCCGAGGACATGGCGTCGTGTCCGGCCTATGCCGGTCCGATCTGCTCGCTGTGCTGCTCGCTCGACGCGCGCTGCCACGATCTCTGCAAGCCGCATGCGCGCATCCAGGTGCAGGTCTCCGAAACCCTCGGCAAATTGCTGCCGAAGCCGATCTACGCAAGGATCAATTCGCAACTCGGTCACTATCTCGGCGTGTTCGCGGTTTCCGCAGGGCTGGTCGGACTGACGCTCGGCATGATCTATCTGGAGACGTCCGCGACGGTTCACGTCGACAATGTGCAGCTGTCCGGCGTGCTCTGGAAGGTGTTCTTTGCGCTGACGATCATCATCGGCGTGGTGGCGTGGCTGTTTGTGCTCGCGCAGCAAAGCCGGCGCGCGGCGGAAGCCGAAACACGGCGGCAGACCACGCTGCTAATCCAGGAAATCGACGCCCACAAGCGCACCGACACCGAGCTGCAGCGCGCCAAGGAGGTCGCCGAATCGGCCAATCTCGCCAAGAGCCGGTATGTCGTCGGCCTGAGCCATGAACTGCGGTCGCCGCTCAACGCCATCAGCGGCTACGCGCAATTGCTGGAGCAGGATTCGAGCCTGCTGCCGAAGCCGCGCGACCAGGTGCGCGTGGTACGCCGCAGCGCCGACCATCTG
This sequence comes from uncultured Alphaproteobacteria bacterium, assembly GCA_963734795.1. Classification (GTDB taxonomy): domain Bacteria; phylum Pseudomonadota; class Alphaproteobacteria; order Rhizobiales; family Xanthobacteraceae; genus Bradyrhizobium. The sequence continues at coordinate 338,264 of CAVTIW010000009.1, forward strand.
TCGGGGCTGATCGACGGCATTCTCGACATTTCAAAGATCGAGGCCGGCCGGCTGTATCTGTCGCGGGACGAGGTTCGCCTGAGCGAATTCCTCGATCAGCTGGTCGGAATGTTCCGGCTCCAGGCCGCCGCCAAGGGCATCGACTTCGTTTTCAAACGGCCGCCGTTGCTGCCGGTCGTGGTGTTCGCCGACGAAAAACGGCTGCGCCAGATCCTGATCAATCTGTTGTCGAACGCCATCAAGTTCACGCAAACCGGCAGCGTACATTTCGTCGTTCACTACCGCAGTCCGGTCGCCGAATTTGAAGTAATCGACACCGGCCCGGGAATTCAGGCCACCGACCTCGAGCGCATCTTTGCCCCGTTCGAGCGCGGCGCGCTGGGCGTCTCGCAGCCGCAAACCGGAACCGGTCTCGGCCTGACCATCAGCCGACTGCTCGCGGGCGTGATGGGCGGCGACATCCAGGTCTCCAGCGCCGTCGGCGCCGGAAGCACCTTCCGGGTGAAAATGCTGCTGTCGGAAGTCACCAATCCGACCCGAATTGCGCCGGTCGATGCTCCGGTCTTCGGCTACCACGGTGCCCGCAAGACCATCCTGATCACCGACGATGATCCGGTACAGCGCGATCTGCTGCGCGAAGTGCTGACGCCGCTGGGCTTCATCCTGCTCAGCGCGCCGGATGGAGCTGGCTGCCTTGCGCTGGCGCAGCATTGCCGGCCCGATTTGTTTCTGCTGGACATTTCCATGTCCGGCATGGACGGATGGACCGTCGCGGAGACGCTGCGTTCGAGCGGTCATCATCAGGCCCGCATCCTGATGGTTTCAGCCAGCGCACTGGAAGCCCACGGCACCCCGCTTGCGCAGCCTTTTCACGACGGCTACCTGATGAAGCCGATCGATATTCCAAGGCTGCTGGAGTTGATCCGCCAGCTGCTCAGGATCGAGTGGCAATATGAAACCGATCAAGTGGTGGTCCCGCACTGGCAACCGAGCACCGGCTCGCGACCGCCGGTGAAGCATGTCGAGGAGCTGATCGGTCTGGGACAGATGGGCTACATTCGCGCGATCCAGGTCAAACTCGACGAAATCGGCGCCGATCATCCCGAACATGCCGACTTCGTCACGCAAATGCGCTCATTGATCGACCGCTTCGACCTCGATCAGTACATGGCAAACCTGAAAGCCCTGCACGGCTATGATCACTGAAGCCAAAAAACGCGATGTCGCGCTGGTCGTCGATGATTCGCCGGAGACGCTGCGGCTTTTGACCGACGCGCTGGATGGCGCCGGCATGACGGTGATGGTCGCGATGGACGGCGCCGCTGCGATGCGGATCGTCGATCAGATCACGCCGGATATCATCTTGCTCGACGCGGTCATGCCCGGCATGGACGGCTTTGAAACCTGCCGGCGGCTCAAGCGCGACGCCGGCCTGAGCAATGTGCCGGTCATCTTCATGACCGGGCTGGCGGAGACCGAACACATCGTGCACGGGCTGGAAGCCGGCGGCGTCGACTACGTGACCAAGCCCATTGTGATCGAGGAAATGCTGGCGCGGATCAGGGTGCATCTGGCCAATGCACGACTGACCCAGAGCGCGCGTGCGGCGCTCGACGTGTCCGGCCGGTTCCTGTTCGCCGTCAGCCGCCAGGGCAAGATCATGTGGGCGACGCCGCAGGCGCAGAAATTATTGTCGGACAATCTTAGCCCCGGGACCGCCGACGAACTGGTGTTGCCGGATCCCATGCTGCAGTGGCTTGAACAGGCTCAAACGGGCAAGGCCGGATCGAAAACACCGGCCATGGCGTCGTTTCCGGACAACGAGCAGCTTCGGCTGCAATACATGGGTAAACTTGGTCCGAACGAATTCCTGCTGCGCCTCGCCAAAGAGGCGGGCCCGAACATGCCGGCGGAATTCTCGAGCGAGCTCGGACTGACCACCCGCGAGGGCGAAGTGCTGTCGTGGCTGGCGAAAGGAAAAACCAACCGCGACATCGCCCAGATCCTCGGCCTCAGCCCGCGGACCGTGGACAAGCATCTGGAGCAGATCTACGCCAAGCTCGGGGTCGAGAACCGCACCGCCGCCGCAGCCATCGCCACCAGCACCAGCCGGCGCAATTCGTAACGCGCATCATCGGGCTGTTTGAGCGCGAACAGTTTCCAGTCGCCGCAGACCTTCCTTGCCCTCCTTCCAAACAGCAAGAGATCGTCATTGCCTTGACCCCGCAATCCATCTTCTTCGAAACGATTCTTGCGAAACGGATGGATGCCCGGGTCAAGCCTGGGCACGACGAATGAAAATGTTGTGCATTTGTATTCGTAGACACAGCCCCACGATTACGCGGCATGCTCCCTCTCCCGCTCTCGCGGGGGAGGGTTGGGGTGGGGCTCTTGCGACGCTCCCTGACTCGCGGAGAGGCCCCCTCACCCGGCGCTTCGCGCCGACCTCTCCCCGCTCGCGGGGAGAGGTGATCTAAATCGCAGATGCGCACGCCAATTCTCGATTCAATTTCAGGACTATCCACGTCATTGCGAGCCAACGGGTCGTGCGAATGCGCGCCCGATGACATGCTCCGCGACGCAATCCATAGCGCCGCGAAACCGAAATAGTGGATTGCTTCGTCGCAAGTGCTCCTCGCAATGACAGACCAATCTACTGGCGAGAAAGTCGCCCTGCTTCATTCAAAATTGAGCAATCGGCGCGATAATGGTTGACGCAATCAGCTTCTGCAACCTGGCGGCTGTTCACATGGATCGAATGACCAAGGCAACACTATGGGTCGCCTTTCTTGTATTGGGGTCGTACTTCGTTCGGGCCTTCCTCGATTGCGCGATGGACGACACTTGCCATCGTAGCTGCACGTCAACTCACGGAATAATGTTGCCGCGCGGCGTGAATGGCTGCGCGTATTCAAAGGCCCCCTAAAGCGGATCAATGATGGTCGCCCACGAACGACGCATGCACATAATGGGCGAGCATGATGGGTATCGCCTTCGCTCTGCGAGATCAGGCGGACGCTCCACCCATCCTTGCGGTGGCTGTTTTGATCGCGGTCGCGAGTTTGTTCACCTCGCCCCGCTTGCGGTCGCTTGCGGGGAGAGGTCGGCGCGAAGCGCCGGGTGAGGGGCCTCTTCCGAGTCCGACGCCGTTGAAGAGCCCCCACCCCAACCCTCCCCCGCAAGCGGGCAGGACTGTCCGGGGAAAAAATTCTAGGATCACATCAAACCCCTACAGCGCTAGGACTTCCGGCATTTCGCGCGATGCAAGACTATGTGAAATTCAGAACAAGAAAAGTGAGTCATATGAATCACTTGAGTTTTTTCCCCGGACAGCCCTGCGCAAGCGGGAGAGGGAGCAGGCATTGCTCGCCGCTACGCTTCAACCTGAACTCACCGCGCCAGCGCCGAGCCCGTTGCGGGCGCCCTGTCCAGTTGGATCGACCAGGCGCGCCAAGCAGGAGCGCCGAGACCGCAATCGTCAGGAGCGAGATCTTCATCGTCGCCGTCTTCACGCGTCGATCGCGTCCTTGATCCGCTTGCGCGTCAGCGGCAGGTTGCGCAGCCGCTTGCCGGTGGCGTTGGCGATGGCGTTGGCAATCGATGCCGCCGCCGGGCCCTGCCCGGTCTCGCCGCTGCCGAGGAAGGGTTGGCCGGGCCGGTTGATGATGTGGACCTCGATGCTGTCGGGGACCGAATTGAAACGCAGGATCGGATAGGTCTGCCAGTCGATGCTGGTGATTCTGGTGTCGTCGAAAGTAACGCTTTCGTACAGCGTCCAGCTCATCGACTGCACGATCGCGCCTTCGATCTGGTTGGTCAGGCCGTCCGGATTGACCACCTGGCCGCTGTCGACCGCCGCCACCGCGCGCACCAGACGCGGACGCCCGGTCTCGCCGTTGACCTCGATTTCGGTGGCGATGGCGCAGTACGCCGCCAGGTTCTTGTAGCGCGCAAAGGCAAAGCCATAGCCACGCCCCTGCGGCGCCTGCTGTCCCTTCCGCCATCCAAAACCCTGCGCCGCCTTGACGATGACGTCGCGTCCGCGTGGGTCATCGAGATGCTTTAGCCTGAATTCGACGGGATCGGCGCCGGCCGCGGTCGCGAGCTCGTCCATAAAACTCTCGATCGAAAATACATTGTGGTAGGCGCCGAGCCCCCGCATCGACGAAATGCGCAACGGCATCGCTGGAATGAAGTGGTGCACCACATGGGCGTTGGGAAATGTGTAGATCGGGATCGCGTTGCGGTCGCCACCGCCCTCCGGCAAGGGAATCGGTTTGGCTGCCGGCACGGCAAACGATTGCGCCATGTGCTGGGCCGCCAGCATACATCCGGCGCCACCCGGGCGCATCGTATGGGTATTGCTCCAGACTTCGAAATTCCAGTCGGCTATCGCGCCGTTGCCGTCCAGCGACGCCTTCAGCTTGGTCACCATCGCCGGCCCGAACGGCTCCCAGCCGTGCTCCTGCTCGCGCATCCATTGCACGCGAACCGGCACGCCGGGCATGGCGCGCGCGATCAGCGCGGCGTCGGCGGCGGCATCGTCGGCGCCGTTATGGCCGTAGCATCCGGAGCCTTCGACATGGATCAGGCGAACGCTCGGCCGGCGGCACCCGCAACATCTCGGCGATAGCCTGGCGGTCGGGATAGACGCCCTGGGTGTGGCGTCCAGACCGTCATCGCACCATCGACCGACTGCGCGACGGCGCAGGACGGACCGATCGAGCCGTGCGACTGATACGGCCGCGTATAGGTGGCTTCGATGGTTTTCTGGCCGACCACCGCCGGATTGCTGTGCTGGAAGATCGTCGAATCCTGCGACGGCAGGCTGGTCAGGACATGAAGCAGATCGTCCTGCTTCGGCAGGCTGGCGGTCTCCTGCCATTGCGCCGCCGCCGACAGCGCCCGCATCGCCTTGATCGCCTGGAACTCCTTTGCAGCGGCGACGGCGAGGAAGTTGCCGTCACGGATGACCTTGACGACACCGGGCATTTTCTCGATCGCCGATGTGTCGCAGCCGATGAGCTGCGCGCGATAGCTCGGCGGCCGCACGATGCGGGCATGCACCATGCCGGGCAGCCGCATGTCCTGGACATAGGCCGCGCCGCCGGTGACCTTGGCTGGAATATCGACGCGCGGCACCGGCTGGCCCATCACCTTGAACGTCGCCGGATCCTTCAGCTTCGATGTCGCCTGCGCCTCCACGTGCAGCATGTCGCCCGCGACCAGTTCGCCGTAGCTCAGGCGCTGGCCGTCGGACACAATCACCACACCGTTTTCGGTACGGAAATTCTCCGCCGGCAGATCGAGCCGCCGAGCGGCTTCCGCCAGGAGGAGTGCGCGCACCTGGGCCGCGGCGTTCTGGATCGCGGTGCCGCTGTCCTGCGTCGAGTGACTGCCGGAAGTATAGCCTTCGTTGGCGGTGCGGGCGGTATCAGCCGTGATGACCGTCAGCGATGCAAAGGGAACATCCAGCTCTTCGGCGGCGATCTGCTGGAAGGCAGTCTTGAAGCCCTGGCCGAGTTCGGCCTTGCCGGTGAAGGCGGTAATCCTTCCGTCGGCGTCGATCCGAATCCAGAAGTCCAGGAATGGCGCGTCCTTGAGGCTGCCGGGCGGCTTTGGCGCCGGCGCCGCGGCCGGCGTGGCTTGATCCTCCGCGAAGGCGTTGGTGAGCGAGAAGCTGACGATCAGCGCGCCGCCGCCGGCGAGCACGCGGCGACGGTCCAGTATCACGGGCGCGTTCATGGTGCGCTCCTCATACTCGCCGAAGAAGCGTCGGCGGTGTCCATCAGGCGTGCGGCGCGATGCACCGCGCGCAGGATGCGCATATGGGTGCCGCAGCGGCACAGATTCGGCTCCAGTTCGGCGCGGATCTGCTCGTCGGTCGGCTTGGAATTCCTTTGCAGCAGCGCCTGCGCCCGCATCATCATTCCGGCAATGCAGTAGCCGCATTGCGCCGCCTGTTCTTCCATGAAGGCGCGCTGGATCGGCGCCGGCGCCTCAACGGTTCCGAGCCCCTCCAGCGTCGTCACCTGCTTGCCTTCGAGCAACAGCAGCGGCGTCACGCAGGACAACACCGCCTTGCCGTCGACGATCACCGTGCATGCCCCGCATTGGCCGAGCCCGCAGCCGAATTTGGCGGCATTGAGCTTGATATCGTCGCGCAGCACATAGAGCAGCGGCGTATCCGGATCGGCATCGACCTGATGATCGCGACCATTGACCTTCAATGTCATCATGGCAATGTTCTCACGGCGATGTTCTCATGGCTTGTCTCGCTGCGTCGCATCGGCAGGAGCGTTGTACGGCCCGGGCGAGGTCTGGAGAAATACGGTCTGGGTGCGCCTTGCGTCCCCGATCGTCTTTTCAACGCCGGTCCATGCCGGTTGGTTGCTGAACCGGGCTCGCAGGTAATTCAGCAGTGCCGCGATCTGGTCGTCGTCCATGCTGGCCGCAAAGCCCGGCATGATCGGGCTGCGTTCTCCCTCGACCGGGCGAACGCCCGACAGCACGATGTTGGCGGCGTTGCGCGGATCGGGGCTGCTGATGGCGGTGGAGAGGCCGAGATTGACCCCGCCATAGGGCAGCGGGCGCCCGGTCTGGTGGCATGTCGCGCAGGCCGCGGCGTAGATCGATGCGCCGGCTGCATGCGCCGCAGCAGGCGAAGCCGAAGGCGACTTCACTTGCGCCAGAACCTCTTCACCCCGGCGTTTGCGCTCCGGCGTCGGCGCGCCGAACACCCCGGCCATATAGGTCGCGATCGCGTGCACGTCGCTTTCCGGCACCGACGACAGACTGCTCACCACCTCCGCCATCGGTCCGCGCGCCATGCCGTGATCGGGATGCCAACCCCGGCGAAGATAGCTGAAAAGCGCCTCGGCATCCCACGGCACCGGTGACGGAGACTGGCCGTTGATCGCGTAAGCCTGCCAGTTATCGACGTCGCCGCCGGCAAACTGCGCCGTGGCGCGCTCCGCGCCCAAAGCATTGCGCGGCGTATGGCACGCGCCGCAATGCGCCAGCCCCTCGACCAGGTAGGCGCCGCGATTCCATTCCGCACTCCGGGTGCTGTCCGGCTGGTAGCTCCCGCGATGAAGAAACAACAGCTTCCAGCCCGCCAGCACGAAGCGCTGGTTGAGCGGAAAAGGAAGCTGGTTGGCGCGGGCGGGCGCCTGAACCGGCGGCCTCGTCATCAGGTACGCATAGAGCGCCTGGTCATCGGCATCTGTGACATTGGTGAAGTGATCGTAGGGAAAGGTCGGGTAAAGATGCTGCCCGTCGCGGTTGACGCCGGAGCGCATGGCGCGGCGGAACGCAGCCTCCGGCCAGCGGCCGATCCCGGTCCCGGCATCCGGCGTGATGTTCGACGAATAGATGGTGCCGAACGGCGTCGGCACCGGAAGGCCGCCGGCGAAGCTCTTGCCGCCGCGCACGGTATGGCAATCATTGCAATTGCCGATCGCCGCCAGATCGCGGCCGCGCTTGACCAGCGCCGGGTCGAACGATTGCGGCGCGGGCGGCTCGATCGCGGCGATCGCCGGCCGCCACGCCACGGCGACACCCGCGGCCGCAGCCGCGATCAGGATGCCGACGACGACGCTTGCGATGATTCGCGACGACCCTGTCATCCGTTCCGCCTGCCTTTGTCGCTGCCGATGGGGCGTTGTTGAGAGCCGACCTGTGCCTAACACATATCCCTCGTTATCGTTTTGCCGAAGGACGCCGATCACCGCCTGTTGACCCTCCCCAAGGGTGCGCTTTTATTCGATATTCCGCTCGGCGATCGGAACCGGCTATACCGGAGAGGCAGCGCGCGGACCGGTCAATGTCGAAGCGCTGGCGGCAGCGGATCATCGCTACTGTCGTTCAATTTGAGATTGAACTGCGGCCGGGTTCCACCGTAGCCTAAGGAAAGAACTGTCCTGGGTTTTGCAGGGGGGCCGACGATGCCGAAAAATATAGTCATATGCTGCGACGGCACCGGCAACGAAATCAACTCCAACCTTTCGAATGTCCTGAAACTGTTCCGCGTTCTGGAAAAGGACGAGGGCCAGCGGGTCTTTTATCATCCGGGCGTCGGCACGATCGGCCTGCAAAGCACCTGGGAACGATTGAAGCAGGAGACCTATGGCGTCTTCAGCCTGGCGACCGGCGCTGGCCTCGATGAGGGTATCCTCGCCGCCTACCGCTTCCTGTGCACGACATACCAGAGCGGCGACCGGGTCTGGCTGTTCGGCTTCAGCCGCGGCGCCTACACCGTGCGCGTGCTCGCGGCCTTCATTCACGTGATCGGCCTGCTGCCGCCGGATCAGATCGATCTCGCGGGCTATGCGCTGTCGGTTTACAAGAATGCTAGCGAGATCAGCCACGGCACCGACGACAAGGCCAGGAATTTCCTGGACGAGGCCTGGCAATTCCGCCGCGTCGCCGGCGGATACCTGATCCCGATCGAGTTCATGGGGGTCTGGGATACGGTGGCTTCCGTGATCGTTCCCCGGCAGGACAAGTTCCTGCTCGACCTGCAGACACTGGTCTACACCCGGACCAATCCGAGCGTTAAGAAATTCCGGCAGGCGATGGCGATCGACGAGCGTCGCCGGATGTTCCGGCTCAATCGCTGGGTCGAGCCGCAAAAATATCGTCCCGATCCGTTCGATGCGTCGACCGAGGTCGCTCAGGACATCCGCCAGGTCTGGTTCGCCGGCGTGCACGGTGATGTCGGCGGCGGCTATCCGGAAGTTGATAGTGGTCTTTCGAAATATCCGCTGCTTTGGATGATCGCGCAGGCCAAGGCGGCCGGACTTCGGGTTGATGATTCAATGGTCAATCACCTCGGCTGGGGTTGGCCGCGGCCGGGAAGCCATCGCGTTTATGTCCCGCCAAGCCCGACCGCCGAGCTGCACGTCTCGCTTTCCGGCGCGTGGTGGATTCCGGAGTGCTTGCCGAAGCAGGAGAAGTGGCGGGAATGGCCGGATCGCAAATGTGTCCTGGGCTGGTACCTGCCGCGCGGCGAACCGCGAGTCATCCCGGAGGGGGCCATTATTCATCGCTCGGCGATCGAACGGCGCGACCAGGATCCGATCTACCGGCCGATCAATATGCCGAATTCATATTCGGTCGAAGAGATGCCGCTCGTGCCCAGCGATGGCAGCGACGCCAACACCGCAAATGCGGCGCCTCAACCGCCGCAGTAAATGCGCGTCCGACCGGACATCCCGGATCGAGCCTGCGTTGCAGTGCACGTCTTGTGAATCCCGTCTTGCCGGGTTGAGCCAAAAGCAGCATGCGCCGCGCGCCGTTGCGCCAATTTGTCAAAGAGGAAAAGCCATGAGTATCGACCAACATCGCGGCAATCGCAGCAGTGCGCCGGCGACTTTCGCCGCACGCTTCACCGGCGCTGCTGTGGATCATGTCACACCGCAATACGGCATTTTTCTTTTGCGCGTGGCGATCGGGGTTGATTGGATTGTACATGCGTTCCTCAAGACCTGGCGCGGCATGAATACGCACGAGGCACTGCTGGCGAAAAACGGCATCACCCCGCTGCTGGCCTGGCCGACGTTCAGCCTCGAGGTGATCGGCGGCTGTGCCATCCTGCTCGGCTGGTACACCCGCCAGTGGGCCGCGTTCCTGCTGATATTCCTGGCCGTCGTGGTCTGGATCAAATGGCCGGTCGGCTGGCTCTATTCCAACACCGGCGGAGGCTGGGAATACCCGCTGTTCTGGCTGGTTGCCCAGGCAACACTGGTGTTTGCCGGCGGCGGCGCCTTCGCGCTGCAGAAGACGCAGATCGCTCCCGAGTTCGAGCAACCGAAGGCCTGACCCAACGGTTGCGGAACAGCGCAGCGGCATCGGGCGGGTGGATTCCGCTCGATGCCTTCAGGGCTATTTCCCGACTGGCTTTCCGCGCATATCGAACCGCAGCGGTTCGGTTCAGGCAAGCCGAGAATTTCCTGATCGAAGCCTGTCGCCATTGCGGCGTGGGTTCGTCCGCGACGATCGCCGGTTCGGCGTCATGCCGGCCACTGGCGTCTATGTATCTTTGTTTCCGGTATGTGTTTTTGTTTCTCGCGACTAAACATAATTTAACTCGTCATCCGATTCCACGCCTTTAGCTTCCTGTTCGTACGCGCGTGATTCGTGAACCACGATTTGCCGCTCCTTCGTGCAACGTGTCGTCACCAGAGCCTGTCATCACATAGTGTTCGATAATGGAGCATTGAATTGCGAACACGCGAAAGCGACTGAACTCGAGCGGCTGCATCGCGGGATCGCCGATCGACTGTCCCAACATAAACAATCCTGAAGTCGAGGGCCGCTGCGGCGTCCCGAATGCCACAGCACGTGCTCATGAATCGCCATCAACGCCGCGCCGCGGCCAAACAGGGTAATCAACCGGCCGATCCTGCAGCCGCCGGCCGGTTGGACCTGGGGCTCAAATACCATCAGGCGGGAAAAGCAGCCGAGGCCGAGGAATGTTATCGGCAGGTGTTGGCGATACAGCCCAACCATCCTGACGCACTGCAACTGATGGGCGCTATTGCCTATCAGGCCGGACGTTATGACGCCGCTGCCGATTGGATCACGCGCGCCATCAGGCTGAATGGCCATAACGCCGCCTGGTTTTCCAACCTTGGCCTGGTGCAGGAGCGCCAGGGCAGGTTTGAAGAGTCGCTGGCAAGCCACAACAAGGCCCTCGAGCTCAAGCCCGATTACGTCGAGGCCTTCAATAATCGCGGCAATGCGCTCAGGGCGCTGGGCCGAATTGACGAGGCGCTGGCAAGTTACGACCACGCCCTGGCGCTGAATCCCAACTTTGTCGAGGCCTTGAATAACCGCGGCAACCTGCTGCAAGCCTTCAACCGTCTCGATGAAGCGCTCGCGAGTTACGGCCGGGCCCTGGAACTGAAGCCGGATTATGCCGACGCCTGCATCAACCGCGGCAATGCGCTGAAGCAGCTGGGCCGGGTCGACGAGGCACTGACGAGCTATGACGCGGCCGTAGCCCTGAATCCAAACCTGGCCACGGTGCTCAATAACCGCGGCATGATATTGAAGGATATGGATCGGCTCGACGAGGCGCTGGCGAGCTACGACGCGACGCTGGCGTTGAACCCCGATTTTGTCGAGGCGCACAATAATCGTGGCGTGGTATTGGCGGAGACCAACAGGCCGGAAGCGGCGCTGGAGAGCTATGACAGGGCGCTGGCATTGAGTCCCGGACTGGTTGCGGTGCTCAATAACCGAGGCAATCTGCTGCAGGACATGGAGCGAGCGGACGAAGCGCTTGCGGATTACGACAAGGTGCTGGCGCTGGACCCCAACCATGCCGATGCGCTCAACGGCCGGGGCAGCGCGCTACAGAAGCTCCATCGTATCGCCGAAGCGGAACAGGCGCTTCGGCGCGCCATCCAGCTCAAGCCGGATTATGCCGAAGCCTATTGCAATCTCGGAGCCGTCCACATCGACCTTGGCAAACTCCTCGAGGCGGAGGCACTGATCCGACGTGCGGTCGAACTCAAGCCGAACAACATCGCGGCCCTCTGCAATCTCGCAAGAGTGCTGATCGATCTCGGCAGGCCCGGCGAGGCCGAGGCGGCGGTCCGGCGTGCGGTCGCGCTCAAGCCTGACAACGCCGACGCCCATTTCAACCTCGGAACCGTGCTGATCAAGTTGGGCAGACCCGACGAGGCGGAGGCACCGACCCGACATGCCATAACTCTGAAGCCGGCTCTGGCCGGCGCCCATCACAATCTCGGCGTGGTGCTGATGGAACTCGGCCGGCTGACCGAAGCCCGCGAAGCCGCCGAACGCGCCGTTACGCTGGCGCCGCGGGAGCCGCTGCACTTCCGTCAGCTTGGTGAAGTCGGAAAATACCTTGCCGGCGATCGTTATCTGACCGCGCTGCAAGCGCTGTCAAAGCAGGAAGCTTCACTCCCGATCGGAAAGCAGATCGACCTGCACTTTGCGCTGGCCAAGGCGCATGCGGATATCGGCCGGGCGGAAGACGAATTCCGCAGCCTGCTGGCGGGCAACAGGCTCAAGCGCGCGCAGGTCGATTATAGCGAGGCCACGGTTTTGGGCGAAATCGACCGCACGCAGCAGGTGTTCTCATCCGAATTCATGCGCGCGGCGCCCGGCGCCGGCGAGCCGTCGGCCAAACCGATTTTCATCATCGGAATGCCGCGGTCGGGCACTACCCTTGTCGAACAGATCCTGGCGAGCCACCCGCAGGTGTTTGGCGCCGGAGAACTGACCCTGTTCGAACGCACCATTGGCGAGGTCCGCTCGGTCATGCCGCAAGCGCCGGCCTATCCCGAGATCGCCTTGCACATGACGGACGAACATTTTCGGGATCTTGGCGGGCGCTATCTTGCCGGGATCCAGCGGCTGGCGCCGACCGCCTCCCATATCACGGACAAGATGCCGACGAATTTTATCTTCGCCGGTCTCATCCACCTCGCGCTCCCCGATGCAACGATCATTCACACCGTCCGCGATCCCGTGGATACCTGCATCTCGTGCTTTTCCAAGCTTTTCACCGAAGGCCATTTCCAGAGCTATGACCTCACCGAACTCGGGCGTTATTATCGGCATTACCAGGCGCTGATGGCGCATTGGCACCGCGTGCTGCCCAAGGGGCGCATCCTGGATGTCCATTATGAGGATACGGTCGCCGATGTCGAAGGCGTGGCGCGGCGCGTCGTCGCCCATTGCGGCTTGCCGTGGGATCAAGCTTGTCTCGACTTCCACCGCACCGAGAGAGTTGTCCGTACATCGAGCGCCACGCAGGTTCGAAGGCCGATCTATGCCAGTTCGGTCGGACGGCGGCACGCCTACGGACCGCTGCTGGCGCCGCTGCTCGCGGAGCTGGCGCCCGTCCTGTGAGGGCTGCGACAGGCCGGATGATTCAAGTAAAGAAACGGCGGCGCAACCGCTCCGGCTCTCGGTCAGCTCTCCAGTTGCTGGATCGTCATGTTGGCGTAGCGAATCCGCACGCTCAATTCACGCCCCAACGCGGACAAAAGCTTGATCGCGATATCCGGCTGTTTTTGACAGAGCACGGCAAACGACGTCTCGCTCAGGCCGAAACCCGTAAGGTCTTCGTCGGCCGTGATTGTGGCTGAGCGCGGGCCGCGGTCGAGCAGCGCGAGTTCACCGAACACCGCGCCGGCCGCAAAGGTCACCAGCCGAATGTCCCCGTCATCGTGCCGGAGATGGACGCTGGCGCGGCCGCGGGTGACGAGATAGAGCGACGCGCCCGGATCGCCACGCCGAAAGATGACGTGTCCGGCCGGCCACGCCACCGGCTCCAGCCAGCCGCGCAGCCGTTCGATCTGATCGGCCGCGAAGTCGCGCAGCAGCGGCACCCGATCGAGCGGCAATTCCAAGGCCGGCCCTGTTTCGGCCTTTCGCAGCAGGTCGTCCTCGGCCCATTCTATCGCCCGGTCGATGTCAGGAAAGAAGCGGTCGCGTGGCTCGAAAATATCGGCCAGGCGCGTGGCGGTCTCGGTGCGACCGGACAACACCAGCGCGAGCTTGACACCTCGCGCGCCGAGCGCCGCGTCGATATCGCCGAGGATGCGGGCGGCGGTTGAATCGATTTCGGTAATGCGCCGCAGTTCCAGCAGCACGGCGGTCGTTCCTTGCGTGGTCTCGCTATCGACGATCTGCGCAAGGCGCTCGGCGGTACCGAAGAACAACGCGCCCTGCAGTTCGATGACGAGCACCGAAGCGCCGCGGACCTGGAGCACCTCCATCTCGGCCGGATCGCGGGACCGTCGCGAATGCACGGTGTTGCAACGATAAAGCCTGCGAATATTGGAGCGGCTCATGCGGATCACGAACAGCAGTACCGCCAGCACGATGCCGATGAACACCGCCAGTACGACATTGATCATGATCGACAGCAGCGAAACGAATACCGAAACCCCGAGATCGAGCGCGATGGCGCCGCGCTGCGGCGTGCCGGGCTTGACCAAACGCACCGCAAATTGCCTGGTCCAGGGATCGATATGCTGGATGGCGATCACCATGATCACCGCCGAGAGCACCGCGCGCGGCATGTAGGCCAGAACCGGAAACAGCAGCGTTGCGGCCGCCAGCACCGCCGCGGCATTGACGATCACCGAAAGCCAAGTGCGGCCGCCGAAGGCGCGGTTGGTCAGGCTGGGTCCGATGTTGATGCCGCTGGTGATGCCGCCAAAGCCGGCTGAAACCGCATTGGCGATGCCGAGACGGATCAACAGGCCGTCATCGCCGGCGCGAAGCTCGCCCGGCGGGCTGGCGAGCTTGGCGCACAGAAGCGCATCGATCGAAGCAATGATCGCTAGGGCGAGCGCGCCCGACAGAATGACCGATGGCTCGGCCATGGCCAAGCCGGAAAAGTCGACCACCACGGTATGCATCGCCGCGCTCGCGGTCGGCGCACCGATAATCGGACCCAGCATGTCGCCGAAGCCCGCAACGACGATTGCATAGTAAACAACAATGCCGCAACCAAGGCCGACCAGGACCGGGGGCAGCCTTGTCGTGATCCGGCGCGCATTCCACATTGCCGCGAACGTCAACGCGGCGACCAGCACGCTCATCGGCCGCGCCTGCCCCATCGCCCCGAACACGCGGGTGAAGCGAATGTTGTGCTCGTAGCCCAGCACGTTGCCGAGCTGAACCAATAACAGCAGCACCGCGGCCATGTTCTGGAAGCCCGCCATCACCGGATGCGGCGCGAACTTGATCAGTGTGCCGAGCCGCATCAGCCCGAACAGCGCCTGTAACAAGCCGCCGAGCAGAACAATGGCGAAGAATACCAGCAGCGTGGCGGAGACGCCGGCGGCGCCTTCCGCCGTGGAGTCGCGATGCAGCAAGGAAAAGAGCAGCAGGCCGAGAAAGAACGTCGTGGTAATGCGCGGCGCGTAGACCCGGGTCGAGCGGTCGCCGAGCAGCACGCACACCAGGCCCGCGATCACCGCCGAGATGAGGCCCGCCATCGCGCCATAGGCGAAGTAGTCGTCACCCAGCGTCACAAAGGCAAACATGCCGAAGGCCATCGCCAGCGGGATGGCGACGGTCGTCGAAACCAGGCCGGCGACAATGTCGGTGCGCGCCGTCGCGGCGCTGAAGACCGGTGCGCGCGATGGTGTCGTCGTCGAATCCATGCGGTTCACTTCCCGGGGGGATCAGGCGGCAATTGCCAGGGGGAGAAAGCGGGGCGGAGCTAGCGGCGAAGCGAGCGCAACCGGGGCCGCACCTTCTCCGCGCAGCCCACTTTACTCCAGCGCGCTTCCAAACAACAAGGCAGGACCGCGTCCGAGCCACCCTGCAGAAGGACAATCACCCGCTCCAGCATTCGATGCGCCGGAAATTCGGGCGCTATCTTAAATGGGGGGATCGTGAACCGGGCTTATTTCGGCGCGGTGTTGGCGCCGACCGTCGCGGCATTGGTGCCATTCGCTGACACCCGCCACACGGTATTTCCCAGATCGTCGGCGATCAGCAGTCCACCGGAATGGTCGAGCGCCAGGCCGACCGGCCGGCCATGCGCGCGCTGGTCCGCATCGAGAAAACCGGTGACGACGTCCTGCGCCATCCCGTTCGGATGGCCGCCGCTGAACGGCACGAACACCACCTTGTAGCCATTGAAGGGATTGCGATCCCAGCTCCCGTGCTCGCCGACGAAGGCGCCGCCGCCAAAGCTCGCGGGAAGACCGCCGCCGGCCTTGTACATCGCCAGACCGAGCGGCGCCACGTGGGAGCTCAAGGCGTAGTCCGGCGGGATGGCGCGCGCGACCAGATCGGGCCGCTGCGGTTCTACCCTGGGATCGACATGCTGCCCGTAATAGCTATAGGGCCAGCCGTAGAAGGCGCCGTCCTGTACCGAGGTCAGATAATCCGGCACCAGATCGGGCCCGAGTTCATCGCGTTCGTTGGCGACGGCCCAAAGCTTGCCGCTGTCCGGCTCCCACGCAAGGCCGGTGGGGTTGCGCAAACCGCTGGCGAAGATGCGGTGGGCGCCCGAGGCCCGGTCGACCTCCCAGATCGCGGCGCGTTCGTATTCGGCGCCGATTCCGTTCTCGGTGATGTTGCTGTTGGAGCCGACCCCGACATACAGCTTGGAGCCATCCGGGCTCGCCAGCAGCGACTTGGTCCAGTGATGATCGATCGGTCCGCCCGGAAGATCGGTCAGCTTGGTGCCGGCGGCGGTGATGCTGGTTTGTCCCTCGGTGTAGGGATAGCGGATGATGGCGTCGGTGTTGGCGACATAGAGATCCTGGCCGACCAAAGCGACGCCGAACGGCGAGTTCAGGTGGTCGAGGAAAACGCTGCGCTGCTCGGCGCTGCCGTCGGCCTTCATGCCCCGCAGCAGCGTAATGCGATTGGCGCCCTTGGCGCCGGCGCCGGCATAGGCCTGCACCCAGCCCATGACGAGGTCTTTGGGCCGGTTGATCGGCGCTTTCGGTCCACTGCTCTCGACCACCAGCACGTCGCCGTTCGGCAGCACGTAGAGCGAGCGCGGATGTTCAAAATTTCTCGCCAGGGCATGGACCTGCAATCCCTGCGGCACCGTCGGCGTCTCGTCCGTGCCCCATGGGGCCGTTTTCGCAACGTGCATGGGCGGCATCAGGTATTGCTGCGGCTCGGGCAGCTTGGGATTCGCACCGATCTGTGTCCGGGGATCGCCGCCCTGCTCGTCGCATCCGGCCAGTCCGAGGCCGCAGATGGCGGCGCAAAGAAGCGCGAGGCGCGACATCCGGTTTGCCTGTTGTGTGATTTGAACGCCGCGCATCATTGGGCCACTCCCACGCCATGCCGATACACCATCGACGATCCCATCCAGCCCGTGACTGCCAGGATCACGACGACAAGCGCGGACAGGATCAGGCCTTCCGGCACCACCGACGTATAGCCGTCGCGGCTGTGCACGAAGGCATTGATGAAGGACAGAATGAGAGCGAGCGTGTTGCCGAGGGCGTGAGGCCAGCCCGGCGAGAGCGCGCGGATCCGCCGGTTGCCCAAAAAGTCGATTGCGCCGGCAATGCCCGCCAACACGCCCGTGATGATCCCGACGGTGATCAGCCAGACTGAAAAGGTTTCCCACATCATGTCGGCGGTGCGCCAATACACGAGGTCGGTCACCAGGGCGCCGGTGAAACAGACGATGGGAAACGGCGCAAAGATCGGGTGGATCGGATGGCCGGCCGCTCTTGCCACGGAAGCCGGATTGGCGTCGCGCATGTGTTTTTCTTCCTCGGACGATCTACAGCCCGGCGCACGACTCGGAACCAGAGGTCCCTCAGTTCAGCCCAGCCCAACGATCATCAAAGTTCTTGCGCGGTAGAAAGTTCCGAGATTTTTTGGGCTTGCCGATCAGGCGGCCTTCTCGGATTGAAGCTGGGTGACCACCATCAGCTCCAGGGTCCGGATCGACTGGAAATTTTCGGGCGTAATCTCGGATTGCGGAATCGTGAAATCGAACTCGGCTTCGACGCCGAGCATCAGATTGACCATATCCATCGAGGTCAGTCCGACATCCACCAGCCGCGATTGCGGATCGGGCTGGACGGCAATCGCGTTCTGTTCGAGGATTGCCGCGACCAGCGCACGAAGACGGCTCTGAACATTGGCGTTTGAGGTTTGCATATTCAACTCTCCGGCTGCCTTCGCGTCGATGCGCCGTCGCCGGCGCCGAGATCGACCGATCCATCGTGGAGTTATAATTGCGCCGGGTTTTTAAAAACAGTGACTCTCGTTTGACGGAAGTCTTCATTCTGATTTTAACGCTAATGAGGATCGCCAAAAATCAACGTATCGAAAACACCGCGGGTTAACCGTTAACGTCGATACAAAAGCGTTTACCCTGAATTTCGTCGACGCATTTGAATTAAATCCTTAGCCTTGAAGCTCGATCGGACGCTGTCGAGCGATCGGGCGCGATGCTTGCACAGGTGTTTCGCACCGATAAACCCCGGAGGTCATATCGGCCATGAACGTGCAAGAAGCCACGCTCCGTACCTTGGTTGCGGATGAAACCGGCGAACAATTCCTGTCCGACCGCAGTTCTTTCATCCAGCGAACGGCAACAGTCGCCGCCGCCGCCGCGGCTGAGGCTGATGCGGTCGATCGCCAGGGGCGCTTTCCCCAGGCCGCCATCGACGCGGCACGCCGGCAAAAGCTGCTGGGGATCCAGATTCCGGTCGGGTTCGGCGGCCACGGCGCCTCGATCTTCGAAATTACCGACATGTGCTACACACTCGGCCGCGCCTGCGCTTCGACCGCAATGATATTCGCGATGCATCAGACCAAGGTCGCCTGCCTGGTCCGGCACGGGTCCGGCAGCAGCTGGCACGAAATGCTGATGCGCCGGGTCGCCGCCGAACAGCTGCTGCTGGCGTCCTCGACCACGGAAGGACAGAACGGCGGCAACATCCGCTCGAGTGCCGCCGCCGTCGGACGAACCGGAACCGACATCTCGCTGGAGCGCAACGCCACGGTGATTTCCTATGGCGCGCAGGCCGACGGTATCGTCACCATCGCCCGCCGCGCCAATGATGCTGCTGCCTCCGATCAGGTGCTGGTGGCCTTCACCAGGGATGACTACACGCTCGAAAAGAGTCTCGAATGGGAGACGCTCGGGATGCGCGGCACCTGCAGCGCCGGATTCGAGCTGAAGGCGAACGGTTCAGCCGAACAGATATTTCCGGAATCGTATGACAAGATTCACGCGCAGACGATGACGCCGGTCGCGCATCTTTGCTGGTCCTCGGCGTGGGCCGGAATTGCCGCGGCGGCCGTCGACCGCGCTCAGCTGTTTATCCGCAAGGCCGCGCGCGGCTCGGGCGGCCAGATGCCCCCCGGCGCCGCGCACTTCACCGCGGCCAAAATGGCGCTGACCAAACTGCGCGCCGTGATTACATCGACCATGGACGCCTATGCGACCCATGAGCATGACGAACGCGCGCTCTCATCGCTCGACTTCCAGTCGCAGGTCAACCTGCTCAAGGTGGAAGCCTCCGAGCTTGCGGTAGAGACCGTCATGAGCGCGATGCGCGCCTGCGGACTCTCCGGATATCGCAACGACGGCGACTTCAGCGTCGGCCGGCACCTGCGCGACGTGCTCTCGGCGCCCCTGATGATCAACAACGACCGGATCCTGGCCAACATCGCCACCGCGAGCCTGATGAGCGGCGTGCCCGCCAGTCTGCGCGATTAAGCCGGAAAACCCTTCGACAGCTGGAATGGAAGCCTTAGATAGAATGGAAGCCTTGCCATGAATGTAGCCATCCGAACGGCCTCATCGGAAATCGCCTTGCAACCGGTCGATCCGCTGGATCATCTCGCAAGCGTGCTGTTCCACAAGATGGGCACCGACGGCGTGTACGCCAGGACCGCGCTCTACGAGGACATGGTGGAACGGCTCGCCGCCCTGATCACGCGGCATCGCGAACCCGATACCGAAGTGATGCGCTTTCCGCCGGTCATGAACCGCGGGCAGCTGGAAAAGTCCGGCTATCTGAAGAGCTTTCCCCAATTTGCTGGGGTGTGTCTGTGGCCTGCATGGGACCGAACGCGAAATCCACTCCGCCGTCAGCCGCTTCGATGCCGGTGGCGACTGGACCACGTCGCTGTCACCTGCCGATCTCGTGCTCTCGCCGGCGGCCTGCTATCCGGTCTACCCGATTGCCGCCAGCCGCGGCCCGCTGCCGTCAGGCGGCCTGCGCTTCGACGTCGCCGCCGACTGCTTCCGCCGTGAGCCGTCCCGCCATCTCGACCGGCTGCAGTCGTTCCGGATGCGCGAATATGTCTGTATCGGCAGCCCGGACGACGTCGCCCACTTTCGCGAGCGCTGGATGGAGCGCGCGCAAGGCATCGCGCGCGATCTCGGCCTGACCTTCAAGGTCGACTATGCGAGCGATCCGTTCTTCGGCCGCGTCGGCCAGATCAAGGCGGTCAGCCAAAAGCAGCAGTCGCTGAAATTCGAACTGCTGGTCCCGCTGCGTTCCGAGCAGCAGCCGACCGCCTGCATGAGCTTCAACTACCACCGCGACCATTTCGGCACCACCTGGGACATCAAGGATGCCAACGGTGAACCGGCGCATACCGGTTGCGTGGCGTTCGGAATGGATCGGCTCGCGGTGGCGATGTTCCATACCCACGGCACCGACGTCGCCACCTGGCCGGCCGCGGTGCGGGAGCTGCTTCGTCTGGTGTGAGGTAGACGCTCATCCGCTGAGCGTTCCCCGGACGCAGCGCAGCGCTCTTGCGATGCGCTGCTGATCCGGGGTCCATCTTTGCAAATGAGAATGGGTCCCGGCTCTGCGGAGCGGCGTGCCGGACGATGTTTCGCATCGGCTAGGCTGCACCGCGTCCGGGACACCAAGCTGGCCCAATTCAGCCGTGAGCAAAGTCCCAATACAGTTTTCGCGCCCGGCGGTAGAATGGCCCCGGCTGCAGCGCGCGGTCGTCGATCCGGATCACCGGAGCGACCTTGGCGAAATTGCCGCTCGAGAAGATTTCGTCGGCGCCCTGAAAATCGGCGTATCGCAACGCCGCCTCGACGACGGTAACGCCATCGCCACGCAACAGGTCGATCACCCGCTGCCGCGTGATGCCGTTGAGAAAGGTCCCGTTCGGCGCCGGCGTATAAACCACGCCATCCCTCGCCATGAACACGTTGGCGTTGCCGAACTCCGCGACATTGCCGAGCATGTCGAGCATCAGGCAATTGGTGAAACCCCGCGCCTGCGCTTCAATCAGCGCGCGCGAATTGTTCGGATAGAGACAGGACGCCTTGGCCTCGACCGGCGCGCTCTCCATCGTTGGCCGCCGGAACGGCGATAACGTGATCGCCGCACCTGTCGGCGGCGGCATCGGCGCCACATAGATGCAGAGACACCAGTTGGTGGTTTCCGGATCGAACAACACGCCTCCGCCGCTGCCGTTCTGGGCCCAGTACATCGGCCGGATATATAGCTCCGCGTTGGCAGCGAAGCGGGCGATCCCCTCGCGGGCCAACCCCAGCCAGGTTTCGCTGTCGACAACGGGCTTCAGCTTGAAATGGACGGCGGACTGATTGATCCTGATACAGTGCCGGTCGAGATCGGGCGCTACACCCTCGAAGGCACGCGCGCCGTCGAAAACGGTCGATCCGAGCCAGGAGGCATGGGTGCGGGGACCCATGATCGGCACATTGCCTTCGTGCCACGCGCCTTCAAAAAAGGTCCAGGTCTGCGAAAAATGGATTGGTGCTACCGTCTGGGCCATCATTGCCATCCACGCCGCGGCCCCATGGGCTGCGCATAATGGCGCCACTATTGTCCGAATTTCCTAAGGATTTGCTTGCGCAATGTACCGGCGATAGCGATGGTTTCACGATTGATAAACCACGACGCGATGCTATTTTCCCGTCCCGGAGCCGATATGCCCCTCGATCCCGCCGCGGAGCGTTTTCTCAAGATGATGGCAGCGACCGTGTCGAACGGCAGGTCGCCTTCGACGCTCGATGAACGCCGTCAGGCGTTTGCGAAACTGATGCGGCTGACACGTGCCGACGTGACCGCGGTGACCGGGATCGACGGCACACTGCCTGGCCCCGCCGGCGATATTCCCTACCGGCTCTATGCGCCCGCCAACGACATCGCCGAATATTTGCCCGGCTTTGTGTACTTTCATGGCGGCGGCATGGTGGGCGGCAGTATCGAGAGCCACGATCTTGTCACCGCGGCGCTGACACAAACCACAGGCTGCCGTCTGGTTTCCGTCGATTACAGGCTTGCGCCGGAGCACAAATTTCCCGCCGCAGTCGAGGATGCGATCGCGGCTGTCAATTGGGTTTCCCAGCACGGTCGATCACTCGGCATCGATGCGGAAAGGCTTGTGGTGGGCGGCGATTCCGCCGGTGCGACGCTCGCCGCCGTGGTTTGCCAGGAAGCACTGCGCAGCGGCGGCCCTGCGATAGCGGCGCAATGCCTGATATGCCCGGTGCTGGATTTCGAGGAAACCTCACCCTCGCGTGAGGCGTTCGCCGAAAACCATCTGCTCGACATGGCCACGCTGGAAGCGGACTTCGCTCTTTATCTGCCGCCAGGGGTCGAGCGCGGCGATCCCCGGATTTCACCGCTGCGGGCCGTCAAGTTTGCCGGCCTTCCAGCGGCCATCATCCATACCGCCGAATTCGATCCGATGCGGGACGAAGGCAACGCCTACGCCGCAAAGCTGGTGGCGGCGGGGGTTGCGGTCGAACATTTCTGCCACGACGGCATGATTCATAACTTCCACGCCATGGGCGCCGTTCTTCCGCAAGGCCGGCTGGTGCTGCATCAGATCGGCGAACAGGTCCGCCGCGCGTTCGGCAATTGAATCAAATTTAATCAATTGGTTTAGCTTCATTAGGGTTATTTCCTCAATGTTTGCGCTAATTATTGCTCGCTTGACACTCCGCCTCTAACAAAGACGTCGCGAATAAAACGCAACATGAAATGCGCGACGCGAACGTAGAGGTGAACAATGCGCAACGAAACCATCGCAATTCACGCCGGCTACGATCCCGATCCGACCACCAAGTCCGTCGCCGTTCCGATCTACCAGACGGTCGCCTATGCCTTCGACAGCGCCGATCACGGCGCCGCGTTGTTCAACCTCGAAGCCGAGGGCTACCGCTACAGCCGGATCGCCAATCCAACCACCGCGGTGCTTGAAAAGCGCGTTGCCGAACTTGAAGGCGGCGTCGGAGCGCTCGCGGTCGCCACCGGACAGGCGGCATTGCATTTCGCCCTGGTCAACCTTGCCGACAGCGGCGGGAACATCGTCTCGGTGCCGCAGCTCTACGGAACCACGCACACCCTGCTCGCGCACGTACTGCCGCGTCAGGGCATCACCACGCGCTTTGCCGACAGCGACCAGGCCGACGCCATCGAGAAACTGATCGACGACAATACCAAAGCCGTTTTCTCCGAAACGATCGGCAATCCGGCCGGCAACGTTTGCGACATCGAGGCGCTGGCGAAGGTCGCGCATCGCCATGGCGTGCCGCTTGTCGTCGACAACACCGTCGCCACCCCGATCCTGCTGAAACCGTTCGACTACGGCGCCGATATCGCGGTTCATTCCCTGACGAAATTTCTCGGCGGCCACGGCACCACCCTCGGCGGCGCGATTGTCGACAGCGGCCGCTTTCCCTGGACCGAACATGCCCGCCGCTTTCCCACCTTCAACGAGCCCGACGAATCCTATCACGGCCTCGTCTACACCAGGCAATTCGGCACCAGCGCGTACATTCAGCGGGCGCGCAGCGTCTATCAGCGCACCATGGGAGCGGTGCTTTCGCCGTTCAACGCCTTCCTGCTGTTGCAGGGCATCGAGACCGTGGCGCTGCGCATCGAAAGGCACGTCGAGAACGCCCGCAAGGTCGCGGACTTCCTGCGCGGCGATCCGCGCGTCGCCTGGGTCAATTATGCCGGCTTTTCCGACAGTCCCTATCATGGCCTGGTCCAGAAATACCTCGGAGGCAACGCCTCGTCGCTGTTTACCTTCGGCATCAAGGGCGGCCTGGAAGCCGGCAAGACCTTCTACGACTCGCTGAACCTGATCACGCGGCTGGTCAATATCGGCGACGCGAAATCTCTCGCCTGCCATCCGGCATCGACCACCCACCGCCAGATGTCCGCCGAGCAGCAGCGGATGGCCGGCGTGCTGCCGGAAACCATCCGGCTTTCGATCGGGATCGAACACAGCGCCGACATCATCGAGGATATCGACCAGGCGCTGGCGCGGGCATGCACGCGACATCAGCGGCTCGAAGCCGCGGAATAGATCGGCCGGCCCCGGCATGACCCTCCTGCTCGACAAACATCGGCTGATCGTCAGTCCTGCGCTGGCGCCCACGCAGCTGCGCGACGACGATGAATTCGATCACCGTCAAAAGACGGCCGATGCCATACTCACCATCGGCCTCGTCAACAATATGCCGGACTCCGCGCTGCAGGCGACAGAGCGCCAGTTCATGCAGCTTCTGAAAGCTGCCGCCGGGAACAATCGCATCCATCTCCACTGTTTTTCGCTGCCGTCGGTGAAACGGTCGCAGCCGACGCAACGGCTGATCGACAGCCAATATACCGACATCGCCGATCTCGACCGCCTGCAAATCGACGGGCTGATCGTCACCGGCGCCGAGCCGAATGCCGCAACGCTGCCCGAGGAGCCGTTCTGGCAGGATCTCACCGCTGTTATCGACTGGGCGAAAACCAATACGCGTTCGACGATCTGGTCGTGCCTTGCCGCCCATGCCGCGGTCCTGCATCTCGACGGCATCGAGCGGCGACGGCTCGACGCCAAGTGCTCGGGTGTCTTCGACTGCGCCAAGGTGACCGACCATTGGCTGACGCGGGATATCCCATCACCGCTCAAGATTTCGCACTCGCGCGTCAATGCGTTGCAGGAAAGCGACCTGGCCGCGCGGGGCTATCAGCTGCTGACCCGCTCAGTGGAGGCCGGGGCCGATATCTTCGCCAGGCAGCTGGGCAGCCAGTTCATCTTCTTTCAGGGTCATCCGGAATACGACGCCTTGACGCTGCAGCGGGAATATCTGCGCGATATCACCCGGTTTATTGCACGCGAGCGGGACAGCTATCCCGCCTTCCCTGCCGGCTATTTCAACACCGAAACCGAAATCAAGCTGGCGGGCTTCCGGAAACTGGCAAGCGCTGAACGCAAGCTTCCGCTGAGCGCCGAACTTCCGGTCCTCACACTTCGTCCGGATATCGCGGCCGGAACCGCGGCGACTGCGCTGTTTGGCAACTGGCTGCGATATCTCTCCGACGGTGCCGGGCCGCGATGACGCATTACGTCGACCTCCGGTAAGACTAACAATGAACGACGATTGCGCGAAATGACCGGCAAATGGTTTGTGTCGGCTGAATTATCCGCTCCGGAGCGAGACCGGCCTCCCGGTGCGGCGACCATCGTGTGAATTGGCGAAAGTACGGAAATCATGCATCCGGCGTGGTCTGCATTCAAAGCGCGTGTCAGCAACCGGTTAGCGCGGGATCTGCGCCCCGCGCCATTGCGGCTGCGCAACACCGGCCCGATGGTCAGCTTCACCTTCGACGATGCTCCGGTCAGCGCGGCCACCGTCGGCGCCGCAATGCTGGAAGAGTACCATGCACGCGGAACCTTCTACGTCGCCGGTGGGCTCGTGGATACCTGGTCGGGCCACTGGAACAACATCGGCGCCGATGACATTGTCGGGCTTCATCGCAGGGGCCACGAAATCGCCTGCCATACCTTCTCGCACGTCCGTACTCCCGATCTCGATGCGGCGGCGATGGCTGCGGAGATCGAGAAGAATCGTCATTACCTGTTGGCGCTGGACCCGTCGATCAGGATAGAGAATTTCGCCTATCCCTACGGCCTGGGATCGATTTCGCGCAAAGGCCAGCTCGGCAAGGCCTTCCATTCCTCGCGCGGCATCGTTCCCGGCATCAACAGCGGCACGGTGGATCTGCAGTACCTGCGGGCGACGCCCCTGGTCGACCAGCATCTCGACGGCGACGGAATCGAACGCGCGTTCGACGAGGCCATCGCCACCCGCGGCTGGCTGATTTTTTATGGCCATGACGTCGCGGCTGCGCCCAGCCCGTATGGATGCTCGCCATCGCTTCTGCGCCACGCCCTGGACGCGGCATCGCGCCGGCAAATTCCGATCCTGAGCGTCGCCCACGCTTTGCGGCAGGCCGGCGCATAGGCGTTTTCCAACGCGCGAAGAAACAAGCCCTGGCGTCTGCGAACGCGGTTTTCCGTTCTGCTTTCGGGTATGCTTGACGCCGCATACAGGTCCAGCGGTTTATCTCCGGCACGTCGGAACGATTGGAGTTTCCAAATGCGGATTGCGCTGTGCAACGAAGTCCTCGCCGGCATGCCGCTGGAACGGCAATGCGAATACGCCGCATCTCTCGGCTATGAGGGGCTGGAGATTGCGCCGTTTACGCTGAGCGCTTCGCCGGAGAGAATTTCAACGGCGGAAGCCGCCAAGATCCGCACCACTGTCGAAGCCTCCGGCCTCGTGGTCACCGGACTGCATTGGCTGCTGGTCAAACCGGAAGGTTTGTCACTGACCGGCCCGGACGCGGCGGTGCGCGCCCGCACCATTGACGTCATGATCCGCCTCACCGCGCTTTGCGCGGAACTCGGCGGCGCCGTGCTGGTGCATGGCTCGCCCCAACAGCGACAGATTGCAGCGGGAGAAACCCATGCGGTCGCATTGGCGCGGCTGCAGGAAGGCCTGGCCCAGGTGGCTTCGGCCGCAGCCAAGGCCGGCGTCATCTACTGCATCGAGCCCTTGTCCCGCAAGGAAACGGCGCTGGTGAATACCGTCGCCGAGGCGGTTGAGTTGGTCCGCGCGATCGATCATCCCCACCTGCGGACGATGATCGATTGCAGCGCCGCCGGCCTTACCGAAACCTGTTCGATTCCGTCGCTGATCGACCGCTGGCTACCGACCGGCCTGATGGCGCATGTCCAGGTCAACGATCCGAACCGGCGCGGCCCGGGTCAGGGCGGGATGAAATTCGAACCGATTCTGGCCGCGTTGAAACGGCATGATTATGCCGGCACCATCGCGGTAGAACCCTTCGACTATTGGCCCGACGGCGCTGCCGCCGCTGCCTTTGCTGCCGGATATTTGCGTGGCCTTCGCGAAGCGTTGGCCTGAGCCGGCAATCGGCAGCGGATTGCTATTCGTCACCGCAGCGCCGCCGCGATGTTGCCGCCATCCACGGTGGTGACGTCGGCGGTGGTCTTGAGCGCCAGCGCCTGGGCCAGAAAGGCCTGCGCCACATCCTCGGCCGCGACTTCCCGGCCGAGAAGGTTGCCCCGCATATAGGCTTGTTCGCTGACGCCGCGGACCTTGGAGCGTGACGCAATCATCGTTTCGGTCAGGAGACCGGAACGGATCCGATCGGCATTGACGGCGTTGGCGCGAATGCCCTCGCTGCCGTAATCGACAGCGTATTGCCGTACCAGAAACAGGGTCGCCGCCTTCGGCAGACCATAGGGACCGAAGTCGGGTCCGGGATTGACGGCCTGTTTGGAAACATTGAACAGCAGGCAGCCGCCGGTGCCCTGCGCCCGCATGATCCTGACCGCGGCCTGCGCCACGCGCTGGTGGCCGTAGAAATTCAGCTCAAAGCTCTGGCGCAGCACCGCCTCGTCAACTTCTCCGATTCGCCCCTGCCAGGCGGCGCCGGCATTCGACACCGCGATATCCACTCCGCCAAATACCGACGCCACCTGCGCGAACGCATCCTTGACCGATGCTGCGTCGGTGACGTCGCAGCGAATTCCCTGCGCGGCGCCGCCGATCGCCCTGGCTTTCGCCTGCGCGGCAGCCTCGTCGACGTCGAGCAGCGCCACTTCGGCGCCGGCCGCCGCGAACGCTTTCGCGGTCGCGAATCCGATTGAACCCGCGGCGCCGGTGATGACGGCGACTTGTCCCGCCAGCGGCAGCTCTTTGGCGTTGCCCAGTTTCGCCTGCTCGAGCGACCAGTATTCGACATCGAACAAATCGGATTCCGGCAATGGCTCGAAGCGGCCGACCGCCTCGGCGTCGGTGATGGTGGCAATCGCGGCCTCGGCGAGGTCGGCGGCCACGCGAGCGTCCTTCTGGCTGCGACCGAGCCCGAACAGGCCGACACCCGGCACCAGCACCACCCGCGGCATAGGATCGAGCATGGTCTTGATGCCGCCGACGCGCGCATTGTTGCGGACGAAATAGCTTTTGTAGGTTTCGCCATAGGCTGCAACGGCGTCGCGGACCTGTTCCTTGAAGCCGGTGAGGTCGCCATCCGCGGGCGCGGCTACGACCAATGGCCTGTTCTTGATGCGGATGTTGTGGTCGGGCGTCACCACGCCGGCCTGACCATAGCGGGCAACCTCGGCGCCGTTGACGAAATTCATCACCGCGTCCGAGCCGCGAAAATCGAGAAGAAAGCGTTTCCAGGCTCCGTCGATTTTAATGTCCGGCAGGCTGCAGGCGCCACGAACGATCGGCGCGACGTCGGCAACCTTCGCCGGGCGGGCCGGCAGCCTGGCGTTTGACAGGGCCTTACGGTTTTGCGTCAGCCGCTGCTCGGCCAAGGTCACCAGCGCGATCATGCGCTCATAGGCTTGCCGCGCATCGGCACCGAAGCTGAAAATGCCGTGCTTGACCAGGACCAAGCCCTCGACAGATGGATCGGCGTCGAACATTTGCGCCGCCGCTTTCGCCAAGCCAAAACCCGGCATCAGATAGGGGACATAGCCGACGCGGGCGCCGTAGACCTCGCGGCACAAGGCTTCGCCGTCGGGCTGGTCGGTGAGCGCGAGCACGGCGGTCGAATGGGTATGGTCGATGAATTTGTGCGGGATGAAGGCGTGCAGCAACGCTTCGACCGACGGGTTCGGAGCCGCCGGATCAATCAGATTGGCGCGCTGCAGCCGCACCATTTCCTCGTCGGAAAGCGTGGCGCGGGCGCGAAGTTTCAACAGCGGCGCCAGCCGCACCGCCGGCAGGCCTGCGGGCTCGATCGAGCCCATATCCCAGCCGGAGCCTTTGACGCAGAGAACGTCAACGGTATCGCCGTTGAGATCGCTGACGGCCGTCTTCACCGAGGTGTTGCCGCCACCGTGCAGCACCAGGCGCGGATCCCGACCCAGCAGACGCGTGGTATAGACCCTGAGCGCGAGGTCGCGGCCAAGGTTTTCGTAGCGGGCCGCTGCGGCTTCGGCGTCGCGATCGTTCCATGCGCTCTGCATCGACTTTATTTCCTTCGTTATTCGGCGGCCGCGGCGATGCGCTCGGGGAAGGCAGCCGACAGCGCGGCGCTGCTGGCCTTGAGCACGCCGCGTTCGGTGATCAATCCCGTCACCAGTCGCGCCGGCGTGACATCGAAGCCATAATTCGCAACCGGCGAGCCGTCGGGCACAATACGCACGGTCTCGATCCGACCATCGGCGGTCCGCCCCGTCATGGTGGTAACCTCTTCGGCGGCACGCTGCTCGATCGGGATCTCCGCGATCCCGTCATGAAGCGAGAAGTCGATGGTCGGCGACGGCAGCGCCACGTAGAACGGCACGCCATTGTCATGCGCGGCAAGCGCCTTGAGATAGGTGCCGATCTTGTTGCAGACGTCGCCATTCGCGGTCGACCCGGTCGGTGCCGACGATCACGAGATCGACCATCCCGTGCTGCATCAGATGACCGCCGGTATTGTCGGGAATGACCGTGTGGGGCACGCCATGATGGCCGAGCTCCCAGGCGGTCAGCGAGGCTCCCTGGTTGCGCGGCCGGGTCTCGTCGACCCATACATGGACGGCATGATCCTCGATCATGCGCCAGATAGATCGGCGCCGTTGCCGTGCCCCAATCGACCGTTGCCAGCCAGCCGGCATTGCAATGGGTCAGCACGTTGACGCGCTCGCCGGGCTGCTTTTTCGCGGCGATCGCCTCGATCAAGGCAAGGCCGTGCCGGCCGATACCCCTGGTTGATGGCGATGTCCTGTTCGGCAATCTCGCCGGCGCGGGCATAGGCTGCCGAGGCGCGCGCCGCGGCGGCAGCGGCCGCAGCCTCGAGCGCATCTCGTCGAGCGCCCATTTCAGGTTGATCGCCGTCGGCCGCGTCGCGATCAACAGCTCACAGGCATGATCGAGCGCCGCATCCGAGCCGTCGGCCCGCATCGCCAGCGCCACCCCATAGGCGGCGGTGGCGCCGATCAGTGGCGCGCCGCGCACCAGCATCGAGCGGATCGCGTCGACCGCGGCATCGCAGGTTGTCAGCCGCGCCACCACAAATTCGTGCGGCAGCCGCCGCTGGTCGATCGCGCCGACCGACCAGCCGTCCGGCTCGAGCCAGATGCTGCGGATATGCCTGCCGTCGACCTTCATTGCGCACCACCCGAACGTGTAAGCCTCACCCGCGCAGGATCCGGCCGGCGACCGCGTCGAGCTTCTTCAGCAGTTCCGGATCGCGCGCTTCCGGCGCGGTGATCAAAGCAGTGTCGAGCGCACGGTCCGAGCCGATCGGACAAGGCTCGTGCTCCCGCGGGAAATCCTCGGCGAGGCGCGCCACCAGGCCCTTCGCCTTGTCGGCGTTCGAGGTCAGCACGCGGATGATGTCCTGCACCGTTACGGCATCATGATCGGGATGCCAGCAATCGAAATCGGTCACCATGGCGACGCTCGCGTAGCAAATCTCCGCCTCGCGGGCGAGCTTGGCCTCCGGCATATTGGTCATGCCGATCACCGAATAGCCTGACGCTTTGTAGGTCATGCTCTCGGCGTAGCTGGAGAATTGCGGACCTTCCATGCAGACATAGGTGCCGCCGCGCGCAATCGCGATGCCCTCGGCCTCAGCCGCCGCGGCAAGATGGATGCGCAGCCGCGGCGACACCGGATGCGCCATCGATACATGCGCAACGCAGCCCTTGCCGAAGAACGAACTCTCGCGCTTGTAGGTGCGATCGATGAACTGGTCGACCAGCACGAAGGTGCCGGGCGGCAGTTCCTCCTTGAAGGAGCCGCAGGCCGACAACGAGATCAGGTCGGTGACGCCGGCACGCTTCAGCACGTCGATATTGGCGCGGTAATTGATGTCGGACGGCGATAGCCGGTGGCCCTTGTCGTGGCGCGGCAGAAACACGATCGGCAGGCCCGCGATGGTGCCGTGGCGCAGCGGCGCCGAGGGCTCGCCCCAGGGGCTCGCGATCGCCTCCTCGCGCGCGTTTTCCAGCCCCGGCAGATCGTAGATGCCGGAACCGCCGATAATCCCCAGAACAGCCTTGGTCATGGGTTCTCCTTTGCCAGGCCCGTAGCGGGATTCAGCATGTCGACGCAGCTCGCACAACCGTTTCGGCCGTTTCCGATCAATATTTGGTCGAATCCGATCTGGAAAGTGAATAGGTGGGACGGCCCGAATCAGTAATAGACCTGTCATAATCGTTGACCGGCCTCCTGTTGAAATCCATCAATTCGAGGCCTCGAACTCGACGGCTGGCTTCGCACGCATCTCATCGGACGACCGGATCCACATGTCTGTTCCAGCCACCGCCCCGGTCTTTAAAAGCACGTCCGGCATCGCCCCCGACGCGCTCTCCGCGCTCAATTCCGTGTTCGGCCTGCCCGGCTTTCGCGGCGCGCAGGAGGAGATCGTTGGGCATGTCGTGAATGGCGGCAATTGCCTGGTGCTGATGCCCACCGGCGGCGGCAAGTCGCTGTGCTATCAATTGCCGGCGCTGTTGCGCGAAGGCTGCGGCATCGTGGTCTCGCCGCTGATCGCGCTGATGCGCGATCAGGTCGCCGGATTGCTCGAGGCCGGCGTCAAGGCGGCGGTGCTGAATTCCACACTGAGCTTCGAGGAAGCCTCTGCGGTCGAGCAGCGGCTGCTCGCCGGCGATCTCGATCTGCTCTACGTCGCCCCGGAGCGGCTGTTGACCCCGCGCTGCCTGAATTTGCTCGGCCGCGCCCGGATCGCCCTGTTCGCGATCGACGAGGCGCATTGCGTGTCGCAATGGGGACACGACTTTCGCCCGGAATATATCGGCCTGTCGGTCATATCCGAGCGTTTTCCCGAGGTGCCGCGGATCGCGCTCACCGCCACGGCCGATGACCTCACCCGCCGGGAGATCATCGATCGCCTCGGGCTGGCCGGCGCGCCGAGCTTTGTCGCGAGCTTCGATCGCCCGAACATCAAATATGAAATCGTCGACAAGCAAAACGCGCAGACCCAGCTCAAGGCCTTCATCGCCGAGCGCCACGCCGGTGACGCCGGCATCGTCTACTGCCTGTCGCGCGCCAAGGTCGAGGACACCGCGGCCGCGCTGACCAAGTCCGGCGTCGAGGCGCTGCCCTATCACGCGGGCCTCGACGCCGCCTTGCGCGCCCGCAACCAGGATCGCTTCATCAACGAGGACGGTGTCGTGATCGTCGCCACCGTCGCGTTCGGCATGGGCATCGACAAGCCCGATGTGCGCTTCGTGGCGCATCTCGACCTGC
Source organism: uncultured Alphaproteobacteria bacterium (assembly GCA_963734795.1). Classification (GTDB taxonomy): domain Bacteria; phylum Pseudomonadota; class Alphaproteobacteria; order Rhizobiales; family Xanthobacteraceae; genus Bradyrhizobium. The sequence goes on from CAVTIW010000009.1 coordinate 370,284, forward strand.
CGAAAAGCATCGAGGCCTATTATCAGGAGACCGGGCGCGCCGGGCGCGACGGCAAGCCGTCCAGCGCCTGGATGGCGTATGGCCTGTCGGATATCGTGCAGCAGCGCCGCATGATCGACGAGTCCACCGGCGCCGAGGCGTTCAAGCGGGTGTCGATCGGCAAGCTGGAGGCGCTGGTCGGCCTGGCCGAAACCACCCACTGCCGGCGCAGCCGCCTGCTCGGATATTTCGGCGAAACACCCACCGCCGCCAAATGCGGCAATTGCGACAATTGCCTGTCGCCGCCGCTCGTTCGCGACGGCAAGGTCATCGCGCAGAAACTGTTGTCCTGCGCCTATCGCACCGGACAGCGCTTTGGCGCGATGCACCTGATCGACGTTCTGATCGGCCGGCTGACCGAACGCGTCAAGCAATTCGGGCATGACAGGATCTCGGTGTTCGGCATCGGCGCCGACCTCAATGAAAAGCAATGGCGCGCCGCGCATCCGCCAGCTGGTGGCGATCGGTCATCTGCAGCCCGACAGCGAGGCCTTCGGCGCGTTGAAGCTGACCGACTCCGCGCGCGGCGTGTTGAAGGGCGAGACCGAGGTGATGCTGCGCGAGGAGGCCCCCGGCTCCCGCATTCGCGCCAGCCGAAGCCGATCGAGGCGCGGCGATATCGTTCCCGGATCCACCAGTCGGGGTGAAACCGGCCATCCGGCTCTGCTCGGCATTCTCAGGGCGTGGCGTTCCGAAGTGGCGCGCAAGCGCGGCGTGCCGGCCTATGTCGTGCTGCACGATTCAACGATCGACGGCATCGCGACGTCGCGCCCGGCGACGCTCGCGCAACTGCGCGGCATCCCCGGCATCGGCGACAAGAAGCTCGAGCATTACGGCGATGAACTGATCGCGCTGGTGAACGCGGCGCAGGGCTGATCGGGTCTGGCCGCGAATGCATCCGAAAAATTGAGCTGTGCTGCCGTCTGCCGGCACGCGGACTTTATCGCATTGCGGCAACGGCCCGCCTTTGGCAAAGCCACGGCGCTTTCCCCAAAGCCACCGCAATTAAAGTTTCGCTAACCCAAATTGCAAAGGGTTCGTCCATCCTAGCATTGTATCCATGCCCTCCCAGGAGGGGGCAATGCGCGACAACAGGTCCGGAGCGATCAACACCCACGATAGCGATGCTGCAACGGCCGACCAGCGTAATCCGCTGAATTTGCTGATTCTTGGCGGGGTTTTGCTGATCGCAGCCATCGTGATCGGCACCGCTTTTACGATTGTCAGCTTCCGGCAACGCGCGCTGATCAACAGCGAGCGCGAACTTCAGAACACCGTGCTGCTGCTTACCCGCCATTTTGATCGAGAACTCAGCGATTTCGAGACCGTTCAAAAAAATCTCATCCGGCGAATGCAGTTAACGGCGATCGACACGCCTGAAGCGTTCAAAAGCCGATTCTCGGGTGAGGCCGCCCACACCACCCTGCAAACCTTCGTCAACGGGTCGTCCGATGCGGCCGGGGTCAACGTTTTCGACGCAGACGGGCAACTTATCAACTCGACGCTGTCCTGGCCGGTTCGCGCGATCAACATTGCCGACCGCGCCTATTTCAGGGAATTGAAATCCGATTCTTCGCCTGACGCGGTACTTGAGCCGGTCCGCAGCCGTATTATGGGAGCATGGACCACCGTCGTCGCGCGCAAAGTTGTCGGGTCAAACGGCCGTTTTTTGGGCGTGCTCACCAGAGGCATCTCGCCAGCCAGCTTCGAGAAGTTCTTTGAATCCATCGCGCTTGGGGAAGGGGCGGCAATTGCGCTGTTGCATCGCGATGGAACGATGCTGGCGCGCTATCCTCACGTCGACGCGATGATCGGACAGAACTTCAGCGCAGCTCCGGTCCAACAACTTCTAGCAAAAGCAGATCATGGAACGATCCGTTTGCTCAGTCCCATCGATGGCCAGGACCGGCTGGCGTCCGCACACACCCTCAGCAAATTTCCTTTTTCAATTGTCGCGACCCTGAAGGTCTCGACGGTACTGGCCGATTGGCGGGAGCAAACGCGGTCTTTGATTATTGCGGCCGGACTTGCCGCGCTCGCAGTCGCCTTGACCTTGTCTCTCATCGTTCGCAAGCTTTCGAAGCGACATCAGAACTCCGAGCGCAGGCTTGCACTCGAAAAAGAGCGGCTCGATACCGCCATCAACAACATGACGCAGGGCCTGTTGCTGTATGATTCAGACACCCGGATCGTTTTGTGCAACCAGCGTTACCTGGAGATGTACGATCTGTCCCCGGATGTGGTGAAGCCTGGCTTGCTTTTCCGCGATCTTATCGCCCATCGAAAACAAATCGGCTCGTTCAAGGGCCAGGTTGAGGAGTTTTGCACCACGGTCCTGCGCAACGTGGCGCAAAACAGGGTGACCCATAATATCATTGAAACCACGGACGGCCGCTCGATCGAGATCGTGAACCAGCCGCTGAAAAACGGCGGATGGGTCGCCACCCAGGAGGACATCACGGAGCGGCGGCGCGCCGAGAAGCAAATTGCGCATCTTGCCCATTACGACGCGCTGACCGATTTACCGAACCGCGTGCTGTTTCGCGAGCAGCTCGAGCGGGAGCTCGAGCGGATCAAGCGGGGCGAGCAACTTGCCATGCTCTACATCGATATCGATGAATTCAAGGGCATCAACGATTCGCTCGGCCACCCCGTCGGGGATGAACTGCTGAAAGCCGTGGCGTCTCGTTTACAGAGCTGCGTCAGGGAGACGGATTTCGTTGCCCGGCTGGGAGGCGACGAGTTTGCCATCGTTCAAACCGGCATCGCACAACCGAGCGACGTCATGGAGCTGGTCAAGCGAATTTACCAAGCCATCCGCGCGCCTTATGAATGTCTCGGGCATCGCGTCGCGACCGACGCCAGCATCGGTATTGCGCTGGCTCCCCACGATGGCACCGATCTCGATCAGCTGCTGAAAAGCGCGGATTTGGCGATGTATGGCGCCAAGGCCGACGGGCGCCGGACCTACCGGTTTTTCGAGCCGGAAATGGATGCGCGCGTGAAAGCGCGCCGCACATTGGAACTGGACTATCCGTCAGGCCATTGCCGATGAGGCATTCGAGCTCCACTATCAGCCTGTCGTCGATCTCGGAAGCAACCAGATTGCCGGCTGCGAGGCCCTGTTGCGCTGGCGGCATCCGGTCCGCGGGATGATATCTCCCGCCGAGTTTATCCCGATCGCGGAGGAGACCGGCCTGATCTGCCAGATCGGCGACTGGGTGCTCGCCACCGCCTGCGCGGAGGCGGTAAACTGGCCGCCCAACGTCAGACTCGCGGTCAACGTTTCTCCGGTCCAGTTCAGGAGTGACGCTTTTGCGCTAAAGGTGGCCAATGTGTTGGCGACCACCGGCCTGCCCGCCCATCGGCTGGAACTCGAGATTACCGAAGCCGTGCTTATTCGCGATGACGAGGCTGCACTCACCATGCTGCAGGATCTTCGCGCCATCGGCGTGCGGATCGCACTCGATGATTTCGGCACCGGATATTCTTCCCTGAGCTATTTGCGGCGATTCCCGTTCGACAAGATCAAGATCGACCGCTGTTTCGTCGACGATATCGCGGATGCCAAGGGTTCATCAGCCATCGTGCAGGCGGTCATCACCATCGCGAACGCGCAGAACATGACGACGACGGCGGAAGGCGTCGAGACGGAGCAGCAAAGGGAAACGCTCCGCAGTCTCGGCTGCACCGAAATGCAGGGCTTCCTGTTCAGCCGGCCCCGGCCGGTCGCGGAAATCAGGACGCTGCTGTCCCCGGCGACCAGCATCGCCGCGGCTTGAGGCGCTGCGCCATCCGGCACCGGGTGAACAACCGCCAACTTCCGCTTGCAGCCTGCAGCGATATTGGCCGACAATACGGCCTGAACACCGCCCCGGCAGGCGACGGCCCGTTCCAGAAGCATGCTATCCCTTGCAGCCGGCTGAAGCCTGAGTCAGGTCGGACAGGCATCCTCGGGCACGGAGAACAACAATGAACGGCACACTATCGCTCGCGGAACTCGACGATCGCATCGCGATCCTGAGAGACAATCTGCGACAGCTTGTCGAGCAGGCGGCCGCAGCATCCGGCAGTCAAAACGAAGAGCGGACCGCGGACCGCATCGCCCAGCAGACCGACGAACTCAACAAGCTCCTTTCGGAGCGCGACAGCCGCGCGAAGAAATAGCTTTATCTGACAGGCTTGTCGCCCGTGCCGAAGCGCCGTTTCACCCGCTCGCGCAACCGCTGGAACGTCACGTAGAGCATCGGCACCATGAAGATCCCGATCGAGCTTGCGGCCAGCATGCCGCCGAACACGGCGGTGCCGACAGCCGCGGCGGCTGATCTGCGCCGCGCCGGTCGCGACCACCAGCGGCAGCAGACCGAGAATGAAGGCGATCGAGGTCATCATCACGGCGCGGAAGCGCATCTGCGATCCCAGTGCGGCGGCTTCCTCGATCGCCACTCCGGCTTCGCGCTGATCCTTGGCAAACTCGACGATCAGGATGCCGTTCTTGGCGGCCAGCGCGATCAGCACCACGAGTCCGATCTGCCCGTAGAGATCGAGGTTCAGCCCGGCAAGCTTGATGCCGATGTAAGACCCGAGCACGCCGACCACGACCGACAGCAATACCGGAATCGGGATCGTCCAGCTCTCATACAGCGCCACCAGGAACAGATAGGCGAACAGCAACGCGAGCGCGAGAATGATGCCGGTCTGGCCGGACGCCTGCTGCTCCTGATAGGCGGTGCCGGTCCATTCGTAGGCGTAGCCCGCCGGCAGCGTTTTGTCGGAAATCTCCGCCATGGCGGCGATCGCCGTTCCCGACGAGACGCCGGCCGCCGGGCCGCCGTTGACCGTGACCGAGCGGTAATTGTTGTAGCGGGTGATGACCTGAGGTCCGGTGACGATCTTGAGGCTGGCGATGGAGCGCATCGGCACCATCTGGCCGGTGCTGTTGCGCACGTAGATCTGCCAGATGTCCGGAATATCGCCGCGGTCGGCCGCCTCGCCCTGCACGTTGACCTGCCAGGTGCGGCCAAACAGGTTGAAGTTGTTGACGTAGATACCGCCGAGCGTCGCCTGCAGCGCGGTGAATACGTCGCTCATGTTGAGCCCGAGCGCCTGCGCCTTGGCGCGGTCGATGTCGAGATAGATCGACGGATTGGTCGCGGTGAAGGTCGAGAACACCCGCGTCAGCCGCGGGTCGCGGTTGGCCGCGGCGATCAGCCCGCTCATCACGCTGCCGAGCGCGGCCGGCTCCTGTCCTTCCAGCGCTTCGAGCTGATACTCAAAGCCGCCGCTGGTCGACAGCCCGATGATCGGCGGCAGATTGAACGGCAGCACGTTGGCCTGCCGGATCTTGCGAGCCGGCGCCGAAGGTTTGCCGGATCAGCGCCTGCACCGAATCCGTCGCCGCCTTGCGGTCCGCGAACGGCTTCAGGCGCGCCACCATGAACGCGGCATTCGGCTCGCTGCCGCCGTCGAGCAGCGAAAAGCCGATGATCGAGAGCGTGTGTTGGATGGCCGGCATCTGTCTTCAGCAGCGCCTCGACCTGCTTGGTCACTCGCTGGTGCGCGCCACCGATGCGCCGTCCGGCAGTTGCACCGTGATGAAGAAGGCGCCCTGGTCTTCTTCCGGCAGGAATCCGGTCGGCGTCAACGATGCCACGCCGAATATGCCGCCCGCGAACACCAGCACCAGCACCAGCGACAGCGCCGCGATCCGCAGCAGCCGGCGCACCCCGCCGGCATAGCGGTCGCGAACCCAGTCGATGCCGCCGAGCACGCGCCCCAGGATGCCACGCCGCGGCCCGGTGTGCCGCAGGAACACCGCGCACAGCGCCGGCGACAATGTCAGCGCGTTCAGCGCCGAGATCACCATCGCCGCGCTGATCGTCACCGCGAACTGACGGAACAGCGTACCGGAGATTCCGGGAATGAAGGCGATCGGCACGAACACCGACAGCAGCACCAGCGTAATCGCGATGATCGGCGCGGTGATCTGCGCCATGGCCTTCTTGGTGGCATCGACCGGCGAAATGTCCGGCTCTTCCTCCATCACGCGTTCGACATTCTCGACCACGACGATGGCGTCGTCGACCACGATGCCGATCGCGAGCACCATCGCCAGCAGCGACACCGTGTTGGCCGAATAGCCGAGCACCAGCAGCACGGCGAAGGTGCCGATCAGGCTGACCGGAACCGCGACGGCCGGGATGATGGTGGCGCGCAGGTTGCCGAGAAACAGAAACACCACGATCACGACCAGCACGAAGGCCTCGCCGAGCGTCTTCAGCACCTCGCTGATGGTGTCGCTGACGAAGGTGGTGGAGTCGTATTGCACCAGATAGGTCAGCCCCGGCGGAAACCGGCCCGACAATTTCTGCAGCGTGGCCTGCACCGCCTTCGCCGTCGTCACCGCGTTGGCGCCGGGCGCGAGGTAGATGCCGATCGGCACGCCGGCGCGACCGTCGATCCGCGACTCGCTGTCGAGATTCTGCGCGCCGATCTCGACGCGGGCGACGTCCTGATCCGCAGCACCGAGCCGTCGGGATTGGCCCGCAGCACGATGTTGCCGAACTGGGTCGGCGGTGGTCAGCCTGCCCTGGGTCTGCACGTTGAACTGGAACTGCTGGTCGTCGCTGATCGGCCGGGCGCCGATGCGACCGACCGGCGCCTGCACGCTCTGGGCGCGGATCGGCGGCGATGACGTCGGAGGGCGCCAGATTGAGGCTGGTGAGCCGCTGCGAATCGAACCAGATCCGCATCGAATAGTTCAGCTTGGCGAACAGGCTGGCCTGACCGACGCCCGGCGGTGCGCGAAATCGCGTCGAGCACGTTGATGATGGCGTAGTTGGTGATGAACAGCGGATCCTGCTCGCCGTTGTCGCTGTAGAGCACGATGAACTGCAGGATCGCCGACGACTTCTTCTGCACGACCAGGCCCTGCTGCTGCACCTCGGTCGGCAGTTGCGACGAGCGCGGTCTGAACGCGGTTGTTGACGTTGACGGTGTTGATGTCGGGATTGGTGCCGAGCGCGAACGAGACGGTGAGCGTGTAGCTGCCGTCATTGCCGCTGGTCGACTTCATGTAGAGCATCCGGTCGACGCCGACCACCTGCGCCTCGAGCGGCTGGGCGACGCTGGACTCCACCACCTCGGCGGAGGCGCCGGGAAACATCGCCGGTGACCGTGACCTGCGGCGGCACGATGTCGGGAAACTGCGCCACCGGGATCTGCAGCAGCGCCAGCGCGCCCGCGATCGTGATGACGAACGCGATCACGATGGCAAGACGGGGACGATCGACGAAAACGGCGGAAATCATGGGCTGTTGCCCGCCGGCTTCGCTGCCGCCATCTGCGGCTGGTCCGCTGCTATCGATTTGCGTGCGGCCGTCGCCCGCGGCGGCCTTCATGCTGGCCTGGATCAGCGCGCTCGCCGGCCCGGGCGCGACCGGCTGGCCGGGACGCACCCGCTGCAGGCCCTCGACGATCACCTTGTCGCCGAGCGACAGCCCGCTGATGACCGCGGCGACGGTGGACGTCGACTGCCCGAGCTGGATCCGGCGCTGCTCCGCCTTGTTGTCGGCGCCGACCGTGAAGACATAATCGCCCTGCTGATCGGACAGCACGGCGGAGCGCGGAATCGCCAGCACTTCGACCGGCTGCACGCCCTCCAGCATGACGGTGACGAATTCGCCGTCGGTGAGTTCGCGCACCGCGCCTGTCGGTGGCGGAGGCATCATGCAGCGTCGGATTGGGGATGGTGCCGCGCAAGCGTGATGGTGTCGGTGTTTTGCGCGATGGTGTTGTTGACGAAGTTCAGCTGGCCGGTCTGGCCATACAGGCGACCGTCCGGCAGCCGGATCTTGATCACCACCGCCTTGAAGCCGCCCCGCGTCACGTAGCGCTCGCGCAGCTCCAGCGCCTCGCGCACCGAGACCGGGAACGTGACGTACATCGGGTCCTGGCTGACGATGGTCGTCAGCACGCCCGAACCCGGGGCTGACCACGTTGCCCTCGGTCACCGCGGTGCGGCCGATCTTGCCGTCGATCGGCGAGCGGATTTCGGTATAGTCGAGGTTGATCTGCGAGAGATTGTACCTGGGCCTCGGCGGACTGCACCTGGGCCTCCAGGCTGCGCTGGTTGGCGATGCGCGGCATCATAGGTCGATTGCTGGCCGGCCGGACCGCCGAGCAGGGTCCGCGCCCGATCGGTGGTCAGCTTGGCGTTTTCCAGCGTCGCCTGCAACTGCGCCACCATGCGCCTGCTTCGACGCGAGATCGGCCTCGAACGGGCCGCGCTCGAGGCGATAGAGCTGATCGCCCTTCTTGATCTCGGCGCCCTCGTTGAACAGCCGCTTGTCCAGGAACGCGGTGACGCGCGCGACCACATTGACCCGATTGATGGCCTCGATCCGCCCGAGAAATTCGCTGGTTTCGGTGACCGGTCGCGTGGTCGCCTCGACCACCCCAACCGCCGGCGGCCCGCTGGCCGGCTGGGCCCGCGCTGCCGCCGTCACCCCACTAGCGATGGCGCCCGCCATCAGCAGGCTCATCAACAGCCTTGCAAGGAGCATTTTCGCGCACCCTCACTGCGGTCCGAAGCCCATGGTAGCACAGTTCGAGCGACGGGGTCACCGGGGGTGGAACCATCTCTCTCGCCGCATGAAATTCGAATCACGCGACGATGACGCCGCGACAAAAATGAAGGCCGATCAAGCAAATGCTTCGGATGGATTACAATTTCTCTCGCTTCGTCCTCAGTGGACGCTGACGGCGCGTGGGAGAGATCGAAGCTCAGGTGTTGAAAGATGTGAGCAAGGCAGCTTAAGGCGGGGCACGAGAGGCGCGTAAGCCGCATCAAGCGCTTCTTCACCTCGGCGAAGTGTGCGGCCGGACTTTTGAAGCGTAGCGGAGAGAGTGGGACTCTCCGGCGCTCTCCCGGGTGAACGCAAAAACCCCGTAAAACAAGTCATTTTCGAAAAACCCGGCGAGGGTTTGTGACCACCGCTGTGTACCACCGGCCGGGGGCTGCAAGGACTCGTTTTTCGGTCGATTTCGACGCGCATCGGGGCGTGGCGGGCGATCCGTGCGCGCCGAACGGACTTGAATGGATAACGGGCCAAATCACACGGTCGTAGATCGATTACTGCTCCTTCTTGAACAAATCCTGGAAGATGAGCTGGCCCCAAATGCGGCCGCGTGCGTGCACCAGCGCGCCGCCCTCGGCGAGCTTTCCCAGCTTGACGGGTGCGAACCCGAGCTGTTTGGCCAAGGCCGCCACGGGAGCGGTCGCGTCCTCGTCGTCGCTCGACAGAAAGACGACCCGGTGGCCGCCTTCGACGATCGGATCGGCTGCCAGGGTGGCCGCAATCAGGTGATTGAACCCTTTGACGAGCTTGGCGCCGGTGAACGCCTTCGCGACGAAGGCGGAGGACGGGAGACCGTCCAGCTCCTCAAGGGGAACTAACGCGTTCATCGCATCGATGACCGTCTTGCCTTTCCAGCTCGGCAGGGCCTTCGCAACCTCGTGATGCTCCCCGAACGGGACCGCCAAGATGATTGTGTCGGCTTCGAGTGCATCCCGCAGCGACTTGGCGACGACCGTGGGTCCAATCGCCCGAGCCTGCGGCGCCAACGCCTCGGGCGGCCGGCGGCTCGCGACGGTCACGTCGATGTTTTTACGGGCGAAGGCGTGGGCGAGGGCCTGGCCTATCTTACCGAATCCTACAATCGCATAGCTCATAATACTTCTCCGATCCGTGTTGATATTGATTCCCGGCCTTCAACGGCGCCGGGTTATCCGTTTCGCTGCATGGCGACCTTCGCGTAGGCCTCCCGCCGTGAACGACTGCGGAAGTCGTTCCACCTTGGGCACGCTAGTTCCCGCCGGTCAGCCACTTCCGGCGATCCGGCGCGAATTCAGATAGCCGAGAAGCCGCCGTCGACAGACAACTCCACCCCATTCACGAAGCTCGAATCGTCTGAAGCAAGAAACAGCGCGACCGCCGCAATTTCCTCAGGACGCCCCATCGTTCCTCGCGGGATGAGGGATTCGAACATCTGCTTCGCCTCCTCGGTGAGAACTTGGTCCTGCATCGGTGTGGCGATCGGCCCCGGGCTCAGCACGTTTACCCGGATATTCCTGCCCTTCAGCTCGTTGAGCCAAGTGCGTGCGAATGAGCGCAACGCCGCCTTGCTCGCCGAATACACGCCGTAACCAGGAAAACCCTTCACCGAAGCAACTGACCCGGTCATGAAGATAGATCCGCCATCGTTGAACAGCGGCAACGCCTTCTGAACCGTAAACAGCGTGCCGCGCGCATTCAGGCCGAAGGCCGCATCGAAATGCTGCTCGGTAATCTCGCCCAGCGGGACGGCTTCGCCCGTGCCGGCGCTCGCGTACAGGACGTCGATCCTGCCCTTTTCCCGCTTGACCGTGTCGAACAGACGGTCGAGGTCGTCGAGATTGGCCGCGTCGCCGCGCACGCCGGTCACGTTCCGGCCGATCAGCCTGACGGCCTCGTCGAGCGCCTCCTGCCTCCGGCCCGTGATGAAAACATAGGCGCCCTCTTCAACGAACCGCTTGGCGCTCGCCAGCGCCATGCCGCTCGATCCGCCCGTGATGACTGCAACCTTACCCTCAAGCTTTCCCACCTTCAGACTCCGTCTTTGGTCGTTCGGGGAGGCTCCCCGAGAACCTCAAGATGGGTCTGCCGGCGTCAGGCGTTGAGTGCGGAAGCGCGCACATCGGTGGTGCGAAATCGATCCGGCTGGACGACTGACGCCAGCCGCGACGATCGGTGTCTGCCGTTCGGAATTGGGCCGTGCTTGTCGGCATAGGCTATGATGAACGCCCGTGCTAACCACATACGAGATGCTTGTTCGATGCGTTGGACAGGGGCATTGGAAGGCGCACCTCGGCGGTGCCGGATTGCACCATGATCGACTGGGATGACGTTCGCTACTTTCTTGCCGTCGCGCGCGGTGGCTCGGTGCGGGCTGCCGCCGAGCGCCTCGGTGTTAACCACTCGACCGTGCTGCGACGCATCGCCCAGCTCGAGGAACGCCTCGGGGTGCACATGTTCGAAAAGCGACCTTCGGGCTACCGCCTGACGGCTGCGGGCGAGGAGGTCCTCGAGTTCGCGGACCAGATGGAAGCGTCGTCGCACCTGCTGGAGACGCGCGTCTTCGGGCGCGACCAGAGCGTGCGCGGGCTTCTGCGGGTGACGCTGGCACCGCCCCTCGCGACACACCTGCTCATGCCGGACTTCGCCGATTTCGCGCGTCTGCATCCGGACGTCGAGATGGAAATCTTGTCGTACGGCGAGCTGGCAAATCTGACCAACCGAGAGGCCGACGTCGCAATCCGCGTCGTCTACGACCGCAAAACCCTGCCGCTCAATCTTCACGGCCTGAAGGGACCGGAGCTGTTCGGCGGCGTCTACATATCCTGCGATCGACTAGCCGCGTGGCGTGCGGGCGCGCCTGATCCCATCCGGTGGATCGTCATAAGCATTCATGGAATTCCGGATTGGGCCAGCGAGGGTGAGGTTCGCACCACGGGGGTTCCATTCAGGACCACGGACGCGGAGGCTCAGATCGTTGCTGTACGGCAAGGGCTCGGGATGACGACACTGCCGTGCTTCGTTGGCGATGCCGACCCCCTACTGGTGAGGGTGCCGGGTACCGACCTGCACACGTACGGAACGGTTTGGCTTCTCACACAGGGGGAGACACGCAAGACGAAGCGCGTGCGGCTCTTCACTGAGTTCGTGTCCCGCAGGCTCGCCGCGTACGCTCCGCTTCTCGCGGGGCTGTCCGTATCGCGCGACTGACGCGCGGCAGGTCGCCGGCGACGCTTGCCGGGGGCAAGTGCCCGCAAGAAATGCCCCGCCGAACTCTATGCGGCCTCACCGCGCCCTTACGCCGGCCTGCCCGAGCTGAGCTATCCATTCCACGATCGCGAACTTCTCGTCACCGCCTGTGGACGGCTCTGCCTGCATCGCAAGCGCATTAACGTCTCGACCGTGCTCGCCGGCCAGAAACTCGGCATCAAGGAAGTCGACGATGGCATTTGGCTCGCAAGCTTCATGCACTATGATCTCGGATACTTCGACCTGGAGCAGAAAACCCTGCAACCTCTCGACAACCCGTTCGGTACGAGGTTGTCACCCATGTCTTAGGTACGTGGTGTTACCTATCTGTCCGGGCCGGACACAATTCGAAGGTTGGCGGAGAGAGTGGGATTCGAACCCACGGTACGGTTTCCCGCACACACGCTTTCCAAGCGTGCGCCTTAAGCCACTCGGCCATCTCTCCGGGTGCGCTGTCTTGAAGGGGCGTGACGACTTTTGCAAGGGACAGCAGCCGCGATCGCCAAATTTTGCGCAACCCTTTGAATAATCTGGATAATACGGCGTCTCGGCCGATCCCGGCGGCCGCGCTCAAAAGCCTTGAACCGAAAACCGGTCTGCGGCGACGATGGATTGGACGGGTTGACGATCGCGACAACCCCATTTGCGGAAGACGGCATGACCATCGACCGGGCGATGGCGTTCTCGATCGGCCTGGCGGCGATCGCGATCGGCGGCGCCGGACCGGCGACGGCGCAGGCCTGCAGCCGCGACGGCGCGGTCGTGAGCTGCGATGACGGACGGCGCGGCTTGCTGTCGGGCGAGGCCATCATCTGGCCCGGCGGCACGCGATCGAGCCTGTCGCCGCATCCGAGCGTGCGCATCGGCAACAAAGTCCGCGCGCGCTCAGTCGCTCGCCCCGCTTGCGGGAGACGCCGGATCACATCGCAAATGGGATCCGGGTGAGGGGGCCGCTCCGCGAGTCCGGCCCTGTCGAAGAGCCCCACCCCAACCCAAGAGCGAGCTTCGCTCGTCTCGACCCCCGCAAGCGGGAGAGGGAGCAGGCATCAATCGCCGCTGGGCTTCAACCTGAACTTCCGGCTCTAATGATACCGCATGCCGGAATTGACCGAGCGCAGCGGCCATGACGCCGGCGGTTCGGCGATCGGCGGCTCGGTCTCACCCGTTTCGATGTGGGTGTCCTGCAGCGCGTCGACGAAATCGGTGAACCATCGCTGGATGGTGCCGGTGCGAAGTTTCGCCATCATCGCTTCCCAGCGCATGCGCCGCTCGATCAGGGGCATCGAGAGCGCGGTCGCGATGGTGCGCACCATGCCGTCGATATCGTGCGGATTGACCAGCAGCGCCGTGTCGAGTTCGTTGGCGGCGCCGGCGAATTTCGACAGCACCAGCACCCCGGGATCGGCCGGGTTTTGTGCCGCGACATATTCCTTGGCGACGAGATTCATGCCGTCATGCAGCGGCGTCACGACGCCGACCTGCGCAGTGCGATAGAGGCCCGCCAGCACGGTCTGGCTGTAGCCCTTGTTCAGATAGCGGATCGGGGTCCAGTCCACTTCGCCATGACGGCCGTTGACGTCGCTGACCAGCTTGGCGAGTTCGTTTTGCAGATTGCCATAGGCTTCGATCGCGCCCCGCGACGGCGTCGCGATCTGCAGCAACGACACCGTGCGCTTGAGTGCCGGATGCAAGGTCCACATCCGGTCGAATGCGCTGATGCGGTTGACCAGCCCCTTGGAATAATCCAGCCGATCGACCCCGATCGCCAGCTTCTCGCCGTTCAGGCTTCGCCGCAGCCGCGACACATCGGGATGCGACACCGCCTTGGCGGCCTGCTGGGCGAATTTTTCGGCATCGATCCCGATCGGAAATACCGCGATGCGCGACGTGCCGTAACGCGAGGTCACGACGCCGTTTTCGATCTCGAGGCCGAGATCCGAGGCAAGGTATCCGAGGAAATTCTCGCAATCATCCTGGGTCTGGAACCCGATCAGGTCGCAGGCCAGCATCGCCTCGATCAATTCGCGATGATGCGGCACCCCGCCCATGATGGCGCGGGCGGGCCAGGGCGTATGCAGGAAAAACCCGACCGGCTGGGTGACACCGAGATCGCGCAGTTCCGCGCCCAGTGCCAGGAAATGATAATCCTGAATCCAGAACGCGGTGTCCGGCTTTTGAAAGCGCAGCAGCGCCCGCGCCATGAAGGCGTTGACTTCGCGATAGCTGAGATAATCTTCCTGTGAGGCGCTGATCAGATCGGCGCGGGAATGCAGCGCCGGCCACAATGCCGAATTCGCAAAACCTTCATAATACCCGCCGTAATGCGCCGCCGGCAGATCCAGCATGGCCAAGGCACCCGCGCCGAGCGCTTCGATTTCGGCGAACGGTTCCTTCTGGGCGCCGTCGCGGACGCGACCGCTCGAACCGACCCAAATCGCCCCGGAGTTCTCCACCACCGGCAGCAACGCGGCTGCAAGTCCTCCCGTCATGGGTTCATTGGCCTTGCCGCGTGCGACGCGATTTGAAACGACGACGAGATTCACCGGGGTCCTCTCCTGATGGGCTGCTCGCGTATTAACAGTCATTCATCAATATGGTTCCCGGTCACCCTTTCAACGAAATGAAACCAAATTCAGGCTGTGCAGCAATGGAACCCGACTGGTCCCCAGCGTTGGAAAATAAATAACAGCTGGAATCGCTTCCGATGCTGTTACCGACTACCGACGCACAATCTGATTCCCGATCATCGTTCCGCCACGGTCGCTTCATCATCGAGCAGACGCGCCAGCCACTCCCTGACGTCGCGAGGCTCGTCGAAATGACCATTCACACCTTGGGCGCGCCTGCCCACGGAAAATGCCAGGCCGCCAAGGTCGGGCATGATGGCGAACACCGATTCGTCGGTGACATCGTCGCCGATAAAAATGGGACGGCGGCCGCGGAAAGGTTGGTGGGTCATCAGTTCGCGCACGCCCGATGCCTTGTCGAAGCCGGAATGCTTGATTTCGCAGACGCATTTCCCGGGCAGCACCTCGATCGGCGCATTCGGCAGATCGGCCCTGATCAGGGACACCGCCTCGTAGATCGCCTTCTCCGCATGCGGCGCCAGCCGGTAATGCAGCGCCAGCGAGTAGCCCTTGTCCTCCAGCAGAATGCCCGGGCTGAGTTTTGCGATCGCCGCCAGCCGCCGTTTCAATTCCTTGTCCATCGGCGGGGCGTGAGTGGCGACGGCTTCGCTGTCGGTCGAAATTCGCATTTCCGCGCCGTGGCCGCCGACCGCCGGAAACTGTTCGGGAGCAAAAATCAGATCGATATCGTTCAGCGAGCGGCCGCTGACCAGCGCCAGCGCGCCCGAGGTCCGCACCAGCAGACGGCTGAGGGTCTTGGCCAGACCCGGCGGCACCCACACCTCGCGCGGCGTCGGCGCCAGATCGAGCAGGGTGCCGTCGATATCGAGCAATAGCGCGCATTGATCCAAACGCCACGCGAGCTCGCCCGGCGCCGCAGCCGCTTTCGACGACGCCTTTCCCGATGACGGAATGTCTTCCTGCAACGGCACGTCGGCCAATTCCTGATTCATGTCGTTCTACTCCACAAAGGCCAGCGGCCGTGCCACCAATTCCAGCGGCCGGCGCTCGGCCGCGATGCAATAACGCCAGGCGATAGCCGCCGCCGCGATCATCAATCCCGACCCCAGCAGATAGCCGGCGAAAACGCTGTTGCGCGATCCGGTGTCGACCAGCGCCCCGAACAGAGCCGGGCCGGCGACGCCGCCAATTCCGGTTCCGACAGCGTAGAACAACGCGATCGCCAGCGCGCGAACCTCCAGCGGAAAGGTCTCGCTGACGGTAAGATAGGCAGCGCTTGCGGCCGGCGAGGCAAAAAAGAAAATCACCATCCATGCGATGGTCTGGGTCTGCGCGCTCAGCACGCCGATCGCGAACAGATAGCCGGATACCGCCAGCAATATCCCCGAAACGCCATAGGTGAGCGTAATCATCACGCGGCGTCCGAGCGTGTCGAACAACCGCCCAAGCACCAACGGCCCGAGGAAATTGCCGGCCGCGAACGGCAGTATGTACCATCCGACCTGGCTCGAGGCGATCCCGTAGAAGCCGGTCAGCACCAGCGCAAAGGTGAAGAAGATCGCGTTGTAGAAAAATGCCTGCGCAATCATCAGCGCCAATCCGACCAGCGAACGCTGGCGATAAAGCGAGAACAGCGTTCGCGCCGCCTCGCGCAGCGGGGTGTGATCGCGCATCCGCAGTTTGATCTTCGGCCAGGCATGCTGATGCGGGTCCTGCACCTGTCCGGTCACCGATTGCTCGATATCGTTCACAATCGCCAGCGCGCGGTCGGGATGACCGTGAATTATCAGCCACCGCGGGCTTTCCGGTATCCACATCCGCATCACCAACACCACGAGGCCGAGACACGCCCCGGTGAGGTAGGCCAGCCGCCAGCCGAGATCGGGACCGAGCAGCGCCGGATCGAGCAGAATGATGGCGCTGACCGCGCCGACCGCGGCACCTATCCAGAAGCTGCCATTGATCAGGAGGTCGGTCCATCCGCGATACCGCGCCGGCACCAATTCCTGAATCGTCGAATTGATCGCGGTGTATTCGCCGCCGATACCGGCGCCGGTGAGGAATCGAAACACCGCGTAGCTCGCAACGCCCCAGGACAGCGCGGTCGCCGCGGTGGCGGTGAGATAGACCGCCAGCGTGATGAAGAACAGCTTTTTGCGCCCGATCCGATCGGTGAGCCAGCCGAACCCGAGCGCGCCCAGCACGGCACCGGCGAGATACGCGCTGTTGGCAAATCCGACGTCGAAATTACTGAAACGCAGCGTCGGACTCTCTTTTAGCGCACCGGACAGCGCCCCCGCCAGCGTGACCTCCAGCCCATCGAGAATCCAGGTGATGCCGAGCGCAAGCACGACGCGGGTGTGGAAACCGCTCCAGCGCAGGTTGTCGAGACGCGAGGGAATACTGGTTTCGATGACGCGATCGTCATTCCCTGGCATCGGCGCCGGCGCGACAACCGTCGCGCCGGGAGCACCGCGGTCGAATGCCGAGTTGCGCTGCATGTCCATCAATCAGACCAATGAGGAAATGCCCGGGAATCTGGTGCGCGGACATGTTTAACAACGCCCTGGCGGCGTGCCGGTTCCCGCATCGCGGCAAGGAACGTATCCGGCCGCTTACCGTTTTTGCTTGAAACGGCATGGGAGTTGACGATGACCGACGCTCGAAAGCCAGCACGTTCGCGCAAGGCTGCAACGCGCAAGGCCGCCCGCACAAATGCTCGAAAGGCGGCCGCCCCGAAAACAGGTTCGGTGCGGAGAACATCCGCCAAAAAATCTTCGGCGTCGCCAAAGCGCTGGTCGCAGCGCGTGACCCGGGAAAGCGACGCGCTCGACCTGAAACACGGCGTCTTCAAATTGACCGATCCAAAGAAAATCGCGGCATCGCTCAAGCACTCGGCGGAACGCAGCTCGCGCCGCAAGGCCGGCGCCTATCGCTCCGCGCTGTCGATGCTGACGTTTTACATCAACCGCGCCGGCAAGACCCTGCCGAAAACCCAACGCGACCGGCTGCAGCGCGCCAAGACCGAGTTGAAACGGCAGTTCGGCCGCGAGTGAAGAGTGCGCGCGTAAAAAGGAGCTGGCGTCGTCCCGGCGCACGCCGGGACCCATAGTCCCTGGCGCTGGTTGTTGCAGGAGGTCTTGCCCCCAGTGCCGAAACGTTAGTCCTCGGCGTATGGATCCCGGCGTCCGCCGGGACGACCCCCGTAGGTACGAACCCTACGCCGCGCGGATATTCGCCATGAAGCGGTCGAGTTCTTCGCGCAATCGGGTGCTTTCGCTCGAAAGGGTTTTGGCCGAATTCAGCACCTCCTCGGAGGCGGCTCCGGTTTCGGTGGCGCCGCGATTGACCTGCATGATGTTCGCGGCGGCTTCCTGGGTTCCCTGGGCGACGTTCTGAACGCTGCGCGCGATTTCCTGCGTTGCCGAGCTTTGCTGCTCCACCGCGCCGGCGATGGACGAGGCGATGTTCGATATCTGGGCGATGGTGCCGCCGATCTCCTTGATGGCGGCCACCGACTCCTGGGTCGCGCCCTGCATGCCGGAAATGTGAGACGATATTTCGTCGGTCGCCTTCGCGGTCTGGCTGGCCAGCGATTTGACCTCGGAAGCGACCACCGCGAACCCACGGCCGGCCTCACCGGCGCGGGCGGCTTCGATGGTGGCGTTCAGCGCCAGCAGATTGGTCTGCTCGGCGATCGCCGTGATCAGCTTGACCACGTCGCCGATCTGCTGCGCGGCGCGCGACAATTTGGCGATGCGGCCGTCGGTCTGCTGCGCCTGGAGTACGGCGGCCTCCGCGATCCGGCTGGATTCTTTCACCCGCCTTCCGATCTCGTCGACCGAGGTGGAGAGTTCCTCCGTGGCGGAGGCAACCGATTGCATGTCGCTGGAAGCTGCTTCCGAAGCGCCGGCGACCTGGCTCGACAGGCTCTGCGTGGTTTCCGCCGTCCGCGTCAGCGTTCCCGCCGCGGATTCGAGCTGGACGGCCGACGCCGAAACATTGGAAACGATCGTGCCCACCGCGGTTTCGAATTCATCGGCGAAGCGAATGAGCTCGGTGCGCCGCGCCGCGCTGCTCGCTTTGTTCTGGGCATCCTGCGTGGCGGCGTCCCGTTCGGCTTTGGCGATCGCCTGTACCTTGAATTCTTCCACCGCGCCCGCCATCTCGCCGAGTTCATCGTTGCGGCCGAGGCCGGGCAGCACGACATCGAAATTGCCGCCGGCTAGTTCTCGCATCGCCCTGCACATCGCCGTCATCGGGGCGGAAATTCCCTTGCCGAGCAGCAGGGCCAGCGCGGCGCCGAGCAGAAAGCTGCCGGCCGCCAGCATCACGATCAGGCGCTCGGTCTCGGTAATAGTCGCATCGGATTCGGCCTCCAGCCGTTGCTGATCCGAAAGCAGGTCCGCCTTCATCGTGCTCGCGCCCTTCACGATCGCCGCCGCGGAATCAGCCATCTCGGCGGTCAGTTTCTCGATCGATTTCGAATTTTCGATGAGTTTGCCGAGCGCCTGCCGATACTCTGCAAGCAGTGCGGTGGCCTCCTTGAGGGCCGTCACGATCTTTTCGTCGGTCGAGGATATCGCCTGCAGCGAATTTTCGACGAACTTGAGACGCGCCAGCGCGCTGGTTGCCACCTTCGGGTCGGCATTGATGACGAAGGTATTGGCGAGCGCGGTCATCGCCAGATATTGCGCCGTCACCTGCTTGGCGCCGAGTTCAACCGCCGGAAGCTCCGCATCGGCGGCATTGCTGGCGAGATCGTCAAGTTTGTAACGCAGCATGTTGCCGCCGCGCGTGAGTTGATTTTGCGTCACCAGCGCGCTCTCGCCCTTGACCTTGAGAATGTCGGCAAAAATCCTGGTGAAGGTGCGGAATTCCCCGCCGAGGCGCGTGATCTGGTCGAGGCGCGCCGGATTTGTGGTGCCCTTCATCGACCGATCGATGGCGGCGCTCAGGCTGGCTTCGGCCGCCAGCGCCGCTTTGCCATCGTCTTCTTTTCCGGTCACCACATAATATCGCGCCAGCGCCCGGTACGAAATCAGCTCGCGGTCGATATTGCGCGCCAGATCGGCCTCCGACACGCTATTGCGGTATAAGGCCACGCCGGCGGAGACGCGTTCGAACCCGAGATAGGCGATCCCCATGCTGACGGCCGAGATGGTGAGCACGACGGCAAAGCCGAGCATGACTTTTGCGCGAAACCGCAACGTCGGGAGCCTCAGCGATATCGATTGCGGCCTGATGCGCTTCAATCCCACTTCGAACCCCCCGCCTTTTTTCGGAAAACCAAGCAGAACCGGGAGCACGAGCCCCCGGTCCGTTCCGGAAAAATACAACAGAATCGATAAAGGGCCGTAAATTGATACCGCACGGGGACGGAAATCCGTCCGCCGGGCGCAAAATCGGGTATTTCAGGCTGGATTGCCGGATTTGCTACGCCGCCCAGGCCTCGGGAAGCGCCAAGGCCTGCCAATGCGCGGCCAGTTGCAGCTTCGGCTCGGTCAGCGTCTGCAGCTTCTCAAGTGTCATTCCCGGAATCATCTCGATCACGGACAGTCCCTGCGGCGTCACATCGATCACCGCGAGGTTGGTGTAGATGCGCTTGACGCAGGCCGGCGCGGTTAGCGGATAGGTGCAAGTCTTGAGAATGCGGGGCTCACCTTTCTTGCTGGTGTGCTCCATGATGATGCGGATTGCCCTGGCGCCGACCGCCAGATCCATGGCGCCGCCGACGCCCGGCGGAAACGCCGGGTCTTCGGTGGTCCAGTTCGCCAGATCGCCCTTTTCGGAGACTTCGAAGGCGCCGAGCAGGCTGACGTCAAGATGGCCGCCGCGGATCATCACGAACGCGTCGGCGTGATGCACGAAGCAACCGCCGGCGACCAGCGTCGTCTTGTTCTTGCCGGCGTCGACCATATAGGGGTCTTCCTCGCCGGGTTGAGGCTTCGGGCCCATGCCGAGAATGCCGTTCTCGCTGTGAAAGATCACCTCGCGACCCGGCGGCACGTAGCTCGCCGCAAGGGTCGGAATGCCGATGCCGAGATTGACATAAGCGCCTTCCGGCAAGTCTTGCGCGGCGCGCCACGCCATTTGTTCGCGCGTCAGAGGAATCATGCATCTGCTCCAACCACGACGACGCGATCGACAAAAATGCTCGGCGTGACCACCGCTTCGGGGTCCATCTCGCCGAGCTCCACCATCTCATCGACCTCGACCACGGTGAGATCAGCGGCCATCGCCATCACAGGGTTGAAATTCCGCGCCGATTTTATGTAAGTGAGGTTGCCCCAGCGGTCGGCCTTGTTGGCCTTGATCAGCGCCACATCGCCTTTCAGCGGCTTCTCGAACACATGCAGCCGGCCGTCGATTTCGCGGGTTTCCTTGCCCTCCGCCAATTTGGTGCCCGCCGAGACCGACGAGAAAAATCCGCCAAGGCCGGCGGCGTGGCAGCGCATGCGCTCGCTGATGGTGCCTTGCGGGACCAGTTCCAGCTCAAGGCTCCTGGCCCGATACGCCGCGAGAAAGGCGCTGTAGTCGCCGGAGCGCGGATAGGAGCAGATCACCTTGCGCACGCGGCCGGAATTGATCAGCCGGGCCAGTCCGTAATCGCCATTGCCGGAATTGTTGGCGACGATGGTCAGCTCCCGGGCGCCTTGTTCGTGCAGGGCATCGAGCAGATGATCGGCGACACCGACCGCGCCAAATCCGGCCACCAATACCGTCGATCCGTCGCGAACCCCGGCCACGGCGTCGGCCATGGTCTGCACCTGCTTGTCGATCACGTCGAAAGGCTCCCTTCGAGCGGCATTGTCGTTTGAAGTCCGTGGCTTATGCCGCGACCCGTCGGCCCGGTTTAGACCATCAAGTCCGCGCCTGAGAAAGCCGCAAATTTGCAGTCGTGATCCGCGTGCATGTGCGTCATTCCGGCGAACGCCAGGACGACCAATGCTTCCGCGACGAAAATCCTAGTTGCAAAGTCGCGCCCCGGTGCTTCTAATTGGAATAACCAAAAGCATCGGGAGGTATCACGCGTGTCTACCATCAAATTGACGGTGAACGGCAAGGCAGTCTCGGCCGAGGTCGAGGACCGGACCCTGCTGGTCCACCTGCTGCGCGATCATCTGAATCTGACCGGCACCCATGTCGGCTGCGATACCAGCCAGTGCGGCGCCTGTGTCGTGCATATCGACGGCCGGGCGGTCAAATCATGCACCGTGCTGGTGGGTCAGGCCGACGGCGCCAACGTCACCACCATCGAGGGCATTTCGAAAGGCGACGAACTGCACCCGATGCAGGCGGCGTTCCGCGACAATCACGGCCTGCAGTGCGGCTATTGCACCCCGGGCATGATCATGTCGGCGATCGACATCGTCCACCGCTGCGGCGGCAATCTCGACGAAGACACCGTGCGGCACGAGCTCGAAGGCAACATCTGCCGCTGCACCGGCTATCACAACATCGTCAAATCGGTGCTCGACGCCGCCGGCCGCATGAAGGTCGCGCAAGCCGCGGAATAGCCGACCAGGGATTGCCGACTACACATTCAAGACCGCCGAATTTCGATGGAAATGGCGGAAACAAAACTCCGGTAGGGAGATCAGGACATGGGCGTTGAAGGCATTGGCGCAAGCGTGGTGCGCAAGGAAGACCGGCGTTTCATCACCGGCAAGGGCCGTTACGTCGACGACATCAAGCTCCAGGGCATGACCCATGCCCATTTCATCCGCAGTCCGCACGCCCATGCCAAGGTGAAAGCCATCGACTCATCGGAGGCGATGAAAATGCCCGGCGTGGTCGGCGTGCTGACCGGGCAACAGATCGTCGATGACAAGGTCGGCAATTTGATCTGCGGCTGGGCGATTACATCCAAGGACGGCACGCCGATGAAAATGGGCGCATGGCCCGCGATGGCGCCGGAGATCGTGCGCTTTGTCGGCCAGGCGGTCGCCGTGGTCGTTGCCGAGACCAAGAACCAGGCCAGGGACGCGGCGGAAGCCGTCGTCGTCACCTATGAAGAGCTTCCGGCTGCCGCCGATATCCGCGCGGCGATCAAGCCGGGCGCGCCGCAATTGCATCCGGAAGCGGCGGGTAATCTAATCTACGACTGGACCATCGGCGACGAGGCGACGACAGACGCGGCCTTCAAAGCGGCCGCCAATGTGGTCTCGCTCGACATCACCAACAACCGGCTGGTGCCGAATGCGATGGAGCCGCGCGCGGCGATCGCCGAATACAATGAAGCCGAAGAACATTTCACGCTCTACACGACGTCGCAGAATCCGCATGTCGCGCGTCTGGTGCTGTCGGCCTTCTACAACATCGCGCCGGAGCACAAGCTGCGGGTGGTGGCGCCCGACGTCGGCGGCGGCTTCGGCTCGAAGATCTTTATCTATCCGGAGGAAATGGTGGCGCTGTGGGCCTCCAAGAAGGTACGGCGGCCGGTGAAGTGGACCGGCGATCGCTCGGAGGCCTTCCTGACCGACGCCCATGGTCGCGATCACCTCACCAAGGCCGAGATGGCGTTCGACAAGGACAACAGGATCACCGGGCTGCGCGTGAAGACCCACGCCAATCTCGGCGCCTATATGTCGCTGTTCTCATCGTCGGTGCCGACCTATCTCTATGCGACGTTGCTGTCGGGCCAGTACAACATTCCCAACATCTTCGCCGAGGTGATCAGCGTCTACACCAATACCGTTCCGGTGGACGCCTATCGGGGCGCGGGCCGGCCCGAAGCCAGTTTCGTGGTGGAACGGCTGATGGAAACCGCGGCGCGACAGTTGAAGGTCGATCCCGCGGAACTGCGACGCAAGAATTTCATCACCAGCTTTCCGCACCAGACGCCGGTCATCATGGCCTACGACATCGGCGATTTCGGCGCGTCGCTCGACGCCTCGCTGAAGGCGATCGATTACGCCGGCTTCCCGGCGCGCAAGGCGAAAGCCAAGTCCGAAGGCAAGCTGCGCGGGATCGGCTTCTCCTGCTACATCGAGGCCTGCGGCATCGCTCCCTCCAAGGCGGTCGGCAGCCTGGGCGCCGGCGTCGGCCTGTGGGAATCCGCCGAAGTGCGGGTCAATCCGGTCGGCACCATCGAGATCCTGACCGGATCGCACAGCCACGGCCAGGGCCATGAAACCACTTTCTGCCAGTTGGTTGCAGAACGTCTCGGCGTTCCGATCAGCCAGGTGCAGATCGTCCACGGCGACACCGACAAGGTGCAGTTCGGCATGGGCACCTACGGTTCACGCTCGCTCGCGGTCGGCGGCACCGCCATCATCAAGGCGATGGAAAAGGTCGAAGCCAAGGGCAAGAAGATCGCCGCGCATCTGCTCGAGGCGTCCGAGGGCGACATCGTCATCGAGAACGGCGAATTCAAGGTCACCGGCACCGACAAGTCGATCGCGCTGCCGATGGTGGCGCTTGCCGCCTACACCGCGCACAATCTGCCCGACGGCATGGAGCCGGGCCTGAAGGAAACCGCCTTCTACGACCCGACCAACTTCACCTTCCCCGCCGGCGCCTATATCTGCGAGATCGAGGTCGATTCCGGCACCGGCAAAACCAGCTTCGTCAATTTCGTCGCGGCTGACGATTTCGGCCGGCTGATCAACCCGATGATCGTCGAAGGCCAGGTCCATGGCGGCCTCGCCCAGGGCATCGGCCAGGCGCTGCTCGAAGGCGTGGTTTACGACAGTTCGGGCCAGCTCGTCACCGCGTCGTTCATGGACTACACCATGCCGCGCGCCGACGATTTGCCGTCGTTCCAGCTGTCGCACACCCCGACGCTGTGTCCGGGCAATCCGCTCGGCGTCAAGGGTTGCGGCGAGGCCGGCGCGATCGGCGCATCCGCCGCCGTCATCAACGCCATCACGGATGCGATCGGCAACAACGAGCTGGCGATGCCGGCGACGCCCGACCGGGTGTGGCACGCCATTCACGGCAACGCATAAGAGGGAGATGAGCCATGTACGAGACCATCTATCATCGCCCCTCCAGCGTCGCAGAGGCCGCGGCACTGTTCGCCAAGGGCTCGGAGTCGAAATACCTCGCCGGCGGCCACACCTTGATCCCGGTGATGAAACAGCGGCTGGCCTCGCCGTCCGACGTGATCGACCTCGGACGCATCAAGGAGCTGGTCGGTATCGAACTGTCGGCCGACGCGCTGACCATCAAGGCCGCAACCACCTATTTCGACATTCTGCAGAGCGCCGACGCCAAGAAGGCGATCCCCGCGATCGTGCACCTGACCTCGGTGCTCGGCGATCCCGCAGGTGCGCTATCGCGGCACCATCGGCGGCTCGATCGCCAACAACGATCCGGCAGCGGATTATCCCGCCGCCGTGCTGGCGCTCGGCGCGCCCGTCAAGACCAACCAGCGCTCGATATCGGCTGACGATTTCTTCACGGGCCTGTTCACGACAGCGCTGGCGGAGGACGAAATCATCACAGAGGTCGCGTTCCCGATTCCAGCCAAGGCCGGCTATTCGAAGATGCGCCATCCCGCCTCGCGCTTCGCGCTGACCGGGGTGTTCGTGGTCAAGACCAAGGCCGGCGACGTCCGCGTCGCCGCTACCGGTGCATCGCAGAACGGCGTCATGCGGGTACCGGCGATCGAGGCGGCGCTGAAGGCCAACTGGTCGCCGGCAGC
Source organism: uncultured Alphaproteobacteria bacterium (assembly GCA_963734795.1). Classification (GTDB taxonomy): domain Bacteria; phylum Pseudomonadota; class Alphaproteobacteria; order Rhizobiales; family Xanthobacteraceae; genus Bradyrhizobium. Next base: position 395,426 of record CAVTIW010000009.1, read on the forward strand.
GCTCGACAGCGTGAAGATCTCCGCCGACGGGCTGCTGAGCGATATCCATGGATCGTCGGCCTATCGCGCCAATCTGATCAAGGTGATGGCGCAGCGCGCGGTCGCCGAGGCCGGCTGATCGCGCTTCCGACGCGGGTTCGAGCAAGCGGCGCGCAGCGATGCGCGCCGCTTTGCATTTCGCCATATTCCGGTCAAAAGGCGCTTGCCACGCTCGCCACAAGGCTAGACAATTTCGCCGACAAGCCGGCAAGAAGCCTCGGGAGCGTCCATGAAATTCGGCATTTTCTACGAACACCAGCTGCCACGGCCATGGAACGAGGGCGACGAAGTCAGGCTGTTCCAGGAGGCACTCGATCAGGTCGAACTCGCCGACAGGCTAGGTATCGATTATGCCTGGGAAGTCGAGCACCATTTTCTCGAGGAATATTCGCACTCGTCCGCTCCGGAAATATTCCTGGCGGCCTGCTCGCAACGCACCAAAAAGATCCGGCTCGGCCACGGCATCTGCCTGATGCCGCCGAAATACAATCATCCGGCGAGGGTCGCGGAGCGCATCGCCACGCTCGATCTCGTCTCCAACGGCCGCGTCGAATTCGGTACCGGTGAGAGCGCTTCGCTGCTGGAGCTCGGCGGCTTCAATGTTGGCTTCGATCCGGTCGAGAAGCGAAGGATGTGGCACGAGGGCGTCGAGCAATGCACCAATATGATGGTGATGAACCCCTATCCCGGCTTCAAGGGCGAATTCTTCGAGATGCCGTGCCGCAACGTGGTGCCGAAGCCGGTGCAGAAGCCGCATCCGCCGCTCTGGGTCGCCTGCTCCAATCGCGAAACCATCAAGATGGCGGCGCGTTGCGGCATCGGTGCGCTGACCTTCGCCTTCGTCGATCCCCGCGAGGCCCGACAATGGGTCGATGACTATTATCGCATTTTCAAGGAGGAATGCGTGCCGATCGGTCACGCGGTCAATCCGAACGTCGCCATGGTAACCGGCTTTTCCGTGCATCCCGATGAAATGGAATCGCGCCGCCGCGGCGAGGACGGCCTGCGCTTCTTCCGCTACGGCCTTGCGCATCACTATATCTTCGGCGAGCACAGACCGGGACGTACCGACATCTGGGCCAATTTCGAAAAGGCGCGGCATGCGCTGCCCGCCGCCGGCGCCGACCACGGCATCGGCACGCCGGACCAATTGCGCACCCATCTCCGGCACTTCGAGGATTCAGGCGTCGACCAGACCGTGTTCATCCAGCAGGGCGGGCGCAACAGGCACCAGCACATCTGCGAGGCGCTCGAACTGTTCGCCGGGGAAGTGATGCCGGAATTCAAGGCACGCGAAATCGAGCGGGAAAAGCAGAAACAGCAAGAGCTCGCGCCCTACATCGAGAAAGCGATGGCGCGCAAACAGGCTATGAAGCCGATGCGCGACGAGGAAATCCCTGTCTATATCGCGCTCGGCCGCAAGGTCGCGGAAGAAGGCACCGGCACCGAGCGTCAAAAGCAGAACGCCAGACTTTGGGCCGACGCCGCCAAGGTAACCTTGAGCGATCCCGCACGTCATGGAAGCAAAACTTCCGCCACGTCGTAATCCTTAATCCTTCTTATCAACGGAAAACCAACGTGCTCGATAAAACCGCCCCGCACTCCTCCACCCGCGCCTCCGGCCCGCTGTCCGGTTTCCGCATCGTCGAATTTGCCGGCATCGGACCCGGCCCGTTCGCCTGCATGATGCTGGCGGACATGGGCGCGGAGGTGGTCACGCTCGATCGCGTCGGCGCCAGCAAGAACCTGAAATCGGTGGCCGGGCGCGGGCGAAAGGTCGTCGAACTCGATCTCAAGGAGCAAGCCGGCCGATCGCGCAGGTGCTCGACCTGCTGGCCAATGCCGATGCACTGATCGAAGGCTTTCGTCCCGGCGTGATGGAGCGGCTCGGGCTTGGACCTGAAGTCGTGCAGGCGCGCAACCCGCGCCTGGTCTACGGCCGCATGACCGGATGGGGCCAGCAAGGCCCGCTGGCGCAGGCCGCCGGCCACGACATCAACTACATCTCGGTGACCGGCGCGCTGGCGGCGATCGGCGGCAAGGACAAGCCGGTGCCGCCGCTCAATCTGGTCGGCGATTTCGGCGGCGGCGCGCTCTATCTCGTGGTCGGCGTGCTCGCCGCGCTGCTGGAAGCGGCAAAATCGGGCAAGGGACAGGTGGTCGACGCCGCGATGTGCGACGGCGCGGCATCGCTGATGTCGATGTTCTTCGACATGGCGGCGGCGGGCCGCTGGACCGAGCAGCGCGAGAGCAATTTTCTCGACGGCGGCGCGCATTTCTACGGCGTCTATGAATGCTCCTGCGGCCGGTTCATTTCGATCGGCTCGATCGAGCCGCAGTTCTACGCACTGCTGCGCCAGCACGCCGGTCTTTCGGACGCCCGACTTCGATGCAGCAGATGGACCGCAAGGCATGGCCCGGCGCTCAAGCAAAAACTGGTGGAAGTGTTCAAGACCAAGACCCGCGACGACTGGTGCGCGATCATGGAGGGCACCGACGTCTGCTTCGCGCCGATCCTGACCATGAAAGAAGCGCCCGATCATCCGCACATGGCGGCACGCGAGATTTTTGTCACCCGCCACGGCGTCACCCAGCCGGCGCCGGCGCCGCGTTTTTCGCGCACGCCCTCGGCGATCAGGGATGCCGCGACGGCGGATATCGCGGAGCTGACGCAGGAGTGGAAGGAAGAACGATAGCAACGCATCTGCTGCATGTCCCGGATGCTGCGCAGCGCGCCGCTTTCGCGGCGTGGTGCGCTGCTGATCCGGGGCCCATGATGACGCTCCTTCGGCGCTCGGCCTTGGGTCCCGGCTCTGCGGTGCACCGCAAGATGCGCTGCACCGCGTCCGGGACACGATGGATCCGGCTACGCCGCGCCCTTCACCTTCAGCACACCGCGGCGAATCTGGTCTTCCTCGATCGATTCGAACAGCGCCTTGAAATTGCCTTCGCCGAACCCGTCGTCGCCCTTGCGCTGGATGAACTCGAAGAAGATCGGCCCGATGGCATTGGCCGAGAAGATCTGCAGCAGCACCTTGGTGTGGCCGCCGTCGACCACGCCCTCGCCGTCGATCAGGATGCCGTCGCGCTGCAGCCGGGCGACGTCCTCGCCGTGCTCGGGCAGGCGCTCGTCGATCTTCTCGAAATAGGTCTCCGGCGGCGGCGGCATGAACGGCAGGCCGGCCGCGCGCAGGCCTTCGACGGTGCGGTAGATATCCTTCGCGCCGCAGGCGATGTGCTGGATGCCCTCGCCGCGATAGACGCTGAGATATTCCTCGATCTGGCCGGATTGGCCGGCGTCCTCGTTGATCGGAATCCGGATCTTGCCGTCCGGGCTGGTCAGCGCGCGCGAGAACAGGCCGGAAGCGCGGCCCTCGATGTCGAAAAAGCGAATCTGCCGGAAGTTGAACAGCTTTTCGTAGAAGCCGGTCCAGACATCCATGCGGCCGCGATGGACGTTGTGGGTGAGGTGATCGAGATAGAACAGCCCGGCGCCTTCCGGCCGCGGATTTTTCGCGCCCAGCCATTCGAACTCGGCATCATAGGCCGAGCCCTTGGCGCCGTAGCGGTCGACGAAATACAGCAGGCTGCCGCCGATGCCCTTGATGGCGGGGACATCGAGCGTTTTCCGGCCTGCGGGAATGTCGGCGGGTTCGGCGCCGAGCGACAGCGCGCGCTGATAGGCCTTGTTGGCATCGACGACCCGGAACGCCATCGACGGCGCGCATGGTCCGTGCGCGGCGACGAAGTCAAAGCCATGGGTGCCGGGCTGCTCGTTGACGAGATAATTGATGTCGCCCTGGCGATAGACCGTGATCTTCTTGGTCTTGTGGCGCGCGACCGGCACATAGCCCATCAGCTTGAACAGCGCGTGCAGCTCTTCCGGCCTGGGATGGGCGTATTCGACAAACTCGAAGCCGTCGGTGCCCATCGGATTGTCGGCGCTGATGGTCGCCGCCGGCGCGTCGTGCGGAAATGGACCCATGGCTGATCTCCCTGATTTCGGCAGCACGGATATTCGGTCGCCGGAGGCGCAAAGTGCATGCAAATATCCGGCATTCCGGCTAGAATGATGCACGGCTTGTGCATGAATGAGGTATTTTACGCATGATCTCGGTGGACGGTTTCGACCTCAAAATATTGGGCGCGCTGCAGGATGACGGCCGCCTGACCAACCAGCAATTGGCCGACGTCGTCGGCCTGTCGGCGTCGCAGTGCTCGCGGCGGCGGATGCGGCTGGAACAGGAGCAGGTGATATCGGGTTATCACGCCGATCTCGCCGGCGAAGCGCTCGGCTTCGGCGTCATCGCCTTCATCCACATCACGCTGGCGACCCATTCGCCCGACAACGCCAAACGGTTTCGCGCGCTGGTCAATCGCGTCGACGATATCCAGGAGGCCTATTCGCTGACCGGCGATGCCGATTATCTGCTGAAGGCCGTGCTGCGCGACCTCAAAAGCCTGTCCGATATCGTCAACAACGTGCTGATGCCGCACCAGAGCGTGGCCCATGTGCGCTCGTCGATCGTGCTGGACCGGCTGAAGGAAAGCTCGAAGCTGCCGCTTGGGGAAGTGCAGCGCTGATCACCTCGCCCCGCTTGCGAGAAGAGGGAGAAGACATTCGTTCCGCGATGTCCGAAATCGAGGGATATTCGGCATTCGAATCCAACATCTGATTTGCGATGATCCGCCTCGTCACAACGGCATGAGGCAAACATGGCGCTGCAACTGCGACCGAACTGCGAATATTGCGACAAGGATCTGCCGCCGCATGCGACGGAAGCGCGGATCTGCAGCTATGAGTGCACGTTCTGCGCGGACTGCGTCGAGATCAAGCTGAGCAATGTGTGCCCGAACTGCGGCGGCGGATTTGTGCCGCGGCCGATCCGGCCCGCGACCGAATGGCGGCCGGGCTGTGCGGTCGAAAAGCGCAGCCGCCATCGGACAAGCGCGTCCATCTGACTTACAGCCTCGACGATATCGCGGCGCATTCGGCCCGCATCCGGGATATTCCGCCAGAGAAGCGCTGAGTCGCCTCAACCGTCATTGCGAAGAGCGTAAGCGACGAAGCAATCCATTCTTGCTTCGCAAGCGATGGATTGCTTCGCTTACGCTCGCAATGACGAACTTTGGCGAAAGCACTAACCCGCCGGCAGCAATCGTGCCTTCGACTTCGCCAAAGCCGACGCGGTAGCCGTCGCCCTGGCACCAGCCGCGCATGACAAGCGAATCGCCGTCTTCCAGAAACGTCCGCTTGATGCCGCCGGCGAGTTCAACCGGCTCGGTGCCGTTCCAGCTGATTTCCAGCAGGCTGCCGCGCTGATCCTTCTCCGGGCCGCTGATGGTGCCGGAGCCCAGGAGATCGCCGACATTCATGGCGCAGCCGCATGAGGCGTGATGCACCAGTTGCTGCACCGACGACCAGTACATGTATTTGAAATTGGTGCGGCAGATGGTTGGCGGCCTCGTTCATCTGCGCGGCGCGCAGGCCGACATCGAGCTGCAGGTCGTAATTGTTCGGCTGCGCCTGCTGCAGATACGGCAGCGGCGCCGGATCCTGCACCGGGCCATGCAACGCGGAACGGCTCCAGCGCCTCGCGCGTCACGATCCACGGGCTGATCGAGGTCGCGAACGCCTTGGCCTGGAACGGCCCGAGCGGCACATATTCCCATTGCTGGATATCGCGCGCGCTCCAGTCGTTCAGCAGCGTAAAGCCGAAGATCATCTCCTCGGCCTGCCGCTCGCTCGAGCATCTCGCCGATCGACGACGGCTGTCCGACCACGACGCCCATTTCCAGCTCGAAGTCGAGCCGCTTGCAGGGGCCGAAGCTCGGCACGTCCGCGCTCGGCGGCTTCAGCTGGCCGCGCGGCCGGCGCACCTTGGTGCCGCTGACCACCACGGTGGAGGCGCGGCCGTTGTAGCCGATCGGCATATGCAGCCAGTTCGGCTGCAGCGCGTTGTCCTTGCCGCGGAACATGACGCCGACATTGGTGGCGTGCTCCTTCGACGAATAGAAATCGGTGTAACCGGCGACCGCGATCGGCATATGCAGTTTTACGTCCGCCATCGGCACCAGCGCGCGTCCGCGCAGCTCGTCATTGTCGCGCAGTTCCGGATTGTCATGGCGCAGCAACTCGCTGATCCGCGCCCGGGTGCGCGACCACACTTTCGGGCCCAGCGCCATGAACGGATTCAGCGTCGGCGCCGCAAACACACCGAGTTCGCCGACATCGAGCCGCCCGTCCTGTTCGAGTTCCCAGAGATCGAGCACGTACTCGCCGATCGCGACACCGACGCGCGGGGCAAGGCCGTCCTTTGCCGAGAACACGCCATAGGGCAGGTTCTGGATCGGAAAGTCCGACGCAGGGTCGACATCGATGAAGGAGCGAAGGGTAGGATCGTTGGGGTGGGGCACTCGATTATCCTCCAATCAGGAAGCTCGTCATGCCCGGGCTTGACCCGGCGCATCCATCGATTCGTCACGAATCAAGAGCGTGGATCGCCCGGGTCAAGCCCGGCGCATGACGAGCCTGATGCTGATCCTCACGGCCGGTTCGGATCGAAGCGCTTTTCCAGTCCCTTCCAGCAATCGGCGTAATCGTCCTGCAGCGTCGACGATGTCGCCGCATGCGCGGTGACGCGCTGCGGGTAGCGGGTCTCGAACATGAAGGCCATGGTGCCGGTCAGCTTGACCGGCTTCAGCTCGCTGATTGCTGGCGTGATCGAACGCCTGACGGTCCGGGCCATGCGGCAGCATCTGATTGTGCAGGCTGATGCCGCCGGGGACAAAACCTTGCGGCTTCGCGTCATAGACGCCGTAGATCAGTCCCATGAACTCCGACATGATGTTCATGTGATACCAGGGCGGCCGGAAGGTGTTTTCCGCCACCGCCCAGCGCTCCGGGAAAATGACGAAATCGATGTTGGCGGTGCCGGCGGTTTCCGACGGCGAGGTCAGCACGGTGAAGATCGACGGATCGGGATGGTCGAAGCCGATGGCGCCGACCGGCGAGAAGGTGCGCAGATCGTATTTGTAGGGCGCGTAATTGCCGTGCCATGCCACCACATCGATCGGCGAATGCGGCAACTTGGTCGAGAACAGCGAGCCGCCCCATTTCACGAACAATTCGGTCGGCGTGTCCTTGTCTTCATAGGCCGCGACCGGCGTGAGGAAATCGCGCGCATTGGCGAGACAATTGGCGCCGATCGGGCCGCGCTCCGGCAGCGTGAAGGCGCCGCCGTAATTTTCGCAGAGATAGCCGCGCGCCGGTCCGCCCGTGAATCTCGACACGGAATTTCACGCCGCGCGGGATCACGACGATCTCGCCGGGCTCGACGTCGATCCGGCCGAACTCGGTGACGAAGCGCAAGGTTACCCTGCTGCGGCACGAACATCATCTCGCCGTCGGCATTGTAGAAATGCTGATCGACCATCGATTTGGTGATGAGATAGACATGCGCGGCCATGCCGGCCTGGGTGTTGGCGTCGCCCGCGGTGGTCATGGTCTGCACGCCCTGCAGGAACGTCACGTCCTCCTTCGGAATCGGCGCCGGATCCCAGCGCAATTGCGCGATCGGCAACTCGATTTCGTGGCACGGCGCGGTGCGCCACAGTCCTGCATCGACCTTGGCGAAGCGCCCGGAGTGCCGCACCGATGGCCGGATCCGATACAGCCACGAGCGCTCGTTGCTGCCGCGCGGCGCGGTGAACGGCGAGCCGGACAGTTGCTCGGCGTAAAGTCCGTAGGCGCAGCGCTGCGGCGAATTGCGTCCGATCGGCAGCGCGCCCGGCAACGCCTCGGTCTCAAAGCTGTTGCCGAAGCCGGACATATAGCCCGGCGTGATATTGACCGAGCTTCGGGTGATGAGGTCGGGCGAGGTGTTGATATTCATGGTCATCCTCCTTGCAAGGCAGCCCACATTTCCTGGTCGCGCTTGTCGGTCCAGATCACGGGATCGTCGATCCCCGACGCCTCGTCGAAGGCGCGCGAGACGTTGAACGGCAGGCAGTGTTCGTAGATCGCAAAGCTCGAGAATTTCGGATCCATCACCTCGCGGGTCGCCGCCATCGTTTCCTTGAGATTGCGGCCCCTGGCGACCGCGGTTTCGGCCGCGCCATAGAGCGTGGTGACGAAATCGCGCGTCATGGCGATGGCGTCGCGCCCGGTCGCAATGCCCTTGAGCGCGTCGCCGCGCCCCGGCGCGATCGCCTTGGGATTGAAGGCGCGGATTTCGTTCAGCGTCGCCGGCCATTCGCGCAAATGCGCGTCGCCGCAATAGCAGGCCGAATGGTATTCGATCAGGTCGCCGGAAAACATCACTTCCGCATCCGGCACCCAGGCCACGATATCGCCGGAGGTGTGCCCGGCGCCGAGCTGCATCAGCCGCACTTCGCGCTTGCCCAGATAGATCGACATCTCGCCTTCGAAGGTCAGCGTCGGCCAGGTCAGGCCGGGGATGCTCTCGGCATCCTGGAACAGCCGCGGAAAGCGGCCATATTCGGAATCCCAATCCTGCTGGCCGCGCTCCTCGACCAGCCGGTGGGTTTCCTGCGAGGCGATCACCGCCTGCGCCTTGTAGGCCGAGGCGCCGAGCACCCGCACCGCGTGATAATGCGACAGCACCACATATTTGATCGGCTTGTCGGTGACGGTGCGCACCCGCTCGATCACCTTGTTCGCCATCGCCGGCGTCGCCTGCGCGTCGAACACGATGCAGCCGTCGTCGCCGACGATGACCGCGGAATTGGGATCGCCTTCGGCGGTGAAGGCATAGAGATCGGTGCCGATCTCGGAGAAGGTGATTTTCTTCTCCGCCATGTCGGTGGTGGATGCGAAACCTTTGGCCATCAATTCAATTCCCTTCGTTGACGTCTTCGAATTCGTTATTGCTGTTGCTGCTGCGCTTGCTGGCTGGCGTCCACCATCCGCCGCTTGCGCCAGCGCGATCGCCTCGCGCAGCACGTCGAGGTCGCCGATGTGGTTGGCGAGGATCAGAACCAGCGCGGCATCGAGATCGGCGCTTTGCGCGTCGCTCAATCCGCGATGCGCCTCGACGACGGCGCGAAACGCGTCGTCGGGCCTGGCGAAATTCGAGTTGGTCGACAGCGCCATGATCGAACACCTCAGTTGAGGCCGGTGGCGCGCGCCAGCGCGGTCGTCGAGCGCGGCGCGGGTCGGATGCCGGAACCGCGCGGCGACATAGCCGTCCGGCCGCAACAGATAGGCCGTGCCGGGCTCGGCATCGTAGCGCGCGCCGGCCAAGCCCTGCGGAATCGAGCAAGCCATCGTTGCCGCCGATTCGGATCACGCCGACGCCATCGGGGGCGTCGACCGCGGCACCATTGCTGAATTCGAGCAGCGTGAATCGCGATCCCGCCTTGATGAAGGCTTCGGTCAAAAACGCCGGATCGTCCGCGCCCGCGCGCAATCGGCGCATCGGGCATCGAGGCGCCCGGCCGCGGGCCGCCGCGCCACGCTATCGCGATCGGCGAGTCGACAGCGGCGAATCATAGATCGAGGGAACCGAAAGCCGTCCGCCGTTGATCATGCGCTTGCCGAATTCGGTTTCCTTGGCCAGCGACAGCACCGCCTTGCGCAACCGCGCCTCCTGGCGCGAGGCCGGCGCCATGAAATCGGTCGAGCGGGTCGATTCCCGGATGTTCTCGTCCGCCGCGGCGCTGCGCTCGATGTGATAGCTCTCGAGCAGCGCCTCCGGCGAACGTCTTCCGCAGCACGCGGTCGAGTTTCCACGCCAGATTCTCGGCGTCCTCCAGCCCGGAATTGGCGCCGCGGGCGCCGAACGGCGAGACCTGATGCGCGGCATCGCCGGCGAAGATCACGCGGCCATGGATGAATTTCTCCATCCGGCGGCACTGGAATTTGTAGAGCGAGATCCATTCGAAATCGAACTTGTCGTGTCCGAGCATGCGCGCGATCCGCGGCCGCACATTCTCGGGCCGCTTCTCGACCGCCGGATCGGCATCCGGATTGCAGTTGCAGATCGATCCGCCAGATGTCGTCGGGCTGCTTGTGCAGCAGCGCCGACCGCCCGGCGTGAAACGGCGGATCGAACCAGAACCAGCGCTCGGTGGGAAATTCCGCCGTCATCTTGACGTCGGCGATCAGGAACTGGTCCTCGAACACCTGGCCGGCGAATTCGGCGCCCACCATCTGCCGCAGCGACGACCGCGCGCCGTCGCAGGCCACGACGTAATTCGCGCGCATCCGGTAGGGCCCGTCCGGCGTCTCGATCGTCAGCACCGCATGGTCGTTGCGCTGCTCCAGCCCGGTCACCTTGTTGCGCCAGCGCAGGTCGATCGCCGGCAAGCTCCTGCACCCGGTCCACCAGATAGGCTTCGGCATAGAATTGCTGGAGGTTGATGAAGGCGGGCCGCTTGTGCCCCTGCTCCGGCAGCAGGTTGAATTGATAAAGCTGCGATGCGCCGTGAAAGATCTTGCCGACGCTCCACACCACGCCCTTGTCGACCATGCGCTGGCCGACGCCGAGCCGGTCCCAGAATTCGAGCGAGCGCTTGGAAAAGCAGATCGCGCGCGAGCCCTCGCCGATCCGGTCGGCATCGTCGAGCAGCACGACGGCCTGGCCGCGCTGCGCCAGATCGATCGCCAGCGACAGCCCGACCGGCCCGGCGCCGACCACCACCACCGGATATTCGGCCGCGTCGGCGCCGGCGCGATCCTGATCGGGATGGCGGCGATAACCGAACTGGGTTTTGGATGGCTGCGCCATGTGCTCACTTCACGCAAGTCTGGACCTGGGCAAACGGACTTCGCTCTGGCCAAGGGACCTGGTCGCGGCCTAAGATAGTCTCATCTGCAACTATCTAAACTCCGTCGCGCGTTCGCCCGTCAACTCAAATTGGAGCGATTTTTGCCAAAAGCGTTTTCAGGCGAAGCTGCCCGAGCCGATCCGGGCGTCGCGCTGCGTGAAAACGCGCCGAAAAACAGCTCCGCGACTCGACCTTTTCAGGTTTGTGCCGTTCCGGCTGAACCGGCTGGCGGCCGAGGTCAGCGCCGCGCTTGTCCAGCGAATATCAGGAGCGCTACGGGCTGGATATTCCGGAATGGCGGGTGCTGGCGACGCTCGGCTTCCGCAACGACGCCTGCAGCGCGCAATACATCGCGCATTGCACCCGAACCCACAAATCCACCATCAGCCGCGCGGTCACGGCGCTGATGAAGCGGCAACTGGTGGAGCGCGTCGAGAACGAGGACGACCGCCGCGAGTTCCGGCTGCGCATGACGCGAAAGGGCAACGACGCTGTACGAGCAACTGATCCCGCGCCTGCTGCGCAAGGAGCAGGAGATCCTGTCGTGCCTTTCGGCGCGCGAGCAAAAGGATTTCGCGCTGATGCTCGGCAAGATCGAGCAAAGCCTCGATCTGGTGCAGACCAGCGCAGCGAAGCGCAGGCGAAGAACGCGACGGCGTACTTGAGCATCGTCTTCCGGTCATTGCGCGGAGCTCGTCCCGGCGCATGACCGAATTCGGCTTGACGACCGAAATGCCTAACGCCCGATCGATATGTTTCGCGATCACCGGGAAATAGGCCCCGCCGGAACCGGCATCGATCGCTTCCTGCAGGACCTGGCCGATCAGTTCGGCGCCGCGGATTTTGATGCCGGCATCGTCGGCCAGTTCCAGCGCATAGGACAGATCCTTCAGCGCGTATTCGGTCGAGAACGCGCGTTCGGGAAAATTGCCCGGCACGATCGCCTTCATGCCGTGATTGCGCAGCGCAAAGCTGTCGGCCGAGCCTTTCGACAGCGTATCGAGCAGCAGCGCCGGATCGACGCCGTTGCGCTTGGCGACCGCGACCGCCTCGGCCAGCGCGTTGACGGTCTGAAACAGCACCATGTTGTTGAGGATTTTTGTCACCTGCCCGGCGCCGGTGCCGCCGCAACGCGTCACGTCGGTGGCAAAGCAGCGGATCAAGGGTTCGATCGCGGCGAACAGTTCCGGCGACGCGCCGACCATGACGCTCAGCGTGCCATCCTGCGCGGCCTGCCGGGTGCGCGCGATCGGCGCATCGGCCCACGATGCGCCCTTGGCCTGCAACTGCCTGGCGAAATCGCGGGTCTGGTTGACCGACGAGGTGCCGAGATCGACGACCATCTGCCCTGCGCGGATATTTTTCAGGATGCCGTCGCCCTCGAACACCGCGCGCGCATGTTTGGCGCTGGGCAGGCACAGGAACACGATGTCGCTTTTGTCGACGACCTCGGCGACCGAGCCCGCGATCACGGCGCCTTCGGCGCGCAGCCGCGCCAGCGGCTCCGGCGCAAGGTCGAACGCGATCACGCGCGCGCCGCTCTTCTTCACGAGATTGCGGCAGATCGGCTCGCCCATCACGCCGAGGCCGATGAAGCCGATCGTCTTGTACTGTGACATCGGTTGGCTCGCCTGACGCTATTTGACGAACGAGCGCGACGGCTTCAGGTGCAACGCAAATGCATCGACCTTGTCGCTGGCGCGCGGATAGATCTCGCTCGACGATCGGATCGTGGCCGGGAATGAAGCGGTCGGGATGGCCGGCCAGCCGCTCGACGATTTCCCAGCCCTGCGCCATGTCGCCGATATTGTAGACGATCGGAAACGGACTGCGGCGATGCAGATTGCCGTAGTAATGCGCGGCATCCGACGCCAGCACCACCGGGCCGCGCGCGGTCTCGACCCGCACCACCTGCAGGCCGTCGGAATGGCCGCCGACGCGATGCACGCGTCACGCCGGGCGCGACCTCGCCATCGCCGGAATGAAAGGTGACGCGCTCGCCATAGACATGGCGCACCATCAGCGTGACGTGCTCGACCGAAAACGGATGCCGCAGCACGCCGATGCACATGCAGCGCCCGGTGGCATAGCTCATCTCGCGATCCTGCAGATGAAACCGCGCATTGGGAAAGCGATCGAGATTGCCGGCGTGATCGTAATGCAGATGGGTGACGACGACGTCCCTGATGCTGTCGGCCTTGACGCCGAAGCGCTCCAAGCGCATCGACCGGATTGAGCGTCAGCTTGCGATTGCGCAGCTTGGCCTCCTCGGCGTTGAAGCCGGTATCGACCAGGATGTCGCGGCCGCCGCCCCGGATCAGCCAGACGAAGTAGTCGAGATCCGCGCCGTGGTCTCGTGCGGATCCGGCACCAGGTAATTCAGGTGGGGCGTGCGCGGCGACATCGTCGCATAGCGGAGGGCGTAGATTTCGTAGACGTTTCCCATCGGTTTCACTTTTTCTTGGTTGCGCGTTCTGGTGGCACGACTGGCCGGGCGGCACACCAAGCCACCGTCATCGGCAAAGGTCAAACCGGGCGGCGTCCCTTGCTGCAAAGCCTCGCTGCAATGCGAGATCGGTCACATTACGCACCCGCATCCGCGCTGCTGCGATCGCAACGGCTCGCTCGTTCATTTCCGTCACATTTTCTTCATGGCCGGGCATCCCCGTCCGAGGCACGGCGCCGCTTTCGCTCGCCTGTGCCGGACCATCGCGCGCTTCGCCAACGGCGTCCGTTCCATCGATTGATTCGGCGTGAGATTCGGAAAGTTCCGCAAAGCCCTTGTCGCGGTTAATTGTCGCGACGATCGGCGACGTTCGCGGCTGTTGACAGGGCCGGCGAGCCCGGTTTGATAATGCGGTTTGCGTAGAGTAAGGTCGCCGAGGCGCAAGCTGGGATCGGCGCCCTGTTGGCTGGACCGCCGTCGCATGAGAATTCGCCTCGCATTGCTTCTGATCTTGATTTTGTCGGTCGCACCGATCGGTCACGTCGGTCGCCGCTGATAGCATGCCGACCGGTTTGCGCTGGTGATCGGCAACGCCAAATACCCGGACGCCGATGCGCCCCTCAAGGAACCCATCAACGACGCCCGCGACGTCGCCGACGAACTCAAGCGCGACGGCTTCAACGTCGATATCGGAGAAAACCTGACCGGCGACGCAATGCGCCGCGCCTTCGATCGCCTCTATGGACGCGATCAAGCCCGGCTCCGTCGCGCTGATTTTCTTCAGCGGCTTCGGCATCCAGGCCGCGCGCCAGAGCTACATGATCCCGGTCGATGCCCAGATCTGGACCGAACCGGATGTCCGCCGCGACGGCTTCAGCCTGGAGACGGTGCTCGGCGAAATCAACAATCGCGGCGCCGGCGTCAAGATCGCCCTGATCGACGCCAGCAGGCGCAATCCATTCGAACGCCGGTTCCGCAGTTTCTCCGCCGGCCTCGCGCCGGTGATCGCGCCGAACGGAACGCTGGTGATGTATTCGGCGGCGCTGAGCTCGGTCATCTCCGACAATGGCGGCGACCACAGCCTGTTCGTGCAGGAGCTGCTCAAGGAAATGCGCGTTCCCGACCTGATGGCCGAGGAGACGCTCAACCGCACCCGGGTCGGCGTCACCCGCGCCTCCCGCAGCGAGCAGGTGCCGTGGATTTCGTCCTCCCTGGCCGAGGATTTTTCCTTCATTCCGGGCGCGCGGCCGGCCACGTCGGTGGCAGCACTTCCCCAACCTGCTCCGGCATCTCCGCCGCCGCCGCCGCGCGTCGATCCTGCGCCTGCAAAGCCGCCGTTGAAGTCGCTGTTCCGCCGCCGCCCGCTCCGCCTGCCGACAAGCCGGCGGAAAACAGTGACGGGACGGCGATGGCGCTTGCCGATGACCCGACCATCAAGAGCCTGACCGTCAAGCTCGCCGACAATCCCGACGACGCCAACGCGCTCTATCGGCGCGGACAGGTCTATGCCAGCAAGGGGGCGTATGAACTTGCCGTCAAGGACTTCAACGACTCGCTGCGGCTCAACCCCAAGGACGTCGAAGCCTTCAACAACCGCTGCTGGGTACGCACCGTCATCGGCGACCTGCAGGCGGCTTTGAAGGATTGCAACGAGGCGCTGCGGCTGCGCCCCAACTTTGTCGATGCCCTCGACAGCCGCGGTCTGGTCAATTTGAAGAGCGGGATGGCCAAAAACGCCATTGCCGATTTTGACGCCGCCCTCAAGATCAATCCGAGATTGACCTCGTCGCTGTACGGGCGCGGCCTTGCCAAGCAGCGCAATGGCTCGATTTCGGAGGGCGAACTGGATATTTCCAACGCCAAGGCCATGGATCCGAATATTGTCAAGGAATTCGCCAGTTACGGGGTGCATTGAGGATAATTTTGCGGTGAAGAGCCGGTGCTGAACCCCGGGGCACTCGCCCGCGACCAAGCTTTCAGGAAGTAACCACGGCCGCGACCGGTTTGCGGCCGGGCAACCCGCTGGCGGAAGTGAACCGCCAGGTGCAGGTCGTCAACATGGCAAACAAGACCACGGCGTCGAAGTGACCGTCCAGTGACGGGGTCGTGGCGCTGCCTGATGTGTCGCAGCACTCGATCATGAGTTCGTTTTCGTCATGCCCTGCACTCCGTTCTGCCGGGCATCCACGTTTTGTCTTCATTGCCACAAGAAAGCCGTTGATGGCCGGACATAGGCGGGCGGAAGCGACGCCGTCCTTCGGACGGCTACGTCCGGCCATGACGAAAAAGCCAATGGACGGGGTGGTTTGAGTGTACCGCTTCGATCTAATATCATGCTGCTCTGGCACCCGCTCCTCACGACTTTAGGTCTGGATTGATCCGGCGATGACGCTCTCCGAATACCTCAAGCCGGCGCTTGCCGTGGTCGTCGTGGCGGCTCTGGGCGGCGGATATTACTGGATCGAGCACCGCGCTCATCCCGAGGTGCAGGAAACGCCCGGGACCGCCCTGGTCGTGGTCACGAAATCCACCAATGCCTGCTTCTCCGACATGGTGCGGGGCACCGGCTTTATCGTGCCGCGACGGGAGGCGGTGGTCGGTGTCGATCAGGAAGGCTCCAGGGTTTCCGATCTGCTGGTCCGCGAAGGCGACATCGTCACCGACAACCAGGAACTGGCACGGCTGACGCCGCCGCCGGCGCTGCCCGGCGCGCCCAGCGGCGGAAGGCCCGCCCCGACCTCGTTGCGCGCGCCGGCCGCCGGACTGGTCACCCAGGTCAACACCATCGTCGGCGCGCCGGCCTCGCCGCAGGCCGGGCCGATGTTCCGGATTTCCATCGACAACGAGATCGAACTGGATGCCGAAGTGCCGAGCTTCCAGATCCTGAAACTCAATCCGGGCGCGACGGTGCGCATCAGCCGGGACGATGCGCCGGACCTGGTCGGACGGGTCAGGCTGGTTTCGCCGCAGATCGACCGCGCCACCCAGCTCGGCCATGTCAGGATATCGCTGACCAGCAACCCGTCGCTCAAGGTCGGCATGTTCGCCCGCGTCAACATCGACGCCAAGCGCAGTTGCGGCGTCGCCATTCCCCGCACCGCCATTGACCATCTGACGGTTCAGGTGGTCAAAGGAAATACCGTGGAGACGCGCAACGTTCGGGTCGGGCTGGTGTCCGACAGCAACATTGAAATCCTTGAAGGCCTCGACGTCGGCGAAATCGTCGTCGCCGACGCCGGCAGCTCGCTGCATGACGGCGACCAGATCAAGACGGTGTTCGCCGAGGACCTCGATCGGACGCGGGTACGCTGATGGCTCTGAATATCTCGGCATGGTCGATCCGAAATCCGCTTCCTTCCGTCGTGTTTTCGATCATCCTGCTGGTGCTGGGCTGGGTCAGCTTCACCAAGCTGGCGGTGACGCGGCTGCCGAGCGCCGACATCCCGGTGATCTCGGTCGCGGTGTCGCAATTCGGCGCGGCCCCGGCCGAACTCGAATCGCAGGTCACCAAGACCATCGAGGACGGCGTCTCCGGCGTCGAGGGCGTGCGGCACATTTCCTCATCGATCACCGACGGGCTGTCGCTGACCACGATCCAGTTCGCGCTCGAGACCAACACCGACCGCGCCCTCAACGACGTCAAGGACGCCGTCACCCGGGTCCGCAGCAATCTGCCGCAGAACGTCAACGAGCCGCTGATTCAGCGGGTCGACGTCATCGGCCTGCCGATCGTCACCTACGCCGCGATCTCGCCCGGCAAGACGCCCGAGCAATTGTCCTATTTCGTCGACGACGTCGTCAAACGCGCGCTGCAGGGCGTCCGCAACGTCGCCCAGGTCGAGCGCATCGGCGGTGTCGAGCGCGAAATCCTGGTGTCGCTCGATCCCGACCGGCTGCAGGCCGCCGGCCTCACCGCCGTCAATGTCAGCCAAAGCCTGCGCGGCACCAATGTCGACCTCGCCGGCGGCCGCGCCGAGATCGGCAAGAACGACCAGGCGATCCGGACGCTGGCCGGCGCCAAGACGCTCAACGAGCTCGCCGGCACCATGATCCCGCTGTTCGGCGGCGGCGAGGTGCGGCTCGACGATCTCGGCACCGTCACCGACACCATCGCCGACCGCCGCACCTTCGCCCGCTTCAACGGCGAGCCGGTGGTGGCGCTCGGCATCAAGCGCTCCAAGGGCGCCAGCGACGTGGTGGTCGCCGCCGCGGTGCAGAAGCGGATCGACGCGCTCAAGGTCGCCTATCCCGACGTCGACCTCAAGCTGATCGACACCTCGGTGGAATTCACCAAGGGCAATTACGAGGCCGCGATCTCGACATTGTTCGAAGGCGCGATTCTCGCCGTCATCATCGTGCTGTTGTTCCTGCGCGATATCCGCGCCACCATCATCGCCGCGATCTCGCTGCCGCTGTCGATCTTCCCGGCGTTCTGGGCGATGGACATTTTGGGATTTTCGCTCAACCTCGTCAGCTTCCTCGCCATCACGCTGTCGACCGGCATCCTGGTCGACGACGCCATCGTCGAGATCGAGAACATCGTCCGCCACATGCGGATGGGCAAGTCGCCCTACCGGGCCGCGCTGGAGGCCGCCGACGAGATCGGCCTCGCCGTGATCGCCATCAGCCTGACCATCATTGCGATCTTCGCGCCGGCGAGCTTCATGTCCGGCATCGCCGGGCAATTCTTCAAGCAATTCGGCATCACGGTTTCGGTGCAGGTGTTCTTTTCGCTGCTGGCCGCGCGGTTCGTCACGCCGATGCTGGCGGCCTATTTCCTGAAGGATCACCCGCATGACGACCCGCCGCCGGGCCGGGTGCTGAAAACCTACACCAGGCTCGTCACCTGGTCGGTGCGGCACTATTTCATCACCGTGCTGATCGGCTTTGGCATCTTCGCCGCCTCGATCTGGAGCATCACGCTGTTGCCGCAGGGCTTCCTGCCGGCGCAGGACACCGCGCGCTCGCTGCTGGCGATGGAACTGCCGCCCGGCACGCAGCTCGCCTTCACCGAAAAGGTCACCGAGGAAATCGTCGCCCGCCTGCGCAAGCGCCCCGAGGTCAAGAGCGTGTTCGTCGATGGCGGGCACGTGCCGCCGGGGACGTTCGAAGTGCGCCGCGCCGCGCTGATCATCAACTACACGCCGAAGACCGAACGCAAGCTGACGCAGCGCGAACTCGAGCTCGATATCAGCCGCGAACTCGACAATGTCCCGGATATCAGGTTCTGGTTCCTCGACGAAAACGGCCTGCGCGCGGTCTCGCTGGTGGTGACCGGCGCCGACAGCAACATCGTCGGCAACGTCGCCAGCGAGCTCGCGACCCAGATGAAGCGGATTCCGCTGATCTCCGACGTGATTTCGGAGACCTCGCTCGACCGGCCCGAACTCCGGATCCAGCCGCGGGCGGATCTCGCCGCACGGCTCGGCGTCTCCACCGAGAGCCTGTCGCAGACCATCCGCGTCGCCACCATCGGCGATGTCGGCCCGGCGCTGGCCAAATTCGACGCCGGCGACCGGCTGGTGCCGATCCGGGTCCAGCTCCAGGACGGCGCCCGTGGCGACCTGCCGCTGCTCGAGCAGTTGCGGGTGCCGCTCGGCGAGCACGGCGAAAAGGGCGGCGTGCCGCTGTCGGTGATCGCCGACATCAAGCTCGACCAGGGCCCGACCAGCATCAACCGCTACGACCGCGAACGCCAGGCCACCGTGGCCGCCGACCTCGTCGGCTCCGCCGCGCTCGGCGACGCCACCAGGAAGATCTACGACCTGCCGGTCATGAAGAGCCTGCCGAAGGGCGTGCGGGTCAGCCCGTCGGGCGATGCCGAAAGCCTCAACGAGCTGTCGGAGGGCTTTGCCACCGCGATCACCGCCGGGCTGATGATGGTCTATGCGGTGCTGGTGCTGCTGTTCGGCACCTTCCTGCAGCCGATCACCATCCTGTTCTCGCTGCCGCTCTCGATCGGCGGCGCCATCGTGGCGCTGCTGTTGACCGGCAAGCAGCTGACCACGCCGGTATGGATCGGCATCCTGATGCTGATGGGCATCGTCACCAAGAACGCCATCATGCTGGTGGAATTCGCGGTCGAATCGCTCCGCGAGGGCAAGCCGCGCGAAGTGGCGATCATCGACGCCGGCATGAAGCGCGCCCGTCCCATCGTCATGACCACGATCGCGATGGCCGCCGGCATGATGCCGAGCGCGCTGGCGTTCGGCGCCGGCGGCGAATTCCGCTCGCCGATGGCGCTCGCCGTGATCGGCGGCCTGCTGTTCTCCACCGTGCTGTCGCTGGTGTTCGTGCCGGCGATGTTCATGATGATGGACGACATCGGCGCGCTGTTCTGGCGCTTCGGCAGGAAGCTGCTGGTGTCGAACGCCGAGACCGAGCAGCGGCCCACGGACCATGCCGGCGATCACAAGCCGCCGCCACCGCCGACCATCGTGCGTTCGCCGGCGGCGGAGTGAGGCGGGACGCGAACGCTTCCCATCCACAAACGTCATCATCCGCCACCGGGTCGCCCCGCGTCATAACGCGCGTCATCGCCTGGCTCGACTGCGCGACCCGGTATTCCAGAGCGTCGGCAAGCGCGCACTGGCAAGATTTGTCGCGGCGGGCTATTATGCCGTCATGGTATTTACACGCATCACCATCGATCCTGAGGTCTGCACCGGCAAGCCCTGTATTCGCAGGCTGCGGTTTCCGGTGGCGCGCCTGCTCGGGCTGATGGCAGCGGGCGAGACGCGAGACGCAATCCTGAATACTTATCCCTATATCGAATCGGACGACATCGACGAAGCATTGCGTTATGCGGCTTTTCTCGCTGAAGACGAGACGGTCGAGTTGCTGCCCGCCGTTCCTGCGAGGTGAAATTCCTGATCGACATGCCGCTATCGCCGGCGGTAGCGTCATGGCTTTCCGATCGAGGACATGATGCCGTGCACGCCGCCGACATGGCGCTTCACCGCGCCACCGACAGCGAGATCATGTCTCGGGCGGTGCATGAAGCGAGAACCGTTGTCACCGCCGATCTCGACTATCCGCGCCTGCTCACGGTCGCACATGCCAGCGAGCCCAGCCTGATCCTGTTCCGGCACGGCAACTGGACCGAAGCAGAAGTCCGCAAACGATTGGGCGAGATTCTTGCCACGCTGACGGAAGCGGATATTGCGCACAGCATTGTCGTTGTCGACCGGGATCGCGTGCGCCGCCGCAGGTTGCCGATCGTCGAGTGATCTGTTGTGCACACACCGCATCGGCGGCTATGGGTCCCGGCGTTCCACGGGACGGCGCGCAGAGCCCTACTCATGCCTTGCCAGCGCCGTCAGCCTTGCCATGTCGAGCAGCAGAATCCGGCCGCGCTGCAGGTCCAGAATGCCGTCCTTGCGCCAGAGCTGGAGCTGGCGGTTGACGCTTTCGCGGGCGGCGCCGACCAGGACGCCGAGCTGTTCCTGCGAGATGTGCACCTCGGAGCCGAAGTCGCTGCCCAGCGCGCAGAGCCGGCGCGCCAGTCGTACCGGCAGCGGCTGCAGCACCGATTCCTCCATCCGCTCGCCCATCCAGCGGATGCGCTGGCACAATAGCTGGATCAGTTTTACCGCCACGCGCGGCTCGCGTTCGAGATGCGACAGAAAATCCTCGCGGCGCAGCACGAACAATTCGCTCGGCTCGCCGGCGGTGGCATCGGCGGTGCGGCTCTGGCCGTCGAGCGCCGCTACCTCGCCGAACAGTTCGCCGGGGCCGAGAAAATTCAGCGTCAGCCGGCCGCCGTCGGAAGCGCCGGTTTCGATCCGGATCTGGCCGCGGCGGACCCCGAACAGGGCGTCGCCGCTGTCGCCCTTGTGGAACAGCCTTTCGCCGGTTCCAAGCTGCCTTGTGTGGCACAGCCCGGAGATGCGCTGCAATTCGTCGGCGCCGAGCTCCGCGAACATCGGATTCATCTTCAGGATGTCAGCAAATTCGGCCTGTCTGCTCATGGCAATGCTTCCAAAAACCGCGTTCGAAATCGTCAAAAAATCGGCCGTCGGCAAAATTCACGCTGTCGAACTGTGTCATAAGTCACATATCTTTGCAGCACCCCCGGATTAATTTTGCCCGCTTTGGGCCGTCTGCTTGTTCCGGGACAAACTTAAACGATCGGCCGCGCGCGGCGTGGCCGGCATCGCCGGCGCGGGCCCGGTCGGGAATGTCGAGATGAGAGCACTGAAAATCGCAGGCGCCGCATTCGCTGCCGTGATCGTCGTGGTCGCGCTGCTGCTGGTGATCGGGATTCCCTCCGGCTTCATGACCTCGGCGATCGAGGCCCGGGTCGAACGCGACACCGGATACCGACTGACCATCGCGGGCGCGACCCGGATCGGGCTGTGGCCGTCGCTGAACCTGAGCTTGCACGACGTCACGCTGCAGGATCCTGATGACCGCGACGGCAGCCGGCGCCTCACCATCGGCAGCGTGCAGGCCGACGCGACCCTGGCGAGCCTGTGGTCGGGCCACCCTGACATCACCGAGCTTGTGATTATCAGCCCCGAGCTGCACGTGCCGCTACTGCGCCAACGCACCCCGCAGCCCGCGCCATCGTCGACGCCTGCGACATCCGCCAGCGAGACCGAAGCCAATGCGCTTTCGATCCATCGCGTCACCATCACCGACGGCCGCATCATTTTCGCCAACCTGCGCGACCGTTTCGAGGACCACATCGAGGGCATCAACGCCGAGGCGCGGATCGGCGACGATCGCAAGATCAACGTCACCGGCAGCGCGCGCGCAAGCGATCATCCGCTCAGCTTCGCGATCAAGGCTGTCGCGCCCACGCCGCCGCTGGCGCGGCAGAACGTTCCGGTCGACTTCACTTTCGACGTCCCCGGCGTGCTGCCAACCGCGCTGACGGCCAGGGCCGAAGTGCGGCTCAATGGCGCGGCGGTGATGATCAACGGCGTTTCGGGCACGCTTGGCGGCGGCGCCTTCAACGGCTGGGCCTCGGTCGATTTCGCCGGCAAGCCGCTGGTAAAAGTCGATCTCGACTTCCAGCAACTCGACATCGCGGCGGAGGGCGCCGCCGCGTCGCCGGCGCAGGGTTCGCAGCCGTGGAGCGACACCACCGTCGACCTCACCGGGCTGAATTATGTCGATGCCCGGATCAAGCTGTCCGCCGCCGGGCTCAACATCGGCGCGGCGCATTTTGCACCCGTCGCGATCGACGCCACGCTCGCCGAAGGCGTGCTCAAATGCGGCTTTCCCAATCTCGGTGCCTATGACGGCCAGGTCAGCGGCGAACTGACGCTGGACGTCACCTCGGGCAATCCCGCCTATACGCTGCGCAGCGATCTCACCAACGTTCGCGCGCTGCCGCTGCTGCGCAGCGTCGCCGACTTCGACAAGCTCGACGGCAAGCTGGAGGCCAAACTGGCGTTGCATTCCCAAGGCAACAGCCAGCGCGCCATCCTGTCGAATCTCGACGGCACGGCGTTCGCGGTGTTCCGCGACGGCGCGCTGCGCGGCCTCAACATCATCAGTATGATCCACGCGCTGACCTCGGGCACGCTGTCGGGATGGCAGCAGACCGGGCAGGAGAGTACCGACCTCACGCAATTGTCGGCCTCGTTCCGGATCGAGAAAGGCCAGGCGACGACGTCCGATCTCAACCTGGTGGGACCGCTGGTGCGCGTCACCGGCGGCGGCACCGTCGACCTCGCGGCAAAATCGCTGGCGCTGCGGGTCGAGCCGAAACTGGTGCTGACCACCGAAGGCCAGGGCCGCACCTCCGATCCAATCGGGCTCGGCATTCCCGTCGTGATCGACGGCCCGTGGGCCGAGCCGCGGATCTATCCCGATGTGAGCGGCATTTTGGAGCATCCCGAGGCGGCCTATGAAAAGCTCAAGCAGATGGGCAAAGGCCTGTTCGGCGGCAGCGCTGCGCCCGGCGGATCGGCCGGCGGCGATTCCGGCGACGGCAGCGGCGCCGGCGAACTCGGCAGCAAGCTCGGCGAGACCCTCGGCAATCTGCTGCAGCAGGGTTTTGGGCAAAGCCGCAACCCGCCCACGACAGCACCACAAGCGCCGGCGCCGGGTGATCCACCAGCGCAGCAGCAGGACAGCCAGCCGACGAACGACGTGCTGCGGCAATTGTTCAATCGGTAAGGCGGCAACGTCGTCCCGGCGACGATGGGACGCACAGCGCCGCACCATAAAAGCCCGTCATCACCCGCGAAAGCGGGTGATCCAGTACGCCGCGCTCTCTCGATTCCATCACTGACGCCTCGGAATACTGGGTCGTCCGCTTTCGCGGGCGATGACGGCTGAAAATGTTGCGCGCTTGGACCCCCCATAGCGTCCCTTCGGCGGTGCAGGGCAGGGCCGGGACAAAAATCGCGAAAACAACCTCATGCAAAGTAACCTTTTGCCCCTTCTCGCGGCGCTCTTCGCACTGCATCCGCGCAGCAGAACAAAAAGCTCCAACCCAATCTCATCCCACACCAAAACGCCCGCGGCGCGCAGCGCCCGGGCCTTTGCCTGAAATCTTCGCACCCTTTGAAATCAGAGGGCGCAGGGAATGCCGGGCGCTCGTTGCGCCCGCCGCCGCATGTGCAGGGGGTAGTGGAAGGAAGCACACGCGTTAGTCAGGTCACACCGGAATCACCCGGCATTCCCCACGCAGTGTTTTACGGCTTATGGCGTGCTCGCCTCGGCGGTCGCTTTTTCCACCGTCGCCGGTCGATCTCTCCACCGGCTTGAAGCCAGCATCGGGTGCATCGGGACCACACGTTTTTGCCGTCCGCCTCAGGCGCTTTCGTCAAAAGCGCCTTCCACGGCCACCGCCACCCGCCCCGCGCTGTTGACGTTGCGCAACGCCCCTCTGAGTGGGGCGGGATGGGAAGAGATATAGCGGTGATTTGGGTATTCGGAAAATCGGAATATTTTTGCAAAAGGGGCTGGACACGATGTCGCGGTGTGAGCCCGACGGGCAAATCAGTTGGCGGGGTTGGAGGTGTAAGGCCGCGATTGGCGGCGCTGTCGCGAGGCGAAAGATGTATATCTAGACGATCACAGCTATGGGTGAGGCAAACCATGTTGATGACAAAACGCAAACCGACGACGATCAGGTGAAATTCTGGTCGAGGAATTCATGAAGCCGATCGGCCTGACGCAAGGCGCGCTGGCTGAGGCCATGGGCGTGCAGCGCAAGCACGTCAATGAACTGTGCAACGATCGCCGCAATGTGACCGCGGCGACCGCGCTCATTCTCGCCCGCGTGTTCGGCAACAGCGCGGATTTCTGGCTCAATGTGCAGCGGCGAACCGATCTATGGGAAGCGACGCATTCCCCGCGTCAGCGCAAGCGGATTGAACGCGCGCGACCTCTGACAGAAGCGGCATGAGTGCCGCCGCGTCGCAGGCCATGGTCCTAATACACCCGGAGGGAATTCAATCGTCCGGCGCTAGTGCTCAACCCAAAAGCAAACGTGGCTTTGAGGGTGACGTTGGCGACCTGCTCGTGCGCTCCAGCGCGAATCAAAGCTTTCTCCGACTAACCGGCAAACCATTGAATTGTCGACTATATATAGAAAATTGACGTTCCCCCGCATTTCGTACTAATTTGCTCTCGCTGGGGTTGCGGACGTGACCTTTCGGGCTGGGACTGTCTTGGCGCGTCCGTGAGCAACTGTGCACGGTCACGCTCCTGCGGCTCTACGAACTCACGCAGGAGAGTTGATGCCAAGACAGTTGCGTTTTATCGACCTGTTCGCCGGCCTTGGCGGATTTCATCAGGCGCTCCAAGCACTCGGCCACAAGTGCGTGTTTGCCTGTGAGATAGACGCTAACCTAGCTGCGCTCTACAAAAAGAACTTTGGGCTCGCGCCTTTCGCGGACATTCGCGACCACCACGGGAGCGTTCCGGAGCACGATATCCTATGTGCTGGATTTCCCTGCCAGCCATTTTCCAAAGCGGGTGAGCAACTCGGCTTCGACTGCCCGCAGTGGGGGGATCTCTTTGACTATGTCGTAAAAATTTTGAAGCGGCACGAACCACGTTACCTGCTCATCGAAAACGTCCCAAATTTACTCCGCCATGACGAAGGTCGTACCTGGGAGAGGGTGTGCGATACTCTCCGTGACGCTGGCTACGCGATAGAGTTTTCACGCCTGTCACCGCACATGTTCGGCGTACCCCAAATTCGTGAGCGCGCGCTCATTGTGGGAGACCGCCAAGGCCTATCAACGTTCAAGTGGCCATCTCCGACCCACGCGCTAGAAGACATCTCGATCACGTCCGCCCTCGATCAGCAACCTACGGATGCTAAAGCTCTGACGCCGGCGGCTATCAAATATCTCGAGGCGTGGCAGACGCTGCTGGCCAAGTTGCCCAAAGACGAACCGCTTCCTTCATTTCCCATTTGGGCGATGGAGTTCGGAGCAAATTACCCCTTAGAGGGACCACCACCGTCACTACGGTCGGCTAAGGCAATGAGACCATTCAAGGGAGCATTCGGCAAATCTCTAGAAGGTCTAGAGAAAAAAGAGGTCATGGCGAACTTGCCAGCATACGCCAGAGCAGACCGAAGATTTCCTAAATGGAAAGTGGAGTTTATCGAGCAAATCGCGCGTTCTATCGCCGGCATCGCAAGGTAATTGACCCATGGCTGCCGTCTATCAGCGATTTCGCACCGAGCTTTCAAAAGCTCGAATGGAATTGGAAAGACGGCCCGCGGGATCTTTGGAAGACCGTCATTCAGTTTCGCGCCTCGGGGATACGGGCAAAGCGTCCCAACGCCGCACCATCGCTTGTCGCACTTACTACAAGCCAAGTTCCAGTTATTCCCTGGGAACGCCGCTACATGACGATGCGGGAATGTTCACGACTGCAAAGCATGGGCGACCTGAAATATCTCCCTGAGACGCAATCCGCAGCATACAAGGCGCTAGGCAATGCGGTGAACGTTGCGGTGATTAAAGCCGTTGCGGAGAAACTACTCCGTGATCCCGCACAGGTGGTGCCGCTGAAGAAAGCAAGAAAGCGCCGACGCGGAGAGCTCGCCGTTCGAGGTAAGTTGGCTCGTGTCGCATAACAAACACGTTCAGGGGGAGCGAATATCTTGGCTGTCAAGAAAGTCGATATTCGCCCCGGTGTCAGCGTGCTCGCTGTTCTGCGCCATCTTAACTACACGCCGTGGTTTGCGCTGGCGGAATTTGTCGATAACGCGGTGCAAAGCTTTGTGCAGCACCGCGAACAACTCGAAAGCATCGACGGCGCGAATATCAAGCTGCGGGTCGATATAGACATCGATACGAGCGCACCTGCTCGAATTTCCATTCGAGACAATGCAGCCGGAATTCTTCCGGATGAATTTCCGCGCGCGTTTCGAGCAGCAGCGATTCCACCCGATCGAACCGGCCTCGCTGAATTCGGCATGGGCATGAAGAGTGCGGCATGCTGGTTCGCTCCTCGATGGACCGTGCGGACCTCAGCAGCGGGTGATCCGTTTACAAGAACGGTTCATTTCGACATCGCCAACATCGTGAATGATGACATCCAAGAGCTTGATATAAAGGAAGAGCCAGAGCGCGCTGACGTTCATTTTACGGAAGTTATCCTAGAAGACATATTTCAAGTGCCCGTGGGCCGCACAGTCGCGAAGCTCAAAGAACATCTCACCGATATCTACCGCGTTTACATGCGTGATGGCCTGCTTGAACTTCGGTTCAAAGGTGAGATTCTAGCGTACGAGAATCCAAACATTCTTCGTGCCCCCTATTTCCGAGACAAAGGCGGCGAATCCAAGCTTTGGCGCAAGGAGGTCGAATTCGACTTTGGCGCCGGCCTATCTGCGAAAGGCTTTGCGGCATTGCGCGAGCCCGCTAGCACAGCCCGCGCTGGCTTCGCTCTCTTTCGGAGAGGACGTCTCATCCAAGGGAGTGGTGATGAAGGATACAGGCCGTCTTTCATTTTCGGGCAATCCAATAGCTATCGGTACCAACGCCTCTTTGGCGAATTGCATCTTGAAGGCTTTGACGTCAGCCACACCAAAGATGGCTTCCGTTGGGACGACAATGAGCAGCCTTTTCTCGGATTGTTGAGAGAACATCTCGATAGCGAGGAACTACCGCTACTCAAGCAAGCCGAAGGATATCGGTCGCGTGCAGCGCAGAGCCAACTTACCGCGGCGGCTCAACAGGCGGTAGCCAGCACGACGCGAGCGATGGAGGCTGGGCTTCCTGCGATATTGCCTACTGTCGCTGACGCTCCGACGGTCGAAACACCCACAATGACTGCTCCCGCACAGCCAAGGCTGGCAGCGCGCTCATTCGATATTCAGTTTCGGGAACGAGCCTGGACCATCAATGTCGAGGTGACCAATGATCCGGCCGAGAGCCAATGGCTCGCTCTTAGCGACACCGGCCCCGATCAGGGCAGCTCTCGAAAGATCGATATTCGCATCGCCATGGCCCATCCCTTCATGGTCCGTTTCGCGCAGGCCGACCCGGAAGAGTTGGAGGGCATGCTTCGCGTCGCCGCGGCAATTGCTCTTGCTGAAATACTCGCGCGTGGTTCCGGTGTTCGCGGTGCCGCCACTGTAAGACGCAACATCAATGACATTTTACGCGACGCTTTGTCCGAACCTTAAAGATTAAAGGTACCTGCCATGACTGACAACGACCCAATACTTGTTGAGCCGATCCCAGAAGCTGGGAATGGGCGTTGGCGGCCTTCCATCGGAGCAGAGGCGTTAGGCTTTCTTGAGTATAGCGTGCCACCGGACGCTCGCGACGCCGTCTGCGATTTAGCCGTAGACATACTCGGAAAGGGCGTGCCGCCGACCGCGGACACCGGGCAACAGACCGGACTTGTCGTAGGCTATGTTCAGAGCGGTAAGACGATGTCTTTTGAAACTGTCGCCGCACTCGCGCGCGACAACGCCTTTCCGATGGTTATCGTCGTAACAGGCTCCTCAAATCCGCTCTTTAATCAATCTACTGGCCGTCTTCGGCGCGACCTCCGACTCGATGATCAGAACCGAGATCGACGGTGGATCCATTTTAGAAATCCCGATGACGACGATGCGACAACCGTCCCCATCCGCGACGTGCTGGACGAATGGCGCGACCAAGCGACCCCGAATGAACATAAGCGCGCGATCCTGATTACAGTGCTTAAGAATCATATCCGCCTGAACAACCTCGGAGGGCTGCTGGCTCTGCTGGATCTGCGTGCTGTGCCTGTTCTCATCATTGATGATGAGGCCGATCAAGCAAGTCTCAACAATCAGGTCGCTCAGGGTCAAGAGAGCACCACATACCGACGCCTGATGGCTCTGCGCCAAGCGTTGCCTAATCACACTTATCTCCAATACACAGCAACGCCGCAGGCGCCATTGCTAATCAACATTATCGATTCTTTGTCGCCGAACTTTGTCCATGTATTGGAGGCGGGCGAGCAATATGTGGGCGGCCAAGAGTTCTTCGGTGGCAATCAGCCCTATATCCGAGTCATCCCGCCACAACAGGTGCCGACAAGAAACAACCCGTTGACTGAGCCGCCGGAAACGCTGTTGGAGGCGCTGCGGGTGTTCATGGTCGGTGTCGCAGCCGGTTTGCTGGAATCAGGAAATCGCGGCAATCGATCAATGCTCGTCCATCCGTCCCATCTCACGGCACAGCATGAAGAGTTTGTGAACTGGGTAAGGGATGTATTTGATCGCTGGAAGCAAACGCTGGGTCTACTGGACACGGACCCGGACAAGCAAGAACTGCTGGAAGATTTTAGGGGGGCGCACGCCGAACTGGCCCAGACTGTCGGCGCGGCACTGCCCGCATTTGATACGCTCGCAGCGCAGTTTAGGCGAGCGTTTGCCAACACACGTGTCTTGGAGGTCAATGCCCGAGAGGGCGACACCCCGCAAGTGGACTGGCGCAGCATGTACGGTTGGATCGTCGTCGGCGGTCTCGCCATGGATCGCGGATTCACCGTCGAGGGGCTGACGGTGACTTACATGCCTCGTGGCGTCGGGACCGGCAACGCCGATACCGTTCAGCAGCGCGCACGATTCTTCGGCTACAAGCGACGCTATCTAGGTTTTTGTAGGGTCTATCTCGAGCAGGGAACGCTAGCTGCATTTGAGAGCTATGTGACGCACGAAGAAGACATTCGATCACAACTTAAGGTTTTTCATGAGAGCGGTCAGCCTCTGAATGAGTGGAAAAGAGCATTCCTCCTCGACACAAGCCTCCGGCCATGCCGGAATAGCGTTCTTGGGTTCGATTACATGCAGGGCCGCTTCTCGAACGATTGGGTTGCTCCTCGGGTTGTTTTGGCATCACCCGACGTCCTGGAGGCAAACCGACGCGTTGTTGCGACGTTCGTGCAAGGCGACCTCGTATGGACCGAGGATGACGGTCATCCCGATCGTACCGATACTCAGCGACATCTGGTCTGTGATGGACTCCCCCTGCAGCAGGTCGTATCGGACTTGCTTGTGCGGATGCGCATCACCGGCATGACCGACTTTCAAAGGAACACCGGGCTTCTTCTGCAACTCAAAAAAGCTCTCGAAGCTGATCCGAATGAGACGTGCCGGGTATACCGGATGAGCGGTGGGCGGGTCAGGCAGCGCGGTGTTGATGACACTGGCGATGTCACCAACCTCTATCAAGGCGAAAACCCGGTGGTGCCGCGGAACCTGCGAGGAACTATCTATCCCGGCGACCGGGCTATCCGCGATAGTGACAACGTAACGGTCCAGATCCACACGCTTCAGCTGACGCAAAATGATGCTGCGGTCGCGGAGAACGTAGTAGTCCTTACGGTGTGGGTCCCGCGGCGAATTGCTGAAGGTTGGCTTGCCCAAGATCCACAAGTGCAGCCGTGAGATGGGACTGAAGCTCAACCGAATATTCGACGCTCTCTCTCCGGTTCGCGCAGCTCCGGACCAAGTCGTTTATTCTGTCGGTCGTATCGCTCGCTTCTCGGATTACCTCGTCGGACGCGATGGTGGAGGCAAGGCTTGCCTTCTTATCTCAGTTTCGAGCCCGGCCGGCTACCGCCACGCTGCCATGCGGCTGGAGCACCTCGAAGTCAACTTTGAGGTCCGATCACGTATTACTGAAGAAAATCGAAGCGCAGAAAGTACGTTTACGGTTTTGCGCTGCCGGTCCGACGACGGTGAGGTCATCCGATACTTTTTCAGTATCGCCGAGGCCTTTATCCAAATTCTCGGCGCGAAGCCTGGGAAAGCCGCCGTAGGCGAAGCCGTTGTCCAATTTGCTCGTATTTTTCAGCGCCTAATCGCTCCGCCACTCCGGCCCCTTTTGGGTCTCTTTGGCGAACTGTTCCTGATCCAGCAATGCCGGAATCCTATCAAGGCGTTGACGAGTTGGCGGGTTCAGGACACGTCTCGGTTTGATTTCAGCGCCGGTGATCTCCGACTCGACGTGAAGGTCGCTTCCGGTCGCGCGCGGATTCACACGTTCTCCTATGATCAATGCAATCCTCCGGCTGGAACTTCCGCGTTCCTTGCTTCTTTGTTTGTAGAGGTTGTAGCCAATGGCATCTCGCTTCGTGAACTTGTCGAGAAAATCGAGGCCGTCGTGTCCGGCCGCGCCGAACTTGTTATCAAGTTATACGATACGGTAGCGGCGACTTTGGGTACCGGTTTGCAGGAAGGCATGAAGATTAGGTTTGACGACAAGCTCGCCGCCTCGTCATTTCGTTTCTTTGATCTTCGCTTGGTGCCGGCTGTCCGAGATACTTTGCCGCCCGGTGTGAGCGATCTTCACTTTCGGTCAGACCTTTCGAATTCACCTGAAGCGTCTATTGGGGAACTGATAGAGCGAGAGCCTGCGATTGAAGACTTTCTGCCGTAGGACTGTTCGACGTCTCGACAACCGCGGCGTGCTGCTGTCCCCTTGCAGGAGACCGCCACGTTCCAACGTTAGGCCGCAACCCCTCACCCGGATCGCATCTCCGATGCGATCCGACCTCTCCCACAAGGGGAGAGGTGGCCAAAACAATACCGTTCCCGCTTGGCTCCGAGCCGACCTTCTGATATCGATGCGCCTGCAACCGGACCGCAACGCCGATGCCTCTTCCCCCCGCCCGGCCCCTCACCCAAACGCCTCGCCGCCTTCCTCGCCGCTCTGCTCTGCCTCGCCTCCCCCTCCCTCGCCGCCGAAGCCCCCGAAGCCCTGCCCAAGGGCGCCGCGGTCACCGTGCTGAAGGCCGCGAAATCCTGCTTTTCCGATATCGTCGAGGTGTCGGGCATCGTGCGGCCGCGCGAGGAGACCGCGGTGCGGCCGGAGCGGCCGGGGCTGAAGGTGACGGAAATCCTGGCCGATGCCGGCGACACCGTGACCGCCGGCCAGACGCTGGCGCGGCTCAGCGCTGCCCGAAGGCGGCAGTGCAGCAGCTGCAGGCGCCGGTGGCCGGGCTGATCGCGAGCTCCTCGGCGGTGATCGGCGCGGTCGCCTCGGGCAAGGGCGAGGCGCTGTTTTCCATCATCGCGCGCAGCGAATTCGACCTGATCGCGCTGGTGCCGAGCCGGGACATCGCGAAGCTGAAGGTCAACCAGACCGCGCGGATCAAGGTGATCGGCGCCGGCGAGGTCGACGGCAAAGTGCGCGCGGATCGCGCCGACGGTCGAGCCCAACAGCCAGCTCGGCCAGGTCACGATCGCGATCACAGCGAACGCGCGCCTGCTGGTGAATTCATCCGGGCGGGCGCTGATCAAGACCAGCCAGAGCTGCGGCGTCGTCGGTGCCGCTCACCGCGGTGCTCTACGGCAGCGCCGGCACCGTGGTCCAGGTGGTGCGGCGGCAGCGGGTCGAGACGCGGCGGGTCGAGGTCGGATTGATGTCCGGCGGCCAGGTCGAAATCCGCGACGGCATCGCCGAAGGCGACATCGTGGTGGCCCGCGCCGGCGCGCTGTTGCGCGAAGGCGATCCGGTGCGGCCGGAGACGGCGGGCGCCGATGTGAAATAGCGGGGGAGCTGGCGGGTTGCGCTGATTGTCGATCGCGGCGTCAGTGCGTGCTGCAAGGGCCCCCACCCCGGCCCTCCCCCGCACGCGGGAGAGGGGGAAGAAAAGCGCGATGCGAGGCTCAGAGCGCGATCGACTGGTTCGAAGTTTTGGCAAAATGTCGCGGCAACGGCAGCGCGCTCCCTCTCCCGCTTGGGGGTCGAGACGAGCGAAGCTCGCTCTTGGGTCGGGGTGGGGGCCCTTCTTCAGGTGGGGAGTTTAGCTGCCGGCCTTGTCGGTGGCGGCGAAGCGGACGTCTTCGAGCAGGGACGACGACACCGAGGGCACCTGCTCGCCGTCGGAGGCGCGCGAGATCGCGACGCGGGTCTTGTTGAAGACGGCCTCGGCGCCCAGCGCCTGGGCGTTGAGGTTGTTGAGCAGCTCGGCCATCAGCACGCTGTACTGGCCGTTGGAATCGTCGGCGACCTTGCCCGGCGTCGCCGAGGACAGGATCAGCGCGTTGTCGGGCGCGTTGATCGGCGCGAGGCCGTGGGAGAAGGCGCGGAAGCGGCGCTCATAGGGGTTGCGCCGCGAGGCGTCGATGACGACGAGCTTGGCGCGGGCGCCCTGCTCCTTCATCACCTCGAGCACGGATTCGATGCTGACGCCGTCGCGGCGGACGTCGGCTTCCTTCCAGATCGCGGCATCGACCGGGATCATGTAGCTCTCGCGGCCGACCTGGACGCCGTAGCCGCCGAAGAACAGCATCACCACGGAATCCGGCCTGATCTTGGATTTCAGCCGGCCGACCGCGCGGCTCATGTCGTCCTTGCTGGCGTCTTCCACCACGTCGACGTCGAAACCGTTGCGGCGCAGGCTGCCGTCAGCGCGCGGGCGTCGTTGATCGGCTGGGTCAGCGGCGCGTTGGCGTCGGGATAATGGCCGTTGCCGATCACCAGCGCGATCCGCGCATTGTGCCTGGCGCTCACGCCGTCCTGCTGCTCGGTCGCGATCGCCTTGGCGGCGTCCAGCGCCCGCATGTTCAGCGCCGCATGGGCGCCGATCGCCAGCGACACCACGCCCACCAGCGCGGCGGCCATGGTCATCGAGCGGGGCGTGAAGCGAGGCTGCCTGAAGTTCATCGCGGTATCCAACTCATTTCGAACGCACGCAATTAGTCGCGCCAGCACTGATAAAGGTTTTCAGGGGGGTGCCGGATGTGTGGCGTCCAATTATGCTCAATTTGCGGCACTGCAACAAACCAACCATTAACCTGCCGGGCCAGCCCGGACAACCTCCTTTGGCGAATGCCGCCCTGCGGGCCGGGCCCCCTGATTTGTTAAGGAGTTTCGGTCTGGCGCGGGCCCGGGCCGGTTCCAACATCCCTGCGGTCGGATGGTTCCGCATCTCCCGATTACCGCCCGATTTGTGTTTCCCGGCTATTCGTGTAGTTTTTCAAAGACTTGCATCATAAGGGAAGGCGGGCAGCCGGCGTTTTCGCGGCGCCGGCGCGGCTTGGGGGGACGTGCGGGGGTACCGCACGGAAAAATCCATGACGTTTCACCACTTCGCCGGCGCCGCCTGCTGCGCGCTGACGGCCCGCAAGGACGGCCCGTCGCTGTACGACGTCTGCGATCCCCTGCTGCTGAAAGCCGATGGCGGCGACCCGCACTTGAGCAAATTCTACCGCGACGGCGCTGGGCAATCCGGCGCTGCGGCCGCTGCTGCGCCGGACCGGGCTTGCCGAACTGCACGACGCGCCGCAGCTGCAGCGGCTGCGCGCCGCGCTGGTCCAGGCCCGCGACGATGCCGCGCCGGACTGGGCCGCGATCGGCCAGCCGGTGGCGGACCTGCTCGATACCATCGAGCTGCAGCATCCCCAGCCCAGGCCCGCGCTGCCGCCACCGGCGCGCGCCCGATCTGGCCGAGATCGAAGCCGTGATCCGCAGCTGCGGCGCGCATCTCTTGCGCTCGTTCGGCCAGAACGGCTTCATCCCGACCTATGCCGCCTTCAACCTGATCGGCGACGCCGACCTGCGCGGCCGCGAATTGCTGATGGCGCTGACCGGCCTCAATTCGCGCGGCTACAAGAACTCGACGCTGCTGTTCAACCTGGCGCGGATCTTCATCGCGCGCTCGCCGGCGCGCGGCGCTGATCAATCCGCCCTGGACCGGCATCGCCGAACCGATGTGGGAGCCGATGCAGATCCGGCATCGCTCGGCCTATTACGATGCGTTCTTCACCGAGGCGCTGCTCGGCTTTGTCGAGACCGGCCTCGCCTCGCCTGACCAGGCCGCAGCATCGCGGCGCGCGATCGCCGATATGGTCGACGTTCTGCCTGGTCACCAGCCGCGAGGAGGTGCGGGCGCGGGACGGCGGCACCGTCAGCGTCATCACCGCGCTGGCGCCGCTGCCGCATCCGCGGTTTTCGACGGTTCTTCTCCCATATCAAGCAGGATCTCGGCTTCGGCGTCTATGTGCCGGACTGCGACACCACCGCCTGCGCGTTCTCGGCGGCGACCCAGGCCGGCTCCGCCGATCCGATCCTCGAGCAGCCGCTGCTCGACTTCTATGCCGGCTACCAGGTCGCGCGGCGGCGCCAACGAGCCGCAGGTGACGGTGCCGCTCAACGACAACATCGATTACGAAGGCGGCGTCGTCACCTGGATCGACAATCTCGCCGGCGAACGGCCGTTCGGCAACGATCTCGATCCGACCCTCAATCTCGACATCCTCGAAGTCAGT
Organism: uncultured Alphaproteobacteria bacterium; assembly: GCA_963734795.1. GTDB lineage: Bacteria > Pseudomonadota > Alphaproteobacteria > Rhizobiales > Xanthobacteraceae > Bradyrhizobium. Next base: position 430,387 of record CAVTIW010000009.1, read on the forward strand.
TTCCGCAATCTGGGTACGCTGGAAGATCATCGAGACACCGCAGCGGCTCGACACCGTGCACCGCATCATCGGCTTTCAGAAGCGGCTGGTGCTGAGCGGGCGCGTTCACCGAGCCGCGGTCGCACATCTATTATCTGCCGGAGCTGTATTGCGCCTATTTCGGCCGCTGCTACGCCGCGTTCATCGCGCTGCCGCCGGCGGCGCAACGGGCGATCGACCCCGACGGCGCGTTCGACCTGATCCGCGACCGGGTGCTGGGCTACGTCGAGACCGAGCTGATCGTGGGCGAGATGAACGTGTTCGATGCGGCGCTGGCGCTGATCGCGCTCGGCCATCTCGGCGCCGCGCCGGCGAGCTTCACGCCGGCCCTGTACTGCATCATCCGCCATGTCGGCGAAGGCGGCCGGCGCGGACCGTTCAAGGCCTATGAATGGAACAAGATGAAAACCCCGACCCGCATCCTGGTCGGCGGCCCCGAGGTCACCTCGGCCTTCGTGCTGATGGGCCTGGCGCTGGCCCGCCGCGCGATGATGCGGGGAGCGGGCAGGTCGCAAGGATAGCGAGTCTCTTCACCCTCCCATGGAGGGTAAAAAACTCTCGCGGTAAGTTGACAGCGCCCGCCCAAGCCGCTGGCGCGGCGCCCCAATCCGGACCACAATCCGGCGCTACGGGGTTGACGCGATTCACATTGAAGACGGCTTTTTTGCATGCAGATGAAATTCCTGTTGGCGCTTCCGCTGTTCGTCCTGCCGATCGCCCACGCCGCCGACATCTCCGGGGTTCCGAAGATCCGCGAAGGCGACCAGGTCACGATCGGCAGTTCCCGCATCCGGCTCGGCGGGATCGACGCGCCGTCGGTGGACCAGCTTTGCCTCGACACCAAGGGCGAGCGCTGGACCTGCGGCGTCGCCGCCCGCGACGCACTCGTCAAGCACGCCGCCAACAAGAGCTGGACCTGCCACGTCAACCGCATCGATCGGCGCGGCCGCAGCGTGGCGCGGTGCGAGGTCGACGGCGAGGACATCCAGAAATGGCTGGTGAAGAGCGGATGGGCGCTGTCCTATGTCCGGGTTTCCCACGACTACGATGCCGATGAAAAAGCCGCGCGCGAGGCCAAGGCCGGGATGTGGCAGGGCGCGTTCATCGCGCCGTGGGACTGGCGCGTCCGCAACAAGAAGACGGTGATTCTCGGCGCCGCCAAGCCGCCGCCAAATGCCCATGCGATCCTGCTGGCGTCGGCCTCCGGACCGGTCGCGCCCTCGCCCGACTGCACCATCAAGGGCAACGTCAACGGCGCCGGCGAATGCATCTATCACACCCCCAAGAGCCGCTGGTACGCCCAGATCAAGATGCAGATCAGCAAGGGCACCCGCTGGTTCTGTTCGGTCGAAGACGCCGAAGCCGCCGGCTGCCGCGAGACCAGGCGATAGCCGCTTTCCCAGTGTTTCCCCGCCGCGTAAACGCCCCAGGCTGAACGCCGCGCAATCTCCCGATGCGCTTTGATTTCGTCTCCGGCCATGGCAAGCATGGCCCACCACAGCAACAAGGAACAGCAACCATGGTCGTTCGCGCAGGCCGGGAATTTCTGGCGATCCCCGGACCCACCACCATGCCCGACGAGGTGCTGCGGGCGATGCATCGTCCCGCCCTCGACATCTATTCCGAGCAGATGGTGGAGCTGACCGACAGCCTGCTGCGCGATCTCTGCCAAACTGTTCGCCACCACGGGACGCTCCTACATCTACATCGCCAACGGCCACGGCGCCTGGGAAGCCGCGCTCAGCAACGTGCTGTCGCGCGGCGACAAGGTGCTGGTGCTGGAAAGCGGCCGGTTCGCGATCGGCTGGGGCAATGCCGCAGCCGCGATGGGCGCCGAGGTCGAGGTGCTCAAGGGCGACTGGCGCCGCGCGGTGCGCCCGGCCGAGGTCGAAGCCCGGCTGCGGCAGGACAAGGATCACAGCATCAAGGCGATCCTGGCGGTGCAGGTCGATACCGCCTCGGGCGCGGTCAACGACATCGAAGCCATCGGCAAGGCGATCAAGGCGGCCGGCCATCCGGCATTGTTCATGGTCGACGCCGTCGCCTCGCTCGGCTGCATGCCGTTCGAGATGGACGCCTGGGGCATCGACGTCGCGATGTCCGGATCGCAGAAAGGCCTGATGGCGCCGCCCGGCCTCGGCTTCGTCGCCGCCAACGAGCGCGCCCGCGAGGTGCACAAGACCGCCGACCTGCGAACGCCCGTATTGGGACTGGACCGAGCGCGACGGCGCCGAGCATTACCGCAAATATGCCGGCACCGCGCCGGTGCATCTGCTGTTCGCGCTGCGCCAGGCCATCGACATGCTGTTCGAGGAAAAGCTCGACGAACGTGTTCCTGCGCCATCGCCTGCTGGCCGAAGCGGTGCGCCGCGCGGTCGCGGCCTGGGCCGAAGGCCAGGTGCTCGGCTTCAACATCGCCGAGCCGGCCGAGCGCTCCAACACCGTCACCACCGTGACGATGTCGAACGGCCACGATCCGGTGGCGCTGCAACGCTATTGCAAGGAGAAATGCGGCGTGGTGCTCGGCATCGGGATCGGCGAACTCGCCGGCCAGGCGTTCCGGATCGCCCATATGGGCCACGTCAACGCGCCGATGATCCTGGGCACGCTCGGCGTCATCGAGGTCGGCCTCGCCGCGCTCGATATCCCGCACGGCAACGGCGGCACCGCGGCCGCGATCGCGTGGCTCGGCGAAAGTGTAAGGGCGTGAGCGCCCGCCAAGCCTTTCCGGTCCCCCTTCATTCGTGCTTATAATGATCCAGCGATAAATTAAGAGGCCGACAACGGCGCAAAAAGACCACAGGGAGTGAGCTGATTGGCGTCCGTTGATTTGCGCGGCCTGACCAAGCGGTTTGGATCGCTGGCGGTCGTCGATAATGTCTCGCTGCGGATCGATCACGGACAGCTGGTCTGCCTGTTAGGTCCCTCCGGCTGCGGCAAGACCACGACGCTGCGGCTGATCGCCGGCTTCCTCGAGCCTTCGGACGGCGAGATCCATGTCGGCGACCGGCTGGTGTCCTCCAGGCAGCGCACCTTGCCGCCCGAGCAGCGCAAGATGTCGATGATCTTCCAGAGCTACGCGCTGTGGCCGCACATGACGGTCGCGGAAAATATCGTCTACGGGCTTCGCCTGAGAAAGATCGATCGCGCGACCATCGCCAGCAAACTCGAGGTGATCCTCAAGGCAACCAGGCTGGAAATTCTGGCGCAGCGTTATCCCGGCGAATTGTCGGGCGGACAGCAGCAGCGGGTGGCGCTGGCGCGGGCGCTGATCGTCGAGCCGGAAACCCTGCTGCTCGACGAACCCCTGTCCAACCTCGATGCCAATTTGCGCGAAGAGATGCGCTTCGAAATTCGCCGGCTGCACGACGAATATCGCTACACCACGGTTTACGTCACCCACGACCAGTCCGAGGCGATGACCACCGCCGACCTGATCGCGGTGATGAATGCCGGCAAGATCGACCAGCTCGGCACGCCCGAGGATATCTACGACCGGCCGCAATCGGAATTCGTCGCCCGCTTCATCGGCGCCAGCAATGTGATCAAGGGCATCGCCCGCGACCAGAACCACGTCGCCTTCGCCGGCGCGACGCTGCAGGTGGTTGGCGCCAAACTCAACGCCGGCCAGAACGCCGTCGTCGCCATCCGCCAGCACGACATCCAGCTTGCGACCCGGGCGCCGCCAACGCCCGCCAACGCGGTCAAGGCCACGGTGACGCGCCAGGTCTTTCTCGGCGCCAGCCGCGACTACATGGTCGAAACCTCCGACGGCACGCACATTGCGCATCGTGACATCCACCGAGCCTGCCATTGCCAGGGGCGCCGAGGTCTGGCTCACGCTGCCGCCGGAACGCTGCCGGGCGCTCAGCCGATAGCGAGCCAACAGGGAAGACGCGATGAAACAGCCTGAACTTTCGAGACGCGACGTTCTGAAGGGCTCGACCGCGCTGGCGCTGGGAGGCGTGTTCGCATCTGCCGCGCGCGCCGCGGCGCCGCCGGCCGAGGCGATCACGCCGCAGCTGATCGAAGCGGCGAAAAAGGAAGGCAAGGTGGTCTGGTACACCGCGATCGATCTTGCGGTCGCGGAAAGGATCTCGGGCGCGTTCAAGGAGAAATTCGCCGGCATCGACGTCCGTGTCGAACGCACCGGCGCCGAGCGGGTGTTTCAGCGCATCGGCCAGGAATATGCCAGCAACGTCCATGCCGTCGATGTCGTCAATTCGTCCGATGCCTCCCATCTGCTGACCTGGAAAAAGCAGGACCTGCTGCTGCCTTACGTGCCCGAGGATGTCGCCAAACATTACAAGCCCGAGCACCGCGATGCCGACGGCACCTATGCCGGTTTCCGCGCCACGCTGAGCCCGATCGCCTACAACACCAAACTGGTGAAGCCGGAAGACGCGCCGACGAGCTTCAAGGAGCTGCTCGATCCCAAATGGAAGGGCAAGATCGTCAAGGCGCATCCCGGCTACAGCGGAACCATCCTGACCGCGACGTTTGAGATGGTGCGCGACATCGGCTGGGATTTCTACGAGAATCTGGCGAAGCAGAACATCATGCAGGTTCAATCGGCGACCGACCCGCCGAAGAAGCTCTCGCTCGGCGAGCGCAGCGTGATGGCCGACGGCACCGAATACAACGTCTTCCTGCTCAAGGAGGCCGGCCAGCCGGTGGAGACGATCTATCCGACCGAGGGCACGCCGTTCATCATCGGCCCGAACGGCATCTTCAAGGCGGCGCCGAACCCCAATGCGGCAAAACTGTTCCAGAATTATTGCTTCACCCCGGAAGCACAGGCGATCATCATCGAGGTCGGCGGCCTGCGTTCGCTGCATCAACAGGTCAAGGAAAAGCCGGGCCGCAAACCGCTCGCCGACATCAAGCTGATGAAGGAAGACGCCGAAGGCGCCGAGAAGGCGAGCGAAGACATCAAGGCCCGCTATCAGAAAATTTTCCATGTCTGACAGACGAGTCCAGCGGCGGCATCCTTCGAGACGCGGCCAAGGGGCCGCTCCTCAGGATGAAGTCGCTTTCAACCCTCATGGTGAGGAGCGCGGTACCCGACCGAAGGCACCCCGACCATCTCGGGTCCATCAGGGATATTCGTGACCGCGCCGCATCCCAATGCCGCGCGGCTGTTTCAGGCCTGGCTGCACACCCGCGAAACCCAGCAGTTCTTCATCGACTTCACCGCGCAATATTCGGTTCATGCCCAGGTGCAGGCCAAGCCCGGACGCCGCAGGATTTCCGACATCAAGCTGATGAAGGAAGACCCCGCCGGGGTCGAGGCGATGAGCGAAGAGATCAAGACCCGCTATGCGAAATTGTTTCGGGTGTAATGGATGGATGGCTTTCTCGACCACGCCTGCCTTTACCTCGCCCCGCTTGCGGGCAGAGGTCGGCGCGCATCGCCAGATGCGCGACGGGTGAGAGGGCGTTTCTCCAAGGCCGAGTCTGTCGCTTCCCGCACCCCGGCCCTCCCCCGCAAGCGGGAGAGGGGGCAGTGCACGCTGAGGGTTTCGGAATGAAACAATCAAGATTGAACCGCACATGACCATCACCGAAACCATCGACGGCACCCGCGGCAAATTCGACTGGACCAAACCGGTGCTGTGGCTGTTTGCGGCGTGCCTGATGGTGCTGGTCGTGCTGCCGCTGTCGTGGCTCGCGGTCTACAGCGTCACCGACAAGGCCGGTCACCTGAGCTTGCAGAATTTCGTCACGTTGTTCACCGATCCCGATTTCCTCGATCCGCTGCTGACCACCGCGATCATCGCGACCACGTCCGCCATGATCTGCTGCGCGGTCGCGGCGCCGATGGGATGGCTGGTGTCGCGCACCGACATGCCCGGGCGACAGTTCATCCGCGCGCTGGTCACGGCCTCGTTCGTGACGCCGCCGTTTCTCGGCGCGGTGGCCTGGGAATTGCTGGCGGCGCCCAACAGCGGGTTGCTCAACCAGCTGTTTCGCCTGGTGACCGGCGCGGAGGCCGACGAACATCTGTTCAACATCTATTCGCTGACCGGGATCATCTTCGTCATCTCCTGCTACACGTTTCCCTTCGTGTTCGTGCTGGTGGCCAATTCGCTCGACAACATGCCCGGCGAACTCGAGGACGCTTCCGCCATCCTCGGCGGCAGGGCGTGGACCACGGCGCGGCGCGTCACCATCCCGCTGGCGCTGCCGGCCCTGGTCGCCGGCGCCCTGATCGCGTTCCTGCAGGCCATGACGCTGTTCGGCTCGCCGGCGATCCTGGCGCTGCCGGCCGGCTTTCACACCATGACCACGAAAATCTGGAGCCTGTTCCAGTATCCGCCCAAGCTCGAACTGGCCGCCGCCGCCGCGGTGCCGCTGCTGCTGCTGACCATGCTGCTGCTGCAGGCGCAGAAATTCATCCTCGGCCGCCGCGGCTATTCGGTGGTCGGCGGCAAATATGGCGCGCCGCGCCGGGTCGAAATGAAGCAGTGGCGCTGGGCGGCGCTGGTGTTCTGCCTCATGGTGCTGCTCAATCCTGTGTTCCTGCCCTATCTGGCGCTGCTCAACGCCGCGTTCTCGCCGAATGCGACCACGCTGGTGACGCCGTCGACCTTCACGCTGCACAACATCGTGTTCGTGTTTACCGAACTGTCGTCGACCCAGCTTGCGCTCAAGAACACGGTGATTCTCGGCACCGCCACCGCCACCATCGGCACCATCCTCGCGCTGGTGATCGCCTATGTCACGACCCGCCGGGTGATCGCGGGCTCGCGCATCCTCGGCTTTCTCGCCACCGCGCCGGTCGCGGTTCCCGGCATCGTGCTCGGCGTCGGGCTGTTCCTGAGCTACACAAGGCCGCCCTTCGTGCTGTACGGCACGTTGTGGATCCTGTTGATCGCGTTCCTGACCATCAACCTGCCGTCGGCCTATCAGCAATTGCAGGCGGCGTTCGCCACCATCCATCCCGAACTCGAGGACGCCAGCCGCATTCTCGGCGCCACCCGGCTGCAGTCGCTGCGCCGGATCACCGCACCGCTGCTGCGCACCGGCGTGATCTCGACCTGGTGCTTCATCTTCATCGGGGTGATGCGCGAGCTTTCCGCCGCCATCATCCTGTTCACCTCGCAGACCAAGGTGCTGTCGGTGCTGATTTACGATCTCAACGAAAGCGGCGATCTCGCCGCGATCGCCGTTCTCGGCATCTCGATGCTGATCATCACCTTCGCGGTGGTGCTCGCCGTCAACCGGATCCCGGTATTCGGCGCCGGCGCCACGGGTAGAGCGCGATGATTCAGAGCTGACGCGCAGCGACCGTCTCTCTCCCCTCCCCCCTGCCGGGAGGGGAGAAGCGTCCGCCGTTTCAACTCAACGCCATCTGGCAATCCGCAAGCGTCGACCCGATATGGCAGAGTGCAGCTTGCGGCCTGATCCGCAGACCCGAACGAGGACCGAGTGACACAACTGACCAAGATCAAGGATTCACGGACCGCGCCGGTGGCGCCGCGGCGGCCGCATTCATTCACCACCCACGGCGTCACGGTGGTCGACGACTATGCGTGGCTGAAGGACCCCAACTGGCAGGAAGTGCTGCGCGACCCGGCGATCCTGAATGCGGATATCAGGAACTATCTCGAAGCCGAAAACGACTACACCGAAAGCCTGCTCGGCCACACCGCGGGCCTTGCAAAAGACGCTGGTTGCGGAAATGCGCGGGCGGATCAAGGAAGACGATTCCAGCGTGCCGGCGCCGGACGGCCCCTATGCCTATATGCGCAAATTCCGCGAGGGCGGCCAGCACGAATTGTTCGGCCGCACGCCGCGCAACGGCGGCGAGATCCAGATCGTGCTCGATGGCGACCAGCTGGCGGCCGACCATGACTATTTCAAGTTCGGCGGCAGCCGGCATTCGCCCGATCACCGGCTTTCGGCCTGGAGCGCGGATATCAAGGGCTCGGAATATTTCGCGATCCGGGTGCGCGACTGGGCCAGCGGCGCCGACGCCGACGACCTGGTCGAGGAGACCGACGGCGCCGTGGTGTGGAGCGCGGATTCGAAGGCGTTCTTCTACGTCAGGCTCGACGACAACCATCGCCCGATGCAGGTCTGGCGGCATCGCCTCGGCACCCCGCAGGCCGACGATGTGCTGGTCTATGAGGAACAGGACTCCGGCTGGTTCACCCATATCCATGAAAGCAGCAGCGGCCGGTTCTGCGTGATCGCCGGCGGCGACCACGAAACCTCCGAGCAGCGGCTGATCGATCTGGCCGATCCCGATGCGCCGCCGCGGCTGGTCGCGGCGCGCGAGGAAGGCGTGCAATATTCGGTCAACGACCGTGGCGACGAGCTGTTCATTCTCACCAATGCCGACGGCGCCATCGACTTCAAGGTCGTGACCGCGCCGCTCGCTTCGCCCGATCGCACCAACTGGCGCGACCTGATTCCGTATCGCGAGGGCATCTATGTGCTCGACGTCGAGCTCTATGCCGGCCACATGGTGCGGCTGGAGCGCGCCAACGCACTGCCCGCCATCATCATCCGCGATCTCGTCACCGGCGACGAACACGCCATCGCGTTCGACGAGGCGGCCTATTCGCTCGACACCATGGGCGGCTACGAATTCGACACCACCAATCTGCGCTTCTCCTATTCGTCGATGACGACGCCGTCGGAAGTCTACGACTACGACATGGCGAGCCGGACCCGCGTGTTGCGCAAGCGCCAGGAAATACCGTCCGGCCATAACCCCGCCGATTACGTCACCACCCGCATCATGGCGCCCTCGCATGACGGCGCGCAGGTGCCGGTCTCGATCCTGCACCGCCGCGACCTCAAGCGCGACGGCGCCGCGCCGCTGCTGCTGTACGGCTACGGCTCCTACGGCATGGCGATGCCGGCGTCGTTTTCCGCCAACCGGCTGTCGCTGGTCGACCGCGGTTTTGTCTACGCCATCGCCCATATCCGCGGCGGCTCGGACAAGGGCTGGGGCTGGTATCTCGACGGCAAGCGCGAGAAGAAGACCAACAGCTTTGACGATTTCGCAGGCGCCGGCGCGGGCGCTGATCGACGCCAAATACACCGGCGCAAAGCGCATCGTCGGCCATGGCGGCAGCGCCGGCGGCATGCTGATGGGCGCGGTCGCCAATCGCGCCGGCGAATTGTTCGCCGGCATCGTCGCCGAGGTGCCGTTCGTCGACGTGCTCAACACCATGCTCGACGACACCCTGCCGCTGACGCCGCCGGAATGGCCGGAATGGGGCAACCCGATCGAGAGCGCTGCCGACTTCAAAACCATTTTGTCATACTCGCCCTACGATAATGTCGCGGCGAAGCATTATCCGGCGATCCTCGCCATGGGCGGCCTGACCGATCCACGCGTCACCTATTGGGAGCCGGCGAAATGGATCGCGCGGCTGCGCGCCACCATGACATCAGGCGGCCCGGTATTGTTGCGCACCAATATGGGCGCCGGCCATGGCGGCGCCTCGGGGCGCTTCCACCGCCTCGACGAGGTCGCGATCGCCTATGCGTTTGCGCTGTGGGCGGTGGGATTGGCGGACGAGGGCTGAGGTTCGTGAATCTCACGCGTGCCGACTCGACCGCATCACGTCGACGCGAATCTGCAGCGCCTGCGGCGACCCGGCGCGAGTTCATGATCTCGCCTCGGCGGAAATCCGCGGAACTATCGTCAAGCTGTTGAGCCCGAGCAAATGCCGCGGCCGTTTGCAGACGCTCGGGGAAATCCTGACGCGGTCATCGAAGGCGTTCGTTGGCGATCTCCTCGGCGAGATGCGCGGGGATCACGATCACGCCATCGCCGTCGCCGAGGATGACGTCGCCGGGAAACACCGGCGCGTCGCCGCAGCCGATCGGGCCGTTGATCTCGATCGCCTGATGCAGGGTCAGGTTGGTCGGCGCGCTGGGCCGGTGATGATAGGCGGGAATACCGAGCTTCGAGATTTCCACGGAGTCGCGAAAGCCGCCATCGGTGATGACGCCGGCGACGCCGCGCTGCATCAGCCGCGTCACCAGGATGGCGCCGGCGGACGCGGCGCGGGCATCCTTGCGGCTGTCCATCACCAGCACCGCCCCGGGCGGGCAGTCCTCGACCGCCTTGCGCTGCGGATGCGAGCGGTCGCGAAACACCTCGAGCTTGTTGAGGTCCTCGCGCGCCGGCATGTAGCGCAGCGTAAACGCCTCGCCGACCAGCGTCGGCTGATCGGGGCCGAGCGGATGCACATCCTGAATGCACTGGTTGCGAAAGCCGCGCTTGTAGAGCGCGGTGGCGACGGTGGCGGTAGAGATGGTCCTGAGCTTGTCGCGGGTCGTGTCGCTGAGTTTTGTGGTCATGGTTTCCCCGGAGTTCGTCATTCCGGGATGGTCCGAAGGACCAGACCCGGAATCTCGAGGTTCCGGGTTCGCGCTGCGCGCGCCCCGGAACGACGGTTGCCTCAATAAATCGACGGCTCGTCGACCGGCGCGCCAAAGCCGGTTTCGAGGAAATCGAAATCGCAGCCCTCATTGGCCTGGCGGATGTGGCGGGTGAACATCCAGCCATAGCCGCGCTCGTAGCGGGTTTCGGGCGGTTTCCATTCGGCACGGCGCTTTGCCAGCTCCGCTTCCGGGACCTCGAGATTGATGCTGCGCGCGGCGACATCGAGAGTGATGCGGTCGCCGTTGCGCACCAGCGCCAGCGGCCCGCCGATATAGGATTCCGGCGCGACGTGCAGGATGCAGGCGCCGTAGCTGGTGCCGCTCATGCGCGCATCCGACAGCCGCACCATGTCGCGCACGCCCTGTTTTACCAGCTTGGTCGGGATCGGCAGCATGCCCCATTCCGGCATGCCCGGCCCGCCTTGCGGCCCCGCATTGCGCAGGATCAGCACATGATCGGCCGTGACGTCGAGATCGGGATCGTCGATCGCCTTTTTCATCGAGGGATAATCGTCGAACACCAGAGCCGGGCCGGTATGCCTGAGAAAGCGCGGCTCGCAGGCGCTGGGTTTGATGACGCAGCCGTCGGGCGCGAGGTTGCCTTTCAGCACCGCGAGCGCGCCTTCGGCATAGATCGGATCGGCCACGGTCCGGATCACGTCGTCATTATAGACTTCGGCGCCTTCGAGGTTCTCGCCGAGCGTGCTGCCGGTCACCGTCATGGCGTCGAGATGCAGATGATCCCGGATCCGGCTCATCAGGCCCGGCAATCCGCCGGCATAGAAGAAATCCTCCATCAGATAGGTGTCGCCGCTGGGCCGGACATTGGCGATCACAGGCACCTTGCGGCTGGCGGTCTCGAAATCGTCGAGCCCGATGTCCTGGCCGGCGCGGCGCGCCTGCGCGATCAGATGAATGATGGCGTTGGTCGAACAGCCCATCGCCATCGCCACCGTGATCGCGTTCTCGAACGCCTGGCGGCTCTGGATCTTTTTCGGCGTCAGATCCTCCCAGACCATCTCGACGATGCGGCGGCCGCATTCCGACGCCATGCGGATATGGCCGGCGTCGGCGGCCGGAATCGAGGAGGCGCCCGGCAGCGTCATGCCGATCGCTTCGGCGATCGCGGTCATGGTCGAGGCGGTGCCCATGGTCATGCAGGTGCCGTAGCTGCGGGCGATGCCGGCCTCGACGTCGACCCAGTCCTTGTCGGAGATTTTGCCGGCGCGGCGCTCGTCCCAGTATTTCCAGGCGTCGGAGCCCGAGCCCAGGGTCTTGCCCTTCCAGTTGCCGCGCAGCATCGGCCCGGCGGGCAGATAGATCGCGGGCAGATTCATGCTGGTGGCGCCCAGCAGCAGCGCCGGCGTGGTCTTGTCGCAGCCGCCCATCAGCACCACGCCGTCGACGGGATGGCCGCGCAGCAGTTCCTCGGCGTCCATCGCCAGCAGGTTGCGGTAGAGCATGGTGGTCGGCTTGAGGAACGATTCCGACAGCGACAGCGCCGGCAATTCCATCGGAAAGCCGCCGGCCATCAGGATGCCGCGCTTGACGTCGTCGACCCGGCTCTTGAAATGCATGTGGCAGGGCTGCGCGTCCGACCAGGTGTTGAGGATCGCGATGACCGGGCGTCCCTTCCACTCCTCCGGCGCGTAACCCATCTGCATGGCGCGCGAGCGATGGCCAAAGGCCCTGAGATCGTCGGGCGCAAACCAGCGCGCGCTGCGCAGCGTTTCCGGCGTTTTCCTGTTTGTCATTACAACACCTGTTCGAGATCCCATTGAGGGTCATCTCACAGGCCGTCCATGCGGTGCAAGCCAGGCGGAAAAGATATTCGGATGGTCGCGCCGTGAGTCGCAACTCGCCGCCATCGCCGCGATGATCGACAAAGCGGCCTCGCGGGGAGCCGATCTCACCGTGCATCTATCGGCGTTACCGGAGCGCAAAGCTGCCGCGCGGCTTCACGTTGAATAGCGTCCCGTGTGATCATGGATGCCGGCCGCCGCATTTGATCGGGCTTCGCCGATTGCGAGCCCGGGCCTTCAGGCGCCGACCGGGGCTTCCTGATTTGAGCCCGACTTCTTTTTCTTGTTCTTGCCCTTCAGAAACTGGACATCAACCTCCGCGCCATTGACGCGAACAAGTTCACACCGACGATAGGCCAGGCCAGTCGACGACAACAGCAGAAAGAATTCCTTGAGATTGAGGCCTTGAATCGAGCCCTCGACGGTAAGAATGGCGTCGTAATCGGAGATGGCGTTGAGCAGGCAATCCCGGCGCCAGGTTCCATCGATACCCATGATGCAGACGCCGTATCCGTGGCTGAACGTCACGCGTTCCGGTCCCTTGTTGTCATCTGCCATTTGTCATCGACCCGCCATCACAGCGACCTTCGGCGCGGTGGCGCCGGCGGCGGAAATCCTTGTGGGCGCGGCGCGCGCGTCGTTGGGGCGATAAAGGCCGCGCCGTTCCGGAAACGGCCTGAAGACATCGGTCAGCCCGACCACCGTTTCCGCCGCACCCAGCAACAGAAAACCGTCAGGCTCACTGGCTTTGGCGAGACGGTTGAAAACGTTGATCTTGGTGTCCTGATCGAAGTAGATCAGCACGTTCCGGCAGAAAATGACGTCGAAGGTCCCGAGTTGGGAAAAGTCGTGCAGCAGATTCAGCTGGCGGTGCTGAACCATCGCGCGAATGTCGGGATTGACCTGCCAGAGTTCTCCGATCTGCTTGAAATATTTGACCAGCATTTGGATCGGAAGGCCGCGCTGAACCTCGAATTGGCTGTAGATTCCCGACTTGGATTTCTCGAGAACCTCTTGCGAAAGGTCGGTGGCGAGGATTTCGATCCGCCAGCCGGCGGTCGCAGCGCTCATTTCCTTCAGGCACATCGCCAGTGAATACGGCTCCTGACCGGTCGAACCGGCGGCGCACCAGATCCGGATGCTGCGGCGGCCGGCGCGCGCCTGCAGGATCTCGGGCATGATCGTATCGCGAAAATGATCGAACGGAACCTTGTCGCGAAAAAAGAACGTCTCGTTGGTGGTCATGGCCTCCACCACCTGGGTGATGATGGAAGCAGATCCGCCTTTCATCTTCAGCACGAGTTCGCTGATGCCGGGCAGGCCGCACTTCCGCGAAAGCGGAAGCAGCCGGCTTTCAATCAGATACTGCTTGTCGGCGGACAGATCGAGACCGGAATGGTCCTTGAGAAGTTTGCGCAGGTATTCGTAATCGGGCGGGGTCACGGATGGCCTCTCGAAACGATCGGAAACATTTCAGATGGCGGGCGACGACACCGTGACGCGGATGCCAATCCGCCAGCGTCGGCAACCATCCCTCCGGAGGCGATCGGGTCGAGGATATCTCCCGGAAGTTGATTCAGTACTCGTTTGTTGACCTGACGCAAACCTGAGACGGACTTCTTTGGGATCACAGAGCCGGATTACACCGGCACGGTTAACGCGGACAAACCAATTTCCTGGAACTTGGCGGCAATGATGTCCTTGTTGTCGAACGGTTCCATGATGTGTTCGTTGGCGCCGGCGCGAAGCGTGCGCGCGATGTGCGCGACATCGTTTTCGATGGTGCAGAACACCACCCTGGGCTGGTCGCCGCCGGCATGCGGCGCAGATTGGAATTCATAGCCGTCCCATCATCGGCATGTTCCAGTCGAGCAGGATCGCCTCGGGCAATCCGCGCTACCAGGCCTCGAATTCGGGAACCGCGCCTTCGCGAACGCGCATGCCGGTAATTTCACGGGCATCAAGCCGATTTCTTAATCTACCACGAACTTTTTTCATGGTTTCATGGCGGCCCTAGGTACAGCGATGCCTGGACGCGACAGGCCGATCGCCGCCCCCGAAACAAGTCGCGCAAAATTAACTTAAAATGACCCTTGCCGAACGGATCCAGGATTATCTGCGGCGACTGACGCCGCTGACACGCAGCTGCCTCCTGACCGAGCTCGACCGGCTGGAAGCCAGCGGCGTCGAAATGCCTGGCGCCGCGGCGGTTCAGGCCAAGCTGCGCGCGGAATTCCGCAAGGACGGGTCGACCAAAGGTCTCGTGAGCAATCCCTCACGGTTTTTTTTCGCGCCGCTGGAACCGTTCCTTGTCGACGGCGCCCCCGAACACGCCAATTCCGGCCGCATCCAGCGCGGCACGCTGTCGGCCATCTGGGAATGGATCAGCCGAGATCTGTTGCCGACGATGGCGCGCGACTATGTCAACGAGATAAACGAGATGGTCGCCGCCGACGAGCAGCGAGAAGCCCGGCAGGCTGCCGCCACGTTTCAGACCAAGGTCGCCAAATATCTCGACAGCACGCTCGGCACGCCGGAAGGCGCCGATCGAACCCGCGCCAAACTCGCAATCTATACAGCTTCGCCGGCAGCCTACAGCGATCTGACCAAGATGCGGTGCGTGCTGCGCGCACGCGATGCGCTGGCGAAATTCGCCGATGCGCTACCCGCCGCCATCGACAAATTCGACGACGCGCAACTCGCCAAGGTGACGGGATCGCTGGACGCGTTCGGAAAAGACCACGCCGAAGAACTTCCCTTCGCATTGGCGCTGGTGGCCCTGCGGCTCAAAACGCCCTGGCAATTGATGCATCTCGCCACCAAAGCGGCCCCCAGCAAGCGGGCTGCGGATGTCGCCGCCACGCCCTATGCGATCACGGTCTCGATGGTGCTGGACCGGCTGGACGACAAGCGGTCGGCGTTGCGCGTCGCCCTGAAGAGCAACCGGATCCTTGTCGCCAAGAATATTCTGACCGGGATTTACGACACCGAATCCGCGTTGCGGCTCCGGATCGATCTGCTCGACGAATCCGACTGGGGAAAGCGGCTCGACCATCTGATGAACGCGATTGCCGTTCTGGTGGAGAGCGAGGTGCGTCATTTCCCCGATAAGATTGGCCATGTGCTGGAATCGCGCAGCCTGCGAAGCCGTCATTCCTGGAGCGGCCGCCTGACCCATTTGGCGTGGAAGGGGCGCGATGCCCTGAGCGGCGGCGTCGCCTATTGCAGGAAACTGGTCGGCTAGCCGGCCCGCTGACCCAAGGCGCTGACTGTCGTCGTCCGGCAAATTGCGATGGTTCCGTGATCGAGCGCACCGGCCTCGCAGAAGCCCGCGCCCGGCCGCAGGCCGCTCGGCCAGAACCGACCTGCGGCGAAGCCGACGCGCGCGCCGGATTTATTTGCATTTCCCTGGCCGACCGCTGGAACCCGGGCTTGAGGCCGCAAGTTCCCTTAGCCAAACAATTTCAAATGGCTTTTGGGAAACGCTGCCGCCGGAGAGGGACCATTCATGACCATATCCCGTGCCGAGACCATTCCCCTCACCTCATCCGAACATCAGGTGCAGCTTCGCCGGGCCGTGATCGCCTCCACCATCGGTACCGCGATCGAGTGGTATGATTTTTTTCTCTACAGCACCGTCACCGGCCTGGTGTTCGCCAAGCTGTTTTTCCCGCACTCGGACCCCTGGGTCGGGACGCTCGAGGCCTTTGCCATCTACGCTGTCGGTTTCATTGCGCGCCCGATCGGAGCCGCCATTTTCGGGCATTACGGCGACCGCATCGGCCGCAAGTCGACCCTGATCGCGACGCTGCTGCTGATGGGACTGGCCACATCTCGCGGTGGCGCTGGTGCCGACCTATGAGAGCATCGGCATCTGGGGTGCGGTAATCCTCACGGTGCTGCGCTTCATCCAGGGCGTCGGTGTCGGCGGCGAATGGGGTGGCTCGGTGCTGATGTCGATGGAATGGGCGCGCACCGACCGGTCGCGCGGGCTGGTCGCCTCCTGGCCGCAATTCGGGGTCCCTTGCGGACTTTTCCTGGCCAATCTTGCGGTGCTCGCTTTCAGTCAGATGTCCGGCGAGCAGTTCCTGGCCTGGGGCTGGCGGATCCCGTTCGCGCTGAGCCTCATCCTGGTCGGCGTCGGCCTCTACATCCGGCTCGGCATTCTGGAGACGCCGGTGTTCGCCAAACTGCTCGCCGAGCGCAAGGTCGAGCGCACCCCGATGCTGACGGTCATCAAACGCCATCCGAAGGAAATCCTGCTCTCGGCATTTGCCCGCATGGCCGAGCAGGCGCCGTTCTACATCTTCACCGCATTCATCTTTTCCTACGGCATCGGCACGCTGCACGTCTCCCGCAACTTCCTGCTCACCGCCGTGCTGGCGGCCTCGGTGCTGTCGTTCGTCTCGATTCCAGTGTTCGGCCATCTGTCCGACCGCATCGGGCGCAAGAACATGTACATGATCGGCGCGGCAGTTACCGGCGTGTTCGGCTTCATCTATTTCGCCATGCTGAACACCGGCTCGGAACCGATCATCTTTTTCGCGATCATCCTTTCGCTGGTGCCGCACGACATGATGTACGGTCCGCAGGCGGCGCTGATCGCGGAAAGCTTTACCGGCCGGCTGCGCTACAGCGGCGCTTCGCTCGGCTACCAGCTCGCATCCATCATCGCCGGCGGCCCGGCGCCGCTGATCGCGACGTGGCTGTTCGGCACCTATCATTCGGTCTATGCGATCGCGATCTATATCGCGGTTTGCGCGGTGATTACGCTGGTCGCGACGGCGCTGATGACCGACTACACCGGCAAGGACATTTCCGGGGAATATCAGTCACGATGATATCAGGTTCACACGCCATTGGTCTGCAATGGGGATCGGCTAGGTCGTCACGCTACGGCTTCCGGCTTCCCGGCTTCGCGAGGTCAACCGCATCCTGGAGGACACCGCCTGGGGCAGCTATCGCACCGAGTTCTATCCGACCTACGACTACAAGGCTGTCGGGATGGCGTCGCACGACAAGGCGCAATAGACCGTGCCCGTCGGCGATGGGTCGCCGATGTCTATCGGCTCCGCGAAGCGTCGCAAAAAACCCGCCGGCGTAACCGGCGGGTTTTGATCTCATGTCGTCAGGCGCGAGCCGTCCAGGAGATCCCGGTACATCCGCGGGAATCTCACATCGACTGGCGTCAGACGGCGCGAAGGTTTTCCGCGCTGGTCTTGCCGCGCGCGTTGTCGAGCTTCGATTCGAATGAAAGCTTCTGGCCTTCATTGAGCGAGCCCATGCCGGCACGCTCGACGGCGCTGATGTGCACGAACACGTCGTTACCGCCGTCGTCCGGCTGAATGAAGCCGAAGCCCTTGGTCGCGTTGAACCACTTAACTGTTCCGGTAGCCATTTAACTTCTCCAAGATGCGCAGATGCGCGCTGTGCCCGCACGACCTTCGCGCGAGCTTGATCCGATTTCAGCGATGTCTTGGGGAGGGGAGCCGGTTCGGCGCGATCAACAAGCAAATCGATTGTTCGAATGGGCAGGCGTTTACGCTGCTCTACCCGCAATAGCAAGCAAAAAGCAAATTCGGGCAATGCACCGCGATTGGCTGTCGCCCGAAGTCGCCGGCGCCGGCGCCGGAGCCCTATCCGCCCCAACATGCTTACTTTCTCGCGCGAAATTCCCGCACAATTTTAATCGTACTGGGCGGTTTAACGTTACCGGAATAATTCAATTCTGCGTACCGCAGTTTTCCATATTTGAAGCCATGCACACCGTTAGACCGCCTGGGCACAGGGAGGAAATCAGCGATGACGAAGCAGGCGGTCGACGACGATCTCGCGAGAGCGACAACCTTTGGGCGCCGGAAAGTAACGCCTCGAGCCTGTGTTGCCGACAGCAAGAAGCATCTTCGCGCCTTCCTTACCGACGTGCTTGAAGATCTCGGCTTCGTCACCAGCGAATGCGCCAAGGCCGATGAACTCGGGGCGGTACTCGAGCGCGAACTTCCGGATCTGATCGTGCTCGGCGTCTCGGTCGATGGCATCGAGGCCGGCAGGATTCTCGAAATCCTGGTGCGCCGGGAGTTCAGCGGCAAGGTTCTTGTCATCGGCGCCCGGGAGTTGATCATCGTCAGGGCGGTGCGGCAGGTCGGCGAGGAATACGGCATCGTGATGCTGCCGCCGCTGACCACCCCGTTCGCCGCCGGCACGCTGCGCGAGCGGGTCGCCACGCTGCTGCCCGAGGTCCCGGCTCCCAGCCCGGCCGTCCACGTGTCGGAGGCATTGCACGCCGGCTGGCTCGAATTGTGGTACCAGCACAAGATCGACGCCCGCACCCTCGTTCGCCGCGGCGCCGAGGCGCTGGTGCGGATGCGGCACCCGACCTGGGGCGTGGTACCGCCGGCCTATTTTATCCCCGAAGACGACGATCCGCATTTCCTGCGGCTGTCGGAATTCGTGATCGACCGCGCCATGGAAGACTGGCGTTACCTGCTGATGCAGCACGGCCCGACCGATATTTCGATCAACTTGCCGGTTTCTTTTCTGAAAAATCGCGCGGCGGTGCGCGACCTCTGCCGGCGTATACCGCCGCACCCGGCATTCGGCGGGCTGCTGATCGAGATCAATGGCGCCGAGGTCGTTCGCAATCTGGATTTATTGATCGATGTCGCAAAGGAAGTGCGCCTGCACAATATCGCGGTCTCGATCGACGATCTCGGTGCCGACTGGCCGGCGCTGATGGAGCTCGACCGTTTCCCGTTCGCCGAACTCAAGGTCGACCGGCAATTCGTCACCGGCTGCGCCAACGACCGGCTGAAGCAGACGGTATGCCGACGCATCATTGAACTCGGCAAGGGCTATGGCGTCCCGGTGGTCGCCGAGGGCGTCGAGACCCGCGCCGATTTTGTCGCCGCGAACGAGATGGGCTTTGATCTCGTCCAGGGCTATCTGTTCGGCAAGCCGATGGGGCTCAAGAAATTCGCGCGCTCGGCGCTGGTCCATCCGGTGGCTGTGCCGGACGGCAGGCCACCTCCCGATTGACGGGATCGACGGCGGCGGGTCGTTTGACGGCTTGGATGGCCCCCGGCGGGGCGCTTGAAGACGCGGATCAATCCAGCCGGCTGATCTGTTCCTCGGTCACCACGCGCTCGACGTTCTCGGTCTTGCTCTTGATGCGGTAGCGCGGGCGTCCGTCCGCCTCGATCGGCAGGCAGGTGACGATGGTATAGACGCTTCGCTGCTTGATACCGGCGCGACCCTGCGGCCCCTGAAGCTGGTGATGGACGTCATCGTTGATTGCGTAATTATGGGCCATCGCTCGTCTTTCCGTTGCAGGGCGGCTTTTAGTCGCAATGACCAAGAAACGCAACAAATTTCGTGGGTTAATGCGGGTTACGGCGCTGTTGAACCAGCGTAGGGGGCGGGATTCCGAAGCCCCGGCCGGATTTCCGCGGTCCGTTCAATTGTACCGGTCACCCCGGGGCGCCCTGCCGTCTCCGACCCAGGGATGTTCCAAAATGGGGTCGGAATGCCTAACCCGGTCCGCCGGGCGGCGGCGGCCCGGGTAGGGTTTCGTCGGGTAGCGCGATATCGACGGCCCGAAAATGATGCGCTGAAACAGCCGCGCACCCCGCAGGTCATCGGTTTCGACAAGATTAATGGATTATGAAACCTTTGGTGCTTTAGTGAGGAGCGAACATCGAGCTGTGAGCGCTCCTTATGTGGAGAAGTTTGAGAGCAGCGCCCGTTCCGAGCAGCAGCGCTGCGCCGGGCGGGGACAGCCGCATCATCACAGCCAAGTACAATATTGCCGAGCGGTGCGACCTTCGGACCGGTTCGCGGTTGTTCTTCGCCTGCCGCGTCGAACATATCACTCCGATGGAAATAACGCTTTCTGTTCCTGTAACGGGCAACATCGGAGATCCGGTGCTTGTCCAGGTGGACAGGCTGGGCGACGTGCGGGGCTTTATTGCGAAGCAAATCCGTATCGGCTTCGTGATGAGCATCACGGCAACCGAATCCGAGCGTGCCAGGCTCAAAGCCAAAATAGACTGGTTCGAAAAGAACAGAGCGCGCAAGGTTGTAAATAACAGGCTGCACGATCGTTTCACGCCCTCCAATCCGCACTCCACGCTAATCTTGGGAGATGGAAGGACACTCCGGTGCTTTGTCGTCGATATGTCGTGTTCGGGCGCGGCGGTATCGGCCAACGTCTCTCTTGCAGCCGGAACACCGCTCGCGCTCGGGAAAGTGGTGGGAAGAGTGGTGCGTCACCTGCCGAGCGGCTTCGCAATAAAATTCATCAATGCAGTGGACATCAAGATTCTTGAGGACCTGCTGATAAAATCCTCGGTCTGACCTGCTTTCGACCGCGGTCTGCTGCTTCGCCCGAGCGCAGCGGTGCCGGATCGGCCGGCAAACCCTCGGGCTGGCGGATCACGACGTATCCCCGCTCAGCCCCGCGTACCAAGCAAGCATGTCTCGCAAACGCCGATCCCGCCCGGTCGGCCCGCACCGGCCGACAGCGGCATTCAAAATCTGACGGAGGCGGCACAGCCGCCTTCCGTCGATCGCAACATGCTCTCAGGCTGCCATAACCGGCATGGCCTCTTCGGTCTCCGGCCGTGCCTCAAAGGTCTTTGCAACCGGGCGCGGTATGATCAGGAACAATGTCGAGCGGAATCCCACCTGCATATAAGCGAAGCTCAGCAGGGAAAGATGGAGGGACTTGCGCGGCATGCGCTGGATCTTGACGACCTCAAGCCCGTGAGCGGCCGCAAGCTTCTTGATCAGCCCGCTGAACCATCCCGGATACTGGACCAGCAGGCGCCCGTCCTTCTCGAGGTGATTGTTCACTTGCGCGAAGAGAATCGGGAGATATCGCGTCGAAGTCGCGAACTGTTCCTCGTTATCCGCGAAATCCGCCGCGATATAGGGTGGATTGGCGAGGATGAGATTGAACTTGCCGTCGACATTCGAGAACATGTCGCTATGCGCGACAGTGACGTTTTCGCGGCCAAACAGCCGGCAATTTTCCTTGGTATTGTTGATTGCGGCCGGGCTGATGTCCACCGCCAGAACTTCCCGCGCCACGCCGGCAGCAAACACTGCGCCTACGCCGCTTCCGCAGCCGAGGTCGAGCACCCGGTCGCCCTCGCGGCAATAGTCCACGCAAGACTGCTCGTTTTCAAGCGGCTTGTAGACGGTGGGGAAAATGACCAGCGTTTTCCCGCCCAAGGTGATGGAGGGCCACAGCACGTTCAATTGCCGAACATGCCAATACCAGTAGGTCATGAATACGCGTTTAAACAGCGTCCAAGGGTTCATCACATATGCTCCTACGCATTTTTTTGATATCCCGCAATAATGTGAATATGCCAGACGAAGGTTAAGAAAAGCGGCTTTCGCTGCTGGAATACCCTGGTTGGCGAAGTGTCAACGATATCCAGCATCTTGCCGACGTCGGTCGAACGCGCGCGCGTTCATAGGCGCCCTCGTTTCGGCGAGTGATTCAGCCGCTCGACCCGGCCCGGCGCGAAAGCCAATCCGCCATCAGCCGAATGCAACCAGGATCCACCACAGGCCTCATGCCGCCGCCAGCGGATTGGTCGCTCCCGGTTCGCGCCCGACGTCGGTCACAACACGATTGCGGCCGGCATCCTTGGCCTTGTAGAGCGCCCGGTCACAGCGCTCGATCAAATCAGCCATGGACTCACCGGGCCGCAATTGCGCCACGCCAATCGACACCGTGATGCCCGGCAGCACTTCCCCGGTCGAGCGGCGAGTGATCTGACATTCAGAGATCAATCTGCGAATGGATTCTCCGACAGCCGCGCAGGCTTTTAAATCCGATCCGGGAAAGACCGCTATCAACTCCTCGCCACCATAGCGCGCGGGGAGGTCCTGGCCGTGGACCCGCTCCCGGAGCACCTTGGCAATCAAGCGGAGCACCTGGTCGCCCACACCATGCCCAAAATCGTCATTGAATCGTTTGAAGTGATCAACGTCGATCAGCAGGACGCTTAACGGACGCCCGTTTTCCACGGCCGTCATCTGCGCATTGCAAAAGAAGTCTTCAAATGCAAGGCGATTGGGAAGTCCGGTCAGCACATCGGTTTTCGCGCGCTTTTCGGCCTGGTCCAGCGAGACTCTTATTTCGCCGAGTTCCCGGGTGGCCTCGACGAAATTCTGCTCCAGCTTGGATGCCCTGGAGACGGATTTCGAAAGCTCGGCGACCAGGCTGTCAATCAGCGCTCCCGGATCGGCTCCCGCGCCGACCTCGCTTGCGACTTCGCCCATTGCCAGCATCTGCTTGCGATTATCCGCGATGGCAACCTGCAGAAAGCCCTGCGCATCCTGCATCAGGGAACCGAGGCGTTTTGAAACATCGCCTGTGACCGCAACCGCCATCTCGCCGTTTCCAAAGGTCGAAACCAGGGCTGCGCTCGTCGATGCATCGAAACGGGCTTCATTTTCGAACAGCGTATCAATCGCACGCTTCAACCCGGGCGAGGTACCCTGGCAGTAGTTGAACCAAATGGAATAATTGGCAGGAGTTTGCGCAATTTTCAGCCGGGACATCAGCGAAATCGCACGCTCCGCGATAAAGGCAGCGTAGTCGAAATCAAGTTCGTCCGATTTGTTCGTCATTTCTGAATGAGGCCAGCAAATAAGTTCACTATCTCGAACATCCGCTGGCGAACCACCAGTCTTTGCGATCTTGTCGATGCCGTTCAAGCCGTCCGCTGAGCACCGAGTTTTCCGAGAAGCGGACCGATCTCGTCGGGTGGCAGTGGCCTGCTGTACAAATATCCCTGCACTTCGGTGCAGCCTTCCTGATTGAGGCAGCTCCTTTGGTCCTCGGTTTCGACCCCCTCGGCGGTAGTCGTTATTCCGAAACTGGTACCGAGCCCCACAATAGCGCGCACGATTGCGAGAACTCTTTTCGTCCGCCAGCAGATCCTTGACGAACGACTGATCGATTTTGAGCTTGTCGAACCTGAAGCTGCGGAGGTAGCCGATGCTGGAGTAGCCGGTACCGAAATCGTCCAGCGAAATCCGGACCCCAAGCTCATGCAATTGATCCAGAATCCTGACGTTGTGTTCGGATCCTTCAAGCAAGATCAATTCGGTGATCTCCAGCTCAAGCCGCGATGCCGGCAAGCCCGACGACGCGAGTGCATTCATCACCGTCGAGACCAGATCGCCCTTCGCGAATTGCACCGCCGACAGGTTGACCGAAACCGAGATATCGCCCGGCCACCCCATCGCCTCGGAGCATGCTTCTCGCAGCGCCCACTCGCCGAGCCGCACGATCAGGCCGGTGTCCTCCGCCAACGGAATAAATTCGATCGGCGATATCAGGCCGCGCTCGGGGTGCCGCCAGCGCATCAGCGCTTCGAATGTCGTCACTTTTTGCGTCTGTAAATTGACCAGCGGCTGATAGAACAGCCGGAAGTCGTTCTGGACAATCCCGTTCCGCATCTCTCTTTCGAGAGCACGTCGCGCCTGTACGGCCGCGTCCATTTCAGGGTCGAACATGCGATAGTTGCCGGGCCCTCTGGATTTCGCGCCGTACATCGCGATATCGGCACTCTTCAGAAAACTCTCCGCGGTCATGCTTCCAGCGTCCGCAACCGCAATCCCGACACTGGCGCTGACCGTGACATCGTATCCTTCGATGACAGACGGGCGGCCGACAACATCGATGATCTGCTGCGCGAGCGCGATCGCAGCCGAGGGCTGATCCGCCGATATCTGAAGAATTGCAAATTCATCGCCGCCGAGCCGCGCGATGCGACCGTTGGCAGGCAAAATGTCACGGATCCGGTTTGCAATTGACTTCAAAAGCAGGTCACCGATGGAATGACCCAGGGTATCGTTGACCCCTTTGAAGCCGTCCAGGTCCACAAACAGAACCGCGACAGGCTTCGGAGCTTCCACGGCATCCTTCAGGACATCTTCAAGCTGCTCCTTGAACAGCAGGCGGTTGCCGAGACCGGTGAGAGAGTCGTGATAGGCAAGATGCAGCGATCGCGCATCCGCTTCCTCGCGAACCGCCATTTCCGCTCTCAGCTTTTGGTACAGTCCCAACAGAAGCGCGGTGCGATCGGCAACATTTTTTTCCAGGCTGCTATTCGCCCTGGCCAGCGCCTCGTTGGCTGCGACCACTTGCAATTCCGCCCGCCGACGTCCGACCTGGGTGTTCGCGCGCGCCAGCGCGACGGCAAAGTCGACCGGCTTGGTGACGTAGTCGTTCGCTCCGAGCCCGAGCGACTCAACGATATTTTCGCTTTCGGACTTTGCCGTCACCATTATCACCGGCAGCGTCGAAGCCGACTTCTGACTGCGGATCCGTTTCAGGGTTTCTATTCCGTCGATCCCCGGCATCATCACGTCAAGAAGGACCAGGTCGAATTCCTGGCTGTCGATCAACTCAAGGGCCTTCAGCCCGCTATCGGCTTCGACAACTTCAAAGCCGTGACGCTGAAAGCGCCGCTGCAGGATGGTGCGATTGTCGGAGATATCATCGACGATCAGCAGCCGGGGAGCCGCGCCGGGGTTGCTTTCGACCGCACCCGATCCACGATCTTCGGGGCGCAAAATGGTGACGCGTTCGGACTGGATGTTTGCGGAGGACATCGATTTGTCTTTCAAACTGCCGTTGCGAATTCGGGAGCAGCCAGGGAGAGGCTCATTTCATCGGAGAGTGTCTCTTCATTCATCCAAGCGAGCACCCGGATCGTGAAGCACGAGCCTCGACCAGGCTCGCTGGTGGCAGTGATTCCACCGCCCATGAGCCCACACAGCTTCTTGCTCAACGCCAGCCCAAGTCCCGTTCCGCCGTACTTTGTGGAAGTCGTGCGATTGGCCTGGCCAAAATTCTGGAACAGATTTGAAAGCTCCGATTGCGCAATGCCGATCCCGGTATCCAGGACCTGAATCTCGATCCAGTCCCCGACCGGACTTTTTCGGCGATACGCCGATAGCGTGACCGTCCCGCCCTCGGTAAATTTCGCGGCGTTGCTGAGCAAATTCAGCGTCACCTGCCGTAACTTGGTCGCGTCGGTCGAAACAATTCCGAGATCGTCGGCACACTTTACGATGAGCTTGTTGCCATTCTTGGACACCATCGGCTCGACATTGGCGACGATCCCGCGAATTGTCTCGCCGAGATCGAATTGTTCGGGTTTCAGTTCGATGAAATTCGACTCGATCTTTGAGAGATCGAGCACGTCCGTAACGAGCGACAACAGATGCTGCCCCGCGGCATTTATGCGCTTCAGATCGGCCTTCTTGCTCTCTTTGCCCTCGCCCTTCCCTTCGAACTCGACGTTCTCAAGCAGAATTTCGCTAAATCCGATCACGGCGTTGAGAGGGGTGCGCAGTTCGTGACTCATTTTGGCGAGGAAGATCGACTTGGCGCGATTGGCGACGTCCGCCATGTCCTTGGCCTCGCGAAGGCGGAGCGCCGTTTCGCGATGGCTTTCGGTTTCATGCTCGATCTCGGAGCTCATTGACATCATGTTGGCGTAGTAGATCGCCATCCAGGACATGTAGATCGTCGCCGACAGGATCGAAATCCAGCCGACCGTTGCAAGGTTTTCCTCTGCAACGAGTTCCGGAAACCCCCACAGATAATGGGCGCCGCAAAACACTAGGATGTTGAAGGTGAACAATGCGGCCACAAGCGACGGAGACTTGGAAAGATAGAAGAAGCCGAGCAGCAGGCTGACGATCAGCCACGGCAGGAACGGAGAACTCACGCCGCCATAATAGTAAGCGCCAAACAGCGAGGTGAAGGCCAGCAGCTCAACGGTGACGATCGCCGTCTGCTGCAGTTTGCCGGTCCATTTGTAGACGAACGGCAAGGTCCAGAACAACCATGTGCAGACGATCACCGTCCAGCAGGCGAACCCCGGATGAGGATCGGATAAGTACAGGAACACGCAGATAGACTGCGACAGCAGCGGCCCGCTGATATGCGTAAATACGAAATTTCTTGCGAGGTTTAGCTCCGACCGTTCCGACTTTGCCGCGTCGGGGATGAACCAGTCGATAATCCGGAGCGAAAAATTCAAAATCCACATTTCTATGCAATCCTCGGCGATTCTCGCTTGGCGGGAGCCTACCGCAGGGCTTTTAATTATCCGTTTAAGCGGCGGATCCAGCGATTAACACCACTTTAAAGGGAAACTGGTAACGGATGATCGGTGCCGGAAATCGTGCTGCTTCACCATTTCCACGCACCCAGTTGCTGGATTTATTAAAGCTCTCGCAGAAGGCGACACGGCTCCATGAAACACATCCTGATCCAGTTGATTGCCGCGCTCGACCGTCTGGTGAATTACTTCATCCCTCCCGACATCATGGCCGATCGGGAAGCGCGCAACCGGGCCCACGTGTTCCTGGTCAGCCACATCCTTGGACCGTTCATCGGGAGCGTTGTGCCGGGGACGATTTTCTTTCTTGATCCCAATCCTGGCTATGAAGTCGCCATCCTGGCGATTTCGATCATGTCGTTCTGGGTCTATCCTTTCCTGCTAAAGGCCCGCGTGCCGTACAATCCGCTGGCGCTTGTCTCGGTCCAGAACCTGATCTTCTGCATTCTCTGGAGTTGCTATTTTTACGGCGGCGTGACCTCCCCGACCTTGGCCTGGGTGCTCACGATCCCCTTGCTGGCGTTCTTTTACCTGGGTTCGTCAGCGTCGCTCCGCATCATCGTCATTGGCATGTTTGTGGTGAATTTGACGATTTTCGCCGGCTTCCTTTATGGTTACCATCCGGTCAACAGCGATCTTCCGGTCGCGGCGATGCAAGGCCTCGGCCTGATCTCCACCATAGCGGCGGCGCTTTATGTGGCGATGATGGCGCTCTACTACGCGAAAATTCAGACCTCGCAGGGCGAACTCGAAAGCGAAATGCGCCAGCACATGGCGACAGCTTCGGCGCTTCGTCTGGCGACCATCGAAGCTGAGCGAGCCGGCGCCGCAAAGGCAGAGTTCCTGGCGAAGATGAGCCACGAGTTGCGCACGCCATTGAATGCGGTGATCGGATACAGCCAGATTCTTCTTGAGGACGCAGAAGACGAAGGCGATGCCGAAGCCGTCTCGGATCTTGGCAAAATTCACAGCGCCGGCCAGCATTTGCTCAAGCTGGTCAACGAAATCCTCGACCTCTCGAAAATCGAGGCGGGAAGAATGGAGCTCGACCTGCAGCAGACCGTTCTGGCCGACCTGCTCAACCGGATCGTCACTGAAGCAGAGCCGGCGGCGGTGAAAAACGGAAACGCCATCGCCTGTAAAATCGACCCGAATATCGGCAGTCCATTATGCGATGCCGCAAAAATCCGGAATATGATCGGCCAATTGATCGATAACGCCGTGAAGTTCACGCAAGACGGCAGAGTTGAACTTGTTGCGGAACGGCTGCCGGGCGACACCGTGGATGAACTTGCGGTGCACGTTATCGATACCGGCATCGGAATAGCTGCAGACCAGATCTCAAACCTGTTCGAGAAATTCACCGTCGTCGACGACTCCAGCACCAGCAAATACGGCGGCACCGGACTTGGATTGGCACTCAGCCAGAAGCTCTGCAGGTTGATGGGCGGCGACATTCTGGTGGAAAGCACGGTTGGGCAAGGAAGCCGCTTTACGGTTCGTATCCCGCTGATCTATGGCGAAAACGCCGATTCAACCGTTAGGTCGAACGACAAGCCTTGCACCGGACCTCAGGCGGATATTCATGCCGCCGCGACGCTGGCCCCGGATTTTCCGCGTCCGGAACCAGCTCTTCCGTCAACGACGGTTGCAGACCATGCATAAAATCCTGCTGGTCGAAGACAATGAGATCAATCGGGAAATGCTCACGCGTCGCCTGGAGCGAAACGGTTTTTCCGTGTGCTGTGCGTGCGACGGCGCCGCCGGCGTAGCCATGGCACTGAGCGAGATGCCGAATCTGATCCTGATGGACGTGGCGCTTGGCGAAATGGACGGCTGGGAAGCGACCCAGTTGATCAAGGCCAATCCGGCCACGGCCGCAATTCCGATCATCGCGTTGACGGCGCACGCCCTGGCCAGCGACCGCGAGAAGAGCGTGACCGTCGGGTGCTGCGACTTCGATACCAAGCCGGTGGATATGCAACGTCTGCTCGGCAAAATTCGCGCGTGGCTGCCGGCAGCATCGAACGAAAGTGCCGTGGCCTGATTTCGTGCAACCCCGCTGCCGGCGCCGACGGCGTGGCCAGGGTTCCAAGGGCGGGCAATACCGGCGATCAGTTTCTGCAAATGTAACGACCATCGGTTCAACCTGATCGTTGGAGCATCGCGTGGTAAAGCGTGCATTAACAAGAAGCGCAGAATACCGGGAAGACCTCGGCAGAGCTGACACGCACGGTGCGCGGCCGCTCGTTGAACAGGCACGGACATTTAACCACTCGATCAACGAGGCCGGCAACAACGCCAGAATCGAGCCGAAACGCATCAAAAATTTAATTTTCGTCCCGCAATATTCCCCAGACGGCAAAAAACTATTCAAAAAAACGTCGAACAGGGGATAACGATGTCGGACATTACCAACGCCTGTATACCGCCCGCCGCCTTGACCGGCAGCATGAGAGATTTCCGCGTGCCCGGCGGGGCGGACCTCCTCGGACGCACCGAAGGCTTTTTCAAATGGCAGAACCTGCGTCGCCAAAACGGCCTCTGGCCGTTTTCCCGCGCCACCGAAGACGGGCCCAGCACGGTCTGCCGGGCGCAGGACGATAGCGGCAACAAGATGCGCGGCGTCAATTTTGCCTCGCAGGACTATTTGAGCCTGTCGTCACATTCCGGAATCAAGTCGACCGCCCAGGACACGATCGAACGCTGTGGCGTGCACAGCGCCGGCTCGCCGGCCTTGGTCGGCAACACGTCCCACTCCGTCGCACTTGAGCGCAAGATCGCCGACTTCCTGAAAATGGAGGAAGCGGTGCTGTATCCGACCGGTTGGGCCGCGGGTTTCGGCGTGATCAAGGGCCTGGTCCGATCGGCCGACCATGTGGTGATGGACATGCTGTCGCATTCCTGCCTGCAGGAAGGCGCAAACGCCGCCACCAACAACATTCATCTGTTCCGCCACCTCGACAATGATTACTGCCGGGAGATCCTGGCCAAGATCAGGGAGAAGGACAACGAGAACGGCATTCTGGTCGTTACCGAGAGCCTGTTCTCCATGGACTCCGATACCCCGGACCTGGCGGCGCTTCAGGCGCTCTGCCACGAATTCAACGCGACCCTGGTTGTCGACGTTGCGCACGACCTGGGCAACCTCGGCGACGACGGCCGCGGACACATCGGCATCCAGAACATGCTCGGCAAGATCGACATCGTGATGGGCAGCTTCTCCAAGACCTTCGCCTCCAACGGCGGCTTCGTCGCTTGCAAGAGCCGCGCCGTGAAGGAATATCTGCGCTTCTACAGCGCACCCGCGACCTTCTCGAACGCGCTGTCGCCGGTGCAGGCGGCAACCATTCTGAAAGCGTTCGAGATCGCCGATTCGACGGAAGGACGCGTGCAGCGTCTGGCCTTGATGGCGAACATCCTCAGCCTGCGCCATCAACTGCGCGAGGCTGGCCTCGACTATTACGGCGATCCGTCCGCGATCGTTTGCGTCAAGATGGGAACCGAAGGCGTTGCCCGTCTTGTCAGCAAGCGCTTGCCGGAACTTGGACTGATCGCCAATCTGGTCGAATTCCCCGCGGTTCCCAAAGGTGCGGCGCGGATCCGGATGCAGGTGATGGCCAACCACTCCGAGCAGAATATCGCCGACGCCGTCCAGATCCTGAAGACCGCGCGGCAGCAGGCGGAGCTGGAATTCGAGGACATGAACCGGCCGGCCGAACTGCCGCAGCGAGCCGTGGCCTGAAGATCCCCTTAGAGCCTGATCCAACGAAGTTGAATCAGGCTCTAGCGTATCTTTTTGATTGAGCATGATCTTTTCGGAAAACCGGTTTCCACTTTTCCGGATCATGCTCCAACCTGAAGATCGACCTGCCCAGACCGCTGGGCATGGGCGGGCCGGACTTTCGAGGGAGTCCCAACTCCGGCAGGGGGCATCAAGCAGCCATTCGGCGGTCTCTTGACGCTTTGGCTTCGGTGAATTTCATGGACGACAAACGAGATGGTCCACGACATCGAGCCATGAAACCGGGAATGACCGGCTTCAACGGCTCGGGCATCGATTGCCTCGTTGGCAACGTGTCTCGATCCGGCGCGGCGATCGAGATCAAAGGAATATCGGTATTCCCGAGTCCTTCAACCTGACGGTCGGGTCGGAGCGGATCGATAAAAACTGCCGTGTCGTCTGGCGAAAGTACCGGCGTCTCGGGGTGGCGTTCGCTTGGGCTTCGCCGCCCGCGCCCCGGTGTGAACAGCCCTTTGCCGGACGCCTCGCCCGGCTGCGCGACAACGCAAGGTGCCGGGTGCAGGCCGCTTGCTCGGATCGAGCTGCAATCCCCTAATTTTGGGACACGAGCCTTGCCCTGATCGTGCCGTCGAGCGCGCGAATGTCGTCGAGAATTTCGCGGGTGTCGTGCCGGGTCAGGTCTGCGTCCAGCACCACGTAACCGATCTCGCTGTCGGTTTCCAGATATTGCGCCAGGATGTTGATATCACGCTGCAGGAACACTTCGTTCAACCGCCTCAGCATGCCCGGCACGTTGCGGTGAACATAACTGAATCGCGCGCCGCGCGGCTGCGCCTGCAACTGGACCTGCGGAAAATTCACCGCGCCCATCGTCGAACCGCTGCTGAAGTAATCGAGCATCTTTCGAGCCACTTCCTTGCCGATCCGATCCTGCGCCTCTTCCGTCGAACCGCCGATATGCGGGGTCAGGATCACATTCTTCAGGCCCTGCAAGGGACTTTGAAAGCGATCCGAATTCGAAGACGGTTCGACCGGAAAAACATCGAGTGCGGCTCCCGCCAGATGTCCGTCGCGAAGCGCCGTTGCCAGCGCATCGAGGTCGACGACCGTGCCGCGGCTGTTATTGATGAGAAATGCGCCGCGTTTCATCAGGCGAAGTTCGGCCGCTCCGATCATGCCGGCAGTAGCCGGCGTCTCCGGAACATGCAGGCTGACGATGTCGCTCTGGGTCAGCAGATCCTGCAGGCTCTCGACCGGCTCGGTGTTGCCATGGCGAAGCTTGTCGGTTTGATCGAAGAAAATCACCTTCATGCCCATCGCTTCCGCCAGCATCGAGAGCTGCGATCCGATATTGCCGTAGCCGACAATTCCGAGTGTACGGCCTCGCACCTCGTGGCTGTCGGTTGCGGATTTGTCCCAGCCTCCCTCGTGGGCCGATGCGGAGAGCGGAAAGATCCGTCGAAGCAGCATGACGATTTCGCCGATCACCAGTTCCGCGACACTGCGGGTGTTGGAGAACGGCGCGTTGAAAACCGGAATGCCGCGCTTGCGGGCCGCGTCCAGATCGACCTGGTTGGTCCCGACGCTGAAGCATCCCACCGCGGCCAGTCGACCGGCATCGGAGAAAAAATCGTGGGTCAGCTGGGTTCGGGAACGAATGCCCAGCATGTCGATGCCTGTGACGGCCTCGCGCAGCGCCTCCCCCTCGAGGGCTTTCGGCAAGCGTTCGACGCTCAGATATTTCGAATTCTGGAATATTTCGACGGCACTGTCATTGACGCCCTCAAGAAGGAGGGTGTTGGCCCTCTGCCTGGACGGCGAAGGATTGCTTGGCATATCATCTCCTTTGGATTCGAAATTCAGTCTACGAGGCTAACCGCTTGACGCGAACCAATGTCAGCGGCGTCCCCGATAACCTCTCAACCTGCATTGAGCATGCGCCGCGCCGAGGGAACCTGAACCCGCCGGCCCGGAAACCGTTGCCTGTGACGTCCGCTGCGCAGCGCCCTGCACTGAGAAGGCCCAATGCTGCTACGCATACCAAAGCGCGGGTCTGCAGAAAGCCTCATTTTGCGGGTTTTTCGAAAAACTGGCGGAGAGGGAGGGATTCGAACCCCCGATAGGCTTGCACCTATGCCGCATTTCGAGTGCGGTGCATTCGACCACTCTGCCACCTCTCCAGGCGCCATGACGGTCGCCCGCCTTCGGTCGGGTCGTGTTCTAGGCGAGGATGGCGAGCCAGACAAGGCGCGGCCGGGGAAATTCCCTGTCGCGGGGTCCGGCCGATGCCGGGCAAGAGTGGGACCGCCAGACGCGAAAAAAACCGGCGGTCCCGTGTCGCTTCATTGAAATGCCGGCCGGGAAGTGCGGCTTCGCTGGCCATCCTGAGCGACAATTTGACGGTAGCGATCCGCGCATGATCGGCAACGCAATCCGCGTCTTAACCTAACCGATCAAGGTTACCCGGCCGGCCGAGCCGCGCTCAATCCTTGTTTTTCTTCTCTTTCTTGTCCCTGTCGTCCTTATCCTTGTCCTTCTTGTCTTCCTTGTCCTTCCGGCGGTTGGTGAAGCGCGCATTGCCGAGCCCGGTGCCGATGGTCAGCACGCCCCAGCGCTCGCACGTCCTGCATGAACGGCACTTCGGAGAGGCCCTGCGCCACGCCGTCATTGTGCATCAGCACCGCGGTGTCGTGATCGCCGATCTGCGGGATCGCCTCGACCAGGCTCGCCGGCAGGTTGAACTTGCTGCTCTCCCAGTTGCCCGGCAGGTTCTGCGCGCCCTTCTCGATCGAGCCGTCTTCGTTGATCACGCCGGGACAGGCGATGCCGATGAACGGCGCCAGCTTCAGCCCCTCGGCGTCGGCGGCGGCGATCAGATCCTTCAGCATTTTCACCAGCCGTTTCACCGCACCCTCGCGGGTCGGCTCGTCGTCGGCATGGCGCCAGAGCTCGGACTTCCAGACCGACGCTTTCGACAGGTCGGGCGCCTTTTTCCAGCGGGTCTCGACCACGCCGCAGCGGATGTTGGTGCCGCCGATATCGACCGCGAGGATGCTGTCATGGGCTTCGAAGATCCAGGACGGCGCCAGATGCAGGCAGCCGATCAGGCCGGCTTCATCGGGGTCGGAAGCGGATCGGCACCAGATCGACCTTGAACCCCTCGGCCTTGAGCAGGATGTCGGTGCGCGCGATGGCGAGTTCGCCGACCCGGCTCTGCCGAAAGCCGCCGCCGACCACGATGCGTTCGGTATCGGCCCAGGCCTTGGTCTTGAGAAAGCGCTGCGTCACATAGGCGAGTTCCTGCGCGAATTCCTCGATCGCGCCGTGCACCAGCGCGGCGGCGTCGATGTCGTCGCCCACCAGCGCCTCGTCGAGCACATTCTTGCCGATGGCCTCGGCGGATTTATTGCCCAGGGGATCGTCGCCGTTTTTCTTCAGCGGCTTGCGCAGCGTGTCCAAAATCTCGCGGAACGCGCCCTTGCTGGCGCGATCGCCCAGAAAG
This sequence comes from uncultured Alphaproteobacteria bacterium, assembly GCA_963734795.1. Classification (GTDB taxonomy): domain Bacteria; phylum Pseudomonadota; class Alphaproteobacteria; order Rhizobiales; family Xanthobacteraceae; genus Bradyrhizobium. Next base: position 464,041 of record CAVTIW010000009.1, read on the forward strand.
CCGTCGTCGTCCTTCAGTTCGATGTTGAAGCTGTCCACGTCCACCGATGGCAGACGGGTTCGCGCCGTGCCGGGCGATGCCGGTTGTCGTTACGATATCTTCAGCCATTTTTCCCCTTGCCACTCGGAAATCGCAGGACAACGGGCGGGGAACCCATTGGTTTCATGAAGGGGTAAGGGACGAATAGCGAATAGCGAGTGGCGAATGGGAACCAGGCCTTCCCTATTCGCTATTCACCACTCGCCATCTTCGCCGGTTTTGGCCCCAAATCCCTCGTTTTTGGCCGGTTTTTGGGCCACTTTATCTTGACTCGCGTTCCCCAGCGGCTATAAGTTCGGCCACCCGGCGCGGGATTTTCTCGCGCCGCTTGTTTTTGTGCGGCTGATGGGATCGCTTCCCGATCGCGCGGAAACTGAATCCATAACGACTGAAGAAAAAGCCGGCCCGGACCTGTCCGAGGCCGGGATCGAACACGAAGGAATTAAACGATGTTCGCAGTCATCAAAACCGGCGGCCGGCAATACCGCGTCGTTCCGGATGATGTGCTCGAGATAGGCAAGATCGCCGGCGATGTCGGGACGATCGTGCAGCTTGGCGAAGTTCTGCTGGTCGGCGGCGATTCGCCGGTGCTCGGTGCGCCCACGGTTGCGGGCGCCTCGGTTGCGGCCGAAGTGCTGCAGCACAAGCGCGGCCCCAAGGTGATTTCGTTCAAGAAGCGCCGCCGCAAGAATTCGCACCGCAAGCGCGGCTATCGCGACGAGATCACGGTGCTGCGCATCACCGAGATCCTGACCAACGACAACAAGCCGACCGTCGGTCCGCGCCCGAAGCGCGAGAAGCCGATCGCGCCCGCGCCGGTAGACGGCGACGACGAGGCGCCGAAGGCTGCGAAGAAAAAGGCGCCCGCGAGGAAGCCGGCGAAAGCAGCGGCGAAGCCGCGCGCCAAGCCCGACGCCGCCAAGAAGGCCGCGGCCAAGGGCAAAAAGTGACAAGAAGTGAAGCGTGACCGTCACAAAGTGAAATGATTCCGTCAAGGAATTGATCTAGAGTTTAGATAGAAGTTGGAGACGGGCCATGGCTCACAAAAAAGCAGGCGGTTCATCGCGTAACGGTCGTGATTCGGCGGGCAAGCGCCTCGGAATCAAGACCTATGGCGGCGAGCACGTAATCCCCGGCAACATCATCGCGCGTCAGCGCGGCACCACCTGGCATCCCGGCCTTAATGTCGGCATGGGCACCGACCATACTCTGTTCGCCAAGGTCGAAGGCCATGTCGAGTTTCGTGCAAAAGCCAACGGCCGCACTTTCGTATCGGTGGTTCCGATGACGGAAGCCGCGGCCGAGTAAACGGTGGACACCATGCGTCCGCCGGGTCCTGTTGAACCGGCGGAGCTCCAGAGGGCTCTAAGGGGAGGCGGGAAACCGGCCTCCCTTTTTATTTGCGCGTTGGTCGCTCACAGGAGCCCGACATGCTGCAGGATATCCCGACCCCGACATTGCGCGAGGCGAGTAGCTTGCGTCCTCGAGACCGAACGGCTGATGCTGCGCAGGCCGACGCTCGCGGACGTAAAAGCGATCGCGCGCCTCGCCAATGATCGCCGCATTGCGGAGAATACCCGCCGCCTGCCGCATCCCTACTCACAGGACCACGCCGTGGAGTTCGTCCGCGCGATCGCCAACGACTCGCACGAAATCGTGTTCCTGATCGAAAACAATCACACGCCGATCGGCGTGGTCGGCATCGACTGGCGCGAGCCGGACGCTCCGGAACTCGGCTACTGGCTCGGCGTCGAGTATTGGGGCCAGGGCTTCGGCACCGAGGCCGCGCGCGCGGCGATCGATTTCACCTTCGAGGAATTCGAGGTCGAGCAGCTGATCTCGGGCGCGCGGGTGGCCAATCCGTCGTCGCGCAACATTCTGGAGAAATGCGGCTTCCAGTGGAGCGGCGTCGAACTGCACCGCTTCGAGGCGCTGGGATCGTCGACCCCGGTCGATTGCTTCAGGCTGTCGCGCAGCGTCTGGTCGTCGCTGAAGAACTGGAACAGCTCGACCCGGCACGAGCGGTAAGAATTCGATAAAAACAGATGTCGTCCCGGCGAACGCCGGGACCCATAACCCTGACGTTGCAGTTGTATAGAAGAGTTGCTCCAGCTCTTTGCAAAACCGATACGCCAGGGGTTATGGGTCCCGGCTCGCGCAAGAGCTTGGCCGGGATGACGGCGGCTTTGGTTATTTGCTACGCACCCGTGCCCTACACCGGCGGACTGACCACCGTCTCTCCGCGCCCCAGCGCTCGCTCGCGCAGGAAGATGTAGAGGCCCGCGGCGATGATCACGGCGGCGCCGACGATGGTCGCCGGCGACGGCACGTCGCCAAACACGGCGTAGCCGAACATCACCGCCCAGACGATCATCGAATATTGATACGGCACCACGACGCTTGCCGGGGCGAGCTTCAGCGAGCGATTGACGCACAACAGCGCACTCACCGAAATGCAGCCCGCCACGGCGAACAGAGCAAGGCTGCCGGCATCGGGCGTGACCCAGCCGATCGGCGACAACAGCGCGCCAAGCAGAAAAGTGCCGACGAATTGCGACGATGCCAACACGATGTCCGGCGTCGCGCGCAACGAGCGGGTGATCAGCATCAACACCGCAAACGACAGGCTGCCGGAGAGCGCGATCATCGCGGGCCAGCTCACGGTTTGTGACGAGGGCCGCAGCGCAATCAACACGCCGCAGAAACCGATCACGACGGCACTCCAGCGCCGCCAGCCGACGCGCTCGCGCAGTACGATCGCCGACAGCGCCGTGACGAAGATCGGACAGGCCAGGTAATAAGTGATGACGTCGGCCAGCGGCAGATAGACGGTCGCAAGAAAAAAGGCCGCGACCTCGAGCGTCGAGAGCGTCACCCGGAGCAACTGCAGCCACGGCCGTTCCAGGCGGGTGAACTCCGCGCGATGCCGCCAAACCATCGGCGACAGCACGATCAGCGCTGCACAGGCACGCAACCACAGCAATTGTCCGACCGAATAGGTCGCGACCATGAACTTTCCCAGTGCGTCGCCAAACGAAAACATGAACACCGCGAGCAGCATCAATCCAACGCCTGCGAGGCGGGCGGAGCGTTCGTCCAGTCCGGTCGAGATTTTCGAGAGCAGGTTCATGTGAGGCCATGGCGTCGCATCAGGCTCGTCGTCATGGCCGGACGTGTTCCGGCCATCCACGTCTTTGTGCCGCGCTGTTTTAAAGACGTGGATGCCCGGGACAAGCCCGGGCACGACGAATCAAACGGAATCGATTGCCGCCACAACCCCGCCGGGATACGGCTGTGTCTGCTCGAAAACCTCCCGCAGGACATTCGCCATGACCGACTTCGATCCCGCCGAACATCGCATGGTGCCGCAACAGCGCTGGTTCGAGGATTTTGCGATCGGCGAGCGTTTTGTCATTCCCAGCCGCACCATGACGACGGCGGTGTTTGCCGCGTTTCAGGCCGCCAGCGGCGATAGCCATCCGGTGCATTACGATGTCGAATATTGCCGCGCCCGCGGCATGCCGGACCTGCTGGCGCATGGTTTCCAGACCCTGATCCACACCGCGCCGGGAAGCGGGTTGTTTCCCTATCTGGTGGAGGAATCGCTGGTCGGTTTTCTCGAACAGTCGAGCCGGTTCGTGACGCCGGTGTTTGCCGGCGACACGATCTATCCGGCGCTCGAAGTGACCGGGTTGGTTCCCGGCCGCTCGACCGGCGTGGTGGCGCTGCGCTCTACCGTACACAACCAGCGCCGCGAACTGGTGCTGGAAGGATTGCAGAAATTTCTGATCCGAAGGCGGCCGGCCTAGCCGCACTGCCAAGCAGGGCGATGAACCGACGCCGCTTCATTCGATCACACGGTCGGAAAGTGCCAGCAGGTTCGCGGGTACGCTGAGGCCGAGCGATCTGGCGGTCTTGAGATTGATGACGAGCTCGAACTTGGTTGGCGCCTGCGCCGGAAGACTGGCCGGGGCTTCGCCCTTCAAAATGCGGTCGATATAGGATGCGGACTGCCGGAAAATTTCCTCCGAGTCGGGCCCATACGACATCAACGCGCCTTCCTCGGCGAATTGCCGATAGGCGGAAAGCGTGGGCAGCTTGTACTTGGCAACCATCTGCAGGATCGCTTCACGGCGCACGATATTGGATGCATCGGCGCCAACGATCAGGCTGCTGCCGGGCTCGCGCGCGAGCGCGGCAATCGTCGCTTCAAGTTCCCCGCTGTTGGGCACCGCGGCTGCCGCGAATTCCATCACCACCGGATGGGGCGTGGACTCAAACGAGCGTAGAAAGGTCTTGTAAAACGGCGCGGTGTCCGGATTGTAGAGAAACGCCGTGCGGGTGATGCCCGGCGCGATCGCCTTGAGCAGATCGAGCCATTTTCCGATCAGCGATACCTCCATATAGGTAAAGCCGGTAATATTGCCGCCGGGATGCGCGAGGCTCGCGATGTAGCCAAGACCAACCGGATCGACCACCATCACGAACACCACCGGGATGCTGGTGGTCGCCGCGTGCAGCGTAGCGAGCGCCGGCGTACTGTTGGCGACGATGAGATCCGGCGCGAGCGCGATGAGTTCAGCTGTGCAGTCCCGAAGCCGCCCGATATCGCCGCCGGCCCAGCGGTATTCGATCGCGAGATTCTTTCCTTCGGACCAGCCGAGCTGGTTCAGGCCCTGCCGCAGCGCATCGAGGCGCGCCTGCCCTTCCGGGTCATTCTCGCTGACGGTCATGAGCACGCCGATGCGCCTCATTCTCGCCGGCTGTTGCGCCCGTGCCGCGAGCGGCCACAGAGAAGGCGTCGCCGCCGCGCCGCCCATCAGCCCGATAAACTGCCGGCGTCTCATGGCCACTCCCTGCCCTGTCGCCGCTATATCACATCGCAAGCCGCGGAATGTCACGCGGGGCCGCAAAAAGGGCCGAAAATTAAGGCTTTTTGCCAATGTCGGTCAGCCAGAGGGTTGCCGCATTGCCCCCCCTGCCTTACCTAGTGGAAATCATGAAATTCCTGGATGAAGCAAAGGTCTATATCCGCTCCGGCGACGGCGGCAACGGCTGCGTGGCGTTCCGCCGCGAGAAGTATATCGAGTTCGGCGGCCCCTCTGGGGGCAATGGCGGCCGCGGCGGCGATGTCATCCTCGAAGTGGTCGACGGACTGAACACGCTGATCGACTACCGCTATCAGCAGCACTTCAAGGCCCAGAAGGGCACCAACGGCATGGGCAAGGACCGCCATGGCGCCAACGGCAAGGCGATCGTGCTCAAGGTGCCGGTCGGCACCCAGATCTTCGATGAGGATCGCGAAACCCTGATCCACGACTTCACCACGCTCGGCGAAAAATTCGTGCTGGCCGAAGGCGGCAATGGCGGGTTCGGCAACGCGCATTTCAAATCCTCCACCAACCGCGCGCCGCGCAACGCCAATCCCGGCCAGGAAGGCGAGGAGCGCTGGATCTGGCTGCGGCTGAAACTGATCGCGGACGCCGGCCTGGTCGGCCTGCCCAATGCCGGCAAGTCGACCTTCCTCTCGGTGGTCAGCGCGGCGAAGCCGAAGATCGCCGATTATCCCTTCACCACGCTGCATCCGCAGCTCGGCGTGGTCGATGTCGACGGCCGCGAATTCGTGCTGGCGGATATTCCGGGGTTGATCGAAGGCGCCCATGAAGGCGCCGGCCTCGGCGATCGCTTTCTCGGCCATGTCGAGCGTTGCCGTGTGCTTGTTGCATCTGGTGGATGCGACCTGCGAGCATGCCGGAAAGGCCTACAAGACGGTGCGGACCGAGCTCGAGGCCTATGAGGGCGAACTCGCCGACAAGATCGAGATCGTCGCGCTCAACAAGATCGACGCCGTGACGCCGGAACAGTTGAAGACGCAGAAGGACCGGCTGAAACGCGCCGCGAAGAAGACGCCGCTGTTGATGTCGGGCGTCACCGGCGCCGGCGTAAAGGAGGCGCTGCGCGCGCTGGTCGAGGTGATCGGCGAAGCCCCGGTGTCAGCCAAGGCCAAGGGCGCGGCACAGGCGGAGCCATGGTCGCCGGCGACGACGCCGCAAGGCTGACTGGAAGACTGATTTTGAAGGCCGGCTTGCGCTGGTTTCGTCCGGCTGCAAAACTCCGCCATTGCTGGAAATCGCAGGGAAACGACGCAGGGAAACGACCATGATCGGCTACGTGACATTGGGCACCAGGGATATCAAGAAGGCCGCTGCCTTCTATGACAAAATCGCCGCCGAAATGGGTCTCGGACGCTTCCTGGAATCCGACACCTTTGTTTCCTGGGGCTCCGCCGACAGTGGCGCCGGCCTGGGACTGACCGTGCCTTTCGACGGCAAACCCATGACCGTCGGAAACGGCGTGATGGTCGCCCTGGCCGCCAGGGACAGGGCCGAGGTCGACCGCATCTACAAGCTCGCGCTATCTCTGGGCGGCACCGACGAAGGCGCTCCCGGGCCGCGCGGCGACAGCGGATTCTACGCGGCGTATTTCAGGGACCTTGACGGCAACAAGCTCAACGCCTTCGTGATGGGTTGACGCAACGCTATTTCCTCCTGCCGCGCCACCTCCAAACCATGGAGGCGGCGCGTATCGCTTTAACGCAAACGGCGCATCATCCGACGGCATCCCATGGCCCGCCCGCACCTGAAAAATTTCCGCCGCATCGTCGTCAAGGTCGGCTCGTCGCTGCTGATCGACTCCGACGCCGGCGAAGTCCGGGCCGCCTGGCTTGCAGCGCTCGCCGCCGATCTGGCCAGGCTTCATGGCGAGGGCCGCGAACTGCTGATCGTGTCGTCCGGCTCGATCGCGCTCGGACGCAGCCGCCTGAAACTGCCGCGCGGCACGCTGAAGCTCGAGGAAAGCCAGGGCGCCGCCGCGGTCGGGCAGATCGCGCTGGCGCGAATCTGGTCGGAGGTGCTGGGACATCACGGCATCGGCGCCGGGCAGATTCTGGTGACCCTGCAGGACACCGAGGAGCGCCGCCGCTATCTCAACGCGCGCTCGACCATCGCCAAGCTGCTGGAATGGCGCGCGGTGCCGGTGATCAACGAAAACGACACCGTCGCCACCAATGAAATCCGCTACGGCGACAATGACCGCCTCGCCGCCCGCGTCGCCACCATGGCGAGCGCGGACCTCTTGATCCTGCTGTCGGATATCGACGGCCTCTACGATGCGCCGCCGGGCAGCAATCCGAACGCAAAACTGATTCCGATCGTCGAATCCGTCACGTCGGAAATCGAGGCGATGGCGGGCGCCGCGGAATCCGAACTGTCGCGCGGCGGCATGCGCACCAAGATCGAGGCCGCCAAGATCGCGACCACCGCCGGCACCCATATGCTGATCGCGTCCGGCAAGATCGAGCATCCGCTGCAGGCGATCGCCGATGGCGGACGCTGCACCTGGTTCCTGACCCCCGCCAATCCCGTCACCGCGCGAAAACGATGGATCGCAGGCTCGCTGGAGCCGAAGGGCACGCTGACCATCGACGCCGGCGCGGTCAGTGCGTTGCGCGCGGGCAAGAGCCTGCTGCCGGCCGGCGTGATCCGGATCGACGGGCAATTCGCCCGCGGCGACGCCGTGGTGGTGCGCGGTCCCGACACCCATGAGATCGGCCGCGGCCTTGTCGCCTACGACGCCGAGGACGCCGAGAAGATCAAGGGCCGCTCGTCGCCGGATGTGATGGCGATCCTCGGCATCAGCGGACGGGCGGAAATGATCCACCGCGACGATCTGGTGGTGGGGCCGAGTGCGGCGATTTCTCCGGCCTAGGCCAATGGCCGAGCGGCACCATCTGGCCGCAGGATTTGGCGTCGCTCGCCAGCCATGCCCGGCCGGCTCTTCGCAAAACGTGGATTTCCGTGCTAGGACATGACCTTAACTAAAAGCTGGAACCGCTATGACCGCGTCGCTGAAGGCCATCGACGGAAATGCCGATTTGCCGGCCCTGATGACCGATCTCGCCGACGCGCGCCCGCGCCGCCGCGCGGGTGCTGGCGCTGGCCTCACCCGAACAGAAAAATCGCGCGCTCGAGGCGATGGAGCGCGCCATCCGCGCCAACGCATCCGTCATTCTCGCCGCCAACGCCGAGGATGTCGCGGAAGCCCGCGCCAACGGCGCGAGTGCAGCCTTCATCGATCGGCTGACGCTGACGCCGGCGCGCATCGACGCGATGGCCGACGGCATCGCGACCGTGCGCGATATCGCCGATCCCGTCGGCGTCGTGACCGAGAGCTGGCAGCGGCCCAACGGCATGATCATCGAGCGCGTGCGGGTGCCGCTCGGCGTCGTCGCGGTGATCTTCGAAAGCCGCCCCAACGTCGCGGCCGATGCCGGCGTGCTGTGCCTGAAATCCGGCAACGCGGTGATCCTGCGCGGCGGCTCGGACAGTTTTCGCTCCTGCCGCGCGATCCACGACTGCCTGGTGCAGGGATTGCGCGAAGCCGAGCTGCCGGAAGCCTCGATCACGCTGGTGCCGACCCGCGACCGCGCCGCGGTCGGCCTGCTGCTGAGCGGATTGAACGGCGGCGTCGACGTCATCGTGCCGCGCGGCGGCAAGAGCCTGGTGGCGCGCGTCGAAGCCGAAGCACGGGTGCCGGTGTTCGCGCATCTGGAAGGCGTCAACCACGTCTATGTCGATCATGCCGCCAATCTGGAAATGGCGAAGTCGATCGTGCTGAACGCCAAGATGCGGCGCCCCGGGGTCTGCGGCGCCGCCGAAACCCTGCTGGTCGATCGCGCCGGTGCCGCGACCAATCTCAAGCCGCTGGTCGAGATGCTGATCGACGCCGGTTGCGAGGTGCGCGGCGACGCCGCCGTGCAGCGCACCGATCCCCGGGTGAAGCCGGCTTCCGACGAAGACTGGGATACCGAATACGAGGATGCGATCATCACCGCGAAAGTCGTCGACGGCGTCGACGAGGCGATCGCGCATATCCACAACCACGGTTCGCATCACACCGATGCGATCGTGACCGAAGACGCGAACGCCGCCCGCAAATTCCTCAACGAGGTCGATTCGGCGATCGTGCTGCATAACGCGTCGACCCAGTTCGCCGACGGCGGCGAGTTCGGCTTCGGCGCGGAAATCGGCATCGCCACCGGGAAATTTCATGCCCGCGGCCCGGTCGGCGCCGAACAACTGACCAGTTTCAAATATCGCGTCCACGGCACCGGGCAGACGCGGCCGTGAACTCCAGAGCGTTTTCAAGCGAAGGCCTGCTCCGGACGCGATCCGGGGTGGAAACCGGCGCGCGTGCGGTGGCCCCGTTGAAACCAGTTTCGATCGCGTCACAATCGATCTCTCAGGCCATCCCGCTCTATACCAACGGCATGCGGATCGGCCTGCTCGGCGGCTCGTTCAATCCGCCGCATATCGCGCACCGCGCCATCAGCCTGTTCGCGATCAAGCGGTTGAAGCTCGACCGGGTGTGGTGGCTGGTGACGCCGGGCAATCCGCTCAAGGACCACGGGCCCTTGCACGATCTCGACGAGCGCGCCGACGCCGCGCGCCAGATGGCCAACGATCCGCGCATCGATGTGAGCTGTCTCGAAGCTGTCATCGGAACGCAGATATACTGTCGACACGATTACCTATCTGCGCCGCCGCACCTCCGGCTTGCGCCTGGTCTGGATCATGGGCGCTGACAATCTCGCGCAATTTCATCGCTGGCAGAACTGGCGGCGCATCGCCTCCGAAGTCCCGATCGCGGTGATCGACCGTCCGCCGCAAAGTTTTCGCGCGATGGCCGCGCCCGCGGCCCAGGCGCTGGCGCGCTATCGCCTGCCCGAGAATCAGGCCGGCAGGCTGGCGGACCAGCGCGCGCCGGCCTGGGTGTTTCTCACCGGCATGAAATTGAACCTGTCGTCGACCGGTCTGCGGAACCCGGACGGCAGCTGGACGGACAAAGAAGTGACAGGCGGCTTCACTGGAATGTTGAAACCATTAACCCCACATGCGTAGTATAGCGGGCGGGCGCCGGGATTCGGCGTTCGCGATACAGTGAAAGGAATGGTCCCTGGCCACATCTGTATTGTCCAAGTCTGTTTTACCCAAGTCTGCCTCATCCAGGACGCGTAAAACATCGACACAAGCTGCGGCCTTGAAGGCGCAACCCGACGCCGACAAGACCCTGAATATGATCCTCTCCCGCCTCGACGATATGAAGGCGGAAGAAACGGTCACCATCGACCTTCGCGGCAAATCAGCATTTTCCGACTACATGATCGTCACCACGGGCCGGGCCAACCGGCACGTCGGCGCGATCGCGGAAAATGTCGCCAAGGGTCTCAAGGAAACCGGAATCAAAAGCATCCACGTCGAGGGCTTGCCCAATTGCGACTGGGTGCTGATCGATTCCGGCGACGTGATCGTGCACGTGTTCAGACCCGAGGTGCGCGAATTCTACAATCTGGAAAGATTGTGGACGCAGGGCCCGACGGCGGCGAAGGCGATCTGAGACCAAGCCGGTGTGAATCGGCTGAGCGCATGGTAGCGTGCGCGCGCGTTGAAGACGCGCGTTGTCGATTTGACGCATTTTCTGCGGCAAACCGGTTTCCGACTTTGCCGGAAAATGCTTTTATGCGCCTCGTCGTCATTTCAATCGGCCGGCTGAAGCAGGGCCCGGAGCGGGAACTGGCCGAACGCTATCGCGAACGATTCGACGACATCGGCCGCAAGCTCGGTTTTCGCGGCCTTGAGATTCACGAAATTCCCGAAAGCCGCGCCCGCGACCCCGCAACCCGGATCGCCGAGGAAGCCGCGGCGATTTCGGCCGCCATTCCGGAGAAATCCGCCCTGGTGGCGCTCGACGAGCGCGGCGACAATATCGACAGCGCGGCTTTTGCCCGGCATCTTGGCCGCTGGCGGGACGAACAGATCGCCAACACTATTTTCGCGATCGGCGGCGCGGACGGACTTTCGCCCGATTTGCGGCGCAAGGCAAAGCTCAGCATTGCGTTCGGCTCCGCGACCTGGCCGCATCAAATGGTTCGCGTCATGCTTCTGGAACAGATTTATCGGGCCGCGACCATTTTGGCCGGTCACCCTTATCATCGCGCCTAAGCCGCGTGCGGCGGAGGCTACGAAAGCACCGATTCGGACTAGATGCAGCCAGGCCGCGACATTCATTCGTACTCTGACACCGCCCGCCGCGGTCAGTTGTCTTCGGTGCGCATTCCGCTTTCGATTGCCTTGTTGTCCGCCGGCTTTGCCGGCATCGGTCTTTCGCCCGCGGCTGCGCAGGTCGCCGCGTCGCCGCCGCAGACCACGGCAGCCACCTCGCCCGACGCCATCAAGCAGCGCGAGCAGGAACTCGAAGCCACCCGCGCGCAGCAAAAAAGCGCCGCGGAACTGCAGCAGAAACTCAAGGCCGACATCGCGGCGATCGGACAGGACCGCAGCAAGCTCAATCAGCAGCTGATCGACATCGCCGCCCAGGTGCGCAGCGTCGAGACCAAGATCGGCGACGCCGAAGCGCGGCTGCGCCCGCTCGACAGCCGCGAGCAGGAGATCCGCAGCTCGCTCGATTCGCGCCGCTCCGAGATTGTCGAGGTGCTGGCGGCCCTGCAACGCGCCGGAAGGCGCACGCCGCCGGCGTTGCTGGTAAGGCCCGAGGATGCGCTGCAATCGCTTCGCACCGCCATGCTGCTCGGATCCGTGGTGCCCGAATTGCACGCGCGTGCGGAAAAACTGGCCGGCGATCTCGGCGAACTGGTGGCGCTTCGCAAGACCATCGCCACCGAGCGCGACCGGCTCGCGATCGACCGCGACAATCTCAAGGACGACCAGACCCGGCTCGCCGCCCTGGTCGACGAACGGCAGCGACAGCAAAGCTCGATCGAAAAGGACATGGAGGCGGAAGGCGCGCGCGCCATCGCGCTGTCCCGGCAGGTCGACACCCTGCAGGGCCTGATCGCCAAAATGGAGCAGGACTTGAAGAGTGCGGCCAAGGCCGCCGCGACCGCCAGCCTGCAGGGCGCCCCCGCCACCCTCAATGGCAAGCCGAATCTGGGGGCCCTCAAGGACCCGGCCCGGATGAGCCCGGCCATTGCCTTTGCGTCCGCCAAGGGTTTATTCGCGCTGCCGGTTAACGGCACCAAGATTCGCGAATTTGGCGGTTCCGATGGTGCGGGTGGCGTAGAAAAAGGCATTTCCTTGGCAACCCGGGCCGGCGCCCAGGTCACAACACCGTGTGACGGCTGGGTTGTTTACGCCGGACCGTTCCGCAGCTACGGACAACTCTTGATCCTCAATGCCGGGGGCGGGTATCATGTGCTGATCGCCGGGATGGAGCGCATTTCGGTTAACATCGGCCAGTTTGTACTTACGGGGGAGCCGGTCGCGACCATGGGGACGACATCCCAGGTGGCATCCATCCTCGCTGCCAACGCGAGCCAGCCCGTGCTCTATATCGAGTTCCGTAAGGACGGCACTCCAATCGATCCAGGTCCATGGTGGGCCGCAAATGAAGGCGAAAAGGTTCGCGGATGATGCGCAAGACTTCTGTAATTCTCCTTAGCGCCGCCACCGGCGCGGCATTGACGCTGTTCGTGACCCAGCCACGCTCCGTGCTGATGGGATCGAGCGCGCGCGCCGCGACGTCGGACACCTATCGCCAGCTCAATCTGTTCGGCGATGTGTTCGAGCGGGTCCGCAGCGACTATGTCGAGAAGCCCGACGACAGCAAGCTGGTCGAATCCGCCATCAGCGGCATGCTGTCCGGCCTCGATCCGCATTCGAGCTACATGGACGCCAAGAGCTTCCGCGACATGCAGGTGCAGACCCGCGGCGAATTCGGCGGCCTCGGCATCGAAGTCACGATGGAAGACGGCCTGATCAAGGTGGTCTCGCCGATCGACGATACGCCGGCGTCCAAGGCCGGCATCATGGCCAACGACATCATCACCAATCTCGACGACGAAGCCGTGCAGGGCCTCACCCTCAACCAGGCGGTCGAGAAGATGCGCGGCCCGGTCAACACCAAGATCAAGCTGAAGATCATTCGCAAGGGCCAGGACAACCCGATCGACGTCACGCTGGTGCGCGACAACATCCGCGTCCGCTCGGTGCGCGCGCATGTCGAAGCCGACGACATCGCCTATATCCGCATCACCACCTTCAACGAGCAGACCACCGAAGGCCTGAAGCGGGAAATCGGCAATCTGCAAACCCAGATCGGCGACAAGCTGAAGGGCTACGTCATCGACCTGCGCAACAATCCCGGCGGATTGCTGGAAGAAGCGGTCACGGTCTCCGACACCTTCCTCGAGCGCGGCGAGATCGTTTCGACCCGCGGCCGCAACGCCGAGGAAACCCAGCGCCGCGTCGCCCATCCGGGCGATCTGACCAAGGGCAAGCCGGTGATCGTTCTGATCAATGGCGGCTCGGCATCGGCTTCGGAAATCGTCGCCGGCGCGCTGCAGGACCACAAGCGTGCGACGCTGGTCGGCACCCGTTCGTTCGGCAAGGGCTCGGTGCAGACCATCATTCCGCTCGGCTCCGGCAACGGCGCGCTGCGTCTCACCACGGCGCGCTACTTCACGCCGTCGGGCAAGTCGATCCAGGCCAAGGGCATCGTTCCCGATATCGAGGTGCTGCAGGACGTGCCGGACGAGCTGAAGTCGCGGACCGACACCAAGGGCGAAGCCTCGCTGCGCGGCCATCTGAAGTCCGAGGGCGACGAGAAGACCGGTTCGCAATCCTACGTGCCGCCGGATGCCAAGGACGACAAGGCCCTGAAGATGGCGGACGATCTGCTCCACGGCGTCAAGGTCAATGCCAGCGCGCCGGCCACGGCGACAAGGCGCGGCGACAAGGCCGCGATCGACAAGCCCGCCACCAAGGACGCGAACTGATCCCGATTCAGCCGGCCAGCTTTTGCGAAAGGGCGGCCTTCGGGCCGCCCTTTTTGCTGGGCGATCCGTTCTGCTCGGGCGCGCGGCGCAAAGCCGGCTTTTGCGAGGCTGACGCCGCGCTGGATCTGCCGCGGGCTTGCCCCGCCGTGGTATCGTCGCTCCGGCTGATTCGGGGAGGTCCATGGCAGAGACGGCCGACGATCTGAGCGCTCCGCTCGGACAGGAGAAGGCGCGCCAAAAGCGCCGATATCGGCTGCCCTTTACCGGAATCCAGGCGCTGGCCGTGCTGCTGGGCCTGTTTCTGGTTGGCCTTTGCCGGCTTCGCCATCTTCAACGACAATCCGCTGGGCGGCGAGCCGATGGTGCGCATCGCGCTGCCTCAGCCGACCCCGGGCGAAAAACCCGCCGCCACGCCCCCGGCCGCTTCCGAGCCGGTGACGAAATCCGCCGCCAGGCAAGCCGCACCAACCGAGCAAAAGACCGTCACCATTATCGACGGCTCCAGCGGCGCGCATCACGACGTCGACGATCGGCGGCGACAGCGCGGATAAAGCCGAGCGCCGACGCGCCGCCCGCCATGATGGCCGGGATCGATCAGCGCCTGCTCGAAAAATCGCGCTACGGCATGATCCCGGTGGTATCGGACGGTCTGAAACCCTTCACGGTCTACGCCGCCGAGGCCGACCGCGCCAAGGCTGCGAAAATGCCGGTCGTCGCCATCGTCGTCGGCGGTCTCGGCGTCGGCGCGGCCAAGACCACCGACGCCATCATGAAACTGCCGCCTGCGGTGACGCTGGCGTTTACGCCCTACGGCTCGGACCCCGCCAAGCTGGCCGAACGGGCGCGCGCGCAGCGTCACGAAATCCTGCTGCAGATTCCGATGGAGCCGTTCGATTATCCCGACAACGACCCCGGCCCGCAGACCCTGCTGACGACGCTGGCGCCCGAACAGAATCTCGACCGCCTGTACTGGCACCTCAGCCGGTTCCAGGGCTATGCCGGGATCGCCAATTTCATGGGCGCGCGCTTCGTCGTCACCGATGCGGTGATGCAGCCGATCGTCCGCGAGGCCGCCAAGCGCGGGCTCGGCTATCTCGACGACGGATCGGCGCCGCGCAGCGTCGCCCCCACTTTGGCGGCGGCCCAGGCGATGCCTTTCGCCAAGGCCGATCTCAGCATCGATGCGGTACCGACCGCGCTGGAAATCGACCGGGCGCTGGCCAAGCTGGAAAGTCTGGCCAAGGAGCGCGGCATCGCCATCGGCATCGCCTCGGCGCTTGCCGATTTCGATCGAGCGGATTGGCGTCTGGATCAAGACGCTCGAGAGCCACGGCATCATGCTGGTGCCATTGACAACCGCGATGCTGAAATCAAAATCAGGCTGAAGATCGACCTACAGGCGCGACTTCGGACCCGCCGGGTTCCGCCCGCCGGCCCGATTGGCCGTAAGACTGCAAAGAGGCTTTGACGGAATGGCGCGCTACGAAGACCTGCCCTATCGAACATGCGTCGGCATGATGCTGATCAACGCAGCGGGGCTGGTCTTCGTCGGCCGCCGCGCCGGCGGCATCGAACATGTCGACGAATTCCACGTCTGGCAGATGCCGCAAGGCGGCGTCGATCCCGGCGAGGATACCTGGGCGGCGGCCAGGCGCGAACTCTACGAGGAAACCAGCGTGCGCTCGGTCGAGAAGCTCGGCGAGGTCGCCGACTGGCTGATCTATGACATTCCACGCACCGTCGCCGGGCGCGCCTGGAAGGGCCGCTATCGCGGCCAGCGGCAGAAATGGTACGCGGTTCGTTTCACCGGCAAGGACGCCGAGATCAACGTCGCCAACCCCGGCGGCGGCCACAAGGCGGAGTTCGTCAACTGGCGCTGGGAGCCGATGAAGAATCTTCCCGACCTGATCGTTCCGTTCAAGCGGCCGGTCTATGAGCGCGTGGTGAAGGAATTTTCCAGCCTCGCGGGCGGCTAGCATGGCGACGTCATTCGGCGGCGCGAGTGCAACGCGCGAACCTCAGATGTGCAATTGCATATCGGGGAATCTTGGATTCCGGATCTGCGCCGGGAGGCGCATCCCGAATGACGCCCGTTGAAATGATGACCGACGGCAAACCCTATCGCCCCAATGTCGGGGTCGCGCTGTTCAACGCTTCCGGCCAGGTCCTGATCGGCCGGCGCTTCAGGGACGACGGACCGGAAATCATTCTGCCCGGCCTCGAATGGCAGATGCCGCAGGGCGGCATCGACGCCAACGAAAATCCGCGCGATGCCGTGATGCGCGAATTATGGGAAGAGACCGGCGCGGTGAACGCCGATTATCTCGGCGAGACCGACTGGCTGACTTACGAATTTCCGCCCTTCGCCGGGCCGCCGTCGCACCGGCTCGCGAAATTCCGCGGCCAGCGCCAGAAATGGTTCGCGCTGCGTTTCACCGGGCTGACGACTGACATCGATCCGCTGACGCCGCGCAACGGCCAGCCGGCGGAATTCGACCAATGGCGATGGGAACGGCTCGACCGCGTCGCCGATCTCGTGGTGCCGTTCCGGCGCGAGGTGTATCGGGCGGTGGCGCAGAGCTTTGCGGAATTCGTGTGAATCGCTGTCCTGCCTGGCGCAGTGGCCCACGGCTTCGTTGACCGCATTCTGTTCGCCGGCTGCCTTGAGCGCCGGCCCCGGACGCCCCGAAGCGCAACCGGGTTCCGGCGCCCGCCATGGTGTGGCGGACGTTACATCTATTCAGATTTCTTCAAAAAGTGGCGCGCGGAAAACCGCTAGTGCATCGCCGTCGAATTGAGCTGGTGCTGGATGCTCTTGAAATGATCGAGCCGCTCGATCGCGCGGTCGAGCTCCGAGCCGTCTTTCTCGGCGAGCTTGGCTTCCATGCCGGAAATCGTGTCGGCGAACGCGTCCCGATCCAGGTCCTGCAGCGAGGTCGCGACATCGGCGAGCACGGTGAGGCCCTTGTCGGAGACTTCGGCAAGACCGCCGAGCACGATGATCTTCTGCTGCGTGCCGCCGCTGGTCACGGTCAGAATCCCCGGCCGCATCGCGGCCACGACCGGCGCATGTCCGGCCAGCACGCCGAAATCGCCTTCGACGCCGGGAACGTCAACCTGGTCGACTTCTCCGGAGAAAGCGAGCTTTTCCGGCGAGACGAGATCGAAGTGGAAGGGGTGGCCATGGGATGCGTCCGTCGATTTGAATCAGGAGGTGGCGAATGGCGAATAGCGAATGGCAAGTAGTTAGAGCACTCGACCGACCTTCCCTATTCGCCACTCCCTATTCGCTATTCGCCTCTCAGGCGGCTTCGGCCGCCAGCTTCTTGCCCTTTTCGACCGCCTCTTCGATGGTGCCGACCATGTAGAAGGCCGCCTCCGGCAGATGATCGTATTTGCCTTCGCAGATGGCGCGGAAACCCTTGATGGTGTCGGCGAGGTCGACGAACTTGCCCGGCGATCCCGTGAAGACTTCGGCGACGTGGAACGGCTGCGACAGGAAGCGCTCGATCTTGCGGGCGCGGGCCACCGCGATCTTGTCCTCTTCGGACAGTTCGTCCATGCCGAGAATGGCGATGATGTCCTGCAGCGACTTGTAACGCTGCAGCACCTGCTGGACCATGCGCGCGGTGGTGTAGTGCTCCTCGCCGACGATCAGCGGCGACAGCATGCGCGAGGTCGAGTCGAGCGGATCCACCGCCGGATAGATGCCCTTTTCCGAAATCGCGCGGTTCAGCACCGTGGTGGCGTCGAGATGCGCGAACGAGGTGGCCGGCGCCGGGTCGGTCAAGTCGTCGGCCGGCACGTAGATCGCCTGCACCGAGGTGATCGAGCCCTTGTGGGTGGTGGTGATGCGCTCCTGCAGCGCGCCCATGTCGGTGGCGAGCGTCGGCTGATAGCCCACCGCCGAGGGAATACGGCCGAGCAGCGCCGACACTTCCGATCCTGCCTGGGTAAAGCGGAAGATGTTGTCGATGAAGAACAGCACGTCCTGGCCCTGATCGCGGAAATGCTCGGCGACGGTGAGACCGGACAGCGCGACGCGCATGCGGGCGCCGGGCGGCTCGTTCATCTGGCCGAACACCAGCGCGCATTTCGATTTGACGCTCGGATCGGGATTGTGCGGGTCGGCATTGACCTTGGATTCGATGAACTCGTGATAGAGATCGTTGCCTTCGCGGGTACGCTCGCCGACGCCGGCGAACACCGAATTGCCGCCGTGCGCTTTGGCGACGTTGTTGATCAGCTCCTGAATCAGCACGGTCTTGCCGACGCCGGCGCCGCCGAACAGGCCGATCTTGCCGCCCTTGGCGTAAGGCGCCAGGAGATCGACGACCTTGATGCCGGTGACGAGAATTTCAGCCTCGGTGGACTGATCGGTATAGGTCGGCGCTTCCTGATGGATCGCACGCATGCCTTCGTTGGCGATCGGACCGGCTTCATCGATCGGCTCGCCGATCACGTTCATGATGCGGCCGAGCGTGCCGGCGCCGACCGGCACCTTGATCGGGCTGCCGGTGTCGCTGACTTCCTGGCCGCGGACCAGGCCCTCGGTGGTGTCCATCGCAATGGTGCGCACCGTGGCTTCGCCGAGATGCTGGGCGACTTCGAGCACCAGGCGATTTTTGCCGTTCATGGTGGTGACCGCGTTCAGAATGGCGGGCAGATGGCCTTCGAACTGCACGTCGACGACGGCGCCGATGACTTGCGTGATGCGTCCGGTCTGGTTGGCAGGTGTAGCCATAAAACTCTCTCCTTGAAGTCCGAAAACGTGAACGACCGTCAGTTGACGGCTAGATCGCCTCGGCGCCGGAGATGATTTCAATCAGCTCCTTGGTGATCATGGCCTGACGGGTTCGATTGTAGATCAGGGTTTGCTTGCGGATCATGTCGCCGGCGTTGCGGGTGGCGTTGTCCATCGCGCTCATCTGCGCGCCGTAGAACGAGGCGTTGTTTTCCAGCAAGGCGCGGAAGATCTGCACCGCGAGATTGCGCGGCAACAGGCCGGTCAGGATCTCGTCTTCTTCCGGCTCGTATTCGTAAGATGTCGCCGGGCCGGCATTGGCAGGCGGAGCTTCCACCACCAGCGGAATGATCTGCTGCGCGGTCGGCACCTGCGCGATCACCGACTTGAAGCGCGAATAGAACAGCGTGCAGACGTCGAACTCGCCGGCCTCGAAGCGCGCAAGCACCTTTTTGGCGATGTCTTCGGCATTGACGAAGCCGAGCTGGCGAACCGAGCGCAGCTCGATATTTTCGACGATCTGCTTCTCGAAGTTGCGGCGCAGCTGCTCAAATCCCTTGCGGCCGACGCAGAAGAACTTGACCTCTTTGCCCTCGTTGATCAGCGTCAGCGCGCGCTCGCGGGCCAGACGCACGATCGACGAATTGAAGGCGCCGGACAGGCCGCGCTCGCCGGTGCAGACCAGCAGCAGATGCACCTTGTCATTGCCGGTGCCGGCCAGCAGCGCCGGCGCGCCGGGCGAGCCCGCGGCCGCGGTCGCAATGTTGGAGATCACGGCATCCATTTTCTCGGCGTAGGGCCGCGCCGCTTCGGCGGCGGTCTGCGCGCGGCGCAGCTTTGACGCCGCGACCATCTGCATGGCCTTGGTGATCTTCTGCGTCGCCTTGGTGGAGGCGATGCGGACCCGCATGTCTTTAAGTGAAGCCATTCTCAGTCTAACCCCTGCACCTCGGTCGCATCGCCCTCTCCCGCTTGCGGGGAGGGTCGGGGCGGGAGCCCTGCGCGTAAGAAGACAGCCCCCACCCGACCGGCTAAGCCGGTCGACCTCCCCCGCAAGCGGGAGAGGTGAAGAAATCAAGCAAACGTCTTGGCGTAACCCTCGACCACCGATCTTGAGCTTGGCGGCGGTGTCGTCGTTGAGATCGCGGGTGTCGCGGATGGTGTTGAGGATGTCGACGTTCTTGCCGCGCAGCAGCGACAGCAGGCCGTCCTCGAAGCTGCGCACCTTGGCGACCGGAAGCGCGTCGAGATAGCCGTTGACGCCGGCATAGATCACCACGACCTGCTCTTCCATCTTCAGCGGCGAGAATTGCGGCTGCTTCAGGAGTTCGGTCAGGCGCGAACCCCGGCCAGCAGGCGCTGCGTCGAGGCATCGAGATCGGAGCCGAACTGCGCGAACGCCGCCATTTCGCGGTACTGCGCCAGCTCGCCCTTGATCTTGCCGGCGACCTTTTTCATCGCCTTGGTCTGCGCCGACGATCCGACGCGCGACACCGACAGACCGACGTTCACCGCCGGGCGAATGCCCTGGAAGAACAGATCGGTCTCGAGGAAGATCTGGCCGTCGGTAATCGAGATCACGTTGGTCGGAATATAGGCCGACACGTCGTTGGCCTGGGTTTCGATGACCGGCAGCGCCGTCAGCGAGCCCGAGCCATGCTCGTCGTTGAGCTTGGCGGCGCGCTCGAGCAGGCGCGAATGCAGGTAGAACACGTCGCCGGGATAGGCTTCGCGGCCCGGCGGGCGGCGCAGCAGCAGCGACATCTGGCGATAGGCCACCGCCTGCTTCGACAGATCGTCATAGATGATGACGGCATGCATGCCGTTGTCGCGGAAATATTCGCCCATGGTGCAGCCGGTGAACGGCGCGATGTACTGCATCGGCGCCGGATCGGACGCGGTGGCCGCGACGATGATCGAATATTCCAGCGCGCCCTGCTCTTCCAGCACCTTGACGAACTGGGCGACGGTCGAGCGCTTCTGGCCGATCGCGACGTAGACGCAATACAGCTTGATCTTCTCGTCGGTCTGCGCGTTGAGCGGCTTCTGGTTCAGAATGGTGTCGAGCGCGATCGCGGTCTTGCCGGTCTGGCGGTCGCCGATGATCAGCTCGCGCTGGCCGCGGCCGACCGGGATCAGCGCATCGATCGCCTTGAGGCCGGTCGCCATCGGCTCGTTGACCGATTTGCGCGGAATGATGCCGGGCGCCTTGACGTCGACGCGCATCCGCTTGTCGGCCTGGATCGGACCCTTGCCGTCGATCGGATTGCCGAGCGCATCGACCACGCGGCCGAGCAGACCCTTGCCCACCGGGGTATCGACGATGGCGCGGGTGCGCTTGACGGTCTGGCCTTCCTTGATCTCGCGGTCGGCGCCGAAGATCACGATGCCGACGTTGTCGGTTTCGAGGTTCAGCGCCATGCCGCGCGTGCCGTTTTCGAACTCGACCATCTCGCCGGCCTGGACGTTGTCGAGGCCGTAGACGCGGGCAATGCCGTCGCCGACGGACAGCACCTGTCCGACTTCGGAAACCTCAGCCTCCTGGCCGAAATTCTTGATCTGGTCCTTGAGGATCGCGGAAATTTCCGCGGCGCGGATGTCCATCAGCCTGCCTCTTTCATCGCGTGCTTGATCGAATTGAGTTTGGTGCGAAGCGAACTATCCACCATGCGGCTGCCGAGCTTGACCACAAGGCCGCCGATGATCGAGGGATCGACATTCACGTTGAGCGCGACGTCCTTGCCGGTCACCGATTTCAGGGCGGTCTTCAGGGCGTCGAGATTCTTGTCGCTGAGCTTCTCCGCGACGGTAACGTCGGCCGTCGCCTCACCTTTGAACTTGGCGACCAGCGCGCGGAACGCACGGATCACGTCGCCGACCGCGAACAGCCGGCGGTTGGCGGTGAGGACTTTCAGGAATTTGGCGGAAATGCCGGAAATACCGGCCTTGTCGAGCACCGCCGACAGCGCCTTCGCCTGTGAATTCGCCGAAAACACCGGGCTGCGCACCAGCCGCTTCAAATCGGCGCTGTCCGCCAGCATGGCGTCGAACCGATCGAGATCGGCCTTTACCGCGTCGATGGATTTTTCATCGCGCGCCAATTCGAACAAGGCCGTTGCATAACGGCCGGACACTCCCGAAACGGACGGATCTTCAGCAGCCACAGCACGCTCTTTTAGCTGTCAAACTCGCAAGGGAAAAACCGTCGCCACGATGCGGCGCCTAGCGATCCAAGCCCTTGGAATTCAAGCGGGACTTCGATTTTCGACCGGTACGAACTGTACCGGCAACGTTAAAATCGCGGCTTTGCTAACATAGCGAGAGCGCAGGTGCAACATGACGCCGGCGACTGATGACGCCTTGTCGCATACCGTTGTCGCGGCGATTCCTCGACGGCGCTTTCGAGCAAATCCATCGCCGGCAAATTCATTTGTCAACCCCCGGTAGACCGGCGCGTCGCGCCG
This sequence comes from uncultured Alphaproteobacteria bacterium, assembly GCA_963734795.1. Classification (GTDB taxonomy): domain Bacteria; phylum Pseudomonadota; class Alphaproteobacteria; order Rhizobiales; family Xanthobacteraceae; genus Bradyrhizobium. Next base: position 486,140 of record CAVTIW010000009.1, read on the forward strand.
CGCCGGCGCAGAAAATCGTTCCGCCGCTGAACGCATGGCTCCATGAGCCATTCGCAGGAGCAGGCGCGCCCAGCGAGCCATTCGCATCCCACGCATTACTTGCTCAAACTTGACCGAAACCGGCGATAACTTCGTTCTCAAGTATTGCCAAGTAATAAGTTGGTTAATAAATTGTTAATCCGCGCCAACACGAAACTCAGTTGGATTAGCTGCATTCGGTCACAAGATATTTCAGCGGGAGGCAAAACGATTTACTGCCCATTTTACGCCTTATTAGGTCACCAAACGGCGATTGCTCAAAATGGGACGGGGGTTCCACTTGCCACATATGTGGCAATACTCTGTTGAGGGACTGATATATGCTGACATCCAAAAAACTGGCACTGGGAAACGTAACCCAGTCGCGCACGGCGCTCGCTATTTTCGCCGCAACTGTTCTTTTCGGGGGCGGTATCACCGAGGCTTCGGCCAAATCCCATAGACATCATCATGGCCACCGCCACCATTCTCATCACGCCCGCAACTCTCTCGGCGGCGGTTCCTGGCGCGACGCCAATGCCTCGATCGCCCCTTCGTCAGGGCTCCGGACGCAGCTTCTCGGGGATGGCCTCCTATTACGGCAACGAATCCGGCAGCAAGACCGCCTCGGGCCAGCGTTTCAATCAGAACGCCATGACCTGCGCCCACCGCTCGCTGCCGTTCGGCACCAAGCTCAGGGTGACCCATGGCGGCCGCAGCGTCGTCGTGACCGTCAATGACCGCGGCCCGTTCGTCCGCGGCCGGGTTCTGGACCTTTCGACCGCCGCCGCGCGCGCGGTCGGCCTGACCGGCGCCGGTGTCGGCCGCGTCATCGCCGAGGTCTGTAACGCTTCGACGCCAGTTCGGTAAGCGTTGCGTGACGGCCGCAGGACTTCCTGCGCGCCGAAAAAGCCTGCCGTCGCAAATGACGGCAGGCCTTTTTGTTGTTCCGTCATTCCGGGACGCGCCTGTTTGCGCGGGGCCCGGAATGACGGCTTTCCTGGTTGACCGGATGCGCTTTTACAAAAAGCTCTGCGGATCGACGTCGATCTCGAGCTTGAGATTGCCTTTGGTCTTTGGACCGCATGGCGAGCCATTCGCGCAAATATTCCGACAGATCGACATTGCGCAGCGATTTCACCAGCAGCCGGAAACGATAGCGGCCCTTGATCACGGCGAGCGGGGCTTCGGCGGGTCCCAGCACCTGGATCCGCTCGTCGATCGGCGCGATCGCGGCCAGCTTGCGCGCAAACCCCTCCGCGGTGGGCCGGTCGCCCGCGGAAATGATCAGGCTCGCCAGCCGGCCGAACGGCGGATAGCCGGTGCGTTCGCGGGCCTCGATCTCGCTGGCGTAGAACGCCTCGCGGTCGCACGCCACCAGCGCCTTCATCACGGGATGTTCGGGCTGATGGGTCTGCAGATAGCCGACGCCGCGGCCCTGATCGCGCCCGGCGCGTCCGATCACCTGGTTGAGCAGTTGAAACGTCCGCTCGGCGGCGCGCGGATCGCCATTGCTCAAGCCCGAGATCGGCATCGACCACGCCGACCAGATTGAGCCGCGGAAAATTATGGCCCTTCGCCACCAATTGGGTGCCGATGATGATGTCGACGCGGCCTTCGGCGATCTCGTTCAATTCGCTGCGCATGGTCTCGATCGAGGTGATCAGATCGCTCGACAGCACCATGGTGCGCGCTTCCGGAAACAGCGTGGCGGCCTCCTCCTGCAGGCGTTCGACGCCGGGACCGACCGCGACCAGCGATTGCTCCGCCGGCAATGCGGACAGGCCTGCGGACGCGGCATCGAGAAGCCGCAATGGTGGCAAACCAGCCGCTGGCGAAAGCGGTGATCGACCAGCCAGGCGTCGCAGATGGTGCAGGCAAAGCGATGCCCGCAGGCGCGGCATAGCGTCAGCGGCGCGTAGCCGCGGCGGTTGAGGAACAACAGCGCCTGCTCGCGCCGCTCGATCGCGATCCGGATATGCTCGGCCAGAGCGCGGCGAGATGAAACGGCCGCGCACCGGCGCTTCGCGGCGCAGATCGATCGCCTCGATATGCGGCATGTGCTGGCCGCCGAACCGCGACGGCAGCACCACGCGCTGGTAGCGGCCCTTGCGCGCATTGACTTCGGTCTCGACCGACGGCGTCGCCGACGCCAGCACGATCGGAATTTTCGCGATATGCGCACGCACCACCGCCATGTCGCGGGCGTGGTAATGCGCGCCTTCGTCCTGCTTGTAGGCCTGGTCGTGCTCTTCATCGACGATGATCAGCCCGAGATTGGCATAGGGCAGAAACAGCGCGGAGCGCGCGCCCACCACGACAGGCGCTTCGCCCGCCGCGATCGCGGCCCAGTTGCGTTGCCGGGTGCGCGGGGTCAGTTCGGAATGCCACTCCAGCGGCCGCACGCCGAAACGCTGCGCGAAGCGATCGAGGAACTGTCCGGTCAGCGCGATCTCCGGCATCAGGATCAGCGACTGCTTGCCGCGGCGGATGATCTCGGCGATGGCTTCGAAATAGACTTCGGTCTTGCCCGAACCGGTGACGCCGTCGAGCAGCGCGACATGAAAACTGCCGTTCGCCGCCAGCGCCCGCATCGCGTCCACCGCGGTGCGCTGCTGGCGGGAAAAGTCCGGCTCGGCGAACGACGGATCGGGCGCCGGCGGCGCCAGCGCGCGCGGCATCGGCTCGATCGTCAGCGTGCCTTCATCGACCAGGCCGTCGATCACGCCGGCGCTGACGCCGGCTTCCCTGGCGGCCTCGGATTTGCCGTGCAGCAGGCCGTCGGACAAAAGTTCGATCAGCCGCCGCCGCGCCGGGGTCATGCGTCTGGGCGACTTCGCCGATCAGACGCACGCCCATCCGCATCCGCTCCGGGCCGAGATGCTCGCCCATCCGCAACGTCATGCGCAGCACCATGCCGCGTGCCGACAGCGTGTAGTTGGCGACCCAGTCGACCAGGCTGCGCAGTTCTTCCTTCAACGGCGGCACGTCGAGCTTTTCGCCGACGTCCTTGAGCCGATTGTGCAGGCGCGGATCCGGATTGGCGTTGTCGGCCCAGACCACCGCGACCACCTCGCGCGGCCCCAGCGGCACGCACACCACGTCGCCCGGCTTTAACTCCATGCCGCGCGGCACCCGGTAGGAATAGGCCTGATTGAGCGCGACCGGCACCAGCACATCGACGACGCGCATCGACGACGCGGATGGCGTGCTGGCGCGCGTGGAATGGTCCATCTGGGAATCAGGCTCGAAGTGGGGTTTCGGCTAACTTAAAGCCGCCGCCCGGGCGGGGCCAGTCACATCACGTGGCGATCGGCACCAATAGCCGGACGCGCGCGGTTCACCAAAGCTAAACGACCGGGATGTGATAGTATCGGCTGTTCGCGCCTCCGAGGGCCACATGGCCAAGCCAACTCCCGTCATTCAACCGATCGAACTCGCCTGCGCCGCCGACGACATCGCGCTTCAGATGACGCGCTGGCTGTCGCATCTGCGCGCCGAACGCAGGCTGTCGCCGAAGACATCGGAGGCCTATGCCCGCGACCTCCGCCAGTGTCTGGTCTTTCTGAGCGAACACTGGGGCGCGCGGGTGACGCTTGCCGGCTTTGCAGCGCTTGAGGCCAGCGACGTCAGGGCCTTCATGGCGATGCGGCGCGCCGACGATATCGGCGGCCGTTCCCTGATGCGGGCGCTGGCCGGCCTGCGCTCGTTCGGGCGCTTCCTCGAGCGGGAAGGCAAGGGCAAGGTCGGCGCCTTGTCGGCGATCCGCGCCCCCAAGGTCGGAAAGAGCCTGCCGAAACCGATTCCGATGGTGGCGGCCAAGCGTTTCGCCGATGCCGACGAGCGCGCCGGCGAGACCCGCGATCCCTGGATCTGGGCGCGCGACGCCGCCGTGATGGCGCTGTTATACGGCTCGGGTCTGCGCATCTCCGAAGCGCTCGGGCTGAAACGCCGCGACGTGCCGTTGCCGGGCGCGGGCGACGTGCCTGATCGTGACCGGCAAGGGCAACAAGACCCGCATGGTGCCGGTGCTGCAGAACGTGCTGACGCTGGTCCAGGATTATGTGGCGATGTGTCCGCATCCGCTGCCGCCGGAAGGGCCGATCTTTGTCGGCGCCCGCGGCGGCCCGCTCAAGGCCCGAATCATCCAGCTCACCATGGAACGGCTGCGCGGCGCGCTGGGCCTGCCCGACAGCGCGACGCCGCATGCGCTGCGCCATTCTTTCGCGACCCACCTGCTGACCCGCGGCGGCGACCTGCGCGCGATCCAGGAACTGCTCGGCCACGCTTCGCTCTCGACCACGCAGATTTACACCGGGATCGATACCGAGCGGCTGTTCGAAGTCTACCGCACCGCGCATCCGCGCGCCTGAGCCGGCTTTCAACCTTGATGCGTTGACGTCACATCCGCTTGCCCCTTGCGCCGGTGATGCGGTTCGGTCAATCGTGGATGCCGGTCCAGCGGGGGAGAAAATCATGAGCGCGCAGGAAAGCATGGAGCAGGCGGACAGCGCCAAGGAAGCCGCCGGGGAAAACAGGAAGATCGCGCTGCTGATTGCCGTGATCGCGCTGTTTCTGGCGCTGTCGGAGACGCTGGGCAAAGGCGCCCAGACCGAAGCCATCAGCAAGAACGTCGAAAGCTCGAACCTGTGGGCATTCTTTCAGGCCAAGAGCATCCGCCGCACGGTGGTCCAGACCGCGTCGGATGAGGCCAAATTGAGCCTCGGCACCATCGGCGACGCTGCCGCCAAGGCGGCGCTGCAAAAGCAGATCGACGAGTGGCAGAAGACCGCCGCGCGCTATCGCTCGGAGCCGGAAACCGGCGAAGGGCAGGATCAACTGTCCGAACGCGCCAAGCATGCCGAGGAAGAGCGCGACCTGGCGGAGGCAAAGTATCATCACTTCGAGCTCGCTTCGGCGGCGTTTCAGATCGGCATCGTGCTGGCTTCGGCGACCATCATCACCGGCATCATCGGGCTGGCCTGGATATCCGGCCTGCTGGCGCTGACCGGCCTCGCATTTACCGCGATCGGCCTGTTCGCGCCGCACGTCCTGCATCTGGCGCTGTGAAAAGCTAACGCGCCTCGTGCACGCTTTTGCGGAAGCGCTGGATCAGCCGCAACATCCGCGATGACCAGCCGTCGCCACCCAGGGCTTGCTTGATTCGCAGCTTGATCGGATCGACCAGCGCATTCGCCTTGGCGCGCAATGCGATGACGAACTCATAGAGTTTTTCGAACCATTCCATCTGCAGCAATTTCGGCCGCGTCACGTCGAAGATGAAGGCGGCGACGCCGACGCCGAGGAATTTCGCGAAGATGATGGTGAGGATGGCGCTGATCCAGTATTCGTGGGCGAGCAGCCAGAGCCCGACCAGCTTGAGCGGAAACAGCGGGATCACCGGCACGATGAATACCAGCAGCGTCATCGCCGGCGACAGCGTGTCGACGCGCTCGGCCAGCCATTGCTTGAAGGCGCGCAGCGGAATCAGCGCCACGATCGCCGCCACGATCGGCTCGAGGTGATCCCACAGCCAGGCCTCGATCAGGAAGATGACCGCAAGCAGAACCCAGATCGGTTGAAGGAGGCGGCGCATTCTCGTTGTTGTCCCCTCCCAACCTTCGCCGGGGCGTGGATTACATATGGATCGCGCGCTTGCCGACTGCAAGCGCGGCTTCCTTGATGGCTTCCGAGCGGGTCGGATGGGCATGGCAGGTGCGCGCCAGATCTTCGGCCGAACCACCGAATTCCATCAGATACGGCGGCTTCGTGAATCATTTCGCCGGCTTCGCGGCCGACAATGTGCACGCCGAGCACCCGATCGGTCTTCGCATCTGCGAGAACCTTGACGAATCCCTCGGTGGTCTGGTTGACCTTGGAGCGGCCATTGGCGGTGAACGGGAATTTTCCGACGGTGTAGGCGACGCCGGCCTGCTTCAGCTCTTCCTCGGTCTTGCCGACGGTCGAGACTTCCGGCGTGGTATACACAACACCTGGGATCACGTCGTAGTTCACATGCCCGGCCTGGCCGGCGAGAATTTCGGCGCAGGCGACGCCTTCGTCCTCGGCCTTGTGGGCGAGCATCGGACCGGCAACGACATCGCCGATCGCGTAGACGCCCTTCACGCTGGTGGCGAAATGCGCGTCGATCTGGACGCGGCCGCGATTGTCGAGCGCGACGCCGGCCTCCTTCAGGCCGAGGCCTTCGGTGTAGGCAACGCGGCCGATACACACCAGCACCACATCGGCTTCCAGCGTTTCCGCCTTGCCGCCCGCGGCCGGCTCGATCTGTGCGGCCAGCGTCTTGCCCGAGCTGTCGATGCCGGTGACCTTGGCGCCGAGCTTGAACGTAAAGCCCTGCTTTTCGAGGATGCGCTGGAATTGCTTGGCGACCTCGCCGTCCATGCCGGGCAGGATGCGGTCGAGAAATTCGACCACGGTGACGTCAGCGCCGAGCCGGTGCCACACCGAGCCGAGTTCGAGCCCGATCACGCCGGCGCCGACGATCAACAGTTTCTCCGGCACCTTGTCGAGCGACAGCGCGCCGGTCGACGACACGATGCGCTTTTCGTCGATCTCGATGCCCTTCAGCCGCGCGATATCGGAGCCGGTGGCGATGACGATGTTTTTCGTCTCCACGATCTGCGTCTTGCCGTCGCTGCCGGACACCTCGACCTTGCCGGTGCCGAGGATCCTGCCCTTGCCGCTGATGACGTCGATCTTGTTTTTCTTCATCAGGAATTCGACGCCCTTGACGTTGCCGTCGATGCCCTGCTGCTTGAAATTCATCATCGAGGGCAGATCGAGTTTCGGCGCGGAGACGCTGACGCCCATCTTCGCGAACGAGTGCCCGGCCTCTTCGAACATTTCGGAGGCGTACAGCAGCGCCTTCGACGGCATGCATCCGACATTGAGGCAGGTGCCGCCGAGCGTTGCGTTCTTCTCGACCACCGCGACCTTCATGCCGAGCTGCGCCGCGCGGATCGCGCAGACATATCCGCCGGGACCGGTGCCGATAACAACGAGATCGTAAGTGGCCATGAAAGCTTTCTATTCAGCTGGCGAGATGAAGGAGACCGGCTTGACGTTCGGCGCGGTGACGCAAGGAGTCCGACCCGAAATCGATCTCGTCTCCCTGATCGTCGAGCCAGAAGATTTTATGACCGTGATCTTCAAGCCTAAGATCGTCAAAACGGGCGGGATTGACACGAAGAAATTCAAACATCTCTCCCTTTGCGAGCAATGGCCGCAAGTCCACGATGCCGGCAAAGCCGTCTTTCCAGACAATCTTGACGACACCAAATATGACCGGCTCCGCACTATGCATAGCGATTATGTCAGTCATTTATCTTCTCCGGCTTCCGCAGTTCTTCTACCGCGGCCCAGGCGTTCATCAGCCCCGATTGATGTTGGGCAGCCCAAGATAGCACACGGCTGAGTTTCGCGGGAGGCAGCGAACCACGTAAAACCCTGCTGGTCCGGATTTCAATCTGAGCTGCAAATTCTGCATACCGGGCGTGAAAATGCGGCGGCGGATGCTCATCCGGATAGAACTCGATTTTCACGCCATCGACAATCGCAACGACCGGCACGACCACTCTCCGTCACGCACCACGTATTCAGCGCCCGCCCGATACATCAAGGATCGCGCCGGTCACGTAGGAAGCCTCGTCGGACATCAGCCAGACGATGGCATTGGCGATTTCGTCGGCGGTGCCGACGCGCTTCATCGGCACCATGTGGCTGAGCCGGTGGGCGCGGTCGGGATCGCCGCCGCTGGCGTGAATTTCGGTGTCGATCAGCCCGGGCCGGATCGCCGCGACGCGAATGCCCTCGCCGGCGACTTCGTGACCGAGCCCGACCGTGAATGAATCAATCGCGCCCTTGGAGGCCGCGTAGTCGACATAGGTATTGGGCGAACCGAGTTTGGCGGCCACCGACGACAGGTTGACGATGACGCCGCCCTTGCCGCCATGGCGGGTCGACATCCGCTTCACCGCCTCGCGCGCGCACAGCATGCTGCCGGTGACGTTGACAGCCATCATGCGCTGGATGCGCTCGGCGGACATGTCCTCGACCCGCGCCGTCGCCCCGACGATGCCGGCGTTGTTGACGAGCCCGCCGAGCGTCCCGAAACCGTCCGCGGCCTTGAACAGCGCCAGGATATCGCTCTCGCTGCCGACGTCGCATTTCACCGCGATGGCCTTGCCGTTGCTGGCCTCGATGGCCGCGACCACCTCGTGCGCGGCGGCTTCGTTGCTGGCGTAACCGACGCAAACCTCGAAAGCCGCGCGCGGCGGCGGCCATTGCGGTGGCGCGGCCGATGCCGCGGCTGCCGCCGGTGATGATCGCAACCCTGTCAGTCAAGATTTCCCCCCAAGCGCTTGCTCACGATGCCTCTAACGAGCCAGACATCAGGATGCGAAACGCATCACAGATCCAGCACCAGCCGCGCCGGATCTTCCAGGCTTTCCTTGACCCGCACCAGGAACGTCACCGCTTCCTTGCCGTCGATGACGCGGTGATCGTAGGACAGCGCCAGATACATCATCGGGCGGATCTCGACCTTGCCGGCGATCGCGACCGGGCGATCCTGAATCTTGTGCATGCCGAGAATGGCGGACTGCGGCGCGTTCAGGATCGGGGTCGACATCAGCGAGCCGTAGATGCCGCCATTGGTGATGGTGAAGGTGCCGCCCTGCATCTCGTCGATCTTGAGCTGGCCGTCGCGCGCGCGGCGTCCGAAATCGGCGATGCTCTTTTCGATCTCGGCGATCGACTTGCGATCGCTGTCGCGCACCACCGGCACCACCAGGCCCTTGTCGGTGCCGACCGCGACGCCGATGTGATAATAATTCTTGTAGATCAGATCGGTGCCGTCGATCTCGGCGTTGGCCGCCGGAATGTCCTTCAGCGCCTGCACGCAGGCCTTGGTGAAGAAGCCCATAAATCCCAGCTTGCTGCCGTGCTTCTTCTCGAACACGTCCTTGTACTGGGCCCGCATCGCCATGATGTGGCTCATGTCGACCTCGTTGAAGGTCGTCAGCATCGCCGCGGTGTTCTGCACGTCCTTGAGGCGGCGCGCGATGGTCTGGCGCAGCCGCGTCATCTTCACGCGCTCCTCGCGCGCGGCATCGTCGGCCGGCGACGGGGCGCGCACCTGCACCGCGGCGGCGGGCTGATTGACCGGGGTCGGCGCCGACGCGGCCTTCTCGATCGCGGCCAGCATGTCGCCCTTGGTGACACGGCCGTCCTTGCCCGAGCCGGGGACGGTGGCGGCATCGATGCCGCTTTCGGCCGAGATCTTGCGCACCGACGGCGCCAGCGGCGCGTCGGCCGGCGGAGCCTTCTGAGCGCGGAGCAGCGGCTGCGGGCGGCGGCGGGGCGGTGAGCGGCGGCGCCTTGGCGGGTGCCGCGGCCGGCTTGGCGGCGGCTCCCGCCCCACCTTCACTGATCTGTCCGAGCAGCGCGCCGACGGCGACGGTTTCGCCATCCTTGGCGGCGATCTCGCCAAGGGTGCCCGCGGAAGGCGCCGGCACTTCGATGGTGACCTTGTCGGTCTCCAGTTCGACCAGCGGTTCATCGACCGCCACGGCGTCGCCGGCCTTCTTGAACCAGCGGCCAATGGTGGCCTCGGTCACGGACTCGCCGAGCGTCGGAACGCGAATTTCAGTCATGGTCAGTTTCCCCAATATCCTGTGCGGTCATCGTCCGCGAAGGCGGACGATCCAGCAATCCATGACGGTCCCGATTCAACGAAAGCGGCGCAGAGTGCTGGATGCCCCGCTTTCGCGGGGCATGACGGATTGCAAATTCATCAGTTCAGCGCGTCGTCCAGCAGAGCCTTGAGCTGCGCCAGATGCTTGGTCATCAAACCGGTGGCCGTCGCCGCGGCCGCGGCCCGCCCGGCATAGCGCGGACGCTTGTTCGGCGCGTTGATCTGGTTCAGCACCCATTCGAGATAGGGCTCGATGAAATGCCACGCCCCCATGTTGCGCGGCTCTTCCTGGCACCAGACCAGTTCGGCATTCTTGAAGCGCCCGAGCTCCTGCACCAGCGCCTTCAGCGGCACCGGATAAAGCTGCTCGACGCGCATGATGTAGACATCGTCGATGCCGCGTTTTTCGCGCTCGTCGTAGATATCGTAATAGACCTTGCCCGAGCACAGTACGACGCGGCGGATCTTGTCGTCCGGCACCAGCTTGATCTTTTCGTCGGGCAGCATCGCCGCGTCATCGTAGAGCAGGCGATGGAAGGTGGTGTCGGCGCCCATCTCGTCGAGCCGCGAGACCGCGCGCTTGTGCCGCAGCAGCGACTTCGGCGTCATCAGGATCAGCGGCTTGCGGATCTCGCGATGCAATTGGCGCCGCAGCACGTGGAAGAAATTCGCCGGCGTGGTGGCATAGACCACCTGCATGTTGTCTTCGGCGCACATCTGCAGGAAGCGTTCGAGCCGCGCCGAGGAATGCTCCGGCCCCTGCCCTTCATAGCCGTGCGGCAGCATGCAGACGAGGCCCGACATCCGCAGCCATTTGCGTTCGCCCGACGAGATGAACTGGTCGAACAGCACCTGCGCGCCGTTGGCGAAATCGCCGAACTGCGCTTCCCAGATCGTCAGCGCGTTCGGCTCGGCCAGCGAATAGCCGTACTCGAAGCCGAGCACGGCCTCTTCCGAGAGCAGCGAATTGATGACCTCGTAATGGCCCTGATCGCCGCCGAGATGATTGAACGGCGTGTAGCGGCTTTCGTCTTCCTGATCGATCAGCACCGAGTGCCGCTGCGAGAAGGTGCCGCGCTCGCTGTCCTGCCCCGACAGCCGGACGTGATGGCCTTCCTGCAGCAGCGTGCAGAACGCCAGCGCCTTCGCCGGTCGCCCAGTCGATCCCGACGCCGTTCTCGATCGCCTTGGCGCGGTTCTCCAGAAACCGCTGCACGGTGCGGTGAACCCTGAAGCCGTCGGGCACCTTGGTGATCTTGCGGCCGATATCCTTCAGCACCGCGACGTCGACGCCGGTGACGCCGCGGCGCGGATCTTCTTCCTGGTCCGCCGACTTGAACCCGGCCCACTTGCCGTCGAGCCAGTCGGCCTTGTTCGGCTTGTAGCCCGAGCCGGCCTCGAGTTCGGCATCGAGCCGGGCGCGCCAGTCGGCCTTGGCCTTCTCGATCTCGCCTTCGGTCATCACGCCGTCGGCGATCAGCCGCCTGGAATAAATCTCCAGCGTGGTCGGATGCGTCGCGATCTTCTTGTACATCACCGGCTGGGTGAATGCCGGCTCGTCGCCCTCGTTATGGCCATGCCTGCGATAGCAGAACATATCGATCACAACCGGCTTGTGGAATTTCTGCCGGAATTCGATCGCGACCTTGGCCGCGAACACCACCGCTTCCGGATCGTCGCCGTTGACGTGGAAGATCGGCGCGTCGATCATCTTCGCCACATCGGACGGATAGGGCGAGGAGCGCGAATAGCGCGGATAGGTGGTGAATCCGATCTGGTTGTTGACGATGAAATGCAGCGAACCGCCGGTGCGGTAGCCCTTCAGGTCGGACAGGCCGAAGCATTCCGCCACCACGCCCTGACCGGCGAACGCGGCGTCGCCGTGCATCAGCAGCGGCAGCACCGAGATGCGCTGGTCCGGCGGATCGCCATGCTGGTCCTGCTTGGCGCGGACCTTGCCGAGCACCACGGGATCGACGATCTCCAGATGCGACGGGATTGGCGGTCAGCGACAGATGGATCCGGTTGTTGTCGAACTCGCGGTCGGACGAGGCGCCGAGATGATATTTGACGTCGCCGGAGCCCTCGACCACGTCGGGATTGGCCGAGCCGCCCTTGAATTCATGAAACAGCGCGCGATGCGGCTTGCCCATCACCTGGGTCAGCACGTTGAGGCGGCCGCGATGCGGCATGCCGACAACGATTTCCTTGACGCCCAGATTGCCGCCACGCTTGATGATCTGTTCGAGCGCCGGAATCAGCGATTCCGCGCCGTCCAGCCCGAAGCGCTTGGTGCCGGTGAATTTGAGATCGCAGAATTTCTCGAAACCTTCGGCCTCGACCAGCTTCGTCAGGATCGCGCGCCGGCCCTCGCGGGTGAAACTGATTTCCTTGTCCGGTCCCTCGATGCGCTCCTGGATCCAGCTCTTCTGCGCGCCGTTGGTGATGTGCATGAACTCGACGCCGAGCGTCTGGCAGTAGGTGCGTTCGCAGATCGCGACGATTTCCCGCAAGGTCGCGTATTCGAGGCCGAGCACATGGTCGAGGAAGATCTTGCGGTCGAAATCGCCGTCGACGAAGCCGTAGGAGCGCGGATCGAGTTCCTCGCGATCGCGCGGCGGCTCGATCCCGAGCGGGTCGAGCTTGGCGTGGAAATGGCCGCGCATGCGGTAGGCCCGGATCAGCATCAGGGCGCGGACCGAATTGCGCGTCGCCTGATGGACGTCGGCCGCCACCAGTTCGGCGCCCTTGGCCTGCGCCTTGGCCGCAATCTTGCTGCCGATCACCTTTTCGACTTCGGCCCAGTTGCCGTCGAGCGCGGAGGTCAGATCGTCGCGCGGCGTCAGCGGCCAGTTGTCCCGGCCCCAGGACGGTCCTTCGGCGTTTTTCAGCACGTCGGCCGGCTGGTCCTTCAGGCTCTTGAAGAACTCCTGCCATTCGGCGATCGACCGAGGCGGGGTCTTTCTCGTAGCGGGCGTAGATATCGTCGATGTAGGGGGCGTTGGTGCCCTGCAGAAACGAGGAGAGGGCAAATGCGGCATTCGCGTCTTGGCGAGACATGATTGCGTCCTGGTGATTTTTACTTCGCGCATGGAATACGGCGCAACAGCCGATCCGGGTACCGGATCAGCGTGATAGGAGAGCTTTTACCCTATATAAGGCGAATGTTCGCGCCGAAAAGAACCAAAGAATTGAATTAGGACTTCAATTTTTCGACAAGGGTCTTTCCGAGCCGCGCCGGCGACGGCGAGACCGTAATTCCGGCCGCTTCCATCGCCGCGGTCTTGGAGCCGGCGTCGCCCTTGCCGCCGGAGATGATCGCGCCGGCGTGGCCCATGCGGCGCCCGGGAGGCGCCGTGACGCCGGCGATGAAACCGACCATCGGCTTCTTGCGGCCGCGCTTGGCTTCGTCCTTGAGGAACTGGGCGGCGTCTTCCTCGGCCGAACCGCCGATTTCGCCGATCATCACGATCGAGGTGGTCTTGGGGTCGGCCAGAAACATTTCGAGCACGGCGATGAATTCGGTGCCCTTGACCGGATCGCCGCCGATGCCGACCGCGGTGGTCTGGCCGAGGCCCTCCTGGGTGGTCTGGAACACCGCCTCATAGGTCAGCGTGCCCGAACGCGACACGATGCCGACATTGCCGGGCTTGAAGATGTTGGCCGGCATGATGCCGATCTTGCATTCGCCGGCGGTCATCACGCCCGGGCAATTCGGCCCGATCAGCCGCGATTTCGATCCCGACAGCGAACGCTTCACCCGCACCATGTCGAGCACCGGAATGCCCTCGGTGATGCAGACGATCAGCGGAATTTCGGCATCGATGGCTTCGCAGATCGCGTCCGCAGCCCCCGGCGGCGGCACGTAGATCACGCTGGCATCGGCGCCGGTCTTCTCGCGCGCCTCGGCCACGGTGTCGAACACCGGCAGGCCGAGATGCACCGCACCGCCTTTGCCGGGCGAGGTGCCGCCGACCATCTTGGTGCCATAGGCGATCGCGGCCTCGGAATGAAAGGTGCCGTTCTTGCCGGTAAAGCCCTGGCAGATGACTTTGGTATTTTTGTCGATCAGGATGGACATGGTTGAGACTGCTTTCGCGAGACGATCGATAGGGGTCAGTGGATGCGCCGATACACGCCGGTGAGCACGTCGGCCCATCCTTCCGCGTCGGGCGAAAACTGGATTTTCATGCTGTAGCTGTTGTCGTCGAGGACTTCATAGACATGGCGCGCATTGCCGCGCAGCGAGCCGCGCACCAGGATCAGGGTCTTGCCGCTCCAGCCGCCGGAGGCCGGCGACGGCGGGTAGTAGCCGAGCGAATCGTGCCAGAACAGTTTGTAGAGCCGGTCCTCGCGATCGTAGGTGAACACGCCGTGGGTGGCGAAGCTTTCCTTGCCGTCGCGCATCTGGCGGCGTGTCCTGAATCAGATAGAAGCCGTTGAGATCGATGCGCGCGACGACCTGCGAGGTGGCGGGCCCTCCGGCGGTCCAGCGCGACGGATAGACCATCTCTTCACCGCTCCACTCGCCCGCGAACACCGCAAGCTTGCGATGCTCCTCAAGCGGCGTCGGTGCGGCGAGATGGTCCTCGGCCATCGGCTCAGCCCCCCTTCACGGCCTTGACGATCTTCTGCGCGGCATCGTCGAGATCGTCGGCCGGCAGCACGTTGAGACCGGATTCCCGGATGATCTTCTTGCCGGCATCGACATTGGTGCCTTCGAGCCGCACCACCAGCGGCACCTTCAGGCCGACTTCCTTCACCGCGGCGACCACGCCTTCGGCGATGATGTCGCATTTCATGATGCCGCCGAAGATGTTGACCAGGATGCCCTTCACATTGGGATCGGCGGTGATGATCTTGAACGCCGCGGTGACCTTGGCCTTGTCGGCGCCGCCGCCGACGTCGAGGAAGTTCGCCGGCGCCATGCCGTAGAGCTTGATGATGTCCATCGTCGCCATGGCGAGGCCGGCGCCGTTGACCATGCAGCCGATGGTGCCGTCGAGGGTGACGTAGTTGAGGTCGTATTTCGACGCCTCGATTTCCTTGGCGTCTTCCTCGGTCTCGTCGCGCAGCGCCACCACGTCGGGATGGCGATAGAGCGCGTTGCCGTCGAACGACACCTTGGCGTCGAGCACGCGCAGATCGCCCTGCTTGGTGACGACCAGCGGGTTGATCTCCAGCATCGCCATGTCCTTGGCGACGAACGCCGCATAGAGCTGCGCCACCAGTTTTTCCGCCTGCTTGGCGAGATCGCCGGACAGCCCCAGCGCCTTCGCCACGGTGCGGCCGTGATGCGCCCATGATGCCGGTGGCCGGATCGACCGAGAAGCGTCACGATCTTCTCGGGGCTGTTGTGCGCGACGTCCTCGATGTTGACGCCGCCTTCGGTGGAGACCACGAACGACACTTCGGAGGTTTCGCGGTTGACCAGGATCGACAGATAGAACTCCTTGTCGATGTCGGAGCCGTCCTCGATGTAGAGCCGGTTGACCTGCTTGCCGTGCGGGCCGGTCTGCACCGTGACCAGCGTCGCGCCCAGCATCTGCTTGGCGAATTCATTGACCTCGGCGATCGATTTGGCGATGCGGACGCCGCCCTTGTCGCCGGCCGAGGCTTCCTTGAACTTGCCCTTGCCGCGGCCGCCGGCATGGATCTGGCTCTTCACCACCCAGACCGGGCCGCCCAGCGTTTTCGCGGCCACGTCGGAATCGGAGGCCCGCAGCACCGGCACGCCCTTCGAGATCGGCACGCCGAATTCGTGCAGCAGCGCCTTGGCCTGGTATTCATGAATATTCATCTGACGGCTCCCGAAGCCCCTGAACGATCGATTGACTCGATTTATTGGCTAACTCTGGCGACGATCAGCGGCCGAGCAGGTCCGGCGCGATCTTCTTGCAGGCATCGACCAGACCCTGCACCGCGCCGACCGACTTGTCGAATGCTTCGCGGTCCTTGCCGGCCAGTTCGATCTCGACGATGCGCTCGACGCCCTTCGAGCCGATCACGACGGGCACGCCGACATACATGTCCTTCACGCCGTATTCGCCGTTGAGATAGGCCGCGCAGGGCAGCACGCGCTTCTTGTCGCGCAGATAGCTCTCGGCCATCGCGATCGCGGACGCGGCCGGCGCATAGAACGCCGAACCGGTCTTCAGCAGGTTGACGATCTCGGCGCCGCCGTTGCGGGTGCGGTCGACGATCTCGTCGATCCGGGCCTGCGAGGTCCAGCCCATCTTGACGAGGTCGGGCAGCGGAATGCCGGCCACGGTGGAGTATTGCACCAGCGGCACCATGGTGTCGCCGTGGCCGCCGAGCACGAAGGCGGTGACGTCTTCGACCGAGACGTTGAATTCGTCGGCGAGGAAATAGCGGAAGCGCGAGGAATCCAGCACGCCGGCCATGCCCACCACCTTCTTGTGCGGCATGCCCGAGGCCTTCTGCAGCGCCCACACCATGGCGTCGAGCGGGTTGGTGATGCAGATGACGAAGGCGTCGGGGGCGTATTTCTTGATGCCGGCGCCGACCTGCTCCATCACCTTGAGATTGATGCTGAGGAGATCGTCGCGGCTCATGCCGGGCTTGCGCGGCACGCCGGCGGTGACGATGCAGACCTTGGCGTTGTCGAGCGCCTCATAGGAATTGGCGCCGGTGAAATGCGCGTCGAACCCGTCGACCGGGGAGGATTGCGCGATATCGAGCGATTTGCCCTGCGGCACGCCCTCGGCGATATCGAACATCACGACATCGCCCAATTCCTTCAGGCCGATGAGGTGAGCCAACGTTCCGCCGATCTGACCGGAGCCAATCAAAGCAATCTTGTCGCGCGCCATGGGAAATCTGTCCTTTGAACGTCAAGGAGGAGGGTGGAAGGAAGCTGGATGGCTGGTTATCCCTTTCGACCGACCCGTTCAAGTCGGGGCGTGCTCAATTGTCGGTCCTGCCTCGATTTCGATCAGGACAGCCGGCATCGTCATCCGGGATGCGCCTTGGCGCAGGCCCGAGATATGCGCGAATCCGGGTCGCGCCGACGCGCGCCCGGAATGACCGTCTACGTCTCCACCAACCCGGTGCTGGAGCCGCTGGCCGCGGAATCCTTGTGCCCGTGGGGCAGCGCCAGATAGGATTCCGAACTCATCTCGATCAGCCGCGACGAGGTCCGCTTGAACTCGTTCGCCTCATAGCCGTCGGTCGCGCGATACAGCGACACCGGATCGGCCTCGGCCGAGGCCATCAGCTTCACGGCGTTGTCATACAGCGTGTCGATCAGGGCGATGAACCGCTTGGCGGCGTTGCGCTCGGCATAATCCATCACCGGAATGCGGTCGATCAGGATGGTGTGATAGTCGTGCGCGAGCCGCAGATAGTCCGATGCGGCGAGCGGCTTTTCGCAAATATCGGCAAACGAAAACCGCGCCACGCCGTGCGCCGAACACGGCACGTGCAGAACGCGGCCCTTGATCGAAATATCGCGCGGCTTGCAGGGCGCATTGCCGGTCATCCTGGCCCAGGCCTTGTCGAGCGCGGCAGCGGCGCGCGCGTCCGCCGGCACCAGCCACATTTTCACGCCGGCGAGCTTCTCCAGCCGGAAATCGGTGCGCGCATCGAGCCGCAGCACGTCCATATGATCGGAGATCTGCGCGATGAACGGCAGGAACAGCGCCCGGTTCAGGCCGCCTTTGTAGAGATCGTCGGGCGCGACATTGGAGGTCGCCACCACCACGGTGCCGAGTTCGAACAGCTTTGCGAACAGCCGCCCCAGGATCATCGCGTCGGCGATGTCGGTGACATGAAATTCGTCGAAGCACAAAAGCCAGGCCTGGTCGAAAATCGACGCCGCGGTCAGCGCGATCACATCGCCGTCGGCGATCTCGCCGCGCGCGATGTTCTGGCGAAAGCCGTAGATCCGCTCGTGCACCTCGGCCATGAATTCGTGGAAATGCGCGCGGCGCTTGTGCTCGACCGGACTGTGCTGGAAAAACAGATCCATCAGCATGGTCTTGCCGCGCCCGACTTCGCCGTGAACGTAGAGGCCGCGCGGCGGCGGCTCGTCCTTGTCGGCAAACAGCCGGCCGAGCAGGCCCTGCTTGCGCGCCGGCTTGTAGTTCGCCAGCCGCTGCTCGAGGTCGGCGAATGCCTCGGCGGCGCGCGCCTGCGCGGCATCGGCCTCGATCGCGCCGGAGGAAACGAGGGCCTGGTATTGGGCGCGGAACGAGGCGGACGGGGCAGACAACATGACCCACTTACGGCCCCAGCCCGGCGGAAATTGCAAGCCGTGAATTGGTGTGAGGGGCTATGCGCGGAGTGACTCTCTTCTCCCTCGCCCGGCTCTTGCGGGGAGAGGTGAAGAGTCACGCGCTCAGCGCGTAGGAATCCTCGACCACATAGGGCCCGCCGCCGGTGGAGGCCCGGGACGAGAACAGCACGAACCGCGACGCCGTGAACACCCGGGTCGGAAAATATCCGCGTACCGACAGATAATCCGCGACATCCTGATTGGAGGCGTCGCGCAGCCGCGCCAGCGTCACATGCGGGGTGAATTTCCGCCCCTCCGGATCGAGCCCGAAACGCTGCATCAGCCGCTCGAGTTCGGCCTGCAGCTCGATCAACGGCCGGCTCGGCACGATCGAGGCCACCACCGCGCGCGGCTTGCTGCCGCCGAAGCTCGACAGGCCCTGCAGCGCCACCTCGAACGGCTTGCGATTGATCCGAAACAGCAGCGAGGCGATCTCGTTGGCCGCGACGCCGTCGATATCGCCGATGAAGCGCAAGGTGACGTGATAATTTTCGGGATCGATCCAGCGGGCGCCCGGCAGGCCGCCCCGCAAATTGGAAAGCGTCTGGCCGATCTCGGCCGGAATTTCCAGTCCAGTGAACAAACGCGGCATCGCATGACTCCCGATGCTAGGCATGCCCGAAAAGTGGATGGCGGTTTTCGGGTAGGATCATGCCCTGTAACAAAGTCCGGTAACGAATCACCGATACCGATTTTTTACCGTAGTTATATGACTCTGCGAAGCATCCGCGCCTCAGCGATCGCAAACCTGCCGGGAAAACACCGCGTCAGGGTTATCGTTGCCGGTTTTTCAACTGCGTTGCCCGGATATCGCACCCAGAAATGCCTCCACGCTGGGCAGGATATTTTTGACGATCACATCGACACCCTCGGCGGTCGGATGCATGCCGTCGGCCTGATTGAGCTTGGCGTCGGCGGCGACGCCCTGCAGGAAAAACGGATACAGCGGCACCGCGAACGATTTCGCGAGGTCCGGATAGATCGCGTTGAAGCGCGCCGAATAGTCGCTGCCGTAATTCGGCGGCGCCAGCATCCCGCACAGCAGGACCGCGATCTTGCGCGCCTTCAGCCGCGTCAGAATATCCGACAGCGCCGATCGGGTGATCTTGGGATCGGTGCCGCGCAGGGCGTCGTTGGCGCCGAGCTCGACGATCACAGCCTCGGTGCCGTCCGGCACCGACCAGTCGAGCCGGTCGCGGCCGCCGGAACTGGTATCGCCGGATACCCCGGCATTGATCATATCAACCTCTATCCCCTTGTCCTGCAACGCTTTTTGCAAGCGAGCCGGAAACGCCGCGGAGGCCGGGAGGCCAAGGCCCGCGCTCAGCGAATCACCCAGCACCACCATCTTGATCGGCTTTGCGCCCTGGCCCGCTTGGGTCTGCGCCATAAGCCGGCGGCGCAACCGCCAAGTTCCACGGCGGAAATCGCCAAAAACAGCAGGCCCAACACGAGCATGTGCACGAACAGCGCCAGCTGCCCCTCGACCGCGGTGGCGGAAGTGCCATATGACCGAGCCATGGACAGTCTCATCGAATCCTCGTCATTGGCCGGCCTCGAGCCGGACACCATTTCCATCTCGAACGTCAATCTCTCGCTCGGCGCAGGCGCGGCGCGCGTCCACATCCTCAAGGATATCAGCCTGCGGGTGGCATCGGGGGAGGCGATCGGCCTGATCGGACCGTCAGGCTCGGGGAAATCCACCTTGCTGATGGTGATGGCGGGACTGGAGCGTCCCGACAGCGGAGAGGTGGTGGTCAACGGCACCCCTTTCAATGCCCTCGACGAGGACGCGCTGGCGCGCTTTCGCGGCCGCCAGGTCGGCATCGTGTTCCAGTCGTTTCATCTGATCCCGACCATGACGGCGCTGGAAAATGTCGCGGTGCCGCTGGAGCTGGCCGGCAATCCCGATGCATCGCAGCGCGCGGCACAGGAACTGACGTCGGTCGGTCTCGGCGACCGCCTGCATCACTATCCCACGCAATTGTCCGGCGGCGAGCAGCAGCGCGTCGCACTGGCCCGCGCGCTGGCGCCCGATCCCGCCATCCTGGTGGCGGACGAGCCGACCGGAAATCTCGACGAAGCCACCGGCAAGCAGATCGTCGATCTCTTGTTCACCAAACACGCCGAACGCGGCATGACGCTGGTGCTGGTGACCCACGACACCTCGCTGGCGCAGCGCTGCGACCGCGTGGTGCGGCTGCGCTCGGGCCGGATCGACGGACAGCCCGCGGATCGCACAGCCGCTTCATGAGCATGGCCTCCGAATCCGATCCAGGGCGGCCGCGCGGCACCGCTGGCCCTGCGCTACGCCTTGCGCGAATTGCGCGGCGGCTTGCGCGGCTTTTACGTTTTCATCGCCTGCATCGCGCTCGGCGTGATGGCGATTGCCGGCGTCGGCTCGGTCGCGGCCAGCCTCGGCGACGGACTGGCGCGTGAGGGCCGCACGCTGCTCGGCGGCGACGTCGCATTCTCCCTGATCCAGCGCGAAGCCAAACCCGACGAAGTCGCGTTTCTGCGTTCGCGCGGCGAAGTGTCGGTCGCGGCGACGATGCGCGCCATGGCGCGCACCGCGACGGCCGGCTCGCACTGGTCGAACTCAAGGCCGTCGACGGCGCCTATCCGATGCTCGGCGAGTTGACGCTCGATCCCCGGATGCCGGTCGGCGGATCTGCTGGCCGAACGTAACGGCGCGTTCGGCGCGGCGGTCGATTCGACCCTGCTGGCGCGGCTCGACCTCAAGATCGGCGACCGCGTCACGCATCGGCAACGCCACCTTTCGAAATCCGCAGCGTGGTCGAGCGCCGAACCGGACAAGCTCGCCGGCGGGCTCGGCTTCGGCCCGCGGTTCCTGGTCAGCGAGGCCGCCTTGCGCGCGACCGGGCTGTTGCAACCCGGCAGCCTGGTGCGCTGGATCTATCGGGTGAAGCTGCCGGACCACGCGGCCGACGATCGCGCCGCGACCGCGCTGGTCGACGACGGCGCGAACGGCGTTGCCGCAAGCCGGCTGGGAGATTCGCACCCGCAGCAATGCCTCGCCGCAGCTTGAGCGCACCATCAGCCGCTTCACCCAGTTCCTGACTCTGGTCGGCCTCGCCGCGCTGCTGGTCGGCGGCGTCGGCGTCGCCAATGCCGTCAAAAGCCATATCGATCGCCGCCGTGACGTCATCGCCGCGTTCAAGGCGCTCGGCGCCACCGGCCGCGACGTCTTCACGATCTATCTGACGCAGGTGATCGTGCTGGCCGTGATCGGCTCGGCGATCGGCCTCGCCGCCGGCGCGGCGCTGCCGTTCATCATCGTCGGGGTGTTCGGCAAGCTGCTGCCGCTGCCGGTGGTAGCCGGCGCTGCATCCCGGCGAACTCCTGCTGTCGTTCGTCTACGGCCTGTTGACCGCGCTGGCCTTCGGACTGTGGCCGCTCGGCCGGGTGCATGACGTGCCGGTGGCGGCGCTGTTTCGCGAGGCGGTAGCCGCCGAATGGCATCGCCCGCGCTGGCGCTATCTCGCGCTGATGGCGGTGGTGATCGCGCTGTTGATCGCGGTGGCGATCGGGCTCGCCTATGACAAGCGGGTCGCGGCGGTGTTCGTGGCTTCCTCGATCGTGGTGTTCGCGCTGTTGCGCGGCATCGCCGCCGGCCTGATGGCGCTGGCGCGCCGCCTGCCGCGGACCCGCATCACCATGCTGCGGCTGGCGATCGCCAATATCTACCGGCCCGGCGCGTTGACGCCGTCGGTGGTGATGTCGCTCGGCCTCGGTCTGGCCGTGCTGGTCACGATCACGCAGATCGACGGCAATCTGCGGCGGCAATTCCTGGCGGCGCTGCCGGATCGCGCGCCGTCGTTCTATTTCATCGATATCCCCACCACCGAAGCCGACCGCTTCGCCGCATTCCTCAAGCAGACCGCGCCGCAATCGACCGTCGAGGACGTGCCGATGCTGCGCGGCCGCATCGTCGCCGCCCGCGGCGTCAAGGCGGAAGACCTCAAGCCTTCGACCGACGCCGAATGGGTGCTGCAGAGCGACCGCGGCCTGACCTATACCGGCGAAATCCCCAAGGGATCGAAGGTGGTCGAGGGCAAATGGTGGGATGCCGATTATGACGGCCCGCCGCTGGTGTCGTTCGAGAAGAAGATCGCCGACGGGCTCAACCTCAAGATCGGCGACCAGATCGTCGTCAATGTGCTCGGCCGCGACATCACGGCCACAATCAGCAACATGCGCACGGTGGACTGGCAGAGCCTCGGCATCAATTTCGTGCTGGTGTTCTCCCCCAACGCCTTCAAGGGCGCGCCGCATACCCATATCGCGACGCTGACCGAGACCCATCCGGACTCCGGCCGGCGACGCCCGGATCATCAAATCGGTGGCCGACGCGTTTCCGATGGTGACCAGCGTGCGGGTCCGCGAGGCGCTGGAAACCATCGGCACCGTGGTCACCAACCTGGTGCTGGCGATCCGCGGCGCCAGCGCGGTGACGCTGATTTCGGCCATTCTGGTGCTGGGCGGCGCGCTCGCCGCCGGCCATCGCCATCGGGTCTACGACGCCGTCATTCTCAAAACCCTGGGCGCCACCCGGGCGCGGCTGCTCGGCGCCTATGCGCTGGAATATCTGATGATCGGCTTTGCCACCGCGATTTTCGGCGTGATCGCCGGCTCCGTCGCGGCCTGGCTGATCGTGACCCGGCTGATGACGCTGAGCTTCATCTGGCAGGCCGGCAGCGCCGCCGGCGTGGTGGCGGCGGCGCTGATCGTCACGGTCGGACTGGGGCTCGCCGGCACGCTGCTGGCGCTGAACCAGAAGCCGGCCACGGTGTTGCGGAATTTGTGACAAATTGAAGCCACCGGCGCCGCGTGTAACGCGCTTCGGCCGAAATCGTCGCCTGCGGAGCGACATTCAGCCGCGCATGGAAGCTTGCAGTGAATGTGCTAGTTTCCCACATACCAGCCTGGGTCAGACGCCGGTTTGATGACACAAAATTAATGTCAGCAAATGGCGGCATCTGGGATAAGTTTCTTAGCCGGCGCCGCAAACCCTTTGCGCTCCGCCGGACAACCAACGGGAATTCGACCATGTCGGACCTAGACCGCAATTATGCTTCTCCTTTCGGCCGGGCCGCCGGGCGCGCTGACGCCGCGACCGTCGATGCCGGTCTGCGCGCCTACATGCTGCGCATCTACAATTACATGAGCATCGGCCTGGCCATCACCGGCCTTGCCGCGCTCGGCGTCTACATGGCGGCGGTGACGACCGATCCGGCCGGCGGCGCCGCCAAGATCGGCAACGCCTTCCTGACGCCGTTCGGCTACGCGATGTTCGTCAGCCCGCTGAAATGGCTGTTCATCCTGGCGCCGCTGGCGATGGTGTTCGTGATCTCCGCCGGCATCAACCGGCTGCGGCCGGCGACCGCCCAGATGCTGTTCTGGGTGTTCTCGGCGCTGATGGGCGTTTCGCTGTCGTCGATCTTCCTGGTGTACACCCACACCTCGATCGTGCGGGTGTTCTTCATCACCGCGGCGTCGTTCGGCGCGCTGAGCCTCTATGGCTACACCACCAAGCGTGACATGACCGGCATCGGATCGTTCCTGATCATGGGCCTGTTCGGCGTCATCATCGCGAGCCTGGTCAATCTCTTCCTCGCCAGTTCGATGCTGCAGTTCTTCGTCTCGGTGATCGGCGTGCTGGTGTTTGCGGGCCTCACCGCCTGGGACACCCAGCGGCTGAAGAACGACTACATCTACGGCTACGCCTCGCAGGGCGGTGACGTCGCGGAGCGCGCGGCCATCACCGGCGCGTTGTCGCTGTATTTGAACTTCATCAACCTGTTCACGCTGCTGCTGCAGCTGCTCGGTCAGCGCGACTGACCGCTCGCCAGCGGACGAATTCAAGCCCCGGCCTTGCGGCCGGGGCTTTTCTTTGCTCCTCCTGTGGAGAAGGTGGCAGCCAGGCTCCGGATGAGGGCTCTTCTCGATAAGCTGCGCCCTCACCCGGAAGGAATCGCTCAAAGCAATTTCATTCTCCCAGATCTAATCTGCGCCATGTCCTCTCCCGAAATCAGGCCCGCCACCGCGGCCGACCTGCCAGCCATTACCGAAATCTACGATCACGCGGTCCGCTATGGCACCGCGACGTTCGAACTGATCCCGCCCGATCTGACCGAGATGACACGGCGCTTCGGCGCGTTGATGGACGGCGGCTTTCCCTATCTGGTCGCCGCCCTCGATGGCCGCGTGATCGGATACGCCTATGCCGGCGCCTACCGGCCGCGGCCGGCCTATCGCTTCACCGTGGAGAATTCGGTCTATCTGCAGCCGGCGATCCACCGCCGCGGCATCGGC
Source organism: uncultured Alphaproteobacteria bacterium (assembly GCA_963734795.1). GTDB lineage: Bacteria > Pseudomonadota > Alphaproteobacteria > Rhizobiales > Xanthobacteraceae > Bradyrhizobium. Next base: position 510,508 of record CAVTIW010000009.1, read on the forward strand.
CTGCAATTGCTGCAACGGCTGATCGCCGAATGCGAAGCGCGCGGCTATCGGCAGATGATCGCGGTGATCGGCGATTCCGCCAACGCCGGATCGATCGGCGTGCATACGCGGATGCGGATTCCAGATGATCGGGACCCATCCCGATGTCGGCTTCAAGTTCGGCCGCTGGCTCGACACCGTGATGATGCAGCGCACACTCGGCGACGGCGCCAATACGCTGCCGGCCGATGGCGCTTCGAGTTGAGTTGGAGCGCTTCGCGTCAACCTCTCCCAACGGGAGAGGTGAGAAACGGCGCGTCAGACCACCGCCAGCTTGCGGTCGATCACCAGCAGCACGCGGTCGAGTTCCTGGCCGCGGCGCAGGATCAGCCCGGTCGCCGAGATCACGCTGTAGATGCCCTGCTTGCGCGCCAGCCGCGGATCTTTTTCGATGCGGTAGATCGGAACTTCGGAGGCGCGGCGGAACACCGAGAACACCGCGCGGTCTTTCAGGAAGTCGATGGCATAGTCGCGCCACTCGCCGTCGGCGACCATGCGCCCGTACAGATTCAGGATGCGATTGAGTTCGACACGATTGAACGTCACCCGGCTTGGCAACGGACCCGCAGCGGCATTGCGCGCCGCTGCGCGACTCTCGCTTGGATCGGCCTCCTCCGACATCGAACTCATGGAGCGCCTCCTTTGTCATTTCAACGACATGATCGCGCCAACCGTGCGCGGCTGCAAGAGGCGCCGTGGCGCCGGCATTCAAATTCGCGCGCGGCGCATTGTCCGCAAGCCGGCCCTGTCCGGCCCGAAATATAGCCGTCACGGGATCGTTAGCGGAATCATAATACTGCCCCACTTCCGCCCAGCGGCCGCCCTTCTGGATTGCGAAAAGATAGTCCTGCGTTGGCCCGGTCCTTTCGGCACCGGATTCCTCAGCCCCCAGCCCCCCGGGGTCGTCGGGATCGGGCCTGTTCGCAGGATAGTTTATCCCCATACTGGGCCAACGAAAGTTGGTCCTTTTTCTTTTGGGGGTGCTGGTTTTCCAAGCGCTCGCGGCGATAGGCCCATCAACAATATTAGATAATACCCGTCATTCCGGGATGCGCCGCCCGGGGCAGGCCTGGGGGTTATAGTTAGTTATGCGATTCCGGGCGCGCGCCCGGGAATGACGAGGGCTAATTTCTGATTTCAGTGAAGCGACGTGTAGGCCGCGCCCAGCATCGGGCCGGGCCTGTCGCGGTTGCCGTCCTGGACATAGACCACCGCGGCATCGACGCCGTCGCGGGAAATGTTTTCCAGCGGCACGGTCCAGCTGCCGGAACTGCCGTTCCAGTCGCCGACCTTGAGCAGGTTGCGCACCACATTGTAGTAGGTGAGTTCGCGGCCGCGATTTTCGCCGCGCCCGATCGAGATCGGCACCTCTTTCGAGATCGAGCCGATCCAGACTTCGCCGTGCATCGCCGCGGGACCCTTGGTGGAGGCCGCGACCGAAACATTGATTTGCTTGCCGGTCAGCGTCATCGAAACCGGCACCGACATCACGCCCTCGGTTTTTCTGGTATCGCCGATGGCGCCTTCGATGCCGGCGCGATCGCTGCCGATCACGTGCTCGGATCCATTGACGACCACTTGCGGCGTGTAGACGTCGCGATCGCCGCGCATGTGCGAATAGGCTTTCTGGCGCGCGCTGAAGCGGGCATCCGCCAGCGTATCCTTCCAGCCGAGATAATCCCAGTAATCGATCGGCATGCTCAACGCGATGATCGACGGATCCTTGGCCAGTTCGCCGATGATCTTGTCGGCGGGCGGACACGACGAGCAGCCCTGCGAGGTGAACAGTTCGACCACCGCACGCGGTTCGGCATGGGCGGGACGAATGATTGCAACAATCGCGCAGACGCCAAGCGCACCCGACCATCGCGAAATGCAATTATAGGCCATCATCGCTGTCATACTGGTAACCGAAAAACGTCCGCATCGCTGCTGATCGCATACTTCTTGCGGCACTTGAGCGCACCGGCCTTCGAACGCGGGGAAGGCGGCTCTTCATAGGCCGCCTCCCCTCCACTCGCTACTCACTTCGCAGTGAGGCATCGATCACAAGTCCGCGTCACGCCGCCAGTTTGCGCAGCACGTAATGCAGAATGCCGCCGTTTCGATAATATTCGAGCTCGTCGAGCGTATCGATCCGGCACAGCAGCGAAACGCGCTGCAGCGAGCCGTCGCCGGACACGATCTCCGCCGTCAGCTTCTGGCGCGGCTTCAGATCGCCCTGCAATCCGCGGATCGTCACCGTCTCGTCGCCCTTCAGCCCGATCGACTGCCAGGACGCGCCGTCCTCGAAGGTCAGCGGCAGCACGCCCATGCCGACGAGATTGGAGCGATGGATGCGCTCGAAGCTCTGGCAGATCACGGCGCGGACGCCGAGCAGCCGCGTTCCCTTCGCGGCCCAGTCGCGCGACGAGCCGTTGCCGTATTCGGCGCCGGCGAACACCACCAGCGGCACTTTCTCGGCCTGATACTTCATCGCGGCATCGTAGATCGACATCTGCTCGCCGTCGGGCCAATGCTTGGTCAGGCCGCCTTCCGGGATATTGCCGTCGGCGCCCTTCAGCATGAAGTTCTTGATGCGGATGTTGGCGAAGGTGCCGCGCATCATGATTTCATGATTGCCGCGCCGGGTGCCGTATTGATTGAAGTCGGCCGGGCGCACCTGATGCTCCGACAGATATTTCCCGGCCGGCGACGTCAGCTTGATCGCGCCGGCCGGCGAGATGTGGTCGGTGGTGATCTTGTCGCCGAACATCGCCAGGATCCGCGCGTCGACCACATCGACGATCGGCTCCGGCTCTTTCTTCATGCCTTCGAAATAAGGCGGGTTCTGCACGTAGGTCGAGCTCATGTTCCAGCGATAGGTTTCGCTCTCGACGGTCTTGATCTTGCGCCAGTTGGTGTCGCCCTTGAACACATCGGCGTAGCGCTTCTTGAAGATCGCCGCGGTCACGAACTTCTTCATGAACGCGTTGATCTCCTTGGTCGTCGGCCAGATGTCCTTGAGGTACACCGGCTTGCCGTCCTTGCCGTTGCCGATCGGCTCGACCGCGAGATTCTTGGTCACGGTTCCGGCCAGCGCATAGGCCACCACCAGCGGCGGCGAGGCCAGATAGTTGGCCTGCACGTCCGGGCTGACGCGGCCTTCGAAGTTGCGGTTACCCGACAGCACGGCGGCGCCGATGATGCCGTTGTCGTTGATCGATTTCGAAATCTCTTCCGGCAGCGGACCGGAATTGCCGATGCAGGTGGTGCAGCCGAAGCCGATCAGGTTGAAGCCGACCTTGTCGAGATCGAGCTGCAGTCCGGAATTGGAAAGATATTCCGCGACCACCTGGCTGCCCGGCGCCAGCGAGGTCTTGACCCAGGGCTTTGCGGTGAGGCCCCTGGCGGCGGCGTTGCGCGCCAGCAGTCCGGCGCCGATCAGCACGCTCGGATTGGAGGTGTTGGTGCAGGAGGTGATCGCCGCGATCACCACATCGCCATGGCCGAGATCGAAATTGCGATTCTCCACCGGGTAGCGCTTCGATGCGTCGCGCGGCTTTCTTGTATTCGCTGACCATCGCCGCGGCGAAACCTTCCGCCACCGCAGGCAGCGCGACGCGGCCTTCGGGGCGCTTCGGTCCGGCCATCGAGGGCACCACGTCGCCGAGATCGAGCGTCAGCGTTTCGGTGAAGACCGGATCGGCCGACTTGGCGGTGCGGAACAGGCCCTGCGCCTTGGCGTAGGCGATGACCAGCGCGACGCGGTCGGCCTTGCGGCCCGAGGTCTTGAGATAGTCGATGGTCTCGGCATCGACCGGGAAGAAGCCGCAGGTGGCGCCATATTCCGGCGCCATGTTGCCGATGGTCGCCTTGTCCGCCACCGAGAGGATAATCCAGGCCGGGGCCGAAGAATTCGACGAACTTGCCGACCACGCCCTGCTTGCGCAGCATCTGCGTCACCGTCAGCACCAGGTCGGTCGCGGTAACGCCTTCCTTGAGCTGGCCCTTGAGCTTGAAGCCGACCACTTCCGGCAGCAGCATCGACAGCGGCTGGCCGAGCATCGCGGCTTCCGCCTCGATGCCGCCGACGCCCCAGCCGAGCACGGCAAGGCCGTTGACCATCGTGGTGTGCGAGTCGGTGCCGACCAGCGAATCCGGATAGGCGACCTCGAAGGTGCCGGTCTTCTTGCCGACCGTCATCTTCTCCTTGCGGGTCCACACCGTCTGCGCGAGGTATTCGAGATTGACCTGATGGCAGATGCCGGTGCCGGGCGGCACCACGGAGAAATTCGAAAACGCCTTCTGGCCCCATTTCAGGAATTCGTAGCGTTCCTGATTCTGCTTGTATTCCTCGACCACGTTCTTGCCGAACGCCTTGTTGTCGCCGAAGAAGTTCACGATCACCGAGTGGTCGATCACCAGATCGACCGGCACCAGCGGATTGATTTTTTCGGCGTCGCCGCCGAGCGCCTGCATGGCATTGCGCATCGCCGCGAGATCGACCACCGCCGGCACGCCGGTGAAATCCTGCATCAGCACCCGCGCCGGGCGGAATGCGATTTCATGCTCGAGCTTGCGCTTCTTCAGCCACTTCGAAACCGCCACGATGTCGTCCTTCTTGACGGTGCGGTCGTCTTCGTTGCGCAGCAGGTTTTCCAGCAGCACCTTCATGGAATAGGGAAGCTTGGAAATTCCCTTCAGACCGTTCTTCTCGGCGGCGGGCAGGCTGTAATAGACGTAGGTCTTGCCACCGACCTTGAGGGTCTTCCGGCATTTGAAGCTGTCGAGCGAGGTCATGTGAGGCAAATCCCAATTGATCGTTGTACCCGGCAAGGGTATCACAGAGAGCGTACCGTCAAGGTTGACCGAGGTCGAGAGCTTGGCCTGATGGCTTGCAGCCGCGGATTGTGTGCTGCATCAAGTTCCGGCTTATAGAACTTTTAGAATCTTTCCAGAGGCGCCGCCACACCGACAATCGTGCCGCAGCAATGCGCGGTATCCATCATTCCAGAAGGCCACGGAAGGGCAAATGCGGCTCTCGGGACGCGGCGTCAGGTGCGTGCGGGGCGGCCGGGAAGTGTTCCCGGGCCTCGATTTTGAAGCCGCTTCGGGCGAGGCGCTGGCCGTCACCGGGCCCAATGGATCAGGCAAAACCTCGCTGCTGCGGATCATCGCCGGGCTGCTGACGATGGCCGGCGGATCGATCGACCTCGAAGGCGGCGAGGCCGGAGCTGACCTTGCCCGAACAGGCCCATTATCTCGGTCACCGCGACGCGATGAAACCGGCGCTGAGCGTGCTGGAAAACCTGTCGTTCTGGCGGGATTTTCTCGGCGGCGAGGCGTTCGACGCCAGGGAAAGTCTTGCCGCAGTGGGCCTCGACCATGCCGCGCATCTGCCGGCGGCGTATCTGTCGGCCGGACAGCGGCGGCGGCTCTCGATCGCCCGGCTGCTCGCGGTGCGGCGGCCGATCTGGCTGCTGGACGAGCCGACCTCGGCGCTCGATGCCGCCGGCCAGAGCCTGTTTGCGGGCCTGATGCGCGATCACCTCGCCCGCGGCGGCCTGATCGTCGCCGCCACCCACGCCCCGCTGGGGGTGGATGCCAGGGAATTGCGGATCGGGAGCGGCTCATGAAAGCAAAACCCGGCGGGCTTCCGCTCCCTCCCCTGGGAGGGGCATCGGCCCGCGGTGCCCGTCATGACCGCGCTCGCCGCGCTGATTCGACGGGACATCGCATCGCGCTGCGGGTCGGCGGCGGGGCGCTGATCGGCGTGCTGTTCTTTCTCATCGTGGTGGTGCTGATGCCGTTCGCGGTCGGACCCGATCTCGCACTGCTGACGCGGCTTGGCCCGGCGATTCTCTGGCTCGGCGCGCTGCTCGCCAGCCTGCTGACGCTCGACCGGCTGTTCATGGCCGACCATGAGGACGGTTCGCTCGATCTGATCGTGATGAGCCGGACGCCGCTGGAATTGACCTGCGCCGCCAAAGCGCTGGCGCATTGGCTCGCCGCCGGCCTGCCGCTGATCGTCGCCACCCCGGTGCTGGGACTGTTGCTGAATCTCGATGCCGCCTCGACCTCGGCCGTCGCACTGACGCTGCTGGCGGGCACGCCGGCGCTGACCTTTACCGGCATGATCGGCGCGGCGCTGGCGGTGACGCTGCATCGCGGCGGCTTGTTGCTGGCGGTGCTGGTGCTGCCGCTGTCGATCCCGGTGCTGATTTTTGGCGTCGCGGCGTCGGAAGCGGCGATTACCGGACCGTTGTCGTTCGGAACGCCGTTTTCGATCCTGTGCGCGCTGTCGCTGATCAGCTTCGTGATCGGGCCGTTCGCCGCCGCCGCCAGCCTGCGGCATGGGCTGGACTGAGCGCCGAATCGATGCCGATCAACTCTCGCGGAGCCGGAATGAAACAGAGCGAGCCACATTGCCTGTAACGGCCACGACCGACTATCAGGATGCCATGACGCTGACCGATCTCGCCAACCCGACCCGGTTCCTGACGCTGACCGCGCGCCTGTTGCCGTGGCTTGTGGCCGCGACCGCTGTTCTGCTGCTGATCGGCCTTTATCAATCGGCGATGGCGCCCGACGACTACCAGCAGGGCGCCACCGTCAAGATCATGTTCATCCACGTGCCGAATGCCTGGCTGTCGATGTTCGTCTGGGGCGTGATGAGCGTTGCGGCGCTGGGCACGCTGGTGTGGCGGCATCCGCTGGCCGACGTCGCCGCCAAGGCCGCCGCCCCGATCGGCGCGGCGTTCACGTTTCTCGCGCTGGTCACGGGCTCGCTGTGGGGCCGGCCGATGTGGGGCACCTATTGGGAATGGGATGCGCGGCTGACCTCGGTGCTGATCCTGTTCCTGATGTATCTCGGCCTGATCGCGCTGTGGCGCGCGGTGGAAGATCCGTCGCGGGCCGCGCGCGCCGCCGCGATCCTGACGCTGGTCGGCGCCATCAACCTGCCGATCATCAAATTCTCGGTGGACTGGTGGAACACGCTGCATCAGCCGGCCTCGGTGTTCCGGATGGGCGGCCCCACGCTCGATCGCGCCTTTTTGATTCCGCTGCTGGTGATGGCGGTGGCGTTTTCACTGTTGTTCGTCACGCTGCATCTGGCGGCGATGCGCAACGAGATCCTGCGCCGCCGGGTGCGCGCCTTGCAGATGATGCAAGCCAGCCAGCGTTCGGCGTGACGCCGATGTCGCTCGGTCCCTACGCGTCCTTTATCGTGACATCCTATGTGCTGGTGACGGCCGTGGTGCTGATGCTGATTGCCTGGATCGCGATCGACTATCGCCGCCAGAAGCAACACTTGCGCGAGCTCGAAGCCAGCGGCATGGTCCAGGCGTTCCGGGCGCAGCGCGGCGGATATCCGATGAGCGAGCCTCCCATGAGCGAGCCCCCGACATCCGGCGTGTCGCCGCCGCGCCGCCGCTCCTGGCTGATGGCGCTGCCGCTGCTCGGCTTCGCCACGCTGGCCGCGATCTTCTGGTTCCGGCTGGGCGACGGCGATCCGTCGAAAATCCCTTCGGCCCTGATCGGCCACCCGGCGCCGCAAACCGCGCTGCCGCCGCTGCAAGGCCTCGTCAATGACGGCGCGCAGGTGCCCGGGCTCGATCCCGCCGTGTTCAAGGGCAAGGTCAGCGTCGTCAACGTCTGGGCCTCGTGGTGCATTCCGTGCCACGACGAAGCGCCGCTTTTGACCGAACTCGGCAAGGACAAGCGGCTGCAGCTGGTCGGCATCAACTACAAGGATGCACCGGACAACGCCCGGCGCTTTCTCGGCCGCTACGGCAATCCGTTCGGCATGGTCGGCGTCGACGGCAACGGCCGCGCCGCGATCGAATGGGGCGTCTATGGCGTGCCGGAGACCTTCATCGTCGGGCGCGAAGGCACCATCGTCTACAAGCTGGTCGGCCCGGTGACGCCCGAGAATATCGACACCGTGCTCAAGGCCGAGATCGACAAGGCGCTGAAGGCGGGGTCGTAGCAAGTGCCCCCACCCCCGCCCTCCCCCGCAAGCGGGAGAGGGAGCGCGCCGTGCCGAATTAAAGCGGCGTCTACACTTTTGATGTTAAAGGAACGCCCGCTCCGGTGACAGCCTGCTCCCTCTCCCGCTTGCGGGGGAGGGCTGGGGTGGGGGCGCTACAAGCTCACCCTTTCGTCACATCGCCGGCTTCCGCTTCGCTGGCCTCGAGCGATACCGGCTCCAGATGATAGCGCTTGATCAGCGGCATCTGCGTGACGGCAAACAGCATCGTCAGCGGGATCACGCCGAACGCCTTGAACGCCACCCAGAAATCGGTGGTCTGGGTGCGCCAGACGATTTCGTTGAGGATCGCCATCGCGAAAAAGAACAGCGCCCATCGCAGCGTCAGGATCCGCCAGCCCTGCGGCGTGAGGTTGAACATCTGGTCGAACATGATCGGCGATGAAGGAGCGGCCGAACAGCAAACCGCCGCCCAGCACCGCGGCGAACAGGCCGTAGATGATGGTCGGCTTGACCTTGATGAAGGTCTCGTCGTGCAGCACCAGCGTCAGCGTGCCGAACACGATGACGATGACGCCGGTGACCAGCGCCATGATCGGCACGTGCCGCGTCACCACGTAAGACGCGATCATCGCGGCCACCACCGCCACCATGAACGCGCCGGTGGCGACGAACAGATGGAATTTGGCGTTGGCGATGAAGAAAATCACCAGCGGCCCGAGTTCGGTCGCGAGCTTGAACAGCGGATGCGGCGTGGTTTTGTCCATCTGTCACCTGTTTGCTGACGTCATCATCCGCGAGGGCGGATGATCCAGTATTCCGAACCGTTTCGATTCTCACCGACGGCGCGGCATACTGATGCCCCGCATGCGCGGGGCATGACAAGAACCTAAGACTTCAATCCCTGCAATGGCCTGCGCGAACTCGCGCGCGGTGAACGGCGCGAGATCGTCGATGCCCTCGCCGACGCCGATGAAGTGCACCGGCAGTTTGAACTTTTCGGCCAGCGCCACCAGGATGCCGCCGCGCGCGGTGCCGTCGAGTTTTGTCATCACCAGGCCCGTGACCCCTGCGGTACGCTGAAACGCCTCGACCTGCGACAGCGCATTTTGTCCTACCGTGGCGTCGAGCACCAGCAGCACCGCATGCGGCGCCGAGGCATCGACCTTCCTGATGACGCGAACGACCTTTTCAAGCTCGTTCATCAGTTCGGCCTTGTTCTGCAGCCGCCCGGCGGTGTCGATCAGCAGCACGTCGAGCTTGCCCTCCCGCGCCGCGGTCAGCGCATTGAAGGCAAGGCTCGCGGAATCCGAACCCTGCGCGCCCGCGATCACCGGCGATCTGGTGCGCTCGCCCCAGATCTTCAGCTGCTCGATCGCGGCGGCGCGAAAGGTGTCGCCGGCGGCCAGCATCACCTTGCGGCCTTCGGCGGAGAGTTTCGCCGCCAGCTTGCCGATGGTGGTGGTCTTGCCGGAACCGTTGACGCCGACCACGAGGATCACGAACGGCTTTTGCGCTTCGTCGATCACCAGCGGCTTTGCCACCGGCGCCAGCACCTTCTCGACTTCGGTCGCGACCACGGCTTTCACTTCATCGGCCGAGATCGCCTTGTCGTAACGGCCGACGCCGACCGCGGCAGCGATCCGCGCCGCCACCTCGGTTCCGAGATCGGCGCGCAGCAGCACGTCCTCGATGTCCTCGAGCATCGCGCGGTCGAGCTTGCGCTTGGTGACGAGATCGGCCACCGCCGATCCCGAGCGAACTCGAGGTGCGCTTCAGGCCGCCGGACAGCCGCCGCCACCAGCTCAGTTTGGTCTGTTCCGGAGTGGTATCGTTCATGTTGGGGGTGTGTTAGCGGTTTCGCGCCATGAACGAAAGTCACGACCGAACGATGCCGATGTTCCCGAATTGACCGCCGATGAAATCCAGGCGCGCGTGCTCCATCGCGACGGGCTGATGCTGGTGATCGACAAGCCCGCCGGGCCTGCCGGTGCATCGCGGCCCCAAGGGCGGCGCCAATCTGGAATCCTCCTTCGACGCGCTGCGGTTCGGCCTGCCGCGGCCGCCGGTTCTGGCCCACCGGCTCGACCGCGATACGTCCGGTTGCCTCGTGCTGGGACGCCATCGCAAGGCAACCGCCTCGCTCGGCCTGTTGTTCAAGCATGGCAAAATTTCAAAAACCTACTGGGCGGTGGTCGAGGGCGGCCCGGCCGAGGATGAAGGCACCATCGACATGCCGCTCGGCCGCCTCAATGCCGAGCGCGGCTGGTGGCAGAAGCCCGATCCGGACGGGCAGACGGCGGTCACCAACTGGAAAGTGCTGGGGCGTTCCTTTCCCCAACCCTCCCCCGGAAGGGGGGAGGGAGCAAGCATCGCCAGCGGCATCGATACGGCAAACATCAATGCGGCGAAAATCAGCGTTGTGAAATTCACCTGGCTCGCGCTGGAACCGGTCACCGGCCGCACCCATCAATTGCGGGTTCACTCCGCGGCGCAGGGCTGGCCGATCGTCGGCGACAATATCTACGGCAACGGCCCGCGCTTCGGCGAGCCGACGCCTGCATCTGCATTCCCGCGAGATCGTGATCCCGATTTCGAAGAACAAGGACCCGGTGCACGTGGTCGGCGCCGGCGCCGGCGCATTTGCATGAGCGGCTCGGGCCTGCGGCTGGAACGGGGAATGATGCTTCGTCATTGCGAGCGAAGCGAAGCAATCCAGACGCGGGCCCAGAGAAGAGAGGGTGGATTGCTTCGTCGCAGGTGCTGCTCGCAATGACGGATTGAGGCGGCGCTTTCACACCGTCAGCCGCGCGCCGTCGTGTCCGCTCATCTCCAGCGTCCGCACCGCGCCCGGCGTCTCGCCCGCTGATCGCGACCGGAATAAAATGCTCGGTGCGGCCCTGCGTGGCGCTTTCGATCAGAACCTCGCGCGTCGCGCCGATCTCGGACGCCAGCCGCCGCTGCAACGCGGCCTCTCCCGTCGCCCGCAATCGCCTGGCGCGCTCCTTGATCGCATCGCCCGCGACCTGCGGCATCCGCGCCGCCGGCGTGCCCGGCCGCTTCGAATAGGGAAACACGTGCAGGAAGGTGAGGCCGCATTCCTCCACCAGATCCATGCGAACGCGCGAACATCTCCTCGGTCTCGGTCGGGAAGCCCGCGATGATATCGGCGCCGAGCGCGATGTCCGGCCGCAGCCGCCGCACCTGCGCGCAGAATTCGATCGCATCGGCGCGGCGAATGCCGCCGCTTCATCCGCTTCAGGATCAGATCGTCGCCGGATTGCAGCGACAGATGCAGATGCGGCATCAGCCGCTCATCTTCCGCGATCACGTCGAGCAGATCGCGATCGACCTCGACCTGAATCGATCGATGAAATCCGCAACCGCTTCAGCTCCGGCACATGCCGCAGGATCTGCTTGGTCAGCGAGGCCGAGTTTCGGCGCGCCCGGCAGATCCGCGCCATAGCTGGTGAGATCGACGCCGGTCAGCACGATCTCGGCGTGACCGCGCTCGACCAGCGCGCGGACCTGGGCGACCACCGCGCCCATCGGCACCGAGCGCGAATTGCCGCGGCCATAGGGGATGATGCAGAAGGTGCAGCGGTGATCGCAGCCGTTCTGCACCTGCACGAATACCCGCGGCAGGCCGCGTCTGAAAGCCTTCCAGCAGATGCGGCGCCATCTCGCGTGACCGCCATGATGTCGGCGACCGCGATCTTTTCGCTGTCGCTCGATGCCGAAACCGGCGGCTGCGTCGAGCGCCGTGCGCGCGGCGCGCCAGGCCTCGCCGCGCATCTTGTCGTCATTGCCGACGACGCGATCGACCTCGGCCATGCCGGCGAACATCTCCGGCTGGGTCTGCGCCGCGCAGCCGGTGACGACGATCCGCGCCGACGGCCGCTCGCGCTTCAGCCGGCGGATCGATTGCCGCGCCTGCGCCACGGCTTCGTTGGTGACCGCGCAGCTATTGATGACGATGGTGTCGGTGAGCCCGGCGCGCTCGGCCTCGCGGCGCGATCACTTCGGATTCGAAGGCGTTGAGACGGCAGCCGAAGGTGACGACTTCGACGCTCATCTCAGGCGACGCTGGCAAACAAGGCCGGATCGAAGCGGCCTTCATATTCGAACGTCGCGGTGCCCGTCATCAGGACGTGGTCGTCGCGCTCGCGCCATTCGATCGCCGAGTTCGCCGCCGGGCAGCGCGATCTGCACGATGCGATTGGCGCGCCTGCAGCCGCGCCGCGGCCACCGCGGTGGCGCAGGCCGCCGAGCCGCAGGCCTGGGTCAGCCCGGCGCCGCGCTCCCAGGTGCGGATCGTGATGTGATCGCGATCGACGATATGGGCGAGCGTGATATTGGCGCGCTCGGGAAAGATCGGATGATTTTCCAGCAGCGGCCCGAAGCGGGCGAGATCGTAGGCGTTGACGTCGTCGACCCAGAAGATCGCATGCGGATTGCCCATGCTGACCACTGACGGCGTGTGCAGCACCGGCGCGTCGATCGGGCCGATCTGCAGCTCGATCGAGCGGGTGTCGCGAAATTCTTCCGCCAGCGGAATATCCTGCCAGCCGAATTTCGGCGGCCCCATGTCGACGGTGTAGAGATCGTCGGACGGGCCCTGCCAGCAATTCAGCAGCCCGGCCCGGGTCTCGAAGGTGACCGCGGTCTGGCCGGTGTTCTCGAACAGCCGGCGCGCCACGCAGCGCATGCCGTTGCCGCAGGCGCCGGCTTCGGAGCCGTCATTGTTGTAGATGCGGATGAAGGCCTCGGTGCCCGCCAGCCGCGGCGGCTGCAGCACCATCAACTGGTCGTAGGGCACGCCGGTGGGCGAGGCGACCGCGCGCGCTTCCTCGGCCGTGACCGCGGCGGGCGAATCGCGCAGATCGACCACGACGATTTCGTTGCCGATGCCGTTCATCTTGGCAAACGCATGGTTGGCGAGCGCGCTCATGAAATTTCCCGACTTGTGCCTGCCTTATATGGCGAATGATGGCGGATTGGCCAGTGTGGTGATTTTGTGTCGAGCCCCGCGCCGGGCGAGAGCCACCTGCGCCATGACTTATCTGTCATGGGACGAAAGGCCGGCCTTGCGTGTTAGAATAGCGGCGCTTTCGCCGCCGTGACCCGGGACACGCCAGCGAGGCGCTTGCCAGCCGAACACGACCATCGAAGACGACCATGGAGAATATCGAATGAATTGCCTCCGCTGTTTCCGCCTTGCCATGGTCGCGCTGGTTCCGGCAGCCGCGATTTCGCTGGGCATCGCCGCCGCGCTGGCGCAATCGCCGTCCACGGCTCCTCCCGCGGCGAGCACACCGGCGGCGCCACCGCCTGCGGTATCCGCAACGCCTGCTCCGCCGCCGACCTCAACCCCGGCTCCCGCCGCGCCCGGCACGCCGCCGGCGACCGCAGAGACCCCTGCGGCCTCCGCCGCCGGCGGCATCGGTTCAGACCGCCGATCCGTTCGGCGAGGAAATCACGCTGGCGCCGAAAACGGTCGTCATCCTCAAGGGCACCGCCAACTGGGATTCGGCGTTCGACACCCTGATCGAGCTCGTTCAAGACGCTGTCGGCGCTGCTCGACAAGCAGGGCATCAAGCGCGCCGGCAATCCGATGATCGTCTACACCTCGACCGACGATACCGGCTTCACCTATCTGGCGGAAATTCCGGTCGATCAGGATCCGAAAAACCTGACCAAGGACATGAGCATGGGCAAATCGCCCGAGGGCAAGGCGCTGAAATTTGTCCATCGCGGTTCCTACGACAATATGGACAACACCTATGAGGCCATCACCAATCACCTCGACGACAAGAAGCTCGAGGCCAAGGACACCTTCATCGAGGAATACATCACCGATCCCCTGAAGACCGCGGAGGACAAGCTGGTGATCAACGTCTATGTGCCGCTGAAGTGAGACCGATGAGACATCGCACGCCTTTCGCTGCCGCCATCGCTGCGGCCACGCTGCTCGCCGCGCCCGCGCTGGCGCAGACCGACGCCCCCGGCGACGATTTCCGTCACCGGCGAGGCCACCGTATCGGTGCCGCCGGACATGGCCGAGATCGACGGCGGCTTCACCTCGGAGGCCAAGACCGCGCGCGAGGCCTCCGACGCCAACAACACGGCGATGGGCAAGCTGCTGCTGGCGCTGAAGGCCGCCGCCATCGACGAAAAGGATATCCAGACCTCGCGGCTGTCGCTGCAGCCGCAAAACGCGCCGAACCACGCCGGCGTCCCCGCCATTGTCGGCTACCGCGCCAGCAATCACGTGACGATCCGGCTGCACGACGTCACCAAGGTCGCCAGCGTGATCGACATGCTGGTCGGCGCCGGCGCCAACGATATCGGCGGCATCAATTTCATGGTGTCGGAGGCGTCGAAACTGCTCGATCGAGGCCCGCGAACAGGCGATCGCCGACGCCCGCCGCAAGGCCGAGATCTATGCCAAGGCCGCCGGCGTCACGCTCGGCGCGCCGCTCAGCATTTCGGAGCAGGGCTCCCCCGGCCCGATGCCATTTCGCGGCAAGATGTCCGTGCGCCATGGCCGCGGCGACCCCGGTGGCGCAAGGCGAAGAGACGCTGTCAGGTCACGGTGAGCGTATCCTGGGCGATCAAGCCGGCGCAGTGATTGCTTCTCGCTCGCCAGCGGGGCGCAGGTTAGAGTCTCGACCACCTGGCCCGGCTTGAGCGCGACGAACCGCTCGCGCGGGAGCTTTCGCTTCATCGAGTGCCGCAGCCAGCGCGGTGACCGGCGCGTCGATCGCTTCGTCGGTCAGCTGAAACGTGCCGTGATGATGCGCCAGTGCCTGCTGCGCGCCGCAATCGGCCAGCGCCTTCACCGCGTCGGACGGGTTCATGTGCTGGTCCTGCATGAACCAGCGCGGCTCGTAGGCGCCGATCGGCAGGATCGCCAGCCGCAGCGGACCATGCGCCTGCGCCGACGCGGCGGAAATGTCCGCCGTCGCCATAACCGGAATCGCAGACGATGTAGATCTTGCCCGCCGGCGTCTCCATCACAAAGCTCGCCCACAGCGCCTTGTTGCGGTCGAACAGTCCGCGCGCCGACCAATGCCGCGTCGGCACCAGCGTCACCGCGACGCCGTTGCCAAGCTCGACGCGGTCATGCCAGTCGAACGCCTCGGCGCGGATCGCGCGGTCGGCGCTGCGCATGGTGAGATCGTTGCCGAGCGGCGTGATCACGCGCGGCGAGAATTTCGCGGCGAGTTTCGACAGCGTCGCGATGTCGAGATGATCGTAATGGCCATGCGACACCAGCACGATGTCGATCGCAGGCAGCGCGTCGAACGCAATGCCGGGATCGTTGTGACGCTTCGGTCCGGCCCAGCTGAACGGCGAGGCCCGCTCCGACCACACCGGATCGATCAGGATGTTCAGCCCCGATGTCTGGATCAGCCAGCTGGCGTGACCGACGAACGACAACCGCACCTTGTCGCCGGTCGACGCGCGGCGGCGGCGTGTCGGCGTAAGGGCTCGGCGCCCAGTCGGGCCAGACCTGCCGCTGCCGGCCGCTGCCGAACTGCCAGCGCAGCACCTCACCCAGCGATTTCGGCGGCGCGCCGTCGGGATCGAAAAAATGCCTGCCGTCGAAATGATCGGAGACCGGGCCGGCATAGGTTTTCATGCCGAAAATCCAGACTGGCGGGCACGCCCGATTGCGGCAAGCGCCAGCGAGTCCGACCGCACACGACGGCGGTTAAGATTTCAGGCCCGATTGGCCCCAAAACGCGGGTTTCGGCAAGGGGGCCATCGCCCGTCGAAAATGCCGTTTTCAGTGACTTTTCTTGACTTTCTCGGGCTGCGGGGGTTTAACCCCCGCCAATCATCGAAAAGACGTTCTTTTCGACCCGCCGCCCGGTCCCTGAGACCGGAGGTCAACGCCCGACAGCGCGATGCGCCCTCGGGCGCAAAAGTGTTTGGATTAAACGCCGTCACCGACGCCGATGACGGTTTTCTTCTCCCTCGCCCCGCTTTTGCGGGAGAGGGTTGGGGTGAGGGGCTCTTGCTTTAGTCCGCGCCCCCTCACCGGGCTGCACCGCAGCCGGCCTCTCCCCGCAGGCGGGGCGAGGTTAAGAAGGACTACGGAATTGTTCGACAATCTGTCGGAAAAGCTTGGTGGCATTCTCGATCGGCTGACGCGGCGCGGTTCGCTGACCGAAGCCGACGTCGATGCGGCGATGCGCGAGGTGCGCCGCGCGCTGCTCGAGGCCGACGTCTCGCTCGACGTGGTCCGAAGCTTTACCGAAAAGGTCCGCGAGCAGGCGATCGGCGCCACCGTGGTCAAGTCGGTGACGCCCGGCCAGATGGTGGTGAAGATCGTTCATGACGAACTGATCGCCACGCTCGGCGCCGACGGCCAGACCATCGACCTCAACGCCGTGCCGCCGGTGGCGATCATGATGGTCGGCCTGCAGGGCTCCGGCAAAACCACCACCACCGCAAAACTCGCCCGCCGCCTGACCCAGCGCGACAAGCGCAAGGTGCTGATGGCCTCGCTCGACATCTATCGCCCGGCGGCGATGGAGCAGCTCGCGGTGCTCGGCCGCGATCTCGATATCCAGACCTTGCCGATCGTCGCCGGCCAGAAGCCGGCGCAGATTGCGCAAGCGCGCGCTGGAAGCCGCCAAGCTCGGCGGCTACGACGTGGTGCTGCTCGACACCGCCGGGCGCACCACGCTCGACGAAGAGATGATGGCGGAAGCCGCCGAGATCAAAACATCCGCCAATCCGCATGAAGTGCTGCTGGTCGCGGATTCGCTGACCGGCCAGGACGCGGTCAATCTGGCGCGGTCGTTCGACGAGCGCGTCGGCCTCACCGGCATCGTGCTGACGCGGGTCGACGGCGACGGCCGCGGCGGTGCGGCGCTGTCGATGCGCGCGGTCACCGGCAAGCCGATCAAGCTGATCGGCACCGGCGAAAAGACCGACGCGCTGGAAGATTTCCACCCGAGCCGGATCGCGGGGCGGATTCTCGGCATGGGCGACGTGGTGTCGCTGGTGGAGAAAGCCGCCGCCAATATCGACGCGGAAAAAGCCGCACGCGTCGCCGAGAAGATGCGCAAGGGCCAGTTCGACCTGTCCGACATGCGCGAGCAACTTGCTGCAGATGTCGAACATGGGCGGCATCAGCGGGCTGATGGGCATGATGCCCGGCATTGCGAAAATGAAGAACCAGATCGCCAATGCCGGCCTCGACGACAAGGTGCTGAAGCGCCAGGTCGCGGTGATCGATTCGATGACGCGCCAGGAGCGCAAGAACCCCGACATCCTCAAGGCCAGCCGCAAGAAGCGCATCGCCGCCGGCGCCGGCCTCAAGGTCGAGGAAGTCAACAAGCTGCTGAAGATGCACCGGAACATGGCCGACATGATGAAGGCCATGGGCTCGGGCAAGCGCGGCCCGATGGCCGGCATCGCGCAGGCGATGGGGTTTGGCGGCGGCATGCCGTCGCCCGAACAGATGAAGGCGCTGGCGGAGAAAATGCCGGGCGGTGCGGGGCCGGGCGGCATGCCCGCGCTGCCAAAGGATCTTCCGGCCGGCCTGCGCTCCGGCCTGCCGAACCTGCCGGGGCTGACCGGTCTCAGCGGCAAGCCGACCTTGCCGGGCCTCGGCGGCTTTCCCGGGCTGGGGAAGAAGAAATGACCTCATTCGTCATTGCGAGCGAAGCGAAGCAATCCAGAAAACTTGACGAAGCACTGGATTGCTTCGTCGCGTCGCTCCTCGCAATGACGCGAACTTAACACTGCGGGCTAATTCGCCCGAATTCAATTCACTTATGTTTCGAACCAGGAGAACTAAATGTCAGTCGTTATCCGCCTCGCTCGCGCAGGCACCAAGAAGCGTCCGGTCTATCACGTCGTCGTTGCCGACTCGCGCTTTCCGCGCGACGGCCGCTTCATCGAGCGTCTCGGCCATTTCAATCCGCTGCTGGCGAAGGACAATGAAGCCCGGCTGAAGCTCGACATGGACAAGGTCAAGGCCTGGCTCGCCAAGGGCGCGCAGCCGTCGGACCGGGTGTCGCGTTTCCTCGATGCCGCCGGTGTCGCCAAGCGCGCCGCGCGCAACAATCCGGAAAAGGCCGTGCCGCGCAAGGAGCGCAAGGCCAACGCCGAAGCCGCCGCCACGGCCGCATCGGCTACAGCAGCAGCAGCCAAAGCAGCAGCAGCAGCCGCAGCCAAGAAGTAAGCGCGACGGCGCGCGGCGATGCCTCCGCAAATCTGCATCGCCCGGATCGGCGCCGCGCATGGCGTGCGCGGCGCGGTGAAGCTGTGGACTTTTACCGAAGACCCGCTGGCGGTGATGCATTACGGCGCCGCTTGCGACCAAGGACGGCGCGCGTCAGTTCGAGGTCACGACACGCCCGCGAGGCCAAAGGCCATCTGGTCGCGACGCTGAAAGGCATCGCCACCCGCGAGGATGCCGAGCGGCTCAATGGCGTCGAACTCTACATCGCGCGCGAAAAGCTGCCGGCCACCGACGACGATGAATATTACCACGCCGACCTGATCGGGCTCGCCGCGGTCAATGCCGCGGACGAGCCGCTCGGCCGCGTCATCGCGATCCACAATTTCGGCGCCGGCGATATCATCGAGATCGCGCCGCCGCATGGCGCAACCCTGCTGCTGCCGTTCACCAACGCCGTGGTGCCGACGGTCGATCTCGCCGCCGGGCGGGTGGTGATCGAATTGCCCGACGAGATCGAGGGCGACGACCCCTCCAGCGCGGACGCTTGAGCATGACTGCCGAGACAAAAGTCTGGCGCGCCACCGTCCTGACCCTGTTCCCGGAGATGTTTCCGGGTCCGCTCGGCGTCAGCCTTGCCGGCAAGGCGCTGGCGTCGGGCCTGTGGGCGCTGGAGGCGCGCGATATCCGGGACTCGGCCACTGACCGCCACCGCAGCGTCGACGACACCCCGGCCGGCGGCGGGCCCGGCATGGTGCTGCGCGCCGACGTGCTGGCGGCCGCCATCGATGCGGCTGAAATGGCCGCAGATCGGCCAGAAGATCGGCCTCGGCTGCTGATGAGCCCGCGCGGTCGGCCATTGACCCAGTCGCGGGTCGCGGAACTCGCCGCCGGACCCGGTCCGCTGATCGTCTGCGGCCGCTTCGAGGGCGTCGACCAGCGGGTGATCGAGGCCCGCCGGCTCGAGGAGGTCTCGATCGGCGATTATGTGCTGTCCGGCGGCGAAATCGCGGCCCTGGCGCTGATCGACGCCTGCGTCCGGCTGCTGCCGGGCGTGATGGGGAAACTGGCCTCCGGGGACGGACGAGAGCTTTTCCGACGGACTACTGGAATACCCGCAATATACCCGCCCGCAGGCGTTCGAGGGCCAGCCGATCCCCGAAATCCTGCTGTCGGGCGACCATGCCCGGGTGGCGGCCTGGCGCCGGGCCGAGGCCGAGGCCCTGACCAGGGCGCGGCGGCCGGATCTGTGGGCCGCACGGCAAGTGCAGACAGGGCTGGTCAAAAACGCCCAAAAAACACGACGGACGGGTGACAACGCCCTGCCTTTGCCGTATAGCAGCGCCAAATCCGCGCAATGGCAGGATAGATGGACGTTCGCGCAGCCCGCGCCTTGACGGCTGGGCGCGCCGCCGATGGAGATTTTGCGATGAACCTCATTCAAGAGCTCGAAAAAGAGCAGTTCGATAAATTGTCCGCCGGCAAGGACGATTCCGGAATTCGGACCCGGCGACACCGTGATCGTCAACGTCAAGGTGGTCGAAGGCGACCGCTCGCGCGTGCAGGCCTATGAAGGCGTCTGCATCG
The DNA here is from genome assembly GCA_963734795.1 of uncultured Alphaproteobacteria bacterium. Lineage (GTDB taxonomy): Bacteria > Pseudomonadota > Alphaproteobacteria > Rhizobiales > Xanthobacteraceae > Bradyrhizobium. The sequence goes on from CAVTIW010000009.1 coordinate 530,307, forward strand.
GCCGTTCCGGCGGCGGGCTCAACGAGAGCTTCACCGTTCGCAAGATTTCCTACGGCGAAGGTGTCGAGCGCGTATTCCCGGTGATGTCGCCGATGATCAACTCGATCAAGGTGGTGCGCCGCGGCAAGGTGCGTCGCGCCAAGCTGTATTACCTGCGCAATCTGCGCGGCAAGTCGGCCCGCATCGTCGAGAAGAAGACCGAGCGCCCGAGCGCCGCCGCCGTCGGCGAGTAATTCTCGCTCCGCAATGGATGTGACGAAAAGCGCGGGGCTCACCCCCGCGCTTTTTTGTTGCGGCACGCCTATCCAGGCAATAGCTGCTCCGCAATCGATTGATCTGTCGCTGACGGCAGCCATTGTGCTAGAAGAATAGAATGGTTCCAGATCAGACCAGCATTGGGTGCGCGCTCGCCGGACGGTCGTGATCGACGATCGCAGCCGGCTGCCCGGCCGCTTCTTCGGACGCTTCGCGACCTCGGCGACGTCAGGGCTTGCGCGCGCGCTCTGATGCCGCGCCGGCGTTTCGACTGTTTGCGCGTATCCGCGCTTTCTCTGCTCACGCAAAATCTTTTTCAAGGTCACGCTCATGTCCAAACCGACCACGCTGTACGACAAAATCTGGAACGACCATCTGGTGCACGAAGCCGATGACGGCACCTGCCTGCTCTATATCGACCGCCATCTGGTCCATGAGGTGACCTCGCCGCAGGCCTTCGAAGGCCTGCGCAGCCACCGGCCGCAAGGTTCACGCGCCGGAGAAGACACTGGCCGTGGTCGATCACAACATCCCGACCACCGACCGCTCCAAGCCCAATCCGGATCCGGAAAGCATCGAGCAGATGCGGGTGATGGCGGAGAATGCCCGCGAATTCGGCATCGAATATTACAACGAGTTCGACCGGCGCCAGGGCATCGTGCACGTCATCGGCCCCGAGCAGGGCTTTACGCTGCCCGGCACCACCATCGTCTGCGGCGACAGCCACACCTCCACCCACGGCGCGTTCGGCGCGCTGGCGCACGGCATCGGCACCTCCGAAGTCGAGCATGTGCTGGCGACGCAAACCCTGATCCAGAAAAAGGCCAGGAACATGCGCGCCGTCGTCGACGGCGAATTGCCCGACGGCGTCACCGGCAAGGACATCATCCTCGCCATCATCGGCGAGATCGGCACCGCCGGCGGCACCGGCTATGTGCTGGAATATGCCGGCGACGCGATCCGCGCGCTGTCGATGGAAGGCCGCATGACGGTCTGCAACATGTCGATCGAAGGCGGCGCCCGCGCCGGCCTGATCGCGCCCGACGAGAAGGCGTTCGAATTTCTGAAGGGCCGGCCGATGTCGCCGAAGGGCGAAACCTGGGACGCCGCGATGCGCTATTGGGAAACGCTGCGCAGCGACGAGGGCGCGCATTTCGATCACGAGATCAGGCTGGATGCGGCAAAACTGCCGCCGATCGTGACCTGGGGCACCTCGCCCGAAGACGTGGTGTCGATCATCGGGCGTGGTGCCGGATCCCGACCAGATCGCGGACGAGGCCAAGCGGCTCTCAAAGCATCGCGCGCTGAATTACATGGGCCTGAAGGCCGGCACCAAGATCACCGACATCAAGCTCGACCGCATCTTCATCGGCTCCTGCACCAACGGCCGGATCGAGGATCTGCGCGCGGCGGCCAAGGTGGTCGAAGGCAAGACCGTCAACGGCAACCTCAATGCGATGATCGTGCCGGGCTCGGGCCTCGTGAAGGAGCAGGCGGAAGCCGAAGGCCTCGACAAGATCTTCATCAAGGCCGGATTCGAATGGCGCGAGCCGGGCTGCTCGATGTGCCTCGCCATGAACCCCGACAAGCTCAATCCGGAGGAGCGCTGCGCCTCGACCTCGAACCGCAATTTCGAGGGCCGCCAGGGCTTCAAGGGCCGCACCCATCTGGTGTCGCCGGCGATGGCGGCGGCGGCGGCGATCGCCGGGCATTTCGTCGATATCCGGGAGTGGCGGTAGCGGTCGCATTGCCTCAACGTCGAGGCGTTCTGGAAACACCTCGTTAAGGTGCCGGGAGCAGACTGGGGCTTGCGAAGAGCAAGGCGTTTCGCAGGGAGCGGGCCATGGCCGACAAGCCTGAATTCGTCGATATGATCAGCGAGGCGACGCGCCAGAGCCGGCGCCGGTTCGCGCCGCGCGCCGATAGAACCCGTGGTCAAGGAACGATCGCGCCTCAGTCACTGGCCGCCGGAGCGGTGGGAGCAGTGGCGGATGGAGACGCTGACGCCATGGAAGCTCAAGCCGTGGCGAGTTGACGGTTGAATTAAGCGCGGCGATGACCTCGTCGCCGTTCGTCCCGGCGCGGACGTGGACGACGCGGAGAAATACCTTCCGGCAAAGTGTAATCCGCCTGGCTGAACGAAAAACAGGCCCGCGATGCGGACCTGTTTGATCTTACGGCACAGGGCGAGCTTACCAGCGGCAGTGCCAGCAGTGGTGGTGATGGTGCCAGTGATGATGCCAGCCTACCTCGGTGGTCTGCTTTGAACTATCCTGGACCGCCGCGGCGGCGCCCGGATTGGCCAGCGACATCGCCTGGGCGCGCTCGGCTGGAGCGGCCAGGATCAGTAATGCACCGACTGCAGCAAGTCCCAGAAGTCTCGTCACGTTCATCTAGATGTTCCTCCCTTGGGGGTCTCGACGAGTCACGCCCGCGCCGAGCGGCCGATCTATTCGGCCGCCGCGCCGCAACGCAGATCGCAAAATTGAAGTGAGCGACGTGACTGTGAGGTGATTACCTGCGCCGGAGAAATGAACGCGGCTCGCGCGATTGGGTTCCCGCTTCACGCAACGACATTTTCACCGGACGATATCAAAACCGGCATAGGCTGTCGTATCTGTCGTTACTGAACCGTCACCGGAGATCGTCCTGGCATCGCCGGCGTTAAAACTCAGCCGCGGCGCCAGAAGCAGCTCATGCGGGGCACGATCACCGTGCCGCTCGGCCGGTATTCCTGCACATAAGTCGCCGTGCAATCCCGCACCGCATTGGGGCCGGGATAGTAGCGCGGATAGACCTCCTCGGGTTCCGGCTGGTAGCGCGGATAGATCGGCAGCCGTCGCAGCGGCCGTCGGGTCCGATGCCGCGCGGACGGCTGAATGTCTGTCGGCGACGCCTGCGCCATCCGCATCTCCGGCGGCGCGGTTTGCGCGCTTGCCCCGGCCGCGGGCAGCGACAAAGCGCCCGCAAAAGCGATCCATATCGCCGCCGTCCCGATCCGCATCATGACGTCCACCCACCAAACCTGTTGTGGATCCTACGGTCTCCGATTGCCACCCCGGCGTCAACTGCACACCAGGCCCAAAACCGGTAGGCACCGACGCGGAACACGGGCTAAACAGGCGCGATGTGGATTTCAGCCAAAGCACCCTCGCTTGCCGAGATGGAAGCCATGGCGCACGAGATTTTCGAGCGCCTGCCGAAGGGCTTTCGCGACCTGTGCGAGGGCGTGATCATCCGCGTCGACGATTTTCCGACCGAGGAAGTTCTCGACGAGATGGACGCCGACCAGCGAATTCGACCTGCTCGGCCTGTTCCGGGCGTCGGCCTGCCGTTCCGCAGCCATGACGACATCGCGCGGCTGCCCAACATGATCTGGCTGTATCGCCGCCCGATCCTGGATTACTGGGCGGAACATGACGAGACGCTGGGCCACATCGTCCGCCACGTGCTGATCCACGAGATCGGCCATCATTTCGGGCTGTCCGACGACGACATGGCGGCGATCGAGGCCGCCGCCGATTAGGCGGATTTGCCCTTTAATGCCGGCCGCATTCGCGATAAACCACGCCCCGAAACGCTTTTCGTTAATCCGAACCAAGAAGTGCAATCGATGGACAAGTTCACCACGCTGGAAGGCGTCGCGGCGCCGCTGAAGATCATCAATGTCGATACCGACATGGTCATCCCGAAGCAGTATCTGAAGACCATCAAGCGCACCGGCCTCGGCAAGGGGCTGTTCTCGGAACAGCGCTACAAGGACGACGGCAGCGAGAACCCGGATTTCATCCTCAACAAGCCGGCCTACCGCAACGCCAAGATCCTGGTCGCCGGCGACAATTTCGGCTGCGGTTCGAGCCGCGAGCACGCGCCCTGGGCGCTGCTCGATTTCGGCATCCGCTGCGTGATCTCGACCTCGTTCGGCGACATCTTCTACAACAACTGTTTCAAGAACGGCATCCTGCCGATCCGCGTCAGCCAGGACGACCTCGACAAATTGTTCGACGATGCCGAGCGCGGCGCCAACGCGACGCTGACGCATCGATCTTGCCAGTCAGGAAATCCGCGGGCCCGACGGCGGCACGGTGAAATTCGAGATCGATCCGTTCCGCAAGCATTGCCTGCTGAACGGCCTCGACGACATCGGCCTCACCATGGAAAAGAAGGCCTCGATCGACAGTTACGAGGCCAAGGCCAAGACCGCGCGCGCCTGGGCCTGAACCCACTCTGCACAAGGCGACGACGCGTATGCTGCCCGACGTCGTCACCTTCTGGCACGGCCCGCTCGATGCGCTGCAGACGGCTGTGCCTGAGATCGCAGGTTGCGGCCGGCCACAAGGTCACCGTCTACAGTTTCGAGCCGCTGGCGGAATTGCCCGACGGCGTCGGCAACGCCGAGGCCGAAGCGATCCTGCCGCACTCGTTCTCCGAAAAGCTTCGCCCGCCGCAACCCGACGGCAGCTGGCGCGACTGGACCACCCTGCAGTTTTCCGATTTTTTCCGGATGCGGCTGATGGCGCTGGCGCCGGCCTGTGGCTCGACGCCGACGTGCTGCTTGCTGAAGCCGGTCGAGATCGATCCGACAAAACCCTATTTCGCCTGGGAGCGGCCGCGCCAGCTCGGCAATTCGGTGCTGTATCTGCCATCCGGCGATCCCATCGTGCTGGCCTTCGCAGCGGCTGATGAAACAGGACGAACTGACGCCGGACTGGCTGTCGCTGCGGCATCGCCTGACATTCACCTTACGCAAACTGCGCGGCGGATCCAGCCGCCTCTCGGACATCCGGGTCGCGATCTTTGGCCCGGCGGCGCTGACCGCGCTGGCCCGCCGCGCCGGCGAGCTGCAATACGCGCTGCCGAAGAAATCGTTTTATGCCGTTCATGCCGAACCGAAACTGTTCTTCGAGCCCTCGGATTTTTCAGCGCTGATCGCAGACCCCGACATTATCGGGCTGCACATTTCACCGAAAGGCCGCGGCAATCAGCAGCCGGTGCCGGGAAGCCTGTATGCGTGGGCGGCGCAGAAATTTGGCATTTAGCGGCGCGCCCCTTTTTCCCTTCTCCCCTTGTGGGAGAAGGTGGATCGCCGGCGCGTAGCGGCGGCGATCCGGATGAGGGGTGGCACCACAACGAGAGCCTGCGAGAATTTCAATGCCCCATCGCCGCGATCGCGTCGGCGATCGCTATGGTGCGCCGGGCCATATCGGCGTGCAGCCGCTCCACCATCTGGCCGTCGAGCCGGATCGCGCCGCGCGCGGCGTTCTCGGGCTGTTCGAACGCGGCAATGATCTTGCGGGCATAGGCGACTTCCTCTTCCGGCGGCGTGAAGATCGCATTGCAGGCCTCGATCTGGCCCGGATGGATCAGCGTCTTGCCGTCGAAGCCGAGATCGCGGGCCTGCGCGCATTCCTGGCCGAAGCCGTCGACATTGCTGAAATCGCTGTACGGCCCGTCGAGAATTTCGAGGCCGTAGGCCCGGGTGGCGAGAATGCAGTGCGTGATCAGCGGCAGCATCGCCGCACGTCCCGGCTGCATCCGGATTCGGGTTTCCCGCGAAATATCGTTCGGCCCGAACACGAATCCGGCAAGCCGGGTGTTGGCGTCGCGCGAGGCGGCCGCGAGTTCCTCGGCGTGCAGCACCGCACGCGCGGTCTCGATCATCGCCCAGACCTGGATCGACGGGGTCGGCGTCGATCTCGCGCAGGCGATCGGCGATCGCCTTGAGATCTTCCACGCTGGAAATCTTCGGCACCAGAATGCCGTCGGGCCGCGCCTGGCCGGCCATGGCGAGGTCGTCGATCCACCACGGCGAATCCAGCGCGTTGACGCGGATCAGCACCTCGCGCTTGCCGAACCCGCGTGGCCGCGATCGCCTCCGCGATCTGGTCGCGCGCGACGGCCTTGGCCTCCGGCGCCACCGAATCCTCGAGGTCGAGGATGATACCGTCGGCGGGGAGATTGCGCGCTTTTTCCAGCGCCCGCGCGTTCGACCCGGGCATGAACAGCAGGCTGCGGCGCGGACGGATCATGGGTCGGTTCCCTTGGCGATTTCGCACCAGACGCGATAACATTTAAGGATGCCGCCCGAAAGGCTTGTTCCCGCTTCCGGCATATGGTTAGCCACTGCCATGTCGTCGTTTCCTGACCATCTGCTCGAAGGCTACCGGACCTTCACGTCGCAGCGGCTGCCCACCGAGCAGTCGCGCTACCGCGACCTGTCCGAGCGCGGCCAGGCCCCTGAAGTGATGGTGATCGGCTGCTGCGATTCCCGGGTCTCGCCGGAAGTGATCTTCGATGCCGGGCCGGGCGAATTGTTCGTGATGCGTAATATCGCCAATCTGGTGCCGGTCTACCAGCCGGACGCCAACGCGCACGGCGTCTCGGCGGCGCTGGAATACGCGGTTTCAGTGCTTCGCGTAAAACATATCGTGGTGCTCGGCCACGCCCAATGCGGCGGCATCCGCGCCTTCATCGACAATGTCGCGCCGCTGTCGCCCAGCGACTTCATCGGCAAGTGGATGTCGATGTTCATCAAGCCGGGCGAGAAGGTCGAGCAGCGCGACCGCGAGACCATGCAGGATTTTATCACGCGGATCGAGAAGGCCGCCGTGTTCCGCAGCCTGGAAAATCTGCTGACGTTTCCGTTCGTGCGAACCGCGGTCGAGCGCGGCGAACTGCATCTGCACGGCGCCTATTTCGGCGTCGCCGAAGGCTCGCTGTTCGTGCTCGACCAGGCCGCGAAGGAATTCCGCAGCGTGCGGGAAAGTGCGTAGGGTCAGCGCATCTGCGCCGTGCCCAGCATTGCTGCGTTACCGTTTTGCTGCGTTGTGGCGGGCACGCGGAGTTTATCATCGGGCGCGCATTCGCGCGACCCGGTGGCTTTGCCCCCTACGCGATCTTGCTTAACGTCCCGCCTCACCGCTCCCATGATCGCCGCCCCAGCGATCCGACAGCGCCAGCACCAGGGTCGAGACCACGAACACCAGATGCACGCCGACCAGCCAGCCCATCTTCTGGGCGTCGAAGACGGCGTCGATGTTCATGAATGCCTTCAGCACCTGGATCGCCGAAATCGCGACGATTGACGCCAGCATCTTCTGCTTGAGCCCTGCGAAATCGACCTTGGTCATCCATTCCGGCCAGTCCGGGTGGTCGCCGGGATCGATCCGCGACACAAAATTCTCGTAACCTGAAAACACAACGATCAGGATCAGATTGCCGACCAGCGAGACGTCGATCAGCTGACAGCGCGCCGAGGATGATATCGCCCTCACTGGCGGAGGGCGCGAGGAGGACGAACTCCCACAACTTCTTGAAGAATTTGAACAACATTACTGCGAGGCAGACGACCAGGCCGAGATAGAACGGCGCCATCAGCCAGCGGCTGTTGAACAGCACGTTTTCGATCCCGTGCTCAAGACGTTTCAGTATCGGATTGGGGCGATGGGGAGCCGGCTGCTCGGTCATTGCGATTCCGGCTCCTTGATTGCGCTGGGCTCACGCCGCCTTTTACGCCGCCTTTTTCTTGGCGCTGATCAGCTTGCGGTTGATCAGGCATTCGGCGATCTGGATCGCGTTCAGCGCCGCGCCCTTGCGTAGAGTTATCCGACACGCACCACAGCACCAGACCGTTCTCCACCGTCGCGTCCTCGCGGATGCGGCTGATATAGGTGGCGTCCTCGCCGGCCGCCTCGTAGGGCGTGACGTAGCCGCCGGGTTCGTGCTTGTCGATCACCAGGCATCCCGGCGCATTGCGCAGGATGTCGCGCGCTTCATCGGCCGAAATCGGATTCTCGAACTCGATGGTGACCGACTTCGGAATGGCCGACAAACACCGGCACCCGCACGCAGGTCGCGGTGAGCTTGATTTTGGGATCAAGAATCTTCTTGGTCTCCATCATCATCTTCCACTCTTCCTTGGTGTAGCCGTCCTCCATGAACACGTCGATCTCGGGGATCACGTTGAAGGCGATACGCTTGGGGAATTTCTTGTTGATGAGTTCGCTGTTGGTGTAGACCGCCTTGGTCTGCGAAAACAGCTCGTCCATGGCGTCCTTGCCGGCGCCGGACACCGATTGATAGGTCGAGACCACCACGCGCTTGATGATGGCGCGGTCATGCAGCGGCTTCAACGCCACCACGAGCTGCGCGGTCGAGCAGTTCGGGTTGGCGATGATGTTCTTCTTGACGAAGCCCGCGACCGCGTCGGCATTGACCTCGGGCACGATCAGCGGCACGTCCGGATCCATCCGCCAGGTCGACGAATTGTCGATCACGACCGCGCCGGCGGCGCCGATTTTCGGCGACCATTCCTTCGACACCGCGCCGCCCGCCGACATCAGGCAGATGTCGACGTCGCTGAAATCGTAATGCTCGAGCGCTTTGCACTTTCAGGGTACGGTCGCCATAGGACACTTCGACGCCGATGCTGCGGCGCGACGCCAGCGCCACCACCTCGTCCGCCGGGAATTTGCGTTCGTCGAGAATGTTGAGCATTTCCCGCCCGACATTGCCGGTCGCTCCGACCAGCGCGACTTTGTAACCCATCGTTCACTCTCCGAAGAAAAATGCCTCCTGCCCGCCCGCAGCGGAAAGGGAAGAGGCAGCGCTTCTATGCGAGAAAAGCCGTCAAGACAACGTTAGACCCGGGGTACCACCCTTCGGCGCCCGGTGGCGCTGGGCGTTTGATGCGATCGTTTTGGGCCACCCGTGGCCAACCCGTATTACCATTATCATCCAAACCGAATTCATCCGGCGCTGACCAGCTTTGCCGACGAATGCTGCGGCATGCTGGCGCGTCTGGTTGCCTATGTGGGGGCTCTGGCCCTGCTTGCCATCGTCGGCATCCATCTGTGGGACGAATTGCCTGATGGCGCGGGCCTTGAAGCCGCCGCCAAAGCGGGCTGGAGCGTGGCGAGCCGCTCGTATCCGGCGTTCGCCGTCAGCCAATTCGATTTGCCCGGGAAAACAGAGACTTACGAAATCCTCCGGCATCCCGAGGGCGGCCGCAAGGACGTCTTCCGCTGGGCGGCCCGGGCGAAAAGCCGGTTGCAGAGCTCGAAATCTACCGCCCCGGCGGCGAATTGAGCCCGTCCCGGCCCGCGGTCGCCGAAATCGCCGCCCGGATGGACCCCGAGGGCGGGCGCGACCTGGAAGCGGCCGGCGTGATCGACAGCAAATTCGGCACAGTGATGCTGCTTCGCCCTGCGGGCCATGCCGACGACGCCCAGCCCTGTCTTGGCTTCATCAAACAACTCGACCAGCCCAATCTGCGGATCTCCGGCTGGTCGTGCCAGGGCGACGCATGGCCGGCCCGGCGCGCCGCGGTCGGCTGCATTCTGAACCGGCTGATGCTGTCTGACCGCCGGAAATGACCCGAAACTGGCCGAATTATTCGCCCACGCCGAGCTCAAGCGCGGCAGCTGCGCGGCATCGCCATGCCTGCCGCCTCGGCGGACTGGGTGACCGGGGCGGAAGATCTCCGGCTGCGCGGTCACATTCTGACCGGCGCGTCGGCAAGACGCTGGTTTTCATGCAACTTTTTCGCTTCAAGCCGCATTATTGTGATGCAGTGTGGCCCAATTGACCTTGTGACGGTATACTCGCGACCACTAACATGATTGCACAATCGGAATGCGGCGACGAGCCGGCCCATGAGGACATGATGACCTTCAAATTTCCTGCCATCAATCGTTTTGCGCTGGTGCTGGTGGCGGGCGCCGCCATTGCGGTCGGCCTTTCGGCCACCCGGGCCGACGCGCAGACGCCGCGGAGATCTGACGGCAACAGCACGGCTTACGGGCCGGGCGGGCCCAACGTGTCGTATCAGCAAGGGCCGCACACCCGGGTCTATGTGACCAAACGCTCCTGGCTCGACGCCGGCACCGAAGTGCTGCCGGGCGACCGCAAGTTCTACGGATTACGCGTTTCCGTCGCCGTACGGGTACCCAGACTTCGCGCGTGAGAACAACAATCGCCCGATCGACCGCCAGCCGCTCAACCCGCCATCGGATCTCGGCGGCGAGCCGACCAAGTTCCCGCTGTATTGAGCGGGACGGCGACCGCGTGACGCGAGCTGCAGGGTAAAGGCGCATCTGCGCCGTGCCCACCGGTTAAATCCATCCCTTAGAAATTGAACAGCATTGCACGTTGAATGGCGGGCACGCGGAGCCTGTCATCGGGCGCGCATTCGCGCGACCCGCTGGCGTTGCCCTCCAGTGTGCCTATCCGTGCAGCTTCTGCAATTCCTTCAGGATTGCCTCGCCCATCTGCGTGGTGCTCACCGCCGTGGTGCCCTCGGACTTGATGTCGGCGGTGCGCAGGCCGTTGGCGAGCACCGCTGCGATCGCCGCATCGACCTTGTCGGCCAGCGCGCCCATGCTCGAACGAATAGCGCAGCGCCATTCCGAACGACGCGATCATCGCGATCGGATTGGCGAGGCCCTTGCCGGCGATATCCGGCGCCGAGCCGTGCACCGGCTCGAACAGCGATTTGCGCTTCTTGGTCTTGACGTCGACCTCGCCGAGCGAGGCCGACGGCAGCATGCCGAGCGAGCCGGTCAGCATCGCCGCGATATCTGAGAGCATGTCGCCGAACAGATTGTCGGTGACGATGACGTCGAATTGCTTCGGCGATTTCACCAGGTTCATGCCGCCGGAATCGGCGAGCTGATGCTCGAGCTGCACGTCCTTGTATTCGCGCGCATGCACCTGGGTCACCACCTCGTTCCAGAGCACGCCCGATTTCATCACGTTGCGCTTTTCCATCGAGGTCAGCTTGTTGCGGCGCTTGCGCGCCAGGTCGAACGCGACCCGGGCGATGCGTTCGATTTCATAGGTGTCGTAGACCTGGGTATCGATGGCGCGCTTCTGGCCGTTGCCGAGATCGGTGATGGTTTTCGGCTCGCCGAAATACACCCCGCCGGTGAGTTCGCGCACGATCATGATGTCGAGGCCCTCGACCACCTCGCGCTTCAGGCTCGAGGCTTCCGCGAGCGCCGGATAGCACACCGCCGGGCGCAGATTGGCGAACAGGCCGAGATCCTTGCGCAGCCGCAACAGGCCGGCCTCGGGGCGCGCCTCATAGGGGACGCTGTCCCATTTCGGACCGCCGACCGCGCCGAAGATCACCGCATCGGCGGCATCGGCCATGGCCATGGTCGCATCCGTGATGCTCTGACCTTGCTGGCGTCATAGGCCGCAGCCGCCGACCAGTCCCTGCTCGGTCTCGAAATGCGCGATGCCTTGCGTGTCGAGCCAGTCGATCAGGCGCTTCACCTCCGCCATCACTTCGGGGCCGATGCCGTCGCCGGGGAGAAGCAGCAGTTTATGGGTCGCCATGGTTCGTTACCTCGAGGATATCGTTCGTGAGTCATTGCCGGACTTGATCCGGCAATCCCGCTCCTTTTGGAGGTGATGGATGCCCGGGTCGAGCCTGGGCATGACGGGAGAAGGAAATCTGCGCGGATTGCTAGAGCGGCATTGCGCGAATGGCAAGACACCATTGCCGGCCGCGGCCTGTGCAACCGGTCCGGACCCTGCCACACTCCCTGCCCTGCCGGAGAATCCCTTGAAAGCCCCCGCTGCACCCTCGCCGCCCGCGCATCCCGCGCGGTTGATCCTGATTCTGTCGCTGGCGCCCACGGTCGGTCTCGGCATCGGCCGCTTCGCCTATTCGCTGGTGCTGCCGGACATGCGCGATGCGCTGGGCTGGTCGTATTCCGCCGCGGGCTTCATGAACACCATCAACGCGGCCGGCTATCTCGCCGGCGCGCTGGTGGCGTCGAAATTCATCAAGCGCTTCGGACTGTCCGCCGCGGTGCGCTGGGGAACGCTGGCCTGCGTGGCGTCGCTGGCGCTGTGCGCGCTGTCAGGCAATTTCATCGTGCTGAGTTTTGCACGGTTGCTGGCCGGAGTTGGCGCCGCGGCTGGTTTCGTCGCCGGCGCCGCGCTGGCGGCGACGATCGCGCAATCGCAGCCCCGAGCGCGCGAACTTCCTGCTCAGCCTGTTCTACGCCGGCCCCGGGCTCGGCATCCTGTCATCCGGCCTGATCGCGCCGTTCGTGCTGCAGGCGTTCGGACCGGGATCGTGGTGGATCGTCTGGTGGGCGATGACGCTGCTCTCGATCGTCATGACCCTTCCGCTGCTGCTGACGCGGCTTCGATGCCAATGCCGGCATCGCCGATGCGTCGCCGGCGAAATTCGCGATTCGGCCGGTGCTGATCTATCTCGCCGGCTATTTTCTGTTCGGCGCCGGCTACATCGCCTACATGACGTTCATGATCGCCTATGTGCGCGACGCCGGCGGCGGCGCCGCGGCGCAGAGCGCGTTCTGGTGCCTGATCGGCCTGAGCGCGTTCGTGACGCCGTGGGTGTGGCGCCGGGTGCTGGCGCGCGACCGCGGCGGCATCAGCACCGCGATCATTCTCGGCGTCAACGCGATCGGCGCGGCGCTGCCGCTGTTCGGACATTCCGTCGGCGCTGCTCGCGACATCGGCGCTGGTGTTCGGCGTTTCGTTCTTTGCGGTGGTCGGCTCGACCACCGCCTTCGTGCGCTTCAATTATCCGCCGGCGGCCTGGCCGACCGCGATCGCGGCGATGACGATTGCCTTCGGCATCGGCCAGACGCTGGGACCGATCGTCACCGGCGCCATCACCGACGCGATGGGCAGCCTGTCCTATGCGCTCAATGCCGGGGCGGCGATGCTGGCGCTGGGCGCGATCGCGTCGGCGTTTCAGAAGAAACTGGGCTGATTGAGCGTGGCAAAGCCGCTCTTGCACCGTGCGAATGTCCTACAAGTCTTCAAACGCTGATCGGTTCGGTGGGCGCGCTGCGCTTCGCCCACCCTACATGCCGCGCCAGGAGGCACATCCCGGTGCAACAACAAGCTCAACTCCCGCTGAACGAATTGTAGCCCTGGTCTTCCCAGTAGCCGCCCTTGTAGTCGTTGGTGACTTCCATCGAGATCACATATTTCGGATTCTTGAAGCCGAGCTTGGTCGGCACCCGGATCTTCATCGGGAAGCCATAGGCGCGCGGCAGGATTTCGTCGGCGAATTTGAACGTCATCTGGGTCTGCGGATGCAGCGCCGTCTCCATGTCCAGCGGGCTGTTGTAGCCGTCGGTGTCGGCGCACTGGAACCAGCAATATTTGGCGCGGGTGTCGGCGCCGACCAGTTTGAGGAAATCGCGCAGCGGCGTGCCGGTCCAGCTTCCGATCGCGCTCCAGCCCTCGACGCAGATATGGCGCGTGATCTGCTTGACCTGCGGCAGCTTGTAGAGCTCCTCCAGCGTCCAGGATTTCTTGTTGTCGACCAGGCCGCGCACCTCGAATTTCCAGTCCTTGCCGTCGATTTCGGGCGCGTCGTCGAGCTCGTAATAGGCGTTGAACGGGAACGGCTTGGTGATGGCGCTTTCCGGAAAGGTCGGCGCCAGCGCATAGGGATTGAAGATCGCCGCCTGCACGGCATCGTTGAATTTCGAGATCTTGCTTCAGCAGCGTCTCGGCCGAAAAACTGTCGGACACGTCGCAGCCGGTCAACAGCGTCAGCGCGCCGAGGCTGGCGCCGCCGGCGATGAAGCGCCGGCGCGCCAGATCCGGCATCGCTTTGCCGGCGTCCTTGACCAGCAGCCGCTTGTCGACGCCGGGGATCAGAAGCGAGCGCAGGCGACCCATGATAAGTTCTCCTCGAAACTTGTTCAGCGGCCGATGATCATGGCGCGCAGGCTCTTCGGCACCAGCAGCGCCAGCGCGACATGAACCACCAGGAAGGCGACGATCGCCGCCATGCAGATGAAGTGGACGTAACGCGCGACATCATAGCCGCCGAACAACGCCGTCAGATATTGCAGCTGCACCGGCTTCCAGATCGAAAGCCCCGACAGCACGATGACGATGCCGACCACGATGATGCCGGCATAGAGCAGCTTCTGCACATAATTGTATCTGGTCAGGTCGTCATGCGACAGTTTGCCGGTCAGCGCCGCCTTGGTGTCGGCGATCACGCCCGACGGCGTGATCGGCAGCAGCTTCTTGCGGAAGCGGCCGGTCGCAAAGCCCAGCGTGAGATAGACCAGGCCATTGACCATCAACAGCCACATCGCGGCGAAATGCCAGAGCAGCGCGCCGCCGAGCCAGCCGCCGAGGGTGATCGTTGCCGGAAACGCTGAAATCGAACAGCGGCGAGGCGTTGTAGATCTGCCATCCCGACATGATCATCAGGATCGATCGCCACGGCATTGATCCAGTGCACGATCCGAACCCAGGCCGGCTGAATGACTTTCGCCGGCGCTGCGGGCGCGGTGTGCTGGTCGCTGACTGCAAGGCTGGACATGGCAATTCCATCGCTGAAGGCCGATACCCCATTATACGCCGGGAACCGGTGCTTCGTTACTGAAATGCAGGCTGTCGAATCGACGCACACCGGGCGCCGGCGGTCACAAAAAAGCGAGCCGGGTTGCCCCGGCTCGCTGCTTGCGCATCCCGCTGCGGGATCTAATCAGAGGCGCGGGGCGTTACGACGGCATCAGGACGGTATCGACCACATGGATCACGCCGTTCGACTGATTGACGTTCGGGATCGTGACGGTCGACGAACCACCCTTGGCATCGATGATCATCACCGTGTCGCCCGACCGCTTGACGGTCAGCTCTTCGCCCTGAACGGTCTTGAGCTTCTTGCCGTCGGTCAGGTCGGAGGCCTCGAGCTTGCCCGGAACCACATGATAGGTCAGGATTTTGGTCAGGGTCGCCTTGTTTTCGGGCTTCACCAGGGTGTCGACGGTGCCGGCCGGCAGCTTGCCGAACGCGGCGTTGGTCGGCGCGAACACCGTGAACGGGCCCTTGCCTTCCAGGGTGTCGACGAGGCCGGCGGCCTTCACCGCGGCGACCAGCGTGGTGTGATCCTTGGAGTTGACGGCGTTCTGGATGATGTTCTTCGAGGGGAACATCGCGGCGCCGCCGACCATCACGGTCTTCTCGCCGGACATTTCGCTTTTGTCATTTTGTCTTGCGCGCTGACGGGCGCAACGACGGTGGCGGTCAGGGCCAGCGCGCCAAAGGCGGCGGCGGACAAAAGTGCAATACGCTTGGACATGGAACGTCTCCCGATGGATTTGAGATGACCGGCGGATTTCCGCCGGCGATGAAGCGGCAACAACGCCGACCGGTCGACTGATGTGACTGCGTCGCCGTTGCCCCGAGTTACGGGAGGTCTGGCGGCCGGTTTCAGGGAATAAATTTTCGTGATGCATGAAACTATTTCTCGGCGCGGACACGTGTGCGCGTCGCAAAAACCCCAGCGTCGTTCCCGCGCACGCGGAACCCATCGAGGCGCTTCGTGATGAGCCACGCAGCTGTGACAATCGACGCCGGCGGTATGGTCCCCGCGTGCGCGGACGACACGGTTGATGCCGGGGCTCTGCACGAAAGCCGCGGTTCCAGGTCGGGCTGATCAGGATCTCGTTCATGCAGACCCGCGGCGGCATGCTGGCGACGAAGGCGATGGTGCGGCCGAGATCTTCGGATTGCAGCATCCTGGCCTGCTCTTCCTCGCGACGGCACCACCGGCCGCAGCTTCAGGATCGGGGTCGCGACCTCGCCGGGCGACAGGCAGCAGGCCCGCAGGCCGTTGACGCATTCATCCATGTTGAACGAATGGGTCAGCGCCAGCACCGCGTGCTTGGTGGTGGTGTAGGCCGGGCCCGGCATTTTCGACACGTGACGGCCGGCCCAGGATGCGACGTTGATGATGCAGCCGTCCTTCTGCGCCCGCATCGCCGGCAGCACCGCGCGCATGCAATACAGCACGCCGTTGAGATTGATCTCGACCAGCTGGTCCCAGCCTTCCAGTTCCATGTCCGCCCAGCTGCGCTTCGGCACATTGATGCCGGCGCTGTTGACCAGAAGATCGATGCGGCCATGTCTGGCCGAGAATCTGCTCGGCGACCTTGGTCACGTCGTCGGACTTGCTGACATCGAGCGCGATCGCCTCGGCCTTGCCGCCGCTCTTGGTGATCTTCGCCACCACTGCATCCAGCGCATCCTGCGGCGCCCGGAAACCACCACGGTCCAGCCATCCGCCGCCAGCGCCTCCGCGCCGGCCTCGCCGATACCGCTGCCGCCGCCGGTCACCCAGGCCACGCGTTTCCCGCTATTTGTCATGCAAACTGTCTCCGTTGCTTTGTGAAGGGCGTTCTTGCTATGCAATCCGCCTTGAGAATATGCGGCCGATCGGACGCAGCCGCCCACCGGAATGATGCATGAATGCGCCGCAGAAAACCATCATGAACGCCAACCTGTTTTCGCGCCTGTTCGACGGCCTCGACGATCCCGACACGGCTCGCGATCGAAACGATCGACGGCCAGCGCATCAGCTATGGCGACCTGATGGCCCAGGCCGGGCAGATGGCGAATGTGCTGGTGTCGAGCGGCGTCAAGCCGGGCGACCGCGTCGCCGCGCAAACCGAAAAATCGGTGCCGGGCCTCGTGCTGTATCTCGCCGCGGTGCGCGCCGGCGCGGTCTATCTGCCGCTCAACACCGCCTACACGCTGAACGAACTGGAATATTTCATCACCGACGCCGAACCGTCGCTGGTGGTGTGCGATCCCATCAAAGGCCGAAGGCATCGGCGCCATTGCCGCCAAGGTCGGCGCCAAGGTCATGACGCTCGGCGCCGACGGCAAGGGATCGCTGACCGACGCCGCCGCCACGGCGCAGCCCGGAGTTCGCGACCATCGCCCGCGCCGACGACGACCTCGCCGCGATCCTCTACACCTCGGGCACCACCGGCCGTTCCAAGGGCGCGATGCTGACGCACGACAATCTTGCGTCGAATTCGCTCTAGCCTGGTCGATTACTGGCGCTTCACCGACCAGGACGTGCTGATCCACGCGCTGCCGATCTATCACACCCACGGCCTGTTCGTGGCCAGCAACGTCACGCTGTTCGCGCGCGCCTCGATGATCTTCCTGCCGAAGTTCGATCCCGACCTGATCATCAAGCTGATGGCGCGCGCCACCGTGCTGATGGGCGTGCCGACATTCTACACCCGGCTGCTGCAAAGCCCGGCGCTGACCCGCGAAGCCGCCAAGCACATGCGGCTGTTCATTTCCGGCTCCGCGCCGCTGCTCGCCGACACCCATCGCGAATGGGCCGCGCGCACCGGTCACGCCGTGCTCGAACGCTACGGCATGACCGAAACCAACATGAACACCTCGAACCCCTATGACGGCGACCGGGTGCCCGGCGCGGTCGGCCATGCGCTGCCCGGCGTCACCGTGCGCGTCACCGATCCCGAAACCGGCAAGGAACTCGGCGCGCGAAGCCATCGGCATGATCGAGGTCAAGGGCTCCAACGTGTTCAAGGGCTATTGGCGGATGCCGGAAAAGACCAAGGCCGAATTCCGCGACGACGGCTTTTTCATCACCGGCGATCTCGGCAAGATCGACGCCAACGGCTATGTGCACATTCTCGGCCGCGGCAAGGATCTGGTGATCTCCGGCGGCTTCAACGTCTATCCGAAGGAAATCGAAAGCGAGATCGACGCCATGCCGGGCGTGATCGAATCCGCCGTGATCGGCGTGCCGCATGCCGATTTCGGCGAAGGCGTCACCGCCGTGGTGGTGTGCGACAAGGAACGCCAAGGTCGACGAGACGTCGGTGCTGAAAGCGCTCGACGGACGGCTGGCAAAGTTCAAGATGCCGAAGCGGGTGATCGTGGTCGACGAATTGCCGCGCAACGCCATGGGCAAGGTGCAGAAGAATATTTTGCGCGATACCTATGCGGATCTTTACGCGAAGGCGAAATGAAGTACGACGCCCTTACAACAGGCTGATCACAAAGCGGCTGCCGACGATGAAGAGATAGCAGCCGAACGCCACCTCCAGCGTGCGCTTCGACATCGCATGCGCGACCTTGACGCCGAGTCCCGCGGTCAGCAGGCTGGTCGGCATCACCAGCACCGCGCCGATCAGCGAGACGTAGCCGAGCGCAAACGGCCATTGCAGCGCGGCGACCTCGGGAAAACGCGCCGCGGCGGGCCAGCCGGCATAGATGTAGCCGAGCGCGCCGGGAATCGAGATCAGCACCGCCAATGCCGAGGAGGTCGCGACCGCCTGATGAATCGGCCGGCCGTAAAACGTCATCAGCAGATTCGAAAACAGGCCGCCGCCGATGCCCATCAGCGTCGAGAGCAGCCCGACCACGAAGCCGTACGCTTTCATCAGCGCGCCGTTCGGAAAATCGTCGCCGAACTTCCAGGTCTCGCGCGCCAGCAGCAAGCGTACCGCGGCTGAATAGGCCACCATCACGAACACGATCTTGAACAGCCGCTCCGGCGCATAGCGCGCGGTCACGCTGCCGGCGATCACGCCCGTCAGCACCGGCAGCCACCAGGCCCTGAGAATCTCCATATCCACCGCGCCGCGGGCGCGATGGGCGCGATAGGAGCGGACCGAGGTCGGAATGATGACGGCGAGCGAGGTCCCGATGCACAGCGGCATCCGCACCTCGAGCGGCACGCCGGCAAGCCGGAAGCATTCATAAAATACCGGCACCAGGATCGCGCCGCCGCCGATCGCCGAACAACCCGGCGAGAAATCCCGACAGCGCCCCCACCGCCACCAGCAACAGCGCGAGGTCGAGCAGCTCCGAGGCGTCCAATCCCGCGATCATCGTCCCCGCCCGCTGCCGCCAGCGCGTTGACCGCGCAATCGCTCATGAATCAAGCTTCACCAGTGCCAGCCAACAGCGCCGGACAGTCCTGTCAATCCCCGTTAATGCAAGGCTCATCTGAAACTATGAACATTCATTCGCAAACGGCGATTTCGCCGTTGCGCTCGCTGTTTCGACTTCGTAAATAGAATTCGTCTACCGCGATCCCCGAAGGGCCCCGCGCGGGCCCGCCAACCGTCAAAGCCGCCGATGACCGCCAGGATCGAACGACCGCTTTCGCCGCACCTGCAGACCTATCGCTGGACCCTGACGATGGCGCTGTCCATCGTCCATCGCGCCACCGGCATCGCGCTGTATTTCGGCACCCTGCTGCTGGCGTGGTGGCTGATCGCGGCGGCCACGGGGCCGGCCGCCTATGCCAACGTGCAGGCCTTTACCGGCAGCTTCATCGGGCGGCTGATCGTGTTCGGCTATACCTGGGCGCTGCTGCATCATCTGCTCAGCGGCATCAGGCATTTCGTCTGGGACCTCGGCTACGGCTTCAAGGCGAACGAGCGCGAAGCGCTGACCTGGGGCGCGCTGATCGGCGGCATTTCGCTCACGGTGCTGCTGTGGATCGCCGCCTATGCGATCGGAGGCGGACGATGACCACGCCAAATTCTCCCGGCCGCGAAATCGATGCGCACCCCGCTCGGCCGCGTGCGCAGCCTCGGCGCCTCGCATTCCGGCACCTCCGATTTCTGGCGCCAGCGCGTCACCGCGGTGGCGATGGTGCTGCTGATGGTGCCGGTGATCGTGGTGGTGATGATGCTGCTCGGCCGCAACCAGGCCGGCGCGGCGCAAATTCTCGGCTCGCTGCCGATCGCGATCATCATGCTGCTGTTCATCGTCGCCAGCGCCTGGCACATGAAGATCGGCATGCAGGTGGTGATCGAGGACTACGTGCATCAACGAGAAGCTGAAGCTCGCCACCATCATGGCCAACAACTTCTTCTGCATCGCGGTGGCGCTGACCTCGATCTACGCCATTCTCAAACTGTCATCTGGAGTGTAGCGCATGGCCACCGACGGCAACGGCAAGGCCGCAAACGGCAGTGGCGCATCCCGCCACCAACGGCCACGCCTATCCGATTGAAGACCACACCTACGACGTCGTGGTGGTCGGCGCCGGCGGCGCCGGCCTGCGCGCGGTGGTCGGCTGCGGCGAGGCCGGCCTGCGCACCGCCTGCATCACCAAGGTATTTCCGACCCGCTCGCATACGGTAGCCGCACAGGGCGGCATCTCGGCGTCGCTCGGCAACATGCATCCGGACGACTGGCGCTGGCACATGTACGACACCGTCAAGGGGTCGGACTGGCTCGGCGATCAGGACGCCATCGAATATATGGTGCGCAACGCGCCCGAAGCCGTCTACGAGCTCGAACATTGGGGCGTGCCGTTCTCGCGCACCGAGGACGGCAAGATCTATCAGCGGCCGTTCGGCGGCATGACGCTGGATTACGGCAAGGGCCAGGCGCAGCGCACCTGCGCCGCCGCCGACCGCACCGGCCACGCCATGCTGCACACCATGTACGGCCAGGCGCTGCGACACGCCGCGGAATTCTACATCGAGTTTTTCGCCATCGACCTGATCATGGACGACCAGGGCGTCTGCCGCGGCGTGATCGCGCTGAAACTCGACGACGGCACGCTGCATCGCTTTCGCGCGCAGACCACGATTCTCGCCACCGGCGGCTATGGCCGCGCCTACGCCTCCTGCACCTCGGCGCATACCTGCACCGGCGACGGCGGCGCCATGGCGTTGCGCGCCGGCCTGCCGCTGCAGGACATGGAGTTCGTCCAGTTCCACCCCACCGGCATCTACGGTTCGGGCTGCCTGGTCACCGAAGGCGCGCGCGGCGAAGGCGGCTATCTCGTCAATTCCGACGGCGAGCGCTTCATGGAGCGCTACGCGCCGTCCGCCAAGGATCTGGCGTCGCGCGACGTGGTGTCGCGCGCGATGACGATCGAAATCCGCGAAGGCCGCGGCGTCGGCAAGAAGAAGGATCACATCTTCCTGCACCTCGATCATCTCGATCCCAAGGTGCTGCAGGAGCGGCTGCCGGGCATTTCCGAATCGGCCAAGATCTTCGCCAATGTCGATGTCACGCGCGAGCCGATCCCGATCCTGCCGACGGTGCACTACAATATGGGCGGCATTCCCACCAATTATCACGGCGAAGTGCTGACCAAGAGCAACGGCGACGACAACGCCACCGTGCCCGGCCTGATGGCGCTCGGCGAAGCCGCCTGCGTCTCGGTGCATGGCGCCAACCGTCTCGGCTCCAATTCGCTGATCGATCTCGTGGTGTTCGGCCGCGCCGCCGCCTTGCGCTGCGCCGAAAAGCTGACGCCGAACGGCAAGCAGCCGGAACTGCCGGCGGGCTCCGCCGACAAGGCGCTCGGCCGGCTCGATCATTACCGCTACGCCTCCGGCGGCACGCCGACCGCAAAACTGCGCGACAGCATGCAGCACGTGATGCAGAACAATTGCGCGGTGTTCCGCACCGGCGAGATCCTGAACGAAGGCCAGAACCTGATTCACAAGGTGCATGGCGGCATCGGCGACATCTCGGTGACCGACCGCTCGCTGACCTGGAATTCCGATCTGGTGGAGACGCTGGAGTTCGACAATCTGATCGTGCAGGCGGTGGTGACGATGGACTCGGCGGCGAACCGCACCGAGAGCCGCGGCGCCCATGCGCGCGAGGATTTCCCCGACCGCGACGACAAGAACTGGATGAAGCACACGCTGGCGTGGATCGACGGTGGCGGCAAGACCACGATCGATTACCGCCCGGTGCACGACTACACCATGACCAATGACGTGCAGTACATCCCGCCGAAGGCGCGGGTGTATTGAGGAACAACAAACCCAGCCCGTCATTCCGGGATGGTCCGAAGGACCGGACCCGGAATCTCGAGATTCCGGGTTCGATGCTGACGCATCGCCCCGGAATGACGAAAGGTTAGAAGAATGGTTGAATTCGCACTGCCAAAGAATTCAAGGATCTCCGGCGGCAAGACCTGGCCGAAGCCGCCCGCGGCGACGGAGACGCGCGAATTCAAGGTCTATCGCTGGAACCCGGACGACGGCAAGACTCCGAGCATCGACACCTATTTCATCGACACCAACGATTGCGGCCCGATGGTTCTCGATGGCCTGATCTGGATCAAGAACCACATCGACCCGACGCTGACCTTCCGCCGCTCCTGCCGCGAAGGCGTCTGCGGTTCCTGCGCCATGAACATCGACGGCCAGAACACGCTGGCCTGCACCAAGTCGATGCACGACGTGAAGGACGGCGCGGTCAAGATCAATCCGCTGCCGCATCAGCCGGTGGTCAAGGACCTGGTGCCCGATCTGACCAATTTCTACGCGCAATATGCCTCGATCGAGCCGTGGCTGAAAACCACCACGCCGACGCCGCAGAAGGAATGGAAGCAGAGCCACGAGGACCGCGAGAAACTCGACGGCCTCTACGAATGCATCCTGTGCGCCTGCTGCTCGACCTCGTGCCCGAGCTATTGGTGGAACAGCGAACGCTTCCTCGGCCCCGCCGCGCTGCTGCAGGCCACGCGCTGGGTCAAGGACAGCCGCGATGAAGCCACCGGCGAGCGGCTCGACAATCTCGAGGATCCGTTCCGGCTCTATCGCTGCCATACCATCATGAACTGCGCCAAGGCGTGCCCGAAGGGCCTCAATCCTTCCGAGGCCATCGCCGAGACTCAAGCTGAAAATGGTCGAGCGGCAGATTTAAGCGCAAAGTCCGGCTGCAAATACCACCATTACCCTGAGGCGCCGTCGCAGCAGCGACGGCCTCGAAGGATGAGCGACATTCCCGGTTCCATCGCCGCGCTCCACTTTGTGACCCGCGAGAGATTGCAGTAAGCTTTGCCGCAAAGTCGGAGCGGCTGTGCAGACCGAGCAACGCAATTCGCTGAGACTGCTGCAATGGATGATGGCCGCTTCGCTGGCCCTTCCGATTGCGCTGTTCGGATTAGCCTCGGCGGTCTCCTGGGTCTCGACGCGCGACGCCGCCGACCGCCAGATCGAGCGTGCGCTGGACGTCGCCCAGGAACATGCGCTGAAAGTGTTCGAGACCATCGACCGCAGCCTGTCGGAAATCAACGAGATCATCCGCGGCATTCCGGACGCCGGCATCAAGTCCCACGAAGAAGCGTTGCACCTGCGGCTGAAGCAGCTCGCCAATTCGCTGCCGCAGATGAAATCGGCATGGATTTTCGACGCCCAGGGCCACGCGCTGGTCAACAGCCTGGTGACGCCTGCTCCCGCCGGCATCGACTTTTCGGATCGGGATTATTTCAAGGCTCACGTCGCCCGGGATATCGGAATTTTCATCGGCGGTGCACTGACGCCGCGCGCGCCCTATCACGGGGCGACGTTCTTCGGGGTCAGCCGTCGGCGGCAGAGCGCCGACGGCAGCTTCGCCGGCGTTATCCAGGCCTCGGTACTGCCGAAATATTTCGAGAATTTCTATGCCCGGATCGGTCGCGATCCCGGCAGCTTCTTCGCGCTCGGCCTCGCCGACGGCACGGTGCTGGCCCGTTTTCCGGTCGTCGGGCGCGACACCCGTATCGATCGTAACGGCCCGGTTGGACAAAAGATCGTCGCCGACCCGAAAGCCGGCCTCGTGACCGTGACCTCGCCGGCCGACGGCATCGAACGCCGCCTCGGCTATCACAGGCTTGCCGAGTATCCGGTTTACGTCGCCGCCGGCCTCGAGACCTCGGCCATCCGCTCGCGCTGGCTGGCCACCATGGGCCAGCACCTGATTTTCGGTCTGCCCGCCACTGCGCTGTTGTTTCTGATCCTGGCGCTGGCGCTGCGCCGAACGCGCCGGCTGTATGCCGAGGCCTCGCGGCGGCTGGAGGCCGAGGAAGCGCTCAAGCACGGCCGGCGGCTCGAGGCGCTGGGACAGCTCACCGGCGGCGTCGCGCATGATTTCAACAATCTCCTCACCGTGATCCGCGCCTCGGTCGATCTGTTGCGGCGGCCCGATCTGCCGGAGCAGCGGCGGCTGCGCTACATCGACGCGATTTCCGATACCGTCAGCCTCGCCGCAAAATTGACCGCCCAGCTGCTCGCCTTCGCGCGGCGGCAAACCCTCAAGCCGGAGGTGTTCGACGTCGGTCAATGCGTGACGACGCTCAGCGACATGATCGGAACATTGACCGGATCGCCGATCGAGATCGTCACCCGCGTGCCGGAGCAGCCTTGCTTCATCGACGCCGATGCCGGCCAGTTCGAGACCGCTTTGATCAATATCGCCGTCAACGCCCGCGACGCCATGGGCGGCGAAGGCCGGCTCACCATCGCGGTGCGCGCGGTGGCCGAACTACCCGGCCACCGCGCGGATCCGGCCAGTCCGCTGGGTTACGTGGCCATATCCGTCGAGGACACCGGTATTGGAATTGCGCAGGATCAGTTCGGACGTATCTTCGAGCCGTTCTACACCACCAAGGATGTCGGCCAGGGCACCGGCCTCGGCCTGTCGCAGGTGTTCGGGTTTGCCAAGCAGTCCGGCGGCGAGGTGATGGTGGCAAGCGAAATAGGCCGGGGAAGCACCTTCACCCTGTATCTGCCCCGCGTCGCCGGCAGCGACCGCCCGCAACAGGCGCCGGCCGAAGACGCATCCCCGGCCGACGGCCATGGCATGTCGGTTCTCGTGGTCGAGGACAATATCGAAGTGGGAACGTTTACGACCGACGCCCTGACCGAACTCGGCTACGCCACCACCCTGGTCGGGAATGCCGTGGACGCGCTGGCGGAGCTGACCCGGAACGCCGAACGTTTCGACGTGGTGTTCTCCGACGTGGTGATGCCCGGCATGACCGGCATCGATCTGGCGAAGGAAATCCGCCGTCGCCATTTCGATCTGCCGGTGGTGCTGACCAGCGGATACAGCCAGGTGCTGTCGCGGAACGGCAGTTACGGCTTCGAACTCTTGCAAAAGCCGTATTCGGTCGAGCAACTCACGCGCATCCTGCACAAGGTCGGCCGCTGGCGCAGCGTGAAGCGCGGGGCTGCGGAATGAATTTCGTCGTTCCGGCGAACGCCCCTTGTTCCGCTCACGCGTTGGAACCGCCCGCAAAGTCGGCTATGCATGGCGCCGCTTCCGCAAAGCATCCCGCGAGGACCTTTTGACGCCTTCGACACTGTCCCCTGGCATCGCCGCCAACGATCCGGTCGCGCCGCCGTTCGGCGCGTTCGCACCCAACGCCGCGCAGCATGCCGTGATCTCGCTGGCGCAGCGCTCACGGCTGAAGCGCGGCGCATTCCGGCCGATGCTGTCGCGGCTGGTCAACCTGCTGCGCGCCGGCCCGGTCGATGTGCCATATCAGGGCGCGTCGTTTCGATTCTATCACCAGGCCAGCGCCACCGAGCGCGGCGCCTTGTTCAATCCCGATTACAACATCGAGGAACTGGATTTTCTGCGGGCGCACAGCCCCGCCGGCGGCGTGTTCGTCGATCGTCGGCGCCAATGTCGGCACCTATGCCATGGTGCTGGCGCGTCAGGTCGGTTCAAGCGGAAAGGTGATCGCGATCGAACCGCACCCCGTCACCCATGCGCGGCTTGCCTTCAACCGCGCCGCCTCCGGTGCCACCCAGGTTACCCTGGTGGCCGCGGCCGCCGGCCCTTCCGACGGCGAGTTGATGATCGAGACCGACGGCGACAATCTCGGCGCCAGCCACATCGTGTCGGGCGAACCCGCGGGCCATGCCATCAGGGTGCCGTCGTTGCGGCTGCAGCATATTCTCGACGACGCCGGTGTGGACCACGTCGATGCGCTGAAGATCGATGTCGAGGGTTATGAGGACCGGGTTCTGACCGGCTTCTTCCGGCAAGCCCCGCCATCGCTGTGGCCGCGCGCCGTGGTGATCGAACATCTGTCGCGGAACGAATGGCTCGAGGACTGCATCGCCGACATGCGTGCGCTCGGCTACGCCGAAACCGGCAAGACCCGCAGCAACACGCTGTTGCTGCGCGGATAACTCCGGCACGGAACATTGCCGCCACCGCGCCGTTGATCCCCGATTGAAATTCCGGAAAGCGCGAAATGCCGATCGATCCGCAAGAGGATCCGCCGATCAAGCCCGGACAACCGTCGGAGCCACCGCAGGAAAGCCCTCCGGGAAGTCCACGGCCCGAGGTGCCGCCACCGATGCGGGATCCCGGCGAATCGCCGCGGCCGGAAGAGTTGCCGGGCCGCATGCCCGATGAACTGCCGGTGCGGGGACCGGACGGACCGCGCACGCCCTCACCTGCGACCGATGCCGGAATTGCAGATTTGCCGGGCGCGGAGCCGGATCTGAATCCGGGCGTGGCGGATATGCCGCGGGGGACAATGTGACGCGGGGGCAATGTGGGATGACGATTTGATACCATCGCCTGAATGCGCAATGAACAACGGCGCGTCGGGACCTTGCGTTGTTGGAAATAAATAAAGACACGCCCGCCTCCAAAGGCCGCCACAATCCGGCCTAACGCTTATTCGCTGATCGTCAGGTTCGCCGACCGTCAGGTTCATTGATCGTCACGCCTTATTGCCCGCCAACTTTCCGGGGACCCCCACCATCATGACAAAACTCCGTCTGCTGCTGCTTGCCACGACCGCTCTCACGGCGATGCAATTCACAAGCGCGCCGTCGCACGCGCAAACCGCACCGCTGGTCATGGCGCAGGCCAACGAAGTCGGTCCCGACGGAAAGCCCAAGCCGCCGCCGAAGGGAGCGCCGCCGGCGCGTCCGGCGCCGCCCAAGGCCGCCCCGCCGCGCCCCGCGCCTCCTGCCGCTGCACCTCGGCCCGCGCTGCCGCCGCGACCCGCGCCTCCTGCTGCAGCGCCGCGCCCGGCGCCACCTGCGGCAGCACCTCCTCGGCGCCCGGCGCCGCCTGCTGCGGCGCCTGCTCCGCATCCTGCGGCGCCTCCACCGCGTCAACCGCCCGCGGCAGCGCCACCGCAGCGTCCGACGCCGCCGGCCGCGCCAACGGCAGCGCCGCCGCCGGCTGCGCCGAGGCCTCCGGTGGCGCCGAACGCAGCGCCTGCCGTACAGCCGCAAGTGCAGCCTCAGCAAAAGAATGCGCCTGCCGTCGGTGCGCCGCCGTCCGGAGGCGCAGGGGAGCGGGAGCGTCTGCGCAATGGAACGCCGCCGAACAATCCGGCGCCGAATGCCGCGCCGACGACGCCGCCGAACGCCGCACCGGCGCGAACCGGCCCCGGAGGGCAGACCGCGTTGCCGCCCGGAGGCGCTCCATTGGCGCGCCGTGCGCCGCCGACGGTCGCCGCGCCGCTTCCGGCCGTGCCCGCACGCGCCCAGGCCCTGACGCCGATTGCGCCCGGGGCCGCGGCACCGGGACCGCGCCGCATGGATGATTTCCGCGGCGCGCGAAAGGAAACCCAGGAAGGCGGACGCACGGTCTTCACCGAACCCGGCCGCGTGATCGTTCGCGATCCCGGCGGCCAGTCGTTCGTTCGTCACGACGAAATGGACCGATTCCGTTTCGGCGCGCGCGACATCCAGACCCAGCAGGTCGGCGGCGAAACCCGTACCATCGTGATTCGCCCGGACGGCAGCCAGATCATCACCGTGATCGGCCCCGACGGCCAGTTGCTGCGCCGGATCCGGCGGGATCGCGAGGGCCGCGAGATCATCATCATCGACAATACCTATCGCGATCCCGCGCGCGGTCGGCGGTTTCTATGTCGACCTGCCGCCGCCGGTGATCAGCATTCCGTACGACCGCTACATCGTCGACGCCGACGGCGCCTCGCCCGACCTGATCTACGACACCATGGAGGCGCCGCCGGTGGACCGGCATCGAGCGGCGTTATTCGCTCGACGAAATCCGCTACAGCCCGTCGGTGCGGCATGTTGATGCCGAGCATCGATCTCAACACCATCAACTTCGAAACCGGATCGTGGGATATCCCGCCCGATCAGGCGGCGAGGCTGCAGGCGATCGCCGACGGCCTCAATCGGGCGATCGCAGCGCAACCCGCGCGAGGTGTTCCTGATCGAGGGCCACACCGACGCGGTCGGCAACGACGTCGACAATCTGTCGCTGTCGGACCGCCGCGCCGAATCCGCGGCCGAGCTGCTGACGCAGCAATTCGGCGTGCCCGCGGAAAACCTGACCTCGCAGGGTTACGGCTCGCAATATCCGAAAGAGCAGACCGACGGACCGAGCCGCATCAACCGGCGCGTCACCATCCGCCGCATCACGCCCCTGCTCAACGGCGGAACCGCGTCGCTGCCGCCCCCGCCTCCCGGCACCGCCCCGCCGCGGTGAGGCGGAGATCAGCCAATTAAAAATGGCCGGGATGCTCCCGGCCATTTTTTTGTGTGGCATCCTATTTCGCGGCCTGTTCCAAAGGGCCAACAGGCCAGATCATCCTGCGCGACGGACCGGCTGTGCCCGGCTGGGAGCGCTGGCGCTGCGGGTGAAGTAGTTAGAGAACTGCGAAGTTAGTGTCCGTGGCAAGAGCCCACACCCTAACCCTCCCCCGCGAGCGGGAGAGGGGACCGGTTGTCACCAGAGCGGACGCATTCAATCAGTCATTAAGGTAAGTTGGCGACGCTTCAATCTCGCAAAGCGCGCTCCCTCTCCCGCTTGCGGGGGAGGGTTGGGGTGGCGGCGCCACAAACGCCGCTTCTCAGCTCTTGTCGCTGTCGAGCTTGAAGATCGGGGAGCCTTCCCCGCTCGATAGCAAGCCTGTCTCGGCGTAGAGATTCAGCTTGGCGCGGGTATCGGTGATATCGAGGTTGCGCATGGTCAGCTGGCCGATACGGTCGGCTGGCGTGAACGCCGCATCCTCCACCTTTTCCATGCTCAGCCGCTCCGGCCGATAGGTCAAATTGGGGCTCTCGGTGTTCAGGATCGAGTAGTCGTTGCCGCGGCGCAACTCGAGCGTCACCTCGCCGGTGACCGCACGAGCCACCCAGCGCTGGGCGGTTTCGCGCAGCATCAAGGCTTGAGAATCGAACCACCGCCCCTGGTAGAGCAATCGGCCAAGGCGCATGCCGCTGATCCGGTATTGCTCGATGGTGTCTTCGTTGTGAATGCCGGTGATCAGGCGTTCGTAGGCGATGTGCAGCAGCGCCATGCCGGGAGCTTCGTAGATACCGCGGCTCTTGGCCTCGATGATCCGGTTCTCGATCTGGTCGCTCATGCCAAGGCCATGTCGACCTCCGATGGCGTTGGCCTCGAGCAACAGCGCGACCGGATCGGCGAACGTCTGGCCGTTCAGCGCGACGGGCTGGCCCTCGGTAAAACGCACGGCGACCTTTTCGGCCTTGACGCTACAGTCGTCGCGCCAAAACGGCACGCCCATGATGGGATTGACGATCTTGATGCCGCTGTCCAGCTGCTCAAGATCCTTGGCCTCGTGGGTTGCGCCGAGGATGTTGCTGTCGGTCGAATAAGCCTTTTCGGCGCTCATCTTGTAGCCGAATCCATTGGCCGTCAGAAACGCCGACATTTCCGCACGGCCGCCCAGTTCGTCGATGAACTGCTGGTCGAGCCAGGGCTTGTAGATTTTGAGGCCCGGATTGGTCAGCAGGCCGTAACGGTAGAAGCGCTCGATATCGTTGCCCTTGAAGGTGGAGCCATCGCCCCAGATGTTGACGCCGTCCTCCTTCATGGCCGCGACCAGCATCGTGCCGGTCACGGCGCGGCCGAGCGGCGTGGTGTTGAAGTAGGTGATGCCGCCGGTAGAGATGTGGAAGGCACCGGATTGGATGGCGGCGATACCTTCGTGCACCAATTGCGTGCGGCAATCCACGAGCCGGGCTTTTTCGGCGCCGTACTCCAGCGCTTTACGCGGAATCTCGTTGTAGTCGGCCTCGTCAGGTTGGCCGAGATTGGCGGTATAGGCAAAGACGCGGGCGCCTTTTTGCTTCATCCACAGCAGCGCCGCGCTGGTGTCGAGACCACCCGAGAAGGCGATGCCGACTTTTTCCCCTTTGGGCAGGCTTTTCAGGATCGTACTCATCAAACTTCCAATCGGTCGAATTTCAGTGCCGCTCGTGGCTTGAGTGCGCGAATAACAAATTTCGCAGCCATGGGCACGTGTTTAATAGCGGCTGGCGTTATGAAGTCGCTCACGCGGACGGAGCAGGTCCCACATCGCGTCCGCGCCAGCGCTGCCGCCAGCGATAGCCCGGCCACGCCAGCCGCGTCAGCGCGGCATCGACGCTTTCGTCGGTGAGCCGGGTCGATGCCCAGCGGTAGATGGCGCCGTACGCCAGCCAGATCACCAGAAACGTCACCAGCCCCGCGGTCGCGACATCGGTGAAGAAGTGCCCGCCGAACGCCATCCTGAGCACGCTGGTGATGACGCCGAACAGGGTCGCGGCGGCATAGGCCAGCGGCCGCCACGCCGGCGGCGTCAGCGCGGCGGGCGCGTAGGTCCAGAACGCGGTGGCGCCTTCGCCGGAGAAAAACGAACAGTTGCGCCCGCAACTGCCGCGCGGATCCCACCACGCCACAAATTGCTGCGGCCCGTTGAATTGCGTGACCACCACCGGGCGCGGCCGGCCCCAATAGCTCTTGAAGGTGAGATTGGTGAGAATACCGGCGGAGAGGATCAGGGTGACCAGCAGGAAGACGATCGCGCGCCCCGACATCAGCAGCGGCCGGTCCGGCCGCACCAGCTTCACCACCAATGCGACGATCGCCGGCAGCGCCAGACCCCACGAAATCCACATCGCGCCGTCGCGCGCGATCGCGGCCAGCGTGTTGAACTTCAGCGGAAACGATTTGGTCGCCGGATCGTAAAACAGGGCGGCCAGCTTCAGATCGAGCTCGGGATAAATCCCGAACAGCAATCCGATCACAAGCGCCAGCGCCAGCGCGATGAAAAGTCCGGTCCGGTTCATGGCGCGGGGTTTAGCCGACGAGGTGGGTGATGAAAAGGGTGGACTGGGCCGTCATCCTGAGGTGCGAGCCGCTCTTCGGCGAGCCTCGAAGGATGGAAGCAAGGACGGTGCTTGTGGCCATCCTTCGAGGCGCGCAACTCAGCGGCGCAAGTGCGCCGCCGAAAGCGCGCACTCAGGATGACGGCGGGGCAGGCGGCGGCGAGTGCGACGGCAGCGGCGGCGGCGGCCGCAGCGGGCGCGGCGGTTCGCGCCAGGCGCCGGCATTGCGGCCCGCGATCATCCAGTAGACGACGCCTGCGACGATCCCCGCCCCGGTCATGATTTCGAGATGGCGCCGGACAATGCCCTCGAAGCGAAGCGTGGTCGGTGTCGAACGGGACCAGGCCGAGATAGCACGCCAGACCGACCAGGGCGCCGCCGACCGCATAGGTCAGCGCGCCCCTGATATAAAACGCTTCGGTGATCGCGGCCACGATCATCGCCGGCAGCAGCGCAAAGCCGCTGACGAAGATGAAGCCGAAACCGAGCACGATGTTCAGCGCGCCCTGATCGATCGGACCGCTGCCGAGATCGCTGAATTCCGGAAACAGCACCGCGCCGACCACGATCATTCCCGCCACCAGGCAGGCGGCGAGAAATCCGAACAGAATGACGAACAGCCGGCCGATCAGTACCATGTCATCAAACCGAGTTTGGCGTCATTGCGAGCGCAAGCGAATCAATCCAGAGGCAACCGGCAGCGCCGGATTGCTTCGTCGCGGAGCCTGTCATCGGGCGCGCATTCGCGCGACCCGTTGGCTCCTCGCAATGACGGCATGAACGAAAAGTTGCGCCATTGCCTCAATCCGTCATCGCCATGGCGCGCAGCGCCTGCCGCTCGCGCACCGACAATTTCTCGGTCTCCGATTTCAACTGGCCGCAGGCGGCAAGGATGTCGCGGCCGCGCGGCGTGCGCACCGGCGAGGAATAGCCGGCGTTGAAAATATATTCCGAGAACTTTTCGATCTGGTCCCAGTCCGAGCACTGATAGCGCGTGCCCGGCCATGGATTGAACGGAATGAGATTGATCTTGGCCGGAATCCCCTTCAGCATTTTCACCAGCAGCTTGG
Source organism: uncultured Alphaproteobacteria bacterium (assembly GCA_963734795.1). Classification (GTDB taxonomy): domain Bacteria; phylum Pseudomonadota; class Alphaproteobacteria; order Rhizobiales; family Xanthobacteraceae; genus Bradyrhizobium. The sequence goes on from CAVTIW010000009.1 coordinate 562,291, forward strand.
CGTCGTCGAGCGAATCGTTGACGCCCTTGAGCATCACATATTCGAAGGTGATGCGCCGCGCGTTCGACGATCCCGGATAATCGCGACAGGCCTGCAGCAATTCCGCGATCGGATATTTGCGGTTCAGCGGCACCAGTTCGTTGCGCAATTCGTCGCGCACCGCATGCAGCGAGATCGCCAGCATGACGCCGATCTCATCGCCGGTGCGGATGATGTTCGGCACCACGCCCGAGGTCGACAGCGTGATGCGGCGGCGGGAGATGCCGATGCCCTCATTGTCGGCGACGATCAGCAGCGCATCGCGCACCGCCTCGAAATTATACAACGGCTCGCCCATGCCCATCATCACCACATTGGTGACGAGGCGGCTGCCGGTCGGGGTAGCGCGGTCGGCCCAGTCATTGAGGCGATCGCGCGCCACCATGATCTGGCCGACGATTTCGCCGGCGGTGAGATTGCGCACCAGCCGCTGCGTGCCGGTGTGGCAGAACGAGCAATTCAGCGTGCAGCCGACCTGCGAGGAGACGCACAGCGTGCCGCGGTCGGTTTCCGGAATATAGACGCACTCGACTTCATGCGCCTTCTCGATCGCATCGCCGCTCGGCAATCGCAGCAGCCATTTGCGGGTGCCGTCATTGGAGACCTGTTCGGCGACCACCTCGGGGCGCGCCACGGTGAAGCTGGCCGCCAGTTCGTCGCGCATGGTCCTTCGAGATGCTGGTCATCTCGTCGAACGTCTGCGCGCCGCGGACATAGATCCAGTGCCACAGCTGCTGCACGCGCATCTTGCGCTGCGCCGGCGCCACGCCGATGGCGCCGAGCTGGTCGGCGATCTCCGCGCGCGACAGACCGACCAGCGACGGCTTCGCCGGCGGCACGTAGGTTTCGAGCGCGATCTTTTCCAACGGCGCGGTGCACCGGACGTTTCGATGATCGTCTGCATCACTTGCTATCTCAATGAGACCGTCATGCCCGGGCTTGTCCCGGGCATGACGGTCAATGACATTTGCTGATTAACGACGGCAATTTCGGCCGTTATATAGCAATCGGCGGCGTAATTGCGACTACTTAACGCCGGCAATCCTGCGCCAGCCTGTCGAGCGCCTGGGCAAGGCCCTTCATCGAGAACGTGTCGATGGTCTCGGTGCCCTTCGCCGACACGCCCTTGACCACCACATCGGCGGCCTTGCGCATGGCCTCGACCATGCGTCTCTTCCTCGGCGGCGTTCTTGATCCAGAGGCCGTCGCCCTGGGTGTACATCGCATAGGAGGCGCCGCCGACCTCCAGCGTCGATTCCGACCCCGGCTTCAGCGCGTAGCCGATCATGATCGAGACTTCGTTGGTGACTTTTTCCGCCGGGCGCGTCGAGACGAACGCGTAGGCCGGGTCGCGCGGGCGATTCGGCGGATTGGTTTTCGACGATGACGGCTTGGCGAGCGCGAAGCACACCTTCTTGCCGTTCGGCGTCGCGGTATAGGCGCCCCAGGTGCCGAACTGGCCGATCAGCGTCGGCTCCGCGCCGCCTGTGGCGGCGGCGGCGGGCCTGGCTTCCGGCTTTGCGACTGCCGGCTTGGCCGCGGCTTTCGGCGACGCGCTCTGCGCCTGCGCGAGGCCTGCTGCCCCGCACATCAGCACACTTCGCCGCCAGAATTGTCAGCATTCGCCGCACGGACATCACCAACGTCTGGTTCCCTCAATCATTGTGACTGGAAGATGGCCCGACATCTGCGGTCACTCCGCAGATGGATAGCGGGGAAATGGCTTTTTGGGAAGGCAGTTACGGTGCTCCGAAGCGGCACATGCCGACTCTGGCTCTGGCGCGCGGGCTTGCTGCGCAGCGCATCCTCAGTCTTTCGACCGCGCCGCGCGCTGTCTCTCCCACTGCGCGTCGCTCCATTGCAGCAGATCCTCGGCGCCGGAGCTGCGCAAGTGCGCGCCGCCATCCTGCACCACCATCTCGCCGTTGATGTAGCCGGCCGAATCGGAAATCAGGAAACTCGCCAGATCGGCAAGCTCGCCGTGTTCGCCGACGCGGCCGAGCGGATTTCTCGAGGCCGGTCCTTCGTCGCGGCCCTCGGGCCGCAACTGGCCCGATGCGCCCGCGGTCGGAAACGCGCCGGGTGCGATCGCCACCGTGCGGATACCCTTGGGTCCCCATTCCACCGCGAGGCTTCTGGTCATCGCCAGAACAGCCGACTTCGCCATCGCCGAGGGCACCGTGAAGGCGCGGCCGGTAATGGTCGAGGTCGACAGGATGCTCAGCACCACGCCCTTGTGGCCCGCCTTCGATCCAGCGCCTGCCGGCGGCGAGCGTGCAATACATCGCGCCGTGCAGCGTCGGCGCCAGAATCGCGTCGGCGGCGCGAAACGACAATCGCTCGGTCTGCGCGATGAAGGTCGCGGCGGCATTGTTGACCAGCACGTCGAGCGGCGCCTCGCGCCAGATCGCATCCATCATGGCATCGACATCGGCGCCGTCGCGGATATCGCATCTGATCGCGGTGACCTTGCCGCCGGGATCGCTCGCGCATCTGCGCGGCTGTCGCCTCCAGCAATTCGAGCCGGCGGCCGCAGATGATCAGTTCGGCGCCAAGCTCGACGAAGCGGCGTCCCATCGCCGCCCCAAGCCCGGAGCCGCCGCCGGTGACCAGTATCCGCTTTCCCGCCAGCAGGCCTTTTTCAAACATCGTTTTATTCCCCTGTCCCTACCGTCATTGCGAGGAGCCACCTGGTCGCGCGAATGCGCGCCCGATGACAGGCTCCGCGACGAACAATCCATCCTGCCCTTGTGGCTATGGATTGCTTCGCTGGCGCTCGCAATGACGGATGCATCCGAATCAGATTGTAGCCCGGCCTCAAATCCGGCATGAAGCATCCAGCTTTATTTGTGCGTCCGGAACCTCAGGTGTGTCCATGAAAGCCATTCTCTGCTCGCAATATTGCGGCCCCGACGATCTCGTGCTGGCCGATGTGCCCGATCCCGTGGCCGAGCCCGGCCAGGCCGTGATCGCGATCAAATCCGCGGCGCTGAATTTCTTCGACCTGCTGATGATCCAGGGCAAGTACCAGATCAAGCCGCCATTTCCGTTTTCGCCGGCGGCCGAAGTCGCGGGCGTGATCGAAAGCGTCGGCGCCGGCGTCACCGACCTCAAGGTCGGCGACCGCGTGGTGGCCTCCTGCGGCCATAACGGCGCGCGCGAAAAGATCGCGCTGCCGGCCAACTCGATCGTCAAAATTCCCGACAATCTGGATTTCGACCGCGCCGCCGGCATCATCATCATCTACGGCACCGCGCTGCACGCGCTGGAAGACCGCGCCAGCCTGAAGGCCGGCGAGACCATGGCGGTGCTCGGCGCCGCCGGCGGCACCGGTCTGGCGGCCTGCGAACTCGGCAAACTGATGGGCCTGAAGGTGATCGCCTGCGCTTCGTCGGACGAGAAGCTTGAATTCGCCAAGGCGCACGGCGCCGAGCTCGGCCTGAACTACGCCACCGAAGATCTCAAGGAAGGCCTGCGGCGGCTCACCGGCGGCAAGGGCGCCGACATTATTTTCGATCCGGTCGGCGGCAGCTATGCCGAGGCGGCGTTGCGTTCGATCGCGTGGGAAGGCCGCTTCCTGGTGATCGGTTTCGCCGCCGGCGACATTCCGAAGATGCCGCTCAATCTCGCGCTGTTGAAAGGTTGCGATATCCGCGGCGTGTTCTGGGGCCACTGGGCGCGGCTCAACCCGGAGAAGAACCGCGCCAATCTGGAAAAGCTGGTGAAGTGGACCGCGGAAGGCAAGATCTCGTCGCATGTCGACCGCACCTTCCCGCTGGCGCAAACCGCCGATGCCCTGAAAGTGCTGGCGGGCCGCAAGGCGATGGGCAAGGTGATCCTGCATCCGTGACGCAATGCCGCGGCGTGTGGAACTCAGGCCCGGTATCACTTTACGGTCTGTCATCGCCCGGCCTGTAACGCTTGTGACAGAACCGCGATGTTGCGGCGTAATGGCCGCAATTCGTTCGCGGCGATGACGGCACCGCGTGTCGCAACGCGCGCGAACCTCCTGTTCCACGCGCATCGCCACAAAATTTTGAACAACCGTCTTTTTGCGCCGCAATGAAACCAAAATATTTCCTAATTCACGCCGGCAACCGTCGTTTTTTGGGCTAATTCGCCATGCGAGTTAAGGGCTGCGTAGCGGGGAGTTGTACGACCACCACAACGTTAAGAGCTGATGCCGCGTATGCCCGATTGTTGAGCGACAGCGGGGACCCATCACCATGGCGAGGAAATCCGGCAGCCAGACTGTCGAGACTTCAGGCGAAGGCCTGAATGATCCCAGGTTTATCTCCGGTCGGGACCAGCCATCGATCGCGATCAACGAAGACATCCTTTCGGATGATCCCCTCCCGATCTTTCTTTCCTCCGATATCGGGGGGCCGCGAATGCCGGTTCCCGAAATCGCCTGGGACCGCCACAAATCGATTGTCGCGTCGCGCATCCTGAAGGTGGGCATTTTGGCGGCATCGGCGATAGCCATCGTTTTCGGGCTGTTATCCCGAGAAGACAAACGCGCTGTAGTGGAGAACGCCAGCGCCTCGCTTGTCGGCGCGCTGGCGGCTCCTTACGACGCCGTCGGTCGATTGTTGACGTCAAACGTTCAAGCCGCCGTTGCCGATCAGGCGTTGCCGGGGACCGCAACGGTCAGCCCGACGCGGGCGGAAATTACCGCCGCGTTTCAAACCGCGCTGCAGAGCCAGGCGGAAATTCGCCAGCCGCCGGTCTGCGCCGCCGCCGCCGCGACATCTCGATGCCGACGAACTCGCAACATTGCTGAAACGGGCAAAGGGCCTGATTGCCACCGGCGATATTGCATCCGCCCGATTGTTGCTCGAACGGGCGGCCGATGCGCAGGAGGCCAGCGCAGCCCTGATCCTGGCGCGGACTTACGATCCTGCCGTACTCGGAAAGCCGAATGCACGGAGCATTGCTCCCGATCCGGCAACGGCGCGCATCTGGTACCAGAAGGCCGCCCAGTTCGGCTCCCGGGATGCGCAACAGCGCCTTGATCAAATGCAGAATTAGCTCTCACGCAGTTGGGGGACACCATGCGGCGTTGGTTCGGACTGGCAATATTTGCCGCCATGATGGCGTGCGGCTTCGCCGCCCGCGCCGAGGAAACCGAATATGACCCGGCAAAGGTCAGCGAAGGTCTGAAGGCGATTTCTCAGTTCGGCTCGGCAAGCACCAGGCAGAGCCTGAACGCCAACACGGTGACGCTGATATCCGGCACCATCGGCGGCACCTATGTTCAGTTCGGCGCCGACCTCGCCTCCGTGCTCGATGACGGCAACCGGCTGCGCGTGCTTCCCATCATCGGCCGCGGTTCGGTCCAGAGCGTCGCCGATATCCTGTTTTTGCAAGGCGTCGATCTCGGCATCTTGCGGACCGACACGCTCGACTATCTCGAGAAGAAGGGCTTTGCGAAAGACATCAAGAAGCAATTCACCTACGTGACCAAGCTCTACAACGAAGAGATGCATGTCATCGCGCCGAAATCGATCCGCAGCCTGAAGGAACTCGACGGCAAGACCGTCAGCGTCGATCTTCCGAATGGCGGCACCTTCGTCACCGCGCTTCACCATCTTCGAGCGGCTCGGGATCAAGCCGAAATTCGTCTATGTGGAGCAACGGATCGCGCTGGAGAAAATGAAGAACGGCGAAATCGACGCGGTGATCGCCGTTGAGCGGCAAGCCGTCCGGGATCATCAGTCAGATCAGGGACGACCGCCTTCATTTCATTCCGGTCGACTACGCCAAGTCGCTGCAGGGCGATTACCTGCCGGCGAGCCTGTCGGCGAAGGATTATCCCAACCTGATTTCGGATCGGGAACCGGTCGATACCATCGCGGTGCCGGCGGTGCTGGCGGCCTATAACTGGGCGCCCGACACCGATCGGTATCGAAAGCTCGCGCTGTTCGTGGACGCGTTTTTCACGAAATTTCCCGCCTTCCAGAATCCGCCCTTCCATCCGAAGTGGAAGGAAGTTTCGCTGTCGGCGCCACTGCCTGATTGGCAACGTTTTCCTGCCGCCAAGCAATGGCTCGATCAGCCATGGCGTCGAGCCGGTGGCGCGCGACCAATTCGAGGAATTCCTGAAACAGAGCCCGGCCTCGGCAACGCCGCAGTCGGATGCCGACAAGGAAGCGTTGTTCAAGCAATTCCAGGCCTGGGAGGCCGAGCAAAAGCGCCAAGGCGCAGCTCCGTCCGGCGCAGCGGTAAGCGTTGCGGAGTGGTGCTGCGAGTACGCCCGCATTCGCGAAAGATGACGACAGCGCGCGCTGCAAGGCGCGCGAACTACTCTTGCACTTCGCCCGTGCCGATGCCGCGCTTCAGCGCGGCGCGGGCGGCGTCGCGATGCTCCGGCGTGATGTGGGTCGCGACCAGCCGGATCGCGGTGGCGAGCACCGCGGCATCGTCGGTGAAGCCGAGCACCGGCAGCATGTCCGGGATGAAATCGAACGGCAGGATGAAATAGGCGATGGCGCCGAGCAGCGTCGCCTGCACGTGGCGCGGGGTCTGCTTGTCGAACGCGCAATAATAGGCCGCGAGCAAATCCTCGGCGAACGGAAGCTTGGCCACCACCCGCTTCAGCTTGATCCAGAAGCGCCGGCGCACGCTTTCGCGGTCTTTCGCCAGCCGGTCGGCCGGCTCGAAACCCACGGTGTGTTCGGTTGCCATCGGTCGGGCTCCCTCACGGCCGCGCGTCAAATTGTCGCGGCGGACGCTTGAACTCGGAATCTGGGGATGTCGCGGCCCGGCTGCAAGATTGCGGCGAGTGCGATGTCAGGCCACGCCGAGCTGGCTTGCGATCGCGTTCATGGCTTTTGCCAGATCGATGTCGAGCGCGGTGACGCCGCCGGCGTCGTGGGTGGCCAGCACCACTTCCACCGTCTTGTAGACGTTGCGCCATTCCGGGTGATGATCGCTCTTTTCAGCCACCAGCGCGGCGCGGGACATGAAGCCGAAGGCTTCGTTGAAATCCTTGAAGGTAAAGGTCCGCGCGATCGCCTCGCGGCCCGGCGTGTCGGTCCAGCCGGGCAAGCCCTTCAGGGCCGATTTTCGCGCCTCCGCCGACAGCCGTTCCGCCATGATCGCCTCCCGTTTCACACCAAGTTCTATCCTAACACCGAACGGCACCCTTCGGGTCCATGCCCCCCTGACCGGCCAGGCCGTCCAGGGCCGGCCGGTAACCATGACGCAGATGTAACTCCGCGCCGGCCGGAAATTTGCTACAATGTCGGCCTAACGTATCGGCAAGCCTATTGGCAATATGAAATTGAACCTCAAACGATTGTTTGCCAGATCGATGACCGGAGGCCTCGACCTTGTCGGGCCGGCGAGGCCGCCATCGCGCGCGCTCGGCGCAAGCGGAAGGTGATGTTCGTCACGCTGGCGGGGGTGCTCGCCGTCATCGGCACGCTCGCGGGCGCCTATTATTTTGCGATGCGGCCGGTAACGTTGCGGATCGCGGTCGGTCCTGCCAACAGCGACGACCTCAAGGTGGTCCAGGCCCTGACGCAGGCCTTTACCCAGGCCCATAGCCACGTCCGTTTGCACCCGATCCAGACCGATGGCGCCAGCGCGAGCGCCCAGGCGCTGGCCGACGGCAAGGTCGATCTCGCCATCATTCGCGGCGATCTCGACGTGCCGAAAAATGCGCAGGCCGTGGCGACGCTGCGCAAGAACGTCGCGGTGCTGTGGGTGCCCCCGGCCGCGAAAGGGCAAGAGCGCAAGAAAGCCGCGCCGAAGATCACCAAAATTTCGCAACTCGCCGGACACCGCATCGGCGTGGTCGGCCGCACCCAGGCCAATGTCAATTTGCTCAAGGTGATCCTGCAGCAATATGGCGTCGATCCGGCCAAGGTCGAGATCGTTCAGTTTCCGGCCAGCGAAGCCGTGGACGCCATCCGCGGCCAGAAGGCGGATGCCTATCTCGCCACCGGACCGGTCAACAGCAAGATCACCACGGATGCGATCGCGGCATCGACGCGCGATGGCGCGACGCCGACCTTCCTGGCGATCGATTCGGCCGAGGCGATCGCGCAAAACCATCCGATGTACGAGGCGTCCGAAATTCCCGCCGGCGCCTTCGGCGGCTCGCCCGACCGGCCCGACGACGAGGTGAAGACGATCAGCTTCTCGCACCACATCGTCGCGCGCAAGGATCTGTCGGAATCGACCATCGCCGCCTTCACCCGGCAGTTGTTCGCGATCCGGCAGGCGGTGATGGCGGAATTCCCGCTGGCGGCGAAGATCGAGACCCCGGATACCGACAAGGATGCCGTGATCCCGGTGCATCCGGGTGCTGCGGCCTTTGTCGACGGCGAGGAAAAGACCTTCCTCGATCGCTACAGCGATTTCATCTGGTGGGGGCTGATGGGCCTGTCGGCGATGGGCTCCGCCGGCGCCTGGTTCGCGGGCTATCTGAAGAAGGACGAGCGCAACACCAACACTTCGCTGCGCGATCGGCTGCTGGACATGCTGGCGGCCGCGCGCCGCAGCGATTCCGCCGAAGAACTCGACCGGATGCAGTCCGAGGCGGACGATATCCTGCGCGATACGCTGCAGTGCTTCGAGCATGGCGCGATCGAGCAAGGGGCGTTGACCGCCTTCAACATCGCGCTGGAGCAATTCCACAACGCGGTGGCCGACCGCAAGGCGCTGCTGATGAACATGCCGCAAAACCTGCAACGGGCCGGGCGCGCAGTTCCGGGCGACCGGAACCTTGTAGGCGAGCCTCGCTGTAATCGCAGCCGTCACATAATCTTCCTAGAGCCTGTCGGAGCCTGCAGCGCATCCTGTGGGCCGATCCAAGGAGGCTCGCATGACCGATCGAGGATTCCCCGCAGGCTCTCCGCAAATCTCCCGCCGGCGTTTCCTTTCCACCGCCGCGGCAACCGGCGCCGGCGCGCTCGGCGTCATCGCGATGCCCTATCTCAGCCGCGCCGCCGACCGGCCGCAAATCACCCATGGCGTGCAATCCGGCGACGTCGGCGCCGATGGCGGCGTGGTGTGGGCGCGGGCCGACCGGCCGTCGCAAATGATGGTCGAGGTCGCCACCATCAGAATCATTCGCCAACGCGCGGGCATTGCCGCCGATCGCAGCGCTGCCCGAGAGCGACTTCACCGCGAAGATGCTGCTGGAAAACCTGCCCGCCGGACAGGACATTTTCTATCGCGTCCGGTTCCGCGACCTGTCGCATATCAATATTGCCAGCGAGCCGGTGGTCGGCCGCTTCCGCACCGCGCCGGCCGACCGGCGCGACGTCAGCTTCGTCTGGGGCGGCGATGTCGCCGGACAAGGCTGGGGCATCAATCCCGACGACGGCGGCATGGTCACCTTCGCCACCATGCGCAAGCACCGGCCGGATTTCCTGCTGCATTCCGGCGACACCATCTATGCCGACGGCGTCATCGCGGCCGAGGTGAAACTTGCCCGACGGCAAGCTCTGGAAGAACCTCACGATCCCGGAAAAGGCCAAGGTCGCCGAGACGCTCGACGAATTCCGCGCCGCGCATAAGTACAATTTCCTCGACCACAATGTGCGCGCCTTCAACGCCGAGGTGCCGATCTTCGTGCAGTGGGACGACCACGAGGTCACCAACAACTGGTCGCCGTCGAAGCAGCTCCCCGCCGCCTACAAGGAGCGCGACATCGCGTTGCTGGCCGCGCGCGCCGCGCGCGCGTTTCACGAGATGTATCCGATGCGCGAGAGCATCGTCGAGCCGGGCCGGGTCTATCGCACCCTCAGCTACGGCCCGCATCTCGACGTCTTCATGCTCGACGAGCGCAGCTATCGCGGCGGCAACGGTCCGAACCTGCAGACCAGCTTACGGTCCCGACAGCCTATTTCATCGGCCCGGACCAGCTCGCCTGGCTGAAGCGCGCGCTGCTGAACTCACGCGCCACCTGGAAGGTGATCGCCTCCGACATGCCGCTGAGCCTCGTCGTCTATGACGACGCCGCGAACAAAAAGGGCTCGGAAGCGTTCGCGCAAGGCGACGGACCGCCGCGCGGCCGTGAACTCGAAATCGCCGACATCCTGCGCTTCATCAAGACCTCGGGCGTCGCCAACACCGTGTGGCTGACGGCGGACGTGCACTACGCCGCCGCGCATTACTACAATCCCGACAAGGCGCAATTCCAGGATTTCGATCCGTTCTGGGAATTCGTCTCCGGGCCGCTGCATGCCGGCACGTTCGGGCCGAACGAACTCGACAACACCTTCGGTCCCGAGGTGCGGTTCATCAAGGCGCCGGGCCCCGACAAGCAGAATCTGCCGCCGTCGGCCGGCATGCAGTTCTTCGGTCACGTCAAGATCGACGGCGACATCCGGGCAGATGACGGTGACCTTGCGGGATCGCGCCGATGTGGCGCTGTGGTCGACCACGCTCGATCCCAAACCGGGATAGCGAAATGCGTCGATTCAAGCACGCATCGCGTCAGCCTGCGATGCCCTTGCCTGCCCGGCTTCTCAGCAAGGCCTTCAGCGCCTCGGTCGAATAGGGTTTGGGCAGCCTCGGCCTGTCCGCGAAGGCTGCCGGAAGCCTGACATCGGCGCCATATCCGGTGACGAAGACAAACGGAATCTTCAGCGCCTCCAGCCGCTCGGCGATCGCAAAGCTTTTTTCGCGGACCAGCCCGACATCGAGCAGCGCAAAATCCGGGGCGCGGTCGGCAATCAGCTCGAGCGCTCTGGCCACGGTTGCCGCGGTCCGCACCGTCTTCACCCCGAAACCAAGAATCGTGTCCTCGAAATCGAGCGCGATGATCGGATCATCCTCGACAATCAGCACGTCGTCGGGCATAGCCGGCAGCCGGGAGAGGCGGGTTCCATGATCTCGCCAGGTCAGAGTTAGCGTTTGATCGAGGCCCGGCCAAGCCTGGACGGCCATTGCCGAAGCCCATGAAGCGCCTCGGCCGGTTCCCGAATTGAAACCACCACATCGCGGTTTCCCTGTCTGTGCACTTGTGAACACATAAAGCCGAACGAGATCGGCTATCGTCGGCCGGCGGGCAGGGAAGACTTTGCAATGGCTGCAGCACGCGGAACCGACGCCGGATGGCGCCGAACGGCCATTCAACAACCTGTTGCGGCGGCTCAGCGCCAGCGATTTCGCGCTGATCGCGCCGCATCTCGCGCAGGAAGAGGCCGCGGCCAACGACCTGCTCTACAATCCCGGCGACGATGTCGAGATCGTCCACTTTCCCTGCGGACCGAGTCTGGCGTCCTTCTGGTTCCCAATGAGGACGGCCGCGACGTCGAAACCATTCTGGTCGGCCGCGAAGGCGCCGTCGGCGGCATCGTCAGCGAGGGATATCTGCCGGCCTATACCCGCATCATCGTCAAGTTCGGCGGCCCGTTCGTGCGCCTGCATGTCGGCAAGCTGGATGCGGCGAAAGCCAAATCGGCCACGCTGCGCAACGTGTTCGCGCGCTATGCCGACTGCATGCTGGCCCAGATGTTCCAGTCGACGGCCTGCAACGCGATCCATTCGATCGAGCAGCGCACCGCGAAATGGATCATCTCGGCGATGGAGCGTACCGATGGCGACAATGTCGTGCCGCTGACGCATGAGCAGCTCGCGACCCTGCTCGGGGTCGGCCGCAGCTATACCAGCCGGGTGATCCAGACCTTCAAGGCCGAAGGAGTGCTGGAGACCCGCCGCGGCTCGATCCTGGTGCGCAACCCCGAAGCGCTGCGGATCCGGGCCTGCCGGTGCAACGAATTCGTCAAAAACCACTTCGAGGAAGTGCTGCGCGGGGTCTATCCCGCCGAAGGGACCGACAGCCGCTGAAGCTCGAGTCGGGTTTGGCGCGAAAATCAGCTAACCAAATCGCAAACAACGCATTGTTTTCCGGCGATTTCTGACTATATTGCGCCGCAACGAGTAAGGTGTGCCCGGTCCTTTTGGCCGGGCTTCCTTTTTGGGCGCACGCGCGCCTGTCGAATTCCAGGTTTTTGAGCGTGATCCGGAAAAGTGGGTCCCGGTTTTCCGGCGAGATCGCGCTCCAGCCATTGTCCTGAGCCAGAAGAAGAGCTATGAAACTTCGCAACGTCGCCATCATCGCCCACGTCGACCACGGCAAGACCACGCTGGTCGATCGCCTGCTGCAGCAATCCGGCACCTATCGCGACAACCAGCGCGTGGTCGAGCGCGCGATGGATTCCAACGATCTGGAGCGCGAGCGCGGCATCACCATTCTCGCCAAGGCGGCGTCGGTGCAGTGGAAAGACACCCGCATCAACATCGTCGATACGCCGGGCCACGCCGATTTCGGCGGCGAGGTCGAGCGCATCCTCAACATGGTGGACGGCGCGCTGGTGCTGGTGGACGCCGCCGAAGGCCCGCTGCCGCAAACCAAATTCGTGGTGTCGAAGGCGCTGAAGGTCGGGCTGAAGCCGATCGTCGTCATCAACAAGGTCGACCGTCCCGACGCGCGGCCGACCGAAGTCATCAACGAAGTGTTCGACCTGTTCGCAGCGCTCGACGCCAGCGAGGAGCAGCTCGATTTTCCGATTCTGTACGGCTCGGCCAAGCAGGGCTGGATGGCCGATAGCCCGGACGGTCCGAAGGACGCCGGCATGCAGCCGCTGTTCGACCTGATCCTGCGCCATGTCGCGCCGCCGACCGTCGAGGACGGCCCGTTCCGCATGATCGGCACCATTCTCGAGGCCAACCCCTATCTCGGCCGCATCATCACCGGCCGCATCACCTCCGGCACCATCAAGCCCAACCAGAGCCGTCAAGGTGCTCGAGCGGCGACGGCAAGCTGATCGAGACCGGACGCATCACCAAGATCATCGCGTTCCGCGGCATCGAGCGCACGCCGCTCGACGAGGCCGAAGCCGGCGACATCGTCGCCATTGCCGGCCTCACCAAGGGCACCGTCGCCGACACCTTCTGCGATCCCTCGGTCGAACGCCGCTGAAGGCGCAGCCGATCGATCCGCCGACGGTGTCGATGTCGTTCATCGTCAACAACTCGCCGCTGGCCGGCACCGAAGGCGACAAGGTGACCAGCCGCATGATCCGCGACCGCCTGCTGCGCGAGGCCGAAGGCAATGTCGCGCTGCGCGTGACCGAAGCCGCCGACAAGGATTCCATGGAAGTCTCGGGCCGCGGCGAATTGCAGCTCGCGATCCTGATCGAGACCATGCGCCGCGAAGGTTTTGAACTCGTCGGTGTCGCGTCCGCGCGTGGTGCTGAAGAAGGACGAGGCGACCGGCGAGTGGCAGGAGCCGATCGAGGAGGTCGTGATCGACGTCGACGAGGAGCATTCCGGCGTCGTCGTGCAGAAGATGAGCGAACGCAAGGCCGAGATGATCGAGATGCGCCCCTCCGGCGGCCATCGGCTGCGGCTGGTGTTCTACGCGCCGACCCGCGGCCTGATCGGCTATCAGGGCGAACTGCTCACCGACACCCGCGGCACCGCGATCATGAACCGGCTGTTCCACGGCTATGCGCCCTACAAGGGCGACATCCAGGGCCGCCGCAACGGCGTGCTGATCTCCAACGACCAGGGCGAGGCGGTGGCCTACGCCATGTTCAAGCTGGAAGACCGCGGCCCGATGATGATCGAGCCCGGCTGGAAGGTCTACAAGGGCATGATCGTCGGCGAGCACACCCGCGACAACGACCTCGAGATCAACATCCTCAAGGGCAAGCAGCTCACCAACATCCGCACCACCTCCAAGGACGAAGCGGTGCGGCTGACGCCGCCGATCCGGATGACGCTGGAAAAGGCGCTGGCCTATATCGAGGACGACGAACTGGTCGAGGTGACCCCGAAGTCGATCCGGCTGCGCAAGAAATTCCTCGACGCCAACGACCGCAAGCGCGCCGAAAAGACCAAGGAAGCGGTGGCGTAACTTAACCTCGCCCCGCCTGCTATTGCCGTCATGCCCGCGAAAGCGGGCATCCAGTAACCACCGCCGCTTGAGATAGAATCGAAACGGCGCGGAATACTGGATCATCCGCTTTCGCGGATGATGACGCCGGTAGTGCTGTTGGCTTTCAAGCCAAACGACGAACCGAAAGCATGACGTCCCTCCCCTCCGAAGTCGATGTCGCCATCATCGGTGCCGGCGCCGCCGGCCTCGGTGCGGCGCATGCGCTGGAACGTTCCGGCCTCTCGGTGATCGTGCTGGAGGCGCGCGACCGCGTCGGCGGACGCGGCCATACCATCATGGCCGACGCCCGACATTCACCTTCGACCTCGGCTGCGGCTGGCTGCATTCGGCCGACAAGAATTCGTTCGTCAACATCGCCGAACAATTGAATTTCGAGATCGACAAGACCCGCCCGCCCTGGCGCGAGCAGAGTTTTGACGCCGGATTTCCGCTCGCGGAACGGCTGGATTTCATCGAGGCGATCGACGCCTTCTACGACCGCGCCGAGGAGGCCGCCAAGCAAGCCAGGAGCGGCCGCGACAGCGCCGCCAGCACCTGTCTCGAGCCCGGCAATCGCTGGAATCCGATGATCGATGCGCTCTCGACCTACATCAACGGCTGCGAGCTCGATCGCGTCTCGATCCTCGACATGGACGCCTACGAGGACACCGAGATCAACTGGCGGGTGCGGCGCGGCTATGGCGCGCTGATGACGGCCTATGGCGCGCCCTGCCCGCTGGCATTCAACTGCACAGGTGACGCTGATCGATCATTCCGGCAACGCGGGTGCGGATCGAGACCTCGCAGGGCACGCTGACGGCAGCCAAGGTGATCGTCACCGTGCCGACCAATCTGATCGCCGACCGAAGCGATTCGCTTTCACCCGGCGCTGCCGGCGAAAGTCGACGCCGCGCTCGGCCTGCCGCTCGGCCTCGCCGACAAGGTGATGCTGGCGCTGGACGAGCCCGACGCGTTGCCGAAGGACGGCAATCTGCGCGGCGCCACCATGCGCACCGCGATGGGCAGCTTTCATCTGCGCCCGTTCGGCCAGCCCTGCATCGAAGGCTATTTCGGCGGCAGCTTTGCGCAGAACCTGGAAGACGCCGGCACCGGCGCGCTGGCGGCCCAAAGCATCGACGAGATCGCAGGCCTGCTCGGCAACGACTATCGCCGCAAACTAAAGCCGCTGGCGGAATCGCGCTGGGCCCACGACCCGTTCGCGCGCGGCTCCTATTCGCACGCGCTGCCCGGCCACGCCGGGATGCGCGCCGTGCTCGCCGCGCCGGTCGACGGACGCTTGTTCTTTGCCGGCGAAGCCACCTCGCCGAACTTTTTCTCGACCGCGCACGGGGCAAGGGATAGCGGGGAGAGGGCGGCGCGGGAGGTGATGGCTTCGCTAATTGCGGGATGACCGTCGCGTTTCGCGCTTTCGTCATTGCCGGGCTCGACCCGGCAATCTATCCTTTAAACAATGCGGACGGTAAGCCAAATTAGCGCAAGGTGGCGCTAAGCGAGTATCCTATGGAAGCCTCAACGTCAGACAGGTCCTATCGCGATTGGCGCGATGCGGTTGATCAGCGTCTTCTTCAAATCTACTGCATAACGATAGAAGATGCCGGCATCGATGAAGGGTATTTGGCCGACCACTGGCAATCAAACGAAGCGCCTTTTGAATTTGTCGAATGGTACGGTAACAAATACGACCTCGATCCAATGCCATCGCTTGCCCGAACATAAGGGCGAGTAGCGCCAATTTATATGACCGAAGAATCGAGCGAACGACGGAATTGGAATGATGAGGAACTCGATCTCATAGTCTCTGACTATTTTTTAATGCTGACCGAAGAGGCCACCGGCGTTGCCTTTAATAAGGCTCAACATAATCGCCTTCTCAGAAACGAGATCGATCGAAGCGGGCCGTCGATCGAGTTCAAACATCGGAATATCTCGGCGGTGCTTCAAAAGCTCGGACTCCCTAGAATTAGGGGGTATCTGCCCGCTATGAACTATCAAAAAGCGATTATCGCTGCGATTGATCGTTACCTCTCCCAGAATCCGACTGCATTGCATCCAGAGAGAACGGTTACCGGCTTCACAGAGCGTCCCGGGCTTTTCGTTGAAGCGCCTCCTATGCTTCTGCCTGTTACTCCTCGACAGGAGGATATCGAACGTCTCGTTCGAAAATTTAACCCCGTCGAGCGCGATTTTCGAAATCGCAAACTTGGGCGCGATGGTGAGGAATTGGTTTTTCAGTTCGAACAAGAGAGGCTTCGACGGCTCGACCGTTCGGACCTTGCAAAAAAGATGCGATGGATTTCAGAGGAGGATGGAGATGGAGCAGGCTATGACATCCTGTCCTTTGATGAACGAGGCAAAGAACGATTTCTTGAAGTGAAGACGACGGTGGGCTCAGATACTACGCCGTTCTATATTACAAGAAATGAGCTGTCGTTTTCTTCCGAAAGACCCGAGGCATTCCGTTTGTGCCGCGTTTTTGACTTCTCTATGCGCCCCAAGATGTTTGAGTTGACACCTCCATTAGAAACGTTGGTTCATCTTTCGCCTCTTAGCTATGAAGCGTCATTCTCGTAAGCTATTTAACCGCCTCTACTCCAACACCCTCGCCCTCATCCCCGCATCCGGCACAAAACACGCCTCATACTTCCCGAAAATCCGATAGCGGTTGCGCGCGACGAGATTGTAAAGCGCATCGCGCAACGGCCCCGGCACCACGCGCAGCACACTCACCCAGCCCCAACCCGGCAGCGCGCCCAGCACCGTCAGCGCGGCGTCGGATTTGAAATAGGCGACGCCGCCATGGATCACGGCATTGGTGTCGGGGTCATCAGGATCGATCCCGAACGCCTGCGCCAGCCGCGTGCCGTAACCGGATTGAATGGCGGTGAAGCGAAACCGCCGACTCCTGTCGCGCAATGCGACGAAGCGGATCCAGCGCGAGCAGAACACACACACGCCGTCGTAGAGAATCACGTCATCGTCCGGCCACGGGGTTGGCGCGCCCGATGTCATCGGCTTCCTGGCCGGTTTCGCCATCGCCGCCTTGATCGCGCTGTCCAGCGCGGGGCCATATGTCTTGGCGCCGCCGTCGCTCTCCGCCAGCCAGTGGCCCTCGCTGCCGGACGCCGCCAGCACGCGCAAATCCACCTTGTCGCCGCCGCCGCGAAACGCATCCGCCATCTGCCGCGACAGCTCGGGCGAGAAATAGCCGTCATTGGCCGCCACCAGCCAGATCACCGGCACGCGCGCATCCTCGCCGAATTCGGCGGCGGACGAAATCAGCGTGTGCGGCGCGCAGACCTGATTGGGAAGATCATTGGCGCTGGCCGCCGCGTCCCGGCGCAAACGCAATGATCAGCGCGACACCCGGCGGATTGCCGCTGGCCAGCGCCAGCGCGCCCCAGCCGCCGGCCGAGTGCCCGACAACCACCGTGCCGTCCGGCCGGATGAAGGATTGCCCGCGCAGATAGCCCAGCGCCGCCGAGATCGAGTCCGCGGTGGCGTAGCCCGCGCGGGAATAGTTGGCTTCGTCGCAGCCGCCCTGGTCCTCGAGATAGGGTCCGCCGGTGGCGCCGTGGCCCGGACGCTCCGGCACCAGCACCGCATAGCCCCGCGCCACCAGCCACGCCGACAGCGCGCGGTATTCGGGCTGCGGCATTTGCGCGCGACGCAGCACGTTCTGAGTCGAGGCATGGGCGATCAGCGCCAGCGGAAACGGCCCGTCGCCGGGCGGCCGAAACAGCACCGCGTGCGCTGCAGTGTCCGGAATCCGGCGACGGCACCAGCCATGGCTGCGCGCGATTTGGCTCGCCTTCGGCGCCCTGCGCGCCGAACCGGGTTTGCGCCGTCGCGGTCTGCGTACAGAGCGCTACCAAGCACAACCAGAGCGAAAAACACCTTGAATGATTGCATGAATTTACCTGAGCTGGGCGACGGGCGGGGTTCGGATACGCGAGCACCATAGCCACGCCGAATCAAATCCAGCGCATTTTTTCGTGAAGACGGCCTCGCCGAAAGCCCGGCCCGGACCGCTGTGCACAGCCAATCATCCGCGAAGTGCCGCCCAAGTCGGCTTCCTGTCCTTTTTCGGCACAGCCGGGCGAAAAACTGATGCAAAAAATCCACAGGTTAACCGATAATTAATGATGGACCTTGAAGCCGACGCGCTGACTTGCTTTGATCGGGATCATGAGCACAACCCTGATCGAGGTTCGGCCGGCCAAAGCTGCGGACGCAGCCGCGGTGGCGTCCACCCATGACGAAGCCTGGCGTTCGGCCTATCAGGGCATCATTCCCGGCGCCGAACTGGAGAAGCTGATCAACCGCCGCGGCCCGCAATGGTGGGACAGCGCGATCCGCAAGGGCAGCCGCGTCAGCGTGCTGGTGTTCGGCGACAAGGTCGCGGGCTATGCCAATTACGGCCGCAACCGCGCGCGCAGCCTGCACTTCGAAGGCGAGATCTACGAGCTTTATCTGCGGCCGGAATTCCAGGGTCTCGGCTTCGGCCGCCGGCTGTTCACGTCGGCCCGGCGCGACCTGTTGCAGAGCGGCTTGAAGAGCATGGTGATCTGGGCGCTCTCCGACAACGATCCGGCGACGGAGTTCTACCGCGCCCTCGGCGGCCGCATGGTGGCGCGCTCGTCGGAGAAGTTCGGGCCCAAGTCGCTCGACAAGGTCGCCTTCGCCTGGACCAATTGAGTTCTGGCTGTCGATTGCCGGGCAAAAGGTGCCGAGCACCGTCTTCGTGCCCGCTGACCCGGCAATCCATCATTTCCTAAAGCGGCCTTCGAACTAATCTCGCCAACGGCGGAGCAATCCATGCGCATCGACGCCATCTCGATCGGGATTGATCCGCCGCGCGACGTCAACGTCATCATCGAAGTGCCGGTCGGCGGCGAGCCGATCAAATACGAGATGGACAAGGACGCCGGCACGCTGGTGGTCGACCGCTTTCTCTATACGGCGATGCGCTATCCCGGGAATTACGGATTCATTCCGCATACGCTGTCGAACGACGGCGACCCCTGCGACGTGCTGGTCGCCAACACCCGCGCCATCGTCCCCGGCGCGGTGATGAGCGTGCGTCCGGTCGGCGTGCTGCTGATGGAGGACGAGGCCGGCGGCGACGAGAAGATCATCGCGGTGCCGTCGTCGAAGCTGACCCAGCGCTACGACAAGGTGAAGACCTACAGCGACCTGCCGGAGATCACGCTGCAGCAGATCCAGCACTTCTTCGAGCACTACAAGGATCTCGAACCCGGCAAATGGGTCAAGGTGTTGCGCTGGGGCGACGCCGAGGATGCGCACCAAGTTGATCCTCGAAGGCATCGCGCGCGCGAAGGGGAAGTAGGCGCTCTTTCTTCCCCCTCTCCCGCTTGCGGGGGAGGGCCGGGGTGGGGGCTCTTGAGCGCCATCATTGCGGCTCCCCCACCCGCCCTCGCACGCTCGGGCACCCTCCCCCGCAAGCGGGAGAGGGAAAGGCAGCTACACCCCCGGCTTGGGCAGCCCGCGAATTGCGCAGGCCGCGCGCAGGGTGTTGACCAGCAGGCACGCCACCGTCATTTGACCGACGCCGCCGGGCACCGGCGTGATCGCGCCGGCGACCTGCAAGGCCTCGGCAAAGGCGACATCGCCGACCAGCCGGGTCTTGCCGTCAGCTGCCGGGCAGCCGGTTGATGCCGACATCGATCACGGTGGCGCCCGGCTTGATCCAGTCGCCGCGCACCATTTCGGGCTTGCCGACGGCGGCGTAAACCAGGTCGGCGCGGGCGCACAATTGCGCCAGATCGCGCGAGCGCGAATGCGCGATGGTCACGGTGGCGTTTTCGTTCAGCAGCAATTGCACCAGCGGACGGCCGACCAGGTTGGAGCGGCCGATGACGATGGCGTTCATGCCCTCCAGCGACGCATGCACGCTCTTGGTCAGGATGATGCAGCCGAGCGGCGTGCAGGGCGACAGCGCGGCAAATCCGCCGGCGAGGCGTCCGGCATTGTTCGGATGCAGCCCGTCGACATCCTTGGCGGGATCGATGGCGTTGATGATGGTTTCGGTATCAAGCGATTTCGGCAGCGGCAGTTGCACCAGGATGCCGTGCACGCGCGGGATCGCGGTTGAGTTCGGCGATCAGCGCCAGCACATCGTGCTGCGCGACGTCGGCCGGCAACACGTGCTCGAACGACGCCATGCCGGCGGCCTGGGTCTGCTTGTGCTTGCTGCGGACATAGACCTCGCTGGCGGGATCGTTGCCGACCAGCACCACCGCGAGACCGGGCGTGAGCTGATGCTCGCGCTGGACCCGCGCGACCTCGTCGGCGACCGCGGCGCGAAGTTCTGATGCAATGATTTTTCCATCGATGATCCGGGCCGTCATCTCGATCCTTTGTCTGTCAATGCGTCCGGCTTCGCCGCCGTCAACTTTCGCAACGCCTCGCCAAGTTTTGCGGGATCGCCGTCGACGGCAATCTGCTTGAGGCGCGACGTTGCGCCGGACAGCATCCGGACCCTGCGCCTTGGGCACCCCGAGCGCTTTCGCGAGCAGCTCAGTGACCGCCCGATTGGCCTCGCCGCCTTCGGCGATGGCGCGGACCCGCACCTTGACCACGACGCGGCCATTGGCGAGCGTCTCAACGCCGTCGATGTCGTCGCGGCCGCCGCGCGGCGTGACGCGCAGCGCGACACTGATGCCCTGGGTGGAATAACGCCAAGGGTCCATGCCAAGGCATCCATCAGGCATCCCTGCGCGATCAGAATACGGCGGGATAGATGTAGTAGGTGATCACCCGCTGGATGAACATGATGATCAGGATCAGGATGATCGGCGAGATATCGAGTCCGCCGAGATTAGGCATGAACGAGCGGATCGGCGCCAGCACCGGTTCGGTGATCCGGTACAGGAACTCCGCCACCGCCGCCACGAACTGGTTGCGGGTGTTCACGACATTGAAGGCGATCAGCCAGGACAGGATGGCCGAGGCGATCAGGAGCCAGACGTAGAGATCGAGAACGATGAGAACGATGTCGAGAACGGCACGCATGAAGGCTTACTCGCAGGTTCGGTCGCGGATTCGACCACCCGCTAAATATCGGTTCACCCCCCTGCAAACAAGGGAAGTTCCTGGCAAATGGCGCGGAAAACAGCGATTTCGCCGTTCTTGACTTGACCTTGGCGCGGACTGTAAATGGCGCCGATTGTCGGCCGCCATCGTTCAGTTTCAAGGCGGTCGCGCAGGGGCCATAGCTCAGCTGGGAGAGCGCGTCGTTCGCAATGACGAGGTCGGCGGTTCGATCCCGCCTGGCTCCACCACATCGCCTCGGCAAGGCGAAGCGCGCCCGGCGTAGCCCTCTTGGACGACGACGGGCTGCAGCTAAGTCGTTCATTTCCCCGTAAACCGCGGCGGCCGCTTCTCCATGAAGCTCGCCACGCCTTCGCGAAAATCGCTGCCGCGCAGCGCCACCACCATCTCCCGGTTGGCGTCGATGGTCGCCTCGGCAAGCGTCTGGAACGGCACGTCGTAGAGCTGCCGCTTGATCACGGCGATCGCGCTCGGCGAGACCAGATCGGCCAGATCGCGCGCGTAGGCATAGGTCTGCTCGCGCAATTGATCCGGCGGATAAAGCCGGTTGACGAGCCCGATGCGCAGCGCTTCGTCGCTTCCGACCCGGCGCGCCGACATCAGCAGATCGAGCGCATGGGCATGGCCGACGATGCGCGGCAGCATCCAGCTGATGCCATGCTCGGCGATCAGCCCGCGGCGCGCGAACGCGGTGGTGAAAACGGTGTTGTCGGCGGCGAAGCGCAGGTCGCAATACAGCGCATGCACGAGCCCGATGCCGGCGGTGGCGCCGTTCAGCATGCCGATCACGGGCTTCGGGATCGACGGATAAAACGCATAGCGCGTCTGCCAGTCGGGCCGGCGGTTCATGTCGAACGGCGGCACGCTCTCGGCGCGCCTGATGTCGTTGGGATCAAGCCCTTTCAGCGCGTCCATGTCGGCGCCGGCGCAGAACGCCCGGCCGGCGCCGGTCAGCACGATGACGCGCACCTCGTCATCCGCGGCCGCGGTTTCCATGGCGTGGCGCACATCGCGCTCCATGATCGGCGTCCACGCGTTCATCCGGTCGGGCCGGTTGAGCGTGATGGTCGCGATCTTGTCGCTGACGTCGTAGAGAATATGCTGATAGGTCACGGCGATCTCCCTTGGGCCTCGTTATCGTCTCTGGCGATAATCCGTCGTTCACGATGGCGGCTTTTCAGGCGCCGGTTGGCGGGCGCGAAGCTCTCGGCCGCGCCAGATAATCCACCGTTTCCGGCCGCTCCTTGAGCCATCCGGTCCAGCGCTCGAACACCTTCGCCATGCGGTCGGGCGCCACGCCGAGCTGGGCCATGGCGACGCCGCCATTGACGGATTCGCGGTATTCGGCGATCAGGCCGTCGCGCACCAAAAACCGGCTGATGCCGTCGATCACCACCCGCCGGCCCGCGAATTGCGGGATCTTCGAAGTGAAGCTCGACAGCGACCAGGCATATCCTTGTGTGCCGTCGAATACCGGATCGAACATTTCCCATCGATAGTCCGCCGCATCGCGGTGAAACAGATTCTGCATCATGTGCGCGATTTCGGCGCGGCCGGTGTGGGCGCCGTAGATGTAGTCGTGATAAATCGCATCCTCGGTGAAATGGCCGGCGAAGCGCGCGCCATCGCCGGATTCCGCCGAATGCGTGAAGTCGGCCAGCAGGCTTGCGAATTCGTCGCCGGTCATGTCCGCGCCTCCCCTTTGCCTGCCGATTTTTTTAGCCGCAAGCTCGTTGGGGTGAGCCTATCACATCTGTGGATTTGGATAGATTTCGAGGAAGTCGCGTCTTACCCTCCCCTGGAGGGGGAGGGCAATCGCATATAGCTGAATTGCGCCGCGTGCTGATACGGTTGAGTCTCGCACAAACTCTCAGCGGGTCGTCCCTGCGAACGCAGGGACCCATAACCCCTGACCTCAAAAGTGAAAAAAGCCCTCTGCTCCAGTGCTAAAATGAAAGTCCGCGCCGTATGGGTCCCTGCGTTCGCAGGGACGACACGTTGAAACATTCCGCAGAACCGGAAAAATTCGCGTGCGGACAGCACGGAAAATTCCATATGCGATTGCCCTGCCTGGAGGGGGAGGTGAAGGGCTTCGCAACTCGTGCGTTATTCCGCGGCTTCCGACATCGCCGCCGACGGCACGCGCGCCAGCCAGCCGTCGAGAAATCGCTTCAGCCAGGCGCGCTCGGTCACGTCATGCACCGCGCGATCGGCGAAATGGCGATGGCGCGGCCGCGCGCCCGGCAATTCGAGGCCGGGCATGGCCGCGCGTGGTCCAGCGATGCATCATCGCGTAGGTCACGTCGGGATGAAACTGGAAGCCGAAAGCACTGGTCGAAGCGAAACGCCTCCACCGGAAAATCGCTGCCCTCGGCCAGCAATTCGGCACCGAGCGGGAAGCTCGAATCCCTCGCGGTGCCAGTGGTAGACATGATCCGGCCAGTTCGGGCAGATCGCATGCCCCGCGGCGGTCGGGCGGATCGGGTAATATCCGATCTGCGCGCGGCCTTCCGGATGCGGCGCAACCCGGGCGCCGAGCTGCATCGCGAGCATCTGCGCGCCCAGGCAAATTCCCAGAAACGGCCGCTGCTCCCGCAGCGGCACCGCGATCCAGTCGATCTCCCGGCGAACGAAATCATCGGGGTCGTTGGCGCTCATCGGGCCGCCGAAGATGACCGCGCCGGCATGGTCGCTCCAGCGTTTCCGGGAGCGGATCGCCAAACCGCGGGCGCCTGATATCCAGCCCGTGTCCGAGCGCCCGCAACACATTGCCGACGCGGCCCGGCGTCGACGTTTCCTGGTGCAGGACGATCAGGACCGGCTGCAAGGGCTGCGGCAGCCGCGGGCGCATCGGGCTTTCCGCCGGGAAAGTGCAGCACGGTTTCGGCGTTGGTTTTGACCGACTGAAACGACATCGATGTTTCTGTTTGGCGGCTATCGAGCCGAAATCATAGCTAAGCAATCGTTAATTTCGTATGAGTTCGTATCCGTTCAAAGCAAATCGCGGGCCAAAACAGACTTCCGAGACGGTTTATCCTTCCGAGGCGGTTTATCAGCGCTTGCGCAGCTGGAAACGGCCGACCGCCGCCAGGATGAACCCGCGCGGAAACAGCCGCAGCAGAAACGGCACGATCTTGATGCCGAGGCCGGGCAGCACGGCGCGCTTGTTGGCCATCAGCCCGCGATAGCCGGCCTGCGCGACGTCGGCCGCGGAGACATTCAGGATCGCGGAATCGAACCCGGGTTCGAACCCGGCGCGCACCTGAAATTCCGACGGCACCGGACCGGGACACAGCGCGGTCACGCGGACGCCGCGGGGCGCGAGCTCCTGACGCAACGCTTCGGTGAACGACAGCACATAGGCCTTGGAGGCGTAATAGACCGCCATCCCCGGCCCCGGCAGAAAGCCGGCGATCGAGCCGACATTGAGGATGCCGCCGCGATGCCGGATCAGACTGTCGGAAAACCGCAGCGACAGATCGGTCAACGCGCGGATGTTGACGGCGATGATGCCGAGCTGTTCTGCGCGGTCCAGTTCGATCGCGTTGCCGAACAAACCGAAGCCGGCATTGTTGACGACGAACTCGACCTCCACCGCCTTCGGCGGCCAGCGCCGCGGCAATTTTGTCGCCGGCATCGGGTTGTTCGAGATCGCAGGGAATCACGATCGGCGCGGCGCCGCCGGCGGCGACGATTTCGCCCGCCAGCGTGGTCAGACGATCCGCGCGTCGCGCCACCAGAGCCACGCGATGGCCGTTCGCGGCGAAAACGCGCGCCAGCTCGGTGCCTATGCCCGCCGAGGCACCGGTAATCAGCGTCACACGCTCGGTCACGATTCGATGCTCTTAAACTCATTTGCAGGATAGGCGGCTAACGTCGCAACGAGAGCATACGCCTTAGGCGGGACGCAAGTCACCTGCAAGCATATCGGCGGCATTCAAACGCTTGGCGTCGTGGAGTTGACGGCAACATTTGGAGGGTTATCGCCGCCGGCGGGCCGGCACATTAAAATTTCGTCATGTCCGGTCCCGCGCCATCGCCGCCGTGCGTCACGTCGCCGCGTCCGCGATATCCGAGCCGCCGCTGACCGCCGTCGATTGCTCGCCGGCAACACGATGCTTGAGATCGATCCGGTCGCGCGAGGACACCGCCGAGCAGATCCGCCGCGCGCCACACCACGTTGTCCTCGAACTCGCTGACCTGGCCGTCGGCATAGACCAGCTCCCACATCATTTCGACGATGCGGAGCCGGCCTTCCTCGTTCACCGAACGCATGATGACGCTGGTGAAATGATAGAGATCGACCGCCTCGCCCTCGACCAGCGTCGCGGACGCGATCAACTTGTCCGCGGTGCCGGGATCGAGCCCGAAGCGGGTTTCGAGCAGGCTGTGAAGCTTGCGCTTCTCGACTTCGGACGGTTCGCCGTCGAGCGAGATGACGTGAATCAGCAGTGCCGTCGCCGCCAGCCGATACCCGGTATCGTCAAAGGCCCGATCCTGGTGCGCGGTGGGAGAAACAACGTCGGCAATGAATTGGCGCAGTCCGTCCAGCATCAATGTTCCAGCCAAGAATGTTCGAGGTCCGTCAGCCTTTGCGGCGGCATCTGTCGCTGACATATGGGTCGGAAATCAAACGTGCGCAATCCATCGCCGGTTCCGAAGCCGCATTACAGTTCCGCAATCTGCCGGTAGTGGCGCGAAATTGATCAGGGAATTTCATACACCACGATCTTGTCGGCAATGCCCCGCAGCGCCGCCTGCTTCTGGATCGGCGTGATCGCCTCCTTGTCCAGCATGGCGGCCACCGCCGGCGCGTCGATCACCGGCCCGGTGATGTGGATCGCCTGCGAGGTCGACAGGCCCTGAACCCTGGCTGCGATGTTGACGGTCTGGCCGAAATAATCCTGCCGCTCGTTGAGCATCACGGCGAGGCACGAGCCTTCATGGATGCCGATCTTGACCACGAGGTCCTTGGTGCCGCGCTCGGCATTGAGCGCCTCCATCGCGGCGCGCATCCGCAAGCCCGGCGGCAAGCGCGTGTTCGGGCCTGACGAAGGTCGCCATCACGGCATCGCCGATCGTCTTCACCACCGCGCCCTTTTCCGACGAGATGATCTCCAGCAGCGCGTGGAAATGCGCGCGCACCAGATCGAAGGCGGCGAGATCGCCGACCCGCTCGTACAGCGCGGTCGAGCCCTTGAGGTCGGTGAACAGGAACGTCAGCGAGGTGATCTTGAGGCGCTGATCGATATTGAGATTGTCGGCCTTGTAGACGTCGCGGAAGGTCTGGTTGGTCAGCATCCGCTTGGCGGTGAGGAACGGCTTGCGCTTGCCGATCAGGTGATGAAGCGCGTCGGCCGCGATGAAGACCGACGGCAGCACCCGCACGTCGGTCTGGTTGTCGAGCGACAGCCGCAGCGGTCCCGGACGCAATGTCATGGTTCCGACCGGCGCCTGCAATCTTGTTGTAGATCAGCGACAGCTGCTGACGCTCCTTGGTCGGCTCGCCCTGAACGTCGATGAACTGGGCGGCATGCGTCACCGGCTCGAACACGATGATGAATTGCGGCGGCAGTTGCAGCGACAGCACCGCCTTCTCGCCGGCCGGCAGTTCAAGCGCATCCAGCACCACGTCGTTGGAGAGCGACGCAAACGACTCCTCGTTGAGGTCGACGCCCGAACTCCAGAAAATCTGCTTGAAATATTCCCAGATCGGCAGCGTGTTGGGATCATGCGCCGCGATGCGCCGGACCCGCGGACTGACCGTAAAGGCGACCTCGACCTGCTCGTCGACCGAGGCTTCGTAGCCGCAGGCGCATAATCCGCAATGATAGTCGTCGTGACGCAGCGATTTCAGCGTGGAGTGGGCATCGAGCACGCCGCCGCAGCCGGGGCAGAGCACGTTCCAGGTCAGATCGAACAGCCCGAGCCGGGAGGCATGGAGAAAGCCGGAAATCACGCGCTCTTCGTCGAGCCCGGTCCGCGTCGAAAAATCCAGCACATTGATCCGGTTGAGCTCGTGATCCTCGCCCTCCTCGATCAGGCGCCGGATCGCATCGGCGACCGACGGATCGGCGGTCTGCTTCAGCACCGAAAACTGGGCCTGGGTGTCGCTCATGTCCGCGAGTTTAGAACGAGATCGCGGAAAGCATCCAAGCAATGCCTCCGTCAACGGCGCGTGATCCGGAACATCGGCGAGCGATCGGGCTGTGTCGTCACCACGCCGATCGGCATCACCGGCTCCTTGTCGAGCAGTTCGACGCGGAACGCGCCGATCATCTTGGCCAGCGCCAGCGTGGCTTCCACCAGCGCAAAATGCGCGCCGATGCAGACGCGCGCGCCGACGCCGAACGGCAGATAGGCAAAGCGATCGGGCGGCGGCGCGCCCGGCATGAAGCGCGACGGGATGAACGCGTTCGGATCGCGCCAGAGTTTCTCATGCCGGTGCAGCAGCCACGGCGCGATCAGGACCACGTCCTTCGGCTTGACCGGCAGGCCTGCGATGGTATCGGCGCCGGCGGCGGCGCGCGCGATCAGAAACGCCGGCGGATAGAGCCGCATGGTCTCGTCGACCACCGCGCGGGTGAATTTCAGCCGCTCGATATCGAGCGCGCCGTCGACGGTGGCGCCCTGAACCTCGGCGGCCAGTGTCTCCTGGGTCGCGGGATCGAGCGCCAGCAGATACAGCGACCAGAACAGCGCGGTGCCGGTGGTCTCATGGCCGGCGAGAATCATGGTCGCGACCTGATCGCCGAGCTGCTCGTCGGTGAAGGCCTGGCCGGTCTCGGGATCGCGCGCGGCGCCCATCAGATCGAACAGGTCGCGCGGCGGCGCGCCCTCGTTCTTGCCGGCGGCGCGGCGTTCCGCCATCAGCATCGCCACGAAACGCGGTCCATCGCTTGCGGAAGCGGGCGCGGGCGAAATCCTGCGGGCTCGGCCATTGCAGCGGCAACAGCAGATCGAGAAAATGCGGCCGCGCCAGCCGCGCGCCGTACTCCATCACGAAGTCGCGCAACGCCGCGCCGTGGCGGTCCATCCCGAACGAGAACATGGTGCGCCCGGCGATCTCCAGCGTCATCCGCTGCATCGCCTCGCGCAGATCGACCGGCCCGCCGCATGCGGCGCGCAGCTTGGCGATCGTTTCATCGGTCGCCGCGATCATGTGCGGCACCAGCGGCGTCACCGCGCGCGGCGTGAAGGCCGGCGCCAGCGTTCGGCGCTGATGCTTCCAGGCGCGGCCCTCGGCGATCAGCAGGCCCTCGCCGAGCATCGGCCGCAGCACCCGGATGCCGACCGGCGTTCGCGTGTAGTTCTCGTAATTGTCGACCAGCACATGCCGGATCGCATCCGGCGTATTGAGAATGAAACTGCTGCGCCCGAAGAAGCGGCCCTGGATGATATCTTCTTCATAGGCGCGCTGCCCCCAGGTCCCGATCGCGCTCTTGCGCATCGCCGCCATCCGCCCGAAGGCGGTCATGGTGTCGGGCGCGCGCGGCGGGCTCGGCGGCACCAGCGGCGGGCGCGCGGCGGAAAGGTCCCAGGCTTCGGCTATGCTCACAGGCGGCCTCGCGAAAGCAGGCTGCGACAGATCGGCGTCGCGCACTCCGTATCAGGTCCGAGATCCGGCCGCCATCAAGGCGCGCGGACGCAAAACAGCTAATAGGTCAGCCGGGCGACCGCAATCCTGTTTTCCGAAGCTCGCCACGTCCCCGCCGCCCTCCCGTTCCGATGGCCGCAACCGGGCGGAGCGGCCTCTGCGGCCGAAAGCCGCACGGTTCGCCACCGCATGGTCATCCACAACGGCGCCTTGAAAATCGTCCGCCGCGATCGGCGTCTTCATGTCCGCGCGCGACTTTTCACTGTGTTAGCCGGGTTGTATCACCGCCGCTAGTCGCCTGGCCACTGGACAGGGACCGACGTTCGCGGCATCACTTTAAAACCCCAGGGAATCACGCGCCGGCCGCGCCCGGCGCCAACGGAACGGGCCATGACCGAACAGCCGGAACGCGCGACGTTTGCCGCCGACAGCCTCACCGCGCCGCTGCGGCATGCGGTATTCCGGCGCATCTGGCTCGCCAGCCTGCTGTCCAATCTCGGCCTGCTGATCCAGGGCGTCGGCGCCGCCTGGGCCATGACGCAGATGACGTCGTCGGCCGACAAGGTCGCGCTGGTGCAGACCGCCTTGATGCTGCCGATCATGCTGATCTCGATGCCGGCCGGCGCCATCGCCGACATGTATGACCGCCGCATCGTGGCGCTGATCTCGCTGTCGATCGCGCTTTCCGGCGCGACCGCGCTGTCGGTGCTGGCGTGGCTCGACTTGGTCACGCCGCAGATCCTGCTGGCGTTCTGCTTTGTCGTCGGCAGCGGCATGGCGCTGTTCGGGCCGGCCTGGCAATCCTCGGTCAGCGAGCAGGTGCCGGCGGAAACGCTGCCCTCGGCGGTGGCGCTGAACGGCATCAGCTACAACATCGCGCGAAGTTTCGGCCCCGCGATCGGCGGCATCGTCGTCGCCACCGCCGGCGCGGTCGCGGCCTTCGCCGCCAACGCGGTGCTCTATATCCCGCTGCTGATCGTGCTGTTTCTGTGGCGCCGCACCAGCGCGCCGTCGCGGCTGCCGCGCGAGCGTCTCAACCGCGCCATGGTGTCGGGCGTGCGCTATATCGCCAACTCGCCGTCGATCCGGATCGTGCTGGCGCGAACGCTGGTGACGGGCCTGATCGGCGGTTCGGTGTCGGCGCTGATGCCGCTGGTGGCGCGCGACCTGCTGCATGGCGGCGCGCAGACCTACGGCATCATGCTCGGCGCCTTCGGCATGGGCGCGGTGATCGGCGCGCTCAACATCGCCGAAGTGCGCAAGCGGATGACCGGCGAGGCCGCGGTGCGCGCCTGCGCGCTGTCGATGGGCGGCGCGATCGCGGCGGTCGCGCTGAGCCGCGAGCCGGTGCTGACCGCGGCCGCACTGGTGGTGGCCGGCGCGGTGTGGATGCTGGCGGTGGCGCTGTTCAATATCGGCGTGCAGCTCTCGGCGCCGCGCTGGGTCGCCGGCCGTTCGCTGGCGGCGTTCCAGGCCTCGATTGCCGGCGGCATCGCGATCGGAAGCTGGGGCTGGGGCCGCCTGACCGACGCCGCCGGCGTCGAAACCGCGCTGTTGGTTTCCGGCGCGCTGATGTTCGTCTCGCCGCTGCTCGGCCTGTGGCTGCGCATGCCGCCGGTCGGCGCCCGCGACGAGGATGCCGAGGTGCTGGCCGATCCCGAGGTGCGGCTGATCGCTGACCGGGCGCAGCGGGCCGCTGGTGGTCGAGATCGAATACCGCGTCGACCAGGAAAACGCCCGCGCCTTCCACGGCGTGATGCAGGAAGTGCAGCTCAGCCGCCAGCGCAACGGCGCCTATGGCTGGTCGATCGCGCGCGACATCGCCGATCCCGAATTGTGGACCGAGCGTTATCACTGCCCGACCTGGCTCGATTATCTGCGCCAGCGCAACCGCTCGACCCAATCGGAACGCGCGCTGCATCAGCGCGCGATGGGTTTTCATCTCGGGCCCGACCCGGTGCGGGTCCGCCGCATGCTGGAACGGCCGTTCGGATCGGTGCGCTGGAAGGAAGACACCCCGGACCGCGCCGCCGGCGACGTGCTGCCGGTGGCGACCGCCGCGGGCGGCAGCACGTGAACAGAGGTCACCTCGCCCTGGCTTACGCCCCGGAATGACAAAGCCAAATCACTGACCGTTATCGGTCAGAACCTTCGCGCAGACCTTGCTGAGCCGGGCACGGTTTTGCTGGAGGCAGGCCAGCACGGCCTGGTCGCCATCGTTGATCACGGCACGGCAATGGCGGGCCACGTCGCGCCCGCATCCGGGATCCGGCCGCCCGTTCTGCGCCGAGGCCGCCGAAACCAACAGCAGCAACGGAACGATGAAAAAGATTCTGGCCATGGTGGTGCGCCTTCATACGCCGCGGTGAACGCGATCAGAGGCCGGTGCCCGGTCGCTGTCAATGCGCGCCAATGCGCCGGATCCGCATCGCAACGGCCCCGGAACCTGGCGTGGACTGTGATGTCCGTCACCTGGAAATTAATCGGCCAGCCGCGGCGGTGTTGGTGCGGCGTTAAGGACTAATTCTCATTAATGGCTGAGCGCAAGACGCGGATGCCGTCGTGGAACTTTGCGGGTCGTCTATTGGCCGACCCCGCGATCGCTCGACGGCAATGCGGGCATCAGAGTTAGGCGACGTGTCGAGTTTTTTGAGGAAGTGTAACCATGCGTAGTGCGGCAGCCCTGATGTTGGCGAGTGTGATGACGGCAATCGTGATCGCCGCCATCTGGTTCTGGACGGCGGCCCCGCGCGTCGAACTGGCGGCGGCGCCCGCCACCATCAGCGCCCCGCCGGCGACGCGGCTTGCCGAGTCCGCCAAGCCGGCTCCGCGCGACGACGTCGAGGTCACCGCGGCGATCTCGGAACAGCCACCCGTTGCGCCGCAGCCGAAAAGCACCTGCGCCAATCCGGATGCGCTCGGCGTCAGCCGCGTGGTGGAAGTCGACACCACGGGCGGACCGGGTTTCGGGTTCGAGCATTTCAAGCAGCTCGACTTTCTGGCCGACAAGGAAGTGGTGCTGACCTTCGACGACGGCCCATGGCCGGTCAACACGCCCGCGGTGCTCAAGGCGCTGGCGGATCAATGCACCAAGGCGATCTTCTTCTCGATCGGCAAGCATGCCGGCTATCATCCGGAAATCCTGCGCCAGGTCGCCGCCGCCGGCCATACCATCGGCACCCACACCTGGTCGCACGCCAATCTCAACAGCAAGAAGATCACCGAGCAGCAGGCCAAGGACGAGATCGAAAAAGGCTTCAGCGCCGTCAAGCTGGCGCTCGGCGCGGCGCCGTCGCCGTTCTTCCGCTTTCCCGAACTGCAGCACGGCCCGGCGGCGGTGGCCTATCTGCAATCGCGCAATGTCGCGATGTTTTCCTGCGACATCGATTCATTCGATTTCCGCAAAGCCAGCACCCCCGACAAGGTGGTGGAGACGGTCATGACCAAGCTGGACAAGCTCGGCAAGGGTATCATCCTGATGCACGATTTCCAGAAACACACCGCCGAGGCGCTGCCCGAATTGCTGCGCCGCCTGAAGGCCGGCGGCTACAAGATCGTGCAGATGAAAGCCAAGGCGCCGCTGCAGACGCTGGCCGAATATGACGACGCCATGGCCAGGGACGCCAAAGTGCCGGTCAGCGGCGGCCGCGCGGTCAGCAGCGTGGTGCAGACGGTGACGCAGTAGGGCTTTGCAAAACCGGGTGCGGCACCGCGCCGCATCCGGTTCCCGATGCGATGGGCCGGCTTGACGAAAATCCACAAGCCCACGCTCAGCTTTTCCGATCGCAACTGGTTCGGCCTTTGGCGGTTTGAACCGGAACCGAGGATGGCGGGCGATGCTGCGGATCGACCAGTGATTTGCCTTCGGCCATGAATTCGGTGACGTTGACATTGGACGACCAATTCAGGTAGCCGACGAAAGCGCCAGCCAGGGCGAGCAAAACAAGAGCCTCGACGAGCAAGGTTCGAGCTATTCCCGGCCAATCGAAGCGGTGGTGGCTCTGCTTGTCGAATGACGGCATGGGGGCCTCCCATAATGGGTCGCCCGTCTAATAAACCTGTCGCGAAATTCCGATGTGACGTGCTTCACATGTCAGGAAAACGTGATGATTGGGCCGGGATCCGGCGGGTGGCCTGAAGCGGGTCAATGGTGCGGATTTCGCGTTCGCTTATCGGGAATTGAAGCCTGCTCCACACCAAGTTGTCATACTCCGCGAAAGCGGAGTATCCAGTATGCCGCGGCTTTTCGAGCCCATCACTGGCGTTGCGAGTACTGGATCACCCGCTTTCGCGGGTGATGACGGAGTGAGTCCGTTGATGCTCAGTGAATTGCCACGGATTCAATTTTCGCGCGTGCGGATTTGGCTGGTGCCGCAAACAGGACTCGAACCTGTGACCCCGTCATTACGAATGACGTGCTCTACCAACTGAGCTATTGCGGCGAACCAAAGCTGCGGCTCTCGCGAGGGGTGCGAAAACGCCTGCACCTGATATCGGGCAGCGCCCTTCTTGGCAAGAAAAACGCTATTCCCGCGAGCGGCCGGATCAGCTGCCCCAGCGGGACAGAAAGCCGCGCCAGCCGCCGGCCTGGGCCGGCGCGGGGTGCAGTCGGTTCCGCGAATTCGTCGCGCACCGCCTCGTCGTCGATGCCGGGATCGTCGGGCGCCCGCACGATCGGAATCACCGGCGGAATGCCGGATGGAGCGCCCTTGCGGCCGGCTGTCCTTGGGGAGATCCGCGCGGGCGCGGAACAGCGGCGCCGGCGTGACCGCGACCGGATTCGGCGGGCGGCGGGCGGCGCAGCGGCGGGGGCCGGCTCGACGGCGAGCGGCCGGGGCCGGCGAATTGTCCTGTGCCGCCGCGGGCGCCGGCTCGCTCGGCAGCACCTCGCTGGCCGGCTTGGATTCCGGCCTGCTTTCCAGCCGGTTCGGCGGCGCGGCGCGCGGCGCCAGCATCGCTTGCTCGAACGGCGAGGCTTCGATCGCGGCGTTGCGGTCTGACGGCAATGCCGCCAGCGGCGTCTGCCACTGGAAGGCGTCGATCCGGCCCGACACCGGCGACACCGGCCGCCAAACCGCGGAAACATAGCCGTCCGCGGTCCACACCGGATCGTGCAGCGCGCGCACCGCGCGCAGGGTCCAGGCCCGCGCCCGGCCGCTGTCGCCATGTTCGGTGCGTTCGATTTCCGCCATCAGCATCGCCACCCGCTGGGTCGGCGCCGCCGATGAACGGCGCCAGCACTTCGCGCGCGCGGGCAAATTCCGATGCGTCGATCGCGGCGCGGGCCACCGCCAGCGCGCCCTCGAGATGACCGGGCGCCTTGGCCGCCAGCGTCTCGACCCGCACCAGCCGCTGCCGCGCGGAATCGCCGAGCTTGACATGCGCATAGGCATCGGCCAGATCGGGATGCGGATGCGCCAGCCAGGCCGCTTCCACGATCCGCATCGACCGCCGCACCTGATGCGCCTCGCTCTGATATTTGCTCGCCAGCACCGCCGCCGGCACCAGCGTCGGCGCCAGCTTGACCGCTTCCATCACGCTGTCGCGCGACAGGTCGCGGTCGACCTTCTCCAGTTCCAGCGCGCGCGCGGTCAGCAGCACGCCGCGCTGCCGCCGATACGTCGCCTTGTCGATCAGGCCCGACGCCAGATTGTTGTCGAGGATCGCCAGCGCGCCGCTCCAGTCGCCCTTGGCGCAGCGAAATCCGAGCACCGCATGCGAGGCCCAGGTCGATGCCGGCGAAAGCTTCAGCGCTTCTTCGGCGATCATGACCGCGGAGACCGGATCGTCGGCGCGCTGGGCTTCGATGAACAGCCCGCGCAGGCCCAGCAGCCTGGTGTCCTCGCGTTCGGCCATGGCGCGAAACGCGCGCTGCGCGCCGGCGCGGTCGCCGTCGAGTTGCGCCGATTGCGCGTGCAGCAGCAGCGTCAGCGGATCGTCTGCGGCATGGCGGCGCGCGACATCGGCATGGGCGCGGGCGGCCGCGGAATCGCCATGGCCGATCGCGAGCAGCCCTTGCGTGATGGCATGGCGGCCGCGCGCATGACGGCGTTCGCGGCGATGGCGCCGGATTCGTTTCCGGGCGTGCGCCACAGCGCGCGCAGAACCGTCCACACCAGCAGCGCCGCGACGATGACGGCGCCGAGCGCCAGCGCGAATACCGGCAGCGAAGTTTCGACGCGGCAGCCGCCCCAATGTCAGCACGATGTCGCCGCTCTGGTCGGCCACCCATGCCGCGCCCGCAGCCGCGAGCGCAATCAACAGCAGAAACAGAATGATCCGGTACATCGAAATCCTATGGCGCCGGTTTGGCGAGCGCGGCCATGGCGTCGGCCGCGAATTGACGGGATGCGGCCAGTGCGGCGTCGCGCGCATCGGCCTTGTCGATCCAGGATTGCGCGGCGGCGCGATCGGCAGGCGCCAGCGTATTCAATTCGCGCCGGGCCTCGTTGGAATCGTTGCGCAGCGCCGCCGCGGTCACCCGCGCGACGATGGCGCCGCGATCGTTGCCGACGGCGTCGGTGCGCTCGATGCGCACCAGCTTTGCCGCGCCGGCCTGCAGACGCTCGACCAGACCGGCGCCGGCGGTTGAATTCTCCTGCGCCGGCGGCGACAGTTTGGGCACCAGCGTCAGCAGCTCGCGGCTCAGCATCGCGGCGGTCGGCACGCCCGAGGCCGCGAATGCGATCGAGCGGCTTCAGGGCATCCGGATCCGGCGCCAGCGATTTCGCCGCCGCCAGCGCCGCCTCGTAGGGATCGCCCGGCCGAACCGAGAACGTCGAGCAGGGCGGCCGCCACGACGCGGCGCAGCGGCGCGTCGTCCGCCGGTTTTGCGTTCGCCTGCGCGATCTCGGCGGTCTGGGCGCGGGTGGCGCGCTCAAGCTGGGCCACACGATCGTTGATCGCGGCAAGATCCGGCGCTCGACGTGGATTGGCGCGGCGCTGATTTGATGTCATCGACCGCGGCGGCGAGCTTGTCCGACTGCGCGCGCAGCGCCTCCGAGTTCGCCGCGCAGCGCGGCCGACGGATTTCTCCAGCGCCTCGATGCGCGCGGCCACCGCCGGATCGGGCGCGGGGGCACCGGACGTGGCGGCCGTCGCCTCGAGGCGGCGACCCGCGACGTCAGCGCATCGACCGCGGCGGTATCGGCCTGCGGAACCGGCGCTGGCGGAACCGGCGCGCCGGGCCACCCCAGCGAACCAGACCGCGCCGATCACCAGCGCGGCGGCGACGGCGCCGGCGAATCGCGGCAATGATGCCGGCGG
This sequence comes from uncultured Alphaproteobacteria bacterium, assembly GCA_963734795.1. Lineage (GTDB taxonomy): Bacteria > Pseudomonadota > Alphaproteobacteria > Rhizobiales > Xanthobacteraceae > Bradyrhizobium. The sequence goes on from CAVTIW010000009.1 coordinate 598,188, forward strand.
AAATCGCGCCGCCCGACCGGCGCGGCGGTGGCCTCTCGGATCGGCGGTTCCGGCTCGGGTTCCAGCGCCGGCGTTCCGGGTTTCGCCGGAACCTCGATGGCTTCGAGGTCGATGGTCGGCGGCGCACGTTTGGCGCGGCCCGAATCCGGCGACGCCGTCCAGTGTCTTCGGGCCTGTCATCGACCATCGCGACGGTTCCTCGTTTGCGACAGGCCGAAACCTTCCGGATTCGGCAAATCCTCGGCGACCGCCCTCTTAGCGCGATCACGGCGCGCAACGCACGGTCCAGCGCCTCGAACAGGGCATTTTCATCCGGCGACCGCGCCACCATGACCTGCGAGGCCCCGGCATCGCGGACGATCGAGGCCACGCGCGTCGGAGATGCAGCATTGCGGGATCGCCAGCGCCGAGATTTCGACGCCGGCCGCCCGCGTCGCCTCCAGGAAGGCGCGCGCGCTGCGCCGCGAATAATGCAGCACCGCCTCGATCCGGTTGGCCGCGAAGGCGTCGCAGACCTCGCGCGGCAGGCTCGACACCGGGATCATCCGGTAGGTGGTGTGGGTGACGACGGTAAAACCGCGTTCGCCGAGTTCGCCGGCCAGATCGCGCGCCAGATCGGCGCCGGCCAGATACAACAGCGTGGCTGGCCTTCTTCAGCTCCCTGGCGCGGACGCTGGCGAGCACCAGCTCGCGCAACGCCGTCGGCGTCGCCATTGGCCGCGATCACCTTGGCAAAACCGGCGCCGCGGGCGGCGGACGCGGTATGGTCGCCCACCGCGAACAGCGGCAGCTTGAGCAACCGGCTGCCGGCAAGATGCGGCTCGATGCCGCGCAACGCATTGGCGCTGGTGACGATGACAGCGCCGTAGCGCGCGTCGATGTCGTCGTGGAAGGCGACCGGCTCAAACCGCAGCATCGGCGCCTGCAGAACCTCGAAGCCTCTGGTCGCGCAAGGCCGCGGCAGTAGCCTCGTCGTCAGGATGCGGACGCGTGACAAGAACAGCCATGCCTTCACACGCCCGCCAACCAGATTGCTGCACCAACGGATTGCACTTTGTGACCTCGCAATGCTAGAGCCTGATCGGTTCCGATTGGATCAGAACCGATCAGGCTTAATCTTCTGTTGACGCGTTTTCCAGCGCGAACCGGTGCACTCGGCACCGAGGCATGCTTCCGAAGAACGCTCTACGCGGATACGCAAACGCCGCTTTGGCCGCCAGCGCAAGGGCTCAAATTGGATAACGACACGCCGATGCTGGTGCTCGGGATCGAGACCACCTGCGATGAAACCGCAGCCGCCGTGGTCGAGCGCCGCGGCGACGGCTCGGGACGAATCCTGTCCAACATCGTGCGCTCGCAGACCGAGGAACATGCCCCGTTCGGCGGCGTGGTGCCGGAGATCGCGGCGCGCGCCCATGTCGATGCGCTCGACGGCATCGTCGCCGCCGCGATGAAGGAAGCGGGCGTCGGCTTTGCGCAGCTGTCGGCGGTCGCGGCGGCCGCCGGTCCCGGCCTGATCGGCGGCGTGATCGTCGGCCTCACCACCGCCAAGGCGATCGCGATGGTGCATGACACGCCGCTGATCGCGGTCAACCATCTCGAGGCCCACGCGCTGACGCCGCGGCTGACCGGCGCGCTGGCGTTTCCCTATTGCCTGTTTCTCGCCTCCGGCGGTCACACCCAGATCGTCGCCGTGGTCGGCGTCGGCAAATATGTTCGGCTCGGCACCACCGTCGATGACGCGATGGGCGAAGCCTTCGACAAGGTCGCCAAGATGCTCGGGCTGCCCTACCCCGGCGGACCGGAGGTCGAGCGCGCCGCTCGCGACGGCGACGCCGAAGCGGTTTGCGTTTCCGCGGCCGATGCTCGGGCGCGCCGATGCCAATTTCTCGTTGTCGGGATTGAAGACCGCGGTTCGCAACGAGGCCAGCCGGCTCGGTCACGCTGGAGCCGCAGGACATCAGCGATCTCTGCGCCGGCTTTCAGGCCGCGGTGCTGGAATCGACCGCGGACCGGCTGAGCGTCGGCTTGCGGCTGTTTCACGAACAGTTCGGCCCGCCCCGCGCGCTGGTCGCCGCCGGCGGCGTCGCCGCCAATCAGGCGATCCGCGGCGCGTTGCAGGAGGTCGCCGCCAAGGCGCAGACCACGCTGATCATTCCGCCGCCGGCGCTGTGCACCGACAACGGCGCGATGATCGCCTGGGCCGGCGCCGAACGGCTGGCGCTGGGCATGATCGACACCATGGACGCACCGCCCCGCGCGCGCTGGCTGCTCGACGAAAACGCCATCGCGCCGGCGAGGCTTCGCCAACACCCGCGCGGCGTTTTAGAGGCTGTCATGGATAAGGAATCATGCCCTGCGCGCCGAACTTGCCCCGCCTCTCCCCGCAAGCGGGGGAGAGGGAGCGCGCTAAGCCTTCGCAATGACGGCCCTCCAAACCGTCGCGGTGATCGGCGCCGGCGCGTGGGGAACGGCGCTGGCCGGCGTCGCCGCGCGGGCCGGACGCGATGTCGTGCTCTATGCGCGCAGCCCGGCGCGCGCGGCCGAGATCGCGGCGACGCGCGCCAATCCGAAATTGTCCGGCGTGCGGCTGGAGGCGAGCGTTGGGGTGACCGACGATATCGCGCTTGCCGCGCGCGCGGACATCATCCTGATCGCAACGCCGGCGCAGAATCTGCGCGAGGCGGTCGCCGCGCTCGCCCCTCATCTCGCCAGGGCGACGCCGGTGATCGCCTGCGCCAAGGGCATCGAGCGCGGCACCCATCAATTCATGACCGAGGTGATCGCGGAAACCGCGCCCGACGCGATACCGGCGATCCTGTCGGGACCGAGTTTTGCCGCACGACGTGGCGCGCGGCCTGCCGACCGCGGTGACGCTGGCGGCGAAGGATGAACGAACTCGCCAGCGCGCTGGTGCAGGCGCTGGGATCGGCGACCTTCCGGCCCTATCACACCACCGATATCCGCGGCGTCGAGATCGGCGGCGCGGCGAAGAACGTGCTGGCGATCGCGGCCGGAATCGTGGTCGGCCGGCAAATTCGGCGCCTCGGCGCAGGCGGCCCTGACCACGCGCGGCTTCAGCGAATTGGTGCGGCTCGGCCGCGCCTGCGGCGCCCGCAGCGAAACCATGGCGGGACTGTCGGGTCTCGGCGATCTGATCCTGACCTGCTCCAGCCCGCAATCGCGCAATTTCGCGCTCGGCATCGCACTCGGGCGCGGCGAGCAGCCGCCCCGCGACAAACTCGCCGAAGGCGAATTCACCGCCCCGGTGCTGATCGAACTGGCGGCTTCGCAAAATATCGATATGCCGGTATCACAGGCGGTCGCGGCGATCCTGAGCGGCGCGACCACGATCGACGAAGCGATCGAGAGTCTGCTGACGCGCCCGTTCAAGGCGGAGGGATGACAATGGCGTACTGGCTGGTGAAATCGGAACCTTCGACCTGGTCGTGGGACCAGCAGGTGGCCAAGGGCGCCAAGGGCGAAGCCTGGACCGGCGTGCGCAATTTCACCGCGCGGCAGAATCTGGTGAAGATGAAGAAAGGCGACCTCGCCTTTTCTATCATTCCAACGAGGGCAAGGAGATCGTCGGCATCGCCGAGATCATCAAGGAGGCCTATCCCGATCCGACCGACAAGACCGGCAAGTTCGTCTGCGTCGACATCAAGGCCGACAAGCCCCTGAAGACGCCGGTGACGATGGCCGCGATCAAGGCCGACAAGCGACTGGTCGACATGGCGCTGGTGAAATATTCACGGCTGTCGGTGCAGCCGGTGACGGCGGAAGAATGGAAGATCGTCTGCAAGATGGGCGGGATGTAGTTTTTATCTTCCCACCTCTAACTTTCCCTCTCCCCTTGTGGGAGAGGGTGCCCGAACGAAGTGAGGGCGGGTGAGGGGTCGCGGCCTGTCGATGGAAAGAAACCCCTCATCCGGCACGGACTACGTCCGCGCCACCTTCTCCCACAAGGGGAGAAGGAAAAATCACGCCGCCGCCGCCGTCGCGACCACTTGCGCCAGCAGTTGCTCGCGCTTCGATTGCGAGCGATAGCCCTTCATGGTCGCGGCAAAGCGTTCGAGGATGCCGTCTTCGAAGGCGGTGACGATGGTGTCGTGGACGTAGCTCTTGCGGCAGATCGCCGGCGTGTTGGACAGTTCGTCGGCGGCGGCGCGGACGGCTTCCAGCACCTGCTTGCGGCGGCCGCGGGCGCTGGCGGCCGGCGAAATCCGCGACAGCAATTCCAGCACCACGGCGGACGCCATCAGGGTGCGGAAATCCTTCAGCGAAATCTTGATGCCGGCGATCTCGCGCAGGAACGCATTGACCGAGGTGGTGGAGACGCCGCGGACGTTGCCGGAATTGTCCGGTACTGGAACATCCGCTTGCCCGGCACGCCGCGCAGGATGCCGATGGCGCGCACCAGCTTGGCGGCGTCGCATTCCTTGCGCACGGCCTTGCCGCCCTTGGCCTTGAAGGTCAGCACCACGCAATCGTCTTCCAGCACGACATTGGACTTCAGCAGCGTGGTGGCGCCGCGGGTGCCGTTGAGCCGGGCATAGGATTCATTGCCCGGCCGGATCGCGGTGCGCGCGATCAGTTCGATCACCGCCGACAGCGCGAATTCGCGGGTCGGCGGCGTCGCCGGACAGATGCATCGAGACGTTGCGGCGGATCTTCGGCAGGGCCGCGACCAGCCGCGCCAGCCGATGCGCCTTGCGCTGTTCGCGGACCTTTTCCCAATCGGAATGATAGCGGTATTGCAGCCGGCCGGCGGCATCGCGGCCGACCGCCTGCAGATGCGAGGTCGGATCCGGGGCGTAGCGGACTTCCTGCATAGGCCGGCGGCACCGCCATCGAGTTCAGGCGCCTGATGGTGCCGGCATGACGGATCGCCGTGCCGTTGGCGCGAACGAATGAATAGTTCTTGCCGCGCTTGATGCGGCGGATGGTCAGTTCGTTCTGGTCGCCGAGCTTCAGGCCGAGTTCCCGGCCAGCCTCGACCGAGGTCTTGGCGAGCGATTCGCAGCGCGGGCTTTGGCGGGCGCTTTGGGCAATTGCCCGAGCGCCTCGGCCAGCGCAACGGCAGGATCGGCGGAAACGGGCCGCGCAGCCTCGAAATTCTGCTGATCCATCATGACTTTAGACGCCTTGCTCCAACTGTTCTTCCGGTAATGCCGGTTATTGTTGCTTTGGTTCCGGCGGCCCGCTTGGCCCCGGGGAGGCCATTTAGGGGGTAATTGCCGGCGCCAGCGCGAGTCCACTTGTCCCGGCGACTGCGGTTACTGGATACCGTTCCAGTGACCGGCTTCGTTCGATAACGTTGATTTTTGACCCCGCCCAAAACGCGATCGTGATAGCCGCGACGACCGCTGGCGCGGCGCGGCCGGCACGGCCGGCCGGACGCAAGGTCCGCGATGTTTCCGCCTTGTCCCGGCACGGCCCGGCGACGCATAATCGTGGCAACAACGAAGACGGCTTGCAGTGCACGCGTTCACTGGCCGCATGGGTGGAGGGTCGTGATGTCCGAGAAGATTTACGACGTACCGGCGGAATGGGCCAAGCGCGCCTTTGTCGATCAGGCCAAGTACCGCGAGATGTATGCGCGCTCGGTCAGCGACCCCAACGGATTCTGGGCCGAACAGGCCAAGCGGGTCGACTGGATCAAGCCGTTCACCAAGGTCGAGAACACGCTCGTTCGCGCCCGGCAAGATTTCGATCAAATGGTTCGAGGACGGCGTCCTCAATGTCGCCTGGAATTGCATCGACCGGCATCTCGACAAGCGCGGCGACCAGACCGCGATCATCTGGGAGGGCGACAATCCCTGCCGAGTCGAAGCACATCACCTATCGCCAGCTGCACGACGAGGTCTGCAAATTCGCCAACATCCTGCGCACCCGCAACGTCAAGAAGGGCGACCGCGTCACGATCTATCTGCCGATGATTCCGGAAGCCGCCTACGCCATGCTGGCCTGCGCGCGGATCGGCGCCATCCATTCGGTGGTGTTCGCCGGCTTTTCGCCCGACAGCCTCGCCCAGCGCATCACCGATTGCCAGTCCAAGGTGGTCATCACCGCCGACGAAGGCCTGCGCGGCGGCAAGAAGGTGCCGCTGAAGGCCAATGTCGATGCCGCGATCGCCAAGAGCGGCGGCGTCGACTGGGTGGTCGTGGTCAAGCGCACCGGCGACGCCGGTCGACATGAATCCGACGCGCGATTTCTGGTACCACGAAGCCGCCGAGATGGTGACGACGGAATGTCCGGTCGAGCACATGCACGCCGAGGATCCGCTGTTCATCCTCTATACCTCGGGCTCGACCGGCCAGCCCAAGGGCGTGCTGCACACCTCAGGCGGCTATCTGGTGTTCGCGTCGATGACGCACCAATACGTGTTCGACTATCACGACGGCGATATCTACTGGTGCACCGCCGATGTCGGCTGGGTCACCGGCCACAGCTACATTCTCTATGGACCGCTGGCCAACGGCGCGACCACGCTGATGTTCGAGGGCGTGCCGAATTATCCCGATAATTCGCGGTTCTGGAACGTGATCGACAAGCACAAGGTCAACATCTTCTACACCGCGCCGACCGCGATCCGCGCGCTGATGCAGGGCGGCGATGAGCCGGTCAAGAAGACCTCGCGCAAGAGCCTGCGGCTGCTCGGCAGCGTCGGCGAGCCGATCAATCCGGAAGCCTGGGAATGGTATCACCGGGTGGTCGGCGACGAGCGCTGCCCGATCGTCGATACCTGGTGGCAGACCGAGACCGGCGGCATCCTGATCACGCCGCTGCCCGGCGCCACCAAACTCAAGCCGGGTTCGGCGACACAGCCGTTCTTCGGCGTGGTGCCTGAAATCGTCGATGCCGACGGCAAGGTGCTGTCGGGCGAATGCCAGGGCAATCTCTGCATCGCCAAATCCTGGCCGGGGCAGATGCGCACGGTCTATGGCGATCACGCCCGCTTCGAGCAGACCTATTTCTCGACCTACAAGGGCAAGTATTTCACCGGCGACGGCTGCCGCCGCGATGCCGACGGCTATTACTGGATCACCGGGCGCGTCGATGACGTGATCAACGTCTCCGGCCACCGCATGGGCACCGCCGAAGTCGAAAGCTCGCTGGTGGCGCATCCGAAGGTCTCGGAAGCCGCGGTGGTCGGCTATCCCCACGACATCAAGGGCCAGGGCATCTATGCCTATGTGACGCTGATGACCGGCACCGAGCCGAGCGAGGAGTTGCGCAAGGAACTGGTGGCGTGGGTGCGCAAGGACATCGGCCCGATCGCCTCGCCGGACCAGATCCAGTTCGCGCCGGGCCTGCCGAAGACCCGCTCCGGCAAGATCATGCGCCGCATCCTGCGCAAGATCGCCGAGGACGAACCGGGCAGCCTCGGCGATACCTCGACGCTGGCCGATCCCGCCGTGGTCGACGATCTGGTCGCGCACCGCCAGAACAAGAAGGATACCGCGGCGTAACGGCGATTCGGAAGGCGGCATTCCCCTGACGCTACGCAGCGCCACAGGCGCGTCACGCGCGTCTTCGACGCGCTATGGCCTGCGGCGTGGTGCACTGCTGATCCCAGGCCCCAACTGCAGACGTCATTTTCATGGGTCCCGGCTCTGCAGAGCAGCGCAAAAGCGCTGCGCCGCGTCCGGGACACGGTCTGCCCCACCTGCATCCACTCACGTCATCGTCAGGGACAAGCGCTGCCGCCGCGACGTGTTGTTTTCAAGTCATTTACTTTGTTTCCAACATTTCCTTTGCTTGCCCCACTGAATGAGCCCCAAGGCCCGGCGCGGAAACCGGTCGGTTAACGCACGCGGTTAAAAATGCGTGGGCAATGCGGCAAACCGGCCGCTTTGCCGGGCTTTTGCAAAGATTTTCACGGTCCCCGATCGGGCGGCCGAACGAACTGGAGAGATTGATGTCGTTGAGGATTGCGGTGGCGCTGGCCGTCACCATCGGGGCGGGCACGTTGATGTCGAGCGCGGCCGAGGCGCGGCCGGATATGGTCGGTTTCCGCGGCGATTATTCGCCGGGAACGATCGTGGTGAAGACCAATGAGCGCCGGCTCTATCTGGTGCTCGATCCGGACCACGCCATGCGCTATCCGGTCGGCGTCGGCAAGAGCCGGCAAGCAATGGGCCGGCACCACCCAGATCGACGGCAAGTACCGCAATCCGGCATGGTCGCCGCCGGCCGAAGTGAAGCACGACAAGCCGTCGATGCCCGAACGTCATTCCCGGCGGCTCGCCGCACAATCCGATGGGCGTCGCCGCGATGACGCTGGCGGGCGGAGAGTACGCGATCCACGGCACCAACAGTGCCGGGCTCGGTCGGCGGTTTCGTCTCCTACGGCTGCATCCGGATGCTGAACGCCGATATCAGCGATCTTTACCAGCGCGTTTCGGTCGGCACCACGGTGGTGGTCACGCGCTGAAACGCCAGATCGGGATTTGAATGCAAGGAGCCGCGCAGCGCGGCTTTTTGTTTTGCAACCCAACTGCCGTCATTCCTGGACATGCGTCTTCGCATGGCCCCGGAATGACGATCGATCAAAAATCCGACGCGATGCCCTTGTTCTCCCAATCGCCGTAGCGGGTCGGCTCCGGTCCCTTCGGGCCCTGGAATTCCTTGGCCGCCGGCTGAGCGTTGGCCGCGGCCGCCCGCCTGCGCGCTTCGGCTTCGGCGAGCGCGCGCTGTGCCGCCGGCGACAACGGCTTGCGTTCCGGCTACCGATGCGACCGCTGCAGGCGGTGAAGGCGATGAAGGATTGTCGGTCATCTCTGGTGCTCCCGTCGCGGGAACTGCGCCCCGCCAAACCTTCACAGATCACACCTGAACTGTGAAATCATAAGGGCAATTCTTATATTTGGCATATTCGCATGTCAGAGGTGTTTTTCCCTTCCGATGGCATGCACCAAAACCGCCGAACCGCCATCGCTTCTCCCGAGATGTTCCCGCTCCATGCCTCCTCAACGATTTGCACTGCCATCCGAAGTGCCCGGTCTCGCGGCGCGGCGGATCGCAGCGGATATTCTTGACGGCGTGCTGCACAAGCACCGGACGCTCGACGAGCAGCTCGACGGCGCCGCCGCGCATCCCGGACTGAAGACACTCTCCGATCGCGACCGCGCTCTGATGCGGCGCCTGGTGGCAACGATTTTGCGGCGGCTCGGCACCCTGGGCCATGTACTGTCGCGGCTGCTCGATCGCGGCATCCCGACCGACGCGCCGCGCGCGCAAAGCGCGCTGTTGATCGGCGCCGCGCAGATTCTCTGGATGGATGTGCCCGATCACGCCGCGGTCGATCTGTCGGTGCGGCTGGTGCAGTCCGACCGGCGCGCCGCGAAATATGCCGGGCTCGTCAATGCGGTGCTGCGCCGCTGCGCGCGCGAGGGCCAGCCGCTGATCGACGAGGTCAAATCGCAGACGCTCGATGTTGCGCCGTGGCTGATGGCGCGCTGGATCGCCCATTACGGCGAGACCGTCGCCCGCGACATCGCGATCGCGATCGGCCACGAGCCGTCGCTCGATATCACCGTGAAGTCCGATGCCGCGCAATGGGCGACGCGGCTGCACGGCGAAACGCTGCCGACCGGATCGGTGCGCACGCTGCTGCAGGGCTCGGTGACGATGCTGCCGGGCTTCGCCGAGGGCCAATGGTGGGTGCAGGACGCCGCCGCCGCGTTGCCGGCGCGCTTGTTCGGCGACGTCGCCGGCAAAACCATCGCCGATCTCTGCGCCGCACCCGGCGGCAAAACCGCGCAGCTCGCGCAGGCCGGCGCGCGCGTCACCGCGGTCGACCGTTCGCCGGGCCGCATGACGCGGCTGCGCGACAATCTGGCGCGGCTGTCGCTGGAGGCCGAGACCGTGGTGGCCGACGCCGCCGAGTGGCAGGGCGGACATAGCGGCGGCAGCTTCGACGGCATCCTGGTCGACGCGCCCTGCTCCTCGACCGGCACCATCCGGCGCCATCCCGATGTCGCCTGGCTGCGGCAGGAAGCCGATATCGGCGCGCTGATGGCGCTGCAGAAGCGGTTGCTGCAGAAGGCGGTCGCGCTGCTCAAGCCGGGCGGCACGCTGGTCTATTGCACCTGTTCGCTGGAACCGGAAGAAGGCGAGCAGGCCATCGCGGCGCTTGCTCGCCGCCGAATCGGCGATGCGCCGCGCACCGATCGAGGCCGGCGAGGTCGCCGGCCTCGCCGAGATCGTGACCGCGGAAGGCGATTTGCGCACCCTGCCCTGCCATCTGCCGCACGACGACCCCCGGCTGGGCGGCCTCGATGGCTTTTACGCCGCGCGTCTGGTTAAATCCTGATATTGCATCTGCATTTTGCAGCATTGCGTCCGCTGATTCGCGCGGTTTCAAGATGGTGTCTTGATCGCGTTTCCGGATTAAAAGGATTCGCAGCAAATCCTCCAATGTGGGGCAAGTCGCCACCTCCCGATTCAAGGCTAAGGCGTGTCGGTCGCTCAACGCAGACGCATTTCGACGCTGATCATGGGCCGCTTCGCGCGGAATGTGATGTCGCGCGCGAGCGGCGGCTCGGTGGCGCTGTCGCGGCTGTGGCCGGGCCGCACCGATCGGCTGATCATCGCGCCGCACGACCTGCGCACCGCCGACGCCACCCGCGCGGCCGAGATCTATGCCGGCCGCTTCGTGTTCGCCGGCAAGATCGTGACCTGCCACGGCCGCTCGATCTTCGATCTCGAGCCGCCGTCGGAAGATTGGGAGGTGGCGCTGCTCGGCTTCGGATGGCTGCGGCATTTGCGCGCGGCCGATACCGCGCTGACCCGCGCCAATGCCCGCTCGCTGGTCGACGACTGGATTTCGAATCCGGCGCACAAACGCACCGATCGGCCGCCGCGCCGACGTGCTGGCGCGCCGCGTGATCTCGCTGTTGTCGCAGGCGCCGCTGGTGCTCGGCGACACCGACGGCAAATTCTATCGGCGCTATCTGCGCGGGCTGACGCGCGAGATCCGCTATCTGCGCTACACCATGCTCGATATTCCCGACGGCGTGCCGCGGCTGCAGGTGCTGATCGCGCTGTGCTACGCCTCGCTCTGCCTCGCCAACCAGGCGCGGCACATCCGCACCGCGACGCGAAAACTCTCCGACGAATTGCAGCGGCAGATCCTGCCCGACGGCGGCCACATCTCGCGCAATCCCGGCGCGCTGATCGAACTGTTGATCGACCTGTTGCCGCTGCGGCAAACCTTCGCCGCCCGCAACATCGCGCCGCCGCCGGCGCTGTTGAACGCGATCGACCGCATGATGCCGATGCTGCGCTTCTTTCGTCACGGCGACGGCAGCTTTGCGCTGTTCAACGGCATGAGCAGCGCGCCATCCGATCTTGCTGGCGACCCTGCTCGCCTATGACGATACCCACGGCGTGCCGATGGCGAACATGCCGCATACCGGCTTCCAGCGGCTCGATGCCGGCGCCATGACGGTCATCATGGACACCGGTCCGCCGCCGCCGCCAATGTCAGTCACGACGCCCACGCCGGCTGCCTCTCGTTCGAATTGTCGTCGGGGCCGAGCCGGATCGTCATCAATTGCGGCATGCCGTCCACCGGCCGCGACAACTGGCGCAGCCTTTGCGCGCGGCACGCCGGCGCATTCGACCCTGACCTATCACGAGACGTCGTCCTGCCAGTTCGTCGAACTCTCGGCGATGAAGCGGCTGTTGCAGGGCGCGCCGGTGATCAGCGGCCCGCGCAATGTGGAAAGCTATCGCGAGGTGGTCGGCAACGGCGTGCTGCTGACCACGTCGCATGACGGCTATCTGGCGCGGTTCGGCGTGGTGCATCGCCGGGTGCTGATGGTCGCGCAGGACGGCTCGCAGGCTCGACGGCGAGGACACGCTGTCGCCGGCGCCGGGCGCCCGGATCAAGGGCAGCGAGACCGACTACGCGCTGCGGTTTCATCTGCACCCTTCGGTCAAGGCGAGCCGGCTCAGCGACGCCCGCGGCGTGATGCTGGTACTGCCGAACCGCGACGTCTGGACCTTCGAGGCGCTCGACGACAAGGTCGAACTGGAAGACAGCGTGTTTCTGGCCGGAAATGACGGTCCCCGCCGCACCGCCCAGATCGTGATCCGGCAGGATTCGCGGCATGCCTCCAGCGTCCGCTGGAGTTTCGTGCGCTCGACCAGCTCGGCCTCGGCGACGACGGCGCGGCGCAACGCCCGCCGCGAACCGGAATTGCCGCTGTAGAAAGCGTCGCACAAGATGCGGAATCAGCCGTAGCTGGCCGTTGTGAACGTTGTCGAAAGCTGCTAACTACCCGTCGCTCGCGCGACTGGCGACCTTGGATGGAGCACCATCGGGAAGCGCGGGAATGTCTGCCGCGCGCCTGGGCAAAAGTACCCTTTAACTGAGGATCTTGCCCATGACCGACCATCCGCGCCGCGTAACCCGTGCTTTGTTGTCCGTTTCCGATAAATCCGGACTGATCGAATTCGCCCGCGCGCTTGCCGCCCACGGCATCGATCTCGTCTCCACCGGCGGCACCGCCAAGGCGATCGCCGCGGCGGGGTTGAAGGTCAGGGATGTTTCGGAGCTGACCGGCTTTCCGGAAATGATGGACGGCCGGGTCAAGACCCTGCATCCGAAGGTGCATGGCGGATTGCTGGCGATCCGCGACAATGCCGAGCATGCGCAAGCGATGAAGGATCACGGCATCGCGCCGATCGATCTTCTGGTGGTCAATCTCTATCCGTTCGAGGCCACCGTCGACAAAGGCGCCGGCTTCGAGGAATGCATCGAGAATATCGACATCGGCGGTCCCGCGATGATTCGCGCCGCGGCCAAGAACCACGACGACGTCGCGGTCGTGGTCGAAGCCGCAGGATTATCAGGCCGTGCTCGACGAACTCGCCGCCAACCAGGGCGCGACCACGCTGACGCTTGCGCCGCCGCCTCGCCGCCAAGGCCTATGCCCGCACCGCCGCCTATGACGCCGCGATCTCGAACTGGTTCGCACGGCGAACTCAAGACCGAGGCGCCGGATTTCCGCGCCTTCGGCGGCCGGCTGATCCAGCCGCTGCGCTACGGCGAAAACCCGCACCAGACCGCCGCGTTCTATCGCACGCCCGACAAGCGTCCGGGCGTCGCCACCGCGCGGCAGTTGCAGGGCAAGGAACTGTCCTACAACAACATCAACGACACCGATGCGGCCTATGAATGCATCGCCGAATTCGATCCCACGCGCACCGCGGCCTGCGTCATCGTCAAGCACGCCAACCCTTGCGGCGTCGCCGAAGGCGCCGATCTCGTCAGCGCCTACCGCAAGGCGCTTTGCCTGCGACACCCAATCGCCGTATGGCGGCATCATCGCTGTCAATCGCACGCTGGACGCCGATGCCGCGCGCGCCATCACCGAAATCCTGACCGAAGTCATCATCGCGCCCGATGCGACCGAAGAGGCGATCGCGATCATCGCCAAGCGGCGCAATTTGCGCCTGCTGCTCGCCGGCAGCCTGCCCGATCCGCGCGCGCGTCGGCCTGACCGCGAAAACCGTCGCCGGCGGCTTGCTGGTGCAGAGCCGCGACAACGCCGTGGTCGACGACATCACGCTGAAGACGGTGACCAGGCGCGCGCCGACCGACGCCGAGACTGCGCGATCTCAAATTCGCGTTCCGCGTCGCCAAGCACGTCAAGTCCAACACCATCGTCTACGCCAAGGATCTCGCCACCGTCGGCATCGGCGCCGGCCAGATGAGCCGGGTCGATTCCGCGCGCATCGCCGCGCGCAAGGCGCAGGACGCCGCCGACGAGGCGAAGCTGCCGCGCCGATGACCAGGGGTTCGGTGGTGGCCTCCGACGCGTTCTTTCCGTTCGCCGACGGACTGTTGGTCGCGATCGAAGCCGGCGCCACCGCGGTGATCCAGCCCGGCGGATCGATCCGCGACGATGAAGTGATCAAGGCCGCCGACGACGCCGGCATCGCCATGGTGTTCACCGGCGTGCGGCATTTCCGGCATTGAACCTTGGCTGTCATCGCCCGGCATAGCCGTCCGAAGGACGGCGTCGCTTCCGCTCGCCTACGACCGGGCGACCCAGTATTCCAGCGACGCCCGTTATGGAATTGAGAGGCTGCGGCGTACTGGGTCACCCGCTTTTCGCGGGTGATGACGGCTTGTTTCGCGGCAGGCGCAGCGGCGCGTTTCTTCGGCAAGCACTACCCCTCTTTCACCCTTGCCAGCAGCGCCAGTCCTGCCACGAAAAACAACCTTGGCTGTCATCGCCCGGTTTAACCGGGCGACCCAGTATTCCAGAGACGCCCGTTATGGAATTGAGAGGCCGCGGCGTACTGGATCACCCGCTTTCGCGGGTGATGACGGCTTGTTTCGCGGCAGGCGCAGCGGCGCGTTTCTTCGGCAACGGCACCACCCCTCTTTCACCCTTCCCAGCAGCGCCGGTCCTGCCACGAAAAACAGCACCAGCACCGCCATGGTGTTCACCGGGGTGCGGCATTTCCGGCATTGAGCCTTGGCTGTCATCGCCCGGTTTAACCGGGCGACCCAGTATTCCAGCAACGCCCATTATGGAATCGAGAGGCTGCGGCGTACTGGGTCACCCGCTTTCGCGGGTGATGACGGCTTGTTTCGCGGCAGGCGCAGCGGCGCGTTTTCTTCGGCAACAGCACTACGCCTCTTTCACCCTAGCCAGCAGCGGTCCTGCCACGAAAAACAGCACCAGCACCGCCATGGTGTTCACCGGGGTGCGGCATTTCCGGCATTGAACCTTGGCTGTCATCGCCCGGTTTAACCGGGCGACCCAGTATTCCAGCGACGCCCGTTATGGAATTGAGAGGCTGCGGCGTACTGGGTCACCCGCTTTTCGCGGGTGATGACGGCTTGTTTCGCGGCAGGCGCAGCGGCGCGTTTCTTCGGCAACAGCACTACGCCTCTTTTACCCTTGCCAGCAGCGCCAGTCCTGCCACGAAAAACAGCACCAGCACCGCCATGCCCGCCTTCTGGCTTTCCGGTCACCGCCGTGACCATCCCGATCAGCAGCGGGCCGATGAATGACGTGACCTTTCCGGTCAGCGCGAACAGCCCGAAATATTGCGCGATGCGGTCTTTCGGCGCCATCCGGATCAACAGCGTGCGCGACGCCGCCTGCAGCGGCCCGCCGGCGGCGCCGATCAGGCATCCGAGCACCAGATAGGCGCGCTCGGCGGCGCTGGCGAACAGCGCGCCGCCCGGCACCGGCGGGGCGACCTTGATGAACAGGATCGAATCCTTGTCCACCAGCAGGATCGCAATGATCGCCAGCAGCAGGATCAGCATGCTGCCGGTGATCACGCGTTTCGGCCCGAGCGAATCGTCGAGCTTGCCGCCGAGCCAGGCCGCCGAAGGTGCCGGCGATGGCCAGGATGATGCCGAAGGTGCCGATCTGGATCGTGTTCCAGCCGAAGGTGCCGGCGGCATAGATGCCGCCGAACGCGAACAGCGACACCAGGCCGTCGGTGTAGATCATGTTGGCGAGCAGAAACGCCGCCATCGATTTCCGCTTGCGGCAATTCGCGCAGGGTTTGCCGCAGTTCGATCAGCCCCTCGCGCAGCGCGGCGCGCGACCGGACGCTTGGCGGGATAATCCGGCGTCAGCAGAAACATCGGCAGCACGAAGATGATGAACCAGATGCCGGTCAGCGGGCCGGTGATGCGGTCGCCCTGATGGGTGACGGGATCGAGACCGAACAGCGGCGTAAATCCGAACAGCGTGCGCCCGGTCTCGGCGTTGGCGGCGAGAAAGCCGAGCACCAGGATGAGGCTCAGGATGCCGCCGACATAGCCGGTGGCCCAGCCGGTGCCGGACAATCGCCCGATCTTGTCCGGCGGCACCAGCGTCGGCATCATCGCATTGTTGAACACGGTGGCGAATTCGACGCCGATGGTGGCGATCCCATAGGCGAGCAGCAGCAACGGAATCACGCTGGAGTCGCCGGGCTTGCCGAACCACATCAGGCAGGAGCCGATCACCAGCAGCGCGCCGAAGGCGGCGATCCATGGCTTGCGGCGGCCGCTGGCGTCGGCGATGGCGCCGAGCACCGGCGACAGCAGCGCGATCAGCAAACCCGCCGCCGCGGTGGCAAAGCCCCACAGCGATTGTCCGCTGGCCGGATCCGATGCCACATGGGTGGCGAAATAGGGTGCGAACACGAAGGTGGTGATCAGCGTGAAATAAGGCTGCGCCGCCCAATCGAAGAGAATCCAGCCGACCACGGCGGCGCGCGGCGGATATGGCTGCACATCAGCAATGGTTGCGTCCGAAGCGGCTATCGCCATGCCCAAATATCCTGCCGAATCACGGGAAGGCCTTTTGCCACCAGCATCGGAACCCGTATAGCATTCGCGGCGACGCCGGCGCTGACGTATTTGCCGGCGCCGGCTTGGTTTGAACCCGCGGCGGAATTTTGATGACCTTCCCTGCAGCCCAACGACGCCGGCTATGTCGCGACACTCGCGCTGATTGTCGCCTGCTGGCTGCCCGCCCACGCGCAGGAGCAACGCCGTGGCGCTTACGCGCCTGCCGCCGCCGGCACAGTCCATGCCGTGGTCGCCGAACACGGCATGGTGGTGGCGCAGGAAAAACTCGCGCGCACGAATCGGCGCCGATGTGCTCAAGCGCGGCGGCAATGCGGTCGATGCCGCGGTGGCCACCGCTTTTGCGATGGCCGTGACCTATCCGCGCGCCGGAAATATCGGCGGCGGCGGCTTCATGGTGATTCACTCGGCGGAGCGCCACGAGGATATCGCGATCGATTATCGCGAGACCGCGCCGGCCGCGACCACGCCGCGATATTTTCCTGGGCGCCGACGGCAAGCCCGATATCGCGAAATCGCGCGATTCCGCGCTCGGCATCGGCGTTCCCGGCACCGTCGCCGGATTGGCGCTGGCGCTGGAGAAATACGGTTCGGGCAAGTTCACGCTGGCGGAATTGCTGCAGCCGTCGATCGATCTGGCGCGCGACGGTTTCGCTGTCGCCGACGACATCGCCGACACGCTGGCGGACCGGCCGGCAACGGCTGGCGCGCTGGCCTTCGTCGGCGCAAGATGCTTTCCCGCGCCGACGGCACGCCGTTGCACGAGGGCGACACGCTGGTTCAGACCGATCTGGCCGCGACGCTCTCGGCGATTGCCGCACAGGGGCCGCGCGGATTCTACCAGGGTCCTGTCGCTGACAAGACTGGTCAAGGCGATTCGCGACGCCGGCGGCATCATGACCTCGGATGATCTTAAATCCTATCAGGCGGTGATCCGCAGCGCCGGTGCGCGGCAGCTATCGCGGCTACGACATCGTCTCGATGCCGCAGCCCTCGTCCGGCGGCGTCGTGCTGCTGGAGACATTGAACATCCTCGAGGGATTTCCGATGTCCGACATGAAACAGGGCTCGGCTCCCTCGCTGCATGTGATGATCGAGGCGATGAAGCGCGGCCTATGCCGATCGCGCGCGCTATCTCGGCGATCCCGCCTTCGTCAACGCGCCGGTTGCGACCCTGACTGGCGAAGGATTACGCCGCCAGGCAGCGCGCCGGCATCGATCTCGACCATGCGACGCCATGGACCGACACGCTGTCGGCGACGCCGCCGCACGAGGGCAGCAACACCACGCATTTTTCGGTGGTCGACAGCCACGGCAATGCCGTCAGCAACACCTATACGCTGAATTTCTCCTATGGCGTCGGCCTGGTCGCCGATGGCACCGGCGTGCTGCTCAACAACGAGCTCGACGATTTCACCGCCGCCCCCGGCGCGTCCAACGCCTTTGGCCTGGTCGGGTTCGAGGCCAATCTGCCCGGCCCCGGCAAACGGCCGTTGTCGTCGATGACACCGACCATCGTGCTGAAGGACGGCAAGCCGGTGCTGGTGACGGGCTCGCCGGGCGGCAGCCGCATCATCTCGACGGTGCTGCAGGTGATCGTCAATGTGCTCGACTATCATATGGATGTCGCCGCCGCGGTCGCGGCGCCGCGGCTGCATCATCAATGGCTGCCGGATGAAGTGCGGATCGAACACGGTTTCCCCGACGACGTCGATCGCGGCACTGAAGGCCAAGGGACATACCGTCGATCGAACCGATGGGCCAGACCTCGGCCAATTCGATCGCCGTGACCGCCGATGGATTGCTCGGCGCGCCCGATCCACGTAGCCGCGGCGCGGAAGCGGCCGGTCAATAGACCGGCCCGGGCGACCGGCGGCGGATTTGCCTGATGACAGCATCGGGGATCAGCGTAGGATTTGACATACCCCGCGTGAAACCGGCCGCGTCGGGGTAGAGCAAAGGCCGGTCAGAAATTCTCCGGGGGAATTCCATCATGAGCAGCACTGTCGAACCATCGGGCGCGATCGAAATCGTCGCCGATCGAAGATTCCAGCCTTCTCGCATTCTATCGCGACATGAACCTGCCGGAGCGGCGGACGTTCTGGGCTTGCGCGTCGGGCTGGGCGCTCGACGGCATGGACTTCATGATCTATCCGCTGGTGATCGGCACCATCATCGCGCTGTGGAAGGTCGATCCCGGCACCGCCGGCCTCGCCGGCACGGTGACGTTGCTCGCTTCCGCGGTCGGTGGCTGGCTCGGCGGTTATCTGGCCGACCGCATCGGCCGCGTCAAAACATTGCAGCTGACGATCCTGTGGTTCTCGGTGTTCTCGCTGGTCTGCGCTTTCGTGCAGAATTTCGACCAGCTCTTGATCGCCCGCGCGCTGCTCGGCCTCGGGTTCGGCGGCGAATGGGCCGCCGGCGCGGTGCTGATGGGTGAATCGATCCGCGCGCAATATCGCGGCCGCGCGGTCGGCTCGGTGCAGTCCGGCTGGGCGGTCGGCTGGGGCCTTGCGGTATTGTCGCAGGCGATCCTGTTTTCCTGGCTGCCGCCGGAGACTCGCCTGGCGCTGGATGTTCGCGATCGGCGCGCTGCCGGCGCTGCTGGTGTTTTTTCTGCGGCGCTATGTCGAAGAGCCGGCGATCGCCGCGGCAACGCTGGCCAGGCAGAATGCCAGCGGGGAGCGGCCGGGAATTGCGGAGATTTTCTCAGGTCCAATTCTCAAGACCACGATTCTGGCGTCGCTGGCGGTGACGGGATGCCAGGGCGGCTATTACGCCATCACCTTCTGGGTGCCGCGCTTTCTCACCACCGAGCGCAAGCTTTCGATCGTCGGTTCCACCGGCTATCTCGCCGCGCTGATCATCGGCTCGTTCATCGGTTATCTGGTCGGGGCGTGGCTCGCCGACAAGATCGGGCGCCGCAAGCTGTTTTTGTATTTCTCGCTCGGCGCGATCGCCGTCATCATCGCCTACACCCAATTGCCGCTGACCAATGAGGTGCTGTGGGTGCTGGGCTTCCCGCTCGGCTTTTTCGCTTCGGCGTATTTCTCAGGCATCGGCGCGTTTCTCACCGAACTCTATCCGACCCGGCTGCGCGGCTCGGGCCAGGGCTTCTGCTACAATTTCGGCCGCGGCATCGGCGCGCTGTTTCCGTATCTGGTCGGCGCGCTCTCGACTGAGACCTCGCTCGGCAACGCCATCGCCGTGTTCGCGGTGCTGGCCTATGGATTGTTCTTCGTCGCGGCGTTCGCACTGCCGGAAACCCGTGGCCGAATCCTGCATGCGGATGCATAGAGGCTGAAAGATTTGAACTGCCGTTTTGCCGCGAAAGTCGCGGCAACGGAAACGCGCTCCCTCTCCCGTTGGGAGAGGCGTGGGGTGAGGGGTTACCGACTATCGTAAGGCTGTAACCCCTCACCCGGCGCTGCGCGCCGGCCTCCCCCAAAGGGAGAGGTGTAAAAACTCACGCGTTTTCGTTCTGCGCAACCGTGACGATCGACTGTCCAAACAACCGGAGTTCTTTCGATGACATCCCTCCAAGGCAAGACCCTGTTCATATCCGGTGGCAGCCGCGGCATCGGGCTTGCGATCGCGCTGCGCGCCGCACGTGACGGCGCCAATGTCGCGATCGCCGCCAAGACCGCGGAGCCGCATCCGAAACTCAAGGGCACCATCTACACCGCCGCCGACGAGATTCGCGCCGCCGGCGGCAAGGCGCTGCCGGTGCTGTGCGACATCAGGGACGAAGCGCAGGTGGTGGCGGCGATTGACAAAACCGTCGCCGAATTCGGCGGCATCGACATCTGCGTCAACAATGCCAGCGCCATCAGTCTTACCAATTCGCAAGCCACCGACATGAAGCGGTTCGACCTGATGATGGGTATCAACACCCGCGGCACCTTCATGGTGTCGAAATACTGCATTCCGCATCTGAAGAAGGCCGACAATCCGCACATTCTGATGCTGTCGCCGCCGCTCGACATGCAGCAAAAATGGTTCGCGCATTCCACCGCCTACACCCTGGCGAAGTTCGGCATGAGCCTGTGCGTGCTCGGCCTGTCGGGCGAACTGAAGGCCGCCGGCGTCGCGGTCAACGCGCTGTGGCCGCGCACCACCATCGCCACCGCCGCGGTCGGCAATCTGCTCGGCGGCGACGCCATGATGCGCGCGAGCCGTACTCCGGAGATCATGGGCGACGCGGCCTATGCCATTTTCACAAAGCCGGCGCGCGAGTTCACCGGACAGTTCTGTATCGACGACAAGGTGCTTTACGCCGCCGGGGAGCGCGACTTCGAGCGCTACCGCGTCGATCCCACGGTGCCCCTGGCGTCGGATTTCTTCGTGCCCGACGACGACGTGCCGCCGCCCGGGGTCACCGTGACGGCGTTGCCTTCGGTCCGCGGGGTCCAGAAGCAGCGCTAGAACCTCGATCCCAGCGATCCCATCCTGAGACCGGAAACATTCAGCGACCGGCCGTGAATTGGTACGGTTGCCGCTGGGATTGGCCGGCAACGGCATTCGGGCGACGTCGACACGTTCTCGCGCAATGCGAAATTCCCTGCCAATTCGCCGTCTCAACGGGCATCCGTGTCCCCGAGCCGCAATACCGCCGGGTCTCAGTCGGGAACCGGACGGACCGTATTTCCTCGAATGCCCCGCAGATTCTTAAGGTTTCTCCGCTTTACTCGGCAACAATTTTGCACCGGAGCGGTGAAATGCTGTTTGGGTTTCGTAATATTGCGATCATTGCCAAGATCGCGGTTCCAGCGACGATCGTCGCCGTCGTCTCGATCGGGATCGTGCTCTACGCCTCGCTGGCGGTCACCCATCTGTCGGACAACGCGGCGGCGCTGGTGGATCAAAACGCCACCCGGGTGCAGCTTGTGCTTCAGGCCGAAAGCAACTTCAACAGCGCCGCGGTCAGCGAAAAGAACGTCATCCTCAGCGCCGCCGACGACAAGGCGGCAAAGGCGAATATCGAGGCCTACGGCAAGGCCACCGCCGCCACCCTCGACGCGATCGGCCACTTTGAGGCCATCACCCGGGATACGAATCAGCAGGCCCTGATCGAAGCCTTCCGCACCGCCGTCGGCAACCGGCGAGAAGCCAGCGCCCATGTGTTCGAACTCGCCCTCGCGGGCAAGGTGACCGAGGCTTTCGACTATTCGCGCGGCGTGGCGGCAAAGTTTCGCCAGATCGCGATCGAGGCGGTCGGCAAGCTGATTGCCATGAACGTGGAGAAAATGCAGGCGGCACGCAACGCGAGCGTCGCCATGGCCGAACACACCCGGGCGTGGCTGGTGATCGGTGCCGCCGCCGGGCTGATCTGCGCGTTCGGCATCCTCGGCTGGATCGCGCTCTACCAGATTTCCCGGCCGCTCGCCTATATGACCAGCGAAATGACGAAGCTCGCCAACGGTGACCTCGGCATCCGGATCGAGGGAGCCGACCGGGCCGATGAAGTCGGCGGGCTCGCCCGGTCGCTGCAGGTCTTCAAGGAGAACGCGGGCACGGCGCGTCGTCTCGAGGCCGAGCAGCGGCAGCAGCAAGTTCAAAAGGAAAAGCGTCAGCAGGCCATCGACGGGTATATCGCGGCTTTCGACGAGCAGGTGGGCGAGGCCCTGGACACGCTCAGCGCCGCTTCGACCGAAATGCATGCCACCGCCGGGAGCATGGCGGCCACGGCCGAGGAAACCAGCGTGCAGGCCGCCGCGGTCGCCGCAGCCTCGGAGCAGGCCTCGGCCAATGTGCAGACGGTGGCGGCGGCGACCGAGCAGCTGCACGGCTCAACCAACGAGATCTCGCGTCAGGTGACGCAGTCGGCCCAGTTCGCCGGTACCGCGGTGATCGAGGCAGACCGCACCAACGCCACCATCCAGGGCCTGGCCGAGACGGCGCAGAAGATCGGCGAGGTGGTTTCGCTGATTCAGAACATCGCTTCCCAGACCAATCTGCTGGCGCTCAACGCCACCATCGAAGCGGCGCGGGCCGGTGAAGCCGGCAGAGGCTTCGCGGTGGTGGCGAGCGAGGTTAAGGCGCTGGCCAATCAGACAGCCAAGGCCACCGAGGATATCTCGACCCAGATCGCCGCCATCCAGGCTGAGACCGGCCTCGCTGTCGATGCGATCAAGGCGATCGGCGGCACCATCCGCCATATGAACGAGATCGCGTCGGCGATCGCCGCGGCGGTGGAGGAGCAGGGTGCCGCGACCCGGGATATTTCCCACAACATCCAATTGGTGGCGCAGGGCACCAATGGGGTAGCCGCCAATGTCGCCGGGGTGAACGAGGCCGCCGTGGAAACCGGCACCGCGGCCGCGCAGGTGCTCACCGCCGCCGACGACCTCAGCCGCCAGGCCGACAAGCTGCGGACCAATGTGAACGGGTTCCTCGACAAGATCCGCGCCGCCTGACAAGTTTGGGGCGCACGGCTCATCGCGCGCTCGATATCAGCGTCCGACCGTATACGGTCCGCCCTTCTCGAGCGCACGGTTGTAGGCCGGGCGGCCGTGGATGCGTTCGAGAAATGCCATCGCCTTGGGATGACCCTGCTCGAGCCCGCCGCGCGCCGCGGCGGCTTCGAGCGGAAAGCTCATCTGGATGTCGGCGGCGGTGAATGCATTGCCGGCGAACCATTCGGCTCTTGCCGAGTTCGCCTTCCCAGAACGCCATGTGCTGCTTGAGCTGCGGATTGACCAGCGCGGTCAGCGCCTGATTGGCGACCTTGCGCACCACCGGGCGCAGCAGCGCCGGCGCGCGCTTCGGCATCAGCGTGAACAACAGCTTCAGCAGCAAGCGGCGGCATCGCCGAGCCTTCCGCGTAGTGCAGCCAATAGGTGTAGCGCAGCCGCTCCGGCGTTCTGCGGCGGCGGGATCAGGCGCCCGTCGCCATAGGTGTCGACGATGTATTCGATGATCGCGCCTGATTCGGCGATGGTGTTGCCGTTGTCGGTGATGACCGGCGATTTTCCGAGCGGATGAATCGCGCGCAGTTCGGCCGGCGCACGCATGTCGGGCTGACGCTGATAGCGGACGATCTCGTAGGGCAGCCCGAGTTCCTCCAGCAGCCACAGCACGCGCTGGGAGCGGGAATTGTTGAGATGATGGACGGTGAGCATGGCTGATTCCCCCGGACGCTGGCGCATCTGCGCGCGGCGTGGTCGTGCCAGCCGGACGCCGGAAAGTCGAGATGCCGCCAGGCGGCATATATTACCCGGATGTTATTGACGAGCGTGATTTACCCGGGTAATATGAACTCCAGCAATTGAGGAGTTTCGCATGAATCCAGGCTCTGACGCCGCTTACATCGCCTTCGAAGGTGACCGCCGCATCGCCGCCGGCGATCTTCGCGAGGTCGCCCGCGCGGCAAAGCAGACGCTCGACCGGCGCAAGGACGCCTCGATTCTGGTTTTCGACGGCACCACCAGCGGCCCGGTCGAGATCGATTTTCGCGGCACCGTCGACGAGGTTCTGGCGCGACTGCCGGACGCCGCCGGCGCCGCCGCCGCGGCGGACGATGCGCCGCCCGCACCGCGCGGTCCCGGCCGTCCGAAACTGGGCGTGGTCGCGCGCGAAATCACGCTGTTGCCGCGGCACTGGGACTGGCTGGCGCAGCAGCCCGGCGGCGCATCGGTCGCGATCCGCAAACTGGTCGAGCAAGCGCGGCGCACCGGCGAGGACAAGCGATCGCATCCGCCAGGCGCAGGAAGCGGCCTATCGTTTCATGTCGGTCGATGGCCGGCAACAAGCCGCATTACGAAGACGCGATCCGCGCGCTGTTCGCGCCCGACCCGGCCCGTTTCGAAAAATTGATCGCCGGACTGGCCCGCCGACGTGCGCGACCACGCCGCAAGGCTCGCCGAACGGGCATTTCGCCGCGAACCGCCGGCGCCCGCCGGTTGATCCCGCGGAACTGAGCCGCTAGGCTGGTTGGAATGATAGGGATCATATAAGAACCGTCATCATCTTCGAGGGAGACCGCCGTGAGCCCAGCCGCCCCGCAATTCATGTTCGATTTCGGCAGCCCCAATGCTTTTCTCAGCCACGAGGCGATCCCGGCGATCGAACAGCGCACCGGCGTGAAATTCGAATATGTCCCGATTCTGCTCGGCGGCATCTTCAAGGCCACCAACAACAAGTCGCCGGCCGAAACGCTGGCCGGCGTCAAGAACAAGCGCGAGTTTCACGCGCTGGAGACCGAACGCTTCGTCAAGCGCTTCGGGGTCAAGCCGTACACCTGGAATCCGTTCTTTCCGGTCAACACGCTCAATCTGATGCGCGCCGCCGTCGCCGCGCAGCTCGAAGGCGTGTTCGAGAAATACGTCGATGCGGCGTTTCATCACATGTGGGGCGAGCCGAAGAAGATGGACGACCCCGAAGTGGCGCTCAAGGCCTTGACGGCATCCGGCCTCGATGCGGCAAAACTGTTGGCGCGCGCGCAGGAGCCCGACGTCAAGGCCAAGCTGATCGAGAACACGCAATCGGCCGTCGAGCGCGGCGCGTTCGGCTCGCCGACCTTCTTCGTCGGCAAGGAAATGTTTTTCGGCAAGGAGCAGTTGCGCGAGGTCGAGGAATTGATCTCGGAGAAGTAACTCCGCTCATTGCGAGGAGCCACGCATCGCGCGAAGCGTCTCGATGACGGCTCGCGACGAAGCAATCGATACTTCATTTTCGCGACGCGATGATTCGCTTCGCTCGCAATCGAAGATGAGGTCACTGGAGAACATGACAATGCAGAAGCGCAACGCAACGGTCGCGGTGATCGGCGCCGGCGATTATATCGGCACCGAGATCGCCAAGAAATTCGCCGCCGAAGGATTTACCGTGTTCGCAGGCCGGCGCGACGGCGCCAAGCTCGAGCCGCTGGTCAGGGATATCGAGGCCGCCGGCGGATCGATTGTCGCGCGCACGCTCGACGCGCGGAAGGAAGACGAGGTCGCGGCCTTTCTCAACGACGCCGACAAGCATGCGCCGCTGGAAGTCATGCATCTTCAACGTCGGCGCCAACGTCAACTTCCCGATCCTGGAGACCACCGACCGGGTGTTCCGCAAGGTCTGGGAAATGGCCTGCTGGGCCGGCTTTCTGGCCGGCCGCGAATCGGCGCGGCTGATGGTGCCGCGCGGCAAGGGCAATATCTTCTTCACCGGCGCCACCGCCTCGCTTGCGCGGCGGCAGCGGCTTTGCGGCCTTCGCCAGCGCCAAGTTCGGATTGCGCGCGGTGGCGCAGTCGATGGCGCGCGAACTCGGGCCGAAGAACATTCACGTCGCGCATCTGATCATCGATTCCGGCGTCGATACCGCCTGGGTGCGCGAGCGCCGCGAGCAGCTCTGGGGCAAGGAAGCGCTCGATAATCCGGATTTGCTGATGCCGCCGGCGTCGGTCGCGGCCTCCTACTGGCAGCTTTACCAGCAGCCGCGCAGCGCCTGGACCTTCGAGCTCGAAATTCGCCCGTTCGGGGAAAAGTGGTAGAGCTTAAGCAGCGAATGGCGAGTAGGCGCGTAGCGAGAGTGGATTCCGGCCATCTCGCAATTCGCCTATTCGCCATTCGGCCGCCCGCAACAACAACAACAAAAGGAGATTGAACAATGCGCATTCTCGTGGTCGGCGCCGGCGCCATCGGCGGATATTTCGGCGGCAGAATGCTTCAGGCCGGCCGCGATGTGACATTTCTGGTCCGGCCGCGGCGCGCCGCTGAACTGGCCGAGTGCCGGCCTCGTGATCAAAAGCCCCAACGGCGACGTGACGCTGAAAAATCCCCCGACCGTGCAGGCCGACAAGCTCACCGAGAAATTCGACGTCGTGCTGTTGAGCTGCAAGGCCTTCGACCTCGACGACGCGATCAAGTCGTTTGCGCCGGCGGTGGGGCCGCAGACGGCGATTATTCCGCTGCTCAACGGCATGCTGCATCTGGATGTGCTCGACCGGAAATTCGGACGCGAGCGCGTGCTCGGCGGCCTCTGCGCGATCGCCGTCACGCTCAACGACACATCGCGAGGTGGTTCAGCTCGCGCCGATGCAGTCGCTCAATTTCGGCGAACGCGACGGCAGGCTGTCGGACCGGGTCCGCGCCATCGCCGAAATCATGGCGAGCGGCAATTTCGGCTCGGTGGCCAGCGAACATATCGTTCAGGAGATGTGGGAGAAATGGGTGTTCCTCGCCTCGCTCGCGGCCTCGACCTGCCTGATGCGCACCTCGGTCGGCAATATCCTGGCCTCGCCGGGCGGCAAGGACTTCATCCTCGGCATGCTCGATGAATGCAGCGCGGTCGCGGCGGCCGAGGGCTACCCGCCCCGCGCGCCGTTCCTGGAGCGCACGCGCGGCATGCTGACCGCGGAAGGCTCGCAGCTGACCGCATCGATGTTCCGCGACATCAAGGCCGGCGCACCGGTCGAGGCCGATCACGTGATCGGCGATTTGATCGCGCGCGGCGATGCCGCGCAAGGTCCCGGTTCCGAGGCTGCGCACCGCCTATACCCATCTGAAGGCGTATGAGAAGCAGCGATCCTGAAGCGCGATGATTTCAGATTGAATCATGATCGCGAGACGCAACTCTCTTCTCCCCTCCCCCTTGCGCGGAGGGATGCAGCGTTACCCATCCATCCGCTGGACAGTGCGCCGATTCAACTCAAAGCCATCCCGCTAGAGATGCGCGAGGTAATGCGCGAGCGCGGTGATTTCCTCGTCGCTCAGGGGATAGGCGACATCCGACATCGCCGCGCCGGCGCCGCCGGATCGCGACGCCCGACTTGTAGTCGTGCAGCGCCTTGACCAGATATTCCTCGCGCTGGCCGGCGATGCGGGCAACGGCTTTGGTTCCCGCAAATGTATCGGTATGGCATGAGGCGCAGCGGCGTCCCGCGGCAGCCTGCGCACCCTTGCTGGATAAATCCGGATTGTCGTCGGGTGTCGAAGCCTTGGGCGGCGTCAAGCGACGCGAAATAGGCGCCGAGATTGCGGATATCGTCGTTGTTGATCTGCTCGACGATCGGCTGCATCTGCTCGTTCTTGCGCGCGCCGCTGCGGAAGAACACCAGCTGCCATTGAATGAACTGATCGGGCTGGCCCGCCAGCGAGGGAATGTTCTCGGTTTGCGAGATGCCGTTCTCGCCATGACAGCCGGCGCACATTTCGGCCTTTTCCTTGCCCGCGGCGAGGTCGGCGGCGGCATAGGCCGGAAGGCTCGCGAGCGCCGACAGTCCCAGCGCAAGGCCATACAGTGCATCAAATACAGATCGGCGGCGCATCATCATCGGCATTCTCATTCTCAACTTTGTCATTCCCGATGTGCAATCGCACATCGTGGATGTGCCGCTCGGCGCAGGCTTGTCATCGGGCCCGACCCGGTGGCTCGCGCCCCGGAATGACGGTCATGATTGTCATTGGGGCAGCGAACGAACTTGGTAAAAAACGCGAGGCTGCGGCCACCCGTTCCCGAGCAGCCGCAGCCCCTGACGATAAAGTGCTTACTTCTTGTAGCTGATGCGATAGATCGCGCCGGCCCAGTCGTCGGCAACGAGGATCGAACCGTCCTTGTCCAGGATGATATCGTCCGGCCGGCCGAGATAGCCCTGGTCGCCTTCGATCCAGCCGGATGCGAACACTTCCTGCTTGGGATTCTTGCCGTCCGGACCGACGGTCACGCGCACGATGCGGCCGCCCTGGTATTTATGCCGGTTCCACGAGCCGTGTTCGGCGATCAGGATGTTGTTCTTGTAGTCGGCGGGGAACTGGTTGCCGGTGTAGAACTTCATGCCGAGCGGAGCCACATGCGCGCCGAGATTGAGCACCGGCGGGGTGAATTCCGAACATTTGTGACCCATCGCGAACTTCGGATCCGGAGTGTCGCCCTGGTGGCAATACGGATAGCCGAAGTGCTCGCCGATCTTCGAGATCATGTTGAGCTTGTCGCTCGGCATGTCGTCGCTCATCCAGTCGCGGGCGTTCTCGGTGAACCAGTATTTGCCGGAGCGCGGATCGACGTCGCCGCCGACGCTGTTGCGGACGCCGAGCGCGACGATTTCAGCGTTGCCGGTCTTGGGATCGACGCGGCGGATCTGCGACACGCTGGTCGGCGGAATCCCGATGTTGAAGGGAGGTCCGAACGGAATGTAGAACCAGCCGTCCTTGTCGGCGGCGAGGTACTTCCAGCCATGGGCGGCGTAGGACGGCATGTCGTCATAGACCACCTTGCCGTCGCCGAGCTTGTCGAGATTGGCTTCGGCGTTGTCGTATTTGATCAGCTTGTTGACGGCGATGACGTAGAGCGCGCCATCCTTGAAGGCGAGACCGGTGGGCATGTTGAGGCCCTTGAGGATGGTCTTGACCTCTTTCTTGCCGTCCTTGTCGGTGATGGCGTAGACGTTGCCGAGACCGAATGAGCCGACGAACAGCGTGCCCTTGTCGCCCCAGGCCATCTGCCGTGCGGCCAGCACGCCCGATGCGTAGACTTCGATCTTGAAGCCCGGCGGCAGCTTGATCTTCTTCATCATCGTGGCCAGTTCGGCTTCCGATGCGCCGGTCGGCGGACCCGACGGCGGTGCCAGGCCCTTCTGGGCTTCGGTTTCGTCGCCGAGGAACCAGTCGTCCGGCGGATGGGTCCAGAATTCCTTGTTGCCGGACTGATAGCTCTTGAGCGCCTTTTGCTGCGCGCTGACCTGGCCGGCCCCCGCGACAACGAAAATTGCTGCGAGCGCAAGAACGGATCGATTGAAAGCCGATTTCATCGCGTCACTCCCTATGCAGCCAGGGCGGCTGCGCGTGTTATTTATTTGAACGTTTCGAGAGACGTATTTTGGTCGTCTGCAGTGAGGTAGGTCAGACCGCGAAATGTTATCACATCCGCGGTAAGAGAGAAGCGTGCACGGCCCGGCCTCGTCAAACGAAAATCAATTTGAGAAGAAATTTCTTTTGGCGGTTTTTATTTGAGACGATTTTTGCGTTGGACGTGCTGCACTGCGGTATAACGGGTGCCGTCGTATCCCGCTGTGTATAGCGCCGATCCGGGACATGGAGCAGGCCGGCGGTGGGTCGGCCACATCGCGCCTGCACGAGACGCTTTTCGGATGCGGCGCGCCGCAAGCTTCATGCACTATGATCTACTTCGACCTGGAGCAGAAAACCCTGCAACCTCTCGACAACCCGTTCGGCACGAGGTTGTCACCCATGTCTTAGGTACGTGGTGTTACCTATCTGTCCGGGCCGGACAAAATTGAAATCTGGAGCGGGCGAAGGGATTCGAACCCTCGACCCCGACCTTGGCAAGGTCGTGCTCTACCACTGAGCTACACCCGCATCCGAGAGATTGGCGGCGATCGCTCGCCGGCAACGGGCAGAGCTATGCCAAATGCGGCCTCCGAATGCAACAGCGCCGACAGCGGCCAGAATCGGGCCGTCGACTGCCCGCTATCCTGGCGACTGGCCATCCGCCAAATCAGGCCCGAAACCGGCCGAAGCCAGGTTCCAGCCGATTGCAAATTGGGCTTCCAAGCGGCCAATTAGGGCTCGGGCCGTGCTAGAACAGCCGCAATCCGCAAAGACATCAGACGAGGATCCCGTGACGATAGTAGAGCAGGGCAGCGGACCGGCGCCACAGGCGGCGGCCGATCTGATCAAGGAAACGACCACCCAGACGTTCGTGAAGGACGTCATCGAGGAGTCGAAGCGCCAGCCGGTGCTGATCGACTTCTGGGCGCCGTGGTGCGGCCCCTGCCGCCAGCTCACGCCGATCATCGAAAAGGCGGTCCGCGCCGCCAAGGGCAAGGTCAAGCTGGTCAAGATGAACATCGACGAACATCCGGCGATTCCCGGCCAGATGGGAATCCAGTCGATCCCGGCCGTGATCGCCTTCGTCAACGGCCAGCCCGCCGACGGCTTCATGGGCGCGGTTCCGGAAAGCCAGGTCACCGCCTTCATCGACAAGCTGACCGCCGGCATGCCGGCGGCGGGCGAGCCCAATATCGCCGAAATCCTGCAGGAGGCCGAAGCCGTTCTGGCCGAGGGCGATCCCGCCACCGCGGCGCTCGATCTATGCCGAGGTGCTGGCCGCGGACGCCACCAATATCGCAGCGCTGGCCGGGCTGGCGAAATGCTACATGGCGACCGGCGCCATCGAGCAGGCCAAGCAGACCCTCGCCATGGTGCCGGAATCGAAGCGCAGCGATGCGGCGGTCAAGGCGGTGCAGGCCTCGATCGATCTTGCCGAACAGGCCAAGACGCTCGGCCCGGTGACCGAGCTGGAACAGAAAGTCGCCGCAAACCCGCTCGATCATCAGGCGCGATTCGATCTTGCGACCGCGCTCAACGCCAGCGGCAAGCGCAGCCGAGGCCACCCATCAGCTGCTCGAAATCGTCAAGCGCGACCGCAAATGGAACGAGGATGGCGCGCGCAAGCAGCTGGTGCAGTTCTTCGAGGCGTGGGGCCCGACCGATGAGGCCACCGTCGAGGGACGAAAGCGGCTATCGACGATCCTGTTTTCGTAGCCGTATCCGCAAAGCGGACACCGGTTTGCGATCAACGATACGCGCATCAGACTTAGAGCTCACGCATTAGCACCGGGACCGCAAATGCCGATCAATGCCGATTATCGCGGGCCCGGCGACCTTCCCCAGGTGATCCCGGTGTTTCCGCTGCCCGGCGCGCTGCTGCTGCCGCGCGGCCAGATGCCGCTCAACATCTTCGAGCCGCGCTATCTCGCGATGGTCGACGATGCGCTGCGCGACGGCCATCGGCTGATCGGGATGATCCAGCCGGACGTTTCCCATTCGCGCAGACGAAGCCAAACCGGCGCTGTTTCGCGTCGGCTGCGTCGGCCGCATCACCCAGCTCGCCGAGGCCGGCGATGGCCGCTACATCCTCGAACTCACCGGCATCACGCGCTTCAAGGTGGTCGAGGAAATGACCGTGCTGACCGCATATCGGCAATGCAAGGTGGATTATTTTCCCTACATCGACGATTTCACCGCGCGCAAGGGCGAAGAAGCGGTCGACCGCGAGGCGCTGCTCGAGGTGCTGACGGATTTTCTCAAGGCCAACAATCTCAAGGTCGACTGGGAAGGCGTCGAGAGCGCGCCCAATGAGGCGCTGGTCAATGCGCTGGCGATGATGTCGCCCTATGGCCCGCCGGAAAAGCAGGCGATGCTGGAAGCGCCCGATCTCAAGACCCGCGCCGAAATCCTGATCGCGGTCACCGAAATGGATCTCGCCAAGAAGCGCACCAGCGGCGACCCGCCGCTGCAATAGTCGGCCAGCTCGCGGCGTGGTCCGGACTATCCGGCGCCCAGTGCGCAGGCGATGCTGTAAGTGGCGAGGCTTGCGGCATAAGCCAGCGCGAACATGTAGGCGAAGGTGACCGCCATCCACGTCCAGCTTCCGGTTTCGCGGCGGATGACAGCCAGAGTCGATGCGCATTGCGGCGCAAAAATATACCAGGCCAGCAGCGACAATGCCGTTGCGAGGCTCCATTTGCTGGCAAGCACCTGTCCGATCTGATCGGCGGCCTCCTTGCCGCCCTCGATCGCGTAGACGGTGCCGAGGGCGGCCACCGCGACTTCCCTCGCGGCCATGCCGGGGATCAAGGCGACAACGATCTGCCAGTTGAAGCCGAGCGGCGCGAACAATGGTTCCAGCGCCTTGCCGATGATGGCCGCGAAACTGTAGTTGATGGCCGGATCCTGAGCGCCGGCCGGCGGCAACGGGAACGACGCCAGAAACCAGATCAGCACCATCATCGAGAAGATCGTGGTGCCGGCCCGCTGCAGGAACATTTTCGCCCGGGTATAGATCCCGATCGCAATGCTGCGGACGCGCGGCAATTTGTAGTCCGGCAGTTCCAGCATGAAGGGCGCCGGCGCATAGTCGCGCCACATGAAGAACTTGATCAGGAATGACACGCCCAAGGCGCTGGCGATGCCCGCGGTGTAGAGCCCGAACATGACCAGGCCTTGCAGATTGACCCAGCCCCAGATCTGCTTGGCCGGAATGAAGGCCGAGATGATCAGCGTGTAGACCGGGATTCGCGCCGAGCAGGTCATCAGCGGCGCGATCAGGATCGTGGTCAGCCGGTCGCGGCGGCTGTCGATCACCCTTGTCGCCATGATGCCGGGAATCGCGCAGGCGAAGCTCGACAGCAGCGGAATGAAGGCGCGGCCGTGCAGGCCGGCGCCGCCCATGATGCGGTCCATCAGGAACGCCGCGCGCGCCATGTAGCCGAAATCTTCCAGCAGCAGGATGAAGAGGAAGACAATGATGATCTGCGGCAGGAACACGATGACGCTGCCGACGCCGGAAATCACGCCGTTCTGCAGGAAGCTTTGCAGCAGGCCGGCGGGCAACAGGTCGTGGACCAGCTGACCGAGCGCGTCAAAGCCGGACGACAGCAGATCCATCAGCGGCTGGGCCCATGCGAACACCGCCTGGAACATCACGAACAGAATCAGCGCCGAGGATCGCAAGTCCCGCTACCGGATGCAGAACCACGGCATCGATCCGCGCCGTCCAGGTGTCCGGCCTGGTCGGCAGGCCGATGGTCGCCGCGATGATGCGATCGGCCTCGCGCTGGGTGGCGCGCAGTTCGGCCACCGTGAGCGGCCGCCAGAGATTTTGCCGCAAGGGGGTCGGCGCCTGCGCCGCGATGTCGTCGGTCCGGCGCAGCAGATCGGCAGTGCCGCCCTTGCGCACCGCGATCGAGGTGACGACCGGCACGCCAAGCGTTTCGGACAGTTCGGCCACATCCACCGTGACGCCGCGGCGCGTGGCGATATCGAACATGTTGAGCACCAGCATCAGCGGCCGGCCGGTGCCTTTGAGTTCCAGCACGAGGCGGATGGTCAGCCGCAGATTGGTGGCATCGGCAACGCAGAGCACGAGGTCGGGCAGGGCTTCGCCGGCGGTGCGCCCGAGCACGATGTCGCGCGTGATTTCTTCGTCCGGACTGCGACCCCGCAGCGAGTAGGTGCCAGGCAGATCGACCAGCGAGACCTGGCGCCCGAGCGGCGTCACGAACGACCCTTCCTTGCGTTCAACCGTGACGCCCGGATAGTTCGCGACCTTTTGCCGGCTGCCGGTGAGCGCGTTGAAAAGCGAGGTCTTGCCGCTGTTCGGCGTGCCCACGAGGGCCAGATGCATCAACGGAGCTTCCATGACTTGAGGTCCGGTCGCGTCAGGCGACAATGATGGCCATGGCCTCGCGGCGCCGCACCGCGATCGTGACGTTCTCGACCCGGACGGCGATCGGATCGCGACCGATGATGCCTTCGTGCAGCACCTCGACCTTGGCACCTTGAACCAGGCCGAGCTCGATCAGTCGACTTTCGAGTTCGATCGACGACAGCGCGGAATTGGCGTCACCGGCGGCGATGTGGTGAATGACGCCGCGATAGCCGCGCTTGGCCAATCCCAGCGGAAACTGCGCGCGCATGTCGGTCGGTTGGTTGCTCATGGTTTGTATTTCCAATCGCGGACGGGCAGGTCAAGCACGGCGACCGGAAACAGGCTCACCTTAGATGGATTTTAAATCTGCCGGGCACCCGCCCCCTCGGGAACGTGACGGTCGGATGGCCCTGCACCACGTTTTTGTGAACGGCAAGCCGTTGCCGCGACCAAGGCACGGCGGCCGGGCTCGATGAACGGCTCCGGACCGCCTCACGAAGACGGTGGCCCGGCTGCACGCTGGAATCGGATATGCTACAGCGTCGAATGACCAAGCCGGAGACCAAAGCATGACATCCCCGCCCGAACGCCTCGAAGGCACCGTCGACCCCAAGCTGCTGGAAATTCTGGTCTGCCCGATGACCAAGGGGCCGCTTGAATTCGATTCGGCGCGGCAGGAGCTGATCTCGCGCTCGGCCAAGCTCGCTTATCCGATCCGCGACGGCATTCCGATCATGCTGCCGGAAGAGGCGCGGAAGATCGATTAACTCATGCACGTCCGGATCGATCCTTGGTGCGCTCGTCATGCTCAGCCTCTGCGGCATGGCCGCGAGCGCATCCGCTGAGGAAGCCAAAATTCGCGTCGGCGCCATCGACGCCGTGCTGACGATCCCGCCCGATGTCGAGCGGCCGCCGGTCGCACTGTTGATCGCGGGCTCCGGATCGACCGACCATGACGGCAACGGGCCGCAGATCAAGCCGGCAACGCTGAAGAAGCTCTCGGAGCAACTGGTCGCGCGCAACATCGCGACGCTGCGCTATGACAAGCGCGGCGCCGGTGGATGGAAACCGGAATTCGGGCGGCCGGAAGATTTCCGCTTCAAGGACTATGTCGACGATGCGACGTGCGCTGGTGAATTATCTGCGCGGCAGCGGAAAATTCTCGCGCGTGATTCTGGTCGGGCATAGCGAGGGCGGTCTGGTCGCGATCCTGACGGCGCGACGCGTCCCCATCGACCGCCTGGTTCTGCTGGTCACCGCGGCCCGGCGGCAGGGCGACCTGCGTCAAGGCGCAGCTCGAAAAGAAGCTTGGCGCCCGACGTGCTGGAGCCGATCGCGAAGGCGATCGACGCCATCATGGCCGGGCAGATCGTCGACCCGCCGCCGCGCGGCCTGGCGATCGCGCCGTCGATGCAGCCCGGCATCGCCTCGGCGTTCACGGAAGACCCGATCGATCCGTTGAAACTGATCGAGCAGCCGACGCTGATCATCGGCGGCGGCCGCGACCTGCCAGGTGGCGCGGCTGGATTTCATTGCCCTTTCCGCCGCGTCGCCGGTGGCGAAAACGCTTTGGCTTCCGGACATGAACCACGTTCTGGTCGATGTCGACCGATGAGGCCGACAATCTGGCAGCCTACAATCAGCCGGAACGGGCGCTCGACCCCGCGATGATCGATTCCGTCGCGGCTTTTATCCTCGCGAACGACGCGCGCTGATCATGCCGAGCGGGTCTGCCGATCGCGGAGACGCTCTGGCCGACGCGCCTACAGCGCCTCGCCCTTCAGCAGCCGCGGCACCTCGCCCGACAACCCCGCGGCCTGGCGGATGAACAGGCTTTTCAGCGGCGGGGCACGATCGACCAGCCCGAGCCCGATATCGCGCACGCGTGCGCAGCAGCGTCGATTCGTTCGAGAACAACAGATTCAGCGAATTGGTGGCGAGCCCCATCGCCATGGTGTCGAACCGCCGCCAGCGCTGATAGCGGTCGAGCACGTCGGCCTGACCGAGGTCGATGCCGAGCCGCGCCGCATCGACGATCACCTCGGCAAGCGCGGCGACATCCTTCAGGCCCATATTGAGCCCCTGGCCCGCGATCGGATGAATCACATGCGCGGCGTCGCCGACCAGCGCCAGCCGTTCGCCGATGAACGAGCGCGCGACGAAATATCCGAGCGGAAACGCGCGCGGCTGGTCCAGCGCCTTGATCTCGCCGAGATGCAGTCCAAAGCGCTGTTCGAGTTCGCCGTGAAATTCATCCGCGCCGAGCGCCGTGATGCGCGCCGCCTCGGCGCGCTTCTCGGTCCATACCAGCGACGAGCGCTGTCCGGTCAGCGGCAGGATCGCGAACGGCCCGGCGGGGAGGAAATGTTCTTCGGCGCGGCCGTGATGATCGCGCTCGTGGCCGACCGTGACCACGATGCCGGATTGATCGTAATCCCAGCCATGGGTGGCGATCCCGGCACGTTCGCGCAATTTCGAGCGCGCGCCGTCGGCCGCCACCAGCAGGCTCGCCTCGATCACGCTGCCGTCGGCCAGCGTCACCTCGACGCCATCGGCGCGCGAGGCGAAATTCGTCACCGCGGTGGCGCGAAGATCGATGCCCTCGGCTTCCGCGCGCTTGACCAGCGCGTCGATCAGATGCCGGTTTTCGATCATGTGCGCGAACGGCTCGCCCGGCTCGACATGGCCGGCGAAGGTCAGGAACACCGGACGGGTCGCGTCCTGCAGTTTGGAATCGGTGACGACCATGTCGAGGATCGGCTGCGCCTCGGCTGCGACCTGATCCCACACCCCGATGGCGTCGAACAGCCGGCGGCAGGCCGCGACGATCGCGGTCGCGCGCGGATCGCGGCTTGGCCGCGTCGCCAGCGCCGGATCGGCAACGATGACGGGAATATCGGCGCCAAGGCCCTGACGCAGCGCCAGCGCCAGCGCCAGCCCCGCAAACGCGCCGCCGCCGATGACAATGCTTCGCTGTGCCGACATTCCCTGCCTAACCCGCTCACTCAGAGACACTACTTGCCTCCGGACTATAGCTGGGCGAAACAGGCCCGCGAAACAAGGGTCTGTATCCCCCACCCCGTCATTCCGGGGCACGCGTCTTCGCGTGAACCCGGAATGACGGGGAGGTTCAACTGAAGGCGCTTCCATGTCCAAAGGCCTGATTGACCTGATTTCCATGCTCGATCTCGAGCCGCTCGAGGTGAACATGTTTCGCGGCAACAGCCCGAAGACGAGCTGGCAGCGGGTGTTCGGCGGACAGGTGATCGGACAGGCGATGGTGGCGGCGTGCCGCACCGTCGAAGGCCGCCTGCCGCATTCGCTGCATTGCTATTTCATCCTGCCGGGCGATCCGCAGATTCCGATCATCTACGAGGTCGAGCGGCTGCGCGACGGCAAGAGCTATTCGACCCGCCGGGTCACCGCGATCCAGCACGGCAACGCGATCTTCTCGATCATGGTGTCGTTTCATATCGAGGAGCAAGGCTCGTTCGATCATCAGGACAAGATGCCCGACGTGCCGCCGCCGGAGAAACTCACCGCCGAAGAGGTGGCAAAACAGCCGATGTTCCGCGAGATGCCGGATTTCATCCGCCGCTATTACGAATCCGACCGTCCGATCGAGCTGCGCCCGGTCGAGCTCGGCCGCTATTTCGGCCAGAAGATCGACGACGGCCGCATCAATGTCTGGATCCGCACCGCCTCGAAACTGCCGGACGATCCGGCGCTGCATATGTGCGCGCTGGCCTATGCGTCGGACTTCTCGCTGCTCGATGCGGCGATGGCGCGCTACGGCCGCACCCTGTTCGACAAGCGCATGATGCCGGCCAGCCTCGATCACGCGATGTGGTTTCACCGCCCGTTCCGGGCCGACGAATGGCTGCTTTACGCCCAGGACTCGCCGAGCGCGCAGGGCGGGCGCGGCCTGACCCGCGGCATGATCTTCAAGCAGGACGGCACGCTGGTGGCCTCGGTGGCCCAGGAAGGCTCGCTGCGCGAACGCAGATAAGACGGCCGTGGCGTCGCCCGGCGTCGGCCAACCCCGCAATTCGGCGTGGCCGCGGGCGGCCCGGCTGACCGGACCCCGCGGGCGGCAACCCGCATCTTGGCGGATGATCCGCGCTGCGGTACAGGGGCTGCCGAACGGGGACAAGCGCCCGCATTTGTTTTTCGGTCGGACCTGCAACTTTTTGTGCCATTGGCACCGAAAGATGCCAGACTTGAGCGGACGCAAATCAAGGCGTGACCGATCTTTCGGAATCCTGGAAATGAAGGCCTGACCATGAAGCTCGTCGTTGCCATTATCAAACCATTCAAGCTTGACGAGGTGCGCCAGGCGCTCACCGCGATCGGGGTCAGCGGCATGACCGTGACCGAGGTCAAGGGCTACGGCCGCCAGAAGGGCCACACCGAGGTCTATCGCGGCGCCGAATATGTGGTGAACTTTCTGCCGAAGCTGCGGATCGAAATCGCGGTCGCATCCAATCTCGCCGACAAGGCGGTCGAGGTCATTACCACCAGCGCCCGCACCGGCCAGATCGGCGACGGCAAGATCTTCGTGACGCCGATCGATCACGCGCTGCGAATCCGCACCGGCGAAACCGACAGCGACGCGCTCTAAAAAACTCTCGCACGTCCATCGCATCCGGCAACGACGCCGGAACTGCGATCCAAAACATCATAACAGGCTGGGGAAATACCATGGGGGCACTCTCGGGTCGTGCCGCGCGGCTGGCTGCGCCGATTGGCCTTGCGACCATCTTCGGGGTTGCGACACCGGCGTTTGCAGAGACGCCCGGCATCAGCGGCGCCGACACCGCGTGGATGATCGTGGCGACCGCGCTGGTGCTGATGATGACGATACCGGGTCTGGCGCTGTTCTATTCCGGCATGGTGCGCAAGAAGAACGTGCTGGCGACAATGGCGCAAAGCCTCGCAGCCGTCGCCATTATTTCGATTCTCTGGGTGGCGTTCGGCTATTCGCTGGTGTTCGTCGGCGACGGCCCCTGGCTGGGGACGCTCGATCGCTGGTTTCTCGCCGGCATGACCATGGACAGCGTCAATCCGGCGGCGAAGACGATTCCGGAAGCCCTGTTCATGCTCTACCAGATGACCTTCGCCATCATCACCGTGGCGCTGGTGGCGGGCTCGGTCGCCGACCGGATGCGGTTCTCGGCCTATCTGCTGTTCTCGATCGGCTGGTTCATGTTCGTCTACGTCCCGCTCGCGCATTGGGTCTGGGGCGGCGGCTTCCTCGGCAGCGTCGGCGTGCTGGATTTTGCCGGCGGCCTCGTGGTGCATCTCTCCGCCGGGGTCGGCGGCCTGGTGGCGGCCAAAGTGATGGGCCGGCGCCACGGCTACGGCACCGAAAACCTGTCGCCGTTCGATTTGTCGCTCGCCGTGGTCGGCACCGGGCTGCTGTGGGTCGGCTGGTTCGGCTTCAACGGCGGATCGGCGCTGGGCGCGAATTCGCGCGCGGTGATGGCGATCATCGCCACCCATCTGGCGGCCTGTGCCGGCGCGCTGACCTGGGGCGCGATCGAATGGACGATCCGGCGCAAGCCATCGGTGCTCGGCATGATTTCCGGCGCGGTCGCCGGCCTTGGAACGATCACGCCGGCCTCCGGATTCGTGGCGCCCTGGCATGGCATTGTCATCGGGGTGGCGGCGGGCCTGGTGTGCTTCTGGGCCTGCACCTGGCTGAAGCACCGTTTCAACTACGACGATTCGCTCGACGTGTTCGGCGTCCACGGCATCGGCGGACTGACCGGAACGCTGCTGGCCGGGGTGTTCGCGACCGCCTCGATCGGCGGGACCTCCGGCCTGATCGAGGGCAATCCGCAGCAATTGCTGATCCAGCTTTATGGGGTCGCGGTCACCCTGGTGTGGTCGGGCGGCGTCACCTTCGTGCTGCTCAAGCTGGTGAGCGCGTTCGTGCCGCTGCGGGTTTCCCGCGAACACGAGCTGGAAGGCCTCGATATTTCGCAGCATGGCGAGGCTTTGCAGTAATTTTCCCTATCCAAATACCATTTCCCTGCCCTACTCGTGGGCACGATTATGTCGGGACTCTGTCATGCCCACGTTTTGGGCATAGTGTGATTAGGCTTTGGGCGCGACCGAATAACGCAGCTTGGACCGCATCCGACAAAGCCCGAAAAGGTCCGCGTTCATAATCCGTTAGGCAACGCCGCCGATCTGGCACGGCATTTGATTCTATCGGGTGCCGGCTGTGCCCGCGTAGTGAACTTCTCCGCGTGGTGAACCTCAGTCGAGAACGCCCGGTCGTGTCTGGATCGGGCCCAAGCGGGGATAGGACCCATGAAAATTGTTATGGCGATCATCAAGCCATTCAAGCTCGAAGAAGTCCGTGACGCCCTGACCGCCATTGGCGTTCACGGTCTCACGGTGACGGAAGTCAAGGGATATGGCCGGCAGAAGGGCCATACGGAAATCTATCGCGGCGCTGAATACGCGGTGAGCTTCCTGCCCAAGATCAAGATCGAGGTCGCTGTCGCCTCGGACCAGGTCGACAAGACCATCGACGCCATCACGTCCGCGGCGAAAACCGGACAGATCGGCGACGGCAAGATCTTCGTCATCAACCTCGACCATGCGGTTCGCATCCGCACCGGCGAGGCCGATGCCGCGGCCCTTTGATTTCGCGCTCAACCCATATCCAATCAGGAGTAAAACGAAATGACGTTCAAACGTCCCTCTAGCGCGGGATTGGCGGCCCTCGCAGTCGGCCTGTTCGCCGCGACCGCTGCCTACGCCGAGCCAACCGTCAACAAGGGCGACAACGCCTGGATGCTGACATCGACGTGCTGGTGCTGTTGATGACGATTCCCGGCCTCGCATTGTTCTATGGCGGTCTCGTCCGCTCCAAGAACATGCTCTCGGTGCTGATCCAGGTGTTCTCCACCGTTTGCATGGTCACCATCCTCTGGGCGCTTTACGGCTACACCCTCGCCTTCACCGGCGGCATCCGACTTCATCGGCGGCTTCTCCAAGGCCTTCCTGATGGGCGTGACGCCGAATTCGAAGGCGGCGACATTCAGCGTCGATGCCAACATCTCGGAGCTGGTCTATGTCTGCTTCCAGATGACGTTCGCGACGATCACCCCCGCTCTCATCGTCGGCGCCTTCGCCGAGCGCATGAAGTTCTCGGCGGTTGATGCTGTTCATCCCGCTCTGGGTGACGCTGATCTATTTCCCGATCGCGCACATGGTCTGGTACTGGGCCGGACCGGATGCGATCTCGGATGCGGTCAAGGCGCTCGCCGCAGCGGCGGACGGGCGGCGAAGACTGCGGCGCAGGCCAAACTCGATGAAGTCAACGGCGACGCCGGCTGGCTCTTCAGGAAGGGCGCGATCGACTTCGCCGGCGGCACCGTGGTGCACATCAACGCCGGCATCGCCGGTCTGGTCGGCGCGCTGCTGATCGGCAAGCGTATCGGCTACGGCAAGGACCTGATGGCTCCGCATTCGCTGACCATGACCATGATCGGCGCCTCGCTGCTCTGGGTCGGCTGGTTCGGCTTCAACGCCGGATCGAACCTCGAAGCCAATGGCGGCGCCGCGCTCGCCATGACCAACTCCTTCGTCGCGACCGCGGCGGCGGCGCTGTCCTGGATGTTCGCGGAATGGATCGTCAAGGGCCATCCCTCGGTGCTCGGCGCATTGCTCGGGCGCGGTGGCGGGACTGGTGGCGGTCACGCCCGCGGCCGGCTACTCCGGTCCGATCGGGGCAATCGTGCTCGGTCTCGTGGTCGGCGTCGGTCTGCCTGTTCTTCGTCACCGTGGTCAAGAACGCGCTCGGCTACGACGACTCGCTCGACGTGTTCGGCGTCCACTGCATCGGCGGAATCGTCGGCGCGCTCGGCACCGGCATCCTGGTCAATCCGGCGCTCGGTGGCGTCGGCATCATGGACTACACCACCGGCAAGATCGCCGACTACGACTTCGCCGCGCAGATGATCTCGCAGTGCTGGGGCGTCTGCACCACGCTGGTGTGGTCGGGCATCGGTTCGGCGATCCTCTACAAGGTCGTCGATGTCATCGTCGGCCTGCGTCGCCAGTGTCGAAGCGGAACGCGAAGGTCTCGACATCACCGAGCACAGCGAGCGCGCCTACAACATGTAAGTTCTCCCGGGGCGCGATCTCACGAGGTCGCGCCCAGAACTACGGTTTGGGCACATACCCGGCAATGCCCCGACCGTTGAGGGGCTCCAGCGCAAGTTGGAGCCCCTTTCTTTTGCTCCTGTTCCGGAATTGTGGGTCTGGATATCGCCGCCGGCCGATGGTTAATCGCGTCTTAACCTCGCCGTATCTATGGTGATCTGATCCGTTTCCGGCTGGTTTCGCCGTGCGATCGGCCGCCCCAACAGTGCTGGCGCTTCACGTA
Organism: uncultured Alphaproteobacteria bacterium; assembly: GCA_963734795.1. Taxonomy (GTDB): domain Bacteria; phylum Pseudomonadota; class Alphaproteobacteria; order Rhizobiales; family Xanthobacteraceae; genus Bradyrhizobium. The sequence continues at coordinate 640,086 of CAVTIW010000009.1, forward strand.
TGGCAATGACCGCTTCATCCCGTGCGCCGCAGGGCGCCGGCAGTCCGGAAAGCGAACGCTCGCCGTTCGCCCGGCTGACCGAACTGTTGGCCCCGTATCAGCCCGGCAAGCCCTTGATTACGCTGTCATTGGGCGAACCGCAGCATCCGGTTCCCGGCTTCGTCGGCCCGGTGCTGGCCAAACATATCGCCGATTTCGGCCGCTATCCGATCGCCAAGGGCATCGAGCCGTTCCGGCGGGCCGCCGCGAACTGGCTTTCCACCCGGTTCGACCTGCCGCGCGCCGATCGATCCCGAGACCGAGCTTCTGGTGCTGAACGGCAGCCGCGAAGGCCTGTTTTTCGCCGCGATCACCGCCGCGCGCTATGTCGGCGAGCGCAAGGGCCGACCTGCGATCCTGGTGCCCAATCCGTTTTATCCCGCCTATGGCGCCGGCGCCCGCGCCGCCGACTGCGAGACCGATCTATCTGCCGACCACGCTCGCCAACGGATTCCTGCCCGATCTCGATGCGCTCGATGACGCGACGCTCGCGCGCACGGTCGCGATCTACATCGCCTCGCCGGCCAATCCGCAAGGCGCGGTCGCCTCGCGCGACTATTTCAGCCGCCTGAAAAAACTCGCCGACCGTTTCGGCTTCATGATCCTGAGCGACGAATGCTATTCGGAAATCTACACCAGGGAGGCGCCCGGCAGCATGCTGGAATGCGCCGGCCCTGATTTCACCAATGTCGTCGCGTTTCAGTCGCTGTCGAAGCGCTCGAACCTGCCGGGCATGCGGGTCGGCTTTGCCGCCGGCGACAGGAAATTTCTCGGCATGTTTCACGAGCTGCGCAATGTCGCCGCGCCCCAGGTGCCGGTGCCGCTGCAGCATGTCGCGATCGCCGCCTACAGCGACGAGGCGCATGTCGAGGAGAACCGCCGGCTCTACCGGCTCAAATTCGATCTCGCCGACCAGATTCTCGGCAATCGCTATGGCTATCGTCGGCCCGCCGGCGGCTTCTGCGTCTGGCTCGATGTGTCGGCCCGCGGCGGCGACGAAGCGGCGACGGTGAAACTCTACAAGGACGGCGGCGTGCGCGTGGTGCCCGGAAGTTACCTGGCGCGGCAGCAACCCGACGGCAGCAATCCCGGCGCCGGCTACATTCGTCTGGCGCTGGTGCAGGACAGTGAAACAACAGCCGAGGCGTTGCACCGGCTGGTCGAAATTCTGGATTACGCATGATGCGGAATGGGAGCCGGTTCTCCGGAAGAGAGCACTGCGTCGCCGCTATGGCTTCGATCCACGCCGTCGCAGGGCCCCATGAGCATGCCAGCGATCGAACGTGTCATTCCCCTGGTCGGCCAGTTGCCGGCGTCGATCCGCGAGGCGCTGGCGCGGCGGCTGCGCGAACTCGCGGGCCTCGGCTTGCTGGCGCTGTCCGGCGTGGCCGCGGCGGCGCTGATGACATGGTCGGTGCAGGATCCGAGCCTCAGCCACGCGACCTCGCGCGCGATCCGCAACATCGTCGGCTATCCCGGCGCGATCGGCGCCGATCTCCTGATGCAGATTCTCGGTCTCGGCGCGATCATGCTGATCCTGCCGGTCGCGGTGTGGGGCTGGCGCATGCTGACCCATCGTACCTTCGACCGCGAAGCGCTGCGGATCACGTGCTGGATACTGTGCACGGTGATATCGGCGGGCTTTGCCAGCTGCTGGCCGCATGGCGGCGCATGGCCGCTGCCGACCGGGCTTGGCGGCGTCGTCGGCGACGCGCTGGTGCGCGCGCCCGCCGTCGTGTTCGGCCCACCCGGTTTCGTCTATCGCCTCGTGCTCGGAATCATCCTTTGCGCCGGGATGATCGCGACCTTCCTGATCGCCGAGCGGCATGGGTTCGCGCCCGCAGCAAGAGGAATTGACGACGATCGAGGACGACGACGCGCCGTTCGTGGAAGAGGATGACAGCGGCTCGGTCTCGCTCGGATGGGCGTTTCACGCCGCGATGAGCGCCAAGGCGCGGCTGTGGCGATGGCTGACGCTGGCTTACGGCTGGCTGGTCGCCAGCGCGCCGGCGCCGCGCGGTGCCTCGTTCGAACGTCAGGAACCGAATCTGGGCGGCCGCGCGGCGCCGTCATTGGCCCCGCAGGCCGAGGAAGATTTCGACGACGACGAGGACGAGGAAGACGACGACGAGGAAGTGCCGGCCGCCCGCGCGCCGCGCAAGAAGGCCGCGCCGCGCGCACCAGCGCGCAAATCATCCGACAGGTTCGAACTGCCGCCGGTTTCGGTGCTGACCGCGCCGAAGGCCTCGGATCGCCAGCCGCTCAGCAAATCCGAACTCGACACCAATTCGCGCGCGCTGGAAGGCGTGCTGCAGGATTTCGGCGTCCGCGGTGAAATCGTCAAGGCCCATCCCGGCCCGGTGGTGACGCTGTACGAACTCGAGCCCGCGCCCGGCATCAAATCGTCGCGCGTCATCGGCCTCGCCGACGACATCGCGCGCTCGATGAGCGCGCTCTCGGCGCGCGTCGCCGTGGTCCCCGGCCGCAACGCCATCGGCATCGAACTGCCGAACCCGCATCGCGAAAAGGTCTATTTGCGCGAATTGCTGTCGGTCAAGGACGGCAACGAATCGGTGGCGAAACTTCCGCTGTGTCTCGGCAAGAACATCGGCGGCGAATCCATCATCGTCGATCTGGCGCGGATGCCGCATCTGCTGATCGCCGGCACCACCGGCTCCGGCAAATCGGTCGCCATCAACACCATGATCCTCAGCCTGGTTTACCGGCTGCGCCCGGATCAGTGCCGCCTGATCATGGTCGATCCGAAGATGCTCGAACTCTCCGTCTATGACGGCATTCCGCATCTGCTGACGCCGGTCGTGACCGATCCGAAGAAGGCGGTGGTCGCGCTGAAATGGGCGGTGCGCGAGATGGAAGAGCGCTACAAGAAAATGTCCAAGCTCGGCGTGCGCAACATCGACGGCTACAACGCGCGCCTGCTGGAAGCGAAATCCAAGGGCGAGGAACTGACCCGCACGGTGCATACCGGCTTCGACAAGGAAACCGGCAAGGCGATCTATGAGGACGAGAAGCTCGATCTCGAGCCGCTGCCCTACATCGTCATCATCGTCGACGAAATGGCCGACCTGATGATGGTCGCCGGCAAGGACATCGAAGGCGCGGTGCAACGGCTGGCGCAAATGGCGCGCGCCGCCGGTCTGCACGTGATCCTCGCCACGCAACGGCCGTCGGTCGACGTCATCACCGGCACCATCAAGGCGAACTTCCCGACCCGCATCTCGTTTCAGGTCACCTCGAAAATCGACAGCCGCACCATCCTCGGCGAAATGGGCGCCGAGCAACTGCTCGGACAGGGCGACATGCTTTATATGGCCGGCGGCGGACGCATCAGCCGCGTGCACGGACCTTTCGTCTCGGACGAAGAGGTCGAGAAGGTGGTGCGCCATCTCAAGTCGCAGGGTCAGCCCGAATACCTCGAAGCGGTCACGGCGGAAGAGCCGACCGACGAAGACGGCGCGGTGTTCGATGCCACCGGCATGGGCGGCGACGGCGGCGGCGACCTGTTCTGCGCAGGCGGTGGCAGATCGTCAAGCGCGACCGCAAGGCCTCCACCAGCTACATTCAGCGCCGGCTGCAGATCGGATATAACCGCGCCGCGTCGCTGATGGAGCGAATGGAACTCGAGGGCATCGTCGGACAGGCCAATCACGCCGGCAAACGCGAAATTCTGGTCGAAGAAGAAGAAAGCCGCTTTTGAGAGGCATCATCGGGCCAAAGGACTACGGCGTTGAAATCATATTCTCACGGAAAAACGATATCTCCTTTGGCCGAAAGCACGATAAAATGGCCGACAGCCAGGCAGGACGACGCGTTGAATAGAAATCCGAAATTTCCAATGGCAGAGCCATTCGCGATCCGCGGCCTTCGCGCCGGGTGGCGCTGCTGATCGCGGCATCCCTGATCAGCGTCGTGACGCCGTCTTCCGCGCAGACCGTTCCGATCCCGAAACCTGCGCCTAAAGCCCGCAACATCCAGATGAGCGCGTCGGACCCGCAGCGGGGTCCGGCGACGACCGGGACAACGCCGGCGGCCGCCCAATCCGGTGATTCCCGATCCGCGCCGCAATCGTCCCTGCCAATATTTTCGCGACCTTCGATGCCAATCAGAAAGCCGAGGCCGCCAGGGTGAGTGCCTATCTGTCGTCGCTGCAGACGCTGGTCGGAAATTTCGTCCAGGTCGGACCTGACGGCAGCAAGACCAAGGGCGATTTTTACATCCAGAAGCCCGGCAAGGTGCGTTTCGAATATGATGCGCCGAGCCCGATCGCGATCATCGCCGACGGATCGTCGGTGGCGGTGCGCGACCGCAAGCTTGCGACCCAGGACATCTATCCGCTGTCGCAGACGCCGCTGCGCTATCTGCTGTCGGATCGCATCGATCTTTTGAAGGACACCAACGTCGTCAGCGTGACGGCGGATGACGTTTTCATCAGCGTCACCATCGAGGAGAAGCAGGCGCTGATCGGCACCAGCCGCCTGATGCTGATGATCGGCGCCAAGGACGGCCAGCTCAAGCAGTGGACGGTGACCGACCCGCAGGGCTATGACACCACGGTCGCGGTCTACAATCTGGATACCTCCAAGAAGGTCGATCCCGGCCTGTTCAAGATCGACTTCACCAAATATCCGATGTCGCCGGGCTGAAGCTCCAGCCTCATCCTGACGAGCGCTCTCGTGCGCATGCTCGAGGATGGCGCACCATCAGCCCATCCTTCGAGACATGCGCGCACGTCCGCATCAGGCGTGTCATTCCGGCGCTGCCCTGATACATCATCCCGATGCGCTTCTCCCTGACAACGTGGAACATCAATTCGGTGCGGCTGCGCATCGATCTCGTCGCCAAATTCCTCAAATCGGTGCGGCCGGACGTGCTGTGCCTGCAGGAAACCAAATGCATCGATGACGCCTTTCCGCTGAAGCGCTTCAAGCGTCTCGGCTATGAGCACGTCGCGCTGAACGGGCAGAAGGGCTATCACGGCGTCGCGGTGATCTCGAAGCTGCCGTTCGAGACCACCGACATCCGCACCTTCTGCGACAAGATCGATTCGCGTCACATCTCGGTTGCGTTCGGCGACAAGGCGCAGCTGTCAAAGCCGCTGGTGCTGCATAATTTCTACGTTCCGGCCGGCGGCGATATTCCGGATCCCGCGCTCAATCCGAAATTCGAGCACAAGCTGCAGTTTCTCGACGAGATGAAGGCGTGCGAGCCGCTGCATCCGCGCGGCGACGACCGCCATATCCTGGTCGGCGATCTCAACGTGGCGCCGCATGAGAACGACGTGTGGTCGCACCGGCAATTGCTGAAAGTCGTGTCGCACACCCCGATCGAATGCGAGAAGCTGTTGGCGGCGCAGACCCACGGCGAATGGATCGACGTCGCGCGCGAACGCATCCCGCTGTCGGAAAAGGTCTATACGTGGTGGAGCTACCGCGCCGCCGACTGGACGCTGGCCGATCGCGGCCGACGGCTCGATCACATCTGGGTGTCGCGCGCGCTGCAGAGACGGCGTCAGCGATTTCCGGATCACCCGCGATGCGCGGGGCTGGGAGCGGCCGTCCGACCACGTTCCGGTCACGGTGACGCTGGAAGTGTAGAGTTCATTTCGGCGTGGCGCTACGATATCGGCGAACTCCCTGCTCTCCATTGGAGAGGTGAAGAAAGTGTGGCGGCTGACCTTGGCAACGCCCTAGATACTCAGCTTCGCGCCCGCCATCAGGATATCGCTGGCGATCTGGCTGGTGCGGTTGGCGAACTCGTCGCGAAGCCGGCGCGCCGCGGCGGGATCGCTTTCCAGCACGCGCTGAAACAGGCTGCGCGCGACCCGGATCACCGAGGAATGTTCCAGCGCGATCGCGGTGGACGGCCGCGGCATCGCGACCACCAGCGCGAGTTCGCCGATCAATGCGCCCGGACCCGCGACGATCTCGGCGCCGCTGCCGTCCTCGATCCGGAACGCCCCGCGCTGAACGATAAATCCGGCATCGGCATCGTCGCCCGCATTGAACAGCAGATCGCCGCGCGCGAAATCGCGCTGCTCGGAGCCGATCGCCAGCATGCGCAGTGCGGTCGTCCCCAACAGGCGCAGTGTCGGGACGCGCTCGAGCAGGGCAACATCATCTTCGATCGACATGGAAAACCGGTTGCGCCGATACGAATTGTTGCCCGAATCGTATCACGGCACCAGCTTGTAGCCACCGGCTTCCGTCACCAGTATCTCGGGATTGGCGGCATCTTTCTCGATCTTCTGGCGCAGCCGGTAGATATGGGTTTCCAGGGTGTGGGTGGTGACGCCCGAATTATAGCCCCAGACTTCCTGCAGCAGCGTCTCGCGCGACACCGGCAGCTGGCCGGCCCGGTAGAGAAAGCGCAGGATCGCGGTTTCCTTTTCGGTCAGCCGCACTTTCCGGGCATTGGCGCCGGTCAGCATCTTGGAGCCGGGCCGGAAACTGTAGGGGCCGACCGAAAACACCGCGTCTTCGCTGGCTTCATGCTGGCGAAGCTGCGCCCGGATCCGCGCCAGCAGCACCGCGAAGCGGAACGGCTTGGCGACATAGTCATTGGCGCCGGATTCGAGCCCGAGGATGGTGTCCGAATCGGTGTCGTGGCCGGTGAGCATGATGATCGGCGCCTTGAAGCCGCCCTTGCGCAGGCTGCGCACGACTTCGCGGCCGTCGGTGTCCGGCAGCCCCACATCCATCAGCACGAGATCGGGGGCATTGGCCTTGGCGGCGCTGGCGCCCTTGGCGCCGGTGTCGACCGCGGAGGCCTCGAATTCGTCGTGCAGCGACAATTGCTCCACCAACGTATCGCGCAGATCGGTGTCGTCATCCACGATCAGGATCTTGCGGGCATTGGCCATGGCGTACAATCCTCTGGGGACGCGGATGCAGCGGAAGCGCCTTCGGCCGAGTCTCGTTGGTAAAGTCTTGGTTCGTCAGGTCTGTTTCGTCTTGAGGTAGGGAACTGTTACAGATTCACAAGCCGAAACGCAGTCTACTCCAGAATTCGCAGGCTATTTAGATGAATGTCCTGTAATGGCGGCGAAATAGGGCCACTTCGCTCAATCGGGCGACTAAGGAGGTTGCGATTCGCATGGAAAATAACGCTATTTCAATAACTTACCGCACAACCTCGGCGCGATCGGCCGCTTTCCGCGATCCGGATTCGCGCCGCCGCCGGCAATCCGCGCCGGGGCTGGCTGATGGCCGGCGGGCAAACCGTACCGGTGGCGCTGGGGCGCGGCGGCATCAGGGCCAACAAGCGCGAAGGCGATGGCGGGACCCCGAAAGGCACGTTCCGGCCGCGGCGATTGTGGTGGCGCGCCGACCGCCACCCGAGGCCGCGCACATTTCTTGCCGGTTCGCGCCATCCGGCCGGAAGACGCCTGGTGCGAAGACCCGCGAGCCGCCATTACAACCAGCCGATCCGGCTGGATCCCGGTCACGGCGGCGACCGGCTCAGGCGCGACGACCACCTCTATGATTTCATTGTCGAGATCGATCACAACAGCTCGCCGCGCATCGCCGGCCGCGGCAGCGCGGTATTCCTGCATCTGGCGCGGCAGAATTTTTCGCCGACCGCGGGATGCGTCTCGATGACAAAATCGGCGATGCTGCGGTTGCTGGCGCGGCTTGGACCGCAGACCAGGATCGTGATCGGCTGAACGCCATTTCGGAAATGAGACAACGATGCTTGATGAAAATCAGATAGCGGCGCGTCACGGACCCTGGGGCATCATTGGCGCGCCGGCACCAAGCTCGACAGCGCTCGAAGCGTCGCATGCGCCCTCGCGACCGCACCGAAGGCTACGCCATCCAGGCGGCGATCGAACAATCCTCGACCGGACGCCTGTTCGGCTGGAAAATCGCCGCCACCAGCGAGGCCGGGCAAAAGCACATCAATGTCGATGGCCCGATGGCCGGACGCATCCTGCGCGAGACGGTGATTGCGGATGGCGGCACCGCTTCGATGGCGGGCAATGAAATGCGCGTCGCCGAGCCGGAATTCGCCTTTCGCATGCGAACCGATCTGCCGCCGCGGCCATCCCCCTACACCGTGCAGGAGGTTCTCGATGCGGTCGACACGCTGCATCCGGCGATCGAGATTCCGGATTCGAGATTCGCGGATTTCGTCAGCGCCGGAGCGGCGCAGATCATCGCCGACAATGCCTGCGCGCATTTGTTCGTTCTCGGCTCGCCAACCAGGTCGAACTGGCGCTCGCTCGACCTGGTCGAGCAGAAGCCGGTGATTACCCTGCGCGGCAAGCAATTCATCGGCCATGGCAGGAACGTGCTCGGCGACCCCCTGATCGCGCTGACCTGGCTCGCCAATGAACTGCGGCAGCTTGGCGTGACGCTGAGAGCCGGCGAGGTCGTGACCACCGGCACCTGCCACCCGCCGCTGCCGATTCAATCGGGCGATGTGTTCGAAGCCGATTTCGGCGTGATCGGCAGGGTGTCGGTGGGATTCGAATAGGCAATCGAGCGTCATTCGAGCGAAGCGAAACAATCCAGAGCGACACAAAGAAAGATTGGATTGCTTCGTCGCGGAGCCTGTCATCGGGCGCGCATTCGCGCGGCCCGTTGGCTCCTCGCAATGACGGCGACGCGATCCCCGGATCGAATTACCGCTGCCCGAATATCGCCGAGCCGACCCGCACATGGGTGGCGCCGAACTGGATCGCAATGGCGAAATCGGCGCTCATGCCCATCGACAGATGCTTCAGCCCGTTGCGCGCGGCGATCTTCGCGGTCAGCGCGAAATGCGGCGCCGGCGCGTCGTCGACCGGCGGAATGCACATCAGGCCGGAAATCGACAGGCCATATTTCTCGCGACAGCCGGCAATGAAGGCATCCGCCTCGGCCGGCGCGATGCCCGCCTTCTGCGGCTCCTCGCCGGTGTTGAGCTGGACGAACAATTCGGGCCGCCGTTTTTGCGAATCGATTTCCTTGGCTAACGCTTCGCAAATGCTCGGACGGTCGACCGAATGGATGGCGTCGAACAGCGCCACGGCTTCCTTCGCCTTGTTGGATTGCAGCGGCCCGATCAGGTGCAAGGCGATGCCGGGGTAAGCCGACATTAACCCTGGCCATTTTGCCTTGGCCTCCTGCACGCGATTTTCGCCGAATACGCGCTGTCCGGCCTCGATCACCGGCGCGATCGCGGCGGCGTCGAACGTCTTGGACACCGCGATCAGCGTCACCGACGCGCGCTCGCGGCGCGCTTCGTTGCAGGCGCGGAAGATGTCGTACTCCACCGAGGCAAGCGCGTTTGGTAAAGACGGGGTTATCGGCGAAGAGTTTTCGGGCGTCATGTCATCTGCCGGTCGTAAATCTTACGGGGGTCGTTCGAATTTTACCAAGTTCGGGAAAGGCTTCTTGAACCCTTCTCCCTATCTTGCATGTGGGGCTGGGGACTAAAGATGTCACGTTTCACTTTCAACCGCAAAAGAGCGAAACTCAAGAAGCTTCTCGGAATCCGCGCGCGGCTGGCATTGCTGGCGCTGATCCTGGTGGCGCCGCTGATGCTCGACCGCGCCCGTTCGCTCGAGGACGCCCGCGCCAAGCAGGTCGCGCTTGCCTCCCAGGAATTCTCCAGTCTTGCGCAGCACAGCGCCGATACCCAGCGGGAAGTGATCTCCTCGGTCGAGACGATGCTGAAATCGGCAGCCTATATCCGGGCATCGGCCGGCGGCGTCGGCCGCAGCTGCGACATCTTGCGCGCAAGCCTGCCGGTCAATCTGCCCTGGATCAGCAGCCTGATGATCGTCGGCGGGACGACCACGTCCAGTGCGCGACACGCAACTCGCTGGTCGGCCTCGATCTGCGCGAGCGCGGCCTATCTCAAGGAGGCGCGGGAGACCCGCGACTTCGTTTTCAGCGATTTTCTGTTCGCCATCACCAACCACAGGCCGATCGTGATGGCGGCCTATCCGGTGTCCGCCATCGACGACGAGGCGGATTCCGTCATCGTCGCCGGCGTCAGTCTCGACTGGATGTCGAAGATCATGAGCAATCTCGGCGGCCGGCCCGGTATTTCGGCGGTTCTGATCGACAGCGCGGGCATTGTGATGGCGGCACCGGCGGATCAGGCCAGCATGATCGGCCGTGCGCTGGATACCATACCGCTGTTGTCCGCCATCGCCGACAAGGCGATCGGTTCGGACCAGGCGGAAGGGTCGCTTTCGTTCGTCGCCGCCGACGGCTCGAAACGCGCCGTCAACTTTGCGCGCATCCCCGGCACCGAATCGCGCCTGATCGTCAGCGTCGACGAGACCAAGGTGTCGGCTGCCATCAACCACGATATTCGCACCGCCTATCTGCAACTCGGCTTCGTCTGCCTGTTCGTGCTGCTCGGCGCATTGGTCGCCGCGGAGAAGCTCATCATCCAGCCGATCGAGATCATGGCGGCGATGGCAAAACGCTTCGGCCAGGGCGACTGGTCGGCTGCGTGCGGCGCGCGGCCGGCTGCCGGCTGAATTCGTTCCACTGGCCCGCGCCTTCAACGCGATGGCGGCGCAGCTGACCGGACGCGAGCGCGAACTGGTCGCCACCAACGACCGGCTCACCGTGATCGCGTCGATCGACATGCTGTCCGGCCTCGCCAACCGCCGCGGCTTCCAGAGCCGGCTCGATTTCGAATGGATGAAGGCCCAGCAATGTGACAGCGAGCTGTCGCTGCTGATGATCGACGTCGATCACTTCAAGCTGTTCAACGACACCTATGGCCATCCCGAAGGCGATGTCTGCCTGAGCCAGGCTCGGCGAAACGCTGGCCGGGATTGCCGCCGAAACCATGGGCTTTGCCGGGCGTTACGGCGGCGAGGAATTCTGCCTGCTGCTGCCGAACACCGACTCGGCCGCGCGCTGGAGATCGGCGAGATGGTGCGCGCGGCGGTCCAGAACCTCGCGATGCCCCACATCACCTCCAGCTATCGACATCGTCACCGTCAGCGTCGGGGTGGCCTGCGACCAAGCCGAACGACAGCGCAGCGGCCGGGCGACCTGATCGAAGCCGCCGACGCCGCCCTCTATGCCGCCAAACATCGCGGCCGCAACGCCGTGGTCGAGCACGGCTTTGTGCGGTTCACCGACGGCGCCGGCCCGATGGCGCTGGCGAGCTAGGCGAGTGATCCCGCCCTGTTGCGGGAGCACAAAAACGCCAAACCGCCGTTCTCGTCGACCGCCCAACCCGTTGACCCCCCAGCCGCTTTTGTGGCCTAGTCCGCCGTCCTTTTGACCGGCCCGAAATCCACGAAAAGCCCTCGACGATTCCATGACCTCCGAACGCTACAACGCCCGCGAATCCGAGCCGCGCTGGCAACGCCAGTGGGACCAAAAGGCGATCTTCGCCTCCAAAAACGACGACCCGCGGCCGAAATATTACGTGCTCGAGATGTTCCCCTACCCGTCCGGGCGCATCCATATCGGCCATGTCCGCAACTACACGCTCGGCGACGTGCTGGCGCGCTTCATGCGGGCCAAGGGTTTCAACGTGCTGCACCCGATGGGCTGGGATGCGTTCGGGCTGCCGGCGGAAAATGCCGCGATCGAGCGCAAGGTCGCGCCCAAGGCCTGGACCTACGACAATATCGCCGCGATGAAAAAGCAGCTGCAGTCGATCGGGCTGTCGCTGGACTGGTCCAGGGAATTCGCGACCTGCGATCCCTCTTATTACAAGCACCAGCAGAAGCTGTTCAACGACTTCCTGCGCGCGGGCCTGGCCGAACGCGAGAAGCGCAAGATCAACTGGGATCCGGTCGACATGACCGTGCTGGCCAACGAGCAGGTGATCGACGGCCGCGGCTGGCGCTCCGGCGCGCTGGTCGAGCAGCGCGAGATGAACCAGTGGGTCTTCAAGATCACCGAAATACTCGCAGGAACTGCTGGACGCGCTCGACACGCTGGATCGCTGGCCCGACAAGGTGCGGCTGATGCAGCGCAACTGGATCGGGCGCTCCGAGGGCATGCTGGTGCGCTTCGCGCTCGATCCCGCGACCTCGCCGGCCGGCGAGACCGAACTGAAGATATTCACGACGCGGCATGACACGCTGTTCGGCGCCAAGTTCATGGCGATCGCGCCGGATCATCCGCTGGCGCAGGCCGCGGCCGCCAAAAACCCGAAGCTTGCGGAGTTCATCGCGGAAGCCAAGCGTCACGGCACCGCGCAGGAGATCATCGATACCGCCGAGAAGCTGGGTTTCGATACCGGCATCAAGGCGATCCATCCGTTCGACGCGAACTGGAAGCTGCCGGTCTACGTCGCCAATTTCGTGCTGATGGAATACGGCACCGGCGCGATCTTCGGCTGCCCCGCGCACGACCAGCGCGACCTCGATTTCGTCAACAAATACGGGCTCGGCAATACCCCGGTGGTCTGCCCCGAAGGCCAGGACCCGAAGACCTTCGTCATCACCGACACCGCCTATGACGGCGACGGCCGCATGATCAATTCGCGCTTCCTCGACGGCATGACCATCGAGCAGGCCAAGGAAGAGGTCGCAAAGCGGCTGGAAGAGTGCGAACGTTCGCGCGGCAACATGCCGGTCGGCGAGCGCAAGGTGAATTTCCGGCTGCGCGACTGGGGCATCTCGCGCCAGCGCTATTGGGGCTGCCCGATCCCGGTGATCCACTGCCCGACCTGCGACGTGGTGCCGGTGCCCGACAAGGACCTGCCGGTGGTGCTGCCCGAGGATGTCAGCTTCGACAAGCCCGGCAACGCGCTCGACCATCATCCGACCTGGAAGCACGTCACCTGCCCGCAATGCGGCGGCAAGGCCACGCGCGAAACCGACACCATGGATACCTTCGTCGATTCGTCATGGTACTTCGCGCGCTTCACCGATCCGTGGAACGAAAACGCGCCGACCACGCTGGCGGTGGCGGACCGGATGATGCCGGTCGACCAATATATCGGCGGCGTCGAGCACGCGATCCTGCATCTGCTGTACAGCCGCTTCTTCACCCGCGCCATGAAGGCCACCGGCCATATCGGCATGGATGAGCCGTTCGCCGGCATGTTCACGCAGGGCATGGTGGTGCACGAGACCTATCAAAAGGCCGACGGCAGCTTACGTCACGCCGGCCGAGGTCAGGATCGAGACCGGCGCCAATGGCCGCCGCGCCAGCCTGCTGACCTCCGGCGAAGAGGTCATCGATCGGCCCGATCGAGAAGATGTCGAAGTCGAAGCGCAACACCGTCGATCCCGACGACATCATCGCGACCTATGGCGCCGACGTCGCGCGCTGGTTCATGCTGTCGGACTCGCCGCCCGACCGCGACGTGATCTGGAGCGACGAGCGGGTGCAGGGTGCATCGCGCTTCGTGCAGCGGCTGTGGCGGCTGGTCAACGAATCCGCCGACATGGCGAAAACCGCGCCGGCGGCGCGGCCGGCGGCATTCGGCGCCGACGCACTGGCTCTCCGCAAGGCGGCCCATGGCGCGCTGGACAAGGTCTCCACCGGCATCGAAAAACTGCATTTCAACGTCTGCCTCGCCTATATCCGGGAATTCTCCAACGCGCTGGGCGAGGTGCTGGGCGCGTCCGGGGCAGCCGTCGCCGGACATGGCTTGGGCGGTTCGCGAGGCCGCGGTCATTCTGGTGCAACTGTTCGCGCCCATGATGCCGCATCTGGCGGAGGAGTGCTGGCAGGTGCTGGGGCAGCCGGGGCTGGTTTCGGAGGCCAATTGGCCTAAAATCGAACGCGATTTGCTGGTTGAAGACACGGTGACGCTGGTGGTTCAGGTCAACGGCAAGAAGCGGGGTGAGGTCACGGTGGCCCGCAATGCCCAGAATCCGGAAATTGAGGCTGCCGTTCTGGCCCTCGATGCGGTAAAACAGGCCTTGGGCGGCAACGCCGTCCGCAAGGTGATCGTTGTTCCCATGAGGATCGTGAATGTCGTTGGCTAGCACCCGCATCGCCGCCCGGCTTCTGGCTGGTGGCCGCACTGGCGGCGCTGACGGCCGGCTGCTTTCAGCCGATGTACGCCGAACACACCGACGGTACGCCCGGCCTGCGCGACAAATTGTTGACGGTGGAAGTTCCGCCGGTGGACAAGGCCAACGCGTCGCGCGACGCGCGGATCCAGGTGGAAATCCGCAATGCGCTGGCGTTCAAGCTCTATGGCGATGCCGTCGGCGCGCCGCCGCTCTATCGGCTGGTGCTCAAATTCACCATCCAGCCGTTCTTCGCTGATGGTCGATAACGACGACCGGCCTGCCCACCACCGAAACCTATGGCATCGATGTACAGTTCAATCTGGTCGAGATCGCCACCAACAAATCGGTGATGAACGGCACGACGTTCTCGCGCGTCTCCTACGACCTTCCCGGCTGCTACCAGCGTTTCTCCCGCGCCCGCGCCTTCCGCGACGCCGAGGATCGCGCCGCCCAGGAAGTCGCCGAGCATATCCAGACCCGGCTGGCGTCGTTCTTCTACGCCGGCAGCTGATTTTGGTCGCGCTTCGCGGAAAGGATATCGACGCCTTTCTGGCCCGGCCTGACGCAGGGCGTCCCATCATCCTGCTCTACGGTCCCGATGCCGGCCTGGTGCGCGAACGCGCCGACGCATTGCTGGCCTCCGCGGTCGACGATCCCAACGATCCGTTTTCGCTGGTGCGGCTGGACGGCGACGAACTTTCAGCCGAACCGTCGCGGCTGGTCGACGAAGCGATGACGGTGCCGCTGTTCGGCGGCCGCCGCGCGATCCGGGTCCGCGCCGGCTCGCGCAGTTTCGCCAGCGGCATCGATACGCTGGCCGATTCGCCGCTGAAGGATTGCCGCATCGTGATCGAGGCCGGCGACCTGCGGCCCGAATCGCCGCTGCGCAAGGCCTGCGAGCGCGCCAGGACCGCGGTCGCGATCGGCTGCTATCCCGACGGCGAGCGCGACCTCGCAAGATTGATCGACGATGAATTGCGGGTCTCGAACCTGCGCATCGCGCCGGACGCGCGCGCGACGCTGATGGCGTTGCTCGGCGGCGACCGCCAGGCCTCGCGCAACGAACTGCGCAAGCTCGCGCTCTATGCCCACGGCGAAGCGCGAGGTCACGCTCGACGACGTGATGGCGGTGGTTGCCGACGCTTCCGAGCTGAAGATCGATCCGATCGTCGACGGCGCGTTTGCCGGAAAGCCGGATCTGGTCGAAACCGAATTCGCCAAGGCCATGATCGCCGGCACCTATCCCGGCATGATCATTTCCGCCGCGCAGCGCCAGGCGGCGTGGCTGCACAAAACGGCGCTCGCGGTGGCCGAGGGCACGCCGGTGTCGACCTTGCTCGACAGCGGTTTTCCGCGGCTGCATTTTTCCCGGAAGGGCAATGTCGAAACCGCGTTGCGCAATTTCAATGCGACGCGGCTGGTGTCGATCATCGAACAGCTCGCGACCGCTGCACTGGAGATGCGCAAACAGGCGCCGCTGGCGGCCGTGATCGCGCAGCGCACGCTGCTGTCGATCGCAGCGAACGCCAGGCGGCGGGGATGACGGCGAAAACTCCGTCTCCCGCGATGCGGCGCAGCGAAATCCGGGGCCAACAGTACGCGCATCGGTCTACAAGGCTTCCCCATTCGCCGCGCGCCTCGCGCACGCGGGCAGGTGAGGAAGCTCTTCGCGTCCAGCCGCCGCACGATCTCGTCGAGCTGATCGAGGTCGCGGTAGCGGATGTGCGACGGTGCCGCCGGGATCGCGGTGGTCGACGCTGACGGCAAGGCCGAGCGCGTCGCTGACCCGTTTTTCCAGCGCGACCGTGTCGGGGTCTTTGACCTTGCCGCCGCGCGCCTTCTGCGGCTTGCGCGCCGGCACGCCCTCGACATGGGCGAGCGCCTCGGCCTGACGCACGTTGAGGCCTTCCTCGACAATGCGTTTGGCGGCGGCGGCCGGATCGGGCACGCCGATCAGCGCCCGCGCGTGGCCGGCCGACAGCTGGCCGGATGCGATGTAGGCCTGCACCTCGGCCGGCAGTTTGGTCAGCCGCATCATGTTGGCGACATGGCTGCGGCTCTTGCCGACGATCTTGGCGATGTCGTCCTGGCTGCGTTTGAATTCGTTGGCAAGCGCGTGATAGCCCTGCGCTTCTTCCATCGCGTTGAGATTTTCGCGCTGCACGTTTTCGATGATCGCGATCTCGAGCGCGTCGGAATCGCTGACATCGACCGGCACGATCGGCACCTCGTGCAGGCCGGCGATCTGCGACGCGCGCCAGCGCCGTTCGCCGGCGATGATCTCGAAACGGTCCTGCACGCCCTTGACCGGCCGCACCACGATCGGCTGGATCACGCCGTGCTGCCGGATCGAATCGGCGAGTTCGCCAAGCTCGGCCTCGGGAAATTCGCGGCGCGGATTGCGCGGATTGGGTTTGATGAATTCGATCGGCACCTTGCGCTGCGCGCGCGGCCGTTCCAGATGCGCGGCCTCGCCGCCGACATCTCCGATCAGACTTGCAAGACCGCGGCCCAGTCGCGAACGCGCTTCGTCGGCCATCGCCAGCTCCCTTGGATTCACTCGCATCACTCCGGAATTCAGAATCATAAGGTTTCGGTTAATCGCAGGGTGGGCAAAGGCGTTTCGCGCCGTGCCCACCATCAACGATACGCATATCCTCCGGTGGGCACGCTTCGCTTTGCCCACCTACAATCCTCAATGCGCGAGCAGTTCGCGCTCGCGCTGGATCACTTCGGTCGCCAGCTTGAGATAGGCTTCGCTGCCGACGCATTTGAGATCGTACACCAGCACCGGCTTGCCGTAGGACGGCGCCTCGGAGATGCGGACGTTGCGCGGGATCATGGTGTTGTAGACCTTGGCTCCCATGAACTGCCTGACGTCGGCGACGACCTGGTTCGACAAATTGTTGCGCGAGTCGAACATGGTCAGCACGATGCCGTGGATCGACAGATTGGGATTGAGGGTGGAGCGCACCTGCTCCACCGTCTGCAGCAATTGCGACAGGCCCTCGAGCGCAAAGAACTCGCACTGCAGCGGCACCAGGATCGCATCCGAGGCCGCCATCGCATTGACGGTGAGAAGATTGAGCGACGGCGGACAATCGATCAGCACATAGGTGTAATCGGACTCCGGCACGACATTGGTGTTCAGCGCCGCGATCGCATCGCGCAGCCGAAACGCGCGGTCGCGGGTCGATCCCAGTTCGAGCTCGAGGCCCGACAGATCCATCGTCGACGCCGCGATATGCAGACGCGGCACCGCGGTCGGCACCACGGCGTCGCGCAGCGGCGCCTCGCCGATCAGCACGTCATAGGTCGAGCAGTTGCGGCTGCGGCGATCGATGCCGAGACCCGGTGGAGGCGTTGCCTTGCGGATCGAGATCGACGATCAGCACGCGTTCGCCGATCGCGGCCAGCGCGGTGCCGAGATTGATCGCGGTGGTGGTCTTGCCGACGCCGCCCTTCTGGTTGGCCAGCGCCAGGATGCGCGGATGACCCGCCGGATGTGGCGCCTTATCCTCTTGATAAATCTGATCAATTACGGTCATACGCGGGTGCCATGTGCTGGTGCGGACGGGTTGCGCCGCTCGATGTGGTCGAGTTCGACGATCCAGCCATGTCCGCCGGTGCGGCTGGAATGCAGTTGCGGTTTGATATTCCAATATTTAGTGGCTTCGGTCAATTCAGCCTCTACATCTTGGCCCTTGAGAAACAGGGCTTTTGCGCCCTGCCTCACCAGCGGCTCCGCGAAGCCGATGAGCTGGTGTAGCGGAGCCACCGCCCGGGCAGTGACGCAATCGACCCTGGCCGGCAATCTATCCACACTATCCCCGATATCCGCCAGATGAACGGTGCCGGGCGAGTTCGTAACCCGCAACGCCTCGCGCAGAAAGGCGGCCTTCTTGGCGTTGCGCTCGACCAGGTGAACCATCGCGCCGGATGTTTCGGCCAGTGCGCAGGCCAGCACCACGCCGGGAAAGCCGCCGCCGCTGCCGAAATCGGCCCACACCGTCGCCGCCGGGGCGAGCGTCAAAAGCTGCAGCGAATCGGAGATATGCCGGGTCCACAGATGTTGGCAGCGTCGACGGCGCCACCAGGTTGGTTTTGGCCTGCCATTCCAGCAGCAGATCGACATAGCGATCCAGCCGCGCCTCTGTTTCACGTGAAACCGGCGTCAGCGCCAGCGCCGCGGCCTTGTCGGAGCCGGCGATCGGAGAGGCGTTTGTTTGGCTGCTTAGGCATCGATCGATCTGGTCGCTACGTTCGAGCCGTCAGAGTCGCACGTCTGTACGCGCGAGATCACCGGCCGTATCGACGAGCTCGAAGCGCGGTTGCTTGACGTGGACGCGCATCCGTTCGCGTGAGACGCTGTCGAAGCGAGCGTCAGCACGCATCAGCGATGCTCGGCGGAACGGACCAACGACCACCTACCCTGTTTCACGTGAAACAGCCTTACGCCGATCGCCTGCGACGTCTTTCGCCGCGCCTCGCGTCGCAGATAGGCCGCCAGAATACCGAGCGCGGCCGGCGTCAGGCCATCGAGCCGGCCGGCCTGCCCCACCGTCCGCGGTCGCGCGGCCTCCAGCTTCGAACGAGCCTCGTTGGAAAGCCCGGGCACCGCGCTGTAGTCGATATCGCTGAGGATCAGCCCCTCGTCGCGGCGGAAGGCGTCGACATCGGCGGTCTGGCGCTTGAGATAGACGTCGTATTTGGCATCGATCTCGAGATGAACCGCGATCGATGGGTCAATGGCCGACAATTCCGGCCAGATCCCGCGCAGCTCGGTCCAGCCGATCTCCGGATAGGCCAATAGTTCAAAGGCCGAGCGGCGATGACCGTCCTTGTTGAGCAGCCAATCCGTGTTTGGCGGCCTCGTTCGGCGTGATCGCGAGCGACTTTGCCAGCGACTTCGCGGCATCGAGCGCCGCCATCTTGGCGCCGTGACGCTGCGAACGCGCCGGCTCCGACGCAGCCCAGCGCGATTCCCTTGTCGGTCAGGCGCTGATCGGCGTTGTCGGCGCGCAAGGTCAGCCGGTATTCGGCCCGCGAGGTGAACATCCGGTACGGCTCGGTGATGCCGCGGGTCACGAGATCGTCGATCATCACGCCGAGATAGCCGTCGGCGCGGTCGAACACGATCGGTTCGGCGCCGCCGGCGGCCAATGCGGCATTGAGGCCCGCAACAAGCCCCTGCGCCGCGGCTTCTTCATAGCCGGTGGTGCCGTTGATCTGCCCGGCCAGGAACAGCCCCGGCAGACGCTTGGTCTGCAAGGTCGGATCGAGTTCGCGCGGATCGACATGGTCGTATTCGATGGCATAGCCCGGCCGGACCATCCGGACCCGCTCCAGGCCCGGGATGGTCGCCAGGATCGCCAGCTGCACCTCTTCCGGCAGCGAGGTCGAGATGCCGTTGGGATAGACCGTGCTGTCGTCGAGCCCTTCCGGCTCCAGGAAGATCTGATGCCCGTCGCGGTCGCCGAAGCGGACGATCTTGTCCTCGATCGACGGGCAATAGCGCGGCCCGCTGCTCTTGATCTGGCCGGAATACATCGGCGAGCGATGCACATTGGCCCGGATCACGTCATGGGTGGCCGGCGTGGTGCGGGTGATGCCGCACTGGATCTGCGGCGTCGTGATCCGGTCGGTCATCACCGAAAACGGCTCCGGCGGATCGTCGCCCGGCTGCATTTCCACCGCCGACCAGTCGATGGTGCGTGCCATCGAGCCGCGGCGGCGTGCCGGTCTTCAGCCGCCCGAGCGTGAAGCCGGCGCGCTCGAACGAAGCCGAAAGCCCCATCGCCGGCGCCTCGTCGACCCGGCCCGCCGGCCAGTTCTTTTCGCCGAGATGGATCAGGCCGCGCAGAAAGGTCCCGGTGGTGATGACGACCGCGCCGGCGGACAGTTCGCGGCCGTCGGCCAGGCGAATGCCCGTGACCCGGCCGTTCGACGACGATCAGCTCGTCGGCCTCGCCCTCGATCACGCTGAGATTGGCGGTCTCGCTGATGGCCGCCTGCATCGCCGCCGCATAGAGCTTGCGATCGGCCTGGGCGCGCGGACCCGCGGACCGCCGGACCCTTGCGGCGATTGAGCATCCGAAACTGGATGCCCCGGCATCGGCGACCCGGCCCATCAGCCCGTCCAGCGCATCGACCTCGCGAACCAGATGACCCTTGCCGAGCCCGCCGATCGCGGGATTGCAGGACATCGCGCCGACGGTCGCAAAGCGATGCGTCACCAGCGCCGTGCTGGCGCCCATGCGCGCGGCCGCGCCGCAGCCTCGCAGCCGGCGTGGCCGCCGCCGATGACGATGACGTCGAATGATGTTTGCATGCGCGCTCATGGCGCGACTTCTAGCGCGAGATCGAGAACGCCGAAAGTCAGAACTTGATAGCGTTGCAATGTTTCACGTGAAACACCTAGGTTCCCAAGCAAAATGCCGTTGTTTCACGTGAAACAACATAGCAATGAATAAGAAATGAATGAAGAAATATTACTTACCTATACAGAACTCCCGGAAGATCACATCCAGAATGTCTTCGACGTCGACCCGGCCAAGCAAGCCGCCCCAGCGATAGCGCCGCCAGCCCGCAGATCCTCGGCCGCAAGCTCCTCGCCCTGCTCCGACGACGGCTATGCTGCGCCGCAACGAAGTCGCCGTCTCCTGCAGCAATTTCCGCTGCCGCTCCCGGCCGATCAGGCCGCCCTCGCCCGCGCCGAAAAAATCCTGCGCGAACTCCACCAGCGCCGCGATCAATTCGGGGATGCCGTCGCCGCGGCTCGCCGAAATCGCAAAATCGGCACCGTCCGCCCCTGCCGATCCGTCGCCGGCTGACCCGGGTTCGCGGCAATCGCCCGCCGCATCCGGTACGCGTCGAGATCGATCTTGTTGCGCACGATCCAGACCGGCGCCGCGCCTTCGTGCCGACGCCTCCTCCTGCTGCGCATCGACCAGCCACAGCACGAGGTCGGCTTCGGCCGCGCGCGCCCGCGCCCGGCGCACGCCTTCCTGCTCCACCGGATCGTCGGTCTCGCGAATCCCGGCGGTGTCGATCACCGTCACCGGATAGCCGTCGAGATCGAGCTGCACTTCGATGACATCGCGCGTGGTGCCGGCATGCGGCGAGACGATCGCGACCTCGCGCCGCGCCAGTTGATTCATCAGCGTCGACTTGCCGACATTCGGCGGACCCGCGATCGCGACCACCAGCCCGTCGCGCAGCCGTTCAGCTTTTGCCCTGTGCCGCAAGCACTTCCTGGATTTCGCCGAGCAGCGCTTCGATCCTCGCCAGCGCCGGCGCGATCAGTTCCGCGGGCACGTCGCCCTCGTCGGAGAAATCGATGCCGGCTTCGATCAAGCGCCGACGGCCTCGATGATCTGCGCGCGCCAGTCGCGCGCTCTGTCGCCGAGCAGGCCCTTCAACTGACGCAGCGCCTGGCGGCGTTGCCGATCGGTGTCGGCGTGAATCAGATCGTCGAGACCTTCGGCCTCGGTGAGATCGAGCTTGCCGTTCTCGAACGCGCGGCGGGTAAACTCGCCCGGCTCCGCCGCACGCACATTGTCGAACGCCGAGAGCGCCGCGAACAGCGCCGCCAGCACCGCGCGCCCGCCATGGACGTGAAACTCCGCGACATCCTCGCCGGTCGCGCTCGCCGGTCCCGGAAACCAGAGCACCACCGCATCGTCGATCGGCTGTTGATTGGCGTCGCGCAACAGCACCCGCGTCGCCATCCGCGGCGCCGGGATCTTGCCGGCAAGCGCAGTCAGCGCGGCGCCGGCCTGCGGTCCCGGATACCCGCACCATGGCGATCGCGCTCGGCGGCCGGCCCGACGACAGCGCGAAAATGGTCTGTTCCCGCGGATGCATCGCCTATTTGTCCCCGAGCCCCTTGAAAAGGCAACGCAATTTGCCCGACCTGGCCAATCTCGGCCGATCCAGGCGAGGCGGCGATGCTGCACCCGCATGCTGCAGCATTACCGCAGCATTATGCTGCAGAAATCGGCCTGTTTGCCCGATCGATCCGCGCTTCACAATTAATAGCCAGATCTTTCAATGACTTGTGGTTTTAACAACGGCGACTGGCGGAATTTGGCTATGCTGCAGCCTTGCTGCAGCAAAGCCGCAGCATGGGAATTCCGAGCAGCGACCAAGAAAAAGGGCGCCCGCTGCGCGAGACGCCCTCTCAAAACCCGCAGGACAGCTCAGGTATTCATCGAATTCGAAGAATTCCGAGTTGTTCTTGGTGTTGCGCAGCTTGTCGAGCAGGAAGTCGATCGCGTCCATGGTGCCCATCGGATTGAGGATCCGGCGCAGCACGTACATTTTCTTCAGCAGTTGCGGATCGGTGATCAGCTCTTCCTTGCGGGTGCCGGAACGCGAGATGTCGATCGCCGGGAAGGTGCGCTTGTCCGAGACCTTGCGGTCGAGAATCAGTTCGGAGTTGCCGGTGCCCTTGAATTCTTCGAAAATCACTTCGTCCATGCGGCTGCCGGTATCGACCAGCGCGGTCGCGATGATCGTCAGCGAACCGCCCTCCTCGATGTTGCGCGCGGCACCGAAGAAGCGCTTCGGCCGCTGCAGCGCGTTGGCGTCGACGCCGCCGGTCAGCACCTTGCCGGATGACGGCACCACGGTGTTGTAGGCGCGTCCCAGGCGCGTAATCGAGTCCAGCAGGATCACCACGTCGCGGCCGTGTTCGACCAGCCGCTTGGCCTTCTCGATGACCATCTCGGCGACCTGGACGTGACGCACCGCGGGCTCGTCGAAGGTCGATGAGACCACCTCGCCCTTCACCGAGCGCTGCATGTCCGTGACTTCTTCCGGACGCTCGTCGATCAAAAGCACGATCAGATAGCACTCCGGATGATTGGCCGTGATCGAGTGCGCGATGTTCTGCATCAGCACGGTTTTGCCGGTGCGCGGCGGCGCCACGATCAGGGCGCGCTGGCCTTTGCCGATCGGGGCTACGATGTCGATAACCCTTGCAGAAAGGTCCTTTCTGGTGGGGTCTTCGAGTTCGAGCCGGAACCGCTGATCGGGAAACAGCGGCGTCAGATTGTCGAAATTGACCTTGTGCTTGGATTTTTCCGGGTCCTCGAAATTCAGCGTGTTGACCTTCAGCAGCGCAAAATAGCGTTCGCCTTCTTTCGGGCTGCGGATATGGCCTTCGATGGTGTCGCCGGTGCGAAGCCCGAAGCGGCGGATCTGCGAGGGCGAGACATAGATGTCATCCGGTCCCGGCAGATAATTGGCATCCGGCGAGCGCAGGAATCCAAAGCCGTCGGAGAGAACCTCGACGACGCCTTCGCCGATAATGTCGGTTTCCTGGATCGCGAGTTGTTTGAGAATGGCGAACATCAGCTCCTGCTTGCGCATCGTGCTGGCGTTTTCGACCCCCTTCTCTTCCGCGAACGAGACGAGCTCGGCCGGCGTTTGAGCTTTGAGGTCTTGAAGTTTCATTTCCCGCATTGGGATGGTCCTGTGGAATAACGGGGGAGGGGTTGCGAGGTGGCTTTAGGAAAATGCGGACGCCAGAAGGAAGGTCCGCAGGTCTGAGCAAGGAAAGTGCCGGAGAGGCTTCAAACCTGATGCGGCGGCCGGTTCAACGAGGAAACCGAAACGCAACCACATCCGCCTGCGTGGGGTGGGATTTCGATAATATAGAAAATCGGCCGGCTTTCCGCAAGCGCGCCTCGAACGCGGATATTGAGCGCCGGTGCCCATCAAAACGGCTTCACCACCACCAGAATCACGATCCCGATCATCAAAATAGTCGGTACCTCATTGATAATACGATAGAATTTCTGACTTCTGGTATTGCGGTCGGCGGCGAAATCCTTGACGCAGCGGGAAAAAAAACCGTGGACCCCGGATAGCAATCACCACCAGCAGCAGCTTTCCGTGCAACCAGCCGGCCGAAAACCAGTGACCGGCCCAGGCGAGGTAAAGTCCTGCCAGCCAGGTCACGATCATCGCCGGATTGATGATCGCCTTCAGCAACCGCCGTTCCATCACCTTGAACGTCTCGGATTGCTTCGATCCGGTCTCCGCCTCGCAATGATAAACGAACAGCCGCGGCAAATAGAGCATGCCCGCCATCCACGCGATGACGGCGATCACATGCAGCGCCTTGATCCATTCGTACATCGTCAAAGTCTCACTCGCTGGCGAACGCGTGGTTTCGTCATTCGCAACACCGGAACATTCCGGTCCGCATCGGCGTTGCAAACGACCCGGCGTTTCGGCCTGAACGGAGACATATCCGCAAGCGGCTCTTTTCTAAAACAATAATTTTAGAATCTTAGGTTTGAGTCTAAGTAGCGGTGGATTAGGCCCGCACAAAACCGTCCCGCAATTGTCCGGGCTTGTTCACATCCATCAACAATTCCGGCGGCAATTTCGGCGATCCAAATAACTTCCACTCGCTTCAAACGCTTGCGTTGCGTTGTGGTCAGCTTATGAAGAGACAAATCCACATAACCTCACTATCATTGCAGCGGACCCGTGGAGCTTATCCTTTTGCGAGGCCTGTGAAGAAAAAGCCGGGTTATCCCGGGTCGTTCAACCCGCGCCCGATTCTCGCCGATAAGCTCCACAGAAATTCACAGGATACACAGGGGTCACGGTGCCCACGACCGGCAATTATTTTCACCTCCACCTGGTCTCCGATTCGACCGGCGAGACGCTGATCACGGTGGCGCGCGCGGTGGCCGCGCAATACGCCAACGTGACGCCGGTCGAACATGTCTATCCGCTGGTGCGCAGCCAGAAGCAGCTCGATCGCGTGCTGGATGAAATCGAGGAAGCGCCCGGCATCGTGCTTTTCACCTTGCTGGAGAAGGATCTGGTCGGCCGGCTGGAAGCCAAGTGCCAGCAGATCAACATACCCGAGCCTTTCGATCATCGGCCCGGTCATGCAATTGTTTCAGGCCTATCTTGGTGCCGCCACCACCGGCCGCGTCGGCGCGCAGCACACCCTGAATGCGGAATATTTCAAGCGCATCGATGCGCTGAATTACACCATGATGCACGACGACGGCCAGCACGTCGAAGGCCTGGAAGAGGCCGATGTGGTTCTGGTCGGTGTGTCCCGGACCTCGAAAACCCCGACCTCGATCTATCTCGCCAACCGCGGCATTCGCACCGCCAACGTTCCGCTGGTGCCGGGCATCGCGATCCCGCATCAACTGGAGACGCTGAAGAAGCCGCTGGTGGTCAGCCTGCACGCCACGCCGGAGCGGCTGATCCAGGTCCGGCAGAACCGGCTGTTGAGCATGGGCGCCGGTCCCGGCAACGACGATTATATCGATCGCCAGGCCGTCACCGATGAAGTCGCGTTCGCGCGACGACTGAGCGCCAAGTTCAACTGGGCGCTGCTCGACGTCACCCGACGATCGATCGAGGAAACCGCCGCCGCCATCATGAAACTGCTGGCCGACCGGCAACGCCAACGGCTTCCGGAATGACGCTGTGGCGCGGCAAAGATCCGTTGATTCTCGCTTCGCAAAGCCGCGCGCGGCAAACGCTGCTGGCCAATGCCGGCATCGCCTTCGAAACCGTTGCCGGCCGAAATCGATGAGCGGGCGATTCAACAAGCCTCGGGCCTCGTCGCAGCCCGGCGACATCGCGGCATTGCTTGCGCGCGAGAAAGCCGTTGCGGTATCGTCCGCCGGGCCGGCCAATTTGTCGTCGGCGCCGATCAGACCCTGGCGCTGGGGACGCGGCTTTTCAGCAAGCCGGCCGGGCGCGTCGCAGGCTGCGGAGCAGCTGCGCGCGCTGGCCGGCGGCAGCCACGAACTGCATTCCGCCGTTGCCGTCGCGCGCGATGGCAAGATATTGTTCGAAGCAGTTTCCACTGCACGGATGACCATGCGGTCGCTTGGCGAGGCCGAAATCGACGCCTATCTGGAACGAAGCGGGAGAGGCCGTCACCTCCAGCGTCGGCGCTTACCAGCTCGAGGGATTGGGCGTGCATTTGTTCGAGCGTATCGAGGGCGATCATTTCACCATCCTCGGTCTGCCGCTGCTGCCATTGCTGGCGTTTCTGCGCAGCGAGCGGCTGCTCGGCGTGTGAAGGCAAATCCCTGCAGGCAGCGAATGGCGAAATTTGAATGGTAGTGCTTGAATGATAATCCTTGGGCTGACCGGCTCGATCGGGATGGGGAAATCAACCACCGCAAAGCTGTTCGCGGAAGCCGGCGTCCCGGTTTACGACGCCGATGCGACCGTTCACAGCCTGTACGAAGGCGAGGCGGTGCCGGCCATCGAAGCGGCATTTCCGGGCACGACCGCCGACGGCAAGGTCGATCGCACCAGGCTCTCGGCGCACGTGGTGCACGATCCGGCCGCGATCAGGCAACTGGAGCAGATCGTTCATCCGATGCTGCGGCGCCTCCCGTCAAAAATTCCTTCACGACGCCGAGCAATCCGGTGCGCGGTCGCCGTGGTCGATGTGCCGCTGCTTGTTCGAGACCGGCGGCGAGAAGCGCGTCGATGCGGTGGTGGTGGTCACCACGACGCCGGAAATTCAGCGCCAGCGAATCCTTGCGCGCGACAACATGACCGGCGAAAAGCTCGACGCCATCCTGGCGCGGCAATTGCCGGACGCCGAAAAACGCAAGCGCGCGGATTTCGTGGTGGATACCTCGCACGGCCTTGATCCGGTGCGCGCACGAATCCGGGACATCCTCGACGAGGCTGTTAAGATGCCGCGGCGGCGATCCTGATTCGCCACCTCCAGCGGCTTTTGATCTCATGCGCGAAATCGTTCTCGATACCGAAACCACCGGCCTCGACCCGTTGCGCGGCGATCGGCTGGTCGAAATCGGCTGTGTCGAGATTTTCAACCGCATGCCGACCGGCCAGACCTTTCACCGGCATCTCAATCCGGAGCGCGACATGCCGGCGGAAGCTTTCGCCGTGCACGGTCTTTCCAGCGAGTTCCTCGCCGACAAGCCGCTGTTCACGGATGTGGTCGAGGATTTCCTGGAGTTCATCGCCGATGCGCCGCTGGTGATCCACAACGCATCGTTCGACATCGGCTTCATCAACGCCGAGCTCGATCGCATCAAGCGGCCGCCGATTGCGCGCGACCGCCTGGTCGACACGCTGTTGCTGGCGCGGCGCAAGCATCCGGGCGTGTCGAACCGACTCGACGATCTCTGCTCGCGCTATGCGATCGACAATTCCCGCCGCACCAAGCACGGCGCGTTGCTCGACGCCGAGTTGCTGGCCGAAGTCTATATCGACCTGATCGGGGCCCGGCAGTCGCAACTGATCCTGGCGTCGGAAGCCCGCGATACCCGCGCCGGCGGATATGGCGAAATGCCGCGGCGGCAGCGGCTGGCGCCGCTTGCGCCGCGGATCACCGAGGCCGATCGCACCGCGCATCGGGACTTTGTCGCCACCCTGGGCGACAAGCCGATCTGGAATGATTTTCTGGGCGCGTGAGCGCTGAACGCGATGGCGCTTAGCTCGGCTTGACCTGCGCCGCCTGGGCGGCGGCCGCCTGCCGCTCCAGATTCTGGCGATACAGACCGACAAAATCGACCGGATCGAGCATCAGCGGCGGGAACCCGCCATCGCGCACCGAGGTTGCGATGATTTCGCGCGCGAACGGGAACAGCAGCCGCGGACATTCGATCATGATCAGCGGGTGCAGGTTTTCCTTCGGCACGTTCAAGATCCGAAACACGCCGGCATAGGCGAGATCGAAGCTGAACATCACCTTGCCGCCGTTTTCCGCCTTGCCTTCGACCAAAAGCGTCACTTCGAACTCGTTTTCGGCGATATTGTTGGCGGTGACGTTGATCTGGATATTGATCGCAGGCTGCTGCGGCTGCGGCGCCAGCGAGGCCGGCGCGTTCGGATTTTCGAACGACAGGTCCTTGGTATACTGCGCCAGCACGTTCAACTGGGGGGGAGGGGCCGCCTCGGGGGGCGCGCCGTTGCCGTTGGTCATGGAAATCTCTCCTGGAGCGTTTTCAAGCGAGCAGGGACCGGTTTGCGTCTGAATTCGCTCGCGAGGTGCGAAAAGGCCTCTGTCGGGGCGAGTGGCTATCATAGCCCCGCCTCATTCCACAAGGACGACAATTACCGGGAGCCCGCCGAGGCCAGGCCCCGAAGACCCGCCAGCGCGGCCGAATACGCCCGCCCGCCATCGAAGGTGCGCCCTAAATTGTTGAATATGCGCGATTTCCGGGCATCATCGGGTTTCCCCTGGCGGCCAAAACGCGCTACAATTCGTTGATGGCAAACGGGCGAGAGCATTGGCTTGGCCTATTTCCACCGGCATGGCTTGTCATGCCGAAGCACGCCATTGGCTGGGCAAAGTTTCGTGCCTACATGCTGCGGACCCATCCATGAGGTAATCTCTGCCGTCCCCAAGGGGAACGCTCTAGCGCCGGACCCATTGTCGGCGTGAGAACCAGAAAGCGAATGCGACGTGGATATTTACACCATCATCTTCCTGGCGCTGGCGGTCTTCATCTTCCTGCGCCTGCGTAGTGTGCTCGGACAGCGCACCGGAAACGAGCGGCCGCCCTACGATCGCACCGCGCGCAATGTGGTGCAGGGGGCGCAGGACAACAATGCGGTTCCGATGCCGGGTGCGGTGATCGATCAGGCGCCGCTGGCGCCGACGGCCGATGTGGTTCCCCCGACCGATCGCTGGAAAGGCCTGACCGAGCCGGGCACGCCGCTCGCACAGGGCCTCGATGCCATTGCAGCGCAGGATTCGTCGTTCGATCCGCAGGCATTTCCTCAGCGGCGCGCGCAGCGCCTATGAGATGATCGTGCTGGCATTCGCCAATGGCGATCGCCGCGCGCTGAAGGATCTGCTGTCGTCCGAGGTCTATGACAGTTTCGATGCCGTGATCAAGGATCGCGAGAAGCATGAGCAAAAAACCGAAACCCGATTCGTTTCGATCGACAAGGCCGAACTGGTCAATGCGGAAGCGCGGGACCGGACGGCGCAGCTGACCGTGCGCTTCGTGTCGCAGATGATTTCGGTCACCCGCGACAAGGCCGGCACCATCGTCGACGGCAATCCGGACAAGGTCGCCGACATCACCGATGTCTGGACATTTGCCCGCGACATTACCTCACGCGATCCGAACTGGAAGCTGGTTGGCACGGGAAGCGCTCACTAACGCGCGTCGCTTCGGACGATACGCCGCCGCGGCTTGCCGTGATCGCCGCCGCGTTGTCGCGTGGCTCCGATTCGCCGCGCGATGCTGTGCGCCCGCATCTGCCATATCCCCGCCTGGACTGGCCGCTTCGAGATCAGCGGCAGCCAATATGCCCCGGTCGCCTGGGCCGATATCGCCGGCTGGAGCGAGGACGACCATCTGCCGGCCTACAAGGCGTTCCGCGCCAGCTGCAAGCCGATAGCCGCGCAACAAAATCCGCCGGCCGATCCGAAAGTCCTCGATCCGAAAGGCTCCGATCCGAAAGGCCTGGGCACCTCGTTGCGCGATCCCTGCCGCGCGGCCAGAGCGGCCGACATTACCGACGGCGCCGCGGCGCGGGCCTTCTTCGAGCGGCATTTTGTGCCGTTGCAAATCTCGCGGCTTGGCGAAGATGCCGGCTTCGTCACCGGCTATTACGAGCCGGTCATCGACGGGTCCCGGACCCAGACCGATGTCTACACCGTGCCGGTCTATCGCCGTCCCTCGAATCTGTTCGTCCGCGGCTTCACGCAAGCCTCGGTCGGCCTGCCCAACAAGGGCGAGGTGTTCCGCAAGATCGGCCGTCGCAAGCTCGTGCCCTATTACGATCGCGCCGAGATCGAAGACGGCGCGATCGCCGGCCGCGGCCTCGAAATCTGCTGGCTTAAAAACCAGACCGATCTGCTGTTCACGCAGATCCAGGGCTCGGCGCGGGTCCGCCTCGAGGATGGCTCGACCATCCGCATCAATTACGACGCGCATAATGGTTATCCCTATACTCCGGTCGGCCGCATCCTGATCGAGCGCGGCATCATCCCGAAAGACCAGATGTCGATGCAGCGGATCAGGGAATGGATGGATCAGAATCCCGACGGCGCCAAAGAATTGCGGCGGCAGAACCGCTCCTATGTGTTTTTTCGCGAGGTGCAGCTGTCCGACAAGGACGAGGCGGTCGGCGCGCAGGGCGTGCCGCTGACGCCGGGCCGGTCGATCGCCGTCGACAAGGCGCTTGCACGTCTACGGCACGCCGTTTTTCATCGAGGGCGAGCTGCCGATCGAATCGGAGCAATCCAAAACGCCGTTTCGGCGGCTGATGGTGGCGCAGGACACCGGCTCGGCGATCGTGGGCCCGGCGCGCGCCGATATCTATTTCGGCGCCGGCGCCGACGCCGGCCGGGTGTCCGGCCGGCTCCGCAACAACATGCGCTTCGTGATCCTGGTGCCGAAGAGCCTTGATCCGGTGGCCCGCGGCCGCAGCATGCCGTTGCCGGATGCGAGGCCGTCGAAGAGGATCGCCAGGCTGTTTCCGCAGACCGATCCGTTGAAGAATACCGCTGGCACCGCCGAACCCGCGAAGAACGCTGCGGCCCCGGCGGCGCAGCCCGTCACCGCCGCCCCGCAACCGCCGACCGCGCAGGCGGCGGCTGCGACCGCCATACCGCTGCCAGAAACCCGTCCGAACCTTGAACCGAGCCGTGACCGGCGTCGCCCGCGTCACTATCGTCATTTCCGTCGGTATTACGGCGGCCGATGAAGCGTCCTCCCGTGATCCCGGAACCGTCCGCGCCGCCACGGCGCAAACGCGCGCTCAGCGAAGAAGAACGCGCGCTGTGGGAAAGCGTGGCGAAGCAGACCAGACCGCTGCGGAAAAAGCCACGCGTCGCAAAACTGCCGGCGGTTGCGCCGGATCCGGAAGCGGCGGCTGCTGCGAAACCGGTGCCGCCGCCGCGGCCGCTTCCATCAGCCGGAACGGCGCGCCCGCCAAAGCCGGCGCCGCCGGCAGCCCCGCCGCTGGCACCATTGGGACGCCGCGAGCGCTCGCAGCTTTCGCGCGGGCGAAAGGAGATCGACGCCCGGCTCGACCTGCACGGCATGACCCAGACCCGCGCCCACCGCGCGCTGTCGGGCTTTCTGCAGCGCGCCCACCATGACGGCCTGACATTCGTGCTGGTGATCACCGGCAAGGGACGCACGGTGGGAGGCGAATCCGAGCGCGGGGTGCTGCGCCGCCAGGTGCCGCAATGGCTGAACCTGCCGGAATTCCGCACGCTGGTGGTCGGTTTCGAGGAAGCCCATATCGGCCATGGCGGCGAGGGTGCGCTTTATGTGCGGATCAGGCGATCGCGAATTTGACAAAGCGTTTTCAAGCGAAGCGTGTAGCGGTTCGCGTGAAGAAAACGCGTCAAAATAACAATCAAAATGGCCTGACGATCCCGACCCGCGGGATCAGCGTGACGATCCAGCCAAGAATGGTGGTGTTGCGATCATCCGCCGGGACAGGCGGCACGACCTGCGAACCCGGTAAGGTCTTTACCGCATGCAGGATCAGGAACATGCAGACCGCCCAGTTCGAAATCCACCGCGAGTAGTCGAACACGGTCGCAAATATGATCAGATAGCCCACGCTCACCATGACGAGCGCGGCGACCACGACGCGGCGATGCAATTCGATCGAAAGCGCGCCGATCAGCCTGACAAAATATCGCCAGAGCGGGGCGTGCAGCCAGATCAGCAGCGCAAATACCGGAACGCCCAGCAGGTTCGACGGCATGCGCGCCCAGGTATCCTGGATTTCCTTGGCAAGCGGCTGATACCAGATGTAACTGAAACTCAGCAGGCTGGTTTGCGACGGGTCGGCCATCCGGCTCTGCAGATAGCGGACGAATTCGTCCTGCGGCACGGCCATCGATCCCCAGAATTGCGCGGCGAGGAACAGCAGGCCGATGCCGGCGATCGAGGCCAATCCGATCAGCGCATTTTTCCGGTCGAAACCCTGCACCAGGTAATAACGCAGCACCACGATGACCGCGATGGTCGGCACATACATCAAGAGATGGATGTGGTGGATCAGGATCAGGATCATCGAGACCGAGCGCGGCCGCGATCACGAAGGCAACGGAACGCGCCGGCACCAGCAGCAGACCAATCGCCAGCGCGCAGCCGTAGATATCGAAGTGCCCCAGCGTATGCATGAAATTTTTCAGGAAGAACGGCGAGCCGGCCATGAACACGAACAGCGGCATATGCGCATCGTCGAAACCGAAGGTTCGCCGGAACAGTTGGACGAACAGCGCCAGCGTGACCAGCCAGACGCCGCCGCTGAGCGCGAACACCAGCCACACCGGCACCTTGGCGAAAAACAGCGACACCACGGCGCCGATCAGCGCGCGCTTGGTGAAGCCGAAATGGTAGTCGACCAGAAGATGGATGTAGGGGACGTAAGGCTCGCGGCGTGATCTTGTAGAGAAAAACCCCGATCAGGACGGCGACATTGACGGCAAGCATCAGGCGCCAGGGGTTTTCCCGCACACGCAAATCCATTCGGCCCCCGAAAACACCAGCGAAACCAGGCGCGAACTATCACACGACGGAAGCCCGGCACGCAACGCGCCTTCCGTCGAACAGCGGCCAGGGATTTTTTACAAGATGAACCGGCTCAAATCCGCGTTCTTGGCGAGATCGCCGACATGCTTCTGCACATAGTCGGCATCGATCCGGATGGTCTCGCCATTGCGGTCGGGAGCGGCGAACGAAATCTCGTCGAGCACGCGCTCCATCACGGTCTGCAGCCGCCGGGCGCCGATATTCTCCACCGACGAATTGACCGCCACCGCGACGTCGGCCAGCGCGTCGATCGCTTCCGGGGTAATGTCGAGCGTCACGCCTTCGGTCTGCATCAGCGCGATGTATTGCTTGATCAGCGAAGCTTCAGGCTCGGTCAGGATGCGGCGCATGTCGTCGCGGGTCAGCGCCTCGAGTTCGACCCGGATCGGCAGCCGGCCCTGCAGTTCGGGCAACAGGTCGGACGGCTTGGCGATATGAAAGGCGCCCGAGGCGATGAACAGGATGTGATCGGTCTTCACCGCGCCGTGCTTGGTCGATACCGTGGTGCCTTCGATCAACGGCAGCAGATCGCGCTGCACGCCTTCGCGCGAGACGTCGCCGCCGCTGCGGCCGTCGCGCACGCAGATCTTGTCGATCTCGTCGAGGAACACGATGCCGTTATTCTCGACCGCGTTGATCGATTCCAGCACCAGCTGGTCGCTGTCGAGCAGCTTGTCGGATTCCTCGTTGACCAGAAGCTCGTGGGAACCCTCGACGGTCAGCCGGCGGGTCTTGGTCCGGCCGCCCATTTTGCCGAAGATATCGCCGATCGAGATCGCGCCCATCTGCGCCCCGGGCATGCCGGGAATTTCGAACATCGGCGTGCCGCCCGAGGATTGCGTCTCGATCTCGATTTCCTTGTCGTTGAGTTCGCCGGCGCGCAGCTTCCTGCGAAACGAATCCCGCGTCGCGGCGCTGGAATTGGCGCCGACCAGGGCATCGAGCACGCGATCCTCGGCGGCGAGTTGCGCGCGGGCCTGCACGTCCTTGCGCTTGCGTTCGCGGACTTGCGCGATCGCGACTTCGACGAGGTCGCGAATGATCTGCTCGACGTCGCGGCCGACATAGCCGACCTCGGTGAATTTGGTGGCTTCGACCTTGATGAACGGCGCGCCGGCGAGTTTTGCCAGCCGCCGCGCGATCTCGGTCTTGCCGACGCCGGTCGGCCCGATCATCAGGATATTTTTCGGCAGCACTTCCTCGCGCAAGGAGCCGGTCAGCTGCAGCCGCCGCCAGCGGTTGCGCAGCGCGATGGAGACCGCGCGCTTGGCGTCGGCCTGGCCGACGATGAAGCGGTCGAGTTCGGAAACGATTTCACGGGGGGAGAAGTCGGTCATAGGCCCTAGTTAGGTTGGAATGTTGCTGACACAAGCTGCTTTAAATGATCGGGGGTCCGGCCTGCCATTGCCGGATCGCCTCGAAGGGATGGATCAGCATGACGATGTTCAGGGTGAGATTATCGCGAATGTGAAGCCCGACCAGAATCTCGAACGAAAGCGCCAGCGCAATGGTGAGCGCAACCGGAAGTTTTCGCGCCAGCAAAAATCCCACCACCATCGAAAGCGTATCGGAGAGCGAATTGACGATGCTGTCGCCGAAATAGTCCAGCGACACGGTCGCGGCGCGGTAGCGCTCGAT
This sequence comes from uncultured Alphaproteobacteria bacterium, assembly GCA_963734795.1. Classification (GTDB taxonomy): domain Bacteria; phylum Pseudomonadota; class Alphaproteobacteria; order Rhizobiales; family Xanthobacteraceae; genus Bradyrhizobium. Next base: position 674,274 of record CAVTIW010000009.1, read on the forward strand.
GATCCAGTTGGAATTTTCAGCAATCTCCCAGCCGCCTTCGATAAGCATCGCAACCACCAGGCGGCCGGGCCACGCCAGGCGCGGCAGCAGCAGCCAGGTCGCGGCATAGAACAGAAAACCGTGAATGATATGCGAGAACGTGTACCAGTCGGTGAGGTGCTGCGAATTTTCCGAGCTCTGCACCACGCCGTGCCAGAGTTTGACATAGCCGCAAGCGCAGATCGGCAGCCGGCCCATCGCAAACAGGATCGAGGCTTGAAGGACGAGCAGGCCGCCCGCGATCAGCGCCCAATGTCGGGTCGAAAGACCGGCCGTGACGGGGGCTCTCTCGATGCTGTTGCTGGCGGTCATGCGCTGCGAACCATCAGAAATGCGGGACCATCGGGTGTTTCTATCATGCGGTCTTTTTCAAACCCCGCCTTCTCGTAGGCGCGGATAGCGTGGCTATTGGCTGGATCGGGATCGGTCACGACGCGCGGAAGGCCTTTCTGCAGCAGGTTGTCGACAAAGCGGCGAATGAAGAACGGGTCATGTCCGTGTCCGATCATGTCGGGCTCGCCAATGAACAAATCGATGCCCCGCGTCCTCAAAAGGTTGCGGACCAAAGCCTGTGTTCCACTTGGCGAGATCATAACATTGAAGATAGCCGAGCGGATCGCCGGCCGCCGAAAAGATATATTGATCCATCGCCGGCTCATCGAGGTCGCCGCTGACCCGGTCATACTGCTCCCTGGGATCGCCCCACCATTCCAGAACGTGAGGCAATGTCAGCCACCGTCGGATTAGCGGAAGGTCGGCTGCGGTCATTGACCCGAAAATGTAGTTCGGCGCCATCGATCAGCCGCCCTGCAAGCTCTCGATGGTGACGTTGCGGTTGGTATAGACGCAAATATCGGCGGCGATATCCAGCGCGCGGCGCACGATGGTCTCGGCATCCTTGTCGGAATCGACCAGCGCGCGCGCGGCCGCCAGCGCATAATTGCCGCCGGAGCCGATCGCCATCACGCCGGCTTCCGGCTCCAGCACGTCGCCGGTGCCGGTCAGGACCAGCGACACATCCTTGTCGGCGACGATCATCATTGCTTCCAGCCGCCGCAGATAGCGGTCGGTGCGCCAGTCCTTGGCGAGTTCGACCGCGGCCCGGGTCAGTTGCCCCGGATATTGCTCGAGCTTGCTTTCCAGCCGCTCGAACAGCGTGAAGGCGTCCGCGGTGGCGCCGGCAAAGCCGCCGATCACGTCGCCTTTACCGAGTTTGCGGACCTTTTTGGCGTTGGATTTGATGACGGTCTGGCCGATCGACACCTGCCCGTCGCCGCCGATCACCACCTTGCCGCCCTTGCGGACGGTCAAAATGGTGGTGCCGTGCCAGACCGGCGATTCCGTCTGTGATGCTTGCATGGAGATCCTCGTGTTCGGCCAGATTTAGGGATTGGCGGCGTAGGGTTACAATCGCAAGCGGTTTGGCGCCGGATTCCGGTCACCATAGGCCGAAGTTCGGTCTTGAGCGGGCCATCCCGCAGTAGCGAAGGCGACATGAGCCTGTTAAAAGGGCCGCGTTTTCGAAGGGACAGCACTTTCATGCGCACAGCGACCATCAAGCGCAAGACCAAAGAGACCGACATCGAGGTTACGGTAAACCTCGATGGGTCGGGCGTGTCCAAGGTTGCGACCGGCATCGGCTTTTTCGACCATATGCTCGATCTGCTGGCCCGGCATTCGCGCATCGACATCACTGTGAAGGCGGTGGGCGACCTTCACATCGACCACCACCACACCACCGAGGATGTCGGAATCGCGCTCGGGCAGGCGGTCAAGCAGGCGCTCGGCACCATGGCCGGCATCACCCGCTATGCCGCGGTCCACATGCCGATGGACGAGACGCTGTCGCGCGTGGTGATCGACATCTCGGGACGGCCGGTGCTGGTGTTCAAGGTGGACTTTCCGCGCGACAAGGTCGGCACCTTCGATACCGAGCTGGTTCGCGAGTGGTTCAACGCCTTTGCCATCAATGCCGGCGTGACTTTGCACGTCGAGACCCTATATGGCGAGAACAGCCATCATATCGCCGAATCCTGCTTCAAGGGTCTGGCGAGGGCGCTGCGGGCGGCGGTCGCGATCGATCCGCGCGCCGCGGGCGAAGTGCCATCCACCAAGGGTCAGCTCGGCGGCTGATTTCCCGTTCTCGGCGGAGAGTAACGATGCCGGTCTACACAGTTCATGCTCCGGTGACCCATGACGCGGGAATCGCGGCGACCGACAGGTTCGCGTTCGTTCGCGACGGGTTTCACGTCTGGGCGGCACTTGCCGGCCTGGTATGGCTTGCCTGGCATCGGCTGTGGCTGGCGCTGATCGGCTGGATCGTCCTGCTGGCGGTGATCGATATCGGCATGACGCGCCTCGGCGCCGGCAGGATGGCGATCTTGCTGGCCAATGTGCTGATCGCGCTGCTGCTGGGATTTGAAGCGGCCAGCCTGCGGCGCTGGACCCTGTCGCGGCGCAAATGGCGCCAGCTCGACATCGTGGTGGCCGACGACGAGGAATCGGCCGAGCGGCGGTTTTTCGATCGCTGGACCGCCAAACAGCGCGCGCTGAGCAACGATCAATTGGCGGTCGACCGCGGCGGACCGCCGCCGACGCGGGATATTCCGGGCCAGCCATTTTCGCGGCCGCCGCCGTCGCCGCAAAACGAGATCATCGGGTTGTTTCCGCAACCGGGGGCATCGCGTTGAGCGTTGCCATCATCGATTACGGCTCCGGCAACCTGCATTCCGCCGCCAAGGCGTTCGAGCGCGCCGCGCGGGCGATGGAAACGCCGGAAAAGATCGTGGTGACCCGCGATCCCGAGACGGTGTATCGCGCCGACCGCATCGTGCTGCCCGGCGTCGGCGCCTTTGCCGACTGCCGCCGCGGCCTCGACGCGCTGGACGGCATGGTCGAGGCGATGACGGAAGCCGTGCGCAGCAAGGCGCGGCCGTTCTTCGGCATCTGCGTCGGCATGCAGTTGATGGCGACCCGCGGCAAGGAGCACGTCACGACTGACGGCTTCAACTGGATCGCCGGCGACGTCGAAAAGATCGCGCCGCGCGAGGAGAATCTGAAAATCCCGCATATGGGCTGGAATACGCTCGATATGGCTCGCGAACATCCGGTGCTCGAACGCCTGCCGCTGGGGCCGAAAGGCCGCCACGCCTATTTCGTGCACTCCTACCACCTCAACGCGACCAATGAGGCGGACGTGCTGGCGCGCGCCGATTACGGCGGGCCGGTGACGGCGATCGTCGGCAAGGACACCGCGATCGGCACCCAGTTTCACCCGGAGAAGAGCCAGCGCTTCGGACTGGCCTTGATTTCGAACTTTTTGAAATGGAAGCCGTAACTGAGTAACCCCCTTCCCAACCCTCCCCCGCAAGGGGGGAGGGAGCAGGTAACGCAACGTGATCCTTTTTCCCGCCATCGATCTGAAGAACGGGCAGTGCGTGCGTCTTGAACAGGGCGACATGGCGCGCGCGACGGTGTTCAGCCTCGATCCGGCGGCGCAGGCGCGCGCCTTTGCCGCGCAGGGATTCGAATATCTGCACGTGGTCGATCTCGACGGCGCCTTTGCCGGCAAGCCGATCAACGCGCTCGCGGTCGAGGCGATGCTCAAGGCGGTCACCATGCCGGTGCAGCTCGGCGGCGGCATTCGCGATCTGAACACCGCGGAAGCCTGGCTCGACAAGGGCATCGCGCGGGTGATCATCGGCACCGCGGCGGTGCGCGACCCCGAGTTGGTCAAGGGTGCGGCGAAAAAATTCCCCGGCCGCGTCGCCGTCGGCCTCGACGCCCGCGACGGCAAGGTCGCGGTCGAAGGCTGGGCGGAGACCTCGCAGGTCACCGCGCTCGAAATCGCGCAGCGCTTCGAGGATGCCGGCGTCGCCGCGATCATCTTCACCGACATTGCGCGCGACGGGCTTTTGAAGGGCCTCAATCTCGACGCCACCGTCGCGCTGGCCGAACGGATCTCGATTCCCGTCATCGCCTCGGGTGGTTTTGCTTCCATCGATGACGTGAAGGCGCTGCTGGCCCCGCGCGCAAAAAAATTAGCCGGCGCGATTGCGGGCCGCGCGCTTTATGACGGTCGCCTCGATCCTGCCGCAGCATTGGCGCTGATCCGCAACGCGCGGGCCGCGGCCTAGGAGACTTTTATGTTCAAGGTGCGCGTGATTCCCTGTCTCGACGTCAAGGACGGTCGGGTGGTCAAGGGCGTCAACTTTGTCGATTTGCGCGATGCCGGCGATCCCGTCGAAGCCGCGATCGCCTATGACGCCGCCGGCGCCGACGAACTGTGCTTTCTCGACATCACGGCCACCCATGAAAATCGCGGAATCATGCTGGACGTGGTCAGGCGCACCGCGGAAGCCTGCTTCATGCCGCTGACGGTAGGCGGCGGGGTGCGCACCGTCGACGATATCCGCACCCTGCTGCGATCCGGCGCCGACAAGGTGTCGATCAACAGCGCCGCGGTAAGCCGCCGTGAATTCGTCAAGGAAGCCGCCGAGAAATTCGGCGATCAGTGCATCGTGGTTGCGATCGACGCCAAGCGGGTGAAGCGCGGCGGCGGCTCGGAGCGCTGGGAGATCTTCACCCATGGCGGACGCAATTCCACCGGGATCGACGCCATCGAATATGCCCAGGAAGTGGTCTCGCTCGGCGCCGGCGAAATCCTGCTCACCTCGATGGATCGCGACGGCACCCGCCAGGGCTTCGACATTGCGCTCACCAGCGCGGTGGCCGATAGCGTTCCGGTCCCGGTGATCGCCTCCGGCGGCGTCGGCAATCTCGATCATCTGGTGGAAGGCATTCGCAAGGGACACGCCACCGCGGTACTGGCGGCATCGATCTTCCATTTCGGCGAATTTACCATACGTGAGGCCAAGGACCATATGGTCCGCGCTGGCCTCGCCATGCGGCTCGACCCGTAGGCCGAAATCTGGCAGGACTCCGTGCCGCCTTTGTGAGAAAGCGCCGCCATGGCTCGCTTTACGATCCACGATCTCGCCGCCACCATCGATGCCCGCGCGGCGTCGGGAGGCGAGGCATCCTACACCCGCAAGCTGCTCGACAAGGGTTCGGAGCATTGCGCCAAGAAATTCGGCGAGGAAGCGGTGGAAACCGTGATCGCCGCGGTCGAGAACGATCGCGGCCACCTGATCGCCGAAAGCGCCGATCTGCTGTTTCACCTGCTGGTGCTGCTGAAGTCGCGCGATGTGAAGCTCGAGGAAGTCGAGGCCACGCTGGCGCAGCGCACCACCATGTCCGGACTTGACGAGAAGGCATCGCGCAGGCGCGATCAGGCATGATCCGTAAGATGCGGAAACCGGTTTTCGGACCGGATCATGTCCACACCTAAAGGCTAAAGGCGGCTTCATGGATATCCGGGCGGCGGACCAGCAATACAATCCCTACCGGGTATTCTCCAGGGAGCAATGGGCGCGGTTGCGCGACGATACGCCGATGACGCTGGAAGCCGGCGAGATCGCGGCGCTGCGCTCGATGCACGACCGGCTCGACCTCAGGGAGGTCGAGGAGATCTATCTGCCGCTGTCGCGTCTGTTGTCGATCTACGTCGACGCCATGCAGCGGCTTTATTTCGCGCAACGGCGCTTTCTCGGCATCGAAGACCGCAAGATGCCCTACATCATCGGCGTCGCCGGATCGGTAGCGGTGGGCAAATCGACCACCGCGCGCGTGCTGCAGGCGCTGCTGGCGCGATGGTCGCCGCGGCCGAAGGTCGATTTGGTGACCACCGACGGCTTTCTGTTTCCCAACGCAGTGCTGGAGCGGCAAGGCCTGATGCAAAAGAAGGGCTTTCCCGAGAGCTACGATCTACCGACGCTGCTGGCGTTCCTGAGCGACATCAAGGCAGGAAGGCGACCGGTGCGGGCGCCGGTCTATTCGCATTTGACCTACGACATCATTCCGAACGAATGGACCGAGGTCGACCGGCCGGATATCCTGATCGTCGAGGGCGTCAACGTGCTGCAGACCGGGCGACTGCCGCGCGACGGCAAGGCGGTTCCGGTGGTTTCGGATTTCTTCGATTTCTCCGTTTACATCGACGCCGAGGAATCGGTGCTGCGCGACTGGTACGTCAGGCGCTTCCTGGCGCTGCGCGACACCGCGTTCCACGATCCGCGATCGTATTTTCACCGCTATGCCCCGCTTTCCGACGAAGAGGCAACGGCAACCGCGCTGGCGATCTGGGAGCGGACCAACCTTGCCAATCTCGAGGACAACATCCTGCCGACCCGGCCGCGCGCGACGCTGATATTGAAGAAGGGCGCGGATCATGTGGTCGAACAGGTCGCGCTGCGGCGGCTTTAGAGCCTATCAACTCTAATGGCGTCGTCCCCGGCGAAGGCCGGGACCCACGGCGCGGACTCTCGTTTACGCAGTGAGGCGGATGCCTTCTTTCAAGCATCGGCGCCAGGGGTGGGTCCCGGCCTTCGCCGGGACGACACTGAAAATGTTTCGACGCCAGGACTCACCAAAAGGCCCTAATCTTACTGAGTCAGAAAGTCGCGTTTTAATGGCGATCCGACGCAGGTAGCTTGAGGAGATTCGTTTTTCAGCATGGGAGGGCTGGAATGGATCTTCAAGCACAGCGCAGTGAGACGCGGTTTTCGGCTTATGTCGAGGGGCTTGTGAGGGTGATCGGTCATGCAGACCGGGCCAAACCGCTGCGAGATTATTGCCTGGGGCTGATGATGCCCTGCGAACGCAAGAGCGTGGAGCCGATGGCGGCGGTGACGGCACCGGAGCGGACGGCGGCGCAACACCAGTCGCTGCTGCATTTCGTCGGCGAAGGGCGCTGGTCGGACGAGAAGGTGCTGGCGAAGGTGCGGGAGATGGTGCTGCCCGCGATAGAGCGGCACGGGCCGATCGAGGCCTGGATCATCGATGACACCGGCTTTCCCTAGAAGGGCACGCATTCGGTAGGGGTGGCGCGTCAATATTGCGGTCAGCTCGGCAAGCAGGACAATTGCCAAGTCGCGGTGTCGCTGTCGGTGGCCAACAGGCATGCAAGCCTGCCGGTGGCCTATCGTTTGTATCTGCCGGAGGCATGGGCCTCTGACGCCGCCCGCCGTAAGAAGACCGGTGTGCCTGAGGAGATCACGTTCAAGACCAAGCCCGAGATCGCGCTCGAACAGATCCGTGCGGCCTGCGCGGCGGACTTACCCCGCGGGGTGGTGCTGATGGATGCTGGCTACGGCACCCACAGGGATCTGCGCACAGCCGTCACGGCGCTTGAGCTGCCTTATATCGCCGGCATTCTGTCGAACACCACGGTCTGGGCGCCCGGCACCGGGCCCTTGCCACCCAAGGCCTGGAAGCCGGGCCATGGGCGGCCAACCAAGCGCCTGCGCCGCGATGCGGCGCATCAGCCGGTCAAGGTCAAGGACCTCGCCTTCAGTCTCCCGGCCAAGGTTTGGCGGACGATCACTTGGCGTGAGGGAACCAATGTGCCGCTCAGGTCGCGCTTTGCGCGCCTGCGTGTTCGTATTGCACAGCGCGACTTCGATCGTAGCGAACCCTGGCCGGAAGAATGGCTCATGATCGAATGGCCCAAGGAGGAAAAGGAGCCCACAAAATACTGGCTTTCGAGCCTGCCGGACGACATTGGATTCAGCCGTCTTGTCGATCTCGCCAAATTGCGCTGGCGCATCGAGCGGGATTATCAGGAGCTCAAGCAAGAGGTGGGGCTCGGCCATTTTGAAGGGCGCGGCTGGCGCGGCTTCCATCATCACGCGAGCCTCTGCATCGCCGCTTATGGCTTCCTCATCTCCGAGCAGGAGACGATTCCCCCCTCAGAACCGCGTTCCTCCTCGCACTTCCAAGCACCTCGCCTTCCCGAAGGTTATCGATCCCGCGGCGCCGCCGCTCAGGACTGAGCGCCACATCGCGAACTCGATAGCCACTCTGCGGCGAAGATTGACCGCAGCCATCGTCCGGCGCCTGTCACGATGTCCATGCTGCGCCCGGGCAAATCGAACAATCGCGAAAGAACTTGTGACGCAGTAAGACTAAAGCGGGATGAATTTAGCTTGAATCGATTTGGGATTCCCAAATCAGCTTGTTTCTGATTCACCATGCTGGCTGGGGTTGGAGGCCAGCATGGATGGGCAAACCTTATTCACTCGACCTTCGGAAGCGAGTTGTGGCGGCGATTGAGGCGGGCATGTCGCGCAATCGGGCCGCCAAACAGTTTGGGATCGCGATCAGCACGGCGATTGGCTGGATGGAGCGGGTGCAAGAAACCGGCAGCGTTGCTCCGGGTCAGATGGGCGGTCACAAGCCGAAAGCGATTTCGGGGGAGCACGCGGTCTGGTTATCGCAACGGGTCAGGAACGGCGACTTCACCTTGCGCGGGCTCGTCGCCGAACTCGCCGGGCGCGGCCTGAAGGTCGACTACCGCTCGGTGTGGGAGTTCGTCCATGCCGAGGAACTCAGCTTTAAAAAAAAGCGTGGTGGCTGGCGAACGCGATCGTCCCGACGTGGCGCGGCGCCGCGCCCAGTGGACAAAGTATCAAGACCGCGTCGAACCTGAGCGGCTGGTCTTCATCGACGAAACCTGGACCAGGACTGATATGGCTCCCCTAAGGGGGTGGGCGCCACGCGGGCACAGGCTTGCCGCAAAGGTCCCACATGGCCGTTGGAAGACCATGACTTTCCTGGCGGCATTGCGCCATGATCGGATCGATGCGCCGTGGTTCATTGAGGGGCCGATCGATGGCGAGAGCTTTCGTCTCTACGTCGAGAAGGTTCTTCTGCCGACGCTTCGCCCCGATGACATCGTGATCATGGACAATCTCGGCAGTCACAAAGGCAAAGCCGTGCGTCAGCTCATTCGCTCCGCCGGCGCCAAGCTCTTCTTCCTGCCAAAATACTCACCCGACCTGAACCCTATCGAACAGGTCTTCGCCAAGCTCAAACATCTGCTCAGAAAGGCAGCCGCCCGCACCGTCGATGCGGTGTGCGCCGCAATCGGCGAAGCTCTCCAAGCCTTCACACCCGAAGAATGCTCCAACTATCTCAAAAACTCAGGCTATCGATGCTAATCTCATCATGCTTTAGGCCGCATGCCGCGACGCATCGGCGCCAAAATGCTCGATGTAGCGTGCATTGATCGCCGATACCGGCATCACGATCAGCACGTCGGTGGTGCCGAACTGGTGGTCGATCACAGCACCATCGCCGATCGTGGCGCCGAGCCGCAGATATCCCTTGATCAGCGGCGGCAGCTCATGCAGCGCGGCCTTCGGATCGATCGCGTGCTTGGCCATCCGGTTCATCTCGACGCGGCGTGAAGGATGGGCGGAGGCGCGCCAGGCTTCCGGGGCTCGCGCGTAATGATGCAGGAAGGATAGTGGCAACGCCAGCCGCTCGGGATCGGTGCCCTCGAAACTGGCGCAGCCGATCATCACGTCGAGCCGGTGCTGGCGGACATAGCTCCAGATGCCGTGCCACAGCAATTCGACCGTGCGTTTGTTGCGATAGCGCGGCAGCACGCAGGATCGTCCAAGCTCGAGAAAGCGCAAAGCGGCGTGACGATCGATCAGGCCGGCGATATCGAACTCGTCCTCGCTATAGAAGCCGCCATGGCTTTCCGCCACGTCCTGGCGCAGCAGGCGGTAGGTGCCGACCACCGGCTGCTTGCCGCTGATCGACGGCTTGGCGGCGTGGTCGACGACCAGGAGATGATCGCAAATCTTGTCGAACGCATCCTTGTCGCGGCGCGCCAGCAGGGTCGCTGCGTTCGCAATCGCGGTGCCGTCCTGGTAGAACACGCGATAACGCAGTTTCTGGGCACGTTTGACGTCGTGTTTTTCCCGTGCCAGCCGCACCTCGAGCGCGCCGAGCCTGCCCAGCGTGGCGGGGAAATTCGCAAAGCTTCGGATCGGCTTGATGACGCCAGGCGATGTCGGCGGCGGCTTGAACCAGGTCATCGCCGTCTGCGCGGCGGTCCCGACATTTTCCGGCCGCAGCATCCGAATCAGGCGCTGCGTCGATCGCGCCAGTTGGTCGCCCTGCATCGAGATCCCCCGCGACCGCATTCGAATCGATGCGGTCTTCGGGTTCAGAAATCACGGGCATTCAACGGTGATGTGACATCGCCGTTGCCGCGGTGTGACAGGCGGCGCGACGAAGCCGCCAGCTGCGGCGCCGGCTGGTCCCTCAGGCGGCGAGATGTTGCAAGGCGGCCAACCCTTCGAGCGCGTCGGCAAGCTTGTCACGATCGAGCGGCTTGATCAGAAAGCCGTCCATGCCGGCTTCGAAACAGGCGTAGCGATCCTCCACCAGGGTGTTGGCGGTGAGGGCGAGGATCGGCGTCCGTCGTCCCGGCTGGCCGGCCTCGCGGGCGCGAATCTGCTTGGTGGTTTCGATGCCGTCGAGTTGCGGCATCTGGATGTCCATCAGAACCAGATCATAGGGCGCGCCGGCGGATTTGGCCGCCAGCCACGATTCCAGCGCTTCTTCGCCGTTGGTGGTGATGACCGCATGGTGCCCGAGCCGGGTCAGCAGCGAACGCATCAGCAGCGCGTTGATCTCGTTGTCTTCCGCCACCAGAATGGAAAGACCGCGCACCGGCGCGACCGCCGGCGCCTCGGCCTGGTCGGGCAGTTCGTCCAAGGGGTCGCCGGCAAGGTTCGGCGCGAGAATTTCCGGCGTCATGGTCAGGCGGGCCGCGAGCGAGGCCGCGCGCAACGGTTTGATCAAATAGCCGGTGAAAGCCGAAGAGGCAGAGGAGGTTTGCAGTTCGTGCCGCGCGGCCGGCGTGAACAGCACGATCCGCTGCGTTGCGTGCGCGCGTGCCGCCTCGCCCAGCAGCGCGACGTCATCGGCCCCCAGGGCGCGATCGAGCAGCACGGCGTGCCAGGAGCGCTCAGGCAGCAACGCCCGCGCCACCGCGATATCCGAAGCCATGCAGGTCTGGCCGCCCCAGCGCTGCAGCCGCCGCGCCACCAGCGAAGCCTCGATGGTTTGCGGCGCCACCAGCATGATCGATTGGCCGGTCAGATCCGGCGCGGCAAATACGCCTGCGCGGCCATTGCCTTCGGCGGCGGCGAGAGGGACCGACACCCCGAAGGTCGAGCCGATGCCGGGCTGACTCTCCAGCGTGATGCGGCCGCCCATGCGCTTGACGATACGCTCGCTGATGCTCAGGCCCAGTCCGGTGCCGCCGTAATTCCGGGCGATGCGTTCGTCGGCCTGCTCGAACTCGCGGAAGATCCGCTCCCGCGCCTCGGGCGCGATGCCGATGCCGGTGTCGCGCACGAGGAAGCTGATTTCATCGGGCCAGATGCCGGGCTCGACAATCAGCGCCACGCCGCCGGTCGAGGTGAACTTGATGGCGTTGCCGGCCAGGTTGAGCAGCACCTGCCGCAGCCTTGCGGCGTCGCCGACCACTTGCAGCGGCAACCGCTCGTCGACATAGGCCGCGATCTCCAGCGATCTGGCCTGCGCCCGCGGCGCCAGCAGTTCGGTAATGTCCTCGATCAAGGCGGCCAGCGCGAACGGGCGGCGCTCGAGATCGATCTTGCCGGCTTCGATCTTGGAATAATCCAGGAGTTCCTCGATCAGCGCGAGCAGCGCGTCGCCGGAGCTTTTCACCGCCTTGGCATAAGTGATCTGCTCGGGCGTCAGCGGCGTATCCAGCAGCAACCCGCTCATGCCGATGATGCCGTTGAGCGGAGTGCGGATTTCGTGGCTGGCCATCGCCAGGAAGCGCGACTTGGCGCGGCTGGCGGCGTCGGCCTGGTCGCGGGCCTCGCCGAGCGCGCGTTCGGTTTCGGTGCGGTCGGTGACGTCGCGGCCGACGCTTTGCATCTCGGCAGGCGCGCCCGCATCCGATCGAATCAGGCCTTCGCGCCATGCGATCCATCGCGGTCCGAACGCGGTTGCGATCTTCTGGTCGTGAATCCGGGTGCCGTTGCTTTCGATCGCGGTGTCGCCCTGTTCGAGGATATCGAGTGCGAAGCGGCTGCCGATCAGCGCGTCGCGCGGCAGCTGCGCCAGTTCGCAATAGGCGTCGTTGACGAAGGTGATGCTGCCGTCGGCGTCGCGCAGAACGATCAGGTCGCCCTGCAATTCGAACAGGCTGCGGGCCCGCTGCTCGGCCTCCTGCAATTCCCAATTGCGGTCGGCCAGCGCCTCATTGTGCAGGGCGACCTTGCGGAGTCGCCTGCGCATCCAGCGCAGCCGCATGCTCAGGGTGGCGAGCCCGACGCAGGCCAGCGCGAACAGGAAACTGGCGCCGATGGCGAAGATGTGCGGATTATAACCGGACTCCTGCGACCGGCTTCCGGCAATGAATCCATAGGCGCCGCCGAAGGCGGCGGAGAAGATCGTGAACGAGCGGAACGCGAACATCAGCCACGGATGACGCCGCATGAAGCGGCGTATGCGTGTCTTGATCCGGAAAACCTGCGCCATCGCCGACTACCCTGGGATTGCCTTGCAGCACCGCGATTCGTCTCGCGCGACCGGCAGGGGGACCGCCTCGACGCGCGTCGCGTGCTGAGGCCACGATGCGACGGCGACCTTGCAAAGTGCTTGAGGCCGGGCGGGGTCAGGCGGTGCAATGAGAACAGGGTAAATAATGTATGAAGACCGGGTTCAGAGCGAGGCGGCGGCCATATGGGGGTGTCCGCCGCTGGCGCCGACGATCAGGGCCGCGGCATCGCGCGCGGTAAATGTCTTCGACCGCACGAAGATCCGGTAATCGGCCGGACCGTGGGCTGAGAGATAGATGACCGGCGCCGATCCGGAGCCGCTTTCGGAGATCGCCACGAATTGCGTCGCCGGCGTGACCTCGCAGGCGCTGGCCTCCGAACCATCGTCATCGTCGACGACGGCGAAATCGGCGGCCTCGGCGCTGTCGGATAGCTGCACCCGCACGGTCGCGGCAGCCGGATCGTCGGTGAAACTGACGTGAAGGTCGGCGTGCCAGGGCGCCGATGTGATCTGCACCGAAGAGTCGCCGATGGCGATGCACGGACGCGGGCCGGACGACAAGCCGCCGCGTGCGAACACGGCCGCGACCAGCAATGGAACAGCCGAGGCCAGAATCTTGAAACGCAACATGATACGCCACTCGCTCGACGACAACCCCGCAACAAGCGAAGGCTTATGGTTGGCAGAGTGTAAATAAAACTCGTTACCGCCGAGTTGACGCCGACGCCGCGCGCCGACCCATCGATCGATTTCAGGCCGCGCGCCGCAGATCTTCGGCCAGCGCGCGGTAGGACAGCGCTTCGGCCAGATGCAGCCGGCCGATCTTCTCAGTACCGTCGAGGTCGGCCAGCGTGCGGGCGACGCGCAAGACGCGATGATAGCCGCGCGCCGACAGCCGCATGGTTTCGGCGGCGTCGCGCAACAGTTTCAGGCCGTGCGCGTCGGGCTGCGCGATTTCTTCCAGCACCGACGCCGGCGCTTCCGCATTGGTGCGGATCTGCGGCAAGCCCGCGGCGGCGTAACGCGCCCGCTGGATGTCGCGCGCTGCGGCGACGCGCGCGGCGACTTCCGCCGAGCCTTCCGCAGGCGGCGGCAGGATCAAATCGGCGGCGGTCACCGCCGGCACCTCGATCCGCAGATCGATGCGGTCCATCAGCGGGCCCGAGATGCGCGCCTGATAATCGCCGGTGCAGCGCTCGACCCGCCCGCGCTTGCAGGAATAGCCTGGCTCATAGGCGTGGCCGCAGCGGCACGGGTTCATCGCCGCGACCAGCATGAAGCGCGCCGGATAGGTGACGCGATGATTGGCGCGGGACACCGCGACCTCGCCGTTTTCAAGCGGCTGGCGCAGCGAATCCAGCACGCGCGGATCGAACTCCGGCAATTCGTCGAGGAACAGCACGCCCTGATGCGCCAGCGAGATTTCGCCGGGTTTTGCCCGCATGCCGCCGCCGGTGAGCGCCGCCATGCTGGCGGAATGGTGGGGCGAACGGAACGGCCGTCGCGCGGTCAGCGCGCCGCCCTGGATTTCGCCCGCCACCGAGGCGATCATCGAGACCTCGAGCAGTTCGGACGGCGACAGCGGCGGCAGGATCGAGGGCAGCCGCGCCGCCAGCATCGACTTGCCGGCGCCGGGCGAGCCGATCATCAGCAAATGATGCCCGCCGGCGGCGGCGATCTCGAGCGCGCGCTTGGCGCTTTCCTGGCCCTTGATGTCGCGCAGGTCGAGCAGATTGGCTTGCGCCTCGTGCACCTTCGGCTGCGGCCGCGACAGCACCTGGGTGCCCTTGAAATGGTTGGCGATCTGGATCAGCGAGTTGGCCGCCACGATCTGGATATCCGGGCTTGCCCAGGCCGCTTCCGCGCCGCACACCGCCGGGCAAATCAGGCCCTCGTCGCGCGAATTGGCGCCGATCGCCGCCGGCAACACGCCGGCCACCGGCGCGATCGATCCATCAAGCCCGAGTTCGCCGAGCACCGTGAAGCCGTTCAAGGCATCCGGCGGAATGGCGCCGATCGCCGCCATCAGCCCGAGCGCGATCGGCAGATCATAATGGCTGCCTTCCTTGGGCAGATCGGCGGGCGCGAGGTTGACGGTGATTCGGCGTGCGGGGAGTGCCAGGCCCGAGGCGATCAGGGCCGAACGGACCCGCTCGCGGGCCTCGGACACCGCCTTGTCGGGCAGCCCGACGATGGCGAAAGCCGGCAATCCCGGCGCGACCTGCACCTGCACGTCGACGGCGCGGGCTTCGATCCCCTCAAAGGCTACGGTGGAAACGCGCTGGACCATGCCGCCCTCTTTACGCAATCAAAGGTAGCGGAAAGCACCGGTGGCGGGGATTATGTACTTAACAAAAGGGCAAGAACATGATAGAAAATAATGGGTTAGGGCGCAACGCACCCTCAAAAAGCGCGGTTGAAGCTGGGAACGGGGGGGGTATGTTTCGGCCATGGGCGAGAGCGCCACCAAGGATCGGGACGAGGCTCTTATTGCTGATCTTGAGCAGGCTTTAAACGAGTGGTCCGCCCCCGTTTGGAGCGACGTTTCAGATGGGCTGTTTTGGCCTGCTCTGCCCGATCTAGCGCGTCGCCTAAAACCCATTTTTGATAATTACTCACGTCCTCATGCTTCAGGCCGCAGTATGAAAGCAGAGCGTTCACGCGGTCGTAAAACGCCTTAGCGTGAGCGGTCATAGAGTCCGCAGTCATAGGCTTTACGGTTGCTGCATATTTCTCTTTGACCTCACGCCTTACGAGGGTGAATTTCGTCCAACCGTTGTTTGGCACAAGGAAACCATGGGCAAAGCTGTTCCTCTCCGCCGCTTTGTTTGCCTCGACAATCAACTTGATTTTCTGTTCGTTGATGGGGTTCCGCGCTAACAACGATCGAAGTATTGCAGCCTTTATCCCAAACCCGATGGCCGAAAATGTTATAGATGTTTCTTCGTTGGTGAGCCGGAGCTCTGCCTTAAGGAGCAATTCTAGCAGCGTTTCAAAGGCGGTGTATGCGTCGAGGAAAAAACCATAATCAAAATAAAAACTGCGCAGAGGTGACGGCGGAAGAGGTAAATCGGTCATGACAAACAAGCCCCAGGTTGACGAAAACACGCTGCGGACGATGCAGGAATTGCTGCGCCAGCCGCCAAAGCCGCACGATGAAATGAAGCTGGGAAAGCCTAGAGGCAAAAAGGCCGCGAGTCCCAAGCGGAAGGCTCGCAAGCCACAGACAAAATAGCGGTGCGTTGCCCGAACCGCATCGCGCGCCTATCTGGGCGCGATGGAAAAAGCAGATGAAAGCCTCGGAGCTATTTGGGATTCGTCCGCTGTGCCAACTCGTTGGTTACAGCCGCCTTCAGGCGATTCCGAATATCTTCCACCCCGAGAACGTATTCTTCGCGGACAGCAGCGGTTTCAGCGGTTGCTAAGTTCACCGTCCCTATCTGCTCAAGCCGCCGCGCCAACACGTCTAGATGGGAATGGCTCGCGATTACAGCATGAGCAAATCCCATCAGGGCGTGGACCTGACCGCCGAGAAATTCAATCTTTTCGTCCCGATTCATCGCCGCGCTCCCTTTTGCGTCGCTTGCGCCAGCGAATGAAGCGCTTGGCGAGTATCTTAGCCGATTGACTTGTTAGTCGGCCGGTACGTGAGACGCTTGCCCTCGATACCCTTCATGGCAAGGATCGCACGTTCCCCATCGTTGACGCCAAGCGCCACGCGGTTTGAATAGCGGAAATCAAATTCGGCCAAATAGCGGTGCAGATGCTTCTCGGAGCAATGCTGATAGATGCCCTTCATTCCGCGCTTGAAGATCGAATAGAAGCCCTCGACTGTGTTGGTGGTGATCGTCGTTGTAACGACAAGGGGCTTCCCATCGGGGCGAAGCTGGTCGGTGACTTCGTTCCAGTAGCGAACATATTCCTTGTCAGTGTGGTTCACCGCGTCATGGCTGGCGAAGTCTCTGCCGGGTTCCATATAGTGCCGCGCCTCATCGGTCATGAGGCCGCTTTCCTTGGCGATGTTCGCCTTGAGGATCGGCGCGATATCGGCAATCGACGTGCTGTCGATATGGAAGCTGCGGGCACCGCCACCGCGCTCGACCAGCGTCAAAACGATATTCTTGGTAGCGGGTCCGGCCTTTGCGGGCTGGCCTTCCAAGCGACCGATATAGGTCTCATCCACTTCCACAGTCTTGCCATTGCCGCCCATAGGCCCAAGCCCGCCCGTCCGCATTGCCTCGCGGATACGGTGCATCATGAACCACGCGGTCTTGTACGTGACCTTGAGGGTACGGTGGATCTGGTGCGCGCTCACGCCCTTCTTGCTCGAATTGAGCAGATAGACAGCCATCCACCACTTGGTAAGCGGCACCTTGGAGCGCTCGAACACGGTGCCGACCGTTACCGTGAACTGGCCTTTGCAATGGTTGCAGTAGTACAGGCCGGGACGGTGAGACTGCTTCTTGCCTTCCACCTTGACGATGCCATTGCCGGTCACGCCGCAATGAGGGCACACCGCGCCATTGGGCCAGCGCACCTGCTCAAGCGCCTCACGGGCTGCGCTCTCATCAACGAAAATAGTGTTCTGAAACTGTGCTGGTCCGGCCATGGCAAATCCCCTGTGCCTCAACCTCTAATCGAATCGGCCTACTTTTGTCAAGTACATAATCCCCCCGGTGGCCGCAAGAACATTAAGGGAACGGGTCCGGCGAGACATGCACACTACCCGCTTGATCTCTTTTTAGGCTTTCGGATGTCGCAAAGCAGGGCGACTAACGCGGCAGTGTGTTAAACTGAATGATGCCGTTTGCGTCTGGCTCATTCTTGAATGGCTTGAGCTTCTTATCGAGAAGTTGAGGGTTTGCTTTACCCTCCACGTGCTTATCGGTCTTGTCCTTTGCTTCCGTATTGGCTTGTCCTTTGGGAAGGCACGGAACTCACCAGAAGGATTGTGTCGGTAATTGAAACGCCTCGGATGACAAGAAGGCGCGCAACGCAGCTACGATAGAATTGGGCGAAGCAAGAGTGACGGGCTCTCGGACTGCTTAGAAGTGCCGTCATCAGCCGCTTAATCTCTCCTGAGGAAGCTTTCTCAAGCTATAGGAAGATGATTGATGGAGGTGGCTTTTTGCCGCGCGTAGATCAGAATTTTTTTTCACAGTGAGTTAGTAATCCGCGAATCACCCCCGCTTCTTCTCGATCACGTCCCAGATCATCGCCGCGACATCCGGCCCGCCGAGCTTCGCGATGGCGCGGATGCCGGTCGGCGAGGTGACGTTGATTTCGGTGAGGTGGCCGTCGATGACGTCGATGCCGACGAACAATAATCCGCGCTGGCGCAGCGCCGGCGCCAGCCGCGCGCAGATCTCGCGCTCGCGCGGCGTGAGGTCGGTGGCTTGCGCGGCACCCCCGCGCACCATGTTGGAGCGCAGATCGTCCGCCGCCGGCACCCGGTTGACGGCGCCGGCGAATTCGCCGTCGACCAGGATGATGCGCTTGTCGCCGTGTTTGACCTCGGGAAGAAAGCGCTGGATCACCCAGGGCTCGCGGAACGTGACGGAAAACATGTCGAACAGCGAACCGAAATTCATGTCCTGCGGCATGATGCGAAACACCGCCGCCCCGCCATGGCCGTGCAGCGGCTTCATCACCACCGCGCCGTGCTCGTCGCGGAACGAATTGATCTCGTCGAGATCGCGCGAAATCAGCGTCGGCGGCATCAGGTCCGGAAAATCCATCACGAAGATTTTTTCCGGCGCGTTGCGCACGCTGGCGGGATCGTTCACCACCAGCGTTTTGGGATGCAGCCGCTCGAGAAAATGCGTCGAGGTGATGTAGGCGAGATCGAACGGCGGATCCTGCCGCAGCAGGATCACGTCGAATTGCGCCAGCGGTTCGCGCTTCGGCTCGCCGAGCGTGAAATGGTCGCCGGGCTGGTCGCGCACGCTGAGCGTCTGCACCGGGGCGACCAGCTCCTCGCCGCGCAGCGAGAGCTTGTCCGGCGTGTAATAGGACAGCCCGTGGCCGCGCTTCTGCGCTTCCAGCAGCAGCGCGAAGGTTGAATCGCCGCGGATGTTGATGCGCGCGATGGGGTCCATCTGGACGGCGACGTTCAATTTCATTTTTGGGTCCGCAAGTTTGATGGGAAGGGGTTTTCAGGTGCTGGCGTCGAACGCCGCCAACAGATGCCGCGGCAATCGCCGCGGCGCAATCAGCATGGCGTCGAAACGCAGCTCGAACTCGGCGTGTTCGGGATGCGCCATCAGCCAGGCCTGCGCGGCATCGATGATGCGGGCCTGCTGGCGCGGCGTCACCGCATAGGCGGCGTCATCGAGGCTGGCGCGGGCCTTGACCTCGACAAACGCCAGCAGACTGCGTTTGCGCGCCACGATGTCGATCTCGCCATAGGGCGTGCGGAAGCGTTTTGCCAGGATACGATAGCCCTTGGCCATCAGGTACGCGGCGGCGCGGGTTTCGGCCGAGAGCCCGGTTCGAAACGCCGCGACCCGCGCCGGTGCGGCCACCTTCGCGGGCGTTGCTTCGGGCCGGGCGGCGTCGGTCTTGCCTATGTCAGTCCTGGCCATCGTCGCCTTCCACGCTGGCCTGCGCATTTTCCTTTGCAATTTCCTTTGCAGTTTCCTTGGCGAGCTCGAGCGCGCGGGCATAGATCTCGCGGCGCGGCCGGCCCGATAGTTCGACCGCATGCGCCACCGCATCCTTGACGCTGTCGCGCTGGAGCGAGTTCCGCAACAGCTCGTCCAGTTCGTCTTCCGCCATGATCTGCGCGCCCGCCGCGGGCGGGCCGATCACCAGCACGAACTCGCCGCGCGTCTCCAGCGTATCCGCCGCCAACGCCATTTGGGAGATCGGAGCACGCCGGATCTCTTCATGCATTTTCGTCATCTCGCGGCACAGCGCGGCATCGCGCCCGCCCATGGTGCTGGCGAGGTCGGCCAGCGTGTCCTGGACCCGGTTGCCGGATTCGAACATCACCAGGGTCGCGTCGATGCGCGCGAGCTCGGCAAGCCGCGCCCGGCGCGCGGTCGCCTTGGACGGCAAAAACCCCTCGAAGAAGAACCGGTCGGTGGGCAGCGCCGCCACCGCGAGCGCCGCCAGCACCGAGGAGGGCCCCGGCAGCGCGACCACCGGATGACCCGCCGCGCAGACCTCGCGCACCAGTTTGAAGCCAGGGTCCGAAATCAGCGGGGTGCCGGCATCCGAGACCAAAGCGATGGAAGCGCCCTGCGCCAGTTTTTCCAGGATTTTCGGCCGCGCCAATGCGGCGTTGTGTTCGTGATAGGGTTTGAGCAGCGCCGAGATCGCATAGCGCTCGGTCAGCCGGCGGGTGATGCGGGTATCCTCGCAGGCGATGATGTCGACACCGGCCAGCGTTTCCAGCGCGCGCAAGGTGATGTCGCCGAGATTGCCGATCGGCGTCGCCACCAGATGCAGGCCGGGAACCGCCTTCGGCGCGGTCAGGATGTGGTTTCCCACGGAAAATGTCCTGGCGGAGGGCCCCGTCAGGTCTTCAGTTGTATTTGTCGAAGCCGCTTTTGCGCGCATAATGCCAATCTAGAGGGAACACAGCGCTTACGCCACGATCCTGCATGTCCGGGATATCGGTGTTGATTCGGCGCAGCGGTGAGAAAGCAGGTTCCCGCAACCAGTGCCGGTGTCGGAAGGCCATAATCCTTTTGTTTTGGTTAACTATTCGCCGACAATATGCCTGAATCCACCCGCCTGATCATCAGGAGGTGGAGTCCTGGCCGATCCCGGTCGGTCAAGAGATAGAGATACGATGGTGGGGCCGCGAAATTCCAAGGAACTGCCCAAGGGTCCGGGGAAGGATCCGGTGAAGAATCCGCCAAAGCCTCAGTATTCCGGGGCAACGCGGCGGACGGCGGTCGGCCTGATTCTCGGTGCACCCTTGCTTGGGGCCTGCTCCGGGCTGGAGCAGAGCCTCAGTTCGTTTTCGAGCCCGGCGCCTGGCCCGGCAGGGCCACCGCAGCAGCCGCTCGCGGTCGGCAACGGGCAGGTCAAGGTCGGCCTGATCCTGCCGTTGTCGGCGTCCGGGAATGCCGGCGTCGCGGCGCAGTCGATGAAGAATGCCGCCGAGATGGCGCTGGCGGAATTCCAGAATCCCAACATCCAGCTGCTGATCAAGGACGATGGCGGCAGCCCGCAGGGCGCCCAGCAGGGCACGCAGCAGGCGCTCGACGAAGGCGCCGAGATCATTCTGGGCCCGCTGTTCGCGCTGTCGGTTCCGGCGACGGCGCAACTGGCGCGGGCGCACGGCGTATCGGTGATCGCGTTCTCGACCGATTCCAGCGTGGCCGGCCGGGGCGTCTATCTCCTGAGCTTCCTGCCCGAGTCCGACGTCAACCGGATCGTCGAATATTCCGCCAGCATCGGAAAGCGATCCTTTGCCGCGCTGCTGCCCGAGAACGCCTATGGCAATGTGGTGGAGGGCACCTTCAAGCAGGCGGTGGCCCGCAGGGGCGGCCGCATCGTCGCGTTTGAAAAATACGGTGCCGACCGCGCCACCGCGGCGCGGACCGTGGCGCAGGCGCTCGGTAGCGCGGACGCGCTGTTCCTCGCCGACGACGGCAATTCGGTGGTGGCGGTGGCCGACGCGCTGACCGCGGCCGGGGCCAATCTGAAAAACATCCAGCTGCTCGGCACCGGCCTGTGGGACAATCCGCGCGTGTTCGCCAGCCCGGCCCTGCAGGGCGGCCTTTACGCCGCGCCGGATCCTTCCGGGTTCCGGAGTTTCTCGGCCCGCTACCGCGCCAAATACCGCGCCGATCCGGTCCGCACCGCGACGCTGGCCTATGACGCGGTGGCGCTGGTCGCGGCACTGGCGCGAACCCAAGGGCCGCAGCGGTTTTCGCCCGAGGTGCTGACCAATCCATCCGGCTTTGCCGGCATCGACGGCCTGTTTCGATTCCGCCCCGACGGCACCAATGAGCGGGGTCTTGCGGTGATGCGGGTCGGTTCGGGCGGCGGGGTGGCGGTGGCCGGTTCGCCGAAGAGTTTTGGCGCGTAGTTTCTCCGCCGTCGTCCTGGCGAACGCCCTTTTTTCCTCTCCCGCGAGGGGAAAGGGGAAAAAGCAATTTACGCCGCCAGATCCGCCACCACGGCGTCCAGCACCGGAAATCCGGCCTGGGTGACCCGCAGCCGGCCGGTTTCATCGACCACGATGGCGCCTTCTTCGCGCAGCACCGCAATCCGATGCGGATCGAGCGCGCGGCCCGACAGCGCCGCATAACGCTGCGGGTCGATGCCCTCGGCAAGCCGCAGGCCCATCAGCAGAAATTCGTCGGCGCGCTCTTCGCTGTTGAGGAGGTCGTCGGTGATGACGCCGTGGCCTGACTCCTCGACCCGCATCAGCCAGGCCTCGGGCCGCTTTTCGGTGGCGACGGCATGCCTGACGCCATCGATATCGAGGCGGCCATGCGCGCCGGGACCGATGCCGGCATATTCATCGCCGCGCCAATAAACCAGATTGTGCTGGCATTCCGCCCCGGCGCGGGCGTGATTGGAAATCTCGTAGGACGGCAGCCCATATTGGGCACAGACCTCCTGCGTCACATCATACAGCGCGCGCGCGGTCGCCTCGTCCGGCGTCTTCAGTTTGCCGGCGGCATGCAACCCGAAGAACGGCGTCTCCGGTTCGATCGTCAGCTGATAGAGCGACAGGTGTTCGGCTGCTTCCGCGATCGCGTGTTTCAGCTCGTCCGCCCACATCTGCGGGGTCTGGTCGGGACGGGCATAGATCAGATCGAACGAATAGCGGTCGAAGGCGGAGCGCGCGATCGCGACCGCGTCGAGCGCTTCGCGCGCGGTGTGCAGGCGTCCCAGCGCCTTCAGCGAGGCGTCGTCCAGCGCCTGCACGCCGAGCGATACCCGGTTGACGCCGGCGGCGCGGTAGCCGGCAAACCGGGTGGCCTCGACGCTGGTCGGGTTGGCTTCCAGCGTGACCTCGACGCCGGGCGCGACGCGCCAATGCTTGCCGATCGAATCCAGGATCGCGCCGACGGTTTGCGGCCGCATCAGCGACGGCGTGCCGCCGCCGAGAAAAATCGACGATACCTGCCGGCCCGGCGTGCGCGCCGCGGTGGTCTCGATCTCGCGCGCGAAAGCCTGCGCGAATCGGTCTTCGTCGACCGGGGCATGCCGGACATGGCTGTTGAAATCGCAATACGGACATTTCGACAGGCAAAACGGCCAATGCACGTAAACGCCGAAGGCGTTTTTTCCCTCTCCCGCTTGCGGGGGAGAGTTAGGGTGGGGGCTCTTTACGCCGGTCACAGGCAGATCTCCGCCAGCTTGACGAAGGCGCGGGCGCGGTGTGACAGCCCCAGTCCGAGCGGCGGCAGGCCATGCTTTTCGATGCTGGTCATTTCGCCGAAGGTGCGGGCGTGGCCATCGGGCAGGAACGCCGGGTCGTAGCCAAAGCCGGCGGCGCCGCGCGGCGGCCATACCAGCGTGCCGTCGGCGCGCGCCTCGACTTCTTCGAGATGATCGTCGGGCCATGCGACGCACAGCGCGGAAACGAAATGCGCGCGGCGCTGCGGCGGCGTGCTGGCGCCGCGCTCCTGCAACAGTCGCTCGATCCGCGTCATCGCGGCGGTAAAATCTTTATTCGGACCGGCCCAGCGCGCGGAGAAGATCCCGGGCGCGCCGTCCAGCGCATCGACCACCAATCCGGAATCGTCGGCGAACGCCGGCAGCTGCGCCGCCTTCGCCGCGGCGACCGCCTTGATCCTGGCATTGGCGCGAAAGGTCTCGCCGGTCTCGTCGGGCTCGCCGAGCCCGAGCTCGCCGGCCGATATCGCCTCGACCCCGTGCGGCGCCAGCAGTTCGCGCATTTCGGCGAGCTTGCCGGGATTGTGGGTCGCGATCACCAGTCTGCCTGTGATTCGGCGATGTTGAGTCATGGACATTTACAGTCCGTCATGGCGGGGCATGACGGCCTTTTGCGAATCACGCCACAGCCATTTTTTGCAGATCCACCAGCCGCGCCACGCCTTTGCGCGCCAGCGCCATCAGCGCCAAAAATTCGTCCTGCGAGAACGGGGTCTTTTCGGCGGTGCCCTGCACCTCGATGATGCGGCCGTCGCCGGTCATGACGAAATTGGCGTCGGTATCGGCCTCGGAGTCCTCGGCGTAATCGAGGTCGAGCACCGGGGTGCCGTTGTAGATGCCGCAGGAGATCGCAGCCACATTGTCGCGCAGCACGTTGCCCTTGACCATGTTGCGGGTCTTCATCCAGCTGATGCAGTCGGCCAGCGCGACCCAGGCGCCGGTGATCGAGGCGGTGCGGGTGCCGCCATCGGCCTGCAGCACATCGCAGTCCACGGTGATCTGGCGCTCGCCCAGCGCTTCGAGATCGAGCGTGGCCCGCAACGAGCGGCCGATCAGGCGCTGGATTTCGACGGTACGGCCGTTCTGCTTGCCGGCGGAAGCCTCGCGGCGGGTGCGCTCGAGGGTGGCCCGCGGCAGCATGCCGTATTCGGCGGTGACCCAGCCGCGGCCCTGGCCCTTGAGCCAGGGCGGCAGGCGCTCTTCCAGCGTTGCCGTCACCAGCACGTGGGTGTCGCCGAATTTGACCATGCAGGAACCCTCGGCGTATTTGACCACGCCGCGTTCCAGCGATACGGCGCGCAGTTCATCCGGCGCACGGCGGCTTGGCCGCATGGGAATCCTCCGAGAAATCAGCAAGAGTTACAGTTCGCGGTGCTTGTAGGAGGGGGAAGCGGCAGCGGCAAGGCCCTTAACGGACCCTTGACCACCTCATCGGGCCAATGCCTGCTTGTATCTGACCCCTGAGATGGACAAGTTAGGGCATGTTGCAGGCGCGACCAGCAAATCCGGTTTTGCGTCCGGTCGCGCTTTAAGTATCGACTGGAGTACCTTGTGGTCCACCACGATCCGATTGGCCTGATCGCGCCGAATGCCGGGCTTGCCCAGCTCAATGAGCGTTCGCGCGACATTTTTCGTCAAATCGTCGAGAGTTATCTCGCCACCGGCGAACCGGTCGGATCGCGCAACATTTCGCGGCTGATCGCGGTGCCGCTGTCGCCGGCCTCGGTCCGCAACGTGATGTCGGATCTTGAGCAGCTGGGGTTGATTTACGCACCGCATACCTCGGCCGGCCGGCTGCCCACCGAACTGGGCCTGCGTTTTTTCGTCGATGCCCTGATGCAGGTCGGCGATCTCACCGAGCCGGAGCGGCAGTCGATCCAGACCCAGCTGGCCTCGGTCGGCAAGGCGCAATCGGTCGAAGCCGCCCTTGGCGAAGCCTTGACGCGGCTGTCCGGCCTGACCCGGGCCGCGGCGGTGGTGCTGACCGCCAAATCCAATTCGCGCCTGAAGCATATCGAATTCGTGCGGCTGGAGCCGGAGCGGGCGCTGGTGGTGCTGGTCGGCGAGGACGGCCAGGTCGAGAACCGCGTGCTGATGCTGCCGCCCGGGGTTCCCTCATCGGCCCTGACAGAAGCCACCAATTTTCTCAACGCGCGGATTCGCGGGCGCACGCTGGCGGAGGCGCGCCTCGAACTTGAAACCGCATTGACGCAAAACCGCACCGAACTCGATCAACTGACGCAGAAGGTGATCGCCGCCGGGATCGCGAGCTGGTCCGGCGGCGAGAGCGATGACCGCCAGCTGATCGTACGCGGGCACGCCAATCTGCTGGAGGATCTGCACGCGCTGGAAGATCTGGAGCGGGTCAGGCTGCTGTTCGACGATCTCGAGACCAAGCGCGGCGTGATCGATCTGTTGGGCCGCGCCGAACGCGCCGAAGGCGTGCGGATTTTCATCGGCTCGGAAAACAAGCTGTTTTCGCTGTCCGGCTCTTCCACGATCATCGCGCCCTACAGCGATGCGGCGGGTCATATCGTCGGCGTTCTCGGCGTGATCGGGCCGACCCGGCTGAACTATGCCCGGGTGATTCCGACGGTGGACTATGCCGCGCGCATCGTCAGCCGGATGCTGGGCGGATGAGCCGGCCGATACCGGCCCGGTTACGCTTGATTTTTGGCGCTTAAAGCACGATATCCCGCCCAGCAACGCGCCCCCGCATTGATCCCAGGCCATTTATTCAAGAAGGCAGTCGATGACCGATCCCAACCGGCAGAACGAAGATGATCCGGTTAACCCGGCGCAGGCCTCCGAGCCCGTGGTTTCCAAGCCCTACATCATGCCCGACGATCCGGAGGAAGGATCGGCCGAAGCGCTGGCCAAGGAAGCCGCGGAACTGCGCGACAAGATGCTGCGCACGCTGGCGGAAATGGAAAACCTGCGCAAGCGCACCACGCGCGAAGTCGCCGATGCGCGAATCTATGGCATCACCGGGTTCGCCCGCGACGTGCTCGATATCGCCGACAATCTGCAGCGCGCGCTCGATGCGGTTCCGGCCGACGCCAAGGCCGCCGCCGATCCCGGCCTGAAGGCGCTGATCGAAGGCGTCGAACTGACCGAGCGATCGCTGCTCAACACGCTGGAGAAAAACGGCGTCAAGAAATTCGATCCGTCGGGCGAGAAATTCGATCCGAATTTTCAGCAGGCGATGTACGAGGTTCCTGACGCGTCCGTTCCCGCGGGAACGGTGGTGCAGGTGGTGCAGGCCGGCTTCATGATCGGCGAGCGCGTGTTGCGGCCGGCCCTGGTCGCGGTCTCCAAGGGGGGCGCGAAAGTCGGCGCTGCCGAATCAACCTAAACCGCGATATCGCCCGATTGGATGCGATTGACGCCGGCCTTGGCCATGTCCGCCCAGGCCTTGGCCAACGAGCCCTGAGTGTCGATGCCGCGGCAGGCGTCTTCGACCACATAGGTTTCGAATCCGGCCTTGCGGGCGTCGAGCGCGGTCCAGGCGACGCAGAAATCGGTCGCGAGGCCGGCCACGAACAGCCGCTGCAGCTTGCGGGCTTTCAGACAGGCGGCGAGGCCCGTGGTTGTTTTGCCGTCGGCCTCGGTGAAAGCGGAGTAGCTGTCGACGTCCTGGCGGACCCCCTTTCGAACGATCAGCCCCGCCTGCGGAATTGCGAGGTCCTTCGAAAGCGAGGCACCGTCGGTTCCCTGCACGCAGTGATCGGGCCACAGCGCCTGCTTGCCGTATTTGAGATCGATGGTTTCGAAAGGTTTCTTGCCGGGGTGGGAAGACGCGAATGAGACGTGGCCGACCGGGTGCCAGTCCTGCGTCATCACGACATTTGTAAAGCCCTTGGCGATGCGGTTGATCACGGGAACGACCTGGTCGCCGTCCTTCACGGCGAGACTGCCGCCGGGCAGGAAACAGTTTTGGACATCGATCACCAGAAGCGCCGATGCGTCATCGGGCTTGATCGAAGCTGCCGCCCAAAGCGGCTTTGAAACAACGGTCATGATCGCCACCGTGCCGAAGCCCGCAAGAATCCGCCTCCGGTCCAATCCAATATGTTGCATCTCCCGATCGGAAGATGGGCCAGCAAATCAGGTCGCGGCGCGAGCGTAAAGGAGTTCAGGCGCCGGGGACGGAGCGAATTTTCGGCATATAGCGCATCAGTGTCGACGCCTATTCACGCGGCTGAATTCCGTCGCGCACCGCGCGGAAGCGCGGGAATGCTTTCGACCATTGGTCGCGCGGGGCGCTTCCAATGATGCGCAAGGCGGTCGGGCCGCCGAACCGTAACCATTGCACGACGGTGACGGCGGTATTGTCCTTGCCGCTGGTCGCATCGACGCGGGTTTCATAGCCGGGCATGCCGTCGATGCGAATCGGTTCGGACATCGTGATCCGCGCGTCGCGGACCCCGGGAATCGTGGTTGCGACCTGTTGGGCAAAGCGGTCGCGATCCTCCGCCTGCTGTCGGGGCGGATCCCATGAGGCCGAGCACCATGAAGGGGGCGGCCTCAAATCCGGTAGCTTCGTCGCCGTCGGCGAGAATGATGGCGGCACCCGGCGCCAGGGTGCGGACATTCTTGAAATCGCTGAGGTCGCTGATCTTGAACGGCATCAGCCCAAGCTGCTCGGCGACCGGAACTTCCTTGCGGATCGCGGCCGACGCAAACATCTGCCGCACCGCCTCGTCGGTATAGATTTTGCTGGCATCTTCGGGAACCTGCACGGCGACATAGCCGGAGAAGGTGCCGCCCGGCAGAATCATCGAATAGCGCCGCACATTGTTGGCGCCATCCTTGGCGTTTTCCGCGGTGTAATAGGCCATGCCGGCAGTGGTCTCGATGCTCTCCGGCTTGATGCCAGGGGTGGCCGTCGGAGCGGCCTTGAAGGCGTTTACGACTTCGCCGTAGGCCCCGGCCGGGAGTTCTGCCACCAGCACCTTGACGCTGTGGTCCTCGGTTTCGAATCCGACGAAGGTCTTGGCGCCGACCAGGCCGACCAGCGGCGTCATGCCGACCCGGACCCCCGGCGGAAATACGGCCTCCGCGGCAAAGGCCGGACTGAGGGTGGCAACGAGCAGGGCAACGGCGGACAATAGTCGAATGGGTTTCATGAAAATCTACTGAGTTTGCATTGAGGCCGTTCGATGGTCGGCCGGCGCGGGCCCGGGCACCGGGTGGCCGCGTTCCAGTCCACCGCTTTAGCCTTTTTGCCGCTCCGGCAACAGACCATGCCGCGATTCCGTTGCCGTAACCGGCCACCTTTGGGGATCGCGCCGGCGCCGCGACCTGTCCGCTGGCGAGGCTACGCGCTGCCGGGCCGGCTCCCGAACCGACACTATCTTTCAAAGGGTAGGGTTTTCGCGGGCTAAGGTTGCGCCTCGGTCCTTGCAGGCCTGCCCCCCCTCCTATATGAGGCTCACCGTCGCAATATCGCGAGCATTTGATCGTTGGGGGTTTGGATTGGTGCGCCGTCAGGGCCCAGCCAACCTGCCGCAAAAAGAAGGATATGAGGACCATGGGAAAGGTCATTGGGATCGATCTCGGCACCACCAATTCGTGCGTCGCCGTAATGGATGGCAAGACTGCGAAAGTCATCGAGAACGCCGAAGGCATGCGGACGACGCCGTCGATTGTCGCTTTCAGCGATGATGGCGAGCGCCTCGTCGGCCAGCCCGCCAAGCGCCAGGCGGTGACCAATCCCGAGCGCACCTTCTTCGCGGTCAAGCGCCTGGTCGGCCGCCGCTATGACGACCCGATGGTCGAGAAGGACAAGAAGCTCGTCCCCTACAAGATCGTCAAGGCGTCCAACGGCGATGCCTGGGTCGAAGCCGACGGCAAGACCTACTCGCCCTCGCAGGTCTCCGCCTTCATCCTGCAGAAGATGAAAGAGACCGCGGAAGCCCATCTCGGCCAGAAGGTCGATCAGGCCGTCATCACCGTTCCCGCCTATTTCAACGACGCGCAACGTCAGGCCACCAAGGATGCCGGCAAGATCGCCGGCCTTGAAGTGCTGCGCATCATCAACGAGCCGACCGCGGCCGCGCTGGCTTACGGTCTCGACAAGACCAAGGCCGGCACCATCGCGGTGTACGATCTCGGCGGCGGCACCTTCGACGTCTCGGTCCTGGAGATCGGCGACGGCGTGTTCGAGGTGAAGTCGACCAACGGCGATACATTCTTGGGCGGCGAAGATTTCGACATGCGGCTGGTCAGCTATCTGGCCGATGAATTCCAGAAAGAGCAGGGCATCAACCTGCGCAACGACAAGCTTGCCTTGCAGCGCCTGAAAGAGGCCGCCGAAAAGGCCAAGATCGAATTGTCCTCGACCACGCAGACCGAAATCAACCTGCCCTTCATCACGGCGGATGCGTCCGGTCCGAAGCATCTGACGATGAAGTTGACGCGCGCCAAGTTCGAGGCGCTGGTCGACGATCTCATCCAGAAGACCATCGAGCCCTGCCGCAAGGCGCTGAAGGATGCCGGCCTCACCGCCGGCGAGATCGGCGAAGTGGTGCTGGTCGGCGGCATGACCCGGATGCCGAAGGTCCAGGAAGTGGTGAAGCAGTTGTTCGGCAAGGAGCCGCACAAGGGCGTCAACCCGGACGAAGTCGTGGCCATCGGCGCGGCGATCCAGGCCGGCGTGCTGCAGGGCGACGTCAAGGACGTGCTGCTGCTCGACGTGACGCCGCTGTCGCTCGGCATCGAGACGCTGGGCGGGGTGTTCACCCGCATCATCGATCGCAACACCACGATCCCGACCAAGAAGAGCCAGGTGTTCTCGACCGCCGAGGACAACCAGAACGCCGTCACCATCCGCGTCTTCCAGGGCGAACGCGAAATGGCGGCCGACAACAAGGTGCTCGGCCAGTTCGATCTGATGGGCATTCCTCCCTCGCCGCGCGGGATGCCGCAAATCGAGGTGACCTTCGATATCGACGCCAACGGCATCGTCAACGTCTCGGCCAAGGACAAGGCGACCGGCAAGGAGCAGCAGATCCGGATCCAGGCGTCCGGCGGACTGTCCGAGGCCGACATCCAGAAGATGGTCAAGGACGCCGAGGCCAACGCCGCCGAGGACAAGAAACGCCGCGAGGCGGTCGACGCCAAGAACCACGCCGACAGCCTGGTGCATTCGACCGAGAAGGCGCTGGCCGAACACGGTTCGAAGGTCGAGGAGAGCGAGCGCCGCGCCATCGAGGACGCCGTCAGCGATTTGAAGGAAGCGCTGAAGGGTGACGACGCCGAGACCATCAAGGCCAAGACCAACACGCTGGCGCAGGCTTCGATGAAGCTCGGCGAGGCGATGTACAAGCAGCAGGCCGAGAGCGATGCGGCCAAGGATGCCGCCAAGGACGACGTGGTCGACGCGGAGTTTACCGAAGTCGACGACGACAAGAACAACAAGAAGTCTGCTTAAGCGACGAGGAACATGACCCTCATTCCAAAGAGCGCGCGAGCTGCGTCTCGACGAATGGGGGTCATTTTTCATTAAGCTGGGGGCTGCATCCTAAGGCGCATTCCTTGGGAATGAAGACGAACTTCGGGCGGATTTGACGGATGTCCACCAAGCGCTGCTACTACGAAACCCTTGAAGTCGAGCGGACCGCGGACGAGTCCCGGCTCAAGGCAGCCTTCCGCAAGCTCGCGATGAAATGGCACCCGGACAAGAATCCGGGCGATGCCAACAGCGAAGTCCGCTTCAAGGAAATCAACGAGGCCTACGAGGTCCTGAAGGACGGCGACAAGCGCGCCGCCTATGACCGGTTCGGCCATGCCGCGTTCGAGCAGGGCGGCGGCGGTCCCGGGATTCGGCGCCGGCTTTGCCTCGTCATTCTCCGATATTTTCGAAGACCTGTTCGGCATGGCCGGGCAACGCGGCCGCGGCGGCGGGCGCGAACGCGGCGCCGACCTGCGCTACAACATGGAAATCACGCTGGAGGAAGCCTTCCTCGGCAAGACCGCCCAGATCGAGATTCCGGTTTCGGTGACCTGCGAATCCTGTTCCGGCACCGGCGCCAAGGCCGGCACCAAGCCGAAGACCTGCTCGATGTGCGGCGGCGCCGGCCGGGTGCGGCAGGCGCAGGGATTTTTCACGCTGGAGCGAACCTGCCCTGGCTGCCAGGGCCGCGGCCAGATGATCGAAGACCCCTGTCCCTCCTGCTCGGGCTCGGGACGGGTGACGCGCGAGCGGAATTTGTCGGTCAATATCCCGCAGGGCGTGGAAGACGGCACCCGCATCCGGCTGGCCGGTGAAGGCGAGGCCGGCGTTCGTGGCGGACCTCCGGGCGACCTCTACATTTTCCTGTCGCTGGCCACGCATCAGTTCTTTCAGCGCGACGGCGCCGATCTGCATTGCCGGGTGCCGATCTCGATGGTGACGGCGGCGCTGGGCGGCGAATTCGAGGTGCCGACCATCGACAAGGGCAAGACCAAGGTGAAAGTCCCGTCCGGAACCCAGTCCGGCCGGCGCTTTCGCATTGCATCAAAGGGCATGCCGGTGCTGCGCTCGCGGCAGACCGGAGACATGTATGTTCAGGTGGTGGTCGAAACGCCGCAGAATCTGACCAAGAAGCAGCAGGAATTGCTGGCCGAGTTCGAAAAACTATCGTCCGGTGCAACCCAACCCGAGGCTGCGGGTTTCTTCACTAAGGTCAAGGACTTCTTCGGTACCCGCGCCAGCACCGCGCGGAGCGTGACGTCACGCTAATCAAGGCTTGCGACCGCGAGCTGTCGGCTTGACCGTTTCGTGCGACCTATACCTCTTTATGACTATTTTCTGACACTACCGCTGAAATCGCGGTCCCGCCTGGTAGCGACATGCCTTTGCAATCGTCCGTGCGTGCGTTGAAAAAACCTCTTCGTCTCGACGACGAGGTTCGTTTTCTCCGTTCATGGATCGAGAAGCCGCTTCACATGGGCGCGGTGATGCCTTCGGGGCGGGTGTTGGCCCGCACCATGGCGCAGTATGTCGATATCAATTCCTCGGGACCGGTCGTCGAACTTGGGCCGGGCACCGGCGCGATCACCAACGCGCTGATCGAGCATGGCGTCGATCAGAAGCGCCTCGTGCTGGTCGAATATAATCCGGGCTTCTGTGCGCTGCTGCGCGACCGCTATCCGCATGCCAAGGTCGTGCAGGGCGACGCCTATGCGTTGCGGGATTCGCTCTGGAATGTGCTGAGCGCTCCCGCCGTCCGCCGTTGTCTCCGGCCTGCCGCTGGTGACCAAACCGATGCTGACGCGCCTGAAGCTGATCCGCGACGCCTTCCTCGCGCTGGCGCCGGGTGCGCCGTTCGTGCAGTTCACCTATTCGGTTGCGCCGCCGATCCCGAAATCGCTGCCCGGCGTGTCCACAGAAGCCTCCGAGCGGATCTGGATGAACCTTCCGCCGGCCCGCGTCTGGGTGTATCGCAAGGGCTGAACCTCCGGTGCCGCTCCAGCGGCGGGTTGGTCCTGAACGCGATTAGATCATGTCCGCGCTGAAAATCCTGGTGATCCCCGGCTCGCTTCGCACCGGCTCGCTCAATGCGAGGCTGGCGGCGGCGGCGGCGTATGAATTGGCGCAGGCCGGCGCCGAGGTCACCCGCATTTCGCTCGGCGATTTTCCGCTGCCGATCTATGACGGCGATCTGCAGGCGAAATCCGGCGTGCCGAAGCATGCGGTCAATCTCAAGCGCATGATCGGCGCCCATCATGGCGTCCTGATCGTGACGCCGGAATACAATTCGTCGGTGCCGCCTCTGGTCAAGAATGCCATCGACTGGGTGACGCGGGTGCAGGATGCGCACGAAACCCGCGGCCAGGTGTTTCGCGAACGCGCCTTTGCGATCGCGGCGGCGTCGGAAAGCCGGCTCGGCGGCACACGACGCTGGCGGCGCTGCGGCTGATCCTGTCGGCCTGCCAGGCGACGGTGATTCCGAACCAGCTCGCGCTGTCGTTCGCGGCGAAGCCTATGACGATATGGACCGGTTGAAACATCCGGCCGATATCGAGGCGCTCGACGGCACTGGTGCGGCAGTTGATCGACGTTTCCCAGCGCATGATGTGAGGTGAGATGCAGCCAGCGAATATCGCTCCCCGCGACCGGTTGATCGTCGCGCTCGATCTGCCCGATGTCGCCGCCGCCGAAGCGATGATTGCGCGGCTCGGCGACAGCGTGACATTTTACAAGATCGGCTATCAGCTCGCTTATGCCGGCGGATTGCCGCTGGTCCGTCAACTCGCTGATGCCGGCAAGAAGGTATTCGTCGATCTCAAGCTGCACGACATCGGCAACACGGTGGCGCGCGGCGTCGAGAGCGTCGCAGCGCTTGGCGCGACTTTCCTGACCGTGCACGCCTATCCGCAGACCATGAAGGCCGCGGTCGAGGCGCGCGCGGGATCGGACCTGAAAATTCTCGCCGTCACCGTGCTGACCTCTTATGACGACGGCGATCTCCACGCCGCGGGTTATCGCCTCGGCGTGTCCGAACTGGTCGAGGCCCGCGCCCGGCAGGCGCAGGTGCTCGGCATCGATGGCCTCGTCTGTTCGCCGGAGGAGGCGGCTTCCCTGCGCAGGATCGTGGGTCATCAGATGAAGCTGGTGACGCCGGGCATCCGGCCGGCGGGTTCGTCCGCCGGCGATCAGAAGCGCATCATGACGCCGGCCCGCGCCATTGCCGCCGGCGCGGATTATCTGGTGGTCGGCCGGCCTGTCATGGAAGCCGCCGATCCCAGGGCTGCGGCGGACGCCATCGTCGCGGAAATCGTGCAGGCGCTGGCTTGAACTGACGAAACGGGAGAATGCAGATGGCAAAGGGCTACTGGATCGCGCGCGTCGATGTTCACAACATGGATGGCTACAAGGAATACGTCGCGCCAGAACGGTGCGGTCTTCACGAAATACGGCGCCAGGTTTCTGGTGCGCGGCGGCAAGCACGAAACCAAGGAAGGCACGTCGCGGTCGCGCAATGTGGTGCTCGAGTTCAAGGATTATGAAACCGCGCTGGCCTGCTACCATTCACCGGAATATGCCCGGCTGGTCGCGATCCGCAGCCCGCATGCCGAGAGCGACCTCGTGATCATCGAAGGTTACGACGGCGCGCAGCCTTAAGCTGCGTATTCTCCTGATCGGTTGCCGGAACGGCCTGCCCCGGCTATACGGCAAGGGCTGGCGAGGTCTCAAATATGTCCGACATGCGCTTGATCGTTGCGGGGGCCGGCGGCCGGATGGGCCGCGCGCTGACGCGCGTGATTTCGGAAACGCCCGGGCGCGGTCCTCACCGGCGCGCTGGAGGCGCCGGTTCCGAACTGCTGGGCAAGGATGCCGGCGTGCTCGCGGGCCTGCCGGCCAACGGCGTGCTGCTGTCGGCCGATCTGTGGACGCTGTCGGCCAATGCCGACGGCATTCTGGACTTCACCGTGCCGGGGGCGACCATCGCCAATGTCGCGATCGCCGCCCAGCGCGGCCTGGTTCACATCATCGGCACCACCGGCCTCTCGGCGTCGGATGACGCCGTGATCAAGAGCGTCACCTCGCGCGCCATTGTCGTCAAGTCGGGCAATATGAGCCTCGGCGTCAACCTGCTGGCGGCGCTGGTCAAGCGCGTCGCGCAATCGCTGGATGACAGATTTCGATATCGAAATTCTGGAGATGCATCACCGGCCAAGATCGACGCGCCGTCGGGCACCGCGCTGCTGCTGGGCGAGGCGGCGGCCGCCGGCCGCAAGATCGCGCTGGATCAGCATTCGGCGCGCGGCCGCGACGGCATCACCGGCGCGCGCAAAGCCGGCGACATCGGCTTTGCGTCGTTGCGCGGCGGCACCGTCACCGGCGATCACAGCGTGATTTTCGCCGGCGCCATGGAGCGCATCGAGCTGACGCACCAGGCCGAGGACCGCACGATGTTCGCCCAGGGCGCCGTCAAGGCAGCACTATGGGCGCACGGCAAGAAGCCCGGGTTCTACTCGATGGCCGACGTGCTCGGGCTCGGGGACTTCTAGAGCATGATCCGGAAAAGTGGAAACCGGTTTTCCGAAAAGATCATGCTCCATCGAAAGGTAACGCTGGAGCCTGATTAACTCAGTTGAAGCAGGTCTTGAGATCCTGAACGGAACAAGAAATGAGCGACCGACTTCTCGTGCTGGTGCGCCACGGCCAGAGCGAATGGAATCTGAAGAATCTCTTCACCGGCTGGAAGGATCCCGATCTCACCGAGACAGGGCATCGCCGAGGCCAAGGAAGCCGGCCGAAAATTAAAGGCGCAGGGGCTGTCGTTCGACATCGCCTTTACCTCGGTGCTGACAGCGCGCGCAGCACACGCTCGACCTGATGCTGACCGAGATCGGCCAGACCGGCCTTCCGATCAAAAAGCATCTGGCGCTCAACGAGCGCGACTACGGCGATCTGTCCGGCCTCAACAAGGACGACGCCCGCAAGAAATGGGGCGAGGAGCAGGTCCATGTCTGGCGGCGCTCCTACGACGTGCCGCCGCCCGGCGGCGAAAGCCTGAAGGATACGCTGGCGCGCACGCTGCCTTATTACGTTCAGGAGATCCTGCCCTGCGTGCTGCGCGGCGAGCGCACGCTGGTCGCCGCCCACGGCAATTCGCTGCGCGCGCTGATCATGGTGCTGGAGAAGCTGACGCCGAAGGAAATTCTCGCGCGCGAACTCGCCACCGGCGTGCCGATCATCTATCGGCTCAATGCCGACGCCACCGTCGCCTCGAAGCTCGATCTGGCGTGAGCACAAGGGTGGGCGCGCTTCGCGCCGTGCCCACCATTCGACAACGGAATTTTCGCATGTTGAAGCGGTGGCCACGCGAAGTTTATCATCGGGCGCGCATTCGCGCGACCCGTTGGCTTTGCCCACCCTGTCTTCGGTCAGTGCATGCCCACCTGTCCGGCTTCCCAGCCCAGCATCGCCTGCTTGCGGGTGATGCCCCAGTGATAGCCGGTCAGCGCGCCGCTCTTGCCGAGCGCGCGATGGCACGGCACCACGAACGACACCGGGTTCCTCCCGATCGCGGCGCCGACCGCGCGTGAGGCCTTGGGATTTTGGATCTTGTTCGCGATGTCCGAATAGGACACCGCCCGGCCCATCGGGATCTTCAGCAGCGTCTCCCAGACCCGGACCTCGAAGTCGGTGCCGATCAGGACCACGCGCAGCGGCTGGTCGGCGCGCCAGAGCTTGGTATCGAAGATGCGCTGCGCCAGCGCGGCGGTGCCGGCGCGATCTTCCAGATAGGTCGCCCGCGGCCAGCGCCGCTGCATGTCGGCGAGCGATGCCTGCTCCTCGCCGGGATCGGCGAAGGCAAGGCCGGCCAGGCCACGGCCGCTGGCGATCACGATCGCGGTGCCGAACGGCGAGGGATGAAATCCGTAGCGCAGCGTCATGCCGGCGCCGCCGTTCTTCCATTCGCCCGGCGACATCGCCTCATGGGTGACGAACAGATCGTGCAGCCGCCCCGGACCCGAAAGCCCGGAATCGAGCGCGGCATCGAGCACGCTGGCGGAATCGCGCAGCAGGCCCTTGGCGTGGTCGAGCGTCAGCGCCTGCATGAAGGCCTTCGGCGTCAGCCCGGCCCAGCGGCGAAACAAATGGTGCAGTTCGTCCGGCGTCACGCCGGCCGCATCCGCCATCGATTCGATGGTCGGCTGCGCGCGCCAGTGCTCCGAGATGAAGGCGATGGCGCGCCGCACCGAATCATAGTCGCGCAGCGCGGCGTTCTGGGGGCCCGGTTTGGTGAGGCGGTGCGTCATTCATTGCGAGGTTCATCATGGCTGTCGATGTAGGCCGGGTGCGGCCTCCAAACCACCCGATTCCCGATAACCTCTCATGCCACCGGATTATAGGTCGGGCCGCGCTTGGCGGCCTGCAAGGCGGCCATCAAGGCTTTGGCAAAGCTCGCCTTTTCGTCCGGCCCCAGAAAACTCGCGATCGAGACCCGGCGGCCTTTCGAGACCAGATAAAGCTTTTCGATGCCGAATTCGGCGTGGGTCTTCTGATCGAGCTGCACCCACAGCGGATTGAGCACCCATTCGACCACATGGCCGCGATGGCTGACCCGGCGCACGCGCAGTTCGGACGGCGTCACCGAAATTTCCTCGGTGGCCCTGGCGCGGCGGAAATTGATCCGGAACGCCCAATAGATCAGCCAGCACATCGAGGCCGAAAAAGCCGAACACCGGCCACGCGCCCATCAGCAGAAAGGCGAGCCCGGCGGCGAAACTGATCACGCTGAGAAACCCCATCAGCACCAGAAAGCCGGTGCGGTTCAGCGAGCGATGCGGCGTCAACAGCGCCGAAAACAATTCCGGCTCAGCCTGCGCCGGATCAAAATCATTGCCTGCGGTCATGGCGTGTCAGTATACCCGGATCATGCCGAAAATCACCCGCAAACGCCCGTCCAAATCCTTGTCCAAATGCGCCAAACCGCACGAAGGCCGTCAAGGCTGCGGCCAAAACCGGGCAAGACCGCCGGCGAAAAAATCGGTCAAAGCGCGCCAAAACCCTGGACGGCCGCGGAGGTCCACGAGGCGTTCAGCCGCTTTCGCAAAGCCAATCCCGAGCCGAAGGGCGAACTCGAACATCTCAATCCCTACACGCTGCTGGTCGCGGTGGTGCTGTCGGCGCAGGCGACCGACGCCGGCGTCAACAAGGCGACGCGCGCGTTGTTCGCGGTCGCCGACACGCCGCAGAAGATGCTTGCGCTCGGCGAGGACAAGGTGCGCGACTACATCAAGACCATCGGGCTCTACCGCAACAAGGCCAAAAACGTCATCGCGCTGTCGGAAAAACTGATCGCCGAGTTCGGCGGCGAGGTGCCGCGCACCCGCGCCGAGACTGGAGTCGCTGCCCGGCGCCGGCCGCAAGACCGCCAATGTCGTGCTCAACATGGCGTTCGGCGAACACACCATGGCGGTGGATACCCATGTGTTTCGCGTCGGCAATCGCACCGGCCTGGCGCCCGGCAAGACGCCGCTCGAGGTGGAACTCGGCCTGGAACGCGTGATTCCCGCCGAGTTCATGCTGCACGCGCATCACTGGCTGATCCTGCACGGCCGCTACACCTGCCTCGCGCGCAAGCCGCGCTGCGAAGTATGCCTGATCAACGATCTCTGCCGCTGGCCGGAGAAGACGGTCTGAGGCATGATCGCCGTCATATCCGTCCGTCGTGGCTGCCCGCATCACCCGCCGTGCGGATTTTCCCCTGGGTTCCCGCCGGGAGAAGAATGATCTGGAGAGGGGACGCCCTTGAGCCAGCAGGATCAGATCAGCGTAGTGAAAGCGGGTCAGACCGGGTCGACACCATCCGCCTCGGCGGCCGTTGCCGCGCCGGCCGCGGCGCCCACGCTGCGACCACCGCTGCCTGGTTGGCGCAGTTCCTGGGGCCGCCTCGCGATCCCCTTGTTCGCGGTGCTGGCAGCGTTCGGATTCATCGCGCTGGCAACGCTGCGCTGGGATGCCTGGGTCGGCGCCGCCGTGATCCAGACTACCGACGATGCCTATATCCGGGCCGAGACCACCCAGCTGAGCAGCCGGGTTGCCGGTGCGGTTCTCACCGTCGCCGTGCAGGATTTCCAGCACGTCAAGGCCGGCGATCTCCTGGTTCAGATCGATCCCGCCGACTACGAAGCCCAGGTCGATCAGGCCGAGGCCGGCGTCACCGCCGCACAGGCCGCCTTCGACAATCTCGCCAACCAGATCGAGCTGCAATACGCCACCATTGCGCAAGCCGAGGCGCAGCAGGTGTCCGCGGTCGCCCAGGAGGTCGAAACCCGTGAGGAGCAGGAGCGGCAACAGTCACTGGAACAGACCGCCGCCGGCACCCGGCAAAAGCTCGAGCAGGCCACCGCCGCCTATGCCCGCGCGCAGGCCGATGTCCGGGCCAGCCGTGCCGTTATCGCCGCGCAACGCCACCAGCTCGACGTGCTGTCGGGTAACAAGAAGGAGCGTGCGGCGGATATCGCGGCCGCCAAGGCGACGCTGGCCGCGGCCCGGCTCAAGCTCGGTTACACCAAAGTCGTCGCACCGTTCGACGGCGTTGTCGGCGAGCGGGAAGTTCAGCCAAACGACTACGTCAATATTGGAACCAACCTCATCAATGTGGTGCCGCTGCCGCATGTCTACGTGATCGCCAATTACAAGGAGACCCAGCTGACACGGGTCAGACCGGGCCAGCCTGTCGATGTCACCGTCGACAGCTTCCCGGACCAGCGGCTGCGCGGCCGCGTCGAGCGGATCGCGCCCGCCAGCGGATCGCAATTCGCACTGCTGCCGCCTGACAACGCGACCGGTAATTTCACCAAGGTGGTTCAGCGCATTCCGGTCCGGATCCAGTTCGACAAGGGCCAGCCGCTGCTGGAGCAGCTGCTGCCGGGGATGTCGGTCGTCACCCGAATCCATACCGACGAAGCGGGGACGGATGGCGCAAAGCAGTGACGTCGACCGCGGGCCAATCTCGCGCGGGGACATCGCGCCGCAACCTCTGTTCGCGGTCGGCGCGGTGCTGCTCGGTTCTTTTTTGGGAAATTTCGACAGCCGGCTGACCACGGTCGGATTGCCGGACCTGCGCGGCGCCTTCTCGCTGAGTTTCGACGAGGGCGCCTGGCTCTCGACGGCCGGGATCGGCTCGCAGATTTTCATCGCGTCCGCGGTGGCCTGGCTCGCCACCGTTTTCGGCCTGCGCCGTGTTCTGGGCATTCCAAGCCTGGTCTACGCCGTGGTCTCGGCAGTGCTCCCGTTCGTGCACGATTACAACCTGCTGATCGCACT
This sequence comes from uncultured Alphaproteobacteria bacterium, assembly GCA_963734795.1. Classification (GTDB taxonomy): domain Bacteria; phylum Pseudomonadota; class Alphaproteobacteria; order Rhizobiales; family Xanthobacteraceae; genus Bradyrhizobium. The sequence goes on from CAVTIW010000009.1 coordinate 713,911, forward strand.
CAGCGTCGTTCACGGCCTGTTGCTCGGCACCTTCGTCCCCGCCACCCTGATGATCATTTTCCGCAACCTGCCGATGGGATGGTGGCTGCCGGCGATCGCGATCTATTCGATCAGGGTTGGATTCGCGCTGGACACCAGCAGCTCGGCGGTCGGCTTTTACGTCGAGCATTTGGGATGGCAGTGGCTGTACTGGCAGAGCGTGCTAGTGGCGCCGCTGATGGGATTGATGATCTATCTCGGGACGCCGGAGGAGCCGGTCAACCGCGCGCTGCTCCGGGATGCCGACTGGGGCGGCATGCTGCTGTTGGGTGCCGGCGTTTCGATGATTTATGCCGGCCTCGATCAGGGCAACCGTCTCGACTGGCTGGGATCCGGCACGGTGGTGGCGCTGCTGCTGGGCGGCGGCCTGCTGTGCGTGGCCTTTGTCATCAACGAGTTCCTCGTTCGTCAGCCATGGGCCAGTGTCACCGTATTGTTTTCGCGCAATGTCGGGCTCGGGCTGATCGTGATTCTCCTCTACACGCTCACCAGCCTGTCCAATTCGTCGCTGGTGCCGAATTTTCTCGCCACTGTCACCCTGCTGCGGCCCGAACAAAGCGGCGAGTTGCTGCTGGTCTATGGCGCGCTGCCGATGTTCGTGATGGTGCCGGTGTCGATTTTTCTGCTCCGGCATGCCGACCCTCGCATCGTGCTGACGATCGGCCTGTCGGCGTTCGCGGTCGCGAATCTGTTGGGAACGCAACTGACCCACGATTGGGCGCTGGGCGATTTTGTCCCCATCGTGATTCTGCAATCAATCGGGCAGGCATTCACGCTTCTGCCGCTGATCGTTATCTTGCTAAGCAATTCCGACTTTTCCCGCGCCACCGCATTCGCGGCCTACATCCAGGTCACGCGGCTCGGCGGCGCTGAAATCGGCGTGGCGCTGATGGGAACCTGGCTGCGCGTGCGCGAGCAGATCCATTCCAATTTCATCGGCCAGCACGTCGCCAACGGCAGCGCCGACGTGGTGCAAATTCTCAGGCAGCTCTCGGAGGGTTTCGCCGGCCACGGCGCCGCGGCCGCGCCGGCGCGCGCGCTGGGGACGCTTTCGGCGCTGGTGGCGCGCGAGGCGAACGTGCTGGCCTATATCGACGGCTTCTGGCTGACGTTCTGGATTGCGATGGTCGCGCTCGGTCTTGTGGCTCTGATCACCCGGGCGCCTCCGGGGCCTTTCACGCCTGTGCCGCTGAACGCCGCGCGGCTGATGCAGCGGCTTAGGCTGTCCTGGTCATAACGGGCTCCGTCGCGAAGGAACGTGTCGGCGCCTTGTGCACGAATAAGGCCGCGCCTGCGGCTTGGTGCCGAGCCAACATCTTCAGAATTTGAGGGAAGCGCCCCTCACCCCAACCTCTCCCCGCAAGAACGGGGAGAAGGGAGAAGATCACACCATCGGCACGCTGGTCTTCCGCTTCGGCTCGATCAGCTCCGGCCGCGGGCCGGAGAGCCGCTTGTGCAGGTGGACCATGAACGCCATGCCGAACAGCGGCGTCGCCAGATTGACGATCGGGATCGACACGAATGCTGCGATCACCAGCCCGGCGGTGAAAATCGTCGCCGCATTCTGCTTGCGCATCGCCTTGGCTTCCGCGGGCGCGCGAAACCGCATCGCCGCGAGCTCGAAATATTCCCGTCCCAATAGCCATGCGGTGGCGATGAAGAAAGCGATGAAGCCCGCGCCGGCCACGAACACGAATGGCAGCGCGATCAGATAGACCACAACCGTCAGCAATGCGATTTTGATGCCTTCGGTGAGGGCGAGGCCGAACGGCAGCGCCGTGCCGGGACGCTCCGCCGGATAGTGCTCGCGCTCGACATGGTCGGCGACCTCGTCGACGAACACGCTCGCCACCAGCGAGGTGATCGCCGGCATCAGAAACACCGCGCCGAACACGACGCCGAAGCCGGCGGCGATCGAAACGATCCATGCCAGCACATTGAGCGGGGTATGGAAGGCCGGGCCGAGCATCGCCTCGGCCCAGCCTTCGCCTGACGTCGCGAACCAGTTCAGCAGCCGCTGCAGGCCGATCGCCAGCACCACGATCAGCACCAGCGCCAGCCCGATCGATCGCCACAGGATCGAACGCATCGGCGGCGACAGGATTTGCGAAAGCGCCTTGACGGCGGCGTCGAGCATGATGGCGTTATCCCCGGCGGAAGCCCTTTGCAGAGGTAGACGCGCTTATCGGCTTCGGCAAGAGCCGGCGCGGGCGCCATAAGTTCCCGGCGGCGGGTTTGTTTTGTGGCGGATGCATTGCTGCGTTGCCGCCGCGCTTTGCGTCGTCGCTTGCCACGATTATGTTTAGCGGATAGCGCTCGGAAGCCTGATTTGCTCTATAAATCGAGGTCAGGGAATTGCGGGAGACGCCAATGAGCACGCAGGATTTGCCGCTGGCCGGGGTGCGGGTCGTCGAAATGACCCACATGGTGATGGGACCGACCTGCGGCATGATCCTGGCGCAGCTCGGCGCCGAGGTCATCAAGGTCGAGCCGCCCGCCGGCGACAAGACCCGCAGCCTCGGCGGCATGGGAATTTCGTTCTTTCCGCTGTTCAACCGCGGCAAGCGCAGCGTCGTGCTCGATTTCGCAAAAGCCGAGGACCGCGAGACCATGGATCGGCTGCTGGCCAGCGCCGACGTGTTTCTGGAAAATTTCCGCGACGGCCAACTGGAAAAGCAGGGGCTCGGCAGCGATGAACTGCGTCGAAAGTATCCGCATCTGATCGTCGCCGGACACAAGGGCTTTCTGTCGGGTCCCTATGAACATCGCCCGGCGCTCGACGAGGTCGTGCAGATGATGTCGGGCCTCGCCGCGATGACCGGGACCAGGGACAAGCCGCAGCGTGTCGGTTCGTCGGCCAACGACATCATGGGCGGCATGTTCGGGGTGATCGCAATTCTTGCAGCGCTCTATCAGCGGCGCGGAGCGCGCCCGCGGCGCCGACATTCGTGTCGGATTGTTTGAAAATTGCCTGTTCCTCGTCGCCCAGCACATGGTCGAGTATGAGATGACCGGCAACAAGCCGCGCTCGATGCCGGAGCGCGAACATGCCTGGCCGATCTACGATATTTTCGAGACCGCGGGCGGCGAGCGCATCTTCATCGGCGTCGTCACCGAAGGCCACTGGCAGAGTTTTTGCCGCGAGTTCGGCATGATGGAATTCCTGGACGATCCCGCGCTGCGCACCACCACCGACCGGATCCTGGCGCGATCCAGCATCATTCCGCGGGTCGCTGACGTGATAAAGCGCTGGAACGCGGATCGAGCTTTCCGCAAAACTCGACAGGCTGAACATTTGCTTCTCGCCGATCAATCGCCCGGAGGATCTGTTTGACGATCCGCATGTGCTGCGGCCCGGCGGCCTCGTCAATAACGTGAATGCCGACGGCGAAGCGTTCCGCGTTCCGGCACTCCCGGTGGAGTGGAACGGGGCGAATCTCGGCGAAGGGCTCACGGTGCCGGCGCTCGGCGCCGATACCGAAGCGGTTCGCTCCGAGCTTGATGGACGGGAATTTTCTTCAACCGCCAATGCTACTGTGAGGCTCGCATGACCCGCGTTCAGGACGTTTATCCCGACCACCAGGTGAGCTTGCGCGAGGTTGGGCTGCAGAGACGGCCTGCAACTCGTCAAGACGCTTTCCGTCCACCGTGGCGAAGCAGCGCTGGGTCCGCGACGAATACGGCGCCGGCGTGCGGCATTTCGAGGTCGGCTCGTTCCTGCCGGCCCAGAGATTTCCGCAATTCGCCGACGTGCGCGATGTCGTCAGCACGGTGGCGGCGCTGCCGGGCGCCCATGGCGTGGCGCTGGCGCTCAATGAACGCGGTGTCAACGAAGCGCTGGCGTCAGGGGTCGCCGAAGTGGCGACGGTGGTCTCGGCGACCGAAGAACACAGCCAGGCCAACGCCAACCGATCGCGCGACCAGGCGATCGCCAACGTCAAACGGCTGTGTGAACTGCGCGATGCGAGTTCGCACAAACCGATCGTCAATGCCGCGATCTCGATGGCGCTGGGCTGTTCGATCGCGGGTCCGGTCGATCCGACGGGAAGTGATCAGGCTGGCCGAAAAATGCTTCGAGGCCGGCGCCGATTTCGTCGCCATCGCCGATACCGTTGGTTATGCCGGCCCCAGGCAGGTCGGCGAACTGACCAAAGCCATCGTCAAGATCGCCGGATCAAGGCCGGTCTGCGTCCATCTGCACGACACCAGGGGCATGGGTATCGCCAACGCGTCGGCGGCGCTCGATGCCGGCGCGCGCATTCTCGACGGCTCGCTCGGCGGCCTCGGCGGGTGCCCGTTCGCGCCCGGCGCCACCGGCAATGTGGTATTCGAGGATCTGGTGTTCCTGTGCGAGAGCAAGGGATTCGGCACCGGCATCGATATCGAAAAACTGGTCGCGGTGCGCGCGATCCTGGAAACGGAAATGCCGGGCGAGCAACTCTATGGCGGGCTCGCCCGCGCCGGCCTGCCGGACCGAAAAGCCGGCGTGGCCGCGTGAGATCGGGAAGGCGCCTTGCTCCCTCGCCCCGCTTGCGGGGTCGAGACGAGCGAAGCTCGCTCTTGGAGGGTTGGGGTGGGGCTCTTCAACAAGTTCTGACTCGCGGATAGGCCCCCTCAGTCGGATCACATCTGCGATGTGATCCGACCTCGCCCCGCGAGCGGGGAGAGGTGATGAAACTTACGCCGCCATCTCCGGAATCCGCTTGCGCCATCGGAAGCGACGCGCCGGCGGGCGTACCGGGACATATTCGACCTTGATGAAATGCGCGGCGACAGTGACGGGATCGGGCAATGCCGCAGCCGCTACTTCTTCAGCTGGAAGCGGCGTTTCCTCGTCAATCGCTTCAGGAACAAGCGGCGGCGATTCGATCGTCTCTGGAAACACGCCGAATTCGCCCGCTACCTCCCGGAGCGGCTTTTGCTTGTCGGCCCAGTGCAAGGCCGTGTAGTCGAAGCCGTGCACGATGGTGGGTTTGACGATTTCGAAATAGGGCGAGATGTCGAAATCGCGCGGCATGTAGAGCGATGAATCGCGGATGTGCAGGATTTCGCGCCGGGCCTGCCTGGCTGCCGGCGCGCGTGATCTTGGGCAGGATCGGGTAGCGCACGGCGTCGAACGCCTGCGCGATCAGCGCCGAGCAGATGATCTTGGTGGGATCGCCGGAGCCGAACGCGATCATGCGCCGCCGCCAGCGCTGCGGGATCGGCAGCGGAATCAGAAAGCGCATCAGGTCGAGGATGTTCTTGGTGTCGTAGCCGAAGCCGATCCGGTTGATGGCGTAGCGGCACACCGTGTAGCGGTCTTCGAACGACAGGCCGACCGGGCGGCACAGCCGGGTGTGATAGGGAAAATATTTCGACAGCGGCGCCGAGGTCACGCCTTCGCCGATATTGGCCTCGATCAGGACGTGCGGCTCGCCGTCGGGCTCGGCCGCGCCGTCGATCGGGCCGACAAACAGCGCGGCATGCGACCAGGTCGACTGCGTGAGGTATTTGATGATGCCGGAAACCCGGTTGTTGCCCTCGACCAGCAGGACGTCGCCCGGCTCGATGATGCCGCGCAGATGCTCCGGGTCGCTCGGGGTGAACGGCTCATAGCCCGGCACTTCCTTCTGCAGGTAGCCCGCGATCAGCTTGCCGACGGTATCGAGCACGACACCCATGATATTCTCCCCCAGCGGCCTTTCCGACCGCTTTTTCTGCTTTCCTTATCATGGTCGAAAGCCGTTGCAATTTAGTTCATGCATTGGGCGGATCAATCATGATTGATTCACCATGACGGTTGCTGCCCACGCCCGGATGCGGCAAGTTCGCCAGACGTTCTCCTGTCCTTCGGCTGTTTTTCAAAGTTCCGGAAACCATGACATGACAATCACGCGCCGCGATTTCCTGTCGGCGTCCGCGGCCCTGCGGATGACACCGGCGCTCGGCGCGGCCGGCGCATCGGCGGCGGCGCCATTGCCGCGCGAGGCCGACATTGTCGTGATCGGCGCGGGTGCTGCCGGTATCGCCGCGGCGCGGCGGATCATGGCCGCGAACCGCAAGGTCATCGTGATCGAGGCGACGGGCCAGATCGGCGGCCGCTGCCTCACCGACACCACGACATTCGACGTGCCGTTCGATCGCGGCGCGCGCTGGATGCACAATCCCGACACCAACCCGATGATCAAGCTCGCGCGCAGCGCGGGGCTCGACGTCTATCCGGCGCCGCTGGGCCAGAAAATCCGCGTCGGCCGCCGCAACGCGCGGGCCGGCGAAACCGAGGAATTTCTCGCCGCTTTGGTGCGCGCCAACCGCGCCATCGACGATGCCTCGCGCGGCAAGGTCGATGTGTCCTGCGCGTCGGCGCTGCCGAAGGACCTCGGCGACTGGGCGGCGACGGCGGAATTCGTGCTCGGCGCCAATGCCACCGGCAAGGATCTGAAGGATATTTCCGTGATCGACAAGGCCCGCGCGCAGGAGCGCAATGCCGCGATCGCCTGCCGCCAGGGCCTCGGCACGCTGATCGCGAAGCTTGGCGAGCAGGTCCCGCTGGCGCTGTCGACGCCGGCCAACCGCATCGCCTGGAACGGACGCGATGTCACGGTGGAGACGCCGGCCGGCAAGATCGCCGCGCGCGCCGCCATCATCACGGTGTCGAGCAATGTGCTGGCCGCGGGCAATATCAAATTCACGCCGGACATTCCCAAGCGCCAGCTCGACGCCGCGGCGAAATTGAGCCTCGGCAGCTACGATCGCATCGCGCTGCAATTGCCGGGCAATCCGCTCGGGCTCGGCGCGCGACGACGTCATCATCGAGCAGAGCAATTCGACGCGGACCGCGCTGCTGTTCGCCAATATCGGGGCGTCGTCGCTGTGCTCGATCGATGTCGCGGGCTCGTTCGGCCGCGATCTCGTCGGCGCAGGGCGAGCCGGCGATGGTGGCGTTCGCGGTGGAATGGCTGACCAAACTGTTCGGCAGCGAAGTCGGCGGCGGCGGTCAAGAAATCGAGCGCGACCCGCTGGAATGCCGCGCCGTTCGTGCTCGGCGCGATGTCCGTCGGCGGCGCCGGGCGGCGCAGCCGTCGCGCAAAATCCTGACCGAGCCGATCGGCTGCATGTTCCTCGCCGGCGAGGCGACCCACGAAACCCTGTGGGGAACGGTCGACGGCGCCTGGGAAAGCGGCGAGCGCGCGGCGGATGCGGCGCTGCGAAAGATCGGCGCGCTCAGGGACGAACCCGCGGCGGCGCCAGCGCCGGTGGCCAAACGGCGGCGCCGTGCGGCGCCTGCGAAATCGGCGATACCGGTATCGCCGATCAATTGACGCGCGGCTACACCGGCAGTGCCAGTTGCATCCGGTCCTTGGCGACGATGATCCGGCCGGAAAAATTCTTCTTCACGCCCTCGGTCCAGTCGTCGTCCGTCACCAGCGGATCATCGCCCGGCACGAAATGACTTAGCACCAGCACCTTCACCCCGGCGGCGGCGGCGATGCGGCCGACGTCTTCGGTGGTGGTGTGGCTCGCCAGCAGGTGTTTCTTCAGCGTGGCGCCGTTGCTGGTTTTGATCACGAGGCGGTCGACCGCGGGCAGGCCGCATGAAAATCAGCGCCGAGCCGAAACCGGAAAACCCGCGCGCGGTTCCCGACACCAAGGCAATCGCGCAGATGACGATGGCGGCGTTGATACTGACATCCGTCGGGATCAGGCCGCTCAGGCTCATCCGCGCAGGACGCCGCCGGTCTTCTTCGTCACCTCGGCCACGATCTTGGCGGCGACCGCATCGATCTCCTGGTCGGTCAGGGTTTTTTCGCGCGGCTGGATCGTCACCGCGATGGCGATCGATTTCTTGCCGTCGTCGATGCCCTTGCCTTCGTAGACGTCGAACACCGTGACACCCGTGATCAGCTTCTTGTCGACGCCCTGCGCCGATCGCACGATGTCGCCGGCCTTGACGCTGCGATCGACGATGAAGGCAAAATCGCGCGACACCGGCTGGAACGGCGAGAGTTCGAGCACCGGCTTGGCGCGGGTCGGCTTCTGCTTGGCGTCGGGAATGCGATCGAGGATCACCTCGAACGCCATCAACGGACCGTCGGCGCCGAGCGCTTCCAGCGCGCGCGGATGCAGCTCGCCGAAATACCCCAGCACGTTTTGCGGGCCGATCTGGATGGTGCCGGAACGCCCCGGATGCAGCCAGTTCGGGCCGCCGGGCACGATCTGCAGCGCCTGCATCGGCGCACCGGCGGCCGCAAGCACCGCGAACGCATCGGCCTTGGCGTCGAGCGCATCGGCCGTCGCCGAGCCGGACCAGTGCCGTCCCATGCCCTTGCCCGACGCAAAGCCGTGGCGAACGCCGGATGCCGCGATCAGTTGATCCTGCGGCCGGTCGCCCTTGAACACCTGCCCGACTTCGAACAGCGCCACATCCGGAAAGCCGCGGTCGATGTTGGCCTGCGCCGCCGCGACCAGGCCCGGCAGCAGGCTCGGCCGCATGTCGGACAGATCGGCCGCGATCGGATTGGCGAGCGCCAGCTCGCGCTGCCCGCCGCCGAACAATTCGGCCGCCGGCTTGGCGATGAACGACCACGTCACCGCCTCGACCATGCCGCGCGCGGCAAGCGCGCGCTTGGCGCGGCGGGTGCGCAGCTGGATCGGGTTAAGGATCGGCTTGCGCGGCGCGTCGCCGCGCTCGAACGGCGTCATCGGCACCTTGTCGACGCCGACAATGCGCACGATCTCCTCGACGATGTCGGCCTTGCCGTGCACGTCGGTGCGCCAGGACGGCACCGCGATCTTCACCACCGGGCCGTTGCCGGCCAGCATGAAGCCGAGATGGCCGAGGATGCGCTTCATCTCCGGCAGCGGCACGTCGATCCCGGCCAGCCGCTTGACTTCGGTCAGCGGAAAATCGATCACGCGGTCGTCGCCGAAGGCGTTGCCGACGACGATGTTTTCCGACGGCGTGCCGCCGCACAGTTCCATCACCAGCCGCGTCGCCATCTCGAGCCCCGGCACCATGAAGGCCGGATCGACGCCGCGCTCGAAACGATAGCGCGCGTCGGAATTGATGCCGAGCTTGCGGCCGGTCTGGGCGATGTTGATCTCGTTCCACAGCGCCAATTCGATCAGCACGTCGGTGGTGTCTTCCGAACAGCCGGAAGCTTCGCCGCCCATGATGCCGGCGAGCGATTCGACGCCGTGATCGTCCGCGATCACGCAGACGTTCGGGTCGAGCGTGTAGGTGCGGCCGTCGAGCGCCAGCAGCGTCTCGCCGTCGCGGGCGCGGCGCACGGTGAGATGGCCCTTCACCTTCGCCGCGTCGAACACATGCAGCGGCCGGGCGCGGTCATAGGTCATGAAGTTGGTGATATCGACCAGCGCGTTGATCGGCCGCAAGCCGATCGAGGTCAGGCGCTGCTGCAGCCATTCCGGCGAGGGACCATTCTTGACGCCGCGCACCAGCCGCAGCGCGAAGCCCGGACACAGCTTGGCGTCTTCGACGGTGACCTGCACCGGGCAGGGGAATTCGCCCTTGATCGGCTTGATCGCGGGATCTTTGAACCTGCCCATGTCGGCGGCGGAAAGATCGCGGGCGATGCCGTGCACGCCGGTGCAGTCCTGCCGGTTCGGCGTCAGGTTGATGTCGATCACGGGATCGCCGAGCTGCGCCCATTGCGCGTAGCCAACACCGATCGGCGCGTCGGCCGGCAGCTCCATGATGCCGTCGTGATCTTCCGAGATTTGCAATTCGGCCGCCGAGCACAGCATGCCGCGGCTCTCGACGCCGCGGATGGTGCCGACGCCGAGCGTGATGTTCTTGCCGGGAATGAAGGTGCCGGGCGGCGGAGAACACGCTGACGAGGCCGGCGCGCGCATTCGGCGCGCCGCAGACCACCTGCACCGGCGCGGCACCGTCGCCGGTGTCGACCATGCAGACCCGCAAGCGGTCCGCATTGGGATGCTGCTCGGCGGAGATCACGCGCGCGATGGTGAACGGCGACAGCGCCTTCGCCTTGTCCTCGATATGCTCGACCTCGAGCCCGATCATGGTGAGCTTGTCGGCGAGCTTTTCCAGCGGCTCGTCGGTGTCGAGATGTTCCTTCAGCCAGGAGAGGGTGAATTTCATGGCTGCGCGCCTTGGGTATTGCCGGTGGTCCGCGTGACGCCATCGGCGGTTTCTCTGCTCCCTCCCCCTTGTGGGGGAGGGTCGGGGAGGGAACAGAAAGAGCGAGACCCTCCCCCGCAAGCGGGAGACGGACTGTGCCGGATGGCTGATTCCTGCAACATACTTACTGCGCTCCGTCCGAAGAGGGGTCGCGCCGCTGTCCTGGTTCCAGCTTATGCCTCGGTTTCTGCCCACCCTCCGATGCGATGCCAGCCTGTTCCCTCTCCCGCTTGCGGGGGAGGGTTAGGGTGGGGGCAGTTGCCGAAAGCGTGGGGGCACTTGCTTCAAGCGCTGCGGCAATCGTTTCAAGCACCCCCGCGCGATTTGTCATCACGTCGTGATTGCTGAAGCGAAGAACGCGAAAACCCTTGGCTTCGATCACAGCCGAGCGCGCCGCATCCGCCCGCTCTAGATCGTCGGAAAAATGCTGCCCGCCGTCGAGCTCGATCACCAGCCGGGCTGCATGACACATGAAATCGGCGATGTAGTTTTCGATCGGCACCTGACGTCGGAAGCTGGCGCCGTTCAGGCGATGATCGCGCAGTTCCGACCACAGGATTCGTTCGGCGTCGGTGGAATTCTTTCTGAGTGCGCGTGCGTTGGAACGCAGTCTCGGGGGCACTTTCCATGTCGGCCTCTTCGGATCATCCATGGCGATCTCCGAGTGCAAAGGTTCCCCCACCCCAACCCTCCCCCGCAAGCGGGAGAGGGGGCTCGCCTCGTCGTGTGGATAAACTGCCGCTTGCCCCAATGTTAGTCCATTCCCTCTCCCGCTTGCGGGGGAGGGTCAGGGTGGGGGCACTCTCCGCAACGGCGGTCTCAGCGACGCTCACGAACTCAACCCTCCCGCCAGCGTCGGGACGTCGAGCGGCTTGAAGCCGTAATGGGAGAGCCAGCGCACGTCGTTCTCGAACAATCTGCCGCAGGTCGGACATGCCGTATTTCAGCATCGCGATGCGGTCGATGCCCATGCCCCAGGCGAAGCCCTGATAGACGTCGGGATCGATGCCGCAGGCGCGCAGCACATTCGGATGCACCATGCCGCAGCCGAGAATCTCCAGCCAGTCCTCGCCTTCGCCGAAACGGATTTCGCCCTTGTCGCGCCGGCACTGGATATCGACCTCGAGCGACGGCTCGGTGAACGGAAAGAACGACGGGCCGGAAACGCATGTTGATGTGATCGACCTCGAAGAATGCCTTGCAGAATTCGTGCAGGATCCATTTGAGGTGGCCGAGATGCGAGCCCTTGTCGATCACGAGGCCCTCGACCTGGTGAAACTGCGGCGTGTGGGTGGCGTCGGAATCGATGCGGTAGGTGCGGCCCGGACAGACGATGCGGATCGGCGGCTTCTGGGTCAGCATGGTGCGCACCTGCACCGGCGAGGTGTGGGTGCGCAACAGCATGCGCGAGCCATCTTCCTTCGGATTGAAGAAGAACGTGTCGTGCATCTCCCGCGCCGGATGGCCTTCGGGGAAATTCAGCTTGGTGAAATTATAATCGTCGGTCTCGATATCGGGACCTTCGGCGATGGCAAATCCCATGTCGGCGAAGATCGTGTTGACCTCTTCGAACACCTGGCTGAGCGGATGAATCCGGCCCTGCTCGGCGGGCGTCTCGCGCACCGGCAGCGTGACGTCGATGGTCTCGGACGCAAGCCGCGCGTCGAGCGCCGCGGATTTCAGGATGTCGCGGCGCGCGGTCAGCGCCTGCGTAACCGTGTCCTTGGCCAGATTGATCGCCGCACCTTGGGTCTTGCGTTCGTCCGGCGACATCTTGCCGAGCGTTGCCAGCAGCGCCGAGATCGAGCCCTTCTTGCCGAGGGCTGCGACGCGCACGGCTTCCAGCGCGGCCTCGTCGCCGGCGGCGGCGATCTGGCTGAGGATTTCGGATTCAAGTGCAGCGAGGTCGGACATGGCGACGTCCCTTTTGGCCAGGCGCTCCGCCCTGCACGCGAGGCCGTCGTCATCCGCGAAGCGGATCGGGTCCAGGTGAATGCCATGCGGGGCGCGCGCGTGCGGGTCGGCAGGACACTGGATGCCCCGACGCAGCCGCGCGGCGCTACGCGCCGCCGGATGTTGCAGACGCTCGCCTCAGCGGAGGGTCGGAAACGTCACGCCGCCAGCGCGGCCTTGGCCTTTTCGGCGATCGCCTGGAACGCCGCCGGCTCGTGGATGGCGAGATCCGACAGCACCTTGCGGTCCACCGTGATGCCCGACTTGGAAAGGCCGTTGATAAAGACGCTGTAGGTCATGCCGAACGGGCGCACCGCGGCATTGAGGCGCTGGATCCACAGCGCGCGGAAGGTGCGCTTCTTGCGCTTGCGGTCGCGGAAGGCGTATTGCCCGGCCTTGTCGACCGCGGCCTTGGCGGTGCGGATGGTGTTCTTGCGGCGGCCGCGGAAACCCTTGGCGAGCTTGTAGACTTTCTTGTGCTTGGCGTGAGAGGTCACACCGCGTTTAACGCGAGACATGACTGGTCTCCTTCATCTGGAAATGGGTGACGGATCGCCGCGCGGACGCGGCTCGGCTCAAGTGATGGACGCGAGCGCGATCAGGCGTTCGGCAAGAAATATTTCTTGATGTTGTCGCCGTCGGTCTTGAACAGCACGCGGGTGCCGCGAAGCTGACGAATCTGCTTCTTGGTCCGCTTGATCATGCCGTGGCGCTTGCCGCGCTGGGCGGCCATCACTTTGCCGGTGGCAGTCACCTTGAAGCGCTTTTTAGCGCCTGACTTGGTCTTCAGCTTGGGCATTTGGCTCTCCTGTTGCCGCAGAAAAACGCGCCCAAAGAGGCGCTTTCGCGGCTGAAATGCTCGTTAGAGCGTTGAAAGTGCTCAATTATTTCCGTAAGCGAAACAATCGGCACGGGCATCGACACGGCAGCCCTTGATCAGCCGGGCGATGAAGGTTGGGCTTATGGCAGAGCCAAGCGCGAATTGGCAACGATGAACCGCGGAACCGTATGGTTCGACCTATGAGCTCGACGCCGCTCGGCGGCGCAGCCAAAACGAGGGAAAAAATGACGATTTCAGCCCGATCGATGGTCTTCCTTGCCGGTTTTCGGCGCATCCGCGCCTGGCGATGGGTATTCGCCGCAGTCGGGGTCGCTGCGCTGGCCGCGCCCGGGCCCGCCGATGCCATGAGGATCAGGAGCGTCAGGGCAGGGGCCTATGACGGCATCTGGAATGTGGTGTTCGCCACCGAGGCGGGCAATTGCAGCGCCACCAACAGCGTCGCCGTTCGCGGTGTCCGGCACGCCGGGTTTCGTCGGCCGGCGGCGGCAAGGTGACCGGTGGCATCAGCCGCCGCGGCGCTGGTGTCGGTGCGGCATCTCGGTCGGCGCGTCGCGTGGCCAGCGGCAGCGGCCGGCTGGTCGGCAATTCGGGGGCAGGCCGCTGGAGCGGGGTCATCTCCGGCGACCGCTGCAGCGGCAGCTGGCAGGCCACGCGGAACTGATAGTCTGGCGCCACGAGAAACGGCCCGCCAGATCGATCTGACGGGCCGCATTGAATTTGCGCAAACTCGACAGGGCATGAGCCAAAGTCAGCGCGGCGCCAGAACCATCACGACCTGACGGCCTTCGAAACGCGCGTCCTGCTCGACCTTGGCGATTTCCGCGACGTCGCTCTTGACCTTGTCGAGCAGCTTGGTGCCGATTTCCTGATGCGCCATTTCGCGGCCGCGATAGCGCAAGGTGACCTTGACCTTGTCGCCTTCCTCGAAGAACCGCTGCATCGCGCGCATCTTCACGTCGTAATCGTGATCGTCGATCATCGGCCGCAGCTTGATCTCCTTGATCTCGACGATCTTCTGTTTCTTGCGGGCTTCCGCGGCTTTTTTCTGCGCCGAATATTTGAACTTCCCGTAGTCCATGATCTTGCAAACGGGAGGATTGGTATTCGGCGAAATCTCCACAAGGTCCATGCCGGCTTCCATCGCCATCTTGATGGCGGCGATCGTTTCGACATTGCCGTGGTTCAGGCCTGTCTGATCGATCAGCTGGATTTCGTGGTTGCGGATTTCATCGTTGGTGCGCGGCCCGTCTTTGGTGGCAGCGGGCGGGGCTCTGTTGGGACGGCGAATGGGTAACTCTCCAAGGTTGTGAACGAAGGCGATAGTTTGAAGGAATAAGGCTCGACGGGCAAGCAAACTCGCACGCCGGCGTGCGAAAACCATCAAATGCGAGGCATTTTGGTCACGCCGGCTAACGCCGGCGGTGACGGTATGGTTCAGATCAGCCCACATAGAGGGCAAGGGCTTCATTCCGCAAGCGTCGCGTAGCCCATCAACGGCGGTATTGGCGTCCGTTGACGGATCGCGCGTGCTCGACCAAAACAGCAGCCGAGAGGCGAGCGATCCCATGACCAATTCATTGGCACACGCATCCGATCAGGAACCGGCCTTCATCGAGGTCGGCAACGATGGCGGCCGGCGCCGGATCGCGGTGCGCGCCCGCGCCGGCGCCGCGCCCGGGCTGTTCTGGCTCGGCGGCTTCAATTCGGACATGCAGGGCACCAAGGCGATCGCGCTGGATGCGTGGGCCGCCGAGCGCAATCGCGCCTGCGTCCGGTTCGATTATTCCGGCCATGGCGAATCCGGCGGCGCGTTCGTCGACGGCACCATCGGGCGCTGGCTGGAGGAGAGCGTCGCGGTGTTCGAGCAGTTCTGCGCCGGCCCGCAGGTCGTGATCGGCTCGTCGATGGGCGGCTGGATGGCGCTGTTGCTGGCGCGCGAGATGGCGCGGCGCGGCGGAGGCCGCGGCCTCGCTGGCCGGGCTGGTGCTGATCGCGCCGGCGCCGGATTTCACCGAAGAGCTGATGTGGAAAGGATTTTCGCCCGAAGCCCGGCAGCGAGATCGAGACCAACGGCGTGTGGCTGCGGCCGTCGCCCTATGGCGAGCCCTATCCGATCACGCGCGCGCTGATCGAGGAGGGCCGCAACCATCTGTTGCTCGGCAGCGCCATCGAGGTCGGCTGCCCGGTTCGCATCCTGCAGGGCGCGCAGGATCCGGACGTGCCATGGCAGCATGCGTTCGCGCTGGCGCATCGGCTGCCGGTCGACGACGTGGTGCTGACCATGATCCAGGACGGCGATCACCGGCTGTCGCGGCCGCAGGACATCGCGCGGATGATCGCGGCGGTGGCGGAGATCGGGTGAGCTGCCGTCATCGCCGCGACGCATGCAGTCGCCGCGAGATGAGCTGATATATCGGGAGAAGCGCCATGAACATCACCGCCATGCTTCGCGCCTTCTGCGATGCGGTCGAACAGCGCAACGGCGCGGCGTTCGCGGCGCTGTTCACCGAGGACGGGGTCTACCATGACGTCGTTTTACGGCGCGTTTGCGGGCCGCGAGAAGATCGCCGCAATGATCGACGACTGGTTCTATCGCACCGCCACGGATTTTCGCTGGGACATGCACGCACCGGTCAGCGACGGCGAGACGCTCTATGCGCGCTACACCTTCAGCTATCGCTCGACGCTGCCGGAGGCCAAGGGCGCACGCGCGATGTTCGAGGGCGTCGCGATCATGAAGCTCCGCGACGGCAAGATCACGGAATATCACGAGGTCGCCAACACCGCGCCCGGCTTCGTCGACATGAACTTCGCGCCCGAGCGCATCGCCAAGATCGTCGCCAGGCAGGGCGCGGCGTTGAAAGCGCGGCCGGAGATGAAGCGGCATCTGGTGGAGTGAGTCGCCGCGGCGCTCTATCCTTCTTCCTGTGGGAGAAGGTGGCGCGGACGAAGTCCGCGCCGGATGAAGGGTCTCCTATCGATAGGCTGCGACCGCTCACCCGTCTCGCTTCTGACGATGCGAGCCACCCTCTCCAGGGAAAGAAGCACGCATGTTACGGCGGCGGCGGCTTGGCCATCGGCTTGCGCTGCGCCAGGGCGGCGACGGTGGAGGTCCCGATCGGGCCTTGCTCGTCGTACAGATAGCACTCGCCGATCGCGATGCCGTCGGTGGCGTGATGGTTCACCACCTCGAATCCGATCCATTCCTGTCACCGGCAGCCGATGCAGATACAGCGTGACGTCGCTGTTGATGTAGCCGAGGCCGTGGTCGCCGGCATTGGCGAACGGGCTGGCGAAATCCGCCGCCACCGCGACCCGCACGAACGGCGTCAGCGGCGTGCCCTCGACGAGGTCGCGCACTTCGCTCATCCACAGCCGCCGCGGGCCGACGGTGCCCATCGCGCCCGACGATCGGGCGGGTGGTCCATTTGCCGTTCATGCCGAGCCGCGGATCGGTCGGGGCGGGAATGTCGGATGGCGCCGGCACGTCCCAGTTCGGCGGCGACCAGACCTGGCCTTCGCGGATTTTCGCGTCTTGCGCAGCAACTGGCAGGACGCCCGCGCCATGCTGACGCCGCCGCTGAAAAATTCGGCTTCGACCACCCGGATGCGCAGGCCGTCGCGGACGATTCGCGATTTGATTTCGATCGGCGCAAAGCCGGGCAGGCGGAACATGTCCACCGTCAGCCGCGCCGGCACGAAATCGTCGGCGCCGTGGCGCTGCTCGATCACGAAAGCCAGCAGCCCGATGATGACGCGGCCGTGCAGCGATTTCGGGTCCCACGGGCCGTTCGAGGCCGGCGTCGGGATGAAGGCGTCGTGGACGCGGTCTGGGTGAAGAAAGGCTGATTTGTCATGGCGCGGGACCATGGCGGATTCGCGGCTGCGTCATCGTCCGCGAAATGCAAGGACTCCGTGACGTCTCGATCGAGCGCTCGAATACTGGTGCCCGCTGCGCGGCATGCGGCGGCAGGTGCACCGCCATTCCGCGCGCACGCTCTCATCCGGCTCTCGGCGCCGATCGCTGTCCGCCGCCAGCGCCGCAAATTCCTTCCGTCGCATCAATTGCGACAGCGCCCACACCGCCGCACCGCGAACCAGCGGGCTTTCGTCCTCGAGCAGGCGTTCGGCCTCGACGGCCAGAGCGTGCGTCGTCCGCGTTGCCGATCGCGATCAGCACGTTGCGGATGAAGCGGTCGCGGCCGATGCGCTTGACCGGCGATTTCGCAAACAGCGCGCGAAACGCCGCATCGTCGAGCCGCGCCAGATCGGCCAGACCAGGCGCGCGCAATTGCATCGCGCGCGGCGAGTTTGGCTTCGCGCCCGGCTTGCGCGAACTTGTTCCACGGGCAGACCGCGAGGCAATCGTCGCAGCCATAGATGCGGTTGCCGATGGCCTTGCGAAATTCGTGCGGGATCGGACCCTTGTTTTCGATGGTGAGATAGGAAATGCAGCGCCGTGCGTCGAGCTTGTAAGGCGCGGGAAACGCCGCGGTCGGGCAGATATCGAGGCAGGCCTGACAGGAGCCGCAATGGTCGACCTCGGCGGCGTCGCGCGGCAGGTCGGCGGCGGTGAAGATCGCGCCGAGAAACAGCCAGGAGCCGAATTCGCGCGAGACGAGGTTGGTGTGCTTGCCCTGCCAGCCCAGTCCGGCCGCCTGCGCCAGCGGCTTTTCCATCACCGCGGCGGTGTCGACGAACACCTTGACCTCGGCGCCTGATGGCGGCGACCAGCCATCGCGCCAGCACCTTCAGCCGCTTCTTGATCAGTCGTGATAATCGTCGCCCTGCGCATAGACCGAGATCGCGCCGCGCGTGCGCTGCTGCAGGATGTCGAGCGGATTTTCATCGGGCCCGTAATTGACGCCGAGCATGATCACCGAGCGCACGCCGGGCCACAGCACGCGCGGATCGGCGCGGCGTTCCGGACGGGCGGCGAGCCAGTCCATGTCGCCATGCGCGCCGTCGTCGAGGAAAGCGCGGAAATGCATGGCCGCATCGGCGATCGCATCCGGATCGGTCACGCCGACGCAATCGAAGCCGAGCGCACGGGCTTCATGAACCAACGCCTCTTTGAGAGACAATGTCATGACGTGAGAGCAGGAGCGGCCGCATCCGCAGCCTCACCTCTCCCATAGGGAGAGGTCGGCACGCGAAGCGTGACGGGTGAGGGGTTACAAGCTGACGATAGATCGTAACCCCTCACCCCAGCCCTCTCCCAAAGGGAGAGGCAGCAGGCTGCCATCGGAGCAGCGTCAGCATTCAAATCGAGAAGTTCAATCAGAAATCCAGATCCACGTAGGTGCGCGACGCCGGCACGCCCGCCAGCCATTCGCTCAGCAGCGGGCGGAACGACGGGCGGGATTTCACCCGCGCGTACCACGCCTTTGCCGCGTCGTCCTCGATCCATGGCACGTCGCCCAGATAATCGATCGCCGAAAGATGCGCCGCGGCGGCGAGGTCCGCATAGGTCAGCTGGTCGCCGGCCAGAAAATTCCGGGTCTGCGCCAGCCAGCCGATATAGGCCAGATGATAGCGCACATTGGCCTTTGCCGCGCGGATCACATCCGTCGCCGGCGCGCCGCCGCCGTCGCTCCTCGCTCATGAAGCGCTTGTAGATGCGCTCGGTGACCAGCGGATTGGAGGCTTCCTCGAAAAACTTGTCGTTGAACCACGCCATCAGCCGGCGCACTTCGATGCGCTCGGCCATCGTGGTCGGCAGCAGCCGGCGTTCGTCCATCGCCGGCGCCGTAGGTCTCGTCGAGATATTCGGCGATGATGCCGGCGCCGGGAATCGCGGGCCGGCCTTCCGGCTGTCAGCACCGGCGTGGTGCCCGCCGGGTTCAGCGCCAGAAACGCCTCGCGCCGCTCCCAGGCCCGCTCCTCCACCAGCCGCAGATCGAGACCGTGTTCGCCGAGCGCCAGCCGGATGAAGCGCGAATGCGGACAGAATGGATGATGAAACAGCGTGAACATGAAGTCCTTGATAATTTGTCGGTGCTTAAGAAACCGTCACCGCCGCAGGCGGCGCCAAACTACCGAAGCGAGCGAACGAGGCAACCTGTGTTTTCGCGTTTTTTGCGATTGCGGCAGCGAGGCGAATAAGCGAGAAGAACCCGGCTTTTCGGCCCATATCGAATCATAACGGACCAGATCATGATGTCTGATGCATTGAGGGCGGTGATTCTCGGCATTATCGAGGGCGTGACGGAATTCCTGCCGGTGTCCTCGACCGGCCATCTGCTGCTGGCGGAACGATTCTTCAATCTCGGCGAGGGCAGTTTCTGGAACAGTTTCACCGTGCTGATTCAGCTCGGCGCGATTCTGGCGATTCTCGTCATCTATTTCGTCAAATTGTGGCGGATCGCGCTCGGCATGTTCTCCAATGCCGACGACCGGCGATTCGTCATCGGCGTGCTGGTGGCGTTTTTGCCCGCGGCGGTGATCGGGGCCGCCGCCGGCAGCTACATCAAGGCCTATCTGTTCAATCCGTGGGTGGTGTGCTTTTCGCTGATCGTCGGCGGCGCGATTCTGTTGTGGGTCGATCAGCTCGATCACAATCCGCACGAGCACGACGCCACGAAATTTCCGCTGCCGATGTATCTTGCGATCGGGTTCGCGCAGTGCCTTGCGATGATTCCCGGCGTGTCGCGCTCCGGCGCCAGCATCGTCGCGGCGATGCTGCTCGGCGCCGACAAGCGCGCGGCGGCGGAGTTTTCGTTCTTCCTGGCGATCCCGACCATGGTCGGCGCGTTCGCCTACGATTTCTACAAGAACCGCGCCGAGATGACGACCGATCATCTGGGCATCATCGCGATCGGATTCGTGGTGTCGTTCATCACCGCGATCGTCGTGGTGAAAACGTTCTTGAGCTACGTGACCCGCCATGGCTTCACGCTGTTCGCGTGGTGGCGCGTCATCGTCGGCACGCTCGGCCTGATCGCACTGGCGATGGGGCGGTAATCGGGTGACTGGCGTCCCGGACGCGGTGCAGCGTATGTCACGCTGCTCCGCACGGGACCTATAGCGGCACAGCGCAGATGTGGACCCCGGATCAGCAGCGCACCGCTTCGCGCTGCGCAGCGTCCGGGGAACGCGCCGGTGTCGTGCTGTTTACGCGTTCTTCTTCTGAAATTGGCCGGCGGCGCGGAAGCGCCAGAGATATTGCGGCGCGATCGCTTCGAGCGAATCCGCTGCGATTCCCAGTCCTTCCAGGGTCAGGCCGGCGGCTTTGGCGGCGTCCGACACCACATTGTCCGATCGCAGCAGCGCCACCTGGTCCGGCGTCAGTTTCAGGGGGCCCGGCGCGAACTGCAGGAACAGCGACTGGAGTTCGGCGAGCCCGAACGGCAGCGAAATCAGCATGCGCCGGCGCTCGATGGTCGCCAGGATGATTTCCATGATCTCGCGCATGGTCAGCACTTCCGGGCCGCCGAGTTCGTAAGTCGCGCCGGCTTTGGTCTTGCCGTCGACGGCATCGGCGACCGCGGTGGCGACATCGCCGACATAGACCGGCTGCAGTTTTGTCACGCCGCCGCCGATCAGCGGCAGCGCCGGCGACATTCTGGCCAGCGCGGCGAAGCGGTTGGTGAATTGATCCTCGGGCCCGAACACCACGGAGGGCCGCAGGATCGTGGCCGTCGGGGCGGCGGACAAGTACCGCCTTTTCGCCGGCGGCCTTGGCGCGGGCGTAGCGCGACGGCGAATGGGCATCGGCGCCGATCGCCGAGATATGCACCATCCGGGCGCCGACGGCGCTGGCGGCCTTGGCCACCGTGCCGGCGCCGATGCCCTGCACCGCGTCGAAGGTCTGGGCGCCGCCCTCGGCCAGAATGCCGACCAGATTGATGGCGACGTGGGAATCGCGCATCGCGGCCTCGACCGAGGCCGGATAGCGCAGATTGGCCTGCACGGCGTGGATCTGGCCGACCTTGCCGAGCGGCTGCAGATGCCCGGCCAGTTCCGGCCGCCGCACCGCGACCCGGATCCGGTAGTCGCGCTTGGCCAGCGCGCGGACCACGTTCCGGCCCAGAAAGCCCGATCCTCCGAAAACCGTGACCAGCGTGTCCAGATTCGATGCCATGGGGGTCAATTCCTGCCAGCCAAATGCGAGAGATCGCGGGGGTATTTAGCGCTTTCGCGATACGCCGTCATGCCCGCGCTGTACAGCTTATTTGGACATCAGGTCGCCAATTTGACAAGCGCGCGACCGATCCGTACTAACCGGCCCGGGCCCAGGTGGCGGAATTGGTAGACGCGCTGGCTTCAGGTGCCAGTGGCTTAACGGCCGTGAAGGTTCGAGTCCTTTCCTGGGCACCACTTGCCTGTTCGCAGATGTTCGCCATCATTCAAAAATGGCTGAAAACACCTGCGATCGGCCGGCAGCCTGGCGGCCACTGTCCAGTGCGGTATTCTGGTGTCCCCCTTATTTGTCGGTCCGGCCTCTCTTCTCACTGAAGCAGACCAACAATGAAGCTGAAGGACATCATGGTCGGCCCGCCGCGAGAACGGCGGTTGAAAGGCGTCAGTGTGGCATCGTCGGCAGGGATGCCCGAATGCGCTGCGAGAAATCCGGCGCGCTATCGGCCGCCTGCGCGGCCTCGTCGATCAGCGAGCGTTGCCGGAGTTCTTCAAACGGCAGCGTCGTATCGATCCGGCCCGAAAAATAAAGGTAGCCGTCGATCAGACCGTTGAGCATGTGCCGGACGTCGAGGCGGCCGACGCGGCCGGCGGCGTTGGCGTAACGCACGATGTTGATGGTGCAGCTGTTGGTCAGCAGGTGATAGAACTCCGGCCGATCGGCGAGTTCATTGATCCGCGCCAGGTAAACCAGCAGCAGCCGGCGGGCATCGTCCGGCGAGGTGTTGAGACGATAAAGATACACCGCCTCGTGCCGGTAGTTGGTGCGTACGCCCACGAGGTCACGTTCGTCTCCCACCACATAAATCAACTCGAATTGCTTGAACATGGAGGCGAGCGGCGCAAAGCTTTCTCCGACTTCCGGCCGCGTCTCGATGGAAATACTCAGCGGCGGGGCGTTGTCGAAGATGAAACTCAGGAACGTGTGTCCGACCGGACCTGCCATGAAATAGGACACGTAGAAATCGAGGGCTGTCAAATGCGACAGCTGCAGCTCGCGCTCTTCATAGCGCACCGTGAAATCATTCCGGGTGCGATAGTCGAAGTTGCGGACACCGGTGAGGCGCACGCGGTCACCGTCGATGAATGCCCGCGGCATCACCGCGACTTCCGGCCGCCAGGGACGATCGTGCGAGGGACGGATGGTGATCCACCAGGCGACCACGCCGAGAAACAGCGCGATCATGATCACCGACATCTGCCGTCGACGCGAAAGCCACAGAGCCCAGACCGCGAACGCCGCAAAGGCACCCGCCAACCCCAGGCGCAGTGCGGCCGACGGCAGATTCGAATAATAGATGGCAAGGGTGGCCCACGCCACGAGCGCGGCACGGCACAGAAACCAGATCGCTGCGATCAGCCCCCCGAACGACCTCGACAGGAACCCGCGAAGCAAATTCAACCGCCCCTCCGACTCGCTCCCTGTTGCGACCTTACTTGCTCAGCGTGTTCTTGTAGATTTTGCCATCCTTCATGATGACGACGAAATTCTTGTCGGGATTTGCGACGAGGTTGAGGTCGTCGAGCGGATTGCCATCGACGAGCAGCAGGTCTGCAAGTGCGCCGGCTTCCACGACACCGAGCTTGCCGGGATAGGGATTGATGGACCCGGACAGCGCCATCAACTCGCCATTGTCGGCGGTCGCCATCTTGAGCGCTTCCGCCGGCGTATACCAGCGGACCATCATGGCGAGATACTGCCCCTGCCGGCCGGCGGCGTCCGCATCGCCCAGAATATCGGCTCCCCAAGCCGTCTTGACCTTGTACTTCCTTGCCAGCTTGTAGGCATTCTCGGTGCCCGCGAACACGACCAGCGCTTTCTTCTGCGACACCGAACTCATCCGTGCGAAAACGTCGGCATCGTAGGTCAGCGGCTGCAAGCTCCACCAGATGCCCTTGTCCGCCAGCAACTGCGCGGTGGGCTCGTCGATCAGTTGGCCGTGTTCGATGCATTTGACGCCGGCGGCGACCGCCTGGCGGATCGCAGCCGGCGTATACGCATGCACGGCTACATAAGTGCCCCAATTTTCGGCCGCCTCGACCGCAGCATGCAGCTCCGGTTCGGTGAACTGGGTCAACTCGATCGGATTGTGGGGAGAACTGACGCCGCCGCCCGCCATCAGCTTGATCTGACTGGCACCCTGTCTCAGTTGCTCGCGCGTGCGCAGCCGTACCTCATCGGGGCTGTCGGCAATGGCTGCGACGCCCGCGAGCTCGGACTGGCTCAACGGCCCTCCCAGCGCCCGCGGAACCTCGTAGCGAGACCGAAAGTCTCCATGGCCCGAGGTTTGCGAGATCATCGCACCCGAGGGATAGATGCGCGGGCCAACGGTGACACCCTCGTCGATGGCGCGCTTCAATCCGAACACCGGACCGCCCATGTCCCGTATGGTGGTGAAACCCCTCATCAACGTTGCTTCGGCCTCACGCGCGGCCAACAGGTTGAGATAGCCGGGATCCGCGGTCAGGAGGATCGCGGGCGGGACTGCCGCCATGAACATATGCCAATGCGCGTCGATCAGGCCCGGCATCAGCACACGCCCGTTTGCGTTGATCACGCGGACGTCGGCACCGTCTTCTGCGGCGGCCGGGTTGGGCGAAATCTGCTCGATGATGTTGCTCCTGACGCGCACGCTGGAAGGCGCCGACAGCGCGGCGTTCTTGCCATCGAAGATGCGGACGTTCTGAAAAACCGTCACCCCGCCGGCGGGCAAAATGGGCGCGGCGTCCTCGGGCCCCAGCTCCAGCGCTTCATATTGCGCCAGGCCCGGCCGGCAAAGTCCGACCAGCAGCGCCGCTGCCAGCAGCGGCGGAAACAACATGCTCCGCAAGTCCCGGACCATCGTCAGGGCGAATGAGGTGCTCAGAAGGCCTTTCGAGTTCATCGTGCATGCTCCTGTTGGAAAGCACGCGACCGGCCGTACCACCTGACGATCCGCAGCCATTGATCCGCAGCCATTGTCGAACGGTGGATGCGGCTACTCGTTCCGCTGCTTCCTCGCAACGAAACACCATTCCGGTCCGGGTCGTTCACTAAAATTGTCAGCAGGCGCGAACCGACATCGAAGACCGAAAAGTCGAAATTGGCAACAAATAGCGATTGCAGCCGGCATCACTTGTTCGATATGTTTCGTGGTCTCGTCTCTTTGCAGACGAGCGTCAGATAGGTTTTCTCATCGGAGGCCGTCATGACCAATGCTTCAGGCACTTTTATAGATCGTCAAGCCGGTTCTGAATTGGCGCCGCTGCGCGCCAAGTGGGGCTGGATCGTCGCGCTCGGCGTCGTCTATCTGATCGCCGGGTTTGTCGCGCTCGGCAGCGTGGTGATGGCCACCGTCGTGAGCGTCCTCGTCGTCGGCGTGATGATGATCATCGCCGGCGTCGCCGAAGTATTCAGCGCCTTCCAGATCAAGAGCTGGGGCAAATTCCTGCTCTGGGCCCTGCTCGGTGTGCTCTACATCATCGCCGGCTTCGTCACGTTCGAGAATCCGCTGCTCGCCGCCGCACTGCTCACCCTCATTCTCGGTGCATCGCTGCTGGCTTCGGGCGTCATGCGGATCATTCTGGCCTTCAGCATGAAGCAGGAGACACCCTGGATCTGGGTACTGCTGTCCGGCGTGATCACGCTGCTGCTCGGCCTGCTGATTTTGGCGCACTGGCCGGTCTCGAGCCTCTACATCCTCGGCCTGTTCCTCGGCATCGATCTCATCATGGCCGGCGCAGGCTGGATCGGACTTGGCTTCGGCCTGCGCCGCAGCGGCTGACGTGTAGTTGGCTCGCCACACGGTTTCTTGACGGACCAGGCAGGCACCGGTGAATTTACATCGCTGTCGTCGCTC
The DNA here is from genome assembly GCA_963734795.1 of uncultured Alphaproteobacteria bacterium. Classification (GTDB taxonomy): domain Bacteria; phylum Pseudomonadota; class Alphaproteobacteria; order Rhizobiales; family Xanthobacteraceae; genus Bradyrhizobium. Next base: position 738,869 of record CAVTIW010000009.1, read on the forward strand.
TGTTCGCGGCCGCGACGATCATCTTCGCGCTGCAGAACTTTGTTAGCTTGTCGTTATGCGCTCATCCTGAATCAGGTGTCGTTTCATCTCCAACCGAAGAGGGCGGTGATGGAGGTAACAGCGCGAGAGCCGGTTCTGGTGGACCTCGCTTTGCAGGGCGGCGGTTCCCACGGCGCGTTCACCTGGGGCGTGCTGGATCGGCTGATCGAGGAGCCCTGGCTGCGGATTGAGGCGATCTCCGGCACCTCCGCGGGTGCGATGAATGCGGCACTGGTGGCGGACGGCTGGACGCAAGACGGAGCAGCAGGCGCGCGAGCGGCGCTCGAGGCCTATTGGCGGCGCGTGTCCCACGCTGCTGCGTTCAGTCCGCTGCAGCGCTCGCCGTTCGACCGGCTGATGGGCCGCTGGACCATCGATACCTCGCCCGCCTATGTCGTCATGGACCTGATGGGCCGGCTGCTTTCGCCCTATGATCTCAATCCGCTCGGCCTCAACCCGCTGCGTACCATCCTCGCCGAAAGCATCAATTTCGACCGGCTCGCCAATGCGCCGATCAGGCTGTTTATCACCGCGACCAGCGTGCGTACCGGCCGTGGCCGCATCTTCCGCAACGCGGAGATTACGGCCGACGTGCTGCTTGCCTCGGCTTGTCTGCCGACGATGTTCCAGGCGATCGAGATCGACGGCGAGCCCTATTGGGATGGCGGCTATTCCGGCAATCCGACCCTTACGCCGCTGGTGCGCGAAAGCGATGCGCACGACACCATCCTGGTGCAGATCAATCCGCGCGAAAGGCTGGAACCGCCGCGCACGGCCAACGAGATCCTGAACCGGCTGAACGAGGTTTCCTTCAATTCGCCGCTGATGAAGGAGCTGCGGATGATGGCGCTGCTGCGCCAGGTGGCGGACCCCGGACACGGCGAGGGCGCGCGCTGGGCCGGAATGCGCACGCACCGGATCATGAGCGACGTGCTCGCGGGCTTCGGCGCGTCGTCGAAGCTCAACGCCGAGTGGGGGTTCGTTTCGTTGCTGAAGGAAGAGGGGCGCAAGAGCGCCGACGCATTTCTCACGACCCATGGCGAAGACATCGGAAAGCAATCCACCACCGATCTCGACGCCCTGCTCGCGGAATGCTGAGGCGATGACCATGGCGGGGCTTCTCGGCATCCTGATCGGGCTCGGCCTGCTGATCTCGTTCGCCTTCAGGGGCTGGAGCGTGCTGCTGCTGGCGCCGCTCGCCGCCTTGATCGCGGCGCTGTTCTCCCGCGAGCCGCTGCTTGCCCACTGGACCCAGACCTTCATGCTCAGCGCAGCAGGCTTTCTGGCGCAGTTCTTTCCGCTGTTTCTGCTTGGTGCGCTGTTCGGCAAGCTGATGGAGGACAGCGGCTCGGTCGCCGCGATCGCGAACTTCATGACCCAGCGCCTCGGCCCGCAGCGGGCGGTGCTGGCGGTGGTGCTGGCGGGCGCGCTGGTCACGTATGGTGGCGTCAGTCTGTTCGTCGCCTTCTTCGTACTGGCGCCGATGGCACGGGAGCTGTTTCGTGTGGCCGGCATCCCGCGGCGTCTGATGCCGGCCGCGATCGTCCTCGGCACCTCGACTTTCACCATGTCGGCGCTGCCCGGCACGCCGTCGATCCAGAACGCGATCCCGATGCCGTTTTTCGGCACCACACCATTTGCTGCTCCCGGCCTCGGCATTCTGGCGTCGCTGATCATGCTCGGTTTCGGCCTGTGGTGGCTCGACCGCCAACAGGCCTTTGCAAGGAAGAACGGCGAAAGCTTCGGCGACGGTGCGCCCATGCCGTCCGGCCGTCTCGCCACCGACGAAAACTTGCGTGGACGCGCTGCCACCGCGCACGAGTTCGATCCCGCAGAAATCATGCACGGCGCGACGACCGACGCGCCGCCTCCGACCATGCTCGCCGCGCTGCCCCTCATCGTGGTGATAATGGTCAATCTCGCGATGTCGTTGTTCATCCTGCCGGCACTCGACACGCGCTTTCTCGCTGAAACTCGCTGGGGCGAGACGTCACTCGCAGCTGTCGGTGGCGTGTGGGCTGTGATCACCGCGCTTGCCTGCGCGATCGTCACCGCGATCGCGGTCAATTTTCGCCGACTGCCGGCCCTGCGCGCCACCATGGATGCCGGCGCCAATGCAGCGGTACTGCCGGCGATGAGCGTGGCGAGCCTGGTCGGCTTCGGCGCCGTGGTGGCGGCGATGCCTGCCTTCGCCGTGGTGCGCGACGCCGTGCTCAGCATCGGTGGCGGCCCGTTGGTATCGCTGGCAGTCGCCACCAACGTGCTGGCAGCACTCACCGGCTCGGCGTCGGGTGGGCTGACCATTGCGCTCGACGCGCTCGGGGCGACATACATGACGCGCGCGGCGGAGATCGGGCTCAATCCCGAGCTGCTCCATCGTGTAGCGGTGATCGGTTCGGGCACACTCGATAGCCTGCCGCACAATGGCGCGGTGGTCACTTTGCTTGCGGTCTGCGGATCGACGCACCGAGACAGCTATCGCGATATCGTGGTGGTCGGCATCATCGGGGCCCTCGTAGCGCTTGCCGCCGTCATCGCGCTCGGCTCCCTGGTGGGTTCGTTCTGAGCTGTCCGGGTGGGCCGGCGTCTTGACGGCTGGGTGGCCGCCGCGAGCCCCAGCGGCGGCGCCGGTGCACCCCTTCAAACAATTTGTTTGCCGCTCCGCTCCGCCACCGACTTCTGCACAAAGTACATCGCAATCAGCGACGCCATCGACGTCGCCACCACGATGTATCCCAGCCAATCGAAATGCCGGAGCGAGCCGTCGGCATTTTGCGCGATGATCGCCGCGGCCAGAACCGACCCGAGGCCGCCGGAGAGCTGCTGCAGGGAAGCGCTGACGGCGCTGAAGGAGCCGCGTTGACTGGGTTCGGGAATCGCCGAAATCAGCGCCTGCGACGGGATCATGCGCGAAAAGATGCCGACGAACATCAGGACGTTGACCACGATCACGGTGGTCAAGCTGACCCGACCGAGGTGCGTGTAGATCAGCACCATCACGACCGAGACCGCGCTGCCGAACACAAAGGTCGGAAATTTGCCGAAGGCATCGCTGGCTCTGCCGACCAGGGGCCCGGTGAAAATGCTGAACAGGCCGGAGATCAGATAGATCGTCGGCAGATGCACGATATCGATGCCGAGATTGTGCACGGTGAAGGCGCTGCCGAACGGCATCAGCATGAATCCGCCGGTCGCCAGCAACGTCGTCACCGCGAACGCCAGCGTGTAGCGCGGTTGTCCGACGGTCGCGATCAGATGCCGAAAGGCGTTCTTGTCCTGCTTGAGCCGCAGATGACCGTTCGACCGGCTTCATCACCAGCAGGACGGCGGCGATCCCGACGATCGACAGGCCGACCAGCGCTCCGAACGCAGACGTGCCAGTTCCAGTGGTTGGAGAGAAACAGGCCGGCCGGGATGCCCAGCACCTGACTCGCCGCGAACGCGGTCTGCACGAAGCCCATCACGCGGCCGCGCAGCTGTAGCGCAAACAGGTCGGTGATGATGGCCAGCACGACCGAGCCCGATCACGCCGCCGAACAATCCGGTGACGATCCGGCCGAGCAGCAGCAGATGATAGTTCGGCGCCAGCGGCGCAGAGCGCCGTTCCGAGGGTGAAGCCGACGTAGAAGAACAACAGCAGGCGCTTGCGGTCGAATCGGTCGGCAAAACCGGCCGCAAGGATGCCGGAAATTCCCGCGCTGAACGCATAGGCCGAGACCGCAACGCCGAACTGCGCGGCGGTGATATTCAGCGCCGGCATGATGATGGCGCCGAGCGGCGACATGATCATGAAGTCGAGGATGATCGTGAACTGGACAAACGCCAGCAGCGCAACGAGCAACGACTGGTAACGCGAAAAGCCGCGATCCAGCACCTGCTGGTTCGTCGATCGGCGCTACCAGGGTCTGTTCGGTCATGACACTCATTCGAAAGTGAGAAGGAAAGGATTTGTGAAACGTGAGAACGGATTTGCGGTGCGCCCGGCCAACGCGCTCACCGGCAAAGGATGTGATTGATCTAACGTGATTCCACGACGTTGGCGCGTAAACAGAAATGATCGAGCGGTAGTCTTCAAAAGCCAAAAGCAGGCGAGACGTTGTCCGATCCCGCAAAATCATGCAAAATATCGCGAAAAAGCGCTTATTGGGATGGTTTGACCAGCAGCTTCAACGCCTGCTCGGCGCGGTGCATCGGCGCGAGGCTGCGGTAGGTTCGCGCCAAAAGCAATGCGCCTTCGAGCTGGCTCAGCACCGTGGTCGCGACCGAATCGGCCTGGTCTGGCGCCATGCCGAAACGCTGCAGCCCGCGTTTGATTTCGTTTTCCCATTTTTGAAAGGCGGTTCGCGTCGCGCCGCCGAGCACATCGGATTGCGCCGATGTTTCGAGCGCCGTGGTCGCGACCGGACATCCTTCCCGGTAGCCGGATTTTTCCAGGTCGGACGCCATGCCGCGCGCAATCCGCGTGAGAAATATTTCGGCGTTCTCCGAGGTCTCGGCGGCCTGGGCGATGGCCTGGCGCACGGCTTCGCCGGCCAGCGTCAGCGCGGCCTCGCCGATCTCCTCCTTGCCCTTGGGAAAATGGAAATACAGCGAGCCCCGCGGCGATCCGCCGGCGGCCAGAATGTCGTGCAGCGCGGTGCCGTGATAGCCCTGCTGGCGAAACAGTTTTGCCGCGGCGGCCAGGGTTTTCCCTTTGGAATCAGAAGCTTTTGCCATGGCTAAAAATATCAGTTGCAAATCGGTATGTCGACCTTCATAATATGTAGAACGACATACATACTGTGCTGACCCGCGAAACCCATCAACTTCAGGAACCCATCAACTTCAGGAAAAAGCCATGACCAGCCTCACCGAACCGCAAGCCCGCGCCGCGATTGCGCCCTGGTACAGCCTGTTCAACGTTGCCAGCCGGGGCGATGTCAAAGCCATCCAGGAGCAGATCCTGACCGAGGATTACGAATCCTGCGCCGGCTATTTGCCGGGCGAATGCTGGGGCCGCGAGACCTCGATCAAGGTGGTCTCGAATTTCGCCAACACCATTCCCGACATGAAATTCGACATCAAGGAAATGCTGGTCGCGGGCGATCGCGTGATCGTCCGTGGCGAGGTGACCGGCACGCCGGCGGGCGAATTGTTCGGTGTGCCGCATTCCGGCAAGAGTTTTCGGATCATGGCGGTCGATATTCAGACCATCAAAGACGGCCGAATCGCCAAAACCTTCCATATGGAAAACTGGCTCAGCGCCATCGGGCAGCTCCGCGCCGGTTAAAGACGCCGGCGGTCGTGTTACAGATGCAAAATCATCGCGCAGGCGCTATTTTTTCAGCCCGAGGAGCGTGCCTGCCGCTCGCCTCTTGCGAATTTGAGCGGTAGTTTGCTCCGCATCGATTCGACCCGAGGTCTTAAGGCACCCATGACCATCCGCCTGCATCGCGGCGATCTGCCCGATCTGTCCCGCTATACCGATTCGGTGGCGATCGATACCGAGACCATGGGGCTGCATCCGCATCGCGACCGGCTCTGCGTGGTGCAGATGTCGAACGGCGACGGCAGCGCCGATGTGGTGCAGATTCCGAAGGACCACGCCGACGCGCCGAACCTGAAGGCGCTGCTGGCCAATCCGAAGATCACCAAGATCTTTCACTTCGCGCGGTTCGATCTCGCCGCGCTCTACAACGCCTTCGGGGTGATGCCGCAGCCGGTCTACTGCACCAAGATCGCCTCGCGGCTCTGCCGCACCTACACCGATCGCCATGGCCTGAAGGATCTGGTGCGCGAGGTGCTCAACATCGATCTGTCGAAGCAGCAGCAATCCAGCGACTGGGGCTCGCAGACCCTGAGCGAGGCGCAACTGGCTTACGCGGCCTCCGACGTGCTGCATCTGCACGGCCTGCGCGAACGCCTCGATGCCATGCTGGCGCGCGAGGGCCGCACGGAGCTGGCGCAGGCCTGTTTCGAATTTCTGCCGACCCGGGCAAAGCTCGATCTGGAGGGCTGGGACACCGAGGACATTTTCGCCCATTCGTGAGCCGAAATGCCGCTTGCGCAGGACGCCGCCCCGTTTCGGTCACACTCATAGCGGAGGTCCGGCTGCATGACCGGCCGTCGGGTAGACTGGCGCGGCCCGATGGCTGGTCCCGGTCTGCACGTCAGATAGTCCGCGTAGGATCGCGGGCTGCATGAGTGCCGGTCGTTCGCCAGGCCGTACGCTGGCGGATCATGCGCTAGCGACGCCAGTGCTTTGGAGCAGCGGTGAATTCGGTTCAGAGCCCAGCCTATCAGGCCGGAATGGACGCGCGCTTTGCCATCGCCGCGCGCCACAGCCGGATGGTGCGGGTGCTGCGCGTCGCGGTGCCGGCGGCCGTGATCCTGTCGATGGCGGCGATCATCGCGGTGTCGATCTTCAATCCGTTCCGGATGCTGCTGCCCAAGCTGCCGGTCGACATGGGACAACCTCGTCGTCTCCGGCACCAAGATCACGATGGAATCGCCGCATATGTCCGGCTACACCACCGATCAGCGGCCGTACGAGGTCTGGGCCAAAACCGCGACCCAGGACGTGACCGATCCGGATCACCTCGATCTCAAGACGATGCGCGCCAAGGTGCTGATGGAAGATCAGTCGACCGTCACGCTGGATGCCCGCAACGGGCTGATGAACACCAAGGAGCAGCTGCTGGATCTGCATAAGGATATCTTTTTGCAAACCTCCACAGGCTATGAAGCGCGGCTGAGCCAGGCATTTGTCGACATGGGCAAGGGCACGTGACGTCGGATGAACATGTCGATGTCAAACTGACCAACGGAACGTTGACCTCCGACCGGCTCAGGATTACCGGCGGCGGCGAGGTGGTAAGGTTCGAAGGCAATGTTGTGATGCATCTGGACAATCTCGAACTCGCCCGGCGCACCCGGCCGCGGCCGGCGCATCCGCTGTCGCCGCGGCGCCCGAACCTCCTCCCGCCCCGTGCATCCCGGCAAGACGCGGTCTTCGTCCAGCAAGACCGCCAACCCGAAATGATGTTCATGATGATGTTATTCCCGCGCCGCACCCCGGCTCGCCGGATCGCGCGTTACGCCTGTACCGCGGCATTTGCGCTTGCGCTGATCGCCGCCGGCGACGCCGGCGCGCAGAGCGCGGTGCAGGGCGTGCCCAATGCCATGCAGGGCTTTTCGCAGAATCGCGACCAGCCGATCCAGATCGAAGCCGCCACGCTCGAGATGCGCGACAAGAAAAAGGAAGCGACCTTCTCCGGCAATGTGAAGGTGGTGCAGGGCGATACCACCATGACGTCGAAGGTCCTCGTGGTGTTCTACGATTCGACCACCGGCTCCGGCCCCGGCTTCAGGCGCGGCGCCGGATGCCAATGTCAACACCAAGGCCGCGGCAAAATCGGCGGCGCCGCCGATCCAGTCCGCGACCCCCGGCCCCGGCGGCAGCTCGTCGATCCGACGGCTGGAGGCCAAAGGCAACGTGGTCGTCACCCAGAAGGACCAGGTGGTGACCGGCGAGACCGCCGTGTTCGACACCAAGACCAACCTCGTCACCATGCTCGGCGGCGTGGTTCTGACCCAGGGCAAGAATGTGCTGCGCGGCGACCGGCTGATGGTGGACATGACCACCGGCGTGTCGCGGGTCGAATCCGACAGCGGGCGCGTGCAGGGCCTGTTTCAATCGTCCGGCCAGGGCGGCGGCCTGCCGGGCGCGCCATCTCCTGCCACCCCGGCTGCGACCGGACGCTCAAATAAACCGAAATATATCAATCACTTGTATGGCAATCTGCGGGTGGCGAGGTTGAAGCTCGCCGGCCGAGCCTGTATCTACCCGAGCGGTCCTGCGGCGCGAGCCGCGCCTCACACCGAGGGTGTTTCGCTGGGCAACGGACATCCATTCATTCATGTTGCGCGAGCGAATCGAATCGCCGTGGCGGGTTGCGGGATCACCGTGAAAGGCTGAGCGAAGCGGGGATGGTGGATTTACTCGGCATGTTCCGTCGACGCCCGGCGAAACGCGATCCGCCAGGATTTGCGCGCTCGCGCGCGGACATCACCGCGCTCGGCGATACCATGGGCGACATGCTGAACAGCCCGGTGCGCGACGCGCCTCCGATCGCCCGCGAGGCGCCGGTGCCGAAACCGGAAGCGCCGCGGGTCGAGAAGCCGCGTCCGCCGCAGCGCCAAGACCAACGGCGCCGCCGCCGCGCCGCGGCTGGCGCCGCGCGCGGGCTATCTGGCTGTGCATAGCGTGGAAAAGAGTTTCGGCACGCGCCAGGTCGTGCGCGGCGTCAGCATCTATGTTCGCCGCGGCGAGGCGGTCGGACTGCTGGGCCCGAACGGCGCCGGCAAGACCACGGTGTTCTACATGATCACCGGCCTGATCCCGGCCGACCGCGGCACCATCGAGCTCGATGGCCACGACGTCACCAAGCTGCCGATGTATCAGCGCGCCCGGCTCGGGATCGGTTATCTGCCGCAGGAAGCTTCGATCTTTCGCGGTCTCACCGTGGAGCAGAATATCCGCGCGGTGCTGGAGGTCGTCGAACCCTCCAAGAAAAAGCGCGAGGCCGAACTCGACTCCCTGCTGGACGAATTCAACATCACGCGACTGCGCAAGACGCCGTCGATCGCGCTGTCCGGCGGTGAGCGGCGCCGCGTCGAGATCGCGCGCGCGCTGGCGACCCGTCCCAATTACATGCTGCTCGACGAACCGTTCGCCGGCATCGATCCGATCGCGGTGGGCGACATTCAGGATCTGGTTCGCCATCTCACCAATCGCGGCATCGGCGTGCTGATCACCGACCACAATGTGCGGGAAACGCTGGGACTGACCGACCGCGCCTATATCGTCTATGCCGGTGAGATCTTGACCGAGGGCAGTCCGGACGAGATCGTCAACGATCCGGATGTACGCCGCCTTTACCTTGGCGAGGAATTCCGCCTCTAGTCCATTTTTCCAATTCGTCAAGCCGTGTACATCGGCTTTGGACTAGTTTAAGCAAGAATCGGACCAACTTTACGGATCGGTTCTTGCCTCCATGGCTCTGACGCAGAGATTAGAGTTCCGCCAGTCCCAGTCGCTGGTGATGACGCCGCAGTTGATGCAGGCGATCAAGCTGCTGCAGCTGTCGAATCTCGACCTGTCGGCCTTTGTCGAGGAGGAACTGGAGCGAAATCCGCTGCTCGAACGCGCCAACGACGGCACCGAGCCGCCGGTCGCGGGCGAACCGATGCCGGAACGGGCCGAATTTTCCGACCGGGACGATTCCGGCTCGGCCTATGGCGACGAAATGGCCGCCGAGCGTTCCGAGCTCGGCCAACGGCGCCGCCGGCGACGGCTTCGAGCCGGTCGCAGGAAGAATGGATGAACCGCGACCTCGGCAGCCGCGCCGAGATCGAGCAGACCCTCGACACCGGCCTCGACAACGTGTTTTCCGAAGAGCCCGCCGAAGCCGCCGCGCGGACCGCGCAGGACGCGGCGCCGACCGCCTACACCGAATGGGGCGGCGGCGCCTCCAACGACGACAGCTACAATCTCGAAGCCTTTGTCGCCGCCGAGGTCACGCTGGGCAGCCATCTCGCCGAACAACTGGCGGTGGCTTTCACCGCGCCGGCGCAGCGCATGATCGGGCAATACCTGATCGATCTGGTCGACGAGGCGGGTTATCTGCCGCCGGATCTGGGCCAGGCCGCCGAGCGGCTCGGCGCCTCGCCCGACGATGTCGAAGCGGTGCTGGCGGTGCTGCAGAAATTCGATCCGCCCGGCGTCTGCGCGCGAAACCTGAGCGAGTGCCTGGCGATCCAGCTCCGCGAACTCAACCGTTACGACCCGGCGATGCAGGCGCTGGTCGAGCATCTGGATCTGCTGGCCAAGCGCGATATCGCAGGCTTGCGAAAATTCTGCGGTGTCGACGACGAGGATATCACCGACATGATCGGCGAAATCCGCCGTCTCGATCCGAAGCCGGGCTTGAAATTCGGCGTCGGCGCGGATGCAGACCATGGTGCCGGATGTCTATGTGCGGCCCGGGCCCGACGGCGGCTGGCATGTCGAACTCAACAGCGACACGCTGCCGAGGGTGCTGGTCAATCAGATCTATTATACCGAACTGTCGAAGACGATCCGCAAGGACGGCGACAAATCCTATTTCACCGATTGCCTGCAGAACGCGACCTGGCTGGTGCGCGCGCTCGATCAGCGCGCCCGCACCATCCTGAAAGTCGCGACCGAGATCGTGCGCCAGCAGGACGGCTTCTTCACCCACGGCGTGGCGCATCTGCGGCCGCTCAATCTCAAGGCGGTGGCGGATGCGATCCAGATGCACGAATCGACGGTGTCGCGGGTGACCGCCAACAAATACATGGCGACCAATCGCGGCAGTTTCGAACTGAAGTATTTCTTCACCGCCTCGATCGCATCGGCCGATGGCGGCGAGGCCCATTCGGCGGAGGCGGTCCGTCACCACATCAAGCAGCTGATCGACGCTGAAAATCCGGCCGTGATCCTTTCTGACGACACCATCGTGGAACGATTGCGCGAGTCGGGCATTGATATCGCCCGTCGCACCGTCGCGAAGTACCGCGAAGCGATGCGAATCCCGTCCTCGGTGCAGCGCCGCCGCGACAAACAGAGCATGCTCGGCAATGCCCTCTCGGCGCCCGCCGCATCCCCCGACCGGTCCCGCGACACCGCGCCGGCCTGATTGCGTCCCGGCCAAATCGGGATAGTGTCGGCTCCGCTCCAGACCAATCGAGGCACCAACATGACTCTCCGGATCTCGGGAAAAAGCATCAGCGTCGGCGACGCGCTGCGCGGACGCGTCAGCGAGCGCACCGATGAAGTGCTGCGCAAATATTTCGACGGCAATTATTCCGGCCACATCACGCTGAGCAAGGATGGCTTCGGCTTCCGCACCGACTGCGCGCTGCATCTGGATTCCGGAATTACGCTGGAGGCCGATTCCAACGCGGCCGACGCCTATGCCAGCGCCGATCAGGCACTGCTCATGATCGAGAAGCGGCTGCGCCGCTACAAGAGCCGCCTCAAGGATCGCTCCGCCCGCAAGGCCCACGCGGCTTCCGCGGCGCTTGCGGAAATGACCGCACCGACGCTGGATGCGCCGAGTTACGTCATCGAGGCGCCGGCGTCCGACGGCGAAGACGAGGTCGAACGGCTACAATGCGGTGATCATCGCCGAGGCGACGACGTCGCTGAAGCGGCTTTCGGTCAGCGAAGCCGTGATGGAACTGGACCTGACCGGCGCCGCCTGCATCGTGTTCCAGCACGGCTCAAGCGGCCGGGTGAACATCATCTACCGGCGGCCGGACGGCAATGTCGGCTGGGTCGATCCCCCGGTGATTAACCCCGGTGGATAGCGCCCAATCGGCATTGACGCCTCCGGGGCCCCTCCCTATGGTCCGCCGCCCTCGATAAGAGGGGCCGGGAACCAGTTCGCGGGAGTTGGCACCGGTCTTGCGTTGGAGTAGAAGCCCCACCAACTGGACCCGGGTGTAAGCCCGCCTCCCGCCACATCTTCTGACACCACCTCTTTGAAGCCTATTTCGCAACCTGACGGTCAATTCACCTCGGAACGCCCCATGACGATTACCGATCTGGTCGCACCCGAGGCGATTCTCCCGGCGTTGAAGGTCAACAGCAAGAAGCAGGCGCTGCAGGAACTGGCGGCGCGGGCCGCCAGCCTGACCGGGCAGAACGAACGCGCGATTTTCGAGGTCCTGCTGCAGCGGGAGAAGCTCGGAACCACCGCCGTCGGCTATGGCGTCGCCATCCCGCACGGCAAGCTTCCCAAGCTGGAAAGGCTGTTCGGCCTGTTTGCCCGTCTCGAACGCCCGATCGATTTCGAGGCGATGGACGGCCAGCCGGTCGACCTGGTGTTTCTGCTGCTGGCGCCGGAAGGCGCGGGCGCCGATCACCTGAAGGCGCTGGCCCGGATCGCACGGCTGTTGCGGGATCAGGACGTCGCCAAGAAGCTGCGCGCCTCGCGCGATGCGCAGGCGATCTATTCGGTGCTGGCGCTGCCGCCGGCGAGCGCAGCCTAGTTTTCTCGATCCTTCGAGGCGATTTTTGCAATCGCCGCCATGGTCGCGGGCGGCCTCTAGGGCTGTCTTTTCACGGTTGATGTAGGAGGACGCTGGTCCATGGACGGAGTACCGCCATACCAGCTCCGATAAACGCAGACATCGCGGGTCCCGACAATCAAATCCTGCAGCGCGGCAATCGGCAGGTTGAGACCGGGTCAAAAAACACGCGCGCCTGTCCTCCGATTGAATCGAAGCCGGTCCGCGCGTGGCGAAATCCCTGGGGTTTACGATAGCAGCAACCGCTGCGTCAGTGATACCGGCAAGCGCCGGATCAATGACAGCAGCAGGTGCGTCAGTGACACCGCAAGCGCGGGTCAGTGACACCGCAAGCGCGGGTCAGTGAACGCTGACGGCCTGCAGCTCGTTGCTCCATGCATTGGCGATCGCAGCTTCGCGGCTGTCGGTCAGCATGATCGGCGTGCCGTCGGCGGCATGCAGCGCAAACAGCTTCAGTCCCGGCGCGATCTTCGGCGCCTGCGGAAACAGGCCCGGCACGTCCTCGGAACGGATCTGCTTCACATAGGCGATATGGCCTTCGCCCAAGGTCGCCAGCGCCTCGGCGGAGACGCCTGCGGGTTCAAACGTTACATTCAGCTTCAGTCATGGTCTCGACTCCTCTGTCAGACTAAGCGGTCGAGTCCGCTACTCGTTCCATTATTCATGTTCATTGATAGCGATTGTCTTAACGACCTTTTCCGGCTCGGGCCGGGCGAGGTCGATCGACAACAGCCCGTTTTTCAGATCCGCGCCCAGCACCTGCATCCCCTCCGCCAGCACGAAAGTGCGCTGGAAGTGGCGCGCGGCGATGCCGCGATGGATGTATTGCCGGGCCTTGTCGTCCTGCTGGCGGCCCCGGATCACGAGCTGGTTTTCCTCAATGGTTACATCGAGTTGGTCACGGGTGAAACCGGCTACCGCGAGCGTGATGCGCAGCCGCTCGGGCTGGCCGTTGCTGCGGTCGCAACGCTCGATGTTGTAGGGAGGATAACCGTCGGCGCCTTTGACGACGCGATCGAGCGCACGCTCGATTTCGTCGAATCCCAGCAGGAACGGACTGGATAACGAAGGAACACGAGACATATTTTACAAAGTCCTCTCGAAGCGACTTTGAAGTTCAGGGCCCTTGCGGCGCCCCATAGCGACCGGCTGGCGGATTTGCCGTCCGGTCAATGAGCAATATGGGCATGATTTGCGGGGCGTTCAAGCACCTGTGGAACCGGTCCCCACAGGGGCATTCCGGGTTCACGCGTTGCGTGAGCCGGAATGCCGGTTAGAGCTCGATCCGTCGGCGGCCGTCGGCGCTGAACAGATGCAGTTTCTCGCGCGGGGCGATCGCCCTGATCCGCTCGCCGATGGCGGGCGCTATCGCGCCGGGAATTCGCACGATCACCTCGCCCGGCGGCAATTCACCGGGATTGGCGGCCACGCCCTGCACCTGCTGTTGCCTGGTGCCGTAGATGAAGGTCTCCGCCCCGACGCGCTCGATCGCTTCCACGGTGAGTTCGAGCGTCAGGCCGCCGGCAAGCGCGTCGGCCGAAATCACAAAATCCTCGGGACGGATTCCGAGGATGCCGCCGCCGCTGTCGCCGGTGGGACCATTGCCGGAGAATTGGGCTTTGATTTCATCCGCCCGCAGCGGCATCAGGTTCATCGGCGGCGCGCCGATGAAGGACGCGACGAAGGTGGTCGCGGGCTTCTGGTAGATGTCGAGCGGGTTGCCGATCTGCTCGACATGGCCGCCATTCATCACCACCAGAATATCGGCGAGCGTCATCGCCTCGAGCTGGTCGTGGGTGACGTAGATCGAGGTCGTCTTCAACCGCCGCTGCAGCTTGCGGATTTCGACCCGCATCGCGATCCGCAGCTTGGCGTCGAGATTCGACAACGGTTCGTCGAACAGAAATACTTTCGGCTGCCGCACGATCGCGCGCCCCATCGCGACCCGCTGGCGCTGGCCGCCGGAGAGCTGCCCCGGCTTGCGGTCGAGCATGGCGCCGAGCTCGAGAATGCGGGCGGCTTCCCGGACCCTGGTGTCGATCTCGGGCTTCGCCATGCCGCGGTTGCGCAGGCCATAGGCCATGTTGTTGTAGACGCTCATATGGCCCTTGACGAACAGGCGTTGCATCAGCACCACCACCGCGACCGGGGGCAGCATCGCGAGCACGGCGGTCGCCATCGCCACCTGCCATTCGGTCAAGGCGTCGTGCACGTCGATGATCTTCTTGATGCCGATGACGATGGTCTGCATGTCGTCGCGGGTCGTGATCAGAAGCGGCCAGAGATACTGGTTCCATCCGTAGATGAACAGGATCACGAACAGCGCGGCGATGTTGGTCACCGACAGCGGCAGCAGGGTATTCCCCCCGGTTGGGCCGTCATCATCTTTGTCGCGCGGGAGCAGCGCCGGATGACGTGCAAATGACCGTGCAAGCACGCGGATGGTACGGGGGGAGCGGCGGCCAGGGGAAGCGCTAAATAGGCTGAGGGCGCCGCAGCGCAGCGGCAACGCAAGCGCGCTCCCTCTCCCGCTTGCGGGGCAGGGAGCGGGCGCGCGTTGTCGCGACCTCGTCGATCAATTCAGGGGGTCGACGTCAGCGCTTCCGTTCCGGGCCGCAGACCACGCCGTCGGCGACCAGGGCCTCGATCGCGGTGCTGGAATATCCGAATTCCGTCAGCACCGCGCCTGCGTGCTCGCTGAATTTCGGCGGCACGCTGCGCAGGCTGGGCTTGCTGCGTTGCAGACGGATCGGCGAGGCCACGCCCTTGTACCAGTCCTTCTCGATGACGTCGCCGCGATGGACGGTGTGGGCGCTGGTCAGCGCCTGGTCGATCGACTGCACCGGTCCGGCCGGCAACCCGGCGGCGAGCAGGCGGTCGCACAGCGGCTCGGCGTCGTGCTGGCTGAACACGGCGGCGAGTTCGACGCGCAGTGCATCGCGGTTGGCGATGCGGTCCTTGTTGCGCGCAAAGCGCGGATCGGTGCCGAGTTCGGGTTTGCCGATCTCTTTGGCGAGCTTGCGGAAGGTGCCGTCATTGCCGACGCCGATGAAGATATTGTCGGTCCGGGTCGGAAAGATCGCGTAGGGCACCAGATTGGGATGCTCGTTGCCGGTGAGCTGCGGCGGCTTGCCGTGCATGAAATAATTCGCGGCGTGCGGATGCATGATGGCAAGGCCGGTTTCGTACAGCGTGGTCTCGAGAAACTGCCCGAGGCCGGATTTCTGCCGCTCCGACAGCGCCATCAGAATGCCGATCGCCGCGTAAAGCCCGGTGGTGATATCCACCAGCGGAACGCCGATCCGCATCGGGCCGCTTTGCGGCGATCCGGTCGCGGCGATCATCCCGGTCATGGCCTGGATGATGGCGTCATAGCCCGGATTGCCGCCGCGCGGGCCGTCGGCGCCGAAGCCGGAAATCCGGCAGTGCACCAGTTTCGGAAATTTCGCGCGCAGCACGTCGTTGCCGATGCCCCATTTGTCGAGCGTGCCCGGCTTGAAATTCTCGATCAGGACGTCGGCGCTCTCCAGCATCTTCAGCAACACGGCGCGGCCGCCCTCCGAAGCGAGGTCGAGACCGATCGAGCGTTTGTTGCGGTTGATGCCGACGAAGTAGGCCGCGTCCTCGCCATGGAACGGCGGTCCCCAGTCGCGGACCTCGTCGCCGGCGGGCGGCTCGACCTTGATCACGTCGGCGCCGTGATCGGCCAGGATCTGCGTGCAATAGGGTCCGCCGAGAACCCGCGTGAGGTCGATCACGCGCAATCCGGTCATCGCGCCGGGGGCCGCTGGGGAATTCATGGAGGAACCTTCGCTCAAGCAGGGATCGAGGGCACCTGAGCTAGCGGTCTTCCGGCGCGGCAGCAATGCCTTCTCGCGCGTAGGCGTATGCCATGGTGGCTGTCGAGGCACACAACGGCCAGCCTCCGCGTCGCGGATGGTCCGCCGATCGTCTCGGCGGACCATTTGGCGAAGCGGTTACACGACCGTCAGGCGCACATCCACGTTGCCGCGGGTGGCGTTGGAGTAGGGACATACCTGGTGAGCCTTCTCCACCAGCGCCTCCGCATCGGCGCGGGGAACGCCGGGCAGGTCGACAGCGAGTTCGACCGTCAGGCCAAAGCCGCCGGCCGCGCGCGGTCCGATGCCGACCGTGGAGGTCACCGACGTGTCCGCGGGCACCTTTGGGCCGCCTTGCGAAGCAACGAATTTCATCGCGCCAATGAAGCAGGCGGCATAACCGGCAGCAAACAGCTGCTCGGGATTGTTACCAGCGCCGCCGCCGCCACCGAGTTCCTTCGGGGTGGCAAGTTTGACGTCCAGCGCCCCGTCGAGCGTCGCGGCATGGCCATCCCGGCCACCGGTGGCCTTGGCGCTGGTCTTGTAAAGCACATTCACAGACATGGTGATTCCTCCCGCGGGTTGGTTGCGATAGGCTTATACAGCACACAATTAGATTGTGCACAATATGAATTAGGTGGACTCACATTTAATTGTTCGCAATTGAATGCAAGCGCACGCCGCCCCAGTATGGACTGAAATTGTACCGGCGGACGAGGTGGCAAATGGTGAAGAAGCAGATGGCGGACCTGATGTTGCGGTTGGACAATCAAGTCTGTTTCGCTGTCTACTCGACCGCGCACGCGTTCAATCGCGTCTACAAGCCGCTGCTCGACCGGCTCGGCCTGACCTATCCGCAATATCTTGTCATGCTGGTGCTGTGGGAGCGCGATGACGTACCCGTCAAGGAGATCGGGGAACGGCTGTTTCTGGATTCCGGCACACTCACCCCGCTGCTCAAGCGGCTGGAGGCGGCGGATCTCATCAAGCGCACGCGCAGCACGGAGGACGAGCGGCAAGTGCTGATCGCGCTCACACCCAAAGGTCGATCCCTTCAGGAAAAAGCCCGGACCGTGCCTCAGTCGATCCTCGCCGCTTCGGCATGCTCCGTCAGCGAGCTATCGGCCTTGAAGAACGACCTCGTCGCGCTTCGGGATCGGTTGAATGCGGCGCTGTCGAAATAGGGGCGGCTCACAAGGGGCTACGCCGGGCGCCACGTATAGCCCGAAGGGTGTAGGGCGAAGCGTGGTGGAGCCAGGCGGGATCGAACCGCCGACCTCTTGCATGCCATGCAAGCGCTCTCCCAGCTGAGCTATGGCCCCGAACCGGCCGCGCGCCTTGGGCGACGCACGGTACAAAAACCCTGAACACAGTTCAGGGCTGATCTCAAGTCTCCTCGTCGCCGCCGACGTCGCCGATGATGTCGGTGACGTCCTCGTCGCCTTCTTCCTCGTCGGCGATGAAGGTGGAATCGTCATCGTCGTCGTCTTCGATGGTCTCGTCGATCTCGATGTCGTCTTCCGACTCCGGAACGACGGCCTTGACCTTGCCGGTGTTTTCCTCGGCATCGGCTTCCTCGAGCGGCACCAACTCTTCCGCCTCGACCGGCTCCGGCGTGGCTTCGGCCGCCGAGGCGGCGGCTGCGGCACTGGCGCGGGCGGCGGCGTCGGCGCGGGTCCGCGGCGGCGGAATCGGCGCAATCGGCACCACCTCGCCGGTGTAGGGCGAAATCACCGGGTTCTTGTTGAGGTCGTAGAATTTCTTGCCTGTCGTCGGGCAAATGCGTTTGGTTCCGAGATCGGATTTGGCCACGTGTGGAATCCTGGGAATTTCTGAAAAACGGTGCTTCACTTGGCTAGTTGCCACGCCGCTGTCAATAGCGCTTTGCGGGAACTCGACTGCCGCGTGACGTCGCCCGGCCCATGTGATACCTGCCGCCCGCGCAGAGGACACAATCTTGACCCATTCAGATCTCCCTGCCGATCACCCGACGCCGCTTGAGGCCCGTTCGAGCGGCCCCCTGACCGGGAAGGTCCGCGTGCCCGGCGACAAGTCGATTTCGCACCGTGCCCTGATTTTGGGCGCGCTGGCGGTCGGCGAAACCCGGATATCGGGCCTGCTCGAGGGCGAGGACGTGCTCAATACCGCCAAGGCGATGCGGGCGCTGGGCGCCCAGGTCGAGCGAACCGGCGATTTCGCCTGGTCGGTGCGCGGGGTCGGCGTGGCCGGGTTCGCGCAGCCGCAGGTTCCGCTCGATTTCGGCAATTCCGGCACCGGCTGCCGGCTGGTGATGGGCGCGGTCGCCGGCTGCCCGATCACGGCGATCTTTGACGGCGACGCCTCGCTGCGCGGCCGGCCGAT
This sequence comes from uncultured Alphaproteobacteria bacterium, assembly GCA_963734795.1. GTDB lineage: Bacteria > Pseudomonadota > Alphaproteobacteria > Rhizobiales > Xanthobacteraceae > Bradyrhizobium. The sequence goes on from CAVTIW010000009.1 coordinate 757,204, forward strand.
GCGGCGGGTGCTCGATCCCCTGGAATTGATGGGCGCGCGGGTGGGCGCAAGCGGGGAAGGCGGCCGGCTGCCGCTGACGCTCCATGGCGCGCGCGATCCGCTGCCGATCCTCTACCGCACCCCGGTGGCGTCGGCGCAGATCAAGTCCGCGGTGCTGCTGGCGGGGCTGGCCGCGCCCGGCATCACCACCGTGATCGAAACCGAGGCCAGCCGCGACCACACCGAACTGATGCTGAAACATTTCGGCGCGCAGATCGTCTCCAGCCGCGAAGGCAGCCATGGCCGCAGGATCGCGCTCACCGGGCAGCCGGAACTGCACGGCGCCGAGGTCGTGGTGCCGGCCGATCCGTCATCGGCGGCGTTTCCGATCGTGGCGGCGCTGATCGTCGAAGGCTCCGACATCGTGCTGTCGGACGTCATGACCAATCCGCTGCGCACCGGGCTGTTCACGACGCTGCGCGAGATGGGCGCGTCGATCGAGGAAAGCCAGGTGCGCGGCGATGCCGGCGAGCCGATGGCGCAGTTCCGGGTGCGCGCCTCGAAACTGCGCGGCGTCGAAGTGCCGCCGGAGCGCGCGCCCTCGATGATCGACGAATATCTGGTGCTGGCGGTGGCCGCTGCCTTCGCCGAGGGCACCACCATCATGCGCGGCCTGCAGGAATTGCGGGTCAAGGAATCCGACCGGCTGGAAGCCACCGCCGCCATGCTGCGGGTCAATGGCGTCAAGGTCGAGATCTCGGGCGACGACATGATCGTCGAAGGCAGGGGCCATGTCGCCGGCGGCGGCCTCGTCGCCACCCATATGGATCATCGCATCGCGATGTCGGCGCTGGTGATGGGGCTTGCCTCCGACAAGCCGGTCAAGGTCGACGACACCGCCTTCATCGCCACCAGCTTTCCGGATTTCATCCCGATGATGCGCGGGCTCGGGGCGGAGTTTTCGTGAGGAAAGCGCGATGAGTGCAGCCTTCGGCCGCGACGCGTTGCTCGACGCATTCGACCGGATCGGTCGCGCGGCAGCGCTGGCTGGAACCAAGCTGCAGATCGCGGTTTATGGCGGCTCCGCACTGATGCTGGCCAGTAATTTCCGGTTCGCCACCGAGGATGTCGACGTATCCGAACTTGAGCACCCCCTGCCTGATTGGCTGGCGGCGATCGTGCACGAAATCGCCGTGGAAAATGGCTGGCAGGACGACTGGTTCAACGACGGGGTTGCATTCCACCTCAGTTCACTGGCGGATCGCACCGATCATCTGGAGTTTGGGACATTTCCGCGCGACGGCAGTCCGCCAGGACTTGCGGTTTCGATACCGTCGGCCGACTATTTGCTTGCATTGAAACTAAAGGCGGCTCGGATCATGGATCCGCTTCGCGGCGAAACTGAGCGGCTGGATATTCTCAATTTGATGCGAGTCGTGGGTATCTCGACCGTAGAGGAGGCAATAGCCTTGCTTGGCCGATATTTCCCGGTAAGTGCTGCCTCTTCGGAGAAACAGCGCTTTCTGCTGAAGAACATCAATCGCGAGGGAGGGATCGATGCGCCCAAATACCCTCGCTGACGCGGTCGAAAGGATTGAGGCCGGTTCGGCGCGGGACGTCGAACTCGCTGAATTCGTCGACACGTTCGATTTGGCAGAAACCGATCAGGATCGCTACGCGTCGATCGAGCGCGAACCGAAATTGACGGGCGATGGCAGGCTTGATGCGCTTGTCGGCGCGATCGCCGAATATTTGGCAAAGCAGCGCCGGCTCGGGCGCGTTCCACATTGGGTCTCCAATCCGGGGCGCCGTTTGACCAGTCCATGGTTTACAACGGCGGCGCCGTCGGACGCGATGCGCGAATACCTTACCTTCGCGAGCCCGGCAGAATTCGCGTCACGCAACATCTTCACCGAGGAACGGCCGCTGCGGCGGGCCCGTGGCCCTCAACCAGCCAAGACATAGGCCAGCATGATCATCGCCATCGACGGACCGGCCGCCTCCGGAAAGGGCACGCTCGGCAAGCGGCTCGCCAGGCATTACGGCTATCGTCACCTCGATACCGGCGTGATCTACCGCGCCGTCGCCAAGGCGCTGCTGGATGCCGGCGCCGACCTGACCGACGAGATGCTCGCGGTCTCCGCGGCGCTCGAACTCGATCCCGAAAAGTTCGGAAATCCCGCCCTGAAGACCCAGGAGGTGGGCGATGCCGCCTCGGTGGTTTCGGCGATCCCCGGCGTGCGGCAGGTATTGTTGAATTTTCAGCGGCAATTCGCGGCGGATCCGCCGGGCGCGGTGCTCGACGGCCGCGATATCGGAACCGTGATCTGCCCGGACGCCGACGTGAAGATTTTCGTCGTCGCCGACCCAAAAGTCCGGGCCCGCCGCCGCACCCTGGAGGCGCAAGCGCGGGGCGAGAACGCCGACGAGGCCGCGGTGCTGGCGGATATCCTCAAGCGCGACGAACGCGACCAGAACCGGGCCACGGCGCCTTTAAAAGCGGCCCCGGATGCTTACTTGCTCGATAACTCGCATTTGGATATAGAAGGCGGCGTCCGGGCCGCCATCGACATTGTCGAGGCCGTCCGAGCGGGCCGGCAGCGGGTTTGAACGCTTCATTCACTAAGCGCTTCCAAACTAAACCGCTGCCGTCATTGGAGGAAAGCCCGCTCCAGGTTCTTGAAGTCGATTGCTCGTTCAGGTCCCGGATCAAATCAAACGTATCGAACGTGCAGGCATGCTGCCGGCCCGCTGTTGCGATTTTTTCGCAGAGAGCGGTCGTCAGGGTTTGCGGACCTCTGACACTTCACGCGCGATACGCCCCTTAACCCGAATGGCCGGCGATACCCGCATCTGGAGAACAAATGGCTTCGACTGCTACTTCCTATAATCCTTCCCGCGACGATTTTGCCGCGATGCTCGACGAGTCCTTTGCCGGCGGCAACCTGCAGGAAAGCTCCGTCATCAAGGGCATCGTTGTTGCGATCGAGAAGGACATGGCCGTCATCGACGTCGGCCTGAAGACCGAAGGCCGCGTGGCGCTGCGTGAATTCGCAGGACCCGGCCGCGAAAGCGAACTCAAGGTCGGCGACGAGGTCGAGGTGTTTCTCGACCGCATCGAGAATGCGCTCGGCGAAGCCGTGCTGTCGCGCGACAAGGCGCGCCGCGAGGAAAGCTGGGGCAAGCTCGAGAAGGCCTTCAACAACAACGAGAAGGTGCACGGCGTCATCTTCAATCAGGTCAAGGGCGGCTTCACCGTCGATCTCGACGGCGCGGTGGCCTTCCTGCCGCGCTCGCAGGTCGACATCCGCCCGATCCGCGACGTCGCACCGCTGATGAACAATTCGCAGCCGTTCCAGATCCTCAAGATGGATCGCCGCCGCGGCAACATCGTGGTGTCGCGCCGCACCGTGCTGGAAGAGACCCGCGCCGAGCAGCGCCAGGAACTGGTGCAGAATCTCGAAGAGGGCCAGGTCATCGACGGCGTCGTCAAGAACATCACCGATTACGGTGCGTTCGTCGACCTCGGCGGCATCGACGGCCTGCTGCACGTCACCGATATCGCCTGGCGCCGGGTCAATCACCCGACCGAGGTGCTGACCATCGGCCAGACCGTGAAGGTGAAGATCATCAAGATCAACCACGAGACCCACCGCATCTCGCTCGGCATGAAGCAATTGCTGGACGATCCGTGGCAGGGCATCGAGGCGAAGTATCCGCTCAATGCGCGCTTCACCGGCCGCGTCACCAACATCACCGACTACGGCGCGTTCGTCGAACTGGAGCCGGGCATCGAAGGCCTGATCCACGTCTCGGAAATGTCGTGGACCAAGAAGAACATGCATCCCGGCAAGATCGTTTCGACCTCGCAGGAAGTCGAAGTGCAGGTGCTCGAAGTCGATTCGGTCAAGCGCCGGATTTCGCTCGGCCTCAAGCAGACCATGCGCAATCCCTGGGAAGTGTTCATCGAGAAATTCCCGGTCGGATCGACGGTCGAAGGCGAGGTCAAGAACAAGACCGAGTTCGGCCTGTTCCTCGGGCTCGAGGGCGACGTCGACGGCATGGTCCATCTGTCCGATCTCGACTGGAAGCTTCCGGGCGAGCAGGTGATCGACAACTTCAAGAAGGGCGACATGGTCAAGGCCGTGGTGCTCGATGTCGATGTCGAGAAGGAGCGCATCTCGCTCGGCGTCAAGCAGCTCGAGGGCGATCCGTTCGCCGAGCCGGGCGACGTCAAGAAGGGCGCGGTCGTGACCTGCGAAGTGCTCGAGGTGAAGGAATCCGGCATCGAGGTCAGGATCGCCGGCACCGACTTCACCACCTTCATCAAGCGGTCCGAACTGGCGCGCGAGCGCTCCGATCAGCGCGCCGAGCGTTTCGCCGTCGGCGAAAAGGTCGATGCGCGGGTGATCCAGTTCGACAAGAAGGCCCGCAAGGTGCAGGTCTCGATCAAGGCGCTGGAAGTCGCCGAGGAGAAGGAGGCCATCGCGCAGTACGGCTCCTCCGATTCGGGGGCGACGCTGGGCGACATTCTCGGCACCGCGCTCAAGCAGCGCACCGACAAGTAAGCGTCGCTGTCACGTTTTCATCAATCGGGCCCCGGTTTCGACCGGGGCCTTTTTTGTTGTTCGCCAGAAGCGCGGTGCCCGTCTTCCCTTCTCCCACAAGGGAGAAGGAAGGAAGAAATGGGCCTTGTTTTCTTCATATTGCATCGCAATTGATGTAATTGTCACACGGCATGTTAGTCCTGTGCAGAGAAGACCGTGCGACCCCTCAACGATCGCTTCCGGGAGAATTTTCGATGTCGCTTGATTCAGATGTGATCGTCGATCGCCGCAGGATCCGCCGCAAGCTGACGTTCTGGCGCGTGGTCGCAGCATTGGTCGCGATCGCGGCGATCGTCATGGTTGGCGTCGATCGCGACACCGGGCGGACGCGGCGCGCTCGACCGCGTCGGGCTCGATCGCCCGCGTCAATATCGAGGGCCTGATCCGCAGCGACCAGGATCGCGTCGAGGCGCTGGAGCGGCTGGCAAATTCGAAAGCGGCGGCCGTCATCGTGCACATCAATTCGCCCGGCGGCACCACCGCCGGCTCCGAGCAGCTCTACGACGCGCTGGTGCAGCCTGAAGGCGAAGAAGCCGCTGGTCGTGGTGGTCGAGGGACTGGCGGCATCGGGCGGCTACATCACGGCCATCGCCGCCGATCACATCATCGCCCAGCAGACCTCGCTGGTCGGTTCGATCGGCGTGCTGTTCCAGTTTCCGAATTTTACCGATTTGCTGAAAACCGTCGGCGTCAAGGTCGAGGAAGTGAAGTCCTCGCCGTTGAAGGCGGCGCCCAACGGGTTTGAGCCGACCAGTCCGGAAGCGCGCGCCGCGCTCGACGCGCTGGTGAAGGATTCCTATGCGTGGTTTCGCGGCCTGGTGAAAGAGCGGCGCGGCATGGACGACGCATTGCTCGAAAAAGTCGCGGACGGCCGGGTCTTCACCGGCCACCAGGCGGTCGATCTCAAGCTGATCGATCAGCTCGGCGACGAGAAGACCGCCGTTGCGTGGCTGGTCGCGCAGAAAGGCGTCAAGAGCGATCTGCCGGTGCGCGATTTCAAGCTGTCGCCGCGCTTCGGCGACCTGACTTTTCTGCGAACGGCGGCCTCCATCACGCTCGATGCGCTCGGCTTGAGCGCGATCGCGCGGCAAGTCGAGCAGGCCGGCGTCGTGCAGGCGGTCGATCGCCTGAGGCTCGATGGCATGCTGGCCTTGTGGCAGCCCGCGGGGACCAATTGAACCGGGCAAGTCCGGCTTCCCTGCGGTCCTCCCGCATTGCGGGTGTTGTCACAATCCCCAATCCGGGCATTTGTCACGCGTTTTCGCGCCGCCCAATTTTCATTTAGCGTCTTGACAGTTCAAGGCATTTTCACGGAAATGCATGTCCGCACGTTCCCGGGTCCCAGTCTCGATGATCAAATCCGAACTCGTTCAGCGCATCGCCGAGCACAACCCGCATCTCTATCAGCGGGATGTGGAGAACATCGTGAACGCGATCCTCGATGAAATCGTCGCGGCTTTGGCGCGCGGCGATCGGGTCGAGCTGCGCGGCTTCGGCGCATTTTCGGTGAAGCATCGTCCGGCCCGCGCCGGCCGCAATCCGCGCACCGGCGCCCATGTGCCGGTGGATCAGAAGAGCGTGCCGTTTTTCAAGACCGGCAAGGAAATGCGCGAACGGCTGAACCGCGACGACGGCGCTCCCGACGCCGGCGCCTAGGCGTTTTCCATCGCGCGTATTCCGGTCGCAACGATGCCGCGTTGCGGAAATGCGCCCGCCGGTCTCCATCAACGCGAGAGATGGTCATGCGAAAATTTTTCACAGGCTCTGGTGCTCGTTCCGCTGGGCCTGATCTTCGTCGTGTTCGCGGTCGCCAATCGTCATCTGGTGACGGTGTCGTTCGATCCGTTCAATTCCACCGATCCATCGGTCGCCGTCACGCTGCCGCTGTTCGTCGTCATCATCGCGGTGGCGATTGCTGGGCGTGGTGGCGGGCGGCTCGGCGACCTGGTTCCGGCAGCGGCACTGGCGCCGCGCGGCGCGGCAGCACGAGGCCGATGCGCGGCAGGCGCGGGCGCAACTGGCGGATCTGCGTGCGAGCGCCGTGACGCCCTCGCGGTACGATCCGCAGCGCCTTCCCGCCCCGCCGCAGGGCGGCGGATATGGGGCCGCCGGGCGAGACAAGCAGGGCGCGACGTTGTAGAACGCGGCCCATCGCCTCGCTCTTCCGCTGTATATTGCCGCCCTGACCCGTGCCTTGAAACATGTCCCTGATCGTCAAAATTTGCGGCCTGTCCACGCGCGAGACGCTCGACGTCGCGCTGCAGGCCGGCGCTGACATGGTGGGATTCGTGTTCTTTCCGGCCTCGCCACGTCATCTCGGCCTGGAGACCGCGCGCGAACTCGGCAGACAGGCCAAGGGCCGCGCCTCAAAGGTGGCGCTGACGGTCGATGCCGACGACGCGACGCTCGCCAATATCGTCGAGGCGCTGCAGCCGGATATCCTGCAATTGCACGGCAAGGAAACCGTGGCACGGCTGCGCGACATCAAGCAGAAATTTGGATTGCCGGTGATGAAGGCGATGGCGGTCGAGACCGTGGCCGATCTCGCGACGCTGCCCGGCTATGCCGCGGTCGCCGATCGCATCCTGTTCGATGCCCGCGCACCGAAGGACGCCACCCGTCCCGGCGGCCTCGGCGCGGTATTCGACTGGCATGTGCTTGAGAATCTCGACCTCAAGCTGCCGTTCATGGTCTCGGGCGGCCTCAATGCCGGCAACGTCGCGGAAGCCGTGCGCGTCACCCGCGCCGGCGGCGTCGATGTTTCCTCCGGCGTGGAGCGCGCGCCGGGCATCAAGGATCCCGAGATGATCGGCGCCTTCATTCGCGTCGCGCGCGCGATCGAAAATGACGTTGCCCTCGCGGTCGCAGGTGGCCGATGAGTGCGCCAGACATCTCAACGTCGTCATGCCCGGGCTTGTCCCGGGCATCCACGTCTGTTGAACCTCGAAGCAAGCAAGACGTGGATGGCCGGGACAAGCCCGGCCATGACGAAGGGCAACGATGAATCCAAATTTACCCAATTCCTTTCGCAGCGGCCCCGACGAGCGCGGGCATTTCGGCATTTTCGGCGGACGCTTCGTCGCGGAAACGCTGATGCCGCTGATCCTCGATCTGGAAAAGGCCTACGCCGCCGCCAAGGCCGATCCGGCGTTCCAGGCGGAGATGAACGGCTACCTCAAGAACTATGTCGGCCGGCCGTCGCCGCTGTATCTCGCCGAGCGCCTGACCGAGCATCTCGGCGGCGCCAAAATCTATTTCAAGCGCGAGGAGCTCAATCACACCGGCTCGCACAAGGTCAACAACGTGCTCGGCCAGATCATGGTGGCGCGGCGCATGGGCAAGAAGCGCATCATCGCCGAGACCGGCGCCGGCCAGCATGGCGTCGCCACCGCGACCCTGTGCGCGCGGTTCGGGCTCGACTGCGTGGTCTATATGGGCGCGGTCGATGTCGAGCGGCAGCAGCCCAATGTCATCCGCATGGAAATGCTGGGCGCCAAAGTGATCCCGGTGCAATCCGGCTCGCGCACGCTGAAGGATGCGATGAACGACGCGCTGCGCGACTGGGTCACCAACGTGCACGATACGTTTTACTGCATCGGCACGGTGGCGGGCCCGCATCCCTATCCGATGATGGTGCGCGACTTCCAGTCGATCATCGGGGTCGAGACCCGCGCCCAGATGCAGGAGGCCGAAGGCCGCCTGCCGGATTCGCTGATCGCCTGCATCGGCGGCGGCTCCAACGCGATGGGGCTGTTTCATCCGTTCCTCGATGATCCCGGCATCGAGATTTTCGGCGTCGAGGCGGCAGGCCATGGGCTGACGCAATTGCACGCGGCGTCGATCGCCGGCGGCCGGCCCGGCGTGCTGCACGGCAACCGCACCTATCTGCTGATGGACGATGACGGCCAGATCCAGGACGCGCATTCGATTTCGGCAGGGCTGGACTATCCCGGCATCGGGCCGGAGCATTCCTGGCTGCACGAGACCGGCCGGGTGACGTATCTCTCCGCGACCGACGACGAAGCGCTCGCGGCGTTTCAATTGCTCTCACGGCTGGAGGGCATCATTCCGGCACTGGAGCCTGCGCATGCCATCGCCAAGGTGATGGAACTCGCGCCGACAGCGGCCGAAGGATCACCTGATGGTGGTCAATCTCTCCGGCCGCGGCGACAAGGACATTCCGCAGGTGGCGGATATTTTGCGGGGGAAGAAGAAGTGATGAACAGCTGCGCCGGGACCGGCAGCGCCCCCACCCTAACCCTCCCCCGCAAGCGGGAGAGGGGAGCGGCTGAGATGGGAGCGCGCGAGTCGGACAGACATGCTCGCATTCTGCACAGACCATCGGTCCGGCAAAGCCCGCCCCCTCTCCCGCTTGCGGGGGAGGGCTGGGGTGGGGGCCATAGCACAGCGAACGCCGCCTCATGACCACCCGCATCGACGCACGCTTCGCTGAACTGAAGCAACAGGGCCGCGCGGCCTTCATCACCTTCCTGATGGCGGGCGATCCGGATCCTGCGACCTCGCTCGAGATCCTCAAGGCGCTGCCGAAAGCCGGCGCCGACATCATCGAGATCGGCATGCCCTTCACCGATCCGATGGCGGACGGCCCGGCGATCCAGGCGGCGGGATTGCGCGCGCTCAAGGCCGGCATGACCCTGAAGAAGACCCTGGCGATGGTGCGCGGGTTTCGCGACCGACGACGCCGCCACGCCGCTGGTGCTGATGGGCTACTACAATCCGATCTACATCTACGGCGTCGATAAATTCCTCGCCGACGCGAAATCCGCCGGTGTCGACGGGCTGATCATCGTCGACCTGCCGCCGGAGGAAGACAACGAATTGTGCCTGCCGGCGATGCGGGCCGGGCTGAACTTCATCCGGCTGGCGACGCCGACCACCGACGACAAGCGCCTGCCCGCGGTGCTCGCCAACACTTCCGGCTTTGTCTATTACGTCTCCATCACCGGCATCACCGGCAGCGCCAGCGCCGACAGCTGCCGTGGTCGGCGAGGCCGTCGCCCGCATCAAGCGGCATACCAAATTGCCGGTCTGCGTCGGCTTCGGCATCCGCACCCCGGAGGCCGCCCGCGGCATTGCGCAAAATGCCGACGGCGCGGTGGTCGGCACCGCGCTGGTCGATGCCTTGCGCGGCAGCCTCGACGCCGAAGGCCGCGCCACGGCCGGCACCGTCGAGGCGGTGGCCGATCTGGTGGCCGCGCTGGCGCAGGGCGTGCGGGGAGCCAAACAGGCTGCGGAATAAGCCACAATTGCGGTGGAGACAGGCCGCGAGCGGCGGCTTGCCGGGCACCGTCCGGACCGCCATATATTTCAAGGGCGATCGCCGCCTGATCGCCATTCGGAGCGAACCATGAATTGGCTCACCAACGTCGTCCGGCCGAAGATCCGCAACATCCTGCGCCGCGAGACGCCGGAGAATTTGTGGATCAAATGCCCCGATTCCGGGCAGCTCGTGTTCTACAAGGATGTCGAGGCCAACCAGTTCGTCATTCCCGGCTCGAACTACCACATGCGCATGAGCGCGGGGGCGCGGCTGAAATCGATCTTCGACAACGAGACCTGGTTCGACGTGGCGCTGCCCGAGGTGACCGCCGATCCGCTGAAATTCCGCGACGAACGCAAATATGCCGATCGCATCAAGGATGCCCGCGCCAAGACCGGGCTGAACGACGCCATCAAGGTCGGCTACGGCAAGCTCGAGGGCGCGGCTGCGGTGGTCGCGGTGCAGGATTTCGATTTCATGGGCGGCTCGCTCGGCATGGCTGCCGGGGAAGCCATCGTGCGCGGGCTTGAGCTTGCGGTCGAAAAGAAATCGCCGTTCATCGTGTTCGCGGCCTCCGGCGGCGCCCGCATGCAGGAAGGCATTCTGTCGCTGATGCAGATGCCGCGCACCACCGTCGGCGTGCAGATGCTGCGCGAGGCGAAACAGCCCTATATCGTGGTGCTGACCAATCCGACCACCGGCGGCGTCACCGCCTCCTATGCCATGCTGGGCGACGTGCAGATCGCCGAGCCCGGCGCGCTGATCGGCTTTGCCGGCGCGCGCGTGATCGAACAGACCATTCGCGAGAAATTGCCGGAAGGTTTCCAGCGCGCGGAATACCTCAAGGACCACGGCATGATCGACATGGTGGTGCACCGCCACGACCTGCGCCCGACGCTGGCGCGGCTGTGCCGGTTGCTGACGAAATCGCCGGCGGTCGAAGCCGCATCGAAGCCGGTGCCGCCGATCGACATGCCGGCCCAGCTCATATCAGCCGCGGATATGGCGCCGACCGCACCCCACGCGTGAACGCGCCTGCGGCCAACCCATCGCCTTCGCTCGGCGAATTGATCGCGCGGCTGTCCGCGCTGCATCCGAAGCGGATCGATCTCGATCTGGAGCGGATGCATCGGCTGCTGGAGCTGCTCGACCATCCCGAGCGCAGGCTGCCGCCGGTGATTCATGTCGCCGGCACCAATGGCAAGGGTTCGACGATCGCCTATCTGCGCGCAATCCTGGAAGCCGCCGGCCTGCGCGTCCACGTCTACACCTCGCCTTTTCTGGTGCGGATCAACGAATGCTTCCGCCTCGGCCGGCCGGCGGCGGCGCTCTGGTCGGCGATGACGAATTGCGCGCGGTGCTCGAACATTGCGAGCGCGCCAATGCCGGCGCGCCGATCACCATTTTTGAAATCGAAACCGCGGCGGCGTTTTGCCTGTTCGCGCAGCATGAGGCCGATGTGCTGCTGCTGGAAGTCGGTCTCGGCGGCCGGCTCGACGCCACCAACGTGATCGATGCGCCGCTGGCGACCGTGATCGCGCCGGTCAGCATGGATCACACCGAATTTCTCGGCGACACGCCTGGCGAAGATCGCCGGCGAGAAAGCCGCGATCATCAAGCGCGACGTGCCGGTGATTTGCGCCGAGCAGGCCCCCGAGGCGATGGCCGTGATCGAAGCGCAGGCGAGAGCGCATGCACGCGCCGCTGCATGCGGCCGGGCAGCAGTGGCACGTCAATGTCGAGCGCGGCCGGCTGGTCTATCAGGACGACCGCGGGTTGATGGATCTGGCCGCGCCCCGGCTGTTCGGCCGGCATCAGTTCGACAATGCCGGCCTTGCGATCGCGACGCTGCGCGCGCTCGACGCGCTTCAGGATCGACACCGGCGGCGTTCGAGGCCGGCATCGTCAACGCCGAATGGCCGGCGCGGATGCAGCGTCTGGCGTCGGGCGCGCTGGTGGACCGGGCGCCGCCGGGCTGCGAGATCTGGCTCGATGGCGGACACAATGCCGAGGGCGGCCGCGTCGTCGCGGCAGCCCTGGGCGATCTCGAAGAGCGGGTGCCGCGTCCGCTGGTGGTCATCGCGGCATGATGGCCAACAAGGACGCCGGCGCGTTTCTCGCCAATTTCGCCGGGCTGACCCGCCACATCATCGCGGTGGCGATCCCCGATCGCGACAACGCGATGCCGCCGGACCGGCTGGCGAATGCCGCGCGCCAGCTCGGCATGCGGGTGGAAATCGCAGCCAGTGTCGAAGCCGCACTGGGTTCGCTCACGCGGCTCTCCTATGAGGTGCCGCCGCGCATCCTGATCACGGGGTCGCTGTATCTCGCCGGCCATGTGCTCGCCGCCAACGGCATAGCGCCGGCATAAGATCTGCGGGTGTCCCGGACGCGGCCGCGCCGCGTCGCGATTCACCGCGGAGCCGGGGCACGCTTCAGGCCAGGAGTTTCGTGGGATCGACAGCTCTCTGCTTCAGCTGATCGAACGTGCACTGTTTCGGCGCCTTGTCCGGGCGCCAGCGCAGGATCGAGGTGCCGTGGCGAAAGCGGTCGCCGCTGAAATGATCGTAGGCTACCTCGACCACGAGTTTCGGCTTCAGCGGACACCACTGCGCCGAACGGTCGGTCGACCAGCGGCTCGGGCCGCCCGGCGCATTGCCGGTAAATCCGGGCTTTGCAACCAGCGGTTCAAGTTTTGCCGTCAGCGCCGGCCTGTCCTGCTGCTTGATCGCGGAAGTGAATCCGACATGGTGCAGCAATCCGTCGCTGTCGTAGAGGCCGAGCAGCAGCGAGCCGACCACCTGCTTGCCGTTCTGTTTGTTGGTCGCGTAGCGGAACCCACCGACGACGCAGTCGGCGCTGCGGAAATTCTTGATCTTCTGCATGCCGTCGCGGTTGCCGGATTGATACGGCAGGTCGAGGCGCTTTGCCATGACGCCGTCGCATCCGCCGCCGGCTCGCGCCAGCCATTTTTTCGCGGTCACATGGCTCGTCGTCGCCGGCGACAGCCGAAACGCCGGGCTCGATTTGAACTGACTTTTTGCAAAGGCTTCCAGCGCCGGGCGCCGTTTGCGCAGCGGCTGCGTCAGCAGCTTGCTGTCGCTGGCCGTCGCCAGAAGATCGAATGCCAGCAACAGCGCCGGGGTTTCCTGCGACAGTTTTTTGACCCGGCTCGCGGCAGGGTGAATGCGCTGCAACAGATCGTCGAACGAAAACGTCTTGCCGCGCGGCAGGACGATTTCGCCATCGAGCAGGAACGCGGTCGCTTTCAGCTTCAGGGCGGCGTCGACAAGCTCGGGAAAATAGCGGGCGAGGTCTTCTCCCGCCTTCGAGCGGAGAACGATTTTGCTGCCCTTGCGGGAGAGCAGGCAACGGAAGCCATCCCATTTCGGCTCATACTGCCAATCGGCTCCGCGTGGAATGCTATCGACGGAGCGCGCCTCCATCGCTGCCGGCAGCGTCGATCGGGAGGGTTTCAGTGCGGCCTTGCGGCGCGGGGACGGCAAGTCTGGGCTCTCCCGAACGGAAGCGGACATGCCATCTCAACGCAAACGGCCGGCACTTCGCCGGCCGCACCGCAAATTATTTGTAAGGACGGAAGGTCAGACCGCAGCTGATATCCACTGCTGCAGCTTCTGCTTCGGCGCGGCGCCGACCTGGCGCGACGCCATCTCGCCGCCCTTGAAGATCATCAAGGTCGGGATCGACATCACGCCGTATTTCGAAGCCGTCTTCGGGCTCTCGTCGACGTTCAGCTTCACGATCTTGACCTTGTCGCCCATCGCGCCGGAAATCTCGTCGAGCGCGGGCGCGATCATGCGGCAGGGGCCGCACCATTCGGCCCAGAAATCGACCACGACCGGGCCGGTCGCGTTGAGCACTTCGGCTTCGAAATCGGCGTCAGAAACCTTACCAACGGCCATTGGGTACCTCGTTCAGTTCTAAAGGAAAGATGCGGCTCAGGAATCGCCGCCAGGATCATGCAATCAACCTATGAACGCGGAGTTGCCGGGTCAAGCGCGGTCACGGCCAGATGATGGGGATGCCAGTTCGGCGTCCAGCGCAGGAGCCGAAATCTCCATCAATTCAGGCGTTTCGGTCCAGAGCAGGGCGGCGCGGACCGGCCGTTGGGGATAGAGCTTGGCCAGCACCGCGCGGTAGAGCGCAAGCTGGCGGACATAGCCGGCAGGCACCTCGGCCGGGTGCCGCGGCGGGGCGTGATTGGTCTTGAAATCGACGATCAGGACCTCGTTCGGCGTCACCACCAGCCGGTCGATCTGCCCCGACACCAGTGCCGGCGGCCGTCCCGGCCGGTCCAGCCGTCCGGCGATCGAAACCTCGGCGCGGCTGCCGGGCGCAAATAGCGATGCGAAGCGTGGATCATCGATCAGGCCCAGCACCCCGCCCGCGAGCACCTCGCGGTCGCCATCAGTCCAGCCATCGGCATTGCGGGCGAGGTATCGCAGCGCCGCATCGCGGCGGCGCTCGGTCGCGACCTCGGGCAGGGATTGCAGCAGCCGGTGCACCAGCGTGCCGCGCTGCAGCGCGCGGGCGCGCAGTGCGAGCGATTCGCCGCTGCGGAAGGTCTTACCCTCACCTACGGCGGGATCAGACGGACGTAGCCGAGGGTCGATGATTTGCTCCGACGCAGCCGGGGTGCGCAGCCATTCCGGCAGCGATACATGCGTGCTTGCCGCGGCGTCGAGGCCGATGCCGGTCTCGGGCGTTGCATCGTCTGCCCGCCTGTAGCTTTTCACCACGCCGTCGCCAGCCGGGATTTCGTGCAAATCCAGGTCTGAATTCGCAAGGCCTCGCTTGATCAAATCGTACCAGGAATTCTCGCGGACGCTGTTCCTGTTGCCGGGCATGCAGCCGGCGACGATCAGCCGATCGGCCGCGCGCGTCATCGCAACATAGAGCAGGCGGCGATATTCGTGCTCGGTTTCCTCCAGCATGGCGTTGCGCGCGGCGGCCACGCCAGGCGGATCGTCGGCCTTGCGCCCCGCCCAGATGACGACCTTGCCGCCGTTTCCCTGCGGCAAATGGATCAGGCGGAGGCGCTGGGTGTCCGATGGCGACGTCGTGGTGTCGGCCATGATCACGACGGGGGCCTCCAGCCCCTTCGCGCCATGCACGGTCATCACGCGGACCTCGTCGCGCGAGATCTCCATGTCGCGTTTCACCTCGGTGTCGGCGGCGCGCAGCCAGGCCATGAAACCCTGCAGCGAGGCCGGCGCCTTCCTCTCGTAGGACATTGCCAATTCGAGGAATTCGTCGAGCGCATCGTTTGCTTCGTGCCCGAGCCGGCGCAGGATGCGCGCGCGGCCCTTATCGCCGCCGAGGAGCCAGGCATAGAAGGCAAACGGCGTCTCGGTACGAAAGCGCCGCTCGCACTCGGCGAGTCGGTCGAGCGCGCCCCTCAACGTGCCGCTTTCGGCGGCGTGAGCGGTCAGCGCATCGCGCAGCGATCCCTTGCGATTCCAGGCCAGCGTGAACAGCTCGTCCTCGGTAAGGTTGAACAACGGGCTCTTCAACGCGACGGCGAGCGCAAGATCGTCCTGCGGCAGCAACAGGGCGTCGGCGAGATTCATCAGGTCGATGATGGCAATGTGTTCGGTGAGCTTGAGCCGGTCGGCGCCGGCCACGGGAATGCCGGCGTGCTTCAGCGCCTGGATCACGGCGTCGAAAAGGTTGCCGCGGCGGCGCACCAGCACCAGCACGTCGCCATAGCTGAGGCGGCGACGATTGCCGATGCGCCCGGTCATGGTGCCGCCCGCGACGAGCCGCCCGATCTCGCTCTGGATGCGTTTCGACAGTTTGACCTCGGCGCTGGTCACCGGCACGCCATCGAACGGCGCGCGCCAGCCCTCGATGTCCTGCTTGTCATCGGCGACCGAGAGCTCCCAGAGGTCGATCTGGCTCGGGCCTGCATCGGGCAGCGCTTCGTGCAGCGGATAGGCCTTTTCAGCGTGGATGCTGCGGTAGATCGCCTCATCGCGGAAGACGTGGTCGACGGACTTCAGGAGCGTCTGTCCCGAGCGGAAGGAATAGGTGAACGGGATGGACTCGAATCGAAGCTCGGCGTCCTCGAACTTCTTCTTCAGCTCCCACCGGCGTGCGTCGAACTCCCGGGGTGCCGCTCCCTGAAAGGAGAAGATCGACTGTTTCTCGTCACCGACGGCGAACACGGTGCGCATCGCGCCGTCACGCGCTCCGGCGCCGGCGGTGAATTCCGAGATGATATGGGCGATGATGTCCCATTGCCGGGGGCTGGTGTCCTGTGCCTCGTCGATCAGCACATGATCGACGCCGCGGTCGAGCTTGTAGTGCACCCAGCCGGACGCTCCGCTTGCAAGCAGGGCCAGCGTCTTGTCGATCAGATCGTCATAGTCGAGCAGGCCGCGTTCGGCCTTTTCGCGGCGGTAGTTCGCGGCGACCGCGATCGCAATATGCAGCAAGGCTTCAGTGCGGTCGCGCGTTATGATGGCGCGGCGCTTTTCGATCAGCGGACCCAGCCGGCTCGCCTCGGCGTCAAAGCGGCTTCCGATCGCCGGATTGTCGCGGACGAAATTCTTGGTCAACACCGATTTGCGGGGCGTGCGTTCGGTGTCGGTCAGGAAGACGCCGAGATATTGATCGACCTGGGCCGCGCCGGCGGCCGGCAACGCCGCACGTAACCGATCGGCGTTGTCGCGCTCGGTCCTGGCCCCGGTCTCGAGCGCGCGCGCGATCTCCTCCCAGCGCGATCGCGGCAAATTGGGGCCGTCGACGATCTCGCGCTCGATAGCTTCGATGCTGTCATGGGCGCTGACCCCAAGTATGGCCGAAACCTGAGCGGCGGCAGCGTCGGCGCTGCGAGCCGCGTCGGTCCAGGCCATGAAATGATCGCGGCTCAGGCAGGCCTCGCGCACGACGTCCTTGAAAGTAACGTCGGCTGCGCTCGCCATGGCGGCCAGCAGCGCGCGCCCGATCGCGCTGTCGGGCGCCCGCGAGGCATCCAGCATCACGCCAAGGCTGGCGCGCTCCATCATCTCGGTCTGGTCGCGGTCGTCGAGCACGGTGAAGCGGGCCGGTACGTTGGCTTCAAACGGAAATTGCTGCAACAGACGGGTGCACAGCGCGTGGATGGTTTGAACCTTCAGCCCGCCCGG
Organism: uncultured Alphaproteobacteria bacterium; assembly: GCA_963734795.1. Classification (GTDB taxonomy): domain Bacteria; phylum Pseudomonadota; class Alphaproteobacteria; order Rhizobiales; family Xanthobacteraceae; genus Bradyrhizobium. The sequence continues at coordinate 774,222 of CAVTIW010000009.1, forward strand.
CGTTTCCAGCGCCGAGGCGAACAGTTCGCGTGCCGATTTGCGCAGCGGCGCAGTCGGGTGCGTGATACCGGCGTCGCGGATCGCGGCATCGAGCGCGTCGTCGTCGAGCGTCACCCAGTGGCCGAGCGTGGTGAACACGCGCTCGGCCATGTTGGCGGCTGCTGCCTTGGTGAAAGTGAGACACAAAATCTTTTCCGGCGGCACGCCGGCCAGCATCAGGCGGATCACGCGCTGCACCAGCACATGGGTCTTGCCGGAGCCGGCGTTGGCCGACACGAACGCGGATGCCGCGGGATCGGATGCGCGGGCCTGCGCGTCACGGATCGGCGGCGGAATGGTGCGCGGAGCCTTCACCTCTCCTCCAGCGCAACGCCGCCGGCGGCGGACCATTCCTTGACACGGGCGAGGTTGTCATAATCGCCGTAGCGGGCGGTCCACATCGACAGCACCAGCGATCGATATGGCTCGTCCGGGTTCTCAAACCGGCGGATCAACGCCTCGAGCTGCGCCCGCGCATAATCGGCCGCCTCATCGGGCGGCTGCGGCGTGTCGTTCTGCTTGATCTTCAATTCGACCGTCTCGTGCTCGCCCGGCGGATTGTTGCCGCTCAGTCGGACATAGGCGAGTTCTCCGACCGAGACGCCCGCATCGATATCGGCGAAGCCTCCCTCGCGCAGGATCGCTGCCTCCAGCGTGAGCTGCGGCGACAATCCCATCCGGACCTGCTTTCCGCTCGGCGGTTGCCCGGTCTTGTAGTCGAGGATGGCGTAGCGGCCGTCGCCGCGGCGTTCGATCCGGTCGGCGCGTGCGGAGAGCGTGAATATTCTGGCATTGTCGAGGGGAATCTTGATCTCGCCGCGGATCTCGGCGGCGATGCCGGCGATGTCGCCGCGGCGCGCGGCCTCCCATTCGGCGAACCAGCGCGCGATCCGCTGGAACCGCGGCCACCACAGTGCGCGGGCTTCCGGCTTCTCCATCAACGGCGCGAAATGCTTCCCGCCGATACGGAGCAATACACTGGTCGTGTCGTCCGGCAGTGCATGTGCGTATTCCCCGGTGAACTCGCCAAGCGATTCGTGGATGGCAGAGCCGCGATCCGCTGCCGACAGCGGCATGTCGACGGGATCGAGCGCGTCGAGCTTGAGAATGTGACGGGCATAGATGGTGTAGGGATCGCGCAGCCAGTCCTCGATCGCGGTGACCGACAGCTTGGTCGGACGCGTCTCGCGCGGCGGCCTGGGCTGCGGCTGCTCGATCGGCTTGACCTCCGCGGGCTGGTCGATCGCGCCGGCATAGTGAACATACTTGTCGCCGGCCGCCTTTGCGGCTCTCCAGCGTTCCTCGCCCGCGACCGCTTCCAGCCGGTGCAGGAAGCGCGAGGCGACTGCCGGCGCACCTCCGACCTTGGCCGAATGGGTGAGGATAACGTCCTCATGGCCGAGCAGTTGCGTGAAGTCGTGCGCAGAAAGGCCTATGCGGCGCTCCGGAAGGTCAAGACCGAGTTCGTGGCGCATCGGGCGGCTCAACCAGGGATCGACGCGCGGCGCCGGCGGCCACACGGTTTCGACCAGCCCGCCCAGGATGATGCGGTCGGATTCCGTCAGCCGCGCTTCCAGTTGGCCGAAGATGTGGAGTTGCGCGTCCGGCAGCTCCCGCCGTCGCACCAGACGGTCTGCAAAGGCGGTCTGGAACACCTCGGCATAGTCGCCGGCCCCGACCATCAGGCCGATCTTCTCCTGCCGGCCGAGCAAATCGTCGAAGGCGGACGCGAGCGCGAGCCCGTCCGGCCCCTCGAATGCCGTGACGACACCGTGCTCGTCGGCGGAGAGATTCACCAGCGTCTCGCGGTGGCGCTGCGCGAGTTCGGCGAAATCAAGCGGTCTTGAGCCGGGAACGTCTTCCAGCGGCGCCAGCGCCTTGCGGAGCGCGGCGATCAACGCTTGCGCCCGGTCGAGTTCGGTTTCTTTCAGCCGCGCACGCGGCTCGGCTCGGTGCAGCGATGAGGTCTCGCCGCTGCTCAGCTTGCGTAGTTCGTCGCGGAAGCCGTCGAAATCGGCGGCCAGACCGCTGCTGCCGGCCCGCGGTCGGGTGCCGCGCAGCAACGACAACTCGAGCACTTCAATGCCGCGCTTCAACGCGTCATGCGCTGTCGCCGAGCCGGAACATCGGATGTTTGAGCAGGGCCAGCAGCGTTGGCGGCTCCAATCCTTTGGTCGCAGCTTCCGCCACCAGCCGCGCAAAGATGCCGGCCGGCGTTTCCATCAGGGCGTCGCCGCCGGAATCGTCGAATTCGAGATTCCAGCGGCCGAGCGCCGCCGTCACCCGCCGCGCCAGCGCGCGGTCCGGCGTCACCAGCGCCACCGACTTGTTCAGATGTCGCGCCTCGCGCATGGCGACCGCGATCGCGAGCGCCTCAATCTCCGGATTTGGGGCCTCGACCACGGCGAGCCTGTCCATGCCGGATGCGATCTGCGCGGCAATATCCAGCCGTTTCAGCCGATCATGCCATTCCGAGGTGGCGTTCGACGGCCGCATCGCCTCGGATGCCAGCACCTCGCGGCCGCCTTTGGCAGGCTTCCCGAGAATTTCGACATCGCTGCGCTTGATGCCGAAGCGCGACAGCAGCGCGTGCATCGCATATTGCGGATGGTTGGAGGCGGGCGGGGTCATGAAGCCGCCTTTGGCATCTCTGGCGCCGCCGATTGATCGCCATGCGGCGTCATCGAGGTCGGTATCGAGGCCCGGCAGCACCACCGCGCCTTGCGGCAGCCTCGCCACGGCCTGCAGGAATTTTGCGGTCGATGGCATCGATCCGGTGGAGCCCGCGGCGATCACGGGGCCATGGGACGGTTTTGTCAGGCGCGCAGCTTCAGCATCGATCAAAAGGTCGCGGCGCGCGGCGGGCTCGATCCTGTTGGTCTCGGCGAGAAAAGCCGGCCAGAAATCGCGCGCGATCTTGAGGAAATCCAGTGTGTGTTGCCAGTATCTGTCGAACTGGTCAGGCACGAGACGGTCAAGCTCGCTCCAGTCGACGTCGCGCGTCACCATGTCGTCAATCAGCCGCGCAAGGTCGCCGGCCAGCGCAAGCGTGGAGGCAGCGCCGCCGACCACCAGCGGCGACAGCCCCGGCCGTTTGGCCCAGGCGCCGACAAGTCTCGCCAGCACCAGCCGGCGTTCGAGGTCGCCGAGTTTGGGCGGAATGTCCAACGGGACGATACCGCCGGGCTCGGAATCTTCCGAGAATGCCAGTTCATCCTCATCGATGTCGCCGAGGGCGACAATACGCGGCAGGATCGCCGCATCCTTGCCGAGCACATCGAGGAAGATGCCATGCGCCAGCCGCCCCGCGCGACGGGTCGGAAGATAAAGCGTCGCGCGCGCCAACTGCGCCGGATCGGAGCGCGCTTCGAAACCGTCGACCAGCCGGCCATCGACCAAAGCGGCGATGACGGTGCGCAAGAATGGTACCGAGACGGGAACGCTAAAAACGCGCATGGGCTTCCTGATTCGCGAATCCGCAGCATCATGGCATGGGCGAGTACGGGGAGGGAGTCGAGGAATGACGGCGGGTTACGCGACGCTGGCGAGAAACGCCTCTTCGGCCGCGTGAACCGCCTCGGGGGTTCCGACATGCATCCACACGCCGTCCAGCCGCAGTCCGAACAGACGCTCCTGCTCGTTGGCGGCGATCGAACATCTTCGTCAGCGAGAATTCGCCGGAGGGGGCGTCGGCGAACAAAGACGGCGACATGATCGCAGCCCCGGCATAGACGAACGGCACCACCTGGTGCTCCCTGCGCTTGCGCAGCGCGCCATCCGGCAGCATGGCGTAGTCGCCGCGACCGCCATAGCCGATGCTGCTGGTGGTCGGCGCCATCAACAGCAGGATATCCATGCGCGAAGGCTCGAACGCTTCGGCCAGCCGCGCCAGATTGGGCCGCACGCCGTCGATCCACATGGTGTCGGCATTGACATGGAAGAACGGGGCATCGCCGAGCAACGGCAGCGCCTTGACCACGCCGCCACCGGTACCGAGCACCTCTTCGCGCTCATCCGAGATGATCACGCGGGGCCGCGCGCGCGCCGCGACGTGATCGATGATCTGGTCGGGCAAATAGTGCACATTGACGACAGCTTCGCTGACGCCGGCGTCGCCGAGCTTGTCGAGCACGTGGTCGAGCAGCGTGCGGCCGGCCACGCGCACCAGCGGCTTTGGCATCCGGTCCGTCAGGGGACGCATGCGCAGGCCAAGACCGGCGGCGAGGACCATGGCTTTGGCAGGCTTGACGGACATTCAGGAATTTCTCGAACCGTAGTTTTTGGCCGTGCAGATCATATCACGGTGATTCGTGTGGCGCATCGATGGTTCATCGCCATAGCCGTCCGACATGACGGTTGTGCGACCGGGATGCCGACGGGCTCAGGCTTCCGCGGCCTGGCGCTCCGCGCCGCGCCCTCTTCTTCTTGTCGCCCTGTTTCAGGAAATTGACGCCGATCTGGTCGCCATTGACCCAGGACAGCTCGCAGCGGCGGTAGGCGAGGCCGGTGGACGACAGCAGCAGGAAGAATTCCTTGAGATGCAGCCCCTCGACGGAGCCTTCGACGGTGAGTTTCGCGCCGGTCTCCGAAATATCTTCCATCATGCAATCGCGTCGCCAGGTGCCGTCGATGCCCATCATGTGCGCGCGCGATGCCGCGTTCGAATGTGACACGCTCGCCCTTGCGCCGTTCTGCCGACCATGGTTTCGCTCCGCCCTCAAGCAGCCGACCCCGCGCTCCAAGGGCAAGGTCTGCGACAGATTAAACGGAGGATGGCTAACAAGTGGTAAATTACGGAACTGGCGGCGGGACGTTGGCGGCGTACCATTCTCGGAAGCGCGACAGCGCCGGGTGCGCCAGCGAACGGTTGAGATAGGTCCAGATTCGGGGCAGATGGCGCAAATATTGCGGTTTGCCGTCGCGCCGGTTGAGCCGGGCGAAGATGCCGAGCAATTTGGTGTTTCGCTGCGCCGACATGATGGCGTAGAGCTCGGCGAAACCGGCGGATCGAAGCTGTCGTCGGATGCACGCCGCGCCTTGATGTAGTGCGTCAGCAGCGCAAGTTCGAGCTGCTCGGGCACGTCGATCCGCGCATCCTGCAGCAGCGACGCCAGATCATAGGCGGCCGGGGCCAGCACCGCGTCCTGGAAGTCGATGATGCCGACTTTCGCAAATCCGGTCCGTTGCTCGAGCCAGATCAGATTGGGGGAATGAAAGTCGCGCAGCGCCCAGGTTTTTGGCGCCGCCGCGACCTTGCCCAGCAGATCGCGCCACATCGTGACGAATTCAGCGCGCAGCGTGTCGGACGGCGCGGCCCCGCGGTCCGGCAGATACCAATCGAGCATCAATCCGATTTCGACCAGCAGCGCATCGGTATCGAAGGTGGGAATGGCGTAGGTCGTCTGCGGCGTCAGCGGCAGGATTTCAGGCAGAGACTGGCGATGCAGCGCCGCCAGCATGTCGGTGGCGGCCTGATAGCGTTCCGCGATCGGCCGGGGTGGATCGCCTTCGATAAAGCCCGCGCTGCCGAAATCCTCGGTGATCAGGAATCCGGCATCGAGGTCGGCGTGATGGATCGACGGGCGCCGAGAAGCCGCGCTCGCGCAGGCCGCCTGGCGATGGCGACGAACGGCTTGACGTCCTCGGCCAGATGAGCCGCCGCGCTGTACGACTTGCCGTCATAGATCGCCGGCCCGTCGGGGCGCCGCGGCGAGTTCATCAGGATGACGACGCCATCGTCGCGGACCAGCCGCGCATAGGAACGCGTCGAGGCGTCGCCGGCCATGCGCTGGCGCGTGGCCTCGGCATAGCCGGCGTCCGTCGAGAAACTGCCGCAGCGCCTTCAGGCGCGCGACCTGGGCGGCGGCTTTGCCGTAGCCGGTGATGTCGACGGCGCGCGCCGTCGGCCCCAGCGCCGGGCGGTGACTGAGCGCGATGTCGATTCGATCGGCGGCAAGCATGCCGCCGGCGCGCTCCGGCCATTCGATCAGCGCCACCGTGCCCTCGGGCAGTGGCGACAGGCCGATCTCTTCCAGTTCCAGCGGGATCGTTGACGCGGTAAAGATCGGCATGAAGCAGCGGAAATGGCGGCAGGTCGTAGGTTTGCGCCAGCGTGAAGGTCGGGCTTGGAACCTCCAGCGCGTCGTCGCCGGCGAGATAGCGGATCATGGCCCGGGCGGCGGCGGTTTTTCCGGCGCCGAGATCGCCGGAAAGGGTGATGACGTCGCCGGGGCCGATCAGCAAGCGCAAGATCGGCCATCAGATGCGCGGTCGCGGTCTCGTTCGCCAGCGCCAGCGAGAATGTCGTGGGATCGGTCATTCCGCGGCGTTGCGATGCGCGGCCTGATCGATCGGAAAGTCGCAGGTGACGGTCGTGCCCTTGCCGACGATCGAATCGACGCGCACCTTGCCGCCATGCAGTTCGACAAAGGAGCGCACCAGCGACAGGCCGAGGCCGGCGCCGCGATGCCGCGACCCGTTGGAATGACTCTCGAACCAGTCGAACACCTTGTCCTTGACGTCGGGCGGAATGCCCGGGCCGGAATCGGTCACGGTGAAAATCACGCTGTGTTCGGTTCGCCTGGCGCTCAGGCCGACTGCTGGCGTCCTGGGGCGAAAATCCGACCGCGTTGGCCAGAAGATTATACAGCACCTGCACCACGCGGCGTTCGTCGCCGACGAAGTGGCCGATATCGGGATCGACGTCGACCTTGAGGTCGATGCGGTCGGTGGCGAGCCGGTCCTGGATGCCCTCGGCGGCGGCTTCGATGGTCTTGCGGATATCGATCGAGCCCAGATTGAGCGACATCGCGCCGGCGTCGATGGTGGCGAGATCGAGGATGTTGTTGATGATGCGCGAGCAGCGCGTTGGTCGAGGCGGTGATGTAACCGAGATACTCGGCCTGCTTCGGCATCAGCGGACCGGTGACCGGGTCGCTGAGGAAGTGCGCGAAGCCGATGATGGTGGTCAGCGGCGAGCGCAATTCGTAGGACACGTGGTGGACGAAATCGACCTTCATCTGGTCGGCGGTCTCCAGCGCCTCGTTACGCTCGCGCAGCGCGCGCTCGACGTTCTCGGTATCGGTGATGTCCTGGAATGTCAGCATGGTGGCGCCGTCGGGCAGCGGCATGGTCATGCAGTCCAGCACGCTGCCATCCTTGCGCTCCAGCTTCAGCGGCACCTCGACCCGGTTTTCGATCGCGGTAACGGCCTCGCGCAGCGTCCGCCAGGTTGTCGGCGTCATCGAACAGCGGCCTGCACCAGGCTTCCACGGTCTCGATATGCGGCTGCGTCCCGCAGCGCCTCGGGCGACAGCTTCCACATCTTGGCGAACGCCGGATTGAACAATTGCGCGCGGCCGTTGCTGCCGAACACCGCGACGGCTTCGGCGAGATTGTCGAGCGTCTCGCGCTGGACCCGGATCAGGCCGTCGAACCGCCGCGCCAGATCGAGGCTTTCGGTGACGTCGTCGAACAGATAGGTGACGCCGCCTTCCGGATTTGGCGTGGTGACGACGCTGACCGCGCGGCCGTCGGGCAGATACCAGGTGTCCTTTTCGGGCTCGACCGCGCGATAGGCCTCGTGCAGCTTCGCCTTCCAGGCCCGGAAATCCGGCTGCTCGGGAAGTTTGCGCGCGGCGCGCAGCCGGTCGAGCACGCTCGAATCGTCGGGGTTGTTATCGAGGAAGGCGCGGTCGAGGTCCCACAGCCGGCGATAGGAATCGTTGTAGAACGCCAGCCGCCGCTGGCCGTCGAACACCGCGACGCCGGACGACAATTGATCGAGGGTGCGGCGATGCGCCTCCGCCATTCGCACCAGCGCCGCGCTGAGCGCCGTGGCTTCGCTGGCGTCGATGGCGATGCCGGCGCTGCCGCCGCCGACATTCAGCGCATGCACGTCGTAGATGCGCCGCTCGCCGCCGACCACGATCGGCAGCCGCGCGTTGAAGGTCGCGTTGTCGTTCAAGGCGCGGTCCATGTCGCTGCGGTCGGCGCTGTCGAGCAGTCCGAGGTCGCGATCGATCGCATCCGCGACGCTTGCGGCCTCGGTCGCCCGCGCATAGGCGGCGTTGGCGTAGCTGAGGCCGCCTTTGGCGCGCTTGGCCCAGATCGGCCAGGGTGCGGCGGCGGCGAAACCGCGCAGCATCTCGGTTTCTTCCAGCAGCGCCTTGTGCGCAGGTTGGTTTCGGCCAGTTCCCGGCGCAATCCGCTGAGTTCGCGAATCCGTACAATGGCTTGGCCGCCGATGGCGCGGCCCATGGCCTCGAAGGCGTGCCCGTTCGAGGTGGTGAGATTGAGCAGAAAGCCCTCGCCGGCCTCGCGCAACGCATCGACCGCATGATCCATCTGCAGCGCCGGTTCCGGCGGCAGCCAGGTTCCGAAGGCAAGAATGCGCTGCGGCGAGTGGTGCAGGGAATCCGGCGACATCAACAGCGAGGTGTCGCCGCTGATTTGCGGACGATTGTCGCCGGCCGCCCACGAGATCAGGATCTGCGGTTCGGCGAACAGCAGCGCCCGGAAACGGTCGGCCTCGACTTGCAGGCCCTGAATGTCGGCGCGCAGCCGCGCCTCGCTTCTGGCCGCGCGGACCCGGGTGCGCATCAGCAGGATCGCCGCCACCACCGAAAAGCCGAGCAGCGCCAGCGCCGTGGTCAGCACGGCGAATTCCTGGCGGTTGAGGTCGAGGAAGCTCGAGAGCGGTGTCAAGCAGCGGCGCATTGCTGGCATGCGCCGGCGCGGTCGACAGCAGCGCGGCCGCGCCAAGGGCGCGTCAGGCCGTTGCGCGCCAATGATGTGCACGACAGCAGAGTCCGACGTATCGCCGCGATCACGCCCGACATGGTTCGCCCCAAACCGCACGACTTTGCGCCCGGCGCATCGGCGGACGATCCGCCAACGCCGTTCGCGAATCGAGCAACAATATCCCCAACCGGAGTCGGCCGGTAAGAGTCCAGATCGTGAACGCAAAACTGCATCGCAAAAAAAGTGCGGTATTAAACTTTATCGGCGCGATTTTTGTGAAAAGGAATCCGCTTTTTAGCCGATTCAGCGCCCGGTCGAACCGAAGCCGCCGCCGCCGCGGTCGGTCGCGGAGAGCGATATGGCGGAAACCAGTTCCACCCGCACCACGGAGCGCAATCACCATCTGGGCGATACGCTCGCCGCGCCGGATCGGAAACGGCGTGGCGCCGTGGTTGATCAGCAGCACGCCGATCTCGCCGCGATAATCCGCGTCGATCGTGCCCGGCGCATTCAGCACGGTGACGCCGTGCTTCGCGGCGAGGCCGGAGCGCGGCCGGACCTGCGCCTCATACCCGGGGGGCAGCGCGATCGTCAGCGCCGGTCGGCACCAGCGCGTGCTGCTCCGGGCGGCAGGATCAGGGGCGAGTCTTCGGGAACCGCGGCCAGCAGATCGAGTCCCGCGGCGTGTGCGCTCTGATAGGCCGGCAGCGCCAGACCTTCGCCGTGCGGCAATTGCCGGATATCGACTTTGACGATGGCGTTCAAGATGGATTCTCCCAGCTTTGGTTGTCGAAGCTCGGTTGTCGACGATTGTCGGCTGCGCAACCTGCTTCAAAGCCTTGGCGACATGCGCCACCAGCGTGGTTGCGACTTCTTCTTTGTCATCACCGGCCAGGAATTGACGTTGATGCCGTCGGCGTCCCGGGTCAGCAGATGAACCGTGTTGCGGTCGCCACCCATCACGCCTGACGCCGGCGAGACGTCGTTGGCGACGATCCAGTCGCAGCCCTTGCGCGCGAGTTTTGCCTTGGCGTTGTCGATCAGATTTTCGGTCTCGGCGGCGAATCCGATCACCAGTTGCGGCCGCCGGTCCGGCAGTTTCGAGATCGTCGCCAGGATGTCGGGATTTTCCACCAGCTGCAGCGGCGGCATGCCCGCCGGGGTCTTCTTCAGTTTCTGCTCGCCTTCATTGGCGACCCGCCAGTCGGCGACCGCGGCGGCGAAGATCGCGATATCCGCCGGCAGTGCCGCTTCGACCCGGTGCAGCATCTCGCGCGCGGATTCCACATGCCTCACCGTCACGCCGGGGGGATCGCCGAGTTCGACCGGACCCGAGATCAGGGTGACATCGGCACCGGCCGCCTGTGCCGCGGCGGCGATGGCATAACCCTGTTTGCCGGAGGAACGGTTGGCGATGTAGCGCACCGGATCGATCGGCTCATGGGTCGGGCCGGCGGTGATCAGCACGCGCTTGCCGGCCAGCGGGCGCGGTTGCGGCGGATGCAGAAAGCGTTCGGCGGCGGACGCTATTTCCAGCGGCTCGGCCATCCGGCCGACGCCGGCCTCGCCGGCTTCGGCCATTTCGCCGGCATTGGGCCCGATCATGGCGACACCATCGCGTTCGAGCTGCGCGACATTGCGGCGGGTGGCGGCATTGTTCCACATCAAGGGGTTCATCGCCGGCGCCAGCAGGATCGGGCGGTTGGCCGCGAGCAAAATCGCGCTGGCGAGATCGTCGGCATGACCGTGCGCCATCTTCGCCATCAGGTCGGCGGTCGCGGGCGCCACCACGATCAGATCGCAGTCGCGCGCCAGCCGGATATGGCCGGCATCGAACTCGCTCTCGGGATCGAACAGATCGGTATAGCAGCGCTCGTTCGACAGCGCGCTGGCGGCAAGCGGGGTGACGAATTGCTGCGCGGCCTTGGTCAGCACGCAGCGGACCTGAATGTGGCGCTCCTTGAGCCGCCGGATCAGGTCCAGCGCCTTGTAGGCGGCGATGCCGCCGCCGATGATCAGGGTGACGCGGGCAAGGCCCGCAGCGCGTGCCGCGGCTCGGGGCGCGCCGACCAGCCCTGTCCCTGGGGCGGCGCGGCGAACCGAGGGCGGCTCTGCGAGGCCTCGCGCAGGATCACCCGCACCTCGTCTTCGACCGAGCGGCCGTTGCGGGCCGCACGCAGCCGCAGCTCGTCCCGGATGGCGTCGTCGAGTTTTCGGATCGTCAGGCTGGCCATGGGTGTTTTCCGACCACAACTGATAGCAATGCTAGCATATCATGCATACATTGCAATCACATCTGTCTGACAGCCACCAGAATCCCGATAAATGTCGCGGCGATGATCCAGAGCGCCAAGGTGCGCCACCGGCTCTTGCGGCCCTCGGTCCGACCCATCGCCGCGATGGTCTCCGGCGACAGCGTCAAGCCTTCCCGGGTCATGGTCTCCAGCTGCTCCAGCACGGCCACCGACCGCGCGGCGATCGCCGGCAGGCCCGCCAGCACGCGGCCGAGATCGCTGGCGCCGGACATCGCGCCCTGGATGCGTCCGACCGGTCCGAGATTGCGCTCGATCCATTCGCGCACCACGGGATCGGCGACCTTCCAGATGTCGAGTTTTGGATCGAAGCTGCGCGCGACGCCTTCGACCACCACCATGGTCTTTTGCAGCAGGATCAGTTCGGGACGGGTCCGCATGTCGAACAGGCCGGTGACTTCGAGCAGCAGCGTCAGCAGCTTCGCCATCGAAATTTCTTCGGCGGTGCGGTTATGGATCGGCTCGCCGATGGCGCGGATCGCCTGCGCGAAATTCTCGACCGAGTGATGCCCCGGCACATAGCCGGCCTCGAAATGCACCTCGGCGACGCGGCGATAGTCGCGGGTGATGAAGCCGAGCAGAATTTCGGCGAGGAAGCGCCGCTCCTTCATGCCGAGCCGGCCCATGATGCCGAAATCGACCGCGACCAGGCGGCCGGCTTCGTCGAGAAACAGGTTGCCGGGATGCATGTCGGCATGAAAGAAGCCGTCGCGCAGCGCATGGCGCAGGAAACTCTGGATCACCTTGCGCCCGAGCTCGGGCAGATCGACCTGCGATTGCTCGAGCCGCGCATGGTCGCTCAGCGCGATGCCGTCGATCCATTCCATGGTCAGGACGTTATGCGTGGTGCGATCCCAGTCCACGGCGGGCACGCGAAAATCCGGATCGTCGCGGGTATTTTCGGCCATTTCCGAGAGCGCGGCCGCCTCGAGCCGCAGATCCATCTCCATCGCCACCGAACGCGACATGGTGTTGATGACCTCGATCAGCCGCAGCCGCCGGGCTTCCGCCGAATAGGCTTCGGCCTTGTGCGCGACAAAGAAGAAATCGGCGAGGTCGCGGCGGAAGCGCGCGGCGACATGGGGCCGCAGCACCTTCACCGCCACCGAGGTGCGCACGCCGTCGCGCTCGGTTTCGCCGCGATGCACCTGCGCGATCGAGGCCGCGGCGACCGCCGGACCGAAGCTCGCAAACGTCTGCGCCACGGGGCGTTCCAGCGACTGCGCGATGACGGCCTCGGCTTCGGCTTGCGAGAACGGCGGCAGCCGGTCCTGCAGGCTTTCCAGATCGCGCGCCATGATGACGCCGACCACGTCGGGCCGGGTGGCGAGAAACTGTCCGAGCTTGAGATAGGCCGGCCCGAGCCGCGTCAGCGCGCGCGACAGCCGCGGCCCGGATTTGGCGCCGGGGCGCTCGATCAGCCGGGCGATGCGCAGCGCGAGCTGCCCGGGCGGCGGCACCAGGCTCGGATCGACGACGCCGAACACGCCCTCGCGCGCGAACACGAAACCGGCGCGGGCCAGCCGCGCGATATGCGTAATGGCAGAAATCACAGACGCCAGCCCGAATGCAGCGCGACGATGCCGCCGGAGAGACTTTGCCACGACACCCGCGAAAAACCCGCGGCGCGGATCATCTCGGCGAACGCATTCGGCTTCGGAAATTTCCGGATCGACTCGACGAGGTAGCGATAGGATTCGGCGTCGCCGGTCACCGCGCGGCCGAGCGGCGGGATCACCTTGAACGAAAACAGATCGTAGATCCGATCGAGGCCGGGCACGTCGACGGTGGAAAATTCCAGGCACAGAAACCGGCTGCCGGGCTTCAGCACCCGAAACGCTTCGCCGAGCGCAAGATCGATCCGCGGCACGTTGCGGATGCCGAACGCGATGGTGTAGGCGTCGAAGCTGCCGTTGGAGAACGCCAGCGCCTCGGCGTTGCCCTCGACGAACGAGATCTGGTCGTCGAGATGCCGCGCCGCGGCGCGCTCGCGGCCGACGCCAAGCATATCGGAATTGATGTCGCAGACGGTGGCCCGAAAGCCGGGGCCCGCGGCCCTGGCGGCGCGAAATGCAATGTCGCCGGTGCCGCCGGCGACGTCGAGCAGCGCAAACGGCGTATCGCCGCGCGGCGGATTGAGCGCGGTGATCATCAGGTCCTTCCAGACCCGGTGCAGGCCCGCCGACATCAGATCGTTCATCAGGTCGTAACGCGACGCCACGCTGTGAAACACGTCGTTCACCAGCGTCTGCTTGTCGCTCAAAGGGACGTCCCTGAAGCCGAAATGCGTGGTTTTGTCCGGTTGGTCCATGCCGTTTGGTCCTGAGAGTCCCGCCGAAACGGCGGCAGACGTGGGATGTCTATTCCGTCATTGCCAGCCAACGGATCGGCGCAAAGCGCCGCCCGATGACAGGCTCCGCGAAGCAATCCAGCAGGATTTCGAGGGGCTGGATCACTTCGTCGCTTCGCTCCTCGCAATGACGAGGGTGTTGTTGCGCCGGACCATAGCGTGCCCGGCGCAATGGCGCTATCACGTCAGCGCCAGAAGGTGAATGAACCCCATGCCCGAATTACCCGAAGTCGAGACCGTCCGCCGCGGCCTGCAGCCGGTCATGGAGGGGTCGAAGATTGTGAAAGCGGAGACCCGGCGAAAAGACCTGCGGTTTCCGTTCCAGAAGGATTTTGTGGCGCGGCTCGAGGGCCAGACCGTGACCGGGCTCGGCCGTCGCGCCAAATACCTGCTGGCCGACCTTGCCTCGGGCGACGTGCTGCTGATGCATCTGGGCATGTCGGGTTCGTTCCGCGTCGTCGAGGGCGAGAACAGCAAGGCGCCGGGCAAATTCCATCACCCGCGCAGTGAGGATCGCGCGCACGACCATGTGGTGTTCCAGATGTCGTCGGGCGCGTCCGTCATTTTCAACGATCCGCGCCGCTTCGGTTACATGAAGATCATCGCGCGCCGGGCGCTCGACGACGAGCCGCTTCTGAACGGCCTCGGCCCCGAGCCGCTCGGCAATGAATTCGATGCGGCCATGCTGGCGCGCTCCTGCGCCAACAAGAAGACCAGCCTGAAGGCCGCGTTGCTCGATCAGCGGGTGGTCGCCGGGCTCGGCAACATCTATGTCTGCGAGGCGCTGTATCGCGCGCATCTGTCGCCGCGAAGACTGGCCGCGACGCTGGCAACCAAGTCCGGAGAACCGACCGATCATGCCAAGCGTCTCGTCACGGCGATCCACGCGGTGCTGAATCAGGCGATCAAGGCCGGTGGCTCGTCGCTGCGCGACCACCGCCAGACTTCCGGCGAACTCGGCTATTTCCAGCACTCGTTTCAGGTCTACGACCGCGAAGGCGAAAAATGCCAGACCGCCGGCTGCGGCGGAATCGTCAGGCGCTTTACCCAGAACGGGCGATCGACGTTCTGGTGCCCGAAGTGCCAGAAGTGAACAGCGTCGCCTCCGGTGTAACGATCATTTCCCGCGGGGTCCCTTGTTTCATAGTCCGCGGCAGCAGAAGGTGACAGAACATGACCGGTAACTGGCGGGATCGCGCAGGCACGGCTTTCAATTGTCAGAAGCAGCCGGCATCGGGCAGCCGCGGCATGGTGGTCAGCAATCATCCGCTGGCGTCGGCCGCGGGCGCGGAGATGCTCGCTGCCGGCGGCAACGCCATCGATGCGGCGATCGCGACCTTGTTCACGCTGACCGTGGTCGAGCCGATGATGGTCGGGATCATCGGCGGCGGCATGGCGCATATCCGGCTCAGCCGACGGCAGCCACCGCTTCATCGATGGCCAAAGCACGCGTGCCGCTCGGCGTCAGGCCCGACAGCTACCGATCGAAGCCGGGCGCGGCGCATGATGTGTTCGATACCGTCGATGACGAAAATCTCAACGGTCCGAAGGCGGTCGCTGTGCCCGGCTCGCTGAAAGCCTGGTGCGAGACGTTGCGCGGGTTCGGAACCATGAGCCTGGCCGATGTCATGCAGCCGGCGATCAGGCATGCCTCGCGCGGTTTTGCGGCGACGCCCTATCTGCACGAATGCATTGTCGATGGCGCGGAAGAGATGTTGAAGGACAAGGCGATCTCGGCGATTTACCTGCCCAACGGGACGCCGCTGAATCGCCGGCGACCGCGTCGTGCAGGCCGAATATGCCGAGACGCTCGCGCAGATTTCGCGGCACGGCGAGGCCGCACTTTATCAGGGCCCGCTCGGCGATATCCTGGTCGATTACATGAAGGCGCATGGCGGCTTCATCACCCGCGAAGATCTCACCTGCTACAGAACCGTCGAACGCGCGCCGATCCGGACCGACTATCGCGGCTGGGAGATCCTCGGTCCGCCGCCGCCCGCGGCCTCCGGCGTGCACATCGCGCAGATGCTGAATATTCTCGAGGGCTACGATATCGCCGCGATGGGGTTCGGCACCGCCGAGACGATCCATCGTCCTGGCCGAAGTGCTGAAGATCGCCTTTGCCGATCGCGCTGCCGCCAGCGGCGATCCGGACTTCGTCAAGGTGCCGGTGGCGCGGCTGACCTCGAAGGATTACGCCGGCGAGCGCCGCGGCGCGATCGATCCGAAGCGCGCGCAAGCGTGGAGCGCCGGCGTGCAGCCGCTCGAAAGTGCGCACACCACGCACATGACCGCGGCCGATGCGATGGGCAACGTGGTCGCGACCACGCAGACCATCAACAACCTGTTCGGCGCAAAATTTCTGATCCCCGGGCTCGGCACGGTGCCGAACAACTACATGAACCTCTACGATCCCCGTCCCGGCCATGCGCTGTCGCTGGCGCCGGGCAAGCGCGTGACCACCTCGATGTCGCCGATGATGGCGCTGCGCCATGGCAGGCTGGTCTATGCGCTCGGTCTTCCCGGAGGAAAGCGGATTTTTCCAAGCGCGCTGCAGGCACTGCTCAATCTGATCGATCACGGCATGAGCTTGCAGGAAGCGGTCGAGGCGCCGCGGGTCTGGACCGAAGGCAATGCGCTGGAGGTGGAATCGGCGGTGCCGGATGGCGTTCGCGCGAAACTCACATCATTGGGCCACGACGTGCTTGCCGTGCCGACGGTCGCCGGCGGCATGAATGCGATCCAGTTCCACGATGACGGCTCGCTCACCGGCGCCGCATGCTGGCGCGCCGACGGCACGCCGATCGGTCTTGCCGGCGGGCTGGCACGGGCCGGGGTGAGGTTCGGCCTGGCGTGACAGGGGGCTACTTGCTCGCCCCGCATTGCGGAGCAAGTTTGGCCTCACGCCTCTTTGGCAATCATTTGAAACAGAAGGTCCCCGGGATTTTGAAGGCGAGGTCTTGAATGAAAGGTCGCTCCCGGGGTTAAATTGCGACGGGCGGCGGAGCGAGAAAAGGAAACAAGAGGAACCATGAGCGTCGTACGGATCGCGGCATTGGCCGCCATCGTAACTCTGCTGTCGGCGGTTGGCGCGACAGCCAAGCCGATCGTCACCACCGCGGATACCAACCTGCGGAAATCGCCGGGTACCGACGGCCCGGTCCTGACACTGCTACCGAAGGGCACCACGGTCGAGGTCGGCAAGTGCGGCAACGGCTGGTGCCAGGCCTCCTTTGACGGGCAGGATGGCTACGTCATCGCCCAGAATATCGGCATGGCCTCGGCGCGCAGAGCCCCGCGCGGGCAGATGGTCGCCGAGGAAGAAGTCGACGAGTATGGGCCGCCGGTGGTCTATGGCCCGGGACCCTATGTGGTTGGCCCGCCGGCCTATTACGGCTACGGGCCGTATTACGGCTACTACGGCGGATGGGGTTACCGCGGCGGCTGGGGACGCCGCTGGTAGGACGCAGAATTGCGGCGTCACACCTCTGTGCGCAAGACGCCGCTACTTTCTCACGCAGATGACGCGAACCACGGAGGCCCTGGCGTCCGTGGTTCCGCCGCTTGCCGCCACGCCATTGGCTTTGAGAAATTCGTGCACGGTATCGGCTGAAGCCAGCGCCGCCTGTGCCGCGGGCGCCGCATTCGACGGTCCGGCGACGAGCAGCGGCTTCAACAGCGCAACCCCGGCGAATTTGCCGTCGCCGTCCAGCGCCGCCGCGCCGGAAAAGCCCAGCCCCGGCGCCGGCGACAGCGCGAGATCGCCGCCGCTGCCGATCTGAACGATCGATGCCTTGATGCTGCTGACGGCCGCGCCGCCGCCCTGGTTCTGCGGATCTGCAATACCCGTCAGCTCGACGCCGGACTTCGCCGCGCCATTGTTCAGAGCGAGTGGCTTCAACCCGCGCGCGCCGTAAATGCGCAGCAAAGCGAGATCATGGTCCTTGTCCTCGGCGACGCGATCGGCGTTGCCGTAGCCGGCAATCGCGATCGCCAGGCAGCCGTCGGTGACCTGGCGGTCGGCGAGAATCGCGCCGTCGTCGCTGACGACGATCCCGGTGCCGTATTCGACGGTCTTGCGCGGCGGCGGCCCGGCGATCTGCGCGCCGGCCGGAAACGGATTGAACGCGCTCGACATCGCGATCACGACCGGCTCGACGGTGCCTTCGGTGGCCTGGTCGTAGAGAATGGTGAGGATGCGAACCTCGTCGCCCTGGAACTGACCACGCAGGTAAAATTTCTTCAGACCCTGCATGCCCGACAGCACGAAGAAATCCGGCTTGACCACGGTGTAGTCGATGGTGCGGCCGGCGGGTTCCTTCTTTTCACGCTCGGCGAGTTTCGCGCTGGTGGGATTGGCTTCCTTGCGCCGCGACAGCAGGATCTGGATGGTCCCGGTGGAGGAACTCCATTTGACGCCGTTGGCGTCGCTGGATTGCTGCGGCACCAACCTGGTCGGCACCCCGAGACGCACGCCGGTGCCGGCATCGGTGACGATTTTCCAGCCGACATTGCTCTGCCGGCGTTTTGCGGTCTCGGCGAGCTCGCCGCGCTCCTGCGGATTGAGCACGCCGGTCTGCTTGCCGCCCCGGGCCTTCTGGATATTCCTTGATCGCAGCCACCATGCGCTCGCTGACTTCGCCGATGATCGCGCCGTTGTACTGGCCGACCCAGGCGAGGTCCGACTGCAGCGCCTGACGCTCGCCCTGCGCCATCGCATTGGCGGTATCGGCCGGGGTCTGCAGTGCGGGACGGACCGGAACGGTCGCTGCCGGCTTCGGCTTGACGCCCGCGGTGGCCGGCGGCGGCGTCTGCGCCTGGGCGCAAGCCCCGGCGGCCACGAACATCAATGTTGCCGTCAGCATCGATCTCATGACAAATCTCGGGATCATTGACCTGCTCGCAATTAAGCACATCTGCTTGGTCGGCAACAACAGCTCCGGGGTTCAAGGAACGTCGGCCCCTCATCCTGAAGGAGCGACTCCTGGCCGCGTCTCGAAGGATGAGGAATGTACATCCTCATGGTGCGAGACGCGCCGACGGGTCCGCGCGAAGCGCGGCCCGATGATAAACTCCGGCGCGCTCCTCACCGCGAGGGCTTGTTGGTCGGGACCAGACGGCGGTACGACATGAAACCAAGGGAAATGCCTGCGCCATGCTGAGTGCCGACGAACTCGAACGCTACGCCCGCCATATCGTGCTGCGCGAGGTCGGCGGTCCCGGCCAGGCGGCGTTGAAGGAAGCCTCGGTGCTGGTGATCGGCGCCGGCGGCCTCGGCGCGCCGGCGCTGATGTATCTCGCCGCGGCCGGCGTCGGCAGCCTCGGCGTGGTCGATGACGACATCGTGTCGCTGTCCAACCTGCAGCGCCAGATCATCCATGCCACGCTGGACATCGACCGGCGCAAGGTCGACAGCGCCGCGGAGCGCATTCATGCCCTCAATCCCCATGTCCACTTTGCGGCGCACGCGACGCGGCTCGACGCCGGCAATGCGATGTCGCTGATCGGCAGTTACGATCTGGTGCTCGACGGATCCGACAATTTCGAAACCCGCTATCTGGTTTCGGATGCGTGCTTTCTGGCCGCCAAGCCGCTGATCACGGCGGCGCTCGGCATGTTCGATGGATCGCTGACCACGATCCGCGCCCATGAGCAGAACGCCGAAGGCGAGTTCAACCCGACCTATCGCTGCCTGTTTCCCGAACCGCCGCCGCCCGGCACGGTGCCGGCCTGCGCCGAGGCCGGCGTGATGGGCGCGCTCGCCGGCGTGCTGGGATCGATGATGGCGCTGGAGGCGATCCGCGAAATCGTCGGCTTCGGCGAGGGGCTGGTCGGGCGGCTGTTGATGGTCGACGCCCGCGCGATGCGGTTCGAGACGTTGCGCTACGCGCGCGATCCCGCCAACCCGCTCAATGGTGACGCGCCTGTCATCACCGATTTGAGCGGGCATCGCTGAACATCAGGACGCTTTTGCGGGCTTCTCGCTGTCCATGTGCTTGAGGTGTTCCTCCGGATAGCGTCCGCCCGCCGCCGCGCCGGGCGGAAACGCCTTGGCGAGCGCGGCCAGGTGGGCCGGCGTCAATTTCACATCGCGTGCGCCGAGCGCTTCGGCGAGGCGGTCGCGGCGGCGTGCGCCGACCAGCGGCACGATATCCTTGCCCTGCGCGGCCACCCAGGCGATCGCGACCTGCGCCGGCGATGCGCCGATTTCGGCGGCAATGGCGCGCAGGGAATCCACCAGCGCCAGATTGGTGTCGAGATTGGCGCCCTGGAAGCGCGGGCTCATGTGCCGGAAATCCTTCGCGCTCGAACGGTCCTTCGACCAGTGCCCGCTGATCAGCCCGCGCGCCAGCACACCGTAGGCGGTGATGCCGATGCCCAGTTCCCGGCAGGTATTCAGAATGTCGCTCTCGATGCCGCGCGCGATCAGCGAATATTCGATCTGAAGATCGGCGATCGGATGCACCGCATGCGCGCGGCGAATGGTGTCGGAGCCGACTTCGGAAAGGCCGATATGCCTGATCGCAGCCGGCCTTGATCATGTCGGCCATCGCGCCGATCGTCTCTTCGATCGGGACATCCGGATCGAGTCGCGCCGGCCGGTAGATGTCGATGTGATCGACGCCGAGGCGCTGCAGCGAATAGGCAGCGAAATTCTTGACCGCCGCCGGGCGGCTGTCGTAGCCGAGAAAGCCGTTGTTCGGATCGCGCAACGCGCCGAACTTGACGCTGATCTGCAGGTGGTCGCGGTTGCTTGCCGGCCAGCGCCTCGCGGATCAGCATCTCGTTGTGGCCCATGCCGTAGAAATCGCCGGTGTCGAGCAGGGTGATGCCGGCATCGAGCGCGGCGTGAATGGTTGCGATGCTCTCGCCGCGGTCGGCGGGGCCGTAGGCATCCGACATGCCCATGCAGCCGAGACCGATGACGGAGACAGCCGGGCCGGTTGAGCCGAGTTGGCGGTTTTCCATGGTGGTTCTCCTCGAAGAATGACGGCGGACAGGTCCGCCGCTGCCAGACGAAGGCTGATATGGAGCGGGTTGATTGCGACGATAAGCTGGACAATGGCGAATGGCTTGTTCACTATATCGAACAATGAAGGATTTCGACCTCCGCGATCTCGATGCTTTCGTGGCCGTCGCCCGCACCCGGAATTTCCGGCGCGCCGCGATCGAGCAGCGCGTCTCGGTCTCGAGCCTCAGCCAGCGGCTGCGCGACATGGAGGAGCGGCTCGGCGTTCGCCTGATGAACCGCACCACCCGCAGCGTGGCGCTGACGGAGGCCGGGGAACTGCTGCTGGCCCGCATCGGGCCGGCGATGTTGGATGTCGGCGATGCACTGGATCAGGTCCGGGGCCTGCGCGGCGTGCCGTCGGGGCGGCTGCGGATCAACGCACCGCCGCCGGCGATCGATCTGGTGCTGGCGCCGATGGTCGCGACCGTTCCTCGAGACCCATCCGCAGGTCGATCTCGATATCGTCTCCGAAAGCGCGTTCGTCGATATCGTCAGCGCGGGCTTCGACGCCGGCGTGCGCTATGGCGAGCATCTCGCGCAGGACATGGTGGCGATCTCACTCGGCGGACCGCAGCGCTATATCGTCGTCGCGTCACCCAGCTACGTTGCGCGGCACGGCCGGCCGAGGCATCCAAAGGATCTGCTCGACCATGATTGCATCCGCGCCCGCTATCAGCAGTGGCGTCATGCACGACTGGGAGTTCGAGAAGGGCGGCCGTGTCGTGAAGGTTGACGCCGCGGGCAAAACTGATCTCGACCCATATGGGCCTCGCGCAAGCGGGCCACGCTCGATGGCGTGGGCTTTTGGGCGACCGTCGAAGGTTATGTTGGCGAGAGCCTGAAGTCCGGCGCGCTGGTGAGCGTGCTTGAGGATTGGTGCGAGCCATTTCCAGGGCCGTTCCTGTACTATCCGAGCCGGCGCCAGGTGCCGCCGGCGCTGCGCGCCTTCATCGATTTCGTCGCAGACTGGCGCAAGCGCGAACGGCGCGGGAAATGAGACCATCACAGCATGCTGGGCAGCACGCGGTCCGGCGGCTTGTGATTGTCGAGGAAGGTGCGGATGTTGATGATCACCTTCTCGCCCATCTCGACGCGGCCTTCGATGGTGGCCGAGCCCATATGCGGCAGCAGCGTCACCTTGCCGGCCTTCGCCAGCCGCACCAGTTTCGGATTGACCGC
The DNA here is from genome assembly GCA_963734795.1 of uncultured Alphaproteobacteria bacterium. Taxonomy (GTDB): domain Bacteria; phylum Pseudomonadota; class Alphaproteobacteria; order Rhizobiales; family Xanthobacteraceae; genus Bradyrhizobium. The sequence goes on from CAVTIW010000009.1 coordinate 795,856, forward strand.
GGGCTCGTGCTCGAACACGTCGAGGCCGGCGCCGGCGATCTCGCCGGTTTCGATCAGCTTGGTCAGCGTCTCCTCGTCGATCACCTCGCCGCGCGCGGTGTTGACGATATAGGCGTCCTTGCGGATCAGTTTCAGCCGCCGCGCCGACAGCAGATGAAAGGTGGCCGGCGTGTGCGGACAATTCACCGAGATGATGTCCATCCGCGCCAGCATCTGGTCGAGGCTTTCCCAATAGGTCGCGCCCAGTTCCTCGGCGATGCGCGGCGCGACCGGCCGGCGGTTGTGGTAATGGATCTGCAGGCCGAAGGCGCGCGCCCGGCGCGCCACCGCCTGGCCGATGCGGCCCATGCCGATGATGCCGAGCCGCTTTCCGCCGATGCGGTGGCCGAGCATCCAGGTCGGCGACCAGCCGGGCCAGTTCTTGCCCTCGGTGAGGATCGAGGCGCCTTCGATCAGCCGGCGCGGCACCGCCAGGATCAGCGCCATGGTCATGTCGGCGGTGTCTTCGGTCAGGACTTTCGGCGTGTTGGTCACGGTGATGCCGCGCGCATGCGCCGCGACGACATCGATATTGTCGACGCCGTTGCCGAAATTGGCGATCAGTTTCAGCTTGCAGTCGGGCTGCTTGAGAAGCTCTTCGGTGATCTCGTCGGTGACGGTCGGCACCAGCACATCGGCGGAGCGGACCGCGTCGGCGATCTGCTCCGGCGTCAACGGCGTATCGTCGAGATTGAGCCGGGCGTCGAACAGCTCGCGCATCCGGGTCTCGATCGAGTCCGGCAGCTTGCGGGTGACGACGACGAGGGGCTTTTTCTTAACCGACATGTCCTGCTCTTGTGAGGCTTCCGCTCGCAATGCGCTTCGCCGTTCAGACCTCATTAACCTGGTTGTTCGACACTGCGGCTGCGCGCGGTCCCGGCGTTTCCGTGGGGTTCCCCCGACATTTCCCCTTGGACTTGCCGTGGGGAACGTTCGGGCTCGTCTTGGTTCTTGGCGTTCCGTCCTCTCTAGCAGAAGGCCGGGCCAAGACAAGAACCCCGAAATGAGGCAAGGGCATCGGGGCGGGCTGCAGGGGGCGCTGGGGGCGCGGAGTTGGTGAGTGTTTCAGCTCGAAGAATTTGAGTTGGTATCTCGGCAGGAGACGAGTTGATGGCGTTGAGGCGTTTTTGTTCTGTGGTTGGGCTCGCAGGCGCGTTGCTGGGCGCGTCGGTCAGCTCAGGATTTTCGGCAAAGGATTCGGCCGCCACCACCAGCGGGTTGCCGGTGCCGCGCTATGTCAGCCTCAAATCCGATCATGTGAACGTCAGGGCCGGTCCGACCAAGGACAACGACGTCGCCTGGGTCTACACCCGCTCGGGCCTGCCGGTCGAAATCACCGCCGAATTCGAGAACTGGCGCCGGGTGCGGGATTCCGAGGGCGCCGAGGGCTGGGTCTATCATTCGCTGCTGTCGGGTCGCCGCACCGCGGTCGTCACCATGAAGAGCAAGGACGAACTCGCGCCGCTCTACGATCGGGCGGATCAAACCAGCGCGGTCGCCGCCCGCCTGCAGGCCGGCGTCGTGGCCCAGGTCAAGCGATGCGCGTCAGGCTGGTGCCACGTCAGCGGCAACGGCTTCGATGGCTGGATCGAACAGCAGCGGCTGTGGGGCGTCTACGCCGACGAGAAGGTGGATTGAGCTTCAGCGAAGTCGCCGGACAGCGGCCGACATTCATCCGTCATTGCCGGGCCTGACCCGGCAATCCAGCCAACTTCGAAAAATCATTCAATGAAGATTGATGGATACGCGGGTCAAGCCCGCGTATGACGGCCTAACGCGTCACTCAGCGCTTCTTGCGCAGCCGGACGACCATGTCGACCCGGGCGATCTCGTAGCCTTCGGGAACTTCCGGCATCTTCTGCAGCATCAGATGCGGATCCGGAATATCGACCAGTTCGTGATTGTTTTCGAGATAGAAGTGGTGATGCGCCGACACGTTGGTGTCGAAATAGGTCTTGGTGCCGTCGACGCTGACCTGGCGCAGCAAGCCCGCATCGGTCAGCTGGTTGAGCGTGTTGTAGACCGTGGCGAGCGACACCGGAACCTTGGCGAGGGTGGCTTCCTCGTACAGCATTTCCGCGGTGAGATGGCGCGCGCCCTTGCCGAACAACAGCCAGCCCAGCGCCATGCGCTGACGGGTCGGACGCAGGCCCGCCGCCTGCAGCATTTCGTTGACGTCGTGCCAGGGACAGCCGGTCAAGCGCCGGTTGCGCGCCCGTGGGCAACGGCAATGACAGCGTCATCATTCAAAATCGAAGCGTCGTCGTTCATTTCCACGTCAGGCACCACACTCGTTATCTCGGCACTATCGCCGCGGAATATAAGAAGGAAATGCGTTAGATGCAAGTTTTTCGCAACTAGAACCGACCCAGGAAACAGGCCAACAGATAAGCCATGCGTTAAATAGGCAACCAGGTTAAGGGAACCGGAGATGCGGCGATTTACCCCTTCGGTGACGCTTTGCCACCTGCGAGGCCTATGTTAGAGAGCGCGCGGACCCGTCTGCGGTTCCGGCTAGTGCGAGCGCGGGTGTCCCGACCTGCGGTATTCGCGCCAAGCTGACGACAGATGGCGCGCCTTCCACGCAAAACGGGTCATTGCCGAACCGCTTCATCGGGATTTTGAGAGAGGCTGGCACCATGCTGGATCGGCGCGGCGGTTACGAATATGAGGATTTGCTGGCCTGCGGCCGTGGCGAGCTGTTTGGCCCGGGCAACGCCCAATTGCCGCTGCCTCCGATGCTGATGTTCGACCGCATCAGCGAAATTTCCGAAACCGGCGGCGAATATGGCAAGGGCCTGGTTCGCGCCGAACTCGATGTGAAGCCGGACCTTTGGTTTTTCGGCTGCCATTTCAAGGGCGATCCCGTCATGCCGGGGTGCCTGGGTCTCGATGCGCTGTGGCAGATGGTCGGTTTCTTTCTGGGCTGGACCGGTGGCGAGGGGCGCGGCCGCGCGCTGGGCCTCGGAGAGCTGAAGCTGGCGGGACAGGTGCTGCCGAACGTCCGCAAGGTTGTGTACAACATCGACGTCAAACGCGTGATGCGCTCAAAGCTGGTGCTAGGTATCGCCGACGGGTGGCTTTCCATGGACGGCGAGATTATCTATCGCGCGAAGGATTTGAAGGTCGGGCTGTTCAAGCAGGACGCCGCATTGCAGCCGGGAACGTAAGCTATTGCTCGGGCGGACAAGGCAGCATTCGGTTGACGTCGGCATCATCGTACAAAAACGCAACGACAGGACGAGGCGATCATGAGGCGGGTTGTCATCACGGGGATGGGCATCGTCTCGTCTATCGGAAACAACACCCAGGAAGTGCTTGCGAGCCTCCATGAGGCGAAGTCCGGAATCACGCGCGCCGACAAATATGCGGAGCTCGGTTTCCGCTCCCAGGTGCAGGGTGCGCCGACGCTCGATCCGGCCGGCGTCATCGACCGGCGCGCGATGCGCTTCCTCGGCGAGGGCGCTGCCTGGAATCACATCGCGATGGAGCAGGCGATCCAGGATTCCGGTCTTGAGTCCGCGGAGGTTTCCAACGTTCGCACCGGCATCATCATGGGTTCCGGCGGCCCGTCGGCGCGCACCATCGTCGAAGCCGCCGATATCACCCGCGCCAAGGGGCCGAAGCGGGTCGGACCGTTCGCGGTGCCGAAGGCGATGTCGTCGACGGCCTCAGCGACGCTCGCCACCTGGTTCAAGATCAAGGGCGTGAACTATTCGATCTCGTCGGCCTGCGCCACCTCGAACCATTGCATCGGCAACGCCTACGAGACCATCCAGATCGGCAAGCAGGATATTATTTTCGCCGGCGGCTGCGAAGAACTCGACTGGTCGCTGTCGGTGCTGTTCGACGCGATGGGCGCGATGTCGTCGAAGTACAACGATACGCCGGCGACCGCTTCGCGCCCCTACGACGTCAGCCGCGACGGCTTCGTCATCGCCGGCGGCGCCGGCGTGGTGGTGCTGGAAGAGCTCGAACATGCCAAGGCGCGCGGCGCGCGCATCTACGGCGAAATCGTCGGCTACGGCGCCACCTCCGACGGCTACGACATGGTCGCGCCGTCGGGCGAGGGCGCCGAACGCTGCATGAGAATGGCGATGGCCACGGTGGACACCAAGATCGACTACATCAATCCGCACGCGACCTCGACGCCGGCGGGCGATCCGCCGGAAATCGAAGCGATCCGCAAGGTGTTCGGGGTCGGCGACAAGTGCCCGCCGATTTCCGCGACCAAGGCGCTGACCGGACATTCGCTCGGCGCCACCGGGGTACAGGAGGCGATCTATTCGCTGTTGATGATGAACAACGGCTTCATCTGCGAAAGCGCCAATATCACCGAACTCGATCCTGTCTTCGCCGACATGCCGATCGTGCGCAAACGCATCGACAACGCCAGGCTCGAAACCGTGCTGTCGAATTCCTTCGGGTTCGGCGGCACCAACGCCACGCTGGTGTTCAAGCGGATGGATGCGTGAGAATTTTTAACCTCGCCCCGCTCTTTGCGGGGAGAGGTCGCAATTTGCGCGCAGCGCGAATTTCGGGTGAGGGGCCAGGCACTGCATTCGCTGCAAATTCGGCATTCGCGGGCCGGAGAGCCTCTCACCCCGACCCTCTCCCCGCGAAGTGCGGGGCGAGGGAGCAGACCGAACGCGCGGCGAAGTACGGGGTAATATGCAGGACCTGATGAAGGGCAAACGCGGGCTGATCATGGGGGTCGCCAATGATCATTCGATTGCCTGGGGCATTGCCAAGGCGCTGGCGGCGCAGGGCGCCGAACTGGCCTTTACCTATCAGGGCGAGGCGCTGGGCAAGCGCGTCAGGCCGCTGGCCGAACAACTCGGCATCCCCCTGGTCCTGCCCTGCGATGTCGAGGACATCGCCAGCGTCGACGCGGTGTTCGAAGCGTTGCGCGAAAGATGGGGGCAACTGGATTTTCTGGTCCACGCCATCGGCTTTTCCGACAAGAACGAACTGAAGGGCCGCTACGCCGACACCACGCGCGAGAATTTTTCCCGCACCCTGGTGATCTCATGCTTCTCGTTCACCGAGCTTGCCAAGCGCGCGGCGGCCATGATGCCGGAGCGCGGCGGCGCCATGATCACACTGACATTCGACGGCTCGATGCGCGCGATGCCGAACTACAACGTGATGGGCGTTGCCAAGGCGGCGCTGGAGGCCTCGGTGCGTTATCTGGCCAGTGATTTCGGTTCGCGCGGCATTCGCGTCAACGCGATTTCGGCCGGCCCGGTGCGGACGCTGGCCGGCTCGGGCATTGGCGATGCGCGCGCGATGTTTGCGTTTCAGCAGAAGCATTCGCCGCTCGGCCGCGGCGTGACGCTGGAGGAACTCGGCGGCTCGGCGTTGTATTTGCTGTCCGACCTGTCGGGCGGCGTTACCGGCGAAATTCATTACGTCGATTCCGGCTACAACATCGTCCTGATGCCGCGGCCGGAGGATTTGAAGAGCGAGTAGGTTCTGCTCGCCACAAACACGCCGTCATACTCCGCGAAAGCGAAGTATCCGGTACGCTGCGGCTTCCCGATTTGATCACTGCCGCCTCGGAATACTTGGTCGCCCGGTCAAGCCGGGCGATGACAGTGATGGATGTGGAGCGCGCCTGCGCCTCACCCCGCCGCGAGCACGGTCGCGCGCTGGAACGCCGGCCGCGCCGCGCAGCGGTCGATGTAACGGTCGAAGGACGGGCGCGACGGCACCATCTTGAACAGCCGCACCGCGAAATTCAGCCCGGAACCGATGGCGATATCGGCGGCCGAGAATGTCTCGCCGAGGATCCACGGCCCTTTCGCCAGCGCGGCGTCGAGCACATCGAACACGCGCTGGGCGTCGCCCCAGCCCGCCGCCACCGGATTCATCTCGATCTTGGTCGCGACCTGCACCATCGCCGGCTCGATGCAGCCCGGTGCGAAGAACAGCCAATACAGATATTTCGCACGCAGGGGATCGCCGAGCGGCGGCGCCAGTTTCGCTTCCGGATAGCGTTCGGCGACATAGGCGCAGATCGCGGCGGCTTCGGCCAGCGTCGCGTCGCCGTCCCTCAGCGCCGGCACCTTGCCCATCGGATTGATCGCCAGATATTCGGGCGTCTTTTGCGCGCCGGCCGAAATGTCGGTCAGCACGCGCTCGTAAGGTTTTCCGGTTTCTTCCATCAGCCAGAGCGCGGTGAACGAGCGCGAGCGTGGCGACCAATAGAGCTGCATCATCCGAGTGTTCCTTCCTTCTTCCATCGATAATATTTCATGACAAATCCGGTCATCGGCTCGACCTGTTGCTTTTCGAACGCGAAACCCTCGCGCTCGTACCAGCGCCAGGCCTTGTCGTTTTCGCGCACGCAACGCAGCGAAATTTCTTCCGGCAGATGCCGTCGCGTGAAAGCGAGCAGCGTCCGGCCGAGGCCGTGGCCCTGATATTCCGGCGCGACGAACAACTGGTCGAGATAACGAAGCGGCAGATGCACGGCCAGCATCGCCGCAAGCTGCCCATCATCGTCAGCGACAAACAGGCTCCAGCCTTTCTCGACCTCGAGCGGAATCCGTGCGCGCAACTGCGCCAGCAGAAAATTGCTGGCCTCGGCCAGGCCGGTGGAGACCCAGCTGTTCATCCAGACCCCGGCGATCTCGTCATATTCGTCGGTTCGGGCGGGACGGATGGTTGGCGGCGGCATGGCAAGAACTCTTGATGACGTCAGTTGGCTTTGGCCGGGCCCTCTTCTCCCTCTCCCGCTTGCGGGGGAGGGCCGGGGGGTGCCGCCGCATAGCACTCTATTACGTTCCGCTCCGATAGCTAAGAGTCCAACCCTAACCCTTCTCCTGCACGTGCGGGAGAGGGGACGCCGCCGGCGCGGTCTGAGATTGCCGAGCCCCACGAAAAAAGGGTGGCCTTCCGGCCACCCTTCCGTTCGCTATTCGTCTCTGGCTAATCAGGCGAGATCGAAGCGATCCGCGTTCATCACCTTGGTCCACGCCTTGACGAAGTCTTTGGCAAACTTCTCCTTGGCGTCCGCGCTTCCATAGACTTCCGCGATGGCGCGGAGCTGGGAATGCGACCCGAAGATCAGGTCGACGCGGGTGCCGGTCCACTTCACCGCCTTGGTCTTGCGGTCGCGGCCTTCATACTCGCCATCGGAGCCGGCCGGCTGCCACTCCGTGCCCATGTCGAGCAGGTTGACGAAGAAGTCGTTGGTCAGCGTTTCCGGCTTGCTTGGTGAAGACGCCGTGCTTCAAGTTGCCGGCATTGGCGCCGAGCACGCGCAGGCCGCCGACGAGCACCGTCATCTCGGGCGCCGTCAGCGTCATCAGTTGCGCCCGATCCACCAGGGCTTCCTCCGGCATCATGAACTGCCGCTTGCCGCTGATATAGTTGCGGAAGCCGTCAGCGCGGGGTTCGAGCGGCGCGAACGAGGCGGCGTCGGTCTGTTCCTGCGACGCGTCCATGCGGCCGGGCGTGAACGGGACCGTCACGCTCAGACCGGCATCCTTCGCCGCCTTCTCGATGGCGGCGCTGCCGCCGAGAACGATCAGGTCGGCGAGCGACACTTTCTTGCCGAACTCCTTCCGGATCGCTTCGAGGCTCGAGAGGACCTTCGCCAGTTCAGGCGGATTGTTCACGTGCCAATCCTTCTGCGGGCGCAGGCGAATGCGCGCACCGTTGGCGCCGCCGCGCTTGTCGGAGCCGCGGAACGTCGAGGCCGATGCCCAGGCGGTCGAGACCAGCTGCGACACGGTGAGGCCGGACGCGAGGATTTTCGCCTTCAGCGCGGCGACGTCCTTGTCGTCGATCAGCGGATGATCGACCGCGGGGATCGGGTCCTGCCAGATCAGCGTTTCCTTCGGCACGAGCTTGCCGCGATAGCGCACGATCGGCCCCATGTCGCGGTGCGTGAGCTTGAACCAGGCGCGGGCAAACGCGTCCGCGAACTGGTCCGGATGCTCGTAGAAGCGCCGCGAGATCTTCTCGTAGGCGGGGTCGAAGCGCAGCGCGAGGTCCGTGGTCAGCATGGTCGGAATGCGCTTCTTCGACTTGTCATGCGCGTCGGGGATCGTGGCCTCGGCACCTTTCGCCTGCCACTGCTGCGCGCCGGCCGGGCTCTTGGTCAGCTCCCATTCGTACTTGAACAGGTTATCGAAGAAGTGGTTGCTCCATTGCGTCGGTGTCTGCGACCAGGTCACTTCCAGCCCGGCGGTGATGGCGTCGGCGCCGAAGCCGGTGCCATGCTTGCTCTTCCAGCCGAGGCCCTGATCCTCGATCGCCGCGCCTTCCGGCTCGACGCCAACCAGCGATGGATCGCCAGCACCGTGGGTCTTGCCGAAACTGTGACCGCCGGCGATCAGCGCCACGGTCTCTTCGTCGTTCATCGCCATGCGGAAGAAGGTTTCGCGGATGTCCTTCGCTGAACCAATCGGATCCGGATTGCCGTTCGGGCCTTCCGGATTGACGTAGATCAGGCCCATCTGCACCGCGCCGAGCGGCTCCGCCAGCTGACGTTCGCCGCTGTAGCGTTCGTCGCCCAGCCACGTGCCCTCGGGACCCCAGTAGAGCTCTTCAGGCTCCCACGTGTCGGCGCGACCGCCGGCGAAGCCGAACGTCTTGAAGCCCATCGATTCGAGGGCGACGTTGCCGGTGAGGACAAAAAGGTCGGCCCAGGAAAGTTTGCGGCCATATTTCTGCTTGATCGGCCACAGCAGGCGGCGCGCCTTGTCGAGGTTCGCGTTGTCAGGCCAACTGTTGAGCGGCGCGAAGCGCTGCTGACCGGCTCCGGCGCCGCCGCGACCGTCGGTGATGCGGTAGGTACCGGCGCTATGCCACGCCATGCGGATGAACAGTCCGCCATAGTGACCGAAGTCGGCCGGCCACCACTCCTGCGAGTCCCTCATCAGGGCATGAAGGTCCTTGATCACGGCGTCGAGGTCGAGGCTCTCGAATTCCTTGGTATAGTCGAACGCTTCGCCCATCGGATCGGCGGCGGGTGCGTTGGTATGGAGCACGCCGATATCGAGGTGCTCCGGCCACCAGTCGCGGTTCCTGTGTCCGCGGGTGCCGCCGGTGAACGGGCACTTGCCCGCGCTGTCGTCTGTCTTTGCGTCCATGTTTTTCTCCGATCGCGTTTTGTAATTTTCTTGGAGTTGTTCCGTACGGAATTATTGCGGCTTCCAGGAGTTGTGCCGACGAGGTCCCAGCTGGCTTCCTTGGTGTGGAATTGCGGGGCGAAGCCGCGCTACGTCGCGCCCCGCATCGGCCGCACCGAGTTCGCCGGCCACCGTGGAGAAGCGCACAATCACCGGGTTCTTGCCCGGATCCACGGGGTGGGTGCCTCTCGCCAAATTCGCTGGAGCCGCATATTGGAAGATATCTAACATCAGGTCCAGTCGAATTGTCTTGAGCTCCTGATCAGTTTATCTGATCGAGATGATTACCCTTCGCCAGCTTCGGTACCTGTCGGCGCTCGCCAAGCACGGCCATTTCGGCCGCGCCGCCGAGGCCTGCGCCGTGACCCAGCCCGCCTTGTCGATGCAGATCCGCGATCTGGAGCGGACCCTCGGGGTCGCGGTGGTCGAACGGCGGCCGGGCGACCTGATGCTGACCGACGTCGGGCGTGAAATCGCCCGCCGGGCCGAGGATGTGCTCACCGCCTCGCGCGACCTGGTCGATTTCGCCCGCCATCGCAGCGGCCTGCTGACCGGGCGGCTGACGCTCGGGGTGATTCCGTCGTTGGCGCCCTATCTGCTGCCACGGATTCTTCCCACCCTGCAAAGCCGGTTCCCGGAATTGCGGCTGGAACTGCGGGAAACCCAGACCAAGCAACTGGTCGAGGATATCAAGAGCGGCGCGCTCGACGCTGCGATGCTGGCATTGCCGCTGGGCGAGCCCGACATCGACTCGATGGCGTTGTTCGAGGACCTGTTCCTGCTCGCGGTGCCGGCAGACGATCCGCGCGCGGAGACCACGCGGGTGGCCGCCGAGGACATCGATCAGAGCCGGTTGATCCTGCTCGAAGACGGCCACTGCCTGCGCGATCAGGCGCTGGCCTTTTGCACGGCCGCGCCGCGCGGCCGCACATCGGGCATCGCCGGGACGGCGTTCGGCGCTAGCAGCCTCACCACCGTGATGCAGATGGTCGCGGGCGGATATGGCGTCACGCTGATTCCGCAGATCGCCGCCGACGTCGAGCGGCGCGATGAGCGGGTGAAATTCCTGCGTCTGCAAAATCCGCAGCCCGGCCGCAGCATCGGGCTGGTGTTCCGCCGCACCTCGCCGCGCAAGGCGGATTTCGCCGCACTGGGCGAGGTGGTGAAGCAGAGTGTGGATATTTCGCCCGCGAAAGCAGCGAACAAGAAGCAGGGTTGATTCCTTCTCCCTCTCCCGCTTGTGGGGGAGGGCCGGGGTGGGGGCATTCGCCCCGTCGCTCCAACGCTCGCGCTTACCGGCGGCGAGCGTCCACCCGGGCGATGACGACCGCGAGTGGACAGGCGTCCGACACGACGAAACACGCTCCAGCAAAAAGGGCGGCCTCTCGGCCGCCCTTTGGCTATTCGCTGTTTCTCGTCGCGATCACTCGCCGGCGGCTTCGCGCGGGGCTTCCGCCTTCTGCTTGGCCTCGAGGTCTTCGCCGGTGACCTGATCGACCGCCTTCATCGACAGCCGGGTCTTGCCGCGATCGTCGAAGCCGAGCAGCTTGACCTTGACCTTGTCGCCTTCCTTGACGACGTCGGAGGTCTTCTGCACGCGGTCGACGGCGAGCTGGCTGATGTGGACGAGGCCGTCCTTGGCGCCGAAGAAGTTCACGAACGCGCCGAACTCCATCACCTTGACCACGGTGCCGTCATAGATCTGGTCGAGCTCCGGATCGGAGGCGATCGACTTGATCCACTTGATCGCGGCCTTGATCGATTCGCCGTCGGCGGAGGCGACCTTGACGGTGCCGTCGTCGTCGATGTTGACCTTGGCGCCGGTCTTCTCGACGATTTCGCGGATCACCTTGCCGCCGGTGCCGATCACTTCGCGGATCTTGTCGGTCGGGATCTTGAAGGTCTCGATGCGCGGCGCGTATTCGCCGAGTTCGGCGCGCGCGGCGGTCAGGGCCTTGGACATTTCACCCAGGATGTGGATGCGGCCTTCCTTGGCCTGGCCGAGCGCGACCTTCATGATCTCCTCGGTGATCCCGGCGATCTTGATGTCCATCTGCAGCGAGGTGATGCCGACTGATCGGTGCCGGCCACCTTGAAGTCCATGTCGCCGAGATGATCCTCGTCGCCGAGGATGTCCGACAGCACCGCAAAGCGCGAACCTTCCAGAATGAGGCCCATGGCGATGCCCGCGGTCGGCCGCTTCAGCGGAACGCCGGCATCCATCAGCGACAGCGAGGCGCCGCAGACCGAAGCCATCGACGACGATCCGTTCGACTCGGTGATCTCCGAGACCACGCGCACCGTGTAGGGGAATTCGTGATGCGGCGGCAGCACCGGGTGGATCGCGCGCCAGGCGAGCTTGCCGTGGCCGATTTCACGCCGCTTGGTGCCGCCCATGCGTCCGGTTTCGCCGACCGAGTAGGGAGGGAAGTTGTAGTGCAGCAGGAACTGCTCCTTGTAGGTGCCCGACAGCGAGTCGATGTACTGCTCGTCCTCGCCGGTGCCGAGCGTGGTCACCACCATCGCCTGGGTTTCGCCGCGGGTGAACAGCGCCGAGCCGTGGGCGCGCGGCAGCACGCCGACTTCGGCGATGATCTGGCGCACGGTCTTGGAATCGCGGCCGTCGATGCGCTTGCCGGTGTCGAGAATGTTCCAGCGAACGATCTTGGCTTCCAGTTCCTTGAACACGCCGGCGATGCGCAGCTTGTCGTATTTCGGCTCCTGGCCTTCCGGGAAGTAATGCGCCATCACCTTTTCCTTGGCCTTGCCGACCGCGGCGTAGCGGTCCTGCTTGACCGGAATCGCGTAGGCGGCGCGCAGCTCGGTTTCGATCAGCCCGAGCATTTCCTTCTCGAGCACGCTTTCGTCGACGATCTTGACGTCGCGCGGCTCCTTGGCGGCCTTCTCGGCGAGTTCGATGATGGCGTTGACCACCGGCTGGAAATGCCGGTGTCCGAACATCACGGCGCCGAGCATGATGTCTTCGTTGAGCTCCTTGGCTTCCGATTCCACCATCAGCACGGCGTCGGCGGTGCCGGCGACGACCAGATCGAGCTGGGTTTCGACCATTTCGTCGAGCGTCGGGTTGAGCACGTATTCGTCATTGATGAAGCCGACGCGGGCGGCGCCGATCGGGCCCTTGAAGGGTGCGCCGGAAATCGTCAGCGCCGCGGAGGCGGCGACCAGCGCCAGAATGTCGGGATCGTTCTCCATGTCGTGCGACAGCACGGTGACGATGACCTGGGTCTCGTTGCGCCAGCCGTCGACGAACAGCGGGCGGATCGGGCGGTCGATCAGGCGGGAAACCAGCGTTTCCTTTTCGGTCGGCCGGCCCTCGCGCTTGAAATAGCCGCCGGGAATGCGACCCGCGGCATAGGTCTTTTCGATGTAGTCGACGGTCAGCGGCAGGAAGTCGACGCCTTCGCGCGGCGACTTGGCGGCGACGACGGTGGCGAGCACGACGGTCTCGCCGTAGGTGGCGAGCACGGCGCCGTCGGCCTGACGGGCGATCTTGCCGGTTTCAAGCCTGAGGGGACGGCCACCCCAGTCGATCTCGACTGAATGAATTTTGAACATTTCGATTCTTCTTTCATGGGTTCACGAAAGCATGGGCGCCGAAACGAAAAGACCATGCGCAAGATTGCGGGACGCTGATCGCGAGAGTTTCGCGGTCGTCAGCGTCCGGCGATCCTGCCATGGTCTTTATGTTTCGAATGGCGTCCATCCTTCCGATGGTACGGGCATCTTACCCGTTACGCCCAGCCGCCGGATTGCTGCTGGACATTCTTGTGCATGATCATCTCGAAACCGGAGGCCATTTCGGGATCATGCTGCGCGGACATTTCAAAGTCCGCGCGTTGGTGGACGCATGATCCTGGATCGGGAAACCGGAAAGCTACTTTTCCGAATCATGCGAAAACGCGCGCAAGATGCGCGCGTGAACTGTACTCAACGGCGAATGTTATGCTTTTCGAGCAAAGCCTTGTAGCGCGCCTCGTCCTTCCGCTTGATGTAATCGAGCAGCGAACGGCGCGTGGCGACCATTTTCAAAAGGCCCCGGCGCGAATGATTGTCCTTCACGTGGGATTTGAAATGCCCGGTGAGGTTATTGATGCGTTCCGACAGGATCGCGACCTGAACCTCGGGCGAGCCGGTGTCGCCGGCCTTGTTGGCATTGGTCTTGATGACTTCCGCTTTGCGTTCTGCGGTAATCGACATCGTCAAACACTTTCATTGCTGCGAGCCGGAACTGGCAGTCAGTCCGGTCAGGTTGAACACGCGCTTGGGGATGAGTTCGCCATTGCCAATTTCGGCGAGGGCCAGAAGCCGGCCTGCCACCGTGACATAGACTGTGCCGCTACTATTGGGCGCATCCCGTCCGCGCAACAAAACGGCCTGGCCCCGATGGAGCCTTGCCGCATCAGCCCGTGTGACGGCCAGTGCCGGGATGTCGTCCAGCGCGGTCTCAACGGGCAAAAGCGCGTCGGCGAGGCTGCCCTCGCCAGACGCGGCTCTATCGCACAAAGCCTCCAACTGTTCCAGCGGAATCATGTCCGCCTCGCCGAACGGACCGACCAGCGTCCGCCGCAGCGCGCAAATATGGCCGTAACAGCCCAGGATCCGGCCGATATCGCGGGCCAGCGCCCGCACATAGGTTCCCTTGCCGCACTCGGCCTCGAACACCGAATGGCTGCTATCTGGTTGTTCTACAAGGGATAAATGGTGAATCTCGACCGGCCGCGGCTTCAGTTCGACGATTTCGCCGTCGCGCGCCAGATCATAGGCGCGCTCGCCCTGGATCTTGATCGCGGAGTATTGCGGCGGGGTCTGCTCGATCAGGCCGGTGAATTGCGGCAGCAGGTCCGCGAATCGCCTCGGCGGAGGGCCTGAGATCGCTGGTCTGGGTAACCCGGCCCTCGGTATCGTCGGTATCGCGTTCCTCGCCCCAGCACACCGTGAAGCGGTAGCGCTTGCGGCCGTCCATCACGAACGGAACCGTCTTGGTGGCCTCGCCCATGCGCGATCGGCAGTCCGCCGGAGGCGAGCGGATCGAGCGTGCCGGCATGGCCGGCGCGCTTGGCCTGGAACAGCCGTTTCACCACCGCGACCGCCTGGGTCGAGGTCATGCCGATCGGCTTGTCGAGCACGACCCAGCCATGGACGTCGCGCTTGTCGCGCCGCGGCTGGTTATTCTGGCGCGGCTGCTTGCCGGCGCGCGGCCGCGATTGTCGTCGCGATGCGCCGCGTGCGAAAAATATTTTTTTCAGCGCCGTCCGAATCGCCGATCGGCGGTTCGATCACGCTGTTGGCGGTGGTCACGATCATCAGGTTTCGTCCGAATCTGGGTGCGAGGTCTCTTTGCACCGCGGGTGTTCTCAGTAATTTCTCTATTCGTTCCGCTTCATCGAATCGTTCGTCGACGCGGAAGCGAATATCAGGCGCAAATTTTAAGTTAACGCGCCGCGCGGTCTCGCCGCGCAGGAACTTCTTGTTGCGCTCCAGCGCCGCGATCACCTTGTCGGTGTCGCGTCCGCCGAGCGGCATCACATAGATGGTCGCGAGCTTGAGGTCCGGCGACATCCGCACCTCGGGCACGGTGATGATGTGGCCCTCGAGGTCGGGATCGTGCACGCCGCCCTGCGAAAGGATGTCGGCGACGGCGTGGCGCACGATTTCGCCGACGCGCAACTGGCGCTGCGAGCCGCCGGGGGCGGAAGTCCTTCTTGTGATGGCTGGGCATTGTCGTCTCTCAAAATCGTCATGCCCGCGCTGGTCGCGGGCATGCCACGTCTTTCTTGCTGAATTAGGTCAGGACGTGGATGCGCCGGAACAGGTCCGGCCATGACGCCGCATTTTCAGTTATAAAATCAGCGACGCCTGCAAGACTTGGACTTACAGAGAGCGCTGGATCGTCTCCACGCGATAACACTCGATGACGTCGCCGGCACGCATGTCGCCGTAGTTCTCGAACGCCATGCCGCATTCCTGGCCGGAGGCCACTTCCTTCACTTCGTCCTTGAAGCGCTTCAGCGTCGACAGCTTGCCTTCATGCACGACGACGTTGTCGCGAATCAGGCGGACATTGGCGCCGCGTTCCACGGTTCCGTCGGTGACGCGGCAACCTGCGACCTTGCCGACCTTGGAGATGTTGAACACTTCCAGGATCAGGGCATTGCCCAGCATGGTCTCGCGCAGCGTCGGCGCCAGCAGGCCGGACATCGCCTTCTTCACGTCATCCACCAGATCGTAGATGATGTTGTAGTAGCGGATTTCGATGCCGTTGCGCTTGGCGGCGGCGGCGGCTTCCTTGTGGGCGCGAACGTTGAAGCCGATGATGGCGGCGTTGAAGCCTTCCGCCAGCGTGACGTCGGATTCGCTGATGCCGCCGACACCGGCATGCAGGATGCGGGCGGTGACCTCGTCGGTGCCGAGCTTGTCGAGCGATCCGAGGATCGCTTCCAGCGAGCCCTGCACGTCGGCCTTGATGATCAGCGGGAAGTCCTTGCGGCCCGAGGTCTTGAGCTGCGACATCATCTGCTCGAGCGAGCCGCGCATGCCGGAAATGCTGGCAGCGGCGTTCTCGCGCTTCTGATGGGCGCGATAGCTCGTGACCTGGCGGGCGCGGGCTTCGTTCTCGACCACGGCGAGACGGTCGCCGGCTTCCGGCGGCCCGTTGAAGCCGAGCACCTCGACCGGCACCGAAGGTCCGGCTTCGTCGATGGTCTCGCCCTGGTCGTTGAAATCAGCGCGCGGACCCGGCCCATTTCGGCGCCGGCCACGACGATGTCGCCGACCCGCAGCGTTCCGCGCTGCACCAGCACGGTCGCGACCGGGCCGCGGCCGCGATCGAGCTTGGCTTCGATCACGGTGCCTTCGGCGGGACGCGACGGCGTTGGTCTTGAGGTCGAGCAGTTCGGCCTGCAGCGCGATCATTTCCAGGAGCTTGTCGAGATTGGTCTTGTTCTTGGCGGAAACCTCGACGTCGACGACGTCGCCGCCCATCGATTCGACCTGCACTTCGTACTGCAGCAGTTCGGTGCGCACGCGCTCCGGCTTGGCGTCGGGCTTGTCGATCTTGTTGATGGCGATGATCATCGGGACCTTCGCCGCCTTGGCGTGATTGATGGCCTCGATGGTCTGCGGCATGACGCCGTCATCGGCCGCGACCACCAGGATCACGATGTCGGTCACCTTGGCGCCGCGCGCGCGCATCGCGGTGAACGCGGCGTGGCCCGGGGTGTCGATGAAGGTGATTTTCTTGCCGCTTTCCGGCGAGGTCACCTGATAGGCGCCGATATGCTGGGTGATGCCGCCGGCTTCGCCGGACACCACATTGGCATGGCGCAGCGCATCGAGCAGCGAGGTCTTGCCGTGATCGACGTGGCCCATCACGGTGACGACCGGCGAACGCGGTTCGGTATCGGTCGAATCGTCGACGGTGTCGAACAGGCCTTCCTCGACGTCGGCCGCGGCCACGCGCTTGACGGTGTGACCGAGTTCCTCGGCGATCAGCTGCGCGGTGTCGGCATCGATCACGTCGGTGATCTTGTGCATCGCGCCCTGCTTCATCAGCAGGCGGATCACGTCGACGGCGCGCTCGGACATGCGGTTGGCGAGTTCCTGGATATTGATGGCTTCCGGGATGATCACCTCGCGAATCAGCTTTTCCTTCGGCTCGTTCGACTGATGTCCCTTGAGGCGCTGGGTGCGGCGGCGGAACGACGCGATCGAGCGCTCGCGCACGTCGTCGGCATTGAGCGCGGTGACCAGCGTCAGGCGGCCGCGCTGCTTCGCCGGCGCCGGCTTGGCGGTCGTCTTCGGGGCCGCCGCGGGGCGAACGACGCCGCCGGGGCCACGGCGAATCTGGCGCGGACCTTCGTCCTCGTCGGTGATGTCGGCGGCGACGCCGGGCGCCCGCGCGGCCGGCACCGCGGCGCGGGCCGTGGTGGTCGCGGTCGCGGTCGCGGCCTTGGCCTCGGCTTCGCCAAAACGCTTCTTGGCTTCGAGTTCGGCCTTGCGCTTGGCTTCCTCGTCCTGCCGGTGGCGTTCTTCCTCGGCCTTGCGGCGGGCTTCGGCGGCTTCGCGCTCGGCCTGCTCGATGCCTTCCTTGCTGTTGCGGCGCTTGGCTTCGTCTTCCGCCAGCCGGCGCTCTTCGATGTCGCGAACCTTGGCGTCGGCCAGCGCGCTGGCGCGCGCGGTGCGCTCGTCCTCGGTCAGCGTCCGCAGCACCACGCCCGAACCGCCGCGCGCCGGAATCGACGGCGTGGCAGGACGGCTCATCGGCGCCTTGGCGGGCGCAGCCTTGGCGACCACCGGCTCCGGTGCATGCGACGCCTCGGTTGCGGGCGCATCGCCGCCAATGCGGCGCTTGCCCCGCTTTTCGACCACGACCTGCTTGGTGCGGCCATGGCTGAAGCTCTGGCGCACGGTGCCCTGCTCGACGCGTGGCTTCAGCGTCAAGGTCTTGGTCGGGACACTCAGTGTCTTGTCGCCAGGCGTTTTCGTATCAACCATTCAGCAGTCCTAATCTTGTTGCGTTGTGCGTGTCCGCACAGTCTGTATCGGCGAATTCTTGGCCGCATTGCCGGCCGTCTTGTCGTCATCCGCCATCCGGTATCGGACCAGGACATGGCTGCGCGACAGGAACGTCTTGCTCGCCGGGCCCGCGAGCAGGGCAGCATGTATCACATTTGACCGGCCCAGTGCCAAATCCAATTGTTCCGAGGTCAGCGCCGTGACCAGCGGAAATTCGCGGGTTTCATCGTTATTCCCGGCATTTTGCCTGGCAACGGCGTCCAATTTCCGGATTCCGTCCGCCGCGCCGTCGGAGGCATGGATCAGCGCCTGGACCTGCCGCTGCGCGAGGGCGCCCTCGACCTTGCTGAAGCCGGAGACGACCTGGCCCGCCTTGGCGGCCATCGCGAGCGCCTCGACCACGCTGCGTACCAGCAGCGCCTCGGTATCCGCCGCCAGTGTCGGGGTGACGCGGACGTCGCGCTTGAAGCCCTTGCTAAACTGGTTACGGCGGACGGCTTCCGCAACGGTCCGGCGCGAAGCCGAAACCCACAGCCCGCGGCCGGGAAGCTTGCGCTTCAAATCCGGGACCACCTCGCCCTGCGGCGACACCACAAACCGGATCAGTTCGTCGATCGGCCGCACCTGCCGCGTGACCGCGCACATCCGCACCGTCGCGGACCTGTCGGTCCGCGGTCCGTTGTCGAGATCGGGGTCGGCGAAAGCAAGCATGCGTGTGACATCGCTCCTAACATTTGCGCGTGTTCTGGGCGCAAAACCAGTTGTCGCGGGTGCGGAGGAACACGCCGTTAAACCGGCTGGTCTTCGGCGGCCTCGGTCGCTTCGGTCTTTTTGACGAGATCGGCCTCGGTGATCCAGCCGGCGATGACGCGCGCCTGCATGATCATGTTCTCCGCGTCGTCGCGCGAGATTTCGTTGGGATCGAGAATGCCGGGATGCTTGGTCGGCTCGCCGCCTTCCTTGCGCTCGGTCCAGCCGACCAGATCGTCGGTGGCGCAACCGGCGAGGTCCTCGACGGTCTTGATTTCGTTCTCGCCAAATTTCACCAGCATTTTCGAGGTTACGCCGGGCACCGTCTTCAAAGCATCATCCACACCGAGTTCCTTACGTTTGTTTTCGAGTTCGCCTTCGAGCTGTTCCAGATATTCGCGGGCCCGGTTCTGCAATTCGTTCGCGGTTTCGTCGTCGAAACCTTCGATCCCGGCCAGTTCCTTGACGTCGACCAGCGCCAGTTCCTCCACCGAGGTGAAGCCTTCCGACGCCAGCAATTGGCCGACGACTTCGTCGACGTTCAGCGATTCCATGAACACCCGGGTGGAGTTTTCGAAATCGGCCTGGCGGCGCTCGGATTCTTCCTGCTCGGTGAGAATGTCGATGTCCCAGCCGGTCAGTTGCGAGGCGAGGCGCACGTTCTGTCCGCGCCGTCCGATCGCCAGCGACAGCTGGTTATTGGTGTCGGGCACCACGACCTCGATCCGCTCGCGCTCTTCGTCGATCACGACCTTGGCGACTTCGGCGGGCGCCAGCGCGTTGACGACGAAGGTCGCGATATCGGGCGACCACGGGATGATGTCGATCTTCTCGCCCTGCAATTCATTGACCACGGCCTGCACCCGCGAGCCGCGCATGCCGACGCAGGCGCCGACCGGATCGACCGAGGAATCCCTTGAAATCACGCCGATTTTCGCGCGCGACCCGGGATCGCGGGCGACCGCCTTGATCTCGACGATACCGTCATAGATTTCCGGCACTTCCTGCGCGAACAGCTTGGCCATGAATTGCGGATGGGTGCGGGAGAGGAAGATCTGCGGTCCCCGGGTTTCGCGCCGCACGTCGAAAATGTAGGCGCGGACGCGGTCGCCGTTGCGGAATACCTCGCGCGGCAGCATCTCGTCGCGGCGCACGATGGCTTCGCCGCGGCCGAGATCGACGATGACGCTGCCATATTCGACGCGCTTGACGATGCCGTTGACGATATCGCCGATGCGGTCCTTGAATTCCTGGTACTGGCGGTCGCGCTCGGCCTCGCGCACCTTCTGCACGATCACCTGCTTGGCGGATTGCGCGGCGATGCGGCCATATTCCAGCGGCGGCAGGGTGTCGGCGATGGTGTCGCCGACCTGCGCGCCCGGATTGGCGCGCTGGGCGTCGATCAGCGAAATCTGGTTCGACGAATTCTCGACCTGCTCGACCACCAGCATGTGCCGCGACAGCCGCAGCTCGCCCTTCTTGGCGTCGATCTCGGCGTGAACGTCGGTCTCGCTGCCGTAGCGCGCCCGCGCGGCCTTGGCGATGGCGTCTTCCATCGCCGCGATCACGATGCTGCGGTCGATCGATTTTTCGCGGGCGACCGCGTCCGCGATCTGCAGCAGTTCAAGTTTATTGGCGCTGACAGCTGCCATGGCTCAGTCTCCTTCAGTGGGGTCGATTTCGCCGCGTCGCAGTCTTTCTGCGGCGAGGCGGTGTTCCTTGGTGTTCTTCGGCGCGGCTTTGCGAACGCTCTCTGGCTTCAATTTCGGCTTCGGCTTGTTGCTTTTCGCAGGGTCGCTTTTCTTTGCATGCGGCGGCGGCGGCGGTTCGAGCCCGAGATTCTGGCGCAGCTCGCGCTCGGCAGCCTTGCCGCGCCGCATCGATTCCGCGATCAGCTCGTCGGTCAGAACCAGTCTGGCGTCCGCGATATCTTCCATGACCAGCACGACATCGGCATCTTCGCCCGCGCGTGTGTCATCGCGATGTAGGCGCACGGCATCGCCCTCGACGCCTTCAAGCGTGCCGCGGAACCGCTTGCGGCCCTGATGCGCGACCGCCATCTCGATCTTCACGAGATGACCGACATAACGCTCGAAATCGGAGCGGCGCACCAGCGGCCGGTCGATCCCGGGCGAGGAAATCTCCAGCCGGTAGGCCTGGTCGATCGGATCGGCGACGTCGAGCACCGGCGACAGCGCCTTTGAGATCGCCTCGCAATCCTCGATCTGCATCGATCCGTCGGGCCGCTCCGCCATGATCTGGACGGTGCAGCCGAATTCTCCGGAAATCCTGATCCGCACCAGCCGGTAGCCCATCCCCTGCAATACCGGCCCGGCAACCGCCGACACCCGCGCCGCCATGCCCGGCTCGACCACCAGGCGCGGCTCGGCAAGCAGATCGGTGTCCACGGAAACGGCAGTTGGATCGGTCATATCCAGCGTCAAAATCTGTCTAACTTGGGTTGTCGAATGTGCGTCGGGTTGAGGCCGGGCCTCAGATGCGGTCCGGCCGGGCTACCCGAGCCGAGCCTGGCGCCGTTATCTGCGTCGGGCTCGTTCGGGTAATAAAAAAGAGCGGGTCCGGAGCGGGCCCACTCTCAATACGCGATCGTATGAGAACCATAAGTTACAGCCGATATAGCGGTTTTCGCGCTATCCGGCAAGGCCTGCGAGGCCCGAGGGCATGATTTTGCGGCCTTTCGGATACGGTTCCGAATCTAACCCTTCCTTCACAAAGCCGTCCTAAATTGCCGAAAAATCGCCGATGCGGCCGTTTTGAGTGCGTTTTTTGAGTGCGTTTAATGACTGTCGCCACCTCGCTGATCCCCGGGCTCGATGAAATCGTCAAACATGGCGATCCCAAACGCCGGGCCGACGCAGCGCGGCGGATCGCCGAATTGTTTCTGCGCGGGGCCGCGAATTTCCGGCCCGATCACGTCGATCTGTTCGACGGCGTTCTGATCAATCTGGTTCCTCACACCGAACTCGCCGCGCGCGCCGATCTGGCCGAGCGACTGTCGGTGCTCGCCAACGCGCCGCGCGGGCTGGTCGGGCAACTCGCGCACGAGGACGAGATATCGATCGCCGGGCCGCTGTTGCGCCGATCGCCGGTCATCGACGAGCGGGCCTTGGTCGAAATTGCACGCATCAAGGGCCAGGGCCATCTGCTGGCGATGTCCGAGCGACCAACGCTGTCCCCCGATCTTACCGATGTCATCGTGCGCCGCGGCGACCGCGAGACCGTCAGGCGCGCCGCCGGCAATGCGGGGGCGCTTTTTTCGCAAACCGGATATTCGGCGCTGATCACGCGCGCCGGCCATGACGGCGTCCTGACGCTGACGGTCGGTCAGCGCGCCGATCTGTCGGCGCCACAGTTGAAAGATCTGCTGGCGGGATCGATCGATATCATCCGCCGCCGCCTGCTCGAGGTGGTCAATCCCGCCAGGCAGGCGGCGATCAAGCAGGTGATCAGCGAAATTTCCGGCGTCGCCGAGCGGGTCGACAGCGGCCGCGACTTCGGGCCGGCGCAGCGCGCGATCCTCGCGTTGCATAACGCCGGCGAACTGAATGAAGCAGCCCTGCTCGGCTTTGCCAAGAGCCACAAATACGAGGAATCGGTTGCCGCGCTTTCGGCGATGGCGGGAGTGAAGATCGCGACGCTCGACCGCCTGATTACCAGTGAACGCTACGATCCGATCCTGATCGTCGGCAAGGCGGTCGACCTCGAATGGGCCACCGTGCGCGCTTTGATCCTGCTTCGGCTGGGTCCGAGCCGGGTGCCGTCGGCGGCGGACATCGAAAGCGCGCGCGTGAATTTCGCGCGCCTGATGCCCTCGACCGCCGAGCGGGTGGTGGGTTTCTGGCAGACCCGTCAATCGGCCTGATGTTTTATGTTGCTCCCCCGTTTGTGGGGAGAGAGCCCGGTCGCAGTTGATGACGGCAGAGAGTTCATCCGCTTTCGCCGACTTCAGTCGATCTTCCGGAATCGCAGATACGCCGCACGACGCCCTTCGCGCTCGGCTTTGCGTCCGTAGCGCGTCATCGTGTAATCGGTCCATGGCAGCCGCCAGTGGTCCGCGCGCTCCGCGGTCCAGACCAAATCCGGCGCGCGCGCCAGATGCGCCAGCGTCCAGGCGCAGTAATCGTCGATATCGCTGACGAAGCGAAATTCGCCGTGCGGTTTGAGCGCACGCGCCAGGGCGGCGACGGTGGCGTCCTGCACGAAGCGCCGCTTCCAGTGCCGCCGCTTCGGCCACGGATCGGGATGGATCAAGTCGATCCGCGCCAGCGAGCGGGGGGGCGCCCATGCCAGCAATTCGGCGGCGTCGCCTGCGAACAGCCGGATATTGCCGACCTTACAGGTTTCGATCTGCGCCAGAATTTTGGCCATGCCGTTGACATAGGGCTCGCAGCCGATGAAGCCGAGCTTTGGAAAGGCGCGCGCCTCCGCGATCAAATGTTCGCCGCCGCCGAAGCCGATTTCGAGCCTGACGTGATCGACCGGTGGATCGAACAGTGCCGCGAGATCGGGCGGGCTGGGGCTGCCGATGTCGAGCGCCAGGCGCGGCAGCAGATGTTCGATCAAATCGGCCTGATGCGCGCGGAGTTTGTGGCCCTTGCGCCGCCCGAAAAACGAGCCGTGCGGGTGAGCGGCGTCGTCATCGGACGATGCATCGCGATCGGTGGGATCGCTCCCTGCGACGTTCATCGCTGCGTCTGGTACAGCCGATGCAACAGCCGCGCCCGCGGCTCGATCGACGAGATGTACATCTGCTCGTAATGGGTATGCGCGCCCTCGCCGTCGACCCCGAGGCCGTCGAGCGTCGCGGTATGCGGTGCGGTGAAATTGCCGTCGGAACCGCCGCCGGTGGAGGTATCCACCAGATCGAAGCCGATTTCCGCGGCGAGCGTCCTGACGGTTTTCGAATCGAAAGGGTTGGAGCAGGTGGCTGTCATCGGCATGTCTTGCTGTCTGGAAGAGTTCAACTACCGTCATTCCCCGATGTGCAATGGCCATCTGAGGCGCACGCCAGTGCGAATCCGGAAATCTCTGTGCGCGATCAATCCCGGATTCCGGATCGACGCGAAGACGCGGGTCCCGGAATGACGACCGCATTCTAGCGTTTGTCGGGTCCTTCGCGCGCGGCGATCTGCTCGACCATCTCGACGATGCTGCGCCGAAGCTTGGCATCGGTGATGCGGGTGAACGCACGGGTCAGCGCCAGGCCTTCGGAAGTCGCCAGGAAATCGGAAACGTATGCCGGCGAGGTGCCTTCGCTAAAACCTTCGGCGCTCGCGGTGCCGCTTGGTCCGCCCTCGAACAAGAATGATACCGGCACCTGAAGGATCTCGGAAATCTGCTGAATGCGGCTTGCTCCGACCCGGTTGGTGCCTTTCTCGTATTTCTGAACCTGCTGGAAGGTGAGGCCCAATGCTTCGCCGAGCTTTTCCTGGCTCATGCCCAGCATGATACGGCGCATGCGCACGCGACTGCCGACATATTTGTCAACAGGGTTCGGCGCTTTGGTCGACATCTCCAACACTCCTCGGGATGACGCAGGGGGTGAAGCAAAACGATCTCGGAGTATGCCTCAGGCGGCAGTGCCGTCAAATCTTGCTCGGAGCGCTGGTCGGAATGTGGACAACTTGAGCAATGACGTGACTGGGTCGGTTCTCGACTGCGGGGACAGAATGCGAACGACGGCGTCGGTCTGTCAACTGGCGGATTTCCGCTTGCCGGCATTTCCGCCGATATCCGAAACCAAAGATGAATCGAGAGGCGTCAGGAGATGCGCTTCGCAGCGCGCCGCCGAATCACGAAAATAAAACCGGCGATGACGATGATCGCGGCGGGGATGTCGCCGCTGCGTGCGTAAACCGTCGGCGCAATCGCGGATGGCAGGCCGGAATCGAGCACGCCTTCGAGGCCGAGACCGAGCCGCGCGACAATCCGCCCCAGCGGATCGATCACGGCGGAAATACCGGTGTTTGCGGCACGGACCACCGGCAACCCCTGTTCGATCGCGCGCATGCGCACCTGCTGCAGATGCTGATAGGGGCCGGTGGAGATTCCGAACCAGCCGTCATTGGTCAGGTTGACGATCCAGCCCGGACGATCGCCGCGCTCCACAACGTCACCGGGAAAGATCGCTTCGTAACAGATCAAGGGTAGCGCGCGCGGCGCATTCGGTATCTCCATCGTGCGGCGACGCGTGCCGGGAATGAATCCGCCCTGAACCTTGGTCAGCTGCACAAAGCCGATTTTTTCCATCCAGTCCTGGAACGGCAGATATTCGCCGAACGGCACCAAATGCAGCTTGTCGTAGGTCGACAGCACGCTGCCGTCATGATCGATGACGTAGATCGAATTATAGGCGCGCTTGATCCTGACGCCGGGCGGGGTATCGGGCGCGCGCACCGCGCCGGTGATCAGGACGGTGCCCTTGGGCAGCAGATCGGCGATCTGGGCCATCGCATCGGGTTCGCGGGTCAGGAAAAACGGGAACGCCGATTCCGGCCAGATCAGGATGCTGACGTCGCGCACGCCGGTGGATTGCGGTCCGGAGGCACGATCGGAGAGCGTCAAATATTTCTGCATCACCTCCGCCTTGGCGGCGTAATTGAATCTGACGTCCTGCTGCAGGTTGGGCTGCATGAGCCGCAGCTTGACGTTGGCGACCGTCGTGGTCGGCTGCCGCGTCAGGCGAACGGCGCCGAAAATTCCCATGGCGACCAGCAGCAGCAGTGCGATTGCCGGGGCGATCCAGGGTTTTCGCCCGCGTGAAGTGCCATCGATCAGCACCGCCGGGCTGGCGAAGATCGCGACGCTGAGAAAGGTCAGGCCCCACAGGCCGATCAGCGACGCCGTCTGCGCCAGCGCCAGCGGTTCGCTCAAGGCGTAGCCGAACGTATTCCACGGAAAGCCGGTCAGCACGTGACCGCGCAGCCATTCGCTCACCGTAAGGCTGGCGGCGAGCGCGATCACCCGTGAGGCGTCCCTGGTCCAGAGCAGCCGCGCCAGCGCGAAGCCGAAGGCGGTGAACAGCGCGAGATAAGCCGGCAGGCCCAATACCGCGAACGGCATCAGCCACGCAAAGGTGGATGCATCGACCAGGAACGCGTAGCCGATCCAGTACAGACCCGGCACGAAATAACCGAGGCCGAACCACCAGCCGGCCATCGCCGCCGCCGGCACGCCGCGCAGGCGTCCGGCGCCCGGCACCGTCGATCAGCCAGACCATGACGGGAAAGGTCAGGAACAGCACCGGCCATGCATTGAACGGCGCCATCGCCAGCGCCGACAGCGCGCCCGCGACCAGCGCAATGGCGGCGCGCTTCCATCCCCATGACAGGATGATCGCAAGGCCGGCCGCGCGGAGTTTGCCTGTGGACTTCACTGCGAGCCGGTTCCATCGCCGGGCAGCGGGCCTGGTATTGTCGTTGGCCTGCACGTGACCTGCCTCCGGCGTGGCTTCGCGGCGCCGGGTCTCGCGCTGCGCACGCAGCGCCGAGCGTTCCTTGCGGGTACCGATGCGCAGGCGCTTGACGCGCCGCGGATCGGCATCGAGCACCTCGATTTCGATAATTGCCGGGGCCGGAAATGACTTCGCCGCGCACCGGCAGGCGGCCGACATGGGTCACCAGATAGCCGCCGAGCGTCTCGACTTCTTCGCCGGCTTCGCCGGTGACGAAATCCTCGCCGATCACCGAGCGGACGTCGTCGAGGCTGGCGCGCGCATCGGCGATGAAGGAATTATCCGGCTGCCGCACGATCGACGGCGGCTCGTCGCTGTCGTGCTCGTCGTCGATCTCGCCGACGATCTGTTCGACGATGTCCTCGATCGAGACCAGGCCGTCGGTGCCGCCATATTCGTCCACCACCAGCGCCAGATGGATGCGCGAGGCCTGCATCTGGGCCAGCAGATCGATCGCCCGCATCGACGGCGGCACGAACAACAGCTTTCGGATGATGTTGGCGTCGGCGAGCGGCAGCGCGAGGTCGACCGCGCGCAGATCGAGTCCGGCGGGAAAGGGCTTCTTGCGCCGGGTCTTGCCGGCATCGGGCACCCGCGCCCTTGCGGTCATGAACGCAAGCAGGTCGCGGATGTGAACGATGCCTTCGGGATCGTCGAGGGTTTCGTTGTAGACCACCAGCCGCGAATGCGCCGCGCTTTCGAACAGGCTCATCAATTCGCCGAGCGTAATGTCGCGCTTGACCGCGACGATGTCGGCGCGATGGATCATGACGTCGGCGATGCGCCGTTCATGCAGGCCGAGGATATTGCGCAGCATGGTGCGCTCGATGGCGGAAAAGCCGACGTCGTCCGGCGTGCTGGCATCGAGCACGACCTGCAGGTCGTCGCGCACCGATCCCGGCTTCCATCCGAACAGGGTGCGGATCGCGCGGATCAGCCAGTTGTCGGCGGCGTGGCGCACGACTTCGCCGGCCGGCACCACCGCCGGCAGGTTGCGCGTGTTGCGCGGATTGTCGTGGGTCGGTTCGGAGTCGGCCATCTCAGTATGTCCGCTCCCGGTCCATATGCGGATCTCGATCCGTGTACGGATCGGGAATGCCGAGTTGCGCCAGAATCTCCGTCTCAAGGCTCTCCATGGCTTCGGCGTCGTCGTCCTTTTCGTGATCGTAACCGATCAGATGCAGGAAGCCGTGGACCGCCAGATGGCTGAGATGATGATCGAACGGCTTTTGTTCGTCGTCGGCCTCGCTGCGCGTCGTCTCATAGGCGATGGCGATGTCGCCGAGCATGCGCGGCGCATCGTCGGGTCCGCCCGGGCCGGTCGGTTGCAGGGCCGGAAACGACAGCACATTGGTCGGCTTGTCGATGCCGCGCCAGTTGCTGTTCAGGGTGCGAATGCCGGCGTCGTCGGTCAGCATCACCGCGAGTTCGGCTTCGCCAAAACCCGCGTCATGAGGTCCCGCATCGACGATCTCGGCCGCGGTCGCGATGGCGCGCTGGATGATGGCTTCGGCATCGGGTTCGATCTGCCAGCAGTCGGCGACGACGAGAACCTCGGATATGGGAAGGACAAAGGAAGGCATCGGTCCAGAATTTCGTTTGCGAAGCGGAATCGCCCCCGGCGCGCGCTCGGCGGACAATTCTCGCATCAAGGCTTGCTGGTTGCCGGCCGCTGCGGCAATCCTTCATAGGCGGCGACGATCCGCGCCACCAGTTCATGGCGGATCACGTCTTCGGCGGTGAATTTCACCTGGGCGATGCCCTCGACGCCATCGAGCAGTCTGGCGGCTTCCGCGAGTCCCGAGGTCTGGCCGTTCGGCAGATCGACCTGGCTGGGATCGCCGGTGATGATCATGCGGCTGTTTTCGCCGAGCCGGGTCAGGAACATCTTCATCTGCATCGAGGTGGTGTTTTGCGCTTCGTCCAGAATGATGACGGCGTTGGTCAGGGTGCGGCCGCGCATGAAGGCCAGCGGCGCGATCTCGATTTCGCCGGTCTGCAGCGCGCGTTCGACGATCCGCGAATCCATCAGGTCGTACAGCGCATCATAGATCGGCCGCAGATAGGGATCGACCTTCTCGCGCAAATCGCCGGGCAGAAAGCCCAGCCGCTCGCCGGCTTCCACCGCGGGCCGCGACAGGATGATGCGGTCGACTTCCTTGCGTTCGAACAATTGCGCGGCGTGCGCCACCGCGAGCCAGGTCTTGCCGGTGCCTGCCGGGCCGATGCCGAACACCAGTCTCATGGTGCTTGAGCGCGCGGATATAGGAGTCCTGCGCGGCGGTGCGCGCCCGCACCGGGCGCTTGCGCAGGTTGATGGTCTCGAACGACGATTTGACCGCCTTGGGGTCGAATTCGAACAGCGAGCCTTGCGCGATCACGGCGCGGATCGCGCCTTCGACGTCGCCCTGCGCCAGATCGTGGCCCTGGATCGCCTGCGCATACAGCGTCTCCAGCACCCGCCGCGCGGCGTCGCAGCCGTCGCGCGATCCGGCGATGGTGATGTGATTGCCGCGCGAATCGACCACGACGCCGAGCCGGCGCTCGATCAGCGCCAGGTTTTGCCCGTAGGGACCGACCAGCGCCGACGCCGCGCGGTTGTCGTCGAAATCGATGACGACTTGGGTTTCGGGCGGGATTTGCAGGTCGCGGTCGAGTTTGCGGCTGGGAGCGAGCGAAGGCGAATCCGATGCGCTTTTGGGCAAGGGTTCAGGCTCCCGTGATCGTTTGAGAAGAAGGAGACATTTGCGAAGAAGGGGTCATGCGAGAAAAATCAGGTTGCGTTGGCCGCGCAGCCGGCGCGGCCGCGAGTTCGCCGAGCAGGCTGTAGCGCTCGAGGCTTTCGATCCTGACCGGCAATACCTGTCCGATGATATCCGCCGAGGCCATCACATGCGCCGGCTGCAGATAGGCGGTACGACCGACGATCTGGCCGGGATTGCGGGCGGCGCGTTCGAACAGCACATCGACGGTGTTGCCAATCGTCGCCACATTGAAGGCCGATTGCTGGCTGTCGATCAATTCCTGGAGCCGCACCAATCGCTCGTCCATATCAGCCGCTGACACCGTCTCCTGCATGTCCGCCGCCGGCGTTCCGGGCCGCGGCGAATACTTGAACGAATAGGCGCCAGCGTATCCGATTTGTGTGACCAGTGCGAGGGTCGCGGCAAAATCTTCCTCGGTCTCGCCGGGGAAGCCCACGATAAAATCCGATGAAAATGCAATATCTTGCCGGGCATCGCGAAACCGGTCGATCACCCGCCGGTAATCGGCGGCGGTATGCTTGCGGTTCATCGCGCCGAGAATCCGGTCGGAACCGGACTGTACCGGAAGGTGCACGAACGGCATCAGCGCGGCGAGATCGCGATGGGCCGCGATCAGCGTCTCGTCGACATCGCGGGGATGGCTGGTCGAGTAGCGCAGGCGCACGATACCGGGAAGTTCGGCGAGCCGATGCAGCAGGGCGCCGAGCGACCAGATCCGCCCGTCCGGGCCTTCGCCGTGATAGGCATTGACGTTCTGGCCGATCAGGGTGATTTCGCGCACGCCATGGTCGGCGAGCCTGCGCACGTCATCGACGATCCGGGCCACCGGCCGCGACACTTCGGCGCCGCGCGTATACGGCACCACGCAGAACGTGCAGAATTTATCGCAGCCTTCCTGCACGGTAACGAAGGAGGAAATGCCGCGGGCGCGGATCGCCTCGGGCTTCGGCGGGGCCAGGAAGCCGAACTTGTCCTCGACCGGAAACTCGGTTTCCAGCGCGCGGCCGTGGCTGTTGGCGCGGGCGAGCAATTGCGGCAGATGATGATAGCTCTGCGGACCGACCACGACGTCGACCGTCGGCGCGCGGCGGATGATCTCGTTGCCTTCGGCCTGCGCGACGCAGCCGGCCACCGCGATCGCCATGTGGCGGCCATGGCGCGCGGCTTCGTCCTTGACGACGCGCAGCCGTCCCAGTTCGGAGTAGACTTTCTCGGAGGCCTTTTCGCGGATGTGACAGGTGTTGAGAATCACCAGATCTGCGTCATCGACGCTTCCGGTCTCGACAAAGCCTTCCGGCGCCAGCGTGTCCACCATGCGTTGCGCATCGTAGACATTCATCTGACAGCCATATGACTTGATATGCAGCTTGCGCGGCGGCTTCATGGAACCTGAATGCTGGGCTGTGATGGCGCCATTGCGGCGCGGAGCTCAATTATAGGCTAAAGTGCGGAAAATCCAGCGTTTGTACCGTCATTCCGGGGCGATGCGAAGCAATCGACCCGGAATCCAGGATTCCCCGATGCGCCATTGCACATCTGAGGTCCAATCTAAGGCATCTGTTTCGGAATGACAGGGTTAGGCCGCTAACTCGCCGCGGCTGCGATCAGACCGGGCAATTGCCGCATATCGTCAAATGTGCCGGCGGCGCCGGCGGCGCGCAGTGTGTCGCCGTAGCCGGCGCGGCAATGGCTGCCGCCGTGAAAGCCGAGCACGGTCATTCCGGCGGCCACGCGCACCGGTAACGCCGGGGATGCTGTCCTCGATCACAAGGCATCGTTGCGGCGCCGCCCGCATTTGTTCGGCGGCGAACAGGAACAGGTCGGGTGCCGGCTTGCCTCGCTTGACCTGCGAGGCGGAGAAAATGTGGGGCGCGAGCAGATCATAAAGGCCGGCGCAAGTGAGGCCATGGTGAATTTTCTCGGGCGTACCGCTCGATGCCACGCATTTAGGCAGGCCGATCGCGGCAATCGCCTCGCCGACATATGAAATCGCCTGCAGATCGCCGGCATAGAATTGCAGCGTGGCTTGTTTGACCTGCGATTCGAAATCGTCGGGAAGCCTGCGGCCGAGTTCGGCTTCGATTGCTTGCCGCGCTTCGCGGTCCGACACGCCGAGAAAGCGCTCCAGCACCTGATCCGATGTGACGGGATAGCCGTGACGGGTCAGGGTCTCGGCATGGGCGCGGCATGAAATGACTTCGCTGTCGACCAGCACGCCGTCGCAATCGAAAATGACCAGCTCAAAATTCTGATCTTTATTTTGATGCGTTTTCTTCACGCAAACCGGTGCCCGCTTCGCTCGAAAACGCTATGGATCAGGATTTGTCGTCGTCCAGCGGCACGCAATACAATTCCAGCCGGTGATCGACCAGCTTGTAGCCGAGCTTGCGGGCGATTTCGGACTGCAGCTTCTCGATCTCCTCGGAGGTGAATTCGATCACCTTGCCGTCGCGCAGATTGATCAGATGGTCGTGGTGGCTGTCGCGCATCTGTTCGTAGCGGGCGCGGCCCTCGCGAAAGTCGTGCCGTTCGATGATGCCGGCGTCCTCGAACAGCTTGACGGTGCGATATACCGTCGAGATCGAGATCTTGTCGTCGACCGCGACGCAACGGCGATACAGTTCCTCGACGTCGGGATGATCCAGCGCTTCCGCCAGCACGCGTGCGATCACCCGGCGCTGTTCGGTCATGCGCATGCCGGTGGCGGCGCAACGCGCCTCGATACCGGTGGCCTTGAGCGCGGGCGTGGATTTCAGGGCGGTCATGGTCTTGGGGTCTCTGCAATGAGGCCTGTTCTGCCACCGCGCGGACGTTACGACAAGTCGCGACGCATCAACAGTGCGTTCAATTGTTCCCCGCCGGGTTGCCGGTAATAGCGTTCGCGGCGGCCGGCGACACCAAATCCGGCCCGCTCGTACAGCCGCCGCGCCGGTTGATTATTTTCCTCGACCTCGAGGAATACGGTGCGCACGCCGCGGCCGGCGAGATGGCCGAGATGGGTCAGCAGCAGGTTGCGCGACAGGCCGCGGCCGCGATGGCCCGCCGCGATGGCGATCGACAGGATCTCGGCCTCGTCCGCCGCCATCCGCGACACCGCAAAGCCGATGATCTTGTGCCCCAGCCGCAGCCGGTGAACCAGCGTGTTGCGCTCGGTCAGCATGGCCTCAAATTCGCCTTCGCCCCAGCCGCGGTGGAACGATGCGGCGTGAAGTTCGGCAAGTTTGGGCGCATCGCGCTGAGTTGCGGGCTCGATCAGCGCGGTGCCGCCGCTCCACAGGTCGGAAAACCACGCCATCATGATGCCGAGGGCTGCGAGGCTTTCTGCAGCAGGTCTTTTTGAGGCTTGGCGTCGGGCGCGCGCAGGTAATAGGGCCGGGCCGGCGCCGTGTCCGGACTGACCGCGGCGCCCAGCCAGGCCAACCAGGCAATATCGGGCGCGGATTGGTCATCGACCTGGAACGGTGGCGGCGCATCCGCCGGCCAGCGGTCGGCGAGCATTCTGGCGGCGTTGCCGACCAGATGCGGGGCGCCGAACCGCGCCGCGCCGAGCGCTTCCTCGATCGGCGCGACGCGCGGCGGGATCAGCGCACCGCCGTCGCCGCTGACCACCTGAAAATACACATGGTCATGCCGCGCATCGATGGCGGAGATCACCGGCTGCCCGGCGTTCCGGCTGACAATGGGCGCGGCATAGGCTGTCAGCGTGGTCAACCCGACCACCGGTTTGCCGGCGGCCAGTGCGATGCCGCGGGCGGCGGAAAGTCCGACCCGCAGCCCGGTAAAGCTGCCGGGGCCGGTGGTCACCGCGATACGGTCGAGCCCTGCGAACCCGAGGCCGGACGCCTTCATGACGCGCCCGATCAGCGGCATCAGAGCTTCGGCGTGGCCGCGCTTCATGGCCTGCAATTCCTGCGCGATCAACCCGCCGGCGTCGGTGTCGAGAATACAAGCGGCGCAGGCATCCAGCGCGGTGTCGATGGCCAGGATCAGCATCACTGATCTATAGCAGAACGGAAGGCTACGTCATGCCCTACGGAATGGTGGGCACGGCGCGGATGCGCCTTTGCCCACCCTGTAGATCAGGCTCACATCGGCCGGACTTCGACCACGTCGGGCACGAAATGCTTCAGCAGGTTCTGGATGCCGTGCTGCAGCGTCGCGGTGGATGACGGGCAGCCGGCGCAGGAGCCCTTCATGTTGAGATAGACGATGCCGTCCTTGAAGCCGCGGAAGGTGATGTCGCCGCCGTCATTGGCGACCGCGGGGCGGACCCTGGTCTCGATCAGGTCCTTGATGGTCGCAACGGTCTCGGCGTCGGCCTCGTTGAAGAACTCGTCTTGCTCGTCGGCGGCCTCGTCGCTTGCCACGCTGCCGTCGGCCAGAAGCGGCGCGCCGGACATGTAGTGCTCCATGATGGCGCCGAGGATCGCGGGCTTGAGGTGCTGCCAGTCGCTGTCGTCCTTGGTCACGGTGACGAAGTCGGAGCCGTAAAACACGCTGGTGACCCCGGGCACGCCGAACAGTTTCTCGGCGAGCGGCGAGCGCGCCGCGGCGTCGCGGTCGACGAATTCCATGGTGCCGGCGTCGAGCACGGCGCGGCCGGGAATGAATTTCAGGGTGGCGGGATTGGGGGTGGCTTCGGTCTGGATGAACATGGTTTTCTCCGGCGTCGCCGGTTCAAGGCCGGCGCGTACAGTCCCTTAGCAGATGGCGACGGCAAACGCACGATCAAGGGGGCGCAGACCAGCAGTTCCGCCGCCGCATCGGCAGCTTCAGGACAACGCGTCGATATCGGCGTCGCTCAAATCGCCGGGCACGATGGTGATCGGAATCGGGAACGAGCCGACCGCGCCGGCCATCAGGCTGATGATCGGGCCGGGACCTTCCGGGCCGGGATTGGCGGCCAGCACCAGCAACGCGATATCGACGTCCTGGTCGATGACGTCGAGGATCTGCTCGGTCGGATCGCCCTCGCGGATCACCCGTTCCGGGGTGATCGCGGCGATGCCATTGGCGCGGGCGGAGGCGCGGTCGAGCGCGGCATCGGCATTCTCATGGGCCTCGGCGCGCATGATGTCGGCGACCCCGAGCCATTGCTGGTTCTGGTCCTCGGTCTCGATGATGCGCAGCATCACCACGCCGCCGCTGACCCGCATCGCCCAGCGGCTGGCATAATAGACCGCGCGGTCCCATTCGGCGGTGTCGTCGACGATAACCAGACATTTTGGCTTGTGACCGGTCTCGTAGCTTCGTCGCTGGGTGGTCATGCATGTCCCGATGCTGCGCCAGGCAGGCCGCATGCTGCCACGGCGTAGCCGTCCCCGACAAGCGGCGCGCTGTGCGCCGCGTCAATTATGGGGAAGAATGGAGAGCGCTGTTCTTGTTCAGCTTTGCTGCGACGGAAATGCGCTCCCTCTCATCGGGAGAGGTAAAGACTTCCGCCGCGGGGAGTCTTCACTATGGACCCTGGCGCGGGCGGATGAAGCCGACGATATCCTTGGTCTTCTGCATGGTTTCGTCGGCGATTTTGCGGGCGCGATCGGCGCCGTCGGCCAGCACGGAATCGATGTAGACGGGATCCGCGACCAGTTTTTTCATCTCGGAGGCGATCGGCGCCAGTTTGGTGACGCAGAGTTCGACCAGCGCGTTCTTGAAATTGGAAAACTGCCCGCCGCCGAATTCGCCGAGCACATCCTGCTTGCTGCGGCCCGAAAGTGCTGCGTAGATCCCGACCAGATTGTCGGCCTCGGGGCGCGTCTCCAGACCCCTTTTCCTCCGACGGCAGCGGCTCCGGGTCGGTCTTGGCCTTGCGGATCTTCTGCGCGATGGTGTCGGCGTCGTCGGTGAGGTTGATGCGCGAATTATCCGACGAATCCGATTTCGACATCTTCTTGGTGCCGTCGCGCAAGCTCATCACCCGCGTCGCAGGTCCGGTGATCAGCGGCTCCGGCTGCGGAAAGAACAGGCCGTCGTTGATGCCGTGGCTGCGGATCGAATTCGCCGAAATCATTGTTGAATTTCTGCGCAATGTCGCGCGACAGCTCGAGGTGCTGCTTCTGGTCCTCTCCGACCGGCACATGGGTGGCGCGATAGAGCAGGATATCGGCCGCCATCAACACCGGGTAGTCGTAGAGACCGATCGACGCGTTCTCGCGGTCCTTGCCGGCTTTTTCCTTGAACTGGGTCATGCGGTTGAGCCAGCCGACCCGCGCCACGCAATTGAAGATCCAGGTCAGCTCGGCGTGGCCGGAGACCTGGCTCTGGTTGAACACGATGTGTTTGTTTGGATCGATGCCGCTCGCGATAAAGGCCGCGGTGACCTCGCGGGTGTTGCGCGCCAGCTCCGCGGGCCCGCCCCACACCGCGACGCCCTGGGTGATCGCGTGCATGTCGACCACGCAATAGATGCAGTTGTGGGTTTCCTGCAGCTTGACGAAATTGACGATGGCGCCGAGGTAATTGCCGAGATGCAGATTGCCGGTCGGCTGGACACCTGAAAAAACCCGTTCAACGATCGCCATGGTCATTTTCCCGCGCCTGCCTGTTATGCGCCTTCAATTGCCAGCAGGCGCCATGCGCCGTCAATTGCCATCTGGGCATCAGTCGCGCAAGCCGGAGGCCGTGGTTTGCCGCAGCGCGCGAACCGCGTCATCCCAGCGGATCACGCCGGACAGCGCCAGCAGCAGGCCGTAAACCGCAATTCCACCCGCGATCAGCACTGCCAGTACTGCGGCCTGCGCAAGGCCATGAATATTCTCAGCCTGCGGCAGCGAGAAATGCGCCGTTAGCCACAGCAATCCGCCCATCAAAAGCGCGGCCAGCACGATGCGCGGCAGCCGGCGGCGCGCCGCGGCGTCGATCGAAAATCCGAAGGTCGAAGCGCCCCGCCGGATCAGCGCCAGCGCGCTGCTCCAGGCGCCGAGCCGCGATGCTGGCGGCGATGCCGGCGGCGCCGAACAGGCGGCCGAGCACCAGCGCCAGCAGGATCGCGACCACGAATCCCCGGAGCGTCGCATAGAGCGGCGTCAGGGTGTCGTCGCGCGCAAAAAACGCCGGCGACAACGCCTTGACCAGCACATGGGCGGGCAGGCCGAGCGCAAGCCAGATCAGCGCCTGCGCGGTGGCCGCGGTATCTTCCGCCGTGAACGCCCCGTGCTCGAACAGCATCCGCACCACCGGCGCGCCGAGCACGATCAATCCCAGCGTCGCCGGCAGTGCCAGGCCGACCGCGAGTTCGAGACCGCGCGATTCGGCATGCGCCATCGCGACCCGATCGTCGCCGCGCAGCGCGCGCGTTAATTCAGGCACCAGCACGGTGCCCATGGCGACGCCGACGATGCCGAGCGGCAGCTCGATCAGGCGGTTGGCGAAATACAGCCACGACACCGCCGACGGCGACGACGAGGCGATGATGGCGCCGGCGACCACCAGCCATTGCGGCCCGGCGCTGGCGATCATGCCCGGGATCGCCTTGCGGAAGAAGCCGCGCATCCCGGCATCGAAGGAAATTTGCGGCGGTGTCGCAAGGCTGCCGCCCGGCAGTACGAGGATCAGCAATTGCAGCAGGCCGGCGACGCCGACGATTGCTGCCGTCACCAATGCGGCGATGGATGGATCCGGCCGCCAGACCAGCAGCGCGAGCATCGCGACGATCAATGTGATGTTGAACAGGATCGGAGAGAACGCCGTCAGCACAAAGCGAGCTTGTGCGTTCATGAGGCCCATCATGACCGCGACGGGGCCCGCGAAGGCGAGATAAGGCAGCATCAGCCGGGAATCATCGACCGCCAGCTGCAGGGTTTCGTGCCCGATAAAGCCCGGCGCCAGCGCCGAGATGATGAGCGGCATGGCGAGGCCGAGTATCGCCGCCGCCACGACCAGAACCGCGCTGACGGTGCCGAGCACGCGACCGGCGAAGGCCGCCGCCGCGGCGGCGCCTTCGGCCTCGCGCACCCGCAGCCAGGCCGGCACCAGCGCGGTGTTCAACGCGCCCTCGGTCAATAGCCGCCGGATCACATTGACCAGCTGAAACGCCAGCAGGAACGCGTCGGCGACCGGGCCGGTGCCGAGCAGCGCCGCGATCATCGAATCGCGCGCGAAACCCAGCAGCCGCGAGGTCAGTGTTCCCGTCGATACGGTGAGGAAGGAACGGATCATGAAGGCTTCTATACAGGGTCGCTTGCGGGACAGGGTCGCTTGCTGGCGCGGGGCTGATCGTGATAGGCCGCTGCACCCTTCTCAAGGCGGCTTGTCGAACGACCTCTCAAGCCGGCTTCTCCAACCGACTTGGAGCGGATTTTCCGCGCCATCGCAATTGCCGCAACAGGAACTGGTGAATGACCTCAGCGAAATACGACGTTCTCGGGATCGGCAATGCGATTTTCGATGTCCTGGTGCAGACCGACGAGAAGTTTTTGGCGGACCACGGCATGACCAAGGGCGGCATGGCGCTGATCGACGAGGCCCGTGCGCTGTCGATCTATCGCGACATGGGTCCGGCGACCGAGATGTCGGGCGGCTCGGCGGCCAACACCATTGTCGGGATCGCCAATCTGGGGGCGCGGGCGGCCTATGTCGGCAAGGTCAGGGATGACCAGATCGGCCGTCTGTATACCCATGACATCCGCGCCGCGGGGGTTGCATTCGAAACCCCGCCCGCGGCTGACGGCCCCGCCACCGGCTGTTCCTATATCCTGGTGACGCCGGACGGCGAGCGCACCATGAACACCTATCTCGGTGCGGCGCAGGATCTGATGCCGGGCGATATCGACGCCGCCCAGGTCGCGGCTTCCGCGGTGCTCTATCTCGAAGGCTATCTGTGGGATCCCAAAAGCGCGAAGGAGGCATTTGTGAAGGCCTCGACCATCGCGCACCAGGCCGGCCGCCAGGTGGCGCTGACGCTGTCGGATGCGTTTTGCGTCGATCGCTATCGCGGCGAATTCCTCGATCTGATGCGAGGCGGCACCGTCGATCTGATCTTCGCCAACGAGGCCGAATTGGGTTCGCTGTACCAGACCGCGGATTTCGACGCCGCGCTCACCCAGTTGCGCCGCGACATCCCGCTCGGCATCGTCACCCGCAGCGAGAAGGGCTGCGTGGTGGCATCGAAGGACGGCGTCATCGCGGTGCCGGCGTTTCCGGTTCAGAAGATGGTCGACACCACAGGCGCCGGCGATCTGTTCGCCGCCGGATTCCTGTTCGGTCTGGTGCGCGGCACAAGTCATGAAAATGCCGGCCGGCTCGGCGCGCTCGCCGCCGCCGAAGTGATCCAGCACATCGGCGCGCGCCCGCAGGTGTCGCTGAAGGAACTGGCGATCAAGCATGGATTGCCGGTGTAGGGAATTCCTTGCCTCGCCCCGCTCGCGGGGAGAGGTCGAAATTCGCATAGCGAATTTCGGGTGAGGGGGAGCCGGAGCGAGTCCGGTCGCCGAAACACGACTCCTTCAACGGTCATGCCCGGGCTTGATGGCTGACGTGGAGATTGTTGCAACATACGAGCTCTACAACATCAACCGCGCCAAGCTGGAAAACCTCATCCACCGGATTTTCAATCCGGTGCAGCTCAACGTTGAGATCAAGGATTGGTTCGGAAACCCGGTGGTCCCGCGCGAATGGTTCCTGGTGCCCCGGTTCGTGATCGACGAAGCTGTAGACCGTATCAGAGACGGGACGATTACCGATTACACATACGATCCTAAGGCCGCGGCATTGGTACGCCGATGAGCCAACGCTCGCCGAGGTCCACTCTACTTTGCATGGGGTTGTTTTCGCGATTTTTGTCCAGGCCCTGCCGTGCACCGCCCAAGGGACGCCATGCCGGGTCCGGGACGGCGGCTGAAAGTGTGGTGCACGGCGCTGCCCTACAAAAGGCTGTCATCCCCGCGCATGCGGGGATCCAGTACGCCCCGGCTTCTCGATCCCACTACAAGCGTCCCTGGAATACTGGGTCGCCCGGTCGGAGCCGGGCGATGACAGCGTGTGGCGCATTTGCGGTTGACGACGCCCGCGCTCCAACTCACGCCGTCTTTGCCGCCTTCAATCCGAGCCGCGTCTCGACCGCTTCGCGCATCAGGAATTTCTGGATCTTGCCGGTGACCGTCATCGGAAATTCGTCGACGAATTCGACATAGCGCGGGATCTTGTTGTGGGCGATCTGGCCCTGGCAGAAGCTGCGGATCTCGTCGGCCGTCAGCGTCTCGCCGGATCGCGGCCGGATCCAGGCGCAGAGCTCCTCGCCGTAGCGATCGTCGGCGACACCGAAAATCTGGACGTCCTGGATCTTCGGATGGCGATAGAGGAATTCCTCGATCTCGCGCGGATAGAGGTTCTCGCCGCCGCGGATCACCATGTCCTTGATGCGGCCGACGATGTTGCAATAGCCCTCGGAATCGATGATGGCGATGTCGCCGGTGTGCATCCAGCCGCCGGCATCGAGCACGTCGGCGGTTTTTTCGGGTTCGTCCCAATAGCCAAGCATGACGCTGTAGCCGCGGGTGCACAGTTCGCCGCGCTCGCCGCGCGGCACGCACGCGCCCCTCGAGATCGACAACCTTGACCTCGACATGCGGATGGATGCGCCCGACCGTGGACACCCGGCGCTCCAGCGGATCGTCGGTGGCGCTCTGAAAGCTGACCGGGCTGGTTTCGGTCATGCCATAGGCGATGGTCACCTCGCGCATGTTCATCTCGTTCGTTGACCCGTCGCATCACCTCGATCGGGCAGGGCGCGCCGGCCATGATGCCGGTGCGCAGCGACGACAGGTCGAACTTGGAAAATTCGGGATGATCGAGTTCGGCGATGAACATGGTCGGCACGCCGTAGAGCGTCGTGCATTTTTCCCGCTCGATGGTCTGCAGCGTCACCAGCGGATCGAACCCTTCGCCGGGATAGACCATGGTGGCGCCGGAGGTGACGGAAGCGAGATTGCCCATCACCATGCCGAAGCAGTGATAGAGCGGCACCGGAATGCAGATGCGGTCGCTTTCGGTCAGGCGCATCGCGCGGCCGACGAAATAGCCGTTGTTGAGAATGTTGTGATGCGTCAGCGTGACGCCCTTGGGCGATCCGGTGGTGCCGCTGGTGAACTGGATGTTGACGGGATCGTCGAACTGCAGCGTCTGCGGCGAGCGCTCGCCAGCGCGTCGCGGTGGCGCGCGCCGCCCATCCGCGCCACCTCTTCGAACGGAATCGTGCCGGGACAGGCCGGACCGCCGATCTGGATCACCGCGCGCAACTGCGGCAACCGCGCCGCGTGCAGATCGCCCGGAGTGCGCCTTCGCCAGTTCCGGCATCAGCGTGTTCAGCATCTCCATGTAGTTGCTGGTCTTGAACGCGGTCGCGGTGACGATCGCGGCGCAGCCGACCTTGGCCAGCGCGAATTCGAGTTCGCTCAGGCGGTAGGCGGGATTGATGGTGACGAGAATGAGCCCGGCCTTGGCGGCGGCAAATTGCGTCAGCGTCCATTCCGGCCGGTTGAGCGACCAGACGCCGATCCGCGCGCCGCGTTCGAGGCCGAGCGCGAGCAAGCCCGCGGCCAGCGCGTCGACTCGCTCTGTCAATTCGCTCCAGGTCCACCGGACGCCGTGGCTTGGCGACACCAGCGCCTCGCGATCGGCCCAGCGCCGGGCCGCGCGATCGAGGCTGCGCCCGATGGTGTCGCCCAGCAGCGGCGCGTCGGCGACGCCGCAAACATAACTATCGGTTTTTTCCGTCACGTCTGCTTCTCCATGCGCCGAAGCACGCATGCGGCGGATGTTATGCTCAAGGTTTGGTCGTGCAGCAAGCTCCCTTCCCTGGAGGGAAGGGTCGCTCGCGCAGCGACCGGGGTGGCGTCATTATTCATCCGCTGCGCCATCCCACCCCGATCGGCCTTCGGCCGCTCGACCCTCCCGGTCCAGGGGAGGGTCGAGCAGAGACACTTTCCTTGTTCACGCCGCCTTCTGCGTGGCATCGAGCCCGGCATAGACGCCGCGCTCGAAGCCCGCGAACGCTTCCAGGCATTTGCCTGTCCGCGAACGGCAGCACCTGCATCAGGATCACGCCGGTGACGTCGCGCGCCGGGTCGATCCAGTAATAGGTGTTGGCGAGGCCGGCCCAGGCGAGGCTGCCGGGGCTGCGGCCTTCCGGGGTCTTGGCGGTATTGATCAGGAAGCTCAGCCCCCACTTCTTCTCCATGTCCGGATAGAGATCGACATCGTTGGTCGCGAACGCGACCGCCGAGGTCATCTTGGTCATGTTGAGTTCGCCGATGTGGTTCTGTCCCATCAGCGCGACCGTCTCCGGCTTCAGCACCTGGTTGCCGTTGCCGCGGCCCTTGTTGAGGATCATCTGGGTGAACTTGATGTAGTCGCCCGCGGTGCCGTAGAGCCCGCCGCCGCCCATGTGGAATTCCGGATCCTGCTCGAGTTCGAACGGGATCGGCGCCAGCGATCCATCCTCGCCGCGGCTGTGCATGCCGACCAGGCGTTTGCGCTGCGCGTCGCCGATCTTGAAGCCGGTGTCGGTCATGCCGAGCGGCGTGAACATATGGTCGCGCAGATAGGCGTCGAGCCGCTTGCCGCTGACGGCCTCCACCGCCTTGCCGACGAAATCGATATTGGTGCCGTATTCCCAGCGCGTGCCGGGCTCGGTCATCAGCGGCGTCTTCAGGGCGTCGTTCTTGCAGGTGGTGATGCCGGGCAGCGCCGGTCTTCTCCAGGTACTGCACCATGTCGCCGTTCCACATGTCGTAGGCGAAGCCGGCGGTGTGGGTCATGAGGTGGCGCAGCGTGATCGGCTTTTGGGCGGGGCGCAGTTTCGGTTCGCCCTTGGCGTCGAAACCTTCGAGCACTTGCGGCGCGGCGAGATCGGGCAGCACCTTGCCGATCGGCGCCTCGAGCGAGAGCTTGCCCTGCTCGACCAGTTGCATGCGCGGCGGCGGCCGTGATCGCCTTGGTCATCGAGGCGATCCAGAACACGCTGTCCAGCGTCATGGCGTCGTCCTTGGACAGGTCGCGTTTGCCGAACGCGCCCTGATAGATCACTTCCTTGCCGTTCGCGGCCATCGCGACCACGCCGGGAATTTCCCTGGCGTCGCTTTTCTGACGCAGGACCTGATCGATCTGAGCTTGCTTCTGCATAGGGTCACCTCCCGTTAATTTTTTTAAACGGCCGATCTTCCTCCCGGACGCCGTTT
Organism: uncultured Alphaproteobacteria bacterium; assembly: GCA_963734795.1. GTDB lineage: Bacteria > Pseudomonadota > Alphaproteobacteria > Rhizobiales > Xanthobacteraceae > Bradyrhizobium. Next base: position 837,737 of record CAVTIW010000009.1, read on the forward strand.
CCCGCAAGCCGGACCGGCGGGTTGGCGCGCAACGGTCGCGCGCTCGTGATGGCTGCCGCAGTGCGGTGCCGGTGCGGGCGCGACACAACGGCAACACACGCCGTTATTTACGGGGAACGACCGGCAAGACAGGTGACGTCTCCGCATATCCGCGATAGCTTCGGGGCCGATATGGCGGGAACGATTTTTTGTAGTAAGGCATTCAGACTGCAGCGCAAACGGCGCTTCCGAACTGAATAATTTGATGCAAATGATAGCGCGCCAGACGGCGAGAGGCGTAAAGATGATTTCGACCTGGAGTGAATGGAAGCGGTATCCCCGGGCCGCGCGTGGCGAAAATATCGAAGCGCCGATCAGCCCGGGCATCTACGAAGTCCGCCATGCCGGCAGCGGCGCGCTGCACTCGTTCGGGGCGGTCGATAACGTCGCCCAGGCGCTGTCGATGCTGCCGGCGTCGTCAAAATCATGGTTCGGGCGGCGCGTATCGGCTGAAATGCCGGACCTCGAATACCGCACCTGCGCGACCTCTTCCAAGGCGGACGCCAAGGCCGCGGCGGAACGCATGATCGGCCGCCGCGAAACCTATATGAGCGGCGCGGCCTGATTTTACTCTTCTCCCCTCCCCTTGCGGGGAGGGGAGAAGAGAGCCGCGTCTCGCGATCATGTTTCAATCTGAAAGCATTGCGCCTCGCCCTCACGTCTGGAACTCTGTTTGGCTTCAAGACAGCTTGAAGCCGCCGACGATGGGTGGCCGATGCATTGCGGCCTGTTTGGGCCTATACTTGGTCTCAAGGCTCAAGCCCGAAACATCCGCAAAAACATCTCAGAAACACTCAGGAGCGACGCCATGACCCCGACCGCTGCCGCACGCACCTCGCAAGCCTCCGCGCCTTCGCTGCGCGACCGTCTGAAGGATGCCTCGCTGCTGCGCGAGCACTGCTACATCGACGGCGCCTGGACCGGCACGCCGGCCACGCCGGTGACCAATCCGGTCAATGGCGTCGAACTGGCGAAGGTGCCGAAAATGAGCACGGCGGAAGCAACCGAGGCGGTGGAAGCCGCCGAGCGGGCGTTTCCGGCCTGGGCCAAACTCACCGCCAAGCAGCGCTCCAATATCTTGCGCAAATGGTTCGACCTGATCATCGCCAATCGCGAAGATCTGGCGCTGATCCTGACCTCCGAGCAGGGCAAGCCGCTGGCGGAGGCGCTCGGCGAGATCGACATCGGCGGCGCCTATGTCGAGTTCTTCGCCGAAGAGGCGAGGCGCGTCTACGGCGAAACCATTCCGACGCAGCGGCCGGACGCGCGGCTACTGGCGATCCGCCAGCCGATCGGCGTCTGCGGCGCGATCACGCCGTGGAATTTTCCCTGCTCGATGATCACCCGCAAGGTTTCGCCGGCGCTGGCCGCCGGCTGCACCGTGGTGCTGAAGCCCGCCAACGAGACCCCGCTCACCGCGTTGGCGCTGGTGGCGCTGGCCGAGAAGGCCGGCGTGCCCAAGGGCGTGTTCAATATCCTGACCGGCAATTCGTCGGCGATCGGCAAGGTTTTGTGCGAACATCCCGCGGTGCGCTTTGTCGGCTTCACCGGCTCGACCGAGGTCGGCAAGATCCTGTACCAGCAGGCTTCGGTCGGGGTGAAGAAGCTCGGGCTCGAGCTTGGCGGCAACGCGCCGTTCGTGGTGTTCGACGACGCCGATATCGACGCCGCGGTCGAGGGCGCCATGGTCTCGAAATACCGCAACATGGGCCAGACCTGCGTCTGCGCCAACCGCATCTACGCCCAGGACAAGATCTACGATGCGTTCGTGGAAAAACTCTCGAAGAAGGTCGCCGCGATGAAGATCGGCGACGGCACCGAAGCCGGCGTGACGCAGGGGCCGCTGATCAACATGGATGCGGTGCGACAAGGTCGAAAAGCACATCGCCGATGCGGTCAAGCACGGCGCCAGGATCGTCACCGGCGGCAAGCGCCATTCGCTCGGCGGCACTTTCTTCGAGCCGACGGTGCTGGCCAACGTCGCGCCGGATGCGCTGGTATCGCAGGAGGAAACCTTCGGGCCGCTGGCGCCGGTGTTCCGCTTCAAGGACGAGGCCGAGGTGATCGCGATGTGCAACAATTCGCCGTTCGGCCTCGCCTCGTATTTCTATTCGCGCGATCTGGGGCGGGTCTGGCGGGTGGCCGAAGCGCTGGAGTCCGGCATGGTCGGCGTCAACACCGGCCTGATCACCACCGAGGTGGCCCCGTTCGGCGGCGTCAAGGAAAGCGGCCTCGGCCGCGAAGGCTCGCATCACGGCATGGATGAATATGTCGAGATCAAATACGTGATGATGGCGGGGATTTAGTTCAAGCCGTCGACGTCATCCCGGTGTGTGCCGGGATGACGTCGTTTCGCCATCCGGGCAGCCCGCGCGACGCTACAGGCCCAGCGTTATCTCCGCCCAGTGCACGATCGGCTTGCTGTTGAGAAACTCGATGACGCCGGGCTCGATCGCCGCCGGACGATCGTGCGCGACCACCGCCGTGGCGACGATCGCATCGCAGCGGTCGTTGAACGCGACCGCCAGTGCCGAATTTCGCGCGCGATAGGAATCGGCGATCGCATAGGCGCGGCTGCGGCCCTTCATCCACGCTACGTTGATCGGATGGCCGGGCCCCAAAACGGAAAGCTTTTCGCCCATCAGCCTGAAGTCGCTCAGACGATCGAGTTCGTTGTCATCGGAAACGCCGGTTTTGCAGTTGCAGAAGCCGATCTTGGCCCGGACATAAAGCTTGACCTCGGCTCCGCAGTCAGCCGCCACGCAGCGGAACGCTTTGCCCTTGCCCCACTCATCGTTCGGATACGGCCATTCCACCTCCGAAAATACCGGATGGCTTGGCGTTGCCGGCGCGCCGCCGCGGCCCGGCAGCGGCCATGCGAAGAACGCCAATGCCCCGGCCAGTCCGCCCAGCCCGAAGCCGGCGACAGCAGCAATGGCGGTGATCCTCTTCATCGTATTTCCGGCCGCTGTTTTGCCCGCCCTAGTTGCTTGCGACGAATGCCTTGGCGGCGGCAAGCGTCGGCCGCGCGGAATCCGAACCCGCCGCAAGCGCGACAAGTTTTTCATAAGTCGCCTTCGCCTTGACGGCGTCGCCGAGCGCCTGCGCGGCCTTTGCGGCTCCGACATAGCCATTGAAACGGTTCGGCTCCTTCGCCATCGTGGCCTCGAACGCCGCAAGCGCCTCCCTGGCCATGCCGCGATCGAGCAGCATGAAGCCGTATAATTCGCGCGCCGGTGCCAGTGATCCCGGCGTGACCGGCGACTTTTCCGTGCCGTCCTCGGCCTCGACGGCGGCACTCATCGACTTGAGCGCGTCATCGTATTGGCCGTCGGCGTAAAGGATCCAGGCGTTTGCCGTCTGCTGCTGGACATCGACCTGGCCAGCCCAGTAATTGTTCTTCGCCTCGCGCAGCTTGTCGCGAATTTCGGCAAGCTTGGCGGCGTCGGCTTTGGCTGCGGCGGAATTGCCGGAACGCGCCGCGCCGATCGAACGCGCGAAATAAGTGACGGCCATGACATGCGGAAACTTGCTTGGCGTGATCTCGAGATTGGCCGCGCCCGCCCAATCGCCGCGTTCGACCATGTAGCGTGCGGGCGAAGCGGCCTTTGCAAAAGCGGCGGCGAAGGAATCCGGATCGGGCTGGGCCGCCTTGATTTCATCGACCACGGCGCCGGCCTCCTTGTCCCGACATAGTTGCAGATAGGCGTAGACCAGATAGTCCTGGCCGTGCAGTTGATCGCCGAGTTCTTTTTCGGCCTTTGCCGCCTGCACCGAAGCCACGTTCGCCGCGATCGATTCCTTCCAGTAGCCGACGCGCGTGAAAATGTGAGACGGCATGTGCTGCGCATGCGGCGCGTTCGGCGCGATCTTCGAATAGCGCAGCGCCGCCGGAAGCCCCTTGGCGGCGATGGACGGATAGTCATACAGATGGATCAGGTAGTGGGCGACGCCCGGATGCCGCGGCTGGCGCTGCCAGATCGGTTCCAGGATGGCCGCCCCCTTGAGCTGGTTGGCGTAGGTTTTGTCGGCCGGCGACGCTGCGACATTCAGCGTGATCGCATAGAAGATCTGCGCTTCGTCGTCGTCGGGATATTTTGCCGCCAGCGCCTCCATCGCCTTCAGGTAGGATTGCACCCGGACCTGATGCGGAGTCTTGTCGTAATCGACATACATCGCCGCCAGAGCGTCGACATAGTCGCGCTCGCGTTGCGTCCTGGCGCCGATCGCTTTCGCCTTCTCGATGGCCGAAAGACCGAGCGGAAGATTGGGCGCCGGCACCGGATTGTGCGGATTGCTGAGAAGCGACAGCGCGATGCCCCAATAGGCGATGGCGCATTCCGGATCGGCTTTGAGCGTCTCCTGGTAGAGGTCCCTGGATTCGCTGTACCAGAACGAATGCTGGTATCGCATCGCGCGGTCGAACCGACGTTGCGCCGTTTCGTTGCACGAGGTCGCGAAGTGAACCGCGCCCAATTTCTGATCGGTATCTTCCTGGGTCAGGCCCGGCGCGCAAAATCCAAACGTCGTCGTGGCCGCGATGGTGGTGGCAAGCAGAAGCTCACGCATGACGTTCTCCCGGGTTCCGGATGACGTGCGTTCTTGCTGGCTGGCGAGCGTAGACCTTTCTGCGGAGCGACTCAACACATCCGGGGGTCTACCTCCGCAGCACCGAGATCATGCGATTGGCAAAGGTCAGGCGCTCGGCCATCACGGAGACGAAATAGGTCAGCAATTTCTGACCGAGCGGCGGGTTTTCGGTTTTGATGGCCTCGAACTGATGCGTCGTTAAAACATAGAGCGTGCTCGCGACCTCGGCCTGGATCGTGGCGTTGCGCGGCGTATGCGAGACCAGGCCCATCTCGCCGATGGTGGTGTAGCGGCCGAGGCTTCGCACCCGCGTGGTATCGCCCTCGGCGGCGCCGATCATGATCCCGACCCGCCCGTCCAGAATGAAATGCATGGAATCGGCGGCAGCGCCGGCGCGGACGATAATCTCGCCGGCGTCGACCTCGATGCGCTGGCAGCGGCCGATCAATTCGCCCGCTTCGTGGTCGGTGCCGAGAATCTGGGTGAACCAGTCGCGCAAGGACGCCTGTTCCTGTTCGAGGCCCTGGTGCTGCACGATGATCTCGTTCTCGCACCACTCCAGCGCGCGATCCAGTTCGGCGGCGATGCGGACCTCGTGCGAGATGAATTCGCTCGATCGCAACGCCTTCTCGGCGGTGGCCGGGAGGTGAACCAGCACCAGCTGGATGCCGCGGTCGCGCGCCGTGCGCTTGATCTGGGCGAAGCTGTAGGCCGCCGAGGAATCGATTCCGGTGACAAGCTTGAAGTCGAACACCAGGAACTGGCACTCCGGGTGAAGCTGCAGCAGCGCCTTGACGTGCTGGTAGAGCCGGTTGGCCGAGCCGAAGAACAGGTAACTCTGCAGGTTCATGCCCTGGATCTTGCCGCCATGCGCCGACAGCACCGCCTGATCGCCGCGCGAGCGATCCAGCGAACTGCGATATTCCGCGCCGTCGAAGCTGTATTTGATGGAATCGATCCGCGAGGCGCTCAGCGCGAAGGTCGCGCAGCCGATCACCACGCCGATCAGGATGCCGGCGATGAAGCCCCATTGCACGATGATGACGATGATCGCCAGCAGCGACAGATATTCCGTGAATGAAAGCCGCCGCCGCGACTGGATGATCCATTTGTGAAGCTGGTCCGCACCGAGATAGATCAGCAGGCCGCCGAGCGCGAACTTCGGCATATAGCCGAGCAGCATCGGAGCAATCGCCAGCATCAGCACCGAAATCGCGGCGACGGTCAGCCCGGACAGCCGGCCGGTCCCGCCGCTGTTGAAGCTGAGGACGGTGCGGCTGACGGAAATACAGCCGGTATAGCCGCCGAACGCGCCCGACAGGATGTTGGCTATGCCGGTGACGTTCAGCTCCCGCTCGAGATCGGCTTCGCGATGCGCGGCGACCTCGATGCCCGCGGTGTTGAACAATGCGCTCGACGCCGCGACGAAGACCACCGCGACCAGGTTGCCGATCAGGTCCGGGAACGTGTACCAGGGATAGCGGCCGATTTCCGTCGCGCTCCACGGCAACATGAAGTCGACGCTCGGCGGGGCCTGAAACGTCCAGCCCGAGGCCTCGGCCTGTGCCGCGGAGATTCCGGCCAGCCAGAACACGATATGCGCCGCAATCACGCCGGCGATCAGGATGACCGGCAATCCGAACGAAGTGCGGGAGCGATGCCAGGTGAGATAAAGAACCAGTGCCGTGGCACAGGCCGCCGCCAGTTCCCACAGCGTCTGCAGGTTGGCGAATTGATCGAGCGTGGTGAACTGGAGGCGGTGGCCGGTGATGACGCGAATCGCACCCAAAAGGATCAGGCAACTGGTGGCACCGAGAAATCCGCCGACCACGGGGTAAGGCACATAGCGGATGGCGCGGCCCATCCGTGTCAGCCCGAAACCGCAGAGCACGATGCCGGTGACGATGCTCGACAGGCCGAGGGTGATGAGAACCGGCCCGAGCAGCGGCGCGGTTGGATTGTTTGCCGCCATCCGTTCGACCAGCGATGACGCCAAGATGGCCGTCATCGCGGCAGTGGAACTCTCCGGCCCGGCGACCGCGAACGGCAACGAGCTTCCGAGCGCGATAGTGGTGGCGAGAACCGCCGAGGAAATGAAGGTCGCGGCGACGCCATAGGACAAATACGGCGCCAAAGGTCCGGCGAAGATCAGCAGCGAATAGGACAGTCCGAACGTAATGGTCAGAACGCTGGCGGCGCTGCCGCCGAGAACGTCATTGAGGGCTGTGCGCAGTCCCGGACCGAAATTGACGAATTGACTGACCACGCGCGCGTTTGTCCCTGACACCTTGAGTCAGTGGTAGACGACTGCGGTGCGCAAGGACAAACATATTTTTATGACGAGACGCAGACGCGAAGAAACCAACATGACATCTACGTAATCTTCAGATCGGCGCCGGTGACGCGGCGATAGGCCTCGAGATAACGCTTGCTGGTGGCGTCGACGACGGCGGGCGGCAATGGCGGCGGCGGAGCGTCGCCGTTCCAGCGGCCGGCGCGGCGCTCGGCGTCGAGATAATCGCGCAACGGCTGCTTGTCGAAACTCGGCTGCGGCTGGCCGGGCGTGTAGGCATCCGCCGCCCAGAACCGCGAACTGTCGGGCGTCATCACCTCGTCGATCAGGATGATCCGTCCATCGCCATCGCGGCCGAATTCGAACTTGGTGTCGGCGATGATGATGCCCTGGTCGCGGCTGATTTTCTCGCCGAGCGTGTAGACGGAGCGCGCCATGCTTTCCAGCGTGTAGGCCACCTCGTCGCCGAGGATCTCGCGCATCCGCTGGACCGTGATGTTCTCGTCGTGGCCGGTCTCGGCCTTGGTCGCCGGGCTGAAGATCGCGGGCTCGAGTTTTGCGCTTTCGAGCAGGCCGGGCGCCAGTCTCTCGCCCGCCAGCGTGCCCTGCGCGGCATATTCCTTCCAGGCCGAGCCGGAAAGATAGCCGCGGATCACGCATTCGATCGGAAACACTTGGGTGCGCCGGCACAGCATCGCGCGGCCGGCAAGCGTCGGCGCGATGGCCCTGCAGTTCAGGCACTTCGCGGACGATGGCGTCGGCGTCGGCGCTGATCATGTGATGCGGCACCACGCCTTCGAGCTGCGCGAACCACCAGGCGCTGATCTGGGTCAGCACCGCGCCCTTCATCGGGATGGTCTCGGCCATGACGACGTCGAAGGCGCTGATGCGGTCAGTGGTCAGCAACAAGCACGCGGTCGTCGCCGACGGCGTAGATATCGCGGACCTTGCCGCGTCCGATCCGGGGCAGCGGCAGGTCGCTGGCGAGCATGGTGGTCATCGGTCAAACTTTCAAAGCGGGGCCGTCGCGCGCGAGCGCGAGCGACGAACAGGAAAGGGGGGATAGCTCACTCCGGCAGCGGAATGAACTCATGTTCGTTGGGGACATGAGCGAAGCGGCCGCTCTTCCAGTCCGCTTGGCCTGCTCGATCCGCTCCTGGCTGGAGGAGACGAAATTCCACCAGATATGGCGCGGGCCCTCCAGCGCATCGCCGCCGAGAAACATCATCCGCACCGGCCGCAACGTCTTCACCGTGATGCGATCGCCGGGCCGGAAGATCAGCAGCCGCGGCCCCTCGTAGCGATCGCCCGCGATCTCGATCTCGCCGTCGATCACGTAGATCGCGCGCTCTTCATGGTCGGGATCGAGCGGCACGCTGGTTCCGGCTTGCGCTGATACCTCGGTGTAAAACCACGGCGACACCATCGCCACCGGCGAGGTCGCGCCGAACGCGCTTGCCGGCGATGATGCGCGCGGTGAAGCCACGGTCCGCCACCACAGGCAAATCGGCGGCGGCGTAATGCTGAAACGACGGCGCGATCTCCTCCGCGGCGGCCGGCAGCGCGATCCAGCTCTGCAGGCCCAGCATCTTCTGGCCGTCGCGGCGCTGCACGTCCGGGGTGCGCTCGGAATGGGCGATGCCGCGGCCTGCGGTCATCAGGTTCATGGCGCCGGGCTGGATTTCCTGGATGTTGCCCTCGCTGTCGCGGTGCATGATGCTGCCGTCGAACAGATAGGTGACGGTGGCGAGCCCGATATGCGGATGCGGGCGCACGTCCATGCCCTTGCCGGACACGAATTGCACCGGTCCGAAATGATCGAAGAAGATGAAGGGGCCGACCATCTGGCGATTGCCGTGCGGCAGCGCGCGGCGCACCTCAAATCCATCGCCGAGGTCGCGGGTGCGCGGCACGATCACCAGCTCCAGCGCGTCGCAGGAGTGGGGATCGCCGAGCACGGGATCATTGGAGGGATGCCAGCTCATGAGGTCTCCGCGAAGGTTTCGCACCATCATAGCAGCAATTATCCGGCGTCGTCCAAGCGCGGAAATATCAACCTAGCGTGGCCCCGGCGTTCGCTTCCCTCTCCCCTTGTGGAAGAGGGTGGATCGGCGACGCGAAGCGGCGGCGAGACGGGTACAGGGTCGGGGCCTCTCGATGGAAAGAAACCCCTCATCCGGCACGGACTACGTCCGCGCCACCTTCTCCCACAAGGGGCGGAAGGAAAAAAGGATCACCCGCGATCAGCTTGAAACGCCGATCAGCATTCGCGTCAGTTCGTCCGGCGCCATCACCATGGCGTCGTGGCCGGTGGCGATGTCGGCCCAATGCCAGCCCTGCTGGGCCTTGACCCAGTCGCGCGAGGCTTGCAACGCCGCATAGGACGGATTGGTGCAATGGATATAGGTGCGCGGCAGGTTGTTGCCGACCGGTCCCTTGATGTTGAGCGTGCTGGTGTAGGTCCCGAGCGGATGCGGCGTCAGCCGGCGCTGGACCCAGTCGGTATTCCCGGCGTCGGAAACGCCGAACGCCGAGGGCGGCGGTGCCGGCAGGCTGAGCCCTCCGCTGGTTTCCTCCGCTGCCTTGAGGCGTGCGGCGACGACATCCGGCGGCAAACTATCGAACGGCCGCTTGCCGCCCTCCACCATCAGCGAATCCAGATAGACCAGATGACGAATCCGCTCCGGCATCGCGTCGGCGACGCCGCTGATCGCGAGGCCGCCGAACGAATGCCCGACCAGGATCACGTTGGACAATTCCTCGGCCTCGATGACGTTGGCGATGTCCGTGGTGAAGATATCCAGCGTGATGTCCTTGGACAAAAGATGCTTGCGCTCGCCGAGCCCGGTCTGGGTCGGCGTGAATACCCGATGGCCGGCGCTGCGCAGCCGGTCCGCCACCCGGCTCCAGCACCAGCCGCCGTGCCAGGCGCCGTGAACCAGCACGAATGTCTGCGCCGCGGTCTGCGCTTTCGCCGCCGTTCCGCCCGCGCCTGCCGCCAAACCTGCAATAGCCATTGTTTTCAGGACATCCCGTCGTTCCATCATGGTTGCTCCCTTGGTGCCGCTTGATAGGTGGTCCTGTACTTTGCGGTCGGCCGGATATCCATCGACGCGTCAGGGTTTCAAAAATTGGCGGCCATGACAAGCCGCGCGACCACCTTTCCCCCTCTCCCGCTTGCGGGGGAGGGCCGGGGTGGGGGAAGCGGCATACGCCGGCGTTCGTGGCCTTCCCCCACCCGTCGCGCTTCGCGCGCCACCCTCCCCCGCAAGCGCAGGGCTGTCCGGGGAAAAAACTCAAGTGATTCATATGACTCACTTTTCTTGCTCTGAATTTCACATAGTCTTGCATCGCGCGAAATGCCGGAAGTCCTAGCACTGTAGGGGTTTGATGTGATTCTAGAATTTTTTCCCCGGACAGTCCTGCCGCAAGCGGGAGAGGGAAGAAGTGCCCGCTCGCGCTGTTCGCTTGCCGGGAAACGCAAGAGGCTGCTACCCATCCGCCCGCAGCGCCCGCCGGAACAGTTTTCCGGTCGGCCCGGTCGGCATCGCCTCGATCCAATGAAACGCCTTCGGCACCTTGAAGCCGGCGAGATGGCGCTCCCGGCGCAGAAACGCGATGATTTCCTCGGCGTCCGGCGGCGCGCCGCGGGCGACCAGATAGGCCTCGATGCGCTGCCCGAGCCTGGGATCGGGTTGGCCGACCACCGCGCATTGCGCGACCGCAGGGTGCGACAGCAACGCGTGCTCGATCTCCTCGCCGCTGACCTTGATGCCGCCTGAATTGATGACATTGTCGATGCGGCCGGAGACCCAGAGATAATGCTCGGCATCCAGCCGTCCGAGATCGCCGCTGCGCCACCAGCCATCGCGGAATTTCTCGCGCGTCAATTCCGGATCCTTCCAGTATCCGATCGCCAGCGACGGCCCCGAGACCGCGATCTCGCCGGTGTCGCCCTCGGCGGCTTCATCGTCGAAACCGCCACCCGGATTAAGGATCTTGACGTCGCCGCCGACCACCGGCCGCCCGCTGGAGCCGATCTTGCCGCGCTCCATCAGGTCGCGGGTGTTGGCCATCACGCCGGACGCGGTGAAGGCTTCGCCGGAGAGATAGACGCAGCAGATGTTCCTGCAGATCCGGTCATAGAGCTGCCGCACGTCGCCCGGCGCCGGCGCCTCGCCCGAGATCGACACCAGCGTCAGCGCCGACAGATCGTAATTCTCCGGTGTGGCCTCGAACACCATCCGCCACATGGTCGGCACCAGCGGCGCCTTGGTGATGCGTTCGCGCTGGCAGGATTCCAGGAACGCCGCCGGCGTGAACGCCTTGCCGAAACAGACTTTTGCCTTTGCGGCGACGAACGGCAGCACGATGATCGGCCAGGCCGCGAAGGACGGCTGCATATAGAGCAATGTGGCGCTGTCCGGCGTGATCGGCCCCATCACCACCTGCCCACCCTTGGCGGCCTCCAGCAGCGTCTGCTGGGTGTGCATGATGCCCTTGGGCTTGCCGGTGGTGCCGGACGAGAGCACGATCGCGGCGATGTCGGCGGGTTTTGGACGCTGCGCTGCGATATCGAAAGCTGCGGCGGCGGCGACGACGATTTCGTCGTAATCGGAATCGGCGCTGCCGCGCGCGCCGAGGCTGATGCGCCGGATCGGACGCCCGGAGGCCGCGACCGCAGCCATCGCCTCGGCCCCGAGGTCTTCGTCATGCACCAGTATTTTGGCCTCGAGCCAGTCGAGCGCATGGCCGAGCCGTTCCGGCGTCTCGCGCACATGCAGGCTGCAGGCGATCCGCCCGCTCAAGGGCGCGGCGAACCACGCCACCGCGTGCCGCGCGGAGCTGCGGCACAGATAGGCGATCAGCTGACCCGGCGCGGCGCCATGGTCGGCAAAGCCTTGCGCGATCCGCAGCGCCTGATCGAGCGCGTCGGCGCCGCTGATGCGATCGATCTCATCGACGAACATCTCGTCGCGCCCGCGCCACCCCGCCGAGCGGATGAACAGATCGCTCAGGGTTTCGATGAACGGCGTGCGCAGCATGCGGTGATCTTGAATCGGCGGGATGGCGAGGCAAGGTACAAGGCCTTGCACCACACCGTCCAGCCCACTCGCGCTGCTGTGGTCAAATTGCACAGCTCCTGCAAGCCGGATGATCTGCTGTTCACCGATATGATCATGCCGGGCCCGATGAACGGCCGTCAGCTCGCCGAAAAAGCGCTGCAGCGCAGGACGTCGCTGAAAATATTGTTCACGTCAGGTTATTCGAACGAAGTCATCCACCGCCGCGGCCATCTCGATGCCGGGTTGCTGCTGCTCGCCAATGATACGGGCCGCCCTTGCTGGCTGACATAAGGTAGCGGATAATTATCCGTGAAAATGGAAGCTCGAGATGATTGCCCCGATCAGACCAGGCGCTGCGCTCGCTCAGTTGCACGGCCCCGTCATCGAGACCGAACGGCTGAAACTGCGGCAATGGTGCAGTGCCGACATCGCACCCAATACCGCGATGCTGGCCGATCCCGGCACCGCGCGATTCATCACGTCGGATGGTAGGCCCGTTACCGATGAATTGGTCGGGTGGCGCAACGCGGCGATCATGGCCGGGCATTGGGCGCTGCAGGGCGTCGGCATGTTTGTGGTCGAGGAAAAGCAGACCGGCCGGTTCGTCGGGCGGGTCGGGCCGTGGTTGCCGCCGGGCTGGCCGGGTTTTGAAGTCGGCTGGGGCATATCAAGCGGGTTTCGCGGCAAGGGCTATGCGGTCGAAGCGGCGCGAGCGGCGATCGATTGGTCGTTCGCGACCTTCGAGCTCGACCGGATCATCCACTGCATCGACCGCGAAAACACCGCATCCCAAAGCGTGGCGCGGCGGCTCGGAGCCGAAAAGCAACGCGAGATCGACCTGTTCGGTCATGTCGCGGATCTGTGGGTGACGACGCGAAGCAAATGGCAGAACCCGGCAGCTGCAGCAAATTGAAACGGACCATGGATTGCACTAGATTCTACCGTCCTTCGCTCCCGGAAAATCGCGATCATGCTGTCGCATATCAACCTGGCGCTGGCTGCGGGCACAACGACGCTGCTGCTGCTACTCGCGGCGCTGCAGCTTCGTGATTTCAGGGCCGTCGCCGCCGGCCGCCTCGCGGCGAGTTTTGCGCTGGGTTCTGCCGCCCATGCGTTGACCGCGGCGTCCGGTTTTGCGGCGCCGGTCACGCCGTGGCAGGCGGTCCTGATTGCAGTGTCCACCGGAAACGCCGTGGTGTTCTGGCTGTTCGCGCGGGCGCTGTTCGACGATACATTTGAAGTGCGCGGCTGGCATGCCGCGCCATGGGCTGCCGTCGTGGCTTTAAGTCTCATCGATTGTCTGGTGCTGGTGCCCGCGCGGACGCTGGACCCGCAAATTTTCGGGATCGCGATCAGGGTGATTTCCCTGGGCTTCGTTGCGCTTGCGGTCGGCCAAACCATTGCGTCCTGGTCCGCGGACCTTGTCGAGGATCGCCGGCGCCTGCGGGTGTTTGTCGTGGTTGCGGCGGCCGTCTATGCCGGGGTCGATGCGGTGTTGCAGCTTTTCGTGCCCGCCAACGGCTCGCCGAGCATTGTGCCCACCGCGAATGCCGCCATTCTCGCAGCCGTCGTGGTCGCGATTGCCTATTCGCTGCTGCGCGTCGGCGGCGAGACGCTATTCCCGGCTGCCGAGGTGCAACCTGCCGCGGCTGTCGTTTCAAACGAAACCAGCGCTGCCGACCGAAGGCTGCTCGATGCGCTGATGCGTCTGATGGCCGACGACCGCATCTATCGCTATGAAGGCATCACGATCGGGACGCTGGCGACAAAGCTCGCGGTGCCCGAATACAGGCTGCGGCGGTTGATCAACCGGCGGCTCGGTTACCGCAATTTCAACGTCTTCCTCAACAATCACCGAATCGAGGAGGCGAAAGCGGCTCTGGCGGATCCCACCCAGGCCGAGGTGCCTGTGATCACCATTGCAATGGATGCCGGCTTTCAGTCGCTGGGTCCGTTCAATCGCGCGTTCAAGGCGACCACTGGAGTCACGCCGACCGAATACCGCCGCCTCAAAGAGGCGCGCGCGTAACCGCCCAACCCGCTGGGACAGATGACATATTTCGAAATCGGCGAGGCCTTTCAAGTTTTCCATCGCCGCGATTTCGAATCCGGCGAGCGCTGACGTCGCCATCGGGGTTTATGTCCGGCACGCCCTGATGGCGCCAATTGCCGGAGAAAACTGTGACCCGAAGAAATGCAATCATCGCCGTTGTAACCGCAATACTGTGCGGCGTTCTGGTGTTGACAGCGGTTCGCGCGCATGACGCGCCGCGCGTCGTCACCGGCTTCGTCGCCCATACCCTGTGTTCGACGGCCTTCGTATCGGGGCTAGATCCAGACCAGGTCTATGCCGATACCATGGCTGCGATGCCCGGTGTCGGGCTGATCGGCTGGGCGATCGACTACACGGTCGACCGCGAAGCCAGGCAAGCGACGGCGACGCTGTTGGGCGGCGGACAGAGCCGTGCGGTCTATCGCGAGGGGCTGGGGTGCTACCTCGCCCATGGCGAGGAGTCCGTGGACGCCGCGCTGCCAGCTGCCGAAAGCGAGACGCAACGCGCGTTGCTGCCTGAGATCGCCGGCGCCGCATTGGTGGAAACCGCCAACCCGGACCTCGGGCGGGCCCTCGATCGCGCCTTCGCCGAGCCCGGTCAGCCGCCGTTCCGCCGCACCAAGGCGGTGGTTGTCGTCAAGGACGATCACGTCGTCGCGGAACGCTACGCACCGGGCTATCGGCTGGACACGCCGATCCTCGGCTACTCCGCGACCAAATCGGTGATCTCGGCGTTGACAGGCATCCTTGTCCGCCAAGGCAAACTCGCGCTCGATGAATCGGCGCCGGTCGCCGGCCTGGCAAAACCCCGGGGATCCCCGCCATGCGATCACGATCGACCAGCTGCTTCGGCACACCAGTGGATTGGCGATGGGCAGTTCGCTCAATGCCTCGCTCGCCAGCGCCTTCGACCGCGTCAACCGGATGAAATTTGTCGAGCCCGACATGGCGGGATTTGCCGAAAGCTCTGATCTCGAAACCCCGCCCGGCAGCGCCTGGAATTACCACGACGGCAATTACGTCATCCTGTCGCGCCTGATCCGCGACGCTGTCGGTGGTCACGCCGCGGATGTGCTGCGCTTTGCAAGGGCTGAATTGTTCGGTCCGCTCGGCATGCGCAGCGTGACGCTGGAGTTCGATGCGACCGGCACGCCTGAAGGGTCGAGCCAGATGCTGGCGACCGCGCGCGACTGGGCGCGTTTTGGCCTGCTCTACCTTGGCGATGGCGTGGTCGGCGGCAGGCGCATCCTGCCCGAGGGATGGGTAGGTTACTCGGCCTCGCTCGACGCCGAACGCCTGGGCGGGCATGGGTGCCGGATTCTGGACCAATCTCGGCGACAGCAGGGGATCGCGGTTCCGCACCTCTCTGGGCATGCCGGGCGATGCCTTTTATGCGAGCGGAATTCTCGGGCAATACGTCGTCATCGTCCCGTCGCAACGGCTCGTCATCGCGCGCTTCGGTATCTCGGGAAATCGATACGACATCGAGGGTGTATCACGGCTGGTTGCCGATGTGGTTGCCGCGACCGGCAATCAGGGGCACGCCGCTGCCGGAAACTGAATGACGCGCTACTGCCGTCCCAGCTGCAGTCGCGGTCGCGACGCGGTCAAATCGCTCCAGCGACAGGATCGCGTCGGCGAACTGGTCGGCGCGCCCCTGCAGCACCGGGCGGGCGAGGGTCAGGAATTTCTGCGCCATCGCCTGCGCGTCCGGGAACGATGCCGGGCTCGCCGGAGGGATCGGCATAGAGCCGCTCATGCACGCCGTCGTCGGTGGTGATGCTGACGCGGGCGCCGAACGGATGGCTGCGGCCGATTTCGAGACGATCGTCCTGCACCACGTCGAATTTGTCCGCCAGCGCGTCGACCGCGGCCTCGCCCAGCCGCCCGTAATCGTCCCAGCCGAAGCGGCCCTGGTCGAGCGCCACGGCGCCGGTGAAGAACATCGAGAACTGGCCGCCGACGATCGAGGTCGGATGCCGCTTGGTGGCGGCGTCGCCGGTCAGCGTGATGCCGTTGCGATGCAGCCCGATCTCGACGCGCTTGATCTGGTCCGGCGTCAGATTGTGCTCGCGGCGCATCGCGATCAGCGCATCGAGCGCGGCGTGGGTGTAGCGGCAGCTCGGATAGGGTTTTACGCCGATCTTCATGGTCTCATAGATATCGCCGAGCCCGGCGACCGCCTTGTCGGGATGCGCGTTGTCGCTGTAGCCGACCAGCAGGCCGTGCTTGCCCTCGACCGATTCGGTCGCGCCGACAAAATCATTGCGCGCCAGGGTCGCCGCGATCACGCCGTTCATCGCGGCGGCGCCGACCTGGTAGCGCTTGTTCCAGGCGCCGTTGACCAGGAACTGCAGCGAGCCCGCGGCCTGGCTGCCGGAGACGCCGAACGCGGCGATGATCTGTTGTTTCGACAGCCCGAACAGCTTCGCCGCCGCGGCCGCGGCGCCATAGGTTCCGGCGGTCGCGGTCGGGATGGAAGCCGCGCGCGTAATGCGAGGTGGGATCGAGCGCGTTGCCGAGCCGGCAGCACACTTCATAGCCGGCGACGATGGCGGTGAGCACGTCGCGGCCGGAAGCGCCGACCAGTTCGCCGACCGCGAACGCGGCCGGCACCACCGGCGCGCTCGGGTGCAGCGAGGAATCCGCATGGGTGTCGTCGAAATCCAGCGAATGGCCGAGCGCGCCGTTGAGCAAGGCCGCCACCGCCGGCGTCCAGGTCTTGGCGTCGCCGAACACGGTGGACTGGCCCTTGCCGTCGAGCGCGAGCGCTTCGAGCATCTTGAGCAGCGCAGGCGTGGATTCCGCGTCACGCCGCGCCCGGATCGCGCTGCCGAGAAAATCCAGCGTCAGCACCTTGGCGCGTTCCAGCACCTCGAGCGGGATATCCTCGAATTTCAGGTCGGCGACGTAGGCGGCGAGGGTTGCGGTTTCATCTGCCATGGCGGGGCCTCGTTCGTTCTGGCGCGTTCCTGCGGGCCGATTTTGGTAGGACTGTGGCGGCGCGCCGTCAACATCGGCCGCACGCGGGTCAGCCCCGTGAATACCTCTCAGGCCGCGACTTGCCGCAGCATGGCGCGGACGACGAGCCGGTGAAACGGCATGATGATTGCGAGATAGGCCCGGCCGAGCAAATTATGCGTCAGCACCAGGGTGGTCGCGGTCACGCGCTGGCCCTGGCCGGAGGGTGCGACGTCCACCACCACGCGAAAATCCAGGTGGCTGTCGTTGAAGCCCGCGACCAGACGGTTGGGTGTATCGCTCAGTACCGGAAAGATCCCGATGGTGTCGGCGGAGATCTTTCCATTGGGGTGAGGCGTCTTCAGGCCAAAAGGCGCGACCAGAAAATTGCGCAAGCCCATCAGCGCTTCAATCCATCGCGGCGAGCGCCCCAGCATTCTCTCCGCCGCCCGGCGCGCATGGAACGCGGTGCCGTCGACCGTCACGCTGAAGGCATCGCTGAACTGCGCGCCCGTCAGCAGCGCAACGGTATCAATGTCAGGCTCGACAGCGCGGACTTTCATCGCCAACCTTTGTCATGCGTAACGTACCACGCTTGCAGCGGATCGTCGCGTCTGCGAAACGATCAATTGGCGCCGACGATCGTTGCGAATTCCAGCCGACGCACCAGCCGCCGAAAGCGCAAGATGAGAAGAACGGCATAAACGGCGGTGCCGCAGGACAGCCCGATCCAGACGCCGACCGCGCCGAATTTCGCGCCAGAAGGCCGAGCCCGTATGCGGTGGTGAATCCGATCAGCCAGTAGCTGATGGCGGCAAACAGCAGCGGCAGGCGGGTGTCATTCATGCCGCGAAGCGCGCCGGCCGCGATGCGTCTGGATGCCGTCGGCGACAAAGAACGTCGCGCCGACCAGCAAAAGCGTCGCGGTGAGTTCGATGACCGCGCCCGCGCTCTCCGCGGCTTCACCGAAGAAAAATCGCGCGATCGCAAATCGCCCGAGGATCACGGCGAGCGGTCATGGCGGATACCAGGACGATGCCGAGCACAGGTCGCAACCAGGCCTGCACGTTTGACCGCTGCTGCATCGTTACGGCCGACGGCGTGTCCGACCCGCACGGTGGCCGCCATGCCGATGCCGAACGGCACCATGAACAGGATGGCCGTCGACCTGCAAGGCGACCTGATGGGCCGCCAGCGCGGTGGTGCTGATCAGGCCCATCAACAGCGCCGCGGCGGCGAACAGGCCATATTCCAGCAGGAACGAGATCGAGATCGGCGCGCCGATGACGATCAGTTGCCGCATCAGCGGCCAGTCGATGCGCCAGATGCGTCCGAGCACGTGATATTTCCGGAACGGCCGGCGGCGATGCGGCAAACCAGAGCGCCGCCAGAAACATCCCGAAATTGACCATGGTGGTGGCGAGACCGGCGCCGAACAGTTCCAGCCGCGGCAGTCCCCATTCGCCGTAGATCAGCAGATAGACCAGCAGCGCATTGGCCGGGATGGCGGCAAGCGTGATCCACAGCACCGGGCTCAGGCCGGTTGACCGCGCCCATGAAGCCGCGGATCGCCATGAACCACAGCGCCGGCGCAATGCCCCACACCAGGCCGAACAGATATTGCTGCGCCAGACGCGCGGTCGCGGGCGCCTGGCCCAGCGCCAGCAGGATTTGCTCGCCGTAGAGCGGAAACGCCATGATCGGCAGCGAAATCAGCAGCGCGGCCCAGAGCCCGACGCGGAGCGAGCGCCGCACCAGCCGCGGATTGCGGGCACCGAACGCTTGCGCGGCCAGCGGCGCCACGGCGGACACCAGTCCCATTCCGAAGGTGAAGCTGACGAAGAAGACCGTGTTCGCCAGCGCCGCCGCGGCGACGGCCTCGATCGCCGAGGCGTCCGATCAAGGCCAGATCGGTCGTCATCATCGCGATCTGCCCAAGCTGCGTCAGCGCGATCGGCACCGCCAGCTTGAGCGTCTCGGTCAATTCAACGGCGAGGTGATGGCCGGATGGCGCCGCGATGCCGGACGCTGCGATCGGTCCTCGCTCGATTTTATCCAACGATGTCATGGGGACGACACTAGCACTGTCGCTCGGCCGAAAGGATGATCCTGACGGCGCGATCTGACTTTCTACCCGGCGTCGTGCGGCCGTTCCGGCACCCGGGTGATTCTGGCGCCGAGCGCGTTGAGCCGCTCGTCGATGCGCTCGTAGCCGCGCTCGATCTGGTCGGCGTTGTTGATGGTGCTGACGCCCTTGGCGCACACCGCGGCCAGCAGCATGGCCATGCCGGCACGGATGTCGGGCGACGATCATCAGCGCGCCGCGCAGCCGGCTCGGCCCGGCCACGATGGCGCGGTGCGGATCGCACAGCACGATGCGGGCGCCCATCGAGATCAGCTTGTCGACAAAGAACATCCGCGACTCGAACATCTTCTCGAACATCAGGATGACGCCGTCGCACTGGGTCGCGGTGACGATGGCGATCGACATCAGGTCGGCGGGGAAGGCCGGCCACGGCTGGTCCTCGAGCTTCGGGACGTGGCCGCCGAAATCGTCGCGGACCTTGAGCGTTTGTTCGCCCGAGCATCACGAGGTCGTCGCCGTCGACCGCGCAGACGATGCCGAGCCGCTCAAAGCCCATCCGGATCGAACGCAGATGCCCGACCCCGGCACGCGCGATCCGCAGCGGCGACCGCGTCACCGCGGCAAGCCCGATCAACGAGCCGACCTCGATGTGGTCGGGGCCGATCGAATAGCTGGCCGGGCCGAGCGCGGCGGGGCCGTGCACGACCATGGTGTTGGTGCCGATGCCCTCGATTCCAGCCCCGAGCGCCACCAGGAAATGCGCGAGGTCCTGCACATGCGGCTCGGAGGCGACGTTGCGCAAATGGGTGGTGCCGTGCGCCGCCACCGCGGCCATCAGCGCGTTTTCGGTGGCGGTCACGCTGGGCTCGTCGAGGAAGACGTCGGCGCCCGTCAGCCGCGCGGCGCGGAATTCCAGCCGGTCGGTGGCGACCACGGTGGCGCCGAGCTGTTCGAATGCCAGAAAATGGGTGTCGAGCCGGCGCCGGCCGATGACGTCGCCGCCCGGCGGCGGCAGCATCACCTCGCCGCAGCGGGCCAGCAAGCGGTCCCGCCAGCAGGATCGAGGCGCGGATCCGTGCGCACAACACCGGATCGAGATCGGCGGCGCGAATCTCCCGGGCATGGATGGCAAGCGTGTTGCGGCCGCGCCATTCGACCTCGGCGCCGACCGAGCGGATCAGTTCCACCAGCGTTTCGGTATCGCGAATCCGCGGCACATTTTCCAGGGTCACCGGATGCGCGGTCAGCAGCGCCGCGGCGATGATCGGCAGGGCGGCGTTCTTGTTTCCGGAGGGCTCGATGGTGCCCGTCAGCCGGTGACCGCCTTCAACGATGTATTGGATCGGCGGCACCCGCTCAGTCTCCTTTTTCGACGACGTGCCCGCCTCACACGTCCACATTCGCGCTGAGCGAATTGTCCTGGATGAATTCGCGGCGCGGTTCGACCACGTCGCCCATCAGCTTGGTGAAGATGTCGTCGGCCTCGTCGACCTCCTTGATCTTCACCTGCAGCAGCGAGCGCTCGTTGGTGTCGAGCGTGGTTTCCCAGAGCTGGCCCGGGTTCATTTCGCCGAGGCCTTTGTAGCGCTGCAGCGCGACGCCCTTGCGGCCGGCGTCGGTTACCGCCTCGAACAGGCTGACCGGGCCGTGGATCGGGGTTTCGGTGTCCTTGCGGCGCAGCAGGCCCGGCTTCGGATAGGCCTCCTGCAGCTTGGCCGCGTAATCGTCGAGCTTGCGCGCGTCGGCGGAGCCGAGCAGCGCGTCGTCGATGATGGCGACATCCTTGACGCCGCGCACGGTGCGCTCGAAGAAGAAACCCTCGCCTTCGGTGAAGCGTCCGGTCCAGCCGCGCTCGACTTCATCGGCCAGCGCGTCGAGCCGTCGGGCGATATAGCCCGCGGCGGCGTTAGCGGTGGCGACATCGCCGGTGATTTTCGGGCTCAGCACGCCGGCGATCGCCGCCTGCTCGACCACCTTGCGGTTATAGCGGCTGTGCAGATTGTGCAGCGTGCCGCGGATGAGCGCGGGCATCCTCCACCAGCGCCAGCAGGTCGCGGCCGCTGCGGTCCTCGCCCGACGCCAGCTTGAACACGCAGTCGTCGAGACCGGTTTCGATCAGGTAATCTTCCAGCGCGCGCTCGTCCTTCAGGTACTGCTCGGACTTGCCGCGCGTCACCTTGTAGAGCGGCGGCTGCGCGATATAGAGAAACCCGCCATCGATCAGCGCCGGCATCTGGC
Organism: uncultured Alphaproteobacteria bacterium; assembly: GCA_963734795.1. GTDB lineage: Bacteria > Pseudomonadota > Alphaproteobacteria > Rhizobiales > Xanthobacteraceae > Bradyrhizobium. The sequence goes on from CAVTIW010000009.1 coordinate 859,063, forward strand.
GGAAGAAGAAGGTCAGCAGCAGCGTGCGGATATGGGCGCCGTCGACGTCGGCGTCGGTCATCAGGATGATCTTGTGATAGCGCAGTTTGTGAAAGATCGAAATCGTCGCGGCCGATGCCGGTGCCCAGCGCCGTGATCAGGGTGCCGATCTGCTCGGAGCCCAGCATCTTGTCGAAGCGCGCGCGCTCGACATTGAGGATCTTGCCGCGCAGCGGCAGCACCGCCTGGAATTCGCGGTTGCGGCCCATGCTTGGCGCTGCCGCCGGCCGAGTCGCCCTCGACGATGAACAGTTCGGACTTGGCGGGGTCTTTTTCCTGGCAGTCGGCGAGCTTGCCGGGCAGCGAGGCGTAGTCGAGCGCGCCCTTGCGCCGCGTCAGTTCGCGCGCCTTGCGCGCGGCCTCGCGGGCGGCGGCGGCTTCCACCACCTTGCCGACAATGACCTTGGCCTCGGCGGGATGTTCCTCGAACCACGCCGCCAGCGCCTCGTTCAGGACGTTCTCGACCACCGGGCGCACTTCCGAGGACACCAGCTTGTCCTTGGTCTGCGAGGAGAATTTCGGATCCGGCACCTTCACCGACAGCACCGCGGTCAGGCCCTCGCGGCAGTCGTCGCCGGTCAGCGCGATCTTTTCGCGCTTGGCGATGGCATCGGCATAGCCGTTGACCTGGCGCGTCAGCGCGCCGCGGAAGCCGGCCAGATGGGTGCCGCCGTCGCGCTGCGGAATGTTGTTGGTGAAGCACAGCACGTTTTCATGATAGCTGTCGTTCCACCACAGCGCGGCCTCGACGCCGATGCCGTTCATTTCGGCATCGATCATGATCGGGGACGGCACCATCGGCTTCTTGTTGCGGTCGAGGTATTTCACGAACTCCTCGACGCCGCCGTCGTAGCGCATCACCTCGCGCTTCTCGACCGCGTGACGCATGTCGGACAGCACGATGTTGACGCCGGAATTCAGGAACGCGAGTTCGCGCAGCCGATGCTCCAGCGTCGCAAAGTCGTATTCGACATTGGTGAAGGTTTCGGTGGAGGCGAGGAACGTCACCTCGGTGCCGCGCTTGCCGTTGGCGTCGCCAACCACCTCCAGCGGCGCCACCGCATCGCCATGGGCGAATTCGATGAAATGCTCCTTGCCGTCGCGCCAGACCCGCAGCTGCAGCTTGCTCGACAGCGCGTTGACGACGGAGACGCCGACGCCGTGCAGTCCGCCGGACACCTTGTAGGAATTCTGGTCGAATTTTCCGCCGGCGTGCAGCTGGGTCATGATGACCTCGGCCGCGGAAATGCCTTCGCCCTTGTGAATGTCGACCGGAATGCCGCGGCCGTCGTCGCGCACGGTGACGGAGCCGTCGGCGTTGAGCACGACTTCCACCGCGGTGGCGTGGCCGGCGAGCGCTTCGTCGATGGCGTTGTCGACGACTTCGTAGACCATGTGATGCAGGCCGGAGCCGTCATCGGTGTCGCCGATATACATGCCCGGCCGCTTGCGCACGGCATCGAGGCCTTTCAAAACCCGGATCGATTCCGCGCCGTATTCGATGGGAATGGAATGCTCAGTGTCGGCGATCGATTGCCGGGCAGGTTCTGTCATGTGAGGCCTTCGAGGATGTCCCGAATCAGCGGCGCAAAATCAGGCGCTGATCGGGCTATTTGTGCCATGAAAGGCGCGATGCGCCTAGCGCAAAGTCTCTATCAACAAGTTATTGAATAAATAGGATTTTTTGAGGGTTTTTCAAGGCGTCCGGAGAGCCGATTCGGAGGCCTCGCAAAAGCGCGATTCGAAGGCCGGCTTGACTTCGAAAATCCGGACTGGCGGCCGAACGAGTCATCCTCGGGGACGGCCGCCACGGACCGTGCCGCCGTTCAGGCGCGGCGGGCGATGTGGCCGGAGTCGACGTCGAAAATTTCGCCGGACGCGCCGATGTCGGCGAAGGCCGCGGGGTCGGCGCCGGTCATCCAGACCTGGGCGCCGAGCTTTGCCAGTTCATCGAACAAGGCGTTGCGTCTGGTGGGATCGAGATGCGCCACCACCTCGTCGAGCAGCAACAGCGGCGTGATGCCGGTCATCTCCGCCACCAGACTGGCATGGGCCAGCACCAGCCCGATCAGCAGCGCCTTCTGCTCGCCGGTGGAGGCGTCGCGGGCCGGCATGCTCTTCGGCGCGTAGATCACCTCGCAGATCGGTGAGATGCGGACCGTCGAGGGTGCGGCCGGCCGCGGCGTCGCGGGCGCGGCTGTCGCGCAAGATTTCGCGGTAGCGGTCTTCCACCGCGGTCGCCGGCTCGTTCAGCAGGGCGTTTTCCATCCAGCCATCGAGCATGATCGTCGGCCGAGGGAAATGCCGATTGCGCGCCGCGCGCGCGCAGCATCGCCGCAAGCCTGCGTCACGGTCTGGCCGCGCATCGCCGCCACCGCGACCGCGAGTTCGGCGGTCTCGCGTTCGATCGCGTCGCACCAATGGTCGTCGAAATTGCGCACCTCGAGCAGGCGGTTGCGCGATCGCAAGGAGCGGTCGAGCGCCGACACCCGCGCCGAATGCTCGCTGTCGATCGCCAGCACCAGCCGGTCGAAGAACCGCCGCCGCTCCGAGGCCGCGCCCAGAAACAGCCCGTCCATCGAGGGCGTCAGCCACACCATGCGCAGATGATCGCCGAACGCCGCGGCCGAATCGACCGGCTCGCGGTCGATCCGGCAGCGCCGGCTGGCTGGCGGCCGCCTCGCTCCCGGGCGCATCGATGCCGGTGCCGAGCGTGGCCAGGCCGAGCGCGCCTTCGACCTCGGCGGACACCGCCCAGGAGCCGTCGCCCTGGTTGTCGGCGACATCGTCGAGGGTGGCGCGGCGCAAGCCGCGTCCAGGCGACAGAAACGAGATCGCCTCGATGCAATTGGTCTTGCCGGCGCCGTTCGGCCCCACCAGCACCACCACATCGCCGCGCGTCTGCAGGCTCGCCGCGCGATAATTGCGGAAGTGCGTCAGGGTAAGACGATGAATGCGGGAGGCGGTCATGGATCTCAATCGTCATTGCCGGGCTTCGAAATGCGCTGCCGCAACTTCTGTCGTCATCATCCGCGAAACCGGATGAACCAGTATTCCGCAACCGCTCGAGACCTTCATGCGCGACCGCGATTACTGGATACCCGCTTTCGCTGGCATGACGTCCTCGTGCGCCCTGACGTCGCTCTTTCAGCCCGGCAATGACGAGTTAGTTGGCCTCTACACCCGCATCGGCATCAGCACGTAGAGCGCGCCTTTGGAATCCTTGTCCTGCACCAGCGTCGGCGAGCCGGGATCGGCCAGCCGCAGCACCGCGACTTCGCCCTCGATCTGGGCCGCGATGTCCAGCAGATAGCGCGAGTTGAATCCGATATCGAGCGCATCGGAGGCGTATTCGACTTCAAGCTCCTCGGTGGCGCTGCCGGAATCCGGGTTGGTCACCGACAGCACCAGCTTGCCGGCGGACAATGCCAGTTTCACCGCGCGGCCGCGCTCGCTCGAGATGGTCGAGACGCGGTCCACCGCGGCCTCGAAATCCTTCTTGTCGACGATCAGTTCCTTGTCGTTGTTCTGCGGGATGACGCGGCCATAGTCCGGAAACGTGCCGTCGATCAGCTTCGAGGTCAGCACCACATTGCCGATGGTGAAGCGGATCTTGCCCTGCGACAGTTCGATGCGCGACCTCGGCCTCGTTGTCCTCGATCAGCCGCTGCACTTCGCCGACGGTCTTGCGCGGCACGATCACGCCGGGCATGCCGGAGGCGCCCTTCGGCAGCGGCAGATCGATCTGGGCGAGACGATGGCCGTCGGTCGCGACCGCGCGCAAGGTCGCGGCCTTGGCGCTGCCGGCCGAGTGCAGATAGATGCCGTTGAGATAGTAGCGGGTCTCCTCGGTCGAGATCGCGAACTGGGTGCGGTCGATCAGCCGCTTCATGTCGGCGGCGGCCAGCGTGAACGAATGCGTCATGTCGCCGGCGGCAAGATCGGGAAAATCGTTTTCGGGCAGCGTCTGCAGCGTGAAGCGCGAGCGGCCGGCGCGGATCGCCAGCACCGAGCGGTCGCCGTCGCCTTCCAGCACGATCTGCGCGCCGTCGGGCAGTTTGCGCACGATGTCGTAGAACATGTGCGCCGGCACGGTGGTCGAGCCGCCGGTTCCGGTTTCCGCCGCCAGCGTTTCCGTCACCTCGAGGTCGAGGTCGGTGGCCTTCAGCGACAGCCGGGCGTTTTCGGCGCGGACCAGCACGTTGCCGAGGATCGGAATGGTGTTGCGGCGCTCGACCACGCGATGGACGTGGCCCAGCGATTTCAGGAGTTGCGCGCGTTCGACGGTGACCTTCATTGCAATACCCGCCTGATCCAAAGATGGAAAAGCCGGGCGGCCGAAAGGCGCGCCGCGGCATTTGAAACCCGAAAAGCCCGATCAAAGCTGGATTTGATCCGACCCCAAGGGGGGACCCCAAGGTGGCGCGGATGGCGCGCCAAGCGCAAGAGAGGCGTGAGGCCGTTCCCCACGTTTTGCGGGGCGGGAAGCCCAAGCGACTGCAAGCAGATGAAGGCATTCTGCTGTCCCTTCCCCCGCCAGGGGGAGGGAACGGAGCGCGGGGCTCTCTCACTCCTGCAACTGACGCTTCAGCAATTCGACCTCTTCGGACAGCGCGACATCCTTGGCGACCAGCGCCTCGATCTTGCGCACGGCGTGCAGCACCGTGGTGTGGTCGCGTCCCCCGAAGCGGCGGCCGATCTCGGGCAGCGAGCGCAGCGTCAGCGTCTTGGCCAGATACATCGCGACCTGGCGCGGGCGAACCACATTGGCGGTCCGGCGCGACGACAACAGGTCGGAGCGGCTGACATTGTACTGCCGGGCCACCACGCGCTGGATGTCCTCGATCTTGATCCGCTTGGGTTCCTGCGGACGGATCAGGTCGCGCACTTCGCGCTCGGCCATTTCCAGCGTCACCGGCTGGGCGTTGAGCTTGCTGTGCGCCAGCAGGCGATTGATGGCGCCTTCCAGGTCGCGGCCGTTGTGGGTGATGGTGCGGGCCAGATAATCCAGCACCGGCGCCGGCACGTCGAAGCTCGCATGATGGGCGCGCGCTGCGGCGACGCGCGATTTGAGAATTCCGAGCCGCAATTCCTCGCCGAGCGATCCCATCTCGACCACGAGGCCGCCGGCCAGACGCGAGCGCACGCGGTCGTCGAGGCTCTCGAGGTCGGAAGGCGGACGGTCGGCCGCGATCACCACCTGGCGGCCGGCGTCGATCAGCGCATTCAGGGTATGGCAGAATTCGGCCTGGGTCGATTTGCCCTGCAGGAACTGCAGATCGTCGATCACCAGCACGTCGATGCCGCGCAACGCTTCCTTGAACGCCAGCGCGGTCTGGGTCTTCAGCGCCGCGACGAAGCCGTACATGAATTTCTCGGCGGTGAGGTAGAGCACCTTGCGTTCGCTGCCGGAATTGCCGGCCCATGTCACCGCCTGCAGCAGATGGGTTTTGCCAAGACCGACGCCGGCATGGATGTAGAGCGGATTGAACATCACGCTGTCGCCGCGCCGTCCTTCCGCGACCTGGCGCGCCGCGGCGTGGGCCAGCGTGTTGGAGCGGCCGATGACGAAACTGCCGAAGGTCAGGCGCGGATCGAGCGGCGAGCCGCCGAGCGCGTCATGGCTGGCGGACACCGGCGCGATCGCGGTCGCGCGCAGCTCGGGCGCGGGACGGCCGTCGGATCGCTCGATGCGGCGCGGATCGAGCGGCGCGGGAGCGTCCTTGGCGGGCGCGGCGCATCGCATCGCGGTGCGCACGGTGAGGTCGATCCGGTGCACTTGCGGCATCTCGGCCTGCCAGCAGGTCAGAACGCGCTCGGCGTAATGCGCCTGGATCCAGCTCTTGAGAAACCGCGTCGGAACCGAAAGGTGGACGCTTTCCTGCTGGACGCTTTCCAGGTCCATCCGCGCGAACCAGCTGGTATAGACGTCTTCTCCCACGCTCGAGCGCAGCCGACCCTTCACGCGTGACCAGCGATCCTGTTCCATATTTGACATTGTCTGACGACTTTTCTGAAGGAGTAATGTTGTCTGCGAAACCGCCGTGCGGGTTTTCCGCACGGCGTGACCTCAAGCGAGGCTTCGTCTTCAGCCATAGACCAGCCGTTCGGCGAAATGCCGCGGGCAAATCATGGCTGGAAGAGAAAGCGTCCGCGAGGTCAGCGCGTACTCGACGGTCTGTCCGGAGCTCGCGCGGGAGGCCGCGTCGCAGGCGGCTTCCGATTCCAATACGGCATCGTTTGAAAATGAAATTTGATCAAATACCGCGATGATTCCGTAAAGCATACAGCCTCCCCCTCTCACCGCGATTGCCCACGGCGAGTTGTCACCTCTATGTGTGTTTCAAATTCAACCGGCAACGCCTGAAATCAAATCGTCCAGTCGCTACGCCGCTTCGCTCAGCCCGTTCGTAACCCGCCCACTTGCTTCGCCTCCTGCGCTGCGGTCGGCTCGTTTCGTATCTCTCTTGTTCGAAGCGAACGAGGCGCGAACGCCCCGCTTGAGAAATTTCGACACAGAACCACCGTGCTCATATTGCTATGAGTTTCGACCCGACAATCGCTTGGAAAGCGTCGCCAACGCGCACACCGCCGCCGATTTGCACGTCCGCCCCGTTTCTTAAACCGCGCTGGTCTGAAGAGCCGTGGGCGCCGCGAACGATCTAAGAGATACACCATGCCTTATTTCCCGCAACGAAAATGATTCGATGCGCAGCGCCGGCAAAATCGACTTCGCGTTCGCGAAATCAGGCAGCGATTCCGACGCGCAGCGGCAAGGTTTTGAATCTGTGCGGAGATTCGAAACGCCGAAGCGCTGTCACAATTCCTACGATTGCCCAAAATAAATTCATAAATTGTTTACGTTTGAGCGCGGCGGAAGTGAATTTTCCAACAACCGATTGGCCGCTATGCCGATAAGTGACTACGCAAGCGCGATTTTTTTTGCTCGTCGAAATAGGGTAACCCTGCACGGACTTTCGAGCAGCGGCGCGCGATCGCGATTGCTATTTCAAAAGCGCATGCGCCGGGCAACAATCAGCATCGCTATCGTCGCGGTCATCACGCGAACGCATCAGCCCGCCTTGTTGCACGGCGCCGAAATTGCACCCCGTGAAAATACGGGCGGACGTGAATTGCATGAAGCCGCGCAGACCGCGCGATGCAACGCGACTGCAAAAAGAAAAAGCCCGGCAGAGCCGGGCTTTTTGACGAAAATCTTTTTCGATCAGCTCTATTTCGCGAGCTTCGCGATCTGATGCGCGAGCCGCGAGACCTTCCGGCTCGCATTGTTCTTGTGAATGATGTTGCGCTGCGCTGCCTGCATCAGTTCCGGTTCGGCGCGGGCCATCGCCTTCAGCGCCGCATCGCGGTCGCCGCTCTTGATCGCTTCTTCGACGGATGCGGACCGAGCCGCGCATCTGGGTGCGGCGCGACTTGTTGATGATGGTGCGGCGGGCAATCTTGCGTGTCGCCTTCTTGGCGGAAGTCGTATTGGCCATGTTCTCAAATATCCTTCGGCGGTGACCGGTCGCGGGTAGTCGGGCTTGTGACGCGCCGGCCGTTCAACCGCGTGATCGACGCTGGTGTGTTTTCGGGTGTTCTGTGAGAATGCCATTCCCGGAGCGAACAGGCTCACATCGACGGCGCCGCTCAAAGAACAGCGGCGGCGGGATTGCGCCCGCCGCCATTGCCGGTCTTATAGAGGGCGCGCCCTGCAGCGTCAACGCCTCCCGAGGCCTTCGGAACCCGAAAACCCGACCGGAAAGCGCCGATAAGCTGCTGATGAGGTTGAATTTCCCGGGCCGCCCCGGTAATGGCTGACGGCGTTTCCGGGCGCGACAGTATATAAGGTGACGCATGATCCGCGGTTTTTTCCGACTTGTGGGGCTGCTGCTGCTGGCGGGCGGATTTATTTTCATGGTCTATGACGGCGCGCGCTGGGTCGCCGATCAGACCTTGCGATTTACCCGGTTTGGCGAGTTCTGGAACGATGTCCATCAATCCAGCCAGCAGGCGTTCCGGATCTGGGTGGAGAGCCATGCGCCCTGGCTCTGGAGCAGCGTCGTCAGGTTCGTGCTGGATCAGCCGGTTTTTGCCGTGATGGGCGTGCTGGGTATTCTGCTGATGCTGCTGTTCCGGCCCCGCAAGCCGCTGATCGGCTATTCGCGGAACTGACGGCGGCAGGGCGATGCGGCGTTTATTCCGCCGCCCGGCGCAACGGGGCTACAGCTGCCGACGTAAAGACATATATTGCGTGACCGACATCCGGCGTTCGACGAGGCATCCCTCCGGGAGGCAATCGATGTTGTTCATGCGCAAAACCACTGCATTGCCGAGCGCAGCCGAGGCGCTGCCGGGCCGTGCGCAACCGATCCCCACCGCAACCAGCCATTTCGTGAACGGCCGCCAGCTGCAGCCGCCCTATCCCGCAGGCCTGGAGCAGGCGGTGTTCGGGCTCGGCTGTTTCTGGGGCGCGGAGCGTAAATTCTGGGAACTCGGCGACGGCATCTATACCACCGCCGTGGGCTATGCGGGCGGTCACACCGCCAATCCCGACTTACGAAGAGGTCTGTTCGGGCCGCACCGGCCACACCGAAGCGGTGCTGGTGGTGTTCGATCCGAAGCAGATCTCCTACGATCAGCTGCTGAAGACATTCTGGGAAAGCCACAACCCGACGCAGGGCATGCGTCAGGGCAACGACGTCGGCACCCAGTATCGTTCCGCGATCTACAGCCTTCAGCGACGCGCAGCGCAAAGCGGTGGACGCGTCGAAGGCGGCCTATCAAAAGGCGCTGTCGGCCAAGGGTCTCGGCGCCATCACCACCGAGATCGCGCCGGCAGGCGAATTCTATTTCGCCGAGGACTACCACCAGCAATATCTGGCCAAGAATCCGGCCGGCTATTGCGGACTTGGCGGCACCGGGGTGTCCTGTCCGATCGGCGCCGGCGTCAGCGCCTGATCGCATCGGCTGGCATAGCGCCCGGCAAAAACGATTTGTTAACCATAACCGGTGCAAGACTGGAGCTGTCTCGCTATGAGGGATGGCTCCGGTGCGGGTTGCGCGCGCGTTTCGACTGCCGATCATTGCCGCCATGACCGCGCTCGCTTTGTCGGGCTGCATGCAGCACGATCCGGTCCTGTCGCGATGACGCAGCCGCAAAGCGATCTCGATTCCATGGCTTACGGCCAGCCTTACGCGCCGGCCCCGCGCGTCGTCGCATCGCCATCGAGCGTCGCCGATTCCGGTGGCGCCATCGCGCGCTTCGCGCCAGCTTTGCCGCGACGCCCCCGCGTTCTTACGCCGCCAGCTCCCGGCGGCCTATGCCGCCGCGCCGATGCCGGCGGCCTATGATGCCGCCTACCGGCTCGATGCCGGCGACAAATTGCGGGTCGTGGTCTACGGCCAGGAAGGCCTCACCAATACCTATGCGATCGATGCCGGCGGCTCGATCACCATGCCGCTGATCGGCTCGGTGCCGGCGCGCGGACGAACCCCGGCGGGCCTCGCTGCCGAGATCACCGCCAAGCTGCGCAACGGCTATCATCCGCGATCCCTCGGTGGCGGTGGAGATCGAATCCTATCGGCCGTTCTTTATCCTCGGCGAAGTCGCAGCCCCCGGCCAATATCCCTACGTGCCCAATATGAGCGTCGAAAGCGCGGTGGCGATTGCCGGCGGCTTCTCGCCGCGCGCCAAGCGCGACCGCGTCACCCTGACCCACACCGACGGCTCCGGCTCGATCCCGCGTCGTGGTGCCGCTCGGCACCGCCGCTCGGCCCCGGCGATACCGTCCTCGTCGGCGAACGCTGGTTCTGAGTCAGCTACTCGAACTGATGCGCACAGCATGTCGTCATTCCGGGTCTGCGCCGAGTGGCGCATCCCGGAATGACAGCGAACAATTCCGACCGCCTACTTCTTCAAATGCCTGGCAAAGAAGTCGAGGCTGCGCGGCCAGGCGATATCGGCGCTGGCCTTGTCGTAACTCGCCCGTTCGTCGCAGTGGAAACCGTGCTGCGCGCCGGGATAGACGTGGATTTCGACGTCGGGCCGCTTGGCGCGAATGGTGTCGACATCGCTGAGCGGAATGCCGGCGTCCTTTTCACCGAAATGAAGTTGGGTCGGCACCTTCGGCTTGTCGTCGGCGAAGCGAACGACGGCGCCGCCGTAATAGCCGATCGCCGCGGACAGGCCCGACAGCTTGGTCGCGGCGGCATAGGCGATGCTGCCGCCGAGGCAAAAGCCGATGATGCCGACCGGGCCGACATCCTTCACCGCATCGATGGCGGCCTGGGTATCGCGCAGCATCGCCGCCCAGTCCGGATTGGCGACGAACTTGCGCGCCACCGCGATCTCCTCCGGCGAATAGCCGGACTGGAAATTGGGCTCGATGCGGTCGAAGATCGCAGGCGCGATGGCGACATAGCCGTCGCCCGCGAGGCGATCGCAGACCGCGCGAATGTGGTGATTGACGCCAAAGATTTCCTGGATCACCACCACCGCCGCCTTGGGCGCGCTCGCGGGGTCGGCACGATAGCCGCCCAGTTGAAAATTGTCCGAAGCCGTCAGCTTGATATCTTGTCCCACGGGTCATCCATTGGTTGAGAGTTGCAGTTGTCGTGAACAGGTCGTTCCGGCCAATCGCCGGCGCGGAAGGGATTAGGACGGCGCGCCGTGGATAGCCACACACATCCAGTTGCGCTCACGCTAGCCTGTTCAGGTCGGCTTGTCATGACGGAACCGGCCTTTTTCGGAATGGCGCTGCGCGGCAGGCCGTCGAGGAACGGCAGCACCGCCTCGATGAAGGCCTGCGGCTGGTCGATATTGACGGCGTGGCCGGCGGCCGGGATCACCACCTTTTGGGCGCCGGGAATTTTCGCCGCCATGTAGTCGGAGGCGGCGAGGAACGGCGCGTCGTCGGCGCCGACCACCACCAGCGACGGCACTTTGATACTCGGCAGCAGCTCGATCACGCGCGGCATCGCGCTGGGTCAGCATGCCGCGCGCGGCGCGCGCCAGGCCCGAGGCGTCGCGATGGCTCACGGTCGAGCGCTCGCGGCTGGCGGATTTCAGAACGCGCAAGGCCTTCGCGCTCGAAGCGGTCGCCGGTGTCGTGCGCGCGCTTGTTCCAGGCCTCGCGGGCGTCGTCCTTCTTGAAGCCCGGTCCGGTATCGATGATCAGCAGCGCGTCGACCCGTTCCGGATGCGCGCGATAAAACGCCAGCGACATATAGCCGCCGAGCGAAAGGCCGCCGACGATGGCGCTGTCGGCGCCGACCTCGTCGAGCAGGGCGGCCATGTCGGCCACCGTCAGCGCTTCGCTATAGGCCGCGGGATCGTCGGGGTAGTCGGACTGGCCGTGGCCGCGCATGTCCCACAGAATGAGTTTGTGATGTTTCGACAGCGCCTCGATCTGGCCCTGCCACATCGCCGAGGTCGACGAATAGCCGTGGGTCAGCAGCAGCGGCAGGCCCGCTGCCGTGGACTTCGTAATAGATGTCGACCCCGTCACGGTTGATTTTTGGCATCGCGGCTTCCCAATACGTTCTGTCTTGTTCTGGTTCTAGCGCGATCCGTGGCCCGACGCGAAGCCGGTTTCGCCGGCAGCAACCACTGCTTGCATTCGCTGCGGGCGCCGATCCATCGACAACGATGCGGCCAGGTTATTTCGCAGCGCACAACGCGGACCTGCCTGAAGTTATATTCTCTTTGATGCATTCTAATTTGGATTGCCTCCGGACGGGAACCGGTATCATTCTGCGCCAACTGGCATCGACCCGGTGGGTGCCGGCCATTACCTCAAAGTGAGTTGCCGCCGTAAGCGGCTTCATGCACCGGCAGGGGAAGAGACGATGCCTACTCTTAATATCAACGGACGGAATATGTCCGTCGAGGCGGCCAATGATACGCCGCTGCTCTGGGTCATCCGCGAGCAATTGCAGATGACCGGTACGAAGTTCGGTTGCGGCGCCGGCCTGTGCGGCGCCTGCACGGTTCATCTCAACGGTGAAGCGGTACGATCCTGCCAGACCTCGCTCAGCGATGCCGTCGGCAAGAAAATCACCACCATCGAAGGCCTCAGCGCCAAGGGCGACCATCCGTTGCAAAAGGCGTGGATCGCCGAGCAGGTTCCGCAATGCGGCTACTGCCAGTCCGGGCAGATCATGCAGGCGGCTTCGCTGCTTTCCAAGAACAGCGACCCGACCAAGGAAGAAGTGGTGGCGCACATGGACGGCAATCTCTGCCGCTGCATGACCTATTCGCGCATCCAAAAGGCGATCATGCGCGCAGCCTCCGAAATGCGCACCGCGTCCACCGCCACCGATCGGAGAGCAACATGAATACGCACGTGAAAATCACCAAGGATATCGTCGCCGGCGAGCCCGCCGATCTCAGCCGCCGCTCGTTCCTGGTCGGCACCGCCGCCGCAGGTCTCGCGCTCGGCTATTCCGCGGTCCCCGGCCTGCTCGGCGCCGATGCGGCGTTCGCCGCGCCAGGCAATTTCGATCCCAGCGTCTGGTATTCGATCGCGCCGGACGGGATTGTCACGGTGACATGCGGCAAGGCCGACATGGGCCAGCACATCGCCTCGACCATGGCGCAGATCATTTCCGAAGAGCTCGGCTCGAACTGGAAGGACATGCGGGTTCAGCTCGCGTCCAACGATCCGAAGTTCAACGACCCCGTGCTCGGCGCGCAGATCACCGGCGGCAGCTGGAGCACCATGATGAACTTCGATGCGATGAGCCGCGCGGGAGCCGCGGGGCGCATGGCATTGACCGAAGCCGCCGCGGCCGCGATGGCCGTGCCGGCAGACCGGCTGGTGGTCCGGGAGTCCATGGTTACCGATCCGAAGTCGAAGAAGTCGATGACGTTCGCGGAGATCGTCAGGAGCGGCAAGGCCACCAAGACCTTCACGCCCGACGAGCTCAAGGCGATCAAGCTGAAGACGCCCGAGCAGTACACCATGATCGGCGTTTCGGTTCCGCAGCTCGACATTCCGTCGAAGACCAACGGAACAGCCAAATACGGCATCGACGTCATGTTGCCGGGCATGGTGTACGGCAAGGTCGTGACACCGCCGGTGCGCTTCGGCGCCACGGTGAAATCGGTCGACGACAGTGCGGCGAAGAAGGTGCCGGGCTTCATCAAGGCCGTCACCCTCGACGACAAGACCGGGACCACGACCGGCTGGGTGGTGGCGGTGGCCAACACCTATGCCAACGCCCGCAGGGCGGCCGACGCGCTGAAGATCAGCTATGACGGCGGGCCCAACGCCAAGCTGTCGAGCGAATCCCTGCTCACCGAAGCCAGGCGCTTGCAGGCGCTCGACGACTCCGGCCTGTTCTTCGTCAAGGATGGCGACACCGCCGCAGCCTTCGGTACGGCGGCGAAGGTGATCGAGGCGGAGTACACCACCAACATCAACATCCATGCGCCGCTGGAGCCGATGAACGCCACCGCGCAGCTGCAGGGCGACATCTGGCATCTGTATTCCGGCAACCAGTTCGCAACGCGCTCCGGCGCGATCGCGGCCGGGGCTGCCGGGGTCGATCCCAAATTCGTCGTGATGCACCAGATGTACCTGGGCGGCGGCTTCGGCCGGCGTCTCGACGCCGACATGATGGTGCCGGCGGTGCAGGCGGCCAAGGCCGTCGGCAAGCCGGTCAAGGTGATCTACAGCCGCGAAAACGACATGACCATGGACTTCTCGCGTCCGCTGACGTTCCAGAAGGTCAAGGCCGGTCTCGACGGCGACGGCAAGCTGATCGCGCTGAACCACGACGTGGTCAGCGCGTGGCCGACCAAGCGCTGGGGAATCCCCGATTTCCTCACCCCCTCGGTCGACAAGAAGGGCGGTCTCGACGGCTTCACCGTGAACGGTGCGGACTTCTTCTATACCGTGCCCAATCACAACGTCCGCGCCATCCTCAACGAGATGGCGCACAACGCCACCCCGTCGGGGCAGCTGCGGTCGGTGGCGCCGGGCTGGACCTTCTGGGCGGTCGAAAGCATGGTCGATGAACTCGCCCACGCGGTCGGCAAGGATCCGGCGCAGTACCGGATCGACATGCTCGACGGCAAGGGCGCCAATGCCGGTGGCGCGCAACGGCTGCGCAACACCCTGCTTGCCGCGATGGGCATGGCCGGTTACGGCACCAAGCAGCTTCCGAAAGGCGAAGGCATGGGCGTGGCCTGCGTCTCGTCGCAGGAACGGGCGACCGCAAGCTGGACCGCCTGCGTGGCCCATGTTGCCGTCGCACCTTCCGGCGAGGTCAAGGTCAAGAAGCTGACCGTGGCCACCGATGTCGGCACCCAGGTGCATCCCGACAACATCCGCGCCCAGGTCGAGGGCGCGGCGTTGTGGGGGCTGTCGCTGGCGATGTACGAGAAGGCGACGCTGAAGGACGGCGGTATCGAGCAGACCAACTTCGATACCTACACGCCGTTGCGGATGAGTCAGATGCCGGAAGTCGCCATCAGCGTCATCGCCAACGGCGAAAAAGCCACCGGCGTCGGCGAGCCGGCGGTGACGGTGATCGCGCCCGCGCTCGCCAACGCGATCTTCAATGCCTGCGGCGCCCGCGTCCGCTCGCTGCCGATCACGGCAGAGGCGGTGAAGGGGGCCATGAAGGCCTAAGACATCGCACCAGCGAACAACGTCGATCCGCCGGAGGCTGTGCTTCCGGCGGATTTTTGTTGTCCGGTCTTGTCTTCGGCTGACCCCGAACAGTCGTTAAATTTGTAACGTCCATAATATACCAGCCTTCACGATACCCCTTAAGCCCCGGGGAACCGTTGTCGGATAACCTTTGCTGTCGGCCACCACGCCAGTCACGAGGATTCATGACAGCTTTAGCGAACCAGGTTTCTTCCAAGACAGCTTTAGCGAACCAGGCTTCGTCCCAACGCCGGCTGCTGCTGGCGTCGGATCGCAGCGATCAAAGCAGCGAACTGGCCAGCATCCTGCAATCCGTCAGCGAGGTCGATACCATCTCGACTTCGGATATTCCCGACGCGCCGGCCGGCCATTTCTCGGGGATCGTGGTCGATATCAACCTGCGCTCCGCCGAGAGCGTGCAGCTGGTTCGCAACAAGCTGCGCGCCGAAGCCTACCGCGTCCTGCCGCGGTTGTTCGTGCTGGCCGACGCCCTTCACCACGGATCGATGCAGGCCTGGGCGCTGGGCGCTACCGACACGATATCGCGGCCGTTCGATGCCCGAGAGCATTCTGCAGCGCATCCGCGCCGCATTTCCGGACAGCCACGGATTCGATGCGACCGATCGCGGCAAGGCCTTGAACAGCGGCATCGCCGCCGCGCATGCGGTGATGGTCAAGATATTCGAGCAAGCTGCCGGCGGGAGTTCCGCTGACCTTCAACGACATCGTGAAAGCCGAGAAACAAGATTCTCAAGGCCATCAAGCAATCCTCGTTGCGGGAATGGCTGACGACCGTCGGCCGCCATCACACCGACAGCTATCGCCATTGCCTGTTTGTCACCGGTTTCGCGGTGGCGTTCGCCCAGCATCTCGGCATGCGCGAGGACGACCAGCGCCGTGTGGCGCGCGCCGCCCTGCTGCACGATGTCGGCAAGGCGTTCATTCCGGTGGCGATCCTGGACAAGCCGGGAAAGCTCACCGGCGAGGAAATGATCGAGATCCGCCAGCATCCGCGGCTGGGCTACGACGCGCTCGCGGCCGAAGGCAGCTTCCCGCCGGAGATGCTCGACGTGGTGCTGCACCATCACGAATTCCTCGACGGCACCGGATATCCCGATCGGCCTGCGCGGCGACCAGATCAGCGACATCGTGCGGCTGACCACCATCGTGGACATCTATGCCGCACTGGTGGAGAAGCGTGCCTACCGGCTGCCGTTTCACCCACGCCAGGGCGTTAGCGATCATGGAACAGATGGGCGGCAAGCTCGACCAGCATCTGTTCCAGGCGTTCCGCCCGGTGGCTTTGGGATGCTATTGACGCCGCGGCTGGGCTCCAGATCAACGACCGTGATTGCGACCCGTTGGCCCGCAACGATCGTGAAACACGTCGGTTGAGTTTGTTCCCGCGTTGCCGCGTAGCTACCCCAGCAGCTTGCGCAATTCCGCTTTCGCCACCTTCTCCAGCGTCGAGCGCGGCATCTCGTCGACGAAGCGGATTTCGCGCGGCACCTTGAAGTCCGCCAGCGCGCTGCGGCAGGCGGCCATGACGGTGTCGTGCAGATCCGGCGGCGCGCGCGCGACACCGGCGTGCGGAATGATGAACACCACCGGCACCTCGTCGAGCATCGGGTGTTTTTTCGCCACCACCGCGGCCTCGCGCACGCCCGGCACCACCGCGATCACCTGCTCGATTTCGGAGGCCGCGACGTTCTCGCCGCCGACCTTCAGCATGTCCTTGGCGCGGTCGCCGAATTTGATGAAGCCGTTGTCCAGCAGGGTGACGCGGTCGCCGGTCATGAAATAACCGTGCTCGTCGAAGCTTTCGCGCGTCGCCTTCTCGTTGTGCAGATATTCCGCGAACAGCGACAGCCCGGGAACGCCCTTGATCAGGAGATTGCCGGTGTCGCCGACCGGCGTCGGCGCGCCGTCGTCGTCGGTGACGCGGATCGCATATTCCGCGGCGGCGCGGCCGATCGACATCGGCGTGTTGGGCTGGTCGACCTCGCCGATGATGCCGTGGGTGATGGTTTCGGTCATGCCCCACCAGCCGATGATCTTGACGCCGAACGCGGCGAAAGCCGGCGGCTCGCACACCGCGGTGCCCCACAGCCGGAATGTGTGCTGCTTCGGGATCTCGTGCTCCAGCAGCGCCTTCATGCAGAACGGTATGGTCGAGGTCCAGGTGCAGCCATGCTCGGCGGCGACATTCCAGAACCGGCTTGCGGAAAACCGCGGCTGGATCACGCAGGTACGCGCCGACCCACAGGCTCGCCAGCATCGAATAGGCCAGCGCGTTGGTGTGAAACAGCGGCAGATAGGTCTGATGCACGTCGCCTTGATGCAGATCCTGATGCGACGCATTGACCTTGGCGCCCCACAGCGCATTGGCGTGGGTCCACAGCACCGCCTTCGGGCGCGACGTGGTGCCGGAGGTATATTGCACGCTGCACGGTGCCGCGGATCGGTGGCGCGGCGCGGCCGGTCGGCGCTGTCGGCGAACAGCGCTCGAAGCTGTCGCTGCGCGGCGGGGCAGTGCCTGGCGCGGGCGCGGCGCCGGCGTCGTGCGAAATCACCGCCAGCCAGCGCAGGCCCCGGCAATGCGCCGAGATCATCTCGGCATAGGCCGGCTGCGTGATCGCGGCGACCGCGCCGCAATGACCGGCAAAATATTCCATCTCCGCCGGCGCCGAGCGGGTGTTGGTGGTGACGGCGATGGCGCCGAGTTCGACGCAGGCGAACCAGGCCAGCATGGCCTCGACGCAGTTGTCGAGATGGATCAGCACGTATTCGCCGGGCTTGATGCCGCGCTCGGCAAGGCCGGCGGCGAGTGCGCCGACGCGGTCGTGAAATTCGCCGTAGTTCCAGCGCCGCGCCGGCGCATCGAACGGCGCCCAGATCAGGAACGGATGATCGCGGCGCGTCTCGGCTGCGCATCCGCAGCAGCCACGGCACGTCCATCCCGGCAAACGGTCCGACCACGCCCGGCGCCTTGTGAATTCGACATTGATCCTCCCGTGCAGCCTTGGCCGGCCGCTTTTTTATTCTTGTCTTCTTTGTATTCCTGTCATTGCGAGCGAAGCAAGCAATCCAGCAAAAAGCAAAGACTGGATGGCTCCTCGCAATGACGGCAGTGTGTGGCCTTAGGCCGCCTCGTCCTGATACGACGAAATCTCGATCAGGCTGCCGTCGGGATCGCGGCAATAGACCGACCGCAGCGTGCCGCGGGCGCCCTGCCTGGCCACCGGACCCTCCTCGATCGCCACGCCGCACGCCTTCAGATGCGCGACCACCTGCTTCCGGCGTGGCCGCGGTGAGAAAGCACAGATCGTCGCTGCCGGCGGCTTCATGGTCGGCGGTGAACCACTCGACCTTGTCGGCGTCGCGCGGCCGCACATTGATTTTCTGGTTGCCGAACATCAGCGAGGTCCGGAGGCGGCTTGCCCTGGCCCGGATCGAACACCCTGATCTCCATGCCGAGGATTTTTCGATACCATTCGGCGGAGCGCGCGACGTCAGCGACATTGATCACGAGATGGTCGAGCGCGTGGACTTTGACAGGCATGGCTTATCCTTTCGTCGCGGTTCGAAGCCGGCGTGCCGCACTGGCCGCATCCGGCTTTGTTTGTTACAACGCCTGTCGATCGTCAATTCAACAATGACGAACCGGACTCCAGATCCGGGACTTGATATCCAGGATTCGGGGAGAAACTGCATGACATCACGCCGCGCCGCGATGGGTCTGGTTGCAATCGGTCTTTCGGCGCTGGTCTGGCCGGCGGGC
Organism: uncultured Alphaproteobacteria bacterium; assembly: GCA_963734795.1. GTDB lineage: Bacteria > Pseudomonadota > Alphaproteobacteria > Rhizobiales > Xanthobacteraceae > Bradyrhizobium. Next base: position 877,543 of record CAVTIW010000009.1, read on the forward strand.
GCCGCTTCGGCGCTGGATTATCCGACACGATCGGTCCGCTTCGTGGTCGGATATCCGGCCGGCGGCGCCACCGATATCCTGGCCCGCCTGATCGGCCAGCGGCTCTCGGAGCGGCTGGGCCAGCAATTCGTGATCGAGAACAAGCCCGGCGCCGGCAACAACATCGGTACCGAAACCGTGGTCAATGCGGTGCCCGACGGCTACACGGTGCTGCTGGTCAATCCCGCCAACTTCATCAACGCCTCGCTTTACGCCAACCTCGACTTCAATTTCATCCGCGATATCGCGCCGGTGGCAACGTTCAATCGGGTGCCGAACGTGATGACGGTCGCTCCCGGCGTGCCGGCGAAGACGGTCGCCGAGTTCATCGCCTATGTGAAGGCCAATCCCGGCAAGGTGAACATGGCGTCGTCAGGCAACGGTACGTCGGTGCATCTGTCCGGTGAACTGTTCATGGCGATGTCGGGCGCGAAGATGGTGCACATCCCCTACAAGGGGGCGGCGCCGGCGATCACCGATCTGCTTGGCGATCGGGTCCAGGTGATCTTCGACAACATGCCCTCGATCATCCAGCATATCGGCGCCGGTTCGTTGCGCGCGCTGGCGGTGACTACGGCGGAGCGGTCGCCGCAATTGCCCGACGTGCCGACCGTCGCCGAGACCGTTCCGGGCTACGAGGCGAGCGCGCTGTTCGGCATGGGCGCACCGAAGAAGACGCCGCCGGAGATCATCGAGAAGCTGAACCGGGAGATCAACGCGGTGCTGGCCGAACCGGAGATGAAGAAGCGCCTGACCGAACTGGGCGGCCCGCCGCTGATCACCTCGCCGGAAGCCTTCGGCGCGATGATCGCGGCCGAGACCGAAAAATGGCAGAAGGTGGTCACGTCCGCCGGCCTGCGAATAGACTAGACCGCCGCCGAATGCATGGCGACCGCGTCCGGGCGAGCCGTCTATTGCAAGATCAATCCGCGCGTCAGCGACAGGTCGCTCTGCTCGCCGACAGATACTTTCGCCGCGGCGGCGGTCGATGTAGCATGGCCAGGTCAAAACCACGCAACGGCTCCGGAACCGTGCCCAGCAAGCCCACGCGTCGACAAATCGCGGAACAAGATCGCCAGATGCTGGCGCGGCAGGTCGCGTTCCGGCGTGCCGCCGACGCGATAGCGGCGGACCTGGCAAAAATCCCGGCGGTGCGTGCGGTCGCGTTGTTCGGCTCACTGGCGCGGCCGCTGGTGCGCGAGGTTCCCCGCTTCCAGCCCTTCAGGCGCCACCGAATCGAGATTCTCCACGAGTGCGGAGACATCGACCTCGCCATCGCGATCGATCGCCTCGACAATCTGCTTGAACGTTTTTTTGCCTGAGACAGGAGCTTGTCATGCAACAGCACCGGATCGTGTCACGCGAGCAATGGATCGCCGCCCGCAAGGCCCATCTCGTCCGCGAGAAGGAATTCACCCGCGCCCGGGATCGCTTGAACGAGGAGCGGCGCGCGCTGCCCTGGGTCAAGGTCGACAAGACCTATAGCTTCGATGGGGCCAAGGGAAAGCAGACCCTGGGCGATCTGTTCGGCGCCCGCAGCCAGCTCGTGGTGCAGCATTTCATGTTCGCCCCCGACTGGAACGAGGGCTGCAAGAGCTGCTCGTTCTGGGCCGACGGTTTCGAGCGCATGATCCCGCATCTTGCGGCGCGCGACACTGCGCTGGTGGCGATCTCGCGCGCGCCGCTGCCCAAGCTCGACGCGTTCAAGCAGCGGATGGGCTGGACCTTCGATTGGGTTTCTTCCGCCGCCAACGATTTCAACTTCGACTACGCCGTTTCGTTTACGCCGGACCAGGTCAGATCGGGCGACAAGGTCTACAATTTCGGAACTAGCGGCTTCGGCATCGAGGACGCGCCGGGCATCAGCGTGTTTTTCCGCGATGAGGCGGGCAACATCTTCCACACTTATTCGTGCTTCGCGCGCGGTCTCGACATGATGAACGCCGCCTATCATTATCTCGATCTGACGCCGCTCGGCCGCCACGAAGAGGGGCTGCCTTACCCGATGGACTGGGTGCGGCTGCGCGACCGGTATCAGCCGGCGCCGGCGGCGGCCGCCGGCTGCCAGAGCTAAAGCATGATGGCGTTAGGTTGAGACGTGGAACGCTGCTCTGCACCTAGAACCAGCGGTCGCCGCATATTTTTCTTACCCTCCCCTGGAGGGGGAGGGTCGGCTCGCATTGAGCGTAGCGAGATGCGAGACGGGGCGGGGTGGCGCTGCGGATGAACAATCACCCCACCCCACCCCGCTCGCTGCGCGAGCGACCCTCCCCCTCCAGGGGAGGGTAGGAGAGCCATCTGTGGCGCTGATGATTCGATCTGAATCATCGCACTTCAGTCTAATCGGGTTTCCGAAAGGTCTTACGCGGCCGCTGCGGGTCCGGCCTGCTCGCCGTCGATGGCGCGGTCGATGGCGTCGATCAGCACCTGGGTCTCGATGAATTTGATCCGCGCCCGCTCGGCCTTGTCGCGGTCGAACGGCGCGGCCAGGGTTTTGGCGAAGGCGTCGCGGTCGTCGGCCATGCGCTCGCGCGCCTTTTTCAGCGTCTCAAGTCGCTCGCTCATGTCGGCATCGCTTTCCGTTGACCTCGCCTGGCGCGGACGGCTGTCACAGCGCGTCCCTGCAAGGCGGGTATCCTAGCAGCCCCTGCAGATTGACGAAACCATGCAAGCTGCCAGCTTCGGCGAATCCAGCCGCGTTACGGGACGGCCACTTTCGCCTTGGCAAAGACGATTCCCTTGGCTTCGGTGCCGACCGCCGTCAGCACCACGATGACGACCGCCACCGAACCCGCCACCACCGCCAGCGCGAGACCATAATTGCCGCCGAAATGCGCGGCGATGCCGGCCTGCAGGGTGGCGTTGATCGACGCCAGCAGGTTGCCCAGCTGATAGACGAATCCGGGAAACGTCCCGCGCGCGGTGTCCGGCGACAATTCGTTCAGATGCACCGGCACCACGCCCCATGCGCCCTGCACCGTGAATTGCATCAGGAAGGCGCCGATCGCGAGCAGGGCAGGGCTGTCCGAAAATGCCCAGAGCGGGATCACCGGCAGAGACAGCAGCGCTGCGATGATGATGCAGCGCCGCCGGCCGAAGCGCTCCGATAGCGTGCCGAACAGGATGCCGCCGCAGATGGCGCCGATATTATAGATCACGGCGATGATGCCGACGACATGCGGCGACAGCTTGTGTTGCACCTGCAGGAAGGTCGGGTAGAGATCCTGGGTGCCATGGCTGAAGAAATTGAACGCCGTCATCAGAACGACCGCGTAGATGCCGAGCCGCCAGTGCGATTTCAGAACCGTCAAGCGTGCTGCCGCGTTCGATCGCCGCCTCCTTGCTCCAGCTCGGCGACTCCGGCACGTTGCGGCGAATGTAGAGCACCAGCAAAGCGGGGATCACGCCGACCATGAACATGCCGCGCCATCCGATATAGGGGAACAGCACGCCGTAGACGATCGACGCCATGAAGTATCCGGTCGGATAGCCCGACTGCAGCAGGCCCGAGACGAAGCCGCGGGCATGCGGCGGGATGGTTTCCATCGTCAGCGAAGCCCCGACACCCCATTCGCCGCCCATCGCCACGCCGTACAGGGCGCGCAGGATGATCAGCACCGTCAGGCTTGGCGCAAAGCCGGACGCGAATTCGAGGATCGAATACAGCAGGATGTCGACCATCAGCGTCGGACGGCGGCCCCAGCGGTCGGCGGCGCGGCCGAAAATGAAGGCGCCGATCGGGCGCATCGCCAATGTCAGCAGGATGGCCAGCGTGACGTTCGAAATATCGGTATGGAATTCGGTGGCAATGTCCTTCAGCACGAACACCAGCAGAAAGAAATCGAAGGCGTCCAGCGACCATCCGAGAAAGCTGGCCGCTACCACGTGTTTCTGTTCGCTGGTCCAGCCCGACAATGCTGCAATGGCCATAGATATGCCTCGACCAACCGGGGAGCCGTCAATGTTTCACAGAATTCGGCGGGTGGATAGCGCGCGCCGAAGGTCATAACCCGCCAGCCCAATGGATCGCTCGGCAGCAACCGGCTGTCCGATGCGCGGGCAGGCGCTCGCGTTCCGCTGCGATGTGCTAGGCTTTCCGACATCATCGCGTGACCCAACCGCCCCGCTTCTATCCGTCCCGACGGAGCTCGTCTGGGTGAACAGCAGGGATCGAACATGAAGGGATCGGATCTTCTCGTTGCGGCCCTGGAGAATGAGGGCGTTGATCGGATTTTCGGGGTGCCCGGCGAGGAAAACCTCGATGTCGTCGAAAGCCTGCGGCGGTCCTCCATCGAGCTGGTGGTGACCCGTCATGAGCAGCCGGCGGCCTTCATGGCGGCCACCTATGGACGGCTCACCGGAAAGCCGGGGGTCGCGCTGACCACGCTTGGTCCGGGAGCGCTCAACCTCGTCACCGGCGCGGCCTACGGGTTTCTCGGCGCCATGCCGATGGTGCTGATCACCGGCCAGAAGGCGATTCGGCAAGGCCGGCAAGCGCATTTCCAGATTGTCGATGTCGTCGCGGCGATGCGCCCGCTCACCAAGCAGTCCCAGCAGATCGTCAGCGCATCAGCTATTCCGACCCTGGTCCGCAATGCCTTTCGCATTGCGGCGGAGGAGCGTCCCGGCCCGGTTCATCTCGAACTGCCGGAAGACGTTGCCGCGGAGGAGGCGGGCGATGCGCGCGCTGGTGCCGGCCCATGCCGCGGAGCTTGCGATTCCGTCGCCGGAAGCCATCCGGCGCGCCGCCGATTTGATCCTGGCCGCCAAATCTCCGCTGCTGATGTTCGGCGCCGGCGCCAGCCGGCCGCAACTTGCGCCGGCGCTTTCCGAATTCGTCCGCCGCGTCCGCATCCCCTTCTTCAATACGCAGATGGGGAAGGGGGCCGTCGGGGGTGCTTCGGAATTCTATCTCGGCACCGCCGCTTTGAGTGAGCGCGACTACGTCCACCAGGCGATCGATCGCGCCGACCTCATCGTGACCATCGGGCACGACACGGTCGAGAAGCCGCCGTTCCTGATGGCGCGCGGCCGGCATCAGGTCATTCATATTGGATTTGTGCCGGCGACGGTCGAAGAGGTGTATTTTCCGCAAGCCGAAGTGGTCGGCGACATCGCCAGAGGCCTCGACCTGCTCGCCGGCGAGCTGGAAGGCAAGCTCAAGATCGACCCGGACTGGGTCGTCTTGCGCAAGGACATCCTGGGCCACATCGCCGATCGCGCGGAAGAGGATCGCTTCCCGTTGACCCCGCAACGCATCGTGCACGACGTGCGGCAAGTCATGCCGCCCGACGGAATCGTGGCGCTCGACAACGGGATGTACAAGATCTGGTTTGCCCGCAACTACCGCACCGATGTCGCCAACACGCTGCTGCTCGACAATGCGCTGGCGACGATGGGAGCCGGCTTGCCTTCCGGAATGATGGCGGCGCTGCTCTATCCCGGGCGCCGCGTGCTGGTGGTGGCGGGGGACGGCGGGTTCATGATGAACAGCCAGGAGCTCGAAACCGCGCGGCGGTTGAAGCTCAATCTCGTGGTTCTGATCATCGAGGACCACGCCTATGGCATGATCCGGTGGAAGCAGGCCGTCGATGGTTTCGCGGACTGGGGCCTGACCTTCGACAATCCCGACTTCGTCGCCTACGCCGCCGCCTATGGCGCCCAGGGCCGGCGGGTCACGACGGCGTCGGGGCTGGCGCCGGCGCTGGAGGAAGCCTTTGCCGCCGGTGGGGTGCAACTGGTCGTCGTTCCCATCGACTACAGCGAAAATATTCGCGTCCTTGTCGACGAGCTCAGGCACATGCAGGACGAGCCCGGGTGATGGATGCATCCGAGTCCGAAGAGCCCCCACCCCAACCCTCCCCCGCAAGCGGGAGAGGGAGCGCGCAGCGGTTGCCGCGCGCATGGGACTAAACATTTATGCAGGAAGCATCGCGCTTTTGCTTATTGGTTTACGCCCGTCGCACCACGCGACGAGGCGTGCCCCTCTCCCGCCGCAAGCGGGAGAGGGAGCGCGCAGCGGTTGCCACGCGCATGGGACTAAACATTTATGCAGGAAGCATCGCGCTTTTGCTTATTGGTTTACGCATGTCGAACCACGCGACGAGGCGTGCCCCCTCTCCCGCCGCAAGCGGGAGAGGGAGCGCGCAGCGGTTGCCGCGCGCATGGGACTAAACATTTGTGCAGGAAGCATCGCGCTTTTGCTTATTGGTCTACGCATGTCGCACCACGCGACGAGGCGTGCCCCCTCTCCCGCCCTTGCGGGGGAGGGTTGGGGTGGGGGTACTTGAGAGAGCGGCCGCCCGAAATTTCGCCAAGCCGGCCCGGTTCCCGGCAATTCCCGGCAAAACGCGAAAAAATTGCGATTGGTTCGAGACCGGCTATCTCGTAAAACCTTGAGAGCTGGCGGCTTCTTGGCAAGGACGAGCACGATTGACCAATTCCACGGTGCCGCCCGGATCACCCGGTATTCGTCCGCGCTGGACCTCGAGCGCCAAGAGTGCGGTGGGTACCGCCGCGCGCTCGGAAAGCCGCGTCTGGTTCACCATCAGCCACGGCATTCTCAACGAGATCTATTCGCCCAGGCTTGATACCGCCTGCATTCGGGATTTCGGCTTCATCGTTACCGCCAAGGACTATTTTTCGGAAGAGAAGCGCCACACGCGCAGCACCGTCGCGATGATCGAGGACGGCGTTCCGGCATTTCGGTTGGTCAACGCCTCGCTCGACGGCCGCTACCGGATCTCCAAGACGGTGTTTTCCGATCCGGTTCGCGAGGTCGTGCTGCAGGATATCCGCTTCGAGGCGCTGGTGGGTGCGCTGTCCGATTACCAGCTTCACACCATCATCGCCCCTCATCTCGTCAATGCGGGCGCCGACAACACCGGCTGGTGCGGCGACTTCAAGGGCCACGACCTATGCGGCGGATACCGAACTGTCGCGCAAGCTCGGAATCGACGGCTATTACATGCGCATCGGCTTTTCCGAGGGCGATGCCCACGCCAGATCGCATGGACTGATTCCGATTCGCAACCGCTCGGAGGATAACGCTGCGCTCGAGGCCGGAATGCTGATCAGTCCCGACGCGCTCGCTTTGGTGCGATTCGGCCTTCGCGCCGCCGACGATCCGCGCATTCTCAATACCGTCACGGCGATCGATGCGCTGCTGCGGCGCGAATTGCCGGCCGGCTCCTATTGGTATCGCTACAATAATGACGGCTACGGCGAGCATGCCGACGGCGCGCCGTTCGACGGCGCCGGAATCGGCCGGCTTTGGCCGCTGCTCACGGGCGAGCGGGCGCATTACGAGCTCGCGGCCGGCCGGCCGGACGAAGCGAGGCGGCTGCTCGCCGCACTCGAGGCGTCCGCCAGCTCCGGCGGCCTGCTGCCGGAGCAGATCTGGGACGGCGAAGATATCCCGCGAAGGGAACTGTTTCTCGGGCGGCCCTCCGGCAGCGCCATGCCGCTGGTCTGGGCGCATGCCGAACATATCAAACTGCTGCGATCGCTGCGCGATAACGCGTCTTCGACATGCCGCCGCAGACCCGCAACCGCTATATCAACAACAAGCCGGCGCCGGCGCCGGTGGTCTGGCGGGTGACGTCAAAAGTCGAGCGGATCGCCGCAGGGCGCGTCTTGCGTCTGGAGTTTCCGGAGCAGGCGCGGATACACTGGTCGATGGATGACTGGACCACGATTTCCGACAGCGATACCGCCGCTGCCGGATTGGGCTTGCAGTTTTACGACCTGCCGACCGCGCGCCTGACCACTGAAACGATTATTCGCTTCACTGTGTTCTGGCCACGACAAAACCGCTGGGAAGGCACCGACTTCCAGGTCGAGATCGTCAAGGCGCTTTGACCGGCCAGCATAATTGGACCAGATGGAACATAGATCGATGAGCGGACAACGAGATATCCGGCTGCTGCTGGCGGACGTCGACGGCACGCTGGTGACGCAGGACAAGGTGTCTGACCGAGCAGGCCGTGGCCGCGGCGCAGGAACTGCACGACGCCGGCATCACGCTGGCGCTCACCAGCGGCCGGCCGCCGCGCGGCATGAGCATGCTGATTGCGCCGCTCAAGCTCGAGGGCGCCATCGCGGGCTTCAACGGCGGTGTGTTCGTCAATCCCGACCTGTCGGTGATCGAAAGTCATCTGCTCGACTTTGCGACCGCCAGGGAGACGCTTCAGTTGATCCTCGATCAGGGGCTCGACGCCTGGCTCTATACCGAGAAGGAGTGGCTGATCCGCGACAGCAAGGCGCCGCATGTGGCGCGCGAGACCTGGACGGTGAAGTTCGACGCCAGGGTCGTGCCGTCCTTCACCGACGCGCATCTGGCGGACGCGGTGAAGATCGTCGGCGTCTCCGACGATCTCGATCGTGTCGCGGCCTGCGAGAAGCTGGCGCAGCAAAAACTGGGCGAGCGGGCCAGTGCGGCGCGTTCGCAACCCTATTATCTCGATGTCACCCACCCGCGGGCCAACAAGGGCGCGGTGGTGATGACGCTGGCAAAGCTGCAGAACATTTCGCCCGAGCAGATCGCGACCGATCGGGGACATGCCGAATGACGTTCTGATGTTCCGCAAGAGCGGCTTCTCGATCGCCATGGGCAATGCCAGCGACGAGGTCAAGTCGCAGGCGACCGCGGTGACCGACAGCAATCAAAACGACGGCTTTGCCAAGGCGGTGCGGAAATTCGTTCTGAAGACCGCCACGTAGAGCCGGTGACCCCGCAAGAATGGAAGATCGTCTGCAAGATGGCGCTTCTTCTTCCCCTCTCCCCTTGTGGGAGAGGGTGGCTCGCATCGTCAGATGCGAGACGGGTGAGGGGTCACGATCTCTCGTTATGCAGCTACCCCTCATCCGGCGCTTCGCGCCACCTTCTCCCACAGGGGGAGAAGGAAGAAGCGCCGGATGAGGGGTATCTCGCCGCGCCTCGGCATTCGCGACTTCGGTATCTGCGGAGACCAACCCCTCACCCGGCTGCGATGCTGCGCATCGCATGTCCAGCGGATGGATGGGTAACAAAACGGACCGGATGGATGGGTGACACTTGTTCATGGTTCGGTCTTATGCGTCGTGGCGCCGGCGCCGCGACGCAGCTTGCGTGTTTTGGGGTCGATGATGCCGATCGGCACGTTGAAGAAGCGCACTTGCCAGTGTCCATCCTCGGTTTCCTCGACGGCGACAGCTTCCCCAATGAGAGCGCTGCAAACGTGGATGAACTCGCCTCGCCATTTGATTTCGCCGTTGGACCGAACCTGGCGCACCGCCGCTTCGGCTGGATAATCCGGCTCTGGAAGCCGCGTTGGCATTGCACGAGGCGAAGGCTGGTAGACGCTTGCAGGGGTGCGCTGGCCGAGCGCCTCGTGCGGCCGCTCTTCGTTGTAGTCGCGCACAAATGCCGCAAAGCGGCGAGCCTGAGCGGCACGGGTTGGCGGCGGTGGCCGCATGGCTTCCAGAAGCGTGAGGTGAAAACGCTCGTGTCGGCCGTTCTGCTGCGGATGGCCAGGATCGATCCGTTCGTGCCGGATGCCGAGCTTGATCCACCACACCGACAGTGCCGTCAGGCCGGTGGCCCCGGTAGAGGCAAACGGCGAGCCGTTGTCGGAGCGGATCACCTCCGGCAAGCCGTGCTCGCGGAACGCTCGCTCAAGCGGCGGTTTGCACTCGGCATATTGTGTGCTGCCCGTCGCCGCCACGCCGATCAAATAACGGCTGAAGCCATCCGTCACCGTGAACGGTTCGGAGCGCGAGCCGTCGCCCAGTCGTATCCAACCCTTGTGATCAATGCCCCAAACGTGGTTGGCATGCTGCGGTACCGTCAGTTGACCCATGCGCGGAGGCGCACGCCGCCGCACGCGACGGCTGCAAACCAGCCCCGCTCGCTTGAGAATCTCGCCAGCCGTCGAGGCCGACGGCCATTCAATATCCGCCTGGCGAGCCTCCAGCTTGCTCACGATTTTGCGCGCTCCCCAAGTCGGCCGCTCCTGCCGCAGTCCCACAATCGCATCCACAATGTGCTGCGGCGTCGCACGCCCATGCACCCGCGCTGCCCGCGAGCGCTCCACCAATCCCGCGGCTCCTTCCAACCGATAGCGATCCAGCCATTTGTAGCCGGTCTTTCGACTGACCTCATAGCGTTCGCAAAGCTCCGTCATCGTCCACAGTCCACTTCGCTGATCCGCGATGAAGCTCACTCGTTCGTCCATTGCACAGCTCTCTCGCCAAGACATCGGCTGATCCTCCCAGCCGACAGAGAACTGTCACCCATCCATCCGGTCTACTCTGTTACCTATCTATCCGGTCTGGACAGCAGCCACCCTCTCCCACAAGGGGAGAGGGGAAGACCGGCCGTTTCGTGCGGGATGCGGGATCAGCCCTGCAGCGCCGCCAGCAATTCGTCGGGGCGTTCGACCATCATCATGTGACCGGCGCCGCGGCAGCACCACGGTGCGCGCATTCGGCATCGCGGCGGCAAGCGCCTTGCCGGCCTTCAGCGGCGTCATCATGTCGCGTTCGCCGAGAATGAAGGTGGACGGGACGGTGACCTGCGCGGCGGCGGCCAGCGCATTCTGATAGGCGTTGCAGGCCGAGAGGTCGTTGAACAGCACGCCGGGCCGGCATTGTTCGAGTACCCGCTGCGCGCCGCTGTGCATCCACAGGCCGGGCGCGAGGCTGCCGCCGAGTTCGGCCTGAAAACCAAGGCCCCAGATCGAGACCATGTCGATCGGCGGCATGGTCGTTGGCCTCGGCGGCCTTGAGCAGGTCGGGCCCGACCGTCATGGTCGCCGCCGTTCCGATCAGGCTCAGTGCCTGAGACTTTGGCCGGGTGCCGCGCCGCGGTCTCGATCGCGATCAGCGATCCCATGGAATGACCGACCAGCCGCGCTTTGGCGACACCGGCGGCTTCGAGCAGCGCCGCGGTCCAGTCGGCCATCTCGGCGATGGTGGGAAGCGGCGCGCCGGAGGAGCGTCCATGGCCGGGCAGATCCGGCGCCAGCACGCCGTAGCCGTGATGCGCGAACCAGCGGCTGTGCAGCGCCCAGGTGGTGTGGTCGAAGCCGGCGCCGTGCAGCAACACGACGGTCGGCAGCGACGCATCGAAGTCGCGGCCGCCGGTGGCGACGAAGGTCTCAAGACCGTTGACGGACAAGTGCATGGCTCAAGCCTTCTGCGAAACGCGGAGCGCCTGGCCGAGGTCGTCGATGATATCGCGCGCGGATTCGATGCCGACCGACAGCCGCACCAGTTCCTCGCCGATCCCGGAGGCCTTGAGCTGGGCGGCATCCATCTGCTGGTGGGTGGTGCTGGCGGGATGAATCACCAGCGTCTTGGCGTCGCCGACATTGGCCAGATGGCTGATCATGCGCAGCGCTTCGATGAACTTCTTGCCCGCCGGCCGGCCGCCCTTGATGCCGAAGCTGATGATGGAGCCTGCGCCGCGCGGCAGCAACCGCTTCGCCAGTTCATGGTCGGGATGGTTTTCCAGCGCGGGATGCAGCACCCAGTCGACCGCCTTGTTGGCGGTCAGGGCCTCGAGCACCGCATGGGTATTGGCGACATGGCGCTCCATGCGGATGCCCAGTGTCTCGACACCCTGCAGCAGTTGAAAGGCATTGGTCGGCGAGAGACAGGCGCCGAAATCGCGCAGGCCCTCGGTGCGCGCCCGCATGATGAAGGCGGCCTGGCCGAACTGCTCGTCGAAGACGATGCCGTGATAGCCGGCATAGGGCTCGGTCAGCACTGCGAAATTTGCCGGAGCCGCGCCAGTCGAACCGGCCGCCGTCGACAATGACGCCGCCGATGGCGATGCCATGGCCGCCGATCCATTTGGTGGCCGAATTCATCACGATGTCGGCGCCAAGCTCGATCGGGCGGCTGAGATAGGGCGTCGCAAAGGTGTTGTCGATCAGCAGCGGGATCTTGGCGTCATGCGCGATTCCGGCGACTTCAGGAATATCCAGCACTTCGAGACCGGGATTGCCGATGGTTTCGCCGATCACGAGGCGGGTGTTGGGGCGGATCGCAGCGCGGAATTCCGCGAGCGCGCGGGGCTTGACGAAGCTGGTGGTGATGCCGAAGCGCGGCAGCGTATGCGCCAGCAGGTTGATGGTGCCGCCATACAGCGAGGACGAGGCGACGATGTGGTCGCCGGCATTGAGCAATGTGGCGATCGCCAGATGCAGCGCGGCCATGCCGCTGGCGGTGCAGATGGCGCCGACGCCGCCTTCCAGTGCGGCAAGCCGCTCTTCCAGCACCGCCGTCGTCGGGTTGGAGATCCGGGTATAGATGTGCCCGGCGCGTTCGAGGTTGAACAGCGCCGCGGCGTGTTCGGAATCCTGGAAGACATAGGACGTGGTCTGGTAGATCGGGACCGCACGCGCGCCCGTCACCGGATCCGGCTGCTGCCCGGCATGCAGGCTGAGGGTCTCGAAATCAGGCGGCTTGGGTGCGGGCATGGTGAACTCGTGAAAGATGCAGGACGATTGGCGCTGTGGGCAATTGTGACCGGACCTTGGTTTGCAGCAGGCTCATATTGCGCGTTCCCGGGCCGGAAACAATGCGCGGGCGGGTGTTAGCGGATGCCGACGGGGCGCCGGCGCCCGTTTTCGAAGCTTTGATGACAAAATTATTTTGACAAGTCACAGCAATATTTTCGAAGTGTCGGGAAAAAGCGGTCGATCGGCCGATGACGTCACACGCTTGAAATATCCTTGGCCGAACGTCGGGACTTGAGAATCAGCGAAGCTCTCAGGTTCCCGTGATGCGGATTTTAGTTGCGACCGACGCTTGGCATCCGCAGGTGAACGGCGTGGTTCGCACGCTGACCTCGCTGGCGCGCAGCGCCGCAACGCTGGGCGCCGAGATCGATTTTCTGACTCCGCACGGATTTCCATCGCTGGGCGTTCCGACCTATCCGGGCCTGCGAATAGCGTTGCCGAACCGGCGCGAAATTGCCGCAAGGATAGAGGCGGCGGCGCCGGACGCCATTCATATCGCCACCGAGGGGCCGATTGGATGGGCCGTGCGAGCCTATTGCCGCCGCCGCAAGCTGGCTTTCACCACGTCCTATACGACGCGCTTTCCCGAATACATCGCGGTGCGCTCGATCATTCCGGCCACGCTGAGCTATGCGGTGCTGCGGCACTTTCATGCGGCGGCCGCGATGACGATGGTTGCCACCGCCTCGCTCAGGCAGGAACTCGGCGCTAGAGGTTTCAAGCGGCTTGGCACCTGGACCCGGGGGGTCGACACCGCCCTGTTCACGCCCGACGATGCGGCCGAGCTTGATCTGCCCAGGCCGATCTTCATGACCGTCGGCCGCGTCGCGGTCGAAAAAAACCTGGAGGCGTTTCTGTCGTTGAAGCTGCCTGGGTCCAAGGTGGTGATCGGGGATGGTCCGCAGCGGGCGGAACTGAAGCGCCTGTATCCGAAGGTCCGTTTCCTCGGCGAAAAAACCGGCCCCGAACTAAGCTCCCATGTGGCCGCGGCGGATGTGTTTGTCTTCCCCAGCCTCACCGATACTTTTGGGGTGGTTCAGCTCGAAGCGCTGGCCTGCGGCACGCCGGTCGCCGCGTTCCCGGTCACCGGGCCGCTGGATGTGATCGCGGATCACCCGGTTGGCGCCCTGGATACTGACCTGCGAAGCGCCTGCATCCGGGCGCTGAGCATCTCGCGTGAAGCGTGCCGGAGCTTTGCGCTGGAGCGTTCCTGGGAAAACAGCGCCAGACAGTTCATCGGCAATCTCTCAGCGTTGCAGCCGAGCCGTTCGTTGCGACCTGCCCGCCGCGTCGCGGGCAGAACCGCTGTAAGCGGCTAGATCAACCACCAGAACAGCGGGTAACCATGGCCGAAATCATCAAACTTGACGACACCATTCAGCTCGACTTCGACCGCGAGATGGTCGAACGCGCCTATGATCGCTGGGCTCCTATCTATGATCTGGTGTTCGGCGGGGTGTTTGCAAAAGGACGGCATGCCGCCATTACCGCCACCAACAAGCTCGGCGGCCGGGTGCTCGAAGTCGGCGTCGGCACCGGAATTTCGTTGCCGCAATATGCCGCCAATACGCGCATCTTCGGCACCGAAATTTCGGAAGCGATGCTGCAAAAGGCCAGGCAACGCGTCGCCGACCTGCACTTGACCAATGTCGAAGGCCTCGCGGTCATGGACGCGGAGAAACTCGAATTTCCCGATGCCTCCTTCGACGTGGTGATGGCGCAATATGTCGTGACGGCGGTTCCGAATCCGGAAAAAGCGCTGGACGAATTCGCCCGGGTGCTTCGGCCGGGCGGCGAGATGATTATCCTCAGCCGGGTCAGCGCGGATGCCGGAATGCGCCGCTTCATCGAGCAGCGGCTGCAGCCGGTGGTGCGCCGGCTCGGATGGCGCACCGATTTCGCATGGTCGCGCTATGCGCAATGGGTGGCCCGGGCCCATGGCATGGAATTGGTCGAGCGTCGCCCGGTGCCGCCGCTCGGACACTTCTCGCTGATTCGTTTTCGCAAGACCGAGGTCGCCGCTGCCGCCTGACGCGGCTGTGGATGGTTTCGGCCCGGTCGCGCAACGCGACATGTCATTATGATGTCGTCACATACCGGACATCGAATCCCAGTAGTCAGGGTTTGGTCATTATAGGGGAGCGGAATGATGAACAGTTTTCTGACGGCATTGCGAACGCAGCGCTGGGATGACCATCGCTTCTACCATCACAGCCGCATCAACCAGAGCCTGCACTTTGTCAGTGCCTCGAGCTTCCTGGTTGGCTATGTCTTGATCTTTTTCGATCCGGTGGCCGCCGCCCTGATCGGCTGGCTGGTCTCCATGACCACGCGGCAGGCGGGCCATTTCTTTTTCGAACCGAAAGGCTACGACCACGTCAATCAGGCGACCCACGAGCACAAGGAAGAAATCAAGGTCGGCTACAATTTGCGGCGCAAGATCGTGCTGATGACGATCTGGGCGTTGTCGCCGCTGGTGCTCTACGTCGATCCGACGCTGTTCGGCCTGTTCACCCCCTGGGCGTCGCCGGCGGATTTCATGCGACAGGTCGCCAAGGTCTGGCTCGCGGTCGGGATCGGCGGCCTGCTGTTCCGCACCGTCCACCTGTTCTTTATCCGCGACGTCGAGACCGGCCTGGTCTGGATGACCAAGATCCTGACCGACCCGTTCAGCGATTTCCGGCTTTATTACAAGGCCCCGCTGTTCCTGCTGCGCGGCGAGCTGATCGATCCCGGCCTCGAGAAGCACGTCAAGCACGCCTGAGAGTCGGACCGGAAATGCATCCAATAGGATGGGCGCTTAACAGCGAAGCTCGTCATGCCCGGGCCAAAGCGCGAAGCGCGTCTTCGCGCAGATGTCCCGGGCATCCACGCCTTAACGGCATAACGGCAAGAAAGACGTGAATGGCCGGGACAAGCCCGGGCATGAAGGAGAACGAGTATTTTCCTCAGCCGGAAAATGCGCGCGTCACCATCTCTTTGAGGATTCGTCGCCGGATGGTCTTGTTGGTGACCGAAGCGTCGCGCCACCACCAGCCGTCCCGCTTCATGTTCTCGGCCGCGGCGACAAAGCGCTTCGCCACTTCGGCAAAATCCGGGTCGCTGTAATTCAGGCTGAAGATCAGGCGGCCGGTGCCGACCCAGCTCAGCGCGAGCTGCTCGGCCCGCAGATAGTACTGAAACATCCAATTGTAGCGCGACGGCTCGGTGTAATGGACCATCCAGATCGAAGAAAGATTGGACACCCGGACCGGCAGGCCTTGCGCGGCCAGCATCTCGTTCAACCGCCGCGCCCGCTCGTCCCAGCTGTCGTCGAGGCCGCGATAGACCGAACGGAAGGCCGGATCGCCGAGCCGGTTGAGGAATTCATCCATCGCCAGCATGACATAGGGATGCGAATTGAAGGTGCCGCGCGCGAAGCAGATATCGACGGGGCGATCTTCACGAAAACGGCGCATCAGATCCTTGCGGCCGCAGACCGCTCCGATGGGAAGCCCCCCTGCGAGACTTTTGCCATAAGTCACCATGTCGGCGCGGACGCCGAAATACTCCTGCGCGCCGCCGGCGGCGAGCCTGAAGCCGACGAAAACCTCGTCGAAGATCAGCACGATATTGCGCTCGGTGCAGACCTGCCGCAGCGCTGTCAGCCACTTTCCGTACGCCGCGCGATCGAAATGGGCGGATCGCGAACTGTCGACCAGCGCCGAATCGGCCGGCGCGCTGGCGTTGGGATGAAGCGCCTGCAGGGGATTGACCAGAACACAGGCAATATCGCGCCGCGTTCTCAACACATGGAGCGTCCGCTCGGACATTTCGGCCAGGGTATAGGTTTCATGCGGCGAGATCGGGTTGCCGACGCCGGGCTGCACGTCGCCCCACCAGCCATGATAGGCCCCAGCGAAGCGAACCAGATGCGACCGGCGGGTATGGTAGCGGGCGAGCCGCACCGCCTGCATCACCGCTTCGGTGCCGGACATGTGGAACGAGACTTCGTCGAGCCCCGAGATCGCGCACAGCCGCGCGGCATTGTCGGCAATGACGGGATGGTAGGGCCCGAGCACCGGACCCAGCGCATGGGCGCGCGCCTCGGCCTTGGCGATGCACTCCTTGTAAAAATCGTTGCCGAAAATGTTGACGCCGTACGAGCCGGTCAGATCGTAAGAGGTATTGCCGTCGAGATCGGTGACGGTGACCCCTGCCGACGACTGCACGAAGGCGCCGGCGCCCAGATGTTCGCGGACCAGCCGGCTGTACTGGAACGGCACCCGGTAGGTCTCGGTGAATTGCAGGTCGGAAATTCGCGTCGAGGTCTGCAACGTCAGCTGCCGGCTTTTGCCGAACCGCTCTTGGCAGAGGCCGGCGAGCCGGAAGAAGCCGTCCTGGCGCTGGGTGCCGACCGCGGCAGGCGCCCCGTCGGAACGGAAGAAATCGTTGATGTCGAACTCATAGAACGGGATCAGCCGCGCCACCACGCGCGACATCTTCGAATGGCCGGTCAGCGAGCGGTGCTTGGCCCGCGACAGCGCGAGTCGCGCCCGCAATTTCGGAAAGACGGCTGCAGTGCCGATGACGGCAGCCCCGGCGAGACCCAGAATCGGAACAGGCGAATCCATGCCCGCAAGCGCTACTCAGTCCCGCTGACAAATTCATGACAATTCGAGACTTCATCGCGGTTCTGTCGCAACAGGAAGATCTGAATTTTCTGCTGACCAACCGCGTGCCGCGGGCGGCGCTGACCCGGTTCATGGGCTGGTTCAGCAAGATCGAACGGCCCCTGATTCGCGACCTGTCGATCGCCTGCTGGCGGCTGTTCTCCGAGCTCGATCTCACCGAAGCGCGCAAGACCAGCTTCAAGAGCCTGCATGATTGTTTCACGCGCGAGCTCCGCCCTGGCCTGCGGCCGCCCGACCCTGACCCCGGGGTCGTGGTCAGCCCGTGCGACGCCATCATCGGCGCCTTCGGCGCCATCGCCGACACCGAGCTGTTTCAGGTCAAGGGCGCCTTCTATTCGCTGCTGGACCTGCTCGGCGACCCCGCGCTGGTGGAGGCGCACCGCAACGGGCGCTTCATCACCCTGCGGCTGACCTCCAGCATGTATCACCGCTTTCACGCGCCCTACGACGGCCGGATCGAGCAGGTCAGCTTCATCAGCGGCGATACCTGGAACGTCAATCCGATCGCGTTGAAACGAATCGAACGGCTGTTCTGCAAGAACGAGCGCGCGGTTCTTCGAACCCGGCTGGATACGGGTGAAATCCTGACGCTGGTGCCGGTCGCGGCGATTCTGGTGGCCAGCATCCGGCTGCATTTTCTCGATATCGTCCTCAATGCCGAAACGCGGGGGCCGGTCGTATTCCCGTGCGATGTCGGTGTGCGCAAAGGCGAGGAACTCGGCTGGTTCGAGCATGGATCGACGATTATCGTGCTGGCGCCGGATAATTTCGAGTTCTGCGATAACGTGATGGAATCCGCGCGGATCTGTGCCGGTCAACCCTTGATGCGAAAACCCGCCGGCGCGGCGGGTTCGGCCGGGCCGGATTAGCGAACTTTTGCAGGAAGCGCGCGTTTCTCGTCAATGCAGCTATAACTCGCTTCAAAGACGAAAAACCAGGTCGCGCCAAATGAGTTTCACCTATGTCGTTCCAGACATCCATGGCCGGTTCGACCTGCTTTGCGACGGTCTCGCCGATATCGTCTCACATGCCGCCGGCCAGACCGGCACGATCGTCGCACTTGGCGATTACGTCGACAAAGGGCCGGATAGCAAACAGGTCATTGATCTCTTGCGAGCAGGCTCGCCGGACGGCTGGTTGTTATTTCCGCTCAAGGGCAACCATGACGCCATGATGGTGGAAGCGCTGCGTAACCCGGCCAAAATGGATTGGTGGCGGGAGCGCGGCGGCGACACCGTGATCAAGTCCTACGGCGGCGATCCATTGAAGGTGCCGTCAGCCGACATCGGGTGGCTGGACAAATTGCCGGTCCTGCACATCGATCATTTTCGAATTTACGTGCATGCAGGGCTTGATCCGGACGTGCCGCTCGATCAGCAGACCGAGAAGACCCTGTTGTGGAGCCGTTATCCCAAGGAATTTCACCTCGGTTTCGGTGACCGCCATGTCGTCCATGGTCACGATTCATTTGTGGACGGCCCAAAATTGTACGAGGGCCGCACCAACCTCGATACCCGCGCATGGCGGACCGGCCGCCTGGTGATCGGTGTGTTTGACGACGAGAAGTCCGGTGGGCCGGTTGATTTCATCCAGGTCATGGGCCCGCCGGCGAGCCAGACCGACTGACCGCATCCTCCGCCCGTCGCTAATCGCGCGCCTGCGCAAGGGCGTAATGCCCTATGATCCGGAATCGGGAGGCCGCACCGTCCTGCCGGAACAGGGCGATCCGGTCGACCGCCAGCGTCATCATTTTGAGCGCGGCAAATCGTTGCTGCAGGATCGCCAGCACCGTCGCGCGCCGCCCGGCGTCGAGCCGGCCGGTCAGCGTCAAATGAAAGCGGAAATCTTCCATGACATAGGGATAGCCCCAGCGGTCGAGATGGTCGCGCTGCCCTGGCGTCAGCCGGGACGGATTTCGCCGCGCCCGGTCTTCAGGCGTGAGCGGCGCGCGGAATGAATCGAATTCGCGGGTGCACTCGGCGGCAAGCCGCTCCAATTCGGCCGAAGGTTCAGCCGATACCACCGCGATAAAGCCGCTGATCGAATTGACGACAGGCCGGATCACCGGAATTGTCCGGGGGGTGCGGGCGAATGCCTCGCAGGCGGCCAGCAGCCCGGCCTCGGTGCTGCCGGGCGCCAGCGACATCGGCGCCTTCAGCGTCGCATGAAACCCGTATTTGCGTGCATCCTGGGTCAGATCGCGCCAATCCGGCGCCATCTTTTCGATACCATCAGGAAACGGCAACTCGCCGCCGCCAAAGGCGTCATAACCGAGCAGCCGCGCGCCGAAGCGATCGAGATCACTGCCGGGGGCCGGCACATAATAGATCGCATAACGCGGATAATTTGCCATGTATTGCAGATCAGAGGGGATCACGCGGCGACAACGGCCTTGCGCGGCTCGGCCGCGGCGCGGCTGAGACGGTTCGCGTCAGCCAGATGAACCAGGCGACCGGCGGCGATGACGGCAACGATGCGCGGTCGCAGCGGCACCTCGTCGTCGACCAGGATGATATCGGCGCGCTGCCCCACCGCTAGAACGCCGCGATCGACAAGACCCGCGGCCCGAGCGGGCGCCGCCGAGATCAGGTCCCAGGCTTGCGCCAGCGGCAATACGCCGTCGGCGGCCAGGCGAAAGGCCGCCAGCAACGGCGCCGGATAGTAGTAATCGGATGCGAGAATCGAGCACAGGCCTTTGGCGATCATGTCGCTGGCTTTGGTCCAGCCGGTGTGGCTGCCGCCGCGCACCACATTGGGCGCGCCGAACACGATGAAGTCGCCGCCGTCGGCAGCTTCACGCGCGGTTTCCTCGTTGACCGGAAATTCAGCGATGCCGACGCCCTGGGCGCGAAATCCCCTTCGCATGGCCGGACTTTCGTCGTCGTGCGACAGCATCCGGACGTTGGCGCCTCGCGCCGTTGTGGCCAGGCGCGCGAGCGATGCCGGGACGTCGTGAGCGCGGGAAACGACACGCTCCACCAGACCATCGAATTGCTCGCCCGAAAGACCGGTACGTTCGACCATGCGGCTGCGCTTTTGCGGGTTAGCCAGACTGGCGACCGTTGAATCCATGTGGTCGTTGAACGCGAACAGGTCGATCCGTCCGTCCGACAGCCATTGGCCGATTTCGGCTTCGGCGTCGAGATTGTAGGTCTCGTGGCGCAGGTGGAAGCGGGTGTCCGCCTTGAGTTGCGGTCTCAAGGTCTCGATCGCCTCGAGCAACTGCCTGGCATTGTCGCCGCTGCGCAGGCCGGGCTCCCAGGACCAGGTCGTGGCGTGATAGACCGTGGTGATGCCGTTGCCGATCGCCTGCCGGTCGCTGTCGACCAAGGCCACGTCGACGGGAAAGTCGACACCGGGCCGCGGCATCATCTGCCGTTCGAACGCATCGCCATGCAGATCGATAATGCCCGGCAGCACCAGCAGGCCGCTTGCATCGATGCCCGGTGAACCACGTCGATGGTCCGGACCCACAGCGCTGATCTTGCCGTCGGCGATCCGCAGCGAGGTTTCAACAATTTCTCCGCCGAGAAGCGCCCGGCCGCCTTCGATTGATATGTCGGTCACGATGCTGCACTTCGTCGTTGGCTGTGAGAACGACCGGAAGTGGTCGCAGACTCGTATTTTGCGAGAAATTCCTCGACAGCTAGTTGTTCGGAAATCGGGCAGGGCGCTGCGGAGGGTTTCGTGGTCCCAGTTCCACCATGCAAGCTCTGCCAGCCGGTTGGCGATAGCTTCCGAAAACCGCCGTCGGATGATCCGCGCCGGGTTTCCCGCGACGATGGTGTAGGCGGGGACATCCTTGGTGACGATGGCGCCTGCCGCGATCACGGCGCCGGTGCCGACGCTGCGGCCCGGCAGCACGATGGCGCCGTGCCCGATCCAGACGTCATGGCCGATATGGACGCGATGCCCACGCCGCCATTCGAAGAATTCGGCCTCGTCCGGCTCTTCCGGGAAATACGCGCTGGCGCGATAGGTGAAGTGCGCCTGCGAGGCCCGGTGCATCGGATGATTGCCCGGATTGATCCGCGTCATCGCCGCAATCGAGCAGAACTTTCCGATCGTGGTGTAGGTGATCTGGGCATCGTTGACGACATAGGAATAATCGTCCATCGCCACGTCGTGCAGGGTCGTGCGCGCGCCAACCTCGCAATAGGCGCCAAGCCTGCTGTCGTGCAGTTTTGCGCTGGGATCGATCGTCGGCTCAACCGAAAGCATCTTGCCGGCCATGCGGACTTTCACAAATGATGAGAAACCGATCCCTAGGGATGCACGTCATCGATGTGGTTGATGTCAATGTCATGACAGATCGATGACAATCATCTGAGGTTGTGGACGGCTCTGCACTGTAGTGCGACTGTCACACAACTGTCAAATCCAGACGGTAGCGATGAGGGCTACGCGTCCTGGAGCGATGCATGCTGGTGGTAGAAGGTTTGACGTGCCGGTTCGGCACCAAGGCCGCGGTCGACAATGCGTCGTTTTCGGTAGAGCCCGGCGGTTTTGTCGGTGTGATCGGCCGCTCCGGCGCCGGCAAGTCGACATTGCTGCGCATGATCAATCGCCTTGCTTCACCCACCGAAGGCCGGATCCTTTACGACGGCGTCGATATCACGGCCCTGCGCGGCAGGGAGCTGCGGCAATGGCGTGCGCGTTCGGCGATGATCTTCCAGCAGTTCAATCTGGTCGGCCGGCTCGACGTGCTGACCAATGTGTTGATGGGGCGGCTCGCCGAGATGCCGTCCTGGCGGTCGCTGGCGCAGCTGTGGCCCGAGCAGGACAAGGCGCTGGCGATGTCGGCGCTGGAACAGTTCGACATGGCCTCGCTCGCCGCGCAACGCGCCGACCAGCTTTCCGGCGGCCAGCAGCAGCGGGTCGCGATCGCGCGCGCCCTGGTGCAGCAGCCGGACATCATTCTCGCCGACGAGCCGATCGCGTCGCTCGATCCGCGCAACACCCGGATCGTGATGGATGCGCTGCTGCGCATCAACAAGCATTTCGGCATCACCGTGATCTGCAACCTGCATTCGCTGGATCTGGCGCGGACCTATTGCGACCGCCTGATCGGCATGGTCGTCCGGCCGCGTGGTGTTCGACGGGGTGCCGGCCATGCTGACCGATCATATCGCCCGCGAACTGTACGATCTCGAAGCCAACGAAGTGATGGGCGCCAAGCCAGCCCATGTGGCCGCGGATTCAACCATCCAGGCTCTCGGCGCCGCCGCCGCGGCCTGAGTATCCCATCGACAAGCGCGGTTTGCCCATGCAACCGCGTGACTTCAACCGCCAAGAGGGCATCATGATCAACCGTCGAATCGTTCTGGCCGGCGTTGCGACACTGGCGTTCACGGTATCCGCCGCGTCCGCCGAAGACTGGAAGGCCAAATATCCGGAAATTACCTTCGCGGTGATTCCCGCCGAGAATGGATCGGGTGTGATCGAGCGCTTCACGCCGTTCGTGAACTATCTGTCGAAGGAACTCGGCGTCAAGGTCACGCTGCGCGTCGCCAATGACTATGCCGCGGTGATCGAAGGCCAGCGCGCCGGCAACATCCAGATCGGCTATTATGGTCCGGCGTCGTTTGCGCGGGCGCGCCTCACCGGCGTCAAGACCGACGCGTTCGTGATCGACGTCAACGCCGACGGCTCCAAGGGCTACTATTCGGTGTTCTACGTGCTGGCAAAAAGCCCGTACCAGAAGCTTGCGGACCTGAAGGGCAAGAATCTCGGTCTGGTCGATCCCAATTCGACCTCCGGCAACAACATGCCGCGCTTCAAGATGAACCAGATGGGCGTCGATCCCGACACGTTTTTCTCGCAGGTGGTTTTCACCGGAAGCCACGAGAATGCGGTGCTGGCGCTGGCGCAGGGCACCGTCGACGTTGCCGCCAACTGGTGGAACGCGGACGACGATTCGAACCTGACGCGGATGCTCTCCAAGAACATGGTCAAGTCGAGCGACGGCACGCCGCTGAAGAAGGAGGATTTCCGTATCATCGTGAAGTCCGACCTCATCATCAACTCGCCCTATGCCTATCTCAGCGATCTGCCCGACGACATGAAGGCCGCGATCAAGAAGGCGTTTCTGGAAGCGCCGGAAAAGGACAAGGACGCCTTCAAGAAGCTCTCCGACGGCAAGAACCTGCCGTGGCAGCCGGTCACCAACGACGACTACAACAAGACCATCGAGCTGATCAAATTCGTCGATAATCTGCGCAAGAAGGCGTCCTGATCGCAGCGATATGAAAGCGTGAGCCGGGTCCCGCGACCCGGCTCTTTTGTTTGGGCGGATGCCGCTGGAGATGCCGATCGCATGACCGTTGCCGTATCCATTCTTCCCGGCCAGCAGCTCGCCGCGCTGAACGAAGCCTATCGCAAGGCGGTGGCGCGAAAGCGCCTGCGCTTCACGCTGGCCGCGGCGGTGTTCTGCGCCGCGCTGGCGATCGCCTCGGTCGGGGCGGAGGTGAACCTGCGGACGCTGTTCACCTATTTCGGACATTTCGTCAGCTATTTCGACCGCATCCTCACCCTCGACGACGGCACCCGGGTCTGGACCAATATCGCCGGATGGTTCTGGGGCTGGCACAAATGGTCGCTGCTGCTCGGCGAGACCATCCTGATCAGCTATGTCGGTACGCTGTCCGGCGCCGCCCTGGCCTTCGCGCTCAATTTTCTGGCGGCGGAAAACACCGCGCCGGCGCCCTGGCTGCGCTTCGCCGTCAAGCGCTTCATGGAATTCTGCCGCACGGTTCCCGATATCGTGTTCGCGCTGATCTTCGTCATCGCCTTCGGCCTGGGTCCGATGGCGGGCGTGCTCGCGATTGCCATCCATTCCATCGGTGCGCTCGGCAAGCAATATGCGGAGATCGTCGAGAACATCGACATGAAGCCGGTCGAAGGGGTGCGATCGACCGGCGCAAGCTGGATTTCGTGCATGCGGTTTGCGGTGCTGCCGCAGGTGGCGGCGGGCTTTGCGAGCTACACGCTGTTGCGCTTTGAAATCAATGTGCGCGAGGCGTCGGTGATGGGATTCGTCGGCGCCGGCGGCATCGGGCAGGAACTGCTGGTTGCGATCCGCAAATTCTATTACTCGGATGTCAGCGCGATCCTGCTGATGATCATTGTCACGGTGTTCGTGATCGATATCGGCACCGGATCGATCCGCGGGCGGCTATTCGGCAAGGGCCGGCACCCATGACCAGATTGCCGCATCCGGATTCCGAGGGCCTTCGCGCACGATATCCTGACGTTTTCGACCGGCCGGCATCCGCGCGGCTGGCGCTGCCGGCGATGATGCTGGGCGCATCGGTGATATTCGTGTTCGGCCTGGTTCATCTCGGCTTCTCGCCGGCGCGAATGCTGAACGGCCTGCATCAGCTCGGCTGGATCACGCTGATGATGCTGCCGCCCGATCCCGGCTCGTCGCTGCCGATCTATCTGGCCGCGCTCGGCGAAACGCTTTCGATCGCGCTGCTCGGCACCACCATCGCCGCGGTCGTCGCGCTGCCGGTCAGTCTGCTGGCGGCGAGGAACATCGTGCCGTCCAATATCTTCCGCTTTCCGGTGCGCCGGGTATTCGATTCGATCCGCGGCGTCGATACGCTGATCTGGGCGCTGGTCTGGATCAACGTGGTCGGGCTTGGCCCGTTTGCCGGCGTGCTGGCGATCGCGGTGTCGGATTTCGGCGCGTTCGGCAAGCTGTTCTCCGAAGCGATCGAAGCCGCCGACAGCAGGCAGGTCGAAGGCATCCGCGCCTCCGGCGGCAACGCGCTGCACGAAATCCGCTTTGGCCTGATGCCGCAGGTGCTGCCGGTGATCGCCGGCCAGGTGCTGTATTTCTTCGAGTCGAACACCCGTTCGGCCACCATCATCGGCATCGTCGGCGCCGGCGGCATCGGCCTGCAACTGGCCGAGCAGATCCGCGTGCTGGAATGGCAGAAGGTGTCGTTCCTGATTCTGATGATCCTGGTGGCGGTCGCCGCGATCGACTGGATCTCGAGCAGGCTCCGCTTCGCGATCATCGGACGGCGCGCCGTTGCCTAGCGTAGCGGCTACTTTTCCGAAGTTATAGTCGGTCTCTTTCCCTCTCCCCTTGTGGGAGAGGGTGGCTCGCATCGCCAGATGCGAGACGGGTGAGGGGTAGCGACAAAACGAGAGGCTGCGACCCCTCACGCGGCTCACCGCCGCTGCGCGTCGGCGATCCATCCTCTCCCACAAGGGGAAAGGGAAGAGGAGGAACTTCAGCCGTTCTCGACCACGAATTCGATGCGCTCGGCGGCGAAGCGCGCGCGGGTGGTCAGCAGCGGCTTGCCGTCGGCGTCGACGTCGGTACTGTCGACCACCAGAATCGGTCGCCCCAGCGCAAGGTCGAGCCGGGCGGCGTCGGAGGCGTTGACGATCGCGGCGGTGACGCGGGTCGAGGCGCGGCGATAGTCGCGAATGCCGTAATGCGCCAGCAATTTGGTCATCGAACGGACGCGCTCGTAGATCCGCCCGGCTTCGGCAAAACGCGCCGCGGCGAGCCAGGTGGTCCCGACACAGATCGGCGTGCGATCGGCCAGCCGCAGCGCGTCGATCCGGATCAGCGGCGCACCGGTCTTCAGGCCGAGTTGCCGCGCGAGGTCGCGCGTCGCGGGCTCTTCTGCCGCGCCTATCATCTGCCCGCGCGGTTCACGTCCGCCGGCGCCGACGATTTCGGAGAAACGCGTCCGCGCGCGCAGCGGATAGGCCAGCCGCTGCATCTCCACATAGGTGCCGCTGCCGCGTTCGGCGCGCACCAGGCCGCGTTCGGCCAGCGTCGCCAATGCCCGGCGCACGGTGTGACGGTTGACGCGATAGGTTTCGGCGATTTCGACTTCGCCCGGCAGCCGTTCACCGGCGGCAAAGCTGCCGTCGGCGATGCCGCGCTCGATCCCGTCGGCGACCTGCCGCCATAACGCCACGCCGGAAATCGCATCCTGCGTGCTCATGGCGTCGAAAAGCCGGGGAACCGCATCGGAAAAATCATTCGGTTGTCACGAAACAGTCATGGCGTCTGATTATCAAGTTGTCTAGTATCATAGACAACTTGATTTCGGCAAGGCCGATATGACCGCGGGCGACCAAAACAGCAAACAGGCGCAACGCCAGGCGGCGATGGCGGTGCTGGCGCATTCCGATGCGGCGGAGATTGCCCGGCACCTCGACGCGTTAGCGCTGCCGGCGCACGAAAACCTGCGCGAGCCGGAGAACGGGCTGGTGATGGTGCGCGGCCGCATCGGCGGCGACGGCGCGCCGTTCAATCTCGGCGAGGCCACGGTCTCGCGCGCCGCGGTACGGCTTGCGACCGGCGAGGTCGGCTTCGGCTACACGCTCGGCCGCGACCGGCAAAAGGCGCAGCTTATCGCGCTGTGCGACGCCCTGATCCAGACCGTCGAGCATGCCGAAAGCGTCGAGGCGCAGGTGCTGGCGCCGCTGCGCGCCGCGATGGCGTCGGAGCGAAACCGCAGGGCTGCGGAGACCGCGGCGACGCGGGTCGATTTCTACACGCTGGTGCGCGGGGAAGGTTGAGCGATGACAACGGTTGCCGAACTGCCTGCAGGGTTCGCGGACAAGGTGCTGTCGGCGCAATCGACCTTTCGCTCGGTGATGGATGCGATGGCGCGCCCCGGCAGCGTGCAACGCATCGCCGCTGCCGCCGGCGCGCCTCACCCGATGATGCGCGGCACCGCCGCCATCGCCCTCACTCTGTTCGACCACGACACGCCACTCTGGCTCGATCCGCCGATGTCGTGAAACATCGGATGTGACAAAGTGGCTCAAGTTTCACACCAGCGCGCCTGTCATCGCGGATTCCTCGATCTGCAGTTTTGCGCTGATCGGCGACGCCGGCGCGCTGCCTGATCTGGATCGCTTTTCGTTCGGCAGCAATGAATATCCCGACCGTTCGACGACGCTGATCCTGCAGGTCGAGAGCCTGACCGCAGGGTCCCGCATTCGAACTGCGCGGCCCCGGCATCGACGGCACAACCGTGTTGCAGGCCGCGATCCAGCCTTCGGATCTGTTCGAGCGGCTCGCCATCAACGCCGCGTTGTTTCCGCGCGGCATCGATGTGGTGCTGGTGGCCGACGATGCCATCGTCGCGATACCCCGCACCACGCGGCTGGTCGCAAAGGGAGGCTAACGCATGTATGTCGCCGTCAAGGGAGGCGAGCGCGCCATCGAGAACGCCCATCGCCTGCTGGCGCATGAGCGCCGCGGCGACCGTGAGGTTCCCGAACTCTCGCTGGACCAGATTTCCGGACAACTCAGCCTCGCCGTCGATCGCGTGATGACCGAGGGCTCGCTGTACGACCGCGAGCTCGCGTCGCTTGCCATCAAGCAGGCGCGCGGCGACATGATCGAGGCGATTTTCCTGCTGCGCGCGTTCCGCGCGACGCTGCCGCGCTTCGGCGCCACCGAGCCGGTCGATACCGGCCGGATGCAGGTGCGCCGCCGGATTTCCTCGACCTTCAAGGATATTCCGGGCGGCCAGATTCTCGGCCCCACCTTCGACTACACCCATCGCCTGCTGGATCCGCAATTGGCCGAAGCGTCGGTGCCTGAAGCGCCCGCGACATCGGAGGCCTCGCCTGCGGCGATGCCGCGCGTCACCGACATTCTCGGCCGCGACGGCCTGATCGAGCCTTCGCCGCCAGCCGATCGCCGATACGCCGGTCGGCGATCTCACCCGCGATCCGCTCAGCTTTCCCGCCGACCGCGATCTGCGGCTGCAGAATCTGGCGCGCGCCGACGAAGGGTTTCTGCTGGCGCTCGGCTATTCGTCGCAGCGCGGCTATGGCCGCAACCACCCGTTCGCCGGCGAGATTCGCCTCGGCGAGGTCGAGGTGGAATTCATGGCGGAAGATGTCGGCTTCGCGGTGCCGCTCGGCTCGATCACGCTGACCGAATGCCAGATGGTCAACCAGTTCAAGGGCTCGGCTACCGAAGCGCCGTGTTTTACCCGCGGCTACGGGCTGGCGTTCGGACAAAGCGAGCGCAAGACCATGTCGATGGCTCTGGTCGACCGCACCCTGCGTGCCCGCGAACTGGGCGAGGAGGTGCTCGCGCCTGCGCAGGACGAAGAATTCGTGATGTCGCATTCCGACAATGTGCAGGCGACCGGCTTCGTCGAGCATCTCAAGTTGCCGCATTACGTCGACTTTCAGTCCGAACTCGGGCTGCTGCGCAAGCTGCGCAAGGAGTTTTCCGAAGCGGCGGAGGTTTCGCTGCCGCTGCAGGAGGCCGCGGAATGAACGCGCCGACCTACAACTTTGCCTATCTCGATGAACAGACAAAACGGATGATCCGCCGCGCCATCCTCAAGGCGATCGCGATTCCCGGTTATCAGGTGCCGTTCGCCAGCCGCGAAATGCCGATGCCCTATGGCTGGGGCACCGGCGGCGTGCAGGTGACGGCGGCGATCCTCGGGCCCGACGATGTCCTGAAGGTGATCGATCAGGGCTCCGACGACACCACCAATGCGATCTCGATCCGCAAGTTTTTCGCCAAGACCGCCGGCGTCGCGACCACCACCAGCACGGCAGACGCTACCGTGATCCAGACCCGGCACCGCATTCCGGAAGGCGCCGCTGCATGGCGGGCAGGTGCTGGTCTATCAGGTGCCGATCCCCGAGCCGCTGCGCTTCCTCGAGCCGCGCGAGACCGAGACCCGGCGCATGCATGCGCTCGGTGAATACGGCCTGATGCATGTCAAGCTCTACGAGGACATCGCCCGCTTCGGCCACATCGCCACCTCCTATGCCTATCCGGTCAAGGTCAATGCGCGCTATGTGATGGACCCGTCGCCGACGCCGAAATTCGACAATCCGAAGATGGACAATTGTCCGGCGCTGCAGCTGTTCGGCGCCGGCCGCGAAAAGCGCATCTATGCGATCCCGCCGCATACCTCGGTGGTGTCGCTGGATTTCGAGGATCATCCGTTCACGCGCTACCGGTTCGACGCGCCCTGCGCGCTGTGCGGCGCCGGCGATTCCTATCTCGACGAAATCGTCACCGACGACCAGGGCAGCCGGATGTTCGTCTGTTCCGACACCGATTACTGCGAGAGCCGGCAGGCGTCGGGTCATCGCGGCAGCGAAAGCGCGGCGCCGCACAAGGAGAAGGCGCATGGTTGAGCGTGAGAACGCCACTCAGGACAACGATGCGCCGCTGCTGATGGCGGAAGGCCTCGGCAAATCCTATGGCCGGCTGCCGGCCTGCCGCGACGTCTCCTTTGCGCTCTATCCCGGCGAGGTGCTGGCGGTGGTCGGCGAATCCGGTTCGGGCAAGTCGACCTTGCTGCAATTGCTGTCGGCGCAGCTTGCGCCGAGCGCCGGGCGGGTGTCGTACCGGATGCGCGACGGCGTGATGCGCGATCTCGCCGACCTCGGCGAGGCCGAGCGGCGGTTCCTGTTTCGCACCGACTGGGGCTATGTGCACCAGGATCCGGCGCTGGGCCTGCGGATGGCGGTGTCGGCCGGCGCCAATGTCGGCGAGCGACTGATGGCGGTCGGCTGGAATCACTATGGCCGGATCCGGGACACCGCATCGTCCTGGCTGGAGCGGGTCGAGATCGATATCGGCCGCATCGACGATGCGCCGCGCACCTATTCCGGCGGCATGCGCCAGCGGCTGCAGATCGCGCGCAATCTGGTCACCGAGCCGCGGCTGGTGTTCATGGATGAGCCGACCGGCGGCCTCGACGTGTCGGTGCAGGCGCGGCTGCTCGATTTGATGCGCAACCTCGTCAGCGAACTGGGATTGGCGGCGATCGTGGTCACCCATGATCTCGCGGTGGCGCGACTGCTGTCGCACCGGGTGATGGTGATGAAGGGCGGCCGCGTCATCGAGACCGGGCTGACCGATCAGGTGCTCGACGATCCGCGCGAGCCCTATACGCAACTGCTTGTTTCCTCGATTTTGCCGGCATGAGCGATGCGCCGATGACTGCGATGATCGAAATCAGCAACGCCGAAAAGACCTTCATCATGCATTTGCAGGGTGGAGTAGAACTGCCGGTGGTGCGCGGCGTGTCGTTTCAGGTCGAGCCCGGCGAATGCGTGGTGCTGGCCGGCCCGTCCGGCGCCGGCAAATCCTCGATCCTGAAAATGATCTTCGGCAACTACCGCTGTGACGGCGGCCGCATCGGCATCCGTCACCAGGGCGTGCCGATCGATCTCGCCAGGGCCGAGCCGCGGCAGATTCTCAGCGTGCGCCGCGCCACCATCGGCTATGTCAGCCAGTTCCTGCGCGCGGTGCCGCGGGTGGCCGCCATCGATGTGGTGGCCGAGCCCCTGATCGCGAACGGGATCGCGCGTCCCGAGGCGCGCGAACAGGCCGGGCACCTGTTGCGCCGTCTCAACATCCCCGAGCGGCTGTGGGCGCTGCCGCCATCGACCTTCTCGGGCGGCGAACAACAGCGCGTCAATATCGCGCGCGGCTTCATTTCCGATCTGCCGATCCTGCTGCTGGACGAGCCGACCGCTTCGCTCGATGCGGCCAATCGCGCGGTGGTGGTCGAACTGATCGACCAAAAGAAACGCCAGGGGGTTGCCATGGTGGCGATCGTTCATGACGATGATATCCGTCACCTGATCGCCGACCGGATCGTCGACGTCACCTCGTTCGCCGCAGCAGCATGAAGAAAGACTTTTGAGATGGCTTCGACCAAGCACGAGACCATCCTTGGCAATGCCCGGATCGTCCTGGCGGATCGCGTGATCGAACGCGGCTGGATCGCCTTTGCGGACGGACGCATCGCCGAACATGGCGAGGGTGACGCGCCCGATGGCAGCGAGGACGCCGGCGGCGACCTGGTCATGCCGGGCCTGATCGAACTGCACACCGATCATCTCGAGGCGCATTACGTGCCGCGCCCAAAGGTGTTCTGGGATCCGATCGCCGCCGTGGTCTCCTATGACGGGCAGTTCGCGACATCGGGCATCACCACGGTACTGGATTCGCTGCGGGTCTGGCGCGAGGACGGCGCTGAGGAAGTCGACGGGCGGGCAGGCGTGCTGGCCGAGGCGATCACAGCGGCGCGCGACGCCAACCTGCTGCGCTCGGATCATTTCCTGCATCTGCGCTGCGAAATCCCGATGCCCGATGTGGTCGAGGAAGCCAGGGAACTGGTCGGGCGGCCGGATGTGCGGCTGATGTCGCTGATGGACCACACGCCCGGGCAGCGCCAGTTTCGCGACGAGGGCAAGCTGCGCGACTATTATCGCGGCAAGGGCGCCGGCATGACCGACGCCGAGCTCGACACGTTGTTCGAACGGCGCTTTGCCTATCAGAAGGCCCACGCGGCGACCAATTTGCGCGAGATCGTGGCGCTGGCGCATCAATACGACATGCCGCTCGCCAGTCACGACGATACCACCGATGAGAACGTCACCGACGCGATCCGCGACCGGGTTTCGGTGGCGGAATTTCCGACCACGATGGAGGCCGCGCGCGGACTGCACCAGGCCGGCATCGGCATTCTGATGGGGGCGCCGAATGTGGTGCGCGGCGGCTCGCATTCCGGCAACATCGCCGCGGTCGATCTCGCCCGCGAAGGGCTGCTGGACATCCTGTCGTCCGACTATATTCCCTCGAGCCTGCTGATGGCGGCGCTGCAACTGCCGCGGCGCGTGCCCGCCATCGATCTTGCGGCCGCGATCCGCACCGTCACCAAGACGCCCGCCGAAGCGGTCGGCCTTTCCGATCGCGGCGAGATTGCGATCGGCAAGCGCGCCGATCTGATCCGCGTCCATGTCGCCCGTGACATTCCGGTGGTGCGCAGCGTGTGGCGGGAAGGGCATCGCGTGGCGTGACCGAAACGCCGACGATATCCGGTCATCGACCGGCGGCGATCGGGCCCGGCCGGCTCATTCTGGTGGTCGGTCCCAGCGGCGCCGGCAAGGATACCCTGCTCGGGCTGGCGCGGGCCGCGTGCGCCGATGCCGACCGCATCGTGTTTCCCGCGCCGCTGGGTGACGCGGGAAGCCTCGCCGTTCGAAGACAATGAAGCGATCAGCCCGGAGGCCTTTCGGCAGGCCCGCGCGCACGGCGATTTCGCGGTGCATTGGGAAGCGCACGGCCATGGCTACGGGTTGCCGCGCGCAATCGATGACGATATTCGCGCCGGCCGTAGTGTGGTCGCCAATGTATCGCGCGGCGTGGTGGATGCGATGCGCCGCGGCTATGCCGAAGTCACCGTGGTCTCGATCACGGCGCCGCCTGAAGTTCTCGCCGAACGGCTTGCCGCGCGGGCGCGGAGCAGCGACGGGCAACTGGCGGACCGGCTCGGTCGCGCCGTCGATGGCGCTGCGGCCGCGCCCGACGTCACCATCGTCAATCTCGGCAGCGTCGAACACCATGCGCGCGAACTGGTGCGGATCATCAAGGGCATGTGAGGCGGCGGCGACGGTGACGGTGAAACGCTGATATCCGGAGAACGGCAATGTCGATCATCACCACGATCAACCAGCTGGAGGCGATCTACGGTCAGCCCAACGAGGCCTCCACCGTCAAGGTCGCCGACCGGATCACGCCGTCCTATCGCGTACTGATCGACAAATCGCCGTTCGCGGCGCTGGCGACCTGCGGGCCGGAGGGACTGGACTGCTCGCCGCGCGGCGATCTGCCGGGCTTCGTCCGGATTCACGACGCAAAAGACCCTGATGATGCCCGATCGCCGCGGCAACAACCGGGTCGATTCGCTGCGCAACATCGTGCGCGATCCGCGCATCGCGCTGTTGTTTCTGATTCCCGGCGCAGGCAGCACGTTGCGCGTCAACGGCCGCGCGCATCTGTCCGCCGCTGCCGACTTGCTGGCCTCGTTCCGGGTCGACGGCAAGGCACCGCGCACGGTGATCGTCATGGCCGTGGATGAGATTTATTTTCAATGCGCCCGCGCCATCGTCCGGTCCGACCTGTGGAATCCGGACAAGCGGGTCGACCCCAAAAGCCTGCCGACACCCGGTCAGATCCTCGCCGACATGAGTGAGAATCGCGTCGGCGGCGAGGACTATGACCGGGAGTGGCCGGAACGCGCACAGAAGTCGCTATGGTAGGCGGTGCATCGCGCTAGCCGATGCCGCAATAGTTTGAGTTCAAGCCGCCACGTCCCACAGCCGTGGCGAGCCTCGCAGCAGCACGCTGCGTCCCTTGGGCGTAATGACCGGACAACCGTCGGTGATGGTGGCAAGTCGCAGCGCGACGAGCTTTTCGACAACGAATTGATTCAGGATGCGACGTTCCGGTACGGGCAAGCGAAGCGCCTTCAGCGCTTCCCATTGATCGGGCGAGAGATCGTAGTCCAATTCCGCGTTCATGCTGCCTCGATGAGGTTGGTTATTTCGCGTGTGTCTTACAAAGCCAGCGTGAACGGGATGCGACCGCAATGCGTCCGGATTTCGATAGTGTGCGAACATTTTTTTGGATCACTGCCGGCCAGCAATGATCGGCGAGCGGTAACGCGACTGTCACATCAACGTGTCAATGGGTTGATCGATCACTTCGAATCAGTCGGCGCGGCAAGCGATGTCGCTGGCCGAACGGATGCAGGCCCTGAAAATCATTGTGCTGCCAAAGACACTGTTCAGCAGCGCCCGGCTGAAGGGTTTAGGCATCGCCGTCAGCATCGCCATCGCGGCGATGGCCGTCTTCGCGCTGACGCATGTTCTCAAGCATGTGGACTACGGCGAAGTTCTCGCGGTTGTTCACCACACCAACGCCGGCGCTATCGCACTGGCCCTGATGCTGGTGGCCATCTCATACGGCAGCTTGACGCTCTACGATGTGCTGGCGCTTCGCACCATCGGGCGCAGCGACGTGCCGTACCGGATCGCGGCTCTGGCAAGTTTCACCAGCTATCCGATCGCGCACGGAATAGGCGCGGTTGCGCTGATCTCGCCGGTCATCCGCTTTCGAATCTATTCGTGCAATGGCCTCGGCGCGGTCGACGTGGCCAATATCTGCTTTCTGACCGGACTGACCTTCTGGCTGGGCAACCTGACGGCATTGGGGCTCAGCCTGCTCTGTCAGCCCGGCGCCATCGGCCTGATCGATGATCTGCCTCCGCTGGTTAATCGCGTGCTGGCGGCCGCGCTGCTTGTCGGCGTCGCCGGCTTCCTGGTCTGGAGCTGGCTGTCTCCGAGAAGCATCGGGACCCGGCGCTGGCCGGTAAAACTTCCTTCCGGGCCCATGGCATTGTTGCAGATCGTGATCGGGGTGTTCGATCTCGGCGCCGCGGCGCTGGCGATGCATGTGCTGATTCCGGCCGGGACCGGTGTCGGGATTTTCCCGACCATTGCGGTGTTCATTGCCGCGACCTTGCTGGGGTTTGCCAGCCATACGCCGGCCGGCATTGGCGTGTTCGACGCCACGATATTGATCGGACTTGGCGGCGGCGACAAGGAACCGCTGATCGCGGCGCTGCTGATGTTCCGGCTATTGTATCACTTCCTTCCCTTCGTGATCGCGCTTGGCCTGTTCGGCAGTGTGGAAGGATGGAGGAGTTGGCGCGCGAGGCGTCAGCGTGTCCGTTCCGGACATCTCACACCGGCGAATTCAGCTTGAGTCCGACCATTCCCGCCACGATCAGCGTCAGGCAGATGAGTCGAACCGGGTCGGCGGGCTCGCTGTAGACAAGCATTCCGAGCAGGATGCTGCCGACCGCGCCGATCCCGGTCCACACCGCATAGGCAGTGCCGAACGGCAGCGACCTGAGTGCGACGGCCATCAATGCAAAGCTCAGCGCGATCGCGGCCAGGGTCGCGGCGCTTGGCCAGAACCGGGTAAGGCCGTCGGAATATTTCAGGCCGAATGCCCAGGCGATCTCCAGCAATCCCGCCGCCAGCAATGCAAGCCACGCGCTCACGGGGTGCGCGGCTGCGGCGGAAACGTCAGCACGGCGTATTGGGCATAGCCGCGGAACGGGCGTTCGAATGTCAGACCGGCGCCCGAACTTCGGGCCATGTCCGACAGCGCGCGCTCGAGATCGTCGCGCGGCGTGACATGGAATATCGCCAGCCACCGCAGCAGCAGCGTGCGGACGATTCCGGGCAAGCGTTCCTGACGGCCGAAATCGACAATGTGCAGGCGGCCGCCCGGCGTGAGGCGGCTCGCGGCGGCCTCGATCACACGGCGCCAGTCCGGGATCATCGACAGGCTGTAGGAAATCATCACGTGGTCGAACGAGGCGACCTCGAATAATTTTTTCGGGTTGAACCCGGTTCCGTCGCCATGCGCGACGCGAATTCGACCGGCCAGGCCGCGCCGCGAAATCGCCGCGATTGCCGACGTCAGCATTTCGGTCGACACGTCGATGCCGAAAAATTGCGCCTCGGGATGCAGCCGCGCCGCCAGCACGAGATTTCGGCCGGTTCCGCAGCCGATCTCCAGCACGGTTGCGCCCGCCTTCGGGCCGCAGGCCGGCAATCAATCGGTCGCGGCCGAGCAGGTAGTATCGCCGCGTTCCGTCGTAGATGTGGCGTTGCCGGCGATACATCCGGTTCATGCGGCGTGTGGCTTCGACCGGCCATGAGCTGTCGGCGCCGGCACCGGAGGAATAAGCAGACATCGATGCACCTCATATCGCTGGGGGTGCTTCACTGCTTGCGATGTTCGCGCGACAGGGGTGTGACAGCGAAGGCTGCATCGCGAGCGCTCGCGAAAATGCAACCGGCGAAACGGTTCCCTTGCCCCGGCTGTCGCAAAACTGCAGTGCGGGCGCGATACCGTGATCGGATGGCTTGATTCGGGGAACGGATGAACACGCAACTTATCGCGGACGCGGTGCGCAACAGCAGGGGCCTGGACGAAGCGACGGTGTGGGACCGGCTTTTTGCGTTCTGGTTCCGTCGCCTGGTCTACACCCAGATCTGGGAAGATCCGGTCGCCGATCTGGCGGCGCTGCAGTTGCCGCTGGGATCGACCATCGTCACCATCTCATCGGGTGGATGCAATGCGTTGTCCTATCTGGTCGCCAAGCCCGCCCAGGTTTACGCGGTGGATCTCAACGAAGCCCATCTTTCACTGCTCAAGCTCAAGCTGGCGGGCCTGCGCGCGTTCTCGCGCTACGACGATTTCTGGCAGTTTTTTGGCGAAGCCGCCTCGGTCTCCAATTCCGAACTCTATCGCGGGTGGCTGCGGCCAATGCTGGATTCGGGTGCGCGCGCTTACTGGGACAAGCGCAACATCGCCGGGCGCCCGCGGCATCGCTATTTCACCGACGGATTCTATCGCCACGGCATGCTCGGCCGCTTCATCGGCCTCGGCCATTGGATGGCGAAATTCGCCCGGATCGATCTCGCGGCGTTGCTGAACGGAAAAGCCGACGACCCCAAACGCATTCAGGCGCTGGATCGCCTGCATCGGCTGTTTCATTCGCCGTGGGCGCGCCTGATCACCGGAACGCCGGCTTTGCTGTTCAGCCTCGGCATTCCGCCGCAGCAGCGGGCCCTGCTGGGAGGCGGCGCGCCGCTCAACGAAGTGCTGCATGAGCGGTTGCTGCGCCTGATCAATGGTCACCCCAACGAGACCAATTATTTTGCATGGCAGGCGCTGCACCGCGGTTACCCCGGTCCTGACGATCGCTGTCTGCCGCCCTATCTGCAGCGCAGCCAGTTTGAACGCATGCGCAACGGCGCCGGCCTGATCATTCCGGTGCACGCCAATCTCCGGCTGTTCCTGGAAAGCCTTCCGGCCCGCGAGGTCGATGCCGTGGTGCTGCTGGACTCGCAGGACTGGATGGCGCCGGAAGAGATCCGCGCGCTCTGGAACGCGATCGATCGCACCGGCAGTGACAATGTGCGCGTGATCTTTCGCACCGCCGGCGCGGAGTCGCCGCTGGAAAGTGCTGAGCTTGCGTCGCTGCAGCAAACCTGGTGTCGCGAGGCGGAGCGCAGCGCGATCGGCTTTGCGAAGGACCGATCGGGCATCTATGGCGGCTTCCACTGCTACGCGCGGCGCTGAACAAGCAGTCGCCGCATCTCTTCTCACCCTCCCCTCGAGGGGAGGGTGAAGGTTCGCACGCTTGTCGTCTTACTTCTGCGGCTCCGTGGTCGACCACAGCACGGACTTCGCGTCCTTCTCG
This sequence comes from uncultured Alphaproteobacteria bacterium, assembly GCA_963734795.1. Lineage (GTDB taxonomy): Bacteria > Pseudomonadota > Alphaproteobacteria > Rhizobiales > Xanthobacteraceae > Bradyrhizobium. The sequence continues at coordinate 914,866 of CAVTIW010000009.1, forward strand.
TAGGCCATTCCCTTGGGATAGCTGATCAGCTCCATCTGCAGTCCCCACGGCGCAAAGAAATACAGGATCGACTGCCCGGCGGCGGGTCCCTCGGTGATCGGAATCGGCCCCTGCATGGTCTTGACATTCTTTTCCTTGAGATAGGCGGCGGCCTTGTCGATGTCATCGACATAGAGCGCGATATGGTGGCCGCCGATATCGCTGTTCTTCGGCAAGGTCTTGGCCTGATCGGGCGCCTGGTACTGGAACAGCTCGATGTTGGAGCCGTAGCCGCAGCGGACCATGCTGATCTCGTCGATGACGGCGCGCGGATTGACGTTGACGACATCCTGCATGAACGTCCCCTTGTCATCCGAGAACGGCCCGAACGACATCGCATGCGTGCAGCCGATCACGTCGGTGAAGAAGGCGGTGGCCGCCTTCACATCGGGCACGGTGATGCCGGTGTGGTCATGGCCGCGCAGCCCGGGAATCGAATCAGCCGACGCCGGCTGCGGCGACACTCCCATGACCAGAGTGGCAAGTGCGGTGAGCAAAAATCCGGATACCTTCATGATGTTCCCCTTTGCTTGACGTTTGAAAGTCGCGAATTCGACGTTCGGCCGCACGCTCAGCCCGGCGACGCCAGCTGACGTTCGACCGCTTTCGGATCGTGCGCGAGACCCGCGGCGATGCCGCGCGCCATCTCGCCGACATAGGTTTCTTCCTCGCCGGCCTCGAATCCATCGAGAATTTCGCGGGCAGCGTCAGCGGGCGACATTTTCGGAATCGGCAGTCCGGCGGTCATTCTGCTGTCGACCGCGCCGGGCAACGCCGCGGCAACGCGCACGCCCTTGGGTCCAAGCTCGGCGCGCAACCCCTGGGTCAGGCTGAGGGCCGCGGCCTTGGATGCGCAGTAGGACCCCATCAACGGCAGGTTCACCCGGGCCAGGATCGTCAGCAGGTTGAGCACGGCGCCGCCATTGGCGATCAGCGCCGGCGCGAAGGCCCGCGTCACCCGCAGCGGCGCCAGATAATTGGCCTCGATCTCCTCGCGCGCGATCGCCAGATCCGGCGCGGACATGAAGCCGGTGTTGCGGTTGATTCCGGCATTGTTGATCAGCAGCGTGACGTCGGTCGCAACCGCGGCGGCCCTGTGCGACGTCATCGTCGCTGGTGACATCCATCTTGATCGGCACCAAATGGCCGGACGCGGCCAGTGAGGAAATATCCCGCGCGGCGGCGTAGATCCTGGCGGCGCCGCGGGCGGTAAGCGCTGTTATCAGCGCCTGCGCGATCGCGCCGCTGGCCCCGGTGATGAGAACGACAGAACCCTTGATGGTCTCGGTCATGCGGCTGATCCTTGCTGGTGGGAAATGACAATCGGGCTTGAATCGATCCAGCCAGCCCGGCTCGATGTCGGGCAGCGGAATCGCGGAGAGCAGCTGCCGCGTATAGGCATGCTGCGGGAAACTGAAAATCCGGGCGACCGGTCCGTATTCGACGATCTCGCCATGCTGCAGGATCGCGACGTCGTCGCAGAGCACGCGGACCACCGACAGGTCATGGCTGATCAACACCAGGGTGAGGCCGAGTCGCGCGCGCAGCTCCCGCAGCAACAACAGAATGTGCGCCTGGGTCGAGACGTCGAGGCCGGACACGATCTCGTCGGCAACGATGAAATCCGGCTCCAGCGCCAGCGCGCGGGCGATCCCGGCGCGCTGGCGCTGGCCTCCGGAAAGTTCGTGCGGATAGCGGTCGACAAAATCGGCCGGCAGGCCGACCAGATCGAGCAAGGCCGCGGCGCGGTCGCGCTGGTCGCGGCTGCCCTTCAGGCGGCCGAGCACCTGCAGCTGCCGGGTCAAGGTCACGCCCAGCAGCAGGCGCGGGTTCAGCGACGACTGCGGATCCTGGAAAATCATCTGGATGCGGGTTCGCAAAGGCCGCATCTCGACCTCGCCGAGACCGCCGATTTCGACGCCGTCGAACTGGATGCCGCCGGAGCTCGGCCGCAGCAGCCGCACCAGCAGCCGGCCGAGCGTGGTCTTGCCCGAACCGGACTCGCCGACCAGGCCGAGCACGGAACCGCGCGGCACCGCGAGATCGACCCGCTTCACCACCTCCCGCATGCGTCCGCCGCCGGAACGGCGAAGACGCGCGCTGCGGATAGGCGAAGCTCAACTGGCCGGTTCGGAGCAGGATATCGCTCATGCCGGCTCCGCGACGGCCAGCCGGTCGAGCCGGTGCGCTTCCGACCACAGGCTTTCGATCAGCGCCGGCGGGACCGGGCGAAGCGCTTCGGCCGGCCGATCGGCGCGCGGCGTCGCCGCCAGCAGCGCGCGCGTATAGGGATGGCGCGGCTTGGCCAGCACATCCGCGGTCTCACCTTCTTCAAGCACGCGCCCGGCATGCAGCACGGTCATGGTCCGGCAGATTTTCGCGACCACGCCGAGGTCGTGGGTCACGAACAGAATCGCGGCGCCGTGGCGCTGCCGCAGACGCTCGACCAGCTGCAGCACCTGGCGCTGCACGGTGACGTCGAGCGCAGTGGTCGGCTCGTCCGCGATCACCAGGCTGGGATCGCAGGCGAACGCCATCGCGATCAGCACCCGCTGCCGCATGCCGCCGGAGATTTCGTGCGGATATAATTCCAGAACCCGCCGCGGTTCGCGGATCGCGACTTCGGCGAGCAGCTCGGCCGCGCGTTCGCCGGCGTCGCGCTTCGACAGGCCGAGATGCTGCTGCAGCACGATCGCAATCTGCGCGCCGACACGCCTGACCGGATTGAGCGAGGTCATCGGATCCTGCGGGATCAGCGCGATGCGGCGGCCGAGCAGACGGCGTCGCTCCGGCTCCGGCATCGCCAAGAGATCGCGGCCCTCGAATTGAATGGTGCCGGCGGCAATGACCGCATTGGCCGGCAGCAAGCCAAGCACGGCGCGCCCGAGCATCGATTTGCCGGCGCCGGATTCGCCGACCAGTCCCCTCACTTCGCCCGCTCCGACCTCGAGGCTGGCGCCGCGCAACACATTGGTTGCGCTGCCGCGGGCGCGAATCGCGACATGCAGGTCATGGACGGCGAGCACCGCGGTCATCGGCGCTGTACCGGGTCAAGCGCCGCGCGCAAACCGTCGCCGAGCAGATTGAATCCGATCACGCTGACAATGACGCTGAGAATCGGAAACGCCATGATCCAGGGCGCCTGATAGACGATCTGGCGTCCCTCGACGATCATGCCGCCCCAGGTCGGGGTATCGCCGGCGACGGAAATGCCGACAAAGGACAGGATCACTTCGACCAGGATCGCGATTCCCATCTCGACGGCGAGCAGCGTGACGATCAGGGGAATCAGATTGGGCAGGATTTCCAGCCGCAGGATCTGGCCGCGGCTCAATCCGAGCACCCGCGCGGCGGCGGCGTAATCACGCTGCAGCTGCACCATGGTCTCGGCGCGAACCACCCGCGCGAACCGGGTCCAGTCGACCACGACGATGGCTGATATCACCGAGGTCAGTCCGGCGCCGATCACCGCCGCCAGCACGATCGAGAGCAGCACCGGAGGAAACGCCATCCAGACGTCGATCAGGCGCGAGACGGCCTGATCGATCCAGCCGCCGAAACTGCCGGCGGTCAGGCCGAACGCAATTCCGATCGCAGCGGCCAGCGAGGCCGCGATCAGCGCCACCGCCACCGCCGTCCTGGCCGCGAACATCAGGCGCGACAGCACGCAGCGGCCGAGGCTGTCGGTGCCGAGCGGATAGGCCGGCTCGCCGCCCTGCATCCAGGCCGGCGGCAATTGCGCCGACATCAGATCCTGTTCGATCGGATCGTGCGGCGCCAGCAGCGGCGCCAGCAATGCAACCAGGAAAAGCAGGCTCACCAGTCGCGCCGCCGACCCACAGCCGCAGGCCGCCGCGCGCAAGTGCGGTCCGCCACCGCGACGGGCGTTCGATCGGAGCGCTGACGGCGAGATCAACCATGACGCAGCCTCGGATCCAGCAGCGTGACCAGCAGATCGACCACCAGGTTGAGCGCGATGAACAGAACGGCGAAGGTCAGGATCAGTCCCTGGATCAGCGGAAAATCGCGGTTGATCACCGCGTCGATCGCCATGTTGCCGATGCCCTCGTAGGAGAAGATGCGTTCCACCAGCACGGTGCCGCCCAAGAGCAGCGTAATCTGGACGCCGCCGAGCGCGACCGTCGGAATCAGCGCGTTGGGAAACACCTCGCGCAGCAGGATCGCCGGCCGCGAAAAGCCGCGGGCGCGGGCGATCTGCGCGTAGTCCTGGTCCTCGGCTTCCGACAGCGAGGCCTTGAGGATGCGTGCCACCAGGGCTGCGAACGGCAGCGCCAGCGCCAGCGCGGGAAGGATCATGTGCTGCAGCAGGGCATAGGCCACGTCGGGCCGGCCGGTCAGCAGGCTTTCGATCAGATAGAAATTGCTCCGGAACGCGACGTCGAGCTGCGGATCGATGCGGCCCGATATCGGCAGCAGCGGGATCAGCACGCCGAACAGCAGCAGCAAGATCAGCCCCCAGAGGAAATCGGGAATCGCCAGGAAAAGGCCGATGCCGCCGTCGACGGCCCATTCGGAGCGTCGGCCGCGAACATAGACGCCGAGCAGCGCCGCCAGCACGCCGAGCACCACGGCGATCAGCGTCGCCAGCAGCGCCAGTTCGAGCGTGGCCGGCAACCGCGCCAGCACCAGTTCGAACACACGCTGGTGCAGGCTGATCGAGCGGCCGAAGTCGCCGGTCAGCAGCTGGCCGAACCAGGTGACGAACTGCAGCGGGATCGATTGATCAAGCCCGTAGAACGCCCGCAGCCGGTCGATGTCGGCCGGCGAGGCGCCCGGCGGAATCATCATCGCGATCGGATCGCCGGGCACCACGCGCAGCAGCACGAAGACGATGGCGCCCACGCCAACCAGCGTGGGCGGGATCAGGACGAGTCGCCTGATGATCTCGCCCCATCTCATAAGCGTCTCGCTTTGCTCTGCGCCTTATGCCGGCGTGACCAGTTGCGGAAGAATCATGCCATTGGCCTGCGGCACGACCTTCAGTCCCTTTTTGTGGATGATCGGCTGCACATACTGGAACAGCGGGATCACCTCGCCTTCCTCGGCGATGTATTTGTCGACCGCCTTCCAGCCGGCGATCCGCTTGGCTTCGTCCTTTTCGCCCCACAGCGGCCCGATCCGCTCGACCAGATCCTTGCCCTTCCAGGCGCTATGCGGCGACGGGCCGAACATCGCAAAACCGGTCGAGGTGGTGGGATCGCCGATCGCGTTGCCCCAATTGTAGAACGCCGCCGGCGCCAGCGCGTGGCGGGCGCGCAGCTCGAAATGCTGGGCGATTTCGTAGACCTCGATGTTGGCCTCGATCCCGACCTTGCGCCACATCCCGACGATCGCCTGGATCATCTCGTAATCCTTCGGCTTGAAGCCGCGCGTGGTCTGGATCTTGAACTGGACCGGCTTTTCCGGCGAGTAGCCGCTCTTGGCGAGCAGGCTTTTCGCCAGCTCCGGATCGTAGGACACCTTGATCGCGGGATCGAACGCGGCATAGCCCGGCGCTTCCAGCGTCGAGATCGGCACGCCGTAGCCTTTCAGCAGCCGGTCGACGATCGCCTTCTTGTCGATGGCGTGGTTGGCGGCGAGGCGAACGTTGCGGTCGAGCATCGGATCGATGTCGGTGATGAAGATCATCGCAATATCGGACACCGGCTTGGTCTGCCCGACCAGGCCGGGTTTCGACTTCAGGCGGTCGAACTCCTCGTAAGGAATCTCGAAGGTAAGGTCCGATCCGCCGGACTCGATCTCGGCGACGCGGCTGGTGGGGTCGGTGACGAATTTGAACACCACGGTATCGAAGGCGGGCTTGCTGCCCCAATAGCCGGGATGCGCCTTGAGCCGCAGGAACGCGTTGCGCTCGAAGGCGTCGACCTTGTAGGGGCCGGAGCCGATCGGCGCCTTCTCGAAACCTTCCGCGCCGACCTTCTCGTAATAGGCCTTGGGCAGCACATAGCCGGTGAGGAAGGCCATCCACTTGAACAGGGTCGGTTCGAATTCCAGCACGTCGCCGGTGATGGTGTTGCCGTCGATCTTGTAGTTGCCGACCTTGGCCCAGACGAACTGGATCGGATTGCCGCCTTTCGGATCGGCCGCGCGTGTCAGCGACCACACCACGTCTTCCGGCGTGACCGGCGAGCCGTCATGCCAGGTCGCGCCCTTGCGCAGCTCCATCGTGATCTTGGTGCGGTCAGCGTTCCAGCCCCATTTGGTCAGCAATCCGGGCTTGAACGACAGGTCGGGCGCCTGACCGATGTAGGGATCGAAGATCGCCTGATAGATCGACTGGATGGTCGGATTGACCGCGGACGATCCGACGGTCGGATCGAACGATGGCAGATTGACGTTGTAGGCGATGGTCAGCGTTCCCGCGGCAGCGGCTTGCGCCGGTCCGCCGAGCAGGCCGGGAGAAAGCGGCAAGGCGGCGGCGCCGGCCAGCTGCAGGATGGTACGACGAGAAAGTACGGAAGAACCCATGACGATGTACTCCACGTAACGAAACGGCGCCCGGGGCGGGCGCCGTTGATTGAGGCGATCTATTCAGCGGCCCGCGGTGCGCTCTCGGCCCAGCGCGCCATCAGCGTGTTCGACGGCAGCGTCTCGTCGACGAGTTTTTTCGCCGTCGCGACGCCGGCCACCGGCAGCAGCGCGGAATCGAGCAGCCCGACCTGCACCAGCACCGAAGCCTGATCCCAGTAGATGTGTTCGTTGTAAAGCTTGTCGCCGCGGAAGCGGACGATCGCGATCAGTGGAATCTCCACGTACTTCCCGGTCGGCGCCACGCCGGGCAGCATCCAGTCGATCTCGATGTCGTGGGTGAAGCAGAACAGCATCTCGTCGACGACGCGATCGGCGCCGATGGTACGCGAGATCGGGATCAGTTTGGTGTCCTTGGGCGTCTTCGGGATGAAATGGTTGGCGTAAAACCGCAGCAGGTCGCGATAGCCGACGCCGCCGGTCATGGTCGGAATGTGATTGACGTAGGGCTCCGCCACCATGGTCGCCATGGTCGCTTCGGCCGAGCGCACCCCGAATTCCAGTTCGGTATGACGGTCCCACAGCGCAGAGAGATCGTAGTGCGGACCCAGCACCTTGCGGAACAGCGCGATCGAGCGCGAATGCGCCATCAAGGTCGCCGGCTTGTTGAAGCTGGCGCGCTCGGGCGCCGCGAAGGCATGGTCGCAGCCGGGATACAGATACAATTCGACGTCGGGGCGTTTGGCGAAGGCGGCCTTGACCTGCTCGCGCGCCTCCGCCGGTGCGTATTTGTCGAGCTCGGCGAAATGCAGCACCATCGGGCCCTTGATCTTTCCGGCCTCGCCGAGATCGGCCTCGATGCCGACGCCGTAATAACAGACGGCGCAATCGACATCGGTGCGCGCCGCGGCGAGATAAGCCAGCTTGCCGCCGAGGCAGAAGCCGAGCGCGCCGACCTTGCCGACGCATTCCGGACGCGCGCGCAAAACCTTCAGCGCATCGGCGGCGTCCTTGATCGACTGGTTGGCGTCGAAGCGCTGATAATAGCCAAACGCCTTGTTGAAATCGGCTTCGGTGTAACCGAGATCGACGCCGGGCTCCATTCGCCAGAACAGGTCCGGCGCCAGCACGACGTAACCTTCCTCGGCATAATAATCGGCGACTTCGCGCATCGAGGAATTGACCCCGAAGATCTCCTGCAGCAGCAGGATGCCGGGACCTGATCCCGACGCCGGGACGGTCAGGTATCCCTTGAAGGTGCCGCCATCCGCGGCCGCGATATCAATCCATTGTCCTGCCATTGGTTCGACCCCCCGTCGGAAAACTTGCGTGCCACTGCTTTCGTATCGGCACTTCTTCGCACCGGCATTTTCATAGCAGGCAATTCCGTGCGCCGCCATTTCATCGTGTTTTCTTAATTGAATTTTTAATGTAAGAATCGCGAATGTAAATAGCTTAGATTGAGCAGGGCGTGCCTATGCCTTGAGCGAACGCGACATCGGGAGACCGTTTTGAAGAGGACAGCGCTGAAAAAAGCCGGCGGCGCCGCGCGGCCGAAGAAGCAATCCGCCGTGGCCGAACGGCCGGGGAACTGGCATCTGGCGCGCACCGAAACCGAACGGCGGCTGTCCGATTTCGAATTCGGACTGGAACGGCTGGCGCAGGCCTATTATCGCTGGAAGGCAGCGTGCCTCGCCGCGATCTGCGACGTGCCGCTCACTGGCGACGACGTCGCCGTGCTCAATGTGGTTCGGATGGGCGATGAGCCGAAGCGGCTTTCCGAGATCGGCCAGTTGCTCAACCGCGTCGACGTCCCCAATCTTCAATACGCCACGCGCAAGCTGGTTCGGTCCGGCCTGATCGAAACCGAGGGCGGTTCGTCGCGCAAGGAAACCCGCTATCGGGCCACCGCAACCGGCTATTCCGTCACCGAAGCCTACGCCGCCCTGCGCGCCGCCACATTGCCGCCGATGCTCGAGGCGCTGGACGGCTGGGCGGCGAAGTCCGAGACCACCAGCAGCCAGCTGGATTTGATCTCGAGCCTCTACGCCCAGGCGGCACAGGTCGCCATCACCCGACGGCATCAGCCGTGATGCCGCGGCGATTTAGCCGAACGTGAAGGTGAAAGCGCTCAAGCCGGCTTTTGGGATGCTCAGACGCAATGCGTGCTCGCCGCCGGCGCCGCCGTCGAGCGTATAAAGCTTGCTTCCCTGCACTGCCACCGGCGGCTGTGGCTTGCGATGCCCTGCTGCAAGACCAAGGTGTAGCGCGTCGGGCAGCGCACGCGAGTCGTCGCGTATTGTCCCCTACGCGATCATGAGCCGATCCGATGGCGCGCGCAGCGGCCCCGCAGTCTGGATCCCAGCGAAATCAGAATTCGCGGCACGCTGTAGCCGCAGGAACCGGCCATGCTTGGCAGAACCGTGCTCGTTACATCCCCGGTGTCGGGCAGCGGAGAACGCAATATTAACAGAATTTTGCATTGAGCCCGTTTCCCTCGTCACTATCTTCAGAACACCCGCAGTCCGGCGTCCACCAAGTTCCATGCCCTCGACGCGCCCCGTCAAAGCGAAGTCAGCACGCGAAGGGTATCCGGGCCGGCGCGAAAACGCCGGCAAGGCGTCGGTTACCGGGATGGCAGGGGACCCGAATGAAGACGCGAGATGAGGTTGGCCGGGACGGAAGATGGATCGGCACCGCAAGTGGCCGCCATCGCGTTCTGTCGCTGGGAACTTTTGCGGTGGTCGTCAGCCTGGTCGCGTGTTTGCATTTTGCCTTCTGGGCGCTGAACAAAACCGATGCCACCGCGGCTTCGGTGGAAGACCGGTTGCCGAGCGTCTCATACAACCGGTTTGCCTCGGCCGGCTCGACGGTGCCCGAAGCACAGATCCGCGCCGATCTCACCGCGATTGCCGCACAGGCAAAGGCGGTACGCACCTACGGTTCGACCCAGGGGCTGGAACGCGTTCCCGAGATCGCGGCGGAACTCGGGCTCACGGTCACGCTAGGTGCCTGGATCGGCAGGGACGCTGTTCGAAACGAACGTGAGATTACCACCGCTCTCGCCCTCGCCCGGCGCTACCCGAACGTCACCCGTCTGGTCGTGGGCAATGAAACCGTTTGGCGCCGCGATCAGACCCCCGCCGCGCTGGTCGACATCATCAGGCGCGTGAAGCGAGACAGTCCGGTGCCGGTGGCAACGGCCGACAACTGGAAAACCTTCGTCGATCACCCGGAACTCGCCGAGCCTGTCGACCAGGTCTTTGCGCATATCCTGCCCTATTGGGACGGCATGAGCAAAAACACCGCCGTCGACGGGTCGTTTGCAATTTACGACAGATTGAAAGCAACGTTTCCCGGTAAGAAGATCGTGATCGGCGAGTTCGGCTGGCCGAGCGCCGGACACAATTTCAAGCACGCCGTGCCCGGCCCGATCACGCAGGCCGTGTTGTTGCGTGACTTTGTTGCGCGCGCCAGCGCGGAAGGTATCGACTACAATATCGTCGAAGCGATCGATCAGCCGGAGAAATTGTTCGAGGGTAATGTCGGGCCTTATTGGGGCATCTTCGACGCGTCGCTGCGACCGAAATTCTCCTGGACCGGACCGCTGGTCGATCCCGACTACTGGAAGGCGGCGCTGCTGGCGATCCTCGTCGGCTCGTTGCTGTCAATCTCGATCCTGGCACTTCGCGGCGCGACCGTCGGCCAGGCGACGGTGCTCGCCGCCGCAGACCATTTTATCGGCCACTGGTGCGCAAGCGTATTGGTGTACTGGCACGGCCACTATCTCCTGCACGGCGAGGTGATCGCGTTCGGCGTCGGGCTTCCGCTCATGGGCCTGCTCGCCCCCATCGTGCTCTCCCGGGTGCACGAGATGGCAACTGTCGCGCTTGGCCGCGCGCCGACGCGGCTGCTGGGCGCGCCATCGCCGAGCCCCAGCGCCAGGGTGCCGAAAGTATCGATCCACATTCCCGCTTACCGCGAGCCACCCGAGATGTTGTTGCGCACCATCGATTCGGTGGCGCGGCTGGACTATCCGGATTTCGAGTGCGTGGTCGTCATCAACAATACGCCCGACCCGGCGTTCTGGCAGCCGGTGGAGGCGCGCTGCCGCGAGCTTGGCCCGCGCTTCAAGTTCGTTTGCGTGCAGAACCTGACGGGATTCAAGGCCGCGGCGCTGCGGCTCGCGATGGCCGAGACCGCAGCAGATGCCGAGATCATCGGCGTCATCGACGCTGACTATGTCGTCGATCCCCGATGGCTCGCGGATCTGGTCCCCGGCTTCGCCGACCCCGGGGTTGGTCTGATCCAGGCGCCGCAGGATCATCGTGACGGCGACCGCAGCCCCATCCACGCCGCGATGAACGCCGAATACGCCGGCTTCTTCGACATCGGCATGGTCGAGCGCAACGAGTTCAACGCCATCATCGTCCACGGCACGATGTGCCTGATCCGCCGCGCCGCCCTGGAAGCCGCCGGCGGCTGGTCAAGCGACACGATTTGCGAAGACAGCGACCTCGGACTGACGATCCTCGAACTCGGGTGGCGTGCCCACTACACCAACCGCCGCTATGGCTGGGGACTGCTGCCGCAGGACTATCTGGCCTTCAAGACCCAGCGCTCGCGCTGGGCCGGCGGCGCCGTGCAGATCGTGAAGAAGCATTGGCGGCGACTGCTGCCGGGTGCGAGCCTGCTCGACCATGACCAGAAGCGGGAATTCGCGTTCGGCTGGCTGAACTGGTTCGGGGTCGAACTCATTGCCGTCGCCGCGGCGCTGCTCAATCTGGTCTGGGTGCCGTTCGTGGCCTTCCAGGTCGTCGCCATCCCGGACCCATTGCTGACCGTGCCGGTCCTGACGGCCTTCCTGGTTTCGCTCGCGCACTTTGCCTGTTCCTACCGGCTGCGCGTCGCAGTTCCGTACCGGCAGATGCTCGGCGCCATGGTGATGCTGATGTCCTTGCAGTGGACGGTAGCGAGTGCCGCCTTCAAAGCCGCGCTCCCGGCGCGCCAGAACCATTTCCATCGCACCCGCAAGGGTAACGGCGTCCTGGTGCCCACCGGCTTCGCGGCGATGCCGGAAGCGGTGCTCGGCGCGCTGCTGGTCGCCGGCGCCATCACCGTCTGCGCGACCAATATCTACAGGTTGGTCGAGATCGATTTGTTCGCCGCCATCCTGTTGATTCAGAGCCTGCCGTTCCTGTCGGCGGTGGCGCTGGCGGGACTGGAGCGCTTCGGCGACCGCAGACTGAGAAAAGTGGCGGCCATTCGAACGGCAAGCTGAGGCGAGGCTGAGGCGCGGGCAGCTCGGCCGCAGGACGTAGCGAGTCTATTGCGGATCGCGGGTGTGGACAAGAAGGCGTGGTGATTTAGCCTGTCCTCCGGAATCGGGCATCGATCCTGCTCGCGCTAACAGCCCCGGCAAATCCCCGTAAACTTTCTGACCTGTGGCCGCCCGTGCCGGCGGACCGGCGGCATTCTCGAGTCAACCTGATCTGGGCTGAAGATGCGCTGCGACGCGCCCGCGTAGGGCGCCGCCACGCGTGACGGTGGTGAACCGACGGATCCATCGACAACTGGCGGCGGAGGCGGGTTTCTACCAAGCGGCGGGATCCTCGCCGCGTTGCCGATGCCGCTGGGGTCGCTGAGCACGCTGGGATTGGCGGGACCGAAGGGCACGCCGTTGATCGGCGAATTGCCCGCGCCTGCCGATCCCGCCGGCGGCGTCAGCTGCGCGTATGCGCCCGCCGGTACGACCATGCTGCCGAGCAGTCCGATGAGAACAAGCGCCAAATTGCGGGGCATCGAATCTTTCCGAGGCTGAAGATCCCACGATATATGGGGTGCCCGCTCCCGCTCGTGAAGACCGCACGGCATCCGCGCGTGAACAAGACCGCTGCAGCCGGCGTGTCTGCTTCGTCCAGCAAGCCCTGGGCCTCAGCAATGCCGCTCCGTTACCTCCTGACTGATGCTCGCCAATTCGATATGCTGCACTACGGCCGGCAGCCGTAGGAGGACGGGCGCGGATCGTACCGCGCGCAGCTAACCGAATTTGAGGCCGCGGAGGAAGTGTTGAGGAGTGGACCTATGCGCCTTTTTCAACGTCGCGTTCGGCCAAAAAGCAAAAGCTCTTTGATGCGCATCACCTACCTGGCGGTTGCCCTGTCATGTAGTTGCGCGTTGCTTCCTGCGACGGCTGTGAGTGAAGACACTGGCGTCAGCCCACCGCTCGCTCTGGCGACGGGGGAGGCACCGCCGCCGATTAAGCGAGGTCCGCTGGCTGAACCGCGCTCATCAGATCAGGTCGGCTTCCCCACGGTCCTGACCGAGTATGTTATCTCGCCGGCCACGCTCACACCTGCCAAAGTTGCATTGGGTCAGAAGCTGTTCTTCGAGCGGCGGCTCTCAGGTGACGGCACTGTCGCCTGCGCCACCTGCCACGATCCGGATCGCGCCTTCACTGATGGCAGGCCGGGATCAGTCGGCATCCACGGCCGCGTCGGCCAACGCAACGCCCCAACCGTTCTGAATGCCCTCTATAACAGACATCAGTTTTGGGACGGCAGGGTCACTACGCTGGAGCAGCAGGCGGCACTGCCGATCACTGACCCTTTCGAGATGGGCTCGGCCAGCCTCGGGGATGCTGTGTCCAGGATCGCCAGCGACAAGGATTATCAGACCCAATTCGTGCAAGCTTTCGGCGGGGGTGTGAACGAGCAGGATATGTTGAGCGCTATTGCAGCCTACGAACGGACGTTGGGCTCATTCGATTCCCCGTTCGACCATTTCATCGCGGGAGATGCAAACGCCATCAGCGACTCGGCCAAACGCGGTTGGGAATTGTTCAATACCAAGGCTCGTTGTCACCTCTGCCATGCTTTGACCGAGAATCAACGGGATGCAACCCTCTTCATCGACAACGATTTTCATAACATTGGCATCGGAATCCTCCGGCATCGCGTCGCTCCCTTGGCGCAACAGGCTCAGCGCGAGCTGGCGCAAGGAGATCTGCCGGCTATCGACACCACGGCGATCACCGGCGAGATGTCGGTCCTCGGGCGTTTCCTCGTTACGAGGAAGCAGAGTGATATCGCGTCGTTCAAGACGCCGGGCCTGCGAAATGTTGTCGTGACGACGCCCTACTTCCATGACGGGTCGATGCAAACATTGTGGGATGTGATGGATCATTACAACAAGGGCGATGGAATCACGGACCCCTGGCTCGACAAGGACATGCAGCCGTTGGCGCTGTCGGAGTCCGAGATCGACGACGTAGTGGCGTTCCTCGCCTCACTGACGAGCCCGCAATACAAGGACGTCAGTGACCGGGAGTACGCACGGCAACTCGCCATATCTAAAATTAGCCGCCCACAGCGGGACACCGCCCGGGCATCCGGTCCGAAGCCGGTGCAGCCAGCGCCGCCTCCGTTGTGATGTGATCCATCGCGCGATGTCCTGTTGCGCGCCACACCTAATGACCCCTTCTGAAGCGCTCGGTTTTGGAAACTACCTTCATTTCCGCCCTTTGGCTGCGGTGCATGAGCCCGGAAGTGGCATTTTTGCGTCTGCTTCTACGTTGAACATCGGCACCCCAAGGGATTCTATCCGGACGGGCCTGCACCCTATTTTCCTTTCCACGCGCTTGGTCGGCAAATGTACAATTTGAAAACCCTGGACCGCCTTGGATTTCTTGAGGCAAAAACTATAGTATACTGTATGAGAACGAACGCGAACGTTGAACTCGACGCCGGCACCAAGACATTTGCCTCGGGCCTCTTGCCGGATTTGATAGCTGCGCTACGCCGCAGCCGTAAGGGCGACCTCGTGGCCGTGGTCAGCGGCGATCCAAGCATCGGCCCCGAGCTCGAGGCATGGTGTCGCTTCACCCGCAACAGTTTGGTCGATATTGCGGTCGAGGAAGGTCGCACCCATTGGATGCTCCGGTACGGAGAGGCTCCTGAGAATATTGGAGAAGATCGGCCTGTCGGCTCTCGCTTGTGGCTCTACACCAACTTCGACTGCAACCTGAGCTGCGACTATTGTTGCGTGCGCTCGTCCCCTAAAGCTCCGCGGCGACCCCTTGGTCTCGAGCGTGTGCGACGGATCGCTATCGAAGCACCAGAACTCGGCGTAAGCGAATTTTTTGTGACCGGCGGCGAGCCATTCATGCTGCCCGATATTGGTGAGATCCTTGCCGCGTGCGCTGCGGCGGCGCCAGTCACGGTCCTCACCAACGGCATGCTGTTTGGTGGAAGTCGGCTCAAAACGCTGCGCTCCTTGCAGCGCGAGCGCGTAACCTTGCAAATCAGCCTCGACAGCCCGACGCCGGAGCGCCACGACAGCCATCGTGGAAAGGGGACATGGGCACGTGCATGGAAAGGAATCGAGCAAGCCCGCGCCGAAGGATTCCGGGTACGACTGGCGGCGACAGTGTCGTCTGACGCGGAGGCCGAGGAATTCCGCGGCTTCCTAGACGCCCATCACGTTAGCGAGGAGAATCGGGTCGTCAGGCGAATTGCTCTGCGAGGCTCGGCCAAGCAGGGCATCGCTTTGGCAAGGACCGATTTGATTCCCGAGCTGACGATTACGGCGGAAGGCGTGTTTTGGCATCCGGTCGGAGCCGAAGACAACGACCTGCTGGTCAGCCGCGAAATCTTTCCCCTGGCCAATTCCTTCGCAGCTGTGCGGCACGCCTTCGATCGCGAGCATGAGCATCAGCGCCGGTTGGCCAAGATTTTTAATTGCGCCTGATAAACGGCGGAGAGTGCACTTTGGGCCGAACCCGTTTTGGTTCCTGGCCGCTAAGCCTGAGGCCGCTTCAAAAAGCCCTGTTGCACCGACGCTTCCCGCAACTCGGCATACGCTTCCGGCTGCGGCGCCAACCATTGGCGCAGCCCTTCCGCCTCTAGCACGGGACGATGCATCGGGTTGTCATAGCTCATTCCGAATAGTGCTTTGGCAAATGCCTGCTCCAACGCGGGATCGAGATCCGATCGAGCCGTGAACATGCAGTGATTATAGGGCCGCGACGTCCAGATCTCGGTCAGCGCGCCTTCAGGCACCAAGCGTTCGGTGCGCACGGTATTCCAGAATGGGCTGCCAATTGCGCCGGCATCGGCGCGGCCATCGAGCACCGCGCGAACAACATCAACTTCGCTTGCGCCCGTGTCACCGTGCTTGCCGAGGTCGCTGTTGAAGCGCAGCGTTAGGTAGTCCTTTCCTTCAGCCAGTCCCTCCCGCTGCAGGAAGTAAACCGGGAGGATTGCCGCATGGCCGCTATCGCGGCTGCCGAGCGCCAGGGAGCGGTTCTTGAGATCGGCAATCGTCGCCACCGGGCCCCCGGTGACCGCGACGATCTTGGTCATCCAGCCTACATCCGTATCGCGCATCGCGATCGGTCGGCAGCGGTGGTTGCTCCAGGCATCGGCCTGAACATAAGCGAGGTTCGTGTTCCATCCGATGTCGATGCGCGGTAGCGGATCGCCGGGCAACGCCAAGAGGGCGGCGACCTGCGCCTCGTAGCTTTGAAACAAAACGACCTCAACGGGGAGGCCCGCTTCCTCGTGAAAGTACCGCCGCATGCCCTCCCAGATACCCACCACCTTCGGATCATATGCGACAGCACCTACCCAGATCGTCCGGCTCATGCTTCACCTGTCACGCTTAATATTCAGATGCGATCAATCGCACTTGCCCCGCGCTGCCAAATGGCGCAGCGCTCTCGTGCTCAGAACAGCGGTATTCCCAAAATGGCTTTGCCGATGAATTCGCGCAGAACATCGCCTGTCGGCGCCATAACAGCGCCCGCTTGCGCGTCGCGGAACAGCCGCTCGATGACCAAATGCTTGGAAAACGCAGCGCCTCCGCACGCCCGCATCGCCGCCGAGGTGACGGCGATAGCGACATCACCTGCCGACGCCTTGCTCTCGAGCACGCGCAGCATGGTGGTGTCTCGGGGGCGCTCCAGGTGATCGACTAGATCGTCGACGCGCGCTGCAAGCCCATCAGTGTCGATCTGCATCGTGGCAAGCTGCGCACGAAGCGTCGGCAGGCCCTCCCCGAGGGTCTGTCCCAAATGCTCGAAGCGAGCGCTCTTGAGATGAGCCGCGGTCCCCGTCACTGCGGCCCGGCAAAGGCCTAGTGCGACCGCCGATGTTCCGAGGTTGAACATCGGAAGCACGACTTCCAGCATCGCATTGAAGCCGGCGCCGTCCTCGGTCAGCTGCAGACCGGGCGCGACCTCGCAATTCTCGAGGATCATCGGCGCGGAAGCGTTGGCGCGCATCCCAAAACCGTCCCATGGGCCGGCGACCGACAGTCCAGGCGTACCACCGGCGCAGAGGTACAGGGTCGAATCCGTTGGACTCTTCCCTTCAGGAGCCAGCGCCGAGACAACATAACTTTGGGCGTGGCCGGCGCTCGTCACCCACGATTTCTTGGCCGTGAGGTGCACGCCGGCGCCGTTGCGCTTCGCTCGCGAGACAGGTGCCCAGAAGTGGCTGCGCGATCCGGCTTCGCTGAATGCCAGGGTGCTCAGGTGTTCTCCCGCCGAAATATCCTTTAGCGTCTGCGCGACCGTGGCGCCCGGACGGGCCGCCGCGATGATCGCGGTAGCGCACATGTGCATCAAGTAAACCATCGCGGCTGACGCGTCCGCTTCCGCGAGCGTCGCGATGACGGCAGCCAGGGTCCGCGGTCCCAGGGCCGAGCCGCCCACCTCGGTGGGCAGCATGATCCCCAGCAATCCGGCCGGACCGAGCGCCGCAATTGCCTCGGACGAAAATCGAGCTTCCTTGTCGTTTTGCGTGGCCGCAGGTGCGAGAATGCGATCGGCGATCTCTTTGGCATTCGATACTGCGGTCTCGTGATTCATGACGACCCTCGACACCTTGGCGCTGCAGCGGTCAGACATGATGCTACCCGATCAGCCCTATCGGATCAATACGACCTCAAGCATCGCAAGCTTTCGCCGTATCAGCAGCGAGTGATATCCGCGGTCATTACGTTCTTCGAAGCCATCCTGCGTCACTCGAAGTCTTTTTTCATGACGTCGGTGACACCCATCCCATCGTCCGGCTGCGATCTCTGATGCCGCAACCAGCGCGCAGCACTTGCCCGCTGTCGAGGAGAACGCTACCAATGAGCGGCCACGGCGTAACGAGGGTTTGTCTGGTGATGGCGGTCAATGACGGCGGGGTCCCGCCCATCCTCGCGCAAAAACATTACGCGCAACCATCCGAATTTACGCCGGAAAATCCGCTGCGCGAAGCGCGCAGGCAAAAGCGCACTGCGGGCTCAAGCATCCCGGAGATCTGTGTCCCGGACCCTGACGGTGACATCGTGCGCAGCCTGCTCACCCGTGGCGAGGCCCGGCTTGAACCGGGATGGGCCTGCTATCACACGCAGCTCTACCCATTCGGCCGCGGCGGGTTTGAGTTCGGAATTGTCGGCTGCGCCGTCGGCGCCTCGTACGCAGTCCTGATCGCCGAAGAAATGTTCGCATCAGGCTGTAAGCTCTTGATCAGCGTCACCTCCACAGATCGTACCGGTGCGCCCGCCGCCTTATTTCATCATCATCGAACGCGCGTTGCGCGGCGAAGGCACCAGCTATCACTACATGGCGCCGTCCGATTATTCGGATGCCGATGCCGGATTGATCGCGGCGCTCGACGGCGCATTCGGCGAATTTCCCGTGCCGGTGTTTGCGGGCGCGACCTGGACAACCGATGCGCCGTTCGTGAAACCCGGTCGGCGATCGACGGAATGTGCAGGAGGAACCTGATGGCAGTCGGGATGGAAGCCGCCGCGCTTTACGCGTTCGCGCAAGTCCGACAAAGGCCTGTCCTGTGTTTTGCCCACGTCACAAATCAAATGGGACGCATCGACGGCGATTTTGAAAAGGGCGAAGCGGACGGCAGCCATGACGCGCTGCAATTGATCACGATCGCCGGCGATCGCCTGCGGTCCCGGCTCCCGCCGTGAGCGGGGCCGCGATCGGGATCATATGCAAGGCGCCGCAGCCCGGCCGCTCAAAGACGCGGCTTGCCGCGGCCATTGGTGTCGCTGCCGCTTCGGAATTATCCGCCTGCTTTCTGCGCGACGTCGCCGCGGCCATCGAGGCGGTACCGGAGGCGCTCGGCAGGCGCGGCTATGGCGTCTATGCGCCTGCAGGCGTCGAGCACATCATGCGGCAGCTGCTTCCGACGGAGTTCGGACTGTTGCTACAGGCCGGCGACGATCTCGGACACGTGCTGATTGGCGCGGCGGGCGCGCTCCTCCTTGCCGGACATGACTGCGTCCTGCTTGTGAATGGCGACAGCCCGACCTTGCCATCCCGGCTGCTGGCGCAGGCGATCGAAGCCCTGCGCGAGCCCGGCGACCGGATGGTGCTTGGACCAGCAAGCGACGGCGGCTACTACCTCATCGGCTTGAAACACCCGCATCAGCAGCTGTTCGCACGCATCGCATGGGGAACGGAAACCGTCGCTCGCACCACGTGCGAGCGCGCTGCCGAAATCGGGCTCGCCACGACGCTGCTTCCGGAATGGTACGATGTCGACGACATCCAAACGTTGCGTTGGCTGCAGGACGAATTGTTCGGCCATGCGACCCGCTTTCGTGGCGGCGGGTTTGCCGCGGCGAGCCGAGCCTTCCTCAAAGACGCGCCGCGGCCAAGCCCATGAAGCCAATGCCGGGAGCTGTCGCTAATCAATTCGGTCGACTGGCGCGCTCCGCCAACGGCGTGCCTCCGCTTCATCTGTTGGCCGGCATCGGTGCTGTCCTGGTCGCTTTGACCCTGGTGACACCCTTTGCCTTCGAGGCTCGAGGTGACAATGCCTTCATCGCTCTGGCAATCCTCGCAGGCCTGCTCACGATTGCAGCAACCGGCCTGGCCGAGCGCGTACCACCCGAACGCGCGCTATGGCTTGTCTTTGGACTTGGGATCCTTCTGAGAGCCTATGTGCTGCTATTCGATCCGCTGCTGTCCAGCGACATCTATCGCTATGTCTGGGACGGCAGGGTTCAGGCCGCCGGCATAAATCCCTATCGCTATTTCCCGGCCCATGAGGCGCTGGCGTTTCTGCGCGACGGGACGATCTTTCCGCACATCAACCGGGCCGATGTTGCCGTCACGATCTATCCACCGGTGGCGCAATTTTTCTTCCTCATTGTAACGCGGATCGGTGAGAGCGTGACGATAATGCGTCTTGCACTGCTGGTCTGCGAGTCCGTCACCGTTACACTGATCATGCTCCTGCTGCGCCGCATGAACCGCCCGTTGACGCGCGTGACCGCCTATCTCTGGCATCCGCTTCCCTTGTGGGAGATTGCCAATAGCGGCCATGTCGACGCGCTGATGGTTGCGCTGATGCTGCTGGGCCTGTGGATTGCCCTGACCGGCCATGCTCTCCGCGGAGCCGTCATGATCACGTTTGCTGCGCTGGTGAAGCCAATTGCTGCGCCGGTGCTGGCGGGGATCTGGCGCCCGTGGGATCTCAAGATGCCGCTCCTCGTGATCGCCGCCGTCGCGCTTTGTTATCTTCCCTATTTATCGGTCGGTTGGGGGGTTCTCGGATTCCTGACCAAAGGCTATCTGACGGAAGAGGGAATCCTTGCCGGCAACGACCTCTGGCTGTTGTCGCTCTGGCGGCTTGTGTTTGGGGAGCATCAAGGTGATGTGGTCGCTTACGTCGTACTGGCCGCGCTGGTCCTCACGTCCAAGGGGCTCTCCGTGGCCCGCCGCTCTCGTCACACCATCGCGTCCAGCCTTGCCGACATCAACATGCTGTTACTCGTCGCTCTGCTGTTGTTGTCGCCCAACTATCCCTGGTATTTTCTCGTCATCACACCGTTTGCCGCCCTATGTGGCTCCCCGCCGACGTGGGTCGTTTCGATTGGAGCGCTCCTGCTGTCCGAACAACTCGACTGGGATTTCTACATTCCAAGAATGGTGAGCAAATCAATTCTGTTCGGAGGTCTTTTCCTAGCGTGGGCCTTGGTGGCCTGGAGGACCCGCATGCAGCGCACCGCAGACGCCGAGTTATCACCATGAGCCTTTCCGGCGAAGCGCCAGGCACTCGCGCGCCCTTCGATCCGCGCCGCTATCACGAGTTGGTCACGGGCGAGCGCACCGGGATCGCCGAGCGTCCGCCAGTCTGCCTTTATCTGGAAGTGACCAATCGCTGCAATCTCCTGTGCACCACCTGTCCTCGCACCTACGAGGAGCTCGAACCGCCGGCGGACATGAGCTGGGACCTGTTTGCGTCGATTGTCGACCAGGTTCCCGATCTTGCGCGGGCGGTTCTGCACGGCGTCGGCGAGCCGATGCTGGTCGCGAACCTGCCCCGGATGGTCAGATATCTGAAGGACCGCAACGCTTACGTCCTGTTTAACACCAATGGAACGGTCCTCAGTGAGCGCCACGGCCGTGCGCTGATCGACGCTGGGCTTGACGATCTGCGGGTGTCGCTCGACGCGTCAAACCGCGAGAGCTTCAAGGCAATCCGTGGTAGAGATTATTTCGGCCGGATCCTCCGCAACGTGCGTGCGTTTCGCGAGCTCCAGGAGCGGGAGGGATACACTACACCGCGGGTTTCGATTTGGCTTACTGGCCTGAGAGAGACTGTCGAGCAACTCCCCGCATTTGTGCAAGTTGCAGCCGAGCTCGGTGTCAAAGAGGTTTACCTGCAACGACTCGTGTTTTTCGCCGAATCCGCCATTGGCAAGGCACAGCCGGATCAGGCGCTGTTCGAGCGCCTGACGCAGGAAGAAGCGGCCTATCTGATGCAGGCCGAGGATGTGGCGCGCTCCCTTGGCGTGACCTTCAGCGCGTCGGGCGCAGCGACCGAGCCGGGGTTAAGTCTGAAGGGCAGCGGTGACGGTTCGCCGTGGTCGCTTTGCCGGCGACCGTGGTCTTTGATGTATTTCACTGCCAATGGCCGGGCCTTGCCGTGCTGTATCGCGCCGTTTTCGCAACGTGGCTACGACAACTACACGCTCGGCCATGCCGGGCACCAATCCTTGCCGGAAATCTGGAACGGGCCCGCGTATCGGGACTTTCGCACGGCGCTGCTTTCGGACAACCCGCCCAGGAGCTGCGCCAATTGCGGCTTGCGCTGGAGCCTGTGAACGAGGTGACCGTTGTCTCCGCGATCATTCCGTGCCTCGATGAGGAAACGGCGATCGGTCAGGTCGTGACGGCGGTGCTGAAGCAGAATGTGAGCGAAGTCATCGTTGTCGACGGGGCCTCGCGTGACCGTACCGCCGCGCGGGCAGAGGCGGCCGGCGCTCGCGTGATTGTCGAGCCGCAACGCGGTTACGGTCGTGCCATCCAGGCAGGCATCGCCGCTGTGCGCGATGACGCCGACATTCTCCTCTTCCTCGACGGCGACGGCAGCGATCCTGCGGAATTCATCCATGACCTGGTGTCGCCGATCGTCGCCGGGCAGGCTGTCTTCGTTCTCGGCTCGCGGGTACGCGGTTCACGCGAGGCCGGCAGCCTGGCGCCACAGCAACTCGTCGCGGCCCATGTCGGCGGACTGCTCCTGCGCTTCGTCTATGGTGCAAGCTTCACCGACCTGTCGTCGTTTCGCGCCATCCGGCGGGATGAACTTATGCGTCTCGGCATGAAGGAGCGGACATATGGCTGGAACCTGGAAATGCTGATGCGGGTCGCGGCCGCCCGCTTGCCGGCACTGGAGATCGCCGTCGGGCAGCGGCGCCGCATCGGCGGGGTATCGAAGGTCTCCGGCAATCTCATCGCCGGCGTCAAGGCGGCCTGGTCTATTTCGGTAACGTTTGTTCGCCTCGCGCTTGAGCTACGAACTTCTCACAGACAATAGCTGTCGGAAGCGGTGATCAGCGAGTGCCGGCACCGTCTCCACAAGCAACGATGTCCGGGGGAAACTTTCGGCTGGCTTCGTCAGGTGGAGAAAACACTGCCAGGTATCCGCTATCGCCTGCGAGTTGATGCGTGGCGATCTCGCGATAGCCGACGGCGGACAGTTCGCAACGCAGGAGCTCAATTGGCGTGCCATGCTCCGAAGTCGGGCGCTCGACGTCGACAATCCCGACCCGCGCCCCTCGCTTCAAGGCGGGCGCAAGATTGTAGAGGAAGGCATAGGGCCGGCTTATCTCGTGATACATGTGCACGAGGATGGCGGCATCCAGCAAGGACGTGGGCAGGCGGGGGTCGTGCGGTTCGCCCAGCGCGAATTTGACGTTTGTCAGTCCGAGCAGTTCCGTTCGCTTAGCGAGTTCGACAAGGTACTCCCGCGTGACGTCCTCGGCGAGGACGGAGCCGGTGGGCCCGACGAGAGGCGAGAGGCGGACCGTGTGGTAGCCACTGCCTGCACCAACGTCGCCGACTGTCATGCCCGGCTTCAGTTCAAGAAGACGGGCGATCTCACCGGCCTCATTCAGGGAGTCGCGGTGCTCCTCGGCGGAGCGGCTTGGGCTGACGATCGGCGCAACCGCACGCTGAGGTGAGGGAAACTCCTTTGCGGGGACGCCTGGCGGAGCCAGATAACCAATGTCAGCGGCGTATGCGCGACTTGCGCTCAGCACCACAAGAAGCGTCGCTGCGCGGGCCAGTGCCATCATGCGCTCGTCTCTCACACAACAAGATGGCAACTAACCCGCGGTGTTGAAGAACCAGCCAACAGGACCCTTCCCGTCGCGCACGGCGGGCACTTCGCGGCGCAACCAAGCATCAAAGCCGAGACTTCGGCCGGCGCCCTCGATCACGAACAGGAACATCAGCATGGCCAGGAACATGTACGTCCACGGCCACTCGGACGGACTGTCATAGAGGCCGAGCCAGAGTTGCAGCGTATAGACGACGGCGAGCACGCCGACGAAGCGCACTGCGAGCCCGAGCATCATCGACCCAGCGAATACGAGCTCGGCAAGAAAAACAATCGGTCCAAAGACGCTCATGTGAGGCAACACGATATCCTTCAAGAAGGTGCGGTGAAACTCGAACGCCGCGTTGGTCGTTTCCTGTCCGGTGAAGTATTGCAAACCGTCGGACGCCGGCAGCGGCAGTTTCCACAACATGCCCTGAAACCACATGCAGCCGATCAGGACCCGGACCAGCCAGATTCCAAGATGTCGGCCGGTACGTTGCGTCGGATCCTCCCGCCAATTCCGGAAAGCTATTGCAATGCTGACGAGCAGCAGCGCCCAGAACAGCGCCAGGATCAGAAAGCGCCAGTTTCCCTGATGGAGATAATCATTCGTTGTCGCGGTCAGGAAATGCCGAACATCGGTGAAGGGATTGGGCATGTGCGCGTGCTCCCGAATCGAACAATTATTCTACGTATCGGTTGATGGAATCGTTACTTTGCGTATCGCTTAGCTGACAAGGCGCACCGCGGCGCTGGCAGACACCGGTGCGCCTTAGTCTTCGTCTTCGTCGTTCAGCGGCTCGGGCTCGAACGAACTCCTCCGACGGTTATTGCGCGTTGATCCATTTTTCCGATCCCGTCAGCTTGACTGACACATCCAAAAAGGAAATGTGCAAGGGATTTCCGTCCCGCGTCCCGAGGTGATCAGTTGAGATGAGGAGAGGGCCAGCCTTCTTATAGCCCCCCCACGTTGCCATCACGAGGTGAGGCGGCGGGTTGGGAGCGCCGCGGCGGTAGACGATCTGCTCGATTCGGTTATCGGGGCCAACATAGAGTTCCCAGGTGTCGCCGGGCTGATAGCCGCCCTCCGAAGGGTATTTCACCACGACACGTTCAGCGGAACCGTTACCCAGGGGGAGTTTCTGCGTGCCCTCATCGGTCACGGTCGCGCCGTCCCATATGACGTGGAGCGGGAGCAGCAACCAATACTGATCGTTGGCGAATTCCTGATCAATTTCCTTAATGGCATCGCTTTGGCTGCTGATCTGCGAGCGCTTATAGCTCGCCTTTACCGGCTTGCCTTCCTTGTCTTTCCCTTCGTAAGAGACCGTATCGGTCTTCGGGCTCCATTCCCATGTGCGAACAATTTTGCCATCACCAGCATTCCATGTGTAGCGGATTGCCTCGATTTGTCCAAACGAATCAAGACCGTAGGTCTTGGCCACCCGTTCGGCAATCGGTGGGCGCTGTTGCGCCCCGGAAGTCGCAGGGAGAATCGCCAGCATGCTGAAGACTAGAAGGCGGATCACATTAAGTCTCATTTCGGTGCGCTCCTTAGTGCAAGAATTGCTCATGTCTGCCTCCTTAGGTTTGGGTGCTATTGCGTTGACCGAGCCAAGGCTCGGCTACCAGATAAATACCTTCGATTAGTCCGCGCTGGGGTTGAAATTTTAAGGGGTCGCAATGGCTGCTTTCGCAAGAGCTCTTTCGCGCGCGTCTGGAACTCAGGTTAACGTCGAAAGGCCAAAAATCATTGTTATCTTTTGCGGCGTCGGCTTGGTCGTTTCGTTGCTTCTGGCGACTGCCCATCTGGCACTAGCGACGAGCACTATTGGACCAAATGTAATGAACTGGATATGAGGCCAATTTTTTCTGACGGCGCCCTCGCCGCTCTGCACGGGCGGGACCCGTGCTCGGGCATCGTGCCCGGCCGCCCAAGCCTGGAATTGCTTAAACAAGGTTTCGGCTGGCGGCTGACTGATTTCGATCCGGTCCTGAGTCGCAGTTTTAAAAGCGGCAGCAATTTCGTCGCGCGTCGGCGCGTCCCTTGTAGTCGGGGCCAGAGCCTGAGCGCTGGCGGTCGATTGAATTGTAGACGTCTGTCCTCGGGCATCTTGCTTGGTCGCCCAAGCCTGGAACAGCTGACCGGTGCCAGACTGAGGCGCCGATGTGCCGACCAGCGAAGCCGTGGCGTTCGCAAAGAGCACGATTGGATTTCCTGGATTTCCCAGAATCGCGAAACGATCGCTGCCGCCGTTACAGCCAAGATACTAAATCCGGACATATTCGTGATGCAATCCCGCCGACGACCCGGCGGCAAAGAATACGCCCTGCCCTCATTACGGTGTGCGCGATAGGGAAGCACCCTTGTCCAAAGAGAAGTGCGTGCGCGCCCCACTATAGTAGCGGGTGTAAGATTTCAGAATCCGGCGTAGATGGGCCTCGCCCAAGACAATGATGATCTCTTCGTGCAACTCGGCACTGATGTGGTGGAAGAGCGAGGTGAACTTCTCCTTCTTTCTTTCCCTAGCGACTCGTCGTATGCGGTCCAGCGCACTTGACGCACTTTCCCGGTCCTGTGCCCGGCGCGCGTTTTGCTGGCCCGCATTCCCCTTGGTCCCCGCCCTTGGCTCCGCAGCCGGTCGCCCGGCCTTGTTCGTCGGCTTCACGGCTACTACGGCGGGGGCTGACTCCCATGCTCGTGCGTCATCGGCTACGGCTCCTCGCCTTCCCGATGCGGGCCGAGGTGACTGCGCCGCCCCGGTCGAACGTGGGATCTCCCAGGTTCCGACGCGATCCTTTCGTGCGTGATGTGGCCATCGACCCCGGTAGGGCGTCAGCACCTCGCGTAACGGTGCCGCACATGTTGCCTTCGACCGTACCAACAGTCTCGGCCCCTAGCTGGGCACAGGAAAGCTCTGTCGCCGAGGACGGTGTGTTGCGCCGGTCGGCACCACTGTTTGATTTAGTCGTCGAAGTATGGCGCGGTTGACGACCAAACCCTTCGCTGCGCGAGACGAAGCTGTGAGCTGGTACTAATTGAAGACAGATAAACAGATGCTCGATGCTCCGCAGAGCGAACTCGCAGCCTCCTGCCGCGATCAGCTGCCGCTCCAAGTGGTGATGCACAACTTACTGCTAGCTATCTGCTAGCTAGGCCAAAGTGTTCTCGTTCGGCGATTTGGGCAAGTCTTTGATTTTACTGGCGCACCCGACACGATTCGAACGTGTGACCTTTGCCTTCGGAGGGCAACGCTCTATCCAGCTGAGCTACGGGTGCGTGGGGTTCATTTAGCCGATTGACCGGCCCTCGGCAACGGCCCTGCAAAGGCAGCTTGGGGGTGGGAAAAGGTCCCGAAAAGCAACGAAAACGGTGGGGCTAGGCCGGAACGATCACCTTGCCGATCGGCCACAGCGCTATTCCGGCGAGTTTCAGATGGGCCCAGGCGAAGGGGATGCCGATGATGGTCACGGCCAGAACGATCGCCGTGACGAGGTGCCCGAGCGCGAGCCACCAGCCTGCCAGCACCAGCCAGATCAGGTTGCCGATCAGGCCCAGCGGACCGGTGCCGATATCGGGGCGGCCGGTGAGGCTGTCGCGGCGCACCGCCCTCTGGCCGAACGGCAGCAAGGTATAAGCGGCGATATTGAACGCGGCCCTTGCCCAGGGCAGGCCGATGATGGTGATGGCCATGATGATGGCGGCGATCACCCAGGCTACGGCCATCCACAGACCGCCGAACAGAATCCAGAGGATGTTCAGAAGGATCGAAACAGGAGGCATGGGTTGGCTTTAAAATGAGGATGACGCGCCTTCGCGCCCGATGATGTCGGAAGGACTATAGGCCTTCCATTGCGGCGACGATAGCAAGCTGGATCGGGAATCGGGCTGCGCCTGCAGGCCCGCGCCTCGCGCCCGGGGTACGGCGCCGTTATCCCATTGAACCAATCCTCCATATGAATGGTCCGTGCATTATCCGCTGGCGGTCAAGGGCGGGGTTGATCCGAAAATCTTGAGCGATATTGCGGCCGGCAAACGCCCCGAGGGCATGGACGACCAGCGTGCCGCCGCTGCCGGTGTCGCCGAAATAAGTTTTGTCGAATGAAATCACCGCAGGGTGAACGCTGCGCTCGGCCCGCGCACCTCAGCGGCGATAGTGCTCGCCGCGCGCATTGGCCGGGCGATTTTCCTGGGGCGGGCGGCTGGCCAGGCTGATGCGCGCCGTCGCTGGCGATCGGAATCGCCGGCTTGAGCTCTTCCAGAAAGATCGGCCTGGAGAAATAATAGCCCTGGGCATAGCGGATTTTGGTGGCGGCCTGCAGATAGACGAGCTCCTCGAAGGTTTCGATGCCTTCGGCAATCGACGGTCATGCCGAGGGCTTCGCTCAGCGATTCGATCGCCCGCAAGATGCCCTGGCTGCGCGGGCGTTTATGGATGTCGGTGATGAAGGACCGGTCGATCTTGATTTCGTCGGCGGTGATGTCGGCCAGCGCCGACAGCGACGAATAGCCGATGCCGAAATCATCGATCGAAATCCCGACGCCGAGCTCCCGGAAGATCGGCAGGATCTCGGTCTGGAAGTGGGTCTTGGCGACGAAGGCGTCTTCCGTCACCTCGATCATGAAGCGCTTGGGAAAGCCGGTCGCCTCGAGCGCCTGTGCAAACGAGCGCATGAACTCCGGATTGCCGGCCTGCTTCGCCGCGACGTTGATGCTGATGCTGGTGTCGGGGCCGAAGGTTTCGTTGATGAGGTCGATCGACTTGACGATCTCCGCCAGCACCAGATGGGTCAGCTCGTCGATCAGTCCGAGCTCGACGGCGAGATTGATGAAGGTGCCGGGGGCCTGGATCACGCCCTCGTCGTCGCGCAGCCGGACCAGCGCCTCGATGCCCTTGATATCCTGGGTTCGGATGTCGACCTTGGCCTGGAAGGCGCAGCAAAAGCGCTTTTCCAGAATCGCCAGCCGCAGCGACTGCTCGACCTTCATCCGCGCCAGCGCCTCGCGCTCCATGCCGGCGTCGAAGAAGGCAGCGGCGCCCTTGCCGTCGTTCTTGACCCGATACATCGCAATATCGGCGTTCTGGCGCAGCTGCTCGTAGCTGCGGCCATGCTCGGGATAAAGGCTCACCCCGATCGACGTCGAAGCGAATATTTCCGAGCCATCGATGAAAATACGGCGCCTTCAGCCGCTGCAGGATGAAGCGGATATATTCGGCCACCTCATGCTCGCTCTCGATCGGATTGAGCAGCAGCAGGAATTCGTCGCCGCTGATCCGCGACAGCATGTCGGATTCGCGCAGGTCGAGGCCGAGCCGCTTTGCCACCTCGACCAGCAGCGCATCACCGATCGCATGGCCGTAATAATCGTTGATATGCTTGAAATTGTCGATGTCGAGAAAGGCGAGCGCGAACCTGTCCTGAGGCTCATCGCGCTGCAGCAACTTGTTGGCGCGATGCTCGATCACGCCGCCGGGTCGGCAGATCGGTCAGTTCGTCATAGTAGGCCGACCGGAACAACTGGTCCTCGAGCGCCTTTTGCTCGCTGATGTCAGCCGAGCTCGACAGCAGCAGATTGCGGTCTGCGATGCGAACCGGCCGATGGCTCGTCAGAAACACCTGCTTGAGCTCGCCGCTGCCGGCGCATTCTTCCGCAACGGCCGTGCGACCGGCGCGGAGCACTTCAATGCCGGTCTCGCGGCGGTGGTCCAGTTCCTTCGAAGGCGTCGACGGCGGCTCGCCCGCGGTGATTCCAAGCTGCGCCGCGGCGGCGTCGTTCACCAGCAGGAAGCGGCCCTGCTCGTCCTGCACCGTGACGCCGTGGGGCAGCATTCTGAAAACATCGCGCAGAATGCCCAGCTCGGACTCCATGGCGAATTCGTGCGCGCCTGGCGTCGCGGCAGTCTGCGGATCTGGGTTGGTGCGGCTGTGCATAGCCGAACCTGCCAAACTCTCTTGTAGTTTTGGTTAAATGGCACCCGGAAAAATGCTGTCAGTCGTGCCAACGCAGGATTTGACCGGGCAGCACCTCAATCGTCATTAACAGAGTGTCAACGCAACCACAGAGTCTCAACGCAGCCTCGGAATGCCGGCCGGACGAGACCGTGCCTGTTGACGGCAAAGGCCGCTCAGCTCCGGGGTATCCGGCACTGCATCGTGCAATGAATCCCGGTCTTGAGGAAGGCAATCTCGGTCTTGCCATCGAACGGCGTGAGCGCCGAATTCAATAACTTGGTGCCAAACCCGGCTTTCCCGATCGGGCCGACCGGCGGCCCCTCGGTTTCGTCCCAGACGATGTTGAGACGATCGTCCGACACCGACCACGACACCTGCAACAACCCGCGCGTGGCAGAGAACGCGCCGTACTTGCCGGCGTTGGTGGCAAGCTCGTGAAACATCAATGCAAGGCTCACCGCCAGTTTGGCGGGAAGAAACAGCGGATTGCCGTTCAGGGTAAATCGGACATGCCCGTAAGGCCCGAGTTCGGAAAGCAGCAGATCCTTGATATCGCAACCACTGCCGTCGACCCTTGCGATCAGGTCGTCGGTTGCGGACATCGCCCGTAACCGCTGGTCGATGCTGGCCCAGATTTGCGGCTGGTCCTGCAGCACCTGATGAAGCACGGCGTGAATGGTCGACAGTTTGTTTTTCAGCCGGTGCTGCAGTTCGTCGACCACCAGCTTGCGATACTCCTCCTCCGCGATCAGGCGCTTTGAGATCTGCCGCTGGTGCGCGGCGACGGACCGGAAATGCTCGATGCCCCATATTGTGAGGCCGCAGACCACCAGGAAGATCGCCAGTAATGCAAACCTTGCAAAATCGCTCGACACGTCGCTGAAATTCACGGTGACGCCCAGCATGCCCCCGACGACGGCCGTCAGGATTCCGATCCGGAAACCGCCGAACGCCGTCGCGAAGAACACGGCCGGGAAATATGGGGTGAAAAATATGTCCGGCCGGATCAGCGAAAGACACCACCGCGCCAGCGTCGCCAACGCGATGCAGCATGCGGCAAACCCCAAGCCAAAAAACGGCGATGGTTGCGATATCCCCTGCCAGCCCCGCCGAAACTCGTCGATTAATTTCGCCATAAGTCACACCAGCCGATCAGCGAATCCAAAATAAGGCCGAACATGGAGGAAAATGGCCGAGCCGAGGCCCGCAAGGCGAATTTCGGTTTCGGGGGCTATCGCGTCCGTTGGCAACCATGGCTTGCGTTGCGTCGGCATGCCGGGAATATACTGCGGCCAACATCGCCAAAACGGGGAGAACGACATGGGACGGCTGGACGGCAAGGTTGCGGTGATCACCGGAGCGACCAGCGGCATCGGGCTGCGGACCGCCGAGATATTCGTCGCGGAAGGCGCGAAAATCGTCATCGCCGGACGCCGCGCGCCGGAGGGCGAGGCGCTGGCCGAAAGGCTCGGCGCGGCTTGCGTGTTCCGCCAAACCGACGTCACGGTGGAGGCGCAGATGCAGGCGCTGATCGCCCTGGCGGTGGAAAAATTCGGCCGCATCGATTGTCTGTTCAACAATGCCGGCGGCCCGGCGCAGACCGGGGGTATCGAGGGCCTCGACGTGGCGCGCTTCGACGCCGCGATGGCGACGCTGGTGCGCAGCGTGATGCTGGGCATGAAGCACGCCGCACCGCATATGCGCCGCCAGGGCTCGGGGAGCATCATCAACAACGGCAGCATCGCCGGAAGGCTCGCCGGGTTCTCGTCGTCGGTGGTCTATGGCGCGGCCAAGGCCGCCGTCATTCACCTCACCAAATGCGTGGCGATGGAGCTCGGCGAATCCGGCATCCGCGTCAACAGCATTTCGCCGGGCGCGATCGCCACCGGCATTTTCGGCAAGGCGCTCGGCCTTTCGGTCGAGGCGGCGGAGAAAACGCCCGACGTGATGCGCGAGATCTACAAGACCGCGCAGCCGATTCCGCGCGCCGGGCTGCCCGAGGACATTGCTCACGCCGCGGTGTTTCTCGCCAGCGACGAATCCAGTTTCATCAACGGCCACGATCTGGTGGTCGACGGCGCCATCACCGGCGGCCGCAACTGGACCGCGCAGCAGCAGGGCTATGTCGCCCTGCGCAAGGCGTTCGATCAGGGTGCCGGATGAAGCTGCACCCTTGATGGCGCAGGTCCGGCGGCAACAGCGGTGGCTGGGCATGAATGCGAGGCTGGAAAGAAAGCTGCGATTGCTGGGCGCCATCGTTGCGGCCAGCGTCATCGGGGCCATCGCTTATGTTTTCGCGCAAGGCAACGCCTCGCCTGCCGCGATCGCCGAGGGAATCTGCATACGGGCTGATTCTCAGTCTCGCCCTTGGCGGCATATCGCAGTTCGTGCTGGAAGGCCCGATGCGGATGTGGCTCGGCGGACTTTCGTTCACGGCCGATCTGGCTGTACGCAGCGCGATCTACGCCGCCATCATCATACCCACCCAGTATTTCCAGCTGGGTGCGGTCCTGATCGGGCAGCCCTTGGTGCCGTCGGCGAAGGGCTTCTGGAGCGCCAGCATCTTTACCGTGGTATTGCTGCTGGTCATCAATCTGGTGCTCGGCATTACCAACATCATCGGGCCGCGCGCTTTCCTGAACTTCTTCGTCGGGCGATATCACACGCCGGTCGAGGAAAACCGTTTCGTGCTGTTCGTCGATATCGCGGGATCGACCGGGCTGGCCGAACGGCTCGGCGGCATCGCCATTCACCGGCTGCTTGATCATACCTTTCGCCTGCTCACGCTGGCGGTGGTGGATTATCGCGGTGAGGTCCTCAATTATGTCGGCGACGAGGTGATCGTGACCTGGCTGGAACGCGACGGCGCGGTCGATTGCCGTCCGCTGCGCTGCTTTGTGGCGATGCGCGATGAGCTGTCCCGCGCATCGGGCCAGCTCGAGCGCGAGTTCGGCGCCAGCCCACGGATTCGCGGCAGCCTGCATTTCGGCCCGGTGATCGTCGGCGAAATCGGCGACGTCAAACGCGCCATCGTGTTCAACGGCGACGTCATGAACACCGCAGCGCGGCTCGAGGAACTCAGCCGCACCGTCGATGGCGGCTTTCTGGCGTCCCGCGCGGCGATGCAACGGTTCAGCTCGGCGCCGCCGTTTGCGGTCCGCGATCTCGGCCGGCTTCCGATCCGCGGCCGCGCCGACGGCATCGACGTGGTCGGCATGCTCCAGACTAGCCTGCCGGCTTGAGAACCACCCGCAATCCGTCGCGCGGCTTCGGGATCGGCCACATCTGCCAGTCCGGCGTGGTGCCCGGCTCCAGCGAGACGCTGAGGTTCTGCAGGAAATGCCGCGCGAAGCATTTGGCCTGCATATAGGCGAAGTGCAGCCCGATGCACATATGCGCGCCGCCGCCGAACGGCACCCAGGCGAAGCGATGGCGGCCGCGCTGCGCCTCGTCGGTGAAGCGCATCGGATCGAAGTTCTCCGGATCGGGCCAGATCTCCGGCATGTGGTGGGTGAACACCGGATTGATCGCGACCAGGGTGCCCGCCGGAATCGCATAGCCCTTGAAGCTGAAGTCGCGCGTCGCACGTCGCGGGATCGATGGCACCGGCGGCCTCAGCCGCATCGCTTCCTTGAAGGCCATCTCGGACAGCGGCATCGCTTCGAGATTGTCGAATGTTGTGGCGTCATGCGTGCCGAGGCCCAGCGCCGTCACCTCATCGCGCAACTTCTGCTGCCATTCCGGGCTGGCCGCGAGCGCCGCCACGAACGACGTCAGCGACGATGTCAGCGTGTCGTGCGCTGCCATCATCAGAAAACTCATGTGATCGACGATATCCTGGGTCGACAACAGCGCGCCGTCGTCGTGCGTCGCCCGGCATAGCTGCGAGAACAGATCCTCGCCGCCTTTGGCGCGACGGATCGGAATCTGCTCCGAGAAATAGGCGACGATGCGGGCGCGGCCTTTGACGCCGCGCGCCATCTTGCGTGCCCGGCCAAGGCTGGCGGATCGGGGCGACCGCTGCCGCCACCATATCGACGAACGCGCGCGTGATCTCGTCGACCTCGGGACCGATGCTCTCACCGAGGAACGATGTGGCGGCCAGATCGAGCGTGAGTTGCTTCATCGCAGGATAGAACAGCATCGGCCCCGGCTGCGCCTTCCATTGCGCCACCCGCGCCGCGATGCCGGTGTCGAGCTTGCCGAGATAGGATTTCATCGGACCGGATTTGAAGGCGACCGACAGCGCGCGCCGGTGCAGGCGATGCTCGTCGAAATCAAGCAGCATCAGTCCGCGCGGAAATAGCCGGCCCAGGATGGTGCCCCAGCCATAGGTCGAGGAGAACAGCTTGCTCTGGTCGAACAGCACGAGTTCGTTGGCCTCGGGGCCGAGCACGCTGATGCTGGTTTCGCCGAGCACGCGGCTGCGGTAGACGAGGCCGTATTTGGCGGCCATCCGCTCCACTTCGCCTTTGGGGTCCGCGAGAATCGCCAGCGTCCGGCCAATGACCGGCCAGCCCTCGTCGCCGGGAATGTGCCTCAGCGAAGTGCGTTTTGGCGGCGTAAGGATCGAAACTGCGGGAGAGGCCACACTTTGCATCGACATGGCGGTAGCTCCGTTGTCTTAGTGCGCCGCCGGACCGCGGCCTTGTCGCCCCGGGCGAGTGATCGGCACAGCCCCTGCAAATAAAGTAGCCCCTTTGACGGTCCCGTGCAAAGCCTGCTGCGGGTCTCTGGAATACCGGGCGGTTTCAACCGGTCAAGCGGGGCGACGACGGTTGGAAATGTTGCGCATTTGCGTTCTTCCGACACGGCTCATTCCGCGGTGCGCTCCCACTCCCGCTTGCGGGGGAGGGTTGGGGTGGCGGCCCTTCAGTCGCGCTCCGACTCGCGGAGAGGCCCTCTCACCCGAAGCCTTCGGCCATAGCCGAGGCTCGCCTCGGCGTTCTTCTACAAGAACGGCCGCCGAAGGCGGCCTATGCTCTTCCCGCAAGAGCGGGGCGAGGTTAAGGGAGCGCTCGCGTCGCCATTGCGCCGCGCGTCACGCCTTCTGTTTCGCGGCTTCCTTCTGCAGGTCCGGCGCGTTGACGGTCGGGATCGCCACGCGGCCGACACCGGTGAGCGGAAGCGCTGCGGCGGCCTTGTCGTTGGCCATGATCTTCGCCATCACCGCTTGCCCGGCGCGCTCGAACACCGCGCGGTTCTCGATCACGAATTTCTGCGACTTGCGCAACGATGCGATATAGCCGTTGATTTCCGGCACCACATAGCGCGCCACCATGTCCCAGCTGCGGCGGGTGTTTTCGGGGTTGGCCCAGTCGTGCACGAAGCCGACGATGGTGCCGACGCCGCCGGAGACGTCCATCAGGCTCTTGATGGTCTTGACCAGATCGTCCGGGGTGCCGATGGTGGAGGCCGCGCCTTCGCCGCCGGCGGTCTTTTCCACGGCATCCTCGGGCGAGGTGAACGGCTGCAGGCCCGGCCGCTGCAGCGTGCCGACATTATATTCATTGTGCCAGCGCATCAGCCCGGCGCCGGCCTCGCGCCGCGCCTGCTCGCGGGTCTCGGCGATGTGCCAGGAGAGCAGCACGCGCCAGTTCGACCGGCTCACGGTGGTGCCGTGCTTTTTCGCGGCGTCCTCGGCAAAGCTCCATTGCGTCGGCAGCGCCATCAGGCCCTGCGTCGACATCGAGCCGAGCGAGATGATGCCGATGCCGTATTTGCCGGCCAGCGTCATGCCCGAGGGCGAGATCTGCGACGCCACCACGAACGGCATTTCTTCCTGCAGCGGCAGGATCTGCAGCGCGGCGTCGTTCATGGTGAACCAGTCGCTCTTCGCGGTCACGCGCTCGCCGTTGAACAGCCGGCGAATGATCGCGATCGCCTCGTCCTGCCGGTCGCGCTGCGTCATCGGATCGATGCCGAGCGTGTGCGCGTCGGAGGCCAGCGCGCCCGGGCCGGAGCCGAAGATGGCGCGGCCTCCGGTCATGTGGTCGAGCTGCACCATGCGCTGGGCGACGTTGAAGGGATGGTGATAGGGCAGCGAGATCACGCCGGTACCGAGCCTGATGCGTTTGGTGCGCTCGCCGGCGGCGGCCAGAAACATCTCCGGCGAGGCGATGGTTTCCCAGCCGCTGGAATGATGCTCGCCGCACCAGAATTCGTCGTAGCCGAGCGCGTCGAGCTGCTCGACAAGATCGAGGTCGCGGCGGAATTGCAGCATCGGATGCTCGCCGATCGGATGATGCGGGGCGAGGAAGGCTCCGAATTTGAGGCGCGCCATGGGTTTTTCTCTCCGGACGGATGTTTTGTTCTTGCTGTATCGCAGCCCAAACTACGGGTCCCGGCGCAGCAAGGCAAATCGCTTTCGATCACGCAAGCGCCTATCGGCTGAATGTCTGCCATGCGCGCAGCCGCCGGATCGCCTGAGGTGTCAGGCTGTAGGCCGCCACCGTCGTGTCCGAGAACCGCGCCGCCGCCGCCGGGTTGCGCAACAGCCTTGCCGCCACCAGGCCCAAGGGTACCGCGCACCAGGGGTCGGTCAGCAGCGGCACCAGTTCCTCGCGCGCGCCGCGATATCGCCCGGAATTAAACGCTAGCAAACCGATTTCCCGCAGGATGTCGCGCCGGCGGCTGCGCTGCCGCGCGGCATCCAGCAATCCCATCAACCCAAGCCGGGTGAGCACGCCCTCGCGGCCCGCGGGCTGCGTCGGCGGTTGCTCGCCGAGCGATATCAGCAGCAATGCACCGGGCAGGTCGACGCCGCTCAGCCACGCATTCATCGGCTCGACCAGGCGCGGATTGGCGTCGATGAAATGCGGCGTCCTGGTCGCGTCGTCCAGGATGTAATCGAACGACAGCGCGCCGTGCCACGCCAGCGCTTCCCCGATTCGCGCGACGGTGGCGCGAACCGCCGCATTGACGACGCTGATCTTGAGCACGTCGCCGCCGCCGGGCCCTTCCACGACCTGGCGATAGATATGGCTGGCGACCAGCCGTCCATGATCGAACACCGCCTGGGTGCGTTCGAGCGCTCCGGTTACCGCGGCCTGGACCAGCACCCCGTCCGCGAATGCGTGCTGCTGCTCGAGTTGCAGCAGCAGCGCCTCGCGCTGGTGCGCGTCGGCCACCCGCCAGACCCCGGCGCTGGCGGTGCCGAAGGCGGCCTTGACGAAAAACGGGTAAGCCCGCGCGGCGGCGAACTCATCCGCCGAGCGCACGATATCGGTGCTGGGTTGCGGCACGCCCAGCCGCGTCAGCAATGCGGCGAAGCCGGCCTTGCTCTGGACCTGTTCGAACGCCTCGAAATCGGCGAGCGCTATGCCGAGGCCAGCGGGAAGCTGTTTGCGCGCGGCGGCGAACAGATAGGCCTGCTCATGCACCGGGATCAGCGCGTCGATGTGAGCGGTGCCGGCGATGTCGATCACCGCCGCCAGATAGCCATCGGGATCGGCGCCCGACGCCGGAGCCCGATGGACCCGGCTGACGAAGCGCGAGAAGCGCCCAAGGCACAGCGGATTGCTGGAGACCAGTTCGACCCGGTGACCGGCGAGCCCCAATGCCGTGATGGCCTCGCGCGACGACAGGCTGGAGCCTTCGCTGAGAAGAATTTTTGGTTTTGGCGTTGTCATGCGGGCGCGGCCTCGGCGCGCAGCTTAAGCCGGCCGGGGCGCGACAATAAAGAGCGCGTGATGCAGCCCTGATAAGCAACGGGTCGGCGCGAAGCGCCGCCCGATGATGGCTCCCGCGATCTCGATCGTAGATTCCGGCCCTGGCTGTTGCTGTGCCCGGCAGCTGGAGCTCATGGAGAGCGTATCTATGAGCGACTCCCGCCCAGCCCAAAGTAGCAAGGAAACGACGCAGAGAAAGAGGAGCGCCTCCTGGGTAACGGTACACTCATCTGACGGCCGCCGCACCACAGGGTCTATTCCTAACTCGGAGCACTCCGCCAAGAGCTGTCGATGTTCGAGCCTCCGTGTGAGGATGACGTAGGCCGCAATACCCGCTACGGCCAAAATCACCAACCAACCCTCCACGCCAGCTGTAGGCCGCCACCGTCGTGTCCGAGAACCGCGCCGCCGCCGCTGGGTTGCGCTACAGCCTTGCCGCCACATGGCGTGACCACCGACAAAATCGTCTCGGCGGCACGGCCCCATAAAAGCGCAATCAGGCTGGTGGAAGGCTGCGCGCTCAACGTTTCGGGTTGCGCCCGCGGATTTGGTCAAAGCCTTGCTTGATTGCGGCGAAGCGCGCTTCGATCATCGGCTCAAATTCGAGGTCGGTGAAGATATATGGCCAGTCCTTTTCGACGCCTTCGCGGACGAGTTCACCGGCATAGATGGGATCTATGCCCTGAGAGACGCGTTCCCGGACCATGTTGATGAGCTCGGCAATTGGGCCCGAAGTCGGCAAGGCACGGACCGCCCCCTCGAAGCGCTTGGGGAGATTGCGGCTTGAGTTCATGATTTGAGTGCGGATGAACCCCGGACACAGCACCGAGACGCCAATCCCGCGGGGCGCGAGTTCACGCCGCAGGCCCTCGGACAGCGCGACAACGCCATACTTGGACACGTTGTATGCATTGCTCTCCCCTGAAATAAGGCCAGCGATCGAGGCTGTGGAGACGATGTGTCCACCCTCGCCATGCTGCTCGATCAACGGCCCGAAAATCTCGATCCCCCAAATGGTCGCCATCAGGTTGACGCCCATGGTCCAATTCCACGACGCATCGGTCCAGGTGCCATAAGGCCCACCGCCGCCGACGCCCGCGTTGTTGACGAGGACATGCACCTTGCCGTAGCGGGCAGTCGTGGCTTCGGCGGCCGCCAGGAGTTCGGCTTTGAGTGAAACGTCCGCTTTCACGCCGTCGACATCGACGTTGGTGAGCCTCAGTTGCTTGAGCGCTGCGGACAGAGCCGCGTCTTCAATGTCGCAAAGCATGACTTTCGCCCCCGCCTGGGCGAAGGCGGTCGCGATCCCCAGTCCAATGCCTGACGCTGCACCGGTCACGAACGCGGTCTTTCCAGCGAGTTCCTTCACGCGCATTCTCCCCGTGCAGGCGGACACCCTCGCCCCAAAACGCCAAGTGTCTCCGGACGCCATATGACCGCACTTTCGAGCGATTGGGAAGCGTGCCGGATGTCCGCTGCTGGCACCTTTGAGACGTGCCAACCGGCGCTCAAATTGTCTGCTTGTAGGAGTAGACCGGAAGTGACCGGGCGGCTGTCAAACGGCGCTCATGACCCTGAACGGAAGTCGGCCAATTCCCTTTGGCAGCGCGGAAGATCGGCCTCTTCACATTTCAAAAGTCATCGGCTCGTTGATCTCGGGGCCGGTGAAGGAAGCCGCCATCGGCCGCCGCACGCCCGGCAGCACCGCGACATCGTAAAGCTCCGTCACCGCGCCCTCGATACGGATCCATTGCACGATGTCGCCGGAGCCGAGGTTGACGATCTGCACGCCGCACCAGCCGTCGGCGTCGCGCTTCTTCATCTCGTCGTCGAGTGCCAGGCCGGAGAACGAACCATCGCGCGACAGCGACAGGCCGACCACGGCGTGATCGTTGTGGAACGCCAGCCCGCGCAGGAAGCCCGGACAGAACGCGCGCGGCGTGAAGTCGCCGCTGGCGAGATCGACGGTGCCGAGATGTCCGGTGCCGGAGTTCAGCACCCAGAGCCGGTTGTCGTACCAGCGCGGCGAATGCGGCATCGAGAGTTTCTCGGTCACGACAGCGCCGCTCGCGACATCGATCACGATGCCGCCCTCGGCGCGCCGCGCCCGCCAGCCGCCGATCACGTCGCTGCGGCTGGTCGCCGTCACCCAGGCCGGCTCGCCGTCCCTCACCGCGAGACCGTTGAGATGGCAGCGATCCTCGGCCGCCAGCCGGGAGATGAAGGGCGGCTTCCAGAGCAGGCGGAAGGCGTGCACCGGCGACAGCAGCGACAGGCACGAATAGGCGGTGTTGACGAATACGATGCGGCCGTCGCCGAGCACGCTGATGTCGTGGATATCGATCTCGCCGGTGGTGTGCCCGACCCGCGGCACATAATAACGGTCGGCGCCGTTCATGGTCTGGTCGGCGGCCAGGATGTTCTCGAAGCGCCAGACCTGGAAGGCGGTCGCCAGCACAAGGCGCTGTTGGTCGGCCCACAATCCCATCGCGCGGCCGGTGCCGACCTCGTGGATGGCAAGCCCCTGGGCGTCGTCGACCCCGACCAGATAGAGCCGCCCGGTCTGGTACGAGGTGAAGGCAAGACTGACCTGATTGGCGTGGAGCCAGCTCGCCATGCCGCGCGAACAGGTGATGTGCGCCGCCGTCAGTTGCGGTAGCGCGGCGGGAGCCGATTTGTGTTGTCAGTGTTGTCTTTCTTGGCGGGGGCGTCGCTCAAATGGTTCAGGTCCTGGATCTCTGGAGTGCGCCGTTGTTGCAGCAAGGGTCAGGCGGCGTCTTGCTATGTGGCACGACTTGGAGGCGCGATCCACGGCGCTTTCGTTTTGTCGATAGCAATCACGCCGCGCCTGCGCTGTGCTGGCAACATGCGGAAACAATCGGCGATTGATCGCTGCCGAGAGGACCGGGCGATTATTCGCAAGTGTTGCCGCATTGCCCCGCGCCTTTGGGCTTGTTTGGTGAGATGTGCACTTCTGCGGCAGGCGATCAGGATAGACGCGCGCAGTTCGGTACCATATTACACTCAGTTGTAATTTCGGGGCCGTGGGAATTTCGATGACAAACGTGTGGGCCTGCCCGGGCGGTATTACCGCGGCGGCCCTTGTGGGCCGGCCGCTGGGCCTGCGTTTCCGGGATGCGTTTCTGGGCACGGTCGCCGCCGGCGCGCTGTCGCTAGCGTTCAGTGGCCCGGCGCTGGCGGGGCTTCCTGCCGGCTGCTCGCTTGATGCTACTTTTACAATCGAGACCTGCGTCGGCAATCAATCCGCCGGGATTGCCATCATCAACCCGGTGATGCTCACCACCCTCGACGTCAACAACCTCACCCAGGCGATTACGCCCGCGAGCGGGACTGACGGCATCATTTTCACTTCGGCCGGCGCCGTCACCATTACCAGCAATACCGGCGCGTTCGGCATCACCACCGTGGGCGACTTCGCGTTCGGGATAAGGGCCGGCTTTGGCGGCGGCGCCGTCACAGTGACCTCGACCGGCAACATCTCCACCGGAGGTACCGGCGCGGGGGGGATTGTTGCCTACAGCGCTAGCACGGTGACGGTGACCTCGACCGGCAATATCAGCACCGCGGGCGAGATCGGGTTCGGGATAAAGGCCAGCAGCTTTGGCGGCGGCGCCGTCACGGTGACCTCGACCGGCAGCATCACCACCGCGGGCATCTACGGGTTCGGGATTCTTGCCGATAGCACGGCTGGCGCTGTGACGGTGACCTCGATCGGCAATATCACCACGGGCAACGCGTTCGGGATTCTTGCCAACACCTACGGCTCTGGCGCTGTGACGGTTACCTCGACCGGCAATATCAGCACCGCGGGCAGCAAGGCATACGGGATTGAAGCCGGCGGCTTTGGCGGCAGCGCCGTCACGGTGACCTCGACCGGCAACATCTCCACCGCGGGTACCAGCGCGAGCGGGATTTTTGCCCTAAGCACTGGCACTGGCGCTGTCACGGTGACCTCGACCGGCAACATCTCCACCGCGGGTATCAGCGCGAACGGGATTAATGCCTACAGCCAGGGCACTGGCGCTGTCACGGTGACCTCGACCGGCAACATCTCCACCGCGGGTATCAGCGCGAACGGGATTAATGCCTACAGCCAGGGCGCTGGCGCTGTTGCGGTGACCTCGACCGGCAACATCTCCACCGCGGGCAACGCCGCGATCGGGATTTTTGCCTACAGCCAGGGCGCTGGCGCTGTTGCGGTGAGTTCGACCGGCAATATCACCACCGTGGGCGACTTCGCGTTCGGGATAAGGGCCGGCTTTGGCGGCGGCGCCGTCACAGTGACCTCGACCGGCAACATCTCCACCGGAGGTACCGGCGCGGGGGGGATTGTTGCCTACAGCGCTAGCACGGTGACGGTGACCTCGACCGGCAATATCAGCACCGCGGGCGAGATCGGGTTCGGGATAAAGGCCAGCAGCTTTGGCGGCGGCGCCGTCACGGTGACCTCGACCGGCAGCATCACCACCGCGGGCATCTACGGGTTCGGGATTCTTGCCGATAGCACGGCTGGCGCTGTGACGGTGACCTCGATCGGCAATATCACCACGGGCAACGCGTTCGGGATTCTTGCCAACACCTACGGCTCTGGCGCTGTGACGGTTACCTCGACCGGCAATATCAGCACCGCGGGCAGCAAGGCATACGGGATTGAAGCCGGCGGCTTTGGCGGCAGCGCCGTCACGGTGACCTCGACCGGCAACATCTCCACCGCGGGTACCAGCGCGAGCGGGATTTTTGCCCTAAGCACTGGCACTGGCGCTGTCACGGTGGCCTCGACCGGCAACATCTCCACCGCGGGTATCAGCGCGAACGGGATTAATGCCTACAGCCAGGGCGCTGGCGCTGTTGCGGTGAGTTCGACCGGCAACATCTCCACCGCGGGCAACGCCGCGATCGGGATTTTTGCCGGCGGCAATGGTCCCAGCGCCGTCACGGTGACCTCAGCCGGCAATATCACCGCCGCGGGCAACGACGCGATCGGGATTTTTGCCGAGAGCTCTGGCCCGATCGCGATCACCATCAAATCGGGCACGGTGTCCGGCGGCCCGGGGACCGGGGCGGGCGTCGCTCTCCTGTACGGGACCAACAACACGCTGACCAACATGGGCACCGTGACGGCGCTGTCCGGCCTCGCGATCCAGGGCACCACCGGCAACGACACCGTCAACAATTCCGGCGCCGTGATCGGCAATGTGATCCTGGGGAGCGGCACCAACGCCTTCAACAACATGGCGGGCGGCTTGTTCAATAGCGGCGCCACCGTCAATCTCGGCGCGGGCAATGCGCTGACCAACGCCGGCACGCTGTCGCCGGGCGGCGCGGGGGTGATCCAGACCACGGCGCTGACGGGCAATCTGGCGCAGAACGCGACCGGCCGGCTGTTCTCCGACATCAACATCGCCGGCGCCAGCTCCGACCGGGTCAATGTCTCCGGCACCGCCAACCTGGCCGGCGCGGTGCAGGTCCAGGTGCAGAACGCGATCCTCGGGCCGTGGCAGCAGACGGTGCTGTCGGCGGCGGGCGGCACCACCAATAACGGGCTTGCGCTGCTGGCGAGCCCGGCGTTGCAGGCACAGCTGGTGTTCCCCAACGCCACCGACGTCGTGGTGAAGAGCACCGGCATCAACTTCCTGACGCCGGGGTTGAACAACAATCAGAGTTCGCTTGCCAATGCCTTCAACGGCGCGGCGCAGACCGCAGGCCTCGGCGGTCCCGTGTTCAATTTCCTGCTCAACGGGGTCACCTCGGTTCCTGGCTATAACCTCGCGCTGAACCAGCTCTCGGGCGAGGCCGCCACCGGCACGCAGCAAACCACCTTCGACGCGATGAACACATTCATGGGCACGATGCTCGATCCTTTCAATCGGGGCACGACATCGATGCCGGGTGGCAGCGTCAGCGGCTACGCCTCCGAAGGCGATGCCAGCGCCTATGCCTCCGACGGCCGCAAACGCACGGCCGCCGAGCGCGACGCCTATGCGATGTTCACCAAGGCGCCGCCGGCGGCCTTCGAGGCGCGCTGGAACGTGTGGGCGGCCGGTTTTGGCGGCTCGCAGACCA
Source organism: uncultured Alphaproteobacteria bacterium (assembly GCA_963734795.1). Taxonomy (GTDB): domain Bacteria; phylum Pseudomonadota; class Alphaproteobacteria; order Rhizobiales; family Xanthobacteraceae; genus Bradyrhizobium. The sequence continues at coordinate 957,728 of CAVTIW010000009.1, forward strand.
CCGATGGCAATGCGGCGCTGGGTTCGAGCAACACGACCAGCAGCATCGCCGGCACGGCGGTCGGCGCCGACTATCGCTTCTCGCCGTTCACGATTGCCGGGTTTGCGCTGGCCGGCGGCGGCACCAACTTCAGCGTCGCGGGTAGCGGCAGCGGACGTTCCGACCTGTTCCAGGCCGGCGCCTTCATCCGGCATGATGCCGGCGCGGCCTATATCTCCGGCGCGCTGGCCTATGGCTGGCAGGACATCACCACCAATCGCACGGTGAGCGCTGATCAACTGCGCGCCGAGTTCAACGCCAATGCGTTCTCCGGCCGCGTCGAAGGCGGCTACCGTTTTGTCGCGCCCTGGGTCGGCGGCATCGGCATCACGCCCTATGCGGCGGCCCAGTTCACCACCTTCGATCTTCCGGCCTATGCCGAAAGCGCCCTCGCCGGCAGCGGCGCTTTTGCGCTCAGCTATGGCGCCAAGAGCGTGACGGATCCGCGCAGCGAACTCGGCGTCCGCACCGACAAGTCCTACGCGCTAGAGGATGGCGTGCTGACGCTGCGCGGCCGTCTGGCCTGGGCGCATGATTACGACACCGACCGCTCCATCGGCGCCACCTTCCAGACGCTGCCGGGCGCATCTTTTGTCGTCAACGGCGCGGCGCAGGCTTCCGACTCCGCGCTCGCCACCGCGTCGGCCGAAATGAAATGGCGCAACGGCTGGTCCGCCGCCGCCACTTTCGAAGGCGAGTTCTCCAATGTCACAACCAGCTACGCCGGCAGGGGCGTGCTGCGCTATCAATGGTGAGCGCTGACTTCCGGGTCGGGCACTTTTCGAGCTTCACGCGATATCCGGACCAAAGAGTGTCGCTACGCTGCCGGCGCGTCGAGCAAAGCCTTGGCTTTCGCCAAATCGGTTGTCTCGAAGCCTTCGGTGAACCAGCTGTAGACGGGAGCAAGAAGCTCACGGGCCTGATGTTGCTTCCCCTGATCGCGCCACAGCCGGGCGAGGCTTGTCGCCGCCCGAAGCTCGAAGGACCTCGCTTTTTGCTCGCGCGCAACCGATAGCGCGCGGTTGAAATAGGATTCCGCCTTCACTGCGTCCGGCGCAGGCGACAGCAGCGTGATGTCTCCGGCCGTACGATTGACCTCGGCCTCGTACCATCTTTCGCGGGTGGTTCCGATTGTCGTCATGGCCTCGTCCACGCAGCGCCAGGCGCCGTCGAATTGACCGAGTTCCGCGTACGCTCTGGCCAAATGCGTCAGGTACAACGGCAACCACATGGTGGATCCCGTTGACCGCCATGCGGTAATCCCGGAGCCGATCAACTGGATTGCATCCGAGGGTTTGCCGGTAAGGACCGACACGCATCCCTGCAACAACATGGCGCCTGCCTTCCAGAACACGGCGCCTTTTTCGTCCGCCAGCTCCAGCAGTTCATCTGCCTGCACTTTCGTTGTCGGATATGTCCCGCAGCAGATGTGGGTAACACTTGTGATGAACAGCGTATTCATCAAGGTGGAAGCTTGTTCGAGTTCACGCGCATCCCTGAGCGCCGTGATCGAGTTCCGCGAGCGCAGCTTCGGGATGGCCGAGCATCCAGAGCGGCCATGATCGGTAGCACAATACGACAACCCGCACGTCCTGGCCAAAGCGCGTCGCCAGCGGTCGATGTTCGATCGGATCGTAAAGCGCGATCGCACGATCGAAATGGGTTCGGCTTTGCGCGAATTGGCCGGTACAAAGCAACGAAATTCCCATCACCCGGTTTGCCATAAGAAGCGCGGCCGTCGTCCCTTGTTTTTCGGCAAGCGCCAGGAAACGCGTCGCGAGCTCGATCATGACTTCGCCGTCGAACGCGACGTAGTTCGCGACCCAAAAGCCGTAAAGCACCGAGAACAGCAGCAACGGATCCTCGGGAGGCTCTCCGAGGTCTTGCGCCTGTTCGATCAGCAGGCGTGCTTGCTCTGCAGCCGCCTTGGTTTCGGGCGCAGCATATCCCTTGATATGGAAGAGGGTGTTGATCAGCGCCACCTGCAGCTTGATCTGCTGGCGACGGAGCGCCGCGGTACCCGGCAAGGCCGCGAACTGGCCGAGGCTCTTGGCGAGCTGATCTGCGGCTTCGCTCAGCGCCGATCGCGCCAGCGACCGCTGCCCCGCGGCGCCCCACAAACCCGCTGCCTTTTCGATCAGGCCGGCCTCGGAGGAATGACGCGCCAGCAGTTCCAGCTGGCTCTCGGCGATTTCCGCGAAACGGTTCTCGAGGGTTTCGACGATCCGGGCATGAATCGCGCGTCGCCGCTCGCGCAGCAGCGTGCCATAGGCTGCGTCCTGCACCAGAGCATGGTTGAAAAGATAGGCCGCTTGCGGCGGCGTGCCCTGGCGGAACACGAGACCCGCGGCCATCAGCCGGTCGAGCGCCGCTTCAAGTTCCGCCTCCGGCTTGCGCACCACCGACGCCAGCAGAGCATGGGAGAACTCCCGGCCGATCGCGGCGCCGACCTGCGCCACCTCCTTGGCGGGGCCGAGCCTGTCGAGCCGCGCCATCAGCGACGCATGCAAACTTGCGGGAACGGCGACGGCCGGCGAGGGGGCCGCGGCCACCGTTCGCCGCGCTTCGGTATCTCCCTCCGCCTCCAGCACCGCCTTGGTCATCTCTTCCACGAACAGGGGAATGCCGTCGGTGCGTTCGATAATATCCTGCCGGATGTTCGCGGGCAGTACCTTGTTGCCGACGATGCGGTCGATCAAGGCGCCGATATCGCTCCGGGACAATTGACCGATTCGGAGTGCCGTCACATGCGGTTGTCCGGCCCACGGCGGCTCGAATTCCGGCCGGAATGTCACCACCAGCAGCACCCGAAGGCTTGCAATCCGGTTTATGATCCGCCCGAGCACTTCCAGGCTGGTCGGGTCGCTCCAGTGCGCATCCTCGAAAAACATCAGCACCGGCCTGGAGCGCGCCAGCGCCTCGATTTGAACCATGAGGGCGTCAAGCGTTTTCTGCCGGCGCTGCTGTGGCGTCAGATCCGGCGCGGGATAGCGACCGTCATTCGGCAGAGCCAGCATCTCAACGATGAGGGCGCTGTCTTCAGGAGAGGTTGAGGTCTGCGCGAGCATTGCATCGATCTTGTCGAGCTTCGCCTGCAGGCCGTCGTCGCGCGCCAGTCCGGCGGCGCGCTCGATCTGGCCGATGAACGGGTAGAACGCGCTGTTGGTGTGCTGCGGTGAGCAGAAATAGCGCAAGCGCGCATGCGGCTCGGTGGCGAGACGCTGCAGAAGTCCGGCTGTGAGCCGCGATTTTCCGATCCCGGCTTCACCGGAGATCAGAACCGTCTGGCCTTCGCCGGTGGCGGCGCCGGACCAGTGGCGCAGAAGCAATGCCGACTCTTCTTCCCGCCCCACCAGGGCGACCATCCCGGTCGCATGCAGCGCCTCGAAGCGGCTGCCGATAGAACTCGCCCGCAACGCCGCCCATGCCGGCACCGGCCCGGCAATGCCCTTGAGGTCCTGCGGCCCGAGATCCTGCAGTTCGAAGAGATTACCGAGAAGCCTGCGCGTGGCTTCGGCGATGACGACCATCCCTGGTGCGGCGACGCCTTGAAGCCGCGCCGCGAGGTTCGGGGTCTCGCCGACCACGCCGCGCTCCTGCGCCTCCCCGGATCCCAGGAGGTCGCCGACCACGACCAGTCCGGTTGCGATCCCGACTCGCACCTGCAGTGGCAAGCCGGCTGCGGTGACAAGCTTCGGCACCGCCTCGACGAGCGCGAGTCCGACCTGTACGGCGCGTTCGGCGTCATGTTCGTGGGCCTGGGGATAGCCGAAATAGACCAGCACGCCGTCGCCCATGTATTTGGCGACGAAACCACCGTTGTCTTCGACCAGCTTCGCGCAGCAGCGATGATAGGCGCCGATGATCTCCCGTATATCCTCGGGATCGAACCTGGTCGAAAGCGCGGTCGAGCCGACAAGGTCGCAAAACATCAAGGTGAGCTGGCGGCGTTCGGCGCTGGTTTGCAGCGGCGGAGCAGCCGGGATTGCCACGGCCGGGGGCGGAGCAACGTCGAGTTCACCGATCGCACGCAGCAGTTTTCGGCGATCGCCGAGGACGACGCCGAGGTCCTTCAGGTCTTGATCGGTGAGGTCGCGCAGGACGGAGAAATCAATGCGGTTCTCGGTAAATTTCGGAAGATACTCGGACATGCCGAGGTCGTTGAGCCACTGCGCAATCTGCTGCATCAAAGTCCTCAAACCGAGTCATCGTCGCCTCATCCGGCCGCCGCTTGGGGCAGCCCTGAGAAACAGAACGTCGACATATCCGATCTCGGCAACCCTTGCATGAATTTCCGCCGGCTCGCTTGCCTGCGCGCCGGATCGCATCAGCCAGTAGGCCGCGCAGCCGTGCGCGCGGAGGTGATCGGCGGCGAAGCGCCGCCCGATGCCTTCGGCCGGCAAAACGGACAATCGGCATTACCCCCTGACCGGACATAACGCGGAGATGCGAAAACTGGCGCGAATGACCCTGAACGGACCTCAGTGGCGGCCCCGCATTTGCCGCTAGTAAAGTGGCTCTCGCATATGCTTTGGTGTTTGAGACCAAGAACAACCATCTAGGGGTTTTTTTGAGCGAGGCGCGAATAGAGCGAAGGCTCGCGGCTGTGCTGGCGGCGGATGTGGCCGGGTATAGTCGCCTCATGGGGGCCAACGAAGAAGGCACTCTGGTCCGGCTCAAGGAGGTGAGAAAGGTCCTTGTGGACCCCCTCATCGCCGCGCATCGCGGTCGCATCGTCAAGACAACGGGCGACGGCTTGCTGGTCGAATTCTCAAGCGCTGTCGATGCGGCGCGCTGCGCCACGGAGGTCCAGAACGGCATGGCAGTGCGGAATTCCGATGTGCCGCAGAACCTCAGGATCGAATTTCGCATCGGCATTCACGTCGGCGACATCATCATCGACGACAACGATATTTTCGGAGACGGCGTCAACATTGCCGCGCGTCTAGAGGGGATTGCGGAACCCGGCGGGATCTGCATTTCGGACGACGCTCAACGTCAGATCCGTGGAAAGGTCGATATCGCCTTCGACGACATGGGTTCCCAAACGCTCAAGAACATTGCCGAACCGATGCGCGCCTGGCGCGCTCAGCCGGGGGGAGATGCGTCCTCCACAGCGCAGGCAAAACTCTCCGCCGAGCCAGCCCGAACTCTGGCGCTTCCCGAAAAACCCTCGATCGCGGTGCTGCCGTTCCAGAACATGAGCGGCGATCCAGAGCAGGAATATTTCGCAGATGGAATGGTGGAGGACATCATCACCGCGCTGTCGTGCGTGAGAAGCTTTTTTGTCATAGCGCGTAATTCGTCCTTCACCTACAAGGGCAAAGCCGTCGATATCAAGCAGGTCGGCCGCGAGCTTGGCGTCCGCTATGTGCTGGAGGGCAGCGTACGGAAGGCCGGCGGCAAGGTTCGTATCACCGGACAATTAATTGAGGCTGCAACGGAACGTCATGTGTGGGCGGACCGGTTTGACGGAAATTTAGAGGATGTTTTCGATCTGCAGGACCGGGTAACCGAAAGCATCGTCGGTGCTATCGAGCCGAACCTTCGACAAGCTGAAATAGGCCGCGCGAGAGCAAAGCCGACCGCAAATCTTGATGCTTACGATTGCTATCTTCGCGCGCTTTACTCTTTGTATCAGTATACGCGCGAGGGTCTTTTATTAGGTTGCGGGTATCTCGAGCAGGCCATCGAAAAGGATCCTAAATATGCCGTCGCCGAGGCTTATCTGGCAGTCGTGTACGCGATGCGTCAGCTTCAGGGATTGGCGCAGCTAAACGATCGAACGCGCGCGCTGGAATTGGCGGAAGACGCCGTGAAACTGGAACCCGACGATCCAGTTACGCTACGCTGCGCTGGCCACGCCCTTGCCTTTTTCGGTCATCATGACCGCGGATTGGCTCTCCTCGAGAAGGCCGCCGGCATTAACGTGAATGGATCGCAGGTGTTGCACAGCCTCGGCTGGGTCAAGAACTACGCCTGCGTCGAGCCCGACCAAGCGATCGCGCATTTCGAGCGTGCGATAAGGCTCAGTCCGCGCGACCCCGAGTTCAACGGGATGCTGAACGGGATTGCTTTTGCTCACTTGATAGCCGGGCGCAACGAGCAGGCCTTGATCTTCGCACAGCGAAATATTGATGCTTCGCCGCATTTTGTGCATGGACATCGATTGAAAATTGCGGCTTTGAGTAGTCTCGGCCGTTTGCATGAAGCCAAGGCCGCCGCGGAAGTGCTCCTGACGTACGATCCTGCGTTTACGATCTCCTCACGTCTGCCCACCCTCGGCGATCCCGACTTCCAACGAAAATATTGGGTTGCGCTGAGGGCCGCTGGACTTCCTGAATAAGCACGGCGCGCCGACCGAGGACACCGCTATCGCTGCAATGGGTTGGTCCGTTGGCGCTTTTCGGACCTCAAGCTATGTCCGGCTTAAAGTCCGGAATGCGCATCAAAGCAGACATCCACGGCCCAATCTCTAGTGTTCACGCCCGGGGCGGCTCTGAGAAACAGAACGTCGACATATCCGATCTCGGCAACCCGGCTGTGAATTTCCGCCGGGCTCGCTTGCCGGTGCGCGCCGGATCGCATCAGCCAGTAGGCCGAATAGCCGTAGGCGCGGAGGTGATCGAGAATTGCCGACACTGAAGTCCCGAACCGGCTCAAGCCCTCTTCGTGAAGCTCGATGAAAAGTGCCGGCCCGGCGATTTTCAGGATGTCGGAGGCACCCAGCAGCACCAGCATCTCGGCGCCCTGAACATCGATCTTCACCAGACCGGGTCGAAGCTCGCCTTTGTCTTGCACCAGGTCATCGAGGGTCACCCCATCGATCGGCAGGCCGGTGCCATCTCGGGAAAGCTTGTGATCCGCCGGATGAAGCGGATTGATCTCCAGCCGCGTCGTTCCGGCCACAGCTACCGCGGCGGCCTTCAAGGTGCGGGTGCGGCCCAACAGGCCGGCGCGCTTGAGCGCCGAGGTCAGGATGTCGTAGTTTTGCTGCTCCGGTTCGATCGCGATGACTTCCCCTGTCCCGCCGACCCAGTCGGCAAAGCGAAGTGAAAAGAAGCCGACATTGGCGCCGACATCGATCACAACGGATCCAGGCGGCACGAACTCCCTGAGACGGTCGATCGGGCCGGCCTCAAAATACTTTTTATACGCGCCGTACAGCGCGAGGAACAGTCGATCAAATCCGGGCAGCCGATGAATGCCCAATCCCGCGACGACTCCGAATAGTCGGACAGCTGAACTCCGGATCAGGTTTTGAGCCATTGGCAGAGGCAGGTTTCCAAAAAGCAGCCGGGGAAGACATCACGCGAATTTAGCTCAGGCAAGGCCATGTTGCTACCGTCGCAAGCAAGACGGGCGGAATAGCCGATTGCGAGGGGAACGGAAGCCTTGATTTCATCCTTGAATCCTGCACTATCGTTCTAACCGCGTTGACCCGATGTGGTACTTTCGATTTTCCGGCCTGTACCGAGATCCGACTGAGCATATGAAATCCGGCCGGCGTAGTCGCTTGATTTGGCCGGCCATTCTGGCTGCGGCGTTTTTTTTCATCCCCGTCGTGCTGTTTTCCGTCTATCCGATCGGATTCTGGAGTTCCACCGACTATGAGCCGCTGGGGCTAGCGGACGCCCTGAACATGGCTTACCGGCTCGCCGATCTCAGGCTCTACCCTGCCGAAGGCATGACCAACCATCCGGGCGTTCAGTTCTATCTGATGAGCTGGCTGGCGCTGGCGCTTTCGGGGCATCCGATCGCCGGCGCACAAGGGTCCTCTTACTTCCGCGATGTCATCGATCACGTGGAGGACTATCACACGGTGGCGGTCTATCTGGCCGCCTTGGTCGGCGCGACCGGCATCTATGTTTTTGCCCGAACAGCCCTCAAGCTGATTCCGCTCGGGGCAACCGTCGCCGCGCTACTGCTGTGGCTGGTATCGACGCCGGCGACGATATTGTGTTTCATGTACACCGGATTTGAGCCGGTCGCACTGCTCATCAACGGCCTTTTCCTGGTAATTCTGGTCCGCCTTGCCTTCGACCGGGACATCGATCCCGGGATGATGGTTCTGGCGGGTTGCGTCGGGGCTTTCGCATATCTGAACAAGCTCTCCTACGTATACATTCCGCTGGCGCTGGTTTCCGCCATCTTCTGGAAAGCTGTCTTTTGCGGGATCGGCTGGCGCCGGGGCGCCAAATTGATCGCGATATCCTTTTTCACCTTTGTCGGAGTGATCGTTGCCACCGGGTATTTGGTCATCGGATCGAATGCATTCATAGCTCTCTTGAGATTCCATCGAAACGTCATTCTCGGCTCGGGGCTCTACGGGACCGGCAGTCAGGTCGTCGTGAGCGGAGAGGGAGTTCGGCATGCGATCATGGCGATCCCGGGCGACAAGGCCTACGCGGTCCCGCTGGCCCTGATTGCCGGCGGTGCGCTTTTTATAGCCGGCCTGGTGACCGGATTTAAGAACAGGCAAAACAACAGCGTTGCCGTCATGGCTATCGGCGCGGGTCTCGCCGCCTTGTTTTCGGCGCTCAGCGTGATGAAGCACTATGATACCCACTATACGGCGGGAGTGTCCGCAGCGCTGCCGGGATGCATGCTGGCCTGCTGTCTGTTTGCGCGAAACTGGAATTCCAGGGTTCGCTTCGCCGCGGTCGCGGTCACCTGGCTCGCGATCGCGTTGATGGCCGCTCCCGTGTTGCGGAATGTTACGGACCTCTTGACCGCCAGATCCGAAACCTCGCGTCAGGCGCTGGCGGATATGAAAGAGGTCGGCGCGGAAACGGCAGGAATGCAACGAAGCGTCGGCTATACCTATCGCGTACCGTTTCCGCAATTTGTCGAAGGCTTTACCGTCCACTTTGCGGGTGTGCCCCGGCTCACCGAGGAATACGTTCAGAACCGGGGAGGCGTGACGAATGGCATACCGGGGCCATCGGGCGCCGAGGATGCCGGCGCCTACGTCATCGACAAAACTTATTTTCCTGACATAGCGGCGGTCAAGAGCGCATCGAACCTCGATCCGCTGGGGCCAAAGCCGGTACAGTTCGGCGCGGACGACAGACTGATCGAGTTGCGCACGGTTTTTTTGCTGATTCGCAAATGACGGCCGGCAAGAGATTAGATCACCCCGGGGTCACGGTCTGTCGTGATGGGTTCGAGGATGCAATGAATTCAATTCAGCCCGGTGAGAGTGGCTCAGCGCAGTTTTCCAGCCAGCGAAAGCGGGAACTGCACCGGGCCGCCGAAATCAACGGCGAGGAACAGGAGCGCTGGCGCCAGTTCAATTCTGCCTATTACGATGCAGATCGTCGGTATATGCAATTTCTGGTTCCGCCGGGAAAGCGCGTGCTCGAACTGGGCTGCGGCCGCGGAGAATTGCTTGCCGCCCTGAAGCCGGCATATGGAGTCGGGGTCGATTTCAGCCGCGCCCAGATCGCGACGGCGACCGCGCTGCACCCCGAACTGCATTTCGTTCTGGGCGATGCAGAAGATTCAAATACGCTGGCTTCGCTCCAAGGGCCGTTCGATTTCATCATTATCGCGGACACGATAGGAATGTTCGAGGATATCGATGACACCTTGAGAATGATTCATCAGCTGTGTGCGCCGTCGACCCGCCTGATCATTTCCTACTACTCGCATTTGTGGGAGCCGATCCTGAAGCTGGGCGAGATGCTGAAGCTCAAGAGCCCGCAGCAGAAGATCAACTACATCGCCACCGCCGATTTCCTGAATTTAATGGACATCGCCGAATTCGAGGCGATCAGGCAGGAACGCAGGCAATTGCTGCCGCGAAAATTGTTCGGCCTCGGGCCGTTCGTCAATCGGTTCGTTGCGCCGCTGCCGGGCATCAGGCAGCTGTGCCTGCGGACCTACATCGTCGGACGGCCGATCCGGCAATTTCCGGACCGGAAATTTTCGGTGAGCATCGTCGTTCCCTGCCGCAACGAAAAGGGCAACATCGAGAACGCGATTCTGCGGATGCCGAGGTTCGGCGCCGCTCAGGAGATCTTGTTCGTGGAGGGAAATTCCAGCGACGGCACCTTCGAGGAATGCGAGCGGGTTCGCGATGCCTACAAGGATGACTGGGATATCAAGGTCCTGAAACAGGAAGGCAAGGGCAAGGGCGATGCGGTCCGGAAAGGATTTGCCGCGGCGACCGGCGATGTCCTGATGATCCTGGATGCCGACTTGACGATGCCGCCGGAGGCGCTGCCGAAATACCATACGGTGATCGAGTCCGGGAAGGCCGAATTCGTCAACGGCACCCGGCTGATCTATCCGATGGAGCATGAGGCGATGCGCCCGCTCAATCTGATCGCCAACCGCTGCTTTGCCTATCTGTTCAGCTATCTGGTCAATACCAGGCTGACCGATACGCTGTGCGGCACCAAGGTGCTGCTGCGAAAAGATTACGAAGTGCTGGCGCGGGATCGGGCTTATTTCGGTAATTTCGATCCGTTCGGAGACTTCGATCTGATCTTCGGCGCCGCGAAACAGAATCTGAAAATTGTCGAGACGCCGATCCATTACAAGGCGCGCACGTTCGGCGAGACCCAGATCTCGCGGTTTCGCGACGGCTGGCTGCTCCTGAAGATGGTGTGGTTCGCGTATCGCAAGCTTAAAGCCGTTTGAGGCGAGCCTGCAATGACCAACAGCGCAGCCGGCCTGGACCAACGCCAGATTGTCCATCGCGGCGCATGGCAAAGCAAAGCAACGCTACGGCTGCTGTACCGGGACTTTCACCGGCGGCTGCTGGAGAGTTGTCCCGACGGCCGCATTCTCGATATCGGTGGCGGCACCGCCCACATCAAGGATTTCAGGCCCGACATCATATCCACCGACATCCTGTCGTTTCCGGGCATCGACGTTGTGGCCGACGCGCACCGGCTGCCATTCCCGGATGAATTTTTCACGGGCATCGTGATGCTCGACGTCCTGCATCATCTGGAGCGCCCGATCGAATTCCTCCGGGAAGCGTCGCGGGTGCTGAAACCGGGCGGGCGCGTGGCGATGATCGAGCCGGCGATGACGACCATGGCGCGCCAATTCTATCGGTATTTTCACGAAGAGCCGGTGGATATGGACGCTGACCCATTTGCGCCGGTAGCGGTCAACCCCGATCGGGATCCATTCGACGCCAATCAGGCCATCCCCACTTTGTTGTTCGCGACATCGGCCGGGCGCGGACGCGTTGAACAGGCCATCCCCTCGTTGCGGGTTCGAAGCGTCAAATGGCTGAGCCTGTTGGCCTATCCGTTGAGCGGAGGATTCCAGAATTGGTCGCTGATGCCGCCGGCGCTGGTCGGCGCCACGCTGGCTATCGAAGAGAGGATACCGGAAACCATCCGCAGACAGATCGCGTTCCGCATGATGATCGTGATCGAGCGGCTTGAGCGATAGGCAGGGCATGCCGACGCGCGGGTCACGCGCGCCAGCGAGCGCTATCGCGTTATCCGAGGCTGGCTGGCGGCGGTATTTTTCATCAACGGTGCGATGATGCTGTTCGCCGGCTTGCTGTGGCGCGGCCGGCGCTGTTTATGCTGTGGATTGCCGCCTGAGCGGCGCTTTTGACATAGATGCGGCGCGCCGCGGTGTGACGCTAATCAAGGCAGGCCGTCACAACCCCTCACGATCTGGGGGTTGACAGCACACGGCCTTTTTATTTTGCAGTGCAGCAACTATCTGTTCTTGGTGGAGTTATACGTCTCTTGCCAAGGAGCTGCCGGTGTCTCTCGCCAAAAATGTCGAATTTCCTGCGTCGTCTGCCCAAGCTGCCTGGATTTAATGGTCTGGGAGATTTTGGACGGGACCTGAGGCCGCTCAGCCGCAGCCCGCTTGTCGAGATCACGGGCTTTGGCGCCAATCCGGGCGATCTCAGGATGTTCTCGTTTGTTCCTGATGAACTGCAGCCCAGCCCGCTCTGGTCGTGGTTCTGCATGGCTGCGGTCAGACCGCCGCTGGCTACGATTTGGGCGCCGGCTGGTCCACCCTGGCCGAGCGCTACGGCTTTGCGTTGCTGATGCCCGAGCAGCAGCGGTCGAATAACGCCAATGCCTGCTTCAACTGGTTCAATCCGGAAGACATCGCGCGCGACAGCGGCGAAGCCTGCTCGATCCGCCAGATGATCGCGCGGATGGTGGACGATGTCGGCATCGATCCGGCATCGCATCTACGTTACCGGGCTTTCCGCCGGCGGCGCGATGACTTCGGTGATGCTCGCCACCTATCCCGAAATATTCGCGGGCGGCGCCGTGATCGCGGGCCTGCCGTTCGGCGTTGCGACCAATGTGCGGGAAGCGTTGAACGGAATGTTCCAGTCGCCATCCCGCCCGGCCGGCGAACTCGGAGATCTGGTGCGCAAGGCGTCAAATCACAAAGGGCCATGGCCGAAACTTTCGGTCTGGCATGGCAGCGCCGATCGCACGGTCAACCCCGCCAACGCCAATGAGATCGTCAAGCAGTGGCTCGACGTGCATGATCTGCCTGCGGCGCCGATGTCGGAGGGAACCGTCGACGGCTATCCCCACCAGATCTGGTGGAACGCGGATGGCGAGACCACCGTCGAATCCTACACCATCACCAATATGGCGCACGGCACTCCGCTGGGTGTCGGCCGACAATGACGAGCGCTACGGCGCGCAGGGCGCGTTCCTGATCGAGGCGGGAATCTCCTCGTCGTATCACATTGCGAGTTTCTTCGGCCTGACCGAATGGATCGGTCAGCCCAGGGAAGCGTCAAAGCAAGCTCCCGACCAAGCTTCGAAGGAAGCCGCGAAGCCGACTCCGGCGCCTGCTGCGATGCCGGCATGGACGCCGGATGTCGCCACGATGCTGCGGCCGCTGGCGACATTAAACCGCCAACCCGAGCCGCCGCATCAGCCGCCGCGTCGCGCGATCGACGTCGGCGCCGTGATCACCCGCGCGCTCACGGCCGCCGGCCTCATGAAATAAGCGGCGAGAACATCGATAGCACCGCCGGTGTCACCGGCGGTTCGCCACGATGGCGCGGCTGCCGCGCAAGTACCCTCAACTTTGTTCCGCTGATGAAAAATATATTTGAACCAAATCCCGGGCTGGGAGTTTGATGGATTGTGACCGGCGGTTAAGTTCCGGCTGCTAATTCGGGCTGAACCCGCCACCGGTCGCTCCCTTGATGTTGAAGATCAACAAACCGACTTCTGCGGACTTTCTCGCCGGCGGCGGGGAAATGGGCGCGTTGATGCGGGCGCATGACTGGTCGACAAGTCCGTTGGGACCGCCGGACAGCTGGCCGCAAAGTCTGCGGACGGCGGTGCGCCTGTTGCTGAACACCAACCACCCGATGTTCATCTGGTGGGGCGAGCAGCTCATTCAATTTTACAACGATGCCTATCGCCAGACCATGGGACCGGAGCGCCATCCGAGCGCGCTCGGCCAGGGTGGACGGGAATGCTGGGCCGAAATCTGGCCCATCATCGGTCCCCAGATCGAGCAGGTGATGAATGGCGGCGGCGCGACCTGGCATGAGAACCAGCTCGTTCCGATCACCCGCCACGGCAGGCTGCAGCAGGTTTATTGGACCTACGGTTTCAGTCCGATCGACGAAGACGATGGCATCGGCGGCGTGCTCGTGGTGTGCCGCGACGTCACCAGGGAGCATCTCGCCGCCAGCGCGCTGCAGGAGCGCGAAACCGAACTCGCGCGGGTGCAGCAAATCGGCCGGATCGGCGGCCTCGAAGTCGATCTGAGGACCGGTTTCCGCAATCGCCGCTCGCCGGAATATCTGATGATTCACGGGCTGCCGCCGGATGCGGCCAACGAGTCCCACGAGGACTGGGTCCGGCGCATCCATCCCGAGGATCGCGAAGCCACCGAAAAGAAATTCCGCGACGCCGTCGCAGGCAGGGTCCGCGACTACACCGTGCGGTACCGGATTATCCGCCCCAGCGACGGCGAGACGCGCTGGATTTCGGTGCGCTCCACCATCGAGCGCGATGCGAACGGCGGCGCCATACGCCTGGTCGGCGCCCACACCGACGTCACCGAACAGGTCGCGGCGGAGCAGGCGCTGCGGCAGAGCGAAGAACGATTCCGCACGCTTGCCGATCAACTCGCCGAGCTGAACGCGACGCTGGCCCAACGCGTCGAGGAAAAGACCCGGGAGCGCGACCGGATCTGGAACGTGTCGCAGGATCTTTTGGTGGTCGCGGATCGCGACGGCGTCTGGCAAACGGTCAATCCGGCCTGGACCAGAACGCTCGGCTGGAGCGAGGCCGAATTGCTCAACCGCACTTCGGAATGGCTGGAACATCCCGACGACGACGGAATAACGCGCGCGCAGGTCAAGAAGCTCGGCGTCAGCGAAACCACCGTCACGGTTCGAAAGCCGCTTTCGTCACAAGGACGGATCGTACCGCTGGCTGTCGTGGACCGGCGTGTCCGACCAGGACCGCAATTATGCGTTGCCCGCGACGTCACCGCCGAGAAGGTCGCGGCCGAACGGCTGAAGGCCACCGAGGAGGCCTTGCTGCAGTCCCAGAAGATGGAAGCGGTGGGGCAACTGACCGGCGGCATCGCGCACGACTTCAACAATCTCCTGACCGGAATCGTGGGATCGCTGGATCTGCTGCAGACCCGCCTCAACCAGGGACGCACCGAAAACGTCGCGCGCTACATCGATGCGGCGATGACATCGGCCAACCGCGCCGCCGCGCTCACCCATCGCCTGCTGGCCTTTGCGCGGCGACAGCCGCTGATCCCGAAAAGCGTCGACGCCAACCAGCTCGTGGTGTCGCTGGAGGATTTGCTGCGCCGGACCATCGGCGAGACCATCGATCTTGCGATCGTCGCGCCGGACGATCTGTGGAACACGCTCTGCGATCCCAATCAGCTGGAAAGCGCGCTGCTCAATCTCGCCATCAACGCCCGCGACGCCATGCCCGACGGCGGCAAGCTCACCATCGCCACCGCGAATGCGCGGCTCGATGGCGTAACCGCGGATACCCCGGCGCTGGCGCCCGGCGATTATATCTGCATCGCCGTCACCGATACCGGGACCGGCATGAGCGCGGAAGTGGCGGCGCGCGCCTTCGATCCGTTCTTTACCACCAAGCCGATCGGCCAGGGCACCGGACTCGGGCTTTCGATGATCTACGGATTTGCGCGGCAGTCGAACGGCCACGTCACCATCGACAGCAAATTGGGGCAGGGGACATCGGTCAGGCTTTATTTGCCGCGCCATCATGGCGAGCATCGCCGCGGCAGCATGCGTCAGCCGTCATGGCGGCCGAACATGCCGCCACCGGTGAGACCGTGCTGGTGGTCGAGGACGAGCCGGTGGTGCGCGGGGTGATCCTGGAGATGCTCGGGGAACAGGGTTACCGGACGCTCGAGGCCGTCGACGGACCGTCGGGCCTGCGCATCCTGCGCACCCATGCGCGGATCGATTTGCTGGTGACCGATGTCGGTTTGCCCGGCATGAACGGCCGCCAGCTCGCCGATCAGGCGCGCGAAACCCGGCCCGAGCCTGAAGATTCTTTTCATCACCGGCTACGCCGAGAGCGTCGCGATGTCGGACGGCTTTCTGCAGCCGGGCATGGAAATGATCACCAAGCCGTTCGACCTCGGCAATCTGTCGCGGCGCGTCCGCGCGATGGTTTCGGGCTAGAGACGACTTGCTTACATCCTCCGAGACGCGCGCGAGAGCGCGCTCCTCAGCGATGAGGTCTGCTCAGACCGTCATCGTGATGCGCGCGTCTTCGCACATCTCGAACCATGCGACGCGCGCCGCTCCGAACTGTCACATCGCGCCGGTGAGAAACGGATTGGTCATCCGCTCCTGGCCGATGCTGGAGCCCGGGCCGTGGCCGCAGATGAAGCCGACATCGTCGCCGAGCGGCAGCAGCTTGTCGGTGATCGACTTGATCAGGGTGGCGTGATCGCCGCCGGGAATATCGCTGCGCCCGACCGAGCCGTTGAACAGCACGTCGCCGACATGGGCAAAGCGCATGTCCTTGTTGAAAAACACCACGCTGCCCGGCGAATGGCCGGGGCAATGCAGGATGTCGAAGGTCAATTCGCCGATCGCGACCTGTTCGCCTTCCGCGAGCCAGCGATCCGGCGCAAAATCGCGCACCCCGGTCATGCCGAACCGGGCGCCGCTCGTCACCACATTGTCGAGCAGGAACTTGTCGGCGATATGCGGGCCCTCGATCGGCACCTTCAGCGCGTCGCGCAGTTCGGCGGCGCCGCCGACATGGTCGATATGGCCGTGGGTCAGCCAGATCTTTTCGACCGCGACATTGGCCTGCTTGATCGCGGCCTGAATTTTCGCCACGTCGCCGCCGGGGTCGATCACCACGGCCTTTTTGCTGGCTTCGCACCATAGCAAGGTGCAGTTCTGCTCAAACAGCGTCACCGGGATGATGACAGCGCCGGCTTTGGCCTTGGTCTCGGTTTCCTGTGTCATGTCCGCACAATGCCGATTTTTGGCGGCTCGCCAAGTAAAAGATTCGCGCAATCGGCGTGGAACAGCCGTGCGGCCTGTCATACCGGCGTCGCCGAATGTTCGTTGGTTTGAACCCGTTCGCAGTCCCGGCGTTGCCCCGCTGCAACCTCATTTTATGGAATGATTTCCCGCATGAATCCGAGCGACGAGTTTTGGTGGCGAAACGGCATCTTCTATCAGATCTATCCGCGTTCGTTTCAGGACACCGATGGTGACGGGGTCGGGGACATCGCCGGCATCATCGACCGGTTGCCCTATTTGACGGCGCTCGGTGTCGACGCGATCTGGCTGTCGCCGATCTTTCCCTCCCCGATGGCCGATTTCGGCTACGACATCTCGGATTACACCGGCATCGATCCGCTGTTCGGCACCATGGATGATTTCGACCGGCTGATCGGTGTGGCCCATGCAGCCGGTCTCAAGGTCATCCTCGATCTGGTGCCCAACCATACCTCCGACCAGCATCCCTGGTTTATCGAAAGCCGAAGCTCGCGCGACAATCCGAAGCGCGACTGGTATCTCTGGCACGAACCGGGCGCCGATGGCGGGTCGCCGAACAACTGGCTGTCGGAATTCGGCGGCAGCGCCTGGCAACACGACGCCGACACCGGGCAATATTATTATCACGCCTTCCTGGCCCAGCAGCCGGATTTGAACTGGCGCAATCCGCAAGTGCGCGCGGCCATGTACGACGTCATGCGCTGCTGGCTGCGCAGGGGTGTCGACGGCTTCCGCGTCGACGTGATCTGGCATCTGATCAAGGATGCGCAGTTTCGCGACAACCCGCTTAATCCGAATTATCACGAGGGCCGGCCTCCGCACGAGAAGATTCTGACGCGGTACTCGACCGATCAGCCGGAAGTCCAGGACGTGGTCGCGGAGATGCGGCGCGTGACCGACGAATTCGATTGCCGGGTGCTGATCGGCGAAATTTATCTGCCGATCCAGCGCCTGGTCGCCTATTACGGCAACGATCTCACGGGCGCGCAGATGCCGTTCAACTTTGCGCTGTTGTCGACGCTGTGGAGCGCGCGCTCGATCGAGAAGATCATCGCCGATTACGAGGGCGCGCTGCCGGCGGGGGCGTGGCCGAATTGGGTGCTGGGCAACCATGACCGTCCGCGGGTGGCGAGCCGGGTAGGGCAGCACCAGGCGCGCGTCGCCGCGATGCTGCTGCTGACGCTGCGCGGCACGCCGACGCTGTATTACGGCGATGAAATCGGCATGCGCCAGGTCGCGATTGCACCGGATCGGGTGCGCGATCCCTTTGAGAAGAACGTCCCGGGGATCGGCGTCGGCCGCGACGGCTGCCGGACGCCGATGCAGTGGGACGCGACGCCTTATGCCGGCTTCTCGACCGCGACGCCGTGGCTGCCGCTGTCCGATGACTTTCCGCACGAAAACGTGGTCAATCTCGACGCCGATGCCCGATCGATCCTCAGCCTCTACAAGGCGCTGATCCGCTTGCGGAAAAAATGGCCGGAACTGGTGTCGGGCGCGTATTTGCCGATCGCGGCGCAGGGAGATCTTCTGCTCTATCGGCGGCAGGGCGAAAGCGGGGCGGTCGTGATCGCCCTGAATCTGGGTGCGGATCCGTTGTCGATCGCGTCCGATGCGATCGGCCTTGATGGCGAAATCCTGCTGACAACGTTTCTGGACAGGTGCGGAGAAAAAATCGAGCACTCGCTGGATTTGCGCGGCAATGAAGGCGTGATCATTGGACCGTCAGACGATCAGGCCGGATGAGCGGCCTTGCCGGTCGCGTCGGTGTCGATATCGCTGCGCTTCAGCAAATAGTCGAGCCCGCCGACGCGGTACCAGCGATATCCATAGGCTTCGAGCAGCAGCGTGTGCCTGCCGCGCTGGTCGGCCTGGCTGTGGTCTTCCGTCAGCAGGTTGACCAGAAGCTTGCCGGCATCTTCGGGAAGGCCGACCGCAAACGAGATCTCCCGCGGCTTGTCGTCGAGATTATGCACGAACAGCACCGAATTGTTGCGCCAGTCATAGCGGATGATCAAAACCGCCGGATCGCGCGCGGCGATCACCGTAAAATCGCCCCAGCCGATCTCCGGGACTTCCTTGCGCATCCGGATGATGCGCTCGGTCCAGTTCAGCATCGAATTGGGGTTCCGGCGCTGCTTGGCGACATTGACGTGCTCGAAGCCGTAAGCGCCTTGATCGATAACGGGTGAGCAAGGCCTGTCGCTTTCCGTGAAGCCGCCATGCGGTTCGTTCGACCATTGCATCGGGGTGCGGGCGCAATTGCGCTCGGGCAGATCGAGATTGTCGCCCATCCCGATTTCGTCGCCATAGCGGATCACCGGTGTTCCCGGCAGCGTGCACATAAGGCTGTAGGCAAGTTCGAGACGCCGCCGGTCGCCGCCCAGCATCGGGGCAAGGCGGCGGCGAATGCCTCGGTCGTAGAGCTGCATATTCTTGTCGGGGCCGAAACGCTGGAACACGACGTCGCGCTGCGCCCTGGTCAAGCGGCCGAGATCGAGTTCGTCGTGATTGCGCAGGAACAATCCCCATTGCGCCGAAGCCGGTCGCGGCCTGGTGGCCTTGAGAGCCTTGGCGAGCGGACGGGAATCGGCGGACGCCATGGCATAGAACAAATTCTGGTTGACGTGGAAGTTGAACATCATCTGCATGCGGTCGCCGTCGTCGCCGAAATATTCCATGTCGGTTTCGGGCAGCACATTGGCTTCGGCGAGGATGATGGCGTTGCCCTGCCGCCATTGCAGAAACTCCCGGAACGACCGCAGCATGTCGTATTGCTCGACCGGCGTTTTGACCTTCGCCCCCTTGGTGGCGATCACGAACGGGACTGCATCCATGCGAAAGCCGGACACGCCGAGCTGAATCCAGAAACCCATGATCTTGAGGATCTCGGCCTGCACGCGCGGGTTCGAGGTGTTGAGGTCGGGCTGGAAGTCATAGAAGCGGTGGAAGTACCAGGCCCTGGCTTGCGGATCGCGCGTCCAGGTGGATTTTTGCACGCCGGGAAACACCATGCCCTTGCCGGCATTGGCGGGCTTCCTGTCGGCCCAGACATACCAGTCGCGGTAGGGCGAATCCGGCGAGCTTCGCGCGTCGCGGAACCAGGGGTGCGCATCCGAGGTGTGGTTGACGACAAGGTCGATGATGACGCGGATGCCGCGCTGCCGGCAGCCATGGGTGAACTCGACGAAGTCGCCGAGCGTGCCGTAGCGCGGATCGACGCCATAATAATCAGCGATATCGTAGCCGTCGTCCTTGCCGGGCGACGGCTGGAACGGCATCAGCCAGATCGCGGTGACGCCGAGGCCGCTCACATAGTCGAGCCGCCGCAACAGGCCTTTGAAATCGCCGACGCCGTCGCCATTGGCGTCCATATAGGTGCCGACGGAAAGACAATAGAAGACGCCGTTCTTGTACCAGAGGTCGTCGATCATGCGCGGGCAGCCCTCATCGGTCCGCCCTTGGACTTTAGCGGCGTGACAATAAGCGGTGAGGGTTCCGCGGGTTCCGTGATGTCGCGGCAAAACCGGTTCCGCTTTGGCCGACCGCGCGCTATGCTTCGGCGATGGAATCACAAGCCCGCCAAGTCAATCTGGAGGTCAATCTGGAAGTCAATCTGGTGCCGCCACCGGACCGCCGTCAGTCGGAGACGGCGCTGGCGATTGCGCGCGGCACCGCGCGGTTGTTGCGGTCGCTGGGATTTTCCTGCGTCAGCGAATTGCCGCTGCCGTCGGGACGGCGCGCCGATCTGGTGGCGCTGAACGAGCGCGGCGAGATCTGGATCGTCGAAATCAAATCGTCGATCGAGGATTTACGCGCCGACCAGAAGTGGCAGGACTACCGGGCGCATTGCGACCGGCTGTTCTTTGCGTTTACGCAGGATCTGCCGTGCGAGATTTTTCCGCAGCAAACCGGCCTGATCGTCGCCGATGCCTATGGCGCGCACATGCATTGCGAGGCCCCGGAGCACCGGCTGCCGGCGCCGACCCGCAAGCTGATGACGATCCGGTTCGCCATCGCCGCGGCGCAGCGCATCAACCGTCTGGTCGATCCGCAGGGCCACGGAGAGTTTTAGGATCTGATCAGGGAATTCAGGATCGGCGCCTGCCGCAGGCTCGGCATCACGTTTCCCTATGGGAGAGGTGATGCTGAACATGCCGCGTACCGACTCACGAATAAGAAAAATTAGCGCGGCGCGCGCTTGGCCAGGATGCGCTGCAGGGTGCGGCGATGCATGTTGAGCCGCCGCGCGGTTTCGGAGACGTTGCGGTTGCACATCTCGTAGATGCGCTGGATGTGCTCCCAGCGCACCCGATCCGCCGACATCGGATTGAGCGGCAGCTCGGATTTCTCGGTGCCGCTCGCCAGCAAGGCGGCGACGACATCGTCGGCGTCGGCGGGCTTTGAGAGATAATCCACCGCGCCCATCTTCACCGCGGTCACCGCGGTGGCGATGTTGCCATAGCCGGTCAGCACGATCGCGCGCGCGTCCGGACGCTTGCGCTTCAGCGCGGACACCACGTCGAGGCCGTTGCCGTCGCCGAGCCGCAAATCCACCACCGCGAAGGCCGGCGCGGCCTTTCCGATCTGCGCCAGACCATCGGACACGCTGTCGCAGGAGGTGACCGTGAAGCCGCGCGTCTCCATCGCGCGCGACAGGCGCTCCAGAAACGGCTTGTCGTCCTCCACGATCAGAAGCGAGCGATCGGCGTGATCAGTCAGTTCGGCGATGGCGTTCACGATTCGAGCCTCCCTTGTGGCGGACCTTTCACATATGACATATGGCGCGGCAACACGGCACTGCCAAGGCCGCATAAAGTCGTTTCGAGTCCGCCGTCCTGGCCATTGAGAGCGGTTCTAAGATGCCGGTTCGGCTGCTATTTCGCTGGCTTCGAAGCGGGCGCGCGGCCAGGTGATCTGAACCACGGCGCCATGATCCGGAAAGATCCGGTTGGTGAAGGAGACCTTGGCGCCGGTGCGCTCCAGCAGCGTGCGGGCGATAAACACCCCGAGACCGAGGCCGCGGTGCTCGCTTTGGGCCTCGTCCGCGCTGCGCCGCCGCGACAGATAGGGTTCGCCGATGCGCTTCAGCATGTCGGGCGCGATTCCCGGTCCGTCGTCGGAAATGACGATCTCGACGGTCTCGGTATTCCACCACGCGTTCACCTCCACCGTCGCCCGCGCGAAATCGACGGCATTCTCCAGGATGTTGCCGACACCGTAGAGGATCGCCGGATTGCGGGTGCCGACCGGCTCGCGCGTGCCGGCGACCGCGATCCGCACCTTGATCGCGACGCCGAAGTCGCGATGCGGCGCCACCGTTTCCTCGATCAGCGTCGACAACGGCATGCGGTCGAACGGCGCGCCGGTGGAGGACAGCTGGGTGATCTTGGCCAGAATATCGCGGCAGCGCTGCGCCTGTTCGCGCAAGGTCTTGAGGTCGCCGGCAAGCGGGCTGTTGTCGGGCACGGTCCGCTCCAGTTCGCGCGAAATCAGGAAGATCGTCGAGAGCGGGGTTCCGAGTTCGTGCGCGGCGGCGGCGGCGAGACCGTCGAGTTGCGTGAGATGCTGTTCGCGGGTCAGCACCAGTTCGGTGGCGGCCAGCGCGTCGGAGAGCTTGCGGGCCTCCTCGGCGACCTGGAACGCATAAAGACTGGTGACGCCGATCGCGACCACGATCGAGAGCCAGACGCCGAACAGATAGATCGGCGGCAGCACCAGCGGATCGTCGCTGTCCCACGGCAGCGGCAGATGGAAGAAAACCAGCACCGAGGCGCAGGCGACCGCCAGAACGCCGAGCGCGATGGTCAGCCGGATCGGCAGCGCCGTTGCCGAAATCAGAACCGGGGCCAGAAACAGAAATGAAAACGGATTTTCCAGCCCGCCGGTGAAAAACAGCAGTCCGGCCAGTTCGACGATGTTCAAGCGCGAGCAGCGCCGCCGCATAGGCCGGCTCCAGCCGCTGCATCGGGTTGAAGGCGATCTGCAGCACCAGATTGAGCAGGGCGGACAGGCCGATGATGGTGACGCAGGGGACGACCTCGACGTCGAATTCAAGCCCCTGCACCACGATGAAAATCGCGGCGAGCTGGCCGAGCACGGCGAGCCAGCGCAGCCGCAATATCGTATCCAGACGGACATAGCGGCGCGGATGGCGAAAATCGGAGGCGGCAACGTCGGTCATGTCACGAGCTTAGCCGCGTAAGGTCCCGACCACAAATTGGCTTTATCAGGCTCTGTCCGGATGGCCGCAAATTCCCGCCATGTCCTGTTCCCACCAAGTCTTGTTCCACCAAGCCTTGTTCCACGAAGTCTTGCGCTTGCCGCCGCGATGGCCCAATGAACGGCCCGCATGACGAATAACGACGCAGGCCCACCCCCGTTGCCCGCGACCGATCCGACAGGATCCGCGGCGATCGAGGTCGCGCGTCTCGTCAAGCTCTACAAGACCACCCGCGCCGTCGACGATGTGTCGTTTCGCATCGCGCGCGGCAGCATCACCGGGCTGCTCGGCGGCAACGGCGCCGGAAAGACCACGACCATCGCCATGATCATGGGGCTGGTGCTGCCGACCTCGGGGCGTATCCAGGTGCTGGGCTGTTCGATGCCCGAGCAAAGCGCCGACGTGCTGGGCCGGATGAATTTCGAAAGCCCCTATGTCGATATGCCGATGCGGCTCACGGTGCGGCAGAATCTCACGATCTTCGGCCGTCTCTATGCGGTGGCGAATTTGCGCGAGCGGATCGAGAAACTCGCCGCCGATCTCGATCTCGGCGACTTCCTCGACCGTGCCAATGGCAAGCTCTCCGCCGGGCAGAAGACCCGGGTGGCGCTGGCGAAGGCGCTGATCAACCAGCCCGAGCTGTTGTTGCTGGACGAGCCGACCGCGTCGCTCGATCCCGATACCGCCGACTGGATCCGGCAGCATCTCGAGACCTATCGCAAGACCCATGGCGCGACCATCCTGCTGGCGTCGCACAACATGCTGGAGGTGGAGCGGCTGTGCGACCGCGTCATCATCATGAAGCGCGGCCGCATCGAGGACGACGACAGCCCCGACAAGATCATGGCCCGCTACAACCGGGCGACGCTGGAAGAAGTGTTTCTCGACGTCGCCCGCGGCCGGGTTCAGGAAGACTGCGCCGTGAGCGCGCGTCGTCACCCATCGGGGCATCGCGCCGCACCGCATCGGCGCGATGATCCTGCGCTACTGGTATCTTTTGATCTCGTCGTGGCCGCGGCTGCTGGAATTGATCTATTGGCCGGCGCTGCAGATCATCACCTGGGGATTTCTGCAGAATTACATCTCGCAGAATGCCGGGTTTTTCGCCCGCGCCGGCGGCACCCTGATCGGCGCGGTGATCCTGTGGGACATCCTGTTTCGCGGGCAGCTCGGCTTTTCGATCTCGTTTCTGGAGGAGATGTGGGCGCGCAATCTCGGCAACCTGATGATGAGCCCGTTGAAGCCGATCGAGTTTCTGATCTCGCTGATGGTCATGAGCCTGATCCGGCTCGCGATCGGCGTGATTCCGATGACGCTGCTGGCGATGATTTTCTTCGATTTCAATCTGTACGGCATCGGGCTGCCGCTGATCGTCTTCTTCTGCAATCTGATCTTCACCAGCTGGTCGATCGGGATTTTCGTCTCGGGGCTGGTGCTGCGCAACGGCCTCGGCGCGGAAAGCATCGTCTGGACGCTGATGTTCGGCATGATGCCGCTGGCCTGCGTCTACTATCCGGTGACGGTGCTGCCGCATTGGCTGCAATATGTCGCCTGGGCGTTGCCGCCGACCTATGTGTTCGAGGGCATGCGGGCGCTGCTGATCGATCATGTGTTTCGGGCCGACCTGATGATCGAGGCGCTGCGATCAACGTCGTGCTGTTTATTGCATCTTTTGCGATATTTCTTGCGCTTTTGCGCAGCGCCCGCCGGCATGGATCGCTGATCCAGAGCGGCGAATAAGCTCAGTTATCCCACGGATTTGAGGGTTTTTCGCCTTGTTCGCCGTGCACATCGCCTCAATCTGTACATTGACGCTTTATTACGCATTCGGCACTATGCTGCGATGCAAAAGAGACTTGAGGTCTAAATGCCGATTGGTGAATTTGGCGGCGCACCGCCACTGGTGGCCGAAGGCAGTCCGGCGCTGACGACGCCGATGTACTGGATGTACGAGATGGCGCAGGCGTCGCTCAATCCGGCGCGCGCCGTCACCGATGCGACCAAGATCCTGTTTCAGAATCCGCTCAATCCGTGGTCGCACACCGAGTTCGGCAAATCCGATCGCCGCCGGCTGCGAAGTGTTCGAGCGCACCACGCGCCGCTACGGCAAGCCCGAATGGGGCCTCCACGACACCGAGGTCAACGGCGTGCGCACCCCGATCGAAATCCGCTCGATGTGGGAAAAGCCGTTCTGCCGGCTGTTGTATTTCGATCGCAAGCTGACGCGGCCGTTGCGCAGCCCGCAGCCGCGGGTGCTGATCGTGGCGCCGATGTCCGGTCACTACGCGACGCTGCTGCGCGGCACGGTCGAAGCCTTCCTGCCGACCCATGAGGTCTACATCACCGACTGGTCCGATGCCCGGATGGTGCCGCTGACCGAGGGCCGCTTCGATCTCGAAGACTATGTCGATTACGTCATCGAGATGCTGCATGTGCTCGGCGGCAACATGCACATCATCGCGGTGTGCCAGCCTTCGGTGCCGGTGGTGGCGGCGGTTTCCATCATGGAAGCCGAGCGCGATCCCTATCGTTCCGGTCTCGATGACGCTGATGGGCGGCCCGATCGATACCCGCCGCAATCCGACCGCCGTCAACAATCTCGCCGCCGAGCGCGGCATCGACTGGTTCCGCAGCAACGTCATCACCAAGGTGCCGTTTCCGCATCCGGGCGTGATGCGCGACGTCTATCCGGGCTTCCTGCAGCTCAACGGCTTCATCAGCATGAACCTCGACCGCCACATGGACGCCCACAAGAACCTGTTCAAGAATCTGGTGAAGGGCGACGGCGATCTGGTCGACAAGCACCGCGATTTCTATGACGAATATCTCGCGGTGATGGATCTGACCGCGGAGTATTATCTGCAGACGGTCGATACCGTGTTCGTCAAGCACGCTCTGCCCAAGGGCGAGATGACCCATCGCGGCAAGCCGGTCGATCCCTCGAAGATCACGCGCGTGGCGCTGATGACGGTCGAAGGCGAGAACGACGACATTTCCGGTCTCGGGCAGACCGAAGCGACGCACGCGACTGTGCAGTTCAATTCCCGACCGATCGCCGCGTGCATTACGTGCAAAAGGGCGTCGGTCATTACGGCGTGTTCAACGGTTCGCGCTTCAAATCGGAAATCGTGCCGCGCATTTCCGATTTCATGATGTCGTCGGCGAATGTGAAGCCTTCGTTGGCCGCAGCGGCGGAATAATCGCCGCGTTCGATCCGTTCGCGCGGATTGCTCGCTCGAGATGACGAGATGCGGGATGCTGATTCGAGGGGCCGGTAACCCTCTGAATTGGCCCAAAGAAATCCGGATTCACGGCTCTCCCGAAAGAATGAGTTTGATTTCAATCCTTGAGAGATCGCCCGACAGCCTGTTTTCGAGCCAAATTTTTTGTTCCAGACCCCTTCCTGTAGAGGCTGATTGGCCGGTCAGCCCCTGTATATTGGGCAAATGATTTGTTTTTGCGCCGAGCGATTTCACTGGCGGCGGATATGGCAGAATCCGGGCGAACTCCTGATCCCCGGACTTGCAGACATGGCCACTCGCGCCCTCCTTTATCGGCGGCCCGCCGAACCTTCGACTCTCCTGGTCAAGCACGGCTCGCAAATCTACTCGGTGCGGCTGCGCCGGCATCGGCGCGCGCGTCGTTACACGCTTGCGCATTCATCCCAGCGACCGCGAAGCGATCCTGACCATGCCGCCGCGCGGCACGCTCGCCGACGCCAAGGACTTCGCGCAGCGTCATGGCGGCTGGATCGCGGCGCGCCTCGGCCGGTTGCCGAAGGCTGCACCGTTTCATCCGGGCACCGTGGTGCCGCTGCGCGGCGTCCCGCACCGGATCGTGCATCGCGCCGGCGTGCGCGGCACGGTGTGGACGGAAATCCGCGACAGCGGCGAGCGGATTCTCTGCGTGGCCGGCGAGCCTGAGCATATCGACCGGCGGGTCCACGATTATCTCAAGCGCGAGGCGCGCCGCGATCTGCAGAAGGCCGCGCAGGCCTATGCGCAGGCGCTCGGCGTCAAGGTGAAGCGGCTGTCGATCCGCGATCAGTCGAGCCGCTGGGGTTCCTGCACCTCGGCGGGATCATTGTCGTTCTCGTGGCGGCTGATCCTCGCGCCGCCTTACGTGCTGGACTATCTCGCCGCCCATGAGGTGGCGCATCTGGTCGAGATGAACCACTCGGCGCGGTTCTGGCGGGTGGTCGCCAAGGTCTGCGGTCATGTCGAGCGCGCCAAGACCTGGCTCGATACCCACGGCAACGACCTGCATCGCTACGGCATCTCGGACTGAGGTTGCGCCTCGCGAGCGTGCCACGCCGCAAGCACGGCGCGTCGCGCAGCATCCGGAACACGCCGCTGCTCTACCGTCCGAACAGCCGTTGCATCAGCCAGCCGTCCAATCCGTTCGCCGCTTCCGGGCGCACCGAGGTGCGCGTCGGCGCCGGCCGGCCGGCGGCGCCGGCGGACGAGCGGCAGGCGTCGGCGCCGACGGCGCGCTGATCTGCGACGGCACCTGCAGCGAGGTTGGAAAGCAAGCCGCCCGCCGGTTGCGAATTCGGCAGCGGCCACGATCGGCACGCCCTGATGCGCGGCCTTCATGAAGCGGGTCCAGACCTCCACCGGCAAGCCGCCGCCGGTCGCCTTCTTGGTCGGCGAGTTGTCGTCATTGCCGAGCCAGACGCCGGTCACGAGATTGGCGGTGTAGCCGATGAACCAGGCGTCGCGGAAATCCTGGCTGGTGCCGGTCTTGCCGGCGGCCATCCAGCCCGGAAGCTCCGCCTTGTGCGCGGTGCCGCTGAGCAGGGTTTCCTGCATCATGGTGTTCATCATGGCGACATTGCGCGGTTCGATCACCTGGCCGAGCTGGTCGGCCGGGCGCGTGTAGAGCACCTTGCCGTCGGCGGTGCGGATTCTGATCACGACATGCGGGCGAGACACCGTGGCCGCCATTGGCAAACGGCGCATAGGCGCCGACCAGTTCGGTCAGCGAGACCTCCGAGGTGCCGAGCGCGATCGAGGCATTGGCGTTCGAGCTTCGATGAAATGCCGAGCCGGTGCGCGGTGCGCACCACGTTCTTGGCGCCGACTTCCAGTCCGAGCCGCACCGCAACGGTATTGAGCGACATCGACAGCGCCTGCGTCAGCGTCACCGCGCCGAAATATTCGTGGCTGTAATTCTCGGGCTTCCAGCCCTTGACGTCGAGCGGCGCGTCCTGCCGGATCGTCTCCGGCGTCAGGCCGGCTTCGATCGCGGTCAGATAGACGAACGGCTTGAACGCCGAACCCGGCTGGCGCTTGGCGGTCACCGCGCGGTTGTACTGGCTCTCGGCGTAATTGCGGCCGCCGACCATGGCGCGCACCGCGCCGTCGGGCGTCATCGCCACCAGCGCGCCCTGGCTGACATTGAATTTTACGCTCTTGGCCGCCAGTTCGTCGATCACGGCGGCCTCGGCGATGCTCTGCAGTTTCGGATCGATCGAGGTTTCGACCACGATGTTCTGGTCGATCT
Source organism: uncultured Alphaproteobacteria bacterium (assembly GCA_963734795.1). GTDB lineage: Bacteria > Pseudomonadota > Alphaproteobacteria > Rhizobiales > Xanthobacteraceae > Bradyrhizobium. The sequence goes on from CAVTIW010000009.1 coordinate 985,996, forward strand.
GGCCGATCAGATCGTCGAGCACTTCGCCGATCCAGTCCGCCACGTAATTGACGGTGCCGGCGCCCACCGGCTTCACATTGTAGGAGGGGTGCCCGATCGAGGCCTGCGCCTGCGCCTCGGTGATGAATTTGGCGTCCGCCATGGCGGCAAGCACGATCTGGGCGCGCTTCTCGGCGCCTTCGGGATTGCGGTTCGGCGCCAGCCGCGACGGCGATTTGACCAGGCCCGCCAGCATCGCGGCCTCCGCGACCGTGACGTTCTTGGCGGACTTGCCGAAATAGCGCTGCGCCGCCGCCTCGACGCCATAGGCGCCGGAGCCGAAATAGACCCGGTTGAGATAGAGTTCGAGGATCTCGGCCTTGGAATGCTTGCGCTCCAGCCAGAGCGCCAGTTCGACTTCCTGCAGTTTGCGCTGCAGCGTGCGCTCCTGGGTCAGGAACAGATTCTTGGCGAGTTGCTGGGTCAGCGTCGAGCCGCCCTGCGAAACGCCGCGGTGCAGGATGTTGGCGATCGCCGCGCGCAGCGATGCCGAGCGGATCGACGCCGTAATGCGAATAGAACCGGCGGTCCTCGATCGCGATGAAGGCCTTCGGCAGATAGGGCGGCAGGTCCTTCAGCGCGACATTGGCGCCGGCCATTTCGCCGCGCGTCGCCAGCACGCTGCCGTCGAGGCCGACGATCTGGATGGTCGGCGGCCGTTTCGGAATTTCGAGCGCCTGGATCGGCGGCAGATGCGCGCCGACCCAGACCACGACGCCGACCACCGCGATCACCCCCCACAGGCCGAGCACCGCGCCCCAATAGAACAGCCGATAGAAGCCGGAACCGGCGCGCGTCTTCGATCGGCGCTTGCCGCCGGCCCGGCTCGCGCGCGGCTTGCGCTCGCGCGGGGCGTCATCGTCGTCGGTGTCGCTGGCCCTGGGTTTGGCGGATCGATTTTTTCGGCTTGTCGTCGGCGGCGGCGATGCGGTCCTGCGGACCGAGGCGCAATTCCGCCAGCGATGCGGCGAGCCCGAATTGCGGCTCCCGGCGTCCTCCGCCTTTTTTCCGTCCCCACGCCATACGCCAACGCTCACGCCGCCCGAGCAGCAAGACTAGCGGGCGGGGTTTAAAACCGCGTTAAGCGATGATTAAGGCTGACGCCGCGAGGGACTGCGCAAGTGCCTGATAACAGGGGATTTCAGCGAACTCTTAACCCTACCGGTAACAAGCAGTCCCATGACAGAATGAGCGTCGCCGTCATTGCGCGGAGCCAACGGGTCGCGCGAACGCGCGCCCGTTGGCTCCTCGCAATGACGGTCTGCAATCATGTTCGACGAAGCCAACGTTCAGCCGGCCGCGCCGGTGTCCTCGATGATCGGGCCGAACAGTTCCCAGCGTTCGCCGTTGAACTTCATCATCTGCAGCTGCTTGTTGACGCGGTAGTCGTTCGGCGTGGTGTTGCCGCGAATGCCGGGCAGCGCCAGATCGAGCTGCGACGTTCTTCAGGTTGGTGGCCTGCTTCATCACGTTTTCGCGGGTCAGGTCGTCGCCGCACTGCTTGAGCACATGCACCATCAATTGCGCGGTGCTGTAGCCGTAGGTATTGAAGTTGGAGTTCTTGTCGCCCTCGGGATAATATTTCGCCATGAAGTCGAAATACTTCTTCATGCCGGGATCGTCCTTCCAGGTCGGATCGAGCGGATCCTTGCCGTAATTGGTGCTGATCAGGCCCTTGGAAGCGTCGAGGCCCGCCGGCTTCAGCACGGCGCCGACGGAAGTGGCGTTGATGTCGACGATGTGGATCGGATGCCAGCCGAGCTCGGCGATCTTCTTGATCGCCTGCGCCGCCTGCTTCGGCGTCGACGCGCTGAAGAACAGATCGGCGCCGGCGTCCTTGATCTTGAGCGACCTGCGAATCGATGGTCGGATCGGAGACTTCGTAGGAAGCTTCGGCCACGATCATCTTCGCCGCCTTGTCGCCGAGGCCGGCCTTGATGCCGTTCAGATAGTCCTTGCCGAGGTCGTCGTTCTGATAGAGCACGCCGATCTTGGCGTTCGGATGTTCTTCAGAATGTATTGGCCGTAGATGCGGCCCTCGACGAAGTAGTTGGGGTTGAAGCCGAGCGTCCAGGGGAAATTCTTCGGATCGGTGAATTTCGACGCGCCGGTCGCAGCGAACAGTTGCGGCACCTTCTTGGAGTTGAGGTACTTCTGGACCGCGGCATTGGAGGGCGTGCCGATGATCTGGAAGGTCAGCAACACTTCGTCGCTTTCGACCAGCTTGCGCACCTGCTCGACGGCCTTCGGCGGGCTGTAGGCGTCGTCATACTGGATCAGGTTGATCTTGCGGCCGTTCACGCCGCCCTGGTCGTTGATCATCTTGAAATAGGCCGCCTGGGTCTTGCCGATGCTCGCATAGGCGGAGGCCGGTCCGCTGAACGGCACGGTCTGGCCGATCTTGATCTCGGTATCGGTGGCGCCGGTGTCGTATTTCTTCTGCGCGTAGGCCGACGATGCCGACAGCGCGATGGCAACCGCCGTCGCGGTGAGCCAGATGAAAAATGCCGTTCCTCATATTGTTGGTTTCCTCATGTGCATGATTGGGCCGATGGTCTTGTCCGGCGGATCGAGAGAACCTGCGCCGGACGCCATTGCTTGCCGAGATACTGGAGGAACGGATTTGGCAATGCAAGGCAATGCTGGCCGGAAAGGTGAACGATCTTACGCCAGCCAGAGCAGGACCAGCGCGATGGCCGCGGGCGCCGCCTGCACCAACAGAATCCGGCGGCTGACAGTCGCAGCGCCATAGACGCCGGCGACGATCACGCAGAGCAAAAAGAACGTCTTGATCTGAAACGCAAACGCCGGAACGCGGTGAACCAGCCCCCAGATCAGCCCGGCGGCCAGAAAGCCGTTATAGAGCCCCTGATTGGCGGCAAGCACCGCGGAGTCGTTGGCCTTCTCAAGCGAGTTGCCAAAGGTCTTCAGCCCCGGCACGACTTTCCAGATTTCGGGTGGACGCTGGCGCGCTCCATGTGAAAAGGAAGGACAGCCCATCGGTACTTAGCCCCTCGGACAAGTCCATGAACGAGAAGCAGCCTGAAACATTTAGCCTTGGCCGATTGGAAACACCGATCGGCATCGCTCTGCTCGTGACCGATGCCGATGGCAGCCTGCGCGCGCTGGATTGGGCGGATTATGAGTTGCGCATGAAGGAACTGCTGCGGCTGCAATATGGCGCAGTGGTCTTGCAGGACAGCGCAGTCTCCCCGGGATATCAGGGCCGCGCTGTCAGGATATTTCAAAGGCGATCTCGATCGTCTGAACACGATCAAATGGCGCGTCGCCGGCACGCCGTTCCAGCGCAAGGTCTGGACCGCGCTACCGAAGATCCGGCCCGGCAGCACCATGAGCTATGGCGCACTGGCCGCGCAGCTCGATATGCCCAAAGCGGTGCGTGCGGTCGGACATGCCAACGGCTCCAACCCGATCAGCATTGTGTTGCCCTGTCATCGCCTGATCGGCATCAACGGTTCGCTGACCGACTATGGCGGCGGGATCGAGCGCAAGCGCTGGCTGCTGGCGCACGAAGGCGTGGTGCCTGAATTCGGCAAAGTAGCGGCCGAACGGCTGTCACGCCGCCGGCTGCGCCAGCGCCTCGTCGGTGGCGAGCAGATGGATCAGCGCGCTCTTGATCGCGGCCTGCCGCGTCGGCGCGGTGATCTGGGCGCCGAGCAGGTCGGTGACGTAGAACACGTCGCGGGCGCGCTCGCCGAAGGTCGCGACATGGGCGGAGGCGATGTTGAGGTTGAGTTTCGAGATCGCGGTGGTCAGTTGGTACAGCAGGCCCGGCCGGTCGAGGCCGGAGACCTCGATCACGGTGTAGCGGTCCGACCACTGATTGTTGATGGTCACTTCCGGCTCGACCACGAACGGCCGGGCCTTGCCGCGTCCGGCGGCGCGGCGCGCCACCACTTCGGGCAGGCGCAATTTGCCTTCCAGCACGTCCTCGATCATCTCGCCGATCCGCGTCGCGCGCCGTCCCTCGTCCTCGTCGCGGTCGTATTCCCGCGTGATCGCGATGGTGTCGAGCGCGCGGCCGTCGGTGGTGGTGTAGATCTGCGCGTCGACGATGTTGGCGCCCGCCGAGGCGCAGGCGCCGGCGATGATCGACAGCAGCCAGGGATGGTCGACCGCCAGGATGGTCAGTTCGGTGACGCCGCGGGCCTCGTCGAAGCCGACATTGATCGCCAGCTTGTGGCCGGCCTGCTCGCTGGCGCGCAGGAAGCGGGCATGGCGGATCTTGCGCGGCAGTTCGACCTTGAGCCAGTACGCCGGATAATGCCGCGCGACATAGGCGTTGAGTTCCTGCTCCGGCCATTCGGTGAAGGCGGCGCGAAATTCCGCCTGCGCCACCGCGATGCGCTGGGCGCGGTTGACCTCGGAGAAGCCGCCGGTCAGCACCGGTTCGGTTTCGTAATACAGCGTGCGCAGCAGCTGCGCCTTCCAGCCGTTCCAGACCCCGGGACCGACGCCGCGGATATCGGCGGTGGTCAGGATCGTCAGCAGCTTCATCTGTTCGACCGATTGCACGACGGCGGCGAAATTCTCGATGGTCTTGCGGTCCGAGAGGTCGCGCGACTGCGCCACCGTGGACATGGTCAGATGCTGTTCGATCAGCCAGGCGATCAGTTCGGTGTCGGCGGCGTTGAATCCGAGCCGCGGGCACAGCCGCCGCGCCACCTTCGCCCCGGCGATCGAGTGATCTTCCGGCCGGCCCTTGGCGATGTCGTGCAGCAGCGTGGTGATGTAGATCACCGCGCGATGCTCGGGGCGAATTTTGCGCATCAGGTCGCTGGCGACGATGAATTCGTCGTTGCCGCCGCGTTCGATTTCCTGCAGGTAGCCGACGCAGCGCAGCAGATGCTCGTCGACCGTGTAGTGATGGTACATGTTGAACTGCATCATCGACACGATCTTGCCGAAGGCGCGAATGAAATGGCCGAGCACGCCGGTCTCGTTCATGCGCCGCAGCACGATTTCGGCGTCGTTCGAGGTCAGGATTTCCATGAACAGCCGGTTGGCTTCCGGATTCTCGCGCAGCTGCGTGTTGATCAGCCGCAGCGAGCGCGTCACGGTGCGCATCGCGTCGGGATGAAAGGCGAGATTGTTTTTCTGCGCGAGCCGGAAAATCCGGATCAGATTGACCGGGTCGTGCTTGAAGACGTCGGGCGCGGCGAGATTGATGCGGTTGTTGTCGACGATGAAATCGTCGCTGTCGGGCACCCGCCGCCGATTGGTGTTCGGCCGCAGCCGCGCCATCATGCGGCTCAGCACCGGCGCCGGCTTGGCCTGCTGATCTTCCAGCTTGGCGCACAGGATCGCGGTGAGATCGCCGACGTCCTTGGCGACCAGGAAATAGTGCTTCATGAAGCGTTCGACATCCTGCATGCCGGGATGCGAGGTATATCCGAGCCGGATCGCGATCTCGCGCTGCATGTCGAACGACAGCCGTTCTTCGGCGCGGCCCGTGAAGAAATGGATGTTGCAGCGGACCGACCACAGGAAATCGGCGCAGCGGCGGAAGGTGCGGTATTCCTGCGCGTCGAACACGCCGCGTTCGAGCAGTTCGTCGGTCTCGCGCACGCGGTAGACATATTTCGCGATCCAGAACAGCGTATGCAGGTCGCGCAATCCGCCCTTGCCGTCCTTGACGTTGGGCTCGACCAGATAGCGCGATTGCCCGGCGCGGCGATGCCGCTCCTCGCGTTCGGCCAGCTTGGCGGTGACGAATTCGGCCGCGGTGCCCTGCACCACCTCCTTGTCGAACCGCGCCACCAGTTCATCGTAGAGCGGCCGGTCCCCGGTCAGGAACCGGGTCTCCAGGATCGCGGTGCGGATCGTCATGTCGCCGCGCGCCTGCCGGATCAATTCATCGACCGAGCGCGTGGCGTGGCCGACCTTCAGCCCCATGTCCCACAGGCAATACAGGATGGCCTCGGCGACCTGCTCGCCCCAGGCGGTCTGCTTGTAGGGCAGGATGAACAACAGATCGATGTCGGATTCCGGCGCCATCAGTCCGCGGCCGTAGCCGCCGGTGGCGACGACGGCCATGCGCTCGGCGCCGGAGGGGATCGGCGAGTGATAGAGATGGCGCGTGGCGGCGGCGAACAGGATGCGGATGATCTCGTCCTGCACGAAACACAACCGTTCGGCGCAGCGCCGCCCGTGACGATCCTTCAGCAGCACCGCCTGCGCCACCGCGCGGGCCTCGATCATTTCGGCCTTCAGCAGTTGCGCCACCGCGGAGCGAAAAACGTCCTCGCGCCCGGCATGCTTGGCGGCGAGTTCATCGACCGCGGCGGTGATCCGCGCGGTATCGAAACGTTCGTCGGCCTCGGGGCGGCCTTGGGTCACAACGCTGTCCATGACCTACCCCGATATCGGACGGCGCTGATGCTGTCACGGGACATTCTGGGATTACAGCAGGTCCATGCTGCATTCCGCGGGCTTTGGGCAAGGCTGTTCTTGTCGCCAGCCATTCGGCGTACATATTTTCTCATTGACGTGTCCGCTTAACTCATTGAAATAAAATGGTGTTTTTCGAGCATAATGCCAGCGCGCCGGCCAAAATGTCTGCCGCGCCAGTGTCTTGCAATCTGCTTTGATCATTCTCACCCCGGGGAGACATTGACGATGCTCATGATTTCACGGCGCGCCTTGGCCGCGCTGATCGCCGTCGCGGCGCTGATGCCCGGCGGCGCCTTCGCGGCCGACGCGCTCAAGGAAATTCATATCGACTGGGCGACCTACAATCCGGTGTCGATGATCCTGAAGCAAAAGGGGCTGCTCGAAAAGGAATTCGCCAAGGACGGCATCAACATCGTCTGGGTGCAGTCGGCCGGCTCCAACAAGGCGCTCGAGTTCCTCAACGCCGGCTCGATCGATTTCGGCTCGACCGCGGGTTCCGCGGCACTGGTGGCCCGGATCAACGGCAACCCGATCAAGTCGATCTACGTCTTTTCGCGCCCGGAATGGACCGCGCTGGTGACGGCCAGGGATTCCAGGATATCGACGGTCGCCGACCTCAAGGGCAAGCGCGTCGCGGTGACCCGCGGGACCGATCCGCATATCTTTCTGGTGCGCGCGCTGCTCGACGCCGGCCTGATCTGAAAAGGACATCACGCCGGTGCTGCTGCAGCATGCCGACGGCAAGACCGCGCTGATCCGCGGCGACGTCGATGCCTGGGCCGGCCTCGATCCGATGATGGCGCAGGCGGAAATCGAGGACGGCGCCAAACTGTTCTTCCGCAATCCGGCCGCCAACACCTGGGGCATCCTCAATGTGCGCGAGCAGTTTCTGAAGGATTATCCGGATGTGGTGCGCCGCGTGCTCGCGACTTACGAGGACGCGCGCAAATATTCGCTGGCGAATTACGACGACCTGAAGAAGACCTTCATCGCCGTCACCAAATTGCCGGACGCGGTGGCCGACAAGCAGCTCAAGGAGCGCACCGATCTGACCTACAGCCGGATCGGCGCGCCGCAGCGCGAGTCCATTCTCGCCGCAGGCCTGGCGCTGCAGCAGGCCGGCGTGATCGACGCCAAGGTCGACGTCAAGGCGACGCTCGACGCGCCTGATCGACGATCAGGTTCCGCTGCCGACGAATTGAGTTTCGTTTACCCTCCCCTGGAGTGGGAGGGTCGCTCGCGCAGCGAGCGGGGTGGGGTGATTTGTTCATCCGCGGCGCACCCCACGCATCCCACCCCGTCTCACATCTCGCTGCGCTCGATGCGAGCCGACCCTCCCCCTCCAAAGGAGGGTGAAGAAGAGGTGCGGCGACTGCCTGTTCCATAAGCGCTTTCGCAGCCTTGCAATCCCTCGCCAGACGCGGTTTGGCTATCGCCATGACGATTGAACTGCCCGCACTTGAACAAGCCGAAGCGGTTGCGCGCCCGGCATCCTCCGGCCGCCTGCGGCGTTGGGCGCGGCCGGCGCTGGGGCTGTTGCTGCCGGTTGGCCTCGCGCTGGCTTGGGAGATCGCGGTCTGGCTCGGCCTGTCCAACGGACGGCTGGTGCCGCCGCCGACGCAGGATTTTCGCGACCATCGTCGAACTGGCGCGCAGCGGCGAGCTCGCGCGTCATATCCTGGCGACGCTGAGCCGCGTGCTCGCGGGCTTCGGCCTTGGCGTGATCGCCGGCACGGTGCTCGGCGCCGTCTCGGGTTACTGGGACCTGGCGCGCCGGCTGCTCGATCCCACCGTGCAGGCGCTGCGCGCGATCCCGTCGATCGCCTGGGTGCCGCTGTTCATCCTGTGGCTCGGCATTTTCGAAACCTCGAAAGTCGCGCTGATCGCGGTCGGGGTGTTTTTCCCGGTCTATCTCGGCGTGATGGGCGCGATCCTGTCGGTCGATCGCAAGATCGTCGAGGTCGGCCGCACCTTCCGCCTGTCCGGACCGGCGATGATCCGGCGCATCCTGCTGCCGGCGGTGTTGCCGGCCTATGTGGTGTCGCTGCGGGTCGGTCTTGGGCTGGGCTGGATGTTCGTGGTCGCCGCCGAATTCATGGGCGCCTCCGAAGGCCTCGGCTATCTCCTGATCGACGGCCAGCAACTCGGCAAGCCCGCGCAAATCCTGGCGGCGATCGTGATCTTCGCCATCCTCGGCAAGACCACCGACTGGCTGATCGAGATCGGTTCGGCGCCGCTGCTGCGCTGGCAGGACGCGATTCGGCCGCCAAGGCGGAGCGGCCTGATGCTGGTGCTCGATACGGTCGGAAAAGATCTATCCCAACGGCGTCCACGCGCTGGAGCGCTTTTCCGCCGAGATCAGGCTCGGCGAGATCGTCGCCATCATCGGCGGCTCCGGTTGCGGAAAGTCGACGTTGCTGCGCGCCGTCGCCGGCCTCGACCGCGCCACCTCGGGCACCGTGACGCTCGACGGCACCGCGATCACGGCGCCGCATGCCAAAATCGGCATCATCTTCCAGGAACCGAGACTGCTGCCCTGGCTCAGCGTCGCCGACAATATCGGCTTCGGCCTGTCGGAACTGCCGGCAAAAATCCGCCGCGAGCAAAGTCGCAAGCGCGCTGGCGCGGGTCGGTCTCGCCGACAAGGCCGCGGCCTGGCCGCGCGAATTGTCCGGCGGACAGGCGCAGCGGGTGGCGATCGCGCGTGCGCTGGTGCCGCAGCCGGAAGTGCTGCTGCTGGACGAGCCGTTCTCCGCGCTCGATGCGTTTACCCGGCGGGATTTGCAGGATCATCTGCTCGACCTCTGGGCCGATACGCGGCCGACTCTGGTGCTGGTCACCCACGATGTCGACGAAGCCGTGGTGCTGGCCGATCGGGTGCTGGTGATGCGGCCGCGGCCGGGCCGCCTGTTCGAGGAAATCAAGGTCAATCTGGCACGGCCGCGCGACCGCAATTCGCCGCTGTTCGACAATTTCAAGCGCCGGGTGCTGACCGCGCTGGACCGCTCGCTCGACCGCAACGTGCCCGACGCGCGAGGCGAAATCGAACGCCGGCGAAGCGATGTGGTGGTGACATCGGCGCCTTGACCCATTACATCCGACACTCAATTAGAATTCGGGAGAGACAACAATGGACGCCGCCGAACTCCGCGCCACGCAGGCCCCGATCAAGGATCGCTACAAATCCGATCCGACGGCCGCGATGATCACGCTGAAGGCCAAAGGCTCGATCGAGAACGAGGGCATCGCCTGCAAGGTCGAGACCGGCCGCGCGCTGGCGGTCGCCGGCCTGCATCCCGCCACCGGCGGTTCCGGGCTTGAACTGTGCTCCGGCGACATGCTGCTGGAAGCGCTGGTCGCCTGCGCCGGCGTGACCCTGAAATCGGTGGCGACCGCGATCGAGGTGCCGCTGAAGACCGGCAATCGTCACCGCCGAGGGCGATCTCGATTTCCGCGGCACGCTCGGCGTCGACAAGGAGGCGCCGGTCGGCTTTGCCGAAATTCGCCTGCGTTTCGACGTCGACACCGACGGCGCCGCAGGACAAGCTCGATCTGCTGCTGAAACTCACCGAGCGCTATTGCGTGGTCTACCAGACCATCAAGAACGGCCCGAAGGTTTCGGTGACGATGCAGCGGGTGTGATGCTGTCTTCACCCTCCCCTGGCGGGGGAGGGTCGACCGCTTCGTCAGAAGCGGTCGGGGTGGGGTGACTGTCTATCCGCGGTGCGTCCCACCGCACTCCACCCCACCCCGGCTCACATCTCGCTGCGCTCGATGTGAGCCGACCCTCCGCCTCCAGGGAGGACGAGGCGCTCTCCCGCCATGTCCCCCGACCTCGCTTTCATCCTGACGCTGGCGCTGCGCATGGCGATCACGGCGGCGTTCGTGGTGTCGGCCTCCGTCATCACCGAGCGCGCGGGGCCGGTGATCGGCGCGCTGGTCGCGACCTTGCCGATTTCGGCCGGACCTTCTTACGTCTTCCTCGCGCTCGACCATGATGCGGCGTTCATCGCCGAGGGCGCGCTGGCGAGCCTGCCGATCAACGCCGCGACCATCTTTCTGGGCCTGACCTATGTCGTGCTGGCGCAGCGCCACAATGCGCTCGTCAGCTGGGCCGGCGCGAGCCGCGGTCTGGATCGTGCTGGCCGCATTGTCGCGCACCATCCACTGGTCGCTGGCCGGCGGCCTTGCCGTCAATGTCGTCGCGTTCGCGATCTGCATCCCGCTGCTCGGTCGCTTCCGCCACGTCAAGATGCCGCTGATCACGCGCCGCTGGTACGACATCCCGCTGCGCGCGGCGCTGGTGGCGACACTGGTGGCAACCGTCGTCACGCTGTCGGGGTGGGTCGGTCCCGATATCAGCGGCATCATCGCGCTGTTCCCGGTGGTGTTCTGCAGCATGATGCTGATCCTGCATCCGCGCATCGGCGGCCCGGCGACCGCGGCCGTGATCGCCAATGGCGGCTGGGGCTTGCTCGGATTCGGCGTCGCGATCGCCGTGCTGCATGTCGCCGCACTGCGGTTCGGCTCGGCGATCGGACTCAGCCTCGCGCTCGCGACCTGCGTGAGCTGGAATCTCGCGCTGTGGTGGATCGGGCGAAGACGCCTGCGCTGACGCAGTACGCCGTCATGGTGACGGATGCGCGTGCATTCCGATGGCAGCTCTCGCGGAACCATGACCGGCGCAGCGCTACGGATGCTTCGTCGCAAGCGCTCCTTCGAGACTGCCGCTGGAGGTACGCACGGCTCGCTCAGGATGAGGGCATTCACTGCTTCGGCAGTTTCGCCTTCAACGCATACAGCGCCTCCAGCGCGTCGCGCGGCGACATCTCGTCGGGATGCAGCGCCTTCACGGCTTCGATCAGCTTTTCCGCCTCGCTCGGCGGCGCGGGCTCGGCGGCGGCGCGCGACGGCACCGCGAACAGCGGCAGATCGTCGGCCAGCGCGCGCGCGGTCTGGCCGCGGTCCTGCGCCTCGAGTTTCGCCAGCACCGATTTGGCGCGCGCGATCACCGCCGGCGGGAAGTCCTGCGAGTTTTGCCACCTGGATGCCGTAGGAGCGGTCGGCCGAACCCGGCAGCACTTCGTGCAGGAACACCACGTCGCCCTGCCATTCCTTGACCCGCACGGTGGCGTTGAACAGCCGCGGCAGCTTGGCCGAGAGCGCGGTGAGTTCATGATAATGCGTGGCGAACAGCGCGCGGCAGCGATTGCTCTCATGCAGATGCTCGATCGCCGCCCATGCGATCGACAGGCCGTCGAAGGTCGCGGTGCCGCGGCCGATTTCGTCCAGGATCACCAGCGACCGTTCGCTGGCCTGGTTGAGGATGACGGCGGTCTCCACCATCTCCACCATGAAGGTGGAACGGCCGCGCGCCAGATCGTCGGCGGCGCCGACCCGCGAGAACAGCCGGTCGACGATGCCGATGCGGGCGCGCGCTCGCCGGCACGAAGCTGCCGATCTGCGCCATCAGCGCGATCAGTGCGTTCTGGCGCAGGAAGGTCGATTTGCCCGCCATGTTCGGGCCGGTGATCAGCCAGATCTGGCCCGAGCTTCTGTGCCGGCCCCGGCGACAGATCGCAGGCGTTGGCGATGAACGGCTGGCCGTCGCGCTTCAGCGCCTGTTCGACCACCGGATGCCGGCCGCCCTCGATGGCAAAGCCGAGCGAGCCATCGACCTCGGGCCGCACATAATTGTCGTCGACCGCGAGTTTCGCCAGCGCGGTCGCGACGTCGAGCAGCGCGAAAGCCATGCGCGGCGGCGCGCAGATCGTCGCTGGCGGCCGGCGACCATGGCGCTGAGCCGCTCGAAGATTTCCAGCTCCAGCCCGAGCGCGCGGTCGCCGGCATTGGCGATCTTGGCTTCGATCTCGCCGAGTTCGGCGGTGGTGAAGCGGATCTGGCCGGCCAGCGTCTGGCGATGGATGAAGGTCGCGTTCAGCGGCGGCGTCATCAGTTTGTCGCCATGCTGCGCCGTGACCTCGACGAAATAGCCGAGCACATTGTTGTGGCGGATCTTCAGGCCCTTGACGCCGGTGTCGTCGGCATAGCGCGCCTGCATCGCGGCGACCACGAGGCGCGAGGCGTCGCGCAGGTTGCGGGTCTCGTCCAGCGCGGCTTCATAGCCTTCGCGCACGAAACCGCCGTCGCGTTTGATCAGCGGCAGTTGCTCGGCCAGCGCGCGCTCGAATTCGCGCGCCAGATCGCGCGACGGGCGGCGCAACGCCTCCATCACCGCGACGATGTCCTGCGGCGGATCGTCCAGCTCGCCAAGCCGCGCCAGCGCCTGGTCGGCGGCGAGGATGCCGTCGCGCAAGCCGGCGAGATCGCGCGGGCCGCCGCGTCCCACCGACAACCGCGCCAGCGCGCGCGACATGTCGGGCGCCGCGCGCAGCGTGGTGCGGATGTCGTCGCGCGCAGCGGTGTCCGCGACGAACGCCGCGATCGCGTCGAGCCGCCGCGCGATCGCGGCGCTGTCGGTGAGCGGCGCGGCCAGCCGCTGCGCCAGCAGCCGCGATCCGGCCGCGGTCACGGTGCAGTCGATGGCGTCGAGCAGCGATCCGCGCCGCTCGCCGGCCAGCGTGCGGGTCAATTCGAGATTGGCGCGGGTGGCCGGATCGATCGCCATGGTGGTGCCGGCGGCTTCGCGCGCCGGCGGCGACAGCGGCGGACGCTTTCCGACCTGGGTGCGGTCGATATAGGTCACGGCGGCGGCGGCGGCGGTGGCCTCCAGCCGCGACATCGCGCTGAGGCCGTCCATGGTCGCGACCGCGAAATAATCGCACAGCCGCCGCTCGGCGGTGGCGCTGTCGAACACGTCGCGGGTCAGCGGCGTCACCGCCGGCAGTTCGCGCAAGCAGCGGCCCCAGATCGGGATCGCCATACAGCGCGTCGGTGACGATGACTTCGTTGGGATTGATCGCGCGACAAGCGTCGCCGCAAGTTCGCCGGTGGAGCATTCGGTGACGATGAATTCCGCGGTCGAGATGTCGATCCAGGCGAGCCCGATGCGGTCGCTGCCGGCCGAACCCCGCGCCCGCGCGATCGCCAGCAGATAATTGTTGGTCCTGGCGTCGAGCAGGGTGTCTTCGGTCAGCGTGCCCGGCGTCACCAGCCGCACCACGTCGCGGCGCACCACGCTCTTGTTGCCGCGCGCCCGCGCCGCGGCGGGATCCTCCATCTGCTCGCACACCGCGACGCGATGGCCCGATGCGATCAGGCGGTGCAGATAATCGTCGGAGCGCTCCACCGGCACGCCGCACATCGGGATATCGATGCCCTGATGCTTGCCGCGCTTGGTCAGCATGATGCCGAGCGCGCGCGAGGCGATTTCGGCGTCCTCGAAGAACAGCTCGTAGAAATCGCCCATCCGGTAGAACAGCAGCAGCCCGGGATGGGCGGCCTTGATCTCGAGGTATTGTTCCATCATCGGCGTGACGCGCGCCGCCGCCTCGGCGGCCGGCGCGCCGTCGGACGGCTGGGGAATGGATTGCTGGATCGTCATGGTGGGCCGCAAACTACAAAATTTCGCCACCCGATCCTATCGCTTTGCCGCCGCAATGGGTGTTTTCCACTTCCTCCGCGGGCCGTCCCGCGCGACCTCCGACCGGCGGGCATGACCGCCCTCGCGCGAACGCGCCGCTGGAGCGACAGCCATCAATTGACCTGCCGCGAAGGCGCTCCTAAAACTCGCCATCAAATCCGGCCGACCGACGCGGAAACGCGGCATTCAGGGAGAGATTCAATGGGCGATGTGTTTGTTTGCGATGCCGTCCGGACCCCGATCGGCCGCTTCGGCGGTGCGCTGGCCAAGGTCCGCGCCGACGATCTGGCGGCGGCCCCGATCAAGGCCCTGATGGCGCGGCATCCCAAGCTCGACTGGTCAGCAGGTCGATGAGGTCTATTTCGGCTGCGCCAACCAGGCCGGCGAGGACAACCGCAATGTGGCGCGGATGGCGCTGTTGCTGGCGGGCCTGCCGGAATCGGTTCCCGGCCTCACGCTCAACCGGCTGTGCGCCTCGGGGCTGGATGCGGTCGGCGCCGCGGGGCGCGCGATCCGCGCCGGCGAGATCGATTTCGCCATTGCCGGCGGCGTCGAATCGATGACGCGGGCGCCGTTCGTGATGGGCAAGGCGCCGGAAGCGTTTTCGCGTTCCGCCGATATTTTCGACACCACCATCGGCTGGCGCTTCATCAATCCGCTGATGAAGGCGCAATACGGCGTCGATGCGATGCCGGAGACCGGCGAGAACGTCGCCGAGGAATTCCAGGTGTCGCGCGCCGATCAGGACGCGTTCGCGATCCGCTCGCAGCAGCGCGCCGGCAAGGCCATCGCGTCGGGTTATTTCGCCGAGGAAATCACCCCGATGTCGGTGCCCGGCGGCAAGGCCGGACCGGTCACCGTCGACAAGGACGAACATCCGCGCCCCGAAACCACGCTCGAAGGCCTGACCAAACTGAAGCCGATCGTGCGCAATCCCGGCACGGTGACGGCCGGCAATGCGTCCGGCGTCAATGACGGCGCGGCGGCGATGATTCTGGCCTCCGAAGCCGCGGTGAAGAAGCACGGCCTGACGCCGCGGGCGCGGATTCTCGGGCTCGCCTCGGCCGCGGTGCCGCCGCGCATCATGGGCATCGGTCCGGTGCCGGCGACGCGCAAGCTGATGGAGCGGCTCGGGCTGAAGATCAGCGATTTCGATTTGATCGAGCTCAATGAAGCCTTCGCCTGCGCAGGGCATCGCCTGCCTGCGCCAGCTCGGCGTCAAGGACGATGCCGATTTCGTCAACCCGCATGGCGGCGCCATCGCGCTCGGCCATCCCGCTCGGCATGAGCGGCGCGCGGCTGGCGATGACCGCGGTGCACGGCATGGAGAAGCGCGGCGGAAAACGCGCGCTCGCCACCATGTGCGTCGGCGTCGGCCAGGGCGTCGCGATGGCGATCGAGAAGCTGAACTGACGTAACCGCTCAAACCGTCATTCCGAGGAGCGCCGCGACGAAGCCGTCCGAATCTCGTGATGTTGCTCTGGATTGCTTCACGGAGTTCCATCGGGCGCGCATTCGCACGACGCGCGTCGCTCGCAATGACGGCGATTATGCCGAAGGATGCTTCCTATGACACTCACCTATCCCGATCGCCAGCAACGCGGCGCATCCGGCGCGGTTGTCGCCGGGCTATCGCAGCACGATCAAGCGGTCACCGCAGAAGCCGCTGATCATCATGCGCCACACGCTGTCGGAACTGACCGGGCCGGTCTACGGCCACGAGACGGTGCGCGAGAACGATCACGATCTCACCATCCAGCACAAGGGCGAGCCGCTCGGCGAGCGCATCATCGTGCACGGCCATGTGCTGGATGAAGACGGCCGCGGCGTGCCGAATGCGCTGATCGAGCTCTGGCAGGCCAATGCCTGCGGCCGCTACATCCATGTGGTCGATCAGCATCCGGCGCCGCTCGATCCGAATTTCACCGGCGCCGGCCGCGCCCAGTCCGATGCGCGACGGCTATTACAAGTTCGTCACCGTCAAGCCCGGCGCCTATCCGTGGGGCAATCACCACAACGCCTGGCGCCCGGCCCACATCCATTTCTCGGTGTTCGGCCACGCCTTCATCTCGCGGCTGGTGACGCAGATGTATTTTCCCGGCGATCCCCTGTTCGAGTTCGATCCGATCTTCAATTCGGTGCCGGACGAGAAGGCGCGGATGCGGATGGTGTCCTCCTTCGACATGGAAAACACCCAGCCGGAATGGGCGCTGTGCTACCGCTTCAACATTGTGCTGCGCGGCCGCAACGCCACGCCGATGGAGACAAAATAGTGCAGGAAACAAGCGTTAAAGGCCTTACCCCATCGCAGACCGTCGGTCCGTTTTTCAAATACGGGCTGACGCCGAACGGCCAATACGACTGGAACGACGCCTTCACCAACAACCTCGTCACGCCGGACGCATCCGGCGAGCGCATCCGGGTCGAGGGCCGGGTGTTCGACGGCGACGGCCAGCCGGTGCCGGATTGCATGCTGGAGATCTGGCAGGCCGATGCGCAGGGCCGCTTTTCCGATCCGCAGGACAAGCGCGCGCTGCCCAATTCGTCGTTTCGGGGTTTCGGCCGCTGCGGCACCGATCCGAACGGCGACTATGCGTTCGACACCATCAAGCCGGGTCCGGTGCCCGATCCCGACGGCAAGCCGCAGGCGCCGCATCTTCTGCTCGCGATTTTCGCGCGCGGCATGCTGCTGCAGCTCTACACCCGGATCTATTTCGACGGCGAGGCCGCCAACGCCGCCGATCCGGTGCTGGCGCTGGTGCCCGCCGACCGCCGCGGCACCCTGATCGCTGTGCGCGAACCCGGCAACGGCAACGCCGTCTATCGTTTCGACATCCGCCTGCAGGGCGACAACGAGACGGTGTTTTTCGACGTGTGATAACCTCTCCCCGCAAAGAGCGGGGCGAGGTTTAGGCCGTGGTTGCCTCTACTCCATCACCGCATGTTCCGGCGCGATCGCCTGCTTGCGCAGCGCGGCCTTGCTGGAGCCGATCATGATCGCCAGCGGGATGGCGCACAGCGTGATGATCATGACCATCTGGTAGTCCAGCGAGAACGCGATGATCTGCGCCTGGATGCCGACCACCGCGTCGGCCAGCGCGCGGCCGCCGTCGGAATTGAGGTCGATCAGGCGGCGGACGTCCGGCATCTGCAGCGCGTGATTGAACGGATTGATGTGCTCGGACAGGATGGCATAGACGCGGCGGCCGCCTTCGGTCAGTTGCGCGATCACGATGGAGATGCCGATCGAGCTGGCGACATTGCGCATCAGCGTCAGCATCGAGGTGCCGTCGGTGCGCAGATGATTGGGCAGCGTCAGGAACGCCACGGTGCAGAGCGGCACGAACACCAGTCCGAAGCCGAAACCCTGTGCGATGCTGACGATCATGATCTCGGACACGCCGGTCTGATCGGTCCACCCGGTCATGAAGAACAGCGACAACGACAGTCAGCGACGAGCCCGCTGATGATCAGCGTCCGCGCCTCGATATATTTCATGACGCGCCCGACCAGCATCATGGCGACGAAGGTGCCGCAGCCGCGGGTCGCCAGCAGCAGGCCGGCGGTGATGATCGGATAGCCGATCACGTTCTGCAAATAAGGCGACGACAGCGCCATGGTCGAGATACAGCACGAGGCCCATCACCGCCATGAAGACGCAGCCGCTGACGAAATTCCGGTCCTTGAAGATCGCGAACTGGATGAACGGCTTTGCCGTGGTGAAGCGAATGGGCGAAGAAATAATAGAAGCCGATGATCGCAGACGATGCATCTCGATGATGATCTCGTTGGATTCGAGCCAGCCGAGCTGCTCGCCGCGGTCGAGCGCCACCTGCATCGAACCGATGCCGATCGCCAGCGCCGCGAAACCGAACCAGTCGAATCGCAGCTCGGCGATTCTGCTTGGTTTCGTCCATGAACACCATCAGAGCCCGAGCCACGGTGACGATGCCGAACGGCATGTTGACGAAGAACACCCAGTGCCAGGAATAGGTCTCGGTCAGCCACGCGCCCAGTGACGGTCCCATGATCGGGCCCATCATCACGCCCATGCCCCAGATCGACATCGCCTTGGCGCGCTCATGCAGCGCGTAGGAGTCCAGCATCACCGCCTGCGACAGCGGCACCAGCGCCGCGCCGAACACGCCCTGCAGCAGGCGGAACAGCACCATCTGGTTGATGTCCTGCGCCACCCCGCACATCACGGAGGCGATGGTGAAGCCGGCCGAGCAGACGATGAAGATGCGCTTGCGGCCGAAGCGGTTGGCGATCCAGCCCACCGGCGCGGTCATGATCGCGGCGGCGACGATGTAGGAGGTCAGCACCCAGTTGATCTGGTCCTGCGACGCCGACAGGCTGCCCTGCATATAGGGCAGCGCGACATTGGCGATGGTGGTGTCCAGCGCCTGCATGATGGTCGCGGTCATGGCGCAGATCGTCACCATGTTCCGGCGCAGGCCGGGAACGGCGATCGGGCGCGGCGGCCGTGCTCATGGTCGGCTAGTCCTGGTTCGCCACCGCCGGCGACAGGCCGAGCAGGGCGGCGAGCGAACGGCGATGGCCGGTGTCGATCGTGGTGTAGGCGCTCATGCCGGCCTTCAGCTTCTGGACGTATTTGTCATTGCTGTCGAAATAGATTCGCACCGGCACCCGCTGCACCACCTTGACGAAGTTGCCGGTGGCGTTCTGCGGCGGCAGGATCGCGAATTGCGCGCCGGTGCCGGGGCTGAGCGAACCGATGGTGCCCTTGAAGACATGATCGGGAAACGCATCGACGTCGATGTCGACCTGTCTGTCCCGACCGCGATATAGGTGAAATCCGATTCCTTCAGGTTGGCATCGACCCAGGGCTTCGCGGTGTCGATGACGCTGAACACCGGCGTGCCGGCGACGACGAAGCGGCCGAGCTGGATCTGATCGACCTGGGTCGCGATGCCGTCCATCGGCGCGCGCATCTCGGTGTGATCGAGATTGCGCTCGGCCTGGCCGAGCGCCGCCTTGGCCAGCACGTAGGGCGGAAATTGCTCGAGCGGCAAATCGGCATTGCCGAGCAACTGGGTTTTGGCGCTGGAAAGTCTGCTGCTGGACGAATGCGAGCTCGGCCTGCGCGGTGACGAGGGCGGTCGAGGAATTGTCGAGGTCGAGCTGCGAGCCGAAATTGCTCTTGGCCAGCGTCGACTTGCGATCGACGTCGCGCTGCTTCAGGTCGACGCCCTGCTGCATGAGATCGGCCATCTGGTCGTAGATCTTGATGTTGGCCCTCAGATTGTCATAGGTGGTGCTGGGCCTGGTCGAGCGTGGCCTTGGCCTGCTGCTCGGCGAGCCGGAACGGGATCGGATCGATCTCGAACAGCACGTCGCCCTTGTTGACCTGCTGGCCTTCGCGAACCACGACCTTTTCGATCTTGCCGGAGATATCGGGCGTGATCAGAACCTTCTGGGCGCCGACATAGGCGTCGTCGGTGGTCACGTAGCGGCCGCCATTGAGATAGAACACCAGCCCGGCGATCACAGCGACCAGCGGCAACACCACCAGCAACAGCGTGCGGCGGTAGCGCCGCATGCCGGCCATCAACCGGCGGCGCGGCTCGGCGGCGACTTTCGCCCGCGGATGGCTGCGACGGATTCGCCCTTCTGCTCGGGCGGGAATTTGAGGACCGGATCAGCCATAGCGCTGCTCCTTTCTTGGCGGTTCGCCGGCCGGATTCTGTATCGCGTTGCGCACGTTTTCCTTGATCGCCTCCAGTTGGGTGAGCAGGCGGTGGGCGTCCGCCGGGTTGATGCCTTCGAGCGCGGTCGCCGTCAGTTCGGAGCGCAGCCCGCTCAATTTGCCGAGCAGCGGACGCGCGGCCTTGCGCAGATAGAGCCGGTTGACGCGGCGGTCGGTGTCGTCGCCGCGGCGTTCGATCCAGCCATTGTCGCAGAGCCGGTCGATCAGCCGCGTCAGCGTGATCGGCTGCATTTCCATCTGTTCGGCGAGTTCCGACTGCTTCAGGCCCTCGGTGCGCTCCACCTTGGCCAGCACCGCCCATTGCGCGCGGGTGATGCCGTAGCGCGCGGCCTGCTTGTCGGCATAAAGCCGCACCAGCCGCTGCAATTCGCCGAGCGTAAACAGAAAGTTCATATCCACGGAACCGCGGGACATCAGGGCCATCTCCATAAGCTTCCGATATAATAAGCTAGCTTATGAATGGAATATGAATACAACAATGGCGGGTTAATGGAAGGCTGCCCCGCCGACAGCACATGGCTCGATTCCGGAACCGAAGCGGAAAGCGGCTCGACGGGATTTGGGATTGGCCGTCAAAATGCTACATCATGCAGCAATGACCGCTGACCAAACCGACATTTCCCGCGCCCGACCATGATCACGACCGCTGCACCGCGGACGCGCTGCTTCATGCCGAACGGGTCTGCGAGCAGCGGGCGCAGAAATTCACGCCGATCCGGCGTCAGGTGCTGCAGGCGCTGTTGTCCAGCCACCGTCCGCTCGGCGCCTATGAGGTGATCGACGAACTCGCCAAATCGATGCCGCGGCCGGCGCCGATCACGGTGTATCGCGCGCTCGATTTCCTGATGGAGAACGGCCTCGTCCACCGCATCGAAAGCCGCAACGCCTTTCTCGCCTGCGCGCATGACCATGACGCGACCGCGATGGTGGCGTTCCTGATCTGCGAGCGCTGCGGTTCGGTCGGCGAAATTCCCGCCGCGCCGGTGGCGCAAAGCCTCAACGCCGCGGCGCGCGCCACCGGCTTTGCGCCGAAATTGTCGGTGGTCGAAATCACCGGCACCTGCGCGCATTGCCAGAGCGCGTAACGCATGCAACAAGCCGATAACACAACACGGCGACAAGCCGGCCACGAGGAGACAATGCCGTCAGATCAAGTGAATCCATCGGCCGGGCGTCCGCTCAGCCCGGGCGCCGTCGCATTGATGCTGATGTTGTGCCTGAGCTGGGGTTTCAACCAGATCGCGGTCAAGCTGGCGTTGCCGGACATTCCGCCGATGCTGCAGGCCATGATCCGCTCCGCCGGCGCGTTGCCGGTGCTGCTGCTGATCGCGCGGCTGCGCGGCGTGAAGATGTTTGAGCGCGACGGCACGCTTGGCGCCGGCCTGTTCGCGGGCCTGTTGTTCGGTCTCGAATTCGTGCTGATCTATCGCGGGCTGTTGCTGACCTCGGCGTCGCGCGCGGTGGTGTTTCTCTACACCGCGCCGTTTTTCGTGGCGCTCGGCTCCTACCAGTTTCTCGGCGAGCGGCTGCGCGCGTCGCAATGGGGCGGGCTGGCCTGAGTTTCGCCGGCGTGGCGCTGGCGATCGGCGTGCCGCAGGCCGATGTCGATGCCAATGTGCTGCTCGGCGACCTCCTGATCGTCGGCGGCGGCGCGCTGTGGGCGGCCACCACGCTGGTGGTGAAGGCGACGCCGCTGCTTCAGGCCCCGCCGGAAAAGGCGCTGGGCTACCAGGTGGCGCTGTCGATCCCGATTCTGGGGTTGGCGGCCTGGATTTCGGGCGAAACCCTGACCCGGGTTCCCGGCCCGCTGGCGCTGTCGCTGATGGCCTATCAGGCGTTCTGGGTGGTCGGATTGACGTTTTTGATCTGGTTTGCGCTGGTCAAAACCTATTCCGCCAGCAAATTGTCGGCTTTTACCTTCATCACCCCTTTGTTTGGCGTCGTGGCTAGCTATTTCATCATGCATGACACCCTGACCCCGGTATTCGGCGCCGCGGCGCTGCTGGTGATCGCGGGGCTTTATCTGGTCAACCGGCCCAGTCCGGTGGTCCCGGTTCCGATTGATCCATTGCTGAATGTCACCAAAACCTGATATTCGAGACCCCATGAACAAGCCCAATAAAACCACCGCAAGACGACGTCGCCGGCCCCAGGGCCCGGCACAAAACCACCCAGGTCATGGTCGGCAATGTCGCCGTCGGCGGCGGCGCGCCGATCGTGGTGCAGTCGATGACCAACACCGACACCGCCGATGTCGACGGCACGGTGGCGCAGGTCGCAGCCCTGGCGCGCGCCGGCTCGGAACTGGTGCGGATCACGGTCGACCGCGACGAGGCCGCCGCCGCCGTGCCGCATATCCGCGACGGCCTGCGCAAGCGCGGCATCACCACGCCGCTGATCGGCGATTTCCATTATATCGGCCACAAGCTGCTGGCCGATTATCCGGCCTGCGCCGAGGCGCTCGACAAATACCGCATCAATCCCGGCAATGTCGGCTTCAAGAACAAGCGCGACACCCAGTTTGCCGACATCATCGAGATCGCGAACAAGAACGACAAGCCGGTGCGGATCGGCGCCAATTGGGGCTCGCTCGATCAGGAATTGCTGACCAAACTGATGGACGAAAACGCGCTGCTCGCCGGACGCCGAAGGATGTCCGCGCGGTGACCCGTGAGGCCATGGTGCAGTCGGCGCTGCTGTCGGCGGCGCGGGCCCAGGAACTCGGCATGCCCAAGAACAAGATGATCCTGTCGGCGAAGGTGTCCGCGGTGCAGGATCTGATCGCGGTCTACCAGACGCTCGCCGAACGTTCGGATTACGCCATCCATCTCGGCCTCACCGAGGCCGGCATGGGATCGAAGGGCATCGTCGCCTCGTCGGCGGCGCTCGGCATCCTGCTTGCAGGACGGCATCGGCGACACCATCCGGATTTCGCTGACGCCGGAGCCCGGCGGCGATCGCACGCTGGAAGTGCAGGTCGCGCAGGAATTGCTGCAGACCATGGGCTTCCGCACCTTCGTGCCGCTGGTGGCGGCGTGCCCGGGCTGCGGCCGCACCACCTCGACCACCTTCCAGGAACTGGCGCGCAGCATCCAGGATTTCATCCGCGACGAAATGCCGAACTGGAAGATCGCGTTATCCCGGCGTCGAATCGCTCAACGTCGCGATCATGGGCTGCATCGTCAACGGCCCCGGCGAATCCAAGCATGCCGATATCGGCATCTCGCTGCCCGGCACCGGCGAAACCCCGGCGGCGCCGGTGTTCGTCGACGGCAAGAAGTTCCGCACCCTGCGCGGCCCCAACATCGCGACCGAATTCAAGGCGATGGTGATCGACTATATCGACCAGCGCTACGGCGCCGGCACCAAGGTGCCGGCGAGCACGGTGACCGCGGCGGAGTAGTTGCGCGCAGCACGATCCCGCCAACGTAAGGTCGTGCCTGGACCGTAAAAGGGGAGGGCGGCTCGCATGAGCTCGCTGGCCAGCAAGCAGGGACCCCGCTATCGGCACACGTCCGGCGAGGAAGAACCCTACGAGACCATCGGCGTCGAAAAGCTCACCCCGATCATCGGCGCCGAGATTTCCGGCGTCGATCTCGCCAGTTCGCTGTCCAACCGGACCATGGACGAGATCCATCGCGCGCTGGCCGAGAATCTCGTGATCTTCTTTCGCGACCAGCACATCACCCCGCAACAGCATCTCGCCTTCGGCCGCCAGTTCGGCGAGCTGCACATCCATCCCGCGGCCCCGCATGAGCCGGGCGAGCCGGCGCTGATGAAGATCTATGCCGACAAGGATTCGCCGCGCGCCAATGGCGAGGGCTGGCACACCGACGTCTCCTGCGACCTCGAGCCGCCGATGGGCTCGATCCTCTATATCAGGCAATGCCCGCCGCGCGGCGGCGACACGCTGTTCGCCAACATGTATGCGGCCTACGAATCGCTGTCGGACCGGATGAAGGCCTATCTCGACGGCCTCACCGCGCTGCATGACGGCGAGGCGACCTATCGCGGGCTCTACGCCAATGACGGCGTCGCCGACAAGCCGTCTTATCCGAGCGCCGAGCATCCGGTCGTGCGCACCCATCCGGTGACGGCCAAGAAGGCGCTCTACGTCAACCGCGGTTTTACGCGCCACATCATCGGCATTCCCCGCGACGAAAGCGATGCGGTGCTGGCCTATCTTTACCAGCACGCCGAGAATCCGCTGTTCCAGTGCCGCTTCCGCTGGACCGAAAACGCCATCGCGTTCTGGGACAACCGCTGCGCCCAGCACCGCGCGATGTGGGACTACTGGCCGCACACCCGCGCCGGCACCCGCGTCACGGTGAAGGGCGAGCGGCCGGTGTGAGCAAGCACATGTTCCGGCGGACGCGTTGACGTCGCGCTCTTGCTGCGCCAAGCTTGGCCAAAAGCAATAACAACTCCGGAGGACAACCATGCTCCGCGCAGAGGACAATCAATTCCTGACCGAAAGCGGTGCCGGCACGCCGATGGGCGAATTGCTGCGCCGGTTCTGGTTGCCGGTGTCTGTTGTCGGAGGAATTGCCCGACGCCGACGGTCCGCCCAAGAAGATCGTGGTGATGGGCGAGGAGTTGCTGGCGTTCCGCGACTCCCGCGGCGTGGTCGGGGTGATCGATCAATATTGTCCGCACCGCGGCGCCAATCTCTGGCTCGGCCGCAACGAGGAATGCGGCATCCGCTGCGTCTATCACGGCTGGAAATTCGATACCGACGGCCGCTGCGTCGACATGCCGACCTCCTATCCCGATCTCAATGCCAAGGACCTGATCCGCATCAAGTCCTATCCGGTGCGCGAATGGGGCGAGATGATCTGGGCCTATATGGGCCCGGCGGACGCGGTGCCGGAATTGCCTGACCTGGAGATGGCGCTGGTGCCGGCCTCGCACCGCTACGTCTCCAAGAAATGGCAGGACTGCAACTGGGTGCAGGCGCTGGAAGGCTCGATCGACACCGCGCATTTCACCTTCGCGCATCTGAGCTTCGACAAGGACGAGGACGAGGTGCTGGATATCAAGAAGCACTTCGTCAATCCGATCGCGCGCATGAACGTCCGATCACATGCGCTGGATCGCCGAGGATCCGCGCCCCGTCATCAAGATCAATCCGCACGATGCCGGTCTGACCATCGCCGGCGGCCGGCTCACCGACAGCGACAATATCTACTGGCGCATCGCCCAGTTCCTGATGCCGGTGCATGCCTATGCGCCGAGTGCGATGCCGGGCGAGAATATCTTCGGCCAGAGTTTTGTCCCGGTGACCGACACCAGTTGCTGGATCTACACCTATGCCTGGAATCCGGAGCGGCCGCTGACGCAGGCCGAGCGCGATGCGCTATGACAGCGGCAACGGCGTGATCTCCGAGGTCGACGAGAATTATGTGCCGCTGCGCAACAAGGCCAACGATTACCTGATCGACCGCAAGCTGCAGAAGACCAAAAGCTACACCGGCATCAAGGGCGTGTCCGAACAGGACGCCGCGGTGCAGGACAGCCAGGGCCCGATCGCCGACCGCACCCGCGAGCATCTCGGCCCGACCGATCTCGGCATCATGCATTTCCGCAAACTGGTGATGGAGTGCGCCCGCGCGCTGCAGCAGGGCCAGCCGCCGGCGCAGCTCGCGCATCAGGACCGCTACGCGGTGCGCTCCGGCGCCTGCGTGACCCACAAGGCCAAGGATCTGCGCCGCGGTCATGATCGAGCGCTTCGGCGATGAGACCGGGTTTGTCGGACGGCGCGCGGAACGCGGCGGCGGAGTGAGATGTCTGTCGCCGCGTCGTCCCGGCGAACGCCGGGACCCATACCCCGTGGCGTTCGATTTTGCAGCAATGGATCGATGCCTTCTGCACAATCAACGTCAGGGGTTATGGGTCCCGGCGTTCGCCGGGACGACCCCACGTAGAAACCCTTCACAGCGGGATCCTGCGGTATTCGCGGTTGGCGAGGCTGGCTTCCTCCAGATCGAGATCGCGTTCGATCCGCCGCCGGGTTTCGTCGGTGATCTTGCCGTCGCGCAGCAGGACGTGGATGAATTTGCGCTCCGCCGCGATCAGTTCGCGCGTCAGGTCGGTCCCCGCCGCCGAGACATCGTGTCGCATCGGGATCGAGCGATTCCGGCAGCTGGTTGATGCGGGTCTCGTGCCGTGCCGCGCAGCAGCTTGACCACCTCGTCGGACAGTTCGCGGTCGTCGGTGATGGCGTCGAGCGACTTGCAGCGCGGCGCCGAGCGCCTCGCGCCGCGCCGCGATTTCCGACTCGTGCTCCGCCACCTGTTCGTCGCGGCCGGCCTGCGGCGACGCCGAGCCATCGCACCACCGGCGGCAGCCCAAGCCCGAGCCCGACCAGCGTGATGAAAATGACGCCGAAGGAGACGAACAGAATGAGGTCGCGGTAGGGAAAGCTTTCGCCGTTCGGCAGCGCGAACGGCAGCGCCAGCGCCGCGGCCAGCGAGACCGCGCCGCGCACGCCGGTGAAGGCGATGCACGAACACCCAGCGCCACGGCGGCGCCGGATCGCGCGCGCGCAGGCGCTTGCTCAACAGCCGCGGCAGATAGGTCGCGGGAAACACCCAGGCGAAACGCGCGACGATGATGATCGACGGCGACCAGCGCGGTCGCGAACAGGATATCGTCGAAGCGGAAACGCCTTGGATTGTCTCGAACAGCGACCGCATCTGGAAGCCGGTCAGCAGGAACAGCAGGCCCTCGATCAGATAGATCACGAGGTCCCAGAAGAAGATGCCCTGCAGCCGCGTCGCCGAAGAGATCAACAGCGGCCCGTTCCAGCTCATATAGAGCCCGCAGGCGACGGTGGCGATCACGCCGGAGCCGCCGAAATGCTCGGGCACCCAATAGGCGACGTAGGGCGTGATCAGCGACAGCGTGATCTCGACCTGGGGATCGCGCGCGCGGTGGCGCGCCCGCAGGCTGAGCCAGCCCATCGCCGCGCCGAACAACACCTCGCCGGCGACGATGGCGACGAAGGTCGCCGTCCGCCTTCGGCAGCGAGAACATTCCGGTCGAAATCGCCACCACCGCGAAGCGGTACAGGATCAGCGCGGTGGCGTCGTTGGCCAGCCCCTCGCCCTCGAGCACGACCAGGATGCGGCGCGGCAGCCCGAGCTTGCGGGCGATCGCCAGCGGCGCCACCACGTCCGGCGGCGCCACGATGGCGCCGAGCAGGAAGCCGATGTTCCACGGCAGCCCGATCAGGTAATGCGTCGCGGCGGCGACCGCGAAGGCGGTGAAAATCACGCAGCCGACCGCGAGCAGGATGATCGGACGCAGATTGGACTTGAATTCGCGCCAGCTCATGGCGACGCTGGCCGAATAGATCAGCGGCGGCAGCACCACCAGCAGCACCAGTTCCGGCGGCAGTTCCAGCGACGGCATGCCCGGCACGAAGGCGAGCACGATGCCGGCCAGCAGCAGCAGGATCGCCGGCGCGACATTGATTCGCCGCGCCAGCAGCGCGGTGCCCGCCAGCACCGCCAGCAAAATCAGAAATATCTGGAACTTGGCTTCCACGGTTTCCGATTCCTGTGCCCGGTCAATTTGCCCAGACCGGCGGCGACGTCAATGGTGTGGAATCGCGGGGGGCGGGCGTGCGATGTCTCGTCATTCCGGGTTCGCGCCAACGCGCGCCCTCAGACGCGCCAATCGGCGCGTCCGGGGAACGACGTTTCCCGCATCAAATCGCGCTCGCGGCGATGTTGACCATCAGCGCCACCAGCGCGGTATTGTAGACGAACGAGACGATGCCGTGCGCGGTGGCGGTGCGGCGGATGGTCTTGTCGGTGATGCCGACATCGGAGACCTGCGCGGTCATGCCGATCACGAACGAGAAATACACAAAATCCCAATAGTCGGCCTTTTCGTGGGTGTCGCCGCTGGGAAATTGCAAGCCTCCCGGTTTGGCGCCGCGGTAGAACTCGTGCGCGTAATGCAGCGCGAAGGTGGTGTGCACCGCGGCCCAGGACAGCGCGATGGTGACGGTCGCCAGCGCCAATTCCGGCGCGCTGTGGTGCGAGGCGCCGAGTTCGAACACGATCGCGGCGATGCTGGCGAAGGCGCCGAGCGCGATCACCAGCAGGATCAGAAAGCGGCCATCGTCCTGCAGCACCGCGTTGCGCCGGATATGGGCGAGGCCGCAGCGCAACATCATGATGTACACCAGCAGCAGATAGACGGCGATGCAGACATCCCAGCCGATCAGCGCACGCGTCACCGGCCGCAGCGAGGCCGGCAGCAGCAAGAACGCCACGATTCCGACCGCGATCGAAATGAAGGTGCGCGGCCGCGCGTAGACCACGCGGACCGGCTTCGACATCTTCCGGAAGCGGGCAAGGTGAGGATCGTCGGTTTGATCCTCAGTTTTCTGGCCCGCCATCGGCGCCTTCAATTCTTGCGTTCGGCGACGAACCGCGCGGCGGCGCGCAGCACGTCGCCCTTGGCGCCGAAGATCGAAAGCGCGGAATCGGCGCGCGCCAGCAGATCGCGCACGCGTTGCTTGGCGCCGTCGATCCCGAGCTGGGTGACGAAGGTGGTCTTGCCCAGGGCGGCGTCCTGGCCGGTCTGCTTGCCGAGCGCCGCGGCGTCGCCCTCGACGTCGAGCAGATCGTCGGCGATCTGAAAGGCTTCGCCGAGCGCGCGGCCGTAATCGTCGAGCGCCTGATATTCCTTGGGCGAGGACTGGCCGAGGATCGCGCCGGCGATGCAGCCATAGCGCAACAGCGCGCCGGTCTTCATCTGCTGCAGGCGCGCCACGTCGACCGGTTCGCGGTCGCCGAAGCGGCCCTCGCCGGCGAGGTCGAGCATCTGGCCGCCCGACCATGCCGCCGATCCCCGAGGCCCGCGCCAGCGCCCGGGTCAAAGCCAGCCGCACGCCGGCCTCGCGGTGAATTTCGTCGCGGGTGATGATGTCGAAGGCCAGCGTCAGCAGTGCGTCGCCGGCGAGGATCGCGGTGGCATCGTCGTAGGCCTTGTGCAGCGTGGGCCGGCCGCGGCGCAGATCGCTGTTGTCCATCGCCGGCAGGTCGTCATGGATCAGCGAATAGCAGTGAATGCATTCGAGCGCGGCGCCGGCCAGCAGGGCGGCCTCGCGCGCCGACGCCGAATACGGCCGCAGCTCTCGACCACCAGAAACGGCCGCAGCCGTT
This sequence comes from uncultured Alphaproteobacteria bacterium, assembly GCA_963734795.1. Classification (GTDB taxonomy): domain Bacteria; phylum Pseudomonadota; class Alphaproteobacteria; order Rhizobiales; family Xanthobacteraceae; genus Bradyrhizobium. The sequence continues at coordinate 1,014,902 of CAVTIW010000009.1, forward strand.
TGCCGCCGCCGAGGCTGGAATAACGCATGGCCTCGATCAGCCGCTTCGGGCGGGCGATCTCGTCGGGCAACAGCGCGTCGGACAAAAGCTTCGCCAGCAGCGGCTTCGGTATCCTCCGCGGTCTGGTCCAGTCGCTTGGCAAAGTCGGATAGTGCAGTAGCGGTCGTCATCAAAAACAGCTCCCAATCGAGTTGGCCGGACAATCGGTTATGGCACCGGCTTCGTCAATTCCGGCACCGGGCTCGCGACGCCTTAAAACCGCTGGAAAAAGCCGGAATATCGTGAAGATATCGTTCGACGCCGGCCCATTGGTCCATTCGCGCTGCTGCCTTGAACCAGAAACATCAAATTTGCGCATTGCCCGAAATTTGTTGCTGATTTTGCTGGCGGTGCTGCTGCTGCCATATCTGCTGGCGCCGCTGTACCGCGCCGGCCATCCGGTTTCGACGCTGATGGCCTGGCGCTGGCTGACCGGCGCGCCGGTGTCGCGGCAATGGATCGATTTCGGCGCGATCTCGCCGTATCTGCCGCGCTCGGTGGTGGCCTCCGAGGACGCCAAATTCTGCAGCCATCACGGCATCGACTGGGGTGCGTTGCGCGAGGTGATCGACGACGCGGAGGACGGCGAGGTGACCCGCGGCGGCTCGACCATCACCCAGCAGGTGGCGAAAAACCTGTTCCTGTGGCCGGGCCGCAGCGTGGTCCGCAAGGCGCTGGAGTTTCCGCTCGCGCTGTGGATCGATCTGGTGCTGCCGAAGCAGCGGATCCTGGAAATCTACCTCAACATCGCCGAACTCGGGCCGTCCGGCCAGTTCGGCGCCGAAGCCGGCTCCGCCTACGCCTTCGGCCGCCCGGCATCCAGCCTGTCGCCGCGCGAGGCGGCGCTGCTGGCGGCGATCCTGCCCAATCCGGTCAAGCGCAGCGCCCGCAATCCCGGCCCCGGGGTGCGCCGTCTGGCCGGGACCTATATGGTCCGGGCGCAGGCTGCGGGATCGCAGCGATGCTGGCAGCGAAAATCGCGGTTTTTGAGCCATTTTGGCGTATTTTGAACCTAGCTTTGCGCTGGCCCATCCTCTATAAGCGCGGCCTTATCGGCATTTCAGCTCGCGCCAGCCAGCGCTGAGCCGTCCGGCCACGGACGATGCCTCCGACAACACCCCTAGAGGATACCGACATGGCCGTTCCCCGAAGAAAAACATCGCCCTCGCGGCGTGGCATGCGCCGCTCGGCGGACGCGCTGAAGAAGCCGACCTATGCCGAGGACAAGGATTCCGGCGAATTGCGCCGTCCGCATCACCTCGATTTGAAGACCGGCATGTACAAGGGCCGCCAGGTTCTGAAGGCCAAGAAGGAATCCTGACGCCAGCTGTTGGGGCCTGATCGGCAACGCATTGTCCGGGCCGCGCAAGCGCGGGCCCGAGCGCGCGTTGCGCAGCATGGAGTGACGCGACCGGCAATGCCTGCCTGAATTCGGCCAACCAGTAGGGTAAGACGGTTCCTGCCGCGAACCCAATGGTTCGCCCGAGAAACGTCCCGGTTCTCCTGCTCGAAAAAGAAGGCCTCGCCGATGTCCATGGTCGGTTTTCCGCTGCTTCTGATTCCGCTCGCGATCTACAACATCATCGTCTTCCTGATGCCCGACGTCTCGTTCGCCGAGCCGCTTTTCAACCTGACCGCTGATGTCGGGCACCGAGTGGCCGGTGACGCTGAGCGACATCCTGCTTGCGCTCGGGATCCTGCTGTTGCTGCTGCGAGGTCATCAAGGGCGCGCGTCCCGGCGCGAAATATCTCACCGATCATTTGCTGTCGCTGGTCGTGTTCGGCGGCGCGGCCGCGGAATTCGTGCTGTGGCCGCAATTCGGCACCTCGACCTATTTCCTGCTGGCGTTGCTGGCGCTGGTGGATTTCCTGTCGGGTATTGCGTTGCGTGCCCGGCGCGGAATGCAGGTGGCGCCGGCCGCCGCGGTCGCAAGGCGCGGCGTCAGAAAGCCCGCCGACGTCGCGCCGCCGAACCGGTTCAACCCGATCCCGCGCCGGCGCCGCGCCGGCTGCCGCGGCTCGGTCCGAATCCGTGCTGCAGGATCACCCCGAGCCGACGCTCGCGCATCCCGGCGTCGAAGCGGCGTCAAATGCATCATCCGCCACAGGTGCCGTCGCCGGAACTGCAGCCGGGCGACGGCTCGCCCCGCTCGCCGGACGCGCCCGCCGCACTGAACGTCAGATGATCTGCCGCGCCCGCATGCCCGCGCCCTGGACCCGGTGCTGGTTGGCGCTGTAGGCGGTCTGCGCGTCGGCGGCCGTTGCCCGCCGCAGGCTGCGTGTCTGCGGGACGTGCTCGGCGGTGGCGATCAGATGGGTGACAAAGGTCGAGTTGGATCGGGACAGCTGCTGGCTCGGAATCTGCGACCATTGCGCCGACGTCGACCATCGGCACCAGCGCCATGCAGGCGGGCTTCAAGGCGGGCCTGGCGTCCAAGGCGGCGCTCGGCGTCCAAAAGGACGCCATCGTCTGCCGTCTGCTCTGGTCGACCGGTGCCTGACATCGCAAATCCGATTTCAGCTGGCTTGTCTCGTTTCGGGACGTTCCGCTCTCCCGTAGTTTTACTATCGCAAGGCCTATGCCGAAGATGGCGCCGTCGTTCCGCGCCGCCGTTCGAGCGTGGTTTCCGGATTATTTATAAACTTTGCCTAGGGTGAGCGGCAAAAGAGGCCCTATTCTGAGGCCGAGAATCACTCCGGCAGTGTCCCGAAACGAGGCGATTGTGACAGCCCGCTGTTCCGCAAGCTTCGACCATCCTCGCGTCGCTCGGCCAGGCGGCCTTCGTCTGGGATATCGCGACCGACGCGATTGCCTGGAGCGATCATGCCGCCGCGGTTTTTCCGGATATTCCGGCATCGGCGCTGGCCAGCGGCGCCGAGTTTTCAAAGCTGATCGAACCGGTGCGCTCGATCCGGCTGGACGCGCTTGGCCATTCGCCGCCGGTGCGCGGCGGCGACGGCGTGCCGTATCGAATCGAATATGGCGTGCGGACCAGCACGTCCGCTCCGGTGCTCTGGATCGAGGAATCCGGCGCGTGGTTCGCCGGCGCCGACGGCAGGCCGGCGCGCGCCCAGGGCATTGTCCGCATCAACAACGAACGCCACGCCCGCGACGAGCAGCTGGTGAGGCTGTCGCGGCACGATCCGCTGACCGGCGAGCTCAACCGCACCCATCTCGTCGCGTCGCTGGCCGAGGCGATCGAGGAAGCCACGCGCTTCCGCTCGTCCTGCGCCTTCATGCTGATCGGCATCGATCATCTGGCGCGCATCAACGACGCCTTCGGCTTCGATGTCGCGGACGCGGTGATTTCTGAAGTGGCGAGGCGGATTCGCTCGCGGCTGCGCGGCGGCGACGTGCTCGGCCGGTTCTCCGGCAATAAATTCGGGCTGATCCTGAAGAACTGCACCGTCGACGACACCAATGTCGCCGCCGAGCGATTCCTGGCCGGCATTCGCGACGAGGTGGTGCCGACCAAATCCGGCCCGGTCTCGGTGACCGCGTCGATCGGCGCGGTCAGCATGCCGCGCTACGCGCGCAACGCCGACGAGGCGATCAACCGCGCCCAGGAAACCCTCGATATGGCGAAGCGCCGCCGCGCCGGATCGTTCTCGCTGTGGCGCCCGAATGTCGAGCGCGACGCCCAGCGCCGCGTCAATATCCGCGTCACCGACGAGATCGTCACCGCGCTCAACGAGCGGCGGATCGTGATGGCGTTCGAGCCGGTGGTGGAGGCGCGCTCGCGCGAGGCGGCGTTCTACGAGTGCCTGGTCCGGATGGAGCAGGATGACGGGCAGGTGCTGCTGGCGCCGGACATCGTCCCGGTCGCCGAAAAGCTCGGCCTGATCCGGCTGGTCGATCACCGCGTGCTCGAACTCGTGGTCGCCGAACTCGCCGCCGTCGCCGAACGTGCAGCTCAGCCTCAACATCTCGCCCGACACCACGATGGATCCGGACTGGTGGGCTTCGATCGAATTGCTGATGCGGGCGCATCCCGGCGTCGGCCGAGCGGCTGATCGTCGAAATCACCGAAACCGTCGCGATCCAGGATATCGACGACCTCCGCGGCTTCGTCACGCGGCTGAAGAACTTCGGCAGCCGGATCGCGATCGACGATTTCGGCGCCGGCTACACCTCGTTCCGCAATTTGCGCAAGCTCGGCGTCGACATCGTGAAGATCGACGGCGCCTTCGTGCAGAACATCGCCCGCTCGGCCGACGATCGCGCCTTCGTGCAGACGCTGATCGACCTGGCGCGGCGGCTGGAGATCAAGACGGTGGCGGAATGGGTTCAGGATGACGAATCCGCAGCCATGCTGCGCGACTGGGGCTGCGACTACATCCAGGGGCGCCTGATCGGGCTCGCTTCCTCGCAAAAGCCCTGGGCTCCTGGGGCGATGGCGGGTTTGCCGGCGGCGGGCTAATTGAGCGGGTGTCCCGGATGCGGTGCAGCGTCCTTTACGCTGCTCCGCAGCGCCGGGACCCACCGGCAAGGGTATCGACCCCGGATCTGCAGCGCATCACCATAGCGCGTTGAAGACGCGCGCGAACGCGCTGATGGTGCTGCGCAGCGTTCGGGGAACGCGCCCTCACTCTTCCTTTTTCGGCTCTTTCGACATCCGCTCGAGGCGCTCCTGCATGTCCTTCATCTGACGGCGAAGCTCGTCGATGTTGTCTTCTTCCGCGACCGGCTCCGGCGCCTTGTCCGGTTCGGCGGCGACGGCAGTTCCGGTGCGCGGCGCCACGAACGGCTTGAACATCGAGAATGTCTGCTGGAACATTTCCATGTTGCGGCGAACATGTTCCTCCAGCGGCGCGAACGGCGTCATGCTGAAGGTGGTGGTGAGCTGCTTGCGGAATTTTTCCTGCTCGCGCGTCAGCGTGTCGATCGACTGCTCGAGATAGCTCGGCACCACCATCTGCATGCTGTCGCCGTAGAACCGGATCAGCTGCCGCAGGAAGGTGGTCGGCAGCAGGTTCTGGCCGGCCTTGTTTTCCTGTTCGAAGATGATCTGCGCCAGCACCGAACGGGTGATGTCGTCGCCGGTCTTGGCGTCGTAGACGAGGAAATCCTCGCCCTCCTTCACCATCGCCGCGAGATCCTCGAGCGTCACATAGGTGCTGGTGCCGGTATTATAGAGCCGCCGGTTCGCGTATTTCTTGATCGTGGTGGGTTGGTCTGTTTTCGCCATGGGCTCACACATACACACCGAGGACAAGGAACCCGACGGCATCGCCGAAGGGCGGATGAGCAACGCATCGCAGCAAAGTAAGCATTTTCAATGAGGTTCGGCTACCGTTTTGTGCGGCACGGTTAATTCCAAAGCATAGGCACTGCTCAGGAAACTGCCAAGAGGGTCGATTTGGGTGCGCCGCGGCGTGATTTCCGTCCTCTGGCCGATTGACACTTCATGCCTAGGTTAACAGGATAGACCGAGAGACAGGCCCGCCATCCGGCCGCCCGCCGTCGCAGAACCTCAAGCCACAGGAGATGTCCATGTCAGACGATGTCGTCATCGTCAGCGCCGCCCGCACCCCGGTCGGAAGTTTCAACGGCGCGTTCGCCACCATGCCGGCCCACGATCTCGGCGCCATCGCCATCAAGGCCGCGCTGGAGCGCGCGGGCATCGAGCCGGCGCGGGTGTCCGAGGTGATCATGGGGCAGATCCTGACCGCGGCGCAGGGCCAGAACCCGGCCCGTCAGGCCTCGATCGCGGCCGGCATTCCGGTGGAAAGCCCGGCCTGGGGCGTCAATCAATTATGCGGCTCGGGCCTGCGCACGGTGGCGCTGGGCTATCAGGCGCTGCTGAACGGCGATTCCGAAATCGTCGTCGCCGGCGGCCAGGAATCCATGAGCATGGCCCCGCACGCGCAATATCTGCGCGGCGGCGTCAAGATGGGGCCGGTCGAATTCGTCGACACCATGATCAAGGACGGCCTGTGGGACGCCTTCAACGGCTACCACATGGGCAACACCGCCGAGAACGTCGCCCGGCAATATCAGATCACCCGCGCGCAGCAGGACGAGTTCGCGGTCGCCTCGCAGAACAAGGCCGAGGCCGCGCAGAAGGCCGGCAAGTTCAAGGACGAGATCGTTCCGGTCACCATCAAGTCCCGCAAGGGCGACATCATCGTCAGCGACGACGAATATCCGCGTCACGGCGCCACCATCGAGGCGATGGCCAAGCTCAAGCCGGCCTTCGAAAAGGACGGCACCGTGACCGCCGGCAGCGCCTCCGGCATCAATGACGGCGCCGCCGCGGTGGTGCTGATGACCGCCAGGCAGGCGGCCAAGGAAGGCCGCACGGTGCTGGGGCGCATCGTGTCGTGGGGCCAGGCCGGCGTCGATCCGAAGATCATGGGCACCGGGCCGATCCCGGCCTCGCGCGCGGCGCTGAAGAAGGCCGGCTGGAAGATCGGCGATCTCGACCTGATCGAGGCCAATGAAGCCTTCGCGGCGCAGGCCTGCGCGGTCAACAAGGACCTCGGCTGGGATACGTCCAAGGTCAACGTCAATGGCGGCGCGATCGCGATCGGCCATCCCGTCGGCGCATCCGGCGCGCGCGTGCTGGTGACGCTGCTGCATGAGATGCAGAAGCGCGATGCCAAGAAGGGCCTCGCCACCTTGTGCATCGGCGGCGGCATGGGCATCGCGATGTGCATCGCACGCGACTGAACAAATCGGATGCGTTGCGTGATGAAAAGATCATCTGTCAACTTCGACCCACGCTGCTAAAATCGAAAATGCCCGGTCTTGCGCCGGGCATTTTATTCTTGAACAGCGTTCAACGACCGGGATAATTCCGGCTTGCATAAAAAAAATTCAGGGAGGAGTTCGACATGGCACGTGTTGCATTGGTGACGGGGGGAACGCGAGGGATTGGCGCCGCGATCAGCAAGGCGCTGAAGGCCGCCGGCTACAAGGTCGCGGCGAGCTATGCCGGCAACGATGCCGCCGCGGAGAAATTCAAGGCCGAGACCGGTATTCCCGTCTACAAATGGGACGTCAGTTCGTTCGACGCCTGTGCCGACAGGCGTCAAGAAGGTCGAAGCCGATCTCGGTCCGGTCGATGTGCTCGTCAACAATGCCGGCATCACCAAGGACGGCGCGTTCCACAAGATGACGCTCGACCAATGGAATGCCGTGATCAACACCAATCTCGGCTCGCTGTTCAACATGACGCGCCAGGTGATCGAGGGCATGCGCGCGCGCAAGTTCGGCCGCGTCATCAACATCTCCTCGGTCAACGGCCAGAAGGGCCAGTTCGGCCAGGTCAATTATTCGGCGGCCAAGGCCGGCGACATCGGCTTCACCAAGGCGCTGGCGCTGGAAAACGCCAAGGCCGGCATCACGGTGAATGTGATCTGCCCGGGCTATATCAACACCGAAATGGTGCAGGCGGTGCCGAAGGACGTGCTGGAGAAGAGCATCCTGCCGCTGATTCCGGTCAATCGCCTCGGCGAACCCGAGGAGATCGCGCGCAGCGTGGTGTTCCTCGCCGCCGACGATGCCGGCTTCATCACCGGATCGACGCTGACCGTGAATGGCGGGCAGTACCACGCGTGATTGCTGCTTTTCGTCATTGCGAGGAGCACTTGCGACGAAGCAGTCCAGCTTTGCCCCTGTAAGATAGATGGATTGCTTCGCGGAGTCCGTCGTCGGGCGCGCATTCGCGCGATCGGTTGGCTCGCAATGACGGACCAATGACCTCACGCACCGCCACGCTGATCGGGCTGACCGCGATCCTGATGTGGTCGCTGCTGGCGGTGCTGACGGTGGCGACCGGGAAAATTCCGGCGTTTCAACTGGCGGCGATGACGTTCGCGATCGGCGCGCTGGTCGGGTCCCTGACATGGATCGGGCGGCCGGAGGCTGTTCGCGCCCTGTGGCAGCCGCCGGTGGCCTGGATCGTCGGGGTCGGCGGGCTGTTCGGGTATCACGCGCTGTATTTCCTGGCGCTGCGCTTCGCGCCGCCGGCCGAAGCCGGGCTTGCTGAATTATCTCTGGCCGCTGCTGATCGTGCTGTTTTCGTCGCTGCTGCCGGGCGAGCGGCTGGCGCCGCACCACATCATCGGCGCGCTGCTCGGACTCGCCGGCACGGTGCTGCTGTTGGCGGGCAACAGCCGCGGCGGTTTCGCGCCCGGCCAAGTGCCCGGATTGATCGCGGCGTTCGTCGCGGCCTTCGTGTGGGCGGCCTATTCGGTGCTGTCGCGCCGGCTCAAATCGGTGCCGACCGATGCGGTGGCGGGCTTTTGCCTGGCGACGGCGCTGCTCGCGGCCGCTCGTGCATGGCATGGTCGAGGTCACGGTCTGGCCCGAGACCCCTGCGCAATGGCTGGCGATCATGGCGCTTGGCGTCGGCCCCGTCGGAGCCGCGTTCTACGCCTGGGATATCGGAATGAAGCGCGGCGATATCCGCGTGCTGGGCGCGGCGTCCTACGCGACGCCGCTGCTGTCGACCGCGTTTCTGATCATGGCGGGCTTTGCCAAACCGGGCGCGAGCCTCGCGATCGCGGCGGTGCTGATCGCCGGCGGCGGGCTGATCGCCGCGAAGGATATGATCTGGAAGCGAAGTTAATTCGAAGGCTTCCAGTCCCCTGGCGCCAATTCGAATTTCGCAAAATTCGAATCCCGGCGCGACCGTGCATCCCACCAGCGTCCAGTCGCCGCGTGCTTTCGGCGGCCTGCCACGCCTGCGCGGGCACGATCGCCTGCGGCACTTCGCCGGCGGCGAGATCGGGACCGAGCCTGACGCTGCGCGGGCCGCCGTCATCGGCGATTTGCAACACCAGCGCGCTGCCGGCGTAGTAATGCCAGACCTCCACCGCGTCGATGCGATGCCAGTGCGATCGCTCGCCGCGCGCCAGCAGGAAATAGATCGCGGTGGAGCGCGAGCGCGTCCGTTGGCGTCGAGCCGCGGGTCGCGAAACGTCTCGCGATAATGCCCGCCCTCGGGATGCGGCTCGAGCCCGAGCCGCGCGATGATGTCGGCGGCGGTAGGCGCCGGAGCCATCGGATTTGCCCATCAGGATTTGTTCTTGCGTTCGCGCAATTCGCCGAACACTTCGGCGGCGCTCTTGCCTTTCATCCGCACGCTGGCTGCGACCGACGGCTCGTCGGCGCGCAGGAACACATTGGCTTTCTTCTCGTCGCCGAGCGTCACCGGAATGGTCGGCTGATTGGCGGCGCGCAGCCGCGTCACTTCCTCGGCGCGCGCCTTCAGGGCCGCATTGTCGGGCTCGACGGTCAGCGCGAATTTGACGTTGGCGGCGGTGTATTCGTGGCCGCAATAGAGTTTGAAATCGTCGGGCAGCGCGCGCAGCTTGAGCAGCGAGTCCCACATCATCGGATAGGTGCCTTCGAACACCCGGCCGCAGCCGATCGAGAACAGCGTGTCGGCGGCAAACAGCGCCTTCTCGCTGTCGAACACATAGCTGATGTGATCCAGCGTATGGCCCGGGCGTTTCCAGCACCCGCGCCAGCAGGCCGCCGACCTTGACGACGTCGCCCTGCGCGACGCGCAGATCGACATTGGCGATCTTGGCGGACTTGTCGTGCGGCGCGACCACGCGGCAGTTGTATTTCTGCTTCAGCTCGGCGACGCCGCCGACATGATCGCCGTGATGGTGGGTGACCAGGATATCCGTCAGCGTCCAGCCCTCGCGCTCCAGCGCCTTGATGATGGGGGCGGCTTCCGGCGCGTCGATCGAGGCGGTCGCCTTGGTGGCGGGATCGTGGATCAGGTAACCGAAATTGTCGGTGAGGCAGGGGAACAGGCGAATTTCGGCAGCCATGATATCTCCGATCGTCAGGTGCAGGCGGTAACGCTAGCACAGCCGCATATAGGCCAGCGAAATATGGCGTTAACGCTCAAGGCGCAATGCGATATTCGGCGCCCGCGCGGAGCCCGGCGACGTGTTAGATTGGGTTCATGACCATCGATGTCATCGATCTCCGCGATTTCTATTCGCAGCGCCTCGGCATCGTGGCGCGGCGGCTGATCAATCGCGGCATTCACGCGCGCTGGCCGAACGCCGCAAGGCCAGCGGGTGCTCGGCCTCGGCTATCCCACGCCCTATCTCGGCCTGTTCCGCGAAGACAGCGAGCGCTGCATCGCCTTCATGCCGGCGGCGCAGGGCGTGCTGAAATGGCCGACCGCGCGGCCGGCGCTGGCGACCCTGGTCGACGAATTTTCGCTGCCGCTGCCGGACGCCGCGGTCGACCGCATCCTGCTGGTTCACGCGCTGGAAATGTCCGACGATCCCGAAGGATTGCTGCGCGAGGTGTGGCGGGTGCTGGCGCCGTCCGGCCGGGTGATGGCGGTTATTCCGAACCGCCGCGGGGTGTGGACCCGCACCGACACCACGCCGTTCGGTCACGGCCGGCCGTATTCGCGCTCGCAGATCACGCAATTGCTGCGGCAGACCTGGTTCACGCCGACGGCGTGGGGCGAGGCGCTGTTCATGCCGCCGGTGGCGGGCGGCTGGTTCCTGCGCTCCGCGATGGCGTGGGAGCGCATCGGCGCGGCGCTGTCGCTGCCGTTCGCCGGCGTGCATATCGTGGAAGCCACCAAGCAGGTCTACCGCGCGATCCCGGCGCACCGCGAACGCACGCGGCTGATTCCGGCGCTGCAGCCGGTGCTGGTGCCGTCGTCACTGCAGCGGGATGAGATTTCGCAGGACGGGCAAAGGCGCGCTTGCGCCGTGCCCACCGCCTTTCGCCGATTCTAAATTAACCGGTGGGCACGCGATCATCGGGCGCGCGTTCGCGCGACCCGGTGGTCCGCCTTACGGAACTTCGACGACTTCGTCTACTCATTCCCCGGATTGAAATCGTCGCCCGGCGTTGCCGGCGCGGGCATGCCGTCGGGGCGCGGGCCGTGCGGCCGGCGGCGGCGGCGCGGCGGGAAACGCTCGCCGCCATTGCCCTCGAAGCCGCCCGGGCCGCCATTGATCTGCGGCTGCGGCCCGGTGATGAACGACGGCAGGCGATCGACGCTGACGCTGTCCGGAATCACCGGCTGCGGCTGAGGCTGCGCGGCTGAAACTGCGGCTGCGGGCGATGATCGCGATGGCTGTTGTGTTCGCGGGGCTGATGCTGCTCGCGCGGCTGGTAGGGCTGGCCTCGCGCTGCTGGTCGCGCTGCTGATTGTTGTCGCGCGGCACGAACGGCTGCGGCTGCGCCGGGACGAAGCCGGGTTCCTGCCCGAAATTCGAGAAGCTCTCGCTCTCGTCGTCGCCGTCCTCCGAGGGCATTTCATTCTCGGTGCGCGGCTGCGGCTGGTTCTGACGGAATTGTTCCTGGGCGGCGGCGATCAGGCGGAAATAATGTTCGGCATGCTGATAGTAGTTCTCGGCGGCCACCGGATCGCCGGAAGCAGCGCGCGTCGCGCGCCAGCTGCACGTATTTTTCCGCGACGTGGGACGCGGTACCGCGGATCTTGATGTCGGGTCCGTTGGACTCGAACACCCGGGTCATCGGGTTCTGGCCGCGCCGGTTGTTATTATTGTTGTTGTTATTGTTGTTATTATTCCGGTTACGCATCCGCTTGTTGTTGTTCTGACCGTTTCTCATGTCGTGCCTTTATTCCAGCCCTGAAGTTACCAGTCTTGAAGTTAAAAGCCTCTGGATCGTCGTTGTCATGGATTGCCGTGTCATGGCCGCTTCGCCCGATCCGGCACGCATCACGCGCACCGAATCGCAGCGCAGTTCAATTCCACACAGATTTTGCCGTACGTCGCGGTCAACAAAGACGCGTTCCCCAACAGCACAGCGTACGCCGCCGGCTGCATCAAATCATTCCGCCTGCCAAAACAAGCACAGGTTTCTCGCGTGAGTTTTCAAGCGCAATATCAGGCTTTCGTTCGCTTTGCGGTCGGAAGCAGCGCAGCTCTCTCAGCCATCGCGCTCAATTGGACCTGCGTTTTGGAACCTTTCACTCGGGGCGGGCTCTCGCTTTGAGAACTCTGGCCTCCACCCGTCATATCCCTAAGGGGTATCTACGGGGCCAGCAACCCTGGACCGATGTTGTGAGCGGAACGTAGTCGCTCCCGGGGAATATTCCAAGTGGTTTTTTGCATTCCAATCGGACTTTATCAGGGCAATTTGCGGCCCGCGACCGCCCGCCGGATGCCCGCCAGATCGGCTTTGGGAGGCCGCTCGAGCGTTAACCCTGCCGCCGTCATCAATTCCTGGATATCGCCGCTTTGGCCATGTCCGGCTTCCACCACCAGTGCGCCGCCGGGCGCCAGCAGCCGCGCGGCCTGCGGAATGAGCGTGCGATAGGCGTCAAGTCCGTCGGCGCCGCCGTCCAGCGCGCGAAGCGGATCGTGATCGCGGACCTCGATCGCGAGCCCGGCGATATCGGCGCGAGCGGATATAGGGCGGGTTCGACACGATCAGGTCGAACGGACCCGACAGCGCCGCCGCATAGTCGCAGGCGACGAATGCGGCGCGATCGGCCAGTCCCAGATCGGCGGCATTGCCGCTTGCGGTTCGCAACGCAGCCACGCTGATGTCGGTGCCGACTCCAGAAGCCTCGGGCAATTCGGACAACAGCGCCAGTAAAATCGCGCCGGAGCCGGTGCCGATGTCGGCGATGCGCAGCCGGCGATCCGGATCGGGGATGGCGCGCAGCATTTCGAGCGCCAAGTTCGACCACGGTCTCGGTGTCGGGCCTCGGCACCAGCGTCGCGGCCGAGAGCTGCAACGGCAGTCCCCAGAATTCCTTGAGTGCCGAGAATGCGCGCGACCGGCTCGCCCGCGAGGCGGCGGCGCGCCAGCTCCTCCAGGCGCGCGGCCTCCGCCGCGGTGACAGCGCCGCGCCGCCGCTGCGATCATGCCGGTGAGATCGAGACCGAGCACGGCGCCGACCAGAATCCGCGCGTCGAGTTCGGCGGATTCGATCGATCCGGATTTGAATCGTGCCGTCAGCATCCGCCGCGCGGTTTCGACGGTTTGTCCGGCGAAAGGGTCGATCACGCGGCGGCTCGTTCGAAAGCCGTGAGCGCGTCATCACGATGCAACAGCATCAGCGTGCGCCGGGACGACGCTGAATTGCCGCTCACGCCGCGGCGCCCTGGGCGGCGAGCTGGGCGGCCTGATGCTCGGTGGTCAGCGCATCGACCAGTTCGCCCAGCGCTTCGCCCGCGATCACCTGCGGCAGCTTGTAGAGCGTGAGGTTGATGCGGTGATCGGTGACGCGGCCTTGCGGGAAATTATAGGTGCGGATGCGCTCGGAGCGGTCGCCGGAGCCGACCTTCTCGCGGCGGTCCGCCGCGCGGGTCGCATCGATGCGCTGCTGCTCGGCGTCGTAGATGCGCGAGCGCAGGATGTTCATCGCCGACGCGCGGTTCTTGTGCTGCGAGCGGCTGTCCTGCATCATCACCACGATGCCGGTCGGAATATGGGTGATGCGGATCGCGGATTCGGTCTTGTTGACGTGCTGGCCGCCGGCGCCCTGCGCGCGCATGGTCTCGATCCGCAGATCGTCGCTCTTGATCTCGACATCGACCTCCTCGACCTCGGGCAGCACCGCCACGGTCGCCGCCGAGGTGTGAATGCGCCCTTGCGTCTCGGTGTCGGGCACGCGCTGCACCCGGTGCACGCCGGATTCGAATTTCAGTTTGGCGAACGCGCCGCGGCCCCGCACTTCGGCGATGATTTCCTTGAAGCCGCCCATGGTGCCTTCGCTGGCGGAGATCACCTCGACCTTCCAGCCCTGCAGCGCTGCGAAGCGCTCATACATCCGGAACAGGTCGCCGGCGAACAGCGAGGCCTCGTCGCCGCCGGTGCCGGCGCGGATTTCCAGCACCACGTTGCGATCGTCCATGGCGTCCTTGGGCAGCAGCGCCACGCGGATCTGCTGCGCCAGTTCGAGGCTGCGCGCCGCAAGCGTTTCGCGCTCGGCTTCCGCCATGCCGCGCATGTCGGGCTCGGTCGCGGGATCGGCGATCAGCGCATCGATGTCCGGCGATCTCGGCGTTGGCGGCGCGGTAGGCCTTCACCGCGTCGATCAGCGGATTGAGCTCGGCAAGTTCGCGCGTGATCCGCACGTAGTTCTCGGAGCTCAGCTGGCCCAGCAACTGGGCCTCGAGGGAGGCGTGGTGCGCCAGCAGGATATCAAGTTTGGCTTCAGGGAGCATCGACATGGTTTCGTCTCGAATTGCGAAGAGGACGGGGCGTTGTACGGCAACAGCGCCGCTACAACGAAAGTCCCTCGGCCTCGGCGAATTCCGTCAGCTTCTGCCGGATCGACACGCTGCCGGACGGCGCATCGAGCAGCGGCGTCATCATCGCTTCGGCCTTTTTGGCGTCGAGGTCGAGGATCATCGCCTTGACCGGGCCGTGCCCGGTGGCCGACAGCGACAGCGAGCGGTAGCCCAATGCGATCAGCGCCAGCGCGCCGATCGGCTTCGACGCCATCTCGCCGCACAGCGACGCGGATTTTTCGGCGGCATTGGCCTTGCGCACGATGTCGCGCAGCGCCCGCAGGATCGGGGCCGACATGGTGTCGAAGCGTTCGGAGACCTTGGCATTGCCGCGATCGACCGCGAACAGGAACTGGAACAGGTCGTTGGATCCGACCGAGACGAAATCGACCTTCTTCAGCAGTTCGTCGAGCTGATAGAGCAGCGCCGGCACTTCCACCATGGTGCCGACATCGATGCGTTCCGGCAGCGCGTGGCCGTGCTGACGCAGATAGGTCAGTTCGCGCTCGACGATGCGCCTTGGCCGAGATCGAATTCGGCGACTTCGGTAATCATCGGAAACATGATGCGCAGCGCGCGGCCGCCGCCGGCGCGCAGCAGCGCGCGGATCTGGCCGCGCAGCAGGCCGGGCCGGTCGAGCCCGAGCCGGATCGCGCGCCAGCCGAGCGCGGGATTTTCCTCGATCACGGTTTCCATATAGGGCAGCGCCTTGTCGCCGCCGATGTCGAGGGTCCGGAAGGTCACCGGCTTGGGGCCGGCGGCGTCCAGCACCGCGCGGTACAGCGCGAGCTGGTCGCTGGTGCGCGGCAGGCTCTGGCCGACCATGAATTGCAGTTCGGTGCGGAACAGCCCGATGCCGGCGCTGCCGGTGTCGTCGATATGCGGCAGGTCGATGATCAGGCCGGCATTGATCATCAGTTCGACCGGCTGGCCGTCCTTGGTCACGCAGGGCTTGTCGCGCAGCGCCGAATATTGCGCCTGCCGCCGGGCGCGAAATCGCACCCGTTCGGCATAGGCGGATTCGATTTCCGCCGAGGGGCGGACATAGATCGAGCCCGAGGTGCCGTCGACGATGATGGCGTCGCCGGGATCGGCAATGCCCGGCGCGTTCGGCATTTCGCCGACCGCGGGAATGCCGAGCGCGCGCGCCACGATCGAGACGTGGGAATTGGCGGTGCCTTCCTCCAGCACCAGTCCGCGCAGCCGCTTGCGGTCGTAGTCGAGCAGCGCCGCAGGCCCCATCGCGCGCGCGATCAGGATGGCGTTGTCGGGCAGTTGTTCGCGCGAAGGCGCGTGATCCTGTCCGACCAGTTGCCGCATCAGGCGGTAGCCGAGGTCCTCGAGGTCATGCAGGCGGTCGCGCAGATAGGGATCGGTGGAACGCAGCATGCGCGCCCGGGTGTCGGACTGCACGCGCTCGACGGCGGCTTCCGCGGTGAGGCCGGTGGCGACCGCCTCATGCAGCTTGTGCGACCAGCCGTGGTCGTTGGCGAACATGCGGTAGGCTTCCAGCACGTCGCGGTGCTCGCCGCCGTCGGCGACGTCGCCGCGCTCCAGCATGCGGTCGAGGTCGGCGCGCAGTTTGGCCAGCGCGGTGTCGAGCCGCTTGATTTCCTTCGGCAGGTCCTCGGCGATGTAATTGGTGATGACGACGCGCGGCTCGTGCAGCACCACGTGGCCGAGCGCGATGCCGTCGGACAGGATCGCGCCGGTCTTGTGCAGCGAATGCCGCGCGGCGGGCTCGGCGCCGGGCTGCGCCAGCGCCGACAATTCGCCCGAGGCGATCATCTCCGCCAGCACCATCGCGGTGGTCTGCAGCGCCTCGACCTCTTCCTCGACATAGGTGCGCTTGGCGCGGTTCTGCACCACCAGCACGCCGAGCGTATTGCCGGCGCGCAGAATCGGAACGCCGAGGAAGGAATGGTAGATTTCTTCGCCGGTCTCCGGGCGGAACGAGAACGCCGGATGGCTTTGCGCGTCGCTGAGATTGAGCGGCGTCGCCTCGCTCGCCACCAGGCCGACCAGGCCCTCATGCGCGCTCAGCACGGTGCGGTGCACGGCGTCGCGGTTAAGGCCTTCGGTGGCGTAGAGCTCCAGCGTGTTGTCGACGCGCAGCACATAGGTCGAGCAGACCTCGGCCACCATATTGGCGGCGATCAGCACCACGATCTTGTCCAATCGTTCCTGGGCCGAGACCTGCTCCGCCATGGTTTCGCGGAGCCGTCTCAGCAAGACGCGGGGGCCTCCCGACGCGCTCCGCATGTGCCAAAATCCTCCCCCGCGAAGCCAGCGCGCCGGGTGGCCGGCAGCTGGCGTTAAGTTTAAGCAAAACAACAATTTTATTCATTCGGCGCCGTCGCAAGCCCTCGAAATCGGCCGAATCAGGCTCAGCCACCACGATGTCGCAGTTTGCGGCAGCCCACCCATCAGGCCGTATAGCGAATTGAGGCTTGTTTTGCCAAGCAAAACGCCTGCCAGAGGCGATAACGTCTCTGGCAGCCCGATGCTGCGGCCGCTAAGGGAAAATTCTTCTAAACCTGATCGAGCCCATAGAGCGTGTGCAGCGTGCGCACCGCGAGTTCGGTATAGGCGGCGTCGATCAGCACCGAAAACTTGATTTCGGAGGTGGTGATGGCGCGGATGTTGATATTGCGCGCGGCAAGCGCGCGCAAACGCCTTGGCGGCGACGCCGGCATGGCTGCGCATGCCGCTGCCGATCACCGAGACTTTTGCGACGTCGGTGGCGCTGTCGAGGCGGGCATAACCGATCTTGGCCCTGGGCCGACGGTGATGGTGTCGCGGGCGCGGCCATAATCCGAGGCCGGAACGGTGAAGGTGAGGTCGGTGGTCTTGCCGTCCTCCGAAACGTTCTGCACGATCATGTCGACATTGATATTGGCCTCGGCGAGCGGACCGAAGATCGAGGCGGCGACGCCCGGCTTGTCCTCGATCTGGCGGACGGAAATCTGGGCTTCGTCCTTGGAAAAGGCGATGCCGGTGACGACGTGGCTTTCCATGATTTCCTCCTCGCTGCAGATCAGCGTGCCCGGCGGCGTGCCGTGCGGGTCGATATCCTCGGGCTTGTCGAAACTGGAGCGGACGAACACCGGCATGTTGTGCACCATGCCGAGTTCCACCGAGCGCACCTGCAGCACCTTGGCGCCCTGCGACGCCAGTTCCAGCATGTCCTCGAACGCGATCTTGTCGAGCCGGCGCGCCTTCGGAACCACGCGCGGGTCGGTGGTGTAGACGCCGTCGACGTCGGTGTAGATATCGCAGCGGTCGGCATGAATGGCGGCGGCGATCGCCACCGCCGAGGTGTCGGAACCGCCGCGCCCGAGCGTGGTGATTCGGCCGGTCTGCGGATTGATGCCCTGGAAGCCGGCGATCACGGCGACTTCCTTGCGTTCCTTGAAGCGGTTGATCAGCTCGGCGCCGTCGATCTCGAGAATCCGCGCCGAGGCATGGGCGTCGCTGGTCCGAATCGGGATCTGCCAGCCCTGCCAGGAGCGGGCCTGAATGCCGATGCGCCTGCAGCGCGATCGCCAGCAGCCCGGCGGTGACCTGCTCGCCGGATGCCACCACGGCGTCATATTCGCGCGCGTCATGCATCGGCGAGGCCTCGCGGCACCATTCCACCAGTTCATTGGTCTTGCCGGCCATCGCCGACACCACCACGGCGACGTCGTGGCCGGCATCGACCTCGCGCTTCACATGCCGCGCGACGTTGCGGATGCGGTCGATATTGGCGACGGATGTGCCGCCGAATTTCATCACGAGGCGGCCCATGACGACTGGTGCATTCCCTGACAAGGTTAGTAATGTGACCCACACGGAAACCGGAGCGCGCGGGCCGAAAGGCGCGTATACATAGCGGCGCGGTTGGGGGCAAGCAACCGGGTTCCGGCGATCCCGGAACGGCGCGGCGTCCGGCGGTCCAGGGGTAATCAAGGCGGAATGCATGGG
The DNA here is from genome assembly GCA_963734795.1 of uncultured Alphaproteobacteria bacterium. GTDB lineage: Bacteria > Pseudomonadota > Alphaproteobacteria > Rhizobiales > Xanthobacteraceae > Bradyrhizobium. The sequence continues at coordinate 1,033,115 of CAVTIW010000009.1, forward strand.
GCGTTATATCGACGATATTCTGCAGCCCGGCGAGAAGGTGCTGTATTCGACCAATGCGCACTGGATATTCTATTTGCCGGCGATCGCGGCCTGGATCGTGGCGCTGGCGTTCTCTGGTGTTGTCGCGGATGGTCACCGACACACCGGAGTTGCTCTGTCTGTCGCTGGCGGCCATCGCCGGCGATTGCGGCGCTGTACTGGACCATGACGGCCTGGTTCCATCGCTGGACCACCGAGACCGACGTCACCAATCTGCGCGTCGTCCACAAGACCGGATTCATCAAGCGCCGCACCTTTGAGATGAGCCTCGACAAGGTCGAGAGCGTCGACGTCAACCAGAGCATCCTCGGCCGTATCCTCAATTACGGCGACGTGACCATCCTCGGCGTCGGCGAGGGCAAGGAAACCATCAGCGACCATCGCCTCGCCGCTGGCGTTTCGCAATTTCATCACCGCGCGATAGGAGCGGCGCGCAATCCATGGCCATGCAACAAAATTCTACCGCAGGTTCTTCCCATGCTGCCGGCCTCCACGGTCGATCCTGCCGAGGTCGCGAAGTTCTCAAAGCTGTCGGACGAATGGTGGGATCCCAACGGCAAGATGGCGCCGCTGCACAAGATCAATCCGCTGCGGCTGAGCTATATTCGCGACGCCGCCTGCCGCAAGTTCGAGCGCAACGTCAAAAGCCTGAATTGCCTTTCCGGCCTGCGCATCCTCGATATCGGCTGCGGCGCCGGGCTGCTGTGCGAGCCGTTCACCCGGCTCGGCGCCCAGGTGATCGGGGTCGATCCGTCGGCCAGCAACATCGCGGCGGCGAAGCTGCACGCCGACAAGGGCGCATCTGTCGATCGACTATCGCTGCACCACGGTCGAGCAGATGGACGTGCGCGAACGTTTCGATATCGTGCTGGCGATGGAAGTGGTCGAGCATGTCAGCGATGTCGGGGTGTTTCTCAATCGCTGCGCGGCGATGCTCAAGCCCGGCGGGCTGATGGTGATCTCGACGCTGAACCGCAACTGGAAGAGCTTTGCGCTCGCCATCGTCGGCGCCGAATACGTCCTGCGCTGGCTGCCGCGCGGCACCCATCAATGGGACAAGTTCGTCACCCCGGACGAACTCGCGCGACATCTGCAGGACAACAAGCTCGCCATCACCGAGCAGGCCGGCGTGGTCTACAGCCCGTTCGCCGACCGCTGGAGCCTCTCCTCCGACATGGACGTCAACTACATGGTGGTGGCGGAGGGGGCGTAAACGGGGTTCTGTAAGTTTGTCGTCCCTGCGAACGCAGGGACCCATATCCCCTGGAGTTAGTGTTTAGGTACAAGAAACTCAACATCCAATCTGTGTTTCGTGCATGTATCACGTCCACATTCTCGCGAGTCGGCGTCATGGAACCCTGTACATCGGGGTGACCAATTCCCTGCCGAAACGGTTGGAAGAGCATCGGAATGGCCGAGGCTCGTTGTTTGTTAAAACCTATGGCGTTCATCGTCTTGTTTATATCGAACCTTATGAGCGAGCTGATGAAGCGATTGCCCGTGAGAAACAACTAAAGCGGTGGAAGCGGGACTGGAAGATCGAACTGATCGAGCGCGACAATCTTGAATGGCGTGATCTCAGCGATTTGCTGGTTTAGCGCCGGCGCCTCTCGTTGACGTCCGGGATTATGGGTCCCTGCGTTCGCAGGGACGACAATGTGATTGGTGTCGCATGCAATCCTGAAGGTTGACCGCAGGCTTCGCGCCCGGCACCCTGGCTGCATTTCCTGCCGATAAGCCCAATCCCCCATGATCAGCATCGCCACGCTCTGGATTCCCTTCACCATCACGGCCGCGCTCGGGCAGGTCGCCCGCAATGCGATGCAGCGGTCGTTGACCGGGCCGCTCGGCACCTGGGGCGCCACCAATATCCGCTTCCTGTTCGGCTTTCCGTTCTCGGTGATCTTTTTCGCCTGCGTGATGGTCGCGACCGGAGACCATCTGCCGTGGCCGACGGCCGCGTTCTGGCCGTGGCTGCTGCTCGGCGCGCTCAGCCAGATCGTCGCCACCGGGCTGATGCTGCTTGCCATGAACGACCGCTCATTCGTGGTGACGACGGCCTATCTGAAAACCGAGGCGATCCAGACCGCGATCTTCGGATTCGTGTTTCTCGGCGATCATTTGACGGTGCTGAAGGTGATCGCGATCCTGATCGCGACAACAGGCGTCATCATCACCGCGCTGCGGCCGGGGGCAGCGAAAAATTTCGCCGACCTGAAGCCGACCATTATCGGCCTGGTCGCTGCAGCTGCCTTCGCGCTGTCGGCGATCGGCTTTCGCGGCGCCATCATTACCGTGCCCGGCGTGTCGTTCGTGACCGCGGCGTCCTACACGCTGGTGTTCGGGCTGTTCATGCAGACCCTGGTCCTGACGATCTATCTGCTGGTGCGCGCGCCCGACGTGCTGACGAAAATCCTCGGGCTGTGGAAGCCGTCGATGCTTCGCCGGCTTCATGGGTGCGTTCGCCTCGCAGTTCTGGTTCCTGGCGTTTGCGCTCACCGCCGCCGCCAATGTGCGCACGCTGGCGCTGGTCGAGGTGCTGTTCGCGCAGGCCGTGGCGTATTATTCGTTCAAGCAGCCGCTGTCGGCGCGCGAACTGTCCGGCATCGCGCTGATCGTGGTCGGCGTCGCGCTGCTGGTGGCGGTTTAGTCAGCGTTTGATGACGATCAGCACCGCGCCGGCGGCGATCAGTGCGATTCCGAGCCAGCCATTGAGCGAGGGCCGCTCGCCGAGAAAGACCACGCCGAACAGCGCCACCAGCACCACGCTCAATTTGTCGATCGGCGCCACCAAAGTTGCCGGTCCGAGCTTCAGGGCGCGGAAATAACACAGCCACGATGCCCCGGTGCCGAGGCCGGACAGCACCAGAAAGATCCAGCTCTTTGGCGAGATCGGCCCGGGATGGCTGAACTGGCCGGTCGCGAACAGGATCAGCGAGAAACCGATCAGCACGACGATGGTGCGAATGAAAGTCGCGAGGTCGGGATTGATGCCCTCGACGCCGACCTTGGCGAAGATCGCGGTCAAAGCGGCGAATACCGCCGACAGCACGGCCCAGACTTGCCATGACGACAGTGTTTCCGGGTTCATGAGGGGTCCTTCAGTTGAAGCAATCTGCGGGGGCAACCTATGGATTGCTTCGCGGAGCTTGTCATCGGCGGCGCTTCGCGCCGACCCGTTGGCTCGCGATGACGTGAAACCGTCCTCGTCAGTTCCGGTCGTCCGGCAGCACCGGCAGCGGCGAGACTTCGACGCCTTCCTCGATCAACGAACGCGCCTCCTCCGGCGAAGCCTCGCCGTAGATCGGGCGATGCTCGATATCGCCATAATGCATCTTGCGGGCTTCGTTGGGAAAGCGCTCGCCGACATTGTCGGCGTTCTTCACGATATGATCACGCAGTTCCTTGAGCTTGGCGCGCAATTCGCGCTCCTGCGCCATCATCAGGGGGGTCGAGGAGGGCGCCGTGACGTCGGTGGAAGGGGCTGCGGCCGGCGCCGCGCGATCCCGGCTCTTCTTGCTGACGATCTGCGGGGCCATGATGGCGCGCTCGACCTTGGCCGAGCCGCAGGCGGGACAGTTCACCAGCTTGCGCTTTTCCTGGCTCTCATAGGCCGCTGAGCTTTGAAACCAGCTTTCGAACGCGTGGCCGCGCTCGCAGCGCAAATGATACCGGATCATGCCGATCCCCGCACCAGGTGCAGATGCTCGGCGCCCGCCTTGGGATCGGCCAAACTGAAGCGGCGGCCATGCTGCAGCGACGGCACGGTCTTGCGCGCGGTCTCGACTTTGGCGGGATCGATCCTGGCCAGGAAAACGCCGGGCTCGACGCCGCCTTCGGCAAGTATCACGCCCCAGGGGTCGACGATCAGCGAGTGGCCGTAGGTCTCGCGCTTGTTCTCGTGCAGGCCGGCTTGCGCGGCGGCAAACACGAAGCAGCCATTCTCGATGGCGCGGGCGCGCAGCAGCGTATGCCAATGCGCCTCGCCGGTCTTGCGGGTAAAGGCGGAGGGCACCGTGAGGAACGACGCGCCGGTTTCGGCCAGCGCGCGGTACAGCGCCGGAAAACGCACGTCGTAGCAGATCGTCAGGCCGATCCGGCCCCACGGCAGGTCGGAGATAACAGCGGTTTCGCCGGGCTGATAATTGGCGGATTCGCGATAGCTCTCGCCGCCGGGCAGATCGATATCGAACATGTGGATCTTGTCGTAGCTGGCGATCACGGCGCCATCCGGTCCGATCAGGAACGAGCGGTTGACGGCCCGCTCCGGCGTGGCGCGCAGCGCCAGCGAGCCGATATGGAGATGGATTTTCAGTTCCGCCGCCAGCGCGCGATAGGCCTTGAGCGAGAGATCGTCCGCTTCGGCGGCGAGATGTTCGAACAGCGCCTTGCGGTTGACCTGCATCATGTTGCTGACCTCGGGGGTCTGCACATAGTCGGCGCCCTGGGCGGCGGCCTCGCGGATCAACTGGATGCCCTGTTCGAGGCTCGGTTCCGGCAACAGCCCGGTGCGCATCTGCACCATGGCGGCGGTGAAGCTGAGGTCAGCGCTCATGAATTGGCCTTTTCGCCCGCCAGCATCGAATCGAGCTTGCCTTCGCGGTCCAGCGCATAAAGCTCGTCGCAACCGCCGACATGGGTTTCACCGATGAAAATCTGCGGAAAGGTCGAGCCTGCGCCGGCGCGATCCCACATTTGCTGACGCAGCGTCGGATCGGTGGCGACATCGAGCTCGGTGAACGCAGCTTTTTTGCGCGTCAACAGCGATTTGGCGGCGCTGCAATAGCCGCAGCCCGGGCGGGTGTAGATTTCGATGGCAGCGGTCATGTCGCGTCGCGCTTTCGCAGGATATTGGACTATATGGGAGGTTTATGGGTGTCCACAACCCGGGCGAATACCAGCACGTCGACCGAAGCGGCCCTGGCGCGCAGCAGCGCCCGCGCGCAGGCGTCGACGGTGGCGCCGGAGGTCAGGACATCGTCGATCAGAACCACGCGGCGGCCCTGAATGTCGGCTTTGCGGTCGGCGGCGACCTTGAACGCGCCCTGCACATTGCTGGCGCGCTGCGATCGGGACAGGCCGATCTGCTGCTGGGTCGGCCTGACCCGCCGCAGCACTTCCGACGCCAGCTTGACGCCGGTTTGCCGTTCGATCACCCGCGCCAGCGCCCCGGACTGGTTGTAACGGCGGCTGCCACGCCCGCCGCCAGTGCAGCGGCACCGGAACCAGCGCATCGGCCTCGCCGAGCAGTTCACGACCGGCGCGCGCCATCCAGCGGCCCATCGCGGGAGCAAGATCGGTGCGGTCCTGGTATTTCAGCGCGTGCACCAGCGTGCGGGCGACGTCGTCATAGCGCACCGCGGCGCGGGCGCGCTGATAGGCCGGCGGATCGGCGATGGCTTCCATCGACAACAGGCCGGGGCCGGGATCGTAGACAAAGGGAATGCCGAGCCTGCGGGCAGAACGGCGGCGCGATGAACGACAGTTTCGCCCAGCAGGTCGCGCAGACGCCCTCGCCGTCGACCGGTTCGCGGCAGGCCACGCACAGCGTCGGCAGCGCGATGTCGAGCGCCAGCCTTGCGGCATGCGACCAAGCGCCGCGGCACGCGCCCAGCGCGCCGCGCAGGTGGGTAGCGATGGAACGTGACGGTGATGCTTCGGCGTCCATGCCGGGAGGCTAGCGTTGCATCGTGCGAGGCTCAAGGCGGTAAACACAGCGGCGTTCCCCGAATGCCGCGCCGCGCGTTATTGATTTTGCGCCCCTCCTGTTCGACCGCGCCTTGCTATGTGTTCGGCGGAATCGTGCTTCGCGCGGCGGCCCATCCACCTTCGTGCCCGACCTTCTCGCCTGTCCCAGGTGGGGTAGCTCCTCACACCCGCGCGACGCGCTGGCGAGAGTCCGGCCGGTAGGCGAGCCGGGTGTGGCCCGCGCAATAGGGCAGGCCTTTGACCGCCGTATTGCCGCAAAAACAGAAATCCGCGGCGCCCGGGGTGCCGATCGGCCAGCGGCATCTCTCCTCGGTCAACTCGAGCAGCGAGCAGCAATGTCCGTTGTGGATCGGCGCGTCGGCCGCAGGCTGCGGCTCGCCGCATGGTTCGTCGTATAACGCCTTGAGCATCTGATATTGGAGCCTCGGCACCGTTTTCGGGCGGGGTCCCCTGGCGGCACGCTTTCGCGTCGACCGTGGTGCATCGACGCTTTTTTCGCTCGTCAGATTGAGGCGGGAGAGCTTGCCGATGACGGCGTTGCGGCTTACCCCGATGTCGCCGGCAATTTCGCGGCAGGATCGCCCGGCTTCAAAGCGGCTTTTCAGAAGTTCGATGCGTTCGGCAGTCCAGGTGCGTTGGTTGGCGAGCATGTTGATGTTCTCCCAGGCTACGAGTCATCACGCCGAATCCTGTTGGCCTCGCTGTCTCCGAACCGCCGCGCCCCGCAGGTTCCCTTTATGGCGTCTTGTTATGGCGTCTTGCCGTTGTCGCGGATCGCAAGCAGCCCGTCCTTGATGGCGAGCCGAATGCCTTCCTCGATCAGCGTCCTTGCGACGCCGGGAACACTGGTGCCGTGGGTGCCCTGTCTCACCAGCTTTTCGAGATAGGTGATGGTGGAGAGCGCCAACGTAATCGGAACACGGTCGGTTTCGGCTTTTTCAGTGGCCATGCCAAAAAGCTAGCCCTTAACGGGTGTACTGAAAAGTATCTTTTTAGAGTCTATTTGGATTCATTTAGAATTGAAGTTAAAGGGCCTTGGGTATCGGCGTAATGGCGCGTCCGCGGCATGCGGCGCTGGGGAACACCGGATTGCCAGAAATGGGGGGATCGGCGTACCAACCCGAGCATGGCCCCGAACCCGAGCATCGCACCCGTCCTGTTCGACCGCGCGTTGCTGCGGGCGCGGCAGTTGCGGGCATCGCGGTTTGGTCCTGCGACCTTTCTGCTCGATCGCGTCGCCGAGGACATGGCGGAACGGCTGCACGCGGTGCTGAGAGAATTCAAAAATGCGGCCGACGTCGGCACACCGAGCGATCAGGTCCGCAACGCATTGCTCGAGCACGTAGGTCAACTCGCGCGGATCAATCTGCCGGACGTGGAATCCGAGCCGCTCCCGATCCAGCCGGGATCGCTCGACCTCGTGGTTTCCGCGCTCGCCCTGCAGTTCGTCAACGATCTGCCCGGCGTGCTCTCACAGATTCGCCGCGCGCTAAAGCCCGACGGGCTGCTGCTGGCGGCGCTGATCGGCGGCGATACGCTGACCGAGCTGCGGCAATCCTTTGCCGCCGCGGAAGCCGAATGCGAAGGCGGGGTGTCGCCCCGGGTCGCGCCGTTTGCCGATCTGCGCGACGTCGGCGCCCTGCTGCAGCGCGCCGGTTTCGCGTTGCCGGTCACCGACGTCGATCGCGTCGTGGTGCGCTACGACAGCGCCTTCGCCTTGATGCAGGATCTGCGGCGGATGGGCGCGACCAATATCCTGGTCGAGCGGCGGCGCACGCCGACCCGCCGCGCCACGCTGCTGCGGATGGCGCAGCTTTACGGCGAACGCTTTGCCGATGCCGACGGCCGCATCCGTGCCACCTTCGACGTGATCTGGCTGTCGGGCTGGGCGCCGCATCAAAGCCAGCAGCAGCCGCTGCAGCCGGGATCGGCGAAAGTGAGTTTGGCGGAAGCGGTAAGAAAACTTGCGCCCAAGTAAGCTTGGAGGCGTCATTGCCCGGCCTAGCCGTCCGAACGACGGCGTCGCTTCCGCTCGCCTATGCCCGGCAATCCGTCTGCTTCGCGAGAAGCTTTCCGAAGATTCAGAATCTTTCTGAAGAATGATGGATGCGCGGGTCAAGGCAGCGCATGACAGCGGTGGATGTGGCGACGGCACCTCACATCAACAAATCCGATCAAATGCGGGATCAGCGGAATGTCCGCCGGCGGCATCGGGTAGTCGCGCAGTTTGTTGGCGCGGACCCAGGCGAGGTTCTGGCCTTCGCGCGCGATCACCTCGCCGTCCCAGCGCCGGCAGATGTAAAGCGGCATCAGCAGATGAAAATCATCATAGGCGTGGCTGGCAAAGGTCAGCGGCGCGAGGCAGGCCTCGCTGACGGTGATGCCGATTTCCTCGTGCAGTTCGCGGATCAGCGTCTGCTCCGGCCGCTCGCCGGGCTCGACCTTGCCGCCGGGAAATTCCCACAGCCCGGCCAGCGTCTTGCCCTCCGGCCGCTGCGCGATCAGCACGCGCTTGTCGGCGTCGACCAGCGCGCAGGCGACCACGAGGGTGAGTTTGACGTCATTCCGGGACGCGCCTTCGGTCGGCAATTGCCGATCTCAGGCGACGGGTGCGGAATCCATCCTTCCGATCGTGATGATGAACTCCGGGCTCGCTTTTTTCACCCGCGCCCTCCGACACGCCCATTGGCGTTTCGGGGAATGACGATGGTAAGGCGCGAACCGCAGTCACGACCGGTAATCGCCGTTGATCGCGACATATTCCTTGGTGAGGTCGCAGGTCAGCACGCGGTCGCGGCCCTTGCCGAGGCCGAGCGCGACCTTGATCTGGATTTTCGGATTCTTCATCGCCGCGCGAGACTTCCGCCTCGTCATAGGACGGGTCGCGCGCGCCGCGGCTGGCGACGCGGATGCCGTTGAACGAGATCGCGAGCTTGTCGCGGTTGGCGGGCTCGCCGGCCTTGCCGACCGCCATCACCACGCGGCCCCAATTGGCGTCCTCGCCGGCGATCGCGGTCTTCACCAGCGGCGAATTCGCCACCGACATCGCGATTTTGCGCGCCGATGCCTTCGACACCGCACCCTCGACGATGATCTCGACCAGCTTGCGCGCGCCTTCGCCGTCGCGCGCCACCTGTTCGGCCAGATCGGCGAGCACGGCGCGGAAGGCTTTGGCAAAAGCCTTCAGGCGCGGGTCGCCGGCGCGGCTGATCTTCGGCGCGCCATTGGCGGCGGCGGCGCCGGTGGCGAACGCCAGCAGCGTATCCGACGTCGAGGTGTCGCCGTCGATGGTGACGGCATTGAAGGTGTCTTCGACGCCGCTCTTCAGCAGCGACTGCAACGCGCCCGCCGAGATCGGCGCGTCGGTGAACACGAAGGCCAGCATGGTCGCCATGTCGGGCGCGATCATGCCGGCGCCCTTGGCCATGCCGTTGATGGTGACGGCAGCCTTGCCGAGCTTCACGGTGGCGGTCGCGACCTTCGGAAAGGTGTCGGTGGTCATGATGGCTTTTGCAGCGCCCATCCATTCACCTGGCGCTGCCTGCCCGGCCAGCGTGCCGAGCACGCCGTTGAACTTGGTGGCGTCGAGCGGTTCGCCGATCACGCCGGTGGAGGCGAGAAACACCTCGCCTGGCGTTGCATCCGACCGCCTTGGCGGCGATGTCGGCCGTCAGCGTGGTCGCCTGTTCGCCCGGTCTTGCCGGTGAAGGCATTGGCGTTGCCGGAATTCACCACCAGCGCGCGGGCAGACCCTCCCCTGGAAGATCCGCCGCGGCCGAGTTTGGCGCGGCACCATTCCACCGGCGCCGACGGGCATTTCGATTGGGTGAAGACGCCGGCGACCGTGGTGCCCTTGTCCATGACCGCGAGCAGCACGTCGGTGCGGCCCTTGTAGCGGATACCGGCAGCCGCCGTCGCGAGCTTGACGCCGGCGATGGCGGGCATGTCGGGAACATCGGGTCGGGGCGAGCGGGGAGACGGCTGATGACATGAGGGGCCCTGGATCGACGAAGAATTTGAACCGTCATGGCCGGATTTATTCCGGCCATCCACGTCTTCAGGGCCTGTCGCGAGGCCTAAAGACGTGGATGGCCGGGACAAGCCCGGCCATGACGATTTTAAATACTATCGGCTTCGACGAAGGGACAGCAGATTTTTACTTCTTCGCCGGCGCCATCTTGGAATCTTTCGCCGCCTCAGGCGTCGCCGGTGCCGCTGCGTCCGGCTTGGCGGCGGTCGCCGCCGCCTTGTCGTCGGGCTGGTCCATGCGCTCGATCTTGGCGGTTTCGCGCAGCTTCGCCACGTAATCGGCCTGCGCCTTGCGCGTCACATAGGTCTCGATCTGGGCCTTGACCTGCTCGAAGTCGGGCGCCTTGCGGTTGCGCTTTTCCTCGACCTTGATGATGTGCCAGCCAAACTGCGACTTCACCGGATCGGAGATCTTGCCGGGCTCCAGCGCGAAGGCGACGGCGGAGAATTCCGGCACCATCTGATCCTTGGTGAAGAAGCCGAGATCGCCGCCGTCGGAGGCGCCGGGATCCTTGGACTTCTTCTTGGCGAGTTCGGCGAAATCGGCGCCCTTCTTGAGCTCTTCCTCGACCGCCTTGGCCTCGTCCTCGGTCTCGACCAGGATATGCCGGGCATGAACTTCCTGTTCGCCGGTGATCTGCTTGGCGGCGTCGTCATAGACCTTCTTCATGGCCTCGTCGGTGGTCGCGGCCTTGCCTTCGACCGCCAGCAGGTTGTCCATCAGGAGCCGGTTGCGCGCGAAGGCGAGGCGGGTCTTGAAGTCGTCGCGGTCCTCGATTTTCTTGGCTTCGGCGGCCTTGTCGACGATCTTCATGTCGATCAGGAACGACAGCACGTTTTCCTTCTTGGTCGCGGGATCCATCTGGGCGAGGCTCGGTCCCAGTTCCTCCTCGGCGAGCGCGACGTCGCTTTGGCGGATCTCGGAGCCGTTGACCTTGGCGAGCACCGGGTTGGCGTCGTCGGCGCGGGCCGGCAGACCGGCGAGCAGGACCATCGCCAGACAGCCCGTTACGGCGGCACAGGCGAGGCCAAAGCGCGGGCCGTATTTCGTTTCCGGGAACGAGGCGGTCATGGAAAATCCTTATCTTGAAAGATGGGGCTGTTTGGGGCGGCGGGACACTCGCCCAATCGGGTGGCCTTGGCAACGCGAAAAGTCTGTCAAAATGATGAAATCCTTGACAGCTTCGCGCCGTTGACAAGCCTCTGGCCCAGCCATATCTCTGCGAAACCGGGTCAATGGCGATAGCGCGTATTTGGCTGCGTTTTTGGCCGTTGAACCTTGGATTGCTGAATTCCCACTCATTTGGCGGATGCTCCCGGATCGGGGCCGGCTCCGCGATGCGTCACGATGAGTTGATAGGCAATCGGGTGGACCACGTCATGGCTGCAACGCCGAACCGCAAAGACAGGAATTTGGCATGATCGGCGCGCTCGCCCGCAAGTTTTTCGGCTCCGCCAACGACCGGCGGATCAAGGGATATCAGTCCCGCGTCGACGCCATCAACGCGCTGGAGCCGGAGATCGCGGCCCTTTCGGACGACGCGCTGAAAGCCCGCACCGCCGAATTCCGCCAGGCAGCTCGCCGACGGCAAGACCCTCGACGACATTCTGGTTCCGGCCTTCGCCACCGTGCGCGAGGCCGCCAAGCGCACGCTCGGCCAGCGGCATTTCGACGTCCAGCTGATCGGCGGCATGGTGCTGCACGAAGGCGACATCGCCGAGATGAAGACCGGCGAAGGCAAGACGCTGGTCGCCACGCTGGCGGTCTATCTCAATGCGCTGGCCGGCAAGGGCGTCCACGTCGTCACCGTCAACGACTACCTCGCCCGGCGCGACTCCGAATGGATGGGGCAGATCTACGGTTTCCTCGGCATGACCACCGGCGTGATCGTCCACGGCCTCGACGACGGCGAGCGCAAGAACGCCTATGCGCGCGACATCACCTACGGCACCAACAACGAATACGGCTTCGACTATCTGCGCGACAACATGAAGTACCGCCTGGAAGACATGGTCCAGCGCGGCCACTTCTACGCCATCGTCGACGAAGTCGATTCGATCCTGATCGACGAGGCGCGCACGCCGCTGATCATCTCCGGCCCGCTCGACGACCGTTCGGAATTCTACAACACCATCGACACCTTCTTTCCCAAGCTCGACAAGACCGATTACGACGTCGACGAGAAGCAGCGCACGGTGACGCTGACCGAAGCCGGCATGGAAAAGATCGAGACGCTGCTGCGCGACGCCGGCCAGCTCAAGGGCGAATTCGCTCTACGACGTCGAGAACGTCTCGGTGGTTCACCACATCAACCAGGCGCTGCGCGCCCACTCGCTGTTCCAGCGCGACAAGGATTACATCGTCCGCGACGACGAGGTCATCATCATCGACGAGTTCACCGGCCGCATGATGCAGGGCCGCCGCTATTCCGAAGGCCTGCACCAGGCGCTGGAAGCCAAGGAGCACGTGCAGGTTCAGCCGGAAAACCAGACGCTGGCCTCGATCACCTTCCAGAACTATTTCCGGATGTACGAAAAGCTCGCCGGCATGACCGGCACGGCGCTGACCGAAGCCGACGAACTGTTCGACATCTACAAGCTCGAGGTCGTGGAAATCCCGACCAACGTTCCGGTGGCGCGTCTCGACGAGGACGACGAGGTCTATCGCACCCAGGACGAGAAATATGCCGCGATCCTGGCCGAGGTCGAGCGCGCCAATGCGCGGCTGCAGCCGGTGCTGGTCGGCACCGCCTCGATCGAGAAATCCGAAGTGCTCGGCCGAATACCTCAAGAAGCACGGCTACAAGCAGATCGATTTCGGCAACGAAAACGCGATGGAGAAGCTTTACGCCGCGGCCCGCGCCGGCAAGCCGGCGAAGCTGTTCGCGGTGTTGAACGCGCGCTTCCACGAACAGGAAGCCTATATCGTCGCCGAGGCCGGCGTGCCCGGCGCGATCACGATCGCGACCAACATGGCCGGCCGCGGCACCGACATCAAGCTCGGCGGCTCGCTCGAAATGCGGATCCTGCACGAGACCGCCGGGATTACCGACGAGGCCGAGAAGGCCGCCAAGATCGAGCGCATCAAGGCCGACGTCGAACGCTTCCGCGACATCGTGCTGAAGGCGGAAGACGTCATCGAGGTCGAGCCCGCCAAGGGATCGAAGCCGGCCAAGACCGTGACCCGGCCGGGCGGGCTCTACATCATCGGATCCGAGCGTCACGAATCGCGGCGCATCGACAACCAGCTGCGCGGCCGCTCCGGACGCCAGGGCGATCCCGGCCGCTCGAAATTCTTCCTGTCGCTGGAAGACGATCTGATGCGGATCTTCGGCTCCGACCGGCTCGACACCATGCTGACGCGGCTCGGCCTCAAGGACGGCGAGGCCATCATCCATCCCTGGATCAACAAGGCGCTGGAGAAGGCGCAGCAGAAGGTCGAGGCCCGCAACTTCGACATCCGCAAGAACCTGCTGAAATTCGACAACGTCCAGAACGACCAGCGCAAGGTGATCTTCGACCAGCGCGTCGACCTGATGAAGGACGAAAGCGTCGCCGAGACCGTCGCCGACATGCGCCACGACTTCGTCGAGGACGTCGTCACCAAGCACGTGCCCGAACATGCCTATGCCGAGCAGTGGGATGTCGCCGACCTGAAGGAAGAACTGAAGCGCGTGCTCGACATCGATCTGCCGGTCGAGGCAATGGGCCAAGGAAGAAGGCATCGCCGACGAGGAATTGCTGTCGCGCATCGAGCAGCGCGTCGACGAGCACATGGCCGCCAAGGTGGCGCAGTGGGGCCCCGACGTGATGCGTTACGTCGAGAAGACCATCCTGCTGCAGACGCTGGATCATCTCTGGCGCGAGCATCTGGTGATGCTCGATCATCTGCGCCAGGTGATCGGCCTGCGCGGCTACGGCCAGCGCGATCCGCTGCAGGAATACAAGTCGGAGGCGTTCAGCCTGTTCGAGGCGATGATCGCGCATCTGCGCGAGGCGGTGACGGCGCAACTGATGCGGGTCGAGATCGTGCCGCCGGAAGAGCAGCAGCCGGTATTGCCGCAGATGGAAGCGCACAAGTTCGATCCCAATACCGGCGAGGACGACTGGCATTCGCCAGGCGCCTCGCTGGTGCCCGCGCGCCGCCGGCGTCAGCCGCGATCCGAAGAATCCGGCGAGCTGGGGCAAGGTCGGCCGCAACGAGGATTGCCCCTGCGGCTCCGGCAAGAAGTACAAGCACTGCCACGGCCGCTATGCGTGAGCGGCGTTTGATGCTTGCGAAGGCGGGATTGTAGAATTGCAGGGTGGGCAAAGGCGCATCTTGCGCCGTGCCCACCATCTTTCTCAGTGACAGTTTCACGGGCGTGGTGGGCACGGCGCGAAGGCGCGCCTTTGCCCACCCTGAGTTCTGCCCGTGTTGAAGCATGAGTCAGAACCGGACACTTGACAGAAGCGATCGAGCTACTTGGCCTGTCCAGATTCACTTTGCCGATCTTAGCCCGGAAGAGCGAACCCAACGAGATCCAGCACCCTTCGGAGACGGTCGGTTGGCGGCCCTAAGTCGCGTAACTTGATCGCATACTCGCGGCCCGCCGCCCTCTACCCCTGCTCGGAAGGGACGGGAGCGGAAGCGCTCGGACCTGGCAATTCGAAGTGAGATTCTACTGAACCGCCGAGAACCGGCTATCGAACGAGTTTGCCGGCATGATCGCCTGGGATCCGGCGACTGTTCCCTCTTTGGCGGCGGGCGGGTTCGCGGTATCCGAGACCGACGGTTTCAGCGGCGGCCGCGCGGCGGCCTGTTTGGTCGCCTTCGGGCCCGATCCGTCCAGATGCAGCGGCTCGTTCCGCTTGGCCTCGATGATTTTCGGCTTGGCCGGAACGGGCGGTGCGATGGCGGTGGTATCTGCCGCCGCGCTGCCGCCGAGGCCCACCTTGCGGGCGAGGTTGCTGAAGAATCCCTCGGATGGCGCATTCGGGGCGGCGGACGCCACCCGCGTCGAGGACGGCGCAGGCGCTGCCGCCGCGAGCGCGGGATCGTCGGGAGCGTGCGGCGGATTGACGTGAGCGATCGGGATCGTTCCGGGCAGGCGGGCGGGGACCAGCGACAGGCCATGGCCGCCGTCGGACAGTCCGGTATCGCCGTTGGGCAATGCGGCGGCGAACACCCGGTTCATGCCGCCGTCGATGCCGGTATTCATCCGCGCCACCGGGGTTCCCTTTTCGATCAGCCTTGCGATCTCGGCGTCGTCCTCCCGCTGCTTCTGGCGCACGGCGTTGGCGATTTCATCCGGAATCACATAGACCGGACATTTCGCCGAGGCTTCGAACACCGGATCGCGCTTGGCATCCGGCGCCTTCGCGGCATCGAACACATATTTCTTTTCGCAGAAATCGACCTTCGGCTCCTGCCGCGTCACCTCGAAATGATCGTAGCCTTCCTTGATCATTCTCCAGAACGGCATGTTCGGGTTGTTGCGGTGCTTGGCCATGTTCACCGGCGTCATCCGGAACGGATAGGCCTGGAACTGGAAGGCGCGCTGGCCGCCGAAGAAGGATTCCCGGCCCAGCGAA
This sequence comes from uncultured Alphaproteobacteria bacterium, assembly GCA_963734795.1. Taxonomy (GTDB): domain Bacteria; phylum Pseudomonadota; class Alphaproteobacteria; order Rhizobiales; family Xanthobacteraceae; genus Bradyrhizobium. Next base: position 1,048,466 of record CAVTIW010000009.1, read on the forward strand.
TAGATTTCCGCGATCTGTTCGTCGGTCATGGCGTAGCAGCCGCGCGACGAGCAGTCGCCATGCACCATCAGCTCCGAGCCGGTCCGTCCCAGCGACCGGTCGAAGGCGTTGGGAAAGCCGGTGTTGAAGGAAAGATAATAGGCCGACTGCGGGTTCATCTGCGCCGGGGAGATAGAATAGAAGCCTTCCGGGGCCTGGCGGTCACCTTCCCGGACCTTGGGTCCGAGGTCTCCCGACCAGCGGCAGATCGGATAGGTCTTCAGCAGCGCAAAATGGCCGGAACGATCCTGTTTCCAGACCTCGAGTTCGGCTTCCTGCTTGAACAGCCGCACCAGGATCGGCGACTGCAGATCCATGTCCTTTTCCGACATCTCGGCGACGAGTTTGGCAGAGACCGGCTGGTTGGCCTTGGCGTTGTTGGCGAGCGAGATTTCGTCGCTGTTGCAGCCGGCCAGCAACACACCGGCCGCGAGCGCGGCCGAAGTGATGAGCGCACGAACCAGCGAGCGAAAAATCAATGCAAAGCTCCACACCCAACGGGCAATGTCCGCACCCCGGTTATAGCGTTCATGCCCTGAAGCCATTGACTAAAATACTACCCTTTGGGTCCCCCTGCTCGCAAGCCGATCGAGGCATCGCGGCGGGATCCACATCAGGCATGGTCAATAGACGTTAAATATCGGTGTCAGGGCCTAATTGGGGCCGAAATGGCCGATTTTTGAAAAAGCAGGGGTTTAGCCCGGGGCTGACGGGCTTTTTCCGCGAAAAACCGGATTCAGCCAAGCTTCCTGCCGATATCGAGGAATTTCTGGCGCCGCTGCTGGCGGATCATGTCGCGATCGAGATTGCGCAGATCGCTCAGGGCGAGCGCGATGGCATCGCCGGTGGTCGCGATCATGGCGCCGGGATCGCGATGCGCGCCGCCCGACGGCTCCCGCAGGATGGAATCGATCACGCCAAAGCGCAGCATGTCCTGCGCCGTGATTTTCATGCTGGTGGCGGCTTCCTGGGCCTTGGTGCCGTCGCGCCACAGGATCGAGGACGCCGCCTCCGGCGAGATCACGCTGTAGATCGCATGCTCGAACATCAGCACGCGGTTCGCGGTGGTGATGGCGATGGCGCCGCCCGACATTCCTTCGCCGGTGATGATCGCGACATTGGGCACGCCGAGCGACAGGCAGGCATCGGTGGAGCGCGCAATGGCTTCGGCCTGTCCGCGCTCCTCGGCGCCGATGCCGGGATAGGCGCCGGCGGAATCGACGATCGACAGTACCGGAATGCCAAACCGGTCCGCCATCTCCATCAGGCGGACCGCCTTGCGATAGCCTTCGGGACGCGCCATGCCGAAATTATGCTTGATGCGGGATTCGGTGGTGGCGCCTTTTTCCTGGCCGATCACGCAGATGCTCTCGCCGCGGAAGCGGCCGAAGCCGCCCACCAGCGCCTCGTCCTCGCCGAACTTGCGGTCGCCCGCCAGCGGCGTGAATTCCGCTATCAGCGCGCTGATGAAATCGGTCAAATGGGGGCGCTGCGGATGGCGCGCGACCAGGGTTTTCTGCCACGGCGTCAGGTTGGCGTAGAGATCGTTGAGCGCCTGGGCGGCCTTGTCCTCGATCCGCGAAATCTCTTCGCCGATGTCGCTGCCGGTCGCTGCCAGCGCGCGCAATTCATCGACCTTGGAATCGAGTTCGGCGACGGGCTTTTCGAAATCGAGATAAGAGCGCATGTGATCCGGCATCAAATCAATGTTAGGACGACCCCGCTTTCAGGCGAAGCGGGCCCCGGTTCGCGTGAAGAAAGCGCGCATCTTCAATGATTTAGCGCGCATTCCAAGGCGAAACCGGACCCGTTTTACGGAAAAGGCGCTGACGAGGTCGCGGGCGGGAAAGGGCTCTTTCACGGCAGAACGCGCCGAAGTCAAGGCGGTCGCTACTTCTCGGCCAGCGGATGCAGGTCGCGCACCAGGCTTTTCAGGCGCTCCTCGACCACATGGGTGTAGATCTGCGTGGTCGAGATGTCGGTATGGCCGAGCAGCGTCTGCACGATGCGCAGATCGGCGCCGTTGTGCAGCAGATGGCTGGCGAACGCGTGGCGCAGCACATGCGGGCTGACCAGCCGCGGCGCCAGCCCGGCGGCGGCCGCCAGTTCCTTCAGGTCGCGCGCGAAATGCTGCCGCGTCAAATGCCCGCTTTCGCCGAACGAGGGAAACAGCCATTTCGAGCTTGCCGTGTTTTTCTTGTTCTCCGGCTTCAGCGCTGCCATCGCCGCGAGGTAGTCGGCCATCGCCTGCCGCGACGGCTCGTTGAGCGGCACCAGCCGTTCCTTGTCGCCCTTGCCGCGCACCACGATCATGCGGGCGTCGCGGCGCGACGCCGACAGCGGCAGCGCCACCAGTTCCGACACCCGCAGGCCGGTGGCGTAGAGCACCTCGAGCAGGCAATACAATCGCAGCGCGCGAAGCCGCTGCGGCGCAGAGGCTTCCGGCGCGTCGGCCAGCGCCTTGGCGCGTACCAGCAGCCGGTCGACGTCGGCTATCGACAGCACTTTCGGCAGGCCGCGGCCGCGCTTGGGGCCGGACAGGATCGCGGCGGGATCGTCGCTGCGAATCCGTTCGTTGAGCAGGAAGCGAAACAGATGCCGGATCGCCGACAGCCGGCGCGCCACGCTCGACGACTTGAAGCCGCGCCCGTCGAGGTCGGCGAGGTAGTCCCGCAGCGCCTGGGTTTCGACGCCCGCAAAGTCCTGGCCGTGAGGGGCGAGAAACTCCGAAAAATCCGCAAGGTCGCGGCGATAGGCATCGAGCGTGTTGTCGCCGGCGCCCTGTTCCGCCGCGAGCATGTCGAGGAACAGGTTTGTGAGTTTGGCATCCGAAGTTTTGCTGGAACGCATATTGGCCTCGACATCTCCGCAACCGATTGAGTTCCCCCTTTGCCTTTGGAAAAGGTGAACCGTAGCCGCGAATCAGACCCTAGCGCCTATTTCTTGAGGAACTTGTCCGCGGGGATGGTGAAGGTCATTTCCCGCGGTTTCGGGTTGACGAAATTCGCCAGCGCGAAAATCGCGCCATAGACGATTCCGACGATCACGGCGACCACCGTCAGAAACCGGAACAGGCTGGGCATGTCAGAGCCTCAGGCGGCGAATTAACCATTGAAATCATCTGGGATGGACGAGGCCGACTACCAACATGTTCGCCCTTCCGTTGCAAGAGTCTCTGGCAACGGTATCGGCGGGGGTAGTATAGGTGAGGCGGAACCCTGCCATCCGCAGCAACAGAGCTATTCGATGCCTGAGACAGCCTCATCGGCCGGCGCCGGCGTATCCCAGGAGGCCGACATCACAGCGGCTCTGGGAGCGCGTTCGGTCGTGCTGGTGGGAATGATGGGTGCCGGAAAATCCAGCATCGGGCGGCGGCTGTCGGCGCGGCTGCGGCTGCCGTTTCTCGATGCCGATATCGAGATCGAGGCGGCGGCCGGCATGTCGATCCCGGACATTTTCGAAACCCATGGCGAGCCGCATTTCAGGGATGGCGAGGCGCGGGTGATCGCCCGGCTGCTCGACAATGGTCCCTGCATCATCGCCACCGGCGGCGGCGCGTTCCTGCGCGAGCAGACCCGCAGCCGCATCCGCGACAAGGCGGTCTCGATCTGGCTCAAGGCGGATGCCGATATCATCCTGCGCCGGGTGAAGCGCCGGGCCGACCGTCCGCTGCTGCAGACCGCGGACCCCGCCGCGACCATCGGACGCCTGATCGAGGAACGCGAGCCGTTCTATCGGCACGCCGACCTGACGATCTGGTCGCGCGACGTGCCGCATGAAAAAATCGTCGACGAATGCATCGAGGCCCTGCATGCCCGGCTGTGCGGCGACGGCGCGGCCTCTGCGACCAACCAGACCCCGGATACCATGAACGCAACACGATGACCGCGCCCTTGAAACATTCCGCTTCCATCACCGTCGATGTCGCGCTCGGGACACGCGCCTATGACATCGTCATCGGCCGCGATGTGCTGCTATCGCTGGGCGCACGCGTTGCCGCGTTGCGGCCCGGTGCCCGCACCGCCATCGTCACCGACCGCACTGTTGCCAAACACTGGCTCGAAAAGACCGAGGCCTCGCTGGCGGAGGCCGGTATTGCCAGTTCGCATATCATTGTCGAGGAAGGCGAGGGCTCCAAAACCTATGCCGGTCTGGAGCAGGTCAGCGAAGCCTTGATCGCGGCGAAGATCGAGCGCAACGATCTGGTGATCGCGCTCGGCGGCGGCGTGGTCGGCGATCTCGCCGGTTTTGCGGCTGCGATCCTGCGCCGCGGCGTCGATTTCGTGCAGGTGCCGACCTCGCTGCTGGCGCAGGTCGATTCTTCGGTCGGCGGCAAGACCGGGATCAATTCGCCGCGCGGCAAGAATCTGCTCGGCGCGTTTCACCAGCCGGTTCTGGTGGTCGCCGACACCTCGGTGCTCGACACGCTGTCGCCGCGCCAGTTCCGCGCCGGCTATGCCGAAGTCGCCAAATACGGCGTGCTCGGCGACGAGGCATTTTTCGCCTGGCTGGAGTCCAGCCACGCCGATATTTTTCAGGGCGGCGCCGCGCGCGAACATGCCATCGCCACTTCCTGCCGCGCCAAGGCCGCGATCGTGGCGCGCGACGAACGCGAGACCGGCGAGCGCGCGCTGCTCAATCTCGGCCATACCTTCGGCCACGCGCTGGAGGCCGCGACCGGGTTTTCCGACCGGCTTTTTCATGGCGAAGGGGTCGCCGTCGGCATGGTGCTGGCGGCGGAATTTTCCGCGCAGCTCGGCATGATCGGCGAATCCGATGCGGCGCGGGTCGAACGTCACCTTGCCGGGGTGGGTCTGCCGACCCATCTGCAGGATATCGCAGGATTTGCCCAGGAAGGGCTTGCCGACGCCGACGCCCTGATGGGGCTGATGGCGCAGGACAAGAAGGTCAGGCGCGGCCGGCTCACCTTCATCCTGCTGGAGGCGGTCGGGCGCGCCGTGATTGCTCCCGACGTCGAACCGGCGCTGGTTCGCGATTTTCTGACAGCCAAGCTGGCGGGTAAAACCAGGGCGTGATCCAAAAAGAGGAAGCCGGTTTTCTTAAAAAAGATCATGCTCCAACCACAGATGAAATGATCGTTACGCCATGGACTGGCTTACATTCTCCATCGTCATTGCCTGCCTGCTGATCTCGGCGTTCTTTTCCGCGAGCGAGACCGCACTGACCGGCGCCTCGCGCGCCAGCATGCTGCGGCTGTCGAAGCAGGGCAACGGCGAAGCCGGTGTCGTCTCCAGCCTGTTCGCGATGCGCGAGCGGATGATCGGCGCGCTGCTGCTCGGCAACAACATCGCCAATATCGGCGCCTCGGCGCTGGCGACCGGCATCTTCACGGCGTGGTTCGGCGAGGTCGGCGTGCTCTACGCCACCGTCGTGATGACGGTGATGGTGGTGATTTTCGCCGAGGTGCTGCCGAAGACCATCGCCATCAATGCGCCGGACCGGGTGTCGCTTCTGGTGGCGCGTCCGATGAAGCTGATGATCTACCTGTTGGGGCCGCTGCTCACGGTGATCGAGGCGATCGTCCGGGTGCTGATGATCGCGCTGGGCATCAAGATCGGCCACAACCAGCCGATCCTGTCGCCGACCGAGCGCCTGCGCGGCGCGGTCGATCTGCTGCACCACGAAGGCAAGGTCGAAAAACAGGACCGCGACATGCTCGGCGGGCTGTTGGATCTGAGCGAGTTGCAGGTCTCCGACGTCATGGTTCATCGCACCGAAATGGTGATGATCAATGCCGACCTGCCGCCGGAGGAACTGGTGCGCGAGGTGCTGGCCACCGAATACACCCGGATCCCGCTGTGGCGGGAGAAACCGGAAAACATCGTCGGCGTGCTGCACGCCAAGGACCTGTTGCGCGCGATCCGCGCCGCCGAAGGCGATACCGCCAGGATCGACGTCTCGACCATCGCGCTGCCGCCGTGGTTCGTGCCGGAGATGCGCTCGGTGTCCGAACAGCTCAAGGCGTTCCGCCGCCGCAAGACCCATTTCGCGCTGGTGGTCGACGAATATGGCGAAGTCGAAGGCATGGTGACGCTGGAAGACATTCTGGAAGAGATCGTCGGCGATATTTCCGACGAGCACGACGTGGTGGTGGCCGGCGTGCGGGCCCAGCCCGACGGCTCGGTGGTGGTCGACGGCTCGGTGCCGATCCGCGACCTCAACCGCGCGATGGACTGGCATCTTCCCGACGAAGAGGCGACCACGGTCGCCGGACTGGTGATTCACGAGGCCCGCTCGATCCCCGAACGCGGCCAGAGTTTCACCTTCCACGGTTTCCGCTTCCGCGTGCTGCGCCGCGAGCGCAACCGCATCACCGCGCTGCGGATCGTGGCGGTGCCGCGCGAGGCCGAGCTCGATGAGAAAAAGCCGAAGCGGGCGGGGACGTCGTTTTAAGCGCGCTCCGATGTTCTGTCGTCATCGTCCGCGAAGGCGGGCGATCCAGTACGCCGCGACGTCTGATTTATATCATGCATTATATCATGCACGGGATATTGGATGCCCCGCTTTTTCGGGGCATGACGGCCAGGTTGGCGTGTTAAATCTCAGTCCCCGGTCTCCCCGGGCGCCTGCGCCTTGATCGCCAGTGCGTGCACGGGACCTGCGAGTTCCGCTGCCAGCGTCGCATTTATCATGCGGTGGCGTTCGATCCGGCTCTTCCCTTCGAATGCGGGCGATACAATATAGACCCTGAAATGCGTCTCGCCGCCCGGCCTGTGGCCGGCGTGGCCTTCATGAAGATGTGATTCGTCCGACACATCGAGGCTTTCCGGCGTGAAAGCTTCGCGCAACTTGTTTGTGATAGTGTGCTTGACGGTTTGCTGGGCGCTCATGGCGGGGGCAATACGTCCGTGACCGTGTTTCGTCAATGGCGCATCGAGAGTGAGGGTTTCGCAATGTCAAGACTTGAAGCATTTCGCATTGCGTTGTCATAGTCAGCCATGCCGATCGATTCATCAAAATTCTTCGACTCCATCCGGATCAAGCCCAACAAGCTGACCGCGAAGCAGCAGGCCCAGGCGCGGGAAGAATCCGCGATGTGCGAATGGCCCGACTGCAAGAACAAGGGGCCGCACCGCGCCCCCAAGGGCCGCGCCAACGACAAGGAATACTGGCACTTCTGTCTCAATCACGTCCGCGAGTACAATCAGTCCTATAATTTCTTTTCCGGCATGAATGCCGACGCGGTGGCGCGCTACCAGAAGGATGCGCTGACCGGCCACCGCCCGACCTGGAAGATGGGCGCCAATACCAGCGCCAAGAAGGGCAAGGGCAGCCCGGAGGCCGATCTGGAAGGCGCCGCCGATCCGTTCAGCATGTTCAGCGAGCTCAATGGCCGCGGCCGCTGGCGGCCGGGTCCCGGCGGGGCCGCCGGCGAGACCAAGGTCGAAACCCGGAAAATTTTCAACGCCGAGCGCAAGGCGCTGCAGGTGATGGGGCTCGGCTCCGATGCGACGCTCGAGACCGTCAAGGCGAAATACAAGGCGCTGGTGAAGCAGCATCATCCCGACGCCAATGGCGGCGATCGCTCCACCGAGGATCGCCTGATCGAAATCATCAAGGCGTACAATTATCTCAAGACGGTGGTGCGCGGCGCGGGCTAGGGCCGCGGACCGCGCGGCTGCTCCACGCGTCGTTCAGGCGCGGTGGCCAACCCCTTCGGCAACAGCAAACGCCAGGGTTTTACCGGCGTCCGCCGGGACGCCGCTGAAGGAACGGCCGCGTTGCGGGCTCGATCGCGCCTCCGCCATGCCAGCGGCGGATCGTCCAGGTCACCAGGGCGACGACCAATGCCCCGCCGAACACGGCCAGCATCCAATAATGTCTGCCGATCCCGCCGTGATGCGGAAATCCGGCATATTTGTGCAGCGCGGACACCGCCAGCACGCCCGGCAGCACATGCGCGGGCGCCCACAACAGGATCGCCGGGATATTGACGGCGTAGAAGCGCGGCGGCGGCATGCCGAGCGCGCCCGCGGTGATCGGCACGAAGGCGCGAATCGGCGGCACGAAGCGCCCGAAGAACACCGCCAGCGCGCCCCACCGATTGAAGAAGGCTTCGCTCTGCGCGATCACCCCCGGATATCGCGACAGCGGCCAGCCGTTGAGGATTTCGCGCTGGGCGCGATGCCCGATCCAGAACGCCGATCCATCGCCCAGCAACGCCCCGGCGACCGCGGCCGCCAGCACCCATTGCAGCCGCAGCTCGCCGCCGGGCACCAGCGCGCTCAGCGCCAGGATGATGGTCGAGCCCGGAATCACCGAACCCACGATGGGAACGGCTTCCAGCAAGGCGGCGAGGAATAGCGTGAGATAGGCGAGCCACGCATGGGCCGAAACGAACGCAATTAATGGATCGATGAATGAAGTCACAAAATTCCTGTGCTGGAACGGCTGTGTGGGCGCAGACCTAACATAAACAGCGGCAAGGACGGAAAGTGCCATCAAGGTCCCGTTCCGGGGAAGCCCTTATCCCGGGATGGCCAATTGTCCGGTGAAAGTACGGCGTGATTCGCAGGGCAGCCTTCCAAAAACCGGGCCCAGCACCTATCTTGATGATAACGCAATGGAACTTTGATTAGGCGGCGGGCTTCTGCCAACCGTTGCTCTCTGATAGGTTCCGATCAGCACCCATCCGCAGCCATTAGCAAATCTGGTTTCGGGAGCGCCCGAGACCCCGGAGGATTGATGACGACCGCCGCCATGACCAAAACCCAGGAGCCCGCCGGTTTGCCCGACATGAAGGTGTCGGTCCGGCAGGTATTCGGTATCGACAGCGATCTCGAGGTGCCCGCCTATTCCGAGGTCGATCCGCATGTGCCGGACATCGATTCGGATTACCGTTTCGATCGCGCTACCACGCTCGCGATCCTCGCCGGATTTGCCAAAAACCGCCGCGTGATGGTCACCGGCTATCACGGCACCGGCAAGTCGACCCATATCGAGCAGATCGCGGCGCGGCTCAACTGGCCGTGCGTGCGCGTCAATCTCGACAGCCACATCAGCCGGATCGATCTGGTGGGCAAGGATTCCATCGTGGTGCGTGACGGCATGCAGGTCACCGAATTCCGCGACGGCATTCTGCCCTGGGCGCTGCAGCACAATATCGCGCTGGTGTTCGACGAATACGACGCCGGCCGTCCCGACGTGATGTTCGTGATCCAGCGCGTGCTGGAAGTCTCCGGCCGTCTGACGCTGCTCGACCAGAACAAGGTGATCAAGCCGCATCCGGCGTTCCGGCTGTTCTCCACCGCCAACACCGTCGGCCTCGGCGATACCTCAGGCCTCTATCACGGCACCCAGCAGATCAACCAGGGCCAGATGGACCGCTGGTCGATCGTCACCACGCTGAACTATCTGGCGCATGACGAGGAAGTCGAGATCGTGCTGGCCAAGGCGCATCACTACCGTACCCCGGAAGGCCGCGACATCGTCAACAAGATGGTGCGGCTTGCGGACCTTACCCGCAACGCCTTCGCCAATGGCGATCTGTCGACGGTGATGAGCCCGCGCACGGTGATCACCTGGGCGGAGAACGCCGAGATTTTCTCCGACATCGGCTTTGCGTTCCGCGTCACCTTCCTCAACAAATGCGACGAACTGGAACGGCCGCTGGTCGCCGAATTCTATCAGCGCTGCTTCAATGCCGAACTGGCGGAGTCGTCGGTCAATGTAGCGCTTTCCTGACGGCGTTATCCCAGCCGTCGTCCGCCGAGGAGTTCTCGATAGAGTGATGGAGCCAGCGTCCCTAAAAACAGCGACCGCCGGTGGTTGTGGGTCCCTGCTTTCGCAGCGACGGCCCGGGTTGACGGGACGACGGGCGGTGAGGCTGCTATGACGACCTCCAACAGCAAATTCCGCACCGGATCCAAGGAAGCGCCGACCGAGCCGTTCAAGCGCGCGGTAACGGCCTGCCTGCGCGCGATCGCCAAAGCGCCGGAGCTGGAAGTGACGTTCGCCGCGGAACGCCCGGGCCTGGCGCCGGGCAAGGCGCGGCTGCCGGAGCCGGCGCGCAAGATGACCCGGCGCGACGCCGCCATCGTGCGCGGTCACGCCGATTCCATCGCGCTCAAACTCGCCTGCCACGATCCGAAAGTGCACCGCAAGCTGATGCCGGGCAATCCGCAGGCGCGTGGCGTGTTCGAAGCCGTCGAGCAGGCCCGGGTCGAGGCGCTCGGCTCGCGGCGGATGGCCGGGGTTGCCAAAAACCTCACCGCGATGCTCGACGATCATTTCCATCGCGGCAAGTTCGATGAGATCACCGACCGCGCCGACGCGCCGCTGTCCGACGCGCTGGCGATGCTGGTGCGCGAGCGCCTGACCGGCCTCGCGCCGCCCGCCGCCGCCCGCAAGATGGTCGACCTGTGGCGCCCGGTGCTGGAAGACAAGATCGGCGCGCGGCTCGACCGGCTCGATCGCCTCGCCGAGGACCAGGCGAAATTCGGCGACGCGGTGCATGATTTGTTGTCGGCGCTCGAACTCGGCGATGACCGCAACGCCGAGGCCGACGACGACGACAACCAGGACGACAACCGCGACGGCGAGAACGACCAGTCCGGCGCCGAGGGCTCGCCCGACAGCGACGCGGCGCAGGAAATGAGCGCCGATCAGGCCCAGGCCTCCTCCGACGAGATGTCGGAAAGCGCGATGGAGAGCGCGCAGGCCTCCACGTCGGACACCTTCGACGACGGCGAACTCGGCGACGACGAGACCCCGGGCGAGGCGACGCGGCCGAATTCGCGCGGCGCCAACGAACCGCGCGGGCCGGAATATCACGCTTTCGCGCCGAAATTCGACGAGGTGATCGCCGCCGAAGACCTCTGCGACCACGACGAACTGGAACGGCTGCGCAGCTATCTCGACAAGCAGCTTGCGCATCTGCAGGGCATCGTGGCGCGGCTGGCGAACCGGCTGCAGCGCCGCCTGATGGCGCAGCAGAACCGCGCCTGGGAGTTCGACCTCGAGGAGGGCGTGCTCGATCCGGCGCGGTTGTCGCGGGTGGTGACCGATCCCTATCATCCCTTGTCGTTCATGAACGAGAAGGAAGCGACCTTCCGCGATACCGTGGTGACGCTGCTGCTGGACAATTCCGGCTCGATGCGCGGGCGGCCGATCACGGTGGCGGCGACCTGCGCGGACATTCTGGCGCGGACGCTGGAGCGCTGCGGCGTCAAGGTGGAGATCCTCGGCTTCACCACCCGGGCCTGGAAGGGCGGGCAATCCCGCGAGGCGTGGCTCGCCGCCGGCAAGCCGCCCAATCCGGGACGGCTCAACGATCTGCGCCACATCGTCTACAAATCCGCCGACGCGCCGTGGCGGCGGGCGCGCAAGAATCTCGGGCTGATGATGCGCGAGGGCCTGCTCAAGGAAAACATCGACGGCGAAGCGCTGGACTGGGCGCACAAGCGGCTGCTCGGCCGCTCCGAGCAGCGCAAGATCCTGATGATGATTTCCGACGGCGCGCCGGTCGACGACTCCACGCTGTCGGTCAATCCCGGCAACTACCTGGAGCGCCATCTGCGCCACATCATCGAGGAAATCGAGACCCGCTCGCCGGTCGAACTGATCGCGATCGGCATCGGTCACGACGTCACGCGCTATTATCGCCGCGCCGTCACCATCGTCGACGCCGAAGAACTCGGCGGCGCCATCACCGAAAAGCTCGCCGAACTGTTCAGCGAGACCCATGGTGCGGCGCCCGCCTCTGGCGGCCGGCGCAAATTGCATTAGCAGACATATCAGACTGCCGTTCTCGATGATCCGGTCACGCTGCTGCTGCAATTCACGCTGCCGAAGTGATTTGACCTTGTCGCGATGCAGGTCACGGTTGAGCAAAGCCCGGTGCCTCATTAGATAGAGGCATCCATCGATCCCTCCTTCCGCCAGGATATCCCCCATGAGCGCCCTGTTTTCCCCGATCAGCTTGCGCGATCTCACGCTTGCCAACCGCATCATGGTGGCGCCGATGTGCCAGTACTCGGCCGGGAACGGCGAGGCCAATGACTGGCACTTCACCCATATCAACACGCTGGCGCTGTCGGGGGCGGCGCTGTTCTGCATCGAGGCCACCCATGTCGAAGCCATCGGCCGCATCACGCCGGGCTGCCTCGGGCTGTGGAACGACGCCACCGAGGCGGCGCTGAAGCCGATCCTGGCCGCGGTGCGCAAATATTCCAAAGCCGCCGTCGCGATGCAGCTCGCGCATGCCGGGCGCAAGGGCTCGAGCCACAAGCCGTGGGACGGCGGCCAGCAGATTCCGATCGCCGAAGGCGGCTGGCAGACCGTGGCGCCGTCGGCGCTGCCGCACAAGCAGGGCGAGCTGCCGCCGCTGGCGCTCGATGCATCGGGCCTGGCGCGCGTGCGCGACGCCTTTGTCGCCGCGGCGAAACGCGCCGACCGGCTCGGCATCGACGCCCTCGAACTGCACGCCGCGCACGGTTATTTGCTGCATCAGTTCCTGTCGCCGATCGCCAACCAGCGCACCGACCAATATGGCGGCTCTTTGCAAAACCGGCTGCGCTATCCGCTGGAAGTGTTCGACGCGATCCGCGCGGCGTTTCCGCAACACAAGCCGATCGGCGTCAAGGTATCCGCGACCGACTGGGTCGAGGGCGGCTGGGATCTCGCGCAGACCATCGAATTCGCCAGCGAGCTGAAAACGCGCGGCGTCGACTGGATCGACGCGTCCTCCGGCGGCGTGTCGCCGCTGCAGAAGATCCCGCTCGCGCCGGGCTATCAGGTGCCGTTCGCGCAGGCGATCAGGCAAGCAACCGGCCTCAACACCATCGCGGTCGGCCTGATCACCGAAGCCAAACAGGCCGAGGACATCGTGGCGTCCGGCAAGGCCGACATGGTCGCGCTGGCGCGCGGCATGCTCTACGACCCGCGCTGGGGCTGGCACGCCGCCGCCGAACTCGGCGGTCATGTCGATGCGCCGCCGCAATACTGGCGCTCGCAGCCCTCGACGCAGAAGGAACTGTTCGGCAAGACCAGCTTCGGGGCGCGGTGAGGCTATCTTCGCTGACGCCAGTCAGGCGCCCGCCGCGTTAGACACCTCATCCTGAGGAGCGCGCTCTTGCGCGCGTCTCGAAGGATGGGCTGCGAGTCCATGCGTTGCGTCCATCCTTCGAGACGCGGCCGAGAGGCCGCTCCTCAGGATGAGGTCCTCGTGGTGAGGCGCGCGCCTCAGGATGAGGTCCTCGGTGAGGCGCGCGGCCGCGCCGCGCGTCTCGAACCATGGCGCCATTCACCTGTGCCACATACCGCCCCACCACAACCGGTGATTTACGTTCTCTCTCGTGCTATGCATCTGCCGGGGCGCGCAACAAGACGCGCCTTCGGGAGACCAAACGAACGAGAGAGGAAACCCTATGGAGCTCGGATATTTCGCCATGCCCTCGCATCCGCCGGAGTGCGGACTGAAAGAGGGCCATGACTGGGACTTGCAGGTGCTGCGCTGGCTCGATGAACTCGGCTACACCGAGGCCTGGATCGGCGAGCATCACACCGCGCCGTGGGAACCGCACCCGGCGCCCGACCTGCTGGTGGCGCAGGCGTTGCTGCAGACCAAAAACATCCGCATCGGCCCCGGCGGTTTCCTGCTGCCCTACCACCATCCCGCCGAACTCGCCAACCGGGTGGCGATGCTCGATCATCTCTCCGGCGGCCGGCTCAATTTCGGCGTCGCCGCTTCCGGCCTGCCGAGCGACTGGGCGATGTTCAACGTCGACGGCATGTCGGGCCAGAACCGCGACATGACCCGCGAGGCGCTGGAGATCATCCTGAAGATGTGGACCGAAGACGCGCCGTGGACCCACAAGGGCAAGTTCTGGACGGTGACCAAGCCCGACGTCATGTTCGACTTCCTCAAGCCCCACCTCAAGCCGCTGCAGGCGCCGCATCCGCCGATCGGCGTCGCCGGCCTCAGCAAGGGCTCGGACACGCTGAAACTCGCCGGCGAACGCGGCTACATTCCGATGAGCCTCAACCTCAACCCGGCCTATGTCACCAGCCACTGGGAGTTGGTCGAGGCGGGCGCCGCCAGGACCGGGCGCAAGCCGAGCCGGCAGGACTGGCGGCTGGTGCGCGAGGTGTTCGTCGCCGATACCGACGAGGAAGCCTGGAAGCTCTCCACCGGCGACATGATGGGCCGCATGATGGGCGAGTATTTCCTGCCGCTGCTCGGCCATTTCGGCTTCAAGGATTATCTCAAGCACACGCCCGAGGTGCCGGACAGCGACGTCACCGTCGATTATTGCGCCCGCCACAACTGGGTCGATCGGCTCGCCCGCCGACCGTCGCCGAGAGGATCGAGACCATCTATCGCGAGGTCGGCGGCTTCGGCACGCTGCTGGTGTTCGGCTTCGACTACAAGCACAAGCCGGAAGCCTGGCGCAACTCGCTGACGCTGCTGAAACAGGAAGTGATGCCGCGGCTGAAGCATCTCGGCGCCGAGCTTACCCGCGCGGCGTGAGGTAACCGTGGCGTTGAGCCCGTCATTGCGAGCCAACGGGTCGGCGCAAAGCGCCGCCCCGTCGGCTCCTCGCAATGACGGTGGCAAATCACTCGAGCCAACCCGAACGACGCCATTTCATTTCTTCGCCATCTCGGCGAGCGCGTGCATCGCCGCGATATAGCCGTAAGGCCCGAGGCCGCAGATCACGGCGGTCGCGGCGTGCGAGAGCTTCGAATGCCGGTGGTGCTCGTCGCGGGCATGGATGTTGGAAATGTGCACCTCCAGCACCGGCCCCTCGAACGCCTTCAGCGCATCGAGGATCGCGATCGAGGTGAAGGAATAGCCGGCCGGGTTGATGATGATGGCGTCGGCGCTCTGCCGCGCCGACTGGATCCAGTCGACCAGCTCGCCCTCGTGGTTCGACTGGTGAAACGCCAGCTCGAGCCCGAGCTGCGCCGGCGTGCCGCTCGCAGTTCTCCCTGATCTGCGCCAGCGTGGTGGTGCCGTAGATATGCGGCTCGCGCACCCCGAGCAGGTTGAGGTTGGGGCCGTTCAGGATCATCAGTCGCTTCATCGGTGTTTCCTTCCCAGGTGAGCTAGCCGGATTGTTTTTGTTCGGCCCCGGCGATGCGCACCGGGAACGGTGCAGCCAGCGTAGCCGGGATGGGCCGGGACGCAATCCGGCTCGACGCAGGCCGTGGCGCACCGCGTCGCTGCACAGCAAGCCGTCGTCGCCCGACTTGATCGGGCGATCCAGTACGCCGGGGCTTCTCGATTCCATCACCGGCGCCTCCGGAACACCGGGTCGCCCGGTCATAGGCGAGCGGAAGCGACGCCGTCCTTCGGACGGCTATGCCGGGCGACGACAGCCGAGAGTGTTGCGCGTCTGTATTCTCCGGACACAGCTCCACCACGCCGCGGCGCGCTCCCTCTCCCGCTTGCGGGGGAGGGCCGGGGTGGGGGCTCTTGCGACGCGCTCTGACTCGCGGAAGCGGGGATCCAGTACGCCGGGGCTTCTCGATTCCATCGCCGGCGCCTCCGAATACCGGGTCGCCCGCCTTCGCGGGCGCGACGGCCGAGGACGTTGCGCACCGCGCAGCTCCGCAAGAAGCCGTCATTGCGAGCCAACGGGTCGCGCGAATGCGCGCCCGATGACAGGCTCCGCGAAGCAATCCATGGAGCAACAAAGAAAGAGTGGATTGCTTCGTCGCAAGTGCTCCTCGCAATGACGGCAAGCCACAGCTTCGCGATCTCGCCGCGGGTTCGCGCGAAGTTTGCTGTTCAACTTCCGCCCTCTGCAATCAGAGAGCGCGGGGAATGCCGGGCGCCCGATGCACCCGCAGCCTCGTGCGCGTATATTGGTGGTGAGTATGCACCGGTGATCGGCTTGTTGCCACCGTCGCCTGCGGAACGTTTCCGCCGACTTGACGCCGGCACCGAGGCGTCAGGACCCCACGACTTCGCCGTCCGTGAGCAGGCAACGTCGTCAGCACGCCGCCACGTCCACCGCATCCCGCCCCGACGTCCCGTGACGTTCGCGAAACGCCGCTCTGAGTGGGACGGGATGGCGGCGGATATAGATTGATTTGGGTCTTCTGAAAATCAGAATATTTTTGCAAGCGGGGCTGGACAGAGGGAAATCGAAAGACGAGGTGATTTGCCCGGCGGGCGGGCGACCGGTGAAAGCAAGCTCAAGCCAAAGCCCCACCGCGTGGAGCGCGCAGCTCTCCCTGATCTCTGCCGGCGTGGTCGTTCCGTCAATATGCGGCTCCCTACTGCTTCCGTTGGACGCATACGGCCGAACAGTTTCCACAATATAACCGCTGGTTGAGGTATCTTAACTCTCGTTGTAGTAGTACGTTTTACCACGTACCTTATTGGTTGTCTGCCCTCAGCTCTGCGGACGCCTTGACAAGCGCAGGTAACGCAATGGGGGGTGAAGTTGAGTATCTCTTTCGCAGAAGCGACGGCAACTCTTCTCAAGGGAACTACGCTCCTTTGGAGCAAATTTGAAGATCACAGAGCTGGCTCTATTTGTCTTGGCCTCCCCCGACAGCGGCGGCTTTTAAACTTTTTGCTGAAACAACCTACTGCCAAAGTAGTAGTTGCGGACGAGAGCATCTTCGCTGGTCTTATCGCTGCATGGAGTGACTCGTCCGACCCCGCCATTGACAATCCGGAAAGTGCGACAGGTGGATCGAGCGATCAATGGCGGCTCGCAAAACTGGAAGCGGGTGGTTTTGGCGGGTTGACCATTTTCGGAGGCCCCATTTTTTCGCAATGGATTGGTGGGGAGAATTGGTGCCTTGAGGGCCAGAACGGTTCTGGCAAATCCTCTTTCGCGAACGCCATACTGTGGGCTCTTACGGGCCAACGGGTACGCGAACAAGATGGTCTCGTACACGACGCAGGCGGACGGGCGCCCGTTTACAATGACGTCGGCAAAGAAATAGGTAAGTGGCCGCCGCTGGTGTCTTACCCTGAAAAGGCTTCGGAGCTTGGTAATGACGCCGAAGCATGGGTGCGTCTGACTTTCGAAAACGCTGGGGGTGAGATCGCGACAGCGTTTCGAAGGACTTTTTCGTCGCGCGAAGGTGAGCCGATGGCTGAAGCGGTCATTGATCCACGGTTGCTCGTCGCGCCTCAGTTGATCGAAACCGGACTTCTCATGCCTGCGCGGATTCCGCGCATCGGGTTCGGCAGCAAATCTCAATCGATTTACGAGGCCGTCAAACTTTTGACTGGTCTCGATCAGCTATCTGACATAGCGGAAGCGGCGCGACTCCTTGGCAACAGGGCGCAGCCGTTCCTAAAATACGCAAAACAGCAAGGCGCGGACAAGCAAGAGACAACGTTTGCTGATGCTATCGCTAAAGCCGAGGCCAAAGCAAAGGCACTTGGTATCGATCTCGCCGCATGCCGAACGCTTGGCAAAAAGGATGTCGGAACGACCCTGAATGCGCATTCGCACACGGCCGCTCTCAAGGCCGCCGAGCACCTAGCGACGTTGAAGGCCGAGATATCCGACGGGCTTGACATTGCTCAAGCGGCCGTTCGGACGATGATTAAGGAAGCCGTCGGTAGCGCCCGCGCCATTCTTAACCTCGGCGTCAAGACGATCCCTGAATTTCAAGCCTGGACCGCCCTGAAAGCCGCAAAAGAGAACGGCCATCTCAAGAACGTTCCGGATATTGTTGCCTCCGCCCGAATTGATCTCGACACCGCTCTAATCTGGCACAAGCGGCAAGCTAGCGACCAGAGGCTAAGGCTTAAAGCCTTGGCCGCTCAATATTATGTTGTTCCGGAGGCAGGAGGGATTGGCATCTGCCCGTTATGTCTTGCCAAGCTGGCTTCCGAGGAGCAAAACCGGCTTCAAGTCGAACTTGCAGAATTGAAGGCGCAGGCCGAGGCAGCCGAACGAAAACTTGGGGACGTCTGCGCCGCAATCGAGAAACGACTTAGTGCTATTCTGCCTGCGGACATGCGCCAGCACCACGTAATGCTGGCGCATATGGCGCCGAAAGAGGCTTATGCATCTGCTGCGCTTCTACGGTTTTCCCAAGACGAGCCCTTCAAATCGACGCTTGTCGGGATTAGCGCGATGGTCACCAATACGGTGGCGAAGCAATCCGAGGCCCTTCCCACATTCGCCCACCGTGCTTTCGTTACGCCGACTTCGGACATGCCAAGTGTTGCCGTCGATCTTTTGCGCGACATCCACGGTTTGGACCGCCTAGCTGCATTGGTGGAGTGGTGGTCAGAGAACGGACAGGCCTTCCGAGACGCCTGGATCACGTTAGTGCAACGGAAAGACGATCAGGGCGCATTTTTTCCGAACACAGTTGCCGGCCACCTCACGAACTCTTGAACAGGCAGTCGAAAAAGCGGAGCCCTTGGATGAGCTTTCGGGAAACCTTAACACTGCAGCTAAAGCGGCAGACCTGTGGGATAAGATTCAAGAGCACCAAGCGGTTCGAGAGGCCATCACCGAAGCCCTAGAGCCGCTCAAAGACCTTCGTTTTCTTGTGAGCGCCGAGACTGCCGCATCCATCGCGTCACTTTCAGCGCGGATCAAAGCTATACTAACAAGCATACACCTACAGGAACGACTTACCTACGAGAACGCTTCGCTAGAAAAGAAAGGGGTTCTCGTAGAAGGAAGCTTCGATCCGGGAATGCGGATCGACGCCGCCTTGGTCGCCAATACATCTTGGCTTCGGGCAATCCTTTGGGCGTTCGTATTGGCCTTGCGCGAGCAGACGATCGAAGCCTTAGGCGAAAATCCGTTTCCATTGGTGGTGATGGATGATCCCCAAACAACATTAGATCCCAGGAACAAACGGAAATGGGCCAAGGTTCTGGCAAAGTCGGCCAATGCGGACCAGGCCGAGAAGCATTCAATGCAGCTGATCCTCACCACGCATGAGCAGCAATTCTTCAAATTTCTAGTTAACGAACAAAAATTGAAAGGCCAGCAAGGCTTAATCGCGGCGGTGAACAGGGCAACGCGTGTCGCAACCGTCGCCAACGGCAGTAGCCTCGTCCGCACCTATGACACGGCCATCGCGAACAATAACGACGAGCAAGCCCACAAGTATATCAGCGATGTCCGGATTTACTGCGAGGATCTTCTCAAATGCATCATGCGGGCGGAAAGCCCTCAGATCGTTAACATGAACCTGGACAGCCTGAAGCGGGAGTTGGCCAAGCTTCGTGAAGCCAGTATCGCGCCGTTCAATCGTCAAGTTTTCATTGAGCTTTCCAAGACCCTGTCGGGTGGAGGGGGAGCCGAGATGAAGATCATCAATGACTCCCACCACCAATTCGACAGCACCATCGGCGTAGCGCAGGCCGAGGACGTGAAGTGCTTCTGGGAGACAACGCTCGAGAAGCAGGTGCATCAAGCCTTCCAAGTCTATGCGCAGTTCGAGGCTTTTTCGGGTGACCCCCGGATTTTCGCTTGGGACGACACGGTGGTCGCATTCCCCACGAGCCACCGAGACGATATCAAGAAGCTCACCCTCAAAAATACCGGGGTAGCCGCTGCCGCCAAGACCGGGGGAAGAGCAGGAGATGGCGCGCTTACGATCAAAGAATGGGAAACGGCGCAGCCGGTGACACTTTATAATCACGACATTTACCGGTTGGCGGCCGGCACACTCGACCCCATCGCCGGGATAGGTGATATGCTCATCGTATGCAATCACGCACCCATAACTCGGCATAGCCTAGTTGTTGCAGCCTTCGGCGATCAGTTGCTCGCAAGGCGCTACAACGAGTCCGACAGTCATCCCAGCATCGCGATCTTGACGGGGCAAACGCTTGACCCGCACGAACTTCCTCAGCCGGTTATCGCCCCGAAAGAAAAGATGACGGCGCGAAAGATTGTCGGCACCATTTTCGCCGCGCACGCCGCCCCGCCACCGTCTATGATCGCGAATAGGGAGATAGAATCTATTCCAGATCTACAACTTGTGAACAAGATGCTGAACAACGCTCGCTTGTTCAAGGTTGAAGGTCGAAGCGCCGAACCGATCGCTTTGGAAACGCAATATCTGATCACCCATCCCACGAAATTCGGTGACGAAACCCTCAAGCGACTCGATAAACGGCTCGTGGTGGCCGTCGATAACACTGGCGTTCGCTATTTCAAGCGGCTGCAGATTAAAAAGCCCTTTGCCATTCTGGAGAGTCTAAATCCGGATGGAACGACCGCCGCGGAGCTTCTTGGCCTCGATGACGAAACTCCGTTTCCACGCCTCACCGAATTATTGGAAGTGGTCGGCATCCTGTTCGAGCTACCCGACGTGGGGAAGAAGAAGTAAGTCAAGAACAGTATTCAGTCGAAATGTCTCTTTCGATGCTCAGCCTTCATTGTCCCCCAAAAACAAAAACAGCCGGGTCTTTCGACCCGGCCATCCAAAACGCTCAACCACTAACTTTCGCCCAGCCAAACCCAGCCGCGCGAAACGCTTCGCCCGCTCAGCTCGCCTGCTTCTCCGGCGCCGCTGCGGCCGTCTTCTTCTCGATCTGGCGCTTCAGCTCCAGCGCGCGGGGCGACAGCTCAGTCGGCCTTGGCCTTGATCAGGAAGGCATCGAGGCCGCCGCGGTGATCGACGCGACTTGATCGCGTTGGTCGACACCCGCAGCCGCACGTTGCGGCCCAGCGCGTCCGAGATGAAGGTGACGTTGCACAGGTTCGGCAGGAACCGGCGCTTGGTCTTGATATTGGAGTGGCTCACCTTGTGGCCCACCATCGGGCCCTTGGCCGTCAGTTCACAGCGTCGCGACATCGCGAAAAATCCTCTGCCATCCCGACAGCCTCCGCCGCTCCGATGAGGCGCGGCCGCAGGGGTTCAAAATCACGTCCATTTCAGGAACCGCGGACGTATAGGGGGAGAGCGGCGGGGCGTCAAGGTTTTGCGATCATCGCCGGGGAACGCCGGGGAAGGCCGATTTTGCCGGCGTTTCCGCCGCCTTCGGCCATCATATAAGCCATCATATAAACGGCGTATTCGCCGACGACATCATGGCCGCCTGCGCGTACCCCGCGGCGCGGATTTGCTCGAAAAGCGCCGAAACCACTTGGTGCGTATTCTGTTCGCAAAACGTTCACAAAACCGGTGCGCCCCCTTTTTGCGGAAGACGCGTTGTCAGCCGGATATTTTTGCTTAGATGACCTATCGATTGCGCCGTAGCAGCAGGACCGCCCTCAGTGACTACACGCCGCATGACTTCGCCCCGGCCGGCCCGTTTCCCGCTGCGGGCGCTGGGTGGCCTGTGCGGCCTTCGCCGTGCTGCTGTCGGCGCTGCCGCATGCAGCGCTCGCCCAGGGCCGGCTGGATGCGCGCTATGAGGCGACGCTGGCCGGCATTCCCGTCGGCAAGGGCGCCTGGACCATCGATATCGGGGACGACCAGTTTTCCGCCGCCGCCTCCGGCGGCACCGCCGGATTGCTGAAGGCGTTCGCCGGCGGCTCCGGCACCGGCGCCTCGCAGGGCCGCGTCGTCAACGGCGCGCTGGTGGCGATCAACTATTTCGCCTCCACCACGACCTCGAAGAAAACCGAAGCCATCCACATGGTTCTGGCCAACGGCAACGTCAGGGAATACGGCATCGAGCCGGAGCCGCCGGTCGATCCCGACCGGCTTCCGCTCACCGACGCGCATCGCCGCGGCGTCTACGATCCGATGACCGGATCGATGCTGCGGGTCGCCGGCACCGGCGATCTGCTGAGCCCCGACGCCTGCCGCACCGGGGCGGCGATCTTCGACGGCCGCATGCGCTACGATCTCAAGCTCGATTTCAAGCGCATGGAAACCGTCAAGGCCGAAAAGGGCTATCAGGGCCCGGTGGTGGTGTGCGCGATCTATTTCTCGCCGGTCGCCGGCTACATTCCCGACCGCGCCGTGATCAAATACCTCACCGCCCAGCGCAACATCGAGATCGCCTTCGCGCCGGTCGCGGGAACCCGCATCCTGGTGCCGTTCCGGATGGTGATCCCGACCCCGCTCGGCATCGCCATGCTGGAAGCCACCCAGTTCATCACCCAGGCCACGCCGCCGCGGGTGGCGAAGACCAGTTGATGCTTTGCTCCCCTCCCCCTTGCGGGGTCGAGCGAGCGAAGCTCGCTCGGGGTCGGGGTGGCGTCAACTCGGCAGCTTCGCTTGCGGTACCCCGCACCCCGACCCTCCCCCGCAAGCGGGGAGGGAGCATGCATCGGGGCTCGTGCAGTTGCTCGCGACGACATCGGAGAACTCGGAATCCTGTTGACTCTTCCCGCTTCTGATTCGACTCCGCGTTCGCTCTGCAATTTAAGGAATTCGCCGTAATACCGTCTCTTGTCGACCCCGCTCAAACTTGATCTAGTGCCGCCATGCAGGTGTCAACGCGAGATGTTGCGGTGAACGAAGCCGGAGTGGAGAGGAGTCACCGATTCGGGCGCGATTCGTTCCGGACTCGTTCCAGAGCTTAAGCCGCGACCTCAAATGCGTCGCATTGTGAAACACTTCTCCAACGCCAGCACGACGCAGAAATCCTCCGGAAAACATGGCCTTTTCTTCTTCACGCGCCGCACGTTCGCCAATGAACGGGCTCCCGGCTCCGGCGTCACCGCGGTGCTCGGGCCCACCAACACCGGCAAGACCCATCTCGCCATCGAGCGGATGCTGGCGCATTCCTCCGGCGTGATCGGCCTGCCGCTGCGGCTGCTGGCGCGCGAGGTCTACAACAAGATCGTCGATCGCGCCGGCGTCGATTCGGTCGCGCTGATCACCGGCGAGGAGAAGATCAAGCCGCCGAAGGCGCGGTTCTGGGTCTCCACCGTCGAGGCGATGCCGCGGGATCTCGACGTGTCGTTTCTCGCGGTCGATGAAATCCAGATCGCGGCCGATCTCGAACGCGGCCATGTCTTCACCGATCGCATCCTGCATCGGCGCGGCCGCGACGAAACGCTGCTGCTGGGCGCCGCCACCATGCGCCCGATCATCGAGCGGCTGTTGCCCGGCGCCAGCATCGTCACCCGGCCGCGGCTGTCGCAGCTCGAATTCGCCGGCGACCGCAAGATCACCCGGCAGCCGCGGCGCACCGCGATCGTGGCGTTCTCGGCCGACGAGGTCTACGCCATCGCCGAACTGATCAAGCGCCAGCATGGCGGCGCCGCGGTGGTGCTGGGCTCGCTGTCGCCCGCGCACCCGCAACGCGCAGGTGGCGATGTTCCAGTCCGGCGACGTCGATTATCTGGTCGCGACCGACGCGGTCGGCATGGGGCTCAACCTCGACGTCGATCACGTCGCGTTCGCCTCCGACCGCAAATATGACGGCTATCAGTTCCGCCGCCTCAATCCGTCCGAATTCGCGCAGATCGCCGGCCGCGCCGGCCGCGCCACCCGCGACGGCACCTTCGGCACCACCGGACGCTGCGCGCCGTTCGAGCCGGAACTGGTCAATGCGCTGCAGAACCACACCTTCGAGAGCGTGAAGGTGCTGCAATGGCGCAATTCGAAGCTGGATTTTTCCTCGCTCGGCGCCCTGCAGGTGTCGCTGGCGCTGACGCCGTCGCACGAGGCGCTGACCCGCGCCCCGATCGCGGAGGATCTGCGCGTGCTCGATCATGCCGCCCGCGATGCCGATGTGCGCGAGATGGCGCATGGGGCGGCCGCGGTGGAACGGCTGTGGGACGCCTGCCAGATTCCGGACTACCGCAAGATCGCGCCGGCCGCGCATGCCGAACTGGTGACGACCCTGTTCGGCTTTCTGATGCACAAGGGCCGGATTCCGGACGCCTGGTTCGCCGCCCAGGTCGAGCAGGCCGATCGCGTCGACGGCGATATCGACACGCTATCGGGCCGGATCGCGCAAATCCGGACCTGGACCTTTGTCGCCAACCGCCCGGACTGGCTGGCCGATCCCGAGCATTGGCAGGGAATCGCGCGCGAAGTTGAAAATAAATTGTCCGATGCGCTGCATGAACGGCTCACGGAGCGTTTCGTTGATCGCCGTACCAGTGTATTGATGCGCCGCCTGCGGGAAAACACGATGTTGAATACGGAAATCGGCAAGACCGGCGAAGTGATCGTGGAAGGCCATGTGATCGGCCGGCTCGACGGATTCACCTTTGCGCCCGATGCGGCGGAGGCCGGCTCCGACGCCAAGGCGTTGCAGGCGACCGCGCAAAAGGCGCTGGCCGGCGAAATCGACGCGCGCGCCGAGAAACTGGCGGCAGCGCCCGACGAACAGTTCGTGCTGGCCTCGGACGGCACCATCCGCTGGACCGGCGACGCGGTGGCGAAACTGGTCGCGGCCGACGACGCGCTGCATCCGCGCATGCGCATCATTTCCGACGAGCGCCTGAGCGGCGCGCCGCGCGAAGCGGTGCAGACGCGGCTCGATCTGTGGCTGAAGACGCATATCGAAAAACTGCTGGGGCCGCTGTTCGACCTCGCCAAGGCCGAGGACATCACCGGGATCGCGCGCGGCATCGCGTTTCAATTGATCGAGGCGCTCGGCGTGCTGGAGCGCGCCAAGATCGCGACCGAGATGAAGGATCTCGATCAGCCGTCGCGGGCAACGCTTGCGCAAATACGGCGTGCGGTTCGGCGCCTATCACATCTATGTGCCGCCGCTGCTGAAGCCGGCGGCGCGCGCGCTGGCCTCGCTGCTGTGGGCGCAGAAGCAGGACAATGTCGACATGTCGGCGCTGTCGGGCGCGCAGCATCTGGCGGGAAGCGGCCGCACCTCGTTTCCGGTCGACAAGCTGCTCGACCGCGATGCCTATCGCGTGCTGGGCTACCGGCAATGCGGCGAGCGCGCGGTGCGGGTCGATATCCTGGAGCGTCTCGCCGATCTCATTCGCCCGGCGCTGTCGTGGCGCGAAGGCCTCGCCCGGCGCAGAAGCCCGCCGGCGCGTTCGATGGCCGCGGTTTTGTCGTGACGCAGGCGATGACGTCGCTGACCGGATCGGCCGGCGAGGATTTTGCCTCGATCCTGCGCGCGCTCGGCTATCGCATGGAGCGCCGCCCGGCGCTGCCGCCGAAACCGGCGCCGGTGGTCGAAGCGCCTGCCGCGGAATCAAGTCCGGCGGAAGTCGGCCACGGAAACCGCACCGGAAACAGTTTCCGAAACCGCGGTCGAGGCTGCGCTTGTCGGAAGCGGTGGCGGCGGAGCCCATGGTTGCCGCTGAAACCGGCGATGTCGCCGACATCACCAGCGATGTGCCGGCCAATTCCGAGGAAGCCGCACCCGCGCCATCGGCGTCATTGCTGCCCGATATCGCCTTCTCGCCGGCGGTTGCTGAAGAGGAGCCGGTTGCGGTCGAAGCCAGCGCTAGCGAAGCCAGTGCTATCGAAGTCAGCTCGTCGAAGCCGGTTCTGTCGAAGTCTCGCCCGATGCCGTGGCTTCGATCGAAGCGCCGGCGGCGGATGCGCCGCTGGAGCAGGCTGCCGCCGAAACAACGGCGGAGACGGTTGCCGCTGGCGATGCGCCGGATGCGAATGCTGCTGCCACAGCAGCGCCCGATGCCGTTGCAGCGCCCGAAATGGTCGAGGTCTGGCGGCCCGGTGGCCGCTCCGAAGAGCGCCGGCCGCGCCACGATCGCAACCGTCATCGTCCATCAGGATCGCCAGGCCGCGCGCAGGCGCGGCCGCCGGCGGCCGCGCCGGCGAAGCTGGCGACGGCGCCAAGCGCGAGCGGCATCGCCGCGGACGGCGCGACCGCAACAATGATTTCCGCAAACCTGCGCGCCGATGCGCCGGCCGCCGCCGCGACACCTGCCGCTGACGGCGCGCCTGCCGCCGAGGGCGCGCCGGCGGTGCGCGAACCGCGCGAGGACAAGGGCCGTCCGCCGCGCGAGCGCTTTCAGGGCAAGGACAGGCAGCAGGACAAGCGACAAGGGCAAATTCGGCGGCGGGCGCGACAAGGGCGGCCGCGACAAAGGGCGGACGTGGCGACAAGCGTCCCGATGGCGGGCCGTCGCACCGGCAGTTCGCCACCAGCGGCGCCGCCGCGCGAACGCGATCGTCCGATCGATCCCAATTCGCCGTTTGCCAAACTGGCGGCGCTCAAGGAGCAGCTCACCGCCAACCGCAAGGATCAGCGCTAACTTCTCGCTCGGTCCGTCCTCGAAGTGGTGTTGCTTGGAGCGCCAGCGTCTCGATAAATGGTTGTGGCACGCGCGGGTGGTGAAGGCCCGCACCAGCGCGGCCGCGCTGGTCGAGGCCGGCCATGTCCGCATCAATGGCGTGCGCGAGAAGGCGCCGGGCCATGCCGTGAAGGCCGGCGACGTGCTGACGATCGGGCTCGATCGCACCGTCCGCATCCTCAAAGTGGTCGGATTTGCCGAGCGGCGGGGCGATGCGTCGGCGGCGCGCGTGCTCTATGACGATTTGCAGGGCCGCCGGGAATAACTATCTGATGGCAGGTACGAATTCAGCCGGCACGGCACCGCTTGCAAAGACTGCGTACTTGGGAGCAGCGTGCTTCACTTGCGGCTGCGGAGTTCCTGCGCTACGCAAACCACTGCAAAATTGACCCGTTTCGGAGCCTTGGATGACTTACGTCGTCACTGAAGCCTGCATTAAATGCAAATATACCGATTGCGTTGAAGTCTGCCCGGTGGACTGCTTCTACGAGGGTGACAACATGCTGGTCATCCATCCGGACGAATGCATCGATTGCGGCGTGTGCGAGCCCGAATGTCCGGCCGACGCCATCAAGCCGGATACCGAGCCCGGGTCTGGAAAAATGGCTCGAGGTGAATACCGAATACGCCAAGAGCTGGCCGAACATCACCCAGAAGAAGGAATCCCCGGCCGACGCCAAGGATTTCGAGGGGATGGAAGGCAAGTTCGAGAAATATTTTTCTCCGGCTCCGGGTACCGGCGACTGACTCGAATTGGTGTTTTCCGACTGAACAGGTCGAGGCCGTTCCGCGCTTTGCCATCCGCCGGCTTAACCCTAATGCCCGGTGATGCGGCCGAAATCGGCCGCCGAACGAGCCCCGGATGGGGCCTAAATCATTGATTTTTGCGGAAAATGTGCTATATTAGGCACATTACAAGCCGAACCCAGCCATGCGTATCTTGTGGCCCCTATGGGTTCCCGTGAAAACATCGAACAGGGGCGTGGCAGTTCCGCGCGCAGGCTGTGTCACAGAAAACGCGTAAAAAGAGTGTTTCCAAGGGTTCCAAAAAAGCCGCCGCGGCCAGCCGTGGTGCAACCAAGAGCCGTGCCCGGACTTCCGTCAAGGATGCCCGGAAAGCCACCAAGGCCTCGGCTGCAAAATCCTCAAAAAACAAAAGAAGCGCAATGCCAAACAAGACTGCAAAAACTGCCGCGAAAGCGACGGGTTCGAAGGCCACTGCTTCGAAGGTTGCTCCCCCAAGACCGCTCGCGAAGCCTGTCGCCAAGACCGCGGCCAAGCCGGTGGCGAACAAGCCCGTGATCGCCGCCAGCAAGCCTGCCGCAAAGCCGGTGGCGGCCGCGCCGCGCGTCGAGGAGCCGAAGAAGGTTCTGACCCAGCGCCAGGGCTTCAAGACCAACGAATTCGTGGTTTATCCCGCGCACGGCGTCGGCCAGATCCTGGCGATCGAGGAGCAGGAGATCGCCGGCGCCAAGCTTGAGCTGTTCGTGATCAATTTCATGAAGGACAAGATGACGCTGCGGGTGCCGACCGCGAAGGTCGCCAATGTCGGCATGCGCAAGCTGTCGGAGCCGGCGCTGGTCAAGCGCGCGCTGGAAACCCTCAAGGGCCGCGCCCGCGTCAAGCGCACGATGTGGTCGCGCCGGGCGCAGGAATATGAAGCCAAGATCAATTCGGGAGACATCGTCGCGATCGCCGAAGTGGTGCGCGATCTCTATCGCTCGGAATCGCAGCCCGAACAGTCCTACAGCGAACGCCAGCTCTATGAAGCCGCGCTCGATCGGCTGTCGCGCGAGATCGCCGTCGTGCAGCATGTGACGGAAACCGAGGCGGTCAAGGAAATCGAAGGCCAGCTCGCCAAGAGCCCGCGCCGCGGCGCCAAGGCCGAGACCGAAGTCGAGGCCGACGGTGAAGCCGATGGCGACGCGACGCCGATGGCGACGATACCGCCGTCGCGGACGAAGCCGCGTAAGCGCTTTCATCGGATCCAGACAATCAAAAGCCCGGTCGAAAGACCGGGCTTTTTGTTTTGTTCGTCATTCCGGGGCGCCCGCGCCTTACGCGGGCGAAACCGGAATCCAGAGAATGACAACTCGAGATTCCGGGCTCGCGCAACGCGCGCCCCGGAATGACGATTGGAGTTGGTCGCGGATCTATCAACACCCGTCATTGCGAGGAGCCAACGGGTCGTGCGAATGCGCGCCCGATGACAGGCTCCGCGACGAAGCAATCCAGCTCTTCCCTCGTCGCGATGGATTGCTTCGCTTCGCTCGCAATGACGGTGCGCGCTCCAGCGTCGCTCAATCCACCACGATCTTCACGCGGTCGCGCGCCTTGATCTGGGCGTGGGCGTCGAGGCCGTTGAGGACGCGAAAGCGCTCCACCGGGCGGTCGACGCCGGCCATGCGGTGCGACAGCGATTCCACGGTGTCGCCGGGCTGCACGGTGATCACCTTGATGCGCAGCGGCCGCGCGGCCTGGATTTCCTCCAGCGTCAGCCGGCGGAACGAATTCACGGTCTCGCGCGCGTTGCGGTCGCTTTCGGTGGTCTTCTGCTTGGCGGCGAAAATAAAGCGGTAGACGTCGCTGCCGAAGCGCAGCGCATAGACCTTGAACTGCCATTGATCGCCATGCGCGGTCGACCGATGCCGCCGGGAAGCCGTTGATGGTCAGGTCCTCGGTCGAGGCCTTGTCGACATTTTCCATCCAGCCGGAATTGAGATAGTCGCCGAGCGTCTGTTCCGCCGGCACCCGCACGACGTCGAAGCGCATCGCCTGGCGTGCCGCCCTCGCGCACGCCGATCACGGCCTGCGCGGTGTTGTCCAGCGTGAAGGTCTCGGGCGCGGTGAAGGTGAAGCCGAGCTTGGGATGCAGGAAGCGCTGGCCGCGAACGAATCCCTCGCTCGGATCCTCGCCATAGACGATGTTGTCGATGGCGGCGAGATAGGTTTCGCGGTCGCGTTCGCCGCCCTCCGGCGAGGTGTATTGCCGCGCGCTGGCCTGCGCGCTCTGCACCCGCTCCGGCGTCGCCGGATGCGACGACAGAAAGTCCTGCGCGCGCGGATCGACCGAGGTCTTGCCGGCTTTCAGTTCGGCGTTGCGCTCCATCGCGGTCAGGAAGCGCGAGGCGCCATAGGGATCGAAATGGGCGCGCGCCGAAATGCCGACGCCGATGCTGTCGGCCTCGAACTCCTGGGCGCGGGAGAAGCTCGCCATCGTCAGCTTGGTCTTGGCGAGCGCCAGCGCGGTCAGATCGGGATCGCTGCCCATGTCGGTGACGACGCGGGTGACGACGGCGGCCTGGCGCGCCTGGTCCTCGCGGATCGCGGCGTGTTTGGCCAGCACATGCGCCATCTCGTGGCTCAGCACCGAGGACAATTCCGAGGTGTCGCAGGCCAGCGCGATCAGGCCGCGCGTGACGTAGAGCTGGCCGGTCGGCAGCGCGAACGCATTCACCGCGCCGGAATTGAGGATCGTCACCTTGTAGGCCTGGTCGGGACGATCGGAGGCGGCGACCAGCCGGTCGACGGTCTTGCCGATCAGGGCTTCCAGCTTCGGATCGTCATAGGCGCCGCCATAGGAGGACAGGATTCGCTCATGCTCGCGCTCGGCGGCCGGGCTCTGCGCGACGGCGCGCGCCGGCTGGGCTTGGCCGGAGTGGCGCCATCGGGGTCGACGACGAGGACGCGGTCTGGAACCGGCCGATGTCGCCGCAGGCGGCAAGCGCAACAGCGGCGCACAGCAGAACCGGCGCAGCCCAAAGGCCGCGGCTCATCCAGGTCTCGCGCCGTCCCGCACACCCTGCCACGTCAACTACTCGTTTCAATTACTCGCTTGTCCAGCGAGCTAATTCTCGCCAAGCAGTTCAATTTGCCCCACCCGGAGCACTTCAATTCGCGGCCCGCCACGCGCCTCGACCCAGCCACGGACCCGAATCCGTCGATTTTCGAGAGACTTAAGCACAATTCCGGCCGCCTCGAACGCCGGCATCATGCGCCTTGAAATAGTCACAGCAAAGTCCCGTGTCCAGTTCCGCCCGAAATTCAGGTAAGTCGTTGCCCCGGCCTGCCGGACCGACAAAACCTTGCCCTCGACCACGGTAAAACGCCCGATCCCGGCCAAAATATCGCCCGGACTTTCCGCGTTTTTTATGGCCGCGGGATCGGCCCAGATTCCCCGTTTGGCCTCCCGCGCCGCCGCCTCGGCCGCGATCAGCACCGCGGCGCAGTCCTTGTCGGTCACGGTGGCCGAAACCAGCGCGTCGCCCTGCGCCAGCAGCAGGCCCTGCACCAGGGTGTCGGAGCGACGCGAGATACACGAAGGCCGGCTGACGGCCGTAGCGGTCGGGGGTGTCGTCTTCGCCGCGCAACGTCACGTCGCTGGCCGGCCACGATCGCGGACAGCGCCGAGGTGCGGTTCGCTCGGGTCTTTTCGCTCAGCACCGGCTCGATGCCGGCAAGGCGGACCTCGCGGCCATCCTCGCAGGCGAAAGCGTGCGCGCATCGATCACCGCGGCGACGCGGCCCTCGCCCTGCGCCTCGAACGCGCATCCCGCCGGCGATCGCGGGCCCGGCAGCGCCGGCGACCAGCATCAGGCCGCACAGCGCGATCGTCGCGCGGCGCGCGACGTCGAAGTTCAATCGGGATTGCCGATGCGCGCATGACGTCATGTTCTCACAAACCGCTCATTCCGCTTAGCGGAAAAACTGCGCATTGGCGCGGCTTCGGCCGCGGCTTGCCGCTGCGCAAGCGCTTGCGGCATGATTGCGCGCAACAGAATTGAGGCCGCAGGCAATGCGGCACCGTTCGCCAGGGAGGCTTCATGAAACGAGTTCTTTCCGGCGTTCTCGCATCGGTGCTGGCCGTCGCCGCCGTCAGCGGCCCTGGCGCAAAGCAAGCCGCCGCTGAAACTCGGCGGCATCCTCGACATGTCCGGTCTCTACGCCGACATCACCGGACCCGGCAGCGAGATGGCCGCCAAAATGGCGGCGGAGGATTTCGGCGGCGAGGTGCTGGGCCGCAAGATCGAGATCGTCGTCGCCGATCATCTCAACAAGGCCGATCTTGCCGCCAACATCGCCCGCGACATGTTCGACAATCAGGGCGTCGAGATGATCTTCGACGTCGCGGCCTCCGCGACCGCGCTGGCGGCCGGCGAGATCGCCAAGGCGCGCAACAAGATCATCATGTTCTCCGGCCCCGGATCGATCCGGCTCAGCAACGAGGCCTGCGGCCCCTATACCGTGCATTACGTGTTCGACACCTTCGCGCAGGCCAATGTCACCGGTCTGGCCGCGGTGAAAGCCGGACTCGACACCTGGTTCTTCCTGACCGCCGACTACGCCTTCGGACAGGATCTGGAAAAGGACACCACCAATGTGGTGCTGAAGTCCGGCGGCAAGGTGCTGGGCAGCGTCAGGCACCCGCTCAACACCTCGGATTTCTCGTCCTATCTGCTGCAGGCGCAGGCCTCGAAGGCCAAGGTGATCGGGCTCGCCAATGCCGGCGGCGACACCATCAACGCGATCAAGCAGGGCGCCGAATTCGGACTGATGAAGGGCGGCCAGAAGATGTCGCCGCTGCTCGCCTTCGTGACCGATATCGACAGCGTCGGGCTCGAGACCGCGCAGGGCCTGTTGCTCGCCGAAGCCTTCTATTGGGACCTCAACGACGACACCCGCGCCTTTTCCAAGCGCTTCATGGAGCGCATGAAACGGGTGCCGACCTCGGCGCAGGCCGGCGTCTATTCGTCGGTCATGCATTATCTGCAGGCGGTGAAGGCCGCCGGCACCACCGACTCCGGCCGCCGTCATGAAGATCATGAAGGACACCCCGATCAACGACATGTTCGCCAAGAACGGCCGGATTCGCGAAGACGGCCGCATGGTGCACGACATGTATCTGTTCGAGGTCAAGAAGCCGTCGGAATCCAAGGGCCGCTGGGACGACTACAAGCTGCTGGCGACCGTTCCCGGCGATCAGGCGTTCCAGTCGCTCGAACTGTCGCGCTGCCCGCTGGTGAAGAAGTAAGGATGCGAGCGCAGTCATTCCGTCATTGCGAGGAGCACCAGCCGACGAAGCAATCCATCTTCCTGAAGCGCTCTGGATTGCTTCGCTTCGCTCGCAATGACGGTTGAAACAACAACCAATAACAACGAAAGCAAAACCCATGAACGACATGGTCCTGCAGAAACTCGATTCCGGGCTGCTCACCATCACCATGAACCGTCCGGATCGGCGCAACGCGCTCAATCCGGACATGACGCGGGGTCTGGTCGAGGCGGCGCGGCGCGCGGCGGAGGATCACGAGGTGCGCGCCGTGCTGCTCAAGGGCGCCGGCGGCACCTTCTGCGTCGGCGGCGATGTCAAATCGATGGCGGAGGGGCGGGCGCCGCTGCCGTTCGAAGCCAAGATGGCCAATCTTCGGCGCGGCATGGAAGTCTCCCGCATTCTGCACGAGATGCCGAAGCCGGTGGTGGCGCAGGTCGATGGCGCGGCCGCCGGCGCCGGTCTTTCGATCGCGCTGGCCTGCGATCTCCGCGTCGCCAGCGCGTCGGTCAAGATCACCACCGCCTTCGCCAAGGTCGGCTTGTCGGGCGATTACGGCGGCACCTATTTCCTGACCCATCTGCTCGGCAGCGCCAAGGCGCGCGAGCTCTATCTGATGTCGCCGGTGCTGACGGCGCAGGAAGCGCTCGCGCTCGGCATGGTGACACGGTCGTGCCCGACGCCGAGGTCGAAGCCGCGGCGCATGAGCTGGCGATGTCGCTGGCGCAGGGACCGTCGGTGACGCTGGGCTACATCAAGCGCAACATCAACAACGCCGAGCATCTGTCGCTGGAAGCCTGTTTCGACGCCGAGGCGATCCATCACTCGCGCGCCGGCGAGACCGCCGACCACAAGGAAGCCGCCAAGGCGTTTGTCGAAAAGCGCAAGCCTGTCTTCCAGGGCCATTGAAAATGACCGAGGTCATTGAAATGCCCGGCTATCTGAGGCTGCGGCAGATCTGCCTGGTGGCGCCGCATCTCGAGCCGGTGATCGGCGATATCGCCGACATCATGGGCCTCAAGGTCTGCTACCGCGACGGCAACGTCGCCAAATACGGTCTGGAGAACGCGCTGCTGCCGGTCGATACCATCCTGCTGGAAGTGGTGGCGCCGTTGCAGCCCGGCACCGCGGCGGGGCGCTTTCTCGACAAGACCGGCGGCCGCGGCGGCTACATGGCGATCTTCTGCTGCGACGATCCGGATGAGCGCGGCGCGGCATGCCAAGGAGATCGGCGTGCGCATCGCCAACGTCATCGATCACGCGCCCTATCACGGCGTGCAACTGCATCCGCGCGATTGCCGCGCGGCGTTCATCGAATTCAATCACACCGACGGCAGCGACGACGTCCTCGGCCCCTATCCGCCGGCCGGGCCGGACTGGGCAGAAATCGATCCGCAAGGATGTGACGCAGGCCTTGATCGGCGTCGAGATGCAAAGCCCCGATCCGCAGGCCTGGCCGAACATTGGGGACGGATCATCGGGATTCCCGTCACCAGCAATCCCGGCGGCGAGCCCGAGCTGAAGCTTCCCAATTGCAGCTTCCGCTTCATCAAGGGCGCCAGCGACATCATGAGCGGCCTGACGTTCCGGGTCGGCGATGTCGCCGCCGTCCGCGATGCCGCGAAGAACAGGGGATATGCGGCATCAGGCGATTCATTCCTGCTCGGCGGCGTGACGTTCCAGCTTGCGGCGTGAGCGTTTCACTCGCCGCTTGCGGCGGCATTGCTCGGAAGCGTTCGTCGGCGATGCCGCATCCCCTGGGATCGTGCGGCCGAAGCCGATCGTGGGGTGAGTCATCCTCTACGCACCCCACGTCGCTCGGGCGATGCGCGCATCGCCGGGCACGAGCGACCTAACAACAAGGGAGGATCACCAGAAATGCCGCATCCGCTCGACACGTTCTTTGCGCCCGACAGTATCGCCCTGATCGGCGCCTCGCGCGATCAGGAGAAGATCCCGGGGCGGCTATTGTCGATGCTGCGCAAGAACGAATATCCGGGCCGGCTCTATCCGATCAATCCCAATTACGGCGATATCGACGGGCTGAAATGCTATCCGTCGATCGCGGCGGTCGGCGCGCCGATCGACCTTGCCATCGTCATCATTCCGGCGCGCGCGGTGCTCGGCGCGCTGCAGCAATGCGCCGCTGCCGGGGTCAGGAATGCGGTGATCATCTCGTCGGGATTCGCCGAGGAGGGCGGCGACAGCGCCGCCATGCAGGACGCCATCGTTGAGTTCGCCAAAACCACCGGCATGCGGATATCCGGACCCAATGCCGAAGGATTTTACAGCCAGGCCCAGCGCGTCGCCGCCACCTTCAGCCCGACCGTCGATATCAAGCCCGGCGAACCGCCGATCATCGCGACCCAGCGGCGGATCGGCATCGTGGCGCAAAGCGGCGGCATCGGCTTTGCGATCTATCACCGCGCCAGGGCGCTCGGGATCGCGCTCAGCTACGTCATCAGCGCCGGCAATGAATCCGATCTCGGCGCCGGCGAATTCTTCGAATACATGGTGCAGGATGCTTCGACCGACGTGATCCTGCTGTTCATCGAAGGCATTCGCGACGTCGACAAGTTTCTCGCCGCCGCCCGCAGAGCCGCCGAGACCGGAAAACCCGTCATCGTCACCAAGGTCGGCCGCTCCGGCGCCGGCGAGCGCGCCGCGGCCTCGCATACCGCCAGCATGGCCGGCTGGTCGGCGGCCTATGATGCGGTGTTCGCCAAATACGGTTTTATCGTCTCCAACGATCTCGATGAGGCCGTCACCATCGCCGCGGTGCTGACCAGCAACCCGATGCCAAAGGGAAACCGCGTCGCCGTTCTCACGGTGTCGGGCGGCGCCGGCATCTGGGGCGCGGACACGGTCGCGCTGCAGGGTCTGCAGGTGCCGGAGCTTTCCGAGTCGATCCAGGCGGAAATCCGCAAATTGCTGCCGTCCTACGGCACGGCGCGCAACCCGATCGATGTCACCGCGCAGGGCGTGCACAGCGGCGGCCTGCAGAGGAGCATCGATCTGCTCGACGTATCGGACGAAGTCGACGCCATTCTGGTGGTGCTGTCGCTGTCGAGCGACACGCGAATGCCGTTCAAGCAGGCCGAGTTGAAGCCGGTCATCGATGCCCAGCAACAAGCCGATCGTGTTCTACTCCTACACGCTGCCGTCGCAATTCGCGCGCGTGGAACTGGCGGCGTCAGGCGCCGTGGTGCTGTCGGGCCTGACCCATGTCGGGGTGGCGCTGCGCCAGATGGTGGCGCGCGCCAATTTCAGGCTGGCGCCGCCGGCCGATGCCGCGGCGTCGACGCCGCGCGATATCTCGGCGCATCTGAAATCCGCCACGCTTTCGGAATGCGACAGCAAGTCGCTGCTGCGCGACGCCGGGCTCGCATTGCCCGACGAGGTGCTGGTGACCGACAAGAGCGGGCTGGACGCGGCGATCGCCCGCGTCGGGCTTCCGCTGGTCATGAAGATCCAGTCGCGCGATATCCCGCACAAGAGCGAAGTCGGCGGCGTGCGCGTCAATATCACCACCAAGGGCGAGGCGTTCGCGGCTTACCAGACGCTGCTGGACAACGCGCGCCGGCACCGGCCCAAGGCGGCGATTCAGGGCGTGCTGGTCGGCCCGATGGCGAAAAAGGGCGTCGAGATCATCGTCGGCACCCTGCAGGATGCCACCTTCGGCCCGATGGTCATGGTCGGCCTCGGCGGCATCACCACCGAATTGTTCAGGGACGTGATCTATCGGCCGGCGCCGGTGAGCGCGCCGGAAGCCGCCGCCATGCTGGCCGAACTCAAGGCCGCGCCATTGCTCAGCGGTTTCCGGGGTGCGGCGAAGACCGATATTTCGGCGCTGTCGCGATTGATCTCGCAGGTTTCCGTGCTCGCGGCGCGCTACAGTCGAGCAAATTTCGGAAATCGAGCTCAACCCGGTGCTGGTCCACCCCGAGGGCCGCGGCGTCACCATCGTCGATGCGCTGGTGGTGGGGAAGAATCCCTCAACGAGTCGTCCCGGCGCAGGCGGGGACCCATAACCCCTGGCGTTACCGTTAAAAGAAGGCATTCGCCACACTGCATAAAACGAGATGACACGGCGTATGGATCCCGGCGTGCGCCGGGACCACGTGTTGAGGCGTTTGCGCGAACCTTACCGCCCCTTGAAATTGGCGACGCGGCGCTCGGCGGTGGCCTTGATGCCTTCCTTGAAATCTTCGGTGGCGCGCAGCCGGGTTTGTTCGACGAGTTCGTGGTTGGTGGCGGCCAGCACGCGGTCGGCGAGGCCGGCGCGCATGGTGGCGCGGGTCGAGAGCAGGCCGAGCGGCGAACATTCGGCGATCTCCTGCGCGAGCTTCATGGCTTCGGCGCGCACCTGATCCTGCGGCACGCAGACATTGGCAAGGCCCATGCGGGTGGCTTCCTCGCCGGTGACGCGGCGGCTGGTGTAGAAGATCAGCTCGGCATTGTTCTTGCCGACCAGTTCGGGCAGCGTCGTGGTCAGCCCGAAGCCGGGATGAAAGCCGAGCTTGGTGAAATTGGCGGCGAAGCGCGCCTCGGGGCAGGTGACGCGGAAATCCGCCGACACCGCGAGGCCGAGCCCGCCGCCGATGGCGGCGCCATGAACCGCGGCGACGATCGGCTTCTTGTTGCGGAAGATCCGCACCGCCTGCAGATAGAGATGGTTGATCGGACCGAGACTATCGGCGGGATCGCCCTTGGCCGCTGCCGCCTCCTGCGCCTGCCGCGCCGGATCGTTGAAATTGGCGCCGGCGCAGAACGCCTTGCCCTGCGCCGCCAGCACCGATGCGCGGATTTCGATGTCGTTGTCGAATTCGCTCCAGCGCGTCCGCGATCTGGTTGATCAGCGAGATATCGAAGAAGTTCAGCGGCGGCCGCTGGATTTCGATCGGTGCCGACGTGCCCGGCTGTCTCGACGCCGATGTCCGTGAATTTGGTCATGTGCTGGTCTCCGGTATTGGTTGTGAATCAGAATTTGGCGAAGCATTACAGAACCAGTCGCCGCATATCTTCCTTACCCTCCCCCTCCAGGGGAGGGTAAAGGTTCGTCGCCATTCAAGTCTTCCTTTTCGTAAGTCGAGCGTGCGGCGCGGCTTTTCAAAACTCAAACACCTGCGCGCCTAGCGCAGCCCGAGCCCGCGCGCGATGATGCCGCGCAGCACTTCGGTGGTGCCGCCCTGGATCGTCAGCTTGGGCGCGGTCTTGATGGCGAACGAGAGCTGGTTTTCCAGGGTCTCGTGGTTGCTGGCGTCGGCATCGACGAAGGCGGCGAGGTCGCGCACCCGGTGCGGCAATTGCTGCTCCCAGACCGTGCCGATGTCCTTGACGATCGAGGCCTCCACCACCGGCTCCTTGCCGGCCTGCAGCATGCCCGCGACCGACACCGACATCCGGCGCATGGTGTGCAACTGCGCCACCAGCCGTCCGATGCCTTCGGCGCTGCGGGTATCCGGCTTCTTGCCCGACCGCGCGAACCAGTTCGGTCAGCACGTAATAGGTTTCCAGAAAGCGTTCCGGCCCGGAGCGCTCATAGGCGAGCTCGGAGGTCGCCTGCTTCCAGGCGCCGTCGATTTCGCCCAGCACGTGATCGTCGGGCATGAAGGCGTCGGTGAACACCACCTCGTTGAATTCGAACTGCCCGGTGATCTGTCCGATCGGGTTGACCTTGATGCCCGGCGTCTTCATGTCGACCAGGAACTGCGTCAGGCCGTGGCGGCGGTTTTCCTTGGTCGACGGCGAGGTGCGGAAGATCGCGATCATGTAGTCGGCGATCTGCGCCGACGAGGTCCAGATCTTGGTGCCGTTGATCAGCCAGCCGCCGTCGGTCTTGGTCGCCTTGGTCTTGGCCGCGAACAGATCGGAGCCGGAATTGGGCTCGCTCATGCCGATCGCGAAACAGACCTCGCCGCGGCAGATGCGCGGCAGGATGTCCATCTTGATGTGCTCGGGCGCGTATTTCAGCAGCACCGGGCCGCTCTGGCGGTCGGCGACGAAGAAACGCCGGGTCGGCGCGTTGGCGACGCGCATTTCCTCGGTCACCACATAGCGCTCCAGGAAGCTGCGCTCATGGCCGCCATATTTCTTCGGCCAGGTCATGCCGAGCCAGCCGCGCTCGCCGACCCGTGCGGGAAAATTCCGGCGCGTCGGTGTCTTCGCGGTTGGGCTTGTGCGGATCGAAGGTGCCGGCGGCGATTTCCTCGGCGAGGAAGGCGCGCACTTCCTTGCGCAGCTGTTCGCATTCGGGCGGCAGGCGGATCGGATCGAAACGAAGGGCTGCGGTCATGTTAGGTCTCGACTTTCGTGCAGGCGTTTTTTGATATCATCGCGACGCCACCAGCGGCCACAATTCGTCGGCGCCGCGCGCGGCGACGCGACTGCCGAGTTCGACCGCCCAGTAGCTCTCGCTGCCGAAATCGTCGCGCCAGGCCAGCGCGCGCAGGGAGTAGCGATGCAGGATGTGCTCGATGGTGAAGCCGATCGCGCCATGCACCTGATGGGCGATCGCGGCGCCCTTTTCGGCGGCTTCCGAACAGCGGATCTTCGCCGAGGCGGCTTCGAGGAACACCGCATCGTCGAACGAAGTGCAGTTGGCGATCGCATCCGCCGCCGAGGTCGCGGCCGCCAGCGCCGCCGCCGACTCGCCGGCAAGTCTGGCGAGATTGTGCTGCACCGCCTGGAATTTCGAGATCTTCTTTTCGAACGCGACGCGCTCGTTGGAGTAACGCACGCTGATGTCGAGCATCGATTCAAGGCGCCTGCGATTTGCAGGCTGCGCGCCACCGCGCCCATCAGCATCAGCGAGGTCTGATCGAAGCCGTTCGGCGCCGGCTTGATGGCGACGGGCTGAACGTTGTTGAACGTCACGGTATCGCTGCCGTCGCTGGCGAGATTGAGCCCGGCCTCGATCCGGCAGGCGCCGGCGTCGACCAGCGCGATCGAAAGGCCGTTGGCGCCGGCGGCCAGCACGGCGAGATGTCCGGCATCCCGGCGAACGGAACGCCGCGCGCGCGGCCGGACAGGGTGCCGTCGGCGTTGAGCGCGATGCGGTCCTTCGGGCCTGCCGGCGCCACCGTCATCGCGCCCTCGGGCGAGGCGATGCTCGGCTTGCGACAGCAGCCATCCCGCCAGCATGGTCTCGGCGAGCGGCACCGCGACGGCAAAACGCCCGGCCGCGCTCAGCACGCTAAAACCTTCGGCCAGGCTGGCGCCGGAACCGTCGCAATCCTCCGGCACCCACGACAGCGGCAGGCCGGCCTCGCTCAGCGCCTGCCAGAGCGGCGTCTTCCAGCCGCCTTTCTTGTCGCTGTTGATGGTTTGCGCGTCGGCGAGATCCGCGAATATCCGCTCCGCGGTCTCGGCGACAATGTTCTCACTCTCCGCCACAGCGTTCCCCGTCTTTCAATCTGCACATGGTGTCCGGCCATTCCGCCGGGCCTTTCGATGCGGTGATTTCTTGCACCGCATGATGAGGAAAAGCCACCGCCATGACAAGCGCCGATGTCCGCAGGGCGGCCTGCAAGGGCGACATGCGCCGGCGGCCGCAGCATTAATTCCGCGCAACGGAGTTTGGCGGATTTGCAGGCATTTCCCCGCACGATATGGTAGATCGCGCGTTACGGCGGCCAACTCAAAATCAACACAGGAAAATGCGGATGTCGAAGGATGGTTTGTGCGCGATTGTAACGGGTTCGGCGTCCGGTCTGGGGGCTGCGACCGCGGCCATTCTGGCCAAAGACGGCGCGCGCATCGTGGTCAATTATTCCTCCAGCCAGAAGGAAGCCGAAGCAGACCGCCGATCTCTGCCGCACGGCGGGCGGCGAAGTGGTGGTGGTGCAGGGCGACGTGTCCCGCGACGAGGATTGCAGGAAGATCGTCGCGGCGGCGGCGCCGTGGGGCCGCTCGATGCGCTGATCAACAATGCCGGCACCACCAAGCACGTGGCGCATGACAATCTCGACGGCTTGTCGGCGGAAGATTTTCAGCGGCTGTTCGGCGTCAACACCATCGGCCCGTTCCAGATGGTGCGGGCGGCGCGGTCGCTGCTGGAAGCCGGCGCGAAGGCGTCCGGCCGCGCCTCCGCGGTGGTCAACGTGTCGTCGGTGGCCGGCATCAGCGGCATCGGCTCTTCGATCGCCTATGCCGCGAGCAAGGGCGCGCTCAACACCATCACCTATTCGCTGGCGCGCGCGCTGGCGCCGCTGATCCGCGTCAACACCGTGTGTCCCGGCTATATCGACACGCCGTGGTTCACCAAGGGCCGCGGCGCCGAGGCGGCGGCCAAGGTGCGCGATGCCGTGATCGCCAAGGTGCCGCTCAAGCGCGCCTCAACCGCGGAAGACGTCGCCGGCCTGGTGTGCTTCCTCGCCACGCCGCCATCGAGCAACATGACCGGCGAAGTGGTGCGGATGGACGCCGGCGCGCATCTGGTGACGTGAGTGATTCGTCATTGCGAGGAGCACTTGCGACGAAGCAATCCATTCTTGCTTTCGGCGGAAAGCTGGATTGCCTCGCTTCGCTCGCAATGACGAGAAAAGCGGCTCTTACTTCCCGCCCGGATCGGAAATCACCCGGCTCGCCACCAGCCGGTTCCAGAT
Organism: uncultured Alphaproteobacteria bacterium; assembly: GCA_963734795.1. GTDB lineage: Bacteria > Pseudomonadota > Alphaproteobacteria > Rhizobiales > Xanthobacteraceae > Bradyrhizobium. The sequence continues at coordinate 1,089,271 of CAVTIW010000009.1, forward strand.
GAACAGCACCACCAGCGCGCCGATCGTCGCGGTGATGAAGCCGGCGCCCTGATTCGGACCGTAATGGCCGATCGCCTGGCCGATGAAGGTGGCGAGAAACGCGCCGACGATGCCGAGCACGGTGGTCAGGATGAATCCGCTCGGGATTGTTCGGGCCCGGCGACAGCAATCGCGCGATAATTCCGGCAACGAAGCCGACGATGATGATCCAGAGAATGCCGCTCATGGCTGTCGTCCTTTCTTCTGAAAAAGCAGCGTTTCAAAAGCTGGCGCTGACCGTGCGAAACGGGATCGCGCGACCTCAAAGCCGGCCCGACACTTCGTTTTCGGTCGGCAGCCGTCCGTCCGGCGTCAGATGGTTGACCACGTCGGGCAAATGCTGGCTCAGGCCCGACGAGCAGATCGTCGCGCGACAGGCCGCTTTGCGACATCAGGCCGTTGATCTGGTCGGCGCCGAGCGCGTTGGCGAGATCGCCGGGCGCAATCGGCTTGTTCGGGCCCGGGCTCACCCATGAATTGGCGGTGTCGCCATGGCCGTTCTGCTGGAATTGCTTGAGCAGGTCGCCGAGCCCGCCGCTGATCACGCTGCCGGCGGCGCCGCCGGCGAGCAGGCCGCCCAATCCGCCCTTGAGCAGACCGCCGAGACCACCGCCGTCGCCGGCAGCGGGCGGGCATTGCGCGGCCGGGCGATGGCGCCGGCGCCGCGTCCGGCTGGCTGCCGCTGAGATGTTTGACCGCCTTGTAGGCGAGCAGTGCCAGGATCGCCATCGTCATCGGCGACATCCCGCCGCTGCCTTGCGCGCTCGGAGTGCTCGGGCCGCGCGGGCCGTTCTGCATGCCGTTGAGTACGTCGAGTAAACCCATGGTCTCTCCTGCCGCGTGCCCAGCCCGGCCGGGAAACATAACGGCGCGCCATGACGGTTACAAGGCGCGGGCCGCGTCGCCGCGCGCGGCGCCCTTCGATAGGCATCGGACGGCAAAGTCTGCTATCGAACGTTGAGGCAAGGAAGCAATGGCGGGATGATTGCAACGGGAACGATCGGCGTGGCCGGCGCCGGCAGCATCGGCTGCTTTGTCGGCGGCATGCTGGCCGCCGCCGGCCGCAACGTGGCGTTGCTGGCGCGCCCGCGCGTGATCGCAGGAAATCGAAGACCAACGGGCTGCGGCTGACAAGTTTCGAGGGCTTCGACCGGCGGATCGCGCCGAACGAGCTGACGCTGTCCGAAGACCCCGCGATTTTCGGCGATGCCGGCGTGGTGCTGGTTACCGTCAAGAGCGCCGATACCGCCGAGATCGCCGATCTCATCGCGCAGCATGCGCCATCCGATGCCGTCATCGTCAGCCTGCAGAACGGCGTCGGCAATGTCGCGGTGCTGCGCGAACGATTGCCGGGACGGCGGGTGCTGGCCGGCATGGTGCCGTTCAATGTGATCGCGCTCGGGCGAGGGCCGATTTCATCGCGCCACTTCGGGCGACATCGTCATCGAGCAGGACGACGCCGGCACCGCGGACCAGCTTTCGGTGCCAGGCCTGAACATGCGCGCGCTCCGCAACATCGCCGGCGTGCAATGGGGCAAGCTGCTGGTCAATCTCAACAACGCGCTCAACGCGCTGGCCGACCTGCCGCTGCGCCGGCAGCTGGCGCAGCGCGCCTGGCGCAGGCTGTTCGCCGACCAGATGGCGGAGGGGCTGGCGGCGATCAGGGCCGAGGGCATCCGGCCGGTGTCGTCGACGCCGATCCCGGCGAGCTGGACGCCCGCCTCTGCTGCGGCTGCCCGACGCGGTGTTCGAGATGTTGCTGGGGCGGACGATGAAGATCGATCCCGAGGCGCGCTCGTCGATGTGGGAAGATCTGCAGCGCGGCCGCCGCACCGAAATCGATTATCTGCAGGGCGTCATCACCGCCATCGCCGACCGGCACGGGCTGCAGGTGCCGCTGTCGCGCCGCATCGTCGCGCTGATCAAGCGCGCCGAGGCCGCCGGCAAGGGATCGCCAGGGCTGACGCCGGACCAGATCTGGCCGTAAAATCGTTGATCGTGCGGCATTGCCTTGAAATGGCGGTGATCGGACGCGAACTTCGCGGGGAGCGCACATCCGCCGCGACCGCGCCAGCAGCAACGAGCCGGGAGCAACGATATGAAGCGATGTTACGTCAGCCTTGCCGTCGCCGCCGTGCTGTCATTCGGCGGCTGGGGTTCGGTGGCGCCGGCGAACGCCGCGCCGCCGACCGTGACGCCGTCGCCGGGATATGATGCGCGATTGCAGCAGCAACGGGCCGCGTCGACAATTTATCAACCGGCCGCGCCCGCTCCCGGACCGCTGCACCGACGCCGCGTCAAGCGGGTTCACGATGACGCGCATTGAGAGGCCTGCGATGCCGGTGCGATCCGCCATCAAGCTGTTTGTCCTGGCGCTCGCGTTCAGCCTGAGCTTTACCGTCACCGCCACGGCGGGCAATTACGCCAGCGAGATCAGCGCCTATCGCCGCGCGCACGGACTGCCGGCGGTGCGGCTCGACAGCCGGCTTGACGCGGTGGCGCTGAAACAGGCGCGCGCGATGGCCTCGACCGGAACCATCAGCCACAACGCCGGCGGCGAGTTCTCGACGCGCATGGCGGGTTTGCACACGTCCAGGGCCGGCGAAAATATCGGCGCGGGATTTCTGAGCTTCGCCGAAATGCTGAGGCAGTGGGAAGACTCCGCCGGTCACCGCGAGAACCTGCTGATGGCCGGTGCGCGCCGCGTGGGAGTCGCGTTTGTGAACAATCCGAAATCGGCCTACCGGAAATTCTGGGCGATGGTGATCACGGATTGATCGCGCCGGGTTCGCGCCGGCGCGCGCCCCGGAATGACGGTGGAAATCAACTCCGCTTGGCCTTGCTCGGCGACGAACCGAACAGCGCCTTTTCCAGATTCTTGATGCTTTCCGAAAGCCGCGGCCATTCGCAGGAGAAGGAATGTTCCGGGCAATCCGCCGGTTTTATCCGCGGCCGCAAATCGCTTGCCGCAGCCCTGGTCTTGTTGGGCGCTGCCACCGGCACTGGCACCCGTACCTGCACCTTTTCAGTTTCGCTTTTGAAGGAGGCTTGCTGCAACTGCTGCAATTGCTGCTGCTGTTGCTGCTTCGCCGCGAAGGCGGCTGCGATGTCGCTGCGCCGCTGATCGTCGAGATAGGCGGTATATTGTTCGTCGATGTGCTTCTGTTCCGCCCGCGTCGGATTCGGACCCGCGATATCGAAGCTGCGGTTCTGCATGAAATCGAAATAGGTATAGCCGCCGCCGGGTTTGCGGCGCCCGGCGAATTTCGCGTTGCATTTCGCGAGCGCCGGGGCTTTGGCTTCGCGCGTCGCCGCCTGCTCCGCGGCGTCGGCGCATTCCTCGAAGTCGACCGGGGCGTGCGACCACCATTGCGCCGGCACGCGCGAAGGCTGCAGCATAACGCAGCCGGCAAGCGCAGCCATCAGCCATGCGGAGGGACGGAATTTGATCACGGACGATTTTCCCAGGGCGCAAATCGCAAGACAAGTTCCGACGACGCAATTGGTGCGGATTGTCGCCATTATTGGCCGGTTTGTCACCCCGGAATCGGGAGTTTCTCGCGCATCGGCGGGCGAACGATGGCGGCCACCGGATACCATTCAATTTGCCAAGCGTGCCGATCTCGTCGTAGCTGGCGCGGAGGGTACTGTCGTCCAGGCGCCGCTGCCAACGGGTACGTCTGATTTCCGGTCGAGACAATAAATGCGCTTCATTCAGACCTTTCAGCTCTATGACTTTCTGGACACGCTTGTCAGTCTGTTGACGGCATTCGTATTCGGAACCCTGATCGGAGCCGAGCGGCAATATCGCCAGCGAAGCGCCGGCTTGCGGACCAACGTGCTGGTCGCCGTCGGCGCTTCCGCGTTCGTCGACCTTGCAAATCACCTGACGGGACCGGAAGGCAGCGTCCGCGTGATTGCCTATGTGGTCTCGGGAATCGGATTTCTCGGCGCCGGGGCGATCATGAAAGAGGGAATGAATGTCCGAGGCCTCAACACCGCAGCGACGCTGTGGGCTTCGGCGGCGGTAGGATGCTGCGCGGGCGCGGACCTGGTCGCTCAAGCCGCGTTACTGACGATATTCGTGCTTGGCGGCAACACGCTGCTTCGCCCGTTGGTCAACGCGATCGATCGTATTCCGATCGACGAGCAATCCTCCGAAGCAAGCTATGATGTGCTGGTCACGACAGACACCGGCTCCGTCGCGTCGATCCGGGAATCTCTGCTGGAAAAGCTCGGGGCCGCAAACTACCCGGTGCGCGACACCAGGGTGGTCTATCGTCCCGAGCACAGCGCCGAAATCGTGGCCACGCTTGTCAGCCAGTCGATAGAGCCGAACGAGCTCGACGCTGTCGTCGCCAGTCTGGCTGAGATGCCTGGTGTTCAACACGCTACCTGGAATATCCGCGCGCTCGGATAGAGCATGATCCGGAAAAGTGGAAACTTGTTTTCCCTCGACAAACGCGAAGCGTTTTCCCGGAGATCATGTTCAATCAAAAAGACAACGCCGGAGAAAAGACAACGCCGGAGTCGGATTCAATTCGGCGAAGCCGGATGTTACCGAAAAACCACATTCACCAGGATTGTGCGGACGTTCTCCTTGCGTTCACAAGAGTTGATCATGGGTATTCGGCATACGCGGTAAGTTCGCTGCGGGCTGAAATCTACCTTGCATTTGTTGTGTGAAGGGGAGAACCGACATGCCAGCCTACATGCATCACCACGAAGTTGAGGCCGTTGCGATTGTCTGCCCCAGCTGCATGGGACTACTCCCAATGTATGTTCGCGACGTCGAGCCTGATTGGGGCATGGCGAAGATCGACTTCGTCTTTGAATGCTCGGATTGCGGCGCCGAAGTCAGACAGACCATGACCAGGCCAGAACGACGGCATTGACAGCGGCCAGCGCGTGCACCGTCCTAGCACCGGGGCAACTCAGCCCGGTTGGCCGCGGCGCACGCGCGGCCCCGTGGGGCCGGCCGTAAACCTGGTTCGCTCAGGCGGTGGCTTGCTCCGGATACGGCGGCGGCAGCCTGACGGTATTGCATTCTCTGAAGCGGGAGGCGATCTCGTCCAGCGCCCGCTGTTCCCACACTTCTGCTTTGGCAAGCCAGAACGGCCGATGCACGCGGTCCAGCAGAGCACGTTCCCGGCAAATATATTCCTGGGTACGAAGCTCGATGACCTTGTTCATGAACTCCACTGCAAATGTGAAGCCAGTTCATCATCTACATGAACCGGTTCCTGAAGCATTGGCGTTTGACCGGATGTGGCGACACGTTCCGTGCTCATGTCGTCTCCTATGCCGACGACTTCGTTATCCTCAGCCGCGGTCGCGCGGCGGAGGCATTAGCGTGGACGAAGGCGGTGATGAGCGAGCTCGGGCTGACGATCAACGAGGCGAAAACTTCGTTGAGAAACGCCCGACAGGAACGCTTCGACTTCCTCGGCTACTCGTTCGGCGCGCATCGGTTTAAGACGAACGGGAATTGGTATCTGGGCGCGAGCCCGTCGGTCCAACTACTTTGGCTACGGCTCGCGGAGCAAGGCATACCGCAGCGTCGACCAATACGTCTTTGAACGTGCGCCCAGGTTCCTCGCGCGAAGGCGCAAGGTGCAAGGGCGCGGCAATCGCCGATTCACATTCGATGTAATTCATCGAGAACTCGGCGTTCTGTGTCTCCAACGCCTGCCCCGAGCGGTCCCGTCATGTGCGTTGCGGTGAAGCCAGTCGGAAAGCCGGATGCCGGAAATCGGCTTGTCCGGTTTGATGAGCGGGGATGGGAAACGGGGCGTTGGCCATAGGCCCCAAGCTGCGGCGCCCATCCTCGAACTCTACCGAAGGCGACATCCGAGGAGGTCGCCAGACAATAGCCTTGCTGAGATCACCCTCCTTGACATTTCAGCTTCGCGATGTCGACGTTGACGCTGCATTGCCCGGCGATCGCCTTGACCGCTCGCGTGAAATCGGGGTCACGCAACAAGTCCTGGTAGCTCATCCCGCGGACGGGCGCCTTCGAGGGCTACGACAGATTGAGGATGAGCGCGACTGCGTTCAACGCGATCAGAACGCGCACATCAGACACAACGTACATTTCTTGGAGTGAAACCCTTGGAACTTTCGCTGCGTTGGAAAGGTATCACCATGAGGAAGACGTTATTGGCCCTCGCTGCGGCCGCGACTTTGGCCGTTTCCGCAGCCTCGCCCGCTTATGCTGGTCCGCGCACTTATCCCGGACCCGGCGGCTATCCGTACTGGTCGGGCTATGTCGATGCCCCGGTTGGAGAGCCGATCCCCGCCTGCTACTGGCGTACCCAGCGCTTCTGGGACGGTTATGCCTGGCGCGTGCGCCGCGTGCGCATTTGCGGCTGATCGGGTCGCGGCTGTTTCGGTGCCTCGACCGGCGGACTCGGCGATGTGACGTAGGAGACGCGACCCGCGCTGTAAAGTGGTGTCAAACCCGCCGATATTATTGACAGGTGATCGGGTTCAGCTTCAGCGTGAGCCGACGGCAAGCGAACGGTGGCGTCGCGGTCATCGACAACGAACCGCTGGATCCGTCGAGCATCCGTGGTGAGGCCTCTGCCAACGAGATCGCGGTGGATTATCCCTGATCGCCGCCGGAACGCCTGCGGCTGGGGAAGCTCCGAAGGCAAATGGCTCCCGGCTACTGCGGACAGCCCTGCTGAATCCAGCAGCCGAATGTGTTGACCCAGTCTTTCGACCACGGCTGCTCTCCGGATCCGGGCGGCGGCATCACGCCGCTATTGACCGCGCCATAGATCGCAACGGCCCAGATCTTGACGCTCTCGTAGCTGCTGAGATCGATGTTTCGCGCGGCTTTCATGTGGGCGACATCCAGAGGCGTGAACAGCTTGGCGATGTCCTTGGTCCAGGTGATGCCGGGGGTGCATGTCAGTGCGGCGAAGAATTTGTGGTCGAACGTTGCCATCGGATGCCTTTCCTGTGGTTGAGTTTGATCGAACGCCTATCGTGACAGAATGCGGTTGCGCGGGACCTCAGACAGCCCCTTCGAAGTCGGTACTGACGGAATCTCGGGTTGTGCCGTGCCGGTGACGCCGCGGGCCATGATCACGCTGAAATCGCCCGCCAACCCTTCGGGATTTTGTCCCTGGCTGCCATGGCAGCCCATGCAGCCGCCCATGTTGTGAAATATCCCGCCATAGTAAGTATTTTTGTGCGGTGAGCCGTCCTGATTCCATTCGGTGCTGATCTGCGGCGACAGCCCGCCGCTGAACAGCTGAAGCGAGCGATTGGTCTCCACGACGATGTTTGCCTGGTAATAGCTCGACGGCGCGGGGTTTTTCGCCGTGTAGGGCGGCTTGGAAGTGTACAGCATTCCGTTCGGAATGCCGGGGTTGGTGATGATCTTGTCGTACGGATAGTATTGGACGTTGACGAGCTTGTAGGCGAGCCACGGCGCGGACCTGATGCCGTTCTGCTGGAAGTAGGCGGACATCGCGGAATGCGCCTGCTTGTTCGCGTCGATCACATAATCCGGAATGGCGTTATCGCGCTTGTCCACGCAGATATTGCCTGCCGTGGGCTGCGGCTGAGCGGGCGGCGGGAATGCCGTGTTGATGTAATAGAGCTGGCTTCCGGGCGCGCCGCAGTAAGGCGTCGGCGCAGGCTGGCACTTGGCCGGATCGTTGGTGAGAATGACCGAGCCGTTGACACTGGTCTTGGTCGGGTCGCCGGGCGGCTTTGGCCTGGGATCGATCAGGCAGACCTGGGGCGACGTCGCGGTCGCAGGTTGCGGTCGGACGGTGATGTTGCCGTCGTTGTCCTCGACCGGCTTGCCGTCCGCCGTCAAAATGTTGTCGGCCTGCTCGAAGGTGGCGTAGATGAAATAAGGAGCCGAGGGCGTTTTCTGGATGATGTGCAATGCGACGAGACCCCAAATGGCGTCGCGGAAGCACGTGCCGTTGGTGCCGTTCTCATAGAAGCGCACCGTCTGGGTGTGAAACCGGCCCGAGGAAATTTCGGATGGGTTCAGCGGTCGCCATCCGGCCTTGGTCTCGACCGTGCCGTAGGGCAGGCTGACCATGTCCGAACTTCCGGCCGGAGGGCTGATCCTGTTCTGCATGAGAAAGCTTTTTGTCTTGGTGACGACGGCTTGAGGAATTTGCGTCCACCATTGATCGCTGGGGTCGCTGGTTGAACTGTTCGATGTCACGTAGACATATTGGGAGCGATTGGCCTTGGCGAGAAAACGGATCAGCTGCGGTGCGCTGTTGCCGGGCGAACTGCCGGGCGCCACGACGCCCGCGTACATGTTGTCGAGCGTAATCTGATCGGTCTCGTCGAGATTGATCCAGGGCGTGGTATCGCCGGCCTGCTTCTGGTCGCAGGCTGGGATCGGCGAACTGTAATTATAGACCGGCAGCGCGTCGTAGCCGAACGACTTGTCACCCGCGGGGCCGGGATATCCGGGCGGAGGCGTGAATACGAAGGGATTCCCGTTGCCGGGGAAGATCTCGACCTTGCCGCGAAACGTCTGCCACACCAGCGGACCGGTGTAGGCGGGGTCGCCGAATTTGACTGTCGTCGAAGCCGTGTCGCGTTGGCCAGGCAGGCCCTGTTGCGGGCCGGCCGGCCAGTTCAGCGCGATGAACTCTTGCCATGAGAACGCGGCGGCTTGTTCGGGCGTGGCGGCAGCAGCGCCTCCCGTGGCGGGTGGTCCCGCCGCGAACGGGGGATTCAACTCGCTCGGAACATCGGCAGATATTGTGACGCGCAGGCCGGCGGTTTGCGCATGCAGGATGCTGGTGGGACCCATCACCAGGACGGCAAGTGCGACAACGCCGGCTGACACGCAACGCCTGTGCAACAAAACGCTGTCTTGATTTCGCATTGCCGCCCCTCCCCGAAAATACGGTCGCCTGTCGGATCAAACGCAATCGGCTGGTTATTCCGCGGTACACGGCCAGCACCTCCACCAAGCTGCGAAATCGCGGCACCATTCCGCGGCAACGACAATGACCACGTAACCGCCGATCCGTTCGCAATCCGCGATACAACTACTGGTTTATTTTATGGACGATGAATAGTCAACGTTGGTCGTGTTGTCAGAGCTCAAAAAATGAGGCGACGCGGCCGAGCTGATGCTGGCGTGGGCAACTTCCCGATGCCGGTTCGCGTCTATTCGATCACCTCGTCGGCGCGGGCGAGTAACGTGGGCGGCATGTTGAGCCCCAGCGCGTTTGCGGTCTTGAGGTTGACGACCAATTCGTACTTTGTCGGAGTCTGCACCGGTAGATCGCCGGGCTTCTCGCCCTTGAGGATGCGATTGACGTAGTCGGATGCGCTTTTGAAGAGCGCGATCACATCCGTTCCGTAAGCAATCAATCCACCGTCGGCAACAAAGATACGCCGTGGGTAAATCGCGGGTAGGTGATGTCGAGCGGCAAGTTCAATGATCTGGAGTCGATGCTCCGTCGTGAATGGATCACCGATCACGCTGAGACCGCCGCCGGATCCCTCGCTTGCGGCGGTGACGGCGCTTTCGATATCGCTGCCGTCGCGAACCGGCGACGCGATCATCTGCATTCCAAGGGACTCCGCGGCAGACCGAAGAGACGGAAGATATGACGAAAACGGCATGGTTTGCGGATTGTAGATGACCGCCACACGATTGACGGCAGGCGCGATTTCCTTGAGGTCCTCAAGCCACTTCTGGGCTACCGTGAAATCGACAAAGCTGAATCCGGTAACGTTGCCGCCTGGATGGGCCAGGTTGCTGACAATCCCCTGGCCGAGCGGATCGGTCACCTGCACGAACACGATCGGGATCGTCGTGGTTTCCCGACGCAGTACTGCAACCGCTGGCGATGTGTTTGCGATGATCACATCGGGATTGAGGCTGACCAGCTCTGCCGCATAAAGCTTGAAACGTTCGAGATCGCCGTTAGCCCATCGATACTCGAAGCTGACGTTCGTTCCATCGATCCAGCCTAGCTCCTTAAGCCGGAGCCTGAACGCCTCCCGGAAGGTTTGCGCCTCCGGATCTGCCGCGTCAAATCCCATCAACACGCCGATACGCCGCATCGTCCGATAGATCTGCTGCGCGTGCGCGGTGAGCGGCCATACCACCGCTGCGCCGCCGATGAGCTTGACGAATTTCCGCCGCTGCATGTGCGCCCCGTGAGGACCGCGCCTTGTGCGATTGCCAGATCGTAACACTTTTCGGATGGGCGACGAGCGAGAAATGGAACGCAATCCGCCTCGAAATGTCAGGTCGAATGTCCGCTTCAGGTCTTGGCTGCGTGAAACTCCGAAACTGAATTTGCGAACGGAAATTTCGTCTCGACTGCAATCCATTTGAAAGACAAAAGCGCTGCCAGATTTCGGCTCTTTCGGTCGAAGGGTATTTTCCTGCGCTTTTCTTCGATTCCCTGCCTTTTGGTATACCAACGAGGCGACGCGACCGGGCTGATGCTGGCGTTGGCATCTTCCCAATGCCGGTCCGCGGCTTTCTTGATCCTCTGTGTCAGGTTTGTCACAACGCGTTTGTTTCGTAAGCGGAACCGATTTGAGGACTCGCTGGCCTTGGCGATCTGAACTACGCTCCGAAGTACCGGGGCTGGTGACTTTTCCTTTACTAATCGATTTTGAGCCCGGCGGCCGCAGAGTGCGATTTCTGCGGCCTTTTCGATTCCGTTCTGCGGGCGACGGATCGTGAGCCTTTCTTCGTTCGTGCCTTCATCGTTGGTGAATGTATCCACTGCTTCATGCATCCCCGCGTTGAGGCGTCGCCAAGTTGCCTGAATCCGGTTGGATGATGCGGCGGGACTACCGATATCGAAGGGGCCGGTTTCGTGGATCTTGAATGATTAGGACCGTTTGGCTTGCCATCTTGTGCTTAATCAGCCTCGTAGTGTTGGCCGTGATAAGGATTGGAGCGGCGCCGCTTGCGCGTGCTGACGCCTCGCGCCCCAGCGCTTGACTGTCCTCAATGTGTTGACGGTGGCTTGATCTTTCGGTCTCGGCCGATGTATGCCCTTCGGAGGCTGGACGCGCCAAAGCGTCGACTGCGCAATGTCATGAGTGTTGTATGGCATACAATCAACAATTGGCAGCGAGGATACGAAAAGCTTTCACGCATATTCAAGGCGTGCAAGAGCAGCCCAAGATGGGCGGAATTACTTTTATGATCCGTGGGAAATTTTGCGTTCGCGCTCATTCGAACGGCGATATGATGCTCCGTTGTGATCCCGAAATGACCGAACCTTTTTTATCTAAAAATGGTGTGCGGCGTTTTACGATGAAAGGACGGTCTGCCATGCAGGGATGGCTGCTTGTCGGTTCCGAAGGCACCGAGAGCAGGAAGGATTTTGATTTTTGGGTCAAGACCGCACTCGATTTCAATGCGAAGATCGTGACCAAGCAGACCTGACGGCGCGCCTGGTGGCGCTCCTGAACTCAGCGACAGCTCAACGCCGGAAACAAAGTCCCTGGGGAGGTTACGCGACGCTCGCGACTGCCGCGTCGATACGGTCTCAGGAGCCGCGAAGCCGGGCAATTCGCCAGAGCGATCTACGAATTGCATCGTGGCGAGAGGTCCAATGATCGTAAAAGGCCCCCCACGGCGTCCTGCCGGCAGTGCCATGCCTCGGCTCTTTGGGTCGAGGGGATTTTGGCTGCGCTTTTCTTCACTTCCCTGGCTTTGGTATGCCGATGAGGCGACGCGACCGGGCGGCTGATACTGGCGTTGGCATCTTCCCAGGGCCGGTCCGCGACCTTGTTGATCGTCTCGGGACTGATCGATGCAATTGCCGCGGGCATCGTCTTCGCAGGCGGCGTCATTGCAGACGGCGTCTTCGCGGACGGCACGATAATCTCGGCCTCCGCAGCAGCGCCGGGCAGCTCCAGCCGGTTGGACTTCGCCGCTTCGTCCAGTGCGAACGCCGGCTCTGTCTTGCCTTGATCCCGCACGGGCCCGACGACCAAGGAAGCCAGCGGCGCCGCCACCTTGATCGCAACCACGGGCCCCAGCCCGATTAAACAAAACAGCGCGAGCCACATCGTCCTCGACATTTTCGAACCCAAAACTCCTATAGAGCGGGAGAGGATTGGAGCTAACCTTCAAGACTGAATTCGGGCGGCTCGGTGGCGGGCAAATGTGAATCCGGCACATGTAAAAAGCCGCATTTCAGCTGCGTCCAAACCAGTTCGACCGCAGCGCCCATGCTGAACGCGAAGCCGGAGCCGGCGCCCCGCAAAACTGAAGGAAACATCTCCGGCAGCCAGATCGTAAACAGGCCGAACACGCCGTTGGTGAAGAAACCCAGCACCGGCAGCAGGATCAGGAACAATGTGAGGTCGTTGAGATGTTCGATGGCGATTTCGTAACTCGCCACCACCGACAGCAACGAGCCTGCGAAGAACAACACCGCCGTCCAGCGCCGGCTGCCGAGCCGGCCGGTGATCCACGGCATCAGCAGGCATCCGATCAAGGTGCCGACATTGGTGATGAGACCGGCGACCGCGCCCATCTGTTGCGCATGGGCCGGTGTGGCGCCCGCCGCGACGAGCTTGGTGAAGACGACGGTCGGGGCCCAGAAATTCGATGACCACAGGCCAAAGATGATGCAGGTCATCATCGCCGCCGCCGACCAGGTGGTCCGCGCCTGCCCCTTCGCAAACAGCGCCGTGACGGCCGGCTTCGCCCGTCCGGACGAACGGGCACGGGCCGGCTCGGGAATGTTGCTGCGCAGATACGCGATCAGAAGCGCCGGCAGAATGCCGAGGAAGAACATGCCGCGCCAGCCCAGCATGCTGCCGCCGACCAGCGTGACCAGCGCCGCCAGAAACAGTCCGGTCGGCGTCGGATCCCTGTTGAACTTCATGCATATCTCGCCCGACTGGCAAGTCGCGGGGCAAGGCGCGATCCTCATCGTCGTGCTGGCCGCACGCACCCTGATCAACCGCGCCGGAGCCTCCGCATGACCGGGAGTCGGACCAGGCTTCTCGCCCAGCCCTGGCTGTGGTCCTTCGCCGGGGCAGTGCTGGTCTGGATCGCGGCCATCACCTACACCGGCGGCTACGGGGCCGGCGGCATGGTGTCGGCCACCATCGCGCTCGCCGCCTTCTCGGCGATCGTCGGCATCGCGCAAATGTTCGTCGTGACCCTCGGGCCCGGCAATGTGGATCTGTCGCTCCCGGCCAATATCGGGCTGGCTAGCGCGGTCGCCATGAAGGTGATGGGCGGCGACGACAGCATGATCGCGGTCGGGCTCGCGTCCGCCATCGCGTCCGGCATTGGGATCGGCTTTGCCAATTACCTGCTGATCCGGCTTTTGCGCATTCCGCCGATCATTGCCACCCTGTCGGCGAGCTTTGTGATCCAGTCGATCGGCATCAGCTACGGTCGGGGCCTCCAGGTGAAGCCGCCGCCCGGCTTCGCGGCCGCCATGAGCGACCAGGTCGGCGGGGTCTCGCTGCTGGCCATGGCGGCGGTGGTATTCAGCGTGCTGATCGCGCTGCTTCTGCACCGCACGGCGTTCGGACGCTCGGTGGCCGCGATCGGGCAGAACGCGCGGGCCGCGCGCCTCGCCGGCCTCCCGGTCGAACGCGTGCGGTTGATGACCTATGCGCTGAGCGGCGCGCTTGGCGGACTGTGCGGCGCCTTGCTGGCCGGCTACTTCCGTGGCTCCTCGCTCGATATCGGCAACGAATATCTGCTTACCTCGATTGCGGTCGTGGTGATCGGGGGCACCTCGGTCGGCGGCGGCAAGGCCAATGTGACGGGTGTCTGGGGCGCCTCGCTGTTCATGGTGATGCTGCTGACCATGCTCAACACCTTCGGGGTCAGCGCCGGCATCCGGCTGCTCGTCACCGGCCTCGTCATCATCGCCGTGATCGTCGCGGCCGGCGGGCCGCGTAACACAAGGTAGAGCGACGATCCGGTTGCGAGTGTGAATAATCGAAGGCGTGGACGCCCGCGTGTACGGCCCTTCGGGCTGGCGATCCCGCGGCCGCTCTGCTATTTAGCCTTCCAAGCACCCGCCTCGCAGGGCGGGTCTTCGGTCCCGTAGCTCAGCCGGATAGAGCGACGGTTTCCTAAACCGTAGGTCGCATGTTCGAGTCATGCCGGGATCGCCAGTTTTTAAGCCCACCTAAGCCCGACAGAAACGGGCATTTATCGGGTTTCGCTGTTTGTTCGATGGCTAATCGGGCCACATTTTGCCAATTCCGCCTGCCCGGCCCCGTCCGTATGATGACAAGCCGTTACGCCACATACTGTCTGCTCCATGCAAGACAAGCCTGGGCAATTGCCAGGTAGAAATTGCTGCCTATTTATTACCGGCCACCGGGGACAGGGAAATTGACACCGAGAGCCATGGTCCTGATCGGTTGTCTCGCCACTCTCGCGCCAGCTTTCGCGCAGGAGGATCTCAAGCTCGCGCCGATGCGGCTTGCCCTGACGGTCAGGAACGACTCACCCGATGAGCTGTGCCGCCGCATCGAGACCTCGGACACCAACCCGCTTGCAACCTTGTCCTTGCACCGGACCTTTCACGATGATTTCGACGCGCATCCGTTGTCGAATGGGAGGTGGGTGCCTCACTACGCCGGCGGCGCCGCATGGCCGGAAGCGCGCTATTGGGGAGGTGACGGCTCCGACTTCAGACGGAAGGACGCCTGGAACGGCGAGCAGCAGATCTATGTGGATCCGCGCTACAGCGGGCGATCAACAACTCCGCTCGGGCTCGACCCGTTCAAGGTGCGAGATGGAATCCTCTCGATCGTCGCCAGCCGGACGCCGGCCGCGCTCAAGCCGGTGCTCTTCAACAACGAATACATCTCGGGTATCCTCACCACCCAGGGATCATTTTCGCAGAAGTATGGATATTTCGAGATTCGCGCCAAGATCCCGGTCGGGACCGGGGTGTGGCCGGCGTTCTGGCTGCTCGCGGATGACGGCGGCTGGCCTCCGGAAATCGACGTGGTGGAGGGACGCGGGCAGCTGGTCGGCGACACGGTGATGACGACGCATTGGCGGATTCGGCCCACCGGGTTCGTGCAACATTGCGGCTTCGATTTCCTGGTGCCGGACGCATCGAGCGGCTTCCACGATTACGGCGCGCTGTGGACGCAA
Organism: uncultured Alphaproteobacteria bacterium; assembly: GCA_963734795.1. Taxonomy (GTDB): domain Bacteria; phylum Pseudomonadota; class Alphaproteobacteria; order Rhizobiales; family Xanthobacteraceae; genus Bradyrhizobium. The sequence continues at coordinate 1,104,431 of CAVTIW010000009.1, forward strand.
GACCGGATCGTCTATTTCATCGACCGCAAACCGGTGTCCGACATGAAGGTTCCGATCGGCTTTGACGACCCGATGTATATGATCGTGAATCTGGCGATGGGCGCAAAGTATTTCAAAGGCGTCGGATTTGTCGATGCTGATTCTCCGGAGACAGTTGCATTCGAGATCGACAGGATTTCCGCCTATCAAATCGATCCTTAAACAGCATCGCGCCTCGGCCAACGCGGAAGGTCGACCAGCGAGAGTCGGGGGTAGTCGATGTTCGGCAAGTTCTCGCGTCGGGATTTTACGAAGCTTGCAGGCTTCTCCGCGCTCGGCGTGGCAGCGACGCCGGCAAAGTCGGCAGACGATGAACCCAAACCGGCGCCCGATCCCCACGCTCCCGCTAGTTTCCCGAACGGTTTTGTGTGGGGCACGGCGACATCGGCGTATCAGATCGAAGGCGCCGTCGACGAAGACGGTCGCGGCCGCTCGATCTGGGATACCTTCGCCCACACTCCCGGCAAGATCGAAGATCACAGCAACGCGGACCGCGCCAACGATCACTACCACCGCTACAAGCAGGACGTTCGCCTGATCAGGGATCTGGGGGTCAAAGCCTATCGATTTTCAATCGCCTGGCCGCGGGTGTTTCCGGAAGGGTCGGGTGCGCCGAACCCGAAAGGCCTCGATTTCTACAACCGGCTTGTCGATGAACTGCTGGCCAACGGCATCGAACCGTACGCTACGCTGTATCATTGGGATTTGCCGCAACCGCTCCAGGACCGTGTAGGTGGGTGGCAATCCAGCGAAACGTCGAAGGCGTTCGGGGATTACGCCGGTTACGTGGCCGAGCGCCTGAGCGATCGCGTCAGGAATATCTTCACGCTAAACGAAGCCGGAAGGTTCGCGATCTTCGGTTATGGATGGGGCCTTGACGCCCCCGGCCTCAAGCTGCCGTCGGCGGAACTGAACCAGGTACGTCATCACGTCGCGTTGGCCCACGGGCTCGCGGTGCAGGCGATCCGCGCACGGGCGCGCGCGGGTACCAGGGTCGGCCCGGCCGAGAACATCGTCGCCTGCGTGCCGGCGATCGATACGCCTGAAAATATTCGCGCCGCGGAGATCGCGACGCGCGAATTGAATTCGGGCTTCCTCGGCGTGATCCTCGAGGGCAAATACACCGACGGGTTTCTGGCATATACCGGCGTGGCCGCCCCCAAATTTACCGCCGAAGAGCTGAAGATCATCTCCTCGCCGAACGATTTTGTCGGCCTGAACATCTACATGCCGAATTACTACGTGGTCGCATCCGACCGCGCGCCGGGCTTCTCCGTGCTCCCCTTTCCGGCTTCGTTTCCGCACATGAATTCCGACTGGCTCTGGGTTGCCCCCGAGACCATCTATTGGGTGCCGCGACTGGCAGCAAAGATCTGGAACATCGGTACGATCTACATCAGCGAGAACGGAACGTCTGCAGCCGATGAGCCGGCCGCCAACGGCAACATCTACGACCTCGATCGTATCATGTACCTGCGCAACTACCTGGCGCAGTTGCAGCGCGCGACCGCCGAGGGCGTCCCGGTTCGCGGCTATTTCCTGTGGAGTCTGATGGACAATTTCGAGTGGATGTTCGGCTTTCAGAAACGCTTTGGTCTGTATCGCGTGGATTTCGACACCGAACTGCGGACGCCGAAGCTCAGCGCATCATTCTATCGCCGCGTTATCGCGCGAAATGCGATAGGCATCTGATGCATCGGCGCCCGGAAGCGCACGCTGTCTTTATCCTTGGGCCGACGGAGTTGAGGTTCCGGATGCGCACAGCCGGGATGATCGGAGTGGCAGCCATTCTGGCCGCCTTGACAGCCTGATCATTCGCCAGCCTGGGCGATTCCATCACATCAACTTGGATGAAGTTTTCGGTACCCACAGCGTTGGCGAACGCGCTTTGCACTTGACTTAACTGATAAGTGAATTAACATACTGGTGAAATGATAACTCTGGACCGCACTTTTTCAGCCCTCGCCGACCCGACCCGTCGGGCCATTCTCGCCCGCCTCGCGCAGGGAGAAGCAACCGTCGGGCAACTCGCCGAACCGTTCGATATTTCGCCGCCGGCAATCTCGCGGCATCTGAAGGTGCTGGAGGAAGCCTCGCTCATTTCGAATGAGCGGCAAGGCAAGCATCGCCGATGCCGCCTCAAACCCGAAGCGCTCGCCAGCGCGGGGGAGTGGCTTGATTTTCACCGCCGCTTCTGGAGTGGAAGTTTCGACCGTCTCAACGCCCACTTGAAAACGCCAGCAAAGGAAAAGAAGCCATGACCGTGACGGCGGAAGATACGGTGCTGCAGATCACGCGCATCTTCGACGCGCCGCCCGCGCGCGTCTTCGATGCCTGGCTCATCGGGGAGGAATGGCAGGCCTGGATCGGACCCGAAGGCGTGCATTGCGAGGTTCCGCTGTTCGAGCCCCGGATCGGCGGCCGCTATCGCATGATAATGCGCATGTCCGACGGACGCGTGATCCCTGTGGCCGGCGTCTTCAAGATGATTGAGGCGCCCAGCAGTTTCGCCTTCACCTGGGGCTGGGAAGGCGATGAGGAGCGGCAGTCGCTCATCACGATCACGCTCAATGATCTAGGCGGCAAGACGGAACTGACCCTGCGTCAGGAGGGTCTTGGCACGGTTGAAAACCGCGACGCGCACGGGATGGGCTGGAACAGCGCGCTGAACAAGCTGGTCGGCCATCTCGCCGCCAGTGAGCCCCAGCCCACGGATAGGTCAGCCAGGATCTAAGCGAGGGATGACAAAATGACCATGATCAAGGTGAGTGCATTTCGCTGGGTGCCGCCGGTCGCGCAAGGCCTCGTTCGCGACCTCCGGGTTCGCTGGGCGCTGGAAGAAGCGGGCCTCGCTTATGAGGAGCGTCTAATCGGGCCTGCGGATCAAAAATCGGACGGCTACCGAGCCCTGCAACCGTTCGGCCAGGTCCCCAGTTACGAGGAGAACGGCCTCGAGTTGTTCGAGTCCGGGGCGATCGTGCTCCACCTCGCCGAGCGAACGGAGTCGCTGATGTCCTCCGAGCCGGTTGCGCGCGCACGAACCAAGACCTGGATGTTCGCAGCGTTGAATACCGTCGAGCCGCCGATCATTTTCCTCAACGCGGTCAGCGCCGCGCCCGACGCCGAAGAGTCGCCCCTAAAGCAGGGAGTCGTCGGTCTGGTTGAAAAGAGGTTAGATAGCCTTTGCAGCCAATTGAGCGGACGAGACTATCTCGAAGATCGCTTCACCGCCGCGGACTTGCTCATGACCTCGGTGCTGCGGATCCTGCGGACCACCACAATGGTGACGGACCGCCCGGTGCTGGAGTTCTACCGTCTTCGGTGCGAGGATCGCCCTGCCTTCAAAAAGGCGCTCGACGCTCAGATGTCGTGCTTCGCCGAGAATGCACCGCCCAGCTGACGGGAAAACCAGCGGCCCGCCGCGGCTTGCGCACCGGTTATCTGGTGACGGATATGGACGCCGCGGTGCGCGCCGCCAGGAAGCACGGCGCTGCCGTTCTGGTCACGCCGTTGGCGCGATTCGCCGCCCGCGCGCCGGTCAAGAATGTCCGGGATGAGGCTTCTCCAGCAGGGTGAAGCAGATAGCTGCCGGTCGGCCAGGTGAAGATCATTCGTGCGATGACTTTACCAGTGCCAGAAGCACCCTCTGAAACTCCACCGGGATTCGTGTGTTTCGGCGCCGCGCCGAGTTTTCCAGCGCTTCGGCGAGTTCGGCTTTCGAAATCTCACCCGTCGAAAACCTTGCAATCGCATCCTGCCACATCGCCGAGAGCGATTTTCCGACCCGAAACGGACGCCGAATCACGATTCCTCTTGCCTGCGCCCAGTTGATAATCTCCGCGGTGGTCTGCGGACCGCAGTTCCTGGCGGTCGAAAGATGCCTCAAGGTCAGCGTTTGCAGCAACAGGTCGGACGGGAACCACCCGCGTTGCGGCGGGTTTTCGCCGGTCAGCTCGACCGCCAATTCCTTCAGAACATTCTCGGCGCGAACGCTCAATTTGGCCGGCGTCGGGGACGGGTTCAGGCCGTCGGCCTCCGGTCCGGCGCAGACGTCACCCGCGGCAGGTTGCTCTGCGACAGCATGTTGTCCCTGTCCCGCCAGGGCGCCGCGACCTTGCATTGCCTTCTTTCATCGTCATGACCATCGATCAGTCGACCGCAACATATCACACTCAGATATAATATTACCCTCAATTGCTTCAACCAAAGTCACATTGACAGGCCGGCCTGAATGAAACTCTTGGAAGCAAGCTTCGGTGCCGCTGACGCTCGCTTTCGTGCGCCGCAGCAGAACATCGTCCAGGGAGGATTAATGATGACCAAAAAGCTATTCGAGCAAGCCATGAACACGCCTGTGTCGCGGCGCCATCTCCTGCAAGGCAGCGCGGGCCTCCTTGGTGGAACAATGCTGTCAGGCGGCCTGATCCTGCCGGCGACGGCTGCTGATCAGCCGCCGATCGGAACCTGGCCTGCCGGCTCGCAGGGCAACACGGTGTTCATCGGAGCTACGGTGCCGCGCACCGGCACCTACGCCGTGCAGGGCGAAGACGAACTCAAGGGCTACCAGCTCGCGATCGAGCACATCAACGAAGGCAACGAACTGGTCAAGAAGATCTCGCCCAAGACCACAAAGGGCGTGCTCGGCAAGCAATTGCAGCTCGGCGTCGCCAATTCCGCCGCCAAACCGAACGAAGCGGTGCAGGCGCAACAGCGCTTCATCTCCGAAAACAAGGCGGTGATGATTACCGGCGGCACTTCGAGCGCGGTCGCGGTCGCGCTCAACAAGCTGGCGCAGCGCGAAAAGGTGCTGTTCGTCTGCGGTATCTCCGGTTCGAACGACACCACCGGCAAGGACTGCGTGCGCTACGGCGTTCGCCAGAATTTCTTCGGCCAGACCGCGGCGGCGGCAATCGCCCCGGTTCTGGTCAAGGCGTTCGGCAAGAACAAGAAGGTGGCGTATATGACGCCGGACTACACCTACGGCCATACGGTCACGAAATCGATGCAGGACAATACTGCCGCCGATGGCTGGACCACCGTGACCAACCAGGTCTCCCCGCTCGGCGCGCCGGACTTCTCGTCCTATCTGCTCAACGTCGCCAACTCCGGGGCGGAAATCCTGGTCAACGTCAACTGGGGTCATGACGCGGTTCTCTCGATCCAGCAGGCCAAGCAATTCGGCGTGCTCGACAAGATGAAGCTGGTGGTTCCCTACCAGGTGCCGTTCCTGGCGCGCGAAACCGGCGGTTTAATGCAGGGCGTGTATGCCGCCACCGACTACTGGTGGACCATCGAGGACAAGTATCCGCTCGCCAAGCTGTTCAACGCCGCCTTCGACAAGAAATTCGGCTACAAGCCCGAATGGGGCGCCGAAAATGCCTATATCAGCTTCGTGCATTGGGCGCGGATGGTGGAAGAGGCCGGCAGCTTCTATCCGCCCGACGTCATCAAGGTCTACGAGAAGGAAGAGACCATTCCCTCGCTGGTCGGTGACGTGTATTACCGCAAGGAAGACCACCAGTGCGTCCGCCCGGTGATCATCGTCAAGGGCAAGCTGGAGAAGGATATGAAGGGCAAGGAAGACTGGTACGACATCGTCGAAATCGTGCCGGGCAAGGGACTGATGCAGGCGCCGGATGCGTTCGGCTGCAAGCTTGGCGACTATACCTGAGATTGAGGGTATCACGGCGCCGCGGGTGGAATTTGCCGCCCGCGGCGTCTCTGTTGTGATCTGGTTGCAGACTGTTTTTTTAAAGGCCGCGTTTCGCGCGACATATTGACATGGTCAACTGGGCTAATTTCGTATCGCAGGTATTTAACGGGCTCGCGCTCGGCGCTTTGCTGGCACTGATATCGTCCGGCCTCACCATCATCTACGGCACGCTCGGCGTTCTGAACCTCGCGCATGGCGCGATGTTCATGCTCGGCGGTTACGCCGGCTATGTCGCCTACAGCTATACCGGATCGTTTGTCGTCGCGGTGATTGCCGGATCGCTGTTTGTGGCGGTCGTCGGCATCTTGATGGAGCGCGTCATCATCCGGCACTTCTACGGCCGGCCGCACGAAGACCAGTTGCTGGTGACGTTCGGTCTCAGCATCGTCTTCGTCGAACTGGTGCGCCTGATTTTCGGCAGTCAGTCGGAAATGGTGCCGGCGCCGCCGCTGTTCGCCGGGATCACCTCGCTTGGCTTCATGTTCTATCCGACCTACCGGCTCGCGGTGGTGGGGATTATCGCCGTCGCGCTGACCGCGCTGTTCCTCGTGCTCTACCGTACCCGCCTCGGCATGATCGTGCGCGCCGGTATCGAGGACTCGACCATGGTCGGTGCGCTCGGCATCAACGTCTATCGCGTGTTCATGATCGTGTTCGGCATCGGTGCGATGGCGGCCGGCTTTGCCGGCATCGTCAATGCGCCGGTAGTGTCGCTGACGCCCGACATTGGCGACGACATTCTGGTTCAGACCTTCGTGGTGGTGGTGATCGGCGGCGTCGGATCGTTTCCCGGCGCCATCCTGGGCGGCCTGATTGCCGGCGAGATCATCAGCATCACATCGATGTTTAACCCCGGCTACGCTTACGTCATGTTGTTTGCGGCCATGGCCGCGGTGCTGGTTCTTCGGCCGTATGGGCTGCTCGGCACCAAGGGTCGCGAATGAAGGTGGCCGTCTGATGCCCAAGCGAAATCGCTACCTCGTCGAGCTGTTGACGGCGGTCGGATTGGTCGTGGCGCCGTTCATCCTGCCGTATCTCGGCTTCGCGCCCAACACCGTGAACCGTATCCTGGTCTGGGGCCTGTTCGGGATCGGCTTCGATATCCTGTTCGGCTTTACCGGGCTGTTGTCGTTCGGCCAGTCCGCGTTCTACGGCACCGGCGGTTTCGTCGCCGCCTATTTGTTGACGCGCGCCGGCTTTCCCAACGTGTTCCTGGCGCTGATCATCGGCATGATCGCGGCCGCCGTGGTCGGTTATCTGGTCGGACTGATCGCGCTGCGGCGCACCGGCATCTATTTCGCCATGATTACGGTGGCGATCGCGGAGGTGTTTTTCTTCGTCGAGTTCAATCCGCTGGCGGATTTCACCGGCGGAGAAAACGGCCTGCCGGGCGTGCCGACGCCGAGCTTCAATCTCGGCTTTACCACGCTTCACTTCACCGATGGCTGGTCGCTCTATCCATTCCTTGCAGCGTGTTATTTCGTCGGCATCGCGATCGCGCTACGCATCGTGCGGTCGCCGGTCGGCGCGGTCTTCAGCGCGATCCGCGACAATCCGCTGCGCGCGCAGGCGGTCGGCCACAATATCCAGAGCTACAAGCTGACCGCCTTCGTGATCGCAGCCGCCTATGCCGGTTTTGCCGGCGGACTGCTTGGCGTCTTGCAGGCTTTCATGCCGCCGGACGCCTTCACCTTCGAGACCTCGGGCCAACTGGTGATGCAGACCGCGATCGGCGGAATCGGTACGCTGTTCGGGCCGCTGCTCGGCGCCGCCGTCTGGCTGTTTCTTCAGGACTTTCTGCAATCCGCGCTCGGGCTCGGCGCGGCCTGGAAGCTGGTGCTCGGCATCCTGTTCGTGCTGCTGGTGACGTTCCTGCGGCGCGGTATCATCGGGGGCTTCAAGGACCTGTATGAACTCGCGACCAGCCGCAAAAAGCCGGAGTCGACCCAAGCCGAATCGCTCGCCGACTTCAGCATGGCTCCGGCCGACAGCGCCCTGGCGATGGCCCCGCAAAAGCGCTCGGGCGATCGCCTAAGCGGGCCGATCCTGCAGGCAACCGGGCTGAGCAAGCGCTATGGCGGGCTGCTCGCCAACAGCGACATCGACTTCACCGTCAACCACGGCGAATTGCGCGGGGTGATCGGCCCGAACGGCGCCGGCAAGTCGACCTTCTTCAAGATGTTGACCTGTGAAATCCCGCCGACCTCGGGCAAGATCATGTTCGAGGGCCGCGACATCACCGGCAAGAGCGTCACCGAGGTCTGCCAGCTCGGCCTGACCAAGAGCTATCAGGTCAACCAGCTTTTCACCCAATTGACGGTGCGCCAGAATCTGACTGTGGCGGTGCTCGCCGCCCTGCGCGGCAAGTTCAGGCTCGATCTTTTCCGCGACCCTCAATCGATCCCGGGCCTCAAGGAGCAGGTCGAACGGACGCTGCAACTGGTGCGGCTGGCGGGCCGGCCCGACACCAAGGTCTCGGATCTCGCCTATGGCGAGAAGCGGCGTCTGGAAATCGGCCTGGCGCTGGCCACTTCGCCAAGCCTGCTGCTGCTCGATGAGCCGCTCGCCGGCATGAGCCCGCAGGAGCGGGTGGAGACCGTCAAGCTGCTGAAGTCGATCAGCCAGGGCCGCACCATGATTGTGATCGATCACGACATGGACGCGCTGTTCGAACTGGCCGAGCGCGTCACGGTTCTGCAGGAAGGCCGCGTGCTGGTAGAAGGGACGCCGGAAGAAATCAAGGCCAATCCGGCGGTGCAGGAAGCCTATCTTGGTGGGGTGCTCGAATGAGCCTGCTCGAGGTCTCAGGCCTGAACGCCTATTACGCCGACTCTCACATCCTGTTCGATGTCGCCATGCGCGTCGAGCGCAACGAGGTCGTTGCGTTGCTCGGGCGCAACGGCGCCGGCAAATCGACCACGCTCAAGAGCCTGATGGGCGTGTTGACGCCGAAGAGCGGCAAGGTCGTGCTCGACGGCGCCGATCTCGCCGGCAAGAAGAGCCATGTCATCGCCCAGGCCGGCATCCAGCTGGTGCCGGAAGACCGTCGCATCTTCGGCAGCCTCAATGTCGAGGAAAACATCATCCTCGCCGGACTGACCGCGCCGAACAAATGGCCGCTCGAGCGGATCTACGAGATGTTCCCGCGCCTGAAGGCGCGGCGCACCAGCCGCGGCACCGATTTATCGGGCGGCGAACAGCAGATGCTGGCGATTGCCCGCGCGCTGGTGCGCGACCCCAAGATACTGCTGCTCGACGAGCCGTTCGAAGGGCTGGCGCCGGTGATCGTGCGTGACCTGGTGAAAGCCTGCCGCGATTTGTCCGCCTCCGGGCAGACCATCATGCTGGTGGAGCAGAATCTGGCGGCGACATTGGCGCTGGCGAGCCGGGTCTACATCATCAACAACGGCCATATCGTGCATGAGGGACCGGCGCAGGAAATCAAGGCGCAACCGCAGCTATTGCAGCGCTACCTCGGCGTTTAACGCCGGGTTCAAAGCGAATGACTGCCGATGCATTTTCGGCGCTGGCGCATGACGGACGCCTGCGGCTACAATTCGCCGCATGCCGATTGGGGTTCACAACGGATGAAAACCGTTAGTCCGTCACGGTTTGAGATCGGGATCGGGAATGCGGCTTGCGTCTCCGCGCCTGTGATCCGCCCCACCCAGGCGCGCGCGTTGTCATTGCCCGTGGCGCGACGAGAGAACAGACACCGGATGCGCCAGGTCGGAATGATGGGAGTGGCGGCCATTTTGGCGGTCGCGGCAAGCTTTGCGACTGATCTCGCGGACGCCCGCCCTGTCGTCAGGACCCAGCAGCTTGCGGTCGGTGCGCAATACGGCACCGCGCATGTCTATGTCGCGGCCGACGACATGGATCGCTTCGCCGCCAGCTTTGTGGCGACCTTCGGCGGAACCAGTTCGCAGCCATCGGTGGTGACGGTGACGCCGACGCCGAGCTCTACGGCCTGGCAGGCGCTCACGACGCCGGTAGGCCTGGTCTCGCTGTTCGGATTCAAGACGCCGATTCCATATCCGTTTGGCCAGGAGCGCACCGGCTATCTGGTGACGGACATGGATGCCGCGGTGCGCGCCGCCCGGAAGCATGGTGCTGCGGTTCTGGTCACGCCGTTCCCCGATGCCATCGGCAGCGACGCCGTGGTGCAGTGGCCGGGCGGCGTCAACATGCATTTCTATTGGCATACCAAGGCGCCGTCCTATCCACCGCTGCGGAGCGTTCCGGAGAACCGGGTGTATGTCGCCCCCGAGGCCGCCGACAATTTCATTCGCAGCTTCGTCGGCTTCGCCGATGGCAAAATGGTCTCGGATAATAAGCGCGCGCCGGGCGCGGAGATCGGGCGACCGGGCGACTTCTATCGCCGGGTCCGGATCGAGTTCGGCGTTCGGGAAGATCACCGTGCTGGTGACCGATGGCCATCTACCGTATCCCTACGGCCGCGAAACCACGGGGTATGAAGTGGCGGATGTCGGTGAAACCCTGACCAAGGCCAAAGCCTCCGGAGTCGGTGCTGGTCGACTCGTTCAAGGCGGACGGGCGTGAAGCGGCTTTCGTGCAATTCCCGGGGGGCTATATTGCCGAGATCCATTCCGCGGCCAGATGAGACTGCGATGAAAACCGGCGCACAAAAGCTTGCGATCGAGATCGACCAGGCGACCTCAGTCTCCGCGCTTCTGATCCGTCCAAGCGCGGCGCGCGCCTGTTTGGTGTTTGCCCATGGCGCGGGCGCCGGGATGACGCATCCCTTCATGGAGACGGTGGCAGCGGGTCTTGGCGAACGCGGCGTGGCGAGCCTGCGCTATCAATTCCCCTATATGGAGAAAGCCAGCCGGCGGCCCGATCCGCCGGGAAAAGCGCATGCCGCGGTGCGCGCCGCGGTGGCGGAAGCCGGGCGATGCTGTTCCAGCCTTGCCCTGATCGCGGGCGGCAAATCATTCGGCGGCCGCATGACATCGCAGGCGCAGGCCATCGCGCCGCTGGCCGGGGTCCATGGGTTGGCGTTTTTGGGCTTCCCGCTGCATCCGGCGGGCAAGCCGTCCGACGACCGGGCCGAACATTTGTCCGATGTCCATATTCCCATGCTGTTCGTGCAAGGCACCCGCGATAATTTGGCGGAGATCAGTCTGCTCGCGCCGGTCGTCGGGCGCCTTGGGCCATCGGCGTCGCTGCATCCGATCGAAGGCGCCGATCATTCCTTCCACGTGCTGGCGCGTTCGGGACGCAACGACGGCGAGGTGATGCGCGACATTCTGGATACGCTTGCCGCGTGGATCGGGGCGATCGAAGCCGACACGGTGGCATCCTGACGTTGCCGATCGATGCGCCGGCAAAGGGTTGCCGTTACCTCGATTTGCCCGGCTTTGTCTTGGCCCGGACACTGCCGGGTCGAATGCGCAGCCCGTCGATGAAGACGTCGACCAGCCGCAGCACGCTTTTCTGCCAGCCGGGCTGATCGTGCATGTAGCACATGCCGACCAGGGCACGCAGCAGGTCTTCCGGGCTGATGTCGTCGCGGATCTCGCCTGTCGAGATCGCCCGGCCCAAGAGCCCGCCGATCGCCCGCGTCAGCCGATCAAAAGAATATGAATAGAGTTCCGAATTGTTGTAGGCGGCCAGCGCGAGTGCCGCCGACATGCCTTTTTTGGTGGCTACGAATTTCACATTCGAATGCATCCAGCGGCGCAGCGCGTCGACAGGCTGCGGGTCATGCTTCAGCTGCTCGGCCAGATCGGCCAGTTGGTCGACTTCGCGGCGGTACACCGCTTCGAACAAGGCTTCGCGGGTGGGAAAATGCCGGTAGAGCGTGCCGATGCCGACCCCTGCGGTTCGCGCGACGGCTTCGAGGCTTGCCTCCGGACCGCCCGCACTGAACACCGCCTTTGCCGCCTCGAGCACACGCTCGCGGTTCCGAACTGCGTCGACGCGCGGCTTTCGTGCGCTCTTTGCCAATTGCCCCATGCCATTGTCCGATTTCGATACGGGTCTTGAAAAGCGGAGGCATCCTCCGTATATCTGTCGAGACTACGCTGACACAAAACCCCAGCGTCAAGCAAACGGCTCGGCCGTTCCCGCTCGACCGTCGCCCTTCCGGAGCGCCGCATGACCATCTCGACGACTTTGACTGTGAATGGCCGCAAGCGAACGATCGCGTTCGAAGACCCCCGATTGACGCTGCTGGACCTGCTGCGCGAGCGGCTTGATTTGCCCGGCACCAAAAAGGGCTGCGACCGCGGCCAGTGCGGCGCCTGTACGGTCATTGTCGACGGGCGCCGGATCAATTCGTGCCTCGCTCTCGCGGTCAGTCTCGACGGCGCCGACATCCTGACCATCGAAGGTGTGGCGCAGGGCGACCGGCTTCATGCGGTGCAGGAGGCCTTCATCGCCCACGACGGATTGCAATGCGGGTTCTGCACCCCCGGCCAGATCATGAGCGCGATCGGTCTGATCCATGAAGCGCAGGCGGGCGACGATCCGGAGCGCGTGCGCGAGGGCATGAGCGGAAACCTCTGCCGCTGCGCCGCCTATCGTGGAATTACCGAAGCCGTGCTGGAGGCGCAAAAGATCCTTGCCGCAGCCGACCGAAAGAAAGTCGCATGAAGACGTTCGACTATGTGAGGCCGGCGACGCTGCGCGAAGCGATCGCGGCCGGGTCGAAACCGGGCGCCGCCTATCTCGCGGCCGGCACCAACCTCGTCGACCTGATGAAGGGCGGCGTGATCGGCCCCAACAGCCTCGTCGACATCAGTCGTCTGCCTGGCCTCGATCAAGTCGAGGATCTTCCCGACGGCGGGGTGCGGATCGGTGCGCTGGTTCGCAACGCCGATCTGGCCCACGATCGCGTGTTCACCCGGCGTTTTCCGGCGGTCACCGAGGCGCTGTTGTCCGGCGCGTCGGCGCAGCTTCGCAATGCCGCCACGGTGGGGGGCAATCTGATGCAGCGGACCCGCTGCGCCTATTTCTACGACGTGGCCAGCGCCTGCAACAAACGCGAGCGCGGCGCGGGCTGCGACGCCCGCGGCGGCGACAACCGGCTTCATGCCGTGATGGGATGGAGCGAGAGCTGCATTGCGACCCATCCGTCCGATTTCTGCGTGCCGCTGGTCACGCTCGACGCGGTTGTCGAGATCGAAGGCGCCGCCGGGCGGCGGGACATCGCGCTGGAAACCTTTTATCATTTGCCGGCGGACTCGCCGGAGCGCGAGAACCTGCTGGAACGCGGCGATATGATCGTCGCGGTGCGGCTGCCGGCCGCAGCGGCCGGTTTCGCGGCGCATGCCCGTTACCTCAAGGTTCGCGAACGGACTTCGTTTGCGTTCGCCGTGGTGTCGGCCGCGGCCGCGCTGCGGTTTGAGGGCGATACCATCGCGGAAGCGCGGCTCGCGCTCGGCGGCGTCGCCCTGAAACCCTGGCGCGCGCGCGAGGCGGAACAGGCGCTGGCCGGCGCCCGCGCCGATGCGTCGGTGTTTCGCCGCGCGGCCGAGGCCGCGCTCGCCTCCGCAAAACCTTCCGGCGACAACGGCTTCAAGATCGAACTGGCGCGGCGAATCCTGGCGCGGGCCCTGAGGCTCGCCGCCGCCGGCACGCCCGAGCGGCTGCCCGCGCTTCCAGCCTCACCCTTCGCCGCCGTTTCCGGAGCTGCCCTTCATGCCTGAGATCGAACTCACCCAAAGCCCGGCCCATCTTCGGCACGGCTCGAACATCGGTCAGCCGCTCACCCGCCGCGAGGGGGTCCTCAAGGTCACGGGCCGCGCGCGCTATGCGGCCGACAACCACCCTCCCGGCATGCTTTACGCTGTCATGGCGGTGAGCCGGATTGCGCGCGGCCGCGTCACTCATCTCGACGTTCAGGCCGCCAGGGCGCATCCGGGCGTGGTCGAGGTGATGACGCCGGCCAACAAGCCGGCGCTTGCAGAGGATCCGGACGCGAAAACCAATCCCTTCATGTTCCGGCTCGATCTGTTGCAGAACGATCGGGTTCGTTACGCCAATCAGCCGATCGCGGTGGTGATCGCCAAGACGCTGGAAGCCGCGACTGAAGGCGCCGCGCTGTTGTCGCCGCGCTACGAAACCGAACCGGCGCGGATCGGGCTTGATGCGGGCGAGAGCTTCGTGCCGCCGGGCGTCGGCGTCGGCAATCCGTCCGAGCTGCATCGCGGCGATGTCGAGGCCGGTCTGGCCGCGGCGTCGAAGCGGATCGAGGCGAGCTATGAGACCGCACCCCAGTATCACAATGCGATGGAGCCGCACGCGATCGTGGCGGCATGGGACGGCGATACGCTTTCGGTCGATACGCCGAGCCAGGGTCTTGCGATGGCGCAGGGGCGCCTCGCCGGACTGTTCGGGATTTCCCCGGACAGGATTCACATCCGCAGTCCCTATCTCGGCGGCGGCTTCGGCTCCAAAGGCCTGATCTCGGGACCGCAGGTGCTCGGCGTCATGGCGGCCCGCCTGGTCGGAAAGCCGGTCAAGCTGGTGCTCAGCCGCGAGCAGATGTTCGGTCCGGTGGGACACCGGGCGCCGACGCGGCAGACGTTGCGGATCGGCACCGACCGTGACGGCAAACTGACGGCGCTCGATCATCGCGCCAGGACGACGTCGAGCAGCTTCGACGATTTCTTCGAGCCGGCGGCCGACGCCTCGCATACGCTGTATGCGAGCCCGGCCATCTCGACCTCGCATCAGGCGGTTCGGGTCGACACCGGAACGCCGCTGTTCATGCGCGCACCCGGCGAGGCCACCGGTTCGATCGCGCTCGAAAGCGCGATCGACGAAATGGCCCATGCCTGCGCGATGGATCCGCTGGCCTTTCGCCTCAAGAACTACGCCGAGGTTGAGCCGATTTCCGGCAAGCCGTTCTCCTCCAAAGCCTTGCGCGAATGCTACGCCCAGGGCGCGGCGCGTTTCGGCTGGGCGGAGCGCCCGCTCGCGCCGCGGCAGATGCGCGACCCCGACGGATTGCTGGTCGGTTGGGGCGTCGGCACCGCGACCTTCCCGGCGCTGATGTTCCAGGCCCAGGCCAAAGCGGCGCTGCGCCGGGATGGCAGCGGCGTGATGGAAATCGGGGCGCACGACATGGGCCAGGGCGCCTGGACCGCGCTGGCGCAGATCGCGGCGGATGGCCTTGGGCTCGACATCGAGCAGGTCGCGTTCAGATCCGGCACGTCAGACCTTCCGGACGCCGGCATTGCCGGCGGTTCGGCTCACACCGCGACAGCGGGGATGGCGATCCACAGCGCCGGCGCCGACGTCATCGCCAAGCTGGCTCATCTGGCAACCGGCGATCGACGCTCGCCGCTGTTCGGCGCTGGAAATGCCGGCGTGATCGCGCGCGACGGCCGCCTGTTCCGCCGCGACGACGACAGCCTCAGCGAAAGCTATGCCGATATTCTCGGCCGCGCCGGGCTCGCGGAGATCGAGGGCCACGGCAAGAGCGCGGCCGATCCGGCCGCCCAATCGGCCTACGCCATGCATGCGCATGGCGCGGTGTTCGCCGAGGTCAAAGTGGATCCCGATTTCGGCCAGGTCCGCGTCACCCGCCTGGTCGGCGCGTTCGCGGCGGGGCGGATCATCAATCCCCGCATGGTGCGCAGCCAGTTATATGGCGGCATGATCTGGGGTGTATCGTTCGCACTGCACGAGCATGCCGTGATGGATTCGCGCTCCGGCCGTCCGATGAATGCCAACCTGGCCGAATACCGCGTTCCCGTGAACGCCGATGTGCCTTCGCTCGAGGCCATCCTGGTTGAAGAACACGATCCCCATGTCAATGCGCTCGGCATCAAGGGTGTCGGCGAAATTGAAATCACCGGCACCGCGGGTGCGGTCGCCAATGCGGTCTGGCATGCAACCGGAATCCGCGTTCGCAAGTTTCCGATCGCGCTCGAGCATGCGATGGACCCGCAGGCGTAACGGTTCGTCGTCGGCCACTGCGGACGAAGCCGCGTAAGCGGTTATCGGATTTTGGTCAACGGAAGCCTGGTCGAGAGACCGGGCTTTTTGTTTGTTCGAAATTATCATCGTTTCGTCGTTCCGGGATGCTTCGAAAAAATAAACACACTCTAAGATTGTGGATGTTATTACTTTCAATCATGCACTAATATGGGAACTGGAAGTTCTTTGCTTGACGGCTTCCTGAGAATGAAATTTGAACGGGCTGGGCAGAATTCCGTTCGCGGAGGGTTTTTCAGCCAGGAAATTTAGCCGCGAAAGCCGGCCCGGCAGGTTGACCAGAAAGCAATTCTCAAATTGAGGAAAACATCATGGCCCACGCCGCTAAGTCCACGAGCGCTGTCCTTCGACCCGGTGAAACCCGGCCGCGTCCGGCCGCGAAACGTTCGCAGGCGCACCCCGGGGTAAGCCCTCTTCATCCCGTCAGCCATCGCAACGTCAGCTTTCAGCCGCTGCCGCGTCCGCTGGGCTTGCCGCCCTATCACTATGATCTGGTCGAAAATTTTCCCGCCATCGGAGAAGCCATTACCAGAGCCAAGAAGATGGTTTTTCATGTCGCCGGCGATACAGGGGGCGTTCAGGACGGTGAATTCCAGAACAATGTCGCAGAGCAGATGATTGCGCATTTGACCGGCGGCAAGGGCGCCAGGCCGCAGTTTTGCTACCATGTTGGCGACGTCGTCTATTTCACGGGGATGAAGGACGACTATTACCCGCAATTCTACGAGCCCTACGCGCACTACGACGTGCCGATTTTATCGATTCCCGGCAACCATGATGGTGAGGTCGACGACCCCAGCCTGCAAACGTCGCTCGACGGCTGGGTGCAGTATTTCATGCAGGCCAATCCCGACGTCGATCCGATTTCGAAAGACGCGCCGCGGGTCCAACTCAATCTTCCAAACGTCTACTGGACGTTGGTGACGCCGTTAGCAACCATCGTCGGCCTGTACACCAATGTGCCCGAAGGCGGATCCATCGATTCCACGCAACAACAGTGGGTCACCAACGAATTCGCCACCGCCCCGACCGACCGGGCGTTTGTTTTGGCGCTTCATCACCCGATCTATTCCTTCGACGCCTACCACAGCGGCAGCTCCAAAATGGCGGATGTCCTCGAAAACGCCATTCGCGACACCGGACGCGTCCCCAACCTGGTGTTATCCGGCCATGTGCACGATTATCAGCGCATCGAACAAACCATCGCGCCGGGGGCGCCGACGCCGTTCATCGTCACCGGCAATGGCGGCTATCACAATCTCCATGCGGTTCATTCCGACCCGGGCGACAAGTCGCCCGATACCGGCGCGGTTCTGAAATATGCCGCGGCCAAATCATGGGGCTTTATGACACTGACCATCGACAACAATACCATTTCCGGCGTGACGACCGAGGTCAACCGCAATGGCGACGTTACGGATGGCGACGCGTTCAGTTACTCTGCCAGGCCTGTCACTCTAAAATCGCCGAAGTCGGTTCCCACGCTTTAGGGCGCGGCCGCGAACCGTTGAAATTTGCCGGCGCCTGTAGCCTTGCGTCGGCGGGGCCGCTTGGTGCGCGCGTGACCTTCAACCCCGGTACAGCCCCTTGTCCCGGGCCTGGCGGATGGCGAGCCCCGCCAGCATGTCGAGCATCGGCGTCGAAAGGCCCGCCGCCCTGACGAACGCCGCCGGCGCGCGGACCAGCATGTCGATTTCCATCGGCCGGCCCTGTTCGTAGTCCTGCAGGATGGAAGGCTTGTGATTGGGTGCCGGCCCGCTTCTTGTGATGCGTCTGACGACGGGGAAACAGCTTTGACCGATACTGTTGGCCTCATCCAGCAGTCGCGGTATTACGTCGCGCAGTGCAGGATCGTCCCGCACGCCCCTGGCAGTTTGCCCGGTCAGCAGGCACAGCACCGACATCGACATGTTGGTCAAAAGCTTGGCCCAGATCGTCTCCCGGATCTGCAGCGTCGGCGGCGATTGGATCGAGGCTTCGTCGAGCGCGGCCCGAAGCCGCCCGATCCGTTGGCTGGGGCGGTCGTCGCATTCGCCGACCAGCAGCATGTTTCGATCGGTGGAGTTGTTGACGACAATGCCGGGTTCGACGATCTCATTGGCCGAAAAGATCACGCCGCCGACGATCCGTTCTTTGGTGACGGCGGCGCGCAGCCGGCCGCCGGGATCGAGAAAACCGAGATCCGGCGGCGGCGGATGGTCGGACGCAAGCCCGATATCGTACCACCACGGAATGCCATTCTGGGCAAACACAACAGCGGTGTCGTCGCCGAGCAGCGGGCGCAGCCCCGTCGTCAGGCTGTCCAGCCCGGTCGCCTTCAGCGTGCTGATGACGACATCCTGCGGCCCGAGCGCCGCCGGGTCGTCGGAGGCTTTTAGGTTCGCCGAGAACTCGGCGTCCTTGACCCGGAGCGTCAGGCCCTTTGCCTTCACCGCTTCCAGATGCGCCCCACGCATGACGCAGGACACGTCATGTCCGGCCAGCGCCAGCCGCACCGCAAAATGACTGCCGACGGCGCCGGCGCCGAAGATGCATATGCGCATGGGATGTCCTGTGAGGAGAGGCGACTGGCACCCTAGTTTCCACAAGCTTGCCCGGCGGCGCAACCGATGAAGCGGGGAGGTTGACGCTGTTTGCGCTTGGGTCCCCTGCCGTCAGGCTCTGGATGGAGCTGCCCCTGGACGGAGATCCGCGGCGCGGCCTTTCGATACCATGACAAGATCCGGAGTTCGGCCGCTACGCCGTGGCGCAAATCTGCAGCGATAGACGGACGGCAATCGTCCGTCAGCCGTTTGCAACGGTGAAAACGATCGGAGAAATAAGATGAGCAAGGCAGACGACAACAAGGCCATCGTTGGCCGCTGGTTCACGGACTTCTGGGGCAAGACGTGCAATCTCGGCATCGTCGATGAACTCGCCGCTCCCGATATGGTGCTGCAGTATTCGCTGCACGAGCCGCGCCGCGGCCACGCCGACATCAAGGCGTTCATGAAGGATTTCAGGCAGGCGTTCCCGGACCTGATGTTCGAGGGCGCTGCGGACCTTATCGCCGAAGGCGATTACGTCGTCGGCCGCTGGAAGGGCGGGGGAACGCACACCGGGCCGGCTTTCAGCGATTTCCTGATCGGGTCGTTGCCCGCGGCGAGCGGTCGAAAGATGTACTTCACCGGAACGACCGTGCTGCAAATCGCCGATGGGAAGATTGCGGAGGAGATCGGTCTGGACGACGGCGTGACCGCTCTCCAGCAGCTCAAGCTGATCCGGGCGGCTTAAACCGAAAATGGCCGCTGCCATCGTCTGGCGGCGGCCTGTTCTTTCATCGACCGGCGTCGGCCGACCAGAACGGAAGCGGATGTTCCTCGGCTAGCGCGCCGCCTGTTCGCCATCCAGTTTCGCGAGGATGCCAAACACCGCGTCTTTTTCCCGCCCGAGTGCTATTTTCTCAGCCCGGCGCATTATATGCGGCGTCAAACAAACCCCACACCCTTAAAAGCAAATGAGGATAGCATGCCGACATATCACTGCATGGTTCCGGCGGGGCTGCTGGATGCCGGCAAGAAGTCGTTGATCGCGGGCGAGATCACACGGATCCATAATGCCGTGACCGGCGCGGCGTCCTTCTTTGCGCAAGTCATCTTCACGGAAGTTATCGGGGGCAACCACTTCATGGGCGGAGCGCCGCTGGCGGCCGAGCAGATCTTCGTTCACGGATTCATCAGGGCAGGGCGCAGCGTTCCCGACCGCCAGAAACTGGTCACGGAGCTTGTCGGCGTCCTCAGCGAATGTTCCGGCCTGCCGAAGCGGCTGGTCTGGGTTTACATCACCGAGATTCCCGCAAAACAGATGGCGGAATATGGACACGTGCTGCCGGAACCGGACGACGAGCAGAACTGGTTGAATGCTCTGCCGGAAGCCGATCGCATGTATATGAAGTCGATCGGACGGGGCAACTCTCGCTAGGCCGCAATGCGCAGCATTTCCTGTAACTCCGAGAAGCGTCCGAAACGTCGCCGGGCACCCGCTTGACCGGCCCGTGCCGGGACAGGTCCGAATGGGATGCCCGGGAAACGGGTGGCTCGCGACAGCTGAACCGGCGACAATTCGGGCCTAATGGAGACGCCCGCCGCGGCAAACGGCCGGTTCCCGCCGGCCGCAAATTTGAATTTGAAAGCAAGACCCGGAGCGTAAAGCGGAGGAGATCTTCGCATGGTCGGGAGCAAACCATACCACGAAAGAGCTGCACCATGACCAATCCCCGGGAAGGCAAGCCGACCAGCATCGAGCCCACCGCCGCCGCCGATCCGCGCTGGGCCCGCGTCCTGGCACGTGATCGAACCGCCGACGGCGAGTTCTGGTACTCCGTTGCGACGACCGGAGTTTTCTGCCGGCCGTCTTGTCCCTCCCGGGCCGCCAATCCGAGGAATGTACAGTTCCACGATACGCTGAAGGCGGCAAAGGCGACCGGCTTCCGGCCGTGCAAGCGCTGCAATCCGGACGGCCCTTCCGTCGAAGTCGAAAACGCCGCAATCGTCGCCAAGGCTTGCCGCCTGATTGAGCATGCCGAAGAAGAACGCTCGCTGACGGATCTGGCGGCTGCCGTCGAGCTTAGCCCCGGCCACTTTCACCGCCTTTTCAAGTCCGTCACCGGCCTCACGCCCAAGGACTACGCCAGTGCCCACCGAGCGGCACGCGTGCGCGAGGGCCTCGGCAAGGGCAGCAGCGTAACCGAAGCGATGTATGACGCGGGTTTCAATTCGAGCGGTCGCTTCTACGAAAAGTCAAACGAAATGCTCGGCATGACGCCGACGCATTACCGTGCGGGTGGTGCGGACGAGGAAATCCGTTTCGCCGTGGGCGAATCTTCGCTTGGCACGATCCTTGTGGCATCGAGCATGAAGGGAGTTGCGTCCATCCTGATCGGCGACGATCCGAACGAACTGGTCCGGGACCTTCAGGATCGGTTCCCCAAAGCGCGCCTGGTCGGCGGCGACAAGGACTACGAGTCGCTGGTCGCCCGGGTGGTTGGATTCGTCGAGGCGCCGGGGCTTGGTCTGACGCTTCCGCTCGACGTGCGCGGCACCGCTTTCCAGCAGCGGGTCTGGCACGCTTTGCAGGAGGTGCCTGTCGGTCAGGCCGTTTCCTACGCGGAGATTGCCCGGAGGATCGGCGCGCCCAAGGCGGTGCGGGCGGTTGCCGGTGCGTGCGCGGCAAACAACATCGCGGTGGCGATCCCTTGCCACCGGGTCGTGCGCAACGACGGCGCACTGTCGGGCTACGCCTGGGGCGCCGAGCGTAAGCGTGTGCTGATCGACCGTGAAATGATGTCCGTGGGAACCCGGGCCTGATGGCGGCGCCAACTCGGTGCCGTCAGGCCGTGCGTGTGACGACGGTGCCGAGAATGTATCTCTCGCCGGATTTGAAGCGGAGTTCGATGTCCCCGTTATGGAACACATCCCATTCCGCAATGCCGTCCAGGACCAGCCCGGCAAGACACGACATGACGTATTGCTTCGCCGGATCCGCGGACGATCGGTGATGTGCCGGAGTGACACCGCCAGACGCAAAGCGCTTTGTGTTGCAGGATGTTTCTTTATCCGGTGGATCGGCTCCTGCGGACACGATAGCAACCTCGTTGATGCCCGACGCCGACACCAAGTCCGGCGAACATGCGGCCGTGAGAAGGTCGCTGGAAACGCGCGGCAGACCGGCCTCGCGAACAGGCCGGCCCCCGGCGCCGGATCGATTCGAGCACGGCCGTCGCAGGGCGCGCACTCCGATTGTTGCTTTCGAATTGTAATGAGGCAGACGCGTTGTCGAGCGCGGGTGTTCCTCCTCGCCTTCGGCTTCTCTGCCGCTAGCCGCATCCTGTGAGCTCGATCGTGCTCGATCGGAGTAAAGGACCATTTGATCCGGTTCGACCTGCGCGGAATGCCGCCGTGCGTGATCGGCTTGCGTCGTCTGACGGGCGCGTGCCGTCCAAAGCCGCAGCGCCACATACCCGTACCGCAGTGCCTCGATCAGCGCCTGTTGAAACACCATATCCATCGCACCACCCATTCGTCTGTGGGCGCGAATATGATTTTTTGAAGCTTCCGCCGCACCCCGCTAATTGCTTTCAAATCCGAATGAATCCCGGTGCGATGAAATGCATGCGGCGTTGGCCACACGGCTTCGGGTGCGCCGTCAGAAAGCCTGCGGCCCCAAGGAAAAACACCGCCGTCGGCGAGGCAGCGATTGGTACGCCGGGCGCATCGTTCTTCAGCCGCGCACTTTATCGTTATGACTTTCCGCCCTTACCCGTGATCGGTGGCAGTTTCGCGAATTTGCTCCAGCCTGCACCCTGCGTCACCCCTTGACGCGATGGCTAAAATTCCTCACCCGGGGCATGATGCGCACGCACCATCCGGGAATCCCAACTTGCCTCCCAAGCACCATCGAAGAACCCGCGCGCCAGATACCGCTCTATGGCGAATATGAAGTCGCCGTGCTCGGCGGCGGACCCGCCGGGATCGCCGCTGCCGTGGCTGCGGCGCGTGCGGGGCGGCGGACGCTGCTGATCGAGCGCTACGGTTTTCTCGGCGGCATGGGCACGGCGGCGGGGGTGACGAACTTCTGCGGACTGCATGCCAATGTCCACGGCGAGATGCATCGGGTGGTGCAGGGCATCGCTTCCGAGCTGCTTGGCGCGCATCGACCGGCTCGGCGGGCTCAACGCGCCGCATCTGATTCTCGGGAAAGATCCTGGCGCAGGCCTATGACACCGCGGCCTACAAGATCGCCGCCGACGATCTGCTCGCCGCCCACAAGGTCGATATCCTCTTTCATGCGCTCGGCGCCGGCGTGGTGATGCACGACGAGCAGCCGCATCAACGCGCTGATGGTCGAGACCAAGGCCGGACGCCAGGCGGTGCGCCGCCGACATCTTCATCGATTGCTCCGGCGATGGCGATCTCGCGGCCTGGGCCGGGGCGCGCTTCGAGGTCGGCGATAACGCCGGCAGCATGCTCTACCCCTCGATGATGTTCCGGCTCAACGGCATCGATCCCGAAAAAGCCGGCGATGCCTGGCGGACGATTCCGGCGCTGATGGAAGCAGGCCGAGGCTGCGGGCACGCATCATTTTCCGCGCAAGGCCGCGATCGTGCGGCCGCAGCGCTCGCAGATCGAATGGCGGGTCAATTTCACCCAGCTGGCGCGCGCCGACGGCACCGCGATCAACGGCCTTGAGCCCGACGACCTCACCCGCGGCGAGATCGAGGGCCGCCGCCAGGCCGTCAACGCCTTCAATTTCCTGCGCACGGTGCCGGGGTTCGAGAAATCCTACATCGTCGATCTGCCGCCGCAGCTCGGCATCCGCGAAACCCGCCGCGTGGTCGGCGGCTATATGCTCTCGGGCGAGGACGTGCTCGGCTGCGCCTCGTTCGACGATTCGATCGGCGTCAACGGCTGGCCGATGGAATCCCATGTCGCGGGCGACGTGATCTTCAAGTTCCCGCCGATCCCGCAATCGCGCGGCTTCAATGAACTGCCGTATCGCATGCTGACCCCCGAAGGCATCGACAATCTGCTGGTGGCCGGGCGCTGCGCCTCGATGACCCATGACGGCCAGTCGGCGGCGCGCGTCTCCGGCGCCTGTTTTGTCGATGGGCGAGGCCGCCGGGTCGGCTGCGGCGCTGGCGCTCGGCGGCAATACCATTCCGCGCGACATCGCGGTCGACAAACTGCAGGCACAATTGAAACAACAGGG
Source organism: uncultured Alphaproteobacteria bacterium (assembly GCA_963734795.1). GTDB lineage: Bacteria > Pseudomonadota > Alphaproteobacteria > Rhizobiales > Xanthobacteraceae > Bradyrhizobium. Next base: position 1,127,898 of record CAVTIW010000009.1, read on the forward strand.
CGCCTTTCTCGGGCAGGATCAGGCGGTGCCGGAAGGGCTGTAGAAGATTTGAACATTTGCTGCGCGGATGCTCATGGGACCTCTCCCATAGGGAGAGGTCGGATCGCTCTTGCGATCCGGGTGAGGGGTTACGGCCTAGCGAGAGACCATACCCCCTCTCCCCATGGGAGAGGGGGCGCGCTGCCATTGCGGAGATGGAGTGCCATGCTTCGATCTACGAAGATCGAGCAAGAACAGACGACGGAGGAGATTGGGTGATACAGGTCTATCGCGCCTTGAAGGCGCGGCCGGGATATAGGCGGCTGGCTTTCGCCGGCCTGCTGGCGATGACGGCGATGGTGGCCGCATCATCCGATGGTCACTGCGAAGAGCTATTGAAGGCCAAAGTCGGCGTGCTCCGGCTGTCGTCGTCGGCGCCGGTGTTCATCGCGCAGGACAAGGGCTATTTCCGCGACGCCGGTCTCGATGTCGAATTGAAATTCTTCGATGCGGCGCAGCCGATCGCGGTGGCGACCACCTCGGGCGATATCGATTTCGGCGATCACGGCGTTTACCGCGGGGCTCTACAACCTCGCCGGCAAGGGCACGCTGAAGGTGATCGGCGGCATGAGCCGCGAGAAGGCGGGCTATCCCCTGATCGGCTATTTCGCCAGCAATAACGCCTACGCCGCCGGCCTCAAGACGCCCCGGGATCTCGCCGGCAAGCGCATCGCGGTGACCCAGGTCGGCTCCAGCTTTCACTATTCGCTCGGCCTGCTCGCCGACAAATACGGCTTCAAGCTCAGCGACATGAAAGTGCTGCCGCTGCAGTCGCTGTCGAACGCCGCTGCCGCGCTGAAAGGCGAGACCGTCGATGCTGCGCTGCTGCCGGTCTCGACCGCGCGGACGCTGCTGGACGCCGGTGGCGCGAAACTATTGGGCTGGGTCGGCGACGAGACGCCGTGGCAGCTCGGCGCGGTGTTCGCCTCGCCCAAAACCCTCGCCGACAAGCCGCTGGTGACCAAACTGCTGGCCGCGCTGGCGCGCGCCGACCGCGAATATCACGATGTGATCCTGGCCAGTGTGGTTGACGGCAAGGCGCCGATCAACGAACAGACAAAACCGCTGCTGGAGATCATCGCCAAATACACCAATCTGCCGCTCGATCAGGTGGTCGGCAACTGCGCCTATATCGACCCCGACGGCAAGCTCGATGTCGCTAATGTCGCCAACCAGATCGACTGGCTGCAGGCGCAGGGATTCGTCGACAAGGGATTCAATGTCGACGCCATCATCGCCAGGGATTATGTGAAGCCGGATTGATGGTACACCCGTCATTGCGAGCGGCAGCGAAGCAATCCAGTCTTCGGTGTGCCGCTATGGATTGCTTCGCTCCGCTCGCAATGACGGCCGGGATAGTTTGAAGGTGCCGCAGGGATCGCGAACTTCGGAAAACGGAACACCAGATGGATCTGATCGCCGACCACATCACCCACCGCTTCGACGCGCTCGCGGTGCTCGACGACGTCTCGTTCACGGTGCGGTCGGGCGAGGTGGTGGCGATCGTCGGGCCTTCGGGTTGCGGCAAGAGCACGCTGCTGTCGATCCTCGGCGGGTTGCTGCAGCCGAGCTCGGGCTCGGCGCAATGGCGCGGCGCGCCGCCGCCTGAAAGTTTCAATCCGCTGACCTTCGTGTTCCAGGATTTTGCGCTGCTGCCGTGGTGCACGGTCGCGGAAAATGTCGAATTCCCGCTGCTGCATACCGGGCTCGCCGTGGCCGAGCGCCGCGCCATCGTCGACGACGCCCTGCGCCGCACCGGTCTTTCGGATTTTCGCGGCACCTATCCCAAGCAATTGTCCGGCGGCATGCGCCAGCGCGTCGGCATCGCGCGCGCGTTGGCGGTGCGGCCAGCCATCCTGCTTGATGGACGAGCCGCTGTCGGCGCTGGATTCGCAGACCCGCGAATTGCTGATGGAGGATTTTATTGGCCTGCTCGCCGATGGCGCGATGGGCGCGGTCTATGTCACGCACAATCTGGAGGAAGCGGTCCGGCTCGCCGACCGCATCGTGGTGCTGTCGCGGCGGCCCGGCCGGGTCCGCGAGGTCGTCACCATTCCGCTGACCCGCGGCGAACGCGGCGACATCAACGCCCGCGGCCAGTTGCTGGCGCTGCAGAGCGAGCTGTGGTCGCTGATCCGCGAGGAGGCGGTCGAAGCCGAGCGCGAGGTCCAGCATGCTTGAGCGCGCTCGAATTGCCGAAAGCTGAGCACAGCACCGAACCCCATCCGGTGGCGTTTCGCGGCGGCGGGTTTGCCCCGAAAGCCGGGCGCTATGCCGGCTGGATCGCGCTCGCGCTGGTGATCGGACTCTGGCAACTGGCCGGCAGCGCCGGCTGGATCAATCCGTTGTTCCTGCCGGCGCCAAGCGCGATCGCGCGCGCGATCTATCAGCTCGCGCGCAGCGGCGCGCTCTGGCAGCATCTGTCGTATTCGATCATGCGGATCGGCACCGGCTGGATTCTCGGAACCGTAGCCGGCGTCATCGTCGGCTTCGCGATCGGGCTTTCAGGCCTGGCGCGCGGCGTCGGCATCACCTTCATCTCGGCGCTGTTTCCGATTCCGAAGATCGCGCTGCTGCCGCTGCTGATCCTGTGGCTCGGGATCGGCGAAGAGCCGAAGATCGCCACCATCGCGCTCGGGGTGTTCTTTTCCACCGCGATCTCGGTCTATAGCGGCGTCGATGCGGTGCCGCGCAATCTGATCCGGATGGCGCAGAGCTTCAACGTGCCGTTCCACGCCATCGTTGCAGGGTGATCTGGCCGGGCGCGCTGCCGTCGATCCTGGCCGGCTTCCGCATCACCGCCTCGATCGCGCTGTTGCTGGTGGTGAGCGCCGAGATGATCGGCGCCGAATTCGGCATCGGCGCCTTCGTGCTGCAGGCCGGCAATCTGATGCAGACCGATCAGCTGCTCGCCGGCGTGGTGATCTTGTCGCTGTTCGGCCTCGCGGTGGGGCGGCTGATCAACTGGCTGGAAACGAGGTTGCTGCACTGGCGGTGAGATCGCGGGGCATACTCGATCGTCTCGCCCGCGAGCCCACCCACCCCCTCCCCCGCAAGAGCGCGCAAGAGCGGGAGAGGGGGCCGGCCGCATGCGCGGCGCGATTGTTTTCGAACATTCGCGTGTGAAAGCAGGTTGGATTTACATCTGTGGAAGCACGCTACCCACCACGCAACGAAGCGCACGCCCTCTGCCGCTTGCGGGGGAGGGCCGGGATGGGGGCACTTGCCGATAACGGTGGCCGCGCCGCTTAAGCATTGCCGCGGTCTTCCCGGAACAGATCGAGCTTCTGCTGCACCGGGCGGTCCGAGAAACTGAACAGCACCGAATCCGCGTCGGCCTCGTGGGTGACCCATTGCCAGCTCGGCACCACGAACAGGTCGCGCGGGCCCCATTCGAAGATCTGCTCGCCGATCCGCGAACGCCCGTTGCCTTCGATCGCGGCGAACACCGTGGCGTCGGTCGAACGATAGCGCGCGGTCTTGAAGCCCTTCGGCAGCATCTGGATGAAGGTGCCGATGGTCGGCATCGCGAAATCGCCGGTCTCGGGATTGGAGAATTTCAGTTTCAGGCCGTGGCAGGCGTCCCATTCGTCGCGCTGCTTGGCCTGCTCCAGCGCCTCGCGGGTGTAGCTGTAGGGATAATTGAAAATCGGCGAGGTCTTCGATTTGCGCTTCTCGTCGACCGGCAGCAGGTTGTGGCCGTAGCGCGCAAAGCTGTCGCCGGCGGGGCGGGTGATCTTCTGCTGGTCCTCGTTCGATCCTTCGGCGAAGGAGGCGTCGAAGAACTGCACCATCGGAATATCGAGCCCGTCGAGCCAGAACATCGGCTCCGAGGTTTCGTTGGAATGGTCGTGCCAGGTCATCGACGGCGTGATGACGAAATCGCCGGGCTCCATCGCGGTGCGCTCGCCGTCGACCGCGGTATAACGCGCCCTTGCCCTCGAGCATGAAGCGCAGCGCCGACTGGCTGTGCCGGTGCGCCGGCGCGACGTCGCCGGGGATCACCATCTGCACGCCGGCAAACAGCGAGGTGGTGATCTTCGACTGGCCGCGCAGTCCCGGGATTTTCCAGCACCAGCACCCGCCGCTCGGCTTCCTTGGCGGTGATCAGATTGCCGGCTTCGGTCATGTAGTCGCGGATGGCGTCGAACTTCCACAGATGCGGCCGGCAGGCGCTCCGCGGCTCCGGCGTGATCAGGTCGCCCATCACGTTCCACAGCGCGGAGAGATTTTCGCCGTCGATCTTGCGGTAGAACGCCTCGCGTTCCGGCGTCTTCTGTACGGCTTCCATGGCGGCCTCCCGTCGTTCTTGTTCATTGGATTTATTGACAGCATACTTACAAAGTGGCTAGCGTCAATGACGCAACACACAGAAAACGACAAGACTTCAAGGGAGGTTCCGATGAAGCTGCACGGCTATTTCCGCAGCAGCGCGTCCTACCGGGTCCGAATCGCGCTGAACCTGAAGGGGTTGAGCGTGGAGCACCTGGCCGCATCATCTGCGCAAGGGCGAGCAATGCGCGCCGGCCTATCTCGCGATCAATCCGCAAGGGCTGGTGCCGACGCTGCAGGACGATGCCGGTGCGGTCCTCACCCAGTCGCTGGCCATCATCGAATGGCTCGACGAAACCCATCCCGAACCGCCGCTGCTGCCGAAGGACCCGCTGCGCCGCGCCAAGGTCCGCGCCTTTGCGATGGCGCTGGCCTGCGACACCCATCCGGTGCAGAATCTGAAGGTGCTGGCGCGGCTTCGCGAACTCGGCCTGCCCGAGGAGCAGGTGACGGGCTGGGCGGCATGGGCCAACCGCGAGGGCCTTGGCGCCTGCGAAACCTTGATCGCCGATGAGCCCGGCCCGTTCTGCTTCGGCGATACGCCGACCATCGCCGATCTCTGCCTGGTGCCGCAGCTGGCCAATGCGCGGCGTTTCGGCGTCGATCTCGCCGGCTTTCCGCGCCTGCTGAAGGCCGAGACCGCGGCGAAAAGCAACCAAGGCGTTCGCCGACGCCGCACCGGACCGGCAGCCCGATGCCGAATAAATCCGCGCCGATGACGATGGATGCGGTCTACACCGCGCCCGGCTATCTGTTTCGCCGGATGCAGCAGATCGCGGTGGCGATTTTCGTCGAGGAGTGCAGGGCGTACGACCTGACGCCGGTGCAGTATGCCGCGCTGGTCGCGATCCGCACCCATCCCGGCATCGACGCCACGCGGCTCTCCGCGGTGATCGCCTTCGACCGCTCGACTCTGGGCAGCGTGATCGAGCGGCTGGAGGCCAAGCACTATGATCGAGCGCAAGCCTGGCGGCAGCGGACAAGCGGGTCAAGCTGCTGCATCTGACCAAAACCGGAGCGGCGCTGCTGCGCGATATCATGCCGTCGGTCGACCAGCGCGCAGGCGCGGATGCTGCAGCCGCTGAAACCGGCCGACCGCAAGACGCTGCTGGCGCTGATGACGCAACTGGTCGATCTCAACAACGAGGCCTCACGGGTGCCGCTGCGCGCCGAAGACGCGCTGCGAACATTTCAGGAAATCGAGCTGATGGGATCGGTCAGGCGCGCGACCGGTGCTGATCGCGGGCGGCGGTATCGGCGGCCTCGCCGCGGCGCTCGGGCTGGCGCAAAAGGGCATTCCGCTCGATCCTGCTCGAAAAGGCCTCGGCACTCGGCGAGATCGGCGCCGGCATCCAGCTCGGCCCCAACGCGTTCCATGCCTTCGACTATCTCGGCGTCGGCGAGGCGGCGCGCGGCATGGCGGTCTATGTCGATCAGATGCGGCTGATGGATGCGCTGACGGCCGAGGAGATCACCCATGTCGATCTGCGCGACGCCTTTCGCGCGCGCTTTGGCAATCCCTATGCGGTGGTGCATCGCGGCGACCTGCATGGCGTGTTCCTGAAAGCCTGCCGGGATCACGACCTGATCGATCTGCGCGTCAGCAGCGAAGTTATTGATTACGACCAGGACGGGTCCTCGGTGACGGCGCGGCTGGCGTCCGGCGAACGCGTCACCGGCGCGCTGCTGATCGGCGCCGACGGGCTGTGGTCGAACATCCGCAAACAACTGGTTGGCGACGGGCCGCCGCGGGTCTCCGGCCATACCACCTATCGCTCGGTGATTCCGACCGAACAGATGCCGGAGGATCTGCGCTGGAACGCGGCGACGCTGTGGGCGGGGCCGAAATGCCACATCGTGCATTATCCGCTGTCGGGCTGGAAAGTGTTCAACCTCGTCGTCACCTATCACAACGACGCGCCGGAGCCGGTCGCCGGCAAGCCGGTCTCCGACGACGAGGTCATGCAGGGTTTCAGCGCACGTGCATGAACGCGCGCAAAACATCATCCGCCACGGCAGGAACTGGAAACTGTGGGTGCTGTGCGACCGCGATCCCACCGAGCGCTGGGTCGACGGCCGCGTCGCGCTGCTCGGCGATGCCGCGCACCCGATGATGCAATATTTCGCGCAAGGCGCCTGTCAGGCGATGGAAGACGCGGTGTGCCTGTCGCACATGCTCGGCGCCCATCCCGGCGATCACGCCAGCGCGCTCGAGCAATACCGTGCGCAGCGCTTCGCCCGCACCGCGCGCGTGCAACTGCTGTCCCGCGCCATCGGCGAACACATCTACCACCCCTCCGGCGAACACGCCCGCCTCCGCAACGCCATCATGGGCGCGAAGACGTCGGAGGATTATTACCGCGATCTGGCGTGGCTGTATGGCGGGACGGGATTGGCGGGATAGCGCCGCGGCGAATTCTTTCTTACCTCTCTCGCTTGCGGGGGAGGTCGGCACGCTCGGCAGCGCACTTGCGCGCCGGAGCGTGGCGGGTGGGGGCACTCCACCGGTTTCAAAGTCAGCGTTTCGATCAAGTGCCCCCACCCCGACGCTCCCCCGCAAGCGGGAGAGGGGGAAGGGCGCCTGTGCACGACGCCATGCACGACGCTAATCCCGCAACAGCGCCTGGCGGTCGATCTTGCCGGTGCCGGTCTTCGGCAATTCGTCGATGAACCTGATCTCGCGCGGATATTTGTACGGCAGCAGTTTTGCCTTCACAAAATCCTGCAGCATTTTCGTCGCGTCGGTTGCATCGAACGCGCCGCGTGTTCATCACCACCACGGCCTTCAGGGTCATGCGCCGGTCCGGCAGTTCGGCGGCGAACACCGCGCATTCGCGCACGTCGGGATGTTCGGCGAGGCAAAGCTCGACTTCGAGCGGATAGACCCATTGGCCGGAGATCTTGATCAGGTCGTCGGCGCGGCCGCGGAAGAAATGAAAGCCGTCGCTGTCGCGCACAAAACGGTCGCCGGTGTAGATCCAGCCCGCCTCGCGGATGGTCTCCGCCGATTTGTCCGGCCGGTTCCAGTACAGCGGCGTGTTGGAATCGCCGCGCACCCACAGGATGCCCTCTTCGTTGTCGCCGACCTCGCGGCCGTCCTTGTCCCGGAGCGCGATTTCATAGCCGGGGACGCGCAAGGCCGGCGGCGCCGAGCTTTTTGCTGGTCCGGGCGATTGGAGAGGTAGATGTGCAGCACTTCCGTCGATCCCAGCCCTTCGACGATCTCAAGCCCGGTGAGGCTCTTCCAGCCATTGAAAACCTCGGCCGAAAGCACCTCGGCGGCGGACAGCGCCATGCGCAGCGATGAGAAATCGGTGGCCGCCGCGCCGTCGGCCTTGGTCAGCGAGGTATAGAGCGTCGGCAATCCGAAAAACACCGTGGGGCGAAAACGCTCGATCGCCTCGAAAATCGCCGCCGGCTTCGGCTGGCCCGGCAGCAGCAGCGTCGCCGCACCGGCCGAAAACGGGAAGGTGATGGAGTTGCCGAAACCGTAGGCGAAGAAAATCTTCGGCACCGAAAAGCAGATGTCGTCGGGCTTGAGCTTCAGCACGTTGCGCGCGAACGCGGCCTCGCTATAGGCCATGTCGTGCTGCAGATGGACGATGCCCTTGGGGCGGCCGGTCGAGCCCGACGAATACATCCAGAACGCCATCTCGTTGCGGTGGGTGTCGGCTTCCGCCAGACTCGGCGGAAAATTCCGGCAGCCATGGTTCGGCTGCGATGGGTTCGGCACGGCGTGCTCGCCGGCAGCGCCGTTGACCACGATCAGCGTGCGCAAGGCGCGTATCCTGGCAGGCCGTCGCGTCGAAGCGCGCGCAGAACTCGGCGTCGGCGACCGCGACGGCGGCGCCGGAATCCGACAGATAAAACTGCAGGAGGTCGGGCGGCGTCAGCGTATTGATCAGCAGCGGCACAAAACCGGCGCGGACCGCGCCGAAGAACGCCGCCGGATAGGCCGGGGTGTCGTCGAGGAACATCAGGACGCGGTCGCCGCGCTTCAGCCCCAGCGACCGGAAGCCGTGTCCCCAGCGCGAGGCTTCGGCGCAGAGCTCGGCATAGCTGCGCGTTCCGGCCGGCCCGGTCAGCGCGGGCCGGTCGCCGTGTCCTTTCGCAAGATTGTCGAACAGGATGCGGCTGGCGTTGTAGGCTTGCGGGATCGCAAAGCCGATCTCCACTGCGCCAAAGCTGTCGGATGGGACGGCATCGGCGATCTCGAGCGATCGGTCGGGCTTCGGCGAAGTCATGCCTTGCTCCCGCTCTGCTGCCATGGCGGCTTCGACGCCTCGTAGCGCGCCATGAAGGCCGGCGACATCGCGCGCAGCCGCGCATCGTCGATCCGTCCCGAGCGGGTGATGTAGCTGTAGGCGAAATCCATCAGATCGAGCTGCATATGGTCGGGGAATTTTTCGTACCAGTCGGCGCTGGTGCGCGCCGCGGTCACCAGCTTTTTCACGATCGGCTGGCGCTCGCTCTGGTAGCGGACCAGAGCGCCGCAGAAATATCCGGCTCCGCCTCCAGCGCCTTTGTCAATGCGATGGCATCCTCGATGGCGAGCCGCGTGCCTGAACCGATGGAAAAATGCGCCGAATGCAGGGCGTCGCCGATCAGCACCCTGTTTCCGCATGACCAGTGTTCGTTCCAGATCCAGGGGAAATTGCGCCACACCGATTTGTTCGACAGCAGCCGATGTCCGTCGAGCGTGGATGCAAACACCTGCTCGCAGATGGCCTGCGATTGCTCGACCGTCTTGTCGGCGAAGCCGTAAGCTTGCCAGGTCACGGGATCGCATTCGACCAGGAAGGTGCTCATGTCAGGCGAGTAGCGATAGTGATGCGCGTTGAACGCACCGAGCTCGGTTTTCGACAAAGGTCTGCGACAGCGTCTCGAACCGTTTTGTGGTGCCGTACCAGGCGAATTTATTGGCGGACCAGGAAACCGACGTGCCGAATTCGCTCTCGAAGCTGCGGCGCACCAGCGAGTTCAGGCCGTCGGCCGCGACGATCAGATCGTAACCGGACAACTCATTTACGGACTCGATCAGCGGTGTCGTATCGCACGATAACGCCGACCGAGCGCGCCCGCTGCTGCAGGACTGTCAGCAGATCGAGCCGGCCGATCGAGGAGAAGCCGACGCCGTCGATCGCGACACTCTCGCCACGCAAATGCAGGGTGATGTTCTTCCAGCTCTCCATTCGCGGCGCGATGGCGTCGACGGTGTCCGCATCGTCGGCGCGCAGGAATTCCAGCGCCTGCTCGGAGAACACCACGCCGAACCCCCAGGTGGCGCCGGCGGCATTCTGCTCGAACAGGTCGATGTCGGCGTCCGGATGGCGTTTTTTCCAGAGATAGGCGAAATAGAGACCTCCGGGGCCTCCGCCGATCACGGCGATACGCACTGTCCTGCTCTCCCTACATCCTGGTCATCACACCCGGATCATCCGCTTGCCGCGGTTTTCGCCGGCCAATAGTCCGATCAGCGCTTTCGGTGTGTTCTCCAGCCCATGGATGATGTCTTCCTTCACTTTCAGCTTGCCGGCGGCGACCCAGGATTGCAGATCATTCAATGCATCGTCGCGCTGGTCCATGAAGTCCATCACGATGAAGCCTTGCATGATCAGCCGCTTCACCACGATCAGGCCGGGCACGCCGCGCGGCCCATGCGCCGACGGCACGCCGTCATATTGCGAGATCGCGCCGCAGCAGGCGATGCGGCCGCGATTGTTCATCTGCGCCAGACAGGCTTCGAGAATGTCGCCGCCGACATTGTCGAAATAAACGTCGATGCCCTTCGGCGCCGCGGCCCGCAGCGCCTTGAACACCGCGCCGTCCTTGTAGTCGACCGCGGCATCGAAGCCGAGTTCGGATGTCAGCCAGTTGCACTTGTCCTTGCCGCCGGCGATGCCGATGACGCGACAGCCCTTGATCTTGGCGATCTGGCCGACAATCGACCCAACCGAGCCGGCCGCGGCCGAGACCACCACGGTCTCGCCGGCCTTCGGCTTGCCGACGTCGAGCAGCCCGAAATAGGCGGTGAGGCCGGCGATGCCGTACACGCTGAGCAGATGCGTCATCGGCTCGACCTTCGGCATGAGGGTCAGATGCTTTGCCGGCACCGCGGCGTAATCCTGCCAGCCGGTATCGCCGAACACGATGTCGCCCGGCGCGAGGCCCGGCGCCTTCGATGATACGACTTCGGCGATGCCGCCGCCGGCCATCACGGTGTTGGGCTCGACCGCCGCGCGATAGGTCGCGCCATGCATCCATGCCCGGTTGGCGGCATCCAGCGAAATATAGCGCACCCGCAGCAGCGCCTCGCCGTCCCCAGGCTCCGGGATCGCGCCCTTGGACATTTTGAAATGCTCCGGACCAAGCTTCCCGGTCGGCTTCTCAACCAGCAAGATCTGGCGGTTAACGGTGTCGTTCATGGCATTCCTCCCTGACGTGGCGATTCTCGATGCAGTCGACGCGCACGAAACGCGCAACTGCTCACATTGTGTTGCGCACAACGCTAGTCGGCAGGCGCTCATTCCACAACGGGAACATTGTGGCAAATTCGGCCGGGGGTTGAAGCGCGTTGCGTCACCCCCGGAATCTGCCAAACTCGCAAGCTGCTTGGGGAACTTACGGGGTAAGCCTCACGATCGGGGTGCCGCCGGATCACGAGCAATCCTGTCAGATGCTGGTGGACGGCAAGACCGATGCCTTCGCGACCGACGATATTCTGCTGTACGGCCCGATTGCGCGGCACAGGTCGCAGGAAAGATTTCGCGTCACCGGAGATTATTTGTCCTACGATCCCTACGCGATCATGTTTCGCAAGGGTGAGCCGCAACTGGCCGCGGTGGTGGAACGGACTTTTCGCAAACTGGGTTCGAACCACGATCTGATTCCGCTCTACGACAAATGGTTCGAGGCGCGCCTTCCCACCGGCGAGCGGCTCAAGGTGGCGATCTCGCCGCAGTTCGAGGACGCCTTCAAGGTGCTCGACGACACCAAGCGGGCGAACAACCAGGAACGGTGCTCCGGTTGGGTCGGATCATGGCCGCGCATGCCGATGGCGTCATGGTTCGAGACGCGCCGTTGCCGCGCGATGCGTGGTTTGCGGCGCGTCAAGGTAACGACAAGTTCATGTCAGGATCGCGTGGATGGTTGTCCTTTGCCGGTTGGCCCGCTTGCCAAAAAAGTCCGGGCTTGGGTAGATTCCGCTGAGTCGCGGCCAGCATCCGCGGTACCGGATGAAACATCCCGGCTTTGGAGCATTTGCGGTGGCTGACCTTCCCGCTTCCGTCTTACGGTGCAGCAGCAGCGGCCGCCGGTCCTTGAAGTCATCCCGGAAAAACTGAAAGCAAATCGGAATGGGCGCGGTATCGCTGACGTTGTCACAGGCTTTCGATATCGCCCTGAAAGCCTACAACGCGGGAAATCTCGCCGAGGCCGAACAGATATGCCTCAAGATCGTTGCCGCTGATCCTGATTCCGCCGCCGCCCTCAATCTCCTTGCCGTCACCTACAGTTCGCTGGGCCGGAACGACATGGCGCTTTCCAGCTATGATCGCGCGCTGGCACTGCGGCCGGATTTTATCCAGGCGTGGAACAATCGCGGCGCGGTGCTGAAACAGATGAAACGGTTCGACGAGGCGCTGGAAAGTTACGACCGCGCGCTGCTGCTTCAGCCGGATTATGTCGAGGTTCTCAACAACCGCGCCGGCGTCCTGCACGAAATGAGGCGGCACCACGAGGCGCTCGCCGGTTACGACCGTGCGCTGGCCTTGCGGCCGGACTATCCCGAAGCGTTCAACAATCGCGGCATCGCCTTGCAGGCGCTGGGTCGCCATGGCGAAGCGCTGACAAGCTACGATTCCGCGCTCTCGCTGCGGCCCGATTTCGTCGCGGCGCTGGTCAATCGCGGCATCGCCCAATACGAGCTGATGCGTTTCGACGATGCGCTCGCCAATTACGATTCCGCAATCTCGCTGCGGCCGGATAATGCCGATGCGCTCACCAATCGCGGCAATGCGCTGGTCAAGCTGCGGCGACACGACGATGCTCTGGCGAGCTACGATGCCGCGCTCGGCCTGCAGCCACGTCACGTCGAGGCGCTCTACAACCGCGGCATTGCCTTGCACAAACTCGAACGGCTCGACGCGGCGATGGCGAGTTATGATCGCGCCCTTGCCTTGCGTCCGGATTATGCCGAGGCGCTGGTCAGCCGCGGCCTCACGCTGCAGGATCAGAAGCAATTCGATGAAGCCCTTGATAGCTACGACCGCGCCCTTGCCTTGCGCCCGGACTATGCCCAGGCGCTGGTCAATCGCAGCGCCACGCTGCACGATCTCGGGCGATTTGACGAAGCGCTGAAGGGCTGCGACCGCGCGCTGGCCCTGGAGCCCGACAATGTCGAGGCGCTCACCAATCGCGGCGTCGTCTTGCACGATCTGGCGCGGTATGACGAGGCACTGGCGAACCATGAACACGCGATCGCCGTGCAACCAGACCATGCTGCCGCGCTTGATAACCGCGGCGTCACCTTGCACAAGCTCCGGCGGCTCGAGGAAGCATTGGCGAGTTACGATTCTGCGCTCGCCTCGCGGCCGGATTACGCCGAAGCATTCGCCAATCGCGGCGTCACGCTGTATGACCTGACGCGGTTCGATGAGGCGTTGGCGAGTTACGATTCCGCGATCGCGCTGCGTCCGGACCATGCCGACGCCCATTTTCTGAAGGGCCTGTCGAGCCTGGTCACCGGCGACTTCCGGCGTGGATGGATCGAATATGAGTGGCGCCGCAAGGCTCCGTCCGCTGGAATCACAGCGCGCGATTTTCCGCAGCCGCTCTGGCTCGGAGCGGACGATATCGCCGGCAAGACGATTCTGCTGCATAGCGAGCAGGGATTTGGCGATACCATTCAGTTCTGCCGTTACACGCCGCTGGTCGCCGCGCGCGGAGCCCGGGTGATAGTCGAAGTTGAAGAGCCGCTCCGGGAACTCTTGACCGGTCTTGCCGGCGCGGCTGAGATCGTAGCCAAAGGCAGCCCGCTTCCTGATTTCGCGTTGCAATGCTCTCTTCTCAGCCTGCCTCTGGCATTCCGGACGCGGCTTGAAACCATTCCGTCGAGCCCGTGCTACCTGCGCGCGCCAGAACGGACCTCGCTGAAATGGGAGATGCGGCTTGGGGTGAAACGCCGCCCGAGGATCGGACTGGCCTGGGCAGGCAACCCGAAACATATCAGGGATCGCGAGCGGTCGGTCGATCTGCGACAGCTGTTGCCGCTGCTGGGCGTCGAAGCAACGTTTGTCAGTCTGCAAAAGCAAGTTCGCGCCGCCGACACCGAGACGCTCGAACAGAGCCGCAACATCCTCGATTTCAGCCGGGAGCTTGAGGATTTTTCCGATACGGCAGCGCTCATCTCGCGTCTGGATCTCGTGATATCGGTCGACACCAGCATCGCGCATCTGGCGGGCGCATTGGGAAAGCCGGTCTGGGTATTATTGACCCATGCGCCCGACTGGCGCTGGCTGCTCGACCGGGATGACAGCCCCTGGTACCCTGCCGCACGCTTGTTCCGACAGTGCGACAGTCGCGAGTGGGACAGCGTGATCGCGCGCGTTGGTGATGCGTTGGTCGAATTCACCGAAGGCAACAGAGAAAGCGCGGGAACATCGGCCGGGGCCTGATTTACCGTCTCTTAACCATAAGGCCGTACCTCAATAGCGCAAATCTGCTCTCGCTTTTCGAGGATTTCGCCATGGTCTCAGCGGTCAATAATAGCCCAAGCGTGTTGTCGTCGTCGCAGCCGCAGCAATCCAAGCCGTCACCGCCAACCACGACCACTCCGCAATCGGCCTTCCAGCAATCCGTCGATCAATATTTGCAGAATACGACCAGCGGCGTGGGCGGCGGCGTCGGAGCCAACCCTTCGCAAACTCTCAGCGGCGGTCTGATGTCGTCCTTGCTGCAAATGCAGCAATAAGGATCAGGCAGCCTTCGCGGCTGGCCGCGGGATCAGAACCGCCCCTCGGGCGGTTCTTTTGTTTGGGCGATCGGTTCCCGCCGGACCCGCGCCCGCAATCGCGGCGAGCGCAAGGCTCCCTCGGCTGATTTCAATAGCAGCTGCGCGGGTCGACCTGCACGTACTGTCCCGACGGATATTTATAATAGCAACCGCCCTGCGCCAGATAATAACCGGGCCGCTGCGCGGCCTGTGCGCCGACGATCGCGCCAGTCGTGCCACCGGCGACCGCGCCGATCAGCGCGCCGCCGGGACGGCCCGTCAACAGGCCGCCAAGCAGCCCGCCGACAACGGCGCCACCGACCGCGCTTGCGGCCGGGTCCGGCGGAGGCGGCGGAGGAGGCGGAGCATAGGCCACCGGCGGCGGGTAGCCCCCGGGCGGCGGCGGATAACCCCCGGCGACGGGCGGACCCTCCGGGCCGGCGTCGTCGTCCATGGCTTCAACGTCGGAAACATAGGTGGGCGGGCCTTCCATGGGCTGCGGATAGAAATACCAGGCGCCGCCGACATCCCACCACCAGCCGTCGCGTCCGTTGCGCATTTCGTGGTGCCAGCGTCCACCGCCCCAGGCGAGCCGGCCGTGATAGGCGTGTCCACCGAAATCATGCGACGGCAAACCTCCGTGCGCGAAATGCGCGCCCTGTGGCCCTCGGCCCGGCATCGGGTGGCCGGGGTGGGCCGCCTGAACTCCCGGTCTGCCCGGGGCTCCCCTGCCGTCTGGCCTGTTGGGCTCCTCTGCATGCGCCGACAGCGCAAACACCGTGATGATCGATACCAACGGAAAGACGATCTTCGAGCGCCTCGACCTGTTCATCTTCACATGACCTCCACTGGTGATGCCGTGATTCTAGAAAGCATGCCGGAACAGGGCCATCCCGATCCGACAGATGCGCTGGTTCGCTGCGCACGGGTGCCGTCGCGTCGACCGATCGCGTGCGCAATATTGCTGACGGTTCATCGGTTTTGTCTCGTTACAAATCTGTAAGATCGGTAAGTTCGCACCTTGATTTTCTTCCGCTTTATGTCGCGTTGTTACTGCGATTCTGCTTGAGGCGAAGCGTTTGTCGGCCCTGGCTGCACCCTGGGGAACAAAGACGTGGATGGTTGGGACGAAGCCCGGCCATGACCAGGAAAAGCCCGATCGAAAATGCCGGAGGCCTTTTCCGGCCGGGCTCTCGGGATGTTTCAAGGCTTGATGTTGAGCGCCGATTTGGCCGCGTTGATGGTGCTGTTGAAGGCCGCCTTGGTTTGACCGGTCAGGGTGCCGGCCTCGTAGGTCGGACCGCTCGCAAAACCGGTTTTGGGTCGGCCGACAATGGTCGATTTGACCTTGGACAAGGCGCTTTCGAAGCTTGTCGTTGCCGCATTCGCGGCCTTACCGAGATCGGCGGTCTGTTTGGCGACCATGGCGACGGCAGACGATGCCACAGATGATATGTCGGTCATGCGATGCTCCCTGGCTTGCCGGAAACATCGGCTTGCAATGGTTAACGAGCCATTAACGACCGGAACCGGGCCTGGCGCGCCTCAGAAGAAATTCAGGTCCTGCGCACGGCCGCCGCCGGCGACCACCGCGTATTCGATCGCCAGGAATAATCCGCCGGCGACGTATATTTTCCGGTTCCGCGCCGCGGCGAGTGCTCCGCTGAGGCGCACGGCATCCTCGATGGTCGCGGCGATATGGATGGTTGCCTGCGGATTGGATTTGCGTGCCGCCGTCGCGATCGCCTCCGCGGCCGCGCCCTTATGATACGCGGCGGTGCAGATGATGGTGTCAAATGACGGCGCCAGCCATGCGACGATCTCGTCGGCCTTCTTGTCGAAGGAAATGCCGGCCACCAGAATCCAGCCGTCCGCGCCATGCATCGCCTTCAGGCTTGCGAGCGATTGCCGGATGCCGTCGGGGGTATGGCCGACGTCGATCACGGTGAGCGGGTCTGGCCGAATCACCTCGAGCCGGCCGGGCCAGCGCGCGTCGCGCAGCCCCGATCTCACCGCGGCCTCGATCCCGGCAGGCGTTTCTTGCGGCCGCGTCCGCCGCAGCCAGAGCAGGAACAGGGCGGCGGCGATGGCGGCATTGTTGAATTGAAACGCGCCCGGCAGGCTCAGTTCGAGGCCGCGAAAATCATAGCCGCCAAACCGGAAATCGAAATGCTGCCCGCGGGCCGCGACGGATTCGCAGCTAATCCCGACCTCGTCGCGGACGAACAGGGAAGCGATGCCGCGATAGCGATTATATTCGATCAGGTGCGGCCGCAGGCTCCGGCAATTCTCGCCGTAGACGACGGTGCCCCCGGATGCACAGGCGTCGCTCTTGTCCGAAGCGATCAATTGCAGCGAATCGCCGAGCAGTTCGACATGCTCGTAATCGACCGAGGTGACGCAGGTGGCGCGCGCGCCGACCAGACGGACCGGATCGTAGCGGCCGCCGATGCCGGCTTCGAACACCGCGAAATCGCACTGCCGCTCCTGAAAATACAGGCAGGCCAGCGCGAACATGGCTTCGAAAGCTCCGAATTTTTCGCCGCTGCGCTGTGAAATTGCGACAATCGCGGTTTCGATCCGCGCCACCAGGCGCGCCAGCGCGTCATCATTGATCGGCGCACCGTCAAGCTGAAACCGCTCGTTGAAGCGGTACAGATGCGGCGAGGTGAACAATCCGGTTCGCAAGCCATGGGCGTGGGCGATGCCGGCGCAGAGCGCCGCGGTGCTGCCCTTGCCGTTCGATCCGGTTACGACGACCGACGTCCGCGAGAGCCATGTCCGATCCACCGCCACGGCGTCGAGCAGTTCGGCCATCCGCGCCAGGCAGACGCCGTCACCGTATTTCGGAAGATCAAACACCCAATAGTCCCATCGCAGAAAAGGTGTGATGCCAGATTTTCAGGATCAGGTCGCTCCGGTCCGATTGCTCCAGCAGCCGGATCGACGGGTTGGCGTTGACCTCGATAACCCCGGTTGCTTCCGGATCTCCGCCGATATCGGTAAAGATGTCGACCGCGGCGACGCGAAGTCCAAGCGCACCGGCGGCCTTCCTCGCCGCCGTCACCGCGGCGTCGGAATGAGGGACTTCGAGGATCATCGTTCCCCCCGCGCTCAGATTCATCCGCCCGGGAATTTCCCAGCGCTCGCCCCTCGGCAGCACGGTGTCAAGCGAAGCGTCGCGCTCCATCGAAGCCGGCGACAGGCCGCGGGATCGCAAAACCGCGTTGTGCGCGGCGAGCAGATCGCGGATCGGGCGCACGCCATCGCCCGACAGGAACGGCGGATATTTCCGCGCTACATAGACAACCTCGTCATCGAGCAGAAACACCCGGTATTCGATTCCGGAGACAACCGGCTGAATCAACACCGAGTCGTAGTGGTGCGAGACCTCGTGGATATACCGCACCAGCGCGGCTTCACCGTGAACCACTTGCGCGAAATCGCCGCGCGAGCCGAGCAGCGGTTTGACGAAGGCTGCGCCGCCCAGTTTTTTGAAATACGCGAGCGCATCGTCGCGCTCATGGCCGGGGGCGCGAAGGCCGCGATGCCGGTCATGCAGGAAGAAATATTCGCCGCCCAGCGTCGCCACGCCGGCGCTTTCAAGAATCGTATTGGCAAAATATTTGTCCGATGCCAGCGTCGAGGCGGTGGCGTTGTTTTGCGGATACCACGAACATCGCCCGGCGCCGAAATGAATGCATTTGGTCGGGCAAGCGACGCTGAAACACCAGCCCCGTTCCGCCGTCGATATCGCAGAACGAAAGGCCGAATTCAGCGCAGGCATATTCGGCGTAGACCGACTGGTCCGGGTAGGAAGCCGGCTTTCCCGATCGAAATTTCCCAAGGCTTCGCATGAAATATCCGACGCTCCGGTTATGCTATTCCAGCCTGCATCTCTAGCGGGATTTCCCGGCAGGCGCGGCAATTAACTGCCGGAACGGCGGGTATTTCAGCAAGTTAATTGCGTGCGAGCGCTGTCACGGTGAAGCCGCGTCCGAGCCATTTTGCAAAATAAACCGACTGCCATTTTGAACCCTCAATTGCGCGTCACGCGTTGCTGACTATCTCTGGCATCAGGGCAGATCACACGCTAAATCGCCAATCGTTGCAGGGGTTTTCGCCTGATCGAAGACCGCGCAACAACATTGTTCTACAGTATAGCAATTGGAAAAACCAAAACCCATGAGCGCATTCCATCGAGAGAAAGTTCTTGCTGTCCGGCACTGGACCGACACACTTTTCAGCTTCACCGCCACCCGCAATTCCGGCTTTCGATTCCTCAACGGGCAGTTCGCGATGATCGGCCTCGAGGTCGATGGCCGTCCCTTGCTGCGGGCCTACAGCATGGCGAGCGCCAATCACGAGGAAGCGCTGGAATTTTTCAGCATCAAGGTCGCCGACGGGCCGCTGACCTCGCGGCTGCAGCAGATCAGGGAGGGCGACACCATCCTGGTCGGGCGCAAGGCGACCGGCACGCTGATCACCGACAATCTGATCCCGGGAAAACGCCTGCTGCTGCTGTCGACCGGAACGGGCCTGGCGCCGTTCGCGAGCCTGATCAAGGATCCGGAAGTGTACGACCGGTTTGAGACCATCGTGCTGGTGCACGGCTGCCGGCAAGTCTCCGAACTGGCCTATGGCGAGGAGCTGGTGGCGCGGTTGCGGGACGACGAATTTCTCGGTCCGCTGCTGAGCGAGAAGCTGCTGTATTATCCGACCGTGACCCGCGAGCCGTTCCGCAACCGCGGCCGCATCACCGACCTGATCACCTCGCAGCAATTGTTCGACGACATCGGCCTGCCGCCGCTGGATATCGCGACCGACCGGATCATGATGTGCGGCAGCCCGGGCATGCTGGACGAACTGCGCCAGAGCTTTGAAGCGCGCGGTTTTCTCGAAGGCAGCCACAGCGCGCCCGGCCACTTTGTCATCGAAAAGGCGTTCGTCGAACGCTGAGCCGTTCGGTTGCCAAGCCGTCATTCCGGGGCGCGAGCCAACGGGTCCGGCCCGATCAGAGACTTCATAACCACCGCGGGAGTATGGATTCCGTGCCTGCGCCTCAGGTCGGCGATTGCCGACCGAAGGCGCATCCCGGAATGACGGTCGCAGCGTAACGCGCACCACACAACATCCGGCGCGCTCACCGACGCACCAACAAACAATGTTGATGGCGCATCCCGGTTTTCCGCTGCTATAAGTTGAACGTCGCGTGGCCTTCGCCGACGCCTCGTTACCGGGAGCGCCAGAGGTTTTGTCCGTATCCAACCATGCAGGCCCGGCGAAGACGGCCTTTGTGTTCGCCGGGGGCGGCAGCTTTGGCGCCATTCAGGTCGGCATGATGCATTCGCTCGCCGCACACGGGATCTCTGCCGATATGGTGGTCGGCTCCAGCGTCGGCGCCCTGAACGGCGCTTACTATGCGAGCGATCCGACTCTGAAGGGCGTTCTCGAGCTGGAAACCATCTGGCGCGGATTGACGCGGCATGACGTGTTCCCGGTGACATGGCGGACCCTGCTGGGATTTCTCTGGCGCCGGGATTTCCTGATCCCGCATGACGGGATCCAGAAGCTGATCGACGATCATCTGCCCTATCGCAATCTGCAGGACGCGGAGCTTCCGGTGCATATCGTCACCACCGATATCGTCAGCGGCGACAGCGTGGTGTTGTCGGAAGGGTCGGCCGCCCAGGCGATCATCGCCTCCACCGCGATCCCCGGCGCTTTTGCGCCGGTCCGCTACAAGGATTTCTATCTGGCCGACGGCGCGATCTCCAGCAATACGCCGATCAAGGTCGCGGTCACCAAAGGCGCCAATCGCCTGATCATTCTGCCGACCGGGTACGCCTGCTCGACGCAAACGCCTCCGACCGGCGCGGTCGCAAATGCGCTGCACGCGCTGACGCTGCTGATCGCGCGGCAATTGGTCAGCGAATTGGAAGATCTCGACCCCGAGCATCGAATATTTCGTGGTGCCGCCGCTGTGTCCGCTGGTGGGGTCGCCCTATGATTTCTCGCGAACGGCCGATCATATCGAGCGCGCCATCCAGAGTACCGACGCCTGGCTGGCGCGAGGCGGCCTGGAGAAGGTCGGGATTCCCGAAGAGATGCGCCCGCACAGCCATTGAGCCGCCATTTGCGGCCGGGTTGAATTATTGCACCGCAAAAAAGGCGGCGCCGCGATATCGGCCGCCGCGGCCCGGATTGATTCCCCGCCGCTGCTTTAGGTAGCCTCGCGGCTGTCAGCTGTCATATCCCTGACCGCTGCGCCCGGATATCGTGTACAGGTTGTCCGGAACAGTTGGATTAGGCTGCGGCCGACAACAATAAGACGGCAGAATTTGCCCGAGGGATCCTATGGAAACGTTGCTGCTTCCGTTCTCGCCACGCTTCATCGTTCTGACGATTTGCGCCGTCGTCACGGTGCTGCTGCTCGGCATCGGGATCGTCGATCACAAGGTGTTCGACCTGGTCCTGATTCCGATCCTCATCTTCGGCGCCCTTACGCTGCTCGGCATCCGCGACCTCACGCAAAAGAGTCACGCGGTTTTGCGCAACTATCCGATCTCGGCGCATCTCCGGTTCCTGCTGGAAGAGATCAGGCCGGAGATGCGGCAGTACTTCTTCGAAAGCGAGAAGGACGGCATGCCGTTTTCCCGCGACACCCGCGCCGTGATCTATCAGCGTGCCAAGATGGTGCTCGACAAGCGGCCGTTCGGCACCCAGGAGGATGTCTATCGCGACGGCTATGAATGGATGCACCATTCGGTGGCGCCGAAGCCCCATGCCGACGAGAAATTTCGCGTCACCATCGGCGGTCCGGATTGCGCCAGGCCATATTCGGCGTCGGTCTTCAATATCTCGGCGATGAGCTTTGGCGCGCTCAGTCCCAACGCGGTGCGCGCGCTGAACGCCGGCGCCAAAAAGGGCGGCTTCGCGCATGACACCGGCGAGGGTGGCGTCAGCCCCTATCATCGCGAGAATGGCGGCGACCTGATCTGGGAGATCGGCTCCGGATATTTCGGCTGCCGCAACCGCGACGGCTCGTTCAATCCGGAAGAATTCGCCCGCGTCGCCACCGACGACCAGATCAAGATGGTCGAGCTCAAGATCAGCCAGGGCGCCAAGCCCGGGCATGGCGGGGTGCTGCCGGCGGCGAAGGTATCGGAAGAGATTTCCCGGATCAGGGGCGTCGCCATGGACGAGGACTGCATCTCGCCGGCGTCTCACCGGGCATTTTCGACGCCGCTGGAAATGATGGCCTTTATCGGCGAGATGCGGCGGCTGTCCGGCGGCAAGCCCGCCGGGTTCAAACTGTGCATCGGCCACCCCTGGGAATTTCTGGCGATCTGCAAGGCGATGATCCAGACCGGCATCTACCCCGACTTCATCGTGGTCGACGGCAATGAAGGCGGCACCGGCGCGGCCCCGCTCGAATTCATGGACCATCTCGGCATGCCGATGCGCGAGGGGGTCAATTTCGTCCATAACGCGCTGATCGGCATCAATGCGCGCGATCGCATCCGCATCGGCGCCGCCGGCAAGATCGCCACCGCCTTCGATATGGCGCGCGCCATGGCGATCGGCGCCGACTGGTGCAATTCGGCGCGCGGCTTCATGTTTTCACTGGGCTGCATCCAGTCGCTGAGTTGCCACACCGATCGATGTCCGACCGGGGTGACCACGCAGGACCCCACGCGCAACCGCGCGCTGGTGGTGCCGCACAAGATCGAACGGGTTTACAACTATCATCACGCCACCCTGCACGCACTGGCCGAACTGCTCGCCGCCGCGGGGCTCGAGCATCCGCAGCAGATCCGGCCGATCCATTTCTCGCAGCGAACCTCGACCACCGAAGTGCTGTCGTTCGCGCGGCTCTATCCGTCGCTGCGGCCAGGCGAACTGATCGATGGCACCAGCGATCCGCGCTTCCGCGAGGCCTGGGCGATGGCGCGGGCGGAAAGTTTTGCCCCGGCGGGGTGAGGGATTGCGCGCGTAGCCTCTCCCCGTCGTTCCGGCGCGGAGGCCGGGACGACGTGCGGATGCCGCGAAGCTACTGCGGATTTTCGAGGCTGAACAATTCCGTCTGCTCGTCATAGGCGAACAGTTCGGCGTAACGCCCCCATGACACGATGGTCTTCAGGGTTTCGTCGGCGTAGTCCTCCGACATGTAGTCCTCGAGCTCGTTGCGGAAGCGCGCGGCGGGGGCGGTGTGCGAGGGCCGCTCGTCGAGCACGCGGCGGATCAGACCCATCACCGGCACGTAATTGATAAGGTGTTCGGCGAACAGCTTCTTGCGGGCGTCGGTTTCGAGGTGGGCGAAGCGCTTGCCGGCGTCGGTCAGCATCAGATCGCCTTCGCTCAATTGCGCGAATCTCAGCAATTGAAGCGCCTCACCGAAGTGAAATATCTCGTCGGCCTCGAGTTGCAGGCTGCCGGCGAGAACCGGCAAATCGGCGTGGCCGTTATAGGGAGGCCCCGCCAGGGTCTCGATCAGGCCGGAAAGAACGTTGGACGAGATGTGATTGAGGATCATGCCGACGCCGGTGCCGTGAATGCCCTCGATGGCCGGCGTGCGCGGCTCGGCGCGCTGCGTCATGCGGGCGTAGATGCTGTCGACGAGCTGCCGGAAGGTCGGATCGAGACGGTTGCGCGGATGCGGCAGGTCGACCTTGATCTCGGCGGCGACGCGGCCGGGATTGGAGGAAAACACCAGGATGCGGTCGCACATCAGCACCGCTTCCTCGATGTTGTGCGTCACCATCAGCACCGACTTGATCGGCAGCCGGCCTTCGATCCACAGATCGACCAGGTCGGTTCGCAGCGTTTCGGCGGTCAGCACGTCGAGCGCCGAGAACGGCTCGTCCATCAGCAACAGGTCCGGATGCACGACCAGCGCCCGCGCGAACCCGACGCGCTGACGCATGCCGCCCGACAGTTCCTTGGGGTAGGCCGATTCGAATCCGTCGAGGCCGATCAGGTCGATCGCCGCCAGCGCCCGGGTGCGGCGTTCGGTGCTGTCGATCCCGAGCGCCTCCAGACCCAATTCGACGTTCTGCAGGACCGTCAGCCATGGAAACAGCGCGAACGACTGAAACACCATGGAGACGCCGTTGGGCGGCCCGATGATGGTCTCGCCGCGGCATTTTGCATCGCCCGAGGAGGGCGCGATCAGCCCGGCGATGATGCGCAGCAGCGTCGATTTGCCCGAGCCGGAGCGGCCGAGCAGGCCGACAATCTCGCCGGAATGGATCGTCAGGTCGACTTTTTCGAGCACCAGCAGTTCCTCGCCGCTGCCTTTCGGAAATGACCGGCAGACGCCGCGAATATCGAGCAGGCTGGATCGGTTGGTATGATCGAGCATGAGTTTCCCCTTGATCAGCCGAGACGAAGACGGCGCTCTCCGAAGGCATAAAGCGGCCTCCAGAACAGCCGGTTGAACAGCGTCACCAGGACGCACATGATGGCGATGCCGAGAACGACCCGCGGGAAATCGCCGGCTTCCGTCGCGGTTGCTATATAGGCGCCGAGACCGGTGGCCGTCAGATGGGTGTCGCCCCAGCTCGCGACTTCCGCGACGATGGAGGCATTCCATGATCCGCCGGAGGCGGTGATCGCCCCCGTGATGTAATAGGGGAAAATGCCCGGCAGGATGACTTTCACCCACCATCGCCAGCCCTTGAGATGGAAGCTGCCGGCGGCCTCGCGAAGGTCGGTCGGGAAGGCGCTGGCGCCGGCAATGACATTGAACAGGATGTACCACTGGGTTCCCAGAATCATCAGCGGGCTGAGCCAGACATTGGCGTTCAGGCCGTAGCGCACGATCATCACCACGAATACCGGGAAGGCGAGGTTGGCCGGAAATGCCGCCAGAAACTGCGCCAGCGGCTGGATTCGCTCGGCAAGTTTTGGCCGCAGCCCGATCCAGACTCCGACCGGCACCCAGATCAGCGTCGCCAGCGCAATCAGCACGATGACGCGCGCCAGCGTGATGAATCCGTAGCCGACGGCGCTGAAGACGTCCGACAGGCTCAATGTCGCCGAGAGATAATGATAGACTTCCCATGCGGCGGCGCCGGTGCTGGCGACGATGAAGGCCAGCCAGAGCGCGTCGACGATGCGCGACGGCTGGCCTCGTTCCTTCGGGGCCATTTTCGACCAACGGGGCAGCGCGATGTGCAGGTTCGAGACGGCTTTGTTGAGGGCCGCGAACGGAATAGACAGCGCGCGCAGCGCGCGGGTCCGCCGAAACAGGTCGAGCATCCAGGATGACGGCGCCGTCGCCGAGGCGGTCTGTTCGAACCGGAATTTGTCGGCCCAGGCCACCACCGGCCGAAACAGCAGCTGGTCGTAGGCGATAATGACGAGCAGCATCGCCAGGATCGCGTAGCCGATCGCCGGCAGGTTTTGCTTGCTGGATGCCCAGGGCGACGTAGGAGCCGATGCCGGGCAGCGTGACCGTGGTGTTGCCGACGGTGATCGCTTCCGACGCCACCACGAAAAACCAGCCGCCCGACATCGACATCATCGTGTTCCAGATCAGGCCCGGCATCGCGAACGGCACATCGAGCCGCCAGAACCGCTGCCATCCGCTGAGATGAAAGCTTTGCGAGGCTTCTTCCAGGTCCTTCGGCACGTTGCGCATCGACTGGTACATGCTGAACGTCATGTTCCAGGCCTGGCTGGTGAAGATCGCGAACACGCAGGCGAGCTCGGCGCCGAACACGCGGCCGGGAAACAGGTTCATGAAGAAGACGACGGTGAAGGTCAGAAACCCGAGGATCGGCACCGACTGCAGGATGTCGAGCAACGGGATCAGCACCATCTCGGCGCGCCGGCTCTTGGCGGCCAGTGCGGCGTAGATGAAGGTGAATATGATGGAGCAGACGATCGCCAGCAGCATCCGCATGGTCGTTCGCAGCGCATAGGCCGGAAGATTGGCCGGATCGAGCGACACCGGCGCGACATCGAGCACCGACAGCGGCGCCGTGGTCTGCCTGCCGCCGTAGACGATCAGCACCATGGCGCCGATCACGAGGATCAGCGCAACGAGGTCCCAGATGTTGGGCCGTAGCGCCTGCCCCAGCGCGGCCGGGCGAAAATCCTGGAGGGCCATCAGAGCCGCCTTGCTTAGAATTCGCCGTGCAAACGGCCTGAGAAGATGGAGACAGGTCCACGGTCGGCGTTATAGGCGGGATTTGTGATGAGTTGATAGTCGGCGGTCGCCGTGAAATTCCTGTTGATCGCGTAAGCGTAGTAGGCTTCCAGAATTTGTTCGGGGCGGTAGTTGAGCTGGCCGTCGCCGATCAGCAGGCCGAGTCCGCCCGCCGCCAGGAAATCGCGGTGGGCTTCGGAGAGACCGTTGATCGCGCCGCCGATGCCGATGGTGTCGTTCGGGCGTCCCCAGCGGCTGCCCTTGATCGACAGGCCTCCGGAAACGCTGCGGTCGATGTCGGTGAATGACAGGATTTCGGTCTGGCCGTCGTTCCAGCTGGCGCGGGCGAACAGGCCGATGTCCTTGGTGAGCTGCTGCTCGGCGTTGAGGTAGAAGCCGTATTTGAGGTTGTCGCGGCGGATGCTCGCCATCACGGTGTTGATATCAAGCGCGGGGTCGGCATCCTCGATCGCCAGGGCCTGATTATAGTTGCCGGTGTAGCCGCTGTTGGCGAACAGGCCAAGCCGCAGCTTGCCGGGCTGGTCGAAGATGGTGTGGCGTTCCTCGAATTCGACCACCGAGCCGAAGCTCTTGTCGCCGAGCACCAGAAGGTCGCTGTTGGGAGCCGACGGCACCTCGAACGCGCCGGCGCGCACCGCCCAGTCCTTGCGGTTGAATTCGACGACGGCGCCCCGCGTAAAGCCCGGCAGGTCGGCCGGGAAATCATAGGCGGCCGACGACCACATCGCCCAGTTCATGAAGTCCGCGCGCGGATCGTGCGCGTAACTGTTGTTGTCGAAGAAATCTCCGACCGCGAACCGCCCGACGATCAGCGTGATCCGGTCGATGTCGCGCTTGCCCGGCAGTTGATTGGCGGCGTCCGCGACGTCTTCCTGCTCGCCGCCGAGACCGAAGGTCTGCCGCAGGTAATAACGCTGCGCACGAAATGTGCCGAACGCGGAGCCGGCCTTTTGCGCCTCACCGTTGGGAAAGCCGGCCAATCCCAGCGTGCCATTGAGGCCAAATCCCTGCGCCAGCTCCGGGTCGAGATAAAACTCGCCGCCCTGCCACAACCGGACGCCCAAAAAGGCCGTCGCGGTCCAGGTTTCCTGGGCCTGTCCGGGTCCCGGAAGACTGTTGGTGCCGGCATAGGGCGAGCGGAACGAGGGATAGGCGGTGGGAATAAAGGTGGTCTGGGCATGGATGTTCCAGACGTCCGATTCCGGAAGCGCGGGCTGCCCAATGGCGGCAACCGGCGCGGTCCAGGGCGGCGTATCGCCAAACCGATAATTCAGTCCGAGTTTCACCAGCTGGACATTCGGATCGACGTTGATATCAGGCAGCCCGAAGCCGCTCAAATCGTACATCCGGCGCGACAGATCGATGTAATCATATTCGAGCTTGGCGCTCCAGTTGCCGCTGACGGCGAATTCGACGCCGGCGCCCGCGGTCCAGCCCGGCTGGTATTGGCCCGGCGACGAGGCAACCTCTCCGGTGCTATCGTTGATGTCGACGTGGCTGTGCCCCCAGGCAAAGCCGCCGGTCAAATAGGGCATCAACGCTCCGAACGCATATCCGACCCGGCCGCGCACGGTGCCGACGTAATCCAGCGTCGTATTGAACGGCGCGGGCGTCAGTGCCGGAGTGTCCCGCGGGCCGGTGAACGATGCATCGGCTTCGATGCCGAGCACGACATGGTTGGAAAACTGCTTGTTATAGCCGGCCTGATAGCCGCCGATCAGGCCCGTGACGGAGTCCGGAAACAACACGGCCTGCTCGGGGAGAGGATTGGTGCCGGGACCGAAGCTGCCGCCGCCATAGCCGAAATGACCTCCGATATAAAATCCGGTCCAGTCGTAAACGGCTTTGAAAACCGGCGCCTTGAGCGGCATGTCGGCGGCGGTCGCGGCGCCGTCGAGCACGAGCATGCCCAGCGCGACGCCCGCCAATACGCGTTCCCAGCATCGGTTACGGCGGTTCATCAGGTGGAAATTTCCAGCGTGAGCATTCCGGCGGCCTCTTTCGTTATCACTGCAATCAAGCCGGTGCGCTGCCCTTGAAGAAATGAAAGGAGAGATCGATTCCCTTCGTCCGGATTTGCCGATTACTGCCGCCGAAAGCCAGATCGAAAGAAAGATGCCATTATTTCGATCCTTATTGCAAGTGATTCGCAACTGTAAGTGAGCTTGTCGACGGCCGGTGTTCCAAAATTGGCCCGACGAGGCCGATGGCGGTCTGATCGATCGATGCGTTCACTCCGAAAATCCTGCTCGACCTGCGGGCTTGTTCACCGATGGCCCAAGTCCGCCATGCTCAGCACCGCCAGCGATCGCGGTTCCTGATAAGACGGTTCGAAGACGGCTATGTGAAACGATGCGCCGCCGGCGAAGCATCGTCGCGTAGCATCACGTTCCCTCCGTCAGGATTGAGTGTGCGAGGTGCGACGACGCCAGACCGTTTGCGACCGGAGAGTCCGGCGGTCTGCCCGTTCAGAATCCGGATCCTCAGGCGTTGTTTGGGCAAGTGCCGCGGGTTGCCAGCGACAGACCAGTTGCGTGCCGCCGTCGATCAGGGACCAATGACAAGCGAGCGACTGTGGTCTGCTCCGCCGCAATCCCCTTGGCCGGAGAACGCCCGGCAGGTTGTCATTGGCAGGCTTGGCTCCCTGCCGCCCGGGCGCCATGCCCAGCGACCGAAGAAGCCGGAATCTTGCGAGTCTCTGGAACATCGCTCACCTCCGTTTTCCGCGTTGCGCGGCGGGCCGGTGAGCGAAACGCGGTCGGCTATGTGCGACCACCAACCCTCACGCGACGAGCGCCGTCGCGACCAATCTTGATGTCTTGCGGCAGCGCTGGTCCGATCGACGTCATCGGACTGGCGTTGCCATAGGGAGTACTGCCCATATGCGCTTCATCAGGGTTGAAATGCCTGTCCCGAACGGGATGTCCCGGACACCGGTTGGCCAGTACGCCGGCGCCAAACCGGTGTCAAGCGTTTTTCCGTATCCTCCCGGGGGGATGGCTGCTATCCTCCCCGGAGGATAGGAGATTCGAATGCCGGACCATCCCCATTCTGCGATTGCCCGACGCCTGAAACGTGCCAATGGTCACCTCGAAACGATTGTCGAGATGATCGAGCAGCGCCGGCCTTGCGCTCACATCGCTCAACAATTGCAGGCCGTGGAGAGCGCCATTGAAAGTGCCAAAAAGGCATTGATCCACGATCACCTCAGCCACAGCCTCGAACGATCGTTCAAGGCGTCCGGTTCAAAAGGTCAGGCTGCACTCAGGGACTTCAAGCTGATCGCGAAATATCTGTGACGCGCGACCGCGCGGGCGGCAGGGCCTTAGCCGTTTACCGAAAGGGAGTGCTGGACCTCCACGGTCACGTGGGACAAGTCGGCGAATTTGGCCAGTCTATGGCGGTAATGCGCCGCCTCGCGTGCTCCGGTGGTTGCGACCGAGACAATCGCGCCGAGATGCCCCGGTCCCAGCCGCCAAAGATGCAGATCGGTGACCTGATCTCCCTCGCTTTCGATCACCTTGCGGACCCTGTCTGCCATGCGCGGATCCGGCGTGCGATCGAGCAGGACGCCGCCGGTATCGCGCAGCAACCCGACCGACCAGTTTGCGATCACAAGCGCGCCGATCAAGCCGGCAAGCGGGTCCATCCAGAGCCAGCCGAACGCGCGCGCCAGCAGCAGCCCGATAATGACCAAAACCGATACCGCGGCATCGGCCGCAACATGAATGACGGCGGCCCGCATATTGTTGTCGCGGTGATGCGCGCCATGCGCAGCCCCGTGATCGTGCTCTTCGAATTCCAGTTCGCGTTCGTGTGGCTGGCCTTCCAGCTGCAACCGGACTTTGGCAAGGAAGGCATGCGGTTCCGGAATTTGATCGAGCGACTCCAGATATCCGCCCCGGTCCTCGAACGTGAATAGCTGGCGGCTGCCGTCCGACCTGATGGTCTCGATGCTGACACCGGAGGCCTGCAACGACAGGCCCGTATCTGCCGTCACGCGGAAGCGTGGCGGCACGTGATCTTCAAAGACCTCGATTTCGACAGCGCCGGCGCTCAATTCGATACGTCGGGATTCTTCGCCATGATCATGGTCACGAGCGTGATCATGGCTGTGGCCGTGATGATGTCCGCCGGACAACAGCCACGCGCTGGCGACATTGACCGCCAGACCAAGGACAGCAATCGGGATCGCCTCGTTGAAGCTGATGGCAACCGGGTTGAGCAGGCGCACTACAGCTTCATAGCCGATCAGCAGGGCGATCATCGCCAGCACGATGGCGCTGCTGTATCCCGCGAGATCGCCGAACTTGCCGGTGCCGAACGTGAAATTGCGATCATCGGCATATTTGCGGGCATAGGTGTAAGCCAACGCGGCCAGCAGCAGCGCCCCGGCATGCGTCGACATGTGCAATCCGTCGGCAATCAGGGCCAGTGAGCCGAACAGCGCGCCACCGATAATTTCGGCGATCATCATGACGCTGCAAAGGATGATCACCGCCCAGGTCCGGCGCTCCGCTTTGTCGTGATCCTTGCCCAGAAACACGTGATTGTGCCGCCGGGAACTGAAGGATCGTTTCGGCATCGGCCATGACGTTGCTCTCACTTCAGATAGGTGTGGACCACTTCGATCAGTTGATCCGCCGCGTCGGCGTTGAGCGCGCCCGGATTCTTTTCGGGGTCGACCAGATGGGTGCGGATGTGGTCCTCGACCACTTCGGCCATCAGGCCCGCGACGCCGCCGCGAATGCCCGCGATCATGTGCATGATGCGCTCGCATCCGGCCTCTTCGGTCAGCGCCCGCTCGATCGCTTCGACCTGGCCGCGAATGCGGCCGACCCGGGCCAGCAGCTTTTTCTTTTCTCTGATTGTGTGTGTCATCGGATCTAGAATAGGGTACCCCCCTATGCTATGTCAATCGGCGGAACAGACCCTCCATCCCCGGGATGGATCAAACGGAGCGCTTTTGAATCCGGTTTCGAACCGTGCCGCGAGAGATTCAACGGCGGCACGATATTTCCAGTTATCACAGAGGGTTAGCCGATGAAGCGTCAGCCGTTGGGGCCGCCTGAGAAAGCTTCCGGATCAAATTTATCGACATCGGCGAGCAATTCGCAGAACGCCGCCGCGCCGTGATCGAGCAGCCGCTGGCCTTTCTCCGCGGAGGCCTGCGTCGCATCGCCGGCGGCGCCGCTGGCGTGAAGGTCCTGGGCCTGCCACGCGAACGGCGCCGGCCGGTGCGCGGAAAGCCAGCGATAATCCTTCTCCATCGCAATGCTCGCGGGACGAAAATCGGCGATCTCTTCGGTGCGCACATGCTGCCGGATATCGCGCCAGCATGATCGAGGTTTCGACCGCGCCGCCATGAATGCCATGGCGCAATTCTTCCGCTGAAAACAATCCCTCCGGCGCGCCGAAGCGCGACCATCCGGTGGTGACCGCGAGCAGCCCGTATTGCGCGCGCAGATCCTGCGCGACAAGGGTCATGGCCGCGCTGTTGCCGCCGTGGCTGGTGACCATGACCAGCTTCTTGATGCCGGCGCGCGCGACGCTCTCGCCGAGCGCCATCCAGGTCTTCAGCGCAATCTCGGTGGGCAGCGTCAGCGTGCCCGGATAGTCGATATGCTCGGTGGAAATCCCGACCGGCTGCAGCGGAAGGAAGGTCGCGGGAATGGTGTCGGCGAGCAGCTCGCGCACCCGCGCCAGATAGGCCTGTGCAATCATGACGTCGGTGCCGACGGGCAAATGCGGACCGTGCTGTTCGGTCGCCGCCAGCGGCAACACCGCGATCCATCGCGCCGGCCGCGGCCCCGGAAATGTCGGGCCAGTGAATGTCGGTCCAGTCGCGGGGCGGAACGATTGAAGTCATCGAGCGAAGCGTTTCTTTGGACGGATTTGCAAGGTAGTTTGTAGTTCATTCCCGGCGAGGACGTTAGCTACGTCCGGGCCGGCAGGGCGCGTCCTATCATGGGCCAGAACGATCGACGGAGTCCAATCATGAACCCGGCTCTTTTGCCGCGAGCGTTAACGGCCGGCCTGATGGCCGTCGCTGATGGCCATCTCGTCCGCGGCCGCGCAGACCCGCTGGACAAGGTCTCGTTCGGAACCAACTGGGTCGCCGAGGCGGAGCATGGCGGATTTTTCCAGGCCCTGGCCGACGGCACCTACAAGAGTTACGGGCTCGACGTCACCATCGTGCCCGGCGGCCCCAACGACAACAACCGCATGCTGCTGATCGCCGGCAAGCTCGATTTCTTCATGAGCGCGAACACGCTGCAGTCGTTCGATGCGGTCGCCAACAAGGTGCCGGTGGTGACGGTCGCCGCCATCTTCCAGAAGGATCCGCAGGTCTTCGTGACCCATCCGGAATCGAAAGTCACCAAGCTGGAAGACCTCAAGCCGCTGACGCTGTTCGTGTCCAAGGAAGGCATCACCGAGCTATTTTCAATGGCTGAAGTCCGAATACGGATTCAGCGAGGAAAAGGTCAAACCCTATACCTTCAACGCGCAGCCGTTCCTCGCCGACAAGCAGAGCGCGATGCAGGGCTATGTCACCTCGGAGCCGTTCGCGATCGAGAAAAGCGCCAAGATTCAAGCCGGGGGTCATCCTGCTGGCGGATTACGGTTTCAACACCTACTCCACCTTGATCGAGACGCGCCGCGATCTCATCGACAAGAAGCCGGACCTGGTTCAGCGTTTCGTCGACGCCTCGATCATCGGTTGGTACCATTATCTGTACGGCGACAACGCGCCCGGCAACGCGATGATCAAGAAGCTCAATCCGGAAATGACCGACGAGTTGCTGGCTTATTCGGTCGCCAAGATGAAGGAATACGGCATCGTCGATTCCGGCGACACCTTGCACGACGGCATCGGCGCCATGACCGACGCGCGGGTCGCAAGCTTTTTCGACAAAATGGTGCGGGCCGGCGTCGTGCGCGGCGACATCGACTTCCGCAAGGCCTATACGCTTCGCTTTATCAACAAGGGCGTCGGCCTGGATCTGCGGCCAAAGAACTAGAGGCGTAATGGTCGATTCCGCTGCCCCGTCCGAAATCGACACCCGCACGGCCGGCCTTGCGGTCAGCCTGCGCGGTGTCACCAAGGTCTATGACAACGGCGTGATGGCGCTGGGGCCGCTCGATCTTGACGGTGCGACAAAGGCGAGTTCGTGTCGCTGCTCGGGCCGTCGGGTTGCGGAAAGTCGACGGCGCTGCGGCTGATCGCGGGCCTCAACGCGCCGACATCCGGCAGCGTCGGCGTGGCCAACCATGCCGGTCAGGCGCGCGCCGGGCATGCGCATCGGCTTTGTGTTTCAGGAGCCGACCCTGATGCCGTGGACCAGCGTGCGGGAGAATGTGCGGTTGCCGCTGAAACTGGCGCATGCACCGGCCGCGGAGGCGAACACGCGCGTCGATGAGGCGCTGACGCAGGTCGGGCTTGCCGAATTCGCCGACGCCTATCCGCGCGAATTGTCCGGCGGCATGAAGATGCGGGTCTCGCTGGCGCGCGCTTTGGTCACCGATCCGGATATCCTGTTGATGGACGAGCCGTTCGCCGCGCTCGACGAGATCACGCGTTTCCGGCTCAACAACGATCTGCTCTCGCTGTGGCGCGATCTGCGCAAGACCGTCATCTTCGTCACGCATTCGGTGTTCGAGTCGGTGTATCTGTCGCAGCGGGTGATCGTGATGACGTCGCGGCCCGGACGGATCGATGCCGAGTTTCGCATCGACGCCGCCGAGCCGCGCGGCGAGGATTTTCGCACCTCGGCCGATTATGCCGGCTATTGCCGCAAGGTCTCGAACGCGCTGGCGCCGCTGGCTCCGGGGCAGCCCGGTTCATGAGCGCGTTGCAGACCCCGCCATTGTCCGCCGAGCAAGGCGCGCCGGACAGCCGCATGCTGCGCCTCGTCCGAATCCTGCTTCCCATCGTCGTGCTGGCGGTCGGCGTCGCGGCATGGGAACTCGTGGTGCGGGTCAACGATATTCCGCCCTATGTGCTGCCGGACCCGGCGGCGGTTTTCCGAACGCTGGTCGACGACTGGCCGGTGCTGTCGCGGTCGCTGCTGACCACGCTCATGACCACGCTGGAGGGGTTCGTCGCGGCGGCCGTCGGCGGCATTGCGTTGGCGCTGTTGTTCAATCAATCGAAATGGCTGGAATATTCGCTGTTTCCCTATGCGGTGATCCTGCAGGTCACGCCGGTCATCGCGATCGCGCCGCTGCTGCTGATCTATCTGCCGCAGCAGACCGCGGTGATCGTCTGCGCCTGGATCGTCGGATTCTTTCCGGTGCTGTCCAACACCACGCTCGGCCTGAATTCGGTGGATCGCAATCTGGCCGGCCTGTTTCAGCTTTACGGCGCGTCGCGGCTGCAGACCCTGCGTTATCTCAAATTGCCGGCGGCGCTGCCCTTCATCCTCGGCGGATTGCGGATTGCGGGCGGCCTGTCGCTGATCGGCGCGGTGGTCGCCGAGATCGCGGCGGGCTCCGCCGGCGCCGGGTCCGGCCTGGCCTATCGAATCGCGGAATCCGGCTATCGTCTCAACATTCCCCGAATGTTCGCCGCGTTGCTGTTGCTCTCCGCCGCCGGAATTGTCATTTATGGGCTGCTCGCGCTAACCTCGCATCTGGTGTTGCGGCGCTGGCACGAGAGCGCGCTTGGAAAGGAAAACTGATGGTGGGCGGGAATATTTCTTCCGAGAAGATCGATCTGCTGATCTATGGGCCGAGCAAGCCGATCGTCGACAACGGCTTTTCCGACCAGTTCGTGCTGCATGCGTTTGAAACCAGGCATGACCTCGAGCGATTGAATCCGGCGGTCGCCGGGAAAATCCGCGGCGCCGCGGTCACCTACAACAGCGTGCGCGGCGACAAGGCCGACGCTGTCGCTGTTTCCGAAGCTCGAGATCGTCTCCAGCTTCGGCGTCGGCTACGATCACATCGATGCCGAGTACGCGCGCGAGCACAACATCGTCGTCACCAACACGCCGGACGTCCTGACCGAAGAGGTCGCCGATATCGCGATGGGGCTTTTGATCGCCACCTTGCGCGAATTCGTCAAGGCCGACCGCTATCTGCGTTCCGGCCTCTGGACCACGCAGAATTTTCCCCTGAGCGTCGGCTCGCTGCGCGACCGCAAGGTCGGAATGGTCGGCATGGGCCGGATCGGCCAGGCGATCGGACGCCGGCTCGATGCCTCACGGTTCCGGTGGTCTATCATTCGCGCAATCCGGCGGCCGGCGTGTCGTACCAGCATTATCCCGACCTGATCGAGATGGCGAAGGCGGTCGATACGCTGGTGGTCATCATCCCCGGCGGCGCCGCGACGACCAAGCTGATCAACGCCGACGTCATGAAGGCGCTGGGGCCGCGCGGCGTCGATCATCAACGTGGCGCGCGGCACGGTGGTCGACGAGCCGGCCCTGATCGCGGCGCTGAAGTCGGGAACCATCCTGGCCGCCGGGCTCGACGTGTTCGACAACGAACCGAATGTGCCCGACGAATTGCGCGCCATGCAGAACGTGGTGCTGCTGCCGCATATCGGCTCGGCTTCGGTGGTGACGCGCAATGCCATGGATCAGCTGGTGGTCGACAATCTGAAAGCCTGGTTTGCCGGCAAGCCGCCGCTGACGCCGGTGGCGGAAACCCCTGCGAAGAGCCGCTGATGACAGCGGTCGCGCCTGGCATCGCGCTGGCGGCGCTGTTGGCGTCGATGGCCTGCGGATCGCCGGCGCTGGCCGCAGGACGCCTCGACCCTGAAAAAAGACATGGTCGGCCAATGGGAGCTCTCGACCACCGAACGCAGCAAGACCTGCGTCGTCACGCTGAAGAGCGATTCGACGCCGCAGGGCCTGAAGCTTGAACTGGAGCCCGGCTGCGCGGCGGCGCTGCCGTTCACCAAGGATATCGCGGCCTGGAATATCAAGGGGCTGGATATCGTGCGGCTGCAGGATGCCGCGGGCAAGTCCGGTGATCGACTTTACCGAAGTCGAGACCGGGATTTTCGAAGGCCTGCGCACCGGCGAGGGCATCTACATCCTGCAGAATCTCGCCGCCGCGCGCTCGCTGGCCAAATCGATGGACCAGATGATCGGCGACTGGGCGATGGTTCGCGGCAACGGCCAGTCGATCTGCGGCCTGACCCTGACCAACACCGAGGCGAGCCAGGATAATTTCCAGGTATTTCTCAAGCCGAAATGCGATCCGGCGGTCGCAGCCTTCGCGCCGACGCAATGGCGGCTCGATCATGGCCAGATATTGCTGATGTCGGCCAGCGGCGAAACCTGGCAGTTCGAGGCCGACGACAATGCGCAGTGGCGGCGGGTGCCCGACAGCGCCGATCCGCTGATCATGCTGCGGCAGTAGTTTTTCCGGGCGACTGGCGATCATGGCCGGGACAAGCCCGGCCGTGACGAAAAAAGGTTCTCGCGCTCAGAACATTCCGTTCGGGTTGGCGCGCGGAATGTTCGGCGCGATCAACGGTGCCGAGTTCTTCGGGTCGCCGACGATCTGCAAGGTGTCCCAATGTTCGATGGCCTTGCCGTCGGCGTCCATCTTGTAGATGTCGACGCCGGCGATCCCGGTATCCCCCGGGTCGTCATTGAAGAGATTCAGAAAGTTGACGTGCGCCCATACATAGTCGCCGGCGGCGATGATGCGGTGGACGACGACGCGGGCGCGGGCGCGTTCCCGGGTGATCTGGGCAAAGAATTTCCCCAGCGCGATCGAGCCGTCTGCAATCAGCGGATTGTGCTGGACGTAAGCGGGGCTTACGAATTTGGCCGTGCCCTCTTCCGACTTCTTGGTGTTGATCATCAGATCGTAGAGGGCGAGAACATTGTTTTTGTTGCGAACGGCGCGGCTATCGTTGGCGTCAATGATTTCGATCATGGCTGGCTCCTATTGCAATAAAATAAGGTGGTTGATGATAAGGGGGACTTAACTCAGGCCGACGAGCCGGAGGCGCAGGGCATCCTGCTCGGCGTCTGATTTCTCACGAGCGACCCGGAGCATTTCTCCAGCGTCTGCTCCCACCGGCGCCCGGCTCGGCGCCGGCACTTGCTCGGCCAGCTCGATCACTCTGCGGGCGGCGGTCGCCGAGTTCGAGCCCGCTGTTCTGCATGGCGTTGAGAGCGGCCGTGAAGGATCCGAAGTTTTGTCCGTACAGCTCGCGTTGTTGAGGGGTCATTGCCTCGGCAACCCGCTTGAGCGCAGCTGCTGTTTTTGCCGGGCCGCCGGTTCTCATGTTGCCCGCGGCCGCCACCACGACATCGATCCCGAAGGACTTCAACTCGGCGCGATAGACCGCCGCGAAGGCCTCCATGGCGGCCTTGGATGCGCCTGACGGTCCGTTGAAAGGCAGGGGAATGCTCGCCGTCCAGGTACTGACCTGGACGATGCGACCGCGCGCCTTCCTCAGCGCCGGCAGGAACGCGTTGATAACCGACAGCGCCCCGAACACGTTGACCTCGAATTCACGCCTGACAGCGTCGAGCGGAAGCACCTCGATCGGTCCCGGGGTCAGAATGCCAGCATTGTTGATCAGGATATCGAGGCCGGAATCGCCTGTTGCGTCGGACACGCCGGCCGCCCAGGCTTTCACGGACTCTTCGTTGGTCATGTCGCATACCGTCAGGCTGACACGCCCCCCGGAGGCATCTTTCAGGTCCCGGACTTCCGCAACTGACATGGCCGTGCCGAACACGACATAGCCTTTGGCTGCGAGTCCGAGCGCGATATCGCGGCCGAGCCCTCCGCCGGCGCCGGTGACCGCCGCTGAGCGGCCGGAATCTCGGTTTGTTGATGGCATGACAATCTCCATTGGCTTCGATTGACGGGCAAGCTATCGTCGCCAAAATCGATGTGGTAGCCCCACGATTTGTCCATCTGTGTCGCCATAAGTGGAACGCTGGTGATGGATCTTGAAGATCTCAGGACTTTCGTCGATGTGGCCGATGCTGGCGGGGTGTCGTCGGCGGCCCGGCGCCTTGGCGTATCGAAGTCCATCGTCAGTCGGCGGTTGTTTCGGCTGGAAGCCGAACTCGGCGTCCAGCTTCTCGCGCGAACAACCCGCGGTGCCGCGCTGACGGAGGCCGGCGTCACGTTCCGCGAGCATGCCGCGCGAGTCTGCGCCGAAATCGACATCGCGCTTGAAGCGATCATGCCTGCCGGCGAACTGCGCGGTCGCCTCCGGATCGCAGCGCCGCTATCCCTCGGACCGACGCATTTGGCACCGGTGTTCGCAGAAATGGCGCGGCGCCACCCGCTGCTCAACGTACACACGAGCTACAGCGATCGCTTCGTCGATATCGTTGGGGAGGGTTTCGATTGTGCGATACGCGTAGGCTATCTCGACGACTCGAACCTGATCGCGCGTCGCGTCGGACCGGTCCATGGAAAGCTCGTCGCAAGTCCTGATTATATCAGGGAGCACGGGGCTCCCGAAACGCCGGACGAACTCGTTACGCATCAGGCGCTCATGCAGGGAACCGAAACCTGGCAAATTATCGATGGTGACAAGACCGCTTCCCTTCATCCGCAGGGGCGGTTCAAAGCGGACAACGGCACCGCCCTGGTCGCTGCTGCGGTGGCGGGGCTCGGCATCGCCTGGCTTCCCGATCCTCTCATCAAGGGCGCCTTGGCTTCCGGCTGCCTTGTCCAGGTCATGACGCGCTATCCTGTCCCGACGGCCGGCATGTTCGTCGTGCGGCCTCCCGGTCAGCACTCCCCACGGAAAGTCCGGGTTCTTACCGAATTGCTGATTGAGCATTTCGGATAGTTGTCGTGCCTCGGTTGCCTCGGCGATTGGCGCTATCCCTTCATATCAGCCGCAAGCCCTTCAAACTCGCATGCCCGTTTTTGCCGACGATGATGTGATCATGCACCGAAATCCCGAGCGGACCAGCGATGTCGATGATCGCCTTGGTCATGTGGATGTCGGCCTGCGATGGCGTCGGATCGCCGGAGGGGTGATTGTGCACCAGGATGATGGCGGTGGCCGACAGTTCCAGCGCCCGCTTGATCACCTCGCGCGGATAGACCGGGGTGTGGTCGACGGTGCCGACCTGCTGCACTTCGTCCGCGATCAGCTGGTTGCGCTTGTCGAGAAACAGCACACGAAACTGCTCCTTGTCGGCGAACGCCATGCTGGTCCGGCAATAGTCGATCACGTTATTCCACGACGACAGCATGGTGCGCTGATGCAGCTGGCCTTTTGCAATCCGGCTTGCGGCCGCCGCGATCAGCTTGAGTTCGGTTGATCGTGCCTGTCACCAACGCCCTTGACTTCCCGCAGGCGCGTTTCCGGCGCGTGAATAACTTCGGCGAACGAACCGAATTTCTTGATTAGCGTCTTGGCCAGCGGCTTGACGTCGCCCTGCGATTTGGCGGTGAACAGCACCATTTCGAGCAACTCGTAATCGCTCAGGGCGTCGGGCCCGGCGCCATGAAAGCGCTCGCGCAGCCGCATCCGATGGCCGTGATAATGCGGCGCCTCGGCGGCTTCAGGCTGGTCCGGTGGTTCGTTCGCATCTGCGGGCATTGGCGCAAACACACCATGGATGGAGCATCGCTACCATGCCGCGCCCGGCGGTATTTGCAACCTTGAAATGCCGAATGCGGGTCGGGCCGGAGCGGGGGTTATGCCGCCATCGCCGCGCGCCGCGAAGCGTACCACCACCGGCGAAGTACCCGTAGGAGACGAAATCGAACCATTCCAGCCCGTTGCCGAGGATGGACGCCAACACCACCCGCCGCCGCATGCCGGCCGGGTTTTGCAACCGCGAAGTATTGGACGGATGGCTCCGGGCCGGCAGACTAAGTCGCGGCCGGCGGCTTCTCGGCGTGGCGCTGCGACAGCGTGAAGATTTCGACGCCGGTCGCGGTCACGCCGACCGAATGCTCGAATTGCGCCGACAGCGAACGGTCGCGCGTCACCGCGGTCCAGCCGTCGGACAGGATCTTCACATGCGGCTTGCCGAGATTGATCATCGGCTCGATGGTGAAGAACATGCCGGGCTTCAGCGCCACGCCTTCGCCGGGCCGGCCGATATGAATGATGTTGGGCTCGTCGTGGAACATGCGGCCCAGGCCGTGGCCGCAGAAGTCGCGCACCACGCTCATGCCCTGCGGCTCGACGAAACTCTGGATGGCGTGGCCGATGTCGCCGGTGGTGGCGCCCGGCTTGACCGCGGCGATGCCGCGCATCATGGCCTGATAGGTCACCTCGATCAGCCGTTCGGCCTTGCGGGCAATCGGGCCCACCGCGTACATCCGGCTGGAATCGCCATACCAGCCCTCGACGATGAAGGTGACGTCGACGTTGACGACGTCGCCGTCCTTCAGCACCCGGTCTCCGGGCATGCCGTGGCAGACCACATGGTTGATCGAGGTGCAGGTCGAATAGCGATAGCCGCGATACATCAGGGTGGCAGGGTAGGCGCCATGGCCAAAGGCGAAGTCGCGGACGAAATCGTCGATCCGCGAGGTCGGCACGCCCGGCTTGACGATATCGGTCAGTTCATCGAGGCATTTGGCGACCAGCGCGCCGGCCTTGCGCATGCCGGCGAATCCGCTCGGCCCATGCAGCTTGATCTGCCCGGTTTTGCGCAAGGAGGTATGTCGGAGGCTTCGATGTAGCTCATGGGGTGATCATGCTTTGGCGGGCGCGGCGCAATGGTTGATTTGAAGCCCTAATTTAATGATCGGAGCGCTCAGTGCAAGCCAAGGTTGGCGCGCGGCACGGTCGTGGCGCGATTGGAACCGCAGCCGCATCGGCGTCAGGTCGAGACCTCGACGGTGGTCTCGACCGGAAGCGCGCCGCCGCGGATGCGGATTTCGCGCACCGGGTAGGGCACCTTGATGCCCTCGCGCTTGAACGCGTCCCACAGCGACAGCATCACGTCGCTCTTCACATTGTCCATGCCGTCGGGGTTGGCGATCCAGAAGGTCAGCGAAAACTTCATTCCGGCCTCGGCGAATTCCACCAGGATGCAGTTCGGCGGCTTGCCCTTGATGGCGCGGGGCGCCTCCGCGGCGATCCCGATCGCCAGTTTGCAGACCAGCCGCGGATCGGCCTCGTAATTGGTGCCGAAATTGACTTTCACCAGCGTATTGTTGTCGGTGTAGGTCCAGTTGGTGACCTTTTGCGTCACCAGATCCTCATTCGGAATCAGGAATTCGCGGCCGTCGCCGGCGGCGACCGAAATATAGCGCGTCTTCATCGCGCTGATCCGCCCGGAACTGTCGCCGATGGTGACGAGATCGCCCGGCTTCACCGATTTATCGGCCAGCAGAATGATGCCGCTGATGAAATTGGCGACGATCTTCTGCAGGCCGAAGCCGATGCCGACACCGGCCGCGCCCGAGAAGATCGCCAGCGCCGAGAGGTTGATGCCGACCGCGCTCATCACCACCGCGACGGCAAACACCATCAGCGCCAGCCGGATGATCTTGACCAGCAGCACCTGGATCGACGGCGTCAGATCGCTGGATTGTGTGATCCGGCTTTCCACGAAATTGCTGGCGATATTGGACAGCCACAGCGCCACAGCCAGCAGCACGCCGAGCTTGATCAGCAGCAGCGGCGTCAGCCGCAGGCCGCCGAGCACGATCGAGACCGAGTTCGAGCGCATCGATGGTCGGCTCGAGCTGTCCGAGAATGCTCAAGGCCGCCACCAGCCAGGCCGACAGCGACACCAGGCGGACGATGAAGGTGTTGCGAATGACCGAGGTGACGAGGCGGATGATCAGCCAGGCAAAAGCGAGATTGGCGGCAACGGCGAGCAGATAGCTGCGGCTGGGCCAGGTCGCGGTCACCATGACCACGCGGGCCAGCGTCATCATCTACCGCAAACACCGCCGTCGAGGCGCTGCCGACCATCACGCGCACCACCTGCCGCAGCGGCGCCGGCCAGTTCTTCGCGAGCGAGGTCACCTCGATCCGCGCGCGAATCGCAGCGCCGGCGGCGAGTGCCAAGCCGGTGGCGGCCAGGATCAGGCCAAGCTGCAGATAGAACCAGGGCGATGTGACCTCGGCACCGACCGAACGCGCGGCGGAGTGCAGGAAATCAATGATGTCGTTGAGGTCCATCGGCAAATCTCATCTCAAGGCAAATCGCGTCGGACAAACTTGATTCGAATAACCGGCAGATTCCCATAATCGCGGCGCCGATGCCATCGCGACGACGCGCCAATGCAGTGATTTGAGGCCGGTAAATCGGGCACATTGCCGCGCCCGACAGAAATGGCCTTGGCGTCGAACAGTGGCGACGATAAGGATGCAATTGCAGGTATTTGCGATGGTTTGCGAAGGCGCATGGCTTCTCTCGATTCGGTCAGCATAGCCATCCTTCTCGGCGCGGTTCTGGTGATGGCCGGCATTCTGTCGAGCCTGCTGGCGCTGCGCTTCGGCGCGCCGTTGCTGCTGGTGTTCTTGCTGATCGGCATGGTGGCCGGCGATTCCGGTCCGGGCCAGCTGTGGTTCGACGATGTGCGCACCACCTATCTGGTGGGGTCGGTGGCGCTGGCGCTGATCCTGTTCGATGGCGGCCTGCGCACGCGGTTTCAAAGCATCCGCGCGGTGCTGGCGCCCTCGATGGTGCTGGCGACGATCGGCGTGCTGCTGACCGCGCTGATCACCGCACCGGTCGCCAGATATGCGCTCGATCTGAACTGGACCGAAGCGCTGCTGGTCGGCGCCGTGGTGGCGTCGACCGATGCCGCGGCGGTGTTTCTGCTGGTGCATGCGCAGGGCCTGCGCTTGCGTCCGCGCGTCGGCGCGACGCTGGAGGTCGAATCCGGCACCAACGATCCGTTCGCGGTATTTCTCACGCTGATGCTGGTGGAATTGATTTCAAGCGGCGCAAGCTCGGTCTGGCATGTCGCGCTGGAATTCGGACGCGAGGCCGTGCTCGGCGCCATCGTCGGCGTGCTCGGCGGCCGGCTCGTGGTGCTGGCGCTCAATCGTGTGGCGCTGCCGCAGGGCCTGCACGCGCCGTTCGTGGCTACCGCCGCCCTGGTGATTTTCGGCGGCGCGCAGATCGCGCACGCCTCGGGATTTCTCGCGGTCTATCTCGCCGGCATCATCATCGGCAACCGGCCGACCCGGGCGCATAATTCGGTGGTGACGTTTCTCGACGCCGCGACCTGGCTGGCGCAGATCGTGATGTTCGTGCTGCTCGGCCTGCTGGTCTCGCCGCATCGGCTGCTCGGCAGCATCGTTCCGGCGGTGATCGTCGCGCTGGTGCTGATGCTGGTGGCGCGGCCGCTGGCGGTGTTTCTGCTGCCTGGCGCCGTTTCGCTTCAACTGGCGCGAGAAGATCTTCATCGCCTGGACCGGCCTGCGCGGCGCGGTTGCGATCTTCCTGGCTTCGATCCCGATGCTGGTCGGGCTGTCGAAAGCCTATCTCTATTTCGACGTCGCCTTTGTCGTCGTCATCATCTCGCTGTTGCTGCAGGGCTGGACCCTGGCGGCCGCGGCGCGGCGGCTGCATGTGGCGCTGCCGCGGGCGGATCGCGGGCCACGCCGCGTCGAACTGGATCTGCCCGGCCAGCTCGAACAGCAACTGGTCGGCTATTCCGTCCGTCCGAAGAGCCTGTATTTCCGGCGCGGCCTCATTCCGTCCTGGTCGAAGCCGACGCTGGTGATCCGCGACCAGCACATTCTCTCGCCCGCCGAGGCCGATCCGGTTCGCCGCCGGCGACTACCTCTATCTGCTGGCGCCGCCGGAAAAAGCCGAGGCGCTGGATCGCTTCTTTGTCGACATGGCGCCGAGCTCGGCGCCC
The DNA here is from genome assembly GCA_963734795.1 of uncultured Alphaproteobacteria bacterium. Lineage (GTDB taxonomy): Bacteria > Pseudomonadota > Alphaproteobacteria > Rhizobiales > Xanthobacteraceae > Bradyrhizobium. The sequence continues at coordinate 1,171,226 of CAVTIW010000009.1, forward strand.
GATCCGCATCTGCTCGGCGATTTCGTCGTCTCCGGCGAGCACACGCTGGGCGAACTCGCCGAGATCTACGGCGTCAGCGGTGGATGAAGAACAGACAAAGCTGACGCTGGCGGATTATTTCGACGTCCATCTCGATCATGCGCCGAAGGAAGGCGCCGACGCTCGAGCTCGATTCCATCGTGCTGGTGGCGCGCAGCATCAGCGGCGGCCGTGTCAATGTGGTCGGCCTTCGCCTGCCCGAAGACGAGGAAGAAACCGTGCCGGAGACGCGCGTGGCTTCGCTCAGGCGCAGGCTGTCGGAAATGTGGTCGTCGGTGGCCGGAATTTAGAAGCAATTCGGGAGAGAAGACCGGGGCCCGTTACCCATCCAGGCTCGCTCCCGTTCATATCGGTGACAGGTCACCCGGCAACACCTCGGCCCCGCCGAACGCGGTCACGCGCCCGCGCTTGAGCATCACGATCTGCGTCGCCAGCTGACGCAGTTCGCCCGGGTCGTGGCTGACATAGACCATCGGTATGCCGGCCTCGTCGCGCAGGCGCACCAGATAGGGCAGGATCTCGACCTTGCGCTCCTCGTCCAGCGAGCCGAGCGGCTCGTCCAGCAGCAGCAATCTCGGCTGCGCCAGCAGCGCGCGTCCGAGCGCGACGCGCTGGCGCTCGCCGCCGGACAATTGACCGGGACGGCGATCCAGCAGGCGGCCGATATCGAGCAGGTCGGTGACGCGCGCCGCGCTGCGCGGGATCGTCGGCCAGGCGGTTCATGCGCCGCCCGTAGTCGAGATTGTGCCGCACATCGAGATGCGGAAACAGCCGCGCATCCTGGAACACATAGCCGATGCGGCGGCGATGCGCCGGGACGTGGACGCGACCCGCGGTGTCGTCGAGCATCTCGCCGTCGATGGCGATGCTGCCGCGGTCGGGCCGCAGCAATCCGGCGATCATGTTGATCAGCGAGGTCTTGCCGGCGCCGGAGGCGCCGAACAGCCCGGTGACCGCGGCCTTCGCTCGCGAACGAGGCTTCGATCGAGAACTCGCCGAGCTGCTTTGAGACGTCGACGCGCAGCATGCTCAGTTCCCGTGCAGGCGCTTGGTGGCGCGCCGCGCGAACCATTCGGAGGCGACCAGCGCCGCGGTCGCGATCAGAATCGAAACCACCACCAGCCGCAGCGCCGCGGTATCGCCGTCCGGGGTCTGGATCAGCGAATAGATCGCCGAAGAAATGGTCTGGGTCTCGCCGGGAATATTCGACACGAAGGTAATGGTCGCGCCGAATTCGCCGATCGCCTTGGCAAAGCCGAGCACCATGCCGGCCAGCACGCCCGGCAGCGCCAGCGGCAAGGTGATGGTCAGCGAACACCCGCCAGGGTGCCGCGCCCAGCGTGCCCGCGGCCTGCTCCAGCCGCCGGTCCACCGCTTCGATCGACAGCCGGATCGGCCGTACCAGCAGCGGAAACGACATCACGCCGCAGGCCAGCGCCGCACCGGTCCAGCGGAAGGCGAACACGATTCCGAGATGGTCGGCGAGCCAGGCGCCGACCAGGCCGCGCCGCCCGAAGGTCAGCAGCAGGAGATAGCCGGTGACCACCGGCGGCAGCACCAGCGGCAGATAGATCAAGGCGTCGACCAGCGACTTGCCCCAGAAATCGCGCCGCGCCAGCAGCCACGCCACGCCGATTCCGAGCGGCGTCGCCACCAGCGTCGCCACCGTGGCGACCCGCAGCGAAAGCTCGATCGCCGTCCATTCCGTCGGCGAAATATCGAACACGCTTCAGGTCGTCGGGCTGACCAGGAACTTGAAGCCGTATTTCTCGAAGATGGTCTTGGCCGCCGAGGTTCGCAGGAACGCCAGATAATCGGCGGCTTCCGGCTTCGCGGTCGCCGTCGCCGCGACCGGATAGATGATCGGCGGGTGGGAATCGGCCGGGAAGGTGCCGACGATCTTGACGCCGGGCTCGACCTTGGCGTCGGTCGAATAGACGATGCCGAGCACGGCTTCGCCGCGCGCCACCAGCGCCAGCGCGGCGCGCACGCTTTCCGCCATCGCGAATTTCGGCGCCGCCGCCTGCCACGCGCCGAGTTTCTCCAGCGCGGCCTTGCGCGTATTTGCCGACCGGAACCGCCTTCACGTCGCCGGTGGCGATCTTGCCGTCGCCGGCGAGCTTGGCGAGATCGAAGCCTTGCCCGATCGTCACATTGTCGATCTTGGAATCCTTCGGTGCGATCAGCACGATGCTGTTGCCGAGCAGATTGACCCGCGTCGGCTCGTTGATGCTCTTCTTGCCGATCGCATAGTCCATCCAGTCGGTGTCGGCGGACACGAAGACATCCGCCGGCGCGCCCTGTTCGATCTGCTTGGCCAGTGTCGAGCTTGCGGCATAGCTGGCGGCGACCTTGACGCCGGTCTTCGCGGTATAGGCGGCATTGACGTCGTCGAGCGCGTTCTTCATCGAAGCGGCGGCGAACACCGTGAGGGTCTTGTCCTGGGCAAGGGCAGGCGACGAGGTCGATCCGCAGAGCAGGATGAAGGCGGTGAAAAATCCGGCAAGACGATGCATCGGGGCGCTCCATGCGTGTTCGCAAGCGCTTGCGCGCGCACAAATCAGGCGTTGAACAGGGATGCGACAGGCGGAAGCGCCGTTCCGCTGGTCCCGACGACTTACGGCCGATCGGGATATCGCTGACAAAAAACAATAACAGGCTGGGGCTTGGGTAAAGTCTTCCTTGGTCTATTCGGACGGCAGGATCGCCACCGACACGGCGTCCTCCTTGATGCCGCTGATCTCAAGCACGAACGGGCTCTGCCGAAATCTCGTACTTCATGGTCTTGCGGATGCCGTCGCAATCGGTGGCGCCACTGAAAGCCTTTGGCTTCAGGGCATGGCCGTCCTGGACCACGTCGACCCAGCCGCCCGCGGACAGGCTGACGGTGTAGATGCCGGCCTTCGGCGCGCTTTTGAAACTGGCAAAGCCGGCAAAGGTGCCTTCCTTCGGCGCGCGTTCGGGCGGCGTCGGCAGCTTGGCCTCGGCGGGCGCGCGCAGGGCGAGCGTCATCCCGGTCGACGGCAGCGCGGCGAGTTCGCCGCCGGATGCAAGCTTGACGCGGTCCGGCGCGGTCAGCGCCGCGCGCTCGCGCTCGATCGGCCATTTGAACTTGTCGCAGCCGCTCGGCTCTTCCGCCGCCCATGCGGGAGCTGTTCCGAGCAAGACCAACGCGATCAGCAGAGCGGTGCGCGCATGTTCAATCCACCGCGATCATGACGTCGGAGGCCTTCACCACCACGGTAACGGGCCCTTGGCCTTGATGCCCAGTTCATCGACCGCCTCATTGGTGATCGAGGAGGTGACGATCTGGCCGTTGCCGATGTCGACGCGGATATGCGAGGTGGTCGCGCCCTTTTTCACTTCGACGACGGTGCCCTTGATCTGGTTGCGTGCACTGATGCGCATGGTGGATCCTTCATGCATGATCCCGCGCATGACGATGGCCCGCATCGACAAATCGGGGAATGAGAGGGGATCAGCAGCCCTGATCCGGAGCCTCGCCAGCGCTTACGGCGCGGCGATGGGAAAGCTTAGCGCGGTTTCGGGCCGAATGAAATCGGCTTCGCGCCGCGGCCGCTATGGCCTGGCGTCCGGCGCGGCCAGAACCTGGCGGCAGGCCGCCGGCAATTGCGCCAGCGTGATCGGCTGGCTCGGCTTCGGCGGCTCTTTCGGCGGCTTCGGGGTGGATGATCGAATCCTTGAACCAATAGGCGAGATCGTCGGCGCCGCAGCCTTCGCCTCCATCCTGCGGCGGTTGGCCCTTGCAATCGCTGCTGCCGGGCGGGCACGCCATGCGGATGTGGAAGTGATAATCGTGGCCGTACCACGGACGGATCTTGGAGAGCCAGCTGCGGTCGCCCTTGGCTTCGCGGCATAGCGCCTTCTTGATCGCGGCGTTGACGAAGATACGCTGCACGCTCGGCTCTTGCGCGGCGTCGCGCAGCACCATGAGATGACCTGGCGTAAAGACCTGCGGATCGACGTCGAGACGGTCGTGCGCGCACCATCATGACCGCGGACATCTCCTCGCGCTCTTCGCGCGACAAGCGGTGATCGGGCATCGGCGTCAGCCAGACATCGGCATCCAGCCCGATCTGATGGCTGGCGTGGCCGCTGAGCGCCGGGCCGCCGCGCGGCTGCCCCATGTCGCCGACCAGTATTCCCGGCCAGCCCGCGTCCTTGTGCGCCTTGACCGACAGCCGCTTCAACAGCGCGACCAGATCGGGATGCCCCCAATTGCGGTTGCGCGACAGCCGCATCACCTGCCAGGTGTCGCCATTGATCGGCATTTGCTGCGCGCCCGCGATGCAGCCTTTGGTATAGAAGCCGATCACCCGCGTCGGCATCGCCGCCGGCAACAGCTTGCGCGCGAACAACTCCTTGGCGCCGAGTTTGGGATCGTTGGGATTGGCCAGCGGCGGCAACGGCTTCGGATCGACGCTGCCCTTGTCCTGCGCCGGCGCGGCGGTGGCACCGAGGAGAGCGGCGGGCAGCAGGAGCAGGATGAGAATCAGGCGCGGGGTCATTGAGTCACTCTGTGGCGCAAGCCTAGCACGGAATTGGCGCCCGTGAATAAGCCGCGCCATGCCCGGATCGGGATTTCGAATGAGCGCCGTCTTAACGGTTTAATAACCCCGTCGGTCACTGACGAAATTTCATGCGCCAGTACACAACGCGCGGATCCACTGGGCAAGTGCGATGCCCACTCAGATATCCGTCGTGCAGCGTAGTATATTTTGCGTTGCTCGCTTGCCGGCGGCGCGGTGAAATTGCGCGATTCTCGGCGAATTTCGTCTCCTAAGCAGGCAGCCGCAAGCCAAAACCCCTCGCGGCGGAGAGCCGGCGATCGAACCCATCGTCGGCAGAGATACCATTTTTTCAGACACTTATCGGAGAACATGACGACGCAGAATGCGAGTGGGGCGAAGTAATGCCGAGAATCCGGCCGAAGACAGCCAAAAAAATAAAACATGCGGCCATCACCCGCATGCCCGGCCGGCCAGCCAAGCCCAGCCCGAAACTCTCAAGCGGCGCCCGGCGCGCGTCGGCGGCGATCGGCGCGATCGTACGCAAGCGCGCCGAGGCCGAGGCGGCGATCGCCGAGGCGCGAAAATCCCATGAGCGGCTGCGCGAGGCGATCGACCTGCTGCCGCAGGGCATCGTGTTTCTCGACGCCGACGGCCGCTACATTCTCTGGAACAAGAAGTATTCCGAGATCTACAGCCGCAGCTCGGACCTTTTCAAGCCGGGCGCGCGACTGCAGGACACCATCCGGATCGGCGTCGAGCGCGGCGACTATCCCGAAGCGATCGGCCGCGAAGAAGAATGGATCGCCGAGCGGCTCGCCAGGCTCTATCAGCCCGGCGAACGCCATGAGCAAGCCCTGGCCGACGGCCGCTGCATTTTGATCGAGGAGCGGCTGACCGAGGACGGCGGCATCATCGGCCTGCGCGTCGACATCACCGAGCTGAAGCAGCGCGAGGCCTCGTTTCGGCTGCTGTTCGACAGCAATCCTGTTCCCATGATCGTCTGCGCGCTGGACGACGAGCGCATCCTCGGCGTCAACGACGCCGCGGTCGAGCATTACGGCTACAGCCGCGCCGAATTCGAGAAGCTCACCATCCGCAGCGTCCAGGCCTTCGAAGCCGAACTGCCATGGGCCGGCAACCACAGCAGCGACGAATTGACGGCGCGGACCTGGAAGCATGTCAGGGCCGACGGAACGCTGATCGATCTGGCGATCTATTCGCGCCATCTGGTCTATGGCGACCAGCCCGCGGTGTTGCTGGCGCTGATGGACATCACCGAGCGCAAGCGCGCCGAGGCGCGGTTGGCCTTCATGGCCCAGCACGACGGTTTGACCGGGCTGCCGAACCGCACTTTGCTGCGCCAGCACATGGACGAGATCATGCTGCACACAAGGCGCGGCGCGGAAAGGATCGCGGTGCTGATACTCGGCCTCGACAACTTCAAGGCGGTCAACGACACGCTTGGCCACGGTATCGGCGACCAGCTGTTGCGCGGCGTCGCCAAGCGCCTGCGATCGACGTTGCGCGAGGAGGATACGCTTGCCCGTCTCAACTCCGACGAATTCGCGGTCGTCCAGAGCGGACTGACGCGGCCGGAAGACGCGGTGATGCTGGCCAGGCGGCTGTTGGAGGCGATCAGCGATCCCTTTCTGCTGGACGGCCATTCCGTCGTCATCGGCGCCAGCATCGGCATTGCGATGGCGCCTGGCGATGGCGACGAGTCCGAGAAGCTTCTGAAGCACGCCGATATGGCGCTGTCGCGCGCCAAGAACGATTCGCGCGGCACCTTCAGCTTTTTCGAAGCCGGCATGGACGCCCGCGCCCAGAGCCGCCGCAAGATCGAGATCGATCTGCGCGATGCGATCCAGAATGACGTGCTGCGGCCGTATTATCAGCCGCTGGTCGATCTTGCGACCGGCCGCATCACCGGCTTCGAGGCGCTGGTGCGCTGGCCGCATCCCGAACGCGGCATGATCTCGCCGGCCGAATTCATTCCGGTCGCCGAAGAGACCGGGCTGATCAACGGGCTCGGCGGCCTGATGCTGCGCCGCGCCTGCATGGACGCCGCACGCTGGCCCGACGACGTCCGCGTCGCGGTCAACCTGTCGCCGCTGCAGTTTCGCGTCGGCAATCTGCTGTCGATCGTGATGGATGCGCTGAAGCAGTCCGGTCTGCCGGCGAAGCGGCTGGAGCTCGAAATCACCGAAACCCTGCTGCTGGAAAAGAGCAGCGAGGTGCTGGCCACGCTGCATGCGCTGCGCGCCATGGGCGTGCGCATCTCGATGGACGATTTCGGCACCGGCTATTCCAGCCTGAGCTATCTCAGAAGCTTTCCGTTCGACAAGATCAAGATCGACCAGTCATTCGTGCGCGACCTCGGCTCCAATCGCGACGCACAGGCGATCGTGCGCTCGATCATCAGCCTCGGCATCGGCCTCGGCGTGACGATCACCGCCGAAGGCGTCGAGACCGAAGCCGAACTGAGCTGCCTGCGCGCCGAGGGCTGCCATGAGGGACAGGGCTTCCTGTTCAGCCAGGCGCGGCCCAACGCCGAGATCGTCGAGCTGTTGAAAGCGCAGTCCGGCGCGGACATCGTCGCGCTCGCGGACGTGACCGGGAAAACCGCGCGGGTCGCCTGACGAGGTCGGCGGCTATTTGGCGCGCGCGGCCTTGCGTCTGTTCAGATGGTAGGTCAGCGCCAGCGCCAGGCAGTGGCGCAGTGCCGGCTCGGGGATGGCATCCTCCGCGTTCAGGATGATGCTGCGGTTGCCGCCATAGCTCAGTTCGGTCGGATACAGTTCGCGGAAGGTCTCGACCAGATCGGTCTGGCAATGGAAATAGACCGCGTATCGATTGGCTGATGATTTCACCCGGTCGATTCGAATCGTGCTGCCGCTTTTGGTTTCCGGCGTGAGATAGCTTGGCTGACCCCATTTCAGGGTCTCTTCCAGCGCGCCGACGCCCCTGGTGGTCTTTGCGGTGTCGAAGATCAGGCGGCGCAGCGCCAGCAATTTTGCCTTCAGCGGTTTCGGGTAGGCGCTGAAGACCGCGCCGACCGCGGGATCCGAGAATGTTCCGCGGGCCATCGGACCTATGTCGTCGGTCCGCGCGCGACCGGGCTGGCGGTCAGGATCGCCCGGCCGACATCCTCATAATGGGTATCGCGGCCCTGGATCTGCTGCGCGATGGCGTGCATGTCGCGGAAGCGGCGCTCGAACTTGTTGGCGCGGAACACCGCGGTGGCGCCCGCCATGTGATAGGCGGCGTCGACCACCGAGGCGGCCTGGTGGATGGTCCAGGTCGACGCCAGCCGAAGCGCGGCGCGGTGTTCCTCCGAAAGCTTTCCCGTATCCGTCAGCTCGTGCCAGGCTTCTGCCGGCCGTGGCATAGAGATAGGCGCGCGCCGCGCGCAAATTTCCTTCGGTGCGCCCGATCAGGCCCTGGACCGCATTGTTCTCGCGCATGGTCTTGATCCCGACCGACGCCTTGCCGCGCGCCAGCTCGATGGCCGCATCGAGCGTGGCGCGGGCGACGCCGAGCGAGATCGCGCCGAAGCCCAGTCCGAACATGGTGTAGGTGGTGATCCCGTAGAGCGGGCCCTTTTCACGCAGCGCCGTGGAATCGTCCCGCAGGGCGGAAAATTTCTCCGGGATGAACAGGTTGTCGACCGAATAGCTGTCGGTGCCGGTGCCGCTGAGGCCGATCACGTCCCAGACGTCGTGCATCGTGGCGCTGCTCGCCGGAAAGACAATGGTGCGTATTTCCGGCGTGCCATTCGGCCTCAGCCGCTTGGTGCCGTCGGCCTCGACGACCTGGACATGGGCGCCGAGCCAGTTCGCCTGGCGCGAGCCGCTGGCGAAGTCCCAGCGCGCGGTGATGCGAAAACCGCCGGGAACGACGTGGACCTCGTTGGCGATCGCGCCCCAGGCGAGGATGCCGTTCGGTGCGCCGAAAATCTCGCGTGCCACGTCGGCGTCGAGATAGGCCGCCGTCATGGCGCAGACCGAGCATTGGCCGAGGCACCAGGCCGTCGAAGCGTCGGCCTTCGCCACTTCTTCGAGCATCTGCATGAAGATTTCGGGCGGTGCCTCGGCGCCGCCGAGGCTTTGCGGCAGAAGTCCGCGATACAGCCCGTTCTCGATCAGGGCGGAAACCACCGGCGGCGTCAGACGCCGTGTCCGCTCGATCTCGTCGGCCTCGCCCGCAATCAGCGGTGCCAGCGCTCGCGCGCGTTCGATGAGTCCGAAACCGGGAAGCTTGTTCATGCGTCTCCTCGCCCTTTTTTGGGTTTCTGTGGTGGCGAAGGCGCGATGGTGGTCCATCCGCGGCTGCCGATCAAGATGGGCAGGTGGGTGGCAGCGGCGCAAAAGCGAACCCGCATCTTCCCCGCGCCAGCCCGAGTACCACAAGCGGCGCGCTGTCAAGTGATTCGGATGCGGGTTATCGTCTATGCGGCGTCGCGCAGGCCGGCCAGGAAGGTATCGACGCTTTTGAACAGCGCCGCGGCGTGCTGGCCGAGTTCGCCGGAGGCGACGAGGACGTTGTCGGCCAGCGCGCGCGACTGATCGGCGGCCTGGCTGGCGCCTGCGACATTGACCGAGACCTCGCTGGTGCCGGCGGCGGCCTGCTGCACGCTGCGGGCAATCTCGCGGGTGGCGGAATCCTGCTCTTCAACAGCGGCGGCGATGGTGGTGGCGATGCCGCTGATCTCGCGGATGGTATCGCTGATGCCGCCGATCGCGGTGACGCAATCGCCGGTGGCGGACTGGATCGCGGCGACCTGGTCGGCGATCTCCTCGGTCGCCTTGGCGGTCTGGCTGGCGAGTTCCTTGACCTCGGAGGCCACCACGGCAAAGCCCCGGCCGGCGTCTCCGGCGCGCGCCGCCTCGATGGTGGCGTTGAGCGCCAACAGGTTGGTCTGGCTGGCGATGGCGCCGATCAGGCGAAGCACATCGCCGATTTTGTCGCCGGCGGCGGCTAGGCTGCCGACCATTTCGGTAGTTCGCCCGGCCTTGGCCACGGCATCATCGGCAACCCCGCTGGAATGGGTGACCTGGCGGCCGATCTCGGCCACGGAAGAGGCGAGTTCCTCGGTCGCGGCGGCGACCGTGCTGACGCTGGCCGATGCCTCCTCCGACGCGGCCGCTGCCGCCGAGGCCCGCTCCGACGTGCCGCTGACGCTGGTCGTGATCTCGCCGGCCACGCGCTGCATGTCCCTGGTGGCCTGCGCAACCGCGCCAACCACGCTTTTGACGTCAGCCTCGAAGCGGTCGGCCATCTGGCGTTGCAACGCCTTCTTCTCAAGCTCGGCCTGCTGCTTGGCGGCCTCCTGCGTCTCGCGCAGCGCCAGCGCCTCGATCATGTTGCGGCGGAACACGTCGACCGCCACCGCCATGGTGCCGAGCTCGTCTTTGCGGTCGCCGCCGGGGATCGCCACGTCGGTATCGCCGCTCGAGAGCCGGTTCATCACCGCGGTGATCGCGGCCAGTGGCCGCGACAGGCCGCGGCCGAGCAGCAATGCCAGCAAAACCGCGCCGGCAAGGATCACGGCAGTGCCCAGGATGAGATTGCGCTGCGAATTCGTCGCCGCCGCCTCGTACGCGGTGGTGTCCTTGATGACTTCCAGTACCGCGACCGGCTGGCCGGCGTAATTCTTGATCTGTCCGAGATAGAGCGCGGCGGGATGGCCGCCGAAGCTGGTATCGCGCTGCAGCGCCGCGCCGTCCAGCACGCTCTTCAATTCGTCCTGGGTGGCGACCGCTTCGTCGAAGGTCGAGGAAAGCTTTTTGAAGGCCTTGCCATCGAACCAGTGCACGGCAAGGTCGACACCGAAGCGCTGTTTGGCGCGGTCGACGAATTCCTTGCCGAAGGCGACGCCGATGTCGACCACGGCGAGGCTCTTGCCGTCGCGCATGATCGGCGTCATGGCGAAAATGCCCAGCGCATCCCGCCCCGGCTCGACCCCGACGATCGGCTTTCCGGTCTTGTTCAACTCCACCACGGTGGCGCGCCGCGCCGAAATGTCGTCGCCGAACAGCTTTGGAGCGTGAACGCGGTAGAAGGCGATTGCCGGTGGCGCGTGGAAACTGATCAGCGGCATGCCTTGCGCCTTTAACGCCGCCAACGGTCCCTGCAGCAGCGGCCCGAGCTTGTCGCGCTCGCCGCTGGCGACGGCATCGGCGACCGGAGGCAGCGCGGCGATCACGGCGCTGACCGCGAGCGCGGCGCGTCCCTCATAGTCGAGCGCGGCGATGACGCTGTCATATTGCAGCTTGAGCTGCTGTTCGAGCGCGAGCTGCGTCAAGGCGCGCTGCTGCATGATCGAAAAGGTTCCGAGGATGCCGCAGGCCGCCGCCACGGTCAGCGAAATGGCGAGGATCAGGCGAGCCGCGATCGATCGAAGTCTGAACATGGGGGGTGCCGAAATTCCCTGAAGAGGAGGATTTCGGAAAGTCCCAGAAACTCGTTAAGATTTACGAACAATCGGAGGTTGCGGGCCGGTAAATCTACCGGAAATCGGGCTTGACGGCGGGTGCCGGGCGGTTTCAGTACTTGCTGCTCCCGGCGCTTGCGGCAACGTGTCGCGACCGGTGTTCCGGATCGCTGACCATATCCAGCCGTTCATCGATCGCGGCGTTCGCGCGGTGCCTCGACGGCGTCGTACGCAGCGCGCGGAGTTGCGGTATTGCTCAGCGCGACAATCCCAGCACCAACAAGAGCGCGCGGTCCAGTTTCTCCGACGTTTCGGCATCGATGCGGCCGATAACCCGACGAATGCGGTCGCGACGAAGCGCGGCCAGTTTGTCTGTCATGATTTGCGACCGGAGGCGAAGACCGTTCTCCGGTGCAACTTCGATCAGCGGTCGGAGCGAAAGTCGTTCCTGCAGGTCCGACGAAACAGGACAGACGAAGATTGTCGAAAGGCCGGCGGTAAATTCGTCGCCTTGAACGACGATACCGGGCCGCGGCCTTCCGAGATCGTTCGGAACCACCATCAGCACGACATCGCCGCGCGCTATTTCCACGATTCCCAATCGTAGACCTGTTCGATCCAATCATCGATGGCAGCGTTTTCCGGATGCTGCGCCATCAGCTTTACCTCGCGGCGGATCTCCGCGAGCACCTTGGGATCGCGCAGATCCGGCACCCAGTGCTGCACCGGCCGCAGCCCCTGCGCGCGCAACCGCTCGCGGCGCGAAGCCATGCGCTGCTGCGGGGTGCGGGGCTTTGCCTTTTTCGGGGTCGTGGCCATGGGAGGAGCGTAACATGTTACGTACAAAAATCAAGAGTGATGGGCGAGTCCTTTGAAATTGCAACTTCGAATTGGCTATCTCGCTTCGGTTAATGTAGTTGGAGACATCGTTCGGGCGTCGCGTGGGCCTTCCTTTGTCGCCGGCGACAGCAATTTCCTGCCGGCCAATTGGGTGAGGGTGAGGAGTTGTTGAGGTTGGATGTTTCAACATCAAAAGCTGTCATCAGCCGGCTTGACCGGGTGACCCAGTAATCGCAGGCGTCAGTGTTTACTGGATCGCCCGGTCGAGCCGGGCGACGACAGAGTCAAATGCAGGTTAGCGGTTGAGCATTCGCCTCAGCTATCCACCTTCAGCGCGGCAATGAACGCTTCCTGCGGGATGTCGACCTTGCCGAACTGCCGCATCTTCTTCTTGCCTTCCTTCTGCTTCTCCAGAAGTTTGCGCTTGCGGGTGATGTCGCCGCCGTAGCATTTCGCGGTGACGTCCTTGCGCAGCGCGCGCACGGTTTCGCGCGCGATCACCTTGCCGCCGATCGCCGCCTGGATCGGAATCTGGAACATGTGCGGCGGGATCAGTTCCTTCATCTTCTCGACCATGGCGCGGCCGCGGCCTTCGGCGCGCTGGCGGTGCACCAGCATCGACAGCGCATCGACCGGCTCGTTGTTGACCAGGATCTGCATCTTGACGAGGTCGGCCGGCTTGTAGTCGGTGAGATGATAGTCGAACGAGGCATAGCCCTTGGAGACCGACTTCAGGCGGTCGTAGAAATCGAACACCACTTCGTTGAGCGGCAGCTCGTATTTCACCATCGCGCGGTTGCCGACGTAAGTCAGCTCCTTCTGCGAACCGCGGCGGTCCTGGCACAGTTTCAAGACGCTGCCGAGATATTCGTCGGGCGTGAGAATGGTGGCCTCGATCCACGGCTCCTCGATCTCGGCGATCTTGACCACGTCGGGCATGTCGATCGGATTGTGGATCTCGATCACCTGTCCGTCGGTCAGCTGCATCTTGTAGATCACCGACGGCGCGGTCGCGATCAGGTTGAGATCGAATTCGCGGGACAGCCGCTCCTGGATGATCTCCAGATGCAGCAGCCCGAGGAAGCCGCAGCGGAAACCGAAGCCGAGCGCGGCCGACGTTTCCATCTCGAACGAGAAGCTGGCGTCGTTGAGCCGCAGCTTGCCCATCGCCGCGCGCAGCGTCTCGAAATCGTCGGCGTCGACCGGAAACAGGCCGCAGAACACCACCGGGATCGCCGGCTTGAAACCCGGCAGCATGTCCGTCACCGGCTTGCGGTCGTCGGTGATGGTGTCGCCGACGCGGGTGTCGGCCACTTCCTTGATCGCGGCGGTGATGAAGCCGATCTCGCCGGGGCCGAGCTCGTCGATCTGCGTCATCTTCGGCGTGAAGAAGCCGACGCGCTCGACGTCATAGGCGGCGTTGGTGCCCATCATCCGGATGCGCTGGCCCTTTTTCATCACGCCGTCGACGATCCGGACCAGCACCACGACGCCGAGATAGACGTCGTACCAGCTGTCGACCAGCAGCGCCTTCAGCGACGCGTCGCGGTCGCCCTTCGGCGCCGGCAGCCGGTGAACGATGGCCTCCAGCACGTCGTCGATGCCGAGGCCGGTCTTGGCGGAGATCATCACCGCGTCGGAGGCGTCGATGCCGATCACGTCCTCGATCTGCTGCTTGACCTGATCCGGCTCCGCCGCCGGCAGGTCGATCTTGTTGAGGACCGGCACGATCTCGTGGCCGGCGTCGAGCGCATGATAGACGTTGGCGAGCGTCTGCGCCTCGACGCCCTGGCTGGCGTCGACCACCAGCAGCGAACCTTCGCAGGCCGCCAGCGACCTGGAAACCTCATAGGCGAAGTCGACATGGCCGGGCGTGTCGATCAGATTGAGGATGTAGGTCTTGCCGTCCTTGGCCGGATAGGTCAGCCGCACCGTCTGCGCCTTGATGGTGATGCCGCGCTCGCGCTCGATATCCATGGAATCGAGCACCTGTTCCTTCATCTCGCGCGCCTGCAAGCCCCCGGTGGTCTGGATCAGACGGTCGGCCAGCGTCGATTTGCCATGGTCGATATGCGCAACGATGGCGAAGTTGCGGATGTTGGAAATAGGGATGGATGTCATGGGCGCGGGATAGCATTCGCCCCCCGGTGCGGCAACCATATTGCGGTCATTTGGCGGCCCAACTTCACGCCAAGCTGATTTCACTTAGGCGCAAAAACGCGCTACGCCATCGGCCATGTCAGCTGCCCGGTTCTCGCCCGCAACATTGCACGCACGCGCGTCGTCGAAGGTCCGGCGGCTGGCGGCATGGCTGGCGGCGTCGGCATCGGATCGCGACGCCGGCCTGGGGCTGGTGATCGGCTTTGCCACCGCGCATGCCGTGCTCTGGACCTTGATCCTGATCAATCTCAAGGCGGCGCAGGACATCCATATGGATGTCGCGGAAGCCTATCGCCTGGGGACAGAAATTCCAGCTCGGTTATGGCAAGCATCCGCCGCTCGCCGGGTGGGTCGCGGGCCTCTGGTTTCAGGATGTTTCCGGTCGCCGACTGGGCCACTTATGCGCTGGCGATGGCGACGCTCGGCTGCGGGCTGGTGATCTGCTGGCTGATCGCGCTGCGCGTGGTCGATCGGCGCCGCGCTTTCTTCGTCGTGGTGATGCTCGCGCTCTACCCGATCTTCAATTTCAAGGGCTTCAAGTACAATCCGGATCTGCTGCAGCTGGTGACCCTGCCGCTGCTGGTGCTGGCCTATCTGGATGCGTTCGAGAAGCGCAGCGTGCGCGCCGGGCTGTGGCTCGGTCTGGCCGGCGCGCTGGCGCTGATGACAAAATACTGGGTGCTGACCATGATCGGCGCGATCGGAATCGCCGCCCTCGTTCATCCCGACCGGTGGCTGTTCCTGCGCTCGCCGGCGCCGTGGGTCGCGATCGTCACGCTGGTGGTCGCGATGCTCCCGCATCTGTGGTGGCTGAAGCGAGGTCGACTTCGTGCCGCTGACCTATGCCGGCGACGTCTACGCGCTGTCGAGCCGCGCACAAAGCGTTCAGCTTGTGCTCGGCTATATCGGCCACAATCTGGCGCTGCTCGCCGTGCCGGTTGCGCTGGCGGCGCTGGCGCTGGCCTGGACCCCGCGATGGTGGGCGAGCTTGGCGCGGCATCCGCTGGCGCTGTTCAGGCGTCCATGGCGCCGCGGCCCAAATCCCGGCGTGAATGTGTCGCAGGCGCTCAATATCTGGATCATCCAGATCGTGGTCGCGATCGGGCCGCCGCTCGGCGCCCTGATTTTCATGGTCTATATGAAGACCGATTGGGGAATCTCGCTGTTCTTTCTGACGCCGCTGGCGCTGGTTGCGATTCCCGCGCTGCGGCTTCAAAAGATCGCGCTGTTTCATATCGTCGCGATCTGGCTGGTGATCACGCTCGCGGTGCTTGCCGCCTCGCCCTACATCGCGGCCCGCGAGATCGCCGAGAATCCCAATGGCGCATCAGGCTACGGCGCGCGTTCCGAACTCGCCCGCGAGCTGACGCAGGCCTGGCATCAGCGCTTCAATTCGCGATGGGCCGTGGTCGCCGGCACCACGGAGATCGGCGAGCCGATGACGTTCTACAGCCCGGATCATCCGGCGCCGTTCACGCCCGGCGAGACTCTGGTCGTCGGGACTGACATCGCTCGAGGAAGCCAAGCGGCTCGGCTTCATCGGCATCTGCGATACGTCGGATGCCCGGCTGCCGACCTGCGACGCCTGGATGGCGGCGAACGCCGGTCAGGCCGAGCAGCTCGTCATCACGACGCAGCGGTTCTTCCACGGGCATTCCGGTCCGTCGACCAGCTGGAAGATCTATATCGTGCCGCCGGCGAAATAGGCGCCCGTCCCGTCGCTTTCCGCGAGCGGGGAGCGCTTGCGCTGTGGCGAAGCTCAAGCACCGATCTCAGCGGATCACATGCTTTCTTCGTTGAACTTGCTGGCGACCAGTTCGGTGATCGCGGCGACGGCGGCTTCGGCCTCGGGGCCGACCGCGGAGACGACGATCGTTGTCCCCGGTCCTGCGGACAGCATCATCAGTCCCATGATGGAGGTGCCGCCGACGGTCTCGCCGCCGCGGGTCACCCAGACCTCGGCGTTGAAGCGCTCGACCATCTGAACGAATTTCGCCGAGGCGCGCGCGTGAAGACCGCGTTTGTTGATGATGGGAATTTCCCGGGACACCGCGCCCGGCGGGACGCTTGGCCCGGCATCGTTTTCGGGCGCCGCGTCGTCGTCGCTCATTTGCCGGCGAGAACCCGGCTGGCGATGGTGACGTATTTGCGGCCGGCTTCCTGCGCCATCGAGATGGCGTCGGGAAGCGACCGCTCTTCGCGAACCTTGGCAAGCTTGACCAGCATCGGAAGATTGATTCCCGCGAGCACTTCCACCTTCGGTCGGCTCATGCAGGAGATCGCGAGGTTGGAGGGCGTGCCGCCGAACATGTCGGTGAGGATCGCGACGCCGTCGCCACTGTCGACGCGATTGACCGCTTCGATGATGTCGCTTCGGCACAAATCGGAGTCGTCCTCGGCTCCGATCGTGACCGCTTCGATTTGCTTTTGTGGACCCATGACGTGTTCGAGCGCCGCCTTGAACTCGTCGGCAAGGCGCCCATGGGTCACAAGTACTAGACCAATCATCGGAAACTCCTCGCGGGTGCTTTTTGGTGCACCGCACGAACGCGCCACTTTGACCATCCAGAGCCCCCGCGCAAGAGGGGATCTTCGCGATTCTCCCGGAAATTAGCGGTAGAGAGGGGAGCCTGCGCCGGTCTATTCGGTCGCGATACTGGGCATCATATGGTTACCAATTCCCTTCAAACAATCATCCGAAGGACGGGCGGAAACCGAACTCGCGGTTGTCGTCAGCGCAGCTACAACCAGCGGGAGTGGCTGCATAGCCCTGTCCTACGGGGATTCGCGGTATCGAAACACCATAAATGCGCGTCAGACAGCGCTTCCGGTGCCGGCAGCCGCTCCGCATCGGCGGCCGACAGATCGACCACCAGGCCGACGACGGCCTCAGCCGCGAAGGCGCAGCGGCGAATGCCGAGCCCGCGAATTTCGATCAGGCCGGCCAGCTCGCGCGCCGGCCGGACCACGACTTGTCCTCCGCTGGCTTCAAGATGGACACGGTCGTCGCCGACCAGCACGGCCGGCGGTATTTGCCCCGAGCGCCCGGCCAGGATGAGATCGAACGCCAGCCGCGATTTGCCGGCGCCCGAGGGCCCGCGGATCAGCACGGCGCGATTTTCAACCAGCACCGCGGAAGCGTGGACGCTTGCGCCTGGCGGCGTCGGTCATGGCGCCGGCAGCCGGACCACAAAGCGCGCTCCCGCGACCGTCGGCTCGCCGTCGGCGCCGGCCGGACCGGCGCGATTTTCCGCCCAGATGCGTCCGCCATGGGCTTCGATGATCTGTTTCGAGATCGACAGCCCCAGTCCGGAATTCTGTCCAAAACCCTGGTGCGGCCGGTCGGTGTAGAAACGCTCGAAGATCCGCTCCAGCGCATCGTCGCGAATTCCCGGCCCGTCGTCGTCGATGACGATTTCGATTTCCGATTTCACGCGACGGCAGACGATGCGCACCTTGCCGCCGGCGTTGGAAAACGACTGGGCGTTGACCAGCAGGTTGGAGATCACCTGTCCGAGCCGCGAATCATGGCCCGGCACCGAGAAGGTGTCGGCGGGGATGCGGCCCTCGAAGCGGACCTGCGACGGCGATGTCGTTGCCGAGCCGGGTTTCGTTGGCCACCGACGTCAGGGTGGTGAGCAGGCGGCGAAGATCGACCGGCGTCATATCCTGCCGCTGCAGTTCGGCGTCGAGCCGGCTGGCATCGGAGATGTCGGAGATCAGCCGATCGAGCCGCTTGACGTCGTGCTCGATCACCGCCAGCAGCCGCGCGCGGCTGTTCTCATTGCGCGCCAGCGGCAGCGTTTCGACCGCGGAGCGCAGCGACGTCAGCGGGTTCTTCAATTCATGGGCGACGTCGGCGGCGAACATCTCGATCGCCTCGATGCGGTTATAGAGCGCGTCGGTCATGTCGCGCAGCGCGCCGGAGAGATGTCCGATCTCGTCGCGGCGGCGGGTGAAATCGGGAATCTCGACCCGGGTCCGGATCCGGCGGCGGACCCGCTCGGCGCTGTCGGCGAGCCGGCGCACCGGGCCGGCGATGGTGCTCGCCAGCAGCAATGACAGCATGATCATGACCGCGGAAGCGACGCCGCCGACTTTCAAAATCGCGAGCCGCTCGGCGGTCACCATCTGATCGATGTCGTCGCCCTGGGTCGAGAGCATCAGCGCGCCGTGGATCGCGCGGAACCGCTGCACCGGCACCGCGACCGAGACGATCACCTCGCCGCGCTCGTTGATGCGCACCATGCTGCTCTTCTCGCCGCTTCGAGCGATTCGGCGACTTCCTGATAGCCGTTGCCGTTCTCCGGCCCGAGTTCGCGATAGAGCGGCAGGTCGCCGCGATTGAGCCAGGTGCGGATCGCGATCATCGCGCGTTCGGCGATGCCCGGCTTCTCCGACCGACGGCGGCGGCAGTTCGAAGCGCAGCACGTCGCCGCGGCCGTAGAGATTGCGGCTGTCGAGGATCAGGCCGCCGTCGCGGTCGAAAATACGGGCGCGGGTCTTGGTCGGCGAAATCAGCCGTGCGCAGCACCGGCGCGACGCGTTCCGGATTGATCGGAAAATCCAGCCCGGAATATTCGTCGGGCGCGCCATAGGTTTCGCCGGGCTTCAGATCGTGCAGCCGGTCGGGATCGATGGTGATGGTGTTGGTATCGACCGTCGCGGAGGCCGCGATCGCACCGGCGATGATCTCGGCCTGCACCAGCAGGCTTTGCGCCCGCGCGTCGATCAGGCCGGCGCGGAACTGCGAGAGATAAAGAATACTCGCCACCAGCGCGATCAGGCCGGCGAGATTCAGCGAAACGATGCGGCGGGTCAGGCTGGAGAAGCTGAGCGCGAAAAAAAACTGACCGACCCGGCGCAGCCAGCCGAGCGGCCGCTGCCAGCCCTTCGCATCTCGCGGTTCTCGACGGCAGCACTGTCCAGCACGAGGGACGGCGAGCGCGTCCTCGGCATTCAGGCTCGGATCAGGCTGCGTTCGATCAAGCAATGGCCAAAACTGCCGGTTGTTTCGATTGTCTTGCGCGCGCGTTGCCTGCTGCATCCTACCCCAGACGGGCGGCGGCGTCAGTTAACAATGCGCGCGTGCAATGCCCGCAAATCAGGTTTCCTTGAAGCGGTAGCCGACGCCGTACAGGGTTTCGATCATCTCGAAATCGTCGTCAACGACCTTGAACTTCTTGCGCAGCCGCTTGATGTGGCTGTCGATGGTGCGATCGTCGACATAGACCTGATCGTCATAGGCCGCGTCCATCAGCGCATTGCGGCTCTTCACCACGCCGGGGCGCGTGGCCAGCGCCTGCAGGATCAGGAATTCCGTCACCGTCAACGTCACCGGCTCGTTCTTCCAGGTGCAGGTGTGACGCTCCGGGTCCATCCGCAGCAGCCCGCGGTCCAGCGCCTTGGCGTCGGTTTCCTTGGGCACGGCGGTCGGATCCTTCGGCGCCGCGCGGCGCAGCACCGCCTTGACGCGCTCGACCAGCAGGCGCTGCGAGAACGGCTTGCGGATGAAATCGTCGGCGCCCATTTTGAGGCCGAACAATTCGTCGATTTCCTCGTCCTTGGAGGTGAGAAAAATCACCGGCAGATCGGATTTCTGCCGCAGCCGCCGCAGCGTCTCCATGCCGTCCATGCGCGGCATCTTGATGTCGAGGATCGCGAGGTCCGGCGGGCTGGTGCGAAAGCCGTCAAGCGCGGAAGCGCCATCGGTGTAGGTCATGATGCGATAGCCTTCGGCTTCGAGCGCGATCGAGACGGATGTGAGAATGTTGCGGTCGTCATCGACCAGGGCGATTGTGGGCATGAGCCTGCTTTCAGAAAACGGTGTGGCTGAAACGGCGAGCAATCCAGCGATGCGCCGCATAGATGGGCTTCGAACGCGGTCAACGAGCAATGCAAGCTGGGCTGAAGTGTGACCGAGTTCCCGAAACGCCTGGGTACCCCAAGGGTTCCAACGCTATAGGGCACTAGTTTAGCCGAAAAAAGGCTCATTATTGCAATGAGATGCTGGAATATGATCGATGCAACCCACCGCTGATTTCGACGCCGCCAGGCTGGCCCGGTCGCTGCTGCGGCGCAGCCGGCAGGGGGCGTTGGCGACCCTGATGGCCGGCAGCGGCGATCCCTATTGCTCGCTGGTGAATGTCGCAAGCCACCCCGACGGCTCGCCGATCCTGCTGATTTCACGGCTGGCGCTGCATACCAAAATATTCTCGGCGATGCCAGGGTCTCGCTGATGCTGGACGAGCGGGCCGCGGGCGACCCGCTGGAGGGATCGCGGATCATGCTGGCGGGCCATGCCGAGCAGGCCAGCGGCGATCAACTGGCGATCTTGCGCCGCCGCTACCTCAACGCCCATCCATCCGCGGAAGCCTTTGTGAATTTTAAGGATTTTTCCTTTTTCCGGATTCGGCCGACGGCTGCCCATCTGGTGGCCGGGTTCGGGCGGATCGTGGACCTCGAGCCCGACCAGTTTCTGACCGATATTTCCGATGCCGCCGCGCTGCTGGAGGCCGAGCAGGGCGCCATCGACCACATGAATGCCGATCATCGCGACGCGATGAATCTCTACGCGACGAGGCTGCTCGGTGCAGGTCCTGCGGACTGGCGCTGCACCGGCTGCGATCCCGACGGAATCGACATGCAGGCGGACACAACGACGCTGCGGCTGGATTTTCCGCGCCGGATTGTCACTCCTGCTGCACTGCGGCAAGTGCTGAAGGAACTGGCCGATCAGGCCCGCGCTGCAGCAAGCCATGTGAGCCGCGTCAATGATCGCCTTGGAATAGACCAAATGTCGCGGGATCGGCTTGGCAAGCCCGGCGTTCATCAGTATTAGGTCGCCGGACCGGGGCCGGAAGGCTATATTGACGGTCACCGCGACAGAGGCGCGTTTGGCGGCATTCGCGCTGGAGATACGCGGGTTCGAGGAGGATTCTTCCGTGCAAGAGACGGGCGTGCATAACGGTGCCTTCGGTGCCGACAAATTCGGCTTAAAAAAACTCAAGGGCGTGAACTGGAATTTCGGCGCGCCGCAACTCTATCAGCACTCGCTGGCTAGCGGGCGAGGCCGTGCTTTCCGCGGATGGCGCGTTGTGCGCGGACACCGGCGTGTTCACCGGCCGCAGCCCCAAGGACAAGTTCACGGTTCGCGACGCCACCACCGACAAGAACATGTGGTGGGCCGGCAACCAGTCGATCACCTCGGAACAGTTCGAGGCGCTGTACGCCGACTTCCTCAGCCACGCCGAAGGCATGACGCTGTTCGCGCAGGATCTCTATGGCGGCGCCGATCCGACCTTCCGGATCAAGACCCGCGTCTTTACCGAACTCGCCTGGCACTCGCTGTTCATCCGCACGCTGCTGATCCGCCCGGAGACATCGGAACTTGCCGACTTCGTGCCGGAACTGACCATCATCGATCTGCCGAGCTTCAAGGCCGATCCCAAACGCCACGGCGTGCGTTCCGAGAACGTGGTTGCGATCGATTTCGCCCGCAAGATCGTCCTGATCGGCGGGTCTTATTATGCCGGCGAGATGAAGAAGTCGGTCTTCACCACGCTGAATTATTATCTGCCCGAAAAGGGCGTGATGCCGATGCACTGCTCGGCCAATGTCGGCCCCGACGGCGATGCGGCGATCTTCTTCGGCCTGTCCGGCACCGGCAAGACCACGCTCTCGGCCGACCCGAAGCGCACGCTGATCGGCGACGACGAGCACGGCTGGGGCGCGGACGGCATCTTCAATTTCGAGGGCGGCTGCTACGCCAAATGCATCAAGCTGTCGAACGAGGCCGAGCCCGAGATCTATGCCGCCAGCAAGCGCTTCGGCGCGGTGCTGGAAAACGTGGTGCTCGACGCCGTACAGCCGCGAGCCCGATTTCGACGACGGCTCGAAGACTGAAAACACCCGCTCGGCCTATCCGCTCGAATTCATCCCCAATGCTTCGCGCAGCGGCCGCGCCGGTCATCCGAAGAATCTGGTGATGCTGGCGGCGGACGCCTTCGGCGTGATGCCGCCGATCGCAAAACTGACGCCGGCGCAGGCGATGTATCACTTCCTGTCCGGCTACACCGCCAAGGTGGCCGGCACCGAGCGCGGCCTCGGCAACGAGCCGCAGCCGGAATTCTCGACCTGCTTCGGCTCGCCGTTCCTGCCGCGCGATCCGTCGGTATACGGCAATCTGCTGCGCGACCTGATCGCCAGGCACGATGTCGATTGCTGGCTGGTCAACACCGGCTGGACCGGCGGCAAATACGGCACCGGACGGCGCATGCCGATCAAGGTGACGCGGGCGCTGCTGACCGCGGCGCTGAACGGCTCGCTGCGCAATGCCGATTTCCGCACCGACAAGTATTTCGGTTTCGCGGTGCCGACCTCGCTGCCCGGCGTCGAGCCGCATATCCTCGATCCGATCAAGACCTGGGCCGACAAGGCTCGAGTTCGACAAGACCGCGCGTTCGCTGGTCGGCATGTTCCAGAAGAACTTTGCCAAGTTCGAAGCGCAGGTCGATGCCGACGTCCGCGCCGCCGCGCCGGAAGTGAAGCTCGCCGCGGAATAAGATCGAGCAATCGATTGAAGCGTTGAAAGGCGGCCGCGAGGCCGCCTTTTTTAGTTTGCCATCCGCGTATTACTTTCATTCTAAAATAGAATGATTCAAATCCGTTTGCGGTTAGATCGATTCCAATGGAGCTTTCGACGATCGGCGGAATATCGTGTCGCCGAGCTGGTTCTCATTCATTCGGAGAGTTGATCTCCGCACAGATGGGGGAGCTATGCCGGCGTTTGAGGGTGTTGCTGTAACCGTTTTGTCCGGCGGTTGCGGCCGTCGTTCGGATCTGGCAGTGCTCCGTGCGACGACCGCGCTGATCGAATGCCGCGGCCTGTCGCGCGGCCATCGGCAGAACCGCAAGCTGTATCGAAGCTCGGCGGCCGTGATTACCTTCGGTGTTGCGGCAGGCTTGCTGTGCCTGGCGAATCCGAATGCGGCTTTGGCGCAAGACAGTACGGTGAAAGACCTGCCTCCGATCGTGGTGGTCGATCCCGCGAAAAAACCCAAGCGGGAGCCTGCCAAACGCACCGCGCCGACACGGACTGTTTCAAGCCGCGGCGGGGCCGGCCGAACCGGCCGGCCCGCGCAGCAGGAAGCTGTCAACGGAGCGGGCGCGCCGACGCCCGCGCAGGCGGCGCTGGACCGCAAGATGCAGGGCTTCGATCAGTCGCGCGATCATATACTGCCCAAATTCGGAGCAACGTCATATACGGTCACTCGGGAAGCGATCGAGACGATGCCGCAAGGCGATAACCAATCCGATCGACAAGTTGGTTCTTCAATTCCCCGGCGTGAACTACAATTCCGCCGCCTCCAATCCCAATTTTCACGTTCGCGGCGAATACGCCAACGTTCAGACCCGGCTCAATGGGGTGATCCTCCCGGAGGGCGTCTCGGCGCTAGGGCCGGTAATCGACACCAGCATCATCGGGAGCATTTCTCTGCTGACCGGCACCCTGCCGGCACAGTACGGCGGTCGCACCGCGGGCGTTCTCGACATCACCACCAGAAGCTTTTCTGCGCCAAGCGGCGACGTCAGTATCTATGGCGGTAGCCGTCAGACGATCACGCCGAGCTTCGATTACGGCGGCAGTGTCGGCAATACTCAGTATTTCTTCGCTGGCCGCGGCAACTGGAACAATCTCGGAATCGAAAATACGACCTCGTCGATCAATGCGCTTCACGATCGCACCGACCAGGGAAAATTCTTCGCCTACGTGTCGACCCTGCTCAACGATTCAACTCGCTTGAGCATAATCTCCGGCGCTGCGTACAGCACACTCCAGATTCCGAACAATCCGAACCAGACGCCGCTCGGCGACTTCGGGCCCGCGACCTACAACTCATCGCATGCTGAACGAGAACGAAATCGACCAGTTCTATTACAATATCGTCTCAGCTTCAGACCAAAGGCGATCTGATCGACACCCAGTTTTCAGTGTTCTCGCGCTATGCCAGCGATTCATTTCATTCCCGACGTCTTTGGTGACCTGGTGTTCAACGATGTCGCCTCAGACGTCACCCGCGCCAGCCAAATGTATGGCACGCAGTTCGACGCTGCATATGAGGTAAACAGCGCCCACACCTTGCGGGCAGGCTTCCTGGTGAGCGCGGAGAAGACCAACGTGACCAATATATCGACCGTTCTTCCTGTCGATCCGATTACCGGGGCAATTTCGTCCGCTCCCTTTACCGTTACCGACGCCAATTCGCTGGTTGGCTGGAACATCGGCACCTACGTGCAGGACCAGTGGAAACTCACCAACCAGCTCACCCTCAATTACGGGATTCGCTTCGATCAGTTGTACCAGTTCGTCGACGCCAATCAGTTCAGTCCGCGCGCCGCCCTGGTCTACAAGCCGTTCGACGGCACCACCTTTCACGCCGGCTATGCCCGCTATTTCACGCCGCCGATGCAGGCACAGGCAACCCAATCGAACCTCGCGCTTTTCACCAACACAACGAACCAGCCGGACGTCCCATTGAACGATCCGGTACTGCCGGAACGATCCCATTATTTCGACGTAGGCGTGGATCAGAGAGTACTCCCTGGCCTCGATGTTGGCTTCGATGCCTATTACAAGATCGCGACCGATCTGATCGACGACGGCCAGTTCGGCCAGGCGGTCGTCCTGACCCAGTTCAACTGGGCTCGTGCCTACAGCGAAGGGTTCGAAGCCAAGGCCAAGTATCAGAACGGAAATTTCAGGGCCTATGCCAATTTCGCCTTCAACATCATCAGGGCGACCGATCCGGTCTCGAATCAGTATCTTCTCGACCCCGATGAGTACGTCTTTCTGCTGACCCATTATCACTACACCGACGACATGCAGATGCTGACGGGGTCCGCCGGTGCTTCCTACCGTTGGGACAAAACCCTGTTCACGGTCGATATGAAATATGGCAGTGGCCTGCCTTCCGGTTTTGCCAATTCCACGTTTAACGAACCCTACGTGACCGCCAATCTCGGAATCGTGCATGAGTTCCGGCGGGGGCGGGCGGCAAGCCGCTGACGGTGCGGTTCGACATCGTCAACCTGTTCGACAAGATTTACGAACTTCGTGACGGCAGCGGCATCGGCGTATTCGCGCCGCAATTCGGCGCGCGCCGCGGCTATTATGTGGGCCTCTCGCAGAAACTGTGAAGGTTTCGCCTACGCCTTGAAATACGCGATCTGATGCGTGGTCGCGAGCAGGCGCCCCTGGGGCGACCACAACTCGCCGCTCTGGTCGCCGTAACTCTTGTGGAAGATCCTGGCGTCGGCGACGGCGAGAACGCGGCTGATATCCTCGGCCGCAAGATCTTCGGCGTCGGCATGGAAATAGGTCGTCAGCGACACCGTGCCGAACGGCACCAGTTCGCTCCTCGCATGAAAGATGCGGCCGAAGAACGCATCCGACATCGACATCAGCGACAGCGCG
Source organism: uncultured Alphaproteobacteria bacterium (assembly GCA_963734795.1). Taxonomy (GTDB): domain Bacteria; phylum Pseudomonadota; class Alphaproteobacteria; order Rhizobiales; family Xanthobacteraceae; genus Bradyrhizobium. The sequence goes on from CAVTIW010000009.1 coordinate 1,196,706, forward strand.
TCGATCTTTCGGGGCACGCGGTCGCCGATCCATAATTTGGAGAACGCGTTGGCCGGCGCGGCAAGCGGCGCGCCGCCGAATTTCGGTTCGCCCTCGACAAAGCGAAAATCATATTGCCTGACCCACGGCGCCGCCATCTTGGCATAGGGCAGCGTCTGCTCGAAAGCCGTGGCTTGCGGGAAATGCGGCCTGCTGGTGCGACCACGACGGACGGCGCTCGGCGAAGACGGCGGTGGCCAGCGTCGCAACCTCGGCGCCGTCCTGCGTCATCTCGACCGACCAATGCTGGGTCGACCGGTTGGCCTTGACCAGGCGAACGTCGAGATCGAACGCACCTTGCGCCACCGGCGCGCAAAAATTGACGGTGAGCGACAGCGGGTCGCCGGCGCGCTGCGGATGCTCGATCAGCGCCCGCAGCATGGTGGCGGCGGTCGCCCCGCCGAACGGGCCGACGAACGCCCAGTAATCCTCGCTGGTCTGACCCCTGCCAGCAACTGTCGCCGGCGGTCACCCGCGTGGCGTCATCGAACAAGATGCTGGGTCTTGACGAGCATGAAATTCCCCCGATGTTTCGGCGCAGTATCATGGCTGTGCGGGCGAATTCAATGACGCGGGAGGGAATGGTTGTTCGATGGAGGGTTGAATCGGGAATTTGGATCACCGTCATTCCCGACTGCAATTCAGCGGGTCGCCCCGCGTTGGGCGCCCGGCTCTTGCGACGCCAGCGGCGAAGTCCCGCGCACCGGCACGTTCCAGATGTCCTGGGCATATTCGCGGATGGTGCGGTCGGACGAGAACCACGGCATCCGCGCCACGTTGAGGATGCTGGCCCGCGTCCAGGCCGGCACCACCTGCCAGCGCGCGTCGATGCCGCGCTGGGCCTCGAAATAGGCGTCGAAATCCGCGCTGACCATGTAGTGGTCGAGATGGCGCAGCGCGTGCGCGATCGATTCGAACCGGCCGGGATCGTCGGGCGAGAATTCGCCGCTCTCGATCGCGTTGATGGCGCGCGAAAGGTGCGGCGAGCGCCGGATCACGTCGGTCGCGTCGAGCCCCTGCTTGCGCCGCACCACCACGTCCATCGCCTCCATGCCGAAGATCGCGATGTTTTCGGGGCCGACATGATCGCGGATCTCGATATTGGCGCCGTCGAGCGTGCCGATGGTCAGCGCGCCGTTCAGCGCCAGCTTCATGTTGCCGGTGCCGGAGGCTTCCATGCCCGCGGTCGAAATCTGTTCGGAGAGATCGGCGGCGGGAATGATCACCTCGGCGAGGCTGACATTGTAGTCGGCGAGGAACGCGACCTTGAGCCGTCCGGCGATGGCAGGATCGTTGTTGACGACTTCGGCGACGTCGTTGATCAGCTTGATGATCAGCTTGGCGTAGCGGTAGCTCGCCGCCGCCTTGCCGGCGAAGATCTTGACCCGCGGCACCCAGTCGCGCTGCGGCTCGTCCTTGATCGCGTGATAGAGCGCAACCGTTTCCAGGATGTTGAGCAGCTGGCGCTTGTATTCGTGGATGCGCTTGATCTGGACGTCGAACAGCGCCGCCGGATCGACCTTGACGTTGAGGCGTTCGCCGATCAGCCGCGCCAGCGCGATCTTGTTGTGGTGCTTGACGCTGCGGAATTGCTGCTGGAACGCGTTGTCGCTGGCGCGGGCCTCGAGCAACTCGAAGCTGCGAGGGATCGTCGAGCACGGCTTCGCCGCAGGCCTCGCGCAACAGGTCGGTCAGCCTCGGATTGGCCAGCATCAGCCAGCGGCGGAAGGTGATGCCGTTGGTCTTGTTGGTGATGCGGGCCGGATAAAGATGGTTGAGATCGTGGAACACGGTCTCCTTCATCAGGTCGGAATGCATCGCCGAGACGCCGTTGATGCGATGCGATCCGACGAACGCCAGCTGGCCCATCCGCACCCGGCGGCCGGACTTCTCGTCGATCAGCGATACCGAGGCCTTGAAATCGACGTCACCCGGACACCGCGCGTCCGCCAGCGCCAGATGCGCGACATTGATGCGGTAGATGATCTCCAGATGCCGCGGCAGCAGACGTTCGAACAGTTCGACCGGCCAGGTCTCCAGCGCTTCCGGCAGCAGCGTGTGGTTGGTGTAGGACAGCGTCGCCACGGTGATCTGCCAGGCCTCGTCCCAGCGGAAATTGTGCAGATCGCACAGGATGCGCATCAGTTCGGTGACGGCGAGGCTGGGATGGGTGTCGTTGAGCTGCACCGCGGCCTTTGACGCCAGGCTGCGCAGCTGCCCGTCGGATACCAGATGGCGTTTGACCAGGTCCTGCAACGAGGCCGAGACGAAGAAATATTCCTGCCGCAGCCGCAGCTCGCGCCCGGCCGGGCTCTCGTCGTTCGGGATAGAGGAACTTGCAGATCGATTCCGCGCGCGCCTCCTCGGCGCTGGCGCCGAGATAGTCGCCGGTGTTGAACACGTCGAGCTTGAGCGGGTCGGGCGAACGCGCCGACCACAGCCGCAGCGCGTTGACGTGCTGGCCGCGCCACCCCACGATCGGGGTATCGTAGGCGACGGCCTGGACGGTTTCCGCCGGATGCCAGATCGCGCGCTCGCGGCCGTTGGCATCGGTGATGCGTTCGACGCCGCCGCCGAAATGCACGTGGTAGACCACTTCGGGCCGCTGGAATTCCCAGGGGTTGCCGAAGCCGAGCCATTCGTCGGGATATTCCTGTTGCCAGCCCTGCGCGATGATCTGGCGGAACAGGCCGAAATCGTAACGAATGCCATAGCCGATGGCGGGAATGGCCAGCGTCGCCATGCTTTCCATGAAGCAGGCTGCAAGTCGTCCCAGACCGCCATTGCCGAGCGCCGCGTCGGGTTCGCATTTGCGCAGTTCGGCCAGATCGACGCCGAGATCGCCCAGCGCTGCTTCGAACACCGGCCAGCAGCCCCATATTGTTCAGGGCGTCGGTGAACAGCCGGCCGATCAGAAATTCCAGGCTGAGATAATAGACCCGCTTGCGGCCGGCGTCGTAGCTCTGCTTTTCCGCGGTCAGCCAGCGGTGCACGATACGATCGCGCAGCGCCAGCGCGGCCGCCTTGTACCAGTCGTGCCGGGTGGCCATGCCGGCGTCCTTGCCGATCGCAAGCCTGAGCTTGGCAAGAACCGCGCCCTTGATCTCGGCCAGCGCCAGCTCGTCGACGGGCTGGTTGAACGCCGGAAAATTCACTGGGAGGGATTGATCTGGCAAGTTCGGATCCTGCAGCTGACTCTTCATGGAATGATACGCGCGTTGTTCCGGGATCGAAACCCGCCCGGCGGATTGTTGTGCGGTGCGGTGCCCTGATTTTAGGCAAGGACCTGGCGGATTTGCCGGATGTCCATGCGCCCGCGCTTTTCTGATATAGTGAAGTCCGCAACGCCCGATATCGCAACAACCTTGGAAGGGACCCGGCCATGCGATTGACGATCGAGATTGTTGCCGCAATCCTGTTGGTGTTCTGCATCAGCGCCACCAGCGCGGCATTTGCCGCCGGCGGCAAGGCGGGCCGAAGCGCCGACGGCCTGAGCAGCTCATTGGGCGTCACGGCCAACGCTTCCCCCGCGGCGCGCTGTGCTGCGATCAAGAATTAGTGCGGCGGAAAATTTGCCGCCAATTATTGCGGCGACAGGATGCTGTCGGCGATGTGATTGCGTCGTCCCGGCGAAGGCAGCCCGCAGGGTTGGGCAAAGGCGCCCTTCGCGCCGTGCCCACCACGCTGAAAGCTATCGGATCAGCGGAAACCAATATCGGAACAAATTAAGAACACTTTAGCAAGTCTTTGATATATCATTGTGATTCGGCGCAGTGCCGACACAATATCTATGGTCTATCGCTAGCTTCGAGGACTACATGTCCTCCTATTCGTGTAAGTTATGCCCGTTTTTATTTGGCTTATTGCGTTTCTGATTTTTATTTCCACGTCTGTTTCCACAGAACGCGATCTTGGGGTTCTGGAGCCATCCGGGCCCGATGTGGCGATATCGTTTTGGCCCTTTGCCCGGGCCGTGCTATATTCCCGACAACAGCCCGGTCCTAAACGGGCAACATGGTTCGGTCGCATCGTTCCGACCGTACCGTGACGGCATAGGCAAGGCGCACTGTCCCGCGCAATGGCTGCTCTCTTAGGCGGCCGGGGCCTCATCGTGAGGTCACAGCCATGTCCGCAGAAGCCATCCCTAGCAATTGCCAGTCCGTCGAAGAGGTCGCCGAATATCTCGGCGTGGTCCCGTTGACGGTGCGACGACTGATCAAGGCCAAGAAGCTTAAAGCTTCAAAGGTAGCGCGCCGCGTCGTGATCCGGCCCGCTGATCTTGAAAAGTATCTTGACGCGAACCCCGCGTGATCGCCGTGGGCATCCCCGAAAGGCGACTTTCACAAGGGCGTGGCGGGAGAGTTGGTTCTGCCGCGCATGGCCGATGCCGGCGGATATTATTTCCAATGCTGCGACTGCGGGCTGGTTCACCGTCTCGACTTCACGATCACAGAAGAGGACGGGCTGGAAATGCGCGTCTACTCACGGCATGAAGCATTCATGCAAGTGGCGCGCTCCAAATGGGCGACATTTCCACGCCCCCAATCCGAACGTCTATAGCGCCGTACCGGGCGATACGATGGGATCAGTATTGAGGCGGCTTACGGTGGTCATGAGTTTGCCCGTGCCGCCGACCGCAGAGGCGAATAGCGCGCCTCTCGTCAACCCCTAAGCAAAAAAGTTCAGATTTCAAACTGAGACCCTACCCGAATTCAGGATCGAGGATCTGCATGGACGGGTCCACCGAGGAGCCTATCGGCCGCAACCATCCCGCCGGGCCTACATAGACAAGGCGGATGGAAAACAACGGCCGCTAGCGATCGCCGCGCTCGAAGATAAGATCGTCCAGGGCGCGACCGTCATGGTGCTCAATGCTATCTACGAAGGCGACTTCGTCGGCTTCTCTTATGGGTTCCGACCCGGACGAGGACCGCATGATGCGTTGGACGCACTTTCGACAGCGATCAAAACAAGAAAGGTGAACTGGATACTTGACGCCGACATCCGGAACTTCTTTAGACACCGCTTCATAATGCCCCCTGGTTCATGAGGTTTGATCGAAGAGTTCGGATTGCCGGGTTATCACCTTGATCCGGATTCCCTTTTTCCTGCCATTCGTGACGTGCACGACTTCGAGCTCGCCGCGCTTGACACGCTGCAACACGGTTTGGCGCGAGACACCGAGCTTGCGGGTTGCCTCGTGCATGGTTACGAAGCCGTCCCCAGCAGTCTCGCTGAATCGGGCGATGAGGTCATCGGTCAGGCGAATGCGCCAGGGTGCGCCGGGCGTCAGCTGCTCGCCCGGAATGATGCCGTCGTTGAGCCAGCGGTGCAAAGTCGAAGGCGCGACGCCGAGCACGACCGCGGCCTTCTTGATCGACGCCAGTTCGCCCTTGGTGGAGGACGGCCCGGCCTCGAAGCACGGGATGTCCCAATGGCGACGCAGGTTGCCGACACGGCCCGCCTCGAAGCGATCGCCGTATACCGTGGTGCGCCCCTGGCGATTGAGGATGCCGGCAATCACGGTGTCTGGATAATGGACGGCCAGCCGGCGGACGAGTGCGATCGTGTCCTCATCGGTGCGTATCGTGGCCGGCCGCGAGCGCGGCAGTGCGAGATCGATCTCGTTAAGCGCGCCGCCCTTCCAGCGCAGCGTAAGGTGGGCTGCAGCCTTGTCGCGCTCGACCTTTATGATGACCTCCTCGAGCAATGCTCGCAGCAGCTCTTTCCTGTCACGCGGCGTGGTCGTTGCCGCGTGCCAGACGGCGGCAAGATCGGGCCCGAGCGCGAGCAGACGGTCGCGCTCCTCTTGGGAGAGCACGCGTGGACGCTCCAGTTCGCGGCGTGCAAGCTCGGCCTTGGCGGCTTCGAGTGCACTCAAGCTCTCCTCCCACTCGCGCTCCAGGCCGCGAGCGACCAACCGGTTGTCTGGATCGACGGCACGGTAGCGGCGCTCGGCGCCGCTCGCTTTGTAGCTTGAGTGCATCGAAGCTCGGCGCGGTCGGCCCTCTCATTGTCCGTCAATCTCTTCGCCATAGTCCTGTCTCCAGTTTGTGGGGACCTCGGCGACGGTATGCCGCCGAGGGTAGTTTCTCAGTGCCGGGCCGCCTTGCGGTCGAAACCGAAACGCTGCGCCACGTCAAAGAGGTGACGCTCGCGCTTTGCTTCATAGGCTCGAGGCGCTTTACAAATCTTGCGCGCAATCAAGTCGTTTGCCTGCCGACCGATGTGCCCGTCTTGATCGATGTTGGGTTGCCACGCCGCGCCGTCATTGATCAGGTTTTGCAAAGCTTCGAGCCGGGCCGGGTTGTCTTCGACGCGCTCGAAGCCTTCGCCGACGACTTGCAGCGTGAGCTTAGGTCGTCGGCTCGGATGGTTCGCGCAAGCGTTAGCGTCCTGCACGTTGCTGCAAATGTTCTCGGCGTCATACTCATCGCCGTCAAATTCGAGGTGACAGTATGTGCACGACGGGATCTTGATTTTCTTGGCCTCCAGCTTGGCCCGCTCGGCCTCGCAGTATTCAGTGCGGACCGCATAACGACGGGTCATTCTGACTTCCCGCTGTTCGCCGAGAAAATCCATAGGCCACATGATTTCCTCGACGCCATGTTCGTCAACGCCGACAGTCGGCGCGCTCGCGATGGCGTCTGACATGGGCAAGCTCGCGATGAGTGCTTCGAACTCAGCATGTGCTTGCCTAGCCTTGGCGATTTGTTCTTCGGTTGGTCCCTTAAACTTACTCATGGTCGTGGTCTCCAGTTGTGGACCTCGGCGACGGAATGCCGCCGAGGATGGTTCACGCGGACTTGTCCGCGTTTCGTTGCTGTTGCGCGGCAAGATCGGCGCGCAAGCGGTCATTGAGAAAATCGCCATCGTCTTCGCCAACGATTGCGACGACCTTGCCGCTGAGATTGATGCGCTCCGAGCCGAGCACGTAGGCTTGGCGGTAGCCATGAGAGAGCCGGTACGCGCCGACCGCTTCGCGAAGCAAATCGGCCTCTTCGGATGTCATGCGGTATCGCTCAAGGATGTCCCGTATGATGCCGACCTTGAGCGGCTTTTTCGCCGCGCCCTCGACGAAGCAATTCGGGAAGGTCTCGACAAGCCATTGCCGAACGCCTCGGACCTTGCGGCGGAGCGCGATCAACTCGGGTGATGCCTCATGCGGCGCGAACGCGGGGATCAGTCCTTCAGACTTCGCCTTGTGCAGAGCAAAGGCTCGTGGATCATGCAGCCGAACCGAGCAGCCGGGGACAAAGCGGTCACCGAGCAAGCTCGCCTTCAACTTGCCAAAGGCTTCGCGCTGCGCCGGGTCGGCCTCAAAATGAGGGCCGTGCTCGGCTTTGAACGCATTGACGGCGGCCCAGTATGCGGCGAACTCTTCGGCCTCCAGATAGATCGCCTTTGTACCCTTCGGGCACATGATGGTTGCGCCGGGCTGATAGGCGTCGCCGAGCACGTCGGCCCGCACCTTGGCGAGCCCGGCGAGATACGATTCGCGCTCGGCAGGCCATTCATTGCCGGGCGCGTGCTGGCCATGGATAGCGCGGAACGCCTTCAAGGCTGCGCGATAGGCGGTGAATGTCTCAGGCGAGACGATAACGGCAACCGTGGGCGCTACGCGCTCCGGGCTCGGCGGCGAGGTGCCAGATGTCTTAGCTAGGTCAGTCATAACAGCCTCCAATGGGTTGGAGGCTAACGGGTCGCACAATGCGGCCCCGTCGCGCTGGCTCAGTTCTTAGGCGTCCTATCGGCTCGGATGAGCCTGCCCGGGTAAGGCGCGATGCGTCGCGCCACAACTAAACTTCCAACTTCGGCCCAGTTGTCGCACGGCGGTTCGGCGACGGTCAACAGCATATCGCTGCTATGGTGAATTTCGATATTCAAAATTCCGAATAATTTTTCGAGAACGCCATTTCCGAAGCGGAGGGAGTGTCTAAGCGGATCACTGCACGCTTAGAACCGAGAGAACGCCCGACGGTTGGGCCGCCGCCTGATCGGAAGCAGCGTTTCAATAGCAGCGCGATCACATAAGGTCGGCTAAATCGTCAATCTCATCGGTTGGCCGCACAGTGCGATTCGTCGCCATCAATTTCGCGGCCCTCCCGGCTTCCTTGATGAGAGCCTCAGCGGCTACGTATTGAGCACTAATCGACAATTCCTTACGGGCATAGATGACCTGGCGCTTCCGATTGACCGCCCACAATCCATCCTTGCGATCACCGGGATTTCGGACGCTGACGTAACCTGCGCGCTCAAATCGGCCCGGCATAGTTCTCCGGCTCTTCTTATCGGTGATCATCGAATAGAAGTCACCGAATTCCGTTGGGTACCGCCAAGCCATGGCGGCGACTTGTTCGACGGTCACCGCGTCCGGTAGCTCGGGATCACCGATCATCATCAGCAGTGAAGACAGCTCACCATCCTCCGGAGCTTGGTTAGCGCCGACGATTTCCCAAAACGCGCTTGTCTTCGGCGGCGATGCCTTGGGATCGAACGCGGTTACGTCCACTTCCCGAAGATAAGCGGCGACGTGGGCGAAGCCGTCTTCCTTGTTGTACCAATCCCAAAGTTTTGGGAAGTAGCCGGCTTCGAAGTCGGTTTCCGCTAGGGGCGACCACGCCACAAAGTGCCTGCGATCGTCGCCTTTCAGGTAAAGACCGTTCGTTTTGTTATTCGTCGTGATGATGATACAGACAAGGTTCATGATCGAGTAGCGTTTCAGATATTTTTCCTGCACGGTTAGCGTCTCGGGCGGCGATGCCATCAAGGTCTTGGTGCGTTCGTAAAACTGGTAGCGATCAATGTGGGATTTGCCCATGTCGCGGGCTTCATTGATGCGCAGGATCACGGATTGCAAGAAGCTGGCGTCGAATGCTTCGAATAGCTGCGGTGGATTGCATTCTTGAAAATTCCATGCGCCAATCGCTTCGCGAACGCCCTCGATCAAAGTATCTTTGCCCGTCCCGGGGCCGCCACCCATGACGATGCAGTGGTTGATCTTAACTTCGGGACGCTGGACGCGGTAGGCGAACCAGTTTCGAATGTGCTCCCAGTGATCGGGGAAGACTTTCTTGAGATGATCAAGCCACGGACCGACCCTATCCTTGTCGCCCTTCTTGTTAGGCAGCGGCGGCCGATAGAGATTAAAGCATGTGGTGCCCAGCTCTGAAACCCATGCGCCGTTGGCGATGAGCTTATCTCGGATCACTGGAGGGGAACCCGGCGCCCATGTTGCTTGCTCAACGCCACGATTCCGTTGAAGCTTGTTGGCGGCCCCTCGTCCGAAGCGACCATTGATGGTGCTAGGCGGCCACATGTCATGGGTGGGACGGTAAATGAAGGTATTGGTGGGCAAATGGCAGTAGAAGTCGTCGGGCGAAGAGCCCGTTGGGATGTCGGTAAAGCTACCACCAACATCGCTACCCTTTCCGGCAGAATCCTCTTGCGGCGGAAGATCGGCAGTCAGCTCTTCTTTGGTTAGCTTGTACTCCTCGATGAGGTCGGTTGCTTTCGCCAGCGCCGATGCAGCCTCTTCTCCGGTGCAGCCGTTCGCTACTGTCTTGTCGAGCATCGCGCGGACCTTGCGGATGATCGAGCTGCGTCGCTTCGCTGCTCTGATCCGTTCGCGTTCGGCGGCATCTTTCTCAGCCTTCGCGCGACCTTTGGCTTCGGCCGTCGACTTCGGTGGCGGCATCGGCCCCGGATCGTCACCGACGAAATCATCAGCCGCCGTTGTTTCTTGGGATGCATCGGAGACAAGATCATCTTGCCTGAAGTACAGCAACAGCCTGACCCACGAAGCGCGCGTGATGCCCTTACCCTCGTCGCAGTCGAAACTTTCCCAGCGGGCTTGGATGCTCTCTGCTGACCAACTCTCCTTTCCATTCGGATCATTTTGACACCACTCAATGAATGCGTCGAGATAATCGGCGCAATCACCACGAGCCGCTTCATGGGCGGCCATCGCAAATTGAAGCCAGCCCTCGTCGCCGTTTCGATCGTCGAGCCCTGCGGGACCGCCGGTATACGGGGTGGCCGCCAGCATGCGTTTGAACACGTCGAGCGGCACGGCGTCGTCCGCACCATCGGCACGTGCCCTTCGTTCAATAGCTATCACTGGGAAGTCGCGTAGTGTGTATCGTAGATTGTTGTAGGCAATGACCCTGGCCACAACGTTGGTCTTGGGATTGATTGAAGTCGGCAGCCGAGCAATCCGATTGATATTCTTCACACTGCGGTCACCAAATTCACCGAAGGCGTTTGCAAGGCCACGCAAAACCGCTTCAAAGGCGCGCGTGGCCTCGCCGTCGCGGCCATCGAAGACGTGTGGCGCCCCAAGTTGCCAGAATGCCCAATAGCCACGACCACTATCGACGATGAACGTGGGCCGGGCGACATCAGTGGGAAGATCGGTCGTAAGCAAGGTGAGCATTTCGGCGCGTTCCGCATCCAGCGGCCTGCCGTCACGCGGATCAAGATCAGCCCATACCCATTCGCTCGACAGCATGTCGGCTTTTGTCGTCGTTTCGCTGCCCGGCTTGATAGTTGCCGGCGAAAAATAGAATTTGCAGCCTGCCTGCCGCTTCATCCACGCGCGGGCATCCTCGATCCACTGGGTGCCGTCCGGCGGTGGATCCCAGACGCGCGTTCCGCCCTTTGGCGGCAGCGCGTGAATGCGGTGTCCGCGAAACGCGGTGTCAAAGAGGCGCTGTAGCCTGGAGTCGTCCCCGGTGGGACGCTTACTATCCTCGGACATGTGACGTGATCCTTTCGGTTTTGGGCTTCAACGCTCTCAGCACAAAGCCCGGCGTCGAGCCGGGCTTGTTGCTGTCAAGTGCTGTCATCCTCTGACCACGCGAGGATTTCTCCGTTCACATTCGATCCAGGCATCACAATGCCTGATCCATCAGTCACCAAGCACTTCTCGCCATACTTGAGGATGTATCCGACCAGACTCTCCGGTACGATCCAAAACTCTCGAACCCGTATACCGGGCCCGAGTGTTCTCACGATTGTGACCGTGATATCCTTCTCAATATTCCGTTCGTGGGGCGTCGCCTCCCTTACGCGGATGGTCTGATCCATATGCAACCAGAACCACGCGGCATCGGCATCGCCATCGGCGCTCGCAGGGCCGACCTTTGCCTCAATGATCTCGGGTTCGTCCTTGATCGGATCGCGATCGGGGTTCACGTAAAAGCGGTGCGTTCCGCCAACTGTCGCAGTCACAATGGTAGGGCTGAGGCCATGATCAGCAGGGGGCTTACGACCATGAGCAAGATCCACGACAGCGATGCAAGAGCGATCAATTTCGATTCCCCAATTGCAATTGGGAAAATCTTGCGCCCAACGTTTCACCTGCTCCGGATCGTTGGATCCGATGTGCGCCCGCGGTTTACGATATCGGGTCATTATATTGTCTCCCGCGTTTGAGTCGTGCCGCCAGCGCACTCCGCAGGATTGCTCGCGGTCGCCTTCGGCAAGTTATTCGCTCGGATTGTGAGCACGGTCTTCTGATCCTTTTCCCATCGCTCCAGGTCGCTGAGCTTCCAAAACCGGATACCGCCCAAGATGGTTGGTGACGGGAATCCAGCATCCCTTTGGCGCCTGACCAGCCACATGTGCGAAACGTCGCCATAACGTGCTCGCACTTGGCGAGCCTTCAGGAACAGAGTCTGTGGGATTTCAACTTGTGCAGTGATGGACATAATTCGACCTTCCGTTAGGAAGGCCACCAATCCCGCTCCTTGGTTACGAGCGGATGCCATCGTTTTCAATTCGCCGTCGCGCCCGAGGGGGCCGGGGAAAAGCCACCGGGTATAGGCTTCACGTTGCCTATCTCTTGCGGTGGCCCTTGACGCGGGGCCGACGTTCTCTGGAGCGCGCGGTTGAAAGCTGTCGAGCGTCACAGGAACAGAATGATAAATAGGTCAAACCAGATTAAGTTCAATCTATTTGTGAATAAATGTTCTAACTCGGTAGGAGCGGTCGGTCGACGCCTCCGAGCCTGGCGCGTGACGAAAAGGCAAAGACGCCTGAACGTCCTCACCCTAAATTGGATGCCGCTCGGCCCTGCTTCCGATTTCTTAATTGAGAGAAATGCCAGCAGGGTGTCTTTCGGACCAAACTCAGTAGGACGAGCAAGAAGCCCACCGACCAAATGACGATCAGTCAGATCAGTCGGATCAGTCAAATTTCATCGTCGTTGTTTTCATCTTCTCCGCCTCTGCTTCCTATTCTCCTTCCTGGAACATCAACAAAAGCAGAGAGAGCGAGGACATAGAGAAAATCACTGATCCGACTGATCTGACTGACTCTCCGTTGGTGATGACCGCGGCGTCTTGCTTGTCACTTCTGACCGGACCAGCGACCCTCATTCGGACGTTCTCGGAATTAAGATAAATGCATCCGATGGCGCGTTAACCTTACTTGTTAACCTTAACGCGCGCGCGAGATTCTTCCTAATTCTTAATTCTTGCTCTTCAGCCCACGCGAAGGCGGCCCTTTATTTGAATTCAGATGAATTCGAGATCAGAGCCGGCTTTCGAAGGATTGATTGGCGATGTTCGCCTAACCCTTCGCGCGCGCAAGCTTCATCTAAATTTTAGTTTGTTGGAAATCTGTTTAGCTTCGCGGAAGACTTCGCCGGCGGCCCTTGACAAAAGGGTCGGGAGCGCCGCGGTCCGAGGGACGTCTAGTAACTTTTCACCGAGCCTACAGCTCGTTCATGGCCCGACGCTTAGTCCAAGGATGGGATTAGGCCTGTGAGCAGATCAGCCGACATCCTCGCGTTGACCGCATTCGCCGCATGGGACATTTACCTGAATTGAGAGATTCCCCTCAGACCCGACGCCGCGCCCCGCGGATGTGCGCTGGTCGCTCCTGCTTGTGCATCGAGAGCGAGCTATTGAACTAACGCCCGTATGACTTACACCACTTCCACAATTTGCGCGCTCGCGTCGCGAAACTCTTGAAATCCGACGGCGCGATGCGTAGGTATGGTCATGCGTAAAAGCTGAAGCACCAGAGACGGTGACTTCTACCAACCTGCCCTACGGCCCTCATCCCTTTTCACGGGGCCATGGACGGATCACATCGGCGCAAATGCGATGTGTGCGAGATGGCAAGGTGTAAACGCGGGCGACACACTATCCGTCGTCAAAAATCTTCCCTTCACCGGGTCTACCGGGGGAATTGTGAAAGGGCATACCATGCCACAATTTCATGACGGCGCAGGAGGCCCCCGAATGACCTTCGGCGAGCTAGAACATCATGTACACGGATACATCTTCGAGAACTTCGACCCGACCGTGATCTCCGCCGAGGTCACCATACTACTGAACGGGCTTAGTCACGAGGACAACTTCGTGGTTCGCCGTCTCGCCAAAAATTTTCGCAAGGAAATCGCTTTTGAAAGCGCGGTTAAGAACGGCGATATGGTCAGCGTTATCAGGACGCTCAGCGCCGTGCTGGAGCCGATGATTGATTGGCTCAAGCATGGTTACAGTTGCCGATCATTACGTCAGGTGGTGCCGATCGATAACGACGATCGGATCGGCTCCACGCTCGGCCATGCTTTTCCGCCAGCCTTTCGTCCCGGCTCTCCACTCGATGACATTAAGGCACCCGGAGGCAAATTCAGTTACGGAACGGTCCGCGCAATAGTTCGCGAAATCGCACTGAAACCTAACCTGGGCGCGGAGGCTGCTCGTAAAATTTTAGATCATGACGGTCGTGGCGCGAAGCGTGTTTCAGACCTTAGGCCCGACTATCTAGACATGGTCTACGAGTTATGCTGGAGCTTGCTTGCTAACGAGAATGCGTTGGCTGAAGTAGACAGCAATTCACCCGTTGAGCAAAGCGAGGGTGAGGTGGTGCAATTGCTTGAGTGGCGGCTCCGAATGGACCGCTGTAATTCAAGCAACCACACCACGCCGCAACACGTTACGGAAACTCTTTCGGCCTCATCGGAGGACAACCCTTAAATTGGCCTGAAGGAAAGCGGGACAAAAAAAGAGAGGGAGCGCCACGTTCAACGGCGCTTATGAGGTTCTAGCCTATCGTGTCGTCGGCAAAGTCCACACCAATGGGGCGGGATGGCAACCGCCCCGGAACGACCATCGAATTCTTTGAACTGATGCGAAGCGGCTGGGCGCTCCATGCTTACTCACATTTGCCAGATTCGAGATTTCCCATGACAGATACCGACACCCGAGCAACGCGCAGATCCATCCTCGTCGGCGCTGCCGCTTCCTTGATATACGCGCCTGCTATTGTTCGCGCCGCTAGTCTCATGCCGGTTCGCGGCTTGCCATTGCAGCCTTTTATTCCGAAGCAGAAAATCCCGAAGACGATGGGAGAATGGTACCAGCTTTGCTTCTACAACAACCTCGACAACGCTTTGAAAGCAGGCCGCGCCATGACCTATGCCCAGATTGGCGGGAATACAATCTCAGTGGCCGAAGGCCACGGGATAGTCGCAGACGCGCGCGCGCAAGGATGGCTCGCCCCTCAGTCGACGATGGGTAAACCCACGAATGCGCCGCTACCGAAGAATGGTGCCAGCGTTTCCGGCTTATAGGGGGTTTGGCTGCAGATCCCCTTGTCATCGTCGGAGCACACTTGTGCCGGTGCTGCGTACCGTGAGACCACGCTTTTATGGATGCTCTCGTTGATCGTCGAAACCGGTTTGCCGTTCTCGTCCAGGGCTTCGTACAGACTCTCATTGAGCTTGACGGCACATTTCTTCATTCCAATCTCGCGCAAGGTCGGATGATAGCGGTCCAGCGCAAACAGCCCTGACGATGAATCGTGCGCAGGTGCTGTGACGTCGAGCGCTGTCGAGTCGGGTAAGCATGTCCAATCAAAGGTAAGCCCCACCGCTTCGGCCTGTTTGGCCATCCAGACGAGCGGAATGTCAGCGAGGCGACGTGTTTTGTAGCCCCCGCCGACATCGGCGTGAGCGCCTGCAAACCATACTTGTTCGATAGAGACGTTCGGTGGGACGGCGCCGGTCCAGAATGTCGGTGTAAAGTCGCGTCGGTGCTCATCGATCGCGAGCGCCTGCATGGCGCGCTTCACGAGGGGCGAAGGATTCGTGTCGTGAAACGCGAATTTCTCTTTATTGCTTGCTGCGAGCAGGCTGCCCGGGATGCCAAGGCTTCCGACGGTATCCCACACCCCCAGAAAGGTAATTGAAGGATCGAGGTGGCACTGTACGCCATACTTCGCAGCGAAGGCTGCCGGCGAGTGCGGCTTTGGGCTGCGATAATAGATCCACGCGTCGGGCAACGCGCCTAGCGACTGACGAAACAAGATGCCACAGGCTGTGATCAGACCGGCAAGGCTCCGGGCGGTAAAAGCGCCCCGCGAGAACCCGAAAAGGTAAATCTCATCCCCAGGGACGTAATTCTGTGCGATGAATTGATAGGCGGAGCGGATGTTGTCATCAACGCCGATTCCGGTAGCGCCTTCAATCCACGTCTCAAGCTTTAACCCTGTTGTGCCGACGCCCCGCAGGTAGAGCACTATTTGGAGAGTACCGCCTGTTTGTTGGGAGCCGTGGATGGCTCGTGCCAGGATAGCGACATTGGTGTCGTTTGTCTGGGAGTCATCGGCGTTCCAAGTCCCGTCGCAGCAAACAATGATCCGCTTCATCATGTTTTCTCCTTGAAGCTCAGCATTGACCTATCGGGTGTTGGTCCCGCGGGCAACGCCGTTCCCCGTCATCCTGCAATGATCGACCGCGTCAGTAGGTGCCTCGTTCGACTTCGTTGCGCGATCTTAACCTATGCTGTCCGAGTATGGCGAGTTAATAGCTAAACTTGTCTGCACGTTTTGCTTGTGTGGAGTGACGATCCTGATGTCTTGGAACGCAGGCTTGAGCTGTCATTCCCTCAAGGGCTCGCCGTTTCGTTGTCACTAGATGTAGATTTGATAGTTAAGGCGTCATCTGGCACATTTCTTGGGGGTCGCGATTTAGAATTCCATAATGGGTATTACGCGAAACCAATTCCCGTTTTGACTCAGCTCTCTCGTCGCGGCCCAGAAACTTGCTGAGATCCTGGTTAAGATCAGGCCGATATCGTTGTGCTGAACCTCGCAATGTAGGTCTGGCAGGAGGTGGTCTTCGATGAGCTATGGGGTCTTGCCGCAGCTGAGGTCTGTCGCGGAAAGCATGATGGGCCCTAGCTTGTGCTCGTTCTCCCGATTTTTAAAAACACATTTCAAAAAAATAAAAAAGGGCCTAGGCAAAAAGTCGTCGGCTCTCTCGTGAAACATGAAATGGAGTCAGTCGTTCACTGATAGGACCTCGGAAAGACGCTTGTCGGTTCGTGAGTGACCGGTATTGGCGCAAAGCGGTCGTCGATGAGGCGCTGTACCCCTCCATGCCGGGATGATGGCATTCAAATTTCGGTCGAGGGCCGGGTGAAGACTGCGGCGCGTGCATCGCTCCGCTTCAATCGTGTACTGACTCAGAAGTCATCTTGCCGGCTGCCATGGCCGGCGGCAACACAGGATTGGTGCTGTGCCAAGTAGGAGGCCAATGATCGGGCCGATGGCCCCAGGCATTGAGCTGGCCGAGCGCATCGAACAGGCCCAGATATTGGTGATAGTCCACGCCCGCGATATTTTCGCCGATCGGACAGCCCAGCGTCACCACGCGCAGCCCCAGCGTCCGTTCGACGGGTAGGGAGGATTGGATCGCATTGTTGATCTGCAGCGCCCCCTTGCTGTGCCCGACCAATAGGCGGAAGGGTGTCGCGCGATGTTCAAGCAGAGCATGAAGCGCGTCCGATGAGCCCGAGCCGTAGCGGAAGATCGGCGCGCCGCGCGCCATCGGCTCCTGCGGGGTCGATGCGGCAAGCTGCCGGCCGATGCGCGCGGTTTCCGGGGCGGCCGTCGCAAGCCCGGTCTGGATCAGTGTCTTGCTGCGGAGGAAATCGTGTAGACCGAAGGCGAACCAGCCGCCGAGTCCCTGCAGGACGAAGTCAGCGACGCCATAGCCCGGCACAATAGCCAGCACAGGCTTTTCGAGCGCGACCGAGATGTCCCAAGCCAAGGCCGCGCTTCCCAGCGCCGAGCTGCCAACGCCGGTGATCGTGGCAATGTCTACGTCGCGGGTTTCCTGATAGGGCGATTTGAGGAATTTCTCCACGCTCTGATATTTGTGGACATAGGGCGCGGTTGTCGCGTCGATGAGGAGCAGTGACCCCTCCGGGTCGCTCAGTGCATCGAAATCGATGATGCGCGAGGGCAGCTTTTCGCCCTGGGCTTGCATCGGCGCGTCTTTCTCGGCCAGCGCGGTGCGTAGCGTGGGCACGTCGTAGAAGATGAAATCGAGCGCGGTGTTGAACAGCCGGCAGGAGCGCACCGCCGGTTCCACGAGCCACTTTGGAAGCTCGAAGGCTAGGAGCGGCAGCTCAGCAATCTTGGTTGGCGCATCGCCTTGCCTCGCCATGGCAACTCCTCTCACCTGACGCCGCCAATCATAGTCTCTTCATGCTGCGCGGCAACACGATTAAGGCGGGAGCCGCGTCGGCAACATCGGATGCGCCGCGCCGGCGGTCGAATAGGGTGTACCGCGGGCGCTCGGCCGCCTGCGCCGTCGATTTTATGACTATGGGGCATTCGCGTCCTTTTGGGGCGCCGGTTTTGGCGCAAAGCGGCCATTCATCAGCGCATCGCGTCCGATCAGATCGGAGACGGGGGAGGCCGATCTACTCCTGAGGGCAATCGAAAACCTCTCCGACGGAGTGCCTAGTTGCACTCGCGCCGCAGCCATCCCCTCCTATTGCTCGCAAAGGTATTTTGACCCGCGAGGAGTCGAAAAGTAAGATTCGAGTTCCGCCAACGCGAGCCGCTCCCATTCCCTGGCCTGCTCGAGCAAGGTGAAACGCTGCGGTGGCCGGAACGCCGCTGTTTGCCGATACAACGAGGCTATCGCGCGATATCTGCGCACGTTTTCAAGCACCGCTTTGCCGCTCATGATCATTCTCCTAGTCTGGTCCCGGAGCCGATTGTGGCGGGAGGCGATTTTCTAATTCGTTAGCGGGCCCTCCCTCGAGATGTCGAATGGTTTCCGAATTGTTGAGCCTCTCCGTCACGCGCGGCTCAAGCCCAGCAACCGCGCTTCGCGCCCACCGCGTCCGATCAACAGTGCGCGAATACGGGAGCCATCATGAAGCGACTTTGGCGAAATCTGACTATGCTCCGGTTGGCATCGCCAAGATAGGATAATGGCAAATCTTGCGCGTTAACACCGGGCTGCAAGAGCTCGGGCGAAGGGGGTCCGATGTGACGGATAGGGCTGTTGGTACAATTGGCGCCTGTGCCACAAAGATCAAAAGGACGTTTTGGCACGCCCAATGTGAACAAAAAATTTAAACATCTCTCCGCCAACGTTCACTTATCTAAACCTATAGTCATGCAACTTCTCGGCGAGACAGGAACATGCGCGGCGACTTGATACCCGTGATTGTCGCAATCGTGCGTACCGACTGTGCCCGTAGTGCTGCGTATTGGCGCCCCAGGGGATCGAGATGGTTCAAGACACGCTCACGGGACGCAACGTAGCAATCCTCGTCACCGACGGCTTCGAATCAAGGTTGCCTCGCGGAGACGAGACGAAGCACAAGATGGGATTTCTAGGATGAGCTTTGCTTTGCCTCTGTCTCGTTGTGTCGTCCGTATTCATTTGCCGCGCGCAGGGCAGTACGCTCAAGTATGAGGTTGATCCCACTTGGCCAAAGGCTTTGCCCGAGAATTGGGTCACCGGACAGGTAAGCGGCGTCTGCGTGGACAGCCAGGATCATGTGTTTATCGTCAATCGTGACGACATGACGGACAAGGAGGCTGAAGTCTCACGGCAGGCTCCACCGTTCATTGAGTTCGATTCCGACGGCAAGGTCGTGAACGGCTTCGGCGACTGGAGGACAGCTCCGAACACGACCCACGGCTGCACCATCGACTACGAAAACAATTTCTGGACCGCCGGCAACGGCGACGGCATCATTCGGAAATACAGTCATGAGGGAAGACTGATGATGCAAATCGGGAAGCGAGGCGTGGTCGATACCTCTGATGGTACTCTCAAAGGACGCGCCATGAACTCGAGCCAAACGCAGCTCAATATGCCGTCCGATATCGCCGTCGATCCGGCAAATGGAGATGTCTACGTATCCGACGGATACGGCAACAGTCGCATCGCTGTTTTCGACCGGGACGGAAAATTTCTGAGGCAATGGGGACATCAGGGCACAAAAGAGGAGGCGGATGCGGGTATTGGCGGCGCTTTCATGCGCGTGGTGCACTGCGTAGCTCTTGGCAACGACGGCCTCGTGTACGTTTGCGATCGGCAGGGCGATCGGATTCAGGTATTCGATAGAATGGGACACTTTAGAAAGAATATCTGGATCAAGAGAGGGCGCAGCCTCCCCGATACTTGGGGAACTACTTGGTGGATCAGATTTTCTGCGGACCGCGAACAGAAGTACATGTACGTGGCCGATGGCGGCGACGAACAGGTGAAGATTCTCGATCGGGCCAGTGGCGAAATCGTCTCCAGCTTCGGTCGCCCGGGTCATCAGCTCGGCGAATTTACCCACGCCCACACGCTGGCCGTCAATTCCAAGGGCAACGTTTACGTGGCTGAGACCGACTGGGGCCGAAGGGTGCAGAAGTTTAGGCCGGTATCAGTTGTTGAATGGCCGCTCATGGCGCAAAGCGGACGTTCGCAAACTATCGACGTCGGTTAAGTGCCAGAAGCAGACTAATTCGCAGCAGATAAATTTCCGGAGCGCCGCACGCACTTAGCGCTTATTCTCGTAGCCCGGCTGCCTTCAGGGCAGCGTGATATCTTTGCTGGAAATCGGGGTCGCGGTAGGGCGGCAGTCGCGAGGAGATCGAAAACTGGGGATCAAAAGCCAACAGCATTTCTGTCCCTGCCCTGGCCTCCTGCTCACGATTGAGAAAGATCAAGGCCGTGATCTTGGCGCGATGACCTGAAGTGAACTGTGGCCCTTCATCGATGCTTTGCTGAGCAAACGACAATGCCTTTTCATAGTGCCCCGAAATCAAATGGGCAAAGGAGATTCCCGTCAGCATCGAAGCCATTCGGGGATCGCGTGGACTGAGCCTCATTGCACGTTCGAAGTGCGCGGCCGCACGCTCGGTGTCGGTGCAGGCGTAGACCTTCACCCAGCCAAGGCTCAACAAGATTTGAGATCCATTCACATTGAGGCGGGCGGCCTTCTCCAGAAGGGCAATGGAGCGGTCATGATCCCCCCAAAAACCGAGAGTGAGACCCGCCCATCTCAACACAGAAGGATTGTTGGAGTCCTGGGCGATGGCCTCCCTCGCGACGGCTAGCGCCTTGGCTGGATCGCCCGTCCTGCCCCATCCCCGTATCCGGCGACTCATGTAAGTCGAGGAAAGAAGCGCCTTGGCAAGTGCGTAATCTGGATCGAGGGAAATCGCCTTTTGGGCATTTTCGATCGCGGCGTCACTGCCTACGCGTGTGTACAGGGTAAATTGCTGCAGGGCTCGGAGATAATAATCATAGGCATCGAGATTGCTGGTTGGCTTGGCGCGCGAACGATTGATCTCGGCTTGATTGACGCTGGTCTCGATGGCGCCGACCACGCGTTCGGTCACCGCGTCCTGCAACTCGAACACGTTTTCCAGCGCGCCATCGAATTTCTCCGCCCAGAGATGAGCGCCGCTGGACGCCTCGATCAATTGCCCGGTGATGCGGAGGCGACCGGCGGCCTTGCGCACGCTGCCCTCAAGTACGTAGCGGACACCGAGCTCGCGGCCGACCTGCTTGATGTCGACGGCACGGCCTTTGTAGGTGAAACTCGAATTGCGCGCGATCACGAACAGCGTCGTGAACCGCGAAAGCGCGGTAGTGATGTCTTCCACCATGCCGTCCGCAAAGTATTCCTGCTCTGGATCACCGCTCATGTTCTGGAAGGGCAGAACAGCAATGGAGGGCTTGTCTGGAAGGGTAAGTGGCTTTCTCTCGTCTGACGTTTTCGGAACATCCGAAGTCATTGGGGCTTTCGCCGCACTGACAGCATAAACCCGAACTGGCTCCTCGATATTCTTTACCTGCTGGGCACCAAGATCGGCGAATTTAAAAGGCAGCACCTTGCGAACAAGATCATAAGCTGCGCCCGAGACAGAGACGCCGCCGGGCGCGGCCAGCGTTTGCAAGCGGGCCGTGACGTTGACGCCGTCGCCAAAAAGATCGCCGCCCTTGACCATCACGTCGCCGACGTGCACGCCAATCCGAAAATTGATGTGGCGGTCGGGTGATGCCCCGGCATTGGCCTCGGCGAGCGCCCCCTGCGCCGCCACGGCGCACTGGACCGCGTCGACGGCGCTGGCGAACTCGGCCAGCACGCTGTCGCCGGCGGTATTGGCAATCCGGCCCCGATGGGAAGCGATTAGGGCATCGAGGACGGCCCGACGCTCAGTCAAACCCCGGAAGGTCCCGACCTCATCCGAACCCATCAGGCGGCTAAAACCCTCGACATCGGCTGCAAAAATAGCGACTAGCCTGCGCTCGGTATCGGTCGTTTTGGTCAAAATGAGCCCCTGCAACGGAGAGGGCAGACTAACGCGGGTTTAGGCGGCCGACATCTCAAAAAAGTTGGGTTGATCCGGCTATACCGATGTCCGTTCCGGGTGTGCGCCATGCAAGGCGCCGCTTTCCTGTGGGTGCAAGCCCCATCCGGCAACCGCTAAGGCGAAGCTCCCATCGAAGGCGCCTTGCCAACAGCGACCCGCCCTAGCAAAGAAATTGCCACCCGTCCGAAGCACCGTGTCAAACGCCTCCGCCGCCAACCGCGTCCTGATAGAATTCAGCGCCACGCCGTCAACCCAAATCTCCCGTTCCATCGCTGCGACGCTTGGCAGCTTCCGCACGTCGGACCACGTTCGTCAGCTCAGGGGTGAAGCTTGTGTCGCCCGCCTCGATGTGTCCGGTCAGTCGCGCGGTGACCTCCTGGACCACCCAGCAGTTGCCGTCTGGATCGCTGAACGAGGCGTACGAGGCGTAACTCTTTCGTTGCGGATTTGGACCGCAGACCAGGCCTATCGCGTTGGCATGGTGGAATATCCCGCCGGCGTCGTAGAATGGCTCGCTGATCCCGACACCACGGCGGAGCAGTTCGCCGCAGGCGGCCTGGATGTCGGAGACGATCAAGTGCAGCCCCTGCGCCGAGCCTGGCGCAGCTGCGGTGACGTTCTTGCCGAAGATGACCGAGCATCCGGAGCCTGGTGGCGTGAACTGGATCACTCGATAATCGTCCCCGGCGGTGTAGTCGAGGTCGAGCCTCCAACCCAGGTCGCCATAGAATCGCTTGGCGCGATCGACGTCCGAGACCGGGATGACGACGACCTCAAGCTTCATGTCGATCGTGCCCGCGCGCGAGGTCTCGACCGCGGGTTCTCGCTGCATTTCGGTAATGCTCATGTCAAACTCCCTGGAGGTGATGATTATCGCTTCCGTGTTCGCCGCCGCGGGCGCACCGCGGAAACGTAACGTGCTGCGTTCACGATGTTGCGGTGAGGGCAGGCTTAACGGCTTCCCGGAGCGCCGATTCGAGGATGGTGACGTCCTGCTCGACGCTGCCACCGCTTACGCCGACGCCCGCGACCAATTGGCCCTCGTTGGTGAGCGGCGCTCCGCCGCCCATTGAACAAAACCGTCCCCCGGACAGCCCCATCAGAGGGAAGAGCTCCTGCCCAGGCTGCACGAGCGGAGAGAGATCGGCCGTTCGAAGTCCCACCAGCGCGGACGTGTACGCTTTCCGCTCCGATAGCTCGATCGAGAAGGCCGGCGCTCCGCTCATGCGGTGCTTGAGAATGATGTTGCCGTGAATATCGATGACACAAACGGCAACCGGTACTTTGGCGCGTGCTGACTGCGCTTCGACGCGGTCCGCAATATTCTTCGCGAAGGTAAGCAAATCCATGGCGGTGTCCTTTCTGATGAGTGTTGCGCGGAAGGGAAAATTCAGGCTCGCGTCCTTCGAGCGCGTCAGCCTCCGTGGCCGAGTCGCCCCAAATAGAATCCCAGGCGATCTTCCGCGTCTCCGGGCCGAT
Organism: uncultured Alphaproteobacteria bacterium; assembly: GCA_963734795.1. GTDB lineage: Bacteria > Pseudomonadota > Alphaproteobacteria > Rhizobiales > Xanthobacteraceae > Bradyrhizobium. Next base: position 1,219,860 of record CAVTIW010000009.1, read on the forward strand.
GAAAGCCCTGCTCAAACAAAGCCTTGATCTTGCCCTGCGCAGCCGGCCGAGCGATCGAGGTCATGCAGGCGTCCCAGCCGGCAGCGATCTCGACGTCCGGCGGCAGGCTGGCGGCATTCACGAGGCGCTTGGTGTTCGCTATCGCCCACTTATCAAACGACGCGATGCGGGTCGCCAGCGCATCGACGAAGCCGTCGAGTTCGCCGTCCGGCAGCGACCTGTTCACATAGCCATAGGCTTCAGCCAGGTCGCCTCCGATGTCATTGGAGCTCAGGAGCACCTCCAAGGCTCTCTGTCTGCCCATTTGCCGTGGCAGGCGCGCCATGGGCCCTCCTCCCGCGACCAGGCCGACCCCCACTTCCCACTGCGACAGAACGCGCTTTCTCGCGGCTCGCAAAACTCATGTCGCAGGCCAGGGCGATCTCACTTCCGTTCCCTGTCGCGCGCCCGCGGATCAAAGCGATCGACACGACGGGCATGCGCGTTATACGAACGAGTATGTCCGGCCACGCCTCCAGTCCCGTCGGCCCTTGAGGCATGCTGGTCAGATCCTTCATATCGGCGTAGAAATCACTGTGATTCAGGAAAAATCCTTCAACGGCACTGTCGAAGACTACGACCTTGACCTCCTCGTCAGCTTCGACGGCCGTGATGATCTCTCTCATTTCGCGAACGAACTGCGGGCCCATGACGTTCAACGGAGGATTGTCGAACGTGACCCGCCAATAGGCGCTCGATGTGCGAGTGAGCCGAATCTGCGCTTTCTCTGTCTTTGCGTGCATTAGAGTCTCCTTGCGTTGTTGTTCTTGTTCAACGATTGTCGATCGCGGATGACGCAGTCAGGCGTTAGTTTGGCTCAACCCGCGAGCGGCGCCATCCGTAGAAAACCAGCAGTCCCGCTCGATGGATTCTCGATCTACGAAGCCCGAGCAGTCGCAGCCGGCTTGGCCTTTTGCTTCACCGCGGCCATCAGCGTCTTCGCGGCCGGGCCCGAGGAATGTGGATTCTGTCCCGTGATCAGCAGGCCGTCGCTGACAACGTGAACCTCCCAGTTGGCCTTCTTCGAGAAGATGGCGCCCAGTTTCAACATCTCATCTTCGACAAGGAAGGGCACCACTTTGGTGAGGCCGACCTCTTCTTCCTCGCCGTTGGTGAAGCCGGTAACTTCCTTGCCCTGCACCAGAGGCTTGCCGTCCGGCGTCTTGACGTGACGCAGCGCACCCGTGGAATGACACACGATTGCGATTGGCTTGCCGGCGGCAACGAAGGACTCGATCAGCTTGATGGAGTGCTTGTCTTCGGCGAGATCCCACATCGGGCCGTGGCCGCCCGGGTAGAAGAGGGTGTCGAAGTCTTCCTGCCTGACACTGTCAAGGCGAAGGGTCTTGTCGAGTTGAGCTTCCGCAGCCGCGTCCTTCTCGAACCGGAGCGTAAGGTCAGTGCGGAATTCGGGTTCGTTGCTCTTGGGGTCAAGCGGCGGTCGTCCGCCCTTCGGCGACGCCAGTGTGATCTCAACGCCGGCGTCCTTGAAAACGTAGTAGGGAGCTGCGAGCTCTTCGAGCCAGAAGCCCGTCTTTCGTCCGGTGTTACCCAGTTGGTCGTGGGATGTGATCACCATCAGTACCTTCATAACTGTCTCCTTTGGTCGCATTTTTTGGATGAGGTGTTTCTAAGCATCGCGATGAATGCCCGGCGCAATCCCGTTCGAGCTCGTACCCTTTGGCCGTTGCTCGTAGCGGTACTCTGCACCCAAACCGGGTTGTTAGCTCGTTAGGCGTTGTTAGACGTTGTGAGCGAGGATCTGCTGCGCAAATCTTCCTTCGACGTCACTACTCTGAGGAGGTGTCGAAGATTTCCACGTCGATGAGGACCGGTTTGCCGATCGCAGTTTCGTCGGATTGCGCACCTGCGAGCGTCGAAGCGTCGCGATGCACAAGCCGCAGTAGCCTTTCACGTGATCTACCGATTGTGCACCGGGCGACATTCACGATCCTTCCGACGGACAAGAGGAGCGGATAAATGCATGCTTCGGCACTGGTCGCTTTGACGCAGAGAGGTTGGTCGAATGTGACGACTTACTGCATCGCAAATCATGATCGCGACTCCAACTGGCGTTTAGCCGCCTTTAGATCGACCGTATCAAACCCTTCGGTAAATTGATCAAACGTCTGCTGGAGGGTTTCCGTTCCGCGCTGACGGTAACCTTTCTCGGCCAGCAGCGTCGCCAGGTCGATTGCGGTCCGCAACTCCCAACTACGAGCGCCTTGATTTCGGCTGAGCTCCAGCGATTTCCTCAGGCAAGTTTCGGCCTCGTCAGCGGGAAGTGTAGGTGTAGACCGGAGGAGTGCGGCCTTTACGCGCAACAATTCTGGCATGTAGCAGGTGTCCCCGTTTGCGATCACATGCCGCATAGTGTCTTCCAAGAGCGTCGTCGCTTCGCCAAATTGTCCCGCGGCTGTCAGCCCTTGGACGAGGGAAATATCGAGTTCAGTAGTAATCAGCTCGTAGCGAACGGAATGGAGTTCTGCCAAAGACGTCTTGAGGTCGGCGACACTATTCTTGGATATGTCTTGGCGGATTGCTAGTTGTGCCTTTCTTGCTCGTCCAACTGCAGCAAGAGGACCTAGAGAGTAGGATTCAGAGATGCCGATGGAGTCGTTGATATGCTCCTCCGCACTCTTCAAATCTCCGGTCCAAAGAAATATCGATGCCGCCCAAGCCAAAAGAACAGTCGCCGATGCTGGATGATCCATCTTTTTGGCGCCCCCGACGAATTCGCGGACGCGCTCGACGGCTTGGTCAGGGTACCCTTGCAGCCACAGCGTTCGTGCGAGGGCGATACCAGCCCGAAAATGGCGATCGTGGACGAGGTAGATCGTATTGCTCTGTTGGGTTGGCGTCCAAATTTTGAACAGCGATTCGAGTTCGGCGCGCGCACCATTTAAATCGCCCATCATGAGCAGCGAGCGGCCCAAGATGGAGTGGGCCAGTGCGATGGCCGCCGGGTCGTCGACAGTGTCGGCGACGGACCGGCATCTCTTGGCAAAAGACAACGCCGTGTTGAAGTCGCCGCCGCGAAAATGAAACATGTGCAGCATGCCAAGCAGACCTGCTTCATTGGATGTGTCGCGGCGTTTTTCAGCTATATCGAGACTTCGTTTCAAAGCTGTACGGTTACGCTCATCTTCTCCGTACAAATGCATCGATGCGATCCCGAGTCCCGCCTGCAAGTGCATCTCTTCGAGACTGTCGCGCATCGTGTCGTCGAGATGGAGCAAGGCGCGCTCCGACCAATGATGGCATTCGGGGAGTAGCGACATCGCCAGAAGGACGGGCGCGGCCGCGGCAGCAAGCTCCACGCCAGTTCTCGTATCGCCGTTTGCGCTGAAACACCATTCCAGAGCAGAGCGAACATTGTTGATGCCGGCGAAATAAGGAGCATTTTCCGCCCCGGACATGAGATTTGACCATTCAGACCCGGCTTGGTCCAGCCATTGCCGATAGTAGCGTGCGTGACGAATAGCGACGCCTGCGGTCTCGTCGTTGTCAGATTCGATGTTGAGCGCATAAGCGCGCGTTGTGTCGAGGAGCCGATATCGCATCATGGCTCCGAGCGGACGTGTGGCGACCATCGATTTCGCCACAAGACTGTCTACCGCCGCAAAGACCTCCGCCTGGCCGATCCCTTCGCTGGTCGCGACCGCCAAAGCGGCGTCCAGCGTGAAGTGTCCGACAAAGACGGCGAGCCGACGAAGCACGATGCGTTCCGTTTCGGAGAGCAATCCGTAGCTCCAGTCGAGCGTCGCCTGCAGGGTTTTTTGCCGGGGCGGCGCAGTGCGGGGTCCCACCCATAGCTGGGCCAGCCGCTGATCCAGAAGAGCGGCTGTTTGTTGCAGGCCGTGGACCTCTACGCGACGGGCGGCCAACTCGATCGCAAGTGCCACTCCGTCGAGCCTTCGACAGATCTTCGCTACGAGTGCGGCCTCTGTATCATTCAATTCCAGGCGGGCGCCGCTCGCAATCGCGCGTTCGATGAACAGTTGGGTTGCGGGAAACGTTCTGGCGATGTCGGCGGTGAGCCTGGCGTCGTCAGGTGGGTAGGGGAGTGGATCCAGCCGGTAAACGTGTTCGCCGTCGACCTGGAGAGTTTCTCGACTTGTTGCGAGGATGTGAACCTGTGGGGCGGCCGCAAAGATCATGGATGCCAGAGCAGCCACTGCCTCGATCAGATGTTCGCAGGTATCAAGGACCAGGAGGAGTCGCTTGTCCCGGAGGTAAGAGATGAGGCCTCGGGTCGCGTCTTCGCTTTGGACGGACAAGCCCAATATGGAGGCGACCCCTGTTGCCACCAACTGGGGATCGCTGAACATGCCCAGATCGACAAACAGGACGGCGCCGCCGAAGGCCGCGAGCAATTGGTGAGCGACAGCGACTGCAACCGTAGTCTTGCCAACACCTCCCGACCCGACGACGGTTACAAAGCGGTTCGCGCTAAGCCGGCTTGACAGCCTTTCGAGGTCTTGTTCGCGATCGATCATCGCGTTCAGTCTTCCGGGCAAATTCGCATGGTGAAAACTTGCCGACGGGTTGGCCGGCTGCCGGACTGAATTGCCTGATTCTGAAAGGGGCGCGACGAAGCAATAACCGCGACCTGCTATCGTTGATATGTATCGGGCACCCTCTATTCCGTCGCCAAGCGCCTTGCGTAAGCTTGCAATGTGAAAGCGCAGGCTGCCTTCTTCGACAGTGACATCAGGCCAAGCCTGCGCGAGAAGTTCGCTCTTGCTAATGACCTCGTTAGGGCGCGAAACGAGAAGGATCAGGATGTCGAATGCCCGCGCACCCAAGTCGACTGGTGCGCCGTCTTTCGTCAGTCGCCTCTCGCTGGCTGATAGGGTGAATGGACCGAAAAAGATCGTCTCTTTGGTCCGCGCGGCCGGCGTCTTCATTGGCGTCGTCTTTACGTTGCGGACTGTTTAGGTGGTAATTTGGGTCAATTACGGGTTCCGGTGCGCCCTATCTGCCTCCTAAACTGCCAATCCGGAGAGGGAAAGATACGTTCACGTGAACTCAAGGGTGAAGGAACAGGCTGGCGGGCAGTTGTCAGCGTGAGGGCCGATTGGGCGCGTATTTGCCGGATTCCCAGATGCACGTAGTGTCCAGGATTGCCGACGGCCTTCAACACTTTGTGAGGATCACATGCCATTCGTTCGGTTTGATATGCTGGAAGGCCGCAGCGCCGAGAAGATAGAGGGCTTGGGATCGGGCGAACCCGGAATTGTGTCGTTCTGCAAATAGCGACCCGTCCGCGGGAGCGGCTTTCTATTATTTGCTCTGCGAAAGCCCTAGAACAGAATGCGGCATCGAACCGTCAAACGTCATCGTGTCGATGATCACCAATTCCGATGAAGACTGATCGTTTTGGTAGCGGACGCGCGCAGTTTCTGACGGGAGAGCTCGAGACAACCGTCTCCAAGCGACCCAAGCCGCCAACGGTTGCAATCAAAGCCTAGATACAAGCAATACTGATTCGTTTAGCGATCGGTCGATTTGGCAGCGTTGCCCTGCGCCGCCGTGGTGAAAACGGCGGCCGCAGTTGGTGCAGCTGACAGCTGCCTTCAGCGAAGCGGCGAAGCGACGTATCACGGCGCCCGATCGACCAAGCCTATACATCATCCTGGGCATAAGCGCTCCACGCTACAATTCTCGCGCTGCTGCAATAGCTCACAACAGCTAACGACGTCTAACAATCCATAACGAGCTATTTCCCAGCACCTGAGCAAGTGTGATCGCAGAACAGGCGGACTGGTCGAGTCTAAGTCAATGCCATTGAACAGAGCGCGGGGGAGTAATGGAGCGCGGCTTCCATCGGGCCGGCGATGTCGAGAACGGGCTCGGATTCCATGTCGGTCAGCTCAGCGGTTGAAGTCGATCGTCCGGATGTCATCGGAGGGCAGAATCATGGCTGCGCAATCGAAGGGTGAGTCTGCCGCCCGCCCCGTTGGCACGGTGATCTATACCGCACAGACGCGCACCGTTGGGGGGCGCGAGAACGGGTCGGCGCGCAGCTCCGATGGTCGGCTTGATGTCCGGTTTTCGCTGCCAGGTTCGCCACGCGTCGGCACCAACCCGGAACAGCTCTTTGCAGCGGGTTGGTCTGCCGGCTTCGAAAGCGCGATCGGGTTGGCGGCCCGCAGACGGAAAGTCAAGCTGCTCGATCTCATTATCGACGCGGAAGTCGATTGGCACCTCGCCGAGGACGAATACTACCTGAGCGCTCGTTTCAACATCAGTCTGCCCGGTCTCAACTCCGACATCGCCAAGTCTCTCGTAGAGGAGGCCGAACGGCTCTGTCCGTACTCGAAAGCGACGCGTGGCAACATCGACGTCGTCTTCAAACTCGTTTGGCCGTCGGCTCCCATTTGATCTGAACCGCAAGGAGAAACTACCATGGCCTTTACGATAGACATCAATGGAAGCGAGCGCGCGAATGATGTCGATCTGCCATTCGAATGGCGAAGGTACGAAGAACAATGTTGGCCCTGCACTCAACGGGCTAGACGGCCGATAGTCGGGTAGGGTCGAGGGACGGAAAAAAAGTGATGCGGGTCAAACAGACGCAAATGAGAGATTGAAACGTGGCATCGGGGGAAGCCCTCAAAGGATGGAGCAGCGTGATGGTCCGCAACCACCAACCCGGTCAATCCGTTTTTCGATCGATCCTTCCTGAGGAAATCGATTGGAAGCCATTTCCGGCGTTTCCGCCCGGGGCTCGTCTGGCAATCATGGTCGGCCAGCCCACCGAACCCGGTCCTTACGTGGTCAGGGTGAAGGTGCCGGACGGTACGAAACTGATGCCGCACAAGCATCCGGAAGATCGGATCTACACGGTCATGTCCGGCGTCTTCTACATCGGACTCGGCGAGACGTTCGACGGCGACAAGGTGAAGGCCTATCCGCCCGGCAGCGTCATCGTGCTGCCCGGCGAGACCTGGCATTTCCATTGGGCGAAGTCCGGCGAATACGTCACGCAGGTCACGGCTATCGGCCCGCTGGGCCTCGAATATCACGACCTGCACGACGATCCGCGTCAGCAACACGCCTGACGCTCAGCTGATCCAGCCTGTCACTAGGTGGGCAGCCCACGGAAGGCCTTTTCAACATGATCATCATCAGCGTCGAGGCTATCCCGTTGCGTATCCCATTCAGGGCGGGAAACAAGTCTGATGCTTCTGCCTGGGGCGACGGCAACTTGCCGGCGGCGGACTCACTGCTCGTTAAAGTGACGACTGACCAGGGATTGGTGGGGTGGGGCGAGGCATTCGGATTTCGCGCGGTCGCTTCCGTCAAGCTCGCGGTCGACCAATTGATTGCGCCGTTGTGTGTCGGCCAGGACGCAACGCGGATCGAGCCGCTGATGTTGGACGTGCAGAAGAAGCTGCACGTCTTCGGACGCGGCGGTGCCCTGGCTTTTGCCATCTCGGCGATGGATATCGCCCTCTGGGATATCGCGGGCAAGGCCGCCAATATGCCGCTGTGCCGGCTTCTGGGTGGCGGCGCGGCCGATCTTGCCTGCTATGCGAGCCTCGTCCGTTATTCCGATCCCTCTCTTGTTCGGACCAGTGTGCGCCAGGTGATCGAGGCCGGGTTCAGCACGCTCAAGCTTCATGAGATTGAGATTTCCGCGATCCGCGCGGCCCGCGACGAAGCCGGTCCCGACATCGAGTTGATGCTCGACGTCAACTGTCCCTGGACACTGCTGCAAGCGCGCGCCATCGCGGACGATCTCAAGACGATTGATCTCAAATGGCTCGAGGAGCCGCTTTGGCCTCCGGAAAATTTCGGCGGCCTCGCCGAGTTGCGGAGAGCGACAGGTATCCCGATCGCCGCCGGCGAAAATATCTATACGCTGATGGATTTCGAACGTCTGCTGGCGGCGAGGGCGGTGGACTTCGTTCAGCCGAGCCCGGCCAAGATGGGGGGCATCAGCGAGTTGCGCAAAGTCTTCCCACTTGCGGCCGTCCACAACACCACGGTGATGCCGCACTCGTTCTATGACGGCCCCGGTCTGCTGGCCGCGGTCCATGCGACCGCGGCACTCGGCACGGCCAATTCCATGATCGAGTGGCGCTGGTTTGATCTTGAAGCCACCATCTACGGCCATGCGCTCAGGCCAAAGCACAGCCGGATTTCCGTACCGCAGGGCGCAGGCCTTGGAATTGATCCCGATCCTGACGTCATCGGGAAGTTTCGGCTGGCGTTATGAGAGGCCGCTATCTCTATCAGGTGGAGGACATCAAATGACGACGGAACGCGCCGAGGTCTTTGATCCGAGCAGCTTTGGGTATCGCAAGGGTCGCAAGACCGCCGGCGGCCTGACCACTTTTGTGAACGACCCTCGGGGAGAACAGACATGGCAAAAGGATATTGGATCACCTTCTATCGCTCCATTTCGGATCCAACCGCGCTGGCGGCGTACGGAAAGCTTGCAGGGCCGGCCATTATCGCCAATGGCGGCCGTTTCCTGGCCCGCGGTGACGCCATAAAGGCTTACGAGCAAGGGATTGCTCAGCGCGCCACCGTGACTGAGTTCGATAGTGTCGAGCACGCCGTCGCGGCCCACGACAGTCCTGCCTATCGAGAGGCGCTGAAAGCGCTCGGCAACGCCTGCGAACGGGACGTCCGCATTGTCGAGGGATTGGATTGAAAGCCCTACCGCTCCCGCGATGAGGGCATACCGCTAGGAATAGGGCCATGACGGAAGCGTACGAAATTATCGATCACACCTACGACGTCGTCATCGTCGGAGCCGGCGGCGCCGGAATGCGCGCCGCGCTCGGCATGGCCGCATCCGGCCAGAGGACGGCCTGTGTCACCAAGGTTTTCCCGACCCGTAGTCATACCGTTGCCGCGCAGGGCGGCATGGCCGCCTCACTCGGCAACATGGGTGACGGCGACAATTGGCGCTTTCACATGTACGACACGGTGAAGGGCTCGGACTGGCTCGGTGACCAGGATGCGATCGAGTATATGTGCCGCGAGGCCGCGCCCGCGGTCCTGGAGCTTGAGCATTACGGCGTCCCGTTCTCGCGCACCAATGAAGGCAAGATCTACCAGCGTCCCTTCGGCGGCCAGACCATCGATTTCGGCAAGCAGATGGCGCAACGCACCTGTGCAGCGGCCGACCGCACCGGTCACGCCATCCTGCACACGCTATATCAGCAGTGTCTGAAGCACGACACCGAGTTCTTCGTCGAATATTTCGCGCTCGATCTTCTGGTGGACGACGACGGCGCCTGCCGCGGGCTGCTCGCCTGGAATATGGAGGCAGGTACGTTGCACCGGTTTCGCGCGCACCGCACGGTGCTGGCGACCGGAGGATATGGCCGCGTCTACTTCTCCTGCACTGCCGCGCACACCTGCACCGGCGATGGCAACGCCATGGTGCTCCGCGCCGGCCTGCCGCTGGAGGACATGGAGTTCACGCAGTTTCATCCGAGCGGCATCTACGGCTCCGGTTGCCTGATTACGGAAGGCGCGCGTGGCGAGGGCGGCTATTTCACCAATTCGGAAGGCGAGCGCTTCATGGAGCGGTACGCGCCGAGCGCCAAGGATCTGGCCGGACGCGACGTCGTCTGCCGCGCCATGACGATCGAAATCAACGAGGGTCGCGGCTGCGGGCCTCAGAAGGACTACATCGAACTGCACCTGGAGCATCTTGGGGCCGATATCCTGCACGAACGGCTGCCGGGCATCAGCGAGACCGCGAAGATATTTGCCGGCGTCGATGTGACACGCGAGCCGATTCCTGTCTTGCCGACCGTGCATTACAATATGGGCGGCGTGCCCACCAATCTGCATGGTGAGGTCGTCACCAAGCGTGATGGCGACCCGGAGGCGATCGTGCCGGGATTGATGACGATTGGCGAAGCTGCCTGCGTCTCGGTTCACGGCGCCAACCGGCTCGGATCCAACTCGCTGCTCGATATCATCGTCTTCGGCCGTGCTGCCGCACTTCGGGTCACGGAAAGCCTGCGTCGAGGCGAGGGCCATCCGCCGCTTTCAAACGATGCCACGGACCGAGCCATTGCAAGGCTCGACCGGATCAGGTGGGCAAAAGGTCAAAGCGGCGCGGGCACGATAAGGCTGGCGATGCAGCGGACGATGCAGCGACATTGCGCGGTGTTTCGGACCGGATCGTTGCTCGAGGAAGGCGCGGACAAGCTCGACGGAGTTATCGCGGCGATGAAAGACCTCGCCGTCGCGGACCGCTCCATGATGTTCAACACCGATCTCACCGAGGCGCTCGAACTCGATAACATGCTGGCGCAGGCAAGCGTCAGCCTGCGCTCGGCCATCGGTCGCACAGAAAGCCGCGGTGCTCATGCGCGCGAGGATTTTCCAAAGCGGGACGACGAGGGATGGCTCAAGCACACGCTGTCGTGGCTAGACAGAGATGGTCGCGTGCGCCTCGGCTATCGGCCGGTCCATTTGCAGCCGCTCTCGAATGAAGTTGCGACGATACCGCCAAAAGAGCGAGTCTATTGATTGGTGCGCCTCCTCTGGAGGTCGCAGCCGCACACTCGATTGGGTTCCCTGATCTCAAAGGAACGGGAGAATGTCCCGATGACGTCACCTCAATTGAAGGAGTGTGCGGCGAGACCAGCCGGGCTCTACCTGCGGGCTGGCGCACTGCTCGGCCTCGGCATGGTGGTTGCCATCTGCAGCTAAAAACCGTGGCCAGCTTCTAACGAGTAGAAGTGCGATTGATGGAATTGGAAAATCGCCGTTTTGCCGTTTCGTGCGACAAAGCCGCCAATTCCGCGATGTCGGTTCGGAAAACATGGTCAGATCGTGCGAGGAATATTAGCTTGCTAGGCAGTGACCCAGTTTATCGAGCGACGAGCAGGATGTGTCGGGTGATGGAGCGCATGCTGAAGCGCTCCGCAGTTCGCGCCAAGCGGCAGCTTCCAAGATTTACTCGCATGGCCCGTCAGCCGATCACGACCGTGCCGAGCTATTTTCCGTGAGGGGCCGCTTCAGGCGCAAAGCGGTCATCGGATCCCACCCGTCAGCGGGGTGATCGATGAAGTCCAACAGCGCACGGTCGATGTCGTTCTCGGCAGAGTTCGTGTGACGACGCTGGACCCGCTCGCGTCCTAGACGTTTTTTAGACCTTTGGACCACCGGTCAAGGCAAGTCTGTATGCATCGCGTCGCTCCGCCGGCGAAGCGGACGCGGCCATGAGGTGGGACGAAGTATTCCGTGCTCCAGCCGGCGGCCTGCATGCGAACGTGACACGCGCTTGACCTTCCGGCTCGCGCAATGCGAGGTAAGCCAAAAGGGACGGCTGGAGCGGCCGCGGTCGAGCATGTGACGCCGCAAATCGCCGAAGCTCGACTGCTCGTTCGCCGTTGGTTATTATCTTTCTCCTTTAACATCGGGTCAAATCGCTTCCTGGGTAGTCTTATGCGAAGGTCAAATTGGTATGGATCTAAAGCGAATAAGCTATTTTAGGTGGGTTAGGGCCACGCATTCCGGACCTACGACTGGAAAAAGCCGCGGCGTTGCTCGACAAGACTGTCGAGCTATGAGCTGGCCGACTGACCACAACCGGAACCATCCGGTTGCCGCACTCTGCGCTGTCGCTTGATCTGATTCAGGAAGCTCGAAAATGGCCATAAACAAAGCCACGACGAATTTCGTGCGCTCGATATGTCTAGCGGATGGGACACCCCGGCAGGCTGTCCCGAAGGCATCCAGCAGAAGATCCTGTCGGGCGCGCTCGATGAAACCAACAACCGCGGCAGCCGTACCCGCATCCTGTGCTTCGCGCCAGGCGTTTACACCGCTGCGCCGTTCGTCCATGAATACCGGGAAGAGATGTTTCTGTTTTCCAGCGATCTGACGGTCGGTAACGACGACAAGGGGCAACGGTGGCGAATCCTTCAAGCCGAATACCTGTGCATGCCGGTCGCCCGGCGCGTTTCATGGCCCGCTCAAGTCGGAAACCGGCCGCCTGTTGATGGAGATCCATTATTTTGATCCCGCATGAGCCCACCCCGCAGCGCCTGATCGTCGGAATCACCGGGGCGTCCGGCGTCATCTATGGCGTGCGGCTGCTGCGGCTGCTGCAGCCGACCGCCATCGAGACTCATCTGGTGATGAGCAAGTCGGCGAAGGTCGCGCTGACGCAGGAACTCGACATCAAGGTATCCGACGTGGCCGAACTGGCCGACGTGGTGCATCAGGTGGACAACATCGGTGCGACGATTTCCAGCGGATCGTTCAAGACGTTGGGCATGGTGATCGCGCCGTGCTCGATGCGCAGCCTGTCGGAAATCGCGACAGGCGTCACGTCCTCGCTGGTCACCCGCGCCGCCGACGTGGTGTTGAAAGAGCGTCGCCGGCTGGTGCTGATGGTGCGCGAGGCGCCGCTGCATCTCGGCCATCTCCGCTCCATGGCCGAGGCCACCGAAATCGGCGCCATCATCTACCCGCCGGTGCCGGCCTTCTACGCGCGCCCGCAGACCATCGAGCAGATGGTCGATCACACGCTTGGTCGCGTGCTCGACCTGTTCGATATCGAGACCGATGCGGTTCGACGCTGGAAAGGTTTGAGCCCGGCCACGGTCAAGGATCTGCCGTGAGTGGCGCGTCGACGGCAGCACTCGAGATGGCGCAATGACAGATTCCAGTCGTTCCCTGAATGAGCAGAACTGGACGTTTGCGCTACAGATTTATGCCAAGCCTGGCATTACCGACGCGTGCCTCCGGCTGCAGGCCGAGGCCGGTGTCGATGTCATGATGTTGCTGACCGCGTTGTTCGCCGCCGTCCGATGCGGTATTCTTCTCTCGCCATCGGATATTAAAGACATGGATGACACGTGCCGGTCGTGGCGCGAGCAGATCGTGCTGCCACTGCGCGCGCTGCGCGTGACGCTGAAATCTCGGCCGTCGCCTCCGTCGATCCCAGCCACTGAGAAATTGCGAACACAGATCAAGGCAAGTGAATTGTTCGCCGAGCGGCTGCAGAACGATGTGTTGGCGGCGTGGTTGCAGCAAAAAGCGCCAACGTCGCGCTCAATGACAGATTGTCAATTGCGAAGGCTGCTCCGTAGCATTGTTGTGGCGGCCTCAAATGGTCGTGACTACGGACAAGTTGCTGATACCTGGTCAGCGGTGGAATGCATTGTCGAGGCCGCTACGGGTATGTGAAAGCTGCCGTTAGGCGCTGACATTTTGCTCAAGCCTGCCTATCCAGGGGGCTTGACTACCTTTGTTGCATAGCTAGTGTACTTTAATATCTTTGACGCGTGAGAGGCCGCTTTGGTTGGTTCACGCCAGCCTCTGTCGCAAGCTCGAGGAATGAAGAGTATGTTGCAGCCTCAGATTCTCGATACGCGCTTTCGCTCCGCGCTTGAACGTCTTGCTCAGAGCGATCGGGTGCTGACGTACGAGAAGTCCGCAGATCCACATCTGGAAATAGCGGCAATCCTGAAGAAGCTGGATGGCAAGCAGGCGCTGCTGTTTCCTTCGGTCAAGGGGACAAAAATCCCTGTCATTGGCAATCTGCTCAGTTCCAAGGAAAACTGCGAAGCCGCATTCGGCCTGGGTTTTAACGGTATCCGCGGGTTGGTTCAGCGTGCGATGGGCGGCCCGCTGCCGCCGGAAATCGTGACAGACGCACCTGTACAAGAAGTCGTGTTGAGGACCGGCTTCGACGTCAGCAAACTGCTTCCGGCCCTCTTTCACGCGCCCAATGACGCCGGCCGGTACATCACTGCCGGCATCGTCGTAGTGAAGGATCTCGTGACCGGGATTTACAACGCCTCCTATCACCGGCTGCAGCTCCTCGGGCCGGATCGCGTGGCGATCAAGCTCGATTTTGGGCGTCATCTTCGGATCGCGTTCGAGCGGGCGAAAGCGCAGGGTAAGTCATTGCCTGTGGCGGTCTGTATCGGCACAGATCTGGCCCTGCATTTTACTGCAGCCACGATGGGCTCGCAGATGCCCGAAAGCGCCGACGAACTCGCTGTTGCCGGCGGTCTGTCCGGCAAGCCGCTCGCCGTCGTCAAGGCCGTTTCGCAGGACCTGCTGGTGCCGTCGGAGGGCGAATTCGTTCTCGAAGGTGAAATTCTGGTCGATGACGTCGCGCCGGAAGGGCCGTTCGGCGAGTTCATCGGCTTCGCCGCACCGGCGGCGGATGCGCCCGTCCTGAGGATCACTGCGATCACGCATCGCCTGCGCCCGATCTATCATGTCATCAATGGCTTCGGTCGCGAGACGGTCATCCTACGCAAATATGTGCTGGAAGCCAGTTTGCTGAAGGTGTTGCAGTCGGCGATCCCGATTGTCACCGATGTCGAGATGACGTCAGGCGGGCTGCATCGTTTCCACGCCGTGATCCAGATAAAGAAGCAGAGCAAGCAGCACAACGGCCTCCAGCGCAACGCGATGCTTGCTGCGTTCGGCGCGCTGAAGGATCTCGATCTCATCACCGTGGTCGATCATGATATCGATATCCGAGACCCGATCGATGTCGAATACGCCGTAGCGACGCGTATGGAAGCCTCATCCGATCTTGTTCTGATACCCGGTGCGCGCGGCCACGAATACGTCCGCGTCAGCAAGGAAGGAATCCGCACCAAACTCGGCATCGACGCCACGGTGCCGTTTGAGGACCAGGACAAATTCCGCCGCGTCGAATTCGCGCCGACATCCGTAGACATCGACGCATTTACGTCAGGCGAGTCGATCGCGACGCGCGCGATGGGTCTCGTCGGAACGAACCTCGCTTAGTTGCGCGGAATTAAGTCATCTCTGATATTTGGCGCAAGCGCGCGGGTTCGCACACAGGAATTCCTCAAATGAAAATGCTCCGGAAAGTATCTTTCTGTGCGGTCGCGTTCGTCGTCCTGACGGTCGCTCCTGCGCTGGCAGCCGACCAGGTGGTCAAAATCGGCATGATCCTCACGTTGTCCGGGCCCTCGGCATCACTGGGAGAAAATATCGACCGGGGAGCGGAGCTTTACGCGGAGCATCATGAAGCGGAGTTGCCGCCCGGCGTTAAGGTCGAGATCATCAAGCGGGACGATACCGGTGCGAACCCGGACGTTGCGAAGCGGTTAGCTCAGGAATTGATCGTCCGTGATCATGTGCAGTTTCTCGGCGGCATTGTGTTTACGCCAAACGCCGCGGCGATAGCACCATTGGCGACGCAATCGAAGACGCCTTTCATCCTCATGAATGCATCGACGTCCAACCTCACCAGGCTTTCGCCTTACATAGCGCGTGTTTCCTACACTCAATGGCAGACGGCACACACGTTGGGCCAGTGGGCAGCGCGAAACGGATTCAAGAAGGTCTTTATCGCAGTGAGCGATTATGCGGCCGGCGTAGACTCGGAAAAAGCCTTCGAGGCGGGCTTCGCGGGAGACGGTCGGCAGATCATCGGCCGCATCCGCATGCCTCAGACCACGCCGGACTATGTGCCTTACATGCAGAGCATCAAGGATGCGAAGCCGGACGCGCTGTTTATGTTCACCAACTCCGGCCGGATTACGACTGCCGCGGTGAAAGGATTCGCCGAAGCGGGTCTGACACGGGCGGGGATTACTCTGCTTGGTCCCGGAGATATTGCGAGCGACGAAGAACTCGACAACATGGGGGACGCTGCACTCGGCACCATCACTGCGGCGATCTATTCGGCGAACGATTCCCGTCCGGAAAACGTTGCTTTCGTCAAGCTTTGGAAGAAGGCGTATGGCGACGACTCGATTCCAAGCTTCATGGCGGTTTGCGGTTGGGATGGAATGGCGGCGGTGTTCTCCGCGATCAAGGCGCAAAACGGTGTCGTCACCGGCGACGGTTCGATGCAGGCGCTGAAGACCTGGATTAATCCGTCCAGTCCCCGTGGGCCGATTGCAATCGATCCTGAGACGCGGGATGTGGTGATGGACGTCTACATCAACAAGGTACAAAAGGCTGCTAACAAACTGGTCAATGTCACCATGGAGACCGTTCACAACGTCAAGGATCAATGGAAGGTTCTGAATCAGCAGTAAAAGCGGGGATGTGAAGCCGGGCCGGAAATGACCAACGTCCTCAACATCATTGTCAGCATTGTCTTCCACGGATTGGCCTATGCGATGGTGCTGTATGTCATCTCGGTAGGCCTTTCGCTGACGATGGGCATGCTCAATTTCGTCAATCTGGCTCATGGCGTTTTCGCCATGGCCGGCGGCTACGCGGCTCTCTGGCTCATGAAAGCGGAGGGCGTGCCATTCATTCTGGCGCTGGTTCTGTCGGCGCTGTTGATTGCGCTGGTCAGCGTCATCCTGGAGCGCCTGCTGTACCGCAGGCTGTATGGCGCCGGCGAACTCGATCAAACGTTGATGACCATCGGGCTCATTTTCATGGCCACTGCCGCAGCACATTTTGCTTTCGGGCCGCTGCCACAGCGAGTTGACCTGCCGCCGGCCATCACAGGTCATTTCTTTATCGCGGGACGGGATTTCCCGACCTACCGGGCGTTTCTGATCGTTGCGGGCTGCCTGATTTTTGTGGCTCTGTGGCTCGGTATTGAACGGACATTGGTTGGTGCGCGTATTCGGGCGGCCGTCGACAATCGTTCGATGGCGCAATGCATTGGCATCAATACCAGCGCCTTGTTCACGATCGCGTTTGCGCTCGGTAGCGGCGTCGCGGCGCTGGGTGGCGGGCTCGGCGCCGACATTATCGCCATCGCTCCGGGTTATGCGATGGAGCATCTGATTTACTTCCTGATCGTCGTTTCGATGGGGGGGCTCGGCTCAATCACCGGCGCCTTCGTTGCCGCGCTGATCCTGGGCATTGGCGATACCGCGTGCAAAATTCTAGTGCCGGAGGTCGGCGCGTTCTTTGTCTACGTCGCGGTATTTGTCGTCCTGTTGTTCCGCCCGGCGGGACTGTTCGGGAGGACTACATCATGAGCGCCGGCGAATTGCAGCAGGCGCAGGCCCGCAGGTTCAGCCTCCTGGAGCTTCTGCCGTGGCTGACCCTCTGCGCCGCCTATGTGTTGGTGCCGGAACTTCTGCCGCTCGGCACGCAAATTCTGATCATGATCCTCTTTGCGCTCTCTCTTGACCTTCTGCTGGGATACACCGGTATCGTCACGCTGGGGCATGCGGCGTATTTTGGCGTGGGTGCCTATACGTCCGGACTGCTCGCCATTGCGGGCTGGAACGGGCCGTTTACCGGGCTGGCCGGGGGTGCGGCCGCCGCCGCATTCGTGGGTCTTGTCATGGGCTCCATCATTTTGCGGACGAAAGGATTGGCCCTGCTGATGCTCGGTATGGCCGTGACGCTGATCTTCTACGAACTGGCCAATCATTTTGCCGGCTGGACCGGGGGCGCGGACGGACTGCAGGGGATTACCGTGAAGCCAATTTTCGGACGGTTTGAATTCGACATGTACGGCCAAGTCGGCTTTGCCTATGCCGGTCTCGTTTTGTTTGTTTGCCTACTTTTCGTTCGTCACCTGGTCCGCTCGCCGTTTGGACGATCGCTCGTGGGCATCCGCGAAAATGCGGCGCGGATGACCGCCATCGGTGTGCCCGTCCAGCGGAGGAAGCTCATTGTATTCGCAATCGCCGCTGGAATCGCCGGACTGGCTGGAGCACTCTCCGCGCAAACCAATCAGTTTGTCGGTCTGAACGTCTTAAGCTTCGAATTGTCCGGCACCGTTCTCATCATACTGGTTCTTGGGGGGGCAGGGCGCCTCTATGGTGCGTTCCTGGGCGCGCCTATCTATTTCGCCGCGCAGGACATCCTCGCCAAGGGCGATCCAGTGTTCTGGCTGTTCTGGCTGGGGCTCATCCTGGTCATCGTCGCAACGTTTGCGCGCGGCGGCCTGCTTGGTCTGTATGACACTCTGGCACGACGTTTTCACGCGAACAGAACCTTATCGATAGACCGGGCTGGTGCGTGATGGCTCTGGAGCAGTCCCACGCCGCGATCGAGGCGACCAACCTTCGAAAGAAGTTCGGCGAAATAGAAGTCGCCAACGACATCAATTTTCGCCTCGAGCGCGGGGCCCGTCATGCTTTGATCGGCCCGAACGGGGCGGGAAAGACAACGTTCGTCAATCTTCTGACAGGGCAAATCAAGCCGTCAAGCGGCACCATCCATATGAACGGCAGGGACATCACGTCGTTGTCGACAGACCGGCGGGTTCGGATCGGACTGGCGAGAACCTTCCAAATCAATACCTTGCTGCGCGGGCTGACGGTTCTTGAAAATGTTCAACTGGCCGTGCTGGAGCAGCGCAGGTTGGGCGCCTCGGCCTTCTTCGGAAAGAAGGCCCAGATCGAGGCCGCAGACGCAGCGTTCGATTTACTCAAGCGAATGAATCTCTCCGCCGACGCCGGCCGGATCATTTCCGACCTTCCCTATGGCCGTCAGCGCCTTGTCGAGGTGGCTATCGGACTGGCCTTGAAGCCCTCGGTGTTGCTTCTCGATGAGCCCGCGGCCGGCGTGACCCCTGCGGACTCACACCATATGTTCGACCTCATCGAAGCTCTTCCAAAATCAATTGCCGTTCTCATCGTCGAACACGATATAAAACTGGTATTCCGTTTCGCACAGATCATCACCGTGCTGGTGCAAGGCAAGGTCCTTCTGAACGGAACGCCTGATGAAATCTCGCGCGATCCACAAGTGCGCGATATCTATCTGGGGCGTCGGCACCATGCTTGATCCAATTGCGCCAAACGAACCCCTGCTGGTTTGCCACCGGCTGTCTGCCGGATGGGGACCGACCCAGGTTCTTGATGAGGTGTCGCTCACGATCCGCGCCGGCGAAACGCTCATCGTGCTCGGTCGAAATGGCGTTGGAAAGTCGACGCTGCTTTCAACGATCATCGGGCGGTCCGATTATAAGTCCGGATCAATCACGATGCAGGGCCGCCGGATAGAGGCGCAGCCAAGCCATGTCCGATGCCATGCGGGAATCGGTTTCGTACCTCAGGAGCGGGAGATTTTTCCATCGCTTTCCGTCGAGGAGAATCTTTTGATCGCCTCCCGGCCGGGCAAGTGGGGCCTTGAAAACATTTATAGTTTGTTTCCACGCCTGAAAGAACGAAGGGCAAACGGCGGAAATCAGTTGTCGGGCGGCGAACAGCAAATGCTGAGCATTGGACGCGCCCTGATTGGAAACCCGCAGCTTCTTCTGCTCGACGAGCCCCTTGAAGGTTTGGCACCGGTCGTGATTGATTATATTGTTGATGTAATCAACAAAATCCAGTCGGAGGATGACCTGTCGATCGTGATCGTCGAACAACATGTCGATATCGCGCTGCAGTTTTCCGACCGCGTCATCGTTATGGATAGAGGTAAAATCGTGTACGAGAATGTTGCGAAGAATTCCAAGCCGGACAGGTCCGCAATTGAAGGTTTCATCGAAGTGCGGGCTTGATCAGAAAAATGTTTACAGACAAGTGGCCGTTGTAATTCCTGGCGCAAAGCGACCACTCCTTTGGGCCGCGGCCAGGTGATGCGGTGAGTTCATTCGCTGCGTGGCAAGGCGCCTGCGCCTGCCTAATATGGCCGTCCTCGCGTTCCCAGCCGATCTTCCAATCGTCCATCTCGCGCAGTCGTCGCACGCCATCTTCGCATGACCGGGCTATAGAATTCATCGATACGGAATCGGTCCCTCAAATTTTGGGATTGAAATAGCTTCGTATAGTAGCTATTGATACCGCTACTTTGGGCCGCATTCATGGATCGAAATCTCGCAGCAGAAGAGAAGCCGTCTCATGACCAATTCAGGGTCGCCGCAGTCCCACTCGGTGAAAAACGGCGCGGAGCACATCGAAAGTGTTCGCGACGGTCGCGCGGTCTATTTGAATGGAAAACTTGTCCACGACGTTTCCATGCATCCGGCCTATCGGAACGCGGTGGCGTCGGCGGGCGCGCTCTATGACTATCAGTCAAGGCCCGAGAACGTCGAACGCATGACCTTCGACATTGGCGGCGGGACCCGTGTCAATCGTTGCTGGCAGCTGCCCCACAGCTACGCCGAACTGGTCGAGCGCCGCAAGGCCCTCGTCGAATGGGCCGAGGTCTCATGCGGATTTCTGGGGCGCTCCCCGGATCACGTGGCTTCTTCCATGTCCGGCATGATGATGGGCATCGAGGTCTTCGACAATTACGACGAGAAGCGCGGCCGCGCCTTTCGCGACTGGTACGATCACGCGCGGCAGAACGATCTGTTTCTGACCTATGTTATCAACAACGTACAGGGCGACCGGTCCAAGGCGTTCGGCGATCAAGGCAAGAATGCGGAAGATATGGTTGCGCGCATCGTCGATGAGGACGCTTCCGGAATAACAATTCGCGGCGCCAAGCTGTTCGCCACCAGCGCGATTATGGCGAACGAAATCTTCGTCGGCTCCGGTCAGCCGCTGAGGCCGGGCGAGGAACATCTGGCCTTCTCGTGCGCGCTGCCGATGGGCACCAAGGGCATCAATCTGCTGTCGCGCAAGTCTTTCGAGGCAAGCGCGGTCAGCGAATACGACAATCCGTTGTCGTCCCGTTTCGATGAAAACGACGCGCTGGTTTTCTTCGATGACGTCAAGGTTCCTTGGGAGCGCGTCTTCGTGCTGCGGAACACTGACATGTGCCGCGCACAACTTCATGACACGCCGGCCCACGTCTACCAGAATTATCAGGCGCAGATCCGGCTGTCGGTGAAATTGCGGTTCCTTGTCGGTCTCGCAAGAGGCATCGCACGGACCATCGGCACCATCAATTTTCCGCCGGTCGTCGACGTCCTGGGCAAGCTGGCGTCGCAGGCGTCCCTGATCGAAGGTATGGTGCTCGGCATGGAAGCCGGCGGCGCCATGCGGGGCGAATATTTTCTGCCCAACAAGCAACTGCTATATGCGGCGCAGGTTCAGTCACAGGAGATGTATCCGGTCGTTATCAGTACGATCAGGGAGTTAGCGGGCGGAGCTCTCATGATGCTGCCGTCTTCTGCAGCCGATTTCGACAATCCGGAGATCGCCCGCATGATTTCGCTGACGCAGATGTCTCCGGTCATGAGTGGTCAGGACCGCGTCAAGTTGCTGAAATTGACCTGGGACGCGGTCGGCTCGGAGTTCGCTTCCCGCCACCTGCAATACGAAATGTTTTACGCCGGTGCCCAGTTCGTGACTCGAGGTCACAGCTACCGCACCTATGATTGGGATCGTGCAACGGAGATGGCGACGCAGATCATGAACAGCTACGATTTGGAGGATTCGAAGCAAAGTGCGGGAAACGCTGCTTGATGACGATGATCCATTCCGATCCACGCCTTCGATGAGTTGATGCGCTGGATCAGCTCGCGACCAATCTATGCCTGCTTTCCAGGAGGTCCTCTATGAAACTCGATATCCGCCGCCTGCTGTCGTTTTGCGATCACAAGGAAGTCGAGGCTGGCCATCGGCATGCGATGCCGTTGCGTCGCGTCGCGTCGGTCGCGGTGGTGGGCAACCCCTACGCCGGAGGTTATGCCGAGGACTTGAGTGAGGCGATCGAGGCCAGCGCCGAGGTCGGTCGGGTGCTGGCGAAGCTTGCGGTCGAATTACTAGGTCCGTACAAAATCGAGAGTTACGGCAAGGGCGGCGTCGTCGGCCTCGGCGGCGAGCTGGAGCATGCGAATGCCATGCTGACGACGGTCTTCGCCGCACCGCTGCGCGAAGCGGTTGGAGGCGCCGAAGCCTGGATTCCTTCATTCACGAAGCTTGCGGCACCGGGCTGTACGATCGATGTTCCGCTCGCACACAAGGATGCCCTCTACGTCAGGTCACACTATGATGGTGTGTCGATTACGTTGCCATCGGATGCGCCCGCAGCCGACGAAGTCGCGCTCATCGTCTGCCTGGCCAACCGGGGGCGGCTCAACGCGCGGGTCGGTGGCCTCGCGGCAAGGGACATCGTCGGCAAGGATGGGCTGCGGTAGGAGGAGGAGGACGGTTTGCGCACGGCTATTGTCAACATTGGCGTCATCGTCACGGGCGATCTGAAATCGCCGGTCGGTCAAGGCGACAGCATCCTGCTTGATAACGGCGTGATCGCCGAGATCGGCACGTCGTCATCCGACAAGGTCGCTGCGTGCGATGTGGTGGTGGACGCGGCCGGCGCGACGGCCATTCCCGGTCTGATCGACAGTCATGTCCACATTACTTTCGGGGATTACACGCCGCGCCAGCGCGCCGTCGGATATCTCGAGAGCTATCTGCACGGTGGCACCACGACCGCTATCACGGCGTCCGAGGTTCACGTGGCCGGCCGGCCGAAGGATCCATCGGGTGTCAAGGCGCTTGCCCTCGCTGCGCGCGCCTGCTTCCTCGACTATCGGCCGGGGGGCATGCGCGTCCACGCCGGTTCGGTCATCCTCGAGCCTGGACTGACCGAGGCGGACCTCGAGGATCTGGTCGCGCAGGGATTGTGGCTGGCAAAGGCGGGCTTCGGCGCGTTCGATACGCCGTTCGAGTATGCTCCTTTGATGCATGCCGCACGCCGGCTCGGTATGATCACCACCATGCATACCGGCGGGTCGTCGATTCCCGGTTCGTCCGGAATATGGGCCGAGCACGTGCTGGCTTCCAATCCGAGCGTGTCGTTCCATGTCAATGGCGGTCCGGTCGCGATGCCCGAGCCTGGCTTCGCGCGACTTGTCAATGAAAGCGACATCGCGCTGCAGCTTTGCACGGCGGGGAATTTGCGAACGGCATTGCTGACCGCGAAACTGCTGGATGACGCGGGTCAGCCGGAGCGATTGCTGATCGCGACCGATACGCCTACCGGGAGCGGGATCATGCCACTGGGGATGTTGTACACCATCAGCCATCTCGCGAGCCTGGGCGGCATGCCGCCGGAACAGGCGATCGCGGCTGCGACCGGAAACAACGCCAGGGTTTACCGGCTCAACTCGGGAATAATCGGGGTCGGCAAGGATGCCGATGTTGTGCTGATCGACGCCTGCGCCGGCGGTTCGCAACCCGATGCATTGTCTGCCTTGCGCAATGGTGACGTTCCCGCGGTGGCGGCTGTGTTTACAGATGGCGTCCCGCGATTCGTCGGTCGCAGCCGCAATACGCCGGCATCGACGCGAAACGTTCGGGTCGCCCACTGTGCGTTGCAGCGTGATTTTTCGGGAGCGGCTCACTAATCGCCTCACGAGCATTGTAAGCTCGGGTCGAACCCGCCAAGGTGCCGTGAAATTCTTCTTGTGATGGAAATGCAATGGAACGGAAACGCAACGTGGCCTCGACGTCTGTCAAGCCGGCCGCGCTCAAAGCGCCAAGGCGGGCGGCGCTGACGATTGGCAGGCCGGAGCTTCTGGTGGAGGGCTCCGATCAGAAGTTTCGAGGCCTTGTCCACAATCTATTCGGCTTTCTCGGCCGTCATTCCGCGATTCGCGAAGGTCACGGCGCGGTCATCGGCCTCGCCGGTATTGAATATACGATGCTGATTTCGATCGGGCATCTCGCCGCGGAAGGAGATGTCAGCGTCAAGGATGTCGCCGATCATCTCCATCTCAGCGGCGCCTTCACCACCGTCATCACCAATAAGCTTTTGAACAAGGGCCTGATCGAGAAAGCCGGCCACCCTGTGGACAGGCGCCGCCTGTGTCTGACGGTGACGGCGCGCGGTAGGGATATGCTCGATCGCCTCGCTCCGATTCAGACCCAGGTCAACGACGTCGAGTTCGGTTGCCTCACCGCCAGGGAATTTGCGCTGCTGGCCGATATAGTCGAACGGCTGGTCAAGTCGAGCAAGCAGGCGATGGCGCTGCAACGATATTTGTCGGATTTAAACGCGAAGCCGAGCATCGCGGAATTTGGCGGCCAGAGGAGGCCTCAAAAGACCAGGCTATCGTGACCGGCCTTGGTCTGGCGGCGCCCGGCGGCCGCCCAACAACTGGGCGAGGCAGGCGCTTTTTGCGGCAAGGCGGCCGCCGCATCAACCAGGAAGGCCGCAGGATACGTCGCCCGGGATCAAATAGCTTCCAATAAAACCTTTATTTGAAAGCTGTTTATAATTTGTTTGTCATTCGGCGTATTTTGGGGGATCATTCCGTCATGGCAGGAGAAGTGGCATAGCTCGTGCAAACACTGGTGGACTACAGAGCCACGCGTGGATGTGTCGTTTCCAGATCGAGGAGTGTGTTAAATGATATCGACGGGTGCCAAACTTGGCGGACTTTTCGCCGCGGTCCTTATTCAGATTTCATCCGCCGCGATTGGTCCGGCCGAGGCACAGAGTCTCGCCGGTCGCGAAATCGCAATTGGTGCGATCGTCCCGAGCAGCGGACCGTTCGCGGAATGGGGGCGCACCAATACCGTGACGCTCAAGATGCTGGAACAGCAGGTCAACAAGGCCGGCGGCGTGAATGGCGCCAAGCTTAAACTCATCATCCTGGACGACGCAACCAAGCCGGCCCAGGCCGCAAGTTCGCTGCGCAAATTGGCGGACGACGAGAAGGTCCTCGCCATCGCCGGCCCGCTGACGAGCAGTGCGGCGGAGGTGACGTTCCCCGTCGCCAACGAGATGAAGGTCGTTGCGATGTCGCAGGCGTCTTCAAAGCCCGGCGTTGCCAAGGCAAACCGGCCGTGGGCGTTCCGCAATACCATAGATGAGGGGATTCTCGCGAAATCGACCGTGCCCTATTTCAAGAAGACGTTCGATATCAAGTCGGTCGCGATTATCTTCGACGCAAAGGACGCCACGGCCGCCACCGTGGGTACCAAGATCATGCCGCCGCTGATGAAGGAAAACGGCATTACGATCGTCAACGAGAACGATCCGCTTTCTTTCAACACGGGCGATCTGGACGTCAGCGCCCAAGTTACCAAAATGAAGTCACTCAATCCGGGTGGCGTGGTGCTGAGCGCGGATTACAGCCAGGCCGTGACGGTGCTTCGTGAGATGAAGCGGCAGGGATTCATCAAGCCGGTCGTGGGTGGAACCCAGCTGATCTCGTCGGCCATTCTCAAAGCCGCTCCGGAGTTGCCGATCGTCGCGCCCGCTACGTTCTTCGCTTCGATGCAGGGCGATCGGGCGCCCGCGTTCGTCGCCGAGCTCCAGCCGCTGTTGCGCAAGGAATCCGGCCTGCCGGCGGAAATCGAGCCGAGCATGTACGATGCCAACATTTACGAGACCGTCAGCATGTATGTGGATGCGGCAAAGAACGCCGGCGTAACGGGCAAGCCCGAGGACGTGGAAGCCGATCGCGTCAAGATTCGCGATTACCTCGTCAAGCTTCGGGATTTCCAGGGACTGGGTGGCCCGATCAGCTTCAACGACGACGGCGACGCCATCAAATCGTTCTACGTGTTGCAGGGACAGAATGGCGCATGGCAGACAAAGGTCCACGGCTGCAGTTCGGTGCCCGGCCATCCGGCCTGCTGATCCGATAGACCGTCAATTCCCCAAATCCACGATACACGGGGCTATTACTTGCTCCGCGTACGAGATGGCCGAATACATTCGCATAAAGGGTCATGAGCGCGAGACGCTCATGACCTCTCGTCGCGTGTTCCCGGTAATAGCGGTGCAAGGTTTATGTTTCTGCAGCAGCTTGTGAATGGTGTGACATTGGGGGCGGTTTATACGCTGCTGGCGTTGTCATTCTCGATCGTGATGGGAATTCTCGGAATTCTCAATTTGGCGATCGCCGAGTTGTTCATGATTGGAGGCTATTTGGGTTTTGCGGTCATTGCCGCGCATTTGCCGTTGCCGCTGGCGGTCGCCGCCGGCATGGCGGGAGCGGCGCTGATATCCGTAGTGATCGAGAAGGTCGGTTATGAACCGCTGCGCGATGCGCCCGTGGTGACGCCGATGCTGAGCACGCTCGGATTCTCCATCATTCTCCAGAATATCGCCACCAACGTCTGGGGATCGGATCCGCTGCAGCTGCCGGACGAATTTCTGGGAGGCCGCATCACTTTAGGCCCTGTCAGCGTCGGAGAGATCCAGCTTGTCGTCATTGGTGCCACCACGGCGCTGGTTGCGATCATCGCCTACATCGTGCAGCGGACCTCGATCGGCCGCGCATTGCGTGCCGTCGCCGAAAATCGCGACGTCGCCCGGCTGCTCGGCGTCTCCGGAAGCCGCATCACGCTGATTGCGTTCATGATGTCGGGTGCACTGGCCGGCGCTGCCGGCGTGCTAATCGCACTGCATTACGCGGCGATCACGCCCTATGTCGGCGTCGAGATAGGATTGAAGGCCATCGCCGTCATGGTGATTGGCGGAACCAGCCGGATCTGGGGTGCCCTGATCGCCGGGCCGCTGATCGGCATCGCGGAAGTGATGACTGTCGCCTATGGCGGGTCGCAGATCCGCGACTTCGTGGTCTATGGCTTCATGATCCTGATATTGCTGTTTCGCCCACAGGGATTGCTGGGCGGCAGCGGCGCGGAGCAGGGGCAGCGCGTGTGATGTCGACCTATTACGCGAGTCTTTTGGCGGATGTGGGCATCCTCACCCTGGGCGCGCTCAGCGTCTACATCATCCTTGCCACCGGCCAGTTGTCGCTGGGCAATGCGGGTTTCATGGCGATCGGCGCCTATCTGACATCCTATCTGACGGTCAGGGGTGGCATTGCGCTGACCCCTGCGCTTTTGATCGCCGCCGTCACGTCGGGACTGATCGGCGTATTGATCGGCTTTCCCGCGCTGCGCCTGAAAGGGCTATTTCTCGCCATGGCCACGCTTGGTTTCGGGGAAATGACGCGCAGCCTGTTCCTCAATCTGGGCGCGACCGGCGGCGCGGAAGGATTCCATGGCATGGCGCACGTGTCGGTCTCTTACATCTGGATCTGGACGGGACTGATCCTGCTCCTGGTCTGGCTGGTGGAGTCGTCCCGGCTCTGGCTTGAAATGCGGGCCATCTCCGACGACGAGACTGCCGCGAACCTGATCGGCATCAACACGACGATGACGAAGGTGGGCGCATTCGGGCTGAGCGCCGCGGTCGCGGCGATATCGGGTGGGCTTTTCGCTCATCATCACGTTTATATCGAACCCGGGAATTTCGGCTTCGAACGATCGATCGATTTCGTTCTGGCTGTGATTCTTGGCGGATCCACGATCGGCGCGGGCTCGCTGGTCGGAGCGTCGCTTCTGGTTCTGTTGCCGGAGCAGCTTCGCGCGCTTGCCGACTGGCGGCTCGCTGCATTCGGCGCTCTGCTGATTGTCGTGCTGCTGGTCCGGCGCCAGGGCATTCTCGATCGAAACCTGTTTAGGCGCATGACGTTCCGAAGGCGTGCGGCATGAACAAGCCATTGCTGCATTTGAGCAACGTCACCAAATCCTTTGGTGGAATCACGGCTCTGTCCGGGCTCTCCTGCGAAGTGTCGCAAGGGCGGATCGTCGGTGTCATCGGCCCCAACGGCGCGGGCAAGACGACGCTCTTCAACGTCATCACCGGCGCTTACCGCGCTGACGGCGGGGAGGTATATTTCGACAATTCGCCGATTACGCGGTGGCGCCCTTACCGCATTGCCCGGGCGGGCGTCGTGCGTACGTTCCAGAACATCAGGTTGTTCGCCAGTATGACGGTGTGGCAGCACCTACTGGTCGCGCAGCCGGCGCAGGGCTCATTGCTGCGTCGGGCACTGCCGACGCGTTGGGCCGATCGCGCTGCCGTTGAGCGTGCGGAGGAAGTTCTCGCGTTTTTCGGGCTCGAAAGCGTGCGTGACCAGCGCGCGCGCTCGCTGTCTTACGGAACTCAGAGGAAAGTCGAGATGGCACGGGCATTGACGGCTGGACCGAAGGTCTTGCTGCTCGATGAGCCGGTGGCGGGAATGAATCACGATGAGGCGGAAGAAATCCGTCACTTGATGTTGCGCTTGCGCGATGGCGGCCTGACCATACTCCTGATCGAGCACGACATGAGCTTTGTCATGAACCTGTGTGATTATCTCTACGTGCTCGATTTCGGTGTTTTGATCGCCCAGGGACTTCCGGACGAGGTGCGGGCGAACCCGGTCGTCATGGACGCTTATCTCGGGGCGGACGCATGATGCTGTCGGTCCGCGGCCTCAGGGTTCACTACGGTTCTGTAGCCGCGGTCCGGGGGATCGATCTCGACGTCAATGCAGGCGAAATCGTCGCGCTACTGGGCGCCAACGGGGCCGGCAAGACAACCACCGCACGCGCGATCGCGGGACTGCTGCCTTATCAGGGCGAGATTCGTTTCGAGGATCGCCTGTTGAAGCCCAACGCCGCCGAACGAAACCTGAGGGCCGGCATCTCCCTGGTGCCGGAGGGGCGGGGCATTCTCGCCCGCATGACGGTCGACGAGAACCTGCTGATGGGCATCTACTGCCGTCCGGACAAGAAAGATGCGATGTCGGACGTCAAGCGGATGTTGGCCCGGTTCCCGATTCTGGAGCAGCGGCGCCATCGGCTGGCGAGTTTTCTCAGCGGTGGCGAGCAGCAATTACTGGCGATTGCGAGGGCGTGCCTTTCCAAACCCCGGCTGCTGTTACTGGACGAGCCTTCGTTGGGACTGGCGCCAAAAATGACCGAGCACGTTTTTGGCATGATCGGAGAACTCCGCGCGCAAGGCTTGACGATCATGTTGATTGAGCAGAAGGCCCGGCAAACGCTCAAATTCGCCGACCGGGCCTATCTGCTCGAGACAGGTCGCATGGTGACATCCGGGACGGCGAGCGAGCTTGCGCGAGATTCCATCGTCTATGAGACGTTCCTCGGTGCCGGCGCGAGCGACGGCAGCCATTCGAAAGCGTGAACCCTTGGAACATTGTTCTTTCCGGCGGGCGTCACCGCGGAGGCACTGCGCCGGCGAGCTATTTTGCCTGCCGCGCTGCCGCGATCGGCGTGGTATATTCCAGCAATCGAATGGCCTGATCCGCGGTTTCTACCAGCTCGGACATCAGTCTGCGGATCTTGCTGAAATCCTTCGCGGACAGGCAGCTGAACAGCAAGTCGTTGGCTGGCTGTTGTACCGGCGCCAGCTCGTTGAACAGCGCCCGTGCCTTCGGCGTAACGCCGAGGACAACCCGCCGCCGGTCTTCGGAATCGATCTCTTTCTCGACCAGGCCGGCCGCGACCAGCTTGTTGATCTCGATGGTGATGAAAGCGCCGCTGAAATGCAAATGGTCGGCCACGAGGTTGACGCCGACCCTTTCATCCATCCCCCGCAGATGGGCGATGGCGATCAGCACCGTGTATTGCGTTCCGGAGAGGCCGATGACTTGTCCAAGCTGGCCGCGCACCTGCTGCAGGCGTGCGGAAAAGGCCAGCGTGTCATGAACGAACTGGCGAAAGGCCCGGTCCGATCCCTCGATCATGAGCTCGGGCCGCGTCACCGTGGATTCGACCGTGACTTTCCGGGATCTGGTTTTCGTGGCCATTCGGGCTCCGCACATCGTTCGCATTTCTATAGCGACCGATCCCAACAACAACAAGATCGGACGGCGCGACGACAGCTTTTTGGCCTCCTCCGACAACGGGCCGGTTCTCTTGACAGCCGGCGCGTCCGATCATATAGCTTTGTAACAAAGGTAAATAGCGGAGCTGAAAATGGGCGTCGCGCTCGACCTGGACCCGCGGGCCTTCCGGCAGGCGCTTGGTCAATTCGCCACCGGCGTGGCCATCATCACCGCACAGGCCGTCGATGGCAGCGCTATCGGCCTGACCATGAGTTCGTTCAATTCCGTTTCCGTCGATCCGCCGCTCATTCTGTTCTCTATTGACCGCAAGTCGTTCAGCCTCAATGCCATGATCGATGCCAAAGGGTATGCTGTGAATATATTGGGCCGCAATCAGGAGCATCTGTCCGACAAGTTTGCGAAGGCGCTGGGCGACAAATGGACAGCGGTCGAGCACACGCTCGGTGACAATGCGGCGCCGCTGATCGCCGGCGCCCTCGCGCATTTCGAATGCACCCCCTATGCGCACCATGATGGCGGCGATCATGTGATCTTCGTTGGCCGGGTTAAGAGGTTCACAGCATATCCGCAGAACGAGCCGCTGATTTTCTTTCGCGGAACTTATCGAAGCCTTGCCAACAACGAGCGCAGTCCCGAATGGCCGCTTCCGATGCACTACTGAACTTTCGTCAATGAACGAAGCTGATCGAGGAATGTGATGATCAAGAGTGGCGAACAGCATATTGCGAGCTTGCGCGATGGCCGCGAGATTTATCTCGATGGCGAGCGCGTCAATGACGTTACGACCCATCCGGCTTATCGTGGCGCGATTGCCTCGATCGGGCGGATGTTCGATTTTCAAAGCGCTCTAGAAAATCGTGAACTGATGACGTTCGAGACCGACACGGGTACGCGGGCCAATCGGATCTGGCAACTTCCGACGAGCTACGACGAACTTGTGACCCGCCGCAAAGCTCTCGAGGCGTGGACCGAATTGCATGCGGGCTTCATGGGACGGGCCCCCGATCACGTCGCGTCTTGCATCTCGGGAATGTATATGGGCCGCGAGATTTTCGAAGCTTACGATCCTGCACGCGGCAAGGCGCTCGCCGACTATTACCGTCACGCGCGGGACAACGATCTTTACCTCACTTACGTGATCATCAATCCGCAGGCCGATCGCTCCAAGAGCGCTGCTCAGCAAAGCGATGCGTTTTTGACGGCGGGAGTCTTCGAGCGTGATGAGGACGGCATTACGGTGCGGGGTGCGAAAATGCTCGCGACCGGCGGCATTATGGCCAACGAGGTCTTCGTGACCTGTATCCAGCCGCTGCAGCCGGGAGACGAGAAATACGCCATTTCATTCGCTGTTCCGATGAACGCCAAGGGCCTGAAGATACTGTCGCGAAAATCCTACGAGGCCGCCGCGCCGTCCGTATTCGACAATCCGTTGGCGAGCCGGTTTGATGAAAACGACGCCGTGCTCTATTTCGACGATGTCAAGGTTCCGTGGGAGCGGGTGTTCGTCGTCGACAGCATCGAGATGTGCCAAAAGCAGTTTCATGCGACCCCGGCCCACGTCTATCAGAACTATCAGGCCATGATCCGGCTCTCGATCAAGCTTCGTTTTCTCCTCGGCATCGCGCACCGCACGGCTGAAACCAACGGCATCACCGGGTTTCCGCAAGTGCGCGAGACGTTGGGTCAATTGTCGGCCGAAGCCAGCATGGTCGATGCGTTTGTCGTGGCGATGGAGACCAAGGGGCAGCAGCGCGGGGCCTATTTCGTGCCTGACCGACGAATGCTCTATGCCGCACAGACCCTGACGCAACAGCTCTACGCCAAGGTCATCACCACATTGCGCGAATTGGCCGGCGGCGGAATGATCATGCTGCCGTCATCGGTGAAGGATTTCAGTAATCCGGAGGTCGCGCGGCTGATTGGAAAGACCCAGCAGTCGCCCGCGGCCAACGCCATCGACAAGGTGAAGTTCTACAAGCTGGCATGGGACGCGGTCGGCTCGGAATTCGCGTCACGCCACGCGCAGTACGAGATGTTCTATGCCGGTGCGACCTTTGTTACCAAGGGACATGCCTTCCGCACGTATGACTGGAATACGGCAACGTCGTTGCTCGACCGGATGCTGTCCAGTTATGGTTTGGCCGACGAGATCGGCGCAAAGACCGATCTGACTTCCCCGAACCCAAGCGGTCGCCTAATCCCCCCCGGGAGAATCCCAAATGGCTATCAACAAGGCCCACGATGAATTCCACACCCTCGACATGTCGAAGGGATGGGAAACTCCGACCGGGTATCCCGCCGGTATTCAGCAGAAGATCCTGTCGGGAGCGCTCGACGAGACCAACAAGCGCGGCAGTCGGACCCGACTGCTGCGCTTCGCGCCAGGTGTCTACACGACAGCGCCGTTCGTTCACGAATATTGGGAAGAAGTGTTTCTGTTCTCAGGCGACCTGACGGTCGGAAACGATGAGCATGGCAAGGGCGGTGAAGCATTCAAGTCGAACACCTATGCCTGCCGGCCGCCGGGCGCGTTTCACGGTCCGTTCAAGTCGGAAACGGGTTGTGTGCTGATGGAGATCCATTACTTCGATCCGGCCTGATCGGTGTATCGGCTGGTTTCTCTGAGGAATGATAAAAGGAGCGGCGGCGAAATTCTCGTTTCGGCGCTGCGTTTGAATGGAGCGGACACGATGGTTGGCATGCCCGGTGCAAGTGCACGGCTTCGACGCGCTGCGGCGAGAATAGCGCGGTCCGGCTTATCGCGCATTGAAAGGCACGAGGATTTTCTGCACGCGTTGGAGCGGGCAGCAGCGGCCAATCGACCGGCAATCATCGAGTTCCGATCAGCAGTAAGCAGCTGATCGCGCAGCCCGCAAACGGTGCACGGAGTGCTGGCAGTTTTTGCTGCGTATTCCCGGCATGTGGCGGGTGATGTTTCCAATTCCTCAGGATGTTGACGACGAGGCCGCATTGACCGCTGAATTCGCGCAATCACTGCTGGCGCGCGTCGTGCCCGGCGTCAAGCCCTTCGATATCCTGCATACGACCCTCTATCGGGTGCATCAGCGCGTCGCCAAGCGGTTCAGGGTAGGTCGCGCCTTCCTGGCCGGCGACGCCGCGCACATCAACAACCCGCTCGGCGGCATGGGGATGAACGGCGGCATCCACGATGCCGTGAACCTGACAGCGCGGCTGGCTGCGGTCTGCAACGGACAGGCCGCGGACCACGAACTCGATCGTTACGACGCGCAGCGCCGGCTGGTGACGCTGGAGAGCGTTCAGACCCAGACGATTCAGAACAAACGTGATCTCGAGGCAAAGGACGAGGAAAGCCAGATCGAGTTTCGTGATCGCCTCAGGGGGATCGCGGCAGATCCCGATGCGCGCAAAATCTACCTCGAACGCGTTTCAATGATAGCGAGCTTGCGGCGTGCCGGCGAACTCGGCTGAACAATCGATCCAACGAAAACCGCAGGAAAATTCATGTCTACTCATTCCCTCTCGCTTTCTTTCGCCAGCCGCAACGCGGAAGAGGGCATTGTCGCCACGATCGGGGCGTGTGTCATCGCCGGCTGGATCGGCCGTGATGCGGCTGCGCTCGAAAAGCATATCGTCGAACTGGAGGCGCTCGGTGTGAAAAGGCCGGGCTCGACACCGATTTTCTATCGGGCAAGCAAGCAGCGGCTGCTGATTACCGATCAGATCGAGGCTGTCGGCAACGCGTCGAGCGGCAAGGTCGAATACGTCGTGCT
This sequence comes from uncultured Alphaproteobacteria bacterium, assembly GCA_963734795.1. Taxonomy (GTDB): domain Bacteria; phylum Pseudomonadota; class Alphaproteobacteria; order Rhizobiales; family Xanthobacteraceae; genus Bradyrhizobium. Next base: position 1,253,064 of record CAVTIW010000009.1, read on the forward strand.
GCAATATCGCGGCAAGCTCTGGGTCGGCGTCGGGTCGGATCATACCGACCGCGAAGTGGAAACCTACGGCGTCACCGTATCGAAACAGATGTGCGACAAGCCGATCGCGCCGTTGTTCTGGGCGTTCGAAGACGTTGAGGATCACTGGGACAAGCTGATTCTCCGCTCTTTCATCACCGCCGGCGGCAACAGGCAGCTCTACCAGGAAGGCACGCTGGACAAGATGTTGGCGCCAAAGGACCTGATTCGCCGGTATACCGGCGGTGACCATCTGGCCGAGGGGACGATGTTGTTCGGCGGAACGTTCGGCGCCATCGGCGGAATCCGGTCGGCCCCGCGTTTCGATTTCGAGATCGTCGATGACGTCATTGGCCGGAAGATCAGCCATGGCTATGATATTCTGTCTCTGCCGATCGCGGGTTGAGGGCGGCTGATGAACCAGATCACGCGGCCGCGCAAGGACCGTGCGGCGGCGCCGGTTCTGGCGGAATCATTGAAGGACCAGGCCTATGAGGCGATCAAGCATCGCATCATCACCTGCGTATTCAAGCCGGGGCAGGAACTAAGCGAAAACGCGGTCGCCGGCCTTCTCAAGATCGGGAGGACGCCCGTTCACCAGGCCTTCGACCGGCTGAATACGGAAGGTCTTGTCGACGTTCAGCCGCGCAAGGGCGTCGTGGTTAGGCCTATCAATCTCGACGAAGTCATTGAAATCATCGAGATCCGGCTTCTCAACGAAACATTCGCGGTTCGCCTCGCGGCGGAGCGGGCGAGCTCCGCCGAGATCATGGCGATACGCGACGTTTTGGCGAAGGCAGCTGGCGCGGTCGTGGCCGGCAAGGTCGAGGCCATGATGTTGCTGGATCGGGAGTTTCATCGGTTAATCGCGCGCGCCGCGCACAACACGGTGCTTGCGGATATTCTGTTGAAGCTTCACGAGCGCTCGCTACGACTATGGTTCATTTCGCTGGCGGCGCCAGATCATCAGGAAAGTGTCAACGATCAGCACCACAGGATTTTCCAGGCGATCAGCCACCGCGATGTGGAGGCTGCCCAGGAGGCGATGCGCGCCCACATCGATTCATTTCGGCGCAACGTCTTGCGCAACCTGTAGGGCGCAAGGGAGGCCTGGCCCGCAAATAATGGCGGAGAAAAGCTGTGAGGGTCGACCGCTCAAGTCGACACTGCACGATGATCCGGCGCCGGTCGTCCCCGATGGCGCCTACGATGGAATAACGGGGTTGTCGGTGTTGGATGCGGCGAAACGCGGATTAGAAGGCCGGATCAAGTTGCCGCCTGGACCCCGGCAGTCGCATCGCCACGCTTCTCCGACGCATCGTCAATTGACAACAATGGTCCAGATCGGATTACCTCCAGGAAACGACGTCCCACAAGCGCAAGGGAGTGCTCATGCCCCATGCTTTGGCCTATGTCCCCCATGGGGTTATTCCGGCGGTGTTGCTGCCATTCGACAACGACCTCGCTATTGACGAAACAAGCTTTCGCAAGCACCTGCGCGACATCAGCGCTACCCCGGGCATTTCTGCCATCACCGTCAACGCGCATTCGACCGAGGTGGCCTCCTGCACCTTCGACGAACAACGCCGCGTACTCGACATGGCAGGGGACGAAGCTGGCGAGCGCATACCGATTGTCAACGGCATATGGGCCGATGGCAGTGTGGAGGCTGCGCGCATCGCTCGCATCGCCGCGCAAGGCGGGGCATCGGCACTGCTGGTGTTTCCTCCCGCTCCCTTCACGCTTGGCCAATCTCCGGAGATGGCGCTGGCTCACTTCAGGCGCATCGCGGACGCTACCGACCTGCCGCTGATCGTGTTTCAATATCCGGTGGCGACCGGACAAGGGTATCCGAAGGACACCCTGCTGCGGCTGTGTCACGAGGTGCCGTCGATACGCGCCATCAAGGACTGGATCGGCAATGTGCCTCACCATGAATGGCACATCCGCACACTGCAGAACCTGCCGCGGCCCGTGAACGTATTGACGACGCACAGTTCGTGGCTGTTTTCATCGCTGGTGCTCGGCTGCAACGGATTGCTGTCCGGCAGCGGCAGCGTCATCCCCGATCTGCAAGCGCAATTATTCCAGGCTGTCCAGACCGATAATCTTGCGGAAGCCAGGCGCCTGAACGATCGCATCGAACCGCTGGCCCGCTGTTTCTACGCGGAGCCGTGGGCCAACATGCATAACCGCATGAAGGAAGCGCTGGTGCTGCTTGGGAGGCTTCCGCGCGCGGTCGTGCGACCGCCGCTCGTCAAGCTTGGCAGCGCCGAAGTCGCGCGGGTGCGACAGGCACTGGTGGAATCCGGTCTGATCGACAAGATGACCAACAGCACTGCCGCTTAGGCGGTGTCGGTTCGTGTAAGGGATCGTGTATTTAAGAGTAAAGTTAAAAACGTCCAAAACGGGCTCGCACGGGGAGGAGTGACAATGTTTAATCGAGAAAGCTCGCTTGGGGGCGCGCTGAAGTCGTTTTCGCTATTGGTTTCAATGCTGGGCGTTGTGATCATTCCCGCCCAGGCACAGAACGCTCCGTCACCCGCTACGACGATAAAGCTTGGCATCGTCAGCTTCCTGACCGGACCCGCCGCCGCGCCGTTCGGCATCCCCGGACGCAACGGCGCCGAGGTCATGATCGAGGCCATCAACGCCAGAAAGGTGCCGGCGCCCTTCGACAAGGTCGGGTTCGGCGGCAGTAATGTCGAAGCAAAGTATATCGATGAAACGGGTTCCGCAGCCAACGTCGTCACTGAATTCCGTAACCTCGTGCAGCGCGACCAGGTGGATGCCGTAATCGGCTATATCTCCTCGGGCAACTGCCTTGCGGTCACGCCGGTCGCCGAGGAGCTAAAAGCGATCACCGTGTTCTACGATTGCGGAACGCCTCGCATCTTCGAGGAAAAGTCGCGCGCCTATGTATTTCGCGTCAGCCCGCAATCGACCATGGATAACATCGCCGCCGCCCGCTACTTGCTGGCCAAAAAGCCGGATGTCATCAGCTATTCCGGCATCAACCAGAACTACGCTTGGGGCCAGGATTCTTGGCGGGACTTCTCCGGCGCGATGCAAGTGCTCGCGCCAAAAGTGACCGTGGACAAGTCGCTTTTCCCAAAATTGTTTGCGGGCGAATACGGCGCGGAGATTTCGACGCTCCTGACGTCAAAATCGCAGGTGCTGCACACGAGTTTCTATGATGGCGATCTCGAAGCATTTCTCTATCAGGAGCAGGCGCGCGCGCTGGATAAGCGCATGACGATCCTCGCCACGACCGGCGAAGCCGCAATGTGGCGCCTGCGCGACAAGATGCCCGACGGCACCCTCATCGGCGCCCGCGGCCCACACGGTCCGCTCGCGCCCGACACCGAATTGAACCGCTGGTTCAAGAAGATCTATTCCGACCGCTACAGCATCCCGCCGACCTATCCCGCATATCAAATGGCGATGTCGATGCTCGGCCTGAAGTTGGCCTACGAAAAGGCCAAGAAAGGCGACGGGAAGCCGACCTCCGATGAAGTGGCGGCTGCATTCAAGGGCATCGAGTTCGAAGGCCCCTCAGGCGTGGTCAAGCTCGCCATCGGCGACGGGCACCAAGGCATCTCGGAGACGGCTTACGGCACCTATCGCTTCAACAAGGAGAAGAACGAGCCCGAAATCGTCGACATCATGCGCTTTCCCGCCGAGTGCGTGAATCCGCCGGCCGGCGTCAATGCCGATGACTGGATCAAGGACGGCATGAAAGGCGCGAAGTGCTGAGGAACATCCGGTCAGCTTGTCGTCGCGGGACGAACTACGTCCCCGCGGCGGCCGATCTTCCGGTCAGGAAATTTCGGTGCTGACTGCTTTCGCCATTCTGATCGACGGGTTGGTCTACGCGGCCTATCTGTTTATCGTTGCTATCGGGTTGACGCTGATCTTCGGCGTGATGAAGATACTGAATGTCGCACATGGCTCGTTTTACACACTCGGCGCCTACGGCGCGGCGACCGCCATCGGCATCTATTTTGATCGTGGCTTGCCTGACGCCGGCGGATTTCTGCTGATGGCTGTTTTTGCCATGGTCCTTGGCCTCGCGGCCGGGCTCATTCTCGAGCGCTGCGTCATGCGATTGGTATATGGCAGGGACGAAGTGGTGATGGTGCTGGTGACCTACGCCGCTTTCCTGATCCTCGAAGACGTCGTCATCCTGGTTTGGGGGTCGGGTTCCTACGCGACATATCAGCCGCTGCTCGCAGCCGGCAATACGGAAGTAGGTGAACTCATATTGTCGAATTACGATCTCGGTCTGATCGTAGTCGCGGCATTGCTCGCCGCGGCATCCTACTGGGCGCTGAAATTTACCCGCTACGGACGACTGCTGACCGTCGTGATTTTCGATCGCGAAACCGCTGCAGCGTTCGGCATCAATGTCACAACCGTTTATACCGTAACATTCGTGATCGGTGCGATGCTCGGTGCGCTCGGAGGGGCGATTATGGCGCCGAAGATCGCGGTGACGCTCGGCATCGGCGTCGAAGTGATTGTGCTCGCCTTCGCCGTGGTGGCCATTGGCGGCATGGGATCGATCGAAGGCGCGCTCATCGGGGCATTGATCGTCGGGATGTGTCGCGCTGCCGCAGTGCATCTGGTGCCACAGGTCGAATTGTTCGTTATTTATGGCGTCATGGCGCTCGTGCTCATGGTCCGGCCCTACGGCCTGTTCGTGCGCGCCCAACCGAGAAAAATCTGAGATGGCACAGCACGGCCTGATCGCAGCAAGTTCGGCCTTGCTGGCGGCCGCCGCCGCAGCATTCGTGCTGCCGGACTGGATTATCTCGCTCGCCACCATCGCCTTTGCCAATGGTTTGGTCGTATTGGGCTTGATCGTGCTGTGGAGGGCCGGCCTCGTATCGTTCGGACAAGCGCTGTATTACTGCATCGGCGCCTATGCCGTGGCGCTCGTCGGGCGCGGGTCCGGCGTGACCGATGCCTTGTTATTGGTGTTGATTGGCGGCGCCTCGGCTGGGCTGGTCTCCTTCGTGGCGGGCTTCCTGCTGGCGCGCTACCGCGAAATCTTCTTCGCGATGCTCAGCCTGGCACTGTCCATGATCCTTTACGGGGTGCTTGTAAAATCCAAGTCGCTCGGCTCGACCGACGGCTTCAGCGTGGTCGCGCCGACCTTTTTTGGCTACGCGCCGCACCAGGACAAGCTCCTGGTGGCGCTTTACTTGCTGGTGCTGGCCGTCTGCGCAATCGCGGCTCTCCTGGTCGATGCTTACTTCCGCTCACTGTCCGGCGCACTGGCGATTCCGGTGCGCGACAATGAAATTCGCGTCGAATTTCTTGGCATGTCGGTGTCGCGGCTGATTCATACCAAACTTGTGGTCAGCGGCTTGCTGGGTGGCATGGGTGGCGCGCTCGCCGCGCTCGCGGTAGGCCATGTCGATCCGAACATGTCCTATTGGACGACCTCCGGCGAATTCGTATTTATTACTATCCTTTCCGGCGCTGGATCGGTCGTCCCGGCGTTCGTCGGATCGCTGGCGTTCGAGTCGTTGCGCTCGTTCGCATTCGCCGTGCTTCCGCAGCTTTGGCAGATGCTGCTCGGCTCGGTGCTGCTGCTCACCATTCTATTCCTGCCCCAGGGACTGGGCTCATTGATCATGCGGCCGCGCTGGCGTCGCAAAGCGAAGGCGCCATGAGCACTCCCATCCTCTCCGTCCGCGACCTGGGCAAGCGCTTCGGATCGATGGTCGCCGCGCGCGATATCACCGTCAGCGTGCCAGCGCACCAAACGGTCGGCGTGATCGGCTCTAACGGCGCCGGAAAAACCACTTTCATCAATATGATAACCGGTCATCTACGGCCGACCAAGGGAACGATTCACTTCGAGGAGCGCGACATAACTGGGCTGCCTTCCCGCAGGATTACGGCCATGGGCATCTCGCGGTCGTTTCAGGTAGCGCAAATATTCCCCTCGCTCACGGTATTCGATAACATGTGCGCCGCAGCTGCGGTCGGCCGCGCTCCTAAAAATTTCATGGGCCACTTATACACGCCGCTGCGTTCGCAGGAGTCCGTCGCAGAGGCCGAAGCGCTGCTGGAGTTGTTCGAGATCGCGCGTTACCGCGATACGCTCGCTGTCACATTGCCGCAGGGCGTGCGCAAGCTGCTTGATATCGGCATGGCGGTCGCGGGCTCGCCGCGTTTGCTGCTGCTCGACGAGCCGACCAGCGGTATCTCGATCGAAGAGAAAATCGACCTGATGCAAGTCGTGATGTCAGCATTGCGCAACCGCAAGATCACCGTGCTTTTTGTGGAGCACGACATGGAGATCGTCGAGCGCTTCGCCGAGCGTGTGCTGGCATTTTACGACGGCACCGTGATCGCCGACGGGACGCCGACCGCAACGCTGGCCGATGCCCGCATTCAGGCGCTGATCAGCGGCCCCAGGGTGAAGGGCGCTGCGGGCGCCGTTGCCCATGTTTAAAGTATCCAACCTCAACGTGTCGATCGGGCCCATCCCGATTATCCGCGATGTCTCATTCGCGCTCGAAGAGGGCGAAATGTGCGGGCTGATCGGCCGCAACGGTGCAGGAAAGACCACATTATTCCGCGCCATCATGGGCGCCATTCCGGCCAGCGGCTTGGCCGAACTCGGTCCGATCGATTTGTTGACCTTGCCACCGCATCTGCGCGTTGCGCACGGCGTCGGCTACATGCCGGAAGATCGCCGGCTGGTGCCCGAATTTACGGTCGAGGAAAATGTCCGCCTGCCCGCCTTATCGCTCAAAATGAGTGGCGCCGATCAACGTCTCAACTGGATTTTCGGACTCATGCCCGAGGTCGCCCAATTCCGTGCCCGCCCCTCGCTTGAATTGTCCGGTGGACAGCAGAAACTGGTCGCACTGGCGCGAGCCCTGATGGCGGGAACCCGAATATTGTTGCTCGACGAGCCATTCGAGGGCCTGGCTCCCGCGCTGGCTCGGCGGCTGGGTGAGGTGCTGGCGAACCTGAAGACCGAGGGGATTTCCATTCTGATTGCGGAATCCAACGAGGTGCACGTCGTCGATTTGCTATCGCGCGCCTTTCGAATCGAGCGCGGATCTGTGAGTCCGGCCTAACGGCCTGAGTGAGTGGTGTTGGCCTGGTCTACGCTGACGCTTTATCGGCGATGCCACCGAACTCATCAACGTCGCGGTCTTGGCGCCACCCGTCAACGTCGTGGCCGCAGTTCGCGCTACGTCCTCGACAAGTTGGATCAGTGGCCGCTTCTGGCGCAAAGCGGCAGTACATACGCAAACGGGATCTCGTGGTCTATCCGGTTTCCAGCCGGCAAGGAGATCGTAAAACCTTGTCAGTCTGCTCAGGCGCGGGCAGGGCGCTTGCCAAGGGGCATTCGCGGAAAACCCTTCCGGCCGAACTAAGCCTAGCCAAACGGCCGTCGAGGATGTCTGTTATCGGCGGAAGAGCGGAAAACATCTGCTCGTTCCGAGTATTTCTCAGTTTGACCCGATGTATGGTCCGGCCGCGCGTTGCAAGTGGTTTCGCCGAGCTGGCGGTGAGCGGTCTTGCATCAATGTATCCGGCCTTTGATTGGAGCATTTGCTCCGGGCCATCATGGATATCAGCGCGCGTGCGTTCTCATTAGCGGACAGGCCTCGATTGGACCATCCGGGTCACCAGTGTTCGCACGCGCTCGGAAGACCGAACCTCCATCTCGTCTCATCCTCTCGCAGACCTCGGCTGGAAACTGTTGATAGGGTTACGTCATCGCTTGCTCCTCATATCGCGCAGTTCCTTTGTTCGAGCCAAGGGCCGTTCCTTCGTCCCGGCCCGCAGAACGTCGATCGCGTCGCGCGCAGGGGCGGTCAAGGCCGGCCGTCGCGCTTGGCTTGCGGCGGGCTCCGGCGTTGCCAGGCCGCGCCTTGACCGCGCCGAGCACGGCGCGAGGATCACGCGGGTTGGACGACGCCTGCATCGTCGGTCCTCGTCAGCTCGAAGGCGCGTCCTTTAGCCAGCACCGCCCAGGCGATGCGGGCAAGCTTGTTGGCGAGCGCGATCGCCAGCACGTTGTGGTGCAACCGCCTCTTGGCGGCTTCGATCCAGGATTTGAGCCCGTAACGTTCCCAGTTCTTTATCCTGACCAGCACAACCCATGCCGCCTGCACGAACAGAACGCGCAGGTAGCGATTGCCGCGCCTGGAGATTTTGCCGAGGATCGTGCGGTCTCCCGTCGAGATCTGCTTGGGCACCAGTCCGAGCCAGGCGCCGAAGTCACGGCCTTTGGAGAATACGTCGCCGGTGCCGATCGCGGCCACCATGGCGCTCGAAATGATCGGCCCGATGCCAGGCACCGTCATCAGGCGCGAACATGCCTGATCTTGACGGGCCAGTGCTTCGATCTCGCCGGATAGGCCATCGATGCGCTGATCCAGCCGGCGCCAGTCGCCTGCCAACTCCTCGATGACACGCAACATGCGTGGCGACAGGGCATCGGTGCGCGTCGCAAGGATGGTGGGCAGTTCCGTGCGCAGGAAGCCGATACCCTGGCGTACGGCGATCCCGCGTTCCAGCATGAAGGCGCGAATCTGGTTGATGATGCCGGTGCGTTGCGACACCAGCCGCTCGCGCACCCGATGCAGCGCCTGCAGATCCAGTTGCTCCGCGGTCTTGGTCGCCACGAACTTCATCGTCGGGCGCTGCACGGCTTCGGCAATCGCTTCGGCATCATTGAAGTCGTTCTTCTGTCCCTTGCTATAGGGGCGGACATATTTGGCCGGCATCAACCTGGCATCGTGACCAAGCGACGCGAGTTTGCGGCTCAGGTGATGTGCGCCGACGCAGGCTTCCATGCCGATCAGGCACGGCGGTATATTGGCGAGCCGCGCTTCCACTTGGCCACGCGACCACTTTTGCCGCAGCACGATGGCGCCGCGCGCATCGTGGCCCACGACGTGGAACGAGTTCTTGCCGATATCGATGCCGATCACGGCGATCGCGGTATTGGGTGTCTGAGACATGGCGTGCTCCTTGTCTTTGGCGCCCCTTGCCAGCTTCGCTTGCTGGCGGGGCAGGAGCACGGCCGGACCATCCCATTAGCCGACCATCGCAACAAACACGGGACGTCCGATATGCGGCGCGTCAAACTAGCAGAAACATTAACTTACGTTAAACCGCTGCGGCGGCGACAGTGCTTGCGACTTCATCAAGCTTCTCGGCGGCGCGGCGGCGGCATGGCCGCTAGCGGCGCAGGCCTCGCGCATGTCTATTCGATCAGGATCAGACCGGGCGGGAGTGACTTGTCGTATAGACTGGCGCGGTCGGATCGTCCGATCGGAACGAACCCTTTGATTTTTGCGGTCTGCAGCGCAGGGACGCCGGATTTCTCCAGTTTGCTGGCAATTAGGCCGCGCAAAGGCATGGGTAGGTCTAGGCTCCGATCGTCGACGACGCGCGCGGCCCGGAGGAACAGAATCTGTAGGTCGAGCAACTCCGGCGTAGTCCAATCGAATCGCTGGAAAGCCTGATACGCGTGCTCGACGAGATCGGGCGAGACGACAGTCTCCGGCCCTGCGTAGAGCGGAGTTCGGTTGAGCAGGAGCCCGAGCGCCGCAAGATAAGGAGCGCAGTGCCGCTTGGCCCGTGCAAGCGTCACCGCGGTGTCGCAGAAGCAACGCACCAGTTCCGCCTTGGTGTCGTGGTGGATCAGTTCCAGGGATCCAGCCAGGCGCACGAGTTCGTCGGGCGCCCTGCCGCGGCGGATCCTGTCGATCTCTCCGGCCATAAGCCTGGTCTGGCGTTCGCGCGTGAGCCCGCCCGCCACCCGACGCAAGAGGATGTATTCCTGGCTCTTGATGCGCCGACCGGGAAAACACGGGCCGCCATCGTGCACCCGCCACAGGGCATCGATACGAAGGTCGTCCCGGACAACGCCGAAGCCTGGGCGCAGCAGGAATCCAGCCATGATGAGCCATGCCTCTTCGTGGTCCGCCGAACGTCGTCTGTCGTCCCGCCGCTCCTCGAGCGCAGGCCAAAGGGCGCGCAGCAGGGGCCCGTTCCATTCACTTCTGGCAGAGGCGAGGATGCGCTCCACACCCTTGAGGATCGTGGCAGCAGTAATCTTGTTCTTCTTGCTGTTATTGGCAGGCTGGGTGAACACGATCCCGATCTGCCTGCGTGCCGTTTCCAGCGCGTCCGCTGAAGCGTTCGATTCAATCGGAGCGCTTGCTTCCCGCGCCCGGCCCGCACCGGGCGCGCCCGCGACGCCTTGGACGTGCTCGCGCATGTTGAATTCCAGCGGCCAGGACTGCTGGACGGCGGGGTCGGCGCTGACGCACGAGATGTGGAGCTGCCCCAGTGCGTTCATCCGCGCCGTTAGACCGACGGGCAACATCCCGCCCGCTTCCGGACCGGATAGCTCAGCCGTCCTGACGATGGTCTGGAGCGGGGGCAACGGGTGAAATTCGCCTTCGGACCAGGAAACGATGTCTCCGGCCCGGCTGATGCTCTTCCGGGTTGAGGAATAAGCCTGGAAGCGTACCAGCTGATCGGTGCGGAGCTTAAGCCCAAGATCAGCGATCTCAAAAAGCTGCGACGGCGCTGCACCCTGAGGAAGAACGCATACGAGGGGCGGACGCACAGTCTGGCGATCCGTTGCCTGTATCCCCTCCACTTCGAGAAAGATCGCAGCGGCGGCCCCAGCGGCGATGCGACCCGAACGGTGGTGGAGAAGGGCACCAAATCGCGCTGCTCCGCGCGCCACCGCCAGATCCGGCTCCTCGTTCTCCAGAACCTGCGGTACGAAGCCGTCCTGCCAGCCTCCGATCTGCGCGCGGAGTTCTTGGCGCAGGAGCGGCGGTCGGATGGATCCGCCGTTGAACAGGACGGCATCAATGCGCGGGCGATCGTTGAGGAATTCGGCAAGGTGTCGGGTTATCGCGCTGTCGGGAGGATAAGGAAGCCCCCATTCCCTCAGTGCCGCCTGCGTCCGGTACGGCCGCGCCGCCGCGTCGCAGAAGGGAAAAAATCCGTCCAGCAATAGGCTCTCGATTTCCGCCCGCATCACCGTCGCCGTCTGCGAGCCGCCGACCATCCCCGACCCGCGACCGGCCAGTGCAACAACGAACCGCTCATCCGGCGGCCCCGTAGCGGCCAGCGCGTGCTCTTTCAGATGACGGCAGGCGGCGACGAGTTGATCCCATTGCGGGCCGGAAAGCCGGCCGCCTGCCCCGGCAAGCCGCGGCTCAAGGAGATGGGCGACGGCAAGGTCGATGTTGTCGCCGCCGAGCAGCGTATGATCGCTCACCGCGACACGCCTGATGTCAGGGTCCGGCGTTTGCTCGTTCAGGCGAACTTCAAAAATGCTGAAATCCGAGGTGCCGCCGCCGATATCGATGACCAACACGTGTCGCAGCCCGGCATCGCCGTTGTCTGGCCGCTGCCATAATTCGCGCGATGGGTCGTGGCTTTCCAGCCAGCAATAGAACGCAGCCTGCGGCTCTTCGAGCAGTCGCACATCGCCGGGGAAGCCCGCTTCCTCGGCGGCGGTGATCGTCAGCCGCTGCGCCGCCGCATCGAAGGAAGCCGGGACGGTAATCGTGATGTCCTGATCATCGAACGCAAACCCGGCCTGGGCAAACCGGCTGTTCCAGATCCCCCGCAGACAGTTCAGAATTAGTGCCGAGGCGCGTACCGGTGAGATTTTCTGCTCACGTGTCAGGACCGTCGATCCCCATGGCAGAAAGGGTGCCGACCGGTCGGCGGCGTGATGGCAAAGCCACGACTTCGCGGAATGGACGACCCGTGCGGGCGTTTCGCTTGCCTTCATGCGTGCAAAAAGGCCCACGATCCATTGCCCGGCTCCGACCTCCTCACCGCGCAAATGTGCTGCGACCGCTTCCTCTGGCAGGTACAGGAAAGAAGGTAGGGTTGGCTTCTCGGTCAAGCTCGCCAAGCCTTCCCATTGCGGGATGAGAAGGACCTCTGGCGTCCCCTCGCCGACCAGTGGCGCGAATGCGAGTGCGGAGTTGGTCGTACCGAGATCAATACCAATGGCGAAGCGGGCGCGGTCTTTCGTCAAGAATTACCTCCAGAGGCGGTCCGGCCCCTATTCCGTGCGGACCTGGAACTCAACCTTCCACCGGCGATCGGAGTTCGTGTGCCTCATCCAAAGCTCAAGGATGCCAAGTTCGGTGACGACGGGGCTGACGCGGACCGGCACCACCTGCCCCACCGGGACGTCCAGTGCCGGGATCGCGACTTCGAGCAGGCCAGCGTCATCAAGGTCACGCTCGGCGTCGGGGAGGATCTGGCCCGGCGTATCGCCGCTTCGTACCGAGGAGGAGAAAAACCGAAACTCCGCCGTGCGGCCGGTGACAAGGCCGAACTCGCGTCCTTCGATCAACAGTTCCGTGCCTTCCTGCATCCCCTGCGGGACAACACACAATGCCTTCAGCGGCGGCTTGTAGCCCGGAATGGCGGGCATCGACGCTTCCAGGCCGATGTAATAGGAGCGCGCCGCGCCGGCCTTGATGCGCATGCCCTTGCCAGTGGCGCGGTGACGTCCGTAGATCGCGCCGCCGCGTGCGACGGCGAGGTCTGGTTCGAAACCCTGCAATTCGCGGACTGGCTGGCCCCCATTCCAACGCGCCAGCAGATCAAGCACCCGGGTACGGATTGGCGCGGCCTTGAAAACGCCCCCATTAAACAAGACCGCGGTCGGCATCAGCACCTGCGTGCCAGCCGATGCTCCCACCAGAGCGGCGAGCTTTTCGCTTGCCTTCACGTTCTGCAGGCTCTGAGCGAGAAACCGGGCGATATGCTTGCTGACGACCGGATCGGAAGCATAGGGGAGACCGAATTCCTGTAGCCCTGCCATACGGTTCTCGCGCGGCAGGTCGTCAACGCTGGTTCTGGCGAAAAAACCGTCAACAACAACTTGCTCCAGCGTCTCGCGATCGAGAGTCGTTGAGACAGTCTTGGCAAGCAGGCTGGAGCCGCGCGAGGGGACCGCGATTGGCGCCTGCGCCAGCCCGCCATCATCAAACAGGACGATCTTGGCTTTGGAGGCGGCATGCACGAGCGCCAGGAACTGCCAGGAGTCCAGCCGTTTGCCCGCGGCCTCAAGCTTGGAGTGCAGCGCATATGCGAGCGCCAAATCCATATTGTCGCCACCTAGCAGAATGTGCTCGCCGACGCTGACACGCTCAAGTTCCAGGCGGCCTTCGACATCTGTGACCGCGATCAAGCTGAAATCGGCTGTCCCGCCACCGACATCGCAGACCAGCACGATATCGCCATCAGCAATAAGGTTTCGCCATTCTCTGCGCGTCTGCGCCATCCAGGCGTAGAATGCAGCCTGCGGCTCCTCCAGCAATATGACGTCCTCAAGCCCCGCAGCTTTGGCGGCCTCGGCGGTGAGGCTTCTTGCGACCTCATCGAACGAGGCAGGAACGGTTACAACGATCTCGCCTTCCGAGAGGTCCCAATCCCGCCCCTGCGCCCGTTCGGTATGCAGGAACGCGTCCCTGAGATGTTGGAGGTAAAGGCGTGAGCATTCGAATGGCGAGAGCTTCTCTTCCGCGATGTCGGATCGCCAGGGCAGGATCCGCTGCTTCGGGTCGATATGCGGGTTGGACAGCCAGGATTTGGCGGAGGTCGCGAGGCGATCAGGCACGAGCGTCCCCCGCTCGCGCGCGAACTGGCCAATGATCGTGCGCTCCCCGGCATCGTTCCAGGGCAGAGGAAACGAACTCTCCGGGAACTCCTCGGAGTGCGGAATATAAATGGCGGACGGCAATGTCGGCATCTCGCCGATCTGATTTGGTCCTAGGGTCTGCGCGATTTCGATAATCCTGGTCTCACCACTCTCGAGATCGGCGATCGCGATTGCGCTGTTGCTGGTGCCGAGGTCGATAGCAAGACTGAAACGAGCGCTCATGAGGGAAGGGTTGTCCTGGTTGTCGTGCTGTCAATTCGCGTTAATAGCCGCGCGTGATGGAAAGCACCGGTTGTACGTGATTCGACTCGGGCGTCCGGCAACCGGCCGATGCGAGCCCGCTTATCTCAGTTCCACCTCCGCTGGAGCGATTGCTGGAAGTCGATGGGTCGAGCTCCGCAAAACGCGCGGTAGATTTACCGCATCCGTTTTCCAGCCGTGGTGGACAAGCACTCCCGAGAACGGCGCCGGGCCGCTGATCTTGCCCAGCAATCGGTACTCGTCCGGCGAATAGCCAGCGGCGACCTCCACCGTCGATCCCTCGCTCTCTGCGCGCACGGGGGAGATTCGGAAGTGCTCCAGCAGGGCGGTCTTGCATCCGGCATGGACCACGCGCGCGGCTGCCCCAACCTGTGCGTCATCATGCGCGTTGATGTCGTCCATCAGGAAATCGACCAGCCGGCCCCTTGCCTGCAGCATCGCCAAAAAGCTGACGATCTCCGCGTCTGCCTGGTTTGCGCGAGTCGTAACAGGCATCGGTCGGGCCGCCTCAGCGCCAGCACTTCGGTTATCCCGTGACGGGCCGCGCCCGACCAGGATCGCTATCAGCGCGACAAGGCTCAGCGCCACCGCCCCACCCGATAGATACATTTGGAATGCGCTCGCTGCCGGCAGCAATTCCAGAGCGTTCACCACGACCAGGAGCAGGACCACTGTAATGGCGATCGCTTTCATCGCATGCATGTTTAGCCGCAGCTCCCTTTTGAGACGCATCAGCGTTGATTGACGCACGAAGAATATAGGATATCGACGGCTTTGGAAACCTAACCGGGTCCGCCCGCGCTTGTCGATTATGCCGTTAAAAAGTCGGACGCCGTGAAGGCTAGGGTAGATGCCGTGAGCACAGCGCACTATTGCTGTTGCCAGAGACGATCTTAATCACAGAAACGCGAGTATCCGAAGAGGCGCACTCAGGCTCAGTGCCGCCACAACCGCCAAGTAGAAGCAAAACAGGAAGACTCCATATTGTTGGCCCTCGCTCCCGCAAATACCGCATCAAATGCTCAACGAGCGGTATCGATGCATTAGTTCGCCATCCAAGCTACCTGGGCCTGCTGGTCGGCTCGTACGGGTGGGACCTGGCGTTTCGGTCATGAGTAGGCGTCCTCCTAACGGCGCTAACCACCCCGCTGGTTCTCGTGCGCATCCGGGCCGAAGAAGCGCTGCTCCGCGCGCACTTTGGCGATGAGCACACCGCTTATTGCGCGCGCACGTCACGGCTCGTTCCGGCGATTTATTAGACCGGTGACGCCGACAACACGAGCGTCGGTTTGAATGAACGTTCCTGCTGTTCCCTTGCCGAGCGAACTATGAATGTTCCAAAGCTAAGCGACGGCAAGCGCGTCGCTGGGATGTCCGTTGTTGGCTGCCAAACGGACATGACGCCGCAGCGCCCGCATGTCCGTTGTTGAGGGATGAACGGACTAAGCTCAGACGTGACCCCACTTCCGTTTTTGACCCATCTGCGACATTCGGCCGGTTGGTCCGGGTCGTGACCAATGACAAATTTCCCCTCCACAAGGTGTTATAGTCCTGCCGGTATCCGTTGCTTGGCTTGGGACATGAAGCGGCACGAACTCCCTGACTTGCTCGGCCGTGCGGCCGCGTGGCCGCCGAGCGCCTGCCGCCGCTATGAGGTGCCTACTGCTAATGAGGTGCTAACGAGGATATTAACCTCCCGAGCAAAGACACATCGGATGCGCGCCACATCCTTCGCGGCACTATTGCTCCTATCGTATATTTTCGCGGTAGTTGCTGCGCGGGCCGTTGAGGAAGACACCGGCGTCGGTCCACCGCCCGCGCTGGCGCCGGGGCAGGCACCGCCCCTGCCCAAGCCGGGCCCGTTAGCCGAGCCCCGTTCATCATCTCAGGTCGGCTTCCCCACGGTCTTGACCAAGTATGTTATCTCGCCGTCCACGCTCAGACCTGCGAGAGTCGCATTGGGTCAAAAGCTGTTCTTCGAGGCTCGGCTCTCAGGCGACGGCACGGTAGCCTGCGCTACCTGCCACGATCCGGTGCGGGCCTTCACCGATGGCAGGCCCGTGTCAGTTGGCATCCATGGCCGCGTCGGCCAGCGCAACGCGCCAACCGTGTTGAATGCGCTCTATAACAAGACGCAGTTCTGGGACGGCCGGGTGAGCACGCTTGAGCAGCAGGCGGCGCTGCCGATCACGAATACCTTCGAGATGGGCTCGGCCAGTATCGGCGATGCGGTGTCCAGAATCGCTGGCGACACGGACTATCAGACTCAATTCATGCAGGCCTTCGGCAGGACCGTGAACGAGCAGGATATGCTGAGCGCCATTGCAGCGTACGAACGAACCTTGGCTTCCTTCGATTCTCCCTTCGACCATTTCATCGCCGGAGACGCCAACGCCATCAGCGACTCGGCTAAGCGCGGTTGGGAATTGTTCAACAATAAGGCTCGTTGCCACCTCTGCCACGCTTTGATGGACAATCAGCTGGATACAACCCTCTTCATGGATAACGATTTTCACAACGTTGGCATCGGCATCCTCCGGCATCACGTAGCCCCCTTGGCTCAGCAGGCAGAACACGAGCTGGCGCAAGGACATCTCGCGGCTATCGACACCGCTGCGATCACGCGCGAGATGTCGGTCCTCGGGCGCTTCCTCGTTACAAAAGCGCAGGGTGATATCGCGTCGTTCAAGACGCCGGACCTGCGAAATGTTCTCGTGACCGGGCCTTACTTCCACGACGGGTCGATGCAAACACTTTGGGACGTCATGGATCATTACAATAAGGGTGATGGAATCACGAACCCCTGGCTCGACAAGGACATGCAGCCGCTGGCGCTGATGGAGCCGCAGATCGATGACGTGGTGGCGTTTCTTGCCTCACTCACAAGCCCGCAATACAAGGCAATCGGTGACCAGGAGTATGCACGGCAACTCGCTCTATCCAAAGTGAGCCGCCCTCAGCGGGATACGGCACGGGCTTTCGGCCCGAAGCCGAAGCAGCCTGAGCCGCCCCCGTTCTAAATGTATTCGGCTGGATTGCAGTGACCCTTGCGCGACGGGGCTAAGCCACCGCGCAAGAGCCCTCTCATGTGCAGATGCTATGAGTGAGTGAGCTGCGCTCAATCTGTTGCGCTTTTGCTGGATACCTCGGTGAGCCTTCTTGTATGTGAGATCGCGTAGGAGGAGGAGCGGAAGCTCAGGACCGGATCATTGGTTGGCTCGACACCATCGGCCATCAACATGGGATCGAAATTGATGGTGTAGGCTCCCGATTCCTGATCCGGCGACGAGGAGATCAGCGTCAACGTGCCTGCCCTGACTTCACGCCTCCCTGACGGCCAGAGAATTGTCGGATCGTCTTCCGAATCGCCGGGTTCGCCGATCGTCACAATCATGTGCCAACGAACGGGGCCTTGCTCCAAGCGCGCTCGAAAGGCCTCCTCGAGAAAATCATGCGGCTTCTGCGCCAATTGTGCGTCCGTCAGCGTCTTCTCGCCGTCTTCCGGCATGAAGCGCCAGCGCACGTTCGTTGACCGTGCATTGTGGTCGATGAAGCGGAAGGTATGTATCCCGTAGAAAGCAGAATTGGCGAAGCTCGCAGGAGGATTGTTGGTCTCCAGGAAATGAAACTGCGCGGCTTGGTCGGGATGCTGTTTCATGAAGGCAGCCAACTTCCCGGGATCGGCTTTGCCTGTGTGCACGTCCTTGGCGAGCGCCAGGAACTTGTCGAGAAAGGTGGACGGCGTCCTTGCGAAGAACATCGGGGTGTGAATCATTGTCATATGATGCAAGGCTCCGCCCTTGAGCCGAAATTCCAGCCCGATCCCACGCGGGCTGCGCTCGGAATCGGATGCTGACGGATCGCCCCCGGCGGTCGAGAACCTGGCGATCACCTCGATCCTGTCCCCCGCAAACAGCCCTGACCGCGAGAGCTCTTCGGCCTCCTTGGTCCCGACGAAGTAGCCGACGGTACCGAATCCCTTCGTATGATTTCGCCTTTTGCCTTCGTGCCGACCATAGGCTCCCTCCAGTGCGTCGTTCACGGCCACAGCAGCAAGCTCCGCTCCCCCCTCAGCCGCGACCGGCAAGGGGGCCTCGTCGGCACTTGCTTGACTCGGTCGGACAGCATTTACGGCGGCTCCAAGAGAAATCCCGCCCACGCCGGCGAGTAAGCTTCTACGCGAGGTGAGCATTGTTCGTCACTCCATGGTGTGTGATTGAGATTGGCTTGTGCATTGCTCTCACCGCTCAGCAGGTATGCAGCTCCGGGCGGCGGCGCCATTAAATTGTCATTTAATCTCCACTGCTGCGCGCGGGAGCTTCGACTCCCCGCGCCAGGCGCGTTTTCGTTTACGCAGGCGCGATGTGCGGCCCGCTCCTTCGGCGGGCTGGTCCGGATTGCCAAAGGAACCAGCCTTCCCTGCCGACGCAGTCATAGCGGCGCTCATGGCCGACGCCGCCAACACATCTTGTCTCGGGAACATGGTCGCATCCCTTCAACGTTGACTGGGAGTCGCCAAAGCAGGCCGATGGCGGCCTCGCATTTCAAGAAAAACAGGCAAGCCCTTTCTCTTCTCTCTTCGCTTCCGAAAAGACCGGCGCGCTTTTCAGAACGCACGACCGGCTTCGTGATGCTCTAGCATGCAGGGCCCCTCACGCTGCGAGGTCGGCGGCTTCAGCAGTTTCGAGAGCGCGCCATCCATCGTCGAGGCCTCGCGCAAGCTCTCCTGAGAGGTCAATTCGGGTGCGGCGCCGACGAAATATCAGCTGACGATCAATCTGAAGGCCGCCAAGGCGATCGGGCTGGCCATTGCGCAGTCACTGCCATCCACGGCAGACGAAATGATCGAATAGTCGCCATTTTGCTGCGCTGCATGAGTTCGGGATCGGCACTTTTCGGACATGGGGCAAGGTCCGACTTGAGTCCGCTAAGCGTACCAAAGCGGACGTCTTTTACTCTAGCTCTATGAAGTCTCGCCCTAGTTCAAATCGCGGGTGGCTATCGAAAATCCCGTGTCTTCACCTTGATGCTGTCGATGTGGAGGTCCGGCACGTAGATGTCCCGCGGCTTCGGAGGAAGGCTACGCGGATCGATGCCCGGGCTCCCGTGGTGGAATTCATCGCCGCGCCCATGTGGCAGCGGGAATTGCGCGTCACGATCGCCAACGCCGGCAAGCTCGGCGGACAGATCGGTCAAATGGTTTGCGACGAGATGGACGACTTCGCCCTCGCGCTGGATGCGGCCCTGCACAGCGATCATGCCGGCGGCGAGAATGATGCGGCGCTGGCGTTCATAGAGCGATGGCCAGATCACCAAGTTGGCGACGCCGGTCTCGTCCTCAATCGTAATGAACATGACGCCCTTGGCGGATCCCGGCTTCTGACGCACCAGCACCAGGCCGGCGGTGGTCAGCCACTTTCCGTCGCGGGCGTTCATTGCGTCGACGCAGGTCACGATGCGGCGGCTCGCCAGGTCGTCCCGCAGGAAGCTTGCCGGGTGCTGCCGCAGCGTGAGGCCGACATGGCGGTAGTCCTCGACCACTTCGCCGCCTGGGGTCATCGGCCGCAGCGACACCGCCGGCTCGCGGACTTCCTCGATGGTCCAGGCTTCCCGCTGCGCGGCGGCCGCGAACAACTCCAACGGTTCGTCGCGCAGCGCCTTCAGCGCCCACAAGGCCTCACGGCGTGCCAGCCCTAAAGAATTCATTCATGGCGTCGGCCTCGGCCAGTTGGACAAGCGAAGCGACCGGGACATCCGCCCGCCGCCAGAGATCGTCGGCGGACACGAACGGTTGGTCGGCGCGGGCGGCAACGATCTCGGCGCCGTCCGTGTCGGACAGGCCTCGCACCAGTCTGAAGCCCAGGCGGACCGCGAACCTTCGTCGTCGACCAATTCCAGCGTGCAATCCCACCGCGATGCGTTGATGCACACCGGTCTGACCTCGACGCCATGATCCCGCGCATCGCGCACGATCTGCGCCGGCGCGTAAAACCCCATCGGTTGCGCGTTCAGTAGCGAGGCGCAGAACACCTCCGGATGCCAGCACTTCATCCAGGAGGATGCGTAGGCGATCAGCGCGAATGACGCCGCGTGACTTTCCGGAAAGCCGTAGCTCGCCGAAGCCCTCCAACTGGCTGAAGGTCTTCTCGGCGAATTCTCGTTCGTAGCCGCGCTCGATCATGCCGTTGACGAGCTTGTCCTTGAATTTCGAGACGCCGCCGGTGAACTTGAACGTCGCCATGGCGCGGCGAAGCTGGTCGGCTTCGCCAGGCGTGAAGCCGGCGCATTCGATGGCAACCCGCATCGCCTGTTCCTGGAACAGCGGCACGCCGAGCGTCTTGCCCAGAACTTTTTCCAACTCGGGCTTTGGAAACACCACCGGCTCCTTGCCTTCCACGGCGGCGCAGGTACGGATGGACCATGTCGCCTTGGATTGGACCTGGACGGACGATCGCGACCTCGATGACAAGGTCGTAAAACGTGCGGGGCTTCATGCGCGGCAGCATCGCCATCTGCGCGCGGCTCTCGATCTGGAAGGTACCGAGCGTATCTGCCTTCCGGATCATGGCGTAGGTCCGCGGATCCTCGGACGGGATGGTCGCGAGATCCAGTTCGATGCCTTTCGCCTCGGCAAGGAAATTGAACGCTCGCTTCATGCAGGTGAGCATGCCAAGCGCGAGGCAGTCGACTTTCATGAACTTCAGCGCGTCGATGTCGTCCTTGTCCCATTCGATGACCTGGCGGTCGGGCATGGCGGCCGGTTCGATTGGTACCAGTTCGTCAAGGCGATCGTGGGTCAGCACGAAGCCGCCGGGGTGCTGCGACAGATGCCGCGGCGTCCCGATCAGTTCACGGGCGAGAACGATCGCGAGCTTGAGGCGGCGGTCCTCGAGGTTGAGGTTGAGCTCTTCGGGATGCTTGGCTTCGACGCCTTCTTCCGACCACCCCCAGACCTGCGACGACAACAGCTTGATCAGGTCTTCGGTCAAGCCAAGCGCCTTGCCTACGTCGCGCAGCGCGCCCTTGGCCCTGTAGCGGATGACGGTCGAGCAGAGTGCCGCGTGGTTGCGGCCGTAGGTCTCGAACACCCACTGCATCACGATCTCGCGGCGTTCATGCTCGAAATCGACGTCGATGTCCGGCGGCTCACGGCGTTCCTCGGAGACAAAGCGCTCGAACAGGAGGTCGTTGCGCTCCGGATCGATCGAGGTGATGCCGAGCACGTAACAAACGGCGGAGTTCGCGGCGGACCCGCGCCCCTGGCAGAGGATGTCTTTTGACCGCGCGAAGCGAACGATGGAATTTACCGTCAGGAAGTAGGGGGCGTATTGCAAGCGTTCGATCAGCCGAAGTTCGTGCTCGAGCTTGGGCCGAACTTCATCGGGCAGGCCTTCCGGGTAACGTTCAGCCGCGCCTTCCCAGGTCAGTTTTTCGAGCGCCTGCTGCGGCGTCAGGCCTGGCATGGTCCGCTCTTCCGGGTACTGGTAGGCGAGTTCGTCCATATTGAACGTGCAGCGGGCAGCGATCTCCATTGTCCGCGCCACCGCTTCCGAATAGCGCGAGAAGAGCCGCGCCATTTCTTCGGCAGGCTTAAGATAGCGATCGGCGTGCCGCTCGCGACGGAAGCCGGCCTCGTCGATCGTGACATTGTGCCGGATGCAGGTGACGACGTCCTGAAGGATGCGCCGCGCCGGTTCGTGAAACAGCACGTCGTTGGTGACGACGGTCGCCACCCGGAAACGCTGCGCCATGTTGTTCAGTTCATGAATACGCATCTGATCGTTCGGGCGCCGACGCAGCGTCAATGCCATGTAGGCGCGGTCACCGAACGTGTCCCGCAGGCGGCGGAGCCGCAGCGCACAAGCGTCGTCGGCCGTATCCGGAACGAGCACCGCGATCAGCCCTTCCGACCAGTCGACGACATCTTCCCAGTTCAAAATGCATTTCGCCTTGCCGCCGCGCTTCTTGCCGATGGAGAGCAGACGGCAAAGCCGGGAGTAGGCCGGCCGGTCCGTCGGGTAGACCAGCACGGACATGCCGTCGACGAGGTCGAGCCGGCATCCGACGATCAGGCGGACGCCGGTGACTTTGGCGGCCTCATGGGCTCGCACGATGCCGGCGAGGCTGTTGCGGTCCGCGATCGCCAGCGCTTCGATCCGAAGCACCGCTGCGTGCGCGAACAATTCTTCGCAGGACGACGCGCCCCGCAGGAACGAGAGTGGACGTGCACTGGAGCTCGGCATAACGGGTCATCCAAAGATTCCGTGCAGGAACCAGCGTGGGATCCGGTCGCGGCATGCTCGCCGTCGCCGGCGCGGAGATCGAGAACCGTTCGCCGGCATCGTCCTCGACCTGGAAGTAGTCCCGGACCGCGATCAGTTCGGCATTCCGCTTCCACCATTCGCCGAACACGCGCTCGGGTCCGTCGGCTCTCCGGACGCGCCGCCGGGAGCTGTCGAGGTGAAATTCACGGGCGGATGGTCCGGAAGCAGGGCGACGGTCTCGATGGGCTCAGGCGGGGCTAGGAGCCGGGCAGGGCGGGGCCAATGGGTCGGCCATCCGCCGCCGGTGGTGGGCGCCGCGGCGGCGACCCGCTGGACGGACCGTTCGGGAACGTCGCTCGCAACGGGTGCGAAACGGTGAGCCGGCTTTCGCCGACCCGGTTGGACAGGATGTCGATCAGTCCGGAAACGTCCGCGTCTGGCTCGTCGATCAGCGACGAGATCATCTGTTTCGTCGCGAACGGCTCGGCGGCGGTTGCCGCCAGCCGCATGATTTCGATTCCGAACCCGGGGTCGACCTTCTCGATCTTGTCGCAGAGCAGCCGGGTCAGCCGCTTCACGTCGCGGACCGGCTGGGCCGGCCCGACCGGATCGCCTGGACGCGGTTGTCGACAGTCCGAACAGCAGATCGAGGCGCCGAGCTCAAGACCCGGGATTCCAGTTCTGGACAGAGTTTCGCCGTCAGCTTGGCGATGTAGCGCGCGATAGTTTCCGGAGCACCGATCGGTTCGGCGAAAAGCTGCTGAGCTTCGACGATGTCTGGCCTCCGGACCGGCTCGATGGGCTCGCCAGTTCGGCCGGTCGCCTGGTCTAGGCGGCGTCCGAGTTCGGGACCGAACCGCAGCGTCAGCGGCGCGCGTGGCGTAGCGAGCAGGTCTGCGATCCGTTCGAAGCCCAGCTTGCGCAGGTCATCGACCGTGTCGGCGGAAAGCCGCAGCGCCGCGATCGGCAGCGGCCTGATGCGCTCCCCGCTTTCGTGCGCCGGGAAGTTACAAACGCGGGCCGCGCGGCAGAACGGGCGAGGGCGTGCGCGGCGCCTCGGGTGTCCGCCATCGCGGCGCGCGCCGTTATGCCGACCGCCTCCAGCCGCGAGATCACGTCGGCGACCATCGCGTCCTTACCGCCATGGAGATGACTGGCGCCGGTCGCATCGATGACGAGACCGTCCGGTTCGTCGGCGGCCACGATTGGCGAATAGCGCAGCGCCCAGACGGCGAGCCGTTCGAGCGCCTCGGCGTCCGCGACGGGATCGGCGTGATGGATGACAAGCTCTTTAACCAGCGCCTGCGCCTTGGTGGCGGGCATTCCGGCGCGCAAGCCTGCTTGAATAGCGGCCGCGTTCGCCGCCGTGACCTCGCGCCGCCGTCCGGTCTGGCTGACCAGCA
>CAVTIW010000010.1:0-57488 GCA_963734795.1 uncultured Alphaproteobacteria bacterium
TAAACCACTCGGCCACCCTTCCAAACCAATTGTTGTCTAGCGATTGAAGAGACGCTTGGGGCCAAAACAGCCCGTCTGCCGCCGCTTCGCCACCCAACGCTTCCGGTGCGCCTGTTTATGGCAGCCCGCAGTGCTTCGTCAACGCGCGCAGGCCGCTTGGTTGGTCCGTTTCATGCTAATCGGGACTTGGGACGCACCGGCGAGGGTGTTTCGCTGGCGCGGCAGTACATTCGCCTGATCGTGAATATGCTCGCCAGCATGCTCTTTATCAATCATCGTCGGTGCGCTGCTGATGTCAGGCGCGGGTGAGGGGCTCCATTGGGTGGCTGCCGGTGCCATCATCCCGCTGGTGACAACGGTCTGGAACGCCTGGGTGCTGCTGATCGTGATCCTTGTGTAGCTGAATCGGGCTTCTGCCCCGGAAAATCGGCGACCCGCCGAGGCAACCATTAATTCACCATGCGCTTGCTCTCCCCATTTCCGCCGCGTTCGGGCTGCGATATGTTCATCACTTGGTGCGGAAGTGGGCTGCATCGGGGACGAACAGCCGCGCGGCGCGCCTGAAGTAGGCATGCGGCCGGTGGAATGGTATTGGGGCGCATGGGGATTCGACGGTCAGATCCGATTTTCCGGGCGGCGCGGGGCGCTGCAGCCGTAGCGGCATGCCTCGTTCTCGCCAACTGCGCCTCCTCCGGGAAGTTTGCCAGCGGGGTCGACCCCAGATATGGCGTTTCCTCCAGCCCGCGCGTGGTCGCTTTTGGCGAACCGGTGCCCAAGGGCGGTGGCACCTACCGTGTCGGCAAGCCCTATATCGTCGGCGGACGGGTCTACGTTCCCGAGGAAGACGTCAACTATCGCGAGGAGGGACTGGCCTCCTGGTATGGCGATGATTTCCACGGCCGGCTGACTGCCAATGGCGAAGTGTTCGACATGGCCTCGCTGACCGCCGCCCATCCGACCCTGCCGATGCCGTGTTACGCGCGGGTGACCAATCTCGGCAACGGCAAATCGCTGATCGTCCGCGTCAATGACCGCGGGCCATACCATGCCAACCGGTTGATGGACGTCTCCAGCCGGGCCGCCGAACTGCTGGAATTCAAGGGCAATGGCGTGGCGCGGGTGCGGGTCGAATATGTCGGCCGCGGCGCCGCTCGAAGGTTCCGACGATCGGCAGCTGATTGCGACCTTGCGCACCGGCGTGCCGGCGCCGTCGCCGTCCCTGGTCCGGGTGGCATCGGCCCGTTCGTTCGTTCCGGAAGCCCCTTCATCGCGCCGTCCGATCCGGGGCGAGGTTCCGATCCCGGAAGGACGCCCCTATAGCCTCGGCAATACCTCGGCCGACCAGGCGTCGATCAACGCGACCTCCGAGATGTCCGCCTCCGCCCGCATGCGTTCGGCCGGCCGTGTCATCGAAAATCCGCACGCCGTGTCGTATGAAAATGACGACCGCTATGCGCCGGACCTGAGGCCGGTTGCCGCCTATGCGCCGGTCGATCCGCGTGGACCGAGCGAATTGCTGGCCGGACGCGGGCTCTACTGAGCCGCGCTGCTCAGGACCGCTAATCCGCATTCGCTTTGAGGAAAGCAATCAAGGCCGCGTTCCGGCCGGCCGTGGCAAAGCAGCCTCAGCGGACCTTCGCCCTGTTCGCGCAGAAAGATCTCGATTCCATTGGCGGAAATGGCGCGTGAGGATGGCATCGCTTTTCCGCCTTGTTTCGGAGATTTTGTGGAAGGATCGGCGTGCGACACGATAGGATCGTTCGACCGGCGCCGCATTTGGATCGGCGCCGCGACGATAGGTAAAACCCGAGTTGTTTGCGCTACTTCCAGCTGTTAGAACGCCGGGGCTCAGGGCATCGCCGATGGCACTCGAAATATCATCCTCCCGCACATCCGGAGCCGCGACGGCGCGCCCGTGGCGCAGCCTGGTTGCGGCCGTTGTCGCGATCGCGATCGGGTGCAGCGGCATGGTGTACGCCGCCGGCAACAGCATACAGGGCGCCAAGAAAGAGGAGGGCGGTTTCGACGGCGACGCGCCGACCGCGATCCTGATCGAAGCCTCGAGCGGCAGCGTCTTGTTCGAAAAGAACGCCGACGAGCTGCGGGCGCCGTCCAGCATGATGAAGCTGATGACCGCGGAGGTGGTTTTTCATGCCCTCAAGCAGGGCGACATCAAACTGACCGACGAATACCCTGTCAGCGAAAACGCCTGGCGCAAGGGCGGCGCGCCGGCCGGCAATTCGACGATGTTTGCGGCGATTCACAGCAGGATTTCCGTCGACGATCTGCTGCACGGCGCCATCGTTCAGAGCGGCAATGATGCCTGCATGGTGCTGGCGGAGGGCATCGCCGGCAACGAGGGCGCCTTTGCGGGCATGATGACCAAGCGCGCCCGCGAGCTTGGCCTGACGCAATCGACCTTCGCCAATTCCAACGGCCTGCCCGATCCCGGCAACAAGATGACGGTGCGCGAACTCGCAATGCTGGCGCGCTACATCATCCAGACCTATCCCGAATTCTACAAATTATTCGGCGAGCGCGAATTCACCTGGAACAAGATCAAGCAGCCGAACCGCAACCCGCTGCTGAATTCGCTCGAGGGCGCCGACGGCCTCAAGACCGGCTATACCAAGGAAGGCGGCTACGGCATGGTCGGCTCCGCGGTGCAAAACGACACGCGCTTGATCGTCGTCATCAACGGTCTCGACGATCCCGAGGATCGTGCGTCCGAAGCAAAGAAAATGCTCGAATGGGGATTTCGCAATTTCGAAACGCGGACCTTGTTCGCGGCGCAGCAGCCGGTCGGCTACGCCAGGGTGTTCGGCGGCGACAGCCGTTCGGTCAAGCTCGCCAGTCCCGAACCGATCAAGGTGATGGTGCAGAAAAATGGCACCGATAAATTGATCGCGCGCGTGGTTTACAATGGGCCGGTCCGTGCGCCGATCGAGTCCGGTCAACAGATCGGCGTCGTCAAGGTCTGGCGGGGCGCCAATATCGCGGTGGAGGCGCCGGTTTTTGCCGCGGAGTCGGTGGCCACGGGATCGACGATGCGGCGGGCGATCGATGGCGTGAGCGAACTCGTGATCGGAGCGTTTCGCGCGGGCGCCGAGAAACTCTGACCATGGCTGAGGCAGCGGTCAAAAGAGCTTCCGGGCGCGGACGATTCATCACCTTTGAGGGCGGCGAGGGATCGGGAAAATCCACCCAGATCAAGACGCTCGCCGCCCGCCTCGACGCGGTAAAGTTGCGCGCCATTGTCACGCGCGAGCCGGGCGGGTCGCCTGGGGCTGAAATCATTCGCCATCTGGTGCTGTCCGGAATGGGCAAGCTGCTGGGACCGGACGCCGAAACCCTTCTGTTTGCCGCCGCACGCGACGACCATGTGCATACCGTCATCAAGCCGGCCCTGAACCAGGGAATATGGGTGCTGTGCGACCGTTTTTCGGATTCGACGCGGGTGTATCAGGGCAGGCTGGGCAAGGTCGCGCCTGCGGTGCTCAATGCGATGGAGCGGGTCACCATCGGCGATCTCAAGCCCGATCTGACGATCATTCTCGACGTCCCGGTCGAAGTCGGCATGCAGCGCGCGGCCGCCCGCCGCGGCACCGGCGCGCCCGACCGGTTCGAGGCGGAAGATATCAAGTTTCATCAGGAATTGCGCGACGCCTACCGGCAGATCGCCGCCGACGAACCGCAGCGTTGCGTGCTGATCGACGCCAATGCCGACGCCAGCACGGTTGCAGCGAACATATGGGCCGCATTGCGCGACCGCCTGTTCGCGAATGAGGTCGGCAACGCGGTCAATTCAGCATGAGCGCCCGTCAGGTCGAACCGCAGATCGCGGCCGTTCTCCCCCGCGAAACCACTGATCTGTTCGGACATCGCGACGCCGAACTGGCGTTGCTGAACGCCTACCGCAGCGGACGTATTCCGCATGCCTGGCTGATCGGGGGCGCGCAGGGCATCGGCAAGGCGACGCTGGCCTATCGGATGGCGCGGTTCGTGCTCGCGCATCGCCACCCGCACGCCGCCGAGGTGCAGCGCGCCGAGACGCTGTGGGTCGATCCGTCCGATCCGGTGGCGCGCCACGTCGCGTGCCGGCGCGCATGGCGGCCTGCTCACGCTGGAACGCACCCTCAACGACAAGGGCGTGATGCGTACCGTGATCACCGTCGACGAGACCCGGGAGACCATTTCGTTTTTCGGCTCGACCGCAGCCGTCGAAGGCTGGCGGGTCTGCATCGTCGACACCGTCGATGAACTCAATCCCAACGCCGCCAACGCGCTGCTCAAGATTCTCGAGGAGCCGCCGCGACAATCGCTGTTCCTGCTCGTCAGTCATGCGCCGGCGCGGGTACTGCCGACCATCCTGTCGCGCTGCCGCAAGCTGGCGCTGCGGCCGCTCGCCACCGCGGACGTCATCGCGGCCGCCGCCGCGGCCGCCAACCTCGCGGCCGACGATCCCGCGCTCATCGAGGCCGCCGAGGCGTCGGAGGGCAGCGTCGCGCGCGCGCTGACGCTGCTGGGCGGCGACGCCATAAAGCTTCACCAGCGGACCGCGGCGCTGCTGGCCACCCTGCCGCAGGTCGATCCGCGCGAATTGCATGCGCTGGGGGACGCGCTCGGCGGCAGCGACCGGGTAGCACTCGCGGCGTTCATCGACAGCGTCGATCGCTGGGTGAGCGAGCGCCTGCATGCCGACGACGCCAACGCCAATGCCAACCTTCCCCGCCTTGCACGGCTGGCGGAGGTGTGGGAAAAGATCAACCGCGCCGCGCGCGACACCGCAGAATACAATCTCGAGCGAAAACCGCTGGTTTTCTCGGTGTTCGGGCTGCTTGCGGAAGCGACGCGGTAACCGCTCCGCTAGATCATTCCCGACAATCTTGTTTGAGCCATAAAGGAATTCGTGGTGGCGAAGTCTACGAAAAAAACTGCCGGGAAACCAAAGGCCGCGAAGGCTCAAAAATCACAGCGCGCCCGCGCGGCCAAGGCCGCGGCGTCGAAAAAGCGCGCCAAGAAAAGCGTCAAGAAAAGCGCCAAAACCGGCAGGCGCGTCGCGAAGAAGGTCAAGAAGACCGTCAGGAAAGCGGCAAGGAAAACCACCGGGAAAGCTTCAAAAAAAGCTGCAAAGAAGTCGGTTGAGAAAAGGCCCGCCAAGAAAGCGGCAAAGAAATCCACAACGACGACAAAATCCAGCAAGGCCGCGCCCAAGCGTGCCGGCAGGCGGCCAAAACCCGTCATCGCGCACGAGAAACCCACGCCGATCGCAACGTCGCAAGCTTCGGCTCGATCAAACTCCTATTACATCACGACCGCGATCGCGTATCCCAACGGCACACCGCATATCGGTCACGCCTATGAGGCCATCGCAACCGACGCGCTGGCGCGCTTTCAGCGGCTCGACGGCAAGGACGTGTTTTTTCTCACCGGAACCGACGAGCACGGGCTGAAGATGGTTCAGACCGCGCAGAACGAGGGAATGACGCCGTTCGATCTCGCCACGCGCAATGCCGGCCTGTTCAGGGAAATGGACCAGCGTCTGAACATTTCATTCGACCGCTTCATCCGCACCTCCGAGCCGCAGCATCATCGCTCGGTCCAGGAGATCTGGAAACGGATGGAAGCGAATGGCGATATTTATCTCACGAGCTATGCCGGCTGGTATTCGGTGCGCGACGAAGCCTATTACGCCGAGGATGAAACCATTGTCGGCGACGACGAGGTGCGGCGCGGACCGCAGGGCACGCCGGTCGAGTGGGTCGAGGAAAAGAGCTATTTCTTCAAATTGTCGGCCTATCAGGACCGGCTGCTGGCGCTCTACGACGACCAGCCTGATTTCATCGGGCCGGATTCGCGCCGCAACGAGGTCGTCAGCTTCGTGCAAGGGCGGCCTGAGGGATCTGTCGATCTCGCGAACCACCTTCGAGTGGGGCGTCAAGGTACCCAATGACCCCGAACACGTGATGTATGTCTGGGTCGATGCGTTGACCAACTACATCACCGGCGTCGGCTTTCCCGACGAGCGCGACGCCAACTGGCATTATTGGCCGGCCGATCGTGCACATCATCGGCAAGGACATCATCCGTTTTCACGCGGTGTACTGGCCGGCATTCCTGATGTCGGCGGGAATTCCCGTGCAGAAGCGCGTCTACGCGCACGGCTTCCTGTTCAGCCGCGGCGAGAAAATGTCGAAGTCGGTCGGCAACGTGGTCGATCCCGTTCAATCTCGCCGATCAATACGGCGTCGATCAGGTTCGCTACTTCTTCCTGCGCGAGGTGCCGTTCGGACAGGACGGCAGCTACAATCACGAAGCCATCGTGGCGCGCATCAATGCCGACCTCGCCAACGATCTCGGCAATCTGGCGCAACGTTCGCTGTCGATGATCGCAAAACAGCATGACGGCGTGCTGCCCGAGCCGGGCGCCTTCAGCGACAACGACAGAGCGATCCTGGCGCAGGCCGATGGCATGATTGAACTCGCACGGACGGCGATGGCGACGCAGCAGATCCATCATTGGCTCAACGCGGTGTGGGCCGTGGTGGCGGAGGCCAACCGCTATTTCGCGGGCGAGGCGCCGTGGGCGCTGGCGAAGACCGATCCGCCGCGGCAGCGGACGGTGCTTTATGTGACTGCCGAAGTGGTCCGGCAGATCGCCATTCTGGCGCAACCCGTGATGCCGGAATCTGCCGCGAAGCTGCTGGATAGTCTTGGCATTCCGCGGGAACCCAAAGAGGCACGAGAGTTCGTTAGCCTGGGTGGCGCAACGCGTATCAAGGCGGGCACAAAACTGCCGGCGCCGGTCGGAATTTTCCCGCGTTACGTCGAACCGTCAGCGGCTTGAACGGTCAGCCCATGCTTGTCGACAGCCACTGCCATCTCGATTTTCCTGACTTCGCCGACGATCTCGACGCCATGGTGGCGCGGGCTGCCGACGCCGGCATTGGACGCATCGTCACCATCTCGACGCGGGTGAGGCGGCTTGGCGCATTGCTTGATATCACCGGGCGATTTCCAAATGTCTATTGCTCGGTCGGCACCCATCCGCACCACGCCGATGAAGAAGACGGGATTGCGGCCGACGAGCTGATCGAACTGACCCGGCATCCCAAGGTCGTCGCGCTGGGCGAGGCGGGGCTGGATAATTTCTACGAAAACGGCTCACCGCAAGCGCAGGAACGGGGATTTCGCGCGCACATCGCGGCGGCGCGTGCCACCGGCCTGCCGCTGGTGATTCATACCCGCGAGGCCGACGACGATTGCGGCCGCATCCTCGAGGATGAGATGACAAAAGGATCGTTTCGCGCGGTGCTGCATTGCTACACCGGCGGCCGTGACCTTGCGATGAAAGCCATCGCCCTGGGGCTGTCGATTTCGTTCACGGGTATTTTGACCTTCAAGAAGTCGCAAGCCCTGCGCGACCTCGCGGCCGAGCTGCCGGCCGATCGCATCATGGTCGAAACCGACTCGCCCTATCTGGCGCCCGGCAAGTTTCGCGGCAAGCGCAACGAGCCCTCTTATGTGGTTGAGATCGCCAAGGTGCTGGCGGAGACCCGCGGGGTCTCGCTCGAGGAGATTTCGCGTCAGACCACCGAGAATTTCTTCCGACTGTTCAGCAAAGTGCCACCAGCGGAAATGGTTGCATGACGCTGACCCTGACCATT
This sequence comes from uncultured Alphaproteobacteria bacterium, assembly GCA_963734795.1. GTDB lineage: Bacteria > Pseudomonadota > Alphaproteobacteria > Rhizobiales > Xanthobacteraceae > Bradyrhizobium. The sequence goes on from CAVTIW010000010.1 coordinate 7,668, forward strand.
CTCGGCTGCGGTTCCTCGGCCGGCGTTCCGCGTCCCGCGCTCGGCTGGGGCGCGTGCGATCCCAATAATCCGAAAAACCGCCGCCGCCGCTGTTCGTTGCTCGCCGAGCGCACATCGGATCACGGGATAACGCGGATCGTGATCGATACCTGCACCCGATCTGCGCGAGCAGCTGATCGACGCTGAGGTCGATCACATCGATGCGGTATTTTTGACCCATGAGCATGCCGATCAGACCCATGGGATCGACGATCTCCGTTCCGTGGTGCTGCACCAGCGCCGGCGCATTCCGGTCTATCTGAACCAGTCGACCGCCGATCACATCCTGCTGCGGTTTTCATATTGCTTCGTGTCGCCGCCGGGCAGCGACTATCCGCCGATCCTCGACCATCATTCGATCGAAGCCGGCGAAAGCCGCACCATCGAAGGGAAGGGCGGTGCGGTGACGCTGTCGGCGTTCCTGCTGCAGCATGGCAATATTCCGGCGCTCGGCTACCGGATCGGCAGATGCCGCCTATACGCCCGATGTCAGCGACATCCCGCCCGAAGAGCTGGCCGTTGCTGGAAAATCTCGAGCTCTGGATCATCGACGGGCTGCGCTATACCGGCCATCCCAGCCATTTCAGCGTCAACGACGCGCTGTCATGGATCGACCGCTTCAAGCCGCGCCGCGCCGTCATCACCAACATGCATTCCGATCTGGATTACGAGGTGCTGCGACAGAGCCTGCCGCCGAACGTGATCCCGGCCTATGACGGCATGCGGCTGACGCTGGAGCGGGCGGACTGACGCAAGTCCTGAGCCGATCGCAAATAAGACCAGCCAGCGCTGTTGACGCTGGCTGGTCCGCCGCAGGACGGCTTAGTGCAGGATGCTTAGTGCCAGGTACTCAGTGATTGCCGTCAGCGCCACCTCGATGATCGTCCGCGTCAGCAAGCCGGTCGAGATCGGTTCCGGGCGTAAACGACACGCCGCGAAGCACTTCACCGAATCGCGCCGTCCGTAGTACCGCGAAGCTTTCTCCCGCAGGAGCGGTGGTAGCAGCCAAACGATCGGTGATCATGACCAACTGGTTCGGATCAGCACCCTGGTCGCCACTTCCGCTGACGGTTGAGGTGATAGCCCAGATCGTTGCAGTACCATCCTGGTTGGTGCGACCGGTGAGGTTACGCAGGCCATCGGCGGCGGGCGCCCACGGCAGACTCGTCTTGGGATTTTGTCCGGTAGGATAGTGGTCGATGGTATAGGGAGCACCGAGATTCAGTCCGGCCTGCAGCACGTAAGCCAGTTTCCAGGCGCCAAGACTGGAGTCGAACACCCACTTCTGCAAGCCCGCGGTGGTCTGCGCGGCCGCCGCCGTGAACTTACCCGACGCAAACGTGGTCGTGCCGTTGCCTTCGTCAGTGACATACAGCGTCGTAGCGTTGGCAAACCAGACCCCGAACGGGAACGACGACGTCGTCGTCTTGGCGAGCGTGGTCGGAAAGCCTTTCAGAACGCACATGTTGTTGGGCGTGACACCCAGTGTCTGCAGCGTCGTGGCGGCGTAGACGATCGGTGCGGTCGGAAGCGTTGCGTTTGTTCTCGGCAGGCCGACACCGTTCGGACAGGCCAGCGGTCTGCCACTGGCATCGAAGCCGGTCGTGTCGATGAAGTAGACGGTGTTGATACCGTTGCTGCCGCTGCCTTTGGTGGTGTAGACGACATTGTTGGAGACGGTAAGGCCGCGGAAGTTGGTGTCCTTGCCGATCTTGTCGGCCTTCAGCCCCAGTTGGGTGATGTTGAAGCTGCCGACAGGTGTGGGCTGGCTGGGATCCTGCGCATCGAGCGGCGCTCGCTGGGGGGTCAAAATTTGCAGACCAGCACCAGTGATGATGCCATTCGGCTGAGGATTTGCGCCGTTGCCGGCATTGCCAGCCGTGTAGACAACGTTGGCACCGTCTTTGTCATTCAGGATCGCGGCCCGACCGTTATTGCCGCTGTAAGCATTGGTTTTCGTAAAATGAAAGCCGCCATGGGCGTCAACTTCCGCAACTACGCGGGAAAAACTTCCGGGGACCGGATTGGTGGGATCGACCACCGCCGGCGTATTGGAATTCGAGACATCGAGCGCATCAAGGGGCGCCAAATAGCCCATGAACGTCACGACCCGGCCATCGGTTGAAAGATTGAGCGCGATCTCCGATTTGGACGAAAAGCTGGTAACCACCCGATTGCCGATCGGTTGGTCCCGGCGCTCCGAATGCTGGGGGCCTTCGACCTCGAGCGAATTGATGAACCTGCCCGACGGATCAAGTTGGTCCAGCACGATCTTTGCGGTGATGCCAAAGCTGCTGTCGACAACATCATTATTGAAGACAAACGGATATTCGCCACCGCCAGTCGCGGTCACGCAATTGGGAGCGACGCAATTGGGCGGCAGCACGGTCGTGCCTGCAACGACGTTCTCCGGATTGTTGTCATAGACAGAGCGGCTGATCAGCAGATTTCCCGGTTTGAAGTTGGCGTCATCGTCGCCGGCAAAAGCCCCAGTGACGCTGACGACCCCCGACAAGAAAAATGTGATGGCCAGACTTGTGCGAAAAAACGGCGGCCGAACGGAAAAGCGCGATCCCACAGCATTCATTGGAGTACCTCCTGGTGTTTTCGCCGGCGGCAATATGCAATGCGCGGCGATCCCCGGAGATTTGCGCTTGTTCTGTTACAGACATAAGAATTGGATGCGACAGTCGCTCGTCACCCCCAACGCTTCATCGACATCTACGGCAAGACCTTCGACGGCATCACCAACTTCGACGAGCGCTTCTTTGTAAGCCTCAACCGCATAATTTGCTTCATTCCCGACAGACCGCCAGCAACATTCCGCGGAGCCAGCGGTGGGCCGGGTCGGCATCGAGGCGTGGATGCCATATCTGGGAAACTGTGATCGGTTCCGTTTGCACGGGTAGCTGAAAAGCTCGCGAGCGCCGGCGGTTGGCTTCCGGCTGAATTTCATTTGTTGCGTCGTGAAATGAAGCCGTGACAAGAGCGACCAGGTCGGATGCTTTGGCGATCGCCAGCGCCGCCGAAAAGTCCGGGACTACGGCAAGGATGGCGCGCCTGAGCCCGAGGGAGGCCAGAGCCTGATCGACGGGCCCGTTTGTGTTCCCACGGCGCGACGCTACGACATGACTGCACGCCGCATAGAGCTCGGGCGTGATCTCTTCAGCAGCTAGCAGCGGGTGGCCCTCGCGCACCGCGCCCACGAATCGATCCTTGAAAAGCGACTGAACGCGCACCTCCGGTCCTGCCTCGCCGAGAACGCCAACCTCAAGGTCGACGAGGCCCTCCCGTAACGCTCGGACGTCCTTGTCTGGCTTGGGAGCGAAACGTAGGCGGACGCCGGGCGCTGCATCCGTCAGGGCAGCCAGGAGCCGCGCCCCAAAGGTTTCCACGAAACCGTCATTGGCTCGAATAGTAAATGTTCGCTCCAATGCCGAGAGGTCTGGTCCCACGATAGCCGGCCGCAACAATGCTAGCGCCTCGTCGGTCGTCTCCCGCACACGCTCACGAAGTTCCATGGCACGGGGCGTCGGCACGAGCCCACGGCCGGCGCGAACGAGGAGCGGGTCGCCGGTGGCGGCGCGTAGGCGTGCGAGCGTGCGGCTCATCGCAGATGCGCTCAGGCCAAGCCGTCGCGCCGCCCCCACCACGCTGCCCTCGGCGAGCAGGGCGTCCAGCGCTGTCAAAAGATTCAGGTCCACCACGGTCATCGCGAGAAGCGTAACATAATCGCAGGCGAGGTTTCGTCTGGAGTGCATTGCATGCAGGAATACACTGCGTTCGATGCGCCTTCCGCCCTGCTTTTGACCTGTTATCTTGCCGTCAGCGGCCTAAGGCTGCTTCTCCCAGGGAGCCGATTGCGTTGCCAATCTCAACACCGGAAAAACGTCTCCTCCTGTTCGGCGCCTCTCGTGGTCTCGGGCTTGCGATCGCGAAGGAGTATCTGAAGCTCGGCTGGCATGTGGTCGCCACCGTGCGTACTGGGTCGGGAACCGCTCTGCACGATCTTGTCGGTAAGATCGATGGCCGGCTCGATATCGAGATCGTCGACATTACAGATCTCGCTCAGGTTACAGCCCTGCATGGACGCCTTTGGTCAGAGCGATTTGACCTGCTGTTCGTCAATGCGGGCGTCAAGAACGACGACGGGGAAACCATAGCCGATGTCTCGACCGAAGAGTTCGTCCGCGTGATGGTGACAAACGCCTTGAGCCCGATGCGGGTTGTCGAGGCTTTCCAGGACCTCGTGCCGCCGACTGGAGCCATCGCCATCATGTCGTCCGGCCAGGGCAGCGTCAGCAACAACGAGACCGGCGGCTATGAGGTTTATCGGGCCAGCAAGGCCGCCCTCAATACCCTGATGCGAAGTTTCGCCGCCCGTCATCTCGGCGACCCGCGCACGCTACTGCTTCTCGCGCCAGGTTGGGTGCGGACGGACATGGGCGGCCCCAAGGCGCGACTGAGCATTCAGGACAGCATTCCGAACCTGGTCAAAGTCATTGAAGCGCAGGAAGGGAAAAGCGGTCTCCAGTACCTCGACTACCTCGGCCGAGCCGTTTCGTGGTGAGCCAGCCGTAACCTCTCGGGCCGGCGCACCCGGTCAGCCGTGCAGAGCACGAGATAAACCGTAAAGCCATTGCGTCGGGAATGCCGGGTGATTCCGGTGTGACCTGACTAATACCAACGGCCCGAAACTGTAACTCATTGGGGATTCCCAAATCAGTTAAACTCTAACTCGATGCTGGTTTTGAGAGGAGCGGCATCGATGGGAGCAGCGGTATCGATCACCCGACTTGATCTGACGGCTTCAGAGCTTCGCAGGGCGGCGAGCGGAGAGAAGGATAGTTCGGCGGCGCGCCGGATACTTGCGCTTGCGCTGGTGCTTGATGGCGTGGACCGCAAGACGGCGGCCGAAACCTGCGGCATGGACCGTCAGACCTTGCGGGACTGGGTGCATCGTTACAACGCCGCGGGACTGGCCGGGCTTCGCAATCTCAAATCGCCGGGTCCTGGATCAAAACTCACGGCGCGGCAGCAAGCCGAATTGGCCGAACTTGTCGAGGCCGGTCCCGACCCCGCGGTGCACGGTGTCGTGCGCTGGCGGCGGGTCGATCTGCGCGACGAATTGCAGCGGCGCTTCGGTGTCACGCTCCACGAGCGTTCGGTCGGGAAGGTTCTGGCCAAGCTCGGCTACCGCAAACTGTCGGTCAGGCCCCGCCACCCACAGGCTGACGAAGAGGCCCAGGAGACATTTAAAAAAACTTCGCCGCGACAGTCACGGCGCAAATCCCCGACCGCGCCAAAGGCAAGCCGATCGAAATCTGGTTCCAGGATGAGGCCCGGATCGGCCAGCAGGGCACGCTGACCCGCGTCTGGGCCAAACGTGGAACGAGACCCCGCGCACCGCGCGACCAACGCTACGACTGGGCCTACCTGTTCGGCGCGGCCTGTCCGCAACGTCGCGTCGCAGCGGGCCTGGTCATGCCGGCGGCGAACGCCGAGACCATGTCGCTGCATTTGACCGCTATCGGCCACAAGGTGGCGGCAGGCAGCCACGCCGCTCTCGTCCTCGACGGCGCCGGCTATCATATCGCTGCCGCGCTCACGATCCCCGAAAACGTTACCCTTGTGCGCCTGCCACCCTATGCTCCTGAACTCAACCCGATGGAAAACGTCTGGGAATATTTGCGCGGAAACAAACTCGCGATCACCGTCTTCGACGATTACGACGACATCGTCGATAAAACCTGCGACGCCTGGAACTTCCTCGCAGACGACCCAATGCGCATCGCCTCAATCACCACCCGAACATGGGCAACAGTCAATAAATAGGGCCGTTGGTATAACGCGTGTGCGCTCTCACACCACCATTGCACATGCGGCGGGCGCATCGGGCGCCCGGCATTCCCTGCGCCCTCTGAATTCAGAAGGGCGGGAAATTAATGGTAAACCTCGAGCAAACCGTGCTGCGAGATCGCGATGCTGTGTCTGCAGACAGCGGGCTGTTTGAAATCCAGGATTGGTGTGCCCGCGGACAAACTCGTCGTGCCCGGACTTGATCCGGGCATCCATCCTTCTTCGCAAGAAGTCTTTTTCCGAAGAAGATGGATTGCCGGGTCAAGCCCGGCATGACGTTCTATGGACCATCACGCCGAAATCGCTTTCGCCGAATCCACCTGGTTGCGCAGCATGAATTTCTGAATCTTGCCGGTCGATGTCTTTGGGATCGGCCCGAACACCACGGCCTTCGGGGTCTTGAAACCCGACATCTGGCTACGGCAGAACGCGATGATCTCGGCTTCGGTGGCGCGCGCATTGTCCTTCAGTTCGATGAAGGCGCAGGGCACTTCGCCCCACTTCGAATCCGGCTTCGCCACCACCGCCGCGAACAGCACCGCGGGATGCTTGTAGAGCACATCCTCGACCTCGACCGAGCTGATGTTTTCGCCGCCGGAGATGATGATGTCCTTGGAGCGATCCTTGATGATGACATAGCCGTGTTCGTCGAGCACGCCGAGATCGCCGGTGTGAAACCAGCCGCCGGCAAAGGCTTCGCGGGTGGCCTTCTCGTTCTTGAGGTAGCCCTTCATGACGATATTGCCGCGGAACATCACTTCGCCGATGGTCTCGCCGTCGCGCGGCACCGCGCAGCATGGTTTCGGGATCGATCACCGTGACGGCTTCCTGCAGCGGATAGGACACGCCCTGCCGGCGCTTGAGCTGCGCGCGCTGATCGGCGGGCAATTCGTCCCAGCCCGGCTGCTCCGCGCACACCGACGCCGGGCCCATAGACTTCGGTCAGGCCGTAGACATGCGTCAGCTTGATGCCGATGCGTTCGGCGCCTTCCAGCACGGCGACCGGAGGTGCCGCGCCCGCAATCAGTCCGACGACGGGGCGCGCGGCAGCACTGCTTCGGCGCATCGGGCGCGTTGATCAGCGTGTTGTAGACGATCGGCGCGCCGGCACATGTGGGTGACGCCGTGCTTTGCGATCAACTCGAAGATCTTGGTCGGATCGACCTTGCGCAGGCAAACATTGACGCCCGCCGCCGCCGCCATGGTCCAGGGAAAGCACCAGCCGTTGCAGTGAAACATCGGCAGGGTCCAGAGATAGACCGGATGCTGGCCGAGATTGCCGGCGAGGATGTTGCTGACGGCGTTGAGGTAGGCGCCGCGATGATGGGTCACCACGCCCTTGGGATTGCCGGTGGTTCCCGAGGTATAGCTGAGCGCGATGGCGTCCCATTCGTCCCGCGGCGGCCGGGCGGCGAAGTCGGGATCGCCTTGCGACAGCGCGTCCTCATATTCGATCTCGCCGATGCGTTTTCCGCCCGCGAAAGCCGCATCGTCGACGTCGATGACGATCAGGCTTCGGTCCCGTCATCAGAGTCGAGCGCCTCGGCGATGACGCCGGCAAATTCCGGGTCGACCAGGATGATTTTGGCGCCGCCATGATCGAGCTGAAAGGCGATCGAGGCCGCATCCAGCCGGATGTTGAGCGCATTGAGCACCGCGCCGGCCATCGGGACCGCAAAATGCAACTCGTTCATGGCGGGGATGTTGGGCAGCATCGCCGCGACGGTGTCGCCGTGGCCGATGTTGCGGCCTGCCAGGAACGACGCAAAGCGCCGGCAGCGCACATAGGTCTGCGACCAGGTGAAGACGCGGTCCTCGTACACCGTGCTGACATGGTCGGGATAGACCGCGGCGGTGCGCGCCAGGAAGCTCAACGGCGTCAGCGCCACGAAATTGGCGGGCGTCTTGTCCAGTCCGATGTCGTATTGGTTTTGCCGCGACACTCATCGGCCTTCTTCCATTTTTGCAAAATTCTACAGGAACCCGATCGAAATCCACGGGAATATCGCCACCACGATCAGGCCCACCAGCAGCGCCAGCAGATAGCCCCAGATCGGCCTGATGCCCTCGGCGGGATCGACCCGGCCGATGGCGCAGGCGGCATAATAGCCTACTCCGAACGGCGGCGCGAACAGTCCGATGCCCATCGCGAGGATGATGATCATCGCATAATGGACCTCGTGAACGCCGACCGTCCGGGCGATCGGAAACAACAGCGGGCCGAACAGCACGATCGCCGGAATGCCTTCGAGCACGCTGCCCAGCACCATGAAGGCGACGATCGATACCGCGATGAAGGCCGCGGAGCCGCCGGGCAGGCCGGTCATCGCCGCAGCCAGCTCGCGCGAAAACCCGGACTGGGTCAGTCCCCAGGCCATGCCGGTGGCGGTGCCGATGATCAGCAGGATCGCGCCCGACAGGCACGCGGTCTCGACCAGCATCGGCAGCAGCCGCCGCCAGTCGAAGCGGCGATAGACCAGAAGGCCGATGACGAAACCATAGACGATGCCGATGGTGGAGACCTCGGTCGCGGTGGCGATGCCCTCGACCACGGCGGCGCGGATCACGAACGGCAGCGCCAGCGCGGGCAGGGCGATGACGAAGGATTTGACGATTTCGCCGCCGCTGGCTCTCTGTGACGTGGCTGAGATCCTCGCCGCGATAGCGCCACCACACCAGCGCCGACAGCGTGATCGCCAGCACCACGCCCGGCAGCAGACCGCCGGTGAACAGCGCCGAGATCGAAACGCCGGTCACCGAGCCGATGGTGATCAGCACCAGGCTGGGCGGAATGGTTTCGGTCTGCGCGCCGGTGGCCGCGAGCAGGGCGACGAGATCGCCGGGCTTGGCGCCGCGCGCCTTCATTTCCGGAAACAGCACCGGCGCCACCGCGGCCATGTCGGCGGCCTTCGAGCCGGAGATGCCCGAGACCAGATACATCGCGCCGACCAGCACGTAATGCAGGCCGCCGCGGACATGGCCGAGCAGGCTGGCGAGAAACGCCACCATGGCGCGCGCCATGCCGGTCATCTCGATCAGCAGGCCCAGGAACACGAACAGCGGCACCGCCAGCAGGATCAGGTGGCTCATGCCCTCGTCCATGCGGCCGACCAGCACCATCAGCGGCGTATGCGTGGTCAGCGCCAGATAGCCGAAGATCGCCAGCCCAAACCCGAAAGCGATCGGCACGCCGGCGAAGACGCAGAAGCCGGCGACGCCGACAAAGAAGATGATCAGGTTGATGTTGCCGAGCGGACGCAGCCATGGCTGCGCCAGCCAGAAAACCGCGATCAACACGGCAACCGACAGCGACCGCGCCGAGCAGGATCCTGAGATCGCCGACCCGCGCCAGCCGCAGCAAGCGCAAACAGCGCCATCAGGCAGATGCCGACCGGCAGCGCCGCGGCGCGCCAGATATTGGGGATTTGCAGTGCCGGCGTGGTGATAAAGCTTTCTTCGTAGGCGTAATCGTAGGCCGGCCAGACGATCAGCAGCAGGAACGCCAGCGCGGCGCAGGTCGCGACCACGTCGAGATAGGCCCGCATCGCCGGCTTCGCGCTGGCGACGATGGCGGTCATTCGCATGTGCTCGGAACGGCGAAACGCCACCGCAGCGCCCAGCATCGCCAGCCACAGGAACAGGATCGACGCCAGTTCGTCCGACCAGATCAGCGGGCTGCGCAGGCCGTAGCGCGCGACCACGCCGGCGAACAGGATGACGATCTCGGCGACCACCAGAAGTGCCGCCGGAATCTCGACCAGCATTCCGAGGAAAGCTTCAACCGATGCCGTACGTGAACGGCGACGTGGCGCGCCGAGCGCCGCTGCACCAACCGCCGCTTGCAAAACCTCGATCTCGGCCATCACGATCCCTTGGCTGTCCCTTGGCGATCCCGTTACGACAGCTTGCCGACGGACTTTTCCAGCAATGCCCAGGCCTGCTCGCCGTATTTGCCCTTCCATTCGGAATAGAACCCGGCCGAGCGCAGTTTCTCGCGGAACGGCGCGACGTCCGGCTGATTGAACACCAGCCCCTTGCCCTCGAGTTCGCCACGCAAGCTGCCATTCAGCTTCGCCGTATCGACGCGTTCCTTCACCGCGGCTGCGTTGATGTTCCTGGCGACGATGGTGCGGATATCTTCAGGCACCCGCTCCCAGGCGCGGCGATTGGCGAGGAACCAGAATCCGTCCCACATGTGGTTGGTCAGCGAGCAATATTTCTGCACTTCGTACAGTTTCGCGGTCGAGATCAGCGCCAGCGGATTTTCCTGGCCTTCGACAATTTTGGTCTGCAGCGCCGAATAGACCTCGCTGAAATTGATCGAGGCCGGGGAGGCGTCGAATGCCTTGAACATCGAGGTCCAGAGCGGGGAGACCGGCACGCGGATCTTGAAGCCCTTGTAATCTTCGGGACTGTTGATCGGCTTGGTCGACGAGGTGGTCTGGCGAAAGCCGTTGTCCCAGATCTTGTCCATGGCGACGAGATTGGCCTTGGCGATTTCGCCGCGCACATAGGCGCCGAGATCGCCGTCCATCGCCTTCCAGACCGTGTCGTAATCGGGGAATGCGAAGCCGATGCCGTTGATCGACGCGGCCGGAACCAGGGTTGCCAGGATCAGGCCCGACAGCGTGAAGAATTCGAGGCCGCCGGAGCGGATCTGGCTCAGCATGTCGGTGTCGGAGCCGAGCTGGTTGTTGGGGAAAACCTGCAGATCGAAGCGGCCATTGGTTTCGGTCTTGATCGCCGCCGCCATCTCCCTGGCGCGCACGTTCATCGGATGCGAATCCGGCGCGTTGTTGGCGTATTTGTAGGTAAATTCGGCCGCCTGCGCGCGCGCTACATGGGGCGCGCCAATGCCGCCTAAAACCGCGGAAGCAGCGGACGCCTTCAGTAGCGTGCGTCGTGAAAAGCTCATCTGGTTCTCTCCCTGATTGTTGTTATGAATGGCATCAAACGGACCCGGCACCGCCGGGTCATCAATCCCTTGGACGGCTTATTGCCTGCTTTCAGCGCAAATACCAAGCCTCGTACCAAGCTTCGGCGGCGAGCCATGGGCAGCGGATTCAGTGCAAGGCTTGCGCGACGGGAGCGTGCCGATGTCGGCAGTCTGAACCTGCCAGCGGATGATGACCGCGCCGGTGCGCCGGCATCATCGTATTCGTCGCGACGTCGCCACTGTCCCGGACCCGGCATGGCGCGCCGCTTCGGCGGTGGCCGTACAAAAATCGCGAAAACAACCCCATGCAAAGTAGAGCGGGCAACGCGGCGCTGCCGCGCTGCATTTCACTCGACAGATCAAGCAGGAATCGAGAATTTGGCTATAAGTCATTGAAAGAACTATTGATATAAATATTCCATAATATACCTTATGCGAATCCGATATTTCCTGCCGTATGGGACTTGCCGTGCGACGACCCTTCTACGTGCGACATCATCGATCAGATGTAGCGCGGCAGACCGGCAGGCTTAGCTTCCTTTAAACCGCGGCTTGCGCCGCTCCAGGAACGCCGCCACGCCCTCCTTGTGGTCCTCGCTAAAACTCGCCAGCGCGAACTGGTCGACGTCCATGTGGCTGGCGAGGTCGTCGAGCGCGTGCGCCAGCCGGTTGACGGTCAGCTTGGTCATGGCCACCGACAGCGGCGGCTGGGCTGCGACTTTCGCGGCCAGCGCCATCGCGGCGTCGAACGCGTTGCCGGGATCAGCCACCTCCTCCACCAGCCCCCATTCATAGGCCTCGGCGGCGCTGATGCGCTGGTCGGCCAGGATCACGGCCTGCTTGGTGCGGGCCGGTCCGATCAGATGCAGCATGCGCGGAATGCTCTGCCAGCTCATGTTCATGCCGAGCCCGATCTCGGGGACCCGGATATGGGCGTCGCGGCCCATGACGCGAAAGTCCAGCGCCACCGCCAGCGCGACGCCGCCGCCGATGCAAAACCCTTCGATCGCGCCGATGGTGATCTGCTCCATCTCCTGCCAGGCGCGGCAGCAGCCGCGGTCCCAGTTTCAGGTGCCGGCGCAACGAGCCGATATCCATGGTCCGGCGCGACCGGCCCTCGGCGTCCCTGAGGTCGAAGCCGGCGCTGAACGCGCCGGCGTTGCCGGTGAGCACCACCACCGAGGTGCTCGCCGTCGTCCTCGAAGCTGCGCGCAGCGTCGGTGAGCTGGCGCAGCGCCTCGGGCGACAGGGCGTTGATACCGTCACCGCGGTCGAACCGCACCACGGCGATGCGCCCCTCCGGCCCGAGGCCCTTTTCAATGGTCACAAACCTCGTCAAGACGCATTCTCCCTGCCCGCTATTTCGGACGATGATAGCGGAGAAGGATCGCAGCGCCCATGCCGGTTTGTGAAGAGTGGCGACCTCGACAGCCGTGGATCATGCGATTATTCTCGCCGGCCATGAGCACGATCATGATCACGACCGTTCGGAACTGTCGGAGATGGAATTGCGCGTCCGCGCGCTCGAAACCATCCTGACCGAAAAAGGCTATGTCGATCCGGCCGCGCTCGATGCCATCGTCCAGGCCTATGAGACCAAGATCGGTCCCCATAATGGCGCACAAGTCGTCGCCAAGGCCTGGTCTGATCCAGCGTTCAAGCAGGCCCTGCTGGAAGATGCCAGCAAGGCCGTGAGCACGCTTGGCCATGTCAGCCGGGTCGGCGATCATCTCGTCGCGGTCGAGAACACGCCGCAGCGGCACAACATGGTCGTGTGCACGCTGTGCTCCTGTTACCCCTGGGAAATGCTGGGACTGCCGCCGGTCTGGTACAAGGCGGCGCCCTACCGCTCCCGCGCCGTCAAGGATCCGCGCGGCGTGCTGGCCGATTTCGGCGTCAGCCTGCCGAAGGAAACCGAAATCCGGGTCTGGGATTCGACCGCCGAGACGCGCTTCCTGGTGCTGCCGATGCGGCCCAAGGGCACCGAGGGCTGGAGCGAGGCAGCAGCTTGCCGAGATCGTGACGCGCGACTCCATGATCGGCACGGGCTTTCCGAAGACGCCGGGCGCGCCGTCATGAACGGCGTGCACGACATGGGCGGCATGGACGGTTTCGGCAAGGTCGAGCCGGAGCCGAACGAGCCGATGTTTCACACCGAGTGGGAAGGCCGCGTGCTGGCGATGGTGCGTGCGATGGGTGCCGCTGGCGCCTTCAACATCGACACCTCGCGCTTCTACCGCGAGGCATTGCCGCCCGAGGTCTATCTCACCAGCTCCTACTACAGGAAATGGTTCCTCGGCCTCGAGGACATGCTGATCGCCAAGGGCTACATCTCGGCAGAGGAAGTCGCCGCGGCCCATGCGGTGACACCGCCGAAGCCGCTCAAGCACGGCAAGTTCACGGTCGATCAGGTCGAGCGCATCATGGTGCGCGGCAAATTCGGGCGCACGCCGCCCGCGCCTGCGAAATTCAAGCCGGGCGATCGCGTGCGCGCCAGGAACATTCATCCGGCGACGCATACGCGGCTGCCGCGTTACGTGCGCGGCCATGTCGGCGTGGTCGAGCGCAACCTTGGCTGCAGTGTCTTCCCGATACGGCCGCGACCGAAGCCGGCGAGAACCCGCAATGGCTCTACACCGTCGTGTTCGACGGCGCCGAACTGTGGGGCCCGGACGCCGATCCGACGGTCAAAGATATCCGTCGATGCGTTCGAGCCGTATCTGGAGCCGGCGTGATGGACGCTGCCGCGGCGCGCGCGACCCGCGCCGTCCCCAGCATCCCCTGCGACGCCGACGGGCCGGTGTTTCGCGAGCCGTGGGAGGCGCAGGCCTTCGCGATGGCGCTGGCCCTGCATGAGCGCGGGCTGTTCACCTGGAACGAATGGGCGGCGACGCTTTCCGGTGAAATCAAGCGCGCGCAGGCCAGCGGCGATCCCGACACCGGCGAGACCTATTACCGGCACTGGCTTGCCACGCTGGAGCGGCTGATATCGGCAAAAGGGCGTCGCGACATCCGAGACCCTGCACCGCTATCGCGATGCCTGGGACCACGCCGCCGATCGCACCCCGCATGGCTCGCCGATCGAATTGAGGCCGGAGGATTTTGGGCCGCTATCCTGAACGGTCGTTCCCCGGATGCTGCGCCGCGGCCGGGGCACGAAGCTGCGCGACCTCAGTGCCTCGCAGAAAATTCCTGCCAGCCCTTCGCGCGCAACGCGCAGGCCGGGCATTCGCCGCAGCCATAACCCCAGTCGTGCCGCGCGCCGCGTTCGCCGAGATAGCAGGTGTGGGAATGTTCGCGGATCAGGTCGACCAGCCCTGCCCCGCCGAGTTCATCGGCCAGCTTCCAGGTGCTGGCCTTGTCCAGCCACATCAGCGGCGTGTGCAGTTCGAACGACTTGTTCATGCCGAGATTGAGCGCGGTCTGCAACGCCTTGATGGTCTCGTCGCGGCAATCCGGATAGCCGGAATAATCGGTCTCGCACATGCCGCCGACGATATGCGTGATGCCGCGCCGATAGGCCAGCGCCGCGGCGAAGGTCAGAAACACCAGATTGCGGCCGGGCACGAAGGTGTTGGGCAGGCCGTCCTCGCCCATCGCGATCGCGACATCGCGGGTCAGCGCGGTGTCGGAGATCGTCGGCCAGCGTCGGAATCTCCAGGGTGTGGCTGTCGCCGAGTTTCGCCGCCCAATCCGGCGCGCAACGATTTCATGCCGTCCAGCAGATCGGTCGCGGCACTCAAGCTCGATGGCGTGACGCTGCCCGTAGTCGAAGCCGAGCATTTCGACGCGCGCAAAGCGCTGCAGCGCCCAGGCGAGGCAGGTGGCGGAATCCTGTCCGCCGGAGAACAGCACCAGCGCGGTTTCGGTCTGGAATCGTTGATCGCTCATGGCCGTGCCCATAGCACTCATCGATCCGCAAGGCCAATCGGTGGATAGACGGATCCGGTCCGGCTCGTTTCGCTGGGATGGGCGCGCGTCTTGCGGCATACAGGCCGGATCAACTCCAGGCTTCGGTGCACCATGACCCCTTCCCGCGATATTTCACGCCTGCTCGAGATCATGGCGACGCTGCGAACGCCCGGCAGCGGCTGCCCATGGGATCTCGAACAGAATTTTGCGAGCGATCGCGCCCTACACCATCGAGGAAGCCTATGAAGTCGCCGACGCCATCGCGCGCGGCGATCTCGACGATCTGTGCGACGAACTCGGCGATCTCCTGCTGCAGGTGGTGTTTCACGCCCGCATGGCGGAGGAACAGAACGCCTTCGCATTCGGCGACGTGGTCGAGGCCATCACGCGCAAGATGATCCGACGGCATCCGCATGTCTTCGCCGACGCGGATGGCCGGTTGACGCCATCGGATGTCAAGGGCGCCTGGGATCGCATCAAGGCCGAGGAGAAAGCCGAACGCGCGGCGCGGCGGCCGCCGGAAGCCAGCGGCGCGCCAATCGCTGTTGTCGGGCGTGAAGGCCGGACAACCGGCGCTGACGCCGCGCGATGGAATTGCAGCGCAAGGCGTCCAGCGTCGGCTTCGACTGGAACGATCCGCGCGCGGTGCTGCACAAGATCCGCGAGGAGGCCGACGAGATCGAGGCCGCGCTCGATCGCGGCGACGCCGATGAACTCGCCGACGAAACCGGCGATCTCCTGTTCGCGCTGGTCAATCTGGCGCGGCATGTCGGCGCCGATCCCGATCTGGCGCTGCGCGGCACCAACGCCAAATTCGAACGCCGCTTTGGCTACATCGAACAGGCGCTGGCGGCGCAGGGGCGTTCGCTCGAGAGCGCTTCGCTCGCCGAGATGGATGCGTTGTGGAACGAGGCGAAGCGCAAGGAAAGAATCCTCCGCGTCGTCCGGCCATGAGCGCAGCGAACGCTGAGCCGACCCATATCCCCGCGGTCGATCGGATGCACGAGCCTCCCGACGACTCTTTTTGCAACAATGTGCGACGCTCAGTCGCCAGCGGTTATGCCCGGCGTTCGCCGGAACGACAGCAGGCCTTCACACCGCGTGCGGCACCGCGTCGAAGCGGTTGACGACGATGTCGCGCTTGGTCTCGTCGACGCGCACGGTCATCGCGAAGCGGCCGTCGTGAAATTCCTTGTTGAGAATTTCCGAATTGCGATGCAGCCAGCTGATGCCGGCGCCGTCGGCGGCGTCGATCGACAGGTCCAGCGTCATCCGCGTGGCGGCCAGCCGGTCCTCGATCGCGGCCAGCAGCGCGTCGATCCCCTCCCCGGTTTCGGCCGAGACCAGGAAACACGGCCGCTCCGGCGGGCGGCGGGCGGCGATATTGCGCGAGGTTTTCGCGCTCATCCGGATCGAAGCGATCGATCTTGTTCCAGACTTCGAGAATGCGCTGCCCGGCATCCGGATCGATGCCGAGCTGGCGCAGCACGGTATCGACGTCGCGCTGCTGCGCCTCGGCATCTTCATGCGAGATGTCGCGGACGTGGAGAATGACATCGGCTTCCAGCACTTCCTCCAGCGTCGCACGAAACGCCGCAACCAGTTGGGTCGGCAGGCTGGAGATGAATCCGACGGTGTCCGACAGCATCGCCTTGCCGCCATGCGGCAGGCTGAGCGCGCGCAAGGTCGGATCGAGCGTCGCAAACAGCATGTCGGCGGCCTGCACGTCGGCGCGGGTCAGGCGATTGAACAGCGTCGATTTTCCGGCGTTGGTGTAGCCGACCAGCGCCACCACGCGATACGGCACCCGCTGCCGGCCGGCGCGATGCAGCCGCCGCGTCGCCTGGACCTTCTTGATTTCGTTCTCGAGCCGGGTGATGCGCTCGCCGATCAGGCGGCGATCCGCTTCGATTTGGGTTTCGCCGGGACCGCCCATGAAGCCGAAGCCGCCGCGCTGACGCTCCAGATGGGTCCACGATCGCACCAGGCGGCTGCGCTGATAGTTCAAATGCGCGAGTTCGACCTGCAGCGCGCCTTCCTTGGTCTTGGCGCGGCGGCCGAAGATTTCCAGGATCAGCCCGGTGCGGTCGAGCACCTTGGTGTTCCAGGCCTTCTCGAGATTGCGCTGCTGGATCGGCGACAGCGCGCAATCCATCACCACCAGTTCGATCTCGTGTCCGGTGATGAGCCCGACGATCTCCTCGACCTTGCCCTTGCCGAGATAGGTCGCGGGCCGGATCTGGCTGACCGGCGCGATCAGCGCGTCCGCGATCGTGAGATCGATGGCGCGCGCCAGGCCGACGGCTTCCTCCAGCCGCGCCTCGGAGCCGCGTACGACATGATGATCCGTTTGCGCATCGGGATCACCGCGGCGCATACGCAGATAAGGGCCGATGACGATCACCCGCCCGGTTGCTTTGCCCCCTGCCGACCGCGGACGGTCGGCAGCCCCCTTCAAGATTTCGGGGTTCCAATCAGATCACTCTCAAGCCGGAGCATCCTCGCCGCCTTCGAACAACTGGATCGGAGCGCCCGGCATGATGGTCGAGATCGCATGCTTGTAGACAAGCTGCGAATGACCGTCGCGCCGGAGCAGCAGGCAGAAATTGTCGAACCAGGTGACAATCCCCTGCAGCTTCACTCCGTTGACCAGAAAGATCGTCAGTGGCGTTTTGGTTTTGCGAACGTGATTGAGGAAGGTGTCTTGTAGATTTTGTGCGCGGTCTGCCGCCATTGTTTTTGTCCCGCCGTCTTGTTTGCTTCTTTTTATTGAACCAGATGCAGCTCTCTTGAGGAGCGTCTCCCGGTTGCCGGCTTCCCCTGAGATCCCCCTCCGGGGGCACGGCGGTATGATTAGAAGGCAGGCGCGGTTTTTAGGCAAGCCAGTTCGCGCGCCAGCCGACGCCAAACACAGGCGCAATTTCCCGGAAAAGCCCGGAAACAGACGAAATTTCTCAAGCAAATGCATGAAATGCATCGGTCGGGCCGGCATTCAGCCGACGCCGAGGGCCTTGAGCTTGCGATGCAGCGCCGAACGCTCCATGCCGACGAATTCCGCCGTGCGAGAGATATTGCCGGAGAAACGGCTGATCTGGGCAATCAGATAGTCGCGCTCGAACACTTCCCGCGCCTCGCGCAGCGGCAAGCCCATGATATGCTCGCCATTGTTGCTGGTCGGCATCGCCGGCACCATCGAGCCGACGTCCTGCGGCAGCATATCGGCGGTGATGATGACTTCCGGACCGCCGCCCGCCAGGATCATGACGCGCTCGACATTGTTGCGAAGCTGCCGGACGTTTCCAGGCCAGACATGGGATTGCAATACCGCCATCGCATCCTGGCCGATCTGGCGTTTCGGCAGGCCGGTCGCGACCGATATCTGGTCCATGAAATAATCGATCAGTTCGGGAATGTCCTCGCGGCGCTCCGACAGCGGCGGCACCCGGATCGGCACCACCGACAGCCGATGATAGAGATCCTCGCGGAACCGGCCTTCGGCGATCTCCTCTTCCAGATTGCGGGCGGTCGAGGAAATGATGCGAACGTCGACATTGACCTTGGTGGTGCCCCCCGACCGCTGGAACGTCTGATCGACCAGCACCCGCAGGATCTTGTTCTGGGTTTCGCGCGGCATGTCGCCGATTTCGTCGATGAACAGGGTGCCGCCATGGGCTTCTTCCAGCGCACCGGCCTTGCGCTGATGCTCGCCATTGGACTGCTCGATGCCGAACAGTTCGACTTCCATGCGCTCCGGCGTAATCGCCGCGGCGTTGATGACGACGAAGGGCCCCTCGGCGCGGCTTGACGCGTTATGCAGCGTGCGTGCCGCCAGTTCCTTGCCGGCGCCGGAGGGGCCGACGATCAGGATACGGCTGTTGGCCTTGGCGGCCCGCTCGATGGTCTGGCGCAGCTGATTCATGCAGGCGGAGCGTCCGGTCAGGACGCTCGCCGCCGGTGCGAGTTGCTTGAGTTCCTTCACTTCGCGCTTCAGCCGCGAGGTCTCCAGCGCCCGCGTCGCCACCAGAATGAGCCGGTCGGACTTGAACGGCTTTTCGATGAAGTCATAGGCGCCGCGCTTGATCGCCGCGACCGCGGTTTCGATATTGCCGTGCCCGGAGATCATCACGACCGGCACATCGGCGTGGTCCCGCTTCACCTGTTCCAGCAATTGCAACCCGTCGAGCTTGCTGCCCTGCAGCCAGATGTCGAGAAACACCAGATGCGGCCGGCGATTGGCGATTTCCGCCAGCGCCGAATCGCTGTCGCGCGCGGTCCGGGTGGTGAAACCCTCGTCGTCGAGAATGCCGGCAACCAGATCCCGAATATCCGCTTCGTCATCGACAATCAGAATGTCATTTGCCATGGGTCACGCCTGTCTTGTCAGTTGCCTGTTGCGGCTTCGATTTTTGTTTCATTGTTGGTCGCGTCAGTCGGCTCAATGGTTCCGGATCCCGGGTCTTTTGTTTCTGGTTTTGTTTCGGAAGCCGGCTCCTTCGCTTCGGCTTTCGGTGCATGGCCCGATACCGCAAACCGCAACCGCATCCAGGCCCCGCGCGCGCCCGGGCGGATGTCCGCGGCATCGTTGAGTTCGATCCGGCCGCCATGGTCTTCCAGAACGCGGCCGACGATCGCAAGACCAAGGCCGGTGCCCTTTTCGCGCGTCGTGACGTAGGGTTCCAGCAGACGCGCCCGGCTGACCTTCGGCAGGCCGATGCCGTTGTCGATGACGTCGATCACGATGTCATCGTTCTCGCGCGCGGCGATGACATCAATACGACCCTTCCCGAGCGTCTCGGCCGGAACGGCCTCGATGGCTTCGGTCGCGTTCTTGATGATGTTGGTCAGCGCCTGCGAAATCAGCCGCCGGTCGAACTGCGCCCGCAACGGCTCTTGCTTGATCTCGGCTTCGATATCGATGTCGGGATGTCCGACCCGCATCAGGAACACCGCCTGCCGCACGGTATCGGCGACGTCCTCGCCTTCGATCACCGGCTTCGGCATCCGCGCGAAGCGCGAGAACTCATCGACCATCCGCCTGATGTCATCGACCTGGCGCACGATCGTGTCGGTGCATTGCTCGAAGATGGCCTTGTCCTCGGTGATGACCTTGCCGAATTTGCGGCGAATACGCTCGGCCGAAAGCTGGATCGGCGTCAGCGGATTCTTGATCTCGTGGGCGATGCGGCGGGCCACGTCGGCCCATGCCGAGGTCCGCTGCGCGGAAACCAGTTCGGTAATGTCGTCGAGCGTGATGATGTAGCTGTCGCGCGACTGGCTGGTCTGCTCGGCGCTGACGCGAACCGAAAGATTGCGTTCATGGCCGTCGCGGCTGATCGTGATCTGGCCCTGCACCAGCCGCTGGGTGCCCTCCCGCGCGGTTTTCATCATGTCGTCGAGTTCGGGCAGCACGTCCGACAGCGGATGATCCAGCGTCTCCGATTCGGCATGACCGATCAGCTTTTCGGCAGAGCGATTGAGAATGCCGACGCTGCCGGACGCATCGACGCCGATGATGCCGGCGCTTGCCGACGACAATACCGCCTCGATGAAGCGGCGGCGGCTGTCGATCAGATCGCTGGCGCTTGACCAGTTCGTCGCGCTGGGTGCGCAATTCCTGCGTCATCTTGTTGAAGGTCTCGCCGAGCTGGGCGAGATCGCCCTCCGAGCGATGCACCGGCACCTGGACATGCAGGTCGCCGGTCGAGACGATATTGGCGGCGCTCATCAGCCGCCGGATCGGGGCCACCAGCCAGTTGGCGAAATTCAGCCCGATCAGAATGGAGGCCATCAGGATGGTCAGCGCGATCACGGCGAACATCAGCGCGAAGATTCACCTGAATGCCGAGCCGGCGCGATTCAATCTCGGCATATTCGGCGACGCTGGCCTCGGTTTGCTTGAGTTGCGCGACCACGCGCGGATCGAGCAGACGCGCCACGTAGAGGAAGGTGTCGTTGAAGGCGCGCAGCCGGATCACGGCCGCGACGTAGTTTTCTTCGGGAAACACCGCGATCTCCGGCTCGGTTTCCTTGACATTGTTGAGGAATTCCGGCGGCGGCGGCGCGAAGGTCAGTCGAATGCCGGTTTGCGCCGTCTCCAGAATGATTGCCATCCTTGTCGATCAGCATCGCGACCGGCAGATTGCGCGCGGCCGCACTTGCGGTCAGAAGCTCGCGAAACGTTCCGCGATCCTGATCGTACAACGGCCGGGCATGGGAGATGTCGTTGGCCATTCCCAGAATGTCGCCACGAATAAGCTGCGCGTGTTCTTGCATATAGGCGCGCGCAATGCTCAGCGAGTTCTGGATCACCTCGCGCGTCGGGCCCGAAAACAGCCGATCGAAGCCGCGATCGATGGTCACGTTGGCGACGATCGCCACCAGCACCGCCGGCAACACCGCGATGATGGAAAACAGGCTGACAATCTGAACGTGCAGCCTCGCCGCCGCCCGGCCGCGGCGGCGGGCCTGCACCACCTGCCAGACTTCGCGGACGATGATGCCGACCAGCACCAGGATGGTCGCCGCATTGATCAGCATGAAAGAAACGACGACTTCGCGGGTCGGCTCGATCGGGTCAGGCCGGTCAGCACCACGAAGGTGAGGAAGGTCGACAGCAGCGCCAGGCCGACCGCAAACGGCGCCAGCAACCTCCGCAGGAGACCCCCCTTGGGTTCGGCGAACGATGGATCGAACGTTGGGGCCGAGGTTTCTGCGCTGGTCATTCCGGCAAAGGGTGAGCTGAAGGGCCTTCCGCTCGCCGGATCAACACCGGCGGCAGACTGATGCATTCATATCACAATGTTGCCGAATTGTGACACTTTCGCGGCGGCAATGACCCCTTCCCATGAGAGACAATAAACCTCAGGCGATAGCGTTGCTTTTCCACAGTTTGCAAGAAGCCTGCGCCATCGGTAGCCGCAGCCTGGTGAAAATACGGACGTCGTCCCCAGGCTCAAGACGCTCTAGTTGCCGCTCCGGTAAACCTGAATGTCGAGATCGCGAATCTTCTTCCGCAGCGTGTTGCGGTTGAGGCCCAAGCAGGTCGGCGGCGCGGATTTGATTGCCCCGCGTCGCCGCCAGCGCCGCCGTGAGCAGCGGCACTTCGATTTCCCTGAGGATGCGGTGATAGAGGCCGGGCGGCGGCACGCCGTTGGGAAAGCCGGAAAAATGCGATGACAGATAGGCCTCGACCGCGCCGCCGAGATTGTCGACGCCGTGATGAACGCTGCCGCCCGAGGTCACCGCGGGCGGCGCCAGTTCGCCGTCGATCACCGAGCCCGTGATCACGTCCTGCGGATACAGGGCCGCGAGCCGGCGCGCGAGATTTTCCAGTTCGCGCACATTGCCGGGCCAGCGATGCTGCTTCATGCGCTCCAGCGCCAGCGCATCGAGCTTCTTCGGCGGCAGTCCGTCCTTCTCGGCCAGCGCGAAAAAATGCCGGATCAGGTCAGGCAGATCCTCGATCCGCTCGCGCAGCGGCGGCAGACGCAACGGCACCACGTTGAGGCGGAAGAACAGATCCTCGCGGAACAGACCCTGTTGAATCAGGATCCGCAGATCCTTGTTGCTGGCGGCGACGATGCGCACGTCGGTCTTGATCGGGGTGCGGCCGCCGACGGTGGTGTATTCGCCCTGCTGCAGCACCCGCAACAGCCGGGTCTGCGCCTCCATCGGCATGTCGCCGATCTCGTCGAGAAACAGCGTGCCGCCCTCGGCCTGTTCGAACCGGCCCGAGGCGCGGGTGTTGGCGCCGGTGAAGGCGCCGCGTTCATGGCCGAACAATTCGGATTCGATCAGATCGCGCGGGATCGCCGCCATGTTGACGGCGACGAACGGACCGTTGCGCCGCTTGCCGTAATCGTGCAGCGCGCGCGCCACCAGTTCCTTGCCGGTGCCGGACTCGCCGGAGATCATCACCGTGAGATCGGTCTGCATCAGCCGCGCCAGCACGCGGTAGATTTCCTGCATCGCGGGCGAACGGCCGACCAGCGGAATCGAGTCGAACTCGGCTTCGTCGGCGTGATTGGCCACCCGCTCCTTCGGCTCCGCCAGCGCGCGGCCGACAATGGCGATCAGCTCCTTGAGGTCGAACGGCTTTGGCAGATACTCATAGGCGCCACGCTCGGACGCGCGGATCGCCGTCATGAAGGTGTTCTGCGCGCTCATGACGATGACCGGCAGATTCGGCCGCATCTTCTTGATCCGCGGCAGCAGATCGAACGCGTTCTCGTCGGGCATCACCACGTCGGTGATGACCAGATCGCCCTCGCCCTGGCTGACCCAGCGCCACAGCGTCGCCGCGTTCCCGGTCAGCCGCACCTCATATCCGGCGCGCGAGAGAGCCTGGTTCAGAACCGTACGGATGGCCGTGTCGTCGTCGGCGACAAGTATGCTACCTGCGGGCATCGTTATTCCTCATCTCGTGTCCTGTGAGGCATGCAACGACGTACCCGAAACGTCATCGCGATTGCTTTGATCGAAGTGTTTGGCGCTGTTGAACATCGGCAGCAGCACGCGGAAAATGGTCTTCCGCGGCTGCGATTCGCATTCGATGATGCCGCCGTGATCGCCGACGATCTTGGCCACCAGCGCCAGGCCGAGCCCGCTGCCGGTCTGTTTTGTCGTGACGAACGGATCGAACAGGTTCGGCAGCAGGTCTTCCGGCACGCCGGGGCCGTTGTCCTTGACGCAGAATTCGAGCGGCAACGACACCCGCGATTTCTTCCCCGGCACCGACAGGCGAACGCCCGGACGGAACGCGGTGGTGAGCTGAATTTCAGCGTCGCTGCCGAGATCGACCACGGCTTCGGCGGCGTTCTTCACCAGATTCAGAAACACCTGGATCAACTGGTCCTGATTGGCGAGCACCGGCGGCAGCGACGGATCGTATTCCTCGACGAAGCGGATGTTGCGGGCAAATCCCGATTGCGCGAGCCGCTTGACGTGATCGAGCACCGAATGAATGTTGACCGGGCCGCGCGCCACCGGGCGGTCGTCGCCGAACACTTCCATGCGGTCGACCAGCGTGACGATGCGGTCCGCCTCGTCGCAGATCAGCCGCGTCAGCATGCGGTCTTCCGACGAGGCCGCCTGCTCGAGCAGTTGCGCCGCGCCGCGGATGCCGGACAGCGGGTTCTTGATTTCATGCGCCAGCATCGCGGCCAGCGCGATCACCGAACGCGCCGCACTTCGATGGGTCAATTGCCGGTCCATCTTGTCGGCGATGGTGCGCTCCTGCAGCATCACCACGATATGGCCGGGCCGCTCGGTGAGCGGCGCGACATGAAGATCCACCTGGCGATCGCCGCCGATCCGCGGCGTGCCCAGATCGACCTTGTATTCGTTGACCGGCGAGCCGCTCGAGCGCACCTGATCGATCAGCGCCAGCAACGGGCTGCCGAACGGCACCAGTTCCTTCAGCGACTGGCGCTGCAGGAATTGCGTGGAAATCTCGAAAAACGATTCCGCGGCCATGTTGGCATCGACGATCTTGCCGTCGGGCGCGACCAGCAGCACCGGATTGGGCAAGGCGTTGAGGATGGCCTCGCCGTCGGACGGCACCGGCCGGCGATGTTCTGCGGCTGAAGTCATGCGGCGGCGCTCCATGCAAAGTCGTCGAATGCATCCTGAAGAGAGCGATGCACGCGCAGCGGATCCTCGGATGTCAGAATCTTCTGTCGCCAGGTTTTGAGCGTCGCGCCGGCGCGCGGCTGCATTGCGCGGCAATCTCCAGCGCCCAGCCGAGATGCTTGCGCGCATGGCGAAGGCCGATGCGCAGGCCATAATGGCTGCAGACCTCATCATAGAGCGCGCGGATATAGTTGAGCTGCTCGGCCAGCGATGGCGCGGATTCGACGATACCGGATTCGAGGCGACGCCCGATCTGGCCGGGCAACCACGGCTGGCCCTGCGCGCCGCGGCCGACCATGACCGCGTCGGCGCCCGACATTTCAAGCGCGGTCACCGCCTTCTCGAACGACGTGATATCGCCGTTGACGACCAGCGGAATGCCGATCGCATCCCTGACCGCGCGGACCGCGCCCCAGTCGGCGTCGCCCTTGTAGAACTGGCAGCGCGTGCGGCCGTGCACCGAAATCAGCTGCACGCCGGCGGCCTCGGCGCGGCGCGCCAGTTCCGGCGCGTTGAGGGAGCGATCGTCCCAGCCGAGCCGCATCTTCAACGTCACCGGCACTTTCACGGCGCCGACCGTCGCCTCGATCAATGTCAGCGCGTGATCGAGATCGCGCATCAAGGCCGAGCCGGACTGGCCGCCGGTCACGTGGCGCGCCGGACAGCCCATGTTGATATCGATGATGTCGGCGCCGGCGGCTTCGGCAATGCGCGCGCCTTCGGCCATCCAGCTGACCTCGCAGCCCGCGAGTTGAACGACATGCGGACCTATTCCGGTCGCCTCGCATCGCAGCCGCGACATCGGGCGGCCGTTGACGAGATCGTCGCTGGCGGTCATTTCGGAAACCACAAGTCCGGCGCCGAGCGCTGCGGCCAGACGCCGAAACGGGGCATCGGTGACGCCCGACATCGGCGCCAGAAGGACCCGATTGGCGACCTCAATATCGCCTATTTTCAACGGCTTAAGGCGTGAGGATTCCGGGCCGGTCACGGATTTCTCGTTTTTCTGACAGGCGCATCATTGCGACCGCCGGGAGTCATTCTGCGCACAATTCTTGTGCAGTCAAGCTTCATGCCTACACTTTAGACAGTTCTCGCAATCTTGCAAGTGCACTGCAACAAAATATGCCTTTCCCACAGCTATTGGGAATCGTTCTGTTTTCGGGCGTCAGCATGATAAGGGCAGTGCGCCAGCGCACCAGTGCTCCCTCTCCCTCCGCAACCCTCAATCATCCGTAATTGAGTCCAATGCCGAAACCAGAACGGACTGCAGCCATCCTTGTCGCAGCCGGACGCGGGCTGCGTGCCGGCGCGGGGGGACCGAAGCAGTACCGCTCGATCGGCGGACAAACGGTGATTTTCCGGGCCATGGAGCCGTTCTGCCGGCATCCGCAGATCTTTGCGGTGCAGCCGGTTTTGAATCCCGATGACATGGCGATGTTCAACGATGCCGTCAGCGCGTTGCGCCACGCGCCTCCGGCGAATGGCGGGGCGACGCGCCAGGCCTCGGTGCATGCCGGACTGGAAGCGCTTGCCGGCCAAAAGCCTGACATCGTCCTGATCCACGACGCGGCGCGGCCATTCGTCACGGCGGCGCTGATCTCGCGTGCGATCGAGGCGGCGTCCCGCACCGGCGCTGCCGTTCCGGCGATACCCGTCACCGATACCGTCAAGCTGATCGACGGCGGCCGGAAACGTCGAAGCGACGCCGGAGCGCGCGCGCCTGCGAATCGCGCAGACGCCGCAGGCGTTCCGGTTCGATGTGATTCTCGACGCCCATCGCCGCGCCGCGCGCGACGGCCGCAGCGATTTCACCGATGACGCCGCGCTCGCGGAATGGGCGGGATTGACGGTGGCGACCTTTGAAGGCGATCCTGCCAACATGAAACTGACCACCCCGGAAGATTTCGTTCGCGAAGAAGCCCGCCTCGGCGCCATGCTCGGCGATGTCAGAACCGGCACCGGTTACGACGTCCACGCCTTCGGCGACGGCGATCATCTGATGATCTGCGGCGTTCGGGTGCCGCACAGCCGCGGCTTTCTGGCGCATTCCGACGGCGATGTCGGCCTCCATGCGCTGGTCGACGCCATCCTCGGCGCGCTGGCGGACGGCGATATCGGCTCGCATTTCCCGCCGAGCGATCCGCAATGGAAGGGCGCGGCGTCCGACCGGTTCCTGAAATACGCGGTCGATCGCGTCACCGCGCGCGGCGGCCGCATCGCCAATCTCGAAGTCACGATGATCTGCGAGCGGCCGAAAATCGGACCGCTGCGCGACACCATGCGGGCACGTATCGCCGAGATCACCGGGCTGAACGTCTCCCGCGTCGCCGTGAAGGCAACCACCAGCGAGCGGCTCGGATTTACCGGCCGCGAGGAAGGCATCGCGGCGACGGCGAGCGCTACCATCCGCCTGCCCTGGGATGCGAACGAGCGGAGCGACTGACATGAGCGGCAGCGACGCCCGCGCCCTCTCCCGCTCGCTGCTCGATCTTTGCCGGATGCGCAAGCTGACCATCGCGACCGCGGAATCCTGCACCGGCGGCCTGGTGGCCGGCGCGCTCACGGATATTCCCGGCTCCTCCGACGTCATCGACCGCGGCTTTGTCACCTATTCCAACGACGCCAAGCGCGCGATGCTCGGCGTCAAGCCGACGACGCTGGCGACGTTCGGCGCGGTCAGCAAGGAAACCGCGACCGCGATGGCGATCGGCGCGCTGGAGAAAGCCGGCGTCGATCTTGCGGTCTCCATTACCGGCATCGCCGGTCCGGGCGGCGCCACGCCGGGCAAGCCGGTGGGCCTCGTGCATTTCGCCGTCGCCGCCCGCGACGGCAGAATTCTGCATCGCGAATGCCGCTTCGGCGCGATCGGCCGCAGCGCGGTGCGGCAGCGTTCGGTGGTGGAGGCGCTGCGCATGCTGATGGAGCTGGCGCGCGGACCGCAGGCGCCGGCCAAGCCGCGCCGCGAGGCCGCGAGCCGGTTGCGGCCGCGCGTGGCGCGCTCGCCGCGCCGCACCGCCGTCAAGCGGCGCCGACCGCCGCGGTCGTAATCGGAGCGCGCGCCCCTCAGGATGAGGGTGTGCGCTGCCTTGCCATAAATCGCATCGGCGCGTTTTTCGAAGGCGGCGGCAAAGCGCTGAAACGCGGCGTCGAACATGGTTCCCATCAGCATCGCCAGCATCCGGCTCTTGAATTCGTAAGCGAGGAAAAACCCGACATCGCAGCCGCCGTCCGACTTCGGCTCGAACGTCCAGCGGTTCTCGAGGTTGCTGAACGGCCCCTGCAGATACTCCACCAGAATTTTCAGATTGGGACGGTCCAGCGTGACCCGGCTGGTGAAGGCTTCGCGCACCAGCTTGAACGATACCGTCATGTCGGCGATGACGATTTCGGTGCCGTCGGGCTTGGGCGTGCGCTGGCGTATCTTCAGCGAACGGCACAGCGGCACGAATTCGGGATAGCGCTCGACATCGGCCACCAGATCGAACATCTGCGGCGCGCTGTGGTGGACCCGGCGCTTGCTGGAAAATTGCGGCATCGGCTGAGGCTCAGCGCGAAATCGCGGCGCGCGCCGCCTGCAGTTTCGCAAAATCATCGCCGGCGTGATGCGAGGAACGCGTCAGCGGGCTCGCCGATACCATCAGGAAACCCTTGGTATAGGCCACCTTCTCGTAGCCCGCGAATTCATCCGGCGGCACATAGCGCATCACGGCGTGATGCTTGCGGGTCGGCTGCAGATATTGCCCGATGGTGAGAAAGTCGACATCCGCCGAGCGCAGATCGTCCATCACCTGCAGCACCTCGTGGCGTTCCTCGCCGAGCCCGACCATGATGCCGGACTTGGTGAAGATGGCGGGATCGATTTCCTTGACCCGCTGCAACAGCCGGATCGAATGGAAATAACGCGCGCCCGGCCGCACCGACAGATAGCGCGACGGCACCGTTTCCAGATTGTGATTGAACACGTCGGGCTTGGCCGCCACCACGATTTCAAGCGCGCCGTCCTTGCGCAGGAAATCCGGCGTCAGGATCTCGATGGTGGTGGCCGGGCAGCGCGCGCGGATCGCGCGAATGGTCTGGGCGAAATGGGCGGCGCCGCCGTCGGCGAGGTCGTCGCGATCCACCGAGGTGATGACGATATGGGCAAGTCCGAGCTTGAAGGTGGCCTCGGCGACGTGTTCCGGCTCCAGCGCATCGAGCGCCCCCGGCATGCCGGTCTTGACGTTGCAGAAGGCGCAGGCGCGGGTGCAGGTGTCGCCCATGATCATGAAGGTGGCGTGCTTCTTGTCCCAGCACTCGCCGATGTTCGGGCAGCCCGCCTCTTCGCACACCGTGACGAGGCCGTTTTCCTTGACGATCTTGCGGGTGTCGGCATAGCCGCGGCTGTTCGGCGCGCGCACCCGGATCCAGTCCGGCTTCGGCGGCGACAACGCGTCCGGCCGGTTCACCTTTTCGGGGTGACGCGGGCGCAGCGGCGTGGCGGAAACGGTATCGACGACGACGACCATGGAGAATCCGTGTCTGGACAGACCTCTAGCTAATCCGGTGGACCGAGAACCGCAACCGCTCGCCTTGTTGTATCAGCGGCTTTAGCATATTGGCCTGTTTCCGCCCTGCCCGGCTCTCCCAGACCCTCGTTGAATGGCTCGCATCCCCACCAGCCAACCCGCTTTTGTCCTGGGCAAGCCGCTCAGGCGCGCCTTCTTTGCCCGCAGCGTGCATGAAGTCGCACCCGATCTGATCGGCGCGACGCTGCTGGTCGACGGCGTCGGCGGCATCATTGTCGAGGTCGAGGCCTATCATCACACCGAGCCGGCCGCGCATTCGTTCCGCGGGCCGACGCCGCGCAACAGCGTGATGTTCGGCCCGCCCGGCTTTGCCTACGTCTATCGTTCCTATGGCATCCACTGGTGCGTCAATTTCGTCTGCGAAAAAGCAGGCTCCGCAAGTGCCGTGCTGATCCGCGCGCTGCAGCCGACCCACGGCATTGCCGCGATGCGGCGCCGGCGCGGATTGCATGACGAGCGATCGCTGTGTTCGGGGCCGGGCAAGCTCACCGAAGCGCTCGGGATTACCGATGCGCACAATGGACTGGCGCTCGACGTCCCGCCGATTCGCGCTGCATGCGCGCGCCACCAAACCGGATATCGTCGCCGGCGTCCGGATCGGCCTCACCAAGGCGGTCGAACTGCCGTGGCGATATGGATTGAAGGGATCGAAATTTTTGAGCAAGCCATTTTGAACGCTGAAGTCGTCATCCCCGCGAAGGCGGGAATCCGGTACGCCGCGGCCTCTCGCTTCCATCGCTGACGCCTCGGATTACCGGGGCGCCCGGTCAAGCCGGGCGATGACACTGAAAGTGTTTGCGCGTTTGTGTTTAACAGACACACCTTTACCGTCGATCCGAACGGATCGGCCAGCGTCGGGCGTGCCCGGCGACATGATGGTCCAATCCGGAATAACTGACCGATGGCAATTGGAACCGTGACCCACCGTTTTCCGTTATTCCTGATCCACCCGCGGGCGGCTCGAACGGCCGCGCCCATCATGGGAGTTCACGATGTCCAAGGTTGCGCTGTATGTGCCGCTCGAAGCCAAACCCGGCAAAGAAAAGGAAGTCGCGGAGTTCCTGAAATCGGCGCTGCCGCTGGCGAACGAAGAACCGGGTACGGTCACGTGGTTCGCCCTTCAGGAAGGCCCCTCGTCGTTCGCGATTTTCGATACATTCGACGACGAATCCGGCCGCCAGGCTCATCTGGACGGCAAGATTGCTGCGGCGCTGACGGCAAAAGCCGGCGAACTGCTTGCCAAGCCGCCGGCAATCCACAAGATCGACATCCTGGCCGATAAAATTCCGAAGTAGCTCTGCGCCGGCCAATGAAGTTCCGTTCGTTCGCCAACCGGCAACGCCTGTCGCGCCGCCGAAACGACTCCGCGTTCGACAGCATCGGACATGGCCGGACCTGCTGCCGGCCGCAGCCGTTTGTCAGCGCCTCTGCGCAAAATGCTGAGCAGGCCGCCCGGCGTCAGGTCACCGGGCGGATGTTCTGGTTCACCCGGAACAGGTTGTCCGGGTCGTATTTTTTCTTCAGCTTGCCGAGACGTTGGTAGTTGTCGCCGTAGGTCGCCTTGATGCGTGCCTCACCTTCGTCGTCCATCATGAAATTCGGGTAGGCGCCCCCGAGGTCGAATGGATGTATCGCCTCCCAATAGTTCTTTGCCCATTTTTTCAAGACCGGCGCCTGGCCCGGATCGGAGTCGACCGCGGCGATTACCATCGACCAGGTGGCATCGCGGCAGTTCCATGCCGTTTCGTCTTCCGCCTTGCGATGGACCAAGCCATCGATCGGATAGAGATGCATTAAAGAGGCATCGCTGGGTACCTTCGCGGCCTGCTCGATATGGACGTCGATCGCAGCATCGGGCAGCGTCTTGACGAAGTCGCCCTTCCAGTACCACTGCAAGCCTTTCGGAAAAAGCCCATCGAACATGCCTTGCAACGTCGCGTAAGGCATCGGGCCCGCAAAATCGATGATCGGTTTGGGAAGTGCCGCGCGGACGGCGTTGACGGCCTTCTCGGCGTCGGCTGCCGCCCCGTTGTGCGAGACGAGGAGCACGCAGATCTTTTTGCCCCAATGCTCCCTAGGGAAGGGATCGCCGGACGGAATCGTCTGCAGCCCGAGGAAGACATAGAACTCTTCCGGCGCACTTGCCTGAAAGTCCCGGTACCATCGCATGATCCTGCCGGCGTCCTTCAACTCCCAGAAGATCGGGCCCGCGTAGAGCGTACTCGCGGGGTGCGCCTCGAAAAGGAAACTGGTGACGACGCCAAAATTTCCACCGCCGCCGCGCAGTCCCCAGAGCAGATCCGGGTTGTCCGTCCTGTTCGCGGTAACAAATGTGCCGTCCGCCAGAACCACGTCGGCCTCTATCAGATTATCGATGGCGAGCCCGTATTGGCGGCTAAGATAACCGTGGCCGCCGCTGAGTGTCAGGCCGGCAACGCCTGTTGTCGAGACGACGCCGAAAGGGATCGCGAGACCGAAGGCTTGGGTGGCGTGGTCAACGTCGCCGGTCGTGCAACCGGCTCCCACCCGTACGGTCCGGTTCGCCGGATCGACCCGCACGCCCCTCATCATCGACAGATCAATGACGAGTCCGTCGTCAACGCTGCCGAATCCGGGTCCGTTATGGCCGCCGCCGCGGATGGCGACGGCAAGCTTGCAGTCACGGCCGAAGTTTACGGCCGCAATTACGTCCGCGACATCTGCGCAGCGTGCGATCAGCAGCGGCCGCTTGTCGATCATGGCGTTGTAGAGCTTGCGGACTTCATCGTAGTCGGCATGATCGCGACCAATTAATGTGCCGCGGAGAACTCTGCGCGAACTTCCCAATTTTCTCGTTATTCATTGCACCCTCCGAAAAGGCCAACTTAAGAATTCCGAGTTTCGGATCAAAAATATTCAGGTCCGCTCCTGCCGCGCCGCTTCGTCTCCCTTGATCCTCCGATCGGCCAAAATTCCGACCCGCGGCGGTCGATTTTCCCAACGCCTGTTACCTTGCCGGAAACTTGCGTATGGTCCAATGTGGTACTTTGACGCGAACGGCCCCAGGCTTTTGACCTCGATGCGCTGACAAACGGATCCGTTCCGATCGCAACGCATTTGATATTCCGATTTGCAATGTGACGCGGCGACAACGTTCGCGCTGGTTTCAGAAGAATGATCCAGGGTCAAGACGTTCGATGCAGACGATTGAGGATTGGCTGAGCCAGCTCGGCCTTGGCAAATACATCGAGGCGTTCGTCCAGAACGACGTCGACCTTCGAGCGCTTCCGCATATCACGGAAGCCGACCTTCAGGAGCTTGGTGTCTCGCTTGGGCACCGGAAAATCATTTTGGCCGCGATCAATGAACTTGCGCGGCCTGATCTCGATGGACTCCCTCTTGCTGCACTTCCGCTCCAGGAGTCGGAACGTCAAGCCGCCGAAGTCCTGCAGGAACCGACTGCCGACCGAAGGCTTCTCAGCGTGCTGTTCTGTGACCTGGTCGGTTCGACCGCGCTATCGGCGCAACTCGACCCGGAAGACATGCACGACTTGACCCGCCGCTATCAGGATAGCGTCGCCGGCGCGATCACGCGCTTTGGCGGCTACGTCGCCAAGTATCTCGGAGACGGCGTGCTTGCATATTTCGGATGGCCTTTGGCTTACGAGGACCATGCCGAACGTTCCATTCGGGCAGGCCTCCAGGCGCTCGCCGCAGTGGAGGCCTTTCAGTCACCGGACGGCGAGCAATTGAAGGCGCGTATCGGCATCGCGTCGGGGCACGTGGTCGTCGGCGACATTGCCGGTAGCAGCGCCAACGAACGCGCCTCGATCGCAGGGGACACTCCCAATCTCGCAGCTCGCCTGCAAGGCATTGCCGCGCCTGGCCAGATCGTCGTGGCCGACAGCACGCGCCGGCTCGCCGGCCAGTCCTTCGAAATCGAGAGCCTCGGTTCCCAGGAGTTGAAAGGCTTCAAGTCACGTATTGCCCTCTTCGTGGTCCGTGGCGAACGAGAGGTGGAAAGCCGCTTCGACGCCGCGCATCCAACTGCACTGTCGAAATTTGTCGGCCGGACCAGCGAAATCGGCATCCTGCTCGATCGCTGGGATCTGATAAAGGGCGGCCAGGGCCAGGCGGTGTTCGTGTCGGGAGAAGCAGGGATCGGAAAATCGCGCCTGGTCGATGCGCTCGAAGAACGGCTGCATGATAACCAGCATGAGTTGATCCGGTTGCAGTGTTCGCCCTACCACGCCACCTCGGCCTTCTATCCCATCATCCAACGGCTAAGTCGGTTCGCAGGCTTTTCGCCCGCCGACGATCAAACCGTGCGCGCCGAGAAATTCAGGTCGATTCTTGAGCGCTACGGGGAAAATCCCTCGGATGTCGGATCGATATATGCCGAACTGCTCTCGCTCGACCTTGGTGACGAGTTCAAACCGCTCGACCTCTCCGCTCAGCAGCGCAAGGAACTCATCGTCCGGACACTGGCGAACCGATTGCTGCTCGCGGCGAAGATCTCGCCTCTGCTCTTTGTCGTCGAGGATGCGCACTGGATCGATCCGTCAACGAGTGAGGTGCTGAAACAGGTTGTGAGCCGCATGCATGGTGCGGCCATACTTGTCGTTGTTACGCACCGGCCGGAATGGACCGCGGGCTGGACAATCGGACTGGCGCAAGTGACCACGCTCGCCATTGGACGTCTCACAAAGCAGCAGATACGCGAACTGATCGAATTGATGGTCGACAATGTTCCGGTTCAGCTTGCCGAGAGGATCGCGGAGCGAACCGACGGCGTGCCGCTGTTCGTGGAAGAGCTGACTCGCTCGATCCTCGAGAGCGGAAACGCGGCCTCGTTAAACGTCGAGATCCCGGATAGTCTGCAGGGCTCTCTCATGGCCCGGCTCGATCGTTTGACAGCCTTGGCCAAGGAGGTGGCGCAGGTTGCCTCTGTGATCGGCCGGGAATTCGATCGCGGCCTTCTTTCGAAAGTTGCCGGTCTCGACGATCGGGCGCTCGACGAAGCATTGCATCAGCTCATGTCCACCCAACTGGTCGTCGGCGGCGTGGTGCGTGACGCGCTCATCTTCCGCCACGCGCTCATCCAGGATACGGCGTATCAATCGCTTCTCACCCGTCGGCGACGGTATTATCATGAAGCCATAGCCAAGGTCCTCATCGAGGCATATCCCGATCTCGTCGTCACACAGCCCGAGCTTATCGCCCAGCACTATGTCAAGGCACAGAAGAGCGAGCTTGCGTTCCCCTACTGGATGAAGGCCGGCCAGCGCGCGCTGGAACGATCGGCCAACTACGAGGCGGTCGATCATTTTCAGAACGCTCTGGCCATGGCGGAGGACCTGCCGGGACAGGCCCGGCAAAAAGAAGTGCTTGAAGCGACCCTAAAGCTCGGCGAGGCATTGGCCACCGCAGGCCGCGTGTCGGACTCCGTGGCAAAGTATAGGCTAACCGCGGAATTGGCTCGCGAAGCCGGCGATACGAAGGCCTTCATCCGCTCCACGCTCGGTTTTGATGCCGCCCAGTTCCTTTCGGCGAAACCGCTCGCCGAATCGCTCCCGCTACTCACGGAGGCGATGGGCAAAATCGACCCAAACGATCAGAGCTCGCGGTGCCAGCTTCTCAGCCGTCTTGCGCGCGCGCATTCGCTCGTCGGCGACAGCAAGAACAGCTCCAAATGCCATGCGGAAGGTGTCAATCTGGCTCGGCGGCTCGGTGACAAAAATTCGCTTTTCGAACTCTCCGTCTTGTCTTTCTTGACTCCGACGACAGTCAAATCCGTCACGGAGTCAAACGATCGGACTGCTCGCGTGGATGAACTAAAGCGCCTCTCAGCCGACATCAACGACGATGACGCGCGGGGCCGAGCCCTTACAATCGACGTCTACGTCTCCACCGAACTAGGCAATCGCGCGCGAGCCGATCGGGCGGTTGACGGTTTGGAGCAACTTGGGACGCTACGCCAGCGTCTCAACGTCCTGTGGCTCGCTCGGATGGCGCGGGCCATGATGGCCATCCTCGATGGAAGGTTCACGACCGCGGAGGCACTTGCTGGAGAAGCGCTGAGCCTGGGCAGACAGACGCATGGGACCGAAGTCGAGGGCGTCTATGGCATGCAGATGTTCGCAATCCGGCGCGAACAGAGCCGCCTTTCGGAGGTCGCTCCGGTCATCAGGCATTTCATCGAAGAGAATCCAGACGAAACCACATGGTCGCCGGGCTTTGCACTGGTGGCGGCCGATTTGGGGTATCGGGACGCTGCGCAGCGCAGGTTGAGCGAGCTGGCGCGGACCGGTTTCGCGATGCCACTTGATGCGAAACGAAGCGCGTCCCTCTCGTTCGTATCGGAAGTCGCCGTCAGCCTTGGTGACACAGAGGCAGCACAAACCATCTATGACCTTATGCTCGCCTATAAGAACATGACCATCACCGCGGGTGTGGCAACTGTCTGCTTTGGAGCGGCCAGCCGCTATCTGGGAATGTTGTCGGCGACGCTGGGCGACTTTGAGAAGGCCGCCGAGCACTTTGAGCACGCCCTTGAGATGAACGCAGCAAGCGGCTCAAGACCGTGGCTCGCGCATACACAGGCTGAGTATGCGAATCTGCTTCTGAAAACCGGTGGCGAGAAAGCTCTCGGGCGGGCATCGTCGCTGTCGGAACAAGCTTGGGCAATTGCGGCCGAACTGGATATGGTTCGCCTGAAGAAGAGGTTGCAGCCGACCCTGCATTAGGCTTGGCTCGTGCTTTGCGGCGTCAAAACGGTGAGAAGGGAGTCTCCTCATGCCACGTTACGTTATCGAAAGGAATTTTGCGGAACAGCTCGACCTCACAAAGGACGGGGTTGAAAAAGTCAATTTGATCAACGATCAGGAAGGCGTGCAGTGGATCTTCTCTTTCCTCAGCGCCGACAAGAAAAAGACCTATTGTCTCTACGACGCGCCCAATCCTGAAGCTATTCGGGCCGCGGCACGAAGGAACAATATTCCCGCCGATGCGATCATTGAAATTGGCGGGGAAATTGGACCGAACATGTTTGCGTAGCCTTTGGTCGACCGCGGGGCATAAGCATCGGCGCCGAACACCTCCGATCAAGGCGCTTTACTCGTCGCGACCACCAGGACATGGCGGACATCGATCACGTACCGCCAATCAATCTCGATTTATGCGCACGCGCCCCGGTTCGTCTTTCAGTTGGGAATGATTCTTTTCCGAAAGCCGACTCCCGCCTTTCGGGATCATGCCCTACCCGGCTTTCTTCGGCCGCTCCAACGCGTCGAGGATCTTTGCCTTCCGCGCCACCGCGGCTTCGCGTTTTCTTTTTCTTCCCTCTCCGCCCACAGATCGATCACGCCCTTCGGCGGCAGAAGCACGCGCTGCGCCGTCATCAGCAACTCCCGTCTGAATACCGCCACGCTTGTTACTCCCGCCGTTCGATTTCCGGTGCCAAACTGCCTCACGACCAATAAGGCGTGACGAGCAGCGAATGGAACCGCGCTTCAGCCACGAGGTGCGGGAACTCGCCCAAATCAGGAGGTTTCAAAAGCCATGACCACATCAGTCGAGAACGGACAGAAAGGCAGGCAACCCGCCATGCAGATACCGCCGGTCGTGTCGTCGCAGGCGTGGGAGGCGGCCCGCGAGCGGCTGCTCGTGAAGGAAAAGGCCCATACCCGCGCCCGTGACGCCCTGGCCGCCGAGCGCCGGCGAATGCCGTGGATGGCGGTGGAGAAGGCGTATGCATTCGAGGGGCCTGCGGGCAAGGCCAGCCTGCTCGACCTGTTCGACGGTCGACGTCAGCTGATCGTCTACCGCGCTTTCTTCGAGCCGGGAGTGTTCGGTTGGCCCGACCACGCCTGCCGGGGCTGCTCCATGGTGGCCGACCAGGTCGCCCACGTCGCGCACCTGAACGCCCGCGACACCACCCTCGTTTTTGTCTCGCGTGCGCCTCAGGCTGATATCGCGCGGCTGAAGGCGCGGATGGGCTGGGAGATGCCGTGGTTCACACTCACGGACAGCTTCGACGCCGACTTCGGCGTCGACGAGTGGCACGGCACGAATGTGTTCTACCGCGACGGCGACCGCGTATTCCGCACCTATTTCATCAACAGCCGCGGCGACGAGCAGATGGGAAGCACCTGGAACTACCTCGACATCACGCCGCTGGGTCGGCAGGAGGTCTGGGAGGAATCGCCCGAGGGCTATCCTCAGACCCCGACCTACAAGTGGTGGAACTGGCACGACAGCTACGTCGCAGGCGCGGCGCCCGACAAGAAATGGGTCGAGGTGTCGGACGCCGGAGAGGCGGCGCTACGGAACCAGCACACGGGCACGAAGCCATGACGCAAGCCCGTTCCGGCGGGATCTGACGGGCGACGGCCGGTCTGAGCGGCGGCGATCGTTCAGCTACATCGCGTTTTCGAGCCAGCGAAGCGCCGCCTCGTTCTTTTCCTTTCGCGCAACCGCGACGTCACGCTTCTCTCTCTCTTCCTCGACGATTTCCTCAGGCGCGTTGGCGACAAATTTCTCGTTCGAGAGTTTGGCATCCACGCGCTTGATGTCTGCTTCCGCTTTGGAGATTTCCTTGATCAGCCGCGTCTTTTCCGCAGAAAGATCAATGACGCCCTTCAGCGGCAACGCTGCCACTTCGTCACGGATCAAGAGCTGCACTCGCGCCGGGGGGTGCTTGATTATCGAAACCAATGTCACCCAGCCGCGCCAGCCGTTTTATGACGTCGCTCCAACGCTCCACGCGGGCGCGCGCTTCGTGGCCGCACCGAACCATGATGAGCGGCATCAGCGTCGCCGGCGCAATATTCATTTCCGCGCGCACCGAGCGAATCGCGGTGACGAGGTCGACCACCCAGCCGATCTCGGCTTCGGCGGCCGGATCGCTGAAATCGGCGGCCTCGGGCTCGGGCACAAAAAGCACCGGCGGGATCAGCATATCGTTCGGGCTGGTGGCCGACATCAAGGCGAGCTGGTCCGGCGTCAGCTCGGCGACCTTGCGTGACCATGGCGCCAGCGTCAGCAGCCCGTCACGCTTGGCCGTCACCGCCCACAGCTCTTCGGTGATGAAGGGCATGAACGGGTGCAGCAGCTTGAGGATTTCGTCGCGCGCCCACGCCACCATGGCGCGGGTCTCGGCCTTGGCGGCGCCCTCCTCGCCCAGCAGCACCGGCTTGGCGAGTTCGAGATACCAGTCGCAATAGACGTTCCAGACGAAACGATAGATGCCGTTGGCGGCGTCGTTGAAGCGATAGTCCTCGATCGCCTCGGTGACCTCGCGGGTGGCGCGCACGGTCTCGTGCGCGATCCAGCGGTTCAGCGTTTGCGTTGCTTTGGTCGGATCGAAATCCGGCGGCAGCACGCAGTCGTTCATCTCGGCGAAGCGGCAGGCGTTCCACAGCTTGGTCGCGAAATTGCGGTTGGTTTCGACGAGTTGCGGGGAGAGTTTGATGTCGTGGCTATGCGCCGCGCCGCGCGCCAGCGCAAAGCGCAGCGCGTCGGCGCCGTAGTCGTCGATGACGCCGAGCGGATCGATGACGTTGCCTTTCGACTTCGACATCTTCGCGCCCTTCTCGTCGCGAACCAGACGGTGGATGTAGACGGTCGGAAACGGCGCCTCCTTCATGAAATGAAGGCCCATCATCATCATCCGCGCGACCCAGAAGAAGATGATGTCCCAGCCGGTGACGAGGACGTCGGTCGGGTAGTAGCGCTCGACATCCGTGGTATCGTCGGGCCAGCCCAGCGTCGAGAACGGCCACAGTGCGGAGGAGAACCAGGTGTCCAGCACGTCTTCGTCGCGCAGGATGAAGCCTTCGCGCTTGGCCGGATCGAGCGCCATTTCACGGCCCTGCTCCGGGGTGATGACTTCCTGCTCGGCGTAATAGCCGAGCGCGTTGCCGACGGCTTCCTCTTCGGTTTCGGCGACGAATACCTTGCCGTCCGGTCCGTACCACGCCGGGATCTGATGACCCCACCACAGCTGGCGCGAGATGCACCAGGGCTGGATGTTCTCCATCCATTCGAAGTAGGTCTTCTCCCAGTTCTTCGGCACGAACGCGGTCGCGCCTGAGCGCACCGCCGCGATGGCGGGCTGCGCCATGGTCTTGGCGTCGACGTACCATTGATCGGTCAGATAGGGCTCGATGACGACGCCGGAGCGATCGCCGTGCGGCACCATGTGGGTGTTGGGCTCGATCCGCTCCAGGAAACCGAAGTCTTCCAGCCGCGCCACGATCTGCTTGCGGGCGGCGAAACGTTCGACGCCATTCAAATTCTTCCGCAAGCTGCGCTGCGCCTTCCGGCAACCCGCGCAGATAATCCTCGTTGCCGACCAGAGCCAGACGGCCCTCCTGATCGAGCACGCTGATCTGCGGCAGATTATGCCGGCGGCCGACTTCGAAGTCGTTGAAGTCGTGCGCCGGCGTGATCTTGACCGCGCCCGAGCCTTTTTCCGGATCGGAATAGTCGTCGGCGACGATCGGAATCCGGCGTCCGACCAGCGGCAGAACCACATGCTTGCCGACCAGGTCGGCGTAGCGCTCATCGTCCGGATGCACCGCGACCGCGCTGTCGCCGAGCATGGTCTCGGGCCGCGTGGTGGCGACGACGATGAAGGTTTTGGGATCGTCCGGATTGAAGGTTTTGCCTTCGAGCGGATAGCGCAGATACCACAGGCTGCCCTTGACCTCGGTCTGCTGCACTTCGAGATCGGAAATCGCGGTCAGCAGCGCCGGATCCCAGTTCACCAGCCGCTTGTCTTTGTAGATCAACCCTTCGCGGTGCAGTTCGACGAACACCTTTATCGACCGCGCGCGACAGCCCTTCGTCCATCGTAAAACGTTCGCGCGACCAGTCGCAGGACGCGCCGAGCCGCTTCAGCTGGTTGACGATGACGCCGCCGCTCTCGGCCTTCCATTGCCAGACCCGCTCGAGAAATTTGGCGCGGCCCATCTCGCGCCGGCCCGGCTGCTGACGCTCCATCAATTGCCGTTCGACCACCATCTGGGTCGCGATGCCCGCGTGATCGGTGCCCGGCTGCCACAACACGTCGCGGCCGCGCATCCGCTCGAAGCGGCACAGAATGTCCTGCAGCGTGTTGTTGAGCGCGTGCCCCATATGCAGCGAACCGGTCACGTTCGGCGGCGGGATCACGATGGTGAACGGCCTGGCGTCGCGGCGCTCCGGGCGCCCGGCCCTGAACGCGCCGCTTTCCTCCCAGATCCGGGACATGCGGCCTTCGATATCGGCAGGCTGGTAGTTCTTCTCGATCATGGCGATGCAATCATGGCTAGGGAACGCGCTAGAAACCCGCCGGAGCGCGCCAAGTCAACACGGCAAGCCAGGTCGGCGGGGCCGGTAAAGCGCGATGCGGTGGCTGAATGAAGGCTGCGACGCCCCGGAATTGATGGGTGCCCGGCTAGCGACTTCCGCGCGAAACCCGTTCGATTTCCGCCTTGACGATACGTTCCACCAGTCCGGGCAAATTGTCGTCGAGCCAGGATTTCAGCATCGGCCGCAGCATTTCCTTGACCAGGTCTTCCAGCGTCCGCGCATTGTTGCTCAGCACGGTGTTGGCGAGGCTGTTGAAGGCGGATTCGACCGCGGATACGGTCGAGCGCGACAGGATCTGCTGCGGCGGAGCCGCACTTTCAAACGGCGGCGGTTCGAACGCGGGCTGCCGGTGCATCGCCCGGGCTGCGGCGGCTTCGGTAAATTCGAGATCGTTATCCGCTTCGATCTTGTGGAACGCGGTGGCGACGGCATCCGGCAGCGCCATCTCGTCGGTCAGTTCGAACACCTCGGCCTCAGGCGCGGGCGGCCGTATCTCGGCCTCGGAGGTCGCCTCATCGAGGCCCGCCAGCATCGCGTCGATGTCGTCCTGGCTGTTGGATGCGGCTGGCGCGGGGGCCGGCGCGGCAGGAGGCGGCGCCGGCTTGACCGGCGGCGGCACCACCTTGGCAGCGGCGGCTTGCGCCGCGGGAATGGCGACGGCGGAATGTCGTTCATCACCGGCGCCTTGGCGGCCGGGGCCGCTGCGGCCGGTTTTTCCGGCTTCGCAGCTGGCGCCGGAGCCTTCTCGGCGGCCGGCGGCTTGGCTTCGTCGTCGGCAATGATACGCCGGATCGACGCCAAAATCTCCTCCATCGAGGGCTCTTGGACCTTTGCAGGCTGCGTCATCTCCGACTCCACATCATCATCAACGCCTTCGCATGCGTTTTACACCACGCACGACAGGATTTGCCGGTTCCGGATATGCAGGCCGGGATTTTCATCGCACAAGCCTGACTTGTCCCCAGATCAAGCGCCGCTCGACACATCGCGCGGATTTCGCCCCTGCTCAGGGCACCGAAGCGTCGCGGCCCACGGATGCCAGATGCGGCGCGAATCGCTCTGCTGCCTTCTGGAAAGGTACGTCAGGGCAACAATTGATTGCAAGCAATGCGGTCGCATGATTCGCCAAAGCATGCCCTCGCCCTTGCCGCTCGCGCGCATCAGCGGTTGGCGAAGAGATCATGCACGCTGCAAGAATTTAGAGCGCGAACACCGGAGCTGCGAAACGGTTTGCCGGACCAACGAAGCCGTTGGTCCGGCAAACCGCATTCCATTTTTGCTGATCGCGCTCGACGGACGCGCTCGGCCCGTCGCTGCGGGCAACCTGGTGATCAGCGGCCGTCGGGCGTGCGAACACCGTACCAGCTGTCGCGCACCTGCTGATAATGCACGCTCGGATCGTAGGTGGTGGTGGCAAGCTTGAGCACCTGCGGCGACAACCGTCCCACCGCGTTCAAGAC
The DNA here is from genome assembly GCA_963734795.1 of uncultured Alphaproteobacteria bacterium. Classification (GTDB taxonomy): domain Bacteria; phylum Pseudomonadota; class Alphaproteobacteria; order Rhizobiales; family Xanthobacteraceae; genus Bradyrhizobium. The sequence goes on from CAVTIW010000010.1 coordinate 49,406, forward strand.
CGCATACGACGCCACCACGCGATCGTGCTGCGCGGTGACCAGCGCGACGCGGGCGTTGACCAGCGCCTGCTGGGCGTTCAGCACGTCGAGCGTGGTGCGCTGTCCGGCCTTGGCCTCTTCGCGCACGCCGTTGAGCGCGATCTCCGACGCGGTCACCTGCGATTGCGCCGATGCCACCTGCGCCTTGCCCGCCACCAACTGCCCCCATGCCGTCACCGTGTTGGCGCGGGTCTGGTCGCGGGTCAGTTTCGAGATTGAGGCGCTGCTGCGCCAATGTTTCCTTGGACTGGCGGATCAGCGAGTATTCGGCGCCGCCTTGATAAAGCGGGACCGAAACCTGCGCGATCGCCGAGGCGCCGAAGGATCGGTAGATCGTCAGGGTCTGTTCATAGGATTGCTGCACGGCGGCCTGCGAACGTCACCGTCGGCAGCAACGCGCCTTCGTTGACCTTGACCTGGAGGTAGTTGACGTCGATGCCGAACATCGCCGCCGTCACGTTCGGATTGTCGGTCAGGCTGAGTTCGACCGCACTGGGCAGCGTCTTCGGCAAAAAGCGATCCACCGGCGAGCCCGGCGCCAGTTGCTCCGGCTCGTTGCCGATGATGCGGCGGAAATTCGCTCGCGTCGTCGTCAGGGTGGCTTCCGCGGTCAGTTGCTGCGTCTTGCCGGCGGCAAGTTGCGCCTCCGACTGCGCGACGTCGGTGCGCGTGACTTCGCCGACATTGAAGCGGTCGCGGGTCTGTTTCAGCGTCTGGGTCGAGCACGCGGGTGTTGCTGCGCTGAACCTCGACGATGGCGGCGTCGCGCAGATAGTCCATGTAGATCGTGGCTGCCGAGAGCAGAACCACTTGCTCGAGAACCCGCAGGGCTTCGCGCGCGCCCGAGACCTGGCTCTCCGCCGCCCGGGTTTTGTTGGCGGTTTGATTGCCGTTGTAAAGCGTCTGCGTGACCGTGAGGCCGGCGGCGCGCGGTGGGTCGGTGGCGTGAATTTCGGTCTTGACGAGATCGCCGGCAGTGCCGCCCTGGGTGGAGAAGCTCATCGGTATATTGGTAGCCGACGCTGCCGGTGATCGCGACCTTGCGGGCGATAGCCCGACAGCGCCTGCGGCACGTTCTCGTCGGTGGAACGGACCGAGGCGCGCTGCGCGTTGAGCTGCGGATTGTTCTGATAGGCGCGCACCAGCGCGGCCTCGATCGTGTCGGCCAGGGCAGGCGTCGGGCCCACACACGCCATCAGCAGGACCGCAGCCGCAGCTCCGGTAACGACCTTCACGCCACCCATTCTTGGTAATCCATCCATGCTATTCGCCGGTTCGAGCACATTCGAACCGGGTTATTACGCTTCACCGAGTCAGACCGCCCTGCACCATATTCCCCGCGCAAGCGGGACGGAACCCCCGGCGGCGAAACCTGCGGTGGAAACTCTCCACGTGGGGCGTCCGGGCCACACTTCTGATTTAGAACGGGATTTTAACAGCCGCCGGAGCTAGAAAACGAACGCGGGAACCCGCTCAAGTCCGGGCAAAACCGGCACCGTGGCATCGAAAAGCGCGCCGGTGCCCGAAATCGTCATGGGAGTGCGTCACGATCGTGGCCCGCGGCGGCTGCGTCATGGCGAACACCCCGACCAGCCGGCCGCCCTCCTTGAGCTGCCGGTAAAGCCGATCCGGCGTGATCTCGGTCGCGCCATCAAGCACAATCACGTCATAGGGCGCATTCGCCGGATCCCCGTCGGCCGCCGCGGCAGCCCGGACCGTCACCTGTGCCAAGCCCGAGTCTGGGTCAGAACTTCCCTCGCCTTGCGCGGCCAGCGTCGGATCGCTTTCGGTCGCCGTCACCTGGCCCGCCAGTTTTGCGACCACCGCGGCCGAATATCCGGTCGCACAACCGACCACCAGCACGTTGTCGGTATCCGTGATCTCGGCAGCCTGCAGCATTTTCGCGGTCACCGCGGGCTTGATCAGGAAGCGTTTGGCGGAAGCCCCTTCGCTGACCTCGAGATCGAGGTCCAGATAGGCCAGCGCGCGCTGATGCTCGGGAACGAATGCTTCGCGCGGCACGGCCAGCATCGCGTCGATGATCCTGATATCGGTGACGTCGCTGGGGCGCACCTGACCATCGACCATTTTCTGGCGCGCAGTCGAAAAATCCGGACATTGGCGAGACCCTGAAAGTCGAGCGGACGTCGCCGCGGGAGAGCTAGAACCGGGTCATCTTTGGTACAAGCTTCGCCAAAACGCAATATGGCGATGACGCGCGCGAAGTGTTGGGACGCGCGGCTTGGGCCGCTTTATTTACCGCCTTAATCGTCTGGCCAATCGCTTGGCCGGTGCAAGCGGGTCAGTTGTCCGGACCATTGTGTTTCGCCCCATGCCGTCTGGAATGTTTGGCCTTCGACACGTTTGAACATGCCAGAGAAGTAGGCATCTCCGATGTTATGTTCGTCGAAAACATCTTCGAATTCAAATTGAACACGGAGTCGAACCAAAACTATTCCGTTCTTGCTGGCACTTTCCTTCAGAAAGTTAAGCAGCTCCATTTCTGGAATCATCGCCGCTTCAGGATGGCTTTGGCCCACGGCGATCCCGACGCCAAGTATATTGCGCCAATTCGAGCCGAGTTCGCCGGTCGAGGAGCGAGGGGGAGCACCGGTACCAGCACTGAAATATTGAACTGTGGGGTTCCAAATGAAGTTTCGGGCCGGAGATTGTCCAGTGTTCGTGGCGATGATCCGGACCATCGGATGGGCCTGTATGCCCAACACTCCAAGGCCGACAAAGAAAATCTCGCAACTGCTAATATCGACATAGGCCCTGACTTGGGCTTCTCCTATGCGCCGGGTCTCATTGACCGACGCTTTCATGTCGCGGGATTGACGAATGCCCGCTCTGATGGCGAATTTGAACTGCTTTTCACCAGTCGCATACAGCAGGATGGTAGCACCGCCGAGTCCGATCGTGGCAAAGGCCAGAACACCCGTAAAAGCCATGAGCCAGAGCGTATAGAAGGTAATCGCTTCATCGGCTTCGTCTTTTTTGGACTTGGTTGTTTCGTTGGCGGACTCCTTTTCATGTTGGGCAGCTATGCTGCCTTCCGTCACGTTGCGTCCGTACATGCCGAAGAAGAAGCTCGCGCCAAGCGCAAAGCCCATTAGGCCAGCGTAGAGAGGCCAGAAGACCAACCATTTTTTCATTGAGCGCCCCGGCTCTTAGATTTCCTCCAACACTACCTGTTCGAGTTCTAGGGCGGCAATACACGCAAGGAAGAATATCGCTGTAAACGTCCCCCGTTTCAGCTTCATTGTGATCCCGGCCTCCGTCTCTTTGAGGCCGTGCTTTTTCAGCCGCTTGAGCGTGCGAAAGATTGGGCACAAACCACACGCGGGATTTAGGCCACACCGATCTCATTCTCGAACAACTGCATAATTTTGCTCGGAGTTGTCTTTAGCGCCTTCGACAGCTTTAGAAGTATAGCAATTGTGGGAGATTTCAGCCCGCGCTCGATTTGGCTGACGTAAGTCCGATGGATAGATGCCCGCTCCGCCAATTCCTCCTGCGACAGCCCGGCTGATTGCCTGAGGCTTGAAATGACTTTCCCCAGTTTGGAATTGGATTTGTCCACATCGTCATAGTCCGCACTTGAACACTAAAGTTCTACAGACTATAGTATTCACAACTGTTCAGCAGCACGGCCGTTCGGGAGGCTGGCTAAATCATGACTACCCCTGCTCTGAGAGACGATCATGGGCCGCAACCGTCGCCTTGCCGATGTCCCGATGCCAGGTCCCGAGCAGCCGTTCCTGACGCGGCTGGAAGCCTGCCGGCTGGCACGCATCGGCACCTCGACCTTCGACAAGGCTGTGGCTGACAAACGAATCGAGGTGCGCTGGAACGGCATTCGCATCATCGTAGAGCGCACCGAGGTCGAACGCTTCGTCAAAAGCCTGCCGACCGAACGGCCCACCGGCATTCAGACACCGCATAACCCCGTCTATAAAACGTCTAAGCAAAATCTATTGAAAAAAATGTGTTAGTTTTTCAACGCACTAAGGCGCACTTCTGGCGCGCAGTCGAAAAACCGGACATGGGTTGACCCTGGAAGTCGCGCGGACGTGCCGCGAGGTGAGCCTGGAATTGCGCCATCTTTGGTACAAGGCTCGCCAAAACGCAACACGGCGATAGCGCCGCCGAAGCCGGCGATCCGTCCCCCGCTCGCGACATCCTGGGTTCGGAATGCGATCTATTCGATCGTCACAGCGGTGCGATCTATTCGATCGTCACCGCGAGCCGTCCGATCAGCAGCGCAATCTCCTCCAAATGGTCGGAATCGGGATGCGCGACCGCTCGCGCGAGCCGAACGAGGCATTCATCGTCGCTCATCGCGGGGATGTCGCCGGGAACGATTGAAGGCATCGCCTTCGGAGAATCGGTCAGGACATCTGTCATCTAATCACCTCAACGGGAATTCGGCTGAACCGAGAGTCGCCGGTGAATTGGTCGATTTGGCGGTCAATTCGCGGCGTGGATAGGCCGCCGAATCGCGCGCCGCGTAGCCCGATCGCGATCCCGGTTCGGCCGAAAAAGCCGACAAATCGCTGTGGCGCAGCTATTTTGCGCTGCCCATCGACGCCGCGCCGAAGCGGCCCATTTCGTCCTTTGCAAGGCCCGGAGGCTTTGTTATACGCTGGCCGTTGCGGACCCGTCCGCAGTGTTCCTCGGTAGCTCAGCGGTAGAGCATTCGACTGTTAATCGAATGGTCGCTGGTTCGAATCCAGCCCGGGGAGCCAAACAAATTCAATAGCTCAGTGAGTTCTTCGGATGAGCGCCATAAGGCGCTTTTTCCATTTGGGGCCGCGTCAGGGCCACACATCATGAAAGCTCTAATGTCCGGGTTTGTGGGGGATGCAGAATTGCCTGCCAGCCGCCCGGTGTGAACCGGCGCCCCTACCCTCATCGTCCCGGACGCCCAAAGAGCCGCCGCCGGGTTTTGAGCGGCAACGGCTTTCGGTAGAGTCTCCGGCTTACAGGTGCGCTGGCCGTCGCGATTGCGCGATCAGGAAGTATCCGCTCCCGACCGCCCCGAAAAGATAGATCAGCACAGTGGACCACCCCAACGCGTTCGCCGTGCCGGCCAAGGTGCCCATAGTTGCCACAACGAGATTTACGACGTCACCCACGAGGCCGCCGATCAGCACAGTGCGCACGGCGGCTTCATCACGGAAGTCCCTGGCGAGCCAGAGGATCACGCCCAATGTCAGCAACGCCCCGCCGAATAATCGCCCCAGCAGCGCCAAAGCGGGCGAGTGTTCAATTCCGTAGTTGGCCAGGACCTGATCCGGGGCCAGCACAAAGCCGACGCCGAAGAGGAAGGAGAGAACGGCGAGGATCGTGAAAAACGTTTTGATCGTCATGATGATGCCTCCCTGGGCCTCTAGCCGAAGGCGAAATGCTGTCGGCCTCGCCAATCTAGCACGGCAATGGCGTATCGTTGATTGAATCCACTCACGCCAAGGGGCCCACCGCTCCTCGTAACAGCGCAAGGTCGCCTGATGGTGAATATCCTGGGAAGTCTCGCCGAATTTGAGCGCGAGTTGATAATGGCTCGGACAGGCGAAGGCCGCAAACGGGCGATGGCTAATGGCGTGAAGTTCGGCCGGCCGGCAAAGCTAACTCCGCATCAACGGAAGGAAGCCATCAAGCGCCGTGAAGCCGGCGAGGCGCATACCGACATCGCTCACGATTTCAATGTAAGCCACCAGGGCGCAAGCGAGCGGCTGGCCTTTACTGGACCTGCCATCGAGGTGGAAGCGAGCGACTTGCATGTTGCAACAGCTAACGCTTAAACGACTGCCGTGCTGATCACCGCCTGAAAGGAGAGCGCTTCGCTGAAACGGGCCGCCGTGCTCCTTTGCCATCGTGTTCTCCAGTCCAAAGAGCGGTCGTTTTGTCACGCCTCGTAAGGGTCGAAGATCGGCTATCATCCAGGCGGCATGCAGCCATGCCATACGCCCGACGCGACGATGGTGCGATCCTGACCGCTGATGAGGGTCACGCTTCGTGGAACTTTGAGGAGAACATGGCCTGGCTTTGAGACGCCTTTCTGACAACCAGCGGAGGACTCGATGGCCCAGACGGCACAGATTGAACTTGAATATCTGATGACGCTTCATGCGGACCTCGATCCGCCACACATCATCGACACCGGGAGCCGGATCGTCAACATCAAGGGAGGATGGGCAGACGGTCCGAAGATTAAAGCCAAGGCAATTGCACCGGGTGCCGACTGGCAACAACCCCTTCCCTCCGGTGTACTGCGTATCGACGTCCGTACAACATTGCTTACCGACGACGCGCAGCAGATTTTTGTGAGCTACAATGGCGTCGCTGCGCTTTCGGAGCAGACCGCCGCCAAGCTGGCAGGCGGAGGATCAATCACGCACGCCGACGCGGCTTACTTTGTGGTCGCTCCGACATTCCGGACCGGCGCGGAAAAATACGCGTGGCTAAACCGCGTGCAGGCCGTCGGCAAAATGGTGCAGCTGTCATTCGATCCAGCGAGCGGGTTCGTCGAATACGACTTCTTTGTTGTTCGCTAAAGCCTGCCAGCGCCCCGGCGACGGGGAACTTCCGGTGTTGGCACTTTTCCGACATGCCGGGGCGGTCTGACTATGTCCGTTCATAGGGGCAGACCGAAAGTCACCGGCGGAGGGTCAAACCGGCGCTTTTGACCCGAACCGGACCCCGCGCTTTGGTCTAGGTCACCGCTCGTTGTGTGTTGCGAACGTGTGCGTCAGTCAGGTGAAAACCGTGCTTCTCAATGTCATCAAGACACTCAGTCACGTTGACGCCAGCTTGGGTTGTTCCTCTGGTCAAATCTATGGTCTTGAAGGCGGTCCATGGCGCGTACTGCGACGGAAGATTGGTTCCGTCGCAGTGCGCGGTAAAGCCGAATATGCGGTCAGGCCCCCTGAATATGTGCACTTGCATTGCTTGTCTCACTCGGGTTGAGATGAAGAGATAGCACACAAGCCGCGCGCCAGAAAAGCTGTGATGTCTCCGTCCTGTTCTGTGCGCAAATCAAGAATTCTGCACCAGAACCTCGGTCAAGCAATTCCAACTGGTCCGTGCGCAAATTAGGTGCAATCGCCGAGCATGTCGCTTTTGGCACTTTTCGGACATGGGTGGTCACGCTGACGATGTCTGTTCTCGAGGGTAAAGCGGACGGCCCAGTTGGCGCGCCCGGACTTCCGAATTTGACCCCGAGCGGACCCGCGCCAACCATCCCAATGCGTTTATTCTCTGCTCCGCTGCTTGGTCAGGCCCTTGGAGCCCGCTTGCTTTTGGTTGGATGAATGGTTTCGCCCCGGGCGAGCATTTCTACAAACTCGCGAATTCGCTTATTCCGCGTTTCGGGGCGCTTGGCATCGTTCACGCGATAGACGAAGGCGTACCTGTTGGCACGGTCGAGTGTCGCAAACGCCCGTTCTGCTTTCGCATTTGCAGCCAGCGCAGCCAGGAAATCGGACGGAGGTTCGGCTTTGCCCTGGGATTGATACGCCGCGCTCCAGCGACCATCGGCCTTGGCCTTCTGGACCTCGCTCAATCCGGCAGGTTGCATGCGCGCTTCGCGAATAAGACGCTCCGCCGTATCCCGATTGATTGCGGACCATCGGCTCGCGCTTCGCCGCGGCGTCATTCGCACTAAAAAGTAATGCTCATCAAACTTCCCAAGCTGACCATCGATCCATCCGTGACATAAAGCGGCTTCGATGGCCTGCGCCTTTGTGATGGTTGCTTCTGGCGCGCCCGCTTTAGCGAGCTTAAGCCAAAAGCCGCTCTGGCTTCCCTCGTGTGCAGACAGATAGGCTTCGATGGATGGCAGGTCCGCAAATGATATGATCGGACCCATTACACTGGTCATGCATCCTCCTCGCATGGGCGATTAAACGATCCCTATAGATACGGGCCGTTCCGCGCTTGTATAGCCAGCATGCGGATTAGTCACTAACACCAGGTTGAAGTTGCGAAGCCGCCTCCGGGTGGCCTTTGATTGTGCAATAAGTGCTGACAGTTGATGTCCGAG
>CAVTIW010000011.1:0-236520 GCA_963734795.1 uncultured Alphaproteobacteria bacterium
CAGGATCAGAACGACCGCCATAAATCTTGAGTATTTGCGAAGCCGTTTCGCACTCCCGGTTTGGATCACAAGCACGCTCTCGCCCCACCATTGAGATAGCGGCAGATTACACGCTCCGGTAAAATAAGACACGCCCCGATTCGAATTTAGACACCCTGCCAGAGGCGCACCTTCGTGTTCGAAGCCGCAAAGATCATCGGGCTGATCTGGTTAGCGATGGCCCTGACGTATGGAATTATCGCCGTTGCTCTCATTGTTGCCCGTTCGGCGATTAGCCTGGTCGGGCGCCTAATTCAAAACAGGCCACTGCGAAAATCAAAATAGGCCACTAGCTTTCAATTAATCTAATAAGGACGCCCCCGCTTCACGGTTCGCTCCGATCCCTCCGCCGCCCAGCGATGCCGAATATCGCAAGGCGCAAGGGTTGCCGCCGAAGGACGAAGACGGTGCTTTGCTTGAGGCTGCATCTAAGATGCCTTGCCAACTGAGGCGGCCATTCTGACTCGACTCCCGGTAGTAACTCGTGGTTCACTCTCCCCAATAAAAATGGAGAGAACGATGCCAGGGGGAAGAGCAAGACAAAGTGGTTACACTCTGTCTAGAGACGACGCGCCAATCATCATGGGAATGGTCGTAAGGGGCGACCGCGATCATGATATCGCAGCTTGGTTCGGTGTGAACCAAGGGCGAATTGCAGAGGTGAAGGACGGGACAAAGTTTGGTACGGTCGCCGCCGCCCCAGCCGATCAACTGCCCACGCGTGGGGCTCCAGGCGTTAAGGGAAGACGCCTTCGAGAGGCCATTGATCGCGCGCTGGCTCGGTTAGAGCGTGATGGCGTAAGCGGTATGGGCGTCAACGCGTTGCTTACGGCAAGAAATGAGTATGACCGAAACGAAGCTTAGGCACTTTGGTAGTCGCCTTGGCGTTCAAGCTTCTTGCGACAAGGGGGTACCCACGTAAGGCGGGGAGCATCATTTGTGCCCTTTTCCCAAACGAGCCAAGCATAGCCAGTCGCGGTTGTGGCCTTGATATCCAACCGACCCCTGACCATCGGAACACGCTCGACAAACTGTGCAAACTTCGTCGGCGGCGCCTCTTGGAAGATGCCCCGATAACGACCAACACTTTCCAGAAACACGGTGCGGGCTAGGATGGCAACGCCCTTGCGCGCGATCGGCAATGCAAGTCGCACAAAATCTTCCGCAAGTCGAAATGGCGGATTGGTGATGACCCAATCGAAGGCGTTTGCTTCGTAGGGCTCTTCAACAAAGTCACGGACTTCGCCGTAGCCATATGAAAAAGCGTCGGATGATTTGACCGTGCCAAAATACTCTTTCAGCACCTTCGCCATATGGCCCGCACCACAAGCCGGTTCTAAGCAGCTCAGTTTGGACAACACTTCGGTATCATCGATGATGTGCTCAAGCAGACCGCGAGTTGCCCACGGCGGAGTTGGAAAATCATCCGGGCTGTCCTTTGGCTCTATGCGCTGAGCCATTACAGCGTGGGATGTATTCTGCATGGTAATCCTCGAATCAGTTGTGCAAGCCTCGGTTGTGCAGGGTTAACAAAACCCTAATTAGGACAAGGCGCTCGGTAAATTAGGACACGGGGGGTCAAATACGGACAGCACCCGACCGCCCCATAGGAACGCATCGTGACCGTGGACCAATTCGAGGAAAATCTAACGGCTCTGCTGGCGCCGCCATCCCTTCTGCCATTGAACCGATTCGGGGCTTGCTCGGATGTCCTCGACATTATCCGTCGCGCGGCTATGAATATCGAACTACCTAGACCAACGGGAAACAGCAGTGAGCGTGCATCCATCCGAAATCCAGTCGGGCTTCTACTACGAAAAGGCGAACAGCCCCGGCTGGTTGCGCCTAGTCGTTCGTGTTTGGGGGGATACCGTCACATACGTCGATTTCACTGGCTATGGCGAGCGCACGCAATTTGGGCTGTGGCCGTTGCGTCGCCTCACCGCAGCGGAAGCCGAGACAGAGTTTCCGAATGAAGTCGCCAAAATTGCCGATGCCATGGCTGACCAAGCGGATAGGCACGCCCGTTGACGGCCTCATCGGCGTCAAGCGCGGGCAGTCTGCGCGCCGTTTCAATGTCACGATGCCAAAAAGAAGCGCTGGAAGATCAGGGACTTACTAATCTGGTTTCGCAAACGCATGGAACATCGGAGCAGGTTGGTTGGTAAAATCTGAACGCCGTTAGAGAATTTTTACCACGATACGGCCGCGCACCTGCCCGGCGAGGATTTTGGCGCCGGCGTCGATAACCTCGTCGAGGCCAATTTCATGAGTAATTTCAGTTAGTTTTGTCCGATCCAAGTCATTTGCGAGTCGGCTCCAGGCGGTTTTACGCAGTTCGATCGGGCACATCACGGAATCGATGCCCAGGAGACACACCCCGCGCAAAATAAACGGCGCCACCGAGGACGGCAGGTCCATCCCGGCGGCGAGGCCGCAGGCGGCGATGGCGCCGCGGTACTTCGTCATCGACAGCAGGTTGGCGAGCGTGGTCGAGCCGACGCTGTCGATGCCGCCCGCCCAGCGCTCCTTCGCCAGCGGCTTGGCCGGTCCCGACAGTTCGCCGCGATCCATCACCTCGGCCGCGCCGAGCCCCTTCAGATAGTCGGTTTCCGACACCCGACCGGTCGATGCGATGACGTGATAGCCGAGCTTCGAAAGCACTGCGATCGCAACCGAACCGACGCCGCCGGCGGCGCCGGTGACGACCACCGGACCGTCCTTGGGCGTCAGGCCATGCTGTTCCAGCGCCAGCACCGCGAGCATCGCGGTGAAGCCGGCGGTGCCGATCGCCATCGCATCGCGCGCCGACATGCTCGCGGGCAGCCGCACCAGCCAATCGCCCTTGACGCGGGCCTTTCCGGCGTAAGCGCCGAGGTGGGTCTCGCCCATGCCCCAGCCGGTGCAGATCACCTTGTCGCCGGCCTTCCATTGCGGGTGCGACGACTGCTCGACCGTGCCGGCGAGATCGATGCCCGCAATCATCGGAAAGCGCCGCACCACCGGAGCCTTGCCGGTGACGGCGAGGCCATCCTTGTAGTTCAGCGCCGACCATTCCACCCGCACCGTGACGTCGCCCTCCATCAATTCGGCTTCGTCGAATTGCGTGAGCGCGACGGTGGTGCCTTTTTCCGCCTTGTCGATCCTGATCGCCCTGAAGGTTCCCAACGCCAACTCCTGGAAGCATGTTTGTCGAATTTCCGAACCTTGAACGGATCAGACCGACTGCGCAACCGGGCGCACCACCGGCGCTTCCACGATCGTCAGGTTGATCAGCGCCGACAGCACACCGAACAGCACCGACAGCCACCAGATCGGCGTGTACGAGCCGCGGACGCGGTCCGCCCTTGGTCACTGAGTGCGGATCACGGAAGAAATGCAACGAACGCGCGGGGCAGGGAAAAATCCGCCGGCCGATCACTTCGCGAAATTAATGCATGGGCATGGAAACCGCAAATGCCAATCCGGCGAAATTTTCCGCTGCGATGCAGCGTTGCATATCGAGGCAGGCAGCTCTGACGATTTAACCCGTCCGGGCATCTGGCGATGCCTCGGATCGCATGCTATATTCGATTTGCTCGTTATGAGGATAAGTCAAACTCCTTGTTCCGCGTCGAACCCTTTGCAGCCCTGCGGGTTGGTTCGGATCATCGACGCACAACTTTGAAAGCACCGACCCATCGAGGTCGGATTTCTCAACATCTAAATATGCTCATACTGAGTATATTTAGATGCCCAAGGAGGCATCCATGCCGATCGCTGGAATTTACGGTCCCGACGATTTTGGAAATCCCGTCCACGGGCGTTCCGCCCCGCCGGCGCGCAGCCGCGTCAGTCCCGCCGAGCGCGCGCGGGCGCTGCCAATGCCGTCGCTGCAATGGACCGCCGAGGTAGAACGCGCCACCGCGCATCTGTATGAGCGGGTCAGGAACGTGATCTCGCCGGCCGAGTGGCGGTTCATGGCGCCCTATATCAAGGCGATCAATGAACTGAAGAAAACCCGCGGCGCGGTCATCCTGGCGCACAATTACCAGACGCCGGAGATTTTCCATTGCGTCGCCGACATCGGCGGCGACTCGCTGCAGCTCGCGATCGAAGCCGGCAAGGTGAAGTCCGACATCATCGTGCAATGCGGCGTGCACTTCATGGCCGAGACCTCGAAGATCCTGAACCCGGACAAGATGGTTCTGATTCCGGATTCGCGCGCCGGCTGCTCGCTGGCGTCGAGCATCACCGGCGCCGACGTGCGGCTGTTGCGCGAACGCTTTCCCGGCGTGCCTGTGGTGGCCTATGTCAACACCTCGGCCGACGTCAAGGCCGAGGTCGATATCTGCTGCACCTCGTCGAATGCGGTGCAGGTGGTGGAAAGCCTGCAGGCGCCGACGGTGATCTTCCTGCCGGATCAGTATCTGGCGAAATATGTGGCCTCGCAGACCACGGTGAATATCATCGCCTGGAAGGGCGCCTGCGAGGTACACGAACGCTTCACCGGCGACGAACTGCGCGCCTATCGCGAGACCGACCCGACGGTGCAGATCATCGCGCATCCGGAGTGCCCGCCCGACGTGCTGGCCGAAGCCGATTTCACCGGCTCGACCGCGCACATGATCAACTGGGTCCGCGACAAGCATCCGAGGCGCGTGGTGATGATCACCGAATGCTCGATGGCCGACAACGTCCAGGCCGAACTGCCTGACGTCGAGATGGTGCGGCCGTGCAATCTGTGCCCGCACATGAAACGGATTACGCTGCCCAAGATTTTGGACAGCCTGATCTACCTGCGCGAGGAAGTCACCATCGATCCCATGATCGCCGGAAGGGCGCGGCGTTCGGTCGAGCGGATGATCAATCTGAAGAACTGAATTGAACGAAGACGTCGCCGAGCCAGGCGAACGCGGCGACACGGCGTATGGGTCGCCGCACTCGCGGAAGACGACGAGCAGCGGAATCCGGCATGCAAAATCAGGATCATGATCTTACCCGCAACACCGGCGACGTCGTTATTGTCGGCGGCGGCCTCGCCGGGCTGTTCTGCGCGCTGAAACTGGCGCCGCGCCCGGTCACGGTAATCTCCGCTGCCGCTCTGGGCGAAGGCGCTTCGACGGCGTGGGCGCAAGGCGGCATTGCAGCGGCGGTCGCCGAAGGCGACAGCGCGGAGGCCCATGCCGCCGATACCATCGCGGCCGGCGCGGGCCTGGTCGATGCAGGAATAGCGCTGGGACTGGCGCGCGAAGCCGGTGTCCGCATCGGCGATTTGCTGCACTATGGTGTCCCGTTCGATCGCGACCTCGAAGGCAGGCTCGCGGTATCCCGGGAAGCCGCGCATTCCGCGCGGCGCATCGTGCATGTGCGCGGCGACATGGCCGGCAAGGCGATCATCGCGGCATTGATCAAAGCCGTGCGCGCGACGCCCTCGATCCGGGTGATCGAAGGTTATTCCGCCGAAGCGCTTTTGACCGCGGACGGCGCGGTCACCGGACTGCGGTTGCGTCGGATCGGCGACGCCGTCGCAAAACCCGTGACGATGGCGTCGCGCGCAATAGTGCTGGCGACCGGCGGCATCGGGCATCTCTATGCCGTAACGACCAATCCGGCCGAAGCCAGCGGACTGGGGCTTGCGATCGCCGCGCGCGCCGGGGCGGTGATCGCCGATCCGGAATTCGTACAGTTTCACCCGACCGCGATCATGGTCGGCCGCGATCCGGCGCCGCTGGCGACCGAAGCGCTGCGCGGCGAAGGCGCAACATTGATCAACCACAAGGGCGAACGCTTCATGCCGGCGCGCCATCGGCTCGCTGAACTCGCGCCGCGCGATATCGTGGCGCGCGGCGTGTTCGCGGAAATCGCCGCCGGCCGTGGCGCGTTCCTCGACGCCACGACCGCGCTCGGCGCGCATTTCGCCGGGAAATTTCCGACCGTCCATGCCAGCTGCATGTCCGCCGGCATCGACTCGGCGATACAGCCGATTCCGGTGGCGCCCGCCGCGCATTATCACATGGGCGGCATCGCCGTGGATGCGCGCGGCCGCACCTCGTTGCCGGGACTGTGGGCGGGCGGCGAAGTGTCGTCTACCGGCGCGCATGGCGCCAACCGGCTGGCGTCGAATTCCCTGATCGAGGCCGTGGTCTATGCCGCGCGCATCGCCGAGGACATCGACGGCAACGCCGTCGCCGCGCCCGCCTGTGCGCCGGCGGAACCCATCACCCCACAAAATGGCGCCATGCCTGCGCTATCGGAAACAAGGCTGCGGGCGATGATGACCTCGCATGTCGGCGTGATCCGCGACGGCGAGCGGCTGGCGCAAGCGGTGCGGGCGTTCGCGGCCATCGAGCGCAACGCCGGCAATATCGCGCTGCGCAACATGGCCACCACGGCGCTTTTGGTCGCGGCCTCGGCCTGGGCCCGGCGCGAAAGCCGCGGCGCGCATTTCCGCTCCGATCATCCGGCCGAAAAGCCGGCGCTGGCCCGGCGCACCATGACGACGCTGGCCGCGGCGCGCGAGATCGCCGCCTCCCTCGCTGAGCGCGCCGCGGCGCGGTCGGCCCAACCGATCACCGCCTGACGGGAAACCCGCATCATGACCACATCCGCATCGTTGTTGCATCCGAACGCGTTTCTGTCGCCGCTCGTTATCGACGAGGCGGTGCAGCGCGCACTGGATGAGGATCTCGGCCGCGCCGGCGACATCACCTCGATGGCCACCATCCCCGAAACCACCCACGCCCATGCCGTCCTGATCGCGCGGCAGGCCGGCGTGATCGCCGGACTGCCGCTGGCGGTAGCGGTGTTCCGGAAACTGTCGCCGGATCTCAGCATCGATGCGCATTTTCGTGACGGCGGCGTCGTCGCGGCGGGCGTGCAGGTGCTGACGATTTCAGGCCCGGCGCGCGCCGTGCTCGCCGGCGAGCGCACCGCGCTGAATTTCGTCGGCCGGCTGTCCGGCATCGCCACCCTGACCGCCGACTACGTGCGCCATACCGCCGGCACCAAAATGCGGATCTGCTGCACCCGCAAGACCACGCCGGGGCTGCGCGCGCTGGAGAAATACGCCGTGCGTTGCGGCGGCGGCTTCAACCATCGCTTCGGGCTCGATGATGCCATCCTGATCAAGGACAACCACATCGCGGTCGCGGGCGGCGTCAAACCGGTGCTGCAACGCGCCCGCTCCCATATCGGGCATCTGGTCAAGATCGAGATCGAGGTCGATACGCTGGGGCAGCTGCGCGAGGTGCTCGACACCGGCCTCGCCGACGTGGTGCTGCTCGACAACATGGAGATCGCCGAGCTGACCGAGGCGGTGAAGCTGGCAAGCGGGCGCGTGGTGCTGGAGGCCTCCGGCGGCGTCACCCAAAGCTCGATCGCCAAGATCGCATCGACCGGCGTGGACTACGCCTCGGCCGGCGCGCTGACGCATTCGGCGCCGAATTTCGACGTCGCCCTGGATATCGACGCGTGAGTGGGCGCTTCTGAGTAGATCGGAACTCTAGACTAGCGCCGCACCGTGGCGTCCGACATCTCGGCGGTGCTGTGCGCTGCTTCGGCGAGCTCGGCCGAGATTTCCGCGGTTTGCGCCGGCGTTCCCCAGCTCGGCGCCTCGCTGCCGTCGCCCCAGGCCCGCGGCCGGTAGAAGGTATGGACGCCGAATTTGTACGTCTTCTTCATCTCGGCCACCCAGGACGGGTGCACCCAATAAGCGTGGTAATGCGTCGACTTGGCGACTTCCGGCAGCCAAAGCTCGCCGTCGAGCATCGCCTTGGCGATTTTTCTGGCACGGTCCCACATGTCGGGTTCGCGGACCACGTCGGCGACGTTGTCGCAGGCGAAGGTGAACTGGCAGGCCAGGTGGTGGTTCTTGTTCTGGTAGACCACGCCGCACACCGTGGTCGGATAGAAGCCGGAGAAGGCGCGGTTCATCACCACCTGGGCCACCGCGATCTGGCCGCGCACGGCTTCGCCGCGCGCTTCGAAATACACCGCTTCGGCGAGGCACTTCTCCGATTTGACGCGCGCCTTCTCGTCGAACAGGCCGAGCCGCTCGGCCGGCGTCTTGGCGCGCTGATTGTCGGCGTTGACTTCGCCCTTGGCGGCGATGCTCTCGCCGCTCTCGACCGATTTGGACGGCTCATCCGCGGCTGACGGCAGCGACGCCACCTTCAGGTCCGGATCGGGAGCGCTCCGGCGTGCACGATCATCGGCTCTTCGCCGGGTTGCCAGCGTTCCATGCTCTCCGCCGATGCGCCGAGCGAGGAGCTTCCGAAAAACAGGTTCGCGGTCTTCACCGAGAAGCCGTCATGCGATGGAGCGGGCTCCAGCGGGATCGCGACGGCATCGGGCGCGGCCTTGAGGTCGTCGAGCGGCTGGGCTTCCAGCGACATCGAGACATCGTATTGGGGAAGCGGCGGTGCGCTCAGCGCTTCCTGAAGTTCCGGATCGAGCGGAAGGCGATGCCGATGCGGGTGCGGCGGCGGCGGTTTTCGCGCCCATCACCGATGCGTTGGATGTCGAGGGATCGTCGTTCGCGGGCGCGGCTTCGGCCGGCGCGCGGCTCGGGCGAGAGCTTGACCAGGCGGTCGCCCTTCAGCGTGCGATCGACCTTGGGGAAATCCGACGCCTGATAGCGCGGCGGCGGCTGTGCAATCGGATTGCGCGTTACCGAGCCCGGTGATGTCGATGCCCTGATTGTCGAGGCTGGCCAGCCGATAGGTCGCGGCCTGCGGAGAGGAAGTCCCGATCGGACGGCCGAAGCTGTAGGTGGCGAGCTGGATGGTGCTGGCGGCAGAGAACACCCGTTTCTGCCAGCGTTCGGCGACACCCGGCTGCCGGGCCAGCAGCGATGCGATATCCTGATATCCGAGTTCTGTCGGGATCAATGCGAAGACGCAAAGACCCAGGCCGAAGGACGCGAAACGCGCGCCCTTCGGCCGGTTACGCACTACTGACATCGATACGCTCACGCAACGCTACACACACGCGACCGAACCCCAGTACATCCGTGCAATTCGATCTTTTTTGGTGGTATCGAATTTAGGTTGCGAGGGAGTTAATCGGTGGTGCGCGCGGGATACACGCAAGCCGTCGCTGGCGTTTGCGCTGATCACATCGAAAACCTTGGTAAACAGGGCGCTCGAATAAAGTGGTAAATATCGCGTCAACAAAAATGATGAAGAGAATTTTCGGTGCTTGGAGACTCGCGTGTCACGCGAGAGCGGCGAAGCAGTCCATAGCCCGGGACAGCCCGGACATGACGCCGTCGATCGGCATGCAGATACAGCTCACGCCTGGCTGGCGACCGCCTTGCCGAGCGCGGCCTGCGCCGCGGCCAGCCGCGCGATCGGCACGCGGTAGGGCGAGCACGAGACGTAATCCAGTCCGATCTCGTGGCAGAACGCCACCGACGCCGGATCGCCGCCATGCTCGCCGCAGATGCCGACCTTGAGATCGGGACGGGTCTTGCGTCCGCGCTCGACCCCGATCTTGACCAGTTCGCCGACGCCGTCGCGATCGACCGAGATGAACGGATCGATCTCGAGGATTCCCTTGGCGATGTAGGTACCGAGGAATCCGGCGGCGTCGTCGCGGCTGATGCCGTAGGTGGTCTGGGTCAGATCGTTGGTGCCGAACGAAAAGAACTCCGCGGTCTTGGCGATGTCGCCGGCCATCAGGCAGGCGCGCGGCAGTTCGATCATGGTGCCGACCTGATAGCTCAGCTTGGTGCCGGTCTCCTTCATCACCGACTGCGCGGTGGCATCGATCCGCGCCTTGACCAGGTCGAACTCCATCTTGGTCGCGATCAGCGGCACCATCACCTCGAGGCCGACGGCCTTGCCGGTGCGTTTTCCCGCTTCGACCGCGGCTTCGAAGATGGCGCGCGACTGCATCTCGGCGATTTCCGGATAGGCAATGGCGAGCCGGCAGCCGCGGAAGCCGAGCATCGGATTGAATTCCGCGAGATCGCGGGCCCGATCGGCCAGCCGGCGCGGATCGGTGTTCATCGCGCGCGCGACTTCCTCGATCTCGGCCTGGGTGTGCGGCAGGAACTCATGCAGCGGCGGATCGAGCAGCCGGATCGTCACCGGCAGGCCCTTCATGATCTCGAACAGTTCGACGAAATCCGCGCGCTGCATCGGCAACAGTTTCGACAGCGCGGCGCGGCGGGCCTGCTCGTCCTCGGCCAGAATCATCTCGCGCACGGTGCGGATCCGGGTTTCCTCGAAGAACATGTGCTCGGTGCGGCAAAGCCCGATGCCCTCGCCGCCGAACTTGATGGCGGTGCGCGCATCCTCCGGGGTATCGGCGTTGACGCGAACCCCGAGCTTGCGGACCTGGTCGGCCCAGCTCATCAGCGTGCCGAATTCGCCCGACATTTCCGGCTCGATCATCGGCATCCGCCCGGCCAGCACCTGGCCCAGCGAGCCGTCGATGGTGATGACGTCGCCGGTCTTGAAGGTGCGCGAGCCGATGCTCATGGTGCCGCGGCCGTAATCGACGCGGATCGAGCCGCAGCCGGAGACGCAGGGCTTGCCCATGCCGCGCGCGACCACCGCGGCGTGCGAGGTCATGCCGCCGCGCGTGGTCAGGATGCCTTCGGCCGCATGCATGCCGTGAATGTCTTCGGGGCTGGTCTCGATCCGCACCAGAATGACCTTGCGGCCGTCGGCCTGCAGCTTTGCGGCCTCATCGGACGAGAACACGATTTCGCCGGCGGCAGCGCCCGGCGAAGCCGGCAGGCCGGTGGCGATGACGTCGCGCGTCGCGGAAGGGATCGATGGTCGGATGCAGCAATTGATCGAGCGAGGCCGGATCGATCCGCGACACCGCGTCCTTTTTCGAGATCAGGCCCTCATTGGCGAGTTCGACGGCGATGCGCAGTGCCGCTTTCGCGGTGCGCTTGCCGCCGCGGGTCTGCAGCATCCACAATTTGCCCTGCTCGACCGTGAACTCCATGTCCTGCATGTCGCGATAGTGCTTTTCGAGCATCGTGTAGATCCGCGTCAGCTCCTTGAACGCATCGGGCATCGCGGTTTCCATCGACGCCTTGTCGGAACCGGATTCCTGGCGCGCATATTCGGTGATGTCCTGCGGCGTGCGGATGCCCGCCACCACGTCCTCGCCCTGCGCGTTGATCAGGAATTCGCCGTACAGCTTGCTCTCGCCGGTCGAGGGATTGCGCGTGAATGCGACTCCGGTCGCCGAGGTCTCGCCCATATTGCCGAACACCATCGCCTGCACGTTGACCGCGGTGCCCCAGGATTCCGGAATGTCATGCAGCCGCCGGTAGGTCACCGCGCGCGCGTTCATCCACGATGAAAACACCGCACCAATCGCGCCCCACAATTGCGCGTGCGGATCCTGCGGGAAATCCTTGCCGGTTTCGCGCGCCACCGCGTCCTTGTAGCGGCCGACCAGATCGACCCAGTCGTCGCCGGTAAGGTCGGTGTCGAGCGTATAGCCCTGGCTGTCCTTGAAGGTATCGAGGATGTCCTCGAAGTGATGATGCTCGAAGCCGAGCACCACGTCGGAATACATGGTGATGAAGCGGCGGTAGCTGTCATAGGCGAAGCGGCGATCGCCGGACATTTCGGCCAGCGCTTCCACGGTCTTGTCGTTGAGGCCGAGATTGAGCACGGTATCCATCATGCCCGGCATCGAGGCGCGGCCGCCGGAGCGCACCGAAACCAGCAGCGGATTTTTGGCGTCGCCGAACACCTTGCCGGTCGAGCTTGCCGACATGATCCAGCGCCTTTTCGACCTGCGCCTTCAAGGCCTCCGGATAGGATTTGTCGTGCGCGTAAAAATACGTGCACACCGAGGTCGGAATGGTGAAGCCCGGAGGCACCGGCAGGCCCGAGATTGGCCATCTCGGCGAGGTTGGCGCCCTTGCCGCCCAGCAGATCGCGCAGGCCCGCTTTGCCTTCGGCCTTGCCGTCGCCGAACGTGAACACCCATTTGCCGGATTTTGCCGCCTCAAGCCGCGGGCTGGCCCGCAGCCGGCTTGCCGGCCGGTTTCGGCGCCGGCTTGGCCGGGCTCTTTCTTCAAGGCCTTGCGGGCTGCGGCCGGCGGCGCGGCTTTGGCCCGGGACGGGGGCCGATGGCTTTGATTTCGCTGCGGTTTTCTTAGCTTTCGCGACGGCTTTGGCCATGACTTACACACATTCCGCAAGAGGAGGTGGGATGCGCGCCTTACACCACGTTTGGGCGGTTCCAGGCGCAAGCCGCGAAGCGCGTTCCACGGCTAGATGTGAAACATCCTGAACAAGCCAAGACCCGACCAGCCCGATGAAGATCAGGTAGATCGCTACCACGAGGTTGAGGAAGCGCGGCATGATCAGAATGATGACGCCCGCAATCAGGGCCACGATGGGTTGAATGTGGGCAGCGGTGATGGTCATTCAAAATGTCTCCGAGGGACGCTGAGGGATATCGAATCGAGACCTGCATTTTAGCCTCTGGGGCGGTTCAACGATAGCAGACGCTTGTCGCTTCAATGGGTTCCCGCAATGCCGAAAATTGCAGCGGTGAGCGGCGCAATTTTTCGGGAACGATGCCGCGCGGGATGAATTGGGTGGGATTGCGTGTCGGCGCAAGCCGGCGTGCATCAAGCGCGAAGGAGTGACCCATGCGAAACAGAATACTTGCCATTGCAGCGATCGCGGGCGCCATGGGTGCGCCGGTCGCGGCGCAGGCCCAGAGCGACACGACCGTCGGCGTCGCGCCCACCACGGGCACTGTCGTCAGCACACCGGTGGAGATAGATGCGGACGGCGGAATTGCGGTCGCGCAGCGACCGGCGTTTCGTGAATATGTCATCCGCGAACGGGTCCCGACCTACACCATTCCCGAGCGCGTCATCGTCGGCGGCGTGCTGCCTGATGACGGCGTGACCACTTACGATGTGCCGCAGACGTTCGGCGTCACACCCTATCGTTACACCGTGGTGAACGGCCGGACCGTGCTGGTCGAGCCGCGCTCGCGACGTATCGTTCAGGTGATCGAGTAATATAAGTCCAGTCCAGTCACCTGAATTGTCCGGGCGCCGCAACGGCGACCGGACATGAAGGCCTCGCCCGGATCCCCCGCCGGGCGGGGCTTTATCTTTTGCGGAGCGCGCTTGTGGTGCGCGTCTCGAAGGATGGCCGCGTTACGTGTCCCGGACGCGGTGCAGCGTCCTTCACGCTGCTCCGCAGCGCCGGGACCCACACTTCGCTTGCCCGGCCATGGGCCCCGGATCAGCTGCGCACCACGCCGTAAGGGCGGCGCGCTGCGCAGCATCCGGGGCACGAGCCCTAATCCTGTATCTTGGAAAAATCCGCCACCGCGCGGGTGGCGGCGCGGATTTCATTCAGCAGCATCAGGCGATTTTCACGCACCTTGGCGTCGTCGTCGTTGACTTTCACCCTGTCGAAGAATGCATCGACCGCCGGACGGAGCTTTGCCATCGCACTCATCGCGCCCGCAAAATCTTCCCGGGCGACGGCGGCACTCGCCTCCACCTTCACCTGGTCGATGGCTGTCGCCAGCGTCTTTTCCTCATCGAGGCTGTACAGCGCAGCATCGGGCGCGCCGTCATAGACCCGGCCGTCCTTCTTCTCCTCGATGCGCAGGATGTTGGCGGCGCGCTTGGTGCCGGCGAGCAGGTTCTTGCCGTCGTCGGTATCGAGAAATTTGCCGAGCGCCTCGACGCGGCGGACCACCATCAGGAGGTCGTCTTGCATATCGGAAGCGTTGCTTGCTCTACCCTCCCCCTTGCGGGGAGGGTCGGACCGAAGGTCCGGGGTGAGGGTCAACGAGTTCCTGCGCTTGTGGACCCCCACCCCCGACCCCTCCCCGCAAGGGGGAGGGGAGCGCGCCCTGCGCGAACACCGCGTCGACGAGATCATGCCGCGCGCCCTGCTCGCGCAGTTGGACTTTCAGGCGATCGGCGAAGAAAGAAAGAAGATCTACGGAATTAGTCTGAGATTTTCTGTGAGCATCAATCCAACGCTCGTCCCGAGCGCCTGAAAACGAATACCCAATTCTAAAGTTCAAAAAAAAGTCCTCGTTCTTCCATCCTGATGGAGCTAAGTCTAAATACTCCACAGCCTTTCGATCTGATGCCCAGATCAAAAATGCATGCGCGAGCATTCCCGCGCTATAAAAAATCGGAATAAGCGGCACCTTCCGCTCAATCGACAGCAACAGCCTGATCACCCCCAGCGCCGCCCTCCGCAACGCATACGGATCCTTACTCCCCGTCGGCTTTTCATCGACCGCCCAAAATCCCACCAGCGTGTCGATCTTGTCGGCCAGCGCCACCGCAATGCTCACCGGATCGGTCGGCACCCGGTCGTTCGGTCCCTGCGGCTTGTAATGCTCCTCGCTCGCGGCGGCGACGGAGGCATCCTCGCCCTGCGCCAGCGCGTAGTATTTGCCCATCAGGCCCTGCAACTCCGGGAATTCGCCGACCACTTCGGTCAGCAGATCCGCCTTCGCCAGACGCGCGGCGCGCTTTGTCTTCTCGACATCGGCGCCGACCAGCGGCGCGATCTCGGCGGCCAGCCGCTCGATCCGTTGGATCCGCTCACCCTGCGTGCCCAGCTTCTCGTGAAACACGATTGAATCGAATTTCGGTAAGCGATCTTCCAGCCTGGTCTTCAGGTCGGTCTCGTAGAAAAACTTCGCGTCGCTCAGCCGCGCGCGGATCACGCGCTCGTTGCCGGCGACGATGGTCTTGCCGCCGTCGCGACGCTTCGATGTTGGCGGTCGGGATGAACTTGTTGGTCAGTTTTCCGGTCTTGGGATCGCTGACCACAAAACACTTCTGGTTGTTGCGGATGGTGGCGCGGATCACTTCGCCCGGGATCGATAGAAAATCCGGGTCGAACGATCCCATCAGCACCACCGGCCATTCGACCAGGCCCGACACCTCGTCGAGCAGCACCTGATCCTCGACCAGTTCAAAACCTTGCGCGAACGCCAACTGCTTGGCGTCGGCCAGAATAATGTCCTTGCGGGCCTGCGGATCGAGCACGACTTTGGCCGCCTGCAGCTTGGCTTCATAATCCTCGAAGCGGCGCACCGGAATCGCCGCCGGCGCCATGAAGCGGTGGCCGTAGGTGGTCTGGCCGGCTTCGATGCCGTCGATGGCGAATTTCACCACGTCGGGCTCTTCGGTATCGATGCCGAAGGTGGCGACGATGGCATGCAGCGGCCGCACCCATTGCAGCGCGCCGGGTTTTGCCGAGCGTTCGCCCCAGCGCATCGATTTCGGCCACGGAAAGGTCCTGATGATCACCGGCAGCATGTCGGCGAGCACGTCGAGCGTGGCGCGGCCGGGCTTTTCGATCAATGCGATGTAGAAATCGCCCTTCTTCGGATCGCGCTGGATTTTTGCCTCGTCGAGCGAGGCCAGGCCGGTGGCCTTGAGAAAGCCCGCGATAGCGGCCTCCGGGCCGCCGACCCGCGGCCCCTTGCGCTCTTCCTTCAGATCCGACTGCCGCACCGGAATGCCGTGCACCGTCAGGGTCAGCCGCCGCGGCGTCGCAAACGCCTTGGCGCCTTCATAGACCAGGCCCTCGGCCACCAGTTTGTCGGTGACCATGCGGCGCAGATCCTCAGCCGCCTTCGCCTGCATCCGCGCCGGGATTTCTTCGGAGAATAGTTCGAGGAGAAGATCGGGCATCTAATTGCGCTCTCTACGAGGACGACGCGGCGCTCGCTGGCGCGCCTCCCCTCCCCCCTGCGGGGAGGGGTCGGGGGTGGGGGTCAACGCGCACTGAATCTCGTTTAGCACTCCATCGAGATTTCCGAGCACGTCGTTATTCCAGAACCGCAAGATGCGATATCCGGCAGCTTCGATATGCCGCGTGCGCGTGGCATCGGCTGCTCGCGGCTCATCATGCTGCCCGCCATCGAGTTCAATGACCAGCTTCGCTTTGCGGCTGGCGAAATCAACGATGTATGGACCGACAAGCGCTTGCCGCCGGAAGTGCGAACCGACCAGGACAATGTCATGACGAAGCCGCTGCCAGAGCACGCGCTCGGCATCGGTCGGTTCTGTGCGCATCCGGTGCGCAAACTCTCGCTGGCGATCATTCATGGCAAGCGATTCAACCATGTTCGTCATCATCTGTGGACCCCCACCCCCGACCCCTCCCCGCAAGGGGGAGGGGAGAAGAGGCGTCGTCGAATTGGAGAACGTGAACCCAAGGACACGTCGGCTGGATCAACCCGCGCCGCCGGCTTCGGTGTGCACCCAGGCTTCGCCGCAGGCCTTGGCGAGTTCGCGCACGCGCATGATGTAGCTCTGCCGCTCGGTCACCGAGATCACGCCGCGGGCGTCGAGCAGATTGAAGACATGGCTGGCCTTGATGCACTGGTCGTAGGCCGGCAGCGCCATCAGATGCGCCTCGCGATTGCCGTCCTTCCAGCCCGCCTCAAGATATTTCTTGCAGGCTTCCTCGGCCATCGAGAATTGCTTGAACAGCATGTCGGCATCGGAATATTCGAAATTGTGCCGCGAATATTCCTGCTCGGCCTGCAGGAACACGTCGCCATAGCTGACGCGTTCGGCGCCGTCGCGGCCGTTGAAATTGAGATCGTAGACCCGGTCGACGCCCTGCACATACATCGCCAGACGCTCCAGCCCGTAGGTGAGTTCGCCGGCGACCGGCGCGCATTCGACGCCCGCGACCTGCTGGAAGTAGGTGAACTGCGACACTTCCATGCCGTCGCACCAGCATTCCCAGCCCAGCCCCCAGGCGCCGAGCGTCGGGCTTTCCCAGTCGTCCTCGACGAAGCGGATATCGTGCAGGCTCGAATCGATGCCGATCGCGGCCAGCGACTTCAGGTACAGCTCCTGCAGGTTCGGCGGCGACGGCTTGATGATCACCTGAAACTGGTAATAGTGCTGCAACCGGTTGGGGTTTTCGCCATAGCGGCCATCCTTCGGCCGGCGCGAGGGCTGCACATAGGCGGCCTTCCAGGGTTTTGGCCCCAGCGCGCGCAACGTCGTTGCCGGATGAAACGTGCCGGCGCCCATTTCCATGTCGTAGGGCTGCAGGATCACGCAGCCCTGATCGGCCCAGAACCGCTGCAGGGCCAGGATAAAGCCCTGGAACGAGCGTTCCGGGCGCATGTGCGGCGGTATGGCGTCCATCGTTCCGATTCGGATTATGTTGGGGATCGGCAAGCGCGCGGGACCGTATCGGCGGGGGGAGCGGGAATCAAGGCAATGTCCGGCGGGATTTGCCGTGAAAACGCCGGTGGCGGCACCATTCCCGGTCATACTCCGCTAACCATCACCGCAACGCCGCTATCGGATCGTGCGGATCGTTAGCGATTGACGGATATCACGCGAAACTTCGGAATTCCGAGACGATTGGTGTTTCGAAAATCGGCGCTCCGGAATTCGTGATCGTTCACGACAAGATTGTGACCAACAAAAGCTGCGGAGCCCGATAATAGAACGACGCTACCTCCAAGCTTGTTCGCCGGTCCTCACGGGTGGTGCCCCACCCCGAGGCCGGCGCAAGTATTTTAGGGAGGCAGATTTGCTGATCGGCGAAATTTGGGATCAGCCAGGTTGCGATCAGCCAGAAGGTCAGCCCGGCCGGTAGGCGCCGGTGGCGGGATCCCGCCGCAGCGTCGGAATCTCGCCCGACCTTGCGGCTTCAGCAAGCCGCGAAAGCCGCGCCTCTTCCAGTTCCCTGTTGACCCTCAGGGCTGTCCGGTAAGCCCAGCGGACCACGGCCAGCCCACCCAGGGCGCCCGCGAATGCGATCAGCGGCGGCATCGGTCGATCCTCGTCGTTCACTCGTCGCCCCCCTCTGACCATATAGTTGCGCAAGCCGGAGCGGCCTGCAATCGCTTTATCTAGGACCAAATGGCGCGGCCGATTCGCGTTCAGAACCCAAATTTGGCCCAAATCGCCCGGGTCTCCAGCGCCGAAATCAACTCCTCCGGCAGGCCCGCCAACCCGTCCAGCCGACCCAGCGCCTCCGCCCCGGCCGATTTGCGGCCCAGCAGGCCCGACAACATCCCGGTCGCCGGCGCGATCACCGGCGTCTGGACCTTGTCGCCGTAGCGGGCGCGCAGCGTCGAGCGCAGGTCGCCGATCGCGTCGGCAAGGCCCAGCGAAACCGAGGTTTCCCCGGCCCAGTATTCGCCGGTGAACAGGACGTCCTCGGCGGCCTTGAGGCGGGCGCCCCGGCTTCCCTTCACCAGCGCGATGAAGATGGCGTGGATCTCACGCTGCAGCGCCTTGACCCGCGCGACATCGTCGGGGTTTTCCGGCAGGAACGGATCGAGCATCGCCTTGTGCGCGCCGGCGGTATACAGCCGCCGCTCGACGCCGATCTTGCTTGATCAGTTCCTGGAATCCGAAGGAGCCGCCGACCACGCCGATCGAGCCCAGGATCGAGCTCGGATCGCAGAAGATCTCGTCGCCGGCGCAGGCGATCATGTAGCCGCCGGAGGCCGCGACATCCTCGACGAACACCAGCACCGGCAGTTTCTTTTCCGCCGCGAGCTGCCGGATCCGCAGGTAGATCTGGCGCGACTGCACCGGCGAACCACCGGGCGAGTTGATCACCAGCGCAACCGCCTTGGCATTTTTGGTGGCGAAGGCGCGCTCGAGCGTCTTGGCGACGCCGGCCAGCGACATGCCGGGCCGCAGCGGCGTCACCGCGCCGATCACACCGGACAGCCGGACCACCGGAACCACGGCGGCACCACGCCGCAGCCGCGCCGGAACGTATTCCATGATCCGGTCGATCAGGCCCGGCCACGTCGCGCGATTGTCAGTGTGTTCCGTCATGCCATTACTCTCAAAATTAACCACATTTTATCACCCCGATGTCATTCCTGCGAATGGAACGCCTTTTGCAACGCGATCACTATCAGGCTGCAATGCTGCAGCGGAGAAAGACATGAAGATCTATCTGCTGATGATGCTGATCGGTACGCTTTTGACCGCGGTTCACTTCACTTCGACGCCAGAACAGCGCTCGAAAACGCTTCCCCAACAATAGCCGCTTCGCTCAAAGCTTGAGCAATTGAGCCGCATCAGGGGAGCGCCAGTGGCAATACCCCTTTTCCGGCCAGAATGTCCTGCACCTGTTTATTGGGCACGGCTGACTTGTCATTGAGCAGCAGCGCGGCATGGATCTGGGTCGGCGCCTTGCCGCCCTTGATGGCGCGAACCAGCACCCGAATCGCCGGTGCTGCCGCGTCGCCATGAACCGGCAGAATCGCCAGGCTGCCAAAGCCGCGATCAAGCGCCGCCAGCACCTCGCCGAGGCCATCGGCGCGCCAGATCAAGGTCAGCACACCACCGGATTTCAGAATTCGCCGGCCGGCGTGAATCCAGCCATCGAGCGTCGCAGCCGTCGACACGTGCGCGATGCCGCGGGCCTTGTCCGGCGAGGCGCGGTGCCGCGCGGGATCGTTGAACGGCGGGTTCATCAGGACGACGTCGACACTGTCGGGAGAAAGGCCGGCCGCGGCAAAGCCGTCGGCGGCCGACGTCACATCCAGCACGATGATCTCAGCCGGAATCGCATTCGAGACGGCATTGCCGCGGGCGAGCTCCGCGAGCCCGGCATCGATCTCGACCAGCACCAGCTCGATTCCGGCTACCCGCCTGGCAACGGCGAGACCGGCGGCGCCGACGCCGGCGCCGAAATCGACCACGCGCTGACCTGGACGCGCCGACGTCGCCGCGGCCAGCAGCATGGCGTCGTGGCCGGCGCGGTGACCCGACCTCGGCTGCCGCAGATGCAACTGTCCGCCGAGAAAGGCATCCTCGGTGAATTCGGCTGACGACTCAGTCATCGGCCCGCAGTTCGTGGGACAGGCCGGCATCGCGCAAGAACCTGGCGGGCTTCGCTGTTATCCTCGTCATGAACCAGGATCCGGCGCGGAAGCACCCCGAGGGAACCCTCGATGATGCTCATGTTCTGATCCAGCACCAGATGATGAATATTGGCGCCGTCGAGCAGCGCGCCGACAGCGGAAACCAGCACGATATCGTTGGTCCGAACCAATTCCCGCAACTTCGGTTCTCCTTTATCGGCCCGGCGTGACAGTCGCGCGGCGCGAGTTCATCGGCGTGGTGCTCTTGCCGCGCTACCCCGCACTTTCTATTGTTATACCCGAGGAACGTGCGAATTGGGCAAATGTGGAGACCAGCGTGGCGGTTATTGTACCCTTCGAAAGCCCCTCGGCGCTTCGATAGACCAACTGGTCGGGTTGGTCGCCGCCGATATGGAGCGTGTCAACGCCACCATCCTGTCGCGGACCGGCTCGGAAGTCACCATGATCCCCGAGGTCGCCAACCACCTGATTTCCTCGGGCGGCAAACGGCTGCGCCCGATGCTGACGCTGGCGATGGCCAGCCTGACCGGCTATTCCGGCGACGGCCATATCAAGCTCGCGGCTTCGGTCGAGTTCATGCATACCGCCACCTTGCTGCATGACGACGTGGTCGACGAAAGCGAATTGCGACGCGGCAAGCTGTCGGCGCGCATGCTGTGGGGCAACGAGGCCAGCGTTCTGGTCGGCGACTTCCTGCTCGGCCAGGCCTTCCGCATGATGGTCGAGGTCGGCTCGCTGCGCGCGCTCGATATTTTATCATCTGCCGCGGCGACCATCGCCGAGGGTGAGGTGATGCAGCTTGCGGCGGCGAAAAACACCGCGACCACCGAGGACGAATATCTCGCCGTGATCCGCGGCAAGACCGCCGAACTGTTCGCCGCGGCCTGCGAGGTCGGTCCCGTCATCGCCAACCGTCCGAAGGCCGAACAGACCGCGTGCCGCTCGGTCGGGATGAATCTGGGCATCGCGTTCCAGCTGGTGGACGACGTGCTGGATTACGGCGGCAAGGCTGCAAAGCTCGGCAAGAACATCGGCGACGATTTCCGCGAGGGCAAGATCACGCTGCCGGTGGTGCTGGCGTTCCGCCGCGGCAACGACAGCGAGCGCGCGTTCTGGGTCAACGCGCTGGAGCGCGGCGAGATCGGCGACGGCGATCTCGATCACGCCATCGGCCTGATGACCAAGCACCGCGCGCTCGAGGACACCCTCAACCGCGCCCAGCATTACGGCGCGATGGCGGTCGACGCGCTGGCGCTGTTTCCGGCGTCGACGATGAAGACCGCGCTGGAGCAGGTGGTGGCGTTCTGCCTGGCAAGGTCGCATTGAGCGATTACGGCGCGCGTAGGGTAGGCAAAGGCGCCCTCGCGCCGTGCCCACCAATAGAACCGGCGTTTTGACATGCGATGGTGGGCACGCGGCGTTTATCATCGGGCGCGCATTCGCGCGACCCGTTGGCTTTGCCCACCCTGTACAAAACGACCTAGCTCAACACCCCCGCATGCACCCACCATTCGGGGTGATCGCGCTGAATTTTCCCCGCCGCGCGCTGCGCCTCGGCGGTGTTCTCATAGATCGCAAAACAGGTCGCGCCCGACCCCGACATCCGCGCCAGCCAGGCGCCGTCGGTGGCGCTGAGTGCGGCGAGCACTGCGCCGATCACCGGCTGAATGCGCGCGGCCGGGGCTTCGAGGTCGTTGGAACCGGCCGCGAGGACTTCAACCCAGTCTTCGAGCGAGGCTCCGTCTTCCGGCCAGGCCGTGCCCCGGAGCACGTCGGTCGCTCCCACCAGCAGTTCGCCGTTGCGCAGGCCCAGCGCCTGAAACACATCCCTGGTCGCGACCGGAACGCGCGGATTGACCATCACGCACGGCATCTTCGGCAGGTTCAGCGGCAGCAGGGTTTCGCCGACGCCCGTCATGTCGCAGGCCCGCGAGGCCAGGCACACCGGCACGTCGGCGCCGGTCAGCAGTGCGACTTCAAGCAAACGTTTGTCGTCGAGCATCGAGATCGTTGAGCCGCGCCAGCAGCCGCAGCGCCGCCGCGGCGTCGGCCGAACCGCCGCCGATGCCGGCCGCCACCGGCAAGACCTTGTCCAGGGTGAAATGGCCGGTCTTCAGGTCCGGCACCCGCTCTGCGAGCAGGCGGGCCGCCTTGAGCACGAGATTGTCGGCCGCCTCGCCGCAAGGCCGCGCCAGCGGGCCGGTGGTGGTGAGATTGAGTTCCGATCCCGGCGTCAGACTGAGGCGGTCGGCGCAATCGGCAAACGCCACCACGCTTTCGAGGTCGTGATAGCCATCGACGCGGCGTCCAACCACCCGAAGGGTCAGGTTGACCTTGGCGCGCCCGTCCTCCGTCAGCGCCGGCATCGGCGACCAGCCCTTCGATCAGCCGCCCTTGTCGTCTCTTTTTCTTGTCCGCGGAGGCCGCCGAGGAAGTGTCGTCGGGCAGGCCGTTGCTCGATCTTGGCTTCGATCTTCGGCAGATCTTCCGGCTCGGGCTTCAGGTCGCGGGCATGCGCCCACTGGAATTTGGCTTCCAGCGTGCGGCCGACGCGCCAATAGGCGTCGCCGAGATGGTCGTTGATGGTCGGGTCTTCCGGCTTGAGATCGATGGCGCGCTCGAGATTCTTCACCGCGTCGTCGTAATTGCCGATGCGGTAATAGGCCCAGCCCAGCGAATCCACGATGTAGCCGTCATCCGGGCGCTGATCGACGGCGCGCTTGATCATCTTCATGCCTTCGTCGAGATTGATGCCCTGATCGATCCACGAATAGCCGAGATAGTTCAGCACATGGGGCTGGTCGGGCTGCAGCTCGAGCGCCTTGCGCATATCGGCTTCGGCCTTGTTCCACTGCTTGGAGCGCTCCTCGCAGATGCCGCGGTAGTAGTAATAGACCGTGTTGATCTTGTCGTTGGCGTCCGGCAGGGCATCGATGCCCTGGGAGTAGGTCTCGGCGCAGTCGGCGAACTTCTTGCGGCCGCGCTCGACATTGCCGAGCGCCATGATGGCTTCGAGGTCCTTGGGATCTTCCGCCGTGACGCCCTTGAGGATCTTGATCGCCTCGTCGCTGCGGTCGGCGGCGTCGAGATCGGTGGCGAGCTGAATCTGCGCGTTGCGCTTCAGCGGCGAACTGGCCGGCATGCGCTCGTAGATCTTGATCGCCATCGCCGGCTTCTTCACCGACTCGTAGAGATCGGCCAGCGACAGCAGCGCCAGCGGATGGTTGGGCTCGAGGTAGAGCGCCAGCTGCAGATAGACCAGCGCCAGATCCTCGCCGCCGCGGCGGGTCAGCGTCGCGCCGATGCCGTAAAGCGCCTCGGCGGCGCCGGTCTGCGGCGAATCCACCAGCGGCGGCAGCTTCTTGCCGGCCTTGGTGTCGCGCAGGCCTTCCAGCACCAGCGGATGCCGCGGCAGCTTCTTGTCGAACGCCTCGTAGACCGCGGTCGCCGCCGCCTCGTCCTTGTTGCGCGTCAGCCAGCGCGCATAATCGTCGGCCACCCGCAGCATCGAATCGTCGAGCTTGTAGGCCCGCTCCAGACGCACGCCGGCGTCCTTTTCCTTGCCCGCGAGCTCGAGGATCATGGCGGAGTGCAGGTCCTTGAAGAGCGGATACCATTCCGGACCGGTCAGCTTGTCGATATTGGCGACCGCCGTCTTGGTGTCGCCGGCGCCGTAGCTGGCCCAGCCCGACAGCAGCGTCGCGACCAGATCGGTGATCGGTCCGCGAATCGACTGATTGATGTTGAGCTGCGCGCTGGCATATTTCTTCAGCTTCAGATCGCGCACGCCGACCACCAGCCGGGCCACGCGGTTGGATTTGTCGATGGTCAGGATCCGGTCGGCGAGCTTGACCGCCTCGTCGATATCGCCATCCGCGAGCGACGAAATGAACGCGCGGTCGAGCAATTCGTTGTTCTTCGGATCGGTGCGAAGCGCCGAGCGATAGAACGTCGCCGCCGAAGTAGCGTCCCGCTCCACGCTGGCGTGACGGGCGGCCAGATAGCTGCCCGACATCGTCAGCGATTTCAGATCGCGGCTGGTGGGAAATTGCGCCGAGTTGTCGGCCGGATGATCGGGCGTCTGGGCCGAGAGCGAGCCCGGCACTGCGAGCGCGGCGAAGGCGACGGCGGCAATCGTCAAGCGATTGAAACGAATGGAAAACATCACGGTTCGCCTAGCTCCAGGATTTTATGGCAGGATCCAACGATCAATCTCGAATGCGAACCCAATCGTCGGCATCAGGCCCCGTGACAATGCCGCGTTTGGCGTTCAACCGCAAGGATACGGCAAGGATACGGGACGGCGAATCGATTGGCAGGTCAGCCCCGATGGCCGCCGATTTAGCCAGCCTGACCTGAAAACGCTTTCAGTGTGGCGGTATCGTGACCGGCGGCCCGATCCGCCGGCTCACGCAATCGTGGTCACATCGCCTCGTAATTGGGGCCGCCGCCGCCCTCCGGCGGAACCCAGGTGATGTTGCCGTTCGGATCCTTCACGTCGCAGGTTTTGCAGTGGACGCAGTTCTGGGCGTTGATGCTGGAAGCGCGGCCCGGTCGTCTCCTCGACCCATTCGTAGACCCCGGCCGGGCAATAGCGGTTGGACGGGCCGGCATAGACATCGTGCTCGGAGGTCTTCTGCAGGTTCATGTCGGCGACCTTGAGATGGACCGGCTGGTCCTCCTCGTGATTGGTGTTGGACAGGAATACCGACGACAGCTTGTCGAAGGTGAGCTTGCCGTCCGGCTTTACGGCGGCGCGATCGGCGCATGGGCTTTCGCCGGATCGAGCGTCTTGCGGTCGGGCTTGGCATGCGACTGGGTCCCGAACAGCGAGAAACCGAGCGTGTTGCACCACATGTCGATGGCGCCGAGCGGCGACGCCGACGATGGTGCCGAACTTCGACCACAGCGGCTTGACGTTGCGGACCGGGTACAGGTCCTTGCCGACGGGCGAAGCGCGCCAGCGCATTCTCGTAATCGACCAGTTCGTCGTTGGCGCGGCCGGCGCCGAGCGCGGCCGCGACATGTTCGGCCGCGAGCATGCCGCTGCCCATCGCGTTATGCACGCCCTTGATGCGCGGCACGTTGACAAAACCCGCCGCGCAGCCGATCAGCGCGCCGCCGGCAAAGCTCAGGCGCGGCACCGACTGATAGCCGCCCTCGGTGATGGCGCGCGCGCCATAGGCGAGCCGCTTGCCGCCTTCGAACAGAGTGCGGATCGAAGGATGGGTCTTGAAGCGCTGGAATTCATCGAACGGCGACAGATAGGGATCGTCGTAGTTGAGATGCACGACGAAACCGACCGCCACCAGGTTGTCGTCGTAGTGATAGAGGAACGAGCCGCCGCCGGTTGAATTGTTCAGCGGCCAGCCGAACGAATGCTGGATCAGGCCCTTCTGGTGCTTGGAGGGATCGATCTGCCAGACTTCCTTGAGACCGATGCCGAATTTCGGCAGGCTCGCTGTTGGCGTCGAGGGCAAATTTCGCGATCAGCTGCTTGGTCAGGCTGCCGCGCGCGCCTTCGGCGAACAGCGTGTATTTGCCGAGCAGTTCCATGCCGCGGGTATAGGACGATTTGTGCGAGCCGTCCTTGGCGACGCCCATGTCGCCGGTCGCGATGCCGCGCACCGCGCCCTTTTCATCGTACAGCACCTCGGCCGCGGCAAAGCCCGGATAGATCTCGACGCCGAGCGCCTCGGCCTTGCGCGCCAGCCAGCGGCAGACATTGCCGAGCGAGCCGATATAGCAATGATGGTTGTCCATCAGCGGCGGCATCGCGAACCCCGGCAGCGGGATCGCCATGCCCGCGGTCATCCAGTAGAACTTGTCGGTCTTGACCTCTGTCTTCAGCGGGCAGTCGGCGTCCTCGCGCCAATCCGGGATCAGTTTGTCGAGCGAGACCGGATCGATCACCGCGCCGGACAGGATATGCGCGCCGACTTCGGAGCCCTTCTCGACCACGACCACATGTCAGATCGGCATTGAGCTGCTTCAGCCGGATCGCGGCGGCGAGGCCCGACGGCCCGGCGCCGACGATCACGACGTCGAATTCCATGGATTCGCGCGGCGGCAGTTCTTCGGTGCTCATGATTTGATCTCAGCCCGGTTTGAGAACGCTTCGAAAGCCCGTTTGTTTCCGATTTTTGGACCAAGAACAACCACGGAAACGCGACCCAAGGCGTTTCGCTGCGGCGCGATCCATCCTAGATTGGCCGGATGCCCCTGACTTACAGCCATGACGCCTGACCGCGCTCCCACCGTTCAGCAATTGCTGGCCTTTTACCTGGAGGCCGGGGTCGACTGCGCGCTGACGGAAGAACCGGTCAACCGGCTGTCCGATCCCGACATCGCCCCCCGGCCCAGCGAACCGGCGCCACCCCAACCGGTCAGGAGTTCGCCTGCCGCGGTCCCGGCCGCGCGGGGCGAGGCGGCGCCTGCGCCGGAGGCGGCAATCCTGTCGGCGCGGGAAGCGGCGCGGACCGCGCCGTCGCTCGAGGTGCTGCGGGCGCTTTTGGAGAATTTCGACGGCTGCGCGCTGAAATCCACCGCGACGCGTCTGGTGTTCGCCGACGGCAACCCGCAGGCGCGCATCATGTTCGTCGGCGAGGCGCCCGGCCGCGAGGAAGACATCGAGGGCCTGCCGTTCGTCGGGCGTTCCGGCAAGTTGCTCGACCGGATGATCGCCGCGATCGGGCTGGACCGCAGCAACGCCTATATCGCCAACGTCATTCCGTGGCGGCCGCCCGGCAACCGCACGCCGACGCCGCAGGAGACGCAAATCTGCCTGCCGTTCATCCAGCGGCAGATCGAACTGGTGAATCCGGATGTGCTGGTGACGCTCGGCAATCCCT
This sequence comes from uncultured Alphaproteobacteria bacterium, assembly GCA_963734795.1. Taxonomy (GTDB): domain Bacteria; phylum Pseudomonadota; class Alphaproteobacteria; order Rhizobiales; family Xanthobacteraceae; genus Bradyrhizobium. The sequence goes on from CAVTIW010000011.1 coordinate 26,742, forward strand.
CGACCCAGACCCTGCTGTCGACCCGCGAGGGCATCATGAAAACCCGCGGGCGCTGGTTCGATTACGACACCGGCACGCCGCGTGATCCGCGCCATGGCGACGTTCCACCCGGCCTATCTGCTGCGCTCGCCGTCCTACAAGCGCATGACCTGGCAGGATCTGCGCGCGATCGCGAAAGCGCTGGAGCAATCGTCCTCATCCTGAGGTTTCATGTCCTGGACGCGCCAAGACGCGCGTGAACGTCTAGACCAGCCTCACGGCGCCTTCGGCCGCACGATGGCCCAGCCGATCCGCAACAGCGGCTGCGCGGCCGTTCACCAGCCATTCGAACACCCGCGGCACCTCCGGCACCAGGCCGGGAAAACGCTGCGCGAGTTCGAGCGGCGGCGTGCCGTCGGTGTCGGAGGCGCGCCAGACCACGACGCCGCCGGTCTGGTTGAATTTCTGCATTGTCAGCCATGGCGTCCGTTCCGGCGTCGCCTCGAGCAACAGGTGCGGACGCCCGGCGTCCAATGCGATCAGGCCGGCAAGCTGCGGATCGCCGGTCACCGCCCGCAGCGGCTGGTTGGTGCGCCGCTCAAAACTGTCGCCGAAAAAATGCCCGATCGCGGTTGCGGGCAGCGAGGTCGCCACCTCGGTGCCGCCGGTCCAGGGCAGAAAAACCGTCGTCGCAACGATCGCGAGCGCCGGTGCGATGATCGGCGGCCGCCCAGACCGAACGCAGCACCCGATGGCGCCGCAATTGGATCAGATCGCCGGTTGCAACAATCACGGCCAGTCCCGACAGCAACAGCGCGATACCCGCCCCGCCCGCGACCCGGTCGAGATCGAACAGGCCGGCGATCAGGCTGCCCGCCAGCGCCGGGGCGATGGCAAAGAAATAAACAAAGTTGCGCGCCAGCGGATCGACCGGCGGCCGATAGATGATCGGCGCCTCTTCCGGGGTGCGGCCGAACCAGCCGGAGTTGAGCACCACCAGCAGCACGATGCCGGACATCGCCAGCAGCAGGCCGCCGAGCAGGCCGGCCCAGTGCAGCGCTCTTGCGTTCAACTCCGAGAGCGCGGGCCATGGCGGCAGCGTCAGGGTGTCGGCGCGGATCAGCCAGATCAGATATGGCAGCGCCAGCACGACAATCACCAGCAGCGCGAACAGCGGATCGAACGACCGCAGCGTGCGCCGTCCGCGCGAGGTCGCGAGCGCAAATGCGGCAACCAGGATCAGCAAGCCGATCGCGGCGGGGGTTGTCAGCAGCAAAAGTCCGGCTTCGATCGACCAGGCGAACCAGGCGTTGCGGCGGCCCTGGCCGATGATCTGCCAGGAATGCAGCAGCAGCAGCGCCCAGAGCGGACGCGCCAGCACCAGCGGACCAAAGTCGACGCCGGGTGAACTGAATGCCACGACCGTCATGGTCAGCAACACCGTGAGCACCGCCTGTTGTCCGCCGACAACGGCGCGCGCCAGCAGATACAGTGTCCAGAAGGTGGCGATCGCGCAAAGCTGCGCCAGCAGATAGACGCCGAACATGTGATTGCCGGCGACGCGGAACGCGATATCGGCGAGCCAGAACGCCAGCGGCGGGCCGAGATCGGTTCCCACCTGATATTCCCGGCCATAAGCCAGCACCGTGGCAAGGTCGCCGGGAGGGCTTCGATACAATAGCAACGGCAGCATCAGCCACAGCGCCGCCTGGAACAACACCACGAGCCAGACCACCAGCCGCGGCCGGGCGCGGATCAGTTCGATAATCAGCGAGGTGAAACGCATGCAACGTCCGAAATGCCCAAGCCGAACCTGTCGAGTCGAACCTGTCCGCCAGCCCTGTTCGATCTCGACGTGTGATAAAGCGCGTCAGCCGCCGAGGCAACAGAGCGCTCTCGAGCGAGTGGATAGCGGTTCGCACGAACAAAACGCATCAAGAAAATGTTTCAGATTGCAGCCGAAACCTCGACTTCGATCTGGGTTTCCCTCGCGACGGCGGTTTCGATCGTCATCGCCTGATGTCTTTCGCGTGCCGCGGCGACCGGTGCAAAAAACCGGCGGTGATGCACCGTGGGTCCGAGCCGGTTCAGCGCCGCAAGATGTTCCGGCACGCCATAACCCTTGTGCTGTTCGAAACCATAACCCGGACAATCCTGTGCCAGCTTGCACATCAGCCGGTCGCGCGCGACCTTGGCGATGATCGACGCCGCCGCGATCGAAAGCACCAGCCCGTCGCCGCCGATCACGGCGTCGCAGTCGCACGGCGTATCGAGCCGGTCGCGGCCGTCGACGAACACATGCTTCGGCAATTCCGGCAGCGCGTGCACCGCCTGCGCCAGCGCCCACAGCGAGGCGCGCAGGATATTGTCGCGATCAATCCGCGCCGGCGAGGCGAAGGCGACCGCAAACGACGCGGTGGCGCAGATCTGTTCGAACAGTTCCTCGCGGCGCTCCGGCGTCAGCCGCTTGGAATCGTCGATGCCTTTGGGGATTCGCTTCGGATCGAGCACCACCGCGGCGGCCACCACCGGGCCTGCCAGCGGACCGCGCCCGGCCTCGTCGCAACCGGCCACCGGCCAGACCCCGCGCTTGATCAGCGCCCGCTCGCGGCGAAAGCTCGGCGGCGACACCGCGAGCACGCCCTTCGGCAGCTGGACCGGTTCTTTTTCGGATTTATCGCGAATCATGCCGGGATGGTGCGCAAGCCAGCCCGGCGGCGCAACCGGGAACTCAAGGCAATGCCCGTTATTCAGAGGGTGGTTCTACACCAACGCTGATGTCATCGCCCGGCATAGCCGTCCGAAGGACGGCGTCGCTTCCGCTCGCCTATGACCGGGCGATCCAGTAAACACAGGCGCCGGCGATACTGGGTCACCCGGTCAAGCCGGGTGATGACGACTTTTTATGTTGAAGGTCCAACCTCAATAACAAGTGGCGAAGGTGCTTTCGATGGGGTTGGTGGTCCGCAGGTGTTTCCAGTGCTCGGCCGGGAAGTCGTAGAAAGCCAGCAGCGCGTCTCGATCCTGGCTTAAGCAGTCGGCCGCCTTCTCGTATTTTAGCGCGTAGCTCTCCACGAAGGCGTCGAACGCCAGCTCGGCGGCGGCCTTGGTTTCGGCCATCCAGATCTCCTGCAACGCGCGCTTGGCTTTCGGCTGCTGGCTCTTTGGCAACTTGGCGAGCACGTTCGCGGTCTTGTGCACCCAGCAGCGCTGCTCGCGCGTTCTCGGCCAGACCTCGCCGGCGGCCTTCCAGAACCCGAGTGCGCCATCGGCGATGACGAGCCGCGGGGGCGCATCGAGCCCGCGCCGCTTCAGGTCAAGCAGCAGATTGCGCCAGTCATGCGCGCTCTCGCGAGCCCCATCGGTGAAGCCGACCAGTTCCTTGCGGCCTTCCGGCGTCGCACCGATCAGCACGAGGATGCACTGCTTTTCGTCTTCGAGCCGCGCCTGGAGATGGATGCCATCGGCCCAGACGTAGACGTAGCGCTTCGCCGACAGATCGCGCTTCTGCCACGCGGTGTGCTCGTCGAGCCAGCCATCCTTCAGGCGGCCGATGGCGGATGCCGACAACCCGGCAGCATCCTTGCCGAGCAGCGCAGCCAGCGCCTCGGAGAAGTCGCCGGTCGAGATACCCTTCAAGTAAAGGATCGGCAGCAGTGTCTCGATCGACTTCGAACGGCGCAGGTAGGGTGGCAGGATCGACGGAGAGAACCGGATGCGGTCGGGATCGGCGGCGTCCGCCTCCCGATCGCGCACACGCGGCTGACGGACGGCGACCGGACCGATACCGGTCATCACCTCGCGCTCCGGCAGGTGACCGTGGCGGACCACGCGCTGGTGGCCGTCCGCGGTCTTCAAATCGGCATGCTTGCCGAGAAAGTCCGCGACCTCGGCCTCGACCGCCTGGGCCAACAGGCCGCGCATTGCGCCATCGAGCGATGTCGTCGCCCGGCATAGCCGTCCGAAGGACGGCGTCGCTTCCGCTCGCCCATGACCGGGCGCCCAGTAAACACAGGCGCCGGCGATTACTGGGTCACCCGGTCAAGCCGGGTGATGACGACTTTTTATGTTGGAAGAAACGCTAACCTGCTCATCCGCCGGCGATCTCAGGACAAAGATCAATCCAATTCGGATTGTCCTTCTCTATCAGAGCAATCTTCCACGCCCGCGTCCATTTCTTCAGCCGCTTCTCACGGTGAATCGCCGCTTCAATATCCTCAAAGCATTCGAAATAGACCAGACGATTCACATCATGATCCTTGGTGAAGCTTTCGGCCGCAGCGGATTTATGCTCGCACACGCGACGGACGAGGTCGTTGGTCACGCCAATGTAGAGCGTTCCGCCAATGCGGTTGGCAAGGATGTAGACGTAGAAGCTGCGAGCACCCATCTGCCGCCTCTGGCGATACCGGATCGCCGGTCATAGGCGAGCGGAAGCAACGCCGTCGCGCGCACACTTAAAACAAACTCAGTTGCTGGCCGCTGCGTTTCGGCCGCGCGAAATGATCGGTGGTCAGTTTCGAGCGCCTTTTGTTGAGCCCGAGCTTTTCGCAGGCGATCTCGAACCGGCGCCCGATCATCCAGGCCATCGGCCCGGTGCCCTTCATCCGCGTTCCCCATTGCGAATCGTAATCGCGGCCGCCGCGCATGTCGCGGATCAGCGTGAAGACGTGGCGGTAGCGGTCGGGATAGTTCGCCATCAGCCATTCGCGGAACAGATCGCGCACCTCCAGCGGCAGCCGCAGCAGCACATAGCTCGCTTCCTTGACGCCGGCATGCGCCGCCGCGTCCAGAATGCGCTCGATCTCGAAATCGTTCAGCGCCGGGATCACCGGCGCCACCATCACCGTGGTCGGGATTCCCGCTTCGGACAATTGCCGAAGCGCCTCGAGCCGCCTGGCTGGGGTGGATGCTCGCGGCTCCATGGTGCGCGCAAGTTTCGGGTCCAGCGTGGTGACCGACAGCGCCACCTTGGCGAGGTTGCGCTTCGCCATCCGCGCCAGGATGTCGATGTCGCGCGTCACCAGCGCCGATTTTGTCACGATACCTACCGGATGGCTGGCGCGTTCCAGCACTTCGAGAATGCCGCGCATGATCTTCCGCTCGCGCTCGATCGGCTGATAGGGATCGGTGTTGGTGCCGATCGCGATCATGCGCGGCTCGTAATCCTGCGCCGCCAGTTCCTTTTCCAAAAGCTGCGGCGCGTCGGGTTTCGCAAATAGCTTCGATTCGAAGTCGAGCCCCGGCGACAGCCCGAGGTAGGCATGGGTCGGCCTGGCAAAACAGTAGACGCAGCCGTGCTCGCAGCCCCGGTAGGGGTTGATCGAACGGTCGAAGCCGATATCGGGCGAGTCGTTGCGGGTAATGACCTTGCGCGCGGTGTCGACCGCGACCGTGGTCTTGAACGGCGGCAGTTCATCGAGGCTCTGCCAGCCGTCATCGAACGCGACGCGCGCTTCGGCTTCGAAGCGGCCGCTGTCGTTGGATTGGGCGCCGCGGCCACGCCGCCGCTCCTGCTCGATCGCCACCGCCAGTTCGGGAAAAGCAGAAGGAACACCCGCCGGCTCGGAGGGCGCCGTGACCGGCGGGTGCTTGAGGGCATGTGAGGATGCTCGAACTCATGGCCAGAACATAGCACGGCTTTAGAACAAATCAAGAACATCAAGCGAGCATCCACATCCGAAAAAAATAACACTGACTGGCCAGGCCGTTCGCTCCCCGCCGCAAAAAGCTGCAACCCGCAGGCTGATTTGAGTGTGACAAGGTGATAACAGTGCGGCGCTTCCCTGCCTTGAGACCTCGAAGAGACATCCATGCTGAGCGTCATCATTCCCACCGAGGGCATCGAGCAGCCCGCGGTTGCAACTCTTGCGGCGCTGGTGCCGGGCGCCGCGGCCGGCCTGGTGCGCGAGGTGCTGCTGGTCGATCGCGCCGGCACCGGCGTAATCGAGCGGGTCGCCGACGTCGCCGGTTGCCGGTTTCTGCGATTCGAGGGCTCGCATGCGGCGGCATTGGCGGCCGGCGCCCGTCAGGCCCGCTCGTCCTGGCTGATGTTCCTGCATGCCGGTGCGGTGCTGGACCACGGCTGGATCGAGGAAACAGCGCAATTCATCCAAAGGGTCGAGATCAGCGACCGGCCGCGCGCCGGCATCTTCCGCTACGCCCGCTCGCCCTATGCCGATACCCGCCTGCGCGATGGCTTCAAATTTTTCGCGCGGATGATCGCCGGGCCGTCGGCCGACCAGGGATTGCTGATCGCGCGGGAACATTACGACCGGCTCGGCGGTTACGCGCCGGACGCCCGCCGCTCCGAGGCCCGGCTGCTGCGGCAGCTCGGCCGCTCCTCGCGCACGCTGCTGCGCAGCCGCATCACGGTAGCCTGAACGCGCTTGCAATATACTTGATTTCGTCAAATAATAATTTGATGAAGTCAAGCATATCGGATTCGCTGGAACAACAGATTGCCGCGGTTCGCGGCTTCAGCCGGTTCTACACCCGCAAACTGGGCATCATCGAGCCGAAGCTGCTGGACAGTCCCTGGACGCTGCAGCAAGCGCGGATCATTTACGAAATCGCGGAACGGCAACACTGCACCGCCACCGAACTGGTCCGCGCGCTGGGTCTCGATGCCGGATTCCTCAGCCGCACCCTGCAGGCTTTGCAGCGGCGCCAGATTGTGGCGCGCAAACCGTCGAAGGCCGACCGCCGCGTCACCGAGCTGGCGTTGACCGCGAAAGGCCGCGCGGCCTTTGCAGACCTCGACAGCCGATCGCGCAGCGCCGTCGCCGCTTTGCTGGCCGAACTGGATGCCGGGGAGCGCGCCGCCATGGTCAGCGCCATGACCACCATCGAGCAGGCGCTGGAGCCGGCGGCGCGACGGCCCGCAGGCTTCCTGCTGCGCAGCCATCGCCCCGGCGACATCGGCTGGATCGTGTCACGGCACGGCGCGCTGTATGCGCAGGAATATGGCTGGGATATCAGTTTTGAAGCGCTCGCCGCCGAGATCGGGGCGCAGTTCATCAAATCATACGACGCCTCGCGCGAGCACTGCTGGATCGCCGAGATCGACGGCGAGCCGGTGGGCTCGATCTTTGTGGTCAAGGCGTCCGACCAGGTCGCGAAATTGCGCCTGCTGCTGGTGGAGCGACGGGCGCGAGGGCTCGGCGTCGGGCGCGCGCTGACCGAGCAGTGCATCCGTTTCGCGCGGCAGGCCGGCTACACATCGATGACGCTCTGGACCCAGAGCATCCTCGTCGCCGCGCGCGGGATTTATCAGCGCGCCGGATTTCGCCGCGTCAAGGAAGAGCCGCACCACAGTTTCGGCGTCGATCTCGTCGGCGAAACCTGGGAATTGAAGCTGTAGTTGTCGCCGCATCTTCACCCTCCCCTGGAGGGGGAGGGTCGGCTCGCATCGAGCGTAGCGAGACGCGAGGCGGGGTGGGGTGATCTCTCAACTCGGGCAGCATTCAAGGGGAGAGGCTGTCACCCCACCCCGCCGCGAATTTCATTCGCGTCGACCCTCCCCCTCGAGGGGAGGGTAGGTTCGTCGCCAATGACCGGGATCACGCCGACGCGCCCTTCGCTTTCGGCCGCCGCAGATGTTCATCGAGCCGCGGCATGATTTCGACAAAATTGCACGGCCGGGTCCGGTAATCGAGCTGGGCCGCCAGAATGCCGTCCCAGCCGTCGCGGCAGGCGCCCGGCGATCCCGGCAGGCAGAAGATGAAGGTGGCGCCGGCGACGCCGGCGGTGGCGCGGCTCTGGATCGTCGAGGTGCCGATCTTGGCGTAACTCAGCATATGGAATGCGATCGAGAAGCCGTCCATCCGCTTTTCGAACAGCGGCTCGACCGCCTCCGGGGTGACGTCGCGCCCGGTGAAGCCGGTGCCGCCGGTGGTGATGATGGCATCGATATCCGGATCGGCAATCCATCTCTTGAGGATGATGCGGATCGCGTCGACGTCGTCGACGATGATCTCGCGCGCCGCCAGTCCGTGGCCGGCAGCGATGATCCGCTCCGACAGCACCGTGCCGGATTTGTCGTCCGCAAGCGAGCGCGTGTCGGAAATCGTCAGCACCGCGATGTTGAGCGGCACGAATTCCCTGGAGTCGTCGATGGAGGACATGGTGAACCCTCGTCTGTCATTCCGGACAGTCCGCGAAGCGCGCTGATCCGGAATGACGCCGTTACAACGCCCCTGCGGCGAACGTGTTGCAGGCCTGCACGGTGCCCTGCTGATAGCCGGTCATGAACCATTGCTTTCTCTGCGCCGACCGAGCCGTGGGTGAATGAATCCGGCACCACCCGCCCGGTGGCCTGCCGCTGCAGCGTATCGTCGCCGATCGCGGAGGCCGTGGTCAGCGCCGCGTCGATGTCGCCGGCTTCAAGGAAGCCCGGACGCTTCTTCTCCTCGCGGTTGACCCAGACGCCCGACAGGCAATCCGCCTGCAGCTCGACCTTGACCTGCAGCGCGTTGGATTCCGCCTTGCTGCCGGCCTGCTGCTGCAGCCGCGTCACCCGCGGCAGGATGCCGAGCAGGTTCTGGATGTGATGTCCGGCTTCATGGGCGATGATATAGGCCGCGGTGAATTTGCAGGCATTGCCCGAACAGCCGTGAAACCGGGTCTCGACCTCACGGAAAAATCCGGTATCGAGAAAAATCTGCTTGTCCGGCGGACAGTAGAACGGCCCCATCGCCGACTGCGCCATGCCGCAGCGCCCGCCATTGGTGGCGTTGCGAAACAGCACGATGCGCGGACCGGTATAGGTTTGCCCGCTGGCCTGGAAGATTTCGCTCCAGCGATCGTCGATCTCGCCGAGGATGCCGGCGATCATGCTGCCCATCTCGTCGGTCGGCGCGCCGGTCTTGGCGGGCGCCGGACCTGCGATCGGTCTGATAGGTCGGCGCCTGGCTGCGGCCGCCGTTGAGAATTTCCGCGCCGCCGATCAGGATGCGCGGATCGATGCCGAAGGCGTAGCTGACAAGGCCGAGCACGATCAGGGTGCCGATGCCGAGCCCGCCGCCGCCCATCGGGAGACCAAAACCGCCGCCGCCGCCGATTCCGCCACCGCTGTCGTCGCGACGGTCGTCGATGTCGTCGCTGCGACGGAAATCATCGTAACGCATGGCGCTTTTCCTCATTCCGACCCGCTGTCGCAGCCCCGCCGACAGCCAACGCGGCACCAACGTAAAATTTCCATTGCGTTAATCAATAACCCGCCCGGCAAAAATTGCCTAGCGTGAAAGAATTACCCGGTTAAGTCGATTTTTACTTTGCCGGTCAATGTATCGCCAGTCGGTTGTTTAGTCCCGCGTCGCCGACTGCGTCGCCTGAGTCAGAGTATTTGAGTCATGGTTGTGTCGCGTCGCGGGGCGTCTGCAAGGGCGCCCCGCACTCAATTTGAGTCCGATCCGAGCGCTCGTATCGTCGTTGGCGATTGCGTCGCCGAGATGTCGAAATTGCCGGCCGGTTCGGTCGATCTGGTATTTGCAGATCCGCCGTACAACCTGCAGCTCAAGGGCGATCTCAAGCGCCCCGACGAATCCCATGTCGATGCCGTCAACGACGACTGGGACAAGTTTTCATCCTTCGCCGCCTATGACGATTTCACCCGCGCCTGGCTGCTGGCCTGCCGCCGCATCATGAAACCGTCGGCGACGCTGTGGGTGATCGGTTCCTACCACAACATTTTCCGCGTCGGCTCGATCATGCAGGACCTCGGCTTCTGGGTTCTCAACGATATCGTCTGGCGCAAGACCAATCCGATGCCGAATTTCCGCGGCCGCCGCTTCACCAATGCCCACGAGACCATGATCTGGGCCGCGCGCGACGAGAAGGCCAAGGGCTATACCTTCAACTACGAAGCCCTGAAGGCCGCCAACGAGGACGTGCAGGCGCGTTCCGACTGGCTGATTCCGCTGTGCACCGGCGAGGAACGCCTCAAGGGCAAGGACGGCAAGAAGGTCCATCCGACCCAGAAGCCCGAAGGCCTGCTGGCGCGGGTGCTGCTGTCGTCGTCGAAACCCGGCGATCTCGTGATCGATCCGTTCAACGGCACCGGCACCACCGGCGCCGTGGCCAAACGTCTCGGCCGCAACTACATCGGCTTCGAACGCGACCGGACTTACGCGGCCGCGGCGGAAGCCCGCATCGCCGCGATCGAGCCGCTGCCGGAAGCCACGCTGGCGCCGTTCATGACCGCGCGCGACGCGCCCCGGGTGGCGTTCTCCGAACTGATCGAGCGCGGCATGATTTCGCCCGGCACCAAACTGGTCGATTCCAAGAAGCGCCACGGCGCCCTGGTGCGCGCCGACGGCGCCATCATGCTCGGCGACAAGGTCGGCTCGATCCACCGCATGGGCGCGGTGGCGCAGGGCTCGGGCGCCTGCAACGGCTGGACCTTCTGGCACATCGAGACCAAGAAGGGCCTGCGGCTGATCGACGAGCTGCGCGCCGAAATCCGCTCCGGGATGGTGGCGGGTTAAGTCTTTTTGTTCTGCCGAACATTTCGTTCCCCGTCATTCCAGGGCGCGCCAACGGGTCCGCGCAAAGCGCGGCCCGATGACAGGCTCCGCGCGAGCTATGATGTGCAATTGCACATCGGAGAATCCATGACCCCTGCAGGAAGTATGGATTCCGGGCCCGCGCATCCCGGAATGACGCACGATTCTATTCGACCGGGCGCGACCACCCTGCCCCTCACGAACTCGTCGCTTGCGCATTTGGCGGAATTTGAGCATGGACAGCCGTCCGCGGCATTGTCGCCGCGTCCCGGTTTTCCCGGCAACAATGAAAGCGAGGGAGAATTCCAATGCTCAAATTTTACTTCAACGGCGCGCCCAACCCCAACAAGGTCGCGCTGTTTCTGGAAGAGTCCGGCCTGCCTTACGAGCTGGTGCCGGTCGATACCCGCAAGGGCGATCAGTTCAAGCCGGAATTTCTCGCGGTCAATCCGAACGGCAAGGTGCCGGCAATCGACGACAACGGCGTGTTCGTGTTCGACAGCAACGCGATCCTGCTCTACCTCGCCGAAAAGACCGGCAAATTCCTGCCCGCCAATACGCCCGCCAACCGCGCGCAGTTGCTGTCATGGCTGATGTTCGTCGCCAGCGGCGTCGGCCCCTATTCCGGCCAGGCGGTGCATTTCAAGCATATGGCGCCGAAGGAGCTGGAATACGCGCATAACCGCTATCAGTACGAAGCGCATCGCCATTACAAGATTCTCGACGATCATCTCGCCAAGAGCCGGTACATGGTCGGCGATACCTACACCATCGTGGACATGGCGTTCTGGGGCTGGGTCCGCATGGCGCCGTTCGTGCTCGGCGACGACGTGTTTGCGAAATATCCCAACGTGAAGCGCCTGCTCGACGAAGTCACGGCGCGGCCGGCGGCGACGCGGGCGATCGCGCTGAAGGACAAGTTCACCTTCAAGACCGAAATGGACGACGAAGCGCGCAACATCATGTTCGGCCATCTCAAGACCAAGGCGGCCTGAGTTTATTGCAACAACCGCAATTCCGGGACACGCGCCTTCGCGTGAGCCCGGAATCCTCGTTGCCCGTCCCGCTCTGCCATGCGATGACCCATGCAAAATGCACGGGGAAACACCATGACCGTTCTCATCGCCGGCGGCGGCATCGGCGGGCTGACGCTGGCGCTCAGCCTGCATCAGATCGGCGTTCCCGCCAAAGTATTCGAGAGCGTGTCCGGGCTGAAGCCGCTCGGCGTCGGCATCAACGTGCTGCCGCACGCGGTGCGCGAATTGATCGAACTCGGCCTGCTCGACCGGCTCGACGCGGCCGGCGTGCGGACCAGGGAACTCGCGTATTTTTCCAAGCACGGCAAGCCGATCTGGAGCGAGCCGCGCGGCATCGAGGCCGGTTACAAATGGCCGCAATTCTCGATCCATCGCGGCACGCTGCAGCAGATCCTGCTCGATGCCGCGACCGAACGGCTGGGGCCTGAGAACATTCTCACCAGCCATCATCTCAGCGACTGGTCCGAGACCTCGGACGGCGTCCGCGCCGATTTCATCGACAAGGCCACCGGCAAGTCCGCGGGCAGCCATGACGGCGCGCTCCTGATCGCGGCCGACGGCATTCACTCCGCGATCCGCGAAAAGCTTTATCCGCAGGAAGGGCCGCCGATCTGGAACGGGCGCATCCTGTGGCGCGGCATCACCGCAGTCGGACGCGTTTCTCTCCGGCCGCACCATGATCATGGCCGGCCACGAAATCCTGAAATTCGTCTGCTACCCGATTTCCAAGGAGCCCGACGCATCCGGCAAATTCGCGATCAACTGGGTCGCCGAGCGGCACATGCCGCCGACCTACCAGTGGCGGCGGGAGGATTACAACCGCACCGCCAGGCCGGAGGAATTCCTGCCGTGGTTCGAGAATTGGCAATTCGACTGGCTCGACGTGCCCGGCCTGATCCGCAATTGTCCGCAGGCTTACGAATATCCGCTGGTCGACCGCGATCCGCTACCGCAATGGACGTTCGGCCTGATCACCCTGATGGGCGACGCCGCGCATCCGATGTATCCGATCGGCTCCAACGGCGCGTCGCAGGCGATCCTCGACGCCCGCGTCATCACCCGCGAGATTCTGGCGCATGGTCCGACCCATGCCGCGCTGCTGGCGTACGAGGCGGAACGCCGGCCCGCCACCACGGACCTCGTCATGCTCAACCGCCGCAACGGCCCGGAGCAGGTGATGCAACTGGTCGAGGAGCGCGCGCCCGATGGCTACAACGTCGTCACCGACGTGCTGTCGCTTCAGGAGCTGGAAGACATCGCCGCCAACTACAAGCGCGTCGCCGGCTTTCAGGTCGAAGGCCTCAACGCCAAGCCGCCGATCGTCCAGATCGGGAGCGCCGGCGCGGGCTAGCTACCCGCGCTGCCCTACGCGACGGCATCCATCGTCGATGGACTTGCCTTGGCGGCATACGCCGCGGCAATCAGTTCAAATGAGTGCAAACGCGCGCTGTGATCGTAGATATCCGAGACAATCATCAATTCGTCCGCGCCTGTTTCGGCCACCAATGCCGCAAGCCCGGTGCGAACGGTGTCGGGCGATCCGACGATCGAACAGGCCAGCATCTGCATTACCTGGGCTTTCTCGGCGGGCGACCAGTAGGTCTCGATGTCATCGATCGGTGGCTGACTGAGGCCGCGTCTACCGCGAAACATGTTGGTGAAAGACATCTGCTGCGTCGTCGCCAACCGATTTGCCTCGCGGTCGGTATCCGCGGCGATGACGTTGACGCCGACCATGGCGTGGGGCTTTGCCAGTTGTTCCGACGGCTTGAAGTGACCGCGATAGATGTCGAGCGCCGGTAGCAGCTGGTCGGGCGCGAAATGCGACGCAAAGGCGTAGGGAAGACCCAGTGCTGCGGCGAGCTGCGCACCGTAGGTGCTGGATCCGAGAATCCACAAAGGCACATCGGTGCCCGCTGCGGGCACGGCCTGCACGGCCTGGTTCGGCCCGGCGGCTGCGAAGAAGGCCTGCAGTTCAAGCACGTCCTGTGGAAAGCTGTCGGAATTCTGCAATGTCCGGCGCAGCGCGCGGACGGTGAGCTGATCCGTTCCCGGCGCCCGCCCAAGGCCGAGGTCGATACGGCCGGGATAAAGCCGCGCCAGGGTCCCGAACTGCTCGGCGATGACGATCGGGGCGTGGTTAGGCAACATGATGCCACCCGCGCCGATGCGGATCGTGCTTGTGCCCGCCGCGATATGGCTCAACACCACGGCGGTGGCGGCGCTGGCGACGCCCGGCATGTTGTGATGCTCGGCGACCCAAAACCGGCGATAGCCCCATCTTTCGGCATGCGCGGCGAGATCGCGCGCATTGTCGAACGCGCCGCGTGCGTCGGTATCCTGCGTGACGCGAACCAGATCGAGTATCGATAGCGATGTCATCGTGAAACTCCTGACCAACCCATTATGTGGGGCGAGAGCGGTCAATTGCCAGCCTGCCGCAAGCTCGATCAGCATGGTGTCAGGAGGCTAGAGGCCAAGCCCGTGCGCGATCGCCTTGCGCATGACGTTCGGCAGCGCCTCGTCCGCCAGCGTCGCGATCGGCACCCAGCGCATGCCCTCCGGCGCCCGCGTGCGTGCGGCGACTTTTGCGGTGTAGACCACAAGCTCCAGCGGAAAATGCGTGAAGACATGGGTGACGACCCCGGCCTTGCGGTGCCAGCGCGCGACGCCTTTGAGCGCAGGCGCCTGTTGCAGCGCCGCTTTGTCGTCCTGCGCGGCCAGCCAGCTTGAACCCGGCACTTCGGTCATGCCGCCGAGCAGGCCTTTTTCGGACCGCGTGCGGACCAGGAGTTCGTCGCCGCGCGTGACGATAAAGGCCGCCCCCCGGCGCAGCGCGCCCGATTTTCTTCGGCGCCTTGCGCGGAAATGTCTCCTGATCGCCGCGCATGCGTGCGGCGCAATCATCGTTCAAGCGGGCACAGCACGCAGGCCGGTTTCTTCGGGGTGCAGATCGAGGAGCCCAGATCCATCAGCGCCTGCGCGCTATCGCCGCGCGCGCGACTCCGCGCCGCCCGCGCCTAGCAGCGTCGCCGCCAGTTGCTGAATCAGCGGCTTGGCCTGCGGCAGCGGTTGTTCGACCGCGAACAGCCGCGACACCACGCGCTCGATATTACCGTCGACCGGCATGATGCGGCGGCCGAACGCGATCGCGGCGATGGCGGCCGCGGTGTAGGGCCCGATCCCCGGCAGCGCTTGCAAGCCTTCCTCGGTCTCCGGAAACGCGCCGCCGTGGTCGCGCCGCACCGCCACCGCGCAGGCGTGCAGATTGCGCGCCCGCGAATAATAGCCGAGCCCGGCCCACATCCGCAGCACGTCGTCGAGCGAGGCGCGGCCCAGCGCATCGATGTCAGGCCAGCGCGCCAGAAACTTCTCGAAATACGGCCCCACCGTCTTGACCCCGGTCTGCTGCAGCATGATCTCCGACAGCCAGACGGAATAGGGATCGGCGCGCTCGCCCGCCGGCGGCCGCCACGGCAGCCGGCGGCGATGCCGGTCGTACCAGTCGAGCAGCAGCGCGGGACGGCCGGTTGCGGATTCGTCGTGATCGAAGGAGAGAAGGCTTTCTTTCGCCTGATGGCCGCGGCTGATAGGGTCATGCAACCATATAACGTCATTCCGGGATGGACCGAAGGTCCAGAACTCGGAATCTCAAGAGGAAAACTCGTTCAGATTCCAGATTCGCGCTTTCCCGCTCGCTCCGCAATGACTGGAAGACAGAGGAACCATGGCCAAACCCGGTCCGATCAGCGCCAAGCCGCTTTCCGTCCTGCTCAGCGACGTGTTTTCCGACGCCTACGCCAAGCAGGGATTTGCCGCGCGCGAACTGGTGACGCGCTGGGCTGAAATCGCCGGTCCCGAGATCGCCGTTCATTCCGAGCCCCTGAAGATTCAGTGGCCGCGACCGGTGGAGGGCCAGAAGCAGGAACCGGCGACGCTGGTGCTGCGGGTGGAGGGCCCGATGGCGCTGGAAATCCAGCACGCCTCCGACGTCATCCTGCAGCGCGTCAACCGCTTCTTCGGCTGGAGCGCGGTGGGACGGCTGGCGCTGCGGCAGGCGCCGCTGTCGCGCCGGGATCGGCGTCCAATCCCCCGCGCACCGGATCCGAAGTCGGTGGCGAAAGTCGCCGAAACCCTGTCCGCGATCGAGGACGAGGAATTGCGCGCCGCGCTGGCGCGGCTCGGCGCGTCGATCAAGCGAAATTGAGCCAGCCGCGGGGGCTGGCGCGGGCTGGTAATCGCAGCCCGCCATTGCCACAATTGTGGTTTCAAGCTAGCGAACATGTTTCTTTAGTGTCTTTGGGCGTGAACGCGCCAATCCAGGAGCAAAACCTTGATCATCACGCGCCGCGCCTTCACCGCCGCCCTGTCGCTGACCGGGCTTGCCGCTCTCATCGGGTTTTCGCCGCTGCGCCTGATCGCGGACGCGATGGCGCAAAGCGCTGCCGACGTCGCCAAGCCGGTCTCGCTGCCGGACATGGCGCTCGGACCCGCCAACGCCGCGGTGACCATCACCGAATACGCCTCGATGACCTGTCCGCATTGCGCGGCCTTCAACGCGGAAGTGTTCCCGAAGATCAAGTCGGAATATATCGACACCGGCAAGGTGCGTTACGTGTTCCGCGAATTCCCGCTCGACATCAAGGCGGCGGCGGGCTCGATGCTGGCGCGCTGCATCGCCAAGGACGATTCGGGCAAATACTTCGCGGTCATCGACATGCTGTTCAAGCAGCAGAGCGACTGGGTGATGAAGAACACCACCGAAACCCTGACCCGGATCGGCAAGCAGGCCGGGCTGAGCCAGCAGGCCGTCGAGGATTGCCTCAAGGACCAGGCGCTGCTCGACAAGATCGCCGCCGATCAGAAATACGCCGCCGACGTGCTGAAGGTGAACTCGACGCCGACCTTCTTCATCAATGGCGAAGTCATCAAGGGCGAAGCCTCGATTCGAGGAATTCGAGAAGAAAATCAATCCGCTGCTGAAGAGCTGATCGATCGCGTCGCTTCCGAGCGCAAGCAGAAGCCCAAGCGAAATTCCTCCCATTGCGGCGCTCGCAACTTAGTTCGGCAGCGCGGTGGATACACTAATTTATTTTATCAGGCGCGCCGGGGAACATGGATCCCGGCATTCGCCCGGACAGTCTGCTGCAATGTTTTTGCGAAACGCAACGCAAACATTGGAATAACCCCTGCAAAAGGCTTGGGAAAAGCCCGCCGCAGCGGTTGCCCTTCGGCTCCGGCCTCGCCATTGTCGCAGCATGAGAGCCGCCAAAAGCAACTCAGCCACACACCGACATTACCTTCTATGGTATTGTCCCGGCAGGGAGATTCGCGTCCTGCCAACAGAGCATCGTGTCCATGAAACTCACGCGCCTTCGCCTCCACGGTTTCAAGTCGTTCGTTGAACCCACCGATTTCGTGATCGAAGCCGGGCTGACCGGCGTGGTCGGGCCGAACGGCTGCGGCAAATCGAATCTGGTCGAGGCGCTGCGCTGGGCGATGGGCGAGACCTCGCACAAATCGCTGCGCGCCGCCGACATGGACGCGGTGATCTTCGCCGGTTCCGGCAACCGTCCGTCGCGCAACCACGCCGAAGTGGTGATGACGATCGACAATTCCGATCGCACCGCGCCGGCGGCGATGAACGACCGGGAGACGCTGGAAATCTCGCGCCGGATCGAGCGCGATGCGGGCTCGGTCTATCGGATCAACGGCCGCGACGTGCGCGCCCGCGACGTGCAGATCCTGTTCGCCGACGCCGCCACCGGCGCGCGTTCGCCGGCGCTGGTGCACCAGGGCAAGATCGGCGAGATCATTCAGGCCAAGCCGGAACAGCGCCGCCGCGTGCTGGAGGATGCCGCCGGCGTCGCCGGGCTGCACGCCCGCCGCCACGAGGCCGAGTTGCGGCTCAAGGCCGCCGAAACCAACCTCACCCGCGTCGAGGACGTGATCGGACAACTG
Source organism: uncultured Alphaproteobacteria bacterium (assembly GCA_963734795.1). Taxonomy (GTDB): domain Bacteria; phylum Pseudomonadota; class Alphaproteobacteria; order Rhizobiales; family Xanthobacteraceae; genus Bradyrhizobium. The sequence continues at coordinate 44,224 of CAVTIW010000011.1, forward strand.
GCCGGACAGGTCGACGGCTTGAAGAAGCAGGCACGCCAGGCGATCCGCTACCGCGAAGTCGCCGCCAAGGTGCGCAAGGCCGAGGCCATGCTGTTCCATCTGCGCTGGCTGGAGGCCAATGCCGACGTGGCGGAAGCCGCGCGCACCCACGATCTCAGCGTTCGCGAGATGGCCGAACGCACCCGCGAACAGGCCGAGGCGGCCCGCATCCAGGCGGTGCGCGCCTCCGAACTGCCGGCGCTGCGCGAGGCCGAAGCCCGTGCCGCGGCCGGACTGCAGCGGCTCACCAATGCGCGCGAGACGCTCGACCGCGAGGAAGAGCGCGCCCGCGAGCGCGTCGCCGAGCTCGATCGCCGGCTGACGCAATTTTCGGCCGATGTCGCCCGCGAGCAGCAGCAGACCTCCGACGCGGAGGTGGCGCTGCAGCGGCTCGATGCCGAAGACACCGAATTGAAGGACGAGATCAGGTCGCGGGTCGAAAAGCGCAGCGGCGTCGATGAACGGGTATCCGAGGCTGAAACGACTTTGGCCGCCGCCGAACGGCTGTTCGCTGAACTGACCACGGTGCTCGCCGACCTCACCGCCAAGCGCAACCAGCTCGAGGCCGGCGTGCGCAGCCATCGCGACCGGCTGGCACGGCTCGACCAGGAAATCGCCAACGTCGCCAGCGAAGAGCAGAAGCTGGCGCAGGAAACCAGCGGGTTAGGCGACCTCGCCGCGCTGGCGGGCAGCCTGGAGACCGCGCAGGAGAGCCTCGCGCAATCCGAAGCCGCGGCCCAAAGCTCCGAGGCCGGCCATGTCGCCGCGCGGCAGAAGCTGGAAGCCGCCCGCGCGCCGCTCAACGAGGCCGACAAGCGCGTGCAGCGGCTCGAGACCGAAGCCCGCACGATTTCCAAACTCGTCAATGGCGAGACCAAGAATCTGTGGCCGCCGATCATCGACGGCGTCACCGTCGCCAAGGGATATGAGAAGGCGCTGGGCGCCGCGCTGGGCGACGATCTCGACGCGCCGGTCGACCCGTCGGCGCCGATGCGCTGGACCAATTCCGGCGTGACCGAGGGCGACCCGGCCTTGCCCGAGGGCGTCGAGGCGCTCGCGGCGCATGTCGATGCGCCGTCCGAGCTGGCGCGCCGGCTCGCGCAGATCGGCGTCGTCGCCAAAGACCGCGGCGCGGAGCTGGTGTCGCAGCTGAAGACCGGCCAGCGGCTGGTGTCGCCGGAAGGCGACGTCTGGCGCTGGGACGGATTTGTCGCCGCGGCGCATGCGCCGACCGGCGCGGCGCGGCGGCTGGCCGAGCGCGCGCGGCTGGTCGATATCGAAACCGAACTCGAGCAGGCCCGCATCGAGGCCACCGCCAAGCGTCAGGCGCTGGAAACCGCCGAAGCCGAACTGAAGGCCGCGTCCGCTGTCGGAGAGCTCCGCGCGCGACGCCTGGCGCGCCGCGCAGCGCGAGGCCGACGCCGCGCGCGAGCGCCATGCCGACACCGAGCGCGAGATCAATCGCCACGCCGCGCGGAAGTCGGCGCTGACCGAAGCCCACAGCCGCCTCAATGCCGACCGCGCCGAGGCCGAAGGCGCGCATGAGAGCGCGGCCGCGGCGCTGGCCGAATTGCCGCCGAGCCTCGAGACCGAAACCAGGCTCGCCGCCGTTCGCAGCGACATCGACGGCCATCGCCGCCTCGCCGCCCAGGTGCGGGCCGAAGCCCAGGCGCTGGCGCGCGAGGCCGAACTGGCGGACCGCCGGCTGCAGGCGATTTTGGCCGAGCGAAGCGAATGGCAGAACCGCCGGCAGAGCGCGGCCTCGCAAATCGCCACCATCGAAGCCCGCGTCACCGAGGTCAAAGCCGAGCGCGCCGAACTCGACAACGCGCCGGCGCTGTTCGCCGAAAAGCGCCGCGCGCTGATCAGCGAAATCGAAGCCGCCGAAACCGCCCGCCGCGTCGCCGCCGATGCGCTGGCGTCCGCCGAGAACGTGATGGCGGAAACCGACCGCGCCGCCAAGATCTCGCTCGAAGCGCTGTCGAGCGCGCGCGAAACCTGCGCCCGCGCCGAGGAACGCATGGACGGCGCCAGGCGCCGTCTGGTCGATATCGAGCGCGAAATCCACGACATGCTGGAAGTCGAGCCGCAGGCCGTGGCGGGTCTTGCCGAGATCACGCCGGACACGGAGCTGCCGCCGCTGGCGGAGATCGAGGAAAACCTCGAAAAGCTGCGCCGCGACCGCGAGCGGCTCGGCGCGGTCAATCTGCGCGCCGAGGAAGAACTGCACGAGGTCGAAGCCCAGCACACCTCGCTCACCACCGAACGCGACGATCTGGTGGAAGCCATCAAGCGGCTGCGCCAGGGCATCCAGAGCCTCAACCGCGAGGCCCGCGAGCGGCTCCTGACCTCGTTCGAAGTCGTCAACGGCCATTTCAAGCGGCTGTTCGTGGAATTGTTCGGCGGCGGCGAAGCCGCACTTCACCTGATCGAGAGCGACGATCCGCTCGAGGCCGGGCTCGAAATCATCGCCAAGCCGCCCGGCAAGAAGCCGCAGACGCTGTCGCTGTTGTCAGGCGGCGAGCAGGCGCTGACCGCGCTGTCGCTGATCTTCGCGGTGTTCCTGACCAATCCGTCGCCGATCTGCGTGCTGGACGAAGTCGACGCGCCGCTCGACGATCACAATGTGGAGCGGTTCTGCAACCTGCTGCACGAGATGACCTCGACCACCGAGACCCGCTTCATCATCATCACCCACAATCCGATCACGATGGCGCGGATGAACCGGCTGTTCGGCGTCACCATGGCCGAGCGCGGCGTGTCGCAACTGGTCTCGGTCGATCTCGAAGACGCGGTGAAGATTCTCGATCAGCACGTGGCGTGATATTTCTCTTCCCTTCTCCCCCCTCTGGGAGAAGGTGCCTTCGCAAAGCGAAGGCGGATGAGGGGTAGCACCATAACGAGAGACCGCGCCAGGGCGACTCTCTGAAGGGGCTACTATGGCCAACGACCCAGAAACTCCTAGGCAGGGCAACTGGTCGGCCTTGGATGGTAAGCCAATATGGTCGCCGCCACCCGGGCCGAACGAACCGGGATACAGTCAAGACCTCAGGCGCGATATTGGCGACGCCATCAATCCGACCGAACTGGCTTCCACATTTAATGCCGTTGATTTTGTCGTTGGTGCGGTCTGCGGCCTTATTGCCATTCCTATATGCGACGCCAGTTGGCAAGCAATCGTCGTCGAGCCAGGCGCCATGATGCGAGGAGTTCGCAGGTCTCTGCGTAGGCCTTCCCCTAGGATTGTTAGGGCTCTCCTTTCACTGGTGGAAAGACAAGAGACCGACTTTTCGGGATTGGATAGTAAAGCAGGCCGCGAACTGGTGGATTGTTCCTCTGCTCTTAGCTTTTGGCTATGTGGTCGGCCCCGAAATGTATAGGCGCGCCATCACTCGGGTCGCGGTTCAAGCGGATACCTCAACAGAAGAGGTCTCGAAGGCGACCGAAGCTATTCGATCCAAATTAGACGCCGCAAATCGGCAATTGCAAGAAGAGCGTGAGAAAGCAAAGCCGCTAATCCCACCTAGTGGGGTTATCACCGGTCTCCAACTCACGAATGAAGTTAAAGACCTTCGATCTCAAGTTGATGAGTTGACGCGCCAGAGAGATGCTGCCTTGGCAGGCGCCAAGGCTCCTGCACCTGTACCTAGCGGTGGCCCTATTGTATGGAATTCGCCAGAGGGGCAGCAATTGTTCGTCGTGGGTGCGGACGCCTCCGGATACATAGTAAGTGGCGCCCTTTTTTGGGGAGAAAGCACGGAGCCTGTGTCGATCACAGAGGCTTATGCCATTTCAGGAATGACAGGACATAAGCAGGACCTCAAAGCGAATGTGCCGAACAAGGGATATTTCCCCGTAGATAAAGTCGACATACCACCCGGTGCACCGGTTCATCTCGATCTTGCTTGGAATCCCCCAATTCCGCTTAAGGACTTTCTAAATCAATGGGGAAAATTTCACGTTGTGGTCAAATACAACGGCGTCAAATTTGAGCGAGACTACGACGAAGCTTTGGTGCGTCAAAAGCTACAACAACAAGCGCCTGACATGTTCGGACCGCAGATGACTCCAAGGGATGACAAATGATCAATCCCGAATCTCAAAAAGGTCCAGTTGCTTCCACGTTTGGCTCGCTGGCGGCTTTCGTCGCTAGCTGAGACAGTTGCCAGTGACCGTGTCTCAGCAGCTATCGCCGATCCGAATATATCGACGTTCTCGCGGTGGCTATGCCGGAACTGAAATTCCGCGACGTACAGCGGGAGATATTTACGGCTGACCTTACGATAGGTGCGGACAACGCCGCGCTTCAAGATGCAAGCGGTTAGCGCGGTGGAGGATCGGATTGTGAAGATCAGCGAGAAGGTCGCCCCGGTCCAACCGCCATCTTACACGGCAGCGCCGGCACCGGACAAGTTCAATGACTCCGACCTAGCAAATTTGTTCGCGCCTTTGGTTCACGGTTTCAAATAAGGGAGGCGGAGCAGTTCCGCTTTGAGGGCAGACCAACGCCGCGACCTCACACCAACTCCATCCGCAACTGCCGTCCGACCGCCCGCGCAGCGCGGGTGAGGGTGCCGAGGGTCACGGACTCATTGTCGGGGTCCAGCAACCGGTCGAGCTGGGCACGGCTGGTTTTCATGCGTTTCGCGAGGCTTGACTTGGACAAGCCCTGGTCGTGCATGAGCACGTCGAGCTGCCGCGCGATCACCCGCTTGATCGCACGCGCGGTGACCTCTTCATAGAGGCCTTCCTGTTTCAGGAAATCGTCGAACGACGATCCGATCCGTCCTTTCTTCTTCGTCATGTGATCTCCTTTTTTCGTTTTAACGCCAACTCAAGGTCGCCCTCGGGCGTCTTTTGGGTCTTCTTGATGAAACCGTGTAGAAGAACCATTTGGCTGTTCACGATACAGAATATGACTCGCGCGATGCGGCCACCCGCCAAGTCGCTGCGGACTTCCCAAATACCCTTGCCCAGCGGGCGGCACAGCGGCATTCCAATCGGCCACGAAAACTCGACGTCCTTGATGTCCTCGCCAATAACCTTGCGGTCCCCCTCGACCAGCGCCTTGAGCCATTCCCGGACCGGTTCCCGGCCGGACGGCAATTGATAGAAGGCGGCAGGCAGTCGTTTCATGGGTCTCCCGATGCCGCTAACGTACCAATTTTGATACAGGCATGCAAGGAAAAATATTTGACACTGATCAAGGCGTTAGAGGTTAAGACCACATCCGTGCCGCGAAGTCTCGCTCGTCGGGACCAGTTAACGATGCGGGAAAGAGACGCGATGATAGCTCCCGACCTTCCCGCCGAACTGAAGGCAGCGCTCGACGCCAGGCTGCAGGGGCTGTCGCGCAACGATGCCGCCGCGCGCGCCGCGCGGATTTCGCAGACCTACCGCGACGGCGGCGGCTCCGGCGCGATCCGGTCGGAGGCCGATGCGCTGGCCTATGCGCTGGCGCGGATGCCCGCGACCTATGCCGCGGTGACCGCGAGCCTGAATGCGCTGGGCGGGATCAAGCCGGATTTCGCGCCCAAAGGCCTGCTCGATGTCGGCGCCGGGCCGGGCACCGCGACCTGGGCCGCGGCCGAAGCCTTTTCATCGCTGACGGATTTTACGTTGCTGGATGCCAACAATGCGTTGCGCGCGCTGGCGCTGGATTTGTTTCACGGGAGTTCGCGCCTCTCGAACGCCCGATATGCGCACCGCGAAGCGCGCGCTGCGCTGGCCGACAGCGAGCCGGCCGATCTCGTGGTGGCGAGCTACATGATCGGCGAGGTCGATGATCATGAACGAACCGCGCTCGCCGCGCTGATGTGGGCCAAAACCCGCGACACCCTGCTGATCGTCGAACCCGGCACGCCGGTGGGCTATGCGCGAATTCTCGCGCTGCGGGCGCAACTGATCGCCTCGGGCGCGCATGTCGCGGCCCCCTGCCCGCACGACGGCCCCTGCCCGCTCATCGCACCCGACTGGTGCCATTTCACCCAGCGCCTGCCCCGCTCGCAGGCTCACAGGCAAATCAAGGGGGCCGAGGTTCCCTATCGAGGACGAGAAATTCGCCTATCTCGCGCTGACCCGCGCGCCGGTCCCAACTCATCCCGCTCGCGTGCTGGCGCAGCCCGTGGTCAGCAAGGTCGAAGTGACGGCGAAGCTTTGTACGGCCGACGGCGTCGTCGTTGCAAGGATACCGCGACGCGCCAAGGCCGATTATGGCGCCGCCCGGCGCTGGCGCTGGGGCGATGCGGTGATGGAGCAAGACTAACGCAGGACCCGGAATGACAAGTTGCTGCGGCAGCCCGTCCTTCGCGACGGACCCGCCTCATGCCCGCGCATTCCACTTTGCATGGGGTTGTTTTCGCTTTTTTTGGCGGAGCCCCTCCGACAGGCGCTGCGCCGCGTCCGGGATGCCCCTTGAACCATACCCGGCTTGCGCCCGACCAAGGGCATACCCAATTCGTGGCGGCCTGCCGCGCGTGGCTTTTTTCGTCTACGCTGCCCGCATTCGTTGTCTCACCAGGAGTTGTTTGCCATGTCGACCGGCTGGATCGTTCTCGGCGTCATCGTCATTCTCGTGCTTTTCGCTTTTGCGGCCTACAACCGGCTGGTCGCGCTCAGCCAGCGGGTCGGCCAGGCCTTTGCCGACATCGACGTGCAGCTCAAGCAGCGCCATGATCTGATCCCGAACCTGGTCGAGACCGTGAAGGGCTATGCCGCGCATGAGCGCGGCACGCTCGACGACGTCGTCAAGGCCCGCAGTGCGGCGATGTCGGCGCAGGGCCCGGGACAGGTCGCCGCCGCCGAAAACCAGTTGAGCGGCGCGCTCGGCGGCTGATGGCGCTGTCCGAGGCCTATCCGGACCTCAAGGCCAATGCCAACTTCCAGCAGCTGGCCAGCGAGCTGTCCGATCTCGAGAACAAGATCGCCGCCAGCCGCCGCTTCTTCAACAACGCGGTCCAGGAATACAACACCGGCATCCAGCAGATGCCGGCCGCCCTGTTCGCCGGCATGTTCGGCTTCACCCGCAAGGATTTCTTCGATCTCGGCGCCACCCGCGCCGAAGTCGAGGCGGTGCCGACGGTGAAGTTCTGAGTCTCGTTACCGCCATTGCGAGCCAACGGGTCGCGCGAATGCGCGCCCGATGATAAACTCCGCGAAGCAATCCATAAATATCACGGAAGCATGGATTGCTTCGTCGCAAGTGCTCCTCGCAATGACGGCCGCGTAAAACATGCTTGGACGCCTCATGGCCGCCTACGGTCTTTACACGCACATCGCATCGAACAGATTTCGTTCGATGCTGCTGCTCGCCGGGCTGTTCGTGCTGGTCTACGTCATGGTCTATGCCGGCGCGCTGATCGCGGAAGTGGTGATCGATAGCGGCGAACCGGTCGAGTACTATTTGATGGCGGCGGCGCGCGACCTGGTCACGGCCTTTCCCTACGCGACAGGCGCCGCCGCGCTGTGGATCGTGATCGCCTATTTCTTCCATCAATCGATCGTCGATGCCGTCACCGGCGGCGAGGACGTCACCCGTCAGCAGCAGCCCCGGCTCTATAATCTCCTGGAAAATCTCTGCATCTCGCGCGGCATTCCGATGCCGAAGCTGAAGATCGTCGAAAGCGACGCGCTGAACGCCTATGCGACCGGGCTCAACCAGCGGCAATATGCCGTCACCGTCACGTCCGGCCTGTTGAAGGCGCTCAACGATCAGGAGATCGAGGCGGTGCTCGGCCACGAGCTCACCCACATCCGCAACGGCGACGTGCAGATGATGGTGATCGCCGTGATCATCGCCGGCGTGGTCGGCTTCTTCGCCGAGCTGTTTTTCCGGAGTTTTACCAATTTCGGCTACGGCTATGGCTATGGCGGCGGCTACGGCCGCGGCTCGTGGTCGTCTTCATCCTCGTCCTCGTCGTCATCTTCGGACAGCGACAGCGAAGGGCTCCGGCGGCGCCGCGATCATTGTCATCATCGTCGCGGTGGCGCTGATCGGGCTGGCCTGGCTGCTGTCGCAGCTGGTGCGGCTGGCGCTGTCGCGGTCGCGCGAACTGCTCGCCGACGCCGGATCGGTCGAACTGACCAAGAATCCCGACGCCATGATCTCGGCGCTGCGCAAGATCGAGAACCGCGGCGAGCTTCCCGGCGCGACCTCCGCGGTGATGGAATTGTGCCTCGACAATCCGCGCGAGGGCTTTTCCGACCTGTTTGCGACCCACCCTTCGGTGGAATCCCGGGTGCAGGCGCTGGTGAAATTCGCCGGCGGACACGATCCCGGACCGCTGGCTTTGCCGCCGGATACCGGGTCCGGCGACCGGCCGCAGCCGCCGACCGACGGCCAGATCCCACCGCCCGTGCCGTCCGGTCCATGGAGCGATGCCGCCGCATCCCGCCGGCACGTCGCAGGACACCTCACAGGGTCCCTGGGGCAATCCTGCCGGCCCGTGGGGCCGGCACTAACCGCCGTTGTTCAGGGCAACAAGATCGCTGCGGTCGATCGTCGCCGCCTGAAACGGGCTCCGCGCGTTAACGACATCGGCAGGATTAACCTTAACCGCCGTCTGAATGAATTGAATTCTCCCTTGTTTCTGCCATGTTCGCGCCCAAAGCAGGCATGGGGATATTCCGGTCGCGCGAGTTTGCTAACGATCGGGATTCCGAGGGCATGATCCGGACCGGTACCGGTTTTCCCGAACAGACGGCCTCGTTTGTTCTAGGATCGTGCTCCAATCGAAATGGCGCATAAGGGAAGTTCATGGCGAAGCCGGTAGTGATCGTGGTGGGCGCGGACAAGGGCGGGGTCGGCAAGACCACCGTCTCGCGCACCTTGCTGGATTATTTCAGCGCCAACAACGTGCCCACCCGCGCCTTCGATACCGAATCGCCGCGCGGCACCCTGAAGCGCTTCCATCCCGACATCACCGAGATCGTCGACATGACGACGACGTCGGACCAGATGAAGATCTTCGATACGCTGAATTCGTCGAGCCCCTCGGTCACCGTGATCGACGTCCGCGCCGGCCTGTTGTCGCCGGCGCTGGCCTCGTTGCGCGATATCGGCTTTCTCGACGCCGCCAAGTCCGGCCAGATCACCTTTGCCGTGTTCCATATCCTCGGACCCTCGATCGCCTCGCTGGACGAGATCGCCGAGACCGCGAATTTCATGCAGGGCGCGAAATATTTCCTGGTGAAGAACTTCATCAACAACACCAGCTTCTTCGAATGGGACCAGGCGACCTACAATTCCTATTTCCACCGCATCAAGGACGCCACCGAGCTCACCATCCCCAAGCTCAACGAAATGGCCTATGAGCAGGTCGAGGTCGTCGTCGGTGCCGTTCCTCAAATTCGTCGCCAACAAGGGCATGCACGACGAGGCCGCGAATTATTCGTTCGTGCTGCGCGGCTATGTCCGGCACTGGCTGGCCAATGTCTGGAGCGAATTCGACCGCATCAAGCTGACCGACCTGGTCGGCTCCGGCAAACCGAGTCGCCCGCAGCGGCGAAAAATAATTGCCCGCGGAATGCGGATTCGGCTGGATTAGGCGCCGAATTCGCCTGATATAGCGCCGATGCGCCACACGCCCGTCTACATCATCTGCTCGCCCCGCCCGCTGGTCGGCAAGACGCTGATCGCGCGGCTGCTCAGCGAATTCCTGCTGCTGAAAAACGGCGCGGTGGCCGCCTTCGACATCAATCTGAAAGAGCCGTCGCTGCTCGACTATCTGCCCAAGATCACCGAGACCGCCGAGGTCGACGATACCTTCGGCAAGATGGCGCTGATGGACCGCCTGATCGTCGATGACGGCATCGCCAAGGTGATCGATCTCGGCTTTCACGCCTTCGACGAGTTCTTCAAGATGTCGGAGGAAATCGGATTCATGAAGGAGGCGGCGCGGCGCGGCGTCGCGCCGGTGATCCTGTTCGTCGCCGACACCGACCGCGCCTCGGCGCGCGGCCATGCCATGCTGCAGCAACAGATTCCGGCAACCGCGCTGGTCACCATCGACAACGAATATCGTGCTGCGCGGCGAGCTGCCGCCCGCGTTTTCGCGTCGGCCGCCTGCTTCGCATCGGCGCGCTGCCGGTGTTTCTGAAGACCTATATCGACCGGCTGACGTTCTCGTTCACCGACTATCTGCGCCACGAGAAGGATTCATCGACCGAACTGCATCAATGGATCCGCAGGAATTATCTCAGCTTCCGCGAACTCGAGCTGAATCTGATTTTGCAGTCGTGACCCTGGCGTGGATCGGTTTGCACGAGCCGCAACAGCGCACCGAGGTGAAGAAGCTCAATGCCCGTCGAACGCCATCAGCGTTCGCACCGGCACGTCCATCGCGCGCAGTTTCGCGGCGCCGCCGAGGTCCGGCAGGTCGATGATGAAGCAGGCCGCGACCACATTGGCGCCGATCTGGCGCATCAGCTTGACCGCGCCCTCCGCGGTGCCGCCGGTGGCGATCAGGTCGTCGACCAGGATCACGCGCTCGCCGGGATGAATGGCGTCGGCGTGCATCTCCATTTCATCGAGGCCGTATTCCAGCGAATAGGCGATCCGCACCGTGGTGTGCGGCAGCTTGCCCTTCTTGCGGATCGGCACGAAGCCGGCCGAGACCTGATGCGCCACCGCGCCGCCGAGGATGAAGCCGCGCGCCTCGATGCCGGCGACCTTGTCGATCTTGTTGCCGGCCCATGGCTGCACCAGTTCATCGACCGCGCGGCGAAACGACCGCGCGTCGCCGAGCAGCGTGGTGATGTCGCGAAACAGGATTCCCGGCTTCGGATAGTCCGGAATGGTGCGGACGGCGGCCTTCAGATCGTGTTCAAAAGTCATTGATGTCTCTCTTCCATCTCTCCGTCATTGCAATGACGGATCCTCTCAATTGACCGGCACGCCAAGCCGGAATGCGTTCTCGACGATGCGCAGGCCCACTTCGCCGCCGAGCGACATCAGCGATTCCGGATGAAACTGCACGCCGCCGACCGGCAAGGTCTTGTGCTCGATCGCCATCGCCACGCCGTCCTCGGTGCTCGCCGTCACCGCGAGCACCTCGGGCATGCTGTCGCGCTCGACATAGAGCGAATGATAGCGGCCGATCACGATTTCATTGGGCAGGTTCTGCATCAGCCGCCCGCCGCGCACCTGAACCCGCGACGGCCGGCCATGCGCCGGCTGGCCGAGCTGGCCGAGCTGGCCGCCGAAATATTCGCCGATCGCCTGCACGCCGAGGCAGACGCCGAAGATCGGCAGCTTCTTGTCGAGCGCGGCGCTCGATGGTTTTGGCGATCGCAAAATCCTCCGGCCGGCCCGGCCCCGGCGACAGCACCAGCAGATCGTAGTTCTTGCGTGTTCAGCATTTGCCTGCGCGTGAACATGCCTGACCACGGTGACGGTGGCGCCGACCTGGCGGAAGTAATCCGCCAGCATGTGCACGAAACTGTCGTCGTGATCGATCAGCAGCACCCGCTTGCCCGAGCCGGTGGCATCCGGCGCGAACGCCGACAGCGGCTTCGGCGGATCGCCGCGCAGCGCCTGAAACAATGCGGCAGCCTTGACCTGGCATTCGCGGTCTTCGGCGGCGGGATCCGAATCGAACAGGCAGGTGGCGCCGACCCGCACTTCGGCGAGGCCATCCTTCATGCGGATGGTGCGGATGGTCAGCCCGGTGTTGATGCTGCCGTCGAAATTCACCGCACCGATCGCGCCGGCATACCAGCGCCGCGACGAACGCTCATTGTCCTCGACGAACTGCATCGCCCATAATTTCGGCGCGCCGGTCACCGTCACCGCCCAGGCGTGGGTGAGGAACGCATCGAGCGAGTCGAAGCCCGGCCGCAGGATGCCTTCGACATGATCGACGGTGTGAAACAGTTTCGAGTAGGTCTCGATCTGCCGCCGCGCCAGCACCTTGATGGTGCCGGGCACGCAGACCCGCGCCTTGTCGTTGCGGTCGACGTCGGTGCACATGTTGAGTTCGAATTCGTCCTTTTCCGAATTCAGCAATTGCCGGATCTGCTCGGCGTCGCCGATCGCATCGACGCCGCGCGCGATGGTGCCGGAGATCGGGCAGGTCTCGACCCGCCGGCCGTCGCAGCGCACGAACATCTCCGGCGAGGCCGCCACCAGGAATTCGCCGTCGCCGAGATTCATCAGGGCGCCGTAGGGCGACGGATTGATCCGGCACAGCCGCTGGAACACTTCCGCCGGCGAGCGCTCGCAGGGTTCGGCGAACAATTGCCCCGGCACCGCCTCGAACAGATCGCCGCGCGCGAACGCCGCGCGCGCGGTTTCGACCGTGGCCTGATATTCGCCGGGCGCGTGATCGGAAAATCCCTGCCGCGGCGTTTTGGCGTAGACGCTTTCCGCGGTCTCGCGCGGCAGACCCGCCGGTCGACTGGCCGTTCCAGGCAAAGTCGTAGCTCAGGACCACGCCGCGTCCGGTGGCGCGGTCATAGGCCAGCAGGCGATCCGGCACGTACAGCACGATGTCGCGCTGGTCGCTCTCGCGCGCGCGCTTCTGCACGAGGTCTTCGATCTGGAACACGAGGTCATAGGCGAAGGCGCCGAACAGGCCGAGCAGCGGATCGTCATGGGCGCCGAGCGCCGCCACCAGGTCGCGCACCAGCGACATCACGCTGGCGCGCCGGGTGCGCTGGTCTTCGTCGACCGGCGCTGCGCCGCGCACGATATGACCGGCGAGCCGGGTGGCGTTTCTCTCGGTGATCGACGACGCAGGGCTCGCGCAGCGCGTCGCCGAGAAACGCGATCAGCACCTCGCCGCGCGCGTTCAGCGCCTGCAGCGAAAAGTCGGAGCCGGCGGTTTCCAGCCGCAGCGGCGGATCGGAGAAGCCGAGATCGAAACTCTCGTAGCGGCCCGGCACCGTGGTGCCCGACGACAGCACCACGCCGCGGCGGCGATCGAGCAGGTCGATCAGGTCATCGAGCCGGTTGGCGCCGCCGGTGAACTGCTCCACCGAGCGCGACACCACGAGGCCGCCACGGGTGCGATATTCGCTATGGGCCGGAAGCGAGAAGGCTGTCCTGTTCATGTGATCCTCTTACGAAACTTGCCGAGGGAACGCCACACAGGACAAACGAAAAGGCCGTCGCACTGCGATGACGGCCTCTGACGATTGAAGAAAATGAAATCGCACCGGCCACCTCTCAGAAGGTGCGCCACCAGAGACGGATTGGGCGGACGGCGGTGCTCATGGGCGGATAAACACCATGGCCAAGCGGAAACGTCAAGCGACGTACGGTTCGTCATGGTGCATAGGCGGTTCCCGCCGTTGCGCCGCTGCGGCCCTCTTGAACCTCGCCCCGCTCTTTTGCGGCGCGGGCGCGGGCGCGCCCGACGGTGCCGGCTTCGGGCCTATCTTTTGATATTGAAAAGCGGAAATTGTGCGTAAGCTTCGGCAAAAATCTGTGAGAGCGGAGACGCGGGATGTTGCAGGCTTTGGGATATGTCGGGTTTGGATCTGATGATCTCGACGACTGGCGGCAGTTCGGGACCGAACTGGTCGGTCTGCAGGCGGTGGAGCGCAGCGCCTCGCTGCTGGCGTTCCGGATGGACGACCGCAAGCAGCGCATCGTCATCGACCGCGCGATGCCGGACGGCGCGCGCTTCTTCGGCTGGGAGGTTGCCGACGCGGCGGCGCTGGAGGCGCTCGCGGCCCGGCTGGAAACCGCCGGGGTTGCCGTCATCGCCGAGCCGCGCGCGCTCGCCGATACCAGGCGCGTACGCGGTCTGATTTCGTTTCGCGATCCGGCCGGCAATCGCCTCGAGGCGTTTTACGGCGCCGAGATCGACGATACGCCGTTTTGCCCCGGCCGTTCGATTTCCGGCTTCCGCACCGGCGCGCTCGGCGTCGGCCACGCCGTGCTGACGGTGGAGAATATCGACGCGGTGATGCCGTTTTATGTCGACCTGCTCGGCTTCCGCCTCAGCGACTACATGCAAAAGCCGTTTCGCGCCTACTTCTTTCACATCAACGCGCGGCATCACAGCCTGGCTTTGATCGAGACCGGCCGCAACGGCATGCATCATCTGATGGTGGAGCTGTTCTCGCTCGACGATGTCGGCCAGTCCTACGATGTCGCCCTGAGCCAGCAGGAGCGCGTCGGCGTCACGCTCGGCCGTCATACCAACGACCTCATGACCTCGTTTTACGCCAAGACGCCGTCATCGTTCATGGTCGAATGCGGCTGGGGCGGCCGCGATATCGATCCGCCGAGCTGGCAACCGTTCGAGCTTCGGGATGGCCCAAGCCTGTGGGGGCATGAACGCGTCTGGCTGCCGCCGGCCGACCGCGAAGTGGCGCGCGAGATGCGGATGCGCGCCGCCGCAGCCGGCCGGCGCGCGCCGGTCCAGGTCATGGACGGCAATTACAAGCTGATGCCGGGGACCTGTCCCTGGTGGGATGGGGTCAACGGGAAGAGCGAGTAGTCAGGTTTTCAACGCGTCGTCGTCGCCGCGAACGCGCGCAGGGACGACGCACCGTTTTTTATGATCTCACCCCAGATGCTTCCTGAAAAACTCGATGGCGCGGCCCCAGGCCAGTTCGGCGGCCTCGCGATCGTGCACCGATTGCCGCTGCTCGTTGACGAAGGCGTGCTCGGCGTCATAGCGAAAAAGTTCGAGCGACTTGCCGGCGGCCTTCATCGCCTTCTCGAAGCCATCGATCAGCTGCGGCGTGCACCAGTCGTCCTTGTTGGCGAAATGGGCCTGCAGCGGAATTTTGACGTCCGCCGGCTTCGCCGCCGGCTTCCGGCGGGATGCCGTAGAACACCACGCCCGCGGTCAGTTCGGGAATCTTGGTGGCGCCGATGATGGTCACCGCACCGCCGAGGCAGAACCCGGTCAGGCCGATCTTGGCGCCGTTCTTGCCGAGATATTGCGCCGCGCCGCGCACGGTCTGCGTGGTGGCGTCCATGAAATCCAGCGAGTTCATTTCCTTGCCGGCGGCGTCGGTGTCGTGATACGGCACCACCTTGCCCGCATAGAGATCGGGCGCCAGCGCGTCGAAGCCGGCCAGCGCGAAGCGGTCGCACAGCCCCTTGATCTGCTCCGACAATCCCCACCATTCCTGGATCACGACCACGCCCGGTGCATCGCCGCGCTTGGCGTTGGTGAGATAGCCATTGGCGTCCTGGCCGTCCGGACGCTTGAACGAGATTTGGTACCCATGGATTCCTCCGGTTGGTTTTCTTGGGGGGGGGTGGCCGATTGAAGCTTATTTTGTCCGCAGTGCGACCACAACGCAATCGATTGCGTCGAGTTAGTGCCCCGGATGCCGCGCAGCGCCACGAGCGCGTTCACGCGCGTCTACGACGCGCTATGGCTTGCGGCGTGGTGCGTTGCCGATCCGGAGCCCGAAGGGCGGCTCAAGAAAAGCATGGATCCCGGCTCTGCGGGCATCGTGAAGAACGCTGCACCGCGTCCGGGACACGCACTTAACTCAACAAAAAGCCCCCGCAGGGGCTTTTTCAAATTCGCGTCGGTGAGAAGCCGGGCTCAGTGCGCGTTGGCCCAGACCTTCTTCTTGGTGAAATACAACAGCCCCGTGAACAGGATCAGGAACACGAAAACCTGCAGGCCGATCCGCTTGCGGGCTTCCATGTGCGGCTCGGCGGTCCACATCAGGAAGGTCGCGACGTCATGGGCGTATTGCGCGACCGTGGCCGGCGAGCCGTCGTCGAACGTCACCTGACCGTCGCTCAGGGGCTGTCGGCATCTTGATGGCATGGCCGGGGAAATATTTGTTGTAGTAGGAGCCATCGGGAATGGTGACGCCGGCCGGCGGCGTTGTCTTCAAAGCCCTGCAGGATCGCACTGACGTAGTTCGGGCCCTGCTCCTGGAACTGGGTGAAGAAGTCGAAGACGAATTGCGGGAAGCCGCGCTCGTAGGAACGCGCCTTGGTGATCAGCGACAGATCGGGCGGGGCCGCGCCGCCATTGGCCGCGCGCGCCGCCTGCTCGTTCGGGAACGGCGACGGGAAGTAGTCGGCCGGCCGGCCCGGCCGCTCGAACATCTCGCCCTGATCGTTCGGGCCGTCCTTGATCTTGTAGTCCGATGCGAAGGCGGCCACCTGGGCTTCCGAGAATCCCGGACCGCCGGGATCGGCGAGGTTGCGGAAGGCGATATAGAGCAGCGCGTGACAGGCCGAGCAGACTTCCTTGTAGACCTTCAGCCCGCGCTGCAGGGAGCCGCGGTCGTACTTGCCGAGCGGACCGGCAAACGACCATTTCTGCGACGGCGGCACCTGCTGCGTTTCCTGGGCCCGGGCGCTGTGGGCGCTGCCGGCGAACAGCGCGCCGGCGACCGCGAGCATGATCACCGTCGAGACCATCGGCGCCGACCTGCGGCCGGTTTTCGCCAGCACGTCGTCGGCGATCGAGTTCGGAAGCGGCCTCGGCTTTTCGATCCGGCTCAACAGCGGCAACAGGATCAGGAAATAGGCGAAGTAGCAGAAGGTCAGGATCCGGCCGGCGATCACGTATATGCCTTCCGGCGGTTGTGCACCGAGATAGCCCAGCAGCACGCAGACCACGACGAAGATCCAGAAGAACTGCTTTGCCAGCGGACGGTACTTGGACGAGCGGGTTCTCGCGGTATCGAGCCAGGGCAGGAACGCCAGCACGACGATCGCCGAGAACATCGCGGTCACGCCGGCAAGCTTGTTCGGGATGCTGCGCAGGATGGCGTAGAACGGCAGGTAGTACCATTCCGGCACGATATGCGCCGGGGTGACGCCGGGATTGGCCGGAATGTAGTTGTCGGCGTCGCCGAGATAGTTCGGCATGTAGAAGATGAACCAGGCGAAGAAGATCAGGAAGCAGGAAACGCCGAACGCGTCCTTGATGGTCGCATAGGGTGTGAACGGCACGGTGTCCTTTTCCGTCTTCGGCTCGACGCCGGCCGGATTGTTCTGGCCCGCGACATGCAGCGCCCAGATGTGCAGCACCACCACGCCGGCGATCACGAACGGCAGCAGATAATGCAGCGAGAAGAACCGGTTCAGCGTCGGATTGCCGACCGAATAGCCGCCCCACAGCAGGGTCACGATGCTCTCGCCGAAATAGGGAATGGCGGAGAACAGGTTGGTGATGACGGTGGCACCCCAGAAGCTCATCTGGCCCCACGGCAGCACGTAGCCCATGAAGCCGGTCGCCATCATCAACAGGTAGATGATGACGCCGAGGATCCAGAGGATTTCGCGCGGCTCCTTGTAGGAGCCGTAATACATGCCGCGGAACATGTGGATGTAGACGGCAAGGAAGAACATCGAGGCGCCGCTGGCATGGATGTTGCGCAGCAGCCAGCCGTAGTTGACGTCGCGCACCAGGCTTTCGACCGACCTGAAGGCGAGGTCGGCGTTCGGCGTGTAGTGCATCGCCAGGATCACGCCGGTGAGGATTTGCACCCCGAGCATCATCGAAAGGATGGCGCCGAAGGTCCACCAGTAGTTCAGGTTGCGTGGCGTCGGATAGGCCACGAACGAGGAGTGGACGAGACCCATAATCGGGAGACGCCGTTCAATCCACTTCAAGGCGGGATTGGTCGGCTGGTAGTCGGATGGTCCGCTCATGATGCGATCCTGAGGAAGGTAGACGACGCGACGGGCTCAAATCTCGGAAATCAAATCCAAGGATCAGCCGATCTGGATTTTGGTGTCGGAGACGAATTGATAGGGAGGGACGTAAAGGTTCAGAGGCGCCGGTCCCTGCCGAATGCGACCGGAGGAGTCGTATTGCGAGCCGTGGCAGGGGCAGAAGAAGCCGTCGTAATTGCCCTCATGGGCGATCGGGATGCAGCCGAGATGGGTGCAGATGCCGATCACGACCAGCCACTGGTCGTGGCCTTCCTTGACCCGGGACTGATCGGTCGCCGGATCGGGAAGGCTCGCCACCGGCACCGCGCGGGCCTCTTCGATCTGCTTCTTGGTGCGGTTCATGATGTAGATCGGCTTGCCGCGCCAGAACACCTTGATGTCCTGCCCGGTGGCAATCGGCGTCAGATCGACTTCGATCGGCGCGCCGGCCGCGATGGTCGATGCGTCCGGATTCATCTGGGAAACCAATGGCCAGAGCGTGGCCAATCCGCCCACCGCAGCGGCGGCTCCCGTTGCAACAAAAAGGAAATCACGGCGTGTCGAGCCCGCCGAAGACGCTGTCGTCACGATTCCAAACCCTTTCTCAGCTGCAGCCGGTGGAACCACCCCAGGCAACGCCCATATCAACCCGGAGGAGGCTGCCGGCGCCCGCGACCCCCGCGGCGGCAGAAAGACCACTTTTCCCGGCCGATCGGGCGGAACAAGCAGTCCAGAATCGTTCTATTGGCACCCTTGCCGGAAGAGCGCAAGCCCGCTATCGGCTGGCATGCGTGCAATGCACTAAATCCGCGCAGGACTATGATTTATTCAGACATTTCATGAAGACCTCAGGGCCGTCACAGAATGCAGATCGCACTTTTCCAGCCCGACATCCCCCAGAACACCGGAACAATTCTGCGTCTTTGTGCGTGCCTGAATGTGGCAGCCCATATCATCGAACCGGCCGGATTTCCGGTATCCGACCGCCACTTCCGCCGGGCCGGGATGGATTATCTCGACCAGGTGACGATTACGCGTCACGACTCGTGGTCAAAGTTCGAGCAATGGCGTAACGACACCGGCTACCGACTGGTCCTGTTCACGACCAAGGCTGCCGGCTCCTATCTTGATTATCGCTACGGCGCGACCGACATCCTGCTGTTCGGGCGGGAATCCGCAGGGGTTCCCGACGATGTCGTTGCTGCCGCCGATGCGCGGCTGGTGATCCCGATTCAGCCGGGCCTGCGCTCGCTCAATGTCGCTGTCGCGGCGGCGATGGCGCTGGGTGAGGCGCTGCGGCAAACCAGTCCCGCCATCAAGGAGACGCTGCGGTGAGTTACGCGGTCAAGGAAATCTTTCTGACGTTGCAGGGCGAAGGCGCGCATGCCGGCCGGGCCGCGGTGTTTTGCCGGTTCTCGGGCTGTAATCTCTGGAGCGGCCGCGAGCAGGACCGCGCCACCGCGACGTGCCGGTTTTGCGACACCGATTTTGTCGGGACCGACGGAACGCTGGGCCGCCGCTATGGCTCGGCCGCGGAGCTCGCCGATACCATTGCCGCGCAATGGACCGGAACGGTCGCCCACCGCTACGTGGTATTGACCGGCGGCGAACCGCTGCTGCAGGTGGACGCGGCCCTGATCGATGCGCTTCATGCCCGTGGCTTCAGTATCGGCGTCGAGACCAATGGCACGATCGAGCCGCCCGACGGCATGGACTGGATCTGCGTCAGCCCCAAAGCCGGCGCCGATCTGGCGATCCGGCGAGGCCATGAGCTCAAGCTGATCTACCCGCAGCCGGAGGCGGCGCCGGAGGCCTTTGTCGATCTCGCCTTCGAGCGTTTCTCGCTGCAGCCGATGGACGGGCCGGACGTGGTCGAGAACACCGCGCGCGCGGTCGACTATTGCCTGCGCCATCCGCAATGGCGGCTCAGCCTGCAGACGCACAAGACGCTCGGTATCAGATAGAATTTTGGCATCAGATGGAATTTGGATTGTTGAGATGTGGGAATTGACGAAATCGTTCCGGTTCGAGGCCGCGCATGCGCTGCCGGGAACGACGCTGGGTGCGGCAAGCGAGGAAATCCACGGCCATTCGTTCCGGGCCGAGGTGACCGTGCGCGGCCTGCCCGATCCCGCGACCGGGATGGTGCTGGATTTCGGTGTGCTGCAAAGCAGCATCGCGGACGTGCAGAAAATGCTCGACCACAAGCTGCTCAACAACGTCGAGGCGCTGGGAACGCCGACGCTGGAGAACCTGTCGCGCTTTATCTGGGAGCGGGTGCAGCACGCCGGCCGGATCACCCGGGTCAGCGTCCACCGCGACAGCTGCAACGAAAGCTGCAGCTATTTCGGCCCACAAGGGTAATTTTTCTGCCGTCATTGCGAGGAGCCAACGGGTCGCAATGACGAACAAGTGGCGTCACTTCAGGAATTCTTCAGATGGACATGTCCGTGATCGAGGATCGCAAGGCCCGGGCGCGGAGCTGGTTCGAGGCGCTGCGCGACGATATCTGCGCGGCGTTCGAAAGACTGGAGGACGACGCGCCGGCGGCAGCTCTATCCGGGCGGCGCGGGGCGCTTCGTGCGAACGCCCTGGGACCGTACCGACCAAGCGGCCAGCCCGGTGGCGGCGGCGTGATGTCGATGATGGTTGGCCGGCTGTTCGAAAAGGTCGGTGTGCATTGCTCGACGGTGCATGGCGAGTTCGCGCCCGAATTCCGCGCGCAGATCCAGGGCGCCGCCGACGACCCGAAGTTCTGGGCGTCGGGCATTTCGGTGATCGCGCATATGCGAAACCCGCACGTGCCTGCCGTGCATATGAACACGCGCTTCGTGGTGACGACGAAAGCATGGTTCGGCGGCGGGTCGGATCTGACGCCGGTGCTGGAGCGTCGGCGGACCCAGCAAGATGCCGACACCATCGCTTTTCATGCAGGCGATGGAGACCGCCTGCGGGGGACATAACGGGGTCGCCGATTACGGCAGATACAAGAAATGGTGCGATGACTATTTCTATCTGCCGCATCGCAAGGAAGCCCGCGGTATCGGCGGCATTTTCTACGATCACCACGATTCCGGCGACTGGGACGCCGACTTCGCCTTCACCCAGGACGTCGGTCGCGCGTTTCTGAAGATCTATCCCGATCTGGTGCGCCGGAATTTCAACACGCCGTGGACACCGGCGGATCGCGAGGAGCAACTGGTGCGCCGCGGCCGCTACGTCGAATTCAACCTGCTCTACGACCGCGGCACCACCTTCGGCCTCAAGACCGGCGGCAATGTGGATTCGATCCTGTCGTCGATGCCGCCGGAAGTGAAATGGCCCTGAAATCCATGACGCAACTACCCCGCGCGATGGCGAGTTGCTGATTGACAAAGCCGCATGAAGCTCTTGCGCCAAAGACCGCGACGCTGCTTCGGGTTCCATTCCCCAACTTCGGCTTCGTCCTGAACGATTTCCGCTTTTGGCTATCGGAACTGGATGTCGTCGAACTTCCTCGCGCATGGCCATCTCATGCTCTGGGTAATTTGGCTGCGTGCTCCTTCGGTCCGCGATGGCTGCTGGATTCTCGCTGAATTCTTTAAAGCAAACTTCGCAGCGCCGAAGATATCATCACCCCGCCGCCGGCAATCACCGCGACGTCGAGGATCGCGGTGTGAATATGTACCGGCATGCGCTCGACGAAGGCGCGCGCGAGAAAGGCTCCGGGCAGCGCCACGACGCCGATCAATAGCGCGAATGCGAGCACCCGGGGGGTGACCACCCCGGCCAATCCGAACACCGAAATCTTGATGACGCTGGTCGCGAGCGAGACCACGGCGTCGGTGGCGATCACGGCGGCGCCTTCGAGGCCCGCCGCCATCAGCAGCGACAGCAGGATCACGCCCGATCCCGCGGTGCCGCCGACCAGGACGCCGTAACCCGCCGCACCGGTCGCCAGCCCCGCGTCGCCGATCCTGATATTGCGGCGCCTGAGCAAGCGGCGCAGCGGCACGCTCGCTATCAGCATGGCGCCGATCACCAGCGCCGCGCCGGCGTTGGTCAGCCGCGTATAGCCGTAGGCGCCGAGCGCGGTCGTCAACGCTGCCGCCGCGACCACCATCAGCACGCGGCGGCGGTCGGTGTAGCGGCGATAGGCGGTGGCGCGGCTGAGGTTGGTGAAGATCGAGGAGATGGCGATGATCGGCACCACCGGCTCGGCGCCGATCAAGGGCACCAGAACCAGCGGCATCAGCGCGCCGGTGCCGTAGCCGGCCAAGCCGCCGACCACCGCCGCAAACAGCGCCATGCCAGCAACCAGCAGGAGTTGAACCAGCGAGATATCGGCAAAGCCGGAAATAATATTCACAGCCTGTGGTCGCGGGTGAAACGGGTGACGGTCTGGTCGGCGATGGCGGTCAGGGCGGTTTGATCCAGAGGAAAGTCCGCCGCCAGCCAGGCGTCTTCGGCCAGCGCAAGCACATGGCCGAGCGCCGGACCTTCGGCAATTCCGCGCGCGATGAAATCGGCCGCCTTCAGCGGAAATTTCGGCGCGCTCCAGCGCTCCGGCAGCAGCGCAAGCTCGCCGCCAATGCGCCGCATCGCTGCCGTCTCCCAGCCCGCGCCCACGCCAGCATCAGCCGGTCGCGGTAGCGGTCCGCGCCGAGCCGATAGAGCCGCCGCCGCGCTCTCGCCTCGTCCATGCCGGCGAGCCGCCACCAGCGATGGCCCATCGAATCGAGCACCTTGGTTTCGCTGTTGGTGAGCCGCAAACGCGTCGCCAGCCGTCTGGCGTCCTCGGTGACGGCGACCGCGAGCGCACCGAGGCGGCGAACCGGGTCCGGCGCAAGTCCGAGCGAGCGCTCCGCGGCGTTCCATCGCGGCAAACGGCCCGGTATAGGCGACGCCGCCGAAAATCGGCAGCAGCAATCCGCCGTCCACCATCGCCGCGATCGCGCCGGCGGCGCCTGGCGCGATCATCAGCTTCAGCATCTCCATGCGCACGCGTTCGACGGAAAGGCTCGCAAGTCCGGCGCGGCCGGCAATGCAGGCGAGGTATCCCGCCCGATCGGGTTCACCGGCGCCATAGGCGGCGTGGATGCGAAAGAACCGCAGGATGCGCAGATAATCTTCGGCGATGCGCGCGCCGGGATCGCCGATGAAGCGCACGCGTCTTGCGAGCGAGGTCGTCAAGTCCGCCGACATGATCGTGCACGACGCCGCCGGCATCGACCGACAGGCCGTTGATGGTGAAATCGCGCCGCTTCGCATCGCGCACCCAGTCGCGGCCGAACGCCACCCTGGCCTTGCGGCCGAACGTCTCGACGTCCTCGCGCAGCGTGGTGACCTCGAACGGCTGCCCGTCGACCACCAGCGTCACGGTGCCGTGTTCGATGCCGGTCGGCACGCTCTTGATGCCGGCCGCCTTGGCGCGGCGGATCACCTCGGCCGGCAACGCGGTGGTCGCGATATCGATGTCGCCGATCGGAAGCTTCAGCAGCGCGTTGCGCACCGCACCGCCGACCACGCGGGCTTCCTCGCCGTCGCCGTTGAGCAATTCCAGCACCCGGGCCGCTGGACCGGATTTGAGCCAGGGCGCGTCGTCGAGCACGCGCGCATCGCTCATTTTTCCACTCCGGGAACGAACTTGCCGTTCTCGATGTGCGCGGGAATGTAGGTCGAACTCGGCGCCGCGCCGGAAAAATGCGCCAGCAAAATGAAACTGATCACGACCAGCACCAGCGAGCCGAGCACCAGCTTGGCGATGACATGCACCGGCCATGACGACTGCAGCAGCAGTCCGGAGCGGGTCGCGATCAAAAACAGCGCATAGACCGCGAACGGGATCAGGAAAATTCCGACTTCGGTGAAAGCCGGACGGATCATGGCAGATAGATCCGCTCGTACAGCACGCGCAGGATTCCCGCGGTCGCGCCCCAGATATAACGCTCCTCGAACGGCATGGCGTAATACGAGCGCTCGATGCCGCGGAATTCCTTGCTGTGCAGCTGATGGTTGGCAGGGTCCATCAGGAACGCCAGCGGGACCTCGAACGCATCGTCGACTTCGGCGTCGTTGATGCGCAGCTTGAAGCCCGGCTTGACCCGCGCCACCGTCGGCAGGATGCGAAATCCGAAACTGGTTGCGTACAGATCGAGATAGCCGATCGGGTCGATGAATTCGCGGGCAAGCCCGATCTCTTCCTCGGCCTCGCGCAGCGCGGCATCGAGCGGCGAGGCGTCGGTCGCATCGATCTTGCCGCCGGGAAAGGAAATCTGGCCGGCGTGATCGTTGAGATGCGCCGAGCGCTGCGTCAGCAGCACGGTCGGCTGCGCATGATCGACCACCGGGATCAACACCGCCGCGGGCCGGATCGGCCGTTCCCGCGCGATGATCTTCAGCATCCGATCGGTGCCCTGATCGCCGCTCGGCGGCACCACGCTGGCATCGGTCAGGCCGGGCGGGAACCTCGAAGCGCAGCCGCGCGCGGGCCCGATCGAAAAACTCCGCCGAACCGATCGCAGCGGGTTCGGTCTTCAGCATCGGCTCGTTCAAAGCGCGCCCCTCACCTGTTCGGCATCCGCCATCGCAAAAAATTCGCCGGCCGAGGCGACTCCGAACATCGGACGACCATCGACCACCCGCTCCTCGCCCATGTCAACCAGATCGTAGTAGAGCGCGCGGGTGACCTTGGCCCACAGGTCGGCGCGGACGTGAAGATAGGGCGTGAGGCCGCCGTCGGCGGCGGCCTCGAACCGCAGCCGGTGCGCGGAATCGCAGGCGACCCAGTCGTCCACATTGGTGCGGAACCGCAGCAGCCGACCTCGGCTCGTCGCTTTCCTTCAGCATCTCGACCGCGAGAAACGGCGCATCGTCGACACGGATGCCGACCTTCTCCACCGGAGTCACGAGAAAGTGCTTGCCGTCCTCGCGCTTGAGTATCGTCGAAAACAGCCGCACCAGCGCCGGCCGTCCGATCGGCGTCCCCATGTAGAACCACGTACCGTCGCCGGCGATTCGCATGTCGAGATCGCCGCAGAACGGCGGATTCCACAAATGCACCGGAGGCAGCCCCTTTCCGGCGGAGCTGGCGTTCGCCGCGTCCCTGGCGGCGGTGGTCAGCCCGTCGAGGCCCTGATCGGGTGTCTGCCCTTGCTTCGCCATTGTTTGCCCTGAGTCTGATCGCTTCAGTTTGGCACGATTGGTGCAAGTCTTCCGGTGCGCTTCCGAAGTCGAGATTCCAGGAACTCCTGACGTGAAATCCCGAGCAACAAGTCGCCACATCGTGATGCCGTTCATACCCCGAAATGCCGATAATGTGGGGATAGTTTAATTCAACGAATACATGCCCTTCGCATAAGTTTAGCATGGGGTTCATGGCATGACGACGCCATCGGCGGCGTTTCAGGCAAGGAGTGACCGATGGCCGGCGCAGACATGGCTGGTGCAAACGACGCTGGTGACAAACAGTGTCGAAAAACTGGAGGACGTGATCGTCCGCTCGGCCGAACAGGTCGCCGGTCAAATCCGCGCCGCGAAGGACGCGATCTCCACCGTCATTTTCGGTCAGGACCGGGTGGTCGAAAATACCCTGGTGACGATCCTGTCCGGCGGTCACGCGCTTCTGATCGGCGTTCCCGGCCTCGCCAAGACCAAGCTGGTCGAAACCCTGGGCATTACGCTCGGGCTCGACGCCAAGCGCATCCAGTTCACGCCGGACCTGATGCCGTCGGACATTCTGGGCGCCGAGGTGCTGGACGAGAGCAGTTCCGGCAAGCGGTCGTTCCGTTTCATCTCCGGGCCGGTGTTCGCGCAGCTTCTGATGGCCGACGAAATCAACCGCGCCAGCCCGCGCACCCAGTCGGCGCTGCTGCAGGCCATGCAGGAGCAGCACATCACGGTCGCCGGCGCGCGCCACGATCTGCCGAAGCCGTTTCACGTGCTGGCGACGCAAAATCCGCTGGAGCAGGAAGGCACCTATCCGCTGCCGGAGGCGCAGCTCGACCGCTTCCTGATGGAGATCGACGTCGACTATCCGGATCGCGACGCCGAACGGCGCATCCTGTTCGAAACCACCGGCGCCGAAGAGACGCTGGCCAAGGCGGCCATGAACGCCGACATCCTGATCGCGGCGCAACGGCTGGTGCGGCGGCTGCCGGTCGGCGATTCCGTGGTGGAAGCGATCCTGTCGCTGGTGCGCTCGGCGCGTCCGGGTCCGGAAGGCGGCGAGAGCGGCAAGCTGATCGCCTGGGGACCGGGTCCCCGCGCCAGCCAGTCGCTGATGCTGGCGGTTCGCGCCCGCGCGCTTGCTCGACGGCCGTCTGGCGCCCTCGATCGACGACGTGCTCGATCTCGCCGAGCCGATTCTCAAGCACCGCATGGCGCTGACGTTTTCCGCCCGCGCCGAAGGCCGCACCATTCCCGACGTGATCCGGCAATTGAAGACGCGGATCGGTTGATGGCGGCGGAGACCAAGCACGCAACCCGGGAGATCACAGCAATCCGACGTGCCGATGGCGAAAGCCGAACGCTCGCCGCATCGCTGCCGCGCCTCGTGCTTGAAGCTCGCCGCATCGCCGCCAATGTGATTCACGGCCTGCATGGACGGCGGCGCGCCGGCGCCGGGGAAAGCTTCTGGCAATACCGCCGCTTCGTTTCCGGCGAGCCGTCGCAGAGCGTCGACTGGCGGCGCTCGGCGCGCGACGATCATCTCTATGTTCGCGAGCAGGAATGGGAGGCCGCGCATACGGTGTGGCTGTGGCCGGACCGCTCGCCGTCGATGGCGTTTGCCTCCAGAGCACTCGCGCGACAGCAAGCTGGAACGCGCGCTGATCGTGACGTTCGCGCTCGCCGAACTCCTGGTCGCGGGCGGCGAACGCGTCGGCATTCCCGGCCTGATGAACCCCACCGCCAGCCGCAGCGTGATCGACAAGATGGCGCAGGCGATGCTGCATGACGACGCCGCCCGCCTCAGCCTGCCGCCGTCGTTCGTGCCGTCGGCGCTGGCCGAGATCGTGGTGCTGTCGGATTTCTGGTCGCCGATCGGCGAAATCAGAACCATGCTGGCCGGCTTGTCGGCCTCCGGCGCGCACGGCACGCTGGTCCAGATCGTCGATCCGGCCGAAGAAAGCTTCCCCTATTCCGGCCGTATCGAGTTCGTCGAACCGGAAGGCGGCAGCGTCATCACCGCGGGCCGCGCCGAAAGATGGGTCGGCGATTACGTGGCGCGGGTGGCGCTGCATCGCGACGAGATTCGCAACGAGACCAACAAGCTCGACTGGCTGTTCTCGACCCACACCACCAGCCGCTCGGCCGCCGAACTGCTGCTGTTCCTGCACAGCGGCATGATGGTGAGCAAGGGCAGCGCGCGCACCGCGACCGTCAAAGCGGGGCGCAGCGCATGATCGCCGGCCTCCCGCTCTCCTTCGCCGAACCGCTCTTGCTGCTGGGCCTGTTGAGCCTGCCGCTGCTGTGGTGGCTGTTGCGGGTGATGCCGCCGCGGCCGCGGCGCGTCGAGTTCCCGCCGACGCGGCTGTTGTTCGACATCGCGCCGAAGGAAGAAACCCCGTCGCGGACGCCATGGTGGCTGACGGCGTTGCGCCTGCTGGCCGCGGCACTGATCATTCTGGCCGCCGCGGGACCGATCTGGAATCCGCAAACCGGCGTTGCCGGCAGCCGCGCGCCGCTGGTGATCCTGCTCGACGACGGCTGGAGTGCGGCCTCCAGCTGGGACATCCGGATCAAGGCCGCGGACGAATTGATTGCGAATGCCGACAGCGACCGGCGCGGCGTCGCTCTGGTGCCGCTGTCGGAGCCCGCGCGCGACATCACATCGATGCCGGCCGGCACTGCGCGCGTGGCGTTGCGCCAGCTCACGCCAAAACCCTATTCGATCGAGCGGGTCGAAACCCTCCCCGCGATCGGGCGTTTCCTGAAGGCGACCGGCGACTGCGACATCGCCTGGCTGTCGGATGGCGTCGATACCGGGCGCGGACCGGAATTTCTCGAAGGCCTGGGCAAAACCATCGGAGATCGCGACCTTGACGATGTTTGAAGGCGGCGCTCCGCTCCGCCGCTGGCGCTGGCCGCGGCCGAAAATGCCGCAGCCAAGATGACCGTGAAGGTGCTGCGCGCCGATGGCGGCGTTGCCGCCGGCGTGGTGCGCGCGCTCGACCTCAAGGGTTCGCCGATCGGCGAAGCCCGTTACAGCTTTGCGCCGCAGGACCGCGAGACCGAAGCCGCGTTCGATCTTCCGGTCGAGTTGCGCAACGACATCGCGCGGCTCGAAATATCCGGCGAACGATCCGCCGGCGCGGTGCAACTGCTCGACAAGCGATGGCGGCGGCGCGCGATCGGCATCGTCAGCGGATCGACCAACGATACCGCGCAGCCGCTGCTGGCATCGACCTTCTATCTCACCCGCGCGCTGGCGCCGTTCGCCGACGTGCGGCTCGGCGACCGCGGCGCGCCGCAACAGGCGATCACGCAATTCCTCGACCAGAAGCTGCCGATGATGGTGCTCGCCGATGTCGGCACGCTGTCGCCCGAAATCCGCGAACGCATCAGCGCGTGGATCGAGCAAGGCGGCGTGCTGGTACGCTTTGCCGGCCCGCGTCTGGCGCAGGCGGATGACGATCTGGTGCCGGTGAAGCTGCGCCGTGGCGGACGCACCCTCGGCGGCAGCCTGACCTGGGAAAAGCCGCAGCACCTCGCCGCGTTCGCCGCCGACGGACCATTCGCCGGCCTTGCCGGTGCCCAAGGACGTCACCGTCAACCGGCAGGTGCTGGCCGAACCGGATGCGGTGCTGGCGACGAAAAGCTGGGCCTCGCTGGAGGACGGCACGCCGCTGGTCACCGGCGAACGTCGCGGCAAGGGCGTGGTGACGCCTGTTTCACGTCAGCGCCGACATGCGCTGGTCCGATCTGCCGATGTCCGGCAGCTTCGTCGAGATGCTGCGGCGGATCGTCGACATGTCGGGCTACACCGTCCAATCCCGGCGCCGGCGTCGCCAGCGAAGGCAGCACGGAAACGGTGGCGCCGCTGCGCACGCTCGACGGCTTCGGCGCGTTCGGACCGCCGCCCTCGACCGCCAAGCCGCTGCCCGCCGACTTCCGCGATCGGGCGACATCGGATCATCCGCCGGGATTCTACGGCCCGGCCGACGGTCCGCTCGCGGTCAATGCGCTGGCGGCCGCCGATCGCATTGCGCCGCTCGATACCTCCTCGCTTGCGCGCGCGGCGCGCCAGCTACACCAATTCCGAGCCGCGCGACCTGCGCGGAATCCTGCTGTCGTCGTCGCTGGCGTTGTTCCTGATCGACGCGATCATCGTCGCGCTGCTCGGCGCCGGCCTCGCGGCGTTGCTGCGGCGGCGCGCGGCGCCGGCTGCCCTGGCGTTCGCGCTGATCATGTCCGCGATGCTGGCAGCGCCGTCGCCGTCCCACGCCGACGACAAGGATGATTTCGCCATCAAGGCGATCTCGCAGACCCGGCTCGCCTATGTCGTCACCGGCAACGCCGACGTGGATTCCATCGTCAAGGCGGGAATGTCCG
Organism: uncultured Alphaproteobacteria bacterium; assembly: GCA_963734795.1. GTDB lineage: Bacteria > Pseudomonadota > Alphaproteobacteria > Rhizobiales > Xanthobacteraceae > Bradyrhizobium. The sequence goes on from CAVTIW010000011.1 coordinate 73,388, forward strand.
GACTGACCTTGTTTCTCGCGCAGCGCACCGCGCTGGAGGCCGGCGATCCCGTCGGCGTCGATCCTGCGCATGACGAACTGGCCTTCTTCCCGCTGATCTACTGGCCCATTGTGCCCGGCGCGCCGAAGCCGCCGCAGGACGCCATCAACCGTATCGACGCCTACATGAAACATGGCGGCACCGTGCTGTTCGATACCCGCGATGCCATCGAGGCGCCGCCGGGAGAAGGCGGCGCGTCGCAGACGCCGGGAATGCAGGCGCTGCGCGACATCCTTTCCTCGCTCGACGTTCCCGAACTCGAGCCGGTGCCGCGCGATCACGTCCTGACCAAGACGTTCTATCTGCTGCGCGATTTTCCCGGCCGGTTCAGCTCGGGGCAGACCTGGGTCGAAGCGTTGCCGCGCGAGGACGACGACGAGGCCGCCTCGCAGCCTGCCCGCGGCGGCGATGGCGTCTCGCCGATCATCATCACCTCCAACGATCTTGCCGGCGCCTGGGCGATACGCCCGGACGGCCAGCCGATGCTGCCGCTGACGCCGGGCGAAGCCGCGGCAGCGCGAATTCGCCTTCCGCGCCGGCGTCAACATCGTGATGTACACGCTGACCGGAAACTACAAGGCCGACCAGGTGCACGCGCCGGCGCTGATCGAACGGCTGGGACAATAGGGCCGCAGCATGCAGTACGGCATCGCGTTCACACCGCTCGTCCCCTCGCTGGTGCTTTGGCTCGCGATCGCCGCCATCGTCGTGATCGCGGCATTGCTGTTGCTCGGAAGGGCGCGCGGCGCGGCGGTGCGCGTGACGGCGCTGGCGCTGATCGTGCTGGCGCTGGCCAATCCGTCTTTTACCCGCGAGGACCGTGAGCCGCTGTCGTCGGTCGCCGTGGTCGTGATCGACAAGAGCCCGAGCCAGAATTTCGGCGACCGCACCCACGAGACCGCCCAGGCGCAGGCAGGCGCTGGTCGACAGCCTCAAGAAGATCAAGGGGCTGGAGGTCCGGGTGGTCGAAGCCGGCCAGGCCGACGGCGAAACCGACGGCACCAAGTTGTTCGGCGCGCTGTCTTCGGCGCTGTCGGACGTTCCGGTCGATCGCGTCGCCGGCGCTTTCCTGATCACCGACGGGCGGGTGCATGACATTCCCGCCAACGCCGCGGCGCTTGGATTTCAGGCCCCGGTGCACGCCCTGATCACCGGACGCAAGGACGAACGCGACCGGCGCATCGCGATTTCCGCCGCACCCCGTTTCGGCATCGTCGGACAGACCCAGACCATCACCTACCGGCTCGACGATCAGGGCGTCAGCGGCGAGCGCGCCAAGGTCGTGGTGCGCCGCGACGGCGAAGTGATCAACGAACGCACCGTGCTGAGCGGCCAGACCGTCAATGTCGATATCGAGATCAAGCACGCCGGGCCGAACATCGTCGAGATCGAGGCCTCGCCGCTCGAGAACGAACTGACGCTGGTGAACAACCGCGCGGTGGTCGCGATCGACGGGGTGCGCGACAAATTGCGGGTGCTGCTGGTCTCGGGCGAGCCGCATTCCGGCGAGCGCACCTGGCGCAATCTGCTGAAATCCGATCCCAGCGTCGATCTCGTGCATTTCACGATTCTGCGTCCGCCGGAAAAGCAGGACGGCACGCCGATCAACGAATTGTCGCTGATCGCGTTTCCGACCCGCGAACTGTTTCAGCAGAAGATCAACGAATTCCAGTTGATCATCTTCGACCGCTACGCCCGCCAGGGCGTGCTGCCGATCGCCTATTTCGACAACATCGCGCGCTACGTGCGCGACGGCGGCGCGGTGCTGGTGTCGGCCGGTCCCGACTACGCCTCGACCACCAGCATCTGGCGCACGCCGCTGGATTCGGTGCTGCCGGCCGAGCCGGTCGGCGTCACCGAGAAACCGTTCTACGCGCATCTCAGCGACGCCGGCAAACGTCATCCGGTGACGCGCGGGCTGGAAGGCTCGGCCTCCGAGCCGCCGCACTGGAGCCGGTTCTTTCGCACCGTCGACACCCGCAACGCCACCATCCCGCCCGTGATGACGGGAGCCGACGGCAAGCCGCTGCTGCTGCTGTCGCGCTATGGCGAGGGGCGCGTCGCATTGCTGTTGTCGGACCATATCTGGCTGTGGGCGCGCGGCTATGAGGGCGGCGGGCCGCATCTCGACCTGCTGCGGCGCATGTCGCATTGGCTGATGAAGCAGCCCGACCTCGACGAGGAAGCGTTGCGTCTGCAGGTCCATGGCCACGATCTGACGGTGCTGCGCCAGACCATGGCCGACAGCGTCACGCCGGTGACGGTGACGTCGCCGTCGGGTGCCACCCGCGAGCTGACGTTGAGCGCCAGCGAACCCGGCACCTGGAGCTCGACCATTCCGGCCAACGAACTCGGCCTGTGGCAGGCGACCGACGGCACGCTGAAAGCCCTGATCAATGTCGGCCCGACCAATCCGAAGGAATTTTCGGAAGTCACCTCCACCACCGACATGCTGAAGCCGCTGACCGCAAGCCACCGGCGGCGACGCACGGCGCGTGGTCGATGGTTCGAGCATCGAGCTTGCCGCGCATCGTGCCGGTGCGTGCATCGAGCGTGTTTCGCGGCGACGGCTGGATGGGCGTGAAAATGCGCGATGCCAGCGTTGTCAAAGGCGTCGGCGTGCTGCCGGTGTTCGCCGGCCTGATCGGCTTGCTGCTGCTGCTTGGCGCATTCGCCGCCACCTGGCTGCGCGAGGGGCGCTGATCGCTGTCCCTTCCCTCGCATGGCGCAATACACAGACTCGACGAATTCAGCCGCCACGCAACCGGACTACGGTTGACATCCTGCGCCTGTTCTGGCGATGTTATATTATAACGTCGGGCCGGCCGAGATGCCTCGGCCTTCCGACGCAAGGACGCCGTCGGCATGAAGTGGTTCCGGTCGAACATCAGACATGGCTCGCGGCTTGCGCTGTTTGCGCTCGCGATCCAGTTTGCGCTTTCGTTCGGGCATTTCCACGGGATTGCTGCACAGGCGGCGCCCGCGATGAGTCAGGCGCAGCCGCAGCAGCCGGCCTCGGACCACGATTCCGACCGGCAACCGAACGACAATTGCGCGATCTGCGCCGTCATCGCGATGGCGAACGCGGTGATATTTGCAACGCCGCCGCTGCTGTTGCTGCCGCAGCAGGCGGTGGAATTTCTGTACCTGACCACGGACGCCGAATTCGTCGATCTGAATTCCGCCCGCGTCGCCTTTCAGCCCCGCGCGCCCCCGATCTCCTGACATCGATTGGTAATGTCCTGTGGAATCGCCGCGTGATGCGCGCCGATCCCCGCAGTGAATCGAAATCAGTCCGTCGGCTGTCGACGGCAAGCCCTGCGAATTCGTCGTCGACGACGAATACGGCAGTGGCTTATGGGGATCAGGAATGTCGGTGTTCGCCAAACCACTCTTGGCCGTCTCGGGGGCGGCCTCTCTTATACTATGCAGCCTCGGCGGCCCGGCGCTGTCGCAGGCGCCGGCGCCGGCGGGAGATGGGGTGACGGCGCTTCCGGAGATTGACGTCAACGCGCCAAAGCCCAGGCAGCCGCCGCGCCGTCCCAAGACGCACGTCACTGCGGGCGTGCATCGCGAAACCCCTGCCGCGCCGCCGCAAACCGAGGCGCAAGTGGTGGCAGGCAAGAACGAGAAATTCGACGAGGCCCGCCGCAACATCGTCGCGGCCACCGGCGCCGGCAGCTATCAGATGAACCAGCAGGCGCTCGAGGCGCTGCCGCAGGGCACCAACACCACGCTGGACAAGGCATTGTTGCAGGCCCCAGGCGTATCGCAGGATTCGGCGGCGAGCGGCGAATTTCACGTCCGCAACGAGCACGCCAATGTTCAATATCGCATCAACGGCATCATGCTGCCCGACGGCGTCGGCGCGTTCGGGCAAATTCTCGACACCGGCATCATCGGCAACCTCGATTTGCTTACCGGTGCGCTGCCGGCGCAGTATGGCCTCCATACGGCAGCCGTGCTGGACATTCAGACCAAGGCGGACGCCTTCAACAACAGCGGCAGCATCAGCGTCTATGGCGGCAGCCATGGCACGATCACGACGTCGCTCGAATATGGCGGCACCGTCGGACAAACCCAGTATTTCGTTTCGGGGCGCTATTTCGGCAGCAATGTCGGGATCGAAAATCCGACGCCGGCGTATAACGCCATTCACGACAACACCTCGCAGGAAAAGGGCTTCCTTTATCTGTCGACGGTGCTCGATCCGACCAGCCGCCTGACCTTCATCAGCGGCGTATCGAATGGCAACTATCAAATCCCCAACAATCCGGGGCAGATGCCGAACTATACCGTGTCTGGCGTGTCCAATTTCAATTCCGCTGATCTCAACGAGCGGCAGAACGAATTCAACCAGTTCAACGTGCTGGCCTACCAGAAATCCGGCGACAACGGCATCGACTACCAGCTCTCCTACTTCAACCGTTACAGCCAGTTGCACTTCCTGCCCGATCCCGATCGGCGATCTGGTTTTCAACGGCGTGGCTTCGGACGTCTACCGTCAGAGCGAGGTCAACGGCATTCAGGAAGATACCTCGTGGCGCGTCGGCTTCGCCCATACGCTGAAGTTCGGGTTTTCCGTCAGCGCCGAAGATACGCTGGTGAATAACGGATCGACGGCGTTTCCGCTCGATCCCAGCTCGGGCCTGCCGACCGATACGACGACTTCCGTGTTCGATTCCAGCGCCAAGACCGGCGCGCTGTTCAGCACCTATCTCGAGGACGAGTGGAAGATCACCAACCAGCTGACCCTGAACGCCGGCCTGCGCTTCGACCAGATGTGGCAGTATGTCGACGCCAACCAGCTCAGTCCGCGCATCAACGCGACCTGGAAACCGTTCGACGGCACCACGTTCCATGCCGGCTACTCCAGAAACTTCACGCCACCGGATCAGGTGCTGGCGGCGCCGACCAATCTGGCGCTGGTGGCGAACACGACGGCACAAGCCGCCCCTGGCACAGCGAACGATCCGGTGCAGCCGGAACGCTCCAACGTGTTCGATGTCGGCGTGGTCCAGAAAATCTACGCGATACCGGGCCTCGAACTCGGGATCGACAGTTACTACAAGACCGCGACCGACCTGCTCGATGACGGGCAATTCGGCCAGGCCTATGTACTGACGGCGTTCAACTATGCGTACGGAGAGAATGTCGGGGTCGAACTCAAGGCGAACTACACCAACGGCAACTTCCGGGCCTACGGAAACGTCGCCTGGGCCCGGCAGACCGCCTCCGACGTGGTGTCGAACCAGTATCTGTTCGATCCCGTTGAACTTGCCTATATCGCCACCCACGACGTCTATACCGATCATGCGCAATTGCTGACCGCGTCCGCCGGCGCGTCCTATCTGTGGAACGGCACCCGCTACAGCGCATCGATGATCTTCGGCAGCGGTCTGCGGGACGGTTTTGCCAATACCACCACCGTCCCCTCCTACACCCAGGTCAATCTCGGCGTGTCGCACGACTTCAATATCGTGTCGCCGACCAAGCCGACCACGCTGCGTTTCGACGTCGTCAACCTGTTCGACACCATCTACGAGATCAGGGATGGCTCCGGCATCGGCGTGTTCGCGCCGCAATATGGGCCACGCCGCGGTTTCTATTTCGGCATCTCGCAGAAACTCTAGTCGTTCTCGGTCAAGATGCAGCAAACTGGCACGCGCTTTTTCAAATCGAGCAAGCTCATGGCCGGCGCGAGAATGACATTTGGTGTCTGGCTCGGCCTGCTGCCGCTGCTGCTGGGTTCGGCCGCAAGCAGCGCAACCGGGCCGGTCCGGATCGGCACGTCTGAATTCATCTATAGCGATCTGGCACAACAGATTGGCGGCGCCGCGGTCTCGGTCCGGCTGCTCGATCGCCGGACCGCGGCAGCGCACGGCGGCAATTCCGCCGCGGGCAGCGACCTCGTCATTTGCAGTGGAATGGCCGCCGACGCCTGGCTGCGTGACGCCGCGCGAAAGGCATCGCCGCAACCCGTCGTTTTCGAGGCGCTGCGTTACACCGCGGTCAAGCCGGATAGCGCCAGCCTGCCGGTATACGACCCGAACGCAATATCTGCTGTCGCGCAGGACGTCGCGAAGGAACTGAGTCGTCGGGCGCCGGCCCGGTCGTCAAGCATCGCCGCCAACCTGGCGCGCTACACCGACGCTGTTGGTCCCATCAATCGCAAGATCGAGGAGATCGCGCGAATTTGGGCCGGTACCGACGTCTTCCTCACCGATGCCCGGCTTCGCGGCCTGGTCGAACGGTTGCATTTCAAGATCCAGGACGGCGCCTACATCAAGGAGCTGCAGAGCGGCATCGCAGCTTCCCCGAAGTCGGTCGCGGAGCTGAAGGACGCCATCACGGAACAAAAGGCCAGCATCCTGTTCTACGATCGGGATGCCGCAACCGACGTCACCAATGAGCTGGTTGCGCTGGCCAACGACGCCGGAATTCCCGTGGTCGGATTGGGCGAGAAACTGCCCAGCGGGCTTCACTACCAGCAGTGGATGCTGCGCCAGTTGAACGCCATCCGCGGCGCCCTCAATGAGGCGTCGCCATGAGATGCGACGGGGACTTTGACACAGGCAAGCCGCGATGAATGCACGTAAGCCCGGACGCTGGATAAAAATCGCATGGTTCGGCGTCGCGATCCTCGGTGTGGAGCCGCAACGCGCGGAAGCGCATCCGCACATCCTGATCGAAGCCCGCACCGAACTGCTGTTCAATGCGCAAGGAGAGGTCGTCGGCGTCAGCAACATCTGGGATTTCGACGATGCGTTCTCCGCCTATGCCATTCAGGGATACGACAGCAAAGGCGACGGCAAGCCTACCAGGGCGGACCTGCAGCCGTTCGCCGAAATCAACGTGAAGTCGCTGGCTGAATACAACTACTTCACGCGGATGAAAGTCGATGGCGTCAGCGTTAGCTTCGGCCATCCGAAGAACTATTTCGACGTCTTCAACGACGAGAAGCTCACCCTGAGCTTCACGCTGCCGCTGTCGAAGCCGGTCGACATTCGTGGCAAGACGTTGCAGCTCGACGTCTATGATCCGGCCTATTTCGCGGCGATTACCTTCGCGCAGAACCAGCCGGTCAAACTGCTCGGCGCCGGCGCCGGCTGCGAAAGTTTCGTGCATCGGCCGGAACCGCTGGATCCGTCGATCGCCAGTCAGCTCGCCGCCATCCCGGCCAGCCAGCGCAGGCCTCCGCCGGAGCTGTTCGCGGTGACGGACAAGCTCGTCAATGCCGCAAGGGTGACCTGCAAGTGACATTTCATCGACCGTGCCGCATCGCCGCGCTCTTCGCCGCGCCATTCCGGTTCGCGCCAGCCTTGCTCCTGCTGCACCCTGCGTTGTGCAGGGCGGCCTCCACCGGCCCGTTCGGCGCCGGCCTGCCGGACAGCGGCGGCTTGCCGGGGGCGGTGTTTTTCCCGCAGCTCGTCAATCTGCTGATTTCGATGCAGGTCTATTTCAATCAGCACATCACCGCGGCGGTCCGCGCCATACGCCATGATGGCAGCGCCATCTGGACCCTGCTGGCGCTCTCGTTCGTCTACGGCGTCGTTCACGCGGCCGGCCCCGGTCACGGCAAGGCCGTGGTCTCGTCCTATCTGCTCGCCACCCGCCAGACATTGCGCAACGGCATCACGCTGGCGTTTGTCGCGTCGCTCGCGCAGGCAGGCGGCGCCATTGCGCTGATCCTCATTGCATCGATGATCCTGCACGTGACCAGCGTCTCGATGACCCGGGCAGATTTCTATTTCGAGATCGTCTCCGACGCGCTCGTTGTGATGCTGGGATGCTGGCTGGTCTGGAGCAAGATCATTCGTTCCGGGTCGACGCTCAGGCTCAACTTCGAACCGGTCAATGCCTTGACCCGGCCGCGGCGCTATTTCGCCGGCGCAATGATCAAGGGAGCATCGCGCTTCCAGGCCTGCGACGTGTCTGAACCGCCGATGGTCTTGACCCCCCTGCCGCGCCGTTCCCACGCCGCGCCTTTCGATCATAGGGATATCGGGGCCTGCGACTGCAGCCATCTCCACATGCCCGATGCCGCGGCGGTTGAGGGATCGCTCGACTGGAGCAAAGCCTGGACCGTCGTCGCATCGACAGCGCTTCGGCCATGCACGGGCGCGCTGATCGTTCTGGTGTTTTCCATCTCCCAGGGCCTGCTGCTGGCGGGAGTCGCGGCAACGCTGGTGATGGGATTGGGAACCGCCGTCACGGTCGCATCCCTCGCCGTGCTTGCCGTTTCAGCTCGCAAGACGGCGTTCATGCTGACCGGCGCCGACAGCCCGATCGGCCGCAAATTCATGCGCGGCGTGGAAGCCTGCGGAGCCATCGCCGTGCTGGTGTTCGGGATCCTGCTGCTCGCCGGCAACCTCTTGCTGCAATAGGAAGGTCGCACCGCACAGGACATCGGATGTGTGGATGGCATCCCCGCACCGCCGATTACGGAAAGCTGCCCGTCCACCAGCCCCACCAGGGTGTTCGCGGAAGCGCCCGCGGGTCGTATCGGTTCTCACGCACTGAAACACCGCTCGTTCGACCCCGCCACCGGCACTTATCTCGGGCGTAACGGCGTGCGTCACGTCTACCGGTAAGCATCTGGAAATGCAGGCGATCGCCCGTTCGATGGGAACGGCCGATCGCTATCGCGCCAGGCTCCAGTCCGGGCGGATCGCTCCGGATACCTCGGTGAACGCGCCATCGGCGAGTTCGGCCACCAGCAGCCGGCTATAGTCGACCGGACCCGGCATGCTCGCCCGTCCCTTGGGGACAGCCTTGAAGCCGACCCGGCTATAATACGCCTCGTCGCCGACCAGCAGCACAAGGCGATGGCCCTTGGCCTTGGCGTCCTTCAGCGCGCGATCGAGCAGCGCGCGGCCGACCCCGCGGCTGCGAAACGGCGGCTCGACCGTCAGCGGACCCAGCAGCAGCGCCTTGGTATCGCCGATGCAGATCGGCAATTGGCGCACCGAGCCCACCAGCAGGGTCCCGATCCGGGCGGTGAACGACAGCTCGAGCAGGTGATCGACATGCTCGCGAATCCGGTAAGCGCTCAGCACGAAACGGCCGGGCCCGAAGGTGCGCTCGTGCAGCCGTTCGATCGCCTGGGCGTCGTTGGCGGTTTCGGTCAATATGGTCAGAGAGAGGTCGCTCATGGTGAAGCGCGGGATAGCATCTGGCGGAGGCGCGGTCCATCGTTCCGGCCTCGGCAAATTCGAGCCGTTAGTTGCTGTCGATCGGGGCTTGAGACAGATAGGCCAGCAGCTTGATCTCGCGGCGTCCGCGCGTCACCGTATCGAGCACCAGCCCGGACGATACCGACAGCACCGCCAGGATCATCAGCCCCATCGACAGCACCGCGGTCGGCAGGCGGGGAACGAGGCCTAGCTCGAGATAGGTGGCAATGACGGGGATGGCGAGGCCGATCGAAACCAGCGCCAGAAAACATCCGATCGCGGTGAAGAAGCGCAGCGGCTTTTCCGACCGGTAGAGTTTCAGGATGGTTCCGAGAATCCGAAAACCGTCGTGCCAGGTGTTGAGCTTGCTGAACGATCCCGCCGGCCGGGCGTAATAAGGCGTTTCGATTTCGGCCACCGGCAGCGCCAGCTCGAGCGCGTGGACGCTCAACTCGGTTTCGATTTCAAACCCATCCGACAGCACCGGAAAGGATTTGACGAAGCGCCGCGAGAACACCCGGTAGCCCGAAAGGATATCCTTGAAGGCCTGACCGAACACCGACGACAGGAAGCTGGTCAGCATCCAGTTGCCGGTGCGGTGGCCGGGCCGATAGGCAGCCTCGGCCTGATCGACGCGAAAGCCCACCACCATATCGAGATGATCCGACAGCAGCATATCGATCATGCGCGGGGCGCTGGCGGCATCGTAGGTGGCGTCGCCGTCGACCAGCACGTAGATATCGGCGTCGACGTCGGCGAACATCCGCCGCACCACGTGACCCTTGCCCTGGCGGCGTTCGCTGCGCACCTGTGCGCCGGCTTCGCGCGCAACCGCGACGGTGCGGTCCGACGAATTGTTGTCGTAGACGAAGATGTCGGCCGACGGCAGCGCCTTGCGAAAATCGGCGACCACGGTGGCAACCGCGGCTTCCTCATTGAAGCACGGCACCAGTACCGCGACCCGCGGCCGCGCCGGCTCGGCCTGCGGAAATTCCCGTTGCGCAAATTGCGCCAGCGCCTCCGCCATGCCGGCCAGATCGCCGCGAAGCTCGGGCGGGCGTTGGGGGTACGGCGCGGCGCTCATCGCAAGTCCTTAACGGTCGTTAACATCTGACCGCTGATCATAGGGACCGATCGCTAACGATCCCTAACGCCAGGTGGCCTTCGGCGCCTTGCCTTCGAGTACTTCCGCTATCCGCAGCCGGGTGCCCTCGGTGGTCTCCGCCGGCAGCGCCGCCGCGTCGAAGAAGCCGCAGGCGACGATCTCGCGATTGGGCTCCGGCAGCCGATCCTGCCTGAAATGCCTGACCACATAGACTGCGACGTGGTCTCGACGGGACACATGGCGGTTGAAGAACAGGCCGTGCAGCACCGGTTCGCCCACGCACCTCAATTCGTCCCTCCTCCAACAGCTCGCGCCGCAGCGCATCGCGAAAAGTCTCGCCGACTTCGACGCCTCCGCCCGGCAGGTGCCAGCCGGCGACGTAGCTGTGCTTGACCAGAAACACCCTGGTCGTCGCGCGTCCAGCACCACGGCGCGGACCCCCAGCGTCATGCCGCGGGCGAACCGCCAATAGAGATGAAAAATCCGCCGCAGCGCCGGCTCAAGGCTCTTTCGCAAGCTCTGCCGGTTCATCGCCGCCGCAACCCCGGATATCCAGACATGGTGTTTGATCCTTGCGTCGCGGCAGCCGGCTTGCCAATACATGGCGGGATTTCACAGGATATCACGAGATGATCGTGCAGTGGCTCCATCTCACCGGTCAGCCCGATCGGATGCGCATGTGATGGCGGCATTCACGCTGGCCCATCTGTCCGATCCGCATCTTCCGCCGCTGCCCGCGCCGCGGCTTGCGCGATCTCGCCGGCAAGCGCGCGCTCGGCTATCTCAACTGGACGCGCAATCGCCACAAATACCAGCGGCGCGACGTGCTCGATGCGCTGGTGTCGGACCTGCAGGCGCAGAAGCCGGATCACATCGCCGTCACCGGCGATCTCGTCAATCTCGCGCTCGAAGCCGAATTCGCACCGGCGCGGGCCTGGCTGGAGAGCGTCGGCTCGCTCCGGACCGCGTCACCATGATGCCCGGCAATCACGACGCCTATGTTCGCGCCACCCAGCATCGCTTCGCCCAAGCCTGGCGAAACTATCTCGACGGCGACGACGCACCCGACGGCGGCGCCGCATTTCCGTTGCTGCGCCGGCGCGGTCCGCTGGCGCTGATCGGCGTATCGTCGGCGGTGCCGACGCGCACCGCTGATGGCGACGGGATGGCTCGGGCGCGCCCAGCTCGATGCGCTCGATCGCATGCTGACGCGGCTGTCCGCCGAGCAGGCGTTTCGCGTGCTGCTGATCCATCACCCGCTGCGTTCGGATTCGCGCGCCAAGCGGCTGACCGATTCGGGCCAGTTGCTCGCGCTGCTGAAACGGCACGGCGTGGAGCTGGTCCTGCACGGGCACGATCACGTGCATTCGACGATCTGGATCGACGGGCCTAACGGCGCCATCCCCGCGGTCGGCGTGCCCTCGGCATCGGCGCTCGCGCATGGCCGCTATCCGGCCGCGGCCTATAATCTGTTTTCGATCGAGCGCGACGGCGATGCATGGCGGTGCGAACAGACCGTACGCGGCATCGACGACACGCTTGCGCATCCAGGAGTTGCGGCGGGTACGGACGTGATGCTAGAAATCCCGCAAGGCTCGCGAACAGCGCCAGGCCGAACAGCGCGAGCGCGCCGACGATGAATCCGAGCACGAACGTCCAGAACCCGCTGCGGCGCGGCTTCTCGGTGACAGCAGGTTCGACCATCGGCGTCGCCACCATCGCATGTTCGCGCTCGATCATGCGGCGCGCGACATAATCGGTGACGGCGTCGACGATCGCAGCGACCTCATGGGATTCGGCGATCACGATGCGGCCGAAACGGGTGTCCTGCACGAAGCGATAGATCCGCTTGTCGCGTCCCATCAGCACATGCGCGACCACGTCGATCCACAGCCGCGGCGTATCGCCCTGGCTGATGCCGCGATCGAACAGATCGACCTGATCCGGAACCTGCGCGAACAGCGGGTCGAGCGCCTCGTTGAGAATTTCGAGCCGGGCCACTTCGGCGTCGCGCAGATCGACCACGACGCCGGTGCGATCGGCAGCCTCGATCCGCGCCTGGCGCAGCGCATCGCGCAACCGGATCGGGCGCGTTTCGCCGACCGCGTGGCTCCCGGTATTTTGCGCGTCTGACATCGCTGGCGGCCTTTGTCCTGATGGGTGCGAACGTCGTTAACCTATCAGTAACCACCTTGCCCGCAAAGGCCGTTTGTTCCCAAAGGCTTGCGCCTTTCGTTCACCCGCCCCGCCGGATCGCCCGTCTCGCAGCGGGTGAGGGGGCGTCTCCGCGATCAGAACTGCGAAGCGGCCCCACCCGGATCGCCGGATGGGGCCGCGCGATCGTCGCCTTGGACGTCTTCTTCCGGAGTCCGGATGTGGCCGGCTCGTCTTGGCACGGTTCTTCAGGCTGATGACGCGCGCGGGCTCTTCCACGATCGAAAAGCGCACGCCGGCCTTGTGGCGGTTCTCTTCCGAGACCACGCGCCAGGCGTCCTCGGCCTCCTTGCGGGTCTTGAACGGACCCTGAACCTGGGCCGAGCCTTCCACGAGCTTGTGGAAGTTCATCGAACCGAACTCGCCGCCAATCACCCAGAAATTGCTGCTCATGATAGTCTCCTGTTGTTCCGTTAGCCGAACTGGTTCATCGTGTTGTGGGCGCCGCCCGCCTTCAGGGCGGCCTCGCCGGCGAAATATTCCTTGTGATCGTCGCCGATATCGGAGCCGGCCATGTTCTGATGCTTGGCGCAGGCGATACCCTGACGGATCTCCTGACGTTGAACATTCTTCACATAGCCAAGCATGCCCTGCTCGCCGAAATACTCCCTCGCGAGATTATCGGTCGACAGCGCTGCCGTGTGATAGGTCGGCAACGTGATCAGATGGTGGAAGATCCCGGCACGCTTTGCCGAATCGGCCTGGAAGGTGCGGATGCGCTCGTCGGCTTCGATCGCCAGCGGCGTAGTCGTCGTATTCCGCCTTCATCAGTTCGGCTCGATTGTACTTGCTGACATCCTTGCCGGCTTCCTTCATCGCGTCGTACACCTGCCAACGGAAGTTGAGCGTCCAGTTGAACGACGGCGAGTTGTTGTAGGCCAGCTTCGCGTTCGGGATCACCTCGCGAATGCGGTCGACCATCTTGGCGATCTGCTCGATATGCGGCTTCTCGGTCTCGATCCACAGCAGGTCGGCGCCGTTCTGCAGCGAGGTGATGCAGTCGAGCACGCAGCGGTCTTCGCCGGTGCCGGCACGGAACTGATAGAGGTTGCTGGCAAGCCGCTTCGGACGCATCATCTTGCCGTTGCGGTTGATGATGACGTCGCCATTCCTGGCGTTGTCGGCCGTCACTTCCTCGCAGTCCAGGAAGCTGTTGTACTGGTCGCCGAGGTCGCCCGGCTTGTGGCTCACGGCGATCTGCTGCGTGAGGCCGGCGCCGAGCGAGTCGGTGCGGGTCACGATGATGCCGTCTTCGACGCCCAGTTCGAGGAAGGCGTGGCGGCAGGCACGAATCTTCGCCAGGAACACCTCGTGCGGCACAGTCACCTTGCCGTCCTGGTGGCCGCACTGCTTTTCGTCGGAGACCTGATTTTCGATCTGCAGGGCGCACGCGCCTGCTTCGATCATCTTCTTGGCGAGCAGATAGGTCGCCTCCGCATTGCCGAAACCGGCGTCGATGTCGGCGATGACGGGCACGACGTGGGTCTGGAAGTTGTCGATCTTTTCGATCAGCGCCTTTTCCTTCGCCTTGTCGCCTGCCTTGCGGGCGGCGTCGAGGTTGCGGAAAATATCGTTGAGCTCACGGGAGTCCGCCTGACGCAGGAAGGTGTAGAGCTCTTCGATCAGCGCCGGCACCGAGGTCTTCTCGTGCATCGACTGATCGGGAAGCGGTCCGAACTCGGAGCGAAGCGCTGCGATCATCCAGCCGGAGAGGTACAGATAGCAGCGATCGGTCGTGCCGAAATGCTTCTTCACCGAAATCAGCTTCTGCTGGGCGATGAAGCCGTGCCAGCAGCCGAGCGACTGGGTGTATTTGGTGGTGTCCGCGTCATAGGCGGCCATGTCGCTGCGCATCAGCGCCGCGGTGTACCGGGCGATGTCCAGGCCGGTCTTGAAGCGGTTCTGCAGACGCATGCGCGCGACGGCTTCGGCGGTGACGCCGTTCCAGGTCGGCTTGGTCTTGAGGAGCGCTTCGGCGGCTCCAATCTCGCTCTGATAGGAAGCCGGTCCCTGGATAGCCTGGTCACTGATCCCACGTGGCTGGTAGTTCATGTCCGTGATCCCTTCTGGTGACGAAAATCTGAAGCGTTCTCGCCGACATTCGTGACAGTGCATTGCGAAACGTGTCGGGAGCTAAACGCTAAACTTCTGAATTCGTACAGATAGCTTGCCTTCTAATGGTGATGTCATGTAACATACGCACATGTCATAGATGTAATTTTGTCACTTTTGTCACAAAATCCGCAGCAGCTCGAGCGAAGGCTGCTCGGATGGCCGGCTGGAATTCCGGCAAAAAGCTGTTTGTCGGTCCCCGGTTCCGGCGGATCCGGCAGCAATTGGGGCTGTCGCAGACCCAGATCGCCGAGGGGCTTGGGCATTTCGCCGAGCTACATCAACCTGATCGAGCGCAACCAGCGCCCGGTGACGGCGCAGATCCTGCTGCGGCTGGCGGAAACCTATGATCTCGACCTGCGCGATCTCGCCACCGCCGACGAGGACCGGTTTTTCGCCGAGCTGAACGAGATCTTTTCCGATCCGCTGTTCCGGCAGATCGACCTGCCGAAACAGGAACTGCGCGATCTCGCCGAATTGTGCCCCGGCGTGACCCATTCGCTGCAACGGCTGTACGCCGCCTATACCGAAGCCCGCCGCGGCGAGACCCTGGTCGCAGCCCAAATGGCCGACCGCGACGAAGGCACCCGCTTCGAGGCCAATCCGATCGAGCGGGTCCGCGACCTGATCGAGGCCAACCGCAATTATTTCCCCGAGCTCGAGCAGGCGGCCGAAAACCTGCGCGACGAATTGAACGTGCCGTCCGAAGAGCTGTTCGCCGCGCTGGCGGCGCGTTTGCGCGAAAAGCATTCGATCGTGACCCGCATCATGCCGGTCGACGTCATGCGCGAGACGCTGCGGCGGTTCGATCGCCATCGCCGGCAATTGCTGATCTCGGAACTGGTCGACGGACCCGGCCGCGCGTTCCAGCTCGCCTTTCAGATCGGGCTTGCCGAATGCTCGGCCAGCTTCGAGACCATCGCCGGCCGCGCCGGCCCGCTCGACGACACCCCGCGCCGGCTCTACCGCATCACGCTGGCGAATTATTTCGCCGCCGCCGTGATGATGCCCTATCAGGCTTTTCACGCCGCGGCGGAATCGCTGAGCTACGACGTCCATGTGCTGGCGCAGCGTTTCAATGCCGGCTTCGAACAGGTCTGCCATCGCCTGACCACGCTGCAGCGGCCCAATGCGCGCGGCGTGCCGTTCTTCCTGCTGCGGGTCGACAATGCCGGCAATGTGTCGAAGCGGTTTTCCTCCGGCACCTTTCCGTTTTCGAAATTCGGCGGCACCTGTCCGCTGTGGAACGTGCACTCGACCTTCGACACCCCGGACCGCCTGCTCAAGCAGATGATCGAACTGCCCGACGGCACCAGGTATTTCTCGATCGCGCAGATGGTGCGCCGGCCGGTGGCGCCGCACCCGCAGCCGCAGCCGCGCTTTGCCATCGGTCTGGGCTGTGAAATCCGCCATGCGTCGCGGCTGGTTTACGCCACCGGCATCGATCTGGAAAAAACCGAGGGCACGCCGATCGGCGTCAACTGCCGGCTCTGCGAACGCGAAAACTGCAGCCAGCGCGCCGAGCCGCCGATCACGCGCACCCTGATCCTCGACGAAAACACCCGCCGGGTGTCGTCGTTCGCCTTCAGCAATGCACGGGAGTTGTGAGGGTCCCTTCACCCTAACCATGGTCACGCGCAATCTCTCGGCGGGTCGTCCCTGCGAACGTGCGCGGGGACGACGATGTGTAGCGCTCCGATCGTCATTGCGAGCCAACGGGTCGCGCGAATGCGCGCCCGATGACAGGCTCCGCGAAGCATTACATCGCCGCGCAGAAAGAGTGGATTGCTTCGTCGCTTCGCTCCTCGCAATGACGTCGCTCTGATCCCAGACACGCCTGCGCAGCCCCGCGGCACGATGCGCCGAGCTGTGCCTGAATTCTTCGCCCTGAACAGAGGGCGCGCCCGATGCACCCGCAGCCTCGTGTGCGCTATGGGGTAGTAAGTATGCACACGAGTACTCACAGCGAGCCGGAAAAGGGACTGGACAGCCGCGACCACACCAAATCTGGCCCGTCGGGCAACTCGGGAGATCGATCGCACCGTGAATCACGCGGTCTTCCCCCCAAAACCTCGGGAGCGCCTGACCGCTTTCGCAAAGTAACAGATCACATCTGGTTACAGCGGGAACCCGGACCGCAAAAGCGCCGTCAAATGTGCTGACTGATCCCTTACAATTCGATATCCTGCCATTCGGTATCTTGCCATTCGGTTCCTGCAATCCACCGGACACTTCAGGAAGGATGTTGATATGCTTCTCGCACGCCGGTTTGCTGCCGCTGCGACGGCGTTGTGCCTTTTCTCGATCATGCATTCAGCGGCCGAAGCGGCATCCGCCGGCTGCGCCGACGCCGCCGAGCTCACGGTGTTGCCCTCGCCGTTCGCGCCGTGGAAGGGCGCGCCGCTGCGCGTCATGGTCGTCACCGAAAAGCCACTGGAGGGCACGCTTGTCGCTGATCGCGCCCGACGGCAGCGTCGCGGCCAAATCGGCCGACCGCCACGGCGGTTCGCCCTATTCCTGGTTCGCCGAGGTCGCCGCACCCGCCGCCGGCACCTGGCACGCGACGCTGACGCCCGACCGCGCGGCGGCAGGTTGCGGCGCGATCACCCGCGACATCGCCGTGAGCGCGCGCAAGCCGGAACCGCTGCGCACGCCATCGGGAAGCTTCTGGCAGGTGCGCAATAGCTGGAACAGCACCACCGAAGCGCTGTTTTCGGCCTGGATCGAAAAGCTGTTCGACGCGCCGCCCGAGCAGGATCTGAACTGGAAGGTGTGGCATGAAGTGCTGCGCGACCGCTCGCGCAATTTCCTGTTCAACTATCTCGGCCGCGGCGAAGACAACGTGACCATGGGCCTTCGCCCCGACTGCGCCGACTTCGTCTACTTCCTGCGCGCCTATTTCGCCTACAAGATGGGGCTGCCGTTCGGCTATTCGAATTGCTCGCGCGGCGTCGCCGGCAAGCCGCCGAAGTGCTACCAGTGGTTCGACATCGAGCATCCCGAGCTGACGCGTCCGCCGCCGCCGCCCGAACAGCAGGACATCGCAGCGGCGGCCACTCCCGCCGCGCCGCCGTCGCCACCGCCGACCCTGCTCGAGCCTGTTCGGCCACTCCGACCCGCCAGCCGGGCGAACGCTCCACCGGCGGCTCCGACTCCACCGCCGCCGAAGCCGAAGCGCCCGGCGACGTTCGGCGAATATCTGCGCGACGTCGGCGACGTCGTCCACACCGGCGCGGTGCGCGTGTCGGCGAACGACGACAGCACCGATTTCTACACCGTGCCGCTGACCCGGCAGGCGCTGCGCCCGGGCACGGTGTACGCCGATCCCTACGGCCACGTGCTGATGCTGGTGCATCTGGTGCCGGAGGCGAACGGCACGCCGGGCGTGTTCCTCGCCGTCGACGCCGAGCCCGACGGATCGATCACGCGCAAGCGTTTCTGGCGCGGCAATTTCCTGTTCGTGCACGATCCCGCGCTCGGCAGCCCCGGCTTCAAGCACTTCCGCCCCATCGTGCGCGACAAGAACGGCCCGTTGCGGCGGCTGAGCAACGCCGAGATCGTCAAAAATCCGCAATACGGCGATTTCTCGCTCGAGCAGTCGCAGCTCGAGCGCCGAGGATTTCTACGATCGCATGGATGACGTGATGTCGCCCGAGCCGCTCGATCCGGTGAAGGCGATGACCGACGCCATCGCCAGCCTCAACGAGCAGGTCAAGACCCGCGTCACCTCGGTCGAAAACGGTCGCAAATATCAGGAGAAGACCGCCGCCGAGATCGCGATGCCGAACGGCGCTTCGATCTTCGAGGCCACCGGCGCCTGGGAGGACTACTCGACGCCGGCGCGCGATTTCCGGCTGCTGATCGCGATCGATGTGGTGCGGGGATATCCCGATCACGTCGCGCGGCGGGCCGACCGCTACGCGATGCCGGCCGGCAAGAGCGCCGCGGACGTGAAGAACGAGTTGCAGGGCGTGCTCGCCTCCGAGCTCGCCTCGCGCAAGATCACCTATACGCGCAGCGACGGCTCGCCGTGGACGCTGACGCTCAAGGAGGTGCTCGATCGCGCGGCGGATTTCGAGATGGCCTACAATCCCGAACGATTGCGCCGAACTGCGCTGGGCCGCGCCCGACAACAGCGAGGAAGCCTCGACCTGCAAGCGCCACGCGCCGCCGGCGCAGCGCGCCAAGATGTCGTCGGATTATCGCGGCTGGTTCCGCGATCGGCACTGGCCGACGCATGGGTAGTGTGGGGGAGCATGCGGCTACATAACACCGTCATTGCGAGCCAACGGGTCGGCGCAATGACGGTAGGGTGGGCAAAGGCGCGTTGCGCCGTGCCCACCGTTATTGTTCGAAACTGATGGCCCCGCTTCGCTTTGCGCCATGGAAGCCACAGTGAGGGGCGAGGCACTGCGCTCAACCATCGTCAGCATTCGTGGGCCGCAAAGGCCCCCACCCCAACCCTCCCCCGCAAAGCGGGAGAAGAGAGCCGCGTCTCGCGATGATGATTTCAATCTGAAATCATCATGCACTAACCGCCGCATCCCTCGTCCCTCACACCTTCTCCGGCTCGCCGATCTTGTCCTGCGTCTTGGTCTCGAAATCGCTGGCGTCGTGGCGCTCGTGCAGCTGGCTGGAAGGATCGCCCCAGGTGCGGTTGACCATGCGGCCGCGCTTGCACGGCCGGGCGCTCGGCGATCGCGTCGGTCCAGCGCTGCACGTTCTTGTAGTCCTGCACCGACAGGAATTCGCCGGCGCCGTAGAGCAGGCCCTGCGCCAGGCCGCCGTACCAGGGCCAGACCGCGATGTCGGCGATCGTATAGTCGTCGCCCGCGAGGTATTCGCTGTCGGCCAGCCGGCGGTCGAGCACGTCGAGCTGGCGCTTCATCTCCATCGCGAAGCGGTCGATGGCGTATTCGATCTTGGTCGGCGCATAGGCATAGAAGTGGCCGAAGCCGCCGCCGAGATAGGGCGCGCTGCCCATCTGCCAGAACAGCCAGGACAGGCATTCGGCGCGGGCCTGGCCGCCTCGGTCGGCAGGAAGGCGCCGAATTTCTCGGCCAGATGCAGCAGGATCGAGCCGGATTCGAACACCCGGATCGGCGTCGGCCCGCTGCGGTCCATCAGCGCCGGGATCTTGGAGTTCGGATTGACCGCGACGAAGCCGCAGCCGAACTGGTTGCCGTCGATCCTGATCAGCCACGCATCGTATTCCGCGCCGCGATGGCCGAGCGCCAGCAGCTCTTCCAGCATGATCGTGACCTTCTGACGCCGTTCGGCGTCGCCAGCGAATAGAGCTGCAGCGGATGGCGGCCGACCGGCAGCTCCTTGTCGTGCGTCGGTCCCGCGATCGGGCGGTTGATGCTGGCGAACTGGCCGCCGCTGTCCTTGTTCCAGGTCCAGACCTTGGGCGGCGTATAGGTGGATTCGTCGGTCATTGCATTGGGCTCCAGAGCGTCTGATGTCAGGCATATAAGCCAGCCGTCATTGGGCCGCAAACTCCCTCGTTCAACGGCGTCAACCTGCTCAATGGCGATCAGCTCAAGCGCGTGTTCGACGAGACCGGCAAGTCGACCCTGAACATCACCGGCGTCAAGGCGGCGGGGGAACCTCGCCGCTTTCGACTCCGCCTGCGGCGTTTGAGCACACGGCTGGGTTGTCGAAGTCGTGATCGACCCCCCGAAAGAAAGATGTTGCCGGGAATTATCCGGACACGAACTCGAGTCTTGACAATAGAAGATCCGCGCACTTCCGCATCGGATTAAGCATCTTGAGGAACCCGACGATGACAAGATTAACAACAATTTTAAGTGCAGCCGCACTCCTGTCGGCGGCGCTGGCATCCCCGGCATTTGCGCAAGCCGCGGCCCAGGAACCCGGCGCGGATGCCTTTTACCAGAGTTTGGGCGTGGTCGGATCGGGACCGGGCCCGGAGCCGGTATATCCGTCATCGCGCAGTGCATACGGCGCCATGGCTTATGACAACGCCCCGATTGCGTCTGACGCGGCTTGCGCCCACCGCTACCGGTCCTACGATCCAGCGTCCGGCACCTTCCTTGGCCGTGACGGACGTCGGCATCCGTGCGGTTGATATCCGAAGGTCAAAGAGACGAGGCGCGTTGCGCTGTGCCCGTCTGATCGTTTGAACGGGTGGGCACGCGGAGTTTGTCATCGGGCGCGCATTCGCGCGACCCGCCGGCTCTGTAACCCTACGTGCCGCACGGGGCACGACCGCGAGAGTTCTGGCGGCCGCGCGGCGATGAACGGGCGCGCCACAAGTTCGAACAGATATTCATCATGCGGCTGCTGGTGCAGCTGAGACCGTATTTGTAACGATGCGCCGCCCTGATTGTAGCAGCTCAATCCGGTGTCGGGATCGATGAAGGTGGCGGCGGAGCGGTCGGCCACAAACGTGGTCAAGAACCCAGCCGCGCGACTTCATGCACTGCTGAAACGCCGGACCGTCGGTGAAGGTGTTCAGGCGGGTGGTGCCGCATCTGCGGGCGTCGGCGAATTTCGCAGCCATGCCGCGGTCATGGCCGCCCGGCCGCAAGCTGTCCCTGAACACATCGGTATCGGCGCAGGCCGCGCCGAGCATCCCGCCAAAAACCAGAACCGTCGTGAGCATCAGCCGCTTCATAACGCTTCTGCCGTTGCCGGCCATTTTATGGCCACAGCGGCCGGTCGGCTTCCCGGGCCGGCCGGTTCAAAAGCGACCGTTACAAATTGGCAAGCCGGATTGGCGCGCAGGCGCGGCGCGCAGCGAGGGTTCCCGGTGTGGTCGGAAAACCGCGACGATCCGGACAGGTTCTCGCTGGAGATAGTGTGTTCTATAATCCATTGGATTCGGCCGGCCGACCACGTACCGTGGCATCTGCCGTTGGGGAACACACAGGAACGCAGGGGCATGGAGAGACGGCTGGCCGCCATCGTCTGCGCTGACGTCGCCGGCTACTCGCGCATGATGGGCGCCGATGAGGCAGGCACCCACGCTGCGTTCAAGGCCCATCGAAGCGCGATATACCCGATCATCCTCAATCACGGCGGCCGGCTCGTGAAGAACACCGGCGACGGTTTCCTGCTGGAGTTTCCCAGCATCGTCGGAGCCATCGAGGCGGCGATCGCGGTGCAGGCGCTGATGGCGGAACGCAACAACCGCCTCCCCGCGGATCGCGTCATGCAATTTCGCATGGGCGTCCACATGGGAGATGTGATCGCCGACGAGGACGAAGTGTTCGGCGATGGCGTCAACATCGCCGTTCGCCTTGAAGCGCTCGCCGTCGCCGGCGGGGTGGCTGTTTCAGCCAAGGCCTACCATGAGGCCAGCAAGCATCTCGGCGCCGTCCTTGTCGACACCGGCCAGCACCGCTTGAAGAATATCGAGGAGCCGGTCCATGTCTGGACCTGGCAGCCAGGCGGGGCCAACGCGCGCGGCCGAGAGCCGAGGGGCACATCGGAACTGCCGGCGCAATACCGAACGGCGATCGTCGGCGTGCTTCCGTTCGCCAATCTGAGCGACAGCACCGACGAATATTTCTCCGACGGGTTGACCGAGGATCTGATCCACGCGCTTTCCCTGCAATCCTTCTATCGGGTGCTGAGCCGAAACTCGACGTTCTCGTTCAAGGATAAGAATCTCTCCACCCGCCTGATCGCGCGGGAGATCGACGCGACCTACCTGATCCGGGGTTCGGTACGGCGTGCCGGAACCAAGATTCGCGTCACCGCCGAGCTGATCGCGGCGGAGAGCGGCGCACAATTATGGGCCGGCCGATATGACAGGGACATCGGCGATCTGTTCGCGATGCAGGATGAAATCACCGCAAAACTGTCCGCGGCATTGGCGCCGGAGATATTTCGCGCGGAGGCTTCCGCCCCCACCCGGTCATCCTCCACTACCGATTTGACCGCATGGGACCGGTTCCTGAGGGGGCTTTCGCACTATTACCGGCACACCAGGGCAGATTTCGAAACCTCGATCGGTCTGTTCAGGGAGGCGATTGCGCTCGATCCAGCACTCGCCATCGCCCACGCCTATCTCGCCACCATCCTGGTGCAGGGCGTGCAGTATGGATGGATCCGCAGTACCCGGGACGTGTGGACCGAGGCGATGAATCTGGCGGAGAGCAGTGTCCGGCTTGATCCCCGTTCGTCGTTCGGATTTGCGATTTTGTCCTATGTGCATGCGATGGAGGGGCATTACGAGGCGGCGATGGCGGCCGCAAGCAGCGCAGTCAAGTTGAACCCCTACGACATGGGTGCCCGCGGCGTGCTCGGCATATGCCACCTCGTGATCGGCGAGCATCGACAGGCCATCGAACTGTTTTCAATGGCGGTCCAGCGCGGCAACAGCGACCCCCGCTATAAATGGGCGGCCTTGAGCGCGTTCAGCCACTATTTACTGGGACAATACGATGCTGCGCTGTCCTGGGCGCGCGAAGCCCTGTACCTGAACCCCAATCATCTTCAGGTGCTCGCCCTGCGCGCCGCGGCTCTGGCGCAATCGGGACGAACCGAGGAAGCGGCCAGGGCGACCGAAGTCCTGCTCGGCAACTTTCCGGGCCTGACCGTCGAGCGGCATCTGCGGAATTTCCGCTGGAAAACGCCGGCTGACATCGCCCATTACCGTGAAGGACTGCTGAAGGCCGGCGTGCCGTTCGGCAGGCTGACCCTGGTCGAGTCCGGCTCAAAGCGTACGGCCTAGCTGCAATTCAGAGTGCCGAAACAGGAAGCTCCATGGTCGAACAACGAACAGACGGGTCGCGGCGAAAGCTGATGGGCGCGATGGCCAAGGGGATTTCGGCCGGGCTTGTGCTGCGGATTGCGCCGACGCAAGCGTCGGAAAAAATGACGCGGCAGCAGGCGGAATATCAGGACACGCCCAACGGCATCTACAGCTGCGCCATGTGCACGCTGTTCGAGAAGCCGAACACCTGCAAGGTGGTCGCCGGCGAGGTCAGCCCGGACGGCTGGTGCAAGGCATTCGCGCTCGCGGATTGAACCTGACAGCGCCAAAAGGGCGGCGCCCGATGCTGAATCGGGCTGATGACGCTGTCGGGCCGCGATGCTGCGACAGACCGATGTTCCGCGAAGCGTACGGCTTAGGCGCAGTTTCAGAGCGCCGACCGTACACGCCATCCCTTTATCCGCCCGTCCGTCCGCGAATTCCGGCGCTGCGGTATTTTTACGCCGGCATTTGCAGCCGTTCGCGGCTTTTCGAGATATCGTCCGGGCAACGCGGTAAAAAGAGTTCAAAAACAATAGTTACATTGCAAGAGGTTTCGCTAGGCGTATTCCAACAATTCTTCTTTAAAGCGGCTGCATGCCGGATGAACCGTCATCGAGCAAGGCGAAGGATCGACATGCTGATGAATCGACGTAAAAGCGAGCGTCGTGAATGCAGACGGGTCGCGAAGATCCATTTCGGGACCGGCTCGTTGCCACGCGACTGCGTGATCACGGACGTGTCGAAGGGCGGCGCCAAGGTAATCGCCGAATATCCCAACATTCCCGCCGAGTTCACCATCACCTTCTCAACAGGCGACCAACGCCAATGTCGGCTGGCATGGCGGATCGGTTGCGAATTCGGCGCTGAATTCGTCGATTAGTCCGGATCGAACGGGCCTTTCGAGACATCGAGGCCGGCTGGCGAGGGCGACACGCAAACGAGGACCGCAACCGAAGCACTCCGCCTGTTTAACCGGAACTTAGGGTTACTGTGGGCATCTGAGGTCAGTCGCCGACCCCAGGTTGAAGTACATGCTCCCGCAGTTGCTCCACTATCGTTTCGCAAGATTTCTGGCATCCACAGCATCGTCCGCGATTTTGGTGTTGGGGCTTTGCAGCTGCCAGACCGAGGGCATGTCTGACATCACGGGGTCGCTGGGTGATAAAACCGAAGCAAGCCGTGCCGCCGACCCCCGGGGCGAGCTGGATCTTTATCGCGATCGCTATCGCGCCGACCCCAAGAACGCCGACGCGGCGTTACAATACGGAAAGGCGCTCCGCGCCGCCGGGCAGCGGCCGCAGGCAGTCGCGGTGCTCGAACAGGCCACGCTCGCTCACCCCGGTGACAAGGCGCTTCTTGCCGGTTACGGGCGAGCGCTGGCGGACAATGGCGATTTCCAGCAGGCATTCGACGTCCTCGGCAACGCCCATACCCCCGAAGATCCCGATTGGCGGATCCTCTCGGCTCAAGGAGCTGTGCTCGATGAAATGGGCCGATACGACGAAGCACGACAGTACTACGAGAGCGCGCTGAAAATCGCGCCTGAAGAACCCTCCGTGCTGTCCAATCTCGGCCTTTCGTACCTGCTTTCAAAAGATCTGCCCAAAGCGGAGGAGACCTTGCGCCGCGCTTACAAGGGCGCGGATGCGGATCCACGGGTGCGGCAGAACCTGGCGTTTGTGGTCGGCCTGCGGGGCCGTTTCGCCGAGGCTGAAAGCATCGTGAAGGCGGGCCGGCCGCCCGAGGAAGCGGCGGCGAATGTCGCTTATCTCAAGCGATTGTTGTCCCGGAAAGAGGATGCACACACCGGCGTGGACAGCATACCGGTGGCAGCCGTCGCGCACCGTGATTGACCTTTAACGAAGGGCATCGGCTCCATCATCCGTGATCCCTACGCCTCGCGAAACGCGGCGACATTCTAAGCGGGGACTTACTTCGCTCGCAACTTCTCGATGATTGGCGACAAGAACGAGCGCCCGCGGCGTTTTGGTCTCGCCGCGGCCCGTCAGCCGTTGCGCGATCTGCAGAAACATCCTGGTGGCGCGGTGGCGCGCGGCGATTTCCGCGATCATCTGGCCGTTATTGGCAGCCGTGCCGAACATTCGCGAATCGAATGGAATGGAAGCGATCGGCGGGCTCTCGATTGTCTTGGCGAAGCCGCGCGCGTTGATTTCCGGGCGCCTCGGCATGCCTATCTGATTGAGACAGTACAGCGGCGTCCGGTCGTTGGGCCGCGCCGCCTTCAGCATATTCAACAGGTTCTTGGTATTGCGCAGGTTGGCGAGGTCCGGCTCGGCAACGATCAGAATATCGTCGGCGCCGACCAGGGCGCGCTTGGTCCATCCCGACCATTGGTGTGGAACGTCCAGCACAATGCAGGGCGTTGTCATGCGTAACGTATCGAAAATCGCATCGAAGGCTTGCTCGCCGAAGTCGTAGACCCGATCGAGCGTCACCGGCGCCGCCAGCAGGCTGAGGTGGTCGGTGCATTTCGACAGCAAGCGGTCCATGAATGCGGTATCGGGCCGATCGGGCGAGAACACCGCATTGGCGATTCCCTGCAATGGATCCTTGTTGTAGTCGAGACCGGCAGTGCCGAACGCGAGGTCGAGATCGATGACGACGGAATCCAGCGCGAGATCGCGGGCGATCGCCCAGGCGACGTTGTGCGCGACGGTGGAGGCGCCGACGCCGCCTTTGGCGCCGACGATGGCGACGATGCGGCCGACGGTTACTGCTTCCGACGCCGAGAACAGGCTGCAGATCGAGCGAACCACATCAAGGGTATCGACCGGCCCGATGACGTAGTCGTTGACGCCGCGACGCACCAGTTCGCGATAGGGCGCGACATCGTTGACGCTGCCGATCACGACGACGCGGGTTCCGGCATCGCACACGGTTGCGAGCTGATCGAGGCCGACAAGGATATCGCTGCGGTCTTCGGTTTCCAGGATGATCACGTTCGGAGTAGGCACGGTGCGATAGGCCTCGATGGCGGCTGCCACGCCGCCCATCTGGACCGTGAGATGGGCCTTGCCGAGGCGACGGTCTTCACCCGCCGATCGCACGGCAGCTGCGGTTTCCACCGTCTCGCAAAAGGCCTGCACCGACACCCGAGGTGCCGGAGCGATGTAATCGTCTGCGGGCGGCGGGGTGATGTCCGGCTGCTCTTGCGGATTTCGATGGGCGTTCCTGATCATTTGCCTGTATCGCTGAGTTTGGCCTTTTCGGCATCGGGATAGGTAGTCGTGGTCGGGTCGCCTTTGCGGTATTTCTCGAAAGCTTCCGTGCGCCGCGCCGTATAGGCGGGGGTTTCAGCTCGCGGCTGCACGAGGTCCGACGGATTGTCGATCATCGCCGCCATGTTGCGCTGGTAGGCGCAACCAAAATTGTAGTAGTCCTTGTTTTCGAAATAGCCCTTGTCCTTGATCGAGGGACCGAGATCCTCCGGCCACAGACCGCAGGGCCCGGCAACCGCTGCGATCCTCGGGTAACTCAGCGTGATCGTCGCGAACGTTCGGGGGTCGTCCGGATGGTAGTGACGCAACGTAATTCCGCGTGAAGGCACGCCGCCTGCCGCAAGCACGGCCTGAATTTCCCGGAATGAATTCGCCGCAGCCCGTGCGTTCGGCGTGTCGACCGGCACATCGGCCACAATCGCTCCGGTGCCTTCGCGCGCCCATGTCCGTGCCAGCCCCATGACGTCGGCGCGCTGCGACGCGGACAGGCCGCCGCGTGCAGCACCGACGAAAACCACGACGGAGCGGTCAGCTTCCTCGATCGCGATGGGATGACGCAGGCGGTAATCGTCCGGAATGCTGGCGGTCGGCACTTCGTCGCCGGTATGGGTGCAGGCTCCGAGCACGACGGCAAGACCGACAAGCGCTCCCGCCACGCGGAAGGCGCGATTGCGATCGACGGGTAGATTGGCTGTCATCGTTCTCTCCTCGTCCCGCATCGCCCGGACAGCTCCGTCTCAGTCAATGATGAAGCCAAAGTTGCCCTGGTAGCTGCCGACCGGTTCGACGCGACCGGAAATGCCGTAAATCCGATTGACCTGGGCCAACAGAGTCGATTGGGCATCCGACGCGGGCGCAAACCCGTCATCGGGACGCGACAGGTCCTTCTGCGCAACCGCCCGAACGATATAGGGCGTCACCAGAACCATCAGTTCGGTCTGGTTATTGACAAAGTCCTGACTCCTGAAGAGCGCTCCAAGAACAGGCAATTGGTCGATACCGGGCAATCCGTTGACGGCCTGCTTGGTTTGCTCCTGGATCAGGCCCGCCATCGCCATCGAGCCACCCGAGGGAATTTCCAGCGTGGTTTCGGCGCGGCGGGTTTTGATCGAGGGCACCGAAATCCCGCTGATGTTGATCGAATTGTCGGTCGAGACTTCGGATACTTCCGTCATCACCCGCAGGCTGATCCGGCCTTCAGTGAGCACGACCGGGGTGAAATTAAGCGAGATGCCGAACTTCTTGAAAGCGATCGACGGCGCGCATTGCCCGACCGCGCCCGCCGCCGTGGTCTGACACGTCACGCCTGTTGGAAACGGAAATTCGCCTCCGGCGATGAAGGTCGCGGACTCGCCCGAAATGGCGGTCAGATTGGGTTCCGCCAGCGTTCGCACCACGCCGGCGCTTTCCATCGCCCGCATCGTGGCCTGCACCGAAGGGGTAGAGCCGAACGACGTCGTCAGGGCGTTGCCGGAGACGAGCGGCGTACCATTTGCCGTGAACGGGTTGGTGTTGTTGAAGGTCACGGCCGTGTTGCCGTAGTTCATGGTGGCGCTGAGATCGATGCCCATCTGCTTGATGATCGAGCGCGCGACCTCGGCGACCGTGACTTTCAGCATCACCTGGTCGCGGCCGCGAACCACGATGCTGTTGACGACCTTGTCGGCGCCGCCCACGAGGCGGGCAGCGAGATCGCCGGCCTGTTGCGCCTCAATCGGACTCGACACCGAGCCGGTCAACATCACGCCGTCGGCGACGCCTTCGATCTGGATTCCCGCGTTGGGCAGCGCTTGCTTCAACGCGGCGCGCACACCGTTGAGATCGCGCTTGACCGCGATGTCATAGCCGGCGATTTGCTGGCCTTCGGAGTCGAAGAACACGACGTTGGTCTGACCGACCGTCTCGCCGATGATATAGGCGCGCTGCGGCGAGCGGATGACGGCGTTTGCAATCTTCGGATCGGCGACCAGCACATCCTTGACGTCGCGTGGCAAATCGATGATCACGGATTTGCCGATGCCGAGCGCAAGAAAGCGTACCTTCATTTGTCCGCCGGCGGCAACCGGCAACGCGGCTTCTCTCGCCACCACCGGCGTCAAAGCCGGATTGAGTGTCAGCGCCGCGATCGCCGAAAACGACAGGACTCGAACCAGAAGGGTCCGCAGCGCCAGCTGATTTATCCTGCATTTCATGTCGTACGTCCTCTTGGTCACTTCTGTGTCGTGGTCGGGCTCGAGACGCCGTAGCGAACTACATTGATGCTGTCGCCGCGCTTGGGACCCTGATCGTCGCTTCTGTTTTCGACCATATTGATATCGGCAATGCTGCGCAGCGCCAGCGACAGCGTGCCGCTCTGGCGCGCGCGGGCGAGCGTCTCCGACTGCTCAGGCTTCAGTTCAAGGGTTACGGTCTTGCCGATCACCGAATTCTGGCCGTCTTTTTCCTTCGGGGCCTGATCGATCGCGAGAACGCGAATATTGCTCAGGATGATTTCCGAGTTGACGACATCGGATGACCCGGCGCGGTCGGCGTTCTTCTCGCGCTTGGAAAGGATCACGTCGACGCGGTCGTTCGGCAGGATGAAGCCGCCGGCGCCGGTCTCCGGCGAGATTTCGGTCGAGACGGCGCGCATGCCGGTGGGCAGGATCGCCGCCATGAAGCCGGAGCCATTGGCCTTGACCAGCTTGGCTTCGCGGATCGGCTCGCCGGCGATGAACGGTGTACGCGCGATCGAACCGGCGATCTGGGTCGTTGCGTCGGGGCGTTCGTTGCGGCGGATGAAACCGTTGCTTGAGGTCGCCGCCGGCCAGGTCTGCCACTGCAGATTTTCAGGCGTGACCGTCTGGCCGAGGCCGATGTCGGACTTGGCAACGAGCACGTCCACCGTTTGCAGTTGGGCAACCGGCTCGGCCGGGTGCGGCTTGTTGTCGGATCCACTCGCAAGATATGCGGCAACGCCCCCGGCACTGAGCGCGATGATCAGGACAACAATGCGGGCGGTATACATACGCTTCACTAACTACATCTACGCCGCAATGCTTGGGCTGCACGCGGTGACGGCCTCACTTCTATGCATGCCTAAGCGGTAAAGATGTAAGCAAGCTTGCCGGTCGAGGAAGTTTGCAAAAAGGACTTCAGGGATTTGTCCTCATGGTGAACGGAATGTTATCGTCCGAAACACGTCCGCAAATCGATGTATCCTGCCTTATCCCCCATGCGCGCACATTGCTGCTTGACGAGAACACCTGCCGCGTGGCCTCGTTCGCTTCCGGCAATGCGCACGAGTTGCAGGATTGCCTTCACCATCCCTGCAGGGTCGAGACCAGTGAAGCTCGCTCTCAGGGTCGACGCGACCCGGCGACGTGAAGCATCGTCCGGTAGAGCGGCGGGGTGGGGTTATTCTTCGATCCGCCGCTCCCCCCCACCCGGTCCGGATTGCGCCTACGCGTGATCCGCATCGACCCTCACCATTCAGGGGAGGGCAAGAAAGAAGCACCGCCTGTTCGTCAAACGCCTAACCGGTAACCGCATGCGAAATTTTTCAACGACCCGATTTTTTCCTGGCGCCATTTTGTTGGCGATGCTGTGCGCCTCCCAGCCGGCATTGGCCCAACGCGGCGCGTCCTGCCACAACGGCATGTCGTTCGACCGCTTCCTGGCCGACCTGAAAGCGCAGGCGGTCGCCGCCGGCGTATCGCCGGGCACGGTCGCGGAAGCCGCCCCCGATCTGGTCTACGACCAGGGCATCGTCAACCGCGATCGCGGCCAGCGCGTGTTCGGGCAGGTGTTCACCGAATTCGCCGGCCGCATGGCCGCGCCCTACCGGATGCAGCAAGGCCAGGCCAAGATCAAAACCTATGCCGCGGCGTTCGCGCGCGCCGAGAAGGAATATGGCGTGCCGCCGGCGGTGATCGCCGCGTTCTGGGGCCTCGAAAGCGATTTTGGGGCCAACATGGGCAATCTGCCGACGCTGCGCTCGCTGGTCTCATTGGCGTATGATTGCCGCCGCTCGCAGATGTTCGAGAACGAAACCATCGCCGCGCTGAAGATCATCGACCGCGGCGACCTCACGCCCTCGGAGATGGTCGGCTCCTGGGCCGGCGAACTCGGCCAGACCCAATTTTTGCCGACGCATTATTTCAGCTACGCGGTCGATTACGATGGCGACGGCCGTCGCGATCTGCTGCACAGCCCGGCCGACGTGATCGGCTCGACCGCAAACTACATCGCCAACGGGTTGAAATGGCGGCGCGGCGAACCCTGGCTGCAGGAAGTGCGGGTGCCACCCAACTTACCCTGGGACCAGGCCGACCTCACGATCCAGCTGCCGCGTTCGAAATGGGCGCAGTTCGGCGTCACCTACGCCGACGGAAAGGCATTGCCGAACGACGACCTGCCGGCGTCGCTGCTGCTGCCGATGGGCCGGACGGGACCGGCGTTCCTGGCCTATGCCAATTTCGCCGCCTACACCGAGTGGAACAATTCGCTGATCTACTCGACCACCGCGGGCTATCTCGCCACGCGCATTGCAGGCAGTCCGCCGATGCATCGTCCCGGCGCGCCGGTCGCGCAACTGCCGTTCGGCGAATTGCGCGAGCTGCAGCAATTGCTGGTGCGCGCCGGCTTCAATGTCGGCAAGGTCGACGGCGTGATGGGCCAGCAGAGCCGCAGCGGCGTCAAGGCGATGCAGATCAAGTACGGCCTGCCCGCCAACTCCTGGCCGACCGCCGATTTGCTGGCGCGGATGCGCGGAACGCCGCGCCAGGGATCGGTCCCGCTTCGCTGAACGGGATGCCGCTAATCTGCTTTCCAGCAAGCTTAAAAAATGCTCTAGCTCCGCGGCAACAAACTCCGGAGGGACTATCGTGCGTCGAACTACGATCCTTGCTGCCGCCGCCATCGCGCTCACGGCCACCGTCGCATCCGCGGAAGATCTGAAGATCGGCTTGATTTACGGCAAGACCGGACCGCTGGAGGCTTACGCCAGGCAAACCGAAACCGGTCTGCGCATGGGCCTCGAATACGCCACCAAGGGCACCATGATGCTCGACGGCCGCAAGATCGTCGTCATCACCAAGGACGATCAAAGCAAGCCCGACCTTTCCAAAGCGGCGCTCGCGGAAGCCTATCAGGACGACAAGGTCGATATCGCGATCGGCACCAGTTCCTCCGCCGCGGCCCTGGCCGATCTTCCGGTCGCCGAGGAAAACAAGAAAATCCTGATCGTGGAGCCCGCCGTCGCCGATCAAATTACCGGCGATAAATGGAATCGGTACGTTTTCCGCACCGGCCGCAATTCTTCGCAGGACGCGATTGCGAATGCGGTGGCGATCGGCAAGCCCGGCGTCACCATTGCGACACTGGGTCAGGATTACGCCTTCGGCCGCGACGGCGTCGCCGCCTTCAAGGAAGCGCTGGCGAAAACCGGCGCGACGCTCGCCGCCGAGGAATACGTGCCCACCACCACCACCGATTTCACCGCGGCCGGCCAGCGCCTGTTCGATGCACTGAAGGACAAGCCGGGGCGCAAGATCATCTGGGTGATCTGGGCCGGCGGCGGCGATCCCCTGACCAAGCTGCAGGACATGGACCCGCAGCGTTACGGCATCGAGCTGTCGACCGGCGGCAACATTCTGCCGGCGCTGGCCGCCTACAAGCGGCTGCCCGGCATGGAAGGCGCGACCTATTACTACTACGACATTCCGAAGAACCCGGTGAACGACTGGCTCGTCGCCGAGCACCAGAAGCGCTTCAACGCGCCGCCGGATTTCTTCACCGCGGGCGGCTTCGCCGCGGCGATGGCGGTGGTCACCGCGGTGACCAGGGCGAAATCGACCGATACCGAAAAGCTGATCACCGCCATGGAGGGCATGGAGTTCGACACGCCGAAGGGCAAGATGGTGTTCCGCAAGGAAGACCACCAGGCCCTGCAGAGCATGTATCACTTCAAGGTCAAGGTCGATCCGAACGTCGCCTGGGCGGTGCTGGAGCCGGTGCGCGAACTCAAGATCGAGGACATGGATATCCCGATCCGGAACAAGCGGTAACTTCTTCTTCCGCGCGCCCCGCGCTTGCGCCTCCGCTACAAACGTCGCCACCCGCGAAAGCGGGTGGCCCAGTATTCCAGAGCGCACATGATGGAATCGCGCAGCTGCAAGCGTACTGGATACTCCGCTTTCGCGGAGTATGGCGACTTTTGCGATCGCATACGATCAAGAGTAACCGATGACCTTCACCCTTGAAACCCGCGAACTGACCATCCGCTTCGGCGGCCATGTCGCGGTCAACGGCGTCAGTTGCGCGTTTCGTCCCGGCGAACTGACCGCCATCGTCGGTCCCAACGGCGCCGGCAAGACCACCTATTTCAACCTGATCTCCGGACAGCTGCGCCCGACTCAAGGCCGGATCCTGCTGAACGGCGCCGACATCACCCGGCTTTCCGCGCCGCTTCGCACCCGCGCCGGGCTCGGCCGCGCGTTCCAGCTCACCAATCTATTTCCGCATCTGAGCGTGGCAGAAAACGTCCGCCTCGCGGTGCAGTCCGCGAGCGGCGTGCATTACGATATGCTGCGGCCCTGGATGGTCCGGCGCGACCTGATTGCCCGCGCCGACTCCATTCTTGACAGCGTCGCGCTCGGCGGCCGCCGCAACGTCGCGGCCACCGTGCTGTCCCATGGCGACCAGCGCAAGCTCGAGGTCGCCTTGATGATGGCGCTGGAGCCGAAGGTTTTCATGTTCGACGAGCCGACCGCCGGCATGAGCGTCGACGAAGTCCCTGTGGTGCTCGACCTGATCGCCAAACTCAAGAAGGACACCAGCAAGATCATCCTGCTGGTCGAGCACAAGATGGACGTGGTGCGCTCGCTCGCCGATCGCATTATCGTGCTGCATAACGGCCAGCTTGTCGCCGACGGAAAGCCCGCGGAAGTGATCGCCTCGCCGATCGTGCAGGAGGCCTATCTCGGCATCGCCCCCGGAAAGAGCGCGGCATGACCGATCTGCTGACGCTTTCGGGCGTGCACACCCATATCGGAAGCTACCATATTCTGCATGGCGTCGATTTCGGCGTGCCGGAAGGACAGACCACGATGCTGCTGGGCCGCAACGGGGCCGGCAAAACCACCACGCTGCGCACGATCATGGGGC
This sequence comes from uncultured Alphaproteobacteria bacterium, assembly GCA_963734795.1. GTDB lineage: Bacteria > Pseudomonadota > Alphaproteobacteria > Rhizobiales > Xanthobacteraceae > Bradyrhizobium. Next base: position 107,147 of record CAVTIW010000011.1, read on the forward strand.
TGTGGCCGGCGTCGTCCGGGCAGATATCGCTCGCCGGCCAACGTATCGAGCAGCGCGCGACGCCGGATATCGCGCGGCTCGGTGTCGGCTATGTGCCCGAAAGCATGGCGGTGTTCTCCGATCTCACGGTCAAGGAAAACCTGATCCTGGCCGCGCGCGAAGCCGCAATCGACGACGCGCGCCTCGAATGGATTTTCGGATTTTTCCCCGCGCTGAAGCGATTTTGGCTGTCGCGCGCCGGTTCGTTATCCGGCGGCCAGAAGCAGATGCTGTCGATCGCGCGCGCCGTCGTCGAGCCGCGAAAGCTGTTGCTGATCGACGAGCCGACCAAGGGCCTGGCGCCCGCGATCGTGGTGGCGATGATCGAATGCTTTGCCGAAATCAAGCGCCGCGGCGCCACCATTGTGCTGGTCGAGCAGAATTTTCGCGTCGCCCAGCAGATCGGCGACACCGTGCTGGTGATGGACAACGGCAGGATCGTCCACCGCGGCGAGATGGCGGCGTTGGCGCAAGACAACGCCATGCAGGAGCGGCTGCTCGGACTGAGCCTGGAGGCGCATCAATGACCGACCTCGCCGCAAGCGATGCGCTGCCGAAGCCGAAGCGGGATTTTCTTCCCGCACTGCTGCCGGTGATCCTGGCGCTGGCGGTGGCGCCGCTGATCGGATCGGGAAGTTCCTGGGTAACGCTGACGGTCGCGAGCCTCGCGATGGGATCGATGATCTTCGTCATGGCGTCCGGGCTGACGCTGGTGTTCGGCCTGATGGACGTCCTCAATTTCGGCCACGGCGCATTCATCTCGGTCGGCGCCTATGTCGCGACGCTGGTGCTGCTGCCGCTGGCCGGCTGGGTGCAGGCCGATTCGCTTTGGCTGAATCTGGCCGTGCTGGCCCCGGCGGCGCTGCTGGCGATGGCGGTATCCGGCGCGCTCGGTCTGGTGGTCGAGCGCGTGCTGATCCTTCCGGTCTATGGCCAGCACCTCAAGCAGATTCTGATGACGACCGGCGGCCTGATTGTCGCCGAGCAGGCGCTGTATGCGCTGTGGGGACCGCAGATCATTCCGCTGCCGCTGCCGACCTCGCTGCGCGGCTCGTTCATCATCGGCGACGTCGCGATCGCGAAATATCGCCTGCTGGCGATGCTGGTCGGCCTCATCGTGTTTCTCGGCATTCAGCTGGTGCTGAACCGGACCAAGATCGGCCTCCTGATCCGCGCCGGCGTCGAAAACCGCGAGATGGTCGAAGCGCTGGGCTATCGCATCCGGCGGCTGTTTCTTGGCGTATTCATGGTCGGCTCGGCGCTGGCCGGGCTCGGCGGAATCATGTGGGCGCTGTACCGCGAGCAGGTTCATGCCTCGATGGGCAACGATCTGACGGTGCTGGTTTTCATTGTGGTGATCATCGGCGGCCTCGGCTCGATCGGCGGCTGCCTGATCGGCGCGCTGCTGGTCGCCATGGTCGCGAATTATGGCGGCTTTCTGGTTCCGAAGCTGGCGCTGGTGTCCAACATCCTGCTGATGGTCGCGATCCTGATGTGGCGGCCGCGCGGGCTTTATGCGGTGACGAGCCGATGATGATCCTCTCCGGCGATCCGCCGCGCAGCCGCGTGCTCAGCATCCTGCTGGTGATCATCATCGCCGCCCTGGCGGTGGCTCCGTTTGTGTTTCCGGGCGCCAAGGCGATGAACGTGGCGACCAAGATCTGTATCTTTGCCGCGCTGGTGGCGTCCTATGATCTCCTGCTCGGCTACACCGGCAGCGTCTCGTTCGCGCACACCATGTTCTACGGCATCGGCAGCTACGCCATCGCGATCGCGCTTTACGGCATGGGCCCGACCTGGGCAGCGGTCGCGACCGGGCTTGCTATCGGCCTGCCGCTGGCCGCGTTGCTGGCGCTCGGCATCGGTTTGTTCTCGCTGCGGGTAGAGGCGATTTTCTTTGCCATGATAACGCTGGCGGTGGCGTCAGCGTTTCTGGTGCTGGCCTCGCAACTGTCGTGGCTGACCGGCGGCGAGGATGGCCGCAGTTTTCAACTGCCGGAACTGTTGCGCCCGGGAACCATCCTGATCTCGAAGGATGTGTTCGGCTTTGCCGTCAATGGCCGCACCCTCACCTATTACATCGTGTTCGCGGCATCCGCGGTGATGATCCTGGGGCTGCTGCGTGTGGTGAACTCGCCGTTCGGCCGTGTGTTGCAGGCGGTTCGCGAGAATCGCTTCCGGGCCGAGGCACTCGGCTATCGCACGGTGTTCCATCTGACGTACGCCAATTGCCTGGCGGCGATGGTGGCGGCGAGCGCCGGCGCGCTGAATGCGCTATGGCTGCGATATGCCGGCCCCGACACCTCGCTCAGCTTTTCGATCATGCTGGACATCCTGCTGATGGTGGTGATCGGCGGCATGGGCACGATCTACGGCGCAATCATCGGCGCCACCATCTTCATCCTTGCGCAAAACTATCTTCAGGCGTTGATGAGCGTGGCCTCCAACGCCGCCGCGGACGCCGGGCTGCCGCTGCTGCCGGGGTTGCTGCATCCGGACCGCTGGCTGCTGTGGCTCGGACTGTTGTTTATCGCCAGCGTGTATTTCTTCCCCGCTGGCGTCGTCGGCCGATTACGGGCAGGCGCGCGCCGATCTCCCTGATAACCGCCAATTCCTCCCAACCGAAAGAACACCCAATGTCCTTCTATGACGCCTCCGTTCCCGCCTTCCTGCAGATCCTCGGCAGCCTCCCGGGCATCCTCACCAAGGCCGAAGCGCACTGCGCGGCCAAAAATATCCAGCCCGAGGTGCTGCTCGGCGCGCGGCTCTATCCGGACATGCTGCCGCTGTCGCGCCAGATCCAGCTCGCCTGCGATTTCGCCGCCAAGGGCTGCGCGCGCCTCACCCACAGCGACGTACCGTCGACCCCCGACACCGAAAAGACTTTTGAAGAACTGCGGCAGCGGCTGGCCAGGACCAGCGACTATGTGAAAGCGTTCAAGCCCGCGCAGTTCGACGGCGCGGATCTCCGCGATGTCAGCTTTCCGGCCGGCCCCGACAAGACCATGACGCTGAAGGGCCAGCAGTTCCTCAGCCATTTTGCGTTCCCGAATTTCTACTTCCACGCCGCCACTGCGCACGGCATTCTGCGCCACAACGGCGTCGAAATCGGCAAGCGCGATTTTCTCGGGGCTAATTGATCGTTCGTTCCGGGGCGTGCCAACGGGTCCGCGCAAAGCGCGGTCCGATGACAGGCTCCGCACGAGCTATGATCTGCAATTGCACATCAGAGAATCCATAACCACGACAGGGACTATGGATTCCGGACCCGCGCCTCAGGTCGGCAATTGCCGACCGAAGGCGCGTCCACAGATGTGCAATTGCACAGCGGGGAATGACGCCAGACCGGGCGCGGACAGCACGGTTCGGCCGCCATGGCACCGGCCGGCAGGCTGATCGTGCCGCACAGCTCCTGATTTCGAATAAATCATCCTACCGCAACGCGCATGCGCTTTCTCGATACCGGCATATCGCGGGCATCGCGCCGGCAAGCTCGGCGATATTTGCAAGCTCCGCGATATTCGAATGGCTCACGGCATTGCCACGCATGGCGGCGATGCCCACTTTCTCCTGACCTGCAACTTTCCGGAAGCCCAACATGACAAAGCCGACCAAACTCTTCGAGCCCTACAAGCTTGGCCCGATCACCCTGCCCAACCGCCTGGTGATGGCGCCCTTGACGCGCAACCGCGCGGTCGCAGGCCTGGTGCCGAGCCCGCTGGCGATCGAATATTACGGGCAGCGCGCCTCCGCCGGCCTGCTGGTGACCGAGGCGAGCCAGGTTTCGCAGCAGGGCCAGGGCTATCAGGACACCCCCGGCATCTACTCGAAGGAGCAGGTGGCGGGCTGGCGCAAGGTCACCGATCGCGTGCATGAGCGCGGCGGCCGCATCTTCATCCAGCTCTGGCATGTCGGACGCATCTCGCATGTCAGCCTGCAGGAGAACAACCAGCTGCCGGTCGCGCCCGTCGGCGATCCGCGCCAAGGGCAAGACGTTTGTCGGCGGCGCATTCGTCGATATTTCCGAGCCGCGCGCCCTGACGCTGGAGGAAATCCCCGGCATCATCGAAAGCTTCAAGCGCGGCGCGGCGAACGCGCTGGCGGCCGGTTTCGACGGCGTCGAGATCCATGGCGCCAATGGCTACCTGCTGGACCAGTTCGCCAAGGACGGCACCAACAAGCGCACCGACGCCTATGGCGGATCGATCGAGAACCGCGCGCGGCTGATGCTCGAAGTGTCGAAGGTGGTGGCCGCGGAAGCCGGCGCGGAGCGCACCGGGATTCGCATTTCGCCGGTGACGCCGGCCAACGACGTCTCCGACAGCAACCCGCAGCCGCTGTTCGACTACATCGTCGATCACCTCAACGCGCTGAAGCTGGTCTACCTCCACGTCATCGAAGGCGCCACCGGCGGCCCGCGCGACATCGCGCCGTTCGACTACGGCTCGCTGCGCCAAGCGGTTCAAGGGCGCCTATATGGCCAACAACGGCTACGACTTCGAACTCGCCAGCAAGGTGCTGGCGGCCAACCAGGCCGATCTGATCGCGTTCGGAAAACCGTTCATCGCCAATCCCGACCTGGTCGAGCGCCTCAAGAGCGGCGCGCCGCTCAACACGCCCGACAAGGCGACGTTCTACGGCGGCGGCGCCAAGGGCTACACCGATTATCCGGTGCTGGGCGAAGCGCTGGACGCGGCGCAGTAAGAAACGAACACTCATTGCTGAAGCAATCCACGCTTCCCACGTCTCGGCGGATTGCTTCGCTTCGCTGGCAATGACGAAAAGGAAAAAGGCCGGGAGCGATCCCGGCCTTTTTTATGTCCGCCATCGACCTTCCTTGCGGAGCCATTGGTTTGTTCTAATGTGCTCCACGAAAGCGCGATGCGAATGACATGAACAAACCTACCGCCGAGGACATCGTTCGCCAGGCCACGGCGGCCTTCAATGCCGGCCGGCCTGACGAGGCGCGCAGGCTGTGCGACACAGGCTTGAGCCGCGCGCCCGGCGATCCCGATGCTGCATCATCTGCTGGCCGCCGTGCTGTTTTCCCAAGGCGAGTTTCAGTCGGCCCGCGCCCATGTCGAGACCAGTCTGACAAAGCGGCCCGGCAATGCCGCCGCGCACCTGCTTGCCGCCCGCATTGCTCGCGCCAACAAGGATTTTGACGCCGCCTTGTCGCATCTGGATCTGGTCATCGCCATTGCGCCGCAGCGGGATGCCTTTCTCGAAAAGGCCCGGACGCTGGACCAGGCCAGTCTGCAGCAGATGAGCCTCAGGCTTCCGGCGCGCGAGGCCTGGCGGGCCATTCTGGAGGTGATCCCGCAGCATCAGGAGGCCGCGGCGCGGCTCGGACGATTGGCGTGGGAGGACGGCGACTTCGCCATCTCGGCAGACTTGCTGGAACGTGCCGTGGCGGGCGACGCGCCCGCTTCGGTCTGGTTCGATCTCGGCCTCGTCCGCCAGGATTTGCGTGATTATCCAGGGGCCGCCACCGCCTACCGCAAGGCGATCGAGATCAGGCCGGACTATGCCGAGGCCGCGCTCAATCTCGGCATCGTGCTGCAGGAAGCCGGCGATCTCGAGCGCGCCATGCGCGCCTATGTCGAAGCCTATCGCCTGCGTCCGCAAACCTTCGGCACCATCGCGATGGCGCTGACCTCGGCGTCGCACGGCCGGCTGTGGCTCGACGAGGCATCGCTGCGCCGCTCACTCGGCGGCTGAGCTCACTCGAGGGCCTGATTCAGCTTCGCTGATCAGACCCCTCATTTTTTTGTTTGAGCATGATCTTTTCCGAAAACCGGTGTCCACTTTTCGGGATCATGCTCTGCACGACCGCGTCGCGCGCGAAAACGCTTGCGATAGACGCCTGGACTGGCCAGCACCTCGGCGACGGTCTTCGTATAGGCCTCCTTATGCCCATCGTCGAGGCATTCGAATGCGAGCTGCGGTGCGGCGCGCGGGACCGCGAAACACTGCGCCACCGGGGTGCCCTTCGGAAGGACTCCGGAAAAATCAGGCTGCGTCCAGATCGCCGGAAAGTTGATCCCGCCGTCATGAAAGCGATCTGAATCCACCAGTCCCGAGATCAGGCGAAACGGCAGGTCGTCGCGGTTGACCGGATGGGTGGCGAACAACGACCAGCCGGGCTCGAGTTCGATGGTCCAGAAGCTGTTGAACTTGATCGCGGCCTGGCCTTCCCTGGCAAACGGCGCATCCGGAAACTGGGCCGCGACATGAAAGCTCAAGGGCGCGCGCGGATGTCCCGGCGTCGCCGGTTCGGGAATGTCCCACGCCCATGAAAACGACCCGCGCTCGACCGTAACGTCGCAGGGCAGCAGGATCATCACGCCATACGCCATCGCGTCGATGAAGGGCGGGCATTGCTTTACGGTACGGATGTCCCGGCCGTGGATGTCCGAATGCGCTTTCGCCGGCATCGCGCGCAGCCAATCGGGCAGCGCGCCGCGCGCCGCAACCGGCCGCGGCAGGTGATCGGACAATGCCGGGTCGCAACGAAAAATCATCCGCATGGGCGGGCTCCTGGAGATAGCGTCCGGTATGGTGCGGCGATCGCGGACCACGGTCAATGATGCGACGCGCTCCCTCTCCCGCTCTTGCGGAGGAGGGCCGGGTGGGGGCTCTCACCCGAAGCCTTCGGCTTCGACCTCTCTCCGCAAGCGAGGCGAGGTGAGATGAACTCCGGCGCAACAGAAAAAAGGCCGGGATCACTCCCGGCCTTCGTTTTTTTCGTTGTTCGCCTCAGTTCGAAGCGCGCTTCGGCGGCGAGGCCGGCCACGACTTGATCAGCGTGTCGTAGTCGATGGTTTCGCCCTTCGGCTTCTCGTTGGCGAGCTTGCGCTGGGGCGCGATGTTGCCGTCCTTGGCCGACTTCGCGAACCAGTACTCGGCCGTCTCCTTCTTGTTCAGCTTCGGTCCGCAAGCACCCTGGACCCCGGATTTCTCGATGCGTTCCATCACCGAGTCCTGGGCGGCTGCCAGCGAGTCCATCGCCTGCTGCGGCGTCTTCGCACCGGACGACGCATCGCCGATGTTCTGCCACCACAATTGCGCCAGCTTCGGGTAATCCGGCACGTTGTTGCCGGTCGGGGTCCACTGCACGCGCGCCGGCGAGCGGTAGAACTCGATCAGCCCGCCCAGCTTCGGCGCGCGCTCGGTGAACGACTTGTCCCAGATGTCGGACTCACGAATGAAGGTGAGACCGACATGGCTCTTCTTCAAGGAAACCGTCTTGGAGACGATGAACTGTTGGTAGAGCCACGCTGCCTTGCGGCGGTCGATCGGAGTGGACTTCAGCAGCGTCACCGATCCCACGTCCTGGTAGCCGAGTTTCATGCCGTCCTTCCAGTAGGCGCCGTGCGGAGACGGCGCCATGCGCCACTTCGGCGTACCGTCAGCATTCATGACCGGCAGACCGGGCTTCACCATGTCGGCGGTGAAAGCGGTGTACCAGAAGATCTGCTGGGCGATATTGCCTTGCGCCGGCACCGGACCGGATTCGGAGAAGGTCATGCCTTGCGCCTGCGGCGGGGCATATTTCTTCATCCAGTCGAGGTACTTGACGATCGAGTAGACCGCCGCCGGACCGTTGACGTCGCCGCCACGCTCGACCGACGAGCCGACCGGACGGCAGCCTTCCATGCGGATGCCCCATTCATCGACCGGCAAGCCGTTCGGGATGCCCTTGTCGCCGTTGCCGGCCATCGACAGCCACGCATCGGTGAAACGCCATCCCAATGACGGATCCTTCTTGCCGTAGTCCATGTGGCCATAGACCCTGACGCCGTTGATTTCCTTGATGTCGTTGGTGAAGAAATCAGCGATGTCCTCATAGGCCGACCAGTTCACGGGAACGCCGAGGTCGTAGCCATATTTGGCCTTGAACTTGGCCTTGTACTCCGGATTGGAGAACCAGTCGTAGCGGAACCAATAGAGGTTTGCGAACTGCTGGTCGGGCAACTGGTAGAGATGACCGTTCGGTGCGGTGGTGAACGACTTGCCGATGAAGTCGTCGACGTCGAGCCCCGGATTGGTGACGTCCTTGCCCTCGCCGGCCATCCACTCGGTCAGGTCGACAGCCTGGCCGTAACGGAAATGGGTGCCGATGAAATCGGAATCGTTGATCCAGGCGTCATAAACATTCTTGCCAGATTGCATCTGGGTCTGGATCTTCTCGACCACGTCGCCTTCCTGGATGACGTCGTGCTTGACCTTGATGCCGGTGATTTCCTCGAACGCCTTGGCCAGCGTCTTCGATTCATATTCATGCACCGTCAGGGCTTCGGAAACGGCGTTGATCTCCATGCCCTTGAAAGGTTGAGCGGCCTTGATGAACCACTCCATCTCCTTCATCTGGTCTTCCTTGGACAACGTCGAGGGTTGAAACTCGCCGCTGTCGATCCACTTCTTTGCCGCAGCTTCATCGGCAAAGGCAGGCGCAGTGACCATGGCGGACGCCGCAGTCAGCGCGACGGCGCTGGTCATCATCCATAAACGAGTTTTGGTCAAAGAACTCTTCCTTCTCTCTAAGTGTCGCATGTTGGTTCCTCCGTTGCAGCGACAAACATATTCAGGCCCGGGTTGACCCCGGATCTGCTCTTTTTCGCTTCCCTAGACCGTGCGGAAAATTGCGACGGCCGAAACAAGCGAAATCACGGTAGCGAGCCACAGGCTCGACAATTCAATTCCTTCTCCAATCGGAAGCGTCGCGATGGTGTCGGTGCCGACAAATCCGATCCACAACAGATGGATCACGGCGGTCATGATCAGCGAGACGAACAACCGGTCGCCGCGCGTGGTCGGAATCCGCAGGATCCCGACCCGTTCGGCTTCCGGATAGGCCACCGCGAGCCAGGTCATGACCGCCAGGGTCATGGACAGCAGCACGAAGAAGATCGCGGTCGGCAGCGTCCAGGCCATCCATGCGATGTTTTCCATGGGTTAGACCTCCGATCCGAACACTGCCTGCCCCCTCTCCCATGGGGAGAGGGTTGGGGTGAGGGGGTACGGTCTATCGATGGGCCGTAACCCCTCACCCGGATTTCTCGCTGCGCGATAAATCCGACCTCTCCCTACGGGAGAGGTGAAGCAAGAACTGATCCGCGCGAAACGAACGGCCATCATCACACCCTGCCGAGCGCGAAGCCGCGCGCGATGTAATTGCGGACAAACCAGATCACCAGCGCGCCGGGGATGATGGTCAACACGCCGGCCGCGGCCAGCAATCCCCAGTCCATTCCGGCCGCGGAGACGGTGCGGGTCATCACCGCCGCGATCGGCTTGGCGTTGACCGAGGTCAGCGTGCGCGCCAGCAGCAATTCGACCCAGGAGAACATGAAGCAGAAGAACGCCGCGACGCCGATGCCGCTCGCGATCAATGGCACCAGTACCCTGATGAAGAACCGCGGGAACGAATAGCCGTCGAGAAACGCGGTCTCGTCGATCTCGCGCGGTACGCCGGACACGAATCCTTCCAGGATCCACACCGCCAAGGGCACGTTGAAGATGCAGTGCGCCAGCGCCACGGCCCACGGCGTATCGAACAGATTGATCGCCGAATAAAGATTGAAGAACGGCAGCGCATAGACCGCCGCCGGCGCCATCCGGTTCGACAACAGCCAGAAGAACAGATGCTTGTCGCCGAGGAAACGATACCGCGAAAACGCGTAGGCTGCCGGCAAGGCGACCGAAATCGAGATCACGGTATTGATGACGACGTATTTCAGCGAATTGATGTAGCCGGAATACCAGCTCTCGTCGGTGAAGATCCGCATGTAATTGGCGATGGTCGGCTGATGCGGCCACAGCGTCATGGTCGAGACGATCTCCTCGTTGGTCTTGAAGCTCATGTTGACCAGCCAATAGATCGGCAACAACAGGAAGATCAGGAACAGCGAGAGGATGACGCGGCGGCCGGGAATCGAATGCATCATGCGACTCCCTTGTCGGGCCGCCGCTCGGCGCCGGCATTGGTCATCACGGTATAGAATATCCAGCACACGATGATGATGATCAGGTTGTAGACCAGCGAAAGTGCCGCAGCCTTGCCGAGGTCGAATTGCCCCAGCGCGATCTTGACCAGTTCGATCGAAATGAAGGTCGTCGAGTTGCCCGGCCCGCCGCCGGTCACCACGAACGGCTCGGTATAGATCATGAAACTGTCCATGAACCGCAGCAGCACCGCGATCAGCAGCACGCGGTTCATCTTCGGCAACTGGATCGCCTTGAATACCGCCCAGCGCGAGGCGCCGTCGATCTGGGCCGCCTGATAATAGGCGTCGGGTATCGATTTCAGTCCGGCGTAGCACAACAGCGCAACCAGACTGGTCCAGTGCCAGACGTCCATCACGATGACGGTGGCCCAGGCATCGAATTCGTTGGAGACGTAGTTGTAGTTCAGCCCGATGCCGTTGAGCACATAGCCCAGCAGGCCGATGTCGGGCCGTCCGAAAATCTGCCAGATCGTCCCGACCACGTTCCACGGAATCAGCAGCGGCAGCGCCAGGATCACGAGGCAGGCGGCGACCCGCCAGCCTTCGCGCGGCATCGACAGCGCGATCACGATGCCGAGCGGAACCTCGATCGCGAGGATCACCGCGGAGAAAAACAGGTTGCGCCACAGCGAGGCGAAAAACCGGCCGCCGAGATCGGTCGAGGGATCGAGCAATTCCTTGAACCAGCCGACGCCGTTCCAGAAGAATTGATTGTTTCCGAAGGTGTCCTGCATCGAATAGTTCACCACCGTCATCAACGGCAGGATGGCCGAGAACGCCACCACCAGAAACACCGGCAGCACCAGGAACCAGGCCTTCTGATTGACGGTCTTGTCCATTAAGCGGTTCCCTCGACCAGGCGGCTGTCGGCGTAGACGTGAACCCGCGACGGATCGAAGATCAGTCCGGCGACCTCGCCGGGAATCGAAAATCCCGGCGGCACCCGCGCGGCGAATTTCACATCGCCGATTCGAAGCCGCGCGAAGCTGACGCGGCCGAGGTCGTCGATCCGCTCGATGCTGGCCGACAGCAGGCCCGGCGCCGGCGGCGCGACGTCGACGAATTCGGGACGCACGCCAATCTCGATTTTGGCTCCGGCCGGCAGGCCGTCATAGCTGCGGTTCAATGCAATGGCATGACCGCTGATCCGGGCCTCGCGTCCCCTGACCTCGGCCGGCACGATGTTCATGCCGGGCGAGCCGATGAAATAACCGACGAAGGTGTGCGCCGGCCTGTCGAACAATTCCGCCGGCGTGCCACTCTGCACCACGCGGCCGTCATGCATCACCACCACGGTGTCGGCGAAGGTCAGCGCCTCGGTCTGGTCATGGGTGACGTAGATCATGGTCAGGTCGAGATCGCGATGCAGCGCCTTGAGCTTTGAGCGCAACTGCCATTTCAGCTCGGGATCGATCACGGTCAGCGGCTCGTCGAACAGCACGGCGGCGACGTCGGAGCGGACCAGGCCGCGGCCGAGCGAGATTTTCTGCTTGGCGTCTGCGGTCAGCCGCGTCGCCTTGCGCGCAAGGTACGGCGTGAGGTCGAGCAACCGCGCGATCTCCGCGACCCGCGCGTGCGATCTCGGCTTTCGGCACGCCACGATTTTTGAGAGGAAAGGCCAGGTTCTGTCCGACCGTCATGGTGTCGTAGATCACCGGAAACTGGAACACCTGCGCGATATTGCGCTTCTGGGTTGACAGCGGCGTGATATCGACGCCGTCGAACAGGATTTTTCCGCGCGACGGCGTGACGATGCCGGAGATCAGGTTCAATAGCGTGGTCTTGCCGCAGCCCGACGGCCCGAGCAGCGCATAGGCGCCGCCCTGCCGCCAGGTCATCGAGATCGGCTTCAGCGCATACGATTCGGCGTCGGCGGCATTGCCGCCGTAGGAGTGCGCGAGATCGACGAGGTCAATGCGGGCCATGCTGGATGTCCCTCACATCGCGCCGGGGGCGGCGACCAGACGGCCGGCCGGGTCGAACACAAAAACATTATTGGGGTCGAGCACCGCATCGAGCACGTAGCCGGGTTCGAATTCGTGCACGCCCTGCAGCACCGCGACCCAGTTGGAGGCATCGCGGTTGAGATGCACAAAACTTTCCGAACCGGTGATTTCGGTCACCGTCACGGTGGCCTGGAAAAGGCATGACGGCCGGCAATGCCGTTGGCGACCTCGAGCTGATGGGCGCGGAATCCGACCCGGTAGGCGCCGTCGCCGAGCGCGGCGTAAAGTCCTGATGGCCGGCGCCTGCACGCCGCCGGCATACTGCACCGAGCCGTTGCTCTTTTCGATACCGACGATGTTGAGCGGCGGATCGGAAAACACCTGGGCGACGCGCAGGGTATCGGGATGGCGATAGACTTTCGGGGTCGCGCCGACCTGCAGGATCTCGCCCTCCCACATGCAGATGGTGCGGCCACCCAGCAACAGCGCTTCGGAAGGCTCCGTGGTGGCATAGACGAAGATCGCGCCGGAGGCCTCGAAGATGCGCGGCAGTTCGGTGCGCAATTCCTCGCGCAGCTTGTAGTCGAGATTGGCGAGCGGCTCGTCCAGCAGCACCAGATCGGCGCCCTTCACCAGCGCGCGCGCAATCGCGGTGCGCTGCTGCTGGCCGCCGGACAATTGCAGCGGCGTACGGTTCAGATACGGCTCCAGCTTGAGGAGCTTGGCGGCCTCCTGGACCCGCATGTCGATTTCGGCACGCGGCTTGCCCTGCACCCGCAGCGGGGAAGCAATGTTGTCGTAGACGGTAAAGGACGGATAATTGATGAACTGCTGATAGACCATCGCCACCGAACGCTTTCGCACGTCGAAGCCGGTGACATCCTTGCCGTCGACCAGGACCCGGCCGGTGGTCGGCTTGTCGAGGCCGGCGAGCAGCCGCATGATCGAGGTCTTGCCTGACAGCGTCGGGCCCAGCAGCACGCTCAGGGTGCCGCGCTCGAGCGTCAGCGAGACATCGCGAATGGTCGGGATACCATCGACCGCGCGCGTGACGTTTTCGAGCGTAACGGTCATGTCCGCCCTCCTGCTTCCAGCAAGGGAGCTTCTGAGTGGCACCCGGTGCGCGGCAATCCAGTCGTCGATGGCGGCAATTTCGGCAGGCGACAATCGCAATCCCAGCTTGGAGCGCCGCCACACGATGTCTTCGGCGGTGCGGGCCCATTCGGACTGACATCAGGTACTGGACTTCGCGCTCCGTCAAGGTGGCGCCGAACGACTGGCCGAGATCGTCGAGCGATTTCGCATGGCCGAGCAGCTTGCTGGCGCGGGTGCCGTAGGCATGCGCCAGCCGGTTGGCATGGGCCGGCGACAGGAACGGATAGCTGCGCACCAGTTCCGCGGTCAGCGCCGCGATCGCGGAGACGTCGAGGTCGCCGCCGGGCAGCGGCGATTTCGCGGTCCAGCCTTCGCGGGCCTTGAAGTCCTCGCGGGGCGTGGCACTGCGCAAATAGGGCGCCAGCCGCTCCAGCGCCTCCTCGGCGAGGCGGCGATAGGTGGTGATCTTGCCGCCATAGATCGACAGCAGCGGCGCGCCGCCGGGGGTGTCGAGTTCGAACACGTAATCGCGGGTGGCGGCCTTGGCTTCGCTGGCGCCGTCGTCATAGAGCGGGCGAACGCCGGCATAGGTCCAGACCACGTCCGCCGGCTTGACCGGCTGGGCCAGATATTCGCTGACGGAAGCACAGAGATATTCGATTTCCTCGGTCGAGGCCTTCACCTTGGCGGGGTCGCCGTCGTAGTCGCGATCGGTGGTGCCGATCAGCGTGAAATCGTCCTGGTAGGGAATGACGAAGACAATCCGGCCGTCGCTGTTCTGGAACATGTAGGCGCGGTCGTGGGCATAGAGTTTCGGCACCACGATGTGGGAGCCCTGCACCAGCCGCACTTTGGCCCGGGCGTTGACACCGGCGCCTGACGCCAGCACCTGCTCGACCCAGGGTCCGCCGGCATTGACCAGCGCACGGGCGGTAATCGTGCTGCGCGCGCCGCTCGCGGTGTTTTCGACCGTGACCTGCCAGATTCCGTCGGCCTGCCGGATCTCGACCGCGCGGGTGCGGGTGCGGATGTCGGCGCCGCGATCCGCCGCATCGCGCGCGGTCAGGACCACGAGGCGCGCGTCATCGACAAAGCAGTCGGAATATTCGAAGCCCGGTGTAGCGGCCCGGGAATCAGGGGCTTTCCGACCTCGTCGCGCGTCAGATCGACCGAACGGGTCGGCGGCAGCAGGTGCCGGCCTCCGATATGGTCGTAGAGAAACAGGCCGAGCCGCAGCAGCCAGGCCGGGCGCAACCCGTCATGGTGCGGCAGCACGAATCGCAGCGGGCGGATGATGTGGGGCGCGATCTGCCAGAGGATTTCGCGCTCGATCAGCGCCTCGCGGACCAGCCGGAATTCGTAATATTCCAGATAACGCAGGCCGCCATGCACCAGCTTGGTCGACCAGGACGATGTTCCGCTGGCCAAGTCATTCATTTCACAGAGGAAAACAGAATTTCCCCGGCCCGCCGCATCGCGCGCGATGCCGCAGCCGTTGACGCCGCCACCGATGATAGCGAGGTCGAAAATCCGATCCAAAGACGCTTCCCCGGGCGTTCGCCTGTTCACTTTGGCGATTTCGCTTTCGGTTTCGAATAAATCACAACCAAATGTGAAAGCAAGCGAAAAGGAGGGAGCGTTCCGATTTGCCAACCGGTAGGACGCGGCGCCGATCGGAGCAGGCGTCCGCCTAGCGCCGCGGCGCGTCGGGACTCGAGTATCCGGCTCGTCGATTCGGCCTTCGGCATCGCCTCGATCACCTCGATGCCGCGGCTGTGGCAGATGTTGGCGAGTGCCGACGGCAGCGCCGCGTCGGTCACAAAGGTCTGGATCTGGCTGATATGGGCGATGCGGACCGGCGCGCTGCGCCGCAGTTTGGTGGAATCGGCGACCAGCATGACGCTGCGCGCATTGGCGATGATGGCTTGCGCGGCCTGGACTTCGCGATAGTCGAAATCCAGCAGCGCGCCCTCTTCGTCGATCGCCGACGCGCCGATGATGGCATAATCGACCTTGAACTGGCCGATCAGGCTGATCGCGGTGGAGCCGATCACCGCGCCGTCGGCGCGGCGCACCGCGCCGCCGGCCACGATCACCTCGATGCGCGGATGCCGGTACAGCAGCATCGCGACATTGAGGTTGTTGGTGATGACCAGAAGGTCCTCGTGCGAGGTCAGCGCGCTGGCGACTTCTTCGGTGGTGGTGCCGATATTGATGAACAGCGAGCAGCCGTTGGGAATCAGCGCCGCCGCGGCCGCGCCGATGGCTTTCTTCTCGTCGGCGGCGACGAAGCGGCGGGCTTCGTAGGCGAGGTTTTCCACGCCCGAGGCAATGATGGCGCCGCCGTGAATTCGCGTCAGCGAACGGTGATCGCACAGATCGTTGAGATCCTTGCGGATGGTCTGCGCCGAGACCTCGAACCGCCGGGCCAGATCCTCCACCATCACGCGGCCGAAGGCGCGGGCGATATTCAGGATTTCGGATTGGCGATGAGACAGGCCGGTCACGATGGCACCTTGGGCAAATGAAGCTGCCCCATGGTGCGGCCGTTCCGGCATCCGGTCAACGCGGCAGATCGGCCGCAATGGCGGTGTGATGGCGGAAAGACCAATTCTGGTTAAGCGACTTGCGCCGGAAACCAGCCACACCCGGAGCGAGGGTCAACTCATGGATTTATGGCGTTGGACGTCCGCTTTGGTGCGTGCACAGCGACAGGTCCGAAAAGAGCCGAAGCGGAAGTTGCGATCACCATATACCGTCTTCAGAAGCAAATCGGCCTGATCCCTGAATAATTTATGGTCTGCAATTGTTTCGGCTGCGGGATCAAAGCTTCATTGAGTTGAAAAGGCCGGTTGCCGAGCCCACTATAAAGTTCGACATTTCGATTGATCCAACTGATGTTACCCGGTCTCATTCATATTATGTCTTATAAACCGAGCATGATGATACGCTTCTGCTGGCGAGTCCTCCCCATCGTCACAATTTTCTTTGCAAGCCCCTCAGTTGCGGATGAAATTCAGCGACAACAGGACACCGACATCCTGGCGTTATTGTCAGGGAAGTGCAGTACGCTTAAAATCGCAGGACGCGATTTTAAGTGCAGGGCCGTTGCCTTCTTCCAAACCGAACAAGGCCGCGCAAATTTTGTGATTGCGCTCGACGATCCAACCGACGGTAGTCATATCATTACGTTTTCCGGTGAAAATGGCCGGCGGGAACAAGATAAATACGAACTGCAAATCGACCGGATGCTGCTGAACTCCAAGGACAGGCCGAAGGTCGATGGCCTGCCGGTGCCGTTCGTTGAACTTTCGGGTGGAACATGCAAGCAGCTCGGAACTTTCGCCACGAGAGTTTCCAGCATCTCCTGTACGGCGTTGGATAAAAATGGCAAAAAGTATGAACTGCAATTCGAATCCGACAGTTCGCCCATGACAGTGCGGAGGATCAGGCGATCCCCGCTGACGCTGGAACGGCACCGTGCCAGGCAAACCGAGCAACTCGAATGCCGTCACAGGGCCGAAGTTGCGAAGGTCCTGCCTAGAGATCGGACGGCTTACATTATCGGATGTCTGGAGGAGGATAGCCAAAAACCGACGACGGACGAGCATCGGTAAACGGCACCATCCATTTTGTGACCTTTGAGTCCGTATTGTTCATGCGGCCGTGTTCGCTCCGGGGTCAATCGGGTCGCAGCGAAGTCAGGCGACGTTCCGAAGCTGGTCGCTCTCCAACAGGAGCCGAATATCCTTTTGCGGCACCGGCCGGCTTATGATGTAGCCCTGGATCTCGGCGCAGCATTCTTTCTGCAGCCATTGGAGCTGCTCCCGGGTTTCAACACCCTCGGCCGTGGTAGCCATCCCCAGGTTATCCGCGAGATTGATCAAGGCGCGCACAATCGCCATGGTACTTTCATCACTGCCAAGGTCTCGAACGAAAGAACGATCGATCTTCATCTTGTCAAACGGAAATCGGCGCAGATAGCCCAGGCTGGAATATCCGGTTCCGAAATCATCAAGGCTGATTCGAACGCCAATCCTGCGAAGCTGATGCAGGAGGTCGATGGTTTCGCTATCGTCACTCAGCAACACAGCTTCGGTAATTTCCAGCTCAAGTCGATGCGCCGGCATTCCTGATGAGGTCAGCGCGGCCAGAATGCTTTGCTTCAGCCTCGGGCTACGGAACTGAACGGGCGAAATATTCACTGCGATCCGTTGTTGACCCGGCCAGCTTGCCGCTTCATGGCAAGCCTGTCGCAGTACCCATTCGCCCAGCGGCACAATCAGCTCGGTTTCTTCAGCCAACGGGATGAACTCGTTTGGCAAAACGAGGCCGCGCTCGGGATGGCGCCAGCGCAGCAGCGCTTCGAAACCGCTGATTGCCCGATCCTTCAGGTTGAACAGAGGCTGGTAGAAGATCTCGAACTCTTCCGCCGCCACCGCCTTGCGCAGATCGGATTTGAGCAGACGCCGCGTGCTTGCCTGGTCGTTCATTTCAGATTCAAAGAAGCATCGCGCGTCGCGCCCTTCGGTTTTGGCGTTTTGCAGGGCCAAATGTGCGTTGCCCAGGAGCAGTTCGGGTTCGCTGCCGTCGTTCGGAGCCAGCGCGATGCCGATCCGCCAATCGAGCACGATTTTGTCCGGCGACCCCGTACGGAACGGATATCGCCGCTGCGATCTTTTCGGCCAGCAGACCGGCATCTTCCGGATTTGCTATGCCGGTCAAAATGGCGGCAAACTCGTCGCTTCCCATGCGCGCAATCGAGTCGGCTTCGCGAACGCAGCGCCGAAGGCGTTCGGCGAACTCAACCAAAAGCTGGTCGCCGACGGTATAACCGAGCGTGTCGTTGATCGACTTGAGATCATCGATACCGAGGAACAATACCGCTAATTTGACGCCGCTTCCATTGTCAGTCCGCTGCAACGCGTGAGCAAGATGCTGCTGGAATAGCAGGCGATTGCCGAGACCCGTGAGCGCGTCGTGATAGGTCAGATAGCGGTTCTTCGCATCGGACCTTTTGCGCTCGGCAATCTGGATTTCGAGTTCTTGATTGATCTTCACCAGCTTCTGAACTGAAAGTTCAACCGCCTGTTGCGCTTGTTTCCGTGTAATTTGAGTCTTGATACGGGCGAAGGCAATCGGAAAATCGATCGGTTTGGTGATGTAGTCGTTCGCACCGAGTTCCAGCGCTTGAACCATATCCGTGTTGCACACCTTGGCCGTTACCATGAGGACCGGCAGACGGTCCGGTGACTGCGTCGCCCGAATTCTTTTCAGAACCTCGATACCGTCTATTCCCGGCATCATAATATCCAGCAAGACGAGATCGAAACTTTGTTCGGAGATTAACTCAAGCGCGGCCGACCCGCTGTCGGCTTCCACGACCTCAAAGCCTCGTTTCGTCAATCGTCGATTGAGAAGAACACGGTTATCTTCAGAATCGTCAACAACCAAAAGCCGCACAGGCGTTGCTTTTGTCGGAGGCATGCGCTTTTCCGTCTCGGGAGGACTATTTTTGGAATGTAGTTCGAAAGTATTAACGGACCGCTTTTCTCCATATGGCCCAACAGCTTAGAAGTGAATGAACGTTGCTGAACCGCCTCAGGGTGTAAGCGCAGCTTTGAGGGCGAAACTTTGCCGTCACCATGAATTCATGGCGCACCATCATTCAGGCGAACGGCGGCGCCGGCGTCTGGGGTCGAGCCGGCGCCCCGTCGTCCGCCCCGCTAAAGGCCGGAACTCCGAGTGGAGTCAGTCGCGTCGGTTTGACTCCGGGCCGGTCACCTTGACGTTCATGCCCCAAGAATCACGGCGGCGGCTGGCGGCCTGGAATCGCTGTCGCTGACGCAGCCGGCATGGCGCGGCCGGACACCTTTATTTGAACGCCGGAGGAAATAAAAAGCGCGCAACGATATTGGCGGGAATGGCGAGGTAGCGAGCGGCCTGAAAGAGCCGTGGGCGATCGCCGAACCCGCACGCGAATTTGCCGAGGCAAACATCGGCAAATATCGGAAATCCCTCGTTGCCTCCGCCTTCCCCATGGAGCTACGGCGGACAAGCCGCTCCTCGCGAGACGAGGCTGCGCAGGTATCCTACGCGACCAGCGGCAGAGCGCCGCTTGCCAGCCGGATCGCCGCCTGTTCGGCCTCGCGGGCGTTGCGAAACAGCTGTCCTTCCATCGCGTTGAAAAGATGGGTGGCCGCGAAAAAGCGATAGCCATCGGGATTGCGCACCACGATTCCCGCCGCCTTCGAACTGACTTCAATGATGAAAGTGTCTGACATACCCGTTCCGCTCGTCTGTCGTTATTCCGGGCCGATAACAGCCGACGTCAGCAAAAGTTCCCGCTGCGGATTACGCGGAATCGACCGCTCAAACGTAGCGTTATCCACGTCTTCCCTGCTCTCGCAAGGCAAAGACGTGAATGGCGGGACGAGCCGGACGAGCCCGGCCGGGCTTAAGCCGAAATCAGCGTGCCGTCCGGCTTGACCGCCTGCGGCTGGCCCTGATCGTCGATCGAGACGTAGGTGAAATTGCCGTCGGTCACCAGGATCGACTGCATTTCCTTGCGACGCAACACCCAGGCTTCGAGGTGGACGGTGATCGAGGTCTTGCCGACCCGGACCAGATTGGCATGCACGGAAACCAGATCGCCGACGAACACCGGCTTGCGGAAATTCATCGCTTCGATCGCCACCGTGACCGTCCTGGATTTCGCGATCTTGGAGGCGAGCACGCCGCCGCCGAGGTCCATCTGGCTGAGCAGCCAGCCGCCGAAAATATCGCCGTTCTGGTTGGTGTCGGCCGGCATCGCCAGGGTGCGGATACAGAGTTCGCCGCAAGGCCCGGTTTCCGTATTCAGCGGGGCGTGAACGGCCAGCGTGTCGGTCATATCGGTCGCCCCGCCAATCGAATTGGAAATTGCATTATTTGAAACTATCCCAGCCGGCATCGGGCGTGAACCGGCCGCCGAATTTTTGCGCCAGCGCGCGCAAGGTCGACGCCACGTTCTCGGGCCCGCGGCTTCGCGCGTAGTTCAGCGGGCCGCCGCGAAACGGCGCATAGCCGGTGCCGAAGATCATGGCGCCGTCGACCATGTCGGCGTTGTCGACGATGCCTTCGCGCAAGGCACGCGACGCAGACGTTCGACATCGGCAGCACCAGCCGGTCGATCATTTCCGCCGTCGGCTGCGCGGTGGATGATGAGGCAGAGGTCTTGTCGGCCTTGCCGTCCTTCCAGACATAGAATCCCTTGCCGGTCTTGCGGCCGAGGTCGCCGGCCGCGACCTTGTCGCGCAGCCAGGCCGGCGTCGGCGGCAGCAAATCGCCGAATTTCGAGCGCAGCATGTCGCCGACATCAAGACAGATATCGAGCCCGACCTGGTCGGCGAGTTCGATCGGCCCCATCGGCATGCCGAATTTCTCCGCCGCCGCGTCGATGGTGGCCTTGTCGATCTTCTCGTCCAGCATCACCATCGCCTCGAGCATGTACGGCGTCAGCGCGCGGTTGACCAGAAAGCCCGGCGAACTCTTGACCGGCAGCGGCAGCCGGTCGAT
This sequence comes from uncultured Alphaproteobacteria bacterium, assembly GCA_963734795.1. Classification (GTDB taxonomy): domain Bacteria; phylum Pseudomonadota; class Alphaproteobacteria; order Rhizobiales; family Xanthobacteraceae; genus Bradyrhizobium. Next base: position 127,794 of record CAVTIW010000011.1, read on the forward strand.
GGCGCCGACAAAGGCCAGCGCTTCCTTCAGCAGTTGCGGATCCGTGCCGTCGTGGCTGACCACCTCGACCAGTTGCAGCCGCGACACCGGATTGAAGAAATGCAGCCCGACCAGCCGCTCAGGCTTTTGCAGCGTGGACGCGCAAATCCTGCAGCGGAATGCTCGAAGTGTTGGTGGCGAGGATAGCGCCCGGCTTCATGTTCGGCTCAAGCCCGGCATAGACCTTCTGCTTCAGCTCCAGTCTTTCCGGCACCGCCTCGATGATCAGGTCGGCATTGCGCACGCCCTCGCCGTCGAGATCGGGAATCAGGCGATCCAGCGCGTCGCGGATATCGGTGCGCTTGTGCATGATCTTGCCGAACAGATCCGCCGCGCGCTTGATCGCGCCGGCGATCGGCTCCGGCTTCATGTCGGCGAGCGTGACCCGCATGCCCCGATTGGCGCACCAGGCCGCGATGTCGCCGCCCATCGCGCCGGCGCCGATGACGTGAACATGGCTGACCGTGTTGCCGCTGCCCGCGAGCTTCTTCATCTGCTCGCGCAGGAAGAACACCCGGATCAGGTTCTGCGCCGTCGGCGTCACCATCAGATCGGCGAACGAGGTCTTTTCGGCCGCCAGCATCGCGGCCTTGTCGCCGCCGTGCTTTTCCCAGAGATCGATCAGCGCATAGGGCGCGGGATAGTGCTCGCGCGGGTGCGGCCTTTTCCGGCCTCGGCGCGCATCCGCGAGGCAAGCAAGCCGCGCACCGGCGTGAAATTCAGGATCGCGTTGAGAAGGCCGGGCCGGGCGCGCTTCAGACGGCCGAACACCGCGTCCTTGACGGCATTGCGGACATGCCGCTCCTGCGTCACCGCATCGACCAGTCCGAGCGACTTCGCCTTGCGGGCGTCGATGGTCCTGCCGGTCAGCATCAGCGTCATCGCCTGCATCGGATTGACCAGCCGGGTGAAGCGCGCGGTGCCGCCGAGGCCGGGATGCAGGCCGAGCATCACTTCCGGAAAGCCAAAGCGGGCGCCGTCGATCGCAATGCGCGACTGGCAGGCGAGCGCGACTTCGAGGCCGCCGCCGAGGCAGAAGCCGTGGATCACGGCGACGGTCGGAATCTTCAAGGCTTCGAGGCGATCGATCACCGCATGGGCGCGGCCGATCGCGGTCTCGACCGGACGGGGATCGGTCGCGCCGCGGAATTCGTTGACGTCGGCACCGGCGATGAAACCGGATTGCTTCGCCGAGCGGATCACGATCCCGGCCGGCCGCTGGCTTTCCAGCGCCGCCAGCACCAGATCGAGTTCGTCGATGACATCGGCCGACAGCGTGTTGGCGCTGGCGCCGGCGCGATCGAACAGCAGCCAGGCGATGCCGTCGCCGTCATGGGTCAGCTTGAAATTGCGATAGGGCCCCGCCTCGTCGGTCTTCGGCCCGAGTTCGAGCACCCGATCGCCGAGAACGTCCATGATCTTGCTATCCATGACGTTCCCTATACCGTCTCGATCAGCATGGCGCCGCCCTGCCCGCCGCCGATGCATTCGGTGGCGATGCCACGCCTGGTGCCCAGTCGCTTCATCGCGTTGACGAGATGCAGCACGATGCGGTTGCCGCTGCAGCCGACGGGATGGCCGAGGCTGATGGCGCCGCCGTCGACATTGAGCTTGGCCCGGTCGATCTTCGCCGGCGGCGCCGTCGAGGCCCAAGATCTCGCGGCAGAATTTGTCATCGTTCCAGGCCGCCAGACATCCCAGCACCTGGGTGGCAAATGCCTCGTTCAATTCCCAGGTCTCGATATCCCCGAGCGACAATTTGTTGCGCTTCAACAGCTCGGTCGCCGACAGCACCGGGCCGAGGCCCATGATGCTGGGATCGAGCGCCGACCATTGGCTGTCGACGATCACGGCCTTGGGCGTGAGACCGTGTTTGGTCACCGCTTCTTCCGACGCAAGGATAGTCCACGACGCACCGTCGGTGATCTGCGACGAGTTGCCGGCGGTGACCTGGCCCCAAGGCCGCTCGAACACCGGCTTCAGGCCTGCGAGTTTCTCAGGGGTGGAATCCGGCCGCACGCCGTCGTCATGATCGTAGAATTTGCCGTTGCGCGCGAACGCGGTTTCGACCTCGCCCTTGAGCCAACCCTGCGCCTGCGCGTTGGCCAGCCGCTGGTGGCTTTCGGCGGCGTAGGCGTCGGACTGCGCCCGCGTGATGCCGAAGAGATGCCCGACCACTTCGGCTGTCTGTCCCATGTTCAGTTCGGTGATTGGATCGGTCAGGCCGCGCTCGAGACCGATGATCGGCTTGAAATCGGCCGGCCGCGCCTTGGCGACCGCCGCGATCTTGCCGAGAATGCCCTTGGCGCCGGCCAGCCCTGCGAACCAGCGCACGCCCTGCTGCGGCCACACCAGCGGCGCGTAGCTCAGGGCTTCCGAACCGCCGGCGAGGATCAGATCCGAAACGCCTTCGCGGATGTAGCGATAGCCGGTGTCGATCGACTGCATGCCGGAGCCGCAATTGATCTGCACCGTGAACGCCACCATGGCCTCGCCCATGCCGAGCCGCAGCGCGGCGACCCGCGCCGGGTTCATCTCGTCGGCGATCACATTGACGCAGCCGAGGATCACCTGATCGAAAGCGTCTGGCGCGAACGGTTGCCGGGCCAGCAACGGCCGGCCGCACTGCACGGCGAGATCGACCGGCGTGAACGGCCCGGGCCCGCTGCGTGCTTTCAGGAACGGCGTCCGGCTGCCGTCGATGATGAAAACCGGTCGCGCCATCAGCTTGCGGCCCTTGTTTCACCCAACTCCTGGAAGAACTGATGCACTTCGGCGGGCTTTTTGTAGATCGGCGACAGCGCCTCCGGCGCGAAGTCGTCGACCTCGATCACTTTGGCGACCGCGTCATGCGCCGCCGCGAGCTGATCGCCCTCGGCTTGCGTAATGACGCCTTTGGTCACCGCCTGTTTCCCGTCGTGAAGGCGGGCGGCGCGCATTTTCTTGGCGATTTCTTCCGCAGCGGTGACCAGCAGGAACGCTTTCTCCAGCCGCGCCACGCCCGCCGTCGTCCGTCGACATGCGACAGATCCGGGGTCAGGCGATCGCGCGCCGCCGACGGCTCCAGTATCAGCTGCGCGCATTGGTGGGTCACCAGGTCGGAAGGACCGAGCACGCGCGCACCGAATGGCTGGACCAGGAATTTCAGCACCACAGCGACAAACCGGTTGGGCAAATTCGCCAGAATTTCCGCGAAGCGGTTCTCGATGATCTTGAAGCCGTTCGCCATGCACCATTGCAGGAGCACGAAATCCGCCGGCTGACGGCCCTCGTCCTGCCAGCGTTTCAACGCGGCCGACAGCAGATACAGTTCCGACAGGATATCGCCGAACCGCGCCGACAGCATTTCCTTGCGCTTCAGCGCACCGCCCAGTGTCAGCAGCGCCATGTCGGCGCACAGCGCGAAGCCGACGGAGTAGCGCGACAGCTGGCGATAAAACCCGGTGGCATCGCCGGCGTCGGGCGCCGGCGCGAACGCGCCACCGCTCCAGCTGCGGCCCCAGGCCCGGAACAGCGTGACCACGCTGTGGCCGATATGTTTCCAGAACGCCTTGTCGAAGGCGTCCAGCCCCTTGGCGCGGTCGGGGTCGCCAAGCGCGTTCATCTCCTGCAACAGGATAAGGATGGGCGCGGATCGCGCCCTGCCCGAACACGATCAGATTGCGGGTGAGAATGTTGGCGCCCTCGACCGTGATGCCGACCGGCACCGAACGGTAGAGATTGCCGAGGTAATTCTGCGGGCCGTCGATCACGGCCTTGCCGCCATGGATGTCCATCGCGTCGTCGATCGCGATCCGCATCCGCTCGGTGGCCTGCAGCTTCATGATGCCGGAGATCACCGCCGGGATGGTGGCCCTGGTTGAGCGCGGCGCAGGTCAGCCGCCGTGCGGCATCGAGCAGATAGGCGGTGCCGGCGATGCGCGCCAGCGGCTCCTCGATGCCCTCGAATTTTCCGATCGGCACGTTGAACTGCTCGCGAATCCGCGCATAGGCGCCGGTGGTGCGCGCGGCATAGGCCGCGCCCGCCGCCGACAGCGACGGCAGCGAGATGCCGCGGCCGGCGGCCAATGCCGTCATCAGCATTTTCCAGCCCTGGCCGAGACGCTCCTGCCCGCCGATGATGTAATCCATCGGAATGAAGACATCGCGGCCCCAGTTCGGACCGTTCTGAAACACCTGCATCGACGGCAGATGACGATGGCCGATCTCGACGCCGGGCAGATGGGTCGGGATCAAGGCCACGGTGATGCCGAGTTCGTCCTGCGGTCCGACCAGATGATCCGGATCATAGGCCTTGAAGGCAAGGCCGAGCAGCGTCGCGACCGGGCCGAGCGTGATGTAGCGCTTGTGCCAGTTGAGGCGCAGGCCCAGCACTTCGCGTCCCTCGAACGTGCCCTTGCAGATGATGCCGCTGTCGATCATCGAGGCGGCATCGGAGCCGGCTTCCGGACTGGTCAGTCCGAAGCAGGGAATTTCCCGGCCGTCGGCGAGCCGCGGCAGCCATTGCTGCTGCTGATCCTTGGTGCCGAAGCGCATCAGCAATTCGCCGGGGCCGAGCGAGTTCGGCACCATCACGGTGACCGCGGCCGTCAGCGAGCGCGTCGAAATCTTGCGCACCACTTCCGAATGCGCGTAGGGCGAGAAACCGAGCCCGCCATATTCCTTCGGGATGATCATGCCGAAGAATTTGCCGCGCTTGATGAAGTCCCAGACTTCCGGCGGCAGATCGCGCCATTCCCAGTTGATCTTCCAGTCGTCGAGCATCGCGCACAGCTCATCGACCGGGCCGTTGAGAAAGGCTGTTTCCTCAGCTGTCAGGGTCGCCGGCGCATTGGCCAGCAGTTTCGACCAGTCGGGATTGCCGGTGAACAGGTCGGCGTCCCACCAGACGTCGCCGGCCTCCAGCGCCTCGCGCTCGGTGTCCGACATTGCCGGCAGTACGCCGCGCGCCCAGGAGAAGATCGGCTTGGTGATGATATCGCGGCGAAAGGCGAAGGAGCTCATGGCGATGTCCTCATGATCGGAGCTACGGCATGGCCGGGAGGCCCGCATTTGCGCTGAATCGGCGGCTCAATCTAGCGGAAAGCACGGAACCGCGAAATCGACAACGGCAAGCCACCGTAATGGTTCCTGTTCTTGAGCAAGCGGCGGCGCTGGCTAAAACCTCTCCCGCCTGCGGTGAGAGGTCGGATTGCGCAGCAATCCGGGTGAGCGGGCGTATCGCCAGGGTCGGATCCGTTGCAAGAGCGCCCCACTCCCGAAGCGCGCGTGCCGCGCAGCATCCGGGGAGACGGAGAAGGCAGCTCAATCCGGCCTGACCATCTCGAACATGGCATCCGGCCGAATTTCGAAATAGTCGCCCTTGCGTCCGGCGCGCACGATCGGGCGCGCCAGCGCGGTCTGGTAGACGCCGTCCTTGATCAAGGCCTTGTCGATGTGGACGGCGACGACCTCGCCGAGGGTGAGCCAGGCCTGCGCCTTTCTGCCGTCGGCGCCCTGCAACTGGATGATCTGCGTCAGCTTGCATTCGAACGAGACCGGACTTTCCGCGACCCGGGGCACGTTGACGAGCTTGCTCGGCGCCGCCGTCAGCCCGGCGATCTTGAACTCGTCTGACGTCGTGGGCGACATGCGCCGCGGTGGCGTTCATCTGCTTGGCCAGATCCATGGTGGCGAGATTCCAGACGAACTCGCCGGTCTCCTGGATATTGACGACGCTGTCCTTCCAGGAGGTCGAGGAAAAGCCGATGATCGGCGGCGTGTAGTTGAAGCCGTTGAAGAAGCTGTAGGGCGCGAGATTGACATTGCCCTTGGCGTCCCGCGACGAGATCCAGCCGATCGGGCGCGGGGCGATGATGGCATTGAAAGGATCGTGCCTGAGGCCGTGGCCGTTGACGGGCTCGTAATAATGCAGGTCTTTCGGGCTTGATGCGTCCACGTCGGTTTCTTCCTTCCGGTTCAATTAAAAATTGTAGGGTGGGCAAAGCGCAGCGTGCCCACCACTTTCTTCAAGCAGAAATGGTGGGCACGACGCGAAGCGCCTTTGCCCACCCTACAAGACTAACCCACCCTACAAAACTAACTTGTCTTGCGTGCCGCCTTGCCGTGCGGCGCGAGGCCCGCGAGGACAAAATCGATCATCTGGTCGAGCGAGGGCCCCGGCTTGTCGGCGCATTGCGCGATCATCTGCGGGTGAAAAAACCGCATCATCGCTGTGCAGGTGCACATCGCCGCCAGCGGCACGTCGGGGGCTTCGAATTCACCTGACGCGGCGCCTTCGGCAATGACGCTGCCGATGGTCTCGGTGATCCGCTCCATGTGGGCGACGCAGACCTCCCAGCTCTCCTGCATCGCGATCTCGACCATCTCGTGCAGCTTGGAATCGCCGACATAGCGTTCGCTGTTCATGCGGTGGATGGTGGTCATCAGTTCGCGCAGACGTGAAGCCGCCGGTCCGCGCCCGCTCGCGATGGCCTGCGCCGCGTCCTCGACCCCGCCCATCAGGGTGCGCGCGACGCCCTCGTGGATCGCCTTCTTCGAATCGAAAAAGCGATAGACGTTGGCCGGGCTCATCCGCAGCACCTTGGCGATGTCGGCGACGGTGGTCTTCTGGTAGCCGATTTCGCGAAACAGACGCTCCGCCACCACGAGAATCCGTTCTCGCGTGTCGGTTTCGACATGTTCCGAAGTCAGCGTCATATCAGGAGCCAATGTTCAATTATTCCGCGGCCTCAGCAAGCGGAAATGCGGGTTGGGATTCGCCGTGATGCTGCGGCGCAAGATCAATCTGTCGGTTGGGGCCGCTTTCTTCAAGGCTCTTGCGGAACCAGAGCGCGTAGAGGCCCGGCAGGTACAGCAAGGTCAGGAAGGTTGCAACAAACAAGCCGCCCATGATGGTGATCGCCATCGGGCCCCAGAACGCCGAACGCGACAGCGGGATCATCGCCAGGATCGCGGCCAGCGCCGTCAGCACCACCGGGCGGGCGCGCCGCACGGTGGCCTCGACGATGGCTTCCTTGCGGGTCAGGCCGTGGGCGACATCGGTTTCGATCTGGTCCACCAGGATCACCGCGTTGCGCATGATCATCCCGGCCAGCGCGATCAGTCCGAGCAGCGCCACGAAGCCGAACGGCTGGTTGGCGACGTTCAGTCCGAGCGAGGCCCCGATAATGCCGAGCGGCGCGGTGAGAAACACCAGCAGCAGCCGCGAAAAGCTCTGCAGCTGGATCATCAGCAGGGTCAGCATGACGATCACCATCAGCGGAAACAGCACGAAGATCGACGCATTGCCCTTGGCGGATTCCTCGATCGCGCCGCCCATCTCGATCCGGTAGGCCGGCTCCAGGCTGTCGCGGATCTGCTGCAGCTTGGGCCAGATCTGGTTGGTCACGTCGGGCGCCTGCACGCCATCGACGACGTCGGCCACCACCGTGATCGCCATGTCGCGGTTGCGCCGCCACAGGATCGGCTCCTCATGGGCGTATTCGATTTTGGCGATCTGCGTGCAGCGGCACCGCGACCCCGTTGCGCGAGGTGACGGTGAGATCGCCGACATGGCCGAGATCGAGCCGCTCGGACGGCACCGCGCGCGCCACCACTTCGACCTTCTCGACACCGTCGCGCACCGTCGTCACCGGCGCGCCCGAGATCAGCATGCTCAGCGCCTGCGATACGTCCTGCGGGGTGAGACCGAGCGCGCGGGCGCGGTCCTGATCGACCACCAGCTTCAGGTACGGCGTCTGCTCGTTCCAGTCGAGATGCGGATCCTTGACCTTGTCGTTCTGCTCGACCACGTCGCGCACCCGGTAGGCGATGTCGCGCACGGTCCTGGTGTCGGGGCCGATCACGCGGAATTGCACGGGAAAGCCGACCGGCGGGCCGAAGTTGAAGCGGTCGACGCGTACCCGCGCTTCGGTCAGCGCGCCGTCATCGACCGCCTTCTCCAGCCGCGCCTTGATTCGCTCGCGCGCCTCGACGTCCTTGGCGACGATGACGATCTCGGCAAAGGCTTCGTTCGGCAGTTGCGGGTTGAGCCCGAGCCAGAACCGCGGCGAGCCCTGGCCGACATAGGCGGTGTAGGTCGCGATGTCGTTGTCGCCCTTCAGCAGGGTTTCCGCCTTTTCCACCGACTTCTGCGGTGACGCCGAACGCGGTGCCTTCCGGCAAGCGCAGCTGCAGGAACAGTTCCGGCCGCTCCGACAGCGGGAAGAACTGCTGCTGCACGTGACCGAAGCCGACGATGGAGAGCGCGAAGATACCGACCGTCGCCAGCACCACCTTGACGCGGTGGTCGACGCACCATTGAATCATGCTGCGCAGGATGCGGTAGACCCGGGTTTCATAGACCGCGTGCGGATCGTGGTTGTGGCTGACCGTGATGTTCGGCAGCAGCTTGACGCCGATATAGGGCGTGAAGATCACCGCCACGAACCAGGAGGCGACCAGCGCGATCGCGACGATCCAGAAAATGCCGCCGGCATATTCGCCGACCGCCGAATTGGCAAAGCCGATCGGCAGAAAGCCGGCGGCGGTGACCAGCGTTCCCGTCAGCATCGGGAAGGCGGTGGATTCCCAGGCAAAGGACGCCGCGCGGACGCGGTCCCAGCCCTGCTCCATCTTCACCACCATCATTTCGACCGCGATGATGGCGTCGTCGACCAGCAGGCCGAGCGCGATGATCAGCGCGCCGAGCGTGATGCGGTGCAGGTCGAGCGACATCGCATTCATGACGATGAAGACGATCGCCAGCACCAGCGGCACCGACAGCGCCACCACGATGCCGGTGCGCCAGCCCAGCGCGACGAAGCTGACGAACAGCACGATCGCCAGCGCCTCGATGAAGGAATGCACGAATTCGCTGACGGCGTGCTCGACCACCTTGGGCTGATCGGCGATCTGGTCGACATTGATGCCCTGCGGCACCGCGCGCATGAATTCCGCGGTGGCGTTGGCGACGTCCTTGCCGAGTTCCAGGATGTTGGCGCCCTTGGCGGTGACCACGCCGATGCCGATCGCGGGCTTGCCTTCCTGGCGCACCACGAAGCTCGGCGGATCGACGATAACCATGGGTGACGGTGGCGATATCGCCGAGCCGGAACACCCGGCCATTGCTTTCGACCGGCGATTCCGCGACCGCCTTGACGCCGTCGAGCGCGCCGGTGACGCGCAGCGGCACCCGCTGCGAGGAGGTTTCCACCGTGCCGGCCGGCACCACGTTGTTCTGCTTGGCGAGCGAATCGAACAGCGCCTGCGGCGTGATCCCGAGCGTCGCCAGCTTGGCGTGCGAGAACTCGACGAAGATCTTCTCGTCCTGGGTGCCGTAGAGATCGACCTTGGTGACTCCCGGCACTTTCAAGAGCCGCTGGCGCATGCCTTCGGCGGCCTTTTTCAATTGCGCGTAGTCGGCGCCGTCGCCGGTCATCATGTAGAGAATCGAATCGACGTCGCTGAATTCGTCGTTGACGACCGGGCCGAGCAGTCCGGCCGGAAGCTCACCCTGCACGTCGGCGAGCTTCTTGCGCAGCATATAAAACAGGTACGGCACTTCCTTCGGCGGCGTCGAATCCCTGAACGTGACCTGCATCGCCGTGAAGGCCGGCTTCGAATAGGTCTGCACCTTTTCGAAATAGGGCAGCTCCTGCAGCTTCTTCTCGATGGGATCGGCGACCTGGGTCTGCATCTCCGCTGCGGTGGCGCCGGGCCAGATCGCCGAGACGTTCACCACCTTGACCGTGAAGAACGGATCTTCGGCGCGGCCGAGCCGCTGATAGGAGAAGAAGCCGGCAACGCCCAGCGCAATGATCAGGAACAGGATCAGCGCGGGATGGCTGACCGCCCAGCCCGAAAGATTGAAGCGTTTCATCGCACCCTCTTCGATCGACGCGCAGGAAATTGTTGAATTCGTCATTGCGAGCGAAGCGAAGCAATCCATAGAGGGGCAAGAAAGAGTGGATTGCTTCGTCGCTGCGCTCCTCGCAATGACGGCTAACCGACGACGACGGCCTTCAGAACGACAATGACGAGACGACCCTGACCTTCTGGGCCGGATCGAGCTTCTGCACGCCGAGCACGACGACTTTCGCGCCTTCATCGACGCCGCCGGTGATGACGACGTTGTTGGTCTCGTAGGATTTGACGGCGACCGGCTTCAGCGCCACTTCGCCGTTGTCATCGACGATATAGAGCGAGGGATCGCCGCCCTCGCTGAACAGCGCCGACAATGGCAGCTCGCGCCACCCGCGTCGGTCGCGGGATCGGCCAGCGTCAGCGTCGCGGTCATGCCGAGCGAGACCTGCTCGCCGGCGTCGGGCAGTGAAAACTTTGCCAGATAGGTTCGCGTTGCGGGATCGGCCGAGGGCGCGACCTCGCGCAGTTTCGCGGCGTATTTCTTGTCGGGCTCCGACCACAGGCGTGACGCTGGCCACGCCGTCCTTGGCGCGGCCGAGCAGGGTTTCCGGGATCGCGACCACGGCTTCCTTCTCGGCAAAGCGCGCGACGCGGATCGCGGTCTGCCCGGACGCCACCACCTGGCCGGCGTCGATCAGGGTCGCGGTGACGACGCCGCGGGTATCGGCGACCAGCGTTGCATAGGACAGACTGTTTTTGGTGAGTTCGACCGAGCGCTCGGCGCGATTGAGGCGCGCCCGCGCTTCGTCGGCGGCGGCCTTGGCCTGATCCAGTTGCGCGTCGGTGGTCCAGCCCTTGACCCGCAAATCCTTGGCGCGGGTTTCGGCGGCGGCGGCCTGCGCCAGCACGCCGGTGGCGGCGCGTGAATTCGGCCTCGGCCTGCTCGGCCTGCAGCTTCAGGTCGATTTCATCCAGCGTCGCCAGCGGCTGGCCGATATCGACGGTCTGGCCGACCTCGACCAGGCGCTTGGCGACCTTGCCGGGGACCCGAAAGCCCATGTCGGTCTCGATCCGGGGGCGGATGGTGCCGACAAAACTGCGCTCCGGGCATTCCGGCTCGTAATGCACGGTAGCGACCAGTACCGGGCGCCCGGGAGCGGCTTTCTCGGCCACCGTGTCGTCGCAGCCGGTCAGGGCGATCGCCAGCACCGCCAGCATTATACCGGCTAAGAGCCTGGAATAGCTTGATAAAATGGAACGGACCAGCATCACGGCCTCCCTCGATTAAGCGTCGAGGGAACTATTGATTGTTAAATGACGATTGTCAATATTCGTCAGTAATCATGATTTCGTGAACGACCTGCAGCAACGGCAGCGCGTTCCCTCTCCCGCTTGCGGCGCGATGCTGAAAGTTTTTGACGCAGGCCCAGCTACTTCCCCTGACCCAGGCCCGCGAACTCCGCTTTGCTCTCGTGGCCGCCGAGGAAAACCAGCAGGCCGGCGAGCAGCGGCAGCACCGCGAGCAGCAACAGACCGGTCGAGGTGGAACCGGTGGTTTCCTTGACCCAGCCGATCAGATAGGGACCGGCGAAGCCCGCGAGATTGCCGATCGAATTGATCAGCGCGATCGCACCGGCGGCCGCGGCACCGGAGAGCCACGCGGTCGGCAGCGTCCAGAACACGCCGAAGGTGGCGAAGATGCCGATCGCGGCGACGACAATCGCGACCATCGTGACATACGGATTATCCATGTAGCCGCAGATCCCGAGCGCCAGCGCGGTCAGCAGCAGCGGCAGGCCGACATGGGCGACGCGTTCGCGAGTGGCGTCGGAATGCTGCGCCCACAGGATCATCGCCACGGTGCCGAACAGATAGGGCACCGCAGTAACAAAACCGGTCTGCGCGTTGGAGAAGCCGAACGCCTTGACGATCTGCGGCAGCCAGAACTGCATGCCATAGAGTGCCGCGACGAAGCCGAAATAGATCAGGCTCAGCGCCAGCACTTTTGGCGAGGCCAGCGCCTGCCCCAGCGTCAGATGTTTGGCGGCCTGTTTGGCGGCGGTTTCGCTTTCCAGCCGCGCCGACAGCCACGCCTTCTGTTCGGAGGTGAGCCAGTCCGCCTTCGCCGGCCGGTCGGTGAGATAGAACCAGGTGATGATGCCGAGCACGACGGTGGGAACGCCCTCGATCACGAACAGCCACTGCCAGCCTTTCAGCCCCATCGCGCCGTCGAGCCCGAGCAGCAGCCCGGAGACCGGCGCGCCGATCACGGTGGAAACCGGAACCGCGATGGCGAATGCGGCGAGGAAACGCGCGCGATATTTCGCCGGGTACCAATAGGTCAGATAGAGAATGATGCCAGGAAAAAATCCGGCCTCGGCGACGCCGAGCAGAAAGCGCACGCCGTAAAAGCTCCAGACCCCGCTGACGATGGCCATCAGGGCGGAGATGATGCCCCAGGTCACCATGATGCGCGCGATCCAGCGGCTGGCGCCGAATTTCTCCAGCGCCAGGTTGCTCGGCACCTCGAAGATGAAATAGCCGATGAAGAAGATGCCGGCGCCCCAGGAGAACACCACCGGTGAGAATTTCAGCTCGGCGTTCATGGTCAGCGCGGCGAAGCCGAGATTGACGCGGTCGAGATAGGATAGGAAATAGGCCAGCACCAGAAACGGAATCAGCCGCCACGAGATTGCGCGGATGGTCGAGGTCTCCAGCTCGCTCGCCGCGGCAAGCGGCGTGGCGATGTCGATGACGGACTAACTCATGAGTTTTCTCCCCGAGGTCTTGTTCTTGGGCCTGTCGGCCGCAGATGCCGGCCTCTTAGCACCGCGAGTGGGGAGACATAAAGCAAGATCGGCGCCGGCGCAGCGGTAGCGGGCGCGTGTCGGCTATGCCGTCGCGCTGGCACGCGCCGCGACGGAATCATACCAGCGCTTCAATGCAACTTGCCCGTCGGGGAGCGGCAGACCGGCTGCCGTGGTCGCGAAGTCGACGGTGACGAGCGCGGTGATGTCGGCGACCGAAAATTCATCCCCCGCGACGAACGCCACATCGGTAAGCCGGGCATTGAAATCGGCGTAGAAATTCTTGACCCGCTGCCGGCTGCGCTCGACCAGCGCCGGGATCTGCTCGTAGTCATGCGGTCCCGCGATGGCCCGGTTCTTCAGAGCGGGGACGGCATTGCGAACCGCTTCCATCACGGAAGCAAATCCCTCCTGCTCGGCGCGGCGCTCCCACATCGCGGTCAGTGCCCTGGTCTTCGGCGTGGTGCCCGATAGCGGCGGTTCGGGATGGATTTCCTCGAGGTAGCGCAGGATGGCCGGCACCTCGCCGATCGCTGTGCCGTCGTCAAGCACCAGCGTCGGAACCACGCGGCGCGGATTGATCGCGGCGTAAGCTTCGCAAAACTGCTCCCTGGCGCCGAGATCGACCGGCACGATCGGTACTGAAATTCCTTTTTCCGCGAGGAATATCCGCACCCGGCGCGAGTTGGGCGAGGCGTTGGACTGGTAGAGTTTCATGTTGACCTCCATAACAAAGTGAAAGCCGACAGCGCTCAGAGCTTCGAGCCGCCGCCGACCTGGATGGTGTCGACAGTCACCCAGCGCGCGGCGTCGGAGGCGAGGAAGCGACGATACGAGGCGCCGGTGACAAGGGCGGTTCTGCTGGTGAGATCACTCGTGATCGTTGTCCTCTGAATGAGAAACGCGCTGGATGATTTTGTCGAAACTTGCGCTGCTCTCTTGTTTACGAAGCGGTCTTGCCGCCGTTGACGGCGATGATCTGGCCGCTGATGAACGACGCCTTGTCGGAGGCCGCGAATACGATGGCGTCGGCGATCTCTTCGGGCCGGCCGGCGCGTTTCAGCGGCACGCCGGCGACCAGGCCGGCCTTGCGGCCGGGATTGCCGGTGAAGCGGTCCAGCATCGCGGTGTCGATCGGGCCGGGCGCGATGGCGTTGACCCGAACCCCGAACGCGGCGGCTTCGAGCGCTGCCGACTTGGTCAGGCCTTCGACGGCATGCTTGCTGGCGGTGTAAATCGAGGCGCCGGGCGCGCCGCGATGGCCCATGGTCGAGGACAGGTTGACGATGCTGCCGCTGCCCTGCGGCTGCATCACCCGCAGCTCATGCTTCATGCTCAGGAGCACGCCGAGCACGTTGGTGTCGAAGGTGGCAGCGTAGCTGTCGGCGGTCTGTTCGATCACCGGGCCGGGCTTGCCCTCGGTACCGGCATTGTTGACGGCGACATCGAGGCGGCCGAACCGGGCCACGGTCTTGTCGACCAGGTTTTGCACGTCGTCCTCATGGCGGACGTCGGCGCGAATGAATTCGGCTTCCACGCCGGCGTCGCGAAGCTCGGTGACCAGCGCCTGTCCGGCGTCATCGCGGCGGCCGGAAACGACCAGACGGGCGCCTTCGCTGGCGAAAGCGAGGGCGGTGGCGCGGCCGATGCCGGTCAGGGCACCTGTGATCAGAACGACGGGGTTTTTCACGTGAATTCTCCTCTGGCAGTGGTCGGCTATGCCTTTTGAGTCTTTCTGGCAGGCTCCCTTCGGAGAGGGGTTTGCGCCGCCAGATCGGCACGTTTTTGCTTTCGCTGCTTGGATACGTAGGTAGGACTGGCGCTCGGGAGAAAGACTTTGTAGGTTCACAGCCATACTTTTAAGGGATGTCTGCCATGGAGCTGCGGCACCTCCGGTACTTCGTCGCGGTGGCGGAAGAAGGCAGTCTGACGGTCGCGGCGCAGAAGCGGCTGCACACCGCGCAGCCGTCGTTAAGCCGGCAGATTCACGATCTCGAACTGGAGCTTGGGGTTCAGCTCCTGATCCGCGGGCCGCGCGGAATCGAACTCACGGCTTCGGGAAGGGTGTTTCTCGATCACGCCAGGGTGGCGCTGCTGCAGGTCGAGGCCGCCACCGAGGCAGCGCGGCGCGCGGCGCAACCGGTGAGGTCGACCTTCGCGATCGGTTTTCTGACCGGCTACGAGATGGATTGGCTTCCTGCCGTGATGGACATCCTGCGCGCCGAGCTGCCCTCGACCGAAGTCGTCATCCACAGCCAGGACTCGCCGGACCTCGCGGCGGGTCTGATCCGCGGCAGGATCGACCTCGCCTTTCTACGCCCGGAAAAACAGGCGCCCGGCCTGAAATTCAGGCTGCTGCGCAAGGATCCGCTGATCGTCCTGATGCCGCATGATCACGCGCTGGCGGCGCGGGCCTTCGTCCGCCCGCAGGACCTGGTCGGCGAGATTTTTATCGGCACCTCCCCGAGATCAGCGCCGACACTGCGGGCCGCGATCGACGGCTACATCAGTGAGCTTGGCCTCGCCCTCAAGCCGGACCATATCGCCGAGAACATCTCGATGGCGATTTCACTGGTGGCGTCGACACGCGGCGTCAGCATGCTTCCGCTCTACGCGCAAAACCTGTTGCCGAAAACCGTGGTCAGCCGCCCGATCCGCGGCACCCCGCCGATGATCGATCTGGTGATCGGCTACAACGAGGCCAATACCTCACCGCTGCTGAAATTTCTGCTGACCAAGGTGGACGAATTGAAATTTCGGGTGTCCGGAAATGACAGGCGCTGAAGCGCGGTTCTTCCCCGTTGCAGCGATTCCATCCGTCGTCCCTCACTCCGCCAGTTGAAACCGCTCGAACCGGTGCAGCTCTTCCTCGATGCGGCGCTTCAATTCCTTGCGCGCGCCCCTTGGCGCGCCATCGCCGACCCAGCTCCATTTCTGCACCAGCAATCGCCGGCCTTGCGGTCGGTCTTGAGATCGATGGCGGCGACGATGTCGTCGCCGACCAGCACCGGCAGCGCGAAATAGCCGAACAACCGCTTCTCCTTCGGCACGTACGCCTCGAAGCGATGGCCGTAGCCGAAGAACAGTTCGGTGCGCTTGCGCTGGATCACCAGCGGATCGAACGGCGACAGGATGTGCACCAGCGGCGAAGCGCTCTCGCCGGGTCGCTCCAGCGTCTCGGGGCGCGCCCAATGCTCCTGCTTGCCGGCGCCTTCGAGCGCGACCGGCACCAGTTCGCTTGCGGCGTACCCTGGCTTCGATCAGGCGCCGGATCGCGGGCTTGCTCGGCGCATCGAGATGGCAGATCGAATCCAGGCTGACGATGCCTTGCGCGCGCAGGGCGCGGTCGAGCAGATAGGCGGTGGTTTCGCTCGCGGAAGCGGGCTTTGGCGGTCGATTGGGCGGCTTGTCCCAGCCGAAATGCCGCGCCATCAGCTCATAGGTCTTGAGCATGCCGTTGCGCTCGCTGATCGTGAGCACGCCGGTGTAGAACGCCAGTTGCAGCGCCCGCTTCGACGGCTTGCGGCTGGCCCACAGATGCTCCTTTTCCGTCAGCACGTCGTCGTCGATGTCGCGGATGGTCAGCGCGCCGTCGCGCCGGATCAGCCGCATCACCTTGCGCAGATCCGCCGGGCTGACCGAACTCGAACCATTTGTGGCCCTCGCGCCGGTGGCGCTTCATCGCCGGGATGAAGAAGCGCAGATCCTTTGCCGGCACATAGGACAGCGCATGGGTCCAGTATTCGAACACGGTCTTGTCGACGCTCTGGGCCTGGCGCAGATCGGCGCGCCGATAAGTCGGGAATGCGGGTCCAGCAGAATGTGGTGATGGCAGCGCTCGATGACGTTGATGGTGTCGATCTGCACATAGCCGAGATGCTCCACCGCGGCCGCGGTCGCCGGCGGCCCCTCGCCGAACGGCGCCGGCGTGTCGAGCCGCTGGGCGCGCAGCCAGATGCGCCGGGCCTCGGCCTTGGTCAGGCGGATGGGATTTGGCGGCGGAGGACATCGGGCGGCAATGTAGCCGGATTCGGGTAGCCAGGGGCTGCGGATTTCCGCGGGACATCGAAAAGCCGCGCCACCGGAAGGCGGCGCGGCGGAAATGGATTGCCGACTTTACTTCTTCAGGACTTCACCATGCCGATCTTCTGGGCTTTCATGTAGTGCATGCAGGCCCCGCGCATGTTGCCCTTGCTCATGTCCTTGTTGGCCAGGCCGATTTCCTTGTTCACACCTATTTTGGCGGGGCCGTCCACCATCAGGTACATGGCCGCAGTGGTCTTGGCCATGTTGTCCGAGGTGCAGGCCATCATCGCCGCCGAAGCCGGCGTGAAAGCCAGCGCCGAAAATACGGCAGCGGTGATCAAAATCTTTTTCATTGCAATCTCCCTTGAAACGAAACCGGCGTTTTGCCGGCTTTCGGGATATGCATTCTCTGCCGGCAAGGTTTCCAGCAGAAGTTATTTTTGTCTGCTGCGGCGCAGCAAACGGAGCCTCGGATCGCCTTTGACCGACATTCAATGTTTTGGCCGCTCGCCGATACTGCCGGTCGCGATCTCGGTGTCGCACGCCGCCTTGCCGCGCTCGGAAGCCTGACACTTGTAGACGCTGCCGGTGAGCCGATCGATCAGCCACAGATTTTCCTCGTCGGGGCTTTCCATGCCCACGAACCGGGTACCAACCGCCGTAATCAGCGTCGACAGCAAGATCGCCGTCGCAATCATGGCGGCGCCGATCAACACCGGCATCGCGCTTGCGATGCGGTCCGATCCGGCCGCGCGATACCCCTGATAGTCGCTTTGTCTTTTCGGTGACTGAAACAAGGCCGGGTACTTCGCTGTGTTTTTGTTGTTGTTGCGTGAACGGCTTTCTATCCGCCCATCTGGCCTATTTATTGTCAGCACATCGGCGCTGCGACGACGGCTTTGCGACTGGAACTGCAACACTGTCGCGAGCGCCAGCGAAAAAGCGGTCCGCAGGTCGCCGTTACGCCGCGACAGCCTTGAAGCTGATACGCCCGGGCTTTCCAGCCTTGCCGTGCGGCTTCATGGTTATCTCATGTCCTGCTCGAACACGGTAAGCATTTTCATCAGACGTCCTGCGGAATAGTCGTCGAAGTCGCCGCGCAGAAGGCGTGAGAGATCGGGCTGACGGATACCGATGAGCTTGGCCGCTTTCACCTGCGTAAGCCCGCGCTCTTTGATCAGCCGGTGCAGTTCATTGACAAATATTGGCTTTCAGCAATCGTTCTTCGGGATTGCGCAAGCCGAGGTCGGCGAACACGTTCCCGCCGCCTTTAAAGACTCCGATTTTACGCTTCGTCTTGGTTTGCGCCCTTCACTCTCGTGCGCGGGCCAGCTTTCACAGACTTACCGCGCGATGGTCTCAGGCTCGGTCTGGCGTAGCGCCAGGGCTTGAGTTCGCCGCCGGTTTCAGCCGCCGTCATACGCCTTTTTGAGCCCGGCGATGTCGAGCTTGACCATCTGCATCATCGCCTGCATCGCGCGCTCCGCGCCGGCGCGATCGGGGCCGCCAAGCAATTGCGGCAGCACCGATGGCACGATCTGCCAGGACACCCCGTAACGGTCCTTGAGCCAGCCGCATCGCTCGACCGATCCGCCGTTGGAGGACAGCGCGTCCCAGAGGCGATCGACCTCGGCCTGATCGGCGCAGTCGATCTTGAACGAGATCGCATGGGTGTGTTCGAACCGCATGCCGCCGTTCAGCGCCATGTAGTCCTGACCGGCCAGCGTGAACTCCACCACCAGCACCGAGCCGCCCTTTCCGGCGGGACCGTCGACGAGATTGAGCTGGATTCGTTCGATCCGCGAATCCGGCAGCAGCGAGACGTAGAAGTTCGCGGCCTCCTCGGCCTCGCCGTCGAACCACAGGCACGGTGAAATCTTGGACATCGGCATTCCCCCCTTGGCTTTCCCGCAATCAGCTTGTCCGAAGGACGTATCGCCTGGACCGGGCCCGGCATCCGGTCCAGAAATTTTCCTGCGCAAGTCTGACGGCAAGCGGAATTTGCCGCCGCGCCTGCCTGCTCCGGATGCCGTGGATCAGGTCGCGATCGGCGCCGGCATGGAGAGAAACGCCCGGGTGACGTGCCAGAACAATTGCCGGTTGGTGGCCAGCGTCACCGAATGCGCGGTGCCGGGAAGAATCACGAACTGGCGGTCGCCATTGGGCAGCAGATTGAAAAACGCCTCGAGGTCGGCAACGGTGGCGATGCCGTCATATTCGCCGCGCACCAGCAGCACCGGCGACAGCACCTTGTCCGGAAGCACCACCGGCAGGTTGGCGGTCATGTCGAGATAGGTGCCGGTCGGAATCTGGTCGCCGAACGGCATTTCCGCATCCGCCAGCGCCTCGACCGCGGCGGGATCGCTGGTGCCGGGCCTGTCGCGGGTGGCGATCGACCGGATCATGTCGCGATCGCGCTTGCGCATGTTGTGGGTGCGGTAGTAATCGAGCTGCTCGGCGCGCTTCGCCAGCGTCGGCGATCCCTCGCCCTTGTAGGTGAAGGCGGCCAGCACCAGCCGGTCGGCGCGCTCGGGCTGCGCCATCGCATAGGCGCCGGCGCGCAGCGCGCCGGAGGATTCGCCGAGGAAATGGAATTTCTGCCGGCCGGTCTCGCGGGTGACGACTTCGGCCGCCGCCTTGAGGTCCTCGACGCCGCTGGCGATGTCGGAATTGCCGGACGTGCGCCCCGACTTGCCGTAATTTTCGTGGTCCATGGTCCAGCAGTCGAAGCCGTAGCGGGCGAATTCATTCATGACCGAATATTCGCCATGGCCGGGCACGTTGAGATCGAACGTCCTGGAGGTGACCGACGAGCCATGGACAAAGAACAGCACCGGCCGCGAAGGCTCGCCGGGCTTCGGCGCACCAAGCCGCTTGCGAAACATCCACAACGGAACATCGCCCTTCTTCGCCCAGTATTCGCTGCTCCAGATTTCGCCCTCCGTCGTTGCCGCAGCAGCGCCTTTCGCCGGCAGCACGCCTGCGATCCCGCCGGCAACCAGACCAAGCCCCGCGCCCTTGATGACGGCGCGCCGCGCCAGTGGATGATCGAGATTTTTCATGGTTTCTCCGCTCGGCCTGTTTGATTTTTTGTGGATTTTTATGCGGCGCTGCGCGCGCGGGATCGCGACCGTTTGATGTCTTCAGATTGACCACGACTGTAGCAAACGGCACGTCTTCCCGAAAGTCACGCTGCGCCGCAACGCGGAACGCCGGAACGTGATCCGCGCCAAGCTCAGAAGTGACTTGCTCCCGGCAAATACCGGTCTAGTCTTCCGGCCGTCCGACCGGGCCGCTTGATCGCGACAGGACGCAGCAGGGAGAAAAAGACGTGAGCAACCAACTGACCAAAGAAGAACTTGCCGTACTGATGCCGTCCGAATTGTGCCAGTACCAGACCCCGATCCCGACCCAGATCGTGGCGAGCGACGAGTTCTATCCCGACCCGCAGAACGAGCGGCAACGCGAAGTCGAGGCCCGGCTGCTGGCGATGGCCGACGATCTCGGCGGCAAGCAAGGCCTGAACCGCCGCCGGTTTTTCCAGACCGCCGCCGGCATGGCCGCCTCTTTTGTCGCGATGAACGAAGTCTACGGGCCGCTGTTCGACGTGACGCCCGCGGAAGCCGCCACGCCCGCGATGGCCCAGGAGCGCGCCGATGCGCTGAAGGACCAGTTCATCATGGACATGCACACCCACTTCCTGCGCGACGACACCCGCATCACCACCTTCGTCGACATGCGCAAGGCGGTCGGCAAGGCCGGCTGGAACAAGGAATTGAACGACCACGAGCAGACCATCGAGGATCTCAAATTCAACAACTACAAGAAAGAGATGTTTCTCGACAGCGACACCAAGATCGCGCTGATCTCGTCGGCGCCTTCCGACATCGAACAGGACTGGTTCCTGACCAACGAGCAGATGGCCGCGGCGCGCAAGAAGGTCAACGACGAGGCCGGCTCGCGGCGGCTGTTCGCGCACATGATCTTCACGCCGGGACAGCCCGGCTGGCTCGAAAAACTCGACGCCGGCCTCGCGCTGAAGCCGGAATCCTGCAAGGGCTACACCATCGGCGACAACACCCACAAGGAGATCAGCCGTTATCCGTGGCGGATGGACGACGAGAAAGTCACCTACAAGGGCTACGAGAAGATGGTGAAGGCCGGCATCAAGAACGTCTGCGTTCACAAGGGGCTGTTCGCGCCAGGCGTCGAGAAGCAGTTTCCCAATCTGCGCGGCTTTGCCGACGTCGCCGATGTCGGTCAGGCGGCCAAGGACTGGCCGCAGCTCAATTTCATCATCTATCACTCCGCCTATCGTCACGTCGGCGGCGATCCGAAGCAGGCGCTGGCCGAGTTCGAACGCACCGGGCGGATTTCCTGGACCAGCGACCTTGCCGACATTCCGGCCCAGTACGGCGTCAACAATGTCTACGGCGACGTCGGCCAGCTGTTCGCCACCACGCTGGTCGCCGAGCCCAACGTCTGTGCCGCGCTGATGGGCATGCTGATCAAGGGGCTCGGCGTCGATCGCGTCTGCTGGGGCACCGATGCGCTGTGGACCGGCGCGCCGCAATGGCAGATCGAGGGCCTGCGCCGCCTCGAAATTCCCGAAGCTATGCAAAAGAAATTCGGCTATGCCCCGCTCGGTCCCGCCGAAGGCCCGGTCAAGACCGCGATCTTCGGCGACAACAATGCGCGGCTGTACGATATCCACCCCAAGCGCGCGATGCTCGACCTCAAAGGCGACCGCTTCGCAATGATGAAGGCGGAATACGAAAAGGCCGGACCGGAGCCGTCCAACACCCGCTATGGCTATGTGGTGCCGAACGGGCCGATCGACCACAGCGTGTTTGCTTAAACTTGCACCGTCATTCCGGGGCGACGCGTAGCGTCGAACCCGGAATCTCGAGATCCCGGGTTCGCGCTAAGGCGCGCCCCGGGATGACGTACGTGACTTCGTCACTACGTCACTTCGTCTCCGCCGGATCGCGGTGCACGGGATCGACCCACAGCACCGTCTCCGGCTTTTCCACCGGCTCGATGTCGAGATTGATCGCCACCGCCTGGCCGTCGCTGCGCACCAGTACGCATTCCAGCACCTGGTCGGGGCTGGCGTTGATCTCCTGGTGCGGCACATAGGGCGGAATGAAAATGAAATCGCCGGGGTTGGCTTCCGCCATGAACTGCAGATGCTCGCCCCAGCGCATCCGCGCCTTGCCTTTCACCACATAGATGATGCTTTCGAGGTGGCCGTGATGGTGCGCGCCGGTCTTGGCGTCCGGCTTGATGGTCACGGTGCCGGCCCATAATTTCTGGGCGCCGACGCGGGCGAAATTGATCGCGGCCTTGCGGTCCATTCCGGCGGTCGACGGCACGTTGGGATCGAGCTGGTCGCCGGGAATGACGCGGACACCGTCGTGCTTCCAGCGCTGTGCGTCGTCGTGGGGGTGATCGTGTGAATGATCGGAGTGGGTATGATCGTGAGGGCCGGTCATCGTGCTGCTTTCCGCGGAGGTATTTGGTGCGCGAACCGTACATAAAACCGTGATCGCAAGCCAGATGCGATCAGGAACTTCGGCTTCATTTCGGACTTGTCCCAGCGAAGCTTAACCGGTCCAAAGGAGAGTTCCCATGAGTGCAACGGCAGACAAGGTTAAAGGCGCCACCAACGAAGCGGTCGGCAAGGCCAAGCAAGGCGTCGGCGAGGCCGTCGGTTCCGACCGGTTGCAGGGCGAAGGCGCGGTCCAGGAAATCAAGGGCAAGGGCCAGAAGGCCGTCGGCGACGTCAAGCAGGCCACCAAGGACGCCGTCAACGAGACGGCCGCCGCAGCCAACAAGAATCTCTGATCGGCGCGAAGTCGATTCCAAATCGCATTGAATTGCAAAGACCGGTCCTGTTGGGCCGGTCTTTTTTATGTCTGCATCGCATTTCGAAGAGCCCCCACCCGGCCCTCCCGCAAGCGGGAGAGGAGCGTCGTATGCGCGGAGAGGTGGGCTGATGTGCAGGGGCGAGGAAATAGCTTCGCCGCATCGAATTTCAGCTTCGCGCCAACGATGCGGGCTCATCGGCAGCCTACACCCTGACCGCTGCGGGCTCCCTCTCCCGCTTGCGGGGGAGGGCTGGGGTGGGGGCAAGCGGCAGGCACCGACTCACCGCTTTCCGACCGCTCCGGGATTGACCACGTTGCTCGGCGCGCCCGCGGCGTAGGCGAGGATCTGGTCGAAAATATCGGTGAACTGGAGTTCGTATTCGTCGCGGGTGACGTAGCCGATGTGCGGCGTGCAGACCACGTTGTCCATGGTCAGCAAGGGATCGCTGGTGTCGCGCAGCGGCTCCTTCTCATAGACGTCGACCGCCGCCATCCCGGGCCGCCCGGCGCGCAGCGCATTGACCAGCGCATCCGGTTCGATCAACGGCGCCCGGCTGGTGTTGACCAGAAGCGCCGACGGCTTCATGCGGGCGAGATCGCCTGAGGTGACGATGCCGCGGGTCGCCTCGACCAGCCGCATGTGCAGCGAGAGCACGTCGCACTGCTCGAAAAATGCATCCTTGCTATCCGCGATGTTGTAACCGTCGGCCCGCGCCTGCGTCAGCGCCGGCTCACGCGCCCACACCAGCACTGTCATGCCGAACGCCCGGCCGTATCCGGCGACCACCGCGCCGATCCGGCCGTAGCCGTAGATGCCGAGCGTCTTGTCGCGCAGCGTGTGGCCGACGCCGATCTGCCAATCGCCGGCCTTCAGCGCCGCCATCTGCTGCGGTATCGCGCGCATCGCCGCCAGCACCAGACCCCAGGTCAATTCGGCGGCGGCATAGGATGGCGTACCCGCATGCTGGCTGGACGACACCAGAATGCCGAGTCGGGTGCAGGCCTCGATATCGATGTGGGGATAGACGCTGCGCTGGCTGATCAATTTCAGTTTCGGCAATCGCTCCAGCAGGGGACCACGAATCTGCGTGCGCTCGCGAATCAGCACCAGCACTTCGGTGTCGCGCAATCGTTCCGCCAGCGCGTCGACGTCCTGAACGTGATCGTTCCAGATCGCGACGTCATTTCCAGCAAGCTTGCCGAAGCATTCGAGGCTGCGCACCGTGTCGAAATAATCGTCGAGAATGGAAATCTGCACGCCCGCCTCCCGGGAAATCCGGCGCTTACCCCTTCACGTCAAGCAATTCGACGTCGAACATCAGCGTCGCGTTCGGCGGAATGACGCCGCCGGCGCCACGGGCGCCGTAGCCCAGCGCGGGCGGAATGATCAGGGTGCGCTTGCCGCCCACTTTCATGGTGGCGACGCCTTCGTCCCAGCCGGCGATCACCCTGTGCTGCCCGATCGGAAACTCGAACGGCTCGTTGCGATCGACCGAACTGTCGAATTTCTTGCCCTTCTCGCCGTTCTCGTAAAGCCAGCCGGTGTAATGCATCACACAGATCTGACCGGGCGCGGGCGTCGCGCCGGTGCCGACCGTTTCGTCGATGATCTGCAAGCCTGAAGCTGTGGTCATGGTTTTTCCTTCGGTCTGGGCCGTCGCGGGGGTTGATAACGATACGAGGGAAACCGCAGCGATCATCAGCGCGATCGCTGCGGCCATCGGGATTTTTGCACGTGGGAGAGGTCGCATCCTGCGGCACCTTCGGTTACGGATCGCGGCGTGTCTAGCCCAATGCCGCCGGCGTTTCCACCCCAATGGCCCATGCAAATACGCCGGGCTGGAAACCTCCAGCCCGGCGCATTTCTCGCTCCGGCGAAACCTTGCTTGACTAGGCCGCTCTGGACGCCCGAGCCGGCGATGACGTTACTTCGTCGGTGACGACGGAAAATCTCACCAGTTGCACCGCGCCGAACGTGGTGGAAATCGCGACGTCGGCGGCGTCACGGCCGCGCGCCATCACGATCCGGCCGATCCGCGGATGGTTGTGGCGCGCGTCGAAGGTGAACCACCGCCCGTCCAGATAGACTTCGAACCAGGCGCTGAAATCCATCGGTGCCGGATCGATGGGAACGCCGATATCCCCGAGATAGCCGGTGCAGTAGCGCGCGGGAATATTCATGCACCGGCACAGCGTCACGGCGAGGTGGGCGAAGTCGCGGCAGACCCCGACACGTTCGTCATGACCTTCCGACGCCGTCCGGTCGCACCGCGCGTGCCGGTAGCCGAAGCAGATCCGGTCATGCGCATAATCGCAAATCGCCTGCACGCGCCGCCAGCCCGGCGTCACGCCTGCGAATAGCGACCAGGCCAGGTTGGAAAGTTTTTCGGTGTCGCAGTAGCGGCTACCGAGCAGATAGACCAGCACGTCATCCGGCAAATCGCCGACCTCGAGCTGCCGCGCATCGGGCGCCACGTCGTCCGGCAGGCCGCTGCCCGCTATCAGAAACTCGTTCCGCATCTCGATCATACCGGCCGGCGCCACGATCCGGGTGCAGGTGTTGCCGAACATGTCGACATAGTCGCGCGACGGAACGTTCGGCGAGAACTGGATCTTGTGTTCGCTCAGCAGGTCCTTTACCCGGGCCGGCTCGATGCTGAGCATCAGGGTCATCGGGGTATCCTGGAAGCACTGAAAGGCGATGTCGTAGCCGGCACGAATTTCCACGTCGTCTCTCCTCGACTGACCTAAATATCGTGGCGAAACAAGCCTGCAATACGGTGTTCGTTCCGGTAAAAGCCTGATGCTGATGCGGAAATTTAAGGCACCGGCGAGCGCCGCGATATCCGGCATATGCGGCTTTCGGCGTGCCATTCGATTTGGTCAGGCGCCGGCCTTGCGCACTTCTTCGTCGCGGTGGCGCTCGATAACTTCGGGTTCCTGCTCATCGAGCTGGGTGAGTTCCGACCGTGCATCGCCATCGACGCGCAGAAGTTCATCCAGTTTGGCATGCAGCGCCAGATTGTCGCGCCGGTTGGCTCTTTGGATGAACAATGTCATCACCAATACCGCCAGCGTCGCCACCGCATTCCAGTCGAACGTGGCGCAAGGGCCTCGTCTCCAGCGGTAAGGTCCAGGCCGAACTGCCGACCGCGCTCGACAGTTCGCACCAGATGGACGCCAGCACCGTCCGCAAGTGCGCGCGGCCACGATGAGGCGTCATTCCTTGACGGGCGTCTTGTAAATTTCCGAGCCGGCTTCGTCGACCACCACCACGGAGCGGGGTTCGCGGTCGCCGACAAGGTCGATGGCGATTTGCCGGGCGATCAGATCGGCGGTCTTCTTCGCGTCATTCTCGTTTCTGCAATCCAGTCCGACCGGATCCTCCAGCCGGACGCCGTCGGCAATATCAAAATGAAAAATGGGCATGGACTCCTCCTTCTGAAGTCAATGCCCCGAAGTGAAGCCTGTTCCAGCTGATCGGGGAGTCAGAGTGCCCCCCAAAATCATTCGGAACGGCAAGAGGCCACCAACCCGCCGCTCTCGGTGACGGGTGTGAGGTACGGCCTCAATAGCCGAGTGCGCAACCGTCCTTGCGCGGATCGGAACCGCCGGTCAGCGTGCCCTTGTCCCAGTCGATCCAGATCGCCTGACCGCCGCCGAGCGGGCTGACCACGCTGGTGGTCTGGTGCCCGAGCTTCTTCAGGCCCTCGACGATATCGGCGGGCACGCCATCCTCGAGCTGGTAGACGCCTTCGTAGTGCAGGCCGCGCGGCATATCGATCGCCTCCTGCACGTCGCAGCCATAGTCGAGCATGTTGGTCAGGACATGCACCTGCCCGACCGGCTGATATTGCCCGCCCATCACGCCGAACGGCATGATCGCGCGACCACCCTTGGTGACGAGCGACGGAATGATGGTGTGCAGCGGGCGCTTGCCGGGCGCGATGCAATTGGGATGGCCGGGCTGCACCCGGAAACCGCCGCCGCGATTTTGCAACAGGATGCCGGTCTTGTTGGAGACGATCGCCGAACCGAACGAATGCGCGATCGAATTGATGAACGAACAGACGTTGCGGTCCTTGTCGACCACGGTGATGTAGACCGTCGAGGGATTCATCGGCGGCGCCACGTTCGGCAGATCGAGCATGCGGTCCATCTTGATCTTGCCGCCATGTTCGTCGGCGAACTGCTTCGACAAGATCCTGACGACATCGACGTCGACATGGCCGGGATCGCCGATCAGCTGCTCGCGCATCATGTAGGCGATCCGCGCGGCTTCGGCTTCGAGATGAAACCGCTCGACGCTCATCGCCGGAAACTTCGTCAGATCGAAGCGCGAAAGGATGTTCAGCATCACCAGCATGGTGATGCCCGGACCGTTCGGCGGGCACTGCCAGACGTCGTGGCCCTTATACATGGTGCCGATCGGCGCCGTGGTCTCGGTGCTGTGGGCGGCGAAGTCGTCGAGCGTATGCAGGCCGCCGATCCCGCGCAAGGTCTCCACCATGTCCTCGGCGATGGCGCCGGTGTAAAAGGCATCGCGGCCGTCTTTCGCGATGGTCCGTAAGCGTCTGCCCAAGTTCCGGCTGATGGATCACGTCGCCAGCGACCGCCGGCTTGCCGTGCGGCAGCAGATAGCGCTCGGTGTTGGTGCCCTTTCTTCAATTTCTCGAACTGGTTGTTCCAGTCGAACGCGATCCGCGGCGCGACCACATAGCCTTGTTCCGCGGCCTTGATCGCGGGCTGCAGCAGGGTATCGAGCCCGAGCTTGCCGTGATCGCGCAGGATGGTCGCCCAGGCGTCGACCGCGCCGGGAATGCTGACGGCGTGCGCCGAGGTCAGCGGGATCGCATGGATGTTGCGTTCGAGATACCATTCGGGCGTCGCGGCCATCGGCGCGCGGCCTGAGCCATTATAGGACACGATCTTGCCCTCGCCCCGGGGCTGGACCAGCGCGAAGCAATCGCCGCCGATCCCGGTGGATTGCGGCTCGATCACGCCGAGCAGCGCACACGCCGCCACCGCGGCATCCGCGGCGGTGCCGCCGGCACGCAGCACCTCGATCGCCGTCAGCGCCGCCAGCGGATGCGACGTCGCCACCATCGCGTTCTCTGCGTGGACCGTCGACCGGCCGGCGAGATGGAAATTCCTCATGCTAAATTGCTCACTTTTTACCGTTTTATCGTTGTTTTTCCGCAGGTCCCCGCCGGTATCAGGCCCGGGCCGGTTGAGGGATTACTTGGCATATTCAGGCGGCGGTGGGCAATGGTGGGGGCGCATTCACGCCCTCATCCCCGCGCACTTCGCCGTTACGCAGGGATGAGGGCGTGACGGGGTTTCCCCGCCACCGCCCGCCTGATAAACCACCGCGATGCCGTACCAGGTCGCCGCCTTCTATCAATTCGCCGCGCTGCCGGATTTCCGGGAGCTGCGCGAGCCGCTGCGGGCGATCTGCGCCGGGCTCGAGCTGAAAGGCAGCGTGCTGCTGGCCGCATGAGGGCATCAACGGCACGCTGGCGGGCAGCGCCGATGCCATCGACGACCTGATCGGGGAATTGCGCGATGGCGCCTCTGTTCGGCGGCCGGCTCGACAATCTCGAGCTGAAGTTCTCGCAGGCCTCGACGATGCCGTTTCGGCGTCTGAAAGTCCGGCTGAAAAAGGAGATCGTCACCCTCGGCGATCCCGCTGCCGATCCGACCCGGCAGGTCGGCATCTATGTCGACCCTGCCGACTGGAACGCGCTGATCGCGACGCCGGACACGCTGGTGATCGACACCCGCAATGCGTTCGAGGTGGCGATGGGCACCTTCGCGGGCGCGCTCGATCCCGGCATCGAAAGCTTCGGACAATTCAGGGATTTTGCCGCGCGCCAGCTCGATCCGGCAAAGCACCGGAAGGTCGCGATGTTCTGCACCGGCGGCATTCGCTGCGAAAAGGCCAGCGCCTATCTGCTCTCGCGCGGCTTTGCCGAGGTCTATCATCTCAAGGGCGGAATCCTGAAGTATCTGGAAGGCGTGCCGGAAGCCGAGAGCCGCTGGCGCGGCGAATGCTTCGTGTTCGACGACCGCGTCGCGCTCGGCCATGGATTGCAGGAGCGTCGCAATGGACGCATGATTCCGATGAGTGACGACAAGACGCTCGGCGAGCGCATCGACGCGCTGGAAACCCGGCTGACGTTTCAGGACGAAACCATCGAGACGCTGAACAAGACCATCACGGCGCAGTGGCTCAAGATCGACGCGCTGACGCGCCAGCTCGCCAATCTCAGCGAACGCCTGCAGGAGGCCGAGGCCCAAGCGCCGGCCGCCAACGAACCGCCGCCGCATTACTAGGGCGGAAATTGCGGCCCGAAGGTCAATATCTCCTTCGGCCGTGGTGTCCCGGCTGCGAGCGCTCGTTTTTCATCACCGCCAAATCGTCAGAGAGGCATGCCGCTGAACGGCTCGAACACTGATCGGCGCCGCAGAACTTCACCTCAGCGCAAACCAGATCGCGATGACGACGAGGACGATAATGATTGCGCCCCATACTGCCGGCGTCACGCGTTTTGAACTGCCGCTTCGCGGGGAATCGTTGGCAGCGCGGTTGAATTTCATCGGATACCTTCGGCAGAGTGGAAGTCGATCTTCAAAATAAAAGTCGACCTCTGCATATCTATCGAAACACCGCCCGGACCTTGGCCCAAAGCGATGCACCTTCGCGGTCGCCATCATGCTTCGACGGCGCAGGCTGAACCGAACTGACGGGATCGGAGGCCGGAAAGCTGTCGATCAGGCCGGCTTCCAGTTTCGCGTGGATGTCCCGATCGGCCAAGGCAGCTTCACGGGGGCTGACGGCATGCCTGTCGTGTGCCGCGGGATCGAATTTCTCAGCCATGTTGGGCCTCCATCATACGACAACGCCGGCGCAATCCGGACGTTCCCCACCGTGGGCGGAATGTCGCCGAAGCTTTGCAATCAGGGGCGTTTCCGTCCGCACCGAACGGCCGCCCCAGCCGCAAAACCGGAGCAGAACAGGCCGTTCGGGCCAGCGAAATTTCGCCACATGATCAATATTGCACAGACAGATGGCGCAACTTCGGATCGACTATGTTTGCGGTGGGATTGCACCCTCATCGTTGAGGTGGATTCGCGGCGCTCCAGGATAAAATTCCGACCCCAGCCCGTTTGGAGTTTCAATTCGGAGAAGCCGCTGACCCAATCGCCAGACCGGAGGACTGTGCGCTCGGGGTCTCGATTGCCAAAACGACCTGCGATCGCCGATTGCCGCTGGCTATCGTTGCGATCGTTGTGCAAAGAACAAAACTGCCGGGACGGCATCGACTTTCCCGGCATTTTTCTTGGATTGTCCAGGTTTTTTCTTGAGCGCTTCGGCATCCCCCGTGATCGCTTCTTGGCCAAGTGCGCATCCACAGTGTATCAGGAGCTGCACTTCGCTTCTCGATCACCCTTCGGAACCAGCGCTTGACCCAGATCCACGCCGTCAAACCCCTCCTCGAAGTGCTTTCCGGCCGCAGGCAGCCGGTGCCGCCGATCTGGATGATGCGGCAGGCCGGCCGCTATCTGCCGGAATATCGCGAATTGCGCGCCAAGGCGGGCGGCTTTCTCGATCTGTGCTTCACGCCGGAATATGCCGCCGAAGTCACGCTGCAGCCGATCCGCCGCTTCAACTTCGATGCCGCGATCATCTTCTCGGACATTCTCGTCATTCCCCATGCGCTCGGCCGCGTCGGTACGGTTCGAGGCCGGCGAAGGCCCGCGGCTCGATCCGCTGGATACGCCGGAGAAGGTCGGGACGCTGGCGGCGCAGGCGGACTTTGGCAAGCTCGAGCCGGTCTATGAAGCGCTGCGCCGGGTGCGCCGCGAGCTCGATCCGAACATTGCGCTGATCGGTTTCTGCGGGGCGCCATGGACGGTCGCGACCTATATGGTGGCCGGGCAAGGCACGCCGGATCAGGCGCCGGCGCGGATGATGGCCTATCGCCATCCGCGAGGCGTTCGCGTGCAATCATCGACGTGCTGGTCGAAAACTCCGATCCAATATCTGCTCGGACAGCTCAAGGCCGGCGCCGACGTGCTGCAGATTTTCGACACCTGGGCCGGCGTGCTGCCGCCGCGCGAATTCGAGCGCTGGTCGATCGAGCCGACCCGGCGCATCGTCGAAGGCGTGCGCGCGAAAGCGCCGGACGCCAGGATCATCGGTTTTCCCAGAGGCGCCGGCGCGCTGCTGCCGGCCTATGTCGAAGCGACCGGCGTCGATGCCGTCAGCATCGACTGGGCGGCCGAGCCGTCGTTGATCCGCGAGCGGGTGCAGAACCGCGTCGCCGTTCAGGGCAATCTCGATCCGCTGGTACTGATCGCCGGCGGCGCCGCGCTCGATCGCGCCATCGACGACGTGCTGGCCAATTTCGCCGGCGGCCGGCTGATCTTCAACCTCGGCCACGGCATCCAGCCGGAAACCCCGATCGCCCATGTCGAGCAGATGATCAAGCGGGTGCGGGCGTACAAGGGGTAAGAACAGCTTTCGCAACTATCGTCGTCATCATCCGCCAACCGGTCCGGCCTTCGACCGGCCGGATGGCGGGCTCCAGCGGATGATCCGGTATTCCGCGACGCAATCCCATCACAGGTCGGCGATTACTGCCCCGCTTTTGCGGGCATGACAGCACCAAGCCATCATCGCGGCCGGCTGCGCTCGATGATCTCAGCCGCGCCCTTGGCGAGCAGTTCGAGCCCGACGGCGCGGCCGAGTTCGCGCGGTCGATCGGCGGGTCCGGAGCGCGAGACCTCGATGAACAGGCCGCCGGCCTCGTCCAGCACCGCCGCGGTCAGCGACATCTGCCCGCCGTCGATGGTCGAAAATCCGGCGATCGGCGAATTGCAATGGCCGTTGAGGATCCACAGCACCTCGCGCTCGGCGTCGGCGCTTCGGTGCGCGCCGGGGTCGTCGATGCCGGATAGAATCTGCCGCGTCTGCCAGTCGTGGGCCGCACACTCCACCGCGACAATGCCCTGCCCGACCGCCGGCAGCATTTCCCGAATTGAAAATTCATAGGCGATGCGGCTGGCCAGACCCGACGCGCTCGAGTCCGGAGCGCGCCATGATCAGCGCGTCCGCCGGCCCGACCGCGCCGCCATCCGGCAGCCGCTGCATTTCCGCATGATCGAGCTTGCGAACGCGGGTGTCGGCGGCGCCGCGATAGTGAATCACCTCGACTTCCGGAAACAGCCGCCGCGCATAGGCCGCGCGCCGCACGGCATTGGTGCCGACCTTGAATCCCTTGCCGCGCGATCGCCTGAAATCGTCGATCGAAACCCCGGCCCGCAGCACCAGCACGTCGCCGGGCGGATCGCGCGCCAGCGTCGCGCCGATCACCAGCCCCGGGGTGTCTTCATTGCCGGGCATATCCTTCAGCGAATGCATCGCGGCGTGCAATTGGCCTGACCGGACGGCATTGCGGATTTCGGCAACGAACGCGCCGCCCTTGCCGCCATGCTGCAACAGCTTGCCGGTTTGATCCTGATCGCCTGATGTTTCGAACTTGACGATTTCGACATCGATATCGGGCACGGCCGCGGTCAGGCGGCGGGCGATTTCCTCGGTCTGGGCCAGCGCCATGACGCTTCTTGCGGGTGCCGATCCGCATTCGAATTGCCACCACTCACGCTCCATTCGACGCCGCGCAGGAATCGCGGGCCATTTCCGGCCGGAACATAGAGCCAGCCTGTGCCGGAATGCAAACGCAGGTCCGCAAACGCGCGCGCTACCGCGCCTCCTCCAGGATCATGTCCGAGGCTTTTTCCGCGATCATGATGATCGCCGCGTTGGTATTGCCCGACACCAGATCCGGCATGATCGAGCCATCGACCACACGCAGGCCTTCGATGCCGCGAACCCGCAAGCGCTGGTCGACAACGGCAAGCGGATCGCTTCCCATTCGGCATGTCGATGTCGGGTGATAGATGGTGCTGCCGCGCCGGCGGCAGTAATTCAGCAGCTCCTCGTCGCTGGAAACCTTTGTCCCGGGATCGACCTCTTCGGTCACATAGGGACTGAGCGCCGGAGCCTGCAAAATCTTTCGCAATATCTTCAGGCCTTCGACGTTGACGGTACGATCGACCTCGGTGGCGAGGTAGTTGATCCGTATCTCCGGCGGCACCGCGGGGTCGGCACTTCTGATCCGGAGCGAGCCGCGGCTTTCGGGGCGCAATTGGCAGACCGAGGCGGAAAATCCGGAAAACGAATGCAGCTTTTCGCCCATCTTGTCGGTCGAGAACGGCAGGAAGTGGATCTGGATATCCGGCGTCGCCAGCCGCGGGCTGGTTTTGAAGAATGCGCCGGAGGTGCCCGCGGCGATGGTCAACGGACCTTTGCGGAAGGCCGCGTATCGCGCGCCGGCCAACATCCGGCGGACCGGATGATTGACGATGTCGTTGAGCGTGATGCTCTTCGAGCAACGCATGACCATTCTGACCTGCAGGTGATCCTGCAGATCGTGCCCTACTCCCGGCGCATCGAGCACGACGTCTACCCCGTGCTTGCGCAGCAGCTCCGCAGGCCCGACACCGGAGAGCTGCAGCAATTGCGGCGAGTTGTAGGCGCCGCCTGAAACCAATATTTCCTTTCTTGCGCGCGCTGTTCGCAAGGTGCCGGCCTTGAGATATTCGACGGCTTCGGCGCGGCGTCCATCGAACACAATGCGCTGCGCCAGCGCCGACGTCTCGACCTGCAGGTTGGTTCGGCCTTTGGCCGGGCGAAGATACGCCACCGCCGTGCTCGCTCGTCTTCCCCGCCGCGTCGTGGTCTGAAAGAAGCCGGCGCCCTCCTGCGATGCGCCGTTGAAGTCCGAATTGAAGGGGATGCCGGTTTGCGCCGCAGCCTGGACAAAGGCCTCGGAGAGAGGATCGGCGTGCCGCCAATCCGAAACCGGCAGCGGGCCGCCGGCGCCGTGGAAATCGTCAGCGCCGCGCTGCTGATCCTCCGCCTTCTTGAAATAAGGCAGCACGTCGTCATAGCCCCAGCCGCTGTTGCCGTGCTGGCGCCAGCGATCATAATCCTCATGCTGGCCCCGAACATAGAGCAAGCCGTTGATCGAACTCGATCCGCCCAAAACCTTGCCGCGCGGCTGAAACACCGTGCGCCCGTCCAGTCCCGGCTCCGGTTCGGTCTGGTACATCCAGTTGACGGTCTTGTCCTTGAACAGCTTGCCGTATCCGAGCGGCACGTGGATCCAGATACTGCTGTCCTTCGGGCCCGCTTCCAGCAACAGCACCGAATTCTTGCCGTCCGCGCTCAGACGGTTGGCCAGCACGCATCCGGCCGACCCGGCTCCGACGATGACGTAATCGAATTCGGCAATTTCGGCCGAGCGGTTACGCGCCGCGCGAGAAGGAGTTTCACTGTTCATGTCTGATGTTTTTCTCGGAATGCGGATCGGAACCTACAAAAGAACCGGGCGTCACGAGCCCTGCAGTTCCGTCGGTTCCAGACCCAGCCGGCGAAACAGCTCCATGTCCTTGTCGTTTCCCGGATTTTCCGCCGTCAACAATGTATCGCCAACGAAGATGGAATTGGCGCCGGCAAAGAAGCATAAGGCCTGCATTTCATCAGTCATGGCGGTGCGGCCGGCGGAGAGCCGCACCACCGATTCCGGCATCATGATTCGTGCAAGCGCGATGGTACGCACGAACTCGATCGGTTCGATCGGCGTCGCGTCCGCCAGCGGGGTGCCGGGAATCGGGATCAGCATGTTGATGGGAACGCTTTCCGGATGCTCCGGAAGATTGGCGAGAACGGTCAGCATCTCGATGCGATCGCTCGCCTGTTCGCCCATTCCGACGATTCCGCCACAGCAGACCTTCATGCCGGAGGCGCGAACGTGCTCGAGGGTCAGGAGCCGATCGGCAAAGCTGCGGGTGGTGATGATCTCACTGTAGTAGCGCTCCGAGGTATCGATATTGTGATTGTAGTAGTCGAGGCCGGCGTGGCTCAGTTGTTCGGACTGCGCGCGGTCGAGCATGCCCAGGGTCATGCAGGTTTCCATTCCGAGCGCCTTGACGCCCTTCACCATCGCCACCACGGCTTCCATGTCCCGAGGCTTCGGATTTCGCCAGGCCGCTCCCATGCAGTAGCGGGTCGCGCCGGCGTCGCGCGCTTTCCGCGCCTCGGCAACCACGCGCTCGACTTCCATCAGCTTGGATGCGCTCAGGCCGGACTCGTGGTGCACGGACTGGCTGCAGTAGCCGCAATCCTCCGGACAGCCCCCGGTCTTGATGCTCAAGAGACGGCTCAGTTGAACCCGGTTCGGATCGAAATTCTCGCGGTGCACGGTCTGCGCCTTGAACAACAGATCGTTGAACGGCATTTCGTACAGCGCCGAAGCCTCCGCCTGGGTCCAGGTTCGATGATCCGACTGAACCGCCGATGACTTTCCTCGATCGGCGGTTTCTTCATAGGTCGTTGCAAGCGTCATAGTCTCTCCATCACTCCGGTCAGCTTGGGCTGGGTTCGATGAACTCGCCACGTGCGGCGCCTTCAAAAACCTTCGCAAATACCTGCAGGCCTCCACAATTGTGGCGAGCAGCCCGGCGCCGAACCTCAAGCCGCCGCATGGCAAAGTCAAGGGCGCGCCATCGGCGGTGCGGGGCCATTCCTCGGACGTCCAATCCGGTCTGTCCGAATTTGATTTGCGACAGGTACGGGATATCGAATATATCTGCGAGAGCGCGCCCGCACGGCACCAGCAAATCCATTTTGCGAAGCAGCGCCGGCGGGCCGCCAGGCAACGAGGCGGTTGCGAGCCCACAGGGAGGCGCGGCGTGGCTCTTTCGAGGCGTGAGTTTACGTTCTGCGTAGCGGTTGCGATGGCCGCTGCGTGCTGGGCGCAATCGGCCTTCGCGCTGGACCCCCGTTATCCGGACTGGCCTTGCCAGCAATTGAAGGTACCGGGGATTTCGATCGCCAGTGTCTGGACCGGGCCCTCGATCGAGGCCGCCGACAAGACCGAATCTGCGGATCCGAAGCAAGCAGATCTCGTCTCGCGTCTGGCCGCTCGCCGCACCCCCATGGAGGAGGCTCGGAAGCTGATCGCGGGCTTCGTGGTCGGAACCAACCAGGAAAAACAGGACAAGGCCAAGTCGCTGTTCGCCGCGTTGTATTCGACGCTCGACGCGCAGCGCGACCAGGTGATGAACGGGATCGAGCGCTTTTCGCGCAAGCAGAAGGCCATGGCGGAGGATATCCGCGAAGAAACCCAGAAGATGCGGGAGCTGCAGGACAAGCCGAACCCGGATCAGGCGGAGAGCGACGAACTCGCCAACCGGCTTGCGTGGCAGACGCGGATTTTCGAGGACCGGCGGAAATCGACCTCCTATGTCTGCGACGTGCCGGTCCTGATCGAGAAGCGGTTGTTCGATTTGGGGGCCGCGATCCAGAACACCTTGAACCCCGACCCGCAGGCGAAATAAAGAATTCCGGACGTCTCGCAGGCCCGAATGGATCGGCCTATTCGCCCGGGCGCGGTTCCGGCGTGGCGTCCTGCAGCGGAAGGCCGGCAGCGAGCCAGCCGTCGGTGCCCTCCCGATACCACGCGACGTCAGAATAGCCGAGCGCGAGCGCGCGCTTGGCGGCGTTCCACGACATCCAGCAATCCGCCAGACAATACAGGACGAGTACTCTGGCGTGATCGCCGTTGGTCGCCTTTTCCAGACCCTTCGCGAAATAGCCGGCCATGCTGGGCGCGAGTTCACCATAGCCGGTGTCGGGCAGCCAGATGCTGCCCGGAATATTGGGCCGCGGCTTGTCACGCCAAAGCGTTCCCTCGGGCAGATCCCGTGGCCGGGGCGGCCTCGGCAGCACGTCGACAAAGGAAGCCGAATGGTTGCGCCAGATCGTTTCGGCTTCCGCCGTCCCTATCACCCTGGCGCCGTGCAGCGTCATGGGCGTCGGCGAACGATAGTCTTCGAGGCGATAGCCGTCCGGCTCGGGCACCTCGGCCGCTGCAGCCTCAACGGCGGCAACCACGATCACCATGAACGCGAGGCAGACCGCGGCCCTGATCATGGCCGTTTGGAAAGCGTCTCGGCGGTGATCGGCACGTTGGCCTCGTCGAGGATGGGAATGTTGTAGCTGATCAGCAGCTTGTTGATCTCGGCCTGGTTGTCCATGATCAGCTGATTGAGCGTGCGTTTCCATTCCTGGTCCGCCGGACGCACCGCCATGCCGATGCGGTACATCATCGGCGGCCCCATCGTTTCCCTGGTCAACGGCACGACCATCAAGGGTGGGTTTGCCTGCTTGGCGTAATAGCCTGCCATCGGCCCCCATAAAATGCCGCAATCGATATCGCCTCGGGCGAGGTCGTCGATCATCGCCTGCGCCGAGGAATCCGCACGGGTGTCGATGAAAAGCGGATAGGACTTGGCGCGGGCCAACAGGCCGTTGATCGCCATGGCGGTGCTGGGCGGCGTCTTCGCGACAACGCCGATCCGCTTATCCCTGAGCTTTGGATCGTCGATGGCAGTCACATCTTCAAGACCGCCTCCGGGCTTGAAGATCAGCGCATAGGTCGTCCGGTAATAGGGGATGGTCACTTGCGCCTGATCGTCGCCTTGCGGAAATCCCATGATGATATCGCACCGGAACGCGCCCAGTGTCATCCGGACGAAGCCGGTGGCCTGCGGGAAGTAGGTGTAGCTCAGTTTTTTGCCGAGCTTGGCGGCCAACAGCTCGGCGAGCTTGTTTTCGAACCCCTCGCCCTTGTCGTTGGAGAACGGCATATTGCGCGGATCGCCACAGGCGCGAAAGACGTTGGGATCGACCAGTTCGAGCGAACCGGAACCGGCATCGCCGGCGGCCTGGGCGCGGGCCTCGACGGACTTCAAGGCGACCAGCCCGAGTGCCAGAGCGCCGGACAGGATTGACGTCAAGGCTGGCATCATGATCGCCGTCCGCCTCGAAACGTGAGATATCTGTGTCGCCGGTTTTTCGGCAGGTGCTGAAGTCATTTGATCCCCGTGCAACTGGTCTCGGCCGCGGCGGCCGCCGCCGGCTTGTCTTCGTGGGAGGGCGGCCGGCCGCCCGGAATGGCGTTGTTGGCGCGCGCGCGCAGATACACATAGATGTCGTCGAGGTAGCACATCACATTGACGTTGCTCGCGAACGACGGCATCACCTTGTCGTTGGCGGCGTCAACGTCCTTGCGACCGTTGGTGACGATATTGTTGAAGTCGGCGTAGCTCAGCGTCTTCAACGAATTGGCCAGCGCCGGCGCATAGCTTGATCCCTCGCCATTGGGGCCATGGCACACATGGCAGTCCGAGTGGTAACGGCGAAAGCCGGAGAAGGTGTACCAGTCGACGGTCCCGTCCGGACTTATCTTGTAGGTCGGGTTGCCGTCCTTGTCGAAATACTTGCCATTATCGGATGAAGCGACGGCCGGATCGCCCGATCCGTCAGCGTATGCGGCTCCGCCGGCAAGGACGCCCGCCAGGATGACGAGCGCGAATTTCCAGTGACTGCTATTCACGTAAACATCCTTGTCGAGTGTTGAAACAAAATCGGCGCGCAGCACAACAGCAGCGCGCCGATCCATTGTCATCTCACCGCAGTGCCGCGCCTATTCGGTTGGCAATGCGAATACCGTCAACGTCCCGCCGAGCGAGGTATAGGACGCCAGACCCGCATAGCCGCCGACCGCGCCGAGGCCCGCGGTATCGACCGTCTTTTCCTTGGTCGGCAACTTGCCCTGATCGACGGCGCCATGCCAGGCGGCGGCGTTTTCAGGCTGCAGCAGACCGGCCGCCAGACCGATGCCGGCCCAACCGCCGACGCCGGACAGCACGCCGACATATTGCTTGCCACCATGTTCGTAGGTCATGACGTTGCCGATGATGCCGGACGGGGTCTTGAATTTGTAGAGTTCCTTGCCGGTCTTGGCATCGACCGCCTTCAGGTAGCCCTCGAGCGTGCCGTAGAAGACGACGCCGCCGGCCGTGGCCAACGCACCGCCCCACGCGGAGAACTGCTCCTTGTTGGACCACACGATCTTGCCGGTCTTGCCGTCCCAGGCGATGAAATTGCCCATGTTGCTGTCGCCTTTGGGCGGATACATCGCCACGGCGGCACCGACATAAGCCTGACCGGCGGTGTAGGCCACCTTGTAGGGCTCATAGTCCATGCAGACATGGTTGGTCGGGACGTAGAACAGCTGCGTCTCCGGGCTGTAGGCCGCGGGCTGTTCGTCCTTGGTGCCAAGCGCCGCCGGGCAGATGCCCTTCGCGTTGTGGTCTTCGCCGCCATGCTGGGTCGAATAGGCGTCGACCACCAGCGGACGGCCGTAGGTCTTGGACGACTTGTCCATGTCGACCTTGCTGGCCCAGTTCACCACCGGATCGAATTTTTCCGCGACCAGCAATTCGCCGGTGGCGCGATCGAGCGTGTAGCCGAAGCCGTTACGGTCGAAATGGGTGAGCAGCTTCCTCGGTTTGCCGCCGATGCTCTGATCGGTCAGGATCATTTCGTTGACGCCGTCATAGTCCCATTCGTCGTGCGGGGTCATCTGGTAGACCCATTTGACCGCGCCGGTGTCGAGGTCACGCGCCCAGATCGACATCGACCACCGGTTGTCGCCGGGGCGCTGCACCGGGTTCCAGGTCGAGGGATTGCCGGAGCCGTAATAGACGAGGTTCAGTTCGGGATCGTAGGAATACCACCCCCAGGTGTCGCCGCCGCCGATCTTCCACTGATCGCCCTGCCAGGTGGAGGTCGAGGAGTCAGGTCCGACCGGCTTGCCGAGGGAAGTGGTCTTGACGGGATCGACCAGCGTGTCGGAGTCCGGCCCTTCCGAATAGCCGCGCCAGGCCAGCTTGCCGTCCTTGATGTTGTAAGCGCTGACCCAGCCGCGGACGCCGAACTCGCCGCCGGAGACGCCGATCAGAACCTTGTCCTTGAAGACGAACGGCGCGTCGGTGCCGGACTGGCCCTTGCCGGCCTCGCCATCCATCACCGACCAGATCTTGGCTCCGGTCTTGGCGTCGAGCGCGACAAGAGTGGTGTCGGCCTGGTGCAGGAAGATCTTGCCGTCCGCGTAGGCGACGCCTCGGTTGACGGTGTCGCAGCACATGATCGGAATCACGTTCGGATCCTGCCGGGGTTCATATTTCCAGAGGATCTTGCCTTCATTGTTCAGGTCGAGCGCATAGACCGTGTTCGGAAACGGGGTATGGACATACATCACGTCACCGACCACCAGCGGTCCGCCTTCATGACCGCGCAGCACGCCGGTCGAGAAGGTCCAGGCGACTTGCAGCTTCTTGGCGTTGGCTGCGGTAATCTGATTGAGCTTGGAATAGCGCGTGTTGGCGTCGTCGCCCTGCTGCATGACCCATTGCTTGGGATCCTTGGCCAGCTTCTCCAACGCCTCGTCGGCGCGTGCAGGCAACCCTTGTATGGCCATCAGGCCGAACATCGAGGTCGTAACGATTAAAAGTTTCTTCATTCGCTTCCTCCCTGGGTTATTTGCCTAGAGGGTAGCGGACGCTCCTTGGATAACGCACACATTCTCCACGGGACGTCGTCGCCCTCTTTTGGATGAATTTTTCCGGCACCGCGTCATGGCCCGTGAATCACTTCACGACCTATGAATCTCGAGTGCAGCGAACAGTGCCCATTTAAGTCTTTGGAACGACAACGGGCTCCCTGTTCACCGTTGCTCATAAGCCTGAAGCAGAAGAAGTTTAGGTGACTCTCCCAACACAGCTCGGGTAACCTTCCCGCTACAAGTTAGGTACCGTCCCGGCGTAAGTTAGGTAACTCTCCAA
This sequence comes from uncultured Alphaproteobacteria bacterium, assembly GCA_963734795.1. Classification (GTDB taxonomy): domain Bacteria; phylum Pseudomonadota; class Alphaproteobacteria; order Rhizobiales; family Xanthobacteraceae; genus Bradyrhizobium. The sequence goes on from CAVTIW010000011.1 coordinate 168,205, forward strand.
CCATAAGCAAGTTACGATTTGGGACGAGCCGATGCTGCTTCTTGCACTGCAACGTGAGCCGGAACGGTTGAATTGCCCATGCCCGCACCGGACTGGTCAGCTCGATACCGAGAGAATTCCAACCATGATGGGCCGGAAACTGGCGATCTGCCGAAGCTCGTTGTTTCGCCGGTCGGTTTGGCGCGCCCGCTCTGATGGATGTGCAGAATGGACGCTGCACATCGTGGGCATGATTCTTGGAATAATTTTCTGCTTGACCCTGGCTCCCTGCGACGGCCGCGCGCAGGAGCAAAATGCGCTCACGCCGCTGCCCATCTCGCAGGTCGTACCCGGCGTCTACGTTCACATTGGCAATATCGATTTGATGCGCGAGGCCAATCAGGGCGACGCCGCCAATGTCGGCTTCATCGTCGGCGATGATGCGGTTGCAGTCATCGATTCCGGCGGCAGCACGCGCGAAGGCGCGCGCCTCCTCGCCGCGATCCGCGGCGTGACCTCAAAGCCGGTTCGCTATGTCATCAATACCCATGTTCATCCCGATCACATTTTTGGCAACGCGGCGTTCGTGCGGAACGGAATCATTTTCGTCGGACACCGGAACTTGCCGCGCGCGATGGCGGCACGCGGCGAATTTTATCTGAAGGCGTTTCGTGCGGTGCTCGGCGACGCCCTGATCGACGAGGTGAAGATCGTGCCGCCCACGCTGCTGGTCGATGACGAAATGCAGATCGATCTCGGCCACCGAATGCTGACTCTGAAGGCCTGGCGGCCTGGGCATACCGACAATGATTTGACCGTCTTCGACAATGCAAGTTCGACTCTGTTCGCGGGCGACCTGCTGTTCGTCGGGCATCTGCCTGTGATCGATGGCAGCATTCGCGGCTTTCTCGCCGACCTGCCGGAACTGCTGCGGATTCCCGCCGCGCGCGTCGTCCCCGGGCACGGCCCGGTGGTCAGCGATTGGCGCGCCGCCGTTGACGACGAGCAACGCTACCTCGACAGCCTGGCCAGCGAAGTGCGCAGCCTCATCGTCCAGGGGGTCCCCCTTACCAAGGCGGCCAGCGAGGCCGGGCGAAGCGAGCGGTCGCGGTGGATGATGTTCGACGAATACAGTTCGCGTAACGTCATCGCCGCGTACGCCGAACTCGAATGGGAATGACGCCGAACTCATCGCAGCGCGGCTTGTCGCTTGCGGGGTTTTCGGATAGACTTGCCGTTGTTTCATGATGGAAAAGGAATTCGACCATGTCGATTTTCTCCAGAGTGATCGTCCCGATCCTGATGACCGCGCTTTATTTTGCGGGAGCTCCGGCGGCGCGTACCCAGCAGGCTGTGACTGCCGGCCAGGAGCAGCCTTCGGAAGAAACCTGGAACAGCATCAAGGGCGATATCTTCAAGGACCGTCCCATCCTCGATGGTTCCGGCCTGGTGATCCTCGATGCGCCACGGCGCGCCGAGGATGCCGCCGTGGTGCCGATCGGCATGCGCGTCAATCTGGGCGGCGACGACAAGCGCACGCTGCAATCACTCACGCTGGTGATCGACGAGAACCCCGCGCCCGTCGCCGGAACCTTTACGATCGGCCCTCATTCCGGCGTGACCTCGATTTCGACGCGCGTCCGGGTCAACACCTACTCCTATGTGCGCGTCGTTGCCGAACTCAGCGACGGCCAGCTCTATGGCGTCAAGTCTTACGTGAAAGCGTCCGGGGGCTGCTCCGCGCCGGCCTCGGCAAATGCCGACGCCACCAAATCGATGCTCGGGCAGATGAAGTTCCGCACCTTCCGGCCCGAGGCCGACGGGTTGCCCGAAGCCCAGATCATGCTGCGTCACCCGCAGAATTCGGGCCTGCAGATGGACCAGGTGACCAGGCTCTACGTGCCGCCATTCTTCATCGAGAACCTCAAGATCTGGCAGGGCGACGATCTTGTGGTGGCGATGGATGGCGGCATCGCAATCTCGGAGGACCCGAACATTCGCTTCAACTACAAACCCAATGGCGCGGCCAACTTTCGCGCCGAGGCAATCGACACCAGTAAAAATCAGTTCAAGGACGAATGGCCGATCGAAAAATCGATGCTGTAGCGGCGCGGCGCCAAAGGCATCGGCTCAAAAACAGCGAACTTCCGCTTCCGCCTGGGCCCGGCGGAATTCCTGCAGCGCCAGCCGGGCTGTCTCGGTCGAGCGAAATTCGGAACCGACAGGCCCCGTGACCTGGGACATCGAGAGAATGGTCTCGGCGGTCACGTAACGGTCGTAAGGGATAATCGACGCGATCACGTCGATCGAGCACGAGCACTTCTGCAGAAGCTCCTGCGTTTCGCCATTGGCCTTCATGCAACCGAAAACATAGTCCGCACGCGCCGATGTCGGATAGTCGTTGAGATCCTCAGCCATCGCTGACCGGACCGCAGCGACGGTCAGCACCGCCAGGACAGCGCCAGACAAGCCAGCGCCAGATCGGCACAACGTACGCAAGCTTGCCATCGTCAACGCCTTTCGCCGCCCCTATCTCCGCCAGAAGCGAAGCCCTGACCGCCGACGATCGGCGCAACGCGACGCCGCTCAGGACTTTTTGCCGTCGGGTCCAAACTGCTTGAGATAGGCGATGACATTGGCGATGTCCTCATCCTTCGGCAAACCAGGGAAAATCATCTTGGTGTCGGGAACCTTGGCGCGAGGGTTTTTCAGATATTCCTTCAGCGTCGCTTCATCCCAGGTGATGCCCGAATTCTTGTTGGCATCGCTATAGACGTAGTCCGGGTAAGTGCCGGCTTTGCGGCCGACCACGCCGTTGAGCACCGGCCCGATGGCGTTCTTGGCGCCCTCGCCGATCTGATGGCAGACCTTGCATTTGAGAAAGACCTTCTCGCCAAGTGCCGCATCCTGGGCGCGTGCGGCGCCGGCCGAACCCGCGAGCACGAAGCCCGCGAAAACATAAACGTGGAAATTTGTCACTGGCCCACCGTCGTTCTGTCGTGAAATGGCGAACTTGCGCTGCGCCAGTCAGATAATTTTGTCAGGATCACCAATCGAGGTCAAGCTTGGGCCTGACAACGCACCCGTCGATGACAGCTGGCTTTTCGTCGTAGCTGACGCCTGACGCGTCGCTACTTGGCTTGCACGCGGGCAGCACGGCAGGCTAGATGGTCGAAATCAAAGCCCAAAGAGTCTGCGCATCGAAAATGATCGGCATGACATATTTCATCGGCGGTCAATGGTGCGGCGCACATAGTTCTGAAATATGTTCCCGCCGACCGCGTGGCTTGGTATGCGACTTTCGGGAATGCGCATGAAGCCACTCGAACTCGCTCAGATCCCGGCACTTGAGATCGACCGCGTCAGCCATCGCTATGGTGCGCGGGTCGCGCTGAATGATGTCAGTCTGACGGTCAGGCAGTCGTCCTTCACGGTGCTGCTGGGATTGAACGGTGCCGGCAAGTCGACGCTGTTTTCGTTGATCACGCGCCTGTATGCGATCCGTTCGGGTCAGATCCGCATTTTCGGGCACGATGTGGCGAGCGAGCCAGGTGCGGCCTTGAGCAAGCTCGGCGTCGTATTTCAGTCCCGCGCGCTCGATATCGACATTTCGGTCCGGCAGAACCTGATGTATCACGCGGCACTGCACGGTATCGCCAGCAAGCGGGCCAATGAACTTATCGCCCAGGTTCTCGATCGCGTGGCCATGACCGATCGCAGCCTGGATCGCGTCGGGAATCTGTCGATCGGGCAGATGCGCCGGATCGAGATTGCCCGCGCGCTGCTGCACCGGCCTCGCCTGCTGCTGCTGGACGAACCGACCGTCGGTCTCGATATCAAGGCGCGCGCCGACATTCTCGATCACGTTCGCCGGCTGTCGACGGTGGAGGGCATCGGCGTGCTCTGGGCGACGCATCTCATCGACGAAGCCGGCGCCGGCGACGACGTGGTGGTGCTTCACAAGGGCAGCGTGCTGGCGCATGGCGGGCTCGGCGACGTCATCAGCCAGTCCGGCGGCGCCGATCTGCGAGACGCATTCAATCGGCTGACCGGGGTCGCCGATCAGGACGAACTGGAATCCGCCAGATGACGGTCGCGACCAAGGCAACGGACCAGCACAGCTTTTCGCCGGCGCAGTATTTTATCTGCCTCAAGGGCATCGTCTGGCGGGAAGCGCTGCGCTTTATCCACCAGCGCGAACGCTTCGTCTCGGCGCTGGTGCGCCCGCTGGTCTGGCTGTTCATTTTTGCCGCCGGATTTCGCCAGGTGCTCGGCGTCTCGATCATCCCGCCCTACGAGACCTACGTGCTGTACGAGGTCTACATCGCGCCCGGACTGATCGCGATGATCCAGCTTTTCAACGGCATGCAGTCTTCGCTCACCATGGTCTATGACCGGGAGACCGGCGGCATGCGCACACTGCTGGTGAGCCCGTTCCCGCGCTGGTGGCTGCTGACGTCGAAGCTGCTGGCGGGGACGCTGGTATCGGTGCTGCAGGCCTACGCCTTCCTGGTGATCGCCTGGTTCTGGGACATCGAGGCGCCGCCGCTTGGCTATCTGGCGCTGCTGCCGGCGCTGCTGCTCAGCGGCTTCATGCTGGGCGCATTGGGCATGCTCATTTCGTCGCTGATCAAGCAGCTCGAGAATTTTGCCGGCGTGATGAATTTCGTGATCTTTCCGATGTTCTTTGCCTCATCGGCGCTCTATCCGCTATGGCGGGTCAAGGAATCCAGCCCGCTGCTGTATTATGTCTGTGAGCTCAATCCGTTCACGCACGCCACTGAACTGATCCGCTTCGCGCTTTACGAGCAGGTGGCATGGGTTTCGCTCGGCGTCGTGGTCGGCTGCACCATCGTGTTCCTGTTTGGAGCGATTTTAGCTTACGATCCGGCCCGCGGTTTTCTTGCGCGCCGCAACAGCCCGGCGGGCTGAAGCGGGCTTTCCTTGCAGCGTCAGAACGTGATCTTCATGCCGGTGTAGAAGGCGCGCGGCCGCGCCGGGCTGACGGAACGCGGATCGGTGAACGGCGCGCCGCCATTGGCGAAATTGGGCACGGCGTCGGTTGCGAAGAACGTCCCGTAGGTCGAGTAGAGATTGTTGAAGATGTTGTCCGCGCGCACATAGATCTGCAAATTCTTGTCGACCTGATAGGAAGCATGCAGGTTGAAAACCGTGTAGGACGGCAGCTGCGGGAACTGGTTGGATGCGTCGCCGACAAAGTATTGACTGCTGACGTAGAGCATATCTCCGCCAACCTTGAACGCGTCGGTGACCGAATAATCGAAGCCGGCCTTGATCCGGTTGCGCGGAACCCCCGGGATCTGGTCGCCAGGCAGAACCTGGATGTTGCCGCTGGCGTCGGCGAACGGGCTGTTGGGGGAGCCGAGCGTCAGGGCGTTAAGGAACCGCGCGTCCACCAGGCTATAGCTGGCGTACAGATTGGTGGTCGCCGACTTGAGACTGGCCTCGGCCTCGATGCCCTGGCGGCGGGTCGAGCCGACGTTCTGGAAATAGCCGAAGCCCTGCACCTCACTGGGAATGGCGAGAATGTCGTCGGTGTTGTCGGCACGATACACGCCGAGCTTCCATCCCAGCGTGCCGATCTTCATCTCTTTGGTGCCGCGCAGGCCGGCTTCCACGGTATGGGAAACGACCTGTTTCAACGGTGGATCGGACACCAGGAATGAGGCGATGACGCAGGGCTGCGCGGGATTGGCGCAACCGAGTTCCAGCGGGGTCGGGGCGCGGTTGGCTTCGGAGTAGCCTGCATAGGCGGTCAATTCCGGGGTGATCTTGTAGGTGCCGCCGATGATCGGATTGAAGCGAGTATAGGTATCGCTGCCGTTCAGCGACGTGCCGATCTGGTCCTGCAGATTGATATTGGCGACATTGAAGCGGCCGCCGCCGGTGATCGCGAACGCGTTGGTGACATTGAAGGTGTCGAGCGCATACAGCCCGGTGTACTGATTGGTGGCGCGCAGCGAGACCGGGCCGATCGAAATCGGGCTACCGGATTGACCGAGAAATATTCCGCTGCCGCTGACGACATAGTCTGAACCGATAGTGCCCAGTTCCGCGCTGGCCGAGAAGTTGGTCACGCTGTAGTCGAAACTGGTTCCGGCCACGAACTGATTATTGTGTCCGAACAACTGATCGGTGTTGGTCGCCTGCAAGGAGAAGCCCGTCGTGGTCGTATGCGTCGTGGTTCGATCGATTTCGCCGAGGACGGCGTCCGCAGGGAACGGATTGGAAAGCTGGGCGCCGTTCAGGCCATTGGCGGGCGAGGTGCCGTCGCCATAACACAGCAGCGTCGCATCGGCCGCGCACGGCTGAGTTCCGGTCGGATTTCCATCCTGGGTCTGCTGATCGAAAATCCGTGCATGCGCGATGCCTTCGACGGTCCAGGTCGGCGTAACCTCGACCTTCCCCGTGAAATTGACATAGCCGACACGGTTGGTCGAGGTTTGCGGCGTGGTATAGGTGGCGCCGTAATATTGCTGCAACAGTTCGATCGGCACCGTCGCGGACGCGCCGAAATCATTATCGGCCACGCCCATATTGACGTGAAATTCGCTGCTGTCGCTCTTGAACCCGACATCGCCATAGAACCGGCGAACGTCGGCCTGCGAAAAATTCCGAAATCCGTCCTCGTGCACCCCTTCCAGCGCGCCGTAGACGGCAAAATTATCGACCTGCTTGCCCCATTGCAGCGAACTCTGGATGCGCCCGAACGAGCCGCCCATCGTACCGATTTCGGCGCCGTGATAGTTGAAACCATCCTTCATCTGCACAACGACTGCCCCGCCAAGCGCATTGAGGCCGAATGCAGGATTGTTGGTCACGACGTCGACAGACTTTATCGCGGTAGTCGGAATCAGATCCCAGTTGACGGTGTCGCCGAACGCCTCATTGACACGCACGCCGTTCTGGTAGACCGCAAGCCCTTGCGGCGTGCCCGACACCGGCGATGCAACGAAGCCGCGGAATTGCACATCGGGCGTGAATGGATTGCCGTTAACTTCATTGAGATTAATGCTGGGCACGTATTTGGTCAGGGCAACGGCGATGTTGAGCGACTCGGTTTGCTTGATCTGATTGGCGTCGACCACATTGAGGCTGGCCGGCACCTTGTCGGGATCGATGCTGGAGCCGGCCAGCGGCGTGGTCGGATATACACGGACAATCGGCCGGGTCCGGGCCAGGGCCCGGGGCGCGTTTGGGGTGTGGCCGCGTTTAACGCCTGGCTTGTCGCCTCCGGACACCACGATGGGAGGCAAGGCCTCAACGGCGCCGGGCGCGTTTTGGGCGTGAGCACCTTCATTGCCGAAAAACAGGCCTATCGATATCGACGCGATCAACAGGTATCGAGCGCCCATTTGCCCGTCCCCCTTCCGCTCCGGCTGTTTTGACGCCCGCTGGTTGGGTTGTGGGGTGATACTAGTGTGCCGATGAGGGTGCGCTAGCCGCAAAACGTCCGGGCTTCATTCGCGATTTCTTCCCGAACTATTCGGGATAAATTCCCGATTTGGTCGGTGACGACCCGAGAGGCGGGTCCGTTCTAGTGGCCGCCGGTGGGAACAACGGCCTCCACGATGACGCCGCTGTCGCTGGAGGCGACGGTGAGGGTGCCGCCCAATGCCGATACGCGCTCGCGCATTCCAATCAAGCCGAGCCCCAGCCGGTGATCCGGCCGCAGTCCGCTGCCATTGTCGCGCACGCGCACCAGAGCGCTGCCGCGGCCGTCGCGCTTGGTGCCGGAAAGCTGTGTCGCAGGTTCAATGGTGACGTTGACGGATGTCGCGCTGGCATGGCGGAAAACATTGGTCAGGGCTTCCTGAACAATGCGGTAGATGGTCAAATCGGCCGTCTCTCCGGTTTCCCCGAGCGACGGCGAAACTGTCGTCTCGATGACCACACCGGGATGCGATTCGCTCCACAGCCGCAGCAGGGCACCGAGCGCTTCGCGAAGGCCAAGCTCGGCCAATCCAACCGGCCGCAGCTTTTCAAGAACCCGCCGATTGAATTGCTGCAGCGCGTTGACTTGTTCCAATATGGCCCCGCCGTGCTTTCGCAAGGCGTCGGTGTCCGGCTTGCTGCTGTCCGCGATCCGCATCAGCGAACTGGCGTGCGCCCGCAAGGCAAAAAGATAGGGCCCGAACTCGTCATGCAGCTCGCGCGCAATCTCCTTGCGCTCGACATCCTGCAGCGAGACGGCGCGCTCGGCCAGGCGTCGTTTGTCCTCAACGGCCTCTCCCAAGGCGGCCGCAAGATGGTTTAGCTTGGCGCAGATCGCGGCCAGTTCGGGTGAACCTCCGGGCTTCACCCGCGTGTCATAGCCGCCGGCTTCGATCTTCGTCATCGCCTGCGAAAGCGCCTGAAGCGGCGCCAGCGCCCGGCTGACCACCATCATCGTCATCAGAAACAGCGCCACCGCGATCGCCGAACCGACCTGGAGCTGGGTAACGATTCCGTCCCAGATCTCGGCCATCTCATCGTTCGGATGGGAGGTGATCACCAGTGATCCCGGCTTGCCATGAATCGAGATCGGGACGCTCACGGCGGTCTTTTCCGGGTGCACCAAGGCGACGAACCACGCCGGCACGGAAGACGGTTCGCCATCGTCGCCGGAGCGGCCGGTCGCCGGAGGCTTGGCATCGGCCGCATCATCCTGCCGCGTGATGCTGACGTGACGCAGCCTGTTGAGGTCCTGAACAATCTGATTCAGCCTCGCATCGGGGTCGGGCGCTTCATTGAGGCCGACGACCAGGGTTTCCATGAATTCGCGCGCCAGCCGAACGACGCTTTGATCTTCGGCCTGAACGCGAGGCGCTGCCTCCAGCACCAGCCGTGCGATGTTGATAGCCAGACCGAGCATAAGAACGAGCGCCAGCAGCATATTGAGTCGGGCGCGCAAGGATAGTTTCTGCCACATAGCGTTGGTCCCATACCGCGCCGCACTGGATCCATCATCAAGAGCAGCGTTGACAGATAAAAAAGGCGGTTATCTAATTGAACCGTACAGCAATTGCGCCCCGGATGTATAACCCAGCAGGCCAAAGCGCATGATGTGGATGTTTCCGTGGTTCAGTCCAATGCCATGCAGCAATCCAAACCGAAGCCGCATTTGGGACCAACGCCGATGCGTATTCTGATCGTCGACGATCATCCCATCGTGGCTTCGGGTTGCCGTGCCTTGCTCGCAGGGGACGCCGGGATCGAGATCCTGGAAGCCTCCGACGCGGAGAGCGGCGAGCGGGTGTTCATCGCCGAAACGCCCGATATCTGCGTGCTCGATATCAACCTGCCGACCGTGTCGGGATTTGAGCTGGCGCGGCGTCTGCTGGCGCGCGCCGCGTCCGCGCGCATCATCATGTTCAGCATGAACGACGACCCGATATTCGCCGCGCGCGCGATCGAAGTCGGCGCCAAGGGCTATGTCTCGAAATCCGGAGATCCATGCGACCTGGTCGAGGCCATCCGCGAGGTCGGAAACGGCGGGGTTTATCTGCCGCCGGCGATCGCGCGAAGCATCGCGTTCGCAGGGCCGGCGTTCGCCCAGAGCCCGCTGTCGAAACTGACATCGCGCGAGATCGAGATATTACGCCTGCTCAGCGCCGGCAAAAGTCTTTCCGAGATCGCGTGGCTGGTTCATTCGTCCTATAAAACGATTGCCAATACCTCCTCCATCATTCGCCAGAAGCTTGGCTTGCGCTCATCCTCCGAACTGGTGCGCTTCGCGATCGAGAGCCGGCTGGTGTGACGTGAACGGCTAAACGCCTCCGGCATCGGTCGCCGCCTGCGCCACCAAGGCCCGCATTTCATCGCGGATCGATGCAATGACCTCGCGGCTGCGCGCTCCCCGCGGCGGCGGCAGCGACTTCTCGAGAATAATCCGGGCCGGCCGGTCGGACAGAAAAAACAGGCGATCCGCCAGCTGGATGGCTTCGGCGACGTCATGGGTCACGAACAGTGTCGTCACCTTTGTCCGCGACGTCAGCGCCACCAGTTCGTCGCGCAGCCGGTCGGCGACGGCTTCATCGAGCGACACAAAAGGCTCATCCAGCAGAAGAAAATCCGGCCGCACCGCAAATGCGCGGGCAATTGCCGCGCGGCGCGCAAGTCCGAGCGACAATTCGCCGGGATATCGCGCGAGATGGGAGCCGAGGCCAAGTATCTCGACCAGATCCGTCAGATCGACGGCGACCTCGCGCGCGGGCAGCGCGAGCCGGATGTTGTCCTCGACGGTGCGCCACGGCAGCAGGCGAGGCTCCTGAAACACAATCCCGAGCCGCCCGGATCCCGGGGTGCGGAGCTGACCGCGGAAATCCGGATCGAGCCCGGCTGCGATCCTCAGGATCGTGGTCTTGCCGCAACCGGAAGGGCCGATCAGCGCACCGAACGATCCGGCCTCGAGCCGGAGGTCCAGGCCACTGATGACCTCGACCGGCGTGCCATCGGCCGACAGAAAGGTCTTCGCATCGATGCGAAGTTCAAGCGGGGCGGCGTCGCCAGCGGATTGCGCGTCGTTCAAGCGGTTGCACCAAAAAGCTTTCGATCACGAGCATAAGCACGATGAAGCAGATCGCATAGCTCAGTATCCTGGCCATGTCGAACAGCGAGAATGCCGAGCCCAGCACGAACCCCACGCCGTTGGGGCGGCCGATCAACTCGACCACCAGCACGATCTTCCAGACGATCGAGAGGCCGGAACGCGAACTGGCCGCCAGATAGGGCGCGAGTTGCGGGATCACGACGTGGCGTATCCGCGAGAGCCAGGTGAATTGAAAGGCCTGCGCCATTTCGTCGAACTCGGGATCGAGCGCGCGGGCGCCCTCGCGCATGACGACAATCACATTTGGCAGTTTATTGACGGCCACCGCCAGGATCGCCGCGGTTTCGTTGAGGCCGATCCAGATATAGGCGAAAATGATCGTCACCAGCGCCGGCATGTTGATCAGCACGATCAGCCATGGATCGGCGTACCGGTCGACGGCTTTCGAGCGTCCCATCGCGTAGCCCGCGACAGCGCCGAGGACCATCGCGATCGCGAAAGAACCGATCACGCGTGCCAGCGTGCAGCCCATCTGAAACGGCAGCTCGCCGGAACGGATATCGGCGAGCGTTACCGCGCCGACCGCCAGCGGCCCCGGCAGCAGCCGCGACTGCACCAGCGCCGCGGCAAGGGCCCAGATCGCGATCAGGGCGGCCAGCGAATAAATTCTCGGCAACGCTCAATCTCCGCTCGGGGCAGGTTGATAGTAAAGGCCGGGATCAAGCTCCTGCAATGGGCCGACGAGCTCCGGGCCGCCGACGCTCGCCAGCGTCCTGAACAGGGCGCGGGCGTCGGCTTCTTCCGCAGCCAGCGGCCGCCGCGGCATCCCCTCCCTGGTCCGATCACGATAGGCCTTGAAGGTCGTTTCGTCCCCGGCGTTCATCAGCGGGCGCAAGGCATCCCATTCCTCGTCGGATCGCAGCATGATGTCGTTCGCCTGTTGCGCAACCGCGAGGAAGCGGTCGATCGTGCTCTTGTGACCGGCCGCGAATTGCTCGGAAAATACGTAACCGATCAGGGCGACCGGCTGGTTCAGCCCAAGCGCCGCTTCCGCGTCCCGCACGTCGAGGATTCGGCGATAGCCCAGCGTGTCCAGCGCGGCGCAAAAATTCCAGAAATTGAGGCTCGCCTCGGCTTCGCCCTGCTGCAATTTCTGGGAGATCAACGGCGGCGCGCCGTATTCGAGTGTCGCCTCGCGCTTGAGATCGATGCCCTGGCGGATCGCGGCCACCTGGACGATGAGCCAGCTCTTGTCGAGCGGGCCGCCCGCGACGGCGAGAACCCGGCCCTTGAGGTCGCCGATCTTCCGCACCGGTGAATCGCTCTTGACCATGACGGCGCCGACCGAGCTGGAATAGGGATAGAACAGCAATTTGGCGCCGAGCGCGCGCGCACGGGCGACCCAAAGCCAATCGACCACGGCGAGATCGACCGAGCCGCTGTTAAGCGCAAGCTTGCCCGCGTCCGGCGAAGCGAATTCGCTGATCTTCAAATCCAGGCCGGCGTTGCTGGCGAGGCCGTGGCGGCGGATCACATCCAGCTGCCAGGCAAACGTGCCGGTGCTTTGCAGGCCGATGCGCAAGGTCTCGCCGGCCAGCGCCGGAGCCGTCCCGATGACGAGGCAGAGCGTCACGAAAATTCTGAGCATTCACGATCTTTTTTGCGAGCGATCGGACTTCGCCGCGAAGCACGACCGACCGCGGCCCGAACAGCCTCGCCCGCGTTATTCATGCGAGAAATTATCCACACTGTCCAGCGGCCCAGGGAGCCGGCCAAAGGCCGCGCCGCTTTGCAGCAAGATGGCAATGTTGGCGGAGCATCATAATATCGATTACGGTCGGCCATTCCTTCGGGAGCCTTTGACGCCCGGGGGCCAAAGCCCGCGCGCGGATTTTCAAATGCAGTGCAGTAAAGTTCCACGGCAAGTCGTCCGAAGCCCGGCAATGCTTCTGTTGCTGTGCGGGAAGGCATTAGTCGGGTTGATGGAATTGCAGAATTGAACGAGCGCCTCAGAAATGCCGTTGGTTTATCGCCATGGTGCGGTGCCGCCGCCGGATCCTGCCTGCTGCTGGCGCTTGCGACCATTCCGACCGCCGCCCGCGCCGAAACGATCGAGACCGAGCATCTGTTCGGCTTCACCATCGGAAGTGACGTGGGCGAAGTCGGAGACAAGGAGATCGAGGGCTCCGTCACCGGCCGATTTGCCAAGCGCACCGGCACCTATGATGCGGGCTCCAGCACGTTGTCCGCGGAGTTCGTGCCGTTGCCAAATCTTCGAACCGAATATACCGCCGCGGTCGTTTCTTATGACATTGCCGGCGTGAGCGGGCTCGCCGACCAGCGCTATGCCGCTGTTGGCGGCCTGTCCGCCGACATCCGCTACCGGTTGCTCGATCGCTCCACTGCGCCGTTCGGTTTTGCTGTTGGCGCCGAGCCGCAATGGGGCCGCGCCGATGACATCACCGGCGAACCGGGAAGCCAATATAGCGTCAACTTCGTTGCCGCCGCCGACTGGGAGGTCATTCCCGATCGCGTCGTCGCGGCGTTCAACCTGCTCTATCAGCCCGAAACCATGCGTTCGAAACTGACCGGAACCTGGTCCCAGGAATCCACGGCGGGCGTGGCGTTCGCGCGTGATGGCACAGGTTCATTCGGGGATTTTTGTCGGCGGCGAGGCCCGCTATCTGCGCCAGTATGACGGGTCTGGATTGGATGCGTTCGCTGGGCAGGGCTTTTTCATCGGACCGACGGTCTACTTCAAACTGTCCGAACGGGCGTGGATTACAGCCGCATGGAGCGCACAAGTGACAGGCCAGGCAACCACCGTCGTCGGCTCGCTTGACCTCGTCAATTTCGAACGCCGGCAGGCCCGTCTGCTGTTCGGGGTAGATTTTTGAACGGAGCCGTGCCGGCGTCCCGCGACGGCAAGGATTGACCGTCTCTATCGGGTGCAGTCCTTCAGGTTTTTCTCCTCGATCGAGAAGATCGAAGCTGCCTTGACCTCGATGTTTGGGACAACGCAGGTCCGGCCGCTCTTGTCGACGAATTTGACGTCATACATGCCGGAGGCGGTGTCGGTGATTTTCAGGCGTTCGTCGTGATCGACCGTATGATCGCGATCGTTGTCGGCCTGATTCGCGCCCCACGCGTTCTTGCCGGCCGGTGACAGCTGCAGCGACGTGATCGTGTTCGCCGTCAGGTTCCAGAACTGGGTGTCCTTTGCCGACGCTCCCACTGGAATGAAGGCTAAAATGAAGGCTATCAGAGCCGCCGCCTTGGCCATTTCGTGCTGCCCCCACATGTTGCGGTCTCATCCCATGTCCCGCGCCCGTACGGTCGATGCGGTGAACCGGGGATGCGGCCGATGCCGTTGGCTGGTTCGCGCTGTTGTTACTACCAATCCGCCACGCCTGTCGCAATCGCGTGCGTGGCGGGACCCGGCGCTCTCTTTTCATGACGCGCTGCGAAAGCGCATCGCTGCAGGCAGACTCCGGAAAGCCCTTGCGCTCGACGATACTCCCGCGCAGATTTTACCGACCGATCGCTCTGCCGGACGATGTCGGAGGTGTGGGTTTTACCGGGTAGCACTATGATGCCTTCTGGAACTTGGTCGTGGATTTCGGCTGTTGTTCTCGTGACCATCGGTTGGACCGGCATCGCCGCCGCGGGTCCGGCCGCGGCAATCTTTCCGTTTGAAATCTACGACACCAGCGGCGAAGCGCCGCAACCCGACCTCACCGAACGGCTTGCAATGGCGACGCGGGTGCTGTCCGAAGCGCTGGAGAAAACCGGGCGCTATTCGCCGGTTGATCTCGGATCGTTCAGCGCGGAGGTTGCGGCAACCGCACCGCGTTACCGATGTGGAGACTGTTTCCTGCCTGTCGCCCGCCGAGCCGGCGCCTTCTTCGCCGTGGTGCCCGTGGTGCACAAGGTGTCGTCGCTGATCACGTCGATGGATATCTGGATCCTCGACGCTTCCAGCGGCGCAGACATCGCGCATCTCGGTGGCCAGATCCGTGGCGATACCGCAGAGGCTTATGAGCATGGCGTGCGCTTCCTGGTCAGGAACCGGTTGCCGGACGATGTGCCGCCGGGCGATGGCGCACCGCCGAAATAGCCGGGATTGGCGGAGAGCGGACTTGAACAGCGCCTCAGGATTTCAGGCGCGCGGCGTGCCAGCGCATGTGATCTTCCATGAAGGTCGAGACGAAGTAATAACTGTGATCATAGCCGGGCTGGCGACGAAGGATCAGCGGGATGGCCGCCTGTGCGCAGGCGCGCTCCAGCAGTTCGGGGCGAAGCTGTTCGGTCAGGAATGAATCGGCATCGCCAACATCGACCAGGAAATCGGAAAACCGCGCGCCGTCCTCGATCAGTGCGACAGCGTCGTGCTTGCGCCAGGCATCGCGCCGGTCGCCGAGATATCCGCTCAATGCCTTGATGCCCCACGGCACCTGTGACGGCGCGACAACGGCGAAAAAGCGCTGGCGGCGCGATAGCGGCCGGGATGCCGCAGCGCCATCGTCAGCGCGCCGTGGCCGCCCATCGAATGCCCGAGGATCGATTGCCGTTCGGCATCAGCGGGAAAATGCCCGGCGATCAATTCGGGGAGTTCTTCGGTCAGATAGCTCCACATGCGGTAATGATCCGCGAATGGCGGCTGCGTGGCATCGACATAGAAGCCGGCGCCAAGCCCGAAATCGTAGGCGCCGGCAGGATCGCCGGGCACGCTTCGCCGCGCGGACTGGTGTCGGGTGCGACAAATATCAGTCCCAGTTCGGCGCAGGCTTTACGAAATTCGCCCTTTTCCGTGACGTTGGCGTGGGTGCAGGTCAGGCCGGATAGATACCAGACCACCGGGAGCTTGGCGCCGGCTTGATGCGAAGGGACATAGACCGAAAAGGTCATGGCCGTCTTGGTCTCGCGACTGGCGTGTTTGTAAACGCCCTGCATGCCCTCATGCGATCGGTTGAGAGAGACGGTTTCGAGCGTCATGATCTACCGCTCCGGCGCCGCAACGACGCGAAGATTGCCAAGTCAGCGTGAGCGCAGCTCAACTGGCGGCGATCGCCGCCAGTTGAGCTTACGCCAGGTCGGCCGGGTCAGGCTGCTTTCGCGTTGGATTTCGCCACATGGGTGGCGATCGCATCCATCAGGGCCGGAGAAAGACAGTCATAAGGCTCAAGCCCGAGTTCCTTGAGACGCGAGCGGATGCCGGGCATCTCGTCCGGCTTGACGCCGAACTCGATCACCGAGGACACGAACGCCGCAAATCCCGGAGCCGCCGAGCCGATCTCCTGGAACAGTTCGGGATGGATGAAGTCCAGACCGTAGAACGGGTGGTTCTTGTTCTCGATGCGGCCGTACATATGCGTGCCGCACACCTTGCAGGCGTGCCGCTGGATGGTCTTCGAGGCATCGACAATGTGAAGCTTGTCGCCGTTCTCCAGCACGGTGACATTGTCGCGTGGAACCACCGCAACCACCGAGAAGATCGCGCCGTCGGGTTTCCAGCACTGGGTGCAGCCGCAGGCGTGGTTATGGGCGACGTCGCCCTTGATGCCGACCTTGACCGGCTTGTCCTTGCATTTGCAGACCAGGGTTCCGCCGGCAAAGCTGCCCGAACCCTTCTTTACTCCATTGTCAACCGACGGGTGGATATGAACTGTCATGGGCCAATCCTCCTTGGTGTTTGATTAGTGTTTGACGTTCTTGATTTTAGAACACGACGACCGAACGGATCGACTTGCCCTCGTGCATCAGATCGAAGCCCTTGTTGATCTCCTCGAGCTTGAGGACGTGGGTGATCATCGGATCGATCTCGATCTTGCCGTTCATGTACCAGTCGACGATTTTCGGTACGTCGGTACGGCCGCGCGCGCCGCCGAACGCCGAGCCCTTCCAGACCCGGCCGGTCACGAGCTGGAACGGTCGCGTGGCAATTTCCTTGCCGGCTTCCGCCACCCCGATCACGACCGACACGCCCCAGCCGCGATGACAGGCTTCCAGCGCCTGGCGCATCACCGTGATATTGCCGGTGCAGTCGAAGGTGAAATCGGCGCCGCCATCGGTCAGCGCGACCAGATGCTGGACGATATCGCCATCGATCTTCTTGGGATTGACGAAATGCGTCATGCCGAAGCGGCGGCCCCATTCCTCCTTGGAATCATTGAGGTCGACGCCGACGATCTTGTCGGCGCCCACCATCTTCGCGCCCTGGATGACGTTGAGCCCGATCCCGCCAAGGCCGAACACGACCACATTGGCGCCCGGCGTGACCTTGGCGGTGTTGACCACGGCGCCGACACCCGTCGTCACGCCGCAGCCGATGTAGCAGCTCTTGTCGAACGGCGCGTCCTCGCGAATCTTCGCCACCGCGATCTCCGGCAGCACCGTGAAGTTCGAGAACGTCGAGCAGCCCATGTAGTGGAAGATCGGCTGGCCCTTGTAGCTGAAGCGCGACGTGCCGTCGGGCATCACGCCCTTGCCCTGCGTGGCGCGGATCGCGGTGCACAGATTGGTCTTTTGGCTGAGGCAGCTTTTGCACTGGCGGCATTCCGGCGTGTAGAGCGGGATGACATGGTCGCCAGGCTTCACCGAGGTGACGCCCGGTCCCACCTCGCGGACGATGCCGGCGCCCTCATGGCCGAGGATCGAAGGGAAGATTCCCTCGCTGTCGAGTCCGTCGAGCGTGTAGGCGTCGGTGTGGCAGATTCCCGTCGCCTTGATCTCGACCAGGACTTCACCGGCTTTGGGACCTTCCAGATCGACTTCGACGATTTCCAGCGGCTTCTTGGCCTGCAACGCGATTGCGGCACGTGTCTTCATCTGCCGTTCCTCCACCGAATTTTTTGCTTGGGCCTGGAATGTTTCCGTTGTTGGAAAATCCTCGTCCGTTCGGCAAACCGCGCACCCGGAAGGTCATGCGTTCACAGCGTAAGCTGCAAAGGGCAAATCTCCCGTGAAACCCCGGTAAGTTATTCCGTATATTTGAAACATTGCACGCTCGCATTGAATGTCAAGGCTGGTAGAAGGGTGCAATGCGGCAGAACTGCTTGCTCGAACCGATCACGCAATCGACCAAGCTTGCGCTTCCTCTGTGTTCCGCGAGGGTCGATCCGCGCGAGCAAATGCCACCAGCAACCGGAAGTCGTCACCGCGCTCTGCACCCTTCGTTGCATTTCGGATTTCGGGCTGGAGTAGGACGGGATTTTGTCGAAATTTGTGACGTGCGGATGAATTGGACGTAATATTTCCGAGTCGCGTTTTGAATGGAGGACACAAGGGAATGATTGAAATCATCCTGACAGTCTGTGCCATCGCCAATCCAACCAATTGCGAGGAAAAGTATCTTCAGTTCGCCTGGGACGGTTCGCTGCAATCAATGCATGATGGCTGCGCAGCCCTATATCGCCGAATGGATTGGCCAACATCCCGCATGGACAGCGAAAAAATGGAGTTGCGATTATCCTGCCAGCGAGAGGCGAGAAATTTAATCGAGCCCGGTGTGGAGCAACCGCGGCGCTTCTGCGGTCATGGCTGGTGCCTGCAGGCGCATTTTTCGGCGGTCGGCGCGAATACCGGCGTCGCCGATTTTTCAATTCGGGCCGAACGCAACCCCCCAGGGCAATTCTCCGACCTGAATGGATTTGATGACCCGCAAGCCTGCCACGTCGATGACCGAGACGTCGTTCGAGACGCCGTTGGCGACCAGCAGATATTTCTCGTCCGGCGTAAAGGAACCGTGCCAGACCCTTTGCCCGACCAGCAGGTATTTCAGGACGGCGTGAGTGACGCCATCGACTACCGCCACCCGATTGGCGGGCCCCAGATCGACGAAGCCGAGCTTGCCGTCCTTGGTGATATTGATGCCGACCGGCTGGATCGCCTCGGATCGCAAGCCCGGAATCTCGAACGTGACGGTTTGCTTGAGCTGCCGCGTTGCCGGATCGATGATCGCGAGCGCTCCGCCGATTTCCGAGGTCACCCATAATTCCGATCCGTCGGACTTGAACGCCGAAAAGCGCGGACGGGAACCGACCAGCAGATTGGCCACGATCTCGCGGCTCGTGGTGTCGATGAAATGCACCATGCTCGTCGTCTCGGACGTGCATACCAGAACCTTGGAATCCGGACTGACCGCCATGCCTTCGGGTTCGATGCCGACCGACACCTCGCCGATCGGCGGCGCGCTTCGCCACGTCGATGACGGTCACCATCGCGTCATTTTCATTGGCGACGTAGAGAAGCTTTCCGGCCGGATCGAGCGTGAATTGCTCGGGATCCGGACCGGACGGCAACTCGCCGACGACGCTCAGGCTCTTGGTGTCAATGATCTGGATCGTGTCGTCGTCGCCGAGGGCGACGTAGACAAATTTGCCGTCCCGGGAGACTTCGATGCCGCGCGGCCGCTGCCCGGTCTTGATGGTTGCGATCGTCTCCATCTTGTCGGTGTCGATCACCGAGACTGAATTGCCCTTCTCGTTGGAAACATAGGCGTGGAAGGCGAAGGCAGAATCAAACGAGAGAAGAAAGCCGACCAGGGAAAGGCCGAGTACCGCGATCCAGCGCAAATCGAACATGTGGCGTTCTCCAGGGTGTCAGGTCCAGCTCAGGTCGATTGAATTTGAACAATAAGGCCCGTTTGCACGATGGAACGGCCGCATTCCGTCGATGAACGCAGACAATCTGGCGTGGTGAAACACCGCGTCAGAGTCTGACTGCAATCGACAATCGTAGCCGCTTGAATCTGATCGGCCGCGGTTTGGCATTCCTTGCGCACCACGATAAATAGAGTACCTTGAAGCTAACGGGAAAACAGGGCGAAATGCCGGCACCGATCGCGATAGCCAGTATGGTTCGGAAGCATTGCCCGCGAAGAGATGTTGCGGTGCAATCAAACCGCGGAGCGCGTCTGAACCTGACATGGGAGGCGTGATTTGCTCCGGCTTCTGGTTGGCGTCTGCGCACTGATCGCCTTGAGCGGAGCGGTCCTGTCCGATCAGCCGCTGGAAATCAAGATCGGCTACCTTCGCCAGGCGCCGTCGAGAATCCGGATATCGCTGATCGATGTACCGGCCGGCAATGACGGCCTCGCCGGCGCTCAATTGGCGATCGAAGACAACAATACCACCGGGCGCTTCCTCAATCAGCGCTATACGCTGATCGAGAAATTGCTTGGCGAGGGCGACGATCCGGTCGCGGCGATGAATGCGCTGGCCGACCAGGGCGCGTCGTTCATCGTCACGAGCCTCGATGCGGACCGGCTGCTGAAGGTGGCGGACGCCGGCAAGGCGCGCGGCGAGACGCTTGATCAACGCATCTGCAGTGGACGAACGCCTGCGCGAGCAGGATTGCCGCGCCAACGTCATTCATGTCGCTCCGACGCGCTCGATGCTCGCCGACGCGCTTGCGCAATATCTGGTCTGGAAGAAGTGGCGCAAATGGATGCTGATTGACAGGCTCGCACGACAATGATGCGCTGTTCGCCGAAGCGTTGCGCCATGCGGCGACACGCTTCGGCGCCAAGATCGTCGAGCAGCGGGAATTCAAGGACACCGGCGGCGCGCGGCGCACCGACAGCGGCGTCGCCGAGATTCAGCGGCAGATGCCGGTGGTGACGCAAGGCGCGCCCGACCACGATGTGCTGGTTGCAGCCGATGAAAGCGAGGTTTTTGCCGGCTATCTGCCGTATCGGACATGGGATCCGCGTCCGGTCGCCGGCTCGGCCGGACTGGTGCCCACCACATGGAATGCGGCGTTCGATCAATGGGGCGCGGTGCAGTTGCAGAACCGTTTTACAAAGGCCTTTCAGCGCCCGATGACGGCGCACGACATGCAGGTCTGGACCGCGGTTCGCATGATCGGCGAAGCGGCGGCCCGAACCGGCTCCGGCGATGCCGGCAAGATGCTGGCCTACCTCAAGAGCCCGGAATTCTCGATCGCGGCCTTCAAGGGTCAAAAGCTGACGATTCGCGACTGGAATTTGCAGTTGCGGCAGCCGATCCTGCTGTTCGACGGCCGAAACACCGTGTCGGTGTCGCCGCAGGAGGGCTTCCTGCATCAGGTCATCGGCGCTTGATACGCTGGGTCTCGATCGTCCCGAAACCAAGTGCAAGCTTAAGTGACAAAGCCGGGCCGTGGCTTCCCTGATGAGCGCCGTTACTTTTCGCGTGATATCGGGGCAGAGATCGGAGCCGCTCCATGCTCCACGACATCAAGATCTGGGCTCGCACGCTGAAGCGAGACATTCACGCGATCTATCTGGCGGCACACGATCCGCGTGTGCCCTGGTACGCCAAGATTTGCGCAGCTGCGGTTGCGGGATATGCGCTTTCACCGTCGATCTCATTCCGGATTTCATTCCGGTCATTGGGTATCTAGACGATCTGATCATCGTGCCGCTCGGCATCTGGCTGGTCGTGTCGCTGATCCCGCAAGAAGTCATGGACGAGTACCGCGCGATCGCAAGCAAGAGCGCGCAGCGTCCGCCGCAGCAGGGTCGCAGCATCGGCGATCATCGCGATCTGGATTGTAGCGGCGGCGATGCTGGGTTGGATCGGGTTCGCCCGCTGGGGCCGGTCAAGCTAGGCAAGGCGGTTTCAGCGTATTGGTCGATCGCAAGCATGCAACTAGGTGTTCGGCGGGACGCCAAGTCGCATTGTTCGGCGAAGGCCTGCGAGGATTGGCTCTTTGAGTACGGAGGGCTGATAAGCGAAGCGGAAGCGGTCAGCGGCTTTCTGCCATGCTGCGGGGTCTGCGCCATCCTGCGTCTCGACCGTAGTGATCCCACAGCGCAGCAGAAACACGTACTGGTCTGGCAGGATGTAGCCGGTGGCCCTGATCTCGCCAGAAAACGCCAGGTTCTCGCGCAGGCTACGAGCCTGAGTAAAGCCACGCCCGTCCCGAAACGTCGGGAAATTGACAGCAACGAGGGACAGGAGGTCGAGATAGGGCGCCAGAACCTCTGCCGGTTGGTCGACCGGCAGGACGACGCCGAGACGCAGATGCGATGCCGTCCGAACGGCCTCGTCTTGCTGCAAGCGAGACAGGCTCAAAATACAGGGGGCCGAAGGCAGCGCCGCGTCATCCACCGGCTTCTGCCAGGAATCAGGTACGATCCGACCACATTCAAGCAGCGGCATAGGCAGCCTCCTTGAAGAACGTTGCGCCGAGCCGCCGGTAGGTGTCGCGGAAGCGTTCATTTGGGACACGTCGCGCGAGATATGTGTCGATCACCCTCGAGATAACGTTAACGGCTTCGCTTTCGGGCAGAGCGGTGCCGAGAATTTGGCCGATCGCGGCGTCCTCCTCGCCGCAGCCACCGAGCGTCAGCTGAAAGAACTCCTCGCCCTTCTTGTCTACGCCGAGAATCCCGATGTCAGCATTATGGTGGTGGCCGCAGGCGTTGATGCAGCCGGAGATATTGATCCGCAGCGGACCAATTTGCTGCTGTAGTTCGACATCGGCGAAGCGCTCGCTGATGCGCTGCGCGATTGGTATTGAACGCGCATTCGCCAGCGCGCAATAGTCAAGCCCCGGGCAACAGAGTATATCGGTGATCAGACCGCGGTTCGGAGCAGCCAAGCCAAGCGGTCCCAGCGCCTGCCATAGCGTGTATAGTTGGTCCTGGCGGACATGGCCGAGGACGAGGTTCTGCAGATGTGTCACCCGGATTTCTCCGCTGGAGAATCGTTCGGCCAGATCGGCGATCGCGTCCATCTGCATGGCGCTGGCGTCGCCCGGGATGCCGGCGATGGGCTTGAGCGACAATACGACGGAAATGTAGCCGTCCGCGCGATGTGGATGGCTGTTGGTCTGGACCCAGAGGTCGAACGCGGGATCGCGCCGACGGCGGTCGCTAAGCTTGGCCTGTGCATCCTCAGGCGCATCGAGGTGCGGCTTGCCAAAGCGCGCGCGGATCGCATCGACGATCTCCGGGCCTAGTCTGTAGTGCTCTTTCGGAATGGC
Source organism: uncultured Alphaproteobacteria bacterium (assembly GCA_963734795.1). GTDB lineage: Bacteria > Pseudomonadota > Alphaproteobacteria > Rhizobiales > Xanthobacteraceae > Bradyrhizobium. The sequence continues at coordinate 190,706 of CAVTIW010000011.1, forward strand.
CGCGAACTCGGCCTCGACCTTCTCTGCGAAGGTATCTCGACCAAGCCCCTGAACAAGAAATCTTGATCCGCGCCTTATAGAGATTGTCTCGTCTGCCGTACGCATTATAGACACGCAGGATCGCTTCCATGTAAGCCAGCAACTGGTGTTCCGGCAGCCACTCACGCAATCTTATCCCGATCGCCGGCGTCCGCCCGAGACCTCCTCCTGCGAATACTTCGAAGCCCACGGCGCCGTCGGCACCGGGCTTTGCGATAAGGCCAATGTCGTGGAAGCGCGCCGCAACGCGATCATGTGGGCTACCGCTGATGGCGAACTTGAACTTGCGCGGCAGGAACGAAAATTCCGGGTGAAGTGTCGACCATTGCCGAAGGATTTCCGCATGGACGCGCGGATCAAGCAGCTCGTCGGCGGCCGCACCGGCGAACTCGTCGCTGGTGATGTTCCGAATGCAGTTTCCGCTGGTCTGGATAGCGTGCATCCCCACCTCGGCCAGTTCGGCAAGGATGTCCGGGGCTTCTTCCAGCTTAATCCAGTTGAACTGGATATTCTGGCGGGTCGTAAAATGCCCATAACCACGATCGTAGATGCGCGCAATCTTGGCAAGCCGGCGCAGCTGAGCGGCGCTCAACACGCCATAAGGAATGGCGACGCGCAGCATATAGGCGTGGAGCTGTAAGTAGAGGCCATTCATCAGACGTAGCGGCTTGAATTCATCCTCCGACAGATCGCCGGAAAGGCGTCGCGCGACCTGGTCGCGGAACTGCGCGACACGGTCGTTCAGGAACGCCAGGTCGACCGGCTGATAACCGTAGGTGCCGACCGGCAAGGTTGCGTTAGCTCGCATGAACGGTCGCTCCCATTGCTTGCTGGCCGAGGTCGGGTCGCACGCTCGGACCGGCTGCCCGAATCCGCTCGCGCTCGGTGACTGGAACCGGGCACGGGTGCGCGGATTCGAGCTCGACACCGTAGACGTCGAGCACGACCCGCTGCTCCTCGAAGATCCGAGCGCGGGCAATCGCCTCGTTCGATGACGCCGTTGTCGAATACTTCAGCCGCGGCGATGTCCTCCGCCCAGCTCCCTTCCGGCGCGAACCACACGACTTGGCCGTCACGGAGACGGTTAGCAGTCACGACGCTTGACCTGCCTGGTTGGCGTCGGTTGTTTCTCACTTCGAGACCCATGTTCGGTGCCTTCTCTTTCTCAATGCTCAACGAACGCTCGTTCGATCGCGTATGTCCCAGGCGTGCTGGAGGTGCTGCCGGTGAATCCCCGATCGCCGAGTATTACCTCAAGGTCGCTCAGCATCGCGGGGCTGCCACAGAGCAACACGCGGTCGTATCCAGGATCGAGCTGCGCAAGCCCGAGATCGCGGGTAAGTGCGCCGTCTGACAGAAGGGTGGTAATTCGTCCTTGGTTGCGGAAAGCCTCCCGGGTAGCGGTCGGGTAATACAGCAGATGTTCTGCCGCCAATTCGCTCGTAAGCTCTGCGTTCCGGACCTCATCCACGACGCAGGCGCTGTAACCGAATTCTGCGACTTGCCGGCAACCATGCACGACGATAACGCGCTCGAATCGCTGCGTACGTTTCCGGGGTACGGATGATGCTGGCGAACGGAGCGAAGCCGGTTCCGGTGCCCAGCAGAAAAAGGTTGCGACCCGGCAGCAGATTATCCGGCAGCAAGGTGCCGGTCGCCTTGGCTCCCAAAAGAAGTCTGTCGTCGACATCCAGATGCTGCAGACGCGATGTCAGAGGACCGTCCGGGACCTTGATACTGAAAAACTCGAGATGATCGTCGAACGGTGCACTGGTCATGCTGTAGGCGCGCATCAATGGTTTGCCGTCGAGTTCGAGTCCGATCATGGCGAACTGTCCGGCTTCAAAGCGAAACGACGGATGACGAGTGACAACGAAACTAAACAAACGATCGGTCCAGTGCCGAACGCTGACAACTTCTTCGGATAGAGTGGCAGCCAAGGTTTCTTCTCCTCATCGATAGAGTTCTTGTCTGCCGTCGACGTGGTTGCCGATCAGGCGCAATTCCAATCGAATGTTCTGAAGGGATTGTTCTCGGGGAAAGATTGGTTGTCCGGGAAAGGCGCTGATCAATGTCATCGCAATATCAGATTGGACGGCGGGACCGTGCGCTGCCAAATCCGTGCGCAAGCGGCATGACACGTTCTGTTTCTACGATTTTGCCCGGGTCCGGTGAGATCGCGTCGGCTGCCGTATGAGCAAGAGGATTCGTATCATGCGCCACTACCCGCTCTTTATGGACCTAAAGGAACGACGTGCCCTCGTGGTCGGTAGCGGTGAAGTGGCCGAACGCAAGGCCGAGGCGCTGCGCCGTTGCGGCGCCCTGGTAGACATCCATCCGGCCTTCGACCCGTGCGCGCTCGACGGCTGCGCTCTCGCCGTCGGCGCAGAGGCGCCCGAGGTCGACCTGCGTGCCCTATCCGCAGAGGCGCGAGCCCGCGGGATTCCAGTCAATATCGTCGACCGCGCCGAACTCTGCAGCTTCATCACTCCCTCAGTGATCGACCGCGATCCGGTGACAGTCGCCATATCCTCCTCCGGGACAGCTCCGGTGCTCGCCCGCATGCTCCGCAGCCGCATCGAGGCCATGATACCGCCCGCCTACGGTCGGCTGGCCGCCCTCGCAGATCGTTTCAGGATCGAGCTTCGCCGATACATGCCCGACATGGCAATACGCCGGCGTGTGCTGGAAGATATCTTCTCAGGCCGTATCGCCGACCTCGTTTTTGCCAATCGTCACAGCGAAGCTGCCGCGCTGTTCGCAGACAGGCTGGGCAAGAGCGACCCGGTGCCGCAGTCGGGTATGGTCTACCTGGTTGGCGCCGGACCGGGAGCAGCCGACTTGCTGACCGTGCGCGCGCAACGTTTGCTCGGCGAGGCAGACGTCATCGTTTACGATCGTCTCGTGACGGATGACGTGCTGGACATGGCGAGACGCGACGCTGTCCGAATCAATGTCGGCAAGGCACGTGGAAATCACCGCATGAAGCAAGCCGGTATCAGCGCATTGTTGGTCCGGCTCTGTCGAGAAGGTAAGCGGGTCGTGCGCCTCAAAGGCGGTGATCCCCTTGTCTTCGGACGCGGCGGAGAGGAGGCGGAGGCGCTGGAGGAAGCGGGGGTCGCATTCGAGATCGTGCCCGGGATCACCGCGGCTCTCGCCTGCGCCGCCCAGGCTCGCATCCCGCTGACCCATCGCGGCACCGCGCGGAGCGTCACCTTTGTCACAGGTTATACTTCCGATGGCGGGATCGAGATCAATTTCCAGGCCGCTGTTCAGGGTGGCGGGACGCTCGCGATCTACATGGGGATAGCCACGTTGTCGCTCCTGCGAGACGGGCTTGCAGCGGCGGGACAGGATCCGCTCACACCGGCAGCCCTGGTCGAATGGGGCGGCACTCGGCGGCAGCGCACTTTGTTCGGAACGCTCGACGAATTGGTGGAGCGCGCGGTTGCCTGGTGTACGGGTGGCCCTGTTCTCGTTCTGGTCGGTCCTACGGTCGGGCGGGCGGGCGGTACCAGTCCAATCTGGATTTCGGATCGGTCCGGTCGCAAAGTTCCGTCGGAGGTTCCTTCTCTCTATTTTGGCGCTTTGGAGCCCTCGAAAATCTGAATCCATCGCGCTTCCAGATCGACTCCATCGATTCATACCATTGGTCGCCAGCAGTCCTCGTCGTTACCTCCACACCAGAGACGGAGTTGTCGCGAGGCAAGTGGCCCTTCGCAAGCTCCCTGGTATCCCAAAAGGAGGATAGAATGACTGTTGATAGTGGAATGACTGTCGATACTGGACGACGGAACGCGCTTCTCGGCTTCAGCTCCGTAGCTCTCGGCGTAGGCGCTCTGGCTGCCGGCCCGGTTCACGCCAAAGCAGGCGGTAGCGTGGTCCCCCAGGGCGCGCATGCGCTGCCCGAACTCATGGAGCGCCTCGGCAAGGCTCCTCGCCGGCGGGACTTCAAGACAGTGCCGATGATCCTTGATCACCCGGACCTGTGGGACGACGCCGCCTTGAAGGAAGTGATTGCCTATCGCGCTACGCCCAAACAGGTCTGGGATAACACGGACATCGCAAGCCCCTGGATGAACCTCATGCGCAATTCGCTCAATGCGCAGGTGTTCTCGTTCGGGCATCGCGACTTCCTGACGGTTTCGGCCACGCATGGTTCCGCTCACCTGGCGCTTTTCGACCAGGACATGTGGGACAAATACAGGCTCGCCGAGATGGCAGGTGGCGACTTCAAGACGAACACCCTCATTGTCCGGAAGGCCGCGCCGTCAGAGCTTTCCGACTTCGAGAACCCCAAGAGCGTGTTCGGGCCGGCCGGCAACACGATCCCAGCGTTGCAGAACCGTGGGGCCGTGTTCATGGCCTGCCACAACGCAATCTGGGAAGTGACGGGAAAGCTGCTGGCAAAGGGTGTGAATCCCGATCGGCTCTCACACGAGGCGATCGCAGCCGAGCTCACCAACCACCTCGTCGACGGCGTCGTGCTCACGCCCGGGATCGTCGCGACGATCCCCGAGCTGCAGCTGGCCGGCTTCCACTACGTGAAATGAGGATCACCATGCACAAAAGATCATTCCGCACCGCTCTCGCGGCGGCCGCCTTTTTGATGCCAATCCTGGCTACGCCAACCTTCGCCGCGCAGCCTGCTTCCCAGGCCGATGTGTTTCCCCCCTGGCAGCACGGCGAGAACAATGATGCCACCAACCGCGGCTTCGAGTTCACGGTTCCTGAGGTCGACGACCTCGCCGATTTTCACGGCGACATCACCGATCCGAAGCTCGTGCTCTACGTCGGAGGCAACTATTTCTTCGCGATGGCGCCGCTCGTTGCGGAGTTCGAGAAGGAACATCCCGACTACAAGGGGCGGATCTATTGGGAGACAATTCCGCCCGGGCTGCTCGTCAAGCAGATCGAAGCAGGTGGCACGATTACCTCGGGAAACATGACCTGGACGGCCAAGCCAGACGCCTACCTGGCTGGCCTCAAAAAGGTCGATGCGCTGATCAGCCAGGGACTGCTCACCGAACCCGCAGTGCCTTACGTCACCAACACGCTCACGATCATGGTGCCCAAGGGCAATCCCGGCCACGTGACCGATCTGGCCGATCTTGGCAAGCCCGATATCCGTCTCGCCATGCCTAACCCCGAATTCGAGGGAATTGCGAGCCAGATCGAGACGTCGCTGAAGAAGGCTGGCGGGCAGGCGCTCGCCGACGCGGTCTACAAGACCAAGGTCGCCGACGGCAGCACCATCCTCACCCATATCCACCATCGTCAGACACCGCTGTTTCTGATGCAAGGGCGTGCCGACGCGGGTGTCACATGGCAATCCGAAGCGATGTTCCAGGAACAGGCCGGACACCCGATTACCCGTATCGACATCCCGGCCAGCCAGAACACAACGGCGACCTACGCCGGCGCGGTGGTCAAGGGCGCGGCACACAAGGAGGCAGCCAAGCTCTGGCTTTCCTTCGTCCACTCGCCCCAGGCGCTGTCGATCTTCGAGCGCTACGGGTTCAAGCCTTACACCGGCAAGGCGTCAACCAACTGAAACGCGTGACTGCGCATTGGAGATAAAACATGAACGTGCATGCAACCACCCTCGACCGAATCGCCGATCAGGCGCCCGCCATGACCGAGGCGCAACGCAACTGGCGCATAGCCGCCATCGCGTTGCTCTCGATCCGCGTCATCCAGGGCTTCATTTATTGGGGCGGCGGCTCGCGCCGCTTCATCTACGCACCTTCCAAGCTGGACCCAGGCGCGCCGAGTTGGATGGCGAACAAGTTCCAGACAGCGATGCCGGGAGCCTTGTTAGGCACCGATCATCTGATCAGCTTCCTGTTGACGCACTTTTACCTGCTCTATGCCGGGGTCATTCTGTTCAGCGCTGCCGAGCTTCTCGTCGGAGCGATGCTCATGACGGGGCTACTCACTCGCCTTGCGGCGCTATTCTCCATGGGCTTCTCGGTGTTGCTGATGTTGATGTTCGGCTGGCAGGGTGCCACCTGCATCGACGAGTGGACCATGGCGGCCTGTAATCTGGCGATGGGTGCGAGCCTGCTGCTTGCGGGGAGCGGCGCCTATTCGCTCGACAACGTCTTGCTTCATCGCAAGCCCGCTCTGGCCGGAAAACAGTGGTTCCGCTGGGCGTCGGGCAGCCTTCCACTGCCTCAGACAGACGGCGGCTTCAGGACGCTGGCGCTCGCCGTGCTTGCATTCGTCGTGATCTTCGACGTCGGCACCTACAACTACTATCGAGGCTCGGTACTGACACCTTTCCACAGCGGACCGGTCAGCCCCACCAAGCATCACCTGACATTGAGCCAGGCGGAACTTCTGCCCGACGGCAGAGTGCGCTTCCACGTCTATCTTGATGCCGGCACGCCTGAGGCCCCAGCCCATGTGGTCGCGGCCGACCTGCTGGACAGCGAAAAGCACCCTGTCGCGGATTGGAACGCAGCCGAACTATCCAAATTGCCGAAGACTGACTTTGCGAACGACTACGCTTACAATAAGTTCGAGCCGGGCCCGTTTGGAATCCGAGCCAAAATGGGCGCCGCTGCCACTGTGACATTGCCCGCGCCTGCTTCCGGTACAACCGCCGGTGCGAGCTACATACGGTTGACAGATGTGGACGGCCGAACCTTCTCTGCGACATTCGGCGGTAAGTGACTCCAGATGCGCGCAGGATGCCGCGGCACGGCATTCTGCGCGCATTACGTGGCTCACGATGACGACCCTCGAATAGCTTTTTTGATCGCCGTGGCCGAGCGGAAGCGTGTTGCGGGCCTCATCCGATTGATGCAGGGGGCTACGATGAACGTGATCGGGCAAAGGGTGCGGTGACCATCGACAACAGCGCATCCGCCGCCCTGCTGTGGCAGCGCGTCACGTGCCGCACTACGTGGAAATCGCGTTCCGGCAGATCGAAAGGCACCTGATGCAGCAATCCCGCTTCCAGGCTGGGTGCCGCTACAGACGCCGAGATCGCAGTTGCGCCCAACCCCGCCTCGACGGCCGCACGCACCGCTTCGTTGGACGGCAGTTCCAGCGCGACCCGCAATGCGCCGGGAGACACGCCAAAGCCCTGCAAGGCCGCTTCGAATGTCGATCGAGTGCCGGATCCCGGCTCGCGCAAGACCCAGTCGGTTTCGATCAGCCTCTCCGGCTCAAGTCGGTCGGTCGCTGACCAAGCGTGCTCAGTGCCGACGACAATCACCAACTGGTCGCGGGCGACTTGCTCCTTCGTTAGCATCGGATCTTCGATCGCCCCCTCGATGAAAGCGAGATCTGCAGCGCCCTCATGTAGCGCGGCGGCGCCCTGCGCCGTGTTACCGATGGTTAGGCGGATGTCGATGCCGGGATATTTGTGACGGAACGCAACCAGGTGACGCGGGAGCCAGTAGCCGGCAATCGTTTGGCTGGCCTGCACCGAGAGTGTCCCGCGCGTCAAGTTGCCCAGTTCAGATAGGACAAGTCCCGCCGCCTCAACGCGGGCCAGGATGGCGCGAGCTTCGACGAGGAACAGCGCCCCGGCCTCGGTCAGCTCGACACCACGGCCGACACGGTGGAACAATTTCGCACCATATCGCGCTTCCAGCGCAGCGATCGCACCGCTGACAGCGGATTGGGCCAAATTGAGCGCGGCCGCGGCGCGCGTGACGTGCTGACGTTCAGCGACGGCGACGAACACCCTTAGCTGCTCCAGTGTCACGTGTTTTGTCCCTTTTCTGTAAGGGAGAGCCCCAGCGGTTAGATTAGCACATCGCAAGCCCGGCGGCGGCGACGCGCTTCCCATGCTTGCGGTAATCGGCATATCGAAAACGACTTGGCCGGTCTCGGGGGACACGCGTGTCGTTGCTCCGAACGCAGTCTAGGTCGCGGGTCTATTGGCACCATTAAATTGTGCTTTAGGATTGCCCACCCTCTTCCGGTTCTTGATATCGTGGGACCGCCCCTTCTCGCTCCTGCCAACTCTACTAATCAGCGTTCTTTCGCGGTCATTTCCGTAGACCGGATTGCCGGCTCAATCCTCGCCAGTTGATTATCAAGCATCAGGACGATAACGAGGCCACATATGTCCGAGCCAATGTTTCAAGTGGGGTCTTTATGCACGCACCAATCAACCACGCCACGAATTTCCGATGATTTACCGATGCATGCCTTGCTCGCACGACTTGGTCACGGCTGATCCCGCAATCGAAGTGATCGAGCGTGAAATTGCGCTTCGCAGGGCGGCCAGACCTAATCGGCTTCATCGAGCGGCGGACGCGATGCACGCAGTCCGTGCTGGTCCGAAAAACGAAGAGCATCGATGATCATCATCTTGACCTGCTTTGGTCCATCGTCGTGGCTGAGCTCATACTCCAACAGCAATGAGGCAAAGGCCTCTTCGTCGATGTTTTCGAGCGCGTCAGCAAGTTCCTTCAGAGTCATTATGCTTCTCCTCGCTCGCCGCTGAACAACGTCTTGCGCTTTGAGCACCGCCTCTGGCGCCACCAACGACAACGTTGATAACACCTGCGGGGAGGCCGCTGGTCGATCCCATAGGCGCGGTACATCCGGGTGAGAACGGTGCCGGTTGCCGCCCGGAATCGCGACAGTCGATCAACTCCCAAGGAACGCAGGCGCCAAATCTTCCTGGACGATGACGTGGGCCGCTTCTGGCGTCAGATAGCTGCCGACCAGGTCTAGACGTGTTGCGGCATCGAACAGCAAGGCTCGTACGTCGTCTGGCGAGAGCACGCCCTTTGCGAGAAGCTTGCGCACCAGAGCCTGCAGAATGAGAACATCGATTTCGCCGTGTGCGGGCGGCGCTGCCTTTTCGATCATGGTGGTCTCCCGGGTCGTTCGGTCCCGTCATTCGAAGGTTGGGTTGAGGCCTAGCGCGAAGGCTCCTGAAGAGCGCCGTGCAATTGTTCAAGCACCCGGCGCAGACCGTGGAGCTGATCAACGAGGTGGAGAATGACGTCGACACCTTCGTCATTGACTCCGAAATCGGCTTTCAGATCTCGGATGAAATGTGCCCGCGCAACGTCCATGTCGGAGAACTTCGGGCCAGCGGAGGTCTGCTCTGGAATGAGCCACCGCTGCTCGAGCCAGACATCCAGCGTCTGCACCTGGAGGCCCGCACTGCTCAGGAACTCCTGCTTGTTCATGATCATGATGTGCTATCCTCACGCGGGTTGAATGCCTTCCCCTTGTCCCAATTCGAAACGAATGCCTCGAGTTCGGTATCCGGAGGTTTAGGCAAGACCACCTTGAGCTTGACGAACTGATCCCCGTGACCTCCGCTGCGGCGGGGCGCGCCCTTGCCTTTCAAACGCAGGGTCGTACCGGTGTTCGATCCTTTCGGTACTGCCATGGTCACGTCGCCGGTCGGCGTCGGAACACGAATTCGACCGCCCAGCACGGCCTCGGAAAGAGAGACCGGCAATTCCAGAGAGATGTCGTCGCCCTCGCGCGTGAAGCGGCGGTCGGACAGGACCTCTACCTCGATCAGGGCATCCCCCGGCCCGCCTTCGCCGGCGCCGGGTGCTCCCTTGCCTCGCAGACGGAGGATTTGCCCGTCGACCAGGCCGGGCGGAATAGTCACGTCAAGGGTGCCCCCACCCGGCAGCGTCAGACGTTTGTTCGCACCCGTGATCAACTCTGCAAAATTGATCGGCAGCTGGTAGTGCAGATCCCGTCCGCGTCGGTTCGCGCGTGCCCTTTCACCGCGTCGCAGAAGCTCGGCGAAAGCGTCGTCCGAATCCATGAAATCGGCGAAGCCGGAACTGTCGGTGTAGGGATGACCGTGATCCGACGTCGCAAAATCCCGATAGAAATGTTGCTGCGGTCGCTCTGCACCCGTCGCGTCGATCTCGCCGTCATCGAAACGTTTGCGTTTCTCGGCATCGCCCAGCAGATCATAGGCACCAGCGATCTCCTTGAACTTCTCTTCGGTCGCCTTGTCCCCGGGATTGAGATCCGGGTGCAATTTTTTCGCCAGTTTGCGGTATGCCTTCTGGAGATCGGCGGATGAAGCCGTCGGGGCCACGCCGAGAACCTCGTACGGATTTCTCACGACCAACTCCGCAAGAACCTTATTTCGCCCAAAATCATGAGGGCTCAAAACAAGGAAATTTGCAACACCATTCGCTGCGCACCAACCCGTTCATTGCCGGCCGCCATGATATAACCTCGACAATTCGGCGTCCGGTGGCGTCCGTCGATGCAGGTTCGCTTCGATCGAGATGGCCGCACCGGGTCCCGGCAGGGGCAACCGTCAGCCCGCACCGATCGTCTCTCCGAACAGCGGACGCCTCTGTTGGCCGGGCCGCTGCACAGAATGCGATAAGCCAGAAAGTAAGCCTGCGCCTGCGCGACGGCTGTTCAGTCGAGCGGCTCCGTCGCAGCAAACACTCACGTCTCGTTCGCGCTAGGACGTATGTCCAGGGTCCAGATATTTTGGCATGTTCTTTTCTTGCTGTGGCGTCATTTTGGCGGTGTCCGGCTTACCCGGAACGCAGCAGAGTTCGCGCCATATCGTCTTCGCTCAGACGAGGTTTTCCATCCTCGAGCTGACCGTAGCCTCCGTGACTTGATCCCATTTCCATTTCCCGTCGAGACGTCACGCCGACTTCTTCTTGTCTTCGTCGTCGATCTCGGTGAATTCGGCATCGACAACGTTTTCGTTTCCTGACGGCGGCGCGGCGCCGGGTGAATGTCGAGACTGCGCGTAGACGGCCTCCCCGAGCTTGATGGATTGCTGCTGCAAAGTGCTCGCCTTCGCGGTGATCAATGACGCGTCATTGCCTTTCAAGGCCTCGCGAAGGTCGGCCATGGCATTCTCGATCGCGCGACGGTCTGTGTCCGATAGCTTCGTCCCATGCTCTGCCACCGCCTTCTCGGTAGCGTGCAAAATCGTCTCGGCATGATTCTGGGCCTCGACGGCTTCCTTGCGCTTCTTGTCTTCGACGGCGTGAGCCTCCGCATCCTTGACCATCCTCTCGATGTCGAACTCCGAGAGGCCGCCGGAGGCCTGAATCTGGATACGCTGCTCCTTGCCAGTACCTTTGTCCTTTGCCGAGACGTTGACGATGCCATTGGCATCAATATCGAACGTCACGTCGATCTGCGGCATGCCCCGCGGCGCCGGCGGAATGCCCATCAGGTCGAACTGGCCGAGCAGCTTGTTGTCGGCAGCCATCTCCCGCTCGCCTTGGAATACCCTGATGGTGACCGCACTCTGGTTATCTTCCGCCGTCGAGAACACCTGGCTCTTTTTCGCCGGCACCGTGGTGTTGCGTTCAATAAGGCGCGTGAACACGCCGCCCAGCGTTTCAAGTCCGAGCGACAACGGCGTCACGTCGAGGAGCAGTATGTCCTTGACGTCGCCCTGAAGCACACCGGCCTGGATCGCCGCGCCGACCGCGACCACCTCGTCGGGATTGACACCCTTGTGCGGCTCCTTGCCGAAGATTTTCTGCACGACCTCCTGGATCTTCGGCATCCTAGTCATACCGCCGACAAGCACCACTTCGCTGATGTCTTTGGCCGCCAGTCCAGCGTCCTTGAGCGCATTGAGGCATGGTTCAATGGTCTTCTGCACGAGATCATCGACCAATGATTCGAATTTCGCGCGCGTGAGCTTGACCACAAGATGTTTCGGACCCGTCGCATCCGCCGTGATGAACGGCAAATTGATCTCGGTCTGAGTGGTCGCAGACAGCTCGATCTTGGCCTTCTCCGCGGCCTCCTTCAGGCGTTGCCGGGCCAGATTGTCGTTTCGCAGGTTGATGCCCTGCTCCCTTTGGAATTCGTCGGCCAGATAATTAACAAGGCGCATATCGAAGTCTTCGCCGCCGAGGAACGTATCTCCGTTGGTGGATTTGACCTCGAACACACCGTCGCCGATGTCCAGGATCGATATATCGAACGTACCGCCACCGAGATCATAGACCGCAATCTTGTTTTGCTTCTTCTTCTCGAGTCCATAAGCAAGCGCCGCAGCGGTCGGTTCGTTGATAATGCGCAGGACCTCCAAACCGGCGATCTTGCCGGCGTCCTTGGTCGCCTGCCGTTGCGCGTCGTTGAAGTAGGCGGGAACGGTGATCACCGCCTGATTCACTTTCTCGCCAAGATTTGCTTCGGCGGTTTCCTTCATCTTTTGCAGGATGAACGCCGAGATCTGCGATGGCGAATAGGCTTTTCCATCGGCCTCGACCCAGGCATCACCGTTCGAGGCCTTGACGATCTGGTAAGGGACAAGACCTTTGTCCTTTTCGACCATCGGGTCGTCGTAGCGTCTGCCGATCAGTCGCTTCACGGCAAAGATGGTATTGGTCGGATTTGTCACAGCTTGCCGTTTGGCCGGTTGTCCGACCAGCCGCTCGCCATCGCTTGTGAATGCAACGATGGAAGGCGTGGTCCGCATCCCCTCGGCATTCTCGATAAGGCGCGCATTCTTGCCGTCCATGACCGCGACGCATGAATTCGTCGTTCCCAGGTCGATTCCGATGACTTTACCCATCACGAAACTCCTCTATTCTGATTTCATGCTTGGTATTCCGCCGACACTTTACGCGTCACGCCAGATTTGGTTCCTGCCCCGAGTTCGCGGCATATCAAACAAGGACAACAGCACTCTCCAATTATGTCGGATAACTATCCAGCCGACGCTTGCGCCGGAAGCGCAACAGTCCGCTTGACGTCGGCCCGAAGCAGTTTGTCTGCGTAAATGCGAGCGCTGGGCATCCGGTCAATTTCGAATCGGAAGAGGAGACATCTCGATGCAGGAGTACGATCTCTACCTTAATCCGCAAAAGCCGGCAGTGGGCCTCTACGTGCACAAGGGAGCGGGCCTCCCCGATCTGGCCGATCCCAAGGAATGGGTATTTGATGGCGCCGCGGCGCAAGTCGAATTGCCGGCAGACCTTGTGAAGAAAATCGAAGCCAATGGTCACGCCTTTCGCTACATGGATTGAGCTTCAAACGATAGTCAAACATGGACAGGCCGAAGCACACCACGCAAACGCCGCGGCGGCTGCCATGTTGCAACTGGCCCAGCGAAGCCTTTGATCGTGGAAGCTGGTGCGGCGACGAACATGCCGAAACGCCCCGCCAGTTGCTCCGGCGTCAGCATGTCCTGCCGACCGTTCTCCAACGCTCAGCGAACACCAGAGAATCACTAACGCGAACGGCACGCGATGGAAGACGATTGCTCGAGCATCGCGGCTCTGCGAGATGTGAACAGCTTGGCGTATCGCGCTGAAGAAGAATTGAACAGAAAAATCAGGCACGTGGCGCGTTGTCTCCTTATCTGATTAAAAAGGAGATCTAAGGAAAAAGGAGAGAACCATGAAAGTGACAAAAATCGCGCTGGCAACAATGTTCGCTTTCACAAGTACAGTCGCGCTGGCGCAAACCACCGGAACGGAGGGGTACGGGTCAGTCGTGGCTCCTTCAGTGGGCGCCTATCAAACCACGGTCGGCGCATCGAATGTAGTTCCCACATGGAGGAACACAGGCCCGGCTGCCACCATCCCCAGGACTCACACGTTTTCTCAAAACGCAGCCGGGCGCATGTTTGGGGTTCGCAGGTAAAAGAAAAGGTCCTCGCATTTGCGCGAGGACGTTACTGCCCAGGCAGGTCTTCTTTGGAAATGTAACCACTCTGGAAAGCTAAAATTCCTTCGGCACCTTGACCTTCGGTTATTCCGACGTGACCGATCAGACCGCCGGTTGGCAGTCTAACCGGGTCCGCCACGTATCCCTTCATCATGCTGTGGCTGCATACCCGATCAGGCCCGGCAATGACAGCTTCGGCGCTTTTCTCACCGTGTGCTCCGAACGACACCGACCGTACCGAGCTGGTCGATAACGGCTCGGCGTCCCGCCGCCAGGAGTCCGTCATACGTGTCTTCGCCGTTGCTCGCACATTCTAGAATTTTCGAAGCGATGAAGGTGCGGGCAGACGTTGAATTTGCCGGGATGTGGCTGCAAACCTCTTTGAGAACGGCTCGCATCGCGGTAACAGTCTGAGCGTTAAATAATGGCATGATCGCCTCCGGCCCAAAGTTGATCTTAGCGAGCCAAAGTGGTTGCTGCCCACTGGCCGCCTCGGCTCAGCCGCCTCAGGTCAGATGAGGTCCCGGTCCGCCTGATGCCTCAAGCACGGCCGCCCGCCATTCGCGCTTCACCGGCAGGATAGGAGGCATCGGCGCAACGTCAGGCTCGGCCGTTGCTGGCGCGATTAAATCGATGTGCTCGGTCCGTGAGCCTTTGCGCATGAAAAGGTTGTAGATCAGCCATTGCGAGCGATGCCGCTTTCCACGCAGCGGGAAACGGTCTGCGATCGAAGATTTCGAGTAGAACTTCTCATAAGCGCCGCCTTGGCCTATTCGAAGCTCGTCCGCCGACATCTGCTCCGGCCGATAAATGACGTGGCCTTGGTCATACATCGTCCAGTCGAAGGAAACGATACGGTTCGCCCTCTTCATCTCGTACCAAGTGAGCGTGCCCGGATAGGGCGTAAGGACCGAATAGGCACAGGCATCGTATTTAGCGGCGATGTTGAAGCTGACGGTTTGGTCGAAAACCGATAGATCGTCGCCGTCGAAGCCGAACATGAATAGACCGAATACCATGATCCCGTAGGAGTGCACCTTCTCCACCAGAGCTGCAAAGGTTTCCGGCCGATTGACATGTTTGTGCACGCTGGTAAGCGTCGCGCGCGATATCGATTCGAAACCGATGCTCAGCATCGTGCAGCCGCTTTCGGCCGCGAGTTCAAGCATGCGGTCGTCCTGCGCAAGTTTCGAGGTGACGCCGGCCTGCCATTGGATGCCGCGGCCCTTCAACGCGCGCATCACTTCCTTTGGACGCTCCGGGGTGCCGAAAAAATCGGCGTCATTGATCGAGATGGTTCGCGAACCGCAATTTTCGATCTCGCGAATCACTTCATCGACCGGCCGGTAGCGGAACTTGAGGCCGTTCATCAACGGCTCGGCGCAGAACGTGCAACCCTGGTGACAGCCGCGCGAAGTCTGGACGAAAGTTCGATTGACGTAGCGGTTCTTCTTGAGAAGATCGTAACGCGGCATCGGCATCCCGACCATCGGATGCAGCGTGTCGGACTTATAGGTTCCGCGCATCACACCCTGTTCAAGATCATTCAGAAGTTTGTCAATCACCAACTCGACTTCGCCGACGACAACCGCATTGCAGTGCTTCAGCGCTTCCTGCGGCATGAAGCTTGGGTGCACGCCACCCATGACGACGGGTATTCCTTTGGCGCGAAACCGGTCGGCGATTTCGTAGCCGCGGTTGACATAACTTGTCATCGCGGAGATTCCCACGAGATCCGCTTTCAAGTCGAAATCGATGGTCTCGATGTTTTCGTCAGTGAGCACGACTTCGTATTGGTCGCGCGGGATGGATGCCGCAACGGCAAGTAAGCCGGCAAGCGGAGAGTATAGCGCCCGATTAAGGTATATCGGGCGCGTCGTCAGCGAATCCGTTTTCGGATTGATGAGATGAATGATGTGGGTGCGCACGAAAAATCTCCCGGTGATACATCGGTACTCGCGCCCTTCTGCCCACTTGCCCCCAACACCTTCACCACGAGGAAGTTCCCCTTCCGATAAACAAATCGACAGCGGCTCGTCGTTCACGCCGACTACGATAATCTCGGCCACAGAGTAAGGTGCATATGTGATGCGTTTCTGGCTCCGAACCCTCAAAGGGAGCTTCGTCGAAACGGGGCATGGCGGATTCTACTGCAGGGTATCTAATGGGATCACTGACACCGCGATTCCAACTTCATCGTAAATTGCCACGCACATGCCCCGGTGACGAAAATTAGGATTTGCGGCAAGCATTGCCCGGGCAAAGCGGTTACCAATTTCGGACAGATCTTCCTTCTCGGCCCATTCCTCGTGAGGGACGGATTCGAAGGTGGCCAGATCAGTAATGCTGAGGGTGAAGAGCTGCATTTCAACCTCCACGCCGAAAACGCTGGTTGTCACGCGCGGTTCCATAAGCACGCCGCAAAATTCCTTGACTTTGTCGGCTACCGGACAATGAGCTGCAATCGCACGTGAGCCCCGTTGAGCTCGCTTCGCCACATCTCCATCCGGATTGGTTTCGACGACTTCGCCGATCGCCTAATAGGACGAGACCATTATGTATGTCTTCTCAACTGGTCAGGCGCATGTAGAGCAGCGGCAGCTTGTCGGGAAGACGGGCGATCTGGTCGATGACGACGAAATTCCGCCGGCCAAACATCCGCCCCAGATAGGCCGTGCCGCCGCCGTCGAGCCCAATGCCGAATACGTCAATGGCGTTATGCGCGAGGCTCTGCACCGCCTTGCGCGCATCCTCGACCAAATAGCGCCGGTCAGCGATGTCGATGTCGGATGGTTCGCCGTCGGTGACCACCAGTACCAGTCGGCGATGGGTCCGCTGCGCCGCCACCAGCGCGCCGGCATGGCGCAGCGCACCGCCGATCCGGGTCGACAGGCCGCCGCGCAGGCCCGCGAGTCGGGCGCGGGCGTGGCGGTCGTATCGCTGGTCGAAATCTTTCACCGGATAGAGGCGGACGTCGTCGCGGCCGTTCGAGCAGAAGGCCGCAACCGCGAAGGTGTCGCCAAGGTCGGACAGGGCCTGGGACAGCAGTGCGGTAGCGATCCGCTCAACGGTCAGGATCGTGGTCGAACTGCCTTTGACGAAATCCTTGGTCGATTCCGAGATGTCGAGCAGCACCAGCACCGACAGGTCGCGGTTGCGCCGCTCGGTGCTTTCGTAGATCCGCGGCGACGGCGCGAGACCCGCGCGCCGGTCGATCGTCGCCTGGATCGTGGCGTCGAGATCTAGCCGGTCCCCTTCGGTACGGCCACGCAGCCGGGCCGGACGGCTGACCCGCGCGGCGCCAACCAGATTCTCCAGCCGGTTCAGCACGTCGCCGTAACTCTGCAGCTGGCGGTCGAGCAGCGTGGTATCGACCGGTTGCGGCTGATACTCCACCACGGTCGCCCATTCCGGGCGTTCGCTGCCGAGCAGATAATCATATTCGGGGTATTTGCCGACCGGCACGCCATCGTCGGCGCGCAAATCTCGCGCGGTCGCTCGGCCGACATCGTCATCCGGAGTTGATCTCTGCAGATCATGGCCGTCGTCAAGATCCTGGGTCCGCTCGATGCGCACGGATTCAACGATGGCGTCCTGTTCGTCGCTCATCTGCGGCGGCTCGTCGATGTCCCACAGGCCGGCATTGTCGTCGCGATAGAGCGGCTCGACCCGATAGGTGCGCGGGTTGAACTGGATGCGCATCTGGCCGAGATCGTTGCCTAGCAGATTTCCGATCTGACGGCTGATAGCTGGATCGGCCAAAGCCTCACGGGCGGCGAAGAACATCTGCCGGCCCTTTGTCACCCACAGATCGTCGTCGCGATAGTTCGGGTCGATCAATGCCCGCGACAGCCGCGCGAACAGGCTCGGCGCAGTGACGCCGCCATCGGCGCGGGCGGTATGGAAAGGCGCCCATAGCTGAAACAGCCCGGGCAACTCGCGCATCGCCAATTGCTCGACCCGGGCGTCCTCGATCAGGGACACCAGCGCTACTTGCATCGGCTTCAGCCCGCGGATTTGGAAGCGTGGCCCGGAATGGACCAGATGCGCGCCGATATGAGCAAGCATCGCCCGATAGACCCCCCTGACCGCAGTGGCCGCGACGCCGCGCATGCGCGCCGGGACCTGCACGAACTGGCGATCGAAACTGGCGCGGCGCTGCAGGGAGTCGCCCGGCGTGCCGACGACGGCCCGGATGAATGGCTTCTCCCGGAACAGCGCCATCAGATAGGCCTTCAGCGCGCGTTCGACATCGGTGAATCCGATGTCGCCGGTCGCCTGTTCGAACAGATCGAAGGCGCGCGGGTCCGCCAGGCTGAACAGCGCCTGCCGGCGCTCGGGATCGCTGCCACCGGCGCGGAGGCCTCCGAGCACCCAGGCGCGAAAACCGTGGGCGCCGAGTTCGGCAAGCAGACTGTCGGAGCGAACCAGCACCGACATCACCGATTCCGGTCCTTGCGCGGCCAGCTCCGCGACCGCATCGAGCCAGTCGCGGAAATCGCGCTCACTGCCGAGATGGCGTAGCGCCGGCGAGGTTGCCTCGCTGAGTGCTGCGGCAGCGGCGCGGCCGGCATGCCGCTCGACATCGAGAATGCAGGGGGCGAGCGCCAGCGCGGCCAGCGGCCCGCGGTGCTCTGCGAGAGTTCCGGCCGCGCGGATATAGGCCTCAAGCCCGGCGGGCCCGAGGCCGCTCGCCTGCAATCTTGCCAGATCGGCGCGCCAGTCCGCGAGTTGATGAGCATTGAATAGCTGCCTGAACGCGCGCCAGATTGAACCGTTGCGCGGGTCTCCGGCCAACCCGGATTCGACGAGATCGGCAAAGGGCGTTTGATTGATCATCCCGGCGAGTCCGCCTTTAGATGCAGGCCGCAATGGCGTCCTTGAGCGCTTCGCGCATGTCGGGATCGTCGGTGATAGGCAGCACCATCGCGACATCGCAGGCCGCGCTGAGCGACACGTCTTGCGCCACCAGCCGTCCGGCGTGAATCAGCATGCGGGTCGAGGCGCCTTCGTCCAGACCGTGGCCGCGCAGGTTGCGCGAGCGGATACCGATCTCGACCAGGGTGCGCGCGGCGCTGGTGGCGATACCGGCCTCATGGGCGACGATCTCGGTCTCGACGTCGGCGGCGGGATAATGGAAATCGATCGCGCCAAAACGCTGTTTGGTCGATTCCTTCAAGTCCTTCAGCACACTCTGGTAGCCGGGATTGTAGGAGATCACCAGGTGGAAGTCCGGATGCGCCCGGACCAGTTCGTTCTTCTTCTCAAGGGGAAGAATGCGTCGGTCGTCGGTCAAGGGATGGATGACGACGGTGGTGTCTTGGCGCGCCTCGACGATCTCGTCGAGATAGCAGATCGCGCCGTAGCGGACCGCATTGGTCAGCGGCCCATCGTGCCAGATGGTGCCATTGGCGTCGAGCAGGAAGCGGCCGACGAGGTCGGAGGCGGTCATGTCCTCGTGGCAGGCGACGGTGATCAGCGGCTTTTCCAGGCGCCAGGCCATGAATTCGACGAAACGGGTCTTGCCGCAGCCGGTCGGGCCTTTCAGCATCATCGGCATACGCGCCTGATGAGCCGCATCGAACAGCACGACCTCGCTGCCTATTGGCTTGTAATAGGGTTGTTCGCGAATGCGATAGTCGTCCAGGTTGGTCATAGGCTCACTCGGTTCCTGGAAAAAATTTGGCCGCGGCCGAAGCCGGATTCGGAGGACGTCAGGGTTCTCCCGGAATTGGCCCCAAGCAAAGATCCGGAGCATCGCCTGAGACGACGACGCTCCGGACCGCGACGGCTACAATCGGGGGAGCAGCGATCCCCCGAGGCAGCCCATCCTCAGCGATGGGCCGGGGACTTCTCGTTCGGGATGCCGTCGATCGGGCATTCGTCAGTGCCCGCGGTCGGGCGGGTCATCGCCTCGACCATTTCGCGCGTGCCTTCCGGATCGGCGATCCAGTTCTTGTAGAAATCGTAGGGGCAGGCCGCAACGCCGCGCGCGCTTTCGCCGGAATTGATCATGCCGGTGTAACCGCGATGGACCAGCTTGTAGAGGTGGTTCTGCGACTGCCCGGTGCGGCGAGCATCGCGGATCAGGCTCTTCGAGAGCTGGGCATACTGGATGCCGTATTCCTCCTCGCCGGTCTCGCCGAGGGTGCGGCCGTCGAAGCCGATGATCGCGGAGTGACCGAAGTAGGAATAGACGCCGTCAAAGCCGGCGGCATTGGCGACTGCGACATACACGTTGTTGGCCCAGGCCATCGCCTTGGAAATGATGATCTGCTGTTCCTTGGCCGGATACATGTAGCCCTGGCAGCGCACGATCAGCTCGGCACCCTTCATGGCGCAGTCACGCCAGATCTCCGGAAAATTGCCGTCGTCGCAGATGATCAGACTGACCTTCATGCCCTTCGGACCTTCGGAGACATAAGTGCAGTTGCCGGGATACCAGCCTTCAATCGGCACCCACGGCATGATCTTGCGGTATTTCTGGACGATCTCGCCCTTGTCGTTCATCAGGATCAGGGTGTTGTACGGCGCCTTGTGCGGGTGCTCCTCGTGGCGCTCGCCGGTGAGCGAGAACACGCCCCATACCTTGGCCTTCCGGCAGGCTTCGGCGAAGATGTCGGTCTCGGGACCTGGGATCGACGAGGCCGTCTCGTACATCTCTTTCGAGTCATACATGATGCCGTGGGTGGAGTATTCCGGGAAGATCACCAGATCCATGCCTGGCAGGCCGGTCTTCATGCCCACCACCATGTCGGCGATCTTGCGGGCGTTATCGAGCACCTCGGCCTTGGTGTGCATCCGGGGCATTTTGTAATTAACGACGGCTACGCCGACGGTGTCGTTGCTGCTGGAAATGTCGCCGTGAAGCATGGGGGGCTCCTGTTCTGGTTTGAGTTTGCCGTCGATCAAACGGCCATGTGACGGTGGACGAGGTCGTCGGTTAGCTTATCAATCGGTCCGAACGCCGCAACGTGGCCTTTTTCGATGATCACGAAGGATCGTGAGGCACGCCGGGCGAAGTTTACGTCTTGCTCGACCATGATGATCGTGATGCCATGCTCCTCATTGAGGCGCACGATCACGTCCTCGATCTGTTCGACGATGTTGGGCTGAATGCCCTCGGTCGGTTCGTCGAGCAGGACAATTTTCGGGTTGGTCAGTATCGCGCGGGCAATGGCGAGTTGCTGCTGCTGACCGCCGGACAGATTGCCGCCGCGGCGATTCAGGAATTCTTTCAGCACCGGGAACAGCTCGAACACCTTGTCCTCGAACACGCCCCGATCGCCGGGATTGCGGCGGGCGAAGGTGCCAAGTTTCAGATTCTCGCGCACTGTGAATTGCGGGAGGATGCCCCTGCCCTGCGGCACATATCCGATGCCGTGCCTGACCCGGCCATGGGTCGGGGTCGCGGCAATTTCCACACCATCGAGCCGGATGCTGCCTTCGGTCTTGTCCATCAGCCCGACGATGGCGCGCAACAGCGTGGTCTTGCCGACGCCGTTGCGTCCAAGCACGCTGAGAAAGCCGGCGTCGCCAGTCTCCAGCGTAACATTCTGCAAGGCGCGGCTGTTGCCGTAGAAGGCGCTGAGATTGTTGATCTCAAGCATGACCGAAGCCCCCCGAACCAAGATAGGCCTCGCGCACCAGCGGATTGGTCTCAACCTCCCTGACGCTGCCTTCCGCGAGCAACTTGCCTTGATGCATAACCGAAATCGAATCGCCGATTTCCTTGACGAAGCCCATATCGTGTTCAACCACGATCAACGTGTGCCTGCCCTTCAGCCGGTTGAAGATCTCCGCGGTCTTGTGGGTTTCCTGAACGGTCATGCCGGCGGTCGGCTCGTCCATCAGGATCAGCTCGGCATTCTGCGCCATCAGCAGCGCGATCTCCAACCACTGGGTTTGGCCATGGGACAAATAGGCGGCGGGCGCCTCCATGTGGTCGATGAGATCGACGAAGCCGCAAAGGTCTTCGAGGCCAGCGGTGTCGTCGTTGTGCGGGCCGCGCATCAGGTTGGTCCACACGCCCGGCTTTTTGCAGTAGCCCACTTCCAGGTTCTGGCGCACGGTCAGTTCGCGGAATATGCTCGGCACCTGAAATTTGCGCCCGACGCCCGAGCGGGCGATCGTATATTCCTCGAGCGCTTCAAGATGCTTCCCATCGAACACGATCGAGCCGGCGGTCGGCTTGACCTTGCCGCAGATCAGATCGAGGCAGGTCGTCTTGCCGGCGCCATTCGGGCCGATCAGGCAGCGCAGTTCGCCCTTGTTGATGGTCAGGTTGAGCCCGTTGACGGCCATGAAGCCGTTGAAGCTGACGGCCAGATCGCGCACGACCAGATGGGTGCTCATGCGATCTCCTTCGAAGGGCTTGATTTCACCTCAATGGTTCTGTTCTGGCCACGACCGACGCCGGGCCGGATCTTGGCCCGCAACTGGCCGACCAGGCCAGCGAGGCCGGAGGGCAGGAAGAGCACGACCAGCACGAACAAGACGCCCATCACCAGGGTCCATGTGTCGAGGAAGGTCTTCGATTCCGACAGAGCCCCCTGCACACCGGTGACAAGCACCGCACCGACAAAGGCTCCGGGCAGGCTACTGCGGCCACCGACAGCACACCAGATCACCACCGACAGGCTGAGAGGCACATTGAGGAAGGTCGGCGACGCGAACTCCATCACGATGGTGTAGAGCATCCCGGCGAGGCCGGCGATCGCCGCCGAGATCGCCATTACGGTGATCTTGTAGCTGGCAACGTCGTAACCGAAATACTGCACGCGGCCTTCCTCGTCGCGGATCGCCTGCAGGATGAGGCCGAATTTGGTGCGAGAGAGCACATAGCCGAACACGAGGACGACGCTGGCGACGGAAGCGATCAGGTAGAAAGTGGTCCGGCTGTAAGCGTCGAACACGATGCCGCCTATGGTCAACTGCGCCAGATCGGTAATGCCGTTGAAGCCGCCGGTATATTGCTGCTGGTCGACGATCAGCAGGTTGACGACGACCAGCATGGCCAGCGTCGTGATCGCTACGAACACCCCGGTGACCCGGCCGCGGAACATGAACCAGCCGAGCCCGCCCATCAGTGCCGCGGGCACAACGATGCCGGCGACGACAGCGAAGGTCATTGAGTAGAATGGCACCCAGAACCAGGGGAGCTGCTGGACATTGTTCCAGACCATGAAGTCCGGCAGGCCGTTGGCGCCCGTCTGAATCGGAATGGTTCGGAGCTTGAGAGCCATGGCCATGCAGTAGGAGCCGAGACCGAATGGCAGTGCCTGACCGAGGTTGAGGATGCCGCCATAACCCCAGGACAACGACAGCGCCACCGCCAGCAAACCGAACACGAGGTAGCGGCTGTATTTGCTGATCAGGAAGTCGTCGACCAGAACATAGGGCATCAGATACATAGCGGCGATAAGAATCACGATGCCGATCACTTCCGGCTGCCAGAAGCCGGTTGCGCGTTGGCGCGAAGGAGATTGAGGAGACTTGCTCATGCGCGCACCTTTGCGACGAACAGGCCCTGGGGCCGAAAGCGGATGACGCTGATGATCAGGATCAGGACGGTCGCCTTGGCTATCGTGTCGTTTTGCAGGAATGCGATCGCGCCTGTGACCTCGCCCAAGGCGAAGGCGCTGATCACCGTGCCGAACAGGCTCTGCACACCGCCGAGCACGACGACCATGAATGCATCGACGACGTAGCCCGTGCCCATTTCGGGTGAAACGCTTTTCAACGGCGAGACGATCGCCCCGGCGAGGCCGGCCAGGCCGGCGCCATAAGCGAAGGTCAGCGAATAGATCCGGTCGGCATTGATGCCGAAGCAGGACGCGACGTTACGATCCTGCACAACCGCGCGCAGCTTCAATCCGAAAGTCGTGCGGTTCATGATGAACCAGCTGATCAGGAACAACAGTGCGGCGACCACGAAGATGAAGATGCGATAGGCGGAGATTTCGACCCCGAAGATCGATACGCTGCTGGCCATCGACGGCGGCAGTTCGACATAGCGCAGCTCTCCACCGGCGGTGAGCCGAACGACCTGCTGCAATACGACCCCAATACCCCAGGTAGCCAGGATGGTGTCGAGCGGTCGTCGATATAGCCGGCGCAGCAGGATGCGCTCCACGAGCCAGCCGAACAGCCCGACGCCGAAAAAAATCAGCACCAGCCCCGGCAACAAAGACAGCCCGGCAAAGGTCTTCAATGCCCAGGCAGCGTACGCGCCGAGCATGATGAACTCGCCATGAGCAAGGTTGATCACCCCGATCGTGCCATAGATGATCGAGAGGCCCAGCGCCACGAGCATCAGGATCGATCCGATGCTGAGCCCCGTCAGGACCTGTTCGAGGAAGAAATGCATAAAATGACTCCGCGCTGACACGAAGGCGCGGGCGGCTGACCAGCCGCCCGAACGCGCAAAGGTGATCAGGACTTCTTTTCGACCAGGCCCTTTTCCGTACAGACCTGGTTCGGATAGGCCGCGTAGGGATCAGGCTTCAGCCATTCCTTGGCCTGAACAATGATTTCGAACTGCCCGTTGGACTTAGCCTGCGCGATCTTCGGCCACAGCCAGGTGTGCAAGTTCTCGGGCTCGAGGCGCACCCTGCCCTGCGGGGCGACCAATTCGACACCCTTGACGGCTTCGCGGATGGTATTCGGCGTAATGTCGCCCTTGCCGAGCTTCTCGACCGCCTGCTTGAACATGTAGGTCTGGAAGTAGCAGGCCTCGGACACGAAATGGGTGACCTTGTCGGCCCCCCAGCGCTTCTTGTAGGCGGCAACGAACTTCTCGTTTTCCGGCGACTTGTGGACTTCGAAATACGGCGCCGAAGTGAAGTGGCCGGCAGCGGCCTCGCCACCCATGGCGGCGATCTCGTTTTCCGACGTGGTCAAGCTGGCCATCGGCATCTTGGCGGGATCGAGGCCGGCGGCCTTGTACTGCCGATGCAGCGCCACCACCGAATCGCCGACCACCGTCGAAAAGATGACGTTCGGCTGCTGCTGACGGAACTTGTTGATGACCGAGGAGAACTCGGAATGGCCGAGCGGCACGTATTCTTCGTTGACCACTTCGGCGCCGTATTTCTCAAGCAGCTTGCGGCAGTAGTTGTTCTCTTCCTTCGGGTAGATGTAATTCGACCCAATCATCGAGAACTTCTTGCCAAAATTCTTGATCAGCCACGGGATGAATTCATCCTGCTGCTGGTTCGGTACGGCGCCAGTATAGATGACGTTTTTCGAGCACTCGCGGCCTTCATACAAGGTCGGGTACCAGTACAGATTGTTCTGCTTCTCCACGACGGGCAGCACGGCCTTGCGACTGGCCGAGGTGTAGGAGCCGAAGATACTGACGCATTTGTCGCCGGCGACCAGCTTGCGCGCCTTCTCGGCGAAAGTCGCGGGATCGGAAGCCGGGTCTTCGATCACCGGCACGATTTTCATGCCGTTGATGCCGCCGGCTGCATTGATTTCTTCGATCGCCAGGATCGTCGCCTTGTTCAACGATTCCTCAATGATCGCGGTCGTACCGGTCAGCGAAAACAGCACGCCGACCTTGATCTCGCCGTCGGCCGCCCAAGCCAGATCGGAATTCTTGCTCCAGATATGCGGCATTCCGATCAGAAACGCGCCACCGGCGGCGCTTGTACGGAGAAAACGGCGTCTCGTAAGTTTCATGGTTGCCTCCCGCGTGAACAGCAAAAAGCCCCCGTTCGGATATCATCCGAGACGGGGGCTTTTTTGCCCGATGTTAAAAAGACGGCATTGTTGCCGCCCCACCGTTTCAATACGGTGATGGCGAAAAACTAACCCAACAGTTCGAACGAGTCAATGATCGCCGCGGCAATGGCGTTGACCGTGGTACGGCGGTCCATCGCCTGGCGGCGCAGAAACTTGTAGGCATCGTCCTCGTTCATACCACGCGTCGAAATCAGAATGGACTTTGCGCGTTCGACATTGCGGATCGTGCGCAGATTCTCGTCCAGCCGCTCGATCCGGTCGCGCAGACGTTTGGTGTAATCAAACTGACTGCGCGCCAAAGTCACCACGCCGGCGATGGTGTCGGCCTGGGCCGGCATGTAGACCACCGCCTCGGGCGTCGTCTCGCACAGTCGCGCCGGATCCGGTGCACGGTTCGGCGCGACCACCACCACGACGGCCGAACGAGCTTCGCCCGGCATCCAGGGCAGCCGATCGGTCAGCCGGTCGCTGAATTCGACCACCAGCACATCGGCGTCGGACGGCAGCTTGTCCGGCATCGGCCACAGGCGCCGGATCTTGCCGCGTGCGCGTTGCAGATCGCGCACCAATTGGTCGGCACCGGATTCCGGCGCTACAGCAACGACGATTTCGAATTCGGCCAGGCTGGCTGAGCCGGGCTTGGCGGAGATTTCGGCATCGTCCATGGTTACGTGGTTCCGGGGCATCGAGGCCGATCAGAGGCTATGCGCGTTGCGGCTGTAGCAGGTCAGATAGGGATCGGCGGTGACCGCCGCCTTGGAGCGCGCGACGATGTCGAACTGTCCGGCCCGGTTGGCACGGCCGATACACGACCACAGATCGGCGTGGCTGCATGAGGCGTTGATGGCGACCTTGCCCTGCGGGGCCTCGAATTCCGAGCCGAGAACCACCGGCCTGAGCAGGTTCGTCTCCATCGAGTTGGTCATGGCGAGCGCGCGCGCGAAAAAATGCACCTGGAAGTAGGCAGCCTCGACGCACATATTGGTCGGCTCGTCGGCGCCGAAGCGCTTCTTGAATCGTGAGACGAAACTGGCGTTTGAAGCGCTGTCGATATTCTGGAAGTAGGAGGCTGCGGTGATGTGGCCCTCCCCGACATCGAAGCCCATGGCGCGGATTTCGGCCTCGGTCGTGGTGAGACTGGCGATCGGCAGCGTCTTCGGATCGAATCCGGCGTCGGAGTAACTCTGATAGAGATGGATCGTGGAATCGCCAACCACAGTGGAAAAGATCACGTCCGGCCGCGTGCGCTGGATGTCACGGATGATCGGCAGGAAATCCTTGCGCTGCGCCCGCAAGGAGACGTAGCTCTCGCCTACCACCTCCGCGCCGCGCAGCAATTCGCGCATGATCCGATTGGTTTCGCGCGGGTAGATGTAGTCCGATCCGACGAAATAGAAGCGCCGGCCGAGATTGGAGACCAGATACTCACACAGCGCCAGGCTGTTCTGGTTGGGGGCCGAGCCCGTGTAGATGACGTTGGGAGAATATTCGAAGCCCTCGTACAACGTTGGGTACCAGAGCAGCCCGTTCAGGCGCTCGACGATCGGCAGCACCGCCTTGCGGCTGCTGGACGTATAGCATCCGAAGATCGACGATACGCCGTCCTCGGTCATCAGCTTCTTGGCATAGAGCCGGAACAGGGTGTTGTCCGAAGCCGGGTCGTAGATGATTGGCATGAGTTCGCGGCCGTTCAACCCGCCCGAACTATTGATCTCGTCGATCGCCAACAAGGTTCCGCGAAGCTGGGTCTCTTCAATGACCGACATGTGGCCTGTTTGAGAAAACAAAACGCCAACCCGCCACGGCTCGCTTGTTGCCTCATTCATGCGTTTCAACGAACGCCTCCCGGAATTTGCTTGACGATTTAATGTCGCGTATTCTTGCAGGGCAGCAATACGAGGCGAATTTTCCCCGCGGCGGCATGAGAGCTAAGGCAGTGGGGCGGCCGATGTCAATGAGAATGCCGCGAGCCTTGCCGTGAGCAGATCGAACTGGTGCACTGCTGAGGAGAAACAGGATGACGCGCATGGAAGCCGGAATGGGTGTCGTTACCCACGTCAACATCGTCACAACGGACCCTGCAAAGGTCGATTTGTCGGTGTGGCAAACCATCCTCTCTGCATAACGCTGTTCGCGGGCCATCAGTCTCGGCGACGAATACCACGTCAAGCTCAGGGGCCGCCTCACAGAGTTGGCCCCGCCCGCCGAGTACGCACGCCCATTGCATGCGAGCCTGAATCTTGAGCATCATGTCGCCCGAATAGGCGCTTCGGTCTTCGTTGAATTTACGCTCGCCTTCCGGGGACTTTCAAAGATGACCCGACGGTGACCCAGCCAAAATGCGACCTCGGTAAAAACAGGATGGTGGCGAAGAAGGACTCGAACCTTCGAAGTCATAAGACGGCTGATTTACAGGCATCTCTTTAACGGTCTGGTCCGGCAGAGCGCCCGAAAAGTGCCCCGGTCAAAAATGCCCCCCGAGAGGCTTAAATCCACTCAACTTTCCAAGTTATTTCAACTGGTTATTTGGTGGACACATCAGAACCGGGGACCCGACGATTAAGAGTTCATCGGCCCATCTTCGGCTGGCAGGAAGACCAAGCGCCGCTTGATCGACGTAATGCGGGACAGGTTTAGTCGAACAGTTGAGCTAATAGGTGGTGTCAAACGTGGTACGAGACGTTTCCTCCACTTTTTGCAACACGCGAAAAGCGGCCATTTTTTCTGGTAGCGGGAGAGGGACTCGAACCCCCGACCCCAGGATTATGATTCCGGACTTCGTGGGTTTTGCGGCCTTCCGGGTAAGATTAACGGCCATTTTCTCCGCAATTCAACCGCTTTTTCGATCCTGAGGCTTCTCACCGGGGCCGTTTCGGGTAATCTGTCGTTACAAAGTCGTTACAGATTGGGCCCATGGACACCGAAGAAAAGAAGGTCGTCAAGCGCATCAACATCAACGCCGAGGTCGTCCGCGAGGCCTCGGCGGCGGCGGCGGCGCGCCGCCCTGGCACCAACGATTGGGGCGACCTGCGGCAAACCTATCTGGTTCTCAGGCAGCGCGGCGGCAGCGTCAAATGGATGGTCCGTGGCTTCCGACAGTCTAGGTCGATCGGCGACCCGCGCGACGGCCTGGGCCGGCGTGACTACCTGCCGATCGGCACAGCGCGCACCAAGGCCGCCCAGGTGTATGCAGAGCTATCGGGGTCCGAACCCGCGCCACGGGCGCCCGCGCCGGCTCCCAAGCCCCTCGCCTGGTCCTGGGCCGACCTCGACCGCGAATATCAAGCAATGCTGGCGGCGCCACGCTGGATAAACCGGCGGCTCAAGGCATCAAGCCAAGGCACCTGCGACGACGTGCGGCTGACGTTTGCCAAGCCCGCGATGCAGGCGTTGCACGCCGAGGCCCTGACCGATCTCGACAGGCCGAAGCTCAACGCGGCGCGCGACAAGATCAAAGGCCACCGCGCCAAGGAAAAAGTGGTGGCCTACTTCAAGGCCGCCATGACCTGGGCCGCGGACAAGCATCCGGACGCCAGCGGCCTAGCCGACGTGGCGGAGTGGTGGGAAAAGTTATCGGCCGGTGATCCAGATTCCGTCGAGATGCGAGCCATCGAGGCCAGGCGGGCGGCGCTGCTAAAGGCCAAGTCCGAGTTCTCGATCGACCATCTGGCAGAAGTGCTGCTGCGCCACGAGAACTACTGCGCCGGGCGCACCGGCGGCGAGAAGATTTCGCCCGGTGTTCGGTGGGGCTTGTGGTGGGTGGCCCACACCGCCAACCGCCGCTTCAGTACCGTGAAGCTGGCGCGGTCGAACCTCCTGGTCGCAGACGAATTCGGACCGCAGGGCTGGGGCCGCGCGATGTGGCCGCCGGAGGTCATGAAGGCGCGGCTGGGTTTCTGGTTGCCGCTGCCGCCGGAAACGGCGCACATCGCCTCGTCGTCAATGGCCGATTGGCGCCACCTGGTCAACGATGAGCATGGCGCCGGCCATAAGGATTCGCGGTGGGTGTTCGCCTCGACGGTGCGGGTGCTCGACGATGACGACAAGGACCGATCGGTTTACCCGAACTCGCTGAACCGCCACCTGCAGCGCATGAAGGGCGCCGGCGATCTCAAGGACATCCCTGCATTCTGGCTGCACCTGATCCGGACTGTGGCCGCGAACTTCCTCGATAACGTCAAGGGATTGCCGTCGTCGGCATCGTCGCTGATGCTCGCCCACAAGATTCCGGCCGATGCCAAGGACGAGGCTGCGCCGACAACGCGGGAATTTTACTTGACCTCGCAGCGGATGGACCTGAAGATGCGAGCCATGACCGCGTGGACCGAGGCGCTAATGCATTCGTATACCAAGCGCGGCGGCAAATACCCGATGCCGAGCGAAACCGGACGCGCCAAGAAAATGAAATCCTGACGCATCTGCGTCAGAAATTCAGTTCTCTGATACGGCCCAGGCAGCGCGGGCACGTGATATCAGCTTTATCCGGATGCGGCCGCGCGAACCCGGCCGACTTCGAGCGGGCAGGCTTGGCGCCGCAGAGTGCGGTTTTGGCACCAACAACGACGGCATGGTGCTGCCACCCGCCGCCGCCTTCGTGCCTACCGCAAATCAAGCCCGAGCATATTAGTATCGCTGTGCGCCAGGGTATCGGCTTCCTACGCACGGAACTGCCCACGATCCTTGGGACGCGCACCGATGCCCTGTCACCACGCATGTTGCGTGTCATCGAGGAGTTGGCAGGCGACTGGCGCCGGCTGGATCAGCGCATCGATGGCCTCTCCGGCGAGATCGAAGCACTGGCCCGTCAAGATCAGGCATGTTCGCGCCTGATGACGGTGCCCGGCATCGGGCCGATCATTTCGAGCGCCATGGTGGCCGCGATCGGCACTGGAGACGTGTTCTCCAAAGGCCGCGACTTCGGCGCCTGGCTCGGACTGGTGCCGAAGCAGGCATCGACGGGAGACCGCACGATCCTCGGCAAAATCTCCAGGCGCGGCAATCGCTACCTGCGCGTTCTGTTCGTGCAGGCGGCATGGGTTGTGCTGGTCAGGATAAAGAACTGGGAACGTTACGGGCTCAAATCCTGGATCGAAGCCGCCAAGAGGCGGTTGCACCACAACGTGCTGGCGATCGCGCTCGCCAACAAGCTTGCCCGCATCGCCTGGGCGGTGCTGGCTAAAGGACGCGCCTTCGAGCTGACGAGGACCGACGATGCAGGCGTCGTCCAACCCGCGTGATCCTCGCGCCGTGCTCGGCGCGGTCAAGGCGCAGCCTGGCAACGCCGGAGCCCGCCGCAAGCCAAGCGCGACGGCCGGCCTTGACCTGTGCCTGTCGTAAATCAAATCCGGAGGATGGTAGAGACGAGCCTTGAAGCGGTAGCCCTTTGCGGAGCCTCGCTGTTAATCTGACGCTTTCGCGCCAGTGCCCTCACCGAGCGAGCGTGGCTTCTTGAACTCGTCTCCCCAAGCAGAACCCAGCGGGCAGATTTCCTGCACTGGGCTCCCCAGATGACTTTTGCGAAGACCTCCGTTTCATACCGCTGGATGCAATGTACGAGCTGACGGCAGCTCGAACCCCGGTCGATCGCTCAGATACCCCCAGCTGATCCGCTGTCGTTGACCGCGGCGTTGCAGGGCGTGCACCCAGTGTCGCTGGACTTCGTGGCGGATCCAGCTGAGCTTGCGGTCGCAGTGGTGCAAGGCGAAGTACTGGTAAAAGCCGCGCAGCATCACCGTGAGGTGCCGCTGTTGTTGGCGTCTCTTCCAATCTCTGTGTCCAAGCAACCACTCGCGGGCGCGAGCGAGGAACTTTCTGCAACTCTTGGTGCAGGGGATCCGGATCAGGGCGAACCGCCCTGCTCGATCCTCCCCACAGACGTGCTTGAAGCCCAGAAACTCAAACGTCTCTGGCCTCTGTCCGTGCTTGCGCCGTTCGATGGCGGCAAAACGCCCAAAGAGCAACAGCCGAGTTTTCTCCTCGGCCAGTTCCAGATTGAACTGCGCAAAACGTTCCCGCAATTGGCGCTGGAAGTTCTGCGCGTCTCCCCAGAACTGGAAGCTTCCCACAAAATCATCCGCGAAACGCACCAAGTATGCCTCGCCCTGGCACTGTGCTTTGAATTTCCTTTCAAACCACAGGTCGAGCGTGAAGTGCAGGTAGATGTTACTCAGCACAGGCGATATTGGGCCGCCTTGTGGCGTACCCTCCTCGGTCGAGATGAGTGCCCCATCGACCATCGCCCCGGCCTTAAGCCATTTTCCAATGAGCTTAAGAATTGCCGGGTCGGCGATCCGGTGGGCCACCATCTTGCGTAACCACTGATGACTGATGCGGGTGAAGTAGCTGCGGATATCGGCCTCGAATACGTGGTTCACCTTCTTGGACACGATTTGCAAGCGCAGCGCCTGCAGAGCGTGGTGAGGGTTGCGCCCCGGTCGAAAGCCGTAACTGCAGTCGAGGAAATCCGCTTCAAACACCGCCTCGATAATGCGCGCTACCGCCCGCTGCAGCAGCCGATCCGCGACCGTGGGGATCCCCAATGGGCGCGTTCCGGTTTTGCCTGGCCCTTTGGGTATTTCAACCCGCCGGACCGGTGGTGCGCGATAGGCGCCGGCTCGAAGCTGTGCGCAAATCTCTTCGACCCGCTGCTTCAACTCGCTCTCAAACTGCTCGGTGCTCTCCCCGTCGATGCCGCTGGCCGCGTGCCGGTTCATCATGCCCCACGTTTCGGTGAGGAATTCCGGCGTCAGCAAGTGCGCCAACGAGGTAAATCGCACCGTGCGATCCAGTTTGGCCTTCTTCGCTATCTGACTCAGTTGCGTTGACATCATGCTCCTGCCTCTGTGAGTGCGGGTGATGTTTCCCGAAAGTCAGCCTTCATCTGCTTCGCCGCTTCCCCGTGTGCGCAGTTTTCCTGCGCTCTGAGTACTACCAGCGAATCCGACTTCCACTGCAGCGTTTGCCTTTCTCAGGAATGTTCCATTCGTCCAGCATACTCCGCTCGTTTCCGCTACGAGCCGAGACCACAGTGGATCTCTCAGGTTCCTCAATGCTTCCGTTTCCAAACGTGCCGTGCTCTCTGACCCCGCCGCAGTCTCCGGTCACCATCGCCTCTTGCGGTGACCTACTATTGCCTTCCAGCCAATATGACGCTGTCGGCCTGCGGGTTACTATCATCACGAGGCTCAATCGCTTCACTTGCGTTACGGCCCGCTCGTCGCTCGTGCCTACGCTTAACTCATGTCGTTGCCTCCATGAGCCCAAGGCTCGATTCCCGGTGGGGCGGCTCGTTCCCCTTTCCGGGGCGGGAATTTCGCCCGCTGGAAGCATCAGGCTTTTCCTGACGCACCATATTGATGATGCAGCCCGCCCAGTACAGGTCGACAATTGATGTGCCCCGCCCTCTCAACAGCGCGCGGTACTGGCGCATCCTTCTCCATGGATAGATGCGTTCGCATCTCGTTATAATATTTCATGTACGAGAGCAGCAGGTGACGGAGGTGGCGCTCGCTGAACACAATAACGTGGTCAAGGCATTCCCGTCGGATCGAACCGATCAGCCTTTCAGCATATCCATTTTGCCAAGGGGAACGCGGCGATGTTGGTCGGTCGCGAATGCCCATCGATCGAAGTCTGCGGATAAATACCTCACCATAGGCGCCGTCCCGGTCACGAATGAGATAGCGGGGAGCCTGTTCCCACCCGCATGCTTCCGTGACCTGATTTGCGATCCATTCTGCGGTTGGATGCGCTGTAACGCCAAACCACAGAATATGTCGCCGGCCGTGCCCCATGATCAGCAATCCATAGAGCAGGCGAAACGAGATCGTCGGCACGACGAACATATCCATCGCAGCGACCCCATCAGCGTGGTTGCGGAGAAATGTCCTCCAGCCTTGGGACGGCAGGTCTCGTCGCCTGACCATGTACTTGGCCACGCTGGTCTGTCCGATATCGACGCCGAGCTTGAGGAGTTCGCCATGGATCCGAGGCGCTCCCCACAGCGGATTGGCAATGCTCATCTCGCGGATAAGCTTGCGTATCTGCAACGGAACTGCTGGCCTGCCACCCCGCGCTTTCGATTTCCATCGCCAGTATAAGCGGAAGCCAGCGCGATGCCATTTGACTACGGTCTCCGGCTTAACAATCGCCAGCGCATCGCGAACGCCAGGGCGAAGCCGATAAAGGCAAACAAAAATCAAGCGGTCGATGGCGCTGAAGGTTTGTTTCTTAGGAGCGGTTCGCCGCAGAACGATTATCTGCTGCCGCAACGTCCACATTTCAGCCTCGAGCGCTGCCCGCGACCGAAACAGATCTGCGACCATCCAAACAATGAGCCTGACAAGATCTCTCATCCCGTAACAGCATCGCCCGATTCTCGATCAACTGCTAGTCAGATTGAGTTTGCGACAGGGAGACCCCCACGGGCGACTTATTTGGCTCGCAAATCCCGCCCAGGAATGCCAAAATAAGTTCGCCGCGGTGCTCCACCGCCAAAAACCGGCGGTTCGAGAGGCGCCTGATTTTGAAGGACTTTTTCGTTACCGAGAATCGGTGGCGGAGAGGGAGGGGATTCGCCCCTACTACTTGTTCGGCATGTTTCTGTGCGCTGCAACGGCGTGCAAAGAAAATTCTTCTTGGGCGATCATGTGGCTGTAAGATATGCTGTTGCCTTCTGATAGACTTGCATGGAAGCCCAGTGGTCAGTTCACCCTTGCGCGTACTGGTCGCCCAGCGACTTTCTGAACTCGGAATTTCGCAGGCTGAGTTGGCCCGTCGGGCTGGGTTGAATGCGCAGTTCATCAATGACTTGCTGAAGGGAAAGAAGAACAGAATTCGTCCAGAGTTCGCATTTCAGCTCGCTCTGGCGCTGCAGGTTCCGCCGCTCCAAATCTTGCGCGACCTGGGATTGCTGTTTGACGAAAACAAACATGATCGCTTCTCGGATTCAGATCAGCTTACGGGAGCCCTCGGTGCTGCTCTAAGCATCATCGACACGACCGGTAAACGGGTCGAAATTTCGCAGGTTCGCCTTCCGACCGTGAGAGGCCCCTTCCTATTAAAGGATGGAGCGGTGCATTGCCGCGTGAAAGGGCCGCAACCACGTCATCTTCGGCTGCCGGAATGGATGTCTAAGGAGGCTCACGCCTATTGCATTCCGTCTGACCAGCTCGAAAATCAAAATACGCCGATTCTAGCTGACGGGGAGTTGCTTCTCGTTTCACCGGGACGTCCGATTTCCCGCTTTCGCCGCTTCGTCGGCTACGTGACGGGGGAGCGAGGAGCGGTGTCACCTTGGGTTTTTTCCTATCTGGGGCGTGCGGGAAACTCATATGAGCTCAACCTCTCGGCCGGTGCGGTCCGGTTGCCCGTTACGTCGCTGGTGTTGGCGCATGCAATCGTCGGCGTTATTGACCGTGAAATAATACCGTAGACAGATGTAAAGATCTCTGGGCTTGACTATCAGAAATAAGATATTATTCTTATTTCATATGATTGAGCATCCGTACCGAAATGCCTTCCAAACCGCGCACGATCTCGGAATCGCGCGGAGCACCCTGGATTCCTGGCTGTCTCGTGACCAGGCTCGCGGTCTGGAAGACCGTCGGTTGACGTTTCACGCCTATCGGGGGCGCAAGCGCGTCTGGTCCGAAAAGGCTTTTCAGCAGCTCCAGGCCGCGATCGAAAAGGAAAGTGGCCCGGGCGGCGTGCTGGGCGGCTGGCGCGCGCGCGGCGGACGGACCGACGTGCCGACCGCCCAGGCTGCGGCGGCCTTGCAGGAGGTCCTGGCCTACAGCCCCGGCCGTCCCGAAAGGAACTTCCGCAGAAACGATTTCGATGGCCCGCGCGCCGAGGACCTTCATCGGGGGGGCCCGTGAGCATCGCGCGCGCGATAGCCCGACGACCCACCAAGATCCGGATCCCGGTGACGGGCGGCACGATCGTCGAGCGCCATGGTGTCTTCCATCTTCAAGCCACCGTGCGGGTTGGTGACCAGACCCAACGCATCCGTCAAACATTGCTTATCGCGGCGGTCCGTCAGAACATCGGGGCCGCCCAGATCGAGGCCGAGAAGCGTCTGGCAGATGCCCGCCTGCTGCTCGGCGGGGTCGCACGCCTCTCGTTCGCTGAAAACGCCGCGCGTTATCTCCAGCGCGCGGAGGGCGAAGAATTGGGGTGGACCGACGTCGCCATCATCAAGGAGCTGACGGCGCTTTTCGAGACGCGCCGGCTGTCGGACATCCCGGGTCCCGAGTTCGTCAGCTATGTTGACGAGCGCCAGCGCACTAATGCGGCCTCCACGCGCGAACGATATGTGAGCACCGTGGTGGCTTTCCTGAATTCGGCTATTACTCGCGGCCAGTATCCCGAGATGCCGGATTCACGTTTTTGGCACGCGGCCGATACGCGGATGCGTGCAGCCTTGGTGCGCCGGGAGCAGCTGCGATGACCGGGCAATTGGGGTTGCCGCCGGAGACCGTCGACGAGCTTGAGCGGATTGCGGCCGCGGCGAAGGGGCCGTTCGGACCGCCGTCGTTCCGGTCGCTGGCGCGCTCCCACCTCGCCCTGTTCGATGAACTGCAGCGCCAGGGCGCGAGCTGGAAGCAGATCGGCCTGCTGATCGCCGAGCACGGCGTCACCGGCGACGACGGCCAACCGATCACCGAGGCGGTGCTGCGGGCGACGGTGTCGGTGGCGCGCAAGGCCGCCCGCGCGCCGGCGCCGGATGGCGCCGTGCGGGCCGACGGCAGCGGGCGCGGCGAAACGCAACACACCAAAGCGCAACATTCCGAAACGCAACGCAGCGCAACGCAACGCGGCGAAACGAGGCGCCAGGAAGCGCGGCGAAACGAGGCGATGCGAAACGAAACGAGCAACGAAGCGCAACAGCACCAGCCTTCGTCCGACCAATTCCGCCAACCGGCCCCCGGATTAGACGACAAGCTGCGGCGGCGCGCGGAGCGCATCCAGCAATTCAAGGAGGATTATTTTTGATGACCGAGCCAAAGAAGCAGACGAAACTCTCCGACACGCCGCACGTGATCGATCGGCGAAGGCTCCCGGTCGGTCTGATCGGGATCATCGGCACCAACACCGCGAGCGGCAAGAGCAGTCTTTCCGCCGCGCTAGCCGCGTTCTTCGCGTCGGCCTCCGTGCAGGTCAGGATGCTGCGCATCGAGACCGGCGAGCGTCGCCGCGAATTCCCCGATGTCGATTTGTTCATCGACGTCAACCGCGCGGGCGAGGCCGCCAATCTGATCGGCGGCCCCGCCGGGCTCCTCGATGAGGTCTGGGCAGACATGAGCGGGACAATCAGTAACCAAGGTGTGGTCGTGGCCGATTGCGGAGCCGGCGCCCAGAATTTCCTGCTGCACGCGGCCGGCATGGCGGGCCTCGACGATCTGATCGTGGAGCTCGGCGCCGGCTGCAGCTTCATCGTGGTGACGACGCCGGAGGCGGAATGCGGCCGTCAGGCGGCGCAGCTCGTGTCCGACGCTCGGGCGGCGATGCCCGCCGCGCAGATCCTGCTGGCCGTCAATCACGTCAACGCCGCCCAGCACTCCGGTGCGAACTCGCCGGGCCAGCGTGCGTTCATCGAGTCGATTGCGGGCCTGAAGGACGTCGCCCGGATCGACATCCCCTTCTGTCGCGGTCAGGCGATCGACACTTTCAAGGCCGCCTCCATCTTGGAAATCCTGCGCGCCCGCGACGAGGAGCTGATGCGGCGGTCTGGTCGGGGGCAGCTCTCCAGCCGGGCGGCGCAGACGCACCTCGCCGCCTGGTATCGCGCCATCAGCGATGCGCTCCAGAAGGTCTTCTGGCCGTGATGCCTCGGACCGCGAGAAAGGTCGCCTATGCGAGACAGCGCGCGCGGACGATCACCCTGGAGCGGCTCGGGCCCGTCTACAGGCGCCGGATCATCGGCGCACTCGCAGCTTGCCTCGTCGACGGGCTTCGCGTTCGGCGGGATTGGTTCGCGATGCTGGACGACGACGAACTGACGCAGGTCCTCCAACTGGCGACGAAGCTCGCGGCGAGGCGCAGGTGGCGGCGGATCATGGCGGCCATCGCGGCCGTGCCGTTGCGCCTTCTCGAGGCCTGCCATCGCGCCGTTGGCTTCATCATCCGATCCGGGCCCGGATCCGATCAGAACTAGCCCCGCGAAAGCTTGTCCGAGCTTGGCAGCCCGGCCCAACCGTCGTTGGACCTTCAGCGAAAGCTGCTCGATCAACAGTAGGCCATCATGAACGATACCGAAGACCCTGCCGTCACCAGAGCCCGCAAAGAAAGGTTCCACTATCGGACCCAAGCGAAGCGCGACCGCCACGCCGACGCACAAGCCAGGCATCGCGCGAAACTGCGCAGCAACTGCGCCCCGAGCCGGGCCGACATCGCAGCCGTCGCGCTCGGCGTGCTTCTGCTTGTCTGCAAGACGTATCCTCACGACAAGGATGCGCAGACGATGCGCAACATGATCGAGAACGAACTGGGGGAAGCGGGGTTCGACAAGGATCAGATCAAATCGCAACTCGACAGGATGATCACCGATTGCGATCTCGACCTGGCCAAATGGCGCGCATGCCGCGCATGGTTCGAACAGTGGCGACAGCGCCCGGAGCCGCCATAGCCCGCCACTGCCGATCACCGAGTGATCAGATGTAACGGGGGGCCTAGTGGGAAAATTAGATCACGGAGTGATCGAAGAAAACGTTACATGCATTTCGGATGACAGCGGCCCCTTGATTCGGTCTCCAGTCAATTTCCGCCAGCAGCTCAAATCCGACGTTGCACAACGATAACGGCTGTCTTGGCAAAAGTACTGATGATCCAATCGGCGCCACTTTTGATGAAATCCCCCTCTCGGCAAAATGATGGACGTTATCCCGTATGGCCAAAATTAAATCTGCAGGAAAGCCGGGTAGTTATCTCCTGCCTGTATAGCCTCACCGCGTGTCGTCCGATAGAATTTAGGGTGATCAATGGCGCCGATCGTGGATCCGCGAGCAAGAGGGGGAAAATATGGAGTGGACACGTATCCTGGCCTACATCACCGGGACCGTGGACCAGGAGCTGCTGCTACGGAATGAGTATCTGGCCGCTGAAAACGGGATCCTGAAGGCCCAGTTGAAAGGGTGCCTAAGGCTCTCCGACGCCGAGCGAGCGAAGCTCGGCGCGATTGGCCATCGATTGGGCCGCAAATCCCTCAGCGAGGTGGCGACTACCGCCCTGCCCGACACCATCTTGGCATGGTACCGAAGGCTGATTACTCGCAAATTTGATGGATCGCGGGCACGTCGAACCCCGGGCCCGCCACGGATCGACAGAGAAGTTGAGGAATTGATTGTTCGCGTGGCCGATGAGAACCGGTCTTGGGGTTATGATCGGATTGTCGGGGCGCTAGCCAATCTGGGGCATGAGGTCTCGGATCAAACGGTCGGTAATGTTCTGCGCCGTCACGGCGTACCGCCCGCACACCGGCGCGCAAGCAAACAACCACCTGGGCAGCATTCATTCGGGCTCACCTGGCGGTGCTGGCGGGGACCGACTTTTTCACAGTGGAGGTACTTACGCTGCGCGGACTGGTGACCTACTACGTGCTGTTTTTCATCCATCTTGAGAGCCGCAAGGTAGACATCGCCGGGATCACCGTCCACCCAAATGAGCAGTGGATGCAGCAAATGGCTCGGAACGCGACCATGGAGGGATGCGGCACCCTTCGAGACTGTCGCTATCTCCTGCATGATCGCGACACGAAGTACACCATCTCCTTCCGAGCGATCATCGAGTCAGGTCAGGTCAAGACGCTTCCCCTGCCTGCACGAAACCCGAACTTGAACGCTTACGCTGAGCGCTGGGTGAGATCGGTTGAGGAGTGTTTGTCGAAGATCATTCTCTTTGGTGAGCGCTCCTTGCGGCGGGCCCTGAGCAAATCTGTTGCGCATTACTATGCCGAGCGGAATCATCAAGGGAAGTCCAACGTCCTGTTGGTCTGTCGGGCCACGGAAACGCGGCGTGCGGAGCGCGTGCAATGTCGTGAGAGGTTGGGTGGGATCCTGGAGATCAACATTTTGGCAATGGCCGGGGATGCCCACCTAGATGTGAGCTTTCAGGAGGTTGTCCATCTGGTCCGAACCGAGGAAGCTGAGGTTGCGAAGCTTCAGTGTTCCCCGGAGGACCAGATGAACAGCCATAAGAATGCTCCCCTGACGCCGAAAGGTCGAGAGGCCATGGTGCGGTGTGTGGAAGCTGGATTGAGCAAAGCCGCCGCCGCGCGCCAGTTCAACGTTACGCCCAAGATCGTGGCCAAATGGGTCGAACGGTTCCGCGCAAGTGGTGTCGATGGTTTGCGCGACCGCTCCTCCCGGCCTCTTTCATTGCCAAGCCAAACCGCACCTGCCACATGCGCGGTCGTTGAGGCTTTGCGCCGCCAGCGCTACACCGGCAAGCAGATTGCGGCCGAGGTCGGCGTGTCTCCGGCGACCGTCAGCCGCATCCTGCAGCGGCTCGGCATCAACAAGCTCTCGGCCCTGGAGCCGGCCGAACCGGTGCGCCGCTACGAGCGCGAGCACCCTGGCGAGATCATCCACATCGATGTCAAAAAGCTCGGTCGTTTCGAGCGAATCGGCCACCGCATCACCGGCGATCGCAAAGGTCAGAGCAATGGTCGCGGGGTCGGTTGGGAATATCTGCATCTGGCGATCGACGACCACTCCCGCGTGGCCTACTCGGAAATCTTCCCCGACGAAAAACGGCGCTCCTGCCTGCGCTTTCTCTTCAACGCGTTGCGCTTCTTCAGGGCCCATGACGTCGAGGTTCAGCGCATCATGACCGACAACGGCACCAGCTTCCGATCCCGCCGCTACGCCAAGGCATTGCGCTTGCTCAAAATCAAGCACCTGCGCACCAAGCCCTATACGCCGAAAACCAATGGAAAGGCCGAGCGCTTCGTCCAAACCTCGTTGCGGGAATGGGCCTACGCCCAAGCCTATCTCACCTCAGATCACCGCGCCCAGCATCTACCTGGCTGGTTGCATCGATATAATTGGCTTCGGCCGCACACCAGTCTAAAATCCAAACCACCCATCAGCCGCCTCGGCCTGACCGAGGACAACCTGTTGAGGCTCCACACCTAGAGCATGATGGCTTTTAGGATTGGGCATAGCCAGTGGCGCATTCGGCGGGCCTAAATGCTCGGAGGATTTCGGCCGATTGTGACGTAGGTGGTTTCGGACGAGCGCGCGGCGGCCTTGCGCGATAAGTGCTTGAACTTGGCGAAGACCTATCGATCGGGTTCAGGTCCGACGAGTGAACGGACGTCGCTGTCGCGACAGTTGATGTCTGCGTATGGCACATTTGCGACATGCCGCGATGCCCTACCCGAGTCCGTAATGCGGACAACGGCAGACATCGTCGCGAGCAACGTCATCGGTAAGCAGATCACCGGGCAGTCTCCTCGGCTGCGCTTGGGACATTGATCTGAATTCCTCTGCCGTCGCGAACGGCCAATGTAGCTGCAACCGTTGCGGCTTCTAAAGCAGCTTCTTTTGATCCGTAATTCCCACCGATCGTTACGCCGTCGCAATATACCGACCAGCCTGATGGTGCTTTGACGATATTGTAGATGGATTTCGTCATCGATCTCGCGCGCCAGCTTCCGGCGTCCCCAACCGGGGCTTAAGCGCAGCGCCCAGATATTGGTTCCTCACAAGTTCGTTAACGTAGGGACCCGAGATCGGTTGTCCCTGTCGAAAACTCAATCTTGCTGGCAACTGATATCGAATCGGGCGATGCTCCTGCCTTATGCCAGAGGTCTGTAACCTAATTTGGTTGGCGTTGGTCGGAGCGTTCCGGTCGCGGGTCTCGCTTGAGACTGAAAACACGATTTTGCGTCATCAGCTTAACGTGTTGCGGCGGCAATCGCCGAAACGGCCGACGTTCGGGATGCTGGACCGTCTGATATTCGCCGGCTTGTATCGTTTGGCTCCGAAGGTGCTGGGCGCCTTGGCGATCGTGAAGCCGGAGACCGTGATTAGATGGCACCGCGCCGGGTTCAGATCGTACTGGCGGTGGAAGTCGCGGCGCCGTGGCGGCCGACCAACTGTAGCGCCTGAGATACGCAAGCTTATCCGCGAGATGAGCATTGCCAATCCGCTGTGGGGAGCGCCGCGGATCCATGGAGAACTCCTCAAGCTCGGCATTGATATCGGACAGACCAGCGTGGCCAAGTACATGGCCAAGCGAAGAGACCCGCCATCCCAAGGCTGGAGGACGTTCCTTCGCAATCATGCCGACGGCATCGCCGCGATGGATCTGTTCGTGGTGCCGACAATCTCGTTTCAGCTGCTCCATGGCTTGCTGATTATGGGGCATGGTCGACGGCAGATTTTATGGTTTGGCGTCACAGCGCATCCGACCGCAGAATGGATCGCAAATCAGATCACGGAAGCCTGCGGCTGGGAACAAGCTCCCCGCTATCTCATTCGTGACCGGGACGGGGCTTATGGTGAGGTCTTCATCCGAAGGCTTCGATCAATGGGCATTCGCGATCGACCGACGTCGCCGCGCTCCCCTTGGCAAAATGGATATGCTGAAAGGCTGATCGGCTCGATCCGCAGGGAATGCCTTGACCACGTTGTTGTGTTCAGCGAGCGCCACCTCCGTCACCTACTGCTGTCGTACATGAAATATTGCAATGGGGCCCGCACGCATCTATCCTTGGAGAAAGATGCACCGGTCTCGCGCGCCGTCGATCGCGCCGGACACATTCTTTGTCGCCCAACCCTGGGCGGACTGCATCACCAATATGCCCGGATTTAATTTACGACAGGCACAGGAGGTCCTGATACCGACCGAGCGACATCCGGCATGTAGATGGCGCGAAGCTCAACCAGGCTCTTGTAAGGAACGAGAGAACCTACACTCGCGCTGTCACCAATTCGTGACACGCTAATCGAAGGCTTCAGCCATTTCGTTACCTCCATGACTGCTCCGATTGCTTCCGGCTGGAGCGGTTGCCGGGTGGGGCTTGCACCCACTGGAAAGCGCCGCCTTTGCACGGCGCACGCCAATACCGGAAGTCACGGTCTCATTCGATCGGGCTGCTGGCGCGTGAGAGCAGCGTCGGTGGGATTTCGACACCTAGCGTTTTGGCAGAAGTGACCCGGTAGCTTTCGAGGATTCACACGCCCGCCCATAACGTGTATCTGTCGCCGATCGCAATCTCGGAACGAAAACCGTCGTATTGGGGCCGCATGGTACGCATCGGAAGCCGAAAGTGGACGCCGGCTCAAGTCATCCACCTGGTCGCGCTGATCGACGAGGGCTCATCCGCCACAGCCGTCGCGGTTTCATTGAAACGTTCCGTCACCGTCATTCGGGCCAAGGCAGGGAGGCTCGGCAAGCCGTTTCCGAAAGTCCCCTCGCGATCATAAATTTCAATTTTGAACGGTTTGGAGGGACCACTTGGTTGTGGCCGCACAGCAACGAAACTTTTGTTCCTGCACCGGAACTGCTCATTTTCATTTACATCAAGCGCGGCCTGTTCTTAACTTTGCGCACCGGGGTTGGGCAGGTTCTAAACAATAATTTTTAAACCCGGCGGGCCGCAGTGCGCCAATGCCTGCGGCTTTTTCAATGGCCAGCAGCCAAAGAAACGGCCCAGCGCGCGCGCTGAGGCCGTCGTCCAGAGACTGCGCAGGGGCGGAATGCGGCGTCCACAGTGATAAGCGGTTCGGCCATAGATCGTTCGCGGGATCGCCATTAACTTTTCAAGAGTGAGCAATATTGACCAGCGAATCCGATCTCGGGGACTGCATAGTGGACGGATCACCGCCCCATCCTCGGCAAGTTCCGGTGACAGAGAGTTCGGTAAGGCTCCCGCCTGTTCCAACGGGGGCAACCATGCCCGAACCACAAACGCCGACCCTATCGCCTCGCGCGGCGGCGCGGCCTCGTTGCCTCAAATGCCAGTCGCGCATGGAGGTTCAACGCATCACTCCAGCCCGTTCGGGATTCGAGCACTGGACCCTGCGGTGCACCAAGTGCGGCGATATCCGCGAGGCGCAAGTCCCCGCCGACCCTATGGATACTGATGCTCGGGGCTGGCTCGACGGCGAGCTAGGGCGACCGACATAAGAAGGCGACGGCATGAAACAAATGACGCAAAAGGGTCTGCACAGTCTCGATTGGGATGCAAAGGCATCTGAGGCTCTGGAACAGGCCAAAAAGTTGCCGGCCGGATCGAAGCGATCCGAGGCTATCAAAAAAGCTGGACAACTTCGCGTTGCCGCAGACATGAAAAATTTGCTGATGCCGAAAGCGTCACAGGCTTGATGCAAAGAGTCTACGTTCCCGTTCACCGGAACGCATACTTTTGAGGGCTGCCGCGATTGAGATGATCGCGATTTAAATGGCCCTTCCGCCGTAAAAGGCGCAAGCCGAATTCCATGACCTACAGCCAACCGCTGGTCGAGCGTCTTCACGACCTAGACGAACTTCTGGAACTGCGGCGCAATACACTGCGCTATGCGCGGGCTTTTCCGCCGGGGAACGAGCGCAACCGTCATAGGCAGATCGCCATCTCCCTTCGCACGCTTTTCAGAGGCAAGAAGTGGCTGCTGGCTCACGTTCGGAACAATTCCTGACACGCCGGATTGGTTGTCTCAGAGGTGCGATGATGCAAAAGTTCTTCTTCGATATGAAAGATGGCGTCCCGATGAGAGACAGGATCGGAATTGGGTTCAATACCAACGCGGAAGCAATTTCACACTGCGGCGTCATCGCACAAGCATTTCGCGACAACAGCCTGCGCGACGATCAGAACCTTGAGATATCGGTCGTTAACGACCTCGGACGCGAGATTCATCGCGAGTTCGTTCACCGGGACTGACCGCTGGGATGCAAGACCACGAA
Organism: uncultured Alphaproteobacteria bacterium; assembly: GCA_963734795.1. Lineage (GTDB taxonomy): Bacteria > Pseudomonadota > Alphaproteobacteria > Rhizobiales > Xanthobacteraceae > Bradyrhizobium. The sequence goes on from CAVTIW010000011.1 coordinate 235,022, forward strand.
TAGGATAACTAGCACGACGATCAGGGTGTTTTTGTTTCTTGTCAGGGAACAGCGAGTTTCGATTTACGTTACGCCCCCATGGTGTTCTCTAATCACGCGTTCCCGCTAAACGGAACGTCAACTCCAAGTTGGCCCCGCCCTTTGATTCCCCATCGGGCGGGGTTTTTCGTGGGGCAGCTTTAGGGCGTTTGGGGGTCATTTGAATTTATCCACGGGATGGGGCCAGTCTTTCGATTTGGTCGAAATCCAATGCTGCGCCTCTTCCTCAGTTGCGAAATCGCCAATGTGGGAATCTCGCCCATAGCCCGTAACCACGGATACGAACCACCGACCGCTCTTGAGCATTTCGGGACGGAATTTGGGTATCTCAGCCATTGCTGAAATATGCGCCCGGAAATCGGTCAGTTTCCAGCCCGTCCGGCTGCCACAATCAAACTGACCCCGAAATAAAAGGCTTGGTTATAAGGCGTGATCTCCCGCTGCATCGGAGCTTGATCATGTGGAGAGGCGGGGCTGCGTCACAACGCGCTCAAATCATCCGGCACGTCGCCGAACTTCCTGATCACCTTGGCATCGCTGAAATTGCCTGTAGCAGGGTCACCGGTGCGGCTGAACGCGACCGCGCCAATATGACCCTCCTTGCGAGATAGCGCCTCGGCGCGCATCACGACCGCAATAGGATTGAAGCATTCCGTAGGTTCGCCCGCCGCCACGCCATCGTCACTGGCAACAAACGGCAGAGCGACGTAATACGTCACTTCGGGCCAAGGTTCCCTCCTACTGCTGAGTGAGTGGCTTCACATTTTGTACTGCTGAGTGAGTGGTTTCGCATTTCGAAGAACGCCAGCGATGATCTGCTTTGCGGTATCGCGAGCTTCCTTCGCTATTTCAGGTGCCACTCCGGGCAGATTGTAGTTATCGGCTAAATCGCACAGGGCCTGTTTTACGTCGGTTCGAAACCTGTCGGGACTTTCCGCCATATCTGCAATGTACAGTCGAGACAGCGTCATCAGCATAAAAATTATTTGCCATATCGACGCCCGAGTTGTTGGCCTACACTCATGTGAACTCTTCCCTTCAATCTTTGTCAGCCCGTGTAAGTCTTGAACCTTCCCCGCGCATAGGCGTGCGAAACAGCCTGCATCAATTCGCAGACTTCGGATTCCAAAAACTCGTTCGCCACGATCAGCGCCTTGAGCGCGTCGCGCACGTCGCCACCGCACGCCGCGATCGCCTGGTCCGCCGCCGCTTCAAGCCGGTCGAGCTCGGGCTGTGGATTTGGCGCGGTTCTTCCCGACATGACCGGTTTCCGAGTTGACTGGTAGCTCGAAATGTTCTCATTCTGTTCTCATGGTGTCAAGCGACCAAAGCGCCGGTTTCCGGCCCCTTGGCGGGTGGACCAACCAATGCCGACTGCCATGAGGTTCGGGATGCCAACGGCTTTCGGCCAGCCTTGGTGTACTTCCGTGACGACCCACAGAAATGGTCATTCGCCCCTA
>CAVTIW010000012.1:0-29515 GCA_963734795.1 uncultured Alphaproteobacteria bacterium
CCGAGACGAGCGCCAGCGACACTTGGCCGTGCTCCACATCGCCAAAGAACATCGATTCGGGGACATCGAACGACAGTCGTCCCGCTCCCCGTCTTGCGCGAGCGTGAAAACCGATTGGGTCGCCTGCACGACTTGCCCGACTTCGAGGTGTCGCGCCGTAATCACGCCCGCGGAGCGGGCGCGCAGTTCAGTATCGCCGAGCCCTTCGCTGGCCCGTCCCAGTTCCGCTTTCGCTGACTCAAGCGAGCTTTGTGCGGTTCGCAATTGTCCGCGCCTGGTCGTAGGCTGTGCGAGTGGTGAATCCGCTCGACAGGAGATAGCTCTGCCGGTCAAAGGTCGCTTGCGCCACGCGCAACTGGGCCTCCGCCGCGGCCACACTCGCGGTCGCGGCGTCAAAATCGGCCTGCTGCTCGGCCGGATCAGTGGTGCCAGGACGTCGCCGGCATTGACGTGGGCGCCAACGTCCACCAATCGTTCGAGCACGCGTCCGTTGACCCGGAACGACAGGTCGGCACTGAAGCGGGCCTGGACCTCACCGGTCAGCGTTATGGCAGCCTGTCCGTCCCGCGGCCGCACAAGCTCGGTGTGCACGAATGCGGCACGCTCGACAGGAGCCGCGGAGCGGTCATTGCAAGCGCTCAATGACGTCGCGAGCAGCGCGGCTGCAAGCGCCATACCTCGCAGCTTCATGATCGGCCGGCCGTCCCTTTGGCCGGCGCCCGGGCAAGGCTGAAATCGGTGTTTCATCGCAGTTCCTGGAATGGCGAGCGGTGGTCGCCTCGCTCGCTCGGTTAATAAGGAGAGGCTACAGTTCTCACCGCTGCCACTGACGCCCCGGTTTCGAAAGGCTCTCCTTGAGAGCCATCATTCGCTTAAGATGCGCTTTGTCCTTGACGGCCATTTTCAGCACGCGCCAGAGGCGGGCGGGGGTCAGCCGCGCGTCGACAAAATCGTCCGGAAGATCCGGCCCCCACTGATAAAGCCCCTCGCGGTTCATCAGATGATATCCGGCGGGCTGCGCGGCATCGAACAGGTCGCCGTCGGCAAGTGTTCGTGCTTTTGGCCCCAGGGGTCGCGCCAGTAATCGAAAATCTGGCTTCCAAGCAGGTGCCGACCGACGCCCCAAGGCGTGGCGATATCGTTTGGCCATCATCACTTGCTGGCCCATTTCCACGGCGTCGAGATCGACCACTTCGAAAGCGACATGGTCAACCTTGGACTCCAGCCCCATCGCCACGAACAAGGTATGATGGTCCGTCGGCTCGTCGCCGCGATCAAGACGCATGAAGGAGCCGACCAGCGCACCGTCGGGCAGGCACATTACGTCGGAGGGAATGAACCCCAGAGTGTCCATGTACCAGCGCACGCTCACGTCGAAGTCGGGCGCCTCGAGCACGAGATGTCCGAGTTTGGTGACCTGGGCGGCTCCAGCGCCGGGCGCTGGGTGTCGTTCACTCGAACGATTTGGTTCGGCGCGTTATGGGGGATTGCCGAGCGAACCGGCAGCCGCTTGTTCGGCACGAAGCCATGCAAGACGTCGACGGCCACGCCTTCGGGATCGCGCAGATGGACGACGGAGCCTCCACCCGGAGTATTCGCCGGGACAACTGGACGACCGGAGGCCTTCGACAGCTTTTGGAGGTCCTCCTTCGTCGGAACCGACAATCCAAGTCCGACGAATCGAGCTTCCGGACCGATCGAGATGCGATAGATGTAGGGTTGCGACCCTGTTCCTCGCATGAACAGCTCGCCTTCGCTTTTCGCGACAACGGTCAGGCCAAAGTCAAGCAGGTATCGCTCGGCTTTGCCGATATCCGGACGCTCAAAATGAACAAACAGAAGTTCGTTGGCTTTGACGATTGGTTCGCGGCTGCGTGCCAGCTTGATGCCGCCGGGTCCGTCGAGCTTTGCAATTTGCGACATGGTCGTCTCCTGATCTTGGATTGCTTAGGCGGCGACGCGCGATGAACGCGCAGTCTGGGGAAGCGCGAAGGGAGTGAGGACCGAAATGTCCTTTTCCGGTTCGAGCCGGGCGGCAATAAACCGATCGGGGCGAACGAGGACAGCCCGGACTTGGTGCCGCTTGGCCCAGTCGGCAAAACCGCTGTCGACACATTGCAGAGACAGCGTCCTGGCGTCCTTGGTGCCACCGTTCAGACAAACAAATCTTGCTTGGAGGGCGTCGAGAACAGCCAAGTCACGGGCGGACAACATGGAGACCGGATCGATCCCGATGCCGAGCGCCAGCCATTGATGACAAGAAAGGAACGCATCAAAAAGGAACGCATCAAGCGGCTCGTTCCCTTGCGCCGCACTGACAGTCGGCTGGGGCATCATCCGACCGATCAGCGCGTCCCGCCCTTTGTCTGTCAGCGCGCTTTGATGGATCTCGGGCGGGGGCAAGACTCCGCCGCGACCGATGAAAGCCCGAAATTTGCCGGACAGGTTGAGGCAGGCAAAGAGGAAGTCCCGTGCCGATGCGGTGATCCGGCTGGTCGGCATGATCAACGCGCCAAGACGACGCGAAACCTCGACCATCTTCCGCACGACCGGTGCGCGTTCGACCTGGTACGTGTCAAGGATGGAGTCAGGGGCCTGTCCTCTCAGAACCGAAACAAGCTTCCACGAAAGGTTGACGGCATCTTTCATGCCGCCGTTCATGCCCTGACCCGCGAAGGGCGGCATCAGATGCGCTGCGTCACCCGCCAGGAATACACGTCCCTGCCGCCAACGATCCGCGACCCGCGCATGGAACGTATAGATCGCCTTCCGCTCGATCTCGAACGAACGATACTTGGTGTGTCGCATGACCAGAGAGCGAATTCTTGTCGTCGCTCATGAGATCTTCTGCGGACTTTCCGGGCAACTGCATGAACTCCCAGCGCACCCGCTCTCCGATTGCCGGTAATTCCACCTGCGGACGACGCGGGTCGCAGCGGAAAGTGATCTGCTTTACGGCGTGATTCCTGACAATCGCGTCGATCACCAGCCAATGCTCCGCATAGGTCGAACCTATGAGCTGCGCGCCAAGCAGTTCGCGGATTCCACTCGCGCCGCCGTCGCAGGCGACCACGTAGTTCGCGCGTTGCAAACGAGAGCCGTTTGGTGTCGAAATCTTCAGATTGACCCCGCTTGCGTCCTGTTCAAAGCCGGTGACAGCGTGATCGAACAGCGTGCGAACATTGTCGAAACGGGACAGGCCATTGAGCAGTACTTTTTCGAATTCCGGTTGATAGAAGGTGCCCAACGCCGAGTGACCAAATTGGCTTCGGACAGGGAAATCCGCGGCCATCAATGTGACATTGCGCGCATTGAGGTGGCGGACATGCGGATTCTGAATGAGGCCGGGCGCGATCCCGTTGAACAGGCCGACCTGGGTGAACAGACGCAGTGTCTCGGCGTCATAAGCAATTGCTCGCGGCAGTCCTAGAAGTCCCTTGTTGCGTTCGAAAACGACAACTCGAACGCCCGCCAAGCCAAGCAAGTTTGCGACCATCAGGCCCACCGGGCCTGCGCCTACGATCGCGACCTCGCGCTCCTGCAATGGTCCGGAATTGAGTTCCATTTCCCTCGACATTTGCGCCTCCTCTGACGTTGCGTCCGGTTCTCCGAAAATTCATATTGCACTATTTGGTCAGAATGACTAAAAAGTCAATACGAAATATTCCAACTGTCAAAAAAGGTAAGTGGATATGGTCAGGGTCGACATCGTGCGCCGGGCGCAAATCGGGCTCCGGCTCCGCGCAAAGAGCCATGCCCGGTTGATACGGGCGGCGCGTGCGTTGTTCGCGATCCGGCCGGTCGATTCCATCACTGTCGATGACGTGACGAAGGAAGCGGAACTGGCGAAAGGGACTTTTTACGTTCACTTTCAGCATCTCGACGATTTGCGCGCGGCCGTGGCGGATGAGCTGGCGCGCGAACTGGACGACCTTCTCCAGCCTCATCGGACCGCGATTGCCGACCCCGTCGAGCGGATAGCGACGGGCTGCGCCGCGTTCATCAGGCAAGCGCTGCACGATCCGGCCTGGGGAGGACTCGCCGCGCGGGGGGTCTGGGCGTTCCCGGCGGTTGCCACCGGCGCACGCAACCGACTCAGCGAGGACCTGCGTGCCGCGATAGCGCAAGGACGTATAGCGCCGGTTTCGGCGGAAGTCGGATTCGATATCGCCGTTGGCAGCGTTCTTCAGGCAATGCGTTCAGCCAGTGAGAAGCGCCTCTCGCCCTCTGACGTACCGGCCGCCGTTTCCGGGGTCTTGCGCGGGCTCGGCGTGGCCGCCGACGAGGCCGAGCAGATCGTTCGCCGCTTACCCGAACCGCCCCGTCTGACGAAATCCTCTAATCGCCTTCCGATCGATACTCTCGTTGACCGAAACACCAACCGAACAAAAAGGACTTGAAAACATGGCTACCAACATAGCTCGCTACGAAACCGAGGGAACTGCGTACTGGGGTGTCGTATCAGCATCAGGAATATCACCACTCGACGGCGTCTATCCGACGACGGCAGCATTGATCGAGCAAGGCGAGGCCGACTGGCGCGCAGCATTGGGAAAAACGGCCAGCGTACCGATAGATTCGGTGAAGATTTTTCCCCGGTAACGGCACCCTGCCGCGTTTATTGCCAGGGCGCCAATTATCGACAACATATGATTGAATCTGGCGTGGACCCAGATGCAAAGCTGTTCAACATGTTTTTCACCAAGTCGGATGCGTCGATCAGCCCCGCAAGAGGCTCGGTGCAGCGGCCAAAACACGTCATGTTGCTCGACTACGAAATCGAACTTGCGTTGGTATTTCGTCGGCCTATTTCGTCATCTGTCGCCGTCACCCAGGATACGCTGAAGGATTACGTGTTCGCCATCACGATCGCGAACGATCTCAGCGCACGGGACGTCCAGCTTCCGCAGATGCAATTCTTCAAGGGCAAGAGCTATCGTGGATTTTGCCCGATAGGTCCTTGGCTGACGGTCCTTGAGCCCGACGAATTCGCCTACCTCGACCAGCTCGAATTACAACTCTCCGTAAACGGTTCCCTTCGTCAGCGCGATACGACAAAGAATTTGGTGTTCAAGCCCGCAGAAACGATTTCCGAATTGTCGACTTTCGCAAACGTCAGACCGGGCGATGTATTGCTGACGGGTACGCCCTCCGGATGTGCGCTTCACGTACCGCCTGGCCCGATCCGGAGGCTCCTGCAGTTGCTTCCGGAGCGACAGTTCTGGAATTTGTTTATCAAAGCCCAGCGTCGCCGCCCGCAATACCTCCAGCCTGGAGACGTCATCAACGCTTACATACACAGCGCGGATGGCCGCATAGATCTTGGTGAGCAGATGACGAACGTCTTGAGCTAACCAAATTGCAGACGGGTCATTGGATCGGCGGCCGCCGCAGGGAGATCAGAAGGGGCTAAGCCTTGCGGCTGTCAATTGGACGTTGTCCGACGCTTGTTCCGTTGGATCGAATTGTTTGGCGTTCCCTAGCCACCGCGCTGCCCTGCGGCGAGTTCGATCTGCGGCAAATGTGCCAGCGTGGATTTCACTTGACGGCTCGCCACACCAATCGCACGCAAGATAGAGCCAATCGCCGCTTTTTGATCACGGCAAGATAGTCGCCCTTGGCTAATTGCCGCCAGCACTTGAAGCATGATGCCCAACGCTACTTCAAGACTTAGCTCCAGCGAGGTCTCTTGTTGCGGCATTCCTTTGAGAATAAGTTTCAAGTCCGCACGAAGCCGGCTTCGGGCGACTCGGCCAACCGTTGGATGGGACCACGCCATCCGCGCGACAACTGCGGCCCAGGATGGATCTTCCATGGCCTTTTCGATGAAGGCGTTGCAGGCAAAGGCGATCCGCATGAGCGGGTCGGGCATAGACAGGCGCTGCGGCTGCAGGAGTTCGTCAAACGTCCTCACCAACTCGTCTGCGACAGCCGCAGTCAGAGCGTTCAAGTCCTCGAAATGAACATAAAATGTTCCCTTCGCGACGCCCGCCTCCTCCACGACGTCATCAACGGTAACTGATTCGACCGGTCGCTTCCCGAACAGCGATCGAGCTGCCGCAACTAGCTGAGCCCGCGTTCTTGCCCGCTTCTCGCGGCCGATTTCGGCACGGCGGATTGGATCGACATTGGCCATGTGCAGCACAGTCCCAGCGGCTTGCGTTGCACTTAGGTCAAATTGACCGAAGCGTCCAGTGGCTGCCCGGTGGGGGCGGCTATGGAATGGCCGCTTCTGGCGTGCGCCGTGCAAAGGCGGCGCTTTCCAGTGGGTGCAAGCCCCCACCCGGCAACGCTCCAACCAACGGCCCTATTTATTGACTGTTGCCCATGTTCGGGTGGTGATTGAGGCGATGCGCATTGGGTCGTCTGCGAGGAAGTTCCAGGCGTCGCAGGTTTTATCGACGATGTCGTCGTAATCGTCGAAGACGGTGATCGCGAGTTTGTTTCCGCGCAAATATTCCCAGACGTTTTCCATCGGGTTGAGTTCAGGAGCATAGGGTGGCAGGCGCACAAGGGTAACGTTTTCCGGGATCGTGAGCGCGGCAGCAATATGGTAGCCGGCGCCGTCGAGGACGAGAGCGGCGTGGCTACCTGCCGCCACCTTGTGGCCGATAGCGGTCAGATGCAGCGACATGGTCTCGGCGTTCGCCGCCGGCATGACCAGGCCCGCTGCGACGCGACGTTGCGGACAGGCCGCGCCGAACAGGTAGGCCCAGTCGTAGCGTTGGTCGCGTGGTGCGCGGGGTCTCGTTCCACGTTTGGCCCAGACGCGGGTCAGCGTGCCCTGCTGGCCGATCCGGGCCTCATCCTTACATGAGGGTTCTGCTGTCAACGGGTCTGTGGCATTCGCTTCTCCGATTCTGATTGATGGTACTTCGGCACGTCGTTGGGTTCGGGGCTATCGAGTCTCGCAGCTACGGCTGCGTCACCTTACATGCGGTCGGGCCTGGAGCACGGTCCCGCACCATAATGCCTCATGCACGAGGCGTAGCCCCGGCGAGACGCGACCCACCTGAAACGCGGCGGCGTTGTGCCACCAAAGAAGAAGACGGTCGCGCTCCCCGTATCGCCGCCGGCGAATGCTGCCGGTGGCAATTCCTGTCTGTCTATGCGGCGACTGTTGTCTCCGCCCGGATCTCGGCGCCAGCCGGTATTACCCCGGTCTCTGCGTAGCGCCAGAGCGCGATCAACAGCTTGCGCGCCATGGCCACAATGGCGATCCGCCGTGTGCGCCCGGCCAACGTGCCGACGCGCTCGCGGAACCACTCTGCCAGCTCGCTGCCAGGCTGGTAGCGAAGCCAGAGCCATGCGAGCTGGATCATGGTCGTCCTTGCCCGCGGGTTTCCCGCCCGGCTGATGCGCCGATCGCGATCCATACCGCCGCTCTGGTATGGCATTGGTGTGATGCCGACGTAGCTCGCGATCTGCCGGCGGTTGTCGAATGAACGATAGAATACCTCACGCGTGAGCACGGCGGCGAAGTTCTCGCCAATACCCCGGATGCGACAGAGAGCGGCTATCTTGTGGCAGGCCTGATCCTGCGGCTTGGTTTTTGCCGCCTGATCGCGCTCGGCCTCGACCTCCCGGATCAACTCCAAGGTCATGACGAGCCGTCGACGCAAGCGATCCAATTCGGCCCGAAGATGGCGCGGTATCTCGCGTCCATCACCGGTGCGCAGGACAGCAAGATCGCGCTCCCATGAACGAAGAGAAGGTCTTTTCCGAATGCCCTGGGTGAACAGCAGCGCTTCAATACGGTTTTCGATGCGCAGCCTCTCCTGCACCAGCTTCTCGCGCTCGCGGTGCGTGCGCTTGGCATCCTCCTCTTCCGGTGTTGGCACGCGTACCATGCTGCAGGCTTGGTGATCACCCCGGAGATAGGCCGCAAGCACGCGCAGCATGCCCTCCGCATCGAGCCGGTCCGTTTTAGCCCGTCGGGCACGGCGGTTGACGAGAATGCTGGTGGGTTCAAGAACATGGCAGACGACAGCATGTGCCGTCAGCAAACGGTGCAGCCAGAAGCCATCACGTCCCGCCTCAAAGCAGCAGACAACGCCTATCGCCGCGTCGAGCCCGCGAGCAGCACGGGCCTGCAGAGACGAGATCAGAGCCAACAAGGCGGCCGTGTTGCCACCATCGATCCGATGCAGATGTGGCTTCTCCAACCCTGGCACGCGGGCGGCGACGAGCCACGTTGATGCACTGAGTTCGACAGCAAGGAGGATAGTAGGATTAACGGTGTCAATCGTTTGCATAGGGGCAGCTCCATCGCTTTGATTCGGGGCTGCCAAAGTATCGGCTCAGCCCGTCCTCATAGCATCTGGAACCAGATTTCGATCGGCTTGCCTTTGGCGCGGTCGGGGATTTGCGCCGTGACTGTCGCGGCGAAGTTTTTTTAAATGTCTCCTGGGCCTCTTCGTCAGCCTGTGGGTGGCGGGGCCTGACCGACAGTTTGCGGTAGCCGAGCTTGGCCAGAACCTTCCCGACCGAACGCTCGTGGAGCGTGACACCGAAGCGCCGCTGCAATTCGTCGCGCAGATCGACCCGCCGCCAGCGCACGACACCGTGCACCGCGGGGTCGGGACCGGCCTCGACAAGTTCGGCCAATTCGGCTTGCTGCCGCGCCGTGAGTTTTGATCCAGGACCCGGCGATTTGAGATTGCGAAGCCCGGCCAGTCCCGCGGCGTTGTAACGATGCACCCAGTCCCGCAAGATCTGACGGTCCATGCCGCAGGTTTCGGCCGCCGTCTTGCGGTCCACGCCATCGAGCACCAGCGCAAGCGCAAGTATCCGCCGCGCCGCCGAACTATCCTTCTCTCCGCTCGCCGCCCTGCGAAGCTCTGAAGCCGTCAGATCAAGTCGGGTGATCGATACCGCTGCTCCCATCGATGCCGCTCCACTCAAAACCAGCATCGAGGCAGAGTTTAACTGATTTGGGAATCCCTAATGAGTTACAGTTTCGGGCCGTTGGTATGAGGCACAGTTTCGGGCCGCTGGTATTAGACGACATTTGCACAGGAGTAAAAGTGCGGCATCGAGCAACGATCGTCCAAAAAAAGACAGGTCGGCCAGTTCAGTTCGAGATCACGGAGCAATCGAGGAGTTCCGTTGAAGTCTGGCTACCAGTGCTCCGGGCCACCGGTTCTCGATATCTCTTCGCAAGTCGACTTCATACAAGTCCGCACATATCAACCCGCCAATATGCCCGGCTGGTGCATCGGTGGGTTGAAAGCATCGGCTTAGAGTCGGCCTTTTATGGCACGCACTCGATGCGACGTACGAAGGCCGCCCAGATTTATCGCAAAACCGGCAACCTGCGCGCAGTGCAACTCCCCCTCGGCCATACGAAGCTGGAGAGCACCGTCCGATATCTCGGGATTGAGGTGGATGACGCTCTAAATACGGCCAAGCAGGTCGAGCTCTAATCGTCGACCACCGGTATCACGCTGGTGGTCGTTTACGCCCTATGAGCAGTCGGTCGCGAATACTTTCCGTTTATCTCCTGCACGCTCGTTTCACCTATCGCAGACGCGATCTGTTTTCGCCGACTCCCTAGTCTTACTGCGTCACAAGTTCTTTCGCGATTGTTCGATTTGCCCGGGCGCAGCATGGACATCGTGACAGGCGCCGGACGATGGCTGCGGTCAATCTTCGCCGCAGAGTGGCTATCGAGTTCGCGATGTGGCGCTCAGTCCTGAGCGGCGGCGCCGCGGGATCGATAACCTTCGGGAAGGCGAGGTGCTTGGAAGTGCGAGGAGGAACGCGGTTCTGAGGGGGGAATCGTCTCCTGCTCGGAGATGAGGAAGCCATAAGCGGCGATGCAGAGGCTCGCGTGATGATGGAAGCCGCGCCAGCCGCGCCCTTCAAAATGGCCGAGCCCCACCTCTTGCTTGAGCTCCTGATAATCCCGCTCGATGCGCCAGCGCAATTTGGCGAGATCGACAAGACGGCTGAATCCAATGTCGTCCGGCAGGCTCGAAAGCCAGTATTTTGTGGGCTCCTTTTCCTCCTTGGGCCATTCGATCATGAGCCATTCTTCCGGCCAGGGTTCGCTACGATCGAAGTCGCGCTGTGCAATACGAACACGCAGGCGCGCAAAGCGCGACCTGAGCGGCACATTGGTTCCCTCACGCCAAGTGATCGTCCGCCAAACCTTGGCCGGGAGACTGAAGGCGAGGTCCTTGACCTTGACCGGCTGATGCGCCGCATCGCGGCGCAGGCGCTTGGTTGGCCGCCCATGGCCCGGCTTCCAGGCCTTGGGTGGCAAGGGCCCGGTGCCGGGCGCCCAGACCGTGGTGTTCGACAGAATGCCGGCGATATAAGGCAGCTCAAGCGCCGTGACGGCTGTGCGCAGATCCCTGTGGGTGCCGTAGCCAGCATCCATCAGCACCACCCCGCGGGGTAAGTCCGCCGCGCAGGCCGCACGGATCTGTTCGAGCGCGATCTCGGGCTTGGTCTTGAACGTGATCTCCTCAGGCACACCGGTCTTCTTACGGCGGGCGGCGTCAGAGGCCCATGCCTCCGGCAGATACAAACGATAGGCCACCGGCAGGCTTGCATGCCTGTTGGCCACCGACAGCGACACCGCGACTTGGCAATTGTCCTGCTTGCCGAGCTGACCGCAATATTGACGCGCCACCCCTACCGAATGCGTGCCCTTCTTGGGAAAGCCGGTGTCATCGATGATCCAGGCCTCGATCGGCCCGTGCCGCTCTATCGCGGGCAGCACCATCTCCCGCACCTTCGCCAGCACCTTCTCGTCCGACCAGCGCCCTTCGCCGACGAAATGCAGCAGCGACTGGTGTTGCGCCGCCGTCCGCTCCGGTGCCGTCACCGCCGCCATCGGCTCCACGCTCTTGCGTTCGCAGGGCATCATCAGCCCCAGGCAATAATCTCGCAGCGGTTTGGCCCGGTCTGCATGACCGATCACCCTCACAAGCCCCTCGACATAAGCCGAAAACCGCGTCTCACTGCGCTGTGCTTGAAGATCCATTCCAGCCCTCCCATGCTGAAAAACGAATCTCCTCAAGCTACCTGCGTCGGATCGCCATTAAAACGCGACTTTCTGACTCAGTAAGACTAGGCACAATGTCGGGCATTTACCGGCGCGCGGTAAGGCGGGGCTTCATTTTGAAGCCCCGGTCTGCAAGGACCAACGGCGCACCGGATCCTCACCGTTCCAGCCCTGCGCAGCAGCGAAGTAGCTGTGATAGATCGCCTCCAGCGCATCGGTGGTCTCGATAATTTCGAGCATGCCAGGCAGGTCGCGGGTCGTATCGACATAGACGATGCGAACGCCCCGCGGCGAGACGTCCGAAAACACGACCGGGCAACCAGCCTTCTCATAGCGCGCCACGTCGGCGTCGAACGACCGTGAGCACATTCCCCAGTGGTGGAAGCCGTAACCTTTGGTCTTGATGGTCTCCTGATACACTGAGGGCTTGTTGTCGTGCTGCTCGATCAGTTCGACCATCATGTGCCCGGAATAAGCCACTGCCAATGTAAGGCTCATGTCCGTCGGCTGGCCGCGGTAGAAACCGCGGGCTGGCACGAAGGGGCCGGTCACGAACCAGGGCCCGACGTTGAGACGCTCGGTGAAGTCGCGCATGCCGCGTTCGATATCCTTCACGGTATAGGCGATCTGGACGATACCGCCGACTGGTTGTCCGAATGAAAGCATTGTCATCTTGCAAAAAACTCCACGCTGCCTTTGAGACGTTCCTTGGCCACTACGAAATCGAGCACGGCCGGCCTGCCGGAACTGTTGGCCGCCATCGCGCGCCGGAGCGCGGGCTCGATCTGATCCGGATCGGTGACGCGTTCGCCGTAGCAACCGGACGCTGCGGCAAGCCCGGCGAAATCGAAATCGAGCGCGAACTCGGTTGCGATATAGCGTCCGTTGAAGGCCTGGGTCTGGGTGTCCCTGATCGAGCCGAGCGCGCGGTCATTAAGGACACACCAGGTCACCCCAAGATTGAGTTCGGCGGCAACCGGCAGAATGTTCATGACCATCTGGAACGAACCGTCACCGACCAGGCACACCGCCGGCCGGTCCGGATAGACCAGCCGGGCGACCGGGAATGCGGAAGCCGAGAAGCCCATGCCGTAGAAGCTGGAAGGCACGATGGTGGCGCGCGGCTGATAGATCTTGAAGTACGGATAGGCGCCGCCCATGCCTTGCGCCAGCACGCCGACATCGAGCGCCACCGTGGTCTCGCGCGGAAACGCGGCCCGGATGCTGTCGAGTACGCGGATCGGATGCAGCGGCTGCTGGTTCGAAGCGACCATGGTCTTTTTATCGGCTTCGACCGCGGAACGCCGCTGCGCCAGATCGTCGATCCGCCCCTGCCCGGCGGCGCTTGGTCCGTGCTCCCCAACCGTTGCCGGACCGAGTTCGGCGATGAGATCGCGCAGCACCAGCCTGGCGTCGCCGACAATGCCGATAACAGGAACCACCGAGCGCCCGATCTCGACCGGATCGATATCAATCTGGATGTAGGTTGCGGACGGCGCGGGCAAATAGGCTGGCTTCCAGTTGGTCTCCTGCTGCTCAAAGCGCGCGCCGATACCGATCACGACGTCGGCGTTCGGCAGCAGATATTTGGTGATGTCCTGGCGGTGATGGCCTATCCCGCCGGCCGCGAGCGCATGATCGTCCGGCAGGATGCCGCGGCCGGCGAGTGTCGTCATCACGGGTATCGACAACCGTTCGGCAAGTTCGCGGACTTCCTGCGTCGCGTCCGCGGCGATGGCCCCACCGCCCGAGAGGATCAGCGGCCGCTCGGCCGCCTTTAACGCAGCCGCCGCTGCCCTGATGCGGTCGAGGTCGCCTCGCAGCCGCGCCGGCTTGCCGACCGGACGGTAGTCGGCGAATTCGATTTCAGCACCGAGGACGTCTTGCGGAATGTCGAGCAGCACGGGCCCCGGCTTGCCGGAGCGGGCGACGGTGAAGGCCTGGCGCAGGCTCTCGATGATCAAATCGGGCCGGTCGATCCGAACACCCCATTTGGTAATTGGCCCGAAGATCCTGACCTGGTCGATCTCCTGGCTGGCGCCGCGATGGGCGTTACGGGCGGCGCCGCGGCCGGCGATAATCACAATCGGCAGCGCGCCAACAAAAGCTTCCGCGATGCTGGTGACGAGGTTGGTCGCGCCGGGCCCGGCGGTGACACAGCAGATGCCCGGCTCCCCGGTGAGTTGAGCAAATCCCGCGGCCATGCTGGCGGCGTGCTGCTCGTGACGCACTAGCACGTGGGAGATTTCCTGCTGGCCGTACAGCGCGTCATAGATCCCGATGGTGTGGCCGCCCGGCATGCCGAACACGAACCGGACGCCCTCGGCCTTGAGCACCTCGACCACGGCGCGTCCCGCACTCATTTTTGTCATGAAGTTCGATCCTTTTCGGCGACGCTTTCCTGCGCCGGTTCAATGGTTGGCAAGCGCGATGCGGTCACGGCTTCGGCTGCGGGGCGACCAGCGGACACCCGCCGGCCGCGAGCGGACGGAACGCCTCCTCACCCGGCACCATCGCGACCACATTATAAATGTCCCACGGGCCTTTCGATTCCACCGGCTTCTTGACCTGCAGCAGATAGAGGTTGCGCAACACGCGACCGTCGACCCGGACCTTGCCGTCCTTGGTGGTAAAGTCGTTGACGGGAAGCGCCCGCATCTTCGCGGCGACTGCGTCGGCATCGCGGGTTCCGGCAGCATTAACCGCCTTCAGGTAATGATAGACGGCGCTGTAGGACATCGCCGGATCCCAGTCAGGCGGATGGCCGATCTTCGCCTCGAACCGCTTCGACCAGGCCCGGGTCTCGTCGTTGAGATCCCAATAGAACGGATTGACCAAAAACAGGCCCTGCGCGACGTCGAGCGTGATGGTTTTGATATGTTGGAGGAACAGCACGTAGGCGGCGAACTTCGCGCCGCTCTTGGTGAGGCCGAACTCGACCGCCTGCTTGATCGAGTTGACGGTATCGTCCGAGGAGTTGGCCAGACCGATCACGTTGGGATCGGTGGCTTGGGCCTGCAGCAGAAAGGACGAAAAATCCGCCGTGTTGAGCGGCGCATAGACCGCGCCCAACACCTTGCCGCCATTGGCCTCGATGACCGCGCTGGTATCCTTGACCAGCGCCTTGCCAAATACATAATCGGCGCCGAGAAAAAACCAGCGGTCACCTCCGCGTTTCAGCACCGCGGTGCCCATGACATGCGCCAGCGAGTAAGTGTCGACCGACCACTGCGTGGTGTAGTTGTCGCATTTCGGCCCGGTGATGTCGGAACTCAGCGCGCCCACGAACAGCGATGTCTTCTTTTTCTGCTTCGCGAGATTCTGCACGGCGAAGCCGACCGCCGAATTGGGCACGTCCACGATCGCATCGACGCCTTGGACGTCGAACCATTCGCGCGCAATGTTGGAGCCGATGTCGGGCTTGTTCTGGTGGTCGGCAAACACCACTTCGGCCTTCTGGCCGAGTACCGGGCCGGCGTCCTCGATCGCCATGCGCACCGCTTCCACGGTCTCCATGCCGCCCGCCACCGCATAGACCGACGACATGTCGTTCATCACCCCGATCTTGATTGGCGGTTCGGCCGCTCGAATTCCGGCCGGTACCAGCATCGTGGCGGCGATCATCAGCGCAGCGCTCATTCGCATCGCATTCTCCCTTCTCGCGTGCCCAATCCAAAAGGCCCGCTGTTAGTCTAAACCATCACTCTCGATGCCACGTGCGAACCATGCGGCACGAACGTCAGAACAAATCCCACCAGCCTTCGCGGCCCCGCGCTTCGAGCGCCCTGGCGCTCTCTTCCAGGATGATGCGGCCGGAACGCAACATGTAGATTCGCGACGCCACGCTCAGCGCCGCGGGAATGTTCTGCTCGACCAGCATCACCGACATGCCGGCGGCGACCAGCCCGCGTACCCGCGCCATCACCTGCTCGACGATCGCAGGCGACAGGCCGAGCGACGGTTCGTCGAGCAGCAGGAGCCGTGGCTTGCGCATCAGCGCCATGGCAAGACTAATCATCCGCTGCTCGCCGCCGCTCATGGCGCCGGCCAGTTGGCCGGCGCGCTCGCGTAAAATCGGGAAATCGGCATGCGCCTGATCGAAACCCTTTGCGCGCTCAGAGGCGCTCAGACCCACGGCGCTGAGGCGAAGATTATCGAGGACGGTGAGGTCGGGAAACACGAAACGCTCGGCCGGAATCATCGCCATGCCCAGTGCAACCGCGGCGCGCGGCGAATGCGAAGGCCCGAGGCGGTGCCCGGCATAGGACATCTGGCCGTGCCAGAGCGGCTGCAAGCCGAACACCGCCTGCAGCAGCGTGGTCTTGCCGGCGCCGTTGTGGCCCAGAATCGCGATCGCTTCGCCGCGGCCGAGCGAGAGCCCGACATCGTCGAGGACGCGCTTCTTGCCGTATCCTGCCGCGACACCGGTGACGGCAAGCAGCGGTACGGCGGTGCTTTCCCGGACTGCTTCAAGCCGTGCCAAAATAAACCTCCGCCAGGCGCGGGTCGCTGGTCAGTTCGCGGACGGTGCCCTGCGCCGTGATGCGGCCAAGCTCCATGAAGATCGCGGTGTCGGCCAGCCGTTCGACGACGTGGAGCGAGTGCTCGACAATGCAGACCGTCTTGCCGCTGTCACGCATGAAGGCGACGAGTTCGAGGATGCCGTCGACCCAGCGCGATTCGATGCCCGAGGCCGGCTCGTCGAGCAGCAGCACATCGGCATCGGTGCCGAGCAGGCGGGCAAAGGAGACGAGCTTCTGCTGGCCAAAGGACAGCGCGCCGGCCTGCGTTTCGGCAACGCCGGCAAGCCCGACCAGGCCCAATAGCTCCATGGCGCGCGCGCGTGTCTCGCGTTCGACCCGCGCAGTCTCGCCCGGCCGTAGAAACAGGTCGACCAGGTTCTCGCCGCCGCGCGTGCCGCTCGGCCAGCGCCAGATCTCCGGCGCGGCCTCGTGGATGCCGAGCATGACGTTCTCCGCCGCGGTCATGCGGCCGAACAGCCGCACATCCTGGAATGAGCGCACCATGCCCTTGCGCGCGATGCGGTCGGGCGGCAGGCCGCGCACATCCTCGCCGTTCAGTTCGACGCTGCCGCGGTCGGGCTTGAGCGCACCGGTCAACAGGTTGAAGACCGTGGTCTTGCCGGCACCGTTGGGACCGACCAGCGCCACGATCTTGCCGCGCTGCAGATCGAAATCGAGATCGCGCACGGCATGAATGCCGCCGAAGCTCTTGCAAAGGCCCCGCACCTTGAGGACCACGGAACTGGCCTTCCCGGCGGCCGGCATCGCGGCGAGCGCAGCGGCAGCCGCGGGGACCGTGATGCACGCGACCGCGTCGGGAACCGGCGCCATTGCGGCCGGCGTGCGGCGCCGACGACGCCACAGCGACAGCCCCTCGGGGAACAGGCCCTGCGGCCGTACACGCACCAGCACCACCAGGCCAAGCCCGTAAATCACCAGCTGGATCAGAAAAGCCTGACCGGGGTCGAGCCGGACCAGTTTCTCCAGCATCGGCTGCAACAGCTGCAGCACGGCGGCGCCGAGGATCGATCCGGTAAAGTTGCCCAGTCCGCCAAAGATGGTCATGGCAAAGATCTTGAGCGAGACGTTGAGGCCGTAGACGCTGGGCGAAGCGATCTGGTTGTAGAAATAGAGCAGCACTCCGGCGAGGCCGGCAAAGGCCGAGGTCAGGCCGAACACGACGACCTTGGAGGCAAACACATTGCAGCCGAGCGCGCGGGTCGCGATCTCGTCGTCGCGGATGCCGCGGAGTACACGGCCCCAGGCGGACTCACCCATGCGGTGGCAGACGAGATAAGTGAATGCGGTGAAACCGATCAGCGGCAGCACCCATTGGTGAGGAAACAATAGGTCGCCACCCGGCAGTGGCCAAAGGTCGGCAGGCTTGTCAGCGACCATGCCGTACGCACCGCCGAGTTGCGGCACCGCGCCGACGATGGTGAGCACAATCGACGACACCGCGATGGTCAGAAGCACCAGATATTCCGGCGCGAGCCGCAGCGCCGGCAGGCTCATGATCACCCCGACGACGCCGGCTCCCGCGGCGCCGGTCAGCAGCACCGCCCAAAAACCCCAGTTCGCCTTGGCGCTGAGAAAAGCGGCAAGGTAGCCGCCGACGGCACCGAAGGCGGCATGCGCGACCGACACCTGCCCGGCATAGCCCACCAGCAGGTTCAGCGACATCGTGAAAATGCTGAAGATCAGCACCAAATTGAGGATGTCCCACCAGTAATCCATCGCGGGCCTATCGCGCCCGCACGCGCGCCGGCGCCAGGGCGGCACGCAGGGAGCGCAGATCCAGGGGATGCAGGATCAGGTAAACGAACAGTACCGAGAACACCACCAGCGAGGTCCATTGCGGCGACACGAAGAAACCGCTCAGACTTTCCACCAGCCCGATGAACAGGCCGGCAAGACCGATGACGAAGGGCGAGCGGCGCGTTCCGCCGAGGAAGGCAACGACAAAGGCGAACACCACGGGGGCGGTCACCCATGTCCGGCAGCACGGCAAAACGTGCGCCGTTGAAGATGCCGGCGACGCCGCACAACACCGAGCCGATAGCGAAGACCGCAAGGTAGATCCGGCCGGGATCGGTGCCCATGATGCGCGCCAGCACCGGATTGCCGCGTACCGCGCGGATCGAGCGGCCAAGATCTGTGGAGGTCAGTATGACCGCCAGTGCGGCGATCAGGATCCATGCGCTCGCCACCAGTGCAAGGTCGAGGGTGGTGAAGGTGACGTCGCCCGCCCGCAGCGGCACCACCGGCACCAGCCTGAGCGAACGGCTCCCCGCCGACCAGGCAAGCGTGATGAGGTTGACGCCGGCGATGGTGATGCCGAGCGAGGAAATGAACACGGTGAGAAGCGACAGCGGCCCCGAGAACATGGCGAGCGGCCGGTAGATCAAGCGCTCCACGCCAACCCCGAGTACTGCCGCAGCGGCAAGCCCGGCGATGACGGCAAGCGGCGCCGGAAGGCCGGCTGCGCTTTCCATCACCGAGGTGACATAGGCCGCGAAGGTAAAGACAAGCGCGAACGCATAGTGAAACCGCCCGGTCACGCCGAGTATGAGGCCGAAGCCGACGCCCAGCAGCGCATAGAAGCTGCCGTTGATGGCGCCGGCGACGGTGAGTTGCTCAATCTGCTGCAGCCACATCGATCGGGGATGCGGTTACTTGACCAACTGGAAATGCGAGCCGCCCAGGTCGAACGTCGCGACCGGGATCGGCTTGCCGCCGTTGGACTTGTAGACGCCGAGCGGCCGCTGCTTCACGGAATGGCTGGTGGTGTCGAGCGCAATGGTGCCGAGTTCGGTCGCGCTGCCGCCGTAGATGCTCTTGAACTTCGGATCGGCCATCAGCGCGTTTTGCAGTTCCTCGCCGCTGTCGATCTTGCCGCCCTTTGCCAGCACCCGGCGAACTAGGTCCCAGATCGCGAAGGTGTCTTCATAATAGTTCGCGGCATTGATCTCCGGCCGCAGCTTGAACTCCTTGACGTAGCTGTCGAGGAACAGCTTCGACCAGGGATTGGAGGGATTGGCCGCGTTGAACCAGTCGGTGGCGAACATGTAATTGTCGAAGGCGGGACCGGCGACCTCGGCCGCGTCGCTGATGTATTCGGCGCCGATCACCGGCATCTTCAACCCGGCATTGACCAGCTGCTTCATGAAGTAACCTGGATCGACACCGGTGCCGAACAGGAAGATCGCATCGGGATTGGCCGACTTCAATCGGGCGATGGTCGCCGAATAATCCGTCGCGCCGATCGTGGTGAGTTCGGTCGAGGCGAGTTCAAGCTTGGTGTCGGCCAGCGCGGTGTTGAAGTTCTTGAGCACGATCTCGTTGGCCGGGCCCTGGTCGAAATAGACCAGCGAGATGCGCTTGATCTTCGGATCGGTCTGCGCCCAGTACTTCAGCGCTCCGATGAAATCGTCGTCGGGCTCGATGGCGCGCATGCCCCAGAAATACGGCTTGGCCTGGCCGAAATCGCTGGTGCCGCCACCGCCGTCGAGGGTGAGCATCTTGTACTGCTTCACGCCGGGAAACATCGCACCGATGTCGCCGACATAGGAAGACAGCACTGCCGGCACGCTGTCGATGCCGAGTTCCTTGGCGGCGCGCGCGCCGGCCTGGGCGTCGGCTGACTTGTGGTCCTTGAACACAAGCTCGATGTCGGGGCCGCCGGCGGCCTTGATCTGCGCTACCGCGAGCTTGGCGCCGTTGCCCTGGATACGGCCATAATACGAGCCGGGACCGGTCATCGCCAGAACGATACCGAGCTTGAAGTGAATACCGGTGCCCAGATTCTTTTCATTCTCGAGGCCGAGGACCTTCTTGATCTGGTCGCCGCTGACGCCGCCAGTACCCGACGCCGTGGTGTCCTGCGCCGCCACGCCGCCGCCTAGCGCAAGCGCGCCGGCGAGCACGGCCATTTTGGCGAAATGCCTGGTCGAATGCTGTGTCATTGCGTTCCTCCCTGTGATCCGTCCGGGACGGTTTTGTCGTTTTCGTCGTCACGTCAGGTCGGCCGGCCCCGCGTCGTTGCACGGAAGCCACGGCGGCCTCAATCAGCTTGCCATTTTGTGATCAAAGATCATAAATGGGGCGGCTGTCAAGCCGACTCTGCGGCCATCGGTCGCCCGGCCGGCGCGGACCGCGCGATTTGAGGGAGGAGATGCCATGACCGAAAACAAGGTAGAGAAGATGCTGTTCGCCACCGACCAGGCGTGGCTCGATCGTCGGCGTGAAGCGATCATCGAACCCGATCTGCCGATCGTCGATCCGCACCACCATCTTTGGGACCGCGGCGCGCGCTACCTGCTCGACGAGGTGCTCGCGGATCTGAAGGACGGCCATCGGATCCTGGCGACCGTTTTCCTGCAATGCGATTCGATGTACCGCCCGGACGGCGATCCCGCGTTGAGGCCGATCGGCGAGACCGAATTCGTCAACGGGGTCGCCGCGATGGCGGCGAGCGGCACCTACGGGCCTATCAAGGTCTGCGACGGGATCGTCGGCTTCGCCGATTTCTTCCTTGGCGCCGAGGTCGACCGCACGCTCGAGATGCACCTGGGGCGCGGCGGCGATCGCTTCAAGGGCGTACGCCACTGCTCGGTCTGGGACGCCGATCAGACCATCAAATCGACGCCGATGGATTTCCCGGAGGGCCTCCTGCTCGACCCGAAATTCCGCGCCGGCTTTGGGCGGCTCGCGCGCCACGGCCTGTCATTCGACGGCTGGCTCTACCACACCCAGATTCCGGAATTCGCCGACCTCGCCCGCGCCTTCCCAGACACCACCATGATCCTCGATCATATCGGCGCGCCGCTCGCCATCGGCGCCTATGCCGGCAGGCGCGCTGAGGTGTTCGAAACCTGGAAGAAGAACATGCGCGAACTCGCCGCCTGCCCCAACGCCAACGTCAAGATCGGCGGTCTCGGCATGCACGTATTCGACTTTGGCTATGACAAGGCGCCGGAGCCGGTTTCTTCCGAAACACTTGCCGAGACCTGGCGTCCTTACGTCGAGACCACCATTGAGCTGTTCGGACCGCAGCGCTGCATGTTCGAGAGCAATTTCCCCGTGGACAAGCGCAGCTATAGCTACCACGTGCTCTGGAATGCCTTCAAACGGCTGGCGTCCCGGGCCTCGGCCGGCGACAAGGCGCTTCTGTTCAAGGATACGGCCATTCGCGTCTATCGGCTTTCCGGAGTATAGGGATGACAATGGCCCAACTCGGGACCGGGCGCGCCGATGCGCGGGCCTGGCCAGATGTTGCGCGCGAACAGGGGATCGTGGAGCGGGGCATGGCGCGCGCCAACCAGAAGCCGGACATCGCCGCGGCTTTCGCCCCGTTGGAGCGCGAGACGCTCAACGACCGCGTCTACCACGAACTCAAGAATTCGATCATGGAGGGCCGCTTCAAGCCGGGCGCGACCCTGACGCTGCGCGCCGTGTCCGACGCCCTCGGCACCAGCATGATGCCGGTGCGCGACGCCATGCGGCGCCTGGTCTCAGAACGCGCGCTCGAAGTGCGTCCGAGCCGCAAGATTGCCTTGCCGATGCTCACGGTCGAGCAGTTCCTTGAATTGCGGCGGATCAGGATGCTGCTGGAGGGCGAGGCCACGGCTTTGGCGGCAGAACGGATTACCCCGCGCCAGCTGACAGCCTGCAAGGCGCTCCTAAAGAAACTCGATTCGCTTGACGAGGAGAGCCCGCGCCAGTTCTGGATTCTGAATCACAAGCTGCATTTCGCAATCTATGAGGCCGCCGATTCACCGCTGCTGCTGTCGATTATCGAGATGCTGTGGCTGCAGATCGGCCCGCTCCTGACCCGCATCGCGGTCACGCGGGCGGTGAAGGACGCCGCCGATCCCCACGCGCTCCTGATCGGTGCATTGGAGCGCCATGACGGCGTCGCCGCGCGTGCCGCGCTGGAGCGCGACCTTACCCAATCGACCGGGCGGGTGCTCGAAGAGCTGACCCACCTGAAGGCCCTGCGCAAGGGTTAGTCCCGTCGGTCGGGGGATCGTACTCCGTGATTCTTGATCACAAATTACTTCGGTGCTAAGCCGGTTGGAACTCAAGGCTCAACTTCAACCGGATCGTCATGCGGATCACCGAGCTGTTCAACGTGGAGGGGCGCGTCGCATTCGTCACCGGCGCTGCCAGCGGGCTCGGCTATGCCTGCGCAGAAGTGCTGGCCGAGAACGGCGCCAAAGTCTGCCTCGTCGATCGCGAAGCCGACGGGCTGGAACGCGCCGCCGAGCGGTTGCGCGCCACCTCGGCAGACGTCCTTACCCTCGTCGCCGACGCGACCAAGGAGGAGGCGATGGGTGGCGCCGTCGCGCGCGTCATCGAACGCTTTGGGCGGCTGGACATCGCCTTCATCAATGCCGGCGTCGGCGGCGGTCCGGGTTTTCTCGACATGAGCGGCCAGCGCAATCCCGCCGGCGCCATCGAAGCGCTCGACGAGGCGATCTGGAATGGTCACATCGAAGGCAACCTGTCGTCGGTTTTCGTTTCGCTGAAGGCCGTGGTGCCGCCAATGCGGGCGCAGCGCAGCGGCAGCATCGTCGTCACGACGTCGGTCGCGGCGTGGAAGGTGGAGAATTTCGTCTGCACTGCCTACATCGCCGCCAAGGCCGGTGCCGCGCATTTGGTGCGGCAGGTTGCGCTCGAACTCGCGAAATTCGATGTGCGGATCAACGCAATCTCGCCCGGCTCCTTTGTCACCGGCATCGGCGGCGGGCGCATGGCCAATCCGGAGGTGCAACGGCGCTTCGCCGCCGCCAATCCGATGGGCCGGATGGCGCAGCCGGACGAGATCAAGGGGCTGGCGCTATTCCTCGCCTCGCCGGCGTCAAGCTATGTCACCGGCGCACAATTAACGATCGATGGCGGCGGCGGTCTCGGCCTTGCCGACCCTGTCGCGGGAGGCGCGTCGTGAAGGCCGAGGAGCTTTACCGCGTTTCCCACAAGGTGGCCGTGGTTACCGGCGGCGCCAACGGGCTCGGCTTTGCCATGGCCCGCGCGCTTGCCGACAATGGCGCCAAAGTCACCATCCTCGACGTCGATCGGTCGGCCCTCGAGAGCGCGGTGGATGAACTGTCCGCACGCGGCGGGAGCGTGCGCGGCGAGATCGTCGATCTCACCGATGCCGCCGCGATCTCGGCCGCTTTCGAGCGTGTCGTGGCTACGGGGGGCGGCCTCGACGCCGTCTTCGCCAACGCCGGCATCACAGCAGGGCCTGGCTTTCTCTCAGTGTTCGGCGGGCGCGATCCCAACGGTGCAATCGAGAATATTCCACGCGCGTTGTGGGACCAAGTGCTCGGCGTCAACCTGCACGGCGTGTTCAAGACCATCAGGAGCGCGGTGCCGCATCTGAAGGCGCGCGGTGGTGGCCGGATCGTGGTCACCACTTCGACGGCGGCAACCAAGACCTCGCCTGCTGTCGGAACGCCCTATCTCGCCGCCAAGGCCGCGATCGCCCATCTGGTCCGCCAGCTCGCGCTCGAGCTGGCGCGCTACAGGATTACGGTCAACGCGATCCAACCTGGTCCGTTCGAGACTCGCATTACCACGCCCGAACTCCTACCGATCTTTGAGCAGAGCTCGCCGAGCCACCGCATCGGCCGGCCTGAGGAGATCGAGGGTATGGCACTCTTCTTTGCCTCGGATGCCTCGGGTTTCGTCACCGGCGCGCAGTACAATCTCGATGGCGGCCAATTGCTCGGCCGCGCCGACTGACTAAGCGCCGTCGGTTTTGGGTTTTGCTCCCGCTGCAACGTGTGTCGGCCTTCTGGACGGACAATTATATTAGACCGATTTCCGACGGGAAGATGAATAGCTGTGCGTTGTGCCTACCGCAAATCAAGCCCGAGCATATTGGTGATGCAGTCCACCCAGGATCGGGCGGCACAGAATGCGCCGCTGCCTCGGCGGCACGTGATATCGGCGCGTCCTTGTTCAACGATAAGTGAGTGCGCGTGCCATTATAGTAGTCCATGTAGGACAGCAGCACATGGCGCAGATGGCGTTCGCCGAACACCACGATATGATCGGGGCACTCCCTGCGGATCGAGCCGATCAACCGTTCTGCGTGTGCGTTTTGCCAGGGTGAACGCGGAGACGTAGGGCGCCATACATCTTGGGAAACAGTCGGCAGACGCTTCCCGATATCAACCTGTCAATCGAAACAAATCGAAGTCTCTTAGGATTCCGGCGGGTCCGGGGCTGCGCAGGAGGCAGCCGGCGCCACGCCGAAACGTTCGAGCCGTCTGGGTGGAGGCAGTGACTATCGTAAGCGGAACGCCGCCCTCGCGGCCAAGCCGGCCTCGAAGGGAGCGCGACATGGCCGCTAGTTCAGTCAAAACTGTCCGCTGCGCCATCTATACCCGCAAATCCACCGAACATGGCCTGGAACTCGAGTTCAATTCGCTCGATGCCCAGCGTGATGCATGCGAGGCCTATATCAAGAGTTCAGGCCTCGCAGGGATGGCGAGCCCTGCCCCAGCACTATGACGACCCCGCCTACTCCGGCGGCAATCTCGACCGGCCTGCCCTCCAGCAGCTCCTGAAGGATATCGACGCAGGTCGGATCGACGTCATCGTGGTCTACAAGATCGACCGCCTGACCCGTTCGCTGGCGGACTTTGCCAAGCTGGTGGAAGCCTTTGATGCCAAATCGATCTCGTTCGTCGCGGTCACCCAGCAGTTCAACACCACCACCTCGATGGGGCGCCTGACACTGAACGTGCTTCTATCCTTTGCCCAGTTCGAGCCCGAGCTGTCTTCCGAGCGAGTGCGTGACAAGATCGCGGCCTCCCGGCGCAAGGGCAAATGGACCGGCGGTTCCGTTCCGCTCGGTTACGACACCAGGGACAAAAAGCTGGTCATCAACAAGGCCGAGGCCGAGACCGTTCGATACATCTTCAAGCGATATCTCGAATTGCAGAGTTTCGGGAAGCTGCTGGCGGATCTCGACGCCAAGGGCATCGTCACCAAACGTCGGGACACCAAGGTCAAAAAATTCAACGGAGGGATTCCCTTCACTTACGGACCCCTCGCCCACTTCTTGAAAAACCGGATCTACGTCGGCGAGACCGGTCATAAGGAGAAGTGGTTCCCCGGCGAGCACGCGGCCATTGTCGACCGGAAGATCTTCGATCAGGTCCAGCAGCTTCTCGCATCCCAACCCGCCGGCCGCAAAGCCCGTCGCACGGCGAGTGAGGCGCTGCTGATGGGTAAGCTTTATGACGATCGTGGCAACCGCATGAGCCCCAGCTTTTCCGCCAAAAACGGCGTGCGCTACCGGTTCTACGTCAGCTCAGCGCTGTTGCGGGGAAGGAAGGCCGACGTTGGATCGGTCGGGCGTGTCCCTGCCGCCGAGATCGAGAGCACGGTCCTTGCCGCCCTCAAAACACATCAACAACAAGGACAATCCGACAGTGCGCCCGCATCCATTGGAGACGTCGAGCGCGTCGTCATCGCCCGCGATCACCTCCTGATAACGACCGCTTCTACCGCCGACGGGGATGCGGCGAACCAGGAATTCAGAATTGCGTGGTCGACAAAGCCGAAAGATGCAGCAGCCGCGATGGAAGACAATAGTGTACCGGAAGTCGCGCGCAACAAGAGCCTGATCCAGTCCATCGTTCGCGCGCATGCCTGGGTGGATTGTCTCCGCGGCGGAGCATATGAATCGATCGAACAACTCGCCGAGGCAAACCGGCTTCATCCTAAGGTCGTTCGCCAGTCACTCCGGCTCGCGTTCCTTTCGCCGGAGGTTACGTCAGCCATTCTGCAACGCGGACAGCCGACAGGACTTTCGCTGGCGCAAATCCCGAAACTCCTTGCGTTGCCTTGGATGGAGCATCGTCGTCTGCTCGGCTGAGGAATAGCAGCCACGAAGTTTGCTCGGTGTAATCTAGCTCGGTGGTGCAGCCAGCCTCTTTCCAGAGGACACCGTCGATGTTTCTGAAGGCTTGTTCGAACATTGTCTACCGGTGTCCTAATTCTTCGAGCTGCCCATTTGGGCAGGGCCATGAATGAGTGGGGCCTGTCTTCATTGAGGCAGATTTACCGCTATGAAGTGTTTGAGTGGCGTTCGTCAAAATGCGATCGGGCTTCTCAGGTGGGGGACAAGACCAATCAAATGTGGGCAGGCATCTCTCTTTGCGCTCAAGTAGTGAGTACTACGCATTTGGTAAATGACCTACCTTCTCTAACGACTCAAGGAGCGCCTCCCCTCGCCCGGTCAGCTTATAGCTAAGCAGATGCTCTGATCTTTTCACTCGTTCGGCAAACTCCGGGACGGCCTTGAGCGCGCGGTTTGTATTATACTTGCGAACAGGAGCAGCCAACTCTGAAGCTTTCTCCGAGATTGCAGCACACGTCGCAGCTCCGCCTATGGCTCTAAGTGCGCTCAATGTACGATACAATTCGCTTTTCTGAATGCGCAACTGAGGGGCAGTAGCGTCCGTACCGGTCATAGCCGTTATGAGCGAGTCTATCCTGTCCTTGTACTGCTCAAGCGTGCCATCATTGCGGATCACGTCTGTTGCAATTTCTGTAGGAACTCTCAGCACCCCAAAACGGGCCTGTTGCTCGTCTTGTTTCTCAAAATCAACAAAGGTTTTTACGTCCTTGTCGCGGGCGCGTCGGATATGGCGCCCGAATCGAGTCCGCACGTCACCCTCAACAAACACAATTCGTGCATGCGGAAAGCGTTCA
Source organism: uncultured Alphaproteobacteria bacterium (assembly GCA_963734795.1). GTDB lineage: Bacteria > Pseudomonadota > Alphaproteobacteria > Rhizobiales > Xanthobacteraceae > Bradyrhizobium. The sequence goes on from CAVTIW010000012.1 coordinate 26,272, forward strand.
ACTATCAGCAAGACTTCCTCAACAGTTCGCAGCCCCGTTATCACATTTAGGGCGACCGAACTGCGCTCGGCATACTTTGCGATTGTATGTGCCACACAGTCCAAGCCGTGGTCACATAAGAATTTATACGCATCATCGGCTGACTCAACCGGCTCCTCTGCGTCACTTGCAAGGCTGCGCAACACAGAGCTTGCTTCAAACACCATAACGTCGTCTTTTGCGATAAGGTGATCACTCAGCGTAGTTTTTCCAGCGCATTTGTGGCCAATGACAACCAGCACTTTGGATGGCCTAGCCTCTAGCATTAGCAGCTCTTTGAACAACAACTGCTGTTCAGCAATGGGTGGCGATACGGGCCGACGAACAATGTAAAAATTTGGCGTTAGGTTCAGCGCCGAGTTCAACTCCTCAAGGCGCGAGATGAGAGCTGATAAAGATTTCGCTCTAAAATCGAAAGCCAACGACTCTTCAAATTCCATCTCCCCCAGCCGCCTCGTTGTGCCCTCAGGAATGAACCATCCATTGAAGGTGTCAGGCGTCAACCAAGGGTACTGGGGGGAAGGCGAAAATCTGGGTGGAGAGGTTGCCACGCGCCCGGCCGTTTCGCTGTGAAAGAACACCTTGCGAGAGAGGGCAGGCAGGTAAAGCGCAATGTCGGATTTGACAACGACCCTTCTATCATTGCCCTTTTCTTGAAGCTGACGGTCCAGCGTATCGAATGAAGCTGAGGAGAACCACTCTTTCACCGCCAAACCGGGATAGTCAGCTAAGCCCTCACTGAGAGCTTCAATCCTCAAGGAGGTGTCCTCAACGAAAAATATAGAGCGTATGCCAAATTCTGCATTCACTTGCTCGATGGCGCGATCAAGCAGCAGCTCTGTTCCCAGCGAGTAGTCCTCATCATATGGCTCTCTCCGGCCAGTGTAGTGGCGGAGAGGATACCCATGCCGCATGAACATCAGTTTGGCTTGAAGCAGCTTGTCTGCGTTCGAGGTATAGAAATACACGGTGAGAACGCGATCAAATCGTAAGGCGTTACCGTATTGCGGTCTCATAACCATGCCCCCGACCGGAGTTCATGACCAGCATTCCAACCCGAAGCGACGCTTAGTATAGGGACACTCAAGTCTGAACTTACTGAGCGAACCTGATCCAGACGTTCGCGATCCGACCGGGGAACAATAACGTACAGCAAAGGCCCAACGCTGCTCACCCCCGCAGCAAGGCCGCGCTGAAAAAGCGCGGCTAAGCAGGATTGCGCACGTGTACTGCACCTCCGTAATTCACGCATTTTGAAGCCTACGCCATGGAGACTTTGCAACGCTAGACCGATGGCTTCGTAATCTGTCAGCATGAACGCTGGGCGTACGCCGTGATATAGTATAGCCATCGTTTCAAGCGCGTCACCTTTCGTTACCGGCGCATTTTCGCTGAAGAACCTAGCTTCATCCTCTCCTGCCATTGTTGGCTCGTCAGGCAGAAGGAGAACAACGCACCACTCCGACGGAAACGGTACGCGTGACATAAGGAGTGGAACACTTGTTGCGATTTTTGTGCTCGACGGCGACAGACGCATCCCCGGCACAAATCGGTGTCCCGCGTCCCAAACTAGACCACCTTGAAAGAATGTGTGAAGACCCACCCCTGAGGCTGAGCCGCGACCACTGAGCTGCTGCATTTCGCTGTTGGAGAAGCCGAGATGATTGACTGCATTCGCGCCGGCAAGGATCGACAGCGCCAGCGCCGTCTTACTGCCTAGGCCAACATGCTGCCGAGGAACTGATTTGATGATTGCTCTGAAGCCAACTTTCTCCCGGACAGCCCTCAATCGTTTAACAAGCTCCGAAAGTTCAAGCTGTGCCCTTGTGTCAAGCACTCCTGTTCCATCAATTTCGACAGTGCGGCAAGGCTCAAACTCAACTACGGTTGGCTCGCAATCGAGTGAGAACCCAACGCCACCGAACGAGCGAAGCGATGCATAGCCCATATCCGCTAAGCTAATATGGATGCGAGGACGCGCAATGATATGCATCATCGTAGAGGTGAGGGCGTGCTTAAACTCCATAACGCCTCAAAGTGCTTTTCGAACAAGTCGAAGAGAAATCCGCCACGCGCCACCAAAAGTGTTGGAGTGTTCCGACTCTGTTGGTGCATCAAATATGGTCCCCAAAAAATCTCGTCGTCGATACGAAAAACGTTTATCGCGGGGATGCAGGGCAGCCTATGTACCTTAAACTGGCCATGCCTGAGACCAGAGAGCTTCGAGACTGCATCTTCGAATGCAAGAACGTCGCCTCGAGTTCTTGCCCGGAGAATATTGCTCTTCGCGGTCGCGCTGATCTGCAAGGCTTGTTTCGGGAGTCGGGAAATCAGGGTCAATTAGGAGAATGCGGACCTGGGCACGTCGCGACCAATCAACGAAATGTTCTAGGTAGTCTTGTCTGAAGGAGGACAGCCCGTATCCGATCAGGTCAATTTTGCGAGCGGCTGTGAGCCTGTGGTGATATGCATCCCGGATTTGGACCGAACGGCCTGAATAAATAGTAGAAAGACCCGCCTTGCTGATTGTTTCAATTTGCGCCCGCAGAGTGTCGGTAAATGAGACGTACAGGAATAACGACACTCCGGCTACGCCTGACGCTATCAAAGAGCCACCGATGCCCTCCGCAAGCCCCACTCCGATCCATGTGCGTGACCAAGTGCCTGGAAAAAGCGTGCCCAGTAGCACCATGATGATGTGGGACAAAACCCATACGGCCCCAAGACGCGACAACAATCTCCGGCCTATCGCCCTCATTACCGTCCCCACCCCTGTGTTTAGCTGGCCTTTTTGTGGCGTAAGCACGCTATCAGAAAACGCGCATCTGTATATAACGCGACGCAAAGTTGTGAGATCGTAAGACGTGGACCTGCGGAGGGCGAGCGACGTCGCACAGTAGAGGATGATGTCGGATAGCCAAGGTTGCAGAAGCTCGCCGCTGATTGGAAACCAACATCGACGCGGCGCTGAGCTGCCCGCACCGAAACCGCTCGGGCATGGAAAAGGCGTTAGAAGGGAACACGTGATCAGCGCTTCCACGGCGGAGATTTTCGCCAGTTGCACTGCCAGCTCGGCCACGCAGTGCAGATCGAACCCGGTCTCCGGCCGCAATCTCCCAAAAACGGGAGTTTTTCAAGTGTTTGCCGGAGACTATTGGCTATTTCGCTCCGAGAATGGCCAAAATCGGAGCCTAGAGACCGGTTG